>NZ_CP109435.1 GCF_036227125.1 Streptomyces sp. NBC_01485
CCGGAGACATGACGCGCCGTCACTTCGCGACGGAATGATGTTGGGTTGCTCCGCAACCCTCTTGAAGACGTTGAGAGTTGAACGTTACTCTCTGTTGTCTTTGTCCCCGTGGTCTCGGGTGCCGGCCTCGGGTGGGTCACCGTGCCGGCGGAGCGTGGCTCCCGGTCTGGGTGGCGGCCTGATCTTCTGTTTTCCCTGGTCAGAGGCTTAATGCCTCCGGTTTAAGGGGGTTTGTGTCTCTGGTCCGGGTGGGTCCGGGGCGCCCTCCGGGCTTCCCTGCCCCGGTCCGTTGTGGTTACAGTATGGCAGCAACGAGGGGAGGTTGGCAACTGGTGCCGCATCGTTGCTGTCTGACGGTACATCAGATCAATCGTCCATGCTTGGTTCTGAGTGGACTAGACCTCTTTGGAATTGGTGCGCATTCCGTTACGGGTTACATGGCGTCAGAAACTGATTCCGTTTGAATTGAGGGGGCGTCAGTCCCGATGGAATCCCATTAGAGGTTTGTTACGGGTTCCGGAAAGGACGCGTAACACGTAATGGAGTTGCGGGGAGAGAAAGGCAACCCGTAACAGGATAGGGCACGGAAATGAATTGGGGAATTGAGCGTCACGAATTCAGCAGCCGCCGTAGTCGACGGTACGCGCGGGACGGGTGAGGAGCGGGCGGCGGGAGGTGCCGCTGCTGCGGACGGGATCGGTGCGGCGGTCGCGGCGGCTGAGGTCCGGCGGTATGAGCGCTGGAGCGGCGTTCCCGCCGGGCTGGTCACCCGGACCCGGCTGGCCGACGCCGACCCGCCCCGGCGTCCCGGCGGTCCCGTCCGTGCCCGAGTCCGGGACTTCAACTGGCGGGGGAAGGCCGAGACGTTCGACCTGTACGCCGTCGCCGAGTCCGTCCCCACCGCGGCCACCGGCCGCCAGCTCGCCGCCGCGGCGCAGCGGCGGGCGGTCGGGCGGGGGTGTGAGGGGTGCGGGGCCGTTGGTCAGCTGCCGCTGCTCGAGCACGACGGGCGGCGGGTGTGCGCGGCGTGCCGGCATCTGGCGCGGCTGGCCGAGACGCACGAGGCGCTGCGGGTGCGCAGGGCTGAACTGGGCCGGTGGGCTGGGGCGTTGCTGTCGGAGCGGCTGGCGGTGGTGTGGGTGGAGCTGACCGCGGCGCCGTTGACGGGGTCGGGTCGGGCGCGGCCGCCGCTGGCCGGGCGGGTCCAGGTCGCGGACGAGACGGGCCTCGTCCTGGAGGACGTCCTGGTCCGTCTCGCCGGGCCGCGGACCGGCGGGCGCCGGCGGACGCGGTCTCAGCGGGTGAGGGGGCGGGGCGGATCGCGCGGGCGCTGCAGGGGCGCCGGCGGCTGGTGTGGGGGCCGCTCGGGGACGTCACGGCGCGGCTGGCGGTGCTGGGGCATCCCACGGACCTCCACCGCGCCCTGGCCGTGCCCTCCGGGCACGGGATCCTCTGGCCGGACGACGCCGCCTCCCGCTACGCGCAGTGGCGCGGCGGACTCAACCCCGCCACGCGGTGCCGCAGGGGCGGCTCTATCGGCTCAGCGCGGCCGGGGGGCCACAGATTGTCCCGCTGAATCGTCTGGAGGCACCGTTACGTCCGCTCCCCCGCTCACAGCCGAGCCCACCGTCGCCCGCTGCGGCCGAGGCCACCTCCGGCAGGCCCGGTGCGGGCGAGGCGGCGCCGACACGGTCGTAGGTGGGTTGCTGGCGGTTGCGGCGGCTGAAGTTCGGCCCGAGTAGGCCGGTGCCCGGGTTGCGTGTGTGGTTGTGTTCGCTCACGGGGACATCGTCGGCGGATCGGGCATCGTCGACAACCCGCTTTCGCAGGCGTACGCCCCGGTGGGGCCTGCGAGATGGTGCGGTTGTTTCACGGGTAGGCGGTGGGTGGCCAGGCGGTCGGGAGGGCGTGCTCTTCGCCGCTTCCCGTCCAACGGCCCGTGATGAGCCAGAGTTCGTAGTGCAGGAGCCAGGCCGAAGCCCACGGCACGATGGTCTGGGAGAGGAACATGTGGTCGTTCCACTCCCCGGGCAGGTACAGGCACAGGTCGCCGCTGGCGTAGACGTGCGGGAGGTGTGTGGCGTCCGGGTGCAGTGCCAGTGGCGGGTCGGTGATGCTCACACGGGGGTTGCCGCGGTGGCGATAGGCGATCCTGACCGTGTAGCGCCTGCTGACGGGGGTGGGTTGCAGGGTGAGGTTGCAGACGAGTTCACCGCCGCGCAGTGTCGTTTCGGCTGTGGGGACGGCCGCTTTGACGGCGGCCATCTGCCGGGCGAGGTTAATCGCGCGCGTCGGTGTGCTGGCCATGGAAGGTCTGGGGGCGCCTGCGCGGGCCGGCGGTGGTGGTGGAGAGCAGTCCCGTGGTGCTCATCCGCTGCTGGGTGGCCGTGTTCTTCATGCGGTTCGCGTAGCGGGTGAAGGAGTGTTGGAGGGGGCCGGGGTCGAAGGATTTGGTGAGGTGGGAGTAGACGGTGTCCAGGCCTTCGGAGTGCATCAGGGACAAGTTGTCCATGGTCTCCGTGAGCTCGCCGAACCACGTGTTGAAGGCCTGGCGCCGCTGAGGGTATTCGTTCCACTTGTCGGTGAAGTTCTCCTCCTTGTGGGCGGGGTTGGCGACCCACCACTGGCCGTTGCGCCGTTCGATGAAGCCGGGGATGGCGGCGAGTACGTTGCGCAGGGCAGTGAACAGGTCGTCCTCCCCGCGGTAGGCGCGGCCGGCGAGGGTGGTGAGGAGGATGGACGGCGGACGGTTGTCGGTGTCGTCGGCGAAATAGGTCATGCAGTGCCACTTCAGGACCTGTACCAGGCGCTGGAGGGTGCTGCGGATGTGCCAGACGGGCACGTCCGCGATGCTGGCGCGCTTCTCAAGAAGGGCGTGCGAGAGTTCGGAGCGGGCGCTGAACCAGTCCGCGTAGCCGATCGGGTTGCCGTGCTGCCACTTGTACAGGTTCTTGTCCGTCAAGAGGATGCCGTGGGGCTGGTGTTCGTCGTCCGGGATGGCAGGCAGGACGTCGAGGTGGAAGCCGGTGTATCCCAGGGTCCAGCACCGGCGGCGGGATTCCAGGCTGCTGGGGCCATCACTGTGGCCCTGCTGCTGCTTCCAGGACCGGTACGCGATGAGCTGGTCGCCCACTCGCTGCTTGAGATCGTCCTGAGTGGTGCTGGTCTTGTGCAGCGGGATGCGGCAGACGAGATCGATGTCGTACTCGCCGGTGGGTGTCTGGGGGCGGACGACGGTCCCGAGGAGGAAGGACCCCTGCGAGTAGATCTTGTAGTCCGGGCTCTCGTGCAGGCCGAGCCAGCTGCCGACGTCCATGTAACGGCGAACGGCGGTGTCGTAGAGGTCCGGGGAGATGTCGAGGGATTCCACGGCGCCGTCGAGCAGCATGGACAGCATCTGTTCGAGGGAGTCGGTGTCGGCCTCCCCCGTCGGGTGGAGCGTGTTCACGTCATTCCTCGCGGGTGGGGTGGCAGGGCGTGTAGGCGGGGGCTCGGTGGTCGCAGAAGGTGCGGTGGATGGCCGGGGAGACGTCGCGGCTGATGTGGCCTGCCAGTCCGGAGAGGGTCTGGGTGTCGATGTTGTCGAGCGCGACGGCTCCGGTGGGGACGGTCGGGTTGAGGCGCAGGACGTTGTCCTTGCCTATGAAGTGGCGCACCTGTTTGGCGGCGCTTTCGCTCTGGGCCCGCATGAGGACCTCGACGGCGTCGCCGGCCCAGGGCAGCAGGCCGCCGCGGTCGAGGCGGCGGTGGCGGCTTCGGACGTCGGTGGTGGTGCCGAGGCTGAAGACCTTGATGGCCTCGAGGGGGACGGACAGCGGTCCGACGGCCTCGGTGAGCGCGACCATGGTGGGGTTGTTGGCCCACACGCCGCCGTCGACGAGGCGGGCCCCGTCCAGGGGCATGCCGGGCAGGTAGGTGGGTGCGGCGGAGGTGGCGAGCGCTACGTTGACGGCCTTTTCCCGCCAGTCCCGTTTGAGGGTGGGCAGGTGCGGGGTCCGGAAGAGGTAGACGTCGTCGGCGGCGATGTTGTAGGAGGTGATCACCAGGCGTTTGGTGCTCTCTCCGAAGGTCCGCTCGCCGAAGACGTCGGTGAGCGCCGCCCGCAGGGGCTCGGTGCTGTACTTCGCGCGCACAAGGTGGCGCAGGCCGCGCATCCTGGAGCGGTCGCGGAAGATCCGCGGGCCGTGGTCGGTGTAGAAGGCGAGGATCTCGCGGGGTGTCAGGCCCAGGCCGAGGCCGAGGCCGATGATCCCGCCGGTCGAGGTGCCGGCGATCAGGTCGAAGTGGTCGGCGATGCGGATGTCGAGGTCTTCCTCGAGTCGGGCAAGGACCGCCGCGGAGAACATGCCGCGGAAGCCGCCGCCGTCCAGGGCCAGGATCTGGAAACGCTCGGTCAGTGCAACCGCCCCCGTCACGCGGATCGTTGAAGACCCGCTGCCGGTAGGAGCGGATCTTCCCTGTCGGGACTACTTAATATCACAGCATGGATTTCCGCGTATGTTTCTGCGTGTGGGTCGTAGGGTCATGTCGGGCCACGCCGTCCCCGGAGCGTGCGGGGCCTGCGCGATCCGCCAAGATGTGGAGACCAAGATCGGGCAGGGCAGGCAAGGGGAGACATGAGCACGCAGGTGTTCGAGAGGGCACGGCTGCGGACCGCCCGTGAACTGGCCGGGCTGAGCCAGACTCGGCTCGCTCGCGAGGCCGGGCTCACGCCGGCAGCCATCAGCCAGTTCGAGAGCGGCGCCGCGCGCCCCAGCCCGGAGACGACCGGCGTGCTGGCCCGCGTCCTCGCAGTGCCGCCAGCGTTCTTCGGCGAGGCGATGACTGGCAGCCACGACGGCTTCTTCCGCTCGTTGCGACGGACCTCGGTGACCGACCGCCGCCGCGCCCGGGCGATCGCCTACGTTGCCCACGATCTCGCCGTCCACGCATCCTCGGTGGGCCGCTTCCGCGCCGCGGACATGCCACGCCTCCCGGTGAGCAGCCTGCAGGCGCGGCGGGCGGAGATCGAGGCGGCGGCGGCCCGGGTGCGGTCGCTGTGGGGGCTTCCTCCTGGGCCGGTATCGAACGTCGTGGAACTGCTGGAGGGACACGGGGTCGCCGTGACCCGGCTGCCTCTGGACAACCACGATGTGGACGCCTTCTCGCTGCCGTTTCCCGACCACCCTGTCGTCGTCCTGAGCAGCGACAAGAACGACCGCGCCCGCGCCCGGTTCGACAGCGCGCACGAACTCGCCCACCTCGTCCTGCACGGCGAGCAGATCTGGGGTGTCAAAGAGGTCGAGACACAGGCCCACCAGTTCGCGGCGGCCTTCCTCATGCCCGCCGACGACATCCACGACCAGCTGCCGACCACGGTGGACTGGCCGACCCTGTTCCATCTCAAACAGCACTGGCAGGTCTCGCTCGCCGCCCTGCTCATGCGGGCGCGGACACTCGGACGCATGAACGAGAACGTCTATCTCACCGCCATCAAAGCGGCCTCCGCCCGCGGGTGGCGCCGCGTCGAGCCGGTCCCCCTCGGCCGGCCGGAGCAGCCCACGCGGCTGCTGGCCTACCTCGCCTCCACCGACAGCGCCCCCGCCCGCTCCGTCCTGCCGCCCCAGATCGTGGAGAGCCTGCAGACCGCCTCGGCCACCTGACCGGCACTCCCTAGACTTCCGGCGAATCGCGAGGAATCGGCAGGCGGCCGCACCGGACCTTGTGGGCCCGGTCCCAGATCCGTGCGCCGAGGTCGTACCCGCAGCCTGGAGGCCTTGCCCTACGCGCCTGCCCCACCCGTGCGGGACGGCTCCCCGATGCGTTCCTTGTACCTGCGGGCTTCGCTGGCCAATTCGCTTCCTGCCTCGCTCAGTTCACGTGGTCGGCCGCTTACCGTACGCAGGTGTAGGACGTGCTCGACGACCTGTGTGTCGTCCAGCGAGTCGAGCCATGCCCGGACTGTTTCCGCCTCGGGCCGTTCCGTGAAGAAAGCGAGGAACTCGACGAGACCAGCGCGGCCGGTGATGGCCGCGATCCTGTCCCGGCTCCGGACGACGGCGGGTGTGCGATCCGCCGTCGCCAGGGCGGCGCGTATGTCCCGGTGTCCGACGGTGATGTCGAGGTGCGGTGGCAGCGGGCTCACGTCGTGGCGGCCGGTGATCAGAACGGGGATGGCCACGGTGCGTACCCATGCTTCGAGAAGCTCCAGCTCGTTGGCGGCGATGGCCCACACACGGGTGTGGGGCCGCTGCAGGGACACGGTCGGCCATACGGAGAAGGGGATGCGGGCGCCACGCGGCGCGCTGGCAAGGACGTCACCCTCCCGCAGGGGCAGTCCATCACCCGGCTGGGGCCCGTGTTTGAGGGGGAGAGCGACAGTCAGGTCGCTGTGCGGATCGTCGGGGTGCACGGCGCCGAGCCGGGTCGCCGCGACAGCGGGAGTGCGGTGCTTGGCTACGTTGGTGTAGACGGCGAGGAGCCGCAGCGGATGCTCGTCGGGGGTGCGGCGCTGGAACGGCTGCAGCCGCTCGATGCGCTGAGCGAGCGGCGTGCCGACATTCAGCGGCGGAAGCTGCCGTCGCCTGCGGTTGCCGAACCAGTGGGCGAGGGCAGCGGCGTCACACGTGGCCGGCATCTCCACACTCTTCGCCTCCTCATCCGTCAGGGGGCGTCCGAGAGCGGTCTCGACCTCCGCGTACAGGGTGTGTTCCAGCGCGGCCCGCAACTGGGTGAGGGCGTCGGCCACGAGCCGGGGGATCGCCTGCGGGAGCGGAGCGACCTCCTGGACCACGACGTCCACACGGTCACCGTTGCTCACTTCAGCGAACGTGATCGTCCCGTGCTCGGTGTAATCGTGTGTCAGCCGCAACAACCGCTCGATCGTGTGGTCGACGTGAGCCAGCGTCTCCACCACATGGAGTTGGTGGTCGGGCAGCCAGGAACAGTCCGCGTCGCGCAAGCTCATGCAACGACCCTAGCCACCGAACTCCCCGACCTTCCCGTCCCTCTCGCATCCATGCCGTACAGCAGCCGCCTGCAGTCCGCGGTGCTCGCCCTCCTCCCTGCCGTTCCTGAGTCCGCGCGTATGACCTGGCGCTGCTCCCACCAGCCGCCATTGATCTACCAGGCGTCGGCGGCGAGCGCTCTACAGCGCGCTTCCGCGTTGTTGGGGGTGGCCTGGGTTCATGCCCGGGTTGCGATGCCCGGACGCGTTCGATGCCCTCGCCGGGGAGGACACCGGACCTGAAGGACAGCGTGGAGAAGTGATTGCCGACCTGAAGGCCGTAGCGCTCGCCGGGGTTGAGCGGGTCAAGACAGGTTCGCAGCCCCGTGAGGAACGCTGGGGCCTCGTTGGTGCGGGGGACGGATTGCGGGTACCCGTCACCAAAGTGGCCCCTGTCGTGGACGGGGATGGAGTTAGCGCCGTCGTCGCTGCCACCAGCGCTGTTGTACACCGGCTGAGGCGCTGGCTGTTGCGCCGTGGTCGGCGTGGGCGAGCGAAGCGGTGAGGGTGACGGGCGAGTTGTCGCCGGTGGTGATGCTGATGTTCTGAACGGCCCTGTGGACCTGCTCAGGGGTAGGCGTGCCGGATCCGGCCGGCATCGTGGAACGCAGTTCGGCGACGAACTGCGTGAGGCGAGTGCGGACTTGGTCGAGGATGTCGTGCAGGACGGAGGGAGAGACCGCCCAGTACAGGTCGTCGATGATGATGGCTCGGCTGCGGTACTTTTCCATCGCGCTCATCAGCGTGCGCAGTTCGGCCGCACCGGGAAGGCTGAGGTGGACTGCCTGGCCGGGCGGGGTCCGTTCGATCAGGTTCTGCAGCTGGCCGACGCCGTACGGGATGGTCACTTCTTCGTTGATCGTGCCCCGTGTGATGTCGGGGAGGTGCAGGGCGCTGATGGTTTCACCGTGCCGTTGCCAGGTCAGCGAGTGTGAGTCGGCCTGGATGGGCGCGCGCGGGCGCCGGTAGTCCGGAACGCTGGAGGCGGGTTTGCCTCCGTAGCCCTCGAGTTCGCTGAGTGCCCATTGCTTCAGGGGCTGGGAAACGGCGTGGCCGCCGATGACGAGCGCGAGGCGCAGCAGTCCGGCAAGCGGGACGGTGTCGTCGAGGACGCCTTGTTCCAACTGCTCCAGGGGCTGCGGCCCCTGGCGTGTGGACTCGGTCATCTACCCAGCGCAAGGTAGGCGACGACGACACTGGCTACTGTTCCCACAGCGCTGACGGCGCCCCAGAAGATGCCGCTGCGATACCACGGCGCGGGCGTGGCCGCGGCGCTCTGGTCTGCCGGTGTCGGCTGGCCGGCGCTCGCGTGGCCGCCGTGGGAGGCGTGCGCGTAGGGGGCGTTCACCGTGACGGGTGAGTTGTCGCCGGCGGTGACCTGGACCGAAGGGCCTGGCTGGGGTTCCTGCGGTGCGGGCAGATGGCCTCTTCGGCTCATGATGTTCATCAGCTCCTTGTAGCCGTCGAGTACGGTATCGCGGGCGTGGGAGAGATCGCGCAGGGTCTGGGCGTACTGTTCGGGGTCGGTGCGCCGCCACTCCGGCGGGACCTCGGTGTATGCGGCGTCGTGGTCGGGGGTGAAGGTGCCGTTGATCTCGTCGACGAGACGGGCCAGAGCTTCCATGAAGCCCTGATGTGCCGCTTCGAGTTCCGGGTCGACGAAGTCGATGACATCGCGCTGTAAGGCTTCCAGGGCCGTGTCGACGCCCTCGGCGACGAAGTCGGGGATGCGGCGCATCGGCATCCGCCGGGAAAGCTGGACCAGCCAGGCGGCGTCCGCCGGTACCGCTTCGGCTACCCGTGCGGCCTTGGCCCGGTCTGAACCTGTGGCCGTCACCGATACTCCCTCTCGGTAGGCCGCCGCGACGAAGGCTTCCAGCGCCTGCCTGACGGCGTCGGTGTGACGGGTGAAGGCTATGTCGTCGAGAGCACACAGACGCTCCGCGCTGCTGAAGTTCTGCATGTGCAGGTCGAATTGGGCATCGGCGGCAGCCCTGACTGCCGCATGGAGGGACTCGGCCGCCACCGTGACATGAGGGGCGGCCGCCAGTCGCACCTCACGAAGCCGATCCTCCAAGTTCAGGACCGCCACATCCGTGTGAGCAACCGACTCCGGTACAGGCGCATCGGCCGACGGGGCGGGAAACGCCAGCCAGCCGCGGGTAAGAGCCCCTCGGCTTGCCTGAGCCGCCTGCAGAAACGTCGCGTTGTGGCTCATGGGCGGCCTCCCTCGTCACATTGTGATCGGTTGATTCTGCTCCACAGCAGACTCCGCTGTTGCGCGGAGGCACACACGCGACGGCGATGCCCGTCGCCACGCGCGCAGGGTCTCCCGCCGAGAGGCATTCGGGGTTGCTGCGAGGAAACGCCAGGCGAGGTGGCGCGCGTTCTACCCACCGTCAGCGCCATGATTACGACAACTGCGCGGCAGGACCAGCCGAATGCGCTGGGGCGAGTTCCGCGGCATGCCAGCACAGGTCAAGGCGTTGTCACAGCAACTGGCCGGCGGCACACGGTCACAACGTGCCAACACATCACCGGCCCGCGCGACGCGTTCCGTGCCGACGGCGGCACCCTTCCGCTGCCGCCCGCCGCACTCCGGGACCCCGACGAAAACAGGCCACTGCTCAACCAGCGCTCTGCCATGATCTTCCTGCTCGCCGTACTCGCCGGCCTCGGCGCCGGCCTGCTGACCATCCTCGCCACGAACACCTGGCCGGTGGCCGTCCCCGCCGGCGCGGCAGCAACCGCCGCCGCAGTCCTCTTCTTCGACCGGATCATCGAATAGGCCCGTGTGATGCAAGCGGGAAGGCCGTTGCCGCCCTGCGGGTTCACCGGGCACATCGGCGGCCCGCTCCTGCCCGGCACGCACGGGCCACACCGACACCGAACACCACCGAACGTCCCTGCACAGCGCCGGGGACGGACGGTTCACCGGGTCCTGCGCCAGCTACTTTGCGGGACAACCGCCGCTCGAGGACGGGCCGGTCTGAACTGCGGCTGCGCGGGCGGGTGTTACGGGTCGGGTCGGACCCGTAACACCCGCCCGCACACTGCTGCGAGCAGTCAACGGTGCGGCCACGGGCGGGTCCTCAGCCGAGGTACCGGCCCAGCAGGACAGCACCGATCAAAGCGGCGAGAACACCCCCAGAAGGCAGACGAAGGTCATGAAAGGACCGTCGCACCGGCGGCGCGGTGGCATCGGGACACTCGCCTTCAGGCGCCGAGGCCGACGTAGGAGACGTAGGTGTAGGCGCCCCAGTCGGAGTCGAGCTCGGTGATGATGTCGTCCCAGATTTCCTCGAGTTTGCCTTCGTCGCTGGCTTCCATGGCGTCGACCGCGTCGTCCCAGATGTAGCGCACTGCGGGCAGGGTGCGGTGCGCCTGCTCGCCTTCGAGGTTGGGGCGGCGGGCGTGTTCGTCGACCAGGGACTGGTCGACGGGGTGGATCTCGACCGCAGTGCCCTTTCCCTGGTTGTTGAGGTGCTGCTTGAAGGCGCCGAGGTTGTCCAGGATGCGCTGGGTGCGCAGGTTCCAGTACGCGGTGTCGACGAGCTCGAGGTTGGCCGGGTTGGGCTTCTGGGTGCCGGCGAACCAGTTGTTCAGGGCACGGGACTTGACGGTGATTCCTGCCTCGCGCATGGCCTCGACTCCGGCGTCGCTGTTGAGGTACTTCAGGCGCGCCTTGAGGCCGCGGGGGGTGGTGACGGGGGACTTGATGCCGCCTTCGAGGATCTGGCGTTCCAGGGCGTCTTCCAGGGCGCGGCCGAGGGCTTTGCCGCCGCGGACGTTCTCGAGGGAGCGGTTCGCGCCGTAGGTGCCGAAATTCTTCCAGCCGCTGTCGTCGTACGGCATCGGTTAATTCCCCCCGAGGGTGTAAAGGCGCTTCACCTTCATCTGGGTGGGCTTGCGGCCCTCTTCCCAGACCTTCTTCCAGTCGCCTCCGGCGACGTGGAGTTCGTCAACGCCGGATACCTGGACCAGGATAAGGCCCCCCTGATGGGCTTTCCATCCTTTCAGCCAGAGGCTTGCGAAGGCCTGTGAGCGGATAGTGTGGACCCACTCGGGTCGGCGGAGCTCTCGGTTCTTTCCTGATTCACCGATCGTGGAGGTGAAACGGGAATACATGGCCTTGACGTATTCCTCGGTGGCCGAGTCCTCGTTTTCGATCGCGGTCTGACGGGCCTGCTGCAGGACGCGGCGGAATTTCTCCAGGAGGGCTTCAGAGGTGCCGGAGGTCCACGATTCCAGGATCCGGGGCGCCTCGCTCAGTTTGAGTTCATGGCAGCGCATCAGGAGGCGGACGGTGGCCTCGTCCAGGAGGTAGGGGCCGGGCTCCTTGCGGTTGCCGATCGGGTTGGGCAGGTGGGCGTGGGGCCATACGAAGTGGTCGACGCGGTGGATCCCGGCGCGGCGGCGGTCGTAGCCGCCGTTGGGATCGTGCTTGAGTGCGCCGATGGGCAGGTGCGTCTTGAAGGCGGACAGGTAGGCCGCGTTGGTGTCCAGGCCGACCACCTCCAGCGGGTGGTGCTCCCCCTTCTTGATGGCCTCGTAGAGGGGGGCGTTACGCCATTTATGGCGGCCTTCCCAGATTCCGTCAGCCTCGCCCTGTCCGGGTTTCGAGAGGAAATCCAGAGCGGGCGGATAAACGGTGTGGACGTAACTTGCGCCGACCCGGGTGAGTTTGAACAGGGCCATGGAGTCCGGCACGGCTTTCTTCTGCAGCATCTTGACCGCGGCCTCGATGTCGCCGTGCGTCTCGTCGAGGGCCTGGTCGACCGCGGCGCTGATCTTGTTGAGGAAGTACGTGTAGTTCCGGCCGCCGGTGCCGGGAGTGTCCTCGGGCGGAGGCGTGTCGTCGCTGAACGAGGCCGACGGCGCCTCCAACACCACCCCCTCGACCACATGCCGGGCCGGATCGGCCGTACCGGGCGCGGCACCGGAGACCTCGGCGGGAGTGGGGCCTGCCTCCGGCGTGCCGGTGGCAGGGGCCGGCTGCGGCGCCGCCGACGTCGCCGGTGCTGGGGCGGTGGCGCTGGTGGAGGTATCGCGGTGAGCGGCGGTGAACGCAGCCAGCGCGGCTCCGAGCCGCTCCCCTTCCGGTGTGGTCGGCACCGACGGGCGGCGGGTGGCGAGGCCGTCCAGGGCCTGACGCAGCCCGGGCAGTTCACTCTCCCGGGCGGGCGCGGTGGAGGCCTCGCGCAGCGCGGCAAGCGCGCCGGCCAGGCGGGCGGACAGGCCGCTCCGGGCGCCGGAAGTGAACGGCAGTGCAGCGCCGAGGAGTTCGGCCTCCACGACCGCGAACCCCTCGCCCACGTCCGCCGAGACGGCCGGCGCGGGACCGGGCTGCAGGGCGACGCCCGGAGCGGCCTCGGCGGCCGGGCCAGCGGTGGCCTTCTCGCCCTTGCCGTCGACGAACGCGTGCGCGGCCTTCGGGTCCCGCGGGCGGGCGGGCGCGTCGGTGAAGCGGGCGCACGCGACTTCGGCGCGCAGCGCCACGGTCGTCAGCTCGCCGAAGTCGCGTTCGGCCACCGTCACCTGGGCGTCGTTGCCGGTGCGGGTCAGGGTCAGGGTGACGTGCGCGGCGTCCAGCGCGGCCAGGGCGTCGGGGTCGGCGGTGTCGAGCACGGCCACCACCGGCACGTTCCGGGTGCGGGCCAGATGTGCCAGCACCCGGGCCGCCTCCGGCAGCGCGGGACCGGACAGCGGGATGAACGGATCGGCCGCGTGCTGGAAGCGGTCGACGACGACCAGGGCCAGGCCCTCGACGTAGGGGGCGGTCTCGGCGATCGCCTCGGCGCTCAGGCCGGTGCCGTCGTCGACGTGCAGGTCGGCAGCGGCCAGCCGGGCCTGGACCGCGGCCGCGGCCTGCTGCTCGTCCTCGGTCAGGGCGCCCGTGCGCAGCCGCCGGTAGTCGAGCCCGGCCTCACCGGCGATCACCCGCAGTGCCACAGCCGTCCGCGACGGGCCCGACGCCGCGTACAGCACGGGGAGTTGGCGGGTGAGGGCAATGTGCCGGGCAGCATGCACGGCCAGGAGCGAGCCGCCCGCGTGCGGCTCGGCCGCCACCACCGTCAGCACCCCCGACGGCAGACTCCCCAGCGCGGCATCCAGGGCGTGCAGACCAAACCCGAACCGCGGCACAGCCGACGGCGCGACCGCCTCCGTCAGGGCCAGCCCGGCGACCTCTCCCAGACCGTGCAGCCGGTGCAGCCCACCACCCGCGGACGGGACCGGTGGGGGGACCTCGGCCGTTCCCGCTGACGGCGCCGTACCGTCCACACCCCGACCGGCGACGGTGTCCCGGCCGCCGATGGCTTCCTCAGCGGCAGCGTGGCCGGCCGACGCAGCCCCGGCGTCCCGGCCGGCCACGGCGGCGTCGGGCCCGACGGAGTCCGAGCCGGCATCCTGCAGATCCGCAGTGCGGTCGGCGGCTGCCAGCGGCGCGGGTACAGGCGCAGCACCGGAACCCGCCGAGGCCGCGACCGCGGCCTCGGCAACACCTTCGCCAGAGGGCGGGACGGCAGGGTCGGCTGACGCGGACACATCGGCTGACGCGGTGTCCGCGACGTCGACGGCAGGTTCGGCGGAGGCCTCGGGCGCAGCGAAGACCTGGCGGGCAGCGGGCAGGCCCTTTCCAATGGCCTCATGGGCCTGGGGCGCTGCGGACGCACCGGACGGGAGATGCGCGGCGTCCGCCCACGCTGCGGCCGGCGCGGGCGGTGCGGGCGCGCCGCCGACGGGAACGGCAACCAGTGCATCGCCGGGCGGGACCAGGGCAGCGTCCACCAGGACCGCAAGCGGCGTCGTACGGTCCAGCAGCACCTGCGGCACACCCGGCACACCCGGCCGGCCAGCCGCGTCGATCACCCGGTCTCCCAGCTTCGGACGCGCCGCCGTCCGCGCCCACGACGGCCACCCCACCAACCGCGCCCGCGAGGCGGCATCCAGCCGGCCCACCGGGATCAGCGCCACACGATAGGTACGGTGCGTTTTCCCGTCACGCTTGACCACCACCGTCATCCGGCCCTCGTCACGCGCCGCGTCCACCAGCTCATACAGCCGGTTCCGCGCCTCGGTCACCCCCAATACCTCCAGCCCCTCAACCGGCATCGGCGCCGCGGCGGACGGCTCGACGGCACCACCGGCCCCCTCCACTGCGGGCTCGGCTGCGGACGGATCGGGGACAGCGGAGCGGGCAGACATCAAGATCTCCAAACACGAGAAGCGGGACGGCCCGAGCACGGCCCCGAGCCCACCGGCAAACCACCGACCGCTGGACACGACCACGCCCCCGCCTTCGAACCAGCAGCGGGCGGGCGGCGGACTCAGTCAAGACGGGCAGGACACAGCAACAGACACAACACACCTAGGGCGCACCCAGTTGACCCGGGCCGCCAGCAGCAAGCCCCACCCTACCCAACCCGTAACGAAACCCGCCACGCAACTCCGGCATCGACACGTAACGACAAGAGAGGAAAGGGGCGTCGTGACGGGCGCAGGGGAGAACACGTAACGCATTGCCGAGGGGACGCGCGGGGCGGGCCAACGCCGACGTCCGGCAGACGACTCGGGCGAAGGCGGGCTGCAGCGAGCCGCCCATTACCTTGTGGGTCATGCCGGAACGTCGGCGCCGAGCCTGGCAGCAGCCCGACCCGGGCCGCATCTCGGCTATCACCACTACCTTCTTCAAGGTCCCGCATGGGGCTCCGGAAACAGGAAACGGCATAGGGGACAGCTGTGGCAGCAGGAGCGTTGCGGACCGTGCCGCTGGCCGGGGAACTGACCGCGTCGCTGATCATCCGGGTCGCAGCCCGCTACGGTCTGGCGGCCGGGAACGTGCTGCGACTGTGGACGTGCCGTAACTTTCCTGCGCGGCACGACGGCGGCGGCGTGCGGGCCGATGCGGAGGTCGTGCTCAACGATGCGGGTCGGCGTGTGCTCGCCGAGTTATGCGGGGTGGAGCCCGCGGTGCTGGCGCGCGCTTTGCCGGCCCTCACCGTGGACGACCCCAAGATCAGCACCGGCGGAGAGGCCGCCGTGGCGCAGGTGCGGTGGCGGGCGGCGGGCTCAGTGGTAGGACCGGCCGCGTTCGGCTGTCGGCTGTGCACCGCGCGGCGCACCGGACAGGCGGTACGTGCGGTGCGGTACGTGCCGCGCTGGCAGCGGGTCTGCGGCCGGCACTCGCGCTGGCTGCTGGACGCGGACGCCGACCAGCCGCTGGAACACCTCGATCTGCGGGGCATACCGGAGGTGGTGGCCGCGCAGCGGCAGTGGCCCTCGGTGGCGCGGCGTGCGGTGCGGGCCGGAGTAGTACCGGAGCAGGCGTTCGCGGTGGCGCATGCGGTGGTGGCCCGCTGGTGGGAGGAGGCCCTGTTCTGGGACCAGGAGGAGATCTGGCCGCGCCGTCTGCACCAGCTGGCGGGCGGCAGCGTGGGGGCAGAGCTGGAGTGGTGGCGGATCGTGGGCCGGGACGCGGCTGTCTTCCCTGAGGTGGTGACCGTCGCCGGGGCGCTGCTGGAGCCGGCGACGGCCGAACTGGCCTGGAGCGCAAGCGGCGGGAAGCGGCCGCGGGCACGGGACGCCAACGATCCGTTCTGCTCCTGGCTGGGCGAACGGGTGGGCCGGACATGGCTGGGGCCGTTGGCCTCGGCCGATTACGGCAGCCCGCTGAGCAACTGGACGGGGGCTGTCGTGCGCACACGACGCGGTGGGCCCGAAAGATGGCGGGATGCCCCGTGGCGGCTGAAGCGTGAGCTGCAGCCCGCGGCCATGGCCGGCCAGCTGCGCGTGCGGGCGGCAGAGCGGCAGGCGGGCGGCTCGGGCACCCGGTGGCGCGCCACCGTGCCCGCGGAACACCGCCTCCGCATCACCCAGTTGCTCGACGAGAGCCGGGAGCAGCTGGCGCAGCTGCGCGGCGTACAAAGTGGCACCACCGCCGAGGTGGCCCGCACGCTGCTGGAGCACCTCAGCCAGAGTGCCGAGCTGATCGACCGGGCCGTGCTGCACACCGCCACTGCGGCCGTCGCTGCCGGGGTGGCGCTTCAGGACGTGGCCCAGTGGTCCCGCCTGCCCGCCCAGGAACTGGCACAGGTTCTTGCCACGGGCCAGGCCGACCGCTGACGCCCGGGGCTGGTGCGTGGGGCAAGGCCAACAGCTACGCCACACCACAGTGCTGAGGGCGGCGAGCGAGGTGTTGAGGGACTTCATGGGCGAAGGTACCGCTGGCCGGGTGGCGGGGGTGGACACTGTTGCTGTGAGGTGCTCAGCTCCAGCACCAGGTCGGGCATCTGCTACGCGAAGCGCCTGCGGTGGGCGATGTCGTCGAAGGAGAGTTCGGCGGAGGCCATCAGTTCCTGGAGCCGGGTGAGCTTGCCGCCGAGGAAGCCTTCCCGGAGCAGGGGAAGGTTGTCGCCGTGCTTGTCGATCTGAGTCCTGAGCCAGGTGGCGGGGGCGGGGTCGTACGTGTCGAGGTAGCCGTTCTGGCGGATGTGGGGCATGTCGAAGCCCTGGTCGGCGTCGTTCTGGACGAGCAGGCGCAGGTACTCGAAGCGTTCCCACACCTCGCTGTAGGCGGTCGTGCTGAGGGCGAGGTGCCGAGTGAAGACGGGGCGCAGCAGATCGTGGAGGTATTCGGAGGACTCACGGCCAGGGGGGTTGAGGGTCGCGTAGGGACTGAGGGCGGCCACGGCGTAGCGCTTGCCGCCCCATCGGTGCTCCACCTGGGGCTCGGTGAGGACCTGGGTGAGGGTCTCCCAACGTTCGGCGGCCAGCGCGGCGATACCCGCCGTGTAGATCACCATGACGGCGGGACCCTGTGCGAGGTGGGTCAGGGCGGGGAGGCCGCCGGGGGGTTGGGGTGCGGCCAGGGTTTCGATGTCGCGGAGCCACCAGCGGTCGGTGGTGTTGCTGCCCCAGTAGGCCGAGACGGCAACCAGTGCGAGCAACAGTTCCGTCTCGGACTCCAGAGTGGCGATCCGGCGATTGTGTTCGGCCTCGATGTCGGCGCCCATGGCAAGGTTCCACGGCCCCGTGGTGCGCAGGGGGAGGGCGGCGACGCGGTCGAGCTCGCGACGGAGGGTGTCGTGCAGGGTAATGGCCTGGCTCCAGCCGTTCAGGTCGCGCTTGGTCCTGGCCACCGCGATGTCGATGCTCACGGGGTGGCGACGGGCAAGGTCAGCGACTGCGTCGGCGGCGTCGGCGATCTCGGTGAAGAAGGTGTCGGCGTCGGCCGGGACGTAGGTGAGGCCGCGGTGGGTGAGGAGCTTGTGGGCGCTCTCGGGCAGCGGCCGGGGGTCGGCCCAGTAGGAGGCGAAGAAGCGGGTGGTGCTGCGGGCGATGGCCTTGCGCAGGGCCGGGTCCCATTCGGCTGACCAGCCGGAGATGATCAGGCCGTACTCGGTGAACACGCGGTCGAGTAGCTGGTCGATCTCCTCGTCGTACTGGTCGAGTTCGTCGGGGGTGTTGCGCATGCTCTCGTGGTCGAGGTAGTCACCGTGGATGTGAATGACGAGGCCTTGATGGTGTGCAAGGGAGCGAGGCCGCGGGCGTCGTTGGCGTCGGCGACGACGGTGGGCTCGATGCCCACCTCGCGCAGGGCGGTCTCCATAGGCCGGTCGAAGTTGGTCGTCAGCACGATCGGCACGCGGCCGGCGGCGGCCAGCCGGGCGATGGCGCGGTGCGCGGCGGTGGGCTGCTTGAGGCCGTCCTCACGCTCCTGGTCGTTAGGCTCGAAGTAGGCGCGCAGCAGGGCCTGCCGTTCGTTTCGGGTGCTGGTAAGCGCGGTCAGGAGGCCGTCGTAGGTGGCCGAGTGTCCGAAGCGCTCCTGGTACCAGGCATGCAGGTCGACGATCCCGGTGGTGCCCTCGGCGGCCGCCAGGCGCGCGATGAGGTCCTCCTGGACGTTCCACGCGGACGGCATGCCCGCGGAGATCGAAGCGCCGGCCCCGAGCAGGACCGCGTACGCGCGGGGGGTGTCGCGCATGGTGAACGCGAGCTGGACGTGCGGTTCCACAACAGGCCTCCGGGTACGACGGCATGACGGGGCGTTGGTCGCACGGGACGGCCCCTCCCCGCCTTACCGTCAATCTGACGAAAACTGGGGTGGCTGGTTGTTCCAGTCCGGTAGGGGCCCGGTGGGCAGGTTGCCGTGCTTGGCCGTACCGTCGCCGCATGCGAGGCGTTCATGGGGTCCACACGCTGTCCTTCTCCGCCCTCTACATCGAGGCGTGGTTCCGATCCCGGGGAGACGGCCCTGATGTGTATCTGGGGTCGGGGACCGGCTTCCTGGTGGGGGTGCCGGGCGAATTCTGGCTTGTCACGGCGAGGCATGTGGTGAGCGGGCGCAACGCGGAGACAGACGAGCTGGAGGACGATAGGGGGTTCTGGCCTGACTACCTACGCGTGCGCTTCGCCCGGCAGGGAGAGGAAGGAGAGTTCGAGCCCGTCGACCAGGAGGTCGCGCTGTACGCGGACGGCGACGAGGCCCAGGTACCTGTGTGGCGAAGTCCCGCGCAGCAGCGGGCCGATGTGGCTGCGGTACCCATCGGCAGTGTCCCGGAAGGCGCGGTGGATGCCTTCCTGCTCACCGGGTGGCCCACGGTGCGGGACCTGTATCCGCAGGACCGGCGGGCAGATGCTGGCGCCGAGGCTGATGCCGAGCTTCCCCTTCGGGTCATGGACCGCCTCTACGTTCTGGGCTTCCCCTTCGGGGACACGGGCAGCTGGCCCTTCGCCGTCTGGACGGCCGCGCCGGTGGCCAGTGAACCGTTGGCGCGGTGGAATAGGCTTCCCGGCTTCCTGCTGGACTCCAGGACCCGCAGCGGCCAGTCGGGTTCGCCGGTCCTGATGCACATCCGTCCGGGCGAGATGGTGCTCGCCGGTGGCGAGGTGCATGTGCACGAGGAGTGGGTCACGGCCCTGGTGGGCGTCTACAGCGGACGACTCAACGAGAATTCCGACCTGGGCATGGTGTGGACGACCGAGGTTCTGGACGAGATCCTCCCGGAGTTCGCGCCCAAGCGGCCGCCTGAGGGATGAAGAGCCCGGTCAGGCGCTGCGGGGCCGACACCTGGTTTTGTACGTGGGAGCTGACACGGCTTGCTGCTCAGAGCGGAGGGCGCCCCGCGTGGCGCGCATAGTGCTCGCGGGGCGGGCGGGAAGGTGCAGAGACCCGCACTGACACGGGCGGCACCAGATGGCACCGTGGGCGCGCACGCTCATGGCGAGAGGCCGGGAGCCGAGAAGAAGGTGTCCTGGTTACCGCCCGGTTCGCCTGCGCGGTGCGACCGGTATGACGTTGTCTGGAGTACGTGATCATCAACAGCAGCCAGGACGGCGCGTCGGCCGGCTTACCGGCCGTCGCCGGCAGCGTCTACCGGGTACCGGAACCGGGCTCGGTGGAGGCGGAGTTCGCCGAGGCGAACGGCACGCTGGTGCAGCGCCGCTGGGTGGAGGCCGCCGTCACGGTCAGGTTCGAGCAGTTGGCGCCGGTGGCGGCGTTCCCGGTGGTACCGGGGCGGCGGTGGGGCCCGGGCTGGTGGTGGTCGGCCACGACCGGGCGGCATGTGATGCACGGATCACAGGCAATGTGCACGCAGCTGATGATCCTGGACCGCGATCCGCAAGTGGTAGCGCTGTCGGCGCGGCCAGTGCGGCTGATCTGGCGGGATCCGGACAGCGGGCGGGTGCTGACGTGGGTACCGCAGCTGTTCGCCCGCTATGCCGACGGCCGCGCTCTGCTCGCCGACTGCCCCGCCACGGCGGCTCCCGCCGCCGGCCGGGCCGAGCGCGCCGCCGCGGTGCTTGAAGCGGCCTGTGCGGCGGCGGGGTTCACCTACCGGCGCATGGCGCCGCCCGAGAAGGTGGTGGCGGCGAACGTGCGGTGGCTGGCCGGCTACCGACATCCCCGCCACCGTGACGCAGGCGGCCTTGAGCAGGCGGTGCTCGAGGCGTTCGCCGCGCCGCGGCCGCTGATGGCCGGGGCCGCGGCGGCGGGCGAGGTCCTCACTACGCTGCCGGTGCTTTACCACGCGCTGTGGAGCGGTCGGCTGTCCGCGGACCTGACACGGCCGCTGGGTGAGCAGACCCTTGTCTCGCCCGGCCCGGTCGCAGGCGACGGGAAGCGGCGGGAGCAGCAGGAGAGTTGAGCAAGCACGTGGTGGCCGTCCCTGGTGGGCGGTGTGTTGAGGTGGGCGCTCAGGTCACGTTCGAGGGCCGCGCCTGGCAGGTGACCGGTCTGGTCGACGGGCGGGTGTACCTCGTCGCCGAGGACGGGGCCACCGGGTGTGTGCTGGCCGTCCGTCTGGTGTCCGCGCCCGGCTTCTCGGTGACCGGTCCCACGGAGCCGCCGGCCCCGGCGCTGTGGGAGACGGTGCCGCTGGCCGCGCAGGAGCGGGCCCTGGCCTGGCTGCGGCACATCCGCGAGGTCGAGACCGGGCTGCCCGGCGGCCCGGTAGGCGGCGCGCCCCGGCCCGAATACGACCCGCGGCGCTTCACCCTCGCCGAGCGGGAAGAGGTCAAGGCGCGTGAACTGGCGGCGCTGGGCTGGGCCAGGGCCAGCCGGACCACGGTGCAGCGGATGCGGCTGGTCTACCAGCGGCAGGGGCTGTGGGGGCTGGTCGACAAGCGCCACCTGCGCACCGGATCGGCGACCGGGCGTACCGACGAGCGGGTGGTGGCCGCCGTGCTGGAGGCCTTGCGCCGGCGCCGCGGCCGGTCGAAGACCACCACTCTGCAGATCATCGAGCTGGCCGAACAGATCGTGGCGGACACCCACGGGCCGGCCCGGGTGAAGCTGCCCGGCCGCTCGTCGCTGTACCGGCTGGTGAAGGCGCTGGCGGATCCGGCCGAGCCGCCGGGCAGTGCGGCGCGCACCGCCACCGGCCCGGCCCGCTCGGGCGGCCCGCCGCCTGCGCTGCGGCCCGCCGAGCGGGTCGACATCGCCACCGCCCGCCTGGGTCTGAGGGCGGTGGGCGAGGACGGGGGTGTGGTGCCGGTGGCGGTGACGGCGGCACTGGATGCGGCGAGCGGCTGCGTGCTGGCCGCCGTGCTGCACCCGCCCCAGGACGGGCCGGTTCAGTTGTCGGTGCTGCTGGCCGAGATGGCCGTGCCCAGGCCTCAGCGCCCGGGCTGGCCGGCCCTGCTGGAGCAGGCCCATGCGGGCGGGCCTGCCCGGCGGCTGGTGTCACTCCCTGAACGGATCGAGGCCACGGCGGCGCGTCCGGCGGCCGTGCCCGAGACGCTCATCGTCGACCAGTCCACAGCCGCCGTCACCTCCGCTGTCCTGGCCGTGTGCGAGAGCCTGGGCATCAGCCTGGAGCCGGCCCCGCTGCGGACGGCGGGCGCAAAGCGCGGCGCCGTGCGCACGCTGGAGGTCCTCGCCGGCCTGTTCGCGCGGCACGCCACCACGGCGGAAGAGGCATACGGAGCGGGACAGGCGGTCGGGGCGTACTGGAGCATGCCGCAGCTGCAGGACCTGCTGGACGAATGGATCACCGTCAGGTGGCACCAGCGCCCCCAGGAGCAGCTGCGCCATCCGCTGCTGCCCCGGGCGGGGCTCGCCCCCAAGGAGATGTGGGAGGTGCTGCTGGGCGTGGCCGGGATGGTGCCGCTGCCGCTGGCCGGGAAGCACTACGGCGAACTGCTGCCGGCGCGCCGGTGCGCCCTCACTGATTCCGGGATCCGGCTGGGCGGGCGCCGCTACGACGATGCGTGTCTGGACGAACACCGCGGCCGCGGCCAGCGGTGGGAGGTCCACCACCATCCCCACGACCCGCGGCAGGTCTTCGTCCGGCTGCCCGACGGCCTGCTCCACGCGGTCGGGTGGGCACAGGGCGAGCACACCCTGCACCCGTTCGACGAGATGGTCCGGCGCCGCACCGGCGGCGTCCTTGCGCGCCGCGGCGCGGGCGCACAGCCGAGCATCGAGACGAGGGACGGCTCCGGTGCGGCAGGGCGCACCGCAGACGTCGCGGCCGTGGAAGGGATCGCCGGCGCCATGACGGTGCACGACGCTGATGGTGGCGGTGCCGGTGGTCACATTGCCCGGGACACCGGCGGGTTTGGGGTGTACGACCCGCGGGCGGAGGCCGAGCTGTGGTGAGCGCACACGGCGGCCGCCCGGTGGCCGGCGCCCGGCACAGGCAGGTGAAGCTGGGGGCGTACGTGACGTTCGAGGGCCGCGCCTGGCAGGTGGCCGCCGTGGCCGGGGCGTCGGTGCGCCTCGTCGACGATCACGGGCAGACCGCCTCCGTGCTCGCCTCTTTCCTGTTCGCCGACCCCGCCTTCGCCGTGGTGGACTCCCCTGCCGCCGCGGTGCCGCCGTGGGGGCTGCTGGAGTCGGTGCCCGAGCGGGAGCGCGAGCGGGCCCTGGCCTGGCAGCGGCACATCCGCGAGGTCGAGACCGGGCTGCCCGGCGGCCCGGCAAGCGGCGGGACGCCCCGGCCCGAATACGACCCGGCACGGCGGTCGATGGCCGAGCGGGAACAGGCCAAGGCCGACGAACTCGCCCGGCTGGGCTGGCCGCAGGTCAGCCGGGCCACTGTGCGCCGCATGCGCGCCCGCTACCACGCGAGCGGCCTGCTCGGGCTGATCCCCCGCCGCAAGCCGTCGCGTGCGACAGGGCGGGCCGATGAACGGGTGGTGACCGCCGTGCTGGAGGCGCTGCGCCGCCAGCGCGGCCGCTCCACCGGCACGCTGAAAGGGCTGCGGGAGCTGACCGGGCAGATCCTGGCCGACACCCACGGGCCGGGCGCGGTCGAGTTGCCTGCGCCGTCGACGTTCAACCGGCTGGTGCGCGTGATCGCCGATCCTCTGGAGCATCCCGGACGGCCGGCCCGCACCGCCACCACCACGCCGGTACGGCCGTACACGCCGACGGTGGCGCTGCGGCCGGGCGAGCTGGTCCAGGTCGACACCACCCGCCTGGACGTGATGGCCGTCGGCGAGGACGGGAAGCCGGTGCGCCCGGAGCTGACGATCGCTCTCGATGTGGCGACCCGCTCCGTGGTGGCGGCCGTGCTGCGTGAGGAGGGCACCAAGGCCGTGGACGCGGCGCTGCTGCTGGCGGAGATGGCCGTGCCCCATCCCGCACGGCCCGGCTGGCCCGGCCATCTGCGCCTGGCCCACGCCGCCGTCCCCTACGACCGGCTGCTCGCCCTGGACGACCGGCTGGAGCAGGCGGCGGCGCGGCCGGTGGTGGTGCCGGAGACGATCGTCATCGACCGCGGGGCCATCTTCGTCTCCGCCGCGTTCCTGGCCGCCTGCGAGACCCTGGGGGTGAGCGTGCAGCCGACGCCGCCCCGCTCGCCGGCCGCCAAAGGCGCCGTCGAGCGGACCTTCGGCAGTATCAACACGCTCGTCGCCCAGCACATCGCCGGCTACACCGGCTCCCACATCCTGGAGCGCGGCGAGGCGGTGGAGGACGAAGCGCGGTTCACCGTGGCCCAGTTGCAGGAGCTGCTGGACGAGTGGATCACCGCCCGCTGGCAGCACCGCCCCCACGAGGGCCTGCGCCATCCGGTCCTGCCGAAGAAGGCCCTCACCCCGAACGAGATGTGGGGCGCGCTGCTGGGCGCGTCCGGGTACGTGCCGCTGCCGCTGGCCGGCGCCGACTACCTGGAACTGCTGCCCGTGCGGTTCCACCCCATAACCGGCCGCGGCATCCGTATCAACTACCGCACCTACGACCATGCCTGCCTGAATGAGCACCGCGGCCGGTCCTCCCTCACCGGGCCCGGAGGCGGGTGGGAGGTCCACCTCAACCCGCACGACGTGCGACAGATCTATATCCGCCTGCCCGACGGGCTCCTGCACGAGGTCCCGTGGATCCATCGCGACCACGTCCACGCCCCCATGGGCGAGACCGCATGGCGTCACATCCGCGCCGCCCTGAACCGGCGCGGCGACCGCGAACACCACGAGGCCGCCCTGGCCGAGGCCGCCGACCATGTTCTGCGCCGCGCCCGCCCCTTGCCCGGCCACGGCGCACCCGCCCCAGCGGCGGCGGGAGCGGCGAGCCCGCAGACGGCGGACGGCGACGCGGAGGCCGAGGACAGTCCCGACGCCGTCGACGCCCCTGACGCTGACGGCAATCCTGCCGACAGCGATGAACTCTCCCCGCCCGCGGGCCGATACGCGCTGTACAACGCCTTCGAGGAGGCCGAACACTGGTGACCAGCCCCGACACCACGCCCCCCGCCGAGGAGACGTCCGCAGGGACAGTCACCACCTTCGACGCCTTCGCCCGGTTCGCCGCCACCGCACCGCCCACACCGCCGCAGCCGGGCCAGGCACCCCGCTCGCCGGAGGAACGCCTTGCCTACCACTCACAGTTCGTCACCGTGCGCACCCCGGCCATCGAAACCCTCTCGCGCAGTGTGCGCACCCTGATGATCCTCGGCCGCCACCAGAGCGTCACCGCACGCCCGTCCCTGATCGTCACCGGGCCCGCCACGACCGGCAAGACGACCGCGCTGCTCGAAGTGGGCCGCACCTGCCACCTGGCCCACACCCGCCGCGCCGCCCCGGGCGACGACAGCGTGCCCGTCGCCTACGTGCTGGTGCCGCCCGGCGCCACCGCCAAGACACTGGCCGGGGAGTTCGCCCGCTACCTCGGCATCCCCGTCACCACCCGCATGACCACCACACAGATCACGACCGCCGTCTGCCACACCTACACCGCGGCCGGGGTCAAGCTCGCGCTGATCGACGAGATCCACCGGCTCAACCCGCGCACCTCCAGCGGCGCCGAGGCCGCCGACTGGCTCAAAGACCTCACCGAACGCGTGCGGGCCACGTTCGTCTACGCGGGCATCGACGTCACCGACAGCGCCGTGTTCACCGGGGTGCGCGGCGCGCAGCTGGCCGGGCGCGCCTCCCTGATCGACTGCGGGGCGCTGCCCGCGCGGGCCGGCGAGCGGGAGCCGTTCCGGGAGCTGATCGCCTCCCTTGAGCAGGCCCTCGACCTGCACGCCCACCGGGCGGGCAGCCTGCCGAAGCTGGCCTCCTACCTGCACGAACGGACCGCCGGACGCATCGGCAGCCTCTCCCGCCTGATCCGCCAAGCGGCCATCGAAGCCATCCTCGACAGCAGCGAACGCATCACCAAAGGTCTGCTGGACGGCATCGCGCTCGACCACCTCGCCGAAGAGCACTACCGGCCCCGCAACCCCGCCCGCCGCCGCACCCGCCCCAGCAGCCGGTGACCTCCCCGGCCGCAACCAGGCCATCACCCCCGGTGCAGGCCGCCACCATGTGGCCATCCGTGCCCGGCCCGCTACGCGTACGGCCGCTGCCCGGCGAAGCCACCGCCTCCTACCTCACCCGCCTCGCCACCACCTACCGCCTCAGCCCCGCCCAGCTCCTCGACGGCCACGGCATCACTGCCACCGGCACCGAGCACGCCCCGCCCGCCGCCGAGATCCGCCTCAGCGCCGAAGCCGCCCGCCGCCTGTCCGGCTTCACACGCATCCCCCTCACGCACCTCACCCGTGCCCTGCCCCATCTGCGCCCGCCCGCGCCCTCGTCGGCCCACACCGGCGCGCACGGCACGGCCACCGCCCACTGGCACACGGTCGAGATCGCCCTGCAGCCATTACCGGCGTGTACCGCCTGCACCATCCGCCGCAGCCCGCACACAGCAGCCTCCGCGTGGATCCACCCGTCGCCGGGCCTGCCCCGGACCATGATCTGCACCCGCCACCAGCAGGCCTCCAGCGACCCCCGGCATCCCGGACCCCTCGACATCCGAGCTGTCCCCGAACTCACCCAAGCCCACCTTCGCGCGCGCCGCCCGGCGACACCGGTCTCCCTGAGCTGGGCATCGACGATCACGACACGCTGGTACGACCACCAACAGCACGTACACGAACGCTGGCACACACGCCTGCACCGGCTTACCGCCGCCAACCCCCGCATGTCCCCAGGTCCGCCGTCTCCGGCCCTGACCTGCCGCGAGCTGATCACCTACCCGGAGACCCTCACCCTCGCCGCGGCTCTTGACCGCCTGCCCCCTCACCCCATGACCCGCACCCAGCAGACCACCTTCCTCCACCAACTCGCCGGCCGCCTCCAACTGTCACGCCTCGCACCCGCCGACCACGACCTGCTCTGGAAACGCCTGACCACCCACTGACCCTGCTCAGCTACATCAAAGGGCTGCGGTTCAACCGGATGGACCAGCGGCCGCTACCTCACCGCCGCCGCGGGCGGACACCCCTTCGAACCCATCGGAGTGCCACTGAAGGGCCCGACCGCGGCCGATGCTCTGCAGCATTACGAGCAGGCACTCACCTGGGCCCAATCCTGGGCCCCCAGCCGACACCCGCATCTGCGCATCCAGACCAAATCCATCGGAGGCCGCAACGGCACCCCCTCGAACACCGTCCCGGCCCGAGCCTGGGTCGACACCCGCGACCGCCTCTGGACACTGCTCCGCGTCACCACCCAGGTCGACCACTTCCACACCCTGCACGAACAGACCACCCACCAGGATCCCGGCATCGCACGGTGGATGGCCGACCACCCCATGAAGGTCCTCGCCCACGCCGCAGACTGGCACCGGCTCGTGCGCACCACGTGCTGGATCCGCGACCACGACACCGAGGCTGTCTACCTGCGCGAGATCGACGTCCCCGGAGTGGACACCAAGTTCATCGAGACCAACAAGGGAATCCTCGCCGAACTCCTCGACTGTGTGCTCCCCGAGAGCCGCGTCGACACCAGCGCACCGAGAAGCGATCTCGTCGCGCGGTACGGCTTCCGCACCAAGCCCGTCTACATCCGCCTGCGCTACCTCGGCGCCTCTCCCCTGCCCTTCAGCGAACTCGCCGTCCGCGCCGAGGAACTGGCCGGCTGGTCCCCGGGGGTGCGCACCGTCTTCGTCCTCGAGAACGAGATCACCTACCTCTCACTGCCGCCGGTCCCCGACGCCGTCGCCATCCTCGGCTCCGGATACGCCGCCGCCCTGCTGCGTCATCTGCCCTGGCTCGACGATGTCGACCTCTGTTACTGGGGCGACATCGACACCCATGGCTTCGCCATCCTCGACCAGGTCCGCGGACGTTTCCCGCACACCACGTCACTGCTCATGGACCGCGCCACCCTCCTCGCCCACGAGTCCCACTGGGGCCAGGAGAAGACACAGGCACGCGGCGGCCTGACACACCTCACCCCCGAGGAGGCCCGCCTCGACCAAGACCTGCGGGCCGGCACCTACCGACCACACCTGCGCCTGGAGCAGGAACGCATCGCCATCACCGCCGTGCGAGAGGCGCTGACACGGCACTAGGAATGACACCCAAGGCCGAGAACACCGGCGGCCGCAGACCAGGACCGTGGTCAAGGGCGAGACCACGCCCGCGTCCGTCCGGCCGGCCGGGTGGTCCGCAGTTCCGTGACACCCCTTGCCGCCCCAGCCCCACAAGACCGGCCAGCACCGGTACCTATAGGCGCGCCAACCATACTGAGCAAAAACCGCTGCCCCACTCAGCTCACTGAGCAGCACCAAACAGCCAGCTCAGCCCACATATCCTCCGGCGCCGGACACTCGACTCCGCGTAAACCCCACCCACGGAACAGACCTACCGCTCAACACAATTGAGCAACACCAGCCCACAACCAAGATCAATAAGCAAACGCGTCAGCTACGCCACACCTCAGGCCCATCTACATCAGGTCGAGCCAAACCGGGGGCAGGTCGGGGTGATCCTGCAGGAGTCGTCGGCCGACGGCGAGATGCCCGTTCTCGCGGGATCCGTATTGCTCCAGCTGCGCCGGTAGGCGCGGGGCTCGTTCCGGGGTCGGTGGGCTGATGGGCACCTGTGGCTCCTTGGCGAAAGGGGGAGCGCCGCGCCCGCACGACGGCGGGCACGGCGCTCCGGAGTGTGTGGCCTAGTGCAGGGGGACAGCCTCACGGCACGGGCTGTGCAGACGTACCGGGTGGGGGCGGTGAGGTGCTGCTGGCGGTGGGCGGCTGGAGTTCCTGCTGTGCCCACGCTCCCGCGACCACGGTGGCGAAGGCGGTGGCTGCCGCAACGAGCACGGTGCCGAGAGGCACGGTGATGGACGACAGCCGTCGGAAGTTCCGCACCTGGGACCATTTCATCGCGGCGGCCCGGGCCAGCCACCACTCCCAGCAGAGTCCGAGCCCCATGCACACCACGAAGGTCTGGCCCGCGAGCCCCCCGCAGGCCAGGGCCATGTCGGTCCAGGAGGGGTTGGTGGTGTACTGCGGATCGACGGTGAGCACGATCATGGCGAGCAGTTCGGCCGGCAGCAGCGTCACCATGAGCATCGCCGCTTTGGCAATCGGTGTGCCGCCCCTCAGCAGGGCGTAGTAGTAGCCGAAGACGAAGCCGTACAGAGCCCAGTGTGCGAACCTGAGCGCTTTGGAGATCTCCGTCAGGTGGAACGGCATGAAGGCGTCGGCTCCCACGGCGCCACTGGTCATGAGCTTGTAGACCGCCCAGGGGAGTGCCAGCAGCAGGGCGAGGACCGCGCCGGCCGGTCCCGCGATCCGGGGGGCGAGTCCCGCGCTCGAACCCAGCGCGAAGCGTTTCAGGCGGGCCAGCCGGGTGGCCGGGTCACCGCAGCGTCCGGGCACCTCCAGTGCGTCCCAGCGGGCGGCGAAGTCCGACGGGCTCATGCCGTTGTCCTCCGTGAGAGCGGACCGTGCGGCCCGCTGGAAGTCGGCACGCGCGTCCCAGACGAGCTGTGCCCCCACCCACCGGCCCATGAACCGCGCGTGAGCCTGGCGGCCGACGCGCCGGAACTTGGCTGCCGTGGTGTCCGCGCCGACCGGGAGCAGGAGGAGGGAACCGAGCGCGACCCACAGGACGGCGAGCGCGCCACCCCACATCGAAAGGGTCCGCAGGCTCGGATTCCCCAGCGCCATGAGGGTGGCGCAGACCAACATCACCCTGCCGACGGGCTCCACGGCCCGGCCTCTGTCTCCGACGGCACCACGCCGAAGGAGGTACACGAGTTGCAGTGCCACCCCGCACACCGCGATCACGCAGAGCGGGAACCCCAGGTATCCCTTGAAGAAGGAGGTCCCGTAGTAGCTCCACAGGTACAGCCCTCGCTCGGGTGGCTCCGTCGCCCGGGCCATAGCGAACGGGCACAGCAGCAGGGACCAGAGCGCGAAGAAGACGAACGTCCGCACGCCCGGCCCGAGGGTTCGCCTCATCACTGGCCCGGACAGGGCGGTGAGCCATGCCGCGGTCGGCCATGTGCAGAGCAGCGCCATGGTCACTTCGGTCTCGTCCGTCACCGGATGGCGGGAGCGCAGGTCGCCGAGTTGGAACGTGACACAGCCGATCCACAGCAGTGCTCCGGCTGTGGCCGCCCACCTGCGCGCCGACCCATCCGCGCCCAAGTGGCGCAGGACGAGATGTACGCCGAGCGCGCACACTCCGCTGCCGATGAGCCCGTGCCACACGCCGGGTTTCACCGTCGTCCCGTCGACGGCCACCAGGGTGAAGGCGAGCAGGGGAGGCACGCAGCTCACGAGGAGAACGCGGCAGGACGGCGGCCTGCCCGTGGCCACACGGCGGCTGAACCACCAACCCGCCACGGGGAGGACGTACCACAACCATAGACCGAGAGCGGCGCCCGGCTTCCAGATCACGTCGGGACTCGCCACCCCGCTGACGCTGTAAGCAAGGAAACCTCGGGATTGTTCCGGCAGCGATATTCCCGGTGCCTCGACGAGGGCGCAGAAGTACGTGGCCACGGCCGCCCATATGGCTGCCCGCCCCCATCGTCGTAGCGCCGACGGCCCGGCGAGTCTCGCAACCAGGAGAGCCGCTACGGCACCCACCCCGAGGACGCCGATCCCGAAGGCGGTCACCAGCTCGATTTGCGTCTGCTGCCGCGTCGAAGCGGGCTTCGTGGTTGTCACGTCCCTATCCAGGACGACCGAACGGGTGACGTGCGGTGCGCCGCTCACGCTTGTCACCCGCCACGAGACCGCCTCGGCCGACTGGGACTCGATCGGCCCGCGGATCTGGCCGAAGAACCAGCGCGGAGCACGCACTTCGACCGTCCAGACCTCCGGGAGCCCTTCGGGCTTGTCCGTTGACGCCACCCGCATGTCGAAGCCGACTTCGAGTTCCTGCGGCCCGGAGCGACGCGACAGGAAGAAGGCGAAGTCCGACTCCACTCGCGCGGGACGGTCGGGGGACTCCTGACTCACGGTGTTCCTCGCCCTGTCCCAACCATCGTTGGCGGGGTCCTGCCCATCGCGCTTCACGGTGTAGCCGTCGCAGAAGGCGTTACCGTTCTTCCTCAGCGCAGCGAGTGCCTCGCTGCGCGCGGACAGGCTGTACGTGCATCGTGCTCGGACCACGACTTCCTGTCGGGACGCGTCCCAGCCGATCTCGACGACGAGCATTCCGGCGGAACCCCCGTCCGCCCCGCCATCGGCCGCCCAGGCCGGAACCACGCCGGACAGACAGAGATAGAGCAGCGCCAGAAACGCCGCCGCCGATCTCAGAGATCTCGCCCATGGCAGACGGCCGCTCCCCGAATACCCCATGCGGTTGGCACACCCCCGTACGCGGCATGCGGCACGCACCCGCACTCCCCACCGAACGTCGTCCTGACGCTTCCGACGATGATGACCCGATCCCTCGCCCCTCGGGGCGTCTTCGTCGGAAGACTCCCCTTCAAGCGCGTCTACTCTCCTTTGGCGCCGACCGCGGTACAGGCCGCTCTGGAAGCTGACCCGGTCGCGCCCCTCGATCACTTGGAACACCTGGAGACCGAGATTCAGCGCGTCGTGAAGCGGCTGGCCGCCGCCAACCGTGCCGTTGAAGCAACCTCGGAGCAGGTCGGAGTCGCAGCTGGCTGAGAGGCTGGACAGAGGTCAGAAACTTCTGACCTCCCTGCAGCACCATCGGCACCCGCGGCAGGCGAAACAGCCCCCAGAAACACGAAAAGCCCTGTTCCCGGCGCGCGGCCGGGAACAGGGCTTCGGTGTGCGGAGGGGAGATCGAGGCGCCATGGTGCGGGCAGCTCCCCGCGGTCGGAGCTCGGGAGTCCGGCGACGTTTGCCTGCGTGGTGGGAAGGCTGGCCTACACGACAGCGGCTTCCGTCAGGGCAGGCGCCCCTCGTTCGAGGCGGTCGAACGATTTGGAAACTATTGTTTCCGCCGCTTACGCCCGCGCCGCTGGCACTCGCTGGGTGAGTTCGACGGTGTTCTCCCACGCGTCGTGTGCGCATCGGATGAACGGGCCGACCAGATCCGGGGCCAGGATGCCGCGCAGGGCGAACATCATGTGCCATGCCCCCTGACGGCCTTCCCCGTCCTCAAGTGGTCCGAGATGGGTCCGTAGTTCGCGGGCGAAGCGGTCCATGAACGACCGCGGGAAGGGCCAGTTGGCGCTCGGGCACTGGCTGGCGGCATCGGCGCGGAGCGCGGACTGGAGGAAGGCCGCGAAGTCCTCTTCGGAGAGGAGACCCGCCATCGCGCGAGTCATGTGGACCGCCGCCGTGTATGGCGTGGGCTGGGACACCACCTCAAGCCAGCCGCCGTAGATCCTCCAGATACCGCAGGACGGCCGCGACCCGGAGGTCCACCTGGTCCGTCGCAGACAGATCGAGCTTCGCGAAGATGCTGCGGATGTGCTTGTGGACGGCGCATCTGCCTCCTGGCAGCGCGGGGAGAGTGTGGTGGCCGGCATCGACCGCAGCTCCCACCCCCTGCGGACCACGAACCCCACGGGCGCTCTGCGGGACCTCGACGCGCTGGGCCGCATGCTCAAGGGCGCCGGTGCAGGCCGCTCAGCGCCGCAGGAACGTGTCCTGCGCCAGATCGTCCGCCGCCTGCGGATCGTCGCTCAGATGGGCGACGTACCGCACCACGTCCCGGTGCAGGGCGCGCACGAACCCCTCGACGGCCACCGCGTCCCCGCCGCGCGCGGCCAGCGCCAGCGCGGTCGTCGACGCGTCGGCCGCTGCCGCCTTACCGACCCGCTTCGCGCGTCCCGCGCCGAGCGGCGCCCGGTACCTCTCGGCCTCGGCGCCGTCCTGCGACCTTCGGTACTTGTCGGCCTTGTCGTGCCCTGCGTGCCCTGCGTGCCCTGCGGTCATGGCGCCTGATCCTGGCAGCGGGGTCGCGCATGTCTCGCGAGGTTGAGCGAATCCACAGGGCGCGTGCCCGACTCACAGCGGGGGCAGGGGACGGGACGACAGGATGTGAACCCGCGACCCTTTGACGGTCGCTTTGACGTTCGCTGCCGATCCTCCGGGGAGAGGATCCGCACCCGTGGCTCGGCGAGGCGGATGTGACTGTAGTCAATGAAAAGAAACTAGGACGGCGATCCGGCCGAACGCGACTTCCGGTACGGCTTCACCGCGCGACGGGCGATGGCGAACCGGTGGGTCTCGGACGGGCCGTCGTAGATCCGGAACGGGCGCACCTCTCTGATCAGCCGGGCCAGCGGAGCGTCCGCGGCCGAGATGCCGAGCGCCCCGCAGATCTGGACCGCCCGGTCGACCACCCGGCCCACCGCCTCGGCCACGAAGACCTTGGACACCGAGGAGAACTGCGCGGCACTGGTGGAGTCCCGGTCCAGTTCCCATGCGGTGCGCCAGATCAGCGCGCGGCTCGCCTCGATGTCGATCTCGGAGTCGGCCAGCATCTGCTGCACCATGCCGAGGTCGCCCAGCAACGAGCCGAAGGCCTCGCGGGTTCCCGCACGCTCCAGCGCGACGTCCTGGGCGCGGCGCGCGGACCCGAGCCAGCGCATGCAGTGCGTCAGCCGGGCGGGGCCGAGGCGGACCTGGGCGTTCTCGAAGCCCCTGTCCACCTGGCCGAGCACCTGCCCGTCACCCACCACGCACGCTTCGAACACGACCTCGCTGTGTCCGGCGAACAGACTCTCGTCCAGGGTGTCGATGTTCCTGACGATGCGCATGCCCGGGTTGCCGGCGTCGACGAGGAACATGGTCGCCCCGCCCGGACCGCCGGGGCTGCCCCCGGTGCGGGCCATGACGATGGTGAAGTCGGCGCCGTCGGCACCGGTGATGAACCACTTGCGCCCGTCGATGCGCCAGCCGCCGGGAACCCGTACCGCGGTGGTCCGCAGCGCACGGGGGTCGGCGCCGGCGCCCGGCGCCGGTTCGGTCATCGCGAAACACGAGCGGAACTCGCCGGCGGCCAGCGGACGCAGATAACGCGCCTGCTGCTCCTCGGTGGCCACCTTCTCCAGCAGGTGCATGTTGCCCTCGTCCGGAGCCGCGCAGTTCAGCGCCAGCGGGCCGAGCACCGAGTACCCGGCGGCTTCGAACACCACGGCCTGTCCTCGCAGGTCCAGGCCGTGCCCGCCCCACCGCTCAGGGACGTGCGGCGCGAAGACGCCGGCGTCGCGGGCGCTCTTGTGCAGAGCCGCCCGCAGTGCCTGCGGGGCGTCGTGGACGGACCCCCCGCACTCACGCTCGGCCGGGATCACCACCTCGCGGACGAACTCGGCCGTGGCCTCGGCGAGCCGGGCCACGGACGGGTCGACATCGAACTGGATCGGCATGGTTCCTCCCGCCGACGGGCGTACGGGCGCCGGTGCCCGCCGCATCGAGGAAACTGTACAACTGGTGAAGTAACTTTCCCGAGGGTCGGCGACGATGTACTTCCGTAGAGCCCTTTTTCGCGACGAAGGAAGGGTCTACCGTTGCGGAAACTTTAGGGCGGGCTCAGTATCTTGGCCCGGTTTCCGACAGCCGTTCGTTGCCGACGATGGGGAGAAGACCTCCGATGAGCACCCAGCCGGTCCGGGTCGTCCGCCACTCCGACGGGATCGTCGAGCTGTTGCTGGACGATCCCGGCCGTGGAAACGCCCTGGACCTGCCGACCGCCGAGGCACTGCGGGACGCGGCCGCCGATATCGCCGGGGATCCCGGCGGCGCGGTCCTGTTGCGGGCGGCGGGCGGGAACTTCTGCGTCGGCGGTGATCTGCGCGCCTTCGCGGGCCGGGGCGCGGAGACCGGCCCCTACGTGCACGCGGTCGCGACCGCGGCGCACAGCGCCGTACGGACCCTGCACGAGCTGCCCGTGCCGGTGGTGACCGCCGTCCGGGGCGCCGCGGCGGGCGGCGGAATCGGGCTCGCCCTGGCGGGCGACATCGTCGTGGCGGCCCGGTCTGCACGCTTCCGACTGGCCTACACGGCGATCGGGCTCACCCCGGACTGCGGCGCCACGTGGCTGCTGCAACGCCTGCTGGGCCCTCGGCGGGCCGCGGATCTGATCCTCACCAACCGGGTGCTGACCGGCGACGAGGCCGAACGATGGGGCCTGGTGTCCCGGGTCGTGGAGGACGCCGGACTGGACGACACGGCCCACCGGACGGCCGCCGCGCTGGCCGCCGGATCAGGCGCCGCCCTGCGGGCCGCGAAGGAGCTGTCGCGGGCGGCCTCCGAAGCGCCACTGGAGGAGCAACTGGCTGCGGAGGCCCGCTCGATCGCCGCCCTGGCGGGCAGCGCGCCGGCTCAGGCCGCGATGGAGTCGTTCCTCGCCGCCCGGTCCGGCGGCGGGGCGTCGGCCGGGCGGCCGTCGGACCAGGAGCCACAAAGTGTTTCTTGACGACCTCTTCACTAACAGGGTCGCTGGAGCGTAACCTCCGGGCAACACAGATCGCAGTCCCCTGCGACCCGGCATCCGTCGCCGCGCGGCCTCAAGCCCGCGCCCCCACAGGAACAAAGGTGTGGAGATGCATTCTGCTGCCGTGGAGCGGACGGACACCGTCGACTCCTCCCTCGCCGACGCCGTCATCGACCTCGCCCTGCGCGGCATGTGGCGCGGTACGCAGGAGTCCGTGCACCGCCCGCTGGTCGACGCCGGACTCGCCATGGTGAAGGGCCCGATGGTGCTGCCCACCGAGCGCGCCAAGCAGGCCGCCGCACAGATGCTGCGGATCCCGGCCGGCTCCGAGAACGAAGGACGGCTCACCGCCGTCTACGAGGCGTTCCTGCCCGTCAACCGGAAGGTCCGCGAGGTCTGCACGGCCTGGCAGTGCCGCCCGGACGGCACCGTCAACGACCACGGCGACAGCGTCTACGACGCCGAGGTGCGCGAGCTGCTGGAGGACGTGCACGAGGCCATCCAGCCGGTGCTGCGCAGGCTGGAGCGGCTGCTCGCGGGCAGCGGCCGGTATCTCACGGCTCTGGAGGAGGCCCTCGGCCGGTTCGACGACGGCGGCCCGCAGTGGCTGGCCTCCCCGCTGTGCGACTCGTACCACACCGTGTGGATGCGGCTGCACCAGGAACTGCTGCTGGTCCTGGGCATCAGCCGGGCCGAGGACGAGGCCCGCGAGGAGCGGCTGGTCCGAGGGGGCCGGGGTTGAGCGTCACCGACCGCCGCCCCGGCGTCGACGCGCCGCGGCAGGCCCCCGGCCTGGCCCTGGTGCCGTACGGCCAGGGACGGACCCGCGGACTGGACGCCGACGCGCTGGGCACGCACGGCGTCGCGATGGACCGGCTGGTGGCCCTCGGACTGACGGTGGTGCCGGGGCTGACGGTGCCGGCGGGCGCGGCGGTCTCGCTGGGCGAGCCCGGCACCGCCCGTGCGGCCGTCGGACTCGTCGAGCAGTTGTCGGGACGCCGGGTGGGTGACGCGAGCCGGCCGCTGCTGCTGCGGCTGTCGGCGAGCGCGCCGACGGACATCGCGGGGCTGCCGCCCGATCTCGCCTGTCTCGGAGTCACCCCGGACAACGCCGGGGACCTGTGTACCGTCATCGGGCGCGCGCAAGCGCTGTACGAGGTGTGGGCGGCCACCGTCCGGATGGTCGCCGAGTACGGCCTCGGCGTACCGGCCGCGCTGCTGGACGACGCGCTCCTCGACAGCCCCGAGCCCCGGGCCCGCGTCGAGGCACTCCTCTCCCTGGTCGCCCGGCATGCCGGGCGACCGTTCCCCGACGACCCGGCCGAGCAGCTCGCGCTGGCCGCCCGGGCGGTCCTCGCCCGCTGGGACTCGCCGCGCGCCCGACGGTCGCGCCGGGCCCAGAAGCTCCCCGCCGACCTGGACATCGCGTTGCACGTCCAGGCGCTGCGCATCGGCCCCGCCGACCGCTCCGGCTACGGCACGGCGGTCAGCCGCCACCCCGAGACCGGCCGCTTCTCGCCGCAGGGCTCGTTCTTCCGGGGCGTGCGGCGCAGCGCACCGCCCCCGCACACCGGCGAACCCCTGGAGAAGCTCGCGGAAGGCACGGCGCTCCTGGAGCACGCGCTGCTCACTCTCGAACGCCATCTGCACGCGCCGGTCTCCGTCGACTTCGAGGTGCGCGACGGCGAGGTCTCCCTGCTCGCCGCCGCCGTACAGAGCCGTCCGCCGCTGCGCGCCTCGGTGTGTCTGGCGGCCGACCTGGTCCGCGACGGCGCCCTGGACAGGGATGCGGCGGTTCGCCGGATCGGCCCCGCCCAGGTGCAGGAACTCCTGCACCCCCAGCTGAAGTTGACCGGCGACGAGGAGCTGCTGGTACGGGGGCTGCCCGCGTCCCCCGGTGCCGCGACCGGCACGATCGCGCTGTCCAGCGAACGCGCCCTCGAACTGGCCGCCGAAGACACGCACGCCGTCCTGGTGATGCACGAGACCACACCGGCCGACGTCCCCGGGATGCTGGCCGCCGCCGCGGTGCTGACCGGGAGCGGCGGCATCGCCTCGCACGCGGCCGTGGTGGCGCGGGGCGCGGGCAAGCCGGCGGTGTGCGGCGCCGAGGGGCTGCGGGTGGACCGGACGGCCGGCACGGTACGGATCGGAGACCGGGTGCTGCGCGAGGGCGAACCGGTGTCGCTCGACGGCCGTACCGGCGCCGTCTACGCCGGAACGCTGCGGGTCAGTGTCGCCGCTCCCCCGCCGGAGCTGTCCACCCTGCTCGACTGGGCGGACGGCGCGCGGCGGCTCGGGGTGCGCGTCAACGCCGACACCGCGGCCGAGGTGAGCACCGCCGTCGCCCTGGGCGCGGAGGGGGTGGGCCTGTGCCGTACGGAACACCAGTTCCTCGGCGAGCGGCTGCCGCTGATCCGCAGCGTCCTGCTGGCCGCCGACCCGGCGGCCCGTGACGAGGCGCTGGTCGCCCTCGAACAGGCGCAGCACGAGGATTTCAAGGCGCTGCTGGCCGCCGTCGGGGACCGCCCGGTCACCGTGCGCCTGCTGGACGCCCCGCTGCACGAGTTCCTGCCCGCCCCCGGTGAGGCCGAGGCCGCCGGTGATCCGGCCGCGGAACAGCGGGCCGCGGCGCTGCGCGAGGCCAACCCGATGCTCGGGCTGCGCGGCGTACGGCTGGCGCTGCTCCACGAGCGGCTGTACCCGGCGCAGGCGGAAGCCCTCTTCTCCGCCTGGGCCGAGGTGGCCGCCACCGGCGTGCGGCCCCGGCTGGAGGTGATGATCCCGCTGGTCAGCCTGCCGGAGGAGCTTCAGGCCGCCGCCGCCTTCGTGCGCGGCGCCGCCGAGACCGTGGCGGCCCGCACCGGCATCGAGGTGCCGTACCGGCTCGGCACGATGATCGAGACACCGCGCGCCGCCCTGCTGGCCGCCGAACTGGCCGAGCACGCCGAGTTCTTCTCCTTCGGGACCAACGACCTCACCCAGCTCACCTACGGATTCTCCCGGGACGACGTGGAACGCCAGGTCCTCGCCTCGTACCAGGAACGCGGGTTCCTCACCGCCAGCCCGTTCGCCCGGCTCGATCCGCACGGGGTCGGCGCGCTGATCGCCCTGGCGGTGGAGCGGGCCAGGGGCACCCGGCCGGACATCAAGCTCGGCGTGTGCGGTGAGCACGGCGGCGACCCCGAGTCGATCGCGTTCTGCGACAACCTCGGACTGGACTACGTCTCCTGCTCCGCGCACCGCGTCCCGGTCGCGCGGATGGCGGCGGCGCACAGCGCGCTGCGCGGGAGTGGCAGTGGCAGTGGCAGTGGGCACGACGAGAACGGGACAGCACCATGACGACCACCGTGACCGGCCCCGGCGCCACGGAGGCGGAACTCGACGATCTGCGCGAGACCGTGCGGTCGGTGTGCGCGGACGCGGGCGGCGTCGCCGCGGTGCGCGGGCTCGACGAGCGCCTCCCCGGCATCGACGCCGGGCTGTGGGACACCCTCGGCCGGCGGGTGGGCCTCGCGGCCCTCGGTCTGCCGGAGGCGGTGGGCGGCGTCGGCTCGCTCGCGGAGATCGCCGTGGTCTGCGAGGAGCTGGGCAGGACGCTGGCTCCGGTACCGCTGCTGTCCTCCACCGTGCTGGCCGGGCAGGCGCTGGCCGGCTGCGGTACGGCAGAGGCGCCGCTGGCGGAGCTGGCCGAGGGCCGGATCCACTCGCTGGCCGTGGCCGCGCCCGACGGCGTGTGGCGGCCGGACGCCGTGCCGGTGGCCGTCGCCTGGCGGGGCGGCGCCCCGGTGCTGGACGGCACCGCGCCGTTCGTGCTCGACGGCGCGGACGCCGAGATGCTGGTGGTCGCGGCCGCCGGCCCCGACGGGGTGGACCTCTTCCTCGCCGACCCGCGGGAGCCGGGCGTGACGGTCCGCCGGGTGCCCACGCTGGACCTGAGCCGGGGCCAGGCCGTGGTCACCTTCTCCGGTGCCGCGGCGCGCGCGCTGACCGCCGGGGGCGAGGGGGCGGAGGTCGTCACCCGTGCGCTGGACGTGGCCTTCGTGGCGCTGGCCGCCGAGCAGCTCGGCGGTGCGCAGGCGGCCCTGGACATGACGGTGGCGCAGGTGCGGGAACGTACGCAGTTCGGCCGGGCGATCGGCAGCTTCCAGGCGGTCAAGCACACCTGCGCGGACATGCTGCTCCAGGTCGAGTCCGCGCGGTCCGCGGTGGTCCGGGCGGTCCGGGCGGCCGGGTCGCCCGAGGCGCTCGCGGAGGCCGCCGCGGTCGCGCAGTCCTGGTGCGGCGAGGCGTTCACGTTCGTCGCCGCGGAATGCGTCCAGCTGCACGGCGGCATGGGCTTCACCTGGGAGCACGACGCGCACCTGTACTTCCGGCGCGCGCAGTCCGACGCCGTGCTGCTGGGCGGCGCGGACCACCACCGGGAACGACTCGCCGGACTGCTGAGCTGGTGACGTCAGGAAGAAGGCGGGACCTCATGACCACCAGGCTCATCGACGACAGCCTCTTCGACGGCGCGGATCCGCCGCGCCTCGTGGGGGCGCGCTGCACCGGATGCGGCACCGTGGTCTTTCCCCGGCAGGGCTCCTGCCCCAGGTGCTCGGACGGGGCGATGGCCGCACACGTGCTGCCGGAGAGCGGCGAGGTCTGGTCGTGGACGGTGCAGGCGTTCCCGCCCAGAGAGCCGTACCGCCCGCCGGCCGACGGCCACCGGCCGTACGCCGTCGGCTATGTGGACCTCGGAGAGGTCCTGGTCGAGGCCCGCCTGGACCTGCCCCGGCAGCTGATCCGGATCGGGCTGCCGGTCCGGCTGACGACGGTGCCGACGTACTGCGACGAGGACGGGACACAGGTGCTGACCTTCGCCTTCGGCCCGGACGCGGAGGACGCGCGATGAACCGCTCCGAAGAGATCTACGTGATCGGATGCGGTATGCATCCCTTCGGCCGCGACGAGTCCGTCAGCGGTCTGGACATGGCCGAACGGGCCATACGGGAGGCACTGGCCGACGCCGCCGTCCCCTGGGCGGACATCGGGTACGCGGCGGGCGGCTCCGACGTGTCCGGCAAGCCCGACACCCTGGTGGGCCGGCTGGGGCTGACCGGGGTGCCGTTCGTCAATGTGCAGAACGGCTGCGCGACCGGCGCCTCGACGGTGCTCGCCGTCGCCAACGCGCTGCGGGCGGGCGAGGCGTCGCTGGGGCTCGCCGTCGGGTTCGACAAGCACGAGCGGGGCGCCTTCCACGTCTCCGCCGCCCGTTACGGCCTCGGTGACTGGTACGCGGAGACCGGGATGATGCTGACGACCCAGTTCTTCGCCCTGAAGACGCAGCGGTATCTGCACGAGTACGGCATCCCGGAGCGGACCTTGGCGACGGTGGCGGCGCGCGCCTTCCGCAACGGCTCCCGCCACCCCCTGGCCTGGCGGCGCAAGGAGCTGACGGAGGACGAGATCCTGCACTCCGCCGAGGTCAGCCCGCCGCTCACCCAGTACATGTTCTGCTCTCCCGGCCAGGGCGCGGCCGCGCTGGTCCTCGCCCGCGGCGACCGCGCGTTCGACCTGTGCGAACGGCCCGTCAAGCTGGCCTCTCTGGCCTTCAGGACCAGGCGGTTCGGCTCGTTCGAGGTGTTCGCGCCCTGGCTGCCGCCGGGACCGCACCACAGCCCGAGCGTGGACGCGGCGGAGGCGGTCTTCCGCGGCGCCGGCCTCGCGCCCTCGGACGTCCAGGTCGCGCAGTTGCAGGACACCGACAGCGGCTCCGAGCTGATCCACCTGGCGGAGACCGGGCTGTGCGGGCACGGCGAGCAGCGGGAGCTGCTGGCCGCGGGGGCCACCGACCCCACGGGCCGGATCCCGGTCAACACCGACGGCGGCTGCCTCGCCGGCGGCGAGCCCGTCGGCGCCTCGGGGCTGCGGCAGTTCCACGAGGTCGTCCGTCAGTTGCAGGGCCGCGCCCCGGGGGTGCAGGTGCCGGGCGGTCCCCGGGTGGGCTTCACCCATGTGTACGGGGCGCCCGGGATCAGCGCGTGCGCGGTGCTGACGGTCTGAGCCCCGGACGGCGAGCCGCGGTCGCCGGACCTGTACGAGGATCTCCCGCGCCCCCCGCCGGACACCGACGTCGTGGGTGCCCGGCGGGTGGCCGAGGCCGTCGCCCGGGCATGGCGCGGGCCCACTACGGACGGGGTGGTCGACGTCACCGGCGCATACGGCTCGTGCGGCTCGCCGACGCCGATGGACTCCGGCCGGGTCTCAGGCCGGTGCGGCCGCGCTGCCCGGGCCGGCGGCGACGATGCGCAGCGCCAGGGACCTGACGGCCTCCTGCACGGAGCGGGACGGCAGCCCGGACAGCGGCCCACCCTCCGCCCGCAGCGCGGTGACGAGGATGGTCGTACTGATCAGCGTGCGCACCGCGAGCGCCTGTGCCGCATGCCGTGACTTGGCCGCCCGCGGGCTGCGGGTGGTGCCGTCCGGCAGATAGTCGTAGGCCCGCTGGATGTGCCGCTGCTCGAACTCGTCCCGCAGCGCCTTGAGGTTGCCGTTGGCGGAGGCCACCTGGACCTGGTAGAGCCGGGCCTCGTCGGGGCTGCGCTCCACCCAGTCCCACACGGCGTCGATGACCCGGACCAGGCCCTCGGCGTCACCCTTCTCGGAGTCCGGCCGGGCCGCCTCCACGACCGCGTTCAGCTGGTCGAAGACCCGCCGCATGGACAGCTCGAGCAGCTCCTCCTTGCCGGCGAAGTGGTAGTAGACGGCCGTGGGCACCACCTGTGCCTCGTCCGCGATGTCCTGGACGCTGGTCTCGGCGAACCCGTTGCGCCCGAACACCCTGACCGCGGCCGTGATGATGTGCTGCCGCCGCGAGGGTCGATGGGCCGGCTGCTTGCCGTTCTGCTTCGTGGCCATCATGCTCCTGCCGACTGCCGTGACCGGTCACTGTACGCCCGGCGGGTACTGACCATGGTATCCAGTAACTCTTCCTGGTCGGGACCGTAATTCCTGGTGCTTGCCCGGCACAGGCACAGAAGGATCCCGGCATACTTGACACCATGACTACATCCGGAACCCGCGCCGCTCACCGCCCTTCGCGCAAGCAGTGGGTCATCGAGGCGGCCACGGAGCTGTTCGCCACGCAGCCTCCGGACGAGGTGACGGTGGCCGATATCGCCGCGCGGGCGGAGATGACGTCGGCCGCGGTGTACTACCACTTCGCCTCCAAGGACCAGGTCCTGGTGGAGGGCATGCGGGTGTTCGCCGCGGCGCTGCGTGAGCAGGTGGAGACGCTCGCTCAGGCCCATGCGCCGGGTGCGGGCATCGGCCCGGCCGTCACGGCGCTGGTGGCCTGGCTGGGCGAGCACCGCTCCTCCGCCACCGTCTTCTTCGTGTCCTCGGCCGGCATGAGCCAGGAGGCGGAGGCGCTGCGCCACGAGGTCCGTACCCAGTTGCTGGACGAACTGGTACGGCTGGTCCGGAAGGCCGACGGGCCGGTCGCGGACGCGGAGGCGGCGGTGATCGGCCTGGGCGTGCTGGCGCTGCTGGAAACCGCGGCGATCTCACAGGTCCGGGGCGACGACGTGTACCGCTCCCTGGGGCACCGTTCCTTCCTCCGCGAGGTCGGCCGCCTCGCGGAGCGGATCGCCGATCCGACGACCGGAACCGAGTAGGGGTACGGCCGGGGCGACGTCAGACCAGCAGCCGTAGTGGTCTGCGCAGCAGTTCACCGACCGTACGCAGATACTCGGCCGCCGGAGCCCCGTCGACGGCACGGTGGTCGAAGGTGAGACTCAGGGTGAGCACGCGCGTCCGCCGCGGCCGGTCGTCGACCCACTCGACGCCGTCCCTGAGCCTGCCCACGCCGAGGATGGCCACATTGCCGGGATTGATCACCGGGGTGAAGAAGTCGACGCCGTATCCGCCCAGTGAGGTGACGGTGAAGGTGGCGCCGTCCAACTGCGCCGGGGAGATCCGGCCGGCTCGGGCGTTCTCTGCCAACTCCCTTGAGCAGCTGGCGATTTGGGGCAGCGACAGGTCCGCCGCGTCCTGGATCACGGGGACGAGCAGGCCGTTCGGTACCGCGACCGCGAAGCCGACGTGGATGTCCTCGAACAGGTGGATGCCGTCCTCGAACACCCCCGCGTTGAGCAGCGGGTGTTCCCGCAGGGCCAGGGCCGCCGCCTTCATCAGGAAGTCGTTCAGGCTGGGCACCGGCAGGTCGCCGGCCGCCCACTCCTCCTTGAGCTGGGCCCGCAGGGCCACGACGGCGTCCATCCGCACCTCGTAGCCGTGCGTGAGCTGCGCCATCTCCTGGAGGCTGGCGTGCATCCGGCGGGCGATGGCGCCGCGCATCCCGGTCATCGGGAGGACGTCCCCGGGCTGTGGTGCGCCGGCCGGGACGCGCCGGCCCGCCGGTGCGGGGGCCGGGGTGACGGCGTCGAGGTCGGCCCGGCGGATCCGGCCGCCCGCGCCGGAGCCGTGTACGTCGGCGAGGTCGATGCCCCGTTCCTTCGCCAGCCGACGGACCAGGGGGGACACGGGCAGGACCTGGTGGCCGCCCGACCGCGGCTGGGCCAAGGCGGCCGCCGCGATGAGCAGATGCTCCTCCACGTCCTCGGAGACGATCCGGCCGCCCGGCCCGGTGCCGGACACGGCGGTGAGGTCGACGTGTGCCTCGGCCGCCACCCGCCGGGCGTTCGGGGAGGCGAGGAGCCTGCCCCCGGTTCCGGCGAGGCCGGCCGTGCCGTCAGGGGCCCGCGCCGCGGCCACCGAAGCGCCTCCGGCCGCCACCAGCGCCGTAGCGCCCGCGCCCGACGACCCGGCGCCGGCCTGCGTCGGTGCCGGCGCCGCGGGCGCCGGAGCGCCTCCGGCCGCCACAAGCCCCGTGGACTCCGCGCCCGCGCCGGACGACCCGGCCCCGGACCCCGTCCCCGCCCCCGCCCCCGCCCCCGCCCCCGGCGGCTGTTCCCCCTCCGCCAGCAGCCAGCCGATGAGCGCCCCGGCCGGAACCGTCGTGCCGGCGGCGACGGTGGGGTGGAACAGGCCCCCGGCCTCCGCCTCGACATCCACGTCGACCTTGTCGGTGGCCAGCCGCAGCAGCGCGTCGCCCTCCGCGACGACGGCGCCGGTGGGCACGAGCCACTCGTCGATCGTGCCCTCCTGCATGGTCAGGCCGATCTTCGGCAGCAGAACCTCGACCGCCACGTCGCTCACGCCCTTTCGAGGAGACGACGGCAGCCCTGAGCGATCCGGGCGCGGTCGGGTACGTAGGCCTTCTCCAGCACCGGCGAGAACGGCACCGGGGAGAAGGGGGCGCCGATCCGCAGGACCGGCGCGTCGAGGTAGTCGAAGGCCGCGTCCTGGATCTGGGCGGCGATCTCCGCGCCGAGCCCGCCGAAGGTGACCGCCTCGTGCACCACGAGGACCCGGTTGGTGCGCCGGACGGAGGCGAACATGGTCTCGGTGTCCAGGGGCTGCACGGTGCGGGGGTCGATCACCTCGACCTCGATGCCCTCGGCGGCCAGTTCGTCCGCCGCCGCGAGGGCCTCGCCCACCATGCGGCCCAGGGCGACGACGGTGACGTCGGAGCCCTGCCGTGCGGTGTACGCCTGCCCCAGCGGAATGCCGTAGATCTCCTCGGGCACCTCGCTCGTACTGCCCAGCAGCACCTTGTTGAGCATCACGACGACCGGGTTGTCGTCCCGGATCGCCGAGACGGTGAGGCCCTTGGCGGTGTACGCGTCGCACGGCATGACGACCTTGAGGCCGGGGACGTGCGCGAGCCAGGCCTCCAGGCTCTGGCTGTGCTGGGCGGCGGCGCCGAGGCCCGCGCCGGAGGCGGTGGTGATGGTGAGCGGCACCGACACGGCGCCGCCGAACATGTACTTCATCTTGGCGGCCTGGTTGACGATCTGGTCCAGGCATACGCCGATGAAGTCCATGAACATCAGGTCGACGACGGGCCGCAGGCCCCGGGCGGCGGCGCCCACGCCCAGTCCGACGAGCGCGGCCTCGGAGATCGGGGTGTCGATCATGCGGCGGGGGCCGAACTCGTCGAGCAGGTTGTCGAACATGCGGAAGACGCCGCCGTATCCGGCCACGTCCTCGCCGGCGACGAAGACGTTCTCGTCCTCGCGCATGGCCTGCGCGAGTCCTTCGTTGAAGGCCTTGACGTAGCTGAGTTGGCGGGCCGCGGCGCCCTGGTCGACGGCCGGTGTTTCGGTGATCGTGGTCATGGCGGTCATCCCGAGTAGACGTTGAGCAGCAGGTCGGCGGTGTCCGGCAGCGGGCTGGCCTCGGCGTACGCGATGGCGTCGGCGATCGCGTCGCGGGTGCGCTGCCAGGTGTCGTCCAGTTCGGCGCGGGTGGCGGTGCCGTCGGCGAGGGCACGGGCCTCCAGCAGGTCGATCGCGTCACGGGCCTTCCACTCGTCGACCTCCCGCTGCGAGCGGTAGGGGTGGCGCAGGCCCTTGACGCCCTGGTGGTCGTAGTAGCGGTAGGTCTTGGCCTCGATGAACATGGGCCCCTCGCCGGCCCGGGCGCGTGCGACGGCCTCGACCGTGGCGCGGTGCACGGCGACCGCGTCCATGCCGTCGACGATCACGCTGGGCATGCCGTAGGCGGCGGCCCGGTCGGCGACGTCGGTGAGCAGCATGTGCTTGGACTGCGGGGTGAACTCGGCGTAGCCGTTGTTCTCGCAGACGAACAGCACCGGCAGCCGCAGGACGGCGGCCATGTTGGCGGCCTCGTGGAAGCTGCCGATGTTGGTGGCGCCGTCGCCGAAGAAGCTGACGGCGACGCTGTCCTCCTCCTTGTACCGGGCGGCGAAGGCGGCGCCGACGGCGATCGGGATGCCGGCGCCGACGATGCCGTTGGCGCCGAGCATGCCGAGGGAGACGTCGTTGATGTGCATGCTTCCGCCGCGGCCGAGGCAGGCGCCGGTGACCCGGCCGTACAGCTCGGCGTACATGTGCCGGAAGCTGACGCCCTTGGCCACGGCGTGCCCGTGGCCGCGGTGGGTCGAGGTGATCTGGTCGTCGTCGCGGAGGGCCGCCATGACTCCCGCGGCCACGGCTTCCTGACCGACGTAGAGGTGGAGGAAGCCCGGCAGTTTGCCGGCCTCCATGAGCCTTCCCGCCTCGGTCTCGAACAGCCGGATGCGCACCATGCGCTCGTGCAGATCCATGACGACCTGCGCGGATGCCTGATCCGCGGCCGGACCGGCCGGCCTCTTCGATGCCCTTTGAGCCATCGCGCGCCCCTTCGCCCCGAGCGAGGTGTCCCCAGCAATCGGACTTTGTTGTGTCGGTCTACAGTAACCGGCAGCGGGCACCTTACTGAAGAGGTTCTCTAATTACTATGCCTCGGGCCGACCCGGCTCCGCATCGCCTCCGCGCCCGTCGACCAGCTCGAGCGCATTGCCTTCCGGGTCGGCCCAGAAGCTGATCCGGCGGCCGTGCGCCCGGACGACGACCGGATTCGACAGCGGACGGGCGCCACCGGCCGCCAGAGCCGCAACGACCGGGTCCATGTCGTCGACATGGAACGTGAGGTACGCCAGCCCCTGTCGCGCGGTCAGCGGCACGGCCAACCCAGCGGGCGCCGGGGCCGGTTGGGGGCGGATCAACTTGACGCGGCCGCCGGAGGGCACCTGCAGCCAGACGACGAGCAGCTCACCCCCCAGTCCGGCCGGTGCGCCGATCGACGCCGGGATGCGCGAGCGGCGCACCTCGCGGCAGCCGAGCACATCGCCGTAGAAGCGCGCCATCGGCTCCAGTTCGCGCACGACGACGCCCACCTCGAACAGTTCGGGCACCACCTCGGCCATGCCGTCGGCCATCGCACCCACCTCCCCGTCGAGCGTTCGACGACCGACAGCGGCGACTGGAGCCCCTCCATAGAAAGATCCGGTCCCGCGCGGACCTCTCCCCCACACCAAGGCGACGCGACCCGCGGGGGGCCGGGCGGCGACTTACGTACTTTCTATTGACAGACAACACTAACCCCTGTTGTCGTGTCGGTCACAGCCCGGGGGTCGTAACAGAAGACCTTCTCCAGCTCGCGGCTGCGAGGATTGTGAGGACATCGTGGTCCAGACCAGTTCACCGGAGATCCGGGAGGCAGGCGCCGAGCGTCAGCCGCCCCCGGCCCCCGAGTACTCCTCTTGGATCAGCCAGGACCGGTCGACCGACGCGGCCTCCGTGGCGATGCGGCGGGAGGCCGCCGAGCTCGTCGAGCGCGTGCTGGAGCACTACCGCGACAACACCACGCACGAGGCCGACGGCCAGTGGACGGAACCCGTCGCCCACTACCTCGACGCCGGCCGCTGGCAGCGGGAGATGGACGCCGTGCACCGGACCGTCCCGCTGCCGCTCGCCATGTCGGCCGAGCTTCCCGGACCGAACACCTACAAGGCACTCGACGTACTCGGCGTGCCGGTGCTGATCACCCGGGACCGGCAGGGCGCCGTACACGCGATGATCAACGCCTGCCGACACCGCGGGGCCAGGATCATCGAGCCCGGCTGCGGTGTGTCCAAGCGGCTCACCTGCCCGTACCACTCCTGGTCGTACGACCTGGCCGGTGAGCTGCGGGGGGTGTACGCCGAGAAGACCTTCGGCGAGGTATCCCGCGCGGGGCGCGGTCTCGTACGCCTCCCGGCCGGGGAGCGGGCCGGGATCGTCTTCGTCTCGCTGGACCCGGCGGCCGAGCCCGACCTCGACGCCTGGCTGGGCGATCTGCGGCCGCTCCTGGAGGGGCTGCGTCTCGCGGAGTGCCATCACCACTCGACCAAGGAGCTGACCAGCCCCAACTGGAAGGTCACGCTCGACGGGTATCTGGAGACGTACCACTTCGCCTCGCTGCACCCGAAGACCGTGTTCGAGACGAACCTCTCCAACATGATGGCGCACGACACCTGGGGCCCTCACCAGCGCATCGCGCCCGCCCTGCGCCCCATCGCACAGGCGGCCGAGCTGCCTGCCGACCAGCGCGACCCGGGAGACTGCGTCGGAGCCATCTACTGGCTCTACCCCGGTCTGGCGATCGCCGGCGGCTGGCGGCACAAGATCGCCGTCTCCCTGGTGCTCCCCCGGACGGCCACCGAGTCGGTGACCCAGCAGATCATCCTGCTGCGCGACCCCGCGGTGACCGACGAGGAGCGCGAGGCCGCCGACCGCTTCGGCGAGTGGTTCCACGACGTGGTCCGCGACGAGGACTACGCGACCACCTACGGAGTACAGCAGGGGCTCGCGGCCCTGAACGGGACCGACTTCGTCTTCGGACGCAACGAGCCCGGACTCCAGCACTTCCACCGCACCGTTCACGAGCACCTGGACCGAAAAGACAGAGCCGCCAGGTGACGAACCGACAAGACTCGCAGGAGAACAACATGGTGGCTACGGGCAGCCTCGACGGACGCGTCGCGGTGATCACGGGCAGCACGCGCAGCATCGGCCGCGCCATCGCCGAGGCCTTTCTGGCCGACGGCGCCACGGTCGTCCTCAGCGGCCGTTCCGAGGTCAAGGGCAAGCAGGCCCTGGAGGAGCTGGGCGCCGGGGACAGGGCGGTCTTCCACCCCTGCGACGCCGGCAGCCAGGCGGACATCGAGGCACTCGCGGACTTCGCCGCCGAGCGCTTCGGCCGGCTCGACATCTGGGTCAACAACGTCGGCGGCACCTCGGGCTTCGCCCCCGTCCACGAGCTCAGCGACGAGGCCTGGCACGACGCTCTCAACCTGAACGTCAGCGCCTACTTCTACGGCACCCGCCGCGCGCTGCCGAAGATGCTCGCGGGCGGCTGGGGACGCGTCATCAACATCTCCTCCGTCGAGGGCAAGCAGGCCAACAAGCCCGCGATCAGCCACTACATCACCAACAAGCACGCCATTCACGGCCTGACGAAGGCGACCGCCTTCGAGTACGGCACCCAGGGCATCACGTGCAACGCCATCTGCCCCGGCGCCGTCGACACCGACCTGATGCGGGCGGCGGGTCCGGCCGCGGCCGAGGCCGAGGGAATCAGTTACGAGGTGTGGCTTGGCCGCTTCGCCGAGCACGCCGCCACCAAGCAGATCACCACCGTGGAGCAGGTCGCCGCGGTCGCCTCCCTGCTCGCGAGCGACGCCGGTGCGGGCATCACGGGCACGCTGATCAGCGTCGACGGCGGAACCGCGCAGTGGTAGACACCGGCACGAACAGCAGGAGACCCTCGGCATGAAGAGCTGGATCACGGACGGGCACCGCAGTGAGCGGCTGCCGCACTACACCCGCGCCAACGCGGGCGAGACCCTGCCGGAGCCGGCCAGCCCACTGGGCTGGACCCTGGTGTGGGAGCGCGGGCTGCGGGGCTGGCGCAACGGCTTCGTCGGTTTCGGCATCTACCGCGAGGAGGAAGTGGCCGGCCCCTGGCCGCCGTTCGCCGGAATGTTCGGCGGCTACTTCTACCTCAACCTGTCGCACATGCGGCTGTTCGGCATCCGGATGGGGCAGACGGCCGACCAGATGGACGCCGCGTTCGTCGGCCGGCGCTCCGACACCCCGGTCTATGCGGCGCACCCGGAGGACGAGGACGCGGAGCTGACGGCCAAGGCCGGGGCGACGGTGGCGCGCATGCTGGGGCAAGCCGGCTTCCCCGAGGCCGACGCCGACCGGGAGCGGCTGCGCCGCGTCCGGCGCGAGCGGCCCGACCTGGCCCGGTTGTCCGCCGCGGAACTGGTGGCGCACGCCCGTTCACTCCTCGACGACGTGGAGATCACCTTCCAGCGGCATGTCGAGTCGTCGCTGCCGGCGTCCGTCGGACCGACCATCCTCGGCCCGCTGTGCGCGGGCCTGGACCGGCCCGGCGCCATGCTGGACCTCATCGGCGGGCTCGGCGACGTCGACTCCGCCTCGCCCTCGACCGGGCTGTGGGCGCTGTCCCGCCAGGTGGTGGCGTCGGCGGAGCTGACCGCGCTGTTCGACCGGGGTACGGCGGCGGTGGAGCGGGCGCTCGACGGGGCGAGGGGGGACGTGAAAGCGTTCCGTGACTCCTTCGAGGAGTTCCTGGCGGAGTCCGGTGACCGCGGCCCGAACGAGTGGGACATCCACGCGCTGTCCTGGGAGGCCGCGCCGGTCCAGGCGCTGGCCCTGGTCGACCGGATCCGGCACAGCTCCGACGAGGACTCCCCCGCCGACCGCCACCGCCGGCTGACGGAGCGGCGCGAGCGACTCGCGGCGGAGATCCGGGCCGCGCTCCCCGAGGACACGCGGCCGGTGTTCGACGCCGGAATGCACGCCTCCCAGGTGTGGATCCCGGCCCGCGAGCGGACCAAGGCGAACTGCGTGACCGTCATCAACGAGATCCGGATGGCCGTGCGTGAGCTGGGCCGCCGCGGGGTGCAGGCGGGGCTCCTCGCCGAGCCCGAGGACGTGATGATGCTGCTGGAGTCCGAGCTCGACGGCTACGTCGCCGACCCGGACCGCTTCGGCCCCGTCATCGCACGGCGGCTCCAGGAGTACGCCGGCCTGCGGGAGCTGGAGCCGCCGTTCTTCGTCGCCCAGGACGCCCAGACAGAGATCGACACCTGGCCGCGGCGCAGCGAGGACGCGGTCGCGACCGCCGAGGAAGGCGATCTGCTGTCGGGCGTCGGCGGCAGCCAGGGCACGTACACCGGCCGGGTGCGGGTGGTCACCGACCCGGCCTCGTGCGAGGCGCTGGAGCCGGGTGAGGTGCTGGTGGCGCCGATCACGGACGCGGCCTGGACCCCGCTGTTCCTGGTCGCCGGGGCGGCCGTGGTGGACGTGGGCGCGCTCAACAGCCACGCCGTCGTGGTCTGCCGGGAGCTGGGCATCCCGGCCGTCATCTCAGTGGAGGCCGGTACGCGGCGGCTGCGGGACGGCATGGTGATCACCGTCGACGGCACCAAGGGCACGGTCACCGTGGACGCCGTCCCGGCGGCACCCGGCATCTGACCGGCCGTGGGCCCGTCACCCCTGGCACGACGGGGGCGGCGGGCCCACGATCACGACCGTGGCAGGGGAAGGGAAAGGACCACCGTGTCAGAGGAGATCATCGTCGCCGGCTGGATGGACTACGAGCCCGCGGACCGCGACACGATGCTGAAGCGGCTCGTCGAGCTCGGGAAGCGCACCCGCGAGGACGAGCCCGGCTGCCTGGACTACGCCATGACCGCGGATCCCGCCGACGAGCGCCGGATCCGGGTGTACGAGCGCTGGGTGTCCCAGCGGGCCCTCGACGCGCACTTCACCACGGCGCACATCAAGGACTTCCGCGCGGCCTCGGCCGGGTTGAACCGGGTGGGCGTCAGCCTGGACACGTTCAGCGTCTCCGGGTCCCGCTCGATGCGGTAGGTGCGGGCGGGTGCAAGGGAAAGGGGGAGGGGGCGCCGGCCGCGGATGTCGCGGCCGGCGCCCCCTCGCCCGTATCGGGTCCTCTACACGCGGCTGTACGGATCGTCGGCCAGCCGTACGAGCATCTTGCCGACGTTGCCGCCGGCCAGCAGGGACAGCAGCGCCCGCGCCGCGTGGTCCAGTCCGTCCACCACCGTTTCGCGGGCGGTGATCCGGCCCGACCGCAGCCAGTCGGCGACGCGGGTCTCGAACTCCGGGCGCAGGTCGTCGTGGTCGCGGACGATGAAGCCGCGCAGGGTCAGGCGTTTGAGGACCGCCTGGATCAGCTGGTTGATGTCGGCGGACCGCCGGTCGCCGCCGAACTGCGACATCATGCCGCACAGGGCGACCCGGCCCCCCGTACGCAGCGCGTGCAGGGCGGCGGCGAGCTGCTCGCCGCCGACGTTGTCGAAGTACACGTCGATGCCGTCGGGCGCCAGCCGGGCGAGCGCGTCACGGACGGGCTCGGCGCGGTAGTCGGCGGCTGCGTCGTAGCCGAACTCCTCGACCAGCAGGGCGCACTTGCCGGGCCCGCCGGCCGTGCCGATGACGCGTTCGGCGCCCAGCAGCCGGGCGAACTGGCCGGCGGCGCTGCCGACGGCCCCGGCCGCCGCCGACACGAAGACGGTGTCGCCGGGGCGCACCTCGGCGATGCGGGCCAGTCCGACGTAGGCGGTGAAGCCGGTCTGCCCGAGCAGCCCCAACCAGGTGGGCAGGGGCGCGAGCCGGGGGTCGATGCGCCCGGCCGCGTCGGTGTCCGCCGGGTCGAGTACGGCCCACTCCCGCCAGCCGAGCTGGTGGCGCAGGAACGTGCCCGGCGGTATGGAGGGGCAGCGGCTCTCCTCCACGACGCCGAGGGCCCGGCCGTCCAGCGGAGAGCCGGGGGTGAAGTTGTGCGTGTAGTGCTTCTCGGTGCGCTCCAGCCGTCCGCGCATCGACGGGTCGACACTCATGTAGAGGTTGCGGACGAGCAGTTGCCCCTCGTGGAGCGGCGGGAGCGGGCGCTCCTCGACGGCGAAGTCGCCGGGGGCCGGTTCCCCCTCGGGCCGACGCACCAGGCAGACCACCCGGGTGGTGCTGGGTCGCACCGGCTCACTCCTCGGGCTCGTGCACAGCGCGCCGTCGGGCGAGGCGGCCCACCCAGCCGGCCATCTGGAGGTCCGCGTGGCGCAGTTCGCCCGACTGCCAGCGGGCCTGGAAGTCGAAGACGCCCCGGGCGCCGGTCCTGGGGTCGGTCACCTCGACCAGTCCGTCCTCGGTGAGCCGGTACACGTGCCCGGTCAGCGGATGGGTCACTTGCTTGGGCATGGGGCTCACTCCTGCGGTCGGCGGCGTACGCCGCGTTTGGTCACGGTCACCGGGCCCTCGACCCGGAGCCGGCAGGCGAGCCGGGTCAGGCCGTCCACCGGCCTGCGCAGGGCCTCGATGCCCTCGCGCTCCAGCGGTCCCACGGGGGAACAGTTCTCGGCGCCCTCCTCGACCTCCACGAAGCAGGTGCGGCAGGTGCCTTTGCCTCCGCAGACGGTGGGCCAGCGGTAGCCGAGCCGCCGGGCGGCGCTGAACAGGTCCTCGCCGTCGAGGATTTCGAGCTCGACGCCGGAGGGCCGGACCGCCACCCGGTGGGTCACTTGTTCATCCACCGGTCGAGCGTCTGGTTGAAGTGGCGGATGCGGCTCTCCTGGTAGTTGGACAGGGTGATGCCCGGCTTGCGCATCGCCTTCAGGCCCTGCTGGACATAGGGCAGGTTCTCGCAGTCCTGGTCGAAGACCGGCCCGAGCACGCCGAGTTCGGGAATGTCGGCGAAGAGCATGTCGTCCGGCACCCAGCGGATCTTGACCGGAGGCGGCATCTCGTCGGGGTTCTTCGGGGCCGACATGAAGATGATCTCCGCGGTGCAGGAGTCGGGGTCCAGGCCGTGCGGCCGGAACCGGTAGATGATGTTGGACTTGGCGCCGCCCCAGGGGTTGAAGTTGGGGAACAGCAGGTAGTTGATGGCGTCCAGCAGTTCGGTGTCGGCGGTGTGGGAGAAGTCCTGCTGCGAGGTGGCCGCCAACTGGTCGCGCATCCGCTGGGCGAGGACCTGGCGGGCGGTGCCGCCGGACGGGATCGGGGGGAGTTCGTCCCCTTCCCGCATCACCAGGTCCCGGCCCTGGGCCGCCGCGTAGAACGCGCGGGAGTCGTAGAACGTCTCCAGTACGTCCTCCTCGGTAACGGAGTCGGCCACGTGCGGGCTGGGGGCGCCCTGGATGTTGATCATCCGGTTCCAGTGGGGCTGGTCCGCCATCACGTCGTACTGGGAGTTGGCGTCGGCCAGCCACGGCAGCATCTGCGGGTGCGTGGCGATCACGTGGAAGGACTCGATGAACGCGTCCTGGGCGACCTTCCAGTTGCAGGGCAGCACCTTGGCGATGTGCAGCGACTTGTAGCGGTTCTCCAGCGGCCAGATGTAGTAGTCGTCGAAGGTTCCGCGGTAGCTCTCGAACGACTCCGCGCAGGGGTCCATGGTGATGAAGACGAAGCCGCGCCAGGTGGCCACCTGGGCCTCGGGCAGTGCGAACTTCTCCGGGGTGACGTGCGGGAAGTCCCAGGCGCAGGGCGGGCTCTGCATGGTTCCGTCGAGGTTCCAGGCGAAGCCGTGGAACGGGCAGCGGAACTCGCCGGCGTTGCCGCCGCTGGTACGCAGCTTGCGGCCGCGGTGCAGGCAGGCGTTGACGTACGCGCGGATCTCGCCCGGGGCCGTGCGCACCACGATCAGCGAGTCGTCGCCGATCTCGTAGATCTCGTGGTCGCCGACCTCGGGGATCTCGCTCTCCAGGCAGGCGAACTGCCAGACGCGCCGCCAGACCTGTTCCATCTCGCGTTCGGCCCAGGCGCGGGAGGTGAAGCGGTCGGCATCGATGTCCTCGCTGCCGATGTGGTCGTTGCGGTCGAGCCTCAGCGCGTCCGGAACCGGCCGGCTGTCCCGGTCGAGGTAGTCCTGGACGCTGGGTCCGGGGCACCGTGCCGTGCCCGCCTCCGACGTTCCGTCCATCTTCACTCCTCCAGCAGAAACTTTAGAGTGAGTGTAGTTAGCAGTCGCGGCCGGGAGCAACAGTCACGACGTCACCGCTGGTGCCATGACGCCCGATGTTCCGGGACTGGACACTTCCCACCTTGAATTCGTTACGACCGCCCCCTCCCCAAGCCGGTCGGGGCGTGCCACACTCCGTCGCACCCGAGGCTGTAGTGCCTCAAAAGTTTCTATGCGGCCGGGCGGTGTTCCCCTCCCGGCTCGGCTCCAGCGCCGCCCGGTCCTCCCGGCGGCCCGCGCCGTACCCCACGCCGGCGATCCACGCAGCCCTCTCGATCCCCCATGCGTGCCGCCCCGGCCCGGGCGGCAACGGATCCCGCCTGTACGGAGCCGGCCGCCGCGGACGCGGGAGCGACGCGGGCCACGGCACCTCAGGCCCACTTCACGGGAGTACTCAACGATGAGTCCCAGACCCGGCCGCGCGCTCCGTCGCGCGCTCACCGCGATCGTCCCCGTCACCGCGCTGCTCGCCCTGGCGGCATGCGGCACCGACACGGCTCCGGCCGCCGATTCGGCCAGGGCCGCGGCGTCGGACTCCCCAGGCCTGGCCGCGGCCACGAAGGCCCTGGAGAAGTACTCCGAGCGCCCGGACAAGATCCCCGTCACCCAGCCGGTGGGCAAGAAGATCCCCACGGGCAAGAAGATCGACTTCATCCTGTGCGGTGTGCAGTCCTGCAAGGACCTGGCCGACTTCTTCACCGCCGGGGCCGACCAGCTCGGCTGGCAGGTCGATCAGATCGCCACCCAGGGCACGCCGGAGTCCGTCCAGGCCGCCTACGAACAGGCGCTGCGCGACAAGCCGGACGCCGTCGTCGCCTCCGGATTCCCGCGCGCGGTCTACGCCAAGCAGTTGGCCCGGCTGAAGGCGGCCGGCATCCCGGTCGTCCAGTCGAACGCCGACGACGTGCCGGGCGACGGCGTCTCCCTGCTGAAGAACGGGCCCAAGGACGTCGCCGTCCAGGGCGAGATGCTCGCCTCGTGGGTGGTGTCGAACAGCGGCGCCAAGGCCGACACCGTCTACTTCGACCTGCCCGCCTACACCATCCTGAAGCCGGTCGCGGACACGTTCGCGGCCACGTACAAGGAGTGGTGCGAGGGCTGCGCGCTGGACACCGTCGAGGTGCCGATCACCGCGATCGGCAAGGACATGCCGGACCGGGTGGTGTCGTACGTCCGCTCCCACCCGAAGGTGACCCACATCGTCTTCTCGCTGGGCCTGCTCAACGTGGGTGTGCCGACCGCGCTGAAGACCGCCGGCATCACTGGCAAGCACATCGCCGTCAACGTCGGTGACGCGCAGAACTACCAGTACATCCAGAGCGGTCTCAGCGACGCCGCGATGGCGCTGAACTCGCACGAGGCCGCCTGGGTCCAGGTCGACGCGCTGGCCCGCCACTTCACCGGCCAGTCCATGGCCGTGGACCAGCGGGCGGTGCTGCCCAACATGCTCATCACCGGCGACAACGTCCCGTCCGCCAGCGGTGACTTTCCGCTCGTCAAGGACTACCAGGCGCAGTTCGAGGCGCTCTGGGGCCTGAGCTGAGCGGCGGAGGAGGAGAAGGAGGAGGAGGAGGAGGAGCGGTGCACGCTGAAACGCCGGTCCGGTCGGCGGGATCGGACGGAACCGACCGGCCCGTGCTGCGGGTGTCCGGGCTGTCGAAGCGATTCGGCGGCACCCAGGCTCTCGACGACGTCGACCTCGACCTCGCCCACGGCGAGATCCACGCGCTGATCGGGCCCAACGGCTCCGGCAAGTCCACCCTCATCAAGATCCTCGCCGGATATCACCACGCGGCCCCGGGGGCGGTCGCCGAACTCGACGGTGAGCCGTTCGACCTGGGCCAGGTCACCGCCTCACGGCACGACCGGCTCCGCTTCGTCCACCAGGAGCTCGGGCTGGTGGGCGAACTGAGCGCCACGGACAACCTCGCGCTCAGCCGCGGCTTCGCCCGTACGGCCTTCGGCAACATCCGCTGGCCGGAGATGGAACGCCGGACGACCGCACTGGTCGAACGGTTCGGCCTCGGCATCGACGTACGCCGTCCCCTGTCGGCGGCCACCCCCGTCCAGCGCGCGGTGGTGGCCATCGCCGCCGCCCTGCAGGGCTGGGAGGGCCGCCGCGGCGTCCTGGTGCTCGACGAGCCGACCGCCGTACTGCCGCCCGGTGAGGTGGCCCGGCTCTTCGACATCGTGCGGGAGGTCCGGGACGCCGGGGCGAGCGTCCTGTACGTATCGCACCGGATGGACGAGATCTTCGCGCTGGCCGACCGGGTCACCGTGATCCGCGGCGGACGCCGGATCGCCACCCGCCGGGTCGCCGAGCTCACCCCCCGGTCGCTGGCGGAACTCATGGCGGGCGAGAAGACGAAGACCGAACACCGACCCCGGTCGGCCACCGGATCCGACTCCCGATCCGACTCCGGCGAGGCGGCGCTGGAGGTCCGCGGTCTGTCGGCCGGCCCCGTGCGCGGCGTCGGCTTCACCCTTGCCCGGGGCGAACGGCTGGGCATCACCGGCCTGGTCGGCTCCGGCCACGAGGTGGTGCCGTACGCGGTGTGCGGCGCGTACGGGGGTTCCGTGCGCGGTCAGGTGCGGGTGCCAGCGCGGTCCGCGCGCTGGATCGACGCCAAGGACGCGGGTCGGCACGGCATCCCGCTGGTCCCCGCGGACCGGGCGGGCGAGGGCGTGATCGGTGACTTCTCGGTCGCCGAGAACCTCACCCTCCCCCTGCTCGACCGGCTCCGCGCCCGGACCGGACGGCTGCTCCGGCGCCGCGACACCGCACTCGCCGAGGACTGGATCCGGCAGGTGGGCGTGCGCACGGCCGGGCGCCGGCCGGCCGGCGCCCGGATCACCACGCTGAGCGGCGGCAACCAGCAGAAGGTCGTCATGGCCCGCTGCCTGGCCCAGCGGCCGCCGGTACTGGTGCTGTGCGAGCCCACGGCCGGCGTCGACATCGCGACCCGTCTCCAGCTCTACGACCTGATCGAGCGTCAGGCCGAGGACGGCATGGGCGTGATCGTGTCCTCGTCCGACACCGAGGACCTGCTCGCGCTGTGCACCCGCGTCCTGGTGGTACGGGACGGCCGGATCGTACGGGAGATCAGCGGCCGGGACATCACCGAGCCCGCGCTGGTCCACGCCATGGAAGGGACCGACTGACATGACATCCACCCCGACCCGGGCCGCGGAGCTCCGGCCGACCGGACCGGACGAACCCGCGGTCCGCGCCGCGAAGGCACCGGGCGTGCTCGGCCGGCGGGCGGTGGCCGCGCTGTCGTTCCGCAACATCGGCGCCGTCCACGTCTGGCTGCTGATCGTCGCGCTCTTCTCCGTGTGGGCGCCGGACACGTTCCCGACCGTCATCACGGTCAAACAGGTCCTGAACGGCAACGCCGTGGCCGGGCTGGTGGCGCTCAGTGTCGTCCTTCCGCTGGCCGCGCGCGTCTTCGACCTGTCGGTCGCCTACACCATGTCCCTCACCAGTGTGCTGACCGCCCACTTCCTGGTCTCCACGGGCCTCGGCCCCGCCACCGCGATCGCCCTGGCGATGGCCGCCGCCCTGCTGGTCGGGGTGGTCAACGGCGTCGTGGTGGTGATGCTGCGGGTCGACTCGTTCATCGCCACGCTGGCCACCGGCGCGCTGGTCCAGTCCCTGATCACCATGGTCACCGGCGACAGTTCCGTCACCGGCCTGCGGCTCCTGGCGAAACCGTTCTCGAGCATCGCCCAACTGGATGCGGGCGGCATCACGCTGCCGGTGCTGTATCTGTTCCTCGCCGCGCTGGCCATCTGGTTCCTGCTCGAACACACCGCGACGGGGCGGCGGTTGTACGCGACGGGCTTCAACGCCGACGCGGCCCGCCTGCAAGGGGTGCGCACCGACCGGTTGCGCTTTCTGACCCTGGTGACGTCCGCGCTGCTCTCGGGTTTCGCCGGAGTCGTCTTCGCGTCCTCCGTGGGGTCCGGTTCGCCGACCGCGGGCACTCCGTATCTGCTCTCGGCCTACGCGGCGGCGTTCGTCGGGGCGACCCAGCTGCGCGCGGGCCGCTTCAACGCCTGGGGCACGGTGATCGCGGTGCTGCTGCTCGGCACCGGCATCACCGGGCTCGGGCTCGCCACCAGCGCGCAGTGGGCCGCGAGCCTGTTCACCGGCTCGGTGCTCATCGTCGCGCTCGTCCTCACGGGCGGACGGATCGCCCTGCCGCCTGTCCTTCGCCGACGGAGGCCACCCACGGCCGCCGAGGCCGATGACGTACCCGACCCGGACAAGGAGGTCCGATGACGAAGGTGATGAAGGCCGTTCAGTACCGGACGGTGGGAAGCGCGCCCGAGGTCGTGGAGGTTCCCGTGCCCGAGCCGGGACCGGGCCAGGTGCTGCTCAAGGTGACGGCCGCGGGACTGTGCCACTCCGACCTCGCGGTCATGAGCTGGCCGAAGGAGCAGTTCCCCTATCCCCTGCCGATGACGCTCGGCCACGAGGGCGTCGGCACGGTCGCGGCCCTGGGCCGCGGAGCCACCGGCGTGGCCGAGGGCGACGAGGTGGCCGTGTACGGCCCGTGGGGCTGTGGCCGCTGCCGCATGTGCGCGGAGGGCAGGGAGAACTGCTGCCCCCACGCCGCCGGGCTCGGCATCACGCCGCCCGGGCTCGGCTCCCCCGGCGCGCTCGCGGAGTACCTGGTGGTGGACTCGCCGCGCCACCTGGTGCCGCTGAACGGGCTCGACCCGGTGCAGGCCGCACCGCTGACGGACGCCGGTCTGACGCCGTATCACGCGATCCGGACGTCCCTGCCGAAACTCGTGCCCGGCAGTACGGCGGTGGTGGTCGGAGTCGGCGGCCTGGGCCATCTCGCCGTACAACTGCTGCGGGCGTTGACCCCTGCCCGGGTGGTCGCCCTCGACGTCGGCGAGGAGAAGCTGGAACTGGCCCGCGCCGTCGGCGCACACGAGGCGCTGTTCTCCGACGGCGAGGCGGCGACCCGGGTGCGGGAGCTGACCGACGGCATCGGGGCCGAGGTGGTGCTGGACTTCGTGGGGAGCGAGCCGACCCTTGCGGTGGCCGCCGCGTCGGTGGCGGTGGCGGGCGATGTCACCGTCGTCGGCATCGGCGGAGGCACCCTCGCGGTCGGCTTCGGCGGCGGTCTGCCGTTCGAGGTGTCCGCCTCGGCCCCCTACTGGGGCAGCCGCCGGGAACTCGTCGAAGTCCTCGAACTGGCGCGGCAGGGGCTGGTCCGCTCCCGCGTCGAGACCTTCTCGATCGAGGACGCCCCGACGGCGTACGAGCGTCTGCACGCCGGTGAGGTCGACGGGCGGGCGGTGGTGCTGCCGCACGCCTGAGCCGCGCACGCCGTGGGCGTGTCGCGAAAGTCCCGCCCGCCCCTCAGACGGCCGGCGCTACGTTCGCGGCACGCCCACGGTCCGCTCCAGGCACCGCCCGAGCACCGTCAGGAACTCCGGCGTCTCCCAGGGCCCCCGGTCCACCCGCCCGGTGTCGTCCACGCCGAGGTCCTGCACGTCGTAACGGCCCCGGCAGTGGCCGAGGGTGAAGTAGCAGACCTCACCGCTACCGTGCCGTTTCAGATAGAGGACGGGACGCGGTGCTTCGTCCCGCGCCGCCGTGTCGCCCTCCTCGAAACCGCGGCACGGCCCCGTGTACTCGGCGTGCAGCAGCACCTCCAGCTCCCCGTGCAGCTCGCACACGTACAGTTCGTCGGTGACCGTGAACGGTCCGACGCCGGCGACCAGCGGATGGTCCGGCCGGGTCACCCGTACCTCGTACGGCCCGATGGGCGGGTGCGCCAGGAACTGGCTGCCGAGCACCTCGGCCACCTGCCCGAGCAGCCGGGGGGTGGTGAACACCCGGGGTCCGCCGGGGGCGGTCGCCTCGATCACCGCGTTGGTGCCGTGCAGGGCGAGCCAGCGCCCGCCCCGCTCGACGAACCGTGCCAGCGCGGCCCGCTGCGCCGACCGGGGCCGCACGTCGCAGGTGTAGCTGACCAGCAGGTCCGCCCGCTCCAGGGCGGGGACGCAGTCGTAGTCCTGGTAGACCCTGGTGCGCACCCGGGGGTGATCGCCCAGCATCTCCAGCAGCCGCAGCCGCGCGTAGTCGAAGTCGTGCCATCTGCCACCGCAGACCAGTACGGCGTCCAGGCAGCCGCCCGGGCCCACCACGGCTCAGTACTGGACGCGGGTCAGCAGCCCGCCGTCCACCACCAGGTTGACACCGACGCAGAAGGAGCCGGTCCGGCCGAGCAGGAACGCCACCGCCGCGGCCACGTCCTCCGCGGTGCCGTAGCGGCCGATCGGCAGCTTCGCGAGGACCTCCTCGTAGACCTCCGGGCGGCTGGTGCGGATGGTCTCCCACGCGCCGCCGGGGAAGTCGACGGGGCCGGGCGAGACGGTGTTGACGCGGATGCCCCGCGGGGCGAGGGCGTGGGCGAGGGCCGAGGCGTGCTGGACGACGGCCGCCTTCATGGCGGAGTACGAGTTGGCTCCGGCCGGGCGAGCGGTGTCGGAGGCGTTGGTGGTGCCGATGGCCACGACGGCGGCCCGGTCGGAGGCCTCCAGATACGGCAGGGCCGACTCGACGAGTCCCGCGAACGGGATCAGGTCGCCGCGCAGGCTGGCCTCCCACGACTTCGGACCCTTGACGTTGCCCGCCGAGACGTTGGACACCAGCAGGTCCAGGCCGCCGAGTTCACCGGCGGCCCGCTCGACGAAGCCGGCGAGCGCCGCCGGGTCGGTGACGTCGACCGCCTCGGCGAACACGGTCGCTCCCTCGCCGCGCAGTTCGGCGGCGGCCTTGGCGAGCGCCTCCTCGCCGCGGGCGCACAGCGCCAGCGCGCAGCCCTCGGCGGCCAGCGTCCCCGCGATCGCCCGGCCGATGCCCCGGCTCGCGCCGGTCACCAGCGCCTTCGCCCCAGTCAGTCCCAGATCCATCGATGTCACTCCTCGGTTGCGTGCCTGTGGTGCGTGCCTGTGGTGCGTGCCTCTGTTGAGGCGATGGCCTTCAGTTGCCGGGCAGTTCGGAGAACGGCACCCGGTCGACCCGCGGCTCCCCCGGCAGCTTCAGCACCCGCTCCGCGATCAGGTTGCGCTGGATCTGGTCGGTGCCGCCGGCCAGCCGGTAGCCGGGGGCACCGAGCAGGTGCTGCGTCCAGGCGAACGTGTCCGGCTCTCCGGTGTCGGCGCTGATCCGGGCACCCATCAGCTCGGCGGCCGTCTGCCCGGTACGGGTGAGCAGGTCGGAGGCCATGAGCTTGGTGAGCGACGCCTCCGGCCCCGGCCTGCCGCCACCGGCGCTCGCCCGGGCGACCCGGTCCACGGTGGCCGCCCGCAGCGCGCCGCGCACATAGAGGTCGGCGAGTCGCTGGCGGACCAGGGGGTCACCGGTGCGGCCGTGCGAGCGCGCGAGAGCGAGCACGTCGGCGAAGGTGCCGCCCTTGCGCCGGTTGCCGCCGCCCGAGGCCGTCCGCTCGAAGGCGAGGGTGGCGTTGGCCACCTCCCACCCCTGTCCCGGACGCCCGATCCGCATCCCGTCCGGGACGCGTACGCCGCTGAGGAACACCTCGTTGAAGGAGGCTCCGCCGCTCATCTGGCGGATGGGGCGGATCTCCACGCCGGGGTCGTCCATCGGGACCAGGAAGGCGGTGATGCCGGCCTGCTTGACGACGTCCGGGTCGGTGCGGGCCAGCAGCAGGCCGTGGTCGGCGAACTGGGCTCCCGAGGTCCACACCTTCTGACCGTCGATCACCCAGGCGTCCCCCTCCTGCCGGGCGCGGGTGCGCAGCGCGGCGAGGTCGGATCCGGCGCCGGGCTCACTGAAGAGCTGGCAGGCCAGCAGATCCGTACGCAGGAACGCACGCGCGTAGGTGTCGCGCTGCTCGGCCGTACCGAACAGGGAGACGGCCATTCCCACCAGACGCACCGTGACGCTGATCAGCTCGGTCGACGGCGGCACCTCGAACGCCGACTCCTCCTGGGCGAAGGCCGCCGCGTGGGCGGCGCTCAGGCCCGCGCCGCCGTTGCCCTGAGGGAGCGTCAGCGCCTGGTAGCCGGCGTCGAAGCGGGCGCGCTGGTATGCGCGGCAGCGCTCCAGCAGCAGCCGTTCCTCGCCGTCGGAGAGATTGTGGAACACGGCGAGCCCGGCGGCCTCTCCGGTGGGCTCCCGCTCCCGGACCGGTTCGAGCACGGTGGCCAGCCACTGCCCGACCTGGGTGCGCCAGGTGCCCACATCCGGCTGGGACATGGCTCCTCCTCAGGACACTTACCAGATGACTACTTCAGTAACGGCGAGCCGGAGATCTGCACTCCATCCCGCGAATCATGAGGAGATGGCGTCGGCTCGGATCAGAGTGTTCCGCACTTTCTTGATAAACGCTACAGTCTCCGCATCAAGTCTGCTCTGCCCTCCCCGGACTCCAAGGGGAGGACCGAGAAGCCGCCGGAGGAGCCATGTCCCTGCCATCACTCGACCGTCGCGCCCACGAGACACCCGACGAACCCGCCCTGGTGGACGACCGGGAGGTGCTGTCCTGGTCCGAGCTCGCCGACCAGGTCGCGCGGGCGTCGGCGCGGCTGCTGGAGTTCGCCCCCGGCCCGGACCACCGGGTCGCCGTCCTCGGCGACAACGCGATCCCCACGCTGGTGGCCCATCTGGCCGGACTGCGCGCCGGGGTGGGCACCGTGGCCGCCTCCCGCCAGTTGAGGACGGGCGAACTCGTCGACCAGCTCGTCGACGCGGGCGCGACCGGCATCATCGCCGGACCCGCCGGCGCTCTCGTCGCGCTGGAGGCGGCGCGCGAACTGGGCCTGCCCCTCGTGACCCACGGAACCCCGCCGATCGGCCATGCCTTCGACTGGAAGCTGTGGCTGGCGGCGGCGACCGCGGCGACCGTCCGCACGGACCGGCCCGCCCGGCCGCCCCTCGTCTACACCTCGGGCACCACCGGCCGGGCGCGTGGCACCGAGGTGCGCTGGGTGAGCGGGCCGGCCGCCGACAGCGCCGCCTACCTGGCCGCGATGGCCGCCCGGCCCGGCTTCCCGCCGGGCCCCCATCTGGTGTGCGGCCCGCTCCAGCACAACGGACCGCTGACCTCGCTGCGGCACCTGGCGGCCGGCCGGCCGGTGGTGGTACTCGGCCGCTACGACGCCGAGGCGTTCCTGCGCCGTGTCGACGAGTGGCAGGTCACCTCCACCGTGATGGTGCCGACCCACTTCCAGCGGCTGCTCGCCCTGCCGGAAGAGGTGCGCACCCGGTACGACGTCTCCAGCCTGCGGCAGGTCTCGCACACCGGGTCCGCATGCCCGCCGGACGTCAAGCGAGCCATGATCGACTGGTTCGGACCGGTGCTGACCGAGTCGTACGGAGCGAGCGAGGCGGGCACGGTGGCCCGCATCAGCAGCACCGAGTGGCTGGCGCACCCGGGCTCGGTCGGCCGCGTCCAGCCCCCGTTCGAGGTCCTGGTGACCGGCGACGACGGCGGCCCGCTGCCGCCCGGCGAGCTCGGCACGCTGGCGTTCCGGGCCCCGGAGGGCCGGGGGGTGCGCTACCACGCCGACCCGGACAAGACCCGGTCCGCCTACCTCTCCCCGGGCGTCTTCACCCTCGGCGACGTCGGCTACGTCGACCCGGACGGCTACATCTTCATCACCGACCGGGCCGCCGACATGGTGGTCTCCGGCGGGGTCAACCTGTACCCGGCCGAGAGCGAGGCGGTGCTCCTGGAGCACCCCGCGGTCACCGAGGTCGCGGTCATCGGCGTGCCCGACCCGGATTTCGGCGAGTCGCTGCGGGCCCTGGTCGTCACGGCGGCGGACGAACCGCCGGCAGCGGAGCTGGACCGGTTCTGCCGCGACCGGCTGGCCGCCTACAAGTGCCCCAAGTCGTACGAGTTCGTCCCGGAACTCCTGCGCAACGCCATGGGCAAGCTCGACAAACGCGCCATGCGACGCCCCTACTGGCGTTCCGAGCGGACCATCGCCGGCTGACCTGGCCCGGTACGACCATACAAAGGATCATCCATGACCGAACTCCTCCTCATCCGGCACGGTCTTCCGGTGGCGGGTGTGTACGACCCGGGGCTGTCGCCGGAGGGCACCGCCCAGGCCGAGCGCCTCGCCGCCTGGCTCGCGCACGAGGACCTCGACGCCCTCTACACCAGCCCCTTCCAGCGTGCCCGCGAGACCGCGGCGCCCCTGGAACGGCTCACCGGCATGACCGCCACCGTCCTGGACGACCTGCGCGAGTGGGACACCGACGTCTCGCAGCCCTACACGCCGCCGGAGCAGATCCGCGCGGACGACCCCCGGTCGGTGGCGCTGGCCGAGGGACGGTACGAGGACTTCGTGCCCGATCTCGACTGGGACGCCTTCCGCACCCGGGCCACGCGGGCCATGGACACCATCCTGGACGCGCACCCCGGCGAGCGGGTCGCGGCCGTGTGCCACGGCGGCATCACCAACACCTACCTCGCGACGGTGCTCGGCCTGCCGCGCATGTTCTGGTTCCATCCCGACTACACCTCGGTCAGCCGGGTGCGGGTGCTGCCGGGAGGCCGGATCGTGCCGCACACGGTCAACGAGACCGCCCACATGGTCGCCGAGCGTGCCGTCGACGCCGTCGCCTGACCCGCTCACCTCACCCAGATCCACCAGGAGGTCCCGGCCATGCCCGGATCCGTCATCGTCGCCGGGGCCAGAACGCCCATCGGCAAGCTGATGGGCGCCCTGAGCACCCTGTCCGCCGCCGAACTCGGCGCGCACGCCATCGCCGCCGCGCTGGCCGCCGTACGCCTGGACCCGGCCGCCGTGGAAGCCGTCTTCATGGGCCATGTCGTCCAGGCCGGAGCCGGTCCCAATCCGGCCCGGCAGGCCGCCGTCGGCGCCGGCCTCCCGTTCACCGTCCCGGCGAGCACCGTCAACAAGCTCTGCCTGTCGGGTCTGCACGCCATCGCCCTGGCCGACCTCATGATCGCCTCCGGACGCCACGAGGTGGTCGTCGCGGGCGGGATGGAGTCCATGTCGGGCGCTCCGCACCTGCTGCGCGGAGCCCGCACCGGCTGGAAATACGGTGCGGCCACGGCCGAGGACGCCCTGGATCGCGACGCGCTCGTCTGCGCCTTCGACGGCGTCTCCATGGGCGCGGCCACCGAGCGGTACCAGCAGCCCTACGCGCTGACCCGCGAAGAGCAGGACGAGTACAGCGCGCTGTCGCACGAACGGGCCTCCCGCGCCCGGGAGTCCGGCGCGCTGGCCGCCGAGATCACCCCGGTCACGGTGGCCGGCCGGCGGGGGGAGACGGTGGTGGAGTCCGACGAGGGCGTCCGGCCGGGGAGCACCGCGCGGAGCCTGGGACGGCTGACCCCCGCTTTCTCCTCCGAGGGCACCATCACCGCCGGCAACTCCTCTCAACTGTCCGACGGCGGCGCCGCCGTCGTCGTGATGAGCGCGGAGCGCGCCCGCCGGGAGGGGCTCACCCCGCTCGCGGAGATCGGCGCCTACGGCACCGTCGCGGGCCCCGACCCCTCGTTGCTCGTCCAGCCGGCCGGCGCGGTCCGTGACGCCCTGTCGCGCGACGGCCGGTTGAAGGCCTCCGACCTCGACCTGTTCGAGATCAACGAGGCGTTCGCCGGCGTCGCCCTGGCCTCCGTACGGGAGTTGGGCATCCCCCTGGAGAAGGTGAACGTCAACGGCGGCGCGATCGCCCTGGGCCACCCGGTCGGCATGACCGGCGCCCGGCTGGTCCTGACCCTCGCGGCCGAACTACGGCGGCGCGGAGGCGGCAGCGGAGCGGCCGCACTGTGCGGGGGCGGCGGCCAGGGCGACGCCCTGCTGCTGACGGTGCCGGGCACATGAGCCCCCCGCCCGCCGACGGCTGCCGTCCCCTGTGGCCCGCATCGCGGCCGCCTCGGCCCACGACCGAGCCGGCCCGGAAGCCGCACGGGTCCGGCCCACCCGCCCTGTGCCCCGGATGACCCTGATGACCCTGATGACCCGCTCACCGTAAGAGACCGGATTGACGGACATGACCAGCCAGCCGCTCCAGATCCCCCACGCTCCGCCGGTCCCCGAAGGACCGCAGGCCGCGAGCGCCGCACCGGACGAGACGACCCTCGTCGTCGGCACCCGCGCCCGGGCCGCCGACGGCGTCGTCTCCCTCGTGCTGCGCCGCCCGGACGGCGGACCGCTCCCGGCATGGACGCCGGGCGCCCACATCGACCTCCTGCTGGAGAACGGCACCATCCGCCAGTACTCCCTGTGCGGGAAGCCCGCCGACCGATCCGCCTGGCGGATCGCCGTGCTGCGCGAACCGAACGGCAGGGGTGGTTCCGCCCATATCCACGACCGGCTCGCGGAGGGGGCGGCGGTGCGGGTGCGCGGACCGCGGAACAACTTCCGGCTGCGCCCGGCGGACCACCATCTCTTCATCGCGGGCGGGGTCGGCATCACCGCGATCCTGCCGATGGTGGAGGCCGCCGACGCCGCCGGGACCGACTGGCGGCTGCTGTACGGCGGCCGCACCCGCGGCTCCATGGCGTTCCTGGACCGCCTCGCACCCTACGGCGACCGGGTCCTGCTCCGGCCACAGGACGAGTACGGCCTGCTGGACCTCGCCGCCTTCATCGGGCCGCCGCGCGCGGGCACCCTGGTTCACGCCTGTGGCCCGGAGCCGATGCTGCGGGCCGCACGGGAACAGTGCGCCGGCTGGCCCTCCGGAACGCTCGGCATCGAGCGGTTCGCCCCGGTCCAGCCGGTCGAGGCCGCTCCGGCCGGCGCCTTCGAGGTGGTGCTCACCCGCTCGGGACGCACGCTCACCGTGCCGCCGGACCGCTCGATACTCGAGGTGGTCGAGGAGGCGGGTGTCCCCGTGCTGTTCTCCTGCCGGGAAGGCACCTGCGGCACCTGTGAGACGGACGTGGTGGAAGGAACCCCGGACCACCGGGACTCACTGCTCGACGACGACGAGCGGGCGGCCGGCTCCACCATGCTGATCTGCGTCTCACGTGCGTGCGGGCCCCGACTGATGCTCGACCTCTGAGCAGGGACGCACCCAACTGTGCGACATCCCGTGAGTTCTCCGAACCTCTGCTGAGCTCTTGCTCCTGTGGCCAGGGGGTTCTTCCTTTGTCGGGGGCTTGACCGCCTACTGACGTAACTTCGGGATTCCTGAATCGCTCTCGCCTTGTCCGAGCGATCCGGGCTCTGGGTGAAGGCGAGGGTGATACACCTCGGTGCAGTGGCTGGGGGATGATCTCCGTGTGACGAAGGAAGCGGATGCGGGTGCGGGTATTGATGAAGCCCATGCGTGGGACGCGCGGTTGGGCTGGGCGTTCGGGCTGATAGCCGACGATCCCGCCGAACGGGCCGCGGCGCTGGTCCGTCTTGCTGACGTCCAGGGGAACGTGCGGGATGCTCTCGGCCGGTTCAATGAGTTGTGGCGCTTGACGCTGCCGCTTGGCGGACAGGATCGGTGGCGGGATCCTGCCTTCCTGCAGGCACATGAGATGTACGTCGAAGCCGGGAGGTATTCGCTGCCCAACGCGTTGTGGAACCGCCCGCCCGGCGACATCAGGACATGGCAGGGTCTGCCCTATGCGCTCCTCTTCCTGGAGTGGGAGGCAAGGTATCCGCAGGAGTGGACCCGGTATGCCAAGAAGTGGGGCACGAAAGAGAGCCTCATACGGGACGTGGCGGTCGCTGACCACGGCGAGACGGTCAGGACGAAGCTCACCGACCTGGTCGAGATCGTCGTTCACAGAGCCTACCGCTGCAAGGACCGCGAGTACCTGCGCGTTGCTCGAGCCGTCGACAGTGAGGATCTGCGCGGCAGGCTGGAGTCTGCCGCTCGGTCTGACAACCCATGGGCACGGCGGCATGCCGGCTATGTTCTTTGGCTCGTCGATCGCCCCGAGGTGCCCAACACGGTCCACGTCTGGCAGAACTGGATCGCGGCGGAAGCCAGAGGGTGAGGCCTCCATCCGCCCCCTCCGCGAGGCGGTCGCCGACTCGCCGGCGCATCCGCTGGCCGAACACGGCCAACCCCCACCTGCTGATCGCCCAGAAGACCGCCTTCGAACTCGGCCCGGCCGGCAGCTCGGGACCGCCAGGGCCACCCGCAGCCTCACCGCCACCCTCGAACGGCTCCGCGTCGATGGCGAGCTCGAAGAGGCCCTCACCCACGGGCCGACCCTCTCCACCTCGCCCTCGTCTTCGGCATCGACGAGAAGACCGCCATTCGCTACGCGGACTCCGCCGGGGCCCTGCTGGACCAGGCCGCTGAACGGCCACTTCGATGAAGTCTGCTCGACCGGTACACGCTTTGATGGGGGGAGCATGCCGTCAGGGCAGAGTCAGCAGCCGGGGCCGATCGGCGGAGACGATGTCAGGGCGAGCGCGGCGATCCGCAGCTCGGCCGCCCACGTCCGCTGGTCAAGCCCCAGGGTGTACTCAATGCAGCACCCGCATTGCGGGATCAGCGATACGAACAATCGCTCCTCAACGGTTTCGACCTCCGTCTCCCACCAGTCATCCGTCGCCAGGTCGGCGGGAGCGATTTGCCCATTGATCAGCCTCGCCGCCAGCCGACGCAGCGCGTGGCGCCGTGCCAGGCCCCGATCAGGCAACTCGATTCCGGTCTCGGAGAGTGCTTGCTCGAACGCGTCGCGGATATCGCGGGTATCCGCGTTGCGAGGCAAACCGGCGAGCTCGCACAACGTCGGGGTGTCCAGCCCTGCCGCGAGTGCCTCGGCAGCAATCATCGGCAGGTCCTCCGGGCGGATCTCATCCGCCTGGTAGCGGCACGCCACCTCACCCAAAGACGTGAAGCCACTCCGTGTTGAGGATTCCGGTTCCGGTGTCGTTCCTGCTGTTCTCATGACTCGTACGGTGCCAGCACCGGTCCCAAGGAGGCCTACCCAGGGGCGGTCCGCTCGGCACTCACCCCGCATGTTCGCCTGAACCCGAAGGCCGAACCCACGAAACACGACAGCCCATCCGTGGGTTCCCGTAGAAAGACCTTCAGTCTGCGTGAACCCACGGGACTCTGGGGGTGCCGGTAAGAACGCTGTCACCAGCCGCGAACGGCAGTCGCAAGGCGGTCGGTCAACTCGACTCCCTCGGACCGGTGAGCCGCGCGCGCTGGAAAGCGATCCGGAAACCGGGCTCGTCGTCGAGCGGATCCTGGCGCTCCTGATCGACCTGGTCTTCGCGATCGGCAGACACATCTCCGCGGCGGTGTCGGGTGACGAGCCGCAGGCACCCGCCGCCTTGTTCGGCGCGGCCGAGAAGGCCGGGAGGATCGACGCGGAACCGACAACCGCCCTCGCACCGCCGGACGGCCCGCACAACGTCCTCGTACAGCTGTATCTGGACACCGAACCCGAGGAGGTCACCGCGGTCGTGTCCGCCGCGCTGTCCGGATACCGGGAGTACGTACGGCAGGTGGCAGACTGGATCACGACCCACCCTTCGGAGGGTGAACTCCTCTACTGTCCCTGCAAGTTGACCGGCAGATGGCTGAAGCCCCGGTTGCCCAGGCCCGGGTGGCGTTGGGCCGGACCCCCGGCGCACGCGTCGGGGAAGCGTGTCAGGAGTCGGCCGAAGAAGACCTCCGCCTGGAGTCGTGCGAGGGGGGCGCCCAGACAGTGATGGATGCCGGCGGCGAACGACAGGTGGGCGTTCCGCCGGCGCCCGACATCGAAACGGTCAGGGTCGTGGAAGCGCTCGGGGTCGTGGTTGGCCGCACCCAGCAGCATGATCACGCTCTGTCCGGTCTTCAGCTCGGCGCCGGCGAAAGTGTGCGGTCGCAACACGGTGAAGGCGTCGAACTGGGACGGGGAGTCGTAGCGCAGCATCTCCTCCACGGCCGAGCGGAGGAGCCCGGGATCCTCGCGCAGTCGTCGCAGCTCGTCCGGGTGCCGGAACAGTGCGTCCAGGCCGTTGCCGATGAGGTTCGCGGTGGGTGTGTTGCCGGCGCCGAACAGCAGCAGCGCGGTGGCCACCATCTCGGTCTCGTCGAGGGCGTTGTCGGTCTGCGCGGCCGCCAGGCGGCCGAGGAGGTCGTCGGCCGGGTGGGCCCGCTTGTGGGCGATGAGGCCGGTGAGGTAGGCGGCGAGGTGTTCCTGTGCCGCCACACCGCGGTTGATCTCTTCGGAACCGGCGGCCGGCTCCATGAGCAGGCCCAGTTCGTGGATGACCGGGATCAGTTCGGGCCTGTCGGTGCCGGGAATGCCGAGCAGGTCCCCGATGGTGCCGACGGGCAGCGGAACCGCGAGGAGCGTCATCAGGTCCTCGCCCGGCCGGTCGGCGAGTTCGTCGAGGAGTTCGTCGGTGCGCCGGGTCACCGTGGGACGCAGCGCCTCGACATGACGACCGGTGAAAGCCGAACTGACCAGTCCGCGCAGCCGTGTGTGGTCCGGCGGGTTGGCCAGGATCATGCTGCGCTGCAGGAGCTGCATCGTCCCGCGGAGCTTGTCCTTGGACACGTTCTTGAGCTGCATTTTCAGCCACTCGTCGCCCTTGCCCAGCGAACGGTTGCGCAGCGCGGCGTCACAGTCGGCGTGCCGGCTGAGCACCAGGGTGCCGTCGCCGGTGAGCAGGGCGGGGGCCAGTTCCCGCAGCCGGTGGTAGTCGGGGACCGGGTCGTCGACCGGTTTCATCATCAGTGCGTAGAAGAGCTGTTCGGCGTCCGGGTCGGCTCGGGCGGACACGGTGACCGCTTCGGGGGGTGTGTTCGCGGACATGGGCTGTCTCCCTCTCCGGTACGGGGCGCTCCCCGCTCCGGAACCGCGAGGCGCCGGAGACGGGGAGCCGGGGCGTACCGGTGTCAGCTTCGGGTCAGGGTCTTGCGGAGTTGGTGCTTGAGCACCTTTCCCATGACTCCCCGCGGGAGCGACTCGGCCAGTTGGAAGCGGACCGGCCGCTGGTGGGGTTCGAGCCGCCGGGTGACGAACTCCTGGACGGCGGGCAGGTCGTCGGGGCCGGCGAGGACCAGGACCGCCACGAGATCCTGGCCCGTCTTCCCGTCGGGGACCCCGACGACCGCGACCTGCTCGACACCCGGGCACTCGTACAGGGCCGCCTCCACATGGATCGTCGACACCAGCTTGCCGTCGACCGTGACGGCGTCCGAGATGCGGTCGAAGAGGTGGAGTTCGCCGTCCTCGTCCTGGTGGCCGAGATCGCGGGTGCGTGTCCACTCGTCCGTCAACTGCCCCTCGCGTTCGGCACCTTCCAGGAAGAGCCGTTTGGGAGCGGCACAGCGAAGCCAGATCTCACCGGTCTCGCCCGGCGTCACCGGATCTCCGTTCTCGTCGGCGACCAGCAGTTCGGAGCCCTTGACCGGGCGGCCGACGCAGAACGGGCGGGCCACGTCGAAGGTCGCGGCGATCACCGCGGGCACCGCCTCCCGTGCCGCGTACACGCTGGTGAGCTGTGCGTTGGGCATCATCCGCAGCAGCGCGGACGCGGTGGCCGGGGGGAGCGGGGCCGAGGCGGTGGCCAGGGTGTCCACGCAGGAGAGGTCGTGCCGTTCGTGGATCTTCGCGGCGACCATCTGGATACCGATCCACGGGGTGAACATGACCGACTTGATGCGGTATTGAGCGATCAGCTCGGCCATCCGCTCCACGTCGCCGACCGGGCACAGAACCAGCGTCGCCGGGTTGGTGAGAGCGATGGCCATGGTGGTGGCGCTCGACGTGGTGCCGAGCGGGATCGGTGCCAACAAGGGCTTGGGATCGCCGAGTTGGCGGAATCCCTCGGGACCACGACCGAAGGTCAGGTTGCCGTGCGGTGTGCTGATCGCCTTGGCGGCACCGGTCGTTCCCGAGGTGTAGAGGATGTCAGCGAGGTCGTCCGGGCGGATGTCGGCCTTGACGGGCCGGCCGTCGTCGTCGGCCGCGAGGTCGTCGACGGTGGCGGTCCAGCCGGTGAATCCGGCCGGAGGCGGAACCTCGTGGCTGTGGACGAGACCGGTGACCCCGCACTGAGCGATGCGGCGTGCCATTTCGGCCGGTTCGATCTCGTGGTGCATGTGAACGGCGGTCGCGCCGGCGGTGACGATGCCGAGGTAGGCGATCGCGTAGTCGATCCAGTCCAGACCGCCGAACAGCAGGGCGATCCGTTCACCGTGCCCGGTCCCCCGGGCGAGCAGACCACGGGCGACCGAGCTGGACCGTTGGTGCCATGCGTCGTACGTCAGTGTGCGATCACCGTTGACGTTCATCACGATCTGATCCGGATGGTTCTCGGCGCGCAGTCGGAGAAGGTCCGGAACGACGAGCGCGGGCGTGGTTTTACTCATGCGTTACCCCTCGGCCCTGGATTGTCGGTGCCTGGCACGCTACTGCCCGGGACGCAGCCCCCGACGTACAAGATTGAGCAGCGCACGCCAGCGGGATCAGAGCGGTCCGGAGCCGGGGAGGGCACGGGGCAGCCGGCCACTGCACGCTCGCTTCCGAGCTGCGGTGACCGGCTGGAGGAGGCAGGCTGCGGTCAGCCCGTGCTGATGCAGAAGGGGTGTCCCGCCGGGTCGAGGAAGACCCTCCAGCGCTCGCCGCCGGGCTGGTTGTCCGCCTTGGTCCCGCCGAGCTCCACCACCCACTTCTCGGCGGCGTCGAGGTCCTCGGCCTGGAAGTCGAGGTGGAACTGCTGCGGCACGCTCTGCTCCGGCCACTGCGGGGCACGGAAGTCCTCCACCCGCTGGAAGCCCATGGCCGGCCCGCCGTTGCCGTCGAGGCCTGCGAAGTCGTCCGTGTTGTACGAGATCTTCAGGCCGGTGAGGTGCTGGTAGAACTCGGCGAGCTGCGGGGGGTTGGGACAGTCGAGCGTAACGCCGTAGTACTTGGTGAGACCGGGCATACAAGGGCTCCTTTGAACGCGGGCGCGCGGACCGGATATCCGTGCGCGGCGGTGAGGTGAACAACGCACATCGTGGGGCTGGATCCAGCCACCACAAGACCCTGGAAACTTCAAACGTGAAGCCAGGATGGACAGTTATGCCGGTGTCAGGCTAGGGGGAAAGAGCAGTCGGCGCCACTCCCATCGGATTCCTCGCACCCTGACATGGCCGACACCCTTCGACTGCCCCGAATTTGTCCTGACCTACAACAGCATGTGGTTCACTGCTGAAATGGCTGAAGAGTTGGAGATCTCGTCATTCGAATCCGCCGAGGCCTTCGAGGCCTGGCTCGACCGGCACCACGATTCCTCACCGGGAATCTGGCTGAAACTGAGGAAGAAGGTTCGAGGGGTCGTTGCCCTGGACTACGCCCACGCCCTGGATGTCGCCCTCTGTTACGGCTGGATCGACGGGCAGAAGGGCAGGTTCGACGACGAGTACTGGCTGCAGCGGTTCACTCCCCGCAAGTCGAAGAGCAAGTGGTCCAAGATCAACCGCGACAAGGTGGCAGCCCTGACCGAACAGGGCCGGATGCGGCCTCCCGGGGTGGCCGAGGTCGAACGCGCCAAGGCGGACGGCCGTTGGGAGAGCGCGTACGCCGGGGCGAAGTCCGCCGAGGTGCCCGACGACCTGGCGGAGGCCCTCGCGGCGAACGCGGCCGCGGCCGCGTTCTTCAAGGAGCTCGACTCGCACAACCGCTACGCGATTCTGTACCGCGTCCAGGACGTCAAGAAGGCCGAGACCAGGGCCCGGCGGATCGAGAAGTACGTGACGATGCTGGCCAGGAGCGAGAAGATCTACCCCTGACCCGTCCGCCTCAGCGCTGCAGGAGGGCCAGCAGTTCAGGGGTGTAGAGCTCGGAGACCGGCCGGACTCCGGCCACGGTGTCGAAGTAGCGCTGGGTCAGGTCCGCACTGGTCGCGACCGCCCTGAGCAGGGCGAGGCGCTTGTCGCGGGCCTCGGCCTGGGCGACCAGCAGGGTGCCCTGGTAGCTGTCCGTCAGCTGCCCCTGGAGGTCCTCGGCGTACGACTTGAGGGCCTGGTCCAGCAGCGCCTCCTCGTGCAGACCGGAACCGATCCGCTCGGTGAGCAACTCCGCCTGCTGGAAGGCGTCGCCGATACCGCGGGCCGTGATCGAGTCCTTGTGGTGGGCCGCGTCGCCGACCAGTGCCCAGCCCGGGCCGGAGGCCTGACGGAAGAAGTTCTGCTGATCGCCCGTGCCGCGCAGCCGCTCGGTCTGCTCGGCGCGCGCCATCTGCTCGTACAGGGCAGGGGCGTTGACCCGGACGCCCTCGCGGTAGTGGGCGGAGGCGTCCGCCCGCACCTCCTCGAAGCGACTCTGCGGAAAGTACGCCGAGATGAGTACGGCGTCGTTGGTGGGGACGGCCGAGACCCAGCCCTGTCGGCCCTCGTACAGCTCGAAGTCCGTCTCGGGACCCTGCCAGAAGGTGTAATAGGCACAGGTCAAGCGCGGGTGCTCCAGCGTCTTCTCGGCGCCGACCAGTCCGGCCAGTGTCGAGCGCATGCCGTCCGCGCCGACCACCAGCCGGGCCCGCTCGACGATCTCCTTGCCGCCGGGGGCCGCGCAGCGCACGCCGGTCACCCGGCCGCCCTCCTCGAGCAGGCCGGAGACCGAGCAGTGGTCGCGGAACTCGACGCCGGCCGCCACGGCACCGTCCACCAGGATCTGGTCGAGGAGGTGCCGCCGGGGCGCGTACGCCTGCGAGACTGCGCCGATCGGGTTCGCGCAGCCTGCCAGCCGGACGTCGCCGAGCTCGTACACGACTCGGTCCAGGGGCGGGCAACCCGTCTCGCGAACCTTGTCGAGCAGGCCCCAGCCACTGAGCCTGGCCACGCCGGGCTGCTGGATGTAGAGGGTCGACAGCGTGTCCGCGGGGAAGGCCGCCCGGTCCAGCAGCAGCACCTTGTAACCCGTTCGGGCGAACAGCATGGCGGTCGGCGCACCTGCGCACCGAGCCCCGACGACAACGACGTCGTACTCCACTCCGAGCCACCTCACTGCGCGTGTGCGCCGGTCCGGGGCAGCGCGGAATTGCGCGTACCCGACGGGGACCCACGCTAGGCAGATCGCGGCGCGGCAGCCGCACACTATTGAGCGTGCGGGCGGTCAGGGGCTGCCGGTCACGGCCGGATCAGGGGCAGGATCAGGTCGTCCACCACGGCAACGAGCAGGTCGTGGGGCACTGGTGACGGATCGCCGAGGAAGCGCTGGACCAGCATGGCGGGCCCGATGCCGGCCACCAGGGGGCTCACCGATCCCTTGCGCACCTCTCCCCGGGCCACGCCTCGCTCCAGAATCCGCCGGAAGACGTCCTGTCGGGGAGCGAAGACCCGCTCGTCGACCAGCCGCATGAACGGCCGGTCCCGGTCGATTTCGGCCAGCAGGCTCTGCACCGCACGGCCGACCTGGGAGTTCAGCACGTCGGCCTTCTCCCGCAGCAGCTCGATCAGCTCCTCGCGGACGCTGTCGCGTTCGGGCAGCTCGTCCGGCGAGGGCAGCGCGTTGTCGAGGGCGTCGACGACGAGTTCCGCCTTGTTGGACCAACGGCGGTAGATCGCGGCTTTGCTGGTGCGAGCCGTGGCGGCGACGGCGTCCATGGTGAGCCCGGCGTAGCCGACCGTTGCGAGCTGTTCGACGACGGCGTCGAAGATGGCCTGCTCGAGCACCTTGCCGCGGCGGCGGGACGGCGCGGCCGAACTGCCGGTGTGCAGAGCTTCAACGGCCATGTGGTCTCCCGAGGAGGCTGAGAAGTGGAACCTTGCGCATCCCAATGCGACCGCGTACCTTCACACCCAAACTAGAGAACTAGACAGTACCCTAAGTGCGAGTCGAGGATGCCGATGACCGAGCTCACAGCTGCCTCCGAAGCGCCGGCCGCACCACCCAGGTTAGGCCACCGCAGCGGCCTGACTCTGGCGGTGATCGCCGTTGCACAACTGATGGTCGTACTGGACGCGACCATCGTGAACGTCGCGTTGCCAAGGGTACAGACGTCTCTTGGCTTCTCCACCGAGAACCTGTCCTGGGTGATCAACGCCTACACCCTGACCTACGGCGGCCTGCTGCTGCTCGGCGGACGGATCGGTGACATCTTCGGCCGCCGACGCGCCTTCGCCGTCGGCGTGATGGTCTTCGGTGCCGCCTCGCTGCTCGGCGGACTGGCGCCGAGCAGCGGCTGGCTGCTGTTCGCCCGTGCCCTGCAGGGCACGGGAGCCGCCATCGTCTCTCCCGCGGTGCTGGCGCTGATCGCCACCAACTTCACCGAGGAGCGCGAACGCAACCGGGCCTTCGGGGTGTTCGCCGGAGTCTCGGGAGCCGGCGCCGCGATCGGCCTGCTGGCCGGTGGGCTGCTCACCCAGTACCTCGACTGGCGCTGGGTCTTCTTCGTCAACGTGCCGCTGGCCGTCGCGCTGGTACTCCTGGCCCCCCTGTTCCTGGCCGAGTCGGCACGCCGGCAGGGCCGGTTCGACGTCGCCGGAGCCATCACGTCGGCCGCCGGCATGACCGGACTGGTCTACGGCTTCATCCGGGTCTCCCAGCATGACTGGAGCGACCTCTGGGCGCTCGCCTCGTTCGCGGCGGGAGTGGTCCTGCTGGTCTCGTTCGTGGTCATCGAGCGGACCACCGCCAACCCCATCGTGCCGCTGCGGATGTTCGCCAACCGCAACCGGGCCTCGATCTACGTCGTCGCACTGGCTCTCACCGGCGCCCTGGCGGGCCTGTTCTTCTTCCTGACCCTCTACATGCAGAACGTGCTCGGCTACAGCCCGGTCGAGGCCGGACTCGCGTTCCTGCCCATCAGCCTCACCGTCATCGTGACCGTGGGGGTGACGTCCAAGCTGCTGGCCAGGTTCGGCCAGAAGATCCCGCTGGTGTCCGGTGTCCTGGTCAACGCGGCGGCGCTGTCCTGGCTGACCCGGCTGGACTCACAGAGCACGTACGCCGCTGGGCTGCTCGGCCCGATGCTGGTGTTCGGCATCGGCACCGGGATGATGTTCATGCCGCTGACGATGCTGGGCGTCTCCGACATCGACCAGGCCGACACCGGCGCGGCCTCCGGTGTCCTCAACGCCACCCAGCAGGTGGGCGGCTCCCTCGGACTCTCGATCCTGGTCACCGTCTTCGGCTCGGCCACCCGGGGTGAGAGCGGCAGCCCCGCCGACGTGCTGACCTCAGGCGTCACGACGGCGTTCGGCGTGGCGGCGGCCTTCGCCCTCGGAGCGTTCGCCGTCGCCGTCACCGTGATCCGGGCGCCCGCCGTGCCGATCACTGCGGTCATGCCCGGCGCTGCCGGGACGGCGCCCGACGCGGACGTCGCCGTCGCCAAGGACGCCCCAGGGCCGCGCTGAACCGCCGGCCCGGGGCCCGGACGCCCCGCGGACATCACCATGTGCACGCGGGCCCCTGGGTACCCCGCCCTTACGGGGTGCCCAGGGGCCGCCTCCGAACCTTTCGGAGCTTTCGGATCACGCCGGTGAAGTGCCCTGGGCCGCAGTCGGCGTGATCCGCGGCGACGGGCCCTGGTCCCGCCGCTTCTCCGCGAGTTCGGCCAGTTCCTCGCGCAGCACCCGTTTGAGCGGCTTTCCGGTGATACCGCGCGGCATGCGGTCCCTGACCAGAATCTCCGCGGGCACCTGTGAGGGCGGCAGCCGCTCCGCCAGGAAGCCGGGCAGCTCCTTCAGCGCCGCCGGATCCGTCATCACCACCACCGCGGTGGCCATGTCGTCGCCGTCGGGCCGCGCCACGCCGACCAGGGCCGCCTCCGAGACGGCCGGGTGCTCGTACAGGGCACTTTCCACGGCCACGGAGGAGAGCAGCTCGCCGTTCACCCGCAGCACGTCGGCGCCGCGGTCGAAGAGATGGAGGTAGCCGTCCTGGTCGATGCTGCCGAGGTCACCGGTCCGGGTCCAGCCGTCGACCAGCGCGCCGGCGTCGCGCTCCGGGTCGAGGTAACGGCGACGGGGCGCCGCGGAGCGAAGCTGGATCTCGCCCACCTCGCCCGCCGGCAGCTCCGTACCGCTCTCGTCCGCCACCCGGACCCGGGAACCGGGAGCCGGCCGGCCGAGGGTCGCGGGGCGAGCCGGGTCGAAGGTGTTGACCACCACGGCCGGCACGGCCTCCGACTGCGAGTAGGCGGTGTTGAGTTCGGCCGCCGGGAACAGCTCCAGCAGGGCGCGGGAGAGCGCCGGCGCCAGCGGGGCCGAGGCGATCGCGACGCGCTCGACGCAGCGCAGGTCGTGGCGCTCGCCCAACCGGGCCGCCAGCATGCGCGTCGCGATCCACGGCGTGATCATGACCGAACCGGTACGGTGCCCGACGATCAGCTCGGCCATGCGCTCGACGTCGTCCACCGGGGCCAGCACGAGCGCGGACGGCGAGGTCACCGCGATGATCGCGACCGTGGTGGCACTGGAGGTGGTGCCCAAGGGCATCGGCGCCAGCAGAGGGGTGGGGTTCTCGAACTGCTGCAGACCCGCCGGCCCCCGGCCGAAGGTGAGGTTGCCGTGCGGGTTGGTGAACGCCTTGGCGGTCCCGGTGGTCCCAGAGGTGTAGAGGATGTCAGCGTTGTCCTGTGCGCCGACCGGCACATGGACAGGACTCTCGTCGCCGCTGTCCAGGTCCGCGACGGTGACGGTCCAGTCGGCGAGACCCTCGGGCGGGCGCAGCGCCTCCCCGTGGATGATGCCGCGCACCTCGCACTCCGTCAGCCGGCGCAGGATCTCCTGCCGCCCCAGCCGTTCGCTGAGATGGACGGCGGTGGCTCCGGAGCTCAGAACGGCCAGGTAGGCCACGGCGTAGTCGTTCCAGTCCATGCCGTCGAACAGGAGGCCGATTCGCTGCCCTCTGGTCACCCCTGCCGCCAGCAGGCCGTGCGCCGTACGATCGGTCCGGCGCTGCCAATGTCCGTAGCTCAGTCCGTCCACCCCGTCGATGTTCAGAGCCACCGTTTCCGGGTGTCTGAGGGCGCGTTCCCGCAGCAGATCCGATACCAGCACCACCGTGCCGACTTCATCCATTTCCCGGCTCCTTCACACAGACTGAAATTCCACGCTACGAAGGCTTCACCGGGTTATCTGCTCAGAATTGCGCGGCCCTGCGGAACCGCCCGCGTTAGCCTCCTCAAAAGCTTCGATCCGAATCGACCGAAGAGAGCCCGAATGACTCAGCGTGCCAATTCCAGGTGGGAGACGGCTTCATGGGAGGAGTCGAACTACTTCGAGCCGGCGGACGGGCCGCCGCTCATTCGAGTTGATGTGAAACGCGCCTTCCAAGGTGATGTCGAGGGTACGGGCGAGGCGATCCTGCTCTGCTGCCGGCCCGACGAGAAGTCGGCGGGTTATGTCGCGACGGAACACGTCGTGGCCACGCTGGCCGGCCGGTCCGGCACCTTCGTCGTGCAGCATGCGGCCTCCATGGGGGGCGACGATCCCCAGACGATCGGCTTCGTGGTGCCCAACTCCGGCACCGGCGGCCTGACCGGGCTGAGCGGATCGTGCTCCTTCGGCCACGACGAGGAAGGCAGCGCCTACTTCCGACTGGACTACGACCTGCCGTGAGCAGGCGTCACTCACGCATGCCGGTGGCGCCACACCGTCGAGGGGTGTGGCGCCACCGGCATGCCACGCCTTCTCGGGGCAGGCGGGGCGGTTCAGCGGGCGACCGACTCCAGGGCCACGGCGGGTCGGCCGCCGAAGCGCTTGCCGATCAGCTCGGCGTAACCCGTCATCGGTGCCCGGACGTCGGTGACCGGCGGGGTGAGTCCGCCGAGGTACGCCCGGTGCGCCTCCAGTGAGGCGATGCCGAGTTCCAGGGTGTCCGTCACGTCCACCGCGTGGGTGGGCTCCGGCGAGTTGGCCATCACCACATGGCGCACACCGTTCCAGGGCTCCTGGCCGAGGTCCTCGAACACCCAGCGGTTCCCGGCGTCCCCGATCGCGTCCAGCAGGGCCCGGCCGGTGTGCCGGTGATCCGGGGAGTTCCATTTGCCCGTCGACGTGGTCTCCCGGTGGTTGAAGCCCAGTACCAGCTCCGGGCGGTGGCGCCGGATCGCCGCCGCGATGTCCCTTCGCAGCGGCAGACCGTACTCGATCTCGCCGTCGCGGTGATCGAGGAACTCGACCTCCGTCACCCCCACGATCTTGGCGCTCGTACGCTGCTCCGCCTCGCGCACCTCGGCGGACCTGGCCGGGGACAGGCCATCGATCCCGGCCTGACCGCGGGTCACCAGCAGGTAGACGACGCTCTTGCCGGCGGCCGTCCACGCCGCGACGGCGCTGGAGGTGCCGAACTCGATGTCGTCCGGGTGGGCGACCACGGCGAGGGCGCTGCTCCAGTCGTCGGGCAGCGGCTGGAAGTCCGGGTCCGTCATGGTGACACTCCTAGGTTCGACACAGTGGGGATCTCTGGTGGCGTCTGCTCGGGAAGACGCAGATCAGCGCTGATCTCCCGCAGCAGCGCCGTCTGTTCGTCCTTGAGGTAGAAATGGCCGCCCTCGAACATCCGGAGCCGGAAGGCCCCGCCGGTGACCTGCGCCCAGGCGGCCATCTCGTCGGTGCTGGCCTCCGGGTCGCCCCGGCCCAGGAACGCGGTGACCGGCCAGGTGGGCCGGGGGCCGGGCAGCGGTGCGTAGGTGTCGTTGAGCTCGAAGTCGGCGCGCAGGGCCGGCAGGAACAGCCGTACCAGCTCCGGCTGTTCCAACACCTCGGCCGGTGTGCCCTCCAGGCCCGCCACCGCGTCGAGGAACTGGGCGTCGGTGAGCCGGGCGTAGGACGGCCGCCGGGAGGGCAGGTGCGGCGCGCGGCGGGCGGAGACGAACAGCCTTCGCGGCGCCGGGAGCCCCTCGGTGACGCACCGGCGCGCGACCTCGTGGGCCAGGGCCGCGCCCATGCTGTGCCCGAAGAAGGCGAACGGCCGGTCCAGATACGGCCGCAGTGCTTCGGTGAGCGGGCCGACCGCCTGCGCCATCGTCACGTAGGGCAGTTCGCGGAAGCGGCCCTCGCGCCCGGGCAGCACCACGGGCCGGACGTCGACCCCACCGCCCAGCGCCTGCCGCCAGGGGCGGAAGAAGCCGCCTCCGCCGCCCGCGTGCGGAAAGCAGAACAGTCGCAGCGCCGCATCCGTCCCCGCCGTGTCGGCGCCGCCGAGCCGTGGTCCGGCCATGTTTCAGGCTCCCTCGTCGGCGAAGACCACGGCGGAGTGGAAACCACCGAAGCCGAAGCTGTTGGACAGGGCGTACGCGCTCTCGGCGGGCATCGCCTTCGCTCCGGTGAAGCGCAGCCGTGGCTCGATCGGGTCGGTCAGATACGGGTTGGGGTGGACGAAACCGGCGTTGAGCTGGGCTACGGTCGCCACGGCCTCCACCACACCGGCCGCGCTCAGACAGTGGCCGGTCAGCGCCTTGGTCGCGTTCACCCACACGCGGTCCGGCGAGTCGAGCACCCGCATCAGGGCTGCCGCCTCGGTACGGTCGCCGAGCGGGGAGGCCGTGCCGTGCGTGTTGACGTACCCCAGGCGCGCGGAGGTGGTGCCCGCACGCGCGAGAGCCGTCCGCATGACCTCGACCTCGGCGTCCTCACTCGGATCGGCGAGACTGGTGCCGCTCAGTTTCCAGCCGTACCCGGCAAGGCCTGCCAGTACCCGGGCACCACGGCGGCGGGCGGACTCGGCCGATTCCAGCAGTACCGCGGCGGCGCCCGCCCCGTCGGTGAAGCCCCGGTGGCCGGTGTCGAAGGGACGGCAGAGCGGGTCCGGGTCCCGCGGCCCGGGGCCGTTCGGCGCGACGGCCATCGCCCCGAGCGCGCGGTACGCCTGACGTTCCATCGGTGTCAGCTCGGCCGGGGTGCCCACCACCAGGCAGGCATCGGCCCCGCCGGCCGCTATCGTGCGCGCCGCGGTGATGAGCGCGAGGTTCCCGCTGGCGGAGGCCCCGCCCACGGTGCAGCCCTCCCCGGTGATGCCGAGCACCTCGCTCACCACGCCGACGTGGTCGGTGTCCTGCATGTGCAGCGCGTACCGGCCGGGTACGGCGTCCGGCCGGCCGCGGTAGCGCTCGGCCGTCCGGTGGGCCGTACCGCCGGTGAGGTTGTTGCCCGCGATGACCAGGGCCACCCGGTCGCCGGGCAGCGGCGACGCGGCCAGCCCCGCGTGCGTCCACGCTTCCAGTGCCGCCAGTAGCGCCGACTGCACCGCAGCCGGGGAGCGGGCCGCCGTCCGCGCCGCCCTGGCCGCCTGGGGCTCTCCCCGGGAGGCGAGTTCGGCGGCGAAGTCGTACGGCGGCAACGGGGCGCCCGGCTCGTCCGGGTGCCGGTCGTCCGGTGGGCGTATGCCGCTGCGTCCGGACCGAAGGGACTCGGTGAACTCCTTGAGCCCCGTCCCGATGGCGCACCGCACTCCCAGCCCGGTGATCACGGCCCGGCCGACGCCGTGACGAGCCGTCATCGGGCATGCCTGCCCAGCAGGGCCACCAACGACCTGATGTCACGGGCCTGTTGGAACTCCATCACCGGCACGCTGATGCCCATGTCCTCCATCGTCATGGTCACCACCTCGGCACGGTCGATGCTGTTGCAGCCCAGGTCGGCGAGGCTGTCGTCCTGGGTGACCGACCCGGTGTCCAGGTCGTACACCACGGTGCCCAGATTGCGCCGGACGGCTTCGAAGATCTCGCGTTCGTCCATCAGCGGTTCGTCTCCTCCTCGACCCACTCGTACCTGCGGTGATAGCCCTCGACGCCGCGGTAGACCAGCAGCCGTTCCCGGCCCGGCCGGGCCTCGAAGAAGCGCTGGAAGCGCTCCACCTCGATCTTCCGGTCCGGCACCGGCACCAGACATCTGCTGTTCTCCGCCAGCAGTTCGGCGTACTCGGCGAAGGACAGCGCGACCCGGGCGTCCAGCCGCGCCGCGATGCCCATCCGGGCCATCTCCGCACGGGAGCCCTCGTCGATCAGGCCGCTGAAGAACTCGGAGGCGCAGCCCGATCCGTAGGAGAACAGCCCGACCCGGGCACTTCCGCGGTAGGGCGCGTGGTCGATGATGCTGGCCAGCGCCAGATAGACGGATCCGGAGCACAGGTTGCCCACCACGCTGGGGTACACCAGTGAGGGGCGCAGCCGGGCGGTGAAGTCCTCCTCGATCTCCTCCGCCGGTGCCCTGGCCTCTCGCATCAGCTTGCGGTGGCCCGCCTTGACCAGTCCGGCGAACGGCGTGTGCAGGGCGAGTTGGTCGAAGGTGGTGCGCAGGTCCGCCCCGGCGACCTTGCCGCAGTAGTCGCTGAAACTCTGCGACAGGCAGTCCAGGTAGGCGAAGAGCGAGCCGTCGACATCGGCGATGTCGTGGTCCGGCAACGGCCGGGCGGAGTCCATGGTCTCGTAGCTGTAGGTGCCGAAGGCGCCGAGGTCGAGGGCGAGGACCTTCGGATCGTCGCCGACGAGCATGGCCGCCGCTCCGGTCCCGGTGGCCGGCTCGGCGTAGTCGGCGCGGGCGTCGACCATCGACACGTCGGTGGCGATCACCAGGGCTTTGGCCCCGGGCGAGAGGCCCGAGGCGATGTACCCGGCGGCTATCTGCAGAGCCCCGGTGGCCGCATAGCAGGCCTGTTTGACCTCCATGACCCGGCAGTGCCTGCTCAGGCCGAGGTACTCGTGGACGTACGAGGCGATGGACTTGCTGTAGTCGACGCCCGACTCACTGGAGGTCAGGATCAGTTCGATCCGGTCGCGGTCCTCCCCCGTCGCCGCCACGATCGGGGCGGCGGCGTTGACGGCGTTGGTGACCGGGTCCTCGCACGGCAGCGCGATCGACCGGGCGTCCATCATCAGGTGTCCGAGCCGGTCCATGTCCAGGCCGCGGCCCTCGAACAGGTCGCGTGTGGACAGCCGGGCCAGCCCGGCATGGACGTTGAGGGCCTCTATGCCGACGCGGGGGGCGCCGTCCGTCGCGGTGGTCATGTGCGCTCCGCGTCGACCAGGAAGTCCACCAGTGAGTCGATGTCCGGCAGATTGCTGAAGCAGGCCATCGGTGCGTTCACACCGAGCGTGTCGATCAGTGCCAGGACGATCTCGACGCGGTCCACCGAGTCGGCCCCCAGATCCTTCAGATGCTTGTCGCCGGTGATCCGCCCGGTGGGTACCGCCGGCAGGATGCCGGCAACCGTCTCGTACACGACCCGGGTCACCCGCTCCCGGTCCCCTTCGCTTCGTTCATTCGCCACGCGGACTCCCCAGACTGACGTTGAGCGTGCACACGGCCAGGCTGCGCCCGGTTCCGGCGTCCTCGACCACCGCGTTCCAGATCTCGTCGGCCGGATCGGAACGCCGGCTCCAGGACCGCGTCCGGATCCGCAGCACCGAGTCGGCGTCGGCGTTGCCGAGGTAGCAGAGCCGGTGGTCCCGGACCACCCGGTTCAGGAATCTACGGTCGCCGCGGCCCTGGTTCCGCCACATTTTGAGCAGTGCGCCGTCGATGATGGAGAAGTACGAGGCGAAGTAGAGAAGGCCTGCCCCGTTGATGTCCCGGGTGATGTCGATCGGGTACTCGGTCTCGTGGTCGTCGACCAGCGGCTCCCACCCGCAGTCCTGCGGGTCGTGGAAGGTCTGCCGCACGCGCGCCGTGCTGTAGGCCGCCCGGGGCGAGTACTGGACCGGCAGCCGCGGCAGGTGCGTGTGGCGGAAGTCCACCGGCGCCGACGCGACCAGCGCCTCGTTGCTGTCCGCGCGGCTGCGGCTGACCCAGCGGTTGAAGTTCTGCACGTACACGCAGTCCGCCCGCTGCTCGGCGAAGAACTCGTGCGGGTCCAGCGCGGTGTCCGGATCCGGCTCCGTGGCGGGCGGGACCCGGCGGATGCGGTGGAGGGTCAGGACGGATTCGCTGCCGAAGCCGAACACCCTCGAGGTGACCTCCACCCGGTCGCCGAAGGTCAGCGCGCTGGGCTGCAGGGTGCCGCCGGAACGGACGTGGAAGTAGTAGAAGGACAGATAGGTCGGTGCCCCCGCGGCGTTACGGGCGTTGAAGGCGTCGGTTCCGCAGACCTCGCTGACGGTCTCCCAGGTCCAGTCCCCCAGCTGGCCCATGAACAGGGAGTTGTGCCCGCACATCCCCGGTTTGACCGTCGCCAGCCGGCACACCGATCCGTCCGAGCCCCGCCAGACTTCGGGGAGGAGCACATGTGCCCCGGCTTCGGTCATCACTGCTGCTCTCCGTCGTGTTCGGACAGGAATCCGGTCAGAACCGCGTTGAAGTCCTCAGCCCGGGTCAGGGCCGGGAAGTGGCCCGCCCCGTCGATCTCCTGGTAGCGCGCGCCCGGAATGGCGCCGTGCAGCAGGTGCGCCGTCTTGACCGGGATCACCGAGTCGTGCCTGCCCTGGACGACCAGGGTGGGCACGCTGATCTCCGGCAGCCTGGCCAGCAGGTCGGGCTCCTGGGCGAAGACGTCCAGGTAGCGCAGGCCGGTCTGCGGGTCCATGCTCTCGCAGCGCGAGATCATGGCCTCCAGGCTGCCGCGGAGTTCGGGGGTCGGGCCGCACGGGCTCTCGGCGGCGATCTTGTCGAAGTCCTCCTGGAGGACCACGTCCAGGCGGTTGACCTCTCCGACCCGGTTGGCGCACTTGTAGGAGCTGCACACCAGGGTCAGCGAGGCCACCTCGTCCGGGTGTCGCAGCGCGAACATCTGGGCGGTGAGCCCGCCGAAGGAGGCGCCGGCCAGGTGTACGGGTGCGCTCACTCCGAGTTCACGCAGCGCGGCGCGGTGCACCTCGGCCAGCCCGCTCAGCGTGAGGTCGGCCGAGGCGGTGGTGGCCCCGACACCGGGTGCGTGCAGCACGACCACCCGGTAGCGGTCGGCGAGCCCGGTGAACTGCCGGGTGAACACCCCGGCACCGATGTTGAAGGGGTGGATCAGCAGCAGCGTCGGGCCGTCGCCGGCCGTGAACGCCTCCACCTCGCCCTCCGGCAGTCGCACCAGTCGGTGTTCCACCCGGGCGCCGCCGTCCTGGAGCACGCCGAGGTTGTCGTCCTTCGCCCGTACCCCTTCGCGCAGTGCCTCCCGGATGTCGTCGGGGACCGCCTCGGCCAGGTGGTAGACCGCCTGCGACGGCGGCGCCGCGGGATTCACCGGTATCAGCTCGACGGGCGCCGGGCCGGAACGGAACAGCGACTCCATCGACTTGGAGATCAGACGGATCTGGGACGTCTCGGTTCCCACCGGGACCGCGAGCCGGATCAGCGGCGCCGCCTCGGGTCCGGTCGCCAGGTGCGGACCGCCCCGCACACCGGTGTGCTCGTACAGCCAGGCGAGACAGGACGGGACGGGGTGTTCGAAGTCGGCGAACTGTTTCATGGCGCCGACGTCCAGCAGGACGCAGTGCCCGGCTGCCGGTCCGATCACCGGTATCCCGGCGCGGGTCAGCCGGTTCCAGAGCATTTTGACGGCGGCGCGGCGCCTGCCCACCTGTCCCGCCACACCGCCGGGGTCGGTGAGCGCGGCCGTGATGACCCTGCGCCCCGCCAGGTTGACCTGATGGCCCCGGGTGGCGGTCTGCTCGCGAAGGCGCGCGGCCAGGGTCGGACTGGAGGTGGCGACCAGGCCGCCGAAGTCGATGCCGAAGTCCTTCGACAGTCCCATCGTCACGACGTCGGCGGTACGCGTCAGATCGGCGACGATCTTCCAGATGTTCCGGCCCTGCTGACCCTCCTCGTGCTCGGCTATGAAGATGGCGTTCTCGACGATGCGCGTGGCGTCCAGAACCAACGGCACGCCGACGGCGGCGAGTCGCTGCCGGACCTCGCGCAGGTTGGCCAGGGAGATCGGGTACCCGCCCTGGGCGTTGTCGCTGAGTTCCAGGCAGACCATGGAGACACCGCCGGGCCGCGAGCCGAGGGCTTCGTCCAGGGCCGCCAGGTCGACGTTGCGGAACGGGTCCGGCCGGGTCACCGGCTGGAGGCCGGGCAGCGCGACCGGTTCGAAGCCGTTGTCCGCCAGGCTCATCAGCAGCGTCGGGAACAGCGAGTTGTGCACGGCGGCCTGCGGCAGCCCCGACCACGAGCGGCAGAGCAGGGCCTCTGCGGTCCGCCCCGAGGGCGTGGGCACCACACAGTCGAAGTCCAGCCAGGGCACCGCGGACAGCCCGTCGCCGTCGGCGTCCGTCCCGGCCGCCCGTTCGGTGAGTTCCGCCATCCGGACCGTCATGGCCGGGCCTTCGAGTTCGGCCCACGAGTCGGTGATCAGGTCGTGGGTGACCGCGGTGGTCGGCAGGGTGAGAGGGTTACGGACCGGGTCCACCGTCTTCGCCGTGTGCGGCCCGTCGGCGACGGCTGGAACGGAGGCCGCGGACGCGGCGGGCAGCGGGTCGGAGTCTGGAGCGGATTGCGGGGCGCAAGCCCCTGTCGGTGCCGGGGCAGGGACGGGCTCCGAGGACGAGGTGTCCGGAAGTTCCTCGGGGGCGGTCGCGTCCAGGTCCGGGCTGGCGATCATCAGGATGACGTCGGCCACCGCACTGCGCCGATCATCGTCGCGCTGGCACAGGTAGACGGGTGTGTTGACGGGCCTGAACTTGTTCTTGAACTGGAAGTTCCCCTCGTCGAAGATGCCCACCGAGCGCAGTTCGGCCAGCCCGTTCTCGGCCTCCGCCGAGGCGTTCGGCGACTCTCCCGCCTTGACGCCGAAGCTCGCACCGAAGCTGAAGATCTCGACGCCCTCGGCCGCCAGATGTCCGATGATCTCGACGATGGCGTACTCGAGACCGCCGATCGGCGCGTCGCCCGGATAGAACTCCAGGTCCAGCAGATAGCCGGGCTCGGACGGGATCTTCGTGACGATGATCGCGCTGCTCAGTTTCCCGTCCATCCTGGTGAGGAACATCCGGTGGCGTTCGGCCAGTCGACCCTGGCAGATCTCCTCCCGGACCACGGCGACGTACGGGTTGACCATCTGTTTGGTCTCGCCCCAGCGGTCCATCAGCGTCGCGATGCCGCGGTCGACGGCGGGGTCGGTGCCGACCCCGTACTCGGCGGTCTCACAGGCGCCGGCCGCTTCGAAGCGGTTCACCATGTAGCGCAGCCGCCGCATCCGCGAACCGGCGAGCGTGAAGGAACTCAGGTCGTTGAGCCGCTGCACCGCCCCGAAGGGGGTCGAGGTGAACCGTACGTCCGCCACGCTCTCGATGCGCTCGACCGACAGGAAGCTGGGTTCGAGCCCGTGCCGGTCCGCGTAATCCACGTACTCGGCGATCAGCATTGGCAGGTAGGCCCGCGAGCCGACATAACTCCAGGCGAAGAGCGTGCCGTTCTGTCGCGAGAAGTTGAAGTACCCCTCGCGGTCCGCTCCCATGAACAGCAGCGGGGCGATGTCACGGCCGGCCAGCCCGCCTTCCTTCGCCCAGCGCCGGTCGGCCTCCTCGACCGCCCGGGCCAGCTCCGGGTGGGTTGCCAGCAGGCGCTTGCGCACCACGACGCAGTCGCCGCGCCGCGTACCGCCCGCGCCGGGAGCGAGCGCTGCGGTCTGTCCGGCCGGACGTGGCGCGAGGGCACCACCGGAGCCGGCCTCACGCAACCGCTCGACCGTCAACGGGCCGTACTCGGTGAGCAGATGGGTGGCCAGCTCCGGGACGGTCGGCCGGTCGAACAGCAGGGTCTTGCGCTGGGCACCGAACCTTTTCTCCAGCACGCTGACGGTACGGAGCATGTCGAAGGACGTCAGTCCGTTGTCGGCGAACGCCCGGTCCGGGACGAGGGATCGCCCGGCGATGCCGGAGATCAGCTCGACGAGCAGTTCCTCGGTGTCCTTGCGGACATCGCCGGCCGCCGGGGCGTCGGTCGCCGCGGGAGCGGGAACAGGCGCGGGCGGAACGGCCGGGGCGGTTCGTACGGGCGCCGGCATGGGAGCAGATGGAGGAGTGGGACGAGTGGGCGCGGTCGCGGCGACGTCCGGTACCGGATCCGAGGCGGCGGGGGGTGGCACGGGAGCCGAGGCGGCAGGAGGTCCGGCGGTCGGTGTCTCGGGCGCCGGTTCGTCCTGAGCTGCGGCCACGATCGCGGTGAGCTGCTCGATGGTGTCGTAGTCGTACAGCTCCGAGGCCTTGAGGTCCAGGCCGTACTCGACGTTGAGACGGCGGGCCAGCTCCATCCGGAAGATGGAGTCCAGCCCCAGCGCGACGAACGAACTGGTCGGTGAGATCGCCGACGGGTCCAGTTCGAGGACCTCCGCGAGGCTGCTGTGGATGAGCTCGGCCACCTCCCGGCGGGACGCCTCCCGCCGCGATACGGGTTCCGGGGCGGGTACGGCCACGGGTTCGGGCGCGGCAGGAGCAGCGGGAAGGGGCGTGGGCGCTGTCGTCGGCGTGAGTGTGATCAGTCCTCCCGACGGCCGGGCGGCCGGGGCCTTGCGCACCGGTTGCGGCAGCACGGACGAGGGCCCGCGTTCCGGGGCGGCCACCTCACGGCCCTCGGGCCCGGACTGCGCGGGGGTCGGGTCGGGCAGCCCCGCCTTGAACCAGTGCCTGACCCTGGTCCATGGGAAGCCGGGGAGCGGCACGCGCCCGGGTGACCGGCCGGACCAGCGGGCCGCCCAGTCGACGGACGCTCCCGCGACCCAGGCCCGCGCCACCACCTCCGGCGCGTCGTGTTCGGTGACGGCCGGCGCGGACGGGGACGGCTTCGCGGCACTGCCCCGGTGGATGCCGGTACCCGACTCCTCACCCGCGGCCACGGCCGTCAACTGCTCCACGAGACGGTCCCGGCCGGAGGCGAGCAGGACCAGCCGCTCGGTGTGACTCTCCCGCCCGGTCTGCAGGGTGTACGCGATCTGCCGCAGGTCCGCCCCGGTGTCCGAGCGGACCGCTGCGGCCAGATTGCGCGCGTACGCGCCGAGCGCCTCGGAACCGGGCGCGGACAGCGGGAACAGGAGGACCTCGTCGTCCTGTGCCAGGTTGTCCGGTGCCACGGTCCGCTCCTGGGGCCGGTACTCCTCCAGCACCACATGGGCGTTGGACCCGCCGAAGCCGAAGGAGCTGACGCCCGCCCGGCGGACGGTACGCCCGTCGGCGTCCACGGCACCGGCCCACGGCCGGGTCTCGGCGTTGATGAACAACGGCGTGCCGTCCAGCCGGAGATACGGATTGGGCTCGGTGAAGTGCAGGGGCGGCGGCAGCTCACGGTGTTTGAGGCACAGCAGGGTCTTCAGCACACCCGCGATGCCCGATGCGGCCTCCAGATGGCCGATGTTGGTCTTCACCGCCCCGAGGGCTATGTGCGGCTCGGCCGCCCCCGGCAGGCCCGCCTCGGCGTACAGGTGCTCGAACGCGCGCTTGAGACCCTCGATCTCCACCGGGTCCCCCAGGGCGGTCCCGGTGCCGTGGGTCTCGATGTACGTCACGGTGTCCGGTGAGACGTCGGCCCGGGTCCAGGCCCGGATCAGGACGTCGGCCTGCGCCTCGGGGTTGGGGGCGGTCAGCGAGCTCGATCGCCCGCCGTGGTTGACCGCACTGGCCCGGATCACTCCGTGGATGTGGTCGCCGTCGGCCTGCGCCCGGTCGAGCCGCTTCAGCAGCACCGCACCGGCGCCCTCGCCCCGGACGTAGCCGTCGGCCGATTTGTCGAAGGTCTTGCACCGGCCGTCGGGACTGAGCATCCCGGACTTGCCGAACGCCACGAACAGTCCAGGGCTCAGAGTGACGTTGACTCCGCCCGCGATGGCGGTGTCGCAGTCCCCGTCCAGGATCGCCCGCGCGGCCCGGTGGATCGCCACCAAGGCGCTGGAGCACGCGGTGTCCACCGCCTCGCTGGGGCCCCGAAGATCGAGCAGCCGGGACACCCTGTTGGCCAGGATGCAGTGCGAGAGGCCGGTCGCGCTGTGCGCCTGGACATCGACGTGGTGCCTGCGCTGCAGATCGTCGTAGTCCGAGGTGGAGACGCCGGCGAAGAGTCCGGTCGCCGTTCCGGCCAGGGCGGAGGGCCGGTAACCGGCGTCCTCCACCGCTCGCCAGGACGCCTCCAGGAAGAGCCGCTGCTGTGGGTCCATCAGCGCGGCCTCGGCCGCGGAGATCCCGAAGAACGCCGCGTCGAAGTCGGCGATCCGGTCCAGGAATCCGCCGCGCAGTTCGCCGGTGAGGCCGGTGAGCTGGAGGTCCCGCAGATCGGTCCGGTCGTCGGGCACCGGCCCGACGAGGTCGTCCCCGGCGGCGAGGTGGCGCCAGAAGGCTTCCGTGTCGGGGGACTTCGGCATGATGCCTGCCATCCCGATCACGGCGATCGGCGCCGGTCCGTACGAGCGGCCCGGCTCGGCGGCGACGGCCACCGGCCGCGGGTCCGCAGCCTCGCGCCGTACGTCGTCGGTTGTCGGATGCCCTGTTGCCGGGGCCGGTACCGGTGTCGGAAGCGGTCGCGGGGCTGTCGATGCGCCGTGGTTCTCACAGAGGTGGCGCGCGAAGATCTCCAGGGTGGGGCACTCGAAGAGGACGGTCGGCAGCAGGTCCAGGCCGTACGCCTGGTTGACCTCGACCGTCAGCTCGGTGAGGGAGATCGAGTCGAACCCCGAGTCGAGGAGTTCCGCCGACATGTCGACGTCACTCTCGTCGACCAGCAGGAAGCCGGCGGCGAACCGGCGCAGGTCCTGCTCCACCCTGATGGCCAGGTCCGGCTCCGGCTCCGGCTCCGGTGTGTACGGGGCGGCCGGGGTCTCCGCGGTTCCCGCGGTCTCCGCGTCCTCCTGTACGGACCCGGCGAAGGAACCGGCGACGGCCTCGCCGACGGACGGGGCGACGGGCTCCATGTCAGCCGTGGCCGAGGCCGCGCCCTCGACCGCCAGCAGGACCGGGTCCTGGCCCGCCAGTGCCCGGCAGAACACCCGCAGACCGGTCTCGGTGCTCATGGGCAGCATGTTCCAGCGCTGCGCGAACAGCCGAAGCGTGCCCTCGTCCACCGTCATCCCCCCGTCGCGCCAGAGCGGCCAGCCGATCGAGACGGTGCGGCCCTGCCGGCGGCCCTCGGCCCGTTCCCGCTCGCGGTTCTCGGCGAACCGGTTCAGGAATCCGTTGGCGAAGGCGTAGTCGGTCTGCCCCCGGTTGCCGACCTCGCCGGTCAGCGAGGAGAAGACCACGAAGAAGTCGAGCGACCGGCCGCCGACGGCCTCGTCCACGTGCATGACCGCCAGCTTGGGGCCGAGTACCGTCTCCACCTCGGGTCGGTCCTTGGCCGTGGCCAGGCCGTCCCGGACGGTGCCGGCGGCGTGGACGATCCCGTGCAGCGCGCCGTACAGCTCGATGGTCTCCTCCACCAGGAGCCGGGTCTGCTCCGGGTCGGTGACGTCGGCCCGTTCCCAGTGCACCGTGACGCCGTTGCCGGCGAGTGCGTCGAGACGGCGGCGGGCTTGCGGATCAGGGCCGTTCCTGCTGACCAGCACGAGGTTCAGCGGGCGGCCGTGGAGGGCCATGAACTCGGCGAGGTGCAGTCCGAGAGCGCCGGTGCCTCCGGTGATCAGATAGGTGCCGCCGGGCCTCAGCCCGATCTCCGCGGCGTCACCGGCGCCCGCCGGCACGACCGGTGCCAGCTCCCGGCGGCGGCGGACGCCGTCGCCGTAGCCGGCCTCCACCACACCCGTGTGCGCACCCATGAGTTCGGCGATGGTGCGGTCCGCGGCGGTCTCGGCGGAGGCGTCCGGTCCGAGCGCCACACCGACGGCGGAGAACCGGCTGTTCTCCAGTGCGAGGGTACGCAGCACGGCGATCACGGCGGTGTCCTGCGGCCGGGATGCCAGAAGGCTTCCCCGGTGGGTGAAGACCACCCGCAGGGGCGTGCTGCCTCCGGCCTTCAGCAGGGCGGCCGTCGACCAGAGCAGCGGGTAGAAGCCGGTTTCGAGTCCGAGGGCGACGCTACGGGCGTCGAACGGGCCCGTCGGATCGCCGTTGACGGCGTGCACCAGCGCCTGCGGGAGCGGTCCGTCGGCCGCAAGTTCCGCTACCAGCCGGACGTGGTCGGCCCGGACACCGGGCGCGATCACGTAGCGGTCCGTCCCGGTCCGTGCGAATCCGGCACCGGGCCGGACGAGTACGCCGCGTATCCCTCGGTCGGCGAACCGGCGCAGCAGTGTCTCGCCGGCCCCGGCTTCGGTGGCGAACACCAGCACGCTGTCCGGAGGTCCGCCGCTGTCGTCGAGCGGCGCGGCCTCCCAGACCGGGCGCAGGTAGCGGCATTCGGTGGCCGGGGCCGTCTCGGCGGGCGTCGCCGCGGGGACCCCCGGCTCCGGAAGGGGCGAGTCGACCGACAGCCAGTGGCTGCCGCGCTCGAACGGGTACGGCGGCAACTGGACGCGCCGGGGGTGAGGCGATGGCCACCATGCACGCCAGTCCACCGGTACACCGGCAGTCCAGATCCTGGCGAGCTTGGCCCACTGCCGCCTGGCCAGCAGCGAGTCCACGAAGGCCGCCCCGTCCTCGTCGGCGAGCAGCGCGCGACTGCCCTCGTCGGCCCCGGCCGTCCCGGCCGTCACCTGCGGGCGGTTCTCGCCCCGGGCGAAGGCCCGCAGGGCGTCGGCCAGTTCGGCGGTGCTCCCGGCGAGGACGGCGAGCCGCTCGGCCATCTCACGGCGCCCCACCTGGCTGGTGTAGGCCAGCCCGGCCAGCGGGCGGCCCGCACCGCCGGGTGACTCCAGCAGCTCCGCGACGCTCTCGGCATACCGGAGCAGTTGGTCCCGGGTGCGTGCGGTGAGCAGGAAGAGGTGCCGTTCCTCGGGGTGCTCGGCGGCTGCGCCGTGGGCGGCCGGTCGCACGTACTCCTCCAGTACGACGTGCGCGTTCGCCCCGCCCGCGCCGAAGGCGCTGACGCCCGCCCGGCGGGGCAGTTCGGTCCCCGTCCGGGAGTCCAGTGGGCGCGGCCAGTCGGCGGCCGTGGTCGGCGGGTAGAAGGGCGATCCGTCGAATCCGATCTTCGGGTTGGGTTTTTCGAAGTTCACACAGCGGGTGATCCGGCCGTGCTTGAGCTGGAGCAGGGTGCGGGTCAGACCGGCGATGCCCGCTGCGCCCTCCAGGTGGCCGATGTTGGCCTTGACCGAGGAGACCGCGCATCGCTCGGGCGCGGCGCCGATCTCTTCGAAGGCCCGGGTGAGACTGGCGATCTCGATCGGATCGCCCAGTCCGGTGCCGGTGCCGTGGGCCTCCAGGTAGCCGATGGTGCGCGGGTCGACACCCGAGTTCCGCAGCGCCCTTGCGATCAGGGTGGACTGCGCCGCGGGGTTGGGGACGGTGTAACCGCCGGTCCTGCCACCGGCGTTGACCGCGGTGCCCTTGATGACCGCGATGATCTCGTCGTCGTCGGCCACCGCGTCGGCCAGCGGTTTCAGCAGAACGGCGCCGACTCCCTCGCCGGGGACGAACCCGTCGGCCCGCTCGTCGAACACCTTGCAGGCGCCGTCCTGCGCCAGCATGTTGAGCGAGGAGAGCGCGACGTGGTGCGAGGGGTGCAGGATCAGGTTGACCCCTCCCGCGACGGCCATCCGGCATTCGCCGCGGCGCAGGCTCTCCACGGCCAGGTGGACCGCGGTCAGCGAGGAGGAGCAGGCGGAGTCGACGGCGAAGCTGGGGCCCTGCAGATCGAAGTGGTACGAGACCCGGTTGGCCACCGACCAGTAGGCGGAGTGCGCGCCGGCGAGCCTGCCCTGCGCCCAGCCGGCGGCGGCGAGCCGTCCGTAGGAGCCGTACATGATGCCCGCGAAGACGCCGGTCATCGGCTCGTGGGTGTGCTCGCCCAGGTAGCCGGACTGATCGAGGAGGTCCCAGCAGGTCTCGAGGAAGAGGCGCTCCTGAGGGTCGATGTCGGCGGCGTCCCGGGGCAGGATGTTGAAGAACGCGGGGTCGAAGCGGTCGATCCCGTCGAGGAATCCGCCCCAGCGGCTGTAGGTGCGGTTGCGCCTGCCGGGCTGCGGATCGAAGTGCGTGCGCCAGTCCCAGCGGTCCGACGGCACCTCGGTGACACTGGTCCTGCCCTCCGACAGGTTGTTCCAGAAGGCGTCCAGGTCGGGTGCTCCGGGGTACCGGCCGCTGACGCCGATCACCGCGATGTCGGCGTTCCGCGGCCGGTCCGCGGGCCGTCGGTCCGGCTCGCGCACCGGGGACGGCACCGCGGTTGCTTCGCGGACGTCCGGATGCCGGGTCGCGGTGACCGGGGCACCCAGCAGCGCGGTGAGCTGTCGCGCACGCTCCTGCCTCAGATGGTCGGCCAGCAGGCTGATCGTCAGATGCTCGAAGAGCAGGGTGGCGGGCAGCGCCCCCAGATCCGTTTCCAGGCGGGAGACGATGTTCTGGCTGACCAGCGAGTCGACCCCGAAGGTCTCGAAGGTGGCGTGGTCGTCCAGCTCGGCGGGCTCGAACTTCAGCACCTCGGCGAAGACCTGCCGTATGTACGAACGGACCGCCTCGGCGGGGACCACGGGGTTCTGCTCGGCCGTCACCATCGCCTTGCGCTCTCCCATCAGCAGACACTGTTCGAGCTCGTTCTCGGGTGTCCCCGGTATCCCCCGGGCCCCGGTCACCCGGAAGCCGGCGGAGTCCAGGGCGCGGCGCCACTGGGCGGGGCTCAGCAGTGCCGAGTGGGGCAGCCTGTGCTCCGGGTCCCCGAAGCGCCACCACCCTTCGGTCAGGCCGAACGTGAGGGTGACGAACTCGGAGGAGCGCGTCACCTCGTTGACGTACAGCAGGCCCTCGGGCCCCAGCAGCGCGCCGACGTGCCGCAGGGTGCGGGCTATGTCGGTCGTCGCGTGCAGGACGTTGGTCGCCAGCACGATGTCCGCCGAGCCGGGTTCGAAGCCCTGGGCCGCAGGGTCGCGTTCGATGTCGAGCAGTCCGAAGGACACGTGCGGATACCGCTCCGCGAAGGCCGACTCGCCATGGCTCAGGAACGCGGGCGAGATGTCGGTGTACCGATAGGCCACCGGCAGGCCGGCCTCGGCGCAGGCCTCGAGTACGAAGCGGGCTCCGGAGCCCGTTCCGGCTCCGATCTCCACGATCCGCACCGGTCGGTCGCGTGAGCCGGTGAGCAGGCGAACGGAGCGGACGGTCTCCTCGGCCAGCCGTCGATTGAAGAAGTCGGTGCCCGGCTGGCCGGCGTAGACCGGCTCGACCAGCGCCATCGAACCCTTGGGGAACAGGATGTCGGTGGCCGGAACGCGGCCCGCGAGGATGCCGGGCAGGCCCCGGACGCACGCCTCGAGGAGCAGCACGTGCGGCGCCATGCCCGGATGCCGTGCCAGGAACTCCCCGACGGGCAGCCGGGGCGGATCGGACAGGGCCGGGGTGAGGACCACGGACCCGTCCGGCGCGACGGTGGCCGCTCCAGCGCGTTCCAGCACGCCGAGCACGGCCGGAAGCAGTTGCCGCAGCCTGCCGGACACGCCGAGCGCCGCGGACAGTTCGCCGGGAGTGACCCGGCTGCCGGGCGGCGGGAGTGCGGACAGCCCGGCGAACTCCGAGCGCAGCAGGTCGGCGGCCACCGTGTCCAGGGCCGCGAACCCCTCCCTGGCCCGGGCGAGCACCTCGGGCGCCGTTTCGGCTTCGATACCCGGGCCGCGCCCAGCGGTCGGGGCTTCCCGGCGTTCGGCCGGTGTCCGGACGCCCACCCGTGCGAGTCCCTCGGGCCCGGCGCTGATGACCATCGCCTGCGGCACGCCCGACACGAGCACCTGCTCCAGCGCGGCGAGTCCCTCGGCAGGGTCGATGGACGTCACCCCGTGCGCGGCCAGGCGCCTCTCGTAGTCCGCCTGCGCCACCACGCCGACGCTGCCCCAGTAGCCCCAGTTGACGACCTGGACCGGGTAGGGCGACGAGGCGTCCAGATACCGCGCGTAGGAGTCCTGGAAGGTGCTGGCCGCCGCGTAGTTGCCCTGTCCCGCGGCCTGGGTGAAGGAGACCGCTGACGAGAACATCACCAGGAAGTCCAGGGAGTCCTCGCACAGCGCCCCCGCGAAGGCCGCGCTGCCGGCCACCTTGGGGGCGAGCACGGCGCGCAGGGTCTCCTCGTCCATGTGGAGCAGGGAACGGTCGCGCAGATCGAGGGCGGCGTGCACCGCGCCGTTCAGTGCGCCCCAGCGTTCGCGGGCGGCTGCCACCGCCTGCCGGATCCCGTCCGGGTCCGTGGCGTCGGCGCGGAGGTAGACCGCCTCGCCGCCCAGCTCCGCGATCTCCCGCAGCGCCGTGTCGATCGAGGCGTCCTGCGGCCTGCGTCCGATGAGCGCGATCCTGGCCCCCACGGTACGGGCCAGGTGACGGCTCAGGGTCAGTCCGAGGCCCCCGGCGCCGCCGAGGATCACGTACGCTCCCCTGTCCCGCCAGGGCGAGGCCCCGGTCGGTGCCCCGCCGCCCGGCCGGGTGGCGGGTACCAGCACACGGACCAGCCGCCGGTCGCCGCGCAGCGCCACGAGAGGTTCCGCGGCCGTCTCCTGCTCGACCGACGCGGCCAGACGCCGCGGGTCGGCCGGACCGGTGCCCACGTCCAGGCAGCCGACCGACCAACGGGGGAACTCCGCGGCTGCCGTCGCGCACAGGCCCGGCACACCGGCGGCGTGCGGCTGCACCGTCTCGCCGTCCCCGACCGCCACGGCACCGGCCACCACCGCCTTCAGGACGAGGTCCCGGTGGGCGCCGCCGACCGCGAGCAGCCCCTGGACGACCCGCAGGAGCACCGGCACGCTCGGGTCGTCCTGCGGCGGGTACGAAGGTGCCGGGTCGGTGAGGAAGTACACGACATCCGGTACACCGGCCGGCACTTCGGGGCCGGAACCGGCGGTGTCGTAGCGGATCGCGACCGCGTCGTCGTCGAGGTGCCGGGCCAGCAGAGCCGCCGCGAGGTCGCCGGCGGCGGCGGGGTGCCAGACCGCCACCCGTCGACGGACGCTGTGTGCGGCGGGCTGTGGGGTGTCCTGCTCCTGCCACTGCGGCACATAGACGAGTCCGGCCGGATCGTGCCGGGATGTGCGGGGGCGGAGCGAGACGCCGTCGAGGTGGGCGCGGATCCCGCCGTCGTCGTCGACCAGCGTCACGCCGAAGGAGTGCTCGCCCGTGCGCCGGACGTAGGAGTGGCGGGCGGGTGCAGGGTCCCCGAACACGGTGAGGGCGTCCACCGCGAACGGCAGGCGAGCCCGTTCGCCGTCCGCGCGCAGCAGCGGTGCGAGCGTCTGGAGAGCGGCGTCGAGCAGGAAGGTGAGGGAGGTCCAGGCCGGTGCGGCGGGGGCCCCGCCCGCGGCGGGCGGACTCAGTGTGCCCAGCGCCTCGCCGTCGTGGGCGAGCACCTGCTCCAGCCGGCGGAACGCGGGGCCGTAGGCCAGTCCGGACTTCCGCAGCGCCTCGTAGAGTTCGGAGCCGGAGAGCCGCTCGGTACACCGTCCGGCGATCCGGGCGAGGTCGACGGTCCGGTCGGCGCTCTCGGCCTCGTCGGCGCTCAGAGCAGCGAACCGCCCCCTCATGTACGGGCCTTCGTCGTCCCCGTCCGCGGTGAGCCGGAACGACCATCCCTCGGGCTCCCGTTCGTACGACAGCCGGACCGACCGTGGTCGGGACAGGTCGCACGTACGCAGCCACCGGACGGCGGACAGCCGGTACGGGGCCGTCACCCCCTGGTCCGCGGCGGCCTCCAGAGCCAGGGCCAGGCCCGCGGCGCCGGGCAGTACCGGCACACCCGCCACGACGTGGTCGGAGGCGACCGGGTCCTGCGGTCGGATGGCATGGGCCGCCTGTGTCCCGACGGGTGCGGCGGTCACTGCCGGGGCCGTGGTGGTACCGGTCCAATAGCGCTCCCGCGCGAACGGATACGTCGGGAGGGGGATCCGGCGTCCGCCCCGGATGTGCGGGGTCCAGTCGGGCAGTTCGCCCCGCTCGTACGCCGCCGCCGCCTCCTCCAGTACGTCGTCCGGGGCGGCCGTGCGGGCGGGCGGCCGGCCGGAGGCCAGGGCGCGCAGTTGTGCGACGAGTTCTGTCCGGTCGCCCGCGATCAGGAGGGCGCGCACCGCGAGGTGGGTGCGACCGACGGCGCAGGTGTAGGCGATGTCGACCAGTTCCGGGCCGGACTCGGTGTCCACCGCATCGGCGAGTGCCGCCGCGACGGCGGTCAGGGCCTCGGGCGTGCGCGCCGACAGCGGCACCGGCCGAAGTGTCCGGCCGGGCTCCGTGGTCGCGGCCTCACGGGCCGGTGGTTCGGCCACCACGAGATGGCAGTTGGTGCCGCTGAAGCCGAAGCTGCTGACGGTGGCAATCCTGGCTCTGCTCGGACCTGGTTGCCACGGCGACAGCTCGCGGACCACGTAGAGCGGGCTGTCCGTCAGCTCGAGTTTCGGGTTGGGCGTCCCGAAGCCGGGGAGCGGAGGCAACTGCCGGTGGCGCAGCGCCAGGATCACCTTGAGCAGGCCCGCGATGCCGGCCGCCGACGTGGTGTGCCCGATGTTGGCCTTGACGGAGCCCAGGCCGCAGAACCCGCGCTCCGGGGCCCGGCCGAGTACCTGGTTGAGCGACTTCACCTCGATCGGATCGCCGAGGTGGGTGGCGGTGCCGTGCGCCTCGGCGTAGCCGATGTCGCCTGGTTTGACGCCGCCGCGCTCGTGCACCGTCTGGAGCAGTTCCGTCTGTGAGGCCGCGCTCGGAGCCGTGATTCCGTTGGTGCGTCCGTCGCCGTTGACCCCACTGCTCCTGATGACCGCGTGGATGTGGTCGCCATCGGCCTGCGCCCGGCGCAGGCTCTTGAGGACGACCACGCCGACGCCCTCGCCGAGCACGATCCCGTCCGCGCCGGCATCGAACGGTGTGGACCGGCCTGTCGGCGAGAGCATCCCCGCCTTGCTCGTCCACAACTGCATCTGCGGGGTCGTCATCAGCGCCACTCCCCCGGCCAGCGCCATCTCGCAGTCGCCGCTCCTGACCGCCTCGGCCGCCAGGTGGACGGCGGTCAGCGAGGAGGAGCAGGCGGTGTCGACGGTCATCGTGGGACCGCTGAGATCGAGCAGGTAGGCGATACGGGCCGCGAGGATGGCCATGTTGGTACCGAGGAACGCCTGCCCCGTGTCGGCCTGCCCGGCCTCGCGCAGCAACTGGTGGTAGTCGCCGCCGCTGGCTCCCACGTACACGCCGCATCGGCGCCGGGCACCGGGCACCGCGTAGCCCGCGTCCTCCAGTGCCCTCCAGGCCTGTTGCAGGAACTGCCGCTGCTGCGGGTCCATCGCCTCGGCCTCCATCGGCGACAGCTGGAAGAACCGCGGGTCGAAGGTGTCGAGGTCCGCGAGCAGCGCGGCCCACTTGCTGTACGACCGGTCGGGGGCCCGGCGGTCGGGGTCGAAGTACTCGGTGCCCCAGCGGTCGGCGGGCACTTCGGCGATGCTGCTGCGACCGGCGGCGAGATTCGCCCAGAACTCGTCGAGGTTCTCGGCGTCGGGGAAGCGGCCCGCCATGCCGATGACGGCGACCGCGTCGTCGCCCTCGGTGGCCGGGCGGCGGGCGGGTGCGAGGGCCGTCGACACGGCCGGGTCCGGTAGGGCGGTCTCCGGCTGCGTGACGACCGGGGCGGGAGCCGGGGCCGGTCGCGTGGACCGCAGCGGCCGCAGGGTGACCTGTCCCGGCGGCCCGGCCGAAGGGCCGGGCCCCGCGGGGGCGGCCACCGCAGCGGGCCGCGCGGGCTCCGCCGGGGCGGCAGGCGGGGCAGGCGACGGCACCGGAGCCGCCGACGCGAGCGGCGACGGCGCAGGCACGGATGTCACGGATGGCACGGATGGCACGGATGGGACGGTGGCCGACGGCGAGAGCGCCGAGGTGTGCAGGGACCGCGCCTGTTCGGCCGTCCTCAGAGCATGGTCGGTGAGGCGGGCGATGGTCGGATGGTCGTAGACGGCGACCGAGTCGATGTCGAGGCCGAATTCCTGGTTGAGGCCGCGAACGATCTCGACCGCGCCGATGGAGTCCACGCCCAGCTCGTTGAAGCTGAGCCTGCCGTCGATCTCCTCCGGGGTGGCGTAGACGATCGCGCACAGAGCCTCGGTCAGGATCCGTTCGACGACGGACCGATCGAGCGGCCCTGCCCCGTCGGGCACCGGTCCGGCGTCCGGCACGGCGGGCGGATCCGCCGCGCGCCGAGACCTCGGCTCGGAGGTCTCCGGAGGCGTCCCGGCCGGTGCGGTGAACTCCTTCACCTTGCGGAAGTGCGTCTGTACGAGGTCCAACGACTCTGTGCCGAGCACCCGTTCGTGCATCCGCACCTCGCGTTCGACGACGGCGGGCAGCTCTTGGAGCAGCCGCCCGGCGAGTTCGGCCTTGAGTGCGGCGACCGCTTCCGCGGGCTTCTCGGCGATGGACCGGGCGAGGTCGAGGGCCGTCGGCAGGACGTCCGCGTGCGGGACGACCGGCACGGACGCTCCCCGGCGGGCCAGTTCGTCGCCCCCGTACGCCCTGCTCGTCAGGAACATCTCCGTGGCCAGGGTTCGGCCCAGCCGCTGCTCCAGGATGTGGGTGGCTCCCATGCCCGGGGTGAACCCGTATTTGAGGAAGTTGGCGCTGTAGACGCCTTCGCGGTCCAGGACCACCAGGTCCGCGTAGAGGCCGAAAGCCAGTCCGCCGCCGGAGGCCCGGCCCTGGAGGGCGGCCACGACGGGGCGCGTGCAGCGCGCCAGACCCTCGTAGACGAAGGGGGTGTCGGTGAAGCGGGTGCGCCTGGCCGCGAGTTGTTCCAGCGCGTCCGGGGTGGCACCCAGGTTGAAGACGGTGTCGGTACCGGTGAGGACGACGGCCCTGATGTCCTCCCGGGTGCCGATCTCGGCGAACGCCGCCTCCAGGCCGTGGGTGAGACCGGCGGTGAACATGTTGCTGTGGGCACGGTCGCGCATGGTCACCAGGGCGATGCCGTGCTCCAGGACCCGCAGTTCGACCTCGTCGCCGGCGTACGGTTCGACGGGCCGTGTCTGCGAGTTGCGTACGGCCGGCCCGGGTTCCCGGGGCGCTGCGGCTGCCGGTGCCCGCGCCGGTTCGGTCGCGGGGGCGCCGGTCCGAGCCGTCTCGCCCTTCCAGCTTCCCAGCCAGTACCGCTCCTCGCGCAGCGGTGGCGCCGGCAGGGCCATCCGGCGCAGTCCGGCCCGCGGCGGCACGGGATCCGCCCATGACGCGTCGGCGCCCGCCACCCACGCCTCGGCCGCCTCCTCGAGACGTCCCGCGCGGAACAGGGCGGCGCAGTCCTGTTCCGGCTCTCCGGCGGGCGCTGCCGTCCCCGTACCGCGCCAGTACTGTCCGGCGGCCGGGGCCTGCACCGCGAGGTAGCGGTCCAGTGCGGCGATCAGCCGGGGCACGTCCGCGGCGATCACGGCGAGCCGGGCGGCCAGTTGTTCCCGCCCGACGCGCAGCGTGTGGCCGAAGTTGCCCAGATGGACCGCGCGAGCGGCGGGCGGGGCGGCGGACAGGCGCACGGCCAGCACGTCGACGGAGTCGGCGCTGTCGGGCGGGAGCGCGCCCTCCGAGCCGGGCCAGCGCTCGTCGATGCGCTTGCGCAGCAGGGCGAGGCCGGTCCGGTCGATGCCGAGGTCGACCAGTGGTTCCGCCGGGTCGATGACGTTCGCGGGGACGCCGAGCGCCTCCGCGGCACCGGCGGTCAGCACCGCCCGCAGTTCGGCGGCGTCCATCCCCGACTGCCCGTCACCGTGCTCCAGGAAGGCCCGCATGCGCTGTACGTAGCCGCGCAGCGCGTCCTCGTCACGGGCCGACAGGACGACCAGCTCCGGGCCGTCGGCGGCCGGAGAGCTCTCCGGGGGCATCCGGTACTCCTCCAGGACGACGTGCGCGTTGGACCCGCCCGCGCCGAAGGCGCTGACGCCGGCCCGCCGGGGTGTGCCGTCGGACGGCTCGGGCCACGGCTGCGCCTCGCGCTGGATCCGGAACGGCGTCCCCGTCAGATCGATCGCGGGGTTGAGTACGTCGGCGTGCAGGGACGGCACGAACCGGCGGTTGCGCAGCTGGAGAAGGGTCTTGGTGACCCCCGCGATACCGGCCGCGCTCTCCAGGTGCCCGATGTTGGATTTGACCGACCCGATCGCGCAGCTGCCCGCCGGCGCCGGGTCTTCGGTCGAGAACGCCTTGCGCAGGCCGTCGATCTCGATCGGGTCGCCGAGCGCCGTGCCCGTGCCGTGTGCCTCGATGTACCCGATGCCGGACGACCCGATCCCGGCGGCGGCCAGCGAGTCGCGTAGCAGCGCGGCTTGGGAGGTGGGGCTGGGTACGGTGAACCCGCTGGTGCGGCCCGTGTGGTTGAGCCGGGTCGCGCGAATCACCCCGTGGATGTGGTCACCGTCCGCCTCGGCTCGCGACAGCGGCTTGAGCAGCACGGCGCCGACGCCCTCGCCGGGTACGTAACCGCTGCCTCCCTCGCCGAAGCTGCGGCAGCGGCCGTCTTCGGACAGGAAGCGGCCCTGCGCCAGCTGGAGGTACTTCTGCGGATGGACGCTGGCGTTGACGCCCCCGGCCAGCGCGAGTGCGCACTCTCCGCGGCGCAGGCTCTCCACGGCGAGGTGGATGGCGGTCAGCGAGGACGAACAGGCGGTGTCGACGGCCATGCTGGGGCCGGTGAGATTGAGCGTGTACGACACCCGGTTGGCGACCGCCGCGTGCATGGCGGTGGGGCTGACGTCCTCCGCGCTGCCCCGGACGAGCTGGTAGTGGTTCCACATCACCCCGGCGAAGACCCCGACCTCGTGCGCGGCGAGCCGCGAGGCCGGATAGCCCGCATCCTGGAGGGTCTCCCAGCAGGTCGTCAGGAAGAGACGTTCCTGCGGATCCATGCGCTCCGCTTCGCGGCGTGAGATGCCGAAGAACGAAGGGTCGAAGCGGTCCATCCCGTCGAGGAAGCCGCCCCACCGGCTGTAGGTGGTGCCGGGACGGCCTCCTTCCGGGTCGAAGATCGCCTCGTGGTCCCAGCGGTCGGCCGGCACCTCGGTGACGCAGTCCCGCCCTTCGGCCAGATTCCGCCAGAAGCTCTCGAGGTCGGGGGCCTGCGGATACCGGCCGGCCATGCCGATGACCGCGATCGCCTCGGCCCGGGGGTCGCTCTCCCCGGGCCCGGCCGCGGCCGGAGCGCCGACGGAGGCCGGTACCACGGCGGTGCGGGAGGACTGCGCAACGGTGCTCACGGCCCCCGGGGTCGCCTCCCCGGGGGCCCCGTCCACCCCGTTCCAGTCGGCCACGCCGGCGGGCAGCCGATCGTCGGGGCGGTCCGGATCCCCGTGGGTGACGACGATCCGGCTGTCCGAGCCGTCCAACGCCCGCTCGAACAGAGCCAGTCCGGCCGGTGTCGGCAGTGGGCTGGTGCCGTACGCCCGGGCGGCGTGTCCGGTGACCTCGGCGGTCACCCGCATCCCGCCCTCCGCCCAGAGCGGCCAGGCGATCGACAGACTCCGTCCCGACCGGTCGGCGCGCGCCTCCCGGGCCGCCAGGAAATGGTCGAGGTAGGCGTTGGCGTAGGCGTAGTCGCTCTGTCCCGGATTGCCGACGGCGGCCGAGAGCGAGGAGTGGGCGACCAGGAAGTCCAGCCGGTCCCCTGCGGTCGCCTCGTCCAGAAGCCCGATGCCCCGGACTTTCGGGGCCAGCACCTCGCGGATCTCGTCGGGTGTCTTACCGAGGAAGATGCCGTCGCGCACCGTTCCCGCGCTGTGGATCACACCGTCGATCCGGCCGAAGAGTTCACGGGTGCGGGTCACGAGCGCGTCGACGTCGGCGGGTTCGGTGAGGTCGGCGCTCAGATAGTGGGCCTGCGCCCCGTGGCTCTCCCAGCCGCGCATCCGCTCCCGCAGGGCAGCGGGCAGCGTGGAGCGGCCGGACAGCATCAACCGGGCGCCGCGGGTGCGGGCCAGGTGTTCGGCGAGCAGCAGCCCGAGACCGCCGGCCCCACCGCTGATGAGGTACACGCCGTGCGCGCGCAGCAGGGAGGAACCGGGGGCGTCGCCGAGGGGGGCGGGAGCGAAGCGGCGGGCCTGACGGACACCGCCGCGGTGGCGGACCTCGCTCTCCCCCGACCGGTCCGCGGTCTCGGCGAGGACGATGCCGGAGACTTCCTGCGGGTCGGCGCGGCCGGTCACCTCGACCGTGCGGACCCGCAGCGCGGGGCGCTCGGCCGTGATCGTACGGCCCATCGCCGCGGCCGCCGCGTACTCGGCCCTCGGGAGCGCCGAAGGCCCGTCGGGATCCCCCGCCGCGTGCAGGACGAGCACCGAGCGCGGACGTGCCGAGCGACTGTCGCTGATCGCGGCGCAGACGGCCCACACGGCGACAGCGGTCTCGGCGGGGGAGGCCGGGCCGTTGAGCCCGGCCGCGTGCACCACGGCCCACTCCCTGCCGCCGGACACCGGCAGTTGCGTCATCATGCGGGCCAGTTGCTCACGGCTGCGGGTGTCGAGCCGGTAGCTGTCCGGGCCGGTGGCCGCGTAGTGCGCCTGATGGTGGACCGCGACGAGCCGCCCGCCGCCCGCCGCGACCGCCGGGGCGAGCTCGGCGAGCAGCGCGGGCGCCGCGTCGATCACGATGAGGTCGGCGGGCTCCGGCGCCGCCGTCGGCGCGGCCGTCCACACCGGGCGCAGCGCCTGCGCGCGATGCGGCCGTGCGGGCTGGGCGGGGGCCTCGGCCGGATGCGGATCGGCGTGCGGAGCCGGGGAGCCGGGCGCCGTACGCCCGTAGGTCTCGTCGAGGTGGCGGGCGAGACTGTCGATCGTCGTGTGCTCGAACAGCAGGGTCGGGTAGAGCGACGCCCGTACGACCTCCTCCAGCTCCTGGCTGACGAGCAGCATGTCCGCCGAGGCGAGGCCCATGTCGTAGAAGCCGAGCCCCGTGTCGATGTCCTGGGGCGCCCGCTCCAGCAGTCGGCCGATCCGGGTCCGCAGCCAGGTGGCGTGGCTCTCGGCGGCGGTTGGCCCGGCCGGCGCCGATCGCTCCTCCCGCGCCGGTTCCGCGGGCTCCTCCAGCAGGTCGCGGATGGCTTCCGGACGGCGGATCCTCTTGCAGGTGAGCCGGCCGACCTCGGCCACCGGGCGGCCCTGTTCGTCGTGGAGGGAGAAGCTGCTGTGGAACAGCTCACCGGACGGCGCGAGTTCCTCCGGCCGCGGAACGTACACGTGGAAGGCTCCGTGCAGGGGGCCGAACGCCCGGAACCGTTCGATGAACATCGGGATGAAGGGTTCCGCGGCGGTGATCGCGGTCTGCCCGTAGGCGACGATGGTGGCCGCGTCCAGTTTCGCCGGGTGCAGATGAAAGGCCAGGTCCTCCTCGGACTCCGGCTCTCCGCGATCTGTCCGGTCGAGGGTCAGGTCGCCCAGAAGATAGCCGGTTCCGATGTGCAGTTCGCCCGCGCACCGCATCGGTGGTCCGTGCACTATCTCCCGGGAGCGGGTGTGCGCGTACATGTCCGCCAGTGAGCGCGTGCGCACGGCGCCGGCGGTGAGTGCCACCAGGTCCAGAGGGGTGGCGTCGGCGGCGGAGACGGAGACGAGTTCGGCACGGAAGTTCTCCTGCCAGTCGCCGTTCGGTTCGTCCTCGTGCAGCCGGCGGCTCTCGGCGGTGACCGTGCGGCTCTCTCCCCCGGGGGCCGAGACATGCACCCGGATCTCGCGGTCGCGCCCCTCGGCGGTGACGATCGCCGAGGCGAAGACGATGTCGCGGAGCTCCGCCGTGCTCGTGTCCAGGCCCTGGGCGGCCAGGATGCGGTAGACGATGTCCAGGAACGTGACTCCGGGCATCACCGACACACCGTGGACCCGGTGGTTCTGCATGATGAAGTCGTCGTGCCGGAGCACGAGTTGACAGTCGATGTCGGAGTCGCTCAACGGTTCGTCCTCTCAGAGGTGCCCGGAACGACCCGTGCGGCGGGGCCGGGACGGAAGTTCAGAGTCAGGATCGAGGCAGCGGCACGCCGTGGCGCGGGTGTGGTCGCCGCGTGGTCGGCGGGTCGGGCCGCCGGGGGCTCCAGCCAGTGACGGCGGCGGTCGAAGACCGGGCGGGGCAGCGGCAGGCGCGGGTACGGGTGGGCGGCACCGGTCCCGGCGGTGGGCTCGCTGACGATCAGATGGGCGTTCGTGCCGCCGAGTCCGAAGGCGCTGACGCCGGCGACCCGGGGCCGCCCGTCGTCCGGCCAGTCGCGCAGGACCGTGTTGGGGTAGAACGGCGAGTCGGCGAAGTCGAAACGGGGATTCGGTGTCGTGCAGTGCAGCGTCGGCGGGATCTGGCGGTGTTTCAGGGCGAGGACCGCCTTGGCCAGCCCCGCCATGCCCGCCGCGCTGAGCAGGTGGCCGATGTTCGACTTGACGCTGCCGACGGCACAGAAGCCACGGCGGTCGGTGCTTTCCCGGAACACGTCGGTCAGCGCCCGCACCTCGATCGGATCGCCGATCATGGTGCCGGTGCCGTGCGCCTCGATCATCCCGATCCGGTCGGCGGTCAGGCCGCCGAGGGCGAGCGCCCGCCGGACGGCCTTGCCCTGGGCCGTCGGGTTGGGTGTGGTGAGGCCCATGGTCCGGCCGTCGTTGTTGACGGCCACCGCGTCGATGACGGCCAGGACGCGGTCCCCGTCGGCGAGCGCCCCGGCCAGCGGTTTGAGCAGGACGACCCCACAGCCTTCGCCGGGTACGAAGCCGTCGGCGTCGCGGTCGAAGGTGGCACAGCGGCCGGTGGGCGACAGCGCCCGTACCGCACTGAACTCGAGGTAGGGCTTCTCGTCGAGGAGGACGTCCGCCCCGGCGACGATCGCCAGTTCCGACTCGCCGTCCAGCAGACTGCGGCAGGCGAGCTGGATCGCCACCAGTGCGGAGGAGCAGGCGCTGTCGACCACGAGGTTGGGTCCGTGCAGATCGAAGTGGTGCGCCACCCGGGCGGCGGCGAAGTTCTGGTCCGTGCCCAGACCCGCGGCGCCGGTGCGCAGTCCTACCCGGTCGCCGTAGTTGCCGAGCCGGGTGCCGACGAAGACGCCCACCTCGCGGCCGCTCAGCTCGTCGGGCCGGTATCCGGCGTCGGCCAGGCAGCCCGCGGTGCCTTCGAGTACCAGCCGTACGGCCGGATCGAGGCAGGTGGCCTCCTCTTCGCTCATGCCGAAGTAGTGGTGGTCGAACTCCTCGATGCCTTCGATGAAGCCGCCCCAGCGGCTGATGCTGTGGCCCAGTTCGTGCCGGGGGCGGTAGAGGGCGTGGTGGTCCCAGCGGGTGGCGGGAATCTCGGTGACGGAGTCCCGGCCGGCGGCGAGGTTGGCCCAGAAGGCCGTCGCGTCAGGTGCTCCCGGGAACCGGCAGTCGAGCCCGACGATCGCGACCCTGCGGTCGTCGGGCGGCTCCGTACCCGCCTGAGGGGGCGTGGGAACGGGAACTCCGGCCGGTGCCGAGTCGGGGGCCGGTGCCGAGACCGCGGGCGGGGGCAGGGGCTGAGGCCGGTCCCCGGTCCGCTGTCCGCGTTCGACCGCTGTCCGCGCCGTGGGGTCCTGCGCAAGCATGCCCTGCTCGCGCAGGTACGTGCCGAGCCGGTCGAGTGTGGGGTGGTCGAGCAGCACGGCCGGCTCCAGACTGCGGCCGGTCCGCTGCTCGATCTGCTGGACGAGCTCGCCGAGCATCACGGACTCCAGCCCCAGGTCGCCGAAGGGCACGGTGCTGTCCAGCCGGGGCAGCGGAATCGCGAGCGCCTGCGAGAACAGCTCGGCCAGCCAGAGCGGCGGGGCCGGGTACCTGTTCGCCTCGGCGGCGCCGGGGGCCGCCGGGGACACCGGGGGGCGGTGGGCGTGCAGGAGCGTGGCCGGGTCGAAACGGTCGTCGAGCGGCACGCACGGCACCAATGCGGCCGGTCCGGACGTGGTCAGGACCGACTCCAGTACCCGCAGTCCCTCCTCGTCCGTGATCGCGTCCAGCCCGGCGGGCGCTCCCGCTTCCGAGTGGGCCGCGCCCATTCCCGTACCGAGCCAGGTGGGCCAGTGCACACAGCGGTAGCGGGTCGGCCCGGTCCGGCCCGGCCGGTCGGCGAAGTAGTCCAGGAAGGCGTTGGCCGCGGCGTAGTCACTGACACCCGCGCCCAGCCGTGGCACGACGCCGCTCACCGAGGACATCAGCACGAAGAACTCCGGCGAATGGGCGGCGCAGAGCCGGTCCAGCTGCTCCGTCAGGGTGGTCTTCGGTTCGAGGACGTCGTGCAGGTCCCCGAGCGTCTTGTGGATGAAGGAGGGGCGGCCCCGGCTGGGCAGCCCGGCGCAGTGGATCACGCCGCCGACCGGTCCGAGGCGGTCCCTGACACGTTCGAGGAAGGCGGCGAGGCCGAAGTCGGCCGTACCGGCGGTGGCGGTCGCGTGCAGCAGGACCATGGCGCCGGCGCGTTCGAGCGCCTGGATGCTGCCCACCGCCGTCGCCTCGACGGCGGACAGGTCCTCGTCGGCCCAACGGTGGCGCGGGGGCAGCGGGTCGGCGCTGACCAGGGCGAGCCTGCGGGCTCCCCGGTCGACGAGCCTGCGTGCCACCAGGGCGCCGATGCCCCGGGTTCCGCCGGTGACGAGGTAGACCTTCGCGGGATCCGCGCGGTACACGGCGGCGGACGGCGCGGCGACCGGGCTCAGCACGGGCAGGTAGCGCTGCTCTCCCCTGTGGCACACCTCGGCCGTCGGGTCGTCGCTCGCCCATTCGGCCAGCAACTGGCGGGCCAGGAGGGGCGCGGTGGCGTCGCTGTCGCAGACGGTCGCCCGGACGGAGCGGTACTCGGCACCGAGCAGGCGTACGAAGCCCGCCGTGCGGGCACCGGCCGGGCTGGGCGGCTGCTCCCCCGCGGCACTGCGGGAGGGATCCTGCCGGAGGCCGTCCTGCGGGGCCCGGAGGCCGCAGACCGCCTGGACGACCCGCAGCCGGGTGCCGCCCCGCCGGGCGATGAGGCGCTGGAGCATCGCCGGCCGGGCGAGCCAGGGACCGGGATCCCCGCCGTCGCGGTCCAGGTCGCACAGGTCGATCCAGCCGGCCAGGTCGGGCTGTCGGCCGGCCAGCGCGTCCATCAGCGCGACGCCGTCCCGCTCGTCGGTGAACCCGGGGGTCGTGCCTGTCGGGCCGCCTTCCCTGACCAGCGTGACGCGGCCTTGCCCGAAAGCTGCGGCCACCTGGTGGGCGGCCTCCCAGGACCTGTCCGTGTAGAGGCAGACGATCCGGCCGTCCACCGGCGGGCCGGCGCTCACGGTGGAGAGTTCCGCGGGCTCCCAGGTCTTCGCGTACAGCAGCACCTCGCGGCCTTTCTGCTCCTGCCCGGAGGCGGCGACCGTCGGCCCGGACTCACGGATCGGCGGCGTCGGCGTCGGCCTCGGGCCGAGAGCCGGGGTCGGTGTCGAAACCGGTGTCGGTGTCGGTATCGGTGTCGGCCAGTACCGTTCCCGGGCGAACGGGTACGCCGGGACTCCCACCAGGCGGGGCCGGTCGCCCCGGTGCAGGCGGGCCCACTCGATCCGGCCGCCGACCGCCCAGTGGCGGGCCAGCTCCCTCAGGTCGTGGTACGCGCTGTCGGGCGGCTGCGCGGCCCGTGGGGTCGCGGTCCCCGGCGCCCTGCCGCGGACCGTCTGGGCGAGGTCACCGTCGAGGAAACGGGCCAGGAGGGCGCGCAGTTCGGCCGGGCCGGAGGCGACCACGGCCAGCCGCTCGCTCATGTGCTCACGCCCGGACTGCAGGGTATGGGCGAGGTCGGCCATCGAGGGAAGACCGGCCCGGGTCAGGAACGAGAGCCAGCGGGTCGCCAGCTCCGCCAGCCGCTCCTCGTCCCGGGCCGACAGCACGATCAGCTGCTGCCGCTCCGGACGGCCCGCGGCCGGCACCGATGCGGGCAGATACTCCTCCACCACGACATGCGCGTTGGCGCCGCCCGCGCCGAAGGCGCTGATCCCGGCCCGCCGGGGACCGGAGGCCGGGGCCGCCCAGTCGGCGGCCTCGCGCTGGACGACGAAGGGGCAGGCAGACCAGTCGATGTCCGCGTTGAGCTGCTCCGCGTGCAGCGACGGCACGAGCCGCCGGTGGCGCAGTTGCAGGATCACCTTGGTCAGGCCGGCGATTCCCGCCGCCGCCTCCAGGTGACCGATGTTGGACTTGACCGAGCCGATCGCGCACGTTCCGGCCGCCACCCCGTCGAAGGCCCGGGCCAGACCGTTGATCTCCACCGGGTCGCCGAGGGCCGTGCCGGTGCCGTGCGCCTCCAGATAGCCGATCGTCCGGGGGTCGACTGCCGCGTCACGCAGCGCGTCCGCGACCAGTTCGCCCTGGGCGACCGGGCTCGGCACCATGTATCCGTTGGTCCGTCCGCCGTGGTTGACGGCGCTGCCCCGGATGACCGCGTGGATGCGATCGCCGTCCGCGACGGCCTGTGCGAGCGGCTTGAGGAGGACGGCGCCCACCCCTTCTCCGGGGACGAACCCGTCGCCGCCCGCGCCGAAGCTGCGGCAGCGGTGGTCGCCGGAGGCCATGCGCAGCCGCTGCTGCTGGCGGAACTTGTGCGGGTGCAGGGAAAGGTTGACGCCGCCCACCAGGGCCGCCTCGCACTCTCCCGCCCGCAGCGCGCGGACCGCCAGGTGGAGCGTCGTCAGCGAGGCCGAGCACATGGTGTCCACGGTCATGCTGGGTCCGTGCAGGTCGAGGAAGTACGAGACCCGGTTCGCGATCCCGGCGATCGCGGAGCCGGTGTCCGAGTGCGTACCGCCGAGTGACTGCTCGACCCCGAAGAAGGGGTACTCGTTGTACATCGCCCCCGCGTACACCCCGACCCGTCCGCCGTGCCGCTCGCGCAGCCGGGCGCGGGTGTAGCCGGCGTCCTCCAGGGTCTCCCAGGCCACTTCCAGGAAGAGCCGTTCCTGGGGGTCCATCAACACGGCGTCCCGGGGGGAGATGTGGAAGAACAGGGGGTCGAAGCGGTCGACGCCGTCGAGGAAACCGCCCCACATCAGATCGGCGGGCCAGTCCGGCCGCAGACGGTCGTGCGGGAGTCGGCCGATCGCGTCGCCGCCCCGGAGCAGCAGGTCCCAGAACCGGTCGAGGTCGAGTGCCTGCGGATAGCGGCCGGCGATGCCGATGACTGCCACGGCGTCCTCGGGGACGGCCTCGTGCGCTTCTTCGGGCCCGGTCACCGGCTCGGGCGCAGTCACCGGCCGCGACAGCGGCTGCGGCTGCGGGGCGTTCACCGCCGTGGCCCGTTTCCGCTGCCAGGGCCCGTCCGTCCGGGCGGCGAGTTCGGCGGCGATCCCCGCCAGGTCGGTCCGTTCGAAGAACAGCGTGCGGGATACCGGCTCCGAGAAGTCCTCGGCCAGCGAGCCGTTCAGCCTGCCGATCAGGTAGGAGGTGAGGCCGTAGTGCTCCAGCGGTGTGTAGGGGTCGAGCCGCTCCACCGGGATGCCGGAGACTTCCGCGTAGATCCGCAGGACGTACTCCTGGGCGGCGGCCCCGCCCTCGGCTGCGGGTATGCCGTCGGGGCGGTCCTGCGCGGGACCGGTCGGCCTGTGCTCGTCGAGGGCGAACGGGTAGCCGGGCAGTGGCACCCGGCGCAGGCCGGGCGTGCGGAGCGCGCCCCAGGCGACGGGCCTGCCCGCCAGCCAGACGGCAGCGGCCCCGGCGGCATCGGCCGGGACGATCTCTTCCCCGGACTCGCCCGGCCCGCCGACCACCGCGGTTTCCGTTCCGGGCTGCGGGCGGCCTCTGCCGAACGCGTCCAGCGCGTCCCGCAGTTCGGGCAGTCCGGCGCACACCACCGCCAGGCGGTGCGCCATGTGGACCCGGCCGTCCTGGAGGGTGAAGGCCAGATCTGCCAGATCCGGCTGCCCGTCGCCCGTCGCCGCCGCGGCCAGATGGTTCGCCAGCCGCCGTGCAGAGATGCGGAGTTGGCCGGCCGACGCGGCGGACAGGACGACGGCCTGGTGTTCGCCGCCCCGGCCGGGCGCCGCCGCGGACACCTCGGCCCGGACGACCGCGTGCCCGTAGGAGCCAGAGGCGCCGACGGCGTTGACCAGCGCCCGCCGCCCGGTACCCGGTGACGGCCAGTCCCGTATCCGTCCGGGAATCTCCAGGGGCAGCTCGTCCCAGTCGACCAGGGGGGTCCGCACCTCGGCGGCGAGCGTGGGGGCGATCCGGCCATGGCCGAACTGCAGCAGGACCTTGACGAGTTGGGAAAGGCCGGACGCCGACTCCAGGTGGCCGATGTTGGGTTTGACCGTCCCGGCCAGGACCGGGCTGCCCGCGAAGACCTCGCCCAGCGCCTCCAGTTCGGCGGCGTCGGCGATGCTCGCACCGGCCGCCGCGCACTCCACGTAGTCGATCTCCCCGGGCCGTACGCCGGCCCGGGACAGCACCGTGGCGACGGAGTCGGCCAGGGCCTGCGTATCCGGCACTCCGTAGCGCCCGCCGGCGCCGGAGTGACCCGCCCAGGTCGCCTCGACCACCCCTTTGACCGTGTCGCCCGACCGGCTCGCGGTACGGGCCGGGACGAGCAGGACGGCGGCGACTCCCTCCCCTGGGCACCAGCCGGATCCGTCGGCCGCGAAGGCCCGCACCGGCCCGTCCAGCGCGAGCAGGCCCGCCTCCGAGAGCAGGGCGAGATGGTACGGGTGTGTGATCAGGTTGGCGGCGCCCACGACCGCCGCGTCGCAGTCCCCCCTGCGGAGGCTCTCGACTGCCAGATGGAGTGCGGTGAGCGAGGACGAGCACGAGGTGTCGACCGCGATGCTGGGCCCGTCGAAGCCGAAGAAGTGGGAGATGCGGCTCGGCAGGTCGGCGGCCAGTGCGGAGACCCGTGCCTCGGCCCCCGATTCCCAGAGCTCCTTGCCGAGGTGCTGGTAGTCGTGCCACATCGTGGCGGTGAACACGCCCACCCGGGGTGCGGTCGCCCGCAGCGAGCCGGGGGTGTGGCCGGCGTCCTCCAGACACGACCACACCGTCTGCAGGAGCAGGCGCAGTTGGGGATCCAGGGTGGCCGCCTCGGTGGGGGCGATCCGGAAGAGGAGGCTGTCGAACCGCTCGACGTCCGCCAGGAACCCCCCGTTGAGGCCTGAGGGCAGACGGCCGTCCTCCGCCAGCCCTCGGCCGGAGGGCAGAGGCCCGACCCCGCAGTCACCGGCGCTGAGCCGCTGCCAGTACTGCCCCAGGTCGTCGGCTCCCGGGAACCGGCCGGCCATCCCGATCACCGCCACCTCGGCGCTTGTGATGCCGTCCGCCGTGTTCCCGTGCTCCGCGGTCGGCTCGCTCTGCGCGTCGGCCGTGGTCCCGGCGTCGGCAGCGGTCCCGGTGTCCGTCGGCCGGTCCCCGTACGGCGGTGTCAGCCCGGCGAGGGCGTGCTCGACCCGCCCGCCCATCAGGGCGTGCAGGAACACATGGCCTTCGTCGAGGCGGAACGCGTCCCGGATCTGCTCGAACGTCAGCGTCCCGACCGGGCACAGTCCCACTCCGCAGGCCGCCTGACCCGTCATCAGCAGCTGTCCCAGATATCCCGCTTCGAGCATCAGGAAGCGCTCGGCGACTTCCTGGTAGAGCGGCTCGATGCCCCTGGTCTGGCCGATGAGGTAGATGCCGAAGCCCGAGCCGTCGAAGACCGGCCTGTTGTAGTAGAAGTGCACCGAGCGGTCGATCCCCGGGTCCGGATCGATCAGTTCCAGCGCGTGCTCGCGCGGGTGGTAGTAGTGGATCCCGCCCGCGATCCCCTCGATCGCGCCCGGCCGCACGTGCAGATAGACCTGCACGGCATACGTGTCCCCCGCCGACGGGTAGAGGTGGCGCCGTCCCCCGGCCACCGGTGCCTCGCGCAGCAGCGAGAGCAGCCGGGCGAAGGACTCGGCCGGCAGCGGTGTGTCCAGGAAGTCCCGCCGACTGCCGCGCCAGTCGTAGCAGGCCTCGTCGACGGGCACCACGGGCAGGGGTACAAGCTGTGCGCCGGGCGCGGTACGGCGCAGGTTCCATGCCGCGGCCTTGAAGGCGTCCCGCTCCTGGGGGGAGAACATGTCGACGGCCCCGGGGCCTTCGGTCCGGTCCGCGTCGTGCCCGGGAACGGGTCGGGACCCGGCGGGCTGCTTCGGCTCCTCCGTCCTGGAGTCTTCCGGCTTCGAACCGGCGGGCGGCTCGGACTCGGCCGCCGTGACGCCCAGGGTCGCGGCGAGGATGCGGGCGATCCCGGCCGTCGTCGGCTCGGAGATCAGCGCGGACACCGGCACCCGCTGCCGGTAGCGCTTCTTGAGCGCCGCCGAGACCTGGACCATCGTGAAGGAGGTGGCTCCCTGGTCCCAGAGGTCGCGCAGCGGATCGATCGACGGCAGGTCCAGGTGCCGGGCGAAGAGGTCCGACACCTCCTCGGCCAGACGCGCCGGGCTCGGGGTCGTGCCGCGCGCCGCGTCCACGGCGGTGGCACGGCCGGCGCCGCCACTCCCGTCGCCGGCGTCGGCAGTGGCGGCGTCCAGCGGCCACGGCAGCGCCTCGCGGTCCAGCTTTCCGTTGGCCGTCGCGGGGAAGGTGTCCAGCACGGCCACGAAGTTCGGCACCATATAGGCGGGCAGCGCTTTCGCGGTACGGGTCCTGAGGTCATCGGCCGCGAAGTCCGCCGCGGGGTCCACGACGACGTAGGCGACCAGCTTCGCGTCCGCGCCCTTCTCCCCGACGCCGTCCTCGCCCCCGCCCCCGCCCCGCCGTACGAGGACAACGGCCTCCTGGACGGCCGGATGCGTACGCAGGCAGTGCTCGATCTCGCCGAGTTCCACGCGGTGACCCCTGATCTTCACCTGGCCGTCCGCCCTCCCCCTGATGGACAGGTTGCCGTCCGCCATCCACAGCGCCCGGTCCCCGGTCCGGTACATCCGCTCTCCCGGACGGTCCACGAAGGGATCGGGCAGGAAGAGCTCGGCGGTGAGCCCGGGCTGGTTGCAGAATCCGAGGGCCAGGCACTCCCCGCCCGTGTAGAGGTCGCCCTCGACGCCGATCGGGCAGGGCCGCATCCGTTCGTCGAGTACGTAGTGGCGCGTGTTGTCGATGGGCCGCCCGTACGGGATGCTGCGCCAGCCGGGATCCACCGTGGCGACCCGATAGATGTTCGACCACACGGTCGTCTCGGTGGGGCCGCCCAGCGCGATCGTCTCGGCGTTCGGAAAGGTCGCCCGGACGGTACCGGGCAGTGACAGCGGGATGAAGTCGCCGCTGAGCAGCACCAGCCGCAGGTTGGCGGTGGCCGGGCCCGGCCGGGCCGATTCGAGCAGCGGTGTCAGCTGGTACAGGGTGGTGGGCGCGGAGTTCCAGACCGTGACCGGTTGCGTGAGCAGGATGTCCAGCAGCAGTTCGGGGTCGCGCTGCTGCTCCTCGTCGGCGAGGTAGACGCCCGCGCCCCGGCCGAGCAGGCCGAGCATGTCGAAGACGGACAGGTCGAAGCCGAGTGACGTGACGGCCAGTCCCAGATCGGACTCACTCAGGTCGAGGACGCGGTAGCAGAAATTGAGCAGGTTGCAGACCGAACGGTGGGCGACCGTCACGCCCTTGGGGGTCCCGGTACTGCCGGAGGTGAAGATCACGTACGCGGGGTCGTCCATGGTCGAGCACGGCTCGGGATCTGCGTCCGGGTCCGGATCCGCGTCCGCCACGAAGGCGGCTCGGGCAGCGTCGACATCGAGTGCGGTCACGCCCGGCGGGAAGTCGACGGCGGGCGTGCCGGCGCAGGTGAGGACCAGGTCGGCGCCCGCGAGGCCGAGCATGGCGCAGACCCGCGCCTCGGGCAGGGCGGGGTCGATGGGGAGGTACGCGGCGCCCGCCTTGAGCACGCCGTACACAGCGGCCACCATGTCGGGCCCCCGGCGCACCCGGACGCCCACCACGTTCTGCGGGCCGGTGCCTGTCGCCCGCAGCCTCAGGGCGATCCGGTTGGCCCGGCGGTTCAGTTCCCCGTACGTCATGGTTCCGCCGCGCCAGCGCAGCGCCACCGCGTCCGGCTGCCGACGGGCCCGGCTCTCGAACAGCAGATGCACCGGACCTTCGTCGGGCAGCGGTACGGCGGTGTCGTTCCACCGGTGGAGGACCTTCTTGCGCTCGTCGTCGCTCAGCCCGGCCGGTTCCCCGTCGTGCCCGGCCGGTTCGCCCCCCTCGTCGAGGGCCATCGTCCAGGTCGCGTCATCCGCCAGCAGGCGTACGTTCCGCTCGAACTCGGCGAACAGCGCGGCGGCCGTACCGGCCTGGAAGTCGCTCTCCACCACGTCCCAGGCGTAGCTGAGCCGGTCGCCCTCGGCCACCGCGACGCAGTCGAGCGAGCAGCCCGGTGTGCTGGTGAGCCATCGTCCCTGTCGGACACCTGCCGGCAGGGGATGGTCCGTCAGGTCGACCAGGGCGGTGTAGACCACGGGGTAGGCGGAGGCGGCGTCCCGGCGACCCTTGAGGACCAGTCTGCGCATCGCGGTCAGCGCGCTGATCCCGTCAGCCCGCAGGTCCCGGTCGAGCTGCGTGCGGTAGGTGCGTGCGGCGATGGTCAGCGGCAGACCGGCCGGTGCGCCGGTGATCCAGGTCATGAAGGAGAACTCGCCCGGCCGCAGGTCCCTGGCCTGTTGCGGCCAGAGCACCACCGGCACGGCGTAGTCCTGGTCGAAGTGACCGGACAGGGTCCGCGTGAGGGCCGCGAGCAGCAGGTCGTCGGGGTGCAGGCCGTGCTCGGCGGCGCGTTCGCGCAGCTGCCGGTATCCGGAGATCCGGCCCGCCAGCCGGGTGCGTCCCCGGCCTGTCCCGGCCACGGGCACCGGCAGTGGCGGGCCTGCCGGCAGATCGGCGAGCCGCTCCTGCCAGTACGCGGCGGACCGCTCGTGCTCGGGAGTTCCGGCCCTGGCGGAGCGCGGCCCCGGGTACTCCTCGGCGGGATCTCCCGGCTTCGGGTGTGCGCCGGGGTCGTCGTAGCGCCGCCACAGTTCCCGGAACAGGCGGTGGATGCTCTGTCCGTCCGCCACCAGCAGGTCGAAGGCGCAGTGCGCTGTGCAGCGGCCGGCGGCGTCCCGGGTGACCCGCAGTTCGAACAGCGGCCAACGGCCCAGCGGGAAGGGCCGATCGGTCATCTCGGCGCTGATTCGGTCGCAGAGCGCCTGGTGTTCTTCCGCGTCCGCGGCTTCGACGACCGGGATGTGCCATCGCTCGGGCCCGTACGGGCGGACGAGCAGCCCCTCGACTCCCGCCTCGGTCCGCAGGACCGGGTGCGCGTCGACGAGCCGCCGGACGGCGCCCGCGAGACGGTCGACGTCGAGGTCGTCCACAGCGAAGGCCTGATAGCACTGGCAGCCCTCGGCGGACTGCCGGCCGGCCGCCGACCGGGCGACCAGATAGGCCTCCTGGAGTTCGCGCAGGGGCTGCGGCTGTCCGGCCGGTTCCGGGCAGGCGGCCACCGCGAGACCGTTGGCGAACGCGGCGAACGCGGTCTCCACAGCCCCCGGCGCGAAGCGGGCCGGGTCGACATCCCAGCGGTAGCGCAGTCCGCCGTCCTGTTCCCACATCTGGTGGTCGAGGGCGACGTCGGAGGTCTGACTGACGCCGTACTCGATGGCGGAGCCGAAGCCCCCGGCGACTCCGGGAGCAGGGCCCACTCCGAGCAGACTCGTGAACACCACCGCGGGGGCGCCCGTGTCGGCCCGGGGTCCCCGGGGGCCGTTGGCGCGCAGCTCGCGCAGGGCCTCGATGCCGGAGACCAGTCCGTGCCGCAGGTGCTCGGAGAGCCGGGTGTGCACGGTCCGTGCGGCTTCCTCGAACGGTTCGTCAGCGCTGTCCTCGATCACGTGGACGGCCGTCGAGGTGAACGGGCCCACCGACTGGGCCGTGTCCGCGGGCAGATGGGGGCGGAGGCTGGTGGTGACGACCAGGGAGGTGCGCGGCTGCGGGTGGGCGCGGTCGAGGGCTTCGGCGAAGACCGTGAGCACCAGCGCGGTCGGAGAGACGCCCGCCCTGAGCGCCGCCGTCGTCAACGCCTGCCACTGCCGGGCCGGCAGCGCGCCGTCCAGCGGGAGCCTCGGGCGGCAGCCCGCCGGCTGCGGCGCCGGGTCTTCCTCAGGAGGGTCGAGGACGATGGCGGGCCCTGGGGGCAGGTCGGCCAGTCCGGCGGCCCAGTACTCCCGGTCGGTGCGGTGGGCCGCGCTGTCCCGTCCGGCGGCCAGGGCCAGTACGCAGTCGCGGGCCGAGAGCGTGCCGGCCGGCAGCGGGCGTTCCGGGTGGTGGTAGCGGTCGTGCCACTGCTGGAGCAGCAGCGCGTAGCCGTGTCCGTCGGTGATCAGGGTGTCCAGGCTCAGATGCACCACGTCGGGGCCGGTGGCGGTGCGGGTGACCTCGACGGCGAACATCGGCCACTCGCCCGGAAGGTAACGGCGGTGGGAGAGCCGTTCGCGCACCGAGGCCCGGTCCGCGGCGGAGCCCGCCGCGTGGACGGCCGGCCGCCAGTCGGGGGCGTGCTGCTGGATCCTCTGGGTGCCGTCCTCCTCGACCACGGCCCTGAGCATGTCGTGGTGTTCCACGAGGTCCTGCCAGGCCCGGTGGAGCCGGTCGGGGTCGAGGTCCGGGACGGTGAACTCCCGGTAGAGGTGGCAGCCGACCGGGTCGGTGACGAGTCCGTCCTCCTTCGCCACCAGATAGGACTGCTGAAGGTCCGTCACGGGGAAGGGCTCGTACGGGCCGTCCGCCCAGGGGCCGCCGGGCGCGGCCTCCGCCGGGCGCGGCCCGGCGGGGCCGGCCGTCGTGCCGCCCTCGGCCGGTACCCGGGCGAGCAGGTCTTCGAGGGTGGCCTCGCCGAGGGACTTCGGCTCCAGGTCGAGGCCGAACTCGCGGCGCAGGCCGATCCACAGCCGGGTCAGGGCCAGCGAGGTCAGTCCCCAGTCGGCGAGACCGGCCGACGGCAGGGGTGCGGCGCCGTCCGGCCGCACCTCGGCCAGCAGCCGGTGCAGGATGCGGGCAGCGCTCTGCCCGGCCTCGTTCCTCGGTTCCATGTCGTCCCCGTCTCAGTGCCGGGCGCCCGCGCCGGTCGGCACGTCACGCAGGAAACTCAGCGCCAGGTCGCCCAGCCGGCCGCCCATCTTGAAGAGAGAGATGTGATCGCCGTGCGGCTCGACCTGGAGGGTCGCGTTCGTGAGCCGCCGTGCCACTTCGGCGGACCCCAGCGGGTTCGCCGTGGTGTCGTCCTCACTGGTGACCACCAGCGTCCGCTGCCGCACCCCGGCCAGCAGCGGGGTGACGTCGATGTCGGTGATCGCGCCGTTGAGCCGGCAGTACCGGTAGAACAGCTCCGCGGTCGCAAACGGGTAGAGGACCAGGTGAGCGAGGTCCGGCGGGGTGCTGCCGAGCATGGTCTGGAGAAAGACCTGGTGCACAGCGGCGGCCGACTCACGGCTCTCGGCCGCCATGGCCATCAGCGCCTGGATGTTGCGGTGGTGGTCCAGCTTCGGCGACGCGGCTCCCAGTTCGTAGGCGCCGTGCCAGAGGCTGAGCGAACCGATCCGCTCCGGCCGCCGGCCGGCCGCGTGCAGGCCGACCACGCTGCCGCCGCAGAAACCGAGTAGTTGGGCGCTGGGCAGCCCCAGGTGGTCCATCACGGCGAAGACGTCATCGGACTGCGCCTGGGTGTCCCATCCGAGCCGGTCGAAGTCCCTCACCTCGCCGAACAGTCCGCGGGTCTCCCAGGTGACGGCGTAGTGTTCGCGGCCGAGCGACTGCAGCCAGGTGTCGCACAGTTCGGCGGGCATGCCGCACGCCGAGGCGAGCAGCACCGGCGGGGCGGCGGGGTCACCGGCGGTGTACACGGGCAGCCGGGCGCCGTCGGCGGCCACGGCGTCGGCGGGTGCCCGGAACCGGTCGAAGCTCCGTGCGGCGACGAGGTCCGCGATCCCGGCCGCCTCTGCCCGGTCTCCGGCTGCCAGTCCGGCCAGTTCCGGCCGGCCCAGCGCGGGTTCCAGCCGTTGCCCGATGACGTGCTCGAAGACACCGAGCCCTTCGTGCGGCGCCTGCGGAGCGGGGGACAGTGCGACCCGGAGCCGGCCGGACAGCAGGTCCAGGAGTTCGGCGGGGGTGAGCGGGTCCTCGGCGGCGGGCGGGGCGGCCGGTACGGGCACCCGGACCGGGCCGCCGAGACCGGCCGCCAGCGGGCGGACGCCACGCACCGCCTCGGCGAGCAGGGCCACGGCGGTGCGGACCTCGTGGTTCAGCATCGGCTCGGCGGGCCCTTCGGTCAGCGTGTCGTGAACGGGTGGTCGAGCGTGGTCCGGGTCACCAGGCGGTTGTGGTCGTAGCGGTTCTCGCCGGCGACCAGCACAGCGCCGTACCGTTCGAGCGATACGGTGCCGCCGTACTCCTCGATGGATTCGGTGTCGGGGTAGACGCGCACGCTGGTCGGCACGTACCGGCCGGCGAAACCGAGCCGCATGTCCTGGCTCTTGCCGGTGTGCGGCCAGGAGGCGTGCATCAGCGTCGACCAGAACATGATGGCCTCGCCCGGGCGCATCACCATGGACACGGCCTGGGACTCGTCCGGCTTCCAGTCCGGGTCCACCTGGAGGTCGCGGTAGTCGTAGCCGAAGAAGCCGCGCCGGACACCGCTCTTGTCGACGCGGTTGATGGTGTCCGGGCTGTAGTGCATCTTCTTGGTCTCGTCGTAGTTCATCCGCTGGTGGCTGCCGGGGATGAACTGGAGGCAGCCGGTGTCCTCGTTCGCCTCGGTGAAGGCGGTCCAGACGGTGATGGTGCCGCCGAAGTCCTTGTGGCCCTCGGGCCAGAGGATCTGGGGCTGTCCCGAGGCGTTGGCGAAGGTGTCGGCCTGGTGCCAGTCGGTGCCCTCGTCACCGGGGTACTTCGGGAAGAACTCGCTGCGCCAGCAGAGCAGATCGGGGCCGAGGGCGCCGCGCACCCGGTCGACGATCTCCGGCCGGCAGATGTGGTCGGCCAGGAAGGCGGAGTCCAGGTGGCGGTCGTAGTTGGAGATGTTGGTGTTGCCGGACTGCGCGGCCTCGTCCTGGTAGACGGCGTGGCTGCGGTCCATCAGGCGCAGTCGCTCCCGCTTCCACTGGAGCTGCATCTCCTCGATCTCGTACACCTTGAACGGGCCGAAGTAGCCCCGTTCCTGGAAGGTGCGGCGCTCCGCCGGGCTCAGTGCGAAGGAACCTGCGCTCTGCTGCTCGGGCACTGTCTTCTTCCTTTCGGCTCAGTTGTGGTCCCGCTGCGACCGCGCGTCCACGCAGGCGGCCAGGGAGCGGACGGTTGCCTCGTCCAGCTCCGCGCCGGTCAGCGCGACCCCGCAGAGCTGGTTGACCGAGGCGATGATGCGCATGAAGGCCAGGGAGGTGGCCCCGGAGTCGAAGAAGTCGTCGTCCGGTCCGATGGAGGGCCTGTCCAGCACCTCGCAGACGGTGGCGGCGACCTTCCGCTGCGTCTCGGTGAGCTCGTTCGGGTCCGCCTGCCGGGCCGCGGGAGCCTCGCGGTACGGCAGGCCGTCCAGCGCCGACCGGTCCGCCTTGCCCTGTGCGGTGAGCGGCACCTCGTCGATGAGCCGGTAGGCGGAGGGCCGCATGTGCTCGGGCAGCCGCGTGTTGACGGTCGCGGACACGTCCCCGACCAGCCGGCCGAGCTCCTCGTCGGTGATCCGCGCTCCCGCCGCCGGCACCAGATGGGCCGTCAGCCGTACGTCCCCGTCGCCGTGATCGTGTGGTGTGACGATGGCCGACGCGACGGCGGGATGGGTCGTGAGGTGCGCCTCGATCTCAGCCGGCTCGATCCGGAAGCCCCGGACCTTGAGCTGGTCGTCGGCGCGGCCCAGATAGTGGTACTCGCCCGATGCGGAGCGCACCGCCCGGTCGCCCGTGCGGTACATCCGCTCGGCCGCCGCTCCCTCGCCGACGGTCAGGAAGCGCTCGGCGGTGAGTTCGGGGCGGCGGTGGTAGCCGCGGGCCACGCCCGTCCCGCCCACGTAGAGCTCGCCGGGTGATCCGTCGGGCACCGGCTGCCCGGTCTCGTCCAGCAGCCGCAGGCTCACCTCGTCGAGGGGGACACCGATCGGGCTCACCGCGGGCTCGTCGAGGTCGCGCCGGGTGATGCGGCGCTGCGTCACATGGACCGTGGTCTCGGTGATGCCGTACATGTTGACCAGCTCGGGGCTCTCGTGCCCGTACCGGGCGAGCCACGGTTCGAGCACCTTGACGTCGAGCCGCTCGCCGCCGAGCACCACCAGCCGCAGGGCGAGGCCCCCCGCGGGACGGGCGAGGTCGGCGGCGACGAGCCGGTGGAAGGCGGAAGGGGTCTGGCTGAGGACGGTGACACCCTCCTCGGCCAGCAGCTCGCGCAGCAGCGCGGGCGAGCGGGCGACGTCCGACCCGACGACGACGAGCCGGCCGCCGTGCAGCAGCGCTCCCCAGATCTCCCAGACCGAGAAGTCGAAGCTGACCGAGTGGAACAGGGTCCACACGTCGTCCGGCGAGTACCGGACCAGGTCGGAGGTCTGTTCGAAGAGCCTTACGGCGTTGCGGTGTTCGACCAGCACGCCCTTGGGTGTACCGGTCGATCCCGAGGTGTGGATGATGTAGGCGAGGTCCTGCTCGGCGGCGGCCGATCCGGTCGGTTCCCCGGCGGGTGTCGCGGGTGCGGCCTCGGTGTCCTCGCCGATCAGGAGCACCTGGGCGTCGATTCCGGTCAGGCAGCCGGCCACCCGGGAGACGGTGACGATCGTGGACACCTGAGTGTCGTCCAGGAGAAGGGCGATCCGCTCCGTGGGGTACGCCGGGTCGGCGGGTACGTAGGCCGCGCCCGCCTTGAGGATGCCGAGGAGGCCTGTCACCAGCTCGACGCTGCGGTCCACGCAGAGCCCGACCAGCTTCCCGGGGCCTGCTCCGAGGGCGCGCAGCCGAGCGGCCACGGCGTCGGCCGCGGCGTCGAGTTCGCGGTAGGTGAGGCGGGTGCTGCCGTCGCTTACCGCGATCCGGTCACCGGAGCTCGCCGCCTGGTCTTCGAAGAGTGTGTGAAGGGTCTTGCCGGAGACGGACGACGTGCCGGAAGCCATGGAGGATCTCCCATCCGGGTACGGGGTCGTGGAGAGGCGGAGACGCCGTGCCGCGCCCCCTGGGGCGTAGGGCGGAACTCCGAGGACGGGACTCAGCCCTGGTCGGCCGGCTCGCCGGCCGGGGAGGCCTTCGTGGCGTACATGCCCCAGTGCTGGGGTGTGAGCGCCATGTCCTTGAGGCTGCCCTGGACGAACATCCGCTCCCAGCCGCCGCCGCCCTTCTCCTTGGGGATCCACTCCTTGGTGAAGGCCTCACGGGCCTTCGGGTCGGTCCTGGCCCGCAGCCCCATCAGGTTGTAGTAGGTGCTGACCTGCTTGAGGTGGATGAACCAGTGGATCCGGTCGGAGAGTCCGAACGCCTCCTCGTAGAGGAAGATCGTGGCCAGCCCGCCGAGGCTGGAGTTCCAGCTGTCGGTCAGCGCCCGGGCGAACTCGCGTCCCTCGGAACGGAACTCGTACTTCAGCTCGCCGGTCCGGTGCATGACGATGCCGCAGTTGGCGGAGTGCAGCACCTCGTCCGGCTTCTGCGAGGTCTGGTGCTGGGCCGTCGGGACTGCCAGCCACTCCATCCCGCCGTCGGGCGAGACCAGCGTCTCCGGCTCGCTGTCCGCGGTTCCGTACATCCCGAAACTCTGCGGGATGAGCACTGTTTCCTTCAGTCCGCCGTCGAGGAACATCCGGTCCCAGGAGCCGCCGCCGCGCTCCTGCGGGATGCGGTTGCGGAACATCACCTCGCGCCAGCCCTCGTCGGTGGAGCCCATCTGCACCAGGTGCTCGTAGGCCTCCAGGGAGCGCATGTGCAGCAGCCAGTGGAGGGTGTCCTTCGTTCCGAAGGTCTCCTCGTAGACGAAGGTGCTGGCGATGCCGACGTACTGCCGGTTGAGGTACTCGGACAGATCACGGGCGAACTGCCGGCCTTCGGAGCGGAATTCCGCCCGGAGTTGACCGGTCCGCTCGACGATCACACCTGAGTTCGCCGAGTTCAGGGTATCGGCGGCGGGCACCGAGGTCTGCAACTGCGCGACCGGAAGAACGAATTCAGAATTTGACGTTGCGGCCATCGGACGGGCTCCTCTACCGGGATGTGAAGTGTTCGCTTCCGCAGTGCAATTACCTCATCCCGGCAGTGGAGCGCGCCGCTCACTTTTGAGCAGGGGAACCGGTCGGAAGAATGCTCGCGAGACGGTCTCGCAGAACTTCGGCCGCACCGTTCATCAATGCCTCTGCAATGGCGTCCACATGACGATTCCGCCAGTCCTGCAGCGAGGTGTCGCGTACGAAACGATTGAATGCGCCCATGGCCGGTCCGGTGTGAATCTGGAAATTCGCCCGCTCGCCGTCGTCCCCGTCCATCGCCAGTCGTGTGCTGTGGACGAAATACCAGCGGAAGACCAACGCCATCAGGTGTTTGGGGTCGCTCTCGGCCCGCTTCACCTCCTCGGAGCGGCCGACCCGCAGGTAGTACTCGCGAGTCTCCTTCCACACCTGGTCGAAGCCCCGGCGGAAGTAGGTCTCCTCGATGGTGCGGCGCAGGCGGCCGTCGATCGCATCCAGGCTGTCGTACTGCCGGTAGGTCTGGTAGAGCTTGCTCGCCCGCGCGCAGAACAGTGAGCCCCTGCGCAGTACCTGTACCCGTGCGCCGATCTCGAACATGTCGCCCGCCGGGGCGTATCCGGTGTCCTGGACATCGGCCCCGGCGAGGAGTTCCTTGACCGCGTCGGAGGTTCCGGCCTCGGGGGAGCACTGGTTGACCGAGCCGGTGAGCACGAAGTCGGCGCCCAGGACGAAGGCGGCGGCCAGGCTCTCCGGCGATCCCAGCCCGCCGGCGGCGCCGACCCGGATGGCGGTGGTGTAGGCGTGCTCCCGCTGGTGGCGGTCCCGCAGCCGCGTCATGGCGGGCATCAAGGCGTAGGCGACGCCGGCATCGGTGTGGCCGCCGGAGTCCGCCTCGACGCAGATGTCCTCGCTGACGGGCAGCCGCAGTCCCAGCCGGGCTTCCGTCTCGGTCAGCGAGCCCTCGGCGACGAGCCTGCGCACCATGGACTCGGGGGCGGGTGCCATGAAGGCGCCGGCCACCTCCGGGCGCGAGACCTTGGCGACGACTCGCCGGAGGGCGGCCGGGCGGCCCTCCCGGTCCTCGTACGCCCCGCTCAGCCGGTAGTGGACCAGGGCCGGGGTGAGCTGCATGAAGCCGGCCGCCTCGACGAAGCGGATGTCGTGCCGCAGGTACAGCCGCACCGTGTCCGCCTCGATGGCGGGGTCGTGCATCGCGTGCAGCAGGTTCATCCCGAAGCGGCCCTCGGGGCCGAGTTCCTGACGGATCGTCCGTATGGCGCTCTCGACGCGGTCCAGCGAGAGGCCTCCCGCTCCGAAGAACCCCAGCAGGCCCGCGCGGGCCATCCGCACCACGAGAGCGGTCGAGGCGACGCCCTTGAACATCGACCCGGCGAGATAGGCGTAGCGGACGCCGTAGTCGGCGCGGAAGGCCGCCGAGCCCAGCCGCTCGGCGGCCTTCACCGGGGCCCCCGATCGGGGCGGGGCTGAAGGGGCGGCCGGGAGCGGTCGCACGGGCCGAGGGGGGATCGCCGCGACGGCCTCGGCAGCGGGCACCGCCGTCACGACCGCCGGAACAGGCGTGGCCGCCGGCTTCTCGGCGGCGGTCTTCACCGCCTCCTCCCAGAGTCCGGTCAGCACCCGGCCCGGCCCGAGCTCAGCGCTCTCACGGACACCCTGGCCGAGGAGGTAGTCCATGCTCTCCGACCACCGCACCGAACTGCGCACCTGCGCCGCCAGCAGCCGGCGCACCGTGCCCGCCCGGTACGGCATCGCGGTGACGTTCGCGATCACCGGCAGCCGGGGGTCGCGCAGTTCGAAGCCGGCCAGGAACTCCTCGAACTCCGCCGCCGCCTGCGCCATGTACCGGGAGTGGAAGGCGGTGCTGACCCGCAGCGGCACGCCTCGTCCCAGCTTCTCGGCCCTCAGCAGATCCGTCGCCCGCCGCACCGAGTCCAGCGGGCCCGACAGAACGATCTGACGGGCCGAGTTGAAGTTCGCGACGTCGACGTCGTCCAGTCCGTGCCCGGCGAGGAAGTCCGGCACCCGGTCCACACCGGGGCCGATCACCGCGGACATTCCGCCCCCGGCGGGTGCCTGGCTCATCAGTTCGCCGCGCCTGGCGACCAGCCGAAGTCCGGTCTCGAAGTCGAAGGCGCCCCCCGCCAGCAGGGCGTTGTACTCCCCCAGGCTGTGGCCCGCCAGGAAGTCCGGGACGCCGTCGCGCGCGGCCCGCTCCCGTCGGGTGAGCTCGTTGACGACGAACAGCGCGGGCTGCAGGAAGCGCGTGTCGGTCAGCCGGCCCTCGGGATCCTGCAGACACAGCTCGCGTACCGAGAAGCCCAGGATGGCGTCGGCGCTCGCGGCCGCCTCGGGAAAGCGGTCGAACAGCTCGCGTCCCATCCCCCGGCGCTGTGCGCCCTGTCCCGGAAAGAGCCAGACTCTCGGTCCCATCAGCTGCCGCCCTCCCAGGGGAATCGCTGCCGTTCGGCGAAGTCGGCGATCCGTCGGCCGACCCCGGCCGAGGACATCAGCCGGGCGAACTCGTCCACCGCCGTCTGCTCCTGTTCGGCCGACAGGATCCACATCTTCGCGAAGTACCGCTTGAGGTCGCCGATGGTCGGCCCGCTGAGCTTGGAGGCCCGGAAGGTCAGTTTGCGGATCGCCGGGCCGAGGTCGTCGGCCATCTGGTCGGCCAGCGAGCAGAGCACCGCCTGGTCGGCGGTCACGGGCTGTGTGCTCAGACTCATCGCGTACGCCTTCTGGAAACCGACCCGGCGAATCAGGAACGGTGTGACGCAGCAGGGCAGCAGACCCCACAGCGCCTCCGGAAGGCTGAAGGTGCTGGCGGGCGTCGCGAAGACGAAGTCGGCGGCGGCGGCCAGGCCGACACCGCCGCCCGCCACACGGCCGTCGACTTTGGCGACCACGACGCGCGGCGTCGTGGTGAAACGTTTTAGCAACTCGAGGAACTCGGCTCCGCCGCGGGCCGCGCCGTCCTGGTCGGGAACGCCCGCGGCGGCGGCTCCGAGCAGGTCCATGCCGGTGCAGAAGACGCCGTCACCGCCCTGCAGGACCACCACCCGGCAGTCCGTCGCGGCCTCTGCCTGGTCCAGGGCCTCGTGGAGTTCGCGGATCATCGTCGCGTCGATGCTGTTCTGCCGCTCCGGGCGGTTCAGGGAGATGTTCAGGGTGCCCGGCCCACTGGAGAGATCGATCGTCCGGTGCCCCATGGTCAGCTCCAGCGGTAGCGGCGGTGGTAGTTGACGACCCGGTCGAGCACCAGCAGCCCGCGGCCCGCGAGGGCCTGCTCGTAGACGTCCTGGTAGGGACCCACGTCCACCTCGCTGTCGGCGGCCCCGCCGGCGTGCGCGCCGTGCCGTCCCAGGCGGTCGTAGTCGCCCATGGTGAGCCGGTGGCGGTTGTCCAGCCTTTCGCCGATCTTGAAATCCGCGAGCCGGGCGGGGGCTTCGGGGCCGACGACGCCGCTGTAGAACTCGGACGCGCACCCGGATCCGTACGAGAAGAGACCGATCCGGCGGGGCTCGGTGAAGTCGCCGTGCTCCACCAGGGAACACAGGGCCATGAAGAGTCCGGCGGCGTAGGTGTTGCCGATCCGCGCGGTGTAGCCGAGCGAGCCGGCGACTCGCGCCCCGAAGTCCGCCTCGATTCCCGCGGGTGCCATCCGCTTGGCCTTGCGCAGCAGTTGACGGTGCGCGCCCTTGACCATGCCGCCGAACGGGCTGTGGAAGACCAGGTGGTCGAAGGTGTCCACGATGTCTGCGCCCGGCACGGTGGCCCGGTAGTCCGCGAAGCTGCGGTCCAGGCACTCCAGGTAGGCCAGCAGGGAGAGGTCGGAGTCGCCCGCCGCCAGGTCCGCGCTCGGGCGGCAGGTGTCCATCACCTCGTAGCTGTACAGGCCTGCGGCGCCGGGGTCGAGCTCCAGCACGTCCGGCCGGTCCCCGACCAGCAGCGCCACCGCGCCCGCACCGTGGGACGGCTCCCAGTACGGCATTGCGGTGACTGATCCGCCGGCGTCGGCGGCGACGACCAGGGCGCGGGCGCCGGGGCGCGGACTCTGGGCGAGCAGTCCGAGCGCGGTGCGCAACGCGGCGGTGCCGCCGTAACACGCGTGCTTGACCTCGAAGGAGCGGCAGCGGCGGCCCAGTCCCAGATAGTGGTGCACATAGGTGCTGAGGGGCTTGCCGAAGTCCAGGCCGGACTCGGTGCCGACGATCACCGCCTCGATGCTGTCGCGGTCCTCCTCGCAGAGCGAGTCGACGAGCGGTTTCGCGGCGTTCACCGCGTTGGTCACCGGGTCCTCGCACGGGAGGTTGACCGACTTCTCCGCCATCATCAGGTTGCCGAACCTGGCGAGGTCCAGACCGCGGACCTCGAACAGCTCCCGCACATCCAGTACGGCCCGCCCGACGTAGGCGTTGGCGGTCTCGACTCCGAGGGTCATCCTCAGCTCCGGCCGCCGTGCAGCGGCGCCCAGAGGGTGTCGGTCATCGAGCCGTCGAGCACCGTGTCGTGCCAGCTTCCGCCGCCCTTGGCCGCGGAAACGACGGGCGACGTCAGCAGCTCGCGCATCTTCGGATCGGTCTCAGGCAGGGCCGTCAGCTCGTGGTACGCGTCCATCGAGGACAGGTGGATGAGCAGGTGCAACCGGTCCTGCTGCCCCCACATCTCCTCGTACAGGAAAGCCGTCGCCCGTCCGGCCATGGCCTCGCAGACATGACCGGCCCAGTCGAACCAGAACTTGCGGGCCTCCTCTCGCACGGCGTACCTCACCTGGAGCCGGCGGTGCACCGTCAGCGCGGAGTTGACGGAGTGCAGCAGTCTGTCCGGGTCGAGGCGGGACTGGTACCGGGCGGGGGGCTGGAAGGTGTCGAGCGGTTCCTCATCGGCTTCGTCGTGGTGGCCGAGGCCGTGCTGGGGACAGATGACGGTCTCGGACATGCTGCCCTCGACGAACATCCGCTCCCAGTTGCCACCGCCCTTGGTGGGCAGCCGGTCACCGGTGGAGACCTCCTCCCATTTCTTGGAGTGGTCGACCATGTCGAGCATGCGCTGATAATCGTTCGGCTGCTTCAGGTGGAGCAGCCAGTGCAAGCGGTTCTGGGTGCCGAACAGTTCTTCGAACGCGAAGATGGAGGCGTATCCGACCTGAGCCTTGTCGATGAGATCGACCAGGTCGGCGGAGAAGGCCAGGCCCTCCTCCCGGAATTCGTTTCTGAGCTGTCCGACCCGGTGGACCAGGAATCCCGCGTTCGCCGAATTGAGGAGCTCGTCCATCGGCACTGATGTCTGCCGGGACGCCGGAGGGAATCGGAGCGGAGTGCTGATCAAATCCTGTGCGGCCGTCAATTGTCCGCCTCCTTCTACTGAGAGGTCCGGTCCGTACTGGCCATGGGCGATGCGGCCCACCGTACGAGCCCGCCAAGGACGGTGCTGCTCAATTCTGCGCAGGGTCGCGGGATGTCGCCGGACTGTCCGACCAGGCCGACAACTCCACTTCGCGCAGGCGTTCTTCGGAGCGGTGCTCCACCTTGGCCATGGCCCAGCGCAGCACCGGCGGCGCCATCACGGAGGTCAGCACGGCGGTCAGGATGACGACGGAGTACATCTCCTCTCCGATCACCCCGATGCGCAGTCCCACGGTGGCCACCACGACCTCCACCGCGCCCCGCGCGTTCAAGCCCGCGCCGAGTGCCAGCCCCTCCGCGCGCGTGAGCCCGCCCAGCCTGGCGCCGAGGTACGCACCGGCGAACTTGCCGCTGATGGCCAGCACGATCACGATGGCGCCGGCCGTCAGCGTGCCCGGGTCCCGGAGAGTCCTCAGGTCCATGTGCAGACCGGCGCCCGCGAGGAAGATCGGCGCGAAGACCGCCAGCGTGACGCTCCGCAACGGCGCGAGGCGGGCGGCGAGTTCCGGGGACGGCGAGCTGAGCAGGCAGCCGGCCACGAAGGCGCCCAGCGCCGCCTCCAGGCCGAGGGCCTGGGTGACCGCGGCGGAGCCGAGGATCGTTATCACCATCAGCCCGATGGCCGGTGCCGAACCCTCCGCCCGCTGCGCCCGTCGCAGCCCGGCCCGCGCCACCGGCCTGAGCAGCCACGCGGCCAGCAGGAACAGCGCGAGATGGGCGATGCTCTCCGCGAGGTCCCCGGCGGCGAACCCGCTGACCGTCATCGCCGAGACCACCGAGAGCAGCAGCCAGGCCACCACGTCCTGTCCCGCCGCGGCGACCAGTGTCAGCTGACCGATGTCCCGGTGCAGCATCTTCAGGTCCGTCAGCGTCTTGGCGATCACCGGGATCGCGCTGACGCCCATCACCACGCCGAGCAGCAGCGCGAACGAGGGGCGGCTCGCATGCGGGCCCATCATCGCGGCGGGCAGCATGAGCCCCGCGGCGACGCCGAGCCCGAGCGGCAGCAGCAGCGCGCAGCCGCTGACCGACAGCACGGTGCGCGGCCGGCGGCGCAGCATCCGCAGATCGAGATGGGCGCCCGACACACCGACGAACAGCAGGACACCCACCAGGCTGAGCGCGTCCATGAGTTGGGGCTGCACACCGTGCTCCGGCCACAGCCGGCCGGACAGGCCCGGGGCCGTCCAGCCCAGTACGGACGGGCCGAGCAGCACCCCGGTCAGCAGTTCACCGACGACGGCCGGCATACCGAACCGGGAGGCGGCCCTTCCCAGGGCGAGCGCGAACAGGAGGAGCACGGTCACCTGGATCAGGAAAACCAGGGACTGATGAGAACTGAGCGACATGTTGCCCTTTCCACCCGGCCGCGGCCTTTCGTCAAGGCTCGGGCGGACAACTGCCGCCGCGCCGCTCAGGATTGAGCATCGGGCACGTACGGGGGCGTCGTCGACGACAGAGGGTCCCCGCAGTCGACGTAGTCCGCCAGCCGCGCACTGTCGACGATCAGCGACGTCTGGGTGATGCGGACGAGGCCGGCCTCACGGAAGCGCTTGAGGAAGAACCCGACGCGCGACCGGGTGGTGCCGATCATGTCGGCCAACTCCTCCTGGGTTATACGGGCGTTGATCAGCACCAAGCGTCCATGCCGCGTTCCCAGCTGTCCGGCGAGGTACAGCAGCCGCGCGGCGAGGCGGCGCTCGCTCCCCATCGTCGCCATGTCGGCGATGATGTTCTGCTGGTCCTGGACCCGCTCACCGAGGTGGCGGACGAACGCGGGCAGCAGGTTCTCCGCGGTGAGCGCCGCCAGAAACCGCTCCCCGGACGCCTGGCGAAGGGTGCAGCGTGTCATGGCCGCCGCGGACTCACGCCGCTCCTGCCCCAGGAGCCCCAACTCGCCGATCACTTCTCCGGCGGTGTAGATGGAAAGCAGACATCGTTTGCCGCTCTCGGTGGTGACGAATGTCTTGACCTGTCCGCTCTCGATCACGTACACCTGACCGTTCTTGGAACCGGACGTGTAGACGTGATCGCGGCGCGGAACGGTCACGGTGGTGGCGTCGTTCAGCTGTGTCAGGCAGAGAGTGCGCAGTCGTTTCCTGAAACGCATCGCGTCTTCGGACGAACGGGCCGCGGGACGGCCGGCGGTGACGGTCCAGTCGGATGAGTGGTAGAGGGTCGCCCTCATTGTCAACCTCAACCCTTCGTGGGGGCCGGTTCGATCCGTCGCGGACACCGCGTCGACCGGACCGGAACGGCAGGGTGGGCAGGCGGAGACTGCTGTCCGCTGAATCACAGCACCGTCCCCCTGGCGCAAGACCTGCGTGGACGATACCGGAGCCTAAGGGGCGATCCGCCGCGCGCCAAGGTCTCCGCACGGGGGACCCTCCAGCGCCCGGCCCCGCCGCGGCGGGACACCGGAACTCCCGCCCACCTCGGGTTCCTTCGCACAGGCGCCACGCAGACGCACGCCCGGCGGGCCGATCGCCGCGGTTCTGCGCCCGGGTGCTCAATCCGGAGCAGAGCAGCCGCCCATCACGGTTCTAGCATCGGCGTCACACCACGAGATTGACTCATTCATCCTCAGGTGACCTGGTAAGCCAGGGAAACGGAGCATGTCCGTGAGCGACCGGTCCCCGCAAGCCGATGCCCAGGAACCCCCGATCCTGCCTACGGGCCCGCGGGTCGACCCGTACGAGATGTACGCCAAGATGCGCGCGGACGGCGTGGTGCAGCTCATCCGCGAGCCCAACGGCCTCCACCGGCAGATCGTCCTGCGCTACGAGGAGGCCAAGGCCGTGATGGCGGACCCGCGCTTCGCCAAGGATCCGGGCCTCGCCTGGGACCAGTTGCGCGAAGCGGGGTACGTCAAGGGCGAGCGCGACAACCGCGAGGCCTGTCTCCAACACCTGGTCAACACCGACCCGCCGGACCACACCCGGTTGCGTCGGCTGATCAGCAAGGCGTTCACCAAGCGGCGCATGGAGGAGACGCGGCCCCGCACGCAGGAGATCGCGGCTGAACTCCTCGACCGGATGGACCCGTCGGGGACCGTCGATCTCGTGGAGGACTACGCCCACCCGCTGGCGACCACGGTCATCTGCGAGATTCTCGGGGTGCCCGACAACGACCGAGGGCCAGGTCGGCGTCTCCGCGCTGCTGCGCCGCTTCCCCGAGGCCTCACTCGGCTGCTCGCCCGACGAGCTGCGCCGGCGCCCCACCCGCATCATGCGGGGCCTTGTCGAACTGCCCGTCCGCCTGGGACCGCACAAGCAGTAGGGGACAGGGGTCGAGTGGACCGCCGTCCGCGCATGTCCAGAACCCGGCAGGCCCATGTGTGGACCTGCCGGGTTCCGAGGTCCCCCGAGGGGGGAGACGACCAGGCCGCCCGGTGGCTGCCGTTGCTCTCGGTGAGCGAGCGGGACCGAATGGACCGCTTCCGCCACGCCGCGGACCGCGACCTCTATGCCACCGCGCACGGCCTGCTGCGTACCGCGCTGAGCCGGGCCGCACCCGGGGTCGATCCCACCGAGTGGCAGTTCCGCACCGGGCCGCAGGGCCGCCCGGAACTGGCGGGCGAGGCGGCCGGCACGGGGCTGCGGTTCAATCTCTCGCACACCGCGGGACTGGCCGCCTGTGTGGTGACCCGGGGGCCGGACTGCGGGATCGACGTCGAGGCACTCGGGCGTCGCAGCGCGGACCACCGGTCGGTGCGCACGGTCCTGGCCCCGTCCGAAGCGGCGGCGCTGCTCGCACTGCCGGAGCCGTCGCGCGCCGCGGGGTTCCTGCGCTACTGGACTCTCAAAGAGGCGTACGCCAAGGCCATCGGCCTCGGCCTGTCCGTTCCCTTCGACCAGTGCTGTTTCTCGTTCACCGGGGCCCCCGGGAGCAGCGGCCCGGGCGCGGACACCGGGGCCATCTCGCTGTCCCACGACCACGCCGGGCGTTGGCAGTTCCGGCAGTGGCTGCCCGGCCCGGAACATCTGCTGGCGCTCGCTCTGCGCCGGGGTGCCGGCGCCGACCTGACGGTGGTCGGCCACGGTGTGGACGCCGGCCTGCCGTCGGACCCCCGCCGGTCCCTGTCCCCGCCCGCTCGCGCCGCAAGGCCGGTCAGTCCGTCGCCAGGTAACGGACAAGACGTGGTTCGTTGACGGTGAGATGGGCGCTGCCGCCGCAGGCGATCAGCCCCTCGCGCCGGAAGTTCTTGAGGAAGAAACCGACGCGCGAGCGCGTGGTGCCCACCATCTCCGAGAGATCCTCGTGAGTGATGCGCCTGTCGATCCTCAGCTCGACGCCCTGTCGCTTACCCACCTTCCATGCGAGCTCAAGGAGAGCGGCGGCCAGACGCCTCTCACTCGTCATGGTCACCCTGTTGGCGATCACCCGCTGCTGATCCGACAGCAGGGACAACAGATGGAGGGCGAAGTCCTCCGCGAAGTGCTCCCTCTGCAGCGCGGCGGCCAGCCTTGACGCCGGAACCCGGCGAAGCACCGTCGGCTTCATCGCCGTCGCCGTCTCCATACGGGTTCCTGAGAGGATCGCCAGCTCTCCGAAGAACTCCCCTTCGACCATCACCGAAAGCAGACATCGCTTTCCATCGGGTGAGTCGGAGACGAGTTTAATCTGCCCCTCCTCGATCAGATAAAGATTTCCGTCCTGCTGCCCACTCGAGTAGGCGCTGGCTCCCCGGGCGAGGTACATCACAGACGCGCTGCTGCCATCTCGGAGCACGGCGCTTCGCAGAATCTCCGTGAACGGTATGCGCTCGACCACACCCATAAAGAATTTCCCCCCGGCCTAGCTGTCACTCAATGTTCGGCAGATCGACGCATTCCTCTTCAGGAAAGAGACTTCGAAGGAGACCCGGCCTGCGCACTCGCCCCATCAGGCCCATCAGGCCCATCAACAACTCCAGTAGTACCTCCGGCCAAGCCGAAACGGGCCGCCGGACGGGTGGAGGCGGTTACGACGGAAGCGCACCACGGCATAACGGGAGCCACCGGACGGAGCCCCTGCCCGCTCACCTCGCCGACCTGCGGGCGAGCACCCCCCGTGGGCCCGCTGCCGCCGTAGATGAAATGTCCACGCCCCGCACCCTGCGGGCATCATGGAACGGAGAACAGGCCCGCACACAAAGCTCCCCCTTATCACCCGGAGCGCCCTTCACCGAGCAGCTCCCGATGGTGCCCCCAATCACCCGAGAGGATGAACCGCTGCATCCCCTCGTTCTCTACACCCTACGACCGCGTTCGATTACTTCAGAGGCCACGTTCAGCCAATGCGTCTAGAAGTGCACCAGGCCGGACGGTCTACGATCGAATCAGGACAGAATAGAACACGATCGGCGCCACTTCCCCACCGTACGAGTTTTAAACCTTGGATGACCCACGTCATCCGACCCCGAATTTCAGCCAACCAGTGCGCGGGTTCTCGCAGAGCACTTGATGAGTGACCGGAATTCCGCATGAGCACGCCAAACGGAGATCCCATGGCAGGAATTGGGCCGCCTTGACTCAAGTACGGTTGACCTTTTGCCGACTTTTTATGTCCGAGTTAAGCACACCATTGATCGATTGTTGACCTCGATTCGTCAGCAGGATTCGGCGGCTGACCTGTTCGGCAGTCCGCCCGTAATGTCCTCGGGCCGCTCGAGGCGGGCCGTCGCGTGACGCCGCGGGTGCACCGGGTTCCACGGGCCCGGAGTGGGATCCTCCCGGCTCATCCACCTCAGTCCCGCCGAGATCCGACGCCTGATCACCCGCCTCACCGACCGCCGCCCCACCCCGGTCGACGACATTCTGCACTGGTCACGCCGGCGACGACGACGTCAGCACCGAGCCCGCACCAGCCACTGCAAACGACGCGGACACAGTCCCTGAAAACTGCCCGCAATCAGGACAAGCACCGTTGCGGTACCAGCCGGCGGACCGGGGCCGGCCGCACCGCACTCCTGCCGGTCGTTTCACCGTTGTGCCGCAGCCGCCGTCATTGAGTACTCACTGCGACGTTCCGCGCCGCGTCAGTCGGCCGCCGGGAGGCGAAGCGTGGCGACGGCCCCGCCGTCGGGCGCGTTGGCGAAGGACAGCGACGCCCCGATGACCTGGGCCTGGCCGAGCGCGATGGTCAACCCGAGGCCGTGACCCCGGCCGCGTTCCGACGCCCCGGTGCGGAACCGTTGGGGTCCGTCGGCGAGCAGTTCGCGGGAGAAGCCCGGGCCGTGGTCCCGTACGGTCACGCAGGTCCCCGCCACCTCGACCTCGACGGGGGCGCGACCATGCCGGTGGGCGTTGACGACCAGGTTGGCGACGATCCTGTCGAGCCGGCGCGGGTCGGTCTCGGCGGACAGGGCGCCGGCCGTGGTGAGCTGTGTCTGCAGCCCGGTGCGGGCCAGCGACTCCCCGACCGCCTCGGCGAGCGGAACGGGCCCGACGTCGGCCCGCTCGGCGCCCGCGTCGAGCCGGGAGATCTCCAGCAGGTTCTCCACCAGCGTCCGCAGCACGCCCACCCGGTCCCTGACGAGATCCGTGGCCTCCCCCTCGGGGAGCAGCCCGCTCGCGATGACCAGACCCATCAGCGGGGTGCGCAATTCGTGAGCGACGTCGGCGGTGAAGCGCTGCTCGGCCAGCAGCCGCCCGAGCAGGCTGTCGGCCATGGAATCGACGGTGGCAGATATCTCGGCGATCTCGTCGCTGCCGCGGCCGGCCGCGGTCCTGGCAGCCAGGTCACCGGCCGCGATCCGGTGCGCGGTCCGCGCCACCCGCCGCAGCCTGCGGTTGGGCAGTTCCGCGGCGAGCGCTGACAGCGGTACGACGACGGCCAGCGCGACCAGGGAGTACTTCCACATGTGCCGGTCCAGGGCGCGCCGGGTGAGCAGGTCGGACGTCATGTCGACTTCCACCGCGACGGGGCTGCCTCGGTACGTCTGCGCCGCCCACATCGAGGGGTGGTCCCCGGGGCCGTCACCGTCGTACCAGGTGGCATACCCGTCCCTCAGACCCTGCGGGTCCCCGAGCCGGCGCAGCAGCTCGTCGGGCATGGCCCCGGGCGGCATCCGAAGCGCGTCGGGCGGGGCGCCGTCCCGCTCGTAGTCCTGCACGTCTTGGGACAGCTGCGTCACGGCCTTGGACCTGCCGTCGTTCAGCGACCGGGCCAGGGTGCTGAGGTGGACCAGAATCCCGACGGTCAGCGCGATGGCGCAGCAGGCCACGGCGACAAGCACAGCGATCTTCCAGCGCAGCGAACGCCAGTTCAGCAGGTCGCGCAGGGTGTCCACGTCAGCGCCGCAACTTGTAGCCGAACCCGCGGGCGGTCTGAATCCGCTCGGCTCCGATCTTCTTCCGCAGCCGGTGGACGCACAGGTCGACCACGCGGCTGTCGCCGTCCCAGCCGTAGTCCCACACGTTGCGCAGCAGCATCTGCCGGTCCAGAACGACGCCGGGGTTCGCGGCCAGTTCCAGCAGGAGCCGCAGCTCGGTGGGGGCCAGCGCAACCGGTTCGCCCGCCCTGAACACCTCGAGACCGACGATGTCGATGGTCAGGTCGCCGAAGACCAGCGGGGCATGTTCGTCCGGGCGGCCGGAATCCTCCTGCCGCGCTGCACCGCCCACCGGTTCGGTCGGGGGGTAGTGCAGCGCGGCAGGGTTGAAGGTCGCCCGCCGCAGCAGCGAGCGGATCCGGGCCACCAGCACCGCGGTGTCGACGGGTTTGACCACGTAGTCGTCGGCACCCGCCTCCAGGGCGGAGACCACGTACAGGGCGTCGCCGCGCGCGGACATCATCAGGATCGGGTCCATGCTGGTCTCCCTGACCCGGCGGCACAGCCCGATGCCGTCGAGGGCAGGCAGCATCACGTCCAGCAGCAGCAGGTCGTGGCGGCCTTCCCGGAACAGCTCGAGTCCGGTCAGGCCGTCGCCGGCGGAGGTGACACGGTAGCCGTAGCGCTCCAGCGCCATGGTGACCGATCTGCGGATCACCTCGTCGTCCTCGACGAGCAGGATCGCCACGGGCGCCAGGGCGTTTCCACCGGCCACTGGAACCGACATCTCTCCCCATCGCACATAGGTAGTGAAGGACCATCATGCGACAGGGGATACCGCCCTGCCGAATCCTGTCTCCACCGCGCCTGCACCAGGGCTGAGTTCGCCGGTGATGTCGACCGGGTCAGGGTTTGTAGGTCTGGGAGCCGCCCTGCCGGCCCTGGTCACTGGGGCGGCCGTCGCGGTGGCCGGAACGCGGCGTGGCACCGGTGAGGGTGCAGCCCCGGTGGGACAGGTCCAGTCTTGATCCCTTGGCCAGGCAGTCCGTGATCATGTAAACCTGCTGGCCATAGCCACGGCCCTTCTCGGAGGTTACTTCCCCGTTCGGGCCCACTTCGCAGGGGTTGTTGTCGGTGCACTGCTCGCCGGCATCGTTGTGGGTGTTGTGGATTCCCACGACCGTGGTGCCGTCGGGGGCCAACAGCGCCGAGCCGGAGTCGCCGTGCCAGGGGGTGCAGTCTTCGGTGGTGGTGTAGCGGATCGAGTTGTTCAGCTGGTAACCGCCCTCCCGCAGGTGTGGGACCACGGCCTCGGCGGTGCAGTTGTAGCGGATGCCGGTGGATGCCACGGTCAGTGGGTCGCCTGCGCGCACGGGGGTGGAGGTGAGCTGGAAGATTTTCGCGCCTTCGGCCTTCAACTGCGCGTAGGTCTTGTCCAGGCGGTAGAGCGCGATGTCGGTGCCGGTCATCGTCGCGTACACCAGCCGTTTCGCACGGGCGGTGGTCTGGGGGTAGCCCTGACGGTCGGCGACAGGCACCTCGCGGTCGGCCTGCTGGTCCAGCAGCGCGGTTCCGGGCGCGGGCCACTGCCCTTGCACGCAGTGGCCGTTGGTCAGCAACAGCGCCGGGTCCTGCGGCCGGGAGGCGGGGGTACGGACCACTGAGCCCACGCAGTTGCTCAGGTCCGCCGCACCTTCCACGTCCGGGATCTGGTCATCGGGGGGCACGTTGGTGCCGGTGATGATGCCGTTGATCCAGTCGGCGTGCCTGGTGACATCGGTGTACAGCGTCTTGCCGCTTTCGTCGGGGCCGCTGACCACACCAGCCACCGCCCACTGACCGCCCTCGCGGACCAGCGCAGGACCCCCGGAGTCCATGTTCGACGCGGCGACGCTGCCGTCGGCGCTACCGATGCACAACTCTCCGCTGGGCTCGGCTGACGGACACGTCGAGACCGGCTGCGCCACGGTGTCAGCCTCCCGCAGCCGCGTGGGGGAACACGCCTGATTGGTGCTGTCGTCGCAGGTCATGCCCCAGCCGATGATGCGGACGGGAGTGTTGTCCGGCGGAGTGGTCGAGGCGATCCGCACGGGCTTGGCCCGAACCGGGGTCCGCAGGTGCATCAACGCCATGTCCCGGCCCCAGAAACCCCCCTCGTCTCGACTGGTCGCCAGCCGGTAGTAATGGTCGACCTCGGCGACCTCGCCTCCGGACGTGGTGTCCAGTGACCCGACCCGGACCTTCCAGCCGCGCGGGACACCCGCCTTCGCGCCGGTCGGGTTCCTGCCGGCGCAGTGGCTGGCGGTCAGAACCCATTGCGGCGCAAGGACCTCCACCCCACAGCCGTGTTTGTCCGGGCGTGGCGGCGCGGGATAGGACGGCTGAAAAGAGCCCATGAACGAGTACGCATGGGTGGACTCGGTGCCACCCACGATGGCCTGCGCCGGTAAGGCGGCCATCAGGGTCGCGGTCACCGCGACCCCCGTCGTCAGGACGGCGGCCGCCCTTCGGCCTATCGACGTGCGCATGAGTGACTCCCCTTTCGTCGGCCGCCGGCCATCGCTCCGGCGGGCTGGTACGGGGGAACAGCAGTCGGCCGTCCCGTCCGGCCTCGATCCTGGACCCAGCGGTCTACCGGCGGGTCTCCCCCGCGTATCAGGCGCCGCACGGCAACCGCTCAGTTGTGTATCAGCGCGTCCAACAGGTCGGATGATGCCGTGGACATGCACGGGACGCGGTCCGCGGCCGTTCTCGAAGTGCGCGTCGAAGTGCGCGTCGAAGTGCGGGAGCCCGCGGCTGTTCATGAACGGAGTGCCGGCTGCCAGGTCCCTCTCTCCGGTCGGCCTTCGATGCGTGCCGGAATGAAACGGCGGCAAGGCGGCCCAGGAGACCGGGCCGAGGCACCGCTTCCGGCTCCGGGACAGGACTTCGGACCCAAGGTGCGGTCGGAGTGGGCATGATGACTCTCTTTCAGAAGTGCGCCGGCGAGATCAGGAAGGCAAGATCAACGCTGGGAGTCGTCGACCGTTCGGCCATCGCGCCGCGGTGGACGGTTCGGGCGGCTCGCTCGGGGACGCGTCAGCCGGCCGGGATGGGTTTGTCGAGCATCGTGCAGATGGCAGCGTTCACCAGTGCGTCTTCGGCAGCGCCGGTTTCCGGATCGGTCATGAGGCCGAAGTGAGTGGTGCTCAGCACCGAAACCGTGCGTTTCCCGGAAAGGTCCGTGTAGTTGTCGCTCTGGTAGCCGGGCAGGGCGCCGTCGTGACCCCATACCGTCCCGCACGGCGTCTGGATCTTTTCCAGGCCCAGCCCGTAGCTGCGGCCGGGCCCGTCCGAATCGTCCTCCGGGACGACGACGCGCATCTCGTTCAGCAGGGGCTCGGGGACAAGCCGGCCGGACATCAGGGACTGGTCGAAGCGCGCCCAGTCACTCGCGGTGGACACGATCGCTCCGGCCGCCCCGTTCCAGCTCTGGTTGATCGCCGTGACGTCGACATGCTCGTTGCGCGTGGGTCCGACGAAGCCGAAGCCCTCCGGTGTGCCGGGCGGCAGGATGGGTGCCAGGTGGGTGGCATCGGGCTCGTAACCGTGCGCCGCCGGGCGGGTGTGGTGAGAGGGGACGGCAGTGGACAGGTAGGTGTTCTTCATGCCGAGCGGCCGGGCGATTCGCTGCTGGACGAGGTCGGCCAAGCTGTGCCCGGTGGCCTTCTCCAGAACCAGGCCGAGTGCGATGTACCCGGTGTTGCTGTACGACCAGCCCTTGCCGGGCGCGAACAGCACCGGCCGCTTGGTCCCTATCGCCAGCACCTCCTGTGCGGTCGGCAGTTCGTCCACCTGACCGGTCATCAGCGCCAGGGCCTCGGGGTCGTAGGCGAAGTCGTCGAGCCCGCTGGTGTGGTTGAGCAGCATCCGCAGGGTGATGTTCTGGCCATTGGGCACCAGGCCGGGCAGCCACTTCTCGATCGAGTCGCTCAGCTTGACCCGGTGTTCGGCGACCAACTGCAGGATCAGGGTTGCCGTGACCGTCTTGGTGTTGGAGGCCATCCGGAACTCGTCGTCCGCCGCGAGGATGTGATCCTTCCTGCTCCAGGCAGCCTGTCGGACGATTGTCTTCACCGGTCCATGACCGTCATCCACCCGCACGATCAGACCCGGAGTTCCGGCGGCCACGGTCTGATCGGCGATCGCGGCCAGCCGCTGGTTCTGGTCCTGGTTTGCGGGCTTCTGGTCGACCGGCGTTGCGTCGGCCGGCCCGGTCATCATCGTCGCGGCTACGCCAACGGCCAAGGACAGGGCCGTAACCCCGGCCGCTCCGCGACGGTGCCAGGACTGCTTGCGGCCGTCTGTCCGCGGTGTTCCGTCGTGCCTCGCCATGACGACTCCTCCTGGTGGCTGCGGCCCTTCCGCAGCGGCGAGATCGACACTAGGAGTGCGCCCGGGACCGCCACATCGCCCGACGGTGGACACCGCGGGTAGCTCTGTCGGGGGATGGCCGAGGTGAGTCGGCGGCCGGACGGCTCAGGTCTCGGGCGTGGCCAGCCCGATCCGATAGGCCAGGATCACTGCCTGAACCCGGTCGCGCAGGGAGAGTTTGGCCAGGATGCGGGACACGTAGGTCTTCACCGTCTCCGGGCTGATCACGAGCGCGGCGGCGATCTCGGCATTGGACAGCCCCTCGGCGATCCGCTTCAGGACCTCGACCTCGCGGGCGGTCAGAGCGGTCAGCGCATCCTCGACCCGCGACGCCGGAGCCTCCTCGTGTCGGATCCGGTCACCGAAACGGCCTACCAGACGACGCGTGACCTCGGGCGCCAGCAGTGCGTTGCCTGCGGCGACCGTGCGGATTCCCGCGATCAGTTCCGGGGGCGGAGTGTCCTTCAGGAGGAACCCGCTGGCTCCGGCGCGCAGTGCGTCGAAGACGTACTCGTCGAGGTTGAACGTCGTCACCACCAGCACCTTGATCGCGTCGGTGGCGTCCGGGCCGGCGATCCGCCGGGTCGCCTCGATACCGTCGAGGCGCGGCATCCGGATGTCCATGACGACGACGTCCGGTCGGAGTTGGGCGGCGAGCCGGACCGCCTCGATACCGTCCCCGGCTTCGCCGACAACCTCAAGATCAGGCTGGGCGGAGAAGATGGTGGCGTAACCCGCCCGCACGAGAGCCTGGTCGTCGCAGGCCAGGACACGAATCCGAGGCTCTTCACCGTTGGTCCGCCCGGTCTCCGCGCTCACGCCGTACTCCCTGTGGTCCCGATGTTTCCCATGCCCCCGGCTTTGCCGTTGATGGGCAACGTCGCGCGCACCACGAAGCTGCCGTCCACACTTTGCTCGGCGACCAACTCCCCCGCGACCAGTGCCATCCGGCGACGCAGCCCATCGAGTCCCCGACCGGAGGGAGCCGGCCGAGGACCGCGAGCCAGTCCGCTCGTCGGCCCGTTCGTCGGCCCGTGACCCGGACCTTCGGTCCTCACCTCGACGATGACGTGATCAGGGACGACGGACAGCACGCGAACCACCGTTCTTCGACCGGGCGCATGTTTCAGCGCGTTCGTGAGCGCTTCCTGGACGACGCGATACACCACCAGACCGGTCCCGTCGTCGATGACTCGCGACGGACGGTCCTCGACCAGTTCGATCGGCTGCCCGACCAGCCGGGTCTGCTCCACCAGCTCGCGCAACGAACCGGCGGTCGGCTCCCGCGGAGCCGCTTTCGCGTCGTGCGCGGGACTGAGCACGCCCAGCAGCTCCCGCAGATCCGCCAGCGCCCGGCGGCCGGTAGTACTGATCGACGACAGATCGGTCTCGGCTCGCTGCCGGCCTTCGGCGGAGGCCGTATCCAGCCGATACGGCAGGGCGTCGGCCTGCACCAGCATCGCCGTCACATGGTGGGTCACGACATCATGCAGTTCCCGCGCGATCCGCTCCCGTTCGTCCTGCATGGCCGCCTCCAGTGCGAGCTGCTGCAGCTGCTCCTGCTGCCGCAGACGCGTCCGGGCCCAGACCCCGAACATCCAGCAGGCCGCCGGGACGGCGAACAGCTGCGGATACTCGACCGGCTTGTTCGGCGACCCCGACATCTCCAGACACACGGACAGGACGGCATACGCGACGACACACGCGGCCAGGAGCCGCCGCCGATGCCGGACCACGAGCATCCCGGCGGTGTAGAGCGCGAGGTAGAGCCCGAGACTCGCGACCGTAGCCCGGTAGCCAAGGCACTGGTAGGCGAAGAACGACACAGAGATCAGGGTCAGACAGAGCGCGGGAGCGCGGTGGCGTATCGCGAGTGGCAGGGAGTGCCCGAGCACGAGCAGGGCCGCCGGCACATCGAAGGAGCGCTGAGGCGTCACCCACCCCAGGGCGGTTCCCTGCTCGGCCAGGCCCGGAGTGAAGGCCAGCACCGTGAATCCGACGGCCAGCGCGGCATCACGACGGGCCATGGGCTGAGCCCGAACCCAGACGATCAGGGACTGCCCACAGCGCATCGTCTCCGCCCCCACGCGCATGGACACAGCGGAGGATTTCTTGATCGACGCAGCCAATGGGTCCAGCCAGAACTGCAAGTTCACCTCGCTGGGAGCAACGCCCGGCGTCCTCGGCCCCGAACTTCGCCGCTGCCGCAGCCGGGCCTGCCCGAACACCGCCGCCGACCGACACATACCGACCGAGGGCTGCCGCGCCGCTGCAGGATTCAACAGCCCGAAATCACACGCCCTTTCATGAATCGTAGGTCACCTCCGGGCCCGGGCGCGACACTGGATCGGGGGTCTGGGCCCAGACCCGGCCCGACGGCCATCTCCTCGGGGGCGCGGGTGCGTGGTGGGAAGCAAGGGGTCAGGAACCGGCAGGGGTCTTGATCTCTTCGCGCTTCGGGGGCAAGGCGTGCCAGACGTTCCTCACACGCTGATCCTTGGTGTCGTCCGCGGTCAGGTCGGGGTGCTGCTGATCGTGAGCTGTGCGGTGCCGTCGTTGCGGGTGACGAACCCAGGACGATGCGGGCCCGAAGAGACGGCTCGTGCCTGTGTCCGGGCGGAGCCGGCCACCCGTGCCAGATGGTCGCGCGGTTCCTGATCCAGTTCCACGACCACTGCCGCCCTACCCACCCCCGGTGTCCCGCTCGCCCGCCCGAGCAAGGGAATGATCATGGTGTGTGGGAGCGGGGCCCGGCAGACCCAGGAGGCGCTGTGTGGCCGGATCGACTCAGTGGGGTCGCTGCAGTGGCATGATGCGGTCGCGGATCTCGTCCTGACCGGGAGGGTGTCCGGTGGTCATGGTGGTCAGGATGATGAGGGCCGGTGCGAGGGCGGCGCGTTCCTCGAAGTCCGGCGGTGATCCGATCACCCGGCGCAGTCGCTGTCGGTGCGCCGCGCCGAAGGGGTCGATCTTGGCTTCGCGTATCGCGTGGGACAGTTCGGAGTCGGGCTTGGCCAGGAGGTGGGCCAGCAGGGGGCGTGCGCCACCGTTGAGGCTCTGGGCCAGCAGGACCAGTCCTTTCAGAAGGTCTGCCTCAGGGTCGTCGGTGGGTGTGACGTCGATGCTGCGGGCGGCGGCGCGCAGGGCGGCGACGACCAGGTCGTGCTTGCCGGGCCAGCGCCGGTACAGGGCGCCGAGGCTGGTGCCCGCGCGTTCGGCGACCTCACGCATTCCGAACGCCTCGTAGCCGCGTTCGTCGACCAGTTCCCGGGTGACCCGCAGGACGGCGTCGTCGATATCCCGCTTGCGGGGTCGCCCCCGCCCGTCGCCCGTCGCCATGGGGACACTCTACCGGAACTCTGGTTCTCGAAAGTCCGGGCCGCTGCTACGCTTTCAACGAGAATGAATGTTCCTGTATTTGTGGTGGCACGGGGACGGGCCGGGGACGCGGAGGGGCGAGCCATGAGCGAAACCAAGCGAGGCAGTGCGATCGTTCTGGGCGGCGGAGGTGTGACCGGCATCGCCTGGGAGATCGGTGTTCTGGCCGGTCTGCTGGAGGCCGGGGTGGATCTGGGTGCGGATGCCGTGTTCGGGACCTCGGCCGGTTCTTTCGTCGGCACCGCGCTGGCCGCGGGCGCCGACATCGAAGAGTTGTACGCGACCCAGCAGGCGCCCGCCGTCGAGGAACCCACCACCAAGGCGTCACGCACACTGACCGCGGCCTGGGGCTGGGCATTCCTCCGCGGACACGGCGACCCCGAACGGGTGGGGGCCGGATTCGGGGCTGTCGCACGCCGCTTCACCCCCCAGGTCTCCGTGGAGAAAAGGCGCCGCATCGTGCAAGCACGGCTTCACACCATGCAGTGGCCGGACACGCTGCACGTCGCCGCGACGGATGCCGACACCGGCGTTCTGACCGCGTTCGACCACACCTGCGGCCACCTGCTGACCGAGGTCGTCTCAGCCAGCGGCGCGGTACCCGGCATCTCGCCGATGGTCCGGTTCGGCGGCCGGAACTGGATCGACGGCGGCATGGTCTCCGCCGCCAACGCACGACTGGCCGACGGCTACGAACGGGTCCTGGTCATCGCCCCCATGCCCAAAGGCCATGCAGGAATCCCCTCGGCTCAAAAGGACGTGGAAGCCATGCGGGCCACCGCGAAGGTCGAACTGATCACCCCCGACCCGCAGTCCGTCCAAGCGATCGGCCCCAACCCCTACGATCCAGCCCGCCGGGGGCCGGTGGCCGCCGCAGGCCGCAGCCAGGGCCGGCAGGCCGCCACCAGAATCGCGGACCTCTGGCTCTGAAACACCGCCCGCCCACAGCCAACGGCCTCGTACATCCCAGGGGCCTTCCCCCGTGAAGGTGGGCACGCGGTTATTGATCACGCGGCGAGCGTGAGGTCACGAAGATCGGCGACGGCTGGTACCGCGCGCAGATCCTCGGTGACGACGGCGCGGTGGACGCCACGCTGAACACGAACGAGCACGACGCCCGGGTCGACGCCAACGGCGCATACATCGTGCTCGGCTTCGCCGGCGTGCTCAGCTCCGCCGGCGTGATCAGTGCCCACCCGTAGACGTGCTCGGCAAGGAGGGTCCGGGAGCAACCTTCAGAAGCCCAACTGCCGTTACACGGAGCCGAGATGACGATACAGAATGCGGACATCCACGAGATCGTTTCAGGACCGCCTCGGCCGTACTGTTGGCGACGTCAGCAACACAGACCGTAACCAGTAAGTCGATGGAGATCTAGGTCCTGTCTGGAGTTCGGATCACGAGTTCGGCAGATCGCCTGCGCGCGAGGGCTCGGTCTTGATAGGCCGTCAGTCATGGCGCGAGGCGATCTCACCGATGAGCAGTGGGCCCTGATCGAGCCCCATCTCCCGATTGCCGCGGTTGGGCCCATCCCTGACCTGCGGAAACATTTCAACGCGGTGATGTGGCGGTTCCGGACCGGTAGCCCCTGGCGTGACCTGCCGGCCGAGTTCGGGCCCTGGCAGAGCGCCTACGACCGCTTCCGGATCTGGGCGACGCGGGGCGTTTTCCAGGACCTGATGCAAACAGTGATCGCCGAGGCCGCCGCCCGCGGCCAGGCCGACTTGGGCCTGGTCAGCGTGGACTCGGCGACCGCCCGGGCCCACCATCACGCCGCCGGGATGGCCCTGGACTCCGAGCAGCTGGCGGCCTTGGAACTGGCCGTCGAGGCCGAAAAGGGGGCGAGGACAAGGAGCAAAGAACGCAAGACGGACAGGCCGAGGATGAGGCGCGCGTCGAGCGGCGACGGGTCCGCCGACGACACCGGGCCCGCTTGAAAGCCGCCGAGCTGGGGCGTTCCCGGGGCGGACTGACGAGCAAGATCCATGTGGCGGCTGACCGACGCTGTCGCCCGCTTGCGTTCGTCCTCACGCCCGGGCAGGCCGGCGACAGTCCGCAGTTCGCCCCGGTCCTGGAACGGGTAAAGGTGCGCGGCCCGATCGGGCGCCCGCGGACCCGGCCGGATGCGGTGGCCGCGGACAAGGCGTACTCGTCCCGACACAACCGCCGCTACCTGCGACGACGCGGGATCCGAGCCGTGATCCCGGAGAAGGTCGACCAGGCCGCGAACCGCAAGAAGCGTGGCAGCGCCGGCGGCCGGCCGGTCTCGCACGACGCGACACTCTACAAAGAGCGCAACACCGTGGAACGGTGCATCAACCGGCTGCGGAACTGGCGCGGCATCGCTACCCGGTACGACAAGACCCCGGAGAGCTACGAGGCCGGACTGCACCTGTGTGGTGCGATGCTCTGGCTCCGCAGCATCGCACCACACTCGTGATCCGAACTCCAGACAGAACCTAGATGCGTTCGCACCTTGGCACCCGCTCCGCCCGCCTCGTTCTGGCCGCCACGGCCACGGTGGTCCTCACCGCCGGTCTCACCGCCTGTGACCCCAATGACGCTGCTGCCGAAGGCTCCACGAAGCCCTCGGCCTCGACCACGGGCGGCTCCGACGGTTCGTCCCAGGAGCCCATCGATTCCGACAAGGCCAAGACGGACAGCCACGGGCAGTCCTGCGGCACCAACGACCTGGACTACACGGTCACCAAGACGGCCCTCGACGGCATCCTCCTCATCACCGCCAAGGCACAGTCGGGCATCACCTGTTACCTGGACGGCCGCACCCCCGTCGTCCTCTTCAGCTCCGCCGAGAAGACCATGGCCTACCCGCCCGAGCTGATGAAGACGGCTGCCGAGGACTCCATCAAGCTTTCGGGCTCCACCGCCGCCTACGTCGCCCTCATACCCAACACCACCAGGGCCGAGACCTCGTTGGAGTTCGATCAGATGGACCTCACTCTCCACAGCGAAGACTCCCACACCGCCCACCTCAAGCTCCCGGGGTCCTACACCGTCGACAAGGCCGCCGTCACCAACTGGTACACCAGCGCTGAAGCGGCCACCCCCGACGCCAACTAACGTGCTCCAGGCATGCCACCACGCCGGGTCGCCGATCTGGACGCCGTGGCTCGATCCCAAAATCCTCTTCTTCCGCACCGGCTGTTCCTACCGCAGGTGTCCGGAGAGCGTCCTGCGCGCACGGGGCGCCGCCGGCGTCGGCTGCATGGAGATCGCAACCCTCGACGGCATCCTGGGATGCGTATGGGCGGGGAAAATACGGCGCACCGCGTCGCCGGCGGGTACTCGTCTGGCCCTGCGCCCTGCTGTGAGACACGGCGTGGCGTCTGTCGGCGGGCTGTTGTCCGGTTGGACTGTGCGGACTTGGCCCGTGACCCGAGGCATCTGATCGCGCAGGTCCTCGACCCGCCCTTCCAGGCCACGGTGCAGTCGCCGTTCATGACCCTGCCGCACGCGCAGGACCTGTCGGCGTTGCAGGAGCGTGCGCGCCACGACATCGGCGCGCGGCTGGGCGTCCTCGCCTCACAACAGGAGCGGACATCGTTCGCGACCTTGCCCCGCCCATGGCTCTGTGCGGTCGCCGATCTCCTCGGGCAGCAGGCGGTCACTCAGGCGTGGGTCGGTGAGGCGGCGATGTCCTGATCGTGGAGCACGCCTCTGCCGACGGGCGTGCTGGGTCCAGGTGTCACGGTCGCAGTCGGAGATCTGGCGACGCCGAATATGGTGCGGCGGCGGGGATCCGGCCGTGGATGTCCGTGAACAGGTTGTGCATTGCCATGCGGAATATCTCGGCCTGGTGGGCACCGAGGTAAGAGGTGTGCCCGAACACCTCCAGGATGACGAGGCCGTGCATGTGCCCCCAGGCGCTCATGAGGAGAGCGGCCGCGGGGGGCGGCAGAACAACGCCCAGGCCGTTCGGTGGCAGCTGTTCCAGGCTCGCCGTAAGTGAAGGCGTGAGGGTGGGGATGTCGGTCGCGGCGAGTTGGGCCGCGGTGAATCCGCCGAACAGTTCGCGTTCGAAGATGGCGCCCATCCGGCGCATTGCGTGTGTGGTGGGGCCCCAGGCGGGTGCTGCGTAGTGCCGCAGCGGTGTTCCGTAGAGAAGCTGGAATCGCCCGGGATGGGTGATGGCCCATCGGCGGTATCCCTCCGTTGCGACCAGCCAGCGCGGCAGGGCCGAGTCGTCCGCAGCTGCGTCGACACAGGCCTGCACCGCATCGGCCAAGTCGTCGTACGCCTTGGTGATGAGCACCGTGACGAGGGCGTCCCGGTTCGGAAAGTAGTGGTAGAGCGCCTGCACGGTCATACCGAGGCCGCGGGCGACCGCGCGCAGGGACAGAGCCGCGGGTCCGTGTTCGGCGATGTGGCGCTCGGCGGCGTCCAGGATCTCCCGAGTGGCGACGGCCCGACGCCGCTGACGTAGGGAGAGCGGAGCCGTTACCTGATCGTCTTCTGGCATGCGGTGACCTTACGACGGTGCTCCCTACGGGTCTTCGGGGATCCGCATCCCGACCAGAAGAATCTGACACTGTCAGGTAAATCTCCCACTGCTCAAGACTCCGCCGCCTCGCTAACGTCGTTCACGCGACGAAGAGTGCGACACCGTACCCGCCGCCCTTGAGGGGCGAAATCCGCGGGGCGCTGCGACAACGTCCCCTGGAACCGGCTGACTTACGTCGGTTTCATCGCAAGGACACAAGGGAGATCGTGCACGACCATGTCATCCACCACTACTACCCCGCCCCGAGTCATCGCGCGCTGGGCCGGGCCCGCCCTCATCGCCGCGGCTCTTGTCAGCCTGGTCACAGAAGCGATCGTCGCCACCGCGTGGGACAGGCGTCCCTACAGCTACGTCGACGACTACGTGAACTTCCTCGGTAGCCCCTTCGTCGGCGAATTCCGCGGCTTCCTCATCTCCTCTCCCCTGTGGTGGCTGATGAGCATCGCCTGGATCGTCAGCGGAGCACTTGTCGCCGCCGCGAGCATCGCCTTCAGCCGCCGCCTCACCGGATGGAGACAACGGACGATCGTCGGCCTCGGCACGGCGCAGGCGAGCGCCCTGATCCTGTTCGCCGTGTTCCCTCTCGGCCCGGCGCGCTTCGACGACGGGACCCTGCCGCTCTACCTGCTCGGAGCGTTCCTCTCGATCATCGCCGGGAACGCCCTTGCCGTCGTCACCGGCCTGTCCCGCCGGCCCTTGGGCCTCCCTCGATGGCTCGCGACCGCCAGCATGACCACCGGCGCCATCGGGCTGCTCAACATCCCTCTCACCTACGGATGGGTACCCACCGGGCTCGCCGAACGCATCTCCCTCTACAGCTACCTCCTCTGGGCTCTGATCACCGGCTCCACGTTCCTCCGGTCCGCCACGGGCAAAGCTGACAATCAAGAGTCAACAGTCGCGAGCGACTGTTCATAACGGCGCACTGAACACTGTTCGGTCACGGTGTGCGAACCGCCCCGGGTCGAATGAAGGCTCGATTCTCTGAGGGGATTGAGTCATGGCCCCCCTACTACGCCCACAAACAGCGCCAGGCCCTGCCGTCGGCCCGCCACATCCGCGATACGGAACTGAAGATCCTGGTCAAGGAGGCATACGACGCCAACTACCGCGTCTACGACGCCAGAAAGGTCTGGCGCGAGCTGAACCGACAAGGCCACGCCGTGGCCCGCTGCACCATCGAACGCCTCATGCGAGAACTCGGCCTCACCGGCGCCGTGCGCGGCAACAGGGTCATCACCACCGTGGCGGACCCCTCCGCCGAGCGAGCCCCCGACCTCGTCGACCGCAAGTTCGTGGCCGACGCGCCGAACCGCACCTGGGTCGCGGACTTCACCCATGTCGCAGCCTGGGCCGGCACGTCTTCGCCGCCTTCGTCGTCGACACCTTCTCCCGCCGAATCGTCGGCTGGTCCGCCGCCACCACCAAACACACCGAACTCGTGCTCGCCGCACTGGAGATGGGCCTGTGGCAACGCGACCGCACCGGCACCCCGCATGGCGCCCAAGGCGCTGATCCCGCCGCTGGCGCCTGTGGTCGGGTACCAGGCACCGAGGACCGCGGACGGACGGGCCGGAAACTCGTCTCCGGGACGCTACGGAGCACACGCGGATGCACAGCCGCCGCCCCCGGGCCCCGGGACGCGGTCAGCTTCACCGTGCCGTCGGTGACCCGGACCTTCACTCCCAGGGTGTCGGCGATCAACTGGGAGCCTTGTCGCCGAGCACGCCCACCCACCCAGCTCGCGAACCTGTATCCGCGACCACTGGAAGATCGAGACCCTGCACCGTGTCCGAGCCGTGACGTTCGCCGAGGACGCTTCCCCGCTGCGAACGGGCACCGCGCCCCGGGCCATGGCCACCTGGCGCGACCTCGCCATTGGCGCCCTCCGCCTGGCCGACAAGACGAACATCGCCTCCGCACTGCGGCACAACGCCCGCGCCAGCAGCCGACCGCTCGCCCTCCTCGGACTCACATGATCACGAACCGGACATCACTACACTTCGCCGAGGCCCCCTCACGCAGGAGTCACTGGAGAGCCGGATGACCGGGAAACCGTCATGTCCGGTTCGGCGGGAGGCCGCGCGGAACAGGACCTGCCACGGCAGGCACCTCACCGCGCGGCCGACGCGACCGCCTGGCTGATTCGCTCGCGCCGGCCGGCCCGCGACTACGAGCGGCGCCCGGTCTCCAGCGAGGGGACGGTCATGTGGTTGTCCGTTCGCTCACATGGGCCGCATGGCGGCATCGTCCAGGCTGCAGCCGTCCGCCGGCTGTTCAGGGGCCGGCCGGCTTCAGGGACTGGATGGCGTTGTCGACTTCCAGGTCGATCAGCCGCTGTGCCTCGAGCGTGTGGTTGTCGAACACGCCGGTGAGTTCGAGGCTCACGATCCCGTGCACCCGCGTCCAGATCAGGATGGCGGCGCGGGCCACGCCCGGCGAGATGTCCGGCCGTTCCTGCGAGCGGGCCCAGAGCCGGAGCTGTCCGTCCAGGGTACGGTCGCCGCTGGTGCTGTCGGCCTGCGTGGTGCCCTGGACGGCCGTCAGCATGTCCATGAGCATCGCCATCGCCTGATCGAGCGGAGTCTGCGTGGTGACCTCGCTGGGCAGGTCGCCGGCCCGTTCGCCGAACAGCATGCCGTAGCGCCGCCGGTACCGCAGCGCCCAGTCGCGGTACGCGGTGACCACCAGCCGCATCCGGGTGCGCGGCGCCCTCCTGCCGCCCTCCACGGCCTGGCTCATCGCCGCCGCGAGCTGCTGGTAGGACAGGGTCACCAGGTGCGCCACGAGCGCGTCCCGCGACGGGAAGTAGCGGTAGACCGCCGGCGCGGACATCGCCATGCTCCGGGCCAGCGCCGCGACCGACAACGCCTGCACGCCGTCCGCGTCGATGATCGCGAACGACGTGTCCTCGATCTCCTGAAGCGTCTGGGCCCGTAGCCGCTCACGCCTGCTCACCGTCCGCGTTTCATTTGTCACCGTCACATTGTAACGGACCGTGCAAATACTGGCGGGTCCAACAGCATGCTACGAGCAGTAACGCGCAACCCCGGGAGTCACGCCGTGCTGCCGGGCCGGCGGCAGGTGTCCGGCATCGCCTCGATCGCGGTGCCGTAGGGCAGCCCGGGGCCGAACCCGGTGGCGGCGAAGTGCCGGCCCGGCTCAAACACCCGCCTCTGCGGAGCGACGCTGCCCATCGGTCAGAACAGCACCCCTCGGGTCTACTGTTCATCGCCCGCCCGCAGGACGAGGCAGTTGGCGAACCCGGAGAGGCACTGACCGATCGCCCCGTTGTTGGACGCTGGACATGACAGTCAGTCCCGGCACTTGCTCAACGAAGGTCACCTCCGGACGGGCCACGTTCTCGGTACAGACGGCGCACACTCAAGTCGATCTGAACCGAGCCTGCCTCCCCGGCGCAGCATCGACGAGATACCGCACATAGCGGCTGTGCACCCACTCGCTCAGCGTGCCGCCCCCCTGTACACCCCGCCGGAGCCCGGGAGCGCGTCCGGGCCCGAACCGCGACGACCGGACCGGAAACATCGACCGGGACCATGAGCACGTCCGCCAACTTCGGTAATAACATGGCCAGTTCAAGCGAACTCAGCCGGAGACTGCGGCGCGGCGGGCCACCGCCTTGGCCATCGCCGCCTTGGCCACCGCCACCTTGGTCTCGAAGCCGACCTCATCGCCGATGTCGGCCCGGCGGCACCTTTCGCGGGCGTGGGCATCAGGATTGGGTGCCATTCGGGTGGTGCAGGCTGTTCAGCATGGTCTCGATCTCGGCCTGGTAGAGCAGGGTGGGGTCGACGCCGGTGGCTGTCAGGTGTCCGCCCAGTTCGAGGCTGACCAGGCCGTGCAGCCGGCTCCACCAGACCAGTCCGAAGTGCCGTACCGCGGCGGGCGGGGCGTGGTGTTGTCCGTTGCCGTTCCAGTCCCGGATCTGGTTTTCCAGTGCGGGCGGGACCGGCAGGTGGGGCGGCTCGCCGGCTCCGGCTATGACGCTCAGCAGTACGTTCATGCTCCGCCGCGCGGCCGGCACGATGCGGTCCGTGGCGTGTTCGAGGCCGGAGCCGTGGGTGGACTGGTAGGCCAGGTGGTATGCGCCTGGCTGGGCCAGTGCCCAGTCCCGGTAGGCGCCGGCGACCGCCCGGACCCGTGACGCGGGGGAGGCGTCCCGCGTGGCGGCGGCTTCGAGAACCCCGGCCAGTGCGAGGTGGGCGTCGACGGCCAGCTCGGCGAGCAGCTGGTCACGGCTGCCGAAGTAGCGGTACAGCGCCGGGCCCGACATCGCCATGCTCCGCGCGACCGCGTTGAGCGACACCGCCTCCGTGCCGCCCTCGTGCACCTGGGACATGGCCTCGGCCTTGATCTGCGCCACGGTCTCGCGCCGGTACCGCTCGCGCCGGGTCAGCCTCTGCTCGGCCGTCATGGGTCACCTCGCTTCGAGTTATCGGTTGACTCAGTATGACAGGTAGGTGCATAGTTACGAGCATTAACAGAGCGACGGATAGTCGCCAGATTCTGGAGAGTCGACCATGCCCGAGACCAACCCTGCCGCCACCGTGACCGCCACCGAAGTGGTACTCCCGGGCAAGGTCGCACCCTCCGGCCTGCGCCTGACCCGGCGCGAGCTGCCGGCGCCCGCCGCCGGCCAGGCCCTGGTGCGCGTCGAGTCGACCGCCGTGTCCTTCGCCGAGGGCGCGATGCGCCGGGGCCGCTACTACGGCCAGCCCGCCTTCCCGTTCGTCCCCGGCTACGACCTCGTCGGCGTCGTCCAGGCCGTCGGCCCCGGCGTGGACCACGCACTGATCGGCCGGCGGGTCGCCGCACTGACCAAGACCGGCGGCTGGGCCACGGCCGCCCTGCTGACCGCCGCCGATCTGGTGGAGGTGCCCGACGGGATCGGCGCCGACGACGCGGAGACACTGATCGTCAACGGACTGACCGCCTACCAGATGCTGCACCGCAAGGCGAAGGTGCGGGCCGGGCAGACCGTCCTCGTCACCGGCGCCGCCGGTGGCGTGGGCTCGGTCCTGGTCCAGCTCGCCCGCCACACCGGCGCCCACGTCATCGGCACCGCCAGCCCCCGCCACCACGAAGCACTGCGCGCCCTGGGCGTACAGCCGGTCGACTACCGCGACCCCGACCTCGCCGCCCGCGTCCGGGAACTCGCCCCCGACGGCGTGGACGCCGTGTTCGACCACCTCGGCGGCGCCAGCGTCAGCCTCTCCTACCGCCTGCTCAACCGCACCGGCACCCTGGTCTCCTACAGCATCGCCGCCGCGCTCGACGACACCCGCCCCGTACTGCTCGACTTCCTGCCGCTGCTGGCCAAGCTTGCCTACTGGAACTACCTGCCCACGGGCAAGCACGCGAGCTTCTACGACATCTGGGCCGGCGCCGGCAAACCCGACTCGGCCAAGCGCGAGGCGTTCCGCGCCCAACTGCGCACCGACCTCACCCACATCTTCGGCCTGCTGCGCGACGGCGTGCTCACCGCGAAGATCGCCGCCCGCTTCCCGCTGAACGAGGCGGCCGCGGCCATGGAACTGGCAGAGTCCTCCACCCGCACCAACCTCGGCAAAATCATCCTCGCGCCCTGACCGCCAACGGCGGTGCAGTCCCAGCCTGTCCTGCGGGTCACCAGGCCGAGTTGCCGGCGGCGAATTGCGAGCGGGACACAAGCTGTGTTCGCGCATTCGGACCGCCCAGACCCACCGCTCGCGGGGGCAGAGGCGCAGGCCCGCGTTCAGCGATGTGACGCCCGTAGCCGGCGCAGCCCATCCCTGACGAGTCGTTTCTCATGGGGCGAGCCCCCTTTCATTCGGCTGTTTCACGCGACTTTCCCTGTAAGAGAGCGTAAGGAGAACGCACGTGTTTGAACGTTTGGCTGAACTGGCGATTCGCCGGTCCCGACTGGTCCTTGTTATCGCCGTCGTGGCCGTGGCTCTCATGGGTGTGGTGGGAGTCGGTGCGTTCGACAAGTTGCTCGGGGGCGGCTTCGACGACCCCGCCTCCCAGTCCAGCCGGGCCGCGAAGGTCATCGAGGAGGAGTTCGGTGGAGAGACGAACCTGGTCCTGCTGGTCCGTTCCCCCGACGGCCGCGTCGACACCCCCGCCGCCACGCGCAGCGGCCAGAGCCTGGTGGCAGACCTGAGAAAGGAGAAGGAGCTCACCAACGTCATCTCGTACTGGGAGACGGACAGCCCCGGCCTCCGCTCCCGGGACGGCCGCGAGGCCATGGTGCTCGCCCATGTGAGAGGCGACCAGACACAGCAGCGGGAGAACGCCAAGAAGATCCTCGGCGTCTACACCGGTACCTACAAGGGCACGCTCACGGTCCGGGCCGGAGGCGGCGCCGGTGTGGGCAACGACCTGGCGACACAGGTCGTCGACGACCTGGTCCTGGCCGAGTCCATCGCCCTGCCGCTCACCCTCGTGCTGCTCCTGTTCGTCTTCGGCAGCGTGGTCGCGGCCCTGCTGCCGCTGGCCATCGCCCTCATCGCCATCATCGGCTCCTTCGCACAGCTCTCCCTTCTCGGCAGCATCACCGACGTCGCCGACACCGCGACCAACCTCACCACCGCCCTGGGCCTCGGACTGGGCATCGACTACGCCCTGCTGATGACCAGCCGCTTCCGGGAGCAGCTCGCGGCGGGAGCGAGCGTGGACGACGCCGTCCGGCGCACGGTGAGCACCGCGGGCCGCACCGTCGCGTTCTCCGCCGCGACCGTGGCCGCCGCGCTCGCGGCACTCCTGGTGTTCCCGCAGTACTTCCTGCGCTCGTTCGGCTTCGCCGGGGTCGGCGTCGTCGCCATCGCCGCCCTCGCCACCCTGTTCGTGATGCCGGCCCTGCTGAAGGTTCTGGGCCACCGGGTCAACAGCGGGCGGCTGCCGTGGGCGAAGCCGGGGCGCTCCGGCGCCCGGGCGCCGATGTGGGGACGGCTGGCCCGCACCGTCATGCGGCGGCCCGTGCTCACCGCGCTTCCCGCGCTCGCCGTGCTGCTGGCGGCGGCGAGCCCGCTGCTGGGCATCACCTTCGGCACCCCGGACGAACGCGTCCTGCCCAAGGACGCCGCCAGCCGCCAGGTCGCCGCGGCACTGCGGGAGAACTTCGGCGGCAGCGAGGACGCGGCCCTCCACATCGTCATCGACCAGCCCGTGAGCAAGGCCCCGCTGGAGTCGTACGCGGTCGAACTGTCCGCGCTCGAGGGCGTCGTACGCGTCGAGACCAGCACGGGCACCTACGTCGAGGGACAGTCCACGGCGGCCGGCCCCGGCAGCACCGCCCTCGGCCGCCCCGACGCGCAGCGCCTCAGTGTGGTGAGCTCCCTGGCACCGAAGTCGGACGCGGCCCAGAACCTGGTCGAGAAGGTGCGGGCACTCACCCCGCCCGCCGGGTCACACCCCCTGGTGGGCGGAAACGACGCGGTGCTGGTCGACGCCAAGGACTCCATCGGCAGCCGGGTCCCGATCGCCGTGGCCCTGATCGCCCTCACCACCTTCGTCCTGCTCTTCCTGTTCACCGGCAGCGTCGTGCAGCCGCTGCGCGCACTGGCCCTCAACATGATCAGCCTCGCGGCGACCCTCGGCGTCATGACCTGGATCTTCCAGGACGGCAACCTCTCCTCCCTGCTGGGCTTCACGGCGCAGCCGATGGAGATGTCGATGACCGTGCTGATGTTCTGCATAGCCTTCGGCCTCTCGATGGACTACGAGGTGTTCGTCACCAGCCGGATCAAGGAACTCCACGATCTGGGCGAGGACAACGAGACCGCCGTGGCCGACGGCCTGGGCCACACCGGACGCATCGTCAGCGCGGCAGCCTTCCTCCTCGCGGTGAGCTTCTTCGCCTTCGGCACCGCCAAGATCAGCTTCATGCAGATGTTCGGCCTGGGCAGCGGACTGGCCGTCCTCATCGACGCCATCGCCGTACGCGGCGTACTCGTCCCCGCCGCGATGCGCCTGCTCGGCCGCTCGGCATGGTACGCGCCTGCCTTCCTGCGCAAGCTCCACGACCGGTTCGGCCTCAGCGAGGGCGGCCCCGAACCGACGACCACGACCGCTCCGCAACCCGCGACAGCGACACCGCCGTACGCGAAGTAGCCGGCAGAACTCCGACCACGCAAGGCCCACCCCACCACGTACCCGCCTCCACCACACCGGAGGCGGGCACAGTCCCGCATCGGCGCGCAACCGCCGCAAAGCAGCCTGCCTGCGGCGGAGCCCCCGCTCCACCCTGACCACGAACGGCGCCCACCGGCCGTCCGGCAGCGGCCCCGAATCCGGTCCGAAGCCGAAACAGGCAGCTCTCCCTGCTGCCGACCACGAGCCTGAACGGACGGGAACTCCCCCGCGAAGCGTGTGAGTTGTGCGGTGAACCGGGCACAGCTCGCGGGCGTACACGCCGGAGAGGGCCCGGAATTCGACCCTCTCCATGAGAGGCAAAAGGAGCTTCTGTGAATCCACTACAAGCCCGCGCAGCCCTGGTGGCCGTTGGGGCCACGGCGCTGCTGGCCACCTCGGGTATGGCCCCCATCGCCACGGCGACCCCGGAGCACGAGCGCCCGTCGACGGTGCTCGACTGGTACGACACCACAGCGGAGACGATCGCGACGGGAGGGTCATCGGCCCAGGTCACCAACAGCCGTACCTGGGCGATCAGTTGGATCGCTGCCGCCAGAGCCGTGCAGGAAGTGCCGCGCGGTGTCGACCGCAGCGACTATCAGGACGCGGCGCTGGCTTCTGCCATGCATCGTTCCCTGGCAGTTCTGGCTCCCACGCGTGCCGCGGAGCTGGACACAGCCCTTCAGCGGACCCTTGACGGTGTCCGCGACGGTCGAGCCGAGGAACTCGGTAAGGCGGCAGGTGAGCGTCAGGCGTTACAGGTCCTCACGTCACGGGAGGGCGACGGTCTCGACGCGGCCTCGGTGAACGCCGCTTTCCCCGTGCCGCCCGCCGCCCCCGGTGTCTGGCAGCCGACTGCGCCTGCTTTCGGCCCGGCCATCCAGTTCGGCAGTCGCGTCGCCCGCCCCTTCTTGCTGAAGGAGGCCGACCAGTTCCGTCTCCCCCCGCCCCCCGCGCTGGATTCCAAGCGGTACCAAAAGGATCTGAAGGAGGTGCGTGCGTACGGCGAGCTGAACAGCACCGTACGCACCCAGGATCAGACGGATGTCGCCAACTTCTGGTACGACTCCTCGCTCAATCTGCTCACCAAGCCGATCCGGATCGCACTCGTCGCTTCGTCGTCGAAGTCGGTGACGGACCAGGCAGAGCTCGTGGCGACCGTCAACGCCGCGCTGGTGGACACGCAGATCGCCACATCCGACAGCAAGTACGCCTACCAGTTGTGGCGTCCTGTCACCGCGATCCGCACCGGCGACAGTCCTGACCCGTCCTGGACGCCGCTGCGCAACACCCCGGCGCACCCGGACTATCCGAGCGGTCACAACTCCTACGCGGGGGCGGCGGAGAGGCTGCTCACGGCCTTCGTCGGGCCGCGGACCGTGCCCTTCACGCTGACGAGTTCCACGGCGCCCGGCATCACCCGTACATACACCAAGTGGCACCAGATCACGGCGGACAACACAGAGGCCCGGGTCCTTCAGGGCATCCACACTCGCTTCGCGGACGAGGCGGGCGTCAAGCTGGGCACGGCAGTGGCCGCGTATGCGCTGAGCAAGTCCGAGCGGCTCTTCCACTCACACTGAACAGCGGCCGTGAGGTCGTGTCGGGGGCCGGGCACCGCCGTTCCCCGCCATGGCGCATTGAGCGACCCTGTCGGGGAGCTTGAGAATCCCAGGCACGACGGCCCGACCATCGTGGATGCTCGGGCCGGTTCGAAGGCCGGCGGCTGTACGCGAGGCCCCGGGCAGTTGCGGCTGTGGGCCCGCTCGCAGGAGCGGTCGGACACCGCACCGGGCGTGGTCCGCGAAGCCATCCTGATCCGGACGCGGGAGCCGGCGAACCCCGTTCACTGAACCTGCCCGGGGCCCTGGCGCGGTGTCCCACGTCCCGGTGGCCGGGGCGGACGCCGGGTGTGGACCAGGCCCTCATGGCCTGCGAGACGAGGACGGTGGAGTGACTCCCGACGAGCAGTTGATGACCACGCTGTACAACGAGCACTACGACGTGTTGATCTCTTTCGCGCTCCGATACGTGCACAGCCGGGAGCAGGCGGAGGACGTCGTGCAGGAGACGCTGCTGCGGGCCTGGCGGGTCGTGCACAAGATCCATCCGGGATCCGCCTCCGTCCGCTCATACCTGTTCACGATCGCCCACAATGTGATCACTGACAACTGGCGGGCCACGCGGCGGCGCCCGTGGCTGGTCTCCAACGATGCGGCCATCGCGGCCGTACCGTCCTCCGACGATGTGGAATCGGCGCTGGAGGGCCAGCTCGTCGCCGCCGCGCTGGAGCGTCTGTCCCCTGAGCATCGGATGGTCATCCAGGCCTTGTACTATGACGGGCTCACCGTCGCCGAGACAGCCGTCCGGATGACCGTGCCCGAGGGGACGGTCAAATCCCGCGCCTATTACGCCGTCCGCAATCTCCGGGCGGCCTTTGAGGAATTGGGGGTCCTTCGGTGAGCGATGACCACGAAGACGTGCGCATGCTTCTCGGCGCGTATGTGCTGGGCGGTCTCAGCGAACCCGACCGCCGTGTCGTCGAGGCCCACCTGCCCACCTGCGACGAATGCCGGGACGAGCTCGCTCGCTCGGCACCCCTGCCGGGGCTGTTGCGGCGGGCTCCAGGGACGTACGCGCAGCAGGTCCTGTCCGCCGAGTCGGAACCGCAGTCTCCCTCAGCCCCCGCGGAAGGCTCGCTCGATGACCTGCTGGCGCGTGTACGCGAGACCGACACCGTGCGCCGCCGCAGGGTCCGGTGGCACTGGCTGACGCTGGCGGCGTCGCTGATCGTCGTGGCGGGACTCGCGGTGAGTCTGCTGATGCCCTCCGGGTCGGGCGGCCCAAGCGATCCGAGCAGCAGGTTCAACGCCGCCGCGGGATACGCCGTCGCCGGTCGCGCCACTCTCACGGCCAAGCCGTGGGGAACCGAAGTCAGCCTCGACGTGACCGACCTGCCGGCGATGGGCCCCTTCACCATGCAGGTCGCCGCGGACGACGGCCGCACCGAGCAGGCAGCCACTTGGGCGGCGACTCCCACGGCCACCGCCAGGGTGACCGGAGCCAGTTCCGTCCGGTTCGATGACATCCGGTCTCTGGTCATCATGGACCGCGCCGGCAACGTACTGGCCACCACGCGTCCCTCCTGAACCGCTCTCGGGCGTCGACGCGTAGACCTGGACGGGCGGACGAAGCGCCGTCGCCCCCGGGGCACTGCACTACGCGGACTGCTCAGCGTGCGACGGCGGGACGGCTTGGCGGGTATGCCCATGTGACGGCATCCGCTGGAAGCGCGCACGAGTGACGACTGACGCGCCCGGGGGAATCGGCAGGCCCGGTGCACGACACCGGCGGTACGGGCACGCCCCGCTCCGGCAGCCGAGCTCGAAGGCCGCATGGCCCCCGGCCTCCACCCGGAGCGCGGCGCGGACCTGCCATGGCTCCGATGAGTACGGCCCGGCCGGTGACCGCGACCGGGCGCCGCACACGCACGGGAGGAACGACGTGACCCGGGTCGCAGAGCGGCCGCAAGGTTCTTTCGCGGCCTTTCAACACGCGCGGTGGGCCGCGCGTATCCCCTGATGAACACGTCTTCTCCGGAATTGGGGACCACCATGGCAGTGTGGCGCGGAACGCATGTGGGTGACCGTGGCTGTGAGCGGTAGTCCCCTGCGGTGGTTACGCCGACGTTCCGGGCCGACGGACTCGGAACCTGCCGGGCTGAGGACCGAGCGCGAGGTGCGGGCGGCCTACGAGCTCTATGGCGAGGAACTGTTCGGGTTCGCCTGCAAGGCACTGGACGACCGGCAGCTCGCCGAGGATGTGGTGCAGGAGACCTTCGTCCGTGCCTGGCGGTCGCCCCGGGGCTTCGATCCGGACCAGGGCAGTATGCGGACCTGGCTGTTTGCCATCGCACGCAACGGGGTGGTGGACGCCATGCGGAGGCGCAGGGTCCGTGAGGGACCTGGTCACTCGTCGTGGGATGCCGTGTCCGAGTCACCGTCGGCGTTCGACCCGGTCGATCAGCTTCTCGAGCGCATTCAGCTGGGGGAGGCACTGGATCGGCTGAGCCCGCAGCACCGGGAGGCGGTGGTGGAGGTGTATTTCGGCGGCCGTACCTGCGCCGAGCTGGGCGAGGAGCTGGGCGTCTCAGCTTCCACCATGCGCAGCCGGCTGTACTACGGCGTGCGCGCTCTGCGTCTCGTCCTGGAGGAGAACGGGTGGCTGGCATCATGAATCCGAATCAGGAATGCTTCTCCTTCCGTCCGTTGCTGGCCGAGCGACTGCTTCTCGGGATGCCCCTGACGGAGGATCTGTCCCGGCATCTCGACCGGTGCCCGGAGTGCTCCCGCGAGGTGCCCGAACTCGGTGATGTGGTGCGGACACTGCGTCGGGCAGACCCACTTCTCAGCCTGGCGACCGCACGAACCGCCGCGACCGATGGCCGGCCCTCGAAGGACCTCGGTGACCGGATCCGCCGAGACGTCGCTGGAGCGGGAGCTGCCCGGCCCAGGCGCCGGCGGCGGATCGCTCTGGGGGTCGCTGGTGCCTTCCTGGCGGCGGTTGCGGTGGTCGTCCCACTCGCGGCACGACAGGATCAGGCACCTGCTGCATCCGTGGCACTGGTCCGCCAGGGCCAGATGGTCACTCGCCCCTGGGGCACCGAAGTGCCGGTGGCGTTGTCCGGGCTGCGGTCGGGAGAGACCTACCGCATGATGACCGTCAACGCCGCCGGCGCACGGACTTCCGGCGGCAGCGTGCGGGCCGCGACCGACGAACCGGTCTCCACTCGCATGGTGACCGCGATGCGCCGGGACACCATCACGGCTCTGATCGTGGAGGACGAAGAGGGCCGGGTCGTGGCCCGTGTTCCCGTGAAGCCACCCCCAACGGCCTGACGGCCGACACACATACTTCCTGCCGCTGGATTCCCCTGGGCGATCAGGCGATCCGTCATGCCAGAAACACCGGAACCATGGAGAAGAAGAATGTCTTCTGCGCGTCGTGCCACATGGATGCTGATTGCCGCACTGGGGGTGGGAGGCGGAGCGCTGACTGCCACTTCCATGGCGCAGGCCAGCCCCGAACCTGCTACCTCCAAGGCCACTGCAGCGCTCCGCCACCAGCCGGTTCCCGTCTCCGGCCGGGACCGCGTCTACACGGCCGATCAGTCGTCCAACACGGTGTCGGTGATCGATCCCTCGACCAACAGGACGCTGGGCACGATCAAGCTGGGCGACCAGCGCGTGGGCGGCACCCTGAGCCCGCAGTACCTCGGCGACGTCGGGGTGCACGGCCTGGCGTTCTCGCCGGACCGCCGGCGGCTTGCGGTGGTGAGCGTCACGAGCAACACGGTCGACATCATCGACACGACCACGAACAAGGTCGTCAGCACCACCGACGTCGGCCGGGCCGCCCACGAGGGCAGTTTCACCGCCGACGGCAAGCAGTTCTGGGTCGCGAACCGGGGCCGGGGCACGGTCACGGTCGTCGACGCCGTGCGTGGCGGAGTCGTCGCCAACCTGCAGGTCGGCGAGGGCCCGTCGAAGGTGCTGATGAGCCCCGACGGCAGGACGGCGTACGTCAACCACATCAGCAAGCCCGAGATCACCGTGATCGACGTTCAGTCACGCAGGATCAAGGACCAGATCACCGGACTCGGTGACATCTTCTCCTCCGACCAAGCGATCTCGCCCGACGGAAAGGAACTGTGGGCGGCGCACAAGCGTGCCGGCAAAGTTTCCGTGGTGGATCTCGTCCACAACAAGGTCGCCAGCGTCCTCACCACCGGACCCGACACCAATCACCCCCAGTTCGCCGACATCCGCACCGGTAAGTACGTCTATGTGACCATGGGCGGGCTGGACGAGACCTGGGTCTACAGCCGCACCGGGGGTGCCCCCACCCTGGTCGACAAGATCAAGAACAATGGGCACGCCCCGCACGGCGCCTGGGCCAGCGGCGACGGCTCCCGGCTGTATGTCGGGCTGGAGAAGTCCGACGCGGTGGACGTCATCGACACCGCCACCAACAAGGTGACCGACACCATCAAGACTGGGCAGGAGCCGCAGGCCGTCGTCTACGCGCCCCGGGCCGCTGCTGCCGGCAACGCCTCCAACCTCGGTCGCCAGGGGCTCGACCAGCAAGCCCGCAACGTCCCCACCGTCCTGCCGGACGGCACAGCCGGCGACACCCTCGACCCGGAGAAGGGCCGCGTCCTGGAGGCCACCATCCGCCCGCTGAGCGGACTCGACATGATCCAGATCCAGGCACGCCGGCTCCGTCCCAACACCGTCTACCAGGCATACTCCGTGGGTAGTGACGGCCGTAAGAACCCCGTCCTCTCGTTTCCCACCGACGCCAACGGCAGGACTCCCATGGCGCTCGCTTTCGGGGCCTTCGACGGTCGGAGCATCTCGATCCAGGTCAAGGGTGAGGCGACCCCGGTCCAGAAGGCGGCTTTCGCCGCTCAGGGTGCTGTGCACGGCCACGGTGTGAAGACCGCCGACCTCCTGTACTGCGACTGCTGCTGATCCCGGCACTGAACCGAGAGGACATTCCCATGCCCTGCCGCACTCGCCGGCACATCGCTTCTTTGATCACCGTCGCCGCCAGTGCGGCGGGAGCAGTCCTGCTCTCAGCCGGGCCCGGCGCGGCACATATCCGGGTCATCGGCGATGTCATCCCCGGAAAGCCCGCCACTCTCCAGTTCCGCGTCCCCAGTGAGCTGGCCGACGCCACCACGGTCCGTATCGCCGTCGCCGTCCCACCGGAAATCGCGGTCACCGCGGTGCCGACACCCGACGGATGGACCGAGCAGACCATTGCCGGGTCCACTGGCCAGGGCCTCCGACTGGTCTGGACGGCCGAGGCCGGCCACGAGATCAGACCCGCCGACAGCCGGATCTTCAAGGTGAAGGTCGGACCCATTCCCGATCAGTACTCCGTCACCTTCAACACCGAACAGACTTACTCCAACGGCACGATCGCCACATGGAACGAGAAGCAGACCGGCAGCAAGGAACCAGAATTCCCGGCACCGGTCCTCGTCATCGATCCGGATGCCGGCCCCCCGCCCGGCTCCGCCGGTGACTCCCCGCAGCCGGCCACCACAGAATCGCCCGCACCGGATGCGGGGCCCACTCCTGCGCCGTCCGTCGCCGCAGCGCCCGCCGACTCGGCCGCCGCCGGGCAGACGGGGCCATCCGCCGGTCTGCTGACGGTGATCGGGGCAGGAATGGTAGCGGTGGCCACGATCGCTGCCGCCGCGGTGCGCCAACGGCGCAGGAGGAACGGGATGTTGCGCTCGTAACGCCCGACCGTGGCCGGTGCCCGACGCGTGCGCGTCAGCGCCGCACTGGACGAGAACGACTACCTGGCGCGTGCTCACCAAGACCGAGCGCAAGGCCATCATGCAGCGGGGCAGGCGTGACGCCTTCCACGGCGAGTGAAACCGCATCCTCCGTGATCAGCGGTCACACCGAGCGTCTCACGGTCCCGGCAACACCGGTTGAAACCATCCCCGATCGTCCCGCTGTCAGTGGCCACTGGCACAATCAGCGGTCAAGTCGACTGAAACGAGGGTGTGTTCAATGAAGGTGCTCGTCAGTGGTGAGGTGCATGTCGATTACGGCCAGGTCTTTGTGGAGAGCGGCGGGGACGAACACGACCTGCACGACGCCTTCACCGGGCAAGATGGTGTCGGGCTCTGTGGGGGCGGGACGGACGGGGCGCTGTTGCTCCTGACCGGTCTGCGCATCGGTGGCGTCGGCTTCACCGTCGAGCTGCATGACAGCCGGCCTGAGCTGGATGAGACCTGGGAGGAGATTGTCGAGATCCCGTTCCGGCCGGTGTCGGATGAGACGAAGCTGCGCCAGTGGGACGGAAAAAGCTCGTGGGAGTTGGGACTGGAGGAGCGCGATTATCGCGTGCGGTATTCCGCCACCGCCATGGATGCCGGCAATGGTAGGAATGTCCGGGAGGACGACGAGCCTCCGACTGATGACCGGTATCTGCTGCAGTTCTGGCCTGCCCCGTCCGAACCGGCCCGGCTGCTCAAGCAGACCAGCGTCGTAGCCGGGAACTGGCACCGCTTCGCCACGTCGCCCGTGGGCTGACCGGCCTGAACGGACCCGCCGCCGAATGCCAGGTGCGGATCAGAGCCTCGAAGACAATCCCGTCTGCCTCGCCGCCCCAGCCCCGCAGCATGGCCCCGCCCGAGACTCCGTACGCCCGCGGCGGCGGACCGGTGGACCTGGCTGATCATCGCCGCCCACACCCAACTCCGCCTGACCCGACCGCTGGCCGCCGACCTCCGCCGCCCCTGGGAGAGGCCGGCCGAGCTCGGTCGTCTCACCCCGGCCCGGGTCCGCCGGGGGTTCAGAACCTCCGCCCGCATCTCGCATGCCCGGCTCATGCGCCGAAACCCAACCGGCCCGACCCCGGACGCCCGCTCGGATCGAAGAACCGGCATCCCGCCACCCGCTACGACGTGGGCAAAACGACCAGACGCCCCGGCACAGATGCGGCAGCCCGTCGGGGCCCGGGTGGTGGGCGAAGTGGCAGACCCGGTCGGTGTAGAGCCTCGTCGTCAGCTGGATGCCGCAGCCTCCAAGCAGCAGCCCGCACCAGAACGTGTCGTTCTCATGCCGACGGCGGAAAGCATCCAGCTCGATCGCCTCGAGCGGCAGCATCAAAGGCTCCTCCGAGGCCGAGCTGCCCAGAACCGCCGTCTGAATGTGACGCCTGTCACGGCGCACGAACCCCCGCCTTCCGTCCCAACTCATCGTGCCACTGGAGGCGTTGACCTCACAGACCATCACTGTGATCAAGCCGTCGTGCGCAGCGACCAAGGTTGCGTAGCAGATGCCGCCGTATCGGCCTCCGGGCGGGCCGTTCCACCCGTGCCCCGCGCAGCGCAAGGGCACGTGCGGCCTCCACCGCGCGGCCAGCACGTAGTCCCAGCCGCAGGCGGGCTGCCGGAGCGGAACTCGCGTGGACCAAGCCTCCGGGTGTGTGGCCCGCTCGATCGTGCCGTGCGGTCGATGCGCTGTCCCGGCCGGTCGGACGGGCGGATCAGCGCAGTCCGGCGAAGAGATCGTTCTCGGGTACGGCCGCGCCGGTGGCGTCCTGGACACGTACGAAGGTCTCCATGCCCATCAACTCGCCGAACCTCTCCTTGCCCATCTTGAGGAAGAAGATGTTCTCGCCCTGACTGGCGTGCGCGGCCAACGCGTCGAACTTCTGACCGCTGAACGCGGTGGTGTCCACCCACGTGGTGATCTCATCGTCGGGGAGGCCGATCTCGGCCATCGCGGCGGCCTCGGCAGGATCCGGCTCCGGCATGTCCTCATGAAACTCGCGCATGATCTCGCCGAACCGCTGCATCCCCGAGCGGGGCATCGTGGTCCAGTACACCTTCGGTGTCAGCGCGGTCATCTCCAGCGCCGCCATCGTGATGCGGTGGGCCTGGATGTGGTCGGGGTGGCCGTAGAAGCCGTTCTCGTCGTAGGTGACGACCACATCAGGTCGGTAGTGCCGCATGAGTTCCGCGAGTCGGGCCGCGCCTTCCTGCACGGGGGTCTGCCAGAAGGATCCGGGGGCGTCGTTGCTCGGCCAGCCCGTCATCCCGGAGTCGGCATAGTCCAGCATCTTGAGATCGCTCACCTTCAGGACGTCACAGCTCGCCTCAAGTTCTTGACGGCGCATCAAGGCGACCGCCGCCGGATCGTGCCCGGGGTCGCCCGGCTTGACACCCCCCGGCCCGTCACCGCAACCGCCGTCGGTACACGTCACGAGAACCGTGCGGATGCCTTCCGCCGCGTACCGCGCGAGGACCCCTCCGGTTCCGGTCGCCTCGTCGTCGGGGTGGGCGTGTACTGCCATGAGCGTCAAGGGCCGGTCAGTCATGAAACAGTCCTCCTGCAGAAATACGTCTTGGTCCAAGTAGCGCGGCTGGCATACCGCGATCCGGGGGCCCGGATCCTGGTGGGGCGGACGACCTTGTGGTCTCCGTGTTCCCCGCCTGTGCGGCGCCGGTCCCTCGGTCGATGCAACCGTGCCGGCCAGACCGACTGTTCCCGGCGCGGCCAATTGTCCTTCCAGGCGTCGGCGTTTCAACGCGAACGAGGTACAGGCACGACCTGCATGTCCTGTCGAAGTGCAACTGGCAGACAGCGGTTCGCTGACCTGCCAGGTGGTTTGAGAACCCTGATGGTCGGTGTTCTCAAACGACTTGGCTGTTGCGGAAATCTCGTTCGCGATAGAGGCAGAAGCGCCGGTAGAGCGGGTCCCGGGTTCCAAGGGCGGTGTAGATCCGGGTGAATCGTCGGCTCAGTCTGCTGTCGTGGCGAGGTAGAGGACTTTGGGGTCGATGATGTGGGTCGGCTGGGTGAGGATCAGGTTCGCCAGCACCACGATCTCGCGAAACGCCGCGAGGTGAGAGCGTGTCAGGATGCCGGGGACACGAACCGCCAGCACGTCGACGGGCAGGAGCCAGCCATGATCAGCGGTGCACATGTCATCCTCTACAGCCAGGACGCCGAGGCGGACCGCGCCTTCATCCGTGACGTCCTCGACTTTCCCGGCGTCGACGCGGGCGGCGGCTGGCTCATCTTCAAGCTGCCCCCGGCCGAGGTGGCCGTGCACCCGACCGACGGTCCGCCGCAGCACGAGTTCTTCCTGATGTGCGACGACCTTGATGCCCAGCTCGGCGAGTTCCGCGCGCAGGGCGTCGAGATCACCCGTCCGGTCAGCGAGCAGCGCTGGGGCAAACTGACTGCGATCCGGCTCCCCAGCGGCGCCGAACTCCCGCTGTACGAACCGCTGCACCCCATCGCCCACAGCCTGTGACCCACAGCACTCAGCTCAGCGTGACGAATCTCAGGGTGGCCGCAGAGCTTTTTCGGTGGCGCCGCCACAGCAGGGAGGCCGTCCGCATGGGGATCACGTTCGTAGCGGTTCGTAATAGTTCGTAACAGTTCGGCCCAACGCGCGACCCGGTTCCGTCGGCCCCGCACAGCATGTCTGACATCGCTCGGATCGAGCTGGGGTCGAAGATTCACGCCACCGCCTCAGATGTCGGGCGGTACGTGCGGATGCTGACCGAGGACCTGGCCGTAGCCGGTGACTGCGTACGCAAGGCGGCGCGGCCGTGCGTAGATCGATGGAGTCCCTCGCGGACCGAGCGGTGCTCACTGAACGTGTGCGGGGCACCCGACTGGTACACGATCGGCGAGGCGCTGGGGATCAGGGCTGCGGACGCGGAAGCCCGGTGGGGCGATGCGGAAACAAGGTGGCGCCAAACCAGCCGTGCGCAGGCCATCTACCGGTGGAACCCCGTCGATCTTCCTGGCGCGCAACGACACCGACGCCCTCCCCGAACACAACGTCGGCCTTCACGACCACAACGGGTCATGAAGGCCGACGTCAGGTTCGCCCTCAGGAGTCGCCAACGGTTACCCGGCCGGGGTGTCCCTGCTTGCCGAGGGCGCCGGACGGGCGCGGCGCAGCCGGGACGGTGTCCGCCGGTTCAGCCGGTGGCCGCGACCGCGTCCCACAGCGCGCGGTGGTGGGCGGAGGTGAAGTCACCGGCCGGGCGCGGGCCGCCGGCCGACGCGGTCCGAAGGACCATCACCTCGCCCGGCCGGACGCGCTGGTCGGCCATGTCGGGGAGGCCGGGGGCACGGGGGACTCCGTGTGCGACGAACGACGACCAGCACTGGATCATCTGCCGGGACAGCTGCCGCTCCTCGGCGTTGAACGGCGCCTCGCGTCCGTTGTGCCGGAAGAGGTACTGGAGGTCGTTGGTGTGTGTGGCCCCGAAGTCGTAGTCGGTGCTCTGGTCACGGAGATTCTCGGCGGGCGGACCGGTCACGTCCGCGAACTCGTACTGATACACCGGGGCACCCTGGGCGAGTTGCAGGCTCACCCGGGCGGTCGGACAGGAATAGTCCCGGAGATCGGCGGCGTACGGAACGCCGAGGAACTGCCGCCCCTCGACGGTCGCCTGGCCCCGGAGCGGGCCGGTGGTGGTCTGTATCACCGGGGACCTGCCCAACGCGGTCCGCGCAGGATCGGCGACAGAGGCAGAGGCAGGGGTGAGCACAGCCAGCAGGGTCGCGAGACACGCTACGGATGCTGTGCGAGGGGCTCTGAACATGGGGGGTGTCCTTCCACCGCTCGACGTACTGCAGTTGTGCAGTAAGCAGCACTGAAAGGAAATTGAAGTCTCAAGGTCTTGTGTTCGAAAAAGCGGAACTGCCCACTCGCCGGGAGAGCGACTGGTTCCAGGTGTTGCCGACGGACACCGTCGACGGCGCCAGCTCGGCCGCCCCCTTGTTGCCCACGGCGCGGTTCCCCCTCGGAGCCGCGCCTTGCCCGTGGCGAAGAAGAAACCAGTGCTGGCGCAAACGGTATTGCGGTGAAGGGCACCGGTGTTGGCGTTCTCCCGTCAGATCCGCCGCGTGGTCCGTCGGGTAGTGGCTGTCCCGGGCCTGCGAGGACCGGCCGTGCCGCGCAGGTCCACGGCGATGACCCGGTGCTCGGCGGCGACGGGGCGAGTTGCATGGCCCAGTCGTGTGAGTCGCAGGTCCCGCGCCGTGGGTGAGCAGGGCGGTCTCCCGGCCCTCGCCCTCGTCGGGGTAGAAGATCCGGCCGTTGTCGATGTTCGTGCACGCCACCGCCGTGCTCCTCGAAACGGTGATGAACGGCGGCCGTGGCCGTGGCCGAGGCCGAGGCCGCCAGAGGCGGAGCCTGGGCAGGGCGGTGTGGAAGAAAACTGCGCGATGTGTGGAGCAGCCCTGGCGCCCGCGGAAATCCGGGGCGAGGCGTCGGGCGTCGTACGGCGACCCGGCGCAGTCACTCTTTCTGCACATCCACCGGCCTACGATTCGGCGCGGGCCGGGGGATGTGCCGTCCGCGCAGCCCGCGTACGGGCAGGCGGGCTCAGGAGGTTGCGGTGTCACGGCAGGTGCCCTTGGTCTGCCCGGAAGAGCCGGACGGCTGCCGCACGACCGGCGAGGCACGGGCACAGGCGCGCTCCGGCACGGTGGTCCGGATCCGCTGCCGGCGCTGCGACGAGAACCTCACCGTCCGGCACCGGGCGACGCTCGTGGCCGAAGACGGCCCGGGCAGCGTCGAGAGCTGCCCCCGGTTCGGCAGCGCCCGCGGCCTGGTCGGCGAAGAGGCGACGCTCACCGGTCCGCTGCTGCGTGTCGGCAAGGAGGACGTCCCGGTGGTCGACGCTCCCCGGGGCCGGGCGGCCATGGAGGGCCGCGCGGTCATCGGCACGGCCCGGACCGCCGCGGCGGCCCGGTTGACCGGATCGCCGGCCATGCGGGGCAGCCGGGTCACCAACCCGGGCGGCGCCGGGATCGTGGACCTGTCGCCGGGAGGCAGCGTGATCGAGGACTGTGTGGTCGTAGGCCTCGGGTCCTGCGCCGTCGTCATCGGCGAGCAGAGTCGCTCCGCCGTCCAGACCCGCCGCCTGCGCGACACCCGCGGCAACGGCGTCCTGGCCGAACTCGGCGTGCTGCGCTCCGGGCACACGGTGGCCGCCGACGCCGGCCGCCCCGCGGTCGTACGTCGACGCGCTGCCGCGCGACCGCTCGTTCGGCAGCGCCCGTACCACCCGGCAACTGCTCCAGGAGACGACCACACGTCAGGCCAGGAGGCTCGGCGCCCTGGCCGCGCCCGGCATCGACGACCTGCGGCAGCTGCTCCCCGAAGACCTGCCGGGCGGACCGCGCCCGGAGACCGGAAAGGCCGAGATCACATGACCACCAGCTACCGCGGCGGCGAGGGCCGCCCGCCCGAGCCGGCCCCCGGGCCGACCCCGAACCCGCTGCCGTACCACGAGACCGGGGCGAGCCGGGGACATGCCCCGGGCACGTCTTCGGCCATCGGCGGACCCCGCGCCGTACCGGCCCCCTTCCACCCTGCCCCCTTCCACCCGGCCGCCGCCCGGGCCGCGCACGTCGCCGGGACGGTCCCCGCCGAGGACTCCCCAGCACCGGAGCCGGGGGAACCGGACACCTTCGGTCCCCCCGGCTCCGGCGCTCCTCCCGTACGGCTGCCGCCGCGCGTCGGCAAACCCGCGCTGGCCGGGGCTGTGCTGCTGCTCACGCTGGTCAGCGGTACGGCCGTGCCGCTGGCCGGCCCCGCCCTGCTGCTCAGCGTCTCGGCCGCGCTGTCGGGCCTTTCGGGGAACAGCGTGGAAGACAGGTCGGACAACGCGCGGACCGTAGGCGAGGACGCCGGCACCTCGGTCACGGGGGACAAAGCCTCCGGCGAGCCGACGGCATCAGGAAGTGCTACACCCCCGGCGAAGACACACGACGAGAAACAGGCGACCGGCCGACCAGCATCCCCTGCCGCGTCCCCGTCGGGAAAGTCCGGCGACGCCCACCCGAAGCAGACCTCCGCCGCCGCCCCTCCGGCGACCACCCCGGAGCCCTCCACCCCGACGACCGTCAAGCAGTGGACCAACCTGACCGTCCACGGCACCAGCGTGCTCACACCCGGCCAGTCCTGGCGCTCCGACCGGACCACCCTGGCCATGACGGCCGACGGCGACCTCGTCATCCGCGACGAGAACGGCATGGTCCGCTGGTCGGCCGGGACGGCCGGGAGAGGCTACAAGACCGTCTTCCAGGGCGACGGCAACTTCGCCGTCTACACCAAGGACGACGTCACCGCCTGGTCCACCCGGACCGAAGACCACAACGGCGCCGGCCTGGTGCTTCGGGCGGACGGCGACGTCGTGATCGTCTACGGCGATACGACGGTGTGGTCCGCCGGCACCGCTCACTGACCCCGGCCCCCCGGCCCGCCTCAATTGTCCGTCCGCGCCTCTGTGCCCGAGCCCATCAGCGCGGCGGCGAGGTCAGCGGCCGAAGACCGGCCGTCCGGTTCCGCAGCTACGGACTGGGCTGTCACGGAGCCACCGGCGGTCCCGACCGGAACGGCGGGCAGGGGCGGCGTCCCCTCGATCTGCTCCCGCTCTTCCTGAATCTCCTTCTCGGGGCCCTGGGCAGCCGGCCGTTCTCCGCGCGCAGCCTCGCCCAGCAGCAGGCTGATCAAGTGGCCGTACTCGGCGTCCCCCATGCGGCCGCTGAAGCCGTAGGAAGCGGCATTCGGTTCCAACTCCTTGCCGGTAACGGAGGTCGACGGGCGGATGCCGAAGGTGTAGCCGCCCTTGCGGCAGAAGGTCGACGCCAGGTTCGCCTGCGTGGCCGCCGGGGAAATGGCGCCGGGCTGCACGTCGGGTCCTTCAGCGCCCCCGTGCTCATGGCGGTAGTGGCAGGAGCACGCGGCCGGCTGCTGCTGCGCGGTGTACGTCTTCTGCGGGCCAGCCCCCACGGCGATCGCCCGCCCGGCACCCCCACCAGAGGCGGCCGTCCCCGATAGGCCCGCTGGGCAGTCTTCAGCGGTCGTGATCAACACTTGATGCATCTATCCGACGGGTTCGTGGAACTGGGCACTCCGGGGAGAACTGAGCCGCCGTTGACAGCCGGGAGACGCGCGTGTCGGGGCTGGTCGCCGCGGCTTGCAGGAATCGCTCGTATGTCCGCAGCAGTTGGTGGATGAAAGCGGCCTTGTACCGGTCCGGGGCGTATTCGGCGGACAGCGCGACCGTGGCGTCGTCGGTTTCCTCCACTCGGATCGTGAGCTCGAACTTCGGCTGGATGCCGTCGATCGGGCGCTCGGCGACCAGGCAGCCGGGCAGTTCCAGCACGCCGGTCGTGCCGGGCGGGTGGTGGGCGAGGTTCACCTGTCCGACCGGTGACCGTCTCGGGTCATGGGGTGGGCCGAGCCCGCGCACCAGGTGCTCGAACGGCAGGTCTTTGTGGTCGTAGGCGTCGGCGGTCGCCCTCGCGACCCGGCTCAGCAGTTCCCGGACGTCAGGATCTCCGGTGAGGTCGGCGCGGAGGCAGACCGTGTTGACCAGAAAGCCGAGGATGTTCGCCACCTCGGGCTGCTCGCGACAGGCCACGGCGAGTCCGATCAGCAGCCGGTCCTGCCCGCTGTGGTGATGCAGGACAAGGGCGAACACCGCGGCCAGCACCGTGAACAGCGTCCGTCCTTCGCCGCGTGCGAGCGATCGCGCCGCGTCCACCGAAGCCGGGGCCAGCGGGCGGTGGGCGCGTCCGGCCTGCGACGCGGGGGTGAGGCAGGGCCGGATCACTCCGCCTCTGCCGTCCTGCGGCGGGCCCGCCGCCGGCATGCGGCGCTCCGCCAGGTGCACCGTGAGCGGGACGCCGGAGAGTTCCTCCCGCCACCAGTGCGCAAGGCAGGCCTCCCGCCGAGGTGTCAGCCGGTGCGCCTGCCAGGCGGCCCAGTCGGCGTATTGGACGGGCAAGGGGAGCAGCGCGGGAACCTCGCCGCGCACCGCCGCCCGGTACGCCTCGCCGAGTTCGCGGAAGAAGACCTGCAACGCCCACCCGTCGGCGGCGAGCAGGTGCAGCGAGAAGACCAGCAGGTGCCGGCCGGTACCCAGCCGCAGGGCCCACGCCCGAAGGAGCGGACCGTGTTCCAGGTCGAATGGCCGTGCGACGAGCGCCGGGATCCGACGCGTCGCGTCCGATCCGGCGCCGTCCGCCGCCAGGTCGGCGAACCGCACCGGGACGTGCCCGGACGGCATCACCCGTTGATGACCGGCAGCGGCCGGGAACACGGTACGCAAGGGTTCGTGCCGCGCCACCAAGGTGTCCACCGCGGCTTGCAGCGCGACGAGGTCCAGCCCGCCGCTCACGTGGAAGCACCGGTGCGAGCTGTGCACGAACCCGGTGGCGTCGAGAGCGTGCAGGCGGACCAGTCTGCGCTGCCCGAAGGACAACGCGAACACATCGCCCCCGTCATTTTCCGGCATACGGCTACGAGTTCCTGCGCGATGCCCTGCGCGATGCCCGCGGCAGCGGGGCGATCGCCGGGCCGGACGGCGCGCCGAGGCGCGCGGCGAGCTGCCCGACCGTCGGCCGGGTGAGGATCGCGGCCACCCGCACCTCCCGGCCCAGCTCGACCGTGGCCCGGGACGCCAGCCGCATGGCCAGTAACGAGTGCATGCCCAGCTCGAACAGATTGTCGTGCACGCCCACCCTGTCGCGGTCGAGCAGTTCGGCCGCGACTCGCGCCAGCACGGCCTCCTCCGGCGTGCGCGGTGCCACGAACGCCACGGCCGCCTGGGCCCGCGCCGCCGGCAGGCGGGCATGGTCGACCTTCCCGCCTGTCGTGAGGGGCAGGCCGTCCAGCACCATGACGACGCTCGGCACGCAGAAGTCGGGCAGGCGCTCGGCGAGAGCCGCCCGCAGCGCCTGCCCACGCGGAGCCCGGCCGGGAGACGGGACGACGTACGCGAGGATCCGGAGTTCACCTTCACCATCACCATCGCCGCCACGGTCGGTGACGACGACCGCGTCGGCCACCGTCGCCAGGTCCAGCAGCGCGAGCCGCACCTCGTTCAGCTCGACACGGAAACCGCGCACCTTGACCTGCCCGTCGCGCCGGCCGATGAACTCGACGACGCCGCCCGGCAGCATCCTGCCCACGTCGCCGGTACGGTAGAGGCGGCCGTCCGGCACCGGGCCGAACGGATCGGGCACGAACCGTTCGGCGGTGAGACCAGGGCGTCCCAGATAGCCCCGGGCGACTCCGGAGCCGCCGACGCAGATCTCGCCGAGCGCACCGGTCGGCACCACCCGCAAGCAGTCGTCGACCACGACCAGATGCGTGTTGGGCAGCGCCGTACCGATCGGCACGCCTGCCCCGGGGACATCCCGCCAGGCGTCCAGCGACTGCGCGGTGACGGCCACCGTGGTCTCGGTGGGACCGTACAGGTTGAAGACCTTGCGCACTCCGCGACGCCTCACCGCGCGGAACGCGTCCGGTGCCAGGACATCGCCGGCGACCACGAGCACGTCCAACCGGTCGAATGCGGACGGCGCCTCGTCGACGATCCGGTGGAACAGCGGCGTCGTCAGGAACGCGTGGCTGAGCCGGTGGTCCTCGATGCACCGGGCCAGCTCTCGCACATCCCAGCCCGGTGGCGCGAAGTGCACGGCCGCCCCGTTGATCAGCGAGCCCCAGATCTCCATGACGGACAGGTCGAAAGCCGGTGACGCGGCCGCGAGCACCGTCTTTCCAGGCCGCAGGTCGGCCCAGGCACAGTCGTTGAACCGATCGGCCACGGACCGGTGCTCGACCTCCACGCCCTTCGGCTGCCCGGTCGAGCCCGAGGTGTAGATGACGTAGGCCAGGTCACTCCCGTCACCGGCCGGCATCGGCACACCCGGCAGGTCCGGTCGGTCCGGCAGGTCCGGTCGGTCCGGCAGGTCCGGTCGGTCCGGCAGGTCCGGTCGGCCCAGCAGATCCGGTCGGTCCGGCAGGTCCGGTCGGCCCAGCAGATCCGGTAGGTCCGGTAGGTCCTCCAGGACCACCACCGCCACGCCCGCCGGTAGCGGGAACCGCCCGGCGAGGTCCGACGTGGTGACCACCGCGCGGGCCCGGCTGTCGGCAAGCAGCCAGGCCAGTCGGGTCTGCGGATGCCTCGGGTCCAGGGGCAGGAACGCGCAGCCCGCCTTCAGGACACCGAGTTGCGCCACCACGGCCGCCGCCTGCGGCGGCAGACACGTCGCGACCACGTCCCCGGCCCCCAGGTCCGTCGCACGCAGGTACCGCGCCAGACGATCGGCGGCGTCCACCAGGCCGCGGAAGGACAGGGGCGTGTCGCCGGATGTCACCGCGGGTGCGTCGGGCGTCTGTTCGGCCCACCGGTCGACGAAGGCTGGCAGCCAGGGCGTCGGCGCCTCCCGCTGGGGCCCGCGTCCCGCGGCGACCACTCTTTCGACGTCGTCGTCCGCGAGCAGCGGCAGCTCGGACACGGGCCTGTCCGGATCCGTCACCGCGGCGCGCAGCAGCGTTTCGTACGCCTTCAGCATGCCGTCCACGAGCGCGTCGTCGAAAACGGCGGAGTTGAACTCCCAGGCGAGGGTGACCCCGTGCAGTCGCGAGCGCCGGCCGGGGCGGACCGGCTCGGCGGACCGGGGAAGGTGAACGACGTCGCCGGCCAGCCGGGCGCTGTGTCCGGTCTCCGCGTGCCGGGGAACCGCGTACCGGGGAACCGCGTACCGGGGAACCGCGACGACCGACAGGTCGAACTTGGCCGAGCCGTTGCTCAGCCCCTCCACGACGGTCACGTCGAACGGGGCGGCGGTGACCGGGCCCACCTGGGAATCGTGGAAGCTGAACATGGCCTGGATCAGCGGATTGACCCCGGCCGCACGTACCGCCGAGGACTCCTCCAGCACCAGCTCGAACGGCAGCTCCTGATGGTCGTACGCCTGAAGCGCCATGGAGTGCACGCCGGCCAGGAACTCGGCGAACGTCGGGTCGCCGTCCAGCCGGCCGCGCAGGACCACGGTGTTGACGAACATGCCCAGCACGTTCTCGGTGTCGTGCCAGTGGCGGTTCGCCACCCCGGACCCGACGAGAATGTCCGACGAACCGGTGTAGCGGTGCAGCAGCACGAAGAACCCCGCCAGCAGCGCCGTGAACAGTGAGGTCCCCTGCTGCCCGGCGAACCGCTCCAGCGCCTGGGAGAGCCCGGCCGGTATGTCCTGCCGGGGCGCCCGGCCGCGGAAGTTCCGCTCGAGCGGCGCCGGCCGGCGGGGCAGTTGGAGCAGGGTTTCGGCACCGTCGAGCGCGGTGCGCCAGAAGCGGCGCTGCGCGGCGGCGCTCTCGCCGGCGCACCAGGCCCGCTGCCAGCGTGCGTAGTCGTAGTACCGCAGGGGCAGGTCGGTGGGCTCGATCCGGCCGCCGCGCTGGAAGTCGGCGTACCCCTGGATCAGATCCCGGACGAAGACGTTGAACGACCAGCCGTCGTGGACGATGTGATGCTCCACCTGGATGAAGACGTATTCCTCCGCACTCACCCGTAGCAGGAGCCATCGGAAGGGGCGGTCCTCGCTGAGGGAGAACGGTTGGGCGACCAGTTCGCGGACTGCCTCGCCGACCGCCGCCGGCTGGTCCGCCGGTTCGATGCCGCCGAGATCCCGCAGCGGTATCCGGACCGCCCACGGCGCTTCCACCGCACAGCGCAGGATCCCGTCCTCCACGGTGAACCGGCTCCGCAGCACGTCCTGCCTGCGGACGATCTCGGTGAGACTCGCGTTCAGCGCAGCGAGGTCCAGCTCGCCGGCCAGCCGGAGAACGGCCTGCGAGTTGTAGGCGCGGGCGTCGCCGTCGATCTCGTGCATCAGCCACACGCGCTGCTGGGCGTACGACGGAACAGGCGTGGCGTCCGGCCCGGCGGGTTGCGGGCCCCGGTCCACCGTGTCCGTGCCGTCCGCCACCAGCACGGCGATCTGCGCGACCGTGGCTCCGCGCAGGATGTCGCTCACCGCGACATTCCGGCCGAGCGCGCTGCGCACCCGCGCCGCGAACTGGGTCGCGAGCAGGGAGTTCCCGCCCAGCTGGAACAGATTGTCGTCCATGCTCACGCGGTCAAGGCCCAACAGCCCGGCCGCGATACCGGCGAGGACCTCTTCGACGGGCGTACCGGGTGCGACGTACGGTGTGCCGGCCTGGCGCCGGGGGCGCGGCAGCCGGGAGCGGTCGAGTTTGCCGCTGGTGGTCAGCGGCCACTGCGCGACGATCGTGATCAGGTCCGGCACCAGATATCCCGGCAACCGCCGAGCGAGGAGGCGCCGCAACTCGTCGCCTGACAACGAGGCGCCCGGGACCGGCGCGGCATAACCCAGGAGCCGGCCCTCCCCTTCACCCGGGGCATCCGCGAGGGCCGCGGCTTCCGCCACGAACGGAAGAGCGCGCAGCGCCGCCTCGACCTGCCCCAGTTCGATCCGGGCACCGCGGACCTTCACCTGCGCGTCCCGCCGGCCGAGGAACTCGATCGAGCCGTCGGCGCGCTGCCGTCCGACATCGCCGCTGCGGTACATCCGGCTCCCGGGTACCTCGCCGAACGGATCCGGTACGAACCGTTCGGCCGTGAGTCCCGGCTGCCCGAGATAGCCCCGTCCGACGCCGACGCCACCGATGCAGATCTCACCGGCCTCCCCGGCGGGAACTTCGCGCAACGCCTCGTCGCAGATGAAGACGTGGTAGTTGAGGATCGGGCGACCGATGGGCACCCGTTCCCCGGAGTCCGCCGCCGCGTTCCAGGTGTGCAGCGTGCTGGCCACCGTCGCCTCGGTCGGCCCGTACCCGTTGACGAACCGGTGGCCGGCTCCCCATCGCCGGGCCGTCTCGGGAACGCACACGTCGCCGATGCTCATCACCATCTCGAGATCGGTGAACCGGCCCGGCTCCAGCGTGCGCAGCACCGCGGCGGGCAGCACCGCGTGGGTGATCCGCCGGCTCAGCAGAACGCCGGCGAGCGGCTCGCCGGCGACCTGTGCATCGTCGATCGTCTCCAGGCGGCCTCCGTTGCCGAGCGCCATGAGGACGTCGAACAGCGCCGCGTCGAAGGAGGGGTGGAAGGCCTGGAGCACACGGGCCCGTGGCCCGAGCCCGCCCAGATGATCCCGCTGCGCGAGGACGAGATTGCTGACGCCTCGGTGTTCCAGCATGACGAGCTTCGGTGCGCCGGTCGATCCGGAGGTCGCGATGACGTACGCGAGATCGTCCGGTTCGACTGCTGCGGGGCGAGGGTACTCCGCCCCGCTGCCGTCCGGATCCAGCCGACTCAGGTCGAGATGCGGCAGCCCGTCCACGCACCTGTCGGAGGAGCCCGCCACGGTCAGCACCGCCCCCGCCCGTTGCGCCATGTCCGCCCGCCACGTGCGGGGATGCGCCGGGTCGAGAGGAAGGTAGGCGGCATTGGCCTTCCACACGGCCAGCGCCGCCAGCACGAAGTCGATGCCGCGGTCGAGGACAAGGGCCACCAGATCCCCTCGGCGCACTCCGCGGGACCGCAGCAGGGCGGCCAACTGGTCCGTACGACACCACAGTTCGCGGTAGGTGACCTCTCTGGTCGCACTGGCCACCGCGACCCGGTCGCCGTCGGCGAGGCAACGGTCCCGGACGATGTCACAGATCGACAGCCACGGCCCGTCCCCGGCACCCTCCGGCGCGGTCGCGAGCGGCGCCGGAACCGTCACCTCGTCGGGAGTCCGGGTCCCCCACGTCCGTTCCAGCCGAAGGCTGGACAAAAGGTGTTCGTACTCGACGCCCGTCGGTAACGCCCCTGTTGAGTCCACCCGCCCAGTCAGCCACCGCCGGCCGTCGCTCTTCCACCCGCGCGGGGGCGGGCGGGTAGCGGCGGGCAGAGAACGCTGCACTTGCGGCCTTTGTCGCGCCCGCTCATCGAACCCCCGCGCAGACTACGTGCCGGAAACCCCGTAGCCCGGTCCAGACGCCCGCGCAGGCACGGCCCTCTCGTCGACAGCCGTTCCGTCGACGCCGCGAAGACCATCACCAGCGTACGAGGAGAGTCGTGTGAAGCACGTGGATGTGTTGATCATGGGTAACGGTGTGCTCGGACTGCTACTGGCGGACGAGCTGGCCGGCAGGGGTGACCGCAGTGTCGCTGTCGTCGGACCTCGCCGTCGCGAGCGCGGCGCGAGCCAGGCGGCCGGCGCGATGCTCGGATGCTTCGCCGAGGTCACCACCGACACCCTGAGTACGGCACCAGGCAGGGCCAGGTTCGAGACGGCGCTGTCGGCACACGGCCGCTGGCCGGGATTGTTACGCCGGCTGGAGGCCACCTCGCGCACGTCGAACCCGCCGCACGGCACCCGTCCCTCGCCGCCGATCCGGGTGGCCACGGACACACACGTGCTCCTCAACACCTCCGGCAGCGCCCTGGACTCGGCCAACTTCGCCGCCATGCTGGACGCCCTTGTCAGCCACCAGGCCGACTGGGCGGAGGTGGACCCGGCAACCATCCCCGGCTACAACCCACGCCCGCACCGGCGTGCGTTACGCGCCGTCCGCCTTGCCGGCGAGGGCGCGGTCGACAGCCGACGGGTGCTCGACACCCTGGCCGTACAGGTGGAGCAGTCCGGCGTCCTCCTGGTCGACGGGACCGTCAGCGAGCTGCTCACCGCCCAGGCGGACGTGTGCGGAGTGCGCCTGGCCGACGGCCGGACCATCGAGGCCGGGACGGTCGTCGCCGCCGCCGGAGCCGACAGCCGCGCGCTCGCCGAGGATCTGCTCGCCCCACCCGAGATGATGCCGATGTTCGCCGGGCGCGGCCTCGCCGTCGTGGGTCAGCGGACACTCGGCCACCCCTTCGACAGCGTGGTGCGCACCCCGAACCGCGCCTTCGCCTGCGGGCTCCACGTCGTTCCGCTGGGCGGCGGACGCGAGTACCTGGGCGCGACCAACTCCCTCGTGCCCTCCACCGCCCGCAACCCCGCGCTGTTCGACGTCCAGTTCCTGATCGACAGCGCGATGCGGCAACTCGACGAGGGCATCGCACACCACGACGTGGCGGAGTGGCGCACCGGTCACCGGCCCGTCAGCCTCGACGGCTTCCCGTTGGTGGGCTGGTCGACCCGCCCGGGCCTGTACTTCATGACCGGCACATACCGCGACGGGTTCCATACCGGACCCGTCCTGGCCGAACACGCAGCCAACGAACTGGAGGGCAAGCCCGGCATCCTCGATCCGATGTTCTCCCCCACCCGGCTGCCGATCCGGACACGCACCGTCGAGGAGTCGGTGGCCGCCTATGTGAAGCACAGTCTCGCCGCCTGGTTCGAGACCGGCACCGAGGTCGCGGCACACGTCCCGACGGCGACCCTGGCGACCATGTTCGCCAACCGGGCGACCGCCCTGTACGACCGCCTGGGCATCGACTACGGCCTGCCGCCCGAGGTGGTGGCGTACGCGCTGTACCAGCCGGCCCACGCCGCCGGAATCTCCGCGTACTTCACCGCCATCGGCCAGTGACCGCGAGGCCTGCTCTCCAAGGTCATGGGCAGCGGGGTGGCCGGAAGAATCCGGGCGGGACGACCACCGGGGCATCGGACCCGGTGGCCCTGGCGGAGCGGCTACCGATGCCGCACGGGAGCCAGACGCCGACGGCAGCACTGTCTGCGCACACTTTGTGAACTACCGCCGGCCTACGGTCTTCCACGTGTCGGGGCAGCTGTGAGACCCCCTCGGCGCGCGTGTATGCCCGACTTCCGACAGCTACGCGGGGAGAAGAACGGTGGTTCCGCTGACCTTGGCTCTCCTGTCCGACGATCCCCTCACCAAAGAAGGTGCCGCGGCCTACTTGAGACGCCGTCCCGAGGTCCGGGTCCTGGCGCCTGCACTCCTGGCCCGAGCCGATGTGGTGGTGGTGATGGTCACCGACGTCACCGAAGACACACTTTCCTGGATGGAGCGTGCCGCGAAGGGGAGCACGAACCCCGGGATGCGCATCGTGCTGGTCGCCAACACGGTCAGCGACCTCCAGCTCATGCGCGGCGTCCACTTCGGGCTGTTCGGTGTGCTGCTCCGGCCGTACGCCGACTACGCACGGATCCTGCAGGCGGTGCAGGGCTGCCGGGCCGGCCAGGCAGCCCTGCCCCAGGAGCACGTCGCCTCCCTGATCGAGCAGGTCAGAACCGCTCAGCACAACACCCCCGGGATACGGGGCATGTTCTCCTTCGGCTTCGAGCAACGCGACCTCGACATCCTCAAGATGATCGCCGAGGGACTCGAAACCACCGAGATCGCACAGAAGTTGAACTATTCAGAGCGCACCATCAAGAACGCTCTCCACGCCATGCTCTCCCGCCTGGGCCTGCGCAACCGCGCCCACGCCGTCGCCTACGCCCTCCGCGCCGGCCTGTTGTGAGCCGTTTCAAGGGTGACCTCGCCATGGCCCGGCATCAAGATCGGAACGGTCGAGGGCCAAGGTCAGAGTCTGCGCACAAATCCTGCACACTCATCTGCTGGAATCGCATGGAAGTCACTGCCGCCATGGAGGCGAGGAGGGGATTCAAGAACGTGACCCGCCGCTGAGCCGACTGCGACTGCGACAGCGATGCCGGTGCGGGTGCGGTTCCATTCGCGCGCCCGCCTGCCATGGAGATCGGCGGAGTTATTGACTCCGCGCGTTTATGACGTGGCTGCGAAATTAGCGCGCCTTTATATCTCGCCCATCAGATCAAGGCGCATTTCCGTCCGCCTTACGAGTTCATCGTTGCGGCGGCATTGAAGGCGTTCCGGGTTCCCTGAATTGCCGGACCTTCATTCCGGGAGCGTAGCCTCCGGCGGCGGCTGAATACGCAGCCACCGATGCCCTCCGGACATGCCGGACGGGCTGTCCGCGATGCTGGGCAGCATCGCGGACAGCCCGTCTGACCTGCTGGTCAGCCCTGGCGGATGGAGCTGCAGGAGCAGAACCTGCCGCCGAAGGTGCCGCTCAGCGCCGAGGTGGTCTCGTCGCTATCGGCAGAGGTGATCTCCTGCACGTCGAGGTCGAACACATCCGTGGCGGTGTTGTTCTCCATGATGTTTCTCCTTCTTCTCTCGCGTATCGCGGAAAACGGAACCCCGGACCTTCGAATGCCGAACGGCCACTGACCGAAAGCCCGAGGGCGAAGTCAGCGTAGGTTCATTCTCTCGGGACGTCAACGCTTCACATCGGCCCCGGTTTCATGCTCCAATTACCCGGCCCCGGCCCGCCTCGGAATTCACGAGAGGGTTCGGTGCTCCAGAATTTTTCCGCACCAGCGTGCCGATGGATTGGTGGGACGTGAGAAACGTTTACGCGGGACATGCGACGCCCGTCCTGTTGCGGGCGCCGCTGCATCCCTGGCCTGCCGCTGCAGCCGAGCCGGCTCCCGACGGCGACGTCCAGGCCGCCGAGGGCTTCACGGTCGAGGAGCTCACCGCGTTCCTGCGGAAGGAGCACAGCCCGCTTCTGCTGGAGGCGGTCGAACTGTCCAGCCCGGCACTGGCGCAGACCCTGCGGCGAGCGCGTGACGGCGCGCGTCTGAAGCCCGGTGAGGTGCGGCGCGCCGCCCTCAGTCTGAGCCGCTATCAGCTCCGGGCCGCCGGCCGGTGCACTCCCTTCGGGCTGATGGCGGGCGTCGGCCTCCTGCGCTTCGGAGCGGAGACGGACGTGGTCTGGCGCGGCGGACACACGCGCTCGGTCCGCCCGGATCCGGGCTGGCTCGTGGGTGTGGTGCGAGCGCTGGAAGCGGATCCGTCCGTCTGCGAGCGGCTGCGGGTGCAGGCCAACAACCTGGTGGTGCCGAAAGGCGACCGGCTGACGCTGCCGTTCTCTCCCGATGCCGACGGGAGGACGACGCGGCGGTCCGTACGGGCGACACAGGCCGTGCGGCTGGCGATGGAGTGGGCCGATCGGCCCGTGCCGTTCCACGAACTGAGAGACCGGCTGACCGCCGCGCTGCCGTCGGCGGCCCCAGCGGCCTCGGCCGCGCTGCTGGCGCAACTGGTGCGGTTGGACTTCTTGTTGACGGAGCTGAGGCCACCGACCCACAGCGCGGATCCTCTCGGCCATGTGAGGGCGCTGGTTCCCCAGGACGTTCCCCAGACCAAGGAACTGGCCGAGGTCGCGGCCGCTTTCGAGCAGTACCGGACGGCCACGGTCCGCCAGGCGGCGCCCGAGGCCCTGGGGTCGCTCGTCGAGCGGATCGACGCGGTGGAGCACCGTCTTGGGCTCGCCTACCCGTCATCGCAACGCCGTGTGGCGGCCGACGTGGTGCTCGATGCCACGGGCACGCTCCCGTCCACGCTCGCGGACGAACTGCGCGCGGCGGCGGGGGTGTTGTGGCGGCTGGCTCCCCTGTACACGTCCGCGCCCGGACTGCGGGAGTACCACGCGGAGTTCCTCGAACGGTACGGGCTGGGCCGCGCCGTGCCGCTGACCGAGCTGCTCGATCCGGATCGTGGTCTGGGCGCGCCCGCCGGTTACCGGAACCCGCCCAGCGACCGGCGCCCGGAGACCACCCCCGAAAATACCTCTCAGCGGCAGTTGCTGGCCGAGCTGGCCCTCGACGCCGTCCTGGTCGCGTCGCGGTCGGGGACGGCATCCCGGTCAAGGACGGAATCGCGGTCGGGGACGGAATCGCGGTCGGGGACGGAAGTGCCCCGCATCGATCTCGACGACGATCTTGTCGGCCTTCTGTCCACCCAGCCGGCCGGAGCCCGCCCCCCGGAAGGCCTCGAGTTCGTGGCCGAGGTGATCGAGCCCGACGCCGGGAGTCTCACCGCCGGCGCCTACGTCGCCGTACTCGGTCCATGGCCCGGCAGCCAGGCGCCGGGGTCCATGGCCGGCCGCTTCGCGCATCTCCTGGGCGGCCCCCCGCTGCTCAGGGAACTGGCCGACGGGCCGGCGACGGAGCCGCTGCGAGCACAACTGGTGTACGGACCACGCGAGGACCGCTTCCACAACGTGGCACACACCGCTGCCGGGTTGGACCACCGCATCACGATCGGGGCCTTCGACGCCGGCGGCGCGCAGGACATCCCCCTCGGCGACCTGGTGGTGACCAGCGACGGAGAGCGGTTCCGGGTGCTGTCCGTCCGTCACGGGCGGGAGGTCCGCGCCCGTACGTTCCACATGCTGACCCCCGACGTGGCCGCGCCGAACGCGGCCCGCTTTCTCCAGGAGACGGCGGAGATGGGCATGCACGGATGGGCACCGTGGCAGTGGGGCACCCTCGCCGACCTGCCCGTCACGCCGCGCGTCACCCACGGCCGGACGGTCCTGTTCCCGGCGAGCTGGCGCTGTTCGGCGCCCGGCCTGCGGGACCGTACCCTGCCGTGGGCGCAGTGGGAGGCCGCCTGCGCCCACTGGCGTACGCGCTGGTCGGTACCGGACGTCGTGCGGGTGGGCGGTGCCGACAAGTGGCTGCGGCTGGACCTCACCCGTCCATGGCACCGGCTGCTGTTCCGCGCCGAGTTGCAGGACGGACGCCCCGGAGACGAGCCGGTGGTCTGCGAGGACCTGGCGGTGGCCGGCGGTGCCGGATGGCTGGGACCGGACACGGTGACCGCGGAGATCGTCACGGTCCTGCACACCGAGGCCCCCTCCCGCCCCGCACAGCCGCGCGCCGCGACGCCGTCATGGAGCCAGGACCGACGACCCGCACCCTTCCTGCCCGGCAGCGAGTGGCTCTACGCGAAGCTCTACAGCGCCCAGGAGACCCAGCGCGACCTGCTCGCCACCTCGCTGCCGCGCTTCATGTCCACGGCCGAGTCGGAGAACCGTGACGACATCGCCGAATGGTTCTTCGTGCGCTATGCCGACCCGGAACCCCATCTGCGGCTGAGGTGGCACGTATCCGACGAAGAGTCGGTCGGCAGGCACCTGCGGCGGGTGGGCGCGTGGGCGGCGGACCTGGTGCGGACCGGACTGGCCAACCGGCTGGAGATCGCCACGTACGATCCGGAGTCCGAGCGCTACGGCGGCCCCGCGCTGCTGCCCGCGGCCCACCGGATCTTCCACGCCGACAGCCGGTTCACGCTGGCCTGCCTGGCCGAACGCCTCGACACGCGGACAGACCCGCACTGGGCGGCGGCAGCCGTCACCTCCGGCGGGATGATCGCCGCCATGCTGGGCCCCACCTCGCTGGACGCGGACGCCTGGACGACGTCGGGCATCGTCAAGGACGAGGACCTCCACCACCACTTCCGTGCCGTACGGGGCCGGCTGGCGCAGTGGTCGCAGCCGGACGCCCACGGTCTGCCGGCGCTGCTCGCCACCCGCCCCGAGGTGGCGGCCCGCTGGCACGAACTCACCGGCGCGCTGCACGACTACGGACGGCAACTGTGGAACACGGCGCCCGACGCCCTGGACGGTGCCGTGTTCAGCGTCCTGCACATGCATCACAACCGGTTCCTCGGCATCGACCCCGCGGGCGAGGACAAGGTGCTGGCCGCCTGCAGGGCAATGGCGCAGGTCCGTCTGGGCATGCGCAGGGCCGCCCGGTGAGCGGTGACCCGGCCATCCGCGCCCGGGCCGCGGAGACGGCCGGATGGGTCGCCGAACGGCTCAGTGACCCCGCCCGGGTCCGGGCGGTGGCGGACTGGCCCGGGGCGCACTGGTCGTCGGCCTCACTGGACGAGGGACACGCGGGAGTGGCGCTGCTCTTCGGAGCCCAGGCCGACGATCCACAGGCGCGCCGGCTAGCCCTGCGCCATCTGTCCGCAGGCGTCGCGGCGCGTACCCACAGCGGCGGGGGACTCTTCCACGGTGACGTGGCGCTGGCCTTCGCCGCCGCGGTGGCGGCGCGGTCCGCCGACGACTACCGCACCGTCCGTGCGGCCGGCACGGCCACAGCGGTACGACTCGTGCAGCGCCTTGCCCGCGCGCCCCGCACCCTGCACCGTCTCGACGTCGTCTCCGGCCTCGCCGGCATCGGCCGGTACCTGCTGGCCGACGGTCAGACGGACGCCCTCTGCGACGTGCTGCGACTGCTCGTCGAGCTGACCCGGCCGGTGCACGTACACGGCCGGACGGTGCCGGGATGGTGGGTCGGCACGCCCCCGACCGCGGTCGACCGGGCGCAGGACTTCCCTCAGGGCCATTTCAACCTGGGCATGGCCCACGGCGTGTCCGGTCCGCTCGCCCTTCTGTCGCTGGCCACCGCTGCGGGAGTCACCGTGCCCGGTCAGACAGCCACTGTGAGGGCGATGGCGCAATGGCTGGTCGACCGGCTCCATCCGGGGCCGCACGGTCCCTACTGGCCGGACCGCCTCACCTTCGAGGAGGAGGCCAGGGGGCGGGCCGTGCGGCCTCCCGCCCGGGGTGCCTGGTGCTACGGAACACCCGGAGTCGCCAGGGCCGTCCATCTGGCCGGGGGCGCGCTGGGGCAGCGGCAGTGGTGCGACGCGGCACTCGGGGCGGTACGGGTCCTGTTCGGCCGACCGGCTCACGAGTGGCCCGTGCGTGACGCCTCGCTGTGCCATGGAGCCGCGGGCCTCCTCGTCGTCGGCTCGGTGATGGCAGCCGACAGCGGTGACACCGCTCTGGCCGCGGTACTGCCCGCCCTGGCCGAGCGGGTGCTGGCCTTCTTCGACGAGTCGGCCCCCTTCGGGTTCCGCTACACCGACGCGGAGATGGAACTGACCGAGGACCGGGCGGGCACGCTGATGGGCGCCGCCGGCGTGGCGCTGGCACTGAGGCATTTCGCGGATCCCGTCCCACGGCAGGCAGAGGTGCCGGTGCCGTGGGAGGCGGCCCTGCTGGTGTGCTGAGCGGCGAACAGCATCGCGGTCAGCGCCGGCACCGTCAGCGCCCGCCGAGGCCGACCGGCACCATCAGCGCCACCACCCACACGTTGGTGTGCGCGCCGACTGTGGGCAGCGCCCCGCAGGCCGGCCGTCCCGTGAAGCCGTGGCGAGCTGTTGGTGCTGGTGCTCTCGTGCTTGGCAGTCAGGACGGCTGGACTTGGTCGAAGAGGGCGAGGGCGTCGGCGGGGTCCGGGCTCACGAGGCGTTCCAGGCCGGCCGTCGTGATCTTCGCCCATCTGCCGGCCCGTGCCCACATCTGTTCCTCGAAGGCGCGGACGGCCTCGTCCAGATCTCCAGGGCCGGTGGCGATGGACTCGGCGAGTTCGGCGCCTTCCAGCATCGCGAGGTTCGCGCCCGCCCCCAGTGGGGGCATCAGATGGGCGGCGTCGCCCAGCAGCGTCACCCCGGGGACGTGGGTCCAGGTGTGGGACACCGGCAGGACGTAGAAGGGGCGGTGGACGAAGGCGGTGCCGTGGCGGAGGAGGCCGAGGACGGGAGCGGCCCAGCCGTCGAACAGAGCCAGCATGCTCGATCGCACGGCCTCGACGTCGGCCAGGTCCAGGTCCGTGTGCCAGTCCAGCGGCGCGCGGAATTTGGTGTAGACCTTCACGTGGCCGCCGCTGTTGCGCTGGGCGACGAGGCTTCGGTTCACGCCGTACACAGCCATGGAACCCTCGCCGATCAGCCGGGCGAGGTCAGGGTGGCGGGTGTCGACGTCGTCGAGGGAGGTCTCGATCGAGGTGACGCCGGTGTACTGCGGCGTCACCGACGAGACTGCCGGGCGGGTCCTGCACCAAGGAGGAGCTGTTCGACCTCATGGTGGACGAGGTCCACGCCGAGATCCTCCCGGAGGAGCAGCCCGGTGACTGGCGGGAGGCGCTGCGCATCCTCGCCCACCGCACCAGGCAGGCCGCTCTCCGTCACGAATGGCTGGCCGACCTGCTCGGCGGCCGCCCGACCCTGGGCCCGAACGGCCTCGCCGTGACCGAGGCCACCCTGGCCGCCCTCGACGGCCTCACCGACATCGACACCGTCATGCGCGCCGTGGAGACTGTCAGCGCCTACTTCACCGGCGCGATCAGGCGCGAGATCGCGAACCTGCGGGCCGAGCGCGCCACCGGCCTGTCCAAGCGCGACTGGCAGCGCGCCTCCGGCCCGCATGTGACGAGAATGCTGGCCACGGGCCGCTTCCCGGCGCTCACCAAGGCCGTGTACGACGGCACGGACGTGGACGCCGAGGCATCCTTCGCGACCGGCCTGGACTGGGTCCTCGACGCCGTGGCCGCCAAACTCACCCGGCCGCCCGCGTGACGCTCAGCTCCTGCCGAATGTGAGCGGGGTCGGTGTCGGGGTCGGTGTCCACGGGCCGTGCGGGCTTGCGCCGCCGGCACCACCGACGTCGAGTTCCTCAAGGGCGTCATCGTGGAGGTGGCAGACCGTCGACCGTGACGGGGACCAGCCAGGCAGCCGCGCCGGATTCGCCCTGTAGCCGCACGGGCCCGTTCGGAGTCGTGATCACGTGGCCGGAAAAGGATTGGACGGGGTGATGCCCGGGTTTGTAGCTTGCAGTTGACCGCGACACCGCCCGAGGAGGTGAGACCCATGAACGCTGTATCGATGTGGGTGCTCCCCCTTCCCGTCACGGCCGGCGATTGACGTAGGTGTCGCCGGGAGCGCCTCGACAACAAGGCACTCCCGAAAGGCAACACCTATGGACTCTCCGCAGTTCACCGCCGAGCCGTCGTCGAACGACACGGTCGAGCGCGACTTCACCGTGGGCGACGTCCCCGGAGTCCGGTCGTCGGCGTCCGGCGCCGATCGCGCGCCCCTCATGTTCGACGTGATCATTGCCGGGTGCGGGCCGACCGGCGCGATGCTGGCCGCCGAACTGCGGCTGCACGATGTGCGGGTACTCGTTCTGGAGAAGGAAACCGAGCCCGCGTCGTTCGTCCGCATCGTCGGTCTGCATATTCGCAGTCTCGAACTGATGGCCATGCGCGGACTGCTGGACCGCGTTCTCGAACACGGAAGACAGCGTCCGGCCGCCGGATTCTTCGCCGCCATCGCCAAACCCGCACCCAAGGACCTGGATTCCGCGCACGCCTATCTGCTGGGCATCCCGCAGCCGGTCATCGTTCACCTGCTCGAAGCGCATGCGATCGAACTGGGTGCGCAGGTCCGCCGCGGTTGTGCGGTGGCCGATTTCGAGCAGGACGACGAGGGTGTGACCGTCGAGCTGGCCGACGGCGAACAGCTGCGTTCGCGCTACCTCGTCGGCTGTGACGGCGGGCGCAGTACGGTGCGCAAACAGCTCGGCGTCGGCTTCCCCGGCGAGCCCTCGCGGACCGAGACGCTGATGGGCGAGCTGGAAGTGGGTGTGCCGCAGGAGGAGATCGCCGCCAAGGTGGCCGAGATCCACAACACCGATAAGCGATTCAGTCTCAGGCCCTCCGGCGAAGGGCGCTATCTCGTCGTAGTCCCCGCCGCGGGAGTCAGCGATCGCGCGAAACCGCCCACCCTCGACGATTTCAGACAACAGCTGCGCGCCGTCACCGGAACCGATTTCGGCGTGCACTCCCCGCGCTGGTTGTCCCGCTTCGGGGATGCCACCCGGCTGGCCGAACGTTATCGGGTCGGGCGGGTGCTGCTGGCCGGCGATGCGGCACACATCCATCCGCCCACCGGCGGACAGGGGCTCAACCTGGGCGTTCAGGACGCGTTCAACCTCGGCTGGAAACTGGCCGCACAGATCCGCGGCTGGGCGCCGGAAACACTGCTGGACACCTACCAGGCCGAACGTCATCCGGTCGCCGCTGACGTGCTGGACAACACCCGCGCCCAGATGGAACTGCACTCCACCGAACCGGGCCCGCAGGCCGTGCGCAGGCTGCTCACCGAACTGATGGACTTCGACGAGGTGAACCGCCACCTGATCGAGAAGATCACCGCGATCGGCATCCGCTACGACTTCGGCGAAGGCCCCGACCTGCTCGGCCGCCGCCTGCGCGACATCGACGTGAAACAGGGCCACCTCTACGGTCTGCTGCATCGCGGCCGCGGACTGCTGCTGGACCGCACCGAACGCCTGACCGTCGGCGGCTGGTCAGACCGGGTCGACTACCTCGCGGATCCCGCTGCGGTCCTGGATGTTCCGTGCGTCCTGCTACGCCCCGACGGCCACGTCGCCTGGATCGGCGACGATCAGCAGGACCTGGACGACCACCTCTCCCGCTGGTTCGGCAAGCCCGCCACCGAAGCCGGCAGGCGGCAGAAACAGCCGTCGCCGACAGCGACATCCTGACCGCGCCGGAGCAGTACCTGACGGCCAACTCCTCGGCCACGAACTCGATCGCACCGCCGAGGGCGAACCGGATCACGATCGTGAACTACATCGCATGCCTGGGGCCGGGTTGGTAAACCCACAGAGACAACTCCCCACGCCAGACGGCGAAAGAGGAACCGAGGGGGCGAGTCGTGCGTCCCGGGGAGCGGGAGTTCTGCGGCGTGGACCCGGGGTCTGAGGAACCGGTGTGCTTGGGGCGCTCAGCCCGCAGCGGCCGGTTACAGTACCGATGACCCACAACAGGTACCTCCTTACCCGGGGGTAATGCACATCCTCGCGTACACCGGGCAGGTTCCCGCCGCCCGGATCACGATGGGGGCGGCCGGCCTGACCACCGATCTGCCCGTCGTGCGGCTGGCCGAGCGGCCCGCCTACGTGAGCACGTACGCCGTCAGCGCTCCGGCGCGCGAGAGCGGGAGTACCGCGGGCGATCCGGCGCCCGGCGGGCCCGTCTTTCGCGTGTTCGGCGTCGACGGCAAGGAACCGGCGAGAATCGGGGGACGATGAGCGGCGTACTGATCCATCTGCCACAGGAACCGGCGCTGACGGTGCGGCTCGGTGCGGGTGAGGTGGCGCGTTTCGGCCGTGGTTCGGAGACGGTGCCCGTGGAGTTGCGGCTCGACGACCCGGCGGTGTCCCGGCTGGCCGGGGAGATCCGGGTGGCCGAGGACCACTGGCTGCTCAGCAATCACAGCACCACGCAGAGTTACCTGGTGGAGAACCCGGAGGGCGCGGGCGAATATCTGAGGGTCCCGCCGCGTCGCGTCGGGGCGCCCATCCCCTTCGAGTTCGCGCGGGTCGTGCTGCCCACGCGGGGTTCCGGGGTGAGCTTCCAGGTCTTCGCGCCCGATCACGTCTACCTGGATCCGGGCGGGCCGGACGGTGGCCGTCGGGGCGCCCAGACCCTGACCGCGTACTCGCTGGACGAGACCGCCACGTACTTCCTGGTGCTGGTCGCCCTGTGTGAGCCGCGGCTGCGTGACGAGTCGGCGCTCGCGGTGCCGACCACGCCCGAGATCGTGGAGCGTCTCCGCTCGCATCCGCAGTGCGCCCAGCTCACGGCCCGTGCGGTGAGCGCCCACATCGACTATCTGGCGGAGGAGAAACTCCGCATCAATCCGTCGGCTGTGCGTGAACCGGGCCGTGGCGGGCGCCGCAACGGCAAGCGTGAAGCGCTCGTCGGTATCGCGCTGCGCTTCGGCCTGGTCGGTGAGGGACATCTGCGGCTCCTTCCCGCGCGTACGACGGCCGGGCCCGGCGTGGCCCGGACGGGGGCGGGGTCCCGGTGACCGAGGCGGCGGAACGGGTTCCACGCGGGTACCGGGTAGGGGACTGGGAGGTCGGCGAGCCGATCGCGGAGGGCGGCTGGGGGTGGGTCTACGAGGGCCGCGGCGTGCGCGGGACGGGTGGTGATCCGGTCGTCGCGCTGAAGTTCATGCCCACGGCCGGACTCGCGCCGCGTCAGGCCCGCGGGCTGGTGGAGAGCGCGCGGCGGGAGAGCGAGTTGGGGCGCCGGGCACGGCATCCCCGGCTCGTCCGGCTGCTCGACTCCGTCGTACTGGACGAACCGGATCACCCCGGGCTCGACGGGGCGGTCGTCCTGGTGATGGAGCGCGCCGAGCGCAGTCTGCGGCAACTCCTGGAGGCGGAAGGGGAGTTGGAGGACCGAGAGGGTGAGCGGATCCTCACGGAGATCTGTGAGGGACTCGCGTATCTGCACGGCCTGGGCTGGGTGCACGGCGACCTCAAGCCCGACAACGTACTGCTCATGGCCGACGGTTCGGTCCGCCTGTCGGACTTCGGTCTCGCCGCGGAGCTCGACGGCACCCACGGCACGCACGCGTGGATCCCGCCCCTGGGGACCCCCGACTACCTGCCGCCCGAACGCTGGAAGGCCCCGCTGGGCGAGCGCGGCGTGCAGGTGCGTCCCAGCGCCGACGTCTGGGCCCTGGGCATCATGATCCACCAGGTGTTCACCGGCGGCGCGTCGCCCTTCTCCGGCGCCACGGCGGGGGGACGGGGAGCGGCCGTGCAGGAGTTCGCGGCCGGGCGGGCGCCCTTGCGCCTGGATCCCGTCGTGCCGCCGTTCTGGCGCGGGCTGGCCACCGACTGCCTGGCTCCGGCGCATGACGCACGTGCCGCGCACAGCGCGGACAGCCTGCTGGCCCGCATCCGGGCGTCGGCCGCGGCCGACGGCGACGCGACTACCGTGGCGGGCGGAGTGCCTGCCGTCGCTCCCCCGCGCCGCCGACGGCGGCTCGTGCTCGGTGCGGCGGCGGCCACGGCGCTGGGCGCGACGGTGGCCGCCGCCTGGGTGTACGCCGTCGCGGGCGACGACGCCGGCGGTGCGGGGGGTGACACCGCGGGCCACGGCGCGACCGTTTCCGCCACCGCCGTGCCCGCCGCCCACATCACGGTCTTCAACGTGGAGAAGCTCTGCCGTGACCGGGGGGACGAGCGCGACCAGCAGTGCAGTCTCGGCCTGGCGATCGATCCGCTGGCCGCGTACACCGTCGACAACGTCGTACCCACCCGGGTGTGGCACGGAGACGTTCTCCCGGCGGAGTGCCGGATGCTTCAGGGGCTGCCGGTGACCGACGAGGTGGGCACCCGCTCCACCGAGTGGTACCGGGTGCGGCTGCCGGACGCCACGCGGTCCACGGCCTGGCTGCCGGCCGTCCGCGCGACGGGCCGTCCCGCCGTGCCCGACTGCCGGTGAACCGTCCCGAGCCGGCCGGCGGTCGGCTCCGCCGGCCGGGTCAGGCGCACGTACGGATGTCGCGGCCGTCGTTGTCCTTCGCCTCGTCGTCGCCCCACCTCTGCAGGTAGTAGGCGGAGACGTACGCCCTCCCCCGCCCGCCCGGCGTCACCTCGTCGAGGTCGGTGAGCAGCCACCAGTGGTTGTACGACCGGCCGATCCGCACCTCGTCGCCCCACTTCTTGCACAGGACGTAGTTGGTGCCCGCGCGCAGCGTGCCCTGGGGCGCGCAGCGTGGCGCGCCGTCGTCCACGCAGTCGACGTCCGCGTAACCGGTGGCGTCGGCGAAGGTGTCCACCTGGTACCGGTCCGGGTCGCCGCCGCCGTTGCACCCGTTGGTGCTGGTGACGCGGGGGAACGGGCCGTTCGGGCTGAGCCGGTACTCGGTGCCCTGGAGCACCGGGTGGACCATCTCGTCCGTCTCTCCGTCATTGTCGCCGTTGGCGTCGTACAACTGCTCGTAGTGCAGATGCGCCGAGTCCGTGCCGACCAGGCCGAGCCGCCCGAGCGGTGCACCGGAGGCGACGCGCTGGCCGAGTCGCACGTCGATGCGGTCCATGTGCAGATAGACCGTGAACCAGCCGTTGCCGTGGTTGATCTCGAGCCCGCCGGGCTCGAAGAACTCGGTGACCGTGCCGGCGGCCGAGGCGGCGACCGACGCGCCGAGGGTGGGGCCGTCGACGCGGTACATGTCCAGTTTCTTGTCGTCGGGCGCGTGGCCCAGGTACGTCTGGAGCTGCCAGGTCTGTCCGCACGCGAACGGAAGCCTGAAGTCCGGGCGGGCGGTGGGCGCCGCCGACGCGACCGGTGTGCTCGCGCACAGTCCCGCCGTCATCAGCAGCGCCGTCAGCGCCGCCGCCCAGCCCGGTTTCCCTCGTAGCCACAACCTCACGGGTCCTCGCCCTCCTGCTCGTCGGTGTCCTGCGGCGACAGTGCCGCACCGGCGCGGAGAAGGGACTCCGGCACGTTACGGGGTGGCCTCCGGCGCGGAGGGGATCAGGTGCCGCACCTGCGGGTCACGCCCCCGGTCTCGTCGCCCTTGAGGTAGATCGCGCTGACGTAGCCCACCCCGCCCGCGTTCAACGGCAGTTCGACCCACTTGTCGCTCGTGTAGCCCTCGGCGGAGACGAGTTGGCCGGTCTGCCAGCAGTTCGCCGGGTAACTCTCGTTCGGGTAGACCTTGCTGACCGCGCCGCAGGTCGTGGAGGCGCAGGAGCGGACGTTGGCCTCCGCCCACGCCGTGACGGTCGTCTGTCCGCCACCACCGCCGCCGTCGGTCGGCTGGAAGGTCACGTCCACCCAGTCGTTGTCCGTCATGCCCAGGCCGTCCCAGAAGGTGCCGTCGGCCACGTCGATGCCCGCCGGGTTGGCGACCCTGCGGCCGAACTCGTCCAGGCCGCCGTTGTAGCCCGACTGGTGGGCCGCCTGCGCCTCGGGGGTGCCCTGCGGCAGGTCACGCCACATCTGCCGCTGCGCGGGCGGGTTCCAGTAGTCGTCCTGGGTGTTCCAGGGACCGACGTCCCACACGGGGGCGGTCTCGCAGCGTCCCGTACGCGCGTAGCACAGCCGTACCTGGTACTCACGGCTTCCGTCGCCGGCCAGCATCCGCCGGGACGGCAGTGCCACGAAGTGGTCACGCGGCTGGATGACATGGCCGTTGGCCGTGGTCTGCCCGGTCAGACCCTCACGGGTGGCGAAGAGCCGGTACGTCACGGACGCCGTGGCCGCCGCGCCGTCTCGCGCGCGTGCGGCGGGCCGCACCGGGTCGGCGTGTACGGAGACGCCCGAGACGACCGGGGAGGCGGCCTGGCCGCCCAGGAGGGTCAACCGGACCTGGAGGACGGAGACGACTTCCGGCAGCCGCAGCCGACCGGTGGGGTCGGGGGTGGTCCACTGCGTCCACCGGCCGGGATGGCCACTGCCCCGGACCTCGGTCAGCACCTGCGTCCCCGAGGGCACATCGGCCTGCCGGCGGACGGTGAAGACGTCGGCCTGCCGGCCGAGGCTCCGGGCCGGCGCGGTGTACACGGCGAACGCCCGGCCGGGGGCGGACGGTGTGCGCGTGCGGCGGTCGCCGATGGCGAGAGCGCCGTCCGTGCGGTGGTCGATGTTGTGCTGGTCGGCCGAGGTACTGGCGAGGTCCACCCGCCAGTCGGTGGCCGGCTGTGCGGCGGCGGGTCTCTCCCCGGCGCCGTCGGCGGCCGCGGCGGTGACGGGCGGCAGCCCGCCCACAACGAGCAGGGCGCACAGGCCCCTTATCAGTCTGCGGGTGGTGGATCGCACGACGAATCTCCCCCATCGGGCTCGGAAAGCGTGTAGCTGACGAGGTAGAGCCCTATCGGCCTTGGTCGTGCGCTGTCATTCCGGAACGTTCCGGATGCCGCCGCCCCGGCGGGCGCCGGTACGTTCCGAGCCGTCCCCCAGCGAACCCTTGGAAAGGAAGTCTCTTGCGTCTGTATCCGCGCGCCGGACTCGTCACGGCGGTCGCCGTGCTGCTGCCCCTGGCGTCGGCGGTGTCCGCCGTCGCCGCGCCGTCCACCACGGCGACCGCGTACTCCGCCTCGTGCCCCACCGCCGGGGTCGTCACCCAGGGCTACAGCGGCAGCCATGACGGCGTCGACATCGGCAACGCCCTCGGCACGCCCATCTACGCCGTCGGCGCCGGCGAGGTGATCGCGTCCGGTCCCGCCAGCGGCTACGGGCAGTGGATCCGGATCCTGCACGACGACGGCACGGTGACCGAGTACGGGCACATGTACCAGCGGGACGTCGTCGTCGGCCAGCACGTCCAGGCCGGACAGCGCATCGCCCTGATGGGCAGCGAGGGCGAGGCGACCGGGCCGCACCTGCACCTGCGCGTCAGGATCGGTACGTCCACCACGGTCCGCGGCATCGACCCGGTGCCGTACCTGCGCGACCGCGGGGTGAATCTGCCCTGCACGCCGGGCGGGGGCGGCGGACAGCAGACCACGGTGACCGCCTGGGCGGAGGCCAATGTCCGCTCCTGTGCCGCTACGACCTGCGGCGCGGTCAGCAAGGTCTATCCGAACGAGAGTTACCCGGCGAACTGCTGGAAGACCGGCCAACTCGTCTCCGCCGAGGGCTACAGCAACGACAAGTGGGTCGAACTGCCGTTGAGCGCGGGCGGGGTGGGCTACGTCAGCGCGATCTACCTCAAGGGCGACGAGAAGGGCAACGTCAGCCGCGAGTGCGGCTGACAACGCCCGCGGTCCGGGCGCAGCCCGCCGGTCCGCCGGACCGCCGGTCCCGGCCGCGCACCACGGCGCGACTGCCTCACCCGACCGACATCACCCGACCGACGTCACCCGACCAGCATCGCTCAACAGACATCACTCATCCGAAGGGAACATCCATGTCCATGACCGTCTCCACGCTCACCCGCGTCGCGGCGCTCGGCGCCTCCATCGCGGCCTTCGCGTTCCTGCCCGCCACCACGGCCTCGGCGGCGGACGCCGTCAACACGTTCGCGAACCAGGCGACGAACCGCTGCATCGACGACACCGACCAGGGCTTCCGCACCTGGGACTGCAACGGCTCCAACGCCCAGAACTGGATCGTGCACACGTGGAACGACGGCACCGTGCAGCTGAAGAACGCCAACACCAACCGCTGCATGTACGACAGCGACCAGGGCTTCAAGACCCTGTCCTGTGACTCCAGCGCCAACCAGAGCTGGTACATCCACCACTGGAACGACGGCACGATCGAAATCAAGAACCAGTCGACCAGCCGCTGCATCGACGACAGCAACGTCGGCTTCCGCACCTTCGGCTGCAACGCCAGCCAGTTCCAGAGCTGGTTCTGACACCTGCCGGAGGGCATCCCCCTTCAGCTCCATCCCGAACGCGGTCGCCGCCCCCTCCTGCGGGAGGAGGCGGCGGCCGCGTTCGTGATCCCTGATCCCGTTTCTGGCCCGCTTACCCGCATACTCGCTCGCGGCGGTCCGCGACCAGCGACAAGCGATGGATTCCACGCTTCCAGATATGGTGTTTTCATATGCATTCTCGCTGATCATGAGGTTATGCGATGAATTCCCCTCGGAGGGAGGGCCAGGTGGTCGAGCAGCCCTTGGGGGCTGTCGGGTACGCGGGTGTGCTGCGCGAGCTGCTTCCGATCGCCCTGTGGCGGGAGGACGCGCACGGCCGCATCGTGGAGTGGTCGCTGGCCGCCCAGGATCTGCTCGGGTTCCGGCCGCAGGACGTACTCGACCGGCCCGCGTCCGCCCTGCTGGTCCCCGAGGGCAACCGTGAGCTGGCCGACCAGCTCACACATCGCGTCCAGGGCGGGGAAACCGTCGTCGGCACCCTGTCGGTGCGCCACCGCGACGGCCATCAGGTCGCGATGGAGACGTGGATCGTGCCGGCCGCCGACGCGCAGGGGCGGCCCGGAGCCCTGCTGATCGCCGTGGAGACCTCCCAGGTCCTGCGCATGCGCGATTCCCTGGCGGCCCTGGAGAGTTTCTTCGGAGTACTGATGGCCCGACCGCAGTGACCGTCCGCGACGACCGGCTCCGCGGGCATCGGAGAGGGAGGCATCGGAGAGGGAGGCGTCGGCCAGGCGTCCTTCGCCGCTCCGTGCCTCGGCAGAGCGCGGCGGCCCGCCGTCGGGGGGCGTCGTTCGGCGTACGGAACGAGTCCGGACGATCCGGCGTGCCCGCAGCCGTAGCGTGCGTGAAATGACATCGGAGACGCGAATACGGGGTACCCGCGCTTGCGGAGGTTCCTCATGTTCGAGGCTGGCGATATCCGTGAATGGCGCGGTCACGACGTGGTTGACGCTCAGGGACACAGAATCGGCGCCCTGGAGTCGGTCTACGTGGACACCGGGACCGACAGACCTTGCTTCGCCACGGTGACCGTGGGTCTTCCCACCCGTCGCCGCCTGGTGTTCGTGCCACTCCTCGGGGCGACAGTCGGTCCGGGGTATCTGAAGGTCGCCCACAGCAAGAACGCGGTGAAAAAGGCCCCGGCGATCGACGTCGACGGCGAGCTGCGTGCCCAGGACGAATCGAAGGTCTTCGCACACTACGAACTGGACTATGCGCCGGGTGCCTCAGGCGAGCGACGCCTTGCCCGCCGCTGAACCGTCGAGACCGTCGGGAGAGCCAATGAGCCTGTTTCTGTTCCTGCTCCTCGTGGCCCTCGTCCTGGGCATCATCGGGTTCGCGGCCGACGGGCTGTTCTACCTGCTGATCATCGGCGCCCTCATTCTCCTCGCCGATCTCTTCTACGTCGCGATTCGTTTCCGCCGCGGCGGAGGCAGGCACCGTATGGCCCGGTGAGTGCCTTTGTCCTTGCCCTGAGCGCTCCCCGTCCCTCGCTTTCCGGACCAGACCGTCGCCGTCAACGACCCGGCGCCGGCACCGGCACCGGATCGCAGGTTTCACTCCGTAGGCGCGTAGGGCCGGCATGGCTGCCGTCACGTTCGAGTCGCCCACTCGCTGCAACCGCCCGAACCGGGATGGTGTCACGCCGGGGTCGCGCGAAGCCCCGGACGCTGCGCCAGGCAGGATGGGAGCATGAGCGTAGTCAAGATCAACGTACTGACCGTCCCGGCGGAGCAACGGGAGACCCTTGAGACGCGGTTCGCCGCCCGAGCGGACGCCGTCGCGAACTCGGACGGCTTCGAGTGGTTCGAGCTCCTGCGCCCGGTCGAGGGCACCGACACCTACCTCGTCTACACGCGGTGGCGTGACGAGGAGTCGTTCCAGGCGTGGCTCGAAGGCCCGATGAAGGCGGCGCACCAGGGCGGCGAACAAGGGGAACGGCCCAAGCCCGCGGCTTCCGCCTCCACCCTCTGGTCCTTCGAGGTGGCACAGCAGACGGCACCGAAGGGCGAGTAGTCCGTCTCGGGGCGGCGGCACCTCCCGTCCGAGCGGCGGAAGGTGCCGTCGCCCGGTGAGCGCCACCGGGAGCCGGGAGGTCGTGACGCCGGCGAAGCCCGTCATGGTGACGTCGTGCGCCCGATGCCGATGTGTCGCCGCAGTAGAGCGGCGAACCGAGGACGTCATCAGTGTCCGGGTGCGGGTTGTAGCGGCCCGGCCGGCGTCGATGAGCGGCGAGTCGTCGCACCCGGCGCGAAGCGCGCCGCGGTGTCCCGGATCTGGTTCACGCCCCCTCGGTCGGCGGGCTCCTGGGTGAAGTGGGCGCGCCCGCCTCGTTGTGGCCGTCGCCGGAGGCGCGGCGGCAACGCAGGCGCAACGGCCGTACGACGAAGGCCCGTTCGCGGGGGGAGCGTCGAGCCTTCGCCGTACGGCCGTTGGGGTCGCCCGCGCTAAGGGGTGTCAGGGGTGGGCGCCGCCGCTCGTGAACGGCTCGAAGGCGTGGCTGAAGTGCCAGGTGTTCTGGGCGATGCCGGAGCACGAGTCGGAGCCGCCGGTGCCCACGCAGCCGCCGTTGTCGCGTTGGAGTGCCCAGAAGGAGAGCGTGTTGATCTTCTTGGCCGCGGCCCACTTCTCCACCGTGTACGCGTCCTGCGTGGTGAAGGTCTCCTCGGGGCCGAAGTCGTCGATGCCGGGCATCTCGATGACGCCGATCATGTTCCACAGCCTCGCGGGGCTCTTCTTCGGGTAGAGCGCGGCCAGTTGGGCGTGCAGACCGGTGGCGGCCTTCTCGGTGTCGGCCGCCATGTCGTGGGTGGCGCCGTCGTAGTAGTCGAACGTCATGAGGTTGACGACGTCCACCCGTGCGCCGTTGTCGACGGCGTTCTGCAGCAGGGCCAGACCGTTGGGCTCCAGGCCGGTCGTGGAGGTCGGCAGGGTGTAGGAGAACTGCACGCTGCGGCCGGTGCGGTCGGCCCAGCGCTGCACCTTCGCGATCGCCTTGTTGCGGCGGTCGATTCCGGCGGCGTTGTTGATGGAGTCGCCCTCGACGTCGAGGTCGATCCGGCTCACGCCGTACGTCGTGACGAGGCTCTCGTACACCTTGGCGATGGCGTCGACGTCGGTGCAACTGTCCGCCAGCTCGGTGCCGGTGGTGTCCGCGGACCAGCCGCCGAAGGACGGGATGACGTTGCCGCCGCGCGCCTGGATCGTGGCGATGTCGCGGCCGAAGGTGGTCCGGGCGACGGGCTGGCCGGCCTGGCCGTTCCAGTACGCGGTGCACGAGCCCGCCGTGGCCGTCTGGAGGAAGGCCAGCGTGAGGTATTCGTTGCCCGAGGCGGCGGCGAGCGCGGCCGGGCTCTCGCCGGTCCACGCCTCGAAGTAGGGCGCCGCCACGTGGGCCGGCATGGGCTTGCCGAAGGCCGGGAGTGAGTGCGGCGCGGCGACCGCATCCCCTCCCCCGAACGCGACAAGCCCGGCGGACACGGCGGTCGCACTCAGGCAGGACAGCAACGTACGCATACGAAGAAGACCAGGTCGTCTCACTGACGCTCCCATGGGGAAAGGGGCCGAGGGGCCAGGCGGGGACAGCGGAAGGACAGAACTGCGGGGCGAGCAGGAACCATATTTGGACTAGACCACTTAACTGTCAAGGTTCTTTACAGTTAGCGGACCGAACTGGAGAACCGCGGAAGGGGAAAGCGTGGGCGCACTGGCCGGGCAGCCGTCCGGCAACCCGTTGCTTCCAGGTCACCGCCTCGGCCTGCGCGTACGGCCGGGATCGGGACGGGCCTTGCCATGCCATGCCATGCCACGGAGCAGCAGTCGGCACGGAGCAGTCCCGTCAACGTGGCTCAGTCGGCGCGGGTCAGGCGCGAGGCGTACGTGGGGCCGTGGCTGCCGGAGCCCGTGGACACCAGTGTGGATCCGCAGGTCGGCGCGGAGCGCGGCGAGGCGCTGGAGCTGGCCGTGCTGCTGGTCCTGGAGAAGCTGAATCCCGTGGAGCGGGCGGCCTACGTGCTGCGGGAGGCGTTCGACTATCCGTACGACGAGATCGCGGGCATGCTCCAACTGAGCCAGGCCAACACACGGCAGATCGTGAGCCGGGCCCGCAGGCGGCTGTCCACCGAGCGCCGTGACCCCGTCGGCACCGCGGAGCACCGGCGGCTGCTCGATGCCTTCGTCGCGGCGGCGCAGCACGGAGACGTCGCCGCGCTCGAGCACGTGCTGTCCGCCGATGTGGTCGCCTGCGCGGACGGGAACGGCATGCGCGGCGTGGCACGGCTGGAGGTCGTGGGGGCCGGGCGCGTGGCCGGGATCAGCGCCTTCGCCAAGAAGTTCTTCCCCCAGGCCGACTACAGCGTGGCCGAGGCCAACGGCCGGCCCAGCCTTCTCCTGGTCAAGGACGGGGCCGCCGTTGCCTTGGTGAGCGTCACCGTGGGACCGGACGGTATCGACGGGCTCTACTGGATCCTGGCACCCGACAAACTGCGAGCGTACGAGCAGTCGACACACGGACTCACCGTCCGGCCGTCATAGACCGTGCCGTCGCCATTCGCGGCGACAACGCTCACATCCACAAGACAAGACAGCAGCCAGGTCTTTGACAGCCGCACGCCACGCCACGTGATCGGCGACTTGCTCGGTATTGCAGGGGGTTGTGCAAAACGTTTTGGGTCCTTAGCGTCCGGTGGTCCTGGCCACCGGCAAGGACGCCACCGGCGCGCTGAACGCCCTGCTCACCGGCCCGCTGGAGCGCACGCCCCGGATCGGCCGCTGGTTCGCCGACGCCACCACCCTGGCACTGCTCGGCCTGTCCGTCGCGATCCCGTTCCGGGCCCGGCAGATCAGCCTGGGCGCGGAGGGACAGGTGTACGCCGGCGCCCTGGCGAGCGCGCTCGTGGCGATCAACTTCCATCTGCCGCCGGTCGCCGCCGTCCTGGTGCCGCTCGGCGTCGCCGCCCTCGCCGGGGGCGCGCTGGGCGCGGTGCCGGGGGTGATGAAGGCCCGGCTCGGCGCCAACGAGATCGTCGCCACGCTGATGCTGAACGCCGTGGTCGTGCGGGTCTTCGACTATCTCCTCACCGACCATCTCAAGGCGTCCGGCAGCAGCGCCGCACAGTCCGCCCCGGTGCGCCCCGGCTCGGCGCTGCCCCTCCTGTCCGACTTCTTCGGCGTGCCCCTGGACCAGGCGAACATCGGCCTCTTCGGCATGCTCGCGGTCGCCGCCGCCGTCTGGTTCCTGCTCGCCAGGACCCCGCTCGGCTACCGCATCCGCGTCACCGGCTCCAACCCGGACTTCGCCCGGTACGGCGGCCTCGACGTGCCGCGCACCATCGAGTGGAGCTTCGTCATCGGCGGCGCGCTGGCCGGCCTGGCCGGGGCCCACCTCGCGCTGGGGATCTACGGCGGGCTCCAGCCCGACATGGCCGGCGGCCTGGCCTTCGAGGGCATCGTCGTCGCCCTGCTGAGCCGGGGCAACCCGGTCGGCGTGGTCGCCGCCGCGCTCCTCTACTCGTATCTGCGGGTCGGCGGCGACGTGATGGAGCAGCAGACCGACGTCGGCTCCGAGGCCGTGACCATCATCCAGGCCGTCATCGTGCTGCTCGTGACCGCGCGGGCGCTGCCCGAACTCGTCAAGCGGTACCTCGCCCGAAGGGAGGCACGCTGATGGGCCCCGTCCTCAACGTCGTGCTCAGTGTCGGATTCCTCACGGCGATCCTCGGCGTGTCCACGCCGTATGTCCTCGCCGCCCTCGGCGGGCTGCTGGCCGAGCGGGCCGGCGTGCCCAACATCGCTCTGGAGGGCTCGATGCTGACCGCCGCCTGCGCGGGCGCGCTGGTCGCCGGGTACAGCGGCTCGGTGTGGGCCGGAGCCGCCTGCGGGATCGCGGCCGGCGCACTGCTCGCGCTGCTGCTCGGCGTGCTGCACCTGTATCTCGGCGCGGACGCCATCATCGCGGGCATCGGCCTCAACCTCCTGGCGGCGGGCGCGACCGCGTACACCGTGTACGCGCTGCTCGGCGACAAGGGCGGCACCAGCCGGCTGCACAGCGGCGCGCTGCCCTCGGTCCGGCTGCCGCTGGTCGAGGACGTCCCCGGCCTCGGCGCGGTACTCAGCGGGCAGAACGTGCTGACCTGGGCCGCGCTCGCCGCCGCCCCGCTGGTCGCCTGGCTGCTGTACCGGACCCGGTTCGGCTTCCATCTGCGTGCGGTCGGGGAGCATCCCGAGGCGGCGCGCTCGGTCGGCATCCATGTCCACCGGGTCCAGTTCCGCGCGCTCGCGCTGAGCGGCGCGCTGGCCGGGGCGGCCGGGGTGTTCCTGAGCATGGGCGCCGTGTCCTTCTTCGTCACCGGCATGACCGCGGGCCGCGGCTACATCGCGCTGGCCGCCGTCTTCCTCGGCGCGCTGCGCCCCTGGGGCTGTTCCCGGCCGCCCTCGGCTTCGGCGCCGCCGAGGCACTCGCCGTCCAGCTCGGCAACCTCGCCGTCCCCTCCCAACTGGTCTCCGCGATCCCCTACGTCTTCACCCTGCTGGCCCTCGCGTTCTTCGCCTGGCGCCGCCGTCGCGCGTCCCGTACCGCGGCCGCTCCCACCTCTCGCTCCGTTTTGCCCACCTTGGAGACCCCATGAGCATCCGCGCCGCCCGCGCCCGGATCATCGCCACCGCCGTCGTCCTCGCCGCTCTCCCCGCCCTGTCCGGCACCCCGGCCGCCGCCGCCCACGACAGCGGCGTACGACTGGACTTCCTCGGCGAGCGGGAACTGCCGAACGCGATGGCCTTCCAGGGCACGACGGTCGGTGGTCTGTCGGCCATCGGCTACGACGCGAAGACCGGCGCGTACTACGTGATCAGCGACGACCGGTCCCAGACCGGCCCCGCCCGCTTCTACACCGCCCACGTCGACTTCGCCCAGGGCGGCGCTCTCAAGGGCGTCGAACTCACCGGCACCCACCCGTGGCTGCGCCCGGACGGTACGGCCTTCCCGCCCACCGCGACCGCCACCGCCGCGTCTGCCGCCAGCGTGGCGCCCGACCCGGAGGGCATCGCCGTCGACCCGCGCGACGGCAGCCTGGTCTGGACGAGTGAGGGCGAGCGCATCGTCCCGTCCGACGGCCCCGCCCTCCTCGGTGCCCCCTGGATCCGCCGCGCCACCACGACCGGCGCCTACACCGGACAGCTCCCGCTGCCCCCGCAACTGCACATGAACGCCCAGGAGTTCGGCCCCCGCAAGAACCAGACCCTGGAGGGCGTCACCTTCACCCCGGACGGCCGGCGGATCGTCACCGCCATGGAGGACCCCCTCTACCAGGACGGCGCCGACCCCACCCCCGAGCACGGCGCGCTCACCCGCATCACCGTCCACGACGCGGTCACCGGAGCGCCGCTGACCCAGTACGCCTACCCACTGGAACCGCTCTTCGCCACACCCCCGGCGGGCAGCACCGACACCAACGGCGTCAGCGACCTCGTGGCCCTCGGCCACGACCGCTTCCTGGTCCTGGAACGCGCCTCGATCTTCAGCGACAACAACTGGAAGGCCCGCATCTACCTGGTCGACCTGCACGGTGCCACCGACGTGCTCGGCCGCGACTCCCTCACCGACGCGGCGACGCGTCCCGTCAAGCCGGTCCGCAAGACGCTCGTGACCGACCTCTCCGACGTCCCCGGGCTGTCCCGGGTCGACAACGTCGAGGGCATCACCCTCGGCCCCCGCCTCCCCGACGGCCGCCGCACCGTCGTCCTGGTCTCCGACGACAACTTCGCCGCGCGTGAGGTGACCCAGTTCATCGCCTTCGCGGCCGACGGGATCTGAAGGGTGCAGTCGAAGCGCATCGATACCCGCCAAGCCCTCACTGGTCGGCATCAACCTCCTCACCGCGACACCGATTTTGGCGGTGCTCAGGCTCTTGCCGTGCGGCAACCTCGTTATTAGTCTCCACGGGAATCGATGAGTATCGAAGCGCTTCAACACCTCAACATCTCGTCGCGGAGAGCTGTCGCGAGCAGGTCGGTCCCACGTCGGCAGCACCATGCCCGTACCCGGCGCGAAGGAATGGATGACATGTCAGTCCAAGAGCAGGCGGGCGGGACCGGCAGGACCGTCGTCAACCCCGTGATCCCCGGGTTCCATCCCGATCCGAGCGTCTGCCGGGTGGGTGACGACTACTACCTGGCGTGCTCCAGCTTCGAGTACTTCCCCGGCGTGCCCCTCTTCCACAGTCGCGACCTGGTGCACTGGACGCAGATCGGCAACGCCCTGGACCGGCCGGGGCAACTGGCCATCCCCGTGGAGACGCCGTCCTCCGGCGGGATCTACGCACCCACGCTGCGCCATCACGACGGCCGGTTCTGGCTGATCGTCACCAATGTCTGCGAGGGCGGCGGAAATCTGCTGGTCACCGCCACCGACCCGGTCGGCCCCTGGTCCGACCCGGTCCGGCTGCCCGGTGTCACCGGCATCGACCCCGATCTCGCCTGGGACGAGGACGGCACGTGCTGGTGCACGTTCGCCGGGATCCAGCAGGTGCGCATCGACCCGTACACCGGGGAGACGTTCGGGCCTCCCCGCCCGCTCTGGTCCGGCACGCCCGGCGCCAAGTATCCGGAGGCGCCGCACCTGTACCGGATCGGCGACCACTGGTACCTGCTCATCGCCGAAGGAGGCACCGAGCGCGGCCACGGCGTCTCGGTCGCCCGCGCCGACTCCCCCACCGGCCCCTTCGAGCCGTGCCCGGCCAACCCGATCCTGACGCACCGCAGCCTCGAGCACCCCGTCCAGAACACCGGCCACGCCGACCTGGTGCAGGCGCCCGACGGCTCGTGGTGGATGGTGCTGCTCGGCGTACGACCGCTCGGCGGCACCCCCGGCTGGCACGTACTCGGCCGGGAGACCTTCCTCGCCCCGGTGAGCTGGGCGGACGGCTGGCCGGTCGTCGGCGCGTTGTCGACCGCCATGCCCGTGCCCGCGTGGCCGCTCCGGCCCGGCCCCGTCGCGTCGAACCGCGACGACTTCGACCTCAGTGAGCCGCAGCCGTGCTGGGTGTCGCCGCGTGAGCGTTCCGCCGAGCACTGCACGACGAAGGAGCGCGCCGGCTGGCTGACCCTGCACGCCCGCGACGCCCACGACACGTACGGCACCCGCGGCGCTCGCGGCAGTTCCCTGGACGACTCCGACGCCGTGTTCGTCGGCCGGCGGCAGCAGCATCTGTCGTGCCGGGTGCGCACGTTGATCGACCCCGGGGCCGGGTCCGGCGGATTGGCGGTCCGGTTCGACGAGGAGCACCACTACGACATCGAGGCGGGATCGGGAGAGGTGAGGGTGATCGCCCGGATCGGGCCGCTGCGCACCATCGTGGCGTCCCGTCCCGTGCCCGCCGGGCCTGTGGTGCTCGGCATCGACGTGACCGCCACGCATACGCCCCGCGACGCGCGTTCCGGCCCCGACACCCTCACTCTCGGCTTCGAGGAACCGAACGGCACGTTCACCGTGCTCGGCGCCCTCGACGGCCGGTACCTGTCCACCGAAGTGGCCGGCGGCTTCACCGGCCGGGTGATCGGCATGTACGCCGCGACCGGCACCGTCCACTTCGACTGGTTCGACTACGAGCCGCTCGACCTTCCTACTTCCTAGCGAGAGGAACGGGACATGAGGGACATGCAGCAGATACGGCCCCCCGCGCGGGATCCCGGACGACGAAGCCGCAGACACGGCTTCGAGCGCGTGGCGATGCTCGTGCTGGCGCTGCTCACGGCGGTCGGTCTCGCCGTCGGCACCGCGTTCGCCGCCCCTGGACACGCCGCACCAGCGGGCAGGGGCAAGGTGGTTCCCGCCAACGCCATGGACGCGGTGGCCGCGATGCAGCCCAGCTGGAACCTGGGCAACACCCTGGACGCCATCCCCGACGAGACGTCCTGGGGCAACCCCCTGACCACCAAGGCGACGTTCGACGCCGTCAAGGCGCAGGGCTTCCGCAGCGTCCGGATCCCCGTCACCTGGAGCAACCACCAGTCGGCGACGGCGCCTTACACGATCGACCCGACGTACATGAGCCGGGTCAAGCAGGTGGTCGACCTGGCGTTGGCCGACAACCTCTACGTCGTGCTCAACGTCCACCACGACTCGTGGCAGTGGATCAACAAGATGGCCACCGACCACGACCAGGTGCTGGCCCGTTTCAACGCGACCTGGGACCAGATCGCCACCAAGTTCCGTGATTCGTCACGCCAGTTGCTCTTCGAGAGCGTCAACGAACCCGTCTTCGACAACGCCAGCGACGCCCAGAAGACCCAACTGCTCAACGAGTTGAACACCTCGTTCCACAGCATCGTGCGTCAGAAGGGCGGCGAGAACGCGACCCGCTTCCTCGTCCTGCCCACCCAGGCCTCGTCACCGGACGACCAGCGTGTCATGGACGAACTGGCCACCGCGATCAGCTCGTTGAGCGATGCCAACCTGGTCGCCACCGTGCACTACTACAGCTTCTGGCCGTTCAGCGTGAACATCGCCGGCTACACCCGGTTCGACGCCGAAGTGCAGAAGAACCTCACCGACACCTTCGCCCGGATGCACGACACGTTCGTCGCGAAGGGCGTTCCCGTCTACCTCGGCGAGTACAGCCTGCTCAGCTACCCCGACTACACGCGCACCAACGACATCGTCCAGCGCGGCGAGGCCCTGAAGTACTTCGAGGCGGTCGGTTACGCGGCACGGGTCAACGGGGTCACCACCGCGCTGTGGGACGCCGGTTCGTTCCTGAACCGCAACACGCTCCAGTGGCGGTACGCCGCCCTGTCCGCGCAGATCAAGTCGAGCTGGACGACGCGCTCGGGCACCGCCTCCTCCGACCGGGTCTTCGTGCCGAAAACCGGCGCGATCACGGCCAGGACCCTCACCCTGAACCTGAACGGCACCACGTTCCAGGGGCTTTGGCAGGGCAGCACCCGGCTCACGCAGGGCCGCGACTACACCGTGTCGGGCAGCCAGCTCACGCTGACGGCGACCGCTCTCACCCGGCTGACCGGCAACCGGGACTACGGGGTCAACGCGACGCTCCAGGCCAGGTTCTCCTCCGGGGTCCCCTGGCAGCTCGACGTGACCACGTACGACACCCCGGTCCTGTCGCAGGCGAGCGGAACGACCAACTCCTTCGCCGTCCCGACCCAGTTCCGGGGCGACACCCTGGCGACCATGGAGGCCAAGTACGCGGACGGCCGCAACGCCGGTCCCGCCGACTGGACTTCGTACCAGCAGTTCGACACCGCCTTCGCCCCGGACTACAGCGGCAACGCCCTCACCCTCACCCCCGCCTTCCTCAACGCGGTCAGTGACGGCACACCGGTCACGCTCACCTTCCACTTCTGGAGCGGCGCCACCGTGACGTACCACGTGACCAAGTCGGGAGGGTCGGTCACGGGCACGACGTCCTGAGCACTCGGTAGCGGCAGCGACTCGGGCCGGGATCCGCCACGCGATCCCGGCCCTCACACCCGCCGGCTCAGCTGGGCGGACTGCGCGGTGAGGCCTACGAGGCCGAGGAGTTCGGCCGGCTCGAAGGGGTGGGCGTAGTAGCGCGCGAAGTGGCCCAGCAGGTCCCCGACCCGCCAGCGGCCGTGATCGCGGTTCGCCTGGAGGACGATGCCGATCCTGGCCCGCCACCCGGCGTCCTCCCGTGCGGGATCCTGGCCCAGGACGTCGACGTCGCCTCCGGAGCGCCCCCGGTAGCCTTCGAGGATCTCGATCGTGGTGCTCTTGCCCGCCCCGTTGGGCCCGAGCAGCGCGAACAACTCGCCCTTGTGGACGTCGAGATCGAGTCCGGCCAGCACGTCGCGGGTCCCGTAGCGCATCCGGAGCCCCCTGACGCGGATCGCCGTTTCCTGTTCTCGCGGTGACATCGTTTCCCCCGGTGATCCGAACGGCCTCAGCGGCCTGAACGACCTGACGACATGGTTCGGCCGGGGACGCGGCTGGTCAGGCCCGCCGCCCGGCGAGTTCTTTGCCTCGACATTACCCGGAGGGTCCGACGCCACGACAAGGGGGCCGGGACCCGGTGGCGGATCCCGACCCCCTCCTGTCCGCACGCGGCGTTACAACTCCCTTACCTCATAAGACAGTTCCGAGTCCGTCAGCGTCACCCGCACCGCCCCGTCGTCGCCGCCATCGTCCCCGCTGCGGGTCAGCCGGTACGTGGCCGCCGGGTTTCCGGCGTGGTCCGGAACCGTCACCGTGACGTCGTCGGCGTCCGGGGTCACGAGGAGAGTGAGGCCGTCGAGCCAGTCGCCGTCCGGGCGTTGGTCGTCGGCGGCCATCGGGATGACCGCGCCCGGGCGGACGTACAGCGGGAGGCTGTCGAAGCCGTGGGTCTCGTGGCGCCAGGCCGGGCCCTGGACGCGTTCGCCGGTGAGGAGGTGGGTCCAGGTGCCCTCGGGGAGGTAGAACTCGACCTCGCCGTCGGCGGTGAAGACCGGGGCCACGAGGAGGTCGGGGCCGAGCATGTACTGGCGGTCGAGAGTGCGGCAGGTCGGGTCGTCGGGGAAGTCGAGCAGCATCGGCCGCATGACCGGGACGCCCGTGCGGTGGGCCTCGACGGCGGCGCCGTACAGGTACGGCATGAGGCGGTGCTTGAGCAGGGTGAACTGCCGTGCCACGTCGACCGCTTCGTCGCCGAAGGCCCACGGCACCCGGTAGGAGACGTTGCCGTGCAGACGGCTGTGGGAGGACAACAGGCCGAAGGCCAGCCACCGTTTGAAGACCGCCGGGTCGGGCGTGCCCTCGAAGCCGCCGATGTCGTGCGACCAGAAGCCGAAGCCGGACAGCGACAACGACAGTCCGCCGCGCAGGGATTCGGCCATCGCCGTGAACGACGCGAAGCAGTCGCCGCCCCAGTGCACCGGGAACTGCTGGCCGCCGGCCGTCGCCGAGCGGGCGAACACGACGGCCTCGCCCGCGCCGCGCTCCTTCTCCAGCAGCTCGAAGACGGTGCGGTTGTAGAGGTGCGCGTAGTAGTTGTGCATGCGCTCGGGGTCGGAGCCGTCGTGCCAGACGACGTCGGTCGGCACCCGCTCGCCGAAGTCCGTCTTGAAGCTGTCGACGCCCTGGTCGAGCAGGCGGCGCAGCTTGCCCGCGTACCATTCGCGGGCGGCCGGGTTCGTGAAGTCGACGAGCGCCATGCCGGGTTGCCACAGGTCCCACTGCCACACGTCGCCGTTCGGCCGCCGTACGAGGTAGCCGCCCGCCGCCCCCTCCTCGAACAGGGCGGACTTCTGGGCGATGTAGGGGTTGATCCACATGCTGATGCGCAGGCCCCGGTCCTTGAGGCGGCGCAGCATGCCCTCCGGGTCGGGGAAGACGTCGGCGTCCCACTCGAAGTCCGACCACTGGTACTCGCGCATCCAGAAGCAGTCGAAGTGGAAGACGGACAGCGGGATGTCACGCTCGGCCATGCCGTCGACGAAGGACGTCACCGTCGCCTCGTCGTACTCCGTGCAGAAGGAGGTCGTCAGCCACAGGCCGAACGACCAGGCCGGCGGCAGGGCCGGGCGGCCGGTGAGCGCGGTGTAGCGGCGCAGTACGTCCTTCGGGGTGGGGCCCGCGACGACGTAGAACTCGACGGACTGGTCCTCGACGCTGAACTGGAGCCGGCCGACGGACTCCGAGCCGATCTCGTAGCTCACCTTGCCCGGGTGGTTGACGAGGACGCCGTAGCCGCGCGAGGAGAGGTGGAACGGGATGTTCTTGTAGGCCAGTTCGCTGCTGGTGCCGCCGTCGGCCTGCCAGATGTCGACGGTCTGGCCGTTCCTGACGAACGGGGTGAAGCGTTCGCCGAGGCCGTAGATCTGCTCACCGACGCCGAGCGCGAGCTGCGTGACCATGTGGTGGGCGTCGTCGGGGGTGCTGGCGAAGCCGGCGCCCTTGCTCTCGACTGCCGTGAGCCGGCGGCCTGTCGAGGTGTCGTGGAACTCCATGCCCCACTCCCCCGCCGTGTCGAGACGGACGCTCAGCGGGCCGGTGGCCAGCTCGGTGACCGTGCCGTCCCGGGTCACCCGGGCCCCGCTGCCGCCCTCGGTGGGCAGCAGTTCGAAGTCGGGACCGCGCCGGACCCGCCCCGCGTGGTGCGTGAGGCGTACGCCGATGACGCCCTCGGCGGGCGCGAAGCAGTCGACCGTGATGAGCGGCTGGTTGAGGGTGTCACCCCGGTCCCGGACATGCCGTACGGCGGCGTACGCGGTGAAGCGGTCCTCGGCCGCCCGGATCTGGCGGACCTGGGTGGCGTACGAGGCGCGGACCCCTTCCCGCATCAGCCAGAAACCGTCGGTGAACTTCATGCGGTGGTCCCCCGTGGGGTGAAGGCGCTTCATCGACTGGCGAAGCGACCGGCGGAGTGACTGATGGATGACCGGTGGAATGACCGGTGGAATGACCGGTGGAGCAAATCCTCGAAGCGCTTCGATGCTCCGTACTCGGCCTGCCAGGTGTCAAGTGGGCATGAAAACTCCGTTCAGGAATTCTGCGCATCCACCTTGTGACACCCAAAGCGGTCACTTAATCTCACTGCAACATCGAAGCGCTTCGACGATGCTCGACGCGTTCCCCGAAGGGTTGCCGCAATGACGCCGAACTCGCCCTCCGCTCCCGCCCCCAGCCGGAGAGGTTTCCTCGCCTCCACCGCCGTCGCCGCCGCGGCGGTGGCCGGCGGGATGCCGCTGCTCGCCGCCTGCGGCGGGTCGGAGAACAAGGACCGGGAAGGCACCACCGCCGGCAAGGCGGCCCAGAAGCTGCTGCCCACGTTCGTCGCCAGCGCGCTGGCCAAGCCGGACCTTCCGTCGAAGAACGGCTCGGCGGCCGGCTACACCGGCAAGGTCGACCTCGCGAAGCTGGTCACCTCGGTCCCGGACAGGCTCGGCACCGGCGCCCCCTTCAAGATCATGTCCCCGTTCTGGGGCTCCCCTCCGAAGGCCGGCTGCGCCTACTACACCGCGCTCGACGCGGCGGCGGGCACCAAGGTCACCTGGCAGAACCAGGACGGCAACACCTACGGCGAGAAGCTCGGCGCCGTCCTCGCCGCCAGTTCGATACCCGACATGGTGGTGGTGCCGAGCTGGGAGCTGACCGGGAAGATCCCGAGCGCGGTCACCGCGAAGTTCATGGACCTCGGCCCCTACCTCGCGGGCGACAAGGTCAAGAAGTACCCGAACCTCGCCGCGATCCCCTCCGACTCCTGGCGCATGAGCATCTTCGGCGGCGCGCTGCGCGGCATCCCGATGCCCGCCGCCGGCTCGACGTTCATCGTGCCGTACTACCGCAAGGACATCTTCGACAAGAAGGGCTACTCCGTCCCCAAGTCGCCGGAGGAGTTCCTCACCTGGGCCAAGGAGGCGACCAGCGCCAAGGCCCGGGTGTACGCCTGCGGCGACAACATGATCTGGACCGCCTTCAACATCTTCGGCGTCCGCCCCTCCCAGTCGCTCGGCTGGAACCTGGCCGACGGCAAGCTGACGTACCGCATCGAGCAGCCCGAGTACCTGGAAGCGCTGGAGTGGACCCGCAAGCTGTTCGACGCGGGCGTCGTGCACCCCGACGACCGGGCCCGCTCGGGCGACGCGGGCCAGCGTTTCACCGCGGGCCAGATCCTGATGTTCAACAGCGACCTCTCCGCCTGGTACGCGAAGACGGCCGAACAGGCCGCGTCCAACCCGGACTTCGCCATCGACGGCATGGACCTCTTCGGCGCCGACGGCGGCGACCCGACGCTGTACGCGAGTCAGCCCGCCACCATCTGGTCGTTCATCCGCAAGGGCGCCTCGAAGGCGACGGTCGAGAACGCGCTGGCCGCCGCCGACTTCGCCGCCGCGCCCTACGGCACCAAGGAGCGGATGCTCGTCGACTACGGCGTCGAGGGCACCCACTACACGGTCAAGGAGGGCGTCCCGGTCAAGAACGACCTGGGCAACTCGGAGGTCATCAACGCCTGGGTGATGCTCGCCGCCCCGGCCCCCTACCTCGCCCACCCCGACTTCCCCGAGGTCGCCCGCAAGCAGGTCGAGTGGCAGCAGCGGATGGGCGCCAACGCGACGAAGACCTCCACCTACGGCATGAACATCGTCGAGCCGTCCCGCTACGCCAACCTCGCCACGCCGTTCGAGCAGTTGGAGATCGACTACGTACGCGGCAACCGGAAGCTGTCCGACGTGCAGGGCGCCATCTCCACCTGGAAGTCCTCCGGCGGCGACAAGCTGCGCGCCTGGTACCAGCAGCTCCTCGACCAGAACGGCAGCGGCAACTGATGTCCCTCACGGCCGGAGACAGGCCCAGAACGGCCAAGGTCGCCAAGTCCGCCAAGGGCGCTGCGGGTGACGGGGATTCGGTGGTCTCCACGGCGGACGGTGACGCCTCGCGGAAGCAGAAGAAGGGCCGGGTTCCCTGGCGGATCCGGCTGCGCCGCGACCGCGCGCTCATCCTGATGACGCTGCCCGCGATCGCGCTGGTCCTGCTCTTCAACTACATCCCGCTGCTCGGCAACGTCGTCGCCTTCCAGGACTACGACCCCTATGTCTCCACCAACGGCGTCACGGCGATCTTCCACAGCCCGTGGGTGGGCGTGGAGCAGTTCTCCCGGATGGTCGACGACCCGTTGTTCTGGGGCGCGGCGAAGAACACCATCGTCCTGTTCGTGCTCCAACTGGTGCTGTTCTTCCCGATTCCCATCGCCCTCGCGCTGCTCATCAACAGCGTGGTGCGGCCCCGGGTGCGGGCCGTGGCGCAGGCGATCATGTATCTGCCGCACTTCTTCTCGTGGGTCCTCGTCGTCACCGTGTTCCAGCAGGTGTTCGGCGGGGCGGGCATCATCGCGCAGACCCTCTCCGACCACGGGTGGACCGGCTTCGACCTGATGACGAACGCGGACCTGTTCAAGTACCTGGTCACCGCGCAGGCCGTGTGGAAGGACGCCGGCTGGGGGATCATCGTCTTCCTCGCCGCGCTGGCCGCCGTCAGCACCGACCTGTACGAGGCCGCCGCGATGGACGGGGCCGGGCGCTGGCGCCGTATGTGGCACGTGACGCTGCCGGCGCTGCGGCCGGTGATCGCGCTGCTGCTCGTGCTGCGGGTGGGGGACGCGCTCAGCGTCGGCTTCGAGCAGTTCCTGCTCCAGCGCGACGCGGTCGGCGCGGGCGCCAGCGAGGTCCTCGACACCTATGTGTGGAGCGTCGGCATCCAGAACGGCGACTTCAGTTACGCGGCCGCCGTCGGCCTCGTCAAGGGACTCATCGGCGTCGTACTCGTCCTGGGCGCGAACAAGTTCGCGCATCTGCTGGGCGAGCAGGGGGTGTACAAGAAGTGAGCCTCAACACGCAGCTCATCCGCAGTCTCCAGGCGCCGGCCCGGCCCGTGTGGGAGGAGCCGCCGGGCAAGGCGGGGCTCACCCTGAAGGGCGGCTTCCTCGCGCTGGCCTGCCTGGCGGTGCTCGCCCCGCTGTGGATCGTGATCGTCACCAGCCTTTCCCCGAAGCCGGTGATCGACCGGGTCGGCGGCCTGGTGGTGATCCCCCAGGGCATCACCTTCGTCAACTACACGGAGCTGCTGGGCGGTGGGCAGGTCAGCCGGGCGATGCTGGTCTCGACCGGGGTCACCCTCGTCGGCACGCTGTTCTCGATGACGGTGTCGGTGCTCGCGGCGTACGGGCTGTCGCGGCCGGGCAGCCTCGGGCACCGGTTCCTGCTGATGACGCTGATGGCGACCATGTTCTTCGGGGCCGGCCTCATCCCGACGTATCTGCTCGTGCAGTCGCTGGGTCTGACCGACTCCTATCTGTCCCTGATCCTGCCGAGCGCGGTCAGCGTCTTCAACATCCTGGTCCTGCGGGCCTTCTTCATGGGGATCTCCCCCGAACTCACCGAGTCCGCCCGCATCGACGGGGCCAGTGACCTGCGCATCCTGCTGACCGTCATCATGCCCCTGTCGCGGGCGGTACTGGCCGTCATCTCCCTGTTCTACGCGGTCGGTTACTGGAGCGCCTGGTTCAACGCCTCGATCTATCTCACCGACCAGCAGATGATGCCGCTGCAGAACGTGCTCATCCAGTTGGTCCAGAAGAACACCGAGGCGCCGACCGGCCTTCAGCAGGCGGTCCGTACGGGTCAACTCTCGGCGTTGGGGCTCCAGATGGCCGTCATGGTGCTCGCCCTTGTCCCCGTGGCGATCGCATCGCCCTTCGTGCAGCGGCACTTCAAGAAGGGCATGCTCACGGGCGCGGTCAAGGGCTGACGCCCCTGACGCCCCGTTCATACGGGTAGCCGGCGGTCGGCAGCCCCCTGTCGACTGCCTGCCACCGGCTACCGGCTCGTGGGACCGCCCCGGTCCTGCTCCGTGGACCTCAGGCCAGGCCGACCTGCCGCTGCATCGTCAACTGGTCGAAGAAGAGGAACTCCTCCTCCATGACGCCGCGCCTGTTCAGGACGCCGATGGTGGCCATGTGCAGCGCGAACCGCTTGCCCGTGGGCTGGATGAAACCGCCCTTGCCGTCCGGCATCGGGCCGGTGAAGGTGCCCTCCCACACGCCGGTCACGGCGACGAAGTCGGCCTTGGCGATGCGGACCGGGTGCACCTCGATCTTGATGTCCGGCGCCCACAGGAACTGGGCCTTCATGTCCTCGACATGGATGTCCAGCCCGTCCGTGTAGTGGCCGTCGGGCCAGTGCACACGCACGTCCTGGTCGTGACTCTCGTCGAACCGGTCCCAGTCCTGGTGGGAGTAGACGTCGAAGTCCGCGACGTCGAACATCTCCAGGTTGCGGCGCTCCTCACGGGTGAGGTCCGTCGGCCACGGGAACTCCTCGCGGGTCGTGACCGGGTCCCCCATCTTGCGCCCGTCCCTGAGCCCGCTCCCACTGCCGTAGCCGCCCTTCCCGCCCCTGTGCGTGGTCAGGTCGCGGAAGCGGTCCGCGGCCTGGGCCGGGGTCCCGCCGTCGAGAACGGTGGCGAGAGCCAGAGCGCCGACAGCGGTTCCGGCGGCCCCGCCCCTGAGTACGGCACGACGATCCATGGGTGATCACTCCCGTAGGCGTTGAGGAAATATTTACCTGCGCACACAATTACATACCTTGGTTGCGCACACAAGTAGTCGTTACGATGGGGGCATGCCCGACGACAGCCACAGGCCCGCCCCTCTCCCCCTCACCGCCGACGAGTACGCCCTGGTCAAGGCGCTCCGGCCCGCGATGGCCGCCCTGACCCGCGCTTTCGACACGAACCTGCATCCGCTGGGCCTGACGCACGCCGAGTACATCGTCCTGATGTTCCTGTCCGAGGCCCCCGACCGCGCGCTGCGCCTGGGCGACCTGGCCGGGCTGTGCCACCAGTCCCCCTCCCACACGGGGCGCACCGTGCAGCGCCTGCAGTCCGAGGGGCTGGTCGTCCGGGAACAGTGCAGCCAGGACGCCCGCTCCTTCCGCGCCACCCTCACCGACGCCGGCCTCGCCCGCCTCGAACAGGCCTGGCCGCTGCACATCACGGGCGTCCGCCACCGCCTCTTCGACCAGCTCGAAGGCATCGACGTCGGCAAACTCGCGGCAGCGTTCGAGCGCATCGCCGACACCACTGACTGACCGGCCGGTCAGTTGGTCGGTCAGTCGACCGGTCGGTCCGGCAACCGCGTCACGCCTCGAAGGCGGTCCTGGATACGCTCCGACAATCGGTGACGCCCGACCGGCCGCGGGGGCGGATGAACGCCACCATCCGCTCGTTCAACCGGTTCGCCCCGGGGGTGGGACTGTGTGGAGCGGTCTCCCAGGCGCTCGTACTCGCGGTCTCCCGCACCCGGGACGCCCGCGCCGCCGACGAAGACGAACTCGAGCCGCTGGCGAGCGCGTAGGACACGGGCAAGCAAGGCACACCGGTCACCGGCACACTGATACGGCGGCGCGCCGACTCGTGGACAGGCCGCTCCCCCGCGCCGGCCATCCCTCACGCGGCGCGTCTCCTCGCCCCCGTCGTCCGCACGGGTGCCGGTCCGGGCGCGGGTGCGGCCGTGGGGCGCGGGGCTGGGGCCGGGGTGCGGGCCGGGGTGCGGGTGGGGCGGGCCCGGTAGGTCGTCTTCGTGGGGTCTTTGACGGGCTCGCCGAGCGTGATCCGTCCCGCCGCGTACAGCTCGTCGCACTCGGCCGTGGACAGCGCGACGTAGCAGCCTCCCCGGCCGTTTTCGGCGTCCAACGGCCGCCAGTAGCCGTACACACGGCGTCCGCTGGCGTGCTCGGTCACGAACACCGGTGTGCGCGGATCGGAGACGATGCGCAGGACGTCGGCTCCGGCGCTGCTCAGCGGTACGGCGGGGCGGCGCGCGGCGAAGCGTATGTCGAGGAACTGCTGCTGGTCGGCGGTTGGCGGCATCATCGGTGACCTTTCCTGGGCAGGGACACGAGACCGTCTACCCTGCCGAGCGGAAGTTGATCTCACCTGGGGCATCCTGCATCACGGCACTGACAACGGCCCGCCCCCTGGACCCGGTCAGCCTGTGTCCGCCATTGCGCGTTTACTCGCGGGGCGACGATTCCCCCGCCTCGCGGGCCCACTTCTCGACGACGGGCACGCAGGTCTCGGCGAAGTACTCGTAATCCTCAAGGGTGTTGTAGACGTGGGCGGACAGTCGGAGGTAGCCGAGGCCGTCGAAGCTGGTGAACGCGGCTTCCACGCCCAGTTCGGCGGTCGCACGGTCGCGCAGGGCGTCCGCCGCGATCCGGCTGCTGCCCAGGCCCTCGGGCAGGCGGACCAGGCGCATGCCGGGGACGGGCATCCCGACGTCGACGGGGTCCGCCGGGGTCCCGGCCCGGCCGAAGGCGGCCGCGACGACGTGGGCGCCGTGGTCCGCGAGTTCGTCCATGTACCGGCGGGCGGTGTCCCAGCCCCAGGTGTCGTCGATGAATTCCAGGGCCGTGGGCGCGGCCAGACAGCCCGTGGCGTCGAGCGTGCCCTGGTGGTCGAAGCGGTCCGGGAAGGGTTCGGCCGCGCCCCACGAGTCGATCAGCGGGTGCAGGTCCGTACGCAGCGGTCCTCGGGCGACCAGCGCCGCCGTGCCGCGCGGGGCGCAGCCCCATTTGTGGAGGTTGCCGACCCAGGCGTCGCAGACCAGACCGTCCAGGGGCGCGGCGAGCAGGCCGGGGGCGTGCGCGCCGTCGACGAGCAGGGTGATCCCGCGCCGGGCGGCTTCGGCACCGACGCGTTCGACCGGCATCAGCCGGGCCGTCGCGGAGGTGATCTGGTCCAGGACGATGAGCGCGACGTCGTCGTCCACCTCCGCCATCGCCGCCTGGTACGCCTGCTCGGCGTCGGCTGCCAGGGGTACCCGGGCGGTGCGTACGACGGTCCCCCAGCGGGAGGCCAGCCGCTGCGCGCCCATGGTGACGGCGCCGTAGCCGTGGTCGGTGACGACGATGTCCCCGCCGGGCCGGGCGGCCAGTGCGGCGTAGACGACGCTGGCCCCGGCGCTGGCGTTCGGCACGAGGGCCAGGTCCGTACCGTCGGTCCGCAGGTGTCCGGCGACGGCTGCGCGGGTCGCGGCCATCCGCCCGGGCAGCGCCGGGAACCACGCGACCGGGGCGCGTTCCATCTCGGCCCGCAGGGCGTTCTGCCGCTCCTGCGCCACGCGTGGGACGGCGCCGAACGAGCCGTGGTTGAGATGCCGGCGGCGGGGGTCGAGCGTCCAGGCGGCCATCGCGGGCCGCCCGTCGGGCAGCGTCAACGGTCGGGGCACGGCGGCGACTTCACCCTCGTTCATGGGACTCCGCGGCTTCAGGAACGCCTTCAGGAGAAGAACGACCGCTGCGCCGGCGGACCGGGGGCGAAGGAGGACGGGGCGTTCATGACCCGGTCCAGGTCGCGCTTGATGCGTTCGGCCTCGCCGCGCACCTGGGCGGGCACGTCACCGCGCTCGCTGATGAGGCGATGGTAGATCGGAGTGTCGTCGAAGACGGAGATCACCGAGGCTCTGCTTTCATGGACGGTCGCTGTCGAGACGTCGCCCGACGGCTCAACAGCGGGGCCGTTGGCGCGACATCATCGTATTGTCCCCTATGGGTTCGGTGCGGGTGACCAAGTGACCACGAGAGCACCGGTTCTGCACGGACTCGACACCACACCGCGGCCGGCATCCGGGTGGCGGCGCCTCTCCCCGTCACCGACCACCGAGCCGACGTGTCGACGTCCCGACGGGCCCACGCCCTGCCTGCGCGAACGCCCGACCCGCGCGACACTGAAGCTGCGGACGGGATGGTCCTCGGGGAGGCGCGGAGAGGCCCGGAGAGGAGCGCTGATGGTGAAGCGGCCGACCCTCGCCGAGTCCGTCGGGGCCGGCCGGCGTGCGGCACGGGTCACGGTCGCCGCGGCGGCCGGGTTCTTTCCGGCGGCGTACCTTCTCGATCAGCCGGTGACCGCGCTGTACGCCCTGTTCGCGCCGATCGCGCTCGGCGTGCTCTCGCCGGTGCCGGGATCCGGGCGCCGGCGCGCCCTGACCGTGCTGCTCGCCCTGCCGGTCGCCGCCGCCCTCACCTCCCTCGGCACCGCCCTCGCCGTGCAGACGTGGTCGGCCGTGGCGGGCATGCTGTTCGTCGCGTTCGTGCTGACCTTCGGCGCGGTGTGCGGCCCGCGGCCGGCCGGCACCGCTCCCGGGCTGCAGTTGTTCTACATCCTCGCCTGCTTCCCGCCCTTCGCACCGGAGACCCTGCCCCAGCGTCTGACCGGGGTTGCCGTCGGCGTGACGTTGCTCGTGGTGTGTGAGCTGGTGGTGCTCCCGGACCGGCCGGAGTCGTCGTACCGCGACCGCATCGCCGACACCCTCGACCTCGCGGCCCGGGCCGCCGGCTCCGTGATCCGGACCGGGCGGGGCCCGGAGCCCGGCCTCGCCGTACGGCTGCGGGCGGCCGGCCGGGGCCTGCGTTTCTCGCACCAGCCGAGCGGCGCCCGCCCGACCGGAGCGGGCCGGACGGACCGGGCGCTGGCCCAGGCGGGTTCCGCGACCCGGCGTCTGGTGGACCAACTGGCCGCCCTCACCGAGATGCCTCCCGCACCCACCGACCTGGCCTCGCAGGACCTTCTGCGCGGCACGGCGGCGGCATGCGCCGAGACGGCCCGGTCGCTGCGCCGGACGCGCCCGGCCACAGGTCCCGAGCTGATCGAGGAGATGATCGCCCAGTTCCTGGCCGCGCGCGAGGCCGCCTCGACCGGGCGCACGCCCGCGCCGCACCAGGTGCTGCTGCGGCAGTCGACGGTGCTGACGATCGCGGTCTCGGCCGTGACCGTGCGCACGGCCGTCGCCCTGGCGTTCGGCGGCCGTCGGCCGGTGCACGGCCTGCCCCGGGAGCAGTTCTGGTACGCCCGGACCCCGACGGTCGGCCTCTTCGTCATCCGCCTCGCCGGAAACCTCACGCGGCGCTCCGTCGTCTTCCAGAACGCGCTGCGCACCGCGCTCGGTCTCGCCCTCGCCCGCCTGGTGGCGGGCTCGCTCGACCTGTCGCACGGCTTCTGGGTGCTGCTGACGGTGCTGACCCTGGGGCGTACGACGGCGGGCGCCACCTGGTCCGCCGTCCGCGCGGCCGTCGTAGGCACGCTGGCCGGTGCGCTCGCCGCCGGTCTGCTCCTCATCGGGGCAGGTCAGGCCACCGAGGTGTACGCGTACCTGCTCGTGCCGGTGATGCTGCTCGCCTTCACCGTGGGGCCGCTGGAGGGACCGGCCTGGGCGCAGGGTCTGTTCACCCTGGTCGTGTCCGTGGCGTTCGCCCAGATCGCACCCGTGACGTGGCGGCTCGCGGAGATGCGGGTCGTCGACGTGCTGACGGGGAGCGCGGTGGGGCTGCTGTGCGGGGTTCTCGCCTGGCCCTCCGGGGCCCGCGCCGAGACGCGGCGCAGCATGACGGCCCTGCTCCGGGCGGCGGCGCCGGTGGTGCGGGCGACGACGGCCGCCACGACCGGCTCCGACCCCGCGCGCGTCACGGACACCGTCGACCAGGCGCTCCGGCTGACCCGGCACCGGCTTCGGATGGCGGAGAGCGCGTACGCGCAATACCGCACGGAACCCTCCGGCCCCGCCCCCGAGACCGAGCCCGACTACCTGGCCGCCCTCAACTTCGCCGCGCGCGTCCTGGTCGGCGGCTACTGGCTGCCCCGGACGGCCCAGGCGCACGATCTGCCTCCCGACGCCCTGCGCTGGGTCCGGGACGTCACCGAGGAGGTGGAGACGGCTGCCGTCCGGGCGGCCGACTTCCCTCCCGGCGGCATCCGTCTCCGGCTGACTCCGCCGCCCTCCCCCACGCCGCGGTCCCCGCCTCGGATCCCGGCGCTCCTGGCCGACCTGGAGGTGTGGCTCACCGCGCTCGCGGCGGACCTCCGGACCAGCACCGGCCCCCGGACAACCCGGCCGGCCCCGTCCTGAGTCCAGACTCCCGGGTCCTGAGTCCGTCCTGGGTCCTGAGTACGGTCAGGGCCGCGGCCTGCGTCCGGTCAGCGCGCGGCGAGGAGTTCGAGCGTGTCGATCACTCGGTGGGAGAAGCCCCACTCGTTGTCGTACCAGGCGACGACCTTGACGTGGCGGCCGTCGACGCGGGTGAGGGCCGAGTCGAAGATCGACGAGGCCGGGTTGCCGGTGATGTCGGACGACACGAGCGCGTCCTCCGAGTACTCGAGCACGCCGGCGAGCGGTCCCTCGGCCGCGGTGCGGTACGCGGCCAGGATCTCGTCACGCGTCACCTCGCGGGCGACCGTCGTGTTGAGCTCGACGATCGAGCCGACCGGCACGGGCACCCGGATCGAGTCGCCGGACAGCTTGCCCTCGAGGTTCGGCAGCACCAGGCCGATCGCCTTGGCGGCGCCCGTCGTGGTCGGCACGATGTTGACCCCGGCGGCACGGGCGCGGCGCGGGTCGCGGTGCGGTCCGTCCTGCAGGTTCTGCTCCTGCGTGTAGGCGTGCACGGTCGTCATGAAGCCGTGCTCGATGCCGGCGAGGTCGTCGAGGACCGCGGCGAGCGGGGCGAGCGCGTTGGTCGTGCAGGAGGCGTTCGAGACGATCGTGTGCAGCTCGGGGTCGTAGGCGTCGGTGTTGACGCCGTACGCGAGGGTGACGTCGGCGCCGTCCGAGGGCGCGCTGACGAGCACCTTCCGCGCGCCCGCGTCGAGGTGGGCGCGGGCGGCCTTCGCCGAGGTGAAGCGGCCGGTCGCCTCCAGCACGATGTCGACGTCGAGCTCGGCCCAGGGCAGTTGCGCCGGTTCGCGCTCGGCGAGCACCTTGATGCGACGGCCGTCGACGACGAGGGTGGTGCCGTCGACGGTGACCGGGCGGCCCAGCCGGCCGGCCGTCGAGTCGAACGCGAGCAGCCGCGCGAGGGTCGCGGGCTCCGTGAGGTCGTTGACGGCGACGATCTCGAGGTCGCTGTCGCGTTCGAGGAGCGCGCGCAGCACGTTGCGTCCGATGCGGCCGAATCCGTTGATGGCGATGCGAGTCATGTGTGGTGTCCCTTCGGTTCGTCACCAGCCTCGCGCGGGGCGCCCGCCCGCGACCGGGGCGTGAGCGCCAGGGTTCGCAAGGATCTCGCCACCGGCGCGCTCCCCGGCCCGTACCCGGTCACTCGCCGTGTCACTCGCCCCGGGTGAAGGTGCGCCGGTACTCGCTCGGTGTGGTGCCGAGGATCTGCTGGAAGTGCGCCCGCAGGTTCGCGCCCGTGCCGAGTCCGACGTCGTTCGCGATCTGCTCGACGCCGCGCTCGGAGCGTTCCAGCAGCTCACGGGCCATGTCGATGCGGGCGCGCATGACCCACTGCATCGGCGTGTACCCGGTGTCCTCGGCGAAGCGCCGCGAGAAGGTGCGCTCCGAGACCGCCGCGTGCCGGGCCAGCGTCTCGAGGGTGAGGGGTTCGTCGAGCCGGTGCAGTGCCCATTCGCGGGTGGCGGCGAACCGCTCGCCCAGCGGCTCCGGCACGCTGCGCGGCACGTACTGGGCCTGGCCGCCGCTGCGGTAGGGGGCCGCGACCAGGCGCCGGGCCGCGTGGTTGGAGGCGGCCACCCCGAGGTCGCGGCGCAGGATGTGCAGGCACAGGTCGAGGCCGGAGGCGGCGCCGGCCGAGGTCAGCACACTGCCCTCGTCGACGAACAGGACGTTCTCGTCGACCTGGACGAGCGGGTGTTTCGCCGCCAGCGCCCGGGTGTAGTGCCAGTGCGTGGTGGCCCGTCGGCCGTCGAGCAGACCCGTGGCGGCGAGTGCGAAGGCCCCCGTCGAGATGGCGGCCAGCCGGGCGCCGCGGGCGTGGGCGGCGAGCAGCGCGTCGACGACGGCCTGCGGCGGGTCGTCGCGGTCGGGGAGACGGTAACCGGGCAGGAAGACGACGTCGGCCCATTCGAGGGCCTCCAGGCCGTGGGCCACGTGGTACGACAGTCCGTCGCCGCCGGTCACCAGTCCAGGTGCCGCGCCGCACATCCGCACCTCGTACGGCATGCTCGCGCGGGTCGTGAACACCTGCGCGGGGATGCCGACGTCGAGCGGCTTCGCGCCTTCGAGCACGAGGACGGCGACGCGTTGGAGGCGGGAGGACGACACCCGCAACAGGGTACGGCCCCACGCACCGCCGACCCGTTGCGACACATCGGCACCGAACTGTGGCCGGCCCGGAGCGGCGGACCGTATGCCCTGGACGCCCCAGCCCTCTTCACCGAGGACGTGAGGGTGACCACCTGTCAGGGACGGCCGCCCTCGCCTCCGTAACCACCGGAGGGAATACCGCCATTGGGCGGACGCGTTTGCTCCCGGCTCTGGCCCCGGTGCCCAACAGAGCGATATACAGGCCGAGTTGAAGGGCCGTCGGCTTCAAGGGGGAGGAACGCGATGCAGCGCGCCGTACGCACGGGGACACTGGTCGGGCGTCGCCGAAAGGGCGTCACTTTCCTTGCCGCGCTGGGAGGTTGTGCTCTGGTCGTTGCATCGGCCGTGCCCGCCGCGGCGCACGGTGCGGGCGGCGGAAGCCGGTACGTGGCGCTCGGCGACTCCTACACCTCCGGCCCGTACATCCCCCGGCAGGTCGACGCCAACTGCGCCCGCTCCGACCACAATTACCCGTCCATCGTGGCCGATCGGCTACGAACAGGCCTGTTCAAGGACGTCAGTTGCAGCGGGGCGACGACCGAGAACATGTGGAAGCCGCAGGGGACCAACGGCCCCCAGCTCGACGCGGTGAGCCGCAGCAGCAGCCTCGTGACCGTCCAGATCGGCGGCAACGACGTCGGCTTCAGCTCTGTCATCGGCACCTGCGTCCAACTGGCCCCGCAGGACCCGACCGGTAATCCGTGCCAGCGCCACTACAGCGCCTCGGGCGTCGACGGGCTCACGGTCGAGATCGCCAGAACCGCGCCCAAGGTCGCCCGGGTGCTCCAGGCCGTGCACGACAGGGCCCCGCACGCCCGGGTCCTCCTCGTCGGCTACCCGGACCTCCTGCCCGACGACGGCAGCGGCTGCGCGCCCTCGGTGCCGTTCGCGACGCGGGACTTCCCCTACCTCCGCGACACCGGCAAGCACCTCAACCTGATGCTCCGTCTGGTGGCACGCTGGAACCACGCCGAGTACGTCGACACCTACGGTCCGACCATCGGCCACGACATGTGCAAGCCCCCGGCCGAACGATGGATCGAACCGTTGCGGCCCGCCTCACCGGCCGCCCCCGCGCACCCCAACGCCAAGGGCGAGGAAGCGATGGCGCGAGTGGTGCTCCAACGCCTGACACACGGACGTTACGGCCACTGACCCCTCCCCCTCCCCCACCCCTGAGGCAGGGCAGGTTGTACGACGTCTGAGCGCACGTGACCAGCGGACGTGGCCAAGAGGGTTCCGCTCTCCGGATCGGGGCGGCCCAGCAGGCGGGCCCCCTCCCCGACGCCTGCTCGATGCCGCCCCATAAGGTCGGGGCATGGCAAGTGAATTCAGCGACGCGTTCCTCCTGGAGGCCGAACGGCATGCCGCCTGGGGCGCGGCGCAGCTCGACGCCCTGACCGCGTTCCTGCCCGAGGGGCCGTGGACCGCGGACCTGCCCTCCTGCACCTACCGCCAGGGGAACCTGGACCTGCGCGTGGCCGTGCTCGGCACCTACGACGCGGAAGAGCGGTCGTGGATGTGGGGCTGGGCGAACCCGGGCCTGCGAGGCACCGAGGTGGTCGCCCTGACCGGCGCGGTCGAGCGATACGGGCGGGCGCAGGGCATCAGGGAGCTCACCGAGGAAGTCGTGCCGCTGTCGGGCTTCGACGACCCGCGGCGGGCGGCGGAGCTGCTCGCCTTCACGGGCATGGGGGTGACCGGGGCGCCCGGCTACATCGGTGTCCCGGCGGGACCGGCCACGCAGGTGTACTTCCTGCCCGACGACGCGCGGGTTCCCCGGGCGGTTCTGGATCCGGTCGCGCTGCCCCGGACGCTGCTCGCCGGGGCGGGGCTGATCGGGCACTCGGCCCGGCAGGTCGTCCGCGGCTACTTCGATCACCACGGCGTGGCCCGGCGCGACGAAGGCGACGACCGGATCGTCGCCGAGTTCGCCGACGGCGGCGTGGTCGAGGTCGCCTTCGACGCCGTCGGCCGGATCGCGGGGATCGAAGCCAAGATCCTGCCCTGAGTGCGCGAAGCCCCGGATCTCGGCGTGGTACCACTGGTACCGTTGGCGGTATGTCGGAGCCCAAAGCCATGAACCTGCGTTTCCCCGACCCCGAGCAGCGGGCGGCCATCGCCGCCGCCGCGAAGCAGGAGGGGGTCAGCCTGCAGGAGTACATCCTCTCCGCCGCCTACGCCCGGGCGACCGCCGTCGAAGGGCGCTTCCTGGAGGGCTTCAAGGAGTCCATGGCCCGCAGCGGCGCGGCCTTCGCGGCCGAGCCCGGCGCCGCGGACCCCGGCGCCGAGGAGCGGGCGGCCGAGCGGGAAGCGCGGCGCGACCTCGAGAACCAGGAGCGAGGGCACGCCGCGTGACCCAGCCGGACCCGCTGGACGTCACATTCCTCCTGCACGCCGCCGAGCTCCTCGACGGTGATCCGCAGGTCGACGACTACGGGCCGCTGTACGCGGCGGTCGCGCGGGTCGAAGCCAGGGCGCTGGAGCACGACGTCTACGGATCTCTGCACCTCAAGGCGGGTGCCCTGCTCCAGACCCTGGCGAGACTGCCGTCCCTGGAGCACTCGAACGAGGCGTTCGCCTGGCACGCCACCGAGGCCTACCTGATCCTCAACGGCAGCAGGCTCGACTACCTGCCCAAGGCGGCCGTAGCGCTCGTGCGTGACGCCGCCTCCGGGGCGCTCGGTGTCGCCCGGATCGCCCGCCAACTGCGGGACTGGTCCGTCACCTGATCCCGCCCGTCCCTCCTGCCCCGCCCGGGCCGACTCGCCGCAGGCCTGTGGAGCCTCACCCGGTCGCGCGCCGGGGCTACCGTCGCCGGCATGAACCGTGAACGCCGAGGATGGCTCCCCTGTCTGCTCGGCGGAGCCGTGTTCGCCGTGTGCATGGCCGGCACCACACTCCCGACCCCCTTGTACGGCCTCTACCAGGAGAAGTTCGGGTTCTCCGAGCTGACGGTCACCGTCGTGTACGCGGTGTACGCCTTCGGAGTCATCGGCGTGCTGCTGCTGGCGGGCAACGCCTCGGACACCGTGGGCAGACGTCCGGTACTGCTGTGGGGCCTGGGTTGCGCGGCGGCGAGCGCGGTCGCCTTCCTGTGCGCGACCGGGCTGGGCTGGCTCTACGCGGGGCGGCTGCTGTCGGGGCTGTCCGCCGGTCTGTTCACCGGGGCCGCCACGGCGTACGTGATGGACCTGGCGCCGTCCGGCGGCGCCTCCCGGGCCACGTTCGTGGCAACGGCCGCCAACATGGGCGGGCTGGGCTGCGGACCGCTGCTCGCCGGACTGCTCGCGCAGTACGCCCCCTGGCCGCTGTACCTGCCGTTCGCCGTGCACCTCGCCCTCGTCGCCTGCTCGGCCGCGGTCGTGGTGTGGCTCCCGGAGACCGTGCGCGACCGGCGGCCGCTGAGCGCCGTACGGCCGCAGCGGCCCGGCCTGCCGCCCCAGGTGCGGGCGGTGTTCGGGCCGGCGGCGATCGCCTCGTTCGTGGGGTTCGCGCTGTTCGGGGTGTTCACCTCGGTCAGCCCCGCGTTCCTCGCGCAGTCCCTCGACGTGGACAACCACGCCGTGAGCGGTCTGGTCGTCGCGCTGGCCTTCTTCGCCTCCACCGCCGGGCAGTTGGCCGTGGGCCGGGTCGGGGTCGGACGGTCGTTGCCGCTGGGCTGCGGCGCGCTGCTGGCCGGGCTCGCGCTGCTCGCGGGCGCGCTGCGGTGGGATCTGCTGCCGCTGGTGGTGCTGAGCGCAATCGTCGGCGGGGCCGGGCAGGGGCTGACGTTCCGTGGGGCGCTGTCCGCGGTGGCCGAGGCGTCTCCCGCGGACGCGCGTGCGGCGGTGATCTCGACGCTGTTCGTGGTGGCCTACGCGGGCATCTCGGTACCGGTGATCGGTGTGGGCGTGCTGGTCGGTCCGCTCGGCCTGGAGGGTGCGGGGCTGGTGTTCATCGCCTGCATGGCCGTCCTCGTGTCGACCGCGGCCGCCTACCTGCTCCGGCGGCCGGTGCCGACGAGCACCTGAACACGTGTGGGCGCGGCGCACGCACGCTTGGCCGCACCCGTACGGGTGGGGTCGGTCCGCCGGCGAAGCGACCCGGGGCCGACCGGCGTTGTGCAGAGCCCATCCTCATCACCGGAAAGGTTTCTTCCATGCGACGTACCGCCCTCCTCACCGTCTGTGCCCTGGTCAGCGCCGCGGCAATGGGATTCTTCACCACCAGCGCCTTTCGCAGCCGCTGAGTCACGGACCGGGGCGGCCTTCCGGCCACCCCGGTCACCCCTGTCGCCCCGGCTCCGACCGGACGGCCTCGCCCGGGGCGGCACTGTGGCCGTCCCGGGCGAGGCCGGATGCAAAGAGGGTCGAAGAGTCCGGAGAGTTCGGCGAGTTCGGAGATTTACGAGGTGGTGAGGTAGGCCCTCTCGATCGTCTGGACCAGGGTGTTGCCGTCACGGTCGGTCAGTGCGGCGCGCAGTGAGACGGAGCCCGCCTTCGCCGGGTGCCGCAGTGACAGGTGCGTACCGCCGACGGCCTTGGCGGGCTGCCAGGTGGCGCCGTCGTCGTACGAGACCTGGAAGGCGAGCTTCGCGGGCTTCTGTCCGGCCGCCGCGCCCTTGATGCTGAACGGCACCTCGAAGTGCCGGCCCGCCTTCGCCGTGGAGGCGAGCGTCAGGTCCGGGGAGAAAGTGACCGTCGACAGCGGCAGCGCGGCGAAGCCGTCTTCGGGGGTGCTGGGAGTGGTGGCCGAGCGGAAGGTCCACTCCGCCTGGACGCGGGTGCTGACCGGGTAGACGGCGGGGTTGCGGGAGCTGTCCACGGTCAGCTTGTAAGCGGCGTCCCCGGCGGGGACGGTGTACTCGGTGAGGCCCAGGGTCGGCGGGGTCTCGTAGTTGTCGGTGATCTCCTTGCCGTCCGCGGTGAGCGTGGTCTTCACCGAGGTGGCGTCGGCCTCGCCCCAGTGCCCGGAGCCGTCGCCGAACAGCGGCACGTAGGCCCTGACGGTGTTGCCGAGCCGGGCGACACCCGGGAAGCCGCGGCCCGGTCCGAGCTCGTCGGGGCGGTTCAGCACCGGGCCGAACACGCCGACGTTGAACCGCTCGTGGTAGGTGCGGCCGGCCTTCCACGTCCTGGGCATGCGCATCAGGAAGTTCTCGAAGACCGAGTCGTGGCCCTCGCCCGAGACGGACCACATCCGGGCCGACCACTGCACGCCGTTGTCGAGGATGTACTCGGTGGTCCGCAGGGGCAGGTCACCGCGCATGTCGGTGTAGCTGCGCACCAGTTCACCGTCGGGTCCATGGGGTGAGACCTCGACCTGGACGCGCCGGCCCTCGACCGGTTCGCCCGCCTGGAAGTCGACCTTGGCGAGCTGCTTCCGCGCGACCTTGGCGGTGAAGCCGTCCAGGCCGGCCCGGTTCCAGCCCAGGTGGTAGTTGACCGGCCGGCCCTCCGCGTCCTGGCGGGTCCAGGTGCCGGCGTACAGGGAGTACAGCCCGTCGACGGGCTCTCCGGAGCCGAGCCGCCCGAACCGCGTGCCCTGGAAGGTCGGCAGCAGGTACTGGAGGAAGCCGTCGTTCAGGTTCTCGCCCCGCTCGAAGCCGATCGCGACCGACGCGTCGGTGGCCTCGGCCGCCGCGTCCGGCACGGTGATGTCGACCGGCTTCGCCTGCCGGGCGTCGACGGTGACGGTCCTGTCCCCGTCCAGCCGCAGCTTGGGCTCGACCAGCACGGCGTGCTTGTCGGACTCGATGCCCGGGTGGATCACGCCGCTGAGGATGTAGTCGCCCTTGGGCAGCCGGACCGTCAGTTCGCCGTCCTGCTCGTCGGCGTAGTCCTCGTAGAAGTCGCCGACGAAGCCCGCGACGGAGGTGACGGCGTCGCCGGTCGGCGCGCCGCTCTCGTCGAGGTGCTTCAGCGTCAGGCTGTACGACTCCACCTCCCGCTCCACGCCGACGGCCGTCCGCACCTGGACCTTGCCGTCGGCGGAGACGGCGGCCACCGACCCGCCGAAGCTGCCGTCGGCGGTGCCGGCGCGGGTGTCGGCCGTGACCTCGGCGCTCGCCTCGCCGCCCGCCGGGACGGTGATCCGCTGCGGGGAGACGGTGAACATGCCCTCGGCGGCGGGCTTGCCGTCCACCGCGTAGGCGTCGGCGGAGAGGTCGAGGGTGACCGGCTCCGTGCCGAGGTTCTGGTAGGTGAGCTGCTTGGTGACGGGCGTGTCGTCGTCGTGCGGCCACTGCTGCTCGCCGAAGCCGATCGACTGCTGCTCGGCGACGACGCTCTGGTCCAGCGCCCGGACCAGGTCCGTGCGACCGGTGCCCTGCTGGTAGGAGCTGTACGTCCCCGGCTTCGCGGACGCGGTGAGGACGGACTTGAGGCGCTCGCCGGTCCAGTCCGGGTGCTCCTGGGCGAGGATGGCGGCGGCGCCGGCGACATGCGGGGTCGCCATGGACGTACCGTCCAGGGTGAGGTAGCCCGGGGTGTCGGAGGGGTACGCGCCCTCCAGGACGCTGCCGGCCGCCGCGGCGGCCATGATGGCGACACCGGGCGCGGTCAGGTCGGGCTTGACGCCGCTGTCGCCGACGCGCGGGCCACGGCTGGAGAACTCGGCGAGCTTGTCGGACTTGTCGACCGCGCCGACGGTGAGCGCGGCGTCGGCGCTGCCGGGCGAACCGACGCTCCCCTCCCCGAACTCGCCCTCGTTGCCGGACGCGATCACGAACAGCGTGTCGGACGCGGCGGAGAGCCGGTTGACCGCCTCCTCCAGCGGGTCGACACCGGGCGTGTCCGTGCCGCCGAGGCTGAGGTTGGCGACGTCGGCGCCCTGCGCCACCGCCCACTCCATGCCCGCGATGATCCCGGAGTCGAAGCCGCCGCCGTTGTCGTCGAGGACTTTGCCGTTCAGGAGCTTCGCGCCCGGGGCGACGCCCTTGTACTTGCCGCCGGACCTGGCGCCCGAGCCGGCGGTGATCGACGCCACGTGCGTGCCGTGGCCGAACCTGTCGCCGGTGCTGCCGGAGTCGGAGAAGTCCTGCGCCTCGATCACCCGCCCGGTCAGGTCGGGGTGGGAGGTGTCGACTCCGGTGTCCAGCACGGCGATCTTGGTGCCGGTGCCGTCGTAACCGGCGGCCCAGGCCGTGGGCGCGCCGATCTGCGGCACGCTCTTGTCGAGGCTCGCCTTGCGCCTGCCGTCCAGCCAGACCTTCTCAACGGCCGTGGAGCCGGTGAACTCCGTACCGCCACCCGCGCTGTCGGTCACGGCGTTCCAGAAGTCGGCGGCCCGCTTCTTGACGGGGCGTATCGCCTTGCCGTTGACGACGGGCAGAGACCGGCCCATCTTGGCCCCCGCCCCGGTGAACGGGGTCATCGAGGGGGCCTTCTTGCCCTTGAACGTGACGATCAGCGGTACGTCGGTGCGGCCCGCGTCGTCGTAGCCGTCCGCCGCCAACTGGGTCACGTCGAACAGCCGGACGTCCAGCTTGCCCTGCGCGATCAGCAACTCCGCGTCGGCGGGCACCACTTGGGTGTGGTCGCCGACCGTGCGGATCGAGAACGTACCCCGTTCCCGGCCCTTCGCCCGCTCGACGCCGGCCACCTTTCCGGCGCGGTCCAGCAGGACCCGGTCGCCGGTGACCAGCGTCACCGTCCGCACGGCGGCGGCGGCACGGGAGCCTCCGTCGGCCGAGTCGCCGGGCGGCGCGGCTTGGGCCGTCCCACCCGGAAGCCCGGCCAGCACCAGGGCCGTGAGAGCCGTTCCTGCCGCCGCGGATCCATGTCTGCGTCTTGCGCGTAACACCATCTGCCTGAACTCCTGAAGATCGGAGGGGGAAGCGACGGTCGTTCACGGTGTTACCGCCATGTGATCGGACCTGGCCCAATGGGCAACGAATCGATAACGCCGGACGGCGGAAGGCTTGGGCGGATGCGCGGACGGGCGGGCTCCGGGAACGGCCGCCGCAGTCCGCCGGGCGGCGTCCGGCAGACCGGCGCCCCTCAACGCCGAACACCAGCGGACGCGTTGAGGGGCGTGACGGTCCGGTCCCCATCGTGGAACGCAGGAAGGGCGTCAAGAAGGGCGTGCGGCGCGGTGCCGGGCACGGGACCGGCACGATCGGGCCGCCCGGCAGGAGTCCGCCGCCGAGCAGCAGCTACGGCAGGCACGCCAGGAGCTCGGGCGAGCCGACCGCGAACGGAGCGAAGCCGAGGAACGGCTTCGGGTGACCGCCGACGCCGTTGCCCGGGCCGAGCAGGCGGCCAAGGACGCTGCGCGGGAGGTGGAACGCTCCCGGCGGGCGTGATCGTGAACGGCTTCGACCTCGCGGGTGCCCCGCCTGGTGAGGGGCGGCCGGTGGTGCGACGCTGGAGGCAGGAGGGGCGGCCGACCAGGGACAACAAGCCGGGAGGGCCGATGGGACGCGATGTCCCGGCGCTGGTCTTCACCCGCGAGGACCGCCGCCGGTACCGGACCAAGATGCAGGAGTGCCTCGATGTGTTCGCGCAGATGCTGCGCGAGTCGCGGTTCGAGTCCGAGCGGCCCCAGGTGGGCCTGGAGATCGAGCTGAACCTGGTCGACGAGGCGGCCGAGCCGGCGATGCGCAACAACGACGTCCTCGACGCGATCGCGGACCCCGTCTGGTCCACCGAGCTGGGTCGTTTCAACCTCGAGATCAACGTCCCGCCCCGCCGTCTGACGCAGGGCGGCCCCGACGCCTGGGAGTCCGAGATCCGCGCCGCGCTCAACCACGCCGAACAGCGCGCCGGCTCGGTCGGCACCCGTCTGATCATGGTGGGCATCCTGCCCACCCTGCGGCAGGAGGACGTCGGCGAGGGCGCGCTGTCGGAGAACGCCCGCTACCGGCTGCTCAACGACCAGGTGTTCGCGGCACGCGGCGAGGATCTGCGCATCGAACTGGACGGCGTCGACCGGCTGCGGACCTACGCGGACACGATCACCCCGGAGGCCGCCTGCACCAGCACCCAGTTCCATCTCCAGGTCTCCCCCGACGAGTTCGCCGCCTACTGGAACGCGGCGCAGGCGATCGCCGGGGTCCAGGTGGCGCTGGCGGCCAACTCGCCCTTCCTGTTCGGCAGGGAGTTGTGGCACGAGACGCGCATCCCCCTGTTCGAGCAGGCCACCGACACCCGCCCGCAGGAGATCAAGGTGCAGGGAGTACGGCCCCGGGTGTGGTTCGGGGAGCGGTGGATCACCAGCGTCTTCGACCTCTTCGAGGAGAACCTGCGCTACTTCCCCGCGCTGCTGCCGCTGTGCGACGAGCAGGACCCGCGCCAGACGCTGGCACGCGGGGACGTCCCCGAACTGGCCGAGCTGACCCTGCACAACGGCACGATCTACCGCTGGAACCGGCCGGTCTACGCCGTCGCCCACGACCAGCCGCACGTGCGGGTGGAGAACCGCTGTCTGCCGGCCGGTCCGACCGTCGCCGACACCCTCGCCAACGGCGCCTTCTACTACGGTCTCACCCGCGCCCTGGTGGAGGAGGAGCGGCCGGTGTGGTCACGGATGTCCTTCCAGGCCGCCGAGGACAACCTGCACACGGCCGCGCGGCACGGCATCGAGGCCCGGCTGTACTGGCCCGGGACGGGCGAGGTGCCGGTGCCCGAACTCGTCCTGCGGCGGCTGCTGCCGCTGGCGCACCGGGGGCTGGAGCTCTCGGGCATGGACGCGGCCTGGCGGGAGCCGCTGCTCGGCATCATCGAGCAGCGCTGTGTCACCGGCCGCAACGGGGCGGTCTGGCAGAAGGAGATGTTCCACCACATCATCGCCTCCGCGCACGCCGGCCGCCACGAGGCGCTGCGGCGGATGACGCGCCTCTACATCGACTACATGCACCTCAACGCCCCTGCCCACACCTGGCCGGTCGACTGACCGGCCTCGGCCCCGGCGCCGGTCGCGGACCCGGCCCCGCCCCTGGTCGCGGGCCGACACGGTACCCACTGTGCGGCACCGCTCCGGGGACCGTGCAGGATAGGGGTATGACGATCAAGGTCTACTTCGACATCACCATCAACGACGAGCCCGCCGGGCGCATCAACTTCAACCTGTACGACGACGTCGTGCCCAAGACGGCGGAGAACTTCCGCGCGCTGGCCACCGGCGAGAAGGGCTTCGGCTACGCCGGCTCGTCCTTCCACCGGGTCATCCCCGCCTTCATGCTCCAGGGCGGCGACTTCACCCGCGGCGACGGCACCGGCGGCAAGAGCATCTACGGCGAGAAGTTCGCCGACGAGAACTTCACCCTCAAGCACACCCGGCCAGGACTGCTGTCCATGGCCAACGCGGGCCGGAACACGAACGGCTCGCAGTTCTTCGTCACCACGATCGTGACGGACTGGCTGGACGGCAAGCACGTGGTGTTCGGCGAGGTCGCCGACGACGACAGCATGGCCCTCGTCAAGAAGATCGAGGCGCTCGGTTCACGCGACGGCAGGACGTCGGCGAAGATCACCATCGCGGAGTCCGGCCAGCTCTGACCTCAGTCCGGTCGGCCCCGACCGCGCACTGAACCGCCCGCACGCCGGCCGGGGGACCACCCCGGCCGGCTGCGCGGTGCCTCGGCGTCGCAATGCCTTCGCAGTCGCAATGCCTTCGGCGTCGCGGTCGGGGGCGGGGCGCTGTTAGCTTGCGGGCGTGAGGTCGGCGGCGGCCGCCGACCTCGTCGTACCGCCCGACCGGGACGAGCTGGCAGCCGACCGTCTCATCCGGCGTCGAGGTGGTCGGCGACGAGGGCGGCGAACTCGTCGGGGGTGGTGAGGCGGATGCCGAGGGTCTCGGCCTTGGCTCGCTTGGAGCCGGCGCCCTCTCCGGCGACGACCAGGGTGGTCTTCTTGGAGACGCTGGAGGAGGCGCGGCCACCGGCCCGTTCGACGAGCTCGTTCATCTGGTTGCGGCTGAGTCTCTCCAGCGGTCCGGTCATCGCGCCGGTGACCACCACCGCCATGCCGGCCAGCGGCCCGGCCGCCGCATCCGTGACCTCCCCGCCGTCGGCGGGGTCTGCGGGGCCGGCCTTCGGCGCGGGCGGGGTGGCGCCGGGCTCGGTCATGTTCACGCCGGCCGCGGCGAGTCTGTCGATGAGCGGGGCGAGTTCGGCGAGTTCGGCGACGATGGACGGGGCCTTCTCGACGCCGATGCCCTCGACCTGCTGGATCGTCTCGGCGTCGGCGGCGCGGAGGTTGTCCATGGTGGCGAAGTAGCGGGCGATGCGGCGGGACATGGAGCGGCCGGTGCCGCGGACGCCGAGCGCGCACAGCACCCTCGACAGCGGCTGTGCCTTGGCCGTGGCGAGCGCGGCGAGGAGGTTGTCGGTGCTGGTCTCCCCCATCCGCTCGAGCCCCAGGAGCTGGTCGCGGGTGAGGGCGAACAGGTCGGCGAGGTCCGTGACGAGGCCTGCGTCGACCAGTTGGACGACGCGGGTGTGACCGAGGCCTTCGATGTCGAGCTGGTCGCGTCCGGCGGCGTAGGAGAGGGAGGCGACGAGGTGGCAGTTGCGGCCGTTGGTGCAGCGCCAGCGCTGCTCGCTGGTGTCGATGCCCGACCCGCACCGCGGGCACGCCTCGGGGAAGACGATGGGCTGTTCCTCGCCGGTGCGCAGGTGGGCGACGGGGGCTTCGACGCGGGGGATGACGTCGCCGGCCCGGTGGACCATGACCGGGTCGCCGAGGCGCAGGTCGCGGCGGGTGATGTCGGCCGGGTTGTGGAGGGTGGCGTAGGTGATGGTGGAGCCGTCGATCTCCACCGGCTCCAGGACGGCCCGGGGAGCGATGATGCCGGTGCGGCCCACGTTCCACTCCACCGCCAGCAGCCGGGTGATCTTCTCCACGGCCCGCAGCTTGAAGGCGATCGCCCAGCGCGGGGCCCGCGAACCCGAGCCCGCGGCCCGCTGGTCCGCCGCCAGGTCGGCCTTGATGACGATCCCGTCGATCCCGAACGGCAGCGAGGCGCGCAGTGCGGCGATCTCGGCCACGCGGTCCAAAACCCTTTCCACGGTGTCGGCGGTGCTGCCGGGCGCAGCGGTGGTGGCGGTGGTGTTCACCCCGTACGCCACGGCCCGCGCCATGAGGTCGCTGTGCGCGCACTCCCCCAGCTCCTCGCCCCGGACCAAATCGGTATTGGTATTGGTATTGGTATTGGTATTGGTATTGGGATCGGTATTGGTGTCGGTGTTCGTGCCGGTGTCGGTATCGGTGAGGGGCAGCAGGCCGTAGGCGAAGAACGTCATCGGTACCGTGTAGGCGCGCTCCCTGGCCCGCAGGGTGCCCGCCGCCGCGTTGCGCGGGTTCGCGAACGGCGCGCCGCCGTGCGCGGTGCGGACCTCGTTGGCGTGCTCGAACTGGGCGGTCGTCATGAGGACTTCGCCGCGCACCTCCACGGTGACCGGTTCCGCCAGTTCGTCGGGCAGGCCCTCGATGGTGCCGATGGCGTGCGAGACGTCCTCCCCGGCCGTCCCGTCGCCCCGCGTGATCAGCCGCGTCAGACGGCCGCGGGTGTAGCGGGCCGCGACCGCCAGACCGTCGAGCTTCGGCTCCACGCTGAACCGGGTGACGTCGTGACCGATGCGCCGGGCGAGCGACGCGGACCACGCGGTGAACTCCTCCGGCGAGAACACGTTGTCGAGGCTCAGCATCGCCACCGTGTGCGGGACGTCGCCCTGGACCGCGCCACCGGCCACCTTGCCCGTCGGGGAACCTGTCAGCACCTGCTCCGGGTGCTCGGCCTCCCACGTCGCGATGGCGCGCACCAGACGGTCGTACGCGTCGTCGTCCAGCACCGACGTGCCCGCCGCGTAGTAGGCGGCCGACGCCTTCACCGCGTCCTCGATCGCCTGCGCGTAGGCGACGGCATCAACAATCACTGCACCGGTTGTCGTCATGCGTCACATCCTGCCTCCCACCACTGACAACGCCCTGCGGACGGCGTCGGCGCAGCACGTCGCGCAGCAGTCCGGCGTTCTTCACCAGCCGGCTCGATCCGGTGCGCTCGGCGACCGCCACCACCTCGGGGATCTCGCCCTTGGTGCCGCAGCCCGAGGCGCAGGTGACGGCGAGGAGAGGAGCGCGCCCGCGCCCCGGAGCGGTGTGTCGCGCAGGATGCCGGGGAGGGCGGCCGAAAGGACGGACCACACGGTGGCATGGGCGCCCGTATCGGCCGCGATGCGCAGTGCGTCGTGCACGCGGTTCGCCTCCAGCCACTGGGCGCGCGTCAGCACCTCGATCTGTCGTCCGAGCAGTCCGCCCGTCCAACTGGCCCCGTGCGGCGAGCACCAGCAGGGCGTCCATCGCCGCGTCGGGGTCGATCCTCAGGTCGCCGCGGCCTCCGGGGTGACCTGGCACCCCAGATCCGCGGCACAGCGCGCGGTGACCTCCTCCGTGGTCCTCCCGTGCCAGCTCTCCCGCATCGCTTCACGAAGGGCCGCCACGTCCTCGGCGCACACGGCACGCTGCTCGGGCGTCAGCGTGCCCAGTTCCCGGACCACCGCGGCTGGTCGTGCCCCCTCCAACTCATCCCTGCCGACCGTCAGTTGCAGAGGATCCCATCCGCCGAGGCGGGCGCGGACACCGCTGCGTACGGCCGACGGATGTAACGAGTTGGTGCGTGATGGTGGGTGAGGCGTCGTTGCGGCTCCGTCACGGGTGGCGGTCCGCCCCGAGCGTCTTGGGGTCTTCGACCCGGGCCACGCGCTCCTCTACGCCAGCAAGGTGGAACTCCCGGCGGACCAACGCGACCTGCTGACGGTCACGTCGTGACCGTCTCCGCTTGACCATTTCCTCCTGGGGACCTCCGTGGTGTGGGTCGCGCACGTCACGACGCGCGAAAAACGGCGAGACGACGGAGAATGAAAGAGGCAAAGAGGCGATGCCTGAGGCCCGGATTTCCCGGGCGCCATGTCGCCCCGCTCATTCCTTCTCCTTCTTCGCTCCAGCTTGCTTCGGCTCATGACATCCGCTGCGCGATTTTTCTGGCAATGCCTGACCACCGTGCTGGTGAGCATCGCGATCGGGTGGGCCCCGACGGCGTTCTGGGCGCCGGCCGCGGTGGCGAAGCAGGAGCCGATCACCCTCAGCCCGTCCGAGGGGCCGCCGGGAACTCCCGTCTACATAGCTTTCGACAGCTGCACCAGGCCCAGCCCCGATCCTGACGATTCGCCTGACGGCCCTTCCCCCTCCCCCTCCCCCTCCCCCTCCCCCTCCCCAACGGACGACGACGGTGAGTTCAAGCCACCAGCGGCTTGGACAGCGGCGGGAGTCCGGGCCGGCGTCATTACCGGCATCTACTGGGACGGGAAGCTCCTCGGCCCCGGAGACACCTTCAATGTCCCGGACGACGCCGACGTCGGCTCTCACCCCGTCGGGGCGTTCTGCAGCAACGGGAAGTACGGCAGCGCGACGTTCACGGTCACACCGACCCATGACTGGGATCCCGACATCGTGCTGGATCCCACCAGTGGCTCTTCGGGGACATCCGTCACGGTCACAGGTTCGGGATTCACATGCTCAGAGGTGAGTGTGTCGTGGGACGGCGGCAACGCGCTCATTACCGGGGCCGGGGTCTCGGCCGACGGAGACTTCGAAGGCGACTTCGACGTGCCGGAGGGTTCGTCCGTGACAACGCACACCGTACGGGCCGCCTGCACGCAGTACGCCGACACGTACTACGCCGACGCCGATTTCACGGTGACGGAAACGGAATCGAACGGCACCACCACCGGTGACTCGAACAACGGCGGAACGGAGAACGGCGGAACCGACGGAGAGACGAACGGAACCGGTATCGGTACGACCGATGGCGGCGGTGGGGATACGGGGATCCCCATCGGATGGGTGGTCGGGCCTTCCGTGTGCGGGGCCTTGCTGCTCCTGGCCCTCCTGTTCTCCCTGGTGAACCACCAACAACGCGGACCGCGCTGGGTCCGCGACCACATCAACACGGCACTGCGCTCCGGGTCCGGAACGGTCGAGCTGCGCGAGCGTCGTGACGGCAGTTCGGCGAACCGCACCGTACGGCTCGAACCCCACCCGGACCCGGGCGACCAGCACTTCCACTGAAGACCTGCTCAAGACCTCTGTCGAGGTGAAGCCATGACCATGACCGCTCCGGCCGAACCGTTCACAGTCCGTGCCTTCCTGCTCGGCCCGGAGTGCCCCGACACGGCCGACGCCCTCACCCGCCCGCTGCACGGCGGCGGCGCGGCCAGCGGTCTCCTCCGCGGTACGCGCCCCTTGACGCCTGCGGCCGATCAGGCCGTCGAACACGAACTGGCGGGCTCCATCGACTCCTTCCTCTCCCTCGACGTCTTCGACGTGGCGGCCGGTGGCTGGCGCAGACACGCCGCCCTTACCGAGGCCGCGCAGCGCACGCGGGCCACCCCGGGCAGCGAGGAGGTGGTCGCGCTGGCGAGCCACGAGATCACGTCCAACCACCGCCCCTACATCGACGTCTTCCTGGACGGCACCAAGGTCGGCACCCTCGACGTCTGGCTCGAGCTTCTCTTCCGGATCAGCGGACTCGTCGCCGTCGTACGCGACGCGCACATGGTCGCCGTACGCAGTGGGCAGTGTGTGCTGGAGGCACGTCTCAGCGTCCAGCAGATCCTGCTGGCGGAGCGGCAGGGCCGACTCGACCTTCCCGGCATCTGGCACCTGCACACCCCGCTGCCCCTGCTACGGGACCAGCTCCCGCCACCTCCACCACCGCCACCTCCACCACCGCCAGTCCCGCCGTCATCCGTGCAGCCGACCCAGGTTCTCCATCGGCCCCAGCACATCGACGGCCCCTATCCGGGACCCTGAGACGACAGCGCCGCGTCAGGGACAGCCGGCGCGGCAGATCGATCTCGGCCAGTACGGTCTTGCCGGGCGGGTTCCGTTCCAACACATCCCAGCGGCCGACGAGCGCGTCGACGATCTGCCGGCACTCGGGACAGGCTGCCGATCACACCAAGTCGGGCTGCCCTGCCAGGTGATACCGCCGGGCCCCCGTCCCGTCGTCCCGGATCAGCGTTCCGGACGGCGTCCCACCCGGTCAACTCGCCGTCGGCGCACCGGTCTCGGTCAACTGCCGCAGGACAGTGAGGAATTCGGGCTACCCTCCCCCCGGTCGGGCTTGGCTTGTGCCCGATCGCGCCACACTGAGGCGTGAAAACGGTGCAACCTTTGGGCCAATCAGTTTGTCTCAGTTGATATCCGACACACCTGTCCTTCGGGGGAGATCATGGTACGAAGCAGGACCATCTGGGCCACCGCCGCGCTCCTGACCGCCACGTTGGGTGCGGCCGCGGTCCCGGCCAACGCCGCGCCGGTCACCGCGACCCGCACCGCTGCCGCCTGTGCCACCGGCTGGGGCAGCCTGGACAAGACGTACTTCGCCGGCACGTCGACACCGCTGACGAACGTCAGGACCGGCCGTCACGACTGCTACGACCGGTTCGTCATCGACGTCCCCGGTGCGGGCAGCGGCGAACTCGGCTTCTCGGTCGGGTACGTCGACGAGCTCTACCAGGACGGCTCCGGCCGCCCCATCCACGTCGGCGGCGGCGCCATCCTGGAGGTGCGGGTGAACGCGCCCTCCTACGACCCCGAGACCGGCACCCCCACCTACCCCGGACGGGTCGCGCAACCGCTGCCGGGCGTGAACCTCACCGGGTACCGCACCTTCCAGGACACCCGGTACGCCGGGAGCTTCGAGGGTGTCACGCAGTTCGGGCTCGGCGTGCGCGCACGTCTGCCCTTCCAGGTGCAGCGCCTGGCCGACCACCTCGTGGTGGACGTCGCACACACCTGGTGACATCCACGGGCCTCTCTCGGATGCGCGGCGCACCCGCGCCCGTGCTCGCCTTGACTCGTCGAGCCGACACCGGCCGCCGCGCGTCCGTCCCGGAACTCCCGCGGAAATGTCCGTGATCCGTAACAGAGGGATCCCATGACGCCCTTTCATCGTCCTGTCTTCTGCAGGGGATTCACCAACAGGACGAGGACAGGGCAGACATGGCGCGGCATGGCGGGCGGGGATGGCACGGCCGGGTCTTCGCGGCGGCGGTCGGGGTGACGGCGGTGGCTGCGGTCACCTCGGTGTGGACGGCGCAGGCCGGCCCCGTCGGCGGGGGCAAGGCGGAGGCGGGCGTCTCGGCGGGCCCCTCCGGACCGGGTTCCTCCGCACCGGGTTCCGCGGCTCCGGGTTCCGCCGCCAAGCGGGCGCGGGTGTCGGTGGACATCGCGCACGCGTCGGAGGCCGGCCCCCGGGGCGTCAACATCACCATCGACGACGGGCCGGACCCGGGCTGGACCCCGCAGGTGCTTCAAGTGCTGCGGGAGAACGGGGTGAAGGCGACCTTCTGCATGGTGGGCACGCAGGCCCAGGCGCACCCGGACATGGTCAAGGCGGTCGTCGCGGACGGTCACCGGCTGTGCGACCACACGGTGTCGCACGACACCACGATGGACACCAAGTCCGAGGCCTACCAGTCGCAGCAGATCCTGGACGCCGAGCGCATGATCACCGAGGCCTCCGGGGGCGTACGGCCCGTGTACTACCGGGCCCCCGGCGGTGCCTTCACCCCCTACAGCCGTACCCTCGCCGCATCGCACGGGATGCGGCCGCTGGGCTGGAACGTCGACACCAAGGACTTCGAGCGCCCCGGCGCCGCCGCGATCGTCGCCACCGTCAAGAGCGAGGTCTCCAACGGCCCGACGATCCTCTTCCACGACGCCGGCGGGGACCGCTCCCAGACCGTCACCGCCCTGCGCGAGATCCTGCCGTGGCTGAAGCAGCAGGGGTACTCCTTCGGCTTTCCGGTGCGTTGAGCAGATGATGTGAACCTCCTGGACCACCGCACGCCCGTTGCGCAACCATGGGAAGGCGGGTCGGGCATCGCACCAGGGGGAGGGGCGTCCGATGAGTGGCGAACGGCGAGGGTGGGGGCGTCGGCGGAAGGCGCGGCAGCAGCCTGGGGACGTGGAGTCGTCGGAGGGCGCCTCGACCGGCGAGTTGGCCGAGGGCGTCTCGTACAGCGTCACGACGCGGGACGGTGCCGACGGCGTCCCGGTCGTGAACATCAAGCTCACGATGACGCCGGAGGCCAAGGCGCGTTGGACGATGAGTGCCGCGTACGAGGAGAAGGGCGAGACGCACCCCGACACGCTCACCGCGGCATACGAGTTGGCCGAGGTGCTGTGGCGGCAGGGTTCGGCGGACGAGGCGGTCGAACTGTTCCGCTATGTGGTCGCCGGCCGCCGGGCGGTACTCGGCCAGGGGCACCCCGACACGCTGGCGGCCACGTCGTTCCTGGCGCGGGTGCTGGAGGAGTTGGGCGCGCTGGCCGAGGCGGAGCAGTTGACGCGGATGGTGTGGGCGGAACACGTCCGCGCGTCCGGTGAGGTTCATCCGGAGGCCCTGACGAGCCTTGCCCGGCTCGCTCGGATCATGCTTGGGCAGAAGCGGGCCGCCGAGGCGGAGGGGCTGGTCCGGCAGGTGCTGGCGGCCCGCGAGCGGGTCCTGGGCCAGGGTCACCGGGACACCCTCGGCAGTCGCAACGACCTGGCGGGAGCCCTGCGTGCGCAGGGTCGGCTGGAGGACGCCGAGTGGCTGTACCGGCAGGTGGCGGACGACGCCGGACGGCTGTTCGGCCCGGCCGACCCGCTGAGCCTGGACGCGCGCGCCAACCAGGCCGCCGTCCTCGCCCATCAGCACCGGTGGGCCGAGGCGGAGCGGCACTACCAGGCGGTGGTCGACGTCCGTGTACGGAACGCGGGCGCGGGCCACGTGGACACACTGTCGGCGCAGAGCAACCTGGCGTCGGTGCTGCACGGCGCGGGCAAAGTGGGCGAGGCCGAGGCGCTGATGCGCACGGTGCTGGAGGGGTACTCCCGGCTGTTCGGTGCGGACCACCCCCGGACGGTCTCCGCCATGCGCAACCTGGCCGCGATGATGCACCGGCGCGGCAACCGGGCGGAGGCGGAGGCGCTGTGCCGGCGAGTGGTCGCCGCGTACGAGCGCCGGTTCGGGCCGGGCGACCCGCGCACCGCCGAGGCGCGGGCGAACCTGCGGATGGTCGTCGAGGGCGGCGGCTGAACGGCTTCGCGGTGGGGGCCGGTCAGACGCCGACGTGGACGTGCGAGGCCCACAGCGAGGGGAACCAGGCGTACCGGGTGTGCAGTTCGGCCACCGTGGCGTGCAGGGCGAACGCGACCTGGTCGTCCACTTGGTCGTCCCGCACCCGGGGATCCGTCCCGGACGGCCCGGTGTGCGTCGGCGCCCGTCCGGCGAGGGCCGCGTAGAAGGCCGTGGCCATCTCCGGTGCCAGTTCGTCGCCGACCGGCCACAGCGTGCCCACCACGTGCCGGAAACCGGCCAGTTGGAAGGCGCCGGTGATGTGGATGGCCTCGTCAGCCAACTCGTGCCGGGTGGCGGACGTCGCGCAGGCCGACAGGTAGGCCAGGTGTGCGCCGTCGAGCCGGAGCCCGGCGACGTCGGTGACGGTGAGCGGACGCGTCGCGTGGTCGTGGGTCAGGATGCGGCACTCCGAGGGGTCCTGGGTGTCGGCCACGGCATGGCAGGCGAAGTGCACGGACCGCGTGTGCCGCAACGCCTCCAGCACGGCGTCCCTGGTCGCCTGCTCATTGACGAGGACGACGGGTTCGTGACGGTCCGTCAAGTACCTTCCCACTGCCCGGACTTCGGCGTCCGCGTGCGGGAGGTTCCCCGCCCCCGGAGTGCGCGACATGCTGACGATCACCTGGTCCGAACCGCCCTCGTGGGTGTCCGTACGTCGCGTCCGGGCGTGATGGAGCGCGGCGACGGTGGACGTGTACGAGGACGCCACCCGCGCCAGAACGCACCGCCGGCCGTCCGCGCCGGCTCGCGGGCCGTGATAGCCGGCCGCGTGCAGCGGCAGGAAGGCCAGTGATCCCTGGGGGCACCACCACACGCGTGGTGGCGTGCCGCCGGGCCCGGGCGGTGCGGGGAGGGCGAGCCGTTCCAGGACCGGTCCGGTGATCGTGTCCCACAGCCACTCCAGCGTGTCCGCGACCGTCTCCTGGCGGGCCAGCCGCCGGTCGAGGCCTTCCGTGCCGCTCGCGGGCGCGGCGACGGCGGCGAGGAAGTCGGCGACCCTGCGCTGGACCTCCTCGGCGGTGGTCTCCAGGGGGACGACGTCGAGTGCTCCGTCGGCCACGATCAGCGCGTCGCAGCGGATGCTGATGTTGATCACCACGACCGGTCCCGTCCCGGCCCGCCGGATGATCTCCGTCGCGGGCGGTGGGCGCAGGAAGTCCGCCAGGCCGGGCAGGGACCGGATCTCGGTCACGAGTGCGTCCCACTCGGCCTCACGGGTCCGCAGCCGCTCGACGACCTGGTGTTCCCGCGCCGCGGAGTACGTGTCGGCGCGCGGCGGCGCCGGATCCTCCGCGTCACGCAGCCGTACGAAGCGGTCGGCCAGCGCCGGCGCACGCTCCCGCAGCCGGGCCACGTCGGTCTCCCTGGACCGCAGGAGGCGGCCGAGCAGCACGCCGCGCCCGTGTTCCAGGACCTCCAGGGCCTGTTCGGGCCGGCCGGCCTGGAGCGCGTACGCGGCGGCCTCGGCGGCCAGGCCGTGCTCGCGGGCCAGCACGTACTGCTGGTCCGCGCGGTTCAGGTCGCGGGCGGCCAGCCTCGGCAGGAGCCGTACCGCCTCCGTGAGCCAGTGGCGGGCCGCCTCCCAGTCGTGGCGCGTGCCGCACACCTGCCCGAGGGTGGCCCGGGCACGCAGGCGCGCCTGGACGGGCGCGCTCCGCACCTCGACCGAGCCCCGTGCCACCTCGTGGGCCTCCGTCAGGAGCCGTTCGTCGTCCGTGGCGAGGAACAGTTTGTGCAGGGCCTCGGCGAGCGCGGTGCGCGAGGAGATCTGTGCCGGGTGATCGGCCGGGTAGCCGTCGACGAGTGTGCGCAGCAGCTCGACGCATTCCGTGAGATCGGCGTCGTCCCCCCGGGCTTCGGCACGGGAGCGCAGGGCCTCGGCCAGTTGGAGGAGGGTGATCCGGGCGGCTCCGGAGTTGCCCGGCCGCAGGGCCAGTACCTGGCGGAGCAGCCCCACCGCCTCGTCGACGTCCGCGGTGTCCATGCCGACGCCGGCATCGAGGCCGACGGCGTCGTGGCGCAGTCGCAGCAGGAGCGCGAGATTGCCCAGCAGGAAGGGCCGTTGGACCTCGCCGGCCGGGCAGGCGGCGAGGGCGGCGCGCTGGGTCTCGACGGCCTCGTGCAGGTGGGGGCGGTGGCCGGTGTGCTCGTAGCGGGCGAGCTGGGCGCTGCCGAGGGTGGACAGCAGGGCGGGGCGGTCGGAGGAGTGCGGCGGGAGGGCGGCGAGGGCGCGGTGGAGGTGGTCGTCGCACTGGTCGAGGTCGCCGAGGTCGTGGCGGGACTGGAACCGTTGCAGCAGGTTCTGCCCGAGGGAGCCGTGCAGGGCCGCGAGGTTGGGGCTGTGCGGCGGGGCGTGCCGGACGGCGTCCCGCTGGAGTGCGATGGCCTGGTCCAGGTCGGCCGCGGAGCCGGTCCGGTCGTGACGGTGGGCCAGTTGCATGGCGAGGACGGAGGCGGCGGCCCTGGCGTTCTCCGCGGAACCCTCGTCGGAGCCGAAGACGTCGAGGGCGGTGCGGAGCCAGGAGATGGCCGACTCGAGGTCGGCCGGATCGTCGCTGAGGCGGTACCGGGTCGCGTGGGTCTTGCCCAGCTCGAACAGCGCCACCCCGCGGTTCAGGTCGTCGTGCGGCATCGTCCGTACGGACTCCCGCAGGGCCCACAGGGCCCAGTCCGCCCACCGCAACTGACCGCAGATTTCTGCCCGTTGCAGGGACAGGTCCGCCGCCCGCATGGTCACGAGGAGGCGGTCGTGGGTATCGAGGGAGTGGTCGGTGTCCAGGAGATGACGCAGGAGCGCGACGGCCTCGTCCAGTTCCCCGAGACGGCCGTCGAGCCGGAACCTGTCGGCCAGACAACCGGCGAGATTGACGGCGAGCTGCCACGGCTGCGTACCGCCGTTCCTGAGCATCTCGTCGCGCGAGCTGCGCAGGCCCCCCACCGCGTCGTCCAGAGCGGCCCGCTCCTGCGTCAGGTCGTACCAACTGCTCAGCAGGAACGCCAGGTTGACCTGTCGGGACGCCCACTCCGGGGTCCCCCGGGGTGTTTCGGCCAGGGCGCGGCGTTGGGCTGCGACGGCCTGGCGCAGATGCTCAGCGTCCCCGCCGAGGTCGTACAACTCCCCCAGGACCTCGGCGAGACCACCGAGCTGTGCGGCCCGTTCGCCGGGCATCACGGGCGGCAACTCCACGCAACGGCGCAGGAGTTCGGCGGCCTCCTCAAGTGCGTGGGGTTCGCCGGTCCGGTGGTGCAGCAGGCGCAGGGCGCGGCCCAGGCCGTAGAGGTAGGCCTCGCGGTACCGATGCCCTTCGGGGGCCAGGTGGAGGGCGCGCCGGTAGAAGTGGATGGCGCGCTGGAGGGTCGGCAAGTCGCCGGTGTGCTCGTACAGTTGGGCCTCGGCGTTGGCGAGGTTCCTCAGGTGCACGTCCCGACCGGGGCTGGCGTCGGAGGTGGCGTCGACGACCCGACGGTCGAGGTCGCGAGCCCGCCGCAGGGCGGCGACGTCCCCCGTGCGGTGGTAGAGCTCCAACTCCCGTAAACCCTGCCGGTGCAGCTCGTCGACGGACGTCCCGGCCGACCTCCTGGAGCGAGGAACACCACTGTCCATTCCACCACCATACGGTCGCCGACCGCCCTGTTCGTAGACCTCGGCTCTCAACTCCCGGGTGTGGACGGCGAGTAGGGCGGGTCGGTCGGGTCGAGCGGGTGGGCGTATCGGGAAGGGGGCGGCAGGCCCTGACGCCAGTGCAGGCACAGTGCCTGGGCCAGTGTCCGTTCCTCCTGGAGGCTGTCGGGCAGCGGCAGGTGCAGGGCTGCCAGCAGGTCGAAGCGGTGCAGCTCGAACGCGGCGCGGACGGCGTCGCCGTAGGTGAGCGCCGCCTGTACGGCTCCGTGGTACGCGAGTACGGCGACGGCGGCGGGGGCCAGGGCGAGCAGCAGCCACCAGCCGGAGCGGAGCAGCAGCGCGGTGCTGACGAGTGCGGTCACCGCGTTGGTGACGCACAGGCGTGCCGCCGCGTCGAGGGAGTCGCGGCAGTCGTCGACCACGGCACGCGCACGGTCTCCGAGCACCGGGTACAGGCGGGGCCAGGCGACCGCGGCGTCCCAGCCGTGGTCCCGGCCGGCCGTGTCCCGCAGCGCCGCCAGCACGTTGCCCAGGGCCGTCGGCCGGACGAGGTGGTCCGGGAGCGGATACCGTCGCCGCAACGCGGCCGCCGCGGCGCCGGCCCGCTGCACGAGCGCGGGCGAAGGGTCCTCCGCCGACCCAGTCGCCCCTGCCGACCCCGCCGACCCGTCCAGCTCGGTGCGCGCCGCCAGCCGTGCCTTACGCCGACGTTGCAGTGTCCGCCCGAGTCCGGCACCGAGCGCATCGGGCCAGCCGCCCTCCAGCAGCCGCATGACGGCCAGTTGGAAGGGCTGAAAGACAACCGCGACGACAGTGGTCCCGACGACGATCCACACCGCCTGCCCCGCGCCCACAGCAGTGGCCGTCCGCCAGGCACGCCGCAGGGAGACGTCGGCGCCGGGTGCTCCCGCCCAGACGAGGAGCAGAACGAACACCGTGGCCACGTACGTCGGCAGATAGGCCACCGAGAAGAACCTCACCGAGCCGTCGAGCGGCTTGGGGACGACGGGCCCGAGGCTCACGCCGGGCTCACCTCAGCTCCATCGGTCCGTGGTCGCCGCTCTGGCACACCGGACGGTACCGGTCGTCGTAGAACGCGGTGTAGGCGCGACTCCCGCACACAGCACACCGGAACGCGATGACGCTGAACCGCGTCGACTCCCCGGGAGCCGCGGCGCGCACCTCGTCGCCGGGGCCTCGGGGCGCCTGCATCCCCAGGACGGTACGCAGATACGCGCTCGAAGTAGCACCGACCTGCTCGTCCCCCGCGACGAGCAGAAGCCGCTCCGGACACTCCTCACCACTCAGCAACCGCCCCAAGGCCTCGGCGACGTCATTCAGTTCGGTACCGGCGGGGAACAACAGGCAAGGGACACCATCACCTTGCGCTCTCGGATCCAACAACATCGCATAACGCACAGCCCGTTGCACCCTCCCCCGCATCTACCGCATCCGCGCGGCCACATGACGCCCAGACTCTACCCACGAGCCAACGGCGCACGAGAACCGCGCGAGCACAGGCACAGGAGCAGATGCTGTAGGCGGGCGGCGACGGCTCCCCCACCTGACTCGACGCCCGCCGCACGCGCCGGCTCGACCATCGACCGTCCCCCGTCCCACTTCTCGCTCGTCACGTCCCGCTCGTTGCTTCTCGCGCATCCTCAAGTCGGCACTGTGCCCTGCCGGTTCCGTGAAGAACGCCCGGTGCCGGACGGAGGTTCCTCAGGCCCCGCCGCCCGGGACCGTGCCGCCCTTGAGGCGTTCCAGGTCGGAGGGGCGGACCTGGATCACCACGACGGCGATCAGAGCGGCCAGGACCGTGAAGATCGCCGCCATGACGAAGGCGGCCGAAACGCCGGCGGTGAGGATCTCGTCGGACCAGGGGGAGGGAAGCTGCCCGGTGCGTCGGAAGTGCAGGCGTTCGGCCGGGGTCGCCTGGGCGAGGAAGTCGGGGATCTGTTTGTTCGCCTCGTTGCGGCTGGCCGTGCCGTACATCGTGACCAGGATGGACAGGCCGAGCGAACCGCCCACCTGCTGGGTGGCGTTGAGGAGTCCGGAGGCCGCGCCGGTCTCCTTCGGGGACACGTTGGAGAGCGCCATCAGGGTCAGGGAGACGAACTCCATGCCCATGCCGAGGCTGAAGACGAGCATCGGGCCGAGGACGCTGCCCGCGTACGTGGAGTTGACGTCGGTCAGGGTCAGCCAGGACAGGCCGGCCGCCGCGAGGATCGCGCCCACCACCATGAACGGCTTGGGGCCGTAGGTGGGAAGGAACCGTGAGGCCAGGCCGGCACCGACGGCGATGACGGCGCTGACCGGAAGAAAGGCGAAGCCGGCCGCGAGGGGACTGAAGTCGAGCACGTTCTGCACGAAGAGCGTGAGGAAGAAGAACATGCCGAAGATCGCGGCGGCGAGGCACAGCATGATCCCGTACGTGCCCGCCCGGTTACGGTCGGCGAACATGTGCAGCGGCGTGATCGGCTGCCGGGAGCGCCGCTCGACCAGGACGAACAGCGCGAGGACGACGACGGCCGCGGCGAACGAGGCCAGCGTGTACGGGTCCCGCCACCCTTCCTGGGCGGCCCTGATGAACCCGTACACCAGAAGGACCATGCCCACGGTGGAGGTCAGCGCGCCGGTGATGTCGAAGTGGCCGGGGTGGCGTTCGGATTCCTTGATGAAGCGAGGGGTGGCGAGGGCGATGAGCAGTCCGATGGGGACGTTGACGAAGAGCACCCACCGCCAGTTGAGCCACTCGACGAGGATTCCGCCCGCGAGCAGGCCGATCGCGCCGCCGCCCGCCGAGACCGCGGCGAAGACCCCGAAGGCCCGGTTGCGGTCGGGGCCTTCGCGGAACGTCGTACTGACCAGGGAGAGCGCGGTCGGGGACGCGATGGCGCCGCCGACGCCCTGAAGGGCGCGTGCGGCGAGCAGTTGGGCCTCGTTCTGGGCGAGTCCGCCGAGCAGGGAGGCGACCACGAAGAGCAGCACGCCGAAGACGAACATGCGCCGTCTGCCGAGAATGTCGCCGGTCCGGCCGCCGAGCAGCAGCAGGCCGCCGAAGGTGAGGGTGTAGGCGTTGACCACCCATGCCAGGCTCGTGGTGGAGAAGTCCAGGGAGCGCTGGATGTCCGGCAGCGCGATGTTCACGATGGTGATGTCCAGGACGACCATCAGCTGGCACGACGCGATGACCAGCAGCGCCATCGCGTTGCCGCCGCCATCCTGCCGGGCTGTGGCCTGGGTCGCCGAGGCCGGCTGTGGAACGCCGCTCATGACGTGCCGCCCGCGCGGAGGCGGGCCCTGAGGAGCGGTCGGTGGACAAGTGCATCCACTGTCTGGTCCATCGTTTGACCGTACGCCCGGGGCCGGGCCGTCACCACTCGATCATCCACGGCCGGTGTGCGTCGTCGGGTACGTCGACGGGTCCGCCCGTGCCGTGCCAGGACTCCCCCGTTGTCCTGGCACGGCCCCGGCCGTCGCGGGTGTCAGCCGCGGTGATCATCAGGATGCGGGAGGGACTCCTGGGGTGTCGTTAGCGGAGCGTCCACATCTGCTTGGCAGAGCGTCCACAGCCGAGCGGACTCGGCCGGGAGGACGGACGTGCTACGCGCCCCGTACGCCCTGCCCCTCGGTCAGCGACTGTTCGCGCACCTCGCTGGGCGGGAGGCCGTAGGCGGTGCGGAACGCGCGGGTGAACTCGGCGGCGCGGGGGAAGCCCCGGCGGGCGGCGACTGCGTGGATGGGCAGCGCGCGCAGCCGGGGGTCGGCGAGGTCGCGGCGGGCGTGCTCCAGTCGCTGGTCGCGGATGTACGAGGCGACGGCGAGGCCTTCGGCCTGGAACAGGCGGTACAGGTAGCTGCGGGAGATGTGGTGGGCGGCGGCGATCCCGGCGGGGGTGAGGTCCGGGTCGCCGAGGTGGCGGCGGATGAACGTCTTGACCTGGAGGGTGAGTGTGCGGCCGCGGGTCTCCTGCGGGACCTGGGGGCCCGCGTCCACGGCGTGCGCGAAGAGGGCTGTGACCAGGTCCGCGACGACCGTGCCCAGCCGGGGTGCGTCCGCGGGCTGGTGGGCGGAGGTGTCCGCGACCAGTTGGAGGAGGAACTGCGCGAGCAGCGCGCCGATCCCTTCCCGGCCCGATATGAGGCTCCCCAGGACCTGGTCCGCCCGGTTCCCGGGCACGGCCACCAGGGCACGCGGTACCTCGATGCCGACGACGGTGACGGGATCGGAGCCGGTGTGCACCTCCCAGGACTGCGAGGAGGAGTTGATGTGGAAGTCGTTGATCCGGTAGGCGGCCTGCTGCCTGCCCCAGTCGGCCGCTCCCTCGCCCTTCAGCAGGAGGGACAGGTGGTAGGTCTCCGGATCGGACTGGCGGACGAGTTTCGGCGTGCGGTGGAAGACCAGTTGGTCGAAGGTGGCCGGCCACACCGTCACGTCGCCCAGCCCGATCACGCGTTGGTGGCCGCGGTAGTCGGCGGTGCGGTCACTGGTGAGCCGCATGGGCGCGTGCGTGCCGCTCATGCGCTCCGCCCACGCCTCGAACCGGGCGTCCACCGGCAGGTCCGTGGTGCGGAAGACCGATTCGTGCAACACGAGGGAAGTCAACCACACCGCGTGTACGGGCCTGTTGACGGCGGTCGGGTCAGTTGTTGTCGGGGTAGTGGTCGGGTCAGCTCAGGTGGGCGGTGTCGACGGTGATGGAGTCGTTGTCGGACGCGGTGACGGAGATGTAGCCGGGGTCGCCGTTGCGGTCGAGGTAGCACACCACGTACGAGACGCTGACGGTGGTCTGACGTACGGGGTGCTCGGTCACGGCCTCCCGGCAGCCCTCCGCCGTGGGGACCGCGGACGAACTCCAGGCGGCCATCTTGCCGTTGGTGGAGTAGAGGAAGGTGCCCTGAAGGTAGATGGCGTCCGTGCCGGCGTCGGCGACCACGGGCGGGGTGGGGGTGAAGTCGTACCCCGGGGGCGCTTTCGCACTGTCCGTCTTCATGACGAAGCCGCGGACCAGCGTGGTCGACGGCGAGGACGTCGAGTCGGGCAGGGCCGCCGTGACCGCCGCGCCGCCTCCCCCGATGACGGCGACGGCGGTGAGGCCGGCGATCAGCGGATGGGCGTACGCCAGGCTGAGCAGCGGCCCGACGACCGGGATCGAGAACTTCAACTGCGTGTTCTTCTGCGTGTTGTTCTGCGTGACCGTGGCGTTGCCGCTCGCGTTCGCCGTCTGCGTCGCGGAGTGGTGAGAGCCCGGCGGGGGCGGCGGGGGCGGCACGGTGGGGTCGTTCTGTGGGGCGGGGTCGCCGAGTTGCGCGCCACGCGTGCGGTCGGTGTTCATGGCTCGGGACGCTAGCGATACTCGGCCCCGCGGTCTTGTCTTGCCCGAGATTGTCGCCAATGGGCCACTCGTGGGCGCTCGTTGCACTGAAAGTGATCGGCAGGACGAAGACTTCGGACACGCTACCGCGCAGTCACATTACCGAACCGTAACCTACCGACTGCTACCCGAGGTAACCCAACCCTCGCTACGGTCCTGACAGTTCGTCTGAGTCGTCCAACTCGTCGAAGTCATCAAAGGCATCGAAGTCGTCCAAGAGCGATGCGGGGCAGCGGTGGGCGACCGAGGCCTCGTGCCGCTCGGTCGTCACGGCCCGTACCCCACCGGGCCGTCCGCCACCCGAGCCGCAGACGAAGGCTCGGCCTCCCCCTTTCCGGAGGTCCGCCATGCCCGCCCCCACCCGCCTGCTGGCCGCAGCAGCCGTCACCGCTGCCGCCTGTCTCGGCGTCACCGCCGTTCCCGCCGCATCCGCCGTATCCGCCGTATCCGCCGACGCGACACCGCAGTCGGACGCCGTCGTCTCGCGCGGCGTCACCATCCCCACGTTCTACAACCCGCCCGCCACGCTCCCGGCGGCCGACGGCGCCCTGGTCCGCTCGGCGCCGCTCCCCCTCGCGTTGAGCCTGCCGGGCGTCGACGGACCGCTGCCCGGTACGGCGACCCGCCTGATGTACAAGTCCACGGACTCCGCCGGCCGGCCCATGGCGGTCACCGGCGCCTACCTCGAGCCGTCGGCCCGCTGGAGAGGCAGCGGCGCGCGGCCGCTGGTCGCCGTGGCGCCCGGCACCATGGGCCAGGGCGACCAGTGCGCCGCCTCCCTCGGCCTCGAACACCCGCTGCTGGTCAACGGGCAGACGCTGTCGGTCGGTTACGAGGACCTGGCGATCTACCGGCTCCTCGCCCGGGGCATCGCCGTCGTGGTCACGGACTACACCGGGCTGGGCGCGACGGACCGGCTGCACACGTACGTCAACCGGGTCGACGAGGCCCACGCCGTCCTGGACGCCGTCCGCGCGGCCCGTTCCCTCGACGGTACGTCGCTCACGGCCGGCTCCCGGGTGGCGCTGTTCGGCTACAGCCAGGGCGGCGGGGCGACGGCTGCCGCCGCCGAACTGCAGCCCTCCTACGCCCCCGACGTCACCCTCGCCGGGACCTACAGCGGGGCTCCGCCCGCCGACCTGGCCGCCGTCACCAGGGCCATCGACGGCAGTGACCTGGCCGGTTCGCTGGGCTGGTCGGTGAACGGGTTCCTGGAGTCCGACCCCGCCCTCGCGCCGATCGCCGAGGCGCACCTGAACGCGGCCGGCCGCGCCGCGCTCAAGGATCTGTCGACGATGTGCGTGGGCGACGCCCTCCTCGCCTACAACTCGGTGCACAGCAGCACCTGGACCACGGACGGGCGTTCCATCAGCGACGTCGTCGCGTCGGAGCCGGCGCTCAAGGCGTTCCTGGCCGACCAGCGCATCGGCACCCGCGAGCCGACGTCTCCGGTGCGGGTGGCGACCGGCACCGCCGACGACCTGGTGCCGCACGCGCAGGCGCGCGCGCTCGCCGTGGCCTGGTGCGCCAAGGGCGCCGACGTCACCTACAAGCCGGTGATCGCGCCTGATCTCGGCCGGGCCCTGATCAACCACTTCACGCCGTTGCTCGTCGACCAGACCGACGCGATCTCCTGGCTGACCGACCGCCTCAACGGCCGCCCCACCACGTCCAACTGCGCAGCCCTTCCCCTGCTGCCCTGACCCGACCTGGCCCGACCTGACCTGGCCTACGGGCGAGGCGGTGGCGGTGACGGTTCACGGGCCGACCCGGACGACGAGCCTCTGCGGCGGCGAGTCCAGGTCGGTCCGGGCGGGGCGGCTCACGGTCTGTCGGTCAGGCCCAGGCGGGCGACGATCCGCTTGCCCACCGGCTCCCGCATGACGTCGAAGTCCTCGGCCACGGCCCGCACGATCTCCAGGCCGTGCCGGCCCACCCGCGTCGGGTCCGGCGCGTGGGGCGACGGCAGCACCGGATCGCTGTCCCAGACGACGATCTCCACCGCCGAGCCGGTGATGCGCAGTTGCAGCAGGACCGGCCCGGGCGCGTATCTCAGCGCGTTGGTGACCAGCTCGCTCACCACGAGCTGGGACAGGTCCATGGCCCGGGCCGACACGGTCGCGCCGTCCAGGCGCTGGACGCGGGTGAGGAAGTCACCCGTGAGCTGCCGCGCCCGGGCGATGCAACCGTGCTTGCCGTCCAGTGCCACCGTCGTCTCGGCAGGGATCCCGTCAGGTGCGGAAGAGCCCTGGTCGGGCGGAACAGGTGCCATCCGGACCGCCTTCGCTACCCCGTTCATATCCGCGCGGCTACCCACGAACCCGCCCCCTACGCCCCAGACACACCACTCACCCGGTCACCGTCCCGGCCATCGCCCGAGTCGCTGTCCGAGCCGGCGTGCGGACGGCCGTCCGGGCCCGCCGCGGCCTGCGCCCGAGCCCGGCGCTCCGCCACGAACCCGGCCGATACGGCGAGGGTGCCGGCCGCGGCGGCGAAGACGACGACCAGCATGTTCGTCACGTCGTAGGCGCCGCTGCTCTCGTAGGTGGTTCCGTCGTCGAGGACGCAGTCGAAGCCCGGCGGGAAGTAGGAGGCCCGGTGGGTGACGAGGTGCCGGACGGTGTCCCGTGGGACCTCCTCCCCTCGGCAGGCGGGCGCGGGAGCCGAGTCGGCGCCGGACTGGGACTCGTGCGCGGAGAGCGCCACCGCTCCGGCGCTCAGCAGGTAGCAGCCGACGGCCGCCGCGGCCGCCATCCCGGCCGACCAGCGCAGCAGGTCCACGGCCCAGTCCGGCCGCCTCCCGGGCAGGGCCACGGCGATGAGCTTGACGAGCATCGCGATGCACCAGATGGGGCTTGCGAACACAGTCGCCATTCCTGACAGGGCCAACACGGCTGGGGGCTCACCTTCTGTCGTCTTCCGTCGTGTAACGCTTTTCGCGCCGCCTTCCAAGAACAGGTGTAGTGCCTCTGGAGAACCCGGTGGAAGGAGATGCCTGTGGATGGCGCGGAACGGTTACGGAGTGGACCCGGCGCGGCGGTACGCGACCCGGAGCTCTTCGAGGAGTTCTATCGGCGCCATGTGGACGCGGTGCTGCGCTTCGTGGCCCGGCGCGTCGACGACCCGCACACCGCGGCCGATCTGACGGCGGAGATCTTCCTCGCCGTCCTGCACTCGGCCGACTCCTACCGGCCGCACCTCGGCAGCGAGACGGCCCGGCTCTTCGGCATCGCACGCAACGTGGTGTCGTCGGAGCGCCGCCGGGTCGCCCGCGAGGCCGACGACATCGTCCGCACGAGCGACGCCGAACCCTGCGTTCCGCTGAAGGTCGACCTGCCGGACGAGTAGGGCCTGTCCCGGCCCGACGAACGCCTTCCGGCACCGCCCAGGACTCGGTCTCCGTATGAAAACCCCGCCCTTCGTCCCCCCACCCCCGGAGTCATCGCTCTCCGTGATTACACGATCACCCATCTTGACTGCGCCGACCGGCCCCCCGCGACTGGGCTGGCTCGACTCGTTGCGCGGCATCGCGGCACTCGTCGTGGTGCTGGACCACTCGTCGCGCGCGTTCATGCCGGAGTTCCGGCAGGAGGTGATGCCGCAGTTCGACCTCGGCCGGTACGGAATCATGGTGTTCTTCCTGGTGAGCGGGTACATCATCCCCGCCTCGCTCGAACGCCGGGGCTGCGTCCGGACGTTCTGGATCGGACGGGTCTTCCGCATGTACCCGTTGTGGGCGGTCGCCGTCGCCGCGGTCCTCGCCCTCGACTTACTGGGCGTCGCCGAACTGCGCGCAGGGCTCGGCCGGGAGAGCCCCGCCACCTCGGCCGTCGCCCATGTCACCCTGCTCCAAGAGCTGTTGGGGACACCCAGCGTTCTGCTCGTCCTGTGGACGCTCTCCTACGAGATGGCGTTCTACCTGATGGTCGTCGCTCTCTTCACGGTCCGGCTCCAGCATCGGTCGGCGGCGGTCGCCGTCACCCTGGCCGTGCTCGCCGCCGCGAGCGCGGTGGTGGGGGGCCTGCTGCCGGTCTCCGCGCTCTCCGGTGCGGTGGGCACCGGCCGGCTGGTCGCGGTCGTCTCGGTCGTCATGGTGCTCGCCGTCTGCTGTGCGAGTGCCGGGTCGCCCGCGCTTCGCGTGGCCGGCGGGGTGCTGGGCGGGGTGTCGGCGCTGGTCCTGGTCGCTTTCAACGGCACGGTCCCGATGTGGGAGGGCCTAATGATCCTCTCCGTGATGTTCCTCGGCACCGCCGTCCACCGGGCCGAGAACGGCGAGAGCAGCCGGTGGTGCGCGGTCCGCACGGCGGCCGTGGTGCTCGTCTGCGCCGTGGGGAGTGCGTACTGGTACGGCGACGACTCCCACTTCACCCGGCGCGGCTGGATCCTGGCGTTCCTGCTGGCCGTGCTCACCTTCGGTGCCGGACTGGCCTCGCGCCACCGGCGCGTGCCGCGCCTGCTGATCGGACTGGGGGTGATCAGTTACTCGGTCTACCTGGTGCATCCTGTGCTGCTGGCGGTGACCGACGGCACGATCGGCCGGTGGCGACGAGACAGTCCCGGGCTCGAAGTGGCGTTCTTCGCCGTGCTGCTGCCGCTGTGCGTCCTGACCCACCGTTACATCGAGGTGCCGGGCCAGGCCTGGGGGCGCAGACTGGCGCGCCGGGTTCGGCCGAAGTCGGCCGGGGGCACGGAGAGGTAGGGCTCAGCCGATGCGGTAGCTGTCTCCGTACACCTTCCAGTCGAGGGGCGGGTCGAGGTCGAGGTTGCCCTTGCGCAGGAAGACGCGCTGGGCGGTGTCGACGCGACTGGTGTCGCTGTGCGCCTCCTCCTGCTTCATGGCCCAGACGCGGGCGTCGAGGAAGGCGTTGAGGTACGTCGTCTCATCGCCGCCCCGGGCCGGCGGCTTGGCCTTGGCCAGCGCGCGCTTACGGATGTTGCGGAAGCTGGTGGGGTCGGTGCCGTCGCCGTGCATGACGATGGCGTCGTAGTAGGCGAACTGGCCCAGGACGCGCAGTCCGTCGGTCCTGCCCTGCCGGACGGCCGGGTTGAAGTAGACGCGGTCGCGTTCGTCGTTCTGGGCCTGCTGGAACGCCGTGTCCTGGGCGGCCTTGCGCCAGTCCTTGGGGTAGTTCGGGTCGAGGCCCGTGTGCGCGTCGGTGCCGTCGACGGCGCGCAGGGCGGGCAGGTACCTGGCGAGGACGTTGCCGGGCTTGCGGTCGGCGTAGAGCTGGACGAGGTCGAGCATGTCGCCGGTGCCCGAGCAGAAGCCGATGATGCCGGCGGTGTAGCCGCGACCGTCGCCGATGTCCTCGATGTACTGGTACTGGGCCTTCCAGTCGAGCGAGGAGTTCTCCGCGCTCGACACCAGCTTCATGGCGATCTCCTTCTTCGCCGGGTCGTCGAGGCCCGTGGCGGTGGTGGCCGCGGTCGCTGCGGTCGCCGGGTGGGCGGCGAGGAGCGGGGCGGCCGCCAGGGCGCCGGTGAGGGCGAGGAAGAAGCGACGGGAGGTGGGGGTGGGGCCGTCGGCTGGCCGGGATATGTGCACCACAGTGGCTCCAGATGAGGAGTGGGGGGTGGGGTGACTCCACACTGCAACTGACAGGAACGTTTCCTATCAGTGCGAGGCGACAGAAGTAACCCATCGAAGCCATGTTCGTGCGATCGAACAAACTGACCAGCCGTCACGACGGCCTGAGGCTGGAGCAGTTGGACTAGAGCAGTTGGATCATGAGGGAGATCAGGAGTCCGATGAGGCCGACGTGGAAGACGACCATGCAGATCCACTGCGACACGGGCATGCGCCAGGACGCCGCCCTGAGCATCTCCCACTCACTCACCGCGAAGGCGGCCAGCACCAGGGCGAGCACCTCCCACAGCACGTTCCACCAGCCCGACGGGGTCGCCCCCAACGCGCCGTCCATCGCGGCCGGGACACGGATCGCGCGCCCCAGCAGGAAGAGCCCGATGAGCAGCTTGTGCCAGCCGTGACGGACCGCCGGTGCGGTGGTCGCCGGGCGAGTGGCGGGTGAAGATCCTGTCGACATTCGCACATTTGATCACCCGCCCGCGACGGAAGCCACCGTTCCGCCTGCGGTCCGGCCGATTTCAGGGCGCGCCCGGGGTGTCGCCCCGCCAGTCGAGCCGGTTGTCGCCGGTGCCGCGCCGCCCGTACAGGGCTCTGCCGCCGGGGCCGTAGCGGCCGATCTCCGTGGTCAGCGCCACCTCGCGCAGTTCGCGGTCGGACCGGTCCGTGACGTCCAGGAGCAGCCCGTCCAGCGGGCCGCCCACCAGGTGCGCGTACACGCGGTCGGGGCGGGGGCCGGCGTCTTCGTGGTCGGCGCCGTAGACCCGGCCCCGCAAGAACTCAACCTCGTCCATGACCAGCAGCTTGTCACCCACCACTGACATCAACGGCCCGTCGTCGTCGCGCTGTCGCCTCCTTGGGCGTTCTTCGGCCAAGACCGTGGCGGAAACGTGGTGTCCGGGGGCATGTCCCGGCTCGGCGGGTATCCACCCCTTACACGTCGTTGTGTGAGGGCTGGGGGGCCGACCCTGATGGCACGTGGGCGGGAGCGGGGGCCGGCCGGCGAGTCGGTGCGTGCCCGGCGTCGGCGGACCGTGCGTGAGCTGCGGGCGTCGGGGCGCTACGGGCCACGGTTGCGCGAGGTGCTGCCGGCGCTCGCCGCGCTGCTCGCCGTCGTGTGCGGCGCGGTCGCGGGACTCGTGCTGCTCTCCCGCGCGTTCGGCGGCCCGGTCTGCGCGCTGCTCCTCGTGCCGCTCGCGGTCGTCGCCGTCGTCGTACGGCGTCGGTCCCGTCGGCCGGCCCGGCGGCGGGGTGGGTACTACACCGCCGAGGAGCTGGCCGAGTTGGACATGCCCGCGCTGATGGTCGCCGTGGCCCGGATGCTCCGGCGGGACGGCTGGCGGGTGCTGCCGCCTCCTCGTCACGACGCCCTGCATCTCGCCGCCCGTGACGGCCGGGGGCTGCTGCTCGACGTGGCGTTCCGTCCGGTGGCCGAGCCGCTGCCCGACGAGGAGGCGGCCTGTTCCTGCCGGGCGCGGATGCGGGCCCGCGGCCGGGCCGGTCCCCCGCTGCGACTCGTCGTGCACCGGGGCACGTTCACGCACCGGGACGAGGTGTGGGCCTCGCGCGAGGGCCGCACGTATCTGATCGACGGCCCCCGGCTCCGCCTGTGGGCGTGCGGCACGCCCTTGGCCCACCTCGCGGGCGGGGTCGTCCCCGCGCCCCGGCGTACGTGAGGACCGCCGGCCTCAGACCGTCAGGTCACCGCGCACACCCTTGGGGTCAACGCCGGATCTCACCGGACCGTGGGTCGTCGCGTTCGAGGGAGGCGCCCAGGGCGGTCAGGCGTGCGTCGTCCGTCTCGGAGGGCCAACCCTGAACGCCCCCCTTGCACGCACCGCCGCCCGGGCCTTGAAAGGCCCGGGCGGCGGTGCGGGGCGGACTCCGGTCAGGGAGTGAGCTGCCAGCGCTGGATGTAGCCCACGTCGATCGACGCGTGGTCCTGGACGCGCAGTTTCCAGGTGCCGTTGACGGGCTGGGCGGAGGCGTTGACCGTGAACGTCTGGTCGACGTTGTCGGCGGAGCCGCCGCTGAGGTTGAGCAGGGAGTAGACGGTGCCGTTGGGGCCGACGAGGTCGACGGTCAGGTCACCGCGGTAGGTGTGCACGATGTTGACGTACACCGAGGTGGTGGCGGAGGCGTTGCCGTCACGGCCCGCGATGGTGACCGGGGACTCCACGGCGGCGCCGTTGTCCGGAATGTCGACGCGGGTGGCGTTGGCGTAGATGTACGCGATGCGCCAGGTGAAGGTGTCCGTGACGGACGCGCCGGTGGCGTCGGTGACCTTGACGGTGACGTCGCCGCCGCCGAGGGTGGTCGGCGTGCCGGTGATCAGACCGCTCGGGCTGATGCTCAGTCCGTCGGGCAGCCCGGTCGCCTCGTAGGTGAGGCCGGCCCCGGAGTTGGTGGTGTACGCGTCCACCTGGAGGCTGACCGCCTGGCCGACGCCGCTGATCTGGTCGGCGATCGGGGCGACGTTGACGCCGAGGGCTATCCGGCCGCCGACGTTGATGCCGGCCCAGGCGTTGGCGACGGCGAGGTAGGTCGGGCTGTAGGCGCCGAACAGGTCGCCGGCGGCCTGGAGGGTGGCGGTGCGGGCGCCCGCGTAGTTGGTGTTGGACGTCATGTACGTCGTCAGCGCCCGGTACCAGATGGCGGCGGCGTTCTCGATGCCGATGCCGGTGACTGCCTGGCCGTCGTAGGTCGGGCTGTCGTAGGCGACGCCGTTGACGGTCTTGGCGCCGCTGCCCTCGGAGAGCAGGTAGAAGAAGTGGTTCGCCGGGCCCGAGGAGTAGTGGACGTCGACGCTGCCGAGGGTGGAGCTCCAGTTGTCGCGGGAGTCGCCGTCCTTGGAGGGCTTGTCCATGTAGCGCAGCGGGGTGCCGTCGCCGTTGATGTCGATCTTCTCGCCGACGAGGTAGTCACCCGGGTCGTTGGCGAGGTTCGAGTGGAACTCGACGGCGGCGGCGAAGATGTCGGAGGTGGCCTCGTTGAGGCCGCCGGACTCGCCCGAGTACGTCAGGTCGGCGGTGGCGGCGGTGACGCCGTGGCTCATCTCGTGCGCGGCCACGTCGAGGGAGGTCAGCGGGTGGGTGTTGCCCGAGCCGTCGCCGTACGTCATGCAGAAGCAGCTGTCGTCCCAGAAGGCGTTGACGTAGCTGCTGCCGTAGTGGGACCTGCTGTAGGCGGCGACACCGTCGTTGCGGATGCCGTTGCGGCCGTACACGTCCTTGTAGTAGTCCCAGGTGGCCGCGGCGCCGAAGGCCACGTCGACACCGGCGGTCTGGCGGTTGGCCGGGGTGCCGTCGCCCCAGACATCGTTGTCGTCCGTGAAGAGGGTGCCGGTGCCCGAGGTGCCCTGGTTCAGGTCGTACGTCTTGTGTCCGGCCCGGCCGCCGTCGGTGAGCTGGTACGTCGATCCCGACCGGGTCGTGCCGAGCGGGACGGTGCCGCTGTACTGGCCGGTGCCGGAGCCGGTCTCCACCTGCTCGGCGGCGAGGAGCTGCTTGCCGGTGGTCGCGTCGGTGACGACCTGGAGCTTGCTGGGCGTGCCGTCCCGCTGGACGCCCTCGACGACCGTCTCCCAGGCGAGGACGGGCTTGCCGGTGCCGGCCCAGACGACCAGCCGGGGCGCGCTGCCGGTCTCGGAGCCCTTGACCGCGGCGTTCTTCGAGGCGGTGAGGGCCTTGCCGGTGGCGGCGGCCGCGGAGAGCTTCGGGGTGAGCGACGGCACCGCGAGGGTCGCCCCGCTGGCCTTCGTCACGGTGGTACGGCCGCTCTTGACGTGCACGACCAGGTCGCCGCCGAGGACGGGCAGCCCGGCGTAGGTGCGCTCGTAGCGGGTGTGGGTGGTGCCGTCGGCGTCCTGGACGACGTCCTTGACGACGAGCTTCTCCTGCGCGCCGAGGGCGAGCCGCTGGGCCGTGGTACCGGCCGTGGTCTGCGCGCTCTTGATCATTGCGGCGCGGCCGGCCGGCGACAGGGCCTTCGTGGCGGCTCCCGCGCGAGGCGTGGCGGTGATCTTGGACGGGCCCGGGTCGGCGGGGGCCGCGCCGGCGGCGCCGGCCGGGGCACCCAGTGCCAGCAGGGTGCCGATGGTCGTCAACGCGAGGGCTGTGGAGCGTCTGCGCCGGAGGGTGGGACGGTGTCGACGGGGCAACGCGTTCTCCTTGTGTGCGACGGTCGGCCCGTGGTGGAGGCCGAGGTGGGGGCGGACCGGCGGGGTCGGGGCCGGTCCGGGGCGCTGCACGGCAGGCGGGTGGGGCGAGTGAGGGGGCCCCGCATGATGCGGGTGTGAAGGAACGGTGAACTTCGGCAGCAGACTGGCACCGCGTGCACAGCTTTGTCATGGGAATGCCAAGACAACGGCTTGAAATGACCATGACCAACTGGGGATTCGGACCGATTCGGACGGCCCGGCGCACGTTTTCGGCCGCGGGCGTGCGCCGCCCCTGCCGGGGGCATGGTCCGTTCGAGTGGTCGCGTTCCGCTCGCCGTCGTAGCGTCGGGAGCGAACCTCATCGGGGCGCGGCACCGGCGGGTCCCGGTTCGGGCGGGCAGGAGCGGACATGCGACACACGACGAGAACAGTGGTCATGCTCTGTGCGGCGCTGGGCCTCACGGCGACCGTCGGCTCGGCCACGGCCGCGTCGGCCGCGTCGCCGCCCACGGGGCGCGAGGCCGCGGTGCGGCAGGCCACGGCGCCCGTCCTGGTCGACTGCTTCGGGCACGCCCAGGTGCGGCCCGGCGACTTCATCCTGGCGTGCGGGGACGGCAACAGCCGGCTCGTGTCGCTGCACTGGGACAGCTGGGGCGCGGAGTCGGCGCACGCCAGGGGGGTCAACGTCGTCAACGACTGCGACCCGTACTGCGCGGCGGGCGCCTTCCACCGGTACGCCGTCGTCGTGAAGCTGGACCGGCCGCAGCCCTGGAAGAAGAACCCGCGGATGCAGCACTACAGCCGGATCACCCTGACCTACCCCGGCGACCGGCCGCAGCAGTTCGGGCGGGTCGTCACGTATCCGCTGTGGAACTGAACCGACCCCGTTGCCGACCGGCTGACGGGCCCCGGCCAGTCAGTCAGGTCAGTCCATCAGGCCGGCCGCGACCGTCGCGCCCAGTTCCCAGCAGGCCGCCATGTCCGCCTTGCCCGGTTCCCCGGTGACCGCGACCGGCTCGGCCGCGCGTCGCCAGCCCAGGCCCGTGGTGATGGCCTCGATGCCGCGTACCGCGCCGGTGACGTCGTTGCCGCCGTGCACGTAGTAGCCGAAGGGCCGGCCGCGGGTGGTGTCGAGGCAGGGGTAGTAGACCTGGTCGAAGAAGTGCTTGAGCGCGCCCGACATGTACCCGAGGTTCGCCGGGGTGCCCAGCAGGTAGGCGTCGGCGGCCAGGACGTCGGAGGCGGTCGCGGCGAGGGCCGCCCGCCGCTCGACGCGGACACCCTCGATCCCGGGTGCCGTCGCTCCCGAGACGACCGCTTCGAAGAGCGCCTGGCAGTTGGGCGAGGGGGTGTGATGGACGATCAGCAAGGTGGCCACGGCACAAGACCCTGCCCGCTCCCCCGGGTCGCCCGCAAGCGGTGACGGCGTTCACGCCGGACCGGGCGGCGGGGTGACGGTCTCGGTGGTGCCGTCCGGGAAGCGGATCTCCAGGCGGCCGTCCGGGACGGGGACCGCGCAGGCTCCCCTCTGTAGGTCCGCCGATACGAGGGGGTCGGCGGTGAGGACCACCAGCGTCGCCACGAGCAGGGTGCCGCCCGGGTGCGTTGTAGTGAAGAGCGGAACGGCCGAGTGGTCGCCGTAGGCGTTGTGGCCGCGGGCCCGGGCCACTTCGGCGGTGACGTCGTCCCAGCCGAGCAGGCCGACGAGGGCCGAGGTCAGGCCGTCGGCGCGGCGGGCCTGCGCCCAGGCCTCACCCGTCAGCGCGGCGGGCGGGGCGTCGTCACAGGCCACCGCCCAGCCGCCCTCGCGTACGGGGGTGCCGGACCGGGCCTCGACGCGGTGCACCCGGACCTCCCACGGTCCGCGCACCACGCTCGCCGTGGTGATGCGCGCGCGCACGTCGCCGTCCGGGCCGAGCGGGGTGTGCCAGGACGCCGCGCGCCGGCCGTCCGCGTACAGCGGGTGGATACGGCCGCGGCGGGACGGGCCGGTGGGGGTCAGCAGGGCGATGCGGTTGTCGGGGCCGGGTGGTTCGCCGGGGGGCGGGGTCTGGGGGGCGGTCGCGGAGGAGTAGGCGAAGCCCGTGTAGTGCGGGCTGTCGTCGGACGCGGCGGGCGGCGGCGGAAGCCGGTCGGAGCCGTGGTTGACCAGGCGGACGATCCCGTCGGCGGCCGTGGAGTGCAGCAGCCACCCCGGTGCGGGCAGGGCCAGGTACCGGTCGGCGGTGTCGACGGGGCCCGCCTCCTCCGGTGCCGTCCACACGGGGTGGTCGGCGGGCAGGAGCAGACCGAGGAAGGCCTTGCTCGCCCAGTACGGGGAGGCCGGTCCCGAGTACGGCTGGGTGACGGGAAGGTGGGGCCGGTACCAGCCCAGACTCAACAAGCCCTGCTCATCAGGGACTTGGCGGTCGGTGAAGTGCTTCAGGGCGCCCGAGGCGAGGCGGCGGGTGCGGCCGGGCGACAGCGGGGTGGCGTCGGCGAGGACGCCCGCCCACAGCGGGGCGGCGGTGGCGTAGCGGTAGGTGAGGGAGCGGCCCTGGTGGACGGGGGCGCCGTCGGAGCCGAAGAAGTACTGGTGGACGCCGAGGAACTCGCGCAGCCGGGCGCGGTGGACGGCGACGCGGGCGGGGTCCGCGCGCGGGCCGGCGACGCGGGCCCACAGGGCGGGGTAGAGGTGCAGGGCCCAGGCGTTGTAGTAGTCGAACTTCCGGCCGTCGCCGTCGGTGTACCAGCCGCCGCCCCGGTACCAGTCGTCGAGGCGGTCGAGTCCCGCGTCGATCTCGGCGCGCTCGTGCGGACCGCCGACGGAGGCGAGGAACTCCTCGACGATGACCTGGAAGAGCCGCCAGTTGGAGTCGTTGACGGCGGCGCCGACGAAGCCGCCGAGCCAGTCGACGGTCAACTCCTTTGTTTTGCTCGCGAGTTGCTCCCAGATCCAGGGGCGGGTCTCGTGCAGGGCGAGGGCGACGGAGGCCGCCTCGACCATGGGCTGGGAGCGGTCGGTGACGGGCGGCCAGTGCTCCGGATGGCGGGGGTCGACTCCGGCGGCGAGCCCGGCGGCGTAGCGCTCGATCAGCGCGGGGCCGACGGCTCCGCCCGAGCCCGCGATGCGGAAGGCGGCCAGCAGGAACGAGCGGGCGTATCCCTCCAGCCCGTCCGACCAGGCCCCGGAGTGACCGGTGCGGCCGGGCAGCCGGTACTGGGCGAGGCCTGGGGTGGCGTACGGCCGGAGCGCGGCGAGCAGCCGGTCGGCGGCGGCCTCCCAGTGGGCGCGGGTGTAGCCGGTCCTGGGGGACAAGTCGTGGTCGGGGGGCGGCAGTTGGCCGGCGTCGGCCGACGGGTGCGGCGCGGTCATACGGGGGCGGTACCTCCGTGGGTCAGTGCGCGCGCCCGGGTGGGGGCGCGGCGACGCTGTCGCGTACGACGATGTGGGTGCCGAGCAGATGGTGGGTGCCGGCGGCGTGTTCGGGGTCGCGCAGGGCGATGCGCACGGCGGCGCGGCCGAGTTCCTCGGCGGGCGTGCGGACGGTGGTGAGGGGCGGGTGGAAGTCCTCGGCGAGCGGTATGTCGTTGTAGCCGACGACGGAGATGTCGTCGGGGACGCGCAGTCCGGCCTCGGCGACGGCGCGCAGGGCGCCGGCCGCGACCATGTCGTCCCCGGCGAAGACGGCAGTGAACTCCGGGCGTTCCTTGAGGAGTTCGGCCATCGCGCGGAGCCCGGCGGCCCGCCCGAGGCCGCAGTCGACGACGTGTGCGGCGGCCGGCGGCAGTCCGTGTTCGGCGAGGGCGGCGCGGTAGCCGCGGACGCGGGCGTCCAGGGCGGTGTTGCCGGGCAGTCCGCCGAGGAAGACGATCCTGCGGTGGCCGGCCGAGAGCAGGTGCCCGGTGAGGGCGCGGGCCCCGGCCTCGTTGTCGAACTCGACGACCAGCGCGGGGATGCGGGGGTCGGGGGCGGGCCGTCCGCACAGCACCAGACGGGCGCCGGCGGCGTCCAGGGCCTGGGCGTAGTGGGCGACGCGCTCGCGGTAGGCGTCGTCCTCGACGACCCCGCCGACCAGGATCACCAGCCGGGCGCCCTCCTCCCTCATGAGCTGCACGAACGCCAGCTCGCGCTGCGGGTCCCCGCCGGTGGTGCCGACCAGGCAGAGCCAGCCGTGCGCGGCGGCCTCCGCCTCGACGCCCTCGGCGACCTGGGCGTAGAACGGGCTGGTGACCTGGCGCAGGACGACGGCGACCGTCTTGCGGCCGCCGCCGACCAGGGCGCGGGCGTGGGCGTTGGCGACGTAGTCGAGGGCGCGGGCGGCGCGCAGGACCCGGGTGCGGGTGGCGGGCGGTACCGGGTAGTTGCCGCTGAGCACGCGCGAGACCGTGGCCACGGACACGCCCGCCCGTTCGGCCACCTCACGGATGGTCACGCGCCGCTGTGCCGCCATGTCGCTCCCCGTTCCCTCGCCCATGTCCACGTCCGCCGCTGCCACCGCCGTCGACTCAGGTGTTGGCGTCGTACTCCTCGGCGTACTCCCCGGCCATTCTGTCGCCGCCCCGGGACCGCCACTTGCGTACCGCCTCGTCGTACTCCGCCATGGGGGCGCGGCCGGCGACGACGGCGGTGATCGTGTCGTCCATCAGGGCCTTGAGCGTGGCTCCCTGGGAGGACTCGGTGCGGGACTTGAGGCCGAAGGAGGCGTTGCGGATGGCGACCGGGACGACCGCCTGCTGCCAGGTGTGCAGGGCTCGTACGGCGTCGGGCCGCCCCGGCAGGTACAGCACCTGGGGGCCCTCGGCCAGGTAGCGGAACGGCAGGTTGGAGACGTTCTCCACCTCGCCGAGCTTCGTCGCCCGCGGGGAGCCGTCCGTGCCGCGGGTGAAGTGGACGCCCTCCAGGCCGTGGTGGAGGAGTTCCCACTCCTTGGTGCCGAAGGGGGCGGCGAGGTGGTCGAGGAGGCGCAGCAGGAGCTGAACGCGTTCCTTGCCGGCCTTCTTCAGGATCGTGTAGCCGAAGGAGCGGCGGGCGGCGACGATGCCGCCGGGGGTGCCCTCCACGCTGTACGGCAGGGCCGGCGCCGGGGTCAGCAGGCCCTCGGCGTCGGGGTAGCGGGTCTGGTAGGCGCCGAAGCCGTCCTGGAGGGAGGCGACGGTGCCGTTGAGGAAGAGGGTGCTGAGGTCCGCCTGCGACATGGAGGTGGCGTCGGGGTGGTAGGACCCGTTCTCGCGCAGCCGGGCCTGGAAGGCGACGGCGGCCTTGTAGCGGTCGTCGGCGTAGTTGGCGTGGAAGGTGCCGTTCTTGTCGACCGCCCAGGCGTTCGGCGCGTGGTGGGCGGCGGCGTGGACGGCGTTGCCGAAGAGGGAGCCGACGGAGGCGCCGAGCGCGTACCGCTTGCCGTGGGTGCCCTTCCTGGCCACGGCGGCGAAGTCCGTGGAGGTCCAGCCGGCCTTCATGCCGGCCTCGGTGAACAGGCCCTGGTTGAGCCAGAGGGTGGAGCCGGGCAGCGGGCGTTCGAGGGGGATGCCGTAGAGCCGTCCGCCGATGCGGCCCATGTCGTGCCAGGCGTGGGTGGGGATGCCGGCCAGGTTGGGGTAGTCCCCGACCGCCGCGCCGGAGAGGTGGGGGGTGAGGTCCTCGGCTCTGCGCTGCACGAACTGGGCCTCGCGGGGCAGGGTGAACCCGCCGAAGACGTTGATGACGTCGGGCAGCGAGTCGGGGTCGCCGGCCATCACGGTGGCCATCTTCTTCTGGTAGTCGGCCTGCGGGACCACCGTGAACTCGATCTTCACGCCGAGGGCCTTCTCGACGGCCCGCCAGTACTGGTTCTGGGCCGCCGGCTTGGGCGGGGTGCCGAAGGTGACGGTCAGGACCTTCACGGTGGAGCCGTCGCCGGGGGTACGGGCGACCGAGGTGACCAGGGACGAAGGGTAGGAGGTGAAGCCGGCCTGGACGCCCGCGTCGGTGGGGGCGAGGTCGGGGCGGGGTCCGGCGGGAGCGGCGTAGGCGGGCCAGGGGGCCAGTTCCTTGCCCGCGTTGGAGACGTCTGTGTCGTCCGGACTCGTGGAGCAGGCGGTGAGCAGACCGGGGGCGGCGACGGCGGCGCCACCCGCGGCCACGGATCGCAGCAGCGTGCGTCGGGACATGCTGGGCATGACGAATGACCTTTCCGCGTGCGGCTCTTGGAGTGTGGAGTACTGACGTGGTTCCGAGGTGGTGGCTCAGCTCTTGACGGCGCCGGTGAGCACGCCCTTGGTGAAGTACTTCTGGAGGAAGGGGTAGACGAGCAGGATCGGCACGGTGGCGATCACCAGGACGGCCATCTGGATCGTCTGCGGCGCGTTGACGGCGGCCTCGCCGGTGGTGGTGTCGGTGAGGCCGGAGCCGGCCACGACGTAGGTGCGCAGCACCTGTTGCAGCGGCCAGCGGTCGCTTTCGAGGTAGAGCGAGGCGTAGAACCAGGAGTTCCAGTACGCCACCGCGTAGAACAGTCCGACCACGGCCAGCGCCGCCTTCGACAGCGGCAGCACGACGGCCCACAGCACGCGCCAGTCCCCGGCGCCGTCGAGGCGGGCCGCCTCGTACAGCTCCTCCGGGATGCCCTGGAAGAAGCCGCGCAGGACGACCAGGTTGAAGACGTTGACCACCACCGGGAGGATCAGCGAGGCGTAACTTCCCAGCAGGTCAAGCTCCTTGACCAGCAGGAAGCCCGGGATCATGCCCGGCGGGAAGAGGAAGGTGAACAGGATCAGCAGCAGCACCGGCCGGCCTCCGAACACGCCGGGGCGGGAGAGCGCGTAGGCGAGGGTGACCGTGCAGGCGAGGCTCAGCGCGGTGCCGACGAGGGTGACTCCGGCGCTGACGGCGAGGGCGTGGGTGACGATGCCGCCGTCGAGGATGTCCCGGTACGCCTGGAGGGTGGGGTGCCGCGGCCACAGCACCCAGCCGCCGTTGGCGACGACCTCGCGCGGGGCGGCGAGCGAGGTCGAGAGGATGACGAGGAAGGGCACGCAGACCAGCAGGACGACCGCGGTGAGGGCGGCGGCCTTCGCGGCCTGGGTGAGGGGCCTCGGCTTCTCCATCCAGCCGGGCCGGACGTGGGCGTTGCCTCCTTGCCGGCCGCTCACTTGTAGACCCCCTGTTCGCCGAGGCGGTGGGCGACCTTGTTGGCCGCGTACACGAGCAGGGCGCCGACCAGGCCCTTGAACAGGCCCGCGGCGGCGGCGAATCCGTAGTCGCCGCCGACGATGCCCTGGTAGTAGACGAAGGTGTCGATGACCTCGGCGGCCTGGGGGCCGACGGCGTCGCGCTGGAGCAGCATCTGCTCGAAGCCGACGGAGAGTATGTCGCCGAGCCGCATGATGAGCAGCAGCACGATCACGGGCCGGATGGCGGGCAGGGTGATGTGCCAGAACCGCCGCCAGGGTCCGGCGCCGTCGATCGCGGCCGCCTCGTACTGCTGCTCGTCGACCTGGGAGAGCGCGGCGAGGAAGATGATCGTGCCCCAGCCGGCGTCCTTCCAGATCACCTCCGCGACGACGAGCGGGCGGAAGGCGTCGGGGTTGCCGATGATGTCGACGGTGTGCAGGCCCGCGTCGCCGAGATAACCGTTCACCATGCCGGTGTCGCCCAGGACCTGCTGGAACAGGGCGACGACGATCACCCATGAGATGAAGTGCGGCAGATAGGCCACCGACTGCACGAAGCGGCGGACGGTGCTCCAGGTGAGGCTGTGCAGGAGCAGGGCGAGGGCGAGCGGGACGGGGAAGTAGAAGACGATCTGGAGGACCGCGATCCAGAGCGTGTTGAGGACCGCGTCCCAGAACTCGCCGTCCTCGAACATCCGTTGGAAGTTGCCGAGTCCGACCCATGGGCTGCCCCAGAGGCCGTCGAACGGCACGTACTCCTTGAAGGCGATGACGTTCCCGGCGAGCGCTCCGTAGTGGAACACGAGGAAGTAGGCGAGCCCCGGCAGCATGAGCAGGAACAGGGTCCGGCTGCGGCGTCCCTGAAAACGTTTCTGGTCCGTTCGGCGCCGCTTCGGACGGAGGGACGAGTCACTCTCTTCCGTCTTGCTGGGGTTCTCGCGCAGCAGCGTCGCCACGGAGTCTCCTCCCCTCGATGGTCGAGTGAGGTGAAGTTAAAACGTTTCCAGAGACTCGGTCAACACTTCTGACACGACCGGGAGTTGGGGCCGTCGCCGGCATCAGTGGCCGCGGAACGCCTCCTCCTGCATGGGGGCCTCCTGGGCAACGGCGGGATTCACGGCTGCACACACAAACACGACTCACGGCAGAACCCACACCATGGCACCCTGATGTGACGGCTCTTCAGGCATCGACACGCGAGGAGTGCAGGTGCTCACTCGAAGTACGGCGATGGTGTGCGCGGCCGGTGTACTGGCCCTGGCCGGCTGCTCTCCCGGAGGCGGCGGGAGCTCCGCGGAGCCGACGGACACCGGGTACGCGACGGTGACAGCCCCCGCCACGTCCCCCGCTTCCTCTCCCTCTTCCTCTCCCTCTTCTTCCCCATCCCCCTCCCAGCAGTTGGTGGCCATGACCGTCAGCGGTGGCTTCGCCGGGGTGAACCGGGAGGTGGTCCTGCGGGGCGACGGCAGCGTCCGTACCACCGACCGGGGCGAGTCCGGGGTGCGCCGCACCACGCCGGCCCAGTTCACGAGGTTGCGCACGCTGCTCGGTGATCCGGCGCTCGCCGACGTCCCCGCGGTCACGAGGAACACGGGAGCGGCCGACCTGTTCCAGTACACGCTGCGGTTCGACGGCCGTACGGTCACGACGGACCGCTCCGCCGACCAGCCCGCCCTCGATCGCCTCATCGACGCCCTGGAGAAGTGGCTGCCACCCGGCACCGGCACGTGACGACCGGGCCGACAGGTCACCGCCGGGCAGCCGTGCGCAGGGCTGCCAGCACGTCCGCGTCCGAGAGCTGCCGGAAGTCCTCGTACCAGCGGCCGACGGCCATGAAGCGGGCCGGCCGGTGCGGGCAGATCACGTCGTCGGCCTCGGCGCGCAGGAGGTCCACGGTCTCCGGTGAGCCGACCGGCACGGCCAGCACGACCCGCCGGGGCGCCCGGCGCCGTACGGACCGCAGCGCGGCGCGGGCTGTGACGCCGGTCGCCAGCCCGTCGTCCACCACGATCACGGTGTGTCCCTGCAGGTCGAGGGCGGGGCGGCCCGCGCGGTACAGCCGCTCGCGGCGACGCAGTTCCGTGCGTTCCCGTTGCACCACCGGGGCGAGCACGCTCCTGGTGAGGCCCAGCCCGGCGAGGGTGTCCTCGTCGAAGAGCGCCTCGTCGTCGCCGGTGATCGCGCCGACGCCGAGTTCCTCCTGGAAGGGAGCGCCGATCTTCCGCACGACGAGCACGTCCAGCGGGGCGTCGAGCACCCGGGCGACCTCCGCGGCCACGGTGACGCCTCCGCGCGGCAGGGCGAGCACGACGGGGTCGGGCAGGGTGCCCCGCTCCTGCCGGGTGCGCAGCAGGGCGGCGAGTTCCTGTCCGGCCTGACTTCGATCACGGAACTGCATGGCGGCCGCGGCTCCTTCCTCACCCGGGTCCGGGGCAGGGACGGGCCCCCGTGACCCGCCGTCCGCGTACCCCCTGACCGCCGGCCGATGCACGCGACCAGGGGGTTCAGGTGACAGGAGGCGTGGCGCGGCCGGGTCGCGCGGGTCTCGGCAGTAGCCTCGGCGCTGCCGTGCGGGCTCACTGTGCGTCCGCGCCCGGTCACCGCCGGTTTCCTGGAGGAGGACGATGACCGACCTGTCGGAACGCGCCGACGAGGAGCGGAGCCGCGCCGCATCCCCGCACTCCCTGGGCCGTATGCTGCTGCGCTGGGCGGCCACGACCGACCACAAGGTGATCGGCCGCCTGTACATGGTCACGGCGTTCTGCTTCTTCCTCCTCGCCGGCCTGCTGGCGCTGGCGATGCGCGCCGAACTGGCCCGTCCGGGCATGCAGTTCACCAGTGAGCAGGGCTACAACCAGCTCTTCACCATCCACGGCACGATCATGATGCTGCTCTTCGCGACCCCGATGTTCGCCGGGTTCGCGAACGCAGTGATGCCGTTGCAGATCGGCGCACCGGACGTGGCGTTCCCCCGGCTGAACGCGCTGTCGTACTGGATGTACCTGTTCGGCGGCCTGATGGTGGTCTCGGGGTTCGTGGTGCCGGGTGGCGCGGCGGCGTTCGGCTGGTTCGCGTACGCGCCGCTGAACAGCGGCTACTACTCGCCCGGCGCGGGCGGCGACCTGTGGGTGATGGGGCTCGTGGTCACCGGTGTGTCGACCACCCTGGGCGCGGTCAACTTCGTCACCACGATCATGTGTCTGCGCGCCCCGGGGATGACGATGTTCCGGATGCCGATCTTCACCTGGAACGTACTGTTCACCTCGATCCTGGTGCTGCCGGCGTTCCCCGTGCTCACCGCGGCGCTGCTGGCGCTGGAGTCGGACCGGAAGTTCGGCAGCCACGTCTTCGACGCGGCGAACGGCGGCGCGCTCCTGTGGCAGCACCTGTTCTGGTTCTTCGGGCATCCCGAGGTGTACATCGTGGCGCTGCCGTTCTTCGGGATCATCTCGGAGATCATTCCGGTGTTCGCGCGCAAGCCCCTGTTCGGCTACCTGCCGATGATCGGCGCGACGATCGCGATCACCATGCTGTCCGCGGTGGTCTGGGCGCACCACATGTTCGCCACGGGCGCGGTGCTGCTGCCGTTCTTCTCGTTGATGTCGTTCCTGATCGCGGTGCCCACCGGCATCAAGTTCTTCGCGTGGACCGGCACCATGATCGGGGGGTCCCTGTCGTTCGAGACGCCGATGCTGTGGGCGCTCGGTTTCCTGGTGTCGTTCCTGCTGGGCGGGTTGAGCGGGGTGCTCATCGCGTCCCCGCCGCTCGACTTCCACCTCACCGACTCGTACTTCATCGTGGCGCATCTGCACTACGTGCTGTTCGGCACCGTCGTCTTCGCGATGTTCGCCGGGTTCTACTTCTGGTGGCCGAAGTTCACGGGGCGGATGCTGGACGAGCGGCTGGGCAAGCTGCACTTCTGGCTGCTGTTCCCGGCGTTCCAGCTGACCTTCCTGGTGCAGCACTGGCTCGGCGAGGAGGGCATGCCCCGCCGGTACGCCGACTACCTTCCCGCCGACGGGTTCACGCTGCTCAACACGCTGTCGTCGGTGGGCGCGTTCCTGCTCGGGGTGTCCACCCTGCCATTCCTGTACAACGTGTGGCACACGGCACGCCACGGCCGGCCCGTGGCCGAGGACGACCCCTGGGGCTACGGGCGCGGACTGGAGTGGGCGACGGCGTGCCCGCCGCCCCGGCACAACTTCACGGCGCTGCCGCGGGTGCGGTCGGAGTCCCCCGCCTTCGATCTGCACCATCCGGCCGTCGTGCGGCGGGCGCGTGAGGAGGGTCTGCGATGAGGACCGAGGCGTTGCTCTTCGGCGGTGTCGCCGCCTTCTTCGCGGGTTCCGCCGTGCTGTACGGGGTGTGGTCGCACTTCGATCCGGCCGGTACGGCGGCGCTGGTCGTCGCGTGCGGCATGGCCGCGGTGATCGCGTTCTTCTGCGCGGCGCACTACCGGCGCAAGGGGCTGCGTCCTCAGGACCGCGGGGACGCCGAGGTGGCCGACGGCGCCGGGCCGCTCGAGTTCTTCCCGCCCGAGAGCCACTGGCCGGTCGTCGTCGCCGCCGGGTTCGCCGTCGCCGCGACCGGGGTGGTGTACGGGCTGTGGCTGTTCCTCATCGGCGTCGGCGTGCTGGGAGCCGGGGTCTGCGGAATGGTCTTCCAGTACGCAGGCCGGGACTCCGGCCGGGTGGGCTGACCGGTGTCCTGGGGGCGCCCGGGCGGAACCTCTCCACCGGCCGGTGGTCGCTCTCGTAGCCGCCGGCCACGGACTGGCGCACCTCGCCGGTCTCCTCGCCGTCGGTGAGGCGTTCCCGCTCCGCGGCCAGCAGGGCGTGGCACAGACGCCGGGTGACCAGGAAGGCCAGGACCGGGCCCACGACGAGGGCGACGCGCAGAATCCAGGTGAGGGTGTCGACGGAGATGCGGAACGTCTGCGCCACGATGTCGTTGCCGCCGCCCAGCAGCAGAACGCCGTAGAAGACGATCCCGGCGACGCCGAGCCCGGTGCGCACGGGGCGCTCGCGCGGGCGGTCGCAGAGATGCCGTTCCTCCCGCCACTCCCCCGTGAGCCACTGCTCCACGAACGGATACGCGTACAGGACGGTGAAGAACAGCCCGGGCAGGACGACGGCCGGCAGCAGGACGTTCCACATCAGGGTGTGTCCGGCGAGGTTCGTCTCCCAGGGCGGTACGAGGCGTAGCGCGCCCTCCAGGAAGCCGACGTAGAAGTCGGGCTGGGAGCCGGTCGACACCACGTCCGGGCGGTAGGGGCCGTACACCCACACGGGGTTGATCTGCGCGAGCCCGCTCAGCAGGGTCAGCAGGCCGAAGACCATGAGGAACAGGCCGCCCGAGGACGCCGTGAACTGGGGGACCATGGGCTTGCCGACGGCGTTCGCGTTCGTCCTGCCCGGGCCGCGCCAGTGCGTGTGCTTCAGGTGGAAGACGAGGATCAGATGGACGGTGACCAGCGCGATCAGCGCCCCGGGCAGCAGCAGGATGTGCAGGCTGTAGAGCCGGGGCACGATGTCCTGGCCGGGGAACTCGGCGCCGAACGCGAACATGCTCACGTACGTGCCCACCACCGGGATGGAGAGCATGATGCCCTGGGCGATGCGCAGGCCCGTGCCGGAGAGCAGGTCGTCCGGTAGCGAGTAGCCCGCGAACCCCTCCGCCAGGGCCAGCACGAACAGCGTGACGCCGATGACCCAGTTCAGCTCACGCGGCCTGCGGAAGGCGCCCGTGAAGAAGATCCGCAGGAGATGCGCGCCGATCGCGGCGACGAACACCAGGGCCGCCCAGTGGTGCACCTGCCGGATGAGGAGTCCGCCGCGCACGTCGAAGCTGATGCGCAGGGTGGAGTCGAAGGCCGCGGACATCCGGACCCCGCTCAGGGGCACGTACCGGCCGGCGTAGACGACCTCGTGCATCTCGGGCTGGAAGAAGAAGGTCAGCCACACCCCGGTCAGCAGCAGGACGATCAGGCTGTAGAGGGCGAGTTCGCCGAGGAAGAACGACCAGTGGTGGGGGAACGCCTTGCGCAGCAGTCCGCCGCCGTCGTACAGCGGCAGCCGCTCGTCGGTCGCGTCGGCGGCCCTACGGACCGCGCTGTCGCGCTCACCCTCCACGGACCGCCTCCCTCCACACCGGTGCTCGGCTCATGCCTAGCCGCCGGTGCGCCGGACGAGTACGCGTTCCGCGCCGAACACCCGCGCGGCGCGGCAGAGGCACCCGTTCGGTCGAGCGGGGGGATCGCCGGGCGGGTGTGACCGCGCTTCGGGCTCAGTCGTCGAACGCGGTGCGCGGGGTGGCGGCCATCAGCTCGATGGCCTCGATGTAGCGGCGCAGGTGGTCGTCCCGCACCGCTTCGGGGCCGGCGCGCCGCTCTCTGCGCGGTCTCGATCGCGGTCGAGAGCGCGTTCGCGTCTGACGACATCGATCCGCTCAGTACTCGTATGTACATGGTCAGAAAGAAACGGAGATCTTCGCGTTCCGAAACTCTTTGGGCCAGTCCCGGAACACGTCACCCCCTCGGGGGACGGGCTCCGTACGGTCGGGGCACCAGTGGGGCCGGAGGAGCCCGGGCCCGCGCAAGTGGCAGGAGAAGCGCCATGGCGAATGTGGAGATCTCGCTCAAGGAGACGATGACCGCGGTGGAGGGGGCGGTGGGGGTCGCCCTCGTCGACTACACCAGCGGCATGGCCCTCGGCACGCTCGGCGGCGGCAAGGACCTCGATCTGAACGTCGCCGCGGCCGGCAACACCGATGTGATCCGCGCCAAGGTCCGCACCATGGAACACCTGGGGCTGAAGGGCGAGATCGAGGACATTCTGATCACGCTCGGCAGTCAGTACCACCTCATCCGGCTGCTCAAGGGCCGTGGCAGCAACGGACTGTTCCTCTATCTCGTCCTGGACCGCGGCCGGTCCAACCTGGCCATGGCCCGCCACCAGCTCAAGCGGATCGAGGCAGAGCTCGAGGTGTAGCGATCCGGACGGTCCGCGGCTTCGCACACCCTCGAATTGAAGCCTTCTTCATCTCGACACATCCAGATCGGCGCATCACACGGGTGTGCGGAGCCCGCAGCCACCAGAATCGTGGCGCAGCACGCCGCGCGCGGCGGCGTGGGGACGGGCGGGCCGCCGCGCCATCGAGCACCGGGCACCGAACGCGGCAGGGAGCGAGCGACAGACATGCAGGTTCCCCTCTACCAGGCCAAGGCCGAGTTCTTCCGCATGCTCGGGCACCCCGTACGCATCCGGGTCCTCGAACTGCTGCAGGGCGGCCCCGTCGCCGTGCGGGACCTGCTCACAGAGATCGAGATCGAGCCGTCCAGCCTGTCCCAGCAGTTGGCGGTGTTGCGCCGGTCCGGGATCGTGGTGTCGATCCGGGAGGGGTCGACGGTCAGCTACGCGCTCGCGGGCGGTGACGTGGCCGAATTGCTGCGCGCCGCCCGCCGCATCCTCACCGAACTCCTCGCGGGGCAGAACGAGTTGCTGGCCGAACTGCGCCAGGCCGAGCTGCCGCTGTCGGTGCCGCAGGGCGGCCCCGGCCGGACATGAGCGGAACCGGCCGGTGCCGGTTGCCGAACAGCGGGGCGAAGCTCGAACAAAACAGGTTGAACGCCACGGTTCGCCACCCCTTCCGCCATGTAGAAATATCTACCAGCATGCATATGCCCGGTCGGCACGTGGTCGACGGCGGACTGCACACGGAGCCGACATGAGCGATGCGATGTGGATGCGCGGCGTGGAGTGGCTCGCCGCCGCCGCGAAGGACCCGCGGATGTGCAAGCGGGAGTGGGACCAGGGCGACGGGATCGCCCTGCTGGAGGCGGGCCGTTACTGGGACGTGCTCAGCGTGCCCGACCGGCTGGGGCTGCTCACCCTGGACCTGCTGTGGCAGGCATCGCGTCCCGCGCCGGGACCGACGCTGGTGGACACCGCGGCGCACCGGGTGGGTTTCTTCCTGCCGCCCGACCCCGGGAGCCGGTGGATCGGAGCGGGGCTGCGGCGCGCGGGCCGGGGTTCCTGGGTGGCGGTGCCTCCGCCGTACCGGGCGGCCCGGTTCATGGAGTGGCTGGTTCCGCCGGACGGGACGGGTGCGCTGCACCCGCCCGCCACACTGGAGTTGGCGCTGCGCCAGGCCAACGGCACGCTGGCCGTGCTGACCCCGGTGTGCGGCCGGTAGCACGTCAGGGGCGGAGTCCGGACGGGCAGTCGTCGCGGGGCGGCGCGGGAGAAGGCCGGTCCCTGCCGGGGCAACGCGACGGGCACGCCGGCGTACCGAAATTCAGACAGTCCTCGCAGAAGTGAACAGATGCCGGGCACTTTCGGAGCCAAGTCTCGCTCAACCGCCGCGGGATCGATCGATGACGGTGTGTACTGTGCTGCGAGTGCCCGGTTCGAACGCTCGAACCCGCCCCGTCCCACTCCGCCCCTGCCCTGAATTCCGCGACGACGCCCGACCCTCCCTGGAACCGAATCGATGATGGACTTACCGGACCTGGTGACCGGCGGCCTGGCCGTCGGCACACTGTCCGCGCTCGCCCTCGGCGGCGGCCTGCTGCGGCTACGGCGGCAACAGGCCAGGCAGCGAGCGGAGATCGCCGCGCTGCGCACCCAACTCGACGGCTCCCTGCGGTCGTTCACGGCCGAGGTCGAGCATCTGGCGGCGCAGCGCGTGCCCGCCGCCGCCCGCCAGGTGGCGCATCCGCATCTGGTCGTGCCGGGCCCGCTCCAGCCGCTCACCACCGGCACCCCCCTGGGCATCGCCCTGGAGAACGTGGTGCTGGCGCTGCAGTCCGAGGTGGCCGCCCAGCGCACCCGGGTCGACGCCGCGGCGCAGGCCGGGATGCGGGGCGCGACCCGGGAGATCCAGGCGGCCCTGTACCGGTTGCAGGACGCGCTGCGGGGGCTGCAACAGCGCTACGACGACCCGGAGTTGGCGCAGACCCTGTTCCGGCTGGACCACGAGAACGAGCAGTCGCTGCGCCGCGCGCAGGTCGCGGCCGTGGTGTGCGGGGCGTGGGTCGGGCTGGCCCGCGAGGAGTCCCACGTGGTGGACGCGGTGACCGGCGGTCAGGCGCGGCTCTCGGGCTACCACCGGGTCGAGGTCCACAACCACCTGGAGGCCGGCACCGCCCTGGTCTCGCACGCCGTCGAGCCGGTGGCCATCATCGTCGCCGAGCTGCTCGACAACGCGCTGCGGCACTCCGCGCCGGACACCTCCGTCGTGGTGAGCCTGCAGCACGTCCATCACGGGGTGTGCGTCACGATCGACGACGCGGGTCTCGGCATGACGCGGGACGAACGCGACCGCGCCCAGCGGCTGGTGGCCGGTGACGACCTCATCCTGCTGACCGACCTGGGCGATCCGCCGCGCATGGGGCTGGCCGCGATCGGCCGGCTGACCCGGCAGTTCGACCTCGGCGTCGACGTGTCCTCGGCCTCCCCGTACGGCGGGGTGCGCGCGGTGCTGCGGGTCGACAGCCACCTCCTCAGCACCCTCGACCCGGCCGACCGGCCGCCGGCCGCGAGCGCCCCACGCACGACCCGCACACCGCGTACGACCCCTGCGACTCCCAAGGCGGCGCCCGACCGGCCCGCACCCGTCCGTCCCGCGCCCTCGCACGCGTACGGCACGGAGGCCGGTGCCCCGGAGGCACCGCCCGGGCATCACGAGCCGCCGGACACCGACGGCCTGCCGCAGCGCCGGCGCCGCACCCGGGCGACCGCACCGCAGGAGACCCCCGTGGTCCGCCCGGCGCGCCGCCCGGAGGAGGCCGCGGCCGCGCTCGGCGCGCTGCAGTCCGGCACCGCGGCGGCCCGCGCCGCCGCCGGGACCACCGGCGGGGCCGTCCCCGCGGACACCCCGGACGACGACACCGACCAGACCGACAACGAAGAGGGAGCGGCCAGATGACCAGCCGCAACACGGGTGACACGGCATGGGTGCTGGACCCGATCCTGCAGGTGCCGCACGTGCTGGCCGCCGTCATGCTGACCCGGGACGGGCTCGTGACGGGGTACACCGACGCCCTGTCGCAGCCGTCGGCGGAGCGGGTGGCCGCCATCACCAGCACGGTGCAGGGGGCCTGCCGGACGGCGGCGGCGGCGTTCGCCGACCGGGAGCAGGCCGACGTACGGCAGATCGTCATCGAGTCCGACCACGGATACGTGCTGATCGTGCCGACCGACCACGGCACCTGTGTGGCCGCGTACGGCGACGGCGAGGTGCGGCTGGACCTGCTGGCGCACCGGGTGCACTCCCAGGTGGCGCGACTGGGTGAGAAGGCCATGGCGTCCCCGCCCCGAGGAGCCGACGACAACCCTCCGGCATGACCGGCCGCCCGGCAGGCCGCCCCCTGGTTCCCGCGTACCTGTCGACCGGCGGTGTGGCCCGGCCCAGCCGCCCCCACCTGGAGCGGCTGTCGGTGCTCGCCCGCAGCGGCGAGCCACCGCCCGTCGGCCTCCCGGCCGCCGAACTCGCCCTGCTGGACACGCTGGAGGGCGGCTCGCTGGCGGTGGTGGAGGCGGCGGCGCTGCTGCGGCTGCCGGTCTCCGCGGTGCGGGTGCTGGCGGCCGACCTCGTCGACCGGGACCTGGTCCTGGCCCGCGCGCCGATCCCGCCCGCCGACCGGTTCGACCCCGACCTCTTGAAGAGAGTGGCCGATGGCCTCCGCGCCCTCAAGCACCGCACCTAGTGCCGGCATACCCGGCGCACCCGGTGCCGTCCACCTGCCGGACACCGCACGCGACCTGGTGAAGATCCTGGTCGCGGGGCCGTTCGGGGTGGGCAAGACGACGCTGATCGACTCGGTGTCCGAGATCCGGCCGCTGCACACCGAGGAGCCCCTGTCCGAGGCGTCCGCGCAGGTCGACGACCTGGCCGGGGTGCGGGAGAAGTCGACGACCACCGTCGCCATCGACTTCGGCCGGCTCAGCCTGCCCGGTGACGTGGTGCTGTACCTGTTCGGCACGCCCGGGCAGGCGCGTTTCAGGGAGCTGTGGAACGACATCGCCTACGGGGCGCTGGGGGCGCTCGTCCTCGTCGACAGCCGCCGCCTCGACGCGTCGTTCGACGTGCTGGGCCTGGTGGAGGAGAGCGGGCTGCCGTACGCCGTGGCCTTCAACGACTTTCCCGACGCGCCCCGCCACTACGGCGAGGAGCGGCTGCGCCGGGCGCTGGACCTGGAACCGGGGACGCCGATGGTGACGTGTGACGCGCGGGACGCGAACTCCTCGATCGACGCGCTGCTCGCGCTGGTCGACCACTTGATCGGCCGCGACCCCGTGGAGGCCCGGTGACCACCTACCCCCCGCACCGGCACGACTTCTCCCGCTCCGCCCCCGTGCGGCTGTGGGAGGACGGCTTCGCACCGGATCCGCACCGCTACTACCAGGCGCTGCGCGCCCAAGGGCCCATCGGCTGGGCCGAGTTGGCGCCCGGGGTGCCCGCGTACGTGGTCACCGACCGGCGGGCCGCGCTGGACCTCATGCACGACGTGGAGACGTTCTCGCACGACCCGCGCGCGTGGGAGGAGACCGTGCCCGTCGACGCACCGGTGCTCGGCATGATGCGCTGGCGGCCCAACGCCCTGTTCTCCGACGGCGCCGCGCACCAGCGCTACCGCACCACCCTCATCGACGTGTTCGGCCTGGTGGAGCCGCACGACCTGCGCGGGCGCGTGCACCGGGCGGTGCGGCTGCTGGCCGGGCGCATCGGGCCGCGCGGCGAGGCGGACCTGGTCGCGGACTTCTCCCGGCCGCTGCTGGCGCTGGTGCTCAACGACCTGTTCGGGCTGCCGGACAGTCAGAGCGACCGGCTCAACGCGGGCCTGGGCAAGATGATGGAGGGCGGCCCGCAGGCCGTCGAGGGCGAGGCGCAGTTCGCGCAGTACGTGCTCGACCTCATCGCGGCCAAGGCCGAGCGGCCCGGCGACGACCTGCCCAGCCGGCTGCTGGACCATCCGGCCGGGCTGACCCGCGAGGAGGTCACCTGGCAGGTGTTCCTGACCCTCGGCGCCGGGTACGAGCCGACCTCGAACCTGCTGTCCAACACGCTGTCGCGGATCCTGGGCAACCCGCTCTACTACTCCACGCTCACCAACGGCGCCCGTCCCGTGATGGACGCGGTGGTCGAGGTGCTGCACCACGAGACGCCGCTGGCGAACTACGGCGTCCACTACGCCCGCGAGCCGATGGCCTTCCACGGGGTGTGGCTGCGCGAGGCGGTGCCGATCGTGGTGTCGTACGGGGCGCTGGGGCACTTCGCCGAGCAGCACGACACCGGCGGACGGCATCCGAACGACGCCTCGCATCTGTCGTGGGGCGCCGGGGCGCACGCCTGCCCGGTGAAGCAGCACACGCTGCTGCTCGTCACCGAGGCGATCGAGCGGCTCACCCAGTGGCTGCCCGACCTCGATCCCGTCCTGCCCCGCGAGCGGCTGTCCTGGCGGCCGGGCCCGTTCCACCGCTCGCTCACCGCGCTGCCCGTCCGTTTCAGCCCCCGCTCCCCCGCCACCGCCTCCGACCCCTCAGGAGTCCGTACGTGACCGTGACCGACCGCATCGTCCTCGACCCGTTCGGCGCCGATGTGCACGCCGAGAGCGCCCGGCTGCGCGCCCTCGGCCCGATCGTGCCCGTGGAGCTGCCCGGCGGCATCCCGGCCTGGGCGCCCACCGGGTACGACACCCTCAAGGCGCTGATCCTGGACCCGCAGGTCAGCAAGGACCCCCGGCGGCACTGGCGGCAGTGGCCGGAACTCGTCGACCACCCCTCGTGGGGCTGGATCCTCGGCTGGGTCGGCGTGGTCAACATGCTGTCCACGTACGGCGCCGACCACGCGCGGCTGCGCAAACTGGTGGCGCCGAGCTTCACCCACCGGCGTACCGAGGCGCTGCGCACGCGGGTGGAGGCGATCACCGGGGAGCTGCTGGACACGCTCGAGAAGGGCGCGGACACGGTCGATCTGAGGGCCGCCTTCGCCTACCCGCTGCCGATGCGGATCATCTGCGAACTCTTCGGTGTGCCGGAGGAGTTGCGGGAGGCCACCGGCCGGCTCATCGCGGCGATCATGGACACCTCCGATCCGAGCCCGGAGCACGCCGCGTTCGTGCAGGAGCAGATCGGCACGGTGCTGGGCTCGCTCATCGCCCACAAGAGCGAGCACCCCGGCGACGACATGACGACCGAGCTGATCCGGGTCCGCGACGACGAGGGCGACCGGCTCAGCGACGAGGAGCTGCTGTACACGCTGCTGCTGGTCATCGGGGCCGGTTTCGAGACGACCGTGAACCTGATCGGGAACGCGGTGGTGGCGCTGCTGCGCAGCCCCGGGCAGTTGGCGGCCGTGCGCGGCGGCGAGCTCGGCTGGGACGCGGTCGTGGACGAGACGCTGCGGCTGTACCCGTCGATCGCCACGCTGCCGCTGCGGTTCGCGGTCAGCGACCTGACGGTGGGTGACGTGACGATCCCCGCCGGGGACGCGATCATCACGACGTACGCGGCGGCGAACGTGGACCCGGCGCAGTACGGGCCGGACGCGGAGGTGTTCGACGCGGCACGCGCGGCGGACGACCATCTGGCCTTCGGGCTCGGTGTGCACCGGTGCATCGGCGCTCCGCTGGCCCGGATGGAGGCGCTGACGGCGCTGTCCGCGCTGTTCGACCGGTTCCCCGGCCTGCGGCTGGACACCGGGTCCGGGGAGCTGCGGCAGGTGCCGTCGTTCATCGCGAGCGGCTGGCAGGAGATCCCGGTCCGGCTGCGGGACTGACCCGGCGCGGGTGCGACCGGTCCCCCGTGCCGGTCGCACCCCCGCGGCTCCCCGAACCTACGTGCCGGGTGACCGGGTTGTGTATCGTGCCGGTGCCCGCTCACGGAGCCGGAGGGCTCACCTGTGCACAGGTGCGTCCGGATGGCCCGATTCCGCCCGTTGGGCGTGTTCGCGCAGGTCGGGCTGGTCGAGGTCGCCGACCGCGAGATGGGCGAGGACGACTTCGTAGAGGTCGCTGCCGGCGGCGAGGAGCTGGCGTTCGAGGACGGGCTCGGCGCTGCGGACGTGTTCGCGGACGGTCTGCGCGTGCACGCCCAGCAGGTGCGCGGCCCGTTCGGCGTTGCCGCCGACGGCGATCCACGCGCGCAAAGTGCCGCGCAGGTCGCGGCCGTCGGTGTCCAGCCGGGCCAGCAGGTCCTGCGCCCAGGCGCGCAGCGCGGGCCCGCTGAGCAGCTCGCCGAGGCGGGCGGGGGCCGCCGCGGGGCCGGTGGGGTCGTCCGCGATGCCGACCTGGGTGTTGAGGGCGAGGTGGACGGCGGCCCGGACGGCGAGGTCGGAGAAGTCGGTGCGCAGCAGGGTCTCGACGCGTTCCATCCGGGCGCGGACGGTGTTGCGGCTCACCCCGAGCACCTTCGCGGCGTTCACGGCCGTGAACTCCAGGCCGAGCCGGGTGGTGGCGAGGAGCTCGGCGCGGGTGTGGTGCGGGAGGGCGTCGAGGGGGCGCAGCAGCCGGGTCGTCCAGGTGCGCAGGGCCGCGGGGTCCATCAGGCGTTCGGGGTGGGTGCGTTCGGCGTAGACGGCGCTCTGGCCGGGCCGGAAGCGGGCGACGGCGAGGGCGCTGACGGCCTGCCCGTAGGCGGTGGCGGTGCGGGCGAGGCTCTGGCGGACGCTGCCGCCGAGGAACGCCCCGGGGTTGCGGTCGCACAGGGCGCGCAGCGCGTGGCCCGTGCTGTCGTCCGGGACGACGACGATGACGTGGCCGGCCATGGCGGGGCAGCGCACGACGAGGGCCTCGTCGCGGGTCGCCGCCAGGCAGGCGGCGGCGAGCCGGTCGCGTTCCTCGGGGCTGCTCTCGACGACGTAGACGCAGGCGGTGTCGGTGTCCAGCAGGCCGGGCCACAGTCCGGCGGCGACGCGGCGGGCGGCGACGGTGTCCTCGACCATGAGTAGTTACAGGATGGCGAGGCGCAGGTCGGCGGTGGCGCGGGCCAGGCGATGCCCGGTCGCCGCGGTCTGCTGTGCGCGCAGGAGGACTTCGAGGACGCCCACGGTGTGCGTGACGATGCCAAAGACGCGCCGGTCGAAGGGGCTCGTGCGGGTCACGGCGAGCACGCCGGCCGAGGCGGGGCCCGGGAGTTCGACCCTGATCAGGCGCGCGAACCTGCCCTCGCCCTCCCAGGCGGCGGAGGCGATGCGGCCGCCGGTGATGTCGGCGACCAGGCTCTCGTCCAGCGGGGTGAGCGGTCCGGCGAGGGAGGTGCCGGTGTCGTCGCGCAGGGAGACGGTCGCGTCGGCCGCGTCCGCCAGCCAGTCGACGACGCGGCGGACGTCGCGTCCGGTGGGGCGCAGATGGTCGAGGAGTTCCCGCGCCCACGCCGAGTCGGCGCCGTCCGCCGAGTCGGCGCCGTCCGCCGGGTCGGCGCCGTCCGCCGGGTCGGTGTGGCGGTGCTCGTCGTCCCGGCCGGCCATCTCCGCGCTCTCCTCGTCCCTCCCGGCCCACACGGGCCGAACCGGTCATATCGGTCGGAAACGTTACCTCACGCGGCCATGGAGGCAAGGTGCGGCCCGTCGGCCCGCAGCGTCCTGACCTGCGGACGACGGTGCTGCGCGGCTCCGCCCCGCGCCACGGCATAAGCTCGGCCAATGGCCAAGTACTACGACGTGCACCCCGACAACCCCCAGCCGCGCATCATCTCCCAGGTCGCGGCTGCCATCCGGGCGGACGCCCTGATCGCGTACCCGACGGATTCCTGCTACGCGCTCGGCTGCCGGCTGGGCAGCAAGGACGGCATCGACCGGATCCGGGCCATCCGCGACCTGGACGACCGGCACCACTTCACCCTGGTCTGCCAGGACTTCGCGCAGCTCGGCCAGTTCGTGCGGGTGGACAAGGACGTGTTCCGCGCGATCAAGGCGTCGACGCCCGGCAGTTACACCTTCATCCTCCCGGCGACGAAGGAGGTGCCGCGCATGCTCCAGCACCCGAAGAAGAAGACGGTGGGCGTGCGCATCCCCGACCACGGCGTCACCCAGGCGCTGCTCGCCGAGCTCGGCGAACCCCTGCTGTCCAGCACCCTGTTGCTGCCCGGCGAGGAGGAGCCGATGACGCAGGGCTGGGAGATCAAGGACCGGCTCGACCACGTGGTGGACGGCGTGCTGGACTCCGGGGACTGCGGCACCGAGCCGACGACGGTCGTCGACTTCTCCGACGGCGAGGCGCAGATCGTGCGGCACGGGGCGGGCGACACCTCCCGGTTCGAGTAGGCCCGTTGTGCCGGGGGGTCCTCGCGGGCGGGTGAATGGTGCGTGCAACGATGGCCGGTGCCCGGTCTCGCCGGGCCTGATGACCCCTTGTCGCCGTGCACCGCGCAGAGAGGCACCCCCATGACCTCCGTTCAGGGAACAGCCGTTGACATCCGCACCGAGGACGGCGTCGCCGACGCCTACCTCGCCCATTCCGGTGACGGGACGCCCCGGCCGGGCGTGCTGCTCTACCAGGACGCCTTCGGACTGCGCCCGCATCTGCGGGCCATGGCGGACCGGCTCGCCGAGGCCGGCTACACGGTCCTGGTGCCCAACGTGTTCTACCGGCACGGGCGCGCCCCGGTCGTGGAGATGCCCGAGTTCATCGATTTCCGTGCGCGTCCGGAGATCTTCGAGACCCTCTACCCGCTCATGCTGTCCCTCACCCCGGAGCTGGTGGAGCGGGACGCCGGCGCCTACCTGCGGTGGCTGGAGGAGAGCGAGCTGGTCGCGGACGGCCCGGTGGCGCTGACCGGGTACTGCATGGGCGCGCGGCTCGTGATGTGGACCGCCGGCGCCTATCCGGACCGGGTCGCGGCGGCGGCCGGTTTCCACGGCGGCGGGCTCGCGACCGACGCCCCGGACAGTCCGCACCTGTCGGCCGGGCGCATCACGGCCGAGGTGTACTTCGGACACGCGGACAACGACCAGGCCTTGCCTCCCGAGCAGATCGAGCGTTTCGCGGACGCCCTCACCGCGGCCGGAGTCCGCCACACCTGCGAGGTCTACACCGGCGCTCATCACGGTTACACGCAGGCCGACACGGTCGCGTACGACGAGGCGGGTGCGGAGCGGCACTGGGTCGCGCTGCTGGATCTGCTCAAGCGAACCTTCTGATCCCTTTCCGTCGGCCATTCCGTCGGCCAGCAGGAGCCACCACGACGCGACGACGTCCCGCCCCCGGTGAGAGCCCGGGTGCGGGACGTCGGTCGGGTGGGGCGGATCAGCCGGTCGTGACGGCGGTGTCGTCGATGACGAAGCTGGTCTGGAGCGAGGAGTCCTCGACGCCGGAGAACTTCAGGGCGACGGTGCTGCCCGCGTAGGACCCGAGGCTGAAGGACTTCTGGACGTAGCCGGAGGCCGCGTTGAGGTTGGAGTACGTGGCCAGGGTGGTCGACCCGGCGGTGACCGTCAGCTTGTCGTACTGGGTGCCGGTGGTGGTCTCGGCCGTGTCGACGTGGAGGTAGAAGGTGAACGTGGTGTTGGTGCAGCCGCTCGGGATCGTCACCGACTGCGAGAGCGTGTCGGTGTGGGTCGATCCGTAGCCGTCCAGCCAGGCCTTGTAGGAGCCGGTGCGGGCCGCCTGGCTGCTGGAGTTGGTGATGACGCCGCTGGACGCCGTCCAGGTGGTGTTGCCCGACTCGAAGCCGTTGTTGCCCAGGAGCTGCGTCACGGTGCAGGAGCCGCCCCCGGAGGAGCTGACCGTCCAGGTGAAGGCCGCGGTACCGGTGGCGCCGGTCGAGTCGGTCACCGTGACGGTGGTGCTGTAGGTGCCGGCCGTGGTCGGCGTGCCCGAGACCAGCCCGGTCGAGCTGATCGACAGGCCGGTGGGCAGTCCGGTCGCGGCGTACGTCAGGGTGCCGCTGTTGGTGCTGCTCGCCGAGAGCTGGAGGCTCACCGCGGCGTTGACCGTGGTGGTCTGACTGCCCGGGTTGGTGACCGTGACGCCCGTCGACGGGACCGTGATGTGGCTGCCGACGTTGATGCCGGCGAACGCGTTGCCGACGCCCGCGTACTGGGCGGAGCTGGAGCCGTACAGCGCCGCGGCCGCGCTGAGGGCGGCGGTGCGGGCGCCCGCGTAGTTGGTGCTGGACGTCATGTACGTCGTCAGCGCCTTGTACCAGATCTGGAGTGCCGCGGCCCGGCCGATGCCGGCGACGGCGACACCGTCGGAGGTCGGGCTGTTGTAGGTGACGCCGTTGATGGTCTTGCTGCCGCTGCCCTCGGAGAGCAGGTAGAACATGTGGTTCGCCGGGCCCGAGGAGTAGTGCACGTCCAGGTTGCCGACGCCCGAGTACCAACTGTCGGCCGAGCCGCCGTCCTTGTCGGGCTCGTCCATGTAACGCAGCGGCGTGCCGTCGCCGTTGATGTCGATCTCTTCGCCGATGAGGTAGTCGCCGACGTCGTTGCTGTTGTTCGCGTAGAACTCCACGCCGGTGCCGAAGATGTCGGAGGTGGCCTCGTTCAGGCCGCCCGACTCACCGGAGTAGTCGAGCCCCGCCGTGTTGGAGGTGACGCCGTGGCTCATCTCGTGACCGGCGACGTCCAGCGAGGTCAGCGCGTGGGTGCCGCCGGAGCCGTCGCCGTAGGTCATGCAGAAGCAGTCGTCGTCCCAGAAGGCGTTGACGTACGACGAGCTGTAGTGGACGCGTGAGTACGCGGCCACGCCGTCGTTCTTGATGCCGCTGCGGCCGAAGGTGTTCTTGTAGAAGTCCCAGGTCTCCTGGGCGCCGTAGGCGGCGTCCGCGCCGGCCGTCTGGGTGTTGGAGCCGGCGCCGGTGCCCCACACGTCGTCGGAGTCCGTCATCAGGGTGCCGGTGCCCGACGTGCCGTTGTTCAGGCTGTACGTCTTGTGGCCGCCGCGCGTGGTGTCGTAGAGCTGGTACGTCGACCCGGACAGGGTCGACGACAGGCTGACGGTGCCGCTGTACTGCGTGTTGCCGGTGCCGGTCTCGACGCCCTCGTACTGGGAGAGCTTCGCGCCGGTGGCGGCGTCGGTGATGACGTGCAGCTTGCTCGGCGTGCCGTCGTCCTGGAGACCGCTGACGACCGTCTCCCAGGCGAGCTTCGGCGTGCCCTCGCCGGCCCAGATCACCTTGCGGGCGCTCTGCGCGGCTGGGTCCTTCGCGTCGAGCGCCTTGGCGGCCGTCAGGGCCTTGGTCTCGGCGGCCGTCTTGCTGTACGTGGCGGTCGTGGACCTGACCGAGACGGTACGGCGGTTGTTGTTGAACGTCGTGCTCACCGTGCCGGCGGCCACGGAGGCCGGGGGCGTGTGCACGACGAGGTCGCCGCCGAGGACGGGCAGCCCGGCGTAGGTGCGCTCGTAACGCGTGTGCACGGTGCCGTCGTTGTCCTTCACGACGTCCTTGACGACCAGCTTCTCCTGGGCGCCCAGGCCCAGGGAGTCGGCCGTCTGCGTCGTCTTCGCCTCGGCGCTCCTGATCAGCGTCGTACGCTGGGCGGGCGTGAGGTCGGCGGGCAGACTGCCGGTGCGCACGGGGCCGGGGTGCGGGGCTGCGGGCAGTGCGGTCGCCGGAACCGTCTGGACACCGAGGGCCAGGAGGGCGGCGCTGGAGAGCAGGGCCGCTCCGACCGTGGTCCGCTTGCGGGGGTTGGGTCTCACTCGTTCTCCTACTGCTGCGGCCGCGGGGTACGGCCGGTGACAGACCGGGCAGACGGGTGTGCTGTCCGGGACGAGCCGAGCTGTGCGGGAGCGAGAGGGGGTGGAGTCAACGTGCCGTTGGTGTGCGGCAGTTGGGAGGGAGAATGGCAGGCCTGTCGGTGGCATGTCATCCGGACAGTGGCGCTTCGAGGGTTATCCCTCGGTGCGGGACGCCCGCACGGACTTCACGCCCGTCCCGACTGTGCGTGAGCTGTGCGTTCACTGTCCGGGCGAGCCCGGCCTGGTCCGGCGAGGGGCGTTCGCGGTCACGGGCTATGGCTGAGACTGATCACGGCGAACACCATTGGCGACAGCCCGAATTCGCCTCGCCGCATACTCTTCCCGCATATGTCCGCGCGCGCTTCGCATCCAGGCGGACAGGCCTCGCTTGCTTTACCACTGCATTACACGTAGACCTTGCGCCACGAACTGCCATCACTCTGGGGGGAGTTGGCGATGCAGGGAACGATTGACGGGTTCCGGTACGGGGTGGTGACCCCGATCGCGGCGTTTGTGATGGCCTGCCTGGGAGGCGCGCTGGGGCTGCGCTGCATCGTGCGGACGCTGGTCAACACCGAGTCGTGGAAGCCGGGTTGGCTGGCGCTGGGGGCCGCGTCGATCGGCTGCGGCATCTGGACGATGCACTTCATCGCCATGATCGGCTTCCAGGTGGAGGAGACACGGATCGGCTACCACGTCGGCCTGACCGTGCTGAGCCTCGCCGTCGCGATCGTGGTGGTCGGCGTCGGCGTGTTCATCGTGGGCTACCGGGGCGCCGGCCGGGGGTCCCTGTCGCTCGCGGGGGTCGTCACCGGTCTCGGGGTGGCCGCCATGCACTACCTGGGCATGGCGGCGTTGCAGCTCAACGGGGACATCGAGTACGCCCCGCTCACGGTGGGGCTCTCCGTGCTGATCGCGGTGGTCGCCGCGACGGCGGCGCTGTGGGCGGCCGTCACGATCCGCGGTTTTCTGACCAGCCTGGGCGCCAGCCTGGTGATGGGCGTCGCCGTGTCCGGGATGCACTACACGGCGATGGCCGCGGTCAGCGTCCATGTGCACGGCGCGTCGTCGTCGTGGGCCGGCGACGCCCCGACCTCGCTGCTGCTGCCGATGCTGATCGGCCCGGTGATCTTCCTGCTGCTGGCCGGCGTGGTGGTGATGTTCGACCCGCTGCTCGTACTCGGCGACGGCGACTGGAACCGTCCCGCCCGGGCGGTCGGGGCCGACACGGCGCAGGAGACGGCCGGGCGGCCTGCCGCCGGCCGGTCGTGGAGCGACCGCTGACGCGTTCGCACCGGCCGGGAGGGCGAGGGAGACGGTCGTCATGGCCGGTCACCCGCCCGAAGGCGCGTTGTGGATCATTGCTACGGTGCACCGGTGTCTGACTCCTCACGCGATACCGCCGAAGGCGCCGGCTGGGGCGGCGCCGAGCGAGGCGCGTACCAACAACTCATGCCGGGCCGGGTCGAGAAGATCTCGTGGCTGAATCCCCGCACACTGTGGGCCGCCCGCAACGGCGTGCTGGCGTCCTGGTTCGGCGACCCGACGGGCCGGACGCGCGGCCGGTGGGTGGCGCAGCGGGCGGCGGCCGGCGCACCCGCCGACAAGGTGATCCGGCGTACGGACCCGGACACCTTCTCCTTCATGGTCATCGGCGACACGGGCGAGGGCGACGATCCCCAATACGCGGTCGTACCGGGCTTTCTGAGGGTAAGTCAGGACACGTCGTTCGCCGTCGTCGCCAGTGACGTCATCTACCCGGTCGGCAGCGCCGACGACTACGGCACCAAGTTCTTCCGCCCGTACCGGGACTACCGGGCCCCGATATACGCGATACCGGGCAACCACGACTGGTACGAGGATCTCGGCGCCTTCATGCGGGTCTTCTGCGGCGACGCCCCGCTCCTGCCCGCCGAGCCCGCCCGGCGCCCCCTGACCCGGGCCTGGCTGCGCTCCCTGCTGTGGCACCGGCCGCGCCCGACCGGCGGTCAACGCCTCGCCGAGACACGCGAGTCGAGGGCCGCTCCGGCCCAACAGGCCGTGCAGCCCGGGCCGTACTGGGCGATCGACACCGGGCCGGTGCGGATCATAGGCATCGACACCGGGCTGCTGGGCACCGTCGACGCCGAACAGGGCGCGTGGCTGCGCGAGGTGTCCCGGGGCCCGCGGCTGAAGATCCTCATCACCGGCTCGCCCCTGTACGTCGACGGCGAGCACCACCCGTGCCCCGTCGAAGGGGGCGGCACCGTCGACGACATCGTGAGCGCGCCCGAGCACCACTACGTGGCGGCCATCGGCGGCGACATCCACAACTACCAGCGTTACCCGGTGCGGCTGGCGGACGGCCGGACCCTGCAGTACGTGGTCTCGGGCGGCGGGGGCGCCTTCATGCACGCCACGCACACCATCCCCCGGGTGTCCGTCGCCGGCGTCACCGAGCGGGACTTCCGCTGCTATCCGCTGCGCGGCGACTCCCTCGCCTTCTACAGCCGCCTCTACGGGCACAGGCTGCGGCTGCGCCGTTTCTTCGCCCTCACGGAGGCCGAGGGCCAGGCGGTCGTCGCCGAGCGGCTGGGCATCGGGCCGACCCGGACGCCGGGCCCGGAGGTCCGGGTGACGCGGCGGATCCGGCTGATCGCCGGTCTGCTGGGCACCGGGAGCCGCCCGGACCGCCGCAAACGGTTCCGGCTGCCCGTGCGCAAGATCTACACCCAGTTGTTCTCGCCGGGCTCGGCGACGTACAGCCCGCCGTTCTTCAAGTGCTTCCTGCGGCTGGACGTCACCCCGGAGTCGGTCCGGCTGCGCTGCTACGCGGCCACCGGCAACCTCGCGCAGGAGCTGAACCCACCGGTCGAGGACGAGGTCACCATCCCGCTCACCTGAGGCCCCCTGGACAACCGCCGAGGAACAGGAAACCGGGGAACTGCGCGAAATACGGGGATTTCACGGCGAAGCGGCTGCCCCGTACGACCTCCCCGCAGCCCGGCACTCGGCCGGCTTCCGGGCGCCTGACCTCACCAGCGGCCCGGCTCGGTCCCCGTCACCGGCTGCGACGGCCTGCCGTCCACCCCGGCCGGCACGTCGCCGGTGAGCATCACCCGGTGCATGGTGCGGGGGATGCCGAGGTGAGCGTTGTCGCTCGGGGCGAGGTGGATGGTCGCGCGGTTGTCCCAGAAGGCCACGCTGCCCGGCTCCCAGCGGAAGCGGACCGTGTACTCGGGGCGGGTGGCCTCCGCGAGGAGCAGGTCCAGGATCGCCGCGCTCTCCGCCCGCGAGAGGCCGGTGATCTGCTCGACGTAGTAGCCGTTGACGTAGAGCACGCGCTCGCCCGTCTCGGGGTGGACGCGGACCAGTGGGTGCACCGAGGCGACCTGGTGGTCGAGGAGGTGGCGGACGTACGCGTCGTCGCCGGGGCGCGGCTGGTAGCCGACGCCGAGCCGGTGCTCGGCGCGCAGCCCGGCCACGAACTCCCGTACGGGCGCGGAGAGTCCGGCGTAGGCGGCGGCCAGGTTGGACCAGGTCGTGTCGCCGCCGTAGGGCGGCACGGTCTCGGCGCGCAGGATCGTCGCGGCCGGCGGGTCGACGCGGGCGCCGTGGTCGCAGTGCCAGCCGCGCAGGAGGGTGTGCCGGCGGCGCCGCAGCCACTCCTCGTGCTCCATGCCGAACTTCCCGCCCAGCTCCAGCCGGTCGGCGGTCGTCTCGACCTCCGGAAAGTCGGGCGGGGAGGCACTGCCGCGTCTGCGCGGCACGACGGGTTCGCCGAACCGGCGCGCGAACGCCACGTGCCCGGCGTGGTCGAGGCGCTGGCCGCGGAAGAACACCACCTTCCAGCGCAACACCGCCGCCCTGATCACGGCGACCTGGGCGGCGTCGAGGCCGGCGGCCAGATCGACGCCCTCGATGTCGGCGCCGATGTGCCCGGCGACCGGTCTCACCTCCAACCCGGCCGCCCCGGCGGCCTTCTCGTCCGCGAGGTCGTCGAAGTGGGTCGCCCGGCCGTCCGTCGTCATGCGCGCTCCGCTCGTCGTCACCCGTCTCACCGTCACCCGTCCGACCCCACCCCTGCCCGGCTCTCCGGTTGATCAATCCGCCCCCTGTCCCCGAGGCTGGGAGGACGACACAGTCGAGGGAAGGTCCGATGGTGATCAGCATCCCGGAGCACACGCTCAACGACGGCACGCGGCTCCCGGCCCTGGGGCTGGGCACCTGGCCGATGGACGACACGGAGGCGGAGGAGGCGGTGGCCGGGGCGCTCGGGCTGGGCTACCGGCTGCTCGACACGGCGACGAACTACCGCAACGAGAGCGGGGTCGGCCGTGGGGTGGCGCGTGGCGAGGTGGGGCGCGAGGAGATCGTGGTGACCACGAAACTGCCCGGCCGCCATCACGGGTACGAGGAGACCCTCGCGTCCTTCGAGGAGTCCCGTCGGCGGCTCGGCCTGGAGTACGTGGACCTGTACCTGATCCACTGGCCGCTCCCCCGGGTCGGCAGGTTCGTCGACTCCTGGCGGGCCATGATCAAGCTTCGTGAGGAGGGCCTGGTCCGCTCGATCGGCGTCTCCAACTTCACCGCCGAGCACATCGAGCGGCTGGAGAAGGAGACGGGCGTGCTGCCGTCCGTCAACCAGATCGAGCTGCACCCGCTCCTCCCGCAGGACGAGCTGCGCGCCTTCCACGAGGCCAAGGGCATCCGCACGGAGAGCTGGAGCCCGCTGGGCCGCGGTTCGGCGCTCCTGGACGACCTGGCCGTCGTCTCCGTCGCCGAGGCGCTGGGCGTGACTCCCGGCCAGGTCGTGCTGCGCTGGCACGTCCAGCTCGGCGCGGTGCCCATCCCGAAGTCGTCCAGCCCCGAACGGCAGCGCGCCAACCTCGACGTCTTCGGCTTCGAACTGGGCCCGTCGCAGATGGCGGTGATCGCCGAGCGGGCGCACCAGCGGCTGGGCGGGGATCCCGAGGTGCACGAGGAGTTCTGAGCAGGGCCCTGTGCATCGGCTCTGCAGGTCGGCTCCGTCCGCTGGTCCTGTCCGCCGGTCCTGTCCGCCGGGGCAGCGGAGTCTGCCCCCGCGTTCCTGTACGCGCCCGACGGCCGCCGTGTATGCAGAGGTGTACCGTCTCGCCCGCTTGGAAGGCACCTCGTGCGCACACCGCAGCCCAGCAGGACTCCCGACGACCCGGCCCGTCGGGGACCGGCGACCCCGGCGAAGGCCGGGGGGCCGCTTCACCGGCTCCTCGCCCTTCAGCGCGCCGCGGGCAACGCCGCCGTCGTGCAGATGCTCCGCGAGGAAGGCCACCCCCTGGCCCCGCTGTCGTCGGCGTCCCCGGCGCAGGAGTTGCACCGGCACGGCGCGGGCTGCGGGCACCAGAGCGCCACGGGGGCCGGGGCGGCTCCCGTACAGCGGTCGGCCGTCCACGAGGTGCTGCGCAGCGGCGGCCGGCCGTTGGACGACGCCACCCGCGGCGACATGGAGAGCCGCCTCGGCGCCGACTTCTCCGACGTGCGCGTCCACACGGACGCCGCGGCGAAGGCGTCCGCGTCCGAGATCGGCGCGCGGGCCTACACCTCGGGCAGCCATGTCGTCCTCGGCGACGGCGGGGGCGACAAGCACACCCTGGCGCACGAGTTGACCCATGTCATCCAGCAGCGTCAGGGGCCCGTGGCCGGCGCGGACAACGGTTCCGGGCTGCGGGTGTCGGATCCGTCGGACCGCTTCGAGCGGGAGGCGGAGGCCAACGCGACCCGCGTCATGCGCGCCCCGGCCCGCGCGAGCGAGTCCGACACCGGGGAAGCCCTGGCCCCGCAGCCGGGCGCCGCACACTCGGGGCCCGCGCAACCGTTCGTCCAGCGGGCGCTGAACCAGACCGCGGTGCCGACCGCCAGCAAGCACGAAGCGGTGCAGGACGGCCAGGGCCGGGCCGTCAGGTCCGAGATGCTCAACGACGGTTCCCTGCACGGAAGCTCGCCGTCGCAGGATCCGCCCGGCTACGACTACATCCGCTCGCTCAAACTCACCAGCCAGTGGATCCGCTTCCACTTGGTCAACGAGGTGGCGGGCGGCCCGGGCACCGCGAACAACCTGGTGCCGGCGGCGCAGTCGGACAACCAGAACTACGAGAAGAGCATCGAGAAGGACCTCAAGAGCGACGTGGCGGCCGCCAAAGCGACGCCCGGCGCCTACGTCTATTTCGGCGTCCAGGTGCACTACAACAACGCGGCCCCCTCCCAGGGCAGCGCCAGTCAGCTGAACTCGGCCCACGCCTTCCCCTCCAGCCTCACCATCACGCACAAGCTGTACGACCCGGCCGCGGGCTGGCAGGCCGGAAAGCACAACGGCGCCACCTTCGCCTTCCAGGTGGCGCAGCCGGCGGACAGCCGGGTCGCCCAGGCGATCAGCGGCATCGACCTCGCCACGCTGCGGCAGTACACCGGCTTCCCGCCGAGCTCCAAGGTCTGGGACACCCCCGACCTCGACTTCCTGAAGAGCATCGCCACGGGCGGCGGCCGCCAGGCGGAGTTCCAGGGGATCGTGGCGAACTACGGGGGCACGCTGAGCGAGCGGATCTTCCAGGCGTTCTACATGATTCCGTTCTCGCCGCCCCGGGTGGGCGGACGCCCCACGGCGAGCCAGGGCGCCACGATGTTCGCCGGGCGCATCGGGAACGAGGCCGCGCTCGAGGTGCTCGCCAACAACATGGGCACCGGGATGCTGACCTGAGACCGGGCCGGCCCCGCAGCCGCCCGTACTGTTCGTCAAGCACCTCTCAGCAGGAGTCCCGGATGTCGAGTCTTTGGAATGCCAGGGTCCAGGAGATCGGCGGTGGGACCGTCGTCCTCCGCCTCACCGCGATCCACCCGGACGCCGGTGAGCCGCCGGAGAGCGCCGCGTTCGCCGTCCGGCTCCTCGCCGACGGTCTGGAGCGGGCGGCCGGCGCCACGGAGCGGGCGAGCGCGCTCGACGCCCGGGCCGACGCCGGCACGGCCGGTGAGGTCGTCGCCGGGGTCTCGGTGACCGAGCGCCGGAACCTGCCCTTCAGCGAGCACGCGGCCAAGGAGCGCATCTACGCGGCTCTGCGCGAGCGCGGTCTGGACCCCGGCGACGCGTCCGCCTGGGACGCCGCCTTCCAGGCCGAGTGGCGTGCGCTGTGGCAGGACCCGTCGCGCGCCCCTCAGGCCACGCTGACGGTCCGGCTGCGGGAGGCCGGTCTCCTGGACGGCCTCACAGCCGGAGACAACTGGGAGTCGGCCGCCTACGGTTGAGCCGCAGGCGTGCCCGCGTCCACAGGAGGTCTCGTATGCGTACCGTGACCGTGCTCCGTACCGCCGCCCTCACCGGGGCGGCCGTCGCCGCCACCGCGCTCGTCGGCCCGACGGCCGCCCACGCGACCCCGCCGGGTCCCGGGGTCACCGCCCGGCTGATCGCCCAGAAGACCGTCGGGGACACGGACTACACGCTGCGGGAGATCACCGTCCCGCCCGGGCAGGGCACCGGCTGGCACTACCACGACGGGCCGCTGTACGCCGTCGTGAAGGCGGGCACCCTCAGTCACTTCGCCTCGACGTGCGCCTCCGACGGCGTCTATCCCCGGGGCAGCGTCGTCCAGGAGCCGGCCGGCGCCGGCAATGTGCACATCGGTCGGAATCTGGGTGCCACGCCGGTCGTCCTGGTGGTGCTGTACGTGCTGCCGCACGGCGCGCCGTTCTCCGAGGACGCGCCGAACCCGGGCTGCCCGTTTCAGTGATCACTCCGGTTCGAGGGTCTGTTCCGCCCAGATCGTCTTGCCCCGGTCCGTCTGCCGGCTGCCCCAGCGCTGGGTGAGCTGCGCGACGAGCAGCAGGCCGCGCCCGCCCTCGTCGGACTCGTGGGCGCGGCGCAGGTGCGGGGAGGTGGAACTGCCGTCGGAGACCTCGCAGATGAGGGTGCGGTCGCGGATCAGCCGGAGCTGGATGGGGGCCGCGCCGTAGCGGATGGCGTTGGTGACGAGTTCGCTGACGACGAGTTCCGTGACGAACGCGGCCTCCTCCAGCCCCCACGCGGTCAGTTGCTCGGTGGCGGCCTGCCGGGTGGCGGCCACGTGGGCGGGGTCCGGGATGACGTCCCAGGTGGCGACCTGGTCCGCGCCGAGCGCCCGGGTCCGGGCGAGCAGCAGGGCGACGTCGTCGCCGGGCTCCTCCGGGAGGACGGCCTTGAGCACGGTGTCGCAGAGGGCGTCGAGGGTGGCGGCGGGTGCGGTGAGGGCGTTGCACAGTTCGCCTGTGGCTCGGTCGAGGTCGCGGTCGCGGCCCTCGATCAGGCCGTCCGTGTAGAGGGCGACGACGGATCCCTCGGGCAGTTCCAGCTCGACGGCCTCGAAGGGCAGTCCGCCGACGCCGAGCGGGGGGCCGGGGGTCATGGCGACGAGGCGTGCGGTGCCGTCGGGCAGCACGACGGCCGGCGCGGGGTGGCCGGCGGCGGCGAGGGTGAGCCGGCGGCTGACGGGGTCGTAGACGGCGTAGAGGCAGGTGGCGCCCAGTTCGGCGACGTCGTCGCCGCCGTCGTCGTAGGCCGCCAGGTGGGTGACGAGGTCGTCGAGGTGGGTGAGGAGTTCGTCGGGCGGCAGGTCCACGTCGGCGAGGGTGCGCACGGCCATGCAGAGGCGGCCCATGGTGGCCGAGGAGGGGATGCCGTGGCCGACGACGTCACCGACGACGAGGGCGACCCGGCTGCCCGAGAGCGGGATGACGTCGAACCAGTCGCCGCCGATGCCCGCCGTGGAGCCGCTGGGCAGATAGCGGTGGGCGACCTCGACGGCCGCCTGTCCGGGGAGGCCGCGGGGCAGCAGGCTGTGCTGGAGGGCGAGGGCGGTGGTGCGTTCGCGGGCGAAGCGGCGGGCGTTGTCGATGCAGACGGCGGCCCGGCTGGCGAGTTCCTCGGCGAAGACGGCGTCGTCGGCCTCGTAGTCGTCGGGGTGGGCGACGCGGATGCCGACGGCGACGCCCAGGACGGTGCCGCGGGCCCGCAGCGGCACCGCGATCATCGTGTGGACGCCGTGCCGGTAGCGGCGCCCCTCGGGGGCGCTGGCGTCGCGCTCGGCGAACCAGCGCATGAAGTCCGGTTCACCCGCCTGGCTGAGGATCGCCCGCCCTTCCCGCAGGGCGCGCGCGGGCGCGCTGTACGGCGGGTAGGCGTCGGAGCCCCCGAGGCGGACGCCCGCCTCGGGGGCGCCGTCGCGCACGGAGCCGTGGGCGACGCGTCGCAGCACGATCTCGCCGTCGGGCACGGGGGGCGGTTCGTCCGCGCCGAGGACCCAGTCGAGGAGGTCCACGCTGGCGAAGTCGGCGAACTGCGGCACGAGGACGCCGATCAGTTCCTCGGCGGTGCGCACCACGTCCAGGGTGGTGCCGATGGAGGCCGCCGCCTCGTTCAGCAGGGCCAGGCGCTGGCGGGCGAGGTACTGCTCGGTGCTGTCGAAGGCCGCCAGGGCGACCCCGCTGACCTCTCCGGAGTCCTCCCGCACGGGCCACATCTCGATGCTCCAGGCGTGCTCCCGGTTGAGGGAGGGGGCGCCGGTGAAGCTCTCGTAGCGCACCGGGCGGCCGGTCTCGGTGACATGGCGGAGGTGCCAGTTGAAGCCCCGGCTGTGCTCGGCGTCCTCGACGGTCTCCGGGAAGGGGCGGCCGAGCAGGACGTCCTCGGAGACGCCCATGACCTTGCAGGCGACCTCGTTCAGGCGCAGATAGCGCTGCTGGGGGTCGAAGACCGACATCGACATGGACGCCTGCTGGAAGGCGCGCCCCGCCAGGGTCCGCTCCGGGGTGGGGGGCCGCTCGGCGGTGAGGGTGTATCCCGTGGGCCGGCCGTCGGGGCCCAGCAGCGGGCAGGCGGTCACGGTGAGGGGGACGGGGCTGCCGTCGCGGTGGCGCACGACGACCGGGCCCGTCCACGCACTGTCGGCGCGCGGCGGGGGGTCCTCGGCGAGCAGGTCGGCCGCCGCCCGGCCCACGGCCTCGGCGGCCGGGTGGCCCGTCAGCAGACGAGCACCCTCGCTCCAGCCCGTCACGATGCCCCGGGCATCGACGACCGCCGCAGCGACGACATGCTCCATGTCGTACAGAATGGTCCCTTTGGTCCGGCGCATCAACCTCGGCGGGCCGTCCGGGGGCGGACGGCCCGCCGGTGCTCAGGCGCGGTGGGCGCGCAGGGCGTCGAGGGCGCGGTCGGCGTGGGTGTTCATGCGCAGTTCGCTGCGCACGACCTCCAGGACGGTGCGGTCCTGGGCTATGACGTAGGTGACCCGCTTGGTGGGCGCCAGGGAGAAGCCGCGCTTGACGCCGAACAGCTCCCGCACCGCTCCGTCGGCGTCGGACAGCAGCGGCATGCCGAGCGTGTGCTTGCCGGCGAACTCCTGCTGGCGGTCGACGGGGTCCCCGCTGATGCCGACGGGACGGGCGCCGACGGCGGCGAACTCGGCGGCCAGGTCACGGAAGTGGCAGGCCTCGGCGGTGCAGCCCGGGGTCAGGGCGGCGGGGTAGAAGAAGAGGACGATCGGTCCGTCGGCGAGCAGGTCCGTGAGGCTGCGCACGGTGCCGGTCTCGTCGGGCAGGGCGAAGTCCTCGACGAGGTCGCCGGTCTCCAGAGTCTTGGTCACGCCTGCCCCTTCAGGGTCTGCGCGGTGTCGGCGCCGGCGGCGACGCTGCGGGCCCACAGCACGAGGGGTATCTGCAGCGGGAGACGGCCGACGGTGACGGCCCTGACCGGGGTGGGGCGGTGGCGGGCGTCCCACGCCATCTTGACGTTGGCGGGGAAGACGCCGACGAAGAACGCCGCCGTCGCGAGTGCCGCCGGCTTGCGGGTCCGCGGCAGCGCCACCGCGGCCGCCAGTGCCAGTTCGGCGACGCCGCTGGCGTACGTCCAGGCCCTGGGCGAGCCGGGAAGTGCGCGCGGGATGGTCGCGTCGAACGAGCGCGGCTTCGCGAGATGCGCGATCCCGGCGGTGGCCAGCAGACCCGCCAGCAGCAGGGGTGAACGTTCGGACCGGGACACGGTTCCTCCTCTGATGATCTGGCGCCCGACATTACTGGAGGGTAGGCGGGGCCTCCGAGGCGGGGTGCGCGGCTGGGCGATACGGACGGCGCGAGCGTCTGGGGGTCACGCGCCGGAGGGCGTGGCCGGCTGCTCGGGCTCCTCGTCGGCGGAGTGGGAGAGGAAGTCGTCGACCATGCGGTGGAAGAGGGTGGCGAGCCGGCGCAGTTCCTCCGGGGACCAGTCGGACAACGCCTGTTGCATCCCCCGGGCGCCCGCGTCCCGGACCTGGTCGACGGCCGCGCGGCCGGTGTCGGTGAGCTCGATCCGCTGGGCCCGGCCGTCCTGCGGGTCGGGGACCCGGGTGACGTACCCGGACTTCTGGAGCTGCTGCACCGTGCGCGTCACGTGGGAGGCCTCCACGCCGAGGCGCTGGGCCAGCTCCCCCGGCCGCAGCGGCTCGGAGTCGGCGATCTGCCGCAGCAGCGCGACGGCGGCGCGGTCGAGGGGGACGCCGGCCAGTGCCATCAGCCGCTCGTGCCGGCGGGCGCGGGTGCTCAGGTAGGTGATGCGCGTGAGCGCGCGCTCGATCTCGATCACTTCCCGAGAGGCGGCGGAGGACGTGGGGAGTGGTTCGGTGGGCATGCGCCCGACCTTACCATCTCGTTGCGTAACTCAAGTAATTCACTGTGGACGCGCACCCCCGTGACCACAGCGCCGTTCAGGCGAACCCGGCGCGTCTCCCGCGTGCGCGGGTGCGGGCGGGTCCACAACTCCTCCGTGACCCTCCCGCTGATCGCCCCCATGCTCGCCACCCCTGGCCGGCTGCCGCCCGTCGCCCAGGACACGCGCTGGGCCTACGAGACCAAGCAGGACGGGCAGCGGGCCGTGGTGTACCTCGCCGGGGGCGGAAGCGTCGTCCTGCGCGCCCGCTCGGGCGAGGACATCACCGCCGCCTACCCCGAGCTGCTACCGCTGGGCGACGCGCTCGGCGGCACGCCGGCCGTGCTGGACGGCGAGATCCTCGCCCTGGACGAACAGGGCCGGGCCGACTTCCAGTTGCTGCAGTCCCGGATGGGGCTTGTCCAGGCGCCGGGCAGGGCCGCGCGGCTGGCGGCGACGGCGCCCGTCCACCTCGTGCTGTTCGACGTGCTGCACCTCGGCGGGCGCTCCCTGCTCCGGTCGCCCTACCTGCGGCGCAGGTCCCGGCTGGAGGAACTGGCGCTGGCGGGGCCGTGCTGGTCGACGCCGGGGGCCCTGGTCGGACACGGGCGGGAGGCCCTGGAGGCGACCCGCGCCCATGGCCTGGAGGGGCTGGTCTGCAAGCGGCTGGACTCGGCGTACGAGCCGGGCGTGCGCTCCCGCGCCTGGATCAAGATCCGCAACATGCGGGTCGCGGACGTCCTGGTCGGCGGCTGGCTGCCCGGCAAGGGGCGGCTGACCGGGCTGCCAGGCGCCCTGCTCGTCGGGCAGCGGTCCGGAACCGGCCTGCGGTACGTCGGCGGGGTGGGCACCGGCTGGAGCGAGGCCGAGCGGACCGAACTCGCGGCGCTGCTGCGGGCCGCCGCGACCGACGCGTGCCCCTTCGACTCCGTACCGCGGTCGGCGGACGCGCGCTGGGTCGTGCCCCGGCTGGTCGGCGAGGTCCGCTACAGCACCCGCACCCGGGCGGGGCTGCTGCGCCAGCCGTCCTGGCTGCGGCTGCGGCCGGACCTGACGCCCGAGGAGTCGGCGGCCGACCTCCCGGACATTTCCCCCTGACCTCGCCTCACCTCTCCTCAGCGACCGAAATATTGGGCTGCGATTCACCACTGATACGCCTGCGACCCCTTGGCGCGGATGGGAAAACCGGGGAAGCTGAACTGCTTTTCAACTCCCCCTGTTCAACTCCCCTTCCCCACACAGCCGTTCGGCTGCGCCCGGAACCCCTAGGAGGACGCAGTGTCGTCACCGAAGTTCAAGGCCCACCGCAGGAGGTGGCTCACCGGACTCGCCGGCGCCGCCGCGCTCGTCGTCGCGCTCCCGTCGGTCGCCTTCGCCGCCCCGCCCGCGGCGCTGCCGTCCAACGCCGAGGCCGCCGAGCTGACGTACCAGCCCGCGTTCGACTACGACACGGACGGCTGCTACCCGACCCCCGCCATCGGCCCCGACGGCACGATCAACGGCGGTCTGAAGCCCTCCGGTTCGGTCAGCGGCGACTGCCACGACGCCTCCGACCTGGACAACACGAACACCTACTCGCGCTACAAGTGCAACAACGGCTGGTGCGCGTACATGTACGGCCTGTACTTCGAGAAGGACCAGGCGGTGGGCGGCAGCGGCATAGGCGGGCACCGCAACGACTGGGAGCACGTCGTGATCTGGGTGCAGAACGGCTCGGTGCAGTACGTCTCGACGTCCAACCACGGCTCGTTCACCGTCACCGCGGCCTCCGGCGTCCGCTTCGAGAACACGCACGCGAAGATCGTCTACCACAAGGACGGCATCGCCACGCACTGCTTCCGACTCGGCAACCCCAATGACGAGCCGCCGGAGAACGCCAAGGGCACCTGGCAGTACCCGCCGCTGGTCGGCTGGAACGGCTACCCGTCGGGGCTGCGCGACAAGCTCAGCGCGTACGACTTCGGCAGCGCCAACTTCGGCCTGAAGGACGCCAACTTCACCAACCACCTCACGTCGGCCAAGCCGTCGGGGATCGCCTTCGATCCCGCCGCGTGAACCCGGGCCGCCGTCCGCGCCGATCTCTCCTCGGCCGTGGACGGCGGCGCACGCAGCCCCCATGATGTCCGGATGGATCTTCACGACGAACTGCCGTCGGCCGTCCGGGCGAAGGCGCTGCACACGCTCGCCGAGGGCCACCACGCCCGCGCCGTAAGTCCGCTCGGCACCCACGAGGTCGCCGGGCATCTGGTCAAGACGTACGCGATCGAGGCGCCGGGGCGGACGGTGACGGACCGGGACGCCCAGGAAGCGTTACGGATCGCCGCCGGCCACCTGGCCCTCGGGGAGCTGCGGGGATCGCTCGGCCTGGCCGTCGTGCTGGCGCACGCGGGCGGCGACGGGGACTACGTGCTGGTCCACACCTGGATCGAGGGCCACATGTCGGACCTGGTGGTGTTCACCGGTCCGGCGGGCCGGCCGCAGGAGCTGCGGCCCGGGCGGGCGGGGCTCGCGCCCTGTGTGTGGGAGGCGGCCGTCCTGGCCCACGAGCGCGACGCCTTCACCCGGCAGATCCTCGACCGCACCGGCCCGCTCGGGGAGCGGCTGGCCGCGTGGGGCGCGGACACGGTCGAGGGAGACGTCAGGTGACCGCCGTCGCCCGGGTACGGGCCGCCGAGCGTTCCGACCTTTCCCGCGTCGCCGAACTGGCCGCCGCGCACGCGGAGTACGAGCGCGCCGCCCCGCCGGTGCCCGACCTCGCCGAGCGCCTGGCCGTGCTCCTCTTCGACACCCCCGCGCCCCGGCTGTGCTGTCTGGTGGCCGAGACGGCCGGCGGCGAGGTCGTCGGCTACGCGACCTGCTCGCCCGAATTCTCCACCTGGGAGGGCCGCGAGTACCTCTACCTGGACTGTCTGTTCCTCACCCCCGGCCACCGGGGTCTGGGGCTCGGCGCGCTGCTGATGGACGCGGTGACGGACCGCGCCCGCGACCTGGGCCTGTCCGAGGTGCAGTGGCAGACGCCCGCCTGGAACGACGGCGCGATCCGCTTCTACGCCCGCCTCGGCGCCCTCGGCACGGACAAGCGGCGTTTCAGCCTGCACGTGAGCTCGTGAAACCGGCGAGCGGCACGGCGCACGGGTCGTGAGGGTTTATCGTTTTCCGCATGTCCGTTCCGGAACTGATCCGTATCGTCTCCCGCGACTCGCCCATGGCACTGGCCCAAGTGGAGCGCGTGCGCGCGGAGTTGACCGCCCTGTATCCCGGTGTGCGCACCGAGGTCGTCCCCGTGAAGACGACCGGCGACAAGTGGATGGGCGACCTGTCCCAGGTCGAGGGGAAGGGCGCGTTCACCAAGGAGGTCGACGCGGCGCTGCTGGCCGGTGCGGCGGATCTCGCGGTGCACTGCGTCAAGGACGTTCCGGCCGACCGGCCGCTGCCCGCGGGCACGGTGTTCGCCGCGTTCCTGAAGCGGGACGACATCCGCGACGCCCTCGTGCACCCGGGCGGCCGCACCCTGGACGAACTGCCGGCCGGGACGCGCATCGGCACCTCCTCGGTGCGCCGGGTCGCCCAGCTCGCCGCCACCCATCCGCACCTGGAGTGCGTGCCGTTCCGCGGCAACGCCAACCGGCGGCTGGAGAAGCTGGCGGCGGGCGAGGCGAACGCGCTGCTCCTCGCGGTGTCCGGTCTGGAGCGCATCGGCAGGACTGACGTGATCAGCGAGGTGTTGTCGCCGGAGACGATGATGCCGCCGATCGGCGCGGGCATCCTCGCCCTGCAGTGCCGGGAGGGCGACAGCGACCTCATCGACGCGGTCAGCGGGCTCGGCGATCCGGCCACCCACCGGGAGGCCACGGCGGAGCGCATGTTCCTGCATGTGCTCCAGGGGCACTGCAACAGCCCCATCGCCGGGTACGCACAGGTGGACCGCAGCGGTGAACTGTCTCTGCGGGCCTGTGTGTTCACCCCGGACGGCAAGGTCCGGCTGAACGCCCACGAGTGGGCGGGCCGCCTCGACCCGGCGACGCTCGGCACGTCGGTGGCGGTGGCGCTGCTGCGTCAGGGCGCGCGCGAGATCATCGACGGCATCCCGCACTGACCGTGCGGTGACGCCCGGCGACCGCCCGGTGGCCGGGCGAGGGGGCGGCGCCGGTCAGGCGGTGCCCTCTTCGGCCTGGTCCCGCAGGAAGTTGCTCACCTGACGGGCCAGGCTGTCGCGTACCGTGCCGGCCTGGGCGACGCCGGTGCCCTCGTGCAGCCCGATGCCGCCCGTCCACAGCCGGCGGTCGGCCCAGTCGTCGTCGGCCCGCAACTGGATCTGGACGTCCACCTGGCTCAGCGCGGCCTCGGGGCCCGCCGCGTAGAGCACGGCGGTGACCCGGCGCAGCGGGTGGACGTCGAAGCCCTCGATGAACTGCGAGTTGCGCCAGTCGATGAACGCGCTCTCGCCGTCGGGCCCGAGCCGTACGTCGATCTGGCCGTCCTCGAGGTGGATCGTGGGCTGCAGGGCGCCCCGGTTCTCGACGGTCACCCGGAGGCAGAAGTACGTCAGCCCCTCGGCCGCGTCGTCGCGCCCCCGCGGCGGCTCGCTCAGCTCCAGGCGGTGGACGCGGACCCGCAGACCGGCATGCTCGTCGTACTCGTGCCAGTCCCCGACCACGTTCGGCTCGTACACAGTCCACCTCTCGACTTCTACCGGGCTGCTTCCTATCCGTGTGCCGATCGCACTGTCAAATGAGCGGAATGCACTGTGGCCAGGGAGTTCACCCCTTTTGATCGCTGATCAAGCCGTGCGCAGGCACAACTCGCCGGCGGGTCCAGAAAGGGCTTGCCGGGGCGTGCCGCACATCACGTCCCGGGGCAAGATCAGCGGGCCAGCCGGCCCAGCAGCGAGGACGCCGCGGTGATGCCGAGCGCGGCGGCCACGACCAGCACCCCGAAGTCCAGGGCGAGGTGCGCGGGCGTGCCGAGGAGCAGCCCGCGCAGGGCGTCCACCTCGTAGCTGAGGGGGTTGCCCTTGCTGACGGCCTGGAGCCAGCCCGGCATGACGGCTACGGGGTAGAGGGCGTTGGAGCCGAAGAACAGCGGCATGGTGATCGCCTGGCCGATGCCCATGAGGCGGTCGCGGCTGAGGACGATGCCGGCGATGGTCATCGACAGGCAGGAGAAGAAGGCCGAGCCGAGGACGACGAGCGCGGCGACACCGAGCAGCTTGAGCGGGTTCCAGGTCAGGGCGACGCCGAGCAGGGCGGCGATGACGACCACGACGACCGCCTGGACCACCGACTTCACCCCGGCCGCGAACGCCTTGCCGGTGATGAGCGCGGAGCGCGGAGTCGGCGTGACGAGCAGCTTGTTGAGGACGCCGGCGTCGCGCTCCCAGATGATCTGGATGCCGTAGAAGATGGCGATGAACATCGCGGACTGGGCGATGATGCCGGGCGCCAGGTAGTCGATGTAGGGGATGCCGCCGGTCGGGATCGCCTTGATGCGGGTGAAGGTCTGGCCGAAGATCAGCAGCCACAGGGCGGGCTGCACGGCCCGGGTGTACAGCTCGGTGCGGTCGTGGCGCAGTTTCTGCAGTTCGACGGCGCACAGGGCGCCGATCCGGGCGGGCAGCAGCCGCCAGCCCTCGCGGGGGCGGGGCGGCCGCAGCAGGAGGTCGATGCCCTGCGCGCGGGCGGGGTCAGCCGACGCGCTGAGCGGTGCGGCGGGTGCTTCGGACATCGCGGAAATCTCCTGCCTGCTCGTCGAGGCCGCTGCCCGCGACCTCCCGGAAGACGTCCTCCAGGCTCGGCAGCGGGTCCGTGGCCGGCGCGCCCTCGGCACGCCGGCGTTCCCCGAGCCCCTGGCGGAGTTCCTCGGGGGTGCCGAGGGCACGGATCCGGCCGCGGTGCATCAGGCCGACGCGGTCGCAGTACTGGTCGGCCTCGTCCATGTAGTGGGTGGTCACCAGGACCGTCATGCCGGTGGCCTCGCGTACGGCGGTGATGTGCTCCCAGACACCCGTTCGGGCGATCGGGTCGAGGCCGATCGTCGGCTCGTCGAGGATCAGCAGCCGGGGCGCGCTGACCAGGGCCTGGGCGAGTTCGAGCCGGCGGACCATGCCGCCGGAGTAGGTGCCGGCGAGCCGGTCGGCGGCGCCGGTGAGGCCGACGGCGGCCAGCGCCTGGCCGACGCGGGCGGCGCGTTCGCGCCGGGGCACGTCGAAGACGCGGGCGAACAGGGAGACGTTCTCCCGGCCGGTCAGGCCCGCGTCGGCGGACAGTTGCTGCGGGACGTAGCCGAGCAGCCGGCGTACGGCCATCCGGTCGCCGGCGGTGTCGTGGCCGAAGACGCGCACCATGCCGGACGGGACCGGCAGCAGGGTGGTGATGCAGCGGATGGCGGTGGTCTTGCCGGCCCCGTTGGGTCCGAGCAGGCCGAAGACCTCGCCCTCCCGGACGGTCAGGTCGAGCCCGTCGACGGCCTGGGTGTCGCCGAAGGCGTAGGCGAGCCGGGTGCAGGCGACGGCGTCCGGGGCGTCGACGTCGGTGGTGTCACTGTCGCTGTCAGTGTCGGTGTCGGTCGTCATGACTCCTCGGCCTCCTCGTGCAGGGTGACGGCGAGCGCGCGCAGGGCGGGCAGCGCCGCGTGCAGGGCCTGGCGGTCGGCGGCGTCGAGGCGGGCGACCTGGCGGGCGACGAGCGCGGCGCGGCGCTCCTTCCACGCCCGCAGCCGGGCCTCGGCCGCGTCGGTGAGCAGCAGGCGGGCGGCGCGCCGGTCGGCGGGGTCGGTCTCCCGCACCAGGTAGCCGTCCTTGACCAGTTGGTTGACGAGGGTCGAGACGGAGTTGCCCGCGAGGTACAGCTCCTTGGCCGCGTCCGAGACGCCGATGCCGGGCCGTCCCTCGACGAGGCGCAGCAGCTCGACCTCGGCGCCGCGCAGCCGCGGCACGGTCAGACCGGCCCGCAGCCGCCGTCTGAGCAGCCGCTGGACGCCGACGAGTGCGTCGGCGAGCTCTTCCGGGAAGGTCTCTTCGTCCGCGTCGTCGTCCACACCGTCGAGATTACCTCTGTGTCAGAGACAACCGGACCAAGGGAAGGCCAAGAAGGCGGGCGGCGCGGAGAGTCGGCGGAGAGTCAAGCGCGACACGGGGCAAGCATGAATAAACAGGGGCAATTCGTTTCAGAGAGCCTGGCCCTGGGCATCTGCACGGCAGTGCTTCGGACCGGAGGCACGTCCGTGGGACCCGCCGCGCGGCCGGCCCCGGGTGCTCCGCGAACCGTCCGGGTGAGCGCTTCCCACGGTGTCCGCCCATTCATCGGCACCCTCCCGAGGGAGGCGCGCGTGATGCGTAGCACCACCGTCCGAACCCAGCAGCACCCCCATGACGACGCCCCGGACACCGCCGAGTCCTTCGTACGGTTCGCCGGGCTGCCCGACGGGCCGCAGCGCCAGGCGCTCAAGGACGAGCTGGTCCGGCTCTGGCTGCCGATGGCCGAGCGGATCGCCGTCCGCTTCCGGGGGCGCGGCGAGGCCCTCGAGGATCTGTACCAGGTGGCGGCGCTGGGGCTGGTCAAGGCCGTCGATCACTACGATCCGGACCGCGGCCGTGCCTTCGAGGCGTACGCGGTGCCGACGATCACGGGTGAGATCAAGCGCCACTTCCGCGACCACATGTGGACGCTGCACGTGCCGCGCCGGGTCCAGGATCTGCGCAACCGGGTGCGGCACGCCGCGAAGGAGCTGTCGCAGACGCCTGCGGGCCGGCCGCCGACCGTCGCCGAGATCGCCGCGTACGCGCAGCTCAGCGAGGACGAGGTGCGCACCGGCGCGGAGGCTCTGGAGTGCTTCTCCGCGCTGTCGCTGGAGGCCGAGCTGCCCGGCACCGACGGCTACGCGCTCGAGGACGCCCTCGGCGACACCGATCCCGGCTACGACACCGTCGTCGACCGGGTGGCCGTGGCGCCCTGTCTGCGGGCGCTGCCGGAACGCGAGCGGACCATCCTGTACCTGCGGTTCTTCGCGGGGATGACGCAGAGCCGGATCGCGGAGCAGTTGGGCATCTCTCAGATGCATGTCTCGCGGCTGCTCAGCGGCTGTTTCGCGCGACTGCGTGAGGAGATCGCCGCCGAGGCCGGATGACGTTCACTCCAGCGGGGGTGCGCCGGGGATCTGGCGGGGGCCGTGCCGGTCGAGGAGGTCCTCCAGTTCCGTTCGGATCTCCTCGGGCAGGTCTCCGGTGCGTCCCCAGACGAGGATCAGGTCGGCCACGCTGCGCAGTCTGACGTTCGTGTGCTGGGAGGCCTCGCGCAGCACGATCCAGCCCTCGTCGGGCGTCATCCGCCCCAGCGCGACGACCACGCCGATCGCCTGGTCCACCACCGCGTGGGCGGCGACCGCCTCTTTCAGCTGGGCGTTCTCCGCCTCGAGTGCGAAGATCCGAGCCGTTTCGTCGTCGGGTCCGCGCGGTACTCGTGCCATCACTCCATCGTGCCACCGGGTCGCTCGGCAGGCGCTCGGAACGGTTACGGCCGGACACTGGGGGGAGGTCGCGCCCGTCGGCCGAGAGAGCAGGAACGCGAGTGCCATGAACCACCACCACCCGTCATCCGCCCGTGCGAGAAGGTCCCTGTCCACGGACTCCGTGTTCGGGGCGCCCTGCTGGGTGAGCCTGACCAGCCGCGACCTCGGGGCCACGCAGGAGTTCTACGAGGCGGTGCTCGGCTGGGAGTGGCGTCGCGGAGTGCTCGGCGACCACTTCCGTACGGCGCTGGTCGGGAACGTGCCCGTCGCGGGGGTGGCCGCCGTCGCCTCGATGTGGCAGATGGCGGTGGCCTGGACGCCGTACTTCGCGGTGTCCGACGCGGACGAGGCGGCGTCGCGGGCCCGGGAGCGGGGCGGGACCGTGGCCGTGGGGCCGATCTCGCTGCCGCCGGGCCGGGCGGCGCTGCTGGCCGACCGGGACGGCGCGACGTTCGGCATCTGGGAGGGGGAGCTGATCGGCAACTGGGAGGCCTGGCGGCAGGCGGCGCCCGCCTTCATCAAGCTGCACACGCGCGACGCCTTCGACTCCGCGATCTTCTACGGCGAGCTCCTCGAGTGGGCCACGGACCGCCCCGGCGGCGTCGAGGTCCGCTACGAGGGCGGTGAGGTCGTGCTGCGCAGCCGGGGCGACGTGGTGGCCCGGATCGAGTCGGGCGCGCTGGAGGCGGCGCCCGATCCGACGATCCGTCCGCACTGGCAGGTCCACTTCGCCGTCGCGGACGTGGCGGCCTGCGCGCGGGCCGCGGAGAAGCACGGCGGCAGCGTGCTGGTGGAGTCCGATCACGAGGCGGTGCTGCGGGATCAGGACGGCGCCCAGTTCACGGTGACCTCGCACCACGCGCGCTGAACCCGCTCTCACTCCTGGCGGCGCGGGGCCAGAATCGGCGCCGCCGCAGTACGGGGTGGGCGGCGCGCAGGGCGAGCAGGCGCCGGCAGAAGTCGGTGAGGCGCCGCTGTTCGCCGGTCAACCGCCAGTCGGTCCAGGAGACTTCGTTGTCCTGGCAGTAGGCGTTGTTGTTGCCGCCCTGGGTGCGGCCGAGTTCGTCGCCGTGGGAGAGCATCGGGATGCCCTGCGACAGCAGCAGCGTGGCGAGGAGGTTGCGCTGTTGCCGGGCACGCAGGGCGAGGACCGCGGGTCGCTCGGTGGGGCCCTCGGTCCCGCAGTTCCAGGAGCGGTTGGTGCTCTCGCCGTCCCGGTTGCCCTCGCCGTTGGCCTCGTTGTGCTTGCCGTTGTACGAGACGAGGTCGCGCAGGGTGAACCCGTCGTGCGCGGTGACGAAGTTGACGCGGGCGGCGCCTGCTGTGGGCGTACAGGTCGGATGAGCCGGTCAGCCGGGAGGCGAACTCGCCCAGCGAGCCGGGTTCGGCCCGCCAGAAGTCGCGTACGGCGTCGCGGTAGCGGCCGTTCCACTCCGACCACAGGGGCGGGAAGTTGCCCACCTGGTAGCCGCCCTCGCCGACGTCCCAGGGTTCGGCGATGAGTTTGACGCGGCTGATCACCGGGTGCACCGGTGGCCGGAGGCCGGGTTCCACGGCCCGTGCACCCGGAATCCGTAGCGCTGCCCGGGGCCGACCCCGGGCAGGTGGGCGTGCCAGACGAAGCCGTCGACCTCGGCCAGCGGGACCTCGCGGGCGGTGCCGTCCTCGGCGACGAGGACGAGGTCGACGCGGTCGGCGACCTCGCTGAACAAGGCGAAGTTGGTGCCCTGTCCGTCGAAGTCGGCGCCCAACGGGTAGGGGTGCCCGCTCCAGGCGGGCACCCCTGCACCGTGGTTCGGCCGGTGCGGCCGGTTCGGCCGTGAGGTCACCGGGCGGCCACCAGGACGCCACGCGCCTCGCCCGCCGGGGCGGCCAGGGCCGCCGCCGGCAGTTCGCGGGGCACCTGGCGCACCTCGCGCAGGGTGGGCGCCGGACCGAGGTGCACGCGGGGGACGCGCTCGCCGGCGCGGGCCCGCTGGGAGAACCAGATGACCTTGCTGCCGGTGGCGGTGGTGCAGCACCCCCAGCCGTCGCTCATCACGGCGATGCGCTCCAGGCAGGCGCGCAGGTCCAGGTCGGGGCGCAGATGGCGGTCGTCGCCGCCGATCGCCGTGATCAGATGCTGGCCGTTCCACCACATCTCGATCGACGTGTGCTTGTCGGTCGCGTGTTCGTCGATGGCCTTCAGAAGCATCTCGACGCCACGGCAGACGGGCTCGACGAGCGGGTCGAGGTCCCAGTGGTTCAGATGAGCGGCCAGGATGCGCCTGACCTGTCCGACGCGTTCCGGACTGACGTCCACATCGAGGTGGTAGTAGCAGGGGACTGCGGTCTTCATCGTCGTTGGCTCCTCACCGGCGAGGCTCCGCTCCTCCTCGGCCCGACGGACCGAGTCGTAAATACGAAGCGTGAGCGGTAATCGCTTCTGAGTCACAACCACAGTGCGGCTGCTACGCCATTCGTGCAACACGAGCACACCACAACCAAGATCCAACAGGACGTTGGGTGATGCGCCGTGCACCATAAGTGAAGGCCTCGGGAGGTTGGACGCATTCGCGCCTCTGCGAAAGGGCCGGCCCGCTCGTTTCGAGCGGCGTACCTCTTGGACTCCCGGAAGGTGAACAGCGCGATGCTGCAACCAGCGAAGACCGAAGTCGCCAGAGCCCTGGGCAGTTACCGGTCCTGGGAGCGGGCCATGCTCGCGCGCCCGGGCGACCGCACGGTGCGGTCCACCTTCGAGGACTGCGGGTACACCCTGTGCGTGCTGCTGGGCAAGCGCTGCGCGCGCGAGGCCGCGGACGCCGCCGAACAGTATCTGCGGGCCGCTACGGACGCCCGTCAACGGGAGCGCAGGGGACCGATCCGCCGCACAGGTGTCGCACGGCTGTCCGTGACGCGGTCCCTCCCCTTGGCTCCGGCGGAGATGTAGCGCTCGGGCGCCGGTGCAGTCAGGTCGCCCAACACCGGGCGATGGAAGCCAGTTTCAGCAAACGGAGGTGCAGAGGTGAAGTCCACCAGGGCGATCGGCCGTGTTCCGGTACGGGACGTCGAACCGCGCGTGGAGTGCGGCAGGCGGCCGGCGAAAGCCGTGACCGGGGAGACGGTGCGGATCTCCGCGACGGTGTTTCGCGAGGGCCACGACGCCATCGGCGCCAACGTGGTCCTCAAGGGCCCGGACGGCGGCCGCGGCCCGTGGACACCGATGCGCGAACTCGCCCCGGGCAGCGACCGCTGGGGGGCCGAGGTGACCCTGGAGGCCATGGGCCGCTGGACCTACACGGTGGAGGCCTGGAGCGACCCGGTCGCCACCTGGCGCCGGCACGCGGAGATCAAGATTCCGGCGGGCATCGACACGGGTCTGGTCCTGGAGGAGGGCGGCCGGCTCTACGAACGGGCGGCGGCCCGCGCCCCGCGCGGCCCGGAGCGCACCCTGCTCCGGGACACGGCGAAGAGGCTGCTCGACGACACCCTCCCGGTGGCCGAGCGCTACGCGGCGGCTTCGGCGCCGGAGGCGGCCGCCGTCCTCGCCCGGTATCCGCTGCGCGAACTGGTCACCGCCGCCGAGCCGCTGCCCCTGCTCGTGGAGCGGCAACGCGCCCTGTACGGCGCGTGGTACGAGTTCTTCCCGCGCTCCGAGGGGACACCGGAGCGCCCGCACGGCACCTTCCGCACGGCCGCCCGCAGACTCCCCGCCATCGCCGCGATGGGCTTCGACGTCGTCTACCTCCCGCCGATCCACCCCATCGGCACGACCTTCCGCAAGGGCCGCAACAACACGTTGAACGCCGAGCCGGACGACGTGGGCGTGCCCTGGGCGATCGGCTCGGCGGAGGGCGGCCATGACGCCGTCCACCCCGACCTGGGGACGATCGAGGACTTCGCCTGGTTCGTGAAGCGGGCGCGGGAAAACGGCCTGGAGATCGCCCTCGACTTCGCCCTCCAGTGCTCCCCCGACCACCCGTGGGTCCACAAGCACTCCGAGTGGTTCCACCACCGGCCCGACGGCACGATCGCGTACGCCGAGAACCCGCCGAAGAAGTACCAGGACATCTTCCCCGTCGCCTTCGACGCCGACATGAAGGGGCTGGTCTCCGAGACCCAGCGCGTCCTGCGGCACTGGATGTCGCACGGGGTGCGGATCTTCCGCGTCGACAACCCGCACACCAAGCCGGTCGTGTTCTGGGAGCGGGTCATCGGGGAGATCAACCGCACCGACCCCGACGTGATCTTCCTGGCCGAGGCCTTCACCCGCCCCGCGATGATGCACGCCCTCGCCCAGGTCGGCTTCCAGCAGTCGTACACCTACTTCACCTGGCGCAACACCAAGGAAGAGCTCACCGAGTACCTCACCGAACTGTCGGGCGAGTCCGCCTCGTACATGCGGCCCAACCTGTTCGCCAACACCCCCGACATCCTGCACGCCTACCTCCAGCACGGCGGCCGCCCCGCCTTCGAGGTCCGCGCCGTCCTCGCCGCCACCCTCTCCCCGACCTGGGGCATCTACAGCGGCTACGAACTCTGCGAGAGCACCCCGCAGAAGGAAGGCGGCGAGGAATACCTCGACTCGGAGAAGTACCAGCTCACACCCCGTGACTGGGCGGCGGCCGAGCGCGATGGCCGCAGTCTCGCCCCGCTCATCACGAAGCTCAACGAGATCCGGCGGGCGAACCCGGCCCTGCACTGGCTGCGGAACCTCCGTTTCCACGGCACGGACAACCCTTCGGTGATCGCGTACAGCAAGCGCGCGGGTGCGAACACGGTGGTGGTGGTCGTCAACCTCGACCCCCACCACACCCAGGAGGCGACGGTGTCGTTGGACATGCCGCAACTCGGCCTGGCCCACGGCGCATCCCTGTCCGTGCACGACGAACTGACGGGTGAGACATACGCCTGGGGCGCCGCGAACTACGTGCGCCTGGAGCCCGGCCGGACGCCTGCCCACGTGTTCCACGTCCGGTGACCCGCACCGCCGATCGGAGGCTCCAGCCCGCCATGACCGTCAACTCACCTGTTCCGGACACCTTCGAGGACACTCCCGCCAAGGACCGCGATCCCGAGTGGTTCAAACGCGCCGTGTTCTACGAGGTCCTCGTCCGCTCCTTCCAGGACAGCAACGGCGACGGCGTCGGCGACCTCAAGGGAATCACCGCCAGACTCGACTACCTGCAATGGCTCGGAGTCGACTGCCTCTGGCTCCCGCCGTTCTTCAAATCACCGCTCCGCGACGGCGGATACGACGTGTCCGACTACACCGCGGTCCTCCCCGAATTCGGCGACCTCGCCGACTTCGTGGAATTCGTCGACGCCGCCCACCAACGTGGCATGCGCGTCATCATCGACTTCGTCATGAACCACACCAGCGACCAGCACCCGTGGTTCCAGGAATCGAGGAAAGACCCCGACGGACCCTACGGCGACTACTACATGTGGGCCGACGACGACAAACAGTACGCCGACGCCCGCATCATCTTCGTCGACACCGAAGTCTCCAACTGGACCTTCGACCCCGTCCGCAAGCAGTACTTCTTCCACCGCTTCTTCTCCCACCAACCGGACCTCAACTACGAGAACCCGGCCGTGCAGGAGGAGATCCTGGCCGCCCTCCGGTTCTGGCTGGACCTCGGGATCGACGGCTTCCGGCTGGACGCGGTGCCCTACCTGTACGCGGCCGAGGGCACGAACTGCGAGAACCTGCCCGCATCGCACGAGTTCCTGAAGCGGGTCCGCAAGGAGATCGACGCCCACTACCCGGACACGGTGATCCTCGCCGAGGCCAACCAGTGGCCCGAGGACGTCGTCGACTACTTCGGCGACTACGCCTCCGGCGGCGACGAATGCCACATGGCGTTCCACTTCCCCGTCATGCCCCGCATCTTCATGGCCGTACGCCGGGAATCCCGCTATCCCGTGTCGGAAATCCTCGCCAAGACGCCCGCCATCCCGTCGAGTTGTCAGTGGGGCATCTTTCTTCGCAACCACGACGAGCTGACCCTCGAAATGGTCACCGACGAAGAACGCGACTACATGTACGCGGAATACGCGAAAGACCCGCGTATGCGCGCCAACATCGGCATCCGCCGCCGCCTCGCCCCGCTCCTCGACAACGACCGCAACCAGATCGAGCTGTTCACCGCCCTGCTCCTGTCCCTCCCCGGCTCACCGATCCTCTACTACGGCGACGAGATCGGCATGGGCGACAACATCTGGCTCGGCGACCGCGACGCCGTCCGCACCCCCATGCAGTGGACGCCCGACCGCAACGCGGGCTTCTCCTCCTGCGACCCGGGCCGGCTGTCCCTCCCCGCGATCATGGACCCCGTCTACGGCTACCAGGTCACCAACGTCGAGGCGTCGATGTCGTCGCCCTCGTCGCTGCTGCACTGGACCAGGCGGATGATCGAGATCCGCAAGCAGAACCCCGCCTTCGGCCTCGGGACATACACCGAGCTGCAGTCGTCCAACCCGGCCGTCCTCGCCTTCCTGCGCGAGGCCCCCCTGACCGGGGAAGGAGGGGACGACCTGGTGCTGTGCGTGCACAACTTCTCGCGCTTCGCACAGCCCACCGAGCTCGACCTGCGCCGGTTCGACGGCCGCCATCCCGTCGAGCTGTTCGGCGGAGTCCGTTTCCCCGCCATCGGTGAACTGCCCTACCTGCTCACCCTCGCGGGCCACGGCTTCTACTGGTTCCGGCTCACCAGAGCCGCGTCCCGGATCGGCCGCCGCCCGTGAGCGTGCGCCGAGGAAAGGATGGGTCACCGTGACGAAGACCGCACCCCTGCGACCGGGCAGCGCGAGCGGCGTCCGCTCCGTCGGGCCGCTCGCCGCGCTGCTGTGCGAGTGGCTGCCGCGGCAGCGCTGGTTCGCCGGCAAGGACCGGCCCCTCACCGATCTGCGCATGCTGTCGATGACCGAGCTGTATCCGGGCTGTCTGCATCTGCTCGTGCACGCCGACCAGTCGGGCGTCCCGACGCCCGGGAACACTCCCCCGGCCGGTGACTGCTACCAGTTGCTCCTCGGCGTCCAGGAGCATCTGTCGCCCCGGCTGGGCCGTGCGCTGATCGGCAGGGTGGAGGACGGTCCGATGGCGGGGCTGACGGTGCATGACGCGCTGCAGGACCCTCGGTCGGCGCACCTGCTGCTGGAGCGGATGCGGCATCCCGGCACGCTGGGCCCGCTGACCTTCGAGTCGGACCCGTCCGTGTCACTGCCCCCGGGGCTCGCGCCCAGGCTGCTGGAGGCCGAGCAGTCCAACACCTCGCTGGTCTACGGGGACGCGTTCATCCTGAAGATCTTCCGGCGCATCCAGCCCGGCGTGAACCCCGATCTGGAGGTGCCGGTCGCGCTGGCCGGGCAGGGGTGCCGGCGGGTTCCCGCGCCCGTGGCCTGGTTCCGGACGACGCATCCGCAGGAGGCGACGCTCGGCGTGCTCCAGCCGTTCCTGCCCGACGCCTCCGACGGCTGGACGCTGGCACTGCGGGCCCTCGCCCGCGGGGAGGACTTCACGGCGGAGGCCGAGGAGCTGGGGCGGGCCACGGCGGACGTCCACCTGGCGCTGGCCTCCGCCCTCCCGGCCGGTCCGCACGCCGAGGACGGGCGTACGGCGGCGGCGATGACCGAGCGGCTGGAGGCGGCCGCGCACCATGTGCCGGCGCTGCGCCCGTTCGTGCAGGGCCTGACCACCGCCTTCGGCGCGCTCTCCGTCTGCGACGCCGGGCCGGCCGCCCAGCGCATCCACGGCGACCTGCACCTCGGGCAGGTGCTGCGCGCCGGGCGCGACTGGTTCGTCATCGACTTCGAGGGCGAGCCGTCCCGTCCGCTGGCCGAGCGGCGCAGCGCCCACTCCCCGGTCCGGGACATCGCCGGGATGCTGCGCTCCTTCGACTACGCCGCCCGCCAGCGCCGCCCGTGGCGGCCGGAGTGGGCGCGCCGCTGCCGCGAGGCCTACTGCGCGGGCTACGCGGCCCGCGCGGGCTGGGACCCCCGTAAGAAACATGCCCTGTTGCGTGCCTACGAGACGGACCGCGCCGTGTACGAAGTGCTGTACGAGGCCCGTAACCGTCCCGACTGGCTGCCCGTACCCATGGCGGCGATCGAGCGACTCGCCGTCCGAGGAGGCTGACCCCTGTGGCCCTGCGTGATACTTCTCCGCCCGAGTCGGCCGGTCCCCGCCCGCGCACGGCGCCCGCGCTCGACGCGGCCGACCGCGGGCGCCTGCTCTCGGGCGCGCACCACGATCCGCACGCGCTGCTGGGCGCGCACCCGGTGCCGGGCGGGATCCTCTTCCGTGCCCTGCGGCCCTTCGCCGACTCGGTGAGCGTCGTGATCGACGGCGATCCCACCCCGCTCGTCTCGGAGGGCGACGGTCTCTTCGCCGTCGTCCTGCCGCTCGCCGCGGTGCCCGCGTACACGCTGCTGGTGTCGTACGAGGGCGCCGAGCACAAGGTGGACGACCCGTACCGCTTCCTGCCGGCCCTCGGCGACCTCGATCTGCATCTCATCCGTGAGGGGCGGCACGAGGAGCTGTGGACGGCGCTCGGCGCGGAGCCGATGGCGCACCAGGGGGTGATCGGCACCCGGTTCACGGTGTGGGCGCCGAACGCCCAGGGGGTGCGGGTCGCCGGCGACTTCTGTTTCTGGGACGGGACGGCCTTCCCGATGCGGTCGCTGGGGTCGTCCGGGGTGTGGGAGCTGTTCCTGCCCGGGATCGGCGAGGGCGCCCGGTACAAGTTCGAGATCACCTCCCGCCACGGTCACCGCTTCCTCAAGGCCGACCCGATGGCACGGCGCGCGGAGGTGCCGCCGGACACCGCGTCGATCGTGCACGCCTCGCACTACGAGTGGGCGGACGAGGAGTGGATGGCGCACCGGGGCGATGTTCCCGTGCACGTGGCGCCGTTCTCCGTGTACGAGGTCCATCTCCCGTCCTGGCGGCCCGGATTGACGTATCGTCAACTGGCCGAGGAGCTCCCGCCGTACGTCAACGATCTCGGCTTCACGCATGTGGAGTTCATGCCGGTCGCCCAGCATCCGTTCTCGGGCTCCTGGGGCTATCAGGTCACCGGTTTCTACGCGGTGACCTCGCGGCTCGGTACGCCGGACGACTTCAAGTTCCTCGTGGACGCCCTGCACCGGGCCGGGATCGGCGTGATCGTGGACTGGGTGCCGGCGCACTTCCCCAAGGACGACTGGGCGTTGGGCCGGTTCGACGGGGAGCCGCTGTACGAGCCCGGTGACTCGCGGCGGGCCGAGCATCCGGACTGGGGGACGTACGAGTTCGACTTCGGGCGGGTCGAGGTGCGCAACTTCCTGGTGGCGAACGCGACTTACTGGTGCGAGGAGTACCACGTCGACGGGCTGCGGGTGGACGCCGTCGCCTCCATGCTCTATCTCGACTACTCGCGGGACTCCGGACAGTGGACGCCGAACGTGTTCGGCGGCCGGGAGGACCTGGACGCGAAGGCGTTCCTCCAGGAGATGAACGCGACGGTGTACCGGCGCAATCCGGGGGTCGTGACGATCGCGGAGGAGTCGACGGCCTGGGAGGGGGTGACCCGGCCGACCGACGGCGGCGGTCTGGGGTTCGGGCTGAAGTGGAACATGGGCTGGATGCACGACTCGCTCCAGTACATCGGCAAGGAGCCGGTGCACCGCAAGTACCACCACCACGAGATGACCTTCTCGATGGTGTACGCCTACAGCGAGAACTACATCCTGCCGATCTCGCACGACGAGGTGGTCCACGGCAAGCGGGCACTGGTCTCGAAGATGCCCGGCGACTGGTGGCAGCGGCGCGCCGACCACCGGGCCTATCTGGGCTTCATGTGGGCCCATCCCGGCAAGCAACTCCTCTTCATGGGGCAGGAGTTCGCGCAGGGCGCGGAGTGGTCGGAGGCCGCGGGGCCGGAGTGGTGGCTGCTGGACCCGGGGTACGCCTCCGCGGGCGATCACCGGGGGGTGCGGGACCTGGTCCGTGATCTCAACGCGGTCTACCGGGCGACCCCGGCGCTCTGGGAGCGCGACACCGACCCGGCCGGTTTCCGGTGGGTGGTCGGCGACGCCGCGGACGACAACGTCTTCGCGTTCCTGCGCCACGACGCGCAGGGTGCTCCGCTGCTCGCCGTCAGCAACTTCTCCCCCGTCGTCCGCCACGACTACCCGCTCGCCGTCCCCGGCGACGTCCCGGCCTGGCGCGAGGTGCTCAACACCGACGCCGAGCGCTACGGCGGCAGCGGTGTCGTCCGCTGCGCCCCCGTCGCACCCGGGCAGGGGCGGCTCCGGCTGACGCTGCCGCCCCTGGCCACGGTGTGGCTGACGCCGTCGTCCGTGTGAACCGGGGCCGGACGGGGCAGTCGGGTGCGTGTCACCCGCCCGAGAAGGCCGCAGAGAAAGGCCGTATCCCGTGCGCACCGTCGGAGTGGAGGAGGAACTCCTCCTGGTCGACCCGAAGACCGGGGAGCCGCGGTCCCTGTCCGCCGCCGTCCTCGCCCGCGCCTCGCGGTGCGAGAAGGCGGAGGAGCCGCCGGTCTTCGAGAAGGAACTGCACAACCAGATGCTCGAGTTCGCCACCCACCCGCAGTCGGCCATGGCCGACCTCGGCGCGGAGATCGTGCGCATCCGCGGGGAGGCGGCCCGGCACGCCCGGGAGGCCGGGTGCGCGGTCGCCGCGGTCGCCACGTCACCGCTGCCGGTGCGGCCTTCCATCAGCATGAACCGGCGCTACCAGTGGATGGCGGAGCAGTACGGCATCGCGACGCGCGAGCAGTTGGTGTGCGGCTGCCATGTCCATGTGTCCGTCGGCTCGGACGAGGAGGGCGTCGCGGTCGTCGACCGGATCCGGCCCTGGCTGTCGGTGCTGTCGGCACTGAGTGCCAACTCGCCGTTCTGGCAGGGCCGGGAGACGGACTACAGCAGCTATCGCAGCCGGGTGTGGCAGCGCTGGCCGTCGGCGGGTCCGACCGAGCTGTTCGGTTCGGCGGAGCGCTACCACGGGCGGGTGGCGGACATGGTGGCCACGGGCACGATCCTCGACGAGGGCATGGTCTACTTCGACGCCCGGCTGTCGGCGCGCTATCCGACGGTGGAGGTACGGGTGTCGGACGTCTGTCTGCACGCGGACAGCGCCGTGCTGATCGCCACGCTGGTGCGCGGGCTCGTCGAGACGGCCGCCCGGGACTGGGAGGCCGGCCGGCAGCCGGCGGACCACAGCGTGAGCCTGCTGCGGCTGGCCGGCTGGCGCGCCGCCCGCTCGGGGCTGACCGCGGATCTGCTGCACCCGGCGACCATGCGGCGCACCCGCGCCGAGACCGTCGTGGGGGCGCTGCTGGCGTATGTCGAGGACGCGCTGGCGGACAGCGGGGACCTGGAGCGGGCCCGCGTGTCCTGTGCCGAGCTGCTGCGGCTCGGCAACGGTTCGCAGATCCAGCGCGAGGTGTGGGAGCGCACCGGCAGTCTGCGCGAGGTCGTCACCACCTGTGTGCGGCACACCCAGAGCTGAGGCGACGAGCCGAGGCGACTCCGCGCCCCGCCGGGGTCGTCCGGCGGCGGGGCCGGGGTCGTCCGGCGGCGAGATCATCAAGGCGGATTACTTATTCGTTCCCGGCCATAACCGGTCTTTCCTGGGCTAGATTCGACCACCGTCGATGACAGTTCCGGTCGGCGGAGTCACGGCCCGTACACGTCACAGGAGCAGCGCATGCGCGACTTCGCCCTCGCTCCCCGCACCACCCCGCCGCTGACCGGAGGGCTCGCCGACAGCGTCTTCGAGACGGCCGCCCGCACTCCCGCGCTCCCGGTGCTCTCCCGTCGCCGCCCGGACGCCGGCTCGGCCGGCTGGGCGGAGGTGACGGCCGTCGAGCTGCGGAACGAAGTGGTCGAGCTGGCCAAGGGGTTCGTGGCCTGTGGGATCAAGCCGGGGCACCGCGTGGCGATCATGGCGCGCACCCGGTACGAGTGGACGGTGCTCTCTCACGCGCTGTGGGCGGTGGGCGCCGAGGTCGTCCCCGTCTATCCGACGTCCTCGCGCGAGCAGGTCGAGTGGATCCTGCGGGACGCGGCCTGTGTGGGCGTGGTCGTCGAGGACGAACAGAGCGTCATGACCGTGGGATCGGTGTGCGCGGCCCTGCCCGCGCTGCGGCACGTCTGGCAGTTGGACGCGGGCGCGCTCGAACAGCTGCGGCAACGCGGCAAGTTGGTGCCGGCGACCACGGTGGACTCGCTGCGCCGGATCGTGCTGCCCGACTCCACCGCGGTGATCGCCTACACCTCCGGCACCTCGGGCCGGGCGCTGGGCTGCGCGCTGACCCACCGCGGTCTGGCCAGCCCCTGCGACACGCTCCTGGCCGGCTGGGGGCACACGGCCGCGGCCCCGGGACAGCGGCCGAGCGTCCTGGCCTTCCTGCCGTTCTCCCACGTGTACGGCCTGATGATCCAGGGCCTGTGCCTGCGCGGCGGCATCCTGATGGGCCACGAGCCCGATCTCGGCGGGGACGCGCTCTCGGAGTCGCTGCGCACGTTCCGTCCGACGTATCTGTACGCGGTCCCGTCGGTGTTCGAGAAGATCTACAAGAACTTCCTGCGGGCGGCCGAGGAGGCGGGCCGCGGGGCGCTGTTCGAGCGGGCGGCGGAGACGGCCCGGGACTTCGCGGCCGCCGCCGAACGCCACCGGCTGGGCCGCGGCTCCGGGCCCGGTTTCGACCTGCGGCTCCAGCACGCCCTGTTCGAACGGACGGTGTACCGCAGGCTGCGGGCCTCGCTGGGCGGCCGCGTCCACCGCGCGACCTCGGGCGGCTCCCCGCTGCACCGCGACCTGTCCCTGTTCTACGAGGGCATCGGCGTCTACGTGCACGACGGCTACGGCCTGACCGAGACCAGCGGCGGGATCACGATGCAGCCGCTGGGCCGGGAGAAGTCGGGCACCGTCGGACAGGCCCTGCCGGGCATGGACATCCGGGTGGCGGAGGACGGGGAGATCCTGGTGCGCGGCCCGTCGGTGTTCCAGGGCTACGTCAACGACGACACCGCGACGCGGGCCGCGCTGTGGGGCGGCTGGCTGGCCACGGGCGACCTCGGGGCCCTGGACTCCGACGGCTACCTCTCGATCACCGGCCGCAAGAAGGACGTCATCATCACCAGCAGCGGAAAGAGCGTCGCGCCGAGCGCGCTGGAGCAGCGGCTGCGGATGCATCCGCTCGTGCACCAGGCGGTGGTCGTGGGCGACAACCGGCCCTGTGTGGGCGCGCTGATCACCCTGGACCCCGATTTCGTGGCGCACTGGCGCGGGAGCCTGACGCTGCACGGCGACTCCCGGAGCCGGGAGGCCCGCGAGGAGAACGCCCTGCGGGAGGAGGTCGGCCGGGCGGTGGCCGCGGCCAACAGCACGGTGTCCCGCTCGGAGTCGATCCGGGCCTTCCGCATCCTGCCGCAGCCGTTCGACCAGGCCAACGGTCTGCTGACGCCTTCGATGAAGCTGCGCCGCGACTCGATCGTGGCGCACTACGCGACGGAGATCGAGGCGATGTACCAGGCACGGGCCCGCCTGCCCCGCCCGAGCGCCCCGGAGGAGATCCTGAGCTGGGACGACACGGACGACGTGTTCCGCTGAGCCCCTCGTAGGGACGCGGGTGTGCGGCGGACGCGTAGCCTGCGCGGGCTCGGGAACCCTGGAAGGGGCGACGCCTGAGAGCCGTACGAGAAAGGACGACGGTCCCGGCAGCAGCGGGGCCGCACTGACGACATGGCAACCGAGCCGCGTGGTAACGACGCACTGTCCTTCTGGGCGATTCCGGGCCGTTCAGCCCGTTTCGCGGGTGAACCGCAGGATGTGACGGGTGCGCGGCTGGTCGCGGAGGAGTTCCTCCGTGAGCTGGCGCGGGCCTCACCGCCTTCGGCGCCGGAGTGCTGGCACGACATCGTGCTGATCGTCACGGAGCTGGCCGCGAACGCGGTCCAGTACGCGCCGGGGCCCTTCGAGCTGCACCTGCGCCCCACCTTCGACGGGGTGCACGTCACGGTCCACGACACCAACAGCACCCCGCCGACGCCACGGCCGTTCCGTCCCGACGACGGGGGCGGCGGCATCGGCTGGTATCTGGTGCACACGCTCTGCAGTCAGGTGAGCGTGGTGCGGAACGAGCAGGGCCAGGGTGAGGGGAAGGACGTCCACGTCTTCCTGCCGTGGTGACGTTGGGGTGTGCGGCGCGATGTGCGCCCGCTCCCTTCTCGTGTCCCCCGAAGCGCCAACTACCCTGCCGCGGCAGCCGCATTCGGTGAGAAGTCTGTGGGGGACTCCCCGCATGAGACGCGGATGCGTGGGCAGACGGACTCCGTCATCGACCGGCTCGACGAACGGAGTGAGCGGCATGGATGCCGTGACGGCACAGGCAACGACGGCCACGGCAGAGCAGGCGGGCACCGGGGACCCGCGAGGAGGGGTTCCGCTCATCGACGCACCCGCCCAGGTGAGTCCGAGGGACGCGCGGGAGCTCTCGCGCCGCTTCTTCGACCGGCTGGCCGTCGTGGAGGAGGGCACCCACGAGTACCAGTACGTGCGCAACACCCTGATCGAGATGAACCTGTCGCTCGTGCGGTACGCGGCCTCCCGCTTCCGCGGCCGGGGCGACTCGATGGAGGACATCGTCCAGGTCGGCACGATCGGGCTGATCAAGGCCATCGACCGGTTCGAGCTGTCCCGTGAGGTCGAGTTCACCTCGTTCGCTGTGCCGTACATCGTCGGCGAGATCAAGCGTTTCTTCCGGGACACGAGCTGGGCGGTGCACGTGCCGCGCCGGCTTCAGGAGGCGCGGGTCGAACTGGCCAGGGCGAACGAGGAGTTGCAGACGCGGCTGGGCCGGATGCCCACCACGCGCGAGCTGTCGGAGCTGATGCAACTGTCGGAGGGGGAGGTCATCGAGGCGCGCAAGGCGTCCAACTGCTACACGTCCGCCTCGCTCGACGCGGCGCTCACCTCCGAAAGCGGCGCGGACGGCGAGTCGGTGCTCGCCGACTTCATCGGTGCGGAGGAGCCCGCGCTCGAACTGGTCGAGGACTTCCACTCGTTGGCGCCGCTCATCGCCGAACTCGACGACAGGGAGCGGCGGATCATCCATCTGCGGTTCGTCGAGGAGCGCACGCAGGCGGAGATCGGCCATGAGCTGGGCATCTCCCAGATGCATGTGTCCCGGCTCCTCAGCCGCCTGGTGCGGCGCCTGCGGGTCGGCCTGCTGGGCGCCGAACTCGCCTGAGATCCCTTCCCCCCCGCTCGCCCGCTCCCGGATTTCGGAGGTACCCGTGTCCATCGCCCAGAACCCCCTGTCCGTCGAGGTCACCCTGCCCCGCGAGGACGTCGCCCTGGTCACCGTCGAAGGCCATCTCGACCTCGACACCGCGACCGAGTTCCAGGCCCATCTGGCCAACCAGCTCCACCACGGCCGACGGCACTTCCTCATCGACCTCAGCGCGGTCCCGTTCATGGACTCGTCCGGCATGAACATCATCCTGCGGGTGTACCAGGAGGCCCGCGGCCTGCCGGGGAGCGTGCACGTCATCAACCCGACGCCCCCCGTGCGCCGGGTCCTGGACCTCACCGGGGTCAGCCTCACGGTTCCGGTCTCCGCGAAGGTGGACGAGGCGCTGGCCCTCGTCGACGGGACCGCGCCGCCGAAGGACGCCCGGGACTGAGAGCGGCGCGGCACAAGGGCACGGACGTATGGACGGACGGGCGTACGCGGGCCGTTCGGCGGGTACCACGGTGGCCTCAGGAGAAACGTTCGTCTGCATGGCTCGTCCGGCTGGCGCGACCGGTTCGGTCACGGTGGGATCGACGGGATCGACGGGGCAGACCGCCTGGAGCCGCAGAAAGGGAAGGACATCGTGACACGACCCAGGATCCTGGTGGTGGGCGCGGGCTTCGCGGGGGTGGGCTGCGTTCGGCGTCTGGAACGCGAACTCGCCGCCGCGGAGGCCGACGTCACTCTGGTGACGCCGTTCGCCTACCAGCTCTATCTGCCGCTGCTCCCGCAGGTCGCCTCCGGGGTGCTGACGCCCCAGTCGATCGCCGTCTCGCTGCGCCGCAGCAGGAAGTACCGCACCCGGATCATCCCGGGCGGCGCCGTCGGCGTGGACCTCGCGTCGAAGGTCTGCGTCGTGCGGACCATCACCGACGAGATCGTCAACGAGCCGTACGACTACATCGTGCTGGCTCCCGGCAGTGTCACCCGCACCTTCGACATCCCGGGGCTGACCGACCACGCCTTCGGGATGAAGACCCTCGCGGAGGCCGCTTACATCCGCGACCACGTCATCACCCAGCTGGACCTGGCCGACGCGAGTCACGATCCCGCCGAGCGGGCCTCGCGGCTGCGGTTCGTGGTCGTGGGCGGCGGCTACGCGGGCACCGAGACCGCCGCCTGTCTGCAACTGCTCACCCACAACGCGGTCAAGCGGTATCCGCGACTGGACCCGGGCCTGATCAAGTGGCACCTGATCGACATCGCCCCGAAGCTGATGCCGGAACTCGGCGACAAGCTGGGACGCAGCGCCCAGGAGGTGCTGCGCAAGCGGGGGATCGAGATCTCGCTGGGCGTGTCCATCGCGAAGGCTGGCCCGGAGGAGGTCACCTTCACCGACGGGCGGGTCGTCCCGACCCGGACCCTCATCTGGACGGCGGGCGTCGTGGCGAGCCCGCTCATCGCGACGCTCGGCGCGGAGACGGTCCGCGGGCGGCTCGCGGTCGAAGCGGAGCTGAACCTGCCCGGGAACGACGGGGTGTTCGCGCTCGGGGACGCCGCCGCCGTACCCGACCGGGCCAAGGGCGAGGCGGGCGCGGTGTGCCCGCCGACCGCGCAGCACGCGATGCGGCAGGGCAGGGTCGTCGCCGACAACGTCATCGCGACGCTGCGGGGCCGGCCGATGCGGCCGTACGTGCACAAGGATCTCGGACTGGTCGTCGACCTCGGCGGCACCGACGCCGTCTCCAAGCCGCTCGGCGTCGAACTGCGGGGCCTGCCCGCGCAGGCCGTGGCCCGCGGCTACCACTGGTCGGCGCTGCGCACGGGCGTGGCCAAGGCCCGGGTGCTGACGAACTGGACGCTCAACGCGGTCGCGGGCGACGATTTCGTGCGCACCGGCTTCCAGGCGCGCCGGGGCGCGAAGCTGAAGGACTTCGAGTACACGGACAGCTATCTGACGCCCGAGCAGGTGCGGGCGCACCTCAAGGGCTCGGGCCTCGAGGGCCCGGGCTCCGAGGGCTCGGGCTCCGACCAGGAGTGAGGCCGGCGGCGGAGCGCGGCGGGGTGCGGGCGGCGGCACGGTCGTCCGGTGCGCGGTGGCGGGATCGGGTCGCGGCGTCCGATCCCGGGCTGCTGCGGCTGGCGGCCGGGCTGCGGACGGTCGGCGCGATCGCCCTGATGCTGGCCGCGCTCTCACTGCTGGGCGCGGACGTCTCGCATCTGGTGGCGGGGGCCATCGCGGCGATGGTCGCCACGTTCGCCATCCGCGAGAAGGAGCGCGACCGGCAGGCCGTCACGCTGGCGCTGGGCCTGCCGGTGGCGCTGGCCTCGGTGTCGCTGGCGGCGCTGCTCAGCTCCCGGGTGCTGGCCGGGGACGTCTTCTTCGTCGCCCTGATCTTCTGCGCGGTCTACGGCCGCCGGTTCGGCGACCGGGGCACGGCGCTCGGGCTGATCGGGTTCCAGGTCTACTTCCTGGCCCTGTTCGTCGATGTCGGGACGTCGACGCTGCCGGGGTACTACGGGGTGCTCGCCGTCGCCTTCGCGTGCAGTGCGGTGGCGCGTTTCGTGCTGGTGCCCCAGACGCCGACCGGGATCCTGGAACGGCTGCGGCAGGCCTTCCGGGCGCGGCTCGCGCAGTTGCTCGACGCCCAGCTCGAACTGCTCGACGCCGGCCCGGACGACGCGGACCGGGCGCTCGCCCAGGTGCGCGAGGGCACCGCCCGGCTGCACGAGACGGCCATGATGATCCAGGGCCGGCTGGCGGAGGGCACTCCGGACGAGGCGGTGGCCGGGCTGGTGCAGCGCCGGATCGCCGAGGCCGAGATCACCGCCGAACGGCTGGGCCTGCTCCTGCTGACGGCCCGCAGCGCCGAGCGAGCCCACACCCTGACCATGCACCTGCCGGGCGCGCCGCTGCCGGAGGGCGGCCGTCTGCCCTGGCGGGACGAGGCCCTGGACACCCTGCGCCGCGATCTGCGGGCGCTTCACCTGCTCGTACGGCATCCCGCGGCGGAGGTGTCGGGGACCGCGTCGGCGCTGATGCGCAACCGGCTGCTGGGGTACCGGGACGAGGAGAACCTGCCGAAGGCGTCGCCGGCCGTGCAGGACGTCTTCCGCGGCGTCGGGGAAGCGGCGCGCGCGGTGCTGGGGCTGCGGATCGCGCTCGACGGGCCCCAGGACGAGTCCGGCGACAGCCCCGAGACGGCCCGCTCCCGGGAGGAGCTGGACGCGGAGGACGCCGCGATCGGCGCCGAGGCCGAGGAGGACGCCGACGCGGCCGAGGAGGCCACGGGGCTGCGGCGGCCGACCACCCGTGCTGCCGTGCAGGTCGCCGTCGGGTCGTCGCTGGCCATCGTCGGCGGCGAGCTGCTGTCCGCGCACCGCTGGTACTGGGCGGTGCTGACCTGCTGGATCGTGTTCCTCAACACCGCGTCCACCGGGGAGATCCTGGTCAAGGGCTACCGGCGGCTGCTGGGCACGATGCTCGGTGTGGTCGCGGGCATCGTGCTGGCGGGGCTGGTCGGGCAGCACACCTGGACGGCGTTCGCGGTGGTGCTGCTGTGCGTGTTCGCGATGTTCTACACGGCGCCGCTGTCGTACACGCTGATGTCGTTCTTCGTGACGGCGGCGCTGGGCGTGCTGTACACGCTGCTGCACACCTACAGCCTGTCGGTGCTGGTGCTGCGGGTGGAGGAGACGGCGCTGGGCGCGGCCTGCGGGATCGTCGCGGCGGCGCTGGTGCTGCCGGTGCACACGGACCGGCGGACGAACGAGCTGCTGACGACCGTGCTGGACCGGCTGACCGACGTCACCGGGGCGGCCGTGGAGCAGCTCAGCGGCGGTCCCCCGGCCGACCTGCTGGACCGGGCCCGGGACCTGGACCAGGCGCTGGCCGACCTGCGGGCCGCCACGCAGCCCCTGACGCATCCGGTCACACCGTTGCGGACCCGGCGCGACACCGCTCGCTATGTCGTCGCGCTCCTGGAGACCTGTGCCTACCACGCGCGGTCCCTGGCGGCCACGGCCGAGCTGCTGCCGACGCATCCGTCGATCGCGGCGGACCCGCGGCTGCGCCGGGCCGGGCAGCGCATCCTGCACAACACCGGGGCGATCGCCGCGCGCGTCGCGGACGAGCGGAGCGCCGCCGAGGTACTGACCGGGCCGAGCATCGCCGCGCTGCTGAAGCCGGGCGTGCCGGGCACACCGCGCTACGGCCGGGTGACCGACCGGGTGCTGCGGCATCTGCAGCGTCTGGACGAGGCGGTGGTCGGCCTCGCGCGCCCGCTCGGGGTGCCGGTGGCGGCGCCGAAGTGAGCGCCGGGTCCGGCCGGGCTCGGAACTCCGTTCAGAACTCCGTGGGCATGCCGCTCGCCTCGGCGATGCCGCGCAGCTCGTCGGCGTCCTGCTGGCGCTGCCGGATGCAGCCGGCGATCTCGGCGAGGCGGCTGGGGTCGGACGCGGTGGCCGCGTCGGTGACCACCCGGACCGGGCCGGTGCCGTCGACCTGTATCTCCACGAGCTGGTTGTCCAGCCGGCCGGTGACCGCGGTGGCGATGACCAGCGCGGCCTCGTCGCGGATCTCCTGGGGCAGGTGCAGGGTGTCCTCCGGGTCGAGGGCGAAGTCGAGCTTGCCCGGTGGCTGCTGTTCGAGGGCGCGCAGCGCGGGTGCGACGACCTTCAGCAGGAGCTGGTAGTCCTCGCTGTCCATGCGGACGCGCAACAGGTCGAGGTACTTGTCCACGGGCTGTCCGTCGGGCGGGAACTCTGGTTCGTTCATCTGGTCCGTGTTCCCACGCAGGCGGAGGTCAGACCTTGCGCCAGCGTGCCATCGCGAACGAGAACAGTCCGAAGAGCACGAGCCCGGCGGCGACGCAGGCGAGCAGGCCCGGTCCGGCGGGCGTTTCGGCGAACGAGCGCAGGGTGTCGTCCAGCCCCTTCGCCTTGTTCGGCCGGTAGTCGACGGCGGCCCGTACGGCGAAGGCCCCGGCGGTGGCGAACACCAGGCCGCGGGCCGCGCCACCGCCCACGCCGGTGACGTCCACCAGGCGGCGCACGCGCGGGGACGTCTCCCCCAGCCGCAGGTTCTCGCGGTAGCTCCGCAGGACGGCGCGGGCGCCGATCCACACGCCCGCGCCGACGATCCCGACGCCGGCCGCGCCCACGATCCACTGGCCCCCGGGAAGGCCGAGCACCCGGGCGGTGACGTCCCGGGACTGCTCGTCGCTCGAACCGCCGCCGTCGCCCGATCCCGCGGCGAAGGCGAGGACGGAATAGGCGACGAAGGAGTAGAAGACGCACCGGGCGACGGCCGCCAGCCGCTTCCGGGCGCCGCGCCCGTCGGTTCCGGCCCCGCCGAAGACTGCTTCGGACAGCCGCCACAGGGCCATCCCGGCCAGCCCGATGCCCAGCGCCCACAGCAGTACGGCGCCGAAGGGGCGCTCCGCGATCTCGCCGAGCGCGCCCCGGCGGTCGGCCTGCCGCCGGCCGTCGCCGAAGGCGATCTGCAGGGCCAGCACACCGACCAGCAGATAGATCACGCCGCGGGCGGTGAGCCCGGCCTTGGCGGCGCCCTTCGTCACCGACCCGCGCGCCGCCCGCTCCGCCTCGGCCCGGCCGTCGCGCGCCGCGGCGCTCGTGTCCACGGCGTTCACGCTCCCGCCGGTCGGGTGCCCCGGGCGCGGCCGAGGGCGTGGAGGTATTCCAGGGCGTCGAGGAGCACCGTGCGTTCGTGCCAGGCGAGCCAGCGGCCGGCCTGGGCGCCGAGGGCGTCCAGTGTCTTCAGCTCGGACGGGCGCAGCTCGCGCAGGGGGTGTTCGACGTGGGCGGAGACCATGCCGACGCACAGGCCGGCCGCCGAGGTCAGGGGCACGCTGTGGCAGGCCCTGCTGCCGGCGGCGAGGACGGCCGCGCGGGCCGGCTCGCTGAACACCGGGTCGCTCGCCACGTCCCGTACGGTGACCTGCGCGAGGTCTCGGGCGGCCTTCGCGCAGGACGTGCCCGTCTCGCCGACGCGCTCGAAGAAGTCGACGAAGTCGTCCGTGAGGCCGGTGTGCCGTTCGATGCGCAGGCCGCCGCGCACCCGGTCGACCGTCTGCACGTTGCCCATGTCGGTGTCGACCACGGCGAGCGTGCGGCCCAGCACGGCGCCGAGCACCGCGCCCCGGCTGTGGCCGTGGCCTCGGCCGCCCGCCGGGTGGTCCGGCAGGAAGCCGAGGGCGGGCTCCGGTCTGCGGACCCGGCGGGGGAACCACAGCACGGTCCGCCCGTCCGGGCGCGGGGTCGTGACCAGGACGCCGGCCAGGGTGCGCATCTTGATGTTGAAGCGCTGCGAGACCTGCCGCATGAGCGTGAACGCGCCGTCGGCGTCGGGCAGGGCGTAGCGCTCCTGGAGCATGCCCTGCGCCTGGGAGATCAGCGGGCGGGCGCGGGACCGGGCGCGCAGGTCACGCACCTCGGCGCGCAACCGCTCCAGCTCGGTGCGCTCCGGTCCGGTGCGCTCCGCTTCGTTGCGTACCGGTTCGGCACGTTCCGGATCCTCGTCCGTCGTTCCGGATGCGGCCGTGGTCATGAAACCTCCGTGAGGTCGGAACGTGCGGACGGGATGGCTGTCCTGCGGTCAGCCCAGCGCTTGCCGGCGCACGCGTTCGCAACTGCGGTTGATGAGCCGGGAGACGTGCATCTGGGAGATGCCCAGGCGGTCTGCGATCTTGCTCTGTGTCATGTCCTCGAAGAAGCGCATGTAGAGGATGGTGCGCTCGCGTTCCGGCAGCCGGCGCAGGCCTTCCTTCGCCGACTCGCGGTCGACCACGATGTCGAAGGAGGAGTCGGGGCCGCCGAGGGTGTCGGCGAGGCTGTAGCCGTCGTCGCCGGCCGGGAGTTCGGCGTCCAGCGAGAGGGTGCTGAAGCTCTCCAGGGCCTCCAGGCCGGCGTTCACCTCGTCCTCGGTGAGCCCGGTGTGGGCGGCGACGTCGGCGACCGAGGGCTCGGCCGCACCCGGGTTCTGGGTGAGTTCGCGGCGGGCGACGCGCACCTTGTTGCGCAGGTCCTGCACCCGGCGGGGCACCCGCAGCGCCCACATCCGGTCCCGGAAGTGCCGCTTGATCTCGCCGGTGACGGTGGGCACGGCGTAGCTCTCGAAGGCCCCGCGCTCGGGGTCGAAGCGGTCGACGGCCTTCACCAGTCCGAGGGCCGCCACCTGCCGCAGGTCCTCGACCGCCTCACCGCGGTCGCGGAAGCGGCCGGCGATCCGGTGGGCCATGGGCAGCCAGGCGGTGACGATCTCGTCGCGCACGGCGTCCCGCTCGGGCCCCGCCTCCAGGGTGACGAGGCGGGCGAACCGGCTCGTGGTGTCGGGGGCGTCGGCGTGGGTGCGGCGGAGCTGCGCGGTGGTGGGGGCGGATGCGGCGGCGGGCGCTGATGCGGCGGATGCGGCGGGATGGCTTGTCGACATGTCGATAGGCATGCGGGATCTCTCCTGAACGGTCGTTTCAGGGATTTGGCGACGGGAGGGCCTCTGCCACCCGGGGCACGTGCAGCGCCCCGGAGCGGCCATACCGCTCCCGTCGGCGCGCCTCCGGTCCGAAGCACGAACCTCCATCTGCCCTGCCTCCGGAGGTACAAACTCCGCCTGGGGAAAGGCGTTTGAGGGGATCGCCGGTCCGCGTCCCGGGCCGGCCGGAGGCGCGGACGGGTCAGAACACGGGGACGAGGACGGTGATGCGCTTGCCGCCGGAGGGCAGCTCGGCCACCCGGACGTCGCGGGCCAGCCGGCAGACGATCGGCCAGCCGCGGCCCCCGGTACGCCATCGCCCCTCGTCGTCGACCGGGCCGGTGCTGACCGGCAGCCGGTCGCTGCGGTCGCTGACGGAGACGCGCACGGCCCGCCCGTCCACGTCGACGTCGAATCCGGTGATGCCACCGCCGTGCAGGATGGCGTTGGTCGTGAGTTCCGAGGCGACGAGCAGCGCGTCCGAGAGGGCCTCCTCGTCGTACGGGCGGCCGGTGGCCCCGCACCGCCCGGTCACCGCGCGGCGCACGGCGCAGCGGACGTCGGCCGGTCGGCACTGCTCGCCTCCCCCGCGCCGGAACGCGCCGTCCGGCACGTCCACGTGGTCGGTCGAGTCCTTCGCAGGCATCCCTTCGCTCCCTTGGCAGTCGCCGACTGGGTCGGTTGCCGACTGGTCGATGGTCGTCTCCTTTTCGGCTGGCCCCTTCAGCGTCGGCCAAACCTCTCGGACAGGGAGCAATCGACCGGCCCGGACGGGGTACGTGAAGTACATGACCGATGTCGTGGACGCGGGCGAACTGCTACGGCGCATCCAGCGGGCGAGGGCCTGCGCCCGGGAGGAGGCGCTGGCCTGGCGGGTCCGGAGCGCGGACCTCGCCCGGGCCGACGCGGACGGGGCGGACGGGGCAGACGGGGCGCGTGACGCCCGGGTGCGGGCGCTCGCCTACGAGGCCGTGCTCAGCGTGCTGGACGAGATCCTGACGCCCGGCCGACCCCACGAACTGCCCCGGCGGTGAGAACTGAGAGCGGGGTCCGAGAGCGGGATCCGGCAGCGAGAGCGAGATCGAGGTGAAACAGGTCACGCAACCGGCTTTTCTCTCCACACAACCTCCTTGAATGGTTTACCGTTTATTCATACGTGGTGGGCGGAGTCCGACGGCACTCCTCCTCCGTGCGCCACTCCTTTGCCGCCCTGGCTGGCCTCCCCCGTCCAGCCAGGGCTTCTCCATGCCCTCCTGCGGAAAATGCCGTCCGCCGAGGTGCCCGGGGCGGCGGCAGCGGCTGAAATGGGAAGAGGACAGCACTCCGAGCAGCACCCCCAGGAAGCCCTCCCCCATCGATCGCCGGCGAGGAGCCCCGCGCCATGACCAGAGCGACCAGACTGCTGACCGCCCTCCCCCCGCCCCAGCGCCAGCGCCTGATGGGGCTCGCCCGCGAGGTCTCCTTCGCCGAGGACGCCCGGATCTTCGAGGCGGGCGGCACGGCCGACCGTTTCTGGGTCGTCCGCTCCGGCGCGGTCTCGCTCGTGCAGCAGGTGACGTCCGTGCGCCGGGTCACCGTCGCGAGCCTCGGCGCCGGCGACCTGCTGGGCTGGTCGTGGCTGTTCCCGCCGTACCGGTGGGACTTCGGCGCGGAGGCCTTCAGTCCCGTACGCGCCTACGAGTTCCAGGCGCAGCCCGTGCAGAAGCTGTGCGAGGAGGATCCGGCGCTCGGGATGTCGCTGGTGCGGATCGTGGCCGAGATCCTGGCCCACCGGCTGGAGATGACCCGCGGCCGGCTGATGGAGCAGTACGGGACGCACCGGCGCGGGGTGCTGTAGCCCCCGCCCACGACGGCCGCGCGGTAGCGGCTCAGATGCGGTAGCGGCGCAGTGCGGGCACCGCGACCGCCAGGCCCAGCATCGTCGCGACGACCAGCAGGCCGCCGCCCGCGACGGCCGCGCGGGGTCCGAAGGCGGCGCCCGCCGTGCCGTGCAGGACGTCGGCGAGGCGCGGGCCGCCCACGACGACGACCGTGAAGACGCCCTGCATCCGGCCGCGCATCTCGTCGGTGGCGGCGGAGAGGAGGATCGCTCCCCGGAAGACCATCGACACCATGTCGGCGAGGCCGGCGACGGCCAGGAACACCACGGCGAGCCACAGACTGCCGCTGAGCCCGAACCCGGTGATGGCCGCGCCCCAGGCGACGACCGCGCCGATCACCATCCAGCCGTGCCGGCGTGCCCGGGAGAACGTCCCGGAGAACAGTCCGCCCAGCACCGCGCCGACGGGGATCGCCGCGAACAGCAGGCCGAGGGCGAGCCCTTCGCCGTAGGGGGCGTACGTCTCGGCGGCGAGCTGCGGGAACAGGGCGCGGGGCATGCCGAAGACCATGGCGATGACGTCGGCGAGGAAGGACAGCAACAGGACCTTGTGCCGGGATATGTAGCGGAACCCCGCCACGATCTCGCGCACCCCGGCGCGCCGGGCGGTCGTGCTCGCCGGCGGGGGCAGCGCCGGCAGCCGGAACACGGCCCACAGCGTCGCGCACAGCGCGACGGCGTCGAGCAGGTACAGCTCGGGCAGGCCGATGACGGGGATCAGGGCGCCCGCCAGCAGCGGGCCCGCGACCAGGCCGGTCTGCATGACCGTCGAGCCGAGGGCGCCCGCGGCGGCGAGTTCGTCGGCGGGGACCAGCCGGGCGATGGAGGCGTTGCGGGCGGGCGAGTTGAGGCCGAAGAACGCCTGCTGGACGGCGAGCAGCACCATGAGCACGGCCACCGAGTCGAGTCCCGAGACCGCCTGGAGCCAGAACAGCACCGAGGTGACGGCGATACCGCCGTTGGTGATCAGCAGCAGCTTGCGCCGGTCGACGGTGTCGGCGACCGCGCCGCCCCACAGCGCGAACACCACCATCGGCACGAGTCCGGCGAGGCTGGCGTAGCCGACCCAGGCGGAGGAGCCGGTGATGTCGTAGATCTGCTTGGGCACGGCGACGGCGGTGAGCTGGCTGCCCACGGCGGTGACGATGGTCGAGGACCACAGCCGCCGGTAGGCCGGCCGGCGCAGTGGGCGGGTGTCCATCGCCCAGCGGCGCCAGCCGCGCCGGGGCCGGTCCTGCGGGCTCGGGTCGGCCTCGTCGTCTGCCGTGGGTGCGGTACTGCTGTCGCTCGCGTCCACACGCTTCCTGGTTGTTCGTTACATCTTTCGGGTCCGGGGGGTCACTATCCCACCCGTATGCCGGGCTCCGGCCGCCGGGTTCCCGCGTTTCAGGCCCCCGCGAGGAGGGTCACGCCGAGGGCGATCATCGTGGCGGCGACGAGGGCGTCCAGGGCGCGCCAGGCGGCGGGGCGGGTCAGGAAGCGGCTGAGCAGTCGGGCGCCGAAGCCCAGCGCGGCGAACCAGCACACGCTGGCGAGCACGGCTCCGAGGCCGAAGGTCCAGCGCAGCGGGCCGCGGTCGGCGGCGATCGAGCCGAGCAGGAAGACGGTGTCGAGGTAGACGTGGGGGTTGAGCCAGGTCAGCGCCAGACAGGTCGGCACGGCCCGTCGCCGCGAGCCCGCCACCTCCCCCTCCGCCGCCAGGGCGCCCTGGGGCCGGACGCGGTGACGGCAGCGGCGGCCCGGTCCCCCAGAACCTGATCGGCGCGCTGTCCAGGAACGTATCCAGCGCCGGGTCCCCGGTGGGTGAGGTGCGGGAAGGTGACACTCCCGCACCGAAGTGTCACCTTCCCCCATTGACCTTCGGTCGGCGCGCGGCGTCGCATCAACGGCAGGCCTTTCGTGTACCTCTGCACTGATCTGTAAAGATCAGTACCGCTCTATAGAGCTCGGTACCTGTTCACGCAGATTCGTTCACGGTCTCAGTCGAGGGAGTTCTCGTCATGCGTGTCCTGCTCGTGGGCGCCGGTGGTGTGGGCACCGCCGTCACTCGGATCGCCGCCCGGCGTCCGTTCTTCGAGGCGATGGTGGTCGCCGACCACGACCCCGCCCGTGCCGATGCCGCCGTCGCCGCACTCGACGGCGACGACCGGTTCCACGCCGAGCGGGTCGACGCCGGCGACGAGGCGGCCGTAGGCGGGCTGCTCGCCCGCCACCGCTGCGACGTCCTGCTCAACGCCACCGACCCGCGGTTCGTGATGCCGCTGTTCCGTGCCGCGCGCGGCGCCGGGGCCACCTATGTCGACATGGCGATGTCGCTGTCACGGCCGCACCCGGAGCGTCCCTACGAGGAGTGCGGGGTCAGGCTCGGCGACGCGCAGTTCGCCGAGGCAGACGACTGGGCCGGGGCGGGCGTCCTGGCCCTGGTCGGCATGGGGGTCGAGCCGGGCCTTTCGGACGTCTTCGCCCGGTACGCCGCCGACGAACTCTTCGACGAGATCGACGAGATCGGCGTCCGCGACGGCGCGAACCTCACCGTCGAGGGCCACGACTTCGCGCCCTCCTTCAACATCTGGACCACGATCGAGGAGTGCCTGAACCCTCCGGTGGTCTACGAGGCCGACCGCGGCTGGTTCACCACCGCGCCGTTCAGCGAGCCCGAGGTGTTCGACTTCCCCGCCGGCATCGGTCCGGTGGAGTGCGTGAACGTCGAGCACGAGGAGGTGCTGCTCGTGCCGCGCTGGGTGAAGGCGCGCCGGGTCACCTTCAAGTACGGCCTGGGCCGGGAGTTCGTCGAGACCCTGAAGACGCTGCACCGCCTGGAACTGGACCGCACGGTGCCCGTGACCGTGCCGAGCGCGCACGGGCCGGTGCCGGTCTCGCCCCGGGACGTGGTCGCCGCCTGTCTGCCCGACCCGGCGACGCTGGGCGCGCTCATGCACGGCAAGACGTGCGCCGGCACGTGGGTGCGGGGTGTGAAGGACGGTGCGCCGCGCGAGGTGTACCTGTACCACGTGGTCGACAACCAGTGGTCGATGGCCGAGTACGGCAGCCAGGCGGTGGTGTGGCAGACCGCCGTCAACCCGGTGGTCGCCCTCGAACTGCTCGCCACGGGCGCGTGGTCGGGCGCGGGCGTCCTGGGCCCCGAGGCGTTCCCGGCCCGCCCGTTCCTCGACCTGCTGACGGCGTACGGCTCGCCGTGGGGCCTGCGGGAGCAGTGAACTCTTTGCGGTCCCGCGCTGTTTCACTCCGGCCCCTCCGGTGACCCGACCGGGAGCAGACATCCGGAACAGCACGTACGACTTGATCGCAGGTGACTTCGATGGACGACTGGCGACAGCACGCCGCGTGCCGCCACCAGGACCCGGACCTCTTCTTCCCGATCGGCACCTCGGGGCCGGCGCTGCTGCAGACGGAGCAGGCGAAGGCGGTCTGCCGACGCTGCCCCGTGCGGGAACCGTGCCTGGAGTGGGCCATGGAGACCGATCAGACCCTCGGGGTCTGGGGCGGCACGAGCGAGGCGGAACGGCGCGCCCTCAGGCGGCGCATCAGGGCACGGCGCGGTTCCTGACCCCAGTCGGCCCGACCTCCCGCCCCGACCCTCGCACCCCATGGGCCCTTGCGCCGGCGCTGCCGCGACGCCGCCGCCGCATCCGGTGAACAGGAGGGACGCGGCGAGCAGCGCGGCACGGTGGCGGTGCGTGATCATGAGTCGGCCTTGGCCCACAGATGTCTGGAACTCGTCAGGTTCCGGGGCCGGTTCGGGCGCTACGGCTTGCCGGGCTTGCCCTTGCCGTACAGCCAGGTCCGCAGCAGCGGGCCGAGGTTCCTCCCGGACTCCAGCTCGGCGAGCCGCTCGAACTGGGCGGTGGTGCCGTGGCCGTAGCGGTGCTGGGCCGCCCAGGCGCGCAGGATGCGGAAGAAGGCGCGGTCTCCGACGGTGGTGCGCAGGACGTGCAGGGTCATGGCGCCGCGGGCGTAGACGGGGGTGTCGAAGATGTTCGCGCCGCTGCCGGGGTCGCCGGGCGGGAACGCCCAGAGGCCGTCGGTCGCGGGGCGGGCGTACAGGGCGTCGAACGTCTTCTGCGCGCTGTCGCCGCCGTGCTGCTCCGCGTAGAGCCACTCGGCGTAGGTCGCGAAGCCCTCGTTGAGCCAGATGTCCTTCCAGGAGGTGAGGGAGACGGAGTCGCCGAACCACTGGTGGGCGCTCTCGTGGACGAGCGTGCTCAGGCCGGGGGCGCTGTCGTACACGGGCCGCGACTGGGTCTCCAGGGCGTAGCCGACGTTCGGGGCGTGGTCGACGATGGAGCCGGCGGCGCGGAACGGGTAGGGCCCGAACAGCTTGCTCTCCCACTCCAGTACGGACGGCAGCTTCTTCAGGACGGGGGCGGCGGCCGTGGCCTCGCGGGGGTCGACGGCGTCGTAGACCTTGAGGCCGTCGCGGGTCGTGTACTGCTTGACCTGGAACTTTCCTACGGTCGCGGTGGCGAGGTAGGCGGCCATGGGCTCCGTCTGGCGCCAGCGGAACGTGGTCTTCCCCTTCGTCGTGCGCTGTCCGAGCAGGACGCCGTTGGCGACGGCGGTGCGGTCCTTGGGGACGGTGATCGTGAAGTCGTAGGAGGACTTGTCGAGGGGGTGGTTGTTGGCCGGGAACCAGGTCATGGCGCCCTGTGGCTCACCGGCGACGAAGGCCCCGTCGTCGGTGGGGATCCAGCCGTCGAGGGAGCCGTCGGGGTCGGTGACCGGGCCGGGGGTGCCGTTGTAGGTGACGGTGACGCGGAACAGCTCGCCCTTGCGCAGGGCGCGCTTCGGGGTGACGACGAGTTCCTGGCCGTCGCGCTTGTACGCGGCCTTGACGTGATCGACCGTCAGGCCGGTGACCTTCAGCCCCTTGAAGTCGAGGTCGAAGCGGGTCAGCCGCTGGGTGGCGCGGGCGGTGAGGACCGCTGTGCCGGTGAGGTGACGGCTGCCCGGGTCGTAACCGAGCGTCAGACCGTAGTGAGAGACGTGGTAGCCGCCGTTTCCGGCGAGCGGGAAGTAGGGGTCGCCGACGCCGGACGTGCCCGTCGGACCGGCCGCGGTGGCGGGTCCGGCCGCCATGAGCAGCGCCGCCACGGCTACGGGGACGGTGGCGGCGACCGCTTCACGGCGGAGGAGGGTGGTGGTAGTGGTCCGGCTGCGGGGGTGTCTCACGTGCGCTCCTGGGGGGTGGCGAGTGATCAAACATCCTCAGCGTAAGGACCGGGCGCCACGGTTTCCTCCTCGTTCAGGCTCATTCAGGTCAAGCCGAGCGGTGCCGGCCGTCATCTCCGGCCTACGCTCGACACCACCCGCCGAACCCGCCCAACCCGAGGACGGCCCGCCCATGAGTGTCCGCGTACGCCGCGTCTACGACCCGCCCGAGCCCGGCGACGGTGTGCGGGTCCTCGTCGACCGGCTGTGGCCGCGCGGTGTGTCCAAGGACGCGGCGCACGTGGACGAGTGGCCGAAGGGCCTCACCCCGTCCACCGAGCTGCGCCGCTGGTACCACGCGGGCGAGGGGACGTTCGAGGAGTTCGCGCGGCGCTACGAGTCGGAGCTGACCGCTCCGGAGGCGGCCGAACTCCTGGATCGTGTCCGGGAATTGACCGCAGAGGGGCCGGTGACGCTGCTGACGTCCGCGAAGTCCCCGGAGCAGAGTCACACGGCGGTGCTGGTCCGCCTGCTGGAGGCGGACCGCCGCTGAGCGCTCAGCCGGTCTGCTTCGCCGCCGCCCGCCCCGCCGCCCGCCCGGAGAAGAGGCAGCCGCCGAGGAAGGTGCCTTCGAGAGCGTTGTAGCCGTGGACGCCGCCGCCGCCGAAGCCGGCGACCTCGCCCGCCGCGTACAGTCCCCCGACCGGCTGTCCGTCGGCGCCCAGGGCGCGCGAGTCGAGGTCGGTCTGGATGCCGCCGAGGGTCTTGCGGGTGAGGACGTGCAGCTTGACGGCGATCAGCGGGCCGGCCTGGGGGTCGAGGACGCGGTGCGGGGTCGCGACGCGGCCGAGCCGGTCGCCGATGTAGCGGCGGGCGTTGCGCATCCCCTGGACCTGGGAGTCCTTGCTGTACGGGTTGGCGATCTGGAGGTCGCGGGCCTCGATCTGGCGGCGCAGGCCGGCCACGTCGAGCAGCGGTTTCCCGGTCAGCCCGTTCATCTTCTCGACGAGCCGGTCGAGGGTGTCGGCGATGACGAAGTCCGCGCCCTTGTCCAGGAACGCCTGCACCGGCGCCGGGGCGCCCTTGCCGAGGAGCCGGTCGCGCAGGACGGCCTTGCGGTCCTTGGCGGTGATGTCGGGGTTCTGCTCGGAGCCCGACAGCGCGAACTCCTTCTCGACGATCTTCCGGGTGAGGATGAACCAGGAGTGGTCGTACTCGGCGATGTCCTCCGTCGTGCGCAGGTACTTGAGGGTGTTGAGGGTGTCGTAGCCCGGCAGGCACGGGTCGGGCAGCCTGCGGCCGAGGGCGTCGAACCACAGGGAGGACGGGCCGGGCAGGATGCGGATGCCGTGGCCGGGCCAGATCGGGTCCCAGTTCTGGATGCCCTCGGTGTAGTGCCACATGCGGTCCCGGTTGACCAGCCGGGCACCGGCGTCGGCGCTGATGTCGAGCATGCGGCCGTCGACGTAGGCGGGAACCCCGGTGATCATCTCGGCGGGCGGGGTGCCGAGGCGCTCGGGCCAGTACCGGCGCACGGTCTCGTGGTCGGCGCCGATGCCGCCGCTGGTGACGATCACGGCCTGGGCGGTCAGTTCGAAGTCGCCGACGCGGTCGCGGCTGGAGGCGACGCCGCGCGCGGAGTCGTCGGCGGCCAGGACCGTGCCGCGTACGCCGCGGGCGGCGCCGTCCTCGATGACCAGCTCGTCCACCCGGTGCCGGTGGTAGAAGGTCAGCAGCCCGTCCTTCGCGGCCTGCTTGGCGTAGCGCGCGAACGGCTCGACGACGCCCGTGCCGGTGCCCCAGGCGACGTGGAAGCGGGGCACGGAGTTGCCGTGGCCGTCGGCGCGCAGGTCGCCCCGCTCGGCCCAGCCGACGGTGGGCACGAAGGAGATGCCGTGCCCGGCGAGCCAGGTCCGCTTCTCCCCCGCCGCGAACTCGACGTAGGCGCGCGCCCAGCGCACCGCCCAGGAGTCCTCGTCCTCGGTCCGGTCGAACTGCGCGCTGCCCTGCCAGTCGTTCCAGGCGAGGTCGAAGGAGTCCTTGATGCCCAGGCGGCGCTGCTCCGGGGAGTCGACGAGGAACAGCCCGCCGAAGGACCAGAACGCCTGGCCGCCGAGGTTCGCGGCGTTCTCCTGGTCGACCAGGGCGACCCGTCGGCCCCTGCTGGTGAGTTCGTGCGCCGCGACCAGGCCGGCGAGACCCGCTCCGACGACGATGACGTCCGCGTCCATGGCGTCCGTTGCCTTTCTTCTGATCTTCTGAGGAGGTCAATCCGGAAGAGGTGGTTCCGGGGTGGTGCCGCTGCCGTCCGTCAGCAGCGCGGTGAGCAGGTGCTTCAGCCAGACACGAGCGCCCTCGACGTCCTTGTCCAGCAGCAGTTGGGTGGTGACTCCGTCGTAGGCGGCGACCACGGCGTGCGCCGCGCTGTCGGCGTCCCCGAGCACGGCCGGCGGCTGCGCGAGCCCCGGGGAACGGGCGAGCCGGTCGGCGATCGCGCGCCGCAGCCGGGCCCGGTGCTCCAGCAGGGTCTGCGCCACGTCGGGGGCGCGGGCGGCGTGCACCAGGAAGTCCGTCTTCACCAGGAGCCAGTCCAGGTCGAGCAGGAGCACCTCGGTGACGCGGTCGACGGCGGAGGGCAGGTCGAGGTCGGGTCCGTCGAGGGCGAGGGCGCCGGAGACCTGCTCGGCGATCAGGTCGGCCCGTTGCCGGTAGAGGGCGAAGAACAGTTCGTCCAGGCTGTCGAAGTTGGAGTAGAAGGCGCCCCTGCTGTAGCCGGCGGCCTCGCAGACCTCCTCGATGGAGACCCGCCCGAAGCCCTTGCCGGCGAACACGGCGAAGGCGGCGTCCAGGAGGTTGGCCCGCGTGTGGACCCGGCGCCGCGTGCCGCGCCCCGTCGCCTGGTGCGTCTGGTGCGTCTGTTGCGCGGCCATGGTCGGACCTCCGTTCGATACGTGAATGTATCGGATACATCGATGCATCGAAAGAGCCGGATGCCGATGCCCTTCCTCGTCGCCGGTCCTGGTGCCCGGTACTCGATGAGTACGGGGTGCGCCGGAGGCCGGTGACGAGGTTCCTGTTCGGCATGCACGGAACCCCGCCGTCCGCATCCACCCGATGATCTGCTTGGCTGTCCCCGAAGATCACGAATCTCGAGGACACGGGACGGCCATGCGGGCAGACGTACGGCAAGTGGCGGACGGCACCTACCTGGTGCATGGCAGCAACACCAACTGGGTGATCCTGACCGACGGGGACGCCCTCACCCTGATCGACACCGGCTACCCCGGCGACCGCGAGCTGGTCCTCGACTCCCTTGCCGCCGTGGGCGGTTCGCCGGAGGCGGTCACCGCCGTGCTGATCACGCACGCCCACAACGACCACCTGGGCTCCGCCGAACACCTGCGTGCGACGTACGGCACCCCGGTCTATCTTCACGAGGCCGAAGTACCGCACGCCCGGCGGGAGTTCCTCCAGCAGGTGACCGTCGGCGAGGTGCTGAAGAACGCCTGGCGTCCCGGTGTCCTGCCGTGGATGGTGCACGCGCTGCGCTCCGGCGGCACCGAGCAGCACCCGGTCACCGCACCGGAGGCGTTCCCGGTCGCCGACGGCGCGCTCGACCTGCCCGGGCGGCCCGTGCCGGTGCACACCCCCGGCCACACCAGCGGCCACGCCGTGTACCACCTCCCGGACGCGGGGATCGTCGTCTCGGGCGACGCCCTGGTCAGCGACCACCCGACCTCGCGCCTGCGGGGCCCGCAACTGCTGCCGGACATGTTCCACCACGAGCGCGCCCGCGCCGTGGCGTCGCTGGACGTGATCGAGGGACTGACGGGCGACCTGCTGCTGCCCGGGCACGGACCGCTGCACCAGGGCTCCGTGAAGGCGGCGGCGCAACAGGCCCGCGAGCGCGCGGTCTAAGGTCGGGCCATGGCTTTGCAGATCAGCGCCACCACCCCGGAGCACCCGGTACTCCTGCTGGAGCTGCCGTGGCACCTGCCCCTGGAGGAGTGGCCCGAGGAGATCCTCGTCCCGCTGCCGCGCGGCATCTCCCGCCACGTGGTGCGCTACGCCCGGGCCGGCGACGAGGTGATCGCCGTCAAGGAGCTCGCCGAACGCCCGGCGCTGCGCGAGTACGAGCTGCTGCGCGACCTGGACCGGCTCGGCATCCCCGCCGTCGACCCGCTGGCCGTGGTCACCGGCCGCACCGCGCCCGACGACACCCCGCTGGAGTCGGTGCTGGTCACCCGGCATCTGGGCGGTTCGATGCCGTACCGCTCGATGTTCGAGACGACGATGCGCCCGGCGACCATGCACCGGCTGATGGACGCCCTCGCCGTGCTGCTGGTGCGGCTGCACCTGGCCGGGTTCGCGTGGGGCGACTGCTCGCTGTCCAACACGCTGTTCCGGCGGGACGCGGGCGCCTACGCCGCCTACCTCGTCGACGCCGAGACCGGCGACCTGCACCCCCAGCTCAGCACCGGGCAGCGCGACTACGACCTCGACCTCGCCCGCGTCAACATCAGCGGCGAGCTGCTGGACCTGGAGGCGTCCGGGGCGCTGCACCCGTCGGTGGACGCGATCGAGTTCGGCAGGGAGATCTGCGCCCGCTACGGGGCGCTGTGGGAGGAGCTGACCCGCACCTCGGTGTACCCGGCGGGCAAGTACCACTACATCGAGCGGCGGATCCGGCGGCTGAACGAGCTGGGTTTCGACGTCGCCGAGATGCAGATCGAGCACTCCTCCAACGGCGACACGGTCACCTTCGTGCCGAAGGTCGTCGACGCGGGCCACCACCAGCGCCAGTTGCTGCGCCTGACCGGCCTGGACACCGAGGAGAACCAGGCCCGGCGGCTGCTGAGCGACCTGGAGAGCTGGATGGCCACCCAGGACGACTACGCCCCGGGCGACCCCCTCGCGGCCCGTCCCGAGGTGCTGGCGCACCGGTGGGTGCGGGACGTCTTCCGGCCCACCGTGCGCCTGGTGCCCCTCGAACTGCGCGGCTCCATGGACGCGGCGGAGATCTATCACGAGCTCCTCGAACACCGCTGGTACCTGTCGGAGCGCGCGCAGCACGACATCGGGCTCGACACCGCCGTCGACGACTACGTCAGGAACATCCTGCCCACGGCGCGGGAGACCCTGGAGCCGACCGTCCCGGAGTGAGTACGGCCGAGTCCGCGGGGCGTCAGGCGTGGGGCACGACGGCGACCGGGCAGTCCGCGTGGTGCAGGACCCCGTGCGCCACGGAGCCGATCCGGGCGCCCACGGCCGTGCGGTGGGCGCGGCGGCCGACGACCGTCAACTGCGCCCGGCCGGCCACCGACAGCAGCACCTGCCCCGCGCTGCCCATCTCCACGTGCTCCACCACCGGCACGTCCGGGAACCGCTCCCGCCACGGCTCCAGGGCATCCGCCAGCGCCTTCTTCTCGTACGGTTCCAGGCCGCCGGCGTCGTCGAGGAGCTTGAGCGAGCCGGGGCTGTAGGCGAACACCGGCGGCAGCGTCCAGGCCCGCACCGCGCGCACGCTCGCGCCCCGCGCGGCGGCCGTCTCGAACGCGAACCGCAGGGCGGGGGCGCTGTCCTCGGGCTCGCCGTGCTGGCCGACGACGATCTCGTGGCCGGCCACCTCGGCCGACGGCTGGTCGCCGGCCCGGACCAGCACGACCGGGCACGCTGCCTCGGCGATCACCTGCTGGCCGACCGAGCCCAGCAGGAACCCGACGACCGGGCCGTGCCCGCGCGAGCCGAGCACCAGCAGTTCCGCGTCCGCCGCGGCGGCGACCAGCGTCCCGACCGGCCCGCCCTCCCGGACGTCGGTGGTGACGGTCAGTCCCGGGTGCCGTTCGGCGAGCGCCGCGACGGCCTGCCGTACGGAGTCCCGCACCCAGCGCTCCTGCGCGTCCCGGTCCGCCACGTCGGCCGCCGCGTTCGGCTGGAACCGCCAGGCGTGCACCACCCGCAGTTCCAGGTCGCGCCGGACGGCCTCGCGGGCCGCCCAGGCGAGCGCCGCGAGGCTCTCGTCCGTCCCGTCGACCCCTGCCGTGATCGGGACCGTCATCCCGTCGCCTCCTCGTGTCGTGATCACAACCGTCGGGCCCAGTCTTCACTACGCTTCGGTCATGGCTCTGGAGTGGGAACAAGTGATCGTCGACTCGGCCGACCCGGTGGCGCTGGGACGCTGGTGGGCCGCGGCCCTCGGGTGGGTCGTGGTGCACGACGCCGCCGACGAGTACGAGATCAGACCGGAGCAGGACCGGACCCGGGGTCTGCTCTTCGTGCCGGTCACGGAGGGCAAGTCGGTCAAGAACCGGCTCCACCTGGACTTCCGCCCGGACGACCAGCGGGCCGAGGTGGCCCGCCTGCTGTCCCTGGGGGCACGCCACGCGGACGTGGGCCAGGGCGAGCAGTCGTGGGTGACGCTCGCCGACCCCGAGGGGAACGAGTTCTGCGTGCTGGGGGCGCGGCAGTCGCCCTGACCGCCCGCGTCCTGCCGGTGTCCCGGAGCGGACCGGGGCGATCGAACATACGATGAGCGGGTCGGCGCGGGGCTCGCCGTGCCGCCGCGAAGACCGACCGCTGTCGGGGTGGGAGACGTATGGCACAGGCCGCCGACGCAAGCCGGACCGTCATCCTGACCGTGGACGACGACCCGGGGGTCTCCCGGGCCGTCGCCCGTGACCTGCGGCGCCGCTACGGCGCCCGGTACCGGATCGTGCGCGCGGAGTCCGGGGAGTCCGCGCTGGAGGCGTTGCGCGAGCTGAAGCTGCGCGGCGATCTGGTGGCCGTCGTCCTGGCCGACTACCGGATGCCGCGGATGAACGGCATCGAGTTCCTCGAACAGGCCCTGGACGTGTACCCGGGCGCCCGGCGCGTGCTGCTGACCGCGTACGCGGACACGAGTGCGGCGATCGACGCGATCAACGTCGTCGACCTCGACCACTATCTGCTCAAGCCGTGGGACCCGCCGGAGGAGAAGCTCTACCCCGTCCTGGACGACCTGCTGGAGGCCTGGCGGACCAGCGACCACCGGCCGGTGCCCGCCACGAAGGTGGTCGGGCACCGCTGGTCGGCGCGCTCCTCGGACGTGCGGGAGTTCCTGGCCCGTAACCAGGTGCCGTACCGCTGGTACTCCGCCGACGAGCCCGAGGGTCAGCGGCTGCTGGCCGCGGCCGGGGTCGACGGGCAGCGGCTGCCGCTGGTGGTCACCGCCGAGGGCACGCCCCTGGTCGAGCCGGACGCCCCCGAACTGGCCGCCCATGTGGGGCTGGCGACGACTCCGACGGCCGACTTCTACGACCTGGTGGTGATCGGCGGCGGTCCGGCCGGGCTCGGCGCGGCCGTGTACGGGGCCTCCGAGGGTCTGCGGACGGTGCTCGTGGAGCGGTCGGCGACGGGCGGGCAGGCCGGGCAGAGTTCGCGGATCGAGAACTACCTGGGCTTCCCCGACGGTGTGTCCGGGGCCCAACTCACCGACCGGGCGCGGCGGCAGGCCACGAGGTTCGGCGCCGAGATCCTCACCGCGCGGGAGGTGACGGGGCTGGAGGTCAGCGGGTCCGCGCGGGTGGTCCGCTTCTCGGACGGCTCGGCGGTGGCCGCGCACAGCGTGATCCTCGCAACGGGCGTGTCCTACCGGCAGTTGGCGGCGCCGGGCTGCGACGACCTGACCGGCTGCGGGGTGTTCTACGGCTCGGCGCTCACCGAGGCCGCCTCCTGCCAGGGGCACGACGTGTACGTCGTGGGCGGTGCCAACTCGGCCGGGCAGGCGGCGATGTACTTGGCGCGGGGCGCGAAGTCCGTCACGCTCCTGGTGCGCGGCGCGTCCCTGTCGGCGTCCATGTCTCACTACCTGATCCAGCAGATCGAGGAGGCGCCCAACATCTCCGTGCGCCCCTTCACGGTCGTCGAGTCCGCGCGCGGGGAAGGCCGGCTGGAGCAGTTGACGCTGCGGGACGTGGCGAGCGGACAGACCGAACTCGTCGACGCGCAGTGGATGTTCGTGTTCATCGGCGCGGCCCCGCTGACCGGTTGGCTGGACGGCACGGTGCTGCGCGACGGGCGCGGTTTCATCCTCGCCGGACCCGATCTCACGACGGACGGGCGGCCGCCGGCCGACTGGGAGCTGGACCGGCCGCCCTACCACCTGGAGACCAACATTCCCGGCGTGTTCGTGGCGGGCGACGCGCGCGCCGAGTCCGCCAAGCGCGTCGCGTCCGCCGTAGGAGAGGGAGCGATGGCCGTGATGCTCGTCCACCGGTATCTGGAGCAGTCATGAGCGGGCGGGGGCTGCCGTGCAGCCCGGCCGAGATCAGCTCGCTGTTCCTGTTCGAGAAGCTCTCCCCGGAGCAGCTCGGACGGCTGTGCGGTGAGGGGCGGTTGGAGCGGTTCGAGCCCGGTCCGGTGTACACCGAGGGCGATCCGGCGACCTGCTTCTACGTGATGATCGAGGGCACGGTCGTGCTGTACCGGCGGGTCGGCGCGGACGACGTCGAGGTCAGCCGCACCTCCCAGCGCGGGGTGTACTCCGGGGCCACGGCCGTGCGGGCCACGGCGACGCTGCGGGAGCGGGTGGCGAAGATGCGGCACAAGCTCGCCGTGATCGCCTCGGGCGCGTACGACCCGGAGGCGCTGGCCCGGCTGATCGAGATCCAGGAGCGCACGGCCGAACTGGTCGCCAAGGCACCGGTGTTGAGCCCGCTGGAGGCCTCCGACCGGGAGGACGCGCTCACCGACTGGCTGGACGACCACGACGTCCCGGAGGGCTGGCGGATCGCGCCGACGTTCGTCCAGGCCGGGCTGGACACGGAGTGGCTGGAGCAGGTCGCGGCGGCCGTGGACGAGGACACCCTGCCGGGCGCGATGGGATGGCTCAACTACACGGTGGAGACAGAGCTGTTGATGGACGAGATCGGCGACTCCACCAACCGCATCTCGCACCTCGTGGACGCCGCCAAGCAGTACTCGCAGCTCGACCGCGCCTCCTACCGGGTCGTCGACGTGCACGAACTCCTCGACAGCACGCTGCTGATGCTGTCCGGCAAGATCGGGCGCATCGAGGTCGTCAGGGACTACGACCGGACGCTCCCGCCGATCCCGGCCTACCCGGCCGAGCTCAACCAGGTGTGGACGAACCTCGTCGACAACGCCGTCTTCGCCGTCGACAGCGCGGGCGGCGAAGGCACGTTGACCGTGCGGACGGCTCACGAGGGCGACCGGCTGCTGGTGGAGTTCCGCGACACCGGGCCCGGGATCCCGCCGGACATCCGCGGCCGTATCTTCGACCCGTTCTTCACCACCAAGCCGGTCGGCGAGGGCACCGGGCTCGGCCTGGACATCTCCTGGCGGATCGTCGTCAACAAGCATCACGGCGGCCTGCAGGTCGAGTCCGTGCCGGGCGACACCCGCTTCCAGGTCCTGCTGCCGCTGACCGCCCCCGGCCCCGAGAACGCCCAGGACGACCCCGAGACCGCCGAGGAGCCCGTATGACCGACGTAGCCGGCATCGACCTGAGCGTCCCGCCCAGCGGCACGGGCTGCGTCGACTGCGACGCGGTCGGCGGCTGGTGGTTCCATCTGCGGCGCTGCGCGACCTGCGGCCGGGTCGGCTGCTGCGACTCCTCCCCCGGGCAGCACGCCACCGCGCACCACAAGGCGACCGGGCATCCCGTGGTGCGCAGTTTCGAGCCGGGCGAGGAGTGGTTCTGGGACTACTCCACCGACGAGCTGTACGAGTCCGGTCCCGACCTCGCCCCGCCGGCCCACCATCCCGCCGACCAGCCCGTACCGGGGCCGGCCGGGCGGGTACCGGCGGACTGGGCGCGGTCGCTGCACCGTTGACGCCTTCCCGGCGGCAGGGCTTCAGTGGGCTCCGACCCGCTCCGGTCCTGGTCGGAGGCCGTTGTGGCAGTGCCGCGTGCCAGGAGGCACGACCGTGCTGACGGGGCACTGCGCCGACCTCGGTGAGGTGGGCCTACCTGTCGTGCCTGCCGTTCACGGACGGGGTGCGCCCGGGTTCCCAGGCGGGCGCGCCCCGTCACCACCCGGCTGTCAGCGGCCGGCGGCCGGTGTGTTCGCGGCTGTCACGTTGACGGCGGCCCAGGCGCGGTCCACCGTCAGGTACTCGGTGCTGGTCGCCCCGTAGAGGTCCTTGGCCGCCTTGAGCGTCGCGGTGCGGGCGTCGTGGAAGTCGGTCGAGGAGACCATGTAGCGGGTCAGGGCGCGGTAGAAGACCGCGGTCGCCTTCGCCCGGCCGATGCCCTTCACCGGGACCCCGTCGAAGGTCGGCGAGTCGTAGGCGACGGTGCCGATCTTCTTGCGGCCGCTGCCCTCGGCGAGGAGGTAGTAGGCGTGCGAGGAGACGCCGGAGCCGGCGTGCACCTCGGCGTTGTACGCCTCCGGCGACCAGTAGTCGATCGTGCCTTCGAGGACGTCCAGGGACGGCTTGTCGAGGCGGCGCAGGAACTTCTGGTCGAGGCCCAGCCGCTCGCCGATCAGGTAGTTCGGCGGGTTCTTGGGGTTGTTGGCGCTGAACTCGACGTTGGAGCCGAAGATGTCGGCGAGGGACTCGTTGAGGGAGCCCGGCTCGCCGTACTGGTTGCCGTCGGCGTCGACGGACGTGGGCTCCAGCCTGGCGGTCGCGTCGACGACGCCGTGGGTGAGTTCGTGGCCGGTGACGTCGAGGACGACGAGGGGCTTCTTGATCATGGTGCCGTCGCCGTCGCCGTAGAGCATGCAGCCGCAGGCCGGGTCCCAGAACGCGTTGCCCACCTTGTTGCCGAAGTGGACCATGGCGCGGGCGCCCTTGCCGTTGTTGGCGATGCCCTTGCGGCCGAAGGTCTTCTGGTAGAAGTCCAGCGTCTTGGTGACGCCGTACTGGGCGTCGACGGCGGCGCTGGCGCGGCTGGAGACGGCGCCGTTGCCCCACTTGTTGGTGGGGCTGGTGAACGCCCGGCCGCCCGCGAAGTTCTCCAGTTCCTTGTTCCGCGCGTCACGCGTCTCGGTGTTCCAGTGCGTGGGGTCCTTCAGCAGGTAGCTGGTCCGCGCGGTGCGGGTGGTGGTCAGCGGGATCTTGCCGACGAACAGGCCCGTGCCGGTCCCGGTGGCCGTCGACGGGTAGCGCCTGGGGGCGCGGGCCGCGGGCGGCGCCGCACTCAGGGCCGCGGCCTGCGAGACGGTGCCGGTGGCGGGGTCGAGGGTCTCGCCGCGCTCGCGCAGGGTGTCCAGCAGTTCGGGCGAGAGGAACTCGTCGCTGTCGGGCGTGTTGCTGCGCACCTTGCCGGTACGGGCGTCGAGGACGACCGTGCGGGAGCCGCCGGTCTCGGTGGTGTCGCTGCCGGTCACCCGGATCCGGTAGGCGAGCGCCGACGCGCCGCCACGGGCGTCGACCACGAGTTCGGCGCTCTCCGCGTCGCCCTCGGCCACGGCCGCGGCCTTCGCCTCGGCCTGGCGGGCGGTCAGCCCGGCCTTGACGGTGGCGGGGTCGACGTCGTGGCCGGCGGCGCGGGTCACGCCCGCGTAGGCGAGCCGCTGGGTGAGGTGGACGACGAGGTCGCCGCCGAGGACCGGCATCCCCCGGTGGGTGCGGACGAACCGGACGTGCCGTGCGCCCTCCGGGTCGATCAGGACGTCCTGGGCCTGGAGTTCGTCGCCCTGGCCGACGCCGGTCGCCGAGGCGTGGGCGAAGGCGGCGGTACGGGCGGCCTCGACGACGCGGTCGGCCTGCGAGGCGGTCGCGGCCGTGGCGTGGGTCTCCCCCGCGGACGGGGCCGCGAAGGCCGTGCCCGCCAGGCCCGTGGCGGCCGTCGTCACGGCGACGGCGAGCGCCAGGCTGCGTATGTGTGCGCTGCGCACAGGTGAGGGTTCCTTCGTTCGGACGGCCGGAATCGCCAACCGCCGCAAGACACAGCGCCGTTGGGCGCCAAGGGACTGGTCGGGCCCCGGACCGCAACGGCGATGCCCGGCACCCTCGCGACGCACCGCGACCGCAGAGCGGTCAACTACGCGCCGACCCCGAAGATGTGACACGCCAAATGAAGGTTGCCTCGACCGCATGTGATCGATCTCGCACCAGAAACCGACCACGGGAACCATCGGCGAGAACATCGCCTGCGGCCGGCGCTCCGCCGCCGAGGTGGTGGACGGCTGGATGAACAGCCCCGGCCACCGCACCAACATCCTCAAGGCCCGCCTTCACCCACATCGGCGTCGGCTACGAGGGCGGCGGCCCGTCGGGCACGTACTGGACCCAGCCCTTAGGCACCTGACACTCCGTCAGGCCCGCAGCCACGCCCGCCCCTTCAGGCCCCGAGGTAATCCGCGCCTCGCAGGCAACCCCGTTCGCCCTGCCCGCGTCTTGACCGGCGACAGGCCCACTATACGCACCATGTATACACGCGACGTATACACAGAGTGCATACGTGGGCTCACAGTGATCGGCCGAAAGGAACCGATGTACGGCAAGGCATTCGCCCCGGAGTACCAGGGCGCCCTGACCACCCTGTCCGTGAACTCCTCGCTGGACGACGTACTGGCCGCCGGCACCGAGCAGTTGAGGGTCGCCGAGCGGGCCGGACAGCACGGCGAGGCGGCCCGCTCGGGGCTCGCGGTCGCCGAGGCGCACCGGCGGCTCGGGCAGGTGCGGGAGGCGGACCGGGCCTGGAAGGCGAGTTACCGGGCGGCGCGGGAGGCCGGGGACGTCGCCGCGATGGCGTGGGCGCTGTGGAGCGGCGGCACCCTGGCCCGGCAGCGGGGCGCGTTCCCGCTGGCCTGGCGGCTGCTGGGGCTCGCGGCCGAACTCGGCGAGCGGGGCGGCGACATCGTCGTCCGCGGCTACTCGCTGGCCGGGCTCGCGGAGACCGGCCGCATCCAGGGCGACTACGAGGCCGTGGGCCGGCTGCACGAACAACTGCTGGCCGAGGCCCGCAGGCGCGGCGAGGCCCGGCACACGGTGTGGGCGCTGGAGGGCATAGCGCAGATGCACCGCAACTCCGGTGCCTACGACACCGCGTACACCCTCTTCGAGGAGGCGGCGCTGATCTCGGCGGGCGCCGAGGACCGGCGCGGTCACGCCTGGGCGCTGCGCGGGCTGGCCGACATCGTCTCCGTGCGGGACGGCGCCACCGAACGCGCCCTCGGCCTGCTGGCGGAGGCCGAGGAGTCCTGCCGCGCGATGAACCTGTCCGGCGCGCTGGCCTACAACCACAAGATGCGCGGCAACGTCCTGTACCGCGCCGGTCGTTACCCCGAGGCCCGGGACCTCTACGAGCTGGCACTCGGCGAGTTCCGTGCCATGGGCGAGCCGCGCGGCGAGGCGCTCTCCCGGCTCGGTCTGACGAAGGCACTGGCCCGCCTGGGCCGCGCCAAGGCGGAGACGGAGGCCGAACTGACCGACCTGGCACGGGCGTTGGAGCGCATCGGCCTGAGGCACGCCCGGGAGATGGTCGCCCGGGCGCAGCGCGAGCTGGGGGTCGGACCGGCCGACGAGACGACCGGGGCGGCACCGGCAGGCCTGCGCACGGCGGTCGCACGATGACGGCGCTCGACGCGGCCCCACGGGAAGTCGCCGCGACACCCGGCTCTGCGGTGCGCGACCGCACCGAAGCATCCACCGCCCCCGCCACGCCGCCCCGGGCGCTCCAAGTCCTCGCCCGCTGCCGTGCGTTGGTGCGGCCCGCGCTCATGGAGGCCGTCGGGCGGTCGCATCCCTGGGTGGGTGAGATGGCCGGGTACACCTTCGGCTGGTGCGGCGTCGGCGGGGCGCCCGCGGCCGGCTCCGGAGGCAAGGGCGTGCGGCAGGCCCTCGCGGTGCTCGGCGCCGAGGCGGCCGGCGCGCCCGCGCGGGCCGGGGTGCCCGCGGCGGTCGCGGTGGAACTCGTGCACGCCTTCTCCCTGCTCCACGACGACATCATGGACGGCGACCCGACCCGGCGCGGGCGCGCCACGGTGTGGAAGGCGTACGGCACGGGACCGGCGGTCCTGGCGGGCGACGCCCTGTTCGCCCTGGCGGTGGAGACGCTCGCGGTGCAGCCGCCCCCGGCCGGCGCCACTGCCGTGCGTCTGCTGTCCGGCGCGCTCGGGGACCTCGTGCGCGGGCAGGCCGACGACCTGCTGTTCGCCGCGCGGCCCTGGTCGGGGCCGGAGCGGGTGCGGCCGGCCGCCTACCGGGCGATGGCCGAGGGGAAGACCGGCGCGCTGCTGGGCTGTGCGGCGGCGCTGGGGGCCGTCCTGGGCGGGGCGTCCCCTACTGCGGTGGCCGCGCTGGACCGGGCCGGACGGCATCTGGGGGTCGCGTTCCAGGTGGTCGACGACATGCTGGGCATCTGGGGCGACCCCTCGGTCACCGGCAAACCCGTCCACGCTGATCTGCGGGAGCGGAAGAAGACGTTCCCCGTGCTGGCCGCCCTCGACTCGGCCGCCCCCGCCGCGCGCCGTCTGGCCGTGCTCCTGGAGCGGGGCGGCGATCCGGGGGCGGCGGCGGAGCTGGTCGAAGCGGCTGGGGGCCGTACGGCGGCGCTCGTCGAGGCGGGCCGGCAGGTCGCCGCCGCCGAGTCGGCGCTCGCGGAGCTGCCCTCGGCCGCCCCCGCCCTGAGCGACCTGCGCTGCCTGGTGGACTTCGTCGTGCGCCGGGATCTCTGAAGCCCGGCCCCGACAAGATCGCCGGCCCGTGTTGACCTGCGGGACCGCGCCGGGTGAGGGTGCGAGGAGACGAAGCGAAACAGGTGCGGCCCCGCCACCTCCGCCGCGCCGGAACCCGGAACCGGAAGGGTGACTGCCTTGATCGGCATCTCGGAGATCGAAGCCGCTGCCGAGCGGATCGCCGGACATCTCGTCCGTACCCCGACCGTGCCGAGCCCGGGCCTGTCGACGCTGCTCGGTGTCCCCGTGACCACGAAGCTGGAACTCCTCCAGCGCACCGGTTCCTTCAAGGCGCGCGGGGCGACGGCGAAACTGCTGTCGTTGAGCGAGGCCGAGCGGGCGGCCGGGGTCGTGGCCGTGAGCGGCGGGAACCACGGGATCGCGCTCGCGGTCATGGCCGCCGCGCTGGATGTGAAGGCCACGGTCGTGATGCCGCGTTCGGCGCCCGCCCGTTCCGTCGAGATCGCGGCGGCGGCCGGTGCGTCGGTGCGGCTGACCGACACGATGGGCGGCGCGTTCTCGCTGGTGGAGCGGTTGCGGGACGAGGGCTTCACGCTGGTGCACCCGTTCGACGACCCGGTGGTCGTCGCCGGTCAGGGCACGGTCGGCCTGGAACTGGCCTCCGACGCCGGTGAGCTGACGGACGTGCTGGTGAGCGTCGGGGGCGGCGGTCTGATCGCCGGTGTCGCCGCCGCCCTGCGCGCCCGCCGCCCGGACGTGCGGATCTGGGGTGTGGAGACCGAGGGCGCGCAGGCGATGTCGGAGGCGTTGACGGCGGGCGGGCCGGTGCAGGTGGAGCTGTCGTCGATCGTCTCCACGCTCAGCGCGCCCAGCGTCTCGCAGTTGACGTACGACCATGTCCGCGCCCTGGTCGGCGAGGTGCTGGTGGTCTCCGACCGGGAGGCAGTGCGGGGCAGCCTGGAGCTGGCCGAGCACGCCAAGGTGTGGACCGAACCGGCGGCCGGCTGTCTGCTGCCCGCGGCCCGGCAGGTCGTGGAGCGGGTGGGGGACGGCGCGCGGGTGGGGCTGGTGGTCTGCGGGGGCAACGCGACGGTCGCGGACATGATGACCTGGGTGGACCGGTTCGGGCTGCGCTGAGACCGCGCTGCGGGGTTAGGGAAATCCCTCCGGAGGGTGTCCGAGCAGGAATAAACCCCGGCCGGGAAGGTCGTTTCCGGGATCGGCGAGGAGTCTGCGCAGGAGTGCGCGGAGGAGCGTCCGCAGGAGTGCCCCGTGTCCTGTTTACCTCCGGTTACACCGCAGGACGGGCCCATGACAGGTCCAGGACAGGCCCCGCAATTCCCTTTTCTCGCACAAATGCTCGGCTCGCACCGTCGGTCCTTTTGAATGAAAGACAGGAAACTCGCCGGAGTTGCCCTCCAATTGAACGGACCCCCTCTCACCGGTCGTACCCATGGGAAAGGTGAGTACCAGCGGTTCAGCGAGGGATGGCCCATGGTCAAGACGCACGTCTCCACGCACGAGTTGGTCGCCGGGAGGTACCGGCTGCTCGACGTCGTCCACCAGGAGACGAACCGCGTCAGCTGGTACGGCGAGTACGTGGAGGACACCGGGGCGGCGCGACCGTGCCTGGTCACCCGGATCGGGTTGCCCCCCGACCAGGGCGAGGAGAAGGCGCGGCAGGCCGCCGACCGGGTCCTGGGCATGTCGGAGACGATGGCGCGGCTGAGCCCGGGCCGGATCGCCGCGGTCGTCGACGCCCTGGAGGAGGAGGGTTCCCTGTGGACCGTCACCGAGTGGATCGACGGCCTGCCCCTGGGCCAACTCCTCGCGCAGAAGGGGACGTTCAGTCCGGCCAAGGCCGCCGCGATCGGGCTGGAGCTGCTCGACGTGCTGGAGGTCGCGCACGGTGAGGGCATCACCCACGGCGAGCTGAGCCCCGGCCAGGTCTTCGTGCGGGCCCGCGGTCCGCTCGTCCTCACCGGCTTCGGGCTGGCGGGCGCGACCCTCGCCCCGCGCGTGGCGGCCCCGGCGTACGCCTCTCCCGAGCAGGCCCGCAACGACCGGATCGGCCCGGCGGCCGACCTGTGGGCGCTGGGCGCGATCCTCTACACGATGGTCGAGGGCCGGCCGCCCTACCGGGACCGGGACCGGCCCGAGAGCACGCTGAAGAGCGTGGACCGGCTGCCGTTGCGCACCCCGCTGCGCGCGGGCCCGCTCACCGGGACCCTGCAGGGGCTGCTGCGCAAGGAATCCCGGGAGCGGCTGAACCGGACGGTCGTACGCCAAGCCCTCACCCGGGTGCTGGAGGACGACCCGCACGGCGTCCTGCCCGCCCCCAAGCTGAAGCGTGCCTGCGCCGCGGCCCGGCAGATCGGTCCGCACTGGAGCGGCCGGGCCATGGCGGCCGGGACGGTGCTGGCCGTCGTCACCGTGGCGGTCGCCGCCCTCGCCGTGACCCATCAGCTCTCCGACGCCGACGACACGGCGGCGGGCAGCGCGCAGCCCCGGCCGTCCGTGTCCGCCGCGCCGCCCAGCGAGGACGCCGGCGACAGAGAACCCGCGCCGCCGGCTCCGAGCACGCCCCCGACCGCGCCGAGCAGCCCGTCCCCCAGCTCGTCCCCGGACGCCTCCCCCTCCGCGCCGCCCTCGGCCTCCGCCGACGCCCTCCCGGCCGGCTACCGCGTCTACCGCGCGCCCGAGGGTTTCTCGGTCGCCCTGCCGGCCGGCTGGAAGCGGCTGGAGACCGCGCGTGGCGCCGACCAGTCGTTCCGCGTCACCTTCGGGGCGGCCGGCGACCCGCGCACCCTCGCGGTGACCTTCAGCGTGAGCGCCGGGACGGACCCGGTGGCCGTCTGGCGCGACGACGTCGAGCCCAACCTCAAGAAGGACGACGGTTTCCGGCGGCTGGGCGCCATCGAGGCGACGACGTACCAGGGGTACAAGGCCGCCGACATGGAGTGGCTCTTCAAGGCCGACGGCACGCAGGTGCGCACGTTCGGCCGGGGCGTGCTGCTCGGCGGGCACCGCAGCACCTCGCTGCGTTTCACGACGCCCGCCGCGGACTGGGACAAGAGCGCCAACCAGCAGGCCCTGAAGACCTTCCTGCGGACCTTCCGGCCGGGTTCAGCCGCCTGACGGGCCTGACACTCCCGCTGCCGGCAGCGGGGCGCGCTTGAGCCGCAGGGGTCCGGCGTGCAGCGGCCTGGTGGTCCAGTGCGCGGTGAACGTCCGGTCGGCGAGGGCGCACGTCACCCGCAGGCGGTGCGGGGTCTCCAGCAGGGCGAGGTCCACGGCGAGGGTGTCGCCGTCGCTCCATCCGCCGCTCACGGCGAGCGGCAGCGGCTCGTCCGCCACCCGCCACCCGCCCGATCCCAGGGCGGCCCGCAGGCGGTCGCCGTCCTCGACGAGGGTCAGCGTCCAGCCGTCCGCGTCCACGGCGACGGAGGCACCGGTCAGCCCCGGCTGGTCGGCGCAGGCGCCGCCGTACGGGGTGAACTCGGCGCCCGACCACTGATCGGCCCGCTCCGGCGGTGCGGGAGCGCCGGGGGCCGGGGGCAGTGCGAGCCGGGCCAGGCGCTCGGCGAGGGCCGTGTCGGCGTCGTCCCGACCGGTGAGCCGCTCGGGTCCGAAGGCGGGGATCAGGTGCTCCCAGACGAGGTCGAGCAGAGCCTGCATGTCGCCGGTCGCGGCGGTGGTGGCGATCACCGCGTCGTGTTCGGGCAGCACCAGGCAGAACTGGCCGTACGCCCCGTCGCCGCGGTAGCCGTGCCGGGACCGCCAGAACGAGAAGCCGTAGCCCCGGACCCAGTCCCCCTCCGCGCGCTCGCCGTGGCCGGCCGTGGGGATGTGGGAGCGCGTCGCCTCGGCGACCCACTCCGGCGACAGCAGCCGCTTCCCCTCCCAGAGGCCCTCGCCGAGATACAGCAGGCCGAGCCGGGCGAGGGCGTCGGTGGCGGCGTGCAGCCCGCTGAAGCCCAGCTCACGGCCGGTGCGGTCGGTCAGCCAGCCGGTCTCGCCGATGCCGAGCGGGTCCAGCAGCCGGGGCCGCAGATACGCGGTGAGCGTCTGCCCGGTGACCCGCTGCAGGATCGCGGCGAGCGCGTAGGTGGCGGGCTGGTTGTAGGCGAACACGGTCCCCGGGTCGCGCTCGGGCGGCAGCAGCAGGAAGCCCCGGACGAGGTCGTCGGGGTCGAGGGCGCGCGCCCTGTCCAGCGTCTCGGCCTCGTGCCCGCTCGTCATCGACGCCAGGTGCCGTATCCGCATCGCGCGGCTGCGCGGGTCGGTGATGTCCGCCTCGAACTCCGGGAAGTACGACACCACCGGGTCGTCGAGCCCGATCAGTCCCTCGGCGACGGCGAGACCGGCGGCCGTGGCCGTGAAGCTCTTGCTGATCGAGTACAGCAGATGCATGCGGTCGGGGTGGTACGGCGCCCACCAGCCGGAGGCGACCACGTGGTCGTGGCGCAGGATCATGACGCCGTGCGGCTCGACGGCCTCGCAGGCGTCCAGGGCGTCCAGGAAGGCGAGGACGCGGGAGGCGTCGACGCCCTGGGCGGAGGGGGTGCTCGTGGGCAGCGGGCTGACGGTCATACCGGAATCCTCCCCCGGCGGACGGAGGATGATCGACGGCTTTTTTCACGTCACGCGTGGCCCGTTTCCTCCCCAGGCGGCCGGGGACACCCGGCAAAGCATCGCCAACGGGTCCATATAGGCTGCCGGTCTGCACTTTCGCAGTGCCGATCCTACGTCCCGCAGCCCGCAGAGGAGAGTCATCCGTGACCCTGGCGATCGACCTGCCCGAGACGTCCGAGACGTCCCCCGAGACGTCCCCCGCTCCCCTGTCCGACCTGGTCGCGCGTGACGCCCGCGAGTTCGGCGTGTACGCGCGGACCGGCGGGTGGGCCTTCGGCCTGATGGTGGCGCGCAGCGTCCGGCCGGGCGGGCAGAGCGCGGACGAGACGCCGAAGGTGTCGGCGAAGGAGTTCGCCACGCTGGCGGGCTGCTCCCCCGAGCGCGTCATGCGTTACTACAAGGCCTGGGACCGGGCCGCCGACGACGGTCTCGTCCCGCACTTCGAGGAGCTGGCGCCGGGCCAGGAGGTCGAGCTGCCGGACGCCGACGTGTGGCTGACCTTCTACGTCTCGCGCTCCAGCGCCACGTCCGAGCGCGGCACCGCGATCGCGCAGGCCGCCGAGGCCGAGGGCATCCGTCCGACGAAGGCGCTGGAGGTCGCGGAGAACCCCACCGCCCTGCGGGCCGCGATCCTCGCCGACCCCTCGACCGCCCGCGCGGCCCGCGCCGCCCTCCTGGACCGCATCAAGGAGGACCCGGACCTCCAGGCCGAGCTGGCCCGTGACGTCGTACGCACCGACGACCTGAAGAAGGCCGTGGCCACCGAGAGCCGCTCGGCCGACCGCATCGGGTACGTGCGCCAGATCGCCGAGTCCGGCCAGATCAAGACGCCCGCCGGGCAGACCCTCGACGCGCCGGCCGAGCTGCGCCAGGAGGCGGAGCGGCACCTGTCGCTCATCGACGAGCTGAACGACGGCGAGGACGCCGGCGAGTGGGCGACCGATGCCTACGACACGATGAAGAACCTCGTCGTGGAGACCGTGCAGGCCGATCCCGAGCTGCGCGTCCAGGAGCGGCGCACCAAGTTCTACAGCAGCCTCCAGCGGGTGACGAAGGTGTTCGAGGAGCTGACCTTCGACGACGCGCAGGAGTTCTACGAGGACGACATGGTGCAGCAGTTGGAGGACCTCCAGCAGGCGATCGGCACCTGCATCACCGCGCTGCGCGGGGCGCGGGGCGAGGCGTCCGGAGCCGAGTAGCGGTACGCGCGTCGCTGTGGACCCGGCGTCACCGTGTCGTGTGGCGGTACCGGGTCCACAGCGGCAGCACGAACCAGCACAGCGCGTACCAGACGACCACACCGCTGACGAGCCAGGGCACGTAGTCGTCGTGGGTGGCCACGCGCAGGATCAGCAGCAGGGAGGCGGTCATGGTGGCGAGCAGCAGGAGCAGGCCGACGAAGGTCAGCCGGGACGCCCACCGCACGGCCTGCGGCTTCACCCGCCGCCCGGAGACCAGGCGGTGCAGGGAGACGGGGCCGATGAGCGCGCCGGTCGCGCAGGCGCCCAGGACGACGGTCACGATGTAGATGACCTGGTCGGTGTGTCGCAGGTCCGCGTAGCGCGGGGTGAACACCACGGTCAGCAGGAAGCCGAAGAGGATCTGTACGCCCGTCTGGGCGACGCGGATCTCCTGGATGAGCTCCCCCCACATGCGGTCGGCCCGCTCCTCCTCGGTCTCGTCGCGCCCCGATCCTCGCTCGTCCTGGTCCATGCGGCTCGGGTATCCGGGCCGCCGACCGTTCAAACGGCCGCTGCTACCAGCGTCCCTCGACCTGCTCCTTGACACGCCGGTCGTAGAGGTCGCGGACGGCCGCGAGGGTCTCGTCGGAGAGCTCGGGGAGCCTGGCGGCCGCCGCGTTGGCGCGGGCCTGTTCGGGCGAGCGGGCGCCCGGGATCACGGTGGTCACGCCGGGCTGCTGGACGATCCAGCGCAGGGCGAGCTGGGCCGGGGTGTACCCCTCGGGCGCGAGGGCCGCGAACTCGACGGCGGCCTCGACGCCGGTGGCGTAGTCGACGCCGGAGAAGGTCTCGCCCTGGTCGAAGGACTCGCCGTGCCGGTTGTAGGTGCGGTGGTCGTTCTCCGGGAAGACGGTGTCCTTGGTGTACTTGCCGGACAGCAGGCCGGAGGCGAGCGGGACGCGGGCGATGATGCCGACGCCGGCCTCCCGGGCGGCCGGGAGCACCTCGTGCAGGGGCTTCAGGCGGAACGGGTTGAGGATGATCTGCACGCTCGCCACGCCCGGCCGGGCGATCGCGGTGAGGGCCTCGGCGCAGGTCTCCACGCTGACGCCGTACCGCGCGATGCGCTCCTCCGCGACGAGGGTGTCGAGCGCGTCGAAGACCTCGCCACTGGAGTAGACGGGGGTGGGCGGGCAGTGCAACTGCACCAGGTCGATGCGGTCGACGCCGAGGTTGCGGCGGGAACGGTCGTTCCAGGCGCGGAAGTTGTCCAGGACGTAGTTCTCGGGGAGCTGGTCGACCCGGCGGCCCATCTTGGTGGCGACCAGCACGTGCAGGTCGGGCCGGCTGCTCAGGAACGTGGCGATGGTCTGCTCGCTGCGGCCGTCGCCGTAGACGTCGGCGGTGTCGAAGAAGGTCACTCCGGACTCGGCCGCCGCCTCCAGAACCGTCAGGGCCTCCTTGTCGTCGACGTCTCCCCAGTCGGCGCCCAGTTGCCAGGTGCCGAGACCGACGACGGATGCGTGCTGACCAGACCTACCGAATTCGCGCTCGTCCATGAGGCCAGTCTGTCATCCATGGTCACCTGGCGCGGAACGGCCGGCTCCGGTCCCTCACCTGCGCGTCGTCCACCGGCTCTCCCCCGTGCCTAGCCGTCCAGGTGGGCCTGCACGGTCGGGCCGTACCGGTCGACGATGTCCTCGACCGGCATCGCCCGCAGCTCCGGGCCGCGCGCGATGCCGAACATCACGCCGAGGCCTAGCAGGGTGGCGACGGCGAGTTCGGCGCGGGCGCCGGTGTCGGGGCCGGTGAGCCGGGCGGCGAGGCGCTCGGTGACCTGGGTGCGGAAGTTGGCGCGCAGTATCTCGCCGTGGTCGCCGTGCAGGGGCGCGAACGCGATCCGCAGCACGGGGTCGGTGCCGCGCTCGCGCTGGCTGACCACCACGTGCCGGACCATGTGCCGGCCCAGTTCCGGCAGCGGGGCGGCCAGCAGGGCGTCGGCGTCCTCCTCGAAGGACATGACGCGCGCGAACAGGGCGTCCTTGTTGCCGAAGTACTTCACGACCAGCGGCGCGCTCACCCCGGCGCGCTCCGCGACGGCCTTGAGGGTGATGTCGGCGTGCGCCTGGCGGGCGAGCAGGTACCGGGCGGCCCGCAGGATGGCGGTCTTGGTCGCCCCGGCGTCGCGGCGCGCGGGGGCCGCAGGCCTGCTCGCGGCAGCGGCATCAGTGTCGGTGCCGACATCGGCGTCGGCCTCGGGGGATGTGGTCATGGCACTCATGCTCCCTCCATCGCCCCGTCGTTCACCGGCCGGGTGCCGCCCCGGAACGGTCGCGGGTCCTCGGGCTCGGCGTCGCCGGGGATGGTGAGCGCCACCGCGCACGCGGCCAGGGCCACCGCGCCTGCGATGCCGAAGGCCAGCAGGTAGCCGTGCAGCGTCGGCACCGGGGCTCCGTCGACGAGGCTGGTGTGGTGGACGAGGACGGCGGCCACGGCGGCGCTGGAGACGGCCTGGCCGATCGTGCGCATCAGGACGTTGACGCCGTTCGCCGAGGCGGTCTGCCCGGGCGGGACGGCGCGCAGGATCAGCGAGGGCAGCGCCGAGTAGGCGAGGGTGGTGCCGGTCGCCACGACGGTCGCCCCCACCATGATCATCCACAGTTGGTGGCTGTCGGCGACGCGCACGGCGTACCCCGAGGCGATGACGGCGGCGCCCAGGGCGAGGGTGACGCGGGGGCCGCGCGCCTCGGAGATACGGGCGGAGACGGGTGAGAACAGCAGCATGGTGATGCCGCCGGGCAGCAGGCACAGGCCGGTCTGGACGATGGACAGCCCGAGCCCGTAGCCGCTCGCCTCGGGCGCCTGCACCAACTGGGCGGTCACCAACGAGTTGGCGTAGAACGCGAAGCCGGTCAGGAGCGCGGCCACGTGGGACAGGCCCACCCGTGGCCGGGACACCAACCGCAGGTCCACCAGGGGCTGTCGGGAGCGCAACTGCTGCCGCCACCACAGGCCCAGGACGACCACGGCGCCGAGGAACAGACCGATGATCCGGGCGCTCCCCCACCCCCACTGGCCGCCCTGCGACACGGCGAGGAGCAGGCAGATCAGCCCGGCGGCCAGCCCGAGCGCCCCCGTCACGTCGAACCCGCCGGGCTCGCGCACGGGCGACTCCGGCACCGCCCACCGGATCAGCGCGACCCCGGTCGCGCCCAGGGCGGCGGTCACCCAGAACATCACGTGCCAGTTCGCGTACTGCACGACCACGGCCGCCGCCGGCAGCCCCAGCGCGGCGCCGATGCCGACGGTGGAGCTCATCAGCGCCACGGCGGATCCCCGGCGTTCGGGGGGCAGTTCGTCGCGCAGGATGCTGATGGAGAGCGGGACGACGGAGACCGCGGCGCCCTGCAGGGCGCGGGCCGCGATCAGTACGCCGATGTCGGAGGTGAGGGCGCAGATCACCGAGCCGACGGCCATGAGGGCGAACGACAGGAGCAGCACCCGCCGCTTGCCGTACATGTCACCGGCGCGGCCGAGGACCGGGGTGAGGACCGCGCCGGACAGCAGCGAGGCGGTCACCATCCAGGAGACCGCGCCGGGCGAGGCACCGGTCAGCCGGGGCAGGTCGGGCAGGAGCGGGACGACGACGGTCTGCATGACCGCCATGAGGATGCCGCAGTACGCCAGGACCGGGATGGTGAGCCGGGCCCGCAGACCGGCGTTTCCACTGGTCGGGGCGGGTATCGGAGCGGGCGACTCCACGGGACTCCAGCGGCTTGCATGAAAGTAACATGAGGTGAATGACAATTCACCGTAGCAGTGAATTGCCATTCACCCAAGGTTGGCCCGGCTACCTGCGGGAGGAGGCCGGCGTCCGCGTGCCGCGCGCCAGCTTCGGGCCCAGCCAGCGCTTGAACCGGCGCAGGGCCTCCAGCCGCCCGGCGGCCTTGTCGAGCCGGTAGTACAACTGCGGCGGGACGTACGGCAGCAGGGGCGAGTGCCGCTGTCCGAGCAGGGCGAACATCTGCTCCGGGGGGAGGTGGATGTAGCGGGTGAGGTTCTCGTACCACTGGGCGCTGTAGTGGGCGGCGCTCTGCGGGGAGAGCAGGGCGGACCTGCGTTCCTGTTCGTAGCGAGCGAGGGCCGCCGGAAGGTCGGCGCTGTCGCGCAGGGCGTCGGCGAGGGCGACGGCGTCCTCCAGGGCGAGGGTGGTGCCGGCGCCGATCGAGTAGTGGGTGGTGTGCGCGGCGTCGCCGAGGAGGACGAGATTGTCGCGGTACCAGGTGCGGTTGGTGAGCGTGCGGAAGGTCAGCCACTGGGCGCTGCCGACGGCGGACGCGCGGCCGATCAGGGGGTGGCCGTCGAGGATGTGCGCGAAGAGCTTCTCCAGGTCGGCGAGGCCGTCGCCGTCGCCCGCCCGGTCGAGGCCGAGCCCGGCGAGGGTCTCGGGGGCGCACTCGATGACGCAGGTGCTCTGCTCGGAGCTGAAGGGGTAGCCGTAGCACCAGATCCAGCCGTGCTCGGTCTCCACGAAGGCGAAGGTGAAGGAGTCGAAGACCTTGGTGGTGCCGAGCCAGACGTAGGAGTTGCGGCCCGGTGCGAGGTCGGCGCCGAAGTCGTCGGCCTGGTGGGTGCGCAGGGCGCTGTGGACGCCGTCGCCGGCCACGACGAGGTCGGCGTCCGGCAGGTTCTCGGCGGTGATCTCGCTCTCGAACTCCAGCCGTACGCCGAGTGCGCGGGCCCGTGCGGCGAGGATCTCCAGCAGCTTGTGCCGGCCGATGCCGTGCCCTTCGTCGCCGGGCTGACGGATCGCCAGATCCCTTACGTGGGCGACGCCTTCGTTCCAGCGGACGGAGCTCTCGTCGATCGCGCGCGCCGACTCGGGGTCGCAGGCGTGGAGTTTGTCGAGGAGCCCCTGCCAGTACGTGACGCCCCAGCCGTAGGTCGAGCCCTCCGGGTCGCGCTCGTGGACGGTGATGTCGTGGGACGGGTCCTGCCGCTTGAGCAGGATCGAGAGATACAGGCCGGCGGGCCCGCCGCCGACACAGGCGACCTTCACGCGCACCCCTAGGAATTACTGGACGTGGTGGATTGACGACGCAGAGTAGCAGGGCGCGACGCCCGTCGACTGACGCCCCACCTGCCCGATCGCACCAGTTTTCCCAGGTGAGCCACACCACCGACGGCACACCGGCGCACGAAGGTCCACCGAAAGAAGCGCTCCCAGGGCAAGGAATTGCCCCTTCCGCCTCACGCGGACGCCCAGTTGGCCGACCAGGCGACCGGGGTCTCCCCCAACGATCCGGCGTTCTGGCCGCACCACGCCCACACGGCCCACTACACCTGCGACGCCTTCGACGCCTGATCAGGCGTCGACGCTGCGGCACTCCGGGTGACCCCAGCCCTGCGCGTTCTTGGCGATCTCCTCGCCGGCCGCGTAACCACGGCCGCACACGCAGCGGCCGGGGAACTTGGCCTTCAGCGTGCGGGACGACGAACCGCCGCCGCGCCGGGGGGACTTGACGCCCGAGAAGCGGGCCGACTTCGGCTTCGGGGTGTCCGGTGAGGCCGGGGGCTCCGGGGAGCCGTGGTCGCTGCCCGCCGTCTGCTGGACGATCGCCGCCTGGCTGGCGGCGCGGTCGGCGAAGTCGTTGAGCGGGTCGCCGTCGACCTGGTGGGCGGGCACGTAGCGGAAGTCGACTGCGCGGCCGTCGAGCAGTTCGTCGATACGGACGACCAGCTCCCGGTTGGCGACCGGCTTGCCGGCGGACGTCTTCCAGCCGTTGCGCTTCCAGCCGGGCAGCCAGGTGGTGACGGCCTTCATGGCGTACTGCGAGTCCATCCGGACCTCGAGCGGCACGGCCGGGTCGGTCGACGCCAACAGGCGTTCCAGCGCGGTGAGTTCGGCGACGTTGTTGGTGGCCTTGCCGAGCGGCCCCGCCTCCCAGCGGGCCGGGGCCTCCGTGTCGTCCGCGACCACCCACGCCCAGCCCGCCGGTCCCGGGTTTCCCTTCGAAGCCCCGTCGCACGCGGCCACCACTCGTTCACGCATGCGCACGATCATGCCACGGCCGGGCCGGACGCCCGGCCCGGCGTCAGGACTCCGTCGGCTAGGACACGTCCTTGGTCTGCGGCATGTCGCCCTCGGTGGTGGTGACGTCGATCACCGAGAAGTTCGCGCCCTGCGGGTCGCTGATCGCGGCGAACCGGCCGAACGGGGTGTCCATCGGGCCGAAGCGCAGGACGCCGCCGAGCTTGGTGGCCTTGGCCACGGCGTCGTCGCAGTTGTCGACGGTGAAGTAGACGTTGACGTACGACGGCACCTCGGGCGGGAACTCCTCCGTCATCTTCATGCGGCCCAGGACCATGTCGCCGCCGACCTCGAACAGCCGGAAGTCGACCTTGTCGTCCTGCATCTGCTTCGCCGTGTACGGGAACACGGCCGGCAGGAACGTGTCCGTCTTCGCCGGTTCACGGGTGAAGACCTCGGCCCAGCAGTACGCGCCGGGCTGCTCGGGCGACGCCTCGAAGCCCTCGTGGACGCCCGCCTGCCATACGCCGAAGACGGCGCCGCTGGGCTCGCGGGCCAGGCACATCGTGCCGAACTCGCCTACCTGCATCGGCTCCATCAGCACCTCACCGCCGTTCTCACGGATCTTGGCGGCGGTGGCGGCGGCGTCCGGGGAGGCGAAGTACAGGCACCACTGCGACTGGCCCTCCTGGCCGGGCATCGGCGGGACGACCGCGGCGACCGCCTTGCCGTCGACGAAGGCCTGTGTGTAGTTCCCGTACTCCGACGACGCCTCGCCGAAGGTCCAGCCCAGGACGTCGCCGTAGAAGCTCTTGGCGCCCTCCAGGTCGCTGAACATCGCGTCGGCCCAACAAGGGGCTCCCTCTGGTCGTACGGCCATGACGACGGCCCTCCCGATGAGATGGATTGTCCGGTTCCTCACGCTAGTCACCCGGCGGTCGACTCGCCCGCCGAACACGGAAGTCACCGAGAGTTACTCATGGGCGCAACGGCGCGTGGGAGCACATGGCGGGAGTGTTGGCACACACGCGGCGCCGTCCGCCCCATCCGGCAGGTTTGCACCTCCAGGGCGCGAAACCGCCCCCTTCACGCCGTACCCACCCGTCACTCAGGGTGTTTGGCTGGTGCCGCGGATCACCGTACCGATCTTCACGACCCGTCCGCTCAGCTCCGCGCACCTTCCTGGAGGGAACGTGTCCACACCGGACAGCGCCACCGGTCCCGCTCTCGACGAACCCGAACCCGGCCCTTCCGCCGCCGCCTCCACCGACGGGCAGCTCACCAGTCTCAGCACCCGGGCGGCCCGTCAGCTCGCCACGACCCACAAGTCCGAACCGCAGATGCAGGCCATCAGCTCGCGCTGGCTGCTGCGGATGCTGCCCTGGGTGGACATCAAGGGCGGCGCCTACCGTGTCAACCGGCGGCTCCAACTGCGGGTCGGCCGGGGCCGGGTGCAGTTCGAGCAGAACGGCGGGGACGACGTCCGGGTCATCCCGGAGACCCTCACCGAGCTGCCCGTGCTGCGCGGCTACTCCGACAACGGCGCCCTCGCGGAGCTCTCCGCCCGCTTCCGGGTGCGGGAGGTCCGGGCCGGTCAGGTCGTCTTCGAGGCCGGGCAGCCGGTGACGGAGGCGTACCTCGTCGTGCACGGCCGGTTCGCCCGCTTCACCGCCGGCAAGTACGGCGAGGAGGAGATCGTCGGGGTCGTCTCCGGCGGCGACCAGCTCGGCGACGAGGCCGTCGGGCAGGACGACCCGCTGTGGCTGAGCTCGGTGCGCGCGGAGACCTCGGGCGTGCTGCTGGCGCTGCCGTGGGACGTGCTGCGGGAGTTCATGGGGCGGGTGCCGTCCCTCGCGGCCCATCTGGAGGCCTACGCGGCACGGCAGCGGCTGCCGATGAACCGCAAGGGCGAGGCCGACCTGCCGCTACAAGCCGGCCACACCGGAGAGCCGACGCTCTCGACGGGCTTCGTCGACTACGAACTCTCGCCGCGCGAGTACGAGTTGTCGCTGACCCAGACCGTGCTGAAGGTCCACACCCGGGTCGCCGACCTCTACAACCACCCGATGAACCAGACCGAGCAGCAACTCCGGCTGACCGTCGAGGAGATCCGCGAACGGCAGGAGTGGGAGCTGGTCAACAACCGGGAGTTCGGGCTGCTGCACAACGCCGACTACTCCCAGCGCGTCAGCACGTTCACCGGCCCGCCGACGCCGGACGACATGGACGAGCTGCTGTCGATGCGGCGCAGGACCAAGCTGTTCCTCGCCCATCCCAAGGCGATCGCGGCCTTCTTCCGGCAGTGCAACCGGCGTGGTCTGGTGCCCGGCACGGCCACCGTCGAGGGGCACGAGATCCCGGCCTGGCGCGGGGTGCCGATCTTCCCGTGCAACAAGATCCCGATCAGCCCGCAGCACACCAGCAGCATCCTCGCGCTGCGCACCGGCGAGGCCGACCAGGGGGTCGTCGGCCTGTACCAGACGGGCATCCCGGAGGAGTTCCAACCCGGCCTGAACGTACGGTTCATGGGGGTCGACGCCAACTCGATCATCCGCTACCTCGTGACCGCGTACTACTCGATGGCCGTCCTCGTGCCGGACGCGGCCGGAGTCCTGGAGAACGTCCAGGTCGGCCGGACGGCCGAGTGAGGACGGGCCGAGTGAGGACGGGCCGAGTGAGGACGGGCCGAGTACGGGCGGGTCGAGTACGGGCGGGTCGAGTACGGGCGGGTCGAGTGCGGGCGGGGAGGTCGCGGTGAGTGCGCCCCCGAGCGCCGGGAGTGCGCTGCCCGGTCCGCCGAATCTCGCCGCGAGCGTGCGGGCCCGGCGCGGCGGGGCGATCCCGGGCCTCAGGTACCGGCAGGCCGCGCCCGCCGATCCGGAGCAGGCCGCGGAGATCGACCGCAGGCTGGAGGCGTGGGCCCGCGGCCTGGATCTGTTCCCGGCGGCCTGGAACGGGGACTTCGCGGGGTTCCAGTTCGGCCGCGCGGTGGTGCTCCAGCATCCGTGCGCGGCCGACCTGGAACGCCTCACGGTCGCCGGCAAACTGCTGCTGGCCGAGAACATCGTCGACAACTGCTACTGCGAGGAGGACGAGGACAAGGGCGGCTCGCGCAGCGGGCTCGGCGGCCGGCTGGTCATGTCGCAGTCGGCGCTCGACCCCTACCACGGCCCGCCCGACCTCCAGGCGGAGTGGACGCAGGGGATGCAGGCCGACGGCCCGCTGCGGGCGTACCACTGGGCTCTGAAGGACTACGCCGTCCTCGCCACGCCCAGCCAGACGGACCGGTTCGTGCACGACATCGCCCGGCTGCACCTGGGCTATCTCGCCGAGGCGGCCTGGGGGGAGACCCGGTACGTGCCGCGGGTGTGGGAGTACTTGGTGATGCGGCAGTTCAACAACTTCCGGCCGTGTCTGTCGGTCGTCGACGCGGTGGACGGCTACGAACTGCCCGAGGCGCTCTACGCCCGCCCCGAGATCCAGCGCGTCACGGCGCTCGCCGGCAACGCCACCACCATCGTCAACGACCTGTACTCCTTCACCAAGGAGCTGGCCGGCGACCCGACCCATCTCAACCTGCCGCAGGTCGTCGCCGCCAACGACCGGCGCGGTCTGAAGGCCGCGTACCTGAAGTCGGTCGGGATCCACAACCAGATCATGGCGGCGTTCGAGGAGGAGTCCGCCCTGCTCGCCGCGACCTCGCCGCTCATCGAGCGCTACACGCGCGGCCTGGCGGACTGGGTGGCCGGCAACCACGAGTGGCACGCCACCAACACCCACCGCTACCACCTGCCCGACTACTGGTGACCGCCGCCTTCCTGACACCCCGTCGGCACCGAGCACCGTCACCCACCGAGCACCGTCATGCAGAGCAGCACCGTCACGCATCGCAGCACGAGGAGCCACCGTTGACCATCACCCCGGACGCCATCGCCACGACCGTCCCGCTGCCGACCCAGTCCACGTACCAGAACCGCGTCGCGGACTACTGGAACGCCGAGGAGAACCCGGTCAACCTCGAACTCGGCAGGATCGACGACCTCTACCACCATCACTACGGCGTCGGCGCGGCCGACTGGACCGTGCTCGACGAGCCCGACGCCGATCTGCGCCGCGCGCGGGTCACCGCCGAACTGCACCGCCTGGAGCACGCCCAAGCCGAACTGCTGGCCGCCCGGCTCGGCCGGCTCACCCCCGCCGACCGGGTCTTCGACGCCGGGTGCGGTCGCGGCGGCGGCAGTGTCGTGGCGAACCAGCGGCACGGCTGCCACGCGGACGGCGTCACCATCTCCGCCAAGCAGGCCGGGTTCGCCAACGAACAGGCCCGCAAGCGGGGCATCGACGACAAGGTGCGCTACCACCATCGCAACATGCTCGACACCGGCCTGGAGACCGGCGCGTACGCGGCGTCGTGGAACAACGAGTCGACCATGTACGTCGAGCTGGACCTGCTGTTCGCCGAGCACGCCCGGCTACTGCGCCGCGGCGGACGGTATGTCGTCGTCACCGGCTGCTACAACGACACCTACGGCCAGGCCTCGCGCGAGGTGTCGCTCATCAACGCCCACTACATCTGCGACATCCACCCGCGCTCGGCCTACTTCCAGGCGCTGGCCCGCAACCGGCTGGTGCCGGTCCACGTGGAGGACCTCACGGAGGCGGCCATCCCCTACTGGGAGCTGCGCAGCCAGGCCGACCACCTGGTCACCGGCATCGAGGAGACCTTCCTCACCGCCTACCGCAACGGCAGCTTCCAGTACCTGCTGATCGCGGCCGACCGGGTCTGAACCAGACCGGATCTCAACGAGGCCGGATCTCAACGGGGCGGGGACCGGGCTCCGGCGATCTCGCCGGCCCAGTCCCGTCGGGCGCGGCCCCGCGCCGGTGACCGGTGCCGCCTACGCCCCGTCGTACGCCTTCTGCAGGGCGGCGATGTCGAGCTTGCCCATCGCGAGCATGGCCTTCATGGCGCGGGCGGCCTTCTCGGAGTCGCCGCCGGTGACCATGGCCATGAGCGCGGCGGGGACGACCTGCCAGGACACGCCGTACTTGTCCTTGAGCCAGCCGCAGGGGCCGGGCTCGCCGCCGCCCTCGAGGAGCCTGTCCCAGTAGAAGTCGACCTCCTCCTGGTCGGCGCAGTGGATCTGGAAGGAGATCGCCTCGTTGAACTTGAACTCCGGGCCGCCGTTCAGCCCGACGAACTTCTGGCCGTTCGCCGTGAACTCCACGGTGAGCACGGACCCGGCGGTGCCCGGACCTGCTTCGGTGTAGCGGGTGACGTCGCCGACCTCGGAGTTCTTGAAGATCGACACGTAGTGGTGGGCGGCTTCCTCGGCCTGGCCGTCGAACCAGAGACACGTGGTGAATCCGTCGGTGGTCATGAATACCTCCTGGGCGTGGAACGCGGTCATCAGTGTCGACCGCCGTCCGCCCCGAAACTCATCGCCCGGGCCGTGGATTAATCCGAATGCGCTCTGCCCGTGGCGAATCTGCCGCGGGCAGAGAAACCGCCTTCGGGCGCCGCCGGAGGCCGAGAGTGGGGTCGACGGCAGTCACGCCACGACGAGGAGAACCGATGACTCCACTCACCACGCTCGCTCCCCGCGCCGAGGAGGGCGACACCGCGTCCACCCGCTTCGACGACCACCTCGCCGCCCAACTGCTCGACCAGCGCATCGTGTTGCTCGGCACCCAGGTCGACGAGGTCTCCGCGAACCGGGTCTGCGCGCAACTGCTGATCCTGTCGGCGCAGGACCCGCGCACCGACATCGCCCTGTACATCAACAGCCCGGGCGGGTCGGTGCACGCGGGGCTCGCCGTCTACGACACGATGCGGCTGATCCCCAACGACGTCTCGACGCTCGCCATGGGCTTCGCGGCCAGCATGGGTCAGTTCCTGCTCAGCGTCGGCGCGCCCGGCAAGCGGTACGCGCTGCCGAACGCGCGCGTCATGATGCACCAGCCGTCGGCCGGGATCGGCGGCACCACGTCGGACATCGAGATCCAGGCGGACAACCTGGAGCACACCAAGCGGACCATCGAGCGGATCACCGCCGAGCACACCGGTCAGACCCCGGAGACCATCTCGCGCGACGGCGACCGCGATCGCTGGTTCACGGCCGAGGAGGCCAGGGAGTACGGCATCGTGGACCGGGTCGTGGAGTCCCTCGCGGACGTCCGCCCGGCCGCCTCCAAGCGACGGATGGGGCTGTGACCATGGGCACCTACACGATTCCGAACGTCGTCGAGCGCACCCCGCAGGGCGAGCGGTCCTACGACGTCTTCAGCCGGCTGCTGTCGGAGCGGATCATCTTCCTCGGCACCGAGATCGACGACGGGGTCGCCAACGTCGTCATCGCGCAGCTCCTCCATCTGGAGTCGGCGTCCCCGGAGAGCGAGATCTCGATCTACCTCAACTCCCCGGGCGGATCGTTCACTTCACTGATGGCGATCTACGACACGATGACGTTCGTGCAGGCGCCGATCTCGACGTTCTGCGTCGGGCAGGCGGCGTCGACGGCGGCCGTGCTGCTGGCGGGCGGGGATCCCGGCCGCCGGTTCGTGCTGGAGCACGCGCGCGTGCTGCTCGGGCAGCCGGCCAGCGGCGGCCGCCAGGGCACGGTGTCCGACCTGGCGCTGCAGGCCAAGGAGATGGTCCGTATCCGCGCCCAGGTGGAGGAGGTACTGGCCCGCCACACCCCCCACGACCTGGCGACCCTGCGCACGGACATGGACCGCGACAAGGTGTTCACCGCACCGGAGGCGGTGGCGTACGGGCTGGCCGACGAGGTGCTGAGCCGGCGTCTCGTGAACGTGTGAGACGCCGGCCCGCGCGGGTCGTCAGGCGGCCAGGCAGAGTCCGTCGTACGACGAACTCGTCGTCGCACGGCTCCTGTTGGAGTGGCTCCTGCCGGAGTGGCGGCTGCTGAGCCGGATCAGCTCTCCCTGGGCCCGGCCCAGCAGGTCGCCCAGGCTCAGGCCGAGGGCGTGGGCGGCGGCCGCGAGGACCTCCGAGGAGGCTTCCTTGCGGCCGCGCTCCACCTCCGAGAGGTACGGCATGGAGATGCGGGCCGAGTCGGCGACGTCCTTGAGGGTGCGCTCCTGCGCCTGGCGTTCGCGGCGCAGGACGTCTCCGACCAGGTCGCGCCACAGGGGCTCGCGCGCGGCGGGTCTGGCGGCGGGGGCGGCGGTGTCGCCCGGGCGCTCGGCAGGCGGGCGCAGCGGGATCACACGGGCTTGGTTCGGCGCTTGGTCGCTCACCTGACCAGCCTAGAAGAGCGGCCCGCGACCGGAAGGGGCCCGGCGTTGCGCCCTCGGTGGAATCCGTGCCGGAATCCCGCACGCATGGGTCGGCCCGGATCGGGTACCCGCCCCCTGAGCGGGCTCGTGTGTTCGTGTCCGCTCACGGACCGAGAACAGCAGACGCCAAGCCGTGACGTTCGAGGGATTCGAGGGAGAGGCAATGCAGACCGCCGTGATCCGGTCGGAGGCCAAGGCCGTCGAGAGCACCCCCGTGACCAGCACGGACGGCGCACCGCTGCCGGGAATCGAGGCACCGCGGAGCGTGGCTCCGCGCGACGCACGGGAGCTGTCCCGCCAGTTCTTCCAGCGGCTGGCCGTACTCGAAGAGGGCACGCACGACTACCAGTACGCGCGCAACACGCTCATCGAGATGAACATGTCCCTGGTGCGGTTCGCGGCCGGCCGGTTCCGCGGTCGCGGGGACGACATGGAGGACATCGTCCAGACCGGGATGATCGGCCTGATCAAGGCCATCGACCGGTTCGAGATCTCGCGCGAGGTGGAGTTCACGTCGTTCGCGCTGCCGTACATCGTCGGTGAGATCAAGCGGTTCTTCCGGGACACGACCTGGGCGGTGCACGTGCCGCGCCGGTTGCAGGAGCTGCGCGTCGAGCTGGCCAAGGCCCGGGACGAACTCGCCGGCCGGCTGGACCGGGATCCGACGGTGGCGGAGCTGGCCACGCTGATGAACCTCGCGGAGAACCAGGTGGTCGAGGCGCAGATCGCCGCCAACGGCTACAACTCCTCCTCGCTCGACGCGGCGCTGACCGGCGACGGCCCGGAGCACGGCGAGTCGGTTCTCGCGGACTTCATCGGCGTGGAGGAGGACGGGCTGCGGCTCGTCGAGGACTTCCACTCGCTCGCCCCGCTCATGGCCGAACTCAGCGAGCGCGACCGGCAGATCATCCACCTGCGGTTCGTGGAGGAGGCCACCCAGTCGGAGATCGGCGAACGGCTCGGCTGTTCCCAGATGCACGTGTCCCGGCTGATCAAGCGGATCATCACGCGGCTGCGCCAGGGGATGCTGGGCGAACTGGGCTGCGCCTGACGGCCCTGGCCTGCGCCCGACGGCTCAGCCGCCGAACCTGAGCAGCGCGCGGACGCGTTTGCCGACCGGCACGCGCTCGGCGGTGACCTCCGCCGCCAGCGCGTGCACGATCTCCAGACCGTGCCGGCCGATGCGCCGGGGGTCCTTCGGGAAGCGCAGGGGCAGCGCGTCGCTGCTGTCGTACACGCACACCGTGACCGCGTCGTCCGTACCCTCCAGTTCCAGGATGTACGGCCCGTTGCTGTGCCGGTCGGCGTTGGTGACCAGTTCGCTGACGACCAGGAGCACGTCCCCGCTCGCTCGGTCGCCGATCGTGGCGCACCATTCCGTTCTGAGCTGGTCGACGAAGTGGGCGGCGAAGGAACGGGCCTCGGCTATGCAGCCGGGTTCACCGGTGTAGTGCGCCGCCCGCCGCAGGGGTTCCACGGGTACGTCGAAGCCGGTCGGTACCACTGCCCCGTCCAGGTGCTCGATCATGCGTTTCTCTCTCGGAGGCCGGACTGGCCGGACGCTGCTGTGCACCTGTGCTCGTACCCCGTGCCGCGCCGCGCAGTCCCCGTCGGCCGTCACCCTGTCCGGGCGACGGCCATGGGGTTGCTCACACGGCGGGTGAGAGGGCGGACGACGTCCGGCTGGTGACGCCCGCCGACGGCGGGGCCTGCGAGAGCGAGGAGAGGGAGCTCTCCGGCTCGTCCGTGAGTTCGGACAGCGAGCTCGGCGGCTCGGAGAGCCCGGACTCCTCGGACCTGGACCCGGAGGACGGCGGCTCCGAGGACGGGGGCTCGGAACTCGGGGGCCGGGAACTCGGGGGCTCGGAGCTGTGCGACTCGGAGGACGGCGGTTTCGTGGACGGGGATTCCTTGGACGGGGATTCCTTGGACGGGGACTTCGAGCCCGGGGACTTCGAGGACGACCCGGACGACGGCGGCACGCAGCCCGTCGGCTTACCGGTCGCGGCGCCGGTGGGCGGCGAGACGCACGTCGGCATGCCCGGGGTGCTGACGGTGATGGACGGCGTCAGCTTCGCCGGCGGCCGGGTGGGCCGGTCGTGGTGCACGTCGCCGCCCGGCCGGCGGGCGATCCAGTGGTGGCCGGGGTGGGGGTCGTAGAGCACGAAGACGTTGACCACCTTCACGGAGGCGTTGACCACGACCGTCGTCGAGGGGCTGTACGAGGACCAGGTGTGGCCGGTCCGCTTGTACCCGGACTGCTGGGCGACGGGCGGGGTCAGCGGGTTGCCGCAGGCGCAGCGCACCCGGGGGACGCCGCGCCCGTCGACCATGACCGCCGTGCCGGCCTGCAGGATCGCCTGATAGGTGGTGGCGGCTCCGTCACGGTATCCGTGGTTGGTGACGCGGGTGTCCAGGCGCAGTTGCACGGGGGTGAGGGAGCGCAGGTAGCCGGGGACCTGGGCGGGGTCGACGCCGGCCACGGAGGCGAACGCCTTGTTCTTGGCGGGGTCCTGCTGGAGGTACTTGATCTGCAGCGCCACGTCGCAACTGGAGACGTTGAGGGTGCCGCCGTACAGTCCGGGCTGCCCGCCGCTGACCCCGGGGACGGTGTTCCCGGGCGGGGCGGAGCCCTGCGGGGCGACGGAGGCGGGCGACGCGGAGCTGGTCTTGGCGGCGTTCTCGCCCGTGAAGCTGTCCGGTCCGGGGTCGCCGGCCGGCTGCATGAAGACCTCGCCGGCCGCCTGGTTCGAGCCGCCGCCTCCGGGCAGGGTCAGGACCAGGGCGAGGGCCGTCGCGGCCACGACCGCCGTGGTGATCAGGGCGACCCGGGGCGCGGACTTCCACCAGGGCCGGCGCGGTTCCCAGCCACCGCCGCCCCCCGGGGAGTCGCCGACGGGCGGCTCGGACGGCGGGCCCGAGGGCGGCGGCTGGGAGGGACCCGACAGCGGGCCGGAGGGCGGGCCGGCCGGTCGCCCGGTGGGCCGCCCCGTGGGTTCCGTGGGCGGTTCCGACGGGCGGCCGGAAGACGGAGGTTCGACACTCACGAGCACTCCCGACGTGGATTTACCGCGGCGCTTCACGTGACCGGGTGACCGATGCGACCGATCCGACCGGCCTGGTCGAAATGCGCCGTTTTATTCCGCAACGCACCCATTGTGTGCTCCGATCAGGCGCCGCCCGCAAGCCGGACGCCGACGGCCCCTCCCCCGGCCCCTCCCGACGAGCGCGCTCCGCCGGCGCTGCTTAGCGTGGGCAGGGTGAGCTCCCACACCCCCTATGACCAGGCAGTCTCCCGCCACGGCTGGGTGCAGGCGGTCGCCGCGGCACTGGCCGGGCTGATCGCCATGGGGGTGGTGGCCGCGCTGGGACTGTGGGCGGCCGGCGCCTCGGACCTGCCGCAGGGCGCCTACCCCCGGGTCGTCGCGGCGACCGTCGTCACGGCCGTCGGCGGCACGGTCGAGGTCTCCGGGAGCGCCGGCGGGCTCGCCGACACGCAGGCCGGTCTGACGGTGATCCCGCTGTCCGTCACCCTGGTGGGCGTACTCGTCGTCGGTGCCGGATTCCTGCGGCCGCTGCGGCACCGGGCGGTGGCCGGCGCGGCGGAGCTGGCCTGGTGGGCGGCCCGGATCGCCGTCGTGTGGCTCCTCGGTCTGCTCGGTCTGGCCCTCGCCGCGCGCCAGACCTTCAAGCTCTCCCTCGGTGACGACACGCTGAGCGACCTGGGTGAACTGTTCGACGTCAGCCCCGAGGTCGGTTTCACCACCGACGTGCCGCTCACCCTGGTGATCGGGCTGCTGTGGCTGGCCGGGGTGCTGGCGCTGGCGCTGCTGGTCTCGCGCGGGGCTCCGCTGCCGGCCCGGCTGCTGCGCTTCCAGGAGTCGGTACGGCCGGCCGCGCACGCGATGGTCGTGCTGCTGCTCGCCTGGGTCGCCCTGGGCGTCGTCGCCGCGCTGGTCGTCGCGGCGACCCGCGGGCACGCCACCGAGACCCTCGCGGTGGTGCTGCTCGGCATGCCCAACCTGATGTGGCTGACGTTCACGATCGGGCTGGGCGCGACCTGGAACGGCCGGGTGGAGGGTCCGTTCGGGCTGCCGATGCCGCATGTGCTGGACGAGGTGCTGCGCAGCCGGGACACCGCCGCGCTGAACCTGAGCACGCTCGCCGAGCACGACGGCCGCGTGTGGTGGCTGGTAGTCGTGAACGCGGTGCTGCTGCTGGCGGCCGCGTTCTCGATGGCGGCCCACTCACCGCCCCGGATGCGCGCCTGGCAGCACGCCGTGCACATGGCGGTCGCGCTGGTGCTCACGGTGCTGATGGTCTGTCTGGTGGGCCGGATCTCCGCGCACTTCGGCCTCTCCGTGCTCGGCATCGGCGACCTGGGCGGCAATCTGTCCGGGGAGCTGTTCCTGCGCCCCGAGGTGTGGTCGGCGCTCGGTTTCGCCGCGCTGTGGGGGCTGGTCACCGGTTTCCTGGGCGGGCTGCTGGCGGGGCTGCTGCGCCGCCGGGGCGGGACACAACCCCTGGTGGCCTGACGGCTCAGTGCCGGTCGCCGGGGAAGACCGGCCGCGCCCAGCGCGGAGGCGTCGGCGTGGGCGTCGACGCCGGGGTGGCGACCAGCTCCGTCGGCGGGTGGACCGCCCGGTGCCCGCCGCCGCCCTTCGCCCTCAGCTCGGCGACGAAGGCGGCGCAGGTGGGGTGGCGGGCCTCGGGGTTCTTGGCGAGGGCCCGGGCGAACACCGCGTCGAGGTACGGGGGGAGGTCGGGGCGGACCTCCGTCAGCGGGGTCGGGTCGGCGTTCTGGTGGGCCCAGAGCAGGGCCATGTCGTCGTCGCGGAGGAAGGGCGGGCGGCCCGCGAGGCACTCGTAGACCACGCAGGCGAAGCCGTAGACGTCGCAGCGGCCGTCGACCGGGCGGCCGGAGATCTGCTCGGGGGCGACGTAGTCGAGCGTGCCGACGAACTGTCCGACCGTCGTGAACCCGGTCAGCGACAGCGACTTCTTCGTCAGGCCGAAGTCGGTGAGGTAGACGTGCTCGGGGTGGTCGCTGTCGGTGCCCCGGGACACCAGGATGTTGCCGGGCTTGACGTCCCGGTGGACCAGTCCGTGTTCGTGGGCGGCGTCCAGCGCGGAGGCGACCTGCGCGGCGATGCGGACGGCCGTCGGCAGCGGCAGGGGGCCCTCGCGGTCCAGGAGCTGGCGCAGGTCGCTCCCGTCGACGTACCGCATGGCGATGTAGAGCACCCCGTCGGTCTCGTCCGCCTCGAAGACGGGCACGATGTGCGGGTGGTCGATCGCCGCCGCCACCCGCGACTCGTGGGTGAAGCGCTTGCGGAAGGTGTCGTTGCGGGCCAGCTCCGGGGCGAGCAGTTTGAGCGCGACGGTCCGGTCCAGGCGCAGGTCACGGGCGCGGTAGACGACGGCCATGCCGCCGCGTCCGATCTCCCGCTCGATGCGGTAGCCGGCGACCTGGCGGCCGATCAGCTCGGAGGCCCGGCCGGAGAACGGGCTCGTGCCGTGTGACATCAGGGTCCCCCGTCGAGGTCCACGATCCGCGTGGCGGTGTAGTCCTGGTCCGCGGCCGGGCCGTCCGGGCCGTCCGGGCCTCTCGCGTCGGGCGCGTCGGGGGCCTCGTCCGTCGCGTACGTGCTGAGGCGGCTGCCGTCGCCGTACACCCACTGTCTGCGCGCGAGATCGTACAGCCACACGTCCTCGCCGTCGACGACCACGCCGATCCGCAGTCCGTGGGTACGGCGGCGGAAGGACTCGCCGTCGAGGCCGCCGTCGGCCAGTTCCTCCACCGCCGCCCGGTAGCGGGCGAGGGCCTGTTCGGCGCGGCCCAGGAGGGGGCGCGGGTCGGCCGCGTGCGCGAGGGGGCCGTCGGAGCGGGGCGGGTCCTGCGGGACGGCGACCAGGTGGCGGCCGTCGACCCAGGCCGACCAGCCGTTGGAGCACAGCACGCGCCCCCAGTCGCCGCGCCGCTCCATGAGCCGGACGGGCAGCAGCGGATCGAGGGGCACGGTGGGGCGGGCCGGGTCGGGGGCGTCCCAGGCGGGCATGCCGTGCTGGGGGACGACGTGCGTGGGCCGGAATCCGGGAGTCGTCATCGGCCGCCCCTACTTCCGCATCACGGCGGGCTCATGCCGGCGCAGCAGCCGGGAGACCGCGAACCCGCAGGCCAGCGACAGCACGAGGAGCATCCCGATGTTGAGGAGCCACACCCCCGCCGAGTGCTCGAACAGCGGATCGCTCGTCTTGTCCCCGGGCACGATCCGCGCCAGTTGGAGGGTGCCGGCCATCGCGCCGAACGCCCACCGCGAGGGCACGAGCCAGGACACCTGCTCCAGACCGGGCACGCCGTGCAGCTTCAACAGGGCGCCGCAGAAAACCACTTGGACGATGGCGAGCAGCACCAGCAGCGGCATCGTCACCTCCTCCTTGCGCACGAACGCGGAGACCAGCAGCCCGAGCATCATCGCCGTGAACGCCAACAGGGCGACGGCTACGGTGATCTCGGCAAGCGGTGGCATCAACACGCCTTCGCCGCCTGGTGCGTTGAGGTCGACGCCGAGCAGGGCGACGAGGGTCAGCACTACCGCCTGCACGACGGTGATCGTGCCCAGGACGACGACCTTGGACAGCAGGTACGCCGATCTGGACAGGCCGACGGCGCGTTCCCGCTGGTAGATCACGCGCTCCTTGACGAGTTCGCGCACGGCGTTGGCCGCGCCGGTCAGGACGCCGCCCACGCACAGGATCAGCAGCGCGTCCATCACATGCTCCTGGTCGAGCTTGCCGCCGGCCAGGGCGCGGGCCATCGCCCCCATCACGAACGGCAGGGCGATCATGATCACGAGGAAGGTGCGGTCGGCGGCGAGCGCGGCCGTGTAGCGGCGGACCAGGGTGCTGAGCTGGGCGCCCCGGCTGCGGGGCCGGGGCGGCGGCGGCATGACCACGGGGCCGGAGCGGGGCAGCGGGGGCTGCTCGCTGGAGTTGACGACGTACTGCCGGCGGAAGGGGGACTCGCGGTACTCCCCCGCCCAGTCCCGGTCCTGGTCGCGTTCGAAGGCCTCGAAGGCCTCGGGCCACTGCTCGAAGCCGAAGTAGGCGAGGGCGTCCTCGGGCGGCCCGTAGTAGGCGATCCTGCCGCCGGGCGCGAGCACCAGCAACCGGTCGCAGACGTCGAGGCTGAGGACGCTGTGGGTGACGACGATGATGGTGCGGCCGTCGTCGGCGAGGCCGCGCAGCATGTGCATCACCGAGCGGTCCATGCCGGGGTCGAGGCCGGAGGTCGGCTCGTCCAGGAACAGCAGCGACGGCTTGGTCAGCAGCTCCAGGGCCACGCTGACGCGTTTGCGCTGACCGCCGGAGAGGCTGTGCACGGGCTGGTCGGCGCGCTGCTCGAGACCCAGTTCGCGGATGACCTCCTCGACCCGCGCACGGCGCTCGGCCTTGGCGGTGTCCTGGGGGAAGCGCAGTTCGGCGGCGTAGACGAGGGCGCTGCGCACGGTCAGCTGGGCGTGCAGGATGTCGTCCTGCGGGACCAGTCCGATGCGCTGGCGCAGCTCGGCGTAGTCGCGGTAGAGGTCGCGGCCGTCGTACACGACCGTGCCGTGGTCGGCGGGGCGCTGTCCGGTGAGGGCGTTCAGCAGGGTGGACTTGCCGGCGCCGCTGGGGCCGACGACCGCCAGCAGGCACTTCTCCCCCACCGGGAACGACACGTCGTCGAGGAGGACCTTGCGGCCGCGGTCGACGGCGACCGTCAGGTCCTGTACGTCGAGGGAGACCTCGCCGGTGTCGACGTACTCCTGGAGCTCGTCGCCGACCAGGCAGAACGCCGAGTGGCCGATGCCGACGATGTCGCCGGGGTCCAGCGGGGCGCGGGTGACGGGCAGGCCGTTGAGGTAGGTCCCGTTGTGGCTGCCGAGGTCGACGATCTCGTGGCCGCCGTCGGGCAGCCCGCGCAGTTCGGCGTGCCGGCGCGAGACGATCAGGTCGTCGACGACCAGGTCGTTGTCGGTGGCGCGGCCGATGCGGACAGTGCGCGAGGACAGCGGCCGTACCGAGGTCGGCCGGCGGAAGGTGCCGGTCAGGGCGGGCATGGAGACGGCCGACGGGCGCTGCGGCGTGGGCGCGGGACGGCCGGACACGGCGGCGTACGGCCCGTCGGACGGGCTGCCGAAGTGGATCACGGTGCCGGGGCCGACGCCCCACTCGTGGACGCGGCGGCCGTCGGCGTAGGTGCCGTTGGTGCTGTGTTCGTCCTCGATGGTCCAGTGGGCGCCGTCGGGCCGCAGTACCGCGTGGTGCCAGGAGACGCGGGTGTCGTCGATGACGATGTCGCTCAGTGGATCCCGGCCGACGTGGTAGTCGTGGCCCGGGATCAGCACGGTGGTGCCCGTCTCGGTCTCCAGCACGAGTTCGGGCTCAGTCGAGGAGATCGGCCGCTCAACCATGACCGAATTCTATCGATTCGCACCCATGTGCGCCCGACGGGCGGTCCGTGACCGGGCGGGCGGCCGGCGTCAGCCGACGGGGACGAAGAGGGCCGGGACCGTCCGCTGCATGCGCAGCGCGTCGACGGACTCGGCGAGCAGCTCGTACTCGGTGGTCTCGTCGCTCAGCGCGATCCGCACCAGCCGCCCGCCCGCCAACTCGTCGGCCACCAGCTCCTGCCGGACCACGTCGGCGCACCAGGCCCGCAGCAGCGCGGGCACGTCCGGCACGGTGTCGGCGACCGGGACCAGGGCGCCCGCCGGGATGTGCTCGCTCTCGGGCCGGGGATCCAGCCGTTCGGCCATCCAGGAGGCCCGGTCCCGCAGCCACCACAGGGCGAGCGCCAGCGTCGGCGCCCGGTAGGTGCCGAGCGGTACGCCGATGCGGCGGCCGTCACAGACTCCGTACGCGGTGACATGGCACAGGAATTCGTCGTGCACGACCCTCTCCCCCGGTGCTCGCTTGCCGGTGGTGCCTCGCTTTCCGTGCGACTCCTCTGAGTGAACTGCCCCTGACGTTCGAGTATGTTCACTAATGAAACACTGTCACCATTACTTTCCGGACAGTCTCTTGGCATACTCGGCGCCACTCATGGCCGAAACAATGCGGACCTCGGGGCGCGTCGCCATTACCCGACGGGTAATCGACCCGGGCGGCGGGCGCGGGCAAGGCGGTGACACCGGATCGGCGAAAACCAGGATCCGGGTTCTGACCAGTATCGATGACCTCATTGGAGGCCGATTTCCCATGTCCGCGAACACCGCCCGTTACGGGAATCCCGTCGCCCGCTCCTTCGAGGCCTGGAACGCACGGGAGCCCGATGCCTTGGCCAAGGCTGTTCACGCAGCGTGGGCAGTGAACGGCGGGCGGACCGTCCCCCAGAGGGGGGACCCCCGGCCGACTTCGGCGGGAGGATCGGCGCCGGTGGCCGGATCCGACGTCATCACGCCGGACGCCGAGGACCGGATCACCGCCGTCCTCGGATTCCTCGACCGGGTGCCCACCGGATCCTGAGGCCCGGACCGCGATGAATTCCTCCGTGCGCAGCGGTCTACCCGGAAAGGGATCACCAAGGAGATCGCCGAATGGATCACCGCGTGCGGAGGGCATCGCGAGCACGAACAAGAGCATGAACACCGGCATGAACACGGACACAAACGGAATGCTGAATGCCGAATTCACGGCCGTCCTGCGGAAAAGCCCGGCGGCCGGCGGCTGGACCTATGTCGTCTGGCCGGAGTCCGTCGAATTCTTCGGCACCCGCGGACTGGTCAAGATCCGCGGGACGGTCGACGGACACCCGTTCCGGAGTTCGTTCATGGCCCTCGGGGACGGCACCCACAAACTCCCCGTCAAGGCCGAGGTGCGCGAGGCGATCGGAAAGCGGGAGGGCGACCCGGTGACCGTCCGCCTGACGGAGCGGCTCAGCCGTTGATCACCGCGTCGATCCGGGCCAGTTCCCCGGCCTCGAAGTCCAGGTTGGCCAGGGCGCCGACGCTGTCCTCGATCTGCCGGGCGCTGCTCGCGCCGACCAGCGCGGAGGTCACCCGGCCGCCGCGCAGCACCCAGGCCAGGGCGAGCTGGGCCAGGGACTGGCCGCGGGACCGGGCAAGCTCGTTCAGGGCGCGCAGTTTCCCGACCAGTTCCTCCGTCAGCGCGTCGGAGTTCAGGAACGGGCTGTCGCTCGCCGCGCGCGAGTCCTCCGGGATGCCGTCCAGGTAGCGGCCGGTCAGCAGGCCCTGCTCCAGCGGCGAGAACACGATCGAGCCGACCTGGAGCTCGTCCAGCGCGTCGAGCAGGCCCCCGCTCTCCGGGCGGCGGTCGAGCATCGAGTAGCGCGGCTGGTGGATGAGCAGCGGGGTGCCCAGCTCGCCGAGGATGCGGGCGGCCTCGCGGGTCTGCTCGGCGGAGTAGTTGGAGACGCCGACATAGAGCGCCTTGCCCTGCTGGACGGCGGTGTGCAGGGCGCCCATCGTCTCCTCGAGGGGAGTCTCCGGGTCGGGGCGGTGCGAGTAGAAGATGTCGACGTAGTCCAGGCCCATCCGGGTCAGGCTCTGGTCGAGCGAGGACAGCAGGTACTTGCGCGAGCCCCACTCGCCGTACGGGCCGGGCCACATCAGGTAGCCGGCCTTGGTGGAGATGACCAGCTCGTCGCGGTAGGGCGCGAAGTCGGCCTTCAGCGCCTCGCCCAGCGCGGATTCGGCGGCGCCGGGCGGCGGGCCGTAGTTGTTGGCCAGGTCGAAGTGGGTGACGCCGAGGTCGAAGGCGCGGCGCAGGATGGCTCGCTGGGTGTCCACCGGGCGGTCCGGGCCGAAGTTGTGCCACAGTCCGAGCGACAGCGCGGGGAGCTTCAGGCCGCTGCGTCCGGTGCGCCGGTAGGGCATGTCCGCGTAACGGTCGGGGTGTGCGGTGTACAACGCGACTCCATCAGGGTTGGCTCACGGTCTTCCGGGTCCACTGTTCCCGAGGGCCGTACAGCGGTCCAACAGAAGAATCCGATGGAATTGAGCGGCTAGGCTTCTCAATCATGGAACTGCGCCACCTTCAGCATTTCGTCGCGGTCGCCGAGGACCAGCACTTCACCCGGGCCGCCGAACGCCTGATGGTCTCCCAGTCGGGCCTGTCGGCGTCGATCCGCGCGCTGGAGCGGGAGCTGCGCGCTCCGCTGTTCGTACGGACCACCCGGCGGGTGACGCTGACGGAGGCGGGCCGGGCGCTACTGTCCGAGGCGCAGCGGATCCTGGCGCAGGTGCGGGCGGCGCACGAGGCGGTGGCCGCCGTGCAGGGCGTGGTGCGCGGCACCCTCTCCGTGGGCACCGAGCAGTGCATCGCCGGGGTGCATGTGGCGGGGCTGCTGGCGGCGTTCCGGCGGCGGCACCCGGAGGTGGAGATCCGGCTGCGGCAGACCGGCTCGGGCGCGCTCGGCGAGGAGGTGGCGGCCGGCCGGCTCGACCTGGCGTTCGCCTACCGCACCCAGCCGGACACCGACCAGCTCCGCTGCGCGCCGCTGGCCACCGAGCCGATGTACGTGCTGTGCCATCCCGACCACCCTCTCGCCGGGGCGGCGGCGCTGACGCCGGAGGACGTCGCCGGCGAGGTGTTCGTCGACTTCCACCCGGACTGGGGGCCTCGGCGTGCCACCGACGTCGCGTTCGCCGGGGCGGGGGTGCGGCGCACCGTCGCCCTGGAGGTCAACGACGTGCACAGTCTGCTGGACCTGGTGGACGAGAACCTCGGCGTCGCCGTCGTACCGCGGCACTTCCGGCACAAGCGCGAGGCGCTCACCGCACTGCCCCTGAAGGGCACCGGCGAGGCGGCCTACGAGACGGTCGCCCTGCTCCCGCCCCCGCAGGCGACCAGCCCGGCGGCCCGGGCGCTCATGGCGCTGCTGGAAACGGGGAGCGCGTGAGCGCGGGCTGCGCCATGGTGGACGTATGCATGCCAAGGACATTCTCATCGACGGGTACAACCGCATCCAGGAAGAAGTCCACGCCGCCGTGGAGGGACTGGACCCCGACGGCCTCAACACCCGGCCCGCCCCCGACGCCAACTCGATCGCCTGGCTGGTCTGGCATCTCACCCGGGTCCAGGACGACCACCTCGCCGACGCCTTCGAGCGCGACCAGGTGTGGCTGACGCAGGACTGGGAGAAACGGTTCGGTCTCGACCTGCCGCGCCAGGACACCGGGTACGGGCACAGCGCGGCGAAGGTCGCGAAGGTACGGGTCGCCGACGGCATCCTGCTGACCGGGTACTACGACGCCGTGCACGCGCAGACCCTGAAGGCGCTGCGCGAGCTGACGGCGGCGGACCTGGAGCGCGTCGTGGACGTGCGCTGGGATCCGCCGGTCACGCTGGGCGTACGGCTGGTCAGCGTCCTGGCCGACGATCTGGAGCACGTCGGCCAGGCGGCCTACGTCCGCGGGCTGCTTCAGAGCGCGGAGGCGTAACCCGGCAGGACGACGTCCTCGATGAGGGCCCTGCGCTCGTCGTACGGGATGAACGCGCTCTTGAGGGCGTTCACCGTGACCGTGCGCAGGTCCTCGAGGGTCCAGCCCGCCTCCTCGACCAGCAGCGTCATCTCGCGGGTCATCGTCGTGCCGGAGACCAGCCGGTTGTCGGTGTTGAGGGTGACACGGAAGCCGAGGTCCTTCAGAGCGGTGATCGGGTGCTCGGCGATGGAGGTGGCGGCCCCGGTCTGGAGGTTGGACGTCGGGCACATCTCCAGCGCGACACGACGGTCGCGCACCCATCCGGCGAGGCGGCCGAGCTTGCCGTCGACGATGTCGTCGGTGATGCGCACGCCGTGGCCGATGCGCTGGGCGCCGCACACCTGGAGGGCCTGGTGGATGCTGGGCAGGCCGTGGGCCTCGCCGGCGTGGATGGTGAAGGGGACGTTCTCGCGGCGCAGGTGGGCGAAGGCGTCGAGGTGGTCGGCGGGCGGGAAGCCGTCCTCGGCGCCGGCGATGTCGAAGCCGACGACGCCCGCGTCCCGGAAGGCGACCGCGAGGTCGGCGCTCTCCCGGGTGCGGTCGAACATGCGCATGCCGCACAGCAGGGTCCCGACACGGACCGGGGTTCCGGCGGCGGCGGCCTTCGCCATACCGGCCGCAAGGCCCTCCTGGACGGTCTCGACGACCTCGGGAAGCGTCAGCTCGCCGTTCAGCATCAGCTCGGGGGCGTACCGCACCTCGCCGTAGACGACGCCGTCGGCGGCGAGGTCGAGGACGTACTCCTCGGCGGTGCGCAGCAGGCCCTCGCGGGACTGCATGACGGCGAGGGTGTGCTCGAAGGTGGCTATGTAGCGCACCAGATCGCCCGAGTTGGCGGCCTCGAAGTACCAGGCGGCGAGCTCGTCGGGGTCGGTGGTGGGCAGCGTGTGGCCGACCGCGTCCGCGAGTTCGACGACGGTGGCGGGGCGCAGGCCGCCGTCGAGGTGGTCGTGCAGGACGGCCTTGGGGAGCCGGCGGAGGGTGTCGGTGTCGATGTGGAGCGCGGTCATGTGCGTGTTCCTCGGCGTGTGGTTCAGGCGGTTCAGGTGGTTCAGGTGGTTCTCAGGCGGTGGTGGCGGGCTGGAGCAGGTCCCAGCGGTTTCCGTACAGGTCCTCGAAGACGGCGACGGAGCCGTAGGGCTCGTGGCGGGCCTCCTCCAGGAAGGTCACGCCGGCGGCGCGCATCCGGGCGTGGTCGCCGGCGAAGTCGTCGGTGTGCAGGAAGAACCCGACCCGTCCGCCGGTCTGGTCCCCGATCCGGGCGCGCTGGGCGTCGTCCTTGGCCCGGGCGAGCAGCAGCCCGGTCCCGTCCTGGCCCGCACCCGGCCGTACGACGACCCAACGGGCCCCGTCGGGCCGCGACTCGTCCTCGACGAGCCGGAAGCCGAGCGCCTCGGTGTAGAAGCGGATCGCCTCGTCGTAGTCGTCGACAACGAGGGTGACCAGGGCGATACGACTCATCGGGGCCTTTCGGGAGGTGCGATTGACGGGTGAGGTTATACGTAAAACTCCCTGGACGCCAGTCGTCTGCGGGGCTGCGTGGTCCTGGAGGTTGCCGCGTGCCGTCCGGGGCGAGCCGGTTCCCGGGCACGTCAGTCCCCGGGTGTCCGACCGGCCTTCCGGTGGGCCGTGTTCAGGCGGGCGAGTTCCTCGTCCGTGAGGCGGAGGGCGCCGGCGGCCACGTTCTCGGTCAGGTGGTCGGGGTTTCCGGTGCCGGGGATGGCCAGGACGTGAGGGCCCCGGCTGAGGGTCCAGGCGAGCCGGATCTTGGCGGGGGTCGTGTCGTGGGCGTGGGCGACGGCGAGAACGGCGTCGTCGTGGGCGGTCGTCGCGCCCTCGGGGCCCGCGTCGCCGGCGATGGCGTAGAACGGGACGAAGGCGATGCCCTGTTCGCCGCAGAGGCGGAGGGTCTCCTCGGCCGCCGGGTCGTGGTCGCCGAGCCCGTAACGGTTCTGCACGCTCACCACCGGGGCGATGGCCTGCGCCTCGGCGAGGTGGCGGGGCTCGACGGCGGAGAGGCCGAGATGGCGGATCAGGCCCTCCTCGCGCAGCTCGGCCAGGGCGCCGAAGTGCTCGGCGATCGACTCCTGGCGCATCCGGCGCAGGTAGACGAGGTCGAGGTGGTCGCGGCCGAGCTGGCGCAGGTTCTCCTCGACGTGGCCGCGCAGATCCTCGGGACGGGCCGAAGTGCCCCACTCCCCCCGGTAGTCGCGGAAGGGGCCGACCTTGGTGGCGATGAGCAGGCCGTCCGGGTACGGGGACAGCGCGCTGTTGATCAGTTCGTTGGCGGAGCGGAGGGCGGAGAAGTAGAAGGCGGCGGTGTCGATGTGGTCGACGCCGAGGTCGATCGCCCTGCGCAGGACGGCGATCGAGCGGTCGCGGTCGCTGGACGTACCGAGGTGGAAGGCGGCGCTGCCCGTCAGCCGCATCGCGCCGAAGCCGACGCGGCGGACGGTCAGGTCGCCGATGTGCCAGGTGCCCGCGGCGTCCGCGGTGATCGCTTCGGTGGTCATCCGTGCAGTTTCGCACGCACCGCGGACACCCCTACGGGCCTGGCCGGCGCGCTCAACAGGCCACGGTCTCCTCGCACTTGCGCAGTGCCTCCTGGACGTCGCGGCTCCAGCGCCGGGCCGTGCGGGGGGTGGGCGAGGACACGGTGTGCACGGCCGGCTCCCCGCGTTCGGGCAGTGCGCCGGCCCTGGCGCGGCGGCGCTCCGCGGCAGGCGGTGCGCCGTGGGCGACGACCTCCTCCACTATGTCGGCCAGATCGCCGTCGGGGAGGGGGAGTTCGAGGTCGTCGTCGACGAAGCCGACCACGGCCGGCACGTACTCCACCAGGGCGCGCAGGGCCTTGGGCAGGCCCCGGCGGCCGTGCCGCAGGCCGCTGAGCACGTGCAGCGCCGTGGCGATCTCCCGTTCGGTGGCCTCCCTGCTCAGCGTGGCGGGGGTGATCTCCGTGTGCCGCGGCGGTACGGGGCCCATGAGCCCCGGAAGGCGACGGTTTCACCCTCTGCCTCCACGGCGTCCGCCGACGGCGTTTCGTGCATGCCGGATTCGAAAGTCCGCCGGAATTGGCCGTTTCGGACTACGGACCGTGCCGTTCCGGGCTAATACCCGTTCCCCTGCTGCCACTTGGCGAGCCACTTCCGCCCGCGCGTGTCCATGTCCGCTTCCGCCCAGACCCCCACCGCGTGATGCCCACCGCCCGCCGCCCGCGTCGGCTCAGCGCAGCGGCTTCTCCAGCAGCGCCTTGCGGTGGCTGAACGTCTCGATGGAGTAGCGCCCGTGGTAGTTGCCCATGCCGCTCTCGCCCACGCCGCCGAACGGCAGGTCGGAGACGGTGAGATGGGCGAGCGGCAGCCCGTAGCCGAGGCCCCCGGAGGAGGTTTCGGCGGCGATGCGGCCACGGGTGTCGGCGGAGTCGGTGAAGACGTACAGGGCGAGGGGCTTGTCGCGGTCGTTGATGAAGGCGATCGCCTCGTCCAGGCCGTCGACGGTCACGATCGGCAGGATCGGGCCGAAGATCTCCTCCCGCATGACGGGCGACTTGGGGTCGACGTCGGCGAGGACGGTCGGCGCGATGTACTTGTCCGTACGGTCGTTGCCGCCGCCGACCACGATCCGGCCGGAGTCGAGCAGGCCGGTGAGCCGGTCGAAGTGGCGTTCGTTGATGATGCGGCCGTATGCGCCGGAGGTCTGCGGGTCGGTGCCGTAGACCGTCTCGACCGCGTGTGTCAGCAGGGGTTCGAGGGCGGCGGCCGTCTCCGGGTCGGTGAGGACGTAGTCGGGAGCGACGCAGGTCTGCCCCGCGTTGAGGAACTTGCCGCGCGCCAACCGGTCGGCGACGACGGCGAGATCGGCGTCGCGGTCCACGAACGCCGGGGACTTGCCGCCGAGTTCGAGAGTGACGGGGGTCAAGTGCTCGGCGGCGGCGCGCAGGACGATGCGGCCGACGGTGCCGTTGCCGGTGTAGAAGATGTGGTCGAAGCGCTCGGCGAGCAGGGCGGTGGTCTCCGGGACGCCGCCCTCGACGACGGCGACCGCGTCGGTGTCGAGATACGCGGGCAGCAGACGGGCCAGGGCGGCGGAGGTGGCGGGCGCGAGTTCGCTCGGCTTGACGACCACCGCGTTGCCGGCGGCGAGGGCACCGACCAGCGGTGCGAGCAGGAGTTGGGCCGGGTAGTTCCAGGGTGCGATGACGAGGACGACGCCGAGCGGGTCGTACTGCGTCCAGGCGGTGGCGTCGGCTCCGAGGTGGGCGGGGACGGGGGCGGGCTCGGGGCGCAGCCACTCCTCCAGGTGATCGAGGGTGTGGTCGATCTCCCGGATCGTGAAGTCGATCTCGGTGCGGTAGGCCTCGGTGGAGCTCTTGCCCAGGTCGGCGTGGAGGGCGGCGGCCAGGTCGGCGCCGCGCTCCGTGAGCAGCTCGCGCAGCCGGCGCAGTTGGTCCGTGCGCCAGTCGACGGGCTTGGTGCGGCCGGTGCGGAAGGTGGCGCGCAGCCGCGCGACGACGTCGGCGGGCTGTTCGGGGGTGGCGACGGTGGTCACGGTGCCTCGCTGGGGTGCACGGGCCTCGCGGCCCTGGTTTCTCGGGTGTCTCAGGTAGCTCGGGTGTGTCTCGGGTGTCTCTGGGTGAGCGGCCAGCTCGATGTATATGCCAACCTTTCATGCACCAAAATACATTCCCGGGACAGCGCCCCTCCCACCGGCACCGGCGCGCCCGTCGGACCGGGCCCGGATCAGGCTCGGATCGGGCCCGGATCGGGCCCGGATCAGGCGAGGAGCTCGTGTCTGCGGCGGTCGAGGAAGGCGCGTTCCGCCGGGCTCTCGCTCAGCGCGAGGGCCGCCTCGTAGGCCCGTACGGCCTCGGTGGTCCGGTCCAGGCGGCGCAGCAGGTCGGCGCGGACCGCGTGCCAGACGTGGTAGCCGTCGAGGTCCAGCGCGTCGACGAGGTCGAGGGCCGGGCGCGGCCCCTCCGTCTCGGCCACGGCGACCGCGCGGTTCAGGGCCACGACCGGGCTCGGGGCGAGGTCCATGAGCTGGTCGTACAGGCGCAGGATCTGCCGCCAGTCGGTGGCGTCGGCGGTCGGCGCGTCACTGTGGACGGCCTGGACGGCGGCCTGGATCTGATACGGCCCGGGCCGGTTGCGGCGCAGGCAGCGGCGGACGAGCGCCTGCCCCTCGGCGATCAGCTCCCGGTCCCACCGCGCGCGGTCCTGCTCGGGCAGCGGCACGAGCATGCCGTCGGCGGCCTCGCGCGCGCACCGGCGGGACTCGACGAGCAGCATCAGCGCCAGCAGGCCGACGGCCTCGGGCTCGTCCGGCATCAGCTCGGTGAGGAGCCGGCCGAGGCGCACGGCCTCGGCGCACAGGCCGGTATCGCCCCCGTACCCCTCGTTGTACCCCTCGTTGAAGATCAGGTAGACGACGGCGAGGACGCCCTTGAGCCGGTCGGGCAGATCGGCGTCGCGCGGCACGCGGTACGGGATGCGCGCGTCGCGGATCTTGGCCTTGGCGCGGACCAGGCGCTGGGCCATGGTCGGCTCGGGGACGAGGAAGGCGCGGGCGATCTGCGCGGTGGTGAGTCCGCCGAGCAGCCGCAGGGTCAGGGCGACCTGCGCCTGCGGGGCCAGCGCGGGGTGGCAGCAGGTGAAGATCAGGCGGAGCCGGTCGTCGCGCACGGGGCCCTCCTCCACGGGCGGGTCGGCGGCGTACAGCAGGGCGGCCTCGGCCTGCCGGGCGTCCCGGGTGGACTCGCGGCGCAGCCGGTCGACGGCCCGGTTGCGGGCGGTGGTGATGATCCAGCCGGCCGGGCTCGGCGGCACACCGCTCTCCGGCCAGCGCCGCACGGCCGTGGTGAAGGCGTCCTGGACCGCTTCCTCGGCGAGGTCGATGTCGCCGAGGAAGCGGACGAGGACGGCGACGGCCCGGCCGTACTCCGCGCGGAAGACGGCCTCGACGTCGACGGGGTCACCCATCAGTGGGTGTCCACGAACGGCCGCACCTCGATGGGGAGCGTGGTGGCCAGGGCGGCCTTCCGGCCCCATTCGAGGGCCTCGTCCAGGTCGGCGGCCCGGATCAGGCACAGCCCTCCGAGGTATTCCTTGCCCTCGGCGTACGGCCCGTCGGTGATGAGCACGTCGCCGTCCTGCGGGCGCAGCACGGTGGCCGTCTCCGGTCCGTGCAGTCCGCCGGCGAAGACCCAGGCCCCGGCGGCGCGCAGTTCGTCGTTGTAGGCCTCCACACGGCGCATGATCTCCGCGAGCTCGTCGGGGGCGGGCGGCTCACCGCCGGCCGGCTGGACCACGCTGAGCAGGTAGTTCTTCATGACGTCCTCCTTGGCGTCGTACCGTTCTCTCACCTCCTACACGAACGGCGACCCCTCGGATCGACACCCCACACCGCGAAACGGGAAAGAATCCCGCTGGCTTTCGGACTTCGAGGGGCGCGGACTTCGAGGGGCGCGGAAAACAGCGGTTCTCAGAATCGCAGAGGACTGCAGCCTGTTAGGGGCTCGGGGAACTGCGCGAGCAACCACAACGGACCCGCACCCGCCAACGCACCCCGGACACCCACCCCCCTCTCAACCCGCGAACGGCACCTGCGGCAAGGAAGCGACATCGCCACGGAAAGGATGCCGCCACAACCCTTCTTCGGCCAGCCTCGGCAGTACTCCCTCCCCGAACCAGTAAGCCTCCTCAAGGTGCGGATACCCGGACAGCACGAACTCCTCGATCCCCAGCGCCGCATACTCCTTGATCCGCTCGGCAACCTCCTCATGGCTGCCGACCAACGCGGTCCCCGCACCCCCACGCACCAGCCCGATCCCGGCCCACAGGTTGGGATGGATCTCCAGCCCGTCCCGCCCGCCCCCGTGCAACGCGAGCATCCGCTGCTGCCCCTCGGACTCACTGCGCGCCAGCCCCGCCTGGACGGACCTCACGGTCTCCGAGTCGAACCCGGCGAGCAGCCGATCGGCCTCCGCCCAGGCCTCTTCCGACGTGTCCCGGGTGATGACGTGCAGCCGGATCCCGAACCGCAGGGTCCGCCCCTGCTTCGCCGCGAGCCCCCGGACCCAGGCGATCTTCTCGGCGACCTGCTCCGGCGGCTCGCCCCAGGTGAGGTAGACGTCGACGTGCTTCGCGGCGATCTCACCGGCGATGGCCGAGGATCCCCCGAAGTACACCTCGGGCACCGGATCCGGCACCCGGGCCAGCTTCGCTTCCTCCACCCGCAGGTGCTCGCCCTTCAGGTCGACGGTCTTGCCCTCCCACAACTCCCGCACGATCTCGAGGAATTCACCCGTACGGCGATAACGGTCGTCCTTGTCCAGGAAGTCGCCGTAGGCCCGCTGCTCGTGGCTCTCGCCGCCGGTGACCACGTTGAGCAGGAGCCGTCCGCCGGTCTGCCGCTGGAAGGTGGACGCCATCTGCGCGGCGAGCGTCGGCGAGACGGAGCCGGGCCGGAACGCGACGAGGAACTTCAGGCGCTCGGTGTGCTGGCTGACCATGGCGGTGGTCAGCCAGGCGTCCTCGCACCAGGCCCCGGTCGGGGTGAGCGCGCCCACGAAGCCGAGGTCCTCAGCGGCGCGGGCGATCTGGCTCAGATAAGCGACCGTCGGCGGCCGGTCCCGTCCCGAGGCGGTGGCGGGGGTGCCGTGACCGCCGCCGACGACATGGCGGCTGTCGCCGTTGGTGGGGAGGAACCAGTGGAACGTGAGGGACATGCGGGGTCTCCGATCGAGGGCGCTTCGAAGGCGTATCGAAGGTGCGTCGAGGGTGCTGGAGCAGGCCGTGGCGGGGCGGCCGGGTGCCGTTCAGCACGCACCGGCCGATGCGCTGGATCTTCCGGCGGGTGGGGTCGTGCAGGGTGTGCGTGCGGGCGTCACGCCAATGCCGGTGCGGATTGAGCGAGACCTCGCTCAGCTCGCCGCGGCCAGGTAGGGCGTGCGTCCGAGCGCGGCCGAGAACTGGTCGACGACCTGGCTGAGCGCGTCGGTGGCGGCCGGGGCGACCGTGATGGAGCCGTCCTCGTGGGCGGTGATGTCCTTGTCGAGGGTGAACCAGCCCTGCACGATGTGGGCCGCGCCCATGGAGTTGAGCACGGGACGCAGGGCGTAGTCGATGGCCAGGACATGGGCGGTGGAGCCGCCGGTGGCCAGCGGCAGGACCGTCTTGCCGGCGAGCGCGTACTGCGGGAGCAGGTCGAGGAGCGCCTTGAGGACCCCGGAGTAGGACGCCTTGTAGACGGGCGTGGCGACGACGACGCCGTCGGCGCGCGCGAACAGTTCGGTCGCCTCGACGATCGCCGGGTGGCGGAAGTCCGCGCCGAGCAGGGCCTCGGCCGGGATCGTGCGGACGTCGAGCGGGATCACCTCGTGTCCCTGGGCGGCGAGTTGCTGGTCGAGGTGGCGCAGCAGGCGGCCGGTGCGGGAGGAGGCGGAGGGGCTGCCGGAGACGGACAGGACGGTGGCCATGGGTCCTCTTTCGAAGGGAGCGCCCTCGTCGGACTGCGGGGCGGGGCGGGTGTGCCAGTCGGCGGGGGTCGCGGTGCTCATGCGGTCGACCTCATGGGCCCTGCGGACATGCGGAACTCGTGTTGCGGAGAGTTTTCGGGCACGTCGAATTTCCACGCACGCAAAAGGCGGTGCGGAATTCAGGGACTACTAAGGAGTGCAGAGAGCGGGGGAGAGAACGCGGCGGATCACAGGAAAGGGATGACGGGGATCAGGCCGCGGCGCAACAGGAGGCGCTGGAGACGCGCGCGAGGTCGACATGGCGTCGCCGCGTGAGGTCCAGTCGCATCTTCATACCGTCGATCGTGGCAGCCGTCGGCGACGGCAGTCAAGGAAAACCCGACCGGTCTCGTATCGCGGACCATTGAATTCCACGACGGTGTGACAGGTGACAGGGAAACCCTTGAACGGCCGTCGAATAGGCCCGCGTTCTCCAGGCGTGCGTTCTCCAGGCGTGCGAACGGAACTACTGGATTACATCGCAGCGGTCACCCGACTCGGTTCACCGCTCCGAGCCGCCGGGGAACTGCGCCTGTCCCAGCCCGCGTTGAGCGAGACCGTGCGAAACCTGGAACGCGAACTCGAGGTGGACCTCCTGGAGCGCAAGCGGTCCGGGGCCACGATGAGGGCCTCGGACCGGTGATGTGCCTGCGGCCCGACAGTCCGTTGGCCGCAGCGCCGTTGGTGTCGGTGTCGGTGGACGGCCTGCTCGACGTACCGCTGATCGGGATGCGGTCGGGCTACGTCATGCCTGACCGCCGCCCCGCCCCGCTCCCGAATGCCCGACCCTCGCCCCTCGCCCCCGGTCAGTCGTCGTCGGACGACGCCGGGACCACGACGAGGAACGCGTCCGACTTCAGGTCCATGACCACGGTCGCGGGCTGTCCCTCCGCCCTGCGGCGCGCCGCGCACTCCTCCGCCGGCCACGACCCGCGCGGACCTCCCGCGGAAAACCGCTCCAACACCTTCGCGCGCATAGCGGCAGGCACCTCCAACCGGGTAGCGGACAACTGCCGTCAGAAATGCGCCTGCCCGCGATCGGTGCGATCATGTCCGGCCGTCGCGTACGAGGCGCTGGGCCGCGCCGGCGAGTGAGCCGGGGCGGTGCGCGGCGCACGCTTCGCAAGGCTTAGGTTTGGGGCGCAACACCCCACACGGCAAGCGCACAACAACCCTCACACAACACACCTGGAGCACCCTCATGGCCAAGATCCTCTTCGTGATGACCGGCGTCGACCACTGGACGCTCGCCGACGGCACCCAGCACCCGACCGGCTTCTGGGCCGAGGAGGCCGCCGCACCGTACGAGGCGTTCCGGGCGGCCGGTCACGAGGTCGTCGTCGCCACGCCCGGCGGTGTGGTCCCCACGGTGGACAAGGGCAGCCTCGCCGCCGAGCTCAACGGCGGCCAGGAGGGCGCCGACCGGATCGCCGCCACGCTCGCCGCCATGACCGAGCTGGAGCAGCCGATCCGCCTGGCGGACGTGGACCTCGACGACTACGCGGCCGTCTTCTACCCCGGCGGGCACGGCCCGATGGAGGACCTGGCCGTCGACGCCGTCTCCGGCCGGCTCCTGATCGACGCCCTGGGCTCGGGCCGGCCGCTGGGCGTCGTCTGCCACGCGCCGGCCGCACTCCTGGCCGCCGTACGGGAGGACGGCTCCAACGCCTTCGCGGGCTACAAGATCGCCGCGTTCACCAACGCCGAGGAGATCCAGGCCGGTTTCGGCGAGAAGGCCAAGTGGCTGCTCCACGACCGGCTGACCGAGGCGGGCGTCGACGTCCAGGTCGGCGAGCCGTGGGCGCCCAAGGTGGTCGTGGACCGCAACCTGGTCACCGGCCAGAACCCCGCCTCCTCCGCCCCGCTCGCCGTCGAACTGCTCAAGAAGCTCGACTGACGGCTCCCACCACTACACATAAAGGGCGAATAAGCGCAGAATGAAGGTGCGCGGCGCTTACCGCACACCGCACCAGACGCGGTCAGGCCTGCAAGTCAAAGGAGACGAGTCATGGCCAACGTCTCGCCCGGCAGAAGTGACATATCGACCCACCCCGACGTATCCGAGATGCGGGTCCGCTACGACCGGATGCTCGACGGCCGTGATGTGGCGCTCGTGGACGGACCGGTGTTCCTGCTCGGTCTGTACTGCGCCGTATCCCCGTGGATACTCCACTACACCGTCAGCCAGCCGGCACTGGTGACCCACAACCTGATCGTCGGCATCGCGATCGGCCTGCTGGCCCTCGGGTTCACGGCGGCTCCCGCTCGCATGTACGGCCTCAGTTGGGCCATGTGCGCGCTGGGCGTGTGGATGATCATCGCACCGTGGGTCGTCGGCGACAGCCCGGACGCCGGTGTCGCAGTGAACAACATCATCATCGGCGCTCTGGCAGTGATCCTGGGGGCGATGTGCGCCTTCACGGCGGCGAGAAGCGCCCCGAAGCCGTAGACGCCGGAAAGACCCCGGAACCAGGGAACAGGAAGGCGGCTGGGCCTGCCCGTAGGCGCGGGCAGGCCCAGCCGCGTCCGCCGTCCACTGGCCACTGGCCGCTGCTCAGTGGCCGGGCATCGACCACGGCTCCTGCGGCAGCGTCCTGCCGGTCTCCAGAAGCGACTTCAGGTTGGACAGCACCGCCGGCCAGCCGCCCGAGACATCGGCGAGTTCGCCCTCGTCGTCGAGGTCCTCGTGGGTGACGGTCAGGCGGACGATGTCGGCGTGCGGCCGGATGTCGAAGGTGACCCGCGAGTGCCGGTCCGGCGCCCCCTCCTCTTCAGGCGAGGCCCAGGTGGTGACCAGCCGTGTCGGCCGCTCGCTCTCGACGACGGTGCCGACGACGTCCGCGATCCCGGTGCCGTCCGTGCGCCGGTGTTCCCAGCGGGAGCCCGGCCGCCAGTCCGAGACGTTGCTGTGTCCCCAGTAGGCCGCGGTCAGGTCGGCGTCGGTGAGCGCGTCCCAGACCTTCTCCGGTGTGCTGGCGATGTAGGTGACATAGACGAAGGTGGGCTTGTCGGTCATGGCTTCCTCGGCTCGTCGTCTGACGTCGGAGAGCACGCGCAACCGCGGGCGCTCGAACTGGTCGATCCACCGCTCCTGGATCTCGTGGAGCGGGACCGGGTTGAGGTAGTGCAACTTCTCCCGCCCCCGCCGCACCGTCACGACCAGGTGGGCGGCCTCCAGTACGGCCAGATGCTGGGTCACCGACTGGCGCGTCATGTCGATGTGCCCGCACAACTCGCCGAGCGTCTGGCCACCGTGTTCACGCAGCCGGTCCAGAAGCCGCCTGCGCGTGCCGTCGGCCAGCGCCTTGAAGACCTTGTCCATGCCCGGGTCCGCCCCCGAGCCTGCTGCTGATCGCACACTCCACGTTATGCAGCCAATTACCTGCATGTCAATCGGGCACCCGCTCCGCGTGCGTCCGCAGGCTCGCCCCGTGAATCCGCTCCACGTGTCTGAGCTGGGACACCGGGGCCTACCGCACGACTCCCCTACCGCCCTACCGCCTACTTCGCGTACACGTACGGCGTCGTCGTGCTCAGGGCCGCGAAGCCGAGGCGTTGGAGGATGGGGCGGCTCTGGGCGGAGGCGTCGACCTGGAGGTAGCGGTAGCCGCGGTCGGCGGCGATGCGGGCGCGGTGGGCGATCAGGGCGCGGTAGATGCCTCGGCCGCGCCAGGCCTGGACGGTGCCGCCGCCCCACAGCCCGGCGAAGCTCGTGCCGGGGATCAGTTCCATCCGCGCCGAACTCACCGGCACGTCCCCGGCCATGGCGAGGAGGGCGACGATCACGTCCGGCTCGGCGGTGAGGCGGGCGAGGAGCAGGTCGCGCAGCCAGGAGCCGTCACGGCCGAAGGCCTTCTCGTTCGCCTCGACCATGAGCTCGACGCCCGCCCGGTCGGTGACGGGGACGATGCGGACGCCCTCGGGCGGTTCGGCGTCGACGAGCTGGTCGTCCGTCTCGCCGATCATCAGGGTTTCCTGCGGATCGGCCGTGAAACCGGCCGCCGTGAGCCGTTGCCCGAGGTCCGCCGGGCGGTCGTGCCCGTACAGCTTCCACTCGAACTCGTGGCCGAGCCCGGTGAAGTGGGCGACGTGCTCCGCGATCGCCGCGTCGGCGCCGACGGAGTCCAGGTCCGACCAGAGGACACCGCTCCAGCCGCCCTCGCCGCCGACGTGCCGGACCACGCCCCCGGTCCGCTCGACACGGGCGTCGGAGGTCTCGGGGCGCGCGCCTTCGCGCATCTCCCGGTCGTACAGGGCGAGTACCGCGGCATGATCCATACGCCCACTCCAGCATCCCGGCGCACCCCTCACAAGGGGATTACGGCCGAGGGCCCCCTGTTTCCACAGGGGGCCCTCGGACCGGCCGACCGGCCGACCGGCCGGCCGGTCAGTCGGCCGTCCTCACTCAGGAGCCGGTCAACGCTCAGCGCGCGGGCGGAACCTCCGGTAGAGGGCCGCTCCGCCGAGCACCATGGCCGTGCTGCCGGCGAGCGTGGGCAGGGTGGCGTCGGCTCCGGTGCGTGCCAGCGAGGACACGGCCTCGGGCGCCCCGGCCTGGGGTGCGAGGGCGGGGGCGTGCGGGACGGGCTTCGGGCCCGGCTGCTGGGGCTCGGAGGGCGGGTCGTGCCGGACCGGCGGCTGCGGCGCGGGCTCGGTGGGCCGCACGGGCTCCTCGCCGGAGGTGCCGGAGGTGTTGACGGACTCGTTGCCGAACGCCGGGTTCGCGATGCCGACGACGTTCACGCTGTTGCCGCTGACGTTCACCGGGAGGTGGACCGGCAGCTGGACTCCGTTGCCGGACAGGACGCCCGGCGAGTCCTGCGCGACGCCGTTCGCGGTGGCGCCGCCGTCCGACGACGCGCCCTGCGCCCCGGGAGCGGCGCCCTTGCCCTCGTTGGCGCAGGTGTTGCCCGCGGCGGGGTTCAGGAGTCCCGCCACGTTCACCGTGTTCCCGCACAGGTTCACCGGGAGGTTCACCGGGAGCTGCACACCGTTGCCGGAGATCAGCCCGGGCGAGCCGGCCGCGGAGCCGTTCGCCGCGGAGTCGGCGTGTGCGGGCAGTGTCACGGCCATCGCGCCGGAGACTGCGGCGACGGCCAGCACACCGGTTCGGGTAACCCGTCTCATGGGGTCCCTGCCTTCCAGACATGGATCGCGGGCACTCGCCCGCACCCGATAGAACGCCGACGAGGCATCCGGGTTATGCCTGACCACCCTTTCACCCCATTGGGCGCCCCTTCGTCGAACTGGTGTCACGCCCGCCGTAGGGGCGCCGAGGGGGCTGCCGGACGGTGTCCCGGCCGCCCGGAGGCGGGTCGTGCGGAGGCCGCTTATCGTGATCGAGGGCGCCGTTCCCGGACCGCTGCGGGCGTCCTTGGAGGCACTGATGCTGGCCAAGCTGCCGATGCGGCCCGGGCTGCGACGCTGCGCGCTCGCCGCGACCGCCGCACTGACCCTGCTGGGCGCGGGCCTGCCGACGGCCACCGCGCACCGCGCCACCGACGGCGACGACCGCCTGGACCTGTCCCGGTTCTACGGCCAGAAGATCGCGTGGTCGGCGTGCAAGGGCGACGGCATGCCCGACGACCTCCAGTGCGCCAAGCTGACCGTCCCCCTCGACTACGCCCGCCCCAAGGCGCGCACGCTCGACCTCGCGCTCGCCCGCTACCGGGCCACCGGCCACAAGCGCGGCTCGGTGGTGCTCAACTTCGGCGGTCCCGGCGGCGCGGGCGTCCCCGAACTCGCCTACAGCGGAAAGGAGTTCATGGATCTGACCGACGGCTACGACGTGGTCACCTTCGACCCCCGGGGCGTCGGCCGCTCCTCCCCCGTGAGCTGCGGGGACGGCGAGGACAGCGGGCTGGCCTCCCTGGACGACGACTCGGCGCCCGCCGATCCACGGGCGCTGCTCACCCGCTTGAAGCAGGCGGCCGCCGACTGTGTGAAGCACTCCGGCCCGGTCCTGCCGCACATCGGCACGGTCGACGCGGCACGGGACCTGGACGTGCTGCGCCAGGCGCTCGGCGACAGGAAGCTCAACTACCTGGGCTTCTCGTACGGCACCCGGCTCGGCGCGGTCTACGCCGCCCGGTTCCCCGACCGGGTGGGCCGGCTGGTCCTGGACGGCGTCGACACGCTGACCGAACCCCTCACGGAGCAGGGGGTCGCGGGCGCCCGGGGGCAGCAGGTGGCCCTGGACGACTTCGTCGGCTGGTGCGTGAAGGACATCGCCTGCCCGTTCGGCCAGGATCCGCGCGTGGCCCGCGAGGAGATCGTGCGGCTCGTGCGCTCGCTCGACGAGGACCCGGTGCCGACGGACTTCGGCGCCGACTTCTCCGGCCAGGATCTCGTCGGCGCGCTCGGACAGGGGCTGTACAGCCGGGAGTTGTGGCCGTTGCTGGAGCGGGCGTTGGCCCAGCTCATCGAGAGCGGCGACGCCAGCGGCGTCATGGGGTTCGCGGCCGGCGGCGTCGCCTTCCCGCTCCCGCTCCCGCCCCCGCTGCCCTTCCCGCTGCGGGCGCCGGGCCGCGTCGAGCCCACTCCCGGAGCGCTGGTCGACGCGGAGGACGTCCCCCTCGACAACCTGCCCGCGGCGCTGATGGCGATCAACTGCGCGGACGACCCGGACCGTCCCAGCGCCGGGCAGTTCACCTCGGACCTGCGACGGCTGCGGGCCGCGTACGACAAGGCGTCACCGGTCTTCGGGCAGTACCGCCTCACCGAGGTCCTGATGTGCTACGGCCGCCCCAAGGGCACCGACTTCATCCGCGACGAGGTGAAGAAGCTGCGCACGCCGAAGATGCTCCTGGTCGGCACGCGCGGCGACCCGGCGACGCCGTACCGGTGGACCATGGAGACGGCGGAGCGGCTCGGCTCCTCGGCCGTGGTGCTCGACAACAAGGGCGAGGGCCACACCGGTTACGGGTCGTCCAAGTGCGTGCACCGCAAGGTCGACGACTTCCTGCTGTACGGCTCCCTCCCGCCCAGCGGCAGTTCCTGCGGGCCCGACGAGGACGACGGCTGAGTGCGCCGGCTCCTGCCGCTGCTGCTCGTCGCCCTCACCGCCGCCGGGACGACGGCCGCCGCGTGCGCCCTGTCCGCCCGGTGGTGGCTCGCGGCGATCCCGGCGCTGGCGCTGACGTGCCTGGGCGGCCGGGACCGGCTGCAACGCCGCCGCCCCGTGCTGCGCAACCATCCGTTGACCGGACGTCTGCGGTATCCGACGGCGAGGGTGCGCGACGGGCGTGAGGGAGACGGGGACGAGTTCCTGGTGCCGTCGCTGCACCCGGTCGAGGCTGCCGAGGAGGCGCCGGTGGTGCGGGTGGGCGGACCCGACTGCACCCAGCCGTACGACATGGCCCTGCTCAACATGTCCGCGATGAGTTTCGGGGCGCTGTCCTCGCACGCGGTCCTCGCCCTCAACCGGGGTGCGGCGCTGGGCCGTTTCGCGCAGGACACCGGGGAGGGCGGGCTGTCCGAGTACCACCTGCGGGGCGGGGGCGACCTCATCTGGGAGATCGGGACCGGGTACTTCGGCTGCCGCACCGCCGACGGGGATTTCGACGCACGGGAGTTCGCGGACAAGGCGGCGCTGCCCGAGGTGAAGTGCGTGTCGCTGAAGCTGTCCCAGGGGGCGGCGCCGGGCAGCGGCGGGGTGCTGCCGGGGGTGAAGGTGAGCGCCGAGATCGCCCGGGAGCGGCGGGTGCCGGTGGGCGAGCCGGTGGTGTCGCCGCCCTGCCACCGGGTGTTCTCGACACCCCGGGAACTGGTCCTGTTCCTGGCCCGCCTGCGGGAACTGGCCGGCGGCAAGCCGACCGGGCTCAAGCTGTGCGTGGGGTCGCGGCGGGAGTTCCTCGCGGTGTGCAGGGCGATGCTGGCGGAGGGCGTGACCCCCGACTTCGTGGTGGTGGACGGGTCGGAGGGCGGCACGGGCGCCGCGCCGACCGGGATCGCCGGACGCCTCGGCATGCCCCTCACCGAGGGGCTGATCACGGTGCACAACGCGCTGGTCGGCGTCGGGCTGCGCGGCCGGGTCCGGATCGGGGCGAGCGGCCGGGTGGCCACGGGCTCGGACATCGTCAGGCGCCTCGTGCAGGGCGCCGACTACACGAACGCGGCCCGCGCGATGATGCTCGCCGTCGGCTGCGTCCGGGCCCGGCGCTGCCACACCGGCGGCTGCCCGTCCGGCGTCGCGACGCAGGACCCGCTGCGGGCCCGTGCCCTGAACGTGGCCGCCCAGGCCGCCCAAGTCCTGCGCTACCAGCGGGAGACGGTGCGCGACGCCGTCTCGGTCATGGCGGCGATGGGAGTCCGCACGCCGGGCGAGCTCACCCCCGCCCAGCTGGTCCGGCGGGCGGGCCCGGGCACGGTGCGCTCGTACGCGGAGCTGTACGAGTGGCTCGCGCCGGGCGAACTGCTCGCCGGGCCCCCGGAGTCATGGGCGACGGACTGGAAGGAAGCGGACCCGGACAACTTCCGCTAGCGCCGCGGCGGTTACGCGGACCTGACGCTCACGAACGCGTCGATCGCCGCCGTCAGCTCGGCCGGCTTCTCGACGGGGAGTTCGTGGCCGGCGTCGAGGATACGGACGGTGGCGTCCGGGTACGCCTTGGCCATCCGCAGCATCTGCCGCACCGGGAGCTGGATGTCGTAATAGCCGTGGATCATCAGCGTGGGGGCCTGGATCTGCCCGACCCGGTCCAGGACGTCGAAGGCCCGCATGGCGCCGTACAGCGTCCTGACGACCTCGCGCGGGGTGTCCGCGGACGCTTCGACGTACGCGCGGATCTCCTCGCTCGGGTAGCCGGGGGCGAAGGCGCGCTGGATGTTGGCGGCGACGAACAGCTTGAAGGGGACGAGCGTCGAGGCCCCCATCAGCAGGCCCCGGCCCCGGCTGTAGGTCATGCGGCCGATGGAGCCCACCAGCACCATGCGCTCGACGCGCTCGGGGTGGGAGAGCGCGACGGTCTGCGCGATCATCCCGCCCATCGAGTGGCCGACCGGCACGAACCGCTCGACGCCCAGGTGGTCGAGAAGGGCGAGGAGGTCTCGCGCCAGCTCCCCGACCGTCTTCACGCCCGCCCCGCCGCTCTCGCCGTGCCCGCGCAGGTCGAACCGGATCACCCGGCGCCGCTCGGCGAAGTGCTCCACCTGGTGGTCCCAGCGGTGCCGGTTCGCCATCCAGCCGTGCACGAACACCAGGGGCACGCCGTCGCCGTCGCGCGGGCCCTCGTCGTCGTACGTCAGTGCTGCGCCGTCGACTTCGAGCTGCGGCATGGGTGCCTCCTGCGGTGCGTTCGGTGCGGTCCCGGTTACTGACGCGTACGGTAACCGGCCGCGAGGCCGCCGTCACCGTGGTGCGCCGGGGAGTTCGGGAAATGCCCGCCGGACGATTCGGACCTATCGTGCTGTTATGGAGCACGCACTCAGCCCCGCGACCCTCTCCGAACTGCGCCGCCCGCGTCCCTATCCCGCGGTGTCCGTGCTGACGCCGACCCATCGCCGTGAACCCGGGAACTCCCAGGACCGGGTCCGGCTGCGCAATGTCGTGGCCGAGGCGAAGAAACAGCTGGACAGCGATCCGGCGGTCACCCGCGAGCGGCGCGCCGACGTCGCCGACCAGCTCGACCGGGCCCTCGCCGAGATCGACCTGGCGCACACCGAGGACGGCCTGGTCATCTACGCGGCCCCGGGCGAGCACCAGGTGTGGTCCCTCGCCCGCGCCGTCCCCGAGCGCGTCGTGCTCTCCGACACCTTCCTGACCCGCAACCTCGTCTCCGCCCAGGCCGCCGAGCGGCCGTTCTGGGTGCTGGCGGTCTCCGCCGACCGCGTCACCCTGTGGAACGGCGGCGCGGACCGGGTCACCGAGGAGCACGCCGGCGGCTTCCCGCTGACCAGGAACCGGGAGAACTTCGACGCCGAGCGCCAGGAACGGATCGGCGACCTGCCCAGCACCTTCCGCGACGAGGACACCCGCCACTTCCTGCGCGAGGCCGACATCGCCGTGGGCCGGCTGCTGCGCGAGGATCCGCGGCCGCTGTACGTCACCGGCGCGCAGGCGGCGCTGTCCTGCCTCGACGAGTTGGGCTCGGTCACCCGGGACGCCGTGCACGTCCTGCACGGCGGGCTCTCCCACGGCACGCCCGACGCCGTGTGGCAGGCGGTGCGTCCGCGGCACGACGCCGAGGCCCGCCGGGACACCTCCGCGCTGGCCCGGGTCCTCGACTCGGCCCGCGGGCACCGCATGTTCGCGGCCGGCGTCGACGAGGTCTGGCAGAACGCCCGGGAGGGCCGGGTGCGGCTGCTGGCCGTCGAGGAGAACTACCGCGTGACGGTGCGCGACGACGGCGCCCACCTCGTGCCGGCCGTGAGCGGCGACCTCGACGCCCGCGAGGACATCGTGGACGAGATCGTCGAACAGTGCCTGGAGACCGGCGCCGACGTGCGCTTCGTACCGGACGGCGCGCTGGGCGAGGCGGCCGCGATCGCGGGCGTACTGCGCTACTGAACCGCTTCCCCTCCCCCGAACCGCTCCCTCTCCCCGGCGTACGCTACGGCGTGATCGCCGACCGGGAGGGAGAGCGCTCGTGGGTGACCTGCTGGGCGTGGCCGTACTGGGTGCCGGACACATGGGCGCCGACCACATACGCCGCCTCGACCGGGTGGTGAGCGGAGCCAGGGTCGTCGCCGTGGCCGATCCCGACGCCGCGCGGGCGAAGGAGGCCGTGGCCGGGATCGAGGGGGCGACGGTCCACGAAGAGCCGGCGGCCGTACTCGACGCCCCCGGCGTGGAAGCCGTCCTGATCGCCTCGCCCGGTCCCGCGCACCAGGAGGCGCTGCTCGCGGCCTTCGCCCGCGGGCTTCCGGTGCTGTGCGAGAAGCCGATGGTGCCGGACTCCGCCGGGGCGCTGCGCGTGCTGGAGGCGGAGGCCCGGCTCGGGCGGCGGCTGGCGCAGACCGGGTTCATGCGGCGCTACGACGCCGAGTACCGCAGGCTCAAGTCCCTGCTGGACGACGGGCGGTTGGGCCGGCCCCTGATGCTGCACTGCACGCACCGCAACGCCTCCTCGCCGCCGGACTTCACCAGCGCGATGCTGATCGGCAGTTCGGTGTCGCACGAGATCGACGCGGCCCGCTGGCTGCTCGGCGAGGAGCTGACCTCGGTCACCGTGCTGCGCCCGCGCCCTTCGTCCGGTGCCCCGCAGGGCCTGCTCGACCCGCAGTTCGTGCTCTTCGAGACCGCCGGTGGCGCGCTGGTCGACGTGGAGGTCTTCGTCAACTGCGGCTTCGGCTACCAGGTGCGCTGCGAGGCCGTGTGCGAGGCGGGCAGCGCGCGCATCGGCGACGACCACGGGATGCTCGTCACCACGCGGGGCACCGCCGGCGCGCGGGTGCCCCAGGACTACCTGGTGCGGTTCGTGGACGCCTACGACCGCGAGGTGCAGGCGTGGGTCGACGCGACCCGGCGGGGGCGGGTCACCGGCCCGACCGCGTGGGACGGCTACGCGGCCTCCGTCGTCGCCGAGGCCGGGGTCCGGTCGCTGGAGAGCGGCGTGCGCGTCCCCGTCGAACTCGCCCCGCGCCCCGGCCTGTACGCCGGGGGCGGTCGCTGACACCGGGCCGGCCTCAGACGTTGCCCAGCAGGGCCTGCAGACCCTGGTCGACCGCCGCGTCGACGTCCTCCCGGCCGGCCGCGACCACGGCGTAGCTGCGCAGCAGGAAACGGCGCAGGGCGCCCGTGTTGAACTGGAGCAGGGCGAGTCCGAGCGGGGAGTGGAACTCCATCACCGTACGGGCCGGTCCGCAGGGCCAGATGTGCACGTCACCGCTGCCCGCCGGACCGTCCAGGCCCTGCTCCAGCAGGGCACGGCCGAAGGTCCAGGTGACCGCCTCGCCCGCGAGGGAGACCTCCGGCGGGAAGTCGACGTGCACGGCGAACGGGTCGGTTGCGTCGTAGCGGAGCGTGGCGGGCACGGGCAGCTCCTGGTCCTCCGCGGTGATCAAGCGGGCGCGGACGGGTTGTTCAAGAGTGATGTCCATGCATGTACGACCTCTCTGGGGCCGTTCGCATTACGCGATACCGGGATCGAATTCCTGTGACCTGCATCACACTGACAGAACCATGGAACACAGGGCCGTAGAACACGCGACCGGCAGTCACCTCAGCCCCCTCACGAGTCCCCCAAGTCACGTACGCCACCTACGACTTGACCCCTTCGCGACCCACGTCAACCGCCGCCCACCACCCCTCCGCGAAGACACTGGCATATGTCAGAAGCACCACCGAATCGTGTGTTGCCAAATCCCTTACACGGCGTCGCGCGCTGTGCAACAGTCGTGACAGCCCTTGCTCAGCCTTACCGTTCCCGCATCGGAGTGCGTCATGCCGTCCCATGTCTCCGCGGATCGCTCGGCCGCCCAGCCGCCAGGGCGCGGCTCGGTCGACGCGCTGATCACGCAGACCCGGCGGCTCAAGGGCGACATGGACGCCGTACGGCAGGACGCACAGGGTGACGCGGCGGACCCGCAGGGGCGCTGGCAGCGCGCGCTCTACGACCTGGCGCTGCACCAACTCAACGACCTCGACACGCACTTGGGCCAGTTGCGAGACGGCCCGCCGCCAGTGCCGACCGCCGATCCCGTGCCCGCCGCACCGGCGGTCTCCCGGCGCGCGGCGCTGCTCAGCCGGGTCGGCACCGCCGAGTGGAACCTCCTGACGGACGAGGCCGTCTGGTCCGAGGAGCTGTACCGGATCCTCGGCCGCGACCCCGCCGCTCCCCCGCTCACCCTCGACGAACTGCCCTCGCTCGTCCTCGACGAGGACCGGCCGAAACTCACCGCGATGGTCACGGACTGCCTGGTCGACGCCCGGCCCATCGACGGGGAGTTCCGCGTGGTCCGCCCGGGCGGCGAGGTCCGGACCGTGCACATGATGGGCGAGCCCGTCCTCGACGGCGAGGGCGGCACCGCGTCGATGTGGGCCGTGGTGCGGGACGTCAGCGAACTGCGGCGCAGCCAGCGGGCGGTGCGCGAGAGCCGTGACTCGCTCCAGCACCAGCGGCACCGGGCGCAGACCGAACACCGGCTCGCGGTCGAACTGCGGGAGGCCGTGCTGCCGCCCTGGCGCGGTTCCCCGCGCCTCGCGCACCAGGGCCCCCGCTCCCTCGACGTCGCCGCCCACTACCTGCCCGCCGCGACGACCTCGCTGATCGGCGGCGACTGGTACGACGCGCTCGAACTCTCCGACGGCCAGACGCTGCTGAGCGTCGGCGATCTCACCGGACACGGCCCGGCCGTCGCCTCGAACACAGCGATGCTGCTGGGCGCCCTGCGCGGCATGGCCATGGCGGGCACCCAGCCGGCTCAACTGCTGTCCTGGCTCAACCAGTTAATGGACGCCGCCACGCAACCGTCCCTCGGCAGCGCCGTCTCCTGCCGCTACCGGCCGGACACCCGCACCCTGCTGTGGGCACAGGCCGGACACCCCGCCCCGCTGCTGTTCCGCGACGGGACGGGGCGCCGGCTGAACGCACCGGAGGGCGTGTTCCTCGGCGCCACCTCACGCGCCGCCTACGGGCAGGCCGAGGAAACCCTCGAAGAGGGCGACCTGCTCCTGCTGCACACCGACGCGCTCGCGCCCGTCGACCGTCTCCTCGGCCTCGCCCCCCGCCTGGCCGGGGCGCGCACGGCGCAGGACTGCGTGCGCATGGTGGTGGCGGAGTGCGGCGAGTCCGCACGCGAGGACGACGCCTGCGTACTCGTCGCCCGCGTCACCCGCTGACCAGCCCACGGCAGCCCACGGCATACGGTTGACCGGCGTGCCCGGCACCAACTCCCTCACGCCGGGGCGCTGTTGCCGCCCCTGCCCCCCTTCTGCTTCGGCAGCGACAGCCTGATCTCCTCGCGCAGTTCCCTGATACTCGGGTAGTCGGCGTACTCCGCGGTGAGCCGGTACATCTGGCTCAGCCGGTCCCAGGTCCGCCGGGAGGAGTTCGACCCCATGGACACCAGCGCCAACCGGGCGAACCGGTGCGCCTGTTCGGGGTCGTCCGCGATGAAGCAGGCGGACGCCATGGACAGATGGTCGAAGATCTTCGACCGCTCACGCCCGTCGACGCGCAGCGCCAGGGCCTTCTCCGCGTAGTACTGGGCGTGCACGGCCGCCTGCGGCTCGAACTCGGCCAGCGTGCGGTAGGCCAGGGCCTGCATGCCGTACAGATCCTCGTCCTTGAAGGTCTGCATCCAGGGCGGCGGGGTGACGTCGCCCTTGTCGGAGACGAAGAGGTCCTCCGCCCGGCCGAGGGTCCGGCGCATGGCCTGGCCCTTGCCCATCGACGCCTGCGCCCAGGCCTCGATGGTGTGGAACATCGCCCGGGTGCGCGGCAGTACGTTGTCACCGGAACCGGACTGGGCGAGCTTCATCAGGTCGAGGGCCTCGTCGGGCCGGCCGAGGTGGACCATCTGGCGGGCCGCCCGGGAGAGCGCCTCGCCGGCCCGGGGCCGGTCGCCGCCCTCGTGCGCGGCATGGGCGGCGATGACGAAGTACTTCTGGGCCGTGGGCTCCAGACCGACGTCGTGCGACATCCAGCCCGCGAGGACGGCGAGGTTGGCCGCGACGCCCCACAGGCGCCGCTGGAGATGGGCGGGGTGATGGTAGGCGAGCATGCCGCCCACCTCGTTGAGCTGCCCCACCACCGCCTTGCGTTGCAGCCCGCCCCCGCGGGCCGCGTCCCAGGCGCGGAACACCTCGACCGAGCGCTCCAGTTCGTCGACCTCCTCCGTTCCGATGGGGGCGGCCTCGTAGCGGTCGACCCCGGCGGGGTCGGCATGGTGGAGGAGGGGGTGGTCGATGACGGGAGCGTCGGCGGAGAGGGTCGGATCGGTGTGCAGCCACTCGTACATGGCGCTGCTGAGTGCGGATCCCGCCGTGAGCACGACACCTGCGCTCACTAGGCCGCGTCGGTTGAGCATGAGGTCCATTCCCGTGAATTCGGTGAGGACCGCAGCAGTCCGTTCGGGCGCCCACGGCACACCGTCGGGGTGTTGCACACTCCCGCCGCCGGGCCGATTCCCGGAACGCCCGTGCCGGACCAGACCGAGGTCCTCGATGGTCACGACACGGCCGAGACGCTCGGTGAACAGGGCGACCAGTACCCGCGGCACGGGATCGCGCGGGATCTCTCCCGTGTCGATCCACCGCCGAACCCGGGAGGTGTCGGTCGACAGTTGGGGGTGGCCCATGGCCGCCGCCTGCCGGTTGACCAGCCTCGCGAGTTCACCCTTGGACCAGCCGGCCAGGCCGAACAGATCCGAGAGGCGGGTGTTGGGTTGTCCGCTCACGTCAAGCCCCCAGGTTCTCGGCTGAGTTGACAGTAGCCCGGTGAAAGTTGCCGGGCGACTATTCGCCAGGGTTTCGCCAGGGTCCGCCAGATGGTGTGCCAGTGGGCCATGGGTGTCAGGTAGGAACGCGCCACCCCGACCCGGTCGCCGAGGGACACTCCCCAGGGTGTATCCGGGGGGACCGGTCGGGGCAGCGTCAGACGTCCGGCACACGAAGGGATCTGTTTCCCCCATGTACGCAGCATCGTCCTCCGTGTCCGCCCCGCCCCGGCCGCTGCACCCCCGTCCGGGCGGTGGCGGCCCCTACCTCGCCCCCGCGCGGCCGGCGGCCCCCGCGCTCGGCGCGGGACTGGCCCGGCGCCCCGCGGGGCTCGGCACGCAACCGCTCAGCGGGAGACTCGACCTGTCCGGCCCCCAGGGCGCCCAACTGCGCACGGCGATCGCGTCGGTGCACCGGATCTGCCCGGAGTTCTCCCCGGTCCAGGTGCTGCGCCGCAGCGGACGCTCGGTGCTCCTGGTCGGTACGACAGGGCGCAGCACCGCCGTCGCCAAGTGTTTACTGGACCACTCCCCCGTGTGGGCCGAGCGGATCCGGCACGAAATAGCCGCGTACCGCACGTTCGTCCGGCAGCGCCCCCCGGTGCGCGCGCCGAGACTGATCGCGGCGGACCCGGACAACTGCACCCTGGTGATCGAGCGGATGCCGGGGCGCGTGGCGGCACTCCAGCGGCACCCCACCGAGGCCCCGCCGCGAGCCGACATCAGGGCGGCACTCGGCGCGATCTGCCGCCTGAACACCTGGCGGCCGCCGGCCGGGGCGTTCGACGCGCCGCTCGACTACGCGGCCCGGATCTCCCGCTTCCACGAGCTGGGTCTGCTCACCGACCGGGACCTCGGTGACCTGCAGAAGCTGCTGCACGGCATCGCGGCCACCGCGGGCCGCCACGGCATGGGCCAGTTCTGCCACGGCGACGCCCTCCTGTCGAACATCCTCCTCTCACCGGCCGGTCCAGTGCTGGTGGACTGGGAGCACGCGGGCTGGTATCTGCCGGGCTACGACCTGGCGACGCTGTGGTCGGCGCTGGGCGACGCGCCGGTGGCGCGCCGTCAGATCAGCCAGCTCGCCCAGTCGGCGGGCCCGGCCTCGCGGGACGCCTTCCTGGTGAACCTGATGCTGGTCCTGACCCGCGAGATCCGTACCTACGAGACGGCCGTACAGCGTTCGATGCAGGACACGGCCCCCACGCCCCCGGGGGCGGGCCACCCGGGCGCCGTGCCGACCGGCGAGGAGCAGCGCCTGCTGCTGCGGCGGCTGCACGACGACTGCCAGATGGCCCGCCGGGCCGTACGCGCGGCGGTCGGCACTCGCTGAAGGGGACTCACGGCAGGGACGACGGAGGTCCGCGGTGCGCCTGAACGGCGGCGCACCGCGGACCTCCGTATGTGTGCGAGAGCGGTGTCTTGACGAGGGAAATCTCCTGTTTGTGCGCATGATTGACGGGTTATCGGCAAACCGGTGCCGCAGGGCCCACGTTCGGCCCCGCACTCCCCGTACGCCCCGCACGCCCGCCCGCTCGTCCCAGGAGGCCGCATTGCGAAAACCCGTCACTCACTCCGGACCCCCCAGACGTACCCGTAGAGCCGCAGGCGCCATGGCGTCGGCGGCTCTGCTGCTCCCGCTGCTCGGCGCGGCGCCCGCCACGGCTGCACAGTCCTCGGCGAACAGCCTCCAGCGGGCCTTCGCCGCCGCTGCCGCCGAGTACCACGTGCCGCAGAGCGTGCTCCTGGGCGTCTCCTACCTCCAGTCCCGCTGGGACACGCACGACGGCGCGCCGAGCGTGACCGGCGGCTACGGGCCGATGCACCTCACCGACGCCCGTACGGCGCTCGCGACGGCCCCGCACCACAGCGAGGGCTCGGAGGACGCCCGCGGCGACTCGGCCCGCCCGGCCCTGCACCCGGCCGTGCACCCGGGCGGGCGGATCCCGTCGAGCGGCGAGCTCCCGGCCCGTCTGAAGACGCTGCCCAGGGCGGCGGAGCTGACCGGTCTGAGCCCCGAGGAACTGCGCACGGATCCCGCGGCCAACATCGCGGGCGGCGCCGCGCTCCTCGCCGCCGCCCAGCGGAGCCTGGGCGAGCCGCTGAGCGCCGGCCCGGCGGGCTGGTACGGCGCGGTGGCGCGCTTCTCGGGCGCGGACGACACCGCGACGGCCGCCGCCTTCGCGAACGACGTCTACGACGTGCTGCGCACCGGCGAGGAGCGGATGACGGACGCCGGCGGTCCGGTCGCCCTGGCCGCGCAGCCGGACCTCGCTCCGCGCACGGCCCAACTGCGCGGGGCCGGTCTGCGCACGGTCTCCGCGGCGGGCACCGAGTGCCCGGCGACGGTGTCCTGCGAGTGGATCCCGGCGCCCTACGAGCAGTTCGGCGACAACGACTACGGCAACCACGACGCCGCGGACCGGCCCGCCGCGCCGGGCATCAAGTACATCGTCGTCCATGACACCGAGGGCCGCTGGGAAGGGGTGCTGAACCTGGTCCAGGACCCCACGTACGTGTCCTGGAACTACTCGCTGCGCTCCACCGACGGCCACATCGCCCAGCACGTGAAGGCGAAGGACGTGGCCTGGCACGCGGGCAACTGGTACATCAACTCCAAGTCGATCGGCCTGGAGCACGAGGGTTTCCTCGCCCAGCCGGACTCCTGGTACACGGAGGCGATGTACCGCTCGTCGGCCCGGCTGGTGACGTACCTGTCCGCGAAGTACGGCATCCCGCTGGACCGGCAGCACATCCTGGGCCACGACAACGTGCCCGGCCCGACCCCTGCGGCCGTCTCCGGGATGCACACCGACCCGGGCCCGTACTGGGACTGGCGGCACTACTTCGAGCTGCTCGGCCGGCCCTTCACCGCGACGGCCCGCAGCGGCAGCGGCGGCCTGGTGACGATCCGGCCGGACTACACCGCCAACCAGCCGGTGTACACGGACTGCGCCGTCAAGGGTCAGCCGTGCGCCGCGCACGGTTCGAGCGAGGTGCGGCTGTACTCCGCCCACGACGAGAAGTCCGCCCTGATCAAGGACGTCGGCGACGGCTCGGCCCCGACGACGGGCGTGAACGACCTCTCCTCGCGGGTGTCCACCGGCCAGCAGTACGCGGTCGCCGACGAGTGGGGTGACTGGACGGCGATCTGGTACCTGGGGCAGAAGGCCTGGTTCAAAAACCCCAAGGACCAGCCGACGGCCGTGCCCGCGACGGGCCAGGTGGTGACCCCCAAGGACGGCCGCGCGAGCGTGCCGCTCTACGGCCGCGCGTACCCGGAGGCCTCGGCCTACCCGGCGGGCGTCCCCGACCAGGGGCTCGCACCGCTGCCATACACCCTGCCGAAGGGCCAGACGTACGTGGTCGGGGACAAGGTGCCGGGCGAGTACTACTACGCGGTGACCTTCTCCACCGGCTCGCACCAGGTCGTCGTCGGTGGCGATCAGTACTACGAGATCCAGTACGGCCACCGGGTGGCGTTCGTGCGGGCGGCGGACGTGAAGGTGACGTCGTCGGCCTCGTCGGCCTTCTAGCCGGGCCTCAGCCCTGCTGGAACAGCTCCGCCGGGAGCGGTTTCAGCAGGGCGTACAGGTCGTCGGTGATGGGGCGGTCCCAGGCGGCGATGGTCACCAGGACGTGGTCGCTGCGGTCGAACTGCACGCAGGAGATCCGCCCCTCGGACAGCTTCAGACGGCGCACGATCAGCAGGTTGTCGCCCTGCATCACGGGCATGTCCTCGGTGCCGACGACGGTCACCTCCTCGTCGTTCTCCAGCGCGAGCAGCAGTTGGGCCACCTCGAAGGGGATCTCGTCCTCCGCCACCTCGCGGGCCGGGGAGCCCTCGGGCAGATTGCCGATGATCATCGCGGGGCCGCGGCCGCCGAAGAGGTCGTAGCGCAGGAAGACGCCCTGGCAACTACCGTCGGGGGCGGGCAGCAGGCCGGCGCCCAGATTGCCGGGCCAGTCGCCCGGATCCATGGCCAGGACGTCGAAGTCGGGCCCGGCGGGAGTGGCACTGCGGCGGCGGAGGAACGACATGCGGCCATGGTACGTGGCCACCGGCGTCCGGTGACGCGTGGGCGGGTTACGGTTCGCCGTTCGGGTGCGGGTCATGGACGGCTGATCGCGCGGTTGCCCGCACCCCCTGACGTGGGACGCCGGCGACCACCTGGAGGCGGGCGCCGGGCGCACCGGGCAGGATGCGGCTCGTCGGCGCGGGCTCGGGGCGGTCGACGGGCCGGTTGCGAGGCGGAGGGTCTACGTCAGGTCGAACTCCCCCTCCCGCGCCCCCGACACGAACGCGCCCCACTCGGCGGGCGTGAAGATCAGGGAAGGGCTCTGGGGACGGCCACTGTTGCGCATCGCGATGAATCCCTCGACGAAGGCGATCTGGACGTCCCCCCGCCCCCGACTGCTGGACTGCCACTCGGCGCTGCTGAGGTCCAGCTCCGGCTTGTCCCAGCCCGTGAGCGGCTGCTGCTGGATCATGCTCTCGGCCACGTCCGTGCTCCTCCCGGTTCGTCGTCCGCGGGTCAGCCTAGCGATCGGTTCCGGAGGCCGACAGAGCACGTGAGCGGGACCCTTTCAGGACTGCGGAGCCGACGCGCCCACGAGCCACATGGAGAAGAACTGGGAGCCGCCGCCGTAGGCGTGTCCGAGGACCGTGCGGGCCCGCTCCACCTGGTGTTCCCCGGCCTGCCCGCGCACCTGGAGCGCCGCCTCGGCGAAGCGGATCATGCCGGAGGCGCCGATCGGGTTGGTGGACAGGACGCCGCCCGACATGTTGACGGGGAGGTCGCCGTCGAGCTCCGTGACGCCGGCCTCGGTCAGCTTCCAGCCCTCGCCCTCGTCGGCGAAGCCGAGGTTCTCCAGCCACATGGGCTCGTACCAGGAGAACGGTACGTACATCTCGACGGCGTCGATGTCCCGGCGCGGGTCGGTGACGCCGGCCTGCCGGTAGACGTCGGCGGCACAGTCCTTGCCGGCCTGCGGCGACACGGCGTCCTTGCCCGCGAAGAGGGTCGGTTCGCTGCGCATCGCGCCGCCGAGCATCCAGGCGGGCGGCCGGGGGGCGCGGGCGGCTCCGGCGCGGTCGGTGAGGACCATCGCGCAGGCCCCGTCGGAGGAGGGGCAGGTCTCCGAGTAGCGGATCGGGTCCCAGAGCATGGGCGAGGCCTGGACCTTCTCCAGGGTGATGTCGTGCTCGTGGAGGTGGGCGTAGGGGTTCTTCAGCGCGTTGCGCCGGTCCTTGTAGGCCACCAGCGAGCCGACGGTGTCGGGTGCGCCGCTGCGCCGCATGTACGCGCGCACGTGGGGCGCGAAGAACCCGCCGGCCCCGGCGAGCAGGGGCTGCTGGAAGGGGATCGGCAGGGACAGTCCCCACATGGCGTTGGACTCGGACTGCTTTTCGAAGGCCAGGGTGAGGACGGTGCCGTGGACGCGGGCGGCGACGAGATTGGCGGCGACCAGCGCGGTGGACCCGCCGACGGAGCCCGCCGTGTGCACGCGCAGCATCGGCTTGCCCACCGCGCCGAGCGCGTCGGCGAGGTACAGCTCGGGCATCATGACGCCCTCGAAGAAGTCGGGGGCCTTGCCGATGACGACGGCGTCGATATCGGCCCACGTCAACTCCGCGTCGGCCAGGGCACGTTGAGCCGCCTCGCGGACCAACCCCGCGATGGAGACGTCCCGCCGGGCCGCGACGTGCTTGGTCTGGCCGATCCCGACGACGGCCACGGGCTCCTTGCTCATCGCGGTTCCCCTTCGAGTACGGCGACCAGGTTCTGCTGGAGACACGGGCCGGAGGTGGCGTGGGCGAGGGCGCGGTCGGACTCGCCCCGGTGGATGCGGGCGGCGGCCTCGCCGATGCGGACGAGGCCGGCGGCCATCATGGGGTTGGCGGCGAGCGGGCCGCCGGACAGGTTCACCCGCACGCTGTCGTCCAGCCGCAGCGCCTTGCGCAGGACGACCTCCTGCGAGCTGAACGGCGCGTGCAACTCGGCGGTGTCGACGGGCCGTTCGAACACGCCCGCCTTCTGGGCGGCGAGGCGCGTGGAGGGCGAGTCGGTCAGGTCGCGCACGCCGAGCGCGTGGGCCTCGATGCGGTGGTCGATGCCCCGGATCCAGGCGGGCCGGGAGCACAGCTCGCGGGCCCGCTCCCCCGCCGCGAGGATCACGGCGGCGGCCCCGTCGCCGACCGGCGGGCAGTCGCCGGTGCGCAACGGCCGTACGACGTACTCCCCCTGGGGCACCGAACCCCGCAGTTGGGCACGGGAGTTGAGGGTGGCGACCCGTCGGCTGCGGGCGCCGATCGCGGCGAGGGCGGGTTCGTCGGTGTCGCCCGCGTCGATCAGGGCCCGGGCCTGGAGCGCGGCGAGGGCGACGGAGTCGGGCCACAGGGGGGCGACGTAGTACGGGTCGAGTTGGCGGGTGAGCACGTCGCGCACGGAGCCGGGCGAGGACTTGCCGTAGGCGTAGACGAGCGCGGTGTCCGCGTCGCCGGTGAGCAGTTTGGTCCACGCCTCGTACAGCGCCCAGGCGCCGTCCATCTCGACGTGGGACTCGGCGATGGGCGGCCAGGCGCCGACGCCGTCGAGGGCGAGGGTGAAGGAGAAGGCGCGGCCGGCGAGGTAGTCGCTGGAGCCGGAGCAGGTGAAGCCTATGTCGGCGGTCTTCAGGCCGGTCCGGTCGAGGACGCTGTGCAGGACCGGCATGAGCATCTCCACTTCGGAGAGCTCGTCGGTGGTGCGCAGGACGTCGGTCTGCGCGAAGGCCACCACCGCGACGTCGCGGACGCCTGAGGATTCCTCACGGGTCACAGCAGCTCCTTGTAGGCGTCGTAGTCCGCGTCGGGTTCGCCGGTCGGCCGGTAGTGGTCGGGGTAGCGGGCGCCTTCCGTCCACACGGGTTCGACGCGCAGGCCCATGCGGACCTGGTCGTAGGGGATGCCGCCGATGCGTCCGTGCAGGGCGAGGTCGGCGCCGTCGAGGGCGATGTGGGCGTAGACGTAGGGGACTTCGATGTCGAGGTTCCTCGCCTTGATGTTGACGATGCAGAAGGTGGTGACGGTCCCGCGCGGCCCGACCTCGATCTGCTCGGCGGTCGGCACACCGCAGGTGGGGCAGGCCCCGCGCGGCGGTACGTACACCTTGCGGCAGGACGGGCAGCGTTCACCGACCGTGCGCTGGGTGGAGAGCGCGGCGATGTAGGCGGACTGGGCACGGCCGGGCGAGTAGGTGTAGTCGAGGCGGGCGGGGGCGACGATGCCGGTGACCCGCTCACCCTCGAACTCCCCGTTGCTGCCGGTCAGTTGGCCCGGTACGCCGTCGTACGGCTCGAAGCAGGCGATATCGGTGATGGCGCCGGTGCGTTCCTCGGCCCAGCGGATCCGGACGCGCATCCCGGTGTGGACGGCGTCGGGGCCGGGGGCGTCGAGGACGTGCAGGAGGCCGGTGCCGGCACCGTCGAGCCGGACCAGCACCCAGGCGAACGGGCCGGCCAGAGGCTGGCCCCGGCGGGGAGCGTGGTTCCAGGCCCAGGTGGTCACCGTCCCGGTAGCGGCCACCTCCACAAGATCGCGGATCTCCTCGGCGGTGACGGGGTCGTACTCGACGGGCGGCACGAGCACGCGACCGTCGCCGGCCCGCACCCCGAGGACCACCTGCTCACGCAGCCCAGTGAGGAAGGCACTCTGCACAGGACCGAGGGACCGAGTGAACGGGAACTCAACAACCAGGGGAGCCTTGAGGACTTCGGGCATCGGGGCTGCCTCCTTGGGAAGCCAACGTCAGTGAAAGCGCCCCAGAGGGGCGCGGGGAACTGCGCGACCAGCCACAACGGACCGCAGCCTTCAAAACGGCGCACCCTGCGGAGCTCACTCTCGCTTGTAAACGGGTGACCGCTTCTCCGCAAACGCACGGGCGCCTTCCTTCGCATCGACGGTGTCGAACACCGGCCACCCCCGGACGAGCTCCGCCGCGAGCCCCTCCGTCTCGGTGAGCTCGGCGCTCTCGTACACCGACGCCTTGACGGCCTCGACCGCCAACGGGCCGCAGGAGTTGACCCGTTCGGCGATCTCCAGCGCCTTCTCCAGGGCCGTGCCGTCGGGGACGACATGCCCGACCAAGCCGATGGCGGCAGCCTCCCGCGCGCTGTACGGGCGCCCGGTGAGCAGCATCTCCAGGGCGTGGGTGCGCGGGATCTGTCGTTGCAGGCGGACCGTGGAGCCGCCGATCGGGAACAGGCCGCGCCGCACCTCGAAGAGGCCGAAGGTGGCGGACTCGCCCGCGACGCGGATATCGGTGCCCTGGAGCATCTCCGTTCCGCCCGCGACGCAGTGGCCCTCGACGGCGGCGATCACCGGCTTGCGGGGGCGGTGGTGGCGCAGCATCGCCTTCCAGTGCAGGTCGGGGTCGGCCTTGAGCCGGTCGCGGTACTGCTCCCCTTCCATGCCCTGGCCGGCGAGGGCCTTGAGATCCATGCCGGCGCAGAACGCGCCGCCCGCTCCGGTGAACACGATCGAGCGGACCGAGTCGTCCTCGTCGGCCTCCAGCCAGCCGTCGTACAGGCCGACGAGCATGGCGATCGAGAGCGCGTTCCTGGCCTCCGGCCGGTTGAGCGTGAGCACGAGTGTGGCGCCTTCGCGCCGCACCGTGAGGTGTTCGGTACCGCCCATCGCACATCTCCCCTCGGAAAGAACGAGAACAGGTTGCAGGAGGCGTGATGGCAGTTCAAGGGTTTTCTGACAGTCAGTCAGATTTCTTCGCGGGAGCCCTTCCCACTTGCCGCGCTCTTTGCTGTGATGACGCGAACCGTCGGGAGAACCAGGCCCCGCGAGGTCAGGAGGAGCGGTGGAGTACAACCTTGCCGACCTGTTCGAGTCGGTCGTCGACGTGGCGGCCGACCGTGAGGCGCTCGTGTACGTCGACCACCCCGGCACGGGCGCGGAACGGCGGCTGACGTACGCGGAGTTGGACACAGCCGCCAATCGGATCGGCCATCACCTCCTCGACAGCGGGCTGCGGCCCGGCGAGCATCTCGGCCTGCATCTGTACAACGGCGTCGAGTATCTGCAGACGGTGCTGGGCTGCCTGAAGGCGCGGATCGTGCCGGTCAACGTCAACTACCGCTATGTGGAGGAGGAGTTGGTCTACCTCTACCGGGACGCTGACCTGGCCGCGCTGGTCTTCGACGCGGAGTTCACCGACCGGGTGGCGGCGGCGCTTCCGCAGGCGCCGGCGCTGCGGCACCTGATCCGGGTGGGTCCGGCCGGCGAGGGCATCTCCTCCTTCACGGAGGCCGAGGCGGGCGGTTCCCCCGGGCGCGGGTTCCCGGCCCGCTCGGGCGACGACCAGTTCATCATCTACACCGGCGGCACGACCGGCCTGCCCAAGGGTGTGATGTGGCGTCAGGAGGACCTGTTCTTCTCGGGGTTGGGCGGTGGCTCGCCGACCGGGGAGCCGGTGAAGAAGCCGGAGGAGATCGCCGAGCGGGTGGCGGCGGGGGGTACGGGGATCACCTTCTTCCCCACTCCCCCGCTGATGCACGGCACTTCCACGCTCACCGCCTTCATCGGCTTCAACTTCGGCCAACGTGTGGTGATCCACCGCAAGTTCGTGCCCGAGGAAGTGCTGCGGACGGTCGAGAAGGAGAAGGTCACCAGCATCTCCCTGGTGGGCGACGCGATGCTGCGGCCGTTGATCGACGCGCTCGAGGGTCCGATGAAGGGCACGGACTGCTCGTCGGTGTTCAGCGTGTCCTCGTCCGGGGCGATCATGTCGGACACGGTCCGCCGGCAGTTCCGGGCACTGCTGCCCAACGCGATGCTGCTGAACAACTTCGGCTCCTCGGAGTCCGGCTTCAACGGCACGGCGACGGAGGACTCCGGGCCCGAGCGCGGCTTCCGGGTGCGGGTCAACTCCCGTACGCAGGTGGTCGATCCGGCCACGTACGAGCCGGTTGCGCCGGGCGAGGTGGGCCGGGTCGCCCAGCACGGCCATGTCCCCCTCGGCTACTACAACGACCCGGTGAAAACGGCCGAGACCTTCTTCGAGAAGGACGGCGAGCGCTGGGTGCTGCTCGGCGACATGGCGACCGTCGACGAGGAGGGCGTGGTCGTCGTCCTCGGCCGTGGCTCGCAGTGCATCAACACCGGGGGCGAGAAGGTGTACCCCGAGGAGGTCGAGCAGGCCCTGAAGTCGCACCCGGACGTGTACGACGCCCTGGTGGCCGGGGTGCCGGACGCGACGTGGGGCAACCATGTGGCGGCGGTGGTGCAGGTGCGCACGGGTGCCCCGCTGCCCTCCCTGGAGGACATCCAGGGTCACTGCCGCACGCGGCTCGCCGGTTACAAGATCCCGCGTCAGCTGGTGCTCACCGAGGCCATCCGCCGCTCGCCGAGCGGGAAGGCGGACTACCGGTGGGCGCGGGAGGTGGCGGTCGCGGAGGACCGGTGACCTCCACAGGGATCCCAGAGATCAGAGGGAGGCACTCGCGGTGAGGATCGGCATGCCCCGATCCTGGACGTGGGCCGCAGCCGCCCGCAACCCGGTTCTCCCGGGCGACATTCACGACGAGCCCCCTTGCCTGATGCCCGCAGGCCTGGATTACTGATCCCGAAGGAGATCGACCGAATGATCGGTCGCCCGTATTGACATGATTGGGCGAGGGAGAAGTCTCATGAGGGATGCGCGGAACCTGCTGGACGAGGGCGAGCGCCTCGACGAGGACGCTCTGCGCGCGCTGCAACTGGGGCGTCTGCGGGCCTCGTTGCGTCACGCGTACGCCCATGTGCCCTTCTACCGCGACTCCTTCGACAAGGCCGGCGTCCACCCCGACGACTGCCGTGCCCTCGCCGATCTGTCCCGCTTCCCCTTCACCACCAAGGCGGACCTGCGCGCGCACTACCCGTACGGGATGTTCGCCGTCCCCCGGGACCGCGTCCGCCGCATCCACGCCTCCAGCGGCACCACCGGCCGTCCGACGGTCGTCGGCTACACGGACGCCGACCTGTCCATGTGGGCGGACATGGTGGCCCGTTCGATCCGCGCGGCTGGCGGCCGCCCCGGCGACACGGTCCATGTGGCGTACGGGTACGGCCTGTTCACCGGCGGCCTCGGCGCCCACTACGGCGCCGAACGCCTCGGCTGTACGGTGATCCCGGCGTCCGGCGGCATGACGTCCCGTCAGGTCCTGCTGATCCAGGACCTGAAGCCGCGGATCATCATGGTGACCCCCTCCTACATGCTCACCCTCCTCGACGAGTTCGAACGGCAGGGCGTCGACCCCCGCTCCACATCGCTGCGCGTGGGCGTGTTCGGCGCCGAGCCGTGGACGGAGGCGATGCGTCAGGAGATCGAGGAGCGCTTCGCGATCGACGCCGTCGACATATACGGGCTGTCGGAGGTGATCGGGCCGGGGGTCGCGCAGGAGTGCGTGGAGACCAAGGACGGCCTCCACATCTGGGAGGACCACTTCTTCCCGGAGGTGGTCGACCCGATCACCGGCGAGGTCCTCCCGGAGGGCGCGGAGGGCGAGTTGGTGTTCACCTCGCTCACCAAGGAGGCGATGCCGATCGTCCGCTACCGCACCCGTGACCTGACGGCCCTGCTGCCGGGCACGGCGCGCGTCTTCCGGCGGATGCGGAAGGTGACCGGCCGCAGCGACGACATGGTCATCCTGCGCGGGGTGAACCTCTTCCCGACCCAGATCGAGGAGATCGTGCTGCGCACCCCGGCCGTGGCGCCGCACTTCCAGCTCCGCCTGACCCGCGAGGGCCGCCTCGACGCCCTCACGGTCCGTGCGGAGGCCCGCCCCGACGCCACCCCCGCGGACCGCGTCACCGCCGCGCACGCCATCGCGGCGGCGGTGAAGGACGGCATCGGGGTGTCGGTCTCGGTCGAGATCGTGGACCCGGAGTCGCTGGAGCGGTCGGTGGGCAAGATCAGGCGGATCGTTGACGAACGTCCACGGGAGTCATGACGGCCGACGAGTCATGACCGGCGATCGCAGTCATGAGGTGAACCGGTCCCGCAGCTCCCGCTTGAGGATCTTGCCGCTCGCGTTGCGGGGCAGTTCGTCCACGAAGAGCACGCGCTTGGGGGCCTTGAAGTTCGTGAGTCTCTCGCGGGCGTGGGCGATGAGCTCGTCCTCGGTGACCTCGCCGCGCGGGACGACCACGGCCGTGACCGCCTCGATCCATTTCTCGTCGGGCAGCCCGATCACGGCGGCCTCGGCGACGGCGTCGTGGGTGTACAGCGCGTCCTCGACCTGGCGTGAAGCGACCAGTACGCCACCGGAGTTGATGACGTCCTTCACCCGGTCGACGATCGTGTAGTAGCCGTCGGCGTCGCGGACGGCGAGGTCGCCGGAGTGGAACCAGCCGTCACGGAAGGCCACTTCGGTCTCCTCGGGCTTGTCCCAGTAGCCCTCGCACAACTGCGGGGAACGGTAGACGACTTCACCGGGTGTGCCGTCGGGGACCTCCACGCCGTCCTCGTCGACGACCCGGGCGTCCACGAACAGGACCGTGCGCCCGCAGGAGTCCATGCGGCCCTTGTGCTCGTCGGGGGCAAGGACGGTGGCGAGCGGGCCGATCTCGCTCTGGCCGAAGCAGTTGTAGAACCCCAGTTTGGGCAGGCGTTCGCGCAGGCGCTCCAGGACGGGCACCGGCATGATCGACGCCCCGTAGTACGCCTTGCGCAGCGCGCTGAGGTCTCGGGTCGTGAAGTCGGGGCGGTTCGCGAGGCCGATCCACACGGTGGGCGGGGCGAAGAGGCTGTCGACGCGGCCCTCCTCGATGAGATCGAAGAGCTGGTCGCCGTCGGGCGCGTCCAGCACGATGTTCGTGGCGCCGACCGCGAGGTACGGCAGCAGGAACACGTGCAGCTGTGCCGAGTGGTACAGCGGGAGGGAGTGCGCGGGGCGGTCGCCGGCGCTCAGGTCGAGGGCGGCGATCGCACTCAGGTACTCGTGCACCAGGGCACGGTGGGTCATCATCGCGCCCTTGGGCTGGGCCGTCGTGCCCGAGGTGTAGAGCAGTTGCACCAGATCCTCGGCGCGCGGCTCGGGGCCGTCGTACAGGGCGGTCGCGGGGAGTCGGGCGAGGAGGGAGTCGTCGGCGTCGCGCAGGGCCAACGTCCTGACGCGGTCGGGGAGTCGGCCCGCGAGGTCGGGATCGGCGAGGACCAGGGCACTGCCCGACTGGTCGACGATGTACGTCAGGTCGTCGCCGGTGAGGTTCTGGTTGACGGGGACGTGGACCAGGCCCGCGCGGGCGCAGGCGAGGAAGGCGATGAGGTAGGCGTCGGAGTTGTGCCCGTAGGCGCCGACCCGGTCGCCGGGGGCGAGCCCCTCGCCGAGCAGGACGCTCGCCGCGCGTGAGACGGCCTCGTCGAGTTCCTCGTAGGTCCAGGTGCGGTCGCGGTACTCGACGGCGACGCGCGCCGGGGTGCGACGGGCGCTGCGTCGCAGCACCCCGTCGACCGTACTGCCATGTCCGGGCGTCATGACTGATGATCCTCAGGCGGTGGCCGGGGCACGTCAAGTGCTGGACGCACCCCGGCGTCGACGCCGAGTCGACGCCGAAAGGGGGTGAGCCGCCGGGAACAATTCACAGCGAAATGCTTCTTTTGCTTCTCCGCGCTCCTTTGCGCCCCCCTGCAGAAAGGATTCGCGGCAAAGGGAACCCGTTCGAACTGGGCAGAACCTGACTCGGGTGCCAAGTCAGTGCACCGTCCGTTGTTGTGCGAGTGCCATATGAAGCAGGGGGTATGCGATGAGTAGCGCTGTGCCGGAACGAGAACGCGTATGGAGGGTGGGTACTGCGCCAGGCATATTCCCACTCCTCGGCCACGGTATCGCCTTGTACCGTCGCCCGTTGGCTTTTCTGAATTCTTTGCCCGGCCATGGAGATCTGGTCGAGATCCGACTCGGTCCGCAGCGGGCCTGGATGGTGTGTCATCCGGAGTTGGTCCACCGGATGCTCAAGGACTCGCGCACCTTCGACAAGGGGGGTCCGCTGTTCGACAGGCTCCGGGTGCTGATGGGCGACGGTCTGGTCACGAGCCGCCACGCGGAGCACCGGCGCCAGCGCAGGCTGCTGCAACCCGCGTTCCTCCCGTCCCGGCTGCCCGATCAGACGGAGCTGATGGCCCAGGAGGCGGAGGCGGTGTGCCGCGACTGGCGTCCCGGGCAGGAGGTCGACGTCAGCGCGGCCATGATGGCACTGTCGACGCGGATGATCAGCCGCGTCCTCTTCTCCGACTCGCTCGACGCCGCGACGTCCGCCGAGGTGCGGGAGTGTCTGGCGGACATCGTCCGTGGCCTGTTCGTCCGCACCGTCGTGCCGGTCGACGCCCTGTTCCGCGTCCCCACGCCCGCGAACCGTCGCTACCGGCGGGCGGTCGCCCGCGTGCACGCGATCACCGACGCGGCCATCGCCGAGCGCCGTCGGGGCACTCCCCGCGACGACCTGCTGGGGACCCTGCTGGAGGCCTCGCGCGCCACCGGCTCGGACGCGGCAGACGCGACAGAGGCGGCAGACGGGGCAGAGGCGGCAGACGCGGCGATCACCGAGCAGGAGGTCCACGACCACCTCGTCTCGCTCCTGCTCACCGGGGCCGAGAGCACCGCCCTGTGCATGGCGTCCGCCTTCAGCCTCCTGGCGCAGGATCCACAGTCGGAGCGCCGTCTGCACGCGGAGGTCGACAGCGTGCTCGGCGGACGGCAGCGGCCTGATCCCGACGATCTGACGCGCCTCCCCTACACCCGAAGCGTCGTCCACGAGACGCTGCGCCACTCCCCGCCCGGCTGGCTCTTCACCCGCGTCACCACCAGGGAGACGGAGCTCGCCGGGCACCGTCTCCCCCGGGGAGCCACCGTCCTGTACAGCCCCTACCTGCTGCAGCACGATCCCGCGTCGTTCCCCGACCCCGACCGGTTCCTCCCCGAGCGCTGGCTGCCGGGACGGGCCACCGCCGCACCGCACGGTGCGATGCTGCCGTTCGCCACGGGCAGCCGTAAGTGCATCGGCGACGCCTTCGCCATGGCGGAGGTCACGGTGGCCCTGGCCACCGTCGCCTCCCGCTGGCGTCTGACCCATCTGCCCGGCCCCGTCGCACCACCGCGTCCCGGGGCGACGCTGGGGCCGAGGTCCCTGCTGATGATCTGCGAGCCCCGTTCCCGCGCGTCGATCGGCGGCTCACCTCGTGCGGGTTCCAGCGCGCGCCGAGAAACCGCGGAACTCCCCGTAGCCGAATGCCCCGTACACGACTCTCAGGACTCTCGAAAGGCCGGTGACACCGGTGTCGACCACGCATGAAGAAGCCACGCTCGCCGTACAGGACGAAATGCGTGCCTCCAGCCTGAAAGAACTGATCGACACCCACCTCTACATGCCCTTCCCGTTCCTGCAGAATCGCCACGAATCCGCGGCGGTCGCCGGCGTCGACGCATGGCTGCGCGAGAGGGGGCTGACCGACGAACCGGAGGTGGCGGCGATGATCGGCTACACCCGGCCCGCCGAACTCGCGTCGTACAACAGCCCGACCGTGGACGCCGACATCCTCCAGCTCGTGGCCGATCAGATCGCCTACCAGTTCGTCTTCGACGACCGGGCGGAAGAGGTCGGCCGGGAGTCTCCAGGCCTGCTGCTGCCCATGCTGAGCGAGAGCATCGGAATCCTGCGGGACGGCGAACCGCCCCACACCCCGCTGGGAGCGGCCCTGGCCGATCTCCACCGGCGAGTCCGCGAGCGGTGCACACCCGCACAGGCCGAGCGGTGGGCGTGGAAGAGCCGCGAGTACGTGCACGGCCTGTTGTACGAGGCGGTGGCACAGGCCCATCCCTTCCCCATGGGGATCGGACTGTGCAGCTCGGTGCGTTCGCTCATCGCGGGCGTCGAGCCCTTCTACCCGCTGTGCGAGGCCGCGCAGCCGTGCGAACTGGCCCCCGAGGAACTCGGTCACCCCGTGATGCAACGCCTGAGTCGGCTGTCGGCCGATGCGGCGGTGTGGATTCCCGACCTGTTCTCCGCGGTGAAGGAGCATCAGACGGGCGGAATGATCAATCTCGCCCTCGCCCACCAGCGCACCCACCAGTGCTCCCTGCCGGCGGCCGTCATGCTGGCCATCCGGCAGATCAACGGCACGATCAGCGAGATCGAGAGGCTGTACACGGAGATCAAACCGGAGTTGAGCGCCGCCGGGGTCGGCTACGTGGACGGCATGATCGGCTGGATCCGCGGGTGTTACTACTGGTCCCGCACCGTGCCGCGCTACGCGGACACCTCGATGGCACCCGCCCACCTGTGAGAGCGAGCTTCCAGGAGTGAGTTATTTGGAACGCCTTACCCAGCAGAGCAGACAACCTAACCATTCCGACGCATGATTCATCCTTCCCGGTCATCATCGGAGCTCAACGGCGTCACTGGGTGTGCACCAGGGGCGTACCCTCAGCGCAGTCCTCCGAGGATCACCGACAGGAAGCGGTAGGGCACATGGCGTATGAGCCGCGGCAGCCGATGGCCGAACCTCGTCCGTTGCTCGAGCGACACCGGGAACTCAAGGCGCTCGACTCGACTTTGTCGAAGCTGCGCCGTGCCGTCGAACGCGTACCGCAGGCGCGGTCCGGCGGACTGCTCGCGTTCACCGGTCCGGCCGGACTGGGCAAGACGGCGCTCGTCGCGGAGGCACGGGCACGAGCGGTGGCACAGGGGTTCACGGTGTTCTCGGGCCGGGGCGGCGAGACGGAACAGGACCTGGCGTTCCGCGTGGTGCGCCAACTCGCCCAGCCCGCCCTGGCGGCGATGGACGAGACGGAACGCCGTACCTTCCTGGGGAGTTGGTACGACATCGTCGCCGTCGCGCTCGGTCTCGAGGCGACGGACACCGCCCATGCGCCGGACCCGACCGGCGTGCGAGACGGTCTCGACTGGGTCATGACCCGTCTCACGATGATGAAGGCTCCCGTCGTCCTGCTCCTGGACGACCTGCACTGGGCCGATGCCGAATCCCTCAGCTGGCTGGCCTCGTTCGCGCCTCGGGTCGCGGACCTGCCACTCCTGATCATCGTCGCCTACCGGCCCGACGAACTGCCGCCCGAGGCGGCCGCCTTCCGCACTCTCGTCGCGCATCACGGGAACCGCCCGTACGTTCTGGAACCGCTCACCCGCGCCGGCGTGGCACGCATCATCAGGGACGAAGTGGGGGACGGGGCCGAGGACGACTTCTGCGAGAAGTGCTTCAAGGCGACCGACGGGAGCCCGCTTGACACCGTCGAACTCGCCATCGAACTCGGCAGACGCAAACTGAAGGGCACCCGGGACGACCTGCCCGCGATGCGGGACATCGCCTCGGCGGTCAGCGGCCCAGGCCTGATCAAGCGTCTCCAGGCGCTCGGCACGACCACCGTCCGCTTCGCGCAGGCCGCGGCCGTCCTGGGCGCGCCCTTCTCACCGGAACTCGCCGCCACGATCGCGGTGATCGGCAGCGAGGACACCACCGAGGCGATCGAGAAACTGCGTGTCGCCCGGATCGTGGCCGACGGCCACGGACCCGGTGGAAGCCTCGACTTCGTGCACTCGCTGATCGCGACCACGATCTACCGGAACATCCAGCCCGCCTCCTTTCGGGTCGGCATGCACAACGCGGCCGCGGAGGCCGTCCGTGCGGCGGGGTTCAGTGCCGCCAAGACCTCGCGCCATCTGCTGGAGCTCCCGTGCGAGGGCAGGCCCGAGGTGGTCGAGTGTCTCCGGGAGGCCGCCCGTGAGTTCCTTCGCGCCGGGGCCCCGGAGGCCGCCCGGCGTGTGCTGGCCCGAGCGCTGCAGGAGCCCCCGCTCCCGGAGGACCGTGCCGTACTCCTCCACGAACTCGCCGGCTCGACCTTTCTGATCGAGCCCACGGCCACCGTCACCCTCCTCAAGGAGGCGCGGGCCGAAGTCGGGGTGGATCCCGCTCTGCGCGCCTCCATCGTCTACCGGCTGACCCAGGCACTGGCCCACACGGACCAGTTGGCCGAGGCCGCGGCCGTCGCCGACGACGAGTCACGCCAGACCACGAATGCCCGCATCCGACTGCGCATGCAGGCCGATCACTTCGTCTGGAGTTCGTTCCGCACGGACGAGCCCGATGCGCCCGCCCGCTCGCGTCGGCTGATGAAGCTGGCTGAGCGACTGACCGGACGGGGCCTGGAGGAGCGGTACATCCTGGGGCTGCGGGCATGGGACGGGGTGTTGCGCGGCGAGCCGCGGCAGGCCGTCCTGGCGACCGCCGAGGAAGCTCTGCGTGGCGGACTGAGCTGGACCGACGAGAACCGGGGCTTCGAGGTCCCCGTCTCGGTCGCCCTCGTGTTCATGTACTGCGACCAGCCACGACGGGCCGAAGACCTGTTCACCAAGGGCATCACCGAGTGCGAGGGCAAGGGGTGGCGTGGCTCCCACCTCGCCCTGGGCCAGACCCTCTACGGCTACATCTGCTACCGACGCGGCTTTCTCATCGACGCGGAGGAACTGGCTCGGGAGGGGCTGCGCACCGCCGAGAAGGTGGAAGGGGCCGTGCCCGCCCAGTGGTTCGCCATCGGCATCCTCATCCAGACCCTGCTGGCCCGAGGCCGCACCGCCGACGCACGCCGGATCGCGGACACGTACCGCTACGGCGAGGTGGTCCCGAACGCCGTCATCTACCCCGATCCGCGCTCCGTGTACGCCGAGCTGCTCATCGCGGAGGGACGGCACGCCGAGGCGGAAAGCCTGTTGTCCGACGTCGGGGAGTGGCTGGACGGACGAGGCTGGCGCAACCCCGCCTGGTGTCGCTGGCAACTGAACCTGGTGCAGGCCGTCGCCTCGACCGACCCCGACCGTGCGCTCTCGCTCGCCCGGGACGCCGTCAAGCGGGCCCGGGACTTCGGCGCGGCTTCCGTGATCGGCCAGGCGCTCCGTGCCGAGGCGGAGGTGACCGCCGGGCCGGCGGCGCTGGACGTGCATGCGGAGGCCGTCGAACATCTGGAAGGGTCGCCCGCTTCGTACGAGCTGGCCCGTGCGCTGGTCGGCCACGGTGCCGCGCTGTCGCGCAACGGCCGGTTGCAGGAGGCCGCGAACCGGCTTTACCAGGGCCTGGAGAGCGCCGTCCACTGCGGTGCCGAGACGCTGGCCGCCCGCGCCAGGGAGGAGCTCTCGGCAGCCGGGCTGCGACCGCTGCCGCTGCGCTACGCGCAGACGGACACGCTCACCGTCCAGGAACGCAGGACCGCCGAACTGACGGTCCAGGGGCAGCCGGTGGCCGTGGTCGCGAAGGAACTGCGCCTCACCGAACAGGGCGTGCGGCAACTGCTCTCGTCCGTCTACCGCAAGATCGGCACCGATGCCACCGATCTCCAAGCAGCCCTGGACACCTTCCCCCGCGTCCGGCACTGACCGCCGTCACAGGGGCCGCTGCCGCCCCTCCCAGTACGGCTCCCGCAGCCGCCGCTTGTACAGCTTCCCGTTGGGATCGCGGGGCATCTCGGCGATGAAGTCCACGGTCTTGGGCCGCTTGTACCCGGCGAGCCGCTCGGCGCAGTGGCCGAGGAGCGTGGCGGCGAGGTCGGGGCCGGGCTCGTGCCCCGGGGCCGGTTCGACGACCGCCTTGACCTCCTCGCCCCAGTCGTCGTGCGGGATGCCGAAGGCGGCGGCGTCGGCGACGGCGGGGTGGGCGAGCAGCGCGGACTCGATCTCGGCGGGGTAGATGTTGACGCCGCCCGAGATGATCAGGTCGATCTTGCGGTCCCGGAGGAAGAGGTAGCCGTCCCCGTCGAGGACACCGAGGTCGCCGACGGTGAAGAAGTCACCGATGCGGTTCTTCCGCGTCTTGTCCTCGTCCTTGTGATAGGCGAAGCCGCCGGTCGTCATCTTCATGTAGACCGTGCCCAGTTCACCGGGCGGGAGGGGGTCGCCGTCGTCGTCGAAGACCGCCAACTCGCTGATGGGCCAGGCCTTTCCGACCGTGCCGGGCTTCTTGAGCCAGTCCTCGGCGGTCGCGAAGGCGCCGCCGCCCTCGCTGGCCGCGTAGTACTCCTCCACGCACGTGCCCCACCAGTCGATCATCGCCCGCTTCACATGGTCCGGGCAGGGCGCGGCGCCGTGGATGGCGTGCCGCATGGACGTGACGTCGTACGACTGCCTGGTGGCCTCCGGGAGGGCCAGCAGGCGGTGGAACTGGGTCGGGACCATGTGGGTGTGGGTGCAGCGGTGGGCGTCGATGAGGCGGAGCATCTCCTCGGGCGTCCACTTGTCCATCAGGACCAGCGGGTGGCCGATGTGCAGGGACGCGCTCGCGAACTGGAGGACGGCCGTGTGGTAGAGCGGCGAGCAGACCAGGTGGACGTTGTCGTCGAACGGCCGGACGCCGAAGATGCCGAGGAAGCCGCCGAGGTACGCCTCTTCGGGCGGTTTGCCGGGCAGTGGGCGGCGGATGCCTCGGGGCCGGCCGGTGGTGCCCGAGGTGTAGTTCATGACCCAGCCGAGGGTGCGGTCGGCGGGCGCCGACTCCGGCTGCCCGTCGAGGAGTTCGGCGTACGGACGGAAGCCGTCGGCCTCGCCGACGGCGTACCGGTGGGTGGCGGGGAGGCCGGCCTCGTCGGCGGCGCGGGACGCCTGGTCGCCGTAACGCCCGTGTGCGAGCAGGACCTTGGCGCCGGAGTCGGAGACGATCCAGGCGATCTCGGGGCCGACGAGGTGGTGGTTGACGGGGACGAGGTAGAAGCCGGCCTGGGTGGCGGCGAGATGGGCGGTGAAGAACTCCGCCGAGTTGGGCAGTACGACGGCGAAGGCGTCGCCGCGTTCGAGACCGGCGGCGCGCAGTCCGTGCACGAGCCGGTTGGCGGCGGCGTGCAGGCGTCCGGCGGTCCACTCCTCGCCGTCCGGTGCGATCAGGACCGTGCGGTCGGGGTCGGCGGTCGCCTGGGCCCAGAAGCCCGTGGGGGGTGTGCCGGTCACTGGCCGCTCCTTCCGGCGATGCGGTTGACGTGGTCCACGGCCCGCTCGAAGCCGCGGGTGAGGTCGTCGAAGACGGCCTGGACGCTGCGGACTTCGTTCATCCGGCCGACGATCTGGCCGACGGGCGTGCCGAGCAGCGGGTCGACCCCGTGCTTCTGGATGCGCGAGACGGCCTCGGCGACGAGCAGTCCCTGCAGGGGCATGGGGAGGGTGCCGGGTCCGTCGGGGGCGTCCCAGGCGTCGGTCCATTCGGTACGGAGCTGGCGGGCGGGTTTCCCGGTCAGCGCGCGGGAGCGGACCGTGTCGCCGGAGCCGGCCGCGAGGAGCTTGCGGGTGAGGGCGGGCGAGTGCAGGTCGGCCTCCGCGGTGGTCAGCCAGACCGACCCGAGCCACACGCCCTGGGCGCCCAGGGCGAGGGCGGCGGCGACCTGCCGTCCGCTGCCGATGCCGCCGGCGGCGAGGACCGGCAGCGGGTCGACGGCCTCGACGACCTCCGGGGTGAGCACCATGGAGGCGATCTCGCCGGTGTGCCCGCCCGCCTCGTAGCCCTGGGCGACGACGATGTCGATGCCGCCGTCCCTGTGCTTGCGGGCGTGCCGGGCGCTGCCCGCGAGCGCGGCGACGAGGACGTGTCGCTCGTGGGCGCGGGCGACGACGTCGGCGGGCGGGGAGCCGAGGGCGTTGGCCAGCAGCCGGATCGGGTAGTCGAAGGCGACGTCGAGCTGACTGCGGGCGACCTGCTCCATCCAGCCGGTGATCCGCCACCCGGACGCCTCGCCCTCGGCCAGCTCCGGCACCCCGTACTTGGCGAGGGTGTCCCGCACGAACTGCCGGTGCCCCTCGGGGATCATCGCCTCGACATCGGCCTCACTGACGCCCTCGACCTTCTTCGCGGGCATGACGACATCGAGGCCGTACGGCTTGCCGTCGACATGCGCCTCGATCCAGTCGAGGTCGCGTTTGAGGTCGTCGGGGGCGGTGTAGCGGACCGCGCCGAGCACGCCGAAGCCGCCCGCGCGGCTGATGGCCGCGGCGACTGCGGGGAACGGCGTGAACCCGAAGACGGCGTGCTCGACTCCCAGTTGCTTGCTCAGCTCCGTCTGCATGGGCGCAGGATGCCCCAGCCGACCGGCCGACGGAAGGCTTTTTCTGATACACCGTCAGATTCTTGCGCCGGGGCCGCTGTTCAACCGCCGCGGGGTCTCAGTCGGCCGGTGTCTCCAGTACCGCCATCGCCGCGTTGTGGCCCGGCACTCCGCTCACCCCTCCGCCGCGCACCGCCCCGGCGCCGCACAGCACGATGTTCGCGTGCCGGGTCTCCACGCCCCAGCGGCCGGTGCCCTCCTGGGCGTACGGCCAGGTGAGGTCGCGGTGGAAGATGTTGCCGCCGGGGAGTCCGAGGTCGCGCTCCAGGTCCAGCGGGGTCCGCGCCTCGATGCAGGGGCGGCCGTCGGCGTCGGTGGCCAGGCAGTCGGCGAGGGGTTCGGCGAGGTGGGCGTCGAGCTGGGCGAGGGTGGCTTTGAGGAGTTCCTCGCGCACGGCGTCGTTGTCCCGTTCGAAGAGCCGGGCGGGTGTGTGCAGGCCGAAGAGGGTCAGGGTCTGGTAGCCCTGTTCGACCAGGTCCGGGCCGAGGATGCCCGGGTCGGTCAGGGAGTGGCAGTAGATCTCGGAGGGCGGGGCGGCGGGGAGTTCACCGGCGGCGGCCTGGGCGTGGGCGGTGGCGAGCTGTTCGTAGCCCTCGGCGATGTGGAAGGTGCCGGCGAATGCCTCACGCGGGTCGACGGCGCTGTCGCGCAGCCTGGGCAGCCGCTTGACCAGCATGTTCACCTTGAGCTGGGCGCCCTCGGCGGGGGCGGGCGGCGCGTCGCCGGTGAGGGCCGCGAGGGCTTGCGGGGAGGCGTTCACCAGGACGTGGCGGGCGGCGGCGACACCCTCGCCGTCGGCCGTGCGGTACGTGACCTCCGCCGTACGGCCGTCCGTGGCGATGCGTACCGCCTCGTGCCCGGTGGCGAGGACGGCGCCCGCGTCCCGGGCGGCGGCTGCGAGGGCGTCGGTCAGGGCGCCCATGCCGCCGACGGGGACGTCCCAGGCGCCGGTGCCGCCGCCGATGACGTGGTAGAGGAAGCAGCGGTTCTGCTTGAGGGAGGGGTCGTGGGCGTCGGCGAAGGTGCCGATGAGGGCGTCGGTGAGGACCACGCCCCGCACCAGGTCGTCCGCGAAGCGCTCCTCGACGGCGACGCCGACGGGCTCCTCGAAGAGGATCCGCCACGCCTCCTCATCGTCGACGCGCCGGCGCAGTTCGTCCCGGGTGGGCAGCGGTTCGGTGAGCGTGGGGAACACCCGCCGGGCGACGCGGCCGGTCATGCCGTAGAAACGCTCCCATGCCGCGTACTCGCGCTCGCCGCCCGTCAGCCGCGCGAACGCCTCCCGGGTGCGTTCCTCGCCGCCGCCCACGAGCAGTCCGGTCGACCGTCCGCCGCGCTCCACGGGGGTGTACGAGGAAATGGTGCGACCCTGGACGCGGAAGTGCAGCCCCAGGTCCCGCACGATCTTCTGCGGGAGGAGGCTGACCAGGTACGAGTAGCGTGACAGCCGGGCGTCCACGCCGGCGAACGGCCGGGTGGAGACGGCGGCGCCCCCGGTGTGGTCCAGCCGCTCCAGCACCAGCACGGACCGCCCGGCCCGGGCCAGATAGGCGGCGGCGACCAGCCCGTTGTGTCCACCGCCGACGATGACGACGTCGTAGGCGCGGTGCCCCCCGGGGGCGCGGTGACCCTCGGCTCCTTCGTGTCCCTCGTGTGCAGGCATGGATCCTTCGTAACACGACCCGATCAAGATCGGCCAGAGGCGATCACGGGCAGCCGGTCAGGGGCGCTGGAGCCGGAGCCGGACCCCGAGGAAAGTCGGCGTGCGGTGGGTCTGGATACGGGGTCTCGGCTCCCATACGACGCATACGATCAGGATGACCTCAAGTACGTTGAAACGCGAGCATGTTGGACGCGAGGGGAACCCTTGACCGCCGCACCGAAGCCGAAGTTGAAGCCCGATCCAGATCCCGGGTCCGGTCCCGAGCCCCGTCAGACCGCCGCGCTGTTGCTCAACCGGCGTGGTCAGTACCTCCTCCACCTGCGCGATGCGCACAAACCGATCTGCGATCCGGGTACTTGGTCGCTGCCCGGCGGTGCCTGTGAGGGGGACGAGACGCCCGAGGAGGGCGTCGTGCGTGAGCTGCTGGAGGAGACGGGACTCGTCGTCGACGGACTGACCCGGTACACGGTCGTCGACGACAACATCCAGGTTTTTCTGGGCAGTTGGGACGGCGATCCCGCCTTGCTGCCCGTCACCGAGGGCATCATGTTCGCCTTCTTCGACGCGGCGACCACCGCTCGCCTGACGATGGCGCCATGGGCCGCGGAGGTCCTCGACCGGCACCGGGCCGACCCCGTCGTTCCCTCGCCGCAGCCGCCCGCGCGGCAGCACGTCCTCAACGCCGTGGGCGTCCATCTCCATCTGGAACGCGACGGCAAGATCCTTCTCGGGTTGCGCCATCCCGACTCGCCCTTCGCGCCCCTCAGCCATCACTTCCTGGCCGGTCACTGCGAGCAGGAGTCCGCCGTCGCCTGTCTGATCCGCGAGGCCCGGGAGGAGGCCGGTCTGGAGATCGCGGCGGCGGACGTCGAGCTGGCGCACGTCGTCCACGTCCTGCACGCGCCCGCCACCCGGCCGCGCCTCCAGCTCGTCTTCCGCGCCCGGCACTGGCAGGGCGAGCCACAACTGCTGGAGCCGGACAAATGCCTCGGCTGGGACTGGTGGCCCGTGGACGCGCTGCCGGAGCCGATGGTGGCGTACGCGAGGGCGGCGATCACCGGAATCCGCGAAGGACGGCTGTACACGGAACTGGGCTGGGGTCAGACGGGCTGACCCTGGACGTCGGTGTCAGGGCTCGGCAGGCCTACGCTCCGCCGGCCGCGCGGTGCTGTCGCAGCACCGCCACCCTCCGGTACAGGTCGGCCGCCTCCTGACCGCGGCCGAGCTGTTCCAGGCAGTGGGCCTCGTCGCTGCGGCTCGCGAGGGTGTCGGGGTGGTCGCCGCCCAGGACGTGCTCGCGGGTCGCGGCCACCCGCCGGTACTCGGCCAGGGCGTCGGCCCAGCGGCCCAGCCAGCCCAGGCCGACGGCGACCTCGCGGCGGCTGACGAGCGTGTCGGGATGGTCGGCGCCGAGCACCCGCTCGCGGATCGCGCACACGTCCCGGGACTCGGCGAGCGCCTCCTCCCAGCGGCCCAGCCGGCCGAGGTTGACGCCGAGACCGTGCCGGGCGCGCAGGGTCTCGGGGTGGGCCCGGCCGTGGAGGCGGGTGCGGTCGTCGACGAGGTCGCGGTAGAGCTGGAGCGCCTCCTCGCTGCGGCCGAGGCGGCCCAGGCTGATGCCGGTCTCGTAGCGGGCGGCGAGGGTGTCGGGGTGGTCGGGGCCGAGCGCCTGCGCGCGGGCCGCGGCGACCTCCCGGTAGGCCTGCAGCGCTTCCGGCCAGCGGCCCAACTGGCCCAGGGCGTAGGCGACTTCGTAGCGCGTGACGAGCGTGTCCGGGTGGCTGGGGCCCAGCACGCGGGCGCGGGCGACGGCCACCTCGCCCGCCATCCGGTACGACTCCTCCAGGCGGCCGAGCCGGCTGAGGTTGAAGGCGAGGTTGTGGCGGCAGCGCAGGGTGTCGGGATGGTCGGCGCCCGTCGTGCGCACCCGGACGGCGAGGACCGACGCGTACACCTGCCGGGCGTCGGAGTGACGGCCCAACTGGCCGAGCACATAGGCCATTTCCTGGCGGGTGGCGAGCGTGTCGGCGTGCTCGGCGCCCAGGACCCGGGTGCGGGCGGCGGCCACGTCCTGGTACTCGCGCAGCGCGTCGGTGGCGCGGCCGTTGCGGCTGAGGGTGAAGGCGACCTCGTAGCGGCTGGCGAGGGTCTCGGGGTGGTCCGGGCCGAGGAGGTGCGCGCGTTCGGCGGCGACGGCGCGGTGCAGCTCCCCGGCCTCGGCCCAGCGCCCGAGTCGGGCGAGACCGAGGCCCGCGTCGTGCCGTCCGACGAGCTCGGTGAGCGCGGTGAGCTCCTGCGGGGACGGCGTGTCCGGCGACGGCGGAACGGGGGCGGCGCCGAGGGCCGGCCGGGGGATCCACTCGCCGGTCAGGGCCGCCCCGGCGTCCGGGATCGTGACCGGCAGTCCGGCGCCGGTGGCCTTGTGGCCGGTGGTCATGCCCCGGGTCCAGGACGGCAGCCGGGGCTCGAGGCCCGCGGGCTCGGGCGGCAGCGGCTGGGGCGGCCGTGTCTCGGGCCCGGGTGTCACCACGGTCGGCACGTACGCCGATGCGGTGCGGCCGGCGGCGATGCGCCGGACGATCTCGCGGGCGTCGTGGGGGCGTTGTCCGGGCTGCTTGGCCAGCAGGTCCAGGATGATCCGGTCGAGGTGCTCGGGCAGGTCGGGGCGGTGCTCGCGCGGCGGCCGGGGCGGGGTGTCGCGGTGGCCGACGAGGATCGCCCACGGGTCGTCGAGGTCGAACGGCGGTGCCCCGGTGGCGATCTCGTACAGCACGCACCCCAGCGAGTAGAGGTCGCTGCGGTGGTCGACCTCCTCGGCGCCGATCTGCTCGGGCGACATGTAGTGCGGGGTGCCCATGGCGATGCCGGTGCCGGTGAGGCGGGAGGTGAAGCCGATGTCGTGGCCGAGGCGGGCGATGCCGAAGTCGCAGATCTTCACCGTGCCGTCGGTGAGCCGCACGATGTTCGCGGGTTTCAGGTCGCGGTGCACGATGCCCTGCCGGTGGGTGTAGGCGAGGGCCGCGGCGACCTGGTCGGCGATCTCCACGACGTCGGGGACGGGCAGCGGCCGGCGCTCGTTGTCGTCCAGCAACTGGCACAGGTCGCTGCCGTCCAGGAGTTCCATGACGAGGAAGAGGACGCCGTCGTGGTCGCCGAAGTCGTGGACGACCGTCACCCCGCGGTGCTGGAGCGAGGCGGCGACGCGGCCCTCGCGCCGGAACCGCTCGCGCACGACGCGCCCGAAGGACGGGTCGCGGTGCGGGCTGATCGGTTTGAGACACTTCACGGCGACCTGTCGGCCGAGGGACTCGTCACGGGCCCGCCACACCTCGCCCATGCCCCCGCGCCCGATCAGGTCGATCAGCCGGTACCGGCCCTGGATCAGCCTGCTCTCCGCCATAGTGCGCCGCCGCCCCCGTCACTTTCCGGCCCTCCCCCTGGCTCGTCCAGTATGGCGGCCTATGGCTTGGCTTTGTACGGCACCGGACGGGCCTGGGGGCCGAGCCGGGCCATGGCCCGCAGGATGTGCTGGGGCGGAAGCTGCCACCGCACCCGTACGGGGACACGGCGCAGCAGGGTGCCCGTGGCCCTCAACCGGCGGGTGACGGTGGCGGGTTGCGGGGCGCGCCTGCCGTACAGCTCGTGGGCGTACGGCGGCAGCGAGGCGTACGCCAGGTGCGCCACGCGCCGCCACAGCAGGGCGCGCGCCGGGACGAGCAGGGGGTGGGCCGGCGGTCGGAGCAGGAAGTCGTCGACCTCGCGCGCCTCGGGTCCGGCGGCGAGTTCGGGGCGCACCTTCTCGAAGTACGCCTCCATCTCGGCCCGGTCGCCGGGTACGGCGTCGGGGTCGAGGCCCACCAGGCGGGCGCTGACGCGGCGTTCGGCCATGTAGCGGTCGGCAGCGGCGTAGGTGAGGGGGTAGCCGGAACGGCGCAGGACGTGCAGATGGGAGTCGATCTCGGCGCAGTGCACCCACAGCAGCGCGGGTTCGTCGACGCCGTAGCGTGAGACTGGTGCCCCTACACCTTCCGTGACGGCACCCGCCACACCAGCGCGGTGCCGCCGCCCTCGGGCTTCCCCAGTTCCAGGCGTCCGCCCAACTGCTCGGCGCGTTCCGCCATGTTGCGCAGCCCACTGCGGCGGCCTTCGTCCGGGATGCCCACGCCGTTGTCGGTGACCGAGAGCCTCACCTCCCGCCCGTCCGTGGCCAGGAGCACATCGGCCCGGTCCGCATGGGCGTGGCGGGCGATGTTGGTCAAGGCCTCGGAGAGCACCGCCACCACGTGGTCGGCGATCTCCTTCGGCACGTCGGTGTCCAGCAGGCCCTCCATGCGCACACTGGCGGCGAAGCCGAGGACCGGCGCCGCCTCCCCGACCACCCTTACGGCTCGCGCCCTCAGCCCCGTCTCGCCGTTGCCCTCACGCGTGCGCAGGCCGAAGATCGTCGACCTGATGATCTTGATGGTCTCGTCCAGGTCGTCGACCGCGCGGACCACCCGTTCGGAGGCCTCCTCGTGCTCGATGAAGCGGCCCGCGCTCTGCAGGGTCATGCCGGTGGCGAACAGCCGCTGGATCGCGAGGTCGTGCAGGTCCCGCGCGATACGGTCGCGGTCCTTGAGCACGGCGACCTCCTCGGCGTCCTGGCGGCGTTCCGCCAGCTCCATCGCGACGGCGGCCTGCGCGGCGAAGGCCTGCAAGGTCTCGGTCTCCGTCGCCGAGAACACCGGCCGGCCGGCTTCTCGCGCCAGCAGGACCACGCCTCGCACACCCGCCTCGCGCGTGCCGATGGGCACGGCCACAGCAGGGCCGAGTCCCCCGAAACGCGGAGGCTCCAGGGAGATGCGTGCATCCTGAGCGACGTCCTCGCTGGTGACCGGAACCGCCCCCGAGAAGGCCAGGCCCATCAGGCTCCGGTCCACCGGCAGTACGAGCCCCCGGTGTGCCTCGGCGTCCACCCCGACGGCGATCTCCACGGCGAGCGACCCGGTGTCCCCCATGGACAGCGCGACCGCCGCCAGGGCACTTCCGGTGATCTCACCGGCCCGCTCCGCGATCAGGGCGAGAACCTCGGAGCGCTCACCGCCGGACATCAGGCTCAGGGTGATCTCCGCGTTCGCCCGCAGCCAGCGTTCCCGCAGCCGGGACTCCTCGTACAGACGCGCGTTGTCGATCGCCACGCCGGCCGCCACGGCCAGCGTGAGCGTGACCGAGACGTCCTCCTCGTCGAACTGGCCGCCGCCCCGCTTCTCGGTCAGGTACAGATTGCCGAAGACCTGGTCGCGCACCCGGATCGGGACGCCGAGGAAGGTGCTCATCGGCGGGTGGTGCGGCGGGAAACCGTACGAGGCCGGGTGCTCGGAGATCTTCGCCAGACGCAACGGCTCGGGATGGCGGATCAGCTCCCCCAGGATGCCGTGGCCCTCCGGATACGGGCCGATCCGCGCGATCTGTTCCTCGCTGACCCCGATCGTGTGAAAAGCCGACAGCCGCTTGCCGTCCGGACCGATCACGCCGAGCGCCGCGTACTCCGCGTCGACCAGCGCCGCGGCGGCCTCAACGATGCTGTACAGGGCCTGCTCCAGATCCAGCTCCCGACCGACCGACAACACCGCCTCCAGCAGGCTGTGCACCCGGTCGCGGGTGCCGCGGGCGGCGTCCAGACGCGCCTGGAGCTCCTCCAGCAACTCGTCCAGCCGCAGCTGAGGCAGCCGTACGCGGGCCTCCTCGGGGCTTCCCACCGGTACTCCTCCAGGTCCCCTCAAGGCACGGACACCCACCGGTCCGGTCATGTGTCACGGTAGTGGTCGGCCGCAGGATGCGGTAGCGAATCGGGCGAGTGCCCAGGGCTTACCTCGGCGCCTCCGATTCAGCCGACGGCGGGCCTGCCCTGCACCGCCGACCCAGGCACCCCGCACCCCACGATGGACCGCTCCGGGCGCGCCCCTGGGAAGGGGACGGACCCGCCGGGGCCGACCGGCCCAGTGAAAGGGACCGACAGCACCTGCCGCTTCCGGCTGCGGCGGCCGGAGGCTGGAGGCTGGAGGCTGGAGAGGTACCCGGCCCGAAACCCGACGGAGGAGACCGACGCCATGGTCCGTTATCTGGTGGGCAGCGGGATCGCGGCACTGGCCGCGGCGACGTTCCTGGTCCGCGACGGCGGCTTCTGGGGATCCGACATCCACCTCGTCGAGGAACAGCGGACCCTCGGCGGCAGCCTGGCCGCGGGCGGCCCGCCGGACGTCGGCTACAGCATGCGCGGCGGGCGGATGTTCGAGGCCGACTTCCGCCGCACATACGACCTGCTGTCCGGCATCCCCACCCTCGACGACCCGGTCGTCTCCGTGACCGAGGAGATCCTGGCAGGACACGAGGACTTCGCCTGGGACGACATCGCCCGGCTCGGCAGGTCACCCAGAGGTGTGAGGGACGTCCGGCCCTACCGCCGGGGACCATCGGCACCTGTGGGAAGAGAGGGGCAGGAGAGACAGTGAGTGCAGGAGCGGCACCGATCCCCCGCGGTGTCGCTCCGTTCACGTCGCCACGCAGTCAGCCGTGCAGGGCACGGAGCACCGGACGGAGCACCGGACGGAGAACCGTGCGCGACCCGACGATACGGACACCCGCCATGGCCGACGACGACCGGCTGGTCACCGACCCGGGGGAACTGGCCCGCTATCAGGCCTTGTTGCGTCCGTGGGTGTCACAGCGGATGGATCACGCCGTCCGCATCAGCCCCGATCTGATCACCGGGGTTCGTCTCACAGCCCAGGGTCCGTCCCCGTCGTCCTGAGCGGCGTGAGTCGTGCGGCACGACGACCACCGGGCGGCGCGCCCGGTGCGACAGTGCGCGTGGTGATCGGCGTTCAGGACGGGAGGTGCACTTTGTACAGGGTGTGTCCGCCGACGAGTTCGCGTCCGGTGACCAGCTCCGGGTCGATGCGCACGAAGACCTCCTGCGGCGCCGGCGCCCAGGAACGCGGCCCGGTCCGCAGCAGCCGTGCGTGCTCGGCGGGGTCGGTGACAAGGACGGCCGCTCCCATGACCACGACGCTCCAGCCGGAGTGGGCGGCGGCGTCGACCTCGTCGGCCTCGAAGGCGACCACAGCTCCGGCGATCGCCCTCACCAGCTCCGAGGCAGCCGAGACGCGCACCAGCACCGCCCCGTCATGGTCCAGGCCGAAATTGACCGGCAGAACGGCTGGCAGCGCCTGCCGTGTGTACACGATGCGCCCCACCGGCACCTTGGCGAGCCGGTGCAGGCACTCCTGCCGGTCGAGTTCGCGGAATCCGTCGTTGGCGTCCATCTGCCTTCTCGTCTCTCACCTGACATCGCGGTGGTCGTGGTCACCCGGCAGCACCGGCCGTATGCACACGGTGGTGCCGTCGGCGAGCAGGGCGTGGACCGAGGGTCGGTCGAGCAGGTCGTCCGTCATCGCAGGTCTCCTCCATGGCTTTCGATACATCGATCGTCCGGCGGAGCGGAGGGGTGTCACAGGGGCTGTCCGGGGGCCGACCAGGGCCAATCGGCCCTCCCTGCCCCGCTGACCGGCCCCGGCTCCGCCCTGCGGTGAGCCGCCCACTCGGTCAGTCGTCCGCCACCAGCGCCGTCAGGTCCAGGAGGCGGTTGGTGCAGCCCCACTCGTTGTCGTACCAGCCGAAGACCTTGGCCAGGGTGCCGTTGGCCTGGGTCAGCGCCGGGTCGAAGACGCAGGACGATGCCGGCACCATGGTCGGACCACCAGTGCAGGGCGGCCGGGTCGCGCTCGGCGGTGACGGCGATGCGCCGTCCTTCGACGGCGATGGAGCTGTCGTCATGCCGGACGTCGCGTCCGATGCGGCCGAAGCCGTTGATGCCGACCCGTACGGTCATGGCGGTGGGTGCCTTCCAGGGATGATGGACGGTCAGGCGCTCCAGGTCCAGTCGGCGACCTCGGGCAAGTCGGTGCCGTGCTCACGGATCCAGGCCTGATGGCGGGTGCGGACGTCCGCCATCTCCTGGCGTACGGCGGCGACGCGTACGGCGAGTCCGGGGACGCGGTCGATGACGTCCATGACGAGGCGGTAGCGGTCGAGGTCGTTGCGGACGACCATGTCGAACGGCGTGGTCGTGGTGCCGGACTCCTTGTAGCCGCGCACGTGCAGGTTGTGGTGGCCGGTGCGGCGGTAGGCGAGGCGGTGGATGAGCCACGGGTAGCCGTGGTAGGCGAAGATCACCGGCTTGTCGGTGGTGAACAGGGCGTCGTACTCGAAGTCGCTCATGCCGTGCGGGTGTTCCTCGCTCGGCAGCAGCCGGGTCAGGTCGACGACGTTGACCACGCGCACAGCGAGCTGCGGGAGGTGGTGGCGCAGGAGCTGGGCGGCGGCCAGCACTTCCAGGGTGGGCACGTCGCCGGCGCAGGCCAGGACGACGTCCGGTTCACCGCCGTTCTCCGTGCCGGCCCACTCCCAGATTCCGGCGCCCCGGGCGCAGTGAGCGCGGGCCTCGTCCATCGACAGCCAGTCGAAGCAGGGCTGCTTGCCGGCCACGATGACGTTGACGTGGTCGCGGCTGCGCAGCGCGTGATCCGCCACCGACAGCAGGGTGTTGGCGTCCGGCGGCAGATAGACGCGCACGACGTCGGGGCTCTTGTTGAGGACGTGGTCGACGAAACCGGGGTCCTGGTGGGAGAACCCGTTGTGGTCCTGGCGCCACACGTGCGACGTGAGGAGGTAGTTGAGGGACGCGATGGGTGCCCGCCATGCCAACTCCCGTGATGTCTTGAGCCACTTGATGTGCTGGTTGACCATCGAGTCGACGATGTGCACGAACGCCTCGTAACACGAGAAGAGTCCGTGACGGCCTGTCAGGAGATAGCCCTCCAGCCAGCCCTGGCAGGTGTGTTCGGAGAGGATCTCCATCACCCGGCCGTGATGCTCGAGGTGTTCGTCGACCGGGAGGTGCTGGGCCTGCCATGCCTTTCCGCTGACGTCGAAGACGGCCTGGAGCCGGTTGGACGCGGTCTCGTCCGGGCCGACGAGGCGGAAGTCCCGGCGTCCGCCGGTGTCCTTCATCACCCGGGCCAGGAGGCCGCCGAGGACGCGGGTCGGCTCGTGCAGCGTGGTGCCCGGCTTGTCGACGGGCACGGCGAACTCGTCGAGCGGTGCGATGGGCAGATCCCGCACGAGCAGGCCGCCGTTGGCATGCGGGGTGGCGCCGAGCCGCTGTGCGCCGTCGGGAACGCAGGCGAGGACGTCCGCGACGGGGCGGCCGTCGGCGCCGAAGAGTTCCCGGGGCTTGTACGAGCGCAGCCAGGCCTCCAACTGGCGGAGGTGGTCGGGGTTTTCACGGACGCCGGCGAGCGGGACCTGGTGGGCGCGCCAGGTGCCCTCGACGGGCACGCCGTCCACCTCGGCGGGACCGGTCCAGCCCTTCGGGGTGCGCAGCACGATCATCGGCCAGTGCACGCGCTCGGTGACACCGTCCTCGCGGGCGGTCTGTTGCATCACGGCGATGCGGTCCAGCGCGTCGTCCAGCGCCGCCGCCATGGCCCGGTGCACCTGGACCGGGTCGTCGCCGGTCACATGGATCGGCTCGTGCCCGTATCCCCGCAGGAGCTCGTCGAGTTCGGCCTCCGGGATGCGGGAGAGCACCGTCGGGTTGGCGATCTTGTAGCCGTTGAGGTGCAGGATCGGCAGCACCGCGCCGTCGTGCGCCGGGTCCAGGAACTTGTTGGAGTGCCAGGCGGCGGCCAGCGGACCGGTCTCCGCCTCACCGTCGCCGATCACGCAGGCGACGAGGAGGTCGGGGTTGTCGAATGCGGCGCCGTAGGCGTGGGAGAGCGAGTAGCCGAGTTCGCCGCCCTCGTGGATCGAGCCGGGCGTCTCGGGCGCGACATGGCTGGGCACGCCTCCGGGGAAGGAGAACTGCCGGAACAGCCGCGCCATGCCGGCGGAGTCCCTGGGCACGTCCGGGTAGGTCTCGCTGTAGCTGCCCTCCAGCCAGGCGTTGGCCAGGATGGACGGCCCTCCGTGGCCCGGTCCCCAGACGCACAGGGCGTCGAGTCCGCGCGCCTTGATCACGCGGTTGAGGTGGGTGTACACGAGGTTGAGGCCGGGCGAGGTGCCCCAGTGGCCCAGCAGCCTCGGCTTGATGTGCTCGGGCCGCAGGGGTTCGGTCAGCAGCGGGTTGGCCATCAGGTAGATCTGTCCGGCGGCCAGGTAGTTGGCGGCCCGCCAGTGCGCGTCCAGGGTGCGCAACTCGTCGTCGGAAAGTACCGTGGCGTCCTGGTGTTCGACCTTGGGCATGAGGGACTCCGGAAGTCATCGGGCGGTGGAGGCGGCATGGCCGGCAAGAAGGCGGCGGCGTTGCCGCGCAAGGTGTACGAGAAGGAACTGCTGCGTCTGCAGACCGAGTTGGTGAAGCTGCAGGAGTGGGTGCGGGCGTCGGGCACCCGGCTGGTGGTGGTCTTCGAAGGGCGGGACGCGGCGGGCAAGGGCGGCACGATCAAACGGGTCGCCGAACACCTCAACCCGCGTGTGGCCCGGATCGCGGCGCTTCCGAAGCCGACTGAGCGCGAGCGCACCCAGTGGTACTTCCAGCGGTACGTCGAGCATCTGCCGGCGGCGGGCGAGATCGTGCTGTTCGACCGGTCCTGGTACAACCGGGCCGGTGTCGAGCACGTGATGGGCTTCTGCACGAAGGAGGAGCACCAGCTCTTCCTCCGGCAGTGCCCGGTCTTCGAGCGGATGCTGGTCGAGGCGGGGGTCCTGCTGCGCAAGTACTGGTTCTCGGTGAGCGACACCGAGCAGCAGGAGCGCTTCCGGCGACGGCTGGGGGATCCGCTGCGGCGCTGGAAGCTGTCCCCGATGGACCTGGAGTCGATCACCCACTGGGAGGCGTACTCCCGGGCGAAGGACGAGATGCTGGTGCACACCGACATCAGCGAGGCTCCCTGGTACGTGGTGGAGAGCGACGACAAGCGCCGGGCGCGGCTGAACATGATCGCCCATCTGCTGGACTCCGTGCCGTACCACGACGTCCCTCCGCCCGTCCTCGATCTGCCGAAGCGCCCGGGCTCGACCGGCTACGAGCGCCCGCCGCGCGATCTGCAGACCTACGTCCCCGATCACGCGGCGAGTCTCTGAGCAGCCGGCCGCCGCTCTCACGCCCGCTCGGGTACGACCGCGACGGCGCAGGCGGCGTGGTGCAGTACGGCATGGGCGACCCGCCCCGACTGGAGACCGGACCGCCCGGGGCGGCGCCGGGCGCCGACCACCAGCAGGTCGGCCCCGTGCGAGGCGGCCGGGCGCACCCCGCGGGCCGGACCCTCCACCGTGGGTCGGCGCAGTTCCACGTCCGGCGGAGCATCCTTGAGCGCCTGCTCCAGAACCTCGGCGGCCTGCTGCTCGTGCGGCCGTGCGGGTTCACCGGCGAGCAGCGGGTGGTCGGTGCTCTCGTGCGCCGGGCACCGCCAGGCCCGTACGGCCTCGGAGGGACCATCCTGCTCACCGTCCCGCGTCGAGGTCGAAGACGATCCGGGCCTTGACCTCGCCGCGCAGCACCTCGTCGATGCAGTCGTTGACGGAGGCGAGCGGGCGGGCCTCGTAGACGACCTTGGTGCGGCCGGCCGCGTGCAGTTGGAAGACCTCGGCGAGGTCCTGCCGGGTGCCGACGATCGAGCCGATCACCGAGGTGCCGTTGAGCACGGTGTCGAAGATGGGCACGCGGACCGTGCCGTGCGCCGGCAGGGCCACCATGACCAGCTTGCCGCCGCGCCGCAGCCCGGCGTTGACGGCCTCGAAGGCCGCGTCGTTCACCGCGAGCGCGATCGCCGCGTGGGCGCCGCCGTGCCGCTTGAGCACCTCGCCGACGTTCTCCTTGCGAGCGTCGATGACGATGTCCGCGCCGAGGTCGGCGGCCAGTTGGAGCTTGTCGTCGGTGACGTCGATCGCCGCGACCGTGGCTCCGGCGATCTTCGCGTACTGCACGGCGAGATGGCCGAGCCCGCCGACGCCGGAGATCGCGACGAGCTGGGTGGGCCTGACGTCGGCGACCTTCAGAGCCTTGTACGTCGTCACGCCCGCGCAGGTCAGCGGGGCGGCCTCCAAGGCGGTGATCCCGTCGGGCACGGGCTGGGCGAAGTCGGCCCAGGCAAGCATCTTCTCGGCGTACCCGCCGTCGCAGCCGTAGCCGGTGTTGACCTGCTGCTCGCACAGCGTCTCCCAGCCGGAAAGGCAGTGCTCGCACCGCCCGCACGTCCTGCCGAGCCACGGAACGGCGACCCGCTGCCCGACGGACAGGTGGGTGACGCCCTCGCCGAGCACCTCCACCAGGCCGACGCCCTCGTGCCCGGGGACGAACGGCGGGTTCGGCTTGACCGGCCAGTCGCCGTGGGCCGCGTGGATGTCGGTGTGGCACAGCCCGGACGCCTCCACCCGGACGCGGACCTGGCCGGGGCCGGGCTCGGGGTCGGGGCGCTCCTCGATGACCAGGGGCTCGCCGAACGCTCGTACGACCGCTGCCTTCATGGGTGTCTTCTCCTCGGGATTGGGTGGGGGGGTCAGCTGTGAGGGACGACGGCGACGGGGGCGGTGGAGTGGTGCAGGACAGCGTGCGTGACGTGTCCGATGTGAGCGCCGAACGGGCTGTGGCGGACCCGCCGGCCCACGACGACGAGCGATGCCTCGCGGCAGGCGTCCACGACGTGGAGGGCAGCGCTGCCGTAGCGGGACTCCTCGACGACCTCGACGTCCGGGTACTTCTGCCGCCAGGGCCGCAGCGCTTCGGCCAGCGCCTCAGCGTCGCTGAGGGCCAGCGCCTCGTGCAGGGCGGGGTTGGCGGGCGTGCCGTACGCGTAGTAGGGCGGAGGGTTCCAGCCGTGGACGACCCGCAGGGACGTCGCGCGGCGCTCGGCGGCGTCGAAGGCGAACTCGATCAGCGCCTCGTCCGGGTGCTCGACGTCTAGTCCGAGGACCACGGGCAGGAAGGGGGTCGCGGCGGAGGGAATACCGACCGGGTCCGGCTCGTGCTCGTCGGCGGCCACTTCCAGCGCGCGGACCAGCACGACGGGGCGGTCCGCGTGCGCAACGGCGGACAGGCCCACGGAGCCGAGCATGAACCCGCCGATCCCGCCGAAGCCACGCGAGCCCAGGACGAGCAGCTCGGCGCTCTTCCCCGCCTCGGCCAGCACGTCACCGGGGTGTCCGGAGAGCTGCTCAGTGATCACCTCGACGCCGGGGTGACGCAGGCTGATGCCCTCGGCAGCCTCGCGGGGGATGCGCTCGGTCCAGTGCTGCTGGGTCTCGGCTCCCAGGAGCGGCGCCTGGGCCATCGGCTCCGGTACCGGCTCCCAGACGTGGACGATCTTCAGTGGCAGGTCGCGCAGCTCGGCTTCGCGAGCCGCCCATTCCGCGGCGGCCCGGCTCTCGAGCGAGCCGTCGAGACCTACGGTGATGGTGCGGAGCATGATCTCCACCTCCTGGGGCGAGGGATCCTGGGGCAGGGGATCCGCTTCCAGAGTGGTCTTCGGACGGTTCTCCGTGCAGGGGCCACTGGTCCCGGCTTGGGGCCGACCGGTCCCCCGCACGGCTCGGCGTGGCAGCCCGGGTAGGTGAAAGCCGGAGCTCCGGCGACGGCACTCGTGCACGGCCATGGTCGTGATTCTCTTCGAGGGGGTCGGGTCGTTGCCTGACGGCACTCACTCCGGCCTCGCGCGCCGGGCGGCACCGGATGCCGAAGGTCCGCGGCCATGGGGGCTGAACGGCCCTGCGTCGAGGGGCCGTTGGGCTCGGTGCGGCACCGGGGGCGCCCAGACCGTCTGCCGGGGTCCTCGCGCCCGGCCGCACACCGGTGGATCATGAGGTCAGACGACGGAAGGCGGCAGATGTCCCAGGGCTCGGGCAGACGACACGTCTCGCAATGGCGCCGACTGGCGCCGGGCCTCGTCGCGCTCCTCGGCTACCGGCGCTCGTGGCTGACGGGTGACCTGCTCGCCGGTGTGACGGTGGCCGCGTACCTCGTGCCGCAGGTCATGGCGTACGCGGGGGTGGCGGGGCTGCCGCCGGTGGCCGGCCTGTGGGCGATCCTGCCGGCCCTCGCGATGTACGCCCTGTTCGGTTCCTCGCGGCTCCTGTCGGTCGGCCCCGAGTCCACGACCGCCCTCATGACGGCCACCGTGGTCGCACCGCTCGCCGCCGGGGACCCCGGACGCTACGCGTCGCTGGCAGCGGCCCTGGCGGTCACGGTCGGGCTGCTCTGCCTGGTCGCCCGGGCGGTGCGGCTGGGCTTCCTCGCGGACCTGCTGTCCCGCCCCGTCCTGATCGGCTATCTGGCGGGCGTGGCGCTCATCATGATGGTGGACCAGGTGCCCAAGCTCACCGGGGTGCGGACGACCGGCGCGGAGTTCTTCCCTCAACTGTGGTCCTTCGTCACCCACCTGACGGACGCGCACCTGGCGACCGTCGTGTTCTCCGCCGTCGTGCTCGTGTTCCTCTTCGTGACGGCCCGGTACGTCCCTGCCGTGCCCGGTCCGCTGGTGGCGGTCGTCCTGGGCACCGCCGCCGTCGTCGTCTTCGACCTCGACGGGCGGTACGGGCTGAAGGTGATCGGCGAGGTCCCGTCCGGTCTGCCGGGCCTCGCCGTCCCGGACCTGAGCGAGTTGCCGCGTCTCGTCCTGCCCGCGCTCGGTGTGCTGCTGGTCGCCTACACCGACTTCATCCTGACCGCGCGGGCCTTCACCGACCGCGACGACGAAGGTCCCGGGCTCGACGCCAACCAGGAGTTCCTCGCCCTGGGCGCGGCCAACCTGGGCGCCGGGGCGCTGCACGGTTTCCCGGTGAGCAGCAGCGCCAGCCGCACCGCGCTGGCCTCCTCGGGGGGTGCCCGCAGCCAGGCGTACTCCCTGTGGGCCGGGGCGGTGGTGCTCGCCGTGCTGCTCTTCCTGAGCCCGCTGCTGTCCCGCACGCCGTCGGCCGTGCTCGGCGCGCTCGTCGTCTACGCGGCGGTCCGCATGATCGACCTCGCCGGCTTCCGACGGCTGGCGTCCTTCCGCCGCCGGGAACTGCTCCTGGCGCTCGGCTGCCTCGCCGGGGTGCTCGCCCTGGACATCCTGTACGGGGTGATCGTGGCCGTCGGTCTGTCGGTGGCCGAGCTGCTGACCCGGGTGGCGCGCCCGCACGACGCGATCGAGGGACTGGTCCCCGGTGTGGCCGGCATGCACGACGTCGCCGACTATCGACAGGCCCGGACTGTTCCCGGACTGCTCGTCTACCGCTACGACTCGCCGTTGTTCTTCGCCAACGCGGAGAACTTCCGGCGTCGTGCCCTGGCCGCCCTGGACGAACAGAGCGACCCGGTCCGCTGGTTCGTCCTCAACACCGAGGCCAATGTCGAGGTCGACATCACCGCCCTCGACGCGGTCGACGAACTGCGCCGCGAACTGGCCCACCGCGGCGTCGTGTTCGCCCTCGCCCGCGTGAAGCAGGACCTGCTGAACGACCTGGAGAGGTACGGCCTGGTGGGCTCGGTCGGCAGGGAACGGATCTTCCCGACGCTGCCTACGGCCGTGGCCGCGTACCGCGCGTGGCTCGGCGGTCAGCCCGGCGGTCAGTAGGCGGGCACACCCCGCCTCCTCGAAGCGTTCGCGGACGCCGTCGATCAGGGCCCGGCCGGGGACCGGGGTGTCGCGCAGCGGGAAGGAGACGCCGAGGGACTCGTACTTCGGGGCTCCGAGCCTGTGGGTCCGGGTCGATGAAGAGCAGCCCGATGCCCGCGCCCAGTGGTTCAGCAGACGATCAGCTGCCGTGCCGTACCAAAACTCCCTGTTCTGTACCGGATGGCCCACTCTCCGGACCAGGTGGCCCATGGCCCGCCCCAAAGGACGCGGCACACGCTGGAGGCGGAAATCCGCACAGCCCGTACACCCCCCGGAGGCATCCCATGAACGCTTCCCCCACTCCCAGCCCCAGCCCCAGCACGCTGCGCGCACTGTCCGCCGAACACCGCCAGCGGCTCATGCGCGTCGCCCGAGAGGTGTCCATCCCCCAGGGAACACGTCTGTTCGAGGAAGGTGGACGCGCCGACCGCTTCTGGATCATCCGCACCGGCAGGATCGAGCTCGACATGCACGTGCCGGGCCGTCGGGCGGCTGTCATCGAGAACCTCGGGCACAACGAACTGGTCGGCTGGTCCTGGCTCTTCACCCCGCGCGTCTGGCACCTGGGCGCCGAAGCCACCACACCGGTGCGGGCCTACGAGTTCGACGCCACGGCCGTCCGGTCCATGTGCCAGGACGACGCGGCCCTGGGCAGCGAAGTCGCCCAGTGGGTCGGTGGCGTACTCGCCCACCGTCTCCGCTCGGCCAGGACCCGCCTCCTGAACCTGTACGCCCCCTACGGCGCCGACAGCACCGTCTGACCCGGTCCAGCTCCCTCCGGGCGAGTGGGGCCGGTCGGCCCTAGTGCATTCCGTTCAGGCGCGTGATGATCTGAATCATCGACCGGTCGCAGTCTGTCATCCGCCGGGGAACGAGGGATCACCATGCCAGAGCCACGCACCTTCACCGAGCAGGACCCCATCCGGGTGTTCCTGTTGGACGACCACGAGGTCGTCCGCCGCGGCCTGGCCGATCTGCTCGACTCCGAGCCGGACATCAAGGTGATCGGCGACGCCGGCACCATGGACCACGCGCTCGCGCGGGGCCCCGCGCTGCGCCCGGACGTCGCCGTCCTCGACGTGCGGCTGCCGGACGGCGACGGCATCTCGGTCTGCCGGGAGCTGCGCAGCCAGATGCCGGAGCTGGCCTGTCTGATGCTGACCTCGTTCGACGACGAGGAGGCCCTGCTCGACGCGATCATGGCCGGCGCCTCCGGCTACGTCCTCAAGCAGATCAAGGGGTCCGACCTCGTCTCGGCGGTGCGCACGGTGGCCTCGGGCCAGTCGATGCTGGATCCCGCGACCACGGCCCGCCTGATGCGCTCGCTGCGGGCGGACCCCGCGGAGACCCCCTCCGTGCCCTCCGAGCTGGCGGGCCTGTCACCGCGCGAGAGGGACATTCTCGCCCTGATCGGCGACGGCCTGACCAACCGCGAGATCGGCAAGAAGCTCTACCTGTCGGAGAAGACCGTCAAGAACCACATCTCCCGTCTCCTGGCCAAGCTGGGCGTGCAGCGCCGGGTCCAGGCCGCCGTGCTCGCCTCTCAGCTGGAGAGGAGTGAGGGGGCACGGCCCGACCCACGAAACAGCCGCTAACGCCGCACCCTCGGCATCCCCAGCCCGATCCACGAGATGATCTCCCGCTGGATCTCGTTGTTGCCGCCGCCGAAGGTGAAGATCACGGCGGAGCGGTAGCCGCGTTCGAGGTCGCCGTGGAGCACGGCGCCCGCGGAGCCCTCCTGGAGTGCGCCGGGGGCGGCGACGATCTCCATGAGCCAGGCGTAGGCGTCCCGGCGGGCCTCGGAGCCGTAGACCTTGACGGCGGAGGCGTCCTGTGGGGTGAGGGTGCCGTTCTGGAGGGCGCCCACCATCTGCCAGTTGAGGAGCTTGAGCGCGTCGAGCTTCACGTGGGTCTGGGCGAGGCGGCGGCGTACCCAGGGCAGGTCGACGACGCGGCGTCCGTCGGCGAGTTTGGTCTCCTTCGCCCAGCGCTGTACGTCGTGCAGGGCGCGGATGGCCATGGTGCCGTGCGCGGCGAGGGTCACGCGCTCGTGGTTGAGCTGGTTGGTGATCAGCCGCCAGCCCTGGTTCTCGGCGCCGACCCGCCGGGTGACGGGGACGCGGACGTTCTCGTAGTAGCTGGCGGTGGTGTCGTGGGAGGCGAGGGTGCGGATGACCGTGCAGGAGTAGCCGGGGTCGGTGGTCGGCACGAGGAGCATGGTGATGCCCTGGTGCGGCGGGGCCCCGGGGTCGGTGCGCACGGCGAGCCACACCCAGTCGGCGGTGTCGCCGTTGGTCGTCCAGATCTTCTGCCCGTTGACGACGTACTCGTCGCCCTCGCGAACGGCGCGCGTCTTGAGGGCCGCGAGGTCGGTGCCCGCGTCGGGTTCGCTGTAGCCGATGGCGAAGTCGATCTCCCCGGCGAGGATCTTCGGCAGGAAGTGCGCCTTCTGGTCGTCGGTGCCGTAGCGCATGATCGTCGGTCCGACCGTGTTCAGCGCCATCAGCGGCAGCGGTACGCCGGCCTGGGCGGCCTCGTCGAAGAAGACGAACTGCTCGATCGGCGTCAGGCCGCGGCCGCCGTACTCCTCGGGCCAGCCGACGCCGAGCCAGCCGTCCGCGCCGAGCCGGCGGATGGTCTTGCGGTAGAAGCGTTTGGCGGCGACCTGGTCGGTGTGCCGGGCGTAGGCGTTGTCGGGCACCAACTCGGCGAAGTAGGCGCGCAGTTCGGTGCGCAGCCGCAGTTGCTCGGGCGTGTGGTCGAGGTGCACGGCGCCTCCTGGCTCCCCAAGGCCGGTGTCCTGACGGCGCACACGGTAGAACGTGTTCCAGAAATTGGGAATGGCGGGGCGGGAAGAGATGCAGTGCGGTGCAGTGAAGTGCGGTGCGGTGCGGTGCGGTGCGGTGCGGTGCGGTGCGGGAAGGATGGCCTCCCATCTCGGATGCCGCACGCGATCAGGCGAGTCTGCTCAGACCAGCGTTTCGATGAAGTCCGTGCAGGTCTCGGCGCAGGTGCGGCAGGCGGCCGCGTCCTCCCCGGCGCCCGGGTGGCGGTCGAAGACGCGGGCGGACTCCAGGCAGACGGTCCTGCACCACTCCAGTTGGGCGCGGATGCCGGCCTCGTCAACGCTCGCGTCCTCGGACAGCACTCGGCAGGTCGCGTCGCACACCTCCGCGCACATGATGCCCTTGCGTCGCACGAGTTCCTGGTGATCGGTCCCGTCCTGCTCCAGGAGGCTCGCGCGCTGCGCACAGGCTCGCGCACACTCGGTGCACGCCAGCGCGCAGGCGAAGCGGTCCTCCAGGAACCGGAAGAGATCCCGTTGGTCCCGTTGGCCCTGTTGATCGCGTCGGTCTTGTCGGACCTGTTGATCCTGTCGGGGTGTCGTCGAAGTCACCTCTGGCGGGTAGCCGGGACGGGCGGCGCCAAACCACGCCCGACCGCCACGACGGCGCGCGACGGCATGACATGGCAGGCGGCGAACGCCGTGTGCGAGGCGCCGCGGACGCAGAGTCACGGGATCGGAATGGCGGGTTCATGACCCGTTACGGGGGTATTCGGATGATATGACTACCGCAAGCCTGCAACTGGCCGCCGCGAGCGGCCTGCTCAGCCTGGGGCTGTTCGTGGTCGGTATGGCCGTGGTGGCGGTGCTGGCCGGCAGCTTCTGGCTGGGCGCGCGTGTCAAGTCGCGCGAGCCGGACCGGCCGCGCCCGGAGGAGCAGCCGCACCTCCCGCCCGGCGGCGCGGTGCACGAGGTGCGCGAGAACCGGGAACCCGACGAGGTGCCTCGGATGCCGAAGGGCGGCCGTCCCCTCACCCCGTACGAGCTGACCAACATGCAGACCCGGCCGAGCACGGACAAGAAACGCCCGCGTTGGAGCCGGGGCAGCAGCGGCTCGTTCGGCGGGGGCGGTCTGGGCGCCCACTGAGAGCCGTGCCGTGACCGGCTGGCTGCCTGTATCGCTGGCTGGCTGGCTGGTCGCGGTGTGACACAGGGGCGCGTGACCCGCGTACGGCGGTGTCGACGCGCCCCTGAGTGCTGTGCCGCCGCGCCGCAGTCAGGCGCCGACGTAGGCCGCGAGGTGCTCGCCGGTCAGGGTGGACCGGGTGGCGACCAGGTCGGCGGGGGTGCCCTCGAAGACGATCCGGCCGCCGTCGTGGCCCGCGCCGGGGCCGAGGTCGATGATCCAGTCGGCGTGCGCCATGACCGCCTGATGGTGTTCGACGACGATGACCGACTTGCCCGCGTCGACGAGCCGGTCGAGCAGTCCGAGCAGTTGTTCGACGTCGGCGAGGTGGAGGCCGGCGGTCGGCTCGTCGAGGACGTAGACGCCGCCCTTGTCGCCCATATGGGTGGCCAGCTTGAGCCGCTGGCGCTCGCCGCCGGACAGCGTGGTGAGCGGCTGGCCGAGGCTGAGGTAGCCGAGCCCGACGTCGGCGAGCCGTTCGAGGATCTTGTGCGCGGCCGGGGTGTACGCCTCACCGGCGCCGAAGAACTCCTCGGCCTCGGTCACCGACATCGCGAGCACCTCGCTGATGTCACGGCCGCCGAGGTGGTATTCGAGCACCGACGCGTCGAACCGCCTCCCCTCGCACTCCTCGCAGGTGGTGGCGACGCCTGCCATCATCGCCAGGTCGGTGTAGACGACCCCGGCGCCGTTGCAGGTGGGGCAGGCGCCCTCGGAGTTGGCGCTGAACAGCGCGGGCTTCACACCGTTCACCTTGGCGAACGCCTTGCGGATCGGTTCGAGCAGTCCGGTGTACGTCGCCGGGTTGCTCCGCCGGGAGCCGCGGATCGGCCCCTGGCCGACCGACACCACACCTTCCCCGGCCGGGATCGACCCGTGCACGAGCGAGCTCTTGCCGGAGCCGGCCACGCCGGTGACGACGGCCAGTACGCCGAGCGGTACGTCGACGTCGACGCCCTTCAGGTTGTGCGTCGCCGCGCCCCGGATCTCCAGCGTGCCGGTGGGCTCGCGCACGCTCTCCTTGAGAGCGGCCCGGTCGTCGAAGTGCCGGCCGGTGATGGTGCCGCCGGTGCGCAGCCCCTCGACGGTGCCCTCGAAGCAGACGGTGCCGCCCGTCGTACCGGCGCCGGGGCCGAGGTCGACGACGTGGTCGGCGATCACGATCGTCTCCGGCTTGTGCTCCACGACGAGGACCGTGTTGCCCTTGTCCCGCAGCCGTAGCAGCAGGTCGTTCATCCGCTGGATGTCATGCGGATGCAGGCCGATGGTGGGCTCGTCGAAGACGTAGGTGACGTCGGTGAGCGAGGAGCCGAGGTGTCGGATCATCTTGACGCGCTGCGCCTCGCCGCCCGACAGCGTGCCCGCCGGCCGCTCCAGCGACAGGTAGCCGAGGCCGATCTCCACGAACGAGTCGAGGGTCTGTCGCAGCGCGGCGAGCAGTGGCGCCACCGACGGTTCGTCGAGAGCGCGGACCCAGTCGGCCAGGTCGCGGATCTCCATCGCGCAGGCGTCGGCGATGCTGATCTTCCCGATCTTCGACGACCGGGCCCCCTCGCTGAGCCGGGTGCCCTCGCACTCGGGGCAGACGGTGAAGGTGACCGCCCGCTCCACGAACGCCCTGATGTGCGGCTGCAACGCTTCCTTGTCCTTGGACAGGAACGACTTCTGGATCTTGGGGATCAGCCCCTCGTAGGTGAGGTTGACGCCGTTGACCTTGACCTTGACCGGCTCCCCGTAGAGGAAGTCCTGCAACTCCTTCTTGGTGTACCTGCGGATCGGCTTGTCCGGGTCGACGAAGCCGGACTGGGCGTAGACCTGCACGGTCCACTGACTGTCCGACTTCCAGCCGGGGATGGTGAACGCGCCCTCGGCGAGCGACTTGGAGTCGTCGTAGAGCTGGGTGAGGTCGATGTCGGAGACCGAGCCGCGGCCCTCGCAGCGCGTGCACATGCCGCCGGTGCGGTTGAAGGTCGCCTTCACGGTCCTGGTCCTGGCGGCACCGCGTTCGACGGTGATCCCCCCGCTCGCCCGGACCGAGGCCGTGTTGAAGGAGTACGCGCCGGGCGGGCCGATGTGCGGCTTGCCGAGCCGGCTGAAGAGGATGCGCAGCATCGCGTTGGCGTCGGTGGCCGTGCCGACCGTGGAGCGCGGGTCGGCGCCCATCCGCTGCTGGTCGACGCTGATCACGGTGGTCAGTCCGTCCAGGACGTCGACCTCGGGGCGTGCCAGCGTCGGCATGAAGCCCTGCACGAAGGCGCTGTAGGTCTCGTTGATCAGCCGCTGCGACTCCGCGGCGATCGTGTCGAACACCAGCGAACTCTTGCCCGAACCGGACACCCCGGTGAACACCGTCAGACGGCGCTTCGGGATCTCGATGCTGACGTCCTTGAGGTTGTTCTCGCGCGCGCCGTGCACGCGGATCAGATCGTGGCTGTCGGCGACGTGCTGCGCGGGCGGCGGCGTGTGAGTCCGCTGAGTCCTCGTGGCCATGCTCATCGTCTCCCCATGTGTCACGCCAGGCCCCCGTCGCGGTCTCGGTCGGCTCGCCTGCCCGGTCTGACCACTCACGCTATCCGCGGCCCCGGGGACCGCGCTTCTCGAATACTGATCGGTTCGGTGGCGTTCAGGTTCGGACAGCGAGCAGACGGGGGCGGACAGTAAACGACAACGCGGGGCGCGGAAGGGCCGGAGGCGCTGAGATGGCCTGATTCGTCGTGCGGGATGAGGTGGAAGATGGCCGATGTGATGCGGGCGGAATCTGCGCGGCGCGCGGGGTCGGGGGCCGGCGCTGCGAAACAGGGTGTGAAGCAGAGCGTGAAGCCGGGCGTGAAACAGGGCGCCGCACAAGGTGTCACGCAAGATGTCAAGCAAGGTGTCACGCAAGGCATCAAGCAGAGTGCGAAACGGAGCGTGAAGCGGAAGCCTGAGCAGAAACGGTGCGCCTGTGGGGCGCCCGCGCAGGAGGGCGTGGTGGGCGGGGCCGAGGAGCGGTTCCGGGGACTGCTGGAGGCGGCACCGGACGCCATGGTCATCGTCGACGACACGGGCGTCATCAAGCTCGTCAACGCCCAGACCGAGGCCCTGTTCGGGCACGGCCGCGAGGAACTGCTCGGCCGCCCGGTCGAACTGCTGATCCCGCACCGTTTCCACGACCAGCACACCGTGCACCGGCGCGGGTACACGGCCAACCGCCAGGTGCGTCCGATGGGCGCCGGACTCGAACTGCACGGTCTGCGCAAGGACGGCACCGAGTTCCCGGTCGAGATCAGCCTCAGCCCCCTGGAGACCTCGGACGGGCTGCTGGTGTCGGCGGCGGTGCGCGACGTCAGCGACCGCAAGGCGGCCGAGGCGCGCATCAACGAGCTCGCCGCGCTCGTGGAGTCGTCCCAGGACGCGATCCTCGCCAAGACCCTCGACGGGTACATCACGTACTGGAACGCGGCGGCGCAGCGCCTGTACGGCTACACCGCCGAGGAGGCCATCGGGCGGCACGTCTCGATGCTGGCCCCGCCGGAGCTGCGGGGCGAGGTCCGCGAGCTGCTCAAGCGGCTGCGGCACGCCGAGAAGGTCGAGCACTACGAGACGCTGCGGCTGACCAGCACCGGGGCGCTGCTGGACGTGGACGTCACGCTGTGGCCGACCCGGGACACGCACGGCACCGTGGTCGGGGCGTGCGCGATCGTGCGGGACATCAGCGACCGCAAGCGCGCGGAGGCCGAACTCACCGCCCTGTACGAGCAGCAGCGGCACATCGCGCTGACACTCCAGCGCAGTCTGATGGGCACCCCGCCCGACCTGCCCGGTCTGGCCACCGCCAGCCGCTACCGGCCCGCCACGCAGGGCGCCGGGGTGGGCGGCGACTGGTTCGACCTGATTCCGCTGGGCGCCGACCGGGTAGGCGTGCTGATAGGCGACGTGATGGGCCGCGGGCTCGAAGCGGCCGCCGTGATGGGCCAGTTGAGGTCGGCCGCGCACGCACTGGCGAAGACCGGGATGCAGCCACGGCAGTTGATGCGGGCTCTGGACACCTGTGTCGCCGACCTCGACGTGCCCGACCAGCTCGTCACCTGCTGCTATCTGGTGATCGCCCCGGACACGGGCACCGTGACGGTCTGTTCGGCAGGGCATCTGCCGGTGCTGGTCGCCGGGGTGGGCAGCGGCGTGAGCGCCCTGCCCTGCCCGGTCAACACCCCGCTCGGCGTGGGCGACTTCGTGTACGAGGAGTCCAGTTCGGAGATACCGCCGGGTGCCACGCTGGTGCTCTACACGGACGGTCTGATCGAGACGCCGGGCAGCGACATCGAAGTGCGGATCGGTGAACTGACCGTGCTGTTGGAGGAGTTGTTCGTCGGCACGCCGTGTCTGGAGGCCGCGGCCGACCATGTCCTGGCGAGTCTGCTGCCGGACGCCGACGGCCACAACGACGATGTCACCCTGCTGCTCGCGCAGTTGCCGGCCGCGCCGCTGGCCGCCGTCACCACCCACCTCCCGGCCGCCCCGGCGTCCGTGCCGCAGGGGCGGGCCTTTCTGCACCGGGCGCTGGCCTCGTGGAACTGCGCGGACAGCGCCGACGACGCGCTCCTGCTGCTGTCGGAGACGCTGACGAACGCCGTTCAGCACGCCGAGGGCCCGGTCGCCCTGCATCTGCACCGCACGGCGACCGATCTCACGGTCGAGGTGAGCGACCGCAGCCCGCAGCTCCCCCACCCGCGTCTGGCGGTCGAGGGCGAGGAGTCGGGCCGCGGCCTGGTCCTGGTTCGTGCCCTCGCCGCCAGTTGGGGGGTGCGGCCGACGGACGAGGGCAAGACGACGTGGTTCACGCTGAGGCTGTGAGCCCCCGGGGCGAGCCGCCGCCGGCCAGGGCGAAGGCGTCGAGGTGGGCCTGGACGTAGGGCACGGCCACGGCGCGGAGTTCGAGTTCGCCGTCGACGAACGCGGGCTGCACGTTCACCTCGAAGACGACCCCGCCGTTCTCCACCGCCAGGTCGACGCCGGCGAAGGGCAGCCCGACCGACGCGGTGGCCGCGACGGCGAGTTCGGCGAGGCGGGGCGGCAGGTCCGGCGGGGCGATGTGGACGGCGGTGGCGCCCTGGCAGGTGTTGCAGGGGGTGTCGGTGGCGGGCTGGAGGTGCTCGCGGGCGTGCACGACGCGGTCGCCGAGGACGAAGACACGGAACTGGTGGCGCCAGCCGTCGGCGGTGATGTTCCCGGCGTCGCGGGAGAGCAGCCAGTCGGTGCCGCGTTCGGCGTAGTAGGCGGCGGCGTCCGCGAGTTGGGCGGGGGTGGTGACGTGGAAGGTGTCGTTGCCGCCGGTGCCGACGACGGGCCGGGCCCAGGTGTCGCGGCCGAGCCGGTCGAAGGTGCCGGCCGCCTCCCGGAAGGTGGGCCGGGACAGTACCGCGGTCTCCATCTGGGCGACGCCGTCGCGCAGGAAGCGTTCGACGGTGAGGTTCTTCTCGGTCGCGGTCCGCCAGGCGTCGGGGCCTGCGGCGAGCGTCACCACGTCGTGGCTCTCCAGGAGCCCCTGGAAGCCGGCGAGGGCCCGCCGGTGGTGCGGCGGGATCTCGTAGAGCAGGACGACGTCGGGTACGAAGTCCAGCCGCTCTTCGGGGACTTGGAGCCGTAACCGGCCTCCGTCGCGGACGCCCCGGCCGGTTCCGCCGGTCGCGAAGTGCCGGGAGTCGACCCGGACGGGCGGTGCGCCGGTGAGCAGTTCCACCGCATCGGCGAGGTACTCACGGCAGCCTTCGGGCGAGGTGGGGTCGGCGATCAGGGCGATGCACGGTCGGGACACAGCGGCCTCCAGTGGCTCTCGACTGGCTCTCGACGCGCGCTCGTACCGCGGGCGGCCCTCGCGCGGCCCGAGCGGTGTCACGGATGGTGCCTGTCGCGCGGGTGGTCGTCGCCCGGGGAGCCGCGCCGGCGTACGGGGCCGGTGTGCGGGGCTCGTGCACGGGCTCGGTGCACGGGGCTCGGCGTGCGGGGCCGTCCCGGGTCCGGACGGGTGCCGGGTGGGGACGAGGACGACGGGTGACCACAGGGGTGGGACGAGAGGGCGGGACGGTGCCCAGCCTCGCCGGATCCGCGCGCAGGGCTGGCCGACCACTGTAGGCACCGGGCGGGACGCCGTACCAGGGCGCACGACGGCCCGTCTCCTGCCCCTCCTTCTGCGCCGTCCGCCCCGGTCCGTGCGCCCTGCCCGGTCACCGGTGAGCTGCCGCCTCAGCCGTCCCAGACCCACTCCGTGACCTCGGGGAGGTCGGTGCCCTGCACCCGGATCCAGTCGTGGTGGCGCAGTCGCGCGTCCGCCATCCGCCGGCGTACGGCGGCGGCGGGCGCGGCACGCTACGCGTGTGAGCCCGTCCTGCCGGTGTCGAGGCCGCTGACGTGGTCCACGTTCTGCCGGTCCTCGGCTTCCCGGCTCGCCTCGGCGGCGAACCAGGCGTCCAGGATCTCCTTGAGCAGCGGCTCGGAGGTCAGGCGCAGGCCGAGGGCCAGGACGTTGGCGTCGTTCCAGCGGCGGGCGCCGTCGGCGGTGTAGGCGTCGGTGCACAGGGCGGCCCGGACGCCGGGCACCTTGTTCGCGGCGATCGACGCGCCGGTGCCGGTCCAGCAGCACACCACGGCCTGCTCCGACGTTCCGTCGGCCACATCCCGGGCCGCCGCCTCCGAACACACCGCCCACTGAGGATCGTTGCCGGGCCGCAGCGCGCCGTGCGGCACGACGTCATGCCCGCGACCACGCAACTCCGCGACGAGGGCACGCGCCACTGGTTCGTCCATGTCCGAGGAAACGGAGATCCGCATACGGGCGAGCCTACTGAGAGAGGGCGCTTCCTGTCCCCCCAGCGGTCACCGGAAGGCAGTCGCCGGGAGTGGGGGCACCAGGTGACGTCGGGTGGCCGTGGCCGAGCTGACCGACCAGGGGTGCGGGGCGCGTGCCGACGTGCGCATGAGCATCCTCACCGGACCGACGGCCCCTGCGCTGCCCCTGCCGACCGGCCTCACCGGCCTCGCCGAAGGCCGTCGCCCGGTCGGACCGGCAGGGCTGCCGGACGGACGTTCACCCGGCGGACGCCTATGTCCCAGGCGTGAGCCCGACCGGGTTGGCGTCCGGGACGACCCCGGAGTGCAGGACGGTCCGGGCGAGCGGTTCGAGCAGGTGGGCGAGGCGGGCGGTGGCGTCGGCGCCCAGGGCCGTCCACGGCCTCGCCGCCACGGCGTCCGTCTCCGCCTCCACCTCCTCGTGCGCGAGCGTGCCCGCCGTGGTGAGGTGTCCGTCCTCGCCGAGCCAGCCGCGCTCGCGCAACTCCTCCTCCGCGGAACTCCATTGCTCCACGTCCCACTTGCGGCTCTGTCGCAGGAACTCCTTGTCCGACTCCCCCACCACCGCCACCGCGCACTTCAGCACCGTGACTCCTCCCCCGGCTGAAGCCGGGGGCTTCTCGCTATGCCGGGTTGGCGTTGCGACGGACCAGCCCGGCCCGTAGAACGTTGGTGGCTGCGACTGTGTCGGCGTGCGCGGTGTGGCCGCAGACGATGCAGTGGAATTTTTCCTGGGTGGGCCGGTTCTCCTTCGCGGTGTGCCCGCATTCGGGGCAGGTGCGGGAGGTGTTGCGGGGGTCCACGGCGATCACTTCCCGTCCGGCGCTTTCAGCCTTGGCGTGCAGGATCGTCAGGAACACCCCCCATCCTGCGTCAGCGATGCAGCGGTTGAGCCCGGCCTTCGCGGCCGCCCCGTTGGGCAGGAAGGCGCCCGGCCGCCCGGGGTCGGGCTTCGGCGCCGGGGCCTTGCTCATGTTGCGGATCCTGAGGTCTTCGTGCGCGATGACATCGTGTGCACGGACCAGGCCGAGCGCGGTCTTGTGCGCGTGGTCGAGCCGCCGGCGCCGCACTTTGCCGTGCAGCTGGGCTACCTTCTCCACCGCGCGCTGATGGTTGGCGGTCCGGTCCTTCGCCTTGCGGCGCGGGAACCGGGACAGGGCCTGCTGCGCCGCCTCCAGTTTCGCGGCCGCACGGCGGCCGTGGCGCGGGCTGGGCACGAACCCGCCGTTGGAATCGGCCAGAAAGTTCGCGATGCCCAGATCGATCCCGACCACGGAGCCTGCCGCCGGCAGAGGCTCGGGCTGGTCCTGTTCCGCGGTGAGCACGACGAACCACTTTCGGCCCTCACGCTTCACCGACACCGTCTTGACCCGGCCGGCCACCGGCCGGTGCCGGTTGACCCTGACGTGGCCGACGCCCTGAAGGCGGACGCGGGTGACGGGATCGTGCGGGGTGGAGTCCCACCGGCAGCCGTCCCCGTCCCTGGGGAACTCCACCGTGTCGAACCAGGTCACCCCACGGAAACGCGGATAGCCGGGCGCCTCGCCGGACTTGACCCGGCGGAAGAACGCGGCGAACGCCTTGTCCAGGCGGCGCAGGGTGGCCTGCTGCGAGCTGAACGACCAGCGGCCCTGACGCTCCGGGTCGAACACCCGGATCTCCTTGAGCTGCCCGGACTGCATCCCGTACCGGACAGTGGTCTTCGAAGGGTGGCGGTATGCGTCACGGCGTTCCTGCAGGGCCCCGTTGTAGAGGGAGCAGTGATCGCGCAGCATCTCGTCGAGCGCCTGGGCCTGGCGGACGGTGGGCCGCAGGAGGAACTTGTACGCGCGGATCATCTCGGCCCACCCCCTCCGGTTGAGTCCGCTGATCCTACTACACTTGGCGTATGTCACCGCGCTGGGAACCAGATCCCGATATCCGAAGGGGAAATCATGTCACTTTCAACCTTCACGCCCACTTGGTGTTCGTCACGAAGTACCGGCGTGAGATCTTCAACGGTGAGATGCTGACGCGCTGCGAGGCGATCATGCGGGACGTGTGCGAGAGCTTCGAGGCCGAGCTGCGGGAGTTCAACGGCGAAGGCGATCACGTCCACGTCCTCGTGCACTACCCGCCGAAAATCGCCCTGTCCAAACTCGTCAACAGTCTCAAGGGCGTCAGCTCCCGATATCTGCGCGCCGAGTACACCGGCCGGATCAACCGGATCGGGACCGGATCCGTGTTCTGGTCCCCCTCCTACTTCGCGGCATCCTGCGGCGGCGCACCACTGAGCATCGTCAAGGACTACATCGAGAACCAGAAGCGCCCAGCCTGACCGTCACCCCGAAGACCAGAGATCTCCGGCGCTTCGCGCCTCCGGGCCAAGGATCGCATTCCCGCCCGGCCTGAAGGCCGGGATTCCCTGCGAAGAACAAGGGATGGACGCCACGGCCGGCGCTGACCTAAGGTGCGCGGGAAAGCGCTTTCTAGCATGGTCATGCCAGTCCCTAGTCCGGGAGCGTCGATGCCGCCCACCGCACCACAGGACTCCCCGCAACCACAGGACCCCTCGCGGTCATGGTCCCGGAAGGCGTTTCTCCGGGGCATGACGGCCGTCGGACTGGCCCCGCTGCTGCCGGCCGTGCTCCCGGCGGACGCCCACGCCGCGCCGGCGCCGGGCGGGGGTGCCCGGCCGGGCTTCGATCTGGTGCGGGACGGCGTCGCGGTCGACGTGTTCGTGGACGCGGCCGACGACCCCGCCGTGGTCCGCGCGGCCGGGGACCTCCAGGCCGACGTGGAGCGGGTCGGCGGGGTGCGGCCCGCGCTGCGGCGCACCCTGCCGGAACGGTCCACGGCGCTGGTCCTGGTGGGAACGCTCGGCGCGAGTCCGGTCATCGACCGGCTCGTCGCGCAGGGGCGGTTGGACGTCAGGCGGGTCGAGGGGCGCTGGGAGGCCTCCGTGACCCAGGTCGTGGAGCGCCCGGCGCCCGGGGTGGACCGCGCGCTGGTGATCGCGGGCAGCGACCGGCGCGGCACGGTCTACGGGATCTACGACACCTCGGAACGCATCGGCGTCTCGCCCTGGTACTGGTGGGCCGACGTACCGGTGGAACGCCGCGAGACGGTCACCGTGGCCCCGGGCCCCTTCAAGCGGCTTGAGCCGTCCGTCCGTTACCGGGGTGTCTTCCTCAACGACGAGCAGAACCTCACCACTTGGTCGCATCGCACCCAGGAGCCGGACAAGAACATCGGCCCGGAGACATACAAGCGCGTCTTCGAGCTGCTGCTGCGCCTCAAAGCCAACTACCTGTGGCCGGCCATGCATCCGTACTCCGACTTCTTCAACAAGTACCGGGAGAACCCCGAACTCGCCGACCGCTACGGCATCGTCGTCGGCTCCAGCCACCCGGAGGCCCTGCTGCGCAACGGCGTCCACGAGTGGGAGCCGTGGGCCGAGGAGCACCGGGGCGCGGACGGGAGTCTGCCGGTGTACGACTACACGGTGAACCCGGGCGTCATCTCCGACTACTGGAGAGCCCGGGCCCGGGAGAACGCGGCCTACGAGAGCAGTTGGACGATCGGTATGCGCGGGCTGCACGACACCGCGCTGGAGACGAAGTACGCGACCACGATCCCGGAGAAGGTCGTGGTGATGAACGACATCGTCGCCGACCAGCGCCGGATCCTGGCCGAGGAGGTCGGTTCGGCGGCCGAGCCGCAGATCTTCATCCCGTACAAGGAGGTCCTGGATCTGTACAACGCGGGCGTGCGGGTCCCCGACGACGTCACTCTGATCTGGCCGGACGACAACCACGGCAACATGCGCCAGCTGCCGAACGCGGCGGAGCGCGCCCGACCGGGCGGCAACGGGATCTACTACCACCTCTCCTACTGGGGCCGCCCGCGCAGCTACCTGTGGCTGGACACCACCCAACTCGCCAAGGTCTGGCAGGAGTTGCGCCGGGTGTACGAGCATGAGGCCGACCGGATGTGGATCTTCAACGTCGGTGACCTCAAGTCGATCGAGACCGGCCTGTCCTTCTCCATGGACATGGCCTGGGACGTGGACCGGTGGCACGCCGACGACGTCGAGGACTTCCTCGCGGAGTGGTACGGGCGGCAGTTCGGGCTCCGGCACGCCCGGGAGATCGCCGCGATCCGCACCGAGTACTACCGTCTCGCGGCGGAACGGCGTCCGGAGTTCATCGACCGGAACATCTTCTCCGTGGTCCATCACGGGGACGAGGCGGGACGCCGTATGGCAGCGTACGACCGGCTGCTGCGGCAAACCGTGGCGCTGGGCGCCGAGCTTCCCGCGGCCTGCCAGGACGCCTTCTACGAACTCCTCCACTACCCCGTGCACGGCGCGTACTTGATGAACCTGAAGTACTACTGGGCGGACCGCAACGCCCTCGCGGTACGTCAGGGCCGCGGTGCCGGGAGCAACCGCTTCGCGGACCTCGCCGAAGCCGCGCACGCCCAGGAGACGGCGCTCACCCAGCGGTACAACACCGTGGTGGCGGGCGGGAAATGGGACGGCTACATCAATCCGTACCCCTCGCAGATCCCGAAGGCCCCGGGTCGGCCGGCGGTCACCAGGGTCGCCCGGCAGGAGACCGCGGGGCTGGGGATCGCCGCCGAGGGGAACGAGATCGGCGCGCAACGGCCGTTGTCCTTCTCCTCCGCCACCCGGGACCGGCGTTTCGTCGACGTCTTCAACACCGGCTTCCTCGCGGTCACTTGGGTCGCACAGGCCGATCGGTCCTGGGTCCGGCTGAGTTCGTCGGGCGGCTCGTTCACCGAGCAGACCCGGGTGTGGGTCGAGGTCGACTGGGCCCGGGCACCCGAGGGCGCGCACGACGTCACGGTCGCCTTCACGAGTACGAGTGGCGGGCAGCGTTTCGACGTGCCCTTGGAGGTGGTCAACGACGGGGAGCGGGCACGCCGACGGGCGCGCGGGTTCGTCGAGGCGAACGGCTGGGTCTCGATCGACGCCGTGCACACCGAGCGCCGGTTGTCGCGCGGCGGCGCCCGCTGGCGGACGGTGCGCGGGCTCGGGCGCCGCCACGCGGCCGTGGAGGCGGTGCCGTCGACGGCGGCCCCGATCACCGCCGAATTCGCCGCCAGCTCCCCGGAGTTGAGGTACCGGGTGCGCTTCAGCAGCACCGGTTCCTTCCCCGTCACCGTCTTCCGGCTGCCCTCGCTCGACGAGCGCGGCGCGCGGCGGCTGGCCCTCGCCCTCGACGACCAGCCGCCCACCGTCCTGTCGGGGCAGTCCGTGGCCACCGGCAACCGCGGTGACGCCTGGGCGCGCAACGTGGAGGAGGGCGTCGAGAAGCTGACCGGCACCGTGACCGTCACCGAGCCGGGCGAGCACGTCCTGCGGGTCTTCATGGTCGACCCGGCGATCGCCGTGGACCAGATCGTCGTCGACACCGGCGGGCTGCCGGCCGCCGCCTATCTCGCGCCGCCCGAGAGCTACCACCCGGTGTTCAACCCCGAGCCGGACACGGACATAGGCACGGGCCTGGACGCGCCGAACCGGTAACCGGGTGGGGCGGACGGGCGGCCCCAAGTGCCACCGCCCGTACTGCTGGGGCCAGTTGGGGCGGTCGGGTCGGTCAGGGTGTCGGAATGCCTGCCGGGCGGGCCGGAGGGGCCGGGCGGTCGAAACGGGCCGGGACGCCCGGCGAGTACAGCACGCTGACCGGCTCCCCCACCGGCGCCGGCAGACCCGCCGCCGTGACCAAGTCCTCCTCGCACTCCACGAGTTCGGCCCGGTGCAGGGGCCAGCGCGGGTGGGCGTTGGGCAGGTACATCGGCCGGCCGAAGAAGGTGCTGTGCATACCCCAGCGCGCGGTGAGGAAGTGCTCCAACGCGGTGGGTTCCCCGATCTGCCGGCCCACCCGCACGGTGAGCCGGCTGCGGGCGCCGCGCGGGCCTGGCCAGCGGCGGCGACTGGTGTACGTGACGGTGTCGCCGTCGGTGTCGATCGCCATGCGGGACCACACGTAGGGCAGCCGGAAGCCGATCCGGGCCACGGCCACCGGCAGCAGACGGGAGGCGTCGAGCGAACGGAAGACCACGCCGCGCCGCCCGTGCGCGTCCACCGAGTAGAGGCGGACGTTCGTCTCGGGGAAGGATCCCAGGTAGGGGACGCCCGGCAGCCGGAACCAGCCGACGCGATGCATCCGGAACGCGACCAGACCGACGTAGGTGACGCCGTCCAGGGTGTCCGGGACCGTCCCGGCCGGCAGCAGACCGGCGACGTCGGCCGGGTCCGCCGCCCAGTGGAGAAAGGCGAGGTCGAGCCAGGACTGGGTGAGCAGCGGACGCGCTATCGCGTCCGGCGCGTCAGGTGTTATCGGATGCGGGGTGACGGGGGCCTGCGGCTGTGGTGTCGGCGGCACCGCGCCAGTATCACACCGGCTCCCTGCCGGTGGGCGGGTCGGCCGAGCCGACCCGCCCACCTTCTGCTGAAACCTTCCTGCTAAGGCATCGCCCGTGGTCAGGAGAGCTTGATCAGGGTGTAGTCGTCGCAGTAACCGGCCGCGGAGCCGGCGTTCTTGTAGCAGTAGACGGCGGCCGAGGTGGCGGTGGCGCCCGTGGTGAAGAAGATGGGCTGCTGCGCGTAGGACGTCGTCGAGGCCCGCAGGAACGTTTCCGTCCCGCCGAAGCTCTTCACGCCGACCGCCACCTCCTCACCGGCGGTGGCCGCCTTGGCCCAGCCGGTCAGCAGGTAGGTGCCGCCGGAGGCGAGAGAGCCGGCCGTCTGGATGGCGCCGCTGGAGCCGGCCCCGGTCTGCAGGGAGTTCGTGCCGCTGCGGGCGTTGGAGGCGACCACGCTGGACGCCGTACCCGCGCTCTGGGCCCAGGGGGTCAGGGCGCCCGTCTCGAAGCCCGGGTTGGTGACCGCGTTGGTGGCGGACGACAGGGGCTCCACCGCGAGGTCGTCGCAGTTGCCGGCGCCGGTGCCACCGGCGTTCTTCCAGCAGTAGACCAGGGCGGAGGTGTTGCCGCTGCCCGTGGTGAACAGCACCGCGGCCTGGGAGTACGACGACGTCGCCACGTTGGTGAACGTCTCGGCGCCGCCGTAGCTCTTGACGCCGATGGCGAGGGTCTCCCCCGCGTTCGCCACCTTGGCCCAGCCGGTGAGGAGGTAGGTGGTGTTCGGGGTGAGGCCGGTCAGGTTCTGGTTGGCGCCGCTGCCGCTGGCCTGGGTGGTCAGCGCGGAGCCGCCGGTGCGGGCGCCCGTGGACGTGACGGAGGGGGCGGCGCCGCTGTTGGTCCAGGGGCTCATCGCGCCGGTCTCGAACCCGGCGTTGGAGACGAGGTTGCCGCCGGTTCCGTTGTAGGCGCCGATGTTGGGCGCGGCCGTCGCGGAGACGGTGTTGCCGAAGGCGTCCTTGCCGCCGTTGCCGCTGATGACCGCTCCGGCCCGGATCACGGGAGAGGACGGGTGGACCTGGTAGGCGTCGGCGCCCGTGTACGGACCGGAGGTGGTGGTGTTGCCCGGGTTGCGGAACTCGGGGTCGGTGACGACCTTCGCCGAGTCGGCCGGTTCGGAGGCCGGGTGGGTGCCGTAGAAGAGGTTGTTGGAGTAGACGGAGCCGGCGCTGGTGGTGAAGTAGCCGCCGGTGCCGTAGTTGAAGACCGCGTTGTTGCGGAAGGAGAGCGTGCCGGAGATGCTGCCGCCCGCGCGCGAGTACAGGATCTTGGTGTTCAGGCCGCTCTGGTTGACGTAGATGCTGTTGTTGTAGATCTGCGGGACGGCGACCGAGCTGCCGCTCTTGTTGGGGACGCCGCCGACGAAGTGGAAGACGCCCGTGCCGTGGGTCGGGTTGCCCGCAGCGGGGCAGCCCGCGTTGGTGCCGTCGTTCTCGCTGATGTTGTAGCGGATCACCGTGCCGTCGCTGGGGACGGTCGAGGTCGGCTCGCCCGCGATCGAGAACGGCGGCATGACCAGCATGAAGCCGCCGAGGTTCTGGTGGCTGTAGTTGTACTGGAACGTGGTGTTGTGGTTGCCCCAGTCGACGTCGAAGCCGGTGCCGTCGGCGAAGTTGACGTGGCAGTAGACCTCGTTGTTCTGGACGAGGGTGTCGTTGCTGCCGGACATCCAGATGCCGGCGGAGGCGCCGTTGCAGTACTGGCCGGAGGGCGGGCAGGTGGCCTTCGCGCCGCCGAAGCCGGCCTTGTTGCCTTCGATGAGGGCGCCGTCGTTCTTGACGACGAGGATGTCGTCCGCGCCGTCGAAGGTCATCGTGTTGTCGCGGATGACCGTGCCCGTGGTCTGGCCGGTGCCCTGGCCGTCGCCGTCCGGGGTGACGGCCACGGCGATGCGGTCCACGTGGTCGAAGGTGTTGTTCTCGATCACCACGTCGTCCCAGGTGGAGACGGGGGTGGTGTGGTTGGTCTGGACGCCGACGCCCGCGTTGGTGGCGTACCAGCCGCCCGACCAGCCGCTGATGTGGTGGATGTTCATGTCGTGCACCCGGATGTGGTGCAGGACGCCGCCCGAGCCGTTCTCGGCGAGGACGCCGGACCGGTAGGCGGGCGAGGCCGCCGCGTTGGTCAGCTCCAGGCCGCCGATCTCCCAGTACTGCTGGTTGAGCAGGTGGATGACGGGACCGGTGGCGCCGTTCGCGTTGATGATCGGCTTGGCGCCGGTGCCGTACGCGCCCATGGTGATCGGGCTGCCCGAGGCGCCCGAGCCGCCGGGGCTGAGCTGGCCGGTGCAGGTGGTGCCGGCGGCGAAGAGGACGCTGTCGCCGGCGGCGAAGGTGGTGCTGTTGACGCTGCCGACCGAGTTCCAGGGGCTGGCCTGGGTACCGCTGCCGTTGGTGGCGGCCGAGCAGTCGACGAAGAAGGTGGTGCCCGCGGCCAGGGCGGTGTGGGCCGGGAGGAGGAGGGCGCCCGCCAGGGTGGCGAGCAGGGTGAGTACGCGGGACGCCCGGACTCCCGGACGGTCCGTTCTGCGACGCTTCATTGCGACGCTCCTTGGTGGGTGGTGGTGTCCTCCGCGCCGCGGGACGCGGCGTGGGTCTTCCTTCACCGGGCGGACCGGCCGAAGCGGATGTGCCCGGAGTCTGTGGCGGGGCCGTCGCGGCGCCCGTTCGTACGCGAGTGGTTCAACGAGGCGGGAGCCGAGCCCCGGCGGGCCCTGTGGAATCGGCCCGGACTCAGCGCGGCGGCAGCGATGCCGGGAGGGGTGTTTCGAGGACGGAGGCGTGTCGCATGCCCGGCGGCAGCGTCAGGGAGACGAGCTCCCAGTCCACGCCGTCCTTGCTGCGGACCGCTCCGTACCGTCCCTCGAGGAAGTGATCGAAGATCATCACCATCTCGTCTCCGCGGCGGAAGATAGACGGTCCTTCCACCACCGAGGGAGTGACCGGCCCCGTGGCGGAGGTCCATGGACCGCCGGGGGTGTCGAAGGTGGTCAGGTGGATGTCCTTGTGCGCGGTGACGAGGTCGTTGGTGCCGCGTTCGTCCTTGTAGGCCATGAGGAATCCGCCGCCGTCCAGCTCCCGCACGGTGGCGTCGATGACCGAGTGGCCGGGGTCGAAGAAGAGTCCGGGGGCGGAGAACGTCCTGAAGTCCTCGGTGGTGCAGTGCCAGATGCGGTGGTTCTGGCCGATGTGTTCGAAGTCGCGGCCCTCGGCCGTGCCCCCGGACTCGACGACCGACGACCAGATCAGGTGGTACAGCCCGGTCCCGCGGTCCAGGAAGAACTCCGGCGCCCAGGCGTTCAGTGCGCCCTCCACCTCGGCCATGACCGGGAGGAGTTCCTGGGTCGACCAGGTGACGAGGTCGGCCGAGGTGGCGTGGACGATGTGGGGGCTCGTCCAGCCGTCGGTGGCCAGCAGGTGGAACAGGCCGTCGGGGCCCACCCCGATGAACGGATCGCGCAGTCTGCCGGTGCCGACCGTGCCGCGCAGCACGGGACGGCCGCCGTTCACCGTCGCGAATTCCTCGCCGTCGTGGCTGTAGGCCAGGTGGAGCGCCTCGTCGGCGTTGGTGAAGTAGGAGACCACGTACATCGGTGGGGGGTCCTTCCGGGACAGCGGGGCAGCGAGACATCAGGGCAGGGGTCGCCGAGGGAACGGGCCGCGGGACAACGGCCGTGGCCGAACGGGGGCCGGTCGTCACATGGACGTTTCCGGGTTCAGGACTTGACCGCTCCGGCGGACATGCCGGCGACCACCTGGCGCTGGAAGAAGACGAAGATGATCAGCAGCGGCACGACGCCGAGCAACGCGGCCGGGAACAGGCTGGTCGGCTGCACGGTGTGCGGGTCGATGAACGAGTAGGCGTTCACCATGACGGTCCGCTTGTCCGGGTTCTGCAGGAACACCAGGGGTACCAGCAGGTCGTTCCAGATCTGCAGGGAGACGAAGGTCAGCAGCGTGCTGGTCACCGGGCGCAGCAGCGGCAGGATGATCGTGAAGAAGGTACGGAAGGCGCCGCAGCCGTCGAGTGCCGCCGCCTCCTCCAGGTCCGCCGGGATGGAGCGGATGAAGCTGGTGTAGAAGAACACGGCGACCGGGAGGTTCAGGGCGATGTAGATGAGGACGACGCCCGTGTAGGTGTCCAGCAGGTTCAGGTCGCGCATCAGCAGGTACAGCGGCGCCACGACGACGAAGACGGGGACGGACGTGCCGAGGATGAACAGCCGGTACACGGCGGTGGACCAGTGCTGGGTGATCCGGGCGAGGGGGTAGGCCGCGAGCGAGCCGATCACGGTGACGGCCAGGCACGAAAGGCCGGTGATGAGCAGGGTGTTGAGGGTGCTGGGCCCGTAGTGGATCTGACTGAAGGCGTCGGAGAAGTTCTTCAGGGTCAGCGAGTGCGGGATGCCCAGGGGGGAACGGGCCACGTCGGCCGCGGTGCGCAGCGAGGTGACGACCGTGAAGAGGAAGGGCAGGACGAACAGCAGCGTGCCCAGGCAGAGCAGAGCGGTGCCGAGGCCGCCGGCGAGGCGGCGCAGCGGGTTGCCGGGCGCCCTGGACGTCGTACCCCCGGCGGGGAGTCGGGTGGCGGGCCGGGTCCCGGACACCGACGGGGCGTCCGGCGCGGTGATGTCTGAAGTCATGGTGGCGATCCGTCAGATTCCGTGAGATGCCGTCAGATACGTCGCTCGCGCAGCCGGAGCAGGGAGGAGGTGGCGCTGGACAGGACGACGACGGTCACCAGGAGCACGACCGACAGCGCGACGCCGTAGGCGAACTTCCCGCCGCCGAAGACGTTCCGGTACACCAGCAGGGTCAGCGTGTCCGTCGCTCCGGCGGGGCCGCCGTTGGTCAGGACGAGGGGGAACTCGAAGACCTTCAGCGAGCCGATCAGGCTGAGCGTCACGTTGACGGTGAGCGCCGGGGCCAGCAGCGGCCATTCGATGCTGACGAAGCGCCGCCAGCCGCTCGCGCCGTCCAGTGCGGCCGCCTCCAGCAGCTCGGTCGGCATGCTCATGTAGCTGGCGAGGAAGATCGCGCAGGAGTAGCCGGTGAACATCCAGATGTTGACGGCGGCCACCGAGTACAGCGCGGTCGAGGTGTCGCCGAGCCAGACGTGGCCCAGACCGTGCAGGCCGACCAGGTCGAGCAGCGCGTTGATGCCGCCGGTCGGGGCGAACAGGTACGACCAGATGAAGGCGGCCATGACCGGGGAGATCAGCGTCGGTGTCAGCAGGACGACGCTGAGCGTCCTGCGCACCTTCGGCCGGCGGAACAGCATGCTCGCGAAGAGCAGTCCGAGGCCGTTCTGCACGATCACGACGACGGCCGCGTAGAGCACGGTGTGCCACAGGGCGTCGGTGACGGCCGGGTCGTCGGCCATGGCACGGTACTGCTGGGTGCCGACGAAGTTGGCGATCGGGCCGCCGAGGCTGTCGGTCATGCTCAGGTAGACGCCTCGGGCCAGCGGGTACAGCATGAACACGCCGTACACGACGATCGCCGGAAGCAGGAAGGCGGCCATGGTGGCGCGCCGTCGGTGGAACACGGGGATCCTCCTCTTGCCCGTGAAGAGCCGTGGCGGGGGCGGTCGTTGAGCCGCTGACCCCACACCCCCACCACGACTGACCAGGGGTGGCCGGGTTACTTCGCGGACGCCGCGGTCTGGATGTCCTTGAGGGTCTGCGCGGCGGACGCCTTGCCCAGCAGGAAGGCCTGGATCTTGGAGCCGGTCGCGGTCTCGGCGGCGGCGCCGTACCAGGAGTCGGACGGGAGGATCCGGTAGCGGCCGTCCTTGAAGGCCGTGGTGAACGCCGTCGTCTCGGCGCTCTCCGGCGTCAGGCCGCTGATGAAGGGCGACTCCGCGTGCTCGGCCTCGAGGTACTTGGAGAGGTTCTGGTTCTGCGACCAGAACTTGACGTACTCGCGCGCCGCGTCACCCTGCTGGGACTGGGAGTTGACGGACCACATGGTGCCGGCGAAGAGCATCCCGTTGGGCTTGGTGCCGGCGGCGCCGCCCGGCCAGGGGGCGAAGGAGACCGGGAAGCCGGCCTTCTTGACGTTGGAGACCTGCCAGGCGCCCTGGTACCAGAAGGCGCTCTTGCCCGCGCTGAAGTCCTGCGGGCCCTGTGCCCACTCGTCGACGCCCAGCTCGTTCTTCCAGTTGACGTACCCCTGGTCCTCCAGCGTCTTGAGCTGCTGGAGGGGTTCCTTCCAGTCCGGGTCGAAGGACGCCTTGCCGGCCAGGAAGTCGGCGTCCCACTGCTTGTTCTTCTGGTAGACGACGGTCGATCCGGCGGCCTGGAGGACCGAGCTGCCGGTCCAGCCGGACTTGTCGGGCAGCGCGATGGGGTCGATGCCGGCCTTCTTGACCTTGGCGAGGTCGGCGAGGAACGTCGGCCAGTCAGCGGGGACTTCGGCGATGCCCGCCTTCTTCAGCAGGTCCATGTTGGCGTACAGACCGATGCCGATCAGCTCCATCGGCATCGCGAGGGTCTTGCCGTCGGCCTGCGCGAACTGCTTGGCGTCCGGGGTTATCCGGCTCGCCCACGACTCCCCGGACAGGTCGGCGAGGTAACCGGAGGCGCCCCACTTCTTCATCCGGTCCGTGTCGACCATGATCACGTCGCCGGCCTTGCCGCCGAGCAGCTCGGGCTGGAGCTTCTGCGTGTAGGTGTCGTTCGCGGTGATGTACTCGAAGTCGACCTTGATCTTCGGGTTGGCCTTCTCGAAGGCCTTGTTGATCTCGGCGACGTTGGCGGGCTCCGCGCCGCCGCCCTTCCACGCCTGCACGTGGAGGGTCACGGTGCCGTCGGCGGAGGCGCCGGACGACCCGCCTCCGCACGCGGCCAGCGATATCGCCATGGCGGCGACCGTGGTGGCGACCGCGAGACATCTCCCAGAACGCTTCATTGCACACCTCACCCGTCGGTACGGACCGACAGTCATGTCTGAAGGGGTTTTAAACCGATGTGAACCGATATGGATCGTTGCGACTCGATCAGGCTGTGCCGTGTGGGTGCAGCGCCGATTCGGGCGAAAGGGGCCGGTCGCCCCGAGTTGCGGCGAACGTTACGCGCCGTTGGCCGGGACTGTAACGCAAAACTTAGCGGACATCTATACGTAACTTTCCGTGGCCGCCCAGGACACCCGAAGCCACCTGAAGCCACCCCCTCCTTCCAGGCGCCCCATGGGCTAACCCCCATCGCCGCCCTGCCCGCAGGGTCGAAACCCGCCCATACGGAGGCCACCATTGACGCCTGCCGCAACTTATCGTTAAAGTTCCCGCAGTGTTCCCGGAGTGTTCGGTGAAGGTGACGCAGAGCAGGCTCTAGTGTCGCCCCGTGCCGGACGGCCGAGCTGCAGAAGGAGTTGGGGTGGCAGGGCGGGTGACCATCGCGCAGGTGGCCGAGGAGGCCGGCGTCTCCGCGATGACCGTGTCCAACGTCGTGAACGGCAAGCCGGGGGCCTCCGAGGAGACGCGGCGCAGGGTCATGGAGGTGGCCGGGCGGCTCGGGTACCGGCCGAACGTCTCGGCCCGCAACCTCAAGGCCGGCCGCAGCGGGCTCATCGGGCTCATCGCACTGGACCTGACCAGTCAGTACGGGCTGGAGATCCTCCGCGGCGTCGCCGACGAGCTGGCCGGCGCCGAACAAGAACTGCTGGTCAACGCCTCGTACCACGACGCGGTGCGGGAGAAGGACCGGCTCGAGTTCCTGGGCCGCGGCCTCGTCGACGGTGTACTCATGATCGCGCCCGTCCTGGAGGACGAGACGGTCGTGCTGCTGCGTCGCCAGAATCTCCCCTGCGTGATCATCGACCCCCGGCGCCTGGACGTGCCACTGCCCCGGCTGAGCGTCGACAACTACCAGGGGATGCGCCAGGGCACGCAGCACCTGATCGACCTGGGGCACACCCGGATCGCCTACCTGCGCGGCGAGGAGGACCTCGAGAGCACGTCGATCCGCTTCCAGGGCTTCGAGGACGCGATGCGGCTCGCCGGGCTGAAGGTCGACGAGCTGCTGGTCGCCTCGTGCGACTTCTCCTACGCCAGCGGCTTCCGGGCCGCCTCTCGCCTCATCACCGATCACCGTCCGACGGCGATCGTCGCGGGCGCGGATCTGATGGCGCTCGGCGCCATAGACGCCGCGCGGGCGTGCGGCCTCACCGTGCCCGCCGACTTCTCGGTCGTCGGCTTCGACGACCTCCCGCAGGCGGCGCAGAGCTTTCCCGGACTGACCACCGTGCGTCAGCCGCTGCACGACATGGGCCAGAAGGCGGCGCGCGCGCTGCTGTCCCTCATCGACGGGCAGCGGCTGCTCATGGATCACATGGAGGTGGGCACCCAACTCGTGGTGCGCAACTCGACCGCGCCACCGCCCGGCGACAGCGCGGCCTGACCCACCACCGGGGCACCGCCCTCCACCGACGTCTCGGCGGCCTTCGGGCCAAGAAAAAGCAAAGGCAAGGAGTTACGCACTCCTTGCCACTCTCAACATATAGCGCACCAGGGGGCTTGCGGCAAGGCCCCGGTCCTGTCGCAGAATGGCCGACCGAGGCCAGAACCTGCGGAAATGAAAGATTCGCGAAATGCGCCCGCCTTTGTGGATATTGGGGCTGTGCGGGGCGGCTGGCCATTCCCACTCTCGGTTCGAGTTGAATGGGTGTTTCGATGATTGACGTGATCGTGGTCGGCGGTGGACCGACCGGTCTGATGCTGGCCGGCGAGTTGCGGCTGCACGGTGTGCACGTGGTCGTGCTGGAGAGGTTGACCGAGCCGACCGAGCAGTCCCGCGGCCGCGGCCTGCACGCGCGCAGCGTCGAGCTGATGGACCAGCGCGGCCTGCTGGACCGGTTCCTCGCGGTCAGTGACAAGTTCCAGGCCGGCGGTCTCTTCGGCGGCATCATCAAGCCGTGGCCGGACCGGTTGGACACGGCGCACCCGTACGGCCTCGCCGCCTCGCAGCCGGCCACCGAGCGGCTGCTCAACGAGCGCGCCCTCGAACTCGGTGCCGAGATCCGGCGCGGCTGCGAAGTGGTCGGGGTGAGTCAGGGCGACGACAGGGTGACCGTCGAACTGGCGGACGGCACGCGTCTGCGCTCGCGCTACGTCGTCGGGTGCGACGGCGGCCGCAGTACGGTGCGCAAGGCGCTCGGTGTCGGGTTCCCCGGTGAGCCCTCCAAGGTCGAGACGCTGCTGGGCGACATGGAGGCGACCGAGGATCCGGCGACGATCGCCGCCGCCGTCGAGGAGGTCCGCAAGACCCAGCTGCGGTTCGGCGCCATCCCGGACGTGGACGGGCACAAGGGGGTGTACCGCATCGGCGTACCCGCGGAGGGCGTGGCCGAGGACCGTGCGAGCGCACCGACCCTCGACGAGTTCAAGCAGCAGCTACGGGCCTTCGCTGGCACCGACTTCGGCGTGCACTCGCCGCGCTGGCTGTCCCGGTTCGGCGACGCCACCCGGCAGGCCGAGCGCTACCGGGTCGGCCGGGTGCTGCTGGCCGGCGACGCGGCGCACATCCATCCGCCGACCGGCGGGCAGGGGCTCAACCTCGGTGTGCAGGACGCGTTCAACCTTGGCTGGAAGCTGGCCGCCACCGTCAAGGGCTGGGCGCCGGAAGGGCTGTTGGACAGTTACCACGCCGAACGGCACCCGGTGGGCGCGGCCGTCCTGGACAACACCCGTGCGCAGATGACCCTGTTGGGGACCGATCCGGGGGCGACCGCGCTGCGGGAACTGTTCTCGAGGCTGATGGACTTCGAGGAGGTGAACCGGTACGTGACCGGGATCATCACGGCGGTCGGGGTCCGTTACGACTTCGGCGAGGGCCACGAACTGCTGGGCCGCCGGCTGCGGGACGTGAAGCTGAAACAGGGTCGCCTCTACGAGTTGACGCACGACGGCCGCGGCCTGTTGCTCGACCAGACCGGCCGGCTCTCGGTGGCGGGTTGGGCGGACCGGGTCGACCACGTCGTCGGCGTCAGCGAGGAACTGGACGTGCCCGCCGTGCTGTTGCGGCCGGACGGCCACGTGGCCTGGGCCGGTGAGGACCAGCAGGAGCTGCTCAGCCGGCTGCCCCAGTGGTTCGGCCCTGCCGCCGGCTGAGCACGCGGTTGCGGCCCGAAATGGGGGTGGGAGCGGGAGCCTTGGACGCCCGTTCCAACGGCCGAGGTCAGGCCTTCTCGGGCATCGTCGTCCAGCGCCACTGGGTGAACTGTTCCAGGTTGGCGGTGCCGCCGATGCGGGAGCCGTTGCCCGACGCTCCCATTCCGCCGAAGGGCGCGTTCGCGGCGTCCTTGGCGGTCACGTCGTTGATGTGCACCATGCCCGTACGCAACTCTCCGGCGAGGGCGGTGGCTCTCGGCAGCGAACGGGAGTGGACGGCCGCCGTCAGGCCGTACTCGGTGTCGTTGGCGATCTCGACGGCCTCGGTGTCGGTGCGGAAGGCGATGACGGGGGCGACCGGCCCGAAGATCTCCTCGCTGAAGGCGGGCATGGTGCGCGCGACATGGTCCAGGACGGTGGGCGGGTAGAACAGTCCGTCACGGCGGCCGCCGGCCAGCACCCGCGCGCCGGCGGCCACGCTCTCGTCCACGATCCGCTCGATCCTGGCGGCCTGGCGCTCGCTGATCACCGGGCCGAGGTCCACACCGCGCTCGCGGGGGTCGCCGAGCCGCAGCGCCTTGGCGTGCCCGATCAGCGCCTCGGTGTACGACTCCACGAGGCCGACGTGCACCAGATGGCGTCCGGCGGCGACGCATGCCTGCCCCTGATAGCCGAAGGTGCTCATCGCGCCGGCTGCCGCGGCGGCGTCGACGTCAGCGTCGTCCAGTACGACGATGGAGTTCTTGCCGCCCAGTTCCAGGGAGACCCGCTTGAGCCCGTCGCCGGCGGCGCGGGCGACTGCCCGCCCGGCCCGGGCGGAGCCGGTGAACGAGACCATGGCGACATGCCGATCGGCCACGACGGCCTCACCGGTGCCGGTGCCTCCGGGCAGGACATGGAGCAGCCCCTCGGGCAGTCCCGCGTCCTCGAAAAGCCGCGCCACGACGACGCCACCGGACACCGGTGTGCGCGGATCGGGTTTGAGCAGGACGGCGTTGCCCAGCACGAGGGCGGGCGCGAGCACACGCATGGCGAACAGCAGGGGCGCGTTCCAGGGGTTGATGACACCGACCACCCCCAGCGGCACCCGCCACGCGTAGCTGGCCTGGCCGGGTACCGACGGGCTGAGGATCTCACCGAGGGGCAGCGACGCCATCCCGGCGGCCTGCGCGAGCTGGCTGAGTCCGGCCGCGATCTCGTAGTCGCCCTTCGCCGGGACGCCGCCGGACTCCCTGACGATCCACTCGCGGATCGCACCGCTGTTCTCGCGCAGCTCCCGGGCGGCGCGGAGCAGGACCTCGGCGCGCTCCGCAGGTGTCACCGCGGCCCAGTCCCGCTGGGCGCGGGCGGCCGAAGCACCGGCCCGGGCCACATCCCCGGGCGACGCCACGCCCACCTCCGCCAGCCGCGCTCCCGTGGCGGGCTCGTACACCGGCTGGGTTCCACCCTCGGGCTGCCGCCAGCCGCCGCTGTAGATCTTCCCGGTCCACCGGGCCGCGTCCGGCCACGTCTCCGCGCTGGTGGCAGGCATGGCACGCCCTCCCTCGTCGACGCACTGACTGCCATCGACGCACTGATGGCTTTTTGACATTTACATTATGGTTAATTATTCCTATATGTTCAGCCATTCCGCCCATCGGTTCGGTTGCTGCCGGCCGCACCCGGGCGCGCGGTGGAAAGACCGAGGCGAGGGCGGATGAGCGCGATGACGGGTTCCGGTGCCGCCGGCGACGACCGGGTGGCGCGGCGATCGGACGACCCCGTCGACGAGGCGGCCACCGCCCGTGCCACGGTCGATACGCACGGCATCGTCACCGCGTGGAGCAAGGGAGCGCGGCGGCTGCTCGGATACCGGTCCGAGGAGGTCGTCGGCCGGCCTGCCGCGCGGCTGCTCGCCGGGGAATCGCCCGCGACGCCGGAGCCACGGTCCCTGCGAACGCTGCGGAGGTGGAGCGGGGCGGTGCGGCTCCTGCACCGGGACGGCCACCACCTCACGGTGAACCTGCTGGCACACCGCCGGAAGCCGGATCGCCAACCGGAGACGGAACCGGAGCCCGGAGCGGGACCGGGACCGGGTGGCGAGGACGCGGGGGCCGGCGAGTGGATCCTCGTCTCGCCCCTGGGCCGCCCGGCGTCGTCGGCCCAGGACGACGCGCTGGTGACGTGGGCGTTCGCCGGGTCCCCGTCCGCGACGGCGCTCTACGACACCGGCCTGCGGCTGCGCCGGGCGAACGCGGACATGGAGCGCGTGATCGGCCTGCCCGAGGCGGCGATGCAGGGGCTGCGCGTGTCGGAGATCGTGGTGGACCCGGAGGGCGACCGGACGGAACAGTGCATGCGCCAGGCGCTGGAGACCGGCGAGCAGCAGCATCTGCAGCAGACCCTGCGCATGGTCGGCCACGACCGCGAGAGCATCTGGACCACGTCGCTCACCCCCGTACGGGACGCCGAGGGAAGGGTACGGGGCGTACTCCTCTCCGCCCGCGACACGACCGAGGAGCACGTGGCCCGGGGGCGTCTGGCCCTGCTGAACGACGCGAGCGTCCGCATCGGCAGCACCCTGGACCTCGCCCGTACCGCGCAGGAACTCGCCGACGTGGCCATCCCCCGCTTCGCGGACTTCGTCACCGTCGACCTCCTCCCCGCCATCGAAGGCGGTGACGATCCGCCCGCCGGTCCGCCGGCCAGCCCCGTCATGCTGCGCCGGGTCGCCAACCAGTCCGTCCTGGAGGGCTGCCCCGAGGCCGTCGTCGAGTACGGGGCACTGGCCGTCTACCCGGACGCGTCGCCCGCGGCCGAGTGCCTGGCCGCCGACCGCCCGCTGATCCGCAAGGTGACCGAGCCCGCCATCGACAAGTGGGCGAGCCAGGTCCCGGACCGGGCCGACCGGGTGCGGCGGTACGGCTTCCACTCGGTGCTCGCCGTGCCGATGCGCGCCCGCGGCATCACCCTCGGCGTGGCCACCTTCTCCCGCCACCGGCGCCCGGAACCCTTCGAGCAGGACGACCTGCTCCTCGGCGAGGAGATCACCGCGAGGGCCGCCGTCTGCATCGACAACGCCCGCCGCTACACCCGCGAGCGCCGCACCTCCCTCACCCTGCAGAGCAGTCTGCTGCCGCAGCGGCTGCCTCCGCAGGCCGCCGTCGACGTCGCCTCCCGCTACCTGCCCGCCAGCACGCAGGCCGGCGTCGGCGGCGACTGGTACGACGTGATCCCGCTGTCCGGCGCGCGGGTCGCGCTCGTCGTCGGCGACGTCGTCGGCCACGGCATCCAGGCCTCGGCCACCATGGGACGGCTGCGCACCGCCGTACGGACCCTGGCCGACGTGGATCTCCCGCCCGACGAACTCCTGACCCACCTGGACGACCTCGTCATCCACCTGTCCGCCGAGGCCGAACGCGCGGCCGACACCGCCGGCGGCATCGGCGCCACCTGCCTGTACGCGGTCTACGACCCGGTCTCGCGGCGCTGCACACTGGCCCGGGCCGGCCACCCCCTGCCCGCGCTCAAGACCCCGGACGGGACCGTGGAGTTCCTCGACGTCCCCGCGGGCCCGCCGCTGGGGCTGGGCGGCCTGCCGTTCGAGGCCACCGAGGTCGAGTTGCCCGAGGGAAGCGTCCTCGCGCTGTACACGGACGGTCTCGTCGAGGCCCGTGGCCGCGACATCGACGAGGGCCTCGACGCCCTGCGCGCGACCCTGGCCCGGGAGACCTCGTCACTGGAGGACACCTGTGACACCGTGCTGCGGACGCTTCTCCCGGAGCGCCCCGCCGACGACGTGGCGCTGCTCATGGCCCGCACCCGAGCCCTGGACGCCGCCCATGTCGTCACCTGGGACGTGCCGCCCGACCCGGCCTCGGTCGCCGAGACACGCAAGAACGCCTGCCGCCAGCTCGACCTCTGGGGCATGGAGGAGGCCGCCTTCGTCACCGAACTGATCGTCAGCGAGCTGGTCACCAACGCCATCCGCTACGGCGGACCCCCCATCCAGCTCCGGTTGATCCGCGACCGCAACCTGATCTGCGAGGTCTCCGACGCCAGCAGCTCCGCCCCTCACCTGCGCCGGGCCCGCACGTTCGACGAAGGCGGCCGCGGACTCCTCCTGGTCGCCCAGCTCACCCAGAGCTGGGGCACCCGCCACACCTACACCGGCAAGACGATCTGGGCCGAACAGGAACTCCCCGGCTCCCCATGACGGTGCCTCCCCATGACGGCCACGGCCGACGCCGTGCCGCAGCCAAGCCCCACCTTGCCCACCGCGCCGACCTTGGCGTCGGGCTCGGGGTCGGGGTCGGGGTCGGGGTCGGGGTCGGGGTCGGGGTCGGGGTCGGCACCTACAGCGTCCGGCCCGACGAGAAACGAGCCGAAAAGGCTTTCTGAGAAGCTCGCACCGAGCGAGTGCCCGGGCCGTATGCATGTCTCTTGACACTTGTGGGGCCCACCCCTACCTTGCGAAAACCTTTCAGGTCGTTTCAGTACCGCTCGGGGACGCAGGGGAACCACTCCCCTGACCGGTCGGTCCTCTTCCTCACTCTCCAGCGCTTGCACGTGCACAGTCATATGTCATGAGCACTACACGAGGGAGCAACCGATGAGAAAACGACGGACGGCGGTCCCCGCAGGGCCCACCGCTCCACTCCCGACCACGAGTTGGGGATCCACACCTACGACCACGACGGCGGTGACCCGCTCAACTCCTCGTCCCGGGCGGGAGCGCAGAGGTCGGTTCCTGTCCCTCTGGGCGGTCCTGCTCACCGTGCTGGTCGGTTCGGTCATGGGCACCGTCGCGATCGCGCCGCCCGTCCACGCCGCGACGGCGTTCACCTCCACCGCGGTCAGCCAGAACGGCGGCAACTGCCTGGACGTGCCGGGCAGTTCCACCGCCGACGGCATCCAGCTCATCCAATGGTCCTGCCACGGCGAGGCCAACCAGACGTTCACCTTCACCCCGGTCGGCGGGACCACCGACCAGTACGGCATCGGCACTTCGGCCGCCGGAAGATGCGTGGACGTCAACGGAGCGTCCAGCGCCGACAACGCCACGATCGTCCAGCGGACCTGCGGCTCCGGAGCCAGCCAGAAGTTCCGCCTCGTACCCGTGACGGTCAGCGGAACGAACAACGTCTTCAGCGTGCAGGCCGTTCACTCCGGCAAATGCGTCGCTCCGTCGGGCGACTCCTCGGCCGAGAACACCGGCCTCGTCCAGTTGCCCTGCACCAACGCGATGTCGCGGACCTGGCGGCTGCCCAACTTCGCCGGCAGCGGCGGCGGCCCGACCACGCCACCGACCACTCCCCCGGCGAAGACCGTCCGGGTGTACTGGCTGAAGCCCTCCGACGTCGCGTTCGACCAGCGGTACCCCGACGGCATCGCCAACGTGATGCGGGAAGCACAGCGCTACTACCGGCAGGAACTCGGCAAGACCTTCACGCTGAACAGCCCCGTGGTCGAGGTCGTCAACGGTGACCACCCCCGGAGCTGGTACGAGAACACGCCCAACGGCGGTGACCGTTACTGGTGGACCGTCACGAACATGCAGAACGAACTCACCAGGAAATTCGGCCTGAACAACCCCGACAGCCGCTGGCTCAACGTCGGCGAGATCAGCGCCGAGGGAGAGGGCGCGGGCGGGGGCGCCAACACCGGCTGGGTCATCCTGAGCGGACACGACGCCGACGGCGCCGCAGGCACCAGCGGAGAGCCGATGAACCGCTGGTACGGCGGAATGGTGCACGAACTCGGCCACTCCTTCGGCCTGCCGGACTCGTCCTCGACCGACGGCACACCGATGTCCGCGTCCTTCTACGACTACCCCAACACCCACTTCAGCCAGAGCCAGAAGAACCAGATCCTCAACGGCCCCTACGGGGGCTTCCTGTCCTGACGCCGACGGCAGATGGTGGGCGTGGCTTGTGGAGCGGAGTGGTCAGCTGAGACGCGGGTGGTCGGCGGAGGGCTGAGCGGGACCGGCCGCGCCCGGTACGGCAGCAGGGCCCGGACCGGGGCTGAGCGGGACCGGTACGGCAGCAGGGCCCGGACCGCGCGTCGCGGTCCGGGCCCTGCCCCGTGCGGCGCCGCCCCTGCGGCGGCGGTGCGTCAGCTCTGTGCGGTGTCGTCGCCCGCCTGCCCGGCGCCCTCAGCTGCGCCTGCCTTCTCGCGCATCTTGCGCACCAGCTCCGCCTTCTGGTCGGCCGCACCCTGGCGGTCGAGGTTGCGGTGCGGACCGTGGTTCTGCCGTTCGGCGCGGGACAGCTTCTTGCGCTGGCCGCCGCCCATGCCCACGGGGTTGTTGATGTTCTTGCTCACGGTCACGGGCTCTCCCGGTAATGATGTGAAGTGATCTACGGATTCATCGGTGGGGGACGGGCGGCGACGTCGAAAGACGTCAGCAGGGGCCCATCACGCTCTCACTCGTAAATCGGCGTCTGGAAGAACATGACAAAGACGTTACCTGGTTCCGTCGGCCCCGCACACCAATTTGTTCGCCGCCCCGGCGTCGGCCGGGCCTTCGGCGAGCGCCCGGGGCAGGGCCGGATGAGAGATCATCTCACTTGCGCCCCGCCGTTACGGGACAACCTTCATCATCGCCGCCGCCACCGCGAACCGGCGAACAGGCCGACGCTGCCGACCCCGGTGATCTGCAGGCACGTCCTCGCAGCCCATCCTGGGACGTTACCCGCGGAACGTAGCACTATGGGATGCGAGAGAAAGAGAGACGCACGCCTGATCGGAGCGCACTCCGGGTGGAGGTGAGACGGTGGTGGGACCGCGAGACATCCACGACGTCGACCCGCCGAGCTCGGTCGGCATGCCCGACGACCCGCTCACGGCGCGTGCCGTCGTCGACGAACGCGGCATGATCGCCGAGTGGAGTGAGGGCGCTTGCCGACTGCTCGGCTACGCGGCCGCACGGGTCATCGGCAGACCGGCCGCCGACCTGCTCGACGCGGAGATCTCCGCGGAGATCTCCGTAGAGGCACTGCGTCAGGTGTCGGCCCTGCCGAGGTGGAACGGCACGGTTCAGCTGCGGCACCAGGACGGGCACCGAGTGGAAGCCCGTCTGCTCGCCCACCACCGGCGGGAGGAGGGCAGCGCACCCGACTGGCTGGTCTTGTCCCCGCTCCCAGGCGCCGGTGCTTCCCAGGGCACGGAGAAGCTGCCCACGTGGGCCTTCTACCAGGCGTCCTGCTGCTCGCTGGAGACGTACGACACGAACCTGCGCCTGAGGCAGGCCAACCAGTTCTCCGAGCACGCCCTGAACCTGGGTGAAGCGGACATACAAGGGTTTCGGCACGCCGAGCTGGTGGCCCACCCCGAGTTCGCACGGGTCGAGCGGCGCATGGCGCACGTGCTGGAGACCGGTGAACCGGAGGACGTGGAGGTCGAGGTACAGGTCGCCGGGGAGATCCGCAAGCAGGCCTGGTCCCTCTCGCTGTTCCCGATACGGGACGACGACGGCGTACTGCGCGGCGTGGGGCTGTCGGCCCACGACATGACCGAACAATTCTGGGCGCGCAAACGGCTCCAACTTCTGAACGATGCCGGCACCCGCATCGGGACCACGTTGAACGTCGCCCACACCGCCCAGGAACTGGCCGACGTGGCCGTCCCTGAGTTCGCCGACTTCGCCACCGTCGATCTTCTTCCGGACGTCGAGCGCGCGGAAGCGCCGCCACCGGGAGCGGCGATGTCCGGGCTGACCGCGGAAGGCTCGTTCCTGCTGCGCCGGGTGGCCCAGCAGTCCGTGCTTCCAGACAACGCCGAGGCGGTGCTGCGCCCCGGCGACGTGGACAGCTACGCCAGGGGCTCCCCCACGGCGCAATGCCTGACCACCGGCCGGGCCGTGCTCCATGCCGAATTCGACCCGGACTCCGCCGACTGGTCGGTGGGGCATCCCGGACGGGAGCGGTCGGTCCGCACCTTCGGCATCCACTCCGTCATGGCCGTGCCGCTGACGGCCCGGGGCCACACCCTGGGCGTTGTCGTCTTCCTGCGCCACCAACGCCCGGAGTCCTTCAGCGAGGGCGATCTGCTACTCGCTGAGGAGATCACCGCCCGGGCCGCGGTCTCCATCGACAACGCGCGCCGTTACGCCCGCGAGCGGGAGACCGCACTGGCGCTGCAGACGGCCCTGCTCCCTCAGCGGCTGCCCGCTCAGCCCGCGGTGGAGGCGGCCTTCCGGTACCTGCCGACGGACACACTGGCAGGGGTGGGCGGGGACTGGTTCGACCTGATCCCGCTGTCCGGCGCCCGGGTCGCTCTGGTCGTCGGCGACGTGGTCGGGCACGGCGTCCAGGCGTCGGCGATCATGGGGCGGCTGCGGACCGCCGTCCGGACCCTCGCCGACATCGACCTTCCCCCCGACGAACTGCTCACCCATCTCGACGACCTGGTCATCCGGCTCTCGGCGGACACGGACGCCGAGGGGGCCTCGTGGGACCAGGCCGCCGGGATGGCCACCGGCCTCGGCGCCACCTGCCTGTACGCGGTCTACGACCCGGTCTCCCGTGTCTGCACGCTGGCCCGCGCGGGCCACCCGGTCCCCGCAGTGGTCAGCCCGGCGGGCGACGTGGAGTTCCTGGACGTACCCGCCGGTCCCCCGTTGGGGCTGGGCGGGCTGCCCTTCGAAACCATCGAGGTCACCCTCCCCGAGGGAAGCCTGCTCGCTCTCTACAGCGACGGGCTGGTCGAGTCCCGCAAGCAGGACATCGACGAGGGGACCGCGCGTCTGCGCAGCGCCCTCGCCGGTTCCGTGACGTCCCTGGACGATCTGTGCGACCTCGTGCTCGCCACCGTGCCCCCCGAGGACCCCGCCGACGACATCGCCCTGCTCGTCGCCCGCACCCAGGCGCTCGACCCCCGGGACGTCGCCACCTGGGAGCTGCCGGCCGATCCCGCCGTGGTGGCCGGGGCGCGCAAACTCGTCAGCGAGCAACTCGAGGCGTGGAACGCGCAGGAGGCGTCCTTCGCCACCGAACTGGTGGTGAGTGAGCTGGTCACCAATGCGATCCGGCACGCCGAACCGCCCATCGAGCTGCGTCTGCTCCGGGGCCGCCACCTCATTTGCGAGGTCTCGGACACCAGCAACACAGCGCCCCACCTGCGGCGTGCCCGTACCTACGACGAGGGCGGTCGCGGCCTGCTGCTCGTGGCACAGGTCAGCCGCGGATGGGGCACACGCCACACCGCCACCGGCAAGACCATCTGGGCGGAGCTGGCCTTGGACCCGTCCGAGTCCCCGTAGCCTTCTCCGCGCCGAGGAGAGGCGGCAATCCGGCTGAACGTCCCGCCTGCGCCCGTCGGCGTCCGGACACGTGACCCGGCCCCTTGTCAGCGTCGATACTGTCGATGAAGGTCAGGGACTCACCTGTTCGTCTCACCTGGAGGTATCCGTGAGGATGCTGATCAACGTTCCGGAGACCGTGGTCGCGGACGCGCTGCGCGGGATGGCGGCCGCCCATCCCGAGCTGGCCGTCGATGTCGAGAACCGGGTGATCGTGCGGCGGGACGCTCCGGTGGCCGGGAAGGTGGCGCTGGTGTCCGGTGGAGGCTCGGGGCATGAGCCGCTGCACGGCGGGTTCGTCGGACCCGGGATGCTTTCCGCGGCCTGCCCCGGTGAGGTGTTCACGTCGCCGGTGCCGGATCAGATGGTGCGTGCGGCGGCGGCCGTGGACAGCGGAGCGGGTGTGCTGTTCGTCGTCAAGAACTACACCGGCGACGTCCTCAACTTCGACATGGCGGCCGAGCTGGCCGAGGACGAGGGCATCCGGGTCGCGAAGGTGCTGGTCGATGACGACGTGGCCGTCACCGACAGTCTCTACACGGCCGGGCGGCGCGGTACGGGCGCGACGCTGTTCGTGGAGAAGATCGCCGGGGCCGCCGCCGAGGAGCGGCAGCCGCTGGAGCGGGTCGAGGCGCTCGCCCGGCAGGTGAACGCGAACACGCGCAGCTTCGGCGTGGCCCTCAGCGCGTGCACGACTCCGGCCAAGGGCAGCCCGACCTTCGATCTGCCGCCCGGCGAGCTGGAGTTGGGCGTCGGCATCCACGGGGAGCCCGGGCGGGAGCGGCGGGCGATGATGACGTCCGGCGAGATCGCCGACTTCGCGGTCCACGCGATCCTGGAGGACCTGACGCCCCGCAACCCCGTCCTCGTCCTGGTCAACGGCATGGGCGCGACGCCGCTGCTGGAGCTGTACGGCTTCAACGCCGAGGTGCAGCGCGTGCTGACCCAGCGGGGAGTGGCCGTCGCCCGTACGCTCGTCGGCAACTACGTGACGTCCCTCGACATGGCCGGCGCGTCGGTGACCCTGTGCCAGATCGACGAGGAGCTGCTGCGGCTGTGGGACGCGCCGGTGAAGACCGCCGGGCTGCGTTGGGGTGCGTGAGCCGGGGCAGGCGTTCGGACGACCGTGCCGACCATGCGACGACCGCAGCGACCATGCAAGGAGATCCCGTGCTCGACGCCGACTTCTTCCGCCGTTGGATGACGGCGACCGCCGTGTCCGTCGACCGTGAGGCGGACCGGCTCACGGCCCTCGACTCGCCCATCGGGGACGCCGATCACGGCAGCAACCTCCGCCGCGGCTTCACCGCGGTGACCGCGGCACTGGAGAAGGAGGCGGCCGGGACCCCGGGCGCCGTTCTGGTCCTCGCGGGGAGCCGGCTGATCTCGACGGTGGGCGGGGCCTCGGGTCCGCTGTACGGCACGCTGCTGCGCCGGACGGGGAAGGCGCTCGGGGAGGCGGCCGAGGTGGACGAGGCGGGCTTCGCCGAGGCGTTGCGCGTGGGCGTGGACGCCGTGATGCAGCTCGGTGGCGCCGCGCCCGGCGACAAGACCATGATCGATTCGCTGGTGCCGGCCGTCGACGCCCTCCCCGGCGGTTTCCGCGCCGCCCGGGCCGCCGCCGAGCAGGGCGCCGAGGCGACGACACCGTTGCAGGCCCGCAAGGGCCGGGCCAGCTACCTCGGCGAGCGCAGCATCGGCCACCAGGATCCGGGCGCCACCTCGGCGGCGCTGCTCATCGCCGCCCTCGCCGAAGCCGACGGGGAGTGAGGCGGCGGTGAGCGACGGGAAACCGGTCGGCATCGTCCTGGTGTCGCACAGTGCGGCGGTGGCCACGGCCGTGGCCGAACTGGCGCGGGGGCTGGTGGGCGGCGGTACGGCCGTGCCGGTCGCCGCGGCCGGCGGTACGGAGGGCGGCGGGCTCGGCACGAGCGCCGAGCTGATCGCCGCCGCTGCCGTCTCGGTGGACCGGGGGGCCGGGGTCGCGGTCCTCGCCGATCTGGGCAGCGCCGTCCTCACGGTGAAGGCGATGCTCGCGGAGGGCGACGAACTCCCCGGTACCGCCCGCCTGTTGGACGCGCCGTTCGTCGAGGGCGCGGTGGCCGCCGTCGTCACGGCGTCGACGGGCGCCGACCTCGACGCGGTGGAGGCGGCGGCCATGGAGGCGTACACCTACCGCAAGGTGTGACCCGGGCTCGGACGAGACCTTCGCCTTCTCCTCTTCGGACACCTCATGTGAGTCCCTCCGACGCCACTTCGAGGGCCGTGCGGACGGCCTCCGCCAGCTCGGCCCTTGTTGTCGCCGGGTCCGTGGCGGGGTCGTCGGCGCGCCAGGCGTGGTGTTCCACCGCGGCGCGCAGGGCAGCGTTGAACATCGCCGCATGGATGGCCGACCGCAGGTCGCCGGCCGGCCGCCCGGCCCGGTCGGCGAGGGCGCGGGCGAACACCGGCTCGGCCTCGTCGTAGGTCTGGAGCCAGACGGCGCGCAGGCCCGGTTCGGTGCGGGTCAGCCGTACCAGGGCCCCGACGGTGGCGGGGTCTGGGCCGACGACGACGCGCTGGTCGGTGTCCAGCCCGGCGAAGACGTCTCCCAGGGGGCGGCCCGGGCGCCACTCCCGCAGGCAGGCGGCGATCGTGTCGATGCCCGCCGTGAGGAGCGGGCGCACGCAGCTCTCCTTGCTCGGGAAGTACCGCCATACCGTCCGCGCGGAGACCCCGACCGCCTGACCGATCTGCTCGCCGGTGGTCGCGGCGACGCCCTGGCCCACGAACAGGTCGACCGCTGCGCGGGCGATCTCCAGCCGGATCTGTGCCTTGCGCTCGTCCGTCAGGGGCGGCCGGCCCGTGCGTCCACCGGATCCGGTCATCCAGTCGTCCTCCTGTCTCGGGGCACGTGATTCTTCAGCGCGACTTTATGTCACTCAAGGACAATAAGTCGTAGGGTGGCTGCGGCAGTGGCGGCACACGCACTCCGGGGTGCCCCCGCCCGTCCCACACATCGCAGCTACATCGCAGCTACTAGGAGTACCTCATGGCCACTGGACTGGAAGGCCGCAGCGTCGTCGTCACCGGAGCGGGCTCGGGCATCGGGCGCGCCACGGCCCTGGCCTTCGCCGCGGAGGGGGCGCGGGTCCTGGTGGCCGACCTCAACGCCGAGGGCGCGCAGGCCGTCGTCAAGGAGATCGAGCAGACGGGCGGTACGGCCGTTGCCGTCACCGGCGACCTCAGCGAGCAGACCGTCGTGGACGAGGTGGCCGCGACCGCGGTGGAGCGGTTCGGCGGGATCGACGTGCTGGTGAACAACGCGGGGATCATGGACCGTATGTCCGCGCTCGCGGACGTGAGCGACGCGGAGTGGGAGCGGGTCGTCCGGGTCAACCTCACCGCCCCGTTCCTGCTCACCCGCGCGGTGCTGCCGCACATGCTGGCCGCCGGCCGGGGCGCGATCGTCAACACCGCGTCCGAGGCCGGTCTGCGGGGCAGCGCGGCCGGCGCCGCGTACACCGCGTCGAAGCACGGCGTGGTGGGGCTGACCAAGTCCCTCGCGGTGATGTACCGAGGCAAGGGCATCCGTGCGAACGCGATCGCGCCGGGCGCCACGAGGACCGCGATCGTCGTGGAGGCCGACCAGGCGGCCCACGGCCCGGCGGCGCTCGGCCCGCACTTCGTCAACGCCGGCCGCCTGGCCGAGGCCGAGGAGCAGGCCGCCGCGATCGTGTTCCTCGCCTCGGACGCGGCGAGCAACGTCAACGGCGTGGTCCTGCCGGTCGACGACGGCTGGTCGGCGGTCTGACCGCCCGTCCTCTTCGCTTACGGGCTTCCGCCCTCCCCCAGCTCCACTACTCGCCCCAGCCGGCCTCGGCGTCCAGCCCCTCCTGTCCCTCCGGCACCTCCGGCTGCTGAGGCTGAGGCTGGTCCGTCGTCCCGTCAGTCGTTCCCGACACCCCTACGAACAGCCGCGCCAACCGCTCCCCCACCTCCACCGCGGACGCGTGGCTCTCGATGGGGGTCGCCCGGGAGTTCTTGAAGACGATGTACGTGACGCCGGACGGGGCGCCGCCGCCGCGGGGGTCGGGGCGGATGCCGAGTGCCTGGGCGGTGGCGTACGACGCCTCGCCGATGATGCCGCTCGGTCCCGTGTCGCCGACGACCGCGTACTGCACCCGGTCCCGGTAGACCACGGCCGCGACGGAGCCCCCGAGCACCCCGTGTTCGCGGTGGTCCCAGAGGGCGCTCACCCCCGGCACGACGATGTAGGGCAGCGCCTCGGCGCTGAGATAGCGGCCGTCGGACTGCTGGTAGGCCGTGGCGTCGGAGAACAGCGGGTCGGTGCGGCTGTTGCACTGCGGGCCGGGGCGGCCGTCGCAGTCGATGTCCATGTCGGCCGTCCAGAACACGGCCTCGTCGGTGCCGCACACCGGGATCGTGGCGGGGGCGTCGTCGTCGGTGCGGTAGCGGCCGCGGGAGACGGGGGTGCAGTCGCGGACCCGGGACAGCAGGTCGGCGGCGCGGACTGAGCCTTCTTGGCGCAGCGCCGGTGCCCCGGGGGCGCCCGGGGACGGGTGCGCGGCGGCGGGTGGGGTGGTCGGGGCCAGCAGGGCGAGGCCGGCCGCGGCCAGTGTCAGCGACTGGGCGCGCACGATACGGGACCCTCTCGTGGGACATTGACGGACACTCAGAACAATCTGGTGTCGACCGCACCCCGGGGCCACTTTGAGGGGGCCGTACGGTGCACGGCGTACGAGGCCCGGTTTTTGACGGGCCGACAGGGGGCGGGCGCGGAGGCGAAGCCGTGCGACGCGTTGTGCTGTGGGTGGTGGTGTGCGGGCTGGTGGCGGCCCTGTCGTGCGGGTGCGCCGGCGGTGCCGACAGCGGTAGCGGTAGCGGTAGGAGTAGCGGTAGGAGTAGCGGTAGGAGTAGCGGTAGGAGTAGCGGTAGGAGTAGGAGCAGCGGTGACGACGGGCGGGTTCCCGGCGCGCCGGCGGGGGGCAGTACAGCTTCCGGGCGGGGCCGGAGGCGGGGGCCGGTCACCGGGTGCGGCTGCGGGCCCGGCTGCCGGACGGCACGTGGGGCGCGTTCTCGGCGGAGCGGACGGTGACGACGGGCGGGCCCCGGTGACCACTCGCCTGGGCCGTACGGAGGAATCCGTCACCTGCCCGGCGGCGGTCCGGGTGCGGGACGGGTCCGGGGCGCGTTGGCTGCCCCTGAGGCAGCACGGGCGTACCCGATCTCGGCGGCGCAAGGGATGTACCGCCAACCGTGCCGCCGCCGGAGGACATCCCATGCGCACTTCCCGTTTCCTCATCCGCTCGGGACTGACCGTGGCAGCCGTCGCCACGCTTCCCCTCACCCTGGCCTCCGGGCCTGCCGCCGCCCGGGTTTCGGGCATCTCCGTCAGCACGACCGGCTCCACGGCGTCGGTGGTGACCAGCGCCTGCACCCAGAGCAACGGGAGCTGGGGCACGGCCGCGCTGCTCAGCAGCGGCCAGGGGAGCTTCGCCCAGGGGCGTCAGGTCGCCCTGTCCGGGACGGCCGCGAGCCAGTCCGCGGCCTGGTCGGGCGTCTCCCCGGGCACGTACACCGTCGTCGTCATGTGCTCCAGCGGCGCCACCGCCGGCACCCAGTCGGTGATCGTCTCGGCGCCGGTGCCGTCCGTCCCGACCATCTCCGCGACCGCCTCGCCCTCGCGCGGCGTCATGGGCGGCCTCGGCGGCACGGCCCGCGACTACGGCCCCGTCACCATGGGGGTCGGCGGGGCGCTGGTGGGAGCGGGTGTCATCGGAGCGGCCTGGTTCCTGCGCCGCCGCTCGAAGCCGCACCGGTTCTAGGAGTTGTCCCAGTTCCAAGAGTTGTTCTGGCTCTAAGGGTTGTTCTGGTTCTAGGAGTTGTCCTGGCCGGTTCCGTGGCCGGCCGGGTCGTCCAGCGCGGGCAGCTCTTCCAGGGCCTCGGTGAGCCACTGGGTCCAGAACGTCTCCAGTTCGATGCCCGCGCGCAGGACCAGGTGTCGCAGCCTGGTCTGCGCGGGGGCGTCACCGGGCGGGAAGTCGCGCTTCTCGATCTCCTCGTACTCGCTCAACTGCCGCCGGTGCAGCTCTAGATGGCGGCGCAGATCGGCCTCCAGACCGGCGGTGCCGACGACGGCCGCGGCGCGCAGCCGCAGCAGCAGGGCGTCGCGGTGCGGCTTGGGGTCCTGGCCGGCCGCCGTCCACCGGGCGAGTTCGGCGCGGCCCGCGGGCAGGACTTCGTAGGCCTTCTTCTGGCCGCGGGCCGGCTGCTCGGTCGGCAGTGCCCTGATGTGGCCGTCGGCCTCCAGTTTTCCCAGCTCGCGGTAGATCTGCTGGTGCGTCGCCGACCAGAAGTAGCCGATCGACCTGTCGAACCGGCGGGTCAGATCCAGCCCCGACGAGGGCCTCTCGAGCAGGGCGGTGAGGATCGCGTGCGGGAGTGACATGCGGCCAATCCTAGGGACGCGCCGGTACGGCACCCGGGCGCCTACAGCGCCGCCGCGAGTTCCGTGCCCTGCTGGATGGCGCGCTTGGCGTCCAGCTCGGCGGCCAGGTCGGCACCGCCGATGAGGTGCACGGGGGCGCCGGCGGCGACCAGCGCCTCGTACAGGTCCCGGCGCGGGTCCTGGCCGGTGCACAGCACGATGGTGTCGACCTCCAGGACCGTGCTCCGCTCCCCGACGGTGACGTGCAGTCCGGCGTCGTCGATCCGGTCGTAGCGCACACCCGGGACCATCGTGACGCCCCGGTGTTTGAGCTCCGTGCGGTGGATCCAGCCGGTGGTCTTGCCTAGGCCGGCGCCGACCTTGCCGGTCTTGCGCTGGAGGAGGTGGACCGTGCGGGGCGGGGCGGTGCGCTCGGGGGCGGTGAGGCCGCCGGGGGCCTGGTAGTCCATGTCGACGCCCCACTGGCGGAAGTAGGTGGCCGGGTCCTGGCTCGCCTTGTCGCCGCCGTCGGTGAGGAACTCGGCGACGTCGAAGCCGATGCCGCCCGCGCCGAGGATCGCGACGCGGTCGCCGACGGGCGCGCCGTCGCGCAGGACGTCGAGGTAGCCGACGACGCTCGGGTGGTCGACACCGGGGATGTCGGGGGTGCGGGGGCTGACGCCGGTGGCGACGACGACCTCGTCGTAGTCCGCCAAGTCCCCTGCGGTCACAGGGGTGTTGAGGCGTACGTCCACGCCGTGCGCGGCGAGCTGGTGGCGGAAGTAGCGCAGCGTCTCGTCGAACTCCTGCTTGCCCGGCACCTTTCGGGCGACGTTGAGCTGGCCGCCGATCTCGCTCGCCGCGTCGAACAGCGTCACCGCGTGGCCGCGTTCGGCGGCGCTCACGGCACAGGCGAGGCCCGCCGGGCCGGCGCCCACCACCGCGACGCGCTTGCTCAACCGCGTTGCGGACAGGACGAGTTCGGTCTCGTGGCAGGCGCGCGGGTTGACCAGACAGGACGTGATCCTGCCGCTGAAGGTGTGGTCCAGACAGGCCTGGTTGCAGCCGATGCAGGTGTTGATGGCCTCGGGCGTGCCGGCCGCGGCCTTGTTGACGAAGTCGGGGTCGGCGAGCATCGGGCGGGCCATCGACACCATGTCCGCGCAGCCGTCGGCGAGCAACTCCTCGGCGAGCTCGGGGGTGTTGATGCGGTTGGTGGTCACGAGGGGGACCGACACCTCGCCCATCAGCCTCTTCGTCACCCAGGTGTAGGCGCCGCGCGGCACGGAGGTGGCGATGGTGGGGATGCGGGCCTCGTGCCAGCCGATGCCGGTGTTGATGATGGTCGCGCCGGCCGCCTCGACGGCCTTGGCGAGGGTGACGACCTCGTCGAGCGTCGAACCGCCGGGCACCAGGTCCAGCATGGACAGCCGGTAGACGACGATGAAGTCCTCGCCGACCGCCTCGCGTACCCGCCGCACGATCTCGACGGGGAACCGCATCCGGTTCTCGTACGAGCCGCCCCAGCGGTCGGTGCGGTGGTTGGTCTGCGCGGCGATGAACTCGTTGACGAGATAGCCCTCGGAGCCCATGATCTCGACGCCGTCGTAGCCGGCCTGCCGGGCGAGGCGGGCGGCGCGGGCGTAGTCGTCGATCGTGCGCTCGACGTCGGCGTCGGTGAGCTCGCGGGGCGGGAAGGGGCTGATGGGGGCCTGGAGCGGGCTCGGGGCGACCAGGTCCCGGTGGTAGGCGTAGCGGCCGAAGTGCAGGATCTGCATCGCGATCCGGCCGCCCTCGCGGTGCACGGCGTCGGTGATCGCCCGGTGCTGCTCGGCCTCCGCGTCCGTGGTGAGCTTCGCGCCGCCCTCGTAGGGCCGGCCCTCGTCGTTGGGGGCGATGCCGCCGGTGACGATGAGGCCCACTCCCCCGCGCGCCCGGGCGGCGTAGAACGCGGCCATGCGCTCGAAGCCGCGCTCGGCCTCCTCCAGGCCGACGTGCATCGAGCCCATCAGGACCCGGTTGGGCAGCGTGGTGAAGCCCAGGTCGAGCGGGCTCAGCAGGTGCGGGTAACGGCTCATGGCAGGCCTCCGTGCGCGGCGGTAGTCCCTCCAGTTCTAGAGGACCGCACACGGGTTATGCAACTTGTTGCACAATGAGGTCGGGGCCATGTGCCACAGGTCACCGGCCCACCGGCTCATCGGATCACCGACTCACCGCTCACCGGCTCTCGAGCACGACGTGCAGTTCCCGCTCCTGGTCCCCGGAGGCGGAGGAGAGGTCGCGTACCGCGAACGCCGAGTCCAGCGCCGTACGGAGTCGCTCGATCGCCCAGTAGCCGCCCTGCGCGTCGGCCTCGACGGAGGACGAGAGCCGGGCCGGGCGGGCGCAGTCGTGCGTTTCGGTGACCTCGAAGGTGCCGAGCCACACCATCGGGCGGGTCTCGTGCAGTTGCTGCGGCGCCTCGTCGGCGCCGCGGTCCGACGCGAAGCACTCGCCCAGCGTGTCGAACACGATGCGGGCGTCCTCCTTGCTGCATCCGCTGATCTCGACGGAGACGGACTCCTCGTGCGGTCGCTCGCGGTCCATCGTGATCGCTCCTCTCGTGGCGGTGGCGCGGCAGTGCGGGTTCCCCGCGAACCGCGCCACATCCCCAGAAAAGCACCACTTTCCGCGAGGAACCAGCGGCGGGAGCCGCCGGCGCCGGGCTCAGCTCCGCGTGAAGCGGTACGTCTTGCTGTCGGTCAGGACGCAGAAGCCGGGCGAGATGACGATCACGCGAAGGGTGCCGCTGCGGCGGTCGTAGTCGATGCCCTCCGTCTCGAAGGTGCCCGAGCAGGAGCTGCGCAGCGGCAACTGGCGCAGGGCCGTGACATGGCCGCTGACGTCGCCCGTGGCGTCCGGTTCGGCGGACAGGTCGATCCGCAGGAGGGGCTTGGTGATGCCGAAGAGGGTTCCGGCCGGGTCGTCGGAGGAGCAGAGCAGGGTGGTCGGGCCGGTGAAGTCGCAGCCCTGGACGTCGCGCACGGCGTGGTCGAGGCGGACGGTCGACACCTGCGGCAGGTTCGCCGAGGGCGAGGTGCTCGCGTTGGCGCCGGGGGTCGGGAAGACGAGGAAGCGGGTCATGGTGCCCCACTCGCCCGACAGCATCCACCGGCTGTTCGGGGTGACGGCCACCCAGGAGTTGTTGAGTGCCTCGCCCGGGCCGAGCGCGTGCACGTACTCCGACCAGGCCCCGCCCGGTGCCTGCACGCGGTACATCTTCGAGGCGCCCGAGTCGCTCTGGTAGGGCTCGACGTAGTAGCCGTCGTAGGAGGCGTCCGGGTCGCCGACGTGGTTCCAGCCCCGGGTGGACACGGAGAGCGGGATGGTGCCGACGCCGGTGTAGCGGTTGGCGCCGCCGACCGGGACCTCGACCGACGTCAGGCCCTGGCTCTCGGTCAGCGGCTCGGCACGGTCGGAGCCGACCTCGGTCCAGGTGTCGGCGGCAGCGGCGGGCGGCGCGGCGGAGAGGGCGGCGACCGTCGCGAGGGCCAGCGCGAGGAGGACGGTGCGGGTGGTACGGGCGGTCCCTGACAAGGGGCTACGACTACGGCGGCTGCGGGCAGGGCGCAGGGGCATGGGACTCCTCGTCGAGGGGGGTGGGGCGAGCGGGGGTGGGGCGAGCTCGGCGGACAGTCTGGCCCGACGTCGTAGTCATGTACAGACCAATCTGATGGACAGGTGCGGACCCTGAGGAGAACGGCGCGCGAAGCCGTACTGGAGGACCATGGAGAAGAGCCCCCGAGGCGTGGGAGAAATGGGTTGAGCGCGGTAGAACAGGGGGAGTCGGCACAGGGGACGGCGTGCCGCATCGACGTGCGGAGGCGGTACGTGGCATGAGCGCAGCCAGATCGTCCGTGGCAGGCGATGGTGGCCCGACGGGCCCCAGCGGACTGCTGGACGTGCTGAACGTGGCCTCGGTGGTGCTGGACACCGAGGGCCGTATCGCGCTGTGGAGTCCCCAGGCCGAGGAGTTGTTCGGCTACCCGGCGCAGGAGGCGCTGGGGCGGTTCGCGGCCCGGGTGATGGTCCACGAGCAGCATGTCGACCTGGTCGTGAAACTGTTCGCGGACGTCATGGCCACCGGCCGGAGCTGGGCGGGGGCGTTCCCCATCCGGCGCAAGGACGGCACCACCCGGTTGGTGGAGTTCCGCAACATGCGGCTCATGGACGACCGGGGCAATGTGTACGCCCTGGGCCTGGCCACCGACCAGACGACGGTGCGCGGGCTGGAGCGGGACGTCGCCCTGTCCGCCCGGATGGTCTCGCAGTCCCCCAACGGCCTGGCCGTCCTGGACACCGACCTGCGGTACGTCTCGGTCAACCCCGCGCTGGCGCGGATCAACGGTGTGCCGGCCGAGGAGCACCTGGGGCGGACGGTCCGCGAGGTGCTGCCCCTGCTGGACGCGGACGTCCTGGAGGACGAGGCGCGCGAGGTGCTGCGGACCGGGGAGCCGCTCGTCGACCGGTTCACCGCCGGCCGGACCCCTGCCGACCCGGACGCGGACCACACCTGGTCGATCTCCCTGTACCGCCTGGAGGACGCCCGCGGCACCGTGCTGGGCGTCGCCATCTCGGTGGTCGACGTCACCGAGCGGCACCGGGCGTCCGTCGAGACCGAGGCGGCGCGCCGCCGGCTGGCGCTGATCGCGGACGCCTCGGCCCGCATCGGCACCACCCTGGACCTGGAGCGCACCGCCCGTGAACTGGCCGACGTGGCGGTGCCGGTACTGGCGGACGTGGCCGCGGTGGATCTGCTCGACGCGGTGGTCGCGGGCCGGCGCACCAGTCTCGGACCCGCGGAGGGCGCCGTGATCCGCGCCCTGGCGGTGCGGGTGTACAACGCGCCCGAGGCCCTCCAGGCCTCCGACCCGCCCGGCCAGGTCGCCCGCTACGGGCCGCAGCGGCTCATCACGGAGTGCGTGCGCACCGGCCTGCCGGTCATGGTCGCGGAGGTCAAGGACGAGGATCTCGCGCGCATCGCCCGCTCCCCCGAGTCGGCCGAGCTGCTGGCCCGGGCGGGTGTGCACTCCTATCTGGCCGTGCCGCTCATCGCGCGGGGCGAGGTGCTCGGCGCCCTGGACCTGAAGCGGATCCACCACCCGCTCCCCTTCAGCCAGGACGACCTGCTGCTCGCCCGCGAGCTGGCGGCACGCGCCGCCATGCAGATCGACAACGCCCGCTGGTACCAGAACGCCCGCACCACCGCGCTCACCCTCCAGCGCAGCCTGCTGCCGAGCCATCCGCCCGTCACCGGCGGCCTCGAGGTCGCCTCCCGCTATCAGCCGGCGGGCGCCACCACCGAGGTCGGCGGCGACTGGTTCGACGTCATCCCGCTGGAGGACGGCAAGACTGCGCTCGTCGTCGGCGACGTGATGGGCAGCGGCATCGACGCCGCCGCCACGATGGGCCGGCTGCGCACCGCGACGACCACACTGGCCTCCCTCGACCTGGACCCGGCGGTCCTGCTGGAGCACCTCGACCGGATCACCCAGGGCCTGGACCACTCCATCGCCACCTGCGTGTACGTCGTCCACGACCCCCGGCTGGGACGGTGCCGGATCGCGAACGCAGGGCACCTGCCGCCGGCCCGGGTCCGCCCCGGCCACCCGCCCGAGCTGCTCGACCTGCCCACCGGGGTGCCGCTGGGCGTGGGCGGGGTGGCGTTCTCCACGACCGACGTCGACTTCGCGCCCGGCGACCAGCTCGTGCTGTACACGGACGGCCTCGTCGAGACCCGCACGGACTCTCTCGACGAGCGCCTGGACGCGCTGCTGGCGCTCCTCGACGACCCCGCGCGCCCCCTGGAGGAGCTGTGCGACCGGCTGCTGAGCGCGTTGCACCACTCCGACAACCACGACGACGTCGCCCTGCTGGTCGCGCGGGCCCGGGCCACCGCGTAGGCGACGCCACCCGCCCCGACTCACAGGTTCCCGTTATCGGCTCCTTACCGGGCATCTCGGACAATCGCAGTGAGGTGTGGCAGTGGTGCCGCCGTCGTGGCCGAGGAGAGTGAGCCGTGATGCAGGAGCCGCAGAGGCCGGAAGTGCCGGAAGTGCCGCGAAGGCCGGACGAGGTGGAGCTGCTCTCGGGGCCGGTCGGCGAGGAACGGGAACGCACCGGCCCGCGCGCGCTGTGGCGGCGTCGATCGGCCCGCGGCCGGGCGGTGATCGCGGCCACGACCGTCGCCGTCCTGGCGCTCGGCGGCACCGTCGCGTACGCGGCGGCGAACGGCTCCGACGGCGGCTCGCCGTCCGCGTCGCCGTCCGCGTCCTCCACCGACGGGCCCGGCGGACGGCACGGCCGCGGCGGCCCGTGGTCCGGTCTCGGCGGCGACGCGGTGCACGGTGAGGCGACCGTCAAGGATCCCGACACCGGCGACTGGGTCGTCCGCGTGTGGCAGCGGGGCACGGTGGAGAAGGTGAACGACGACCGTGTCACCGTCAAGAGCGAGGACGGCGTCTCGTGGACGTGGACGGTGGGTTCGGACACGTCCGTGTTCTCCGACGGCGCCTCCGGCTCCGGGGCCGGCGCCCTGAAGAAGGGCGACACGGTGTTCGTCGTCGGGTCCCGTTCCGGCGACACGAACACGGCCGAGCGCGTCCTGTCCGGCGCCTTCGGCGACCATGGCCCGGGCGACCGGCACGGCGGCTTCCCGGGGCACGGCCCGTGGGACCGCGGGGACGACCACTCCCTCAGCCCCACGGGCAGCGGCGCCGCTACCTGACCCCGGTGGCCGTGGTGACCCCGGTGGCACCGGTGACTCTGGTGCCGACGACCACGTGAGCGTGCAGCTCGTCGTCCTGCGCCAGCCGCACCGCCAGGCCGCTGCGGGTGAACGCCTCGACGGCGGCGGGGGCCTGGCGCTCACTGGTCTCGACGAGGAGGCAGCCGTCGGGGGCGAGCCAGCGCGGTGCCTCGGCGGCTACGCGGCGCAGTACGTCCAGTCCGTCCCCGCCGCCGTCGAGGGCGGTGAGCGGCTCGTGCTCGCGGGCCTCCGCCGGCAGCAGGGGGACCTCGTCGGTGGGAACGTACGGCACGTTGGCGGCCAAGATGCCGATCCGGCCCCGGAGTTGGGCGGGCAGCGCCGCGAACAGGTCGCCCGTGCAGGCGAGTCCGCCGTACCCGGCGATATTGCGCCGGGCGCAGCGCACCGCCGCCGGGTCTATGTCCGCGGCGTGCAGCTCGACTTGGCCGAGGGAGGCGGCGAGGGCCGCGCCGACCGCGCCCGAGCCGCAGCACAGGTCGACGACGACGGAGGCGTGCGGCGCCGCCGCGAGGGCCTGGTCGACGAGGAACTCGGTGCGGCGGCGGGGCACGAAGACGCCCGGCTCGACGGTGATGCGCAGACCGTGGAACTCGGCCCAGCCGACGACGTGTTCGAGGGGCAGGCCCGCGGCGCGGCGCTCCGCCATGGCGGCGGCCTCGTCCGGGGTCCGGGCCGCCGTGAGGATCAACTCCGCCTCGTCCTCGGCGAAGACGCACCCGGCGGCCCGCAGGACGGCGGCGAGGGCGTCACGGGAGGAAGAGGAAGCGGAAGCCGAAGAGGAAACCGAAGCGGGATGTCCGGAAGGGGACGAGGGCGGAGAAAGAGGAGAGGGCATGGAGCCGAGGTGCCTTTCGGAAGCCGAAGGGCGCTCTCGCGGGTCGCCTACGGGCGGCGGTCCACGCCGACACGAGGTGAGAGCACCCGACCTGACTTTGCGGTAATGGGTCCCACCTCCTCGGCCTCGCACGACTGGGAGCCTCCGCAGCCGGACGGCCACAGTACCCCAACGCCTACAGTTGTACTACGCAACTAGACAAGTGCGCATGAGCGAGTGCGAGTGAGGGAGTCCCCCGTGGAAACAGCCGAGGCAGCCGAGGCCGTGGAGACGATCCAGCGGGAGATGACGGTCTTCGCCCGGCGGGCCCGTGCGTCGGCGGGCCGGCTGCACCCCGAGCTGTCACTGGTGTCGTACACGCTCCTCGGGCACCTGGAGGAGAGCGGCGGCTGCCGGGCGACCGACCTCGCCGCGCACTACGCCCTGGACAAGTCCACGGTGAGCCGCCAGGTCGCCGCCCTGGAGCGCGCCGCCCTGATCGAACGGCGCCAGGCCCCCGAGGACCACCGCGTCCAGGTCCTCCACCTCACCGGCACCGGCCGCCACCTCCTCGCCCAGGTCACCGAGAGCCGCCGCACGGCCTTCCGGGAACGGCTGGCGCAGTGGCCGACGGGGGATCTGGAGCGGTTCGCGGAGTATCTGGTGCGGTACAACGCCTGGACCGGTCCCGCCTCCGGGAGCGACTGACCGACTCCCTACGCCACCGGCACCGCCTCCCGTCCCTCCCCCAGCCGCTGGGGCACCCGTGCCGCCAGGAACGGTGTTCTGCGGCGCACACGGAAGCCCAGGGACTCGTAGAGGCGGATGGCGTTCGTGTTGTCGGCGCCGGTGTGCAGGAAGGGGCTCTCGCCGCGTTCGCGGATGCCGTGGGCGACGGCGAGGATCAGGCGGCTCGCCAGCCCCTGGCCGCGGAACGCGGGGTCGGTGCAGACGGCGCTGATCTCGGTCCAGCCCGGCGGACGCAGACGTTCACCGGAGACGGCGATCAGCGCGCCGTCCCGTCGTACGCCCAGGTAGGTGCCGAGTTCGATGGTGCGGGCTTCGAACGGGCCCGGCCTGGTGCGGGCGACCAGGTCGAGGATCTCGGATACGTCGGCAGGCCCGAGCGGGATCGCCTCCGGGTCGGGCGCCGCGACCACTCCTTCGCCGACGAGCTGCACGCCCTCGAACTGGAACGTGATCTCCCAGTCGGCCGGGACCGCCCCCCGGAAGCCGAGCAGCGGCACCTCCGCACCGGGACCGGCGAGCGCGGCGAGGTCCGCCCAGTCACCGGCGTCCGGATCATCCGGCAACGCCAGCCAGGGCGACACGTCGAGGGGGTAGCGCAGGACGCGGCCCCGACGCTCGGCGAAGTGCGCGTGCGGACCGGTGAGAGCCGCGAGGGCGGGATTGTCCAGAACGTGCCGAGGGGTGGGGCGGGGCCCGGGGGTGGTCATGCGGACGCTCCGACCTCGAGGACGACCTTGCCTCGGGCGTGGCCGGACTCGACCTCGTGCAGTGCCTCGGCCGCCCGCTCCAGCGGGAGGGTGAGGGTGACGTGCGGGTTCAGGTCGCCGCGGACGACGAGGTCCGCCACCGCCCGCAGGACGTCCGCGTTGCGGGCGCGTGCCACGCGGGCGCCGCCCAGGCGCTCGACCTCCTCGGACGGGGCGCCGGCCGTGATCAGCCGGGCGCGGTCGCGCACCAGGCCGGCCGCCTCGTGCAGCACCTCGCCGCCGACGAGGTCGTAGACGCCGTCGACGCCGTCCGGGGCGGTCGGTCGTACGGCGTCCGCCCACCCCTCGCCGGCCGGGACGTGCACCGCGCCCAGCGATTCGAGGAAGTCCTTCTTGCCCTCGCTCGCGACGCCCACCACACGCAGTCCGAGGACGCGGGCGATCTGCACGGCGGCGACGCCGACGCCGCCGCCCGCTCCGGTGACCAGCAGCGTCGCCCCGGCGGGCAGGGCGAGCTGGTGGACGCCGTCGTAGGCCGTCGCGGCGGCCACCGGGAGGGTCGCGGCGTCGGTGAAGGACAGTTCGGCCGGCTTGTGCGCGGTGATGCCGGCGGCCAGCAGCGCGTACTCGGCGTAGCCGCCCGCGACGGCGGTGCCGAACACCTCGTCGCCGGGCGCGAAGCCGGTCACGCCCTCGCCGGTCTCCTCGACTACGCCGGCCACCTCGTTGCCCAGGACCGCGGGGAACGCGCGCTCACCCGTCTCGCCGGGGCGCCGGTAGCCCGTGCGCTGCTTCCAGTCCACGGGGTTCACCCCCGCCGCGCGCACCGCGACGAGCACCTCCCCGGGCCCGGGCCGGGGCCGCTCCAGATCGACGAGCGCCTCCGTCTCCGGGCCGCCGTACCGGGTGAAGACGTATGCCTTCGGCATTGCTCCCACTCTCCTTGCCTGACTCCGCTGGCTCCCTGGCACCGAGCCGTGCACCGGACCCGCCGGGCCCTGCACCGCCGCACCGCCGGCTCCGAACGACACGTTCAAGAGCGGGGAACCGGGTGCGTATTCCTCGCCCTCGGGAGTGTTCACACGGGCTTGATGACCGGTGGGCGGACCCGGTGCGGAGCACCGCTGACTTGCACGTACGGTTGACCGCGTAAGCAGAACGCCGTCCTCACGCTGGAACCGCATGAACGTCACCCGAGGCTTCACCGGGCGCCCGCGCGTCCTCGATCCGGGGCTGCCCCCCGGCCAGTACGACGCGGGCGACGACTGGCCCGTCCTGTCCGCCGAGGTCACGCCCGACCTCACGCCAGCCGACTGGACCTTCCGCGTCGACGGTCTGGTGGAGGCGCCCCGCACCTGGGACTGGGACGAGGCGCACGCGCTGCCGGAGTCCGCGTACGAGGGCGACATCCACTGTGTGACGAGCTGGTCGAAGTTCGGCGTGCGGTTCGGGGGCGTGTCCCTGGACGTGTTCCTGGCGGCCGTCCGGCCCGCCGCGTCGGCGACCCACGCCGTCGCGTACTCGCACACCGGGTACACCACGAACCTGCCCCTGTCCGACCTCACCGGCGGGCGCGCCTGGATCGCCTGGGAGTACGACGGGAAGCCCCTCGCGGCCGAACACGGCGGTCCGGCGCGGCTGCTGGTGCCCCACCTGTACTTCTGGAAGAGCGCCAAGTGGATCGCGGGCCTGAGCCTCCTCGACCACGACGAGCCGGGCTTCTGGGAGCAGAACGGCTACCACGCCCGGGGCAACCCCTGGGAGGAGCAGAGGTACGCCGGTGACTGAGACCTTCGCGCCCGTCACCCGGTTCGCCGTGCCGGGCCGGATCGCCGTGAGCAACCGGGCCGCCGCCGTGTGGCAGACGGCCACGCTCACCGAGATCCGTCGCGAGACCCCGCAGGCGGCCACCTTCCGCTTCGCGGTGCCGGCCTGGGCGGGCCACCTGCCCGGCCAGCACCTGATGCTGCGGCTGGCCGCCGCCGACGGCTACACCGCCCAGCGGCACTACTCGATCGCCTCCGCGCCCGACGAGGACGGGCACATCGAACTCACCCTGGACCACGTGGCCGGCGGGGAGGTCTCGGGCTGGTTCCACACCGTCGCCGAGCCGGGCGACGAGGTCGAGGTGCGCGGCCCGCTCAGCGGCTTCTTCGCCTGGCCCGGCGACCGGCCCGCACTGCTGATCGGCGCCGGCTCCGGGGTCGTCCCGCTGATGTCGATGATCCGCCACCACCGGGCACGCGGCCTCGACGTACCGCTGCGGCTGCTGGTGTCCGCACGCGCCCCCGAGGAGCTGATCTACGCGCGCGAGTACGGCGCGGAGACGACGCCCGTGTTCACCCGGAGCGCGCCGGCGGGCGTGCCCGTGGGCCGGCTCACCGCCGCACACGTGGCTCCGCTGTTCGCCGAGCAGCCGACGGGCGGCTGGGAGGCGTACGTGTGCGGCTCCAACGGGTTCGCCGAGCACGCCTCGCGGCTGCTGGTCGAGGCCGGACAGCCGGTGGACCGCGTCCGCATCGAACGCTTCGGCTGACCCCGACACCCCCCCCACACCCCCTCCCGAGCCCTTCCAGAGGGCCGTCGTGGGCGATGCGTGAAACGATGTACTCCGAACGGGGTACGCCACTCATGTGGGCACTCGTACGCGTGACGGCGAGGAGGTCGACATGCGAATCCGGGTGCACGGTCGGCGGCGGCGGAATCCGCTGCGGCGCCGGTCGGACGTCGTGGAGGCGTGGACGGCGCTGGTCGTCGCCGCGCTGCTGCTGGTCGCCGTGCCGGCGGCCGGGGTGCTGGTCGGCCGGTGGGCCCATGCCGACGCGCAGGCGGTCGCGACCCAGCAGCGGGCCGAACGCCACCGGGTGCGCGCCGAGGTCGTCGGCCAGGTACCCGAGACCCTGCCCTCGGCGGACGGCGTCCGGGAACGGACCTACCGCGTGACGGTGCGCTGGACGCCGTCCGGTGAGAAGGCGCGCACGGCCACGGCGCGGGTTCCGGAGGGCACGCACCGGGGCGACCGGGTCGACGTGTGGCTCGACGCGCGGGGGCGGGGCGTCGCACCGCCGACCAGCGGCACCCTGGTGTGGCAGCACACCGTCACCATGGCCACCTGCGCGGCCGGCGGTACGGCCGCCGTGGTGCTCCTCGGGCACGCCGTCGTCCGCCGGGTGGCGATGCGGCACCGGCTGGACGAGTGGGAGCGGGAGTGGGCCCTTACGGAGCCGCAGTGGACGCGGCGCAGGCCCGCCTGAAGCTTCGAAGCTCTTGAGCCCCGAAGCTCCTGACCAGGGGCTGGCGAGGCTTCCCGCCCCGCACGTACGGTGTGATCATTCGCCCGGGCGCTCAACAAAAGGCGGTCCTTCATGCCCCTGTTCGACCTGTCTCTCGAAGAGCTCCGCGAGTACCGCAGCGCGTCCACCGAGCCCGAGGACTTCGACTCGTTCTGGTCCAAGACCCTCCAGGACGCCCGCGAGCACGACCTGGACGCCCGCTTCGAGCCGGTCGACACGGGCCTGACCACCGTGCGGGTGCACGACGTGACGTTCGCCGGGTTCGGCGGTCACCCGGTGAAGGGCTGGCTGGTGCTGCCCGCCGGGGCCGCCGGGGCATCCGAACCGCTGCCCCTGGTCGTGGAGTTCCTCGGGTACGGCGGCGGGCGCGGTCTGCCGCACGAGCATCTGCTGTGGGCGTCGACGGGCCGCGCGTACTTCGTCATGGACACCCGCGGCCAGGGCAGCGCGTGGGGCGGTGGGGGCGGCACCCCGGACCCGGTGGGCGGTGCGCCCTCCTACCCCGGGTTCATGACCCGGGGCATCGACGCCCCCGAGAACTACTACTACCGCCGGGTGATCACGGACGCGGTGCGCGCGATCGAGGCGGCCCGTTCCCACCCGTCGACCGACGCCTCGCGGACCGTGGCGCTCGGCGGGAGCCAGGGCGGCGGCCTCACGCTGGCCGTCGGCGGACTGGTGCCGGACCTGGCGGGTATCGCCCCGGACGTGCCGTTCCTGTGCGACTTCCCGCGCGCCACGACGCTGACGGACCGTCACCCGTACCGTGAGATAGGCCTGTTCCTCAAGACGCACCGCGGTCGCGCCCAGGACGCCCTGCGCACGCTGTCGTACTTCGACGGCGTGCACTTCGCGTCCCGTGGCTCGGCCCCCGCCCTGTTCTCGGCGGCCCTGGAGGACCAGACCTGCCCGCCGTCGACCGTCTTCGCCGCCTTCAACGCGTGGGCGCACGAGGACAAGACGATCGAGGTGTACGAGTTCAACGACCACGAGGGCGGCGGCCCCTACCAGGACGCGGCCAGGCTGCGCTGGCTGCGCTCGTACGCCTGAGCGGCCGACGGCTTCCCTCCGGTCCGACCAGTCGGTACGTTCGGGGTGCCCGGGTCGCATCGTCGCGGTCCGGGGTCCACGCGGACCACGGAGGCCCCATGTCCGAGCACGTGCCACAGGTTCACGGCCACTGCGACCCACGGTTCGCCGCGGTGCGCGCCGCCTTCGAGGAGAACTTCCGCGAGCGCGGCGAGCTGGGCGCAGCGGTGAGCGTCACGGTCGACGGCGTGCCGGTGGCCGATCTGTGGGGCGGCTGGGCCGACCCGGCGCGCACGCGTGCGTGGGAGCGGGACACGCTGGTCAACGTGTGGTCCACGTCGAAGGGGCCGACGGCGCTGTGCGCGCACATCCTCGCCGACCGGGGGCTGCTCGACCTCGACGCGCCGGTCGCCGTGTACTGGCCGGAGTTCGGGGCGGCGGGCAAGGGGCGGGTGCTCGTGCGGCATCTGCTGTCCCACCGTGCGGGGCTCTCCGGACTGCGCGAGCCGCACTCTCTCGAGCAGCTCTACGACTGAGAGTTGACCACCGCGCGACTGGCGGCCACGGAGCCCTGGTGGGAGCCGGGCACCTTGTCCGGCTATCACGCCCTCACCTACGGATTCCTGGTCGGGGAGGTCGTGCGGCGGGTGTCGGGGCTGCTGCCGGGGGCCTTCCTGGAGCGTGAGGTGACCGGCCCGCTGGGCATCGACTTCACGATCGGGCTGCCGGAGAAGGAGGCCGGCCGGGCGGCCGAGCTGGTGCATCCGCCGTCCGCCTCGGCCGGCGAACAGGCGGCGGTCTTCAGCCAGTTGGCGCCTGCGGCCCTCGCCGCCCTGACCAACCCGCCGGTGGGCGTGACCGAGGCCAACTCGCCGCGCTGGCGGGCCGCCGAGCTTCCGGCCGCGAACGGCCACGGCACCGCGCGGGCCGTCGCCGCGCTGTACGGGATCTTCGCCGGCCGGGGCGCGTACGACGGCCGTCGCATCCTCTCCGCGGAGGCGGCCGAGCGGGTGCGGGAGGGGCAGGGCAGTTGCCGGGACGTGGTGCTGGGGGCCGGGTTCGAGCACGACACGGAGGTCGGGCTCGGGCTGTGGCTCAGCGGCCCGAACGGTTCGTACGGGCCCAACCCGCGCGCGTTCGGCCATGACGGCTTCGGCGGCTCCTGCGGGCTCGCGGATCCGGAGGCGGGGGTGTCGCTGGGGTACGTGATGAACCGTATGGGGCCGCACATCGCGAACGACCCGCGAAAGAAGGCGCTGGTGGACGCCCTGTACAGCGCGCTGTGACCGGCTCAGTCGATCCGGCGCGCCTCGACCATACGGACCCGTGGGCTTCCGTCGCTCCTCGTGCCGAACTCGGGCAGGGCGCGCAGGCCGACGCGGAACCCGGCGTGTTCCAGCTCGCGCCGGACCTCGCCGAGCCGGAAGGCGCGGTAGTACATCACGAACGGCGGCCGCCACAGGGCGTTGCGCACCCGCATCACCGCGTCGAAGCCGAGGAGCGTCCAGAAGGCCGGGGAGGACGGACCGGGCGGGGCCGGGACGGGGAACGCGAAGCAGCCGCCCGGCCGCAGCACACCGTGCACCTGGGCGAACAGGCCCGGCAGCTCGCGGGGCAGGAAGTGCCCGAACGCGCCGAAGCTGACGACGAGGCCGAAGCGGGAAGTGAACGGCAGGGCGCGGGCGTCCGCGCGCACCCACGACACGCGCGGGCCCGCCGGACGGCTGCGCCCGCGTGCCTCGTCGAGCATGCCCGCGCTGAAGTCGACCCCGGTCACGCGGCCCCGGCACACCGTGGCCAGGACGTCGATCCCGGCGCCCGTGCCGCAGCACAGGTCGAGGCCGTCCTCGTACGGGCCGGACTCCTTCAGGGCCGAGGCGACCGCGGCCAGGACGGAGTCCGGGGTGCGGAAGGGGGTGTGGTCGAACTTCGGCGCGAGGAGGTCGTAGCCGTGCTCGACGGACGACAGGGCCTGGACGGCGAGTTCGCGCAGGGTGGGGCCTTCGGGGCTGAACATCCGCGTCAGCCTACGGCGTCCGCCGGGTGGAGCGGTGATGGTCGTCAGCGGCGCCCACCCGACATATGTACTGTCCATCAATTTCTGTCCATGTCTGTCAATGAGGTGATCCGATGCGCGCGTTCCGTGAGGCGGTCGAGGCCGGCGATCTCGACGCCGTCGAGGCGCTGTTGGCCGAGGACGTGGTGTTCACCAGCCCGGTCGTGTTCAAGCCGTACCCGGGCAAGGCGATCACCGCGGCGATCCTGCGCGGGGTGACGAGGGTCTTCGAGGACTTCCGCTACGAGCGGGAGCTCGGCGGGGGCGACGGGCGCGACCACGCGCTGATGTTCACGGCGCGGGTGGGCGAACGGGAGCTGACCGGCTGCGACTTCATCCACCTGAACGAGGCCGGGCTCATCGACGAACTCACCGTCATGGTGCGCCCGTTGTCGGGTGCGCAGGCCCTCGCGGCGGCCATGGGCGCGCAGTTCGCGGACATCGTGAAGGAGGCGGAGGCGCGGTCGTCCTCCGCCTCCTGACGTCAGACCGAGGTGGACATGCCGGTGGCCGACCGCCGACCTCGCGGTGAGTCGGCCGCCTGCCGTGGGGCCCTGGGTCGGGCCTCAGTCCTTGAGGTCCCCCAGGGTCGTCCTCGTGTCCCTCTTCAGCCAGTCCGAGACCTCGTCGAGCTTCGGCGGATCGGTGTCGTTGTCGTACGAGGAGTAGTAGGCGCTGTAGCTCATCGTGTAGGTCACCCAGCCGTCCCGTACGGCTAGCGTGGCGTAGAGGGAGCCGGTCGACGAACTGGCGGTGGTGTCGTCGCTGACGAGGTAGGCCTCGTCGCCGATGCCGGTGACGGTCTCCACGTCGTAACCCGTGTGACTGTCGGCGTAGTTCTTCCAGGTGGCGGTGAACTCCGGTCCGGGGTCGGTCTTCTTGTGCCGGTCCAGCTGGACGGAGAGGTAGGCGTCCGAGTAGGTCGATCCGGTCTTCTTCAGGCTGAGGCTGCAGAGCCCCTCGTCGAGGGCGTCGTCCTCGAGGCTGTTGTGGGTCGGGGCGCTGTCGTTCGCCGGGTACTCCTCCTTGAAGGACGAGTAGTCGGTGGCGTTGCACAGGTTCGACGGCGCCGTGTAGCCGCGCAGGTCGGGATCGGCTCCGGTGCCGATGAGGAAGACACCGGCCGCCCACGCGGCCGACGCCGCCACCGCGCCGACCACGGCCCACAGGACCGCCCGTCCGGCGCCTCCGCCCCTCGTGGGCGGCGGCCCGACGACGGGGTACGGGGCGTGCTGGGCGTACGGATTGCCGGGCTGGGGCCCGCCTGGCAGAGCGGGCGGCCCGGCCAGTGTCGGCTGGGCGTAGAAAGTCTGTTGCGTCGGCGGCCCGACGGGGCCCGGCGACTGCGGATGCGGATAGGGATACGCGCTCGGCTGGGCCGGCGCCCCGGACGGCTGCTCCGGCTGCTCCGGAGACTGAGGCGGCGTGGACATGACGTGAAGATAAGGCAGAAACAGCGGTCAAGTCCCTTGCCGTCAGGGATCGTTATGGTCTGGGGACATCTGCCGTAAACTGCGGCGAGGCGGGGATTTTCGTCCCGGCCTCGGTCCCTGTGTGCTGATCTGCCACAGCGAAGGTTGATCGTTTCTCATCGAAGGTCGAGTGCCGATCCGCGTGAGGTGTGCCCGACCTCCGCGAGAACCTGCCTCGGCCCAAACAGAGAAGTCCGGCGCCTCCTCCAGGCGCCGCCGCCCGGCGGAATATGCGATGCCGTGGGCGCGTTGACACCCACCGGAGACGACCAGCATGCTACAGTCCTGGTAGCACTTGTGTACGCCGCATGTCCGTGGCGCCGGTGCCAGTTCCACATCACCTTCAGTTCGCCGCATCACCCGCCCTTTCCGGCCGGTGCAACGGCATTTCTCGCATCATCTCACCGCCCGGATCGGTTCTGCCGCGGTCGAGGTGCTGTTCCCGCCGCCCGAGGTGCGCCGTGCGCCCTCCCTTCGCGGCTGCTCCCCCTCTCCGCATGCCTCATGCCTTCCGTCCTTGAAAGGACCGACCACCACCATGACCACCACTCTCGAACACCCCCCGGTGCAGCAGCCTCCGGCCCGGGTCGCCGCCGGTGTCCTCGACGTCGACGCGAGCGGGAAGGGGCAGTTGCGCTCCGCGGACCTCCTGCCCACGGCCGCCGATCTCCAGGTCCCGGCCGCGCTGATCCGCCGTCACGGCCTGCGCAAGGGCGACCTCGTCGAAGGAGTGCGCGGCACCCAGCGCGCCCTGACCGAGGTCGCGCGCGTCAACGGCCGCATGCCCGACGCGCTGCGCACGCGCCGTCACTTCCGCGACCTCACCCCCCTCCACCCCCACGAGCGGCTCCGTCTGGAACACCCGGCGGCCGGTCTCGCCGGGCGGGTCGCCGATCTCCTCGCGCCCGTCGGCAAGGGCCAGCGCGGGCTGATCGTCGCCCCGCCGAAGACCGGCAAGACCGTGCTGCTCCAGCAGATCGCCGCCGCCGTCGCCGGCAACCATCCCGAGGCGCGGCTGATGGTCGTCCTGCTCGACGAGCGGCCCGAGGAGGTCACCGACATGCGGCGCTCCGTGCGCGGCGAGGTGTACGCCTCGACGTTCGACCGGGCGCCCAGGCAGCACATCGCCCTCGCCGAACTCGTCATCGAGCGGGCCAAGCGGCTCGTCGAGGCGGGCGAGGACGTCGTGATCCTGCTCGACTCGCTGACCCGGCTGTGCCGGGCCCACAACAACGCGGCCGCCGCCGGGGGCCGCACCCTCAGCGGCGGGGTCGACGCCACCGCGCTGATCGGCCCCAAGCGGTTCTTCGGCGCCGCACGGGCGGCCGAGGAGGGCGGCTCGCTCACCGTCCTCGCCACCGCCCTGGTCGAAACCGGCTCCCGCGCCGACGACTTCTACTTCGAGGAACTGAAGAGCACCGGCAACATGGAGCTCCGCCTCGACCGCGAACCCGCCTCCCGGCGCGTCTTCCCGGCCGTCGACATCAACCTCTCCGGCACCCGCCGCGAGGAACTCCTGCTCTCCCCCGGCGAGTTGACCGCCATGCGCGGCCTGCGCCGGGCCCTGCAGACCCGGGACGGCCAGGCGAACCTGGAGACGCTCCTGGAGCGGATGCGCGAGACCCCGGACAACGCGACCTTCCTGCGCCGCATCCAGCCGACGCTACCCGCCGCCTGACGCGACGTCCGATGCGACGCCTGACGCGACGTCTCATGCGCGACGTGCGGCATCCGGGTGCTCACGGGTACCTGTTCGGCACGGGCAGCGCGGGGAACGCCGGGTTCGTTCCTACGTTGATCATATGACGATCGGATTCTCTTCCCGGGCTGCTGTGGCGGCCTGCGCGTTCTGTGTGGCCGGCGCTCTGGCCCTCGGGCCCGCCGCGGTCGCCGCCCCGGCCGCCCCGGCCGCCCCCGCCGCCCCCGCCGCCCCCGCCGACGCGGACCCCGGAGCACCGGCGCCCGGCAGCCTCGCCGTGCCCGGCGGACCCGGCGGACCGGGTGGGCCACGGGTGATGGCGCCGCAACCGTCCCTGCTGTACCGCTCCGGCACACTGGTCAGGCCCCACCGGGACACCCCCGAGGTCCCGGACGTCTCCGCCCTGTCGTGGCTGGTGGCCGACGCGGGGACCGGCGAGGTGCTCGCCGCGTCGAACGCGCACCGCAGGCTGCCCCCCGCCAGCACGCTGAAGACCCTCTTCGCGCTGACGGTGCTGCCGACCCTGCCCGGCGGTCTACGGCACCGGGTGAGCGAGGAGGAGCTCATGGGCATCGGGCCCGGCAGCAGCCTCGTCGGCGTCGCCGAGGGACACACGTACCAGGTCGCCGACCTGTGGCGCGGGGTGTTCCTCAACTCCGGCAACGACGCGGTGCACGTCCTGGCGGCGCTCAGCGGCGGCTGGGACGCAGCGGCCGTCCGGATGCAGGCCAAGGCACGCTCCCTGGGCGCCCTGGACACGCACGTGCGGTCGCCCGACGGGTACGACACGCCGGGCCAGGTGTCGTCGGCGTACGACCTGGCGGTGTTCGGGCGGGCGGGGCTGCGCGACGCGGACTTCGCGCGGTACTGCGCCACCGCGGAGGCGAGCTTCCCCGGTGACGGGGGCGGGTCGTACGGGATCGCGAACACCAACCGGCTGCTGACCGGGGCGGACGGCGTCGAGCCCTATCCGGGGCTGATCGGGATCAAGAACGGCTACACCAGCAACGCCGGCAACACCCTGGTCGCCGCCGCCCGCCAAGGCGGGCGCACCCTCGTCGTGACGGTGATGAACCCGCAGGCGGGCGGCGGGTTCGCCGTCTACGAGGAGGCGCGCGAGCTGCTGGACTGGGGGTTCGCGGCCGCCGGGCGGGTCGACGCGGTGGGCTCGCTGGACGCGCTGCGGGAACGGGCGCTCCCGCAGCGCGTCCAGCGTCCTCAGCCGGGACCGGGACCGGAGCGGCCGACCCCTGAGCGGCCGACCCCGGTGGGCGCGTCGGCGCCCGTCGCGGCGGCGACCGCCGGCGGCGGTGCTCCGGCCTGGTCGGGCTGGTCGGCGGCGGCACTGATCGCGGGCGTCGCCGGGCTGGGCGGGGCCGCCGTGGCGCTCGTGCTGCGGCTCACGGGCCGCCGCCCGTCGGAGAGGTGACCGACCGGCAGCCACAGCAGCAGACCGAGCGTGATCCAGGTGTAGGTGTTGCTGCCGAGGAAGCCGTCGACGCCGGACGCGTCGTGGAACCACAGCCACACCACGCTGGTGCACAGCACCGCGTACAGGGCGCCCGCGACGCGTCGGCGCCCCGCGCGGATCAGCACGGCGAACGACGGCAGCAGCCAGACCAGGTGGTGCACCCAGGTGACGGGGCTGACCAGGCAGGCGGTGAGGCCGGTGAGGGCGAACGCCGCCTGCCAGTCCCCCGCGGCCACCGCGCGCCGGGCCCGCCACGCCCACCAGCACAGCGCCGCCAGGGCCAGCACCCCCCAGACGGCCCGGCTCTCCACGCCCAGCCGGGCCAGGACGCCCTGGAGCGACTGGTTGGAGACGTAGTCGAGCCGGCCCACGCGGCTCGTGTCCCACAGGGCGTCCGTCCAGTAGAAGCGTGAGGCGTCGGGGGCGACCAGGGCCGCGAACGCCGTGGCGGCGGCTGCCACGGCCGTGGCCACGGCCGCCTCCCGCCAACGGCGGGTGACCAGCAGCAGGCCGATGAAGAGCGCGGGCGTCAGCTTGACCGCCGCCGCCAGGCCGATGCCGACCCCGGCCCAGCGGGTCCGGCCGGTCGCCAGCAGCCACGCGTCGGTCAGGACCAGGGCCAGGAGCAGCAGGTTGACCTGACCGAAGCTGAAGGTGTCGCGCAGCGGTTCGAACAGGGCGAGGGCGCAGACGGCGAGGCCGGCGCCGTACCAGCCGCAGCGCCGCCACCGCGGCCCGACCAGCACCCGGACGACGACGGCCAGCGCCGCCAGGTTGAGCAGCAGGGCGGCGAGGATCGCGGTGCGCAGGCCGACCAGCGCCATCGGCAGCATGGCGACGGCCGCGAACGGCGGGTAGGTGAAGCCGTACGACGTGCCCGGCACCCGGTAGTCGTAGACGCGGCCGCCGTCGTGGATCCAGCTGTTGACGGTGCCGTAGTAGACGCGCAGGTCGAACCAGTCGCGCAGCAGCGGAACCGTCGCGGTGAAGGCGGCGACGAGGGTGGCGAGCGCGAGCAGCAGCAGGAGGCGGCCGCGGTCGGTGCGGGGCGGTTTCGGACCCCGGACGGCATTCGGTCTCATGCCGTACGCCCCAGGGCGGTCGGCGTCCGTGCCGCGAGGTGGGCCTGCCACAGGACGACCACGGCGAGCGCCCCGCCGGAGACGGCGAGCATCAGGCGGCCCGTGTCGGCGGGGCCGCCGTCGGGCAGGACGGCGAGGGCGAGGACGCCCGCCACGGCCGCCGTACGGTGCCGTATCAGGGTGTCGGGGGCCGCCGCGGCGATGAGGAACAGGCCCCACAGCGCGTACCAGGGGCGGATCGCCGGGCCGAACGCGGCCACCGCGGCGAGGCTCAGACCGAGCGCGTACACCGGGCGCGGGCGCAGCCGCCACCAGATGACGACGAGGGCGACGGCCGTCGCCGCGAGGCCCAGCAGGTGCCAGACGGGGATCGCGAGGGGTGCCAGGTCGCTGCCGAGGTGCTCCAGCAGGGCGCGGGTGGCCCGGCCGAGCAGGCTGGTGAGCGCCCAGTTCTGCGCGGAGACGGGGGTGTCCAGGGCGCCTATCCAGCCGTATCCGGTGCCCGCGACGGCGGTCGCCGCGACCGTGGTGACGGCGGCCGCGGCCCCCGTCGTCAGCAGGGCCGGGACCGGGCGCCGGCCGGCCCGCAGTTGCAGGACCACGACCGCGACGAGGCCCAGCGCGGCGGGTGCCTTGACCAGGGCGGCGAGGGTGATCAGGACGGCTCCCGGCACCGGTCGGCGGCCGAGCGCGGCGGCCAGGCCGACGCCGAGCAGGCCCAGCATGATCGCGTCGTTGTGGGCGCCGGCCACCAGGTGCAGCAGCACCAGCGGGTTGAGGGCGCCGAGCCAGAGCGCGGCGGCCGGGTCGGCGCCGCAGTGCCGGGCGATCCGGGGCAGGGCGGCCGTCATCAGCGCCACCCCGAACAGCGCCACGCACCGCATACCGAACAGCCCGGCGGACAGCGCACCCCGGGTCGCACCGGCCAGGGCCCCGGCGAGGGCGAGGAAGACGGGGCCGTACGGGGCTCCGGTGTGCCGCCACAGCGGGGCGACCTCGTCGACGAGCGGACCGCCGAGCCGGGCCGGACCGTGCGTGTACACGTCGAGATGCGCGTCCACCATGGCGCCCTGGGCCAGGTAGCTGTACACGTCCCGGCTGAACAGCGGGGGCGCGATCAGCAGCGGCGCCGCCCAGACGACGAGGACCAGGACGAGGGCGCGCGGGGTCGGCGGATCCGCGCCGCGCACCAGCCGGCCCAGCAGGACCCAGGCCGTGGTCAGCAGCACCAGCCCGCAGTAGACGCCGACCAGACCGAGCGCGGCGTGCACCGACGACGGGGCCAGGAGCTCGCGGGCGGGCAGCGCGCCGGCCGTCTCACCGCCGAGCGCGAGACAGGCCGTGCCGGCCAGGCCCAGCACCTGACAGCGACGGAGATCGATGGGGAACGCCTTGGCCGACACTCCGTCATGGTGTCGACGCCGGGTGACCGGAGAGCGACGCCCCGCCCTCCGCACGGCGGCCTGCGCGTGAGCGGCGGGTGAGCGGGCGCGGCCGGGGCGATGAGTTCCGCGGGCTCGGAACAGCTGCGGGTTCAGAACACGGACAGACCGGTCAGGGTCGTGAACCGGTCCAGGGCGGCCACTCCTGCCACCGAGTTGCCGCGTTCGTCCAGGCCCGGACTCCATACGCACAGCGTGCAGCGCCCCGGTACGACGGCGATGATGCCGCCGCCCACGCCGCTCTTGCCGGGCAGTCCGACCCGGTAGGCGAAGTCGCCGGCCGCGTCGTAGGTGCCGCAGGTCAGCATCACCGCGTTGACCTGCTTGGCCTGGCTGCGGGTGAGCAGCCGGGTGCCGTCGGCGCGGACGCCGGGCCGGGCGAGGAAGCCGGTGGCCAGCGCGAGGTCGGCGCAGGAGGCGCTGAGGGAGCACTGGCGGAAGTACTGGTCGAGGAGGACCGGTACGTCGTTGTCGATGTTGCCGTAGGACGCCATGAAGTGGGCGAGGGCGGCGTTGCGGTCGCCGTGCGCGGACTCGGAGGCGGCGACCTCCTCGTCGAAGTCGAGCGTGGGGTTGCCGCTCTCGGCGCGCAGGAAGCCGAGGAGTTCTCCTGCCGCGTCCGCGGTACGGGTGTGGAGGCGGTCGGTGACGACCAGCGCGCCCGCGTTGATGAACGGATTGCGCGGGATGCCGTTCTCGTACTCCAACTGGACCAGGGAGTTGAAGGGGTTGCCCGAGGGTTCGCGGCCCACGTGCTCCCAGAGCCCGTCGCCCTCGCGGGCCAGGACGAGGGCGAGGGTGAAGACCTTGGTGAGGGACTGGGCGGAGAACGGCTCCCGCCAGTCCCCCACGCCGTACACCGTGCCGTCCGGTTCCGCGACGGCCATGCCGAAGCTGCGCGGGTCGCGGGCCGCGAGGGCCGGGATGTAGTCGGCGGGGCGGCCCCGGCCGGGGGCGTGTGCGAGTTCCGCGGCTATGCGCTCCAGGACCGGCTGGAAGGCACGGGACGACGTCGTTGTCATGTCGTGTCCGGTGCCGGCAGACCGAGCTCCTCGTTGGCGAGGGCGGCGGCCTCCTTGACCGCGGCGAGGGCGTCGATGAGGTGCGGGCGGGCGGAGATCGGGTCGAGTGCGCGGGCCGGGTGGATGTGGCCGACCGGTTCGCCGCCGCCGAGGAGCGGTTCGCCCGCGAACTCGGTGAGGAGGGCCGGGTCCACGCCGGCTCGGGCGAGGGCGGCCGCCGTCACCGGGACGCGGGCGCGGTTCGCGCCGTCGGAGATCTTGACGGCGACGGCCCGGCCGTCGGGGAGGGCGGCGACCTCGACGCCCTCGAAGCCGTCCTTGGCGAGCAGGCCGGGGACGGCCCGCATCAGGGCGGCCACGTCCCGGCCGGCGCCGGAGGCCATCTCGGCGTGGTCGCGCATGGCGTCCGCGACCCGGGCCTCCGGGGTGCCGGGGGCCGCGGTGGTGATGCGGGCGGCGGCCCGGGCGAGGCCGTGCAGGGAGACGGAGAAGAGGGGGGCGCCGCACCCGTCGACGGTGACCCGTGCGATCCGCTGTCCGGTGAGGTCCTCGACGATCTCGGCGATGACCTGCTGGAGGGGGTGCTCCGGGTCGAGGTAGCCGTCGAGGGACCAGCCGTTGAGCGTGCAGGTGTACAGCATGGCGGCGTGCTTGCCGGAGCAGTTCTGGGCCAGGCGGGAGGGCTCGCGGCCGTCCCGGATCCACGCGTCGCGGACCGCCGGGGCGTACGGCAGGTCCGGGACGTTGCGCAGGTCGTCCTCCGTGACACCGCCCAGCTCGAGGATCCGCCGGGTCCCGGCGAGGTGGCGTTCCTCGCCGGAGTGGCTGGCGGCGGCGAGCGAGAGCAGCCCGCCGTCGAGCGGCAGCCCGGCCCGTACCATGGCGACGGCCTGGACGGGCTTGAGCGCCGAGCGCGGGTAGAACGCGGCCTCGATGTCGCCGAGCTGGAACTCGACCTCACCGCCCGCGCCGAGGACGACGACGGAGCCGTAGTGGATGCCCTCGGTCACCCCGCGGCGCACGAGATGGGCGACGGGTGCGTGGAGGGGTTCGCGGATCGCGGGGGCCTGGGCGAGGGAACTGCCGTACATCACTGCCTGGATCTCGGGTGGGCTGTCGGGTGCCGGGGTCACGCGTCGGCCCTGGCCGCGGTGCGGGCGCGGTTGCGGCGGATGGCGTACCAGCCGCCGACCAGCGCGGCGACGATCAGCGGCAGGCACAGCACGGTGGTGCGTCCGGCGCCGCCGTCGGCGTACATGAGGACCAGGACCGAGGCGAGGAAGAACAGCGTCACGAGTTCGGTCCAGGGGGAGCCCGGGAGCTGGTAGCTCGGGCGGGTCAGCTCGCCCTTCTGGGTCTTCTGCCAGAAGAGGAGGTGACAGATCATGATCATGCCCCAGGTGGAGAGGATGCCGAGCGCCGCGAAGTTGAGGACGATCTCGAAGGCGTCCGCCGGGACGACGAAGTTCAGGCCGACGCCGAGGACGCAGATACCGCTGGTGAGCAGGATGCCGCCGTACGGGACCTGGCTGCGGCTCATCACGCCGGTGAACCTGGGGGCGGAGCCCGACATGGCCATGGAGCGCAGGATGCGGCCGGTGGAGTACAGGCCGGAGTTCAGGGACGACATGGCGGCGGTGAGCACGACCAGGTTCATCACGCCGCCCGCCGCCGGGATGCCGATGTTGGACAGGACCGTCACGAAGGGGCTCTCGCCGGACGTGTACCTGTTCCACGGGAGCAGCATCGACAGCAGGACGACCGAGCCGACGTAGAACAGGCCGACGCGCCACATGATCGAGTTGATGGCCTTCGGCATGATCTTCTCGGGGTTCTGCGTCTCGCCCGCCGCGACGCCGACCAGTTCGACCGAGGCGTAGGCGAAGACGACGCCCTGGATGATCAGCAGCATGGGCAGCAGGCCGTTGGGGAAGACGCCGCCGTTGTCGGTGATCAGGGACGGGCCGGGGGCCGTGCCGTCGACCGGGTGCTGGGTGACCAGCAGGAAGATGCCGATGCACATGAAGATCACCAGCGCGCTGACCTTCACGATGGCGAACCAGAACTCCAGCTCGCCGAAGATCTTCACCGAGATCAGGTTCACGGTGAGGACCACGGCCAGGGCGATCAGCGCGATCACCCACTGGGGGATGTCGGAGAACATGCCCCAGTAGTGGGTGTAGGTGGCGACCGCGGTGATGTCGGCGATGCCGGTGGTGGCCCAGTTCAGGAAGTACATCCAGCCGGCCGTGTACGCGCCCTTCTCGCCGAGGAACTCCCGGGCGTACGACACGAAGGCACCCGAGGACGGGCGGTACAGGACGAGTTCGCCGAGGGCGCGCACGACGAGGAAGGCGAAGACTCCGCAGACCGCGTAGGCGATGAAGAGGGAGGGTCCGGCTTCGGCCAGGCGGCCGCCGGCGCCGAGGAAGAGGCCGGTGCCGATGGCGCCGCCGATGGCGATCATGTTGACGTGCCGGGACTTCAGCGACTTGCTGTAGCCCTCGTCTCCGGCGTCGACGTGACGGGGGGAGGTGCGCGTCTCGTCCTTGAGGTGCTGGTCGCTCACGCCGCGGGTCCGCCTTCCAGGGGGGAGTGCGTGCGCGGGGCGCGCACGATGTCGGTGAGGGTCGTCTCGACGCGATCGAGGTGGTGGCTCATCGCCTCCACCGCGTCGGGCTCGGAACCGTCGATCAGGGCCTCGACGATCGCCCGGTGCTCGCGGTTGGACTGCTCGCGCCGCCCGCCCAGTTCGTTGAGGAAGGCCGACTGACGCGCCAGTGCGTCCCGGATCTCCTCGATGACCCGGCGGAACACCGGGTTCTGGGCGGACTCGGCGACGGCCAGGTGGAAGAGGGTGTCCATCGCGACCCACGCGGTGGTGTCCGTCTCCCGCTCCATGCGGTCGAGGAGGTGGGCCAGGTGGTCCAGGTTCTCCGGGGTGCGGCGGAGAGCCGCGTACCCCGCGACCGGGATCTCGACGTGGCGGCGCACCTCCAGCAGGTCGCTGGCCGCGTAGTCGCCGAAGGTGGGGTCCTCGACGGTGTTCGCGATCACGAAGGTGCCCTTGCCGGTCTTGGCGACCGTCAGGCCCATGGTCTGCAGGGCGCGCAGGGCCTCGCGCAGCACGGGCCGGGACACCTCGAGGGCGCGGCAGAGCTCCGCCTCGGAGGGGAGCTTGTCGCCGATGGCGTACTCGCCGCGCTCGATGGCGCCGCGGAGGTGGGTGAGGACCGCTTCCATCGCGCTGACGCGCCGCGGCACCGAGCCACCTGTCTGGCTGTCTGACAGGTTCACGGGGGTGATCCTCCGGGTGGCCGAAGGCCGCTGTCAAGAAAAGTGAAGACAAAAATTCAGGGGACGGGAGGCCTGAATGGCAACTTCCCGTCCCCTGAAGGGTTTTCGCCGCTCAGCCGGCGAGGACCCCGGTGGCCAGCAGTCCGAACAGCGCCAGGCCCACGACGATGCGGTAGACGACGAACGCGTTGAAGGAGTGCTTGGCGACGAACTTCAGCAGCCAGGCGATGGACGCGTAGGCGACGACGAAGGACACGGCCGTGCCGACGACCAGCGGCGCCGCGCCCGCACCCGTGCCCAGGGCGTCCTTCAGCTCGTAGATCCCGGCGCCGGTCAGGGCGGGGATGCCGAGGAAGAACGAGAGGCGGGTGGCGGCGACCCGGTCCAGGTCGAGCATGAGCGCGGTGGACATGGTGGCGCCGGAGCGGGAGAAGCCGGGGAAGAGCAGCGCGAGGATCTGGGAGCTGCCGACCAGCATCGCGTCCTTGAACGAGGTGTCGTCCTCGCCGCGCTTGTGACGGCCCATCTGGTCGGCCGCCCACATCACACCGCTGCCGACGATCAACGAGCCCGCGACCACCCACAGCGAGGCGAGCGGCCCCTCGATGAGCGGCTTGGCGGCGAGGCCCACGACGACGATCGGGATCGTCGCGTAGATCACCCACCAGGCGAACTTGTAGTCGTGGTGGTGCCGTTCCTCGCGGTCGCGCAGTCCCCGGAACCAGGCCGACACGATCCGCACGATGTCCTTGCGGAAGTACACGAGCACGGCGGCGATCGCCCCGACCTGGATCACGGCCGAGAACCCGACGACGGCGTCGTCGTCGACCGGGATGTGCATCAGGCCTTCGGTGATCTTCAGGTGTCCGGTCGAGGAGACGGGGAGGAACTCGGTCACTCCCTCGACGGCTCCGAGGACGACGGCTTGGCCGACGGAGATGGCGCTCATGGAATCCAGTTCTGAGGAGACGAATCGGTCGACAGCGTTGTAGACGGTCCGGTGTCGTAGACAGTCCTACCAGGCCCGCGGCCCACGCCACGGTCTACGGCCACACCGTCTGGCCTATCGCGACCCCGGCGAACGCGGCCCCGAGACCGACGACCACACTCGCGACGGCGTTGGCGGCGGCGAAGAGCCCCGCGCCGGTCTCGGCCAGCCGGAGCGTCTCGTACGAGAACGTGGAGTACGTCGTCAGGGCCCCGCACAGCCCTGTTCCCAGGAACAACCGCAGGTCGGGGGCGACGTCGGCGGCGCCCGTCAGCGTGCCGAGGATCAGGCAGCCGGTGATGTTGACGACGAAGGTGCCCCAGGGGAAGACCGAGTCGTGCCGCGACTGCACCGCGCGGTCGGTCAGATAGCGGAGCGGGGCGCCGATCATGCCGCCGCCGACGACCACCAGCCAGTTCACAACGACCTCTTACCCTGCGTGTCCGAATCGCCCCGGTCTCCGTGTCGGCCGTCGGCCCGGTTCTCGGCCTGCTTCTCGCCCCGGCCGACATACCTGATGACCTCGCACGGATCGAGGGTGACCATCCCCTCCGTGACGAGTTCGTCGAGCTCCGGGAGGAAGGCCCGCACCCGCTCCTCGGTGTCCACGACGACGACCGCCACCGGCAGGTCCTCGCTGAGCGAGAGCAGCCGGGAGGTGTGGATGCGGGACGACGCGCCGAAGCCCTCGATGCCGCGGAAGACGCTGGCCCCGGCGAGACCCGCCGCGTGGGCGCGGTGCACGATCTCCGTGTAGAGGGGCTTGCGGTGCCAGGTGTCGTTCTCGCCGACGAAGACGGTCAGCCGCAGGGCGCCGCCGGTGAGTCGCGTCATCGCCGCCTCCGCTGTAGGGCGCGGCGGGTCGCCGTGGCCGCGAGCCACACCGCCGCGAGCGCCGCGAACAGGGTCGCGGCGAGGTAGGCCAGGGCCGTGCCGGGGCGGCCGGCGTCGACCAGTCTCTGGATGTCCACGGTGTACGTGGAGAAGGTGGTGAAGCCGCCGAGGATGCCGGTGCCGAAGAAGGGGCGCACCAGCCGGTGGACGGTCATGGCCTCGGTGACGAGCACCAGGAAGACGCCGATCACGGCGCAGCCGACGACGTTCACCCAGAAGGTCGTCCAGGGGAAGCCGCCGGTCTGCGTGGGCCACCACAGCGAGGCCGCGTAGCGGGCGGCGGCACCGATCCCGCCGCCGACCGCCACGACGGCGACCACCGGGAGCCGACCGGTCCCGGTGGTGCGCCGTGGTGCGCCGGTACGGAGGCTGTCGGCCTCCGGAGCTGTCATGTCGTACGTCTCCTGCCCGGTCCGGGACCGCCCCACCTCAACGGGCTCGTCGCGCTCGGTCGAGCTCATCGGGGTGATCACGGCCGGGCATCAGCCTAGCGCCGCCTCATTTGGTCACGGGTGCCTCGCAGACCGCTATGCCCCGCTCCCAGAGACTGCCCAGGACCAGTCGGCCGCCGGTCTCGCAGACGCTGGTGACCATGCGGAATCCGGAGCGGCGGCGGGTGAGGTGGTGCAGGACCCGGCCGTCGTCGTCGATCGCGAGCACGCCGGCCCGGGCGGAGGGGCGGAAGGGCGCGTTGCGGGCGAGGCGGGCGGCGCGTCGGCGTACGGCCGGGCCGGCGCGGTGCAGGAGGTCGAGGGGTGGCACGCGCGGGCCGGCCAGTGCCACCCAGACCGGGCCGTCGGGCGCGCCGCGCCACAGGTTGTCCGGGAAGCCCGGCAGGTTCTCGACGAGGGGTTCGGCGTGTCCGGCGCGGGGGCCGGTGAGCCGGTAGCGGGTGAGGCGGCGGGCGCCGGTCTCGGCGACGATCAGGAAGGAGTCGTCGGCGCTGCGAGCAAGGCCGTTGGCGAACTGCAGCCCCTCCAGGGCGACTTCGGCCTCACGGGCACCGGGGGTGAGGCGCAACAGGCGTCCGGTGCCGGTGTGTTCGACGAGGTCGCCCATCCAGTCCCGCAGGGAGTGGACCTGGCTGGAGACGGTGAAGTACACGGTGCCGTCGGGCAGGGCGACGACGTTGCTGCAGAACCGCAGCCGCTCCCCCGCCGCCGACTCGGTCAGGACGCGGACGTTGCGGGTGCCGCCGTCGGGGTCGAGGCGCAGCAGCGCGCCGTCGGCGCAGCACACCAACAGGTCGCCGTCCGGGAGGAGTTCGAGGCCGAGCGGCCGGCCGCCGATCTCACCGATGTGCTCGACCCGGGCCGTGGGCGGGTCCTCCAGACCGTCGACCCGCAGGATCCTCCCGTCCGACACCCCGGTCAGCACCCGCCCTCTGGGGTCGGCGACGACGTCTTCGGGGCCGTGCCCGGGGAGGGTGATGTACCTGAGGGGGACGAGAGGCGTCCGACGGTCCATATGAGGTCCGCCCTTCCTTCGGGAGGCGGCCATCCTCGCAGGCAGGCATGACGTCGACGTGTCGTACCCGTGGTCTTTTGCCGGGCTTTTCCGGAAAGCGTTCTCTCCGTCCCCTACCGTCCCTTCCCGACGTCCCCCACCACCCCTTCTCGAACACGCGCGCCACCTGAACGGGCGGGGGCCGACCGTGCGGTGCGGTCGGGTCACGGTTCCGCGAATGTGACACTCCGGGTAGGAAGTGTCACATTCGCGGCCACAGCATCTACGGGGTCGGGGCGGGGATCAGCGGTGGCTGAACCACGCCATGGAGGACAGGGCCTTGTCGTCGTAGCCGAACAGGGCCTGGTTCTCCCAGCCGTTGCCGGAGGCGGCGTCGGTCGGGTCCCAGCCGTTGCCGGTGACGGCCGTCCAGGTCGCCTCCCAGTAGAAGATGCCCAGACCGCGGCCGTTCGGGACGGCCTCGACGATGTTCGCGACGGCGTTCATCCACGCCGACTGACCGGCGGTGGTGGCCGGGTAGCCGGTGACCAGTTCGGAGGACAGGTCGATCTGGTTGGTGAGCGAGTCGTCGCTGTCGAGCCGGAAGGGGTAGGCCGTCTCGGCGACGAACACCGGCTTGGCGTAGCGGGCGGCCGCGTCGTCCAGGGTGGTCTGGAAGTCGGCGAGGGTGCCGTGCCAGTAGCCGTAGTACGACAGGCCGATCACGTCGAACTTCACCCCGTTGGAGACCGCGCTGTCGAACCACCAGCGGGTGCCGGCCAGGTCGCCGCCCTTGGCGAGGTGCAGGGCGACGGTGGTGGACGAGTTGACCGCCTTGACGGCGTCGTAGCCGGAGTTGAGCAGACCGGCCAGTTGGCCCCAGTTGTCGGTGGAACCCTCGGACCACATCATGCCGCCGTTGATCTCATTGCCCACCTGGACCATGTCGGCGGTGGTGCCTTGAGCCTTCAACGCGTTCAACACGTCGTACGTGTGGTTGTACACGTCCGTCTTGAGTTGACTGTACGAGTGGCCCGACCAAGCGGCCGGCTTGGACTGGACGCCCGGGTCGGCCCAGGTGTCGGAGTAGTGGAAGTCGACCAGCAGCTTCTGGCCTGCGGCCTTGACGCGCTTGGCCATGGCGAGGACGCGCGTCTTGTTGTTGTAGCCGTCGGCCGGGTCGACCCAGACCTTCAGGCGCGCGTAGTTCATGCCGGCGTTCTTCAGGATGGTGACCGCGTCGCCGGTGGTGCCCGAACTGGTCTTGTAGACGCCGCCCTTGGCCTCGCTCTTGGCGAGGGAGGAGATGTCGGAACCCTTGATCGACAGCCCGGTCGTGCCGGACGTGAAGGTCAGGTCGTCAACATTGATCCAGTTGCCCGCGTTCGCGTCACTGTTGACGCTGATGGTGCACTGGTTGTTCGTCACGTTGACCGGCGTGACGATGTGGATCCAGCCACTGGACGAGACCGGCAGGTCGGTGCGCTGGTCGGCGCCGCCGCAGTTCTTGAGGGCTATGTAGGCCGAGTTCTGGCCGCCGCCCGAGCGGACCCACGCGGTCAGCTTGTAGCTGCCGTTGGTCAGACCCGAGAGGTACTGGTACGTCTCCACCTTGTAGGCGGTGGACGCCCAGTGGGCCAGCCGGTAACCGCCGCCGTGTCCGCCGGACTCGACGAAGCTCGCGCCGGTGTCGCCGTACTCGGTCCAGCCGTTGGGGGAGGCCGCCCCGGCGCCGTCGGTCTCGAAGCCGGCGTTGGTGAGCGTGCTCGCCGCCGTCGCGGTCTGGGCCGGCAGGGCGGTGAGGGCGAGGCCTGCGGCGAGCGGCAGCAGCAGGGCCCTCAGAGTGCGTCTGGGATGGAACATCGTCGTCCGTCGTCCCTTCGACGTGATGGGGATGGGGTTCCCTCGTGAGATCCCTGAGGGGTTCTCACGGTGGGGTCTCGCGGTGGGGAAGGACCCCCTCCGCCCGCGGCTCGCGGCTCCACGGGCGGAGGGGGAGTCGGCTCAGCCGTCGAGTCGCACGACCCGTACGGCTCCCGCCGGGACCGCGAGGCGGCCGGCGGCGTGTTCGCCCGTCAGCAGTTCGGTGCCGGGGGTCTCCAGCGGCACCTTGGCGTCGGTGGCGGTGTGGTTGATGGCGAAGAGGTAGCTGCCCGTCTCGCCGGTCCGGCGTACGACCTCGACGTCGTGGGGCAGATCGGCGCGCGGGGCGATCGCCGCGTCCTCGGCGGCCCAGCCGAGCAGCGCGTCCAGGCCCTCGTGGCCGAGGCGGGTGGAGACGTACCAGGCGGTGCCCTCGCCCAGGCGGTGCCGGGTGACGGCCGGGTGTCCCGCGCTGAGGCCGTCGGCGTACGTCCAGACGGTCTCGGCGCCCTGCGGCACCACGAACTCCGTCCACACGTCGCCGCCGAGTTCGGAGCCGTCGGGGCCGGTGACCCGCACGCTCTCGCCCTTGAGCAGCGGGGAGAACTCCTCGACGGTGAGGCCGAGGACGTCCCGGAGGGCGCCCGGGTAGGCGCCCTCGTGGACGGCGTCGTGCTCGTCGACGATGCCGGAGAAGTACGACACGACGAGGGTGCCGCCGTTCTCGACGTACTCCTTGAGGTTGTTCCCGGCCGCCTCCGTCATCAGGTACAGGGCGGGCACCACGACCAGCGGGTACTTCGACAGGTCGGCCTCGGGGTGGGCGAAGTCCACGGTGAGGTGGCGGTCGTAGAGGACCTCGTAGAAGGCGTCGGCGCGCTCGCGCGGGTCGGCGTCCTCGCTGGGGCGCCAGGCGAGGTTCTGCGCCCACCAGGAGTTCCAGTCCCACAGCATCGCCACGTCGGCCTCGGTGCGGGTGCCGCGGATCGCGGCGAGGGAGTCGAGGGACGCGCCGAGGTCGACGACCTCGCGCCACACGCGCGTGCCGGTGCCGCCGTGCGGGAGCATCGCCGAGTGGAACTTCTCGGCGCCGCGCCGGGACTGCCGCCACTGGAAGAACATGGCGCCCTCGGAGCCGCGGGCCACGTGCGCGAGGGAGTTGCGGGCCATCTGGCCGGGGGCCTTGGCGGGGTTGCGGGGCTGCCAGTTCACACCCGACGTGGAGTGCTCCAGCAGGATCCAGGGCGCGCCGGCGCCGACGGAACGGGTGAGGTCGGCGGCCATCGCGAGGTTGACGTGGGTGCGGCGGCCGTCGGTCATCAGGTAGTGGTCGTTGGTGACGATGTCCACCTCGCGGCCCCAGGCCCAGTAGTCGACCGAGTCGCACTGGCTGAGGGCGGTCATGAAGTTGGTGGTGACCGGCAGGCCCGGCGCGAGGCGGTGCAGGATGTCCCGCTCCGTCACGAAGTTCTCGCGCATCGTCGCGTCGGCGAACCGCTTGTAGTCCAGCGCCTGGCCCGGGTTGCCGACGGTCGGGGTGGCGCGCGGCGGGTTGACGTCCTCGATGCTCGCGTAGCGCTGGCCCCAGAACGCGGTGCCCCAGGCCTCGTTGACCGCCTCCACCGTGCCGTACGTCGTCTCCAGCCAGCGGCGGAAGTGGGCGGCGCAGGAGTCGCAGTAGCAGGCCGAGACGGGGACGCCGTACTCGTTGTGCACGTGCCACATCGCCAGCGCCGGGTGGTCGCCGTAGCGCTCGGCGAGCCGTGTGGTGATGTTCGCCGCCGCCGCGCGGTAGTGGGCGTTGCTGTGGCAGATCGCGGCGCGGGAGCCGAACTCGTAGCGCACGCCCTCGGGGGTGACGGGCAGCGCGTCGGGGTGGTCCCGGTAGAACCAGACCGGCGGGCAGACGGTGGGCGTGCCCAGGTCGACGCGGATGCCGTGGTCGTGCAGCAGGCCGATGATCCGGTCCAGCCAGCCGAAGTCGTACACCCCGGGGGCGGGCTCCAGCAGGGCCCAGGAGAAGATCCCGACGCTCACCATGGTGACGCCGGCCTCCCGCATCAGCCGGACGTCCTCCTGCCAGACGGTTTCCGGCCACTGCTCGGGGTTGTAGTCCCCGCCGAAGGCGAGCCTGGTGAGGCCCGTGGGCGTGGTCTCCGGCATGGATCTCTCCCGCTTTGATCGAACATTTGGGAACGTGCACACATCAGACTGGCGGTGCGAGGCCAACATAACCGCACAGCAACAACCATTGACAAGTGTCCGGGATGTTTCTCTACTGTGAACGCTCACAGACGTCAGAACCCAGGTCAGGGGAGAGATCCATGCCCAACACGAAGCGCCGCCGCCTCGTGACATCCGTTGTCGCCGTCGCCCTCGGCAGCACCGCCCTCGCAGGCTGCGGCTCGTCCGACGAGGACAGCGGTGCCGCGTCCGGTCCGGTCTCGCTCACGTACTGGACGTGGACGCCCGGCATGGACAAGGTCGTGGACCTGTGGAACAAGGGCCAGGGCAAGAAGGACCAGATCTCCGTCACGGTGAAGAAGCAGGCGTCCGGCGACACGCTGGTCACCAAGATCCTGACCGCGCACAAGGCGGGCAAGGCGCCGGACCTGGTCCAGGCCGAGTACCAGGCGCTGCCGACGCTGGTCAGCAATGACGCGCTGGCGGACATAGCGAAGAACGTCGGGGACGCCAAGGGCAAGTTCGCCGACGGCGTCTGGCAGCAGACGACGCTGGGCACGGACGCCGTGTACGCGGTGCCGCAGGACATCGGCCCGATGATGTTCTACTACCGCGCGGACCTCTTCAAGCAGTACGGCCTGACGGTCCCGGCGACCTGGGAGCAGTTCGCGGAGACCGCCCGCGCCCTGAAGGAGAAGGCCCCGGACACGGATCTCACCACGTTCTCCGCCAACGACTCCGGTCTCTTCGCGGGCCTCGCCCAGCAGGCCGGCGCCCAGTGGTGGACCACCGCCGGCGACAAGTGGAAGGTCGGCATCGCCGACGCGGCCACCAAGAAGGTCGCCGACTTCTGGGGCGGCCTCGTCAAGGAGGGCGCCGTCGACAACCAGCCGATGTACACCCCGGCGTGGAACAAGGCGCTCAACACCGGCAAGCAGATCGCCTGGGTCTCCGCCGTGTGGGCCCCGGGCACCCTGACCACCGCCGCGCCCGACACGAAGGGCAAGTGGGCCATGGCCCCGCTCCCCCAGTGGTCGAACGCCAAGAACGTGACGGGCAGTTGGGGCGGTTCCTCCACGGCCGTGACGACGGACTCGAAGCACAAGGAGGCCGCCGCCAGGTTCGCCGCCTGGCTGAACACCGACGGCGACGCCCTGAACGCGCTGGCCAAGGAGAGCGGCATCTACCCGGCCTCCAGCTCCGCCCAGCTCAGCGGCGCCTTCACCACCCCGCCGGAGTACTTCTCGAACCAGGCGGACTTCTACACCACCGCCGCGAAGATCGCGAAGACCACGGCGCCGTCGGCCTGGGGCCCGAACGTGAACGTCGCCTACACGACCTTCAAGGACGCGTTCGGCGCCGCCGCCAAGGACAAGTCGGACTTCTCCGCCGCCCTGGACAAGATGCAGTCGGCCACCGTCGCCGACATGAAGAAGCAGGGCTTCGAGGTCTCCGAGTGACCACCGCACACCGCCGGACGTCGTACGGGGTCAAAGGGGCCCCGTACGCCCACCCGTCTCCCACCACCACCCTCAAACGAGCGCGAAGCGCCCCCTATTTCTTCCTCCTCCCCGCGACGATCCTGTTCGCCCTGTTCTTCGCGCTGCCCATCGGGTACGCGGTGTGGCTCAGCTTCCACAAGGTGCGCGTCTCCGGCCTCGGGCTGGGGTCGGGCGCCCGGAAGGAGGTCTGGGCCGGCATCGGGAACTACACCGACGCCCTCACCGACAGCGAGCTGCTCGACGGCGCGCTGCGCGTCCTCGGGTACGGCTGCATCGTCGTCCCGCTGATGCTGGGCCTGGCGCTGCTGTTCGCGCTGATGCTGGACTCCGACAAGGTGCGGCTCGCCCCGTTCACCCGGCTCGCGATCTTCCTGCCGTACGCCATCCCCGGCGTGGTCGCGGCGCTGCTGTGGGGCTTCCTGTACCTGCCGGACGTCAGCCCCTTCTACTACGTGCTCGCGAAGCTGGGCATGCCGCAGCCGGACCTGCTGGACGGCGGTCCGCTGTACCTCGCCCTGTCGAACATCGCGGTCTGGGGCGGCACCGGCTTCAACATGATCGTCATCTACACCGCGCTGCAGGCCATCCCGGCCGAGGTGTACGAGGCGGCGAAGCTGGACGGCGCCACCCCGCTGCAGATCGCGCTGCGGATCAAGATCCCGATGGTGGCGCCCTCCCTGGTGCTGACCTTCTTCTTCTCGATCATCGCGACGCTCCAGGTGTTCAACGAGCCGACCACCCTGAAGCCGCTCACCAACTCCGTGTCCACGACCTGGAGTCCGCTGATGAAGGTGTACCGGGACGCGTTCGGCACCGGTGACATCTACCAGGCGGCCGCCGAGGCCGTGATCATCGCGATCGCCACGCTGGTGCTGTCCTTCGGGTTCCTGCGCGCGGCGAACCGCCGTAACAAGCAGGAGGCAGCCCGATGAGTTCTCTCGCTGTCCACAAGGCCCCCTCGGCCGCCGGCGCCACGGGCACGGGCACCGCCCAGAGCCGCCCGCCGCTGCGCCGCCGGATCGCGCTGGTGCCGACGATCACGCTGCTGCTGGGCGCCCTCTACTGCCTGCTGCCGGTGGCGTGGGTGGTGATCGCGTCCACCAAGTCCGGCAGTGAGCTGTTCTCCACCTTCACGTTCCTGCCGGGCACCGGCTTCGCCGACAACCTCACGGATCTCAACGCCTACCGCGACGGCATCTACTGGCAGTGGATGGGCAACTCCGCCCTGTACGCGATTCTCGGCGCGCTGCTGTCGACGTGCGTGTCGGCGTTCAGCGGCTACGCGCTGGCGACGTACCGCTTCCGGGGCCGCGAGACGATGTTCAACGTGCTGCTCGCGGGCGTGCTGATGCCGCCGGTCATCCTCGCCATCCCGCAGTACCTGCTGATGGCGCAGGCGGATCTCACGGACTCCTACTGGTCGGTGCTGCTGCCGCAGATCCTCTCCCCGTACGGCGTCTACCTCGCACGCATCTACGCGGCCGCGGCCGTGCCGAGCGACGTGGTGGAGGCCGGCCGGATGGACGGCGCGAGCGAGTGGCGGATCTTCACGCGGATCGCGCTGCCGATGATGGTGCCCGGCATGGTGACGGTGTTCCTGTTCCAGTTCGTGGCGATCTGGAACAACTTCCTGCTGCCGTACATCATGCTCAGCGACGACGAGAGGTTCCCGATCACGCTCGGCCTGTTCACGCTCCTCGAACAGGGCGCCAACACCCCGGCGCTCTACACGTTGGTGATCACCGGCGCGTTCCTGGCGGTCGTCCCGCTGGTGGCGCTGTTCCTGGTCATTCAGCGGTTCTGGAGCCTGGATCTGCTGTCCGGAGCCGTAAAATCATGACTATGAACAACGGTGCGGGGGGCAGGCGCAAACCGCCGACGATCCATGACGTGGCACGGGAGGCGGGGGTCTCACGAGGGACCGTCTCGCGGGTGCTCAACGGCGGCCACTACGTGAGCCCTTCGGCGGCGGAGGCGGTCAACTCCGCGATCCGCAGGACGGGTTACGTCGTCAACCGGCACGCCCGCTCGCTGATCACCGGCCGTTCCGACTCGGTGGGCTTCCTGCTCACCGAGCCCCAGGAGCGGTTCTTCGAGGACCCCAACTTCAATGTGCTGCTGCGCGGTTGTACGCAGGCGCTGGCCGCGCACGACACCCCTCTCCTGCTGATGCTGGCCGGCACCGAGGACGAACGGCGGCGCATCACGCGGTACATCACCGCCGGGCACGTCGACGGGGTGCTGCTGGTCTCCAGCCACTCCGGGGACCCGATCGCCACCGAGCTGCGCGACGCGGGCGTGCCGCTGGTCGCGTGCGGCAAGCCGATCGGGATCGGTTCCAAGGTGAGCTACGTGGCCGCCGACGACCGTGACGGCGCCCGGGACATGGTGCGGCATCTGCTGGCGCAGGGCCGTCGGCGGGTCGGCGTGGTCACCGGTCCGCTGGACACCCCCGGCGGTGTGGAGCGGCTCGCGGGGTACCGGGAGGTGCTCGCCGAGGCGGAGGTCGCGTACGACGAGCGGCTCGTCGTCTCCGGCGACTACAGCCGGGCGAGCGGTGAGGCGGGCGCCGAGCGGCTGCTGGCGCAGGCGCCGGACCTGGACGCGGTGTTCGTCGCGTCCGACCTGATGGCGCAGGGCGTGCTGACGGCGCTGCACCGGGCGGGCCGGCGGGTGCCGCAGGACGTCTCGGTCGGCGGCTTCGACGACTCCCCCGCGGCGACCGCGGCCAGCCCCACCCTCACCACGATCCGCCAGCCCTGGGACCGGATCAGCAACGAGATGGTCCGGGTGCTGCTCGCCCAGATAGGGGGCGAGGACCCGGCGGCGGTGATCCTGCCGACGGAGCTGGTGAAACGCGAGTCCACGTGAACCAGACGGGGGCCGGTCGCATCGACCGGCCCCGTCCCGTTCCCCGCGCCCCTTCCCGTTCCCGTTCCCGTTCCCGTTCGGTCAGGATCGGAGAAGCGGTCCGGCCCTCCCCCGGCTTAGCGTGAAACCACCGACGCGATCCCGTCGGACCACGCACCAGCGAGGAGCGACCATCATGACCACCACCGGGCTGCAGACGATCATCTACCCCGTCAAGGACGTCGACCGGGCGAAGGCCCTGTTCAGCGCGCTGCTGGAGGTCGAGCCGTACGCCGACGAGCCCTATTACGTCGGCTACAAGGCCGCCGGCCAGGACGTCGGCCTGGACCCGAACGGGCACGCCCAGGGCATGACCGGGCCGGTGCCGTTCTGGCACGTCACCGACCTCCGGGAACGCCTCGCGGCACTGGTGGCGGCGGGCGCCGAGGTGCTCCAGGACGTGCGGGACGTCGGCAACGGCCGGCTGATCGCCTCCGTGAAGGACCCGGACGGCAACCTCGTGGGGCTGCTCCAGGACCCGTCCTGACAAACTGCTTGCACCCGCACTAGTTGCACCCTCAATGAATGCCTGGATCGGTGTTACCGTGCGGGTATGGCAGCGAAGACGGCCGGGGCGGGCCTCGAGGAACGGTGGCGGGACATTCTGTCCGTGCACGCCCGCACGATGTGCGAGATCGATCGCGCGCTGCATCCGCACGGCCTCGGTGCGAGCGACTTCGAGGTGCTCGACATCCTCGCCTCCGAGGCGCCCCGCGAGGGCGACCACTGCCGGGTGCAGAACCTCGTCGGCCGGGTCCACCTCAGCCAGAGCGCGCTGTCCCGCCTCATCGGCCGCCTGGAGAAGGAAGGCCTGGTGGAGCGTTCCGTGTGCGTGGAGGACCGGCGCGGCGTCTGGGTCGCCCTCACCCGCAAGGGCCGCCACCTGCACACGGAGGTGCTCCCGCTCCAGCGGGCGGTCCTGGACCGGATGCTGGGCACCACCCAGGAAGCCGCGCACGAGGCCGCGCAGGAACAGGGCTAGAGCAAGGCCGGACCGGGGCTGGGGCACCGCCCGGGCCTGTCCCGCCGCCCTGCCCTCGTCCAACCCTTTCTCCGGGCAAGAGCCTCTGACGCGGCGGGCGGGCCTCAGCGGGCGAGCAGCGTGCGTACGCCCTCCGAGGTGAGGGTCAGCGGATGGTCGCCGGCCGCGTCGATGGCGAGGGACAGCTCACCGGTCGGCCACTGCGCGGCGAGCGCGCCGAGGGGCACCAGACGGTAGCGGGCGACGTTCGGCAGCAGGTCCGCCATCTCCGGTTCGGAGGTGAACACCGGCACCACGGGCGCGCCGCCGGTCTGCTCCAGTACGGGCAGGGCGACCGTGGTCGGGTCGGTGACGTCCTCGTCGGTGGCGTCGTCGGGCACGGGCACGAGGACGTCGCAGTGCGCGAGCGTGTCCAGCGCCGCGGTGTCCTCGGTGTCCCGGGCCAGCGCGTCCAGCGCCAGCGCGGCGGGGTTGTCGGGGCGGTTGTACGCGGGTGTCTCCATGGCAGCTCTCCCTGGTAGCGGTAGCGGCGGTCCGGCCTCGCGTACCCGACCGGCGGGGGATCAATCCCCCCGGTGGGGGCCGGGGTCGCGTCGGACGGGTCCGCGTCGGTTCCGCGACGGTCGTCGGCCGTCATCACGCGGACGGGCGGCCGGTGCGGGTCCATGACACGCAGGGTCGGCGGGGGACCGCCCAGGGGTGCGCGGGGTCGCCGAAGCCATGCGGCGTGGCGGTGACGCCGAGCCGCCGAGGGGTGGCCGGGGGGACGCCTGGAGCGGCGTGCCCGGCCGGCTCGGGCGGCCCTGGGCGGGTCAGGCGCCGAGCTCCGCGACGCGTAGCCCCTCGCTGCGCAGGCACCGCTGGATCATCGCGGCGGCGGCACGCACGGGGGCCGCCACGCGTGCCGGCTGGACGAGGTCGACGGGGCCCACGACGCCGACGGAGGCCACCACCGCACCGCGGTTGTCGCGCACCGGGACCGCGAAAGCGCCCCGGCCCTCGGTCAGCGTGTTGTGGACGACGGCGTAGCCCTCCCGGCGGACCCTGGCGAGGCACTGCTTGAGCCGAGTGCTGTGAGTGACCGTGGCGGGGGTGTAGGCGCGCAGCGGAACGGAGCACACCTCCTCCTGGACCGCGCTGCCCGCGTGGGCGAGCAGCACCTGTCCCACCGCGGTGGCGTGCAGCGGCACCCGGCGGCCGGGATCGTACGCGGCGGTCGCGTCCGGCTCGTTGGAGACGAAGGTCAGGCAGACGCTCTCCTTGCCGTCCCGGATGGCGATCGTGGCCGCGGCGGAGGTCTGCGCGTGCAGCGTGACCAGGTGCGGCTGCGCCGTCTCCACGATCGAGGAGGAGCGCGGCGCCAGTACGGCCGTCTCCCACAGGCGCAGGCCGATGGTGTACCCGCCGTCGGCGCAGCGCTCGAGGGCGCCCCAGCCGTGGAGCTTGTTGACGATGCGGTGAACGGTGGCGACGGGCAGCCCCGAACGCCGGCTGAGGTCGCTCAGCGACAGGGTCCGGTTGTCCCGGTCGAAGGCCCCGAGGATGCTGAGCGTCCGGTCCACGACTGAGCGTTCCGGAGCGGCGGAGTGGGGAGTGGTCATCCCGTTCAGAGTCCCTTCACCTTCGGGTCATGGGCGCGCGCTGACACATGCGTGCACATGGCTGACACGTGCGCGTACAAGTCCGTGCACGTGTATGCACTAGGAGTGATATGGCATCGGGCGACCACCTCTATGATTGAACCCTCAAGTGGCCGTTTGAAAGGTCGATTCCGGAACGCTCATGGTCGATTTCGCTTCGTTACCGATCCCCGTCGTCCCGTACCGACCTGTCTGCCGACCTGGTCTCGGCATCACGCTGGTGACCCTGGACGAACTGCTCACCTTCGCGTCCCGCCGCTTCCTCACAGCCCCGCACCGGCTCGAGTTCCATCAGATCATGCTGGTCAAAGCGGGGGCGGGGACCTACGCGGCGGACTCCACGCGCTTCGACTGCCGGCCCGGGACGCTGGTGTGGACCCGGCCGAACCAGGTGATCCAGTTCTACCCCGGCGCCGGCATGTGCGCCGACATCATCATGTTCAGCGAGGTGTTCCCGTTACAGATGGGCGCCCACATGGGGATGCTCGACGACGTGCTGCGGCCCTCGCACTGGCAGCTCGAGGACACCGAACTCAGCGCGCTGCAACGGGTACTGAGCCTCCTTCTGGAGGAGTTCGAGCGGCCCGACCAAGGGCTGGGCGAGGAACTGCTGAAGCATCTGCTGGCCGTCGTCCTGCTCCACATCGACCAGATGTGCCGCCTGCGCCACACCGACGCCATGGCGGTCAGCGGCGAGAGCGGCGAGCTGTTCCTGCGCTTCCGCCGCGAGTTGGACCGCTCCTTCCACACCACCCGGCTGGTCGAGGACTACGCCGCCGCCCTCAACTGCAGCACGCGCGCCCTGGCCCGGGCCTGCCGCGCGGTCGCCGGCACCTCCGCCAAGGACGTGGTCGACGCCCGGGTCGCCCTGGAGGCGCGCCGCCTGCTCGCCCACTCCGATCTGCCGATCAGCGCCATCGCCCGGCAGCTCGGATTCTCCGAGGTGACCAACTTCGGCAAGTTCTTCGCACGGCGCGTGCATATGACGCCGGGTGCCTTCCGCCGCGAGGCAAAAGTGGGAAATCAGTCGTAATACGGCTGTGATGGCCGGTAGTTCACCGGTACTTCACCTATACCTTCACAGGTCACTCATCGCGCCTACGCTCGTAAACCTCGATTTCTTTCCACTCTTCGGAAGACTCCTTGTCCAGGATTCCCAAAACTGGCAAGACTTGGCCTGCGTGCTTCGGGCGGCCACTCCGAAGTACCCCCTAGACCTGCGGACTCGCAGGTCTGCACCATTCGGCACGACCGCAGGACCGACGGCTCAGTGACGAGAATTAATCGCCGCACCCAACGGCGATCACCAGAAAGTTGCGCATAGCTCGAATCCCCCTGTTTCCGGCCGATCCGGACTTCAGGTCTCCCTTTCACGGCCCGCCCCCGTCGCCCGCTGATAAACCCGGGCGGTCCCTGACGCGCAGGCAGCCCGCGAGGTGTCGTCGGCGTGCCGTCCGCCGCCGTCCGCCGGGCCCGCTCACTGCTCGGACCTGTCATTCACCCGCCCTCCGGCAACGCTCCCGGAGGTGTGCCCGAAGGAAAGGACGTCGCATCATGCCCGCAGTCACCGCACCCGAGGCCGAAGCCTGGCTGATCGAGAAGATCGCCCACCGCCTCGACGTGGCATCCACCGAAGTCTCGCGCGAGGTCTACTTCGACGAACTGGACCTCGACTCCACCGAAGCCCTCATCCTGGCGGGCGAGTTGGAGAACTGGCTCGGCTTCGAGCTGAGCACGACGACGCTCTGGTACCACCCGACGGTCAAGGACCTGGCCGTGTACCTGGCCGAGGAGAGCGCGCAGCGTGCGACCGCCGCGTAACGCGCCCCCGCCGGTCGCCCGCCGGCTGCGGGCCGCCGCGCCCGGCCGGCGCACGGTCCACGTCGTCCACCCCGGCGCGCTCGCGCCCCAGGTCTACGAGGGTCTGGCCGAAGCCCTGCCGGAGGGCGACGGGCTGACCGTGCTGGACCTGGGCGCGGTCCCCGACTACGCGGACGCGGCCCTGACCGGCGGCCGGGCGGCCACGACCGTCCAGGCCCTGGCCGAACGCCTGTTGGCGGCCATGACAGAGGTGCCCGGCCCGCACACCCTCGCCGGCTGGTCCTTCGGCGGCGTCCTGGCCCTGGCCATGACACACGCGCTGCCCGCCGGACGGCGCCCCGACCGTGTGGTGCTCCTCGACAGCATCGCGCCCACCGACGCCTACAAGCAGCCCGACGACACACTCGAACCCGCCCTGCTCCTGGACTGGTTCACGATGTACCTCGGCGCCAAGCGGGACCGCCCCGTCCCGCTGGCCCCCGGCGCGCTCGACGGGCGCGGCGTCGACGACGGACTCCCCGTGGTCCTGGACGCCGCCGTGTCCGCCGGCACCCTCCTGCCCGGCACCCCGCTGCCGGGCCTGCGCAAGCTCTACGACACGTACGTGGACGGACTGCTGCGCAACAACCGCCTCGTCGCCCCCTACCGGCCCGTCCCCGCCCCGCTGCCGCTGGTGCTGGTGAAGGCCGAGCGGAGCCTGATCCCGGGCGACGAGACGCTCGGCTGGCTGCCGCTCGCCCCGCACGGGCTGACCGTGCACCTGTGTCCCGGCGACCACTACACGATGCTCGGCCGCCCCGACTCCCTCGGCGTGCTCGCCCGACTCCTGTACCCGAGCGAGCCGTTCACGCCCTCGGCGTGACCACCACCGACCGCCGTACCCCGCCCGACCGCCGTACCCCGTACCCCGTCCGGCCGCTGTGCTGTGCCGTTGCCCCCCACCCTCGCGCGTCACCTGTAGGGCCCCGAACCGACCAGGGCCGTCCCCACCGGCCCCGCCGTCCGACCAAGAGAGCCTCGCCGTGAACGCTTCGCACCCTTCTGACGACCTCGATCGCCGGCTGGCCCGGGATCCCATCGCGATCGTCGGCCTGTCCGCCCTCTACCCCAAGTCGCGTGACCTGCGCGAGTTCTGGGGGAACGTGGTGTCGGCCGCCGACTGCATCGAGGACGTCCCCGCGACCCACTGGGACGTGTCGGAGCACTACGACTCCGACCCGGCCGCGCCCGACAAGACCTACTCCCGGCGCGGCGGCTTCATCCCCGACGTCGACTTCAACCCGCTGGAGTTCGGTCTGCCGCCGAACACCCTCGAAGTCACCGACGTGCTCCAGTTGTTGAGCCTCGTCGTCGCCCGCGACGTGCTCAAGGACGCGGGCGCCGACCAGGACTGGTACGACGCCTCCCGCACCGGCGTGATGCTCGGTGTGACCGGCGCCAACCAGCTCACCCAGCCGCTGACCGCCCGTCTGCAGACCCCCGTCCTCAAGGAGGTCGTGCGCTCCTGCGGCCTGTCGGAGCGGGACGCGGAGGAGATCGCGGAGAAGTTCAAACTGGCCTTCGCGCCCTGGGAGGAGAACTCCTTCCCCGGCATGCTGGGCAACGTCGTCGCCGGCCGCATCGCCAACCGCCTCGACCTCGGCGGCACCAACATGACCATCGACGCGGCCTGCGCCAGTTCGCTGGGCGCGGTGAAGGCCGCGGTCAGCGACCTGCTGGAGCGGCGTTCCGACATGATGGTGGTGGGCGGCTGCGACGCCGAGAACACCATCTTCATGTACCTGTGCTTCAGCAAGACGCCGGCGTTCTCCAAGGCGGGCCGCATCCGCCCGTTCGACGAGAACGCCGACGGCACTCTCATCGGTGAGGGCATCGGCATGCTGGCGCTGCGCAGGCTCGCCGACGCCGAACGGGACGGCAACCGGATCTACGCGGTGCTGCGCGGCATCGGCTCGTCTAGCGACGGCCGGTTCAAGTCCATCTACGCCCCGCGCAAAGAGGGGCAGATGGCGGCCCTGCGGCGGGCGTACGAGGACGCGGACGTCTCCCCCGGCTCGATCGAGCTGTTCGAGGCGCACGGCACCGGTACGGCGGTCGGCGAGGCCACCGAGCTGTCCGCTCTCTCTGCGGTGGTGTCGGAGCACACGGACGAGCGGCAGTTCGCCGCGGTCGGCAGTGTGAAGTCGCAGATCGGCCACACCAAGGCGGCCGCGGGCGCGGCCGGAATGATCAAGCTGGCGCTCGCCCTGCACCACAAGGTGCTGCCGCCCACCATCAACGTGGACACGCCGAACCCGGCGATCGACTGGGCGCGCAGCCCCTTCTACGTCAGCGCGCAGGCCCGCCCGTGGATCCGCGACCCCCGCAAGCCCCGGCGGCGTGCGGCCGTCTCCTCGTTCGGCTTCGGCGGCACCAACTTCCATCTGGTGCTGGAGGAGCACGGCGACGGAGACGACCTGAAGGTCATGCTCCCGGTGAGCCGGACCCATCTATGGCATGCCCCTGACATGCAGGGTCTGGTGCGGGCACTGGACGGCGGCGCCGAGCCGCGCACCGAGCCCGCTCCGGCCGGCCACCCCCGGCTCGCCCTCGTCGCCCGTACCGACGCCGAACTCGCCGAGCTGCGCGCCCTCGCGGTCGCCGAGCTGAAGGCCAGGCCCGACGCCGAGTCGTTCGCACACCCCAAGGGCGTCTACTTCCGCCGCTCCGCCGCCGACACCGGCAAGGCGGGCGCGCTCTTCGCGGGGCAGGGCAGCCAGTACGTCGAGCCCGGCCGGACCGCCGTGCTCGCGCTGCCCCCGCTGCGGGCGGCCTTCGACCGGGCGAACGCCGCCTTCCAGGACCACGAACTCCCCTTGTCCCGCGTCGCGTTCCCGCCGCCCGCCTTCGACGACGCGACCCGCACGGCGTACGAGAACGCGCTGCGCCGCACCGAGTACGCCCAGCCCGCCATCGGCGCCCTCGCGGCCGGCCACTACCGGTACCTGAGCGAACTGGGCTTCGCCGCCGACGGGTTCCTCGGCCACAGCTTCGGCGAACTGGCCGCCCTGTGGGCCGCCGGCGCGATCGACGACGACACGTACTTCGCGCTCGCCCGGGCCCGGGGTGCCGCCATGGCGCCGCCCGCCGACCCGGACTTCGACGCGGGGGCGATGGCCGCGGTCACCGCCTCCGAGGAGCAGGTCGCCCGACTGCTGGCGGAGTACCCCGAGTTGACGGTCTGCAACCTCAACGCCGCCGACCAGGTGGTGCTCGGCGGGGCCACCGACGCCGTGGAGCGGCTCGTGCGGGCGGCGAGTGCGGCAGGCGTACGCGCGGTCCGGCTGCCGGTCTCGGCGGCGTTCCACACGCCGTTCGTCGCACACGCGGTGGAGGCCTTCGGGCTGCACGTGGCCGAAGCCGAGATCCGCGAGCCGCGGCGGCCGGTCTACGCCAACTCGCCTGAAGCCGCCTACGGTTCGGACGTCGACGCCAACCGGCGGACCCTCGTCGACCAGCTCGTCAAGCCGGTGCGGTTCGCCGAGCGGATCGAGGAGATGTACGCGGCGGGCTTCCGCACGTTCGTCGAGTTCGGCCCCAAGGGCGTGCTGACCCAGCTCGTCCGCCGCATCCTCGGCGAGCGCGAGCACTTCGCGGTGCAGCTCGACCCCGGCGCCAAGGGCGACGCCGACCTCGCACTCAAGCGTGCGGTTGCCCAACTGGTCGTGCTCGGGCTGCCGTTGACGACCGTCGACCCCTATGTGTCCGAGGCGCCGGTCATCGAGCCGGTCAAGGGCATGACGGTGCCGCTCAACGGCATCAACCATGTGCCTCAGGCCCGGAAGGCGGCGTACCGCGAGGCCCTGGAGAACGGCTACCGGGTCACGCTGCCGAAGGCCGCTCCGGCGGTGGCTGCTGCGGCGGCGCCCCTCCCCGTTCCGGTGGCCGCCGCGCCCGCTGGCGCCGTACAGCCCGTCCCCGTAGACGTCCTGGAGAGCGAGTTCGTGGAAGAAGAACGCCAGACGCCCGTGCCCGGCAGCGACCGGCTGTCCGAGCTGATCTCCGATCACCTGTCCCTGCACGACGACTACCTCACGGGCCAGCTGGCCGGCGCGCAGCGCCTGATGGGGATCCTCGAGCGGGCCGACGAACAGGGCCGCATCAACGAGGTGTTCCCGGGGGTGGCCACCGTCAAGGAGCACGGGCTGGCCATCGGCCGCACGCACGTGCGGGCCAACGAGATCCTGCGGGACCTGGCCGCCATGGAGCTCGGCGCAGCCGCGCCGGCCGCGCCGACGGCACCGACGGCTCCCGTCACGGACGTGGCCCTGGCCGCTCCGACCGCGCCGGCCGTCCCGCCCGCGCCGGTGACCCCGGCCATCGAGCCCCCCGCTCCGACGCGCCCGCAGGCGACCGCGCCCCCGGCGTCCCGCGCCCCCGTCGCAGCTCCCGAGCCGCCGCAGTCGTCATCCGAGGCTTCGACCGCCGACGTCGAGGCCGCGCTGCTCGGCATCGTGTCGGAGAAGACCGGCTACCCGGCGGACATGCTCGAGCTCGGGATGGACCTGGAGGCGGACTTGGGCATCGACTCCATCAAGCGCGTCGAGATCATGGGCGTCCTCCAGGAACGCTTCCCCAGCCCCACCCCCGTCGGCCCCGAACAACTCGCCGAACTCCGCACGCTCAACGAGATCGTCGGCTTCGTCCTGAGCCTCGGCGGGACGAGCCGTCCGCTGTCCTCGGCCACCGTGAAGGCCACGCCGGCCGCCCCGGCTCCGGTCGTCGGCACCGCCGACGTCGCCGCCGCGCTCCTCGGCATCGTGTCGGAGAAGACGGGCTACCCGGCCGAGACGCTCGACCTCGACATGGACGTCGAAGCGGACCTCGGCATCGACTCCATCAAGCGCGTCGAAATCATGGGCGTCCTCCAGGAACGCTTCCCCAGCCCCACCCCCGTCGGCCCCGAACAACTCGCCGAACTCCGCACGCTCAACGAGATCGTCGGATTCGTCCTGGAGCTGCGGGGCCCGGCCACCACACCCGCCACCGCCACGCCCGCCACCCCCACGGCCGCATCCCGCCCGGCCGCTGCGCCGGCAGTCTCCGCCGACGCCGTACGCGACGCACTCCTCGACATCGTCTCCACCAAGACCGGCTATCCCGCCGACATGCTCGACCTCACCATGGACGTCGAAGCGGACCTCGGCATCGACTCCATCAAGCGCGTCGAAATCATGGGCGTCCTCCAGGAACGCTTCCCCAGCCCCACCCCCGTCGGCCCCGAACAGCTCGCCGAACTCCGCACGTTGAGCGACATCGTCGGGTTCGTCGCGGGGCTCTCCGGTGGCGCGGGTGAGGAGCCGCGTGTTGCCGAGGCGGCCGTGACCGGGGCGGGTTCCGGTGCGGCTCCGGAGGCCGGCGCGCTGGGCCGGGGGCAGGCCGCGCTGGTGGATCTGCCCGTGCCGGACCGGATCGTGGGGGCCTACCCGCAGGGTGCGGCCGCGATCGTCGTCGACGACGGCAGTGCGGTCGCCGAGGCGACGGCGGACCGGCTCGTCGCCGCCGGCTGGCAGGTGCGGGTGCTGCGGCTGCCCGGCGTGCCGCAGCGGATCGGCGGTGCCGCGGACGGCGCGCTCACCGGCTGGGGCGCCACCGAACTCGCCTCGCGGATCGACGAGTTGGGGTCGGGCCGGCTGCACCTCGTGCTCGCCTTCGCCGCCGCCGACGGCCTCCCGTGGGCCGAGGGCGTGCGCAGGCTGGCGCACACCCTGCTGATCGCCAAGCAGGTGGTGGGCCCGCTGACGGCCGCCGCCGCGACGGGGCAGCGGGCCGCGTTCGTCACCGTCACCCAGTTGGACGGGGCCTTCGGTCTCGGCGGGGTGGCCGAGGACGCGGTGCCCGCCGGCGGCGTCGGCGGTCTGGTGAAGACCCTGGCGGTGGAGGCGCCCGAGCTCTTCTGCCGGGCCGTGGACCTGTCGCCCGCGCTCGGCGGCGTGGAGGCGGCCGGGCTCGTACTGGACGAGGTGAGCGACGCCGCGGCCGGACCGGTGCAGGTGGGCCGGGACGGGGTGCGCCGGGTCGCGCTGACCCTGGGCGAGGAGCCGGCCACCCCGAGCGTGGACGCCGTACCCCTCACCTCCGACGACCTGCTGGTCGTCACCGGCGGCGGACGCGGCATCACCGCCCGCTGCGCCGAGGCCCTCGCCGCCGCGCACCGTCCGGGGATGCTGCTCCTGGGCCGTACGGCCCTGGGCGAGGAGCCGGACTGGGCCCGTGGGCTGACCGACCAGGCCGCGCTGAAGGCCGCCGCCGTCGCGCAGTTGAAGGGGACCGGCGAGAAGCCGACCCCCAAGCGCGTCGAGCAGCTCTACCAGTTGGTCGTCGGTGAGCGCGAGGTGCGCGAGACCCTCTCGGCGATACGGGCCGCGGGCAGCGAGGTCGAGTACCTGGCGGTGGACATCACCGACGCCGCCGCGACCGCCACCGCCCTGGAGCCGTACAAGGAGCGGATCAGCGGCCTGGTGCACGGGGCGGGCGTCCTCGCCGACCAGTTGATCTCCGCCAAGAAGGCGGCCGAGATCGAGCGCGTCTTCTCCGTCAAGCTGGGCGGTCTGCGCTCGGTCGTCGCCGCTCTGCCGGCCGAACGGCTGCGGCACGTCGTGCTGTTCTCCTCGGTCGCCGGATTCTTCGGCAACCGCGGCCAGTCGGACTACGCCATGGCCAACGAGGTCCTCAACTCCTGGGCGGCCGCCTGGAAGCGGCAGCACCCGCAGACCCACGTGACGTCCCTCAACTGGGGCGCCTGGGACAGCGGCATGGTGTCGCCGCAGATCAAGGCGGTCTTCAAGGAGCGCGGTATCGCCCTGATCCCGCTCGGGACCGGAACCCGGATGTTCGCCGAGCAGTTCGCCCCCGAGCGGTCCGGTGACGTGGTCACGGTCCTCGGCCCGACCACGCCCCTGTCCGAGCCGGCCGGCTCCGCGCCCACGGCGCCGGTCGTCATGGAGCGGGACCTGACCTCTCTCGTCGCCGATCCGCTCGTCGCCGACCACGTGATCGGAGACGCACCGGTGCTGCCCGCCGCGGCGGCCCTGGGCTGGGCGACGGGCGCCGTCGAGCGGCTCACCGGCCACCCCGTCGCGGAGATCCGGGACTTCGCGGTCCACAAGGGAGTGATCTTCGACGGCAGTCTCGACGGCAGCCGGTTCGAGCTCTCCGTCGACCCGACGCCCGACGGCGCCGAGGCCGACGTCGCGATCCGCTCGGTCGGCGCCACCGGAACGGTCCGCCCGCACTACGCGGCACGGGTCCTCCTCGGCGGCGGCACACAAGCACAAGCACAAGCACAAGCACAAGCACAAGCACAAGCACAGTCGCAGGCACGGGCACGGACACAGTCGCAGCACGTGGCCGGGCTGCCCGCGCTGGGCGGCGGCGGCGACGCGCAGGTCTTCTACGCCGACGGCACCCTCTTCCACGGCGAGTCGCTGCGCGGTCTGCGCCGGGTGCTCCAGGACGGCGAGTCGCGTCTCGTGATCGAGTGCGCGCTGCCCGAACACCGGCCCGCGGGCGGGGCGTTCGCCGGCAGCCGGTACGCGCCGGGCACCGCCGACCTGCTGCTGCAGGCGGGGCTGGTGTGGATGCGCCGGTACCGCGACACGGCGAGCCTGCCGATGTCGGTGGCCCGGGCCGACCTGTACGAGGCGCTGCCGGACGGTGCGCCGTTCGTCGTGGTGGTGGAACCGGTCTCGGCGAACGGCACGACCGCCACGGTCGACGTGACGGCGTGCGCTCCGGACGGCCGGGTCCTGCTCCGGTTCGCCGGACTGTCCCTCGTGTCCACCCCGCAGTTGGCCGCCAAGTTCGCCGGCCGCTGAGCCGACGTCCGGACCGGTGGGCCCGGCGGGTGGGCTTCTCAGCCCCCGCCGGGCCCCCGGAACCCTGGAGGGACCCAGTTCCATGAGCAAGTTCGCCATCGTCGGGATCTCCTGCCTGTTCCCCGACGCCCGGACGCCCGAGCAGTTCCGGCACAACCTGCAGGGCGGCCTCGACAGCCGCCGCGACGGCGGTACGGAGATCTTCGGGCCCCCGCTCGACGAGCGTGACGCCGACCCCCGCCACCGCATCACCTCCCGTCGCGGCGGGTTCATCACCGACTTCGAGTTCGACCCCGACGGCTACCGGCTGGACGCCGGGTACCTCGCGGGCCTGGACCGGATCTTCCACTGGTCGATCAGCGCCGCCCAGGAGGCCCTGCGCGACTGCGGCCTCGACAGCAGCCCCGAGACACTGGCCCGCACCGGCCTGGTGATGGGCAACTACTCCTTCCCGACGCCCACTTCGGCCGAGGTCAGCGTCCCGCTGGCGCAGGAGGCCGTACTCGCCGGGCTGCGCCGGGCCGGCCTGCCCGAGCTCGCCGCGCTGCCGGGCGCGCGCCCGCTGGTGGACCGTGAGGCCGTCGTCCCGGAGAACCTGCGGGTGAGCGGCTCGCCCGCCGCGGTCACCGCCGCCGCGCTCGGCCTCGGCGGCCCCCGCTACTGCCTGGACGCGGCCTGCTCGTCGGCGCTGTACGCGCTGAGCCTGGCGTGCGGCCACCTCGCCTCGGGCCAGGCGGACCTGCTGCTGGCCGGCGGGGTCTGCGCTCCCGATCCGACGCTGATCCACCTGTCGTTCTCCGATCTGCACGCCTATCCGCAGGACGGGTTCAGCCAGCCCTTCGACAGCCGCTCCGGCGGCATCGTCACCGGCCAGGGCGCCGGCATGGTCGCGGTCAAGCGGCTGGCGGACGCCCTGCGCGACGGCGACCGCATCCACGCCGTGGTGGACGGCATCGGACTGTCCAACGACGGCGCCGGACGCCACCCGCTCGTGCCGAACAAGGCCGGACAACTCGACGCCCTCGCCCGCGCCTACGCCGACGCCGGTGTGGACCCGGCCGCCATCGACTACCTGGAGTGCCACGCCACCGGCACGCCGATCGGGGACTCGACGGAGGCGGAGTCCGTCGCCGAGTTCTTCGGCGCGCACGGCAAGGTGCCCCTGCTCGGCTCGGTCAAGGGCAACATCGGGCATCTGCTGACCGTGGCCGGGCTGAGCAGTCTGCTCAAGGTCGTGCTGGCCATGGCCGACGGCACGATCCCGCCGACCGTCGGCGTGGACCAGCCGATCGCCTCCGCCGACGGCCGGGTCGGCGGGCAGGCCCTCGTGCGCGAGGCGCGGGCGTGGCCCGAGGGCCCGGGCCCCCGGCGGGCGGCGGTCTCCGCCTTCGGCTTCGGCGGGACGAACGCACACGTCGTGCTCTCCTCCGCGCCCACCCCGGCCAACACCTCCACGCACACCCGGGCCGACTCCCCCACCCACACCCCGGCCGGTGACGCCTCCCCCGCCCAGCCGGCCGTACTGCCCGCCCTCGACGTCGTGGGGCTCGGGGCGCACTTCGGATCGCTGGAGACCGTGGACGCCTTCGAGCGCGCCGTGCACAGCGGCGAGCACGACCTGCGGCCGCTTCCCGAGCGGCGGTGGCGCGGCCTGGACCAGACCGACGGCGGCACCCTGGACGCGGCCGGCCTCACCGGCGGCGCGCCGCACGGGGCGTTCGTCGACGGCGTCGAGGTCGACCCCGTCCAGCTCCGCGTCCCGCCGGCCGACCTGCGCATCTACAACCCGCAGCACGCGCTGATGACCAAGGTCGCCGACGAGGCGCTGCGTGACGCCGGCTACCGGCTCGGCGCCGGGGCGCGCGACACCCCCGCACCGCGCCGCGTGGCCGTCGTGGTGGTCGCCGAACTCGAGCCGTACACGCACGCCCGGCTGACCCGGTACGGCCTCGGGGCGTTTCTGCGCCGCGAGTTCGACAAGGCGGGCGTGTCGCTGACCGCGAAGCAGCAGGCGGCGCTCGCCGAGGTGTCCCGGGACGCCGTCGTGGACCCGATCGGCGCCAATGAGGTCCTCAGCTACATCGGCAACGTGATGGCCGGGCGGATCTCCTCCCGGTGGAACCTGACCGGCCCGTCGTTCACCCTGTCCGCCGACGGAGCGGGCATGGCGGAGGCCCTGGAGGTCGCGCGGCTGCTGCTGCTCGACCCGGACCTGGAGGCGGTGCTGGTCGGCGCCGTCGATCTGGCCGGCTCGGCGGAGAACCTGCTGGTGGGTCCCGGGCTGACGGCCGAGCCGGGGCTGACCTTCAACGCCGGGTCCCGGGGCCGCCGGATCGGCGAGGGCGCCGGCGCCCTGGTCGTCACCCGCCCGGACGCCGTCCGGGGCCGGGTGCACGCCCGCATCGACGGGATCGCCGTACGGCACGCCCCGGCGACCGGCCCGATGCCCGCTGCCGGCGCCGAGCACCTGGCCGAGGCCGCGCGGGCGGCTCTGGCCGAGGCGGGCGTCGCGGCGGCCGACGTGGGGTATCTGGAGGCGCACGCGGCGGGCACCGACGACGGGGACCGGTCCGAGATCGCCGCCCTGTCCGAGGTCTACCGGGCGGACCCCGCCGACGCCGGCCCGGGAAGCGGCAGCACCGCCCTGGGCAGCGTCAAAGCGCAGATCGGCGACGCCGGCTGCGCGGCCGGGCCGGCCGGTCTGATCCGGGCCGTGCTGTGCGTGGGCCACGCGTACCTGCCCGGCACGCCCGGCTGGCAGCGCCCCGCCGACGACCTCGCCGACGCCTTCGCGGCCTCCGCGCTCTACGTGCCGGACGCCTCGCGGCCCTGGCTGCGTGAGGAGAGCGGCGGCCGTCGCCACGCCGCCGTGAACATGGTGGGCGCGGGCGGTTCCCACGCCCATGTGGTGCTCTCCTGCGTACCGGGCGCCGAGCGCGCCCGCCCTGCGGCCGACTGGTACCGGGCGGGCGGTCCCGTCCTGCTGGTCCTGAGCGCCGACACGGCCGACGGGCTGGTCTCCGAGGCCGAGCGGCACCGCGTCCTGCTCGACGACGGCGCCGACCCGCGCGCGCTCGCGCGGCGGGCGGCCGACGAGTCGGGCGAGCGGCTCCTGCGGGCCGTCTTCGTCGGCAAGGACCGCGAGGCACTGGCCCGGCAGTTGGAGATGGCGGTCCGGGACCTGCCCGCGGCGCACGCCGAGGACAGGGAGTGGGCCACTCCGGCCGGTTCCTTCTTCACCCCGAGGCCCATCGGCCCCGACGGACGGGTCGCCCTGGTCTTCCCGGGGGCCTTCAACAGCTATCCCGGACTCGGCGCGGATCTCTTCCGGGCCTTCCCCGCTCTGCTCGACCGCTTCGAGGAGCAGGCCGCCGAGCCGGCCCGGATGCTGCGCGCCGACCGGTTGTATCCGCGTACGCGCGAGGCCCTCGACCGGCGTGGTCTGATGCGGCTGGAGGAGGGGCTCGGCGACGACGTGCCGTTCATGCTCGCCACCGGCACCAGCTTCGCGATCCTCTACACCGCGCTGGTGCGGGAGGTACTGGGCGTCGCCGCGCACGGCGGGTTCGGCTACAGCCTGGGCGAGTCCAGCATGCTGTTCGCGACCGAGGGCTGGGACCCGGCCGGCCGCAGCGACTCGCTGATCAGCGACAGCCCGGTCTTCCAGAACCGGCTGGCCGGCTCGCGGCGCACCGTGCGCGAACTGTGGGACCTGTCCGAGGAGATCCCCGACGAGCGGGTGTGGGCCTCCCACGTCCTGCTCTCCCCCGCCGGCCCGGTGCGCGAGGCGCTCGCCCGCTACGACCGGGTCCACCTCACCCATGTGAACACGCCGCAGGAACTGGTGATCGCCGGTGACCCGGCCCAGTGCCGGGCGCTGATCGGGGAACTGGGCTGCCGCGCGGCCCGCTCCCCGGTCAACGTGGTCATGCACTGCCCGGTGGTGGACGCCGAGTTCGACGGCCTGGCCCGGCTGAACGACTACCCCACCGGATCCTTCGGGGACCTGGAGCTGTTCAGCGCCTACGACTATCTGCCGCTGCCCGCCGAGCGGCTGGACGAGTCCCCGCACCGCATCGCGACGACCCTGCGCTCGACGATCGACTTCCCGCGTCTGGTGAACGCGGCGTACGAGCGCGGCTACCGCTACTTCATCGAGGTGGGACCCGGCGCCACCTGCTCCCGGTGGATCCGGGAGACGCTCGGCGACGCGCCGCACGTGGCCACCTGCGTGGACCGCCGCGGCGTCCCGGCGACGACCCCGCTCGCCGGCCTCGTGGCCCGGCTGGTCGGGCACGGGCTGCCGGTGGATCTGACGGCCCTGCTGGGCACGGCCCCGGCCGAGCGTCCAGCCACCGCACCGGCCGCCCGCCGCCTGCCCCTGACCCGGGTCGGCCAGGGCGAGCCCATCCCGGCCCGTATCGCCCGCGAGGCCGTGGCGGCCCTGGCCGCCGGGCACGTCGAACCGGCCACCGCGGACCGCCCGGTCCGCGAGACGGCCGTGGCCCGGGCCGCCCGACGCCCCGGCCCAGGCGTCCCGAACCGCGTCGCCCGTACGGCATCGGCGGCGCCGCCCGCCGGACCCGCAGCACCCGTAGCCGTACACATGCCCGTCACCGTCCTGTCCGTGCCGCCGGAGGAGCCCCCTGCCATGCCCGCCGACCCGACGCTAGAGGTCTCCGAGGTGATCACCTTCGACGGGGATCCCCTCACGGTTCTTCCCTGGGGCAGCCCGCAGCCACCGGCGGCCGGCACCCCGACCGCGACGGCCGCATCCGTGACCGCCCCGCGCACCCCGACCGCCACCACCGTTCCGGCCGCCGGCCCGGGCCGAAGCCCCGCCGCCGACCTGGTGCGGGAGGTGCGTCAGGAGATGCTGGCCGCCCACGGTGTCGTGATGGAGACCCACCGGGTGCTCCAGTCGGCGACCCTGGACCGCGCCGAGGCCCTGCTCGACACCCCGTCACCGGGCACCGCGCCCGCCGCCGCCCGCCCGGCCGTGCCGGCGCGCCCGACCGTCGACCGCCCCGCCACCGCACTCCCTGCGACCGCCCCGCCGACCCGCGCGCTTCCCGCGCCCCCGTCCGCCGCGCCGCCGAGGCCCGAGATCCTTGAAGACGTCGTCGAGGGCGTCGTAGAGGGCGTGATCTGGGACGAGGCCGATCTGCTGGAGTTCGCGACCGGATCCCTGGCCAAGGTCTTCGGCCCTGATTTCGCCGAGATCGACACCTTCCGGACCCGGGTGCGGCTGCCCGCCCCGCCGTACCACTTCGTCACCCGGGTCACGGAGCTGGACGCGAAGCCCGGGGTGCTCGAACCCGCCCGCATCACCACCGAGTACGACGTGCCCGAGGACGCCTGGTACGCCGTCGACGGCGGGGTGCCGCCCGCGGTGACCGTCGAGTCCGGGCAGTGCGACCTGCTGCTGGTCAGCTATCTGGGCATCGACTTCCGCAACAAGGGCGACCGGGTCTACCGGCTGCTCGACAGCTCGCTGATCTTCCGCGGCGGGCTGCCCACGACCGGGCAGACGCTGCGCTACGAGATCTCCATCGACCGGTTCGTCCACCAGGGCGACACCACGATCTTCTTCTTCAGCTACGACTGCTACGCGGACGGCGAGCTGATCCTCGAACTGCGGGACGCCTGCGCCGGGTTCTTCAGCAAGCAGGAGCTGGACACCCCGCTCGGCATCGTCATCACCGACAAGGAACGGGCCCGGCGCGCCGCACTGCCCAAGGGCGTGTTCAAACCGCTGGCGTACGCCCGCAAGCACCAACTGGACGCCGCCGACCTGGAGTTGCTCGCCCAGGGCAGGCCCGGTGAGGTCTTCGGGCCGGACCACGCGCAGGACCCGGGCATCAACCCGGCGCTGCGCCTGCCGGACACGCGGCTGCGCATGCTGGACGAGGTCACCATCGACCGCAAGGGCGGACCGTGCGAACTGGGCCTGCTCCGCGCGGTCAAGCGCCTGGAGCCGGACGGCTGGTACTTCACCTGCCACTTCCCGGACGACCCGGTACTCGCCGGCTCCCTGATCGCCGAGGGCGCCGTCCAGTTGCTGCAGATCTACCTGATGCACCAGGGCATGCACCTGACGCTGCCGGACGCGCGCTTCCAGACGGTGACCGACCGGCGGATCGACGTCCAGGTGCGCGGCCAGGTCACACCGAAGGACGCCGAGATCCGCTACGAGCTGGAGGTCACCGAGCTGACCCTGCTGCCGAGGCCGACGGTGATCGCGGACGTCCTGGTGTACCTCGGGGACAAGCCGGTGGTCCGGATGCAGAACCTCGGCCTGCAGATCGTGGAGAAGCCCGGCACCCCGTACCGGCCGGAGACCGGCGGCATCCCGGAGTTCCTCGGGCGCCGCAACCGCGACGGCGAGGCCGCCCTGATCAACGAACTGCACCTCGCCCACTCCGCCAAGGGCCTGCTGGACATGGCGATGGGCCCGGAGTTCGAGACCTACCGCACGCACCGGGCGCCCTACATCCCCAACGGGGACTTCCAGTTCGTCGACCGGGTCATGTCGCTCACCGGCACCCGCGGCGATCTGAGCCCGGGTTCGGAGATGGTCACCGAGTACGACTCGCCGGACGACGCCTGGTACTACCGCGAGAACTCCTCGCCGTACATGCCGAACTGCGTGTACATGGAGAGCTCGCTGCAGGCCGCCATCTTCCTGGGCTACTACCTCGGCGCCACCCTGCGCGAGCCCGACGAGGAGTACGCCATCCGCAACCTCGACGGCCGGGCCACGCTCGTCAAGGACGTCGACCTGCGCGGCAGGACCGTCCGGCATCGCTCGAAGCTGCTGATGACGAGCGTCGTGTCCGGTGTGGTGCTGCAGAACTTCTCGTACGAACTCTCCGCGGACGGCGAGGTCTTCTACGCCGGCGAGTCGCTCTTCGGGTACTTCAACGCGGCGGCCCTGTCCAACCAGGTGGGCCTGGACAGCGGCACCTACCGGCAGCCGTGGATCGAGGCCGAGCGGCCGGCCGCGGAGCGGGTGAAGCGGATCGAGCCGGTCGGCGGCGACGCGCCCGTCCTGCGGGACGCCTCCGGCGGCGAACTGCGCCTGCCCGGCGGGCGGTTCGACCTGGTGGACCGGGTCGACCTGGTCGCGGACGGCGGCCGGCACGGCGCGGGCTATCTGCACGGGTACCGCAGCATCCGCCCCGACGAGTGGTACTTCGACTGCCACTTCCACCGCGACCCGGTGATGCCGGGCTCGCTGGGCATCGAGGCGGTCCTCCAGGCGCTGCGCCTGTTCGTGCTGGAGCAGAACCTCGCCGAGGGCATGCCCCGGCCCCGTTTCGCCATGGCCACCGACGTGGAGACGGCCTGGAAGTACCGGGGCCAGATCCTGCGCGACGACCGCGAGCTGTTCTTCGACGTGCACGTCAAGGAGGTCCGCAGGGAGGCGGACCGGCTGCTGCTGATCGCCGACGCGGACCTGTGGAAGCCGGGCCTGCGCATCTACGAACTGACCGACGTGGCCATCGAAGTCCGCCCCGACTCCGCCTGACGTCCAGCACAGCCGAGGAGATTCGCTACCCATGAGCACGACACAGGCACCGCTCCGCTGGTACGGAAGCGGGTACCCGAGCGTCGATCCGGCCGGGATCCACCAGGTCCTCGCCCAGGTGGAGCAGCCCTGCTTCATCGTGGCCACGGCGCAGGGCGTCGGCGCGGCGGCCGGCGGCACGGCCGCCGCGGGCGGGGAGGGGCCGGGGGTGCTGGCCGCCGCCCCGGCCCTGCCCCCGCACCGGCTGGGCTCCGCCGGTTTCCGCGCCGCGCACGGCGTGCGGCAGTCCTACATGGCCGGTGCGATGGCCGGCGGCATCGCCTCCGCCGACCTGGTGATCGCCCTGGCCCGGCAGGGCTTCCTCGCCTCCTTCGGCGCGGCCGGCCTGCTGCCGCAGACCATCGAGAAGGCGCTGGCCCGGTTCGCCGCCGAGATCCCCGGGCTGCCGTACGCCGTCAACCTGATCCACAGTCCCAGCGAGGAACGGCTGGAGCGGGAGGCGGTCGAGCTGTTCCTGCGGCACGGCGTGCGGTGCGTGGAGGCCTCCGCCTTCCTCGGTCTGACCCCGCACCTGGTCCGCTACCGGCTGGCCGGCCTGCGGCGGGACCCGGCGGGCCGGATCGTGGCCGATCACAAGGTGATCGCCAAGGTGTCGCGGAGCGAGACCGCCGAGCGGTTCATGCGCCCGGCGCCGACCGCCATGGTCGACGCCCTGCTGCGGGACGGCCTGATCACCCAGGAGCAGGCGCGGCTCGCCCACCACCTGCCGCTCGCCGACGACATCACCGTGGAGGCGGACTCCGGCGGGCACACCGACCGCCGCCCGCTCCCGGCGCTCTTCCCGGTGATCCTGCGGCTGCGCGACCAGATCCAGCACGAGCACCGCTACGCCACCCCGATCCGGGTCGGCGCGGCCGGCGGCCTCGGTACGCCCACGGCCGTCGCCGCCGCCTTCACGATGGGCGCCGCGTACGTGGTGACCGGTTCGGTCAACCAGTCCTGCCTGGAGTCCGGTACCTCCCCCGCCGCCCGCCGGCTCCTGGCGCAGGCGGACGTCACGGACTGTGTGATGGCTCCGGCCGCCGACATGTTCGAGATGGGCGTGGAGCTCCAGGTCCTGCGCCGGGGCTCGATGTTCGCGATGCGGGCCCAGCAGCTCCACCGGCTCTACCAGGCGTACGACGGCATCGAGGCGCTGCCCGTCGAGGACCGTGAGCGGCTGGAGTCGCAGGTCTTCAAGCGCCCGCTGGAGGAGGTCTGGCAGGAGTGCGTCGAGTACTTCGGCAGGCGCGACCCGGACCAGTTGAGCCGGGCGGCCGGCAACCCCAAGCGGCGGATGGCGCTGGTGTTCCGCTGGTACCTGGGCATGGCCTCGCGCTGGGCGGTGACGGGGCAGGCGGACCGGACCGCCGACTACCAGATCTGGTGCGGCCCGGCGATGGGCAGTTTCAACGCCTGGGTGTCCGGCAGCTATCTCAAGACCCCGGAGAACAGGACGGTGGCCGACGTGGCGCACCACCTGATGCGGGGCGCGGCCTTCCACACCCGGATCGCCCAACTGGCCACGGCGGGCGTGACCGTCCCGGCGTCCGCGGCGGACTACCGCCCGGTGCCGCTGGAGCTGCCCGCCCTCCTGGAGGCCGCCGGATGAACGAGCTGACGCCCGAGGGCGTGGAGGAGCTGCTCGGCGACCCGGAGGACGCGGACAACCCGTACGGTTTCGCCGCCGCCGTCGCCCGGGACGAGGCCGACGCCCACCCCGACGAGCTGTGCCGCACGCTCGTCTCGGCGGGCTTCCACCTCAACTACCTGCCCAGGGAGTGGGGTGGCACCTTCGACTCCTTCGACCGCAGCATGACCCTGGTGCGCGCCGCGGCCCGCCGGGACGTGAACGTGATGCCGGGCACGATGTTCAGCATCATCGCGGCCACCTGCCTCCAACTGCACGGCAGTGAGGAGCAGCGCCGGCGGGTGGCGGAGATCCTGACCCGCGGCGGCTCGGTGGCGTTCGCCCTGACCGAGGCCGATCACGGCAGCGACCTGCTGGCGGGCGAGGTGCGGCTGGACGAGGACGGGCGGCTGCACGGCGAGAAGTGGATGGTCGGCAACGGCCTGCGCTGCGAGGCCGTGTACGTGGTGGCCCGCACCGGTCCGCGCGGACCGGGCGCGTTCTCCGCGTACCTGCTGGATCCCGATGCCGAGGGACTGGTCCGCGAGGCCGCGCCGCGCAGCGGTGGCATGCGGGGCGTGGACACCGCGCGGCTGCGCTTCACCGGGCTGCCGGTGCCCGAGGACGCCCTGGTGGGCAAGGTCGGCGAGGGGCTGGAGGTGGCCGTCCTCGCCCAGCAGGCCGTACGCCTGATGAGCATGGCGGGCAGCCTCGGCTGTGCGGACAGCGCGCTGCGCCTGGCCCTCGGCTTCGCCGCCGGGCGCCGCGTCGCCGGTGCGGTGCTGGCCGAAACACCTTACGTACGGCGGGAGTTGGCGGTCGCGTCGGCGGCGCTGCTGGCGGCGGACGCGGTGGCGCTGGCCGCCGCCCGGGGTGTGCACGTCGTGCCCGAGGTGTTCAGCGTGTGGGCGCTCGGCGCGAAGCACGTGGTGGCGGAGGCCGGCGACGAGTTGGTACGGCGCTGCGCGACCGTGCTCGCCACCCGCGCGGTCCTGCGCGAACAGGCGCCGGGCGCCGGACTGTTCCAGAAGCTGCAGCGCGACACGGCGGTGGTCCGGGTCATCGACGCCAGTCCGCTGGCCAACCTGCGCGCGTACGCGGCCCAGATCCCCACCCTGGCCGGCCGCGCCGAGGTGCCGGACCCGGACACCCTGCACCGGATCTTCGCCCTCGACGCCGAGCTGCCGCCGTACGAGCCGACCAGGCTGGACCTGGTCGCCCGGGGCGCGGACCCGGTGCTCGCCGGACTGCCCGGCACGGCCGACGCCGTCCGCACCCACCTCGGCGGCGATCCGGCGGCCGGGCTCGTGCGCCGGCTGGCCGACGCCGTCGCCGCGCTCGGCCCCGAGGCCGGTGCGCTGCGGCAGCGCGGCGCGGACCCCAACGCGCTGGTGGACCTGGCCGAGCGGTACGCCTGGCTGCACGCGGGCGCCGTGTGCGTCCACCTGTGGTGGGCGAACCGGCACCGGCCGCTGTACGGCGGCGAGGCGGGCGCGTCCGGCTGGCTGCGGGCGGTGCTGGCCTTCCTGCTCGCCCGCGCCGACGGCGTCGACCCGCGCCGGCACGGCCCCGACCTGCTGCCCGCCGTCGACGTCGTGTCCGCGCTGCGCGAGCGCGGCCTGCTGTTCACCGCCGCCCCGGTGCGGTTGGCGGACGAGTCCCGAGGAGAGCGCTGATGCCCAAGGCCGATCTGACCGAGCTGGCGGTGCGTCTCGAGGAACACCTCGGCGACCCGCACGACCCGGGCAGCCGGATGTCGTACCGCACGATCCTGGAGTACGACGAGCGCGAGACGTACCCGTACGACTTCGTGGGCGCGCTGCGCGCCTGGGGCGTCCCCGAGTACGCCCTGCCCGGCGAGCAGGGCGGCAGGGCGGGGGACGTCGAGGCGGAGTTCAACCTGCTGCGCCTGGTCGCCCGCCGCGATCCGACCACCGCCACCGCCCTGGTCATCACCAACCTCGGCTTCATGCCGCTCTGGGTGGCCGGCACGGACGAGCAGAAGCGCCGGATGGTGAAGGACATCCTGCACGGCTACCGGCTGTCCTGGGGGCTGTCGGAGCGGGCCTACGGCAGTGACCTGCTGGCCAACGCGATGACCGCCGAACGGGTCGACGGCGGCTATCTGGTGACCGGCGAGAAGTGGCTGATCGGCAACGCCACCTGGTCCGACGGGATGACCGCGCTCGTCCGCACGGGCGAGCGCGGCGGCCCGGCCGACTTCTCGCTCTTCGTCCTGGACAAGCGGACCGCGCCGGTCGGGACGGTGGAGGAGCTGCCCCGGGAGCGGCTGCACGGGCTGCGCGGCATGGACATCAGCGGTCTGCGGGTGGAGAAGCTGTTCGTCCCCGAGTCGGCCCGCATCGGTGCCGAGGGGCAGGGGCTGGAGATCGCCCTCAAGGCCACCCAGATCGCCCGCGCGCAGATCAGCGGCATGGCCATGTCGGCCGTCGACACCGGGCTGCGGCTGACCCTGGACTTCACCGAGGGCCGGATCCTGTTCGGCCGGCCGGTCAGCGACATCCCCTACAGCCGGCGTCAGATCACCGAGTGCTTCGCCGACCTGATGGTCGCCGACGCGGTCAGTCTCGGCGCCGTGCGCGCCCTCCAGGTGACGCCCGAGCAGATCAGCATCGGTTCGTCGGTGGTCAAGTACTTCGTGCCGACACTGATGGAACGCAGCATGTCGCAGTTGTCGGTCGTGCTGGGCGCGCGCTTCTTCCTGCGCGGCCACCCGCACTACGGCGTGTTCCAGAAGCTGCTGCGCGACCTGCTGGTGGCCAACTTCGCCGACGGCAACACGGTGGTGAACCTGCGCAACCTCGGACAGCAGTTGCGGTCCCTGCTCGCGACGGCGACGACCACGCCGGCCGACGACGGCCTGCGCCGCACCGCGCGGGAACGGGCCGCCGTCCTGTACGGCATCACCCGGTCCATGCCGACGTACGAGCCGTGGCGGCAGGAGCTGTCCAGCCGGGGCCGGGACGACACCGTGCTCGCGGCGCCCGACGCCATCGCCAGGCTGCGTGCTCTCGCGCAGGAGCGCAAGGAGGAGGACGACGAGCGCGCCCGGCTGCTGCGCGCCGCCGGCGTGGCCACGGAGCTGCTCGACCACGCCGGCTCCCTCGCCACCCGCTGCGAGGAACTGCGCTCCCGGCTGGGCCGCGAGTTCGGCCAGTGCGCCGAGCTGTTCGACCTGGCCAAGGAGTACTGCCTGGTGCACGCCGCCGCCGCGTGCGTCCTGACGTTCGTCCACTCGCACGGGGCGATGGAGGAGCCGCTGCCCAGCGGTGCGCTGCTGCTGCTCCAGCTCGAACGGCTGCGCAGGCATCTGCGTCCGCACGAGGCGGTCACCGACGCGGGCGACATCGACGAGGTGATGCGGGTGCTGCGCCGTCTGCACCAGGGCGACCGGCTGTTCTCGTACTGGCAGTTCCCGCTCGCGCCCCGCACGGTCGACCAGGCCGCCGCCCGCCACTGAGACCGGGCCGACGGAGGCGACGAAGGAGTACGCCGTGAACGATCCGCGGGCGGTGGACCTGTGGACGCTGCCCGAGGACCGGGTTCAGGAGCTGGCCTCGGGCATGGGCGGCCTGGTCCTGCTCACCCCGGACGAACGCGCACGCCACCACAGGCTGCGCGCCGGATGCCGCCGCCGCTTCCTGGGCGGGCGCCTGCTGTGCCGGCTGGCGCTCAGCGCCCGTACCGGACTGCCGCCCGCCACCTGGCGGTTCGTCCGCACCGGGCACGGGCGGCCGGAACTCGCCGCGGACCACGACGGGCTGCGCTTCAACGTGTCCCACACCGACGGCCTGATCGTCTGTGCGGTGGTCCGGGGGCGTGGCTGCGGAGTGGACGTGGAGCGCGTCCCCTTCGACGACGACAAGGCGACGCGGCTGAACGCCTTGCTCGACGGTCCGTCCGACGCCGAAGCCGAAGCGCGAGCCGACGCCGATGCCCGGGGCCTCGGTGTCGCCGTGAGCGAGCGGTGGGTGCTGACGGAGGCGTACCTCAAAGGGCTCGGCGTCGGACTGGCGGACGGCCTGCCGGATCTCGCCTTCCGACGGCACGGCGACGGACGGTTCACCGTCACCGACCACCTCCGCCCGGCCCTGGCGGCCCGCTGGGAACTCGCCCTGCTGCGCCCGTCCCCGCACCACCTCGTGGCCGTCGCGACCGAGGACGGCGGCCCCCTGCGCTGGCGCCCCGTACCACCCATGCACCCCATGCACCCCATGCACCGCATACAACCCGTGCAAGCCACCCCCTACAGGTAAGGACCTCCCATGTCCCAGCACGCACCCCTCGACATCGCCGTGATCGGCTCCGGCCCCTCCGGTCTGTCCGCCGCCTACCATCTGCGCGACCGGGCCCGGATCACCGTCTTCGAGCGCGAGAACCGGCCCGGCGGCCACGCCAACACGGTGGAGGTCGAGGAGAACGGCCGGGTGATCGGCCTGGACACGGCCTTCATCGTCTTCAACCGGCGCTTCTACCCGCGCCTGTGCGGCTTCTTCGACGAGGTCGGCGTCGAGACCGTCGCCCACCCGGGCGGCTTCACCTTCTTCGACCTCGACAGCGGCCTGGAGTTCGGCACGGACGAGCTGGAGATGGACGAGGCCGCGATCGAGGCGCGGTACGCCGAGCAGTACCCCGGGTTCCCGAACGTCTGGCGGGAGGTGCGCCGCTTCCACGAGGAGAGCCGGCGGGACTTCGTCCGCGGCCGGGCGAACATGTCGCTGGGCGCGTACCTCGACCAGTGCGGATACAGCGAGGAGTTCCGCCACTCGTACCTGATCATGCTGTGCTCCGCCGTCTGGTCGGTGCCGGCCGAGCTGGTGTGGGAGATGCCGGCGGCCACGGTGATCGCGTTCTTCGTCGGCCACGACGAGGGCGGCCTCGGGGGCCGCCGGGTGGACTGGCGGACGGTGGGCGGCGGCTCGATCTCCTACGTCCGCAAGCTGCTCGCCGAGGTCGGTCCCGACCTGCGCGTCTGCGCCCCCGCCACGGCCGTCCGGCAGGAGGCGGACGGGGTCTTCGTGACCACGGCGTCCGGCACGGAAAGGTTCGACTACGCGGTCCTGGCCACGCACGCCGACGAGGCGTTCGCCCTGCTGGAGAACCCGACCGACGCGCAGCGGGCGGCCGTGGAAGGGATCCGCTACAGCAGCTCCAAGGTGGTGCTGCACACGGACCCGTCGCTGATGCCCACCGCCCGCGAGGGCTGGCTGGCCTGGAACTACGGCAAGGTCCAGGAGGACGGCGAGACCCGCTGCTTCATCACGTACTACCTGAACAAGCTGCAGGACCTCACGGCCGACCAGGACTACTTCGTCACCCTCGACCCGCCCCGCCCGGTCGACCCCGAGACGGTCATCGCCGAGTTCGACTACACCCACCCGGTCATCGACATGGCGCTGCGCGAGCGGCAGTCCGTGATCTACCAGGCCAACGAGGGGACCCGGGTGAAGCTGGCCGGCTCGTACTTCCACTCCAGGCAGCAGGGCCCGGACCTGATCGGCTCCCACGAGGCCGCGTTCTCGTCCGGCGCGGACGCGGCGGCCCAACTTCTGCGGGAGCTGGGCAACTTGGGCGACTAGCAGCGACGAGCGGCGACTAGGGAGTGTGCCGGTGGGCCGACTCGTTCTCCTGGGCCATGCGCCTGAGTGCCATCAGGGCGGGTTCCAGGAGGACGGTCAGCAGCAGGGCCCGTTCGGCCGCCTCCAACGGGTCGGTGAGGCCGTCGAGTTGGTCGAGGTCGAGGACGGCGGTGCGCTCGGCGAGGTGCGCGTACGGCAGCAGGGTGCGCCAGTCCAGCGGGACGCCTAGGGAGCGCAGCGAGGACAGGGTCTCGGCGAGGGTGGCGCGGGCGGGCGCCGACTCGTGCACGTGCCACCCCAACTCCTTGACGAGCTCCGCCACTTCGGCCGCCGCCGGGGCCTCCTCGGCGGGTTCCCCGTCCACCCGGAGGGAGCCCAGGGCGAGGCCGAGCAGGCGATGGGTGTCGCCGCTGTGCTCGGCGAGGGCGTCCAGCACCTCACGGGTGGTGCTGACGGACAGCCCGCGCACCCCGGTCAGCGCGCGGATCAGGCGCAGCCGGCGCAGGTGCTGGTCGTCGTACTCGGCCTGGGTGGCCGACGTCTGCCGGCCGGGCTGGAGCAGGCCCTCGCGGAGGTAGTACTTGATCGTCGTCACGGAGACCCCACTGCGGCGGCTCAGTTCGGAGATGCGCATTCGGTTCGACTCCGCTCTAGAAACTGGATACCTCCACTGTCTAACATGGATAGTAGAGGTATCCAATATTCCCTCGCGTCTTCGGAGAGAAGGCCCTCAGCCATGCCCACCCTGCGCTGGACCACAGTCAGCACCCCCGCACCGGACACCGAGGCGTTCGTCATGGCGTCCCGGCTGGAGGTCCGCTCGCTCAAGGACGTGCCGCGTTTCTTCCTGAAGTCGCTGGCCGCGTGGAAGCAGGTCTCCGGCGCGCCGGGGGCGTACGGCGCCTCTCTGATCGCCCAGCCCCTCAAGCGCACCTTCTGGACCCTGTCGGCCTGGGAGGACAAGGACGCGCTCTACCGGTACGCGAAGACCGAGCCGCACCGGTCGATCATGAACGGCCTGCGGCCCACCATGAAGGACTCGGTCTTCACCTTCTGGCAGGTCCCGGCGGCCGGCCTGCCCATCGACTGGACGGACGCCCGGCGCCGTCTCGCCGAGCAGGAACACACCGGCGCCTGAAACCCCACGTCCATCCCACGCCTGAGAGAGACCCCCACCATGACGTTGTCCGAAGAGAGCCCGGTCCTCGACGAACCGGCCGTCTCCGCCCCGGTGGCCGAGGGCCGCCGTATACCCCTGTGGCTCGCGATCGTCGCGGCGAGCGTGCCCATGTTCATGGTCGCGCTCGACAACCTCGTCGTCTCCACCGCCCTGCACACCCTGGCCGTGGACCTGAAGGCGGACACGCAGGAACTGCAGTGGTTCGTCAACGCCTATGTGCTGAGCTTCGCGTGTCTGCTGATGACCGGCGCCGCGCTCGGCGACCGGTTCGGGCGGCGGATGGTCTTCGTCGTCGGCATCGCCCTTTTCACGCTGGCCTCCATCGGCTGCGGACTGGCCGACACCAGCGCCCAGTTGATCACCTTCCGGACGATCCAGGGCTTCGGCGCGGCGGCCGTGATGCCGCTGTCGCTGACCCTGCTGTCGCAGGCGGTGCCGGAGCGGCTGCGCGGGATGGCGCTCGGTGTGTGGTCCGGCGTGAGCGGTCTGGCCGTGGCGATGGGCCCGGTGGTGGGCGGCGCGGTGGTCGACGGTCTGGACTGGCGGTGGATCTTCTGGATCAACGTGCCGGTGTGCGTGATCGCGATCCCGCTGGTCCTGTTCGCCCTGCGGGAGAGCAGGCTGCCCGGCGTGCGCCTGGACCTGGTCGGCATGGTGCTGGCGGCGGCCGGCCTGTGCGCGGTGGTGTGGGCGATCGTGCACGGCGAGCCGGACGGCTGGACATCACCGAAGGTGCTGGGCGCGTTCCTGGCGGGCGTGGCGCTGCTGGCCGGGTTCGTGGTGTGGGAGGCGCGGGTGCCGGAGCCGATGCTGCCGCTGTCCTTCTACAAGGTGCGGTCCTTCACCCTCACCAACCTCGTGTCGGCGACCATGTACTTCGGTGTCTTCGGCTCCCTTTTCCTGCTGGCCCAGTACCTCCAGATCGTGCCGGCGCGCACCCCACTGGAGGCCGGTGTGCGCACCCTGGCCTGGACGCTGATGCCGATGTTCGTCGCCCCGGTGGCCGGTCTGCTCACCGACAAGGTGGGCGGCGGCCGGCTGATGGCCCTCGGCCTCTTCCTCCAGGGCGTCGGCCTGGGCTGGATCAACGTGGTCGCGGACGTCGACACGGCGTACTCGTCGCTGGTCGGCCCGATGATCGTGGCCGGTATCGGCATGGGCTTCGTGTTCGCGCCGACGGCGGCGGTCGTGCTCGGCTCGGTCGCCAAGGAGCACGCGGGCAAGGCGTCCGGCGCCAACTCCACGGTCCGCGAGATCGGCGGCGCGCTCGGCATCGCCGTGCTGAGCACGGTGTTCGTGGCGCACGGCAGCACGCGGGGGCCGCAGGAGTTCGTGGACGGGCTGCGTCCCGCGGTGTGGGTGGGCGTCGCTGTGGTGTTCGCCGGCGCGCTGTGCGCCCTGGGCATCCCGCGCCGACAGCACGCGCCCGCGGAGGCCGGGTCCGGAAAGGACTGACCCCCACCTGACCCAGCCCCTCCCCCGCACCCTCCCCTGACCGACGGTCGGGGCGGACACCTCTCCATTCCCCCGTCGAGGTGTCCGTCCCGGCCGTCTTTTCGCCGCCGTAGCCCCTCCTGCGGGCAGCGGCCCCGACCTGAGTGCACACCTGAGCGCAGGCCCGCTTGAATGATCGAAAAATGATGGGGTTAGCATATGAGCGCCACCTAGCTCGAAAGATAGGCCCGTGACGCTCAACGACGATTCGTTCACCAACTGGAAGAACCGCGAGGAGATCGCGGAGTCGATGATCCCGATGATCGGGAAGCTGCACCGCGAGCGGGACGTGACGATCCTGCTGCACAGCCGCTCCCTGGTGAACAGGTCGGTGGTCAGCATCCTCAAGACCCACCGGTTCGCCCGGCAGATCGCGGGCGAGGAGCTCTCGGTCACCGAGACGCTGCCCTTCCTGCAGGCCCTGACCACGCTCGACCTCGGGCCGTCCCAGATCGACATCGGCATGCTCGCCGCGACCTACCGGGCCGACGACCGCGGTCTGCCGGTGGTCGAGTTCACCGCCGAGGCCGTGGCCGGCGCCACGGGCGCGAACAAGATCGACCGTCGTGAGCCGCGCGACGTCGTGCTGTACGGCTTCGGCCGCATCGGCCGGCTCGTGGCCCGCCTCCTCATCGAGAAGTCCGGCTCCGGCAACGGCCTGCGGCTGCGCGCCATCGTGGTGCGCGGCGGCGGCGAGCAGGATCTCGTCAAGCGGGCGTCGCTGCTGCGCCGGGACTCCGTCCACGGCCAGTTCCAGGGCACGATCACGGTCGACGAGGCCAACAGCAGGATCATCGCCAACGGCAACGAGATCACGGTGATCTACGCCGACGACCCGGCCGAGGTCGACTACACGGCGTACGGCATCAACAACGCCATCCTCATCGACAACACCGGCAAGTGGCGCGACCGCGAGGGGCTGTCGAAGCACCTGCGGCCCGGCGTCGACAAGGTCGTGCTGACCGCGCCCGGCAAGGGCGACGTGCCGAACATCGTGCACGGCGTCAACCACGACACGATCAAGCCGGACGAGCAGATCCTGTCCTGCGCGTCCTGCACGACCAACGCGATCGTCCCGCCGCTGAAGGCGATGGCGGACGAGTACGGCGTGCTGCGCGGCCACGTGGAGACCGTCCACTCGTTCACCAACGACCAGAACCTGCTGGACAACTACCACAAGGCGGACCGTCGCGGCCGTTCGGCGCCGCTGAACATGGTCATCACCGAGACGGGTGCCGCGTCCGCCGTCGCCAAGGCGCTGCCCGACCTCAAGGCGCCGATCACCGGCAGCTCGATCCGGGTGCCGGTGCCGGACGTGTCGATCGCGATCCTCAGCCTGCGGCTGGGCCGGGAGACGAGCCGTGAGGAGGTCCTCGAGTACCTGCGCGAGGTCTCGCTGACCTCGCCGCTCAAGCGCCAGATCGACTTCACCACGGCGCCGGACGCGGTCTCCATGGACTTCATCGGCTCGCGCCACGCCTCGATCATCGACGCCGGCGCCACCAAGGTCGACGGCGACAACGCGATCCTCTACCTCTGGTACGACAACGAGTTCGGCTACTCCTGCCAGGTCGTCCGCGTCGTCCAGCACGTCTCCGGGGTGGAGTACCCGACGTACCCGGCGACGGGCGTCTGAGACCGGCCGAAGGCACAGCGGAAAGAGCGGGGCGTCCCGGGCCGGGGCGCCCCGCTCCCGCGTGTCAGGCCGGTCAGGCCGAGGTCTCGGGGCGGCCAGGCTCGGCCCAGTGGGTGTGGAAGGCGCCCGGGCGGTCGGTACGGCCGTAGGTGTGGGCGCCGAAGTAGTCGCGCTGGCCCTGGAGGAGGGCGGCGGGCAGGCGGCCGGCGCGCAGGGTGTCGTAGTGGGCGAGCGCGGCGGAGAAGGCGGGGACGGGGATGCCGCGGCGGGCGGCGGAGGCCACGGTCTCCCGCCAGGGCACCTGCGCGTCGGTGATCTCCATGGCGAACTCCATCTCGCCGAGCAGGCTGACCAGTTCCGGGTCGGCGGCGTACGCGGCGCGGATCCGGTCGAGGAACGAGGCCCGGATGATGCAGCCGCCGCGCCAGATCCGGGCGACGGCGCCGAGGTCGATCTTCCAGCCGAACTCGCCGGCCGCGTCCTGGATCATCTTCCAGCCCTGGTCGTAGGCGACGACCTTCGAGGCGTACAGGGCGTGCTCGACCTGCGAGGTGAAGCGGGTGGCCTCGGTGCGGCTCAGCGGGGGCTTGGTGCCGCCGGGCAGCCCCGCGTAGGCGGCGCGCAGTTCACGCTGGCCGGAGGCGGCACGGGCGAAGGTGGCCTGGGCGATCGCGGTGACCGGGGAGCCCAGGTCCAGGGCGGTCTGCACGGTCCAGCGGCCGGTGCCCTTCTGGCCCGCGGCGTCGGCGACGACGTCGACGAACGGCTGGCCGGTGACTGCGTCGGTGTGCGCGAGGACCTCGGCGGTGATCTCGATCAGGTAGGAGCCGAGCCGGCCCTCGTTCCAGGCGCGGAAGATGTCGGCGATCTCGGCCGGGGTGTAGCCGGCGACCTGGCGCAGCAGGTCGTAGGCCTCGGCGATGAGCTGCATGTCGGCGTACTCGATGCCGTTGTGCACCATCTTGACGAAGTGTCCGGCGCCGTCGGTGCCGATGTGCGTGGCGCACGGCTCGCCGTCGACCTTGGCACTGATCGACTCGAACATGGGGCCGAGGACGTCGTACGACTCCGCGGAGCCGCCGACCATGACGGCCGGCCCGTTCAGCGCGCCCTCCTCGCCGCCGGAGACGCCGGCGCCGACGAAGTGGAGGCCGAGCTCGCGCAGGGCCTCCTCGCGGCGGCGGGTGTCGGCGTAATGGGCGTTGCCGCCGTCGATGATCATGTCGCCGGGCTCCAGGAGCGGGGCGAACTCGTCGATGACCGCGTCGGTGACCGCGCCGGCCTGCACCATGATCATCAGCCGACGGGGGCGTTCGAGCGCGGCCACGAAGTCCGCGGCCGACTCGGCGGGGACGAACGTGCCCTCGTGGCCGAACTCCTCGACGAGCGCGCGGGTGCGTCCGGCGCTGCGGTTGTGGACGGCGACGGTGTAACCGTTGCGGGCGAAGTTGCGCGCGAGGTTGCGGCCCATCACGCCGAGGCCGGTGACGCCGATGGCGGCGGTTGCGTTCACGAGGTACGTCCCTAGGATCGGTGCCGTGGTCGGAGGGGCCGCGCGGCCCCGGGTACCACCAGGTACGGACAGTCGGCCGGTTCTTCTCGATGCCGCACCGATTCCTTGCGCCGATCAGCGCGACCGGGCGGTCGCTACCTGCGCCTCCAGGGCAGCATCGCGGGGTCGGACGCGGTGTCCTCGGCCCGGTGCAGGGCCTCGCTGATCGCCTCGCCGATCTCCGCGAACTGGTGCACCTGCTCGGGGGTGAGGGCGTCGAACACCGCCCGGCGCACGGCCTCCACGTGCCCGGGGGCGACCTCCTCCAGCAGGGCCTTGCCCTCGCAGGTGAGGAAGGCGAGCTGGCCGCGGCCGTCGGCGGGGTCCTCCCTGCGGTCCACGAGACCGACCTCGCGCAGCCGGTTCACCGCGTGGGTGAGCCGGCTGCGGGTGATCTTCAGACGTTCGGCCAGCTCCGACATGCTCAGGGTGCCGTCCGGCTCCAGGGAGAGGTAGGCCAGCAGGCTGTAGTCGGCGTGCGTCATCCCGGCGTCGCGCCGCAACTGCCGGTTGAGGTGGTCGGCGAGGAGGACGGAGAAGTCGACGTAGGCCAACCAGGCTCGTCGTTCGTCGGAGTTGAGCCAGCGGGGCGTCGTGGACATGGACACACATTACCCACAGTAATATCTGATTCAGGATTCAACCATCGCTCGGTAAAACCCCCTCCGCGGGCGGTGGTGGTACACCCGTCGCCACCACCGCCGGTCGATGACGCACCGTCAAGTGGTGGCGCAGGCACCCCCGTTGAGGGTGAACGCCGTCGGTGCGGTGTTGGTCGCGCCCTTGCTGCCGATGAAGCCGACGGTGACCGAGCCGCCGGCGGGGATGGTGGAGGTGTAGGAGGCGGGGGCGACGCTCACCGTGCCGCCGGTCTGGGTGGCCGTCCCGCCCCACATGTTGGTGACGGTCTGACCGTCGGTGAAGGCGAAGCCGAGCTTCCAGCCGCTGATGACGGAGGTCCCGGTGTTGCGCAGGGCGATCTCACCCTGGAAGCCGCCCTGCCACTCCCCCACGACGCGGTAGCCGACGGAGCAGGCCACGGGGGGCGCGCTGCCGGTGGTGACGTCGACCGTGGCCGAGCGGGCGGAGCGGTTCCCGGCTGCGTCGCGGGCGTAGACGGCGAAGGTGTACGCGGTGTTCGCGGTCAGACCGGTGACGGTCGCGGTGTTGGTGGTGGACGCGCCGACGGCGGTCTCGGTCGTTCCGCTGATCCGTACGACGTCGTAGCCGGAAACGCCGACGTTGTCGGTCGCGGCGGTCCAGGCGAGGGCGGCGGAGGTGGCCGTCACGGTGGAAGCGGTCGGGGTGCCGGGGGCGGTCGGGGCCTGGGTGTCACCCGGGGTGCCGCCGCCGTAGACGGTGGCTTCCTTCGCGGTCTGGGCGATGCCGTTGACGCCGTTGAAGATGCGCTGCCCCCACGAACTGAGCTGCGCGGGATCGAAGTTGAGCGTCAGGTCGAGGACCGGGTCGGTGTTGCCGCTCCAGGACCAGGCCAGGTAGCCGAGCTCGAGCTGCTGGGCGGCGGCCATCATGGTGTCCTCGTCGGGGTCGCCCCACTGGTCGGCGGGGCCGCCGAACTCACCGATGAGAATGGGGAGTTTCGCGTCGACGAAGGCGTTCAGGTAGTCGGTGATCTCCGCGGCGGTGTCGTAGACGCTGTACATGTGGATCGAGAAGATCAGGTTGCCGGTGGGGTCGGCGGCGTAGACGGACCGGGCGCTGGCCCGCATGACGCCCTGCCAGTCCTGGCCCCAGTTGGGCGCGTCCACCATGATCGTGTGCTGGAAGCCGGCGTTGCGCAGCTTCTTGATCGCGGCGATCGTGGGATCGGTCCAGCCCTCGGGGCTGGTGTTTCCCCAGGGCTCGTTGCCGATGTTGACGACGATGTAGTTCTCCTGGCCGGCGAGCACGTCCTTCAGGCCGATCCAGTAGTCGGCCGCCTGGTCGAGCGTGCCGGCCGCGGTGTCCTCGCCGTAGCCGGTGGTGTCGTGCACCTCCAGTACGCAGATGAGCCGGTTGGCCTTGCACTGGGCGACGACGTTCGCCACGTCCGCTGCGCTGTCGGCGCTCCAGCGGTGGCCGTCGGCGAGGACGACGCGCACGGTGTTGGCGCCCATCGCCTTGATGTCGGCCAGCGACTGCTGCGTCCGGCCCGGGTACCAGGTGTGGGCGTGGTTGACGCCGCGCATGACGAAGTCGTTCCCGTTGCCCTCGACCAGCCGGCCGTCGCTGATGTGGAGGCCGGTGGCGAGGGCGCGGGGCGACGGGGCCGCGTCCTGGGCCTGCGCTGCGGCGGGGCAGAGGGCGCCGACGAGGACCATCAGGCCCAGGAGGGCCGCGAGTCTGACCAGCAGGGCGGCCAAGGAGCGTGTTCGAGGCGTGCTGCTCGTCGCGCTTCCTGCTGTGCTGCCTGTCGTGCTGCTTGTCGTGCTTCTTGTCGTGCTTCTTGTCGTGCTTCTTGTTGTTCTCACTGCGACTCCAGGAGTGAGGCCAAGAAACTCAGGTGGCAGATGGGGTTCGGAGCTTGCGTGTGGGAGCGCTCCCATCAAGCCATCGCACCAAGTACACGTCAAGACAGCGCGCAGGGCGGGGTCCCCCGGCAACCACGACGACGCCGCTGGGGGTACCCCTGACCGTCAGGTTCTCTGCGCCTGCCCCGCGAGGTCGGCCGCCCAGAACGTGCCGTCCGGGTAGCGGAATTCGGTGAGGGACTCGGGGTGCATGGCGGCCGAGAAGCCGGGGGTGAGCGGGGCCGTGTAGTGGCCGTCGCGGATCACCACCGGGGCGAGGAAGTGGTCGTGCAGATGGTCGACGTACTCGATGACCCGGTCCTCGGTGGTGCCGGACAGGGCCAGGTAGTCGAACATCGAGAGGTGCTGCACGAGTTCGCACAGGCCGACGCCGCCGGCGTGCGGGCAGACCGGCACGCCGAACTTGGCGGCGAGCAGCAGGATCGCGAGGTTCTCGTTGACACCGCCGACGCGGGCCGCGTCGATCTGGAGCACGTCGAGGGCGCCGGCCTGGAGCAACTGCTTGAAGACGATGCGGTTCTGGACGTGTTCGCCGGTGGCGACCTTCACCGGCGCGACCGCCTCGCGGATGGCCGCGTGGCCGAGGATGTCGTCGGGGCTGGTCGGCTCCTCGATCCAGTACGGGTCCAGGCCGGCGAGGGCGCGGGTCCATTCGACGGCCTCGCCGATGTTCCAGCGCTGGTTGGCGTCGACGGCGATGCGGATGCCGGGGCCGACGGCGGCGCGGGCCGTGCGCAGCCGCCGGAGGTCGTCGTCGAGGTCGGCGCCCACCTTGAGCTTGATCTGGGTGAAGCCGTCGGCGACGGCCTGCTTGGCGAGCCGGGTGAGCTTCTCGTCGGAGTAGCCGAGCCAGCCCGGCGAGGTGGTGTAGCCGGGGTAGCCGCGCTCCAGCAGCGCCGCCTCGCGCTCGGCCAGCCCGGCGCGTCCCTCCCGCAGCAGGGTGAGGGCGTCTTCCGGGGTGAGGGCGTCGGCGATGTAGCGGAAGTCGACCTGGGAGACCAGCCACTCGGGGTCGGCGTGGGCGAGCAGCCGCCACAGGGGCTGTCCGGCGCGCTTCGCGGCGAGGTCCCACACCGCGTTGACCACCGCGCCGACGGCCATGTGCATCACGCCCTTCTCCGGGCCGAGCCACCGCAGTTGGCTGTCGCCGATCAGGTCGCGGTTCAGGGAGCCCGGGTCGGCGCACAGCTCGTCCACGGACCGCCCCAGGACGTGGTGCCGCAGCGCGTCGATCGCGGCGACCTGGACATCGTTGCCACGTCCGATGGTGAAGGTGAAGCCGTGGCCTTCGAGCCCGTCGCCGGCGTCGGTCCGCAGCACGACGTAGGCGGCGGAGTAGTCGGGATCCGGGTTCATCGCGTCGGAGCCGTCCAGCTCCCGCGAGGTCGGGAAGCGGATGTCGTGGGTGTCCACCGCGATGATCCGGGCGGGGGTTGCGGTCAAGGGGGCGCCTTTCTTGCTTGCCGGCCCTCATTCATCGGAGGTCGGAGGAATGACGGAACTTTGACTTTAGGGGCCGCGCGACCCCATGACAACACCCCCAGGAAATCCGTCGATTCGTTTGAACACGACCCCTTGTCAGCACAGGCAACGCCGTCGTAACGTCCTCGACGTTCGAGATACATCGGAGGAATCACCGCACCGCCCCTCCCAGCCCTCCTCCACCCGCGGCTCCCCCTCCCTTCCCACCCTTCCCACCCTTCCCTCTCTTCTCCTCTCCCCCTTCCTCCTCCTCCCGCCCTCGTGCGGCTCCCAGCCCTGGCTAAGGAGATCACCCGGCCATGAAGCTCGCCCAGCTCGCTCGCACCCGCTCCACCACCGCCGCCGCAGTCGGCGTCGTCGTCGCGGCCCTCACCCTTCTCACCGCGTGCAACCGCGACAGTGCGGATTCGGGCGGCTCGGGCGGCGACGCTCCCGCCATCGGGATCGACCTGCCGCGTTCCGACTCCGACTTCTGGAACTCCTACGCCGAGTACGTCCAGAAGGACATCAAGTCCGAGGGCATCAAGGCGCTGCCTCTGAGCAACTCGCAGAACGACGTCACCAAGCTGGTCGCCAACGTGCAGGTGTTCCAGAGCACGGGCGCCAAGGCCGTCGTCATGGCCCCGCAGGACACCGGCGCGATCGCCTCCACACTGGAGACCCTCGCCTCGAAGAAGATCCCGGTGGTCAGTGTCGACACCCGCCCCGACAAGGGTGACGTCTACATGGTCGTACGCGCCGACAACCGGGCGTACGGCACCAAGGCCTGCGAGTTCCTCGGCAAGCAGCTCGGCGGCAAGGGCAAGGTCGCCGAGTTGCAGGGCGCCCTGGACTCCATCAACGGGCGGGACCGCTCCGAGGCCTTCGCCGCGTGCATGAAGCAGAAGTTCCCCGCCATCAAGGTGTTCGAGCTGCCCACCGACTGGAAGGGCGACGTGGCCTCCGCCAAGCTGCAGAGCCTGCTCGCCCAGCACCCCGACCTGAACGGCATCTACATGCAGGCGGGCGGTGTCTTCCTGCAGCCGACCCTGGCCCTGCTGGAGCAGAAGGGCCTGCTCAAGCCGGCCGGCCAGAAGGGGCACATCTCGATCATCTCCAACGACGGCATCCCGCAGGAGTTCGACGCGATCCGCAAGGGCCAGATCGACGCGACCGTCTCCCAGCCCGCCGACCTCTACGCCAAGTACGCGCTGTACTACGCCAAGGCCGGGGCCGAGGGCAAGACGTTCAAGCCGGGCAAGACCGACCACGACTCCACGATCATCAAGATCCCCAACGGCCTCGAGGACCAGTTGCCGGCGCCGCTGGTGACCAAGGAGAACGTGGAGGACAAGACCCTGTGGGGCAACACCGTCGGCCAGTGACCGACCGGACCGGCAACCGCGCCCGCACCCCTGGAAGGACGGTATCCCCATGGCGGACACCGCGACCGCGCCCCTGAAGGGGCGCGGTGGCGCCGGCCCGACCCCGGTGGCCGAGGCCATCGCGGTCGGCAAGAGGTTCGGCGCCACCGTCGCGCTGCGCGACGCCCGTATCGCCGTGGCCCCCGGCGAGTCGCACGCGCTGGTGGGCCGCAACGGGGCCGGCAAGTCGACGCTCGTGTCCCTCCTGACCGGACTGCGCCGACCCGACACCGGCACCGTGCGCTTCAACGGCGAACCCGCGCCGACCGTCGGCGACATCGACGCCTGGCGGTCCCGGGTGGCCTGCGTCTACCAGCAGTCCACGATCATCCAGGAACTGACGGTCGCGGAGAACCTCTTCCTGAACCGGCAGAGCGCCGGCCCGCTCCAGCCCATCCGCTGGAAGCAGTTGCGGCGCCGGGCCGAGGAACTCCTCGGCGAGTACGGCGTGGACGTCGACGCGGGCGCGCGGGCCAGGGAACTCACCGTGGAGCAGCGGCAGTTCGTCGAGATCGCCCGCGCGCTGTCGTTCGGCGCGCGGTTCATCGTCCTCGACGAGCCGACCGCGAAGCTCGACGCACGCGGCATCGGCAGGCTCTTCGACAAGCTCCGTGACCTCCAGCGCCAGGGCGTCGCCTTCCTGTTCATCTCGCACCACCTCCAAGAGGTGTACGACCTCTGCACCACGGTCACCGTCTACCGCGACGCGACGCACATCCTCACCGCGCCCGTGGCCGAGGTCGGCCACCAGGCCCTGGTGGAGGCCATGACCGGGGACACGTCCACCCCGACCGCCACCACGTCCCGTACCTCTGTCTCTGCCGACGGGGACGGTGTCCCGGTGCCCGGCGAAGGCCCTGAGCTGCTCGCGATCGAGGGGCTCACGCTCCCCGGCGCCTGCGACGGCCTGTCCCTGTCGGTCCGCTCCGGTGAGGTGGTGGGGCTGGCCGGAGCCGCGGCCAGCGGCAATGTGCGGGTCGGGGAGGCCGTCGCCGGTCTGCATCGCGCCCAGGAGGGCCGGATCTCGGTCGGCGGCCGTGCCGTACGCACCGGCAGTGTTCCGGCGGCGCTGGCGGCGGGCGTCGGTCTGGTACCGGAGGACCGTCATCTCCAGGGTCTGGTGCACAACCGCAGCGTGGCGGAGAACGCGACGCTCACCGTCACCGACCAACTGGGCCCGTTCGGCACGGTGTTGCCCTCCCGGACCAGGGTCTTCGCCCAGCGCATGATCCGGGATCTCGACATCAAGACGCCGGGCGCGGGCACTCCGGTCTCCGCGCTGTCCGGCGGCAACCAGCAGAAGGTCGTCGTCGCCCGGGCGCTGGCCACCGACCCGCGGGTGCTGGTCGCCGTCCGCCCCACCAACGGGGTGGACGTCAAGTCCAAGGAGTTCCTGCTGCACCGGATCCGCGAGGTCGCGGACGGCGGGCGGGCCGCGCTGATCGTCTCCGACGAGCTGGACGACCTGCGGGTGTGCGACCGGGTCGTCGTGATGTTCCACGGCCGCGTGGTCGCCGAGTTCGCACCCGGCTGGCGGGACGAGCAGGTGGTCGCCGCCATGGAGGGCGTAGCCGACCGGGCCGAAGCACCGGGGACGACCACGGCGCCCGGCACCGGCGAAGCATCCGGCGCCGAAGAAGGCACCGACGAAGGCACCGAGACCGACGAGGACGAAAGGTAGTCATGTCCGCCACCACTGATGTCACCGACCCCGCAGCGGGCGTGGCGCAGAAGAAGACCGCCGAGAAGACCGGGCGCGGGCTCGACCTCGGCCGGTTCCGTGAACTGTCCCTGATCCCGGCGATCCTGGTCCTGGGTCTGATCGGGTTCATCGTCTCGCCGGCCTTCCTGACCTACGACAACCTGATCGGCGTGGCCCAGCAGTCCACGGAGCTGAGCCTGCTCGTCCTCGCCACCGCGCTGATCCTGATCTGCGGACGCATGGACCTGTCCCTGGAGTCCACCATCGGCGTGGCTCCGGTCATCGCCGTCTGGCTGGTCCTGCCGACGAGCGGTGCGCGGTTCACGGGGCTCGGGCTGCTCCCCGAGTGGACGGCCGTCCCGCTCTGTCTGCTGGTGGGCGTGGTGATCGGCGCCGTCAACGGGTTCCTGATCCTGAAGCTGCGGCTGAACGGTTTCATCGTCACCCTCGGCATGCTGACGATGCTGCGCGGACTGCAGGTCGCCCTCTCCGAGGGCCAGTCCATCGTCGAACTCCCCTCCTCCTTCACGTACTTGGGCAAGTCGTCGTGGTGGGGTGTGCCCGCGGCGATCTGGATCTGCGTGCTGCTGTTCGCCCTCGGCAGCGCCGCGCTGGCCTGGCTGCGGCACGGCCGGGCGCTGTACGCGATCGGCGGCAACGCGGAGGCGGCCCGTACCGCCGGTATCCGGGTCGACCGGATCGTGTGGGCGGTGCTGATCACCGGCAGTGTGCTGGCGGCGTTCGCCGGCATCCTCTACAGCGGTCACTACGGTTCCATCTCGGCCACCCAGGGCAGCGGCTGGATCTTCCAGGTCTTCGCCGCGACGGTCATCGGCGGGGTCAGCCTCAACGGCGGCAAGGGCTCGGTGTTCGGTGCGCTGACCGGTGTGCTGACGCTCCAGCTCGTCGTCAACGTGATGACGCTGGCGGGTGTGCCGCCGCTGTGGAACCAGTTCCTCAACGGCGCGATCATCATCGTCGCGCTGATCATCTCCCGCTTCGCCTCCGGCGAGAAGCAGGAGTAGGCCCACAGAGAGGCACGCTCGTGGCACTGACGGACGAGGCCATGGACAAGATCAAGGCGATGATCGTGGCGGGCGACCTCGCGCCGGGTTCCCGCTTGCCTAAGGAGGAGGTGCTGGCCGGGCAGCTCGGTCTGTCCCGGAGTTCGCTGCGCGAGGCGGTGCGGGCGCTGACCGCGATGCGGATCCTGGTCACCCGGCAGGGGGACGGCACATACGTGTCGAGCCTGGAGCCGCATCTGCTGTTCGAGGCGCTCTCCTTCGCCTCGGACGTCTCCCAGGGGCAGACGGCCCTGCAACTGCTGGAGGTGCGCAGGCTGCTCGAGCCGCAGGCGACCGGGCTGGCCGCCACGCTGCTCGGCCCCGAGGATCTCGACGAGCTGGGCGCGGTCCTACGGCGGTCCCGGTCGGCGGCGACGGTCGAGGAGTTCGTCGGTCACGACATCGCGTTCCATCTGCGGATCGTCGAAGCCGTCGGCAATCCGGTGCTGTCGATGCTGCTGAGCGTGCTCTCCACGCGCACCCAGCGGGTCCGTATCGTCCGGGGCACCCGGACCGAACGGGCCGTGGAGCACGCGCACCGGGAGCACGACGAGATCCTGCGCGCGCTGCGGGCACGCGACGCCCAGTTGGCGGTCTCGACCGCGACGGTCCATATCGCGGCCGTGGAGCAGTGGTTGGCGACCGACCTCGTCGAGGCCCCCCTCTGCGCACTCGACGGCTGACCAACCAACGGCCGAACTCCACGACGAACAGCGGGCGTTGTGAGCCGGGGCCGGGCGGGAGCACCGGGCACCGCCGTCAGTCGGATTCGTACTCCGAGCCGGAGTCCGGCGGGTCGTGGACGAAGTCGCCTGTGGCCAGCTCGCCGTTGACCACCCAGTCGCCGGTGAGCTCGGCGTCGATCTCCGCGGCCCTGGAGCGGATCGCGTCGACCACGGCCTGCTCGCCGCGCATCCACTGCGGCATCAGCCAGTTGGGGAAGAACTGGCCGTGTGCGCCGGCGGCGACCACCCGGTAGCCGAGGTCCCGCCCGATGGTCTCGTTGACCGCGTCGAACGCCCACTGGCAGGCGACACAGGCCAGTTTGACCCCGCCCATGTGCACGGTCTTGGGGTCGTCCGGGTCCCTGGGGGCCTTCTTCCAGGCGGCGACCTGCTCACCGAGCAGCGTCATCTCGCCGTGCTGGGCGGGCACCCCCTTCTTGACCGGGGTGCTGATGGCGAACCAGCGGATCGGCTTGTGCAACGCCTCGTGGATGTCGGCCAGTTCGGGGGACTCGGGGTGGTGCTCGGCGTACGATCCGGCGTCCAGGGCGCGGAGCTTGCTGCGGTCCTGCCGCTCCCGCTGCCGTTGGTCCGCGCTCGAACCCCATCCGTTGTGCCCCGCGCGGGGCGCGCTGCCGTCGGCGAACCCGCGGATCTCCTGCTCGATCGTCTGGCGCTGCTGCTCCGTGACCACCCGCTTGCCGGTGTTGCCCGAGATGCCGAGCGAGCCGTCGGGCAGCAGGTTGACGGCCAGATGAGGGGTGAACTTGTTCCTGGCCTTCGGGTTTCCGGCGAGGATGACGCGCTCGGCGGTGCGGGCCACCCGGTCCAGCATCCGCAGCGCCGCGTCCCGGTCGGACTCGGCGGGGGCACCGGTCTGTGTGAACGCGGGGGCCCGCTGGACGGCCGGAGCGCCCGGCGCGGGCTGCTGCCGGGCGCGGGCGCCGCTTTCCCGCACGGTCGCCGTGTCCTCGGTCGTCCCGTGTCCGCAGCCCGCGCCGTGGGTGTGGCGTTCACGGTCGAGCATGCGGGCCACGGCCGCGTTGCCCGCCGTGCGCTGGAGGGCGAGGAGGGAGGCGGCCTCGGGGGCGGCGGGGACGGGCGGGCGGCCCTTCTTCGGGGGCCGTGCGCCCGTGTCCCGTTCCCAGTTCTCCTGCGGTCGGGTGCGCATGACGGTCAGTCCACTCCTCCGGTCGTTCTCCCGTCAGGAGAACGGGTCATGGACCACGGAGGGAAGGAACTTTCGGGCAGGGGTGCGGGCAGGCTGCCGGCCCGACCGCACCTGGCCCCGCTCCGTCAGCCCGCCTCGACCGGACGGTTGCCGTCCGCCGCCCCCGCCACCGGGTCGACGACGTCGGCCGAAGAGGCCGGAACCTTGGCACCCGGGGCCTTGACGTCCGGTGTCTCGGCGCCCGAGCCCTCCGTGGCCGGGACCTTCGTCAGCGCGGCCCCCGTCATCGCGGCCCCAGTCAGCGCGGGCTCCGTGACCGTGGCCTCCGTGATCGTGGCGTCCGCGACCGTGGCCTCCGTGTCCGGAGCCAAGGGGAGTTCGCCGTTCAGCACGCGCTTCGCCCGCTCGGAGTCCAGCGCGCCTTCCCAGCGGGAGACCGCGAAGGCGGCCACGCAGTTTCCGAGCAGGTTGGTGGCCACGCGCATCGAGTCCATGATGCGGTCCACGCCCAGCAGGAGAGCGACCGCCCCGGCGGGGATGACGCCGAGCGCGGAGGCGGTCGCCGACAGGGCGAGGAACGCCGAACCCGGCACGCCCGCCATGCCCTTGCTGGTGAGCATGAGCATGAGCACGACGGTCACCTGCTGACCCAGGGTGAGGTCGACGCCCACGGCCTGGGCGATGAACAGCGTCGCGATGGACAGGTAGATCGAGGCGCCGTCGAGGTTGAAGGAGTAGCCGGTGGGCACCACGAGGCCCACGGCGTCGTCGCGGCAGCCGGCGTGGCGCAGTTTCTGCATCATGCGCGGCATGACGGTCTCGCTGGAGGCGGTGCCGAGGGCGAGCAGCATCTCCTCGCGGGTGTAGCGGACGAACTTCCACAGGCTCAGCCCGGTGAACGCCTTCAGCGCCGCCGCGAGCAGCAGCAGGAACAGCAGGGCGACGGCGTAACAGACGCCGATGAGCTTGCCGTACGTCGACAGCACGCCCAGCCCGTACTGGCCGACCAGGTGCGCGGTGGCGCCGAAGACCGCGAGCGGGGCGAGCTTCATGACGAAGCCGACGATCGCGAAGACGACCTCCTGCGCCTGCTCGACGGCCGGCAGGATGGCGGGCACCTTGGTGTGGCCGAGGTGGAGCAGGGCGGCGCCCACCAGACAGGCGAGGACCAGGACCTGTAGGAGCGAGTTCTCGGCGAACGCCCCGACGGCGCTCTCGGGCAGCGCGTGCAGGAGGAACTCGCCGGTCGACGGCAGTGACCCACCGCCGGTCTTCGCCTCGACCGCGCCCGCGTCGAGCTGGGCCGGATCGACGTTCATGCCGGCGCCGGGCCGCACCAGGTTTCCCGCGACCAGACCGAAGAGCAGGGCGAACGTCGTCGCCACCTCGAACCAGATGAGAGCCTTGAGGCCGATGCGGCCGAAGGCCCTCAGATTGCCGGCCTTGGCTATGCCGGTGACCACCACACAGAACACGAGCGGCGCGATGACCGCTTTGATGAGCCTCACGAAGCCGTCGCCCAACGGCTGAACGGCGGTACCCAATCCGGGCCACAGCCGTCCTACGACCACTCCGAGCACCAGGGCGCAGGCGACCTGTATGAACAGAGAGGTACGCAGTAGACGTGCGACGCGTCGCGCAAGGGACGGTTCGGACAGCGACACAGGCACTCCTTCGAGCCGGACTTTCGCTATACGGAAAAGATCTTCCGTAGCGTGCCCGCCACTATGGTCCACGTCACGACTCCACAGAAGAGTCCGGACTCGTACCGCCGAAATATTGGACGTTCGTCCAAGTACTCACCCGCCGACGGTCGGCGCCGGCGCTGACGCGCCAGCAGCCCGGGCAGGGCCCGTCCGGACCCGGACGAACTCTGCCCGGCCATCCGGTGACGAGCGTGTGTGGATGTTGTAGTCGCCGGTCATCCGATGGCGGCCTATCAACCCTTCGGTACGGATTCGATCCGCCGCCGCTTCCGGAGCAGGCTTGCGGCGATATCTGCGGTGCAGTAACTACGTGAACCATGAACCTGTTCACCCGCGGCGCCTCCTTCCGGCGCTCGGCACCCCCCACCGCTCCGCAACCCCCCGCCGGCTCCCCCGACTTCCCCGCCGCGGGCCTCCCGGATCCCGGTCTGGCGGCGCTGACCGGAGAGTGGATGATCGACCCGGCGCACAGCCGCATAGGTTTCTCCGTCCGGCACGCCCTGGTGACCACGGTGCGCGGCGCTTTCACGGAGTACGAGAGCCGGCTCTATTTCGACGGCCGCGACCCGGCCCGCTCGCGGGCCGACATCCTGCTGTCCACCGCGAGCGTCGACACCGGCGTGGACCAGCGCGACGCCCACCTGACCGGCCGTGACTTCCTGGACGCCCGGACCTATCCGCGGATACGTTTCACCAGTACCGCCGTACACCTCACGGGCGCCGACGTCTTCCGCATGACCGGCGATCTCACCATCAGGGAGACCACCCGCCCCGTCGTCCTGGACCTCACCTACCTGGGACATGTCACCGACCCGTTCGGCTATGAGCGGGCCGGCTTCGACGGCACCACCACCATCGACCGTTCCGAATGGGGACTGACGTACAACGCCAGGCTGGCCGAGGGCGGCGCCATGGTGAGTGAGAAGGTGCGTCTCCAATTCGACATCGCCGCGATCCGCACCCCCGTCGCCGGCTGACCGAAGGTCCCTCTCACGCCGTCGGCGGGGACGGCGGCGATGCCGCAGGGGCACGGTCTGTCTGTTCCGTACCCGGCACCGCCGCGCTGTCGGTGCCGGGTCGTAGGCTGATCAACGGGCCGCCCGGGTGCGGACGTTCGAACGAGGGGACAGCCTGGTGGGTACGGCGGAGGCGTTCGAGGTCCGGTTGTCCGTACCGGAGTTGCTCGTGGCGAACTCCTTACGCCAGGGCGACAAGCTCGCGTTCGCCGATGACCGGCGCGGGGTGAGCTGGACCGAACTGGAGCGCAGGACCGCCCGGTTGGCGACGCGTCTGGAGGTTCACCGGGGCGGCAGGGTGGCCTTCTGTCTGGACGCCTGCGTGGAGCTGGTCGAGGGGCTCCTCGCCACGGTGCGGGCCGCCGCGGTCGGCGTGCCGCTGAGTTCGCGCGGCACCGATGCCGAACTCGCCGAGCTGCTGACCGACTGCGATCCGGCCGTGCTGGTCACCGACCGGCGGAACCTGGCGCGCGTCGCCCGGCTGACGGCGGGCCGTTCGCTCCGGCTGGTCGTGACCGGCGAGGGCCCGCTGCCGGACGACGTCACACGCTTCGAGGCCCTCGCCGCCGAACCACCGCAGCCCGCGCCGACCTCGCCGCCCTCACCCCCCGACGACCTCGGCCTGGACGAACCCGCCTGGCTGCTCTACACGTCCGGCACCTCCGGCACCTCCAGGGCCGCGGTGTCCAGCCAGCGCTCCGCGCTCTGGTCCTCGGTCGCCTGTTACCGCCCGCGGCTCGGGCTGTCGGAGGCGGACCGTGTGCTGTGGCCGCTGCCGCTCTCGCACACCTACGCCCACTCGCTCTGCGTCCTGGGCACCACCGTGGCGGGGGCGAGCGCACGGATCACCGCGACGCCCGACCCGGCCGCGCTGGCACGCCTCGTCGGCGAGTTCGCGCCGACGGTCCTGGCCGGTGTGCCCCTGACCTACCGGCAGTTGCTCGACGCCGGTCTGGGCGCGGTGCCCTCGCTGCGGTTCTGCGTCACCGCCGGCGCGCCCAGCGAGCCGGCCCTGCGGGAACAGGTCGAGACACGGTTCGGCGCCCCGCTCCTCGACGGCTACGGCAGCACCGAGACCTGCGGCAAGATCGCCATGGAGTCGCCCACCGGGCCGAGGACGCGGGGCGGCAGCGGGCGGCCACTGCCCGGCATGGAGGTCCGCATCGTCGACCCGGAGACCGGACGGGACGTCCCCGTCCTCACCCCCGACGCAGACGCAGACGCAGACGCGGACGCGGACGCGGACCCGGATGCCGAGGGCGAGATCTGGGTACGCGGCCCCGGCCTCATGCTCGGCTACCACAATCGGCCCGAGGACACCGCCGACGCCGTGCGCGACGGCTGGTACCGCACGGGTGACCTGGGCCGACTCGGCGGGGACGGCTGTCTGACCGTCACCGGCCGGGTGAACGACCGGATCGTACGCGGCGGTGAGAACGTCGACCCGGCCGAGGTCGAGCAGGTGCTGCGCGGCCTGCCCGGGGTGCGGGACGCGGCCGTGGTGGCGCGAGCCCATCCGCTGCTCGGCGAGGTCCCGGTGGCGTTCGTGGTGCCCGCACGGCCGACACTCGACCCGGCCGGCCTGCTGCGGGCCTGTGCTTCGGTGCTCTCCGCGCACAAGGTGCCCGACGAGATCCTGTTCACCCCGGCCGTTCCGCGCACCACCGGGGGCAAGCCGCGTCGCGCCCTGCTGCGCGAGGCCCTCGCCGGGCGCCCGGTCGGGCCGACGCTCGCCCGGCCGGCCGGCCTGACGCCGGGCGAGCGGCGGGCCGCGCTGACCGACCTGGTGTGTACGGAGACCTCGGCGATCCGTGGGACGGCCGCCGATCCCGGCACCGCGTTCGCCGACCTCGGCCTGACCTCGATGGACGCGATGACCCTGTGGCACCGGCTCAGCCTGCGCACCGGTCTGCGGCTGCCGGCGACGCTGGTCTGGGACCATCCGACCCCGGCGGCGGTCGCCGCCCACCTGGACACCCGGCTGCACGGCACACCCGCGCCCACGTCCACGCCCGTACCCGTGCCCACGCCCGCGACGACTGCGCCGCCGCGCGGTCCGGAGGCCGAGCCGGTGGCGATCGTGGCCGTCGGCTGCCGTTACCCGGGCGGGGTGAGTTCGCCCGAGGATCTCTGGCGGGTGGCGGCCGGCGGAGTGGACGCCACCGGCGACTTCCCCACCGACCGGGGCTGGGACCTCGCCGCCCTCCACGACCCCGACCCCGACCGCCTCGGGACGACGTACACGCGGCGTGGCGGTTTCCTCGACGGCGTGGCGGACTTCGACCCGCTGTTCTTCGGCATGTCGCCCCGCGAGGCCCTGGCCACCGATCCCCAGCAGCGTCTGCTGCTGGAGGTCGCCTGGGAGACGCTGGAGCGCGCGGGCGTTCCCGCGCCGACCCTGCGCGGCAGCAGCACCGGGGTGTTCGTCGGGCTGATGCACTTCGGCTACGGCAGCGGAGTCTCGCCGCACGAGCTGGAGGCGCAGATCGGCATCGGATCGGCGGGCAGTGTGGCGTCCGGCCGCGTCGCCTACGTTCTCGGGCTGCGCGGCCCGGTGATGACGCTGGACACGGCCAGTTCGTCGTCGCTGGTCGCGATGGATCTGGCCGCCAAGTCGCTGCGGGCCGGGGAGTGCACGCTCGCGCTGGCGGGCGGGGTGACGGTGCTGTCGAGCCCGCAGCCGTTCATCGCGTTCAGCCGTCAGCGCGCGCTGTCGCCGGACGGCCGGTGCCGGTCGTTCGCCGCGGGCGCGGACGGCACCGCCTGGGCCGAGGGCGTCGGTCTCGTCCTGCTGGAGAAGCTGTCGGACGCGCGGCGAGGCGGCCATCCGGTGCTGGCCGTGCTGCGCGGGTCCGCGGTGAACTCGGACGGCGCGTCGAACGGCCTGACCGCCCCCAACGGCGAGGCGCAGCAGGACCTGATCCGGCTGGCGCTGGCCGACGCGGGACTGCGGTCCGCCGACGTCGACGCGGTGGAGGGCCACGGCACGGGCACCGCGCTCGGCGACCCGATCGAGGCCGGCGCCCTGCTGGCCACCTACGGGCAGCACCGCGACCCGGCCGACCCGGTGTGGCTGGGCTCGGTCAAGTCGAACCTCGGGCACACCCAGGCCGCGGCGGGGGTGGCGGGCGTGATCAAGATGATCGAGGCGATGCGCCACGACGAGCTGCCCGCCTCGCTGTACGCGGAGCGGCCGTCGCCGCACGTCGACTGGGACGCCGGCGCGGTACGGCTGCTCGACCGGGCGCGGCCCTGGCCACGCCGTGACCGCCCGCGCCGCGCGGCGATCTCGTCGTTCGGCATCGGCGGGACGAACGCCCACGTGATCATCGAGGAGCCGCAGCCGCCCCGGGCCGACGCGGATTCCGGCAGCAGGTCAAGGGGCCTGCCCGTCACCCCCTGGCTGGTCGGCGGCGGCGACGAGGCCGGGCTGCGCGCCCACGCCGGGAGGCTGGCGGCCGCGCTGGCCGACGTGAGCGGCGGATCCGCCGCGCTGGACGCCGGGTACTCGCTGGCGACGACCCGGGCACCGCTGTCCCGCCGGGCGGCCGTGCTGGCCGGCGACGCCGAGGGCCTGCTCGCCGGGCTGCGCGACCTGGCCGACGGTGTGGACGGTCCGGCGGTGCTGCGCGGCACCACGCGCACGCGTCCCAAGGTGGCGTTGCTCTGCCCGGGCCAGGGCGCCCAACGGCCCGGAATGGGCCGTGAACTGCGCGCGGCCTTCCCCGTGTTCGACACGGCGTTCACCGCGCTGTGCGAGGAGTTCACACCGTGGCTCGACGGCCCCCTGCTGGAGGTGATCGACGCCCCCGACGACGGCCTGCTGAACCGTACCGACTACGCGCAGCCCGCGCTGTTCGCCTTCGAGGTCGCCCTGCACACGCTCCTCGCCGAGTGGGGAGTGCGCCCGGACCGTCTGGTCGGTCACTCGATCGGCGAGCTGGCCGCCGCCCACATCGCCGGTGTGTTCTCCCGTGCCGACGCGGTACGACTGGTCGCCGCCCGTGGCCGGTTGATGGCGGCCCTGCCCGACGGCGGCGCGATGGTCGCCGTCCGCGCGCCGCTGGCCGAGGTGAAGCGGCAGTTGGACGCGGTGCCCGGCCGGGTGGCGGTCGCGGCGGTCAACGGTCCCGCGTCGGTCGTGCTCTCCGGTGAAGAGGACGCGGTGACGGCGCTGGTGGCCCGTATCGGACGGCCGTCCCACCGCCTGCGGGTGAGCCATGCCTTCCACTCGCCGCTGCTGGGCCCGATGCTCGCCGAGTACCGTGCGGTCGCCGAGTCGGTGACGTACCACCGGCCGTCCGTGCCCGTGGTGTCCACGCTGACCGGTCGTCCCGAGCCGGACGCCCTCGCCACCGCCGGCTACTGGGTACGGCAGGCGCGCGAGACGGTCCGTTTCGCCGACGCGGTCGGGTATCTGGCCGAGGACGGCGTCACGGCGTTCGTCGACGCCGGTCCTGCGGCCTCGCTCGGCACGGCCGCCGAGGAGTGCGTCGGGCCGGACGCGGATGCGGTGTTCACGTCCTGCGCCGACCCGCGTACGGCACTGGAGGCGCTGGCCGCGCTGCATGTGCACGGGGTGCCGGTGGACTGGCGGTCGGTGTACGCGGGCAGCGGCGCCCGGCGGCGCGCACTGCCCACGTATCCCTTCCAGCGACAGCGGTACTGGCTGAACGCCGTCCGGCACCGCCCTCCGGCCGGTCACCCCCTGATGGGGCAGCCGCAGCCGGATGCCGACGGGCCCGGCATCCGGCACAGCGCCGTGCTGTCCACGGCACGCCACCCCTGGCTCGCCGACCACGCGATCGGCGACCGGGTGGTGGTGCCCGCGACGCTCTTCGCCGAGCTGGCCTGCCGGGCCACCGGCGCCCCCGGCGCGGTCCGACTGGCCGAACTGGCCTTCCACGAGCCGCTCGTACTGCCGCCGAACGATCAGATGCAGGTGCAGGTGGTGGCCGGGGCGGCGGACGAGACGGGAGGCCGGCCGGTGACCGTCTGGGCCCGCCCGGCCGACGCCCCGGGACCGTGGCGGCGGCACGCCACGGCGACAACCGCCCCGGCCGAAGCACCGCCCGCCGATCCGCCCGGCGCGTGGCCGCCCCCGCGTGCCGAGCGGATCCCGGTCGACTATCCGCGCCTCGCGGCGTACGGCCACCGCTACGGGCCCGCCTTCCGAGGGGTGACCGCACTCTGGCGCCGGGACGGCGAACTCTTCGCCGAACTGGCGCTGCCGCCCGGGGAAGCGGCGACCGCGGCCTCGTACACCCTGCACCCCGCCCTGTTCGACGCGGCACTGCACGCCGCGCTGCTCGCCGAGACACCGGGCGAGGAAACGGGCGAGGCGCAGGACGACGAACGACCGCGTCAGCCACAGGCCCCCCTCGCCTGCACCGGTCTGACGGTGTACGCGCCCGGTGCCTCCGCCGCGCGGGCCGTCGTACGGCGGCTCGGCCCGGACGAGTTCCGGGTCACCCTCACCGACCGGGCCGGCCTGCCGCTCGCCGCCGTCGACTCCGTGGTCACCCGTGCGATCCCGACGCGGCCCACGGCCGCCGCCGAGACGTACCGCCTCACCTGGCGGCCCGCCACGCCGGTCGACGACGCGAGCCCGGAGCACGAGGTGCTCGACGTGGCCCGACTCGCCGCCACCGCCCTGCCCGAGGACGCCGCCCTGCCCGACCGTGTGCGCGGGCTCCTCACGGCCGTGCTGGAGCGGGTGCGCGACTGGACCTCCGATGTACGGCCGGGCCGACTGGCGGTGCTCACCGGCAACGCCGCGGGCGACGACCCGGACCTCGCCGAGGCGGCGGTCGCCGGATTCGTACGCAGCGCCCAGTCCGAGCACCCCGGCCGGATCGTGCTGGTCGACCGGCGTGGTGGTGGTCCGGCGACACCGGCACACCTGGACGCGGCGCTGCGGTGCGGCGAACCACAGGTCGCCCTGGGCCGTGACGGTGTCGTCCTGGTACCCCGGCTGGTCCAGGTGGATCCGCCGTCCACCGCTGAGCCACCCGCCCTGGACCCAGACGGGACGGTGATCGTCACCGGCGGCACCGGCGCGCTCGGAGCGAGCCTGGCCCGGTACCTGGTCGCCGAACGCGGCGTCCGGCACCTGCTGTTGACCGGTCGCGGCGGCCGGGTTCCGGACTGGGCGGGCGACCTGCCGGCCAAGGTGCGCGCGGTGGCGTGCGACGTGAGCGACCGCGCGGCCGTCGACGCCCTGATCGCGTCCTGCCGGCCGGCGCCGACCGCGGTCTTCCATCTCGCCGGGGTGGTGGACGACGGCGTGGTGGACACCATGACCGCCGAGCGGCTCGCGTCCGTGCTCGCGCCGAAGGCGGACGGTGCCTGGCACCTGCACGAGGCGACGAGGCACCTCGGCCTGTCCGCGTTCGTGCTGTACTCCTCGGCCGCCGGCGTGCTCGGCCGGCCGGGCCAGTCGAACTACGCGGCCGCCAACGGGTTCCTCGACGCGCTGGCCCGGCACCGGGTGGCTAGCGGTCTGCCCGCGCAGGCGCTGGCCTGGGGGCCGTGGTCCACGGAGGGCGACGAAGGGATGGCGGGCCGCGTCGCGCCCGACCGCCGCGCCGAGGACGGCGTCCTGCCCGTCACCGAGCACGAGGGCATCGGTCTCCTCGACGCGGCGCTGCGGATTCCGGAACCGGTGCTGGTGCCGATCCCGCTGGACCTCGCGGCCGCGGGCGGCCCGGCCGCGCCCTCGGTCCTCGCGGACCTGTTGCAGAGGCGGTCGCAAGTCCGCGCCGAGCAAGCCGAGCGACCCGCCACCGTCACGGCTGTCGCGGGGGTCGCGCCCGTCGGGCAGGCGCCCGGTGCCTGGCGTGAGCGGCTCACCGCCGTCTCCGCGCGTGAACGCCCGTCCGTACTGGCGGAGTTGATTCGCGTCGAGATCGCCGCGGTCCTGGGCTTCCCGGACCCGGCCGCACTCCCCGCCGAGCGGTCCTTCACCGAGCTCGGGTTCGACTCCCTGACGGCCGTACAACTCCGCAACCGGCTCAGCGCGTTCACGCGCGTGCGACTGGCGCCGGCCGTCGTGCTGGAGCACCCCACGCTGGCCGACCTGGCCGCGCACGTCCTCGCCGCCCTGGTCGACGCGGGCACGCTACCGCAGGGCGACACCGAAGCGGAGACGGAGAAGGAGGCAGAGACGGAGCCTGCCGACGCCGAGGCGGGGTCGTCGTACCGGTTCAGTGTCCTCTACCACCAAGTGCTGCGTGGGCAGGGGCCGTTGGAGGCGATGGGGCTGCGCTACCTCGCGTCCTACGCCCTGCCGGCCTTCGGCGACGGCGAACGCACCCGGTATGCCGTTCCGCCGGTCCGGCTCACCCGCGCCGACGCCACCGGCACACCGCTGGTGTTCATCCCGGACTACCTCTCGCCGTACTTCCGCGTCCCCTCCGCTCTGGCCGAGCGGTTCGACGGCGAACGTGACCTGTTCCTGCTGGAGCATCCCGGGTTCGGCGCGCGCCGGGCCGTCCCGGGCAGCGTCGCCGCGCTGGTGCGCGCGCACGCCGACACCGTGCGCTCGCTGCCCGTCGACGCGGCCCCCGTCCTCGTCGGCTACTGCGCGGGCGGCGCGGTCGCACACGCCGTGGCCCGCCATCTCGCGCGGACGGGACAACCGCCGGCCGGTGTGATCCTGCTCGACTCGCATGCCGGGCTGCTGCGTCGCGGCGATCCGCGCGGGCTGGCCCTGATGGCCGCCGGGACCGACCTGCCGGACGACGTCGTCGACGAGCTGGACGACTCGTTGCTGATCGTCGGGGGCGGCTACGCGCGCGTGCTGGAGGACTGGCGGCCCGAGCCGTCACCGGTCCCGACCCTGCTGTTGCGCGGCCGGCCCACCCCGCACATGCGGCGGATCGCCCCCGACCAGGACTGGCAGCCTGACTGGCCGCTGCCGCACGACAGCGCCGACCTCCCCGGCGACCACTACTCCATGCTCCACCGCGACGCCGACAGCACGGCCGCGGCCATGCGCGCCTGGCTGGCCAAGTGACCACGCCTGAGAAGAACAGGAGACCCCGGATGGCCTCGGACCCCTCGGCCCCCTCGTCCCTTTCGGACGCCTCGGACTACGACCTCGTCGTCGTGGGCGGCGGGCCGGCCGGCTCGACCGCCGCGACGGCCGTGGCCCTGCGCGGGCACCGGGTGCTCCTGCTGGAGCGGGAGACCTTCCCCAGGTACCAGATCGGCGAGTCGCTGCTGCCCGCCACCGTCCACGGCCTGTGCCGCCTCCTCGGAGTCGCCGACGAGGTCGCCCGGGCGGGCTTCACCCTCAAACGCGGCGGGACACTGCGCTGGGGCCGCGACCCGGAGCCCTGGCAGTTCTCCTTCTCCATGACACCCCGGCTGCCCGAGCCGACCGCGACCGCCTTCCAGGTGGAGCGCTCCCGGTTCGACGAGATCCTGCTGCGCAACGCCGAACGTGTCGGCGTCGAGGTCCGTGAGGGCAGCTCGGTACGCCGAGTGCTGGCCGACGAGGGCGAGCGGGTGCGCGGTGTCGAGTACACCGACCCGGACGGCAACGCCCGTACGGCGCACGCCCGGTTCGTCATCGACGCGTCCGGCAACACCAGCCGGATCCACGGCCGGGTCGGCGGGGCGCGCGTGTACTCCGACTTCTTCCGCAACCTCGCCGTCTTCGGCTACTACGCGGGCGGCCGGCGGCTCCCCGAGCCGAACAGCGGCAACATCTTCTGCGCCGCGTTCGACGCCGGCTGGCTCTGGTACATCCCGCTGCGCGACGATCTGACCAGCGTGGGCGCGGTGATCTCGCCCGAGCACTTCGCGGCCGTCCAGCACGACCCGCGCGCCGCCTGGCAGGACATGATCAAAGCGTGCCCGGAGGTCGACCGGCTGCTGACGGACGTACCGGTCGCGACCGAGTCGCCGTACGACCAGGTCCGCGTCCGCAAGGACTACTCGTACTGGAAGAAGTCGCTGTGGACGCCGGGCATGGCGCTGGTCGGCGACGCCGCGTGCTTCGTGGACCCGGTGCTCTCCTCGGGCGTCCATCTGGCCACGTACGGCGCCCTGTTGGCCGCCCGCGCGGTGAACTCCGCCCTGGACGGCAGTGTCCCCGAGGAGCGCGGCTTCGCCGAGTTCGAGGCACGCTACCGCCGCGAGTACGGCGTGTTCTACGAGTTCCTCATCGCGTTCTACGACATGGAGCGCAACGACCGGTCGTATTTCTGGTCGGCGAAGAAGGTCACCCGGGTGGACCTCGACGAGGCCGCCGCCTTCGCCGAGCTGGCCGGTGGAGTGGCGTCCGGCGACGCGGCGGTGGTCGCGTCCGGCGGGCTCGGCGCCCACTGGAGTTCCGCCGCGGCCGAACTGGACGGCGCGGTGGGCCGGTTGGCGACCGGCGAGGACCGCGTGAACCCGCTGCTGTCCGCGCGGATCGTCGCCGAGACCTTCCGCACCGGCAACGACCTCCGGGACCAGGCCCTGTACGGCGGCCCGCTCGACGACTCGGCCCCGTCCACGCCCGACGACGCCCTGACGGTCACGGCGGACGGCCTGTCCTGGGCGACGCCGTGAAGTCGGCGTCCCGGCGGCCGAGTTGTCCGGTGCGGCCGTCGGGACACGTGCGGTGGCGGGTGAACGCGGCGAAGCCGTAGGGGTGTTCGGTGGCCGGCGCCCTGGAGTCGGCTTCGCCGGCGGGCGGGTCACCCGTGGCGGACGCCTGCGTCCCGCATGACCCGCTCGGCGGCGCGGGGCCAGTTGCCGTCGCTGACGACGACCGTGCCGGTCACCGTGTTGCCGCGCTCTCCGGCGCGGAGGCTGATGGAGTCGTTGCTCGTCCAGTTGTCGGTCACCGTGAGCGCACCCGTGTTGTTGGTGGCGTTGGAGTTCTCGTGGTCCCAGTCACCGGTGTTGCTGAAGACGTTGTTGCTGTCGGTGTAGTCGCGTGATCCTTCGTCGTGGTAGATGCCGTAGTGGCCGTTGTTGTCGGCGCAGTAGTTCCGGTCGATACTGGTGCCCGGCGCGGCGGAGAGCGAGTAGATGCAGGCGCCGTCGTCCATCGTCCGCATCACGTCGTGCAGGTGGTTGCCCGTGACCTTGAGGTTCTTCAGGGTGGTGGGGGTGGTGTAGCGGGGCTGGAAGTCGTACAGCCCGCGGTTGACGTAGTCCTGGCTGCCGCCGGGGTCGTTGGTGCCCCAGCCGTAGCCGATCGCGATGCCGGTGTAGGGCATGTCGTAAATCTCGTTGTGGGAGACGGTGGCGTCGGTGGCGTAGGTGACCAGTGCGGCCGTCATGTCGCGGTAGTCCAGCGCGAGATCGTGCATCACGTTGTCGCTGACGGTGATGCGCCGGTTGGTCATGCGGCTGTCGCTCGGGTGGTGGGCGTCGGCCTGGACACCGCCGACCACGACACCGCCGCCCGCGCCCTGGGCGAAGACGTTGCCGGTCACGCTGACGGTGTCGGCGCCGAGTCCGACCCCTGTGGCGTGCGCGTTGGCGTCGTTGCCGATACCGAGGGCGACCTGGCCGAGCTGGGTGAACCGGTTGCCGGTGAAGCTGATGTGCGAGGCGGCCGACACCTGGACGGCGGCCGGCATCTGGTGCCAGTGGGGACGGGTCGCCTCGAACAGCCGGCAGCCGTACTGGCAGGAGTCCAGCGCGTCCGCCGGACGCGCCCAGTCACCGGCGACGAACGCGCCGGTCTGCTGGTCCGCGTACCCCTGGCCGGTGGACGGCTGCAGCCAGCTCGTGTGCGAGAACTGCAGCCCGGAGAAGGCGAGATGGGTCGCCGGGGCACGGTAGGTGCCGCCGACGGACAGCAGCGACTCCAGCTTCGGCATCTCCACGTCGGCGGAGGACATGTGCTGGCCGGGCAGCGGCTTGTAGTACAGGGTCCCGGTGCGGGTGTTCAGGTACCACTCCCCCGCCGTGTCGAGGAATTCGTACGCGTTCTCGATGTACAGCGGCCCCTTGCGGAAGGGGTTGCCGATGGTGTCGTAGCCGAACGTGTTGTTGTTCCAGGCCGGCTGTTCCATGGTCATGACGCCGTCGCGGATGCCCGCCACCGGCGAGTAGCGGTTGGTGAAGGAGCCGAGGGCGTCGATCTCGGTGCGGCCCGGATCGGCCAGGGTGTTGAGGTACTTCAGCGCACCGCTGGTGAAGGTGTAGCCGTTGGCGTCGGTGGTCAGGTCGGCGCGGTTCAGTTGGGTGCGGGCGCGGGTGGCCTGGACGCCGTCGACGTACAACTGCCGGATGTCGAAGCCGCGGCCGACCTCGGCCTTCCAGATGTTCTTCGCGGCGTCCTGGCGGGTCCAGCCGGTGGCCTTCCGCGCCCCCGATATGACGGGGCGGGCGCCCGGCGCGGCCTTCCAGGTGACGGTGTGTCCGTTGCTGCCGGAGTCAGCCCGGGTGAAGGTCAGCGGCGCGGCCAGCCGGTAGGTGCCGCCTGCGAGTTGGACGACGATATCGGCCCGCATGCGCGCGTTGACGGACCGCACCTTCGCCTTGGCCTGCCCGAGCGAACAGGGGTGGGCCGCCGAGCAGGCGGAACCGTGGCCGCCGGGTGACGCGTGGAGGGTCGTCGTCTGCGTCGCGAAGGCGGGCGTCGCCGCGCCCAGCGCCGTAGCGGTCACCGTGGCGAGAGCCGCGACCGCCGTCAGACAGGCTCTGCTCACCCGGTCCAGCGGTGAGGGGAATGAACGTGTGAACCGCACGTGGCACCTTCCAATGGCCGAAACTAAACGGCGGTTACATTAGTCGTCATATGAATTGCAGCAAGAGCTACTGCACAGTAACTTCACGCGGCCGGACGGGGCCCGGCGAGTTCCGCCCCCGGGCCCCGTCCGGTTGCGCCGGCTATGCCGTGGGCCGTCGCCCGGCCGGTGAGCGGCGGCGCTGCCAGGCGTCCTCGATGTGCGACGTCATGGCCTGCGCGGCCCCCTTGGAGTCCCGGGCGAGCAGCCGGTCCATCAGCTCCCGGTGCTCCACGTTGGCCAGTTCGCAGGCCCGGGTGTCGGGTGCGCCGCTGTACAGCGCGGTGGTGCGGGCCTGGGTGTGGACGCTGCGGACGATGGAGCTCGCGAGCCGGTTGCGCGACGCCTCCATGATCCGGCTGTGGAAGACGAGATCCGTCTCTATGAAGCGATGCGGGGCCGTGGTCTCCGCGTCCAGCCGCACAAGCAGCTCCTCCATGCCCCGGAGATCGTCCTCCGTCGCCAGGACCGCCGCCTGGGCGGCCATCTGGGACTCCAGCGCCGACCGTACGCCGACGAGCTGGTCGAGCACCACGAGCTGGTCGTCGTGCCGGAAGGTGGCCGCCAGCACGACGGGGTCCAGCAGGTTCCAGTCCTCCGGCGGGGTGACCGTGGTCCCGGACCCCTGCCGGGCGCGGACCAGCCCTTTGGCCTCCAGCGCCTTGACCGCCTCACGGACGGTGGTGCGGCTGACCGCGAAGGTCTCGCACAACTCGGGCTCGATGGGCAGCGCCGAGCCGGGCGGGATGTGGCCGGCCACGATCCGGTCGGCGAGCGCCTCCACGACGGCGTACGCCAGCCGGGCGGGCCGCCTGAGCCATGGTTGCAGCGGGGGCGGACCAGCGCCGTTGTCCGTGCCCGTCTCCGTCATGGCGACCGCCCTCCCACTCCCGTTGCCCTCACCCGATGCCCGCGCCCGACGCGGGCCCGCATTCTAACCGCCGATCCCGCCGATCCCTTGACGGGATTCGTATGACGAATTATGTTACCCGGGATTTTCGGCTTCTCCGTGATCGGCTTCTCCGTGATCGGCCTTCTCTGCGAGGTGGGACACCGTGCGCATCACCGATGTGGCGAGCCATCCGATCCGGGTGCCCGCCGCCGACCCGCCGTTCGTCTGGCGGGACGGCCTTCGGGGCAGCCCGCCGGAGGGCGAGGCGGCCGTGCTGCACATCCGCACCGACGACGGGGTCGAGGGGGTGGCGCTGAGCCCGCGGCGCGGCTCCGCCGTCCTGCTGGCGGACCTGCTGGACCGGGTGCTGCGCGAGGAGCTGATCGGCCAGGATCCGCTGCGGCGCGAATGGCTCTGGCACCGGATGTGGGAGCTGGACCGCACCGAGGAACTGCCGCTGTATCTGCTCGGTCTGGTCGACACGGCGTTGTGGGATCTGGCGGGACGGCTCGCCGGCCGGCCCACCTGGGAGGTGCTGGGCGGCTACCGCACCGCCATCCCCGCGTACGCCTCCACCGTCACCTACTCCTGCGTCGCCGAGTACCTGGACATCGCCGACCAGGCGCTGGAGCTCGGCTACCCGGCCGTCAAGCTGCACGCCTGGGGCGACGCGCGACGCGACGCCAAACTGTCCGTGGCACTGCGCGAGCATGTCGGCGACGACGTCCCGCTGATGTTCGACGGCTCCGCGGGCTTCGACCTGCCCGACGCCGTCCATCTCGGCCACGCCCTGTCCGACGCCGGATACCTCTGGTACGAGGAGCCGATGCGCGAGTTCAGCGTCACCGCCTACCGGCGCCTGGCGGACGCGGTGCGGGTGCCCCTGCTGGTCGCCGAAACCTCCGACGGGGCGCACATGAACTCCGCCGACTTCATCCAGGCGGGCGCCGCCACCTTCGGGGTCCGCGCCTCCACCCAACTGCGGGGCGGCTTCACCGGCGCCATGCGCACGGCCCACCTCGCCGACGCGTTCCGGCTGCGCGCCGAGGTGCACGGACCCGAGATCCCCAACCGGCACCTGTGCATGGCCATCTCCAACACCACGTACTACGAGTCCCTGGTGATGGGGAACCCCATCAGCCGGGAGAGCGGCATCGACGCCGACGGCATCGTCCACGCGCCCACCGGCCCCGGCGTCGCACTGCCCGCCGGCCTCGACTACCCGGCCGTCCTGCGGCCTTTCGTCGACGCGGAGACGGCCACCCCGCCCAAGGCATGACCACCGGTCCCGCCTGCCCACGTCCTTCATCCCGCACGATCATCCCGCGTCCAGCGCAAACGAGGTCAGCCATGAACAACGGTGTTCGGTATTCCTCTCGTCCACGTGTCACAGGCGCCGTCGCCGCTCTCGGTGTCATGTGTCTGCTCTCGCTGGCCGGGTGTGCCAGCGCGGATCCCACTCCCGCGGCGAGCGGGCCCGCCGGGAAGTTCTCCCCCGCGCCCCAGAAGACGGGCAGCGAGATCACGGTCTGGGCGGACGCCACCCGCGTACCGGGCGTGGAAGCCTACCAGAAGGCGCACCCGGACGTGAAGCTGAAGATCGTCACGTACAGCGGCGACGCCAACGGGGCCAACGACCTCCAGACCAAGGTGCAGCTCTTCGACCGCACCGGCAGCGGCTGGCCCGACGTCGCCTTCACCGCGAACGTCAACGACGGCACCTGGGCCTCCCAGGGCAGGACGCCCTACGCAGCCCCCGTCAGCCAGGACATCATCCCGAAGACCACCCTCGACGGCTTCGCCGACGGCGCCCTGGACCCGTGCGTCTTCAACGGCAGTACGTACTGCGTGCGCAACGACCTGGCCCAGAACGTCCTCTGGTACGACAAGAAGCTGATGGACTCCTTCGGGTACGCCGTCCCGACCACCTGGGAGGAGTACCAGGCCCTCGGGGAGAAGGTCGCCAAGGAACACCCGGGCTATCTCGTCGGCACCGCCGGTGACTCCTACGCCCCGGAGGTGTACTTCTGGGCGAGCCAGTGCCCCGCGAGCACGGTCTCCGGCGGCAAGAAGGTCACCGTGAACCTCGAAGACCCCAAGTGCACCCGGATGGCCAAGCTGCTGGACGGCCTGATCGCCAAGGGGTCGGTCTCCAAGGACACCGTGTTCAGCGCCGGCTTCGTGAAGAACCAGGCGAGCAAGGTGCTCATGCTGCCGGGCCCGTCCTGGTACGGCCAGGTGCTGTTCAACTCGACCTTCAAGACGCCCAAGGGCCGGATAGCGGCGGCCGCTCCCCTGAAGTTCGCCGGTGACACCAAGAACTACACCGGCAACGTCGGCGGCGGCCTGTGGTTCGTCTCCTCGCACAGCAAGAACCTCGAGGCGGCCTCCGACCTGGTGACCTGGATGACCACCTCCAACGACTACCAGGCCACCGCCGGCACCTACCCCGCCTACAAGACGGCCGCCACCGCCTGGCTCGCCAACCAGGCCACGACCGGCTACTTCGCCGGTGACATCGGCCCCGTCTTCCAGCAGGCCGCCGAGCTGGTGTGGCCGGGCTGGTCCGCGACCCAGTACAGCCAGGAAGCCATCTACGCCTCCACCGTCGTCCCCGCCCTCAACTCGGGGAAGTCGCTCACCGACACGCTCGGTACCTGGCAGACCGCCATCTCCGACAAGGCCAAGTCCCTCGGCTACACCGTCGGGCAGTGAGGTGACCCCATGACCGCCACCTCCGCCGCCTCCACCACCTCTCCCCTCCCCGCCGACCGGCCGAAGCGCGGCGACCGCAGCGCCCGCAACCCTCTCGGCCGCGCCGGATACCTCTTCGTCTCCGGTTACGTCGTCCTGCTGCTCGCGTTCGGGGTCCTGCCCACCGGGTACGCGGTCTGGCTGGCCCTGTCCAACTCCCGTGGCCAGTACGTCGGACTGGGCAACTTCACCCGTACCTTCGCCGACTACCGCTTCGGTCCGGCCTTCGCGCACATCGGGCTGTACCTGCTGGTCTGGCTGGTCGCGCTGATGATCTTCGTCGTGCTGCTCGCGTTGATGCTGCACGGCAGGATGCGCCGGACCTCCTCCGCCCTGCGCTTCCTCTTCTATCTGCCCGGGGCGCTCGCCGGGGTGGCGAGCGTGCTGCTGTGGCTCGTCCTCCTCGACCCGGCCTCCAGCCCGGTCGGATGGTTCCTCGAAGCCTTCGGCTGGCACACCTTCGCCCAGGTCATCGCCCCCGGCCATCTGCCGGTCCTCTTCACGGTCATCGCCTTCTGGACCGGGGCCGGCGGCTGGATCGTGATCATGTACGGGGCGCTCAACAACATCCCCGACGAGATCCTGGAGGCGGCCCGCATCGACGGTGCGAGCACGCTGCAGATCGCGCTGCGCATCCAGATCCCGATGCTCACCAAGTGGATCGCGTACATGCTGATCCTCGCCTTCGCGGCGGGCACCCAGCTCTTCGTCGAACCCCAACTGGTCTCCACCGCGAGCTGGGGCATGATCCCCGACAGCTGGTCCCCCAACCAGCTCTCCTACCAGTACGCCTTCCAGGCGGGCGACTTCAACGGCGCGGCGGCGCTCTCCGTCGACCTGCTCCTCCTCGGGCTCGGCTGCGCGGCACTCGTCGTCTTCCGGGCCGGGCTGTTCGACCGGGACTGAAAGGCCGCGCCATGACGCTCACCTCCTCCGCCGACCGGTCCCGGCGGCGCACGGCCACAGGGCCGCCCCGCACAGGGTCCGGCCGTCCCACCGCGCCGGGGCGGCGGACCCCTCCGAAGAGCCTGGCCGCCCGCGCCGCGTGGATCATCGTCCTGGGTTTCTTCCTGCTGTTCTTCGTGCTGCCGGTGGTCTGGCTGCTGCTCGCCCCGGCCAAGAGCGACGGCCAGATCCTGCGCGGCGCCCCGTTCTCCCTCGGCTCCCTGGACGGGCTCGCCGACACCTGGCACAACCTGTACGGCTTCCAGGACGGGGTCATCCTCGACTGGCTGAAGAACTCCGCCCTCTACACCTTCGGCGCGCTGGTCATCACCCTCGTCACCGGCATCCCCGCCGGATACGGGCTTGCGCTCACCCGGTTCATCGGCCGCCGGCTGCTGCTGACCATCACGCTGCTGGTGATGCTGATGCCGTCGGCCGCCCTGGTCCTGCCGCTGTACCTGGAGGTCAACGCCGTCCACCTGGACGGCACGATCTGGTCGGTGATCCTGCCCTTCTCGTTCTTCCCGTTCGGGGTCTACCTCACCTACATCTACTTCTCCTCCAACATCCCGGCCGATCTGCTGGCCGCCGCGCGGATCGACGGCTGCTCGGAGTGGCAGGTCTTCCGGCTCGTCGCGATGCCGCTGGCCAAGCCGGTCATCGCACTGGTCGGCTTCTTCAACTTCGTCGGCAACTGGAACAACTTCTTCCTGCCGTTCGTGATGCTGCCCGACAGTTCCCAGTACCCGGCGCAGGTGGGACTGAGCAACCTGCTCACCTCGTCGTCGGTCTTCAACACCTCCGCGGGCGTCGGCAACCAGATCATGCGCCCGGAACTGGCCCTCGCCGCCCTGATCACCGTCGTCCCCGTCCTCGTCGTCTTCCTCTTCTCCCAACGCGCCCTGGTCTCCGGCATGTTGGCGGGCGCGACGAAGGAGTGACGGGTCCGGGGTGCCCGAGGGGCGTCCGTCGGGCACCGGCAGTGACTTGAAGCGTGGGCAAGACCAGGCTGGCGCTGGAGGTGGCCGCGGCGTCCTGCGACCGGTTCGCGGACGGGGCGTGGGTGGTGGACCTGACCGCGGTCCGGGTGCCGTCGGCGGTCGCGGACGCGGTGGCGGTCGCCCTGGGGATGCCGGATCTGGGCACCCGGCCCGTCCTGGACCAGCTCGCGGGATATCTGGCCGGGCGGCACGCGCTGATCGTGCTGGACAACTGCGAGCATCTCGTCGACACCTGCGCCGAGCTGGCCAAGACGCTGCTGTCGGCCGCCGCCGAGCTGCGCGTGGCCGCCGAGGTGTACGGCCCCGAGCCCGCCGTACGCGACACCGAGCCGGTCGCCTGAAGCCGGCGGCAGCCTGGTGCCTGAACGCCGCCGGTCGTCGTCAGTGTTCCGTCGGCCGGTGTTCCGTCGGTCGTCCCCGGTGCGGGCTGCGGGGATCGGCGACGAGGGCGTCGATCTCGGCGAACCAGTGGGCGCGGACGTCCGCGCCGTCGCCGTCGGGGAACCAGGCGTGCTCCAGCGAACGCTTCGCGGCGGCGCCCAGTTGGTCGTTCGACCACTCGAGAGCGTTGGCCATGAGCGCGTAGTCCTGGGCGAGGTCGGTGTGGAACAGCTCCGGGTCGTCGGTGCCGATCACCAGCGGTACGCCGCTGTCGTCGAGGATGCGCCAGGCGTCGACGTACCGGGTCCGGGAGACCAGTCCGCCGAGTGCGTACGCGGTGGGCGTGAACGTCATCGGCGTACGGGCGGCCCGGAGGCGGCGCAGTGCCTCCGGGTCGTCGACACCCATCCAGCCGTGGTCGAGGCGGTCGAGACCGAGGTCGAGCGCGGCCGTGACGTCCTCGATCACGTCGACGTGGCCGGTGAGCCGGTAGCCCTCGCCCCGGGCCCGCTCGTAGGCCGGCGCCAGGGCCTCGAACGGGACGGTCTGGTGGTCGCCGTCGTTGCCGTAGCCGAGGATCGGCACACCCTTGTCGCGCAGTCCGGCGGTCTGCTCGACCATGTCGAGCGCGCCCTGCGGTCCGCCGAAGCGGTGCAGCTCGATGATGATGCCGCCGGTGAGCCCGAGTTCGCCGCCTGCGACCCGGAACGCCTCGCCGACCGCGCGCAGCAGCACGTCGGGTTCCATGCCGATCTCGTCCCGGTGCAGATCCGGGGTGCACAGCAGTTCCAGGTGGCGGACGCCGCGGTCGTAGGCGCCGGCGATCATGCGCAGCACGCCCTCGGTGATGAGCGCCTCGTCGCCCCAGAGCCGGACCGCCTTGTCCAGGTCGTCGAAGAACTTCCCCAGGCTGCGCAGGTCGTAGGCGGCGTCCGCCTCGGCCCGGGACAGGCCGGCACCGGTGCTCTGCCTGTGCAGCCGGGCCAGTTCGGCCGGAGCGAGCGAGCCCACCTGGTGCATGTGCAGCTCCGCCTTGGGCAGCCGCCGGGCCAGCACCACCCGCTCCTCCTCGCGGGCCATCGGCGGGAACTCGTCGGTGGCGTTCGGGTCGCCGGATGAGGGCATGGTCGTACCTCCTGGGCCGAAGCGCGCCGGCCGGCAGCGCAAGGGGACCGGTCCCGTCGGCGGGCATGCGCCGACGGGACCGGTCTCGGCTACAGCGGGTCGCGCCTCAGCCGGCGGCGGCGGTGACCCTGGCCGCCTCACGCGGGGCGTGGGGGTTCTTACGGCCGGCCCGGGAGCCCTTCAGCTTCGCCAGGATGTGGTCCTTGACCGTGATCGGCTCGTAGAACGCCTCCTCCCCCTCGGCGACGAAGGCCGGCAGGGGCGCGACGACGGCGTCCGCGTTCCCGTCGTGGAAGAACGCGGCCGACCTGCGGCGCTTGATGGTTCCGTTCACGACGGGCGGCGTGACCCGGTGCAGCGTGGACATCCACGTGTCGTTCGTCAGCCGGGCCGCCACGTCGCCGAGGTTGACCAGGAACGCGCCGTCGGCGGGCTGGACGTCGTGCCACGCGTTGTCGCTGCCGAGCACCTGAAGGCCTTCGACCTGGTCGGCCCACAGGACGGTCAGCAGACCGAAGTCGGTGTGCTCGCTCATGCCGGTGAGTTCGGCGCCGAGCTCGATCTCACCGGGCGGCAGGGCGTAGTTGTTCATGCGGAGCACGTCGATCGAGTGGTCGGTGAGACCCTCAATGAAGGACCGCTCCACGCCGAGGGCGTCCGCGATGACCTGGGTGAGGGTGCGGGCGACGCGCCGGGCCTCGGCGTAGTAGGCCTCGACCTGCCCCTGGAACGACGACGGCGCGGTGGGCCACACCGAGGCCGGGTAGTCCTCGTCGGACACGTCGGCGTCCGGGTACTCGGCGGCTGAGGTCCCGACGTTGAACGCCTCGAAGAAGTCGTTCATGCGGGTCACCGGGTCGAGGCCGACGCTGTAGCTGAGCGACTCGCTCTTGGGCGGGCTGTAGCCGCGGTTCTCGCCCGACGGGCGGACCCACTGCTTCTTCGACTCCAGGGGAAGCGCGAAGAACCCGTCGATCGCGTCGCCGAGTCCGTCGAGGATCTCGTCCGCGACTCCGTGGCCGACGACCTGGATGAATCCCACGGTGCGGCAGGCGTGGTCGAGTCGGCGCGCGACCTCTGCCCTGTCGGCGTCGGACCCGTCACGCACGTACGGGCTGATGTCGATGGCGGGGACGCTGAACTCGGATGGCATGGAGACCCCTTGGACTGTTGAGGCGGAGCGGCATCCGGCAACTCCGTTGGTACAGGGACAAGACGGCGGGCTCCGTCCGATCACGTGCGGCGATCGGACGGGCGGGCAGGACCCTCGGCCTTCCGGGCGGACGAACGCACTCGGCCGTCCGCCGGCACCGGGAGTCTCGAAGGGTGGATCGGCGCTCGCCGGCCAACAGCCGGTGATCAGGCGGCAGTCGCCGGCCGCGCCCCGCTGTGGGTGAGTTCGGCGAGCAGGGTTCGCTCGTTGTGGGTGAAGAGCTCGGTCTCCATGAACTCCAGGGTGCGCGGACGCGGTTCGGGCTGATCGAGCACCATGCGCACCTGGGCGGGCCGGTTCGACAGAACGTAGACACGGTCCGACAGCATGAGCGCCTCGGGGACGTCATGGGTGATGAGGATGGTCGACTGGCCGAGCTCGGCGCAGATCTGCGAGAGCCAGAGCTGCAGTTCCGTGCGGGTGAGGTAGTCGAGTGCGCCGAAGGGCTCGTCGAGCAGCAGGACCGGCCGTTCCAGGACCATGGTCCGCAGCAGCGCGACGCGTTGCCGCATACCGCCCGACAGCTCGAAGGGGTAGGCGTCGGCGTATCCGTCGAGCCGGAACGTCCCCAGCAGGTCGGAGACCTTCTTGCGGGCGTCGGCCTTCGACATCCCGCCGAGCGTCAGACCGAGTGCCGCGTTGTCCTGAGCGGTCAGCCACGGCAGGAGCAGGTCCTTCTGCGGCATGTACGCCGAGTACGGTCCCCGGGTCACGTCGCCGTGGTAGGTGACGGAACCCTCGTCCGGGCGCAGGAGTCCGGCGAGTATCTGGAACAGCGTGGACTTGCCGCATCCGCTGGGGCCGATGACCGACACGAACTCACCGGGCGCGAGGTCCAGGGAGACGTCGTGGATCACGGGGTTGCGGGTCTTGCGGGGGCCGGGGAAGGTCTTGGTCACGTTCTGGACCGAGAGCAGGGGGCTGGTTGTCATTCGGACCTCATCGCCTTGCGACGGCGCTCCCACGGCATCGCGAGAGTCTCGAGCAGGTAGGTGAAAGCGAACAGCAGGAGGCTCACGACGATGCTGACGATGGCCGCGGCCAGCACCAGATCGGTCCGGAGCATGTTCTTCTGCGTCGCCATGTAGATGCCGAGCCCCTTCACCGCTCCGACCGTCTCGGCGAAGATGGCCGCGAGGACGGCGAAGCTGGCGACGACCCGCAGACCGGTGAAGAAGTAGGGCAGCGAGGAGGGGACCTGAAGGCGCAGGAACACCTTGACGCGGTTGGCTCCCAGCGACTTCATGAGGGTGGCCGCGTCAGGGTCCGCCGAGAGGAATCCCTGGAGGAGGGAGATCGTCATGGGCAGCGCCGTGGTGATCACGATGAGCCCGATCTTCGGGCCCAGTCCGAATCCGAACCAGATGACGAACAGCGGAGCCAGCACGATGATGGGGATGGACTGCGCGACGATCAGCAGGGGAAGCGTCGCGTTGCGCAGCAGGGGCACGAAACTGAGAAGCGTTGCCAGGGCAGCCGCGATGGTGACCGACACCAGCAGTCCGATGGCCGTCACCTGAAGGGTCGGGATCGTGTTCGCCCAAAGTTCCGCACGATCCGCCCAGGCCGACTCCGCGACGCGCGCCGGTGAGGGCAGGACCGTGGGGGCGAAGTTCCCGGCCTCCGTGATGACCTGCCACGCCGCGACCGCCAGGACCACAGCCAGGGTCGGCGTAAGTATTCGGAAGAGGGGCGATTCTCCCCACTCCCGACGAGCGCGCTTCGCCTTGCGCGCAGAAGTGGCGCTCACGGTCGGTGACTGCCGAACAGCTGGACCGTTGCGTCCACTTGCCTGGATCTCCGTCATCGCAGGATGTCCTTACTCAAAGGGGACCATATCAACCGCGCCCCAGCCGTGCATCTCTCCGATGCCGGCGCTGGTGGAGTGGGTGGAGTTGGCTCGTGCTTCATGCCTCGGGACCCGAGACTCCTTGCGTTTTCTTTCGCCAGCGCTGAGTGATGACATAAAACACCACCGTCGGCCATCTTGGCGAGAGTCTTGCGTTTCGAGCTTGTAAGGATTCCGACACGTTCGCCTGCCAGGGTGCGCGGCGACGGTGGGCGCGGGATGGGTGCGGGAGCGATTCAATGCGCGGGCCGACCCTGTTCGGGCGGCGGTGCGGCGACGGACCCGGTACCGATACGAGGAATCAGTGCGATGGGTACGTGACAGAGTACGAATGTACGTGTAATGGTACCCAAATGCGAATGGTACTGGAGACCGACGTCCCGATGAACACCCGGGACGGAGTCGTGCTGCGCGCCGACATCCACCGTCCCGACGACGCCGCCCGACGCCCCGCGCTGCTGGTGAGGACGCCGTACGACAAGTCGTCGCCCTACCAGTCGGTGTACCTCGATCCGCGGGTCGCCGTGAGCCGAGGTTACGTCGTGGTCGTCCAGGACGTGCGCGGCCGCGGTACCTCCGACGGCGAATGGCTGCCCTGGAACCACGAGACCGAGGACGGCTTCGACAGCGTCGACTGGCTCGCCGGGCAGGACTTCTGCGACGGCCGTGTCGTCATGTGCGGCGCCAGCTACGTCGGCAACACCCAGTGGCGGGCAGCCGCCTCCGGGGTTCCCGCACTGCATGCCATCGCGCCGGGCCTGACCTGGTCGGATCCGCTGGACGGCATTCTGCGCCGCGGCGGCGTCCCGGAGCACGGGCTGAACGTGGTCTGGTCGCTCATGACGGGCATGAGCGAGCTGCTGCGCCGCGGCAAGGCCGAGGAGGCGATGGAGGCGGCGCGCCGCTACGACGGACTGGGCCGGGGCGAGTACCTGAGCTATCCGGCGGGGCGCATCCCGTGGCTGGAGGAGCTGGACGTACCCGACATCGGTCTGCGCCGGGCCGACGCCGACCCCAAGACGGTGGCGGAGCTCGACGTCGGCTCCTTCCTCGACGGCATCCGCACTCCCGCCCTGCACGTGGGGGGCTGGTACGACATCTTCTCGCAGGGGACGCTCGACAACTTCACGCGGCAGCGTGAGCTCGGCGTCGCCAGCCATCTGATCATCGGACCGTGGACGCACAGCTCGGACTTCGGCTCGATGGTGGGAGAGGTGAACTTCGGGCTCGCCGCCGGCGGACAGTCCCTGGGCCTCACCTCGTCCCTGGCGGCGGAGCACCTCGACTTCTTCGACGCGGTCCTCGGCGACCGGCCTCTCGACCGGGCGCCGGTCAGGCTGTTCGTCATGGGGCGCGACGAGTGGCGCGACGAGGAGAGCTGGCCGCTTGCCCGGGCCGTGACCACCCGGCTGGAGCTGGGAGCCGCCGAGCGCGCGGTCCTGCGCGACCCGCACGGGGCATCCCCGTCCGAGACGGATCCGGCCCCCTCCCCGGACAGCGCAGCGCCGACGACCGTGGCGCTCGCCTTCGACGCGGCCGACCCGGTGCCGACGGTGGGCGGCGGTCTCGCCATGCACGACAGCTTCCCCTGGGGTGCGTGGAACCAGCGCGACGTCGAGCGTCGGGACGACGTGCTCGTGTTCACCACCGACCCGCTGGACGCGCCCCTGGAGATCACCGGCCGGGTCCGGGCCCACCTCCGGGTACGGCCGGGAGCGGCGGTCTCGGACTGGGTGGTCCGCGTGTGCGACGTCCGCCCCGACGGCAAGTCGATCAACGTGGTCGACGGGGTGTGCCGGGTGGAGTCCGCCGACGGCCTGGCCGACGCGTCGGGCGAGCGGACCGTGACCGTCGACCTGTGGTCGACCAGCATCGAGCTCGCGGCCGGACACCGACTGCGCGTGCACGTGGCGCACAGCAACTTCCCGCGCTGGGGCCTGAGCCAGCAGGACGGCTCGTTCGTCAGCGACGTCCTGCTAGGTGACGGCGACAGCTGGATCGAACTCCCGGTGATCCCGCCGTCGGCGTGACACGCCGACGGTGGACCTGCCGGTCGTCGGACCGGCACACGGCGTGGAGGTGCCCCTCGTGTTCGGCGACCACGACGACAGCGGCAACCCGCTGGCGCCGCCTACCGGCAGTGGCCGGGCTCGGCGGCACTCGGGCGGCGGATGACGGCCGCCTGGAGCGCCTTCGCCCGCACCGGTGACCCGGGCTGGGCCCCGCACACGCCCGGCAGCGCCGACGTCCGGGTGCTCGGCGCCCACGGCCCCGTCGCCGAACCGCCCGCCGCCACCGCCGCGTGCTGGCAGCTCGCCGCGCATCCGCCGACCGTCCCCGGACAGCGGGCACCCGGTGCCGCGCACGGTACGGATCGCTGAGGGACTACGTCACCTGGGATCGATCCCGTCGACCGTGGCGTCGGAGGCGATGGCGTCCGCGGTCAGTTGTCTCGCGGCGGCGGGAACGGCCTGCTCCAGCTCTTCGCGCTTACGGAGGAAGAGCGAACGCGGGGCCGTGACCGACAGGGCCGCCAGAGCCCGGCCCTTCGAGTCGAGGACCGGGGCGGCAAGGCAGCAGACCTCTTCGAGGATCTCGCCCAGGTCGAGGGCGAAGCCGTCCGTGCGCACGCTCTCGATCTGCTGGCGCAGGGCGCCGAAGTCGGTCGTCGTGTACTGCGTGTAGGCGACCGGGACCACCGTCCGCAGGTACTGCTCGACCTCGTCGGCGTCCCGGTAGGCCAGGACGGCCTTGCCCAGGGCCGTGCAGTAGGCGGGCAGGGTGGTGCCGGGCTTGGCCTCTATCCGGAACATCTGCCGCGACGGCACCGTCTCGGCGTAGACGACGTTGCCGTTCGACAGCACACCCAGGTGCACGGTCTCGTGGAACCGGTCGTTGAGGTCGAGCAGGTACGGCCGGGCGATCTCGGGCAGCTTCGTGCGCGGCCGGATCCCGTTGGCGATGGCGATGAACCGGATGGACAGCCGGTAGCGCCGCGACTCGGCGTTCTGTTCCACGAAGCCGCTGTCCAGCAGGGTGACCAGCAGCCGATCGACCGCGGGCTTGGAGACGCCGAGCTCACGCGACAGTTCCGACACGCCCGCCTCGCCGAGTGTGTCGAGCTTCTCGATGAGTCGCATGGCGTTGGCGACCGAGGCGATCTTGCGCTCTTCCCGTGATTCGGACGGCGCCTGGAAGGCGGCCCAGCCCTCGATCGATCGTGCCGACTGCTCCGACGCCACTGGACCCTCACTTGCCGCATCGCGGTTCACCGATTCACAACCCGAACCATCGTACGGGCGCACAGGGGCAGCCGAGGCCGCCCCTGCACGCCGGCGGACATCCTCGGGCCCCGTCAGACGGACGCTTCCGACGGCGGGCCGGCCGGGGCCGTTCCGGCGTTCGGGCGGACGTGGGCGAGCGCGATGCCGGCGAGCGGTGTCACGACCAGGACGACGGCCGCGATGACGCCCAGGCGGTCGGAACCGCCCATGAGCAGCGGCAGGTTCTGGACCATGACCACCATGACGATGCCGAGACCGGCCACGCCCAGGGCGGGTGCGAGCAGGGTCTGCCAGACCCGGGTGTCGACCTTGTTGCGCCGGAAGAAGACGAGTACCGCGCAGCAGGTGAGCAGCATGAGCATGACGATCCCGACCGCCATGATGCCCGTGAACCAGGTGGCGATCTGGACGACCGGGTCGAGGCCCGCCAGAGCACAGATCGTGATGGCGACGGCGCAGATCACGCTCTGCAGGAGGGAGGCCGTGCTGGGCGACCCGAGCCGGTGGTGCGGCTTTCCGAGCCGGGCGGGCATGACCTGGGTGTTGCCGAGGTTGAAGTAGTAACGCGCCAGGACGTTGTGCAGACTGAGCGCGCAGGCGAGGAGGCTGGTGACGATGAGGACGTTGATGACGTCGGCCGCGACCGTTCCGAGGTAGTTCTGCGCGGTGTCGGCCAGCAGGGTGCTGGGGTCCTTGGCCGCGCGTCCCACCACCTCGCCGTCGCCCCACGCGGTGACGAGCAGCCATCCGGTGACCGCGTAGAAGCCGCCGACGAGTGCCAGCGCCAGATAGGTGGCACGCGGCACGGTGCGCTGCGGGTCACGGGCCTCGTCGCGGTAGATGGCGGTGGCCTCGAAGCCGACGAACCCGCCGATGGCGAACATCAGCCCCAGGGCGGGCGAGCCGGAGACGATGGCGCCGGGGTCCACGATCCCGGTCGAGTAGCCGTGGGGGCCACCCTTGAAGAAGATCGCGAGGTCGAGCACGACGACGATGGCGACCTCGGCGACGAGCAGCAGCCCGAGCACCTTGCCGGACAGGTCGATCCGCTGGTGGCCGAGTACGCCGACGAGCGCGATGACGACCGCGGTCCACAGCCACCACGGTCCGGCCGACATCCCGTACCGGTCGAGCACGTTGGTGATCGCCAGACCGATGAAGCCCAGGACGCCGACGAGGTTGGCCGTGTACGTCAGCAGCGCCAGGAGTCCGGCGCCGACGCCGACGCGCCGGCCCAGGCCGCGGGTGACGTAGGAGTAGAACGCGCCGGCTTCGCGTACGTGCGGGGTCATCGCGACGAATCCCACCGCGAAGAACGCGAGGATGACCGCGGCGGCTATGTAGGCGAACGGATACCCGGACCCGTTGCCGACCAGGATGCCGAGGGGCGTGCTCACGGCCGCGACGGTGAGCGGTGCCGCGCCCGCCAGAACCATGAAGACCAGCGAACCGACGCCGATCGAACCGGAGAGCTTCCGGTCGCCGTCGGCTTCCCGGCTCGGCTGGACGGTCGGTCTTGGGGATGTGGCCATTGCGACTCCTGGGACTCTGTGGGACTAGCGAGATGGCAGAGATGTCACCTGAACTGGTGTGGGGGGGGTAATGGGGACGGGCCGGCAACCGGTCTGTCGAATGCCGGACGCGCGAAGGAGGGACGCCGCCGACGATGGACTGCGCGTCGCGGGTGGGCATGTTGCGGGAAGCAGGGACTACCGGCGCGTCCGTGCCGGGGCGCGCTCCCGCTCGGTCATCGACCGGTCGCGATCGCCTCGATCTCGAAGAGGATTCCGCTCACCAGCGTGGCGCCCAGCGTGGTGCGTGCCGGGTAGGGCTGCGGGAACCTGCGTGCGTAGATGGCCTCGAAAGCTGCGAACTCGGACGGATCAGCCAGGTAGCAGGTGGTCTTGAGAACACGGTCCAGTCCGCTTCCCGACCTCAGCAGGACGCTCTCCAGGTTGTCGATGGCCTGCTCCACCTGGGCTTCGAAGCCCTCGACCAGACGCCCTGCCGTCGGGTCCAGACCCACCTGGCCCGCGGTGAAGACGGTCGGCGCCCCGACCGCCGCGGCGGAGAGGGAGACGGGCAGGGCGGGTTCGTTCGCGACGAAGACGTTGGCGCGATCGTTCATGGTGCGGTTCCTCACGTGGGCGGTCGGTGATCGGTGGTCGGCGGTCGGTGGTCGGTTGCGTTCGCGGGTCGCCCGGTCACCGCAACCGGGTCGGCGAGAGCTCACTCAACGTGTCCCCCAGGGAGGCCAGTTCCTCGGGCTCCGCGATGCCGAGCAGGTCGGCCGCCGCCAGTTGCGACATGGCCGGAGCGAGCTGCATTCCGTACCCGCCCTGTGCGGCGTACCAGAAGAACGACTCGTCGGCGCTGTCCGCGCCGACGACCGGAAGTCCGTCGGCGACGAAGGTGCGCAGGCCCGCCCAGGGGGACGAGATGCCGCGGATCTTCAGCACGGTGGCTTCGTTCAGGTCGTCGATCACTCGCGCGATCTCCAGTTCGTCCGGCTTGGCGTCGGACGGCGGCTGCAACGTCTCCTCGGCGGGTGAGCACGCGAACATCTCGCCCTGGGGCATGAAGTGCCAGGAGTGGTCGAGACTTCCGGTGAGCGGGATGCCACGGGCCTGAACCCCCGCGGGCGCCTTGACCATGAAGGCGGACCGGCGCAGCGGCCTGATCCCGACCGGGCTCACCCCGAAGACGGCCGCGACCTCGTCGGCCCAGGCACCGGCGGCGTTGACGACGGACTTGGCGGTGTACGTCGTTCCGGATGCATCGGTGACGACCCACGCTCCGGCCTCGCTCCGCGCGTCCACCACCTTGGCGCTCTTGTGGATCGTGCCGCCGTTCGCCCTGAGGCCTCGGATGTAGCCCTGCTGGAGCTCGTGGACGTCGATCTCCGTGGTCGCGGGATCGAACATGCCGAGCTCGGAGTGGCCCGGCGCCAGCACCGGGTTGATCTCAAGCATCTCCGCCGCCGGGACGAGCCGGGCCTGGGGGGCGTTGTCGAGCACGGACGCGTGGAAGCCGACGAGGTCGGTTTCCTCTCCCTGGCCGGCGACCATGAGCAGTCCCAGGGGGCTGAACAGCGGGGAGTCCACGCGCGTCGGCGGATCCTCGAAGAAGGGCCGGCTCGCCTGCGTCAGGGCGCGTACGGCCGCGGGGCCGTAGCTCTCCACGAAGGTCGCCAGTGAGCGACCCGACGTGTGGTAGGCCAGCGCCGACTCCATCTCCAGCAGCATCACCGGCACATGTCGCGAGAGCTCGTAGGCGATGGACACTCCGGAGATGCCCCCGCCTATGACGAGGACGGCTGCGCGGTTCACTGGACCTCCGAGGATGCGAACGAGGGCGGGCGGACGGGCTGGGTGTCGGGTACGGCGTCGTCAGTCATCGGAGCTGCCCGCCTTCGTCGCCAGCTCGCGCAGGCCCGCCGGGACCGAGTAGGCGATCCCCGCCTCGGCGGCGAGTCGCTCGACGGACCGGAAGTAGTCGCTCAGATGACGGACCTTGACGAACTCGTAGCCGCGTACGAGGTCGGGGGTGTCGGCCAGTTCCCGGACGCCGGCGGCGTTGTGTTCCGAGAGCGACGCCATGGCCAGGCCCATCATCTCGACGTACTCGTCGACGAGTGCGCGCTCGATGCGGCGGACCTTCGCCGGTCCGAAGGGGTCGAGCGGCGTACCGCGCAGACCGCGCATCGACCGCAGCAGGACGAACGCCGGGGTGAACCAGGGGCCGAGTTTCAGCTTCCGCTTCATTCCCAGCGCGCGCAGGAACGGCGGGTGGAGGTTCCAGGAGACCTTGGCGCCGGTGCCGAACTCGGCTGTCACGGCCTGCCTGGCCGAGTCGAGCAGCAGCAGTCGCGCCACCTCGTACTCGTCCTTGTAGGCCATCAGCTTGTACAGACCCCGCGCATAGCGCGGCGTGACCGTCGTCGGACCGGGTCCGGTCGACGAGCGCTCGGCCTGGAACACCTCGGCGACCAGGGTCAGGTAGCGCTGGGCGTAGGCGAGGTTCTGGTAGCCGCGCAGGTCCTCCGCACGGCCGAGGACCAGATCGCGCAGCGCCGGTTCGTCCGTGAACGGCGTCAGCATCGGCGTCAGCGCGGGATCGTCGACTCCCCCGCCCGTGGGGCGCGGCGCGAGACCGAGGTCGGCGATCAGTGCGGGGCGGGCCACCGCGACCCGGCCCCAGCCGAACGCCTTGAGGTTGTCCTGCACCGCGACACCGCTGTCCCGGAACGCCTGCAGCAGGGACTTCTCGGTGAACGGCAGGGCGCCCGCCTGGTACGCGGCGCCGATGAGCAGCGCGTTGGCGCTGCGCTGGTGTCCGAAGACCGCGTCGCAGGTCGCGGCGACGTCGATGAACGCGCCGGCGTCGGAACGGGAGAGGGACCTGAGCCGGTCGATGAGGAGCTCTTTCGGCGGCAGCGGGATCGACGGGTCGACGGCCATGTCACCGGTGGGTTCCAGCGAGCTCGACGCGACGACGACCGTCCGGTCGGCGCCGAGCGGATCCAGCAGTCCTGGAGCCATCGCGCCCAGCATGTCGAAGCCCAGGAACAGGTCCGCCTCGCCGGGGCCGACGACCGCCGCGGGTTGCGGTGAGCCGTGGGCGTAGACCTGGATCTGGGAGACGACCCGGCCCGCCTTGATGCTGGGTCCTGGCAGGTCGAGGCTGCGCACCTCGAAGCCGTCGGAGGCCGCGGCCCGGGCCAGGATGGCGTTCGCCGACACCACTCCGGTGCCGCCGATGCCGGTCATGTGGGCGGTGAAGCCGTCGCGCGGCACGAGTACCGAGGGGCTGGGCACGTCCGGGGGCTGGGGCGAGGTGCGTTTCGCCTTCTTCGCCTTCTTGACGTCGACCGTCAGGAACGAGGGGCAGTCGCCCTTGGCGCAGGTGAAGTCGAGGTTGCACGACGACTGGTGGATCCGGGTCTTGCGGCCGTACTCGGTCTCCACGGGCTGCACGCTCAGGCACTGGGACTTGGCGTTGCAGTCGCCGCAGCCCTCGCAGACCCGCTCGCTCACCATGATCCGCCGGGTGGGCTTGGGCAGTTCGCCCTGGCTCCAGCGGCGCCGGCGTTCGGCGGCGCACTCCTGGTCGTGGATCAGCACCGTCACGCCGCTGATCGTGGCCAGCTTCTCCTGTGCCTCGATCAGGCGGTCCCGGTGCCACACCTCGGTGCCTCGGGCGAGGTCCCGCCTGCGGTGCCGCCTCGGTTCGTCGGTCGTGACGATGATCTTGCGGACGCCCTCGGCGCGCAGGGAGTGGGTGAGTGCGGGGACGCCCATGCTGCCCTTGACGGCCTGCCCGCCCGTCATCCCCACGGCGCTGTTGTAGAGGATCTTGAAAGTGATGTTGACGTCGCTGGCCGTGGCGAGGCGCAGCGCCAGGCTCCCGGAGTGGTGGTAGGTGCCGTCGCCGACGTTCTGCAGGATGTGCCGCACGCCCGTGAAGGGCGCCTGGCCGACCCACTGGGCGCCCTCTCCGCCCATCTGGGTGAAGCCGGTCTGGTTGCCGTACTCCTCCCGGTTCACCAGGAGGCTCATGATGTGGCAGCCGATGCCCGCGCCCACGACAGCGCCCTCGGGAGCCCGGAGCGAGACGTTGTGCGGGCAGCCGGAGCAGAAGAACGGGGCGCGCGCGGTCTCCAGCGGCAGCACGGGCAGCAGGCCGTTGAGGGTCGGGCGGGTGGCGGGCGCCTTGACGACACCGTGCTTCGCCAGCTGGCCGCCCAGGATCCTCGTGATGAGGTCGGGCCCGAACTCGCCGTAGACCGGGAAGAGTTCGGTGCCGTCCGCATCGGTCTTGCCCAGCACGGCGGGCGCGTCAAGCCGCCCGTACAGCGTGTCTTTCAGGGCAAGTTCGAGCAGGGGGCGTTTCTCCTCGATCACGACGATCCGGTCGAGGCCGTCCGTGAAGCGCAGCCACTCGTCCCGGCCGATGGGGTAGAGCGCAGAGACCTTCTTGATCCGCAGTGGGGCCGTCGCCAGGGTGTCGTCGTCGAGTCCGAGGTTCCTCAGCGCCCGGCGGAGGTCGTAGTAGGTCTTGCCGGGGGCCACGATGCCGATGCGGGCGTCGGTCCCCTCGACCACGATCGGGTTGAGGTCGTTGATGTCGATGTACTGCTCGGCGAGTTGCCTGCGCCCGCCCAGCATGTCCTTCTCGGCCTCCCGCATCGGCGGGCCCGGATCGTTGGCGCGCAGCACCGGGCGGAAGGGCTTGCCGCCGATGGACACGGCGGGCTCGCGGAAGGTCAGCCGGGCCGGGTCCGTGTCCACGGTCCCCGAGCCGTCCGCGATCGCGGTGACCATCTTGAAGCCGACCCAGAGCCCGGCCGCGCGGGACAGGGCGTAGCCGTGGTGGCCGAGGTCCAGGATCTCCTGCACGGTTCCCGGGTAGAGGACCGGCATCCCGAACGCCTGGAAGAGGAAGTTGCTGTCGGACGGGTAGTTGGTGGCGTTGGCGTTGGGGTCGTCGCCGGCCAGGACCAGGACGCCGCCGTGCGGGTGCGCCCCCCGGATGTTGCCGTGCCGCAGGGCGTCCGCGGCCCGGTCCACGCCCGGGGCCTTGCCGTACCAGAGGCCGAAGACGCCGTCGACCTTCGCGTCGGGGAGGGTCGGGACCGTCTGGGCACCCCACACGGCGGTCGCGGCGAGTTCCTCGTTCAGGCCCGGCGCCTGGTGGACCCCGGCCTTTTCGAGCCGGCCCGCGTTGCGCTCCAGCAGACTCTGCAGTCCGCCCACGGGGGACCCCGGGTATCCGGTCGCGAATCCTCCGGTCCGCAGGCCACGCCGGCGATCGAGCTCGGCCTGGTCGACGAGGAGCCGGACGACGGCCTCCATCGCCGTGAGTCTCTGCAGCGGGCGATCGTTGATCGGGTCCTGGCGCTCGGGCGCGGCTACGGCTGTATCCGTGTCGAAGGTCATGGCCACCTGTTCGAACCTTTCCGACGGACGGACGGAACATCACGTCTCGGTATTCGGGTCATAGCTTCACCAACCGAGACGGACCATAGGCCCAGGTCTCCTACGTGGCAAGCGATCACGGTCAAGTCGTCGACTCTCCTCGGGGGCAGGCGATCCGGCGACGCCACCTCATGAACACATTGCCGGACCACCCCTTGACTCGACGGGGCACGGCCGCCACCATACGCCCATTGGTCTATTTTTCAGAGCAATAGACCAATGGACTTTCTCCGGCTACGAGGCTGAGGACGAACGGAAGCCCATGACATTGCTGACCAGCGAGCACGAGCCGGGCGACCCCGCACGGAACCAGGCCGACGAGGTGACGTCGGAAGCCGGTCCGCCGTGGACGCCGCTGGTGGGCGTCACCGGTCGCCGTTACGCGGGACCCACGTTGTTCCCGCAGTACCCGGAGCTGTGGGAAGGCGCGTTCGTCGACGTGTGCGTGCAGATGTACGCCAAGCAGATCGCGGCGGCCGGGGGCATGACCGTCTTCCTGCCCCGGGACTCGTCGGCCGAAGCCCTGGTGCAGCGGCTCGACGCCGTCGTACTGTCCGGCGGGGCCGACGTGGACCCGCGCTTCTACGGTGGCCGGGTCACCGAGGACACCACCCCGCTCGACGCGGAGCAGGACGAGTTCGACCTGGCGGTCGCCCGGGCCGCGATCGCACGCGGCATCCCGGTGCTCGGGACGTGCCGGGGGCACGAGGTACTGAACGTCGCCCTGGGCGGGACCCTGTACGACCACCACCTGCCGGGACACGAGCGGCGCGACCAGCCGGCCGGGCTCCCCGCGCACCGGGTGAACTTCGTCGAGGGCACCACCCTGTGCGCCCTCTACGGGGAACAGGCCCAGGTGAACAGCATCCACCACATGGCGGTCGACGTCGTCGCGCCGGGCCTGCGGGTCGCCGCACGCTCCGACGACGGCCTGGTCGAGGCCGTCGAGGCCGTCGAGGCCGACGTCCTCGGCGTCCAGTGGCACCCCGAGGCCCACGCGGCGCCCGACCCCGCCTTCCGCTGGCTCGTGGACACCGCCCGCGCCCGAGCAGCCGCGTCGCACGAGTTGTCAGGAACGAGATGACGGAGCACCCAGCATGAGTGAGCAATCAGAGCAGAAGCCGGCCGCCCGGACCGAACTCGAACGGTTCGGCGACGTGACGCGTGTGCGGCTCGAGACGCCGGACCTGAGCGGTGCGCTGCGCGGGAAGTACCTGTCGGCCGACAAGGTGCGATCCGGCAGCGCTCTGCCGTTCCCCGAGGTGTACCTGGCCGCGACCGTGGACGACGACATCTTCGAGGCCTCCATCTCCGCGGAGGACACCGGATTCGGCGACATGCTCCTCGCTCCGGACTGGTCGACGGCGCGTGCCATGCCCGGCGAGCCGGGCGTGGTCGCGGTCCTGGGCGACGGCCTGACCAAGGACGGCGAGCGGCACCCGATGCACCCGCGCAGCGTCCTGCGCCATGTCGTCGACCGGGCGGCGTCCCACGGCTACGAAGGCGTCTTCGGCGTCGAGTACGAGTTCTCGATCTTCCGCAGCGACGAGGTGTCGGACGAGGCGCGACGCACCGGGAACCTGTCCGCCATGACCCGTATCTCGCGCAGCAACCAGGGATACAGCCTGTCGCGATGGGCCGACTTCGGCGACTTCGCCGCGGACCTGGACGCCTCGGCGCGCGCCTACGGGGTCGCGATCGAGATGGTCATGACCGAGGTCGGCAACCACCACCTGGAAGCGGCCCTGGCCCCCGCTCCCGCGCTCCAGGCCGCCGACATGGCCGCCCGTTTCAAGATCCTGCTCCGGGATGTCGCGCGGCGCCACGGCTTCATCGTCTCGTTCATGGCCAAGGTGAACATGGCGGAACAGGGCACGTCGGGCCACCTGCACCAGAGTCTCTGGCAGGACGGCAAGAACGTGTTCTGGGGCGGCAGGCCCGGCACACTGAGCGAAGCCGGCCGGCAGTACGCCGCCGGCGCGCTCCGCGCGGCGCACGAATGTACGGCGTTCTTCGCGCCCTACCCGAACTCGTACCGCCGCTACACCCCCGGCTATTTCGCGCCGGTCACCCTCGACTGGGGCTGGGACAACCGGATCGGCGCCCTCAGGGCCATCACCCTGTCCGAGTCGTCGGCACGCTTCGAGAACCGTCGGGGCGGGAGCGACTTCCAGCCGTATCTCGCGATCGCCGCGTCCCTGGCGGGCGGCGTCGACGGCATCCTCACCTCCGCCGAGCTCAACGAACCGGGCACCCCCGTGCCGGGCCGGGAGCTGCCGCAGGACCTCGGTACGGCCGCGGCCCTCCTGCGCGAGTCGGAGTTCGCGCGCGACTGGCTCGGCGCCGACCTGGTCGAGCTCTTCGCCCAGTCCCGGGAGCACGAGGTCCGGGCGTACGCCGACCTCGCGGCCGCGAACATCCCGGCCTGGGAGATCCTCCGCTACTTCGAGAACGTCTGAGAAAGGGCCACCACATGGCTACGTCCGAGCAACTCGTCCTCGCCGGCACCCGCACGCCGTCCGCCGACGGGAAGACCTTCACCGTCTACGAGCCGGCGACCGGAGCGGAGCTCGCGGAGGTGGCGTACGCCTCCGTCGAGGACGTCGACCGGGCCGTGGCGGCGGCGGTGACGGCCCAGGAGTCGTGGGCCGACCAGGCGCCCTCGGCCCGCGCGGCCGTGCTCCACCGCTGGGCCGACCTCGTCGAGGCACGCGCGGAGGAACTCGCCGTCCTGCAGACCCGGGAGAACGGCCTGACGATCCGGGAGTCCCGGGGCATGCTCTGGGCCACCTCGGCGCTGCTGCGCTACAGCGCCGACGCGGTCGACAAGATCGTCGGCGAGACCATCCCCAACGACGCCGGCGGTCTGCTGATGACGCAGCGTGAGCCGCTCGGCGTCGTGGCCGCGATCACGGCGTGGAACGCGCCGATCGCCATGGCGGCGCAGAAGGCCGGCCCCGCGCTCGTCACGGGCAACACGGTCGTCCTCAAGCCCTCCGAACTGGCCCCGCTCACCTCGCTGATCTTCGGCGACCTCGCCAGTGAGGCCGGGCTCCCCGAGGGGTGTCTCAGCATCCTCCCCGGCGACGGCTCGGTGGGCCGGGCCCTGGTCGAGAACCGCGCGGTGGCGCGCGTGACCTTCACCGGCTCGACGGCGACGGGTCAGGACATCGCACTGCGCGCCGCGAGCACGTTCAAGCGCCTGACACTGGAACTCGGCGGCAAGTCCGCGGCCATCGTCTTCGCCGACGCCGACCTCGACCGGGTCTGCGCGGTCGCGCCGGAGGCGATGTTCGGCCTCGCGGGCCAGGACTGCTGCGCGCGGTCCCGTCTGCTGATCCACGAGAGCGTCTACGACCAGGTCATCGAGGGGTACGCGCGGACCTCGGCGCGGCTGAAGGTGGGCGACCCCCTGGACGAGACCACGGACCTCGGTCCGCTGATCTCGGTCGCCCAGCGCGACCGCGTGCACGGATTCGTCGAGGAGAGCGTCGCCGACGGGGCCGTGGTCGTCACCGGCGGCGCCAAGCCCGCCGGTCTTCCCGAGGGGGGCGGTTGGTACGTCCCCACCGTGCTCACGGGGGTGCGCCCGGACATGCGGGTCGCCCAGGAAGAGGTGTTCGGCCCGGTCGTCAGCGTGATCCCGTTCGCCACCGAGGAAGAGGCGATCCGGCTCGCGAACGACACGCAGTACGGCCTGTCGGGGTCGATCTGGACCGGGAACATCGCACGGGCCATCCGCGTCTCGCGCAAGGTGAAGAGCGGCGTCCTGGCGGTCAACTCGAACACGTCCAACTACCTCCAGGCGCCGTTCGGCGGGGTCAAGCAGTCGGGCATCGGCCGGGCGAACGGCCTGGCCGGACTCGAGGCGAACACCGAGCTCAAGACCTTGTTCATGGACGGCACGTGACCTCGCGTTACTCTGATCGGGTGCCAACCGACGACAGCACGGTGTCCGCGGGTCTGCGACCGGTGGACATCGCTCCGGCCCACAGTGTGGTGGTGCGCCATCTGAGGCGCGCCATCCACCTGTACGAGTTCCCGGCCGGCTCGAAGCTGCCGTCGGAGCGAGACCTGGCCGCCCAGCTCGGCGTGTCCCGCGCCACCCTCCGCGAGGCCCTGAGGACCTTGGAGGGTGCGGGCTACGTCGAGGTCCGGCGCGGCGCGGCGGGCGGCAACTTCGTGCTCGACCGCACCGCGTCGATCGACGAGGTACGGCGGTGGTTCGCCGACCAGGGCGACGACATCGAAGCGATCTTCGACTTCCGGGCGACCGTGGAGTCGCTCGCCGCCCGCCGGGCCGCGGCCCGTGCGGACTCGACGCTCGTCGCCGAACTGCGCGAGCTGAACGACCGGATGAGCCGGACGACGGACGTCGGCGAGTTCCGGCAGGCCGATCAGCGTTTCCACATGCGGATCGCCGAGGCCGCCGAGGCCGAGTTGCTGCGCAACGCGGTCGAGGAGGCCCGAGCGGCCCTGTTCCTGCCGTACAAACTCCTCGACCTCCAGACCATGCGGAGTCGCTCGGTGCCCGAACACCACGCCATCGTCGATGCGTTGGCGAAACACGCGCCGGCCGACGCGGCGCATCTGATGGACCAGCACGTTCGGGGAACCGCCGAAAAAGCGGGCGTGCCCTCGGCACACTAGGGGTCGTACGCGCAGGCCCGTGGCCCCCGGCTCCGTCCTCGCCGGCAATCGGCCGCTGGCCCACCGGGTGCCTGCCGACACGTCAAGGGGCCCGTCCGCCGATCGGCGGACGGGCCCCTTGACGATGACCGGCGACCCGAGGCCGCCGATCGGTTCGTCAGTTCGCCCCGGGGCGGAACGACGCGCCCACGTGGCTCTCGGGAAGGGTCACGTTGCCGTCGCCGAACAGGTGCTCACGGAGGGTGGAGCTCTCGTACGCCGTCTTCGCCAGACCCCGCTTGCGCAGGGCGGGCATGATCCGGTCGACGAACTCGTCGTAGGTCCCGGGCGTGACGAAGGGCTCGATGAGGAACCCGTCCACGCCCGTGCGGTCCACGAACTCCTCGACCTCGGCGGCGATCTGCTCGGGAGTACCGACGAAACCCAGGCCGGTCGGCCCGTTGCGCCGCAGGTGCTCCAGCATCTCGCCGATCGTCTGCGGCTGCTGCTCGGCGCCCTTGCCGCTCGCGTACTTCTCGGCCAGCGACTTGGAGGCCTCCTGCGCCGTCTGCCGGCCGCCGGGGATGGGCTTGTCCATGTCGGCGTCGGTCAGCTGGATGCCCGTGTGGTACTCGTACTCCAGCTTGGCGGACTCCAGCGTCGAGTAGCCGGCCATCTCCTCACGCCGCCGCCTGGCTTCCTCCGCGGTGTCGGCGGTGATGAACAGCGCGCCGCAGACGAACTTGATGGAGTCGGCGTCGCGCCCGAACTCCTCCTGCGCCAGGGTGCGGATCGCCGCGATGTCGGCCACCGCCTTCTCCGGGTGGCTGCCCGGGATGAAGACGGCTTCGGCGTACTTGGCCGCGAACCGGCGGCCGGAGGCCGACGTGCCCGCCTGGAAGAGCAGCGGTGTGCGCTGCGGGGAGGGCGGCACAGGAAGTGCGCCCTCGGAGCGGAAGTAGGGCCCTTCGTGCTTGATCTCATGGACCTTCGCGGGGTCGGCGTAGATCCGGTCGACCTTGTTGTAGACGACGGCGTCGTCCTCCCAGCAGCCCTCCCACAGCTTGAGGGTCAGCTCCAGGAAGTCGTCCGCGATCGCGTACCGCTCGGCGTGCGGCCGTACGGCGGTGCCGAACAGCCGCGTGGTGGACGCCTGGTTGGCGCCCGTCACGATGTTCCAGCCGATCCGCCCCCCGCTCAGGCTGTCCAGCGTCGAGAGCCGGCGGGCGACGTGCGGAGGCGGCTCGGTCATGGTGGAGATCGTCGCCACCAGTCCGAGCCGGGAGGTCGCGCCCGCGATGGCGGACAGGACGACGAGCGGGTCGCCCATGGGGAAGGAGACGGCGTCCTCGACCGCGCGTGCCGCCATCGTGCCGTTCTTCAACGGATAGGCGAACTGGTCGGCGAGGAACAGGAAGTCGATGCCCCCCTCCTCCAGCTTGCGGCCCAGCTTCGTCCAGTAGTCCAGCGTGAGGAAGTCACCCGACTGGTTGTCCGGGTGAGCCCAGATGCCGGTGACCATGCCCGACATGCTCAGGCCCTGGATGACTCCGAAACTGAGTGGCTTTCGCTCAGTACTCATACCCACTACCTCCGACTGTCGCTGTTTCGGTCAATTATGGCAGGAATCGCATTCGAGCGGAAGCGGTCACGGACGGCCCCCGAGGGGGAAACCGACTACCGCCGAGTAGCCGGACACCCCGACCCGAACCATCGGAAGATCCGCCCCGGCCGACCGCCACAGGCCGAGCAAATGGCCTTGGACCTGCCGCTATTCCCTGGCGCGTCATTGCCGGCCCGCCCGGGGCGGCAAAGCGGTCCGACTCCTCGATTCACGCCCAGGGGCCCTGGTTCGCGAAGCGAGATCCTCGACCAGCCCGACTGTCCAAGGCCCGTGCTTTCTGCCACGCACGGTGGATCTATTTCACCGCACCATCGCCCGCGCGGCTCGGATCCGGGTCCACCAGGTCCACCAGGTCCACCAGGTCCACCAGGTGCGCGAACGACCGGAATTCGGGGAACTCCACGTCGACGCCCGCATCCGAGGCGATCCGGCCCGTCCGCGAGGCCGCGTAACCGATGAAGCACTTGCCACAGGCGGGTCGGGCAGGCCGGCGCGCCGGGGCGGGAAACCGTCCGCAGCCGGCGAGCAGCCGCATCGATCGCGGGAAGCCGGGCGTGGGCGACTCCTCAGCGGTTGTCGAACCGGACCCCGGCCGCACTCCGGCTCGGGGCGAGAGGCGTGCGGCGAATCTCCCCAGGCAAGCCCTTGCGGTTTCGTTCACCAGATCAATAGCACGACATAAAACACCACCCAGGTCACACTGGCGAGCGTCCCTGCGTTTCGAGCATGTAAGAACTGCGACACATCACCCCGCGGACCGCCGCCCACCGCCTCGATCGGGACGTACGACACCCCGGGAAGCCCTCAATGCGTAGATTCACCCGATCGCAGGGCGCTCGCCGAAGGGCGCCCGTCAGGCCGGATTCTCCGCCGCGGACGCGTCAGGCGTGCTGTGCAGCCGCTGCTGCAGCTGACGTCGCAGAAGGCGGATCCGCTGCACACGGGCGCTGATGAGATCGGGATGCGAGGAGATGTCGCCGACGAGCTCGCCGAGTTGTGCCGTGTCGCGGGCCGCGACGTCGACCGCCAGCGCCGAGGCCCCACTCATCCGCGAGACCGAGACGACGCCGGGACGGCGGACGAGGCGTTCGACCGTAGCCATGACGCTCTTGGGGCTGACGGTGAGGTCGAGCGCGGCCCGCGCCAGGTCGCGATCGGCCGCCTGGACAGTCGTCCAGATCCGGATCGTGCCGGAGTCGACGAGGTGCAGCACCCGGCGCCTGGCCTGGGAGAGCGACAGACCCGCCGAGCGGGCGAGCGCCGTGTAACTGGCGCGGCCGTCGACCTGGAGGGAGCGGATGAGCTGGCGGTCCTGGGCGTCGAGCCTCGTCTCCGCCCTGGCCGGCCACAGCCCCGCCTCGCCGCCCGTCTCCTCGGGCGTTCCCGCACCCGTGTAGATCGCCAGCACCGGGTCCGTCGTGACCATGGACACGAAGGGCAGTCGGGCGATGTCGTCGGTCAGCCTGGCGGCATGGCTCAGTGACGCCACGTCGAACGTGGCGATCACCTCGGGTTCTCCGATGATCTCCGCAAGCCAGTAGGAGCCGCCGAGGATCGAGTCGGCGATCTGCGACGCCCAGCCCGAGGACATCCGGACCCGGATGAACAGCGTGATCTCGCTGGGATCGACGGAGGGGTGAAGGACAGCGATGACGCTGACCCGGCCCGAGTCCAGCAGGCTGTTCACCCGGGCCCGGGTGGTGGTCTCCGGCAGCCCCACCAGCTTCGAGATCGACCGGACGGTCGCCCGCCCGTCGCTTCTCAGCGCAGCAATGATCAGGTCGTCAACGGCGTCGGACACATCGGCCTCCCCTTGGTGGCGTCCCGGGGATCTTAGACGGTCCCGCCCGTCTGACCTCGGGTGCGCTCGAACCGAAAGAACCCTCTTCCCCAGGCTCGCGGTTTCTGTCATAGTACTGCCACTTCGGCAGGTTTAGCGGACTGGGACAAGTAGGAGAGATCGTGAACGGACCGGGCAAGCCGCATGCGTTCGAGGTCGCGGGCATGAGCGTGCGGGAACTCTCCCAAGCACTGCCGAAGGTCGACGTGCACTGTCACCTGACCGGCTCGATCGATCGCGACACCGCTGTCGAGCTGGCGAGGCGCAACAGGTCGAGTGCCAGCCGGTCGGCGATCGAGGCCGCGTTCGACCTGCGGCAGCACAGCGGTGACACGCGGGAGCAGGCCTTCTTCGACGCGCTGGAACTGCTGGGGGCGCTCGTGCGGACGCCCCGTGATCTCAGCGACGCCGTCTACGGGATCGTGGCTCACGACGTACGCGCCTCGAACCTGCGGTATCTCGAGCTCTTCGTGAATCCGACCGCGCTCACCCGCACCGGTATGTCCTTCACCCAGATCCAGGACGGGCTGATCGACGGTGCGAAATCCGCCGAGGCCGATTTCGGGGTGCGGACCAATTTCATCGCGTGCATCATGCGCGACGAGCCGGTCTCGTACGCCGAGGAGATGCTCGACGATCTGATCGCACACCGGCGTGAGGAATTCATCGGCATCGGCCTTGACGGACCCGAGTTCCTCGACGAACATCGCCCCATCCACTTCGCCGACGTCTACCGTCGAGCGAGCAGGCACGGTTTCAAGCGTACCGCGCATTACGTGCGATACGGAGCCGCCGAGTACTCTGCCTACACAGATCTCCTGGCCTGTGACCGGATAGACCACGGCTACCCCGTCATCGAGGACGAACCCGTCCTGCGACGGGCCGCGGAGTCGGGTATCCCGTTCACCGTCTGCCCCACCATCACGCAGTTGGTCGCCGGAGACGCCCTCCCCGAATACAGTCGGCCCGAGACTCATCCGATCGGCACGATGCTGCGCAACGGCGTCTGGCTCGTCCCCGGGACCGACGACAAATCGATGATCCACACGGACATCGGAACCGAATACGGTCTCATCGCCGACTGGTACGGAATAAGCGCCGCCGATCTCGTGCAATCGTCGCTCGACGCCATCTCGGCGACCTGGCTCGACGAGAGCGACAAGGCATCGCTTCGGCGGGAGTTCGACAATGAGATCAGCCGGCTGACGGCCCGAGCGGTGCAGACAGCACCGGCAGACGGGCCCTACAAGAATCCCTCATGAAACGGGTGCCCCCCTCTCCCGGAACAGCCAGAAGGAAGTGCTCAGCATGGCCAGAAACACACGGGTAGGCGCACCGGTTTCGCGTCGCTCCGCTCTTCGCCTCGGATCGGCTCTCGCCGTCGGCGCATTCGTGCTGACGGCGTGTTCCGGCAGCGGCTCCGACGACGCCGAATCCGCCACCGGCTCCCACCTCACCACCGTCACGTTCGCGCTGGACTACCTGCCCGGCGCCGCGCACAACGGCCTGGCGTACGCGATACAGAAGGGCCTGTTCGAGAAGGAAGGGATCAAGGTCAAGATCCTTCCCATCGGCTCGTCGGCCGCCGACACCCTCATCGCGTCGGGTCAGGCGCAGGTCGGCTTCACCGGCAGCATCGGATCGGCCGTGACGGACTTCGCCTCCGGGGCCCCCGTGAAGTCGATCTTCATGGTGATGCCTGGTGATCCGTCCGGTCTGACGGTCCTCAAATCGTCCGGCATCACCTCGCCGGGCAAGCTGGCCGGCAAGGTCTACGGCGGGTACGGCAGCCCTGCCGAACTCGCCTTGGTCAACGCGATGATCAAGAATGACGGAGGAAAGAGCAAGGCCAAGCAGGTGGTGCTGAGCGTCGGCTCCACCGAGGCGCTCAAAGCCCGGAAGGTGGACGTGGCAGCCACCTGGCCCGAGCAGGAATACGAGTTCACACAGAGCGGCGTGAAGTTCACGAAGTTCGAGCCGACCGACTACGGCGTCGCAGCGGCCTCCGGACTCCTCCTGCTGGCCAACAACAGCTTCCTCGAGAAGAGCCCGGACGTCGCACGCGGCCTCACCAAGGCCCTGCGCGAGGGATACCAGGCCGCGATCGCCGATCCCAAGGCCGCGAACGCGGCGCTCGCCGCCCAGTTCTCGGACATCAACCCGAAGCTGGTCGACTACGTCACGGCCAGCGAGACCAAGGACATGGTCAACCCCGACGGTCCGGTCGGCACCCAGTCGGTCCAGAAGTCGCAGGCCTACTCCGACTGGATGATCGAGCAGGGCGTCCTGGCGGGAGCCGACGGCAAGCTCCTCAAGAGCTTCGACGTGAAGCCCTACGTCACCAACGACTACCTGCCCAAGTAACAGCCTGCGCGTCGTCCACCGACACAGAGTGCCGTCCGCCCCCACCCGTGATCCGTATCGGGTGGGGGCCCGGGGACCCAGCCGAGCCGCTTCGACAAGGACAAACACATGTTCCGCCAGTCTTTCAATCGCGGCTGGACCGCAGGTTCCGCCGCGACGAGCTTCGCCAGCGCCGTGGCGGGCGAGGGCGATCAGGAAGTCCTCCTCCCGCACGACTCCGTGCGGGATCTGGCGCGCGGCGCGTCGGTGTCCGAAGGCGCCCACACAGGCTATTTCCCGGGCGGCTACTTCCACTATTCCAAGCGCTTCGACGTGCCCGAGACCTACCGTGGCAAGAGCGTCTTCCTCGAGTTCGAGGGCGTCTACCGGGACGCGGTCGTGTACATCAACGAGGAGTTCGTCGCGCAGCGGCCGAACGGTTACAGCCGGTTCCACGTCCAGTGCGACCCGTATCTGCGCTACGGGCAGCCGAACTCGATCCGGGTGGAGGCGCGTGCCCACCTGGACTCCCGGTGGTATTCGGGCGCCGGAATCCACCGCGACACGCATCTGATCGTCGCGGACCCGGTCCACATCGCCCTCGACGGCGTCCGCGTCACCACCCCGCAGGTCGACGACGAACTCGCCGTGGTCGTCGTCGCGGTGACCGTGGTGAACGAGGAGCGCTTCACCAGGACGATGCGGGTGTCCACGACCATCGCCGGCGCCGACGGAACCACGGTCGCCGAAGGCACCGCACCCGTCACGCTGCTGCCGGGCACGAGCGCGACGGCGCGGCTGCGTCTGCACGTCCCGCGGCCGGCCCTGTGGGACGTCGACTCGCCGAACCTGTACCTGGCCCGCACCACCTTGAGCGACGGCGACAGCGACGAAGCCGTGGACGAGGAGCACACCGCCTTCGGCATCCGCACCCTCCAGCTCGACCCGGCACGGGGTCTGCGGATCAACGGCCGGTCGGTGAAGCTGCGCGGCGCGTGCATCCACCACGACTCGGGTCTGCTGGGCGCGGCTGCCATCGCGCGGGCGGAGGAGCGCCGGATCGAGATCCTCAAGGCGGCGGGCTTCAACGCGGTGCGCAGCTCCCACAATCCGCTGAGCGTCGCGGCGCTGGACGCCTGTGACCGGCTGGGGATGCTGGTCCTGGACGAGGCGTTCGACGTCTGGACCAAGCCGAAGCAGCCGTTCGACTACGCGCTGGCGTTTCCGGAGTGGTGGGAGCGCGACGTGGAATCGATGGTCACGAAGGACTTCAACCACCCGAGCGTGATCATGTACTCCATCGGCAACGAGATCTTCGAGGTGGGCAGCCCGGTCGGTTCGACGTGGGGGCGCCGACTCGCCGACAAGGTACGGGAGTTGGACGGCACACGGTTCGTCACCAACGCGGTGAACGGCCTGGTCGCCGTACCGGACGAGCTGCCCTCCCTGGTCGTCGGTTCGACCGAGGGCCCCACCGACATCAACTCCCTGATCTCCGCGCTGGGCGAGAAGATCAACGAGTTCAGCGCGTCGCAACTGGTCAGCGAGCGGACCGAGGAGTCCCACGCCGTACTCGACGTCTCCGGCATCAACTACGGCGACGCCCGGTACGTACCCGACGCCATCGCCTTCCCGAACCGGCTGGTCCTCGGCACGGAGACCTTCCCGGGTCACATCGACGAGCTGTGGCGGCTGGTGACGGAGAACAGTCATGTGCTGGGCGACTTCACCTGGACCGGCTGGGACTACCTCGGGGAGGCGGGGGTCGGCCGGACCGACTACCTGGACGACGGCCCCAAGGAGGAGATGTACGGCGGCGTGCACGACGTGTTCCCCGCGCTGACCGCCGGCTGCGCCGACATCGACATCACCGGTCACCGGCGTCCCATGTCGTACTACCGGGAGACCGTGTTCGGGCTGCGCGAGCAGCCGTACACCGTCGTGCACCGGCCGCAGTTCCACGGCCGTGCGATGTTCCAGACCCCGTGGTCGTGGGCGGACGCGGTGGCCAGTTGGAGCTGGGACGTCGAGGCGGGCTCGCCGGTCACCATCGACGTCTACAGCTCCGCCGACGAAGTGGAACTGCTTCTCGACGGCGCGCCGTTGGAGCGGGTTCCGGTCGGCGGGCACAAGGCCTGTATCGCACGGTTCGAATCGGCCTACCGGCCGGGCGAGTTGACGGCGGTCGCCTACCGGGCGGGCGTCGAGTCGGGTCGGTGCGTGCTGCGCAGTGCCGGTGCCGACCTGCGGCTGGCGGTCGCGTCGGACCGGCCCGAGATCCGCGCGGACGACAAGGATCTCGCCTACGTGTCGGTCGAGTTGCGCGACGACGAGGGAAACCCGGCCGGTCACCGGGACCGTCAGGTCCGCGTGGAGGTGACCGGGCCGGGTGTGCTGGCGGGGCTGGGCACCGGGCGGACGCACACCGAGGAGCGGTTCGACGCCGACGCCTGCACCACCTTCGACGGCCGCGCCATGGCCGTCGTCCGGCCCACCGGTCCCGGAGCCATCCACATCCGCGTCCGCGCCGAGGGCTGCCCGGAGGCCACTGCCACCGTGCACGCCGTCGACCACTGACCGGCCGAGTCCCGTCAGCACACGAGGCAACCAAGGAGTCTCATGCCACTCGATCCGTATCTCGCCGACAAGGTGGCCCTGGTCGCCGACGTCACCCGGGAGGAGGCCCTCAACGCGGACGAGGCTCTCTGGGACAGATTCAACAAGGTGTTCAACGACAACCGTCCCTACGCGCAGCCCGAAGTGAACATCCGCGAGGAGTCCGTCGAAGGCTTCGACGGACTGCGCGTGCGGGTGTACACGCCCTCGACCGGCGTCCGCCCCGGGCGGCAGGCGTTCGTCTGGGCCCACGGCGGCGGTTTCGTCGCGGGCACTCTGGACGACCACGAGGCCGACACCGTCAGCCGGGATCTGTGCGCCCGCGCCGACGTGGTCGTCGTGTCGGTCGACTACCCCCTCGCCAACGGCTCGACCGTCCGCTACCCCACGCTCCACCGCGCCCTGGCCGAGGCGTTCCGGTGGACCCTGCGCAACGCGGCCGAACTCGGCGTCGACGCGGACACCGTCGTCCTCGGCGGCGCCTCCGCCGGCGGGAACCTGACGGTCGCGGCCACCATGGAACTCAGGGACAACGGCGAACGCGTGCCGGCCCGGCTGATCCTCGTCTACCCGGCCCTCAGCGCGACGTTCACGACCGACGAGCAGCACGAGAAGCTGATGGCGGGCGTCCCCCCGCTCTTCCGCTTCGAACAGGAAGCCATCGGCAGCATCTTCCACACCTACGCCGCCGGCGAGACCGACACCCCGTACCTCTCGTTCGAGAACATGGCGTCCCTGGGCGAACTCCCGCCGATGCTCGTGATCCTCAGCGAGTACGACGACCTGCGCCCCCCGGCGGAAGCCGTCCTGGCCCGGGCCGAGCAGGACGGTCTGCGGATCGAACGGTATCTCGCGCACGGCGTCCTGCACGGCCACCTCAGCATGCTTCCGCTCCTGCCCGAAACACGCTCCACGCTGGACCGTATGACCGACTACCTGCGCCGGTGAACGCCGACGTGCGACCGGCTCCAGCTCCTGCTCGCCCCAAGGAGAGACATACATGAACCCACTGATCTTCACGCAGACGACGCACTGCGGGGTGGCAGTCGACAGCAGGACGGCACTCAAGGACCGGGGGATCAGCCGTGTCGTTTCTTCATGAGCCCTCCGATACGAAGCTGCTGCGGCGGACGTTCGGCGCGTACCCCTCGGGGGTCGCGGCGCTGGCCGCGACCGTCGACGGCGAACCCACGGTGCTCGTCGCGTCCTCCTTCACGGTCGGCGTGAGTCTGGATCCGCCGATGTGCCTGTTCGCGGTGCAGAACACCTCGACGACCTGGCCGGTGCTGGCCCGCGCCGAGCGCCTGGGGGTGTCCGTCCTGGGGATCGACCACAGTGCGCGGGTTCACCAACTGGCCGGCAAGGACAAGGCCGCACGGTTCAGCGGGATCGAGGTCACCGAACTCGACTCCGGCGCCCTGCTGATCGACGGATCGCCCGTGCTCCTGGAGTGCCGGGTGGTCCACGACTACGCGGCCGGCGACCACCGCGTCATCGTCCTCGAGGTGCTCGCCACGAACACGAACCCCGAGCAACTGCCGCTGGTCTTCCACAACTCACAGTTCCACGCCCCCGTGGCCGTCTGACCACATCAGCACAGCAGCCGCATCAGCACAGCACATGGCACCGAGTGCCATGCATTTTGAGTCGCGCAGGGAGATGCCAACGTGTTCGAGTCAGGATTCGGGATCGCGGCGGGAGTGCTCGACTCCGACACGTCAGAGAACGACACCACCGCTTCACCCCGAAGCAGGTCCATCACCCGGGCCGGCGCACCGGCCGAGGAGTCCCTCTTCTTCCAGCGGTGCCGCTGGTGCAGCACCACCATGTACCACCGGTTGATCTGCCCGGCCTGCGCGTCGAGCGATCTGCGGACCGAGCGCAGCGTGGGCACAGGCGTCGTACGCCATTCCACCGTCGCCCTCCGGGGCACCCCCGCCGCCCGCAACGTGTCCCTCGTCGAGATGGCCGAGGGTTTCACCGTGCGCGGCCGGGTCAAGGGCCCACTCGCCTCCATCCGGCCCGGCTGCCTCGTACGCCTCTGCGTCATCGAGGACCCGGTGCGCGGGGAGCCGGTGTTCGAACTCTGCGACAGCCCGTACGGAGGCCGGTACCGATGACCGCGACGAACAACAGCACGGTGAGCAGGGTCGGTGTCGTCGGCTGCGGTCTCATGGGCTCGGGCATCGCCGAGGTGTGCGCCCGCGCGGGCCTCGACGTCCTGGTCGGCGAGGTCGGCCCGGACGCCGTCGCGGCGGGACGGGCCAGGGTCACCGCTTCGCTGGAGCGCGGTGTGCGCAGCGGCAAGCTCACCGAGCAGGACCGTGACGCGGCCGTTGCCCGGCTGCGCTTCACCCACGACCTGGGCGACTTCGCCGACCGGGAACTGGTCGTCGAGGCGGTGGCCGAACGGCGCGAGGTCAAGACGGCGACCTTCGCCGCGCTCGACAAGTACCTGGACAGCCCGGACGCGATCATCGCGACGAACACCTCGTCCCTCCCGGTCATCGACCTCGCGGTGACCACCGGCCGCGCCACGCACGTGGTCGGCATGCACTTCTTCAACCCGGTGCCGGTGCAGCGGCTCGTCGAGGTCATCCCCACCCAGCTGTCCTCGGCCGCCACCGTCGAGCGTGCGTCGGCCTTCGCCTCGGACACGCTCGGCAAGACCGTGGTCCGGGCGCCCGACCGCTCCGGTTTCGTCGTCAACGCGCTCCTGGTGCCCTATCTGCTGTCCGCGATCCGCATGCTGGAGTCGGGCGTCGCCTCCGCCGAGGACATCGACAACGGCATGGTCCTCGGCTGCGCCCACCCCATGGGGCCGCTGCGGCTGCTGGACCTGATCGGCCTCGACACCGCGCAGTCGGTGGCGGAGTCGCTGTACGAGGAGTTCAAGGAGCCGCTGTACGCGGCGCCGCCGCTGCTGCGGCGCATGGTCGCCGCCGGCACCCTCGGGCGCAAGACGGGACGCGGCTTCTACCCGTACGGCACCTGAACCACCCGACGCGGTACGACCGCGGGGCGGGCCCTGATGTCAGGGCCCGCCCCGCGGTCGTACCGTGTCCGGCGCCGGACAGGTGAGCAGGTGGGTACAGGGGCCGTCCCCCGGACCGCCGAACTGCTCGCGGGACGGGGGACGGAGACGGAGGACGGTGTGGGGAGGACTACGCGAAGATCTCCCGCGCCGCGGCCTTGGCGAGCAGCAGCGCGGGCGGCTCGAAGCGGGGGCCGTAGCGGTCGGCGAGTACGCGGGCCCGGGCCGCGAAGCCGGGCAGGCCGCCCTCGTAGCCGTTGATGTACTGGAGTACCCCGCCCGTCCAGGCCGGGAAGCCGATGCCCAGGAGCGAGCCGACGTTGGCGTCCGGGACGCTGCGCAGCACGCCGTCCTCGACGCATCGGACCGACTCCAGGGCCTCGGCGAACAGCATGCGCTCCTTGAGGTCCTCGAAGCGGACGTCCTGCGCGCACTCGCCGCCCCGCCCGAAGTGCTCGGTGAGGCCGGGCCACAGGCGGGTGCGTCGGCCGTCGGCGTCGTACTCGTAGAAGCCGCCGCCCGTGGACCGTCCGGCGCGGTCGAACTCGCCGACCAGGCGGTCGACGACCGCCTCACTGCCGTGCGCCTCCCACGTCCCGCCCTCGGCGAGGACGGCCGCCCTGGTCTCCTCGCGGATCCTCCGCAGCAGGGTGAGCGTCAGCTCGTCCCACAGTTGGAGCGGCGCGGCCGGGTAGCCGGCCTGGAGGCCCGCCTGTTCGACGGTGGCCGGGGCGATGCCCTCGCCGATCATGGCGGCGGCCTCGTCGAGGAAGGTGAGGATGACGCGGGTGGTGAAGAAGCCGCGTCCGTCGCCCACGACGACGGGCGTCCTGCCGATCTGCCGGGTGAAGTCGACGGCCCGTGCGAGGGCCGCGTCGCCCGTCTTCTCCCCCACGACGATCTCGACGAGCTGCATCCGGTCGACCGGCGAGAAGAAGTGCAGCCCGATGAAGTCCGCCGGGCGGTCCACCCCTTGGGCCAGGTCCGTGATGGGGAGGGTGGAGGTGTTGGAGGCGAGGAGTGCGTCGGGGGCGACGACGTGTTCGATCTCGCCGAAGATCTTCTTCTTCAGCGCCGGGTCCTCGAAGACGGCTTCGACGACGAGGTCGGCGCCGGCGGCGCCGGAGGTGTCCGCAGTGGGGTGGATGCGCGCCAGCAGCCGGTCGGCTTCGCCGCGGCTCGTGCGTCCGCGCGCCACCTCCTTGTCCAGCAGCCGCTGCGCGTGGGCCTTGCCCTTGGCGGCGGCCTCGGCGGTGACGTCCTTGAGGACCACCTCGATCCCCGCCCGGGCGCACGCGTACGCGATGCCGGCGCCCATCATGCCCGCGCCGACGACCACGGCTTTGCGGACCGTGGCACGCGGGTGGCCGTCGGGGCGGCTGCCGCCGGCCTTGATGTGCTGCGTGTCGAAGAAGAAGCCCTTGATCATGTTCTTCGACACCTGGCCGGTGACCAGTTCCGTCAGGTACCGCGACTCGATCGTGAGCGCCGTGTCGATGTCGACCTGGGCGCCCTCGACGGCGGCGGCGAGGATGGCACGGGGCGCGGGCAGGTTCGCGCCCCGTACCTTCGCGCGCAGGGTGGCGGGCAGTGAGGGGAGTACGGCGGCGAGGGGCCCGGCGGCCGGGGTTCCGCCGGGCAGCTTGAAGCCCTTGCCGTCCCAGGGCTGTACGGCATCGGGGTGCGCGGTGATCCAGGTACGGGCTGCGGCCAGCAACTCCTCGTGCGTCGCGGCGAGTTCGTCCACGAGGCCGGCCTCGACGGCTGCGGCGGGGGTGAAGGTGCGGCCGTCCAGCAGGATGCTGTCCAGAGCCCGCGTCACACCCAGCATCCTTACGGTGCGGGTGACGCCGCCCGCGCCGGGCAGCAGCCCCAGGGTGGCCTCGGGCAGGCCGATCCTCGAGCCCTTCGTGTCGAGGGCCACGCGATGGTGGCAGGCCAGTGCGATCTCCAGGCCGCCGCCGAGCGCGGCGCCGTTGATCGCCGCGACCACCGGCCGGCCCAGCGTCTCCAGGCGGCGCAGGTCGGCCTTGACGCCTTCGATGAACGCGAAGAACGCGGCGGCCTGTCCGGGCCCGGTGGCCAGCATGTCGTTGAGGTCACCGCCCGCGAAGAAGGTCTTCTTGGCGGAGGTGACGATGACGCCGCGCACGCTCTCGCGCTCGGCTTCGAGGCGGTCGACGGCGTCGCGCATCGACGCCGCGTAGGCCTCGGTCATGGTGTTGGCGGACTGCTCCGGGTGGTCCAGGGTCAGTACGACGACGCCGTCGGCGTCCTGCTCCCAGCGGATGGTGCTGTTCATCAACTGCCCTTTCACACACGCTCGATGAGGGTGGCCACGCCCATGCCGCCGCCGATGCACAGGGTCACCACGGCGCGGCGGGCGCCACGGCGCTCCAGCTCGTCGACCATGGTTCCGGTGATCATGGCGCCGGTGGCTCCGAGGGGGTGGCCCATGGCGATCGCGCCGCCGTTGACGTTCAGCTTCTCGTCGGGGATGCCCATGTCCTTGGCGTACTTGAGCGCCACGGACGCGAACGCCTCGTTGATCTCGAACAGGTCGATGTCGTCGACCGACAGACCGGTGTGCGCGAGCAGTTTGCGGGTCGCGGGGGTCGGACCGGTGAGCATGATCGTCGGGTCCGCGCCCGAGGTGGCCGTCGCGACGATCCGGGCCCGTGGGGTCAACCCCAGCTCGAGGCCCGCCCGTTCGCTGCCAATGAGGACCAGGGCGGCGCCGTCCACGATCCCGGAGGAGTTGCCGCCGTGGTGGACGTGGTCGATCTTCTCGATCCAGTGGAACTTCTGCAGCGCGACGGCGTCGAAGCCGCCCAGGTCGCCGAGGGTGGCGAAGGAGGGCTTCAGCTTGCCGAGCGCCTCCACCGTCGTGCCGGGCCGCATGTGTTCGTCCCGGTCGAGGACGAGGATCCCGTTCTGGTCGGTGACCGCGACGACGGACTTGGCGAAGTACCCGCCGGACCAGGCAGCCGCGGCGCGCTCCTGGGAACGTACGGCGAACGCGTCGACGTCCTCGCGGCTGAAGCCCTCGATGGTGGCGATCAGGTCGGCGCCGATGCCCTGCGGCGCGTAGTACGTGTCGTAGCTGGTCGCCGGGTCGTTGTACCAGGCTCCGCCGTCCGAGCCCATCGCCACCCGGGACATGGACTCCACGCCGCCCGCGAGCACGAGCTGTTCCCAGCCCGAACGGACCTTCTGGGCCGCCACGTTGACCGCCTCCAGCCCGGAGGCGCAGAACCGGTTGAGCTGTACGCCGGCCACTGTGTCCGGCAGCCCGGCCGCCAGCGCGGCGGTGCGGGCGATGTCGGAGCCCTGGTCGCCGACGGGGGACACGACACCCAGCACGATGTCCTCGATACGGCCCGGGTCGAGGTCGGGGTGGCGGGCGCGCAGGGCGTCGATCAGGCCGGTGACGAGTGAGATGGGTTTGGTGCCGTGCAGGGCCCCGTTCCGCTTGCCGCGACCGCGCGGGGTGCGGATCGCGTCGTATATATAGGCCTCGGTGCTCATCGTCTTCGCTCTCCTCGGACGTTGCGTCGGTACTGGCCGCCGACCTCGAGGAAGGCCTCGGTGATCTGCTGCGGGCGGCGGGCCTTCCCGTCGCCGACGTTCACGGCACCTGTCACTGACCTAGCGATCGCTAAGTCAACAGCGCGATAGTACTCACCGATGCCGCATTAGTGGATACCCTCACGCAATCCCGTCATGGACCGGCGGCGATCGTCGCCCTAGACTGGTTAGCGAGCGATAGGTAAACCCGTAGTGGATCCGCGGCCATGAGGCCCTCCGAGGAACGGCAGCACATGAGCGACGGCACCAGCACGCCCGGCGGCATCGGCATCCTCCGAGACGGCGCCGTGCTCCGTCTCACCCTCGCCCGCCCGGACCGGCTCAACGCCCTGGGCACCACCGGCTTCGCCGACCTCGCCGACGCCGTCGACGAGGCGGACGCGGACGACGGCATCCGCGTCGTCGTGCTGACCGGCAAGGGGCGGGCGTTCTGCGCCGGCGCCGACCTCGGCACCGTCGTGGACGCGCACACGGTGGAGGCCGCCGCCCGTGCGGTGCTCGCCGTGCGCCGTACCGGCAAACCGGTCCTCGCCGCGGTCAACGGGGCCGCGGCGGGCGCCGGCTGTTCACTCGCCCTCGCCTGCGACCTGGTGATCGCCCGCCGCTCCGCCTACTTCCTGCTCGCCTTCGCGGGGGTGGGGCTGATGCCGGACGCGGGCGCGACCGCCTTCGTCCCGGCTGCGATCGGCCGGGCCCGCGCGATGCGGATGGCCCTGCTCGGGGAGCGGATCCCGGCGCCCACGGCGGCGGAGTGGGGCCTCATCGGGGAGGTGGTGGACGACGCGGACTTCGACGAGGCGGTGGCCGCCATGACCGCCCGGCTCGCGTCGGGACCACCGCTCGCGTACGCCCGGATCAAGAGGGCGGTCAACGAAGCGGCGCTGCCGGAGCTGACGCGCGCCCTGGAGAACGAACGGGAAGGGCAGGCCGCGCTGCTGCGCAGCGGCGACTTCGCGGAGGGCGTCGCCGCGTTCCGCGACCGCCGGGACCCGAAGTTCACGGGGAGGTAGGGGCTCCTCCACCTCGAAGTGACCTTGTGCCGTCGGGCTGTCCGCGCTCAGCGCCGTGGGTGTTCCGGGCGGTGGCCCACGGTGAAGAGCGCGATGGTGACGTAGCGCTCCGCGATCTCCGGTGGGGTCAGCGGGCCGTCGGGGCGGTACCACTGGGCCACCGCCTGGCACATCGCGAGAACGGCGCGGCCGGCGTCCACCGGCACCGGGACGGTGAAGACCCCGGCCTCCGCGCCGTCGCGCACGGCGTCGCGCACCAGCCCTTCGAGTTCGTCGCGCAGGTCCACGTACTGTTCCCGGTTGCCGGGCTCCAGGCTGCGCGTCTCGGTGTCGAGGAAGGCGAGCGGGGCCCGGTGGGTCATGAACAGCACGATGCACTCGACGAGCGCGCAGAAGCGGTCGACGGGGTCCTCGCCCGCCTCCTCGGCCGCCGAGTGACAGCGGCCGAGGACGGACCTCAGGGAACCGAGCAGCAGTTCCACGAGGATGGCCTGCTTGTTGGCGTAGTGATAGTAGAGAGCCGGGACGGTGACACCCACCCGGCGGGCGAGGTCACGGACGGTGGTGGCGTGGTAGCCCTGCTCCACGATGGCGTCGAGGGCGTGCGCGAGGATCGGCGGCAGGTCCAGCGTCCCGTAGGCCCGCCAGTCCGTGTGCCCGTCCGCGCGCAGGTCCGCGACCGTCTCCGCCATGGCTGCCCGGCTCCCCGTGATCGACTGAACCAACGCTCACTAAGTCGTCCACGAGTCTACGGGTTGCCGTCCTACCTGAGCGCGGGCAGTTCCACGTACGTCTTGCCGCCGAGGTGCACGGTGACGTTGCCGGCGGGGTTGGTGGGGACGATACGGGGGCTGTCGCCGCCGCCGATCGTGACGCGCAGCTTCTCACCCGGCTTGAACTGCCAGTGGGTCTGGCCGAGTTGGACCGTGTACTGCGTCGCCGCACCGGGCGTGACGGGCTTGGCCCTCTCCAGGCCGTCGCGCAACTGCGCCCGCAGGTATCCCGTTTCGATCGGCAGGACGCGGCCGTCCGGCAGGACGGTCTCCAGCTTGCTGACGAAGTAGGTGTCCTGGGCGTCGATCGACGCGTTCAGGTGGAGCGTGACCGGGCCGGCGAGGGTGGTGTTCGCGGTGAACGCCGGGAGGGTGAAGGTGGTGCGGCTGCTCGTGTAGCGGCCGTTGGGCAGGACGCTGTTCTGTTCGGCCGTGGCCTGGTTCTGGCTCGGCTCGTAGGGCAGGGTCCCGATGACGTCGGCCGACGGGCCGTCGATCGGGTTGACCTGGTAGCTCAGCCCGGAGCGCGCGGGAGCCCGGTCGGCGAGCGCGCCGTCGGCCGTCGGGTAGAGGCGCGTGTCCGACGCCGCCGCCGTGGGCCACCGGTCGTAGCCGTGCCAGCTGCCCGACGCCTTGGCGGACGTCGACGCGTAACTGATCACGCGGTCCGGCGGCAACTGCGCCCCGGGAAGCTTGGCCAGCCAGTGGTCGAACCACTGCAGGACGACGGAGAACGAGATCGCGTTCGCGGAGTCGACTCCTTGGTACAGCGGGTCCAGCCCCGGGACCTGGAGGAATCCGCCGTGGATCCACGGTCCGTTCAGCAGCCAGGTCTGCCGGGGCCGCTGCTCGAGGGCGTCGAAGCCGCCGTTCTTGAAGATGTCGAAGTAGCCGCCGATGTGCAGCGCCGGGACCTCGACGTCACGAAGCTTGTCGGTGGTGACCGCCTGCTTCCAGTACCCGTCGTAGAGCGGGTGCTGCTGGAAGCTGCGCAGTGTGCTGGTGTGGTCGGCGGGGCTGAGGACCGGGCCGCCGTTGGCCCACCAGGTGCCGTTGGTCGACTGCACTCCGCCGGGATACACCCACTCCGAGTAGATGTTCGTCGGGGAGACGATGGGGATGATGGCGCGCAGGTGCGGCGGCTTGAGCGCGGCGGCGCGGTAGGACGTGATGGAGCCGTAGCTCTGGCCCACCTGGCCCACGTCACCGGTCGCGCCGGGCTGCCGTGCCAGCCACTCGATCAGGTCGTGGTTGTCGGTGGCCTCCTTGGGCTGGAACCAGGAGGGGAAGGTGCCGGTCGAGCCGCCCGACCCACGGACGTCGCAGGTCAGGACGTTGTAGCCGCGCTCGGCGAGGTAGACGTTCGCCGGGTTGGCGCGGTACTTCTGGTAGGGCGTGAAGTCGATCAGAAGGCTCGGGTGCTCGGCGCTGTCGACCTTGCCGTCGTGTCCCGGCCGGTAGAGGTAGCAGGCGAGGCGGACGCCGTCGCGCATCGGGACCTTCACCTCGGAGTCGATGCTCTCGTACTGCGCGGGCCGGTCGTAGCCGAGCCAGTCGTGGACCGCCGCGGGGGCGGGCGAGTCGAGCAGTCCGGGCCTGGTCTCTTGGGCTGTGGCCGAGCCGGTGGCGCCGGTCACGTCGGCGGAGTTCGCCGGGGCCGAGGCGAATCCGGTCAGCGCCAGCATGGTCGCCAGAGCGGCGGCAAGCAGTCCGCTGCGCCTTCGACGGGGCCAACGTGTCACAGCGCCACTCCCTCGGGACAAGCTGTGGGTACGGAACTGTGTACGTTAGTACTGTGTTACGAACCGGTCAACGGTCGAGTCGACCGGGAACGCGACCGGCTTCGACGCCGAACGTCCCTAGGAGGCACCCTCGGAAGACTGCCCGTCGGCCGACAGAAGGATGAGGTCGAAGAAACGGTAGAGCGGCGTGATGATGTCGAGATCCTGGTTGAGCAGCCACTGCATCTGCAGGCCGTGCAGTACGGCCAGGAACAGAGCGGCCGCACTGTCCGGATCGAGGCCTTCCGGCAGCCGCCCCTCCGCCGCACGTTCCCGCATGGCCTCGGAGGTGCGGGAACGCACGCGGGCGTTGCGTTCGACGAAGGACGTGTGGGCGGGATGGTCGGGGCGTGAGGCGGAGGCGGCGAGCTCCGCCCACAGACGCATCAGCTCGGGCGTCTTCTGGTGCTGGCGCAGCGTCTCGGCGAGATACCGCTGCGGCGAGCCCTGGCCCTCGACCTCGCCGAAGCTTCGCTCCCACTCCTCGTCGTCGCGGTGTGCGAGGACGGCGGTGAGCAGTTCGTCCTTGTTCTGGAAGTGGTGCAGCAGACCTGCGTGGGTGATGCCGGCCCGTTTGGCGATGTCACGCAGGGAAGCCCCGGCATACCCGTGTTCGGCGAAGCTGTCGCGCGCCGCACGGACGATGTCCGCACGGCGGGCCGCTGTCTTGGCGTACGGTCCGCGCTGTCTTGCCCGTTCCACGTCGCGCCCCCCTTGCTGTTGGCCGCACGCGCCAGTGGGGCGGTCACGGTCGATCCTCGCTGGAGATGCCCAGCACCATAGCGCCCGTGCGCCAAAACCTGCCACATGGCCAGCATTCAAAAGTAACCGCGCGAACGCGGGCAAGACTTCAGCCAACCCTGCGACCTGGTCCTTTACCACTCAAGGCGCCCAACGCCCTCGCGAGAGCCCCGTCCCGACAGGTAACGCTCTGGTCAAGAACGGCGCATACCCCCTTCCCGTCCACTCCCACCGACGCCTACGTTCCACAAACGAAATCCAACCGCCTGGTAAGCGTTGCCGAATTAACACGTTCGAGACGCAGAGCGTCGGCTCAGGTGATGATGTGCCGCACCTGCCCTCCGACGCCGAGGTACCGACCGCACGCCGGTCGACAGGAGCACCGGGACGGTGCCGGCCGCATTCGACGCACCGGACCCCGGATCGCACGGGACAAAAAGGAATCCACCATGACGCGTATTCGATCCAACGGCCCGCGAGCGCGGTTCCGGGCACTTCCCGTGGCGATCACGGCCTCTGCGCTGCTGACGCTGACCGCGTGCGGCGGAGGGACGACGGGCTCGTCGTCGCCCGGCGCCGAGTCGCTCTCCCTCGCCATCCAGTCCACGCCGAACTCCTTCGACCCGACCCAGCTGACCGACGGGCAGGCGGGCTACGTCTGGGGCGCCCTGTACGACACGCTGCTGTACACCGACAACAAGGGCAAACTGGAGCCGAACGCGGCCGAGAGCTGGAAGTACTCCTCCGACGGGCTGAACCTCACCCTGAAGCTGCGCCAGGGGATGAAGTTCTCCTCGGGCGCGGCGGTGGACGCGGCCGCGGTGAAGGCGACCCTGGAACGCACCATGGCCACACCCGGGGCGCAGCAGGGCCAGCTCGCCTCCGTCAAGTCGGTGGAGGCTCCCGACGCCACGACCGTCGTGATCCACCTCAAGCAGCCGGACGGCTCGCTGCTGGCCACCCTCTCGATGGCGGCGGGAGTGATCGGCGACCCGGCGACGATGACCCAGAAGAGCACCGCGCTCAACCCGGTCGGTTCGGGTCCCTACGTCCTCGACAAGTCGTCGGTGACCGGCACGACGTACGTACTCAAGCGGCGGGCCGACTACTGGAACGTGAAGGCCTATCCGTTCCAGAGCGTGACGGTGAAGGTGATCCAGGATCCCACCGCCTCGTCCAACGCGCTGCAGGCCGGCCAGATCAACGCCGGTCCGGCCGCCCCCGAGAACTCCGCCAAGCTCAAGGCGACGGGCTACAAGATCTCGCCCCTCAAGGCCACGGCGGTGGCGAACCTGGTGCTCGCCGACCGGGCGGGCAGCATACTCAAGCCGCTCGCGGACCCGCGGGTGCGGCAGGCGATCAACATGGCGTTCGACCGGCCGAAGATCGCCGAGCAACTGCTCAAGGGCGCCGCGCAGCCGACGCTCCAGGTCTTCAACCCCGCGGGCGGCGCCTACGACCCCGCGCTCGAGAAGACCTACCCCTTCGACCCCGCGGCCGCGAAGAAGCTGCTGGCCGAGGCCGGCTATGCGAACGGGTTCTCCGTCACGATGCCGGGCTTCATCTACACCAAGGCGTTCGAGCCGACCGTCACGCAGGCGCTCGACGACATCGGGATCAAGGTGAAGTGGACGCCGGTGCCCGCGCAGAACAACTTCTCGGCGATCACCTCGAAGAAGTACCCGATGTTCCTCTTCCTCGACGGGCTGAGCATCTCCGCGCGTGAGGCGGGCAACAACTTCACCCCGGGCGGCTTCCTGAACCCGTTCCACTCCACGGACCCCGAGCTCACCGAGCTGCTGGGCCAGGCGGCGGGCGAGCTCGACCCGGCGAAGTCGGGTGCCGCCTACAAGAAGGTCAACGAGTTCGCCGTCAAGGACGCGTGGAGCTCGCCGATCTCCTTCCTCGGCAACAGCTGGGCGACCAAGGGCGTCGTGTACCTCGGTGACGGCTCCAACACCCTGAGCACCATCCGGGCGTTCGGCATCTCCGACTAGCCCGCGTGCGTTCCGGGCCCGCGGCGGCACCGCCGTCGCGGGCCCGGAACCACGTCCCGTCGGTCCTGGTCCGAAGGAGCCCCACCCCATGATCTCCTACGTGTTGCGTCGGCTCGGCACGAGCCTGGTGCTCACCGTCCTCGTATCAATGATCACGTTCTTCCTCCTGAGCACGTCCTTCGACGGCATCGTCAGAAGCATTCTCGGAACCGGTGCCACGGCCGCGACGGTCCAGGCGAAGAAGGCCGAGATGGGCATGGACCGTCCGGTGATCGTCCAGTACCTGGACTGGCTGCTGCACGCCCTCAAGGGCGACTTCGGCGTCTCGTACTTCACCAGCCAGCCCGTCGGAACGGCCGTCGCCGACCACCTCACCGTCACACTGTCCGTCGTCGTCGTGGCCCTGTTCCTCACCGCCGTCATCAGCGTCGTCCTCGGCGTCCTGGCGGCGTCGCGCGGCGGCGTGGTCGACCGGCTCACGCAGGTCGCCTCGCTCTTCGGCTACATCGTGCCGAACCTGCTGCTCGCGATCGGCCTCGTCGTCGTCTTCGCCGTCAAGCTGGACTGGCTGCCGGCCACCGGCTACACGCCGTTCGCCGAGAGCCCGGGCCGCTGGCTGGCCTCGATCACCATCCCGGTGATCGCCCTGATGGTGGGCGGCATCGCGAACCTGTCCGCGCAGATCCGCGGCGCCATGATCGGCGAGCTGCGCAAGGACTACGTCCGCACCCTGCGCACCCGTGGCATCTCCCCCCGGTCGATCGTGCTGCGACACGCCCTGCGCAACGCCGCCGGGCCGGCCTTCACCGTCCTGTCCCTGGAGTTCATCGCGATGCTCGGCGGCGCCCTCATCATCGAGAACGTCTTCGCACTGCCTGGAATCGGCAGTTACTCCTTCAACGCCGCCCTCCAGGGCGACGTCCCGATCATCATGGGCCTCTCCCTGTTCGGCGTCCTGTTCATCGTGGGAGTCAACCTGATCGTCGACATCGTCAACGGCTGGCTCAACCCGAAGGCGAGGCAGCAGTGAGCGCCCCCGACCTCGCGACCGTGACGGGGCCGAGCGCCCCGCAGCGCAAGTCGCCCCTGCGCAAGATCCTCAAGGACCCGCAGGCCGTCATCACCGGCGGAATACTGCTCGTCATCGTCCTGCTGGGCGTACTGAGCCCGCTGCTCACCTCGCACGGCCCGAACCAGGCCTCGCTGGACGCGATCAACGCCGCCCCCGGCAGCTCGGGCTATCTGCTCGGGGGCGACCAGAGCGGCCGCGACATCTTCTCCAGGCTGCTGCACTCCATCAACACCAGCATGATCGCCGGCCTGATCGGCGCGAGCGTCTCGCTCGTCATCGGCGTCACGGCGGGGCTCGTCGGCGGCTACTTCGGCCGCCGGGTGCGGACCACCACCGACTGGGTGTTCAACCTCATCATGACCTTCCCCGGTCTGCTGCTGCTGATCGTGCTGCTCCCCCTGACGGGCGGCGACTACCGGGCCACCATGCTGATCTTCGGCGTGCTGTCGTCCCCCGGCATCTTCCGTCTCGTCCGCGGCCTCGTCGTCGGGGTGAAGAACGAGCTGTTCGTGGACGCCGCGCGGGTCTCGGGCCTGACGGATCTGCGCATCCTCGGCCGGCACGTGCTGTTCGTGATCCGCGGGCCGATCATCATCGCGACCGCGTTCCTGATGGGCTCGTCCATCAGCCTGCAGTCGGGCCTCGCGTTCCTCGGTCTCGGGTCGAACACGGTCCCCAGCTTCGGTCTGATGATCGGCGAGGGCTTCGTCAACATCTATGAGACGCCGATGCAGTTCATCTGGCCGAGCCTCACGCTCGGCCTCATCAACGCGTCGTTCGTCCTGCTGGGCAACTCGCTGCGCGACGCGCTGGACCGGGCCCGGCCGAAGCCGGCCAAGATCACCACGCCCGCACGGCCGCAGACCGTCAAGAGCGCCAACTCCGGCGCGAACGCCGACTCCCCGGCCACGCACCTGCTGACGGTGGAAGACCTCGCCATCGCCTACCCCACGCCCTCGGGTGAGCTGAAGGAAGTCGTCAGCGGTGTGTCGCTGACCCTGGACGCGGGGGAGACCCTGGGCCTCGTCGGCGAGTCCGGGTCGGGCAAGACCCAGACCGCGTTCGCGCTCCTCGGCGTGCTGCCGGCGGAGGCGGTCGTCACCCGCGGCTCGATCAAGCTCGACGGACGCGAGCTCCTCGGCCTCGGCGAGGGCGAACTACGCGAACTGCGCGGCACGTCCGTGGCATACGTGCCGCAGGAACCCATGTCGAACCTCGACCCTTCGTTCACGGTGGGGTCGCAGCTCATGGAAGGACTGCGCGCCGCGCAGCCGATGTCCCGGCAGGCCGCGCGCGCCCATGTGCTCGCCCTGCTGAAGCGCGTGGGCATCCCCGACCCCAAGCGCACCTTCGACTCCTACCCGCACCAGATCTCCGGCGGCATGGCGCAGCGCGTGCTCATCGCGGGCGCGGTGGCCAGCAGCCCGAAGCTGCTCATCGCCGACGAGCCGACGACCGCGCTCGACGTGACCGTCCAGGCGGAGATCCTGGACCTGCTGCGGGACCTGCAGAAGCAGTTGAACATGGCCGTGCTCCTTGTCACCCACAACTTCGGTGTGGTGGCGGACAGTTGCAGCCGGGTCGCGGTGATGCAGCAGGGCGAGGTCGTCGAGGTCGGGGAGGCGCTGGAGATCTTCCGGACGCCACGGCATCCGTACACCCGGATGCTCCTGGGCTCCATCCTCGACGAGAACAACCTGCGCACCGATCCCCCGGACGCCGTGGCCGCGGCCCTGGCGAAGGCCGCCGCGGCCGACACGACCGAGGTTCTCGAGGAGAAGGCATCATGATGGCTCCCCTGCTCGACGTGAGCGATCTGCGCGTGGCCTATCCGGGGCGCGGCTTCCGGGCCCGCCCGGTGGAGATCCTGCACGGGGTGTCCCTGACGGCGCATCCGGGCGAGACCCTGGGGATCGTCGGCGAGTCCGGGTCCGGCAAGACGACCATCGGCCGCGCCGTGCTCGGCCTGGTGAAGCCGAGCGGCGGACGCGTCCTGTTCGCGGGCGAGGACATCACCCATGTCGCGGGCAAGGCGCGGCGCGCGCTCGCGCGCGACATCCAGGTCGTGTTCCAGGACCCCTACACCTCGCTCAACCCGTCGCTCACCGTCGGTGACATCCTCAGCGAGCCGCTGGTGGTCCAGGGCGCGACGCCGCACGACGCGCGGGCGCGGGTGCGTGAGCTGCTCGACCAGGTGGGGCTGCCGAAGGACGCGTCCGAGCGACTGCCGAGCGAGTTCAGCGGCGGTCAGCGCCAGCGCGTCGCGATCGCCCGGGCGCTGGCTCCCGAGCCGAAGCTCATCGTCTGCGACGAGCCCGTCTCCGCGCTCGACCTGTCGACCCAGGCGAGGGTGCTCGACCTGTTCATCGACATCCAGCGGCGCACCGGGGTCGCGTACCTGTTCGTCTCGCACGACCTCGGGGTGGTGCGGCACGTGAGCCACCGGGTGAGCGTGGTCTACCAGGGCGACATCGTCGAGACCGGTCCCGCCGGACAGGTCACCTCGACCCCCGAACACCCTTACACCCAGCGCCTGTTGCTCGCTGCCCCCGTCGCGGATCCGGTCGAGCAGGCACGGCGACGCGCCGAACGGCGCCGCCTGGCGGAGGCAGACGCCGACTCCGAAGCCGGCGCCAAGGCGAGCGCCGACGCCGAGCAGGACGTGCGGGCCGGTGCGGCCTGACCGTGTACAGGCCCCTGCACTCCAGGCCCACCGGAGCGGCCGCCCCGCGGCGGCCGCTCCGGTCGTGGTCGCGTCGGCTGCGCTAGGGGGTGAGGGGGGCGCGCGGTCGCAGGCCGCCGGCCCGGTACACCGCGTCGATGACCCGCATCGTCGCCGTCGCCTCCCGCGCGTCCGTCAGGTTGGGCGCCCCGTCGGTCACGGCGTCGCGGAACGCCTCCAGCTGGAACGAGTAGGTGGTCCGCGGGTCGCCCTGCTCCACGACGACGCCCGAGTCCGTCGTGAGCGTCAACTCCCCGTACAGGTAGGGGTGGTAGGGCATGCGCACGTACAGGGTCCCCGCCGAACCGCTGACGCGGAGGTCGGCGGCGTAACCGCCGCCCCCCTCCATGATCGCGACGACCTCGCCCGACACCCCTCCCGCGAAGGCGAGTCGGGCTGTCACCGCACCGTCGACGCCGTCCACGTCACGGATCTGCGCCCCGGTCACCTCCGGCTCGCCGAACAGGTGGCGCAGCAGCCGTACCGGATAGACGCCGAGGTCCATCAGGGCGCCGCCGCCGAGGTCCGGCTGCCACCGGATGTCGGTGGCGGTGTCGGCGTGCGGCGTGCTGAACTCCGCCCGGGCGGTGCCGATCCGGCCGAGCACACCGGAGTCGATCAGCTCGCTCATCCGCGCCCACATCGGGTGGTACCGCGAGTGCAGGGCCTCCATCACGACGAGTCCGCTCGACTCGGCGAGTTCGGCGATCGCCGCGGCCTCGTCGGCGTTCGCCGTGAACGGCTTCTCGCACAGCACGTGCTTGCCGGCCTCGATGGCGCGTCGCGTCCAGTGTCCGTGCAGGGCGGCGGGCGTGGGGACGTACACGGCGTCGACGGCCGGGTCGTCGACGACCGCGTCGTAGGAGTCGAGCACCCTCGGGATGCCGTGTTCGGCCGCGAACGCGACGGCCCGCCCGGTGTCCCGGGCGGCGACGGCGATGACCTCGACGCCGTCGAGTGTCGCGGCGGGCTCCAGGAGCGCCGACTTCACGATGCGGGCGGCGCCGAGTACGCCGACGGAGAGGCTCATCGGGCCACCAGTCCCGGGACGACGGACACCAGGAAGGCGCGGATGGCGGACTCCATCGTCACCGAGTCACGGTCGAAGAGCCACTGGGCCTGCAGGCCGTTGATGAGGGCGAGCGTCATCGCGGCGAGGGTGGCCGGGTCCACCTCCGAGCGCAGTTCGCCGCGTTCGGCGAGCGCTGTGTACGCCTCGGTGTAGAAGCGGCGGACGCTGCGATAGCGGTTCGCGAAGTACGTGTGTGCGGGGTGGCCCGGAGAGGTCGCCTCGCCGGAGAGGACGCAATGCAACTCCATGATTCCCGGCTGCAGTTCGCTGTCCACGATGACGGCCAGCATTCCCCTCAGGGCCTCGACGGGGTGGGCTGCCGGGTCGATGGCGTCGGCCGACTTGAGGAACTGGGCGCCGCGTTCGTCGCGCAGCTCCAGTACGGCGATGAGCAGGTCCTCCTTGCGCGAGAAGTGGTGCAGCAGCCCGGTGTGGCTGATCTCGGCGCGCTTGGCGATGTCCTTCATGGTGGCGCCGTAGAAGCCGGTCTCCCCGAAGGCGTCCACACAGGCTTCCAGGATCCGTCGGCGCACCTCCGCCGACTTCGCGTACGGCCCACGGCCGTTGGTTGCGTTCATGCGCACTCTCCCGCTGCTGGCCGCCCGACCGGTCCGGCGGCCTCGTGGTCGGCCACCCCGAAAAGGGCGGCCGCGAAAATAGTATCGCGATTCGAATTTCATGCTAGCGTAGAACCATCGCCGCCGGTCTCCATCGACCGAGCCGCGGCCTCTTCTCCGGTCTCCAGCAAGGATCTCGACGGTGACTGAACTGATTCCCGGCTTTCTCTGGGGCGCGTCGACCGCTCCGCACCAGATCGAAGGCAACAACACCAACAGCGACTGGTGGGCGTACGAGCCGCACATGCCCGGCATGGCGCGCAGCGGCGACGCGGTCGACAGCTACCACCGGTACGCCGAGGACATGCGCCTGCTGGCCGACGCCGGCCTGAACTCCTACCGCTTCGGGATCGAGTGGGCCCGCATCGAGCCCGCCGAGGGACACATCTCCCTGGCCGAGCTGGCCCACTACCGGCGGATGATCGACACCGCCGTGGACCTCGGCCTCACCCCGGTCGTCACCCTCCACCACTTCACCAACCCCCGCTGGTTCACCGAGGACGGCGGCTGGCTGGAAGACCGGGCGATCGACCGCTTCCGGTCCTACGTCGAGACGGCCACCCGCATCCTCGACGGCGTCGAGTGGGTCTGCACCATCAACGAGCCGAACATCCTCGCCCTGATGGCGCTGATGGGCCAGTCCCGGCAGGCACGGTCCGAGGACGACGCGGAGAAGTGGCTGAGCCCCACCCTCGAGGGGGACGCCCGCCCGGTGCTGCCCTCCCCCGACCCGACGATCGGGCGCCGGCTGGCCAAGGCCCACCAGGCCGCCCGCGAGGTTCTCAAGGAGCGCACCGGCGCCAAGTCCGGCTGGACCGTGGCCTGCCAGGCGCTGACCCCGACCCCGGGCAACGAGGAGAAGCTGCGCGAGGTGCGCTACGTCCGCGAGGACCTGTACCTCGAGGCGGCCCGCGGCGACGACTTCATCGGCGTCCAGTCCTACTCCAGCCAGACCGTCGACGCCAACGGCATCGTCCCTCACCCCGAAAGCCCCGACAACACGCTGACGGGCAACGCGTACCGGCCCGACGCGATCGGCATCGCCGTCCGGCACGCCTGGGAGACGACCGGCGGAACCCCGGTCCTCATCACCGAGAACGGCATCGCCACCGACGACGACACCCGGCGGATCGCGTACACCTCGGAGGCTCTGGGCCACCTGTTCTCGGCGATCGACGACGGCATCGACGTACGCGGCTACCTCCACTGGACCGCCCTGGACAACTACGAGTGGGGCCACTGGGAGCCCACGTTCGGACTCATCGCGGTCGACCGCGAGACGTTCGAGCGGCACCCGAAGCCGAGCCTCGGCTGGCTGGGAGAGGTCGCCCGCAGCGGCGGCAAGGCACTGGAGGAGCAGGCATGACGACGACGGAGAACACGATGGGCCCCTGGGACGCTTCCGGGCTGCACTCCGTGGGCCGGCTGCCGATGCGCGCCCTGCGCCGCACCCCCGACATCGAGCTCGACGGCACCTGGGACTTCCAGCTGCTGCCGTCGCCGACCGCGCCGCTCGACCTGAACTGGAAGAAGGTCCAGGTCCCGAGCCTGTGGACGATGCAGGAGGACCTCGCGAACGGGGACGTGCCGCACTACACGAACGTGCCGATGCCGTTCGACGAGGTGCCCCCGCAGGTTCCCGCGCACAATCCGACGGGCGTCTACCGCCGGGTGATCCAGCTGTCGCCCGTCGCCGGGCGCCGGACGATCCTGCATGTCGGGGCCGCCTCGGGTCTGCTGCGCGTGGTCGTCAACGACCGCCCGGTGGGCACCAGTTCGGACTCGCACCTGGCGGCCGAGTTCGACATCACCGACGCCGTCGTGCCCGGCACGAACCGGATCGACCTCCGGGTCGCCAAGTGGTCCGCCGGCAGCTTCCTGGAGGACCAGGACCACTGGTGGCAGTCGGGCCTGACCCGCCCGGTCTACCTCTACACGGTGGCGGACATCGCCCTGGCCGACGTGTCCGCCGTCGCCGACTACGACCCGCAGACCGGGCGCGGCGACCTTCAGGTGAACGTGTCCACTTCGGGGCTGGGCCACCTCTACGACACCGGCGGCTGGTCGGTGCGGATCGACGTGCTCGACCGGTCGATCCGGCTGCCCGTCTCCGCCCGCCTCGGCACCCGCACCCTCCCGCTGCCGTCCCTGGACCGGTCGGTGCGCCCCGAGCCGCTGCTGCCCGAAGACTTCATGGACATGATCAGCATCACCGCGGCAGGCGCGCCCGTCCCCCCGGAGTTCCGCGCGATCCCGGCGACCATGACCAAGCTCCCGGACCCGGCGGCGCCCGCCGGCTGCACGGCCTTCTCCCTCTCCGACCTCGACGTCACGCCCTGGTCTGCCGAGACCCCCCACCTCGAGGACCTCGTGGTGCAGCTCGTGTCACCGGACGGGAAGGTCGCCGACGAGGCCCGGATCCGCGTCGGCTTCCGCCGGGTGCGCGTCGAGGGCCGCGACCTCCTCGTCAACGGCGAGCGGGTCCTGATCCAGGGCATGGCACGCCACGACGTCGACCCGAAGACCGGGCGCGTCATGTCCCGGGAACGGCACCTGGCGGAGCTGTCCCTGCTCAAGCGGTTCAACGTGAACGCGATCCGCACCTCGCACTACCCCAACGACCCGCAGGTCCTCGACCTGTGCGACGAGATCGGGTTCTACGTCATCGACGAGGCGGACGTCGAGGGCCACGCCTTCGCCTCCACGATCGCCGACGACCCCACCTACCTGAACCCGATCATCGAGCGCATCGCCCGGATGGTGCTGCGCGACCGCAACCACCCGTCGGTGATCTCCTGGTCGCTGGGCAACGAGACCGGCGACGGCTCGGCGCACGACGCCGCCGCCGCCTGGATCCGGCGCTTCGACCCCACCCGGCCCCTGCACTACGAGGGCTCGATCTCCACCGACTGGCACGCCGGCCACGCCTCGACCGACATCCTCTGCCCGATGTACCCGGCCATGGCCAGCCTCACCGGCTACTCCGCCGACCCGCGCGCCGACCGCCCGCTGATCACCTGCGAGTACGCCTTCTCCATGGGCAACGGCACCGGCGGGCTCTCCGACTACTGGGAGCTCTTCGAGTCGCTGCCCGGCCTCCAGGGCGGCTTCATCTGGCAGTTCACGGACCACTCCCTGGACCGGGACGGCGACGGAAAGCTGCGCTACGGCGGCGACTTCGGCGACGAGACCCACAACGGGCCGATGCTCGTCAACGGCGTGGTGTTCCCCGACCTCACCCCTAAGCCCGCGCTGTTCGAGGCGCGCGGCCTGTTCAGCCCGGTCCGTACCGTCTCGGACGCCGAGGAGGCGCGGGCCGGGACGCTGCGGATCCGCAACCGCCAGTCGTTCGCGGACCTCAGCGCGTACACGCTGGAACTGCGCGTCGAGACCCCGGCCGGTCCGGCCGCAGCCGTGGCCGTCCCGACCCCGGAAGTGGCCGCGGGCGCCGAGGGCACGATCGAGATCCCCGCCGCACTGCGGAAGTTGCTCGCCGCCGAACCGGCGACCCTGGCGCTGACCCTGACCGTGCGGACCCGCGAGGACGCCCTGTGGGCGCCGGCGGGCACCGAGGTCGCCGCCGAGCAGGTCACGTTCCCCCAGGCACCCGTGCGGCTGCCCGCCGCCCCGGCGCGCAGGGCCGCGCTGCCGCTCGACGCCGAGGGCAACCTGAGCCACCCGCTGCTGCGCCGCTCCCCGCAGCTCAGCCTGTGGCGGGCGCTGACCTGCCACGACAAGTCGTTCTCGCTCGACAACCGGTTCGTGCGCTCCGGCTTCTTCAAGCTCACGCCCGCCGACGTCGAGGTCAAGGAGACCGGCGACGGGGCCGTGGTCACCACCCGTTACGAGGCCGCCTTCGGCGACGAGGTCGTGCACCGGCGGACGATCACCGCGCTCGCCGACGGCGACTGGGTCCTCGCCGAACAGGTGACACTGCCGGAGGGCACCCGGGACGGGCTGCGCGTCGGCATGGAGTTCGAACTCGTCGACGGGTTCCAGGACGCGGGCTGGGTCGGTCTCGGCCCGTGGGAGAACTACCCCGACCGGCGGGCCTCGGCCCTGCTCGGCTCCTGGGAGAGCCCCATCGACGACCTGGCCGTGCCCTACCTCCTCCCGCAGGAGAACGGGACCCGCGGCGGGGTCACCGCACTGAACCTGACCGGCCCCGCCGGCACGGTCCGCACCGCCCACCCGACCGCGCTCCACATGAACGTGGGCCGCTACGAGGTGAGCGAGATCGAGGCGGCCGAGCACTGGTGGGAGCTCGCGCCGAGCCACAAGACGGTGGTGCACCTCGACATCGCGCACCGCGGTCTCGGCACGGCGGTCCTCGGCCCCGACACCCACCCGCGCCACCGGCTCGCCGGCAGCGAGTACGCGTGGGAGTGGCGCCTGACACTCGAGAACACCGCCGACTGACGGCTCCGGCCCCGCCCGCCCGATGCGGCGCGGGGCCGCCCGGCCGTGCGCCGGAGCCCACGACCACACCGCGTAGGAGAACCTTCGATGCTCAAGCCCCGCTCCACCGCCACCCGCGAGCTGGTGAACCTCGACGGGATCTGGCGGTTCGCCGTCGCCCCGGCCGTCGGCCCCGAGCCGTGGACCGGCCCCCTCGACACGCGGCTGGAGGCACCCGTACCGGCCAGCTACAACGACCTGTTCACCGACAGCGCGATCCGCGACCACGTCGGCTGGGTCTGGTACCAGCGCCTGGTGCGGGTGCCGCGCGGCTGGGCGGGCGAGCGGGTCGTGCTGCGGGTCGACGCCGCCACGCACGAGGGGAAGGTGTACGTCGACGACGTGCTGGTCGCCCAACACGTGGGGGGCTACACGCCGTTCGAGGCGGACATCACCGAACACGTCCGCCCCGGCGGGGAGTTCCGGCTCACCATCGGCGTCAACAACGAGCTGACCAGCGTCACGATGCCGCCCGGCTCGATCACCGTCTCCCACGACGGCCGGCGCAAGCAGACGTACCTGCACGACTTCTACAACTACGCGGGGCTCGCCCGGTCGGTGTGGCTGTACAGCAAGCCGGTGGTCCACGTCGACGACATCACCGTCGTGACCGGCCTCGACGGCGGAGCCGGGACGGTCGGCTACTCGGTCGAGACGAACGCGCCGGCCGCGGTCCGGGTGCGCGCGGTCGACGCCGACGGCATCGAGGTCGCCGCCGGGGAGGGGGCGAACGGCACGCTGCGGATCGACGACGTGAAGCTGTGGCAGCCGGGTGCGGCGTACCTCTACGACCTCGTCGTCGAGGTCCTGGACGGTGGCGGTGACGGTGGCGGCGAGGTCGTGGACACCTTCACCGAGCCGTTCGGGGTGCGCACGGTCGAGGTGCGCGGGACCCAGTTCCTCATCAACGGCGAGCCGTTCTACTTCACCGGCTTCGGCAAGCACGAGGACACGCCGGTGCGCGGCAAGGGCCACGACGACGCCTACCTCGTGCACGACTTCCAGCTCATGGAGTGGATGGGCGCCAACTCCTTCCGCACCTCGCACTATCCGTACGCCGAGGAGGTCATGGAGTTCGCCGACCGGCACGGCATCGTCGTCATCGACGAGACCGCGGCCGTCGGCCTCAACCTGGCCGTGGAGGCCGGGCTCATGGGCACCCCGCCGCGGGCCACGTTCTCCGACGAGACGTTCGGCGACGACACGCGCGCGGCGCACGCCCAGGCGATCCGGGAGCTGATCGCCCGCGACAAGAACCATCCCAGCGTCGTGATGTGGTGCATCGCCAACGAGCCGTCCTCCAACGAGCAGGGCGCGCGGGAGTACTTCGAGCCGCTCGTCGAACTGACCCACAAGCTCGACCCGACGCGTCCGGTGAGCTATGCGGCGGTGATGTTCGCGACGCACGAGAACGACCTCATCGCCGACCTCTTCGACGTCCTGTGCATCAACCGCTACTACGGCTGGTACATCGCCACCGGCGACCTGGCCACCGCGGAGTTGTACCTGGAGGGCGATCTGCGCGGCTGGGCCGAGAAGTTCGGCAAGCCGATCATGATGAGCGAGTACGGGGCGGACACCCTGCCGGGGCTGCACTCCGTGTGGGACACGCCCTGGACGGAGGAGTACCAGCTCGCCTACCTGGAGACGAACCACCGCGTCTTCGACCGCATCGACGCCTTCATCGGCGAACACGTGTGGAACTTCGCCGACTTCCAGACCTCGCACGGCATCCACCGGGTCGGCGGCAACAAGAAGGGCGTCTTCACCCGCGAACGGCACCCCAAGGCCGCCGCCCACGCGCTGCGGCAGCGCTGGCTGCCGCTCGGCGGACGCAAGCCGTCGAACACCGGCGAGTAGACCGCCACCCCCGACGTCCGGGCGAGCAGACCGGACACCCATCGTCCGACGGACAGCAGAGAGGCCCCCATGGTCACCCCCCGCAAGCAGCCCGCCTCCTTAGCCGGCGAGCCGGACCGGCTCGACTTGCCTCGCCGGCTGCCCGCCTCCTCGGCCGGGGAGCCGGACCGGCTCGGCTTCGATCCGGACGCCCTGCGCGCCAGGTACCGGGCGGAGCGCGACCGCCGGATCCGCCCGGACGGCAACAGCCAGTACCGGCGCATCACCGGTGAGTCGGGCACGTACGGCGACGACCCCTACGCGGAGCCCGAGTCAACCCGTGAGCCCCTGTTCGACCGGGTGGAGGTGGCGGTCGTCGGAGGTGGCTTCGGTGGTCTGCTCACCGGCGCCCGGCTGCGGCAGGCCGGGGTGCGGGACATCCGGATGATCGAGCAGGCGGCGGACTTCGGCGGCACCTGGTACTGGAACCGCTATCCGGGGGTCCAGTGCGACATCGAGTCGTATGTGTACATGCCTTTATTGGAGGAGGTCGGCCATGTCCCGACCTGGCGGTACGCGCCGGGTGAGGAGATCCGGCAGCACGCCAGGGCGATCGGCCGGCACTTCGACCTCTACCGCGACGCCTGTTTCCAGACCCGGGCGACCGAACTGCGCTGGGACGAGGGCGAGTCGGAGTGGATCGTCTCCACCGACCGCGGCGACCTGATGCGGGCCCGCCACGTGGTGGTCTCCAGCGGGACGCTCAGCCTGCCCAAACTTCCCGGCATCCCCGGCATCGAGACGTTCAAGGGGCACACGTTCCACACGAGCCGCTGGGACTACGCCTACACCGGCGGTGACGCGAGCGGGAACCTCGACAAGCTCGCCGACAAGCGCGTCGCCGTCATCGGCACCGGCGCGACCGCCATCCAGATCGTGCCTCATCTCGGGCGCGACGCACGGCAGTTGTACGTGTTCCAGCGCACGCCGTCCTCGGTCGACGTGCGCGACAACCGCCCCACGGACCCCGCCTGGGCCGAGTCTCTGACCCCCGGCTGGTCCCGGCGCCGCCGGGACAACTTCCTCACGCTCGTCAGCGGCGGCCAGGCGGAGCAGGATCTGGTGCGGGACGGCTGGACCGCCTCCGCCCGGCTGTTGCAGAACCTCGTCCCGACCGACAGTTACGCCCACCTGCCGGCCGGGGAGCGGGACCACCTCGGCGAACTGGCCGACTTCCAGAAGATGAACGAGCTGCGCGCCCGGGTGGACGACCTGGTCGAGGATCCGGCCACGGCCGAGGCGCTCAAGCCCTGGTACCGCTACATGTGCAAGCGGCCCGGATTCAGCGACACCTATCTGCAGACCTTCAACCGGCCGAACGTCACCCTGGTGGACACCGCCGACCACGGGGGTGTGCAGCGCATCACCGGCAACGCCCTGGTGGTGGGCGGGACGGAGTACGAGGTCGACTGCATCGTCTTCGCCACCGGTTTCGAGGTGGGCGTCTCCGGGATCCTGTCCGGCGAGCTTCCTGTGTACGGCCGCGACGGGGTCACCTTCCCCGAGCGGTGGAAGGAGGGGCCCAGGACGCTGCACGGCCTGTACAGCCACGGCTTCCCCAACCTCTTCCAGCTCGGCTCGCTGCAGAACGCCGCGTCCGTGAACTACGTCCACATCCTGGACGAGCAGGCCACCCACGTCGCCGCGGTCCTCGCCGAGGCCCGCGAGCGCGGGGCCCGCCACGTCGAGCCGAGCGCCGACGCCGAGGCCGCCTGGGTCGACACCATCCACGAGAAGGTGCCCAGCCTCCACAAGTTCCAGGCCGAGTGCACGCCCGGCTACTACAACAACGAGGGCATGCCCAGCGGGCGCAGCGAGTCGTTCGGCGACGGGCCGATCGCCTTCCACGAGCTGCTCAGGCGCTGGCGCGCGGAGGGCGGCATGGACGAGGTCGTCGTCGGATGACCCGGGAGGCGATGACGCACCCCAGCCGATTCGACCCCACCGGCCGCCGCCGGCCGACGAGCGACCGCTTCGACGTGCGCAGGCTCAACCCGCCCAACCGGCTGTGGGGCGCCAACGGTGTCGCGTTCGGCCCCGACGGACGGCTGTACGTGGCGCAGTTCCTCGCCGGGCAGATCAGCGCCGTGGACCCGGCGTCGGGTGACGTCGAGGTCGTGGTGGAGCTCGACAGCCCCGTACAGGCGCCGGACGACCTCGCGTTCGGCGCGGACGGCTCGATGTACATCACCGACCTGACACCGGGCCGGGTGTGGCGCCGCGGCCCGGGCGGCGACTACGGCCTGGTCTGCGACGCGCTCCGGGCCCCCAACGGCATCACGTGTGTCGGGGACCGGCTCTTCGTCAACGAGATGACGATGAACGGCCGTCTCCTGGAGCTGTTCCCCGGCGGCGGCGACCCGGTCGTCCTCACCGACGGTCTGGCCCTGGGCAACGCCATGCAGCTCGGGCCCGACGGCTGGCTGTACTACCCGCACATGGTGGACAACCAGGTCTGGCGGATCCCCCCGGACGGCGGCACGCCCGAACTGTTCGCGCGGGACGTGCACGACCCGGTGGCGGTGCGCTTCGACCGGGGCGGGACCCTGGTCGTCCTCTCCCGCGGCATCGCCGGCATCGTGACCCGCATCGACCTCGCCACCGGTGCCCGGTCGGTCGTCACGTCGGGCGTCGCGGGGCTGGACAACGCGGCCTTCGACGCGGAGAACCGTATGTTCGTCTCCAGCTTCGCCAGCGGCGGCGTCACGCAGATGCACGCCGACGGCCGGATCCGCGAGATCGTGCCGCGCGGCCTCGACGGCCCGTACGGGATCACCGTCGACCTCGGCGGCACGGTGCACGCGGCCGACCACTACCGGCTGGCCCGCCTGACCGGCTCCGCCTCGGACGAGCCCGGCGGCACCACCCGCGCGCTGATGCCCTTCGTGCACGGCGTCACCGCGGACGACGGACTCCTGCACACGACCTCACAGCTCGGCCAGGTGCGCACCGAGGACCCGGCCCGTGGCACGACACGATTACGGGCGACGGGCCTGAACGAGCCCGGCGGACTGGCCGTCGCCCCGGACGGCTCGCTCGTGGTCGCCGAGTCCGGCGCGGGCCGGGTCGTACGGATCGACGAGGCCGACACCCTCACGGTGCTCGCCGAGGGACTCGCCCACCCCGTGGACGTGGCCTTCGACGAGCGTGCGACCTGCTATGTCAGCGACGACCGGCTCGGCGCGGTGCTCCGCGTCGACGACGGCAAGGCGGTGACCGTCGCGGACGGGCTCGGTTCGCCGCAGGGGCTTGCCGTCCGCTGCAACAAACTGTTCACTGTCGAGGTCGAGCACCGGAGGCTGCGTTCGATCTCCCTCGTCACCGGCGAGAGCCGGATCGAGGCCGAGGATCTCGCGGTCGGTCTGCCCCCGGGAGTCGCCGGCCCCCACCCCGCGCCGGTCTCCGCTCCCGCCGGTCCCCCGCGCCAGTTCGCCGGACTCGCGCTGAGCCCGGACGGCGCCCTCCTCGTCTCGGCGAACGGGGAGGGGAGCGTGCTGCGCCTCACCATCCGTCGACGAGACAACCGAAACAGCCGAGGCAACCGATCGGCTGAGCACCCCGAGGAGACATGCGAGTGACCCGCACCGACCCGACGACGCCGTCGCCCCGCGCCCGCTTCCGCAAAGGTGCCGAGGCCCCGTACGAGGACCCGTCCCGCCCCGTCGAGGAGCGCGTCGAGGACCTCCTCGGCCGGATGACGCTGGAGGAGAAGGCCGGCCTGATGTTCCACAGCCAGGCCCTCATGGGGCCCGGCGGTGAGTTCGTCGAGGACCCCGAGCAGGTGCAGTGGGGCCGTCCGATGCGCGAGACGATCGAGCAGCGTCACCTGAACCACTTCAACCTGGTCGGCGGCGCCGAGCCCGAGGAGATCGCGGCCTGGCACAACCGCGTCCAGGAGGTGGCACTCGGCACCCGCCTCGGCATCCCCGTGACCCTGTCCAGCGACCCGCGCCACCACTTCACCGAGAACTGGGCCACGTCCGCGGTCGCGATCGGTTTCGCCCAGTTCCCGGAGACGACCGGCCTCGCCGCGATCGGCGACGAGGAGACGGTACGGGCCTTCGCCGACGTCGTGCGGCGGGAGTACCTCGCGGTCGGCATCCGGGTGGCCCTGCACCCGCAGATCGACCTGGCGACCGAGCCGCGCTGGTCCCGGATCAGCGGCACCTTCGGCGAGAACGCGGACCTCACCGGCCGCCTGGTCGCCGCGTACATCAAGGGCCTGCAGGGCGAGACCCTCGGCTCCCACTCGGTCGCGGCGATGACCAAGCACTTCCCCGGCGGCGGACCGCAGAAGGACGGCGAGGACCCGCATCTCTCGTACGGCCGTGAACAGGTCTACCCGGGCGGCATGTTCGACTACCACCTCGCGCCCTTCCTCAAGGCGCTGGAGGCCGGCACCTCGCAGATGATGCCCTACTACGGCATGCCGGTGGACACCGAGATGGAAGCCGTCGGCTTCGGCTTCAACAAGGGCGTGATCACCGGGCTGCTGCGCGAGAAGCTCGGCTTCGACGGCATCGTGTGCACCGACTGGGGCCTGGTCACCGACAACGACCTCGTCTCGGCCCGGGCCTGGGGCGTCGAGCACCTCACCCCGTCCGAGCGGACGCTGAAGGTCATCGAGGCCGGCTGCGACCAGTTCGGCGGCGAGGCCTGCCCCGAGCTGGTGGTCGAGCTGGTACACGCGGGCAAGGTGTCCGAGGAACGCGTCGACGTCTCCGTACGACGGCTGCTGCGCGAGAAGTTCGTCCTCGGTCTGTTCGAGAACCCGTTCGTGGACGTCGACGCCGCCGCGTCGGTGGTGGGTACCGCGGAGGCGGTGCTGGCCGGACGGCTCGCGCAGAGCCGGTCGGTCACCCTGCTCAAGAACGCCGACGCCGTGCTCCCGCTCGCCGAGGGCACCCGCGTCTACGTCGAGGGCGTCGACCCCGAGACGGCCGCCGGGTACGGCACCGTCGTGGCCGGCCCCGAGGAGGCGGACGTGGCGATCCTGCGGCTGAGCGCCCCCTTCGAAAAGCGCACTGGTCCCATCTCCCAGTATTTCCACGCCGGCCGGCTCGCCTTCGACGCGGACGAACTCGCTCCGGTCCTCGCCATGTGCGCCAAGGTGCCCACCGTCGTCGACATCTACCTGGACCGCCCCGCCGTGCTTCCGGAGATCGCCGAGGCCTCGGCCGCCCTGGTCGGGAACTACGGCTCGGGCGACGTGCCACTGCTCGACGTGCTCTTCGGACGGCAGGCCCCCGAGGGCAGCCTGCCGTTCCCCCTGCCCCGCTCGATGGCCGACGTCGAACGACAGCGCTCCGACGTCCCGAGCGACGGCAGGGACCCGGTGTTCGCGTTCGGCCACGGACTCGCCTACCGACCTCGCGAGGGGGGTGCAGCGTCCTCGTGAACCGTGCCTTCGGAGCCCCACAGTACGATGAGGCATGATTCCGTACCCGAACAGTTCGGCCCCGGTGGGGAGTGGCTCATCCGTGCAGCCCGGCTCGCGGACCGGTCGGCGCGCGAACGGTGCCGGACGTAAGCGACTCGACGACGACCGGCGGGACGAGCTGCTCGGGAAACTCCAGGTGATCGTCCTGGCGGAGGGCTTCGCCGGGCTGACCGTCGACACGCTCGCCACCCGTCTGCAGTGCTCGAAGTCCACGCTGTACGCGCTCTCCTCCAACCGCCACCATCTCGTGGCGACCGCTCTCAAGCGTTTCTTCCACGACGCCGCGGAGCGGGTGGAGGAGGAGGTCGCCGCGGTCGCGGACCCGGCACAGCAGATCGCCACGTATCTGGCGGCGGTCGGCAACCAGATGCGCCGTATGTCGGCCGCGTGCTACGACGACATGCTCGACAACGACACGACGAGGGAGATCTACACGGTCAACTCGCTCGCCGCGACGAGCAGGGTCCGCGGGATGATCCACGCGGGCGTGGAGTCGGGCGACTTCCGGGCGGTGCACGCCGAGTTCGTCAGTCAGGCCGTGGGGCTGCTGATCGACGGCATCCACAGCCGCGAGCTGCTCGGTTCGACGGGGCTGTCCTCCGGGGACGCGTTCATCGAGCTGAGCGACCTCGTCCTCGGGGCGGTGTCCAAGACGCCTCGCTGACCGGCGAGGGGCCCTCGGACCGCGTTTCGGTCACGCCGTATCCGCATTCAGCCCGTCGACTGTTGTTCACACCCTTGATGAATACTTCATAGAGTACTAACGTACGCGAAATCGTACCCGCACATTGCGAAGGTCGCCTTCGTCGTTCCGTTATGAGGCAAACGATGGCCCTCACCGATCCCCGCTCTGCCACCGACCCGCTCGACCGGGTCCAAGAGCTGGTCACCCTCTACAGCGACCCGCACGCGAGCGTCGCCCACCTCCTCTGCGACCGGCACCCGTCCGACGCCGTGGCCTACACCGTCATCGAGCCTGACCTGTCGGCCACCGTGCTCACCTACGGCCGGCTGAAGACGGAGTCCGAGCGGTTCGCCGCCGCCCTGGCCGACCTCGGCGTCGGGCCCGGCGACCGCGTGGCGACGCTGATGGGCAAGAGCGTCGACTACCTCGTCGCGCTCCTCGCGACCTGGCGGCTCGGCGCGGTGACGGTGCCGCTGTTCACCGCCTTCGCGTCCCCGGCGATCGCCCTGCGCCTGCTGGCCAGTGACGCCAAGGTCGTCATCTGCGACGAGACGCAGCGGGCGAAGCTGGAGCCGGGCGAGGACATCCCGGCCGACGCGAAGTGGCAGATCGTCGTCAGCCAAGGCCCCGGCAAGCCCGGTGACCTCCGCTTCCCCGAGCTGCTCGACGCGCAGGAGCCCGGCCACCCCGCCGCCGCCCTGGGCGGGGACGCGCCGCTGGTGCACATCTTCACGTCCGGCACGACGGGCCGCCCCAAGGGCGTCGTCGTACCCGCCGCGGCGATCTCCGGCTTCCGCCTCTACGCCGAGTACGGCTGCGGCGTGACGAAGGACGACGTCTTCTGGAACGCCGCCGACCCCGGCTGGGCCTACGGGCTCTACTTCGGCGTGATCGCCTCGCTGAGCCTGGGCGTGCCCAGCGTGCTGCTGCACTCCGGGTTCTCCGCCGAGCTCACCTGGCAGGTGATGAACGACTTCAAGGTCACCAACTTCACCGCCGCCCCCACCGTGTACCGGTCGCTGCGCGCCTCCGGCGTCCCGGTGCCGGACGGCCTCGCGCTGCGCTGCGCGTCCAGCGCGGGCGAGCCGCTGACCCCCGAGGTCAACGCCTGGGCCGAGCAGGCGTTCGGCATCCAGGTGCACGACCACTACGGGCAGACCGAGGCCGGCATGCTGGTCAACAACCACCAGTTCCCGGCGCTGCGCCGGGAGGTGCTGCCCGGGTCCATGGGGCATCCGATGCCCGGGTGGAGCCTGCGCGTCCTGCACGAGGACCGCGACGAGATCGCCCCCGCCAACACCGTCGGCCGGATCGCCGCCGACCTCGCCGCGAGCCCGCTGGCCTGGTTCCACGGGTACGAGGGCGACCCGGTGAAGAGCGCGGAGAAGTTCAGCCCCGACGGCCGCTGGTACTACACCGGTGACGTCGGCCGGGTGGACGAGGAGGGCTACTTCCACTTCTCCTCGCGGGACGACGACGTGATCATCATGGCCGGTTACCGCATCGGCCCGTTCGACGTCGAGTCCGTCCTGGTCACCCACCCGGCGGTGGTCGAGTGCGCGGTCATCGCCGCGCCCGACGAGGTCCGCGGCGAGGTCCTGGAGGCGTTCGTCGTCCTCCAGGACGGAGTCGAGGCCTCCGACCAACTGGCCGTCGAACTCCAGCAGTTGGTGAAGAAGCGCTTCGCCGCCCACGCCTACCCCCGCACGGTGCACTTCACCGACAAGCTGCCGAAGACGCCCAGCGGAAAGATCCAGCGATTCGTCCTGCGCCAGCAGCGCCAGACCGACCCAGGGGCCCACGCGTGACCACCGCCGTACTCACCGAGCAGAGCGGCGCCGTCCGCTGGATCCGGCTCAACCGGCCCGAGAGCCGCAACTCGATCAACCCGGACCTGATCGAGTCCCTGGACGACGCCGTCGCCTCCGCGATACAGGATCCGGACACCGAGGCCGTGGTGATCGCCGGGAACGGGCCGAGCTTCTGCGCCGGCGCCGACCTGCGCCACCTGCTGGAGCTGGCCCGCACGGGCGGCGACCCGCTGGCCTTCCTCGGCACGGTCTCCGAATGCTTCACCCGGCTGGAGACGGCGCCGAAGCCCGTCATCGCCGCCGTGCACGGCCATGTGGTCGCCGGCGGGCTGGAGCTGGCGCTCGCCTGCGACGCCGTCGTGGCCCGGGCCGGCACGGTCATCGGCGACGGGCACATCCGCAACGGCCTGCTGCCCGGCGCCGGATCGAGCGTGCGGCTGCCCCGCAAGGTGGGCGACCCCCTGGCCCGGCGCCTGATGCTCACCGGCGAACTGCTGCCGGCCGAGCAGTTCGTGCCCAGCGGCTTCGTCCAGGCCGTCGCCGACGCCGAGGAGTTCGAGACGACCGTCTCGGCCGTGGCGCGGTCCTTCACGGGCCTGCCGCCCGGCCATGCGCGGATGAAGCAGCTGCTCGCCGATCCGACCGTGGCTCAGGCCCTGCTGCAAGAGCTCGACGTGTTCGCCGAGCACTGGCGCGAGCAGGACATCGCCGCCAAGCTCACCCATTTCTTCGACCAGCGAGCCGTGAGGTAGCACCGTGCGACGTTATGAAGACCGAGTCGTTCTGATCACCGGGGCCGGACAGGGCCTGGGCCGCGCCATGGCCCAGCGGTTCGCCGCGGAGGGCGCGCGACTGGCGTTGTGCGACGTCAACGACGCCTCACTGAAGGAGACCGCCGAGCAGTGCGCCGGTGACGTGCGCACGTCGGTCGTGAACGTGGCCGACCCCCAGCAGGTCGACGAGTGGGTGGCCGGCACGGTGGACGCCCTCGGCCGGGTGGACGTCCTGGTGAACAACGCCGGGGTGATCCGCGACAACCGGCTGGAGCGGATGACCGACGACGAGTGGGACGCCGTCGTCGACGTCAGCCTGCGCGGCATGTTCCACTGCTGCCGGGCGGTGTTCCCGCACATGAAGCGGCAGGACTACGGCCGCATCCTGTCCTTCTCGTCCATGTCCTGGCGGGGCAACTTCGGGCAGGTCAACTACGCCGCCGCGAAGGCCGGCGTGGTGGGCATGGCCCGCACGATCGCCCTCGAGGGCGCCAAGCACGGCATCACGTCGAACGCGATCGCGCCCGGCCTCATCAGCACGCCGATGCTGGCCTCGATGAACGACGCCGCCCGCGCCAAGCTCGCCGCCCGGGTGCCCATGGGGCACATCGGCGACCCCACGGACATCGCCGAAGCCGCCGCCTACCTGTGCTCGGAGGCGGCCCGGTACGTGACGGGCGTCATCCTCGACGTGGACGGCGGGATCAGCACCGGCACCGCTCTGCGCTGACCGACCACCAGTCGAACTGAAGGGGACACAACCACATGGCTGACGCCGCTGAACTCGTCGTCGAGAACGACGTGATGGTGCCGATGCGCGACGGCATCCGTCTGCGCACGGACATCTTCCGGCCTGCCGGGCCGGGCCCCTACCCGGTGCTGCTCCAGCGCTACCCGTACACCCCCCGCGACGGCATCTCGGCGATGTTCGCGGAGATGATCGCCCGGCAGGGCTACGCCGTGATCGTGCAGAGCTGTCGCGGCCGGTACGGCTCGGAGGGCGAGTTCTATCCGTTCGTACCGGACGTGGAGGACGGCTACGACGCCGTCGAGTGGGCGGCGGCCCAGCCCTGGTCGAACGGCAAGGTGGGCATGTGGGGCATGTCCTACAGCGGCTTCTCGCAGTGGGCCGCCGCCATCGCCCGGCCGCCCCACCTGGTCGCGCTCGCCCCGTTCACCTGCGGCTGGGACTGGAGCGAGAGCACCTGGTACTACGCGCCCGGCGTGCTCCACCTCGGCCTCGCGCTGAGCTGGAGCGGCCTCATGACCACGGAGGAGGCCGACCGCCGGGGCGTTCCGTCGCCGCTGCCCGGTTTCGCCGCCGCCGGTCGGCTCATGGACGGCCGGGGCCTCGGCGACCCGGCGAAGCTCGCCGAGATGGGCCGGCTGGAGGTGGAGGCCACCCGCAGCATGCTGGACCGCCGCCCGCTGCGGGACGTCGAGGAGCTGCGGGAGCTGGCGCCGTGGTTCCGCGACTGGTGCGACCAGGACGACGGACAGGACCCGGCCTGGCAGCGGATCAGCGCCGCCGCCCATGTCGAGGACATCGACCTGCCGATCTTCCACCTGGGCGGCTGGTACGACTTCTTCGCCAAGGGCAACCTGGACGCCTACACCACGCTGTCCAAGGAAGGCTCCACCGAGCGGACCCGCAAGGGGCAGCGGCTGCTCGTCGGGCCGTGGAACCACAACTGCGTCCAGCAACGGCCCGACGCCGACGACAACGCCGGGTACTTCGTCGACTTCAGCCCCGAAGCACCGGTCATGCGGTTCTTCGCCCACCACCTCAAGGGTGAACTGCCGGACTACGAGACGCAGGAGCCGCGGGTCCGGCTGTACGTGATGGGCGACAACGTCTGGCGCGAGGAGCAGGAATGGCCCCTCGCCAGGACCGAGTGGACCCCGTACCACCTGCACGGTGCCGACGGTGACCGCAGCCTGTCGACCGAGCCGCCGGCCGACGAGCAGCCCGACACGTACGTGTACGACCCGAGCGACCCCGTGCCCGGCTCCCTGCGGACGGGCGCGGCGTACAACGACCCGGTCGACCTCGACGCCGTCGCCCTGCGGTCCGACGTGCTCGTCTACTCCACCCCGGCGCTGGAGGCCGAGGTGGAGGTCACCGGTCCGGTGACGCTGGAGCTGTGGGCGTCGTCGTCCGTGGAGAACACCGACTTCACCGCGAAGCTGGTCGACGTCTTCCCCGACGGCACCGCCGTCACCGTCTGCCAGGGCATCGTCCGCACCGGATACAAGGTGGCCGAGCCCCGGACGCCGGGAACGCCGTACCGCTACGAGATCAGCCTGTGGGCGACGAGCACCGTCTTCCAGGCCGGGCACCGCATCCGGCTCGACGTCTCCTCCAGCGAGTACCCCACCTTCGACCTCAACCCGAACACGGGCGAGCGCATCACCCACGCCACCTCGGACAAGACGGTTCCGGCCACCCAGCACGTCTTCCACGACGAGCTGCGCCCTTCCCGTCTCATCCTCCCGATCATCCCCCGCTGACGGCCGCACCAGCCCGACGGACCACCCGCAAGGAGCGTCATGGAAACCGTGACCCCCGCAGTACTGCGCCGATCGCCGGACGACGGCTCGGCGACGTTCGCCCCCTACGGCACCCACGTGCCCTCCCTCGACACCTACGACTACGTCGAGGAGGAGTGGATCGCCACCGGCGAGGAGGACGGCCACTCCTACGCGACGACGGTGCTCGTACGACGCCCCCGGGACCGGGCGCGTTTCAGCGGCACCGTGATCGCCGAGCCGCTGCACGTCCACGGCATCGCGCCGATCTGGATCTACAGCGGCCCCTACATCCTGCGGTCGGGCCATGCGTGGGTGGAGATCACCGCGCAGAAGACCACGCTGGACCTGCATGTGAAGGCGTCCAACGCGCAGCGCTACGAGTCCCTGCACATCGAGGGTCCCGACAGCGCGGACTTCGACATGAACGCGAACCTCGGAGACCGCGAGGCGTCGAGGGTGTTCTTCAGCGAGCTGCGGCGCCGCAACCGGGCGACGAGCACGATCCTCGCCCAGGTCGGCGCCGCCCTCCGATCGCCCGAGGGACCGTTCGCGGGCGCGGAGCCGGCCCAGGTCGTCCTCGCCGGACACTCGCAGACCGGCTGGGTCACCACCGCCTTCACCGGCGACGCCCACGACGTACTGCGCCTGGCCGACGGCTCGTCCGTCTACGACGGCTTCTTCCCGTCGGGCTTCCCCCTCGACGCCTTCCACGACGTCGACGTACCGGTCGTGCAGGTCATGAGCGACGGAGACGTCTCCGTGCCCTCGTACTCGTTCGTCCCCGGGCACGAGGGACGCAAGTACCGCCGCGACGACAGCGACAAGCCCGGCGACCGGTTCCGCCTCTACGAACTCGCCGGCATCCCCCACATGGGCACCCGTTACGCGCCCTACAACGACGTGTCCCTGTGGAAGGCGACCTTCCCGGCGGACGACGTCTCCTTCGGCCCGAAGATGAACAGCCTGCCCCACTTCGAGCTGTTCAACATGGGCCTGCACCACCTGGTCGAGTGGGTGGCGAACGGCACCGTGCCGCCCCGCGCCGACCGCCTGGAGGTGGGCCCGGACGGCTACTTCGTCCTCGACGAGCACGGCAACACCCGGGGCGGGGTGCGCAGCGCCCAACTGGACGTGCCGCACTCCACGTACCGGCCCAACCCGACCAACCCGGACGGCACTCCGAGCTATCTGACGATCGGCAGCGAGGAGCCGTTCGACGCGCCGAAGCTGCGGGAGCTGTACCGGGACTCCGCCGACTACCTCCAGCGCTTCGACCACCGTCTGGACGAGCTGATCGGCGAGGGCTGGTACCTCGCGGAGGACGCCGAGGATCTGCGGCGCGAGGCGCGGGAGATCGAGATCCCGTGAGCGGGATCCGGTGAGCGGGATTCCCCAGCGGAAGCCGAACGGCGGCGGAAACGGGTGAAGTACGCCCCTTCCCGCCGCCGTTCATGCACAGCCCTGCCGGTCCTGCCGGTCCTGCCGGTCCTACGTCCTACCGGTCCTACCGGTCCTACCGGTCCTACCGGTCCTACCGGTCCTACGTCCTACCGGTCCTACCGGTCCTACCGGTCCTACCGGTCCTACCGGTCCTACGTCCTACCGGTCCTACCGGTCCTACCGGTCCTACCGGTCCTACCGGTCCTACCGGTGGGACGTGAGCAGGTCCCTGTCCCGGTCGGCCTGCGCCGGACCCGCCAGCTGACGGGTCAGCTTCTCGCCCTCGACGTCGACGTGCGGCAGCGCCCGGTGCAGGAAGCGCGGCAGCCACCAGGCCGCGTGCTGGAGCACGGACATCGCGGCCGGCACCAGGCACATCCGGACGACGAACGCGTCGAGCAGGACGCCGACCGCCAGGGCCAGACCCATGCCCTTGGTGATCTGCATGTCGGCGAAGACGAAGGAGCCGAAGACGCTCACCATGATGACCGCCGCCGCGGTGACGACCTTCGAGCCGTGGCCGAAGCCGTCCACCATGGCCGCCACCGGAGCCTTGCCCCGCGCGTACTCCTCGCGCATCCGGGAGACGAGGAAGACCTCGTAGTCCATGGCGAGGCCGAACAGGATGCCGATCAGCAGGATCGGCAGGAAGCTGATGATGGTCGGGCTCGCCTGGGTGCCGAGCACGGAGGACAGCCAGCCCCACTGCAGGACGGCGACCAGGACGCCCAGCGAGCCGCCGAGCGACAGCAGGAAGCCCAGCGCGGCCTTCAGCGGCACGGCGATCGAGCGGAACACCAGGGTCAGCAGCAGGACCGCGAGGCCCATGACCACCAGGCAGTAGACGGGCAGCGCCTCGGTGAGCTTCGCGGCGACGTCGATGCTGACGGCGGTGGAGCCGGTGACGTTGATCTCCGAGTCCGTGGACTTCTCGATGCCGTCGCGGGCGGCCCGGATGTCGTGCAGCAGCTGCTCGGTGCGCTCGTCCTGGGGACCGCTCCGCGGTACGACGCCGACCAAGGCCGCGTTCCCGGTGGCGCTGAGCCGGGCGGGCGCCACCGAGGCGACGTCCGGCAGACCGGCCGCGACCTGGGCGATCTCCTTGGCCGCGGACTCGGTGGCCTTGGCCCCGTCGCCCTCGACCAGGATGACCAGCGTGCCGCTGTAGCCGGGGCCGAACGCGTCGTCGGTCATCTTCTGCGCGCGGACGGCCTCCGCGTTGGTGCTGGGCAGCGACAGCCCGAGCCGCAGATCGGCGGCGGGCACGGCCAGCACGCCGAGGCCGACCAGGCCCAGCAGCAGGACGGCCCAGCGACGCCGGTCCATCAGCCGCGCCCAGCGCACGCCCGCGCCGACCGCACCGGAGCGCTGCTTGTCCAGCGAGCGCTGCGCGGACCTGCGCAGCGCCGGGATCCGGCTGAAGGCGATGCGCGGGCCGAGCAGGCCCAGCACGGCGGGCAGCAGGGTGAGCGCCAGCACCACCGCGCCGACGACGGTGAGGGCGGCGCCGAGTCCCATGACGGCGAGGAACGGGATGCGTACGACGGTCAGGGCGGCGAGCGCGATGACCACCGTCGCGCCGGCGAACAGCACGGCCGAGCCGGCGGTGCCCACGGCGAGGCCCGCGGACTCCTCCGGGTCCATGCCGTCCCTGACCTGCGTCTGGTGCCGGGAGACGATGAACAGCGCGTAGTCCACGCCGACGGCCAGGCCCAGCATCAGGGCGAGCATCAGCGCGGTGCTGTCCATGTCGACGACGCTGGTGAGCGTCAGCAGGGCCAGGACGCCCAGCGCGACCCCGACCACGGCCATGGCCAGCGGGACGACGGCGGCGCGCAGCGAGCGGAACACCAGGATCAGGACGATCAGGGTGATCAGCATGCCGGCCGCCTCACCGGCGCCCCCGGCGGCCGACTCCACGGGGTCGAACGCCCGGCCGCCCAGGGCCACCGTCAGCCCGCCGGAGCGTGCCTGCTCCGCCGCCGCCTCGATCTCCTTGACCGAGGTCGCGCTGATGTCGGCGGACTTCTCCGCGGTGAAGGTGACCTGGCCTATGCCGGTGCGGCCGTCGCGGGAGACGTTGCCCGCCGCGGCCGAGGGAGTGGTCACGGACTGCACGCCGGGTGTCTTGGCGATCCGGGCGGTGGCGGTGCGGATCGCGTCGCCCGCCGGACCGGCCGTCACCGTCTGGCCCTGGGGCGCGCGGAAGACGATCTGCCCGGTGATGCCGTCGCTGCCCGACGGGAACTCCCTGCCCAGGACGTCGGAGGCCTTCTGGGCCTCGGTTCCCGGGATGCTGGTGGAGGAGGTGAACGGCTTCATCAGGGTGGCGGCCGACGCGCCGAGGGCGCACAGCACGACCAGCCAGCCGATGATCACCGTCCATTTGCGCCGGTAGGAGAACCTCCCCAGGCGGTACAGGAACGTGGACAAGAGAACTCCCTGGAGGTGAGCGCGCAGACGGGAGGGCCCGACACACGTGGAGTGGAGAAGACGCGGGGCCCGACAACGGCGACGCTATGAGCCGTCCCGGCCCGTGAGCGCCGTTCGGCCCCGTCCGGGACGCTTCTCACACGGAACTCCCATGGAAGGCGCCCCGGCCGTCGGGCACCCTTGATCACGAGACGACGGCATGACCTGCACGGAGAGGCAGCACCGATGAACGACGAGGAGCCGCGGGCGCGGGGGCGGCTGCTGGTGGTCGACGACGAACCGGCGATCGTGGACACCGTCGCCCGGTTCCTGCGGTTCGTCGGGTACGAGGTGCGCACCGCCGCCACCGGCCGCGAGGCGCTGACCCTGGCCCGGGAGTTCCTGCCCGACCTGGTGCTGCTCGACATCATGCTGCCTGACAGCGACGGCTTCGAGGTTCTCAACCGGCTGCGCGCCGACGGGCTGCCGGTCGCCGTGGTCTTCCTCACCGCCCGCGACACGCGCAAGGATCTCGTCCGGGGGCTCAGCGCGGGCGGTGACGACTACATCACCAAGCCCTTCGGTCTCGACGAGGTCGCCGCCCGCATCGGCGCCGTCCTGCGCCGCACCCGCGCGCACCGCCCGAGCGACCCCACACTCGGGGTCGCCGACCTCACCCTCAACACCCTGACCCACGAGGTGCGCCGGGCCGGTGCCCTCATCGACCTCTCCCCCACCGAGTTCCGGCTCCTGCGGTACCTGATGCTGCACCAGGGCAAGGTGATCACCCGGGCCCGGCTCCTAGAGCACGTGTGGTCGTACGACTTCAACGGCGACGACACGGTGGTGGCCACCTACATCAGCTATCTGCGCCGCAAGGTCGACGGTCAGGGGGAGCGGCTGATCCACACCCATCGCGGCGTGGGGTACAGCCTCAGGGCCACGGAGTGCTGAAGGGCTGGTGGCGGAACCGGCCGCTGCGGACCCGGATCAGCATCCTGCTCATCGTCCTCTTCAACGGTGTGCTGACGGTGACGAGCGTCGTGGTGTTCTCCTTCCTGCGCTCCTCGCTGTACGAGGAGCTCGACCACCGGCTGACCGCGACGACCGCCGGCATGGCCACCGGCGACTCCGTCGGCGCCGAGATGCCGGGCAGCCGCGGCGTCGGCTACGGATGGGTCAAGTTCGGCGGAGATCTGTACGCCACCCTGCTCGACGGCGATCAGCGCCCCCAGGGTCCGGGCCCGCGCTATCCGGATCCGCCGCCGCCCGCCGGCACGCCGGTGACCGTGCCGGGCGACACGTCGGCGGCTCATGACGAGTACCGGCTCCTCACCACGCGGCTCGCGGACGGGCGGACAGCCGTGGCCGCCGTCGACACCGCCTCGACGGAGGCAGCGGTCCGCCGTGCCGTCCACGTGGTCGTGGCCGTCCAGTTGCTCGCCGACGTCGTCCTCGGCGTGCTAGGCGTCCTGGTCGTACGGCGTTCGCTGCGCCCGTTGGAGGACGCCGCGCGCACCGCGGACCGTGTCGCCGCCGGGGACTTCGCCCCGCGTCTGGTGGACGCCCGCATCGCGCCGAAGACCGAGGTGGGGCGGCTCGCCGACGCCCTCAACCGGATGCTGGACCAGATCCACACCGCGCTCGCCGCCCGCGACGCCTCGGAGGAGCGGCTGCGGCAGTTCGTCGCGGACGCCTCGCACGAACTGCGCACCCCGTTGCAGTCGATCCGCGGTTACGGCGAGCTCTACCAGCGCGGTGCGCTGCCCGACACGCGGGCGGTCGACGAGGCGGTGGAACGCATGCTGGCCGAGGTGCACCGGATGACGCGGCTCGTGGAGTCGCTGCTGATGCTGGCCCGCTTCGACGAGGACGACCCGGACGACCTCGAACCCGTCGACCTCAGCCGGGTGGTCGCCGAGTCCTGCCGCGACGCCGCCGCCGTCGAGCCGGCCCGCCCCTGGACGGTCGCCGTGGCCCCGGACGTGACGGTGTGGGGCGACGAGGCCCAACTGCGGGGCGTCGTCGCCAACTTGCTGGCCAACGTGCGGATGCACACGCCACCGGAGGCGGCCTGCGCGGTCGAGCTGTCGACGGCGGAGGACCAGGCCGTTCTGCGCGTCCGCGACGAGGGCGCCGGCATCCCGGCCGACGCCGTCCCCCATGTCTTCGACCGCTTCTACCGCGCCGACAAGAGCCGAAGCCGGGCTCGCGGCGGCAGCGGTCTCGGCCTCTCCATCGTCGCGGCCGTCGCCGACCTGCACGGCGGCGCCGTCAGCGTCGAGAGCCCGCCGGGAGGCGGCACCCTGGTCGAGGTGACCCTGCCCGCCCGGTGAGCGGGGCGCGCCCCGGACCGTCCTAGGCGCGCATCGAGGTGCCGCCGTCGACGCACAGGACCTGGCCGTTGGTCCACTCCGACAGGTCGGACAGCAGGAACGCGACGGTGGCGCCGATGTCCCGGGGCTCACCGTGCCGCACCGCCGGTGTGCCCGTGAGGATCATGTCGCGGAACTCCTCGGGGAGGTTCAGCTTCGTCGCCTCCGTCAGCACCAGGCCGGGCGCGACGCAGTTCGCACGCACTCCGTCCTTGCCGTACTTGCGGGCGACATGCCGGGTCAGCGCGGTGATCCCGGCCTTCGTCACCGAGTAGGCGACCTTGTCCGACATCCCGGCGTAGACGGCGCCGGACACGGTGTTCACCACGGAGCCGCCGCCGCCCGCGATCATGTGGGGCAGGGCGTGCTTGAGGGTCAGCAGATAGCCCGTGAGGTTGACGTCGATCGTGCGCTGCCAGGCGGCCAGGTCGATGTCGACGACGTTCGTGTCCTTGGCGACCTCGTCCGGATGGATGTTGGCGGCCACGTTGAAGAGTCCGTCGATCCGCCCGTACTCCTTCATCGCCCGGTCGATCTGGCTCTTGACCTGGTCCTCGTCCGAGATGTCGACGACCATGGCGACGCCTTCCCCGCCGGCGGCGCGGGCGGCGGCCAGCGTGGCCTCGGCCGAGGCCTCGACGACGTCGCTCACCACGATCGTGGCACCGCCGGCGCCCAGGATCTTCGCCGTCGCGGTGGCGAGCCCACCTGCGCCGGCGAGGACGACGACCTTGTTCTCGAGGCCTTCCATCTGCAATCTCCTTCGGGCTGGGGTGCCTGTCCCCAGAAACGTACATGCGTGTACGGATAATGACCAGTAGTCTGCGACGCATGTCAGAAGACGCCCAGCGCACGAAACGGCGCGACGCCGCCCGCAACCGGGAGCGGCTGCTGACGGCCGCCCGCCGGGCGTTCGCCGAGCACGGGCCCGACGTCGCGTTCGAGGAGATCGCCCGCGCCGCCGACGTCAGCCGGACCACGATCTACCGCAACTTCGCCACCCGGCAGGAACTCGTGGCGACGGTCTACGAGGACAACGTCGCGCGCATCGAGCAGCACGCCGCCGGGCTCGGCGAGCGTCCGGACGGTGTCGTGCGCCTGCTGGACTTCGTGCTCGACCAGCAGCGCGACAACCGGAGCCTCGCGCACGCCCTGTCCGGCGCGGACGTCGAGTGGCTGACCGGCCTGTCCGTCCGCACCGTGGCCGCCTTCCGGCCGCACCTCGAACGTGGCCGCGCGGCCGGGTTCGTCCACCCGGACGTCGACGTCCGGGATCTGATGCTGGCCTTCCCCATGGCGGCGGGCGCGATGGCGGACAACGACCTCGTCCACCGCGAGCGGACGGACGACCGCGTCCGCACGATGCTGCACCGGGCCCTCTTCACCGACCGGGGGCGGGCGGAGCGGACCTGACCTCTCAGCACCGCCCCGGATCCGAGGACGACGACGCGCCGTACCCGGAGAGGTATCCGGAGGAGATGCGGTACACCCCCGGTGTGTCGACGGTGAGGCGGGTGAACTCGCCCTGCTGCCGCAGGCAGCCGCCCTCGGCGTGCAGCCACGGCGAGTACGCGACCCGTACGGTCACCGAACCGGGCTCGGGCATCCGCACGTCCAGCTCGGCGACCGAGGTGCGGACGACGCCCGCGGGCGCCGACACCAGCGGCACCGCGTCCCGCACCCGGTACACCGTCCAGTGCGCGTCGTTCCACATCGGCTCCAGCCACGCGGGCCGGCTGCGCACCAGGTCCGCCTCGGCCATCCCGTAACGGTCCGGCTCGGCGGCGGGCAGCACCACGAACCCGACCGCCCAGCGGTCCAGCCAGGCCCGGTAGGAGGTCTCGGTGAGGGTGCCGTCGTAGAAGAGGCGGCCGCGGGTGACGTCGAGCTGGGTGTTCCACCCGCGCGCGAGGTTGACGTGCGGAGCCAGCAACTCGGAATGGGCGGTCAGTTCGACAGTGGCTGTCATGGGGGGACATCTCCGTTTCGGAAGACCACGACAGTGCGGTGCCGTGTCTGTTGCAGACGTTCAGGGCCTCGTCCCGCCGTGCCACCGGCGGCTGCGCGGCCTCTCACACGCGAGCGCGATCCGCGGCCACCGCGCGGTCGTCGACAAGCGCCGGGTGCCCACGTGACTTCCCCGGCCGGGCGCCTGCACTGCACGGCCGGGGAGCTGACGCGGCGGGGTGGGCCGTCAGGCCGAGGGCGCGCCGGTCAGGACTTCCACCCGGCCGGTGTCGAGCGAGTAGTAGGCGCTGACGACGGCCAGGTCGCCCTTCTTCACGAACGGGGCGAGGTCCCGGTTGGAGCGCAGGGCGGCGGAGGTCTGCTTGATGTGGACGCGGGTCATGGCGTCGACCGGGTCGTCGGACTTCACCTTGAGGCTCGCCTGGTACGCCGGACGCAGCGCGTCGGAGATCGCCTGCAGGTTGCCCGGCAGCGTCTTGCCGTCCCGCAGCGCTCCGTACGCCGCCTTGATCGCGCCGCAGCGCTGGTGCCCGAGCACGACGATCAGCGGGGTCCCCGACGTCATGGGGCCGTACTCGACGGAACCGGTGACCACCGGCCCCACCGCACCGCCGCCGGTGCGCAGCACGAACAGGTCGCCGAGCCCGGTGTCGAAGAGGAGCTCCGGCGGCACCCGGGAGTCGATGCACGAGAGGATCACGCCGTAGGGATCCTGCGCCTCGGCGACGAACCGGCGGCGGACGGGATCCCGGTCCGGGTGCTGGAGGGTCCCGTTCACCCAGCGCTTGTTGCCCTCCATCAGCCGCGCGAACGCGCCCCAGGGAGAGTCGGGCGCCGCACTCGCGGACGGGGACGGGGACGGGGACGGGGACGGGGACGGGGACGGAGAATTCGTCGGCTTCGCCGCCGTCGCCGACTCCGTACCGTCCGCCTTCGACGAACAGCCGGTGATCAGGGCCGCGCCGGCCAGCAGTCCTCCGGTGAGTACGGCCCTGCGCTGCGGTTGCCCGATGCTGCTCATGAATCTTTCTTCCTTCCGAAGCCGTACAGACTCGTCCGTCAGACTCATCTGTGTAGATCCGTTGAGGCTGGCAGCCCGGAAGTTGATGTTCATGCCCCTTTCGCCAGGGGATTCAATTCCGCGAGACGTGCCCCCCGCCGCTGTCATCAAGGCCACATCTCGCCGGAATCGGGTGACGTCCGATCGGTGTGGAACGTATGTTGATCGTCCTTGAATGACGTTTTCATCCGCTGCGCGGGAGTTGTACGGAAGTGGGGTGGACCTCGTGGGGCGTCCGGAGAGGCCGGTCGATCCGGCGGCAGGACCGGTACAGCGGCTCGCCCATGAGCTGCGGGAGCTGCGCCGGGCCGCCGGAGGGCCGTCGTACCGGACCATGGCGGAGGGGGCCGAGTTCACCGCGGCAACGTTGTCAAAGGCGGCGGGCGGGGAGCGGCTGCCGTCGCTCCCCGTCGTCCAGGCGTACGTGCGGGCGTGCGGCGGCGACCCCGGGGAGTGGGAGGCGCGCTGGAAGGAAGCGGAGTCGGAGGTCGCGGAGGTACCGCGGGACGACGAGGACGCGACGCCGCCGTACCGCGGGCTGGCGCGGTTCGAGCCGAGCGACCGTGAGCTGTTCTTCGGGCGGGACCGGCTGGTCCGGGAACTCAGCGAGCTGCTGTGCGGGCGTCGGTTCGCGGTGGTGTTCGGGGCGTCGGGCAGCGGGAAGTCGTCGTTGCTGCGGGCCGGGCTGATTCCCCGGCTGCGGGAGGAGATCGCGAGCCGGGGGCGGCCGGCGGCGCTGCGGGTGTTCACCCCGGGGGCCCGGCCGGCCGAGACGTACGGGCATCTGCTGGCCCCCGCGGAGGGCGAGCCTGAGAGCTGGGTGGTGGTCGACCAGTTCGAGGAGGTCTTCACCCTCTGCCGGGACAAGGCGGAGCGGAGCCGCTTCATCGACCTGCTGCTCGCCGCCCGGGACCCCCGGAGCCGGCTGAAGGTGCTCATCGCCGTACGCGCCGACTTCTACCCGCGTTGCGCCGAGCACCGGGAGTTGGCGGAGGCGCTGTGCGGGGCCGGGCTGCTGGTCGGGCCGATGAGCGCGGACGAACTGCGGGACGTGGTGATCAAACCCGCGCAGGCGGCCGGGCTCATCGTGGAGCGGGAGCTGACCACGCGGATCGTCGAGGAGGTGCTGGACGAGCCCGGCGGACTGCCGATGCTGTCGCACGCCCTGCTGGAAACGTGGCGCCGCCGCCGCAGCCGCATGCTCACCCTGGCCGCGTACCAGGCGGCCGGCGGGGTGCGGGGCGCCATCGCGGCGACCGCCGAGGACGCCTACGGGCAGCTCTCCGAGGCGCAGACGCGCGCCGCCCGGCAACTGCTGCTGCGGATGGTCGAGCCCGGGCAGGGCACCCCCGACACCCGGCGCCCGCTGACCCGGGCCGAACTCGACGAGTGGACGGACCCCTCGGTCGCGGTGGTGGTCGAGGGGCTGACCCGCGCCCGGCTGCTGATCTCCGACGAGGAGGGCGTGCAGCTCGCCCACGAAGCGCTGATCACCTGCTGGCCCCGGCTGCGCGGCTGGATCGAGGAGGACCGCGAACGGCTGCGCCACCACCGCGCCCTGACGGAGGCCGCCCGCGCCTGGCTGGAGCACGACCGTGATCCCGGCGCGCTGTACCGGGGCACCCGGCTGGCCCGCGCCGAGGAACTCTTCCCCCAGTACGCGACCGACCTCGCGCTGACCGCGGTGGAACGGTCCTTCCTCGTCGCCGCGTTCGAGACCCGGGCGGCCGAGTGCCGGGCCGCCACCCGTGCCGTGCGCCGGTCCCGAGCCCTCGTGTCCACGCTCTCGGCGGTCCTCGTGGTGGCGCTGGTCGCCGGTCTGGTCGCCTGGCGGCAGCACGCCGACAACGAGCGCCGCGGCACCGACGACGCGGCCCGCAACATCGCCGAGGTGTCCGACTCGCTGCGCACCACCGACCCGCGCACCGCCCAACTGCTCGGCGTCGCCGCCTGGCGCGTCTCCCGGCTGCCCGAGACCCGCCGGGCCCTGCTCGGCGCCCTCGCCCAGCCCGCGACGGACAACTTCACCGACCCCGCGCCGGGGGACAGCCCCACCCGTTTCCTCACCGGCTCCGGTCGCACCCTGCTCAGCGTCGACGGCCGCACCTGGCAGACCTGGGACGTGGCCGGCCACCGCCGTATCGCCTCGGGCCGGCTGCCGGCCGGTCAGGTCCTCTCGGCCGCCCCGGACGGCCGGGTGATCGCGATCGCCGGGGACGACGGCGGCGTACGGTTGTGGGACACGGCCGCCGGACGGTGGACCGGTGCGCCCGCGCCGACGACCGGGACCGTGGAGTTCGGCGTCGGCGGACGCGATTACATCGCGGACAGCGTGGGCGACGACCGGGTGTGGCTGCGCTCCGTCACGGACGGCCGGCTGCTGTTCGAGACCCGGGCGCCCACCCCGGCCGACGTCGCCCCGAGCGCGGACGGCCGGACGGTGGCCGTCTGCCCCACCGGGAAGCCCCTCCAGGTCTGGGACCTCGCCCACCACCGCACGCTGCCCGGCGCCTGGGAGCACGCGGGCGCACTCTGCCACGACGACGACCGCTCGGCGCTGGTGTTCAGCGGCGGCACCCGGTTCGCCGCCGTCACCGACACCGGGGTCCATGTCTGGGACACCGCGTCGGGGCGTCGGATCGCCGACCTCGCCACCCCGGGCGTGACGGCCGCCGCCTTCAGCGACGACGGCGCCTTCCTCGCGACCGCGGACAGCGGCGAGATCAAGGTGTGGCGGCTGTCGGACACCACCGCACCGGTCCTGCGGCACGCCCTCGACAACCAGCGGCTCTACCGAGGAATCGCCTGGGACCCCAGCCGGCCTCTTCTGCGCTACCTCGAAGGCGGCACCGTCCACACCCTCGACCTCGGGGCGGCCGTCACCTCCGCCTGGGCCGACCAGCCGCTGGACACGGTGCTGCTCAGCCCCGACGGGCGCACCCTCGCCACCGCCGAACGCACCGGCGACACCTACCGGATCCAGCTCCGCGACACCCGCGACGGCCAGGTGACCCGGACCCTGCCGGCCCCGCCCCTGCCCTCTTCGCCCGACCCGGCCGAGCCGATCGCGCCGTCCGACACGCTGGCCCTGCTGGCGTTCAGCCCCGACAGCACCACCCTCGCCTACGGCGTCTCCGCCCCCGGACGGGACGACGCTCCCCAGCGCTTCACGGTCTGGGACCTGACCCGCAGCCGCGAGCAGACCACGCTGGACATGGCGACACCATCGGCCGACGGAGCCGCGGTCGCCCTCGGCCTGGGCCCCGGCGGCCGCACCCTGTACGCCGTCCGCGCGCCTCTCGGCTCCCTGAGCAACGAGGTATGGGACACCGAACGCCACCGGCGCACCGCCGTTTTCCCGGCGGCGACCGGCAGCCGTCTGGCGGTCCGCCCCGACGGTGGACTCCTCGTCGGCGACAACCGCGCCGTGAGCCTGCCGTCCGGCAAGTTCAGCACACCCGACCTGGTCGAGGGCGAGGGGATCGGCGCCCTCGCCTTCGCCCCCGATGGCTCCCGTCTGGCGGCGGGGGACGAGACCGGCCGGGTCACGCTGTGGGACGCGAGCGTCCAGCACCGCGCCGGAGTCCTGCGCAACGTCTTCCCCGCCCCCCTGGGCGACTACCCCGAAGCGGTCAGCGCCCTCGCCCTCAGCCCCGACGGCCGCACCCTCGCCGTCGGCGGCGACGCCGGCACCCTCCAGCTCTGGGACACCGCCACCCGTCAGCCCCTCGGCGGGCCTCTCACCACCCCCGGCGAGCCCGTCGGCTCCCTCGCCTTCAGCTCCGACAGCACCACCCTGTACGCGGCCGGCACCCACGTCCCGCTCCAGCGTTACACCATCGACCCCGCCCGGGCCGTCACCCTCGTCTGCGCCCGCACCGGCGGCACGGACCTGACCAGGGCTCAGTGGGACACGTACGTACCCGATGTGCCGTACCGCAAGGTGTGCGGCGGCTGACGCGCCGGGTGAAGCGTGAGCAGGACTTCCAGGGAGCTACGCAGGCAGCGGGCGGTTGTTGACGACGTGCTTCATGACCAGGGTGGACGTCAGGCGCTGCACTCCCGGCAGCACGGCCAACCGCCCGTCGTACAACTGCTGGAAGGCCGTCAGGTCGGCGGTGACCACGCGCAGGAGGTAGTCGGTCTCGCCGAAGAGGCGCTGGGCCTGCACCACGAACGGGACCTCGGCCACGGCCCGCTCGAAGGCGGTCACCGTGTCCTGGTCCTCCCAGCGCAGGGTGACGAACACCAGGGCCTCGAAGTCCAGGCCGACGGCGGCCGGATCCACCACCGCGCGGTAGCCGCTGATCGCGCCGGTGCGTTCGAGGTCGCGCAGGCGCCGGTGGCACGGCGAGACGCTGAGCTTCACCCGCGCGGCCAGTTCGGTCACCGTCAGACGGCCGTCCAACTGCAGCTCGGCAAGAATCTTCCGGTCCAGGTCATCCATGAGCAAGATTATCCCCCAAGGTACGCGAGGCCGGGGAATCTTTGGAAACACCTTCGCTCGAAAAGCACCTAATCTTCCCTCCCGTACAGATGAACGGAAGAGGGATCGATTCACCATGGACACAGGCACCATCGCGGCTTTCCTGGCAGTGGACCTCCTGCTGGTCTTCACTCCGGGCGCGGACTGGGCCTACGCGATCTCGGCGGGACTGCGGAAGCGGGCGCTGGTCCCCGCGGTGGCCGGGCTGGTGGCCGGGTACGCCGGTTACACCCTGCTCGCCGTGGCCGGCCTCGTGGTGATCGTGGCGAGCTCCGCGACCGTGCTCACGGCGCTGACCGTGCTCGGGGCGGCCTACCTGATGTGGCTCGGCTGGGGCGTCCTGGCACGGCCGGTCACGCCCAGCGCCGCCACGGAGACCATGGGCGCCTCCGGCCGGCAGGTCATGCTGAAGGGCGCGGGGATAAGCGGGCTCAACCCCAAGGCGCTCCTGCTGTACTTCTCCTTGTTTCCCCAGTTCATCGACCCCTCAGGGGGCTGGCCGGTCGCCGCGCAGACCGGTCTGCTCGGCACCTTGCACATGGTGAGCTGCGCCGTCGTCTACTTCTCTGTGGGGATACTGGCCCGCACCGTGCTGGCGGCCCGTCCCGCGGCGGCCCGCGCGGTCACCCGCACGAGCGGTGCCATGATGATCGCCATCGGCGGGTTCCTGCTCGTGGAACGCCTCGTCGGATAACCGGATCAGGAGAGTCATGGAACAGCCGGAGCCGGCACAGGAACAGGCGCAGGAACAGGAACAGGAACAGGAACAGGAACAGGCGAGCCCCGAGGTGCAGGCGCGGGTCCGTGCCAGTTTCGAACGCCAGGGTCTGATGGGGCATCTCGGTGCGCGCATAGCGCACATCGCGCCGGGACGTGTGCACATCGTGCTCCCCCAGCGACCCGAGGTGACCCAGCAGCACGGTTACTTCCACGCGGGGGCGACCAGCGCCATCGCCGACAGCGCGGGCGGTTACGCGGCGTTCACGGTGTTTCCCGAGGAGGCCTCGGTGCTCACGGTGGAGTACAAGATCAACCTTCTGGCGCCCGCCGTCGGCGACCACATCGAGGCCGTGGGGACGGTCCTGAAGTCCGGACGCACCCTCACCGTGTGCCGGCTGGAGGTCTTCGGCGTCCAGGAAGGCCGCAGGACGCTCGTCGCGACCGGTCAGCAGACGCTGATCTGCGTGCAGAGATCCGAGCAGTGAGTTCCAAGCAATGAGTTCCGAGCAGTGAGTTCCGAGCAGTGAGTTCCGAGCAGTGGGTAACGCGACACGTCGAGCCGGAGGCCGCGGCATGAGCAACAGCAGCACGAGCAGCAGGGGCATCAGCGGCATACGGATCTCGCGACGCGCCCAGGCCGTGGCCCCGTTCTACGCGATGGAGTTCGGCAAGCAGGCCGCCGCGCTGGAGGCCCAAGGGCACCACGTCGTCAAACTCAGCATCGGCGAGCCGGACTTCGGCGCGCCCCCGGCCGTCCTGGACTCGATGCGCGAGGTCATGGACGGCAGGCCCATGACCTACACCGCGGCCCTCGGACTCCCGGCGCTGCGGCAGGCCATCGCGGACTTCTACCGCGACCGGCACGACGTCGAGGTCGACCCGTCCCGGATCGTCGTGACGGCGGGCGCCTCGGCCGCGCTCGTGCTGGCCACCGCCGCCCTCGTCGACCCCGGCGACGAGGTGCTCATCTCGGACCCGTCCTACCCGTGCAACCGGCAGATCGTCGAGAGCTTCGGCGCCCGGGTCTCGCTCGTTCCGACGACCGCCGGGACCCGCTTCCAGCTCGACACCGCCTCGGTGCGCTCGCACTGGACGGACGCGACGCGCGGCGTCATGGTCGCCAGTCCGTCGAACCCGACCGGCACCTCGGTCCCCACGGACGAGCTGGCGGCGATCTGCGACCTCGCCCGCGAACGCGGCGCGTGGCGCATCGTCGACGAGATCTACCTCGACCTCAGCGACCACGACGACCGGGGCAGGCCGCCGCGCAGCGCGCTGTCGTTCGACCCCGACGCCGTCGTCATCAACAGCTTCTCGAAGTACTTCGGCATGACCGGCTGGCGGCTCGGCTGGTGCGTCGTCCCCGAGGCCCTCGTACCGGCGATGGAGCGCCTGGCCCAGAACTACTTCCTCTGCGCCTCCGCCCCCGCCCAGCACGCCGCCCTGGCCTGCTTCACCCCCGAGTCCCTCGCGGTCTGCGAAGCCCGCCGCACCGAACTCGCCGAACGGCGCGCGCTCGTCCTCGACGGCCTGGACCGGATCGGCCTGCCGGTCCCGGTCCCGCCCGACGGCGCGTTCTACATCTACTTCGACGTCAGCGACACCGGACTCACCTCATGGCAGTTCTGCGAACGCGCGCTCCAGGAGGCACACGTCGCCGTCACCCCGGGCAGGGACTTCGGCGTCCACACGGCGGACACCCACGTCCGGCTCTCCTACGCCGCGTCGGCCGACGAACTACGCGAGGGGATCGACCGGCTCGGGAAATTCGTGGCCACGCTCCGGTAGAGGCGGGGGCTGGTCAGTCGCGCCTGCTCACCGCCGCGTCGAGGAGGGGGCCGAGTTCCCGGGCGACGGTGGCCAGGGGGCGGACGTCCTGCTCGGCGCGGGCCATGAGGATCGCGCCCTCCAGGGCGGCGATCATGAGCGTCGCGAGTGCGGCGGACCGCCCGTCGGGCACGCCCATGTCCGTCAAGGCGCGGGCCACGGGTCCGGTCCAGGTCGCGAACGCGGCCGCCGCCGCCTCCCGCGTGGAGGCCGTGGACTCCGCGCAGTCCACCGTGGCGGCGGCCACCGGGCAGCCGCCCGCGAAGCCGTCGGCCTCGAACTCGTCGGTCCACTGACGCACCATCTCGGCGAACAGCCCGCCGGGCGTCGGCTCGGGCAGTGCGGCGAGGAAGCGGTCGACGCGGTGGCCCGCGTACCGGCCGGCCCAGTCCACCGCCTCGTTGACGAGCTGTTCCTTGCCGCCGGGGAAGTAGTGCTGGAGCGAGCCGCGCGGGGCCCCGGCATGGGCGGCGACCTCGCGCATACCGGTGGCGGCGACCCCGTCGCGCCGGATGAGCTGGGCCGCGCTGAAGACCATCCGCTCGCGCGGCCCCCGCCCGGACACCGCCATGTTCGACCTCCACCACCGTGCCGCGAGTACTCCGACCTCACCCTATGACAGCGGTCATAGCGAAGACTAATATGACGGCTGTCATAGCCAGCGGGAAGGCAGCGCATCATGTACGTCGGTTTCATCGGTCTCGGGGTCATGGGGCAGCCCATGGCCCTCAACCTCGCCCGCGCCGGGACGCCCCTCGTCGTCTTCAACCGCACCCCGGCCCGGTGCGAGCCCCTGCGCGCCGCCGGGGCGGAGGTCGCGGCGGACCCGGCCGAGGTCTTCGAGCGGGCCGGCGCCGTGATCCTGATGCTGGCCGACGAGACCGCCGTCGACACCGTCCTGGGGCGCGGCACCCCGGACTTCGCCGCACGCGTCGCCGGACACACCGTCGTCCACATGGGCACGACATCCGCCGAGTACTCGGCCGGACTGCGGGACGACATCCGGGCGGCGGGCGGGAGTTACGTCGAGGCCCCGGTCTCCGGCTCCCGAGTCCCGGCCGAGCAGGGGCAGTTGGTGGGGATGCTGGCAGGCGACGAGGACGCGGTGACGGCAGTACGGCCGCTGCTCGCGCCCATGTGCCGGGAGACGTTCGGCTGCGGTGCGGTCCCGGGCGCGCTGCTGATGAAGTTCTCGGTGAACCTGTTCCTGATCACGATGGTGACCGGTCTGACGGAGGCGTTCCACTTCGCCGACCGGCACGGCCTCGACCAGCGCCTGCTCCAGGACGTCCTGGCCGCGGGCCCGATGGCCAGCGCCGTGTCCCGGGTGAAGGCGCCGAAGCTGCTGGCCCGCGACTTCACCGTCCAGGCGGCGGCCGCGGACGTCCTGAAGAACAACCGGCTGATCGCCGAAGCCGCCCGCAAGGCGGACCTGGCCTCACCGCTCCTGGACATCTGCCACACCCTCTACGGCGAGACCGTCGAGCAGGGGCACGGCGGCGAGGACATGGTGGCCGTACTGCGCGCCCTGGAGGCCCGGACCGACGGCGCTCCCGTTTCTCCGCCGGCCTCGACCTGGGCGAGCACTTCCCGCCGTTCGCCGGCCTGACGAGCGTCCAGGCCCGGCACGCCCATCGGGGCTACCGGCAGCAGCTCAAGGGGCGCCGGGCGCAGTGGTGAGTCGCGCAACTGCCCACGCTGACAAGGAGGTTGTTCATGGACGGTGAAGACCAGAAGCTCCCGGCCTGGGTGACCTGGCAGCGCAGGCCCTTTCCCGACGCCAACCTGCTTCTGCTGCGCGGGGGCCGACCGGCCCTCGTCGACAGCGGGTTCGTCGGCCACGCGGCGGAGACGGCCGCCTGGGTCCGCGCACACGCCGGGGACCTGTCGCTGGTCGTGAACACGCACTGGCACTCCGACCATGTCGGGGGCAACGCGCTGCTCCAGGCCAGGGGGGCCGGCATCGCGGCCGGCGTACCGGACGCCCGGGCCGTCGCCCGGCGGGATCCGGGGTGCTGCCTGGCGGAGTACCTCGACCAGCCGGTCAGCCCCTACACCGTCGACGAACCGCTCCACGACGGGCAGGTCCTGCGGCTGGGCGACGCCGACTGGACGGTCGTCAGCACGCCCGGACACACCCCCGGCCATCTGTCGCTGTGGGAGCCCGAGGAGCGGCTGCTGGTGGTCGGCGACGCCCTGTCGGAGTACGACGTCGGCTGGGTCAACCTCGCGCTCGACGGCCCCGACGCGGCGTCCACCGCGCTCGCCTCCCTGCACCGGCTGGCCGACCTGCGGCCCCGCTCGGTGCTGCCCGCGCACGGGCCGATGCCCGCCGACCCGAGTGCCACGTTCGCCGCCGCGGTACGTCGCGCCCAGCGTCTCGTCGACGACCCGGCCGGCGCGGTCTGGTACGGCGCACGGCGGATCTTCGCCTTCGCCCTGATGATCCGGGGCGGGGTTCCCGCCGACGAGGTCGAGCCCTATCTGCACGTGCGGGCCTGGCTGACCGACGCGGCCCGGCTGCTGGGCGAGGCGCCCGAGGCACTCGCCACCGAGCTGGTCGACACCATGCTCCGCAGCGGCGCGATCGCCCTGCGCGACGGGCGGCTGCACGCGACCGCCGAACACACGCCCGTCACCGCGGAATCCCTGCGGGTGCCGTATCCCCGGGCATGGCCGGCAGCGGCACCGACAACCGCGGAGGCCGCCGAGCGGCAGTGACGGCCGCCCGCTTCACCGGGTCCGGGGCAGTACCGGCAGGTCGGTCAGCTCCGCCGACCGCTCCCACAGTCGCCCGGCCAGGTGCGGGTCGCGGGCCTGCTCGTTCTTGGGCTCCTCGCGGGTGAGCCGGTGGAAGTAGGCGCCGTTCACCGACTGCGGGTCGACGGTGGCCAGGTGCAGCAGGGGTTCGGCGCCCTGCTCGGGAGACAGGAGCAGCACCTTGCCCACCCAGGAGCTCATCAGCTTCCCTTGCATCGCGTTCTCGCGGGCGACCTCGGTGGCGACCGAGCCGGGGTGGAAGGCCGAGGTGGTGACACCCGTGCCCCGCATGCGGTGCGCGAGCTCCCGGGTGAAGAGGATCGTCGCGATCTTGGACGCCCCGTAGGCCCGCAGCTTGTGGTAGCCGACCCCGGTGCCGTTGAGGTCGTTCAGGTCGAGGTGCGCCTTGCGGTACTGGAGGCTGCCCGTGTTGATCACCCGGGCGTCCGGCGATTCGGCCAGGCGGTCCAGGAGGAGGTTCGTGAGGAGGAACGGCGCCAGGTGGTTGACCTGGATGTTCATCTCATGGCCGTCGACGCTGGTCCGGTGGTCCTCGAAGATGGCGCCCGCGTTGTTGGCCAGGACGTCGATCCGCCCGTGGGCGGCCAGCAGGTCCGCGGCGAGCGTGCGAACCGAGTCCAGCGACCCGAAGTCCGCCAGGTGCATGGTGCCGCCGACCTGGGCCGCGATCGCCGCCGTCTTCTCCCGGGACCGCCCCACCACCGCCACGGACGCGCCCCGTTCGGCGAACAGCCGGGCCGCCGCGGCACCGATCCCGGCACTGGCGCCGGTGACCACCACCGTCCTGCCCCGCAGATCCCGCACTCCACCGCTCATCAGGTTCCTCACTCTCATCACCAGCTGTGTTACTTGCCGCTCATGGCGAATAGCTCAAGCGATATTCAGCTATCGCTTGCGTTTCGAGTGAACCGTACCGTCTAGTGATAGTCAACTATCGGATGGTAGGGTCCACGCCATGTCCCCCGATGCCGCGCGGCGGCTGCGCGCCGATGCCGCGCGAAACTCCGAGAGGATCCTGCGGGCCGCGCGGGAGGTGTACGCGGAGAGCGGCCCCGACGCGATGCTCGAGGAGATCGCCCGCCGCGCCGGCGTGGGCATCGCGACGCTCTACCGGCGCTTCCCCAACAAGGAGGCGCTCGTCCGGGCGGCCCTGGGGCAGAGCATCACCGAGCAGCTCTCTCCCGCGATCGAGCAGGCGCTGGACGGTGACGACGCCCGACAGGGCCTGGTCACGCTACTGGAAGCCGCCCTGGTCATGGTGGCCCGCGAGCGCAACACCCTGGCCGCCGCGGACAACCCCGGCGCCCTCACGACGGGGGCCGCCGCCCCGTTCCTCGACTCCCTGATGCTGCTCGTCCGCCGGGGACAGCAGGCCGGCACCATCCGTGCCGATCTCCTCCCCGACGACATGCAACGGATCATCGGGATGCTCATCAGCGTCCTGTGGAACATGGACCCGGACAGTGACGGCTGGCGGCGCTATGTCGCGCTCATGCTGGACGCGCTCTCACCCGTCGGCGCGAGCCCCCTCCCACCGGCGGCTCCGATGACGGAGTGCCGTGAGGGAAAGCAGCCGGGCCACCCCACGCTCGGCGGTTGAGAAAACGGTTTCTTCCTGAGATCTGAGCCGTACGCTCATCCGGCCGACCCTGTCGCCCGCCACGGCGAGCCAGGACGCCTGGATGAAAGGCGTCACTTCCGTCGCCATTCACGCCAGAGCGCATGCGGAAGACCCCCGGAGCAGCACCAGCTCCGGGGGTCTTCGGCGTGCCGTACGCATGCCGGGCGGTCGGGTGTCCGGCGCCGTACCCGTCGGCACCCGTCAGCGTCAGGGCCTGGCCGGCTTCACCTTCCTGTCGACGCCGTTCACCCGCACGGTGACGTTCCCCCGGTTGCGCGCCCGGTCGGCCACGACGCGGTAGGACGTGACCTTCCCGTTGCGCCACTCGCAGTCGATCTCGTAACCGCCGCGGGCGCGGAGCCCGGTGAAGGAACCCTTGGCCTTCCAGCCGTCCGGCAGGGCGGGCAGCAGGTGGACGACGCCGTCGTGGCTCTGCACGAGCATCTCCGCCACGGCGCCCGTGATGCCGAAGTTGCCGTCCATCTGGAAGGGCGGGTGGTTGCCGAACATGTTGGGCAGCGTGTTGTAGGCCAGCAGTCCGCGCAGCATGATCTGGGCGCGCTGCCCGTCACCGAGGCGGGCGAAGAGGGCCGCCCGCCAGGGCCAGGTCCACGAACGGCGGCTGTCGTCCGGCACCGTCGCGGCCGTGAACGGGACGCCGTCCTTCTCGCCGCACCGCGCCTTGAGCGAGACGAGGGCGGCGGCCGCGAAGTCAGTCGTCTTCGGGGTGATCTGGCGGCCCGGGTAGACGGCGAAGAGGTTCGAGGTGTGGCGGTGGTAGTCGGTGGGGCTGTCCATGTCCTCCTGCCACTCCTGCAGTTGGCCCCACTTGCCGATCTTGTTCGGGGCGAGGCGCGCCTGCATGTCCGCGACCTTGGCCCGGTAGGCGGGATCCGCCTTGAGCGCCGCCTCGCAGTCCAGGTAGTTCTGGAACAGGTCCCAGATGATCTGCTGGTCGTACATGACGCCGTCCTCGCGCGGCCCGTGCTCGGGGGACCAGCCGTTCGGCGAGACGAGGAGTCCGTCCGCGCGCTCCTTCAGCTGGTCTTCCCAGAACTCGCAGATCTCCTTGATCATCGGGTAGGCGACGGTGCGGAGGTAGCCCATGTCCTGGGTGAACGCCCAGTGTTCGTACAGGTGTTGGGCGTACCAGGCGCTCGCGACGGTGTTCCACTCCCACGAGTTGCCGCCGAAGACGCTCTGGCTGGTGCGGGCGGTCCAGCCGCGTGTGTCCTTGCCGAAGGCGTTGCGGGTCGCGACGCGGCTGGGCACCGCCACCTGCTGGACGAACCCGACGAGTGCCTCATGGCACTCCGACAGGTTCGTCGTCTCGGCTCCCCAGTAGTTCATCTGGATGTTGATGTTGGTGTGGTAGTCGGAGGCCCACGCCGGCTGGTTGCTGTCGTTCCACAGGCCCTGGAGGTTGGCGGGCAGGCCGTTCGGGCGGGAGGAACTGATCAGCAGGTAGCGGCCGTAGTCGAACATCGTCTGTTCGAGCGTCGGGTCCTCGCCGCCCGCCGCGTACCGCGCCAGCCGGGCGTCGGTCGGCAGCGCGAAGACGGCGGCGTCGGAGGTGCCCCAGGCGACCGAGACCCGGTTCATGAGGGCGCGCGTCGCGGCGGTGTGCTCGTCGCGCAGCTTGTCGTAGGACCGGGCGGTCGCCTTGGCGAGTGTTTTGGCGACGATCGGCTGCGGATCGGGTCCGCGCCACCCGGCGGCGGCGTCCAGCTTGTAGTCGGTGCGGGCGTCGAGGAACAGGGTCAGGGTCGTGCAGCCGCTGAACCGGAGCACCGACCCGTCGGCGCGCAGGTCGCCGTCGGTGTGCACGGCCCGGACGGTGCAGGTGTGCTTGAGCCCGTTGCCCATGACACCGCTGAAGGCGATCCGGCCGGCGCGGGCGTCGACGGTCGTCGGGGCGTCGTCCTGTGCGGACGTCAGCGATATCGCGCCGGAGAGTTCCCGGGCGCCGTCCGACTTGTACCGGAAGACCATGACGTCGGCGGAGCGGCTGGCGAAGGCCTCGCGCAGGACACGCCGTCCCGGCGCGCCGAAGCGGGTGACGTGGACGCCCTTCACGAAGTCCAGGCTGCGCTGGTAGTCGACGACCGTCCGCTGCGTGCGCGAGTCGAAGCCCTGCCCCTGGAGCGCGATCTCCGCGATCTGCATGCCGCCGGAGGACGCGCCGGGGGTCAGGGTGAGCCGGTAGGCGCGGTAGGCCGTGCCGTTGGTGATCGGGAAGGTCCGGGTCTCACCTCGGCCGGCGAAGGACTTTCCTGGGTTCTGCGTGTCGAGGGCCGTCCAGGCACGCCCGTCCTGCGAGGCCTCGAGCGTCCATCGCCGGGGGTCGTCCCGCGGCCGGTCCGGTGCCGCCGTCAGCGCGTACGAGGTGACGACGACCGCGCGGGGCAGGTCGGCCTGCCAGACGACCGGGGCGTCGGCGTCGACCCGCCAGACCGTGGCCGGGTCGCGGTCCACCGAACGCGAGATGTCCGTCCTCCGGGATCCCTTGCAGTGCCCGCTCGGCGACGACAGGTACATCGAGCCGCCCGCGCCGAAGTCGACGCCGGACAGACCGATCTCGCTCACCTGGAAGTGGCTGACGCCCGCCTTGGGGACGAAGTCGAACCGGTAGAAGCGGTAGGCGGCGGGAGCGGCGCAGGTGAATTCCTTCGTCTGGAAACGGCTCTCGAAGGGCGCCGCCAGCGTGCGGCTGTCCAGCGTGGTCCAGGTGGTGCCGTCGGCGGAACCGGAGAACGTCCACTCCTGCGGGTCGCGCTGCGGCACGTCGTTGGCGCTGGTCAGTCGGTAGGTCGCGACGGCGACAGGTTCGGGCAGGTCGACCTGCCACCGCACCTTCGCGCCGGGCCCCTCGATGCACCACTTGGTGTTCGAGGCGCCGTCGTACGACTTGTCGACGCCCTCCGACGAGGAGCTGCTGTACGGTCCGCCCGGAGCCGTGACCACCGGATTCGCGCGGGGAGCGAAGGTGACGACGACGTCGCCGAAGTTCCGGTACGAGCCGAAGCCGGTCATCCCGGTGTCGAAGTCGCTGTCCGGCTTGCCGGCGAGAGCGTTGTCGTAGTTGTTGACGCCGCCCCACAGACTCTGCTCGTTGAACTGGATGCGCTCCTCGTAGGGATCGGCGAAGAGCATGGCGCCGAGCCGGCCGTTGCCGATCGGCAGGGCCTGCGACTCCCAGTCCACGGCGGGTACGGAGTACTTCAGCGCCTTGCGCGACAGGGTCGGCCACTGGACGGCCGCCGGCCCGCCGGTCCCCGCGGCGACGGCCTGTCCCACGGGGGCTCCGCCGGCCAGCTGAGTGATCAGAGGTGCAAGGGCGAGGGCGCCGCCGAACTTGAGGACGCTTCGTCGCTGCGGTTGGGATTCATTGATCACGGTGAAATCTCCCGGCCCATTCATCGGCTCTTTCATCGGCTCTTTCCAGAAGAACTGACAGCCACATCGACGCCTGTCGAGGGCGCGATCATCGTCGCCGGATGATAGATCGGATGTCTAGAGGTAGGCACCAAAGGGCGTCAAGCGTGCCGGTTCGACGCCGGCTCTTGCGGCGACTCCGGGCGGCCAGGAACTCGGCGGCTCACCCATCAGGCGTCCGCCCGGGCCGCGAAGGCTCCTGTTCGGTACCGAGCGACTCGAACAGGAGTCCATAATTTCACATACATGGCATGCCCATGACGTACGCTCCCACCGATCTTTCTCCTTCGTACCCCCAAAGGTCTGGGAGGACCCGGATGATCAAGGTGGCCCTTTTCCAAGCACGGTTGGCGAGACTTGTCGCCGTCGTCGGCACTCTGGCGGCGCTGACGGTGGGATTACCGGCCGCCGCTTCCGCCTCCGGCGGCACGAACACGATCAATACGAGCACGACCAGTACGAACACGATCAGTACCGAGACGATCGGTACCGAGACGGCCGGTACCGGCGCAGCGTCGGAGCCGCAGCCGGCGGCCACCCGTCAACTGTGCGCGAGACCCGAACGGCCCGGCGAAATGGCCTGCTTCGCGGTCGCACGCGACGACGTCCCGTCCGGCAAGGGGCTGCAACCCCTGCTGGCCCCGGCCGGGCTGGGCCCCGCCGATCTGCAGAGCGCCTACGACCTGCCGTCGGACGCCGCGGGCGGCGGTGCCACGGTGGCCGTCGTCGTCGCCTACGACAACCCCAACGCCGAGGCCGATCTCGCCACCTACCGCTCGCAGTTCGGCCTGCCGCCCTGCACCACCGCCAACGGGTGCTTCCGCAAGACCGACCAGCGGGGCGGCACCGACTACCCGCAGCCCGACGCGGGCTGGGCGGCCGAGATCGCCCTCGACCTGGACATGGTCAGCGCCGTCTGCCCGCGGTGCTCCATCCTGCTCGTCGAGGCGGACGGGCCGGACATCGACAGCCTCGGCACAGCGGAGAACACCGCCGTCGCGCTCGGCGCGACGTACGTGTCCAACAGCTGGGGCGCCAGCGAGAACGCGGTCGGCGACGTCTCCGGCGACGCGTACTTCAAACACCCGGGCGTGGCCATCACCTTCAGCACCGGCGACTTCGGCTACGGCTTCGGCCCCAGCTTCCCGGCGACGCTGCCGTACGTGACCGCGGTCGGCGGGACCTCCCTGAGCCGCGACGGCGCGGCGGCCCGCGGCTGGAGCGAGACCGCGTGGACCGGTGCGGGCAGCGGCTGCTCGGCCCACCAGGCCAAGCCGTCCTTCCAGACCGACCGCGGCTGCGCGAAGCGCGCCGAGTCGGACGTGTCGGCGGTCGCCGACCCGAACACCGGGGTGAGCGTCTACAACACGTACGAGGACGGAGGCTGGGGCGTGTACGGCGGAACCAGCGCGTCCGCCCCGATCATCGCCGCGACCTACGCCCTCGCCGGGGCGCCCGGCAAGACCACCTACCCGGGCGCCTACCCGTACGCCCACCCCGGCGCGCTCAACGACGTGACCACCGGCACCAACGGCACCTGCTCCCCCGCCTACCTGTGCACCTCCAACGCCGGCTACGACGGCCCCACCGGCCTCGGCACCCCCGACGGCACCGCCGCCTTCACGACCGGCCCGTACGGCGAGCTGGCCGGCAAGGTGACCGACCCCGGCACCGGCGCGCCGCTCGGCGGGGTGCGGATCACCGCGGGCGCGAACGCCACGACGACCGACGAACAGGGCGCGTACGACATGACCCTCCCGGCGGGCACGTACGACGTGTCCGCCGCCAGGTTCGGCTACGGCAGCGCCACGACGGCCGGGGTCGAGATCGCCGACCGGCAGACCGCCACCCGGAGCTTCACCCTCACCGCCCAGCCCCTGGTCACCGTCAGCGGACGGATCCGGGACGGCTCCGGGCACGGCTGGCCGCTCCACGCAGGCGTCCAGGTCGCGGACGAGCCCGCCACCCGTACGTACACCGACCCCGACACCGGCCGCTACACCCTCCGGCTGCCCGCCAACAGCACGTTCAGCCTCCAGGTCGACCCGGTGTACCCGGGCTACCAGGTGACGACGACCGACCTGACGGTCGCGGACCGGGGGCGCACCAAGAACGTCAGCGTGCCCGTCGACGCCGCGGCCTGCGTCGCGCCCGGCTACACGCAGGCGTACAGCAACGGCACGGAGACCTTCGACGGTACGCAGACGCCCGTCGGCTGGACCGTCACCGACGCCGCCGGCCGGGGCCACGCCTGGCGCTTCGAGGACCTCGCCGGACGGGGCAACGTGACCGGCGGGTCGGGCGGCTTCGCCATCGTGGACAGCGACCACTACGGCGACTCGCAGGACACCTCCCTGCTCTCCCCGGTACTCGACATGACCGGCCACGCGACCCCGGCGGTCCGCTTCAGCACCTACTACAAGAAGTTCTCGGACGCCTCCAAGGCCGACGTCGACCTCAGCGTGGACGGCGGGAAGACCTGGTCCACGGTGTGGCACCGCGACACCGTCAACGCCGGTCCCGGGCCGCAGTCCATCGCCCTCCCGTCCGCCGCCGGACAGCGGGCCGTGCAGATCCGGTTCCACTACCGGGGCGACTACGCCTACTACTGGGAGGTCGACGACGTCGCCTTCGGCGGTATGACCTGCACGCCGGTACCGGGCGGGCTGCTGCACGGCACGGTGACCGACCGCAACACCGGAAAACCGGTCGGCTCGGCTGCGATCGGCGGCAAGGGTACGGCGACCACCGCCGCCGACGGCTCCTACGTGCTCTTCTCGCCGGTGACCGGCAAGCAGCGGTTCACCGTGACCGCCGACCACTACAGCGCGCTGAGCACCGCGGCCCGGGTCGGCCGGGACCACGTCACCCGGCTCGACGCCGCGCTGCGCGCCGGACGCCTGTCCGTGTCCCCGGCGTCGGTGCGCAGGTCGGTGACCGAGGGGAGGACGGCGACCACGAAGGTCACGCTGAAGAACACCGGCTCGGCTCCCCTCACCGTGACCCTCACCGAGCGGTCCGGCGACCTGCCGACCGCAGACGCGGCGGACCGTCAGGACGTACCGGGCGACTACAGCCCGCTGCCCCTGACCCCGGGTTCGAACAAGGGCCCCCGAAAGGGCTCCCCCGGCGGCAAGACCGCGAGCGCCGGCGGCGGAGCCGCGAGCCCCGACGTACCGGCCGCCGCGGCCCCCGCCTGGACCGGCCTGGCCGACTATCCGACCCCGGTCATGGACAACGCCGTCGCCACCGGCCCGGACGGCCGGGTCTACTCGGTCGGCGGCGCCGACGGCACGTCCCTCGTGACCGACGGCTACGTCTACGACCCCGTGACCGCCGCCTGGTCGGCGATCCCCGGCGGCCTCACCACACCCCGCGACGCCCCCCAATCCGCCTTCCTCGACGGCAAGTTGTACGTCACCGGCGGCTGGGACGCGGACGGCGCCACCGTCGCCACCACCGAGGTCTACGACCCCCGGCACCACACCTGGTCCACCGCCGAGCCGTCCCCGGCCGGTCACGCGGCGGCCGCCTCCGCCACGCTGGACGGCAAGTGGTACCTGGTCGGCGGCTGCGGCGCGCAGGGCTGCGGCAGCAGCGACGTCCAGGTCTACGACCCGGCCACCGACACCTGGAGCGCGGCGGCCCCGTACCCCGAGGCCATCTCCTGGCTGGGCTGCGGCGGCATCTCCGGCGCCCTCTACTGCGCGGGCGGCACCACCCCGGCGGCCGGCACCCGGCACGGCTACGCGTACGACCCCGCGTCCGCCGCCTGGACCCCGATCACCGACCTGCCCTTCGACCTGTGGGCCTCGGCCTACACCACCGCCGACGGCCGCTTCCTGCTCTCCGGCGGCGCCAGCAGCCTGCTGTCCGCCTTCACCACCGCCGGTTACGCCTACGACCCGGCCGCCCGCACCTGGTCGCCCCTCCCCACCGCCGCCGTCCCTCTCTACCGGGCCGGCAGCGCCTGCGGCTTCTACCGCGTCGGCGGCGCACCGAGCGCCTACGACGCCCATCCCTACGTCGAGCAGCTCCCGGGCCTCGACAGTTGCGTCCCCACCACCGACGTGACCTGGCTCTCGGCCACCCCCACCACCCGCACCCTCGCCCCCGGCCAACGCCTGACGGTCACGGTCCGCCTGGCCGCGACCGCCCCGGCCGTCGACACCACCGGCACCTACACCGCCGCCCTCGCGGTCCGCACGGACACGCCGTACGTCTATCCGACGGTCCCGGTGTCGATGACCGTGACACCCCGCCGATAGCCGGAAAGGAGAACGCCGAAGGCCCCTCATCGCAAGACGATCCGAGGGGCCTTCGGCCTGGCAGGTCAGGCGGCCTGGCCGGTCTCCGCCTCGTCGAGGCGCTTGCCCTTGGGGATGAGCAGGACGGCGACGGCGACCGCGCCGGAGAACAGCAGGAACCCGTTGGTGTAACCGTCGTCGCCGTAGAACTCGGTGCCCTTCAGGACCTTGCCGTCCTTGGCCAGGACCACGAAGGCGACCTGCATGAGCAGCCCCTGCACGACGCCCTGCACCATGCCCCGGGCGCCGTTGGCCAGTGCCTGCTCCTCCGGTTCCACCGACTCGATGATCATGACGGGGATCATGGAGACGATCATGCCCATCCCCACCGCGGCGAACGCGCCGACCGCCATGAACTGGGCGACGCTGTGGTGGAACTGGGAGGTGAGGGCGAGCCCGACGGCCACCAGCCCGCCGCCGGTGGCCAGCAGCAGACGTGAGTCGAAGCGCCGGGCGAGCACTCCGGTCGCCCCCCAGTTCCAGGGCGGCGGCAGCTCGCTCGTCAACTCCACCCGTGTCGACACCCCGTCGGCGGCGATCCGGGCTCTCGGCCACACCGTCACCTACGCGGCCGGGTTCACGAACGACCGAGCGAAGGACGCAGCGAAGAACGGAGCGGAGGACCGAGCGCAGGCCGAAGCGCTGGACGAAGCGCTGGATCCGACGGCGTTGCGCGAGGAGGCCGTGCGGATCGCCCGGGAGGCCGAGATCGCCGTGGTCTTCGTCGGACTGCGCGGCGAGACCGAGGGCAGCGACCGCGAGCACCTCGAACTGCCCGTCGAACAGGTGGAGTTGGTGCACGCGGTCGCCGCCGTCGCCGTGCGCACCGTGGTCGTCCTCTCGACCGGCGCGGTGGTGTCCCTGGAGGGCTGGCACGACGACGCCGACGCGATCGTGGCTGGCTGGCTGCTCGGCCAGGCCGCGGGCGGCGCCCTCGCGGACGTGCTCTCCGGCGCCGTCAATCCGTCCGGCCACCTGGCCGAGAGCATCCCGCTCCGCCTGGAGGACAACCCCAGTTACCTCACCTTCCCCGGCGAAGCGGGCCATGTCCGTTACGGCGAGGGCGTGATGGTCGGCTACCGCCACTACGAGAGCGTCGGACTCGACGTCCGCCACCCCTTCGGACACGGGCTGAGCTACACCACCTTCAGCACCGGCGAGTTGGCCGTCGACGTCACCGGTGACGACACCGCCACGGTCCGGGTCACCGTGACCAACACCGGTGACCGGGCCGGTAAGCACGTCGTCCAGGTGTACGTCGCCACCGCTGCCGGACCGGTGTGCCGTCCCACCCGTGAGCTGCGCGCCTTCACCAAGGTCGCCTTGCGGCCCGGAGAGTCCCGTACCGTCGAACTCCCCCTGGATCGCCGCGCGTTCGCCTACTACGACGTCGAGCAAGGGCGTTGGGCGGTCGCGCCGGGCTCGTACACGGTCCAGATCGGCGCGAGCGCCGCCCGCGTCGTCGCCGAACAGACCGTCACCCTCACCGGCGACACCACCGCCATCGCCCTGTCCCTCGACTCCTCCCTCGGCGACTGGCTCGCCCACCCGGTCGCCGGCCCGCTGCTCCAACAGGCGCTCAGCGCCGGGGAGACCGTGGAACAGCGCCGGGGGTCGGAGGCCAACGGCGACCTCATCCACATGATCGCGTCCATCCCGGCCCGCCAGTTCCTGCACTTTCCCGGCATCACCCTCTCCACCGACGACCTGACCCAGATCCTGGAGAGCACGCAGCGCTGACGCCATCGGCAGCCACCACCGCTGCCCCGAGGACATACGGCTGCCGGCCGACGCGGGCCTGAACCGCCTACCGCTTCGGAATCGGGTGGGCCCGCAGCGAGCCCGTCGAGGGACACGTCTCACTCACCGAACCACACAGGCCCGTCCGCTGCCGTCGGCCGCAGGCCCGGGTCACCGCCCCGTCCCGTCACTCGGACGTCGTCGTCTCGAACCACGTGGGCTCGTCGGAGAGCGCCTGCTTGATGCGGAAGAGCTGCCGTTCGTGCATCGGCGGCAGGGCGTCCAAGGCGAACCAGCCCACGTCGACGGACTCGTCGTCGTTGACCCGCGCCTCGCCGCCGACGGCCCGGCAGCGGAAGGTGACGTCCATGAACTGGCACTTGTCGCCGTTCGGGTACTCCACCTGCCTCCCCGTCCGGATCAGGACGACGCGCTCGGGGACGCAGTGCACGCCCGCCTCCTCGTACACCTCGCGCACTGCGCAGTCCGCCGGCTGCTCGCCCGGGTCCGGGATGCCGTTGATCACGGTCCACTGGTGGTTGTCCGCGCGCTGGCCCAGCAGCACCCGGCCGGCGTCGTCGAAGACGACGGCGCTGACGCCGGGGAGCCAGAGCAGTTGGTGGCCGGCGGAGGCCCGGATCTCGGTGATGAAGTCAGGAATCGGCATGCACCGACCCTATCCAGTCGGCCCTGTACAGGAGGGTCCTCCTGTCCGGGACGCTCCTCCTGCCCGGGGCGCTCCTTCTGTCGGGGACGGTCCTGTCCGGGCGACCCCATCGGGGACGGGCCGATCAGTTCGTCGCGCTCCGTCGGGCCCGCACCCCGGCGCCGATCGCCCATCCCAGACCGCCCGCGGCGACGAGCACGAGGGCGATCTCGGGCAGGATGCCCAGCTTGGTCGCGGGCGTCTCCGAGGAGCGCAGGGGCACCTTCTGCACCAGCGAGTCCGCGACGAACATGCCGGTCTTCTGGGTGATCCTTCCGTCCGGCATGATGATCGCACTGACGCCGCTGGTCACGGGCACCGTGACGGTCCGGCTGTGCTCGACCGCGCGGACGCGTGACATGGCGAGCTGCTGGTAGGTCATCTCGCTGCGGTCGAAGGTCGCGTTGTTGCTCGGCACGGAGATCACCTGCGCGCCGTGGGTGACCGTGTCGCGCACGGCCCAGTCGAAGGCCGCCTCGTAGCAGGTGGCGAGACCGACCTTGGCGCCGTCCATGTCGAACACGCCCGGCTTGCTGCCCCGGCTGAAGTCCTGGCGGACCATGGAGGTCCAGTTCCCGTTGATGGCCCCGATGAGCGAGCGCAGCGGGAGGTACTCGCCGAACGGCTGGACCTGCCGCTTGTCGTACGTCTGGGTGGGTCCCTTCACCGGGTCCCACAGGATCTGCTCGTTGTAGAGCTTGCCGTCGCGCTCGACGACCCCGCCGACCGAGATGGGCGCGCCGATCGCCTTGGCCGCGTTGTCGATGACGACGGCCGCGTCGGCGTAGGCGAAGGGGTCGATGTCGGAGGAGTTCTCGGGCCACAGCACGAAGTCGGGCCGGGCGACCTTGCCCGCCTTGACCTCGGCGGCCAGCCGCTCCGTCTCGCGCGCGTGGTAGTCGAGGACGGCCCGGCGCTGGGCGTTGAACTCCAGGCCGAGGCGGGGGACGTTGCCCTGGATGACGGCGACCGTCGCGGTGCCGTCCTCCGCCTTGTCGCTCACCAGCGTGCGGGCGGCCACGGCGGCGACGACCGGAACGGCCACGCTGAGGAGCGCCACGGCGGCGGCCGACCGCCGCAGCTCACCCGTGCGCCGGCGCTCCAGGACGAGGCGTACGACCTCGTACAGGCCGAAGCCGCACAGGACGACCGCGAAGCCGAGGACCGGGGTGCCGCCCAGTGCGGCGAGGGGCAGGAAGACGCCGTCCGCCTGGCCGAAGGCGATCTTGCCCCAGGGGAAGCCGCGGAAGGGCACGCGCGCGCGTGCCGCCTCTCCGGCGATCCAGAGCGCGGCCGCCCACAGCGGCCAGGCCGGGAGCTTCGACACGGCGGCGGCGCCCACGCCGACCAGCGCGACGAAGACCGCCTCGATGGCCACGAGGGCCAGCCAGGGCCCCGGGCCGACCTCGACGCCGGTCCACACCAGGAGCGGCAGCAGGAAACCCAGCCCGAAGAGGTAGCCGAGACCGAAGGCCGCCTTCCAGCTCCGGCCGCGCAGTACCCAGCCGAAGACGGCGAAGGCCGGCAGCGCCAGCCACCACAGCGTGCGTGGCGGGAAACTGACGTAGAGCAGCACTCCGGAGAGCGCCGCTGCGGCGGCCGGGACGAGGCGCAGGAGCCGGGCGCCGCGCGGGGCCGGCGCGGTCTGGGGCTCCGCCTGGTCCGGCTGGCCCACGGGAGGTGCGGTGACGGTCACTCCGGGAGTGTACGGCGGGTGAGCTTTTGGCCGACAGCACGGTCCGTCGACAGCTCAACCCACGGAGCAGCCCTCGGTCACCGCGCGACCGGCGCACAACCCGGCGCAAGTCATCCACAAACCGTCCATCAGCCGTTACGGTGAGCCAGGACTCCGGTCGCGCACGCGTTCGGGTCCGGCGCGGTTCGGGTCCGTCACGGTCGGGGGGCGACCGGGTTCGGGGGGACGGGGTGGGTTCCACGGGGATGACGTCTGCGGCCGGCACGGGCGCGGACGGAGAAGACGAAGAAAAGCGAAACGTTTCTGATGCGGCGGGCGTGGCCGTGTTCGGGGCCTGCGCCATCTGGTCCCTGGCCACCGCCGCCGTGCACGGGGGACGCCCCGAGGGGGTCCTGCTCGCGGTGCTTGCACTGGCCGCCGGATACGCGGCGGGGCGGATCTTCGGGGTGCTGCTGCCGGTCGCCGCGCCCTGCGCCGGGGCGCTGGCCGGGCTCGCCCTGGCGGTGGCCCTGCCCCGGCTCGCCCCGGGTCCCGAGACCGTCGCGCCGCTGGGTCACGCCGGTGCCACCGCCGCGCTGCTGACCCTGTCGGCCGGTGCCGCGTGCTGCGCCGCCTGGGCCGCGCCGGTGCCCGCGCTGCGGTGGGCGCTGTGGCTGCTCGCCGGGGTGATCTCGGTCGCCGGGGCGCTCCTGGGCTCGACCACGGCGGTGCTGACCTGTTGCGCCGTGCTGCTGTGCTCCCTTGCCGCCGGCCGGATGCGCCGCCGGGGCCCGGGCCTGCTGGCCCTGGCGGGGGCCGCCTTCCTGGTGACGGGCCTGACCTGGGCGGTCGCCGGACACACGCTGTCCGGCGGCCTCGCCGGCGCGCTGCGGGACGGGCTGACGCCTCGCCGGGCCGACCTGTGGCGCGACGCCCTGGGCATGGCCCACGACGAGGCCGGACTCGGCGTGGGCCCCGGGCGCTTCGGGGAGCTGAGCACGACGGCGGCGCAGTCGACGCTGCCCGACGGCAAGCCCCATTCGGCGCCCCTGCAACTGGCGGCGGAGCAGGGTGTCGTCGGTGTGCTGCTGCTCGCCGCGGCCTTCTGCTGGGTGCTGTTCGCCCTGTGGCGCGCGCCGCGCCCCACACCGGTCGTCCTCACGGCGGGCGCCGCGCTCACGGGCCTCGCCGCCGTCGCCGCGATCGGCAACGCGCTGAGCTTCACCACGGTGTCGGTCGGCGCGGGGCTGCTGGCGGGCCTGGCCACGGCCCGACCGCTCACCGAGGAGCCCGCGCCGCCCGAGGCGCTGTCGGAGTTCGAGAGGGACCTGCGCCACGACGACCACCCGGCCGCCTGACGCGCCCGCGCCCGTGCCCGCTGGAGGCGAACGTAAGACGGAGGTCGGGCGGACTTCAGACGGACGTCAGCGCGCCGCGTCCGGGGTGTCCGCCCGCAGCCGGGCCCTGATGACTCGTACGGCCGACTCCGCGTCGTCCACGGTGATCGTGAACGTGTGACCGTCCCAGAGCCGCAGCACCACGCCCTCGCCACGGCGTACGACGACGGCGGTGCCTTTCTCCGGCCGCCAGCGATAGCCCCAGCCGCCCCAGTGGCGCGGGGTGACGAGCGGTTCGAAGTCGGCGCCGGCGACATGGGCCAGCGGGATGCGGCGGCGCGGCAGGCCGATGTGGCCGCAGCGCACTTCGAGGGAGTCCTTGTCGAGCTTCAGGTCGACGTGCACGAAGGCGAGGGTGCCGAAGAGCACCAGCAGCCCGGCCGCGATACAGCCGACGACGGCCATGACGAGGGGGGCGACGCCGGACGTCCACGCGGAGTCGACGGCGAGTTCGATGCCGAGCGCCATGAAGGCGGCGCCGACGAGCGCGAGCAGCCACTGGAACCGGTTGGTGGCGCGCCCGGTCCAGACGTCGGGATGCGGGGCGTCGCGATGCGGGACGTCGGGAAGCGGGGTGCTCTCGTCGTGGGGGTGGTCCCTCATACGCATGAGGTTACTCAGGTTTCGCTGCGCCGGTAGCGCGTCGCGCAGGGTGACTGCTCCGCCCGGGCGGTGGACGGTGCCCGGGGCGGTGTCGGTGCCGGTCGGTCACTGCGCGGGGCTGACGGCCTGGAGCAGGCGGCCTTCCGCGTAGGCCAGGGCGGGCGCCGGGAGAGCGCCCTGGCGGCCGCTGAGGAGAACGGTCACGGTGCCGAGGGGCGCCGCCTCGGGTTCGGGGCGCGCGCCGATCCGGCGCAGGGCCTGCGCGGCGACCGCCCCGGCCGAACCGTGCAGGACGAGCGGCGGACGCCCGGGGCGCTGCACGGCGGCGCGGATGCGGTCGGCGACCAGTTCGTAATGGGTGCAGCCCAGGACGACGGTCGTTACTTCTTCGGGGGTGAGGGCGGCGGCCGCGGTGACCGCGGCGTCGATCGCCGCCCCGTCCGCGTGCTCCACGGCCTCGGCCAGTCCCCAGCAGGGCACCTCGGCGACCGGGACCCCGTCGGCGAAGTCCTGGATCAGGCCCCGCTGGTAGGGGCTGCCGGTGGTGGCGGGCGTGGCCCAGATCGCGACGGGGCCGCCGCCGGCCGCGGCCGGCTTGATCGCGGGCACGGTGCCGATCACCGGGATGCCGGGTTCGAGACGGGCGCGCAGGGCGGGCAGGGCGTGCACGGTCGCCGTGTTGCAGCCGACGATGAGGGCCTCGGGCCGGTGCGCGGCGGCGGCCACGGCGACGGCCACGGCACGCTCGGTGAGGTCCTGCGGGGTGCGCGGGCCCCAGGGCATGCCGTCGGGGTCGAGGGAGAGCACGAGATCGGCGTCGGGCCGCAGGCGCCGTACCGCGGCGGTGGCCGCCAGCAGACCGATTCCGGAGTCCATGAGCGCGATCTTCACCCGGCCACGATAGACGATGTGCTCTTGACGCCCCGTCGGGTGGGGCAGACTGCGCGCGTGAGCGCCGTCGTGTGGATCGCCGCCCTGTCCCTGTCCGCCTGGCTGTGGCTGCTGCTCTGTCAGGGCTTCTTCTGGCGCACGGACGTGCGACTGCCGGCCCGCGAGGAGCCGGAGCGGTGGCCGTCGGTCTGTGTCGTCGTCCCCGCGCGCGACGAGGCGGCGGTGCTGCCGGCGAGTCTGCCCTCACTGCTCGCGCAGGACTATCCGGGGCGGGCGGAGATCTTCCTCGTCGACGACGGCAGCTCCGACGGGACGGGTGATCTGGCGCGCGCTCTCGCCCGGCGTCTCGGCGGGCTCCCGCTGACCGTGGACACGCCGGGCGAGCCGCCCGCGGGCTGGACCGGGAAGCTGTGGGCGGTACGTCACGGCATCGCGCTGGCACGCGCGCGTGAGCCCGAGTACCTCCTCCTCACGGACGCCGACATCGCGCACGCGCCCGACAGCCTGCGGGAACTGGTGGCGGCGGCGCGCACCGGGGGTTTCGACGCCGTCTCCCTGATGGCCCGGCTGCGGGTGGAGAGCCCGTGGGAGCGGCTGGTGGTGCCGGCCTTCGTCTACTTCTTCGCGCAGCTCTACCCCTTCCGCCGGATCGGCCGGCGCGGGGCGCGCACGGCGGCCGCGGCGGGCGGCTGCGTCCTGCTGCGCACCGACGCGGCCGAGCGGGCGCGGATCCCGGACGCCATCCGGCACGCCGTCATCGACGACGTGGCGCTCGCGCGGGCCGTGCGGGGCGCGGGCGGTCGCATCTGGCTGGGGCTGGCCGACCGCGTCGACAGCGTGCGCCCGTACCCGAGGCTGCACGACCTGTGGCGGATGGTGTCGCGCAGCGCCTACGCGCAACTGCGCCACAGCCCGTTCCTGCTGGCCGGCACGGTGCTCGGCCTCGCCCTGGTGTACCTGGCGCCGCCGCTCGCGCTCCTCACCGGACTCGCCGTCGGCGATACGGCCACGGCGGCGCTCGGTGGTATGGCGTGGCTGGTGATGACGGGGACGTACGTCCCGATGCTGCGCTACTACGGTCTGCCGCCGTGGCTCGCTCCCCTGCTGCCGTTCACCGCGTTCCTGTACCTGCTGATGACGGTCGATTCCGCCGTCCAGCACTACCGGGGACGCGGCGCGGCCTGGAAGGGCCGCACCTACGCACGTCCGGACGCCGTGACCGAAGAGGGCTGAGCCCTGGTCGGGGACCGCTACTTGCGGCCCGGCGTCCAGTTCATGCCCCACCCGTAGGCGTGGTCGACGGTCCGCTGCGGGCTCACGCCGCGCTCGGGCACCAGGTAGCGGGCCTCGCGCTGGACGACGAGGTCGCCGCCGTGGTTGGTGATCAGGGCGAGCGCGCACACCGTCGAGGGGACGGTGCACTCGTCGAGGGAGAAGTCGATCGGGGCGCCGAACTGGGGTCGCAGCGTGACCGTGGCGTGCAGATCGGCGAAGGAACGGGCGCCTTCGTAGATGGTCACGAAGACGAGGATGCGCCGGAGGTCGTTCCTGCGGTCGAGGTTGACCGTCAGGTTCTCGCCGCTCGCCTGCGCGCCGGTACGGTCGTCGCCGTCGAGGTGGATGTACGGCGGCTGGTGCAGGGCGCCGAAGGCGTTGCCGAGGGCCTGGACCACGCCCTTGCGGCCGTCGGTGAGTTCGTACAGGGCGCACAGGTCGAGGTCGAGGTCGTTGTGCAGGGCCGTCGCCCGCCCGAGCTTGCTGCCCCACCCCGAGAACTGCTTGCGCGTCTGCCAGTTGAGGTTGACGTGCAGGGTGCCCGAGGTGCCGCCCTGCTTGGTCAGGGACACCGACGGGGCGGCCTTGGTGAGTGTCACCTTGGTCAGCCGGACCGGCGCGGCGGGCGGGGGCGGGGCCTGGTGGACGGGCGGCGGGACCGTGGCCGGGAAGGCGGGCACGGTCGGCGGCGGAGGCGGGGACTGCGGAGTCGACGGGGCGGGGGCGGCCGCCTGCTGCGGTTCGTCCACCGTGATGCCGAAGTCGGTGGCCAGGCCTTCGAGGCCGCTGCCGTAGCCCTGTCCCACGGCCCGGAACTTCCAGGCGCCCTGGCGGCGGTAGAACTCCCCCAGCACGAAGGCCGTCTCGACCGTGGCGCCGGTGCTGTCGAACCGCGCCACGACGGTGCCCTGTGCCGCGTCCCGCACCTCGATGTAGAGGTCCGGGACCTGGCCGAAGGAGCCGCCGTCCGTCGACGCCGCCAGGACGACGGTCTCGATCGCGGGCTCCACGCGCGCGAGGTCGACGAGAAGGGTGTCGGTCACCCGGCCCCCGGCGTCGTTCTTGCCCTCGTGGCGGACGGCTCCGGAGGAATGGGCGGGCTGGTTGTAGAACACGAAGTCGGCGTCGGAACGGACCTTTCCGCCGACGAGCAGCAGCGCCGACGCGTCCGTGTCCGGAACGCCCGGTCCCGAGCGCCGGCCCAGTTCGACCCGCAGTGCCGCGGTCGGCACCGGAGCATTCGACCCCTTGGACATGGACATGTGTACGCCCCCATTGTGTGTCGGTGCGCCCAGGCCGCCCGCCCCGGCACCCCTCGGGTTGTCTGTCCGACAAACCTATTGCGCAGGACGGCGAACGCCCATCAGGAGCGCAGGATCAGCGCAGGCCGACCGTCGGTCACCCGCCGGGAACTCGGCTTTTACACGATGTTCGGGGCGTTTGCCGTCCTATTTTCCACCCTTCGCTCGCATTGGGGATCCGAGGTCACCGCCGACACGGAAATCAACCCTCTTATCAGTCTCCCCAACCAGCACATCGTGGGCTTAACTTATGTGCCATGACCTCCCCCCGCTCCACCTATGGCGGCGGCTACTACGCCTCCTTCCCGGACACTCCGATCTACGACTCGCTCGTGGCCGAGCGGGGCACCCCGCAGATCGCCCCGATCCGGGTCCCCGCGGCGTACGACATGGGCGGCAACCTGCCCGCACTGCCGTCGGCGCTGCCCGCCCTCCCGGCGGGCCCGTCCCACGCGCCCTACGGCTACCCGCAGGCCCAGCAGCCCGCTCCGCTGCAGCAGGCCCCGGCGGCGTACATCCCGCCGCAGGCCGCGCCGCGCGGCTATCCCGGACCCCAGGCGCAGCAGCAGCCGCGCCCGGCCGGTCCCGGCACGGGGTACGAGGCGATGCGCCCCGCCGCGCCCCGGCCCGCCGCGCCTCAGTACCAGGATCCGTACAACCAGCAGCAGTACCGCGGCGGCTACTGAGCCGACCCGGGGTTGTCGGTGCCGCCTGGCAGGATGACCTCATGGGGAACGCGGAGCTGCTGTCGATTCACGTCCATCCGGTCAAGGCGTTGCGGGGTCAGGCGCCCCGGGAGGCCGTCGTGGAGCCCTGGGGGCTGGCCGGTGACCGACGCTGGGCGTTGATCGACGACGGGGGAAGGGTCGTCACGCAACGCCAGCGGCCGCGCCTCGCGCTGGCCGCCGCCGAGCTGCTGCCCGGCGGCGTCCGTCTGTCCGCGCCGGGCCTCGAGCCGCTGACCGTGCGGGTGCCCGAGTCTGTGGGCACGGTGTCGCTGGAGATCTTCCGCGACAAGGTGGAGGGGGTCCTCGCCGACGACGCCGCGCACGCCTGGTGCAGCGCCCATGTCGGTGCCGACGTGCGGCTGGTGCACCTGGACGACCCCGCGACGCGCAGGCCCGTCGATCCCGAGTACGCGCTGCCCGGCGAGACCGTCACCTTCGCCGACGGATTTCCGCTGCTGGTCACCACGACCGCGTCCCTCGACGCCCTCAACTCCCTGATCGCGCAGGGCGGCCTGGCCGCGGAGGGGCCGCTGCCGATGGACCGATTCCGGCCGAACCTGGTCCTGGCGGGCACCGACCCCTGGGCCGAGGACGGCTGGTCGCGCCTGGCCGTCGGCGACGTCGAGTTCCGCGTCGCCAAGCCGTGCGGACGATGTGTCGTGACCACCACCGACCAGGTCACCGCCGCCCGCGGCAAGGAGCCCCTGTCCACCCTCGCCCGGCACCGCCGCCTGGACGGCAGACTGGTCTTCGGACAGAACCTGGTGCCTCTCTCCCGGGGCACGGTGAGGGTCGGCGATCCGGTACGCGTCGTCGCATGATTCCGGCCGCGATCGGAGGCGGGGCGATCCGTGGGAACCCCCGCCCGGTCCCGGAGCGTTGGGACTGTGTGAGCGGGAAGGGGTCGGGAAGGGGGTGCGGGTCGTGCGAGCGATCGGCGGGATCTGGCGCTGGCGACACAATCCGCTGCGCCGGGGGACGGATCTGGCCGAGGCCTGGGTGGCTCTGTCGGCGCTGCTCCTGATCCTCCTCGTGGCACCCGTGGTGGGCTCCGTCATCGGCACGGTCGCACAGGACGTCCTGCAGCGGTCGGTCCGCGAGCAGCGCCTGTCCCACCACGAGGTCACGGCCACCGTGGTGCGCGAGGTGGCCGGCTCGCCGCTGGACGTGGACCCGGAGACGACCACCGGCCGGGAGACCCGTACCCGGGTCGTCGCGGACTGGACCGCGCCGGACGGCACCGCACAGCACGGCACGGTCCTGGCGGGCCTCAGAACCCCGCACAGCGGCGACCGCTTCGCGATATGGACGGACGGCCACGGCCGGCCGGCGCCCCGCCCGCTGGACTCCGTCACGGCGACGACGCACGCCGTGCTCGCCGGCTTCGGCGCGGCCCTGCTCACCGCGGGCGCGGTCGAGGGCGGCCGGCGGCTGATCGTCTGGCGCATGGTCCGCCGCCGGTACGCCTGTTGGGACCAGGCCTGGGACCGGGCGGGCCCGGACTGGGGCCGCACCGGCACCGGCTGCTGACGGCCTTTCCTCTCTGGTCAACCCACCACCCGCGCGCACGCTACGGTGGTCCGGCCGAAGCATTTCGGCATCAACCCGCGTACCACGAGGTGGGGGCACGGCAACGCCATGGCACAGGGCACGGTCCAGGTGACGCACACCGGCACATCGAGGTGGCGGCGCCGCACGGGTGAGTACGCATCGCTCGCCGCCGCCCTGGAGGCCGCGGCCGAGGGGGACGTCCTCACCATCGCTCCCGGCACCTACCGGGAGAACCTCGTGGTGCAGCGGTCGGTGACCCTGCGCGGGCCCGAGGGCTCCCCCGGTTCCGTGCGCCTCGCACCCCTGGACGGGGTGCCGCTGACCGTGCGGGCCTCGGCGGTCGTGCAGGACCTGCACGTGGAGGGCCAGGACGCGGCCGCTCCCGCGGTGCTCGTCGAGGAGGGCACGCCGGAGCTGCTGGACCTGCGGATCGTCACCCGGTCCGCGGCGGGCATCGAGGTGCGCGGCAGCGCCCGCCCGACGGTCCGGCGGTGCACGGTCGACAACCCGGCGGGCATCGGCATCGCCGTGGTCGACGGCGGCGGCGGAGTCTTCGAGGAGTGCGAGGTCGTCGCGGCCGGTCAGGCCGGCGTCCTGGTGCGCGGGGGCGCCCACCCCCGGCTGGAGCGCTGCCGGGTGCACCACACCTCGGGCGCGGGCCTGAGCGCGACCGGCGACAACTCCGCGCTGGAGGCGGTGGGCTGCGAGGTCTACGAGGTCAGGGGCAGCGGTGTGCAGATCACCGCCCGGGCCAGCGCGCACCTCACCGACTGCGACGTCCACCGCACCACCGGCGACGGCGTCACCCTCGACACGGACGCCGTGCTCACCCTGGCCGACTGCCGGATCCACGACATCCCGGAGAACGCGGTCGACCTGCGCTCCCGCTCGGTGCTGACGCTGACCCGCACGACGGTGCGGCAGTTCGGGCGCAACGGGCTGTCGGTGTGGGACCCGGGCACGCGCGTGGACGCCAACCAGTGCGAGATCTTCGACAGCACCGGCGACTACCCGGCGGTCTGGGTCAGTGACGGCGCGACGGCGGTCCTCGACTCCTGCCGGGTGCACGACGTGCCGGACGCCCTGTTCGTCCTCGACCGCGGCTCGCGCGTGGACGTCGTCGACAGCGACCTGTCCCAGGTGCGCAACACGGCCGTGTCGGTGAGCGACGGCGCGACCGCCCAGCTCGACGACTGCCGGATCCGGGACGCGGCGACCGGCGCGTGGTTCCGCGACCACGGCAGCGGCGGCACCCTCAACAACTGCACCGTGGACGGCACACAGACCGGTGTGATCGTCACCAAGGGCGCCGACCCCACCGTCGAGCGCTGCACGGTCGACTCCCCCGCCGAGGCCGGGTTCTACGTGTCGGCGGGCGGCCGCGGCAGCTTCCTGAACTGCCGGGTGACCAACAGCGGCGGCTACGGCTTCCACGTGATAGACGGCAGCCGTACGACGCTGCGCAAGTGCCGTACGGAGCGCTGCGCGCGCGGCGGCTACGAGTTCGCGGACGCCGGGGCGGACGCCACCCCCGGTTCCGCACCCCTGGTCGAGGACTGCACCAGCGACGAGAGCGCGGGCGTGCGGACCCCGGGTGCCGCGGCGGCACCGGAGCCGGTGCTGCAGACGACCGCCCAGTCGTCCGGGCTGCTCGGTGTGATCCCCGAGCAGCGCGTCACCGTCCCGGAGGAGCCGCAGCGGGCCGGCGACGAGCCGCAGGCGTCGGTGCGGACCTCCAAGGACGTGCTCGGCGAACTGGACACGCTGGTGGGCCTGGAGAGCGTCAAGCGCGAGGTGCGGGCCCTCATCGACATGATCGAGGTGGGCCGGCGCCGCCGGCAGGCCGGGCTGAAGGCGGCGTCCGTCAAACGCCACCTGGTCTTCACCGGCTCCCCCGGCACCGGCAAGACGACGGTCGCGCGGCTCTACGGCGAGATCCTCGCCGCCCTCGACGTCCTGGAGAAGGGCCACCTCGTCGAGGTGTCCCGGGTCGACCTGGTCGGCGAGCACATCGGCTCGACGGCGATCCGCACCCAGGAGGCCTTCCAACGGGCGCACGGCGGCGTGCTGTTCATCGACGAGGCGTACGCGCTGTCGCCGGAGGACGCGGGGCGGGACTTCGGCAAGGAGGCCATCGACACCCTCGTGAAGCTGATGGAGGACCAGCGGGACGCCGTCGTCGTGATCGTGGCGGGCTACACGGCCGAGATGGAGCGGTTCCTCTCGGTCAACCCCGGTGTGGCGTCCCGTTTCTCACGGACCATCACCTTCGGCGACTACGGCCCCGACGAGCTGCTGCGGATCGTGGAGCAGCAGGCCGAGGAGCACGAGTACCAGCTCGGCCCGGGCACCGCGGACGCCCTGCTGAAGTACTTCACGGAGCTCCCGAAGGGCCCCGCCTTCGGCAACGGGCGTACCGCGCGGCAGACGTTCGAGGCGATGGTCGAGCGGCACGCGAGCCGGGTCGCGCAGGTGGCGGAGCCGGACAAGGACGACCTGACGCTGCTGTACGCGGAGGACCTCCCCGAGCTGCCCTGACCCGCTCACGCGCGCTGCACGGGAACCTCGGGCACCTCCGGTCGCAGCCGCCCCAGCAGCAGCGCGCGTTCCTGCGCGAACGCCGGGTCGGCCTGGTAGTCGGAGTGGCCCAGGACGGCCGCGGGCAGCGGGTGGTCGCCGGTGCGGCCGTATGCGAGCGGGTCCGCGAGGGGCTCGCGGTCCACCTGCGGGCCGCAGCCGTCGCCGGCGAGTCTCACCGGGCCGCCGATGGGGTCGGTGAGCCGGTACAGGTTGCGCCAGCAGGCGATGTCCTCGTGCAGGGCGGCGAGCGCGGCCGGGCCGAAGTGGGCCGGGAACCAGCGGCCGTAGAGACGCTCGATCGGGGAGCCGTAGGTGAGCAGGGCGACCCGGCTGCGGTCGGAGGGGTTCAGCTGCCAGGCCGCGGCTGCCGCGAGGACGCTGCCCTGGGAGTGGCCGGAGATGACGAGGCGTCCGCCGGTGGCGCGCGTCCAGGTGGCCATGCGCCAGGTCAGGTCGGGTACCGCGCGCTCGGCGTAGCAGGGCGGGGCGAAGGGGTGCGCGGCGCGCGGCCAGAAGGTGCCGACGTCCCAGAGGATGCCGATCGTGCGCCGCGCGGAGGCGTCCTTGTAGGCGCGCCGGCCCCAGGTGACGAAGAGTATGAAGCCTAGCCCGATGAGCCAGGAGCCCAGCGCCTGTGCGGTCTGGGCCGCTCCGTGCACGAACGGCTGGGCCGCCTCCCCGGCCCGGACCGGGGTCTTCCCCGTGCCGAACGCCCCGACGATCGCGCCCGCGCCCAGGACCAGGGTCGCGGTGGAGGTGACGGCGACGAGGAGGGGTGCGCGGTCGGTGAGCGTGGCCATTGCACGGGCGCGGGCGATACGACGGGTGCGGGCCGGGTCGCCGGGCGCCACCCCGTACTCCCGGACCACCTTCTCCTGCTCGACCCGGGTCAGCAGCAGGGTCCGCCGCCCGAGCACCCCGCACAGCACCACCAGGACCGCGATCAGGACGGGGATCGCGGACGCCTGCCAGGTCAGCAGCACGGGCGGCCCGTCGAGGTAGGTCCCGGTGCCGTCCAGCCAGTCCGACACCCGCTGCGACACACCCCCCGACATCACCCCGCCCAGAGCACAGGCCAGCAAGGCCACCGCAGGCCCACCGAGCCCACCCAACGCACACCGCTCCTGTGGGCAGCGGGGGTGCAGGGCGCGGGCGACGATCGCCAGGGCGATGACCAGGGCGCCCTGGGTGAGGGCGAGGGCGCCGAAGGTGGCGTCGCCCGGGAGGCGGCCGTCGGAGTGCCAGCCGGGGCGGTTCCAGCCGGCGTACAGCAGCGTGAGGGCCAGCAGGACGAGGGCGGCCAGCGGGAGGCGGTGCACCAGGTGGGCGTCCAGGCGGCGGTCGAGGCGGTGTTCGCTGCGGCCCCGGCGGCACACCACCCACACCGTGGCCAGCGCGCCCGCGGCCAGGGACACCTCCAGCAGCCGGCCGAGCCCGTCGAGGAGGGCGGAGCCGCCGGGGCGGCGGTCCTGGCGTACGGCCGCCGTGCCGACCGCCGCGGCCACCGTCAGCAGCCCGGCCGCCGTGTGCGCCGCGCGGAGGCGGGCCACCAGGCGGCGCCCGTACCAGAAGCCGGGCCGGCCGAGCGCGGTGTGGGCGGGGCCGGTCTCGGGTTCGGGCGTGGGATCGAGGGGTTCCTGTGACTCGTACGCCCGCCAGGTGCGGTGGGAGAGATACCAGAGGAGGCCGGTGAGGGCGGTCGGGACCAGGGCCGCGAGGGCGAGGCGGCGGCCGGGCGGGCTCCACCAGCCGTCGTCCGAGACCACCGGTGAGAGGAAGCCCAGCCAGGAGTGGCGCTCGGCGCACGCGGGCGTGCCCGCGCACTGCCAGGCCGTCAGGTCGAGGGCGACCTCGCAGGCCGCCGCGACGAGCAGCACCGTCAGGCTCAGCGCCGCGAGCCGCACCAGCAGACCGTAAAGACGCACCGTGCGGACGCGGTCCCGGGCGGCGGGCCGCATCCAGTGGACCAGGTTGACGACCATGAACGGCAGCAGCAACAGCCACAGGGCGCGTGTGCCGTTGCCGGAGGTGAGGTTGGACCAGACGTAGGCCTCGGGCACGGGGGCGTCGCGGCCCCGGTCGTCGCCGGGTCCGGTGTCGGCGGTGACGTCGTCGGCGCGCCGGAAGACGGCCGCCGTCTCGTCGCCGGTGATCCGCACCGTGCGCGGATCGTTCAGCATCTTCTCGGGCGTGGCGCCGCCCACCCCGTGCACCAGGAGTTCCAGGGCCGTTCGGTCCGCAGAGACACGTTCCACTGTTCGCACTTCCCCCGTGACACGCCTTCGACTTGTGTCCGCGCGGGCATAAGGATCGCCGTTTCGCAGGCGTGATACACCTCCCGTCACAGAATCTCCCCGGACCGTGCGGCACACTCCGGTGCCGCCCGTGCATGGCATGCACGCGTCGGGGTGGTGGGACGGCGGTGAGCGTGCCGTGCGAGGATGGGACGCCCGCACCCCAACGCCGGGGAGAACGTCCTCGTCGGAGCAGGTGAGCGGGCCTGTCGGACGGTGTGAGGGAAAGGACCGGAGCGTACGTGAGTGAGAATCAGAACCTCCTCGCGGAGCAGCGCCGCTCCCTGATCCTGGACGAGGTACGGCGTCGTGGCGGCGTCCGTGTCAACGAACTGACCCGCAAGCTCGGCGTGTCGGACATGACGGTGCGCCGCGATCTCGACGCGCTGGCGCGGCAGGGTGTCCTGGAGAAGGTGCACGGCGGCGCGGTGCCGGTCGTGGAGGCGAGCACCCACGAGCCGGGCTTCGAGGCGAAGTCGGGCCTGGAGCTGACCGCCAAGGAGGACATCGCGAAGGCCGCGGCGCAGCTCGTCGCCCCGGGCAGCGCGATCGCGCTGTCGGGCGGTACGACGACGTACGCGCTGGCGCACCACCTGGTGGACGTGCCGGACCTGACCGTGGTGACCAACTCGGTGCGGGTGGCCGACGTCTTCCACCTGGCGCAGCGCACCGCAGGACCCCGGCAGGGCGCCGCCACGGTCGTGCTGACCGGCGGGGTGCGTACGCCGTCCGACTCGCTGGTGGGCCCGGTCGCCGACCAGGCCATCGCGGCGCTCCACTTCGACGTGCTGTTCCTCGGCGTGCACGGGATATCGGCCGAGGCCGGTCTGTCGACGCCGAACCTCGCGGAGGCCGAGACCAACCGGCGCCTGGTGCAGTCGGCCCGCCGGGTCGTGGTGGTCGCGGACCACACCAAGTGGGGTGTGGTGGGCCTGAGTTCGTTCGCGGCGCTGGAGCAGGTCGACACGCTGGTGACGGACGCGGGGCTGCCGGGCGCGGCTCGCGCGGAGATCTCCGAGCACCTGCGGCGGCTGGTGGTCGCGGGCGAGGCGGACGCGTCGGGCGAGCCCGCCGAGGGTGCAGACATCTGACGGGCCGGCGGCTAGGGTGGCGCCCCGTTTTCCTCGTCCTGAGGAGGTAGCGCGCATGGCTCACCGACTGCGGCCCGAAGGGCTGGACTTCGTCGGGACCGCCCCGGTACGGCTGGTCTTCGCGCGGGAGGTCGCCGCCTCCCCCGAGCAGGTCTTCCGCGCCCTCGCCGAGGACGTGTCCGACTGGTCCGAGTGGTTTCCCGCCGTGACCTCCATCCAGCCTCTCGACGACGGCGCGGGGCGCGACGTACGCCTCAAAGGCGGTGGACGTCTTCGCGAGACGGTCCTCGTGGCGAAGGCGCCGGAGGTGTACGCCTACCGGGTGGACGTCGCCAACGCGCCGGGCCTGCGGGCGCTGGTCGAGGAGTGGCGGCTGACGCCGGCCGGGGCGGGGACGCGGGTGCGGTGGACGTTCGCCGCCGACGGCAACGGAGCGCTGCGGGCGGTCCTGCGGCTGGCCCGGGCGGGTCTGGGGCGGTCCTTCCGGGACGCGGTGACGCGACTGGACCGCCGGCTCGCTCCCTAGGGATCGGTGGGTCGGCAGGGATCGGTGGGTCGTCAGGCGGGCCACACGCCCGTGGCCAGCAGTGACTCGATCGCGGCGGTGTAGGGGGCGATGTCCAGGCCCTGTTCGGCGAGCCAGGCGTCGGAGTAGTACTTGTCGAGGTAGCGGTCGCCCGGGTCGCACAGCAGGGTGACCACGCTGCCCTGGCGTCCGTCGGCCACCATCTCGGCGACGATCTTGAGCGCGCTCCACAGTCCGGTGCCCGTCGAGCCGCCCGCCTTGCGGCCGATGGCCTGTTCCAGGGCGCGCACGGCGGCGACGCTGGCCGCGTCGGGGACCTTCATCATCCGGTCGACGGCGCCGGGCACGAAGCTCGGTTCCATGCGCGGCCGGCCGATGCCCTCGATGCGCGAGCCGCAGTCGCAGGTGACGTCCGGATCGCCGGTGGTCCAGCCCTCGAAGAAACAGGAGTTCTCGGGGTCGGCGACACAGACGCGGGTGTTGCGCTGGGTGTAGTGGACGTAGCGGGCGAGGGTCGCGGAGGTGCCGCCGGTGCCGGCCGTGGCCACGATCCAGGCGGGCTCCGGGAACCGCTCCGACTCCAGCTGGCGGAAGATGGATTCGGCGATGTTGTTGTTCCCGCGCCAGTCCGTGGCGCGTTCCGCGTAGGTGAACTGGTCCATGTAGTGGCCCCCGCTGTCCGCCGCGAGGCGGGCCGACTCCTCGTACAGCGTGCGCGAGTCGTCGACGAAGTGGCACTGGCCGCCGTGGAACTCGATCAGGCGGATCTTCTCGGGGCTCGTCGTACGGGGCATCACCGCGATGAAGGGCACGCCGATCAGCTTGGCGAAGTACGCCTCCGACACGGCCGTCGAACCGCTGGACGCCTCGATCACCGGGCGGCCCGGCCGGATCCAGCCGTTGCACAGGCCGTAGAGGAAGAGGGAGCGGGCGAGGCGGTGCTTGAGGCTGCCGGTGGGGTGGGTCGACTCGTCCTTGAGGTACAGGTCGATGCCCCACTTCTCGGGCAGCGGGAAGCGCAGCAGGTGCGTGTCGGCGGAGCGGTTGGCGTCCGCCTGGACCTTGCGGACGGCTTCTTTCAGCCAGTCGCGGTAGGCGGGGTCGCTGTGGTCGACGTCGAGGGTGGCGCCGGTCCTGGGGTGCTGGGAGGTGGTCACGGCGGGGGCTCCTTCAGGCTTCGCGCCGACGGTGGTCCGCGCGGCCGACACCTCGATCATAAGCACCTTCCGCACGCTTCTCACCTGCATAAACACACCTTTGAGGCCCTCAAAGCCGGCCCTGGGGAGCGGGTGCGGGCAGGTGGGGGCGCATTCGCGCGAGTGCTCCGGGCGGGTGCGGACGGGGTGTTCCCCGCACTGGTGCTCGCCGCCGGGCGCGGGCAGACTGCACCGGGTCGGGCGCGGGGTCCCGGACGGGGTGAACGCCCCGGTCCGGCGGCTGGGCCCGGACGGGGGCGCACACTGGTTACGAGGACGAGCACAAGGACGAGTTCGATCGGACGCGGGCAAGATCACGCCCCACGCGGGTGCGCGGTCCGGCTCGCCCAGGCGCACAAGGGGGCGGGAGGCATGGCGGAGCCGGAGTTCACGGCTACGGGCGTGCGCATCGGGAAGCGGCTGCGCTCGCTCACCCGGGCCGGTCAGGTCCGGATCAGCGACGGCAGGCTGGAGTTGCTGACCAGCTACGGCAGCGAGATCGACAGCGCGCCCGTGCAGGCGGTCCGCGCCTCGAAACCCTGGTTCGCCCCGGAGGACCGGGCACTGGCCGACGTCAACGGCACACGGTACCTGCTGACGCTGGGTGACCACGATCCGGCGCCGGGCGAGCCGGGGCCGCCCGCCGCGCGCCGCTTCATCGAGGCCGTGCGCAGGGCGGCGGGGCGCGGCGGCTGAGCCTGCGCCGAGTGCGGCAGAGGGGCGACACAGAGGGGGCACCGGGACGGCCCGGGGACGGCCCGACTCCGCGGCCGGAACGCCGCGAGTTGCGGCACCGCGGCCACTGGGTCACTCTGGTCTCACGTCACTCTGGGTTTACCGGCGATAACGCTGCGAACCAGCCCCGCCGGCCACGACAGCAGGCGGCCGCCTTGCGCAGACGCTCTGCTCGATCCGAACTCCGTGTTCTTCCGGACCTCAGTCGGGGAGTCGCAGCCGTGATCACCAACCCAAACAGGCACTGCGCGGTGGAGCTCCAAGCCCTGCCGTCGCGGATCGGCCAGGTCCGCAGAATCGTATCGGCGCAGTTGCGCTACTGGCACATGGATCCGCTCATAGACCGGGCCGCGCTCGGCGTGACGGAGCTGTTGACCAACGTCCACCTGCACGCCCAGCCCGACAAGGTGTGCGTCGTGGAGATGGAGCTGCTGCTCGACCGGCTCACCGTCTCCGTGCGCGACCACGACCCGCGGCTGCCGGTCGTGGGCGAGATGAAGGACGCCGCGGCCCTCGCCACGTGTGGGCGCGGGCTCGCCATGGTGGCCGCGGTCAGCGAGAGCTGGGGCGCGCGGCCGGACGGCGAGTCCGGCAAGGTCGTCTGGTTCACGCTGCCGGCGCCCGTCGCCGCGCGCGAGCTGTCGGCCCGTCCACCGCGCCGCACGCCCCGCGAGCAGGTCGCGCCCCGGTTCACGGAGGTCGTCTGCGTCGACGATCTGCGGCCCGCACATGCTCCCGCCCGGTCGGCCGTCGTCGGCTGACCGGGCGGTGACCTCACCTCCGGGCGTCCGTCGCCCGGCGCGACGGTGAGGTGCGCCTCGGGCACACGTCACTCAGGTCATGGTGTCGGGGGTCGCGGGGGTCGTGGTGCTCATGCCGCACCGCCGCCCTTGCCCATGCGGCCGAACTGCTCGTCCAGGACGGACAGCCGGCGCCAGTACTCGTCCTCGTCGATCTCGCCGGAGGCGAAGCGGCGGCCGAGGACCGCGAGGGGCGAGTCGCCGGTGGGGCGGGGGTCGCCGGCCGCGTTCCAGGGGCCACGGCGCCCGCGCCACACGGTGCGGCGCAGGAGCGTGACGACGCCGATCACCACGGCCGCCCAGATCAGCGGGAAGAACAGGATCCACGGGCCGGGTCCGCCGTCCCAGTTCGCCAGGGTGTTCATCTCGGGTCATCTCCCTCGGTGGGGTTCTCGTTCGATGTCTCGAGAGTCCCGCCGGGAGGGGGTCCGGGTCGTCGTACGGCCAGCGGCAGTGCGTGTACCCCGCGGGGAGTACGCGCGCGTTGATCGGCTGCTCCCTGGCGGGCCTTCGGCGTCGGGTGGCGCTGGGCGGGCTCAGGCGTTCTTGTCGAAGCTGGCGAAGTAGGCGGCGGCCATGTCCTCGTCGCCGTGGCCCTGCGCGGCGGCCCGTTCGAGACGTTCGGCGCTCGCGGCGGCCACGTCCAGGCGGACGCCGTTCGCGCGGCCCGCCTCGATGATCAGACGCGCGTCCTTCGCGGCCGTCGTCACCGCGAACTGGGCGGGCGACAGCCGGTCGTCGAGGATCAGGCCCGTCTTCGCCTTCAGGTACGCCATGTCGAGGGGGCCGCCCGCGATCAGTTCGAAGAACGCGTTCGGGTCGACGTCCAGGGACTGCGACAGGGCGAGGACCTCGCCGGCCGCGGCGGTGGCCGCGATGACCCAGCTGTTGGCCACCAGTTTCAGTCGGGTGGCGCTGCCCGCGCCGCCGTCCTCGCCGGTCCACACCGTCCGCGCGCCCACTGCGTCCAGGACGGGCGCCACCGCGTCCCTGCTCGCCTGCGGGCCGGCCGCCAGCACGGTGAGCTGACCGGCCTCGGCGGGCTGCCGGGTGCCCAGCACCGGCGCGTCGAAGAAGACCAGGTCGTGGGCTCGGGCGAAGGCGGCCAGGTCGCCGATGGCGTCGATCCCGGCGGTCGTCGACTGCACCCAGGCCACGCCGGCGCGCAGCGCGGGAGCGGCCTCGCGCATGACCTCCAGGGTGGCCGGACCGTCGTAGAGCATGGTCAGGACGACGTCCGCGCCGTCGACCGCCTCGGCGGGGGTGTCGACGACGCGCACCCCGTCCGCGGTGAGCGGCTCGGCCTTGGTGCGGGTGCGGTTCCAGGCGCGCACGGTGTGTCCGGCACGGGCGAGGTTGCGGGCCATCGCGGCGCCCATGATGCCGGTTCCCAGGACGCTCACGGTCAGTTGCTCTGTCATGCCGTCAACCTACGTCGAAGCAGCTCGCGGGGGCTGGTGGCAACTGGCCCGCAGGCCTTGTTCCTTCCTTACCCGGGACTCAATGCGGCCAGCGGGTCGTCGAGGACCGGCTGCCAGGCCAACTCGGCTGCGCCGACCAGGCTGTTGTGGTCGAGGGAGCAGGCGAGGATGGGGACGCCGCCGCTGCGGCCCCAGAGGCTGCGGTCGGCGACGACGGCGCGGAGGCGGTCGGGGTCGGCGTCGAGGAGGGTGCGGTGCAGGCCGCCGAGGATGATGCGGTCGGGGTTGAGGATGTTCACCAGGCCGGCCAGGCCCAGGCCGAGCCGGTCGATCAGGGTTTCGGCGGCGCTGCGGACGACCGGGTCGCCGTACTCCTCGCGGATCAGCTCGTTGGCCTGCTGGAGCAGGGAGCCCTCGGGGCCCGGCTCCCGGCCGGCCGTGGTGAGCAGGGCGAGCGGGTCGGCCTCGACGTCGAGGCAGCCACGGCTGCCGCAGTGGCAGGGGCCGCCCTCGGGGTTGACGGTGACGTGCCCGACCTCGAGGGCAAGGCCCGAACTGCCCGTGTGCAGACGGCCGTCCAGCACCAGCGCGCCGCCGACGCCCCGGTGTCCGGTGGCCACGCACAGCAGGTCGCGGGCGCCGCGTCCGGCGCCGTGCCGGTGTTCGGCGAGGGCGGCGAGGTTGACGTCGTTGGCCGCGAACGCGGGGCCGGTGAGGCCGGCGGCGCGGATCCGCTCGGCGAAGATCTCCCGCACGGGCGCCCCCGCCGGCCACGCCAGGTGCAGGGGGTTCAGCGCGAGTCCCTCGGGTTCGGTGACCGCGGAGGGTACGGCGAGCCCGGCGCCGACGCAGCGCCGGCCCGTCTGCCGCAGCAGTTCCGCGCCGGCGTCGACGGCGGCGCCGAGCACCTTGGCGGGGTCGGCGTCGACGGTCTCGCGACTGGGCGTGGTGGCGACGATCCGCCCGCCGAGGCCGACCAGCGCGGCCCGGAACCCGTCGGCGTGGACCTGGGCCGCGAGGGCGACCGGGCCCTCCTCGGCGAGGGCGAGCCGGTGCGAGGGGCGGCCCTGCGAACCGGCGGCGGCGCCGGGCCGCGCGTCCACCCGGATCAGGCCCAGCGCCGCAAGCTCGGCGGCCACCGCGCCGGCCGTCGCGCGGGTGACGCCGAGTTCGGCGGTGAGCACCGCGCGGGTGGGCGCCCGTCCCGTGTGCACGAGCTCCAGCGCGGGGCCGAGCGCGCCGCGCCCCCGGTCCAACCGCGCCCTCGACGTGGTCCCTTCCCCCGCAGGCCGGGGGTCCGCCTTGCCGCTCATGAGGGCGAGTCTCCCATGATCCGCTTCGTCAGGTGCCGTCCGGGAAGCCACTGACCCGCAGGGTGACGTTCAGCCGCCCGGTCAGCCCCAGCCCGGCCGGCGCCGTGCCCGGCAGGACGCGCGGAACCCCGTGGTAGGCGAGCCGGGACGGCCCCCCGAACACGAACAGGTCGCCGCTGCGCAGCTCGACGTCGGTGTAGGGGCGGGTCCGGTTCTCGGTGTTGCCGAAGCGGAAGACGCAGGTGTCGCCGAGGCTGAGGGACACGACGGGCGCGTCGGACCGCTCGTCGGCGTCCCGGTGCATGCCCATCCGGGCGTCACCGTCGTAGAAGTTGATCAGCGCGACGTCGTACGCCGTCGACCCCGCGCCTTCCTGTTCCCCGGCCTCCTCATCTCCGCCCGCCCGCTTCCCGGCCTCCCGCCGCCCGGTTTCCCGTGGTCCGAGCGCGTCGGCGACCGCGCGTCGGCCCAGCTCGCCCAGCCAGGCGGGGAAGGGTTTGACGGGCGCGCCGTCCCCGTCGGCGACCGTGCGGGCGTAGGCGTACGGGTACCAGTGCCGGCCCAGGCAGACCTGGCGGGCGGTCATCGTGCCGCCGCCGGGGGTGCGGACCGTGCGCAGGCCGGCCGGTGGGCGCGCCCAGTCGCGACAGGCCGCCAGCAGCTCGCGCTGCTGCGTCTCGTCCAGCCAGTCGGGCACGTGCACCGCGCCCGGTGCGACCTGCGCGCGCTCCCGGGGAAACAGCTCGCTGTCCATGGACCCATCCTCCGCCATGGGTCCGACACCGGGCCTGAGCTGCTGCTCGGTTAGCCTTGACCCACGATGGACAACCGTATGACGACGCCGTGGGGCGAGGTCTCGCTGGCCCGCCACCCCGAGGATCCACGCGAGACGCTGCGCGCCTGGGACGCTTCCGACGCGTACCTGCTCAGACACCTCGTGGAGCGGGACGTCCCCCTGACCGGCGCCGTGGTGGTGCTCGGCGACCGCTGGGGCGCGCTGGTCACGGCGCTCGCGGGGCGCCGTCCGACGCAGATCACCGACTCCTGGCTGGGGCAGGAGGCGACCCGGGAGAACCTCGCGCGGGCCGGCGTGGAGACCGGCGCCGTCCGGCTGCTGACCACCCAGGACCCGGTGCCGGAGCGGATCGACGTGCTCCTGATCAGGGTGCCGAAGAGCCTCGCGCTCCTGGAGGACCAGTTGCTGCGGCTGGCGCCCGCCGTGCACACGGACACGGTCGTCATCGCCGCCGGCATGGTGAAGGAGATCCACACCTCGACGCTGAGGCTGTTCGAGCGGATCCTCGGGCCGACCCGGACCTCCCTGGCCGAGCAGAAGGCCCGGCTGATCCTCTGCACCCCGGACCCGTCGCTGAAGCGCCCCGCCAACCCGTGGCCGCACGGCTACGACCTCCCCGACGACATCGGCGGCGCTCTCGCGGGCCGTCCGGTCGTCAACCACGCGGGCGTGTTCTGCGCCGACCGGCTGGACGTCGGCACCCGGTTCTTCCTCCAGCACCTGCCGGCGACGAGCGGCGCCCGCCGGGTCGTCGACCTGGGCTGCGGCAACGGGATCGTGGGTACGGCGGTGGCGCTGGCCAATCCGGCGGCCGAGGTGCTGTTCACGGACGAGTCGTTCCAGGCGGTGGCGTCGGCGGAGGCCACGTACAAGGCGAACGGGGTGCCGGGGCACGCCGAGTTCCGGGTCGGGGACGGACTGGCGGGGGTGGCGGACGACAGTGTGGACGTCGTGCTCAACAACCCGCCGTTCCACTCCCACCAGGCCACGACGGACGCGACGGCGTGGCGGATGTTCACCGGGGCCCGGCGCGCGCTGCGGCCGGGCGGCGAGCTGTGGGTGGTGGGCAACCGGCACCTGGGCTACCACGTGAAGCTGAAGCGGCTGTTCGGCAACAGTGAACTGGTCGCCGGTGACCGGAAGTTCGTGGTGCTGCGGGCGGTCAGGCAGGCGTGAGCCCCACGCCGGCGATGATCCGTTCGACGGTCCGTGCCATGGCCTCCCGTCCCGCGTCGAGGTAGGTGCGCGCGTCGACCGCGTCGGGAGGCGTCGTACATGACCGAGCCGAAGCCGTCGTCGCGTACGTCCGGTCTCACGCGATCCGGCTTTCACGTGCGCCCGTTCTCACGTGGATCCGTTCTCGCGTGAAGCCGTTTCAGAGGGACGCGCCGCGACGGTCCAGCAGGGAGCGGTGGATTTCCGCGGCGCGGACCGCGGTGGTGGACAGCAGGGTCGAGGTGAGTCCGTGGGTGTGCTCGGTGCCGCCCTGGAGGTAGATGCCGGCGGCGACGTCGGGAGCGGTCTCGACCCGGTGGTCGCGGGTCACGCGGATCGCGTCCCCGTCGTCGCGCAGGCACACCTTGGCGGCCTCGCCGAGCAGCGCGGTGAGGTCCCGTGGGCGGTATCCGGTGGCGTGGACGAGGAGGTCGGCGTCGAGCACCTGCTCCTCGCCGGTGGGCAGGAACTCCACGGCGATGCCGAGCGAGCCGTCGGTCCTCTGCCGTACGTCGCGCACGCGGGAGACGTTCAGGAAGCGCAGCCGCTCCCGGCCGGCGACCTTCTCGCGGTAGGAGGTGGCGTACAGGGACTCGATCAGCTCCATGTCGACGACGGAGTAGTTGGTGGAGCGGTGGTAGTCGAAGAGGGACTGTTTCACCTCGGAGGGCGACGCGAAGTACACGTCCACCGCCTCCGGGTCGAAGATGCGGTTGGCGAACGGGCTGTCGTCGGCTGGGGTGTAGCCGTACTTGGCGAACACCGCGCAGATCTCGGCCTCGGGGAAGGAGCGGTGCAGGTAGTCGACCGTCTCGGCGGCGCTCTGTCCGGCCCCGATGACCACGGCACGGCGCACCGGCCGCCCCTCGGTGGCGAGTTCGGCCACGCGGGGCAGTAACTCGCTGTTGTGCCAGACGCGTTCGGAGAGTTCGATGCCCGGCGGCACGTGGGGTTCCAGGCCGACCGCCACGCTGAGGTCGCGGGCGCGCCGGGTGAGCGTCCGGCCGGGGCGGGCCGGATCCCGGCAGACGACGTCGAAGCAGGTCACGGTGCCGGACTCGTCGCGTACGGGGTCGACGGCGACGACATGGTGGCTGTAGGACACGAGGTGGCGCACCCGCTCGGCGGCCCACTCGAAGTACTCGTGGAACTCGACGCGCAACGGGAAGAGGGTCTTCTGGTTCAGGAAGTCGACGAGTCGGCCGCGTTCTCGCAGGAAGCACAGGAAGCTGAAGTCGCTGGCCGGATTCCGTAGGGTCACCAGGTCCTTGAGGAACGACACCTGCATGGTGGCGTCGTCGATGAGCATGCCCCGGTGCCAGCCGAACCGCGGTTGGCGTTCCAGGAACAGGGCGTCCAGCCGTTGTTCGCACGGGAGTTGGGCGTTTCGTTCTTCGATCGCTATGGCGAGGGCGAGATTTGACGGGCCGAAGCCTATTCCGAGGACGTCGTGAGTGGTGTCCGATCCCAACTGCGGTGGTTTCACCGTGACATCGCCTCCCTCAGGCAGCCACATGTTAGATAAGGTAAGCCTTACCTTGCAATGGAGCCGCCGGAGGGGAGAACCGTCATGCGCGTCGTCATGCTCGGGTACCAGACCTGGGGTCACCGCACACTCCAGGCCCTGATCGACTCCGACCACGAGGTCGTCCTCGTGCTCACCCACCCCAAGAGCGACCACGCCTACGAGAAGATCTGGGACGACAACGTCGCCGAACTCGCCGAGAAGAACGACATACCCGTCCTGCTGCGCAACCGCCCCGGCGACGCCGATCTCCTGACGGCCGTCCGCGGGGCCCGCCCGGACATCATCGTCGCGAACAACTGGCGCACCTGGCTGCCGCCCGAGCTGTTCGACCTTCCCCCGCACGGCACCCTCAACATCCATGACTCGCTGCTGCCCGCGTACGCCGGCTTCTCCCCCCTCATCTGGGCGCTGATCAACGGGGAGGAGCGGGTCGGGGTGACCGCGCACCGGATGAACGCCGAGCTCGACGCCGGGGAGATCCTGATCCAGCGCGCGGTGCCGGTCGGGCCCGCCGACACCGCGACCGACCTGTTCCACCGCACGGTCGACCTGATCGCGCCGATCGTGCGCGAGTCCCTCGACCTCATCGCCGCCGGCCGGGACGCCGGCCGGTGGCAGTCCCAGGACCGCAGCCGGGCGAGCTTCTTCCACAAGCGGGCGGCCGAGGACAGCCGCATCGACTGGCGCTGGCCCGCGGACCGTCTGGCACGGCTGGTGCGCGCCCAGTCGGACCCGTACCCCAACGCGTTCACCCACCACCGCGGACAGCGGCTGCGGATCGTCTCCGCGACGGTGTCCGAGGGCCGCTACGGCGGCACGCCCGGGCGGATCTTCATCCGGGAGGGCGACGGCGTGGTGATCGTGGCCGGACCCGACGCCCACAGCGGGCACCACCCGGGGCTCCTGGTGCGGCGGTTGCGCACGGACGACGGCATCGAGTACGCGGCGGGCGACTACTTCCGCACCATGGGCGGCTACCTCACCGACCGGCCGTGAGCCTTGAGAACACCTTGAACAACTCCCTTTCACCACAAGGGAGCTGACGGAAAGGACGCGCATGTCGAGAAAACTCCTCACGGCCCTTCTCACCCTCCCCCTGGCCGCCGGGCTGACCGCCTGCGGCTCCGTCAAGGACGACGAGGAGAAGGCCTCGTCGGACAAGGCCTCCGCGGACAAGGCCGGCACCTCCTCCGCCGCCGCGTTCCCGGTCAGCATCAAGCACAAGTTCGGCGATACGAAGATCACGAAGGCGCCGCAGCGCATCGTGGTGATCGGCGGCGGCGGTACCGACGACATCGACGCGCTCTACGCGCTGGGCATCACACCGGTCGGCATCTCCAAGGACGCCTTCGCCTCCGACGGCGTCTACCCGTGGCTCAAGGACAGGATCGACGCCAAGAAGACGACGCTCCTCGACACCACGAACGGCGTCGACTTCGAGAAGGTCGCCGCGCTCCAGCCGGACCTGATCCTCGCCACCTCCGACTTCCAGCTCGACAAGGACTACAAGAACCTCGCCGCGGTGGCGCCGACCATCGGCTACGAGACCGCCTGGGGCGCACAGTCCTGGCAGGAGCACGTGCAGGTGGTCGGCAAGGCCGTCGGCAGGACGGCCGAGGCCGCGAAGGTCGTCGCCGGCACCGAGGCCGCCGTCGACAAGGTCAAGGCGAGCCATCCGGCGCTGGCGGGCAGGACCTACAGCCTGTCCATCGGCAACACCCCCGCCAAGATCTACACGATCGCCTCCGAGAACGACTTCGCGGCCAAGCTGATGGGCGAGCTGGGGCTGAAGCTGACCCCCTCCATCACCGATATCAAGACGGTCAACGGCTCGCCCACCGGCGAACTGTCCTACGAGCAGCTCGACAAGCTCGACGCCGACCTCGTGATCATCGCGTTCACCACGAAGGACCTGCAGAAGGCGTTCGAGTCGAGCGCGCTGGTCAAGAGCATGTCCGCGGTGAAGAAGGGCGATTACGTGGTCACCGACGTCGAGACGATCAGCCAGCTCCGCAGCCCCTCCGCGGTCGGCATCCCCTGGGCGCTGAACAACCTGGAGCCCGGGTTCGCCAAGTTCGGCAAGTAGGCCACCGTTCGGCAGACAGGGAGCGGGCAAGGGGCCGCGGGACGCGTCCTGCGGCCCCCTTCGCCTACGCCTCTCCCAACTCCGCGTCGATCTCCTCCGCCGACATGGCCTCTATCTCCAGGTGCAGGGCGGCGACCTGTTCGAGTCGGCCCGGCGTGTGCTCCTCGGCGGACAGCCGTTTGGCCATGCCGCCCGCCGTGAGGCCGGCGAACAGAGAGCGGACGGACACCTCGGAGGTGTCCAGCACCTCACGCAGCCGGGCCACGATCACGGTGGCGAGCACCGAGTCGCCGCCGAGCGCGAAGAACCCGTCGTCGAGCCCGAGCCGTTCGACGCCGAGGACGTCCGCCCAGGTCCGCGCCACCACCGTCTCCAGCGCGCTGCCGGGCGCCCGGTGCCCGCCCGCGACAGCTCCCCCGGCCTCCCACAACTCCCCTACGGCACGCCGGTCGAGCTTGCCGTTGGAGGTCAGCGGCAGCTCCTGGGCGACCGCGATCCGCGCCGGGACCATGTGCGGCGGCAGCACCGACCGTGCCCACACCCGCAGTTCGTCCTCGGTGACGTCCACGGCGGCCACGGCGGCGGCCAGTTGGACGCCCTGCCCCCGGCTCAGTCCGGCGACGGCACGCCGTACGGCGGGGTGTCCGGCGAGGGCCGCCTCCACCTCGCCCAGCTCGATGCGGAAGCCCCGTATCTTCACCTGGTGGTCGCGCCGGCCGAGGAACTCCAGGGCCCCGTCCGGCCAGTAGCGGGCGAGGTCGCCGGTGCGGTACCAGCGCACGCCGTCCGCCTCGTTGAACTTCTCGGCCGTGCGCACCGGATCGCCCCGGTAGCCGAGCGCCACCCCGTCCCCGCCGATCCACAGTTCGCCCGGCACCCAGTCGGGGCAGTCCCGCCCCTGTGCGTCGACGACCCGGCAGCGCACGTTGCGCAGCGGGGTGCCGTAGGGGACCGACCGCCAGTGCGCGGGTACCTGACCGTCCGTCACCTCGCAGACGGTGGAGTGGATGGCGGTCTCCGTGGTGCCGCCGAGCCCGGTGAACCGGCAGCCGGGGGCGCGCTCGGCGAGGCGGCCGGGCAGGTCGGTGCCGACCAGGTCGCCGCCCAGCAACACCGTCCGCAGTCCGGCGAGTTCACCGGGGCCGGCGGCGAGCAGCAGCATGTCGAGCAGCGGGGGCACGCAGTTGATCAGGGTCACGCCGTGCGCGCGCACCAGATCGACCCACTCCCGGGCCTCGCGACGGTCGTCGTCGTCCACCAGGACGACCGCGCCGCCGGCGCCGAGGAACCCGAAGACGTCGTAGACGGAGAGGTCGAACTCCAGGGCGGACAGGGCCAGGCAGCGGTCCGAACCTCCCACGCCGTACCGGTCGTTGAGGTCGTCGACGGTGTTCACGGCGGCCCGGTGCGGGACCTCGACGCCTTTGGGCTCTCCGGTGGACCCGGAGGTGAACAGCACGTAGGCGGCCTGCTCGTCCTCCGCTTCCCCCACGCCCCCCGCGCCCCGGACGGGTTCGGGCAGGGGCTCCCGGCGCAGTGCCTCGGCGACGGGCAGGGCGGTCAGGCCGTCCGGTTCCTCGGTCGGGCGGCCGTCGGTGAGGACGGTCCGGAATCCGGCCGTGGCCTGGATGCGGGCGCGGCGGGCAGGCGGCTGGTCGACGCCGACGGGGACGTAGGCGGCGCCCGCGGCCAGCACGCCGAGGACGGCGGTGATCTGGTCGGGCCCCTTGGGGAGGCTCACGGCGACGGTGTCCCCGGGGCGGGTGCCGTGCCCGACCAGGGCCGCCGCGCATCGCAGCGCCCGGTCCGCCAACTCGCCGTAGGACAGGGTGCCTTCGCTGCCCCACAGCAGTGCGGGGGCGTCGGGCCGCTCGGCCGCGCGGGCGAAGAAGGCCTCGTGCAGGAGACGGTGAGCGCGCGGGCCGTCGGTGGCGTTGGCGGCTGCGCGTACCCGGGTCTGGGCGGCGGGCAGCAGGGCGGGTACCGGCCGCTCCCATACGGTGTCCTCGGTGCCGAGGCGGGTGACGAGGCCGTGGAAGGCGGCGAACATCGCGTCGACCAGCCCGGCGGGGAAGGCGTCCTCGCGTACGTCCCAGTTGACCAGCATCCCCCCGTCGATCTCGGTGACCTGGGCGTCGAGGAGCACCTGCGGCCCCTGCGAGATGATCCACACCGGTTCCCCGAACGCCCCGCGCACCCCCGCGTCGAACAGTTCGCCCAGGTTGAGCGCGCTGGTGAACACGACGGGCGCCAGGACCTGTTCGCCCCGGTCGCGGGAGAGGTCGCGCAGGACTTCGACCCCGGAGTGGTCGGCGTGGGCCGCGTCGGTGTGCATCCGGTCCTGGAGACGCCGGGCGTGTTCGGCGAAGGGCGCCGGGCCGTGCAGGTCGACGTCGAGCAGGACCGAGCTGGTGAAGTCGCCGACGAGCAGGTCGACGTCGGGGTGCGAGCCGCGCCGGTCGAACATCGGCACGTTGAGCAGGAAGCGCGGCTGTCCGCTCCAGGCGGCGAGCACCTCCGCGAACGCGGTCGCCACCGCCATGGCGGGCGTCAGCCCGTGCTGGTGGGCGCGGGCCGTCAGCCGGTGCTTCTCCCGTGGTGGCAGCCAGTGGTGACGGCGCGTCACCCGGGCCGGGTCGGCGCGTTCCGCCTCGGGCACCAGCGGCAGGTCCGGGGCGCTGGGCAGTCCGGGCACCCGTCGGCCCCACCATTCCCGCGCCTGCTCCCTGCTCAGCCGTCGTACGTCGGCGCGTTCGGCGAGGTACTCCGGGTAGCTGGTGCGGATCGGCGGCAGGGCCGCCCCGGGGTCCTCGTACAGTGTGGCGAGGTCGGCGAGGAGGACCCGGTAGCTGAGTGCGTCGGCGGCGAGCATGTCGACGTCGACGTGCAGCCTGCTCCGTCCTGCGGGCAGGAGCGACAGCCGTACGGAGAACACCTCGCCGTGCGCGACGTCCAGCCGGGCGTGCGAGCAGGCGTGCCGCAGCTCCTCCAGCCTGGCGGTCACCGCCTTCTCGTCCAGGTCGCGCAGGTCGTGGACGGTCGTGGCGGGGCGGCCGAGGGCGGGGAGGATCTCCTGGCGGCCGTCGTCGGTGAAGCGGGCGCGGAGCATGCCGTGGCGGGCCACGAGGGCGCGTACGGCCGTGTCGAGCCGGTCCGCGTCGACGTCGGCGCCGTCGAACTCGACGTAGAGGTGCGCGGCGACGGAGCCGAGCGTGGTGTCCTCGCCGCGGCCGATCCAGTAGGCGTGCTGCATCACGGCGAGCGGGAAGGGCTCGTCCGGGACGGCGGTCACGGTGACCGGCACCGCCGGTGCGGGCTCGGCAGGGGCGGCCGTGCGGGTGGCCAGCAGGGTGCGCCAGGCCCGCAGGGTCGGTTCATTGGCCAGTTCGGCGAAACCGATCCTGACGCCCTGCCGCCGCCAGCCGCCGGCGATCTTCATCAGGGTGATCGAGTCCAGGCCCCAGGAGATGAGGCTGTCGTCCTCGCCCGGCGGCTGCGCGAGGTCGAACGTGTCGGTGACCGCACGGAGCAACTCGTCTGCGGTCGGGGGGTGTTGCGTCACCGGTTCCTCCGCTCAAGAACTCAACTCGTGGAAGTCGTTCTCGACGTCGCTCTCAGACGTCGTCCCCAAGGTCGTTCTCGAAGTCGTCGATGTCCTCCTGGGTCAGGGAGACCAGGGGCAGGTCCGACGGGGTGAGGCCGCCCGTCCCGTCCGGGGTGGCCAGAACGTGCCGGACGAGGCCGCGCAGGGCCCGCTCCCACAGGTCCAGGAGCCCGTCCGTCTCGGCGGACGTCAGGAAGCCCTCCGGCCAGGCCGCCGAGACGTGCAGCCGTACGCCGTGCGCGTCCTCGACCGCCACGGCGTTGATCTCCAGCCCGAAGGGCGCGGCCCGCCCGGGGGCCGGCGGCACCCGCAGCATGGGCGCCTCCGGGGCCAGCGCCCAGGGTTCCTCGCCCGTGGCCGACGCGGTGAACCGGCCGAGGTAGTTGAAGCCGACCTGGGGCTGCGGGAGTTTCTCCAGGTCGGGCGCGATGTCGGGGTCGAGGTGGCGCAGGAGGCCGTAGCCGAGGCCGTGGTCGGGGACCGCGCGCAGTTGTTCCTTGACCTGCTTGAGGGCGGCCCCGGCGGCCGGTCCGCCGGTCAGGGCCTCGTCGACGTCGAAGGGGCCGTCGGGCGGGCCGGGGCCGACGGCGACGGGGTGGACGGTGGTGAACCAGCCGACGGTGGCCGACAGATCGACCCCGTCGGCGAGGTGCTCCGCACGCCCGTGCCCCTCCAGGCCGACGAGGAGCGCGCCGCCGCTCCGGTCCCCTCGCCCCGCCCGCCAGGCGGCGGCCGCCACGGCGAGCGCGGTGAGCAGCACGTCGGGGACGGCAGCCCGGTAGGCGGCGGGCACGGAGGTCAGCAGCGGCGCGGTGCTCTCGTCGGAGAGGACGAGGGTCCGCTCCCGGACCGTGGCCGTGGGGTCGAAGACGCGGTCGACGAGCGGGCCGCCCCGGGCCAATGTCTGTTGCCACCAAGGAAGTTCACGCCTGCGCGCGGCGGTCCGCGCGTCCTGGGCGAGGAGTTCGCTCCAGCGGCGGAAGGAGGTGCCCGTACGGCTCAGGTGCGGCGTCGTCCCTGCGGAGACGGCGTGCCAGGCGTCCGCCAGGTCGGTGGCGAGGATCCGCCAGGACACCCCGTCGACGACCAAGTGGTGGGCGACGAGGAGGAGTCGGCGGGCGTCCGGCGACCAGACGGCCCGCAGCATGCGGCCCGCCCGCGGGTCGAGGTGAGCGGCCGCTGACCCGGGGTCGAGGTCGAGGTCGGCTGAGACGCTCAGCAACTCCTGGGCGCGTACGGTGCCTTCGGTGGGGACGACGAGTCGGAGACCGTCGCCGGGAGCCCCGGTGAGCCGGGCGCGCAGCATGTCGTGCCGGTCCAGGACGGCCTGGAGGACGGCGGTCAGCCCTTCGCGCGTGAGGTCCGCCGGGGTGACCAGCAGGACGGCCTGGGCGAGGCCCTCGTGGGAGCCGTGCATGACCGGGGTCGGCGCCAGCTCGCCCACCGGGTCGTCGGCGACGGGGGCGGTCCCCGCGTCGTTCGGGGCGAGGGCGGCCAGGCCCGCCGGGGTGGGCGACTGGAACACCTGCCGGGGGCTGAGGCGCAGGCCGGCCCGGCGGGCGAGGGTGACGAGGCGGATGGAGACGACGCTGTCCCCGCCGAGGGTGAAGAAGTTGCCGTCGACGTCGACCTCGGGCAGGCCCAGGACGTCGGCGAAGAGCGTGCACAGCAGCCGCTCGCGATCATCCGCCGGCGGCCGGGTCGTCGTGCCGGAGACGGTCGCGGGGCCGGGCGCGGGGGCGGGCAGGCCGGCCCGGTCGACCTTGCCGGACGGCAGCAGCGGGAAGGCGTCCAGGACGGTGAGCGTGGCCGGGACCATGTGCTCGGGCAGCCGCTCCCGGAGCCAGTCGCGCAGGTCGGTGACGGTGTCCGGGGCGGCCAGGCAGTAGCCGGCGAGGCGTTTGACGCCCGGGGAGTCCTCGCGGATCACCGCCACACCACGCCGTACGCCCGGGTGCTGTTCGAGGATCGCCTCGATCTCCTCCAGCTCGACGCGCATGCCGCGGATCTTCACCTGGTTGTCGGCGCGGCCCAGGAACTCCAGGGTGCCGTCGCGCCGCCAGCGCACCAGGTCACCGGTGCGGTAGAGGCGTTCGCCGGGCGGGCCGAAGGGGTCGGCCACCCAGTGGTCGGCGGTGCGGCACGGGTCGTTGACGTAACCGCGGCCGAGGTAGATCCCGCCCGCGTACAGCTCGCCGGGGACGCCCACCGGGGTGGGCCTGAGGCGCTCGTCGAGGACGTACAGGCGGGTGTTGGAGTTGGGGCGGCCGATGGAGACGGCGCTGCGGATCGCGCCGGTGCGGTAGACGACGTGGCTGACGCCGATGGTGGCCTCGGCGGGGCCGTACCCGTGGTACATCACGGCGTCGCTCCCGGCGCGGAAGCGGGCGAAGAGTTCGGGGGTGAGGACCTCGCCGCCGCACCACACGTGCTTCAGCGAGGCGGCCCGGCGGGCGAAGCCGTCGAGTTCGAGGAGGAGGTCGAGCATCGAGGAGACGAGGTAGGTGAAGGTGACGCGGTGGCGTTCGACGGTGTCGAGGAGCTGGTCGACGTCCCGTTCGCCGCCGGGTTCGGCGATCACGACCCGGCCGCCGTGCACCAGGGGCAGGAAGATCTCGTTGACGGAGATGTCGAAGCCGAGCGGCGCCTTGAACAGGGCGGCGTCGCCCGGCCCGAAGCCGAGCAGGTCGCGCTGCCACAGCAGCCGGTGCGCGATCGCCCGGTGCCGGATCATCGCGCCCTTGGGGACGCCGGTGGAGCCGGAGGTGTGGATGACGTAGGCGAGGCCCTCGGGGTCGACGGTGACCTCGGGCCTCGTCGCCTCGGGCACCGGGCCGGTCAGGTCGACCTCGACGACGGGCGGGCCCGCCTCCGGTCCGCCGCCGACGCAGCTCAGCACCGCCGTGAGACCCGCGCCGCGGCACACCTCGGCGATGCGGCGGGCGGGCCAGGAGGGCTCCAGCGGGACGAACGCGCCGCCCGCCTTCAGTACGGCGAGCAGCCCGACGACCATCTCCACGGACCGTTCGAGGTGGATGCCGACACAACGCTCGGGGCCGACGCCGAGTTCCCGCAGCCGGTGGGCGAGGGCGTTGGCGCGGGCGTCGAGTTCGGCGTAGGTGAGGGACCGGCCGTCCGGGGTGCCGTATTCGACGGCGACGAGTTCGGGGGTGCGGGCGATCTGTTCCTCGACCAGAGCGGTGAGGGTGGTGACGGGCATGGGGCGGGCGGTGTCGGTCCACTCGCCCAGGAGCAGCGCGCGTTCGTTCGGGGTGAGGACGTCGGCGTCCGCGACCGGGCGGTCCGGGTGGCGGGCCAGGTCGCCGGCCAGCCCCACGAGCCGCTCGGCGATCTCCCGCGCGCTGCGCCGGTCGTACAGGTCGGCGCTGAAGACGAGGGATCCGCTGATCCCGCCGGCGTCGGCCTTCTCGAACAGGTGGAAGGCCAGGTCGGTCTTCGCGGTGTAGAAGTCGACCCGGTGGTCGGTGAGCGTGAGACCGGCGAACTCCCGTTCCACGTCCGGGGCTTGCTGATGGGCGAGCATCACCTGGAAGAGGGGGTGGCGGCCCATGGAGCGGGTCGGGGCGAGCGCGTCCACCAGGCGTTCGAACGGCAGGTTCTGGTGGGCGTAGGCGTCCAGGCCGGTGTCGCGGACCCGGGTGAGCAGCGTCCGGAAGGTGGGGTCGCCGGACACGTCGGTGCGCAGGACCAGGGTGTTGACGAAGAGCCCGACGAGGTCGTCGAGGGCGGGGTCGCCGCGTCCGGCGACGGGGGCGCCGAGCGGTATGTCGTCCCCGGCCCCGAGCCGGGCGAGCGTTACGGCGACGGCGGCCTGGAGTGCCATGAAGACGGTGCCGCCGGTGTCGGCGGCCAGGTCCCGCAGGCGCCGGTGGGTCGCCGCGTCGAGGGTGAAGTCGACCGCGCCGGCCCGGTAGTCGTGGACGGCGGGGCGCGGCCGGTCGACGGGGAGCTGGAGTTCCTCCGGCAGGCCGGCGAGGTGCCGCGTCCAGTACTCCAAGTCCCCCTCGTCGTGCAGCTCTTGCTGCCACAGCGTGTGGTCGGCGTACTGGACGGCGAGCTCGGGCCACGCGGGAGCGGCACCTCGGGTCCGGGCGGTGTACGCCGTCTCCAGGTCGGCGAGCAGCGGGCCGGCCGACCAGCCGTCGGTGGCGATGTGGTGGACGAGCAGCAGGAGGACGTGTTCGTCGGGGGCGAGGGCGTACAGGGTCGCGCGTACGGGGATCTCGGTGTCGAGCGCGAAGCAGTGGGCGGCGGCCTCGCGCATCCGGGCGTCGAGGTCCCGAGGCCGTGTGGGCACCACCTCGAACGGCACGGGCCGCGGGGGAAGGACGTGCTGGCGTGGGGTGCCGTCGTCGTCGGGGTACACCGTGCGCAGGGCTTCGTGGCGGGCGACCACGTCGTCGAGCGCGGCGCGCAGGGCGGCTGGGTCGAGGCGTCCCCTGAGGCGGTGGGCCGTGGGGATGTTGTAGCTGGGGTCGGGTCCCTCCAAGCGGTGCAGGAACCAGAGCCTGGCCTGCGCGGAGGACAGCGGGAGGGGGTCGGGCCGGTCGGCTCGGCGCAGGAGCGCGGGCCGGGGCGCGGCGGGGCCGTCCAGGAGGGGGGCGAGGGCGGCGGCCGTGGGGGTGTCGAACACCGCCCGCAGGGGGATCTCGACGCCCAGTTCGGCACGGATCCGGGCGACCAGGCGGTTGGCCAGGACGGAGTGGCCGCCCAGAGTGAAGAACGCGTCGTGGATGCCGACGGAGGGCAGGCCGAGCAGGTCGGCGAAGAGCGCGCACAGGGCCGCCTCCGCGTCGGTGCGCGGTGCGGTCGTCGTGGTGAGGGCGGCGAGGTCGGGGGCGGGCAGTGCGCGGCGGTCGAGTTTGCCGTTGGGCGTCAGCGGCAGTTCGTCCAGGACCACGACGGCGGCGGGCAGGAGGTGGTCGGGCAGGGTGGCGGTGAGGGCCTCGCGGAGCCGGAGAGGCTCCAGGCCGGCGCCGGGGAGCTGGACCGCATAGGCGATCAACTGTGGCTCATCTTCACTACCTTGACGGACCGTCACTGCTGCCTGCGACACTCCGGGCAGGCTGGCGAGGGCCGCCTCCGTCTCCCCGGGCTCGACGCGGAAGCCGCGGATCTTCACCTGATCGTCGGAGCGGCCGAGGAACTCCAGCGTGCCCTGCGCGGTCCGGCGCACCAGGTCGCCCGTGCGGTACAGGCGGGCGCCGGGTGGGCCGAAGGGGTCGGCGACGAAGCGGTCGGCGGTGAGCGCGGGGCGGCCCAGATAGCCGCGGGCCAGTTGGACGCCGCCGAGGTAGAGCTCGCCCGGGATGCCCGGCGGTACGGGACGCAGGCGGGCGTCCAGGACCAGGGCGCGCGTGTTCCACACCGGCCGGCCGATCGGCACCGAACCGGCGGCGGAGCGGGTGCCCTCGGCGCACGGCCACCACGTGACGTCCACGGCGGCCTCGGTGGGCCCGTACAGGTTGTGCAGCTCGGTGCCGGTCAGCAACTCCGTGCACCGGTCGGCGAGTTCGGTGGGCAGGGCCTCGCCGCTGCACACGATCCGGCGCAGGACGCCCCGGACCTGCGCCGCGGCGGGTTCGTCGAGGAAGACCCGCAGCATGGAGGGGACGAAGTGCGCGGTGGTGACGCGCTGTTCGCGGATCAGGCGCGCGAGGTAGCGGGGGTCGCGGTGACCGTCGGGGCGGGCCAGAACAAGGGTCGCGCCGCTGATGAGCGGCCAGAAGAACTCCCAGACGGAGACGTCGAAACCGGCCGGGGTCTTCTGCAGGACCCGGTCGCCGGCCCCGAGCGCGTACGTGTCCTGCATCCACAGCAGCCGGTTGACGATGCCGGCGTGCGGGACGACGACTCCCTTGGGGCGGCCCGTGGATCCGGAGGTGTGGATGACGTAGGCCGGGTGCTCGGGGCGCAGGGGCGCCGTCCGGTCGGCGTCGGTGAGTTCGGCGGGGTCCTGGGAGGCGAGGCGCGGGTCGTCGAGCAGGAGCAGGGGCACGCCGTCGGCGGGGAGCCGCGCCGCCGCCGTGGCCGAGGTCAGGACCAGCTCCGGTGCCGTGTCCTCGATGACGAACGCCAGGCGTTCGGTGGGGTGTCCGAGGTCCAGCGGGACATAGGCGCCGCCCGCCTTCAGTACGGCGAGCAGGGCCACGACCAAGTCGGCGCCCCGGTCGAGGGCGACGCCGACACGGCGTTCGGGGCCGACGCCATGGGCGACGAGGAGACGGGCCAAACGGCCTGCGCGGGCATGGAGTTCGGCGTAGCCGAGCCCGTCCGGGGTGTCGTCGGCGACGAGGGCGAGGGCGCCCGGGGTGTCGTCGGCGACGAGGGCGAGGGCGCCCGGGACGTCCGGGGCGTACGCGGCGAGCAGGTCGACCAGGGTGGCCGTGGGAACGGGGTGAGCCGTCGCGTTCCACTCCTCGACGACCCGGCGTTCCTCGTCCCCGTCCATCAACGGCAGCTCGGACACCGGGAGTTCGGGGTCGGTGAGGGCGGCGGCGAGGAGCGTCTCCAGGCGGCGCAGCAGCCGGTCGACGGTGTCGGCGGTGAACAGGCCGGTGCGGTAGGTGGCCTCGATCCGTAGCTGGCCGCCGGTGAGGAAGGCCTCCAGGGAGAGGTCGAACTGGGTGGTGTCGTTGTGGACGGTCTCCCAGGTGGCGCTCACCCCGGGCAGTTCGGGTCCCTGGAGTCCCTGGGTGAGGAAGAGCAGCATGACGTCGAAGTAGACGGCGCGGCCGGGGTGGCGATCCGGGCGGAGCCGCTCGACGAGGCGGTCGAACGGCATGTCCTGGTGGGCGTAGCCGTCGGTGCACGTCTTGCGGACGCGTTCGAGGAGTTCGCCGAATCCGGGGTCGCCGGCGAGGTCGGCGCGCAGGGCGAGGGTGTTGCCGAAGTTGCCGACGAGCCGGTCCAGTCCGGCGAGGTCGCGGTTCATGACGGCCGACCCGATGGGCACGTCGGTGGCGCCGCTGCAGCGGTGCAGCAGGGCGGCCAGGCCCGCGAACAGGGCCATGAAGGGGGTCGCGCCCGCGTTCCTGGCGTGGGCGGTGAGCCGGTCGGTCACCTCGGAGGCGAAGGCGCGGGAACGGCGTCCGCCGTGCGCGGTGGGCCGGTCGGTGCGCGGGGCGTCGACCGGCAGGGTGAGGGGCTGCGGGGGCGGGGTCAGGACGGACCGCCAGTGGGCGAGGTGGTCGGCGAGCCGCTCGTCGGTCCAGGTGTCACGCTGCCGGACGGCGTAGTCGGCGTACTGGACGGGCAGCGGGGCCAGTTCGGCGGCTGTTCCCTCGGCGGCGGCGCGGTAGAGGGCCGTGAGGTCACGGGAGAGCGCGTTGAACGTGCCGCCGTCCCAGGCGATGTGATGGACGGTCAGGACAAGGGTGTGGTCCTCGGGGGCGCGTCTCAGCAGCAGGGCCCGCAGCGGGTGCTCGGCGGCGAGGTCGAAGGGGGTCGAGGAGGCAGCCCGCGCCAACTCGTCGGCCCGCCGGTCCTGTTCACACTCTTCCTTCTGTTCGCTGTGCGGGTGTCCGGTCAGGTCGGCGGTGTCGAGGACGACATCGGCGGCCGCGTCGATCACCTGTACCGGGGTGCCGTCGGCGGCCGTCGGGTAGCGGGTGCGCAGTACCTCGTGGCGGTCGAGCAGGCCTTGCAGGGCGGTCCGTAACGCGACCCTGTCGAGCGGGCCGCGCAGCCGGATCGCCAGGCAGACGTTGTACGCGGGACTGTCCGGGTCGAGCCGCTGGAGCAGCCACATCCGGGACTGCGCGTACGACAGCGGCAGCCGCTCCAGCTCCGGGGGCCGGGGCGGGACGCGTTCGGCGCGGGCTGCCGGGGTGTCGGCGAGGCCCGCCGACTCCAGCCTGCGACGGAGGAGTTCGCGCCTGCGGGCGGCCAGGTCGTTCGCCGGGCTCGTCTGCGTCACGGGGTACCGCCCTTCAGCAGCAGTTCGAGGGAGGTGGTCCACAGGGCGGCCAGCCGTTCGATCTCCGGCTCCGTGAACAGGCGTTCCGGCCACCGCCAGCAGACCTTGAGGACCGGCCCGGCGGGGTCCTCGCCGTCGACGATCCCGGCGTCGACGGCCAGGGCGTGGGCGACGGGCGTGCCGGGATCCGCGCTGCCGCCCATGGCGCCGGTCTCGGGCGCGCCGGTGAACACCTCGGCGTCCGGCCGGTCCCGGCGTTCGCCGAGGGTGAGGCGGCCGAGGTACGTGAACCCGATCTGGGGTTCGGGCAGTTCGGCGAGGCGGGCGGCGGTGTCGGGGTTGAGGTGGCGCAGCAGGCCGTAGCCGATCCCGTTGTCGGGCAGGGCGTCCAACTGGGCGCGGATCCGGCGCAGTTGATCCGGCGCGTCGGGCTGCGGGAGGCCGCCCGCGTCGAGCCGGACCGGGAAGAGGCTCGTGAACCAGCCGAGGGTGGTGGACAGGTCGGCGCCGGGGAGGAGGTGTTCCTCCCGGCCGTGGCGTTCCAGGGTGAGGAGGACGGAGGTGTCGTCGTCGGCCGCGCCGTGCAGTTCGCGTCGCCACTCGGGGACGGCGAGGGCCATCGCGGTCAGCAGGAGGTCCTGCACGGGCGCGCCGGCCAGGGGTGCCGTCGTCTCGGGGCCGAGGACGCGCCAGTGTCGGCGCACCGTGGCGTCGGTGTCCTTCTCGGGGTGGAGCGGTGCGGTGCCGAGGGGTGGGTCGGGGCGGTCCAGGATCCGTTGCCACAGGGCGAGTTCGGCGGTGCGGCGCGGTGAGCGGGCCTCGGTGTCCAGGGCGTGCGCCCACTCCTTGAAGGACGTGCCCGGTGGCGAGAGCGGCATGCCCTCCCAGGCGGCGGCCAGGTCGGCGACCAGGATGCCCCAGGACGCCGGGTCGGTCACCAGGTGGTGCAGGACGACCAGCAGCCGTCCCTCGCGGCCCTGCCCGGCGTCGAACCACAGGAAGCGGGCCATCTCCCCTGCGGCCGGGTCGAGTTCGGCGACGAGTTCGGCGAACTCCTCGGGCACGAGGGCGCCCATGGCGGTGTGGTCGAGCTGCGAGGCGTCGATCCGCCGTACGCGGTCGGCGGCCCGGGCCGTGCCGACGGGTGCGACGCGCAGCCGCCACGCGCCGTCCGCCTCCTGGGCGAGAGTGGCTCGTAGCAGGTCGTGGCGGTCCAGGACGGTCTGGACGGTGCGGTGGAGGCCGTCGAGGTCCAGCGCGGCCGGGGTCCGCAGGAACCTCGCCTGGCTGAGCGCGCGGAAGGGGCCGCCCCGGTCGACGAGCCGGCTCAGGACGGGGGTGAGCGGCAGGTCGCCGATGCCCGCCGCCGGGTCGGCCGCCCGGTCGCGGCTCGCGCTCGCGCGCAGGGCGAGTCCGGCGACGGTCGGCTGCTCGAAGACGTCGCGCGGGGAGAGCGCCAGCCCCGTCGCGCGGGCCCGGCCGACGAGCCGCATGGAGACGATGCTGTCGCCGCCGAGCGCGAAGAAGCTGTCGTGGACGCCGACTTCGTCCAGGCCGAGCACTTCGGCGAACAGGTCGGCGAGCCGGCGTTCGGTGGGGTTCGTGGGGGGCTGCGCCGCCGGGCCGGCCGTCCGGGCGGGGGCCGGGAGTGCGGCGGTGTCCAGCTTGCCGTTGAGGGTGAGCGGGAAGCCGTCGACCGGGACGATCGCGGACGGCAGCATGTAGTCGGGCAGGACGGCGGAGGCGGCCCGGCGCAGCAGCTCGGCGGTGTCCTCGGCGGGCGGCGCGGACGGAGCAGTGATGACGTAGGCGACGAGGCGGCGCACGCCGGGTGTGGCCTCGCGGACGACGACCGCCGCCCGCTCCACGAGCTGGTGGTCGAGGAGTACGGCCTCGATCTCGCCGGGCTCGATCCGGTAGCCCCTGATCTTGACCTGGTCGTCGACCCGGCCGAGGCACTCGACGAGGCCGCCCTCGGTCCAGCGGGCGATGTCCCCGGTGCGGTACATGCGGGCGCCCGGCTCGCCGGAGAAGGGGTCGGCGACGAACCGGCTCGCGGTGGCGTCCGGCCGGCCCAGGTAGCCGCGGGCCAGACCGGCGCCCGCGACGTACAGCTCGCCGTCGACGCCGACGGGCACCGGGTTGAGGTGGCCGTCCAGGATGAGCAGGCGACCGCCCGCGACCGGGCGGCCGATCGCGGGCCGCTCGGTGAGCGCGAGGTCGCAGTCCGCGGAGTCGACGGTGCACTCGGTGGGCCCGTACAGGTTGTGCACGGTGAGACCGGCCGTGTCGCGCAGGGTGCGCCACAGGTCCGGCGGCACGGCCTCGCCGCCGACACCCAGCACCTTCAGGTCCGCCTGCCAGCCCTCACGGGTGACCAACTCCCCCACCAGGGACGGCGACAGCTCGATGAACTCGATGCCGTGCGCGTCGAGGAACGCGCACAGCGCGTCGGGATCGCGGCGCACGTCGTCGGGGACGAGGTGCAGTTCGTGTCCGGCGAACATCCACAGCATGGGCTGCCAGGACGCGTCGAAGGCGGTGGGCCAGGCGTGCCCGATCCGCAGCGGGCGCCCGCCGACCGCCGCCGACGCCGGTTCGTGCAGGGCCGCGTTGTGGGCGGCGAAGAGGTTGACGATGGCCCGCTGCGGTACGACGACGCCCTTGGGGCGACCGGTGGAACCGGAGGTGTAGATGACGTACGCGGGATGCTCGGGCAGCAGCGGCGCCAGACGGTCGGCGTCGGCGAGGTCCGAGTCGGCGAACCGGTCGAGCGGGGCGAGGTCGTCGAGCGGGGCGAGGTCGTCGAGAAGCACGACGGAGACGTCCTGGATGCCCTGGATGCCCTGGGTGTTCTGGACGTCCGGCGGAACGCCCCCGGTGACCGTGACCAGCGCGACCGGGCGGGCGTCCGCGAGCATCCCGGCGATCCGCTCCCCGGGCCAGGCCGGGTCCAGCGGCAGATATGCGGCGCCCGCCTTCTGCACCGCGAGGAGCGCGACGAGCGTGTCCGGGGTCGGCGGCAGCGCGAGCGCGACGATCCGCTCGGGGCCCGCACCCGCCTCCACCAGCAGTCGGGCCAGCCGGTTGGACCGGGAGTTCAGCTCGGCGAAGGTCAGCCGCCGCACGCCACCCTGCCCGTCGGCCCCTCCGACCACGGCGACCGCGTCCGGGGTGCGGGCCGCGCGGTCCTGGAATACGTCGGGCAGGGTGGCGTACGGCGGTGCGGGGAGCCGCTCGCCCACCCCGGTGGCGAGCAGCGCGGCCCGCTCCTCGGGCGCGAGGACGTCGAGGGCGGCGAGCGGGGCGTCGGGGTCGGCCAGGACCGCGAGCAGCAGGCGCTCGAAGCGGGCGGCCAGTCGCTCCACCTGGCGGCGGTCGTAGCAGTCGGGGCGGAACTCGAAGACGACCCCGAGGCGTTGCTCGGCGAGCACGGCCAGGGTCAGTGGGTAGTGGGTGGCGCCGGAGCCCCGTACGTCGGCGATGCGCAGCCCGGAGGCCGCTTCGGCCTCGGCCACCGCCGCACCGTCGATCGGGTAGTTCTCGAACACCATGAGCGTGTCGAAGAGGTCTTCGCCGGTTCCGGTGAGTCGCTGGATCTCGGTGAGGCCGAGATGCTGATGCTCCATCAACTCGGCCTGCTCGTCCTGGAGTCGGCGCAGGTAGGCACCGGCCGGCTCGCCGGGTGGCACGGTGGCGCGGACCGGCACGGTGTTGATGAACAGGCCGATCATGTCCTCCACGCCGGTGAGTTCGGCGGGACGGCCGGCCACCGTGGCCCCGAAGACGACGTCGTCCCGGCCGGTCAGCCTGGCCAGCAGCAGGGCCCACAGTCCCTGGACGACCGTGTTGACGGTGACGCCTCGGGCCCGGGCCAACGCCCCTATGTCGGCGGTGAGTTCCTCGGTGAGCCGCAGGGTGTGCAGTTCGGGCGGCACCGGGACCACACCGGCGGGCGTGGGCGACAGCAGCGTGGGAGTGACGCTGGCCAGCGCCTCCCGCCAGGCGCGGGCGCCCGCGTCGCGGTCCCGGGAGGCCAGCCAGGCGAGGAAGTCCCGGTAGGGCCGGACGGCGGGCAGCGGGGCGGTGTTACCGGGGGCGAGCCGGGCCGCGTACAGCTGGAGCAGTTCGCGTACGAGGAGGGGGATCGACCAACCGTCCAGCAGGAGGTGGTGGTTGGTGAGGACGAGCACACGGCGGTCGCCGCCCCGCGAGATCAGCGTGAGGCGCAGCAGCGGGGGGTCGGTGAGGTCGAAGCGGGCCGTGGCGTCGGCCGCCGCCAGTCGGACCGCCTCGTCCTCGTCGGCGGCGACGGTCTCCCGCCAGGTGACGGGGACCTGTTTGAGCACGACCTGCACCGGCTCCGGGAGATCCTCGTGGAGGAACGCCCCGCGCAGGTTGGCGTGCCGGGCGAAGAGCTCTTCGGCGGCGGTGCGCAGCAGGGCGGGGCGCAGCGGGCCCTCGATCTCGACCAGGGTCTGCATGGTGTAGACGTCCTGGGCGCCCTCGTCGAACAACGCGTGGAACAGCAGGCCCTGTTGCAGCGGGGACAGCGGCAGGACGTCCTCGACCAGGGTGACGTCGTCCGTTGCGCCGTCCGTCGCGTCGGTGGGCTCGTTGCTCATCGGGTCCTCCACCTCGCCTTGACGTTGTCGAGCTGCGCCGCGCTGAGCGACACCAGGGGCGCGCCGGTCGCCGTGAAGCCCTCGGGGGCGGGGCCTGCGTCCTGGCCCGGGGGCGGCAGGGACGCGGCGAGGCCGGCCGGGGTGCGGTGGGTGAACACGTCCCGGGGCGAGAGCGCCAGCCCCGAACGGCGGGCCCGGTCGGCCAGCCGGACCGTGAGGATGCTGTCGCCGCCGAGTTCGAAGAAGTCGTCGTGCACGCCCACCTGTTCACGTTCGAGCACGTCGGCGAAGAGGGCGCAGAGCACCTTCTCGGGTTCGGTGCGCGGCGCCGCGAAGGGACCGGTCCCGGTGTGGTCGGGGGCGGGCAGCGCCCGGCGGTCGAGCTTGCCGCTGGGGGTGAGCGGCAGGGCGTCCAGGACGACGACCGCGGACGGGACGAGGTGGGCGGGCAGCCGGTCGGCGAGGGCCCGGCGCAGGGGAAGCGGATCCGGCACGGCACCCGCACCCGCACCCGCACCCGCACCCGCACCGGCTTCGGCTTCGGCTTCGGCTTCGGCTTCGGCTTCGGCTTCGGCTTCGGCTTCGGCTTCGGCTTCGGCTTCGGCTTCGGCTTCGGGTACTGGTACTGGTACTGGTACTGGTACGACGTACGCCACCAGTCGGCGCGGTGTCGAGCCGTCCCGGCGGGCCGTGACCGCCGCGTGGGCCACTCCGGGCAGGGACCGCAGCACCGCCTCGATCTCGCCGGGTTCGACGCGGAAGCCCCTGATCTTGACCTGGTCGTCGGCCCGGCCGAGGAACTCCACGGTGCCGTCGGCTCGGCGTCGGGCCAGGTCACCGGTGCGGTAGAGGCGGGTGCCGGGCGGGCCGAAAGGGTCGGCGACGAACCGTTCGGCGGTGCGGCCGGGTTGCTTCAGGTAGCCGCGGGCGAGTCCGTCCCCGGCGAGGTACAGCTCGCCGACGGCTCCCGTGGGCGCCGGGCGCAGGTGGGCGTCGAGGACGTGGACGCGGGTGTGGGCGATGGGCCTGCCCAGCGGGACCGGGCCGCCGTCCTCGCGGTCGTCGTACACGTGCGCCAGGCTGTCCCCGGCCGCCTCGGAGCAGCCGTAGAGGTTGACGAGACGGGCCTGCGGCCAGCGTCGGGCGATCGCCTCGGCCAAGGGGCCGGGCAGGGGTTCGCCGCTGGAGATCCAGGTGCGGACGGTGGCGAAGGCGTCCGGCGGGGCGGATTCGACGAGGGTGGTGTAGAGGCTGGGGACGGCGGTCAGCGTCGTGGCCCGGCTGCGCTCGGCCAGGGCGGCGAGGGCGGTGGGGTCACGGGCCGTGTCGTCGTCGGCGAGTACGACCGCGTCGCCGGTGGCGAGCGCGCCGAGGAGTTCGGTGAGGCCGTCGATGAAGCTCAGCGGGCTCTTCGCGACGCGGACGCCCAGGGCGTCGTCGGCGCGTAACTCCCCTGTCCAGGCCAGGCGGTTGGCGAGGGCCCGCTGAGTGCCCACGACGCCCTTGGGGCGGCCGGTGGAACCGGAGGTGAAGATGACGTAGGCGGGGTGGTCGGGAGAGAGCGGGGAGCGGTCGCGCGGACCACCGCCCGCGGCGCCGCCTTCTCCGCCAGGGGTGCCGGTCTCGTCCGGCGGGCAGATCAACTCCCCGTCGATTCCTAGCTGTTCGCCCATCACCGGCTCGCAGATCACGAAGCGGGGAGCCGCGTCGGTGAGCATCAGCGTGATGCGGTCGCGCGGGTGGGCGGGGTCGATCGGCAGGACGGCCGCGCCGGTCTTGAAGGTCGCGAGGAGGGCGGTCACCTGGTCGGGGCCACGTGGCAGGGCGACGCCGACCACGGACTCCGGTCCTGCGCCCCGGCGGGTCAGGGCAGCGGCCAACCGGTCGGCGCGGGCGTGGAGTTCGGCGTAGGTCAGGGTGGTGTCGCCGTGGAGTACGGCGACGGCGTCCGGGGTGCGGGCGGCCTGGTCGGCGAGAAGGGCGGGGACCGTGGGGTGCGCGAGCGGGCGGAAGGCCAGGCGGTCCAACTCACGCAGGGCGCGGTGTTCGTCCTCGGTCAGGAGGTCCAGCTCGGCGACAGGGCGGGTTGCGTCCGTCACGAACGCCCGTATCAGGAGCCGGAGTCGGGTGCCGGTCCGGGCCGCCTCCGCGTGGTCGACGACGCTCGGCCGGTGCGCGAGTGTCAGCGTCAGGCGTGGGCCGGGCAGCGCGGTCAGGGTCAGAGGGTAGTGGGTGGCGTCCTGGACGGAGACCCCCGTCATCCGCAGGCCGCCGTCCGGTCCGAGGGCGCGGGCGATGCCGTCGTCGTCGATCGGGTAGCTCTCGAAGACCACCAGGGTGTCGAAGAGCGCGGGGTGTCCGGCGGCGCGCTGGATGTCGGCGAGGCCGAGGTGCCGGTGGTCGAGGAGCGCGGACTGCTCGGACTGTACGCGGGTGAGCAGGTCGGCGAGTGGTTCCGCCGGGCGCAGCCGCACGCGTACGGGCAGGGTGTTGATGAACAGGCCGACCATCGTGTCGATGCCGGGGAGGTCGGCGTCGCGCCCGGAGACGGTCGCACCCAGGACCACGTCGTCCCGGCCGGTCAGCCGGCCGAGCAGCACCGCCCACAGGCCCTGGAGGACGCTGCTGACGGTCAGCCCGTGGGTGCGGGCGGCGGCGGTGAGGGCGGCGGTGTCCCGCTCGCTGAGGTCGAGGACGAGCCGCTCGGGGTGTTCGGGCTGCCCGGCGGAATGGCCGATGGGCTCTGCGGCAGGGTGGCCGAGGGGCTGCCCGACGCGATGGTCGCGAGCGTCGGGGGCGAGGAGTGACGGTTCGTCAAGTCCCTTCAGTGCGGCCTGCCATGCCCGCCGGGCGGCCTCCTGGTCCTGTCGGGCCAGCCAGGCCAGGTAGTCGCGGTAGGGGCGGACGCGGGGCAGGGCGGCGGGGTCGCCGTCCGAGGCGTACAGCCCGAAGAGTTCCCGGACCAGCACGGGCGCGGACCAGCCGTCCCAGAGCAGGTGGTGGGAGGAGATGACCAGACGGTGGTCACGGTCGGCGAACCGCACCAGGCGGAACCGGAGCAGCGGCGGGCGGGCCAGGTCGAACCGCTCGCCGCGCTCCCCTGCCAGCAGGTCTTCGAAGGCCCGTTCTCGCGCGCCCGGCGGCAGGGCGGTCAGGTCCGTGACCTGCCAGGGGGTGCGGACCTCGCTCCGGATCACCTGCACCGGGCGCCCGGAGCGCTGGGTGCGGAAGGCGGCGCGCAGGTTGGCGTGCCGGGCGAGCAGGGCCGCGGCGGCGGCACGCATCCGGGGTGCGTCCAGCGGCCCTTCGAGGACGAGGGTCATCTGCCCGGTGTAGACGTCGGGGGCGCGGGTGTCGTACAGCGCGTGGAAGACCATGCCCTCCTGCATCGGCGACAGGGGGAGGACGTCCTCCACGGCCGGGCGGGTCGCCATCAGTCGCGGGCTCCGCGCATGGCCTCGGCCAGGCTGCGCGGGCGCATGTCCGTCCAGTGGCGCTCGACGTACGCCAGGCAGGCGGCCCTGGTGTCGGGGCCGTGCACGCTGCTCCAGCCGGCCGGGACGGGGGCGAAGTCGGGCCAGAGGGAGTACTGGCCCTCGTCGTTGACCAGCACTCGGAAGACGCCGTTCTCGTCGTCGAACGGGTTGGCCATGGCTCAGTTCCTCTCCTGGGCGGCGGTCTGCGAGGTGTCGGCGGTGAGGACTCCGGTGAACTGGTCCGGCGCTCCGGGCACCGGCTCGGCCGGGTCCGCGCCGAGCGCGACGATCCGGTTGGCCTTGTCGACGTGCACCACCCGGGGCCGGAGCGCGGCCCGTTCGGAGTCGTCGAGGGCGGCGAAGGACATGATGACGACCAGGTGTCCGGGGTGGACGAGGTGGGCCGCGGCCCCGTTGATCCCGATGACGCCGCTGCCGGGTTCGCCGGTGATGGCGTAGGTGGTGAGCCGGGCGCCGTTGTCGATGTCGACGACCTGGACCTGTTCGCCCTCGACGATGTCGGCGGCCGTCATGAGGTCCCGGTCGATGGTGAGTGAGCCGACGTAGTGCAGGTCGGCCTGGGTCACGGTGGCGCGGTGGATCTTTCCATTGAGCACGGTGCGTTGCACCACTACCCCCTGAACAGATACTTAGGTGAGCCTAACCTAAATCACATTGCTCCGCTGCGGAAGAACCCCGGAAGCACTCGGTTCACGGCCTCCGGGCGTTCCAGGTAGCCGTAGTGGCCGCCCTCTCCCTCGGCTGTCAGTCGGCTGCCTCGGCCGGGGTCCTGGCCCCGTCCTCGACGGGCGGACCGCCGTCCGCCGCCCCGTGCAGGGTGGCCCTGCGCAGGCCCGGCATGGCCACGGCCAGGGTCGCCACGCCCGCCAGGCAGACCAGTCCGCCGACGGCCACGGCGCCCGAGGCCGAGCCCAGTGCGCGCGAGACCAGCCCCGCTTCGACGTTGCCGACCGACGTGCCGGCGGTGGCCTGGGCGAGCCACAGGCTGCCGACCCGGCCCTGGAGGCGGTCCGGCGTGTAGTGCTGGAGCAGGGCCCGGCGCAGGATCTCCGAGGCCGTGTCGCCGAGGCCCGCGAGCGCCAGGAAGAACAGCGCGAGCCCCAGGTTCGGGCTGAGTCCGAAGCAGGTGATGGCCACGCCCCACACCGCGACCGCGCCGATCAGGGCCCGTCCGGTGTGGTGCACCCGGCCGGTCCAGCCGCTGGTCAGCGCCCCGAAGAAGGAGCCGACCGCAGGGGCGGTGTAGAGCAGGCCGACGGTGGACGGGCCGCCGCCGAAGTGCTCGGTGCCGAGCTCCGGGAAGAGCGCGTACGGCATCGCGAAGACGACCGCGCAGACGTCGATCAGCAGCAGCCCGGCCACCACCTGGTTGCCGCGCAGGAAGCGCAGCCCCTCCCCCATCGCCTTCAGCGGATGCTGGGCCTCGGCCGGTCCGTCCGGCGGCAGCGCGGGCAGCGGGGCGAGCAGGGCGAGGCCGACGACGTACACGGCCGCGTCGATCGCGAAGCACATGGCGATGCCCGGCCCCGCGGCGATGACGCCGGCGAGCGAGGGGCCGACCATGCCGCCGAGTTGGGCGGTGAGGGTGGTCAACGCCCCGGCCGCGGCGAGCTGTCCGGGCGCGACCAGGCTCGGGGTGGCGGCCATCATGGCCGGTGCGCCGAGGCCGCTGATCCCGCCCGCGAGGACGGCGGCGACGTACACGAACCACACGTGCGGTTCGGCGAGCGCCGCGTTCACCGCGAGCCCGGCGATCACCACCGCGGTCGACGCCCGGGTCAGCAGCACCACGCGCCGCCGGTCGGCCCGGTCGGCGAGCAGGCCCCCGGCGACCAGACCGACCAGCAGGGCCAGCCCCAACGCCAGGCTCATCAGGCCGACCTGGACCGAGGACCCGGTCAGGTCGTAGATCTGCAGGCTCGCCGCGACCGAGGTCAGATGGGTGCCGACCATGGAGATCGCCTGGGTGGCGAACACCAGCCGGTAGTCCCTGCTGGAACGCAACGGTGCGACGTCGACGACGACTTCTCCCAGACGCAACGCGATCCCCTAACCCCGCGCGGACGCGCTGTCGGACCGGGTGGACGTGTTGCCGGCCTGCGCGGGCACGACGTACGGCGCGACGCTGCGCAACTTCTCGCAGGTCTCCTCCAGTTCACGCGCCGGGGTCGAGCCCGCGAGGATGCCGGCGCCCGCCCTGAGCCAGGTGCGGCCGTCCTCCTCGAACAGGCTGCGCAGCACGAGGGCCGCGTCGAGGTCCCCGGCGCTGCCGGCCATCAGGACGGCTCCGCTGTAGATGCCGCGCCGGCCGCCCTCGATGCGGGCGATGCAGTCGTAGGCGGGCATCTTGGGGATGCCGGAGGCGGTGACGGCCGGGAACACGGCCCGCAGCACGTCCCAGGCGGTGGCCCGCTCGGCGAGCCGGCCGTGCACGCTGGAGCCGAGGTGCTGCACACTGCCGCGCTGGCGGACGCTGAGCAGGTCGCGGACCGAGACCGTGCCCGGGCGGCACACGGTGGCGAGTTCCTCCTCCGCGAGTTTCACGGAGAGGACGTGTTCGGAGATCTCCTTGGGATCGGCGAGGAGTTCGGCGCGCAGCCGCTCGTCCTCCCGTTCGCCGAAGCCGCGCGCGCGGGTGCCTGCCAGAGGCTGGGTGACGACCTCGCCGTCGGCGCCGACCTCGGCGACGGTCTCGGGGCTGAAGCCGAGGACCCGGCGCCCGCCGAGGTTCAACAGGAAGGACCGGGCAGGGGTGTTGTGCGACCTGCCGTGCAGATAGGTGCCGACGAAGTCCACCGGGAAGGGCACCGGCACGGTCCGCGAGAGGATCACCTTCTGCAGCTCGCCGCCGGACCGGATCTCCTCGAGCGCCCGGGCGACCATGCCCGGGTAGCGGCCCTCGGCGTCCGTGACGTCGACCGGCCGGGGCGCGGCGACGGGTTGGGAGCCGGTCCGCGCGAGTAACGCGAGCAGCGCCTGCAGTGTCTCCTCGTCCACGCTGCGCACCAGGGCGCTGCCCTGACGGAGCCTCACTTCGCTGTGGGGTACGACGAGATGGAGCAGGTCCGCGTCGCCCGCCCGGTCGGGCCGGCCGGCGTGGAGGTGGGAGAACTCGAAGGCCATCCACCCGTAGGCGTGCCAGTCCTCGACGTCCATCCCCGCGAGTTGTTCCCGGACCTGGCCCAGCGGGTGCGGGCCGAGCGTGGTCACGGTCTCGTCGGCGAGCAGCCGTGCGCGCACCCCGGAGCGGGTGACCACGACCTCGCCGAGCACCCCTCCGGCGAACCAGAACTCGCCTTCCCGCTCATAGACCACGTGCTGGTCGAACAGGTCCGACTCGGCCAGACGCGCGGCCAACTGGACCGGATCTCCCGGAAGTTCCGTCTCCGCGCTCCGATACCGCAGCAAGGACCCACCTCCATGGACTTAGGCTAACCTAACCTAATCAGCTACGACCCTAGCCTCCGTCTCGGAGGCGCGTCCAGATCACACGACAGGCTCGCCTCCGACCGGTCCGCGACCCGCCGCGATCACACGCGGCGGGGTTGACCCGCACCGATCATCAGGCGAGCCTTTCCGCAACGGCAGGCGGGAGTTGAGCATGCTCGACGGTTGGGTGCCCTGGCCCGAGTCCCTGGCGGAGCGGTACCGGGCCGAGGGGTTCTGGCAGGGCCGTCCGCTGGACCGGCTGCTGCGGGACCGGGCCGAGCGCGATCCGGGGCGCACGGCGCTCGTGGACGCGGACGGCGACCGGTGGACGTACGCGGAACTGGACGCGCGCGCCGACCGCACAGCCGCCGGCCTCCGCCGCCTCGGCATCGGCACGGGCGACCGGGTAGTCGTCCAACTCCCCAACACCGACGCCTTCGTGGTGCTGTTCTTCGCGCTGCTGCGGGCGGGCGCGGTGCCCGTCCTGACGCTGCCCGCGCACCGCGAGAGCGAGATCGTGCACGTCGCCGGGACCGCGGGCGCCGTCGCGTACGCCATCCCCGACGTGCACGACCGCTTCGACCACCGCACGCTCGCCCGCGCCCTGCGCAAGGCGGTGCCCTCCGTCGCGCACGTCCTGGTGGCCGGGGACCCGGCGGAGTTCACCGCCCTCGCGGACGTCGACGCCGCGCCCTGCCCGCTGCCGGTGCCGGACCCGTCCGACGTGGCGGTGCTGCTGCTGTCCGGCGGCACCACCGGCAAGCCGAAGCTGATCCCGCGCACGCACGACGACTACGCCTACAACGTCCGGGCCAGCGCGGAGGTCTGCGGCTTCGACGAGACGACCGTGTACCTGGTGGTGCTGCCCACCGCGCACAACTTCGCCCTCGCCTGCCCCGGGCTGCTGGGCACCCTTCTGGCCGGCGGCACGGTCGTCCTCTCCCCGACCCCCAGTCCCGAGGACGCCTTCGCGCTGGTCGAGCGGGAGGGGGTCACCGCCACGGCCGTCGTCCCGCCGATCGCGCTGCTCTGGCTGGACGCGGTGGAGTGGGAGGACGCCGACCTGTCCTCGCTGCGGCTGCTCCAGGTCGGCGGCTCCAAGCTGGGCGCCGAGCCCGCCGCCCGGGTCCGGCCCGCCCTCGGCTGCACCCTCCAGCAGGTCTTCGGCATGGCCGAGGGACTGCTCAACTACACGCGCCTGAACGACCCCGAGGAGCTGGTGCTGCACACCCAGGGCCGGCCGCTCTCCCCCGGCGACGAGATCAGGGTCGTCGACCCGGACGGCCACGACGTACCGCCCGGCGCCACCGGCGAGCTGCTCACCCGTGGCCCCTACACCCTGCGCGGCTACTACCGGGCGCCCGAGCACAACGCCCGCTCCTTCACCCCGGACGGCTTCTACCGCACCGGCGACCTCGTCCGGGTGCTGCCCTCGGGCCATCTCGTCGTCGAGGGGCGGGAGAAGGACCAGATCAACCGGGGCGGCGACAAGATCTCCGCCGAGGAGCTGGAGAACCACCTCCTCGCCCACCCCGGCGTGCACGACGCGGCCGTGGTCGGCATGCCCGACGCGACGCTCGGCGAACGCACCTGCGCCTATCTCGTGCCGCGCGGACAGGCCCCGACCCAACGGGAGTTGTCGGCGTTCCTCACCGAACGCGGCGTGGCCGCCTACAAGTTGCCCGACCGGGTGGAACTCACCGACACCCTCCCCCGCACCTCCGTCGGGAAGACCGACAAGAAGGCGCTGGGGCACCGGATCACCGAACTCCTGCGCGCGGAGGGCCCCGTTGGCGGCTGATCCGGGCGGCGCCACCGCCACCGTACGACCACCTGGGCGACCGCCCGGGCGCGGCCGGGCCGCCACCCGCACCCTCGCCGTGCTCGGCTCGCTGCTCCTGCTGCTCGTGGCCGTGCTGCTCAGCCTGGCGGTCGGCTCGCGCTCGCTGGCGCCGTCCACCGTGCTGGACGCCCTGCTGCACGACGACGGGTCGATCGCGGCGTCCGTGGTGTGGGACGTACGGGTGCCCCGCACCGTCGCCGGCGTCGCGGCCGGCGCCGCCCTCGGTGTCGCGGGCGCCCTGATCCAGGCGCTGACCCGCAACCCGCTGGCCGATCCCGGGCTGCTCGGCATCAACGCGGGCGCCGCCACCGGGGTGGTGTTCGCCCTCACCGCGTTGGGCCTGACCAGCACGTGGGCGTCGGTGTGGTTCGCGATGGCCGGCGCGGTGGTCGCCGGACTGCTCGCCTACTCGCTGGCCTCCGGCGGGCGCGGCGGGGCCACCCCGGAACGGCTCGCGCTGGGCGGGGCCGTGGTCACCGCCGTGTTCACCGGCGTCGGCCAGACGCTGATGCTGCTCGACGCCCAGGCGCTGGACCAACTGCGCTTCTGGAGCGTGGGCTCGCTCGCCCGCGCCGACGGCGAAACGCTCGCCGCCCTCATGCCGTTCGTCGGAGCCGGCCTGCTGCTGGCCCTGTCGCTGGTGCGGCCGCTGAACGCGATGGCGCTCGGCGACGAGTCCGCCCGCGCCCTGGGCGCCCACCTGAACCGGACCCGCTTCCTGGGGCTGCTGGCGGTGACGCTGCTGTGCGGCGCGGCGACCTCGGCCGTCGGCCCGCTGGTCTTCGTCGGCCTCGCCGTCCCTCACGTGGCCCGCATGATCGCGGGCGCCGACCAGCGCTGGACGCTGCCGCTGTCCATGCTGCTCGCGCCCTCGCTGCTGCTGCTCGCCGACGTCCTCGGCCGGGTCGTCGTACGCCCCGACGAGCTCGACGCGGGCGTGGTCACGGCGGTGGTCGGCGCCCCGGTGTTCATCGCGCTGGTCCGCCACCGCAGAGTGGTGGCGGTGTGACGGTGACCGGCCCGCCCACGGAGACCGCGCCCACCGCCCGCCGGGCCCGGGTCGTCCGCAGCCGCTCCCACCGCCTCTCGGTGCGGGTGGAGGTCCGGGCGTTCACGGTCTGTCTCGTGGTGCTCGCCCTCACCGCCGGGATCGGCGTCCTCGCCCTGGGCACCGGCGAGTACCCGGTCTCCCCGGCGGACGTGGTGCGCACCCTGCTGGGCAACGGCAGCAGGCGCACGGACTTCGTGGTGAACCAGCTACGGCTGCCCCGGCTGCTGACCGGCATCCTGGTGGGGGCCGCGCTCGGGCTCAGCGGAGCCCTCTTCCAGAGCCTGACCCGCAACCCGCTGGGCAGCCCGGACCTCGTCGGCTTCACCTACGGCTCGGCCACCGGCGGTCTGCTCGTCGTGCTGACCGTGGGCGGCACCGGCGGGCAGATCGCGGCGGGCGCGGTGGGCGGCGGCCTGCTCACCGCCCTGCTGGTGTACGTCCTCGCCTGGCGGCACGGCATCCACGGCTACCGCCTCGTCCTGGTCGGCATCGGGGTGAGCGCCCTGCTCCAGGGGGTCAACGCCTATCTGCTCGCCAAGGCCCGTTTCACGCAGGCCGCGCAGGCCATGGTGTGGCTCAACGGCAGCCTCAACGGCCGGGGTTGGCAGGACGTCCGGCCCGTCGCCCTCGGGCTCCTCGTGCTGCTGCCGCTCGTCGCGCCGGCGGCGGGCCGGCTGAAGGTCCTGGAGATGGGCGACGACGTGGCGGGCGGCCTCGGGGTGCCCGTGCAGCGCACCCGCCTGGCGTTGCTGGTGCTGGCCACGGCGGCCTGCGCGGTGGCCACGGCGGCGGCCGGCCCGATCCCGTTCGTGGCCCTCATCGCCCCCCAGCTGGCCCGCCGCCTCACCCGTGTCGCCGGCCCCAACCCGGCCGCCGCCACCTGCACCGGCGCGCTGCTCGTCGTCAGCGCGGACTTCGCGTCCCAACGCGTCCACGAGGCGGCCCAGTTGCCGGTGGGCGTGGTGACGGCGGTGGTCGGCGGGCTGTATCTGGGGCTGCTGCTGCGCCGCCAGCGGCGGGCCGGGCGGATCTGAGGCGGCAGGCCGCCGGAGGGCCTCCGGCAGCCTGCCGTGGGTGAACTACGCGTCGGCGTGGGCGAGTTCTATGTCGTGGTCGTCCACGTCGCCGCCGCCGAGGCTGACGCCGGTCGCCCGGGGCGGATAGCCGGTCGCGATGACGGTGTACGGGCCGCCGTCCAGGTCGGAGAACGCGTACGCCCCGTCGCGCCCGGTCCTGGCGGTCGCGACGACGTTCCCCGCGGCGTCGACCAGGGTCACCCGCGCGTCGCCCAGCGGAGCGCCCGCGCCGCGCACGGTGCCCCGCACCTGCGCGCCGGCCCGCAGCTCCACGTCGACCCGGGTGACACCGGTGACGCGGATCTCCACGGGCAGGGCCAGCGGGCGGTGCTTGGGCGAGCTGACCGCGAGGGTCACGGGCCCGGGCACCAGGTCGGCGACGGAGAACTCGCCTATGCCGTCGGTCTGCGTGGTGGCCAGCACGTCGCCGCGGACGTCGGTGAGGATGACCACCGCCCCGGCGACCGGCACCCCGCCGTCCGCGGTCCGCACCACACCGGCCAGCCCGCTGGAACCGCTGAGCAGCACGTCGTACGTCACCGGCGTCGCCCCGACCACCACCGTCGTCGCCTGCGGCTGATGGCCGTCGGCGGAGGCGATGAGCACGTACGTGCCCTCCCCGGGCGCCTCGACGGCGTAGACGCCGTCCGCCTCGGCGACCGCCCGGCTCAACTGCCGTCCGTCCAGCGAGATCAGCGTCACCGCCGCCCCGCCCACCGGCACGCCCTCCGCGCCCCGCACCTGCCCGCGCACCGGGTGCCCGCCACCGGCCGGACCGCCATCGCCCGGACGGCCGTCGGTCAGCCCCGGCACCGTCGCCACGAGCTCCGCGACGGCGCGGGCCAGCGGCACGGCGAGGGCGGCGCCCACCGCCTGCTCGTCCGGTGCGCCGGCCTGTTCCACGGCCACCGGCTCCGTGACGGTCTCCTTGGCCGCCGTCCGCTGCCGCGGGAGGAACGCGGCGACGAGAAGCGCGAGGAGTGCCGCGCCCGCGCCGACGGCCATGACGACCTTGAAGCTGTTCTCCGAGGGCAGCACGGTGGTGCCGAAGGGGGTGGTCATCCGGGCCAGGATCACACCGGCGACGGCGCTGGCACTGGTGGTGCCGATGGACCGCATCAGGGTGTTGAGGCTGTTCGCGGCGGCCGTCTCGGAGGGGTCCACTGCGCCCATGATGAGCGCGGGCATGGCCCCGTAGCCGAACCCGATGCCGGCGCCGACGACGCAGGAGACCAGGACGAGCTGCCACACCGCGTCCATCAGCACGATGCCGAGGCCGTAGCCCACGGCGACGACGACGGCGCCCAGCATCAGCGTCACCTTCGGGCCCCGCGCCTTGGAGACCAGCGCGGAGAGGGGCGCGGTGGCCATCATCACCAGCCCCGTGGGGGCCATGACCAGGCCGACGGCCAGTAGCGACCTACCCAGACCGTAGCCCGTCGCCTCGGGCAGTCGCAGGAGTCGGGGCAGGACCAGGGACATCGCGAACATGGAGAAACCGAAGGCCGTCGAGGCGAGGTCGGTCACCAGCACCTGACGGCGGGCGGTGGTCCGCAGGTCCACCAGGGGGTCCCCGACCCGCAGTTCGAACAGGCCCCACAGCAGCAGGACGACGACCGCCGCGCCGAAGAGCCCGAGGGTGGTGGCGCTGCCCCAGCCCCAGTCGGCCCCCTTGGAGATCGCCAGCAGCAGACAGACCAGCCCGGCCGCCATGCCGAGAGCGCCGACCAGGTCGAAGCGTCCGCCCGAGCGCACCTTCGACTCGGGCACGAACAGCGGGACGAGCACGACGGCGACCACACCGAGGGCGGCCGACGTCCAGAACAGCATGTGCCAGTCGAAGTGGTCCGCGATGAGCGCGGCGGCGGGCAGCCCCAAGGCGCCGCCGACGCCGAGGGAGGCGCTCATGAGGGCGGTCGCCGAACCGAGCCGCTCGGCGGGCAGTTCGTCGCGCATGATGCTGATGCCGAGCGGGACGACCCCGCAGGCGAGTCCTTGCAGGCCCCGGCCCACGATCATCAGCGGGAGCCCGTCGCTGAGGGCGGCCGTGACCGATCCGGCGATCAGCGGGAACAGGCTGACCAGCAGCATGCGGCGCTTGCCGTACATGTCGCCGAGCCGGCCCATGACGGGGGTGGCGACGGCGGCCGCGAGAAGCGTGGCGGTGACCGCCCAGACGGCGTCCGAGGCCGGGGCGTCCAGCAGCTTCGGCAGCTCCGGGACGATCGGGATCACCAGGGTCTGCATCAGCGAGACCACGATCCCGCCGAAGGCGAGCACCGCCACGACGAGGCCGGGCCGCGGTGCGGCAGGCCCCTCCCCCGTCTCCGTCTCCGCAGACCGGGGTTGCGCATGGGACATAGTCGGGGCCTCCGTGGGGGATGCGGTTCTGCACGACTGCGGAGCATCGTATGCCCACTTGATTGACTCAAGCAGCTAGCGCTTTCGGTGCGCGGAGCCTGAAGAAACCGGGCAGAAGGAGCAGGCAGAAGGGGACCGGACAGGAGGCCCCTCCTGCCCGGTCTCACACGGCCGTCAGCCCACGGTTTCGGGCGGCTCCGCTACAGCGCGCGCTCCAGGTGGTCCGCCACCAGCTTCACGAACCGTCCGGGCTCCTTGGGCCGCCCGCCCTCGGCGAGGACCGCCAGGCCGTGCAGCAACTCGGCGGTGTCGGCGAGCCCCGCGTGGTCCTCGCGCTCCTTGTAGGCCTGGTTGAGGCCCTTCACGAGCAGGTGGTCGGGGTTGAGTTCGAGGATCCGCAGGGCGCGCGGCACCTCCTGCCCCATCGCGCGGTACATGTTCTCCAGCGCCGGGGTGAGGTCGTGCGCGTCGGAGACGATGCACGCCGGGGACACGGTGAGACGGGACGACAGCCGCACCTCCTTGACGTCCTCGGCCAGTTGCTCCTTCATCCAGCCGAGCAGCGCGGCGTACTCCTCACCCTGCTTCTCCCGCTCGCCGTCGGCCTTCTCGTCGTCCTCGCCGCCGAGGTCGACCTCGCCCTTGGCGACGGACCGCAGCGGCCTGCCGTCGAACTCGCCCACCGCGTCGACCCACACCTCGTCGACCGGGTCGGTGAGCAGCAGGACCTCGATGCCCTTCGCCGAGAACGCCTCCATGTGCGGGGAGTTCTCGATGCTCTGCCGGGACTCGCCGGTCAGGTAGTAGACGGCGTCCTGCCCGTCCTTCATCCGCTCCACGTAGCTCTTCAGCGTGGTCGGCTCGTCCTCGCTGTGCGTGGTCGCGAACGAGGAGACCGCGAGGAGGGTGTCGCGGTTGTCGGAGTCGGACAGCAGCCCCTCCTTCAGGACGGCGCCGAACTCCCGCCAGAACGTGGCGTACCGGTCGGGGGCCGCGGTCATCATGTCCTTGACCGTCGACACGACCTTCTTGGTGAGCCGGCGCTGCATCATCTTGATGTGCCGGTCCTGCTGGAGGATCTCGCGGGAGACGTTCAGCGAGAGGTCCGCGGCGTCGACCACGCCCTTGACGAAGCGCAGGTACGGCGGCAGCAGCGCCTCGCAGTCGTCCATGATGAAGACGCGCTTCACATAGAGCTGCACACCGCGCTTGTAGCCCTGGTTGTACAGGTCGTGCGGGGCGTGCGACGGGACGAACAGCAGCGCCTGGTACTCGAAGGTGCCCTCCGCCTGGAGCCGGACGGTCTCCAGCGGTTCACGCCAGTCGTGGCTGATGTGCTTGTACAGCTCGTGGTACTCGTCGTCGGACACCTCGTCGCGCGGACGCGCCCACAGGGCCTTCATCGAGTTCAGCGTCTCGGGTTCAGGCACGGTGTCGGCGGTTTCGGAGGCGTCGGCGGTGTCGGCGGTCTTGGAGGTGTCGCCGCCGGGCGCCGTCGGGACCATCCGGATCGGCCAGGTGATGAAGTCCGAGTAGCGCTTGACGATCTCCTTGATCGTCCAGTCCGAGGTGTAGTCGTGCAGTTGGTCGTCGGAGTCGGCGGGCTTGAAGTGCAGCGTGACCGTCGTGCCCTGCGGCGCGTCGTCCACCCGCTCCAGCGTGTACGTGCCCTCACCGCGCGACGACCAGCGGGTGCCGTGGCTCTCGCCGGCGCGCCGGGTCAGCAGCGTCATCTCGTCGGCCACCATGAAGCCGGAGTAGAAGCCGACGCCGAACTGCCCGATGAGCCCCTCGGCCCCTGCCTCCTCCTGGGCCTCCCGCAGCTCCTGCGCGAACTTCGCCGTACCCGAGTTGGCGATCGTGCCGATGAGCCGGCCGACCTCCTCGTACGACATTCCGATGCCGTTGTCCCGCACCGTCAGGGTGCGGGCCTCGGCGTCGGTCTCGAGGTCGATGTGCAGGTCGGAGACGTCCGCGTCGAGCGCGTCGTCCCGCAGCGCGGCGAGGCGCAGCTTGTCCAGCGCGTCGGAGGCGTTGGAGACGAGCTCGCGAAGAAAGACGTCCTTGTTCGAGTAGACCGAGTGGATCATCAACTGCAACAGCTGACGGGCCTCTACCTGGAACTCAAACGTTTCGGTCGACATGGCTGGCGTGTTCCTCACAGGTTCCGGGGTCTCCTGGACTGGCGAGAGCAACTGTAAAACACCAAGTCAGGGTGGAGTGCCCCCTGTTCTACGCCGTCCTCTTCGAACCCCTACAACCCCCTACCCCTTCGGACTCGTCCGCACGGCCGGGCGCCGTCAGCGCATGAGCGCGCCGCGGAGCGTGAGGCCGTAGCCGACGCGCAGCCGCCGCAGCTCCCACAGGGCCACCGCGGTGACCGACAGCGGGGCGCCCAGCACGAGCCCGATCCGCACCGGTACCGGCGCGCCCTCGTACGCCCCGGTGACCAGGTCGAGCAGTGCCATCTCCCATACGAGCACCAGCGCCAGCAGCGGCGGGACCGTCTCGTGCATGTCGGCGGTGCGGAAGACGTGCACCAGGGACAGTCCGACGCCGTAGATCACGAACGGGAGGATCCAGACGATCGCGAACAGTGTGACGAGGACGGTGACCACCGTCATCACGGGGTTCGTGGCGAACCGCCCGTCGACGAAACCGGTGAGCACGAACGCCGGGAACACGGCCACCGCGGCGATGATCGCCACGATCGAGCCGAACGGCTTGGCCGCCCGCCGCAGCAACTCCCGCCGGGCCGGCGGACGGGCAACGCCGATCAGCACGCCGACGACCACCGGGAAGGTCACCGCCAGAACGAGGACGTTGTTCCATGACTGATCGACGCGGTCGCTCGCGAAATCCCCCACGGACCGGGCGAGTCGGTAAGACACCATCACCCACACCACGGCGGCCAGACCGACGCCGGTACGGATCTTCTGCATCCGGGCGACCACCGGATCGTCGACCCGCCCCGGCCGCGACGGCCGAAAGACCTTACGCCCGACGGCGATCGGACCGACGGCCCGCCACAGCCGCCGGAACAGCCCCACGCGCGGCACGGGCGGCGGCACCGGCGGCGGTCCGTAGGGCTGGTGCGGCTGATACGGCTGGTTCGGCTGATACGGCTGCTGGTAAGGGTCGTACGGTGGCCGGCCGCCCTGCTGGTTCCAGGCGTTCATGTAGCGGGCTCCCCCGAGTCACGGCTGATGTGCTGCTGCGCTGATGTGCTGAATGTGTTGATGGCGCTGATGAGTTGGCGAACTGACGGGCTTAAGCGACAGACGCGTCGCGGAAGTTTAGTGGTCGCACCCGCGCATGCCGGAGATACCCGGAAATCAGCGCGGAATCTCCTCCACCTCCGCGAAGCCTTCTATCCCGCTCCACCGAAGCCGGGTCAGCGACTGCGTGGAAGCCTCGCTGAAGACCAACTGCCGTACACCGTCCACGGCGACGACCTTCTCCCAGCCGTCGAAGTCCTCGGTGAGCTCGGTGTCCCAGCGGGACAGGTCACCGACGCCGACCGCGGCGATCGACTCCGTCGGCGGTTCGCCGTCGTAGCAGTAGTCGCCCCAGTCCGCGACGACCGCGACCGTCCCGCCGAACGCCTTGAGCGTGAGGCTCTGGCACCGATCCGTCGCGGTCGCGTACACCACACGCGGCGCGCTCCACGCTCCCGCACCCGCGCCCCGGTGCCGCTCGACGAGCCCACGCCCGGCGACGTACGACATGCCCACGCGTCGGCCGTCGGACAGCTCGATCTCCTCGTCGAACCGGGGGGTGGAGGGGGACGGCGAGGCAACCGTGCCGGTGGCCGAGGGCGCGGCTGTGGCCGCCCCTCCGCTGTCTCCGGGTCCGCCGCAGGCCACCACGACACCCCCCATCAGCGCCGTCCCCACCAGGGCCCACCGCCGGTCTCCGTACATTCGCATCCCCCCATGTTCCCGAACGACCTCACCCACGGCTGACGCGAGCCCCTTGTTCGGCTCGGGGCAACGCCCTAGCCTCATTTAGTGCCGCTAATAAACAAAACCCGAACGCACAACGCCGTGCCGGGCGACGGCGACCACCTCATCCGCCTCCGCATCGCCCTGACCGTCTTCTTCGCCCTCGACGGCTTCATCTTCGCCGGATGGGTCGTCCGCATCCCCGCCATCAAGCACCAGACCGGCGCCTCCCCCAGCACCCTCGGTCTCGCGCTCCTCGGTGTCTCCGCGGGCGCGGTGATCACGATGATGTTCACCGGGCGCCTCTGCCATCGCTACGGCAGTCACCCGGTCACCGTGGTCTGCGCGGTCCTGCTCTCCCTCAGCGTCACGCTTCCCCCACTCACCCACTCCGCCACCGCACTCGGCGCCGTCCTGTTGCCATTTGGCGCTGCCTACGGCGGGATCAACGTCGCGTTCAACAGCGCCGCCGTCGATCTGGTCGCGGCGCTGCGCAGGCCGATCATGCCCACCTTCCACGCGGCCTTCAGCCTGGGCTGCATGATCGGCGCCGGTCTCGGCGGCCTGGTCGCGGGCTCCCTGTCCCCCACGCGCCATCTGCTGGGCCTCGGGATCATCGGCCTGCTCGTCACCGCGCTCACGGCACCCACGCTGCTCCGGCACGAGCCACCACGCCCACCCGAACAAGCCGGACAGACCATCGCCGGCCCCGATGCTCCGGCCCCCGCGAAGGCAGCCCCGCACCGCCTCACCACCCGCACCCGCACCCGCACCCGCCGCCTTGTCGTCGTCTTCGGCCTGATCGCCCTCTGCACGGCCTACGGCGAAGGAGCCCTCGCCGACTGGGGCGCGCTGCACCTGCAACAGGACCTGGGCTCCTCCGCCGGGGCCGCCGCGGCCGGTTACTCCTGTTTCGCGCTGGCCATGACGGTCGGCAGACTCACCGGCACCACCCTCCTCGAGCGGCTCGGCCGCACCCGCACGGTGGTCACCGGCGGCGCGGTCGCGGCGGCCGGGATGCTGCTCGGCTCCCTCGCCCCGGCCCTGTGGGCGGCGCTGCTGGGCTACGCGATCGCGGGACTCGGCCTGGCCAACCTGTTCCCGGTGGCCGTCGAACGCGCGGGCGCCCTGGCCGGCCCGAGCGGAGTCGCCGTCGTCTCGACGCTCGGCTACGGCGGCATGCTCCTGGGCCCGCCCGCCATCGGCTTCATGGCCGACTGGTTCTCCCTGTCAGCCGCCCTCACCAGCGTGGCGGCCCTGGCCGCAGTGGCCGCGGCGATCGGCCTCGCCACCCGCCGGGCAACGGCCGACTGAGCACACCACCACGGCTCCCCCTCATCCCTCACCCCCTCCCTCACCGCCCCTCGCCCACACTCCATCCTGCAGACTCCCCCCATGGAGACTGCCGAGTTCATCCACATCCTCGACCGCGAGGGCCGGTCGCTGGCCGCCGCCGCGGCGGAGGCCGGCCCCGAGGCGAAGGTGCCGACCTGCCCGGAGTGGCAGGTCAGGGACCTGTTGCGGCACACGGGCGCCGTGCACCGCTGGGCGACGTCGTTCGTGGCCGAGGGCCACCCTTCGTTCCGTCCCTTCGACGAACCGCCGGACCTCGACGGCGACCCGCTGCTGAACTGGTTCCGCGAAGGACACGGACGGCTCGTCGACACCCTGTCCGCCGCCTCGCCCGACCTGCTGTGCTGGCAGTTCCTGCCCGCGCCGTCACCGCTCGCGTTCTGGGCCAGACGGCAGGCGCACGAGACGGCCGTGCACCGCGTGGACGCGGAGTCGGCCCGTGGCCGGATACCCGAGGAGATCGCCCCGGAGTTCACCGCCGACTTCGCGGCGGACGGCGTCGACGAGCTGCTGCGCGGCTTCCACGCGCGCGCCGGGAGCGGGGTGCGCACCGAGGAGCCCCGGGTCCTGCGGGTGCGGGCGACGGACACGGCCGACGCCGTGTGGACCGTACGCCTGTCGTCGGAGCCGCCCGTGACGGTGCGCGACGCCGAAGGGGACGCCGACTGCGAGGTGTCCGGACCGGCGGCGCTGCTCTACCTGTCACTGTGGAACCGCCTGCCGCTGCCCACCGCCACCGGGGACGACTCGCTGGCGCGGCTGTGGCGGGAGACGTCCGCCGTGAACTGACAGGCCGCCGACGTCAGTTCGTCAGCATCCTGGTCAACACCGCGCGCTGCACCGGCCGTACGTCGCCGTGCAGCGCGCGCCCCTTTCCCGTGAGCGCCACCCGGACGCCCCTGCGGTCCTCCGAGCACATGTGGCGCTCGACGAGATCGTCCTTCTCCAGACGGGCGATGAGCCGCGACAGCGCACTCTGGCTGAGATGGACCCGGTCGGCGATCTCCTGCACCCGGTAGCTGCACGAGCCGTCCGGGGCCGCAGACTCGGCGAGGACGTCGAGCACCTCGAAGTCGCTGCCGCACAAGCCGTGTTGGTGCAGCGCCCGGTCGAGTTCGCACTGCGTGCGCGCATGCAGCGCCAGCATGTCCCGCCACTGCCCCACCAGCGCCCGCTCGGCCTCGGTCCCGCCGTTCTTCGCCGCCATGGGGCGCACCGTAGCAGAGTGTGAGATTCATTGCGCGGGAATTAAATGCGCTCGCAATCGATGCATACACATGTGCCGCCTCCGCCATGACCTATCCGCTCCCCTCCCCCACGTCCCCTCTTGCCGAGGGCCGCTGGACCGCCCGGCTGTGGGGCACCCTGCTGGTGCTGTGCCCGGCGGGGACGATTGCCTCGCCGGGCGCGCACCTGTGAGACTGGCCCGATGAGCGGTTACGGGGGACGGCGCACACAGGCCGAGCGGGACGCGATCACCGTCGAGATCGGATACGCGCTGTGCAGTGCCGTGTTCGCGGCGGCGGTGCTCTTCGGGGCGGTCGCCGGACCGGCGCTGCTGTTCGAACTGCCGGACCTGGCGGAGAAGTCGCTGCTGCGGGCGGGCCTGGTGCTCGCTCCCCTGGTGTTCACGGCCCGGGTGATCTCCGTGCTGCTCCGCTTCCGCAGGGAAGCCGGCCCGGCGGCTCAGCCCAGCCAGCCCGGCCGGACCAACCCCGACTCGTAGGCCAGGACGACCAGTTGGGCCCGGTCCCGGGCGCCCAGCTTCACCATGGTGCGGCTGACATGGGTCTTGGCGGTGAGCGGGCTGACGACCAGCCGGCGGGCGATCTCCTCGTTGGACAGGCCGATCCCGACCAGCGCCATCACCTCCCGCTCGCGTTCCGTGAGCCGCCCCAACTCGCCTGCCGTGGCAGGCTCCTTGGAGCGGGCGGCGAACTCGGCGATGAGCCGGCGCGTCACTCCCGGCGAGAGCAGCGCGTCCCCGGCGACCACCGCCCTTACGGCACGCAGGAGTTCGTCCGGCTCGGTGTCCTTGACCAGGAAGCCGGAGGCACCCGAGCGGATCGCCTCGAAGACGTACTCGTCGAGTTCGAAGGTGGTCAGCATGACCACCTTGACGTGGGACAGCGCCTCGTCGTCGGTGATCCGGCGGGTGGCGGCCAGGCCGTCGAGGAGGGGCATCCGGATGTCCATCAGGACGACGTCGGGCCGCAGTTCACGCACCGCGCGCACCGCTTCGTCCCCGTCGGCGGCCTCCCCGGCCACCTCGATGTCCGGCTGCGCGTCGAGCAGCGCCCGGAACCCCGCCCGGACCAGCGACTGGTCGTCGGCGAGCAGTACACGGATCACCGCTCCTCCCGCACTCACCGGTCCTCCCTCGCTCACTGGTCCTCCCCCGCCTCGTCGGCCGTCCGGGTCGGCAGTACGGCGAGCACCCGGAAGCCGCCGTCGGGCCGCGGCCCCGCCTCGATCGTGCCACCCAGCGCCGCGGCCCGCTCCCGCATCCCGGCGAGACCGTTGCCGCTGCCGCCCGCGTCGGCGCCGGTCGCCGGTCCGTCGTCGTCGATACGCAGCCGTAGCGTCCCGGCGGTCTGATCGAACCGCACGCGCGCGTGACGCGAGCCCGAGTGGCGTACGACGTTGGTGAGGGCCTCCTGGACGATGCGGAAGGCGGCGAGGTCGGTGTGGGGCGGCAGGCGAGGCGGCAGGCCGGTCACGTCGACGGTCAGTCCGGCCCGCGCCGCCTGTTCCACCAGTTCGGGCAGCCGGTCCAGGCCGGGGGCCGGTGCGCGCGGCGCGTCTCCCGGCGCGCGCAGGCTGTCGAGCACCTGACGCACCTCGCCCAGCGCTTCCTTGCTGGCGGACTTGATGGTGGTGAGCGCGGTGCGCGCCTGCTCCGGGTCGGCGTCGAGGAGCGCGAGGCCCACGCCCGCCTGCACGTTGATGACCGACAGACTGTGCGCGAGGACGTCGTGCAGTTCGCGGGCGATGCGCAGCCGCTCCTCGTCGGCGCGCCGCCGGGCGGCCTGGGCGCGTTCGGCCCGCTCCCGGGCCCACTGCTCGCGCCGGATCCGGGCCAGCTCCGCGACCGCCACGATCGCCACGGCCCATCCGGCGACGACGATCTCCTGCCCGAAGGGGGCGGAGTCGTCGCCGGCGGGCGGCAGCCACCGGTACAGCCAGTGCGCGACCAGCAGGTGCACGGCCCACAGCATGCCCAGCGCCGTCCAGGCGGCCCTGCGGTGCCCGGCGACGACGGCGGCGAAGCAGGCCACCGCGACGGTCAGGAACACCGGCCCGTACGGGTAGCCGGCGCCCAGGTAGAGCGCGACGGCGGCCGCCGTGCCGAACACGACGGCCACCGGGTGCCGTTGCCGCCACAGCAGCAGCCCGCAGGCGACGACCAGCAGCACGCGCGCGAAGACGTCGAGCGAGGCCCGCTCGCCCTCCTGCGCGTGGGCCGCGAAGTTCGAGCCGACAAGGACGAAGAGGGTGATCAGCACGGTCGAAGGCCAGGGCCACCGCACCGCACCCGGCCACCGCGGCGCACCCGGCCCCGGCGTCGTGCCGTCACCGCCCTCCCAGCGGCGCGGCCACGGTGGTGGCCCGTGCCGCCACCACCGCCCCGGGCCGCCGCGCCCGCGCACCTGCTCTTCGTCCATGCCCGCCACGCTAGACGTCACCGCCCGCACCGGACGTCCGCCGGGCGAGGGCACCCCCCGTACTCCCCTGGAAGTACGCGCTCCCCCGGAAGCGCACGCTCCCTTGGACGTACGCGTCGGCGCACTCGCGCGCCGGACCAGCCCTTCTAGCGCAGCCCCGCCTCATGGGCGAGCCGTGTGACCGCGTAGCGGAAGAACGGTTCGCGTTCCTCCACGACGCGGTGGAACTGTCCGAACACCTCGAAGCCGATGAGCCCGTACAACTGGGCCCAGGCCGCGACGAGTGCGGCGACCGCGCCGGGCGGCAGGTCGGGGGCGAGCTCGGCCGCCATGCGTACCGCCTCGGGGACCAGGTCGTCCGTCAGGAGCGGTACCTCCAGCCCGTGCGCCTGGTGTGCGTCGCGCACGATCTCGGCGAGGAGGAGCCCGACGCGGGCGGCGGCCGGAACGGTCGCCTGGGGCGCGCTGTAGCCGGGCACCGGCGAGCCGTAGATCAGCGCGTACTCGTGCGGATGCGCCAGCGCCCAGCCGCGCACCGCCTCGCCGACCGCGACCCAGCGCTCGACGGGAACGGCGCCGGCGACGGCGGCGTGCGCGGCCTCCGCGCTCTCGCCGAGGGAGTCGTAGGCGTCGATGATGAGTGCGGTGAGCAGGTCGTCGCGGCTCGGGAAGTAGCGGTACAGGGCGGAGGAGACCATGCCGAGCTCGCGGGCCACGGCCCGCAGCGAGAGCTTGGCGGCGCCCTCGGACGCGAGCTGTCTGCGTGCCTCGTCCTTGATGGCGGCGGTGACTTCGATCCTGGCGCGGGCGCGTGCCCCTCGAACGGTGCTGCTCATGGAGAACAGTGTTCCACGAAAACGGATCGGCGCACACAGTTCGGATCAGCGAACATGATGTGGATCGATGCACTAAACAGAGAACAGTGCTCTTGCTTTGGGGCGCCAATCCCAGGCAGACTCACACCAAGCGAAGAAACGAGAGCAGCGCTCTCCCACTGACCGGAGGTCACCATGTCGTCATCGCCGTACTACCTCAAGGGCAGCCCGCTCAACGTCCGCCTCAACGGTGTCATCGGCTGGCTGGCCCGGCACGGGTTCAGCCTCATGGGCTCGGCGGAGATGTCCGTACGCGGTCGCAAGAGCGGTCAGATGCAGCGCATCCCGGTCAACCCGCACTCCTACGACGGCGCCCGGTACCTGGTCTCGGCACGCGGGCACTCGCAGTGGGTGCGCAACATGCGGGTCGCGGGGGGCGGGGAGCTGCGGGTCGGGCGCAAGGTGCGCGCGTTCTCCGCGGTGGAGCTTCCCGACGAGGAGAAGCTCCCGATCCTGCGGACCTATCTGGAGAAGTGGGGCTGGGAGGTCAACCAGTACTTCAACGGCGTCACGGCCAAGTCCACGGACGAGGAGATCATCGCAGCGGCGGGCGACCACCCGGTCTTCCGGATCACGGTCGAAGGCTGAGCCCCGAGCCCCGAGAACTGAGGGCCGAGAACTGAGGGCCGAGCCCCGGACCGCAATCCCTGGCCGCCGCAGGACTACTCGCTCTCCTCCGCCCCCGCCACCGGTGTCGGCGTCGCTGCCGAGTCCGGTGTCTGCGCCTGTGCCTGCCGCCGGTCCATGGCGGTCAGCGCCCGCTGGGCCATCGGATGCGTGCGGAAGAGCTCGCCCAGCGTCGTGCGACCGCGCGTGATGTCGGTGAACGCCCGCCAGGCCGGGCGGAAACCGGTGAGGGCCGCGTGGAAGAGTCCGGGCCGCCGCTCGAAGACGGTGAGCAGCCGCTTGCCGACGCTCATCTCCACGCCGAGGCCGGCCTTGATCGCGAAGGCGTAGTTCAGCGCCTGCCTGCGGGTGTCCACCGCGTCGTGCGCCTCGGCGATACGGACCGCCCACTCGCCCGCGAGCCGGCCCGACCGCAGCGCGAAGGAGATGCCCTCGCGGGTCCACGGCTCGAGCAGACCCGCCGCGTCCCCGCACACGAGCACCCGCCCGCGCGAGAGCGGCGAGTCGTCGGCACGGCAGCGGGTCAGATGGCCGGAGGAGATGCTCGGCTCGAACCCGGCGAGGCCGAGTCGCCCGATGAAGTCCTCCAGGTAGCGCTTGGTGGCGGCGCCTTCGCCGCGCGCCGAGATCACACCGACCGTCAGCGTGTCCCCCTTGGGGAACACCCAGCCGTAACTGCCGGGCATCGGACCCCAGTCGATGAGGACACGCCCCTTCCAGTCCTCGGCGACCGTCTCCGGCACCGGGATCTCCGCCTCGAGGCCGAGATCCACCTGGTCGAGCTTCACGCCGACATGCGCGCCTATACGGCTCGCGCTGCCGTCCGCGCCGACCACCGACCGCGCCAGCAGCGTCTCGCCGCCCTGCAGGACGACCGCGACCGTGCGCCGGTCGGGAACGGCCGAGCCGTGCTGCTCGACCCTCTGCACGGTGACGCCCGTGCGCAGCTCGGCGCCCGCCTTCTGGGCGTGCTCGACGAGCTGCTGGTCGAACTCGGGCCGGTTGATCAGCCCGAACAGCATCTGCCGGGAGCGCCGGGTCCGGGTGAAACGCCCGTTGTTCGAGAAGGTCACCGCGTGCACCCGGTCGCGGAAGGGCAGTTCGAAGCCGGGTGGCAGGCAGTCGCGCGAGGGGCCGATGATGCCGCCTCCGCACGTCTTGTAGCGGGGCAGCTCCGCCTTCTCCAGCAAGAGCACACTCCGCCCCGTGACCGCCGCCGCATAGGCGGCCGAAGCCCCCGCGGGCCCCGCGCCCACCACCACGACGTCCCACACACGCATGTCGTCCGTCGAAGAGTTCTCGTCGTCCGCCGAAGAGTTCTCGCTGCTCACGATGGTCTACTGCTCCCGATCAAGCCGCTTGCCGCACCTGTCCCCCGCATCCTACGGCGGAGATCGTCACGGTCCGATGACGGTCCGCTGTGGAAGGATCGGCGGCGTGCGCGACCCCGTCCCAGCAGCGCGTACGCTCGCACGGTCCCTCGAACGGACCAGTGACACCCTGTACAACGTCGCACCCACAAGGAGCGTGCCCATGTCGTCGAATTCGGTCGCCGAGACCGTCGCCTCGCTCATGCCCAGGGCGCGGGTGGAGCTCACCGAGCTGGTGGCCTTCAAGTCGGTGGCGGACTTCGACCAGTTCCCCAGGAGCGAGAGCGAGGCCGCCGCCCGCTGGATCACGGCCGCGCTGCGCGCCGAGGGCTTCCAGGACGTGGCGCTGCTCGACACGCCCGACGGCACCCAGTCGGTGTACGGGTATCTGCCCGGCCCGGCCGGCGCGAAGACCGTCCTGCTCTACGCCCACTACGACGTGCAGCCGCCGCTGGACGAGGCCGCCTGGACCACGCCGCCCTTCGAGCTGACCGAGCGCGACGGCCGCTGGTACGGCCGCGGCAGCGCCGACTGCAAGGGCGGCTTCATCATGCACCTGCTCGCGCTGCGCGCCCTCAAGGCGAACGGCGGCGTCCCGGTCCACGTCAAGGTGATCGTCGAGGGCTCCGAGGAACAGGGCACGGGCGGTCTGGAACGGTACGCCGAGGAGCACCCGGACCTGCTGACGGCCGACACCATCGTGATCGGCGACGCGGGCAACTTCCGTGTCGGACTGCCGACGGTCACCTCCACCCTGCGTGGCATGACCATGATGCGGGTGCGGATCGACACCCTCGAGGGCAACCTGCACTCCGGCCAGTTCGGCGGGGCCGCACCCGACGCGCTGGGCGCGCTGATCCGCGTCCTGGACTCGCTGCGCGCCGAGGACGGCTCGACCACCGTCGACGGCCTCACCGACGACGCCTCGCGCTGGGAGGGCCTCCAGTACGACGAGACGCGGTTCCGCCAGGACGCCAAGGTGCTGGACGGCGTCGAACTGATCGGCTCCGGCACGGTCGCCGACCGTATCTGGGCCCGGCCCGCCGTCACCGTCCTCGGCATCGACTGCCCGCCGGTGGTCGGCGCCACCCCGTCCGTGCAGGCGGGCGCCCGCGCGCTGATCAGCCTGCGGGTACCGCCGGGCGTGGACGCGGCCGAGGCGACGAAGCTGCTCCAGGCCCATCTGGAGGCGCACACGCCGTGGGGCGCGCGCGTGAGCACCGAACAGGTCGGCCAGGGCCAGGCTTTCAGCGCCGACACCACCAGTCCGGCGTACGCGGCGATGGCCGAGGCGATGGCGGTCGCCTACCCCGGTCAGGAGATGCAGTACGCGGGCCAGGGCGGTTCCATCCCCCTGTGCAACACCCTCGCCGCCCTCTACCCGCGCGCGGAGATCCTCCTTATCGGCCTGAGCGAGCCGGAGGCGCAGATCCACGCGGCCAACGAGAGTGTGTCCCCGGAGGAGTTGGAGCGGCTGTCGGTGACGGAGGCCCTGTTCCTGCGCAACTACGCGGCGAGCTGAACTGGGTAGGCCCCTGAGTAGGACCTGAGCAGGACCTAGGTGGGGCACTGCCCCGTCGGGATGCCCGCCTCCAGGTAGAGGGCTGCGCCTCGCTCGCGGGCGCGCAGGGCCCAGCGCAGTCGCTCGTAGCGGACCGGTGGCAGGAGGCCGGCCGCCTCCTCCTCGGTGACGAAGCGCCAGGCCCGCAGTTCAGGGCCGGGCAGCAGCAGTCCCGCGACGGCCGCCGGTTCGAGCCGGCCACCGTCGAAGAGGAGGCGCAGCCCGCCGTAGCCGGGCGGCCTCGGCCGTTCCCAGTCGACGACCAGCAGCCGGGGTGCGTCCGCCAGCCGGATCCCGGTCTCCTCCTCGACCTCGCGCACGCCCGCGCGCGCGGGCGCCTCGCCGGGTTCCACCACTCCGCCCGGGAACTCCCAGCCGGGCTTGTACGTCGGGTCGACGAGCAGCACCCGGTCCTGCTCGTCGAAGAGGAGCACGCCGGCGGCCAGCGTCTCGGCGGTGGGTTCGGGGGTCTGCACGATGTCGCACATGGACACGGCGCCGCTGCCGACGGCCTCGGCGATCCGGGCGGCCGTCTCGTGCGGGGTGAGGGCGCCGTTGTCCACGGGGTGGGCGTCGGCGGTGAGCCAGGAGGCGAGGGCGGCGTGGTACGGCTCGATGTGGTCGTACGACCACTGCCGGATCCGTATCTCGCCGTCCGGGAGGTCCGCGGGGACCTCCCGGTTGGCTATTCGCTCGCGCAGGATCGTTTCCGCCGGAGCGAGGAGGACATGCCGGACCGCGATCCGGCGGGCGGCGAGGCCGCCGAAGATCTCGTCGCGGTACTCCTGGCGCAGCAGGGTCATGGGGACGACGAGGGTGCCGCCCAGTTCGGCGAGCAGCGCGGCCGCCGTGTCGATCACGAGGCGGCGCCAGATCGGCAGATCCTGGAAGTCGCCGACCTCGGCGAGTCTTTTGGGCGGCAGCAGGTACGGGAGTGCCCCGCCGACGACCTCGGGGTCGAAGAGCGTGCTGTTCGGGATCAGGTCGATCAATTCCCGTGCGGTGGTGGTCTTCCCCGCACCGAACGCGCCGTTGATCCAGACGACGGTCACAGTTCCCCCTCTTCTGTTGGCCCCCTGTGGCTTGCCCGCTCCACCCTGCCACGGAAACCAGTTCCAGTTGAGGACACACGAACGACGTGACGCCGGCACCCCTCGCGGTGGGGTACCGGCGCCACGTCGGTCGTTCAGCCGTTCAGCCGTGCCGTTGTTCAGCCGTGCCGTCGTTCAGTCGTTCTGCCCGAGGGCGTTGCCGTCGACGGCCAGGCTGTCGCTGGCGATGGTGTGGTCGAGTGTGCTGAGGGTGTCGCCCACGTTCAGTCCGTCGAGGTCCGCACCGCCCAGGGCGTGCGAGGGGGTGATCGCCGCGACGACGAAGCCGGTGGCGAGGGAGGCGATGGCGAGCATGCTGCGCTTCTTCATGCGCGGATCAACTGCGCGGACGGGCGCGGGGTCACGCGTCGCCCGGCAATCCGCTCGCTGCAGCTCGTTCGGCGTGCAGCCGAGGTTGCGCAGGATCTCTGCGCGGCCGGGCTCTCCCCAGCGCGGATCAGGCCCAGCAGCGTGTGTTCCGTGCCGAGCGAATCGTGGCCGAGGTCGGCCGACGCGCGGCGTGCTGGGCCGGGACCCCACTCCCGGGGCCGCCATCGTGGACAGCCAGAGTGTCCGGGCCAGTGAACTCAGTGGCATGCACGGCTACGACTGCGGCAAGAAGGTCAGCGGCATCGAGCGCCACCTGCTCGTCGACACCGGCGGAAGTGTCCTGGTCACCTGTGTCAGTCCGGCCGGCATCGGCGACCACGATGGCGCCGTGGTGCTGTTCGCCCGGGTTGCCGATACCTTCCCGCGCCTGCGGCACATGTGGGCGGACCAGGGGTGGGGGCACACCGCTGGCGGCGGTGCCCCCGTTCGCTGTGGTCAGGCTTCTCAGACGCCCTCTAGCAGGCGTAGGGGTCCCAGTACCAGGTGCTGATGATGGGGTCGTAGCCAGGGTTGTCGTGCTCGGCGATGTAGTACCGGCCGTCGGTGTACCGCACGACGGTTCCGGCGGTGTAGGGCGTACCGGCCGCCCAGTTCCGCGCGTTGGCACAGGCGCCTCCGCCTCCGCCTCCGCCTCCGCCTCCGCCTCCGCTGCGGACGAACTTCCAGGTGATTCCGTTGAGTACGTCGTCCGTCCCCAGTGCCCGGATCGCCGGCAGGCTGAGGTCGATGTGCTCCGAAGTGCAGCCCATGCACTTGTCCTTGACCGGGACGGTGATCGTCCGGCCGTGGTAGGAGACCTCGACGGAGATGCCCTGGCAGAGCTCGTCGTTGTTGGGGTTGGCGGACGTCCACCACTGATACGACACCGCGACCAGCATTTCGGTGGAGGCGTTGATGGGTGTTCCGCAGGCTCCGAAGCCCGCGTCGTTGTAGTAGGTCGCCTTGCCGGTGCGGGACTGACCGATAGGGATCGCGGCGAAGGCCGCTTCCACGCCGAGCACGGTGAACAGGACCACACTGAGTGCGGCTGTCGCTAAGCGGAGTATTCGTTTCCGGGCGTTCAAAGCTTCCTCCCGTACGTTGGTTGGGCATGGCTTTACCTGATCGGCAAGGCGTCAGCAGTACAGGTTGCCGCCCGGCGTTGTGCCCAAGATCTGGGCAAAGCTCCGGTACTTGTCGATCCTGCTCTGCACCTGCGCCGGGTTGTGCCCGTCGCATTCGAGTGCGCCGTTGATCGAGCGAATGCTCTGGCCGAATCCCGCACCACTGACGATGGCGTTATGGCCGGTGTAAGTGCCCGGCCCGGTCTGGGTGTTCCAGTACCAGAGCCCGGTCTTCCAGGCGACGGCCGCGTTGTTCTGCACGAGGTACGGGTTGTTGAGCAGGTCGATGCCCAGTGCGTCACCGGCTGCCTTGTAGTTGAAGTTCCAGCTCAGCTGGATCGGACCACGGCCGTAGTACGCCGCCTGGCCGGCGGGGCAGCCGTAGGGCTGGTTCCGGTCGCAGTAATTCGGGTAGTGGGATGTGTCCTGCTCCACGATGTGGACCAGGCCGCCCGTCTCATGGCTGACGTTGGCCAGGAAGGCGGCAGCCTCCTGCCTCTTCACCGTGTCGCTGCCCGTGTTGGCGAAACCGGGGTAGGCGCTGAGCGCCGAGACCAGACCGCTGTATGTGTAGAAGGGGTTGCGGCCAGGGAACATCTGGTTGAACTGGGCCTCGCTGACCACGAATCCGGAGCTCGGCGGATCGTCACCGCCGCCGGTGCAGGTGTACGGGTCCCAGTACCAGGTGCTGATGACGGGGTCGTAGCCAGGGTTGTCGTGCTCGGCGATGTAATACCGGCCGTCGCTGTAGCGCACAACGGTTCCGGCGGTGTAGGCCGTACCGGCCGCCCAGTTCGGCGCGGTGGCACAGACGTCGCCTCCGCCTCCGCCGCCGCTGCACGTGTACGAATCCCAGTACCAGGTGCTGACGACGGGGTCGTAGCCAGGGTTGTCGTGCTCGGCGATGTAATACCGGCCGTCGCTGTAGCGCACAACGGTTCCGGCGGTGTAGGCCGTACCGGCCGCCCAGTTGGGGGCGCTGTCACAGATGCCTGCGGCACCGGCCGTGGAGGCCGGTCCGAGCAATATCGTGCCCACGATGGCGAATACAGCCACTAATAAGGCCGTGATGCGTTGTCTTACCACGTTTGCTCCCGAGTGATCGAAGAGTGCGGTTGGTACGTGACACATCGAGCGGTGCCGCGGAGGGCGAGGAAATCCGGCAGGGACCGCGCCGGAAGACGAAAGGCGGCTGCCCCCGCCCAAAGAGATCCAGCCCCGCTAGTTCGGCAGAGTTGTCGAGTCGATGAAGGCGGAAACAGCCGTCTGTGGCTGTTCGCGAGCCGGGCCGTCCAGCGGGTCCCAGTCAGGGGTGTGCCAGACGTTCTGCATGAACGCTCCCGGCTTCTTGGGAATACGAGAACTCGGCCCCCTGTAGTCCCACAGCACGTTCTTGTTTCCGTTGTCGTCGTACGTCCAGAAACTGACGGAGTTCGGCTGCCAGTCGAACATGAACGTATGGAACTTTGTGGCGGAATTGAATCCCGGATTGGGGGTTACACCGGCGGGGCTGTACTCACCCGGCTGGGCCGGTTCGCAGTCGCCGCCCAATTGGACGTTGTAGCAGTTGTACAGGACCTGGCCGCTGCGCATGTCGATCGCGCGGGAGATTTTCCGGACCGCGCCATCGGGGTCGTCGGGGTCGTAGTCCGTCCACAACGTCAGCCAGACGACATTCGGCTGGGCGCAGAGTACCTCGACGTCGATCTCGTCGTTGTCCGGGAGGCCGTTGCCGTTGCTGTCCGAGTGATCGTTGGAGTAGGTGAAGGTACCGGTGACCACACCCACCCGGCCCAATCCGGTGCAGTCCGCTGTCTTGATGCGGGTGCCGTAGGTGCCGTAACGATAGGTGTCCGCATTACTGCTGATCTCCACCCCGTTGCCGGGGCTGGTGCCAGGGCGGGCGTTGAGCCGGAGTTGCAGAGCTCTGCCGTCGCTCGCGCCCGACGCGGACACGATTTGCGTTGTCCCGCCGGGAGCCCCTGTCTGACTGAAGAGAGGCGAACTCCCTGTCCATTGCTCGGTCACCGGAGCGGCGACCGCCGAGCCGCCCATGAACAAGGAGAAGGCGACGGTCGCCGTGGCCACGGGAGCGGCCTGTGCGGCCAATTTGCCGATGTGCCGTTCGCGGGAGGATTTCCATGAGTGACGCATTCTGAACATGGGACCTTCCGTAGGTTTTCTGGCGGCCCCGGAGGGCCGGATATGACTGATGCGGAATTTCCTGCAGCGGTTTCGACAGAGTGGACGCCCGGCTGTTCGGGGCGCTCTCGCCACCGCCAGCCCTGTTCGCGGCCCATTCCCGGCGGTCCGGTACCACTACCAGACCGTCGGACACGGCACCGGGACAGCGGAGAGCAACTCCGCCATGAGGTGGTAACCACCATGCTCGGGACCGCTCGCGGGCCTACCACCACACGGCTGGAGATCTTCAAATGGCTGAGGTTACGGCGGTTGGAAGTCGAGGCCGGTCTTGGCGATGAGGCCGGCGATGAGGCCGGGCCGGTACTGCATCCGTTTGAGCCGGGTCTTCACCAGCGCGGTGAGCTGGTCGAGGCTGTGTTCGGTGAGGTTGGCCAGGGACCGTTTCAGGTGCGACCACACGCCGTCGACCGGGTTGAACTCGGGAGCGCAAGGCGGGAGTTGGTAGAAGGTCAGCCATGATCGGGCGTCGATCAGCTCCCGCATGGTGCGGCTGACGTGCGTGTTCAGATTGTCCCGGACCAGGATGGTCGGGGCCGCCGAGCTGCTGGTGTGCGGCGTAGAGCAGGCGGGCGTAGTCGGTCAGGCGGGCGTCGTCGGTCTCGGTGAAGCGCTTGCGCCGGCCTTTGGCGGGGCCGCGCTCGAGGCGGACACGGTGGATCAGCCGGGACCGGTGGCCGGACCTGGTACAGATCAGCGCCGCCATCGAGACACGTTCGGTGCCCGCGGCGGTGACCCGCACGACGGGCGTGTGGCCTCGTCGGCCCCACGTTCGCCCCTTGGGCGGCCTCAGCCCCTGACCGGACTGGCGTCTGGTTGAAGACGGGCACGGGCAAGCGACGGATACGGCCGTCCGACGTCTCGGAGAAGGGATGCTACGGCGAGTGCAGTTCGTCACCGTCTACAAGCACCATGAACACGCTGTCCGGGCCGTGAGTCGAGTTCATCGCGGACTTTCCCTTCAGTGAGTGCGACGGGTTCCTCCAAGTCGCTAATGTTCCTCACCCCGGAGAACAATCGCATCGGCAGTAACCACCGTTACGGCAACGGGCGTTGACCGGTGGCGCGGAGCCGGTTCAGAGCAGTGTCCCGGCGGTGCACGTCGGCTGACGTTGGGCGTGATGTGCAGCATCTGTCCCGATGAGAGCGGTGGAGCGATTAGTCCGGGAAGACCCGCCACTACCCGCCGGGCACACGTGCATGGGCACCCGCACTCAGGCACTCGTCAGGCACCGACACAGACGCTCGCCCAGCTACCCACACCCGGATCCGCACCCGCCCAGGCATGGTCGCCGACGCCGACGCCGGCACCGGCACCGGCACCCGCCCAGCACCACCCCGCGGCCCCGTCCCCCGCCCCTCGCGCCGCCCACCGCAACGCCCGTAACGGCCGCAACACCGGAACGTTCCTTCAAAGGCGGCCGATCAGACCCCCGCCACCGTAGCCCCCGCCCCCGCCCTCCCCGCCAGCGCGGCCGCAGCCGCCCCCACCAGACCCGCGTCCGTGCCCATCTGTGCGGGCGTGACGGTCAGGCGCTGGACGAAGGACAGCGTCGCGTAGTCGCGGAGGGCCCGGCGCAGGGGGGCGAAGAGCACCTCGCCCGCCTTGCCCACGCCTCCGCCGATCACCGCGATGTCGATCTCGACGAGGGTCGCGGTGGCCGCGATGCCGGCGGCCAGGGCCTGCGCGGCCCGTTCGAAGGAGGCCACGGCGACCGGGTGGCCCGCGCGGGCGGCGGCGGCCACCGCGGCCGCGGACGTGTCGCCGTCGGGGCCGGGCAGCCAGCCGTTCTCCAGCGCCCGCCGGGCGATGTTGGGGCCGCTGGCGATGCGCTCCACACAGCCGCGAGCGCCGCACGGGCACAGGTCGCCGTCGAGCTCGACGCTGATGTGGCCGATGTGACCCGCGTTGCCGGTGGGACCGGGGTGCAGCCGGCCGCCCAGGACCAGGCCGCCGCCGACGCCGGTGGAGACCACCATGCACAGCGCGTTGTCATGGCCGCGGGCGGCGCCCTGCCAGTGTTCGGCCGCCGTGATCGCCACGCCGTCGCCGATCAGCTCGACCGGGAGGTCCCCGGTCGCGGCCCGGACCCGGTGGACGAGCGGAAAGTCCCGCCAGCCGGGCACGTTCACCGGGCTGACCGTGCCCGCGGAGGCGTCCACCGGGCCCGCGCTGCCGATACCGAGGGCGTGCACCCGCTCCCACAGCGGCGACCGCGTCAGCTCGCCCAGCACCTCCTCGACGGCCCGCATCACGGTGTCGCCGTGCTCCTGTGCGGGCGTGGCGCGCTGCGCGCGGGCCAGGATCGTGCCGTCGCCGTCCACCAGCGCCCCGGCGATCTTGGTGCCGCCGATGTCGAGCGCGGCCACGAGGTCGGTGTGCATCTGTCTGGTTTCTCCCGGTCCACCATGGAAAAGAGCTGGCCGGTCCAGCGGTGGGGGACGCGGGCCGGAGATTGCGGTGGACAGTGTCTCCCGCATCTGACAACGTTGTCCAGGCTCTATGCTCGACGCCACATCCTCATACAACCCCTGGGACCCGCGCATCCCGTACGCAACATCCTGTGGACGGCGTGCGGAACCGACCCCGGTGGACGACAGGACAGGACCCAGCACCGTGCCCGAGACGCAGCGCCGGCCCGAGAGCCGCTACGGCAACCGTCCCACCATGAAGGACGTCGCCGCTCGCGCCGGAGTCGGCCTCAAGACGGTCTCGCGCGTGGTGAACGGCGAGCCCGGGGTCACGCCCGAGACGGAACGGCGGGTCCAGGAGTCCATCGACGCGCTGGGGTTCCGCCGCAACGACAGCGCCCGGGTGTTGCGCAAGGGCCGTACGGCCAGCATCGGCCTGGTCCTGGAGGATCTCGCCGACCCGTTCTACGGGCCGCTCAGCCGCGCGGTGGAGGAGGTCGCCCGGGCCCACGGCGCGCTGCTCATCAACGGCTCCAGCGCCGAGGACCCGGACCGCGAGCAGGAGTTGGCCCTGGCGCTGTGCGCACGCCGGGTGGACGGTCTGGTGGTGATCCCGGCCGGTGACGACCACCGCTATCTGGAGCCCGAGATCAAGGCGGGGGTCGCCACGGTCTTCGTCGACCGGCCGGCCGGGCGGATCGACGCCGACTGCGTCCTGTCGGACAACTTCGGCGGCGCCCGCGCGGGCGTGGCCCACCTCGTGGCGCACGGGCACCGCCGGATCGGCTTCATCGGTGACATGCCGCGCATCCACACCGCCGCTGAGCGCCTGCGGGGCTACCGCACGGCGATGGAGGACGCCGGCATACCCGTCGAGGACGCCTGGATGTCGCTGGGGATCACCGATCCGCCGCGGGTGCGCCGGGATGCCGAGCGGATGCTGTCCGGGCCCGCGCCGGTCACGGCGGTCTTCTCGGGCAACAACCGGGTGACGGTCACCGTGATCCGGGTGCTCGCCGAGCAGTCCCGCCCGGTCGCCCTGGTGGCCTTCGACGACCTGGAGCTCGCCGATCTGCTCCAGCCGGGGGTCACGGTGATCGCCCAGGACGCGGCCGCCCTCGGCCGTACCGCTGCCGAGCGGCTGTTCCGGCAGTTGGACGGCACCTTGATCGTTCCCGAGCGCATCGAACTGCCGACCCGGCTCGTCGCCCGCGGCTCGGGCGAGCTGCCGCCGGCGGACTGAGGCGCGCATGGACGACCGTGGCGAGCACCGCACACTGGAGGCGCTGGGTCTGGCCGACGCGCCCCGCGACCGTCCGCTGAGCTATCCCGGCGCCTGGCCGGCCGGGTCCGGGCTGCTCGACGGGGACAGACTGCTGCCGCTGGAGCGTCTGACGCATCCCGGCCGGACTCCCGTGGTGGCCGTCGGCTCCAACGCCAGCCCGGCCCAACTGCGCCACAAGATGGCCGAGTTCGGGATCACCTCGCCCGTCCCGATGGTGCGGGCCCGTGTGACGGGTATCGACGTGGGCGTCTCGGCGCATGTCAGCCGTCTCGGCTACGTGTCCGCGTCCCCGGTCAACGCCCCCGCCGTCACCCGGGAGTTGTTCGTGATCTGGCTGGACGCGGAACAACTCGCCGTGGTCGACGCGACGGAGCCGAACTACGACCGCGTCCTGCTGCCCGCGCCGGACTTCCGGATCGAGCTGGAGAACGGCGAGGCGCTCCTCGACGCGTTCGCGTACGTGAACCATCACGGCGTGCTGCACAACGGCGCCGGGGTTCCGCGCAGCCATCCCGGGCAGCGCGCCCTGATCACCGAACTCCTCGCGGGATCACCGGCGTTGCGGCACCTGTTCGGGGTGACCCCGGAGGAGTTCTGTGCCCGCGCCCGGGCCGACGCGCGGCTGTGCGAGCGGGGCACCCGGCTGTTCGCGGAGGAGAAGCTGGTGACCGGTTCCGGTCTGGAGCATCTGCGCGTCCGTTAGGGTGTTCGGACGGCATCGCGTGTCGGTCACCGACCAGGTGAGGCATGGAGGTGCCCGTGAGTTTGCCTTACGGAGGCATTCCACACATGTCAGTCGAGCTGAACCACACCATCGTCCACTCCCGCGACAACCGGGAGTCCGCCGAGTTCCTCGCCCGCATCCTGGGACTCGAAGTCGGGGCCGAGTGGGGCCCGTTCGTCCCGGTCGACACGAGCAACAAGGTCACCCTGGACTTCGTCACGATCCCGGCGGAGTCGATCGTCACGCAGCACTACGCGTTCCTCGTCTCGGACGAGGAGTTCGGCGCGGCCCTCGACCGGATCAAGCAGGCGGGGATCACGTACTTCGCGGATCCGCAGGGCAGGCAGCCCGGTGAGATCAACCACCACCACGGCGGCCGGGGCCTGTACTTCATGGATCCCGCGGGGCACGGCATGGAGATCATCACGACCCCGTACACGTTCCCCGCGCAGTAGTCACAGCAGTCGTCAGTTGAGGACCGGTGACCGGTCGGAGCGGGACTCCCCGACCGGTCGCCGACCTCTCGCGCCCTACGGCGCGGAGACCGTCAGATCGCCGCGGCGCGGGGCCGCGAAGCCCTCCAGGGCCACCCGGGTCAGGCCGGTCGCGCCGGTGACCTCGGTGAGGTCGAGGGCGCCGCAGTCCAGGCCGCGCAGCAGGTAGCCGCTGAGGGCCTTGGCGGTCGCCGGTTCGTCCATCACGTCGCCGCCGGTCCGGTTGGCGTACCGGGACAGGCGCTCGGCGGCCTGGGCGAAGCCCTCGCGGTAGAAGGCGAAGACGGCCGCGTAGCGGGTGGGGATGTGGCCGGGGTGCATGTCCCAGCCCTGGTAGTAGGCGCGGGCCAGGGCGCGGCGGGTGAGGCCGTAGTGCAGCCGCCAGGCGTCGTGGACCTGCGCGGTCGGGCCGACCGGCAGCACGTTCGTGGAGCCGTCCGAGACGCGGACGCCGGTGCCGGCCGCCGCGACCTGCATGACCGCCTTGGCGTGGTCGGCGGCCGGGTGGTCGCTGGCCTGGTAGGCGGCGGAGACGCCGAGACAGGCGCTGTAGTCGAAGGTGCCGTAGTGCAGGCCGGTGGCGCGGCCCTCGGCCGCCTGGATCATGCGGGCGACCGTCGCGGTGCCGTCGGTGGCCAGGATGGACTGGCTGGTCTCGATCTGGATCTCGAAGCCGAGCCGCCCGGCCTCGAGCCCGCGCGCCTTCTCGAAGGCCTCCAGGAGCCTGACCATGGCGGTGACCTGCTCGGGGTAGGTCACCTTGGGGAGGGTGAGGACCAGGCCGTCGGGCAGGCCGCCGGCCTCCATCAGGCCGGTGAGGAAGACGTCGAGGGTGCGGATGCCCCGGTCGCGTACGGCGGCCTCCATGCACTTCATGCGGATGCCCATGTACGGGGCCGCGGTGCCCTTGGCGTACGCCTCGGCGATCAGCCGGGCCGCCCGGGCGGCCGTCTCGTCCTCCTCGGCGTCCGGGCGGGGGCCGTAGCCGTCCTCGAAGTCGACGCGGAGGTCCTCGATGGGCTCGCGCTCCAGTTTGGCCCGCACGCGCGCGTACACGGGCTCGGCGAGGTCGTCCGACAGGCCGAGGCAGGCCGCGAAGGACGCGGCGTCCGGGGCGTGCTCGTCGAGGGCGGCGAGGGCCCGGTCGCCCCAGTGGCGGACCGTGGTGGCCGCGAAGGCGTCACCGGGGACGTAGACGGTGTGGACGGGCTGACGGGTGCCGGGGTCCCCGGGGTAGCGGCGGTCGAGTTCGGCGTCGACCGGGACGAGGGAAGCGCTGATCTCCTCGCTGACGGCGCCCGCGAGGCTCGTCGCCACCGTCTCCTGCTGGCCCTGACCCATGCCACATCCTCCAGGTTTCCGCTTGCCGGAATACATTATCCGCAGAATGAAGTTATCCGGGGATCTTCCGGCTGGTCAACACCCTGTCCACGGCGTGGTCCCCTCGCGTTCACCGCCGCACCCACGCCCTCTTCCGCACAACGGTTCACCCCTTCATCCTTGCTCACGGGACGAGGGGGAACACATGACGGGCAGCGGTGGGCCGACCCGGCGGGCTGGACTGAGAACGATGGTGGCCGCCATGGTCGCCGTACCCCTCCTCGGCACGGCCGGGGCCTCCTCCGCCGCCCGGCACAAGAGCGAACCGTCCAGGGCACTCCTGCGCGCGCCCGTGCCGCCGCTGGAGGTCATGACGTTCAACCTCCGTTACGCGTCCACCCAGGAGCCCAACAGCTGGGCGGACCGCCGTCCGGTGACGCGCGCGCTGTTACGCCGGGCGGCCCCGCACGTCATCGGCACCCAGGAGGGCCTGCCGCCGCAGTTGCGGGACATCGAGGCCGACCTCGGGCCGCACTACGACTGGATCGGCACGGGCCGCGGCGGCGACGAGGAGTCGATGGCCGTCTTCTACGACACGCGACGGCTCGCCCCCGCCGAGTACGGGCACTTCTGGCTCTCCGCCACGCCCGAGGTGCGCGGCTCCAACACCTGGGGCGGGGGTCACCCCCGCATGGTCACCTGGGTCCGCTTCCGTGATCTGCGGGCGCGGGGGCGGGAGTTCCACGTCCTCAACACCCATCTCGACAACGCCAGCCAGTACGCGCGCGTGCGTTCCGCCGACCTGATCGCCGAGCGGCTCGCCGGCTTCGACCGCTCCCTGCCGCTGCTGCTGACCGGCGACTTCAACGTCGTCGCCCACGACAATCCGGTCTACGACACCCTGCTCGGCGCCGGACTCGTCGACACCTGGGACGCGGCACGCGCGCGTGGCGGGGCGTACGCGACGTTCCACGGGTACAAGGCGCTCACGCCGGGCGGGGACCGCATCGACTGGATCCTGGCCACGCCGGGCGTCACGGTCCACCGGGAGTGGACCGACACGTTCACCGTGGACGGCCAGTATCCGAGCGACCATCTGCCGGTGCAGGCCTCCCTGAGCCTGGGATGAGCCCGGAACACGGGCCCGGAACGGCCGAGGCCCCCGTGACCGGGCGGTCACAGGGGCCTCGGGCAGTCGTGGGACTGCCGGGTGATCAGCCCTTGCGGGTGTTGATCTCCTCGGTGAGCTGCGGGACGACGTCGAAGAGGTCGCCGACCACGCCGTAGTCGACCAGGTCGAAGATCGGGGCCTCGGCGTCCTTGTTGACGGCCACGATGGTCTTCGAGGTCTGCATGCCGGCGCGGTGCTGGATCGCGCCCGAGATGCCGTTGGCGATGTAGAGCTGCGGCGACACGGACTTGCCGGTCTGGCCGACCTGGTTGGTGTGCGGGTACCAGCCGGCGTCCACAGCGGCGCGGGAGGCGCCGACGGCCGCGCCGAGGGAGTCGGCGAGGGCCTCGATGATCGCGAAGTTCTCCGCGCCGTTGACGCCCCGGCCGCCGGAGACCACGATCGCGGCCTCGGTCAGCTCCGGACGCCCGGTCGACTGACGCGGCGTGCGGCCGGTGACCTTGGTGCCGGTGGCCTGCGCGGAGAAGGTCACCGCGAGGGCCTCGACCGCGCCGGCGGCCGGGGCGGCCTCGACGGCGGCGCTGTTGGGCTTGACGGTGATGACCGGGGTGCCCTTGGAGACACGGGTCTTGGTGGTGAAGGACGCGGCGAACACCGACTGGGTGGCCACCGGGCCCTCGTCGCCGGCCTCGAGGTCGACGGCGTCGGTGATGATGCCGGACCCGATGCGCAGCGCGAGGCGGGCGGCGATCTCCTTGCCCTCCGCGGAGGACGGGACGAGGACGGCGGCCGGGGACACGGCGGCGACGGCGGCCTGCAGCGCGTCCACCTTCGGTACGACGAGGTAGTCGGCGTACTCGGACGCGTCGTGCGTCAGCACCTTCACGGCGCCGTGCTCGGCGAGCGCGGCGGCGGTGTTCTCGGCGCCCGGGCCGAGGGCGACGGCGACCGGCTCGCCGATGCGGCGGGCCAGCGTCAGCAGCTCCAGGGTGGGCTTGCGGACGGCGCCGTCCACGTGGTCGACATAGACGAGGACTTCAGCCATGGGATTTGCTCTCCTGCGAAACGAAGTTGAGGGGCGGTCGGCGAGGGGCCTTTAGATGAACTTCTGGCCCGCGAGGAACTCGGCGAGCTGCTTGCCGCCCTCGCCCTCGTCCTTGACGATCGTGCCCGCGGTGCGGGCCGGACGCTCGGTCGCGGAGTCGACCGCGGTCCAGGCGCCCTCCAGGCCGACCTCCTCGGCCTCCAGGTCCAGGTCGGAGAGGTCCCAGGACTGAACCGGCTTCTTCTTGGCGGCCATGATGCCCTTGAAGGACGGGTAACGCGCCTCGCCCGACTGGTCGGTGACCGACACGACGGCCGGCAGGGCGGCCTCGAGCTGCTCGGAGGCGGCGTCGCCGTCACGGCGGCCCTTGACGGTGCCGTCCTCGACGGAGACCTCGGAGAGCAGGGTGACCTGCGGGACGCCCAGGCGCTCGGCCAGCAGGGCCGGGACGATGCCGGCGGTGCCGTCGGTGGAGGCCATGCCGGAGATGACCAGGTCGTAGCCGGCCTTCTCGATGGCCTTGGCCAGCACCAGGGAGGTGCCGATGGCGTCGGTGCCGTGCAGGTCGTCGTCCTCGACGTGGATCGCCTTGTCGGCGCCCATGGAGAGGGCCTTGCGGAGCGCGTCCTTGGCGTCCTCGGGGCCCACCGTCAGGACGGTGATCTCCACGTCGTCGTCGGAGTTCTCGGAGATCTGCAGCGCCTGCTCGACCGCGTACTCGTCGAGCTCGGAGAGCAGACCGTCCACGTCGTCCCGGTCGACGGTCAGGTCATCGGCGAAGTGCCGGTCGCCAGTGGCGTCGGGCACAAACTTCACAGTGACAACGATCCTCAAGCTCACGCCGGCTCTCCTACTGCATCGTCAGTTCTCGGCTGCCTTCTTCCAGGCAGCATAGGCTCCACAAGCGGCCGATCCCGGTCGGGGCGACCCGCGCACCGCCGAAATATTACTCGCCAGTACACCCAGTTCGTACCCGCTGAGCAAGCGCTTTGAACTGTGACCTTCGCAACGCAGCGTAACCGGAACTCGACGGCTTCGCAGGAGAGCCGGCCAGTGATCAATCCCGCAGGGCGGTGAACCGCCCCTGGTGGTAGAGCAACGGACGGCCCACGCCCTCGGGGTCGCCCAGGACGACTTCGGCCAGCACGATGCGGTGATCCCCGGCGGGCACGCGCGCGACGACACGGCACACCAGCCACGCGAGCACGTCGTCCAGGACGGGCACGCCCTCCGGGCCCTCCCGCCAGCCGGTCGGCGCGCCGAAGCGGTCGGCGCCGCTCCTGGAGAAGGTGGCGGCCAGCGCCTGCTGGTGCTCGCCGAGTATGTGCACGCCCACGTGCCCCGCCCGGGAGATCGCCGGCCAACTGGAGGCGCCGGTGCCGATGCCGAAGGACAGCAGCGGGGGCTCGGCGGAGACCGAGCTGAGGGAGGTGGCGGTGAAACCGACCGGACCGCTCTCACCGGAGGCCGTGATCACGGCGACTCCGGCCGCGTGCCGCCGGAAGACGGAGCGCAGGAGATCGGGGGAGGCGAGCTGAGGTGCGCCGAGGCCGGGCGGCGTGGCCGTCATCGAGTTGTCCTTCTGCGGGAAGTGGCGAGCCTGGCCGTGGGTGCTCAACGGGCCGGACAGCGCGGGCTCGCGGTACGGACCAGGTCGACGTGGGCCCGTCCGTGGAGAAGGGGTTCCTCAGGCATACGGTCAGGCTGACGATAGGTGGCGCGCACAGTCAAGTACGTTCCGGTATCTGGGAGATGCCTCACCGTCCCCCTCAGGAGGGTCACACCGCCTCCCCCAGGGCCGCGATGACGTCGGCCTTGCGGGGCTGCCCGGTGGCACGCCGGACGATACGGCCCTCGGCGTCGAGGACCAGGACGGTCGGGGTCTTGAGGATGTCGAGTTCGCGGACGAGGTCGAGGTGCGCCTCGGCGTCGATCTCGATGTGGGTGACTCCGGGCACCACCCCGGCCACCTCGCCGAGGACCCGACGGGTCGCCCGGCAGGGCGCGCAGAAGGCGCTGGAGAACTGCAGGAGCGTGGCCCGCTCACCGAGTTCGCCGCCGAGCCGGTCCGCCCCGAGCCGCTTGCCGTCGTCGCGCCCACGCACGCGTACCCTCCCGCTCCGCCGCCGCTCCAGCACTCCGTAGGCGCTCGCCGCCACGAGCACCGCCACGCACACCACCAGTCCGGTCATCAGCCGCTCCAGCGTTCATGAGACTGCAAAGATTCCCGGCCCCAGGAATCGTCACCGTTGCGGAATGCTTGATTCATGGACATCGACGCGAGGGGCCCGCGCTTCGGGGCCGCAGTGACGACCGTAGTACTCGCGGTCGTACTGATCACCGGCAGCACCTGGCTGCTGGCCTGGCAGACACTGGCGTTCGTGCTCGGCGCGGCGGGCGGCGTGGCGCGCTCGCCGTACGGCTGGGTGTTCCGCACCGTCGTACGGCCGCAGATCGGGCCGCCTGGCGAGTTCGAGGCGCCGGAGCCGCCGCGGTTCGCGCAGGCGGTGGGACTGCTGTTCGCGGGCTTCGGCCTCGTCGGCCTCACCCTGGGACCTGGCTGGCTGGGCCTCGCGGCGACCGGCGCGGCGCTGGCGGCCGCGTTCCTGAATGCCGCTTTCGGGTACTGCCTCGGCTGCGAGATGTACCTGGTCGTACGACGGGTCGCGGTTCGCGCGGAGTAAAGAAGACTTAAAAGGCCGAGGTGGATCAAGTGGGGTCGACGTGACGAGAATCTCGCCGCCGCCGGGCACCAGGGCTGGCTCCCCGGCCGTTCTTGGGGCACGATCTGCGAGATGCCGTAAACCTACGGCTGCGTAACTTTGTCGTCGGGAGCCCTTCCCCGGCAAAGAGAAGGAAGGGTTCGCCCCGCCCATGGCAGAGCTTGTCTACCGTCCCGCCGTCGGCCTCGCCCAGACGCTGTTCAAGGTCTGGGACCTCAAGATCGACTGCCAGGGGTCGGAGAACATCCCGCGCTCGGGCGGAGCCGTGCTGGTGAGCAATCACATCAGCTACCTCGACTTCATCTTCGACGGCCTGGCCGCGCTCCCGCAGAAACGTCTCGTTCGCTTCATGGCGAAGGAGGCCGTCTTCCGCCACAGGATCTCCGGTCCGCTGATGCGCGGCATGAAGCACATCCCGGTCGACCGCAACCAGGGCGAGACGGCGTACGCGCACGCGCTGGAGTCGCTGCGCTCCGGTGAGATCGTCGGGGTCTTCCCCGAGGCCACGATCTCGCAGTCGTTCACCCTGAAGAGCTTCAAGTCGGGTGCCGCCCGGATGGCCCAGGAGGCGGGCGTCCCGCTGATCCCGGTGGCCCTGTGGGGCACGCAGCGGCTGTGGACCAAGGGGCACCCGCGCAACTTCAAGCGCAGCCACACCCCGGTCACCATCCGCGTCGGCGAGGCCATCGAGGCCTCCCGCGACAAGTACGCGGGCGCCATCACCCGGCAACTGCGCGAGCGCGTCCAGGAACTCCTGGAGGCCGCTCAGCGCGCCTACCCGGTCCGCCCCAAGGACGCGAACGACACCTGGTGGATGCCGGCCCACCTGGGCGGCACGGCACCGACCCCGGAGCAGGTCCGCGAGGCCGAGGCACGCTGACGTCCGCTTGTCGGTACGTCTGTCGGGGTTGCCGGGGGCCGGGGTTCGTTTGCGTGACCCCGCGCCTCGGGCGTCCACGAGTGGTGGGTCCGCACCGCCTGTGGCGGGGTGATTGGCCACCGTGACCGTGCGGGGCGGCGGCGGGGGTGTTCACAGGGATGTGGGGAGCGTCTGCCAGAGGTGTGGGCGGTCCGTGGCGGCCTGGAGCGCGTTGAGGACGGCCGGGTGGGGTACGCCGTACAGGCGGGGGCAGTCCAGCTCGCCCGCCTCGGGGTCGGGCAGGAAGGCCAGTCGCTCGCCCTCCAGGGAGAAGCGCGCGTCCACGCCCGGCTTGTTGCCGCGCGGATCCTGGCGGTGCCAGGCCCCGTTGAAGCGCACGGCGACGAGTCCGTGGACGGCGTACCCGTCGCCCTCGTCGTGCGCGAGCCGCTGGTAGCACAGCGCGGTCGGGATGTCCTCGGCGCGCAGCAGGGCGGCCAGCGCGTGGGCCTTGGCGTAGCAGATGCCCGTCCCCCGCTCCAGCACGTCCGAGGCGCGCCAGGTCACGCGCGGGTCGCCGACGTCCTGCGAGTGGGGAATGGCGTCGCGGACGAACTCGAACGCCAGGCGTGCATAGACATACGAGTCCGCCGCGTCCTCCGCGAGACGTGCCGCCGTGGCCCGCACCAGCGGATGATGGTGGTCGATGACCTCGTCAGCGGCCAGATATACGGACAGGTCGGGGTTCTCCTGGATCAGCTCCATGGCCGCAGAGCATAGGGAAACGACCATCTGAGAGTCAATTAATTTACGAGTGACCGCATATCTATGCACATCGCGCAGTGCGCGCTGCACGGTGCCGCTAGCCCGCCATCTCCTCCTTGACCGCCGCCACGAACGCGTCGACGTCCTCCTCGGTCGTGTCGAACGCGCACATCCAGCGCACGTCCCCCGCCGCCTCGTCCCAGAAGTAGAACCGGAACCGCTTCTGCAGCCGCACGCTCACGTCGTGCGGGAGCCGGGCGAAGACCCCGTTGGCCTGGACCGGGTGGAGGATCTCCACGCCGTGCACGGCCCGCACGCCCTCCGCCAGCCGCTGGGCCATCTCGTTGGCGTGGCGGGCGTTGCGCAGCCACAGGTCCTTGGCGAGCAGCGCCTCCAACTGCACCGACACGAAGCGCATCTTGGAGGCGAGCTGCATGGACAGCTTGCGCAGGTGCTTCATGTGGCGGACGGCGTCCTGGTCGATGACGACAACCGCCTCCCCGAACAGCGCCCCGTTCTTCGTGCCGCCCAGGGAGAGGATGTCGACGCCGACCGCGTTGGTGAACGTCCGCATCGGGACGTCCAGGGAGGCGGCCGCGTTGGCTATGCGGGAGCCGTCCAGGTGGACCTTCATGCCGTGCGCGTGGGCGTGGTCGCAGATCGCGCGGATCTCGTCCGGCGTGTAGAGGGTGCCGAGCTCCGTGCTCTGGGTGATCGAGACGACCTGCGGCATCGCGCGGTGCTCGTCGTCCCAGCCCCAGGCCTGCCTGTCGATCAGCTCGGGCGTCAGCTTGCCGTCAGGCGTCGGGACGGTGAGCAGCTTCAGGCCGCCCATGCGCTCGGGCGCGCCGCCCTCGTCGACGTTGATGTGGGCGCTCTCGGCGCAGATCACCGCTCCCCAGCGGTCGGTGACCGCCTGGAGCGCGAGGACGTTGGCGCCGGTGCCGTTGAAGACCGGGAAGGCTTCCGCCGAGGCCCCGAAGTGGCTCCGGATGATTCCCTGGAGGTTCTCGGTGTAGTCGTCCTCGCCGTACGCCACCTGGTGGCCGCCGTTGGCCAGGGCCAGGGCGGCCATCACCTCCGGGTGGGCTCCGGCGTAGTTGTCGCTGGCGAAACCGCGCACTTCGGGGTCGTGATGGCGACGAGCCTGCGTGAAAGCGGTCTTCGGGGGGTTCACGGCTGGTCGGTGAGCCACAGACGCTGTCCGTTCGCTTCGGGGGCGGACTTCTCCCAGACTCCGGCGATGGCCTCGGCCAGGTCGTTGACGTCGGTGAAGCCCGCGAACTTCGCGTTGGGTCGATCGGCGCGCATCGCGTCGTGCACCAGCGCCTTCACCACCAGGATGGCAGCCGCCGACGTGGGTCCTTCGGCGCCCCCGGCCTTGTGGAAGGCGTCGGCGAGCGCGAGCGTCCAGGCCTCGGCGGCCGCCTTGGCGGCGGCGTAGGCTGCGTTGCCCGCGGTGGGCTTGGAGGCGCCGGCCGCGCTGATCAGCACATACCGGCCGCGCTCGCTGCGCTGCAGGCCCTCGAAGAAGGCCAGCGAGGTGTGCTGCACGGTCTTGACGAGCAGCAGCTCCAGGAAGTCCCAGTCGTCGAGGCTCGTCTTGACGAACGTCTCGCTGCCGCGCCAGCCGCCCACGAGGTGGACCAGGCCGTCGACGCGGCCGAAGTCGTTCTCGATGCGGGCGGCCCACTCCTGCGTCGACTTCAGGTCCAGCAGATCGACGGTGTCGCCGGTGACGCTGGCGCCGCCGGCCTCGTAGCGCGCGTGGTCGACGGCCTCCGCCAGGCGCTCGGGGTCGTTGTCCGAGCCGACGACGGTCGCGCCCTGCCGGGCGAGCTTGAGCAGTGCCGCCCGGCCGGCGGGTCCGCCCGCACCGGCCACCGCGATCACCGCACCGCTGAGAGCACCGTTCCCCATGGTCTTCGCCTCCTGAGCAGTGTTCTGCTCGGCAGCGTTCTGCGGAGCAGTGTTCTCGGTTCGCAGGTCGCTCACGCGGCGATCCGCTCGGCAGCGTCCCCCGTGATGCCCCGGGTCGAGGCGATCACGGTCTTCAGTTTCTTGGACAGTGCCTCATAGAACATGCTCAGCGGAAACTCGTCCGGAAGCACGTCATCCACGAGTCTGCGCGGCGGCTGGGACAGGTCCAGGGCGTCGGGACCCTTGGCCCACTTGGAGCCCGGGTGCGGGGCGAGGTAGGTGGAGACCAGCTCGTAGGCCTTGAACCAGTGGACGAGCTTGGGGCGGTCGATGCCGGCGCGGTAGAGGTCCTCGATCTCGGCGCACAGCCGGTTGGTGACCTCGGGGGCGCGCTGCCAGTCGATGTGCAGCTTGTTGTCGGTCCAGCGGACGACGTCGTGCTTGTGCAGGTAGGCGAAGAGGAGCTGGCCGCCGAGGCCGTCGTAGTTGCGCACGCGCTCGCCGGTGACCGGGAAGCGGAACATGCGGTCGAAGAGCACCGCGTACTGCACGTCACGGGCCTGCGGGACGTCGACGCCGTCCGACTCCAGTTTCACGGCCTCCTTGAAGGCGGTGAGGTCGCAGCGCAGCTCCTCCAGGCCGTACATCCAGAACGGCTGGCGCTGCTTGATCATGAACGGGTCGAAGGGCAGGTCGCCGTGACTGTGGGTGCGGTCGTGGACCATGTCCCACAGGACGAAGGCCTCCTCGCAGCGCTTCTGGTCGTGGACCATGGCGGCGATGTCCTCGGGCAGCTCCATGCCCAGGATGCCGACGGCGGCGTCGGTGACGCGGCGGAAGCGGGCGGCTTCGCGGTCGCAGAAGATGCCACCCCAGGAGAAACGTTCCGGCGCTTCGCGGACGGCGATGGTCTCCGGGAAGAGGACGGCTGAGTTGGTGTCGTACCCGGCCGTGAAGTCCTCGAAGGTGATGCCGCAGAAGAGCGGGTTGTCGTATCGGGTGCGCTCCAGCTCGGCCAGCCACTCCGGCCAGACCATGCGCAGGACGACGGCTTCCAGGTTGCGGTCCGGGTTGCCGTTCTGCGTGTACATCGGGAAGACGACCAGATGCTGGAGCCCGTCCGCACGGCCGGCGGCCGGCTGGAAGGCGAGCAGCGAGTCGAGGAAGTCCGGCACCTCGAAGCCGCCGTCGGCCCAGGTCCGCAGGTCGGCCGCCAGGGCCCGGTGGTAGTCGGCGTCGTGCGGGAGCAGCGGGGACAGCTCCGCGACGGCCTCGATCACGCGCCGGACGGCCTGCTCGGCGTCCGTGCGCTCCGGTGCGCCCTCGGCCGCGAAGTCGATCGATCCGTCCTTCGCCTGCCAGGGCCGGATCCGCTCCACGGCATCCTTGAGCACGCGCCACGCCGGGTGCTCCACCACCCTGCTCGCCGGAGGAACCCGCTCCTCCGTAGCTGCCCGCACAAGAATTTCCGTCATGTCCCATCCTCCACTGGAGAACCTCGCGTCAGGACACCGTATGCATATGAGGTTTCCTCCAGCAAGTGGATCCTCGGGAGATTATCCTGTGCGTTCGCATCTTCACCGCACTTTTTCCTGTCTGACATCGAAGGAGCGAATACTTCCGCTTCGACTGGGTACTGGCCGGCACCGCGCGCACATCGTGGCGGGCTGGCATGCCTACACGTGTCCCCGGCGGGCAGGGGTCGTTAGGCTGCGAGCTCTCCGCCCGCCCCCGCCGTCGACGGAAACGAGTCCCGTCTTGAACTTCCTCACCATCGGTCACCGCGGAATCATGGGTGTCGAGCCCGAGAACACCCTGCGCTCCTTCGTCGCCGCCGAGCAGGCCGGTCTCGACGTCATCGAACTCGACCTGCACCTGAGCAAGGACGGCGCGCTGGTGGTCATGCACGACCCCGACGTGGACCGTACGACCGACGGGACCGGGCCCATCGCCGACCAGACGCTCGCCGAGCTGCGCACCCTCGACGCGGGCCGAGGGGAGCGCGTCCCGTTCTTCGAGGAGGTCCTGGACGCCGTACAGGTACCGCTCCAGGCCGAGATCAAGGACGTACAGGCGGCACGGGCGCTGGCCGAGGTGATGCTCGCACGGGACCTGGTGGAACGGGTGGAGGTGTCCTCCTTCCACGACGAGGCCGTCGCCGAGATGGCACGACTGGTCCCCGGGGTGCGCACCGCGCTCATCGGCAGCCGCTACGGCCTCGACATCGCGGACCGGGCCGTGGACGCCGGCGCCGCGACGGTCTGCCTGAACCTGCGGCGCCTCAACCTGGAGACCGTCGAGGAGGCGCGCAAGCGGGACCTGCGGATCATCGGCTGGGTGGTCAACACACAGGATCAGCTACGGCTCGTCCGCGCCCTGGAGCTGGACGGCGCGACCACCGACTACCCGGAGATCAGGCGCACGGGCCGCTTCACGGCGTGAGCGGGCGTGCGCGTGTGTGAGCGGACTCGGGGGCGAGGTGGGGTCGGGCGGGGGTCCGGGTCGGGGCGAGGGGCGGGCGTGGGGGTTGGGGGCGGGCTCAGGTCGCCGACGGCTTGGCCAACCGCTAGACCAACGGCTTGACCAGCAGCTCGAACTGGAGATCGTCGCGCTGCGGGATGCCGAAGCGCTCGTCGCCGTACGGGAAGGGGGTCATGCGTCCCGTACGGCGGTAGCCGCGACGCTCGTACCAGGCGATGAGGTCGTCGCGTACGGAGATCACGGTCATGTGCATCTCGGTGACGCCCCAGTCCTCGCGGGCCTGCCGCTCGGCGTGCGCCATGACCGTCTTGCCGAGGCCTGCCCCCTGCACCGTCGGACTGACCGCGAACATGCCGAAGTAGGCGTGGTCGCCGCGGTGTTCGAGCTGACAGCAGGCGACGATCCGGCCGTCCTGCTCGACGGCGACCAGCCGGCTGTCCGGCGCCTTGATGACCGCGAGCACGCCGTCGGGGTCGGTCCGCTGCCCCTGGAGGATGTCCGCCTCGGTCGTCCACCCGGCCCGGCTGGAGTCCCCGCGGTAGGCGGACTCCACGAGCGCGACGAGGGCGTCCACGTCGGCGTGGGTGGCGTCGCGGAAGGTGTATTCGGGGGCGGCGGTGTCGGTGTCCGCGCCCATCCCCATGTTGATGTCCGTATCCGTGTACGTATCCGTGTACGTATCCGTGTACGTATCCGTGTCCGTGTCCGTGTCCATGCGGTCCATGCGGGCGTTCTCCGGTCTCTGACGCGGCGGCGACACGGACGAGCCTAGCTCTGCCCTGACCGGGCGGGGCGGGTCCGGTGGATGCAGTCACGGGCAGGCAGCAGCGACCTGCTGCATGGTCCGGTGGACGACAGCCCCTAAGCTCCGGATGCATGGTTCACGTACTCAGCAGCAGGACCCTTCTCCGCCCGACCGACCCCGAGCGCACCCGGACCTTCTACGGGGAGCAGCTGGGGCTGGCCGTCTACCGCGAGTTCGGTACGGGGTCGGAGCGTGGGGTCGTCTACTTCCTCGGCGGCGGTTTCCTGGAGGTCTCGGGCCGGTCGCCGACCCCGCCGGACCCTGCCGTACGGCTGTGGCTACAGGTGCCGGACGTCGCAGCGGCGCACGAAGAGCTGCGGGCGAAGGGGGTCGAGATCGTCCGACCGCCGGTGAAGGAGCCGTGGGGCCTGCTCGAGATGTGGATCAAGGATCCGGACGGAACACCGATCGTCCTGGTGGAGGTCCCGGCAGACCATCCGATCCGGTACCGCCCGGGGATCTGAGGGTGCTTCCCCGCCGTGCGCCCGCCCTGCTGGGCCGCGCGCCCGGGAACGCCGGTCCGTGTTCGAGGGTGGCGGTGGTCACCGGATGCCGTGGTGCGGGGTGAGGTTTAGCGTGCTGGAAGGGGTTCCTGTTGTCTTCGGAAGGAACGCCATGAAGCTCGACGCGCCCGTGCCCGGCGGGCCCTGCTGGGCGGAGCTGGGGACCAGTGACCTGGAGGCGGCGAAGCGGTTCTACGCGGAGCTGTTCGGATGGCGTGCGGAGACGGATCCGCGGCAGGAGGCGGGCGGCTACACGGTCGCGCACCTCGGCGAGGCGGCCGTCGCCGCGCTCACTCCCCTCTACCAGGAGGCACAGCCGTGCGCCTGGAACGTGTCGTTCGCGGTGACCGACGCGGATGTCAGCGCGCGGCTGCTCACCGAGGCCGGCGGCAAGGTGCTGGTCGGCCCGATGGACATCTTCGACGTGGGTCGTTTCGTGGTCGCCCTCGATCCGGGCGGCGCCGCGTTCCAGTTGTGGCAGGCGCGGGCCTTCCCCGGCGCCGGGCTGTTCAACGCGCCCGGCTCGCTCGGCTGGGTCGAACTGCTGACCCGCGATCCCGACCGGGCGGAGACCTTTTACACCACCGTGTTCGGCTGGACCGTCAACTCCTCGGAGAACTACGTGCAGTGGGGCGTCGGCGGTGCGGACTTCGGCGGCATGGTCACGATGGACGAGAAGTTCCCGCCCGAGGTGCCGCCGCACTGGCTGCCGTACTTCGCGGTGACCGACGTGGACGCGTCCACGCAGACGGCGGTCGGTGCGGGCGGCACCACGCTCATGGAGCCGGCCTCGGTACCGCACGGTCCGCGGATCGCCGTGCTGCGGGACCCGCCGGGCGCGGTGTTCGGCGTGTACCGGGCGGGAGACGAGGGGTGATCCTCGACTTCGACAGGTTTGCACGCCAGGTGCCGTGACGGGGCTGGGGCGTGGACTGGACGGCGCTCAAACCCGCAGCGTCCGCATGTGTTCCTCCAGTCTGCTCAGCAACTCGCCGAGCAGATCGGCCAGTTCGTCTTGACGGTCGCCGTCCAGGGCGGACAGTACGGCGCTCTCGTAGGCGAGTTGCTCGGGCAGGATGCCGTCGACGAGGTCACGTCCGGCGTCCGTGAGGCGGAGGTGGGCGACGCGGCGGTCGCGGGCGTCGCCGCGGCGCTCCACCAGACCGCGCTCGGCGAGCTGCTTGAGACGCTTGGTGACGGCCGCCCCGGAGGAGAAGGTCTCGCGGGCCAGTTCGCCGGGGGTCAGCTCGTGGCCGGTGCGGCGCAGCGCGCAGAGCAGGTCGAATTCGGGGCGGCTCAGGCCGGTTCGCCGCAGGGGCGCGTCCTCGGTCTGCTGGAGGAGGGCGGCGCAGCGGTTGACGCGGCCGATGATCTCCATGGGCCCGGTGTCGAGCTCGGGCCGCACGGCCTGCCACTGCCGTACGACGCCCGCGACCGTGTCACTCCTCGCCGGGGCACCGACACCCGCCCGGTCACCGGGTTCCAGCCGGTCACCAGGTTCCAGCCGGTCGTCACGGTCCGACTGGCCGGCGCTGCCCGTCGGGTCGACACTCCCCGGCCCGTCACCGTCACTCGGTCGGTCACCGCTGCCCGTCCGGTCGCCGCTGGTCTTCGGATCGGTGGCGGCGGGCCGTTTCTGCGGGGCTTCGCCGGTCGTCGGTTCGTCGGATCCTTCCTGTGTCCCGTTCCCGGTCGCCGCCCGTCCCTGCGTCGCCGTCATCGCCGCGCGTCCTCCGCTTTCGTGCTCGCGTCCCGGTCCAGGAGCAGCCCCGGCGCCGTACCGTCGCCGCGAGCGTACGGTGTCCGGGCTGCTCGGCCGTCACGACCCGCTCTTCGAGGAGCGCCCGCTGCCACCACTCGCCGGATTCGAGGCATGCTGATCAATTCAGCCAGTGTTTTACCTGTGAACGATTCCCCATCGCACCCTCGCCACCTGCCGTGCTCCGTCGAATGCTCCCCGTGTACACCCTTGCGCCCGCGTGCGCGCGGCATGGCGTGGGCATCGCATCCCTCGATCGCGAACGTCGAGCGGGGAGGTGCGCGTGCACGGACCGGCTTCGCCCGGCTGGCTGCTGGTCGCGCTGTGTGCGGCGACCGGGGCCTACTGCCTGCTGCGGATGCGCAGCGGAGTCGAGGAACAGCGCAGGGCCGCGGGCGGCGAGGCGCTGATGGGTTTCGGGATGGCCGCGATGGCCGTACCCCCGGCCGTGTTCACCCCGCCGGCGTGGGCCTGGCCGGCGTTCGCGGCGGTATTCGGCGCGGCCGGGCTGCGGTCCCTGTGGGCGGCCCGCACGAGCACTCACCACCTGCACCACCTGGTGGGGACCGGGGCCATGGTCTACATGGCGGCCGTGATGGCCGCCTCGCCCGCATCCGCACACGCCCACGGGCACGCGCACGGCGGCTCGGGGGTCCCGCTGCTGACGGGCGTGCTGCTGCTGTACTTCACCGGGTACATCCTGCTCTCCGGGGTCCGGCTGCTGCCGGTGGCCGGGGTGGGCGGAGCGGCCGTCGCCTGGAGCGACCGGCCTGAGGTGGCGCGCGCGTGCCGGCTGTCGATGGGCATCGGGATGCTCGCCATGCTGCTGACGATGTGACCCCAACTCCCGGACGGGCGGCGGGAGTCCCCAGGCACCGACCGCCGCCGCGGCCCGCGCCGCCCATGTCACCCGCGCCGCCCGGCTTCGATCCACGACACCCGGACGTGGCCTACGTCACTTCGCCGTAACAAGTCGTACCCCTGAGCGGTACGCCGCTCATAGGGTGCTGTCCATGATGGTCCCCGCGGTCCTGCTGCTGCTCGCTGCCCTGACCGCCGTCGTCGCCCCCCGGCTGATCGCCCGGGCCGACTGGCCGGACCGCGAACCGGTGCTCGCCCTGTGGGCGTGGCAGTGCGCGGTGGCGACGGTCCTGCTGTGCTGTGCGCTGTCGATGACGCTCAGTGCGGCGGCGGCCTGGCACGCGGTGCGCGGGCACGTCTTCGCACCGGCTCCTCAGGGGGTCGTGGAGGCGTACACGCTGGATGCGACGGGCCCTTGGGCGGCGGCGACCGCGGTGCTGCTCGCCTGCGGCGGGTTGTGGAGCGGGGCGATGCTCGTACGGGAGGTGCTGCGCAGCCGGGCCCGAGCCCGGTCCCGGCGCGCCGAACTCCGGCTGCGCGCACCGCTGTTGCCGGGCGAGGAGACCGCGACGGGTCGGCTGCTCGTACTGGAGGGTGAGCGCCCCGACGCCTGGTGGCTGACCGGCGCAGAGCCCCAACTCGTCGTCACGACAGCCGCGTTGCGGCGTCTGAAGGGCCGTCAGCTCGATGCGGTGCTCGCGCACGAGCAGGGGCACGCCCAGGCGCGGCACGACTGGCTGCTGCACTGCTCGACGGCGCTGGCCACGGGATTCCCGCAGGTCCCGGTGTTCGCCGCGTTCCGCGACGAGATGCACCGGCTGGTCGAGTTGTCCGCCGACGACATGGCGTCCCGCCGCTTCGGCCGCCTGACGACCGCGCTGGCGCTGGTGGAACTCAACGAGGACCGCGGCGTGTTCGGCCCCTCCCCCGCCCCGCAGGCCCATCTCCCGCAGCGCGTCCACCGGTTGCTCACCCCGCCCGACCGGCTCACCGTGGCCCGCAGACTGCGCCTGACGGCGGCGGCCTCGCTCGTGCCGGTGATTCCGGTACTGGTGGCACTGGTGCCCGGACTGCACGCACTGGGCTGAGCACCCACCCCACCGATCCGGACCCGCCGTCCGGGGACCTGAAGAGCAATCCCGTAGCCAGGACAAGCCACCCGAGCCAGGAGAGCCCAGCCCAGCCGAACCCCACTCCAAAGCGGGGCGGGACGAGCCACCCCGGAACCGACAGCCGGCCTGGGACCGGACAGCCACCCCACCCCAGTCCCAGCACAACCGCCCCAGGCCCAGGACAACCGCCCCACCGGAACATGCCCCAAAGATCAGGACGAGCCACCACGAGCCCGGGCAAGCCACCCCGGGTTCGCCTCCCGCCCCACCGTTGGGCGAGGATCACACCATGCACAACCCGCCCGTCGACTCCCCGCCCCGCCCCGGCCCCCACCCCCGCGCCCTGCCCACGGCCGTCTGTAGCGCCCTGGTCCTTGGACTGAGCTCCGTCCTGCTCCTCGTCCTGGTCTGGGCCGAGTGGCATCCCCTGATCTCGCTCGACGGCGACATCTCCCGCGCCACTCACCGCTGGGCCGTCGCCGACCCCGACGTCACCCAGGTCTGCCGCATCCTCACGGACTGGGTCTGGGACCCCCTGACCATGCGCCTGCTCGGCGCAGCGGTGGCCGTGTGGCTGGTGTGGCGGCACGCGGCCTGGTGGACGGCCGGGTGGCTGGTCGTCACGTCGGCGCTGGGCACGCTGATCCAGCAGGGCCTCAAGGCCGCGGTGGGCCGCGCCCGCCCGGTCTGGCCCGACCCGGTCGACTCCGCTCACTACGCGGCGTACCCCTCCGGGCACGCACTGACCGCCACCGTGATGTTCGGCCTCCTGCTGTGGCTGCTGCACCGGCACGGCGTCGGCCCCGTCGTGTGGCGTACGGCGGTGGCGGTTGCGGTGGTCTCCGTGGCGGGCGTGGGACTGACCCGGATCTGGCTGGGCGTCCACTGGCCCTCGGACGTCCTGGGCGGCTGGCTGCTCGGCTCGATGCTGGTGGCACTGGCAATCGCGGCACACCAACGATGGCGACCCTGACAGTGCCGCGCCGACGGACGGGCCGGCGAGCGGACGGCGGGGCGGCGGCGCTGGGCTGCGCGGTGCACTTCGTGGACCATCTGCCGACGGACGAGCGTCCGCACGGGCTGCGACCGGTGCTGGACCTGGTGGGCCTCGAAGGCTGATCTGCCGCCCCTGTCGACGGTAGCCTCAGGCCACCATTGCGGGAAAAGCGCGCCCACTCTGGACGATCCCCCGCGTCGCCCAGAGCAGGCGGCAGCCCGGTCCCTCCGTACGGAGTCGACCGGGACTCCCTGAGTATAGTTGGCTGCCAGCCAGTCAACCCAGGAGTTACAGGATGTGCCCGCGCAGCGCCTCGGTCAATGAAGAATTGCGGCGGCGTTCCCGGGAGCGGCTTCTGCAGGCGGCGGTGGAGCTCGTGAGCGAGCGCGGGTACGAGGCGACGACCCTCGCCGACATCGCGGACCGGGCCGGTTCGGCGCGCGGTCTGGTGTCGTACTACTTCCCCGGCAAGCGGCAGCTCGTGCAGTCGGCCGTGCACCGGCTGATGCACCGCACGCTGGAGGAGGCGCTGGAGCGGGAGCCGTACACCGAGGACGGCCGGGAGCGGATGGCGCGGGCCATCGACGCGATCATGGGGCTGGCCCGGGACCGTACGGTGCTGATGCGCCAGCACATGGCGGGGCTGTTGCAGGCCGAGGGCTTCGTGCAGTGTCCGGAGCAGCAGCGGCTGGCCGAGCTGCTGCGGGACACCGCGGCCCGGCACGGGTCGCAGGACCTCGACCACGACTACCCGATGCTGCGCTCCCAACTGATGGGCGCCGTCTACGCGTTGGTGCTGCCGAACGTGCCCCTGCCGTACACGACCCTGCGCGCCGAACTGTTCGCGCGCTACCGGCTCGACTGGGAGCAGGGGGTCCCGCCGGACGCCGAGGCGCCCGGCGGGAGAGGTGACACGGACACCGATCTGTCGCGCTTCTTCGCGACCGACCCGCCGGCCGGAGATCAGCCCCCACGGGACCGGCCTCACGCGGATCAGCCTCACGCGGATCAGCCTCCCGGAGATCGGCCTCCCGGGGATCGGCCCCCGGGGATCAGTCGAAGTAATCCGGCTGGGTCTGGACGTTGAGCTCGCGCAGATGGACCCGCTTCGCCGGATCCGTGCGCCGGTCGCTGAGCTTCAGCACGTCGAAGCCCTTGGCTATGTCGTTGGAGTAGATGTAGCCGTTGTAGTAGTACGCCGACCAGGAGCCGCCGACCTGCAGCGTGTCCGTGCTCAGCGGACCGCGCTCGAAGTAGGCGATCTCCTTCGGCTTCGACGAGTCGGTGAAGTCCCAGACGGAGACGCCGCCTTGGTACCAGGCCTGGACCATGATGTCCTTGCCCTTGACCGGGATCAGCGAGCCGTTGTGGGCGACGCAGTTCTCCGTGTCGGCCTGGTGGCGGGGGATCTTGTAGTAGTTGCGGAAGACGAGCTTGCGCTTGTCGCCCTTGCCGACGATGTCGTAGATGCCGTCGGCGCCGCGGTTCGGGCCGACGGCCGCGTTGCAGGTGGCCGCACCGCCGCCGCCCAGCTCATCGGTGAAGACGACCTTGTTCGCCTTCTGGTTGAAGGTCGCCGAGTGCCAGAACGCGAAGTTCACGTTGTCCTGGACCCGGTCGATGACCTTCGGGCGCTCCGGGTCCTTGATCGAGAACAGGATGCCGTCGCCCATGCAGGCGCCGGCCGCCAGTTCCTTCTCCGGCAGGACGGTGATGTCGTGGCAGCCGGTGGTCTTGGAGGCGCCGGGGTTCGTGGGAGTGCCGGGGTTGCCGCCGCCGTCCGGACCCTCACCCGGGAAGAGGACGGGGAAGCCCACGAGCGCGGCCTTCTCCGGCGCGTTGCGCGGCACCTTGATGACCGAGATGCCGTCGTGCGGGGGCTGGCAGTCGGGGTAGGCGGCGTTCGGCGAGTACGAGGAGACGTAGACGTAGACGTTCTTGCGCTCGGGCACCAGGGTGTGGGTGTGCGAGCCGCAGGCGGTCTCCACGGCGGCGACGTACTTCGGGTTCGCCTTGTCGCTGATGTCGAAGACCTTCATGCCCTCCCAGGAGGACTTCTCGGTCACCGGCTGCGTGGTGCTGTTGCAACTGCTGTCGCTGCGCGAGGAGTCGGTCGACAGGAAGAGCAGGTTGCCCGAGACGGAGATGTCGTTCTGCGAGCCGGGGCAGAGCACCTGGGCCACGGTCCTCGGGGACTTCGGGTTGCTGATGTCGAAGATGCGGAAGCCGTCGTAGTTGCCGGAGAAGGCGTACTTGCCCTGGAAGGCCAGGTCCGAGTTGGTGCCGGGCAGGGCATCCTTGGGGATGTTCGTCAGGTGATCGATGTTGGCGGAGTGGACGATCTCGTCCTTCCCGGGTATCTCGCCCTCGGCGATCGCCTCGGCCGCCTCGGCCTGGACGCCCTGGGACACCTCGCGCTGCACTGCCGGGCCGTCCCCCGGGTCCGGGGTCGCGACCGCCGGTGCCGCCGTCAGGAGCGTGGCCAGGAGTCCGGCGCCCGCGGCTGCGACTCCCAGCCGTCTGCGGCGTGTTCGGGGATCGTTCAACAGGGTCACTGCATCCTCCCTCGTCGCCGTTCGCACAGGAACGGTTCACGGTGCTCCGAAGTATCGTCTTCATCATGCACATATCAAGGGTTGGCAACGCACTCGTAACGAGTCTTTCTGCTCAACAGCTCGGCCAGTGATGCGAAGATCCCTACGAGCGCGGGACCCCCGTCCCCAACTCACCTGCCTCAGGAGGTCGTTGTGCTCGTCCGTCGCCGCGTGCCCCTCGCCGCAGCCTCGCTGCTGCTCGCACTCGCCCTCACGGGCTGCGACTCCGAGGAGGACACCAAGTCGGGTGCGGCAAGCGGGCCTTCGGTGATCGCACCGGGCAAGCCGGGCGAGGCGAACCGGACCCTCTCCGCCCAGGACGCCGCCGAACAGCGCGTCGACGACGACACGCCCAACTCGGCCGATGTCTCGTACGCGCAGATGATGATCGAGCATCACACCCAGGCGCTGGAGATGGCCGAACTCGCCCCGAAACAGGCCGAGTCGACGACCGTCAAGGGGCTCGCGGCGCGGATCGGCGCCGGGCAGGGGCCGGAGATCGAGGCCATGAAGGCCTGGCTCACGACCTACGGCGAGGAGACGGCGAGCAGCGGGCACGCGCACACGGTGATGCCCGGAATGGCGACCGAGGCACAGCTCACCAAGCTGCGCGCGGCGCGCGGCAAGGCGTTCGACGCGCTCTTCCTCACGCTGATGATCACCCACCACGAGGGCGCCCTCACCATGGCCGCGAAGGTCAAGGCGGAGGGCAACAACGTGCGGATCGAGGAGATGGCGGACGACGTGGTCGCGCAGCAGACGAGCGAGATCACGCGGATGCGCGGAATGCAGTAGCCCCCCTCCCCTTCCCAACTCCCCCCGGCCTCCCCGGCCTGCCCACAACAGACCGCGTCAGTGGCCGAGTCAGCGCCGCGTGTGACGTGGTGTCAGATACCCCGCGTCCCGCGCCTGCGCGATCAGTCTCAGCGACCGGCGTCGGCTGTGCCCGTCGCGCACATGACCGTCTCGCCGTCGTCGGCCAGATCAGCTACGGGCCCCAGGGAGCGACTCACACCGTCGTCCTGGGGCCTTTCCATGCCCCGCTGAAGCTCAGGCGACGAGGACCGCTTCCGGGACGCTCTGACGCGCCCCTGCACGGCCGCCCGTGAGGCTGGCCGGAACTTCGCCTGGGACACGAAGACGGGCAAGGGACAGGGCCGTTTCATGCTGGTCCCCGCGTTCATGAAGCCCCGCGACGCGTACGACTTCTACCGCGGCCAGGATGTCGCCGAGACGGCCTTCCAGGCGGTCGAGTATCTCGCTCTGCACGTCGGGCCGTCATGCGCCTGCGGCCTGCAAGGAATGATCCGCTGCCGCTGGTGCGGCGGCGAGTACGAGCGTCACTGCCCCCTGCACGAGGAGGGCGCGCGGGTACATCAGTGCCGTCCCACGACCTGGAGATCGGAGCACCATGCAGGACGGAGCCGCACGAGGAGAAGAGGCCGGAGCCTGGCTCAGAGAGAACCTCAAGGACAAGCCCGACCCGAAGGTTCAGTATCGAATGGACGGCCCGTCCGGAGACGGACGACGCGGGCTTCGCCCGCTTCCTCTCCGCGCTGTTCACGCCTATCCCTGACGGACCGGAGGCATAGGATGCCCGCCACATGGGTGATCCCGGGAGCGTTTCTGAGGCCCTCCCGGGATCACGTCCGCCAGTCGCGAAGGAACTGACATGACCCAGGCTCTCATGAGCAGCATCGACGTAGTCCAGCGGGCCGTAACGGCCCAGCTCCGTGCCGTCAGCTACCTCCGGGTGTCGACAGAGGAGCAGACCAAGGGCTACGGCATCGCCTACACCGACAAGAAGACGACGGCGCACATGCGGCGCAAGGGCTGGGCCCACGTCGGCACCTTCGCGGACGAAGGCGAATCGGGCACGCTTCCCTGGCAGCAGCGCCCGGACGCGAAGCGCCTGATGGATCTGACGGACGAGCTGTGGGGGCAGGTCTCCCGGAGCATGCCGCCGTTCCAGGTGCGCAAGAACAGCCTGGACCCGCGAGCGGTCGTCGAAGCGGTTCTCTACAAGCTGCGCACGGGTACTGGTTGGGAATCCCTGCCGGACCGCTTCCCGGCGGGCCCGTCCGTACAGGCACGAGTGAAGGCGTGGATCAAGTCCGGCGCCTGGGTGCAGATGATGGAGCCGCTGCTCTCCCCGGACGCGAAGCGCTTCGAGCGCCCGCTTCTTCCCGCGCTCAAGGTGACCGGGGAGCTGGACCCGAACCTGTCCGTCTTGCTGGACGGGAGGCAACATTATGGATCTTGATTCGGGGAAGCACTCGCGACGATGACCGAGACGACCGGTGACCTCATCGCGGTCGGTGAGATGACAGGCCGCGAGATCGAGCCGCGCACCCTCTCCGACGGCCTGCGCGCGGACGGCCTGTCGACCGTCCTCGGCGGTGTCTTCAACACGTTCCCGTACACGGCGTACGCGCAGAACGTCGGCCTGGTGGGCATGACCCGGGTGCGCAGCCGCTGGGTCGTCGCCACCGCGGGCGGCATCCTCGTCCTGCTGGGCCTGCTGCCCAAGCTCGGCGCTGTGGTCGCGGCCGTTCCGGCACCGGTGCTGGGCGGTGCCGGGCTGGTCATGTTCGGGACGGTGGCCGCGAGCGGGCTGCGCACTCTGGCCGGCGTCGACTTCAAGGACAACCACAACCTGACGGTGGTCGCCGTCTCGGTCGCGATGGGCGTCCTGCCGGTCGGCGTGCCGACGATCTACGAGAAGTTCCCCGACTGGTTCCAGACAGTCATGAACAGCGGCATCAGCGCGGGCTGCGTCACAGCGATCACCCTCAACCTGCTTGTCAACCACCTTCCCTCGACGGCGGGTTCGGCACCGCAGCCGATCGCCCCGTCGGGCGGCCGGGTATGCCGACCGCCCTCGGAAACCTGAGGCCCGCGGAACCTCACCCCGATCGTGGCCTCAACTCTTCGTGGCCTCAACTCTTCGTGGTCTCAACTCTTCGTAGTCTCAACTCTTCGTGGTCTCAACTCTTCGTGCAGGCGGCCCCGTTGAGGGTGAAGGCTCCCGGTGTCGCGCTGTTGCCCGTGTGGTTCGCCTGGTAGCCGATGGTGACACTTGCGTTGGGGGCGAGCGTTGCGTTGTACGTCGCGTTCGTCGCCGTCACCGCTCCGGAGGCCGGTGCGTACGTGGCGCCCCAGCCGTTGGTGATGGTCTGGCCGCTGGGCAGGGTGAAGCCGAGCTGCCAGCCGTTGACCGTGGTGGTGCCGGTGTTGGTGAGGGTCACGGAGGCGGTCAGACCGGTGCTCCAGGCGCTGGTCGTCGCGGTCACCCGGCAACTGCCGGGCTCGGGTTGCGGGGCCGGGCCCGAAGCGTCCAGGCCGAAGAAGGTCAGCGCGCGGGCCGCCATGCCCCAGGCGTACAGGTTGTGGCCGACACCCTGCAGGCTGATGGCCTCCACCGGGGCCTGGTCACCCGTACCGCCGTACCGGGTGCGGGTCCAGCCGGAGGCGGGCGAGTCGGTGGCGGACGGGGTCTGGCTCACCCCCTGCACATTGGTCCACTGCTTGATCTCCTCGCCGAAGTTGGCGTAGCGCAGCACGTCGTCCTCGGTGCCGTGCCACACCTGCATGCGCGGCCGGGTCCCGGTGTAGCCGGGGTAGGCCCCGCGGACGAGGGCGCCCCACTCCTGAGCGGTGTGGATCACGGTGCCGCCGGAGCAGGCGCTGTTCCACTCGGAGCCGTCGGTGGTGGCGAAGCAGGCGAACGGCACGCCGGAGAAGGCCGCGCCGGCGGCGAACACGTCGGGGTAGTCGCCGAGCAGGACGTTGGTCATCATCGCCCCGGAGGAGATGCCGGTGGCGAAGACGCGGCTGGTGTCGGCCGCGTAGGCGGCGGTCACCCAGTCGACCATCGACTTGATGCCGACGGGGTCGCTGCCGCCGCCGCGCGTGAGCGCCTGGGGTGAGGCGACGTCGAAGCACTTGCTGCTGCGCGTGACGGACGGGTAGACGATCACGAACCCGTACTGGTCGGCGAGTCGGGCGTATTCCGTGCCCGAGTACATGTCCGAGCCCGAGCCTCCGCACCAGTGCACGGCGACCAGGACGGCCGGGTGCGCAGTGACGGTGGCCGGTGCGTACACGTACATCTTGAGGTTGCTGGGGTTGGTGCCGAAGCCGGTGACCTCGGTGAGGGTGGAAGCGGGGACCGGCGCGGCGGCCTGTGCCCGGGCGGACGCCTGTGGTCGGGCGGCGGCCGTGGGCGCGGCGAGGAGGGCGGCGGCTAGCAGGAGCAGCAGTGCGCCGCACAACGAACGCAGCGCTCTCCCAGGTGAGTTGGACACGTGCTTGTCCCTTTCTGTAGCGGCTCGGGGGACGTCGTACGTGAGGTGCGTGTGAGCGTTGCGGGCGAGCGGGCTGACGTCTCAGCAGGTGGAGTTCGTCTGGGTCACCAGGGCGAGCCGCCAGGGGAGTTGGGAGTAGTCGCCGCTCGCGGCGGGGTCCATGCCCTGGTAGAGGAAGCGGAGCCGGCAGGGGTTGATGGTGAGCGTCTGGTCGACTCCGTCGCGGATCAGCTCGCCGTGACTGAAGTCCGTGGTCCAGGCCGGCTGACCGGCCGCGAAGGTGACGTTGTCGGACCGGAGGAAGGAGTTGGCCTCGGTGTCGGCGAGCGGGGTCCACGCGCCGCCGAGGCTGTCGGCGGTCCAGGCCCGGAAGTAGCGGCGCCAGTCGGAACCGGTGGCCAGCGCCTCGACCAGCATCAGGTACTTGCCGCTGTTGCCGAGGCGGTAGACGTTGCTCGCCTCGAAGAGGTCGAAGCGGTTGGGCTCGGACAGCACGATCGCGGTGTCGCGGAAGCCGTTCGGGAACTCGGCGCGGGTGGTGCGGGAGCGGTACTGGTGGCCGTTGTCGTCCGAGAAGAACAGGTAGCAGTCGGTACGGTCGCAGACGGTCCAGAAGTCCAGCCAGCCGCCGGTGCCCTTGTTGTCGAGGACGATCTGCGGCTCGGCGTCGAAGAAGTACTTCGGCGCGCTCCAACTGGCGGGGTTCGCGGGGTCCTTGGTGGTCGAGTAGGACGGCGGCCCGGTCTGGTAGACCATGTACCAGGTCTTCTGCGGTGCGAAGTAGAACACCTGGGGCGCGGCCGCGTACCGGTTGCCGATGTTCGGGTTTGCGTCGAGGAAGGTCTGCGGTGCGGCGGCGGCCTGCGACCAGTCGGTGAAGCTGGTGTGCCCCAGGCTCCACGCCCCGGCGGTGTTGGCGGTCGTGAAGTAGACGTGCCAGCGGTTCTTGTAGCGGAAGACCGTCGGGTCCTTCACGGAGACGATCGGGTGGGTGGCGTCCGGCTTGGGGCTGATCAGCGGCCCCGTCGAGGTCCAGGCGAAGGAGCCGGGAAGCGGCCCGGCCCGCTCCGGGGACGTGGTCGTCGCGCCGGCGGGACCCGGTGACAGAACCAGGCCGGCGACGGCGATCAGGAGCAGGACCAGCCCGGCGGTGAACGTACGCGTGCGCGGAGTCGGCATCGACTCGCCCCTCTCTGACAGGTCATGAAGGGAAGCGTGCGCATCGCATGGTGGCATGCGCATGCCTGCCATGGAAGCGCTCCCACGCCAACTGCCCGGAAGCCCTTGCCGGTTGGCCGGAGCCTGGCAGGGGTGGCCGAATACGTTCTGCGCAAAGCGTTGACCAGAAAGCGCTTACCCTCTACGTTCCGTTCAGCAGTGTGACCGAGCCGCTTGCACTGACCCCCACAGAGGGCCGCACTGCCCGTGCATGACGTTCAGCAAGATGTACGTCATTCACATACGTGTCTCACTTCCCTCCCCGAAGGGACGCACCCGCATGCGCACAAGCCCCCCACGTACACACGCGCAAAGGTCCGCTTTCGTGGCGGTGGCCGCCGCTCTCGGCACGGCGGCGGTCCTCGCCCTCCCCCAGTCGGCCGGTGCCGCCGACAGCTCGCCGGTCGGGTTCGGCGCCGGCACGACCGGCGGCGGCAGCGCCACCGCGGTCACCGTCGCGACAGCGGCCGCCTTCAAGACCGCGGTGACCGGCACCGCGGCGAAGGTCGTGAAGGTCAACGGCCTGATCTCGCTGAGCGGTCAGATCGACATCGGGTCCAACACCACGGTCCTGGGCGTCGGTTCGTCTTCCGGGTTCACCGGGGGCGGGCTTCGCCTGAAGAAGGTGACGAACGTCGTCGTCCGCAACCTGAACATCAGCAAGCCGCTCAAGCCCGCCGACGGCATCGAGGTCCAGGCCTCGACGAAGGTGTGGATCGACCACAACTCCTTCTCGGCCGACCGCGATCACGACAAGGACTACTACGACGGCTTACTGGACATCAATCACGCCTCGGACTACGTGACGGTGTCCTGGAACACCTTCAAGGACCACTTCAAGGGCTCGCTCGTCGGTCACAGCGACAACAACGCGAGCCAGGACACCGGGCACTTGAGGGTGACCTACCACCACAACCACTTCAGCAACGTCTACTCGCGCATCCCCAGCCTGCGCTTCGGCACCGGCCACTTCTACGACAACTACGTCGTCGGCGCCGAGACGGCCGTCCACTCGCGCATGGGCGCCCAGATGCTCGTCGAGAACAACGTCTTCCGCTCGACGGCGGTCGCCGTCACCACCAGCCGCGACAGCGACGCGGACGGCTACGCCAACCTGACCGGCAACGACCTCGGCGGAGCCGCGACCGAGGTCTCGCAGGTCGGGACGTTCACCAAGCCGCCGTACAGCTACACCGCCGAGCCCGCCTCGTCCGTCGTCGCCTCGGTGACGTCCGGCGCGGGCGCCGGAAAGCTCTGACCGTCCGGAGAACTGTCACCATCCCCACTCTGGAAGAAGGCATCGGGACATGACTTCACCAGCACTTTCACCAGCACCTCGGCGCACCCGCGGGCGCGCTCTCACCGGCGGGCTGGCCGCCGTCGGCCTCACGGTTGGCATGATCATGACTAGTGGGGCGCTCACCCCCGCGAGCGCCGCCACCTGGCCCAGCGCGAACGGCAGCCAGGCGGTCACCGCCACCATCTCCGTCTCCGGCACCAAGGACTACGGGATGAAGCGCCTCTACGGCAGCGGCGACCTCGGCTCCGGCGGCCAGAACGAGGACCAGGACCCGATCCTGGAGCTCGCCGCCGGCGCGGTCCTGAAGAACGTCATCATCGGCGCGCCCGCCGCCGACGGCATTCACTGCAAGGGCAGTTGCACGCTGCAGAACGTCTGGTGGGAGGACGTCGGCGAGGACGCGGCGACCTTCCTCGGCTCCTCGTCGTCCAACGTCTACACCGTCTCGGGCGGCGGGGCGAAGGAGGCCAGCGACAAGGTGTTCCAGTTCAACGGCGCCGGGACGCTGAACGTCTCGAACTTCGCCGTGCAGAACTTCGGTACGTTCGTGCGCAGTTGCGGCAACTGCAAGAGCGGCCAGTACAAGCGCACGATCAACCTCAACACCATCGAGGCGACGTACAAGGGCAACAAGCTCGTCGGCATCAACACCAACTACGGCGACAGCGTGACCCTGAAGAAGATCACGATCGTCGGGGACAGCAGCAAGAAGATCATCCCGTGCCAGAAGTACATCGGCAACAACACGGGCAAGGAGCCGACCACCAACGGCACCGGAGCGGACGGGACTTACTGCAAGTACTCCTCGTCCGACATCACCTACAAGTAGTCCCGCACACCGACCCCCCACGGTAAGAAGGCGGCCGTACGAAGCGTCCCCGCACGGCGCTTCGCACGGCCGCCGACGCTTGTCCGCCGGAGCCGACCCCGAACACCGTTGCGGTGAGTTCGCGTCGGTGGCGGTGGTGGTCGTACGCGGTGAGACCGGCCATCTCCCGGTCGCCGATCCGGACGGGATCCTGGAGCGGAGCCTTCCCGTCCCGAACTGACCGTTCTCACCTGTGAGTCATCGCTCGATTCCGGTTCGTTGTCAGTGGCGTGGTGCAGACTCGTGATCAGTTGGCACTTCTCGCACTTCGTCCGGGGGAGGACAACGTGTTCACGGGGATCGACGAGGTCGACTGGGCCTCACTGCGACACGCGTACGGCAGCGCACGGGACGTGCCCGCACTGCTCAGAGGGCTGGCCTCCGCCGAGCCCGGCGAGCGGGCGGCGGCGCTGGACCGTATGTACGACGCGGTGCACCACGAGGGGAAGGTGTACGACTCGACGCTGGCCTGCGTTCCGTTTCTGCTCGCGCTCGCCGCCGACGAGCGGGTGCGGGAACGGGGCGGGCTGGTGGAGCTGTTGGTGAGCATCGGGGAGTGCGCGGACGCCGCCGTCCGGGAGGGCGCCGAGGTCTTCGTCGGGCTGGCCGGGGATCCGGACCCGGGAGTGCGCCGGGCGGCGGCCGCGGCGGTCGTGCGGTTCCTCGACGAACCGGCGCGTGTCCTGGCCCTGTTACGGGAGCGGCTCGCGGTCGAGCGGGACGACCGGCTCGTGATCGTCCTCGTCGAGAACCTCGGCCACTTCGCGCGACGGCATCCCGGGCAGGCCGCCGAGGCGGTGGAGTTGCTCGCCGCGCGGAGCGGTCCACCGTACGGGCCGGGACCGCGGCTGGCCGCACTGGGCCAGCTCGCGGGCTGCGCTCCCGGGCGACTTCCGGCCGATCTGGTGCCGACGGTCCTCGGGCTGGTCGGGGAGCGCTCCGCGCACCACCCCTGCCGCCCGGGCGCGGCGGGCGCGTCCGCCGTGCACTCACTCGTCGACCGGTTACGGCGCCTGCGGCCGTCGGACGAGGAGGGCACCCGGCTGCTGCGCACCCTGCACACGGCGCTCGACGACCGGCTGCCGGACCGGATCGCCCTGCTGCACGGGCAGTTGACGAGCCCCTGCCCGACCGACCGGTGCAACGCCGTGCTGCTGGCCGCCGCGCTGTTGCGGGAGTGGCGGGGCGACCACAGCGCGACGGTGGCGTTGATCGGGGAGCAACTGCGTCCGGAAGCGGGCGAGGACGAGGGGCGGTTGCGGGACACGGCCGTGTCCGTCCTCGCCGAGCTGTTCGCGCTGGCCGCCCCGGCCGCCGACCGCCTCCACGCGCTGGTCGCCGCGCGCCCCGACCAGTGGATACGGCGGTGGCGGCCCGAGGCTCCCCTGCTCGCCGGGCCGCTGCACGCGCTGGCCAGGAGCGGGGATCCACGGGCGGTGCCCGTCCTGGCCCAGGTGCTGGCCGGGCCGGTCGTCCCCCGGGACCTGGGAACCGCCGTCGCGGACCTCGGCGCCCCGGCGGCCCCGCTCGGGCCGGCCCTGCGGCGGGCGCTCGCCGCCGTGCCGCTCGACTCCCCCGACACGGCTACGCCCCTGCTGTCCGCGCTGCGGGCGCTGCGCGACGCGGAGGCCGTGCCCGAGGTGCTGCGTCGGCTGACCGGCGCCCGAACCGGCCTCGGGGAGCGGCACATACGGGCCGCCGTCGAGGCGCTGGGCGCCTTCGGGGCGGGTGCGCGCGAGGCCGTGCCGGTCCTGCGTGGGCTGCTGGACGGCGAACACGCCCTCGCGGCGGCGGCCGCCCTGTGGGCCGTCGAGGGCGACGTCTCCGCCGTCCTCCCTGTCCTGCTGCGGGAGTTGGGGCACGAGGATGCCTCTCACCGGGTGCTCGCCGCGCGCTCGCTCGAACTGCTCGGCCCCGAGGCCCACCCTGCGCTGCCCGCGCTGCGCCGGGTGATCGAGACGGGCAGCGGGCCGGAGCGGGCGGCTGCCGCATGCGCGGTCTGCCGGATCACCGGGGAGGTGGAGCCGGCCGTCGGCGGGGCACTGCGGTCCGCCTGGGCACAACACCCCCGAACGCGAACGGCGATAGCCACCTGCCTCACAGCCCTCGGCCCTACAGCAGCCGCACCACTGCACGACCTGGCGGCTACGGAACTCACCGTCCCCCGCCGCCACACCACCCACACCACCCGCCCCGGCGGCCACCGCAGCCACGACATCCCAAGAGACGAAGCGCTGTTGAGGCTGTGCCGGGAACTGGTGAGGGGCGCGTAGCCGGACGGCCGCCCTTGCGCACCGGACACCCTCGGCTGGGGGTACGGGTGGGGGCAGCGGCAAGGGCGGCCCCGCCCGGCCCGACCCGCAGGCCCGACCTGCAAGCCCGACCTGCAAGCCCGACCCGCAGGCCAGATCAGCCCGTTGGGCGGCCCCACAGTGCGTCGAAGCGGGCCCAGTCGGTGTCCCACTGGGCTACTCGGCGGCGTTCCAGGCGGCCTCGTACGAAGCGGCCGCCTGTGAAGGGGAAGGTTGCCGCGACCACTCCGGCCAGGCCGCCGACCAGGGAGGCGCGGAGTCTGGCCTGGGCTGCGGTGGCCGGTTCGGTCACCAGGCGGCCCCTTCGGTCCGTCCAGACCGTGACGGGGGTGCCTGCGGCGCTGCCGGGGCCGACCCGGACCTGGCCGGTGTGCGCGGAGCCGTCCGGCCCCGTCCATCCCACCTTCGCCCACACCTGATCGCCGCTCGAGGAACCGCTCGCGGCGACCTTGCCCGGGGCCTGCTCGGACAGTCGCCCCACGAGGGGTCGCCACTCGATGCGTTCCCGCGCCAGACCGTGCTCGACGGACCCTGCGGTCGCCAACCCCGCCAGCACCCCGGCGAGGACGGTCAGCGCCCACACGCCGAGCACGACCCAGGACTCCACCACGTCGGCGCGACGCTTGAGCGGGTTGCGCCGCCAGCGCCACAGCCACACCTTCGGACCACGGAACGCCATCGAAGGCTTCCTCCTCATGAGCACATGAACATCCCGGCCGCCCTCCCATACGGGGCAGGCGGGCGTGATGCTCAGGACGACTCCCTCGTCCCGACGTTCCCACGGCCTCGCCGCCCGCGCAGGCGTCCCGGCGAAAGTGGCCGATGTCATGCGGTCCCGGCCCGCCGTCCCGCTGTGACCTGCGGCGACGGACTGTCCGGAGGTGACTGTCAGTGGCGGGGTGCAGACTGGCCGGTGTCTGGGACAAAGAGGTCGAGGACACAGCGGAGGTGATCGGCATGAGTGAGGTACTGCTCGCCGTGGGCACGCGTAAGGGCCTGTTCCTCGAGCGGCGGCACGGTGGCACGTGGGGGTTGGGAACTGCTGGGGTTTGACTGCGTACGAGTGTGTTCCGGCGTGGATGGGTGAGTGCTGACGGTCGTGGCCAGGGGCTCAGTGCTGCTCTCCGGGTGGGGACCGGGTGGAAGCCAACCGCGCCGTCGCCTACCGCATCCACTACGACATACCTCCAGAACCACTGGGGGGCTCCACCAGCACCTGCAGCGGCGGCTGACCCGGCAGGACGGGGCCGCGCGGCATCTGGACCGCCCGGCCCCAGACGTGGTCACCTCCGCCGGGGTGTCGGCCGGCGTCGACATGACGCTGCATCTGGTCCAGCGCTTCGAGGGGAACGGGGCGCGCGAGCCGGCCCGGAGCGGCCTTCAGTACGAGCCGTTCAGCGGGTGACGGCACGTCACCGCTCGGCGGGTTCGGGTTCGGGCTCGGGTTGCCGGTCGCGAGCGAGTGGCTGGGCCGCGTAGGTGATGCGGACGACGCCGTCGGGGTGGCGTTCCGTGGTGCCGCGTACGCCGAAGACGTCGTGGAGGATGTCCGGGGTCAGGACCTCCAGGACGGGGCCCGCCGCCACCACCGCACCCTCGTGGAGGACGACCAGGTGGTCACAGAGGCGGGCGGCGAGGTCCAGGTCGTGCAGGACGGCCAGGGTCGTGATCCCGGTGCTGCGGATCAGGTCCAGGAGCTCGAAGCGGGCGCGGATGTCGAGGTGGTTGGTGAGTTCGTCCAGGACCAGGAGCTCGGGGCGCTGGGCGAGGGCGCGGGCGAGCAGGACGCGTTGGCGTTCGCCGCCGGAGAGGGTGGCGTAGTCGCGGTGGGCGAAGGGGGTGACTCCGCAGCGGGCGACCGCCTCGGCGACGACGTCGCGGTCCTCGGCGCCGTCGCGGCCCATCAGCCCGTGGTGGGGGGTGCGGCCGAGGGCGACGATCTCGGTCACCGTCAGGCCGGTGGTGGTGCCGGCGTCCTGGAGGACGGCCGCCGTGCGGCGGGCGGCGGTGCGCGCCGACAGCTCCCAGACGTCGTCGCCGCCGACCCGGACCACTCCGTCGACGGGGCGCAGCGAGCGGTAGACGGTGCGGAGCAGGGTGGACTTGCCGCTGCCGTTGGGGCCCACCAGCCCGACGATGTCTCCCTTGGCGGCCTCCAGGGTCACCTCACGGAGGATCGGCCTGCGGTCCAGGGTGATGTGGAGCTGGTCCACGGTCAGTTTCATACGGCCGTCTTTTTCATACGGAGTCCAGGCCCTTGTTGCGGCGCAGCAGCCACAGGAAGAAGGGGGCGCCGAGCAGGGCGGTGAGGATGCCCAGCGGGAGTTCGTTGGGGCGGGTGAGGGTGCGGGAGAGCAGGTCCACGAGGACCAGGTAGATCCCGCCCAGGAGTGCGGTCAGGGGCAGCAGGCGGCGGTGGTCGGCGCCGGTCGTGAGGCGGACCAGGTGGGGGATCATCAGGCCGACGAAGCCCACCCCGCCCGCGACGGCGATGACCGTGCCGGTGAGCAGTGCGCTGATCACCAGCAGGACGGCGCGCAGGCGGTTGACGTCCACGCCGAGGGCGGTGGCGGACTCGTCGCCGGCGAGCAGGGCGTTGAGCCGCCGTCCGAACAGGGTCAGCAGGACCGTGCTCGTCAGGACCACCACCGTGACCGTGGGCAGTTGGCTCCACTGGGCGCCGGCCACGCTGCCCAGCATCCAGAACATGACCGTCCGCAGCTCGGTGGGCGTCGCCAGCAGTTGGACGAAGCTGGTCACCGACAGCAGGACGTAGCCGACCGCGACCCCCGCCAGCACCAGCCGGGTCGGGGCCAGCCGGCCTTGTCTCTGCCCGAGGGCGAAGACCAGCGCCCCGGCCGCGAGCGCCCCGACGAACGCCGCGCCGGACACCCCGAGACCGGCGAGGCCGCCGAGCGCCGCCCCGCCGAGGGTGATGACCAGCACGGCTCCGAGCGAGGCGCCGTAGGAGAAGCCGAGGACGACGGGGTCGGCGAGCGGGTTGGAGACCAGGGTCTGGAGCACCGCCCCGGCGACGGCCAGGCCCGCGCCGACCAGCGCGGCGAGCGCGACACGAGGGGCCCGGAAGGTCCACACGATCTGGTCCAGGGCCAGGTCGTCGGTGGCTCCACGGCCCGTGACGTGGTGCCAGAGGATTCCCCACACGTCGCCGACCGGGATGTTGACCGCGCCGATGCTCACCGCCACCACCATGACCGCGACGAGCACGATCAGCAGGGCGGCGACGGAGAGCGGGAGTGGCAGGCCGCTCAGAACTTGTCGGGGTGCAGCATCTCGGCGACCTTCGCCACGGCCAGGTCGTTGCTCGGGCCGAGGTACATCGAGTCCGACAGCGCCACGTACGTGTTGTTCTTCGCGGCCGGCCACTGGGGGAACTCCTTCAGCAGTTTCTTGGCGTAGGCCGCCGGGTTCGGGTCGTTGTAGCCGATGACGACGAGGGCGTCGACGTCGGTGGCGGCCACCTTCTCCTTGCTCAGGTCGGCGAAGGAGGTCTTCGAGGCGTTCTCGAAGGCGTTGCTGCCGCCGGCCTTGGCGAGGATGTCGTTGTAGATGCCCTTGGCGACGACCGAGCTGAAGTCGTTGCCGCCCATGACCATGTTGGAGAACAGGACCATGACCTTGGGCTGCTTCTCGCCGTTCACCTTGGCGGAGACGTCGGCGATGTGCTTCTCCGAGGCAGCGATCAGCTTCTCGGCCTGGGCGCTCTTGTCGAAGATCTTGCCCATGTCGCGCAGCAGCGTGTAGCTGTCGGCGATGGTCATCTTCGTCGTGTCCTGGTCGCAGCCCTGCGGGGACACGTAGGTGTGCGCGCCGACCTGCTTCAGCTGCTCGCGGGTGGCGAAGCCGTTCTTCTCGTCGAAGCCGTACGCCGTCGTGGACAGCACCAGGTCCGGGCGCAGCCCGATCATCGCCTCGCGCGGGATGTCGTAGGCGTCGTTGAGCTTGACGTCACCGGTGGGCAGTGCCTTGATGGCGGCGGCGCGGCCGGAGACCTCCGACATGCCGTAGCTCTGCTGGTTGGCGACGATCTTGTCCTGGACACCGAGGGCGAGCAGCGTGGAGACCTCGGCGACCGAGGCGCCGTTCATGACGACGACCCTGCTGGGCTCCTTGGTGAACTTGTCGGACTCCCCGCAGTTCTCGAGCGTCACCGGGTAACCGGACTTCGCGGCAGCCGCCGACGCCTTGTCACCGCTTGCTCCGTCCTGGTCGGTCGAGGAGTCGGCGCAGGCCGCCGTGACCAGACAGAGAGCGCCGGCCAAGGCGATGGCGACGGGCCGTTTCTTCGACATGCGTGCTCCTTGCAGCGGAATGTTCGTGACGCGACGGGCTCTGTCGCAGTAGTCGGGGGGCGGAGCCGGTGAGTTCCCGGAAATCCCCAACTACTTTGTGGGAGTTGCGAGATGGGCTTGTCGCCCGGCTGGAGCGGGCAGCGCGCCCGTGGTGACGCAGTGGTCGAGGTAGCGGAGGACGAGGTCCCGGTCGGCGGGCGGGCAGGTGATGCCGCTGCCGTGCAGGCCGGTCACGACGTTGTCGGATCGGATGCGTCCCAGGCGCAGGTCGGGGGCGGCGGCATCGCCCGGGTCCGCGTCCCGGGAGTCGAAGAAGGCGAGCGTGGTCGCCGCCACGCCGGGGTCAGCGCGCGAGCGCGGGAGCTCCGCACGCCACTGGGCCAGAGGCATGCGGCGCAGCGGATAGCCGTACTCCTCCAGCCAGTCGTACACGTCACCCAGCCGCACCGGTGTCGTGGCCGCGTGGTTGAACACCGGCGCGGTCGGCCGGCGTGAGCCGAGGGAGAGGTGTACGACGGCCTCGGCGACGTGGTCGACCGGTGTCCAGGTCTCCTCCTCGAACAGCTCCGGGACGATGCCGGCGGGGACCCCGGCACGCAGCACGCTCCACAGGAAGTCCCGCTCGTTCACATAACCCGTGGTGCGCGGGCCGACGATCCGGCCGAGCCGGTGCACGGTGACGGGCAGACCCCGCTCGGCGGCCTGCTCCATCAGGCGCTCGGCCGCCCACTTCGACTGCTGGTAGCCGTACCGCAGTCCCGGATGGGGCGGGAGGAACGCCTCCGGTACTTCGGAGGCGAGGGCGAGCGGCGGGGCGACGGAGAGGGTCGAGACGAAGTGCAGGGGGATCGAGCGCAGGGCCGCCAGGCGCAGCAGCTCTCTGGTCGACTCGGTGTTGGCGGCGCGGAGGGTGGCGTACTCGCGCAGGATGCTGACGGTCGCCCCGTTGTGGAAGATCGCGCCGCAGGTGCGGGCCAGTTCGGCGAAGAGCGCCCCGTCCAGGCCGAGGCGGGGGCGGGCGAGGTCTGCGGGAAGGGCCGTGATGCGCTTCTTCGCCGCATCCGGGAGGTGGAGCAGATGAGCTTCCAGGGCCTGGTGGACGCGGGCTGTGGCCTCGTCGGAGTTCGGGGCCCGGACGGTGCAGACGACCTCCGCGTCCGTGCTCGTCAGGAGCCGGGCCAGCAGGTGGACGCCGACGAATCCGGTCGCGCCGGTGAGCAGGATCCGGGCCGGTGTGCCGCTCGGCCGGGGCCCGTCACCGGGGCGGATGTCCGCGTCGAGGACGGAGTCGGCGAGCAGGTTCTCGGGGAGGCCGGGCGGTGCCGGCCGTGCCTGCTGCTGCTGCTGCTGCTGCTGAAGGAAACGCGCGAGTTCGGCGGGGGTGGGGTGCTGGAAGAGCCAGGCGACCTTCACGTCCCGGCCCAGTTCGACGCCGAGGCGGTTGGCCACCTGGATGACCTGGAGGGACTGGGCTCCCAGGTCGAACACGTCGTCCCGCGCGGAGACGACGGCCACCCCGAGCACCCGTTGCCAGGCGGCGGCGATGCTGTGCTCCAGCGTGCTGGACACCGCGGTCCGAGGGCCGGGGGCCTTCGTCGCGAGCGCGTTCCGGTCGGTCTTCCCCGAGCTCGTGCGGGGCAGGCGGTCCAGGAACTCGATCGCCGACGGGATCATCGCCGCGGGCAGCGTCGACCGGAGGCGCTCCCTGATCCCGGCCACGGACGGAGCCGGTCCGTCCGGAACGACGTACGCGGCCGGCCGCCGCGTCCCGTCGTCCAGCACCTGTCCTACGACGGCGGCGTCACGGACTCCCGGGCAGGCGAGGAGGGCGCTCTCGACCTCGGCGGGGTGCACACGATGTCCGCTGACCTTGAACTCGGCGTCCGCGCGGCCCAGGTAGCGCAGTTGCCCGTCATCGCCGATGCGGACCAGGTCGCCGGTGCGGTAGGCGCGGGGCGCGCCGGGCAGGGCGTCGAGGGGCGCGAAACGGGAGGCGTCCGGCGGGTCTCCTCGGTAGCCGAGGGCCAGGTTGCCGCCCAGGAGGTGGAGTTCGCCGTCGACGACCGCCGCGCGGGTGCCGGGCAGCGGCAACCCGATCGGTACGTCTCCCGGGGCGAGAGCGGGGTCGTGGAGATCGGCGACCGTGGCGACCACGGTGGCCTCGGTCGGGCCGTAGGTGTTCAGCAGCCGCACGGACGGGCCGACGGCCTCGCGCCAGCGGTCGACCCGCTCGGGGAGGGCGGCCTCGCCGCCGATGACTACGGTCCGCACATCGGCGGGCAACGAGGCCGTGCCGGTCGAGACGGTGTAGGCGACTTCGTGCCAGTAGGCCGTGGGCAGGTCGAGGACGCTGATGCGCAGCCGGGCGCAGGCGTCCAGGAAACCGGGGACCGAGTCGGTCATGTCGTCGCTGCGGACGACGAGCGTGGCGCCCGCGCACAGGGCGAGGAAGATCTCCTCGACGCTGGTGTCGAAGTGCGGCGGGGCGAACTGCAGGACGCGGTCGCCGTGTTGGAGGCCGTAGCGGTGGGTGGCGCCAGCGACGAAGTGGGCGAGGGCTCGGTGGCCGATCTCGACGCCCTTGGGGCGGCCGGTGGAGCCCGAGGTGTGCAGGACGTAGGCGACGTCGTCCGGCGTGGGTACGGTCGGTTGGGCTGTGCCGGGCTCTGGTCGGTCCAGGGTCATTACGTCGGCGTAGGCGGGCGGCGTCAGGACGAGTCCGGGCCGGACGTCCTCCAGCAGCTCCGCCCTGCGCGCCGCCGGTGCCGACGGGTCGAGGGGGCAGTAGGCCGCCCCGGACAGCAGGACGCCGAGGATGGCGGTGACCGCGTCGATGCCGCGCGGCAGGGCCATGGCCACCAGGTCACCGGTGCCCACACCACGGGCGGCCAGTCGGCGGGCGAGGTCCCGCGCCGCGCCGAAGAGCTCCGCGTACGTGACGCTCCGCCCGTCGTGCTCGACGGCGACGGATCCGCCGCGCCGGGCCACGTGGTCGGCGATCAGGCCGAGGACCGGGCGCGCGGGACCCGGCAGCGGCCCGCCGTCCAGGACGGGGACGGGCTCGCGCGCACGCAGCTCGTCGAGAGGGCGGTCGGGGGCGGCGACGGCCTCCCGCAGCAGAGCGAGCAGTCCCTCCTGGAACGCGGCGGCATCCGCCTCGTCGTAGAGATCGGGGTTGGCGTCCACGGCGATGCGCAGGCCCGCGCCCTCGGAGCGGTCGTAGACGTTGACGGACAGATCTTCGACAGGACCCGCGGAGACGTTGTGGACCGTGCTGCGGTGTCCGGCGAAACGCAGGTCGTACTCGAACGGCATGATGTTGACGCCCGGCCCGGACAGCCGGCGCTGTCCGCCGACGAGCCGCAGGTCGCGGCGCAGTTGTTCGTAGCGGTAGCGCTGATGCGGCAGGCCGGCGCGGAGTTCGTGGGAGACCCTGGCGGCGAGATCGCGCAGGGTGTCCGACGCGGCGACCGGGACGCGCAGGGGCAGGATGTTGCGGACCGTGCAGGGCACGCGCAGCGAGACGGAGCCGAGGCGGCCCATGGCGGGCAGGCTGAGGACGATCTCCGGGGCGCCGGTCGCGTGGTGCAGGTGGGCCGCCGTGACCGCCAGCAGGACCTCGGCCCAGGTGACCTTGAGGTCGCGGGCGAGAGCGCGCAGGGTCTGTGTCTGTGCCGCGTCGAGGTCGACGACCCGGCGGTGGAAGGTGCGGGCGGGCAGGACCGCGCGGCCCGCCGGGGTCGCCGCGGGAGGGCGGTCCGCGTACCGGTCCGTCCAGTAGGCGCGGTCCTTGGCGAAGCCGGGCGACTCGCGGTAGGCGCGTTCCTCGTCCCGTACCGAGGCCAGGGTGCCGAAGCCGCTGTCCGCCACCGGCTCGCCCGTCGCCAGGGCCGTGTAGACCTCGGCGACCCGACGGGCGACCAGGGACAGGCCGAAGCCGTCGAGGGCGATGTGATGGACGCGGTGGTACCAGAGGTGTTCCTCCGGGGCGATCCGCAGCAGGGCGTGGCCGAAGAGGGGGCGGCGGGACAGGTCGACGGGGCGGGCCATGTCCTCGTCCATCCAGGCCAGGGCCGCCGCGTGCGGGTCGGGTTCGGCGGTGTGGTCCGCCGTGTGCAGGCGCCAGTCGCGGGCCGGGGCGTCCGTTTCCCAAGGGCGGCCCTCGTCGTCGACGACGTAGGCGACGTTCAGGGCCTCCGTCTCCGCGACGACGTGGTGCAGGGCCGCGTCGAAGACGTCCGCGTCGACCGGTCCGTGGATGTGCACGTACTCGGCCGTGTTGTACGCGGGGCTGTCCGCATCGAGCAACTGGCCGGTCCGGACGCCTTCCTGGGCAGCCAGCAGGGGACGGCGCACCGCCGTCACGTGGTTCCCTCCTGGCGCGCGGAGAGGAGTCGCCACCACTGGGCGAACGAGGTGCACTCGGCGAGTTCGACGAAGGTGATGTCCACGCCGGTGGCCCGCCACCGTTCCATGAGGGTGGTGATGCGCAGGGAGTCCAGTCCGGCGTAGAGGGGGTTGTCGTCGAGGTCGACCTCGTCGGGCTGCTGGTACAGGTACTCCGCCAGGTCCGCGCGGAAGCCCTCCAGCGTGAGGGGAGCAGGCATGTCGTTCTCTCTCGATCCGGCCTGATGGAGGGCTAGTTGACTTTGCGTGTGGCGTCGTTCCAGAAGCGGTCGCGCAGTTCGCGGCGCAGGATCTTTCCGCTGGGGTTGCGCGGGACACTGCCGACGAACTCGTAGCGGGCGGGCAGCTTGAAGCCCGCCAACTGCGGGACGAGGAAGGTGTGCAGGTCCCGGGGGCTGGGCCGCCGCTCGGGGTTCGGGACGATGAAGGCGTGCACGTACTCGCCCCAGCGTTCGTCGGGGGCCCCGACGACGACGGCCTCGCTCACGCCGGGGTGGCCCTCCAGCACGTTCTCGATCTCGGCCGGGTAGACGTTCTCGCCGGCGACGAGGATGGCGTCCTTGATGCGGTCGCGGATGAAGACGTAGCCGTCCTCGTCGACGTATCCGGCGTCCCCGGTGTGGATCCAGCCGTCGACGAGGGTCTCGGCGGTCTTGTCGGGGAGTCCCCAGTACTCGACCATGTGGGCGGGCGTGGCCAGGCACACCTCCCCGACCGCGCCCGTCGGAAGTTCGCGGCCGTCGCCGTCGATCACCTTGCTCCGGACGCCCGGATACGGCCGTCCCGCCGCCTGCATGAGGGAGCCGCCGGGGACATGGGCGGCCGGGGGCAGGCATACGGCCGTGTTGCCGGTCTCCGTGAGGCCGTAGATCTGGGCGAACTCGCAGTCCAGGACGGCCAGGCTCTCCTCCAGCAGAGCTTCGGAGATCGGGGAGCCGCCGTAGACGGTCTTGCGCAGGGTGGTGAAGTCCTTGGCGCCGACGCCGGGTTCGGTGAGCATCATGCGGAGCATGGCCGGGACGACGCAGGCGGTGGTGATGCCGAGGTCGCGGATGAGGCCGACGGCCTGGCGGGCGTCGAAGGCACGCATCGCGACGACGGTCGTACCGGCGTTGAAGTTCTGCGTGGCCCACCACAGTCCGCCGATGTGGAAGCCGGGGATGCCGACCAGCGCGATGTCCCCGGCCCGCCAGTCGATCCAGTCCAGCCCCTCGCTCGCCAGGGCGTCACGGATCGCGAAGAAGCTGCGGTGGGCGAGCACGACGCCCTTGGGCAGTCCGGTGGTGCCGCTGGTGTAGAGCTGGGCGACCGGTGTGTCCGGGGTGGCGCTTTCCGGCAGTTCGGTGTCGGGGTGGGGTGCCTTCCAGGTGGCGAGGGACTCTCCGAGTGCGACGACCGTCTCCGGGGGCGCGGTCGGCATCTTCTCCACGATCGGCCCGAACTCCTCCTCCAGGAACAGGAGTCGGGTGCCGGAGTCCTGGAGGATGTGGCTGGTCTCGGGTGCGGTGAGCCGCCAGTTGACGGGGACCAGGACGGTGCCGCTCTTGGCGCAGGCGAAGAGGATCTCGTAGTAGTGCTCGGACTCCTTGCCGAGGTAGGCGACCCGGTCGCCCGGTGCGAGTCCGGCGGCCCGGAGGGCGTGGGCGATGCGGTTGCTCTCGCGGTGCAGTTGCTCGTAGGTCAGGGTGCGGCCCTCGCACAGGACCGCGGGAGTGGCGGGCCGGTGCCGTGCGTGGAAACCGGTGGTCTGGACGAGTGTCCGGAGTTCCGGGTGGTGGAGCCTGTCCATGGTCATGGGTCTCTCGCCTCGTGTCAGGGGACGTTGACGAACGCCAGAGTCGCCTCGCCGTCGCAGCGGCCCGACTCGGCGTCCCAGTAGCGGAATGCGGTCTTGGCGTGCAGGAACGGGCCGCCGCCTGCCGGGGCGCGCCGCGTGACGGACCGGAACTCCATCTCCCCGGAGAAGGCACGGGGATTGACCGGACGTCGGAAATTCGATGCGAAACGGGCGATGAGAATATCCGGGAGCTGGTGCTTGAAGAAGTCGTCCAGCGTCCAGGACTCGAACCCCGTACCCAGCCCTTCCTGCACGGACTTGGCGACGAGGTAATACATCATCTGGTTGTAGCAGATGTTCACCTCGACGGAATTCAGATGGCCGGTGTCGTCGATGTAGCACGACTCCGGGATCGCGAACTCGCAGCGGGCGAAGGCGTGTCCGGCCTCGGTCTCCGTCACGACGGCCGAGAGCAGGTACTTGCAGTGCCGTTTGTAGGGCTCCAGTACACGGTCGAGCAGATCCTCGTCGGTCACGCCGCCTTGATCCCGTCGTGCAGCCTGCGTTCGTCGTGCACGGTGACGCGGAAGGAGACCGTCGGCTCGGGGGTTGTGGTGTGCCGGGCGCGGTGGATGAGGCTGCGGTTGTCCCAGACCAGCAGGTCACCCTGCTCGAAGCTCTGGAGGTGGATGCCGTCGTGCTCGAAGGTCTCGTCGAGCTGGCCGGTGGCGTCGAAGAGCCGCTTGAGCAGTTCCTCGTCGAGCGGGTTGCCGTCCCGGTCCTCGATGCCGACGGTGAAGCCCTCGCTGATGTAGAGGACCGTCTCGCCGGTCATGGGGTGGGTGAAGGTGGTCGGCTGGACGACGGCCGGCGCCTTCTGCTCGACCTCGTCGATGATCTCGGAGAGGGGTCGGTAGACGTCGTTCGGCCGTATTTTGAAGTACTTGCGCACCGAATGCCTACAGTGCGTCCCGGCGATTTCCCTCTTGAGGTCCTCGGGCAGCTTCTCGTAGGCCTTGCCCATGTCGATGAAGTAAGTGCCGCGGTTCTTCTCCGGGATGACCTGAGGGTAGATCAGGGTGAGACCGAAGGGGTTAGGCATGAACTGGTAGTCGGCGTGCCAGAACTTGCCCGTCTTCGGTACGCCGATCTGCTTTCCGTCCTTCGGCACGTTGGAGGAGACGAATATCTCCGGGACCTCCGGGTGCTTGTACATCGGTTCGTAGTACGTCTCCGGGCGGCCCAGGCGCCTGCCGAGGGCGAGGAACTCCTGGGGGGCGAGGTCCTGGCCCTTCAGGACGGCGATCTTCTTCGTGTAGACGGTGTGCTTGAGCGCCGCGATGTCGGCGTCGGACGCGGTGACGTGGTCGAAGCCCTCGACCGTCGCGCCGATCTCGCCGATCTCGCCGATCTCGCCGCCGGACCGTTCCTTGATCTGCATGGCGTACTGCCTTTCGTGACGTGCGGATGGGGCGAGGAGGTCAGACGGACGCCGGTCGGGCGTCGATGAGTCCGACGACGTCGGCGAGGGTGAGGTCGGGCTGGAGTTCGTCGTCGCCGACCGTCACGCCGAGGTCGCGCGCGATGCGGATGCTGATCTCGACCGTCGTCAGCGAGTCGACGTCCAGTTCGCCGAGGGTCGCCTCGGGGCGGATCCGGTCGGCCGGGGCATCGTGCAGCTTCGCGAGGATGTCGACGAGTCGCTCGTAGGTGGTGCTCATGACGTCGTCCGTTCTTGTCGAGAGAGCGAGGGCCAGGTGAGGAGGCAGGAGCCCCAGGTGAGGCCGCCTCCGAAAGCGGTGAGCAGCAGCCGGTCGCCGGACCGGACGGCCTGTCGGGCGGCCGCGTCGGCGAGGGCGAGCGGTATCGACGCGGCGCCCCGCGTCGCCGACGGACTCGACCTGGCTCACGCACCGCTCCCGGGGCAACCCGAGGTCGTCGGCCACCGAGCGCAGCATCCGCAGGTTGGCCTGGTGGGGTACGAAGTGGTCGACGGCGCCCGGCTCGTCGGGGTGCCCGGCGCGCAGGACGACGGCTCCGGCGCCGTCGCCGAAGATGATCGCGTTGGCCCGGTCCAGGGGTCCACGATCGTGGAGTAGGCGTCCGCGCCGATGAGCAGCACCCGTTCGGCCGGCCCGCACAGAACGGCGGCCGGAGGAGCGGAAGGACCGTCGGCAGTAGGAGACATGGGGGCACTCCAGGCATGACGGAGGACGGACCGGACGTGGGGGAGAAAGACACAAAGGGAGGGAGACACCTACGGACTTGTGGTGCCGCTGGTGCCACGGCGGAGCAGCAGCGCGAGCGCGCCGCAGCCGATACCGGCCGCTGCCGCGAAGACGGCCGTACGGATGCCGTCGAGCAGCCCCGGGCCGGAGGCGCTCTGCCCGACACCACCGGCGAGCGCGACCAGGACGGCGAGACCGACCGCGCCGCCCACCTGCAGGGTGGTCGACGCGAGGCCGGAGGCCACGCCCTGGTCACCGGGGGCCACCCCGGCCGACGCGGCGATCCACATCCCCGTCCACGCGGCGCCCTGACCGAGACTCAGCAACACGATCCCCGGCAGCAGCCAGGCGTACGAGCCGTCCGAGGTGAGCGCCAGGCCGAGCGCCGCCGCCCCGGCGGCGCCCAGTGCCATTCCGCCCACCAGCATGCGGCGCACACCGAAGGCGGCCACGGCCCGTTCACCGGCCTGAGTGCCGACGGCGACCACTACGGCGGGCACCAGGAACGCGAGACCGGTCGCGACCGCGCTGTATCCGTGGACGGTCTGGAAGTACAGGGTCAGGAAGTACGGCATCGAACTGAACGTGGCGCTGAACAGCGCGGTCATTCCCATGGCCACCAGCAGTCCCCGGTGGGCGAACAGCCGTGCCGGTACCAGCGGTTCACGGGATCGCCGCTCCACGACGGCGAAGAGCGCCAGCAGGCAGACGGCCAGCGCCGCGCTCGAGAGTGCCGCGGGGGTGGCCCAGCCCTCCGCCGGGCCCTGCACCAGCAGGAACACCAGCAGCGTGATCCCGCCCGTCGCGGTCAGCGCGCCCGTCACGTCGAAGCGCCGTGAGCGGTCCCACGGCCCGTCCGCCGGAAAGAGCAGCCACCCGGCCACCGCGAGGACTCCCGCGATCGGCACGTTGACGAAGAACACCGACGACCAGCCGAACGCCTCCACCAGAACCCCGCCGAGCAGGGACCCGAAGCACAGGCCGCCCGCTCCCGCCGCGCCCCACACCGCCAGGGCGCGGTTCCGTGCGGGGCCTTCCTCGTACAGGGTGTTGATCAGGGACAGCGTCGCCGGGAACAGCAGCGACCCGCCGATGCCCTGCACCGCCCTGACGGCGACCAGGACACCAGCACTCTCCGACAGGCCGCCCACCATCGACGACCCCGCGTACAGCAGCGCCGCGAGGACGAACATCCGGCGCCGGCCCAGCAGATCCGCTGCCCGGCCGCCCAGCAGCAGGAAGCCTCCGGTGGCCACGACGTACGCGCTGACCACCCACTGCAGGTCGTGGTCGGAGAAGCCCAGCCCGGCGCCTATGTCGGGCAGCGCGACGTACACGATGTTGTAGTCGAGCGAGATGACGAGCTGCCCGAGCGCCAGAACCAGCAGGGACATCATCCATCACCCCCCTCAGGGTCACAGGTATCCGGAATTCCATGGAAGAGAATTCCGGAAGGCCGATTATTTTCCGTCACGGTAGCAGTCCGATTGCGGCTTGGGAATGCCCGACTTCTCGCCCCGCATTACGGGTTGGCAGAACGCCTGGGCAGCACTTCCACCCGACAGTCGGAGACTGCCGGGATTGAAGTACCAGCGATGCCGGATAAAGCCGGATCGATTTCCGAGCTTTATCCGGGACTGCTGCTTTCCTGGACTATTTCCTTCCGGTCATCCCTCCCCCATGAGCCGGCGGATCTCGCGGATCTCAGTGATGAGGGCGACCAGCGCCCGGCGCTCCGGAACGGTCGTCTCGGGATGCCGGAGGTCGATGAGCAGGCAGGTTCGCGGCCGGGCGCCCTCGTCGCGGGCCTCGTGCTCGAAGGGGTGGTCGAAGAGCAGGCACTTTCCCTCTTCCCAGGAGCACGCCTCCCGGGCGACCGTGATGCCGCACCGTCGGAAATGTCCACGGCGAGATGCAGGTTGATGCTGAAGTTCCACAGGTCGCAGTGGGGGACAATGGCGGAGCCCGCCAACAGGGTGGAGAAATGGAATTCCAGGAGAGGCAGATCTTCTCCGTGTCGACGGCGAAGAGGGCGGCGGCCATCGCCACGGAGGACTGCAACAGACGTCTGCGTTTCACGTGTGCCGAACCACCTTCGCCCGAAGTTCCGCGCTCACCCCCGGCTGCCTCGCGTGGCGGTCTGCCGGGCGTCGAGCTGAGCTGTCGGACTGGTAGTCGGTCGAAGGTGGGCTTGAGTTCCCGATGTCTTCGGGTCAATTTCCTTTGCTGTGGCTGTAGTTGTGAACCCGGCCCGGTCCGGTCACCCGGCGGACGGTGTGGTCGTCACCCCTCTCCGGCGTACCCCCGCCCAGCCTCAGCCCGCCGCGATCCGCGCAGTTCCGTAGGCCGCGTTCGATCCGGGCTCCGCGGGAGTCCGTCCCCGCCACCGCAGGACGGAACCGGCCAGCTCGACATGGGCCGGGAACCAGCCGGGTCCGCGCCCCGACCACTGGCACATGGAACCGAGAAGCCTGCCGCGGGTACTACGCCGGACGCGGAACGCGCCGTTCACCAACGTCCTGTGGGCCGTCGCGCCGCCGTTGGGCGCTTCCTTCGGCGCGCTGGCCCTGCTGGTGGCCTACACCGCGACCGGCGCGGCAGGCGATCCGCCGCCGAGGATCAGAGTCGTCGACGCGCGCATCGTCGCGGCGGCCTCGGACCCCGGCTCCGGCTCCGGCTCCGCCACGGCGTACTTCGAGATCCGCAACACCGGCCCGTCGAAGGACACCCTGCTGTACGCGGACTCACCGGCACTGGGCATCAGCATGCTCCGCCGTACGGTGAGCCTGAACGGATCCGAACGCACGGACCGGGTCGGGGCCGTCGACGTTCCGGCGGGCGGCACGGTGCGCATGACACCGGGTGGACTCGAGGTCGCGATCCTGGATCCGCCCGTGCTGAAAGCCGGGCAGAAGGTGCCCTATCTGCTGTGGTTCCAGGAGAGCGGGAAGGTGTCCGTCCGGGCGACGGTGGCCGAGGCCGCGAGGTGAGCCTCGGTGGCGGCCAAGGCCGCGCGGACCCCGGGGAGGGGTGCCGGTGAGGCACCGGCACCCCTCCCGTCACGCGGCGACGGCAGCCGGAACCGGAGGCTCCTCGGCTTCGTCGAGAAGCGCGACGAGGGTCGCCCGGGCTCGTGCCACGCGCGAACGGATCGTCCCGACAGGGCAGCCGCCGGCCTCGGCCGCTGCCTCGTAGGGCAGTCCCGTCAACTGGGTGAGGACGAACGCCTCACGGCGCTCGGCGGGCAGCGCGTCCAGCAGGTCGAGCAGGGCCACGCCCTCGTCGAAGCCGGGCAAGCCGCTCGGCTGGGCCCGCTCGGCCCAGGCCGTCCAGTCGTCGACGTCGGCCGACCGCGGCCGGGTGGCGGCGTACCGCAGGCTGTCGACGAACGTGCGGCGTGCGATGGACAGCAGCCAGGTGCGCGCCGACGAGCGCCCCTCGAACCGGTGCAGGCTGCCGAGCGCCCGCAGGAACGTGTCCTGTGCGAGGTCGTCGGCCAGTTGGCGGTCGGCGGAGAGGTACGTGACGTAGCGGACGACGTCGGGACGCAGGGCACGCACGAAGCGGTCGACGGCGTCGGGATCGCCGGTGCGGGCGGCGAGGGCCCAGGCGGTGGCCGGGTCGTCGGGCGACGCCGTCGCACCGGGCTGGTCCGCCGTCATGTGTCCCGCGTCGCGCTTCCTGGACGACAGGGGGAGGACAGGAGTGATCACCTGATGTCCTTCTCGGGTGGTCCGGGACCGCTCCGGCGCGGCGGCACGCACGCGAGCGTGAGTGGGAGCACGCCGGGCGTGGGGTGCGCCGTTGCGGAAGTCCCGGGACGGGAGTGGGAGCGGGTCGTACGACGTGCACGACCCGTGCCCGAAGCCCCCCGGCACCGACTGACGCGGCGACCACGGGACGGCCTCGGGAAACCGGCTGTCTCAGACGACAGCGGTCCCGGCCGGAGGCCCCCGAGAGATGATCGTGTGCGTGAGCGTCAGCCGCGGCACGCGCTCCGAACGCTCGCGCGTCGGCCGCAGCCGGGGCCGACGCGGCGGGACGGGCAGGGCGGCGAGGGGCAGCCGAAGCGGAGCGGCCAGCCATCCGGCGACGGCCCGCAGAAGGCGGAACGCGGCCTGCTCGCCGTAGGCCAGCCACAGACCGCTCAGCAGCGCGGCCAGCGCGTGGGCGGCGAGCATGCCGAGCGACGACGTGCCGCCCGTGCCGTGCGCCAGGTGACCGAGGTGCCCCGCGTGCGCCGAGTGGCCCATGTCCATGGACCCCATGGATCCCACGGAGCCCATCGACACCATGGAACCCATGTCCATCGCGTCCATGGGCATGGGCATGGGCATGGAACCCATGGACATGCCGCCCATGTCCCGCGCCACGGAGCCCGTGCCGGCTCCCGACGGCGCCGACCGGGCCAGTGAGAAGGCGGAGTGGAGCGCGCCCTGCGCGACCACCGCGACGGACACCACCAGCGGGAGGCCGCGTTCACGGCCCGCCAGGGTCCACCCGACAGCGCTCGTGGCGGCGAACCCGGCGCCCATCGCCCACCACGCCACGGTGGAGCCGGACATCAGGACGTGTCCGAGGGCGGCGAGCAGCACACAGACGGCCGCGAACACCGCGGCCCGTACCGTGCGCGCACCCCACCCAGCAGTCATGACGGCCTCATCCTCGCATCCGGGCTCCGCCCGTCACCGGTGGGTACGCACCGGACCCGGACCCGCCACTCATCCCGAAGAGAGTGATACAGGACACAGCGCCCCACCGGAACTCGACGGACGGTCCGGCCGACCCCTACAGGTGAGGGCTCATGTGCCGTCCTGGCCCGGCCGGACCACCACCGCGAGGGTCTTCACGGCCCCGCTGTGCTCGAAGTGCAGCGTGAACGAGACGAGATCGCCCGACTGCCAGTCCGGCTTCGCCGGCACTATCACGTCGAGGCCGTCCGGAGACATGGCGAGGCTGCCTCCGGCCGGTACGGCGACAGAGGCCACCGTCTGGTCGGAGGCCGCGTTGCCGCCGGTCATGACGTGACGGCTCAGTGTGGGCGTGCCCTCGCCGGCCTCGGCGGACGTCACCTTCAGCAACCGGTCGGCCGAGCCCCCGCTGTTGGTGATCCGGAAGAAGGCCGCCGTGACCGGGGTGTCCCCGGAGGGCGCGAACACCTTGCCGTCGGTGACCTTGATCAGGGCCGGGCTGCCGGCGTTGCCGTAGGCGGTCCACGTGCTCAGCCCGCCGAGCGCGAGGCCGCACGCGGCGACGGGCGCGAGCGCGGCGAGCAGGGTGTCGGTGAGCCGACGGCCGGTCGGCCGCCAGAGGGGCTGTCCGGTCATCGGGCGTTCCTCCGAACGCGCGGCTGCGACGGCTGCCAGGCGCGCAGCCGCAGGCTGTTGGCGACCACCAGCACCGAGCTGGCCGACATCGCCGCCGCCGCGAGCATCGGGTTCAGCAGGCCCACCATGGCCAGCGGGACGGTGACGAGGTTGTACCCGAAGGCCCAGACGAGGTTGACGCGGATCGTGCCCAGCGTGCGCCGGGCGAGCAGGACCGCGTCCGCGAGGGCCTCGATGTCGCCGCGCACCAACGTCACATCGGCGGCACCGATGGCCACATCCGTACCGCTGCCCATGGCGATGCCCAGGTCGGCGCCGGCCAGCGCGGCGGCGTCGTTCACCCCGTCGCCGACCACCGCGACCCGGTACCCCTGCTCCTTCAACTCCCGTACGAGATCGGCCTTGCCCTCGGGCGTGCAGCGGGCGTGCACCTCCTCGATGCCCAGCGCCTGCGCCACGGCGCGGGCGGGCGCCGCACGGTCGCCGGTGGCGAGCACCGGCCGCACACCGAGACGCCGCAGCCGCTCGACGGCCCGGTAGCTGCCGGGTCGTACGACGTCCCCGACCTCGATCAGCGCCGCGGCCACCCCGTCCACGCGGACCAGGACCGACGTGTGCGCGGCGGCTTCGGCCGGCAGCAGCGCGTCCGCGAGCGCCGGAGGCAACTCGTCGTCCGGCGCGAGGACTTCGACGAGCCGCCCCTCGACCCGGCCGCGCACACCCCGCCCCGGCAGGGCGCTGAACCCGTCCACGTCCGGCAGCCGCCGCTCGCCCGGCTCCCGCCGGGCGTACGCGGTGACGGCCCGCCCGAGCGGATGCTCCGAACCCTGTTCCACGGCCCCCGCCAGCCGCAGCACCTCGTCGCGGCCGAACCCGTCGGGTACGGCGGTGACCCTGGCGACGGTCATGTGGCCGGAAGTGAGCGTGCCGGTCTTGTCCAGGACGACGGCATCGATGTGCTGAAGCCCCTCCAGCGCCTGAGGGCCGGTGACCAGGACACCCAACTGGGCACCCCGGCCGGTGGCGGCCATCAGCGCGGTCGGGGTCGCCAGGCCCAGCGCACACGGGCAGGCCACGACCAGGACCGCCACGCACGCGGTGACAGCGGCCTGCGGATCAGCCCCGGCGCCCAGCCAGAACCCGAGCGCGGTGACGGCCAGCGCCAGCACCACCGGCACGAAGACCCCGGCCACCGAGTCGGCCAGCCGCTGCGCCCGCGCCTTCCCGGCCTGCGCGTCGGTGACCAGCCGGGTGATACGGGCGAGCTGTGTGTCCGCACCGACGGCGGTGGCCCGTACGAGCAGCAGCCCTCCCGCGTTGACGGCCCCGCCGACCACCGGGGTCCCCGGTCCGACCTCGACGGGCTCGCTCTCCCCGGTGACCAGGGACAGGTCCACGGCCGAACTGCCCTCCGTCACCTGCCCGTCGGTGGCGACCCGCTCCCCGGGCCGCACGACGAAGACCTGCCCGGCCCTCAACTCCTCGATCGGGACGAGCCGTTCGGAGCCGTCGTCCTCGCGAACGGACACCTCCTTGGCCGCGAGCCGCGCCAGCGACCGCAGCGCCTCCCCCGTCCCGTGCCGGGCCCGAGCCTCCAGAAACCGCCCCGCCAGCACGAACAGCGGTACGCCGACGGCCGCTTCGAGATAGATGTGCGCGACGCCGTCCGAGGCGGTGGGCAGGAACGTGAACGGCATCCGCATCCAGGGGTCGCCGGCGCCTCCGAGGAAGAGCGCGTACGCCGACCACGCGAAGGACGCCACCACACCCAGCGACACCAGGGTGTCCATGGTCGCGGCGGAGTGCCGCAGCCCGCGTACCGCGCGCTCGTGGAAGGGCCAGGCGCCCCACACCGCGACGGGCGCCGTAAGCACGAAACACAGCCACTGCCAGTTGCGGAACTGCAGTCCGGGCGCCATCGACAGCACAAGCACGGGAAGTGCGAGCAGGGCGACGACGGCCAGCCGGTGCCGCGCCTGCCGGTCGGCCTCGGACGCACCGTCGCCGCCGTCACCGTCCGCGGGCTCCTGCTTCGTGGGCGGCTCGGGCAGGGCGGCCGTGTAGCCGGCCTTCTCGACGGTCGCGACGAGTTCGTCCGGGCCGATGCCCGCCGGATGACTCACGCGTGCCATCCCGGTGGCGAGATTGACGGTCGCCGTGACCCCGTCCAGCTTGCCGAGCTTCTTCTCGACCCGCGTCACGCAGGCCGCGCAGGTCATACCGCCGACGGTCAGATCGGTCGTCACGAGGACGGCCCCGGGTTCAGCGCCCATCAGCCGTGCCCTCCCTGCATGTCGCCCATGTCGCCCACACCTCCGCCACTGCCACCTTCCCCGCCACCGTCGCGGCTCGTGCCGTTGCCGTGAATACCGGGCGCGACAGGGCCGGCGCCGACACCCACGGCGTACGACACCGTGAAGATCAGAACCAGCAGCAGGAGGAAACCGCAGAGCGCGGGCGGAGGTGCCGCTTTCCGCAGTGCGGCACTCGTGCCGCCCAAGGAGGATTGCCGGGACTCGTCCATCAACCGCGTCTCCAGGTCACGTCGTACGGCGTCACTCGGATCGCGCCGTACCGATTCAGTAGTCGGCCCGGAGACCGTCCAAGTTCCGGAGCACCTATGTGGCGCGCGTCACATGAAAGGTGGGGGCGGGCGGCCGACACCCGCCCTGCCTCCGACGGTCCGACGGCAGGGCGGCAGGGCGCTTGGCCTACTCGGCGGACCGGGATCCGGCGGAGCGGCTGCGCACGGCGGCGAACACCGCGGCGGCCAGCCCCGGCACACCCACGATCAGTCCGGCGACGCCGAGCCCGCGGGCGGTCGAGTCACTGCTCGACGCCGTCTCCGTGGACCTGTCGAAGCTCTTCGTGGTCGTCGTCCCGTCACCTTGGCGGTCCAGCCGTCCTGCGGCGAGACGAGCACCCCGAGGACGGGAGGGTCGATGGGGAGGAAGACCTGCACCTTGTTGGTACTGGCCGTGTCCTCCTCGTTGGGGACCCGGAAGGTGAGGACGCAGTCCGTGGCGCCCTTGGCGTAGCTCTCGGGGTGGACGGTGACGTGCGCGGAGGCGGCACCGGCGGCGGCCAGGGTGGCGACAAGGCCGGCCCTGCGCAGGGCGGTGGTGCGAGTCGTGGACATGGGTGAGTTGATCTCCGTACTCAGCCGTCGCCCCACGGGGCCGCACCCATGAACGCCCGTCCGGCCAGCCCGAGGACGACCGGATACAGTGCGCGAGACGGCAGCCTGGACAGAGAGGGGAAACGTGACCGACACCAGCAACACCCGACCCGCCGACAGCGAAGTGAAAGCTCCGCGGCAGAGCCGACTGCACCGCCTGATGCGCTACATCCCCCTGATCGCCCCCGTCCTGCTGTGGGCCGTGCCCTGCTGGGTGCTCCTGTACACCGGCCAGCACTGGCCGCTGCCCGTCACGCTGGTCGGCACCGCCCTGTTCGTCCTCGGCCTCGTTGGTATGCCGCTCGCGATGGGGCGCGGCCACGGCCGGCGCCAGCAGGACCGGGCGGCGATCGTCGGTGACACCCTGCTGGGCGCCAGTTGGGTTCTGTTCACCTGGTCCGTTCTGCTCGGCGTCCTGTTGCGGCTCGCCCTGACCGTGGCCGGCGTCGGCGAGGGTCAGGACAGCGCCCGAATCGTCACGTGGGCCGTCCTCGGCGTAACCGCCGTACTGCTCGCCTGGGGGTACGCCGAAGCCCGCCGCGTGCCGCGCGTGCGCCGCCTCGACGTGCAACTCCCGCGGCTGGGTGCCGGGTTGGACGGCACCCGCGTCGTCCTCATCACCGACACCCACTACGGCCCACTCGATCGGGCCCGCTGGTCGGCGCGGGTGTGCGAGACGGTGAACACCCTGGAAGCCGACCTGGTCTGCCACACCGGCGACATCGCGGACGGCACGGCCGAACGGCGCCGCGCCCAGGCCGTCCCACTCGGCACCGTCCGAGCCACCTGTGCCCGGGTATACGTCACCGGCAACCACGAGTACTACAGCGAGGCCCAAGGCTGGGTCGACCTGATGGGCGAGCTGGGCTGGGAGCCGCTGCGCAACCGCCATCTGCTGCTCGAACGCGGAGGCGACACCCTCGTGGTCGCCGGCGTGGATGACGTCACCGCCGAGTCCTCCGGCCTGGCGGGCCACCGCGCCCACCTCGCCGGGGCCTTGAACGGTGCCGACCCCGGCCTACCCGTCCTGCTCTTGGCGCACCAGCCCAAGTTCGTCGACCGGGCGGCAGCCGACGGCATCGACCTCCAACTCTCCGGCCACACCCACGGCGGCCAGATCTGGCCCTTCCACCACCTGGTCCGCATCGACCAGCCCGCCCTCGCCGGCCTCAGCCACCACGGCACCCGCACCCTCCTCTACACCAGCCGCGGCACCGGCTTCTGGGGCCCGCCGTTCCGCGTCTTCGCCCCCAGCGAGATCACCCTGCTCGTGCTCCGCTCCCCGCACCTGCCCACCTCGCTGTAGCACTGGGCGGGCCAACACATCCGCTTGGAGCAGTCCACGAGCCGAGGGGTGCGGCGTCGACAGAGGACCAGTCCCGTCTCGCTGAGGACAAGATCTGGACCATTCCCGGGCCGACGGCTCCAACGAGCCATACGTGGCCACGTTTTACGCAGGTCAGCGACGCGTGACGCCTGTACCGCCGGCAGACCAAGAGTCTGCCGGTACATCGGCAGGAAGACTCGTGTCGTTGCGCCGGCCATGTCCTACGGCAGGCGCCACTCCACCGGCTGCGCACCCTGCCCGACCAGCAGGTCGTTGGCCCGGCTGAACGGCCGCGAACCGAAGAAGCCACGGTCCGCCGACATCGGCGACGGATGCGCGGACTCGATCGCGGGAAGATCCCCCAGCAACGGCCGGGCATTGCGGGCATCCCTGCCCCACAGAATCGACACCAGCGGCTTACCGCGCGCCGCCAGCGCCCGGATCGCCTGCTCCGTCACCTCCTCCCACCCCTTGTCGCGATGCGCGCCCGGTTTGCGTGGAGCGGTGGTGAGCGCCCTGTTGAGCAGCAGCACCCCCTGCTGCGTCCACGGCGTCAGATCCCCGTTCGACGGCCGGGGCAGCCCAAGGTCGGAATGCATCTCCCGAAAAATGTTCTCCAGACTGCCCGGCAGCGAACGCACCTCCGGCGCCACCGCGAAACTCAACCCGATCGCCATCCCCGGCGTGGGATAGGGATCCTGGCCGACAATCAGGACGCGGACGTCGTCGAAGGGCTGCTGGAAGGCCCGCAGGACATTCGCCCCGGACGGAAGGTACGTCCGGCCCGACGCTATCTCCGCCCGCAGGAAGTCCCCCATCGCAGCGATACGTTCCGCCACGGGCTCGAGTGCCTTCGCCCAGCCGGCTTCAACAAGTTCATTCAAAGGTCGTGGTGCCACGCCGCGTCACTCTACTGGCACACACAGACGTTCCGCAGAGACAATGATCCCTGTACACAGGACCCCTCCCCCAGGCGCTATTCTTCCTCCTCCTCGAGATCCGCGAGCCGTTCCAGCAGATCAGACAACCGGTCACCGGGAAGGAGGGGAGCCTGTCGCATCCAGTGATCAAGCCACTCCGTCACAGTCATCATTCCTGGTCAACTCACACCGGCCTGGGCCTGCCCCAGCCGTCCAACCGCGGCTTCTTCGGCTCACGGCCGTTCAGCAGGGCCAACGACCTGCTGGTCCGGCAGGGAGCTCAGCCGGTGGACTGGCGCCTGCCGTGACCGCCGACATCAACCCCGGCGACGGCCCCGGTACCGACTCCGGCATCCTCGCCGTGGATTCGGGTGGCTCCGGGCTGCGGGTCGCCCTGGGAACCGCCGAGCGCGGCGCCCTCGCCCGACGCTCGTCCCAGGTGCCCGTGCGCACCGGCGCGCGGGGCATCGACCCGGATCACCTGATGGCCCAACTGGTGCCACTGGTCCGGGCGTTGACGGACGAGACCGGTGTCCCGCCGCCGGCCACGGCCGTCGTGGGCGCGGCCGGTCTCGGCACGCTCGGCCACGCCCTGCGCGCCGAGCTCCCGGGCGCCCTGGCCCGCGAGTTCGGGGTCCGTACGACCGCGCTGGCCGCCGACGCCGTCACCGCCTACGTCGGCGCGCTCGGGGCGCGGCCGGGCGCGGTGGTGGTCGCGGGCACGGGCCTGATCGCGCTCGGCACGGATCTGACGGCATGGCAGCGGGCGGACGGCTGGGGCCACCTGCTGGGCGACTGCGGGGGCGGCGCCTGGATCGGCCGGGCCGGACTGGAAGCCGCCCTGCGCGCGTACGACGGGCGGCCCGGCGGGTCCGCTCCGCTCCTGGCCCGCGCCGAGGAGCGGTTCGGGCCGACGCCCGGGCTGCCCGGGCAGCTCTACCCGCGCCCGGACCGCCCGGCCGTCCTCGCCTCCTTCGCGCCGTACGTGGCCGGTTGCGCCGCGGACGACCCGGTCGCCGCCGGCATCCTGCGCACGGCGGCCCGGCACCTGGCCGAGTCGGCGGCCGCCGTCTGCCCGCGAGGCGGCGAGCCCCGGATCGCTCTCACCGGGGGCCTGTTCAAGATCGGCGACCCCCTCCTCGTCCCCCTGGAGGGCGAGTTGGCGAGACGGCTGCCGCACGCCCTGCGGGTGCCCGCCGAGGGCGATCCGCTGGACGGCGCCGTACGCATCGCCACCGCACTGGCGACGGGCGCGCTCACACTGCCGGGTGAGGAGAGCCTGCTGTCGGTGGTGCAGCAGACGTAATGCAGGGGGCGTAGGGAACGTACGTCAACGTACGGCATGTTACGAAAAGGGAGATTGCTCCCTTCGAGGGCAAGTCGCCCGGTAAACACGCTGATCACTTCTGATCCGCACGTAACTCATCAGACAAAACCGGACGGATACCGCTCACCTGCACCCTCCCCGAACAGGGGAGCCCAAGAAGCCAGTAACATGCGTCGCCATGAGCTCCCCCACTGGGCCCGCGTCCGGCCTGCCAGTACGAATGCCGCGACCTCGCCAGCCCGGGCGGCACCGCCGACCCGAGCCGCTGGCGGCTCCCGAGGGCGCGCCCGCGCTCGTTCTCGCGGTGCCGGGCACGCCGAGTGCCGCCGTGCGCAGTCTCGCCGAGGAGATCGTGAGCATCGCCCGCTCCGAGCTCCCCGGCCTGGACGCGCGCATCGGCTACCTCGACGGGGACGACACCGAGTTCCCCACGCTGCAGTCCATGCTCGTGTACGCCGCCGAGGAGCGCACCGCCCGCTTCGAGCACGCCCGTGCCGCCGGTCTGGACGTCAAGGAGCCCGACGGCCCGGTCGCCGTCGTCGTGCCGCTGCTGGCCGGCCCCGACGGCGCGCTGCTGCGCCAGGTCCGCCAGGCCGTCATGGAGAGCCGGATCGCGGCCGAGCTGACCGATGTGCTCGGCCCGCACCCGCTGCTCGCCGAGGCCCTGCACGTGCGGCTGTCCGAAGCGGGGCTGGCCCGCGCGGACCGCGCCCGGCTGTTCACCGTGGCGACGGCCGCGGACGGCATCATCCTGGCCTCCGTGGGCGGCGAGGAGGCCGTGCAGGCGGCCGGGATCACCGGCATGCTGCTCGCCGCGCGCCTCGCCGTGCCGGTGATGGCGGCGGCCCTCGACCAGGAGGGCTCCATCGCCTCCGTCGCCGAGCAGCTCCGGTCCTCCGGCTCCCAGCAGTTGGCGCTGGCGCCGTACCTGATCGGCCCGGAGATCAACGCCACGCTGATAGACGCGGCGGCCGAGGAGGCCGGCTGTGCCGCCGCCGAGGCGCTCGGCCCGTACCCGGCCATCGGCAAGCTCGCGCTCGCCAAGTACACGACCGCCCTCGGCATCGCCCCACCGCAGCCGCAGGGCGCACCGGTCCGTTGAGACGACCCTCAGGACGCGGTACGCAACGAAGGGCCCGCACCGGCTGGGACGCTGTTGGCGAATCCACGGGCGGCCGGGTACCAGTTCTGCAAATGTGACACTCCCACTAGGAAGTGTCACAGTTCGCGGCCGACAGCACCCCGGATCTCCAGCACGGACTCACCCTCACCCGGCCCGGATCGCCCAGGCGGAATTCGCCGACAGCATCCGGCTGGGTGCGGGCCCTTCGTCGTGCGCGCGACAGGGGTTCGGCGGGGTCAGCCGAGGATCACGCAGGAGGCGGCGGGGACCGCGATCGAACCGCCGCGCCGGGGCAGGCCGGTGGCCGGGTCCAGGGTGAACCAGGTGACGTCGCCGGAGCGTTCGTTCGCGACGTAGAGGAAGCCGCCGGTGCCGTCGACGGCGATCGCGCGCGGCCAGTGCCCGGCGCAGGGCACCGTCCCGACCAGCCGCAGGGCCTCTCCCCCGCCCTCCACCGCGAACACCGAGAGGACGTCCTCGCCGCGGGTGGCGGTCCACACGAACCGGCCGTCGGGCGAGACGACGAGGCCCGAGGGGTAGGCGTCGCCGGCCGGGGCGCCGGGCAGGACGGCCGTCTCGGCCAGGGGCTTCAGCGAGCCGTCGGAGGCGTCCCAGCGGCAGGCCGTGACGGTCGGGGTGAGTTCGTTGACGACGTAGGCGTACTCGCCGCCTGGGTGGAAGGCCAGGTGGCGTGGTCCTGAGCCGGGGCGCAGCGCGTGCTCCCCGTGCACGACGGGGCTGCCGTCGCGCAGGGCGCACACCCGGACGGAGTCCGTCCCGAGGTCCACGCTGACCGCCCACCGGCCGCTCGGGTCGGGCTGCACCTGGTGGGCGTGCGGGCCCTGCTGGCGTCGCGTGTGCGGGCCGGAACCGGTGTGCCGCAGGACGCCGGAGGCGACGCGGGCAAGGGTGCCGTCCGGGCGGAGCGGGACGGCGGTGACGCTGCCGGAGCCGTAGTTGGCGGTGAGGACGTGGCCGTCGAACACGCTGAGGTGGGTGGGGCCGCTGCCGCCGACCGGCACGGGCGGCCCGGTCGGCTCCGGGGCGTCACCGGTGACCCGGTAGGCAGCGACCGCGCCGTCCGTCGTCTCGCTGACCGCGTACAGCGTGTCGCCGGCGGCCGACAGGGCCAGGTAGGAGGGGTCGGGGACGCCGTTCACGCTGCTCAGGACGGTCAGCGCGCCGTCGGCCGGGTCCACGGCGGCGGCCACGATGCCGGGCCCTCCAGCCGCCGTGAACGAGCCGATGAACGCCCGCTGTCGCCTTCCGCCGAGGTCTGCCACCGCTGTCCCCTCCCGGGTCGCCGCTGCCGCTGCTGACGCTGCTGCTCGGGGTGACCGTAGCAGTCGATCACGAACGGTCTAGACCAGGCACGCTCGCTCGGCGACGCCTCAGGCGCCGAGCGGGACCCGGTGGGCGCCGCGCAGGGGCCCGGCGAGTTCGAGGAGGGCCTGTTCCAGGGCGTGGAGGTGGGCCAGTACCGGTTCGGCCGGTGCAGCGCTGCGCGGCGCGGCGGCGGTCTCCCCCGCGTGGCGGGGCGGTCCGTCGGCGGGCGGAGCGGTGAGCGTCTCGACGGCGGCCTCGACGCGCCAGCAGGCGGCGACGAGGCGGGCGTCGTGCGAGGCCTCGGGGTCCGCGGCGACCGAGGCGAGTCCGCGCACCTCGCGGGCGCAGTCGTCGAGCAGCGCGAGGATGTGCCGGGCCCGGCCCTTGCGGGCCCGCAGCGGGCTGAGCGGATGCACCAGGGGCGCCAGGGACTGCCGGACCCGGGCGAGGATCTGTTCCAGCTCGGCCGCCCGCCGGGCCGGGTCCGCCGTCGGGGAGCCCGCGAGCCGGGCGGCGGCCTCGGCGGTGCAGGCGTGCACGCAGCGCAGGGCGCGCTCCACCCACGCGTCGGTGACGGAGTGCGTGGTGACCGGGAGCACCAGCAGCACCGCCAGTCCGGCGCCCAGCGCGCCCACGGCCGTCTCGGTGACCCTCAGGGCGAGCAGGGCCGGGTCCAGCAGTCCGAGCAGTCCGTACAGCGCGCTGGCCAGGACCGTGACGGCGAGCATCATCCACGTGTAGGAGACGGCGGCGGAGTAGAAGATCCCGAAGACGGCGACCGCGACGATCACGGCGGTCGCCACCGGCTCCCCGTGCAGGGGCACGGCCACGACCAGGCCCAGCGCGATGCCGATGACGGTCCCGAGGAACCGCCGGAAGCCCCGGATCAGCGTCTCGCCGCGCGAGGTGGTGTTCACGAACACCCACCAGGTGGCGCCGACCGCCCAGTACCACCGCTGGTCGGACAGCGCCTGCCCGACGACGAGGGCCATCCCGGCGCCCGCGGTGGCCTGGATCGCCTGCCGGGTCGTGATCCGCGCCAGTCCCGTACCGCCGGTCGGCGGCGCGACCGCGGTGGTCGCTACCGGTCGCCGCCGCTCGTAGCACCACATCCCGAACCGCACCGCCGACGACGCCGCCAGCGACAGCGTCACCGCCGCGTAGAGCTCGGGCAGTTGGCCGGGGACGGTGTGCAGGAACTGTGCGGCGAAGAAGGTCATGAACGCGAACACCCCGAGCGAGTGCCCGCGCGGTCCCCAGCGCCGGGCGTACGCACCGGCTCCCACGACGGCGAGGAAGGCCAGGTCACGGGCGACGGGCAGGTCGTGCAGGACGGCCGCGAGGCCGAGCACCGGCAGCCCGACGGCCGGGAGCAGCGCGGTCGTCACGGCCTGCCCGCGCACCGTCGCGTCGGTCACCGTGAACAGGGCGAGCAGCGCCGCCAGGCCGCCGGTGATGGCCGCCGTCATGGAGTGCCCGGCCAGCGCGCACAGGGCGACGGCGAGCCCGATGCCGAGCACGGCCCGGGAGGCGAACCGCAGCCGTGCCTTGCCCGGATCCGGTGCCACGAACGCCCTCTTCAGCAAGCTGCCCCGCCCTTTCCCCACCCTGGTGCACCGCGAACGAGCCACGGCATGAGAAAGGCGCCGCGGAGTCCGCAGCGCCATCGATACGACCATCTCAACACCTGGGGGAGTGATGGTTCAACCGGGGACGGGAACACTGGGCCAATGGCCCAGTTCAGATGCACCCTTCTCGGCCACCGGTCGGCCAACGGCCCACCCGACCTGCGCGGCCCACGCAGCCCAGTCGTCTCAGTGGCCCAGTCCGGCTCCCCCGTCGACCGGGATCACGGCGCCGCGCACGTAACCGGCGCCGGCCAGGAACGCCACCGCGTCGGCGACCTCGTCGGGGTGGGCCAGGCGGCCGGCCGGGGTGCGGGCGAGCAGGTGCCGGCGCTGCTCCTCGGTGAGCGCGCGGCTCATGTCGCTCTCGGTCAGCCCGGGGGCCACGACGTTGCAGGTGATGTCCCGGGCGCCGAGTTCCTGGGTCAGCGACCGGGCGAAGCCGACCAGCCCCGCCTTCGCCGCCGCGTAGTTGGTCTGGCCCGCAGCCCCTTGCAGTGCCGCCGTGGAGGAGATCAGCACGATGCGGCCGTGGCCCTGCCGCAGCATCCCGCGCACCGCGCGCCGGACGACCCGGAAGGCCCCGGTGAGGTTGGTGTCGATCACGGAGGTGAAGTCCTCGTCGCTCATCCGCAGCAGCAGCCGGTCGTTGGCGAACCCCGCGTTGGCGACCAGGACGCCGACCGGACCGTGCGCGGCCTCGGCCTCCTTGAAGGCCTGGTCCACCTGCTGACTGTCCGTCACGTCGCACCGTACGGCGAGGAGGTTGTCGTCGGCGGGTGGCGCTTCGCCCCGGTGGGTGACCGCGACCCGGTCTCCGGCCGCCGCGAAGTGCCGGGCTATGGCCAGCCCGATCCCCCTGTTCCCGCCGGTCACGAAGACCGACCGGGCCGCCGGGTGTTCGCTGGTCCCTGAGATTTCGGTCATTCCGAGTCCCTGCCGTTTCCGTTTCCGCCGGTCTCACCGGCTGCTTTGCGTGCGCGCAGGCCCACGGTGGCCACGACGAACCCGACGAGGGCCAGTACGGCGGTCCAGAACGTTGCCGCGTACATGGCGTCGAGGAAGGCGCGGTCGGCCGTGGCCGCCAGTTCCGGCAGGCGCAGTGAACCGGCCAGTGAGCGGGCCGCCTCGGCCGAGGTGCGGGCCTGTTCCTGCGCGTCCGGGGAGAGCTTGCCCGCGGCGCCGGGCAGCGGGGCGTCCGCCATGCGGTCCCGGTACACCGCGGAGAGGATCGAGCCGGTCATCGCCACCCCGAGCGTCCCGCCCACCTGGCGTGTGACGCTGTTGAGGGCCGATCCGGCGCCCGCGAGCTGCGGCGGCACCCCGCTCATCATCACGGCCGTGACCGGTGTGCCGACCAGGCCCATGCCGAACCCCTGCACCCACAGCAGGACGACGACGACCGGGATCGGGGTCCCGCCGTCGAACCACAGGTAGCCGACGTACGTGGCCGCCGTGGCCAGGACGCCGACCGCGACCGTCCACCGGGCCGACAGCAGCCTGCTCATCGCCGGGGACGCCTGACTGCCCAGGACGATGCCGACCGCGGCGGCGATCATGACGGTGCCGGCGTCGGCCGGGGAGAGCCCGCGGGGTCCCTGGAGGTAGAACGCCGCGTAGAACAGATGCCCGGCCAGTGCCATGAACGCGATCAGCAGCACCACGCTCCCGGCCGTGAACCCGGGCTGCCGGAAGAGCCGCAGGTCCAGGCTGGGCGCCGGGGACCTGCGCTGACCGGCCACGAAGGCGGTGAGCAGCGCGCCGCCCAGGACGAGGGGCAGCAGGACGTGCCCCCCGTGCCAGCTCTGTCCGTTGCCGAGTTCGATGACGCCGTAGACCACACCGCCGAGGCCGAGCACCGACAGCGCGAGGCCCGGCAGGTCGAGCACCCGGCGTGCGGGGCCCTTGAGCGCGGGCACCACGGCCACCACGCCGGCCATGCACAGGAGGACGATCGGCACGTTGACCAGGAACACCGAGCCCCACCAGAAGTGGCTGAGCAGCGCCCCGCCCACGACCGGGCCGACGGCCACGCCGAGGCCGCTGGACGAGCTCCAGATCGCGATGGCCCGCGTGCGTTTCTCCGGCGGGGTGGTCTGCACGATGACCGACAGGGTCGCCGGCATCAGCAGCGCGCTGCCCGCGCCCATGAAGCCGCGCGCCACGATCAGCCAGCCCGCGCTCCCGGCGAACGCTCCGACCCCGGAGGCGGCGCCGAACAGCGCCAGACCGGCGAGGAGTGTGGTGCGCGGGCCGAAGCGGTCGGCGAGCGCGCCGCCCGCGAAGAGGGTGCCGGCGAAGACCAGGGTGTAGGCGCTCGCCACCCACTCCAGCTCGGCGGGGGTCGCGCCCAGTCCGCCGGCCGGGTCGGCCAGCGTGGTGACCGCCACGTTGAGGATGGAGGTGTCCAGCCAGATCAGCATCTGGGCGCAGACGACGACCAGGAGGACGGGCCAGGACCGTGGGGCCGTGGCCGGTGTCGCGGTCTGCTCGGTGCGGCTCACGGCGCTCATCGGGCACCCCCGTCGCGCGTCGGGACGGTGTCGTCGGACGACGGGGCGGTGTCGTAGGCCGACGGGGCGGTGCCGTCGTCTGTCGGGAGGGTGCCGTATCTGCGCAGCGCCCGTTCGACCAGCGCGTCGGCCGCGCCCGTGTAGCGGGCCGGGTCGAGGAGTTCCGCGAGCTGGTCCGGGGTGAGGCGGGCGGACAGGTCGGGGTGGGCGGACAGCACCTCGGTGAGGGGGCGGCCGCTGCTGTCGGCCTCGGCCGTGGCTGCGGTCAGCAGTTTCTTCGCCCGTGCCTTGCCGAGCGCCGGGGCGAGCGCCACCGTCAGCCGTTCGGTGACGATCGCGCCGCCGGTCAGCTCCAGGTTGGCGCGCATCCGTTCCGGATGGACGACCAGCCCCTCCGCGAGCTCGACGGCGGTGTGCGCGGCCCCGCCTGTCAGGCGCAGCGCCTCCCGCAGCGGCTGCCACTCGGCGTGCCACGCCCCGGCCGGCCGCTCGTCCTCGGCGAGCATGCACTGCGCCAGGACGAGGGCGTGGGCGGGGACCTGCCGGGCGGCCGACACGATGAGCGTGGCGAGTGCGGGGTTGCGCTTCTGCGGCATCGCCGAGGAGCCCCCGCGCCCGGCCGCCGCCGGCTCGGACACCTCACCGATCTCGGTGCGCGACAGCGTCTGCACGTCGAGCGCGAACTTGCCGAGCGCCCCGGTGACCAGTTGGAGGACCGCTCCGAGGTCCGCGACGGGCGTGCGCGCGGTGTGCCAGGGGATGACCGGTTCGGCCAGGCCGAGCGCCTGCGCGAACGGCTTCAGCAGTTCGACCCCGCCCTCGCCCTTCCCGCCGTCCAGTGCCGCGTACTCGCCGTAGGCGGCGAGGGTGCCGGCCGCGCCGCCGAGCTGGGCCGGGAGGGCGGCCGCGACCGCCTGTACGCGGGCCAGGGCGTCGGCGACCAGGTGGAGCCAGCCGGCCGCCTTGAGGCCGAAGGTGGTGGGGACCGCGTGCTGGGTCAGCGTGCGCCCGGCCAGCACGGTGTGGCGGTGGGTGTCGGCCAGGGTCGCGAGGGCGGCGCGAACGCGGTCCAGGTCGGCGGCGATGAGGGCGAGCACCCGGCGGGCGACCAGCATGGCCGCCGAGTCGAGGATGTCCTGGCTGGTGGATCCGCGGTGCACGTACTCGGCGGCGGCCGGGTCGGCGGCGGCGACCACCTCGGTGAAGGCGGTGACCAGGGCGACGACCGGGTTGGCCGTGGCCCGGGCCGCGCGGGCGAGGGCGACCGGGTCCAGCCGGTCCGCGCGCGCCGCCGAGGCGATCGCCTCCACCGCGGCGGCCGGGGTGAGGCCGACGGCGCACTGGGCCCGTGCCAGGGCCACTTCGGCGTCGAGCATGGCCTGTAGCCAGGCCTCGTCGGTCGCCTCGGCCGCGGCCGGCGTGTCCGCCCAGGTGGGGGCGAGCAGGCCCGCGTCGGTGCCCACGGACAGCGCGTTCACGCTCATCGACTCCCTATGTTCCCTGTGTTCCCTGTTGCTCATATCTGATGCACCGTCACCTGATGCGTAGTCAGACAGACGTCGGGAGACGCTGCTTCGGCCGCCGGGAGCAGCAGTGCCGCCCGGGCGATCGCGTCGGAGTCCTCCAGCGTCACCGAGCCGACGCCGGGCCTGACGCCGACCGCCGTCACCCAGCGGACGCCCTCCGTCGGCACGCCGAACGCGAACCGGCGCGGGTGCGCCCGGCCCGAGGCGTCCACCAGCCGGGGCGCGCCGCCGGTCACGGCCAGCCCGCCCGTCTCATGACCGCCCAGCCGGTACGGGACACAGGCGCCGGCCGCGAGGAGCGCCCTGAGCAGGGGGTTGGCGCTGCGCCGCAGATCGACGTCGGGCAGCCGGGCCTCGATCAGCGCGTCGACCCGCACCGGCGGCTCGGGCACCTGTTCCGCGTCCACCAGGAACCCGCCCTCGTCCGCGCAGGGCCGTACCCGCATCCCCGGACCGACGATGTGCAGGGTCCCGGACTCGACCAGCGCGATGAGTTGCTCGATCCGGAAGGCGGGCGGGCCGATCGAGGTGAAGGCGTTCAACGGCGTGTACCAGCCGTCCAGTTCGCCGGCGTACGACGCGCCGGAGACCCCGCCGTGGTCGACCACCAGCCTGATCTCGTTGCGCAGGTCCCGCAGCGCGTCCAGCGCGGCCTTCAGCGGCCCGCTCACATTGCCGAGCCGCGCCTCGGCGAGATCCCGCCGCAGGTACTCCAGCAGCCAGTGCCGGAAGTCGTCACGGCCGGTGAAGTCGCGCTCGCCGTAGGGGCGTTCGATCCGCTGCCAGTCCCAGCGCGCGTCGGGCGGCACCGCGTACCGGTCGAGCAGGTCCTCGTCCGGGCATCGGCCCGCGAGCGTGAGGCGTACGAACTCCTCGGCGGCCCAGGGCCCGTGGGCGGCCCGGATCCACGCCTCGTGGTAGACGGCGCGCACCTCGCGGTCGATCAGCGGCCAGATCGCCTCGCGGAAGGTGACGGGCCGGCCGTCGTCCGCCAACCGCCGTAGCCCGGCGATGACTTCCGGGGTGAGGAAGCGGGGGTGGTGGCGGCCGAACGCGCCCTTCTCGTTCTCGCCCCGGGCGTGGAAGGGCACCCCGCGCCGCGAACCGGCGTACAGGATCGGCTCGTTGCCGCTCGGGAGGTAGACGAGGCCGGTCTCGCTGTCCTTGAACGTGCCGCCGCGGCCCTCGGTGAGCAGAGACAGGTGGTCGAAGAAGTTCAGCCCGAGGCCGCGCAGGGCGACCGGGGTGCCCGGTGCGATCGCGGCCAGGTCGACGTCGGCCGGGTTGGCGGGTCCCACGTAGGCCAGACCGTGCCGGCCGGCGAAGTCGGCCAGCTCGCGTTCCTCCTGGCCGGGGACCGACTCCCCGTGGCCGAGGGCCAGTACCACGGTGTCCATCCCGGCCAGCCGGCCGCCGTCGGCCAGCGTCACCGTCTGCCGTCCGTCGGAGGTGTCGTCCAGCGCGAACGCGGTCGAGCGGTGCGTGTGGACCGTCACCTCCCCGGGCGCGGTGCGCAGCAGGTGCCCGAACACCCACTCCAGGTAGTGGCCGTGGAACGCCCGGGTCGGATAGGTGTCCGGGCCGAGCCGGCGGGCCTCGGCCAGGATCCGGGCCGGGTGGTCGCCGGAGCCCTGCCCGATCGTGCGCGCCCATTCGTAGAGGCTGGGCCCCGGCACGGACGGGCCCGCGCAGTCCACGCTGTCGTCGGTGAACAGGGTCACCTGGGAGGCGACCGTGTTCATCAGCAGCTCGCCCGGCTGGCCGGTGCGCCACACCGCGCCCGGACCGGGCGGGTACGGGTCGACGAGGTGCACCGCGACCGGCCGGCCGGTGCCGGCGGCGTTGGCGCAGATCCGCTCCAGGACGGAGAGCCCGCGCGGACCCGCACCGATCACGCAGAGGGCGAGGGCGCCCGCGGGGTGTGTCATTCCCGGCCCAGCCCGTCGCGCCAGTCGGGCCGCAGCGGCTTCCAGCCCAGCGCCGTACGGGCCCGGTCGCCCGACGCCCCGCGGGCTTCGGTCAGTTGATGGGTCATGAACCAGCCCAGCAGCCGGGGCGCGAGGGCCGCCGGGAGCGTGCGCGGAGGCGGGGCGCCGAGGCTGCGGGCGTAGTGCGGCAGCCACTGCGCGGCCGTGGCGGGTTCGTCGTCCGTCACGTGGAAGACACCGGTGGCCTCCGACTCGACGGCGGCGACGGCCGCCCCCACGGCGTCCTCCACGTGCAGGAAGGACGTGACGCCGGCCCCGCCCTCGGGCAGGGGCAGCTTCCCGGCCAGCACCCGCTGCGCGGTACCGCCGTCACGGGCGTACGCGGTGCCGGGGCCATAGAGGGTGCCGTACCGCAGGACCGCGCCGGCGAGGTCCGGGCCGGCGCCCAGCACGAGCCGCTCCAGTTCGGCGACGGCCCCTACGGTGGCGGCCCAGCCCGGGTCAGGGGCGTCCACGTACAGCGGCGCGTCCTCGTCGAGGACCTGCGGCCCGGCGGGGGCGGCGGCGAAGGCGATGGACTGCGCGACCAGGCGCCGGGCACCGGCCGCGCGGGCCGCGTCGACCAGGTGGGCGGTGCCCTCCGTGCGCAGCCGCGCGGTCTGCGCGAAGGCCTCCGGAGGGTCGTCGCGCAGCAGCCGCAGCGCGGACATCTGGTGGACGACCACCTCGGGCCGGGCGGCCGACACCGCCGACAGCAGCGCCTCGCGGTCGAGGGCGTCGGCGACCACGATCTCGTCCGCGTCCGGCGCGTCGGCCCCGGGCCGCTCTCGGACCAGCGCGCTCACCTCGTGGCCGCGTGCCCGCAGCGCGCCCACCAGGGGGCGTCCGATCACTCCGGTGGCGCCGGCGACGAGTACCCGCACGGCTCAGCCCTCCGTCGGGGACGCGACGGGGCAGGCGACCCGCATCACCAGACGGCACGCCTTGTCGCCGTCGCGCAGGCAGCTCTCGGCCCGGTTCTCCGTCAGAGTCACCCCGAGCCCCTCGGACCAGCCGGCGTGGATGTCGGTGCACGGGCACTGGTAGCCGTCCAGCGAACCGGCCATCCGCACCATGGTGACGGCGAAGCTGCGCCGCAGGGTGAGCACGATCGTGTCGTCGTCCTCCACCTCGGTGGAGGCGTTGCGCAGCTCCGGCGGGAACATCCGGTCACCGCAGTCATCGTAGCGGCGCCGCAGCTCCTCCAGGTCCTTTCCGGTGTCCCCGCTGTCGGGGAGCGCCCCGGAGAGGCGGCTCACGCGCTGTCCGACGTGCAGGGCGACCTTGCGCAGCGCCTCGGCGTTGAGCTCGTTCGCGACCTCCTGTCCGAACCGCGCGGCCACGCCCTGGTACCAGTGGGCGTCGTGCTGCCACCACAGCCGGTACGCCTCCCCCGCCCGGGCGCGGTGGTTGACACCGTCGGTGTCCGTGTTCGTGCTCATGCGTGCTGCTCCTTGGCGGCGAACCTGTCGCGCATCACTCGTTTGAGAACCTTGCCGGTGGCGCCCTTGGCCACGTCGTCCGGCTTCATCCGCAGGGCCCGGGTCACCGGGGGGTAACCGGCGTTCGCCAGCACGGTGTTGACCCGCCCGGTCCACGTCTCGTCCCCTTCGTCGCCCTCGTCCTCCTCCGACTTGCCGTCGTCGTCGGCGAGTTGGAGGAGGGCGTAGGCCTCGGCCTCTCCGTCGCCGTCCCAGTCCGCGCGGACGCCGTCCGGGGCGACCCCGACGACCGTACAGTCCGCCAGTTCGGGCAGTTCGGCCAGGAGGAGTTCCTCGGTGCGGGTGCTGAAGACGATCCCGTCGCGGGTGCGGACGGCGTCCGGTGCCCGGTCGAGGTGGTAGAAGTTGCCGTCCTCGTCCTGGTGGGCGAGGTCCCCGGTGAGCCAGTAGCCGCCGAGCCGCATCCGGTTCCAGGTCAGCGAGTCGTTCCAGTAACCAGGCGTGAGGGTGGGCGACTTGAGGCCGAGGCGGCCGATCTGGCCGGGCGGCAGCGGGGTGCCGTCCTCGGCGAGTACGGCGGCCTCGGCGAAGCTGATCGGCTTGCCGACGCAGCGCGAGTAGGCCGAGGTGTCCTTGGTGTGCCGGTTGTGGAAGACGGAGTAGCCGGCCTCCGAGGAACCGAGCCCGTCCACGAAGACCGAGCCGTCCACCCGTACGCGGCTCAGGTCGCGGCGGATCTCCAGGTGGCCGCCGTGCCGGACGAGCTCCCTGATGTGCGCCTCGTGCGCCGCGTCCCCGGTGTTGAACCACACTTGCACGCTGGACAGGTCACGCTTCGTCAGGTCCTCGGCGGCCATCTCGCCGAACGTGCCGGCGAAGGCCAGCACGATGGTCGGCCTGAACTCCTCGACGGCGTCGAGCACTTCGGCGCCGCGCTGGCTGGACAGGAGCTTGAGGTCGGTGCGCAGCAGCAGGCAGTACAGCAGCGTGGCCACCATGGCGTTGTGCGCGCCCGGCAGCCCCACCAGGGTGCGCTCCATGTCGGTTCCGGTGGAGTAGCGAAGCCGGTGCAGCTGCGCGTACATCAGCGTGCGGTGGGTGTGCGGCACGCCCTTGGGCATGCCGGTGGTGCCGGAGGAGTGCGAGATGAGCACCGGGTCGGTCGGGTCGTGCCGGTAGGGGTACGCCGGCGGCAGCGACGCACGGTGCTCGGGGCGTATGTCGTCGGCGGTGACGAGGAAGCCGAGCCCGGAGTCCGCCAGCACCTCCCGGTGGGCCTGGTCCGTGAACGCGCCGACCGCGCCCTGCCGGCGTATGTACGCGCCGGCGGTGTCCGGGGCCAGATTGCCGTTGACGAAGGAGGGGATCGCGCCGAGGGAGGTCAGCGCCAGGAAGTTCACCGCGAACTCGGTGCTGCAGAAGGAGTGGACGGCGACCGGGTCGCGGGGCCGCACGCCCTGCGCCGCGTACCAGCCCGCGTACGTCTCGACCGCCTCGTACAGCTCGCCGAGCGTCAGCGTCTCGGGGTGGCTGCCGTCCGGCGCCCGCCAGCCGCCGTCCGTGCGCAGCACGGGTTCGTCGAGCGGACGGCCGTACGCCTTCAGGCGCTCCAGGACGTTGCCAGCGCCCAGTTCGGTGTCGGAGCAGATCCGGGCCCGCTCCTGCCTACTGATGAGCATGGGTCTCGCTCTCGTTTCTGTCGGCGGTGAGGAGGAACGCGGAGGGCTCCAGGCGGTGGCTGCCGCCGCCGCGCAGCAGCCGCCGGTGTGCGGCGGCCAGCTCGAACAGGCCCTGGATGCTTCCGGGATGCAGGACGTGGTCGCCGTGCGGGGAAGCCTGGTCCGCGGTGACGGTCACCGGCGCGCCGGCGTCGGCACGGCCGAGCAGCACCGCCGCCGCGAGGCCCGCGGAGGCGGGGAGGTCGGGCACCGGACGGCCGCTGTCGGCGGTCAACTCCCGGTGCACGGCGGCCGTTCGCAGGCCGCCGCCCAGCTCCACGCCCAGCACCAGGACGCGGTCCAGCTCCGGGTCCTCCAGCAACAGGTCGGCCAGGGCGAGGAGTTCGGCCACCGGGTCGTCGAAGGTGGAGACGCTGAACATCTGTCCCGTGATCCCGAACTCCCGACTGGTGTGGCCCAGCACGGAGTTGGGGGTGGCCTGCATGAACAGCAGCGGGTTGTGGACCCGGCCGGAGACCATGCGGCTGCTGGCCAGGTCGGCGGTGGTGGTGTCACCGGCCAGGCTCGCCAGCGCGACCGCGGTGCGGGCGCCGTCGCCGGGCCGCTCGGTCAGACACCGGGCGGCGACCTCGTACGCGAGCGGGCTGAAGGCGGACTCCACGAAGCCGGGCAGTCTCGGCAGCGGGATGTCGTCGGCGCGCCCGGTGCCGTGGGTGGCGGTGGCCGTGGCGAGGACGCCGAGCGCGGAGCGCAGCGGGGGCTTGGTCGTCACGGCCGCTCCAGGACGAGTGCGGTGTTGGCGCCCCCGAAGGCGGCGTTGATGGTGAGGGCCCGGCGCAGATCGGCCTGGCGCGGCCGGTTCGGCACGTAGTCGAGGTCGCACTCCGGGTCCAGCGTGGTGTACCCGGCGGTGGGCGGCAGGACGCCGTCCGTCAGGGCCAGCAGTGTGATCACGAACTCCACGACGCCCGCCGCCTCCAGGAGGTGGCCGGTGGTGCTCTTGGTGGAGCTGACCGGGATCGACTCCGCCCGTTCGGGGAAGGCGGCCCGCAGTCCGCGGGTCTCGGCCCCGTCGTTGTACTTGGTGCCGGTGCCGTGGGCGTTGATGTAGCCGAGGGCCGCCCCGTCCGGGTCGCCGGCGAGCCGCATCGCCTGCCGTGCCGCCAGGGCGAGTCCGGCGCCCTGCGGGTGCGGCTGGGCGATGTGGTGGGCGTCCGTCGCCGCGCCCCAGCCCACCACGGAGGCCAGCGGCCGGGCGCCGCGCCGCCGGGCGTGTTCGGCGGACTCCAGGACGACGACCGCGACCCCGTCGCCCAGCAGCAGTCCGCTGCGGTCGGCGCTGAACGGGCGGACCATGCCGTCCCGGGACAGCGCCCGCCCGGAGTCGAACTTGCCGAAGGTCTCCTCCTCCACGAGGTAGCCGCCCGCGCAGACCGCCACGTCGGTCCGCCCCGAGGAGATCAGCCGGCAGGCGTGGATGATCGCGGCGGCGGAGGCGACGCAGGCGTTGGTGAAGGTCAGCCGGGGCCCGCTCAACGCGAGGTCCGTGGCCAGCAGTTCGGCCAGTCGCGCGGGGACGGCGTCGGCGAACGGCACCTTCCCGGCGGCCGGCGTGCCCGCCTCGGTCCGCCAGTGCCGGGTGACGGCGGTGTGGTCACCGGCGATGCCGAGGAGCACCGCCGCCTCCGTGCCCGGGCGCAGACCCGCCATGTCGAGGGCCTGCGCGCCGCACCGGTCGAGGGCGTGGCGCAGCGCCCAGTCCTCGACCGCGTCGGGGCCGTCGGGGGCGGCGGCCGCCATCGGCGTCCGGTACGGGCCGGTGTCGAACCTCGTGGTGGGCGCGAACGAGGGAACGCCCTCGAAGACTCCGCGCCGCAGGGCGTCGGCGCCTGTGCCGAACGCGGTGCGTACGCCGAATCCGGTGACCGTGACCTCGCCGCTCATCGCGGTCGCCCCCCTTCGGCCGGGGCCGGCGCGGCGGCGCTGAGGTAGTCGGTGAGCCGCCGCAGCGAGGTCAGTCCGGCTATGTCCTCGTCGCTGGGTTCCACGATCAGGCCGTAGCGCTCCTCCACCACGTGGAGGAGCCACACCAACCCGAGGGAGTCCAGGACCAGTTCGGCGTCCTCACCGAGGTCGTCGGGCAGCCCCGGGAAGACGTTGCGGTCGGTCAGCAGTTCCCGGACGGTGTCGGTGGTGAAGGTGCTCGTGCTCATGCCTTCGCACCGCGTCGGACGACCTCGGCGACGAGCCCGCCGAGGGTCAGGGAGGCCAGGGGCTCGATGTCGGTGTCCGGGATCTCCACGCCGAACCGCGACTCCAGCCGCAGGGAGAGCTCGATCAGGCTGAGTGAGTCCACCTCCAGCCCGCCGACGGTCACGGGGCTCTCGTCCGTGATGCCGTCGCGGCTCATCAGGATGTTCATCTCGTCGATGACCGCGGTCAGGACGAACTCGCGGATCTCGTCTTCGAGGGTCGACGTACTCATGATCGGTGTCTCCACGTGAAGGGTCGGAAAGAGAGGTTCAGCAACAGAGGTTCGGCAGGAGAGGTATGCAACGGGGAGGTTCGGGGCGGGAGTCAGGCGCCGCCCGTCGCGGCGGCCTGGAGGGCCGCCGCCTGGCGCAGCAGCTTCCCGTTGGAGGTGCGGGGCAGGGTCTCCAACAGGCGGATCACACGCGGCAGTTTGTAGTCGGCCAGCCGCTCCCGGCACCAGCGCAGCAGTTCCTCAGCGGACGGCTGCCCGGCCCCGGCGGTCACCGAGACGTACGCCTCGGTCACGCCCTCGTTGACCAGGACCGCCTGTTCGACGGCCGGATGGTCGCGGAGCACGTTCTCCACCTCGACCAGGTCCACCTTGAGGCCGCCGATGACGACGAGGGAGTCGGCGCGGCCGTGCACCGTCACCGCCCCGGAGGCGTCCGCGGTGGCCCGGTCCCGGGTGTGCAGCCAGCCGTCCGCGTACTGGCCGCCGCCGGTGTCGAAGAGGTACGGCGACCGGTCGAGGGCGACGTCCAGTTCGCCCCGGTGCTCGCGCACCACGACGCCCGGGGCGGCCCGGCCGACCGAGGGGCGCAGGGTGCCACCGGTGTCCATGGCGACCACCCCGGTCTCGGTGGTCCCGTAGGACTCGCCGACGCTCACCCCGTAGCGTTCGGCGAACCGTGCCGCTACCGCCGGGGGCATCAGCTCGCCGCCCGACACCGCGACCCGCAGGTCGGGCAGGGCGGGGGGATCGATGGCGGCGGCCAGCAGTTCGTAGTGCATCGGCACCCCGAACAGGGCGGTGATCCGGTGGTCGACCGCGGTGCGCAGCATGTCGCGGGCGGAGATCCGGGGGGCGAAGACCACCGAGACCCCGGCCGCGAGCGAGTGCAGCAGCCCCGCGACCAGACCGAAGCTGTGCGCCGTCGAGCTGAGCAGCAGCAGCCGGTCGCCCGGGCCCGGCATGCCGGGGATCCGGGTGAACCGGTCGACCTCGGCGGCGAGCGACCGGGCGGTCCGGCCGATCACCTTCGGCCGCCCGGTGGAGCCCGAGCTGAACTGGACCAGCCGGTGGTCGGTACCGGCCGGCCGGCCGCCGCCCTGGCGTTCGGTGACGACCTCGTACTCGGACCGGAAGCCGAAGGTGGCCTGGACGTTGGTGCCGGCGCTCACCATGAACTGCGGCCGGCAGGAGGCGCACAGCGCGGCGACCTCGGCCGGTTTGAGCCTGAAGTCGAAGAGCAGCACCTGCGCGCCGAGCCGCCACAGCGCGAGCAGCACCTCGACCTGGGTGAAGCTGGGCGGGGTGCGCAGCCCGACCGTGGTGGCGGGGCCGATGCCGTATCCGGCGAAGACTGCGGCCTGTTTGGCCACCCGCTCGCGCAACTCGCCCCGGGTGACGGTCTCCTGACGATGATTCAGGTAGGGGAGACTGTCGTCCTGTGCCTCGAGGAGACGCCCGAGCAGCGATCCCATCCCGTCGTCGCCGCTCTCGTCCGTGCCGGGGACCGGCAGGTGCTCGCCCATCGGGCCTCAGACCTCCTTGCAGAACTCGCCGATGGGCAGGCCGACATGGCGCTTGTCGGCGGCCAGGTAGCCGAGCAGTTCGTCACCCGCCTGGAGTTCGGTGACGTTGAGGACCTTGCCGCCGGGGCCGAGCACCCGTACGTGCCAGTCGTCCTGCACGGTCAGGCTGACCAGCCGGCCGTCCTCGGCGTGGGTGCGGATCTCCAGCAGCGGGCGGGACTCCAGTTTCGCCCGGCCGACCACCACCCGCCGGGTGCGTCCGTCCGCGCCGACCGCCAGCAGGGCGCTGCCGGAGCCGACCTCGCTGAGGTAGTTGGTGCGGTTGTCGGGTCCGAGCGTGTACGAGTGCAGGGCACCGGCGTTGACCCGGAACGGCCTGGTCGGCATGTAGGGCAGCGGGTGGGTCTCGCTGCAGCACAGCACGAACCCGGAGGAGTAGGAGCCGACGAGGATGCCCTCGTCCTCCTCGAAGTGCGAGCAGGTGTCGACGCAGACCCGGTCGCCGAGTCCGACGTGCCGGATGCTCTCCACGGTCAGCGTGGACAGCTCCAGCTGGGGCGTGGTGGCCTCCAGCAGGCGGGCCAGGGCGAACACGTCGTCGGCGTTGCGGGGGGTGAACAGGATGCCGTCCGAGCCGCGTTCGAGCACGTCGAAGACGATCGCGGCCTCTTCCAGGCCGTCGACGACGGTCACCAGCTTGCCCTCGGCGGACTCGGCCGCGGCGAGCACGATCTCCAGGGGGATCTTGGTCGGGTCGGCGAAGTGGATGACGGTGTAGGGCAGCGCCATGGCGCCCGAGCACGACAGCCGGAGGGTGCGGTCGTCCCGTACGCCGATGAAGCCGACGACGGGCGTGGCGCTACCGGTGCCGGTGCCGGTCGTGCGGTTGGCCGCGGCGAGGGCGTCCAGGTCGTCCTGGGTGGTGAACTTCCGCAGCAGGAGGTCGATTCCGGTGGGCTTCCCCTCCTTGGCGTCCTTCGCGCCCGCACCGTCCTTCGGGCTTCCGGCGTCCTTCCCCTCCTTGTCGCCGGGCTTCTTCCCGCCGGCCGTCACCGTTGCCGTGGGCACGCTGTCGGCGGCCAGGACCCTGGTGATGGTCGGGGGGAGCGTTCCGAGCAGCTCCGCGTCGGCGGAGAGCACTCCTGCCATCCGGGCGTGGATGGCTGCGTCCACCACTGACTGGAGCTGCGGACGGGGGACTTCACGGAGATCGATCCACGCGAACCTCATGCGACACCTGCCACGATCGTCGGGTAATTACTGGTTGATTGGGTCATGCTCATGTCCGCGGCCATCCCGCCCGCGCCGTGCACGACGGCGGAGAGTCGGGAGACCAGGGCGTAGGGGGAGGGCGAGGAGAAGATCCGGCGGCCGATGGCGAGCCCACTGCAGCCCGAGGCCATCACCGCGGTGCCGTACTCGACCAGGTCGGAGCCGTCCGGCGGACCGCCGGCCGCGAGCACCGGAAGGGGGCTGTTGGCCACCACTTCGGCCATCCGCTCCACCGGCAGCGCGACGGAGGTCTTCACCATGTCCGCGCCCAGGTCGGCGGCGACGTTGACCACATGGGCGAGGAGGGCCGGGTCACGGGGGTCGTCGATCCGCGGGCCGCGCGGGTAGATCATCGCGATCAGCGGCATGCCCCACGCGTCGCAGGAACGAGCCACCGCCCCGAGATCGGCGAGCTGCTGCGCCTCGGTGTCCGAGCCGATGTTCACATGGACGCTCACCGCGTCCGCCCCGAGCCGCAGCGCCTCCTCGACGTCGCCGACCAGCACCTTGGCGTTGACGTCGCTGGAGCAGGCGGTGCTCGCGCTCAGGTGCACCACCAGCGCGCAGCGTTTGAGGATGTCCGGCGCGAAGGCCCGGGCACGTCCCTTGTGGACGATGATCCCGTCGGCCCCGCCGTCCACCAGTGCGCGCAACAGGTCGTCCCACTTGTCGGCGGGGACGATCGGGCCGTCCGAAACGCTGTGGTCGAGCGGCACGAACAGATGCCGGCCGTCCCCCGCCAGCGAAAGTCTTCTAATGCGCAATAGCTTGCCGGTTTTCAGCACGGGTAATACGCCTTCCCAGCCTGGAGACCGCTTTTCAGGAAAGCCGGACCGGAAGCAGCTCCATGCGGTCGCCATGTCCGAAAAACGATGGTTGTAGAACTTTCAAGTTCCCCCGCCCAAGCATTCCGTGGGTGATCAGTGATTGGCAAGGTGTGACCGCTTTAAATATTCATACGGTCCAACGCATGAGTATTTGACAGCGGGTTGACAGGTCAGACGGGTTGACGCGGCCGGATGGTGCCGTTCGGGCGTTTTCTGCGCTTTATTGCCGATGTCACGTGTAAAGAGGCCGTGATTTAGGTCGAGAAGCCTTCTCGGCCTAAATTGAATTCCGCGACGAGGTGACAGGGGCACCCCTGTTCGTGTTACATGCGAGGCCTTCCCTCCCCATTCGTGCCCGGCCCGTGCGACCGCACGGACCGGGCGTATCGGAAGCGACTCCCCATGCGCGAATTACCGCCCAATACCGTCCTCAAGGCCGTTTCCCCGACGGCGGCGGCCACCACCGGAACCGAGGCCGCCACCGGAACCGAGGCGACCACCGGAACCGAGGCGCCCGCCGCACCCAAGGTGCCCGGCAAGGCCACAGCGCCGCGGGTCGCCGTCGCGAGCCTGGTCGGCACGACGATCGAGTACTACGACTTCGCCGTGTACGGCACGGCCAGCGCGCTGGTCCTCGGCCCCGCCTTCTTCCCCTCGGGCAACGCCACCGTCTCCTCGCTGGCCGCGTTCCTCACGTTCGCCGCGGCCTTCGTCGCCCGCCCCCTGGGCGTCGCCCTGTTCGGGACGATCGGCGACCGGCTCGGCCGGCGCCGGGCCCTGTTCCTCTCGCTCATGCTGATGGGCGTGGCGACGGTCGGCGTCGGACTGCTCCCGACGTACGAGACCGCCGGACTCCTCGCCCCCGTCCTGCTGGTGACGCTCCGTCTGCTGCAGGGCGTCAGCATGGGCGGCGAGTGGGGCGGGGCGGTGCTGCTCGCCGCCGAGCACGCGCCGCCCGGACGCCGCGCGCTGTACGCGTCCATCCCGAACGCCGGCCCCTCGCTCGGCTTCCTGCTGTCCACCGCGGTCATCCTGCCCACCCTGAACATCGGCGGCCGGGACGCCTTCACCGACTGGACCTGGCGGATCCCGTTCCTGCTCAGCGCGGTGCTCGTCGTGGTCGGCCTGTGGGTGCGTGCGACGGTCTCCGAGTCACCGCTGTTCAGACCGTCGGACGACCCCGCCACGCCGGCGGAGGCGCCCGCGCCGAGTCCCGACGGGACACCGGCCGCCGAGTCCCGCTTCCCGCTCGGCACACTGCTCACCCGGTACCCCGGCCGGCTGTTCCTCGGCATCGGCGCGGCACTGGGCGGCTCGGCGGTCTACTACCTGACGATCGTCTACAGCCTGTCGTACGCGCCGCAGGCACTCGGCATCTCCCGGAACACGATGCTGACCGCCGCGAGCGTCGGCGCGGCGGCCGGCATCGCGGTCACCCTTCCGGCCGCCAGGCTGGCCGACCGGATCGGCCGCCGCCCGGTGATGCTGACCGGAGCCGTCGGCAGTGTGCTCTGGGCGGTGCCGATGTACGCCTCGCTGAGCTCCCGCGACGGCTGGGTGATCACCGGGGCCTACACGGTCGGGCTCGTGCTGCTCGCGCTGATGTTCTCGCCGGTGGCGGCCTTCCTGCCCGAGCTCTTCCCGGCCCGGCTGCGGTACACCGGCGCCTCGGCGGCCTTCATCCTCGCCAACACCTTCGGCGGCGGCTTCGCCCCGCTCGTCGCCACCTGGCTCAACAGTCACTGGGGGTCGCCGCTGGTCCTCGGCTTCTACACGGGCGGACTGTGCCTGGTGAGCCTCCTGTGCCTGCTGGCGCTGCCGGAGACCCGCGATCACGAGTTCGCCGTCTGACGTACAGTCGGCGCTGGTCACGTACGTACGAGGAGGCCGGGCCCATGCCCGTGGACGAGCTGGACACCCGCATCCTGCGCCTGCTGCTCGAGCAGCCGCGCACCAGCGTGCGGGAGTACGCCCGGCTCCTCGGCGTCGCGCGCGGCACCCTGCAGGCCCGCCTCGACCGGCTGGAGCGCGACGGCGTGATCACCGGCACGGGTCCGTCACTCTCCCCCGCCGCGCTGGGCCACCCGGTGCTCGCGTTCGTGCACATCGAGGTCACCCAGGGCCACCTGGACGACGTGGGCGACGCCCTGGCCGCCGTACCGGAGATCGTCGAGGCGTTCTCGATCACCGGCGGCGGCGACCTCGTCACCCGGGTGGTGGCGCGCGACAACGCGCACCTGGAGGACGTGATCCAGAAGCTCATCAGCGTGCCCGGCGTGGTCCGCACCCGCACAGAGGTGGCCCTGCGGGAACGGGTGCCGCACCGACTGCTGCCGCTGGTGGAGTCCATCGGGCGGGCCGGCGCCAAGTAGCCTTCCCGTTCGCAACTCTCGGTCCTGTCAGGACCGTTGACGTGCTTCCGTCGCCCCTCTACCGTCTGGTCGACCATCCGCACGCCGTTCGTGATTTCGAACAGCGTGATCCCGAACGCCACCTCGATCCAACTGTGGACCGGAGGAACACGCACATGGCACCGCCCCTCAGCAGACGGACCCTTCTCCAGAGCGCGATACTCGCGGCGGCAGTCCCCCCACTCCCCCTCACGGCGGCCACCCAAGCCGCGGCGGCCGTCCTCCCGCCGCCGGCCGCCTGGTCCCTCCAGCCCTTCCCCCTCCAGGACGTCTCGCTCGGCCCCGGCGTCTTCGCCGCCAAGCGCCGCCTGATGCTCGACCACGCCCGTGGCTACGACGTGAACCGCCTGCTCCAGGTCTTCCGCGCCAACGCCGGCCGCTCCACGCTCGGCGCGGTCGCCCCCGGCGGCTGGGAGGGCCTGGACGGGGAGGCAGGCGGCAACCTGCGCGGCCACTACACCGGGCACTTCCTCACGATGCTGTCCCAGGCGTACGCGAGCACCGGCGAGCAGGTGTTCGCGGACAGGATCCGCACGGCGGTCGGCGCGCTGACGGAGGTGCGCGAGGCGTTGCGCCGCGAGCCGACCGTGCTCAGCGTCCCCGGCCGGTTCGGTACGGCGGCGGAGAACGTGCGCGGCTCCTACCAGTACGTCGACGTGCCGTCCGGCGTCCTGGGCGGCGCCGCGGAGGTCACCCTCGCCGCCTGGGTGAAGCCCACCCATGACGCCGGCTGGACCCGGATCTTCGACTTCGGCAACGACACGACCCGGTATCTGTACCTGGCCGCGCGCAACGCGAGCGGTGTGCCCCGGTTCGCCGTCACCACCGGCGGGGCGGGCGGCGAGCAGGGGCTCGACGGCACCGCCGCGCTGCCCCTGAACCAGTGGAGCCACCTCGCGGTGACCATCGCCGCGGGCACCGGGACCCTGTACGTCGACGGCACGGCCGTGGCCCGCAACACCGCCATGTCGCTCACCCCGGCCGCCCTCGGCACCCTCACCGGCAACTGGCTCGGCCGGTCCCACTACGCCTCCGACCCGGTCTTCGCGGGCGCCTTCGGCGGCTTCGACGTGTGGTCGCGGGCGCTGACCGCCGCCGAGGTCACGGAGTTGCAGAGCCGCCGGACGCCCGGCGACCTGGCCTCCTACGCCTTCGACGAGACCTCGGGCGGCACGTTCGCGGACGCCTCGGGGCGCGGCCTGACCGCCACCCTGCGCCGCACCTGGGGCGGGCCCAGCCACCCCGGGTTCCTCGCGGCCTACCCGGAGACCCAGTTCATCCAACTGGAGTCGATGACCGGCCCCGACTACACCAAGGTGTGGGCGCCCTACTACACCGCCCACAAGATCCTCCGCGGTCTGCTGGACGCGTACCTCGCCACCGACGACGAGCGCGCGCTCGACCTGGCGTCCGGGATGTGCGACTGGATGTACTCCCGGCTGTCGAAGCTGCCCGAGGCCACGCTCCAGCGCATGTGGGGCATCTTCTCCAGCGGCGAGTTCGGCGGCATCGTCGAGGCGGTCTGCGATCTGCACGCGCTGTCCGGAAAGCCCGAACACCTCGCGCTGGCCCGGCTGTTCGACCTCGACAAGCTCATCGACGCGTGCGCGGCGAACACCGACACGCTCGACGGGCTGCATGCCAACCAGCACATCCCGATCTTCACCGGACTCGTGCGGCTGTACGACGCGACGGGCGAGACGCGCTACCTCACCGCCGCGAAGAACTTCTGGGGCATGGTCGTACCGCACCGCATGTACGGCATCGGCGGCACCAGCCAGGGCGAGTTCTGGAAGGCGCGGGACGTCATCGCGGGGACGATCGACGGCGCCACCGCCGAGACGTGCTGCGCGTACAACCTGCTGAAGCTGAGCCGGACCCTGTTCTTCCACGACCAGGACCCGGCGTACATGGACTACTACGAGCGGGCCCTGTACAACCAGGTCCTCGGCTCCCGGCAGGACACCCCCGACGCGGAGAAACCGCTGGTCACGTACTTCATCGGGCTCACGCCCGGCACGGTGCGCGACTACACGCCCAAGCAGGGCACGACCTGCTGCGAGGGCACCGGCATGGAGAGCGCCACCAAGTACCAGGACTCGGTGTACTTCAAGGCCGCCGACGGCAGCGCGCTGTACGTCAACCTGTACAGCCCGGCCACGCTCACCTGGGCCGAGAAGGGCGTCACGGTCGCGCAGAGCACCGACTTCCCGCGCGAGCAGGGCAGCACGCTGACGGTCCGGGGACGGACCTCGACGTTCGCGTTGCGGCTGCGGGTGCCGGCCTGGGCGACGGCCGGGTTCCGGGTGACGGTCAACGGGCGGGGCGTCAACGGGACGCCGGCGCCCGGCAGTTACTTCTCGGTGTCCCGGACCTGGCGGGACGGGGACGTCGTCCGGGTGGCGATGCCGTTCCGGCTGCGGGTGGAGAAGGCGTTCGACGACCCGTCCCTGCAAACGCTGTTCCACGGTCCGGTCAACCTGGTCGCCCGCAACTCCGCCACCACGTGTCTGGAGTTCGGCCTCTACCGCAACGCGGCCCTCTCCGGCGACCTGCTGCCCTCCTTCACGCCGGTGAGCGGGAAGCCGCTGCACTTCACGCTCGACGGCACCGGGTTCGCCCCCTTCCACGAGGGCACCGAGGACCCGACGCACGCCTATGTGCGCAGGGCCGAACCCCGGGTGGTGTTCGGGAACAGCGACTCGGGCGTGGCCAACCCGGCGAAGGCGGACCGCACGACCCTGCTCGACGAGGTGTGGGCGGGGGCGCCGTTCGCGTCCAAGGCCGCACTGGTCACGCGCGTACGGAGCGTGGTGGACGCGTGGGTGAGCGCCGGGCTGCTCGCACGGGCCGACGGGGAGAGGGTGGTGAGTACGGCACGCGGGGCGACCTTCGTGCCGTAGACCCGGCGGACCTGCGGACCTGCGGGCCTACGGACCTGTAGGCCTGCGGGTCGCTACGACCGGCGGCGGGGCTTGCCGCCGCCGGTTCCGCGCCGGCCGGCGCCGCCGCTCTTCGCGCCGCCGCCGGCCCGGCCGCCGGCGCTGTTGCGGGGCGCGCCGCCCGGCTGCGCCTTACGCGGCTGCCGCTCCTTCGCTTCCTTCGTCTCCTTCGCCGGGGCCTGCTGGGCGCGGCCCCGGGTGCTGTTGACGGTGCGGCCGCGGACGATGCCGATCAGGTCCTCGACCAGGTCGGTGGTCGCCTCCTCGGGCCAGGAGAGGGCGATGTCCGACCGGGGGGCGTCGACGACCGTGCGGTAGGTGAGGTCGCGGCGGTGGTGGAGGCGGGCCAGCGACTGGGGCACGACCAGGACGCCGATGTTCGACGCGACCAGCTCGATCGCGTCCTCGGTGGTCGCCGGGCGCTCGAAGGCGGCCTCGCCGGGCGGCTGCTCCCAGCCGATGACGTCGTCGAGGGGGTGCAGGACCACCTCGTCGGCGAGGTCGTCCAAGGTGATCTCCTCGGCCGCCGTGATCAGGTGATCCTTGGGGACCACGACGACGGTCGCCTCGGTGTAGAGGGGGATCGCGCTGAACACCGTACGGTCGACGGGGAGGCGTACGAAGGCGGCGTCGGCGGTGCGGTCGCGCAAGACGTCGGAGGCTTCGGCGGGGGTCACCTGGAGGAGGGTGAGGGGCGTGTCGGGCAGGCGCTCCCGCCAGATCCGCACCCACTTGGCGGGCGTCACTCCGGGGACGTACGCGAGCCGGAACGAGGGGGAATCCGCCGAGTCGGTCATCCCGCCAGGTTACCGGCTGTGGTCGGAGGTCTCGTCGGCGGCCGATACCCTGGACCGTATGAAGTCGCAAGCGAGCACCCAGACGATGAAGGCCGCCACCGCGGCGAAGAAGCTGGGTGTGTACCTCCCCGCCACGCCCGCCGAGTTCCAGGAGGGCGCCGTCTCGCGCGCCGAGCTGAGCGAGCTCCAGGCGAACCCGCCCGTATGGCTGCGGACGCTGCGCGAGACCGGTCCGCACCCGCGTCCGGTGGTCGCGGCCAAGCTGGGCGTCTCCATCGCGGGCCTGGCCCGCGGCGGGGTGAGCGAGGCGCTCACCACCGAGCAGATCGAGGCGATCAAGGACGCGAAGCCGGAGTGGCTGGAGAAGGAGCGCGCCGTCCAGGCCGAGGTCCGCAAGGAGACGGTCCGCATCAAGAAGCGTGACGCGGAGCGCACCGAGTCCTGACGCTCGGTGGCGGTGTCCGGTGCGGGTCGCCCTGAGGCCGTCGTTCTGACTACGATCTGGGCAGGTTCACCGACGTGGGTGTTTCGAGGTTGCTGGGGGTTGGGATGGTTGCTGGTCGTGTGGTGCGCTTCGACAGTCAGCGCGGTTACGGGTTCATCGCGCCCGATGACGGCGGGGAGGATGTCTTCCTGCACGTCAACGACATGCTGATGCCCGAGTCGCAGGTACGCAGGGGCATCGTGGTGGAGTTCGAGATCGAGGACGGCGAGCGCGGCCCGAAGGCGTCCGGGGTGCGGCTCGCGCGCGGGGAGGACGGCAAGCCTCTCGCCGCCGACGACGACGTCCTGTGCGATGTGCTCAGCACGGAGGAGTTCGTCCGGGACGTCACCGAGGCGCTGCTGACGGCGGCGCCCTCTCTCACCGGCGAGCAGATCGTCCAGGTGCGGGCCGGGCTGTCGCAGTTCGCGAAGAACCACGGCTGGGTCGAGGGCTGACCCGACCGAGACGTCGCCTCCTCGACATCCGCCTTCACCCCTGACAGGGCGTGAAGGCGCAGGTCGAGGAGGCCGCCCGCCGTCTCCCGGACCCCGTTGTCAGTGGCCTGTTCTACAGTTCCCGTCACTTGATCATTGCGGGTGCGGGAGGCAGTCATGGGGTGGGTGTCGGCCGGCGACTACGAAGTCGCTCTGGATGACGGCAAGGTGGTGTGCCGCAACGCGGCCGGGCGGCGGTTGAAGTCCGTACCGCCCAAGATCGCCGACGATCCGGCGGTCGTGGGCCTGCGTCAGCTCACCGAGTGGCTGGAGCGGCACGAGCGCCGGTGCCTGGCCGACGTGGAGCGCTGGATGGTGCGCTCGCTGCCGGTGCCGCTCACCGTCGTCGCGCGGGTGTGGCCCGACCCCGCCTGGCAGGCCGCCCTCCGTGACCTCGTCGTCACCGGGGCCGACGGCGAGGTGGCCGGGTTCCTGCGGGACGCCGACCCCGAGCGCGGCCTCGGCCTGGTCGACCTCGACGGCGACACCGTCCGCATCGCCCCCGAACTCGTCCGCCTCCCGCACCCGGTCCTCCTCGAAGACCTGGAGGAGCTGCGGGAGTTCGCCGTCGAACTCGGCGTCGCGCAGCGCGCCCAGCAGCTCTTCCGCGAGGTGTGGCAGCGGCCCGTCTCCCTCGACGCGGAGGGCACCGCCGTGGAGGAGTACGCCGGCGGAGCGTTCAAGGAGCAGCGGTTCCTGCACGGCCGCGTCACGCAGCTCGGCTACCGCGTCCGCGGCGGCCACGCCGTCGCCTCCGTCCTGGAGGACGGCCGCACGGTCGAGGCCCGGGTGTGGGTCGGCGACTACGAGGGCTACGAGCAGGTGGAGACCGGCCCCCTGGTGTTCACCGACCCCGCCGGCCGGGCGCTGAAGCTCGGCCAGGTCGGGCCGGTGGCCTGGTCGGAGGGCATGCGCATGGCGGCCGCGCTGTATGCCGGGCGCGACATCGAGGACGAGGAGCGGGCGGCATGACGACCTACGACGAGACCACCGCGGCCGCCCTCCTCGACGCGGGCGCCGTCCTGCCCCCGGGCAGCACGAACCGCGAGGACGCCGACACGCTCACCGTCCGCACGTACACCCATCCCGCGCTGGACGACCGGCGGATCGTGCGGCTGGTGCCGGGCACCCTGGGCGAGGCGGAGGATCTCGCGCTGGACTTCCTCGGACTGGCCCGGGACGCGCAGGTCCCCGAGGTGGGTCAGGTGCGCCGGGAGACGCTCGGCTTCCCCGCCTGGGCGCTGGTCCACGACCCGGCCAACGGCCATCACGCGCTGGCGCTGGTCAAGGACGTCGAACGGCTCGCGCGGCAGGCCAAGTCCCGCCCCGGCGCCGCCAAGGACGGCTTCGAGGAGCTCGGCACCCGGCTCGGCCGGGCCGTCCCGCACTTCCTGCCGACCTTCTACGAGCAGGCCGCCCGCGTCTTCCTCGAGCACGAGAACACGACGTACGCCTCCGCGTTCTTCGGCAAGGCCCGCGAGGCCGAGCGGGTGCACGCGCTGGCGGTGGACGAGGAGCGGCAGCGGGCCGTGTTCCTGGAGTTCGCCTTCGCCGGGGCGCTGACGGTCAAGGCGCTCAAGGAGCACGTCAAGGATCTCGCGACACGCCTGGACCCGGCCGCGGCCTGGGCGCATTTCCGGCAGCTGACCGTGGAGCGCTGCGCGGCCGGGATGCCGCCGTACGCGTCGCTGCCGCAGGACGCGCGCGGGCTGATCAGGGCGGCGGGGCTGGACCGGGGCACCGAGGAGTGCGCCCTGGTCGCCGATCTGCTCGCCTCGCCCGCCGCGGTCCGGGCGCCCGCGTCCTTCTGGAACTTCTACCGGCCGACGCTCGCCGTCCTGGCGGAGCAGCGTCCGGAGGTGCGGGGGCGGCTGCTGGAGATCATGCCGGCCGGTCTGGAGCGTTCCGTCGAGGACGACGAGTTCTGGCTCGCGCTGCTCACGGAGTGCGGGGCGGATCTCCTCCTCACCGGCGAGGCGGCGGGTGGGTCGACAGGTGGGGCGACGGGTGAGCCGGGGGCCGAGGTGGACCCGGCGGACTGGCTCGGCCGGTGGGCCCTGCACCGCAAGCACGGCGGCAACGTCAGCGACCGTTCCCCGGCCACCCTCGCCCTCGTCGAGCGGATGGCGCCCCGGCTGCGCGAGCGGGGCCGCCGCGTCGACCTGTGCACGGGCCGCTGGCACACCGGCGCCGACCTCGACCTGCTCGACCTGTGCGTGGCGCAGGACGTGCCGCTGGAGCTGCCCGGCCCCGACCAGGTCGTGTACCTCTCCCTCGACCGCTGGCTGCGCGAACCCCGGCCCGGCCGCCGCGATCTGACGGCGACCGCGGCGGACCCGTGCCTGCGCCGCCTGTTGTACGCCGGCATCGGCAGCGTCAGCGGCTTCCGTCCGGAGGCCGAGGTGCTGGAGGGCCTGGCCGCCCACCCCGTCCTCGGTGACGTGCTGCGGGAGTGGCTGGACGACGCGGCCGGGGAACTGACCTCGGCGGTCGGCCTGCCCGCCGCGCGGGCCGCGCTGGAGCGGCTGCGTCCGTTCCGCACGGTGGCCGCCCGGGTGAGCCCGGCGGCCGTCGCGAAGGTCGCCGCGCACGCGATCGCGCCCCTGCTCGGGCACACGCTGCGCGCCGGAATCCTGGACGAGCTGGGCTGGCCCGCGCTCGACGAGGCGCTGCGCCGGCTCGACGCCGAGACGAAACGCGACAGCGACCGGGACGACACGCTGGCCGTCAGCGAGGCCTGGCCGGCGCTGATCCTCGCCCGCGCGCACAAGGTGTTCGTCGTCGGACCCGACGAGATCCTGCTGGAGCACGACCTGCGGCTGCCCGTCACGCTGGACCGCTGGCAGCGCCCGCGCTACCGCTACACGGACGGCGAACTGCTCGTCATGTGGCGGCAGGAGGGCAAGCAGTTCGGCTACTGGTCCGCCCGCCCGGCCGACGTGTTCCCCCTGGGCGGCGAGCAGATCCCCCACTGGTACGGCGGCAACGACGCGGGCGAGCCGTCGATCCCGCTGCCCGGAGGCGGTCGCGCCACCGGGGGCCGCACGCTGCACGCCGGTGACACCGTCGTGCCGCCGAGCCGTCGCGTCATCGGCGACGGCACGTCCTACTGGCGTCAGGGCAGGCAGGGCGTGCAGCAGGTGTGGCTGGAGTACGACCCGGCCACCGGCACGCACGGGCGGGCCTCACTGCCCGCGTTCCTGCGCTCCGGCATCCGCGAGGACACCACCCTGCTCCAGCAGCAGTGCGAGGTGCTGCCGCTCCAACCGGGCCTGGAACAGAGCCCGTTCGGCACGGACGGCACGGTCCTGGGCCGCTGGGTGCGCACGGAGGGCGAGGGCGCCGAGACCCGTACGGTCGCCGGAACGCCGGACGGCCGGACCGTCGCCCTCCCCTGGGCCGACGGCCGGTCGCCGGGCGTCCTGCTCGGCGCGCTGCGGCTGCCCGGCGGGGCCGAGCCCGTCGCCGTCGGCCTGCACCGGCAGATCGCCCTGTACGCGGGCGGCGACCCGTCCGCCGCCGGGGAGCTGGGCCGGGTGACGCCGATGGAGCGCGGCGGCGAGTTCGCCGCCGGCACCCGGTTCGTCCCGCCGGTGGACTTCTGGCACGCTCTTCGCCCGCGCGACGAGCGTGCGTCGGCCGTGCTGCGCGCGCTGACCGACGAGCAGGCGGCCGAGGTGCTGCGGGCCGCGGCGCAGGCGCTGGCGGAACGGCAGGCGAAGCTGGCTGCGGCCGGTGCCGTCCAGGAGACCACCCGCCCGAAGCGCTCCACGGGTGCGAAGCGGTCCATCTCCCCTGCGGCGACGGCAGCCGGAGGCACCGGTGGAGCCACCGCCCCGGACCAGCCCGCCGTGCCGACCGCGGACGAGGTGCTCCAGGACGTCGTGTCCCGCTGTCTGCCCGCACTCGGCGACCCGCGGCTGCGGTCCGGCGTCGCCGCCCTGGTGCACGCGGTGCTGCGGCTCGCGGAGTCCACCGCCTCGTTCGTGGCGCCGCCGGTCGAGCGGACGAAGGCGGAGAGCCGCCGCGTCGACGGCATGTTCGCCGACTTCAGCCCCGAGTACGGCGACGACGAGACGCTGCGCGAGGCCACCACCGGCCTCGTCGAGCTGCACGGCTGGTGGGGCAGCGAGACGCGCTGGAACGCGCTGAGGCAGATCCGCGCCGTGAACCACGTGCTGTCCGGGAAGCCGGCCGACGGCAAGGCCCTGCCCGACGCCTCCCGGTCCACCGGCGCGGCCGGCGGGTGGCGCAGCGACGAGTTCACCGTGCCCGGCATCGGTCTGGTGTGGCCGGCCGTGCTGGACGCGCTGCGCCCGCTCGCGTACCGCGCCGCCTCCCCGACGGTGACCGAGGCGCACCGCGAAGCGCTGCTCCTGCTGTGCGAGGCGATCACGGACGGGCCGCTGGCCGCACCCGGGGGCGCGGATGCGGGTGCGGGTGCGCTGCGCGAGGTCGTGCTGAGCGAGCCGCACGAGAAGCAGGAGCGGGTCGGTCAGGTGCTGCGCCGCGGCGACGGCCGCATCGTCGTCGTCCTCGGCTGCCAGAACGTCGACCGGCAGGCCGGGCGGGTGCACTGGCTCGCCCTGGACCACGACCCGGCCGGCGTGTTCGGGGCGATCGCCCACTTCACCCTGGAGCGGGAGAGCGCGCACCCGGCGGTGTTCCCCGCCGACGCGCTGACCGCCGTCACCGCGCTCGTCCGGGACAAGGGCCCGGCGCCCTGGCTGCCGGAGGCGCCCGCCGCCCTCGCTACGGCGTCGCGCGACGGGCTGGGGCCGGTGCAGGCGGCGCTGCTGCTCGCCGCCGGGCCGAAGCAGCTCACCGCCGAGGTGATCGCCGCGACCGGCCTGAAGCCTCGTCAGAAGCAGCTCGGCGACGCCCTGTTGGGCACGGTCGGGAGCGGCGACCGGGCGGCGCTCGTCGGCGCGCTGCTGCCGCACCAGCCCGGCGACCTGTGGACGGCGGGGCCGGACACGGAGGCGGCGGGCCGGGTGTGGGCCGAGCGGCTCGGCGCGGTCGTCCGGCTGCCCGAGGAGCTCGCCGGGGAGCTCACCCTCGACGGCCTTTCGACCGGCTCAGTCGAGGAGATCCTCAACCCCGCGCGCACCCCGTGGATCAGCCGCACCACGGTCCAGCGGCCGGACAAGGACGACAACCTGGTCGCGGCGGACCCGGCGGCGCTGCCCGCCCGCCGCCACCTGACGGGTGCCGTGGCCGCCCTGGCCGGGCTCGCCTACTCCCTGCCGTACGGGCATCCGCTGCGGGCCGTCCTGCCGGGGAGCCTGGCCGCGCTGCGCCGCCGCGTCGCCGATCCGGGGCTGCTGCTCGACCTGGACGTCGAGTGGACGGACAAGGGCACCTCGACCGCCGTCGGGCTGCGCAAGGCCTACGGGCTGCCTGCCACCGGAGGCGCCGACGCGGACGGTCTGACGCACGTGGGCGAGGCTCTGGTGCTGCGCCCGTGGTACGGCGACCAGGAAACCGTCCTGGTCCGGCCGGGGGCGCTCGGCGCCCCCGACGACCCGGTGTTCGGGCTCGTCGAGGGGCTCGTCGGGCTCGCACGCGGTCAGGGCATGTGGGCCCTGCGGACGATCCTCGACGAGGAACTCGCCCGCGCGCTCGGGGCCGGGACCGACCCCGAGGGGCCTGCCGGGTACGCCCAGGACCCGACGTTCAGCGTGCCCGAGCTGGTCGCCGAGGTCGCCGCGCGGCACGGGCTCGGCGAGGACGCGGCGGCGCTCTACCTCCAGTTGCTGGCCCTCCCGGACCCCACGGACCGCAACTGCGCCCGCTGGACCGGCTGGAAGCCCGCCCGCACGAAGAAGGCCCGCGCCGAACTCGCGGCGACCGGCCTGGTCGTGGAGGCCAAGCGGCCGCGCGCGGGGCGCACCTTCTTCCTGCCGTGCGGCTGGCTGGACCTCAAGTCCCCCGCACTGCCGGTGGAGATCTGGAAGGAGGGCCTCTACCCGGTGCGCGCCTATGGGCGCACGGTGCCGGTGGTCCCGGTGCCCGAACTGTTCACGCGCGCGTGGGACCGCGTCCGCGCCGGTGACGCCCCGGCCTACGAGGAGCTCACCACCCGCGCCACCCGCAAGGGCCGCCGCCGATGACCACCCTCCCGCCCCACCTGGAAGAACGCGCGCCGATGACCACCACCGTCCGGTCCACCACTGTCGGGTCCAGCACCGTTCCGTCCCCCGACCCCGTCCGCCAGATCGTCCCGCCCGAGGACCGGTACGCCACCGAGCTGGCCTTCCTCGCCGCGTACGACGACGGGCCGCGCCCGCCCGCCTGGCGGCTCACCCCGCGTGCCGTCGTCACGTTCGTCATGGGCAGCGACGGCCGCGCCCTGAAACTGCCCGAAGGCAAGGGCAAGGGCGAGGGTGAGGGCGTCGAGGTGCCCGACGGGGTGCCGCGCCGACTGGTGGTGGAGGGCAAGTTCGTCGGCGACCGGGCGCTGGTGGAGCGGTGTGTGGTCACGCTGGCCGGGGAGCGCGGGCTGCTGCTCGTCGGCGAGCCCGGCACCGCCAAGTCGATGCTGTCCGAGCTGCTGTCCACCGCCGTGTGCGGCACCAGCGGCCTGGTCGTGCAGGGCACGGCGGGTACGACGGAGGACCAGCTCAAGTACGGCTGGAACTACGCCCTGTTGCTGGCGCAGGGGCCGAGCCGGCAGGCGCTGGTGTCGTCACCGGTGCTGACCGCCATGTCCCGGGGCGCCATCGCCCGGGTCGAGGAGGTCACGCGGTGCCTGCCCGAGGTGCAGGACGCGCTGGTCTCGCTGCTGTCGGAGCGGCGCATCGCCGTACCCGAACTGGCGGGCACGGACGACGCGTTGGCGCACGCCGCGCCCGGCTTCAACCTGATCGCCACGGCCAACCTGCGCGACAAGGGCGTCTCGGAGATGTCCGCGGCCCTCAAGCGCCGCTTCAACTTCGAGACGGTCGGCCCGATTCCGGACCTCGACGCGGAGACCGCGCTGGTGCGCAGTCAGGCGCGGGCCTCGGTGGAGCGGGCCGGGGCGCCCTTCCAGGTCGACGACGCCGTGCTGGAGGCCCTGGTCACCGCGTTCCGCGATCTGCGGGAGGGCCGGTCGGCGGAGGGCTGGGAGGTGGAGCGGCCGTCCACGGTGATGTCCACCGCGGAGGCCGTGTCCGTCGCGGGCGCGCTGGCGCTCGCGGCGGCGTACTTCCCCGGCGACCGTGACGTGCTCGGGCTGCTGCCGGGCCACCTGCTCGGTGTGGTCCGCAAGGACGACCCGGCCGACGCGGCCCGGCTGCGCGGCTACTGGGACGGTCCCGTCCGGCGCCGCGCCGAGCAGGGTTCGGCGACGTGGCGCACCCTGTGGGACCTGCGCACGGTCCTGGAGGGCTGACGGCCGTGCCCCTCCACCCCACCGCGCCGGGCACACCAGGCTTCCCGGACTCCCCGTCCTCTCCGGACTCTCCGTCCTCTCCGGACTCTCCGTCCTCTCCGGACTCTCCGGGCTCTCCGGGCTCTCCGGACGAGGCCCTCGCCGCCCTCACCGACCCGGCCGGGCCCTACCTCATCGGCGTACGGCACCACGCGCCGTCGCTTGCCGCCGCCGTGCCCGCGCTGCTGGACGAGGCGAAGCCGGACGTGCTGCTCGTCGAGCTGCCGGCCGAGATGCAGGAGTGGCTGCCCTGGCTCGGGCACGAGGAGACCCGGGCCCCGGTCGCGCTCGCCGCGGCGCCCGGTGACGGGCGGGGCGGCGGGGGCCCGGCGTTCTATCCGTTCGCCGACTTCTCGCCCGAGCTGGCCGCCGTACGCTGGGCCGCCGGGCACGGCGTCCCGGTGATCGCCTGCGACCTGCCCCTGGCAGACCGGGCATGGGGCGAGGGCCGCGACGGCACGCCACACGGCGCTCCTCACAGGCTCACCGACGCGCTCCGCGCCCGCCTCACGGGCCGCCCCGGCGACGACCTGTGGGACCGCCTGGTCGAGGCCACCGCCCCGGGCTCCCCACCCGAGGCCCTACGCCGGGCGGCCCTCCTGACGGGGTGGGCCCTACGCGAAGACGCGGCAGCCTCGGGCGGCGTACCCGAGCTGGACCTACGGCGCGAGCAATGGATGCGCTCCCGCATCACCGAGTCCACCCTCAACGGCGAACGCGCCGCGGTACTGATCGGCGCCTTCCACGCACCGGCGCTGACGGCGGCGTCCTTCACCGGACGAGACGCCGGCGACGACCGGACCAGCGCCTCCCTAACCGCCCGCCGGGGCGAAGCCGCCGAGCCGGGGCGGGTGTCGTGGAGCACCTCGTTGATTCCCTATACCTATGCCCTGCTGGACGAGCGGTCCGGGTATCCGGCAGGGATCCGGGATCCGGAGTGGCAGGACATGGTGGTGCGGGCGGCGGGGGATCCCACGGCGCTGGAGGAGGCGCTGACGCGGGCGGCCGTGCGGGTATGTGCGGAGTTGCGCGGGCTCGGGCATCCGTCCGGGCCGGCCGACGCGCGGGAGATCAGCCGGCTCGCCGCTGACCTCGCCAGGCTGCGCGGGCTGCCCGCGGCGGGCCGGGGCGAGCTGGTCGAGGCGGTGCAGACGGTCCTCGCGCAGGGGGAGCCGTACGGGCGGGGGCGGGCCGTGGCGCGGGCGATGGAGCGGGTACTCGTCGGCACGCGCACCGGCCGACCCGCGCCGGGCGCGCCGCGCAGTGGTCTCGCCCCGGCGGTCGAGGCCGAGGTCACCTCGCTGGGCCTGCCGGGTCCCGAGAGCGCCTCCGATCCGGCCCGGGACCTGCGGCTCGACCCGTTGCGGTCGGATCTCGACCGGCGTCGCGAGCTGCTGTTGCGGCGGCTGACGGTGTGCGGTGTGCCGTACGGGGAGGCGAAGGAGGTCGTCGGCGCGGGCGGCGCCGAGGCCCTCACCTCCCGTTGGGAGGTGCGCTGGACGCCGGCGACGGCGGCCATGCTGACCGCGGCCGGCGTGCGCGGAGTCACCGCGGCCCAGGCCGCCGAGGGCCTGCTGCGCGAACGGCGGCGCACGGAACAGGACGAGGGCGGCTCGACGGCCGCCCAGGTACTCCAAGGCCTCGCGGAAGCAGCGGAGTGCGGGCTGCCGCTGCTCGCGGACGAACGGCTCGACGACGTCGCCGAGGTGCTGCCCCAGGCCGGCACGCTGCCCGAACTCCTCGCCGCACTGGCCCTGTCGGACCGCCTGCGGGCCGGTCACGTGCCAGGGCTCGACGCCGACGAGGACCGTACAGCACGGGCGGCCTCCGTCGCCGAGCCGCTCACCGCGGCGGCGGTGCGGCAGGTCGACGGCCTGACCGGGTCCGAGGACCCCGCCGACGCCCACGCCCTGCTCGAACTCGCCCACCGCGCCGACCTGTTGGGCGGCATCCGGCTCACCGACGCCCTCGCCCGGCTGGCCGCCGACGGCTCCCCGCTGATGCGCGGCGCCGCCGGAGCCGTCCGGGTGCTGCTCGGCCAGGAGGACGCGCGGGCCTTCGGCGACCGCGTCGCCTCCTGGGTCGACGGGGCCGTCGACTCCGACGCGCGGTCGGCGCTGACCGCCCGGCTGAGCGGGCTGCTGACCGCCGCGGGCCCGCTCCTGGAAGCCGCGGCACCCGCACTGGAGCCCCTGCTCAACCGCGTCTCGGAGCTGCCCGACCGGGAGTTCCTCGACCGGCTTCCCGCGCTGCGGGGCGGCTTCGAGACGCTGAGCCCGGCGGCCCGCGACCGTCTCCTCGCGGCCGTCGAGGAACGTCTCGACACCGGGCACGTCACCGACACCGACGGCATCGACCCGGCCGCACTCGCCGCCTGGACACAGGCCGACCTCGCGGCCCGCGCCACCCTCCGGTCGCTGGGCCTGCTGCCCGCACCCGGCGGCGGCACACAGACGCCTGCACCTACCCCCATCCCCGCCCCCATCCCCGCCCCCGACTCCGTCGTGGCCTCCGAGAAGGAGGACCACCGTCTCGTCCCCGCCGACCGCTGGCGCCTCGTCCTGGGCCGCCGAAGTGACCAACTCCCTTCGTCCGCCCGCTCGTTGGCGACCGCGCTGGACGAGCTGTACGGCAGCGGACGCGGCGAGGGCAGCCGGGGGGACCTGACGGGCCCGGGGGCCGGCGGTGGCCGGGAGGCGCCGTATCCCGGGGTGCGGGAGTGGTCGCAGGAGCTGGCGGCGCTGTTCGGGCCGGGCATCCGGGAGGAGGTGCTGGCGGCGGCCGCCGCGTCGGGCCGCAAGGACGTGCTCACGGAGCTGGACGCCGACAGTGTGCGCCCCTCGGTCGATCTGCTGCGCACGGTGTTGCGACACGCGGGCGGTCTGCCCGAGGCCCGGCTCGCCGCGCTGCGCCCGCTCGTCCGGCGCCTGGTGGAAGCACTGACCCGGCAGCTCGCCACCCGGCTACGCCCTGCCCTGCACGGCACGACTCTGCCGCGCCCCAGCCGGCGTCCGGGCGGCGGCCTCGACCTGCCCCGCACCCTGCGTGCCAACCTGGCGACCGCGCGGCGCGGCCCCGACGGCACGGTCCGGGTCATCCCCGAGCGCCCGGTGTTCCGTACGCGGGCGCGGCGGGCCGCCGACTGGCGGCTGATCCTCGTCACGGACGTGTCGGGGTCCATGGAGGCCTCCACCGTGTGGGCCGCGCTGACGGCCTCGGTGCTGGCCGGGGTGCCGACGCTGTCCACGCACTTCCTGGCGTTCTCCACGGAGGTCATCGACCTCACCGACCAGGTGGAGGACCCGTTGTCACTGCTGCTGGAGGTGCGCGTCGGCGGCGGCACGCACATCGCGGCAGGGCTGCGGCACGCGCGCGAGCTGGTCACCGTGCCGTCGCGGACCCTCGTCGTGGTCGTCAGCGACTTCGAGGAGGGCTACCCCCTCGGCGGGCTGCTCGGCGAGGTGCGCGCGCTGGTCGGGGCGGGCTGTCACGTCCTCGGCTGCGCGAGCCTCGACGACACCGGCCGGCCGCGCTACTCCACGGGCGTCGCGGGCCGGCTCGTCGCCGCGGGGATGCCGGTCGCCGCCCTCAGTCCGCTCGAACTCGCCCGCTGGGTAGGGGAGAAGATCGCATGAGCCCGGATCACATGAGCACGGATCGTATGAGCACGGACCTGTTGCCTCCCGTCGCCCCGTCCGTCACCGCCGGACTCGTAGAGGCCCTCTCGCCCCGGCTGCGCAAGCGGCTGGACGCGGGCATCGCCAAGCTGGCGGCACGTCCGGTCGTCCGCGAGGGCGACACCGTGCGGATCGCCGTCGACGACGACACCCACCTCGAACTCCACGCGCCCGGCTCCACGGTGACCAGCGCGGACGCAATCCGCTGCGGTTGCCTGCTCGCCCCCGACTGCCTGCACCGCGCGGCGGCGGCCTCGGCCGCGCCGGTCGCCGACGACGAACCGACCGACACCACAACCACGCCCCCCACGCCCTCCCCGGAAGCCCAGGCGGAGCAGGACCGGGAGGCAGGCTCGGAGGCGGAACCGGAGACCGCCGCACCGGCCCAACTCGCCGCCGCGCGGGCCGTGTTCGACGCGACGGCCGCCGTCCTCGAAGCCGGTACGGACGGCTCCGGCGCCGTGCTCCAGGCGGAGCTTCTGCGCGCCGCGCACACCGCGCGACTCGCGGGACTCCCCCGGGCCGCCGCCTCGGCGGTCTCCGTGGTCACGGGAATACGCGCGGCCCGCGCCGCCGACCCCGCCTACCGGCAACCCGAACTCGCGGACGCCCTGCGCACCGTCCTCGGCGTGGCGCACCGGCTGCCGTTCGCGAGCGGCCCGGACCTGGCCGAACTGCGCGGCACCGTACGGCAGCCGTACACCCCGGACGGCTCGCTGCGCCTGTACGGCCTCTTCTCCGAACCCGTCCTGACGGCGACCGGCTACGCGGGCGCGGTCACCTGGACCGCCGACGCCGAGGGCCGCCTCTACACGGTCTCCGACGTGGCTCCGGGCGGCCCCGGCCGGGCGACCGGCGCCGCCGACCGCGCGGTACGGATCGGCGACACCGCCCTGAGTCACCGTGAGTTGTCGCGTGCGGGGCTCGCGGTCTCGGGTGCGACCGTCTCGCCGACGGGCCGGCTCGGCGCGGGGGCGGGGGTACGGGCGGTACGCGCGTCCGGCGCCGCCTGGAGCGCCGAGCCGCTGGACCGGCTGTGGGCGGTGCCCGTCGGCGAGCAGGTCGCCCGCGCCCTGGGCGGCGGCCACGGCCTGCTCTTCCTCGACGTCACCCTGGCGGGCACGGTCCGTGAGGCGACGGGCGACTGTCTGCTGGCCGACTGCGACGGCCTCGCGCTCCGGCTGGCCATGGCCCACGAGGACCCGGCGCTCCCGTACCGCGACAACCTCCGGCTGCTGGCCGCTGCCCGGGGCAGCCGGCTGCGGATCGTCGCCCGGCTCGCGCCGGGCCCGCTCCCGCGCGCACTGCTGCTCGCCGCCGAACACCCCGCCGGGCCCGACGCCCCACCCGGCGCCCGGGTGGACCTGGGCCTGGACCGCCTCCAACACGCGGACCTGCCCGCGCCGACGACGGCCCCCGCGCCCACCCCCGCTCGCGCCCCCGTGGTGGACGAGGCCCCGCTGCACCTCCTGCGCCGCCGCGTGCACCAGGCCGTGTCCGGGGGCCGTCGGGTGCTGGCCTTCCCGGGCAGCGGGGCGGGCGACGGCAGGCGGCTGCGTCGCGTCGGTCTCACCACCGCGGGCGACCTCCTCGACGACCTCCGGGCCGCCGCCGCGGACCGCTCCCGCGACGCCTTCGGCCGACTGCTCCCCGCCGACACGGACCGCTTCGCCCGCGCCTGGCTGGCCGCCGCCGTCTACACCGCCGAGGTCGAACAGGCGCTGTGCGCGGCGGCGTGGGGGTCGACCAGGGAGACGGTTTCACTGTCTTCCTAGACCAAGGCTTCTTCAGGTCAGGGCTTCTTTGGATCAGGGCTTCTTTAGGTCAGGATCTGACCTCTATCGCTCCTAACGTGGCACTCGACCGCGGAAGAACAGCGGCAGAAGAGCGACGGAACAGCCTTCTCTGAAGAAACGGAAGAAGAGACCATGAGCGACTCCACCACCGACTCCACCACCCTCGGCCAGACCGTCACCGGCGAGCGCGCCGACCTGCTGGAGGCGCTCACCAAGCAGCGCCACTTCCTGCGCTTCACCACCCGCGACCTCACCGACGAGCAGGCCGGTCTGCGGACCACCGCGGGCGAGTTGTGTCTCGGTGGCCTGATCAAGCACGTCACTTCGGTCGAACGGAGTTGGGTGGGCTTCATCCTGGCGGGCTCGTCGGCGATGCCCGACTTCACCAGCATGACCGAGGCGGACTTCGCCAAGCGGGCCGACGAGTTCCGGATGCTGCCCGGCGAGACGCTGGCGGGGGTGCTGAAGGAGTACGACGACGTGGCGGGCCGTACCGACGAACTGGTCGCGTCCCTGCCCGACTTGGACGCGGCGCACCCGCTGCCGTCGGCTCCGTGGTTCGAGCCCGGCGTGCGGTGGTCGGCCCGCCGGGTCCTGCTCCACATCGTCGCCGAGACCGCCCAGCACGCGGGCCACGCCGACATCATCCGCGAGTCCCTGGACGGGTCGAAGAGCATGGGCTGACGTCAGCCGAGGTCGTCCAGGCCCTGGACGACCTCGAAGACGTGGGCCTGCCAGGGCTCCAGGTCCACGAACAGGCCCGGGCCACCCTTCGAAGCCACACCCCATTCCTTGCCCCGAACGGCTGACCCACGACGGATACGGTCCCGGAGGAGCGTCGGCGGGGGGCCTGAACGGGCTGAAGGAGGGCGTCGACAACGTGACTTTCGCAAACGCGGGTGGCTGCGCCCAGGGCGCCGGCCGCGTCCAACTGGCCGCAATTGTCGGCCAGTTGCAGTCCGGTATCGATGTAAACCGGTGCCTCGGAGTGCCCGGAAAAAAGCGCCCCGAGGGTCAACGGCCCGACGTCAGCGGCCGACGCCGATGAGTCCCGTCAGATAGCGCCACAGCGACGACCGGTGCCCGACGGCCGGGTCCGGCAGCACCGACTCCGCCGCCTCGGCCGACTCAGCCGTGTCGGCAGACTCCGCGTCCGGGGCGTTCGCCGACGGCTGCTGCGGCATCGCGGCCAGCTCGTACCGTACGGGCAGCGAGCGCAGGCCGCGCATGAACGGCGAGGAACGCCACGGGAGTTGGTCGACGGGGAGGGCGAGTTCCAGGTTCGAGAAGCGCTCGAAGAGCCGGCCCACGCCGACCGCCGCGACCGTCGACGCCAGCTCACGGGCCGGGCACTGGCGCTGGCCCGCGCCCCACGACAGGTGGGCCCGGGTGCTGACCGCGGTGCTCGGACACACGTTGCCGGCGAAGAGCGGGTCCGCGTGGGCCGCTGCGCAGGAGACCCACACCGGGTCGCCCGCCCGGATCGTGTAGTCGCCGAGCGGGGTGTCCCTGGCCGCGAAGCGCGGCACGAAGTTCACCAGCGGCGGCTTGCGCATCACCACCCGGTTCATGCTCTCCCGGACCATCCCGGCGGACAGACTGGCCCGCACACCGCCCTCCCCCGAGATGACCTCGACCACCGTGTTGGATATGAGGATGCCGACGTGGTCGGACGTCATGCCCAGCAGCATGAACAGCTCACGGGCCAACTCGTCGAGCGAGAGGTCGGGGTGGGCGGCCAGCAGGTACGACGGAAAGTCGTCCCCCGGCTTCTCCAGCTTCACCGCCGCGAGTTCCGCCAGCGCCCCCAGCAGCCGCTCCAGCGCGGGCTCCGCGTCCGGACCGGCGTCCAGTACCCGCCACATGTCCATCAGCGCGTCGTCGCCCTGGGAACCGGGGAAACCGAGCAGATGGCTGGCCACCATCAGCGGCAGCGGACGGGAGAACTGGGCGGACAGGTCCGCCAGACCCGTACCGCCGGCCTGCCCCACCAGGCTGATCAGGTCGTCGGCGTAGGCGGCGACGGCCGTCTTCAGCCGCTTTGCCTGGGCGTGCCGCGGGTCCTGGAACGGCTTGAGCGCCGCGTCCCACGCCGTCCGCAACGGCCGGTACCCCGGCCCGCCCTGGATCAGCACATGGTTGACCTCCAGGGACGGCCCGAGCGGCCAGTCGGCCGGCACCCTGCCCTCCGAGCGGGCCCGCCAGTTCTCCAGCCCCTTCGGCCACCCGGCGTCGTCCTGGAGCACGTCGAGCGCCTCGCGGTAGCCGAGGACCAGCCAGGCGGGCACGCCCAGCAGGTCGACCGGCGCGACCGGGCCGTGCCGCTGCCGCAGCCTCTCGTACACGAGTGAGGGGCGCGTCTCGTAGTCCCTGGTCAGCAGCGGTTCGGGAGACAGCGTCTCCAACCATGCGCCGTCCAGCTCCACGGATCCGCCGTCGCCCGCCTGGGATTCCATCGCTCTGCCGCCCCTCCGACACTCCCCGTACCGGCTCGTCTTCATTCGGTAGCCGGAAACCGGGGGGACCATATCCCAAGACGCGGCCCCCGGTGAACGACGGGGGCGCGCCTCGGGCCATCCCGCCTCGTCGTCCCGCGCCGTACCCCGGTGAGGCGTGACGAGCGGCGCCCCCGCCGCACCGATCCCACGGCGTTCGCAAACGCACTCCCCCCACGGCGCCGCGCAGGGGGGCGGCCCCGCCCAGCGACGCCGCCGTCCGCCAGTCCCTCAGCACGCTCGCCGGCGCGACATCCCCCGGAGAACGTCGGCCTGTCGCCCCGTCGGCCTCGGAGTCACGCGGGTTGCGGCGTCAGACGCTTGTGTCCCTTGCGGTCGTAGTACCTCGCCATCGCGAAACCGAAGAGCAGGGCGAGGACCGTGCCGACCGCGATCATGATCCAGGAGCGGGTGAGTCCGGCGTCGCCGCGGGCGTCGAAGAAGAGGATGGCGCGCACGCCGTCGCTGAGCTGGCGCATGGGCTCGAAGTGGGACAGGAAACGGTAGAAGTCGGGGACCGCCTGAAGCGGGACCGTGGCGCCCGAGGACGGCAGGCCCAGGACGATGAACACGAACATGGAGACCAGTTGGCCGATTCCGCCGAAGGCGGCGTTGATGGCCTGCACGCCCAGGCCGACGGCGAGGGTCGCACAGTAGGAGAAGACCCACAGCAACGGCAGGTGGGACGCGTCCATGCCCAGGAAGGTCACGCAGGAGAGCATCACCAGCGAGGCGCTGAGGAGCGTGATGCCCGCGGTCATGCCCATCTTCAGCAGCAGCGTCTGGGTGCGGTTGATCGGCACGGTGGGGCGGCGGGTGTGCCAGGGGCCGATCTCGTTGTCGGCGTAACCGAGGGCGGTGTCGACGCCGTTGCTGATCACGTTGCCGCCCATGAAGCCGGCCAGTACGAGCAGCAGGGTGTAGTAGAAGGCGGTCAGGCTGAGCCCGCTGTTGGTGCCGATGGGGTGGCCGACCTGGGTGACGACGTTCACCGGGTCGGCGAGCAGCAACTGCGTGGTGGAGTTCGCCTGGTTGCCGACGGCCGCCGTGAGCTGTTCGCCGACGGTCCGCGACGCCTGGTGTGCCGCCTTGCTCGTGATCTGGGCGGCGAGCGAGGAACCCAGGCTGCCCTTGCCGGGGTTGGTGAGCACGGTGAGCACGGGCCGCTTCGTGGCGCCCGTCGTGGTGAGAGCGCTGACGGAGTCGGTGAAGTCGGCCGGGACGACGAGTGCGCCGTAGACCTTGCCCGAGTCGAGCTGCTGCTGGGCCTGGGCGCGGGTGAGCGTACGCCACCCGGCCTTGCCGCCGGCGGTGTCGGCGGCGATCGCGGCGGTGATCTGGGTGCCCAGGTTCTGCTTCTGACCGGCCGGCGGCTTACCGGTGTCACTGTTGACGAGGGCGATGGGCAGGTCGTGCAGGTCCCGGTTGGGGTTGACGATCCCGCCCATGTAGAGCAGGGACAGCAGCAGGGCGAGCAGCCCCGTGAGGATCGCGGGCAACAGCCACAGCTTGGGGCGGCGCAGCAACGCGGCGGCACTGGCCTGAGGGGTGGTGGACTCGGCCATGGTTCTCCGTGGGCTCCGGGCTGTGCGAATACCGAACAGCGGATAATGGCTGTGGCTATGACTGCGGCTATGTCCGTGCCTGCGGTTATGTCTGTGCCTGCGGCTGTGACTGTACGAGCGATCGCGCCGACCGCACGAATCGCCAGGATGCCGGGTGGATGAGGCGCGCACCGACCTGAGCCGCCGCACGCCCCGTGATCGTGAGCGTCGGCGACCGCCGGGTCGCGCAGGCTATGCGCCGCGACGGACGCGGGCGGCCTTGCGGGCCTCGGCCGTCTGACGGAGTTCGGCAGCCCGGCGGGACTCGCCACCGGCGCGGCCGGTCTGCCCCGGGCGGGTGCCCATACCGCGGAAGGGGGCACCGCCGCGCTTGGGGCGCTCCGCGACCGGCGCGCTTCCGTTGAGGGGGACACCGGAGGGGGCCTGGGCGCCGGTGATACGGCTCAGCTCGGCCTCACCGGAGCGGACCCGCGTGATCTGCGCCCGGATGCCCGCATCGGACAGCAGACGGGCCATGTCCTTGCGCTGGTTGGGCAGCACCAGCGTGACGACACTCCCGGACTCGCCGGCACGGGCGGTACGGCCGCCGCGGTGCAGGTAGTCCTTGTGGTCGGCGGGCGGATCGACGTTGACGACAAGGTCGAGGGCGTCGATGTGGATGCCCCGGGCCGCGACGTTCGTGGCCACCAGGACCGTGAGATGGCCGTCCTTGAACTGGGCCAGGGTGCGGGTGCGCTGGGGCTGCGACTTGCCGCCGTGCAGCGCCGCCGCCTTCACGCCGCTGCCCAGCAGGTGCCGGGTGAACTGGTCCACGGCGTGCTTGGTGTCCAGGAACATGAGGACGCGCCCGTCGCGGGCGGCGATCTCGGTGGCGGTGGCGTACTTGTCGGCGCCGTGCACCTCCAGCACGTGATGCTCCATCGTGGTGACCGTGCCCGCCGACGGGTCGACCGAGTGGACCACCGGGTCATGCAGGTACGTACGGACCAGGAGGTCGATGTTGCGGTCCAGCGTGGCCGAGAACAGCATGCGCTGACCGTCGGGGCGTACCTGGTCCAGCAGTTCGGTGACCTGGGGCATGAAGCCCATGTCGGCCATCTGGTCGGCCTCGTCCAGGACGGTGATCTTCACCCGGTCCAGACGGCAGTCCTTGCGCTCGATGAGATCCGCGAGCCGCCCCGGAGTCGCGACGACCACCTCGGCCCCGGCCCGCAGTGCACTGGCCTGCCGGCCGATCGACATACCGCCGACCACCGTGGCCAGCCGCAGCTTCAGCGACTGGGCATAAGGGGCGAGCGCGTCGTCGACCTGCTGGGCCAGCTCGCGCGTGGGTACGAGGATCAGGGCCAGCGGCTTGCGCGATTCGGCGCGCTGCCCTGCCGTGCGGGCGAGGAGCGCCAGGCCGAAGGCAAGCGTCTTGCCCGATCCGGTGCGCCCACGGCCCAGGACGTCGCGCCCTGCGAGGGAGTTCGGCAGCGTGGCGGCCTGGATCGGGAACGGCTCGGTCAGGCCACGGCCGGCGAGCATCGTCAGCAGCTCGGCGGGCATGTCCAGCTCACCGAAGGTCGCGGCCGCGGGGAGGGCGGGCGTGACGGTGAGCGGCTGCGCGAACTCTCCCTGTGACCGGACACGGTCATTCGTGCGAGCTGAACGGCTCATGGAGAACCTTCCTCGACGGGGCGCGCACCGAGGAATTCCCGACAGAAGCGAGCCGGATGAATTGCAAGAACGAGCCGAAAGTGAGACTGAAAGAATTCCGACAGAAACCGGAATGTGAATATAAATACCAAATACAGATATAAAATACGAAAACAAATGCAGAAAGCAGCAAACTGGGGCCCGCCACAAGTGCGGACCCCAGCTACTTCATACGCTTCAGCGTCAGGCAGGCGTGATGTTCTCCGCCTGGGGACCCTTCTGGCCCTGCGTGACGTCGAAGTTCACCTTCTGGCCTTCCTGGAGCTCACGGAAGCCCTGCGCGGCGATGTTCGAGTAGTGCGCGAAGACGTCGGGGCCGCCGCCGTCCTGCTCGATGAAGCCGAAGCCCTTTTCCGCGTTGAACCACTTGACGGTGCCAGTAGCCATGTCACATCTCCTTCGGGGCAGTGCCCAGGGGTTCACACCGTGTGAACCCTTGCGTTGCCACAATGAACCCCGTCCGGATAAGCACCGGAGATACAAAAATGCCCGGCGACATACAGCCGCCAAGGCACTTGAAGTTTCGGGAACCACAACTGCAACTACGTCCAGCTTAGCACGACACCTGGATTCGCACTACCTTTCACCCGCGACACCCGGCGCTCACGCCACAGGACCACCGGATCGGCCGAGCCGCCCTGCACGAACTCCAATACACGTGAAAGGTTAATTTTTCGATTACACAGGGTGCAACAAAGGGAGAATTCGCCGGCGCGGCGGCGGGGGCCGGGAGCAGTGCCGGAGCCGGGCGCGCGTCCGGTCGGCGTGGTCGCGGTGTCCTGCGACGACAAGTCGGCTGGCTCCGGTTCCGTCAGCCACGCCATCCATGGGATGGTCCCAGACATGAGCAACCCGCACGCACTCGAGTACAAGGTCGTCACCTTCCGCGAGTCACTGATCGGAGACGCACTGGACAGCGACAAGCTGGAGAAGGTTCTGAACAAGCACGCCGAGGACGGCTGGGCCCTCAAGGCGATCACGGCCGCCGACGTCAAGGGCCGTATCGGACCCGGTTCGGTCGAGGGCCTGCTCCTCACTCTGGAACGCCCGCGCCGCTGACGGCGGGGACGTTCCAACAGATCGACAGCGCCCCGGGCCCGCCGGGAGTAGGCCAGGGCAGAGGTGTCGAGCCCGGTCGGTCTGCTGCGGGACGCGGTCAAAGGGCCGCGCCCACCGCTCCTTCCGTACCGCTGAGCAGGCCGGCGAGAAGGGCCGGGGCCGGACCAAGTCCCCAGAGGAGACGAAGTCCGTTTCGGGCGACACGGTCGAGATCCGCGGTGCGCGCGGCGAGAAGTACGGCGAAGCGGACGAGAAGGGCAGGCGCGACACCGGACGCAGGGGCCGCTCCCAGCGCCCCAGCGGCACCAAGGACGCTTCGGCCACGACCGGCGTGGATCCGCAGGACCCCCAGGACTCGCAGGAGGACCCGCCGTCCGGGCGCCGACCGCGTTAGCGGTCCATTCGGCGCCCGGACGGCGGGGCTCCTCGACGCGTGAGGCCCCTTCAGCAGATCCGCGGCAGTTGCTCCCCGATCGGTAGGTCCACCACTCGCGTTCCGCCCAGGCCGGTCCGGGCCACGACCATGCCGGGGTGGGTCTCGACGGTCTCGCCGATGATCACGGAGTCCGCGCCCAGAGGGTGAGCTCGCATCGCTTCGAGGACGGCGTCGGCCTGCTCGCGCGGGACGAAGGCGACGAGCTTGCCCTCGTTGGCGATGTACATGGGATCCAGCCCGAGGATGGCGCAGGCGTTGGCCACGGCCGGTGGGACCGGGACGTCGCGTTCCCGGATGACCACCCCGGTGCCGGAAGCCTGCGCGATCTCGTTGAGCGAGGCCGCGAGGCCGCCTCGGGTGGGATCGCGCAGTACGTGCAGATCCGGGGTGACGGCGAGCATGGCGTCGACCAGGCCGCCGAGCGCCGCGCAGTCGCTCTCGATCTCCACACCGAATTCCAGGCCCTCGCGCACGCTCATGACCGCCACCCCGTGGAGACCGATGGCGCCGCTGACGATCACGACGTCGCCGGGGACGACCCGCTGCGGGCGCAGGTCGACGCCCGCCGGGACGAGGCCGATGCCCGCGGTGTTGATGTAGATCCCGTCGCCGTGGCCGGCCTCCACCACCTTGGTGTCGCCGGTCGCCACCTCCACACCGGCGGTGCGCGCGGCGGCGCCCAGCGCCTGGGACACCCGCGTGACCACGTCCAGCTCGACGCCCTCCTCCAGGATGAATCCGCAGGAGAGGTAGGCGGCGCGGGCGCCGCTCATGGCGAGGTCGTTGACGGTGCCGTTGACCGCCAGATCACTGATGCTGCCGCCGGGGAAGAACAGCGGCCGCACCACGTAGGAGTCGGTGGAGAACGCCAGCCGGGCACCGCCCAGGGAGACGACCGCGGCATCGCCCATCTGGGCGAGCACCTCGCCCCCGAAGGCGGGCGCGAAGATCTGCTGGACCAGTTCGCCGGAGAGGACGCCACCGCCACCGTGACCCATGACGACGCGGGGACGGTCGCGCACGGGTGCCGGACACGTCCACGCCTCGATGTCCAGAGCGGCGGGGACGGGGAGATCGGTGATGTCAGACAACGGGGCTCGCCTCCCGGACCGTCGTGGTGGTGGGCATGTCCAGACGCCGGTAGAGGTAGTACGCCGCGCAGGCGCCCTCGCTGGAGACCATGGTGGCCCCCAGGGGGGTGCGCGGGGTGCACAGGGTGCCGAAGGCCTCGCACTCGTGCGGCTTGAGCAGCCCCTGCAGAACCTCGCCGCTGCGGCACTCGGCGGGTTCGGCCGTCTGGATGTCGCCGACCGAGAAGCGGTACTCGGCGTCGTGGTCGCGGTACTTCGCCGACAGCCGCCAGCCGCTGTCGGGGATGACCCCGATGCCGCGCCAGGCGCGGTCGGTGACCTCGAAGACGTCCTCCAGCATGGCCCGGGCGGACGCGTTGCCCTCCGGGCGGACGGCCCGGGCGTAGGCGTTGTCGACGGTGTGCTCACCGCGTTCGAGCTGATGGACGGCGCGGCGCACGCCTTCGAGGATGTCCAGCGGCTCGAAGCCCGTCACGACGATCGGGACGCGGAAGCGCTCCGCCAGTTCCGGGTACTCCCCCACGCCCATCACACTGCATACGTGCCCGGCCGCGAGGAAGCCCTGCACCCGGCAGCTCGGCGACGACATGATCGCCTCGATGGCCGGCGGTACGCGGACATGGGACACCAGCATGCTGAAGTTCGGGACGCCCAGCTTGCGGGCCTGATGGACCGTCATGGCGTTGGGGGGCGCCGTCGTCTCGAAGCCGATGCCGAAGAACACGACCTCGCGGTCCGGGTTCTGCTGCGCGATCCGCAGTGCGTCGAGCGGCGAGTAGACGACGCGTACGTCGCCGCCTTCGCCGCGGACCTGGAACAGGTCCCGTCCGGTGCCCGGCACGCGCAGCATGTCGCCGAAGGAGCAGAAGATCACCCCCGGCCGGGACGCGATCTCCAGGGCCTTGTCGATGACCTCCAGCGGGGTCACGCACACCGGGCAGCCCGGCCCGTGGATCAACTCGACCTCCTCCGGCAGGAGTTGGTCGATGCCGTGCCGGATGATGCTGTGCGTCTGCCCTCCGCACACCTCCATCAGGGCCCACGGCCGGGTCACCGTGGCGTGGATGTCGTCGAGGAGCCGACGCGCCAGCTCCGGGTCCTGGAACTCGTCGATGTACTTCACCGGGTTCCTCCGAGGATGCCTCGGCCTTCAGGCCGGGGAGGAATCGGACTCCTGCGGAGCAGGGCCGTAAGCGGTGTTTCGCCCCTAGGGCGAAACACCGTCCACCTGATCGGGTAAACTGCACGCCGTGCGTTGCGAGAACCAAGCGCGTACGCCGTGCTGATCGAGAGCCAAGACAGCACATGCACCTCCAAGCTTTGCCGTATCAAACCGGGCTGGTTTCAACCCGGCTGGTGTTGATCGTGGAAGACCTGCTGGGTCGCTGACCCGCAGGCAGCGTGAGCCAGGAATCCCCCTGCTCCAGTTGGGGGAGGATTCAATACTTGCGCACCTCTTCCACCGGGTCCGCGCCCGCCTCCGCCGCAGCCGTCTCCCAGGGGTCGCCGAACTCCTCCTGCAACATGCCGAGTTCGGCGAAGAGTTCGAGGGTCTGCCGCGCCGACTCCTCGTCCAGCCGTTGCAGGGCGAACCCGACGTGGACGATGGCGTACTCGCCGACCTGGAGGTCGGGCAGGTACTCCAGGCACACCTCCTTGACCACGCCGCCGAAGTCGACGGTGGCCATCCGGGTACCGTCCCGTTCCTCGATGTCCAGCACTCTGCCGGGTACCGCCAGACACATGAGCCTCTCCTCGCTATGGGTCGCGCATTGCTCAATCGGTGGAAGTGGAGGTGGAAATGGGAGTGGGGGCGGGAGTGGGAGTGGCGCGGGCAGCCACCATCAACTGGCCCAGCGCCAGGCCGCCGTCGCCCGGCGGCACGAGGTGGTGCCGCAGGACCGTGAAGCCGTCCTCGCGCAGAGCTGCGGCGCAGGCGGAGGAGAGCAGCGTGTTGGCGAACACGCCTCCGGTCAGGGCGACCGTGTCCAGCCCGTGCCGCTCACGGGCCCGCGCGCAGATCCGGTGCACCAGGCCTGTCACGCTCCGGTGGAAGCGGGCCGCGACCAGGGCCGGTTCGACGCCCGCGCGCAAGTCGCCCACGATCGCCGCGAGCACGGGTGCCGGATCGGCCCGCACGACGCCACCCCCGTTCTCCCCGTTCTCCTCCGGCACCCGAAGGGCGAAGGCGTACGCCGTGGTGTCCTCGGCGGGTGCGTGCAGAGCCGCGCCCTCCAGCTCGACGGCGGCCTGTGCCTCGTATCCGGCCCGGTGGCACACCCCGGCGAGGGAGGACACGGCGTCGAAGAGCCGGCCCATGCTGGAGGTGGGGACACAGTTCAGGCCGCGCTCCAACTGCCGTTCCAGCAGGCGGAGTTCGTCGGGCGGGCAGGCGGCCGTACAGGCGAGGTCGTCGGACCAGGCGATCCCGGCCGCCCGCAGATGGGCCAGTGCCATGCGGTACGGGCGGCGCACCGCGGCGTCGCCGCCGGGCAGCGGGACGTACGCGAGGTGCCCGAACCGGGTGAAGCGGTCGTAGTCGGCGAGCAGGAACTCCCCGCCCCACACGGCGCCGTCGTCGCCGTGGCCCGTGCCGTCGAAGGCGACGCCGATGACCGGCCGGGTGCCGTCCGACCCGTGCTCGGCCATCGCGGCGGCGACGTGGGCGTGATGGTGCTGGACGCGTACGACGGGCCGGTGCGCCGCGTTTCGGTCGGCCCACCGGGCGGAGCGGTAGCCGGGATGCCGGTCGGCGACCAGGGTCTCGGGCCGCACCCCCGTGATGGACTCCAACTGCGCCGCCGCGCGCTCGAAGGCCCACTGCGTGCCGACGTCGTCCATGTCGCCGATGTGCGCCGACAGCCAGGCGCGCCGGCCCGCCCCCAGGCAGAAGGCGTTCTTCAGGTCCCCGCCGACGGCGAGGGCCGGCCGTACGGGCAGCGGGAGGGGCACCGGCAGCGGGGCGTAGCCACGGGAGCGGCGGAGCATCAGCGGCTCCCCGTCGCAGACGCGGACCACGGAGTCGTCGCACGGGACGTGGATCGGCCGGTCGTGCGTGAGCCAGGCGTCGGCCAGGTGCGCGAGCCGCTCCAGCGCCTCGGTGTCGTCGGTGACGATCGGCTCACCGGACACGTTGCCGCTGGTCATGACGAGCAGCCGGGGGCCGTCCGGGTCGCCGGGCAGGCCGAGCAGCAGATGGTGCAGGGGCGTGTAGGGCAGCATCACGCCGAGGTCGGGGCTGCCGGGCGCGACGGCTGCGGCGGGACGCGGATCCCCGGCGGCGTACGACGGGTGCGGACGCCGCCTCAGCAGGACGACCGGCCTGGCGCGGCCTTGGAGCAGGCTCCGCTCCTCGGTGCTCAGCCGGACGAGGTGCTCGACGTCGGCCGCGCTCCGGGCCATGACGGCGAACGGCTTGTCCCCGCGTGCCTTCCGGTGGCGCAGGAGGGTGACGGCCGCCTGGTTCGTGGCATCGCAGGCCAGGTGGTAGCCGCCCAGGCCCTTCACGGCGAGGATCGCCCCGTCCGACAGCAGTGCGCGTGCCTCGGCGACCGGGTCCGCCCCCGTGACCTCCTCGGACCGCGGGACCAGCAGCCGCAGCCGCGGCCCGCAGGCCGGGCAGGCGACCGGCTGGGCGTGGAAACGGCGGTCGGCCGGATCCGCGTACTCCCGCGCGCAGTCGGGGCACATCGCGAAGCCGGCCATGGTGGTGTGGGCCCGGTCGTAGGGCACGCCGGTGACGATCGTGAAGCGCGGGCCGCAGTGGGTGCAGTTGACGAACGGGTGGCGGTAGCGCCGGTCCGCCGCGTCGGTCAGCTCGGCGAGGCAGTCGGCGCAGGTGGCGGAGTCCGGGGAGACCAGGGTGCGGGCCGGGCCGTCGGTGCGGGAGGTGAGGATGGTGAACGCGGTGCCGCCGGAGGTTCCGGCGGGAGGCATCTCCCGGTGGTGGACGGACTCCACGCGGGCCAGCGGGGGCGCCTGGGCGGCGATCCGGTCGCAGAACCGGGCCACGGCCGAGGCGGTGCCCTCGACCTCCGCGACGACGCCCTCCGGGGTGTTGGTCACGTGCCCGGCCAGGGCGAGTTCGGTGGCGAGGCCGTACAGGTAGGGCCGGAAGCCCACGCCCTGCACCACTCCCCGGACGGTGACCCGGCGGCGGCGCGGAGTGTCCTCGGCGACGGCGGCCGGGGCCTGCGCACCGCTCACGAGTGGGGGACCGCTCACGAGTGGGTGCGGGCCATGGAGCCGGTGGCCTCCGTGTGCGGGTGGGTGTGACCGTTGGGCGCGTGGGTGTGGCCGTGGTCATGCGGCAGCCGGGTCATGACCGGCGCGTGGACGGGTGCGCCGTCCGCGGCCGCCATCGCCCGGTCGAGCAGCGTGCCGACGCCCTGCCCGCGGCGGGCCGAGGTCAGGACCACCTCGACGCCCGGGTTGACCCGCTCCACGTTCGCGCGGAACGCGGCCTCGTCGAACTCGACGGCCTCCGCGATGTCGGTCTTGGTGACCACGACCAGGTGGGCGAGGCCGAAGGCGGTGGGGTACTTGAGCGGCTTGTCCTCGCCCTCCGTCACGGAGGCGAGGGTGACCCGCAGCGTCTCCCCCAGGTCGTAGGAGGCCGGGCAGACCAGGTTGCCGACGTTCTCCACGAACAGCAGCCGGGTGTCGTCGGGCAGCCACCCGTCCAGGTGCCCGGCGAGCATCCCCGCCTCCAGATGGCACAGTCCGTCGGTGAGCACCTGCTTGACCGGGACGCCCGATCGCGCGAGGCGTGCCGCGTCGTTCTCGGTGGCGAGATCGGCGGTCAGCGCCGCGACGGGCACGGACCGCTCCCGTGCCCGCAGCAGTTCGCGCTCCAGGAGCTCGGTCTTGCCGCTGCCCGGACTGGACAGCAGGTTGACGACCGCGGTGCCCCGGGCCGCGAGGTGTGCGCGCAGTTCGTGGGCGCTCGCGTCGTTCTTCGCGAGTACGGCCTGGCGCAGGTCGACGACACGGCACATGGTTCAGCGCTCCTCGGAGATCGGTTCGCGGGTGGTGGCGTGCGTGGGGCCGCCGTCTTCCCAGTGCACGTCGACGATCTGCAGTTCGCGGCCCGCGAGCAGGTCGGTACGCGTCCCGCCGCACTGGGGGCAGGTCAGCCGGGGTGGCATGCCGACGGCCCATTCGTGTGCGCAGGGCGTGCAGCGGGCCCGCCCCGGCACCGCTTCGGTGACCAGCTCGGCGCCTTCCAACAGGGTTCCGGCGCAGGCCAGTTCGAAGGAGAAGGCGAGCGCGTCGGGTACGACGCCGGCCAGTTCGCCGACCTGGAGCCGTACCGTTCGCACCGCCGTGACGCCGCCGGCCCGCTCGGCGGCCTCGGCCACCTGGTCGACGACGGCCAGCGCGACGGACATCTCGTGCATGGGGTCTCCGTCCTTTGGCAGCCTGGCTTCCGACGGCCTCATTAGAGGCGCGCGCACCCGGGGGCATGACCCGGCGCGCCGTCACCCGCCGGGCACGTACGCCGTTCGACGCAACCGCACGGGCACCACCGGGTGGCGCCCACGGTTCACATCCGGCGGATCCGCAGGTAGCGCCTGACATCGGGAAGCACCTCGGCGAACACGGCGACCAGGGCGGCGACGGCCGCTCCGCCGATGACGATCTTCTTCATCCCGGCTCTCCTCATGTCGAAGCCTCAACGGTTGAGGCCTCAGCGGTTGAAGCCTCGACGGTCGAGGCCTGTGCCACGGACGGCTCGCCGTCCCGCAGCAGTTCTTCGATCAGCCGGACGGCCTCCGGTACGGCGTCGGACACCGGCGCGGTCAGACCGATGCCCTCGTCCACCGAGGCCGGTTCGCAGCCGACGACCAGGACGCGGCGTGGTGGTTCGCCGCCGGTGCCGGCGCAGAGGGTGGCCAGCAGCGCCAGGACGGTGTCCGGGGTCATCCGGTGGCCGTCCAGCGCGGGGGCGACCGGCGACGGGCTCTCGCCGCCGACGTCGTGTTCGATCAGGTACAGCGTGCCGGGGGCTTCGCCGCGTGCCGTGGCGTCCACGAGGACGAGGGTGTCGTAGCCGTCCAGGAGCTGGTAGGCGAGGTGGACGCCGCGTACGCCGATGTCCACCACCTCGACGTGTTCCGGCAGTTGCCGTTCGGTCAGCAGGCGCGCGGTCTCCACGCCGAAGCCGTCGTCGCGGAGGAAGATGTTGCCGATGCCCGCCACGAGGGTCCTGGGGCCTGCCGGTGGGGGAAGGTTCATACGTCGTCCTCCAGGTCCTGCGGCAGGTCCTCCAGCGGGGTGACCTCGTCTGGCTGGAAGTACAGGAACCGTCCCTGCTCGCGGCGGATGTCGGCGCCCGGGTCGCCCTCGACCGTGACCGCCAGGTGCACCCCGCCGTCGACGTCGTGCAGCACCGCCTCCACCGTCGCGGTGCGGCCCCGCAGGAAAATGTCCTGGGCGTCGGTGCGCCGCAGGCCCGGGTGCAACTCGACGCGGCTGCCCTTGCCCACCGCCCGGCCGTCCACGACCACCCGGTCCCGTTCCGGGTCGAAGCCCGCGTCGCTCGCGGGGTCCCACCAGGGGGTGTCCGGCCGCTGCACCCCGTACTCGTCGGGGAAGCCGCCGTCCAGGGTGGTGAGGTCCGGGGCGGCGGGGTCCGGGCCGGTCACCTCGCGCAGACTCCGCACCGCCCCGTGCAGGCGCTCCAGCACCTCGGCCGGCATCGAGTCCGCCAGCTCGATCACGGCGGCCGCCCGTTCGTCGGTGCCCCGGGCCTCGCGTTTCTCCTCGTCGGTGAGGGCGGCGGTGCGCAGCGCGAGGATCTCGTCGATCTCGGTGGCGTCGTAGAGCGCGCCGGGGCTCTCCGGTGCGATGGCCGGATGGTCCTCCAGGATGATGGGCGAGGACAGGACGAGGTCGGCGCGGCCGGGTTCGCCGGCGAGTACGGGCCACGTGTGCAGGTTGCGGCAGGCGGCGACCGCGCCCTTCGCCCACTCGGGGGGATCGGTCATCGACAGGAACGATCCGGCGCTGAGGGCCATGAGGAGGTGGGTGGCCACCAGGGCGCGCGGCAGCGCCGCGTCCCGGGCGGCGGCGCGGCCCTCGGGCGGTGTCCAGTCGCTGGTGTTCTCGACGACGGCGGTCAGCCGCATGGCCCGGTAGGGGCCGTCGAGTTCGCGGGCGGACAGCCGGACCGTGCCGCTGATCTCCTCGCACCGCCGGACCAGTCGGCCGACGGTGCGGCCGGCCGCGTCCAGGACCGGTTCGGTGTCCTCGCGGGCGGGGCGCCGGAAGGCATGGGTGACGCCGTCGCCGAGGAGCTCGTCCACCGCCGCGACCACCTCGACCCGCTCCTCGCCGCCCTCGTCCCAGGGCACCAACACCCGGTCGTCGAGGCGGAGTTCAGCGACCGTGTCGAAGCCGCCGTCCGGGCGGGCCCGCTGCACCGTGCGCCGTCGGGCGTGCAGGAAGCGCACCTCGACCGAGAGGGTCGCGCCCGCCTTCGGTTCCATCAGGCACTCGGTGTGCTGGAAGTCGTACTCCTCGCACTCGGCGCCCCAGCCGGGCGGCACGAGCACCCCGAACTGCCAGCGCAGCCGGTTCTTGGCCGCCGAGGCACGGTACGGGTAGAGCACATAGCCCTCGAAGAGGACGGCGTCGGCCACCTGCCGGGCGAGGGCGAACCGCTCCTCCGTCTCGGAGGCGAACGCGGTCACGGTCACGGATCGGTCCTTCCGGTGGTGGCGGTGAGAGCGGTGAGGGCGCGCAGCGGGTCGTGCGCGGGCGGGTCGGCGCCGTCCAGCAGCGCCTGGACGGTCGACTCCCAGGAGGCCAGGGCATGCCGGGAGCGGTAGGCGAGGAGGGCGTCCATGGCGTCGCGCGGCAGCCGGATCCAGCCGCAGCCGGGGAAGTGCTGCTCGACCATCTCCCGCCAGGTGGCGACCGGCATCCGGAAGGCCGCCTCCCGGTCCCACGGGACCGGCTCGACCTGGAAGCCGCCGTCTCCGGTGAACGCCGTACCGGAGAAGAGCATCAGCAGCGGGACCTCACCGCCGGTGAGGGCGGTGAGGTAGCGGGTCGCGGCGACGTCCATGTCGTAGGTGCAGGGCACGACGACGTCGGCTTCGATCTCTCCGGTGAAGCTCGGGACCATGACCGAGACCTGGGCGAACTGCACCGGCTGGAGCGTGCTGCCCCAGCGTGAGCGCTCGCCGAAGAGGTCTGCCAGGCCGCCGGCCTCGGCGGACTCGTAGCCGCGGCGGGCCGGTTCGATGCGGATCTGGCAGCGCAGCGCGAGGGCGTGCACGCGTGCGTTGCCGGCGGCGGTGACGCGCAGCCGGAAGACGAGGGTCGGTCCGGCGGCGTACCGGTCGGCGCGGACGCCGGTACAGGCGAAGGAGAACTCCGTCACGGCCGCACCGCCTCGTCCGGCGCGTGGCGCGCCCCGCCCACGGGCCGGGCGCGGCGTGAGACGTCCGCGAAGAACGCGTCCAGCGCGGCGCGGGCCTCGGCTCCGCCGTCGAAGCCCTGCCACAACAGGCGCATGCGGCCGACGAGTTCGTAGCAGATGTCGATCGGTACGAGGTGGCACTCGCAGTGGCCGTCGGTGCGGCGCAGCAGCAGCGCCTCCACGTCGGGTTCGAGGAGTTCGGCGAGGGGGCTGCCGCCGAGGACGTCCGTCCAGGTGGCCGGTTCGAGTTCGCTCTCGGTGGCTCCGGCCGGGCTGGGGTAGAGGGCGACCAGCCGGTCGAGGGCCGCGTTGCGGAAGAGGAAGGCGACGCCGACCGGGATCTGCAACGCGTCCCACGCGCTGTCGTCGAGGCGGTGTCCGGGGTCGGTGAGGTAGCGGGCGGGGACCGTGCGGAAGCGGCCCGCGGCGGCGCCCGGCTGTGCCATCAGCAGCGCGCAGGGGGTGCAGGCGCAGACGAGGGCGCGTTTCTCGGTGTCGACCAGGTGGCGGTGGTCGTCCTCGGCCACCGCCACCGCGCACAGTTCGCACCGTTCGGGCTGCGGCGGACGCTCGGTGAGGAACCTCCGCAGGCCGGACGGGCGCGTCGCCGGGGACGCCGTCATCGGGCCCCCGCCGGTGCCGTGCCGATCTGGAGGAGCGTGGGCCCGGCGGGCGCGGTCTGTACGTCGACGGCCCTGACCTCCGGTGCGAAGCAGGCGAGCGCCGTCTCCGCGGCCTGTCGGGCATCCGCGCCGGAGCCGCACCCGCAGCCGCCGCTCGACGGGGCCCGCAGCTTCAGGGTGCCGCTGTCCTCGTCGAAGTCCACGACGTCCAGGGCGTGTTCGCGGACGCTGTCGAGGGCGCGGGCGATGCGGGTGTCGCGGTCCTCGGGGTGCAGGTCGTGCAGGACGAGGAGGCTCGCGACCAGGTTGTCGCCGAGCAGTCCCGCCAGGGGGTCGCCCGCGGCGGAGGACTGGAGCTGGAGGATGCGGGCCAGGCCGGCGCCGTAGAAGTCCATGAGGGACCGGACGAGTTCCTCGGCCGCCGCGGCGGCGGCCAGGTCGCCGCTCGCGGTCAGCCGGTCGAGCACCTCCTCGACCCGGCGTCCGGTCTGCTCCGCGTTCACCGGCGCCGCCGCCGTCGGCGCGCTCATCCGCCCAGTCCGCTCAGGCCGGTGGGCACGTGCATGGACTTCACGGTCTTGCCGCCGCCGACGTACATGTGGACGCCGCAGGGCAGACAGGGGTCGAAGCTGCGGACGGCGCGCATGATGTCGATGCCCTTGAAGTTCTCCGGGGTGTTCTCCTCGAAGATGGGCGTGTTCTGCACGGCGTCCTCGTACGGGCCCGGGGTGCCGAAGGTGTCCCTGGTGCTGGCGTTCCAGGGGGTGGGCGGGTACGGGTGGTAGTTGGCGATCTTGCCGTCGCGGATCACCATGTGGTGGGAGAGGACGCCGCGGACCGCCTCGGTGAAGCCAACGCCGAGCCCCTCGTCCGGGACCTCGAACTTCTCCCAGGTCTGGGTGCGTCCGGCGCGGACCTCCTCGAGGCCCTTCTCCGCGAAGTGCAGGGCGATGGCGGCGGTGTAGGCCTGGAAGTAGGTGCGCGCGCGGTTGCGTTCCAGCGCGTTGGACCACTTCGGGATCTTCCACTCGAAGCTGGTCTCCGGCTTGGTCATCGTGCGGGGCAGGTTGATGACCACGCTGTGGCCGGTGGCCTTCACGTACCCGGTGTCGACGAGTCCGGACAGGGCCGTCGACCAGAGGCGGGCGATGGGGCCGCCGCCGGTGTCCAGGGCGAGGTGGTCCTTGCCGTCGAACCAGCGCGGGGACATGACCCAGCTGTACTTGTCGTCGAAGTTCCGCTTCTGCGGGGCCGGGATGGTGTGCTGGTTCCACGGGTGGCGCGGGTCCACCGGGTTGCCGAGCGGGTCGTGGGTGACGAACTGCTCCAGGCCCTGCCAGTCCTCGTAGTAGGAGCTGCCCAGCAGGATGCGGATGCCGAGGTTGATCTCGGTGAGGTCGTTGGTGACGAGCTTGCCGTCGACGACGATGCCGGGCGTGACGAACATGCGCCGGCCCCAGTCCGTCATGTTGGCGTAGGTGAAGTCGCAGTACTCGGGGTCGTTGAGCGCGCCCCAGCAGCCGAGCAGGACACGCCGGCGGCCGACTTCCTCGTAGCCGGGCAGCGCCTCGTAGAAGAAGTCGAAGAGGTCGTCGTGCAGGGGCACGACGCGCTTCATGAACTCCACGTAGCGCATCAGGCGGCTGAGGTAGTCCGTGAAGAGCTGCACGGAGGCGATGGTGCCGACGCCGCCCGGGTAGAGCGTGGAGGGGTGCACATGGCGGCCCTCCATCAGGCAGAACATCTCGCGCGTGTAGCGGCTGACCTGGAGGGCCTCGCGGTAGAACTCGCCCTCCAGAGGGTTGAGCGAGCGCATGATGTCGGCGATCGTGCGGTAGCCGTGCTCGGCGGCGTGCGGGGCCTCGGTGCGCTCGGCGAGTTCGAGGACGCCGGGGTTGGTCTCCTTGACCATCTTCTCGCAGTAGTCGACCCCGACCAGGTTCTCCTGGAAGATGTTGTGGTCGAACATGTACTCCGCGGACTCGCCGAGGTTGATGATCCACTCGGCGAGGTGCGGGGGCTTCACGCCGTACGCCATGTTCTGCGCGTACACCGAGCAGGTGGCGTGGTTGTCCCCGCAGATCCCGCAGATGCGGCTGGTGATGAAGTGGGCGTCGCGGGGGTCCTTGCCGCGCATGAAGACGCTGTAGCCGCGGAAGACCGACGACGTGCTGTAGCACTCCGCGACCCGCTTCTGCTTGAAGTCGATCTTCGTGTGGATGCCCAGGCTGCCCACGATCCGGGTGATCGGGTCCCAGGCCATCTCCACCAGGCCGCTGCCGTCGCCGGCCGCTTTCGTCTTCGGTGCCATCTGTGTGCCGTGCCCTTCGTTGCGCGGGAGGTTCGTGGGGGGGGTGCACGAAGCGGGGAGCGGATTGCTCGCGTCACTCGCGGCGGACGCTCACCAGGGGGGCCGGTAGCCGGTGGTGATCTTCTCTCCGGTGCGGCGCCACCTGGGCTCCTTGTCCACCGTCTTCGCCGTGATCGAGCGCAGCTTGCGGACCACGGCTCCGTAGGCGCCGCTGGCCGTGCTGGAGAGCTTGGCGCCGGGCGGCTCGTCCATGAACGGCATGAACTTGTCGGGGAACCCGGGCATGGTGCAGGCGATGCAGATGCCGCCGACGTTCGGGCAGCCGCCGATCCCGTTCATCCAGCCGCGCTTGGGCACGTTGCACTTGACGACCGGACCCCAGCAGCCCAGCTTGACCAGGCACTTCGGCGAGTCGTACGACAGCGCGAACTCACCCTGCTCGTAGTAGCCGGCGCGGTCGCAGCCCTCGTGGACGGTGGCCCCGAACAGCCAGGTGGGACGCAGTTTGTCGTCCAGCGGGATCATCGGGGCGGAACCGGCCGCCTGGTAGAGCAGGTAGGTGAGCGTCTCGGAGAAGTTGTCGGGCTGGATCGGACAGCCCGGGACGCACACGATCGGGATGCCGGCGTGGGACTTCCAGTCCCAGCCGAGGTAGTCGGGCACGCCCATCGCGCCGGTCGGGTTGCCCGCCATGGCGTGGATGCCGCCGTAGGTGGCGCAGGTGCCGATGGCGACGACCGCCAGCGCCTTCGGGGCGAGCCGGTCGATCCACTCGCTGGTGGTGATCGGCTGGCCGGTCTCCGGGTCGTCGCCGAAGCCGCACCAGTAGCCCTCGGGCTTGATCGCCTCGTTGGGGACGGAGCCCTCGACGACCAGGACGAACGGGTCGATCTCGCCCCGCTCCCCCTTGAAGAACCACTCGATGAACGTGTCCGCGCCGCCGACCGGACCGCACTCGAAGTCGATGAGCGGCCAGTGGACGGCGATCTTCGGCAGACCCGGCAGCACACCGAGCACGATCTCCTCGATGCTCGGCTGCATGGCCGCCGTCAGTGCGACCGAGTCGCCGTCGCAGCTCAGCCCCGCGTTGATCCAGAGAATGTGGATCGTGGGTGTCTCGTCGGCGGGCGCAGCGCCGACCGTCTTCGCCGTCGCCTCAGTCATGGGACCGCCTCCTGGGGAGGTAAGGGATGAAGGTCTGCATTTCGACCCTCGACTTTCTTCGTATCAGCCCATCGGCCGTGACGAGATGCCATCGAGGGCCATTCCGGTGACACCGGCGGCAGAGGGGTCCGGACCGGTTTGCGCAACCGCTGCCGGAACGAGGTGCGGCGGGGTGCACGCCGGCCGCTCCTTGTGGACGAAGGAACGGCGCAGCGCGTGGTACGGGGCGTCCGGGTCGTCGAAGGTCCGCCGCATCCGGGCCAGCTCCCGCTCACGGAAGCCGGCCAGCGGGGTCGTGCTCTCCAGCCGGTCCAGCTCCGTCTTCTTCGCGGTGATCCGGGACGCCGTCGCCGGAAGGGACGCGAGCCGCGCCGCCAGGCCGCCGACCTCCCGCGCGAACGCGTCGGGACCACGGTCGACCACCCGGTCGACGAGCCCGAGACGCAGTGCGCTCGCCGAGCTGACCGGCAGCGCCTCGCCCATGAGGCGTTCGGCCGTCGCGGCTCCCACCCTGCGCGGCAGGGTGTGCGTCCAGTACTCCGAGCCGTACAGGCCCATCAGACGGTAGTGCGGGTTCAGGACGGCGCCCGAGCGGCACCACACCTCGTCGGCGGCCAGGGCGAGCAGCACCCCGCCCGCCGCGGCGTTGCCCGCGACCGCCGAGACCACCAGCCGGTCCGTCGTCGTCAGGACCGCCTCGACCAGATCGTCGATGGCGTTGATGTTCGCCCAGGACTCGGCGGCCGGGTCGGCGGCGGCCTCGATGACGTTGAGGTGGATCCCGTTGGAGAAGAAGTCCCGTTCGCCGCCCAGCACCAGCACCGAGGTGGGCCGCGCGCACGCTTCCCGGTAGGCGTCCAGCAGACGCCGGCACTGCTCCGTGCTCATGGCGCCGCCGGGGAAGGAGAACGAGAGGTGGCCGACGTTCCCGTCCTCCCGGTAGCGGATGTCCGTCCAGGTGGGGTGGCGCACCTCGGACAACAGGGGCAGGGCGTCCTCGGGCAGCGGCGGCAGCCGGTCGCCCAGGGCCCGTACGGCGGGCAGTTTGAACGTGGGCGGCTGCCCGGCCCCCCGCCGGGGCCGCAGCTCGGGGATCCACACGGCGCCGTCCCTGGTGGCCCGGCAGACCGCCCCGGCCCGGGTCGCCAGCAGTTCGCCCGGGCGGCCGCGCAGCACGCTCTCGGGATGACCGCCGTGCAGATACCACTCGCCGCCGAGCAGCGTGTCCAGCACACCGGGCTGCGAGTCCGCCGCCCTCAGCTTGCGCAGTACGGTCCGGGTGGAGTCCTCGGCCCAGTCGATCCGCCGGACGCTCTGGTCGAGATACGGGCGGGTGCGCAGGCGGGCGTCGTCCGCGTACGGCACGTCCCGCTTGCCCGGAACATCTTGCTCGCGTGGTACATCCTGCTTGCGCGGGACATAGGTCCCCCCGGCGAAGCGCTCCACCGCGAGCAGGACGGCCTCGATCGCGGCGTCGGCGATCTCGCCCCGGTACAGCTCGCTCTTGGGCACCTCGGGAATCCGGCACGGGACGCAGGCCCACACGTCACCGGCGTCCATCTCCCCGTCGGCCTGCAGGACGGTGACGCCCCACTGGTCGACGCCCTCGTGGATCGCCCAGTCCAGGGAGGACGGTCCGCGGTCGCCCACGGGCCCCGGATGGACGACGAGGCACGGGTAAGCCGTCCACACCTCCTCGGGAATCGCCGACTTCAGCATCGGCGCCACGACGAGCTGCGGTGCGTGCCGCCGCACGGCGTCCGGCAACGAGCCGCCCGGCAGGGCGAGTTCCACCGCCACACGGTGGCCGCGGTCGCGCAGCTCGGCGTGGGCGCGCTGGGTGAGGCTGTTGAACGCGCTGGCTAGGAGCAGGATGTGCACGGCTGCCTCCGGGCGGGCGAACGGCAGGCAGGGATGACCGCCGACGGCGATCCTCGGCCACGGCGGACCGCCGTCCCCGACGACAGACGGCGAGGTCACCCGAAATCATCTGAAAGCGGGCACAGATCCGCCATCCGGCCTCACCGGCCCCACCAGCCCACGCCCGCGGCGGCACCGACGGCCCGGCTCACCGCGTCAGCCGCCGTGCGTGATCACCGTCGCCGCAGGCCGCTGGTGATGCGCTCCCACGGGGTGCGGGTGGCACCGAAATGGGTCTCGTGGGTCCAGATGTGGGTGCACGACCGGCACTGCAGGTGGAGCAGGCTGCCGACGTTGGAGAGCAGGTAGCGCCAGTGCTCGGAGCAGGTGCGGCCCTGCTCGCAGGTGGCGCACCCGCGGCGGTCGTCGCAGTTCGGGCAGGCCACCCAGGCACGCCGCCCGACGTCGGCCTGCGGGTCAAGCGGCAGCATGGCCGTCCCCTCTCCGCGGCAGCACGCCGGCCGAGACCAGCTCGTCGTACACGCGCTGCTGCTCCGCGCTGAGGCCGGAGTACAGCAGCTCGTACGCCGCTTCCTCGCCGCGCAGTGCGGCGATGGGGTCCCAGTCGGAGCCGAGAGCGTCCAGGACGTGGGCGCGCCGGAGCATTTCGTGTGCGCTCAGGTCGACGGCGAAGTCGACCGTCGGGCGGGCGCCAGGCTGATCCGGTTCGCCGGGGAGAGCACGGCCATCGGGGGACATAGGACCGAACGTAGGTAAGCGTTCCCGGCCCACACAAGAGCAGGTGGGAGAAGTCACAGCAGGCCCGCGCCCCGAGGGCACCCTGCGGCGGTCCTCACCTTGGCCGTCTGTCGGTCCGAGGAAGGCCGACCGTCGCAGTGGCTGCCGGGCTAGGGTGATCCTTCATGCCACCTCAGGGTGCCGGGCGGATTCGCCGGGGGAGCCGTGGGGTCGAGTCGCAGATCCCGTGAAGGTGAGGGGTTCCGTTGGGGGGAGCGAGGAGTCGGCGGCACACCGTGGTCGTGCTCACCGCGTTACAGGTGGAGTACGAGGCGGTGCACCGGCACCTGAAGGACGTCCGCGAGGTCGAGTTACCGCAAGGCACCCTCCTCGACGTCGGCCGGATACCCGGCCTCGACTGGCAGGTGGCGCTGGCCGAGACGGGGCCCACCAACACCCGTGCCGCGCTCGTCGCACAGTCCGCGATCGAGCATTTCGACGCCGAGGCGGTGTTCTTCGTCGGCGTCGCCGGTGCCCTCAAGGACGATGTTCACCTCGGTGACGTCGTCGTCGCCAGAAAGATCTACGGCTATCACGGCGGCCGGGAGAGCGTGGACGGGTTCAGCGCTCGGCCCGACGTCTGGGAATCGGCGTACGACATCGACCAGTTGGTGCGCTCCGCCCGCCGCAACGAGCCATGGGCCTTCCTCGCCCCGCAGCAGCAGCCGGCCGCGCTGCCCCGGGTGCATTTCGAACCGATCGCCTCGGGCGATGTGCTGATCGGCTCCCGCGGCTCCGAGACGGCTCGACGGATCCGCAGTCACTACAACGACGCGGTGGCCGTCGACATGGAGAGCCACGGCGTCGCCCACGCCGCCAGGATGCACCGCTCGGTGCGGATGCTCTCCGTCCGCGGCATCAGCGACTCCGCCGGCCCGGACAAGGCCGTGTCCGACGCCGCAGGCTCCCAGCGGACGGCGTCGCGGCACGCCGCCGCCTTCGCGCTGCGGGTCCTGCGCGACCTACGGCCCACGCGGCGGCCGTCCCGGGAGCAGTCCGAGCGGCCCGCGGTCGTCGTGGTGTCCGGACCCGAACGCGGCCTGGGCCCCGTGGCCTGGAACAGCCGGCCCGTCGTCAGGGTCGAGGAGCAGGAGTACCTGCTGTACGAAGGTCCCGGAGACCTCCTTCACGAGTCGCGCGACGGCGACGTGGTACGGCGCCAGGCGGTGGCACGTGTGGCGTCCGACCGGGACTCCCGCGGCTCCTACGTCTGGCTGCGCCAGGTCGAACGGGAGCAGTCCGGGTCCGGCTCGGCCTTCGACCCCCTGGCCGCGCTCGAAGAGGAGGCCAGGTTGTGCCGCGCCTTCCGCGGCCCCGGGATCGTGCAACTGACCCGCCGCGGGAACACCGCCACCCTCGCCCTGACCTGGCCGGCCGACCCGAAGCTCGGCAGCCCCCTGGAGACCCTGCACGAACTGCTGCCCGAGCCTCCCTCGCGGCCCGACCCGCTGCGGCTGCGGTCGATCGTGAAAGGGCTCACCGAAGTGGCCGAAGTCCTGGATGGACTGCACAGCCAGGGGTTCTCGCACCGGGCGCTCCGGCCGACCGCGATCGTCATGCACCGGCCGCGCATGGTGCTGCGCGACTTCGGCCTCGCCGCCGTCGCACCACGCCAGGGCGAGAACGCCGGGCCCTACCAGGCCCCGGAGCAGCGACACGGCTCTGTCGGCCGTCCCGGACCCGCCACCGACGTCTACCAGTTGGGCGCGCTGCTGCACCATGCGCTGACCGGCCGGCCACCCGTTCCCGGGCTGCCCGCCTACCGCGCTTCGCCCTCCGTACCGACCGGCCTGGCCCACGCGGTCACCGGTGCGCTACGGCAGGACCCGGCCGGGCGCCCAGGCGTCCGTACGCTCCGCCTCGCCTTGCTCGCAGCGGTCCGCGAGCTGTCCGCCGTCCCGCCTCTACCCCGGCGCTGAGGATCACCGATGCCTTTCACCACTGTCGCCTTACGCGCTCCGCTGGTGCTCGTCCCGGGAATCGGGCTGGACGAGCAGCTCCGCACGAAGGCAGGGTCCAGCGCCGGGCTGCCGCCCGACGTCCCCCAGATCGTCCACGACCTGAACCAGCTCGACCGCGGCGCCGCCGTGCGCCTCGACCCGGGTAACAGCCAGTACAAACCGTCCTTGCTGGTGTACACGCGTACGTACCGGCTACGCCTCGAGGCGACGAAGCGAGGCACGGGCTACCTCGTCAAGCACATCGACCCGCTGCGCTTCGCAGACCGTGCTCACCTTGCCCGGTCCTGTCTCCTGGTGCGCCCGCCCGCCTGGAAGATGGTGCTCGAGCTGAGGGCGGTGCCCGAGGGCTCGGAGGCCCAGTGGCAGGTTCTCCAACAGGCCTGGCAGAGTCTCGGCCAGGTGCCTGCGCAGCAGGGAGGGGCCTCCTCCGTCAGCGAAAGCCAGTCGGAGTTCCTCGACACCGTGGACCGGCTGATCGACGCGGCCGAGGAGATCACCACCAGGGAGGATCGCAAGGCCGCGCCCTTCCCTTATCAGCGCCTGACAGCCACCGGCGGCAAGCGCCGCAGCAGCACTCCGCAGTCGGCCTACGAATTCCAGCTCGTCGGACCCGAGTTGCCGCCGCTGGGCGCCTTCGTCCGGATCCAGGGTGACACGGCGACCCGCGGCAAGGTGAGGCGTGCCTCGGGGCAGTCCGTCACCGTCCGCTTCGATGAGCCCGTGTCGTGGGAACGGCTGCCCGCCCGCGGCGCCCTGGAACTCATACCCAGCACGGTGGTCTTCAGCAAACAGCGGCAGGCGGTAGCGCGTCTGCGCGCGCGGGACACGCAGAACCCGGGCCTGCTCCCGGCGCTGGTCGAGCACCAGGTGCGCACCATCCCGGCCACGGCCGCGCAGCCGCATGAGGGCCTCGACCCCGAGCAACTCGCCGCCTTCCGCAAGGCGTTGACCACGGAAGACCTCCTTGTGGTACTCGGCCCGCCCGGTACCGGCAAGACCCGGACCATCACCGAGATCGCCCACACGACCGCGCTCACGGCCGCCGGCGACAGCGGCCGGGTCCTCGTCACCTCCCACACCAATCGCGCCGTGGACAACGTGCTCGCCCGCCTGCCCCGGGATCTCGTGGTGATCCGGGTCGGAGACGAGAGCAAGGTCCACGCCGATGTGAAGCCGCTGCTCCTGGAGGAACAGTCGGAGAACCTTGCCGAGGGAATCCGGCACACCATGGTCCTGCGCGAACAGGCCTACCGGGAGGCGGAGGCCGCCGCGCCGTGGACGGCGGAACTCGCCGCCCTGCTCCACCGGGTCGACGACCTCGCCCGGAACGAGAAGGCCGCGGCCCAGCGTCTCGACAACGCGATCCGAGCGGCCACCGCACCGGCCCGGGAACGGCTTGCGGCACTCCGAAGCGAGGAGAACGAGCGGGAGTCGGCGCGGCTGCGGCTCACCGAACGGGCGGCTCGGCTCCAGTCGAAGGTGCGGTCCGGGCGGCAGCGTTCCGACGCTTGGCTGACCGGCTGGCTGCACCGCTCCAGGGCCCGCCGCGGAGAAGAGGAACTCACCGCGGTGGGGCACGAGATTCAGCGGCTCGAGGCACTGGGCCCTGAGCTGCGCCGGCAGGCCGAAGCGGCCGGCGCCGAGGCGGACCGCGCGAAACGGGAGGACCCCGCCGTCAGCGCGGACCTGGCTGCCCGTCAGGCAGCAGGGCGTCAGCTCGGCAAGGGCCTTCAGTCCGCCTACGAGGCCGCCGACATGGCGGTCCACGCGCTCGGCGCGGCCGTGCCGGGCGTGTCGGCACCCACGCGGCTGTCGGACCCGGCCGATGCGGCAGGCGCCCTGCACACTCTGCACCGGCAGTTGGAAGCGTGGCTGCCGCTTGTCTCCGAACGCCGGAAACTCACCCGGCAGTGGCAGGCCGCCATCGCCCAGGACCCGGGCCAGCTGGTGCCCGAACTCGTCCGCTATGCCCAGGTGGTCGGCGCCACCTGTATCGGGGCCGCTTCCTGTGCCGAACTGTCCGGAGTCGACTTCGACTTGGGGATTCTCGACGAGGCCGGCCAGATCGGCGTCCCGGACGCGCTGGTGCCGTTGACCCGGGTCCGCCGGGGTGTCCTGGTCGGCGACGACCGGCAGCTGCCGCCCTTCCTCGACTCCGAGGTGGCCGAATGGGCCCAGGGCGCCGGCGACCCCAGACTGCTCCGGTTGACGTCACACAGCGCCTTGGAGCTGCTGCGGGCCGGGCTGCCGTCCTCCCACATCGTCCAGTTGACCCGACAGCGCCGGATGCCGGCCGAGATCGCCGACTTCATCTCGGCCTCCTTCTACCGGGGAGAACTGCTCACAGAGAAGGAACACCGGCACACCGACCCGATGTTCGCGAGCCCGATGGCCTTCGTCGACACCGCCGCGCTGCCCGATCGCCAACGTCACGAGACGGGCGGACGGCGTGCCGAGAGCCGAGGCCGTAAAGGCGTCTTCAACACCTGTGAGGCGCGTCTCCTGGCCCGCCTCGCCGCCTTCTACCACCGGCGGGGTTCCGAGTGGGTGGTGATCGTCCCCTACCTTGCGCAGCGCCTGGAGGTCGTGCGGCACCTCACCCCCTTGATCGGCGACTCACAGCTCGCCGACGCCTCGGTCGGCAGCGTCGACTCCTACCAGGGCGGAGAGCGCGAGGTCGTCCTGTACGGCTTCACGCGCAGCAACCCCGAGGGCCGGATCGGCTTCCTCAAGGAGCTGCGGCGCGCCAATGTCGCCTTCACCCGCGCCAAGAGCCAGTTGGTGCTGACGGGCGATCTGAGCACCCTGCTCCGCGCGGACGACCCCGGATTCCGCGCTCTGGCCGACGATCTTCACCGGCATCTGCTCGACCGCGGCGACCTGTGGGACTACCAGGACGTCATGGCGGCGCTCGACGAAGCACTCGACGACACCGCCCCGAGCCTGGACGAAGAAGCCGGCCCGTCCCCGGAAGGAGGCCGACCGTGACGACAGCGCCGCGCCTGATGCCGTTCCCCGAGGAACGGGTCCTGGAGGATGCCGCCTTCGGCCAGGGCATCGTGCCCACCCGGCTCCACGCCCTGCTGCTGCCCGTCTGGCAGGTGGAGATCCGTGCCGACATCACCGAGGGCGAGGACTTCTTCCTCATCGACCGCTTCCTGGAGCGCGGGCTGCGCCACGGCGCCTTGCACACCGTCGACGAACTGTCCACGTTCTTCGCCCTGGACCGTGCCCTGGTCGCTCAGGCCGTTCGCGTCCTGACCGCGATCGGCCATGTGCAGGAGTCCGCGGGTCGTCTCTCCTTGACACCGCTGGGGCAGCGCTCCGTGGACGACGACGTCCGCTACGTGATCACCCGTCAAGATCGCCGCAGGCTGTACTTCGAGGCTCTGAGCTGCACCCCGCTGACACGGGTCCACTACGACGAAGAGGTCGTGACCCCGTTGTCCGGCGACGAACTGGACAGGGCACTGCGGAGCGACCGCTACCCCCGTTTCACCCCGATCCACGTGACCTCCGGCTTCGACCGCGCGGCCCTCGACCGCCTCACGAGCCGCACGGACCGGGCCCGGTTCAATCTGCCCGTCGCCCTCGACGCGCTGGAGAGCCTGAACGAGGAGATCGTCTTCCTTCCGGTCTATCTGGTGCGCGGCAAGGCGGGGCTCCTGGTCTACGGCCAGGCGGGGGCGGGCGCCACCCATGACCCGGAGCTCAGCGAACTCTGCACCCGTACGCCAGAGGTGATCAGCGCACTCGACGACGGGACCACGGCCGAGGAGGCGGACGAGCGGGTCCTGCGGGCCGCCCGTAAGTGGCTCCGCGAGCAGCAACTCGACTCGGTCGCTCCGGAGAAGGACGACGACGGCACCTGGTCGGTCTCCCTGCCCGCCACCGCCTTCGGCGAGAAAGGGCTCCCGGCGTCCCGCATCGGCACCTACCGCATGGCAGGCAGTGGCTTCTTCCGCTTGTGGTGCCCGGACGACAGCCTGCGCAAGCGCGCCCTGCTGGACCGCCTGGACCAGCGCCTCGGGTCTCGACGGCAGGTCACCCGGCAGGAGGTGGAGGAACTCATCGCTCGCCTGGCCCGCCAACTGCGTCTGGAGATCCCCGATCTGTCCCGGCTCCGCGGCGGCGCCAGGAAGACCGGCCTCAGCGGCCTCGAGGCCCAATTGGCCCGACTGGAGAACGAACAACAGTGATCACCGCTTCCAAGGGGGAAAGAGCACGTTGCCTCGTCGCCCGCGAACTGGGCGTCCATCTTGGCGCGCAGCTCGTGCACGTTGAGGCAGGGCCTGCGGCTGCACTACCCGGACGGCGGCATCGAGCACGTCGGTCCGCGGCTGCGGCGCGACGTACACGACGACATCGCCCAAAGCCTGGAGCGGGACTGGCCGCCCTACATCCAGGGCCTCATCGACGACGGCGCCTTCCATACCCGGACCCGGTGAGTCCGGTGGACCCGGTGAATCCGAGATTTCGCGCCCCTCAGGATGATCTTGCTCAGCCCAGGAAGCTCAGTCGAACCTGACGGTTGGGATTGTCCTTGTTGGTGTCCACCAGGCACACCGACTGCCAGGTCCCCAGTTCCAGCCTGCCGTGCAGGACCGGCAGGGTCGCGTGGGGTGGGACGAAGGCCGGGAGGACGTGGTCGCGGCCGTGGCCGGGGCTGCCGTGGCGGTGCTGCCAGCGGTCGTCGGCGGGGAGGAGCGTGTGCAGGGCGGCGAGGAGGTCGTCGTCGCTGCCGGAGCCCGTCTCGATGACCGCGATGCCGGCCGTGGCGTGCGGGACGAAGACGTTGAGGAGGCCGTCGCGACCGGCGGCCACTTCACGGAGGAACGCCTCGCAGTCCCCGGTGAGATCGACGACTCGCTCCCGGGAACCGGACGCCACGTGCAGAACTCGGGTGGTGAACGCATCTGACATGCCCCCATCCTGACCCATACGCCGCGTTCCGCACCCACCCGACCGCCCGCACCGTGATACCAGGGGTCCGATCCGCGAGACGCCCGTTGACCGTGGGCATGGAGGCTGACTACGTTCAGCCGCATGTTGCGTTCAGCCCTGCTCACCACGCGCGGTCACATCGACCTGCTGCGGGTGGCCTCTGCCGCGTGTTGTCGCGGCCGCTGACGCCCTTTCGGCTTCTAGCCTCACCTTTCGCACCACCCTTCCTCACTCCCGCCTTCGCCCGCCCTGCCCGCGCGCCCGGTCACCCCTGAACCGACCGTGACGCGGCGGTGCCGAGGTGCGCCCGCCCGTACTCGCAGGCCGCCGTTCCTCTCCGTGGAGCCCCGATGAGCATCAGTCACGCCCCACCCGAAGCTTCTGAGCCGGATATTTCTCCTATATCCGCCCAGCTCCAGTACCAGTCCGTCGCCGAGCGGCCCGACATCGACGCCAAGGGCGAGGGCGAGGGCGACGGTGAGGCCGAGGCCGACCTTGACCTCGTTCCCCTCGTCCCCCGTTCCTCCCGTCGCGCCCGCGTCCCCCGCTGGCTCCGCAGGACCACCGGCCCGGTCCTGCTTCTCCTCCTGTGGCAACTCCTCAGCGCCACAGGCGTGTTGACCTCCGACGTCCTCGCCTCACCCGGGCGCATCGCCCAGGTCGCCGGTGATCTCGTCTCCGACGGCTCCCTGTCCTCGGCCATGGGCACCTCGCTCCAGCGCGTGGCCGGGGGGCTGCTCCTGGGCACCGTCATCGGCACCGGACTCGCCCTGGTGTCCGGGCTGTTCCGGATCGGCGAGGATCTCGTCGACGCCCCGGTGCAGATGTTGCGGACCGTGCCGTTCGTCGGCCTCATCCCGCTGTTCATCATCTGGTTCGGCATCGGCGAGACCCCGAAGATCGCCATCATCACGCTCGGGGTGACCTTCCCGCTCTACCTCAACGTCTATGCCGGGATCCGGGGCGTGGACGCGCAGTTGATCGAGGCCGGGGAGTCGCTCGGGCTGTCGCGCCGGGGCCTGGTACGGCATGTGATCCTGCCGGGCGCGCTGCCCGGCGCGCTGACCGGCCTGCGCTATTCGCTCGGTATCGCCTGGCTCGCGCTGGTCTTCGCCGAGCAGATCAACGCCGACTCCGGCATCGGCTCCCTGATGGTGCAGGCGCGGGACTTCCTGCGCACCGACGTCATCGTGGTCTGCCTCATCGTCTACGCCTTCCTCGGCCTGCTCGCCGACTTCATCGTCCGTTCCCTCGAAAGGCTGCTGCTGCAATGGCGACCGACGTTCACCGGCCGGTGAGCCCCCAGGCGGAGCGGACGTCCCACCCGTCCCCGGCCTCCGAGTCCTCCCCGATATCTCCGACGACCGCGACCACTGCGCCGAACGCGACGACTTCGACGACTTCGACGACAGTGTCCCCAGCGCCCGCGCCCGACGCCTCCCCGGTGGCCCGAGCAGCCCGCGCGACCCACGCGCCACTGGCGACCCGCGCGCCGCTGACGCCCCCCGCCCCGCTGGCGGTCCGCGTCGAAGGGCTGACGCGCTCCTTCGACGGCCGCGCCGTCATCGACGACCTCCGACTCGACATCCGGCCGGGCGAGTTCGTGGCCCTGCTGGGCCGCAGCGGCTGCGGCAAGTCGACTCTGCTGCGCATCCTCGCCGGGCTCGACCGCGACATCGAGGGCACGGTGCTGGTGCCGCGCCGCAAGGCCGTCGCCTTCCAGTCGCCGCGGCTGATGCCGTGGAAGAAGGTGTGGCGCAACGTGCTCCTCGGGCTGCCGGGCCGACCCGAACGCCCCGTCGCCGACAAGGCCCTGGCCGAGGTGGGGCTCGGGCACCGCTCCGACGCCTGGCCGAAGACTCTCTCCGGCGGCGAGGCCCAGCGCGCCTCCCTGGCCCGGGCCCTGGTACGCGAACCCGATCTGCTGCTGCTCGACGAGCCGTTCGGCGCGCTCGACGCGCTCACCCGCATCAAAGCCCAGCAACTGGTGGGCGAGTTGTGGCAGCGCCGCGGCTGCGCCGTGCTGCTCGTCACGCACGACGTCGAGGAGGCGGTGCTGCTCGCCGACCGGGTCCTGGTGATGGACGACGGGATCATCGCGCACGAGCAGGAGATCGGCCTCGACCGCCCCCGCGACATCGCCGACCCCCGGTTCGCGGAACTACGTGCCGGCCTGCTGCGCCGCCTAGGCGTGAACCCCACGGCCACCGAAGCCACCTGACGCTCCATCAGTACCACCCGTCCCGTCTCCCGTCCCCCCTCCCCCGCACCATCCGCTCCGCTCTCTCACCCCATCACTCCCAACGCCCCTCCACCCTCTACTCCCCCTCTGCTCACCCTCGCCTCACACGATCTCTCACGCCCTCATCTGGCGCTTCCCTCAGAACGGACTCCCATGCGACGACGCCTCGCCCCCGCCGCCCTGCTGCTCCCCCTCGCCCTCCTGCTCACCGCCTGCGGCGGGAACTCGTCCGCCAGCACGGGCATCGGCGGCGGTGCCGACACGGACGGCAAGGGCTCTCTCACACTCAACGTCGGAGACCAGAAGGGTGGTTCCGAAGCCATCCTGCGAGCTGCCGGGGAGCTGAAGAATCTCGACTACAAGATCAAGTGGTCCACCTTCACCTCCGGACCGCCGCTACTGGAGGCGGTCAACGCCGGCGCTGTCGACGTCGGCGGCGTCGGCAACACGCCGCCCGTCTTCGCGGCCGGGGCCGGTTCGAAGATCACGGTCGTGTCCGCCTTCCACGGCACGTCCAAGGGCGACGCCGTCCTCGTGCCGAACGACTCCAAGCTGACGAAGCCCGAGCAGCTCAAGGGCAGGTCGGTTGCCGTGGCGCAGGGCTCCTCCGCGCACTACCAACTGGTGGCCTCCCTCAAGGCGGCCGGGCTGAGTCTGAGCGACGTGAAGGTCAAGTACCTCCAACCGGCCGACGCGCTCGCCGCGTTCACCTCGGGCAAGGTCGACGCATGGGCGGTGTGGGACCCGTACACGTCGCAGGTGCTCCAGGCGAAGCAGGGCCGGGTGCTGACCACCGGCGACGGCGTCACCAACGGGCTCACCTTCCAGGTGGCCGCGCCCTCCGTGCTGAAGGACACGAAGAAGGCCGCCGCCGTCAAGGACTACCTTGACCGGCTGCGGCGCGCCACGACCTGGGTGCACGACCACCAGGAGGAGTCGGCCAAGGTGTGGGCGAAGGACACCGGACTGCCGTACGAGGTGGCGTCGGCCGCGGTGAAGCAGACCTACGCCTCCCGGATCCCGGTCGCGGTCGACAAGCCGCTGATCGCCTCCGAGCAGCGGATCGCCGACACGTTCACGGAGCTGAAGCTCATCCCCGGCAAGGTGGACTTCGGCGCCTTCGTGGACCCGCGCTACAACGGCGACCTGCCGCCCCCCACCACTCCCGCGCGCGTGTCCTCGTAATCACAGCCGACAGGACAGCCGCCGCCCCGGGAAGATCCACGCCCGTCGTTCCGTTGGTAGAGGCGTGAACAACTTGCGTGAGGTCGAGGTGGTCGTCATAGGTGCCGGCCAGGCAGGTCTGGCCGGCGCCTATCACCTGCGGCGCACCGGTTTCGAGCCGGAGCGCGACTTCGTGGTGCTCGACCACGCCCCCGCCCCGGGCGGCGCCTGGCAGTTCCGGTGGCCGTCGCTGACGTACGGCAAGGTGCACGGGATGCACGCGCTGCCGGGCATGGAGCTGACGGGAGCGGATCCGGCCCGGCCGTCGTCCGAGGTCGTCGCCGAGTACTTCGACGCCTACGAGCGCAAGTTCGACCTGCGCGTACGGCGGCCGGTCGACGTGACGGCCGTACGGGAGGGGGCCGGGGGGCGGCTGCTCGTCGAGACGTCGGACGGTACGTGGTCCGCGCGGGCCGTGATCAACGCCACCGGCACCTGGGACCGGCCTTTCTGGCCGCGCTATCGCGGGCAGGAGGCTTTCCGTGGACGGCAGTTGCACACCGCGCAGTACCCGGGCCCCGAGGCGTTCGCCGGGCTGCGGGTGGTCGTGGTGGGCGGCGGTGCGTCCGGCACGCAGCACCTGCTGGAGATCGCGCCGTACGCGGCCGGCACCACGTGGGTGACGCGGCGGCCTCCCGTCTTCCGCGAGGGGCCCTTCGACGAAGGCGTGGGCCGTGCGGCGGTCGCGCTCGTGGAGGAGCGGGTGCGGCAGGGGCTGCCGCCGAAGAGCGTGGTGTCCGTGACGGGTCTGCCGCTCAACGACGCGATCCGGCAGGGGCTGGCCGACGGGGTGCTGGACCGGCTGCCCATGTTCGACCGGATCACTCCGGACGGCGTGGCGTGGGCCGACGGGCGGCGGGTGGACGCCGACGTCGTCCTCTGGGCGACCGGTTTCCGGGCCGCCATCGACCATCTCGCGCCGCTGCGGCTGCGGGAGCCGGGCGGCGGGATCCGGATCGAGGGCACGCGTGCGGTCGCCGATCCGCGCATCCACCTCGTCGGCTACGGGCCGTCGGCCAGCACCATCGGCGCGAACCGGGCCGGACGCGCGGCCGTACGGGACGTCAGGCGGCTGCTCGCGGAAGAGTCGGTCGCCGCCTGATGCCCCCGCCAGGTCACTTCGCCGCCGCCGACGTGCTCTTCGGGGCCTTCTGGTTCCGGTTGAACTCGGCGACGTTGCGCTGATGCTCCGCGTAGTTCGCCGTGAAGCGGGTGTCACCGGGCTTGACGGTGACGAAGTACAGCCAGTCGCCCGGGGCGGGGCTGATCGCGGCGCGCATCGCCTCCTCGCCTGGGTTGTCGATGGGCGTCGGCGGCAGACCCATGCGCTGGTAGGAGTTGTAGGGGCTCTCGATGCGGGTGTCGTTCTCCGTCGTCCTCAGTGTGGAGCGGTGCATCGCGTAGTTGATGGTGGAGTCCATCTGCAACGGCATCCCGCGCTCCAGCCGGTTGAACACGACCCGGGCCACCTTGCCCATGTCCGCCTTGGTGGCGGCCTCGGCCTGGACGAGGCTGGCGACGGTGACCGCCTGATAGACGTTCATGGCGTTGCGCTGGGCGCCTGCCGCGATGGGCGCCCCGTTGAACCTCTTGTTCGCCGTGTCGACCATGTACGACAGCAGCGTCTGCGGGGTCGCCTTCTTGTGCAGCGGATAAGTCGCCGGGAAGAGGTAGCCCTCCGGGTTGCCGTCGGCGTCGTTCGGCAGTTTCAGACCGGCTTTCGGCAACGTCTTGGCGGTGGTGCCGGTCGGCAGGGCGAGCGCCTTGTCGACGGCCTCGTAGATCTGGCTCGCGCGCCAGCCCTCCGGGATGACCAGGGCCGTCGGCTTCGGCTCCTCCTTCTTCGGGCTCTCCAGGCGCTCCAGGCTCAGCAGCGGCACCGCCACGGCGGTGCCGGCCACGACGGCTCCGGTCGCGATGAGGACGAGACGGCCCCGGCGCGTCAGTCGAATCGTGCTCCGTGGCGGAGTGTTCATCTGCATGCGGGCACGGTAACCCTCATATCGTCACAAACCCGACATCGCTTGCCATACTTTCATCTTGTCGGCTCCAGGCGGGCGTCTCGTCGCACCAGGGCCGCATAGCGCCCGTTCCGCTCCAACAGGTCGTCGTGCGTGCCCCGTTCGGCCACCTGCCCGGATTCGAGGACGACGATCTGGTCGGCACCCCGAATGGTGGACAGCCGATGGGCGATGGTGAGGGTGGTGCGGTTGGCCGAGAGCGCGTCGATGGCCTCCTGGACGGCCCGTTCCGTACGGGTGTCCAGGGCGCTGGTCGCCTCGTCGAGGATCAGCACCGGCGGGTCGCGCAGGATGGTGCGGGCGATCGCCAGCCGCTGCTTCTCACCTCCGGAGAACCGGTGGCCGCGCTCGCCGACGACCGTGTCGTACCCGTCGGGCAGGCCGGCTATGTGGTCGTGGATCTGCGCCGCCCGCGCCGCCGCGTGCAGTTCCTCGTCGGTGGCGTCCGGCTTGGCGAAGCGCAGGTTGTCGGCGACCGTGGCGTGGAAGAGGTACGTCTCCTGCGAGACGACGCCGACCGCGCGGGCCAGGGTGTCGAAGTCGAGGTCGCGGACGTCGACACCGTCGAGGGTGACCCGGCCGCCCGTCACGTCGTACAGGCGCGGCACCAGGTAGCCCAGCGTGGACTTGCCGGCGCCGGTCGGGCCGACCACGGCGAGGCTGCCGCCGGCGGCGACGGTGACGTCGATGCCGTCGAGGACGGGCCCGCCCTTGCCGTCGTACCGGAAGGCGACGCCCTCGAAGCGGACCTCGCCCTTGATCTGGTCGAGGTGGACCGGGTCGGCGCGCTCGGTGATGTCGATGGGGAGGTCGAGGTACTCGAAGATGCGCTGGAAGAGCGCGAGGGAGGTCTGTATCTGCACCCCCGTCGACAGGAGGCCGACGGCGGGGCGGAACAGGCCCTGCTGGAGCGAGACGAAGGCGACGATGGTGCCGAGGGAGACGTCGGGGCCGCCGAACTGGAGGGCCATGCCCGCGGCCCAGTAGATGACGGCCGGCATGGCGGACATGACGATCCCGATCACGGCCATCCGCCAGCGGCCGGCCATGTTCGCCCGCACCTCGAGGTCGACGAGTTGCTCGGACTCCTCGGAGAAGGACCGGGTGAGGGAGTCGGAGCGGCCCATCGTGCGGCCGAGCAGGATGCCGCTGACCGACAGCGACTCGGTGACCGTGGCGGCCATCTCGGCCATCTGCTTCTGGCGCTGGGTGGTGATTTTCTTGCGTTCGTTGCCCACGCGGCGGCTGATCCACACGAAGACCGGCAGCAGGAGCAGCGAGACCACGGTCAGCCGCCAGTCGAGGGCGACCATCGCGATGATCGTGGCGACCACGCTGGTGAAGTTGGAGACCAGGGAGGTGGCGGTGGAGGTGACGGTGGCCTGCATGCCGCCGATGTCGTTGGCGATGCGGGACTGCACCTCGCCGGTACGCGTGCGCGTGAAGAAGGCGAGGGACATGCGCTGCAGGCGGCCGTAGACGGCCGTGCGCAGGTCGTGCATGACGCGCTGGCCGACCGTGGTGGAGATCAGCGTCTGCAGGACGCCGAAGACGCCGCCGAGGACGGCGCTGAGGATCATACCGAGGGCGAGGAGGCTCAGCAGGCCGGTGCGCCCCTCGGGGATCGCGACGTCCAGCGTCTCCTTCAGCAGGAACGGGGTGGCCACCGTGACCAGCGACGAGGCGGCGACCAACAGGCCGACGACCGCGAGCCGGGCGCGGTAGGGCTTGAAGAGCGTGAGGATGCGGCGCACCTGCCGGGGCTGGTCGGTCGAGGTGCCGGACGAGGGGGTCCAATCGATGTGGTCGCGGGGCATGGCTCCTACGGAGGGTGAGACAGTGAGGACTTGACGGAGCATAGCTCATTGTTACCTATACTCACAATGAACGGCGTCCTGATATTGTTCCCACATGACCACCCCAGATTCCGACGGACTGCTCGCCGAGCAACTGCTGCGACTCACCCGCCGGGTACACCGCATCCAGAAGCGTCATCTGGAGCAGCGCGGGCTGGGCGTCACCCCGGCCCAGGCCCGGCTGCTGCGTACCCTGGCGCACTGCGACTCACCACCGCGCATGGCCGACCTCGCCGAGCGGCTGGAGGTGGTGCCCCGGGCCGTGACGACCCTGGTCGACGGGTTGGAGGCGAGTGGCAAGGTCCGTCGGATGCCCGATCCCACCAACCGGCGGGTGATCCGGATCGAGCTCACGGAGGACGGCGGCAAGGCCCTGCGGGAGCTGCGCGGCGCGCGGCTGTCCGCCGCGCAGGAGATCCTGGACCCGCTGACGGACCTGGAACGCGGGGTGCTCAGCGGGTTGCTGGACGCGCTGGTGGACGGAACCCCGGAGCGGGAGCAGGGGCAGGAGCGGAAGGCAGGGCAAGGGCGGGTCTGCTGAACGACGTGGGAACGGGCCGTGGCCGCCCCTCCGTACTGCTGGAGGGGCGGCCACGGCCCGTTGCGTTGTCGCCGTCCGTCAACTCGCCTCGGGGGCGGTCTCCTTGGTGAGCTGGGCGGGAACCGCAGCCCGGCCCCCGGCCGCTTCCGGGCTCTCGGCGCCTTCCGGCTGCCCGGCGCCCTCCGGCTTCACGGACCCCTCGGGCTTGGCAAGGTCCTCGGGCTTGGCGGGGCTTTCCGGCTCGGCGGGGCTTTCCGGTTCCTCCTCCGTCGCGGCGACGTCCTCGCCGTTCAGGACCTTCTTGGCCCGCTCCAGGTCCAGCGCGCCCTCCCAGCGGGAGACGGCGAAGACCGCGACGCAGTTGCCGAGGAGGTTGGTGACGACGCGCATCGAGTCCATGATGCGGTCCACGCCCAGCAGCAGCGCGACGGCTCCGGCCGGGATGGCCCCCAGCGAGGAGGCGGTCGCGGACAGCGCGAGGAAGGCCGAGCCGGGGATGCCGGCCATGCCCTTGCTGGTGAGCATGAGCACCAGGATCACGGTGATCTGCTGGCCCAGGCTGAGGTCGACGCCGACCGCCTGGGCGATGAACAGGGTGCCGATGGACAGGTACAGCGAGGCGCCGTCCAGGTTGAAGGAGTACCCCGTCGGCAGCACCAGGCCCACGGCGTCGTCGCGGGCGCCGGCCTTGCGCAGCTTCTGCATCACGCGCGGCATGACGGCCTCGGTGGAGGCGGTGCCGAGCGCGAGCAGCACCTCCTCGCGGATGTAGCGCAGGAACTTCCACAGGCTCAGTCCGGTGACCAGCTTCAGGGCGACGGCGAGCAGCGCGATGAACAGGGCCGCGGCCGCGTAGCACAGGATGATCAGCTTGCCGTAGGTCTCGATCACGCCGAGCCCGTAGTTGCCGATCAGGACGGCCATCGCGCCGAACACCGCGATCGGCGCCAGCCGCATGACGAAGCCGACGATCGCAAAGATGATCTCCTGGGCCTGCTCGATGGCGGGCAGCACCTTCGGCACCTTGGTGTGGCCGAGGTGCAGCAGTGCGGCGCCCACCAGGCAGGCCAGGATGAGCACCTGGAGCAGGGAGTTCTCCGCGAAGGCGCCGATGAAACTGGTGGGCAGCGCGTTCACGATGAACTCGGTCGTCGAGGGCAGCGAACCGCCGCCCGTCTTCGCGTCGACCGCCGAGGTGTCGAGCGTGGACGGGTCGACGTTCATCCCCGAGCCGGGGTGGACGAGGTTGGCGGCGACGAGTCCGATGAGCAGGGCGAGCGTGCTCGCGATCTCGAACCAGATCAGCGCCTTGAGCCCGATCCGGCCGAACGCCTTCAGGTCACCGGCCTTGGCGATGCCGACGACGACCACACAGAACACCAGGGGCGAGATGATCGTCTTGATGAGCCGGGTGAACCCGTCACCGAGCGGCTGGAGATCCGTGGCCACGTCGGGCCACAGTTTTCCGACGAGGATGCCGAGGACGAGCGCGCAGGCGACCTGCGCGAAGAGTGAGGTACGCAGTATGCGTGCGACGCGTCGCGGCAGGGACGGGGCGGACGGCGGCACGGGCACTCCTTGGGGGACGGGTGGGACACAGAAGTCAAGGACGGGGACTTCTGCGATACGGAAAGCGGCTTCCGTGGCGATCACTTTGGAGGTGCCGTTGATCGCACGCAAGACCGTCGCGTTTCCGCAAGGTAAATCCCGTCACGAGTGACGCATCGCACGCAACTCCGTCTCAGCAGCCGTCGCGGTCCTGGGCCAGCACCCCCTGAACGGTGGTCAGCCGGCGGTCGTGGCAACCGTCCGGGCCGACCAGCCGGTAGCGCTCGCTCGTCGTGCCGACGGCGTGGCGCTGATCGCGGGGCACGTTGACGGTGAAGGTCGCGTCACCCGTGTAGGTGTCGTCGAGCCGCGACCACCCCGTGCGCCGGCCGCCCCGCACCGTCACGGCGTCGGCCCGGTCGCCGAGGGTCAGCACGGTGCGCAGCCGGCCGTCCGTGCCGAGGGTGGTGGTGCCGTTCATCGTGTACGTCCGGTGGGTGCGCGTCGTACGGGCCGGTCCGCGGCCGTCGACGGTGACCGACTCGTCGTCCGTCCAGGCGGCGTCGAGGCCGTCGACGGTCTCGCCGTCGGTCCAGCGGTGCGCGGAGGTGGTCGCGAGGGTGCGGGTGACGGTGGTCCGCACGCGCCCGTGCGAGGTGTCGAGGTAGCCGGCGACGGCCAGGCGGTGCCCGCCCTCGGTGTCGACGCGGTGCTGCGTGCCGGGCGTGTAGACGGTGGAGTCGGTGAGCCCACCCGCTTCGTGCGTGACGAGTCTCCCGCCGACGACGGCCTTCCCCGGGTCCTGCCAGACGAGCACGTTGACCGGTGTGCTCCAGCCGCTCTGCCCCGCGGGCACACCGACGACGGACACTTCGACGCGGTGCGGGCGGCCGTCGTTGAGGATCCCGGCGAAGGGGGTCAGGTCGTATTCGATCGGCTTGATGTCGAGAGCGCGGGGGCCCGGGATCACGTACCAGAGAAAGGGGTTGGACCAGCCGCCGGTCCAGACGGTCGGGAAGGGAGTGGCGATTCCGGCCAGCCGCCCGTCGACCTTGACCTGCACCTCCCGGTAGGGGCCGTCGTCGGCGTGGCAGGAGTACGGCGCCGCCGCGGGCACGGTCAGGTACCAGTACTCCTCGCACCCGCCGCCGGAGCCGGTGGCGTACACCTCGGCGACGACGCGTTCGCTGTTGCGGGGCGTGGTGAGGGTCTGGCCGTCGGGGCCGTCGGCCAGGGTGAGGACGCGGTCGGGGGCGGCGGCCGGTTTTCCCTCGTAGAAGGTGAGGGTCACCTTGACGTCGATCACGCCCGTGTAGGTGTCGTCGACGACGTTGCCGATGAGCATCTCCACGTCCTGGGCGTCGCGGAACGTGTCGCTGTAGCGGGTGACGTCCTTCTCGACGGACCACTCGATCCCGTCGGGCGACGGCTCGGGCGTCGAGGTACGGAAGACCTCCACCCCGCCGACGCGCAGATAGCCCAGCCGGTCGAACTGCCGCCCCGCGACCTTGCCGTCGAGCCGCAGCACCACCTTGCTCCAGCGGTCGCCGCAGCCGTCCGGCGGGGTGTACGAGCCCCGGTACGGCGTGAAGTCCCGGAAGCGCGCCTCGGCAAGGGTGACCTGGCAGGACTTGCTGTCGGGCGGGGTCACGGGCGGGGCGGCGGTGAGGGGGTCGTGCCAGTCGCTGCCGAACTCGGCGGGAACCTCGCCCGACACGGACGTCGGGGACGTCGGGGAGGTGGCGGATGCCGGGGAGGTGGCGGCTGTCGCGGAGGCGGTGGATGCGGAGGCGGCCGCCTGTGGCGCGCCGCCCCCGAGAACGGTGCCCGCCAGGAGAATCGCTCCGATGAGCATGGACATGACTATCCGACTTCTCATGGCCGGTGTTCTACGGCGAGTTGCCCCTCCCCCGCAATGAGGCATCCGGGCGCCTCCCGCCACCTCCTGACTCCTCCGCCGGAAGTGCTAACCCTTCAGCGCGGCCCTGTCTCCCATGAGCACCACGGGATGCTGATCCGGGTCGAGCGTGCGCAGCAGGTATTCCATCGCCGCCTTGGACAGGCTGACGCAGGCCGACGTGCCGCTGCCGTGGTCCATGTGCAGCCAGATCCCGCCACCCTTCTCCTCGCCCTCGGGTTGGGTCGGATCGTCGGGCGGCGTGCCCTTGACGCGGTTGTAGTCGATGGCGATGACGTAGTCGAAGTCGTGCCAGTGCGAGCGCTCCCACCAGTGCGGCGCCCCGAAGTCCTCGGACTGCGTGTACGGCAGCCTGGCGCCGGGGTCGTCCAGGACGCCGCCCGCGGCGGTGAGCGTGAACACGCCGACAGGGCTGCGGTTGTCGCCGAGGTGGTGGTCGGCGGTCCAGCCCTTCTTGCCGTTGTGCCCCGGCCAGCTCCGGACCCGCTCCCAGGCCGTGCCGCGCTTGGCGTAGAACACGACGGTGGCGTCCGCGGAGTCCTTTCCGTCGCCGTACACCGCCAGGACCTGGCGTGATCCAGCGGGAATCCGCCCTTGCAACCGGTCCCCGACGCCCGGGAGGCGGGTCGCCGCGGCCGTGCTCGACGGGGTGCCGCCGCCTTCGGCACCCGCTCCCGCCGTACCACCTCGCCTGTGTTCCGTGCCCGAACCACCACAGGCGGCCAGGGCCGCGAGCAGAAGACCACAGGTCACCGTCGCGGCCCCGACGCGCCGCACCTCGCCATGTCGCATCGGGCCATGCTCGCATCACTTTCCGGTCATTTGCGGCAGATTCCGGACATCCGGGCCGCGTCGATGGCTGCCGGATCCGGTCGCCGCAGCGGAAAACAGGTTGATTTCCACCACGCTGCGACGCGAACCTTGCACGGTTTGTTGCCGCTCCCCGCGGGCCTTCCCGCACATCCACTCCCTTGTCTCCCCCTCCCCCTTCCCCCTCCCCGACCCCCGCCTCTCTCCGCCCTCCCCGCCTATCCCCCTCCCCTGACTCGAGCCACTGGGACGTCATGCAGATCCAAGACCTTCCGTACCGCGACCCGGGTGTGCCGGACGCCCGCTCGGGCCCCCGCTTCCTGTGGTGGCTCGGCCGCAATCAGTTGGGCGGCCAGCTCAAGGCCCTGGCCTGGGGGCTGCTGCACTTCGTCGCCGTCTCGGCGCAGCCGTTCTGCGTCGGATTCGCCGTCGAGGCCGTCGTCGACCGCTCCGGTACCCGGCTCGCCCTCACCGGCGGGCTGATGGCCCTGTGCGGTGCCGCCACCGCGATCGGCGACACCTTCCTGCACCGCGCCGCCGTCACCAACTGGATCACCGCCGCCGCCCGGGTCCAGCAACTGCTGGCCCGCAAGGCCTCGCAGCTCGGCTCCGCGCTGACCCGGCGGGTCGCGGCCGGTGAGGTGGTGGCCGTCTCCACGGGCGACGTCGAGAAGATCGGCTGGTTCGTGGAAGCCGTGTCCCGCTTCACCGCCGCGGCCGTCACGGTCCTGCTGGTCTGCGTCGGCCTGGTCGTCTACCAGCCGGCCCTCGGCGTGGTCGTCGCCGTCGGCCTGCCCGTCGTCGCGCTCGCGGCGCTGCCCCTGCTGCCCGCGGCGACGCGACGGGCCGACGTCCAGCGCGAGAAGGCCGGACGCGCCACCGAGCTCGCCTCGGACACCGTGGCCGGCCTGCGGGTGCTGCGCGGGATCGGCGGCGAGGAACTGTTCCTCGACCGCTACCGCAGCGCCTCCCAGGAGGTCCGGCACGCGGCCGTGCGCAGCGCGCGCATGTGGTCCCTGATCAGCGCCATCCAGGTGCTGCTGCCCGGCCTGCTGCTGATCGCGGTCGTCTGCTACGGCGTCCACCTGGCCCGCGAGGGCCGCATCACCGTCGGCGAACTGGTCACGGTCTACAGCTCCGTCATGGTCCTGGCCTACCCCCTCAGGCACTTCGAGGAGATCGCGATGGCCTACTCCTTCTCGCGTCCGTCGGCCAAACGTGCCGCACGCGTGCTGTCCCTGGAGCGGGTCACCGACGTCGGCGGATCGCGCGCGGCCGACGCTCCCTCGGGTGACCTGTACGACCCCGCCACCGGCCTGCTCGCCCCGGCCGCCCGGCTCACCGCCGTGGTGTGCGGCGACCCGGACGTGGCCGGACAACTGGCGGAACGGCTCGGCGGACACCCCCCGGAGGACAGCCCGTCGGTGCTGCTCGGCGGCGTCCCGCTGGACGAACTGCCGCTGGACTGCGCGCGCACGGCCGTCCTCGTCCAGGACAAGGACCCGGTGCTGCTGTCCGGAACCCTGCGCGACCTGCTCGACGTACCTGCCTCGGGTGAGGTCGACGCCGGTGCGGCGCTCGCCGCCGCCCAGTGCGGGGACGTCCTCGACGCGCTCGTCCAGGGCTCGTTGGACGCCGACGACCCCTTGGACGCCCGCATCACCGAACGCGGCCGGTCCCTCTCCGGTGGCCAACGGCAACGGCTCGCGCTGGCCCGCTCCCTGTACACGGACCCCGAGGTGCTCGTCCTGGACGAGCCGACCTCCGCCGTCGACTCGCACACCGAGGCACGGATCGCCGAAGGGCTGCGCGAACTGCGCGCGGGGCGCACGACGGTCGTGTTCACCTCGTCCCCCCTGCTGCTGGACCGGGCCGACCGGGTCGTGCTCGTGCACGAGGGCGAGGCCGTCATGGTCGGCGTGCACCGCGAACTGCTGCACACCGAACCCCGGTACCGGGCCGTCGTGACCAGGGAGACCGACGACGAGGCCACCCTGAACGGCGTGTTGAAGGACCTGGAAGACGGCGAACGCCAAGCCGACGGACTCACGGCCGGCGAACTCGAAGCCGACCGTCTCGAAGCCGACACACTCACAGCCGACAGTCTCGAAGACATCGAACGCGAAGAGATCGAGGAGACCGCATGATCGGCGTGGCGCCACCCGCGTTCGACCCGGCGGCACCGACGACGGCGAACACCCTGCCCGTCGGCGCCCCCGCGACCGTACGCGCCTACGTGGCCGAACTCCTGCGCCGGCACCGCCGCGCCTTCCTGCTCCTCCTGCTCGTCAACACGGTCGCCACGGTCGCCTCGATGGTGGGTCCGTGGCTGCTCGGCGATCTCGTGGAGCGGCTGTCGGACGAAGCGCGCGAGCTCCATCTCGGCTTCACCGCCTCGCTGTTCGTGCTCGCCCTGGTCGTCCAGGCCGCCTTCGTACGGCAGGTGCGGCTGCGCGGCGCGATGCTCGGCGAGCGGATGCTGGCCGACCTGCGCGAAGACTTCCTCGTACGGTCGGTCCGACTTCCGCCGGGTGTGCTGGAGCGGGCCGGGACGGGCGACCTGCTGTCCCGCATCACGACGGACATCGACCGGCTGGCCAACGCGATGCGGGAGGCCGTGCCCCAGCTCACGATCGGCGTGATGTGGGCACTGCTGCTGCTCGGCGGGCTCGTCGTCACGGCACCGCCACTGGCGCCCGCCGTACTGGTCGCGGTGCCGCTCCTGGTCGTCGGGTGCCGCTGGTACTTCAAGCGGGCACCCGCCGGCTACCGCTCGGAGGCTGCCGGGTACGCCGCCGTGGCCGCCGCCCTCGCCGAGACCGTGGACGCCGGCCGCACCGTCGAGGCCCATCGCCTGGGCGACCGCCGCGTCGCACTCTCGGAGCAGCGCATCCAGCAGTGGACCGCCTGGGAGCGCTACACGCTGTGGCTGCGGTCGGTGCTCTTCCCCGTCATCAACCTCGTGCACGTCACGGTGCTCGGCTCGGTCCTCATGCTCGGCGGGGTGTTCGTCCTGCAAGGCTGGATCGGGGTCGGCCAACTGACGACGGGCGCGCTCCTGGCCCAGATGCTCGTCGACCCGGTCAACCTCATCCTGCGCTGGTACGACGAGCTGCAGGTGGCCCAGGTGTCGCTGGCCCGCCTCGTCGGAGTGCGCGACATCGAGCCGGACGGCGGGGACTCCGGGCTGGCGCCGGACGGCCGCGACGTGCTCGCCGACCGAGTCCACTTCGGCTACCGCGAGGGCGTCGACGTGCTGCGCAAGGTGTCCCTGGAGGTCTCCCCCGGGACCCGGCTGGCCCTGGTCGGCCCTTCGGGCGCGGGCAAGTCCACGCTGGGGCGGCTGCTCGCCGGGATCTACGCGCCGCGCGACGGCCGGATCACCCTCGGCGGCGCCGAGCTGTCGCAGATGACCGCCGAACGGGTCCGCTCGCACGTGGCGCTCGTCAACCAGGAGCACCACGTCTTCGTCGGCTCCCTGCGCGACAACCTCCGGCTCGCCCGCACAGGCGCGGGGGACGCCGAGCTGTGGGCGGCGCTGGGCGCGGTCGACGCGGCCGGCTGGGCACGGGCACTGGACGACGGCCTCGACACCGAGGTCGGCTCCGGCGGTGTCGCGCTCACCCCGGCGCAGGCCCAGCAGATCGCGCTGGCCCGCCTGGTGCTGGCCGACCCGCACACGCTGGTGCTGGACGAGGCGACCTCGCTGCTCGACCCGCGTGCCGCCCGCCATCTGGAGCGGTCCCTCGCCCGCGTCCTGGACGGCCGCACCGTCGTCGCCATCGCCCACCGCCTGCACACCGCCCACGACGCCGACGTCATCGCCGTCGTCGAGAACGGCCGCATCAGCGAGCTGGGCAGCCATGCCGAGCTGGTCGCGGCGGACGGAGCCTACGCAGCACTCTGGCGGTCGTGGCACGGGTGAGGAGAGAGGGGGCCGGCACCGAAGGGCGGTGCCGGCGCGAGGCCTGAGACCGGTGCGGGTCCGGGGCCAGGTCCGGGTATCACGGTCGGCACTGGTGCCTGTAGGGCGGGTGGCGGCGCCGTAGATGGTGGTCCTGGCACTGGTGGCGGCACCCTCGGGAGAGCCGCCGTGGGTGGCGGCGTACGCGCCGGGAGCGGAGTAGGCGACCGGGCCCGGGGCGACGCTCAGGGGCATGTGGGCAGCCGCAGGTCGAGGGCCCGACGCTCCGGCCGAGGCGACCCGACCCCGGCCCGGTGCGTGCTTTGGCGTTGCGCGGTCCCGAAGCGGAGTGGAACGCTGGATAGCGTCACCCGCGCGGGAGGCAGCCGGACACCATCCGGAACACGCCGCGCCCGGCCGGTGCTCCGTCCGGCGGTATCCCATCGCCGACCACGGAGAGTACGGGCCCGTCACCCCCTGGAGGTACCCGTGAACAGCGCCGACGGATGGGGAGACGACGTCTACCAGCCCGACGCGTCCGACATCCAGGAGGACGCGGGACTGCTCGACGTGGAGGACACCCTGGAGAACGACGGCGTCGGGGACCCCCTCGACCGCGGCTGGTCGCCTCCGGACCGCCCCTGGGCCGTGGAACACACCGGTGTGACCGCCGCGGAGCGCCGGCAGGGGGAGAGCCTGGACCAGCGGCTCGCGGAGGAGCTCCCCGACCTCGACGTCCCCGACGGTGACGGCCTCGGCGACTGCGACGGCACCGACGGGGAACTCCTCGACAACGAGGTCGGCGCCGCCCGCTCCGGCCGGCTCGTGGCACCGGACGAAGGCGTCCACGAGGACGAGGAGAGCGCGCTGATCGCCACGGACGTGGGCATCGACGGCGCGGCCGCCTCCGCCGAGGAGGCCGCGATGCACATCGTCGACGAGGACGCCCTGTCCGGTTGACCCGCCCGCGGCCGGCCCGGCCGTTCCCGGCCCGTCGCCGCCTCCACTGCACGAGGAGCACGCATGCAGCAGGACAAGCAGCCCGACTACCACCCGGTCGTGTTCCGCGACCGCACGGCCGGTTACGCCTTCCTGACCCGGTCCACGGCGACCAGCGACCAGACCATCGAGTGGGACGACGGCGAGACCTACCCGGTCGTGGACGTGGAGATCTCCTCGGAGAGCCACCCCTTCTACACGGGCACAGCGCGCACCGTGGACACGGAGGGCCGAGTCGCCCGCTTCGAGCGGCGCTACGGCGACGGCGGGGCGATGACCTGAACCGGCACCGACACCGCTGTCATCGCCGTCATCGCCGCTGTCACACCGGCCGGCAGCACCCGTCGCATCGCCCGTCAGATGTAGTTGAGGGCGGCGGCCCCGCCCACTCCCCCGAGCACCATGAACACGGGCATCAGCACCTTCAGCTCGACCCAACTGCCCGCCCGGAACCGCATCACCTTGGGCGGACCGATCGGGTACCAGCGCCTGCGCCCGATCGGGATGGGCCACAGGACCGGGCAGCCTGAGACGGTCAGCGCGTCCCCGATGTCGTGCACCAGCGCTCCCAGCACGATCGGCAGCCCCAGCCACAGGTACTCCTGGCCCGGGTCCGTGAACAGCCAGCCCGAGCCGTTGCCCGGCTTGTCCAGCACACCGGCGAGGATCCACGCGCTGGTCGCGGCCAGCAGCCACACCAGCACGTCGCTGCTGGAACCCCGGGCCGCCCGCCACAGCAGGCCCTCGATCGCCAGCACCATGTGCACGAAGAGGATCGCCAGCACCGCCCAGCGGCCCCCGGTGATCGCCAGCGCCGAGGCCCCCCCGCCGATCATGACCGCCCACAGCCAGGTATGGGTGAGCGTGCGGTGCCCACCGGAGCGACGCGGGTCGCCCTGCTTCCTCGTGGACTTGTAGACGGCGTAGGAGAGCTTGTCGACGATCTCGCACAGCCAGCGCGAGACGGGGCCGAAGGCCCGGGAGATCGTGGCGGCCTTGTGGTCGAGGTCCGGGGCGAGTGCGGCGCCGGCGCAGATCAGCGCACCGACGAGCACAACCGGCCAGGGCATCGTGTGCCCGGCCGCCGCGGCGGCCGCACCGACGCCGAGCCAGGCGGCGGCGCCCGACAGTGAGTGTGCTGGTCCCATCATGGCCGTTGCCCGCCCTATTCCTCGTGTGCCGCTGTCCAGTTGACCGGGTGCGATGACGCTCCGTCGGCGACACAGCGTAGCGGTCGTGATCTTCGGGCCGGCAGCCGATTCCCCCATCAAGGGCGAGGGCAGGCAAGATGGGGTCGTGACCCTCATCGATCAGTTGCCGCCGACCGCAGATCCCGACGCCCTGTACGAAGCCTTCGAGTCCTGGGCGCAGGAGCGCGGTCTGACGCTGTACTCCCATCAGGAGGAGGCGCTGATCGAGGTGGTCTCCGGGGCGAACGTGATCGTGTCGACGCCCACCGGCTCCGGCAAGAGCATGATCGCGGCGGCCGCGCACTTCGCGGCTCTCGCCCGCGACGAGGTCACCTTCTACACGGCCCCGATCAAGGCACTGGTGTCGGAGAAGTTCTTCGAGCTGTGCAAGATCTTCGGCACGGAGAACGTCGGCATGCTGACCGGCGACGCGTCCGTGAACTCCGACGCCCCCGTCATCTGCTGCACCGCCGAGGTCCTCGCGTCGATCGCGCTGCGCGACGGCAAGAACGCGGACGTCGGCCAGGTCGTCATGGACGAGTTCCACTTCTACGCGGAGGGCGACCGCGGCTGGGCGTGGCAGATCCCCATCCTGGAGCTGCCGCAGGCGCAGTTCGTCCTCATGTCGGCCACGCTCGGCGACGTGTCCTTCTTCGAGAAGGACCTCATCCGGCGCACCGGCCGCCCCACCGCGGTGGTCCGCTCGGCGACCCGGCCCGTACCGCTGTCCTACGAGTACCAGTACACGCCGATGACGGAGACGCTCACCGACCTGCTGGCGACGAAGCAGGCGCCCGTCTACATCGTGCACTTCACGCAGGCGCAGGCGGTGGAGCGGGCGCAGGCGCTGATGAGCATCAACATGTGCTCGCGCGAGGAGAAGGAGCAGATCGCCGACCTGATCGGCAAGTTCCGCTTCACCACGAAGTTCGGCAGCAACCTCTCGCGCTACGTACGGCACGGCATCGGCGTCCACCACGCCGGGATGCTGCCCAAGTACCGACGGCTGGTGGAGAAGCTCGCCCAGGCCGGTCTGCTGAAGGTGATCTGCGGTACGGACACGCTGGGCGTGGGCGTCAACGTGCCCATCCGCACCGTGCTGTTCACGGCACTGACCAAGTACGACGGCAACCGCGTGCGCACCCTGCGGGCCCGTGAGTTCCATCAGATCGCGGGTCGGGCCGGGCGGGCCGGCTTCGACACGGCGGGCTACGTGGTCGCCCAGGCGCCCGAGCACGTCATCGAGAACGAGAAGGCGCTCGCCAAGGCCGGCGAAGACCCGAAGAAGCGTCGCAAGGTGGTGCGGAAAAAGGCTCCGGAAGGCTTTGTGGGCTGGACGGAGAACACCTTCGACAAGCTCATCGAGTCGGATCCGGAGCCGCTGACGTCGCGTTTCCGGGTGACGCACACGATGCTGCTGTCGGTGATCGCCCGGCCCGGCAACGCCTTCGAGGCGATGCGACACCTGCTGGAGGACAACCACGAGCCGCGCAAGCAGCAACTGCGGCACATCCGGCGCGCGATCGCGATCTACCGCTCGCTGTTGGACGGCGGGATCGTCGAGAAGCTCGACGAACCCGACGGCACGGGCCGTGTCGTCCGCCTCACCGTGGACCTCCAGCAGGACTTCGCGCTGAACCAGCCGCTGTCCACCTTCGCGCTGGCCGCGTTCGAACTGCTCGACCCGGAGTCGCCGTCCTACGCGCTCGACATGGTCTCCGTCGTCGAGTCCACGTTGGACGATCCGCGGCAGATCCTGGCCGCCCAGCAGAACAAGGCGCGCGGCGAGGCGGTGGCCGCGATGAAGGCGGACGGCGTCGAGTACGAGGAGCGCATGGAGCGTCTCCAGGACGTCACGTACCCGAAGCCGATGGAGGAGCTGCTCTTCCACGCGTACAACACCTACCGCAAGAGCCACCCGTGGGTCGGCGACCACCCGTTGTCGCCGAAGTCCGTCATCCGTGACATGTACGAGCGGGCCATGTCCTTCACGGAGTTGGTGTCGCACTACGAGCTGGCCCGCACCGAGGGCATCGTGCTGCGCTACCTGGCGAGCGCCTACAAGGCCCTCGACCACACCGTCCCCGACGACCTCAAGTCCGAGGATCTGCAGGACCTGATCGAGTGGCTGGGCGAGATGGTGCGCCAGGTCGACTCGAGCCTGCTGGACGAGTGGGAGCAGCTCGCCAACCCGGCGGAGATGACCGCCGAGGAGGCCCAGGAGAAGGCCGACGAGGTCAAGCCGGTCACCGCCAACGCGCGCGCCTTCCGGGTCCTGGTCCGTAACGCGATGTTCCGCCGTGTCGAGCTCGCCGCACTCGACCACGTCAACGCGCTGGGCGAGTTGGACGCCGAGTCCGGCTGGGACGCCGACGCGTGGGGCGAGGCGATGGACAAGTACTGGGACGAGTACGACGACCTCGGTACCGGTCCGGACGCCCGGGGTCCCAAGCTGCTCGTCATCCAGGAGGAGCCGCAGAACGCCCTGTGGCGTGTCCGCCAGATCTTCGACGACCCGAACGACGATCACGACTGGGGCATCAGTGCGGAGGTCGACCTCACGGCCTCCGACGCCGAGAGTCGCGCGGTCCTCCGCGTCACCGCCGTCGGCCAGTTGTGACCAGCGAAACAGGCTGCCAAGCAGGCGGCCGAGTACGTACAGAACAAGGCATGGCAGAGGGCACAGGAGAAGCACACCGATGACGAATCCGGCCGAGAGACTCGTCGACCTGCTCGACCTGGAGCAGATCGAGGTCAACATCTTCCGTGGCCGCAGCCCGCTGGAGTCCCTGCAGCGGGTCTTCGGCGGCCAGGTGGCGGGCCAGGCGCTGGTGGCGGCCGGGCGGACCACCGACGGCGACCGGCCCGTGCACTCGTTGCACGCGTACTTCCTGCGCCCGGGCCGGCCGGGTGTGCCCATCGTGTACCAGGTCGAACGGGTGCGGGACGGGCGGTCCTTCACCACCCGCCGGGTCACCGCCGTGCAGCAGGGGCGCACGATCTTCAATCTCACCGCCTCCTTTCACAAGCCTGAGGAAGGTCCCTTCGAACACCAACTGCCGCCGCGCGATGTCCCGGACCCGGATTCCCTGCCGACGGTCATGGAGGAGGTCCGGGAGCATCTGGGCGCACTGCCCGAGCAGTTGGAGCGCATGGCGCGCCGACAGCCCTTCGACATCCGGTACGCGGACCGGCTGCGCTGGAGCGCGGAGGACGTCAAGGGTGCCGAGCCGCGCAGCGCGGTGTGGATGCGCGCGGTCGGGCCCCTCGGCGACGATCCGCTCGTCCACACCTGCGCCCTCACGTACGCCAGCGACATGACGCTCCTGGACGCCGTCCGCCTCCCGGTCGAACCCCTGTGGGGTCCGCGGAACTTCGACATGGCGTCGCTGGATCACGCGATGTGGTTCCATCGGCCGTTCCGCGCGGACGAGTGGTTCCTGTACGACCAGGAGTCGCCGATCGCCACCGGCGGACGAGGGCTGGCCCGTGGGCGCATCTACGACCTGGAAGGGCGCCTGCTGGTGTCCGTCGTCCAGGAGGGGCTCTTCCGGGCGCTGTAGCTGCCGTTGCCGTGCATCACACGGACGTCACGTGCGTCACGTGCTTCGGCGGCGGCGCAGCCGGCTCAGCAGGCCACGTGTCGGCCGACCCGGCTCGTCGCGCCCGTCAGGCGTGTCCGGTCGCGGCGCCGGGTGTGTGGGGGCCGGTTCCGGCAGGGAACTCGATGCGCCCGGGTTCGGCGGAACAGGTGTCGACCGGAACGGTTTCGGCGAGGGGCGCGGCGCGGGCTGGTCGGCACGGGCTTCTTCCAGGGTGCGTTCCAGGTCGGACCTCAGCCAGGCGATCTCGTCGGGGTCGTCCGCCGTCATGATCTTCTCGGCGAGGTGCGCACCCGGCGTGCCCGGGGTGCCGTGGGCCGGGGGTCCGGGGCGGAACCGGTTCAGGTGGGCGCGTTCGTAGGGGTCCTTGACGATCTCCGCGACCTGGAGCGGGTCGAGGAACCCGGCCAGGACTCCGGCGTGCTGCCAGGGGCCGTCGGCCTGGCGGAGCAGGAAGCCCAGGTGGCGTCCCCGCCAGTTCCGGGCCCGCAGGTCGACGCCTGCGGCCAGTTGACTCCGCAACGTCTCGGGTGTCCGGCCGGTGAGCAGGAACGAGTTGGTCTTGTCGGCGGCGAACTGCCGCAGTTCGTCGGCGAGATACATCCAGACGACGGCCCGGTACCGGTTGAGATAGAACCTGACGGGCACCACCAGTCCCACCCGTGCGAGGCGGGTGAACCGGGTGGGTGGCACCTCCAGGATGGCGGCTCCGTCGCCGGTGCCCACGGCCAGCACGCTCTCGCGCAGTGCCTCGGGGAAGCCGGGTTCCGAGCGCAGACGGTCGATCTCCGTGCGGGGCACCCGACGGCCCCCTCCTCCTTCGTCAGGCGTGGTCCTGATGCGCCCGAGGTGCACGGCGAGGTCGAACTCGGCTCGCTTCAGATCCAGTTCCCGCGCCGCCCGACTCGGCGTGCAGGAGACGGAGTGTGGTTGCGTGACGGTGTTGTCGGACATGGCAGATCTCCCCCGTGGAGTGAAGTGGACTGAAGCGGGCCCGCGCTGTCCGCGGTGGCCTCGGAAAAAACCGTAGCCGGAATCGCCGATCTCGTGGCGAGCCTGTGGATAACTCCACGGAGGAGAACAAAAATGCAGGTCAGAGGTCTGTCAGTGGGGTGCGTTCGGGCTGTCGGGCGTCCACGGTGAGGTGTTCACCGACCCGGTTGACGAGCAGGGTCATCTCGTAGGCGATCTGGCCCATGTCGGCCTCCGCCGCGCTGAGCACGCACAGGCAACTGCTGGTGCCCGCGGCGGTGACGAACAGCACCGCGTCGTCGAACTCGATCATCGTCTGGCGGACTCGGCCCGCGCTGAAGTGGCGTCCTGATCCCTTGGCCAGGCTGTGCACTCCGGACGAGACGGCGGCGAGGTGCTCCGCGTCCTCCCGGCGCAGTCCCGTGCTCGCGCCCGCCACCAGCCCGTCGTTGGACAGGACGAGCGCGTGCCGCACATGGTCGACGCGCTCGGTCAGATCGTCCAACAGCCAGCCCAGATCCTGGTCCTGCGCCATGTCCCACTCCCCGTGTGACGTTCCTCGTGTGACGTTCCCCGTGCGAATCTCCGCCTCGCCGGAGAACCTGTCCGCCACCCTTCCCCAGGACCGACCGCCGGAGCAAGGAGGATGGCGGCATGGCACAGAAGATGACCGATGAGGAATGGCGGGCGTTCGTCATGTACGGAACCCGCACCGGAAAACTGTCGACCGTGCGGGCCGACGGAAGTCCGCACGTGGCACCGATCTGGTTCCTGCTCGACGGGGACGACGTGGTGTTCAACACCGGCAAGGACACGGTGAAGGGGCGAAATCTGGCGCGGGACGGCCGGATCGCCCTGTGCGTGGACGACGACCGGCCGCCGTTCGACTACGTGGTGTTGCAGGGCCGGGCCCGGATCTCGGAGGACCTCGACGAGGTCCGGCACTGGGCTGCTCGGATCGCGGCCCGGTACATGGGTGAGCAGCGTGCCGAGGAGTTCGGCGCCCGCAACGGGGTTCCGGGGGAACTGCTCGTCCGCGTCGGGATCGACAAGGTCCTGGCGCAACGGGACATCGCCAACTGACCTGGGCCTACGGCGGCGCGGTCAGCCCACGGAGTCGAGCAGCCGGGCGGTGTGCATCCGCCCGGCATACTCGACCAGCCGGATCAGCACCTCCTTCCCCGAGTCGCGGTCACGGGCGTCGCACAGGACGACGGGGGTGCCCGGGTCGAGGTCGAGGGCGCGCGAGACGTCCTGGGCGCCGTATGTCCGCGTGCCCGTGAAGCAGTTGACGGCCACCACGAACGGGATGTGCCGGTGCTCGAAGTAGTCGACGGCGGGAAAGCAGTCCTCCAGGCGCCGGGTGTCGGCCAGGACCACCGCGCCGAGAGCCCCCTGCGACAGTTCGTCCCACAGGAACCAGAAGCGGTCCTGGCCCGGCGTCCCGAACAGGTAGAGGGAGAGGCCGGAACGGATGGTGATCCGGCCGAAGTCCATGGCGACGGTCGTCGTGACCTTCTGGTCCACGCCGTCGGTGTCGTCCACCAACTGGCCGGCTTCGCTCAGCAGTTCCTCGGTGCGCAGCGGCTTGATCTCGCTGACCGCGCCCACCATCGTGGTCTTGCCCACGCCGAACCCGCCGGCGACCAGAATCTTCAACGCCAGCGGGGCCGTCTCGCCGTCCGTGGCGTCGGAGTGCTCGGAGACCATGGATCACTTCTCTCGGGAGAGTTACGGGAGCGTACGGCTTCGGCATGTGCGCGAAGCCGGCAACATGACAACGGGGGCCGTCTTCCGCCGGATTCGACCGATTTCAGCCGGGTTCGATCACGATCTGACCGATGGAGCGTTCGTCTACAGCGCTCGCAGCCCCTCGATCACCTCGCGCAGAATCCGTTCGTCGGGCAACTGCGCGGGCGGGACCGGACGGCTTACGGTGACGCAGCCGAGTTCCAGCAGGTCGCCGAGGAGCACCCTGACGACGCCCACGGGAAGGTCCGCGCCCGCCGCGAGTTCGGCGACGGACTGGGTCTCGGTACGGCAGAGATCGATGAGGGTGCGGTGTTCCGGTCCGAGCGCCATGCCGTCCGTGCCGGGCGCACCCGGGTCCAGGGTGACCAGGGCGATCAGGTCGAAGCGCACTCCGGTGGGGCCCGGCCTCGTGCGTCCGCCCGTCATGGCGTAGGGGCGGACGAGCGGGCCGGCCTCGTTGTCGTACCACTGGCTGCCGAGCCCGCGCGGGGCGCCGGTTCTGTCCTCGATCATGTCCTCGGTCATCTGCGCGGGTCGCTCCTCGGCTCATCCGGCGGTGGGCGGCCGCGCGGCGAGGCGGGTCGGCGTGTAGAGGTGCTCGCCGACCCGCTTGACCAGCCGCGCCATCTCGTAGGCGACCAGGCCGATGTCGGCGGTCACGGCGGTGAGGACGGCCAGGCAGGAGCCGTCGCCCGCGGCGGCCACGAACAGGAAGCCGTCGTCCATCTCCACCATGGTCTGGCGCACACCGCCGGCGCCGAAGTGCCTGCCGGCGCCCTTGGCGAGGCTGTGGAAGCCGGAGGCGACGGCGGCGAGGTGCTCGGCGTCCTCACGCCTGAGGTCGCTCGAGGCGCCGACGGCGAGGCCGTCGTTGGACAGCACCACGGCGTGCCGTACCTCGCTCACGCGCATCACCAAGTCGTCCAGCAGCCAGTCGAGTTCGCCGGACCGCTGGGCCGACCTCGTGCTCGGGTCCTGGATCATGCGGGGTCTCCTTCACTGCTGTCGCTGCCCGGTGGATCCGGGGCGGCTGCGCGGCCGGGTTCCCTGCCGCCGCCTCGGGTCCAGCCAGCCCGGTACGCGGCCATCCGGTCCCGTACGACTTCGGGGGTACGTCCTTCGTCGCCGCGCGGACCGGGTGCCCGGGCCGGTTCTTCCTGGAGCGGGCGGCGCAGTTGCGGGGCGAGACTGGCCTGCCGCACCCGGCGCGGGAGGCCGTCCGAGCCTTCGGAGTCGTCCGGGAGGCGGTGCAGGCGCAAGGTGGTGACTCCGGGAGGCGGGGGGTCGGCTGCCGCCGGTTCGGCGGCGGCCCGTACGGGGGCCACCAGCGCGGGGCGGGCGGCGGGCGCGGGGACGGCTTCCTGCTGCCGGTCGGGGGCCGGGCGTTCGGGCCGGTCGGGGCGGTTTGGGCGGTCGGAGGCATGCCGGTCGGCTGCTGCCACGCGCGCGTACTCGCGTTCCGCGGACTGCTGCGCCTGAGCCTGTGCCTGAGCCACCTCGCGGGCGGAACGTTCCGGCTTGCCGCTGTGCAGGAGGGGCGTCGGCAGCAGGACGACCGCCGTGGTGCCGCCGTAGGGCGAGGTCCGCAGGTGCACCTTGATGCCGTGCCGGGCGGCGAGCCTGCTGACCACGAACAGACCGAGCCGGTCGCTGTCGAAGAGGTCGAGCGCCTCGGACTGCGCGATGCGCCGGTTGGCCTCGGTGAGGGTCTCCTTGCCCATGCCGAGGCCCCGGTCCTCGACCTCGACGGCGTATCCGTTGCCGACGGGTTCGCCGGTGACGCGCACACGCGTGTGCGGGGGCGAGAACTGGGCGGCGTTCTCGACGAGTTCGGCCAGCAGGTGGGTGAGGTCGGCGACGGCGGTGCCGATGACGCCCGCTTCCGGGAGCTGACGTACCTCCACGCGCGCGTAGTCCTCGACTTCGGAGACGGCCGCGCGGACCACGTTGGTGAGGGACACCGGCATGCGCCAGGCCCGGCCCGGCGCCGCCCCGGAGAGGATGATCAGGCTCTCCGCGTGGCGCCGCATACGGGTGGTGAGGTGGTCGAGCCGGAAGAGGTCGCTCAGCTCGTTCGGGTCGTCGGAGCGGCGCTCCATGCTGTCCAGGAGGCTCAACTGACGGTGTACGAGGACCTGGCTGCGGCGCGCGAGGTTGACGAACACCCCGGAGATGCCGCTGGCGAGTTCGGCGCGCTCCACGGCGGCGCGCAGCGCGGCGCGGTGCACGGTGCCCAGCGCCTCGGCGACCTGGCCGGTCTCGTCCTCGGCGGGAGGTCCGGGCGGGGCCTCCGCGCGGACGTCGATCTCCTCCCCGGCGCGCAGCTTCCGCATGGCGTCCGGGAGGCTGCGCCGGGCGATCTCCAGGGCGCTGTTGCGCAGGCTGACCAACTCGATGACGAGTCCGCGGCCGATGCGCACGGAGATGACGAGCGAGGCGACGACGGCGGCGAGGCCCAGCAGGACCGCGGCGCCGGCCGCGGTGAGCAGACCGCGGGTGAACGGGTCGGCGCGGTCGGCGACACCGCGTCCGGCGTCCGCCTCGATGGTCCGCATCGCGTTCTGCACGCGCGCGTGGGCCTTGTCCCAGGTGCCGGCCGAAGCAGCGGCGATCGCCTTCGCGCCGGGCCCGTCGGCCAGCACCCTGTCCTCCGCGGCGACCAGGGCGGCGTAGGCGCTGCCGGCGGCGAGGCGCTGCCAGGCGGTGCGTTCGGGGCCGCGCAGGTCCGCGACGGCCGATTCCGTCAGGGTGCGGCGCGTGGCGACGGCGCCGGTGAACCGGCGCAGTCGCTCTGCGTCGAGTCCCCCGGCCTGGCGCGCGCCGGCGAGCACGACGTCCTCCTGGGACAGGGCCTCTCCCGCGCGGGAGAACTCGAGCAGCACGCGCGCGTCGGAGCCGAGTTCGGCGTCCTGGATGCCGGAGAGGGCGCCGCCGACCGAGAAGGCCGCGGAGATCGTGCTCGTGTACCGGCCGTAGGCGTCCTCCCAGCCGGTCTTGCCGTCGAGCACTGCGGTCCGCAGCGAGGTGAGTCCCTCGGCCCCGGAGACGAAGGTCTCGAGCCGCTGGGCCACTCCTGTGGGCAGTTCCTGGCCGTCGGCGACGGTGCTGTGGTCGCCGAGCCGCAGCTTGGCCACCGCGAGGTCCGTGCGTTCCGCGAGCTCCTTCAGGTCACCGTCCTGCCCGGGGGCGGGGGCGGTCGCGTACCGTACGGCGGCCGCCCGTTCGGTCTGCAGGGCGGCCACCGCGGCTGCGACGGGGGCGCGGACCTGGGAGTCCACGCGCTGCAACTGGCGCAGTCCGGAGACGTCCTGGGCGGTGCTGACGGTGGCGTACGCCCACAGCGCCAGCAGGGAGACGACCGGCACCATCAGCAGGCAGACGATCTTGGCGCGCACGGTGCGCGGCCGGATGCGCCAGCCTTCCGCGCGCGGGGGTATCGCGTCCGCCGGTCTGTCCGTGTGTTCGTCCGGCCCTTCGTCGGCCGGGGGTCCGGCGTGGGCGCGTCGCCCGCGCGCGGGGGGCGGCGCGTCGGCGCCTGCCGTGGGGGTCCTACGGGGTGTACGCATGGCCTCCTCGCTCGGAAGCAGGTCGGGGCGTGCCGTGTGCCGGTCGCGTCAGACGGTCCGGGTCTGCTGTCGGCCTACGAGGTTCTCCACCGGTTGTTGTGCCGAGGCGGAGGCCGCGCGCTCCCCCGTGGTGGGTGACAGCGCTACGAAGGCCGAGGTCAGGAAGAGGTAGGACCCGAGGCCGACGGCGAGGGGGAAGATGAACTGCATCGCCGTGGCCCCGGGCAGTGCCTCCCCGGAGGGCGTGACGTGGACGCTCACCGCGAACATCGCGGTGTAGTGCATGCTGCTCACCGCCGCGCCCATGACGAGGGAGGCGACGGCGACCGCGATCGGCGACTTGATGTTGAGTCCCGCCCAGAGGGCCGCGGTGGCCGCGACGACGGCGATCAGGACGGAGACGCCGACGCGCACCGGGTCGTAGGTCACGTCGCCGTGCAGCCGGACCGCGGCCATGCCCAGGTAGTGCATGCTCGCCACACCCAGGCCGGTGGTGAGCCCACCGATCAGCAACGCGCGCGTGCGGTCGCGGCTGTAGCCGACGGCGAAGACGCCGGCGCAGACGACGACCATGGCAACGAGGAGGCTGAACACGGTCAGCGGAACGTCGTAGCGGATGTCGGTGCCGCTGACGCCGAAGCCGAGCATGGCCACGAAGTGCATGGTCCAGATGCCGGTGCCGATCGCCGACGCCGCGGTGATCAGCCAGTTGCGGCGCGAGCGTCCGGTGGCGCCGAGGGCACGCACGGTGCAGCGCAGCCCGAGGGCGGCGCCGATGCAGGCCATCACGTACGACAGCACGGGGGTCAGCCAGCCGAAGGCGGCGTGGTCCAGGTGTCCCATGGCCACGGGACGCTAGCCGGGGCACGGGAGCACAAAGGGGGCGCATTTCGAAAGGTGTTGGAATATGACGCGGAAGTGCGCCGGATCGATCGGGTCACGCTCGAACATGTGCACCGAGGCGTCGTCCATGTCAGTGAGGGATCATGCGGAACATGAGCGACGACCACACACACGTTCAGGAGTTCTTCACCGCCCGCGCCGCGGACTGGGACCGCAAGTTCCCCGACGACGGTCCCGCCTACGCGGCCGCGGTCGGCGAACTCGGTCTGCGCGAGGGGAACCACGTGCTGGACGCGGGCTGCGGCACCGGGCGGGCCCTGACGCCGCTGCGTGCGGCCGTGGGGCCCTCGGGAGTGGTCGTCGGGGCCGATCTGACCCCGGCCATGCTGGAGGCCGCCGTACGGGCCGGACGCGACCGCGACGGGCGACTGCTGCTCGCCGACGTCGCCGCGCTCCCCCTGCGCTCCGAGTCCCTGGACGCCGTGTTCGGAGCGGGCCTCATCGCCCACCTGCCCCGTCCGCAGGAGAACCTGCGGGAGTTGGCACGGGTGGTGCGCCCCGGCGGCACGCTGGCGCTGTTCCACCCGATCGGCAGGGCGGCGCTCGCGGCCCGGCAGGGCCGGCAGATCACCCCGGAGGACCTGCGCGCGGAGCCCAACCTCCGCCCGCTGCTGACCGGTTCGGGGTGGCGCATGACGTCGTACGTCGACGAGGACGACCGTTTCCTGGCCCTGGCCGTCCGCGAGGCCTGAGGGCTCACACGCCTCTGGCGACCGCCTGCGGTGCGGTGCAGGGGGCGGGTCGGGGCCATGTCCCGGGCCGAGCCCAGTTGGCTGCGCGACACGCTCGGCTCACTGGGTGGCTGATCCGTCCGCGTGCCGTACGGGGCAGCCGCCTGCGCCGGGCACGGGGCGGGTGCCCAGGTCGCCCAGCAGGAAGCCGTTCGGGTAGCCCTTGATCTCCCAGTTCTGTCGCGCGTAGTGGGGTGCGCGGCGCGGCGGCAGCAGCCGCACCGCGCGTCCACGCGCGCGTACCCCTCCGCGTACCAGGGCGCGGGTGACGGGGCCCGGAGCGGCGTAGCGGAAGGCCTTCAGGAGCGGTTCGTCGAGGAGGGCGAGCGTGACGCGGCGCAGGACGGGGGCCAGCGGCCTCGGATACCAGGAGGCCATCAGGGTGAGCGTGGCGTCCGAGACCCTTCGCGCACCCTCGTCCCATGCGAAGTGGGCTTCTTCGTAGGCGTCGAGGCAGGCCTCGAACTCCTCGTAGGTCTCGGGGATGTCCTTGATGCCCATGCGGTGCCCCAGGGTTCGGTAGTGCACCGTGCAGGCGACGATCTCGTGGCGGGACAGCCTGCGCCATCCGTAGGCGTCGATCCATCGCTTGGGCATCACGACGAACGTGCAGAGCACGTACCGCATGTCGTCGTTGCTGATGTCGTAGCTGCGATGCATCTGGTTGATGCGACGGACGGCCGTACGCCCCTTCTCGCTGTCGAAGCCGTGCTCGACGACGGCGTCGAGCAGGAGGGAGGTGTCGTCGTAGCGCTTCTGGGAGCGATCGGTGAGTTCCGCCGTTTCCGCGAGCAGTCGCCCGATGCTCGGCACCGCGTAGGTGCGGTACAGGGCCAGTTCCAGGGCGCGGGTGATGTCCCAGGGGAACTCGTAGGCCGCAGTGAGTCGGTAGATCTCGAACGCGTCCTCGTACGGGTCCATCCGCCGGATCTGTTCGAGCCGTTCGAAGCGCTGCACGGTTTCGCTCCCCCTCTGTCGCGGAAACTCCAACTCTAGGTTGAACAGCAGGAGACCCACGATCAGTTGGGGCAACCAGCAGGGGGAAGGCGGCCAGCATGTCAGGCAGGTTCCGCAGAACCTACGAGAGATTCCTCGACGCGACGCGCGCACGGTCGCGTCCGGACGGGGAGGGACGTCCGGACGGGGCACCGCCGCGTGCGGGCGGGAGCGGGAAACGCCCGCACAATCTGTTCGAGGCTGCCGCGGTGTACGTCTCGGCCTGCGCGGAGGACGATCAGGACGGGATCGACGAGGCGGCGGGATGGGTGTCGCCGGAAGCGTTGTCCTTCGGGGTCAACGAACTGGCCTGTCGCGCCGTCATCGCACTCGCCCGAGAGCGCGACGAGTCGCCACAGACCGTGGCCCGCGCGCTCCTCGGACTGCCCACGGCATGACGCATCCCATGGTCGGAAGTGGTCGATTCGCCCCGTCCGGCCGGAAAGCTGCAGCTCCGGGTGTCGGGGAGTCGTGACAAGCGCCTTCCCGCCGCACTAGGGTGCGCGCCGATGGACAAACCGATGGGGAGGCTGGGATGGCCGGGACGGACGAGGACGCCGTCGCCGACGGGGACGACGCGCTCTATGTGCTCACGGCGGTGCTGCTGACGCCGGCGAAGTTCCCGAGCGCGCTGGGCGACGACTACCCGGAGGCCTGTGCGACGCTCGGCCTCCCGCCGCTCGCCGACGGGTACGGGCTGGTGCTGGGGCAGGACGGCCAGGGCGCGCGGTGGACCGTCGTCATCGACGACGTGTCACTGGTGGCCGTCGCCATCGCGTCGTGGGACTGCGGCATGGAGTACGACCTGTCGCCCAGCGAGCGGACGGTCGTCGCCGCGCTGCCCGGCTGGCCGCTGGCGGTCGCCGTCGCGGCTCCGGGCGTACCCGCGCCGCACGACCCCGCCCCCGAGATCGCGGACAGCCCTGCGCTGTCCCCTCCGGACACGGCTACCTGGGGTCCGGCCCAGCGACGGCTCGGGGCCGACGAGATCGCGCTCCGGTGGGCCCTGTGGCGCGAGCAGATCGACGACACCGAGTTCGCACCTCCGCGGGACGGCACCGGGGCGGACTCGGGCACCGAGGTGGGAGACCGAGCCGAAGGGGCCGACGAGGCCGGCGGGTCCGACAAGGCCGACGTGACCGAAGTGGCCCACGGAGCCGACCGGGCCGATGAAGCCGACACGGCCGACAGGTCCGAGGGGGCGGACAGGTCGGGCAGGTCCGAGAAGGACGCACCGAAGGGAAACAGCGGTATCCGGCGTGTCCTGGCCGAGGTGCGCGCCTACGTGGATACCCCGCCTCCCCTCGGCCGCGTGCGCTCTTCGTTCGCTCCCGGTGACGCGCGCACCCTGCGCGCCGACGGCCCGGGCTGGTCGCTGGTGGCCAGGACCGACGACATCGCCTTCGTGCTGCTCGACGAACAACCCGGCGAGGTGGTGCCCGTCGGCCGTGGACCCGAACTGCCCGGCCTCCTGGAGGCGCTCGACAAGATGGCCGTACGACCTCTCTGACCTCCCGGGGCGGTATGGCTCCTCTCTGGCTCCTCTCTCGGGCGGTATGGAGCCTTCAGGTCACGTGACGTCCGCGTGCCCGACGGCTTGGATGCGCCCAACGGCTGGGTGTGCCGGACGACGGGGACCGCGGCGCGGTCCCCGTCACTCAGCGGCCGAGCTCTTTGCGTGTGACACGGCGCAGCCTGCGCCGTTGTGCGGGATCCAGGGTGAGGTAGGCCGCCGCCGGAACTCCCAGCATGATCAACAGCGCCGCCCACCAGGGCAGCCAGATCAGCAAGAGGAGCCCAACCGCCACACCTCCTGCGGCGATCTTCGCGTTCCTCGACATGTGCGTCGCCTCCTTCGCGGCCACTGCCGCTCTCTGCCATGAAAACGGGTCCGCGCCGCCCGCGGTTCCGGACGCGACCCTGAGACCTCCCTGAGGTACACCCCCGAGACGCCCCTGAGACGCCCCCGAGGCCACCGCCCCAGGTTCGCAGACAACCGGATCCGATGACGGCGCGCGTTCCCCGCCAGAGTGCTGTACCCTCGGCGACTCCGCCCCCCAGTAGTCAAATTTGAGGAGTAGGCTCATCGCCGTACAGAGGGTTCCCGTGGAAGCTTTGCCCGAGATCTCCGAACTGGCCCGTTGCTGCGCCGTGTTCGTGCCCGGCAGCCCGGCCCGTACCGGCAGCGTCGCCTTCTGGCGCCCCGACGGGGACGCACCTCCCGTCGTCGTGTCGAGGGCCGTGCAGGATCTGCCCGTCGTCCTGCCTGCCGGCGCCGGTGTGGCACTCGCGCGCGTGCCCGCCGTGCTGCTGCCCGTGCGGGACGCCCTGCCCGTGCTCGCACACGCGCGCGTCACGCCCGACGCGCACCGGGCCGCCGCTTTCTGGGATGCGGCCGCCCTGCTGGCCCTGCACTGCGTGGCACGTGGACTGCTGTTGCCCGGCCTGTCCCCGCAAGACCACGACGCCTGGCGGATCGGCCCCCTGAGTCCGGAGGACGTCGAGCAGGTGCGCCGCCTGGCCGCCTCGATGCCGCCCGAGGCGCACGCCGTACCGGTGGACGAAACGCTGCCCCTGCGGCTCCCCGCCTCCGAACGACTGCTGCGCGCCTTCCTGGACGCCGTCGCGGACACCCTCCCCCGCACCCCCGCAGCGCCCCTCGTGACGGGCGGGCCGGCCTACGCGGTACCGCAGCCCCGGCACGTCCCCGAGCTGCGCGCGTGGGCGACCGACGTCGCCGCGGGCCACGACGCCGGCGTACGGATCTCGCTGCGGATCGAGGTGTCGGGGATCGACGACGTGTCAGGGCCCGATGGGTACGGGGCGGACGTCCACGGCCCCGATGCCGTCAGGAGCACCGGCTCTCCGGGCGGCCGAACGGAGCCACGGTTCCGGGCCGTCCCGCAGGTGCACAGTGTGAGCGATCCCGCGCTCCTCGCGGACGCCGCCGAGATCTGGGGAGACTCCGGTGCCGCGCGCGGGGCGTTCGGCCCGCGCGCGCGGATGGACGCGCTGCTCGCCCTGCGCCGTGCGGCCCGGGCCTGGCCCGCGCTCACCCCCCTGTTGTCGGCGACCGTCCCGGACGCCGTCGATCTCCTGGACGAGGAGGTCACCGAGCTGCTGGGCGAGGGTTCGCGAGCGCTCGCGAGTGCGGGGGTCGAGGTGCACTGGCCGAGGGAGCTGGCCCGCACCCTGACCGCCCGCGCGGTCGTGGGGCCGCCGGAGGAGGGAACGGGACCGGACCGCACCGGCTCGGACACGCCGTCGTTCCTGTCCGCGGACGCGCTCCTGACGTTCACCTGGTGGTTCGGGTTGGGCGACCGGCAGCTCACGCGCGAGGAGCTGGATCGTCTGGCCGAGTCCAACCGGCCGCTGGTGCGGCTGCGCGACCAGTGGGTCCTGATCGACCCACGAGAACTGCGCCGTGCGCGTGCTCAGCAGGACCGCAAGATGACACCCGTGGACGCGCTGGGCGCCGCTCTGACGGGCTCCGCGGAGGTGAACGGCCGCAGGGTCGACGTGCGGCCCACCGGGTGGCTGGCGGGCCTGCGGGAGCGGCTGACGCGGCCCGAGGAGCAGGAGCCGGTGGAGCAGCCTGCCGCGCTCGACGCCACGCTGCGCGACTACCAGCGGCGCGGCTTGGACTGGCTGGCCCGGACCACGTCCCTGGGGCTGGGCTGTTGCCTGGCGGACGACATGGGGCTCGGCAAGACCGTCACGCTGATCGCCCTGCACCTGCACCGCCAGACGGACGCCTCGGCGGCCGGTCCGACTCTCGTGGTCTGTCCGACGTCTCTGATGGGCAACTGGCAGCGGGAGGTCGAGCGGTTCGCGCCGGGCACCCCGGTGCGCCGCTTCCACGGGCCGCGTCGTGACCTGGACGCGCTGGCCGACGGGGAGTTCGTGCTCACCACCTATGGCACGCTGCGGCTCGACCCGGGCCGGCTCCGCGAGGCGCCGTGGGGCCTGGTCGTGGCGGACGAGGCGCAGCACGTGAAGAACCCGTACTCGGCGACCGCGCGGGCGCTGCGCACCGTCGGCGCACGCGCGCGTGTGGCGCTCACCGGTACCCCGGTGGAGAACAACCTGTCGGAGCTGTGGGCGATCCTCGACTGGACGACGCCGGGCCTGCTGGGCTCGCTCGGCGCCTTCCGCAGGCGGTACGCGCGCGCCATCGAAGGCGGCGGGGATCCGGCCGCGGCGGAGCGGCTCGCGCGGCTTGCGGGACCGTTCCTGCTCCGCCGCCGCAAGTCGGACCCGGGGATTGCCCCCGAACTGCCGCCCAAGACCGAGACCGATCACCCCGTGTCCCTCACCAAGGAGCAGGCGGGCCTGTACGAGGCCGTGGTGCGCGAGACGCTCGCGGCGATCGCCGAGGCGGACGACATGGCGCGGCGCGGGCTGATCGTGAAGCTCCTGACCGGCCTCAAACAGATCTGCAACCATCCGGCGCAGTACCTCAAGGAGGAACGGCCGGAGACCGCCGGGCGCTCCGGGAAACTGGAGCTTCTGGACGAGCTGCTCGACGCCCTCCTCGCCGAGGGGGCGAGCGTGCTGATCTTCACGCAGTACGTGCGCTTGGCGCGTCTCCTGGAACAGCATCTGGCTGTGCGTGGGGTGCCCACGCAGTTCCTGCACGGCGGCACGCCCGTCGCCGGGCGCGAGGCCATGGTCCGGCGCTTCCAGGACGGTGAGGTGCCCGTGTTCCTGCTGTCGCTCAGGGCGGCCGGCACCGGCCTCAACCTCACGCGCGCGGAGCACGTCGTGCACTACGACCGCTGGTGGAACCCGGCCGTCGAGGCGCAGGCCACCGACCGCGCGTACCGCATCGGCCAGACCCGGCCCGTGCAGGTGCACCGGCTGATCGCCGAAGGCACGATCGAGGATCGCATCGCGGACATGCTGCGCCGCAAACGAGACCTCGCCGACGCCGTTCTCGGGGGCGGCGAGGCGGCGCTCACGGAGCTGACGGACGCCGAGTTGGCCGACCTGGTGGAGCTGCGAGGGGGCACGCGATGAACCGGTACGACTACGACAGCGTCGAGGAACGTCAGGAACGAACCTTTGGCGCGTTGCCTCCCGCGCGCGGGAAGGGGTTCGCGCTGACGTGGTGGGGCCGGGCGTGGCTGGCAGCGCTGGAGGACGGAGCGCTGGACAGGGAGCAGGTGCGGTCGGGCCGCCGGCTCGCGCGCGCGGGCGCCGTGGGCACGGTGTCGGTGCGGCCGGGGCGCATCACGGCCGTCGTCGAGGACCTCGATCGCACGCCGCACCGGGCCGACGTGCTGCTCGAGCGGCTTTCGGACGCGCAGTGGGACCGTTTCCTGGACCTGGCGGTCGAGCGGGCCGGACACGTCGCCGCGCTGCTCGACCGCGAGATGCCGCCGCATCTGGTCGAGGACGCCGAGACGGCCGGCATCGACCTGTTGCCCGGTCTCGGAGACCTGGAGGCGGAGTGCGACTGCGGTGCCTGGGACCACTGTGGTCACACGGCGGCGGTCTGCTACCAGGTGGCGAGTCTGCTCGACCAGGATCCGTTCGTCCTGCTGCTGCTTCGGGGACGCGCCGAACAGACCCTGCTGGACGACCTCCAGGCGCGTGCCACCGCCCCTGAGGCCGGATCGGAACCGCCCCGGGCCGAAGGCGTGGACGCGGCGGAGGCGTACGCGGCCGGGAGCATCCTGCCTCCGTTGCCCGCCGCGCCCGGACTCCCGGAGGAACCAGGTGTTCCGCCCTCGTTGGACGCGGAGGCCCCTCCCCCGCCCGGAGTGGATCCGGCAGCTCTGGAGATCCTGGCCGCCCGAACGGCCGCCATGGCGCACCTGCTGCTCGCGGAGGCGCTCCACGAGTGGTCCGGACGGCGAGCGCCCATGGCCGAGTTGACGGTCGGCCGGGAGTTGACGGTCGGCCAGGACGCGGCACGGCTGGCGGCAGGCGTTCTCGAAGGCCCTCAGGCAGCGGATGGACCCGCCACGGCCGTCGCCGGCCGACTCGCCGCCGGGTCGGGGCGCGGCCGGGAGCAACTGGCGTCGGCCGCACGTGCCTGGCGACACGGAGGAGCGGCCTCCCTGTCGGTGTGCGAGGAGGAGTGGACCGTGGCGGGCGGGGCGCTCGCACGCGCGCGTGCCGCGCTGGACGCGGCCTGGGAGGAGGACGAGCGGCCGGTGCTGCGGGCGCGGGGGAACCGCTGGACGGTCGTCGGAGCGGGCTGCCAACTGCGGTTGGGGCGGGATGGTCGCTGGTGGCCGTACCGCAAGGAGGGTGACCGTTGGATGCCGGCCGGGGACGCGGCCCACGACCCGGCGACGGCACTGGCCGTTGCCCGACCCGAGGGCGAGGAAACGCTTCCTTAGACGCGAGTTCGCTTTCCGTGGCACGGGGCGTCGGCCTGTCGGGCTGCCGCCGCCCCGTGTTCACCCTGGGGTCGTGCGGCGTTCGGCGCGTGCCCAACTCTGATCGAGACGACGGTCACGTACGTACGGCTGCCGCGGGACGTTTGAGGGACACGGTGCCGCGGGCACGCGCGCGTGGCTGTGGTGGTGCCCACGCGCGCGTACCGGCTAGGGCAGCAGCTCGCTCAAGGACGGCAGCAGTGACTCGAGGCCGCTCGGAATCTCGGTCGGGATCTCGGTCGGCAGCTCAGTGGGGAACTGGGACGGCAGCTCGGTCGGCAGGCCGCTGGGCAGTTCCACCGGAAGGCTGAAGGACGGGGCCGGGGTGGAGCCGCTTCCGGTGCTGCTCCCGGCGGTCGGCTCGCCGTCCGGTGAATCGCCGTCTCCGGAGGCCATCAGCACGACGGCGAGGACGGCTCCGGCGACGACGAGCAGCGCGAGGACGACGTAGAGAGGGTTCCTGCGCCTTCCGGAGCCGCCTGGCGGCTGCGGGGGCGGAGGCGGCGACCAGCCGCCCCCTCCCGTCCCGTCATCGGGTCCGAAGCCGGTGTGGGGCGGTCCGAAGCCGCCCGGAGGCGGCGTGTCACCCGGCGGTCCGGGCGGGTGGGGCGGTACGGGCGGCATGGCCATACGGTCCAGCGTCGCGGCGGAACGCCCACAGCGCGACCCTCGCAGGGAAGTTGATACGGACCCATGTCATGGACCGCATCATTCCGGCGTACTCCGTACGGAGACCGCGCGAACATCGACCGTTCGGCGGCACGCGTGTGTGCACCGCGTGTGTGCAACGCGCGTGTGCAACGCGCGTGTGCAACGCGCGTGTGCAACGCGCGTGTGCAACGCGCGTGTGCAACGCGCGTGTGCAACGCGCGTGTGCACGCTCATCGGTGCACACGCGCGTGCGGCTTCAGCCCCGGGCGCCCAGCAGGTGGTCCATGGCGAGCTGGTCGAGCTGCTCGAAGGCCATACCGCGGGCGGCGGCCGCCTCGGCGTCGAAGTCCTCGAACGCGGTGCGGTCGGCGAGCAGGCTCTGCAGGCCGTCGGCGGCGGTGGCCTGGGCGAGCTCGTCCAGGCGGGAGGCGCGCAGGGCCTCCTGGACCTCCGGGTCGCCCCGGAACGCGGCCGCACGCTCCTTGAGGATGAGGTAGTTGCGCATGCAGCCCGCGGCCGACGCCCACACACCGTCGAGGTCCTCGGTGCGCGGCGGCTTGAAGTCGAAGTGCTTCGGACCCGCGTAGCCGGCGCTCTCCAGCAGGTCGACCAGCCAGAAGGCGGAGCGCAGGTCGCCGGCGCCGAAGCGCAGGTCCTGGTCGTACTTGATGCCGGACTGACCGTTGAGGTCGATATGGAAGAGCTTGCCCGCCCACAGCGCCTGCGCGATGCCGTGCGGGAAGTTCAGCCCGGCCATCTGCTCGTGGCCGACCTCGGGGTTCACGCCGTACAGCTCCGGGCGCTCCAGGCGCTCGATGAAGGCCAGGGCGTGGCCGACGGTGGGCAGCAGGATGTCGCCGCGCGGCTCGTTCGGCTTGGGCTCGATGGCGAACTTCAGGTCGTAGCCCTGGGAGGTCACGTACTCGCCGAGGAGGTCGAAGGCCTCCTTCATGCGGTCGAGGGCCACGCGTACGTCCTTGGCGGCGCCGGACTCCGCGCCCTCGCGCCCGCCCCAGGCGACGTAGATCTTCGCGCCGAGCTCGACGGCCAGGTCGATGTTGCGGATCGTCTTGCGCAGGGCGTAACGGCGCACGTCGCGGTCGTTCGCGGTGAAAGCGCCGTCCTTGAAGACGGGGTGCGTGAAGAGGTTGGTGGTGGCCATCGGCACGGTCATGCCGGTGGTGTCCAGGGCCTGGCGGAAGCGCTTGATGTGCGACTCGCGCTCGCTGTCGGAGGACCCGAAGGGGATCAGGTCGTCATCGTGGAAGGTCACGCCGTAGGCGCCCAGCTCGGCCAGGCGCTGCACCGTCTCGACCGGGTCCAGGGCACGCCGCGTGGCGTCGCCGAACGGGTCCCTTCCCTGCCAGCCGACGGTCCACAGGCCGAAGGTGAACCTGTCATCGGGGGTGGGCTGGTAGCTCATGCCGCGGCTCCTTGCTTTGCAGACTGTTGTGCGGGCGGTGGCGAACTATTTCGTCATGGCCGTTTACAAATTAGTATGCGAACGCATCTCTGGGAAGACAGATCCCGCAGAGCCGCGGAAAAACTTGAGGGAGAACCCGATGTCAGCAGCCGAGGGTCCGCTCGTCGTCGGCGTGGACACGTCCACCCAGTCCACCAAGGCGCTGGTCGTCGACGCGGCCACCGGCGAGGTCGTCGCGAGCGGCCAGGCGCCGCACACCGTGTCCTCCGGGGCCGGCCGCGAGAGCGACCCGCGCCAGTGGTGGGACGCCCTGCGTGAGGCGTTGCACCAGTGCGGTGACGCGGCGCGCGAGGCCGCCGCGGTATCGATCGGTGGGCAGCAGCACGGGCTCGTCACGCTGGACGAGCGCGGGGAGCCGGTGCGCCCGGCGCTGCTGTGGAACGACGTGCGTTCGGCTCCGCAGGCCCGTCGGCTGACCGAGGAACTGGGCGGCGCGAAGTTCTGGGCCGAGCGCACCGGGTCCGTCCCGGCCGCGTCCTTCACCGTCACGAAGTGGGCGTGGCTGGCCGAGCACGAGCCGGAGGCCCTGCGCGCCACGAAGGCCGTGCGTCTGCCCCACGACTACCTCACCGAGCGCCTCACGGGCGAGGGCACCACCGACCGCGGCGACGTCTCCGGCACCGGCTGGTGGGCGTCCGGGACGGAGACGTACGACGAGGAGATCCTCGCCCACGTCGGGCTCGACCCCGCGCTGCTGCCCCGTGTGGTGCGGCCCGGGGAAGTGGCGGGCACCGTGCGCGACAGCCATGACCTGCCGTTCGCCAAGGGCACCCTGGTCGCCCCCGGCACCGGTGACAACGCCGCGGCAGCACTGGGGCTCGGGCTGCGCCCCGGCACGCCCGTGCTGAGCCTCGGCACTTCGGGGACGGTGTACGCGGTGGCGAAGCGCCGCCCCACCGACCCCACCGGCACCGTGGCCGGCTTCGCCGACGCCCATGGCGACTGGCTGCCGCTGGCCTGCACCCTGAACTGCACGCTCGCCGTCGACCGCATCGCCGCCCTGCTGGGTCTGGACCGCGAGGCCGTGGAGCCCACCACGGAGCTGACGCTCCTGCCCTACCTGGACGGCGAGCGCACCCCGAACCTGCCGAACGCCTCGGGCCTGCTGCACGGCCTGCGCCACGACACGACCGCCGGTCAGCTGCTGCAGGCCGCCTACGACGGTGCCGTGCACTCGCTGCTCGGCGCACTCGACCTGGTCCTCGACGAGGACGCGGACCGCTCGGCTCCGCTGCTGCTGATCGGCGGCGGCGCCCGGGGCACGGCCTGGCAGCAGACCGTGCGCCGGCTGTCCGGGCGGCCGGTGCAGGTGCCCGAGGCCAAGGAACTCGTCGCGCTGGGCGCCGCGGCACAGGCGGCGGGCCTGCTGACCGGGGAGGACCCGGCCGCCGTCGCCCGCCGCTGGAACACCACGCGGGGTCCCGTGCTCGACGCCGTCGAGCGGGACGACAGGACGCTGACCAGGATCGCCGGGGTACTCTCCGACGCGGCCCCGCTGCTCGAACGGAGCACGGACGCCCACTGAGCATCGACGAATCGACGGAGGCATGACCGCACCGCTGCACGAGGCCCGGCCGACCGGCCCGGGGCGTGCGCTGCCCGACACCCAGCAGGGCATGCGCCGCCGCAACCTGGCCCGGGTGATGCACGCCGTCAGCGCCGAGGGACCGCTCTCGCGGGCGGCGGTCGCCTCACGTATCGGCCTGACCCGGGCAGCGGTGTCGACCCTCGTCGACGAACTCATACGCACCGGCCTGCTCGAGGAGCTGGGCCCCGAGCGGCCCGGCCGGGTGGGCCGGCCCGGTTCGGCGCTCGCGGTCAGCGGGCGCGGCCCGGCCGGGATAGGCGCCGAGATCGGCGTCGACCACCTCGCGGCCTGCGCCGTCGACCTGCGCGGCGAGGTACGCGCGCGTGCCGTGCGGCACGGCACGAACCGGGGCCGCTCCCCCGGGCCGGTGGTCGAGGAGCTGACCGGGCTCGTGCGCCAGGTCGTCGCCGAGGCGGAGCGCGAGGGGCTGTGGCCGGCCGGGCTCGCCGTGGCCGTCCCCGGTCTGGTCGCCCGGGACGCCCGTACGGTCGTCCGCGCGCCGAACCTCGACTGGCAGGACGTCGACCTCGGCGCGCTGCTGCCCGGGGAGTTCCCGCTGACCGTCGACAACGAGGCCAACTTCGGCGGACTGGCGGAACTCTGGCTCGGCGCGGACACCCCGGGGGACTTCCTGCACGTGTCTGCCGAGATCGGCATCGGCGCCGCGCTGGTCGTGGACGGCAGCCTGCTGCGCGGCACCCGCGGCTTCGCGGGCGAGCTGGGCCATGTGCCGGTCCACCCCGACGGGCCGGAGTGCGTGTGCGGCGGACGCGGATGTCTGGAGCAGTACGCCGGTGAGGAGGCGGTACTGCGAGCGGCCGGGCTGGAGCCGGGCGAGGACCGCGTCGGACTCCTCGCGGGACGCGCCGCGGACGGCGATCCGGACGTACGGCGCGCTCTGCACGAGGCGGGAACGGCCCTCGGTATCGCCCTGACCGGGGCGCTCAATCTGCTGGACCCCGAGGGCGTGGTGCTCGGTGGCGCCCTGGCCGGGCTCGCGCCGTGGCTGCTGCCGTCTCTCGAGTCCGAACTCTCCCGGCGTACGGCGGGCCCGGCCTGCCCTGTGTCCGTCTCTCGGCTGGGTCCCGAGGGGCCGTTGCTCGGGGCCGCGCATTCGGTGGTGCGGGCCGTGCTGGACGATCCGGCGGCGGTGGCGGAACGCGCCTGAACGGCCACCCCGCACAGCCTGATCGAGCCGGAACTCCCCGTTCGGGTGAGCGAGTTATCCACATTCCCCTACTCGTCCACCGAACCCCGGCATGCCCTCCTGCCGGACCGGCCTGCGCCGTAACGTAGTGCGTGCGGGGTGCAACCGTCGAGGTCGTGACGGCTGACGCATCGACACGTGAGAGGGGATCCGAACCGTCGACTATCCGCTCGCCGAGTGGCGGCCCGCGACCCCTGCCAACTACACGGCGTCATGTGGCGCAGTGCGTGCCCGAGTCCGACGTCGCCGGGCACGCGGGGAACTGGGACGGGGAGCCGTTACCTGCGGCTCGTCGACTTCGCCTGGCCGGTGGCGGACCGAAAGGGGATGGCCGGCTGTCGGGGCACCGCCGTCCAAATGGTTGTCGGTCCGCGCACCCGGCGTGACGATGTCCCCAGCCGTACCGAGCCGTATCGCCTTCCGGGAGGACGAGTTGACCGATCCATGGGTGGCCCTGGAACCAGGAGCCGACCCTGCCGAGCGGGTACGGATCCTGCGACGGGCGCACGAGACGTTCACGGAGGCGGGCACCGTGCCGCGGCCGGTGCGTGCCGTCGTGGCCGACTCGTGGCGGCGTTCCGCGCGGGCCGGCGTCGGTCCCGACGGCACTGCGAGCGTGGAATTGACCGACGGCGAGCTCGGCGTTTACCGGTCCGAGCATCCGCTGGCGCGGGTGATGCCGCTGATCCGCGAGCTGATGGGCACGTTCGCCGCCGACGGGGAGCATCTGCTGGCGGTGTGCGACGCGCGCGGCAGGCTGCTGTGGGTCGAGGGCCACGCGGCAACACGGCGGCAGGCGGGGCGGATGAACTTCGTGCCGGGTGCGCACTGGGCGGAGAGCGCGGTCGGCACGAACGCGCCGGGCACGGCGGTCGCCCTGGACCGGCCGGTGCAGGTGTTCGCGGCCGAGCACTTCATACGTCGGGTGCAGCCGTGGACGTGCGCGGCAGCCCCCGTGCACGATCCGCGGACCGGTCAGGTGCTGGGTGCCGTCGACATCACGGGCGGGGACGGACTGGCGCATCCGCACAGCCTGGGCTTCGTACAGGCGGTCGCACGGGCGGCCGAGGCCCATCTGGCGCTGCTCGCCCCCGCGCAGCCTGCCGCCGAGACGCCTCGGCTGACGGTGCTGGGCCGGGACGAGGCACGTCTGGTCGTCGGCGGCCGGGCGATCAGGCTGAGCCGTCGGCACAGCGAGATACTGGTGTTACTGGCCCGTCACCCCGAGGGCCTGACGGGCGACGAGTTGCTGTGCGCGCTGTACAGGGACGAGTCGGTGACGCCGGTGACGCTGCGGGCCGAACTCGCCCGGCTGCGCGGGGTACTCGGCCCCGGGCTGCTGGTCTCGCGCCCCTACCGGCTCACCGTTTCCTTCGAGTCGGACGTGGCGGTCGTCGAACGGCGGCTGGCGGCCGGCGCGGTCACGGCGGCCGTGACCGCGTACGCCGGGCCGCCGTTGCCGGCGTCTCAGGCACCGGCCGTGGTGCTGCTCCGGCGCCGTCTCGCCGACGGCCTGCGCGCCGCGCTGATCGCCTGCGGCGACCCGGACCTGCTGGCGGACTGGGCGCACGCGCCGTGGGGCGAGGACGACCTCGACGTGTGGCGAGCGCTCGCGGCAGCCCAGCCGACGGCCGCGATACGAGCACGCCTCACCTCACTGGAAACGGAACTGACGGCACCGGCCGGGTGGCCCCACGCATAGCCCCTCCCCATAGGGGGTCTTCGAGGTTGAGCGGTGCGCGGGTGGCGGTGGGCGTTCGGGGACGGGGGTGGACGTGGCGCGAGAATGTGACACTCCGGAGCAGAAGTGTCACGTTTCTACGGGGAAGCCCCTGGTCTCTGCGGCACGTCGAAGGGTGCGCCGCTCAACTTCGAAGACCCCGATAGACCGTTGGCACCGGAACGCGCCCATGGCCGGAGCAGCACGACGAACCTGCCGACCCGGAGAGGGTCACATCCCCCGACCAGCACCGCAACGTGACTGCAACGTCCGGTTGCCTAGCGTTTCGCGGAGAGCTGTCCAATGGCGGGCAGTGCTGCTGAGGGAGGCAGAACAGGATGACCCGTTACGCGGCGCCCGGAACCGAGGGCGCGATCGTCTCCTACCAGACGCGCTACGACCACTTCATCGGCGGCGAGTACGTGCCCCCGGCTCAGGGGCGGTACTTCGAGAACCGGTCGCCGGTGAACGGGGAGACGTTCACCGAGGTGGCGCGCGGCACGGCGGAGGACGTGGAGCGGGCGCTGGACGCGGCGCACGCGGCCGCGCCGAGTTGGGGCCGCACCTCGGCGACCGAGCGCTCCGACATCCTGCTGAAGATCGCCGACCGCATGGAGGCGTACCTGGAGCCCCTCGCCGTCGCGGAGAGCTGGGAGAACGGCAAGCCGGTCCGCGAGACGCTGGCGGCGGACATCCCGCTGGCCATCGACCACTTCCGTTACTTCGCCGGCGCGGTCCGCGCCCAGGAGGGTTCGCTCAGCGAGATCGACGACGACACGGTGGCGTACCACTTCCACGAGCCGCTCGGTGTCGTCGCGCAGATCATCCCGTGGAACTTCCCGATCCTGATGGCCACTTGGAAGCTCGCGCCGGCCCTCGCCGCGGGCAACACGGTGGTCATCAAGCCCGCCGAGCAGACCCCGGTCTCGCTGCACTACTGGATGAGCCTGGTCTCGGACCTGCTGCCGCCGGGTGTGCTGAACATCGTCAACGGCTTCGGCGAGGAGGCGGGCAAGCCGCTGGCGTCCAGTCCGCGGGTGGCGAAGGTGGCGTTCACCGGCGAGACGGCGACCGGGCGGCTGATCATGCAGTACGCCGCGGAGAACCTGAAGCCGGTCACCCTCGAACTGGGCGGCAAGTCGCCGAACCTCTTCTTCGACGACGTGTGGGACAAGGACGACGAGCTGCGCGACAAGGCCCTCGAGGGCTTCACCATGTTCGCACTGAACCAGGGCGAGGTGTGCACCTGCCCGTCGCGCGGTCTGATCCAGCGCGGCAACTACGGCGAGTTCCTCGAGGCGGCCGTCGCCCGCACCGAGCTCATCAAGCCCGGCCACCCCCTCGACACGGAAACGATGATCGGCGCGCAGGCGTCCGGCGAGCAGCTCGCGAAGATCCTCTCCTACATCGACATCGGCCGGAAGGAGGGCGCCAAGATCCTCACGGGTGGCGAACGTGCCGAGTACGACGGCGAGTTGAAGGGCGGTTACTACGTCCGGCCGACGATCTTCGAGGGTGACAACCGTATGCGGATCTTCCAGGAGGAGATCTTCGGTCCGGTCGTCTCGGTGGCCTCGTTCGACGACTTCGATGACGCCATCAAGATCGCCAACGACACGTCGTACGGTCTCGGGGCTGGGGTGTGGACACGGGACATCAACACGGCGTACCGCGCGGGGCGGGCGATCCAGGCGGGCCGTGTCTGGACGAACTGCTACCACGCGTACCCGGCACACGCCGCCTTCGGCGGCTACAAGCAGTCCGGGATCGGGCGCGAGACGCACAAGATGATGCTGGAGCACTACCAGCAGACCAAGAACATTCTTTGTTCCTACAGCCCGAAGAAACTTGGGTTCTTCTAGAACCCGAAGTCGGTTGCCTGGAGATTTCGTCGCGCTCCAGGCAACCCGACCCAGGAGCTACCTACTCTCCGTGATCAGCGTGGTGCCTCCATCGGCCACATCCTGCGCCGCGCAGGAGGGCGGGGAACTCTGACCGATTGGTCAACCATGAGGGGCCGTGCACGGTTCGGTTTCAGCAGTCGAACACCGACCAGCAGATGTCGTTGCGCAGCCGCTGGTCATCAATTACGAGTTCGCGAATCGCGTCCGGGAGCTGATCGCGCTGCCACTGGCACTCGCGTCGTCCAGCGGTCTCGCTCTCGCCTTCCGGCGCTGCCGCACGTGCGGCCTTGATCGCGTAGGCGGCCGCGCCGAGCTCGTGCGCGGCGACGTGGGCGACGGCTCCGGCCTGGCCGGCGGCGTACGCGGCATGCCGTGCTGCCCCGCGCAGGTCCCTGGCTGCCCCCATCGCATGGCCGCCCGCCGCGCGCGCCTGCATCATCTTGACCTCGCCACGCACCCACGCCCGGGCATGCTCGATCGCCTGGCGCGGTCTCGGGTCCCCGGGCTGGGCCGACTCGAAGAGGCCAAGAACGTGCTCCGCACAGGCGGCAGCCCATAGAGCCAGGAGACGGTGATCCGCATCCGTGAGAGTCCCACCACGGCGGCTCGTCACGAAGCGAGGGTCACGCACCATCGGAAGGATCATGACGTGCGCTCCCTCCCGCGCACATCGGCGCCATTCGCTGCGGTGGGCCCTGGCGGCCCGTCAGCCACCCGGCGCAGGGAATGTGAGCGGAGAACTGGATACGGAGAAAGCAGAAACGGATCCTCCCCGCTTGTCCACCTCAGCCTTGCCGAGATCAGACGCCCGACCACCCGCCTCGCCAACCGCCGCCCCACCCGATCGACCACATCCTGCACTGGTCGGCATGGCACCGCAGAAGACAACGCCGAACCCGCGTCAACCACTACACACGACGAGGCGGCCACAGCCCCTGAAAACCGCCCAGCAATCAGAAGAAGGGCGGCCCATCGCGGCTGGCCGACAGCGGCAGCAGCCGGGAGCCGACGTCGAACAAGTCGTCCACAGCGGCTAGTGACCGCGGGTCTCGGCCGGGTGCCGCGGTCCCGAGGAGCCACGCGGGCAGGCCACCGGGGCCCGACTCGAGGCAGATGTAGGGCCGGGCCGGACGATGACGTCGAGCCCCAACTCGCCCGCCAGGCGAACCGGACCACGTTGCGGTCGCAGCCGAAGCGGTACCCGCCTGGGCGCGACTCGTGGAAATCTCAGGTGACGTAGGTCTCGGCGGTGTTCACGCTCATCGCCCACAGGCGGGTGAGGCGGTCGGACCGCAGGTCGGGGTGGACCCGGAAGTAGTGGATGGCCGCGGAGGCGATCCAGTGGGCCGTCCGTCCCGCAGGAAGCCGTGGGCGCCGACGGACAGGAGGAGGGGTGGCTCCGAAGTGCGCAGAGCTCATGGCCCTTGACGCCTCCGCTGTCACCCTCAAGGTCACGGGGCGGCCCGCATGCGCGGACCGCCCCCAGCGGTGCTGTCAGGCCGTCAGGTTCAGGGGATGCTCTGGTACGACGCGGCGATCTGATTGGCCGTCAGGGCATAGTCGTACGCCTGGACGCCGCTCACGGAACCGTTCACCCAGTCGTCCTGGCTGCCGTTGTACAACCCCCGGCCGAGGACCAGGTTTCCGGTGGCCGCCCACGGGGTGACGCCGGTGGCGGTGCCGGCCAGGGCACCGTTCACGTACAGCTGGGCGGTCCTGGTGGCGGCGTTGTAGACGCCGACCAGGTGGGTCCAGGAGTTGGCCGAGGCGCCCGCGGCGTAGGCGTAGGAGAAGGCCGGGTTCGACGTATCGGCGCTGGTGAAGCCCAGGGCCCAGCCGGGGCTGCCGGTGTGGGAGTGGTTGTATTGCAGGTAGAAGGGACTGTTCTGGGTTCCTTCCTCCGCGAGGACGGTCTGGTTGACGGCGCCGACGACGTTGAGCTTCACCCATGCGGAGAGGGTGAAACTGCCGGTGCTGTCCACCACTTGGGGGGTGGGGCTGACGGCGTAGCCGGTGCTGCCGTTCAGGCTCAGCACGGGGCCCCGGGTCGCGTCGGTGGCCCAGGTCGCGCCGCCGGTCAGGGTGAGCGGGCTGTTGCCGAGGTTCGGGTTGGCGCCCGCCGCCGCGTTGAGGGTGTTGAGGGTGTCGGTCGCGGCGGTGTCGGTGGCCACCGGCATGTCGTCGCCGTCGTCCAGGTTCCAGGTGTCGATGGGGGAGAGCAGGGCCGTGGTGAGCGCGCCGAAGGCGGGGTTGGACAGGTTGACGTGGTCGCCGCTGTCGGCTGCCGCCGCCAGCTTCTCCTCGCCGGTGGTCGAGTCCGTCACGGCCACGGCCGCGTCGAGGTCCGCGAAGTAGACGGCGGGGGTGGCCCAGGGGTTGCCCAGGTTCATGCCGCCGAGGAAGGCGTTGACGTCCGTTCGGTTGGTGTCCGTGGTGCTGGTGCAGGGGTCGTTGGGCGTGGCGCCGTCGCCGGTGAAGCCTTCGCAGGGTGTCAGCGAGGTGAGCACCACGTTGATGCCCCAGCCCTGGAGCTGCTCCACGAGCGCGGTGTAGCCGTTGGCGTCCACGTCGTCGCTGGTGGCCCCGGCCAGCAGGTCTTCGAGGCCGTCGTCCACGATGACGGTGGAGATGCCGGGCTGGTCGAGGATGTCGCGGTCGAGGCGGGAGAGCACCGAAGGCCCTCCGATGGCACTGCCGTTGTAGGTCTCCGGGTTGTCGGTCATGAGCTGGTTGGATTCGATGCCCTCGGCGATGACGCCGTAGGGGGTGGGCGTCGAGGGTTCGGCGGCGGTCAGCCCGTCGGCCACCCGGTATCCGTTCGAGTTGGGCAGCGTGGTGCCGGGCTGGAACGGGTCGACCAGGTGGTCGCCCAGCACGGCCTCGGTGGGCACACTCGCCGACTGCACGTCCAGGTCGGTGACCAGATCGGTGAAGTTGCCGTAGGCGGCCGCGTTGGTGGTGAACGGTGTGGCGCTGGTGCTGGTGGTCAGGTCACCGGTGCCGCTCGCTGTGATGTATTCGTAGGAGCCGCCCGCGTAGGAGTGCTGCACCAAGTAGGGGACCGCGTTGCTGAGTTGGTAGGAGACCAGCAGGTACTGGCCCGCGGTGACGGTGAACGCCAGCGGGTCGCTGTAGACCATTCCGCCGACGGGGACGGTGACCGACTGGCTGCCGCCGAACTTGAGCGTCGTCGGGGTGCCGGCCGGGACCGAGCCGATCGCGCTCGGGGTGGAGCTGAGGGCGACGGTGGCGTGGCCGATGGCGAGCTTGTTGGTCCCGAGCGCGTTGTCGAGCTTGACGCGGACGGTGCCGCCGGACACCGAGGGCTTCAGGGCCAGGCGGATGGTCTGGTTGGAGAAGGTGCCGCCGCCCGGCAGCCCGTAGCTGCCCTCGGTGGCACTGGACCAGGCGCCGGTCCAGGACTGCCCGGCCGGAGCGGAGGCGTAGCTGCCGTTGGCCTCGGTGGTGCCCGCGGTGGTGTTACGGGTACCCAGGGCGAAGATGTGCAGGGTCGACTCGCTCGGTCCGGCCGTGCCGGTCAGGTCGGGCAGGGTGACCGAGGCGATGGTGCGGGTGGGGTCGACCGGCACCGAGAAGGCGTAGAGCTGGCGGTTGGCCGTGCTCTGGGTGGCGCCGTTGGCGTGCGGGAAGACCGCGGCGGCGATGGAGCTGTCCGTGTTGGACCAGTCGGGCACGGTCAGCATGTAGCCGGCGCTGGTGCCGTCGGTGTAGGTGATCTCGCCGGTGGCCGGGCAGAAGGCGTCGGCGTTCTCGCCGGAGAAGCAGTACGTGGCGCTGACTCGGGTGCCGGCCGGCACGTAGGGGGCGGTGGTGTCACCGGCGATGGCGCCGGGGGAGGCCAGGTTGGTGAAGGTGGAGGAGGTCAGAAAGACCAGCGCGCTGCCGTGGCCGGAGTAACTGACGGTCTGGTTGGCCGCCAGCAGGTTGTCCTTCTGGCCGGAGCCGAAGGCGGGCAGGGTCATGGGGGCGCCGTCGACGGTCACCTTGCCGCCGCTGGTCCAGCCGGCGTTGGCCCAGTCGGTGGCGGAGAAGCTGTGTCCGTTGCCGTCGAAGTCGGCCGCGGTCATGTTGTTGTCGGCGCTGACGCCCACGTTGTCGAAACAGGCGGCCAGGCTGGCGCAGGCGGTGCCCGGGTGGCCCGCGGCCAGGAACGGGTAGGCGGAGGTGCCGGAGACGTCGCCGGCCCCGTCCACGGCGTAGACGTAGAGCGTGTGCGGGCCGGGCGAGGGCGGGGCGACGGTGACCGTCGCCTTGTTGCTGCTCGCGGTCACGGTTTCGCTCGCCGGCGGGTTGCTGGTCGGCGGCGGAACGTCGAGGTGGTACACGAACTTGGCCGCGGTGGTGCCGGAGCCGGTGATGTCGAACTTGCCCGCGGTGCCGGCGGCCGCGCCGACGGCACCGTCGGTGACGTCCGTGTTCGGGAAGAGGTTGCTCTCGGAAGTGAGTGACGGCTCGTCAGGAGCGCTGGGCTCGGCGGTGAAGTGGCAGGTGGGCGACTGGCTGTAGCTGGTGGACGCCATGCCGTCGGTGACCGTGACGTCCCAGTCGACGGTCTTGCCGTCGGTCAGCCCGGAGACGAAGGACGCCGGAAGCGAGGTCGTGGCGTAGGTGCCGCTGGAGAGGTTGTCGCCGCTCTTGAGCGTGGACTTGGTGGTGGTGCCGTCGATCCAGTACTGGAAGGTGGCTTGAAGCTTGTCGCCGTTCGGGTCGTTGACCTTGGCGCGCAGCACCGGCGGGGTGGAGGCGATGGTCTTGCCCATGTACGGGTACGGCGAGGTGGTGTCGCAGGCCGCGTCGGCGGCGCCGGACACGGCGGCCATGGTGGCGGCGGTGGGCGCGTTCGGGGGGTTGTCGTAGAAGATCTGCAGCGGCGGGTTGTGCGAGAACCGCTTGAACCCGAGGTCGTTGCGGCTGGACTCCATGGAGTCCTCGCTCAGGGTGGCGGTGAAGCTGGTGGCGTGCCCGCTGGCCGCGGTCTTGATCGGGCTCAGCACGTTGAAGCCGTTGGTCGTGCTGCCGTTGCCCGAACAGAGGGTGGGGTTGTACGCCGGCCCGAAGCTCGCCGAGGTCGAGTAGCTGTTGTAGCCGGGGCGGTTGCTCCAGTCCGTGCCGGAGCCGATGCCCTTGGACCAGTGCAGGTTGACCGTCGCGGTGGTGGAGCAGGAGGCCGAGTAGACGTCGGTCGCGTCGACCTCGGCGCTGTGGATGACGGCGCCGAAGATGGTCTTGGACAGGGTCCACTGGTAGACGGCGTGCTCGTCGCCGGTGTTGCAGGAGCCTTCGGGCCAGCCGTTGTAGCCGACGCCGAGGTAGCCGTTGTCGGCCAGTGAGCCGGTCTTGTTGTAGAAGGAGGTGCCCGGGCAGCCCTGCTTGACCTCGTCGAAGGCCGGGTTGGTGTAGTCGACCGGGTGCCAGTTGACCGAGGGGTCGACGAAGACCGGGAAGACGGTCGAGGCGCGGGTGAGCATCGCCCGGTCCGGGACGAGCGACAGCGCACCGGAGCCGACTCGCGCTCGGACCTTGGCGACGTGTGCGGCCAGACCCGGGTGCGCGGCGTCGGAGGCGTCGGCCGCCACCTTGACCCCGGGGGGCTGCCCGCCGGCGGGCAGGGTCTGGTTGGAGTCCCACTGCAGCGGTGTGGGTGCGTCCGCCAGGACCGCTCCGTGCGCGTTCGTGACGGCGAGCCCGCCGTCGGCGGCGGTGGTCAGGTGCCCGCCGCTCACCTGAGTGCCCAGGCGCAGCGAGGCCAGCGCGGGGTTCCGCGCCGCCGCGGCGTCGTGGACGACCAGGGTCTCGCTGGGGCCGCCGGCCGCGGTGGCGGAGACCTGGAGATCCACGCCGGGAAGCACGGAGGGGTAGGTCGCGGTGGAGCCCGAGACATGAGGGGCCGGCAGGGTGGTGGGCCAGGTGAGGGTGAGCGAGGTGTTCCCGGAGCGGGTGACCGCGAGGGGGGCGGTGCCGCCGCCGGAGAAGGACACGGTGCCGTAGGCGGTGGCCTTCGGAGCCCAACTGCCGTCGGCCCGGTGCACCAGCATCAGATCCACCGGCACCCAGCGGCCGCTCTGCCGGGTGCGCACCGGCAGCGGGTTGGAGACCGAGCGGAATCCGCCGCCGGGCTCCGCCTCCACCTGTACGGTCGGGCTGGTCAGCGAGGAGACCGCCACCGGCTTGCCGGTGGCGTACGCCTGCGTGGCGGCGGCCCGCATGGCGTCGGCGTCGGCGGCGGTGGGTCCGAAGCCGTTCGGCAGGACCGGCGAACCACCGGACCCCGCAGGGGACTTGGCGACGGCAGCACTCTTGCCGGTGATCTGGAGGCCCGCCGTCGGCTGCGCCGCGGCCGCCGGTGCCCAGGCCAGTCCGGCAGCGCTGACCGCCAGCACCGCGGCGGCCGCCAGCACCGCTCGCGGTCTGTCGTTCCGCGCGCGGGCGCGAGGTATGTGCATCGGATTCCTGTCTGTCGATCTCGATCGAAGATCCGACCCGGAGCGAACACAAGTGGTCGTCCGGGACCCCGCAAAGATCAACCGCGCAGGTGAGAGCCGTACGTGTCCGCATCAAGAATCAGGCAAGAGGTTCTCGTCCGACGGTGCGCGTCGACTCTGCGGACGCGTAGCCTCCGTTGCGTCTCCAAGATCGACTTCATCGCGGTGCGAAGGAGCAAGTCCGTGCCAAGGACGACAGGTTCACGCGAGCGGGAGGGCGGACGCGTGAGACCCAAGGGCCGCCTGATACGCGCACTGACCGCCCTGACTGCGGCGATCTCCGTGATCGCGGGCGTCACCGGTACGGCCGAAGCGGCCCCGAGTCGCCCGCAACCCGGCTTCACCCAGGTCAAGCCGATCCCGGTGACCGCCGTGCGCTCGCACTACGGCGCCGTCCGGCATCTGGCCAACTCGCCCTCGCCCAAGGTGACGTGGCCCAGCGGCACCGCCGCCTTCGCCGCCCTCGCGACGAACGGTGCGGCCCCGAAGGCAGCGGGCCGCACTGGCGCGCAGACGCCCGCGGCATCCGGCGCCCGGCTCCGAGCGGGCAGCCTCCCGGTCTGGCTGGCCCCCTCCTCCGGCCTCGCCCTCGACCACTCCGCGGTGCGCGTCCTGCCGCAGCGGACTGGACAGTCGGCCGGAGTCGACGGAGTGCTGCTCCAGTTGTCCGGGCTGCCGAGCGGCAGCCACGGCAAGGTCCGAGTCGGCCTGGACTACCGGGACTTCACCGCGGCGTTCGGCGCCGACTGGGGCTCGCGGCTGCGGCTCGTGCAGCTGCCCGACTGTGCCCTGACCACGCCGCGACTCGGCTCCTGCCGCACCCAGACCTCCGTGGCCTCCGCCAACAGCACCACGGCGCAGACCCTTTCGGCCCCGCTCGCCCTCGCGAAGAACAGCGTGGTCCTGGCGGCCACCGCCGCGCCGAGCGGAGGCGGCGGGGACTTCACCGCCACCTCGCTCAAACCCTCCGGATCCTGGCAGGCCGGCGGCAGCACCGACGCGTTCACCTGGTCCTACCCGATCACCGGGCCCAGCGTCCCCGGCGGGCTGACGCCCAACCTCTCGCTGGGCTACGACTCGCAGAGCGTGGACGGCCTGACCTCGTCCACCAACAACCAGGCCTCGGTCGTCGGCGACGGCTTCTCGCTGCCGAGCAACTACATCGAGCGTTCCTACGCCTCCTGCCACGACAATCCCAGTGGCACCACCAAGACCTGGGACACCTGCTGGTCGGCCGACAACCAGCTCACCGTCTCGCTCAACGGCACCACCACCACCCTGATCAAGAACGACACCACAGGGGTCTACCGGGCCCAGGGCGACTCCGACGAGCGCGTCGAGCGGCTGACCGGCGCGACCAACGGCGCCCAGAGCGGCGAGTACTTCCGGGTGACGACGTCGAACGGCACCCAGTACACGTTCGGCCTGAACAAGCTGCCAGGGTGGGCGTCGGGGAACGCGACCACCAACTCGGTGCTCACCGAGCCCGTCTACGCCACCGCCTCGGGCCAACCCTGCTACAACGCCACCTGGGCCAACTCCTGGTGCCAGCAGGGCTACCGCTGGATGCTCGACTACGTCAAGGACACCCACGGCGACGTGATGTCCTACTTCTACACGCCTACCACCGCCTACTACGCGCGCAACCTCGGCAAGACCGCCGACACCTCCTACGTGCGCGACGCGGTGCTCGCCAAGATCCAGTACGGCCAGCGCGACGGCTCGGTGTACTCCACCAGCCCCGCCGCCCAGGTCGCCTTCACCTACAACGGCCGCTGCAACACCTCCGCCACCGGGTGCACCACCTCCACGCTGACCAGTTCCACCGCGTCCAAGTGGCCAGACGTGCCGTTCGACCTGAACTGCGCCAGCGGCGCCTCCTGCTCATCCAACTCCCCGACGTTCTGGAGCGAGAACGAGCTGACGGGCATCCAGACCCAGGCGCTGGTCGGCTCCACCGAGACGAACGTCGACTCCTGGGCGTTCACCTACTCCTTCCCCACCACCGGAGACGCCACCACGCCCTCGCTGTGGCTGAACTCCGTGACCCGCACCGGCCAGGACACCTCCGCCGGCGGCTCCACCTCGGCGCTGACCATGCCCCAGGTGACCTTCTCCGGCACGCCGCTGTCGAACCGGGTGAACCTGACCGACGGCTACCCGCCGATCACCCGCTACCGGCTCAACACCATCACCACCGAGTCCGGCGGCATCATCAGCGTCGGCTACTCGGCCCCTGCCTGCGGCGGCGGCACCCCGAGCGACGCCGGCCAGAACACCTCCCTGTGCTACCCCGGTTACTGGACTCCCACCGGGCAGACCAGCCCGATGCTGGACTGGTTCAACAAGTACATCGTCACCACCGTCACCCAGCAGGACCCGACCGGCGGCGGCGTCAACGACACCATCGTCACGCGCTACGTCCCGGTGGGCACCCCCGCCTGGCACCACGACGACAGCCCGCTGGCCCCCACCGCCCAACGCACGTGGGACCAGTGGCGCGGCTACGGCGGCATGAAGGTCACCACGGGCACCGCGCCCGACCCGGCCACCGAGACCGACTACACCTACTTCCGCGGCATGGACGGGGACACCCTGCCCGGCGGCGGCACCCGCTCGGTGACCGTCACCGACTCCCGCGGCGATCCGCCGGTGACCGACTCTGCCCAGTACGCCGGCCTGACCTACGAGGCGATCCTCTACAACGGGCTGAACAGCGGAAAGGCCGTCAACGACACGATCACCGCCCCCTGGAGCAGCAGCGCCACCGCCGTCCACGCGCTGTCCGGCGGGCTGCCGGCGCAGAAGGCGTTCCTGAGCGGCCAGAGCGGAGTCAAGGTCTTCACGCCGCTGGCTTCCGGGGCCACCCGGGAGACCGAGACCGACTACACCCACGACTCCTACGGCCGGGTCACCAGGGTCGACGACAAGGGCGACGTCTCCACCGCGAGCGACGACCTGTGCACCACGGCGAGCTACGCGGACAACACCTCCGCATGGATCCTCGGCCTGGTGGACGAGACGAAGACGGTGTCCGTCAACTGCTCGGCCACACCGGTGCTTCCGGCCGACGCCGTCAGCGACAAGCGGGTCTTCTACGACGCCTCCGGCACCCTGGGCGCCGCACCCGCCGTCGGTGACCCCACCTCGACCCAGCAGGCCACCTCGTACACCGGGTCCACCCCGGTCTACTCGACCATGTCGTCGCTCACGACGGACGTCTACGGCCGTCCGCTGACCAGCACCGACGCCGACCAGCGGACCACCACGACCGCCTACACCCCGACCACCGGCGCCGCACCCACCGCCATCGTCTCCACCGACCCGCTGGGCCAGACGCTCGGTCAGACCTACGACGCACTGCGCGGGTCGATGCTGACGCAGACCACCGCGGCCGGCTACGTCACCAAGGCGCAGTACGACGCGCTGGGGCGGATCACCGCCGTCTTCCGGCCCGGTATCACCGCGGCCACGACCAAGTACAGCTACGCGCTCGCCGCCGACAAGCCGAGCACCGTCACCACCCAGACCCTCAACGACGACGGCAGCTACCGCAGCAGCGAACTGCTGATGGACGCGCTGCTGCGGCCCCGCGAGACGCAGATCGCCACCGTCGACGGCGGCCGGGACGTCACCGACACCGTCTACGACACCAACGGATGGGTCGCCAAGACCACCGCCCCCTACTACGCGGGCGGCACCCCCACCGCAACCCTGGTGCAGGCCCAGGACGGTGACATCCCGTCGGAGACGGGCTTCACCTACGACGGCGCCGGACGCAAGACCGTGTCCACCGCCTACGCGCTGGGCACCGCCACCTGGAACACCACGACGGTCTTCGGCGGCAACTTCACCACCACGATCCCCCCGAACGGCGGAGTGGCCGAGACCACGCTCACCGACGCCCGGGGACGCGACACCGACCTGTACCAGTACCACGCGGGCGCACAGGCCGACCCGGTCCACGACGCCGCCTCGGACTACTCCGATACGCACTACACGTACTACCCGGACGGCCACCAGGCGGGCCAGACCGACCCGGCCGGCAACACCTGGACCTGGAACTACAACCTCCTGGGCGATCAGGTCGCGGCGACCGACCCCGACGCCGGCGGCTCCTCCGCGACCTATGACAACGCCGGCCAGCTGCTGACCACGACCGACGCCCGGGGCGACCAGGCCGGCTACAACTACGACAAGGACGGCCGCAGGACGGCGGTCTACGACACCACCGGCAACGCCACCCCGTCCACCGCCAACCAGGTCGCGGCCTGGACGTACGACACGCTGAAGAAGGGGTACCTCACCTCTTCCACCTCGTACGTGCTGGGCACCGGCAGCGCCTCGGTCACCAACGCGGTGCTCGCCTACACCAACATGGGCGAGGTCGCCGCCTCGAAGACCACGCTGGCCAACCTGCCGAGCAACCTGGCGCCGCTGGCACCGTCCGCCGGCTACACGGAGTCCTACACGTACAAGACCACCGGAACGCTGGCGAGCCGGCAGGACCCGGCGGGCGGCGGACTGCCCGTGGAAACCGTCGACTACGGCTACGACCAGTACGGTCAGGCCACCAGCGTCGCCAGCACCGGCACCACCGCCTGGGCGTACGTCTCCGCCATCGGCTACGACGAATACGGCGACCCTCTCCAGTACTCCATGGGCCCGACCACCAACTGGGTCGACCTGACCCTGAAGTACGATCCGCAGACCGGCCAGCCCACCGACGCCAAGACCACCGACTCCACCAGCGGCACGGTCGTCGACGACACCAGCTACACCTGGGGGAACTCGGCCGTCTCCAAAGGCGCCGGACTGCTCACCTCGACCGCCGACAGCCAGAACGGCGGCTCGGTCGTGGACACCCAGTGCTTCGGCCACGACTGGGCAGCCCGCCTGACCGCGGCCTGGACCGCCACCGACAACTGCGCTGCCACGCCCACCACCGGCAGCAGCGCTGCCGTCGGCGGCGCCAACCCCTACTGGCAGACGTGGACCTACGCCGCCGACGGCCAGCGCCAGACGCAGACCGATCACGACACCACTGGTAACAGCACCAACGACACCACCACGACCTACCACTACCCGACCGCGGGCTCCGCGACCGACCAGCCGCACACGCTCGGCAGCACCACCGCCACCGGCCCGGCGGCCACCGCGAACACGGCGTCCTACGGCTACGACGCCTCCGGCAACACCACCTCGATCCAGGGCGGAGCACCGGGCGACCAGACCCTGACCTGGAACCACGAGAACCGGGTGGACACCGACACCACGGCGGCCGGCTCCACCAGCTACCTCTACGGCCTCGACGGCGGCCTGGTGCTGCGCACCGACCCGACCCAGGCCACGCTCTACCTGGGCGACGAGGAACTGGTGGAGAACACCGCCACCAAGGCGGTGACCAGCACCCGCTACTACTCCGTCAACGGCACCACCGTGGCCGCCCGCTCCAGCAGCGGCGACATCCAGTACTTGATCCCCAACCGGCAGGGCACCGACTACCTGTCCGTCGACTACCAGACCCAGGCGGTGACACGGCGTCAGTACCTGCCCTTCGGCGGTACCCGCGGCGCGGCCCCGGCCTCCTGGCTCGGCGACAAGGGCTACGTCGGCGGCACCACCGACACCGCCACCAGCCTGGTCAATCTGGGCATGCGCGAGTACGACGCGCAGACCGGCCGCTTCATGAACCGCGACCCGGAACTGGAGGCCGCCGACCCCTCGCAGCTGACGGGCTACGACTATGCCGCCAACAATCCGGTGACCGGCAGCGACCCGACCGGGCAGAGCTGGTTCAGCTCCTTGTCCAACGCGGTCTCCAGCCTGGCGGACACCGCCCAGCAGGTCATCGACCGCACCAACGCCCCCATGGCCGCACTCGGCTTCGGGCAGCTGCTGCTCGGCGCAGCCGCGGACGGCCTGGGCGGCGCACTCATGGCGACCGGCATCGGGGCACTCGGGCCGGGCGAGGCGCTGATCGTCGCGGGCTCCGCGCTCGCCGTCTCCGGCACCGCAACGGTGGCGTCGTCGGTCGCCGCGCCGAATATCGCGTATGCCGTGCAGAACGGTGATGGCGGCGGGGGCGGCGACGACGGGGGTGGGTCCGACAACTCGTCCTCCGAGGATTCGAGTCGGGACAAGGACGCGCAGTCTCTGGTCAAGGAGCACGGGGATGGCAAGGGCGGTCCGCAGCTCACTCTGGACAATGCCTACCGCGCGTTGGACGGCGCTCCGGAGGGGACTCGTGCCCGGGTGATGCCCAAGGAGAACGAGCTCACGAGCAAGCCAGGAGCCAAGGGGAAAGACAGGGTCAAGAACGCTGACCTCGAATACCTCGACCAGCAGGGTGACATCGTCGGCTACGGCGAGGTCAAGACCATCGGAGAGGCCGACGAGGGGAGGTTCACCGGGCAACTTGACAGTGCCGTCAAGCAGTTGCGCTGGCGGCAGGACTGGAAGGGCGGCACGGACGTCAACGAGATCTTCATCCAGGTCCCCGACCTGGCCGATCCTCCGGCGGTCAAGCAGTGGGTTCACAGCTATCAGGACGCCCGCAGGGGCGGAGTGAAGTCGATCAGCGGGTTCCGTCTGCGGGTCTTCAGCGAAAGCGGCAACAGTCTGGGGACCTTCGACTTGGGCGCCAATGCCGACGAAGGCTATGTCGAGGACCACACCTACCATTCGTCGAACGGGTACTCCTACTGAACCGCCCGGCGCTGAATGACCTCAGACCGTAATCCGGGGCAGGGGCGGACGCATACCGTAAAGGCGCGTCCGCCCCTGGCCCTGTCCGAAAGGCACGTTCCTTGTCCTCGACGCTCTACCGAGTGCGCGAATCCTTTCTCGACGCCCCGAGTGCCCTGACGCGGGCGCGGGCGATCATGCACGACCTGGCTGACTGGACCGCCCTCCCCTGGCCCCAACTGAAGCCGGTCACCACGGCCGAGCAGTACGCACACGCCCTCCAAGCTTTCGACACGGCCCGCATCTACGGGAACCAGGGACGGCCCGGCGTTGGTGCTGCCCTGGACGAACTGCGGCGCCAAAGCGTCATCACGTTCGACAACGAAGAGCCGAATTCCTCGTTCGCGGGGTACCTAAGGCTCCGCCCCGACTTGGCCGAACTCTGGCCGCTGCCAGAGGGGCTGACCCTCACGCTGGACTCGGCCCTGCCCTTCGGCGATCCCTACAGCGAGCCCGACGAGAACTGCACCGAGGAGGAACTGGACCAGATGATCTCGGTGCTCGGGCCGTTGACCCTGAACGCCAGATGGGACTGTGGCTGGCGCGGCCTCCCCGAGTTCAAGGACTGCGGCGTGCAACTCTGCCTGAACAGCGTCTGGCTGGAGCAGATCGCCAAGCCGTCCCCCGGCGAGTTCGGCGTCTGGATCTCCCTCGGCCCCCGCGTCGCCTGGACACCCGAGGGCCAAACCTGGCTCCGCGACTCGGGACTCTCGCTGGGTGAACCCCAGCAGGGCTGGTGACCTGGACGCCCAGCGCCCCTGCTCCCCGGGGGAGGCGAGGCGTGGGCGGCGCGGAACCCGCGGGCGAAGCCATTTGGGGTCGGGTAGGCCGCCCGGCGGTCGACCTCGGCGACGGCAGACCCGGCAGCTGCTGGTGCGCACGGGACCCGAGTCGTTCTGCTGGATGCAGGGCTACCACCACATCGTCACCGACGGCGTGAGCGGCACCCTCATCGCCCGCCGGGTCGCGGCGCACTACTCCGCGCTGGTGGCCGGCGGCACCGTGCCGCCGTCCGACGCGGCGCCGTGGCGGGAGATCGTGGCGGAGGAGGAGGCGTACCTCGGCTCCGGGGCGCGGGAGGCCGACCGGGCGTTCTGGCGGGACGTACTGGCGGACGCACCCGAGCCCGTCGGGTTCGCGGGAAGGCCCGCCGGGAACGGTCCCGCCGCGCCGAAGAGCACGGTCGTACGGGTCAGGGGCGAGGTGCCCGCCGACGACGCGCTGCTGCTGCGCGAGGCCGCCCGGGCGTACGGGACCCGCTGGCCGGCCATGGTCACCGCGGCGGCCCCGGCCTGGGCGAGGCCATGTCGTGGGACAACCTCGGTAACGCCGTGCGGGAGGCGGGCCGCGCGACGGAGGCGGTCGGCAACCTCGGTAATTCGCTCGGTGAGTTCACCGACCGGGCTGGGCGGGCTGAATGCAGTGTGTTTCCCTGTGTTTGGCTGCCGATCATGACGACGAGGGACGAACTGCCCAGGTCTCGTAGTCCCCACCCCGCTGGCGACGAGCCGGGGCAGCAGGTGCCCTACCCCCATGCCAGGTTCCGCCTGGCGCGTTCACGAGAACTGGCTCCCGGCAACGCCCTGACCCGCCGTTTCATGGACGAGGACATCGTCATCTACCGCACCCTCGACGGCCGGCCCCGCGCGGTGCATCCCTGCTGCCCGCGCCTGGGCGCTCATCTGGGGGCGGGCGGCACCATGGAGGGCCAGAACCTGGTATGCCCCTTTCGACGCCGCCCATCCTCTACGCCCTGACCTGGACTTTCGTGGACCCGCGTGCTCTCACTGGATCGGCATGGACGGCGTTTCCAACCTGTGCCATGTGGTACCGCACACGCGGGCGACTCCCGTGGCGTCGCCCTTGCGGCTGCCCGCAGTCACCTCCGCGCACACGAAGCCACGGGACAGGCAAGATCCGGACCATGCGCGGACCAACCGAGCCGCGAAGGCCACCTATTGCACCATCGCCGCGGTTCAGGGGCTCGCAAGCCCTGTACCACCAGCAGACCAAGAACATTCTTTGTTCCTACAGCCCGAAGAAACTTGGGTTCTTCTAGAACCCGAAGTCGGTTGCCTGGAGATTTCGTCGCGCTCCAGGCAACCCGACCCAGGAGCTACCTACTCTCCGTGATCAGCGTGGTGCCTCCATCGGCCACATCCTGCGCCGCGCAGGAGGGCGGGGAACTCTGACCGATTGGTCAACCATGAGGGGCCGTGCACGGTTCGGTTTCAGCAGTCGAACACCGACCAGCAGATGTCGTTGCGCAGCCGCTGGTCATCAATTACGAGTTCGCGAATCGCGTCCGGGAGCTGATCTCGCTGCCACTGGCACTCGCGTCGTCCAGCGGTCTCGCTCTCGCCTTCCGGCGCTGCCGCACGTGCGGCCTTGATCGCGTAGGCGGCCGCGCCGAGCTCGTGCGCGGCGACGTGGGCGACGGCCCCGGCCTGGCCGGCGGCGTACGCGGCATGCCGTGCTGCCCCGCGCAGGTCCCTGGCTGCCCCCATCGCATGGCCGCCCGCCGCGCGCGCCTGCATCATCTTGACCTCGCCACGCACCCACGCCCGGGCATGCTCGATCGCCTGGCGCGGTCTCGGGTCCCCGGGCTGGGCCGACTCGAAGAGGCCAAGAACGTGCTCCGCACAGGCGGCAGCCCATAGAGCCAGGAGACGGTGATCCGCATCCGTGAGAGTCCCACCACGGCGGCTCGTCACGAAGCGAGGGTCACGCACCATCGGAAGGATCATGACGTGCGCTCCCTCCCGCACACATCGGCGCCATTCGCTGCGGTGGGCCCTGGCGGCCCGTCAGCCGCCGGGCGCAGGGAATGATCCAGAGTGCTCATCAGCCGGGCGACACGACTGCTGCCGCCTGTCGCTGTCGCGAGCGGGTAGCGGCAGAGCACGTCGATGAGCACCGGCGTCGCACGCCGCCGTGACCGTTCCAGCAGGGCATCCCCGATCGCGGGATCACCGCCTGCCTCCAGCTCCCCGATGCGCGCAGCGCTCGCACAGGCCCGCAGGACGTGGCCGACCTGGCCGGCTTGGGCGATGGGGTGCAGGTATGCGGCCGATGCGGCGTCACCGGCGGACCGCGCGGCCAGCCGCGCGGCTTCGGAAGGCGCGGACCGGGCGGCTCGATGAGCGTCGAGGGAAGTGACGCGCTGCAATTTCGTCCTCTTGGCACCGTTGATGAACGCCCAGGCCGCGTCGATCGCCGCACGGGGGCGCGGATCATCGGGAACAGCCTGCTCAAAGACCGACAGGACGTCCTCTGCGTGCCGAACCACGTAACGCGCCACGACGCGCAGTTCGTCCATCGTCAGGTCGAAGTCTCCGGACACGGTGTGCGTGCTCTGTGTCATGTCCCTGAATCCTATCCTTGAACGCTCGGTGGAGACTCTGCGACGAATCCTGCGCTCATCCGCGCTCGTCCCGGCCACCCTGCGCTCCAGGGAACACGCTGGAGTCCTCGCCCCACAACGTGGCCCGCGCGGGCACCGCCAGTACCTCGCGCAGGACGTGCGCGACGCCGAACTGGCGCACCTGCTGCGCCGGGGAGACCAGCTCCTGGGCACCATCGCCACTGTCCTCGGGGAACTCCGCAACGCCGGCAGCCTCGAAGCGCTGGCCAAGACCCTGGAAGAGTGGCGGCGCGACCTCAGGTGCCGCGGAATGGCCCAGCCGCACGCCGCCGGGCAGTTCTCCACCTACCTCGACGCGTTGGACCGATCCGAGAGAACCGGCCGAGCTCCAAAGCACGAACCCCACTGACATTTGGGTGCATCAGCGGCTGGGCAGGTGTTCGAGTGCGTCGAGGAAGTCGCGGAAGGCCTGGTCGGTGCGGGTGGTGTCGCCGGTGGCGTCGAGGTCCATGAGGAGGCCACGGATGACGGCGAGAACAAGCGTCGCGAGATCCGGCCGGCCGATGCTGCGCAGACCGTCCTCGAGCGGCCCGAGCCAGTCGGTCGTCGCGGTGCGCCGAAAGTCCGGCCACAGCTGTTGCCCTGCGCTCTCGCGCAGCTGACCGAACATCTGCAGGTACGGCCGCCCGTCCGCGCCGGTGATCGAGGTCCAGGCGCGATCCAGGGTGGCGGTGTAGTGCTCGTCGGGTCGCGCCCGCAGGAGGTCGCCGAATGTGTCGAGCTGACGTTGCCGCGCGTGCCCGAGGACGGCCCGCAGCAGGACGTCGCGGGTACCGAAGTGATAGATGAGCATGCGGGCCGAGGTGCCGGTGGCGGTGGCCAGCGGCTCGAGCCGGTCGGGGAGGCCGTGCGCGAGAGCGTGATCAGCGCACGCGTCGAGCAGCCTCTCCTTGATGTGCGGTTGCGGTCGTCTGCCCACGCCGACATCTTTTCGCGTAACAGCGGTTACGTCTACCGTTGATCGAAAGGCAGTCTGCGCCCAGGACCGGGGCACTCCGCCGCGGCTGCAGCGCGAGTTCGCCCGCCGGGCCGGCAGCGTCGTCGAACTCGACGCCGGCCACCACCCGTTCCTGTCCCGGCCCGCCGTGGTCCGGGACCTGCTGCTGAGCCTGTGACGGCAGCCGCGCACGAGCCGGGCCGGGCCGGCGATCCGCCGAGTCGGTCGCCCCGGCCGATCCAGCCACCCCGTCAGCGGGTGGCGCCTGGTGGACGCGGACCTCACCGGAGGCGACTTCAGGGAGTGCTGACCTTGCCGGTCTTGCGGTCCACTCGGTGGCGCTCGACCTGGACGGCCTGGCGGGCGCCGGGAAAGAGCAGGCTGTTCACCGTGCACACCCTGATGCGGCGGATCTCGCCGCGGCCGTGGCCGGTGTCGCGGGTGCGGCCCTGCAGCGGGATCTGCAGCGGGATCTGCAGCGGGATCTGCAGCGGGATCTGCTTCCAGGGAAGGGACTTGAGCTGCTTGTGGAGCTTCCTCTGGTTTCCTTCACGGTCACGACGCAGTGCGCGCCTCGGCCGGGCAGGTAGCGGGCGTGCTCGCGCCGGGTGTGCATGGCGTCGCTGGTCACGACCACGCCCGCCAGTTCGGCGAGGGGCTCCGGCAGAGGCTGGAAGCAGGTGATCTCGTTGGTCTTCTCGCCTGCGTCGAGTGGGGCGAGGCGGGGCGTCGGTGATCCCTCACCCACCGCCGGCAGGGAGGCCGATCCGGCCAGAACCGCGTACGCGGTCAGCGCGGGCACGACGGCCAGAGCGTGCCGTACGCCGCGCGGATCGCGAGGGCCGGGAACCTCGGCCGGTCGCTCCGGCAGGCCCGGGATCTCCTCGGGCACGGCCCCGGGATGCTCGCGGAGTCGGTCCAAGGCAGGCGGGATCGGCGATGACGCGTCGGCAGGCACGGTCTTCCACCAGGATCACGGGGCGTCGAGAACTCCATGATCCTGGAAGGGCACGTCAGTCGGCTGCGGCGTCCTCGGCCTCCCAGCGCAGCAGGTCGCCCGGCTGGCACGTGAGCACCTCGCAGAGCGCGGCGAGCGTCGCGAAGCGCACCGCTTTGGCGCGGCCGTTCTTGAGTACCGCCAGGTTGGCGGGAGTGATCCCCACGCGGTCCGCGAGCTCGCCCACGGACATCTTCCGCCTGGCCAGCATCACGTCGATGTCGACGGTGATCGGCATCAGATCACCTCGTCCAGCTCGGCCTGCATCTGCGCCGCTTCGACGTCGCGCGCGACGGCCTGGGCGAGCAGCGTCCGCAGCACGAGCACGATGAGCGCGACCCCCAGGATGGCCACGCCGACCCCGCCCATGATGACGGTGACGCCCGGGTCGTCCCGCTGGCCCGGCGCGTTGACGGCCGTGACCGCGAACCACACGAGGGCAGCCGCCACGATCGCGCCGATCACGCCGTCCACGTACCGGAAGGCGGCGTGGGAGAACACGGTTCCGCGTCGCACCATCGTCACCAGCCGCCATACGCAGACCAGGGCGACCTGGACCGACACCATGCCCGAGATCGTGATCACGCGCAGCGCGGTCAGCGGGAGCGACCCGTCCTCCGGGTCGCTCCCGCTGACCAGTGTCCACACCATCAATGCCTGCACGAACACGGTGCCGGCGAGCACCACCACGAGCAGGGCGCGCAGCGCACGCACCGTCAGCTTTCCCACGACCCATCCTTCCATCGAATCACGATGGGAATCTATCGAGATTCGATAGGTGAAGCAAGGGGTCGGGACGGAGGGCGGTCGGCAGCGTCGCACGGTGGCAGTACGTCGCCGCCTCCCATGGCATGGCGGTTGCGCGAACCGTCTTGATCTTGTCGAAGTCGGCCTCACCTGAACACAGACCTGAACCAGTCCACGCCCGGGGCGACCTACAAGGGAATCGCCGCTGACCTCGGGTAGGCCGCCCGGCGGTCGACCTCGCCGACGGTACGGCCGTTACGGCGGTGGACCACGGTCGTCAGGCGACTCGGCGTCATCCGATGCTGTCGGCGACCTGGCGCGGCGAGCGCGGCTCGGCGAAGCGCCGCTCGATCACCTCGAAGACCTCGGCGAGCGACGGTTCGTCGCCGCCCATACCGGCCGCCGTGACTTCCCCCGCAGCGGCTTCCGGCTCCGCGCGGCGCCGTTGTCCTTCCCAGGCGGCTGCGCGGTGGCGGGCGAGGCCTGCGTGCCTGCGCGCGCCGGATCGGTCTGATGGCCGGGGCGCCGCTGGCGGGTCTGCTCATCGCCGCCGTCGGGCCGGTGCGCACCCTGTGCGCGGATGTGGGCGCGGCCCTGCTGTGCTGTCTGCTGGTGGCGGCGCTGGTGCCGCCCGCACCCCGGTCGCCCGACCCCGGCGGGGCGGGGGCGTCGTACCTGGCGGACCTGCGGGCGGGCTGGGCGTACCTGAGCGGCGACCCGCCGGTGCGGGCGGTGACGGCCGTGCTGCTGGTGACCAACGCGCTGGACGGCGCGCTCAACGGGGTCCTGTACCCGGCGTACGGCACGCGGGTGCTGGACAGCAGCGCGCTGTTCGGGGCCATGGTCACCGCGATCGGGGCAGGTGCCCTGCTGGGGGCGGCCCTGTACGTCCGGGTCGGGCGCCGGCTGCCGCGCCGGGCCCTGTTCGTCGGCGCGTTCCTCCTGGTCGGCGCGGTGCGGTGCGCGACGCTCGCCGCCGGGCCGCCGCCCTGGGCGCTGCTGTCGCTGCTGGCCCTGTCGGGTCTGGGGTCGGGGGCGCTCGCTCCGCTGATGATGTCCGTCGCCTACGAGCGGGTGCCCGAGGCGGTGCGCGGCCGGGTCTTCGGCATGCTCACCGCCTGCGCTCTGGCGGCCACGCCGCTGGGCATGCTGGGTGCGGGACCGGTGCTGGACGGCTGGGGTCTGACGCCCGCGCTGCTGGCGACCGGGGTGGTCTATCTCGGGGTCACTCTGACGCCCCTGGTGTTCCGTGTGTGGCGGGAGTTGGACGTGCCGCCGCCTCGAAACGCCCCGACCGCCGACCGTTCCGCGCCGAATGCGGAGGTTCGTCACCCCTCACTTTAGAGTCAGGCAGCTTGATGAGCGGCAGGTCGGACCGCTACGGGGTGATCTTGGCGGCAGGGTTGGTCCCGCACGACACCGACCGAACGGCCCGGGACGACCATCTCCGGGCCGGCCCATCGCCCTGCTGGGGGAACAACATGACGAAGCGTCTCGTACTGGCCGTGTGCACCGTGGCCGCAGCGTTGACCGCCGTTCTGACGGGGACCGCGGCGACCGCGCCGTCCGACGGGGCCACCACCCGGATCATGGCGGACGACCCGCCCGTCGTCCGGCCCGTGGTGCACCCCCCGACGACGGGCGGCACGAGGCCGGGCGGCTCGGGCCGCCCGAAGCCCCCGACCGACACCTCCTGGGGCGGCTGACCGGTGCGCGGAGCCCGGTGAACGAACGGAAGGAGGCGCCCCCCTGGGGCGCCTCCTTCCGTTCGTTCGAGTCCGGGATCCCTGCCCGTCAGCCCGTCACGGCCGATCCGGCCCGTCCGGGGCGAGGACGACGACCGTCCAGCGGGCGTCGGCGGCGGGTTCGGCGGTACGCGACCAGCCGTCGGGGACGTACAGCACCTCGCCCACGCGCAGGCGGTAGCGGAGCGAGGCGCCCTGCCCGTCGGCGCCGGCGCCGGCGATGTTCCAGGTGGCCGCGCCCGCGATCTGATGGACCAGCAGATGGCCGGGCGGGACGCCGACGGGGGCGGGCCGGGCCGGGAGACGGGTCGCGGCGGCGATCTGGGCGGCGAGTGCGTCCAGATCGGGCGTCGCCGCCGGGTCCTCGCCGTCGTCGGCGCCGTCGCCGTCGCCGAGCAGCGGATGGTCGTGTTCCGGCCACAGGACGCCCGGGGCGCGGCCCAGGTGGAGCGCCACGAAGAGGGCGACCTCCCGCAGGTACGCCTCGGCCGGGTCTGCGGGTCGGTGGACGGCCCGGACCTGCGGACGGCCCTCCGGAGATCCCGCCGTCCCGTCGAACGGCATGTTCATCGTGCGCCCCTCAGTCTGTGCATGGCTCGCCTGCGCACCGCGTCCGCCGTGCGCGACGGGGCCGCGTGCCGCGACCCCGTCGGGGAAGCATCGTCCATCGCTCAGGGTGCGTACCAGCCACGAGAACGCGTTCCCCGAATCCCGTGACACGCGGTCCGCTCCGCCACATGACGGGGCGACGGGCGGCGGAGGGGGAAGCCGGTTCCGGGCGGCGGGGCGGGGCGACGGGGTCAGTCCGCAGCGGCCTCCGGGGCCGGCTGTGCGGCCTCCGGGTCGTCCAGCAGGCCTCGGGCCGCGGCGGCGGCTCCCGCCTGGAAGCGGCTCCCGGCGCCGAGTTCCTCCATGATGTCGGCGATGTGCCGGCGCGCGGTGCGCAGGGACATGCCGAGCCGTCGGGCGATGGCCTCGTCCTTCAGTCCGGCCGCGAGAAGCCGGATGATCGTTTCGTGGATCTCGCGGGCGACCTCCTCCAGCCCCTGGCCGACGGCGTTGGAGAAGGGGGTGGCGTGGTCCCAGGTCTGGTCGAAGATGTCACAGAGGTACGCGACGGTGGCGGGCTCCCGGATCACCACGGCGCCCCAACTGCCGTCCGGCACGGGGATGAACGCCAGCTCGCGGTCGAAGGCGATGAGCCGGCCGAAGAGTTCGTGCGCGGTGCGGTACTGCGCGCCGAGCGCCGAGGCGGCGGCCACGTAGGCCTGGCTGGGGCCGTTGAACCGGGCGGTGTGGTGGTAGAGGCTGCGCATGGAGATGCCCCTGCGCAGCATGTCCTCGTCCCGCCTGAGCGCCTCCTGCATCGCCTCGGGCACCCGGCTGCCGCCGCCGGGCTGACTGGTGAGGACCTCGCGCCGGCACCGGTCCGAGGCGAGGTTCAGCGCGCCGCGCACGTCCTCGACGTTCTCCAGCACCTCCAGCGCCTCGCCCCCGGAACGGCGCTGGAGGTAGTGGGGCAGGAAGCGCCCGAGATCCTCGCGTATCCCGCCTATCTCCCGCTGACGTGCGCGTATCTCCTCCTCCAGCGGCGCGGAGAGGCGGGAGACGGCGGTGTCCGGCGCCACCGCGAAGGCCACGGAGTCGCCCTCCGGGCTGCGATGCAGCAGCTGGGCGCCGAGCAGCCGCTCCACGCTGAGCCGGACCTCCTGCGGAGCGTGTCCGGTGCCCGCGGCGACGGTGTCCACCCCGATCGTGCGGTGCTCGAGCACCCAGCCGTAGACGTCGAGGTCCACGTCATTGAGATCCGATGACACCCTTGCCCCATTTTGCATGCCTTCACCCCGGGTCGCTTTGCTGCCAGGCACCTTGGTGAGGTGCCTGCCCCCTGGCGTCAGCATAAGCAAGCGGAAAGGCTGCTCATGAGCAGCTTCGGCGGCGAGTCGGCTTGCGCGACGCCGCTGTGGATACCTGAAGGAGCAGAGTGAACACCGGCACTTCCGCGAAGAAAATCCCGTTGAGAGCGATTTCAGCCGCAACAGTTCCCGTCGCCGCTCGGGAGCCCGTCCCCACCCCACTGGAGTCCGCCATGTCCGAGACCGCCCCGCCGGCACTCCGTCCCGCCGCGCTCTCGCCCCGCGAGGAGGAGGTCCTGGCGCATCTCGCGCAGGGGTGCACCTACCGGATCATCGCCCGCCGCATGGGGCTCAGCCCGCACACGGTCGACACCTACGTGCGCCGGCTGCGCGGCAAGACCGGCTCGGTCAACCGCATCCAACTGGCCCACCTGGCCTTCCAGTTGGGGTACGGCCCCGGCTACTGAGCCGGGGCCTCGTCGAAGTCGCGCATCCGCCGCAGCGGCGAGCACAGCAGGATCAGCGGGGTGAGCGTCAGCCCAACCGTCAGGATCCACAACGCGCCGCGCACACCCGCCAGTTCACCGAGGGCACCGGCCAGCAGACCGCTCACCGGCAGCACTCCCCACACCAGGAACCGCATGGTGGCCGTCATCCGGCCGAGCAGGTGCGGCGGGCAGACGGTCTGCCGGTAGGCGACCTGGCAGATGTTGTACGTGGTCACGCCCGCCGACTGCACCAGCGCGCCCAGGACGAACAGGCCCGTCCGCCAGCCCTCCCCGGCCAGCGGGAGCAGCAGGCCGAAGGGCATGGCGGCCAGCAGGGACAGCCACGTCAGCCGGGCCGCGCCCAGCCGGCGGGAGAGCCGCTGCGTGACGAGCGCGGCGAGGACCGAGCCGAGCGCGGCCGTGGCGAGCACCCAGCCGACCGCCGCGGGCGGCAGGCCGACGGTGCGGGTCAGGAACAGTGTCTCCAGGGCGAAGATGCCGCTGAGGAAGAGGTTCACCGATGCCGTGCTGAGCGCGATCAGGCGCAGCACGCGGTGGCCCAGGACGTGGTGGAGTCCTTCCCTGATCTCCGGCCAGAGGCCGCCGCGCCCGGACGGTGCCGGGGCGGGCCGTTCCTCCCTCGCCTCGATGCGGCCCAGCAGGACCGCGGAGATGAGGGAGGTGACGGCCTGCCCGGCCAGGGTGCCGGCCGGTCCGAGGAGTTGGACGAGGAAGCCCGCCGCGCCGGGGCCGGCCAGTTCGGCGCCCGAACGCACGGTCTCCAGACGCGAGTTGCCCTCGATCAGCGTCGACTTGCCGACCAGGGCGGGCAGATAGCTCTGGTCGGCCACGTCGCCGAACAGCCGCGCGCAGCCCAGCAGCAGGGCGACGTTGTACAGCAGCGGCATGGAGTGGGCGTCCAGCAGCCAGGCCACCGGCACCGCGGTGAGCAGCACGGCCCGCGCCAGGTCGGCGGCGATCATGACGTCGCGGCGCCGCATCCGGTCGACCCAGGCGCCGGCCGGCAGTCCGAGCAGCAGGAACGCGGCGTTCTCGGCGGCGGCGAGCAGACCGGCCTGCCACGCGGAGGCGTGCAGCGTGAGCACGGCGGTGAGCGGCAGGGCCACGTACGTGACGCTGTTGCCGAGTTCGTTGCACACGTGCGAGGCCATGAACCGGCGGAAGTCGCGCCGCTGCCGCGGGGAGGGCTCGGGGCCGTCCGGCCCGGAGGCGGAGTCCGCGCCGACGGTGGGATCGGGGGCGGCGGTGGGCTGGGACACGGGGTTCCTTGTCTGGTGGGCGGGGAGGGGTCCGGGGCCGGACCCGTCCGGGCGGTCAGGCGGTCGGGCGGTCGGGCGGTCGGGCGGTCGGGCGGTGGTTCAGACGAGCTCGGGGAGCGGCGGTTCCACGGCCGCCGCCTCCGGGGGGAACGGGTCCGGCAGGGCGCGCACGTCGAGCTTGCCGCCCGGGGTGCGCGGGAGCCGGGGCAGGACGCACACCCGGGCCGGGACGAGATGGCCCGGCACCCGCGCGGCCACGTGCCGCCGCAACTCGGCGGCGTCCAGCGGCCGTCCGGGGGCGGCGGCGACGTAGGCCGCCACCTGGGGCTCGCCCCCGTGCCGTACGGCGCGGGCGACGACGTCCACCACGTCCGGGTGAGCGGCGACGGCGGTCTCGACCTCCTTGAGCTCCACCCGGTGACCGCGGATCTTGACCTGGTCGTCGGCGCGGCCCAGGAAGCGCAGCGTGCCGTCCGGGGCGCGCGTGACCCGGTCCCCCGTCCGGTACATCCGCTCCCCCGGCCCGGCGGCGAACGGGTCGGCGACGAACCGCTCGGCGGTCAGGGCGGGCCGGTCGTGGTAGCCGCGGGCCAGACAGGACCCCGCGAGGTACAGTTCGCCGGCCTCGCCGTCCGCCGTGCGCTGCAGCGCCTCGTCCAGGACGTAGGCGCGCACCCCGGGCAGCGGCACCCCGAGCGGGATGACCTCGTCGGCGGTGCCTGCGAGCGCCCCGGCGTGCGCCTCGTGGCAGGTGGCGGTGATCGTCGACTCGGTGAGGCCGTAGGCGCTGGTGACGGGCGGCCCGCCGGCCGCGTACCAGCGGACCAGGTCGGCGGTGCGGCCCGCGTCGCTGCCGATGACCACGTGGCGCAGGGCGGCCGGCAGCGGCCGGGGCCGGCGTTCGACGTCCTTGGCCCACTGCGTCCAGTACGGGGTGGGCAGGTTGACGAGGGTGACGGCCCGTTCGGTGAGGAAGGGCTCCAGTTCGGCGGGCGAGACCACGTTGTCGTCGACGAACACGGCCGTGCCGCCCGTGCACCAGGTGGGCAGGGCCTCCTCCAGTGACACGTCGAAGGCGGGCGCGGCGAACTGGAGCACCCGGTCGGCGGCGGTCAGGCCGTAGCGCTCGGCGAGCACGCCGGTCTGCCGGGCCAGGCCCGCGTGGCCGACGGCGACCGGCTTGGGCCTGCCGGTCGAGCCGGAGGTGAACAGGACGTAGGCGAGCGACCCGGGGGCGACGGCGGCCGGTTCGGGTCCGGCGCCATGGGCGTCGCCCCGGGTCCCCGCCCAGAACAGTTCCTCGCCGCACCGGCGTTGGAGTCCGGCCGCGGTCGCGTGGCCGGTGACGACCGCGTGCCGGGTGCCGGTGGCGGCCAGCAGGGCGCGCAGCCGTTCTTCGGGGGCGGCGGGGTCGACGAGCAGCGGCGCGGCGCCGGCGTACCAGACGCCCAGGACGGCGACGGCCCAGTCGCCGCCCCGGCCCACCCCGACGAGCACGGTGTCCTCGGGGCCCGCGCCGGCGGCGCGCAGCTCCCCGGCGACGGCACGGGCCCGCCGGTCGAGCCGGCGGTAGGTCAGCTCGCCCTCGGGTGCGCTCACGGCCGTCGCGTCGGGCGTCCGGCCCGCCTGCCGCGCGATGCGCAGGGGGACGGGGATGTCGTCGGGGTTCATCAGGGTCTGTCTCCTGGTCGGTGCTGCCGGGCGGGCGTCAGGCACGGTCGCGGGCGCGTGGGCGCAGCGCCGGGCGGGCCGGGGCGGGGGCGGCCGTCAGACGGGCCGCGATGCCGGCCGGGGTGGGGGTCTCGAAGAGGTCGCGGATGGTCAGGTGCGCGCCGAGTTCGGTGCGCAGCCGTCCGGTCAGCCGGGCGGCGAGGAGGGAGTGGCCGCCGTGGGCGAAGAAGTCGTCGTCGGGTCCGGCGGCGGCGAGGCCGAGTACGGCTCCGAAGTGGGCGCAGACCGTCTGTTCGACGGCGTTCGCCGGGGCGCGTCCGGCTGGCCGGGCGAGGTCCGCCGGGTCGGGCAGGGCCTTGCGGTCGATCTTGCCGTTGGTGGTCAGCGGCAGGGCGGGCAGCGGCAGCAGCAGCGAGGGCACCATGTAGTTCGGCAGACTCCGCGACAGCGCCGCGCGGATGCCGTCGGCGTCCGCCTCTCCGGTGAACCAGCCGACGAGCCGCTGCTGTCCGGCGCCGTCCCGGTCCACGGTCACCACCGCGTCCCCCACGCCCGGCACGGCCCGCAACGCGGTCTCCACCTCGCCGAGTTCGATGCGGTTGCCGCGGACCTTGACCTGGTGGTCCTGGCGTCCGAGGAAGTCCAGCTGGCCGTCGGCGCGCAGCCGGGCCAGGTCGCCGGTGCGGTACATGCGGGCGCCGGGCTCGCCGGCGAACGGGTCGGGGACGTAGCGCTCGCTGCTGCGGCGGGGCTCGCCCAGGTAGCCGGGCCCGACGCCGGTGCCCGCGATGAAGAGCTCGCCGGGGACGCCGGGCGGCACGGGCGCGAGCGACGGATCGAGGATGTAGAGCCGGTTGTTGCGCAGCGGCCTGCCGACCGGCAGCCGGCCCTGTTCGAGCAGGCCGGTCACGTCCCGGCCGATGACGGCGTGCGTGTTGTCGTCCGAGCACTCGGTGAGCCCGTAGGCGTTGACGATCGCCGCTTCGGGGTGGCGGTCGTACCAGCGGGTGCACAGTTCCGGCGGCAGGACCTCGCCGTTGACGACGAACCAGCGCAGCGCCGGGAGCGCGGGCTCGGGCACGCCTGAGTCCCACAGGTCGAGGGCGGCGCGCACGAAGGAGGGGACGGTCTCCATGACGGTGACGCCGTGGTGGGCGACGGCGGCGAACAGGGCGTCCGGGTCGCGGGCGGTGTCACGGGAGACCAGGTGGACCCGGCCGCCGGTGATCAGCGGGGCGAGCATCTGCCACACGGAGATGTCGAAGGTGAGGGGCGCGTTCATCACCACCCGGTCGTCGGGGGTGAGGCGCAGGTCGTCGAGCTTGGCGAGCAGGTGGTTGTTCATGCCCCGCCGGTGCACCATGGCGCCCTTGGGGCGGCCGGTGGATCCGGAGGTGAAGCAGACGTAGGCCAGTGCGTCGCGCCCGCCGCCGTCCCGGGACGGCTGCCCGGACGGACGGCCGGCACCGTCGTCGAGGACCAGCACCCGTACGGGATGCCCGGCGGCCGCCGCGATCTCCTCGGCGCGCGCCCGCTGTTCGGGCGCGGTGAGCAGCCACGGCACTCCCCCGGCGGTCAGCAGAGCGGCGGTGCGCGCGACCGGGCCGACGGGGTCGAGGGGGACGTAGGCGGCCCCGGCGCCGAGGACGGCGAGGAAGGCGACGGGCACCCGGGCGGTCGGCTCGCCGAGGACCGCGACGAGGGCGCCGTCGTCCACCCCTTCCGCGCGCAGCCGCCCGGCGAGGGCGTCGGCGCGGGCGACGAGTTCGGCGTAGGTGAGTTCGCGGCCCGCGTCGTCGGTCACCGCGACGGCGTCCGGCCGCAGCTCGGCCTGGCGCCGCACCCGGTCCGTCACCTCGGCGTACTCCTCGTCGCGGACGGTGTCGTTGAACTCCACGAGCACGCGCCGCCGTTCGGCCTCCGACAGCAGGTCCACCGCGCCGGCCGGGCGGGCCGGGTCGTCGGCGACGGCTTCGAGGAGGCGGACGAGACAGTCCAGCAGGGCCTGCGCGTCGGCGGTGTCGAAGGCGTCCGGCCGGTGGTCGATCTGCAGGCGCAGCCGCTCGCCGGGGATCGCGGTCAGGGTGAGCGGATAGTGCGCCGCGTCGTGCGGGTCGACGGCGCTCACGCGCAGCTCGCCCGTGGACAGCGCGGCGAGGCCGGCGGCGTCCACCGGATAGTTCTGGTAGGCCACACAGGAGTCGAACAGCTCACCGGCCCCGGCGGTGCGCTGGATCTCGGGAAGGCCGAGGTGGTGGTGTTCGATCAGCCGTGCCTGCTCGTCCTGGAGCCGGGTGAACAGGCCGACGAGCGGCTCGGTGCGGTCGACGCGGACCCGGACCGGCACCGTGTTGATGCACAGACCCACGATGTCGGCGACGCCGGGCAGTTCGGCGGGGCGTCCGCTGACGACGGCGCCGAAGACCACGTCGTCGGAGCGGAGCCGGTTCGCGAGCAGCAGCGCCCAGGAGCCCTGGAGCAGGGTGCCCGGGGTGATCCGGTGGGCGCGGGCGACGGCGGTGAGCCGCTCGGTGAGGTCGGGCGTGAGGACGGTCTCGACGCGGTGCGGCAGCAGCGCGGAGGGGCCGGTCGAGACGGGCGCGGTGCGACTGCCGCCGGCCAGCCCGGCCAGGGCCCGGCCCCAGGCGTCGCGGGCCGCGCCGGTGTCGCGGGTGCCGAGCCAGTCCAGGAACGACGCGTACGGCGTGACCGGGGGCAGCGGCGCGCCGTCCGGCCCTGCGTCGTGCAGGGCCAGCAGATCGCGGACCAGCACGGGCCAGGACCAGCCGTCCAGCAGTATGTGGTGGTAGGTCAGCAGCAGCCGGTGGCTCAGCGGTCCGGTGCGCAGGAGGGTGAGGCGGAGCAGCGGCGGCCGTGCCAGGTCGAAGCGCCGGGCCCGGTCCTGCGCCAGCAGCGTCCGCACGGCGGCGGCCTGTCCGTCCTCGTCCAGCGCGGAGAGGTCCCGTTCCTCCCACGGCACCCGCGCGTCGCGCCGTACGACCTGCGCGGGCTCGCCGGAGGCGCGGCGCAGGAACCCGGCGCGGAGGTTGGCGTGCCGCGCCAGCACGGCGTCGGCGGCCACGCGCAGTCGTACGGCGTCCAGCGGCCCCGACAGGTCGAGCAGGAGCTGCGCCACGTAGACGTCACGCTCCCGCTCGTCGAACGACGCGTGGAAGAGGATGCCCTCTTGCAGCGGCGAGAGCGGCAGCACGTCCTCGACCTTGGACACGGCCGGGGGGACGGGCGCGGCGGAGTGGGCGGGCGGCGCGGCGGCGGGCTCGCAGGAGGCGGCGGAAGGGGTACGGCTCACGGTGGTTCCCTGTGGTCGGTGGGCTGGGTGGTGGTCGTCAGGCGAGGCTGGGGCGGCGGGCCCGGCGGGCGACCGGGGGCTCGTCGGCGGGGGTGGTCGCGGCGGCCGTCGCCGCGGCCTCGGCGAGCTGGGCCACCGTGGGTCCCGCGAAGAACCGGCGGACGGTGACGGCGGCACCGAGCAGGGACCGCACCTCCGCGAGGAGGCGGGTCGCGAGCAGGGAGTGCCCGCCCAGGGCGAAGAAGTCGTCGTGGACGCCGACCCGTTCCGCACCGAGCATCCGCTCCCACAGGGCGGTGAGCGCCCGCTCGGCGTCGTTCCTCGGTGCCTGGTGGAGCCGCTCCCCGGCGGCGGGGCCCGGGGCGGGCAGTGCGGCCAGGTCGGTCTTGCCGTTGGCAGTCACCGGGAAGCGGTCGAGCACGGTGACCGTCAGGGGGACCATCCAGTCCGGCAGCTCGGTCCGCAGGTGCTCGCGCAGGGCCACCGGGTCGGGCCGCCTCCCGCCGGCGGGCACCGCGTAGCCGGCGAGGACGGGTCCGGCGGGGGTCGGGACGACGGTGACCGCGGCCCGGCCCACGTCCGGGTGGCCCGCGAGGACGTTCTCGATCTCGGCCGGTTCGATGCGCAGGCCGCGGATCTTGATCTGCCGGTCGGCGCGGCCGAGGTACTCGATCTGGCCGTCCGCCGTCCAGCGGGCCAGGTCGCCGGTGCGGTACATCCGGGTGCCGGGCGGGCCGGACGGGCAGGCGGTGAAGCGTTCGGCGGTGAGTCCGGGGCGTCCCAGGTAGCCCTGGGCGAGACCGGCCCCGGCGATGTACAGCTCGCCGGTGACGCCGGGTGGGACGGGGGCGAGACGGTCGTCGAGGACGTGCAGGCGGGTGCCGTCCAGGGGGCGTCCGATCGGCACCTGTCCGGCCGGGGCCTCGCGCCCGGGGGCGAGGGGGAAGACCGCGGCGAACGTGGTGGTCTCCGTCGGCCCGTACGCGTTGGTCACGGTGGTGCCCGGGCAGTGCTCCCGGACCCGGCGGACGGCGGCGGGGGAGGCGGCCTCGCCGCCGGTCATCACCTCGCGCAGCGTGCCGAGCCGCTGCGGGCAGCGGTCGGCCAGTTCGTTGAAGAGCGTGGCCGTCAGGAAGGTGCCGGTGACCCGCTGTTCGCCGATGAGCCGGGCGAGGCCGGGCACGTCCAGGTCGCCGGGCGGAGCGACGACCACGAGCCCGCCGTTCAGCAGCGGGACCCACAGCTCGTAGGTGGAGGCGTCGAAGGCGTGCGGGGAGCGGAACAGGACACGGTCGTGGGCGCCGTCGCGCCAGTGCCGGTCCAGGGCGAGGGCGACGACCTCGCGGTGGGCGACGGCGACGCCCTTGGGCGTGCCGGTCGAGCCGGAGGTGTACAGCACGTAGGCGAGGTCGTCGGGACGCCCGTCGGCGCGGGCCGGCCGCACGGTGCCCGTCGGCACGACACCGCCGTCCCCGTCGTGCCCGCCGTCGCCGGCTCCGAGGCGGAGGGTGTGGCGGACGCCGAGGCCGTCGGTGTCCGTACCCGGGTCGGTGACGAGGACCGATGCCCCGGCGCCGGAGACGACCGCCGCCGAACGGGCGCGCGGCGCACGGGCGTCCAGCGGCAGGTACGCCGCCCCGGCCTTCAGCACGCCCAGGCAGGCGGCGATCAGCTCCACGGACCGGTCCATGAGGACGGCCACCCTCTCGCCGGGGCGCACCCCGAGCGCGCCGAGCCGGGCCGCCACCCGGTCGGAGAGGGCGTCGAGTGCGCCGTAGCTCGCCTCCCGGTCGCCGCAGACGGCCGCGGTCCGGTCCGGGTGGGCGGCGGCCCGTTCGGCGAAGAGGGCGTGCACGGTGGTGTCGTGGGGGACGGCCGGCGGGCCCTGCCAGCCGTCCGTGACGGCGGCGCGCTCCTCGGGCGTCAGCAGGTCGTGGGCGGCGATCGGGGCGGCGGGGGCGGCGGCGACCGCGTCGAGGAGGAGGGCCAGCCGGTCCAGGAGCCGCTGGGCGGTGGCGGCGTCGAACAGGTCGGCGGCGTATTCGAGGGCGAGGCCGATCCCGGCCGGCCGGCCGCCGTCGGTGTCGTGGCGCTCTTCGACCTCCAGGGTCAGGTCGAACTTGGCCGTGGCGGTGCGCACGGGTTCCGTCCGGGCCCGCAGGCCCGGGAGGACCGGTGCGCCGCCCGTGTCCCGGCGGCCGGCGACCGCGATCTGGAACAGGGGGTGACGGCCGGGCGAGCGGAGCGGGTTGAGCCGTTCCACCAGGGCGTCGAAGGGCACGTCCCGGCAGGCGTGGGCGTCCAGGGCTGCGTCGCGGACCCGGTCGAGGACGTCGGTGAACGCGGGGTCGCCCGAGGTGTCGGCCCGCACCACGACGGTGTCGACGAAGAGGCCCACGAGGTGTTCCAGCGCCTCGTCCTCGCGGCCGTCGACGGGGCAGCCCAGGGCGAGGTCGGTGCCCGCGCCCAGGCGGGTGAGCAGGGTGGCGAACGCCGCCTGGACGGCCATGAAGACGGTGGCGCGCCGGTCGCGGGCGAGGCCGGCGAGACCGGCGTGCGCGGCGGCGCCGGCCTCGGCGGTGACGACCGCGCCGCGGTGGGAGGCGACGGCGGGGCGGGGCCGGTCGGTGGGGAGGGTGTGCTCCTCGGGCAGACCGGCGAGCGCGCGGGCCCGGTGGTCGAGCTGTCGGGAGTGCTCGGAGTCCGGGTCGTCCGGATCGCCGAGGACGTCGTGCCGCCACAGGGCGTAGTCCGGGTACTGGACGGGGAGTTCGGGCCAGTCCGGCTCTCCGCCGAGGAGCCGGGCGGTGTAGGCGGCGGACAGGTCGCGCAGGAGGACGTCGAGGGAGGCGCCGTCGCCCGCGATGTGATGCAGGACGAGCAGCAGGTAGTGGTCCTGCGCGCGGTCGGTGAACAGGTGGGCGCGCAGCGGCGGTTCGGTGGCCGGATCAAAGGAGGGCACCGCGGCCTCCCGCGCACGGCGCGGGTGCTCGTCGGCCGGGGCGGCCGTGACCGCGCAGGGCGGGGCGGTGCCCGGGTCGAGGACGCGCTGGTGGGGGACGCCGTCCTCGTGGGGGAAGACCGTGCGCAGGGCTTCGTGCCGGTCGGTCACGTCCGCGAGGGCGGCCGTGAGGGCGGCGCGGTCGAGATCCCCGCGCAGGCGCAGCCCCACCGGGATGTTGTGCAGGCCTCCGGAGTCGCCGTCGCGGGACAGGAACCACAGGCGGCGCTGGGCATGGGACAGGGGGATCACAGCAGTTCTCCGAACTGGGCTTCGAAGGCGTCGAGGTCGGCCTGGCCGAGGCCGGGCAGGGACACGTCGGACGGGGTCAGTCCGGCGGCGCCGGGCGCGGACGCGTGCCGGACGAGAGCGCGCAGCACGGCGAACCACTCGTGGGCCAGGGCGTGCGCCCGGTCGGCCGGACAGGCGTTGCCCGCCCAGGTCCAGGTGGCGCTCAGGGTGGGGCCGTCGGGGCCCTCGTGGGCGGCGGCGTTGACCTCCACGGCGTGGGCCATGGCCAGGCCGTCGTCGGCCTCGTCCAGGGCGAAGTCGTGCCCGGGGGCTGCGGCCCAGTCGGCGGTGTCGCCCATGGGGAAGCGGCCGAGGTAGTTGAAGCCGATCTCGGGGACGCCGCGGGCCGCGAGGACGGGGCGGGTGCGGCTGTTGCCGTGGCGCAGCAGGCCGTGGCCGATGCCGTGGTCGGGGACCGCCCGCAGGGTCTCCTTGACCGTGCGCAGGACCGACCCGGCGGCGGGGCCGCCCGCGCGGGCGTCGTCGAGGTCGGGCCGGCCGAGGTCGAAGCGGACCGGGTACACGGTGGTGAACCAGCCGACGGTCCGGGACAGGTCGGGGGCGCCCGCGACGTCCTCGCGGCCGTGTCCCTCGACGTCGACCAGGACCGTGCCGCCGTCCGCCGGGCCCGTCACCGGGCGCCGCCAGGCGAGGATCGCGAGGGCCAGCCCGGTGAGCAGGACGTCGTTGACGGTGCCGTTGACGACCCCGGGCACGACGGTGAGCAGCGGCCCGGCCACCTCCGGGGGCAGGGTGAGGGTGAGGCGGTGGTCCGCGGTCTCGGCGTCGAGCCGGTCCAGCGGGCAGACGCCGCCCAGGGGCTCGGGGGCGGGGCGGAGGGTCTCGGTCCAGCGCGCCGCCTCGCCCATGCGGCGGCCGGAGGTGGCGTCGGCGCGCAGCAGGTCCGCCCAGTGCGCGAACGGTGTCGGCGCGGGTTCGAGGACGGGGTCCTCGCCCACGGCGAGCCGCGCCCAGCAGGTGCGCAGGTCGTCCTGGAGGATGCGCCAGGACACGCCGTCGACGGCCAGGTGGTGCACGACCAGAGCGAGCCGGCCCTGACGGCCGGGGCCGCGGTCGACGAGTACGGCGCGCAGCATGACGCCGTCCGCCGGGGACAGCAGCCGCCGGGCGGCCCGGATCCGGTCGGTGGTGAGGGCGGGCAGCTCGGTGTCGGCGGCGTCGGGCGCGCGGACGTGCTCGACCAGGGCGCGCGCGTCGACGGTGTCCGGCGGCGGCACGGAGCACCCGGCGGCGGCGTCGCCCGCCCCGCCGGGCACCGTGAGCCGCAGGACGTCGTGCGTGTCGAGCAGGGCCCGCACCACGCGTACGGCGTGCTCGGCGGTGAACCCGGCGGGGGTGCGGACCACGAGCGACTGGTGGTAGGTGTCGACGGGGCCGGCGAGGCCGCCGAGCCACGCCATGATCGGGGTCGCGGCCAACGGGCCGGTGCGGCGCGGGGGTTCGGTGGGTCCCTCGCCCGCTCCGGGGCCGTCCGTCGCGCGGGCGGCGGCGGCGAGCGCGGCGACGCTCTCACTGCGCAGGACGTCGCGGGTGGTGAGCAGCAGCCCGGCCGCCCGGGCACGGCTGACGACCTGGATGGCCTGAATGCTGTCGCCGCCGAGTTCGGTGAAGCCGTGGCCCGGGCCGACGGCGTCGGCGGCCAGCCCCAGCACCTGGGCGACCAGGCGCCGCAGGGTGTCCACGGGGCCGTTCGCGGCCGGGGCCGCCCCGGCCGGCGGCGGGGGCGGCGGGCCGGGGTCGGGCAGGGGGCGTACGGGCTCAGGCACGGGCCGTGTCCTGGGCGAGGGCCGCGACCAGGGACGCGGGCCGCATGTCCGTCCAGTGCCGCTCGACGTAGTCGAGGCAGTCCTGCCGGGCGTCCGGGCCGTGGACCGTGGCCCAGCCGGCCGGGACGGGGAGGTCGGCCGGCCACAGCGAGTGCTGGAGTTCGTCGTTGCGGACGACGAGGTGGACGGTGTCGTCGTTCTCGAAGGGGTTGCTCATGGCGGGTCTCCTGGAGGGGTGGGTGGGGTCGCCGTACGGGTCCGTACGGGTCCGTACGGCGCACGGTGGGAAGGGGTCCGGGGTCGGGGTCGTTCAGCGGGCGGGGCGGTGGTCGTCGACGGTGAGCCGGATCAGGGCCCGTGCCTCGTCCAGCGCCGCCGTCACCTCCTCGGGGCCCGGACGGCACGCGATGACGTGCCCGATCCGGTCGCCCGCGCTGCGCGCGCGCCGGATCACGGCGCCGGGCGCGGCGGTGACGGTGACCGCCTCGACGCCGTCCACGGCCGCCGCCTGCGGTACGCCGTCCACGGCGTCGAGGACCCCGTCGGCGTCGGCGAGCAGGAACTGGATGCCCGCGTGGGCCCCGTGGAGGGGTTTGAGGTCGGGCGCCAGGCCGATCGCGGCCTTGAGCTGCTGTTCGAGCAGGTCGACGCCGCAGGCCAGCCGGACGAGTTCGGGGATCATGCCGCCCGCGGGGCGCGGGTTGATCTCGACCACGGCCGGTCCCCCGGCGGTCAGCTTCACCTCGGTGTGGGTGGCGCCGAGCCGGATGCCGGCCGCGTCCAGGGCGGCCGTCACCGTCTCGGTGACGTGCTGCGCCGTACCGGCCGGGAGCGGTGCGGGGAAGAGGTGGCGGTGCTCCACGAAGTGGGGTGAGCCGGTCACGGACTTGGCGGTGATGCCGACGCATTCCACCTGGTCGTCCCGGCTGAACATCTCCACGCTGTACTCGGGGCCGTCCAGGTACTCCTCGACGAGGACGGTCCGCGCGGTCGGCATCCCCCGGGCGTTGGTGGTGACGGCGAGGATCCGCTCGGTCTGGGCGACGGCCTCCGCCTCGTCGGCGCAGAGCAGGACGTTGACCGAGCCCGAGTCGTCGGCGGGCTTGACCACGCACGGCAGCCCGGTCCGGGCGACGGCCGCGGCGACCTCGCCGGGCGCGCGCACCACCGCGTACCGGGGCTGGGGCACGCCGGCGCGGTCCAGCAGCGCGCGCAGGGCCGCCTTGTCGCGGCAGGCGGTCACCGCCTCGGGCGGGTTGCCGGGCAGGCCGAGCCAGCGGGCCAGCCTTGCGGCGGCGGGGACGTAGAAGTCGCTGGTGGTGGTGATCCCGGCGATCTCCTCGCGGCGGAAGCGGTCCTGGACCGCGGCCCGCAGCGCGGCGTCGGAGTTGGTGTCGCAGCGGATCACCTCGGCTCCGGTGGCCTCCAGTCCCCGGTAGCGGCCGGGGTCGCCGGTCAGCAGGACGGGCGCGGCCCCGAGCCGGTCTCGCGCGAGGTCGAGGGCGAGCATGCCGGTGCCGGTGGTGTTGGACTCGACGAAGACGAGGTGGCGGCGCAGGTCGGCGGGGGTGCGGTAGGACTGCCGGGACCAGGTCGCGACGGCGGTCCCGGCGGGTACGACGGCCGGCCGGCCGGCGGCCGGCAGCGCGCGCAGGCCGTGGTCGTCCCAGTGCTCGTCGCTGTAGACGGTGTCGGCGTAGCGGTCGCCCCGGTCGGGCAGGATGCCGACGATGCGGGAGCCGCGCTCGGCCCGCCGGGCCAGGTCGCCGAGGACGCGGTACACGGAGCCGGAGGTGTTGCCGCCGAAGATCTGCTGTTCGCGGGCGAGTTCGCGGGTGGCGGCGAACGCCTCGTGGTCGTTGAGCCAGTGGACCTCGTCCACGAGGGAGCGGTCGAGGTTCTTCGGCAGCAGGCTGTTGCCGAGGCCGCTCTGCAGCCGCTGCGGCACGTCGGGCTGACCGAACAGGGCGCTGCCGACGCAGTCGACGCCGACGACGCGCACGGCGGGCAGGGTCTCGCGCAGCGCCCGGCCGGTCCCGCACAGCGAGCCGCCGCTGCCGACGGCGCCGACGAGGGCGTCGATGTGGCCGAGGTCGTCGAGGAGTTCACGCGCGAGGTCGCGGTAGGCGCCGGGGTTGTCGGGGTTGGTGTACTGCTGGGGCCAGAAGGCGCCGGGCAGTTCTTCCATCAGTTCCGCGAGGCGTTCCAGCCGGGCGGACTGCCAGCCGTGGCTGGTCATCGCGTCGACGACGTGCACACGGCAGCCCAGGGCGCGCAGTTTGGCCAGTGTGACGGGGTCGATGCGCGGGTCGGTGACGATGTGCACCTCGTGACCGAGGGAGCGGCCGACGAGGGCGACGCCGAGCGCCATGGTGCCGGAGGAGCTCTCCACCACGGGGGCGTCGGGGCGCAGGATGCCGAGCCGTCTGGCCTCCAGGACGATGTTGCGGGCGACCCGGTCCTTCATCGCGAACAGGTTCTGGAGCTCCAGCTTGGCGTAGACCTCCACCCCGCGTTCCGCGCCGAGGCGCAGCCGGACGAGCGGCGTGCGGCCGATCGCGTCGGTCAGCGTGTCGAACAGCATGCTCAGATCTCCAGTCGGTGGGTGGTGGGGGCGGCGGCCTGTGTCGCCGGGTGCGGGCCGGGGGCCCAGTCGTCCCCGGCGCCCAGGGCGCGGTGGACGGACACCTCGCCGCCGAGCGGGGCGCAGCCGGCCCGGATGTGCTCCGCCTTGCCGTCGAGTTCGGGGTCCTGGGCGTCGAGGAGGACGCCGAGCAGGGTGCCGCTGTGGGCGAGGACCAGGCCGTGGCCGTCGACCTCGCGGCACAGCGCGCGCAGTTCGGCGAACCCGGCGCGGGCGCGCCTGCGGCCGTTGAGTTCCGCGCTGCGGGTGGCGGCCTCGCCGACGGCGGGCAGGTCGCCCGTGGCGACGGCGCCGGTCAGCCGGTCCAGGAGCCGGGCGTACTCGTGCCGTTCGGCGGTCCCGATGGCCTTCGCGGTCCGGTTGTGGGCGACGGTGTCGACCTGTCCGCCCTCGTCGTGGGCCACGAGGGCGAGCGGGGGCAGCGTGCCGAGTCTGCGGCGGAGCCGTACGGCCCGGTGGTGGAAGCAGACGATCTCGTCGTACATCACGCCGTCGGCCGGTTCGACGCCGCGCAGGAACGCCTCGGTCTGCGCCGGGGTGAACGTCCGCCCGAAGGCGGCGCCGACGGCCCGCACGGTGGCGACGAGGTCGGCGGAGGAGCTGGCCATGCCTTTGCCCTCGGGCAGGTCGCCGCCGAGTTCCAGCAGTCCGCCGCCGGTCTCGCCGAGCGCGGCCAGGACGGCTTCGGCGACGCGCCGGGACTTGCCCTTGTGCCCGGGCACGACCCGCACCGCCCTCTCCTCGGGGGCGGGACGGAAGACGGCGGTGGCCCAGCGGGCGAGCGGGAAGGTGACCAGGAAGTCGCTGTCGGGGGCGGGCAGGGCGCCCTGGAGCAGCTCGCCGAAGGTGCCGAAGGCGTGCCCGGTCCCGGTGCGCGGCGCCACGGCGGGGGCGGGGGCGGCCAGGCCGCTCAGCGAGGCCGGAGGCATCAGCGCTCCCCCGCCCGCGGCCGGCGGCCGGATCCCGCGCCGACCGGTTCCCGGGGTGCCGGTTCCAGTGCGCGGGCCGTCTCGGCCGTACCCGCGCGAACGGCCTCGGACCGCCGCTCCCAGGCGGCGCGCAGCTCCTCGTGGGCGTCCCGCTGGGCGCGCAGCGCCTCCCGTACGGCGTCGGGGCGGGCCGAGCCGTCGGAGACCAGGCGGTCGAGGCCGCGGTCCACGTCGAAGGCGTCGGCGAGCAGTCCCGCCGGGTCGGCGAGGGTCAGCGCGTGCTCGGCGGCGGCCCGGGTCAGCAGGTCCGGCTCGCCGGGGTGGGGCGGCGCCCCGGCCCCGGCGGCGCTCACGATGTACTTCCCGGCGACGACCTGCGCGGTCCGCCACGGCACGCCCTCGGTGAGGGTGAGGGCGTTGGCGAGGCTGAAGCCGCCCAGGTACTCGCGCTCGCACACCGCGCGCATGCGGTCGGCGCGGAAGCCGACGCGGCGCATCACCTCGGTGAGCAGCCGGACCGTGCCGTGCGCCGAGTCGAACGCGGCCAGGACGTGCGTGCCGGCCTCCTTGGAGACCTCCACCAGGTTGCAGAAGGGGGTGTTGCGCTGGCCGAGCAGGACGTCGGCGTGGAAGGCGGTCAGGTGGGCGGTGCGGCCCCGGATCCGTTCCAGGACGGGGTAGTTCTTCTTCTGCGGCATCGCCGAGGAGATGCCGGACAGCTCGTCGGGCAGTTCGATGAAGCCGTACTCGCTGCCGCCCCAGGTGAGCAGGTCGGTGGCGAAGCGGCTCAGGGCGGCGCCGAGCAGGCTGAGTTCGGCGGTGGCCTCGGCGCTCCAGCGGCGGGAGGCGACCGCGGTGAGGGCGTTGGGCTGCGGGCGGTCGAAGCCCAGCATGCGGGCCATCCGGGTGCGGTTCCAGGGCAGTTCCTGTCCGGCCATCGCCCCGGCGCCGAGCGGGCAGGCGTTCATCCCGTCGTAGGTGTGCAGCAGCCGCCGCTGGGTGTGCAGCAACTGCTCGGCGAGGGCGGCGAGGTGGAAGCCGGGGGTGATGATCTGCGCGGCCTGGAAGTGCGTGTAGCCGGGCATGGGCAGCTCGCGGTTCTCCTCGGCGCGTTCGAGGACGACGGAGCACAGGTCCAGCAGGGCGGTGGCGAGCCGTGCGACCTGGTCGCGGCCGAACATCGCCTGCGCGCAGGCCTGGAGGTCGTTGCGGCTGCGGTCGACGTGCCAGCGCGCGACCGGTGCCGGCAGCCCGGCCTCGACGTGGCGTTCGAGGGCGAAGGCTATGTCCGACATGTTGGCGTCGGGCCGGGCGGTGAGGGTCTCGGGGCCCGCCTCGTCCAGGAGGTCGGCGACGGAGCGGGCCTCGGCCGCGCTGAGCAGGCCCATGCGGGCGTACTCGGCCGCCAGGGTCTTCTCGATGGCGAGGTAGTGGCCCAGCAGGTGGCGGACCTCGAACCGGAACTGCGGGGCGAGCACTTCGTCGTGCAGCAGGTCGCTCGGCCCGCCGCGGATGCGGCCGCTGAGTTCGGCGGCGGGCGCCGGGGGCTGGCTCGTCACTGTGATGGTGTCCGTTCCGTGGTGTGGGGTGGTCGTGGTGCGCGGGAAGGGGCGGCCGGTGCGGCGTCCGGGATCACCGAGGGCGGTTCCCGGACACCGGGGCGGCCGGGTCGAGGGCGGCGTCGAGGGCGGCGGCGACGGCCGTCACCCGGGGGGCCCGCACCAGTGCGTAGTGATCGGCGTCGCTGTCGTGCCGCACGAGGCCGTCCGGCACCCGGCGGGCCCACCGGTCGGCGGCGTGCAGGACGGCGCCGGTGGTGCTCTGGTGGAAGTGCACGGGGCCGGTGGCCACGGGCGGCCGGTATCGGGCGGCGGCCAGCAGTCCGGTGCGGAAGACGGCGTAGTGGCGGGCCAGTTCGCTGTCCTCGAAGGCCGGTGCGGAGCCGTCCGCGGCGAGCCCGGCGGCGACGGCCCGCAGCCGGGCGGGGGTGTCAGCGGCCACGAGCAGCGCGGCGCGCAGGGCGCCTCGCGCGATGTCGTCGGGGTCCGCCCCGGCCGACCGGGCCAGGTCGTCGTGGAACCACTCCAGCAGGGCGGTCTCGTCGGCGGGCACGTCCGTGGTTCCGGGGTAGGCGCTGTCGAGCAGGGTGAGGGTCGCCACCTCCTCGCCGTCGGCCCGCAGTTGGTGGGCCATCTCGTAGGCGAGCAGCCCGCCGAGGGACCAGCCGGCCAGGTGGTACGGGCCGTGGGGCCGGGCCCCGCGCAGGGCGGCGACGTGGGCGGCGGCGAGTTCCGGCACGGAAGCGGGGGCGGTGTCGTCCGGGGCTGTCATGCCCGCGGCCGTCAGACCCGGGGCTGTCAGACCGTAGACCGGCCGCCCCGGTCGCAGCGCCGTCGCGAGCGCGCGGTAGCAGAGGACGTTGCCGCCGACGGGGTGGACGAGGAAGAGCGGGTCCCGGTCGCCGTCCGGCCGGATGCGCACGACGGTGTCCGGCAGCTCGGGCCCTCGCCCGGCGTGCAGGGCCCGAGCCTGCCGGGCCACGGTGGGATGCTCCATCACGGTGGACACCGACAGGCGTTCGCCGAAGGCGTCGTTGATCCGGCCGATGAGGCGCAGGGCGTCGATCGAGTGCCCGCCCGCGGCGAAGAAGTCGTCGTGGGCGCCGACCGGTCCGGTGCCGAGGAGGCGCTCCCAGATGCGGGCGAGACGGGTCTCGGTCGCGCCGCGGGGCGGCCGGGACGGGTTCGGGCGGAGCGTGTGCGCCGGGTCCGGGGCGGGCAGCGCCGCCCGGTCGAGCTTGCCGTTGCGGGTGAGGGGCAGCGCGTCGAGCAGCACCCACGCCGAGGGCACCATGTGGCCCGGGAGCCGGGTACGGGCGTAGGTGTCCAGTTCCGCACCGGTCGCGGCCTCGTCCGCCGCGCCGTCGCCGGTGGCGACCAGGTAGGCGGTCAGGCGTTCGCCGCGCAGCAGGACCGCGCAGGCGCCGACCGAGGGGTGCTCGGCGAGGACGGCCTCGATCTCTCCGGGCTCGACCCTGAAGCCGCGGATCTTCATCTGGTGGTCGGTGCGCCCCGCGTACTCGAGGGCGCCGTCCGCCCGGTGCCGGGCGAGGTCGCCGGTGCGGTAGAGGCGGCGGGTGACGCCGTCGGGGCCGGTGTGCTCGACGAACCGCTCGGCGGTCAGGTCCGGGCGCCCGTGGTAGCCGAGGGCCAGTCCGACGCCTTCGAGGAACAGCTCGCCGGTGACGCCCGTCGGCACCTCGGACAGGCGCGTGTCCAGGACGTGGGTGCGCATGTTGGCGATGGGCCGGCCGATCGGCACGGTGTCCCCGGCGTCGGGCCGGCACCGCCACACGGTGACGTCGACGGCCGCCTCGGTCGGGCCGTACAGGTTGTGCAGTTCGACGTCCGGCAGCAGGTCGAAGAAGCGGGTCTGCACGTCGTGGGGCAGGGCCTCGCCGCTGCACACGACGCGGGTGAGACCGGCGGCGAGCCGTACCGCGAGGGGGTCGTCGAGGAAGACGCCGAGCATCGACGGCACGAAGTGCACGGTGCTGACGCCCTCCTCCTCGACGAGAGCGGCCAGGTAGGCGGGGTCGCGCTGGCCGCCGGGCCGGGCGAGGACGAGCGTGGCGCCGGTGAGCAGGGGCCAGAACAGCTCCCACACCGACACGTCGAACGTGTAGGGCGTCTTGTGCAGGACGCGTTCGCCGGGGGCGAGCCCGTAGGCGTCCTGCATCCACAGCAGCCGGTTGGCGATGGCGCGGTGGGAGACCACCACGCCCTTGGGCGTGCCCGTCGAGCCCGAGGTGAAGATCATGTAGGCGGGGTCGTCGGGACCGGCTACGGGGGCGGGGGCGGGGGCGGGGGCGGACTCGGCTCCCGTGTCCGGCCACGGCTCGTCCACGACGACGACGGTGACGCCGGGGGCGTCGGCGGCGTCGGCGGCGTCGGCGGGGCTGTCCGGTCCGGTCTCCCGCAGGGCTCCCGCCCGGTGGCCGTCCGCGACGACCAGGCGGATGCCGGCCTCCGCGAGCAGCCCCCGGGTGCGCGCCTCAGGGTGCTCGGGGTCCAGCGGCACGTACGCGGCACCGGACTTGAGCACCGCGAGCAGGACCACCGGCAGCATGAGGGACCGGTCCATCAGCAGGCCCACGAAGGTGCCCGGGCGTGCCCCGAGGGCCCGCAGACGGGCGGCGAGGCGTTCGGCCTTCTCGTCGAGCTGCCGGTAGCCGAGCCCCGCGCCGTCGAAGCGGACCGCCGTCGCGTCCGGCGTCCGGCGTATCTGACGGTCGATCAACTCGGTCAGCATGTGCGGTGCTTCGTAGTGCTTCGCGGTGTCGTTCCACGCGGCGTGGCGACGGCGGTCCTCCGGCGGGACCAGGTCGGACACGGAGCAGTCCTGGTCGGGCGCGTCGGCGAGGGCCCGCAGCGCCGCCGTGTAGGAGGCGTGCACCGCGGCGATCCGCTCGGCGGTGAACCGCGCCGCGTCGTAGCGCAGGCCGAGTTCGAGGAGGCGGCCGTCGGGGGTACGGGAGAACTCCGCGCCGAACGCGACGTCCGTGGCGGCCTCCCCGGTCTCCTCCAGGACGGTGAACGCCTCGCCGGACGGCCTGCCCCGCTCGACGTGGAAGTGGGTGTAGTTGAAGAAGGTCTCGAACGGCGGGGCCCCGCCGTTGCGGCGCACGACCTCGGCGAGCGGGTAGCGCCGGTGGTCGTGCACGCGCAGGTCGAGGTCGGCGACGCGGCGCACGAGGTCCCGCCAGCTCTCCCGGGTGAGGGCGAGGCGGAAGGGCAGGGTGTTGAGGAACGCGCCGACGACCTTGTCGCCGTCGGCCTCCTCCGTACGGCCGTTGAGCACCACGCCGGTGGTGATCTCGTCGCCGCCGCCCATCAGGGCCATGACCCGCGCGTGGGCGGCGAGCAGGACGATGCGCAACGGCACGCCGAGTTCGGCGGCGAGCGCGGACAGCCGCTGGTGGAGCCCGGCGGGCAGCGGTGCGTGGTGCCAGGTCATCCGGGGCGGTCCGCCGGCCGTGGCGCTGCGCGGCAGACGGGTCACGGGGGCGCCCTCGGTCACCGCGTTCCAGAAGTCCCGCTGGGCGGGGTCGGCGAGCGCGGCGCGCTCCAGTGCGACGAAGGAGGCGAAACGGGACCGGGGCGCGGGGGCGGGCGGCGTGGCGTCGTCCTCGCCGGCGCAGAGCCGGACGTAGCGGGAGGCGAGTTCGGTGAGGAGGGAGCGCTCGCTCCAGCCGTCCATGACCGCGTGGTGCTCGGCGACGAACAGCTGGAAGGCCGTGTCGGTGCGGCGCTGCACGTGGAAGCGGATCAGCGGCGCCTCGTCCCACGCGAACGGGCGGGCGCGCTCGGCCTCGTAGCGTGCGGCGACGGCCGCTTCCCGCGCGGTCTCGTCCAACCCGCGCAGGTCCTCGAAGGTGATGTGGGGGCGGGCGTCGCGGTGGACGAGCTGGAGGGGCTCGCCGAATCCGTGCGGGTCGAAGGAGGTGCGCAGCATCTCGTGCCGGGCCCCGGCCTCGGCGACCGTCCGCCGCCAGGCCCGCTCGGACCAGGGCGCCTCGACGTGGTAGGAGGCGACGTTGTGGTACGCCCGGCCGGCCCCCGCGGGCAGGTCGCTGTGGAAGAGCATCCCGGCCTGGAGCCGTGTCATCGGGTAGGCGTCCTCCAGACCGGCGGGCAGCGCCGCTCGGTCCGCGTCGCCCAGCAGCGAGAAGGGCCGGTACGACGGCGCGTCGGACGGCGTGTCCGCGTCCGTGTCCCGGACGACCGCCCCGGCGAGACCCCGGACGGTCTGGTGCCGCATCAGGTCGGCGACGGCGAAGCGCAGTCCGCGGTCGCGGGCGCGGGCGAGCACCTGGAGCGAGCGGATGGAGTCGCCGCCGAGGGCGAAGTAGTTGTCGAGCGCGCCGATCCGCTCGTGCCCGAGCACCTCCTGCCAGATCTCGGCGAGCGCCGTCTCGACCGGCCCGCACGCCGGCTCGTGGGCGGCGACGGACCCCAGGACCGCCGCCCCCTCGGCGCCGGGGGCCGGCAGGGCGCGCCGGTCGACCTTGCCGTTGGCGGTGAGGGGGAACGCCGGCAGGGTGACGAACGCGCCGGGGATCATGTAGCCGGGCAGCCGGGCGGCGAGGTGCGCGCGCAGCACGTCGACGGAGAGGGGGGCCGCGCCGTCCGGGGCGGCCTCCGCGGCCGGCACGACGTACCCGGTCAGGAGCGGGTTCCCGGCGGCGTCCGGGACCACGCGGGCGACGGCGGCGCCGATCCCGGCGTGGGCGGTGAGGGCCGCCTCGATCTCACCCAGCTCGATGCGGAAGCCCCGCAGTTTGACCTGGTCGTCGATGCGGCCGAGGTACTCTAATTCGCCGTCCGCGCGCAGCCGGGCGAGGTCGCCGGTCCGGTACAGCCGCTCCCCCGAGGCGAGCGTGGGGAAGCGTTCGGCGGTCAGCTCCGGGCGGTTGAGGTAGCCGCGCGCCAGACCGGCCCCGGCGACGTACAGCTCGCCCACGGCGCCCTGCGGCACCGCCCTGCCCCGGCCGTCCAGCAGGTGCAGCCGCAGGTCGGGGATGGGCACGCCGATGACGCTGCCGCGTCCTTCCTCGGCGTCGCGAGCGGTCAGCGGACGGTAGGTGACGTGCACGGTGGTCTCGGTGATGCCGTACATGTTCACCAGGCGGGGCGACGCGTCGCCGTGCCGCCGGAACCAGCCGCGCAGCGCGCCGACGTCCAGCGCCTCGCCGCCGAACACCACCTGGCGCAGAGCGAGTCCACCACGGTCGGGGAACTGTTCGTCCACGCGGTCGAGTTGGTGGAAGGCCGACGGCGTCTGGTTGAGAACGGTCACCCCCTCGTCGCGCAGCAGCCGGTGGAACTCCTCCGGGGACCGGCTGGTGGCGTACGGCACGACGACGAGCCTGCCGCCGTGCAGCAGGGCGCCCCACAGCTCCCACACGGAGAAGTCGAAGGCGATGGAGTGGAAGAGGGTCCAGACGTCGTCGGCGCCGAAGCCGAACCAGTGGTCCGTCGCGGAGAACAGCCGGGTGATGTTGCGGTGCGGCACCAGAGTGCCCTTGGGGCGTCCCGTGGAGCCGGAGGTGTAGATGGCGTAGGCGAGGTCGTCGGGGGTGACACCGCTGTCGGGGGCGGTGCCCGGCAGCCCGTCCAGCTCGGCCGCGTCGGCCTCCAGGTCGACGGCGCACAGGTCCGGGGCGTCCCACAGCGGGCGGGTCGCGGTGGTGCCGACGACGTGGCCGAGGCCGGCGTCGCCGACGATGTGGCGCAGGCGCTCCGGCGGGTTGTCGGGGTCGAGGGGCAGATACGCGCCGCCCGCCTTGAGGATGCCCAGCAGGCCGACGACCAGTTCGGCGGAGCGGGGGACGCACAGGCCGACGAGGGTGCCGGGACCGACACCGAGGACGCGCAGCCGGTGGGCGACCTGGTTGGCACGGCGGTCGAGCTCGCCGTAGCCGAGACGGCGCTCGCCGTCGGTGACGGCGACGGCGTCGGGTGTGCGGGCGGCGTGCTCGGCGAACACCTCGTGGGCGCAGGGCGCGGGGCCGGCGACGGCCGCGGCGGGCACGGGCGCGGACGTCAGGGGCAGTTGCTCGTCGTCCGAGAGCATCGGCAGCGCGGACAGCGGCAGGTGCGGCCCGCTGACGGCGGCGTCGAGCAGCCGCAGATAGTGCCGGGTGAACCGCTCGATCGTGGCGGCCTGGTAGAGGTCGGCCCGGTACTCCAGACGGAGGCGCACGCCACCCCCGGACTGCACGATGTCGAAGGTCAGGTCGAACTTGGCGGTGTCGGCGGGTCCTTCGAGCAGCCGGATGCGGGGGCCGGGCAGCTCCGTCGTGGTGGCGTCCTCGTCGTGGAAGCCGACGAGTACGTCGAAGAACGGGGCCCGCTCGGTGGTGCGCCCGGGGTTGAGGTGCTCGACGATCCGCTCGAACGGCAGGTCCTGGTGGTCCTGGGCGTCCGCGACGGTGTCCCGCACCCCGGTCACGTGTTCGCGGAACCGGGGGTCCGCGGCGAGGTCCGAACGGATCACGAGGGTGTTGACGAACAGGCCGACCGTGTCCGCGAACTCCTTGCGGTTCCGGCCGGCCACGGGGGTGCCGATGAGGACGTCCTCGCTGCCGGAGTAGCGGCCGAGCACGACCTGGAGGGCGGCGAGCATCGCCATGAAGCGGGTGCTGCCGGTGTCCCGGCAGACCTGGTCGAGCCGCCCGAGCACGGCGTCCGGCAGAGAGACCTCGTACGTGGCGGCAGCACGCGGCGCGGGGCCTGCGGGGGCTGCGGGTCCGGGCGTGGCCGCCGGCCGGTGGTCGGCGGGGATCGCGCAGGGGGGCAGCTCACCACCCAACTGCCGGGCCCAGTAGGCGAGCTGCCGCTCGGCGGCCGGACCGCGCAGCCATTCCTCCTGCCATTCGGAGAAATCGGCGTAATGGAATTCCGGTTCCTCGACGCGAACACGCTCCCCATCACCCGCTCCGGCGGCGTATTCACCGAGGAGTTCCCGCAGCAGAATCCCCGCGGACCATCCGTCGCCGACGATGTGATGCATCCCGAGCGCCAGCACGGCGCCTTGCGGGCGGCGCAGCAGGGCGGCCCGGAACAGGGGCCCGGCGGCGAGGTCGAAGGGCCGCCGGTACTGCGCGTCCATCCACCGCCGCACGCCCTCGGCGCCGTCGTCGTCCGCCGTCTCCGCCGTCTCCGCCGTCTTCACCGACCAGTCGAGCGGCGCGGAGGCGTCCACGTACTGCGTCAACTCCCCGTCAGCCAGGGCGAACCGGGTGCGCAGCGCCTCGTGCCGGTCGAGCAGTCGCTGCGCGCAGACCCGCATCAGGTCGGCGTCCACGTCGGCGTCGAACGCGCAGAAGACCGGCATGTGGTAGGTGGGCCTGCTCCCCTCCATCTCCTGGAGGAAATACATCCGCTGCTGCGCTCGCGAGGCCCGGAAAAGGGCGACGGCAGGCTCCGCGGACAATTCTGTGGACGGTTCTCCCGGAACGACCGGAACGTGAGTGGCCAAGACGACTCCCTCGACCGTCACGCCTTTTCTGACGCGCGGCTCCAATTCACCTGCTGGGTGAATCCCACGCTAGGCGCGCACCGCGTTTCGAATAAGTCCCGACCTGCCGGTCCCCGGAACCCGTGACACCGAGCCCCACCCCACCGCTGACGGACCAGCACCACGAAGATCAGGCCAGGCGCAGCAGGTTGGCGGTCGTCTCGACGACCGGGGTGTAGCGGCCGGTCTCGACCTCGCACCGGACGAGGCGGCCTCAGCGAGCTGAACCCAGAGAGTTCAGCGGCTCCCGGTCCGACAACAAGGGCCACCCGGAGTCTCCCCGGGTGGCCCTGGCGGTCGTGGTGTTCCTGGTGGCCCTGGTGTTCCTGGTTGCGGCGGGTCAGGCCTCGCGCAGTCGGCTGGAGGCCGACACTGCGAGGGGGCAGTGGCCGGTCTCTTCAGTCAGTGGCCGTTTCTCTTCGGTCAGTGGCTGGAGCCCTCCGTCTCGGTCTCGGTGCGGTCGCCGGACCACAGGGTGTGGAACGTGCCCTCCTTGTCCGTGCGCCGGTAGGTGTGGGCGCCGAAGAAGTCGCGTTGCCCCTGGATGAGCGCGGCGGGGAGCCGCTCGGCGGCCAGCGAGTCGTAGTAGCTCAGTGCGGAGCTGAAGCCCGGGACCGGCACCCCGGAGAGTGCGGCGGTGGCGACGATGCGACGCCAGGCGGCCTCTCCCTCGGCGACGGCCTGCGCGAAGTACGGGGCTTCGAGCAGCGTCGCGATGTCCGGATTCTCGGTGTACGCCTCCGCGATGCGGTTGAGGAAGCGGGCGCGGATGATGCAGCCGCCGCGCCAGATCTTGGCGATGGCGTCCTTGTGGATGTCCCAGCCGTACTTCTCGGCGCCGGCGATGATGGCGTCGAAGCCCTGCGCGTAGGCGACGACCTTCGAGGCGTAGAGGGCCTTGGCGACGTCCTCCGCGAAGCCGGAGGCGGAGTCCACCTTCTGTACGTCCGGGCGGGACGTGACCAGCCGTCGCACCGCCGCCCGCTGCGCCGGCTTCGAGGAGACGGCGCGGGCGAACACCGCTTCGGCGATGCCGCCCACCGGGATGCCGAGGTCGAGGGCGTTCTGCACGGTCCACACGCCGGTGCCCTTGGAGCCGGCCTGGTCCAGGACGACGTCCACGAACGGCTGTCCGGTCGTGGCGTCGACCTGGCGCAGGATCTCCGCGGTGATCTCGATGAGGTAGGACTCGAGCGGGCCCTTGTTCCACTCGGCGAAGGTGTCGGCGATGGCCTGCGGCTGGAGCCCGCCCACCGTCCGCAGCAGGTCGTAGGCCTCGCCGATCAACTGCATGTCGGCGTACTCGATGCCGTTGTGGATCATCTTGACGAAGTGGCCGGCGCCGTCGGTGCCCACGTGCGTGACGCAGGGCTCGCCCTCGGCGACCGCGGCGATCGACGCGAGGATCGGCCCGAGGGTCTCGTAGGACTCGGCGGAGCCGCCCGGCATGATCGACGGGCCGTTGAGCGCTCCCTCCTCGCCGCCGGAGATGCCGACGCCGGCGAAGTGGATGCCGGTGGGGGCCATCCGCTGCTCACGGGCGATGGTGTCCTGGAAGTTCGCGTTGCCGCCGTCGACGATGATGTCGCCGGGCTCGAAGCGCTCGGCGAGCTGGTCGATGACCGCGTCCGTGCCCGCTCCCGCCTGCACCATGATGATCGCGGTACGCGGCCTGGCCAGTGACGCGACGAACTCGTCGATCGACGCGGCGGCGACGAAGCCCGCCTCGGGGTGCCCGTCGACGAGTTCTTCGGTACGGGCGTGGGTGCGGTTGTAGACGGCGACGGTGTTGCCCTCGCGGGAGGCGAGGTTGCGCGCCAGGTTCGACCCCATCACCGCCAGCCCGACGACGCCGATGTTCGCCACTGCGCTGGTGTTCATCCAGGGACCTCTTTCGATCAGTTCAGTCGGTCGGTCAGTCGCTCAGTCTGTATCAGTGACTTGTATCAGTGACTCTGTATCAGAACGTGAGGAGTACTTTGCCCGAGACCGAGGCGTCGGCGGCGACGGTGAAGGCCTTCAGTGCGTCGTCGAGTTCGAAGGTGTGGGTGACGACCGGGCCGACGGCCAGGGTTCCGTCGGCCATGGCCGCGATGACGTGGTCGATCTCGTCGTTGAACCGGAACGAGCCGACCAGGCGCAGTTCCCGGGTGATGGCGTGCGCGATCGGCACGGGCTGGTCGCCGCCCGGCAGCAGTCCGACCATGACCACGGTTGCGCCCCGGGTGGCGCCGGCGATGGCGGAGGCGAGACCGCGGTGGTTGCCGGAGGACTCGATCACCACGTCGGCGTCCACGGCGGCGATGCCTTCGGCGTCACCGGCGTGCAGCGTGCGCGTCGCGCCGACGGCGGTGGCGATCTCGAGCGGCTTCGCGTGCAGGTCGACGGCCACGATCTCGGCGGCGCCGGCGCGCGCGGCCACCGCGACGGCGAGCGCGCCGATGGGCCCGGGCGGGCAGTCCGGCCCGGCCGTACGGCGCTCCGCCGGAGGGCACGGGCCTCGTACCTCACCCCTCGGCCTTGCTCCCCGTACCTCGCGCCTCGGGCCTCCTCATGCGCGAGGTACGGATGCGTTCTAGGGTTGAGGGACATCCCCGGGCCCGGAAACTCCCAGGGAAGGCACGCATCATGTCCACCGCATCGGAAACCCCTGTCCTGGACACCCTCGCCGCCATGACGGTCGACTCCGTCGAGCGCTGCGGGCTGGCCCCGGATCTGCTCATCCTCACGCGTATCGCGGCGCTCGCCGCCTCGGACGCCCCGCCCGTCTCCTACCTGGCGCATATCGACCCCGCGCTCAGGAGCGGCCTGACCGCCGAGCAGTTGCAGGACGTCCTGGTCGCCGTAGCGCCGATCGTGGGCACCGCCCGCGTCATGACGGCGGCGGGCAACATCGCCACGGCACTGGGCATCGCCATCGCCGTCGCCGATGCCGAGGTCCAGGCTCAGGGCTGACGGCAGCCACCCACCCGCCACGGAGCCGCCCTTCTGTCCGAGGCGCCCTGTGCCGGGCGTCCCCACGGCCGCCGGACCAGGCCGACCAGGCCCTATGGCCGCCGGACCAGGCAGGAGGGTCTTCGATGTCCCAGTCCCAGAACGCGACCACGGCGCTGCGCGCCGCGCCCCACACCACGCCCGAGGAACGCACGGCTCTCGGCAAGGCGGCGCGGCGCGCATCGCCGCGCTCGGGCCACGCCGTGTACCGGCCGGCTGCCGACCGGCCGGACCCGCTGGGGATCCTCGAGGCGCAGTCGGCGGCGCGGGTGCCCGAGCTCGTGCCGATCCGCTACGGCCGGATGATGGAGTCCCCGTTCCGTTTCTACCGGGGCGCCGCCGCGATCATGGCGTCCGACCTGGCCGGCACCCCGCGCTCGGGACTCACGGCCCAACTGTGCGGGGACGCGCACCTGCTGAACTTCCGGCTGCTCGCCTCGCCGGAGCGGCAGTTGATGTTCGACATCAACGACTTCGACGAGACGCTGCCGGGCCCCTGGGAGTGGGACGTCAAGCGGCTGACGACGAGTCTCGTGATCGCGGGCCGGGCGAACGGCTTCGACGACGCCGAGCGCGCCCGCATCGTCAGCGGCACGGGCCGCGCCTACCGCGAGGCGATGATCCGCTTCGCGGGGATGCGCAGCCTCGACGTCTGGTACGCGAAGATCGACGCGGATCTCCTGCAGTCCCTGGCCGAGGGCCGGCTGCACCACCGCGGTCAGAAGAACCTGGCCCGCACCATGGCCAAGGCCCGCACCCGCGACAGTCTGCAGGCCTTCGACAAGCTCACCGAGACGGTCGACGGCCAGCCCAGGATCGCGGCGGACCCCCCGCTGCTCGTCCCGGCCGGCGACCTGCTGCCGGACCTCGAACGCAGCGCCCTGGAGCGCCAGTTCCGCGGTCTCGTCGACCGGTACCGCACCACGCTCACCTCCGACCGGCGCACCCTCCTGGAGGACTACCGCCTGGCGGACGTCGCCCGCAAGGTGGTCGGCGTCGGCAGCGTCGGCACCCGGTGCTGGATCTTCCTCCTGCTCGGCCGGGACGACCAGGACCCCCTGTTCCTCCAGGCCAAGGAGGCCGACACCTCCGTACTCGCCGCACACGTCGGCGCGAGCCGCTACCGCAACCAGGGCGAGCGGGTGGTGTCGGGCCAGCGGCTGATGCAGGCCACGAGCGACATCTTCCTCGGCTGGGAGCGGGTGGACGGCTTCGACGGCAAGCAACGCGACTTCTACGTCCGCCAGTTGCGCGACTGGAAGGGCATCGCCGAGCCGGAGAACATGCGGCCTGTGGGCATGCGGGCCTTCGGTGAACTGTGCGGGGTCACGCTGGCCCGTGCGCACGCGCGGTCCGGCGACCGCATCGCGATCGCCTCGTACCTGGGCCGGGGCGACTCGTTCGACCGGGCGCTGGCCACCTTCGCCGAGGCGTACGCCGACCAGAACGAGCGTGACCACCAGGCCCTGGTCGACGCCGTACGCGCGGGCCGCCTGCCCGCGGAGGAACTGCCGGCGGACTGACCCGGAAACCTACGGCCTCGGTCCACCAACCGGTCGACCTCCGTGGCGGGTCGCGGATCGTACCGTCCCGGGCGGCTGGGACGATTCGCCGCATGACACCCAAAGCAGGCACCGGCGAGAGTTCGGCGACGACGCGCGTCGTGCTGCTGGCACTCGCGGCCGGTCAGTTCCTGATGGCGCTCGACAGCTCGGTCATGAACGTCTCGATCGCGACGGTGGCCGAGGACGTGGGCACGACCGTCACGGGCATCCAGGGCGCCATCACGGCCTACACCCTGGTGATGGCCATGTTCATGATCCCCGGCGGCAAGGTCGGGGCGCTGATCGGCCGCAGACGCGCGTTCATGATCGGCTGCGTCATCTACGGCTGCGGCTCCCTCACCACGGCGCTCGCGCCGAACCTCCCCGTGCTGCTGCTCGGCTGGGCGTTCCTCGAGGGCATCGGGGCGGCCCTCATCCTGCCCGCGATCGTGGCGCTCGTGGCGAGCAACTTCGCCACTGAACGCCGTCCCGCCGCCTACGGCCTCGTCGCGGCCGCGGGGGCCGTGGCGATCGCCGTCGGGCCGCTCATCGGGGGTGTCGCGACGACGTACTTCTCCTGGCGGTGGGTGTTCGCCGGTGAGGTCGTGATGGTGGCCGGCATCCTGGTGCTCGCCGGCCGCATCGCCGACGCGCCGATCGGGGCCCGCCCGCGCATCGATCTCGTCGGCGCCGCGCTGTCCGCGCTGGGGCTCGGGATCTTCGTCTACGGAGTGCTCCGCTCGGACGAATGGGGCTGGTTCAAGCCGAAGCCCGACGCGCCCTCGTGGCTCGGGATCTCGCTGGTCGTATGGCTGATGCTGGCCGGTCTGCTACTGGTCTGGCTCTTCCTGCGCTGGGAGGCCCGCATGGTGAAGCGGCGCGCGGAGCCGCTCGTCGACCCGGCCATGCTGCACAACAAGCAGCTCACCGGCGGACTGACGATGTTCTTCTTCCAGTACCTCGTCCAGATGGGCGTGTTCTTCGTCGTGCCGCTCTATCTGTCGGTGGCCCTGGGCCTGTCCGCGCTCAAGACGGGTGCCCGCATCCTGCCGCTCTCCGTGACGCTGCTGGCGGCCGCCGTCCTGATCCCCCGCTTCTTCCCGGACGTCTCGCCGCGGCGGGTGGTGCGGCTCGGTGTCCTCGCGCTGCTCGCGGGCGCGGTGGTCCTGATGGCCGCGCTCGACGCGGACGCCGGCGCGGAGATCGTCACGATCCCGCTCCTGCTGATCGGGCTCGGCATGGGCGCGCTGGCGTCCCAGCTCGGGTCGGTCACCGTGTCCGCGGTGCCGGAAGCACAGAGCGCGGAGGTCGGCGGCGTCCAGAACGCCGTGACCAACCTCGGGGCCTCGATCGGTACGGCACTCGCCGGGTCGATCATGATCGCCGCGCTGACGACGTCCTTCCTCACCGGCGTGGACCAGAACCCGGCGATCCCGGCCGAGGTCAAGAGCCGGGCGAGCGTCGAACTCCAAAGCGGCGTGCCGTTCTTGTCGGACGCCCAGCTCAAGTCCGCCCTCGCCGAAGCGGGCACGAGCGACGAGGTGACCGAGGCGGCGCTCGACGCGAACGCCGACGCCAGGATCGACGGTCTGCGCGCCGCACTCGCCATCCTCGCCTTCGCCGCCCTCCTCGCACTGTTCTTCACGAACCGGATCCCGAAGACCCAGCCCCGTTCGACAGAGCCGTATTCGACAGAGCCGTAGCCGCGTTGCACGTCTCAGGAAGGGTCGCGCAGATTCTACTCGCCCGGTTGCAGGTTCGACAGATCCAGTTCGCGCAGGGTGCTCAGCCGGGCGACGGCGTCGGGGAGGGCGCAGGACAGTCCGGCCGCGCGGAGGGTCTCCAGGCGGGGCAGGTCGCCGAGTTGCTCGGGCAGCGCCGTGAACTCGTTGCCGGAGATGTTCAGCACGCGCAGCTCGCGCAGCCGTCCGATGGCCTCCGGCAGGCCGGTCAGCCCCGTCCCGGAGAGGTCGAACTCTTCCAGGGCGGTCAGTTCGTCTCGGCGCGGATGGCGTGCCGGGGAGCGTCACCCCGGCCAGGCCCGGAGGTCGTCCCGGCCCGTGCCCCAGCCCGGTGGCGTCGTCCTTGCCGGTAGCCGCTCGGGGAGCATGCGGGCGAACCGGGGTGAGGGCTCGACGCCCAGTTCCTCGTTCAGCAACCGGCGGAACGCGTCGTAGTGGCGCACCGCTTCGCTGACGTTGCCCTCGGCGAGATGCGCCGCCACGACGGCCCGGTGCGCGCTCTCCCGCAGGGGCTCGGCGCGTACGCCCGCCCACGCCGCCTCCATCGCGAGAGCCGGTCGCCCCTGCCGGACCAGGGCCTCGGCCAGTGCGTCGAGCGCGTGCAGCCGCAGTTGCCGCAGGCGTTCACGCTCCATCAGGATCCAGTCCTCGTCCCAGCCCGGCAGCAGGTCCTCGCCGACCAGAAGTCCCAGCGGCGGCCTGGCGTGGAGCGGCGGGCCGCAGCCCTGGACTACGCCGAGCGCCGTCCGTGTGAGGGTGTGGACGTCCACCCGCAGGGCCGGAGCGACCAGCAGTGAGTCTCCGCAGGCCCCGATCAACGGCGTATCCCCGCGCGGCAGTTTCCACAGGGTGGTGCGCAGGCTGCCCCTGGCGTGCTCCTCGGTGACCTCGGGCCACAGCGTGCCGGCGAGGACCGTTCGGCACACCCGGCCGCGCAGTCCCAGGAACGCCAGGAGCCGCTGGCCGTTGCGGCACAGTTCGACGGTCTCGGTACCGATCTCCAGCCGGAACTGGCCGAGCAACCGCAACCGGGGAGGAGAGGACACCAACGCGATCGCCTCGCTCACAGTGTGGTGCTACGCCGGGGCGTGCCGTCCGTCGAGGAGGCCTCCCTCTTCCCTCAGTTTCGGCCCCCTGCGCACGCCCTGCAACTCCGTCGGCCCGGGGCCGGTGACGACGCGATGACGACGGAATGACGCCGCGCTGACGGCGGTTGCGTACCTTGGGCCGCGGCGACCACGACACCACGACTCCATCCCGTTCACCCCGTTCGCCTGGCTTCCGGACGTCGGTGAATGCTGACCCGGGCGGGACCCCCATGGCCAATTCCCCGAAACTCCCCATCATTTACGTCCGAGGATTCGCCGGTGGCCAGTCGGCCGTCAACAACGCCGTGTCGGATCCGTTCTACGGATTCAACGAGGGCTCCACGCACATCCGTGTCGGACCGGACGACGAACCGGACTTCTACCAGTTCGAAAGCCCGCTGCTGCGCCTGCACATGGACGAGGAATACCAGATCCTCGTCGAGGGCAGCCAGGAAGTCTACTTGGACACCCAGTCCAATATTCCGGCGAACACCATCTGGATACACCGTTTCTACGATCCGTCGGCGAGTACCTGGGGAGGAAATCCCAAGGAATTCCGTATGGAGGACGCCGCGGCCGACCTGCTCACGCTCATCGAAAAGGTCACGAAGAAGTCGGGGGCCGATCGCGTCTATCTGGTCGCTCATTCCATGGGTGGCCTGATCTGCCGTTGTCTGCTCCAGAAAATCCTTCCGGAGGCCGGGCGCAAGCCCACCGACGTCGTCGCCAAGCTCTTCACCTACGGCACCCCGCACGGGGGCATCACGTTCGACTTCGGCTTCGGCATGCTGGAGAGGCTGCGGGACGCGATCGGCATCAACGGCGCCGAGATCTTCGGCCAGGAGCGGATGTTCCAGTACCTGACGCCGGGCGCGACCGCCAAGCAGAAGCCGAAGAAGGACTGGGATCCACGCTCGATGACCTCCGGCGACCCGTCGTCCGCCTTCCCCCTCGACCAGGTGTTCTGCCTGGTCGGCACGGATCCGGCCGACTACGACGTGGCGTTCGGGCTCTCGTCCGCCGTGGTCGGGCCGCGCAGTGACGGCCTGGTGCAGATCGACAACGCGTACGTCCCCGGCGCCCATCGGGCCTATGTGCACCGCAGCCACAGCGGACGCTACGGGCTCGTCAACTCCGAGGAGGGCTACCAGAATCTGCGGCGCTTCCTGTTCGGCGACCTCGAGGTGGTGGCCGACCTCGTCGACCACCAGATTCCGCTGCGCAAGGACACGGCCTGGCAGGCGGAGGTCGGACTGTCGGTGCGCGGTCTGCAGATCGTGATGCATGAGCGCAAGAGCGCCCAGTGGTGTCCGATCCAACTGCAGAACGGGACCGAGCGCGTTCCCACGGAGAGCGTTTCCGGGGAGGACGGCGCGGACTCCGACGGGGCGGTCCCGCTGGCGCACACGTTCCTGTGCGAGAAACTGGCCAGTGCCAACGGCTCCGGCTCCATGCGGTACGCGCTTCATCTGCGGATCCTGTCCCTGCACAAACAGGACAACGGTTTCCTGGATTTCCACGACCACATCGAGCAGACGGCGGACTTCGACGACATTCTCGTCGTCGACGTCGGCAACGAGAACGGATCTCCCGCCCTCCGGGCCACCTGGAACTCCGCCATCAAGGGCCCCATCAGCGATTACGTGCAGACCGGCTCGGTCCTCGCCGACGAGGACCCCGAGGCCGGCACATGGGTCGCCGGCATCAGGCTGCCCGCCACCACCAAGAAGATCCTCGGTGACGACGCGCGGATCCGGCTCACCGTGACCGACTGGAACTGACGGGCGCGACCGAGCCCGTCGAGCGAGGCCGCTCCGGAGTCGGGGTCGAGCGCGGCCACCCGCAGCCACGGCCACCACGGCCTGCTCCGCTTCCGTGTGCGCCTGGGGGGAGGGAGCATGGAAGGGCAGGAGGAGGATCCGCGATGACAGCCGAACCCGTCCGGTCCGCCGGTGACGCGTACCAGCCCGAGGCGTCCGCACCCACCGGTCTGCTGGACGTGCTGAGCGTGTCCGCGATGGTCCTGGACGCCGACGGGCGCATCGTGTTCTGGACCCCGCAGGCGGAGGATCTGTTCGGGTACACCGCCGACGAGGCGCTCGGCAAGTACGCGGCGCGGCTCCTCATCCACTCCGAACACCTGAAAGCCGTGGTGCGGCTGTTCACCGAGGTGCTGGAGACGGGCCGGAGCTGGGCGGGCACCTTCCCCATCCGGCACCGGGACGGCAGCAGCCGGCTGATGGAGTTCCGCAACATGCGGCTCCAGGACGATCACGGGGACGTGTACGCGCTGGGCATCGCCGCCGACCACACCCTCCTCCAGCGCGTCGAGACCGATCTCGCCCTGTGCGAGCGGCTGATCACCCAGTCCCCGATCGGGCTCGCCCTCCTCGACCCCGACCTGCGCTACCTCCTGGTCAACCCGGCGCTGGAGCGCATCGACGGCATCCCCGCCGAGGACCATGTGGGCCGGCGGCTGCGGGAGACCCTGCCGCTGCCCGACGTCGACACCATCGAGTCCGCGCTGCGTCAGGTGCTCACCACCGGCACCCCGCTGCTCGACCAGTACCACGTGGGCAGGCCGCCCACCGACCCCGACCACGAGCACGCCTGGTCCCTCTCCTTCTACCGGCTGGAGGACCCCGGCGGGCGGGTCCTGGGCGCGGCCATCTCGGTCGTCGACGTCACCGAACGGCACCGCGCGGCCGCGGAGGCCGACCGGGCCCGGCGCCGCCTCGCCCTCATCGCCGAGGCCTCCACCCACGTCGGCACCACGCTGGAGGTGGACCAGACCGCCCGTGAGCTGGCCGAGATCGCCGTCCCGCAGCTCGCCGACGTGGTCGCCGTCGACGTCCTCGACTCCGCCCTGGCCTGCCGCCGCTCGCGCAGACCGGACGACGGCCCGGAGCTGTTCCGCGCCCTCGCGCTCAAGGCGGCCCACCCCACGGTGGCGCTGCGCGCCGCCGACCCGCCCGGCGACCTCGCGGCCTACGACGGCGACCGGCTGGTCACCCTGTGCGTGCACACCGGCCGGCCGGTGCTGGTGCGGCACGTCGGCGACGACGACCTGCCCCGCATCGCCCGGGACGCGGAGGGCGGTTCGCTGCTGGCCCGCGCCGGGGTCCACTCGTATCTCGCCGTGCCGCTGATCGCCCACGGCGAGGTGCTCGGCGCGCTCGACCTCAAGCGGACCCGCAACCCGCTGCCGTTCGACGAGGACGACGTCGTCCTCGCCGGCGAGCTGGCCGGCCGGGCGGCCGTGGCCATCGACAACGCCCGCTGGTTCCAGAGCGTGCGCAACACCGCCCTCACCCTCCAGCGGAGTCTGCTGCCCGACCACGCGCCGCATCAGACCGGCCTCGACCTCGCCTCCCGCTACCAGCCCGCGCAGGCCACCAGCGAGGTCGGCGGCGACTGGTACGACGTCATCCCGCTGACCGACGACAAGACCGCGCTGGTCGTCGGGGACGTCATGGGCAACGGCATCGACGCCGCCGCCACCATGGGCCGGCTGCGCACCGCCACCTGCGCCTACGCGGACCTGGACCTCGATCCCGGCGCCGTGCTCCAGCACCTGGACAAGATCACCTGCGATCTGGAGCACTACATCGTCACGTGCCTGTACGCCGTGTACGACCCCCGTACCCGGCGGTGCCGCATGGCCAACGCGGGGCACATGCCGCCCGCGCTGGCCGGCCCCGGCCACCCGCCCAGGCTGCTCGACCTGCCCTCGGGCGCCCCGCTCGGCGTCGGCGGCGTCCCCTTCGAGACCACCACCACCGACCTCGCCCCCGGCGACCTGCTGGTCCTCTACACGGACGGCCTCGTCGAGACCCGGCACCACTCCATCGACGACCGCCTGGACGTCCTCCTCAACTTCCTGGACGAACCCGAACGGCCCCTGGAGGAGATCTGCGACCTCCTGCTCTACGGGCTGCGCCACCCCGACGACCACGACGACGTCGCCCTGCTCGTAGCCCGCGCCCTGTAACCCCTCATGACCCTCGTCGTCAGCACCCCGTCCGACCTGAACGCCTTCTTCAAGGCGCTGGCGACGGGGAGGCTGCTGCCGGCCCAGCAGTGGCGGCAGATGCGCGAGACCGTCCCGTACGACGACCGGGCAATGCGGCGACTCACCCGCTGCCAGAAGCAGGGCCAGCGGGTCGAGGTGCCGCCGTACGTCAACGACTGGTGGGCCTACCTGCCGCTGTACGGCGGCTACATCACCAACATCTACGTCCGGTCGCCCGACAAACAACTGCCGGGCGTGCCTCTCTGCTGACAGGACAGGCAGAAGGTCGTCTCATCACCTGGTCGATGCAGCCCGTGCCCGCTCGGAGCGCCGTGTCACGACATGTGTGTATACGGTGATCGAGGATCACGACCAGCGTCCTCCCAGGTCGGCGCCCGCGGCCCCGGTCCGCCCGCACATTGCCCGGCCCGGCCGGGACAGGCGCGTCCAGGATGGAGAAAGGGGCCGGCATGCCGGTGAACGCCACCTACCCGGGCGTGTACATCGACGAGGTCAAGAGTTCCGTCAGGACGATCACGGGGGTGGCGACCTCGGTCGCCGCCTTCGTCGGCTACGCGCCGCGCGGCCCGGCCGACCGGCCCGTGCACATCACCGGCTGGGCCGACTACGAGGCCGTCTTCGGCGGGCTGCAGTCGAACTGCCCGATGAGCTACGCGGTCTACCAGTTCTATCTGAACGGTGGCAGCGAGGCGGAGATCGTCAGGGTGGTGAAGGACGCGGACGATCTGGTCCGCCTGCCACTCGGGACGAGTCCGTCCTCGAAGGAGCCCACCGCCCGACCGTCGCCTCCGACCGCTCCGGCGGCCGGCAGCGAGGGAGGCGAAGCCTCCGAGGGATCGGGGGAGGGCGCCGCCTCCGCCTCCGCCTCCGCCTCCGCCTCCGACGACAAGAAGAAGGCGTCACGGAGCGGACCCGAAGCGAGCGGCGGCGGCAAGGCGACTGCGGCCTCCACACCTTCGGGCGGGGCTGCCACCACCAGCGTCCCCAGCCTCGTCGCCGCATACCCGGGACGGTGGGGGCGGAACCTCCGTGCCCGGGTCGACTACGACACGCAGCCCATTCCGAAGGGTGAGGACCGCAAGCTGTTCAACCTGACGGTCCGTGACATGGAGACCGGCGCCGAGGAGAGATACCTCAACGTCAGCGTCGAGCACGAGAGCCCGCGCAGCCTGCAGCACGTCCTGGAGTCCTCGCGGCTCGTGCGTGTCGGCCCTGACTCGCCCATCACGGCGGTGCCGCCGACAAGCCTGACGCCGAAGGAGGAGGGTGCCGATCCGTTCACGGCCAAGTCGGAGGACGGGCAACCGTGCTGCTACGCCCCGGCCGAGGGCGGCAACCCTGGAACCGCTCAGGACGAACGTCCCACGGATCCGAACGCCTACCTGGGAGACCCGGCGGCCAAGACGGGCCTGCAGCAGTTGTTGAAGACGGACATCTTCAACATCCTGTGCCTGCCCGATACCCATTGGCTCGACGAGCAGTTGCAGGCCAAGGGCGGCAGCACGAAGCTGCTACGGGACGCGGCACTCAAACTGTGCGTCGAACGGCGGGCCATCCTCCTGGTCGACCCGCCCCCGACGTGGACCGGCCAGCAGCCGAACGGTGGCTCCAATGCCAACGCCGTCGGCACCGTTCTGGACCATCTGACGGACATCGACACAGGCGACTCCGGCAAGAACGCCGCCGTCTACTACCCCCGCGTCCTCTCGCCCGACCCCCTGCGCGAAGGCGCCGTCCGTGCCTTCCCCCCGTGCGGTGTCATGGCCGGTGTGCTGGCGCGGACCGACGTCCAGCGGGGGGTCTGGAAGGCGCCGGCCGGTACGGACGCCTCGTTGAGCGGGGTCAGTGATCTCGAAGTGCCGCTGACCGACCTGGAGATCGGACGGCTGAACCCGGTCGGGGTGAACTGCCTGCGGCGTCTGCCGGCCGCCGGACCGGTCGCCTGGGGAGCCCGCACCCTGCGCGGCTCCGACCGGCTCGCGGACGAGTGGAAGTACCTCCCGGTGCGCCGGCTGGCCCTCTTCATCGAGGAGAGCCTGTTCCGGGGCACGCAGTGGGTGGTGTTCGAGCCGAACGACGAACCGCTGTGGGCGTCGGTCCGGCTGAACGTCGGTGCCTTCATGAACTCGCTGTTTCGCGCGGGAGCGTTCCAGGGCCGGACTCCCCAGGAGGCCTACCTGGTCAAGTGCGACAAGGACACCAACCCGCAGAACGACATCGACCGCGGCATCGTGAACATCCACGTGGGCTTCGCCCCGCTGAAACCCGCGGAGTTCGTGATCGTGCACATCCAGCAACTCGCCGGACAGATCCAGGTCTAGGAGGAGGACGACCGATGCCGGAAGTCACGCGCCGGGACCCCTTCAAGAACTTCCGCTTCCGGGTGAAGTTCAGCGGGGAGACCGCCTATATCGCCGGAATCAGCAAGGTCAGCGGCCTCAAACGCACCACCGAGGTCATCCGGCACCGCGACGGCGGCGACCCGGGCACCAGCCGCAAGCTCCCCGGCCGCACCGAGTACGAGGCCATCACCCTGGAGCGCGGCTGCACCATCGACACCGCCTTCGAGGAGTGGGCCAACCGGGTCTGGAGCCTGAAGAACTCGGCGGGCGGCCTGGAGACCTCCCTGAAGGACTTCAGACGGGACCTCGTCATCGACGTCTTCGACGAGGGCGGCCAGCAGGTGCTGTCCTACTCCGTCCACGAGGCCTGGGTCTCCGAGTACCAGGGGCTTCCCGAACTCGACGCCGGGTCCAACGCCGTCGCCTTCGAGCACATCAAGGTGGAGCACCACGGCTGGGTGCGGGAGCACACCAACGCGCCGCAGGACTCGCAGTTCAGCGACACCGCCGGGTGACCGCGTGCCGCATCGACTGACGGAGGCGAACGTCCTCGAGGTGTGGGAGGGCGGGCTCGGCGGTACACCGGCGGCCCGCTCCCTCCTGCTCGCCTCGGTGGCGGCGCCGACCGGTCAGGACGTCGCGGACCTGCCGTTGAGCGCCGTCAACGCCCTTCTGCTGGAGCTGCGTTGCGGCGCGTTCGGCGACGCGCTGCCCTGCGCTGCGGACTGCCCGCAGTGCGGTGACAGTCTCGATGTCACCGTCGCCGCCGGGGAGTTGCGGCCCTGCGCGGTGAGCTCGGACGCCGATGCGGGTCCAAGTGCGGGTCCAAGTGCGGGTGCGGGCGGTCGCGTTCCCGCTACGGCGACGCTGACGACGGACGGCATGACGGTCACGTTCCGTGCCCTCACCGGCCGCGACGTGCGGGCCGTCGACGCCACCGCGCCCCGGGCGCGCCGCAGCCTGCTGCGCCGGTGCGTCGTGCACGTCAGTCCGCCGCCTGTCGACGACCTGCCCGACGAGGTTCTCGAGCAGGTGGCCCGGCTGCTCCCGGAACTCGACCCGGGGGCCGACACGGTCCTGGTCCTGAACTGCCCGCAGTGCGAGCACCGTTGGGAGGCCGCGCTCGACATCGGAGACCACCTGTGGACCGAAGTCTCCGGCTACGCACGCAAGTTGCTGCACGAGGTGCACTCCCTGGCGCGGGCCTACGGCTGGTCGGAGGCAGACGTCCTGTCGATCAGTCCGGCGCGGCGGCAGTTCTATCTGGAGGCGAGCGCCGGATGAACGACTTCGTGGACCGGGTACTGGGGGCACCGGGCCCCCGGCTCAGACCGCTCACCCCGAACATCTTCGACCCGGGCGCGCCACGCCTGCCGAACGGTGACGTGCTGATGGGGGAAGCGGGTACGGGTGGGGCGGGCGCGGGTGGGGCGGGCACGGGTGAGGTGAGCGCGGGCGGGTCGGACACCGGTGCGGCGGTGAGTATCGGCGGGGCGGGCATCGGTGCGGCCGGCATCAGTGCGGCGGGCATCAGTGCGGTTCAAGAGGTCGGTGTGGCCGGTGAGTTGGCTGCGCGGGCAGGCGGACCGTCCGCCGTGTCCTCGTCCGTGCACTCTTCCTCGCCGCTCCTTCCGGAACACCGGCCCCGGGCCGTCGACGGCGACACGGCATCGCCGCCTGGACCGCCTCCCGAACGGAAGCCTCGGACGCGGTCAGGTGCGGGCACGCCCCCGGCCTGTGCCCGTCCCGTTCCCACGGCCGACGAGAGCCCCACGCCCCGTCCGGACCCCCCGGGGCACACACCCCAGAGCGCAGAACGGACGCGGCCGACTCCCAGCGAAGCGGACACTCCCCGCGCCACCCCGGTGACACCGCACCGCGCGCCGGGCCGACGCGACGAGGCGATCCCCGAGAACTCCGCCGTCTCGCCACAGACACCGAGCCGGAGCCGGCACCCGAAGGCCAAGAGCACGCACCCACACGGCGCTCCGACGACGCCGTCCAAGACCGAGGCCCCCTCACCGCACGCCCCGGCCGAGTCCCCGTCCCCGTCCCAGCACGCCTCTCCCCGAGCCTCAGCGGCGTCCACCGGACCCCGGAACGCGTCAGCGCACAGCCCGGCCACGCCTCCGTCGGCCGAGGGCAGCACACCGCTCCCACCGCACGGCACGGCTCCGTCCCCCCAGCCCAAGGGCACCTCGCCGTCCGGCCCCACCGCGTCTCCCAAGGCCCTGCACACCTCACCGGGCGACCCGGCCACGCCTCGCACCACCGAGGCCACCGCACGCCGCAAGCCGAGCCCCTCCCCCCACGCCAAGGACGCCTCACCGCGTGACCCAGCCGCGTCCACCGGGCACCCGGCCACACCAGAGGCACCAGGCTCACCCCGCAAGGGCCGGAGCGCACCACCGCACGTCACAGTCGCAGCCTCGCCGCCCCACACCCCGGACGCGCCACCACTCAGCCCGAGCACCCGGCCCAAGCCCCCGGGCATGGCACCGCCCCACAGCCCGACAACCGGCGACAAACGCGTCGCAGGATTCGCCGAGCACCCCGTCCAGCCCAGCCCCGTGACGATCGCCGAGCGGGCACACGACAAGATGCCCTCGGTCGAGGCCGCCACGAGGCCGACGGCACCCGACTCGACGCCCGTCACCTCCGACCCACCACCGCCCAGGACCACCGCATCCCCGGCCCTCGCCGCACCGTCCCTGTCCGAGGCCACCTCATGTCCGCCCGCCTCCCAACCCATCCCGCCCGGGACCACCACACCCCCACCCCTCTCCGAACCGTCCCCGTCCCGGACCACCTCACCTCCAGCCCCCTCCCGACCGTCCCAGCCCGACGCCACCACGCCCCCGCACCTCCTCGAGCCATCCCGGTCGCAGGCCCCTTCACCTGTGGCCCCCTCCGGACAACCTCCGTCCCGGGCCCCTTCACCTGTGGCCCTCTCCGAACCACCCCCGCCCGAGGCCACCTCACCCCTGCACCTCTCCCCACCGTCCCCGTCCAGGACCACCACACCCCCGTCCGCCTCCCAACCATCCAGGTCCCACGCGGCTTCACCAATGCCCCGCTCCGCGCCACTCCCGTCCCTGACCGCCCCACCCCCGCACCTCCCCGAACCGTCCCCGTTCCCGCCCCGCGCCTCGTCCCCATCCGCGTCCGCCTCTCAAGCTGCCCCCGCCCCCATCCCGCTCACCCCCTCGGTCGAGGCCCCGTCGAGCCCCCCGCCGCACGCCCCGCACCCTCACCTCACCGTCCGCGCCACAAGGCCCACCTCCCCCACGCCACCAGAACACCCCACCCGCCCCACACCGCCCCGAACACCCCCCACCCCCAAAGCAGCACCCCCCGCAGCACCCCCCAGAGAACCCAGAGAACCCAGAGAAACCGTCCTGCACATCACCATCGATCGCCTCGTCGTCCACACTTCCCGGCGGTCTCAGCCGGTCGTCGACGCCCCGGCTCCCCCACGCCGGTCGCGGATGTCGCTCGAGGAGTATCTCGGGAGGCGGTCGTGAGTGACGCGCTGGCTGTTGCCGCGGTGACGGAGACTTTGCGGGCCGTGTTGCAGGAGGCTGTGCATCGCACGGTGCCCGACGCGAGGGTGACGGTGCGTCATCCCGGCCGTATGGACGACGACGTCGCCGACGAGGGCGACGGCGACGGACGGGCGCCGACGCTCAACCTCTTCCTCTACCGCACCGCCATCGACGCGGCCTGGCGCAACACCGACCCCCTGGGCACACACCCCGGTGAGACCCACCACCCCGCGCTGCCCCTCGTCCTGCACTACCTGTTCACCGGGTACGCGCCCCGGGACCAGGACTCCACCCTCCCCGAACGGCTGCTCGGCGCGGCGATGTCGGCGTTGCACGACCGGCCCGAGCTGCCCGCCGCAGCACTCAAGGCCGCTGCGGACTTCAGTGATCTGCATCTGCAGCCCGAGCCGGTGAAGGTCACCCCGGCGGTGCTGCCGGCCGACGAGATGTGGCGGCTGTGGGCGGCGCTCGGCCACGGCTACCGGCTGTCCGTGCCGTACGAGGCCCGGGTCGTGCTCATCGACAGTTCCGTGCCGGGCCGTACGCCTCTGCCGGTCCTGCGGCGCGGGGCCGCCGGGTCCGGTCCGGAGGCCGCGCCGACGGCGGCCGAACCGTGGCCGGTGCTGCACGCCGTACTGCCCGCGATCGCGCCGCCGGGCGCCGACGTCGTACTCAGCGGCAGCGGGTTCGGGGCGGGGGTGGGAGCGGGCGTGGGAGCGGCCAGCGTCCGCCTCACGCATCCGTTGCTCGGCGGCCCCGTCGTGCTGCCGGCCCGGTCCGACGGGGCCGCCGCCGTGCGGGTCACCCTGGACGAGGAACTCGGCGCGGGCCACTGGTCGGTGGTCGTCGTCCTCACCGCTCCCGACGGCAGCGAACGGACGACCGCGCCCCGCACCCTCCAGGTCGCGCCGCGCATCACCAGCGCCCTGCCGCTGACCGTCACGCGCACCGCGAAGGCCGCGAAGGACGCGAAGGGGGCGGTGGTGCTGTCCTTGGAGTGTGCTCCCGCCGTGCACCCCGGGCAGCGGGCCGAGCTGCTCGTGGCGGACTTGCCCGTGCTCGCCGAGCCCTTCGCGCGGGCCACGCGCAAGCTGCGGTTCCGGCTGGCCGCGGGCGGGCTGCCGGGGCGGTATCCGTTGCGGCTGCGCGTCGACGGCGTGGACAGCCCGCTGGCCGCCCCGGACGCGGGACGCTTCGACGCCGACACGGCGGTGGTGATCACATGACCGAGACCACGACCACGACCCGGGTCGAACTGCGCATCCGCCGGCTGGTGCTGGACTCGGCGGTCGGCGGCGTGTCACGAGCGGAGCTCTGCGCGGCCGTCGAGACGGAACTCGCCGTACTCCTCGGCCTCACCCCCGCCGCCGTGTCCGCCGTATCCGCCGTACCCGCACGCGTACCCGTGGATTCCGACGTAGCCGTCCTCGGCCGGCACATCGCCCGTGCCGTCCACCGGGCGATGGCCGCCGAAGAGCCGGAAGGTGAGGGAGCGTCATGACCGGAGCTGTGCCGCGGCGGGGCGGTTTCGTCTTCCTCGATCCCGAGCAGGGGCGGGTGCTGCGGGTCGTGCCCTTCCAGTACAACCCCGACAGCATCACCCGTACGCTCCAGCCGCGCGGCATCGGCGCCGACGCCGGTGACCGGCTGGAGGCGCTGCGGTTGCAGGGGCCGCCCCGGGAGACGTTCCGGATCGACGCGGAGTTCGACGCGACGGACCAGGTGGCCCCGGCGGGCGGTCCGGCGCCGCCCGCCGGGTCCGGGCTGTTCGGGATGCTGTCCGCGCTGGAGACGGCGGTCGCGCCCACGGCCGCGCAGTTGACCCGGCAGAACGACCTGGCCTCCCAGGGAATCCTGGAGATCGCCCCCGTCCAGGCCCCGCTGCCCGTGCTGGTGCTCGGGGCGCACCGGGTGCTGCCCGTGCGGATGCTGGACCTCGACGTGACGGAGGAGGCGTACGACGGGGAGCTGAGTCCGATCAGGGCGCGGGTGACGCTCACCGTGCGTGTCCTCACCGTCGACGACGTGGGCTTCGACCACAAGGCCGGCGGGCTGTACCTCCAGTACCAGCAGGGCAGGGAACGCTTCGCCGCACTCGTGGGCTACGGCCCGGGAACGGTCGGCTATACGAGCGGATGAGGGCGATGAGAGCGGATGAGCAGCGAAAAGAAGACTGACGCGTGCCGATGAGAGGAGAGCAGCCGTGTTCGAGCCCAGCAGCAGGTATCACGCGGTCCCCACGACGACCCGCACCCTCGCGGACGGCAGGACCGTCACCCATCTGCGACGCCGGTTCCTGCCGCAGCCGGAGGAACTGACGGGCGTCGGCGAACACGTCGTCGCGGCCGGTGACCGCCTCGACCGGATCGCGGCCCGGCGCTACGGCGATCCCGAGCAGTCGTGGCGGATCGCCGACGCCAACCGGGCGATGCGGCCTGACGAGTTGACGGCCGTGGCCGGCCGCCGGCTGCGGATCACCCTGCCGGCCGAGGCGTCGGCAGCGGCCGGCGGCGGCGCACCGGCCGCGTGATGACACACCGGATGACACACCACCTGCACCTCATGCTGCTCGTCGGGGACACCGTGCCCGCGCCGGCCCCGGCGGCGCTGGTCGACGCCCTGCACGGGGTGCGGATCACCTCGGCCAGCGGCCGGACCAACGGCTTCCAGCTCACGTTCGCCGTCAGCGCCCGCTCACCGCTGGCCGGGGCAGCCGGGCCGGGCGGGGCCCTCTACGCCAAGAAGCGGGTCGTGGTCGCCGTCGTTCTGGCGGGCCGGTGTCATGTGCTGATGGACGGCGTGGTGACCCATCAGGAGCTGCACGCGGGGCGGGCGCCGGGCGCGTCGTTCCTCGTCGTCACCGGCGAGGACCTGACCGTGCTGATGGACCTGCGGCACGTCCGGCGGGCGTACCCGGGGCTGCCGCCGCAGCTTCGGGCGACGGCCGTGTGCGCCGGGTACGCGCAGTACGGCATCACACCGCGGGCCGTGGCGCCGGTCCTCACCGACCAGCCGAACCCGGTGATCGACATTCCCGTGCAGTCGGCGACCGATCTGGCGTATCTGCGGGCGATGGCCGCGGACGTCGGGCACGTCTTCCATCTCGAACCGGGGCCCGCGCCGGGCGTCAGCACCGCCTACTGGGGGCCGCAGAACCGCGACGGAGCCCTCCAGCCGGCCCTCACCACGGGCTGCGGGGCGGCCGACAACGTCGAGGAACTCACCTTCTCCTTCGACGCGCTGGCCCCCTCCGGCTATGCCGTCGACCGGCTGGAGCCGCCGTCGACGACCGCCTCCGAGGTCACCGCGCCCGAGCCGGGCGTGCTGCGCAAGAGCCTGGCGGCGAGTCCGGCCGAGGTACTGCGCACGGGGGCGCTGACCGGGCAGACCGGCCGCTCCCTGACCCGGACCCTGCTGGCGGGGCTCGGCCGCGAGGTCGCCGCCGACGCCGTCACGGGCCGCGGCACCGTCGACGTCCTGCGCTACGGCCATGTCCTCGGCGCCCACGGTCTGGTGGGCGTGCGAGGGGCGGGACGGGCGTACGACGGGCGGTACTTCGTGGCCGCCGTGACCCACGACCTCACCCGGGACACGTACAGGCAGCACTTCACGCTGGTCCGCGACGGGCTCGGCGCCGACACCCAGGCGGTGACCGCATGACGACATCTCACCCGGCAACACACCCGACGGCACAGCCGGGAGCACACGTGACGGCACAAGCTGCTGCACACGCGACAGCACAGGTGAACCAGTGGCACGGGTTGTACGAGGGGGTCGTGGTGTCCGCCGTCGATCCGACCGGCGTCGGCAGGTTCCTGGTCCGGGTCCCCGAGGTGCTGGGCGACGACGCCCCGGTGTGGGCCGTGCCGCTCACCCCGCTGGCCGGCTCGGACTGCGGGATGTACGTGGTGCCGCCGCCGGACTCCGGGGTGTGGGTGCGGTTCCTGGACGGGGATCCCGAGCGGGCGGTGTGGGTCGGGTTCCGGCGGGGCGGTTCGGGGGACGTGCCGTCGGCCGCCAGGTCCGCCCCGCCGGGCGTCCCGCAGATCGTGCTGGCCACGCCGACCGGGAACGGCCTCGTCATCAGCGACGTGCCGGGGCCGACGGGCGGGATCAAGCTGCAACTCCACGGCGAGAACGGGCCGTTCATCAAGATCAACGAGGCGTCGATCGAGATCTCCTGCGGACCGGGACTCGCCACCATCCAACTCGTCGGACCCCAGGTCACCGTCAACAACGGCGCGCTGACGGTGTTGTGAGGAGACCATGCCCGGACTGCTGCTCCACTACGGCGCGATGATGATGTGCGCGCACCCGCCCGGCCTCGTGACCGTCCCCGCGCCGGTCCAGCAGCGTGTCCTGGTGGGAGCCCAGCCGGTCCTGACCGGCGCCGACATGTTCCTCGTGGCCGGCTGCAGTTTCCCCGCCGCCAGCATGGGGGCGCCGCCGTGCACGAGTGTCACCTGGCTGCAGACGTCCACCAGGGTGCTGGTGAACGGCCTGCCCGTGCTGTTGCAGCCGACGCCGGCCGGCGTCGCCCCGGCGATCGGCGTGGGCACCCCGCCGCCGAACCCTCCGATGGTGCTGGCCATGCAGTTCCGGGTCCAGGGGATGTGAGCGCGATGGACATCGACTTCCCGTACCGGGTGGACGCCCGTGGCCGCACGGCGGGCGCCGACCACGCCGGCCATGTCCGGGACATGGTGGAACTGGTCCTCTTCACCAGCCCGGGAGAGCGGGTGAACCGGCCCGACTTCGGCTGCAACCTGCTCGACCTGGTCTTCGCCGGGAACAGTCCCGAGCTCGCCGCGACCCTGGAGATGACCGCCCAGGCGGCCCTGCAGCGCTGGCTGGGCGACCTGCTCACGGTGGAGTCCGTCACGGTGACCTCGCAGGAGGCGACGCTGCGGGTGCACGTGGCGTACGTACTGACGGCGACCGGCGAGAGCCTCACCGCCACGGTCCTGGGCGGGGGGACCTCGTCATGAGCGTGTCGGCCGGGCCGTACGAGGGCCTGCGCGAGGACGGGCCGGCCGGTATCCGGGAGGTGCGGGCGCATCCGGACCGGCGCACGCTGACCGTCACCTTCTTCGGGGTGCTCCCGCCGGACGTGGACCGCACCCGGTTCGTCGTCGAGGGCGGCCGGCGGATCGTCGGCATCCGCGTCCTGCGCGTCCACCCCGGCCCGGGGCAGGAGGCGGGGGACGGCGCGGCGAACCGGCTGCGGCTGACCCTGGACCGGCCGGGCGACGACTCCACGTACCGGCTGCGGGCGCTGGGGCGGGGCTTCCACGGCGGCCACGACCACGCCGACTTCACCTTCCACCCGACCCTCCGCCACCCCCCGCGCCCCGCGCCGAAGGCTCCGCACCCGGTCGCGCCGCCCGCCGGTCCCGCCCCGGCGATCGACTACCTGGCCAAGGACTACGCGAGTTTCCGCCGGCTGCTCCTGGAGCGGCTCTCGCTCACCCTGCCGCGGTGGACCGAGCGGCACGCCCCCGATCTCTGGGTCACCCTGGTGGAGCTGCTGGCCCATGTCGGGGACCGGCTCAGCTACCAGCAGGACGCGGTGGCCACCGAGGCGTACCTGGACACGGCGCGGCTGCGTACCTCGGTGCGGCGGCACGCGCGGCTGGTCGGCTACCCGATGCACGACGGCTGCGCGGCCCGCACCGTCGTCTGCGTCGAGACGGCGACCGAACTGACCCTGGACACCGGCGACTTGGCGTTCACGGCGCTGCCGGAGGACGACCTCGCCCAGCCGTCGGACCGGCCGGACGGCCCGGTGATCTCCCCGGAGGCCCTGGTCTCGGCCCCGCATCCGGCCTACCAGCCGCTGGAGCGACGGCGGATGCGGCTGCTGCCCGCGCACAACGGCGTACCGCTGTGGGCCTGGGGGCAGGACGGCTTCGCGCTGCCCGCCGGCGCCACCCGGGCCGCCCTCCTCGACGACGACGGCAACGGCAACGGTGGCGGCAACGGCAGCGGCGGCGGACGCCGGGTGCTGGATCTGAAGATCGGCGACCTGCTCGTCCTGGAGGAGACGCACTCACCCGGCGGCGGACCGCCCGACCCCGGGCACCGGCAGGCCGTCCGGCTCACCCGCGCGACCCGGGACGTCGACGCGAACACCGGCACGGCGGTCGTGAAGATCGCCTGGGCCGACGAGGACGCCCTCGCCTTCCCGCTGTGCGTGCGCAACCCGCGTGGCCCCGACGGGCGGCCGGGCGCGACCGTCGTGGCCCGCGGCAACGCCCTGCTCGTCCAACACGGCCTGGACATCATCTGGTTCCCCGGCGGCGAGTCCGGCGAGCTGGTCCAGGTGCCGGGGCGGGCGACGGACGGGACGGTGGACGCCTCGCCGGCCCGGCCCCGGCCGGTGACGTTGCGCGGCGGGCCCGTCACCTGGTCGCCGCCGTATCCGCGCCCGGCCGATCTGGCCGCGGCGCAGGGGCGGCGGCTCCTGGGCCTCGCGGCCAGGGCACGGGACGGGCTGCGGGATCTGCACCACGGGGTGGCCGAGCTCCAGCCGGAGAGCCGTGAGCTGCTGACGGCCCTGTTCGGGGCGTCGTTCCTCGACGACTTCGCCGGGCTCGCCGACGACGCCGAACGGCGCGGCAGGGCAGCCCGTTTCCTCTCCGTCTTCGAGGACTTCTTCGAGCCGAGGCTGCGCCGCCTGGAGACGCTCGCCCTGCGCGCCCGGGCCGGTTACGTGCTCGACCACACCGACGCGGGCTGGGAGCTGGCGCAGACCTGGGGCGAGGGGGCCGCGGCCGGGCTGGATCCCGCCGACCCGGCCCTGCACGGCCCGGCGAGCAGTGCCCTGCGCCCCGATCCCCGCGAGGCGCTGCCCGCGCTGTACCTCACGGAGGATCCGAAGACGGGACCGGACTGGGCCCCGCGCCGGGACCTGCTGGCGAGCGGTCCCCGGGACCGGCACCTGGTGGCCGAGACCGACGACGAGGGGGTGCTCGCCCTCCGCTTCGGCGACGACCGGTGCGGCCGGGCGCCACGCCCGGGGGCCTGGATGCAGGCCTACTACCGGGTGGGCAACGGCCGTTCGGGCAACGCGGGCGGCGAGGCCGTCAACCGGATCGCCCACCGCACCGTCCAGCGGCTGGAGGGCATCACGCGGGTGCGCAACCCGGTGCCGGTGAGCGGCGGCACCGACCCGGAGCCGCTGGCGCAGGTGCGGCTGGCCGCCCCGCGCGCCCCGTTCCGTACGCTGCTGCGGGCCGTCACCGCCGAGGACTACGCCACCCTCGCCATGGGCCGTCCCGACGTGCAGCGCGCCGCCGCCTCCCTGCGCTGGACCGGCAGTTGGTACGAGGCGGACGTGGCGCTCGACCCGGCCGGCGCGGCCGTGCCCTCGCCGGCGCTGCTGGCGGAGGTACGGGCCGCGCTGCACCGCTACCGGCGCATCGGCCACGACGTCGTCACCCGGCCCGCGCTGCTGGTGCCGCTCGCCGTGGCCCTGAACGTGCTCGTCGACCCGCACTACGTCACCGCCGACGTGCGGGAGGCCCTGATGCGCCGCCTCCTGCCGGGACGCCGGACCGACGGTGAGCCGGGGTTCTTCGACCCGGCGGCGCTGACCTTCGGCACCCCGGTGCGGTCCAGTGCCCTGGTGGCGCTGTGCATGGGCGTGCCCGGCGTACGGCACGCCGAGGTCACCGTGCTGCGCCGGATCCACGGCCCCGGCCCGGAGCGGGAGGGGCCGGACGTGCCGCCGTCCGGGGAGTTGCGGCTGCGTCCGCTGGAGGTGCCGCGGCTCGACGGCGACGTCACCCGGCAGGAGAACGGGTGGCTGACGCTGCGACTGCGAGGTGGACGATGACCGACTGCCCCGCCGGCCGACCGGGTCCGGCACCCGTGTGGAACCGTCCCGGGCTGCCCGCGCTGTCCTACCGGGTGGGCGACCACCGGCAGTTCCTCGACGCGATGCTGGCCCGGCTGCCCGCCGCCGGCGACGACGAGCACGCGCCGCTGGCGGGGCTGACGACGCGGGAGCCGGACGACCCCTCGATCGCCCTGCTCGACGCCTGGGCCGTCGTCGCCGACGTGCTGACCTTCTATCAGGAGCGGATCGCCGACGAGGGGTTCCTGCGCACCGCGGCGGAGCCGGAGTCGCTGGTCCGGCTCGGGCGGCTGGTCGGGCACCGGCCGCGCCCCGCGCTCGCGGCCGCCGCCCACCTCGCCTACACGCTGGATCCGGGCACGTCCTGTGTCGTGCCGGCCGGGTCGCAGGTCAAGAGCGAGCCCGAGCCCGGCGCGCTGCCCGTGGTCTTCGAGACCGCCGGGGACCTCGCCGCGCGAGCGGAGTGGAACCGGCTGCCGGTGCGCGCCACCCGGCCGCCCGCCCTCACGGCCGACGTCGCGACCAGCGTCCGGTCCCTCGACGTCGAGGGGGTCCAGCCCGCCCTGCGCCCCGGTGACCGGCTGCTGTTCGCCTATCCCGACGCCCGGCTGAACCTGACGCGGGTGGTGGAGAGCGCGCAGCCCGATCCCGCGCGGGGGCGGACCACGGTGCTGCTGCGGGTGCCGGACGCGACCGGGCAGTTGGACAACGCGGTGGACGCGCTGCGGGAGGACCTGGAGGAGGCGGCGCGCCGCGCGTCGTCCGAGGGGCCGTTCGAGGAGCTGCTGACGTTGCTGCGCGAGGTCCGGCAGCGCGCCGAGGAGCTGCGCGACCCGGACACCTTCGCGGCCCGGCTCGACCGCAGGCTGCGGCGGCTGCACGACCGTCTCGCCGGGCTCGGCGGCGACCTGGACGTGGACGGGCTGGCCGAGCGGGCGGCCGTACGGCTGGCGACCGTCCAGGACGCCGTGCGGCGGCTGGCCGGGGCGCCGGAGCGGGCGGCGTCGGCGGGTGGGCGGGCGCTGCTGCGGGACCTCGCCGACCCGGCCGGGCGGGTGCAGCACGCGGTCGACCCCCTGCTGGACGCGCTCGGCCTGGGCAAGCCTCCGCGCCACACATCGCCCGCGGTCACCGACGCCCTCGGCGCCGGGTCCGACGCGCTGCCCCGGCTCCTCGCGGGCAACGGGCCCGGCGTGACCGCGTCCCTCTACGAGGCGCTGTCCGCCGTCGCGCCCCCGGTCACCGCGCCGGGCGTGCACCGGTTCCGGGTGGTCGCCGCCCCGCTGGGCGCCTCGATCCCGGACGACGCCCGGGTCCTGCGGCTGCTGCGCGGGGCGGCCGCGTCGCGGGCGGAGGGCGGGGGTCCGCTGCCGGGCGACGTGCTGCTCCTGGACGCGGTGCACGAGGAGATCCAGCCGGGGAGCTGGCTCGCGGTGCGGGTGGCGGGCCGCTCGCGCACCCGGGTCGTCCGGGTCGTCGAGGCCGGCCAGTTGTCCGTCGCCAACGACGTGGACGCCGTACGGGTGACGCGGCTGCGGCTGGCCGGGCCGTGGACCGAGGACTGCGAGGACGTGGCCGTGCGGCGGGCCACCACCGTGTGGGCGGCGGGCGAGCCGCTCACGCCGGCCGCCTCGCCGGATCCCGCCGACGTGGCGGGCGCGGCCGTCGCCCTGGACGGCACGTTCGAGGGGCTGGCCGCCGGGCGGCTGGTCGTCGTCTCCGGGGAGCGGACGGACGTCGTGCCCGGGGGCGGTGCGGGGGTTGCGGGCGCTGAGCTCGCCGTCCTGGCGGGCGTGCGCCATGCCTTCGACGGGACGTCCTTCGACGACCGGGTGCGCACCACGCTGCTGCTGACCGCCCCGCTCGCGCACCGCTACCGGCGGGGCAGCGTCGTCGTGCACGGCAACGTGGTCACGGCGACGGCGGGCGAGACCGTCACCGAGGTGCTGGGCAGCGGTGACGCCGGGCGGGCCGGGCAGGTGTTCGGGCTGCGGCGCGGCCCGCTGGTCTGGCTGCCGTCGGCGAGCGCCGACGGCGGCGAGGAGGAGCTCACCGTCCGGGTCGACGGCGTGGCGTGGCGGCGGACCGCGGACCTGGGCGAGGAGGGGCCGCTCGACCAGGCGTTCCGGCTGCGCGCGGGCATCGACGGGCGGGCGGCGGTGGAGTTCGGCGACGGCCGGCACGCCGCCCGCCCGCCGACCGGCACGGAGAACGTCACCGCCCGCTACCGGGTCGGCGGCGGGCGTGCGGGCAATGTCGCGGCCGGGCGGATCAACCAGGTCGTGAGCAGGCCGTTCGGCGTCAGCGGGGTCACCAACCCGCTGCCCGCGACGGGCGGGGCGGACGCCGACGGCCCGGCGCGCACCCGGCAGGCGATCCCGCTGCGGCTGGCCGCGTTCGACCGGCTGGTGTCGGTGAGCGACTACCAGTCCTTCGCCCGCGCCTTCGCGGGCGTCGGCCAGGCCGTGGCCCGCCGTTGCGTGGACGGCGGCCGGCCGGTCCTGCACCTCACCGTCGTCGCCGCCGACGACGCCCCGCTGGACACCGCCTCCCCGCTCCTGGCCGCCCTGCGCTCGGCGCTGCGCCGGTACGGCGACCCGGCGCTGCCGGTGCGGGTGGAGCCCTGCGAGCGGGTCCGGCTGGTGGTGGTGCTCGGCGTGCGCACGGCCGCCGGTCACCTCCCGGAGCAGGTCGAGCGGCGGGTGCGCGAGGCGCTCGCCGCCCGGCTGGGCTTCTGGGGCGCGTACCTGGGGCATCCCGTGTACCAGAGCGCGGTGATCGCCGCCGCGCAGGCGGTGCCCGGCGTCGACTTCGTGGACCTGGACGCCTTCGGCGGGGTGCCGGAGGGCGCCGCCGCGGCCGACGTCGTCCGGTTCGCCGAGCACCCGTCCGTCGCCGCCTTCGTCCCGGCCCTGCCGGCCGGCCCGCGCGCGGTGCGCGACCGCGCGCCGTCCGGCGCCGCCCCGGGAGGCGGGCCGCCGGACCCGGCCGCCGTCGTCGACGCCTCGCAGGCGCCCACGGTCCTGCTCCCCGTCGGGACCACCCCCGCCGAACCGGCGGCCCCGACCACCCTGCCCCGGCTGGTGCTGCGCCCGGCCCAACTGGTGCTGCTGGACCCGGCCGTGCCCGGAACGCTGATCCTGCGGAGGATTCCATGACCCCGGACGAGCTGTACGCGCTGCTGCCGGCCGTGCACCGCAGGCGCGACGCGGAACAGGGCGGCCCGCTGCGGGCGCTGCTGACGGTCGTCGCCGAACAGGCGGCGGTGGTGCAGGGGGACATCGAGCAGCTCTACGACAACTGGTTCATCGAGACCTGCGACGACTGGGTGGTGCCCTACCTCGGCGACCTCGTCGGCTACGAGCTCCTGCCCCGGATCGCCGCCGCCCTGTCCGACGACACCGCGCGGGCGAGCGGTCTGCCGGCCGCCGCCGTGCCGCGCCGGGACGTCGCCGACACCGTCGTCAACCGGCGCCGCAAGGGCACCCTGGCGCTGCTGGAGGATCTCGCGTCGGCGGTGGCCGGGTGGCCCGCCCGGGTGGTGGAGTACCGGCGCCTGCTGTCCGTCACCCAGCCCGTGCGCCGCTACACCTCCGACGGCGCCGACGCGCGCCGCAGACTGGCGCGCGGCACGCTGGTCGACGTGCGGGACGCGGGGGCGCTGGACCGGCTGGGCGGACCGTTCGACACCCTGGCCCGCACCATGGAGGTGCCGCGCGCCGGGTCGGCCCGCCGGGTCGGCCGGTACGGCGTCCAGTCCGTCGGCCTGCACCTGTGGCGGCTGCGCACCTACCCGGTGACCCGGGCCCCCGCGTACTGCCTGGACCGCGACCGGGCCTGCTACACGTTCAACGTGCTCGCCGTCGACACGCCCCTGTTCACCGCGCCGGTGCCCGAGCCGTCGAGCTTCCACATCGCGGACGAGACGAACGTCCCGGAGCCCATCGGCCGCCGGGCGCTGAAGGACCGGCTGTACGACCACTACGGGCCGGGCCGAAGCCTGTGCGTGTGGACCGGCCCCGACAAGGAGGACGACGTCGTACGGCTGGACCGGATCGTCGTCGCAGACCTCTCCGGCTGGCGGTTCCGGCTCGCCGCCGGGGAGGTCGCCGTCGACCCGGTGCTCGGCCGGCTCATGCTCGCGCCGGGCACGGCCCCCGCGCACGGAGTGCGGGTGACGTACCACCACGCGTTCTCCGGCGACCTCGGCGGCGGCGAGTACCCGCGCCCCGAGCCCGCGGCGGCCGGCGCGGCGGAGCGCTACCGGGTGGGTCCCGGCGAGGACCACCACAGCGTCGCCGACGCGATCGGCCGCTGGCGTGCGGAGAAGCGCTCGCACGAGCACAAGGCGGAGGCGATCGTGGAGATCACCGCCAACGAGGTGTACGAGGACCTGACCGAGCTGCGCCTCGACCCCGGGGACCGGCTCACGGTGCGCGCCGCGGACGGCGTCCGCCCGGTCGTCCGGCTGACCGGCCGGCGCGACGACGACCGCCCCCGCGCCCTGACGATCACCGGCAGCGGCGCCGATACGGCGGTGCTCGTCCTCGACGGGCTGCTGGTGACGGGCGGCGCTGTGCGGGTGCGGGGCGGCGTGGGCCGTCTCGTCGTCCGGCACTGCACGTTCGTGCCGGGCTGGGAACTGGAGTCCCGGGGCACACCCCTGGCGCCCGGGGCGCCGAGTCTGGAGATCGCCGGCGGCCCGGTCCGCACCGAGATCCACCGCAGCGTCCTCGGCCCCGTGACGGTCGCCGCGCGCGGCGACGGGCGCGAGCCCGCACGGCTGGAGGTGTACGACAGCGTGCTGGACGCGACCGTGGACGAGGCGACGGCGCTCGGCGACCCGGACGGCGGCCCCGCCCACGTCCTCCTCACCGCCCGCAGCTCCACGGTCATCGGCGCCGTGCGCGCCCGGGCCGTGGAGCTGCTGGAGAACTGCCTGCTGGCCGGCGAGGTGCGGATCGACCGGCACGACCAGGGCTCCGTACGGTTCTGCTGGCTGCCGTCCGAGGACAGCTCGACGCCGGCCCGCTTCCACTGCGAGCCCGACCACTCCGGCGCCCGGGCGCGCGAACTGCGCTTCGCCGGCACCCGGTACGGCTCCCCCGACTACGTCCGACTCGCCGACGACTGCGCCGAGGTGATCCGCCGCGGGGGCGACAACGGCTCGGAACCCGGCGCGCTGCACCACCTGTTCCAGCCGCAGCGGGAGGACAATCTCCGCACCCGGCTGGCCGAGTACACACCGGCCGGATGCGACCCGGGGCTGTTCTTCGTCACCTGAGGAGCCGCCCCGACACCGTCCGCCCCCGGCCCAGGCAGGAAGCACACGCATGCACGGCGACTTCTCCCGCGTCATCTTCGATCCCGCTCGGCGGTTCTCCGCCGTACTGTCCCAGCAGGGCCGGGTCCAGCTCGATGCCGAGATCAACGAGCAGACGGCGATCCTCCTGCACTACGTGCGCACGCTGGCCACCGACCTGATGGGGCCGGCCGCCTACCCGCCCGAGCCGGACGGCCTCGGCGGCTTCGGCGTCGACGCCTTCGACGGCGACACCTTCACCGTGGCCCCGGGCCGCATGTACGTCGACGGCATCCTCTGCGAGTGCGACGGCACCGACTACTGGGAGCAGCCCGACGGCCACCTCGACCCCGAGCACGAGGACGACCGGCTGCCTTCGGGGCCGTTCCTGGTGTACCTGCGGGTGTGGGAGCGGCTGGTCACGGCGTGGGAGGCGCCCTGGATCCGTGAGGTGGCGCTCGGCGCGAACGGCCCGGACACGACGGCGCGCAGCCGGGTGGTGTGGCAGGTGTGCGCGCTCCCGCTGGAGCGGGACGCGCCGGTGCCCGACATGCGCAGCGCCACGCGCTTCCTGCGGGACCGCGTCCGCGGCGCGTTCGAGCCGCGCGGCCTGCTCTCCGCGGCGACCGGCCGGCCGAAGCACGACGGGCCGGGCGGCGCCCCTGCCGCGTCCCCCGCGGCCCCTGTGTCATCGGGGTACCGGGGTCCCGAGAACCAGTTGTACCGGGTGGAGGTGCACCGGGGCGGCGGCGAGGGCTGGGCGACGTACAAGTGGTCCCGGGAGAACGGCTGCGTGGTCCTGCCGGTCCGGTCCGTCGACGGTGCGTCGGTGGAGCTGGAGACCCTGGGCCGGGACGACAAGCTCGGCGTGGACACGGGCGACGTGGTGGAGCTCCTGGACGACGCCTCGGTGTGCCGCGGCGCGTCGGACCGCTACGACGAGGGCTGCGGCCGCCTGTACACGGTCACGAAGGTCGACCACGCCGGGTTCCGGGTCGAACTGGACGGCGAGCCCCGCGAGGACCCGCGCCACCGGACCGTCGGTCAGGTCCCGCGCCGCCGCCCGTTCCTGCGCCGCTGGGACCACGGCACGAGCGGCCGGGACGACGGGTACACGGGCGACGAGATGGGCCTGCTCCTGCGGGAGGGCGAGTGGCTGACCCTGGAGGACGGCGTCCAGGTCCGGTTCCACCCCGGAGAGGACGAGCCCCGCAACTACCGCCACGGCGACTACTGGCTCGTCCCGGCCCGGGTCCTGACCGGCGACGTCGAATGGCCGCGCAGCCGCCAGGGCCAGCCCCTGCGCCGACGCCCCCACGGAGTCCCGTACCACTACGCCCCGCTCGCGTACATCGACCCCCGGGGCGGCGACGACTTCCGGCTGGTGGACCTGCGGGTGCCGTTGGCGCACCGACGGTAGAGGCCGTAGCGGTCGTAGGGGTCAGCGCCCGGTGATCGCGAAGATGACCACCAGCCACGCGACGAAGAGCAGGATGACGACGGCGACGACGATCGCGGGGGTGCTGCGGGCCGAGACCTCGGCGCCCGTCGTCAGGTTGCGCAGCCGCTTGACGTGCAGCGTGCCGTTCCTGGCCCGGCCCGTCGCCCGCACCCGGTCCCCGTCGTTGACGGCGCCCTCGAACAGGTCGCCGCGCATCTCGACGGGCACCAGCCCGACCGGACGGCCCGCGCGATCGCGCATCTCCAGGCTGAAGTTGCACACGACGGTCGTGCCGACGTCCCCGTCGCTGCCGCTCACCTCGGTCCGCATCCGCACGCTGCGCGCCACGCCGTAGACGGTGCCGCTGCCGTCCAGGGTTCCGTCCGGGACGGGGCGGTGACGGCTCTCGTCCCTGGGGTGCTCGCGCCGGGGTTCCTGGTAGCGGGGTTCCTCGTGCCGGACGGGGGTCGTGGGCCGGTGCACCTCCTGGGTCTGGAGGTGGATCCGTGGCCGCCACGGGCGTCGCGGCCGCGGATCCTCGTCCTCGCCGTACGCCGGGAGCCAGGCGCCGCAGTCACGGTTACGGCACCGCTGCGCGTCGGGCGGCGCCTCGGCACCGCACTTCTCGCACATCCAGGCGCCGTCCACGGTCTAGGTGTCCTCCCTGCGACACGACATCGGCCACTTCCATCGTGACGCCGATCCCGCGCCCACGCCACACGCGCATGGTGGTTTCGCATTCCACATTCGCCGTCCCCCAAAGGTAATTGCACGCCCCATCGACCCGGAAAAGTCGAATACTGGGACGAGAAGAAGAACGAAGAAGAGAGAAAAAAGGAAAGGGGAAAAAGATGTCCGCATTCACCATCGACGTGTCGAACCCGTTCCCCGCCGGGTTCACCAGCGCCATGGGCGGCCCCGGCGAGGGGGGCCACCAGTCCGAGAACTGGTACATCCAGTACGGCATGGACCTCGGCGCGGGCGCCGGCACCACGGTGCGCGCCGCATTCGACGCCCACATCACCAAGTACAGCCCGCACGACACCTCGGCCGACACCGCCAAGGTCTACGGCGCCCAGTTGTTCATGCGCGCCCCCAACGACGAGATGGGCGGCTTCTACACGCACGTCACGAACGTCCCGGCCGGGCTGACCGTCGGCTCTCAGGTGTCCCGCGGGGATGTGCTCGGCGAGGTGTACGAAATCGCCGGCACCGCGTCACATCTGCACCTGGCGCTGGTCGAGATCATCGGCGGCGCGCCCGGCGGCCAGTACCAGGGCGTGGACCTGTACCAGATGTTCCTGAACACGGTGAACTCCGAGGCGGTCACCCCGGTCACCTTCAACCAGGACGGCTCTCCTCCCGCCCTGTGACGTCGGTGACGACCAGGCCCGCGATGTGCGCGGTGACCGTGTCGAGGACGGCGGTCCAGACGGCGGCGTCGCCGAGCACGAGGTAGTTGAGGGTCAGGCCGTCGGTCATGGCGGCCAGATAGCGGGCCAGTACGGGGACGGGGACGCTGAGCCGGAAGTCCATGCTGTCGCCGAGCTGCTCGATGAGTTCGGTGTAGGCGTCGCCGTACATCTCGTACTGCCGTCGGGCCAGGTGCTCGAACCCCGGCTGGCGCAGGGCGTACTGGGTGAGTTCGTAGGTCAGCATGTGCGCGTCGGGGTGGGCGCGGACGTGCTCCCAGTACGCCTGGAAGCCGGCCCGGACGGTCTCCTCGAGAGTGGCCCGGGGCCGCAGGGCCTCCTTCACCACGGTCACGTAGTCGTCGGTGATGGTCGTGATGACCGACTCGACCAGTGCCTGCTTGGAGTCGAAGCAGTAGTGGAAGACGCTGAGGGACACGCCCGCCTCGGCGGCGATGGACCGGGTCGTCGTCCTTGCGACGCCGTCCCGGGCCATCGCCCTGATCGCCGCCGCCGTCAGCTGTCGGCGTCGCTCGGCCGACGGCATCCGTGTCATCTGCGTGTCCCTCGCGTTCGTCCCCCGGCGCCGGTCAACTGCTGTAGACGCCCACCTCGTACAGCGAGTATCCCCAGTCCGTGCCGCGGCCTTGGCCATGCACCCGGACATAGCGGGCGGGCGTGCCGGTGAAGGAGGCGGTGTCCAGGCCGCCGTCACCGGAGGTGGTGGACCAGGCGGTCTGCCAGTTCACGCCGTCCGTGGACAGCTCGACGCGGTACGACTTCCCGTACGCGCGCTCCCAGTCGAGCGTGACCCGCTTGACCAGGTTGGTGTCGCCCAGGTCGATGCTCAGCCACTGGTCGTCCTTCCAGTCGCTGGCCCAGCGGGTGTCGGTGTCGCCGTCCACGGCCCGGCCCGGCGCGTAGCTGGTCACCGGGTTCGTCTCCGAGAAACTGGCCGTGGCCGCCGCGCCCTTGGCGAGGTTGACGCCGGCCTGGTGCCGCTCGGCGGCGCCCCAGGTGTCGAGGTAGGACTCGGCGCCCCGGAACAGGTCGTCCACCACGTCCTGGCCGCCGACGAGCCGGATGTCCTCGATCCAGTCCGGGATCATGCCGACGTGCGCGGCGCCGTCGGTGTTGAAGTCGAACGTGCGCTGCCCGGTGGTCAGTCTGTCGATGACGGAGCCGCCGTCGACGCTCTTGAAGGGGTACGTGACCTTGTTGGCGGCGTTCGCGCCACGCGGGGCGGGGTGGTCGCCGATGCCGTTGAAGTCGGTGCCGTAGCCGTAGCCCACGCCGTACTTGTCCCGCAGCGCGTTCGTGCGCTTGGCCTCGGCGGCGAACGCCTCGGACCCGTGCATGTACTGGGCGACGAAACCGCCGAGGGCGTAGACCCGCTCGGTCCAGTTCAGGTCCATCCAGCTGTGCGAGGACAGGACGCCGGGGTAGTTCGCCGCCTCGAACATGTCGAGCACCCGGCCGGTGGCCTTGACGCTCATGTGGTCGATCTCCAGCATCATCTTGCGCTGCATCATGCCGCGCACGGCGTACTCACCGAGCGAGGTGAGCCCGCGCTTGTTGCACTGCGCGTTCGCGTCGTACGAGGGGACGTCCGTGCCGGCCGGCAGGTCGGCCTCCGCCTTGGAGGCGGCGCTGCCGATCGGGTTGTCGTGCTGCGGGCCGATGCACTTCTCGGTCTGCCAGAAGGTGCCCGTCGACAGGAACTGGCCGACGTTGATGGCCGTTCCGAGGCCGCCCTCGTCGAAGCGGACGCCGCACAGCGCGTTGTCGAACTTGTGGCACAGGAACATGCTGCGCACGCCCAGCCCGTACAGCTCGTCCAGGCCCTTGTCGATGTCGGACTTGCTGCACTGCGCGATGTCCAGGATCTGCTTGCAGCCGAACGGCTCGGAGGTCTCGACGCCGAGCACGACCGCGAGCTTGCCCTGCTTGACGACCTCACGCGCCTGCGAGCTGTCCAGGACGATCCGGAACCAGCCCTTGCCGGTGCCGCCGTACATCTTGTCGACGTAGGCCTGCAGGTCGTACGCCAGCTTCGCCTGGAGGCGGATCGACGTCATCTCGTCACAACTGCGGTCCTTGAACGGGTAGATCGAGCAGATCATGCCGTTGGTGACGAGGTCGTTGACGAGCACCCGCTGCCCGCCGCGCCAGGCCCGCTCCACCCACGCGTAGTAGTTCGCCTGGTGGGTCATCGAGTCGTAGGCCGGCCAGTCCTTGAACGTCGGCCAGCCGATCGGGTCGTGCTTCCCGTCGCCGCCGTGGGTGATGTAGTCGAAGAGCGCGAGCGATCCGTCCGGGTAGTGCTCGGGACAGTCCTTCAGCGCGTCGGCGACGCCCGCCTCGGAGAACACCTTGCCGCAGATCAGCCGCCCGCCGAACGCCTCGTTGGAGAGCAGGTGGTTGTGCGCGTCGACGAACCCGCGCACCTCGCCCGCCGAGTTGGTGCCGGTGAACGGCGCACCGGTCACGTCGATCTGCGAGTCGGGGTTGGGCCGGCCGGTCGGTGTCCACCACTCCGCGCCGGCCGCCGAACTCGGCGTGGGGCCGAGGATCGTGGCGAGCACAAGGAGAAGCAGCGAGACGACGGTGGTGTCTCTGCGTCTGCGGTACGGGCGTCCGGTCATGGTCACAGCCCAGGTCCCTAGGTCGACGGGAAGGCGCGGTCGACTAGGGCGTTTTGACTGCCCATGGGATTGTCATGACCGACGCAAGATTGGTGGGATGAGGATCGCGACAGACTCGGTCCGAGTCAATAGTCCGGGACGCTTGACCTGATAAGTGCGGGGCGCCCTGCCTAAACCACCTTGGCCCGCCTGCCGGTTGCACGGAGGCAGTCGATGCGCTTACACGTTCAGGTGATGTTCCGCCGGAGCGGCCCACCGCCCTCAACCAGGCCCGTATCCAGGGCATATGGACATGTCGCGCACATCTGTAGACCCGTCGTCCGTAGCCCCGGCATCCGGAGACCTCACGCCCGGCGCGCTCTCGCGTCGGCGGTTCACCGCGGCCACGGCGATGACCGCCTCCGCCGCCTCCGCCGCCGCCGCACTCACGGTCGCCGCCCCGGCCGCGGCACTCCCCCAACAGCCCGTCTGCCCGCCGAAGTCCACCGCCGACTGGGCGACCTGCCTGGCCGTCGCCCGAGCACTGCTGGTGGTCGACGAGGACGACCGGCCGCTCGTGCCGGGATACGAGAAGGTTCTCGCCGGCGGTCTGCCGCGGGCGAGGACGAAGACCGCGAAGAAGGTGCTCGTGGTCGGCGCCGGGCCTGCCGGACTGGTGGCCGCCTGGCTGCTGAAGCGGGCCGGACACCACGTCACCCTCGTGGAGGCCAACGGCAACCGGGTCGGCGGCCGCGTCAAGACGTTCCGCACCGGCGGCCACGAGCACGCGGCGCAGGCGTTCGCCGACGCGCGCCAGTACGCGGAGGCGGGCGCCATGCGGATCCCGGGCAGCCACCCGCTGGTGATGGGCCTGATCAGCCAACTCGGCGTCAAGAAGCGCCGGTTCTACCTCACGGACGTCGACGCGGACGGCAAGCCCGTCAACAACGCCTGGCTGCACGTCAACGGCGTCCGCGTGCGCCGCTCCGAGTACGCGAAGTCGCCGCGCAAGGTCAACCGGTCCTTCGGTGTGCCCCGAAAGTACTGGGACACGCCGTCCGGGACCATCCTGCGCGCGGCCCTGGATCCCGTACGCGACGAGTTCAGCACCGCCGGCTCCGACGGCAAGCGGGTCGACAAGCCACTGCCGGAGCGGGTGCGGGGGTGGGCGCGGGTGGTGCAGCGGTTCGGGGACTGGTCGATGTACCGGTTCCTGACCGAGGAGGCGGGCCTCGACGAACGGACCGTCGACCTGGTCGGCACGCTGGAGAACCTCACCTCCCGGCTGCCGCTGTCGTTCATCCACAGTTTCATCAGCGCCTCGCTGATCAGCGCGGACACCGAGTTCTGGGAGCTGGTCGGCGGTACGGCCACGCTCCCGGACGCGCTGCTCAAGGAGGTCGCCGACGTGCTGCGGCTCGACCGGCGCGCGACGCACATCGAGTACTGGTCGCCGGACCGGCAGGGGAACGACGACGCCGGTCACGTCCATGCCGACGGACCGCACGTGTGGATCGACACGGTCTCCGAAGGGCGCGGCGGAAAGGTGGTGCGCGAGGAGTTCACCGCCGACCTCGCGATCGTCACGGTGCCGTTCTCGGGGCTGCGGCAGGTGCAGGTCAGCCCGCTGATGTCGTACAAGAAGCGGCGCGCCGTGGCGGAGCTGCACTACGACAGCGCGACCAAGGTGCTGCTGGAGTTCGGGCGCCGCTGGTGGGAGTTCACCGAGGCGGACTGGAAGCGTGAACTGAACGCCGTACGACCGGGGTTGTACGAGGACTACCGGTCGGGGAAGGCGCCGGCCGACGGGAGTCTGCTGGGCGTGCACCCGTCGGTGCCGTCCGGCCACATCACGCCGGGGCAGCGGGTGCACTACGCCGCCAACCGGTGGGCCGCCCGTGACCAGCCCGAGGCGGCGCACATCGTCGGCGGGGGCTCGGTCTCCGACAACTCCAACCGGTTCATGATCAACCCGTCCCATCCGGTCGACGGCAGCCAGGGCGGTGTCGTCCTCGCCTCCTACAGCTGGGCCGACGACGCCTCCCGCTGGGACTCCCTGGACGACGACGCGCGCTATCCGCACGCCCTGCGCGGACTGCAGCAGGTCTACGGCCAGCGCGTCGAGGTGTTCTACACGGGCGCGGGCCGCACCCAGAGCTGGCTGCGCGACCCGTACGCCTACGGGGAGGCGTCCGTCCTGCTCCCCGGCCAGCACACGGAGCTGCTGACCGCCATCCGCACCCCCGAGGGACCGCTGCACTTCGCGGGCGACCACACCTCGGTCAAGCCGTCGTGGATCGAGGGCGCGCTGGAGTCGGGGGTGCGGGCCGCGCTGGAGGCGCACCTGAGCTGAGCGACCCCCGCCCCCGACCCCCACTAGATTCTGAACGCGTTCAAATCAAGGGTAGGGTCCTCTTCGGAAGATGATCGGACGACGGTCGGAAGACGAAGGGGGCCTTACCGATGAAGATCGTGCTGCCCGGCGGAACCGGGCAGGTGGGGACCGTGCTGCGCCGTGCGCTGACCGCCGCCGGACATGAGGTCGTGGTGCTGAGCAGGCGGCCCACCGGCCGGGGCGAGGTCCGGTGGGACGGCAGGACGCCCGGCCCCTGGACGGAGGTGATCGACGGCGGCGACGTCGTGGTCAACTTGGCCGGCCGCAGCGTCAGTTGCCATCCCGTGCGGGCGAGGCGTCCGTGATCCGGCAACCTTCCTCACGTAGCGCAGCGAAACCGCAGGAGATCGGAGGAGTGGCGTCGGTCACCAGGCGGTATCCACCCGCGCCCCACACCAGCCGGCCAGCCGGCCCTCCGCGCGGCCCGCGAAGCCTGGCTCCAGCAGCCGGCGCAGCGAACCGACGTGCCGCCGGACGACGTTGACCGCACCGCGCGGCCTGTCCCGCAGCCCGCTGGACGGCGCTGCCGACGGCACCGCCGACGCACCGCGCGCCGACGAAGAGGTACAGGTATGGAGCGACGACGCCCGCCGCCTGCTCGATCTGCTGACCCCGACGACGAGGCGGTCGTCCTCGGTTGCAGCTCCGGTGCCGTCGTCGCGGTCGATCTGCTGGCCCGGCACCCGGGACGGCTGCGTCGGGTGGTCGCGCACGAACCGCCGCTGCTGGAACTCCTGTCGGATCCCGCCCCGCATCGCGCACTGTTCGCCGAGGTGCGCGAGACCCTCCGCTCGGCGGGAGCCGACGCCGCCATGACCCTGCTCGGCGAGGGGCTGGCGGACGGAGCGGTGCGGCAGGCGCCCGCGCAGCCGACGCAACTGCCGCCCGACATCCAGGAGATGGCCGTCCGGATGCACGCCAACCTTCCCGTCTTCCTGGGGCACATGCTCGTCCCGTTCTCCTCGTCCGTGCCCGACCTCGCCGCGCTCCAGCCCGTGGCCGACAAACTGGTGCCCTCCGCCGGGCGCGACTCCCGCCGCCAACTCCCCCTGTACGGACCGGCCGCGCGCCTCGCGGAACTCCTCGGCTGCGCATTCGTCGAATTCCCCGGCGGCCACCTCGGAGCCGTCGAGTCCCCGAAGCAGTTCGCCGCCCACCTGCTGACCGTCCTGGAGTGAGCGGCCCCCCGAACACGCCGCCGGGGTCCGGGACGACTCCGCCCCGAACCCCGGCAACCACAGACCACAGACCACAGACCGCAGACCGCAGACCGCAGACCGCAGACCGCAGACCGACCGCCTGTCAGCAGGTGCGGCCGACGTAGTGGGCGCCCTGGATCTTGCCGGCCGAGCCCAGCCAGGTCGTGCCGGGTCCGACGCACCGCTCGTAGTCGGGCGCCAGGGCGACCTCGACCTTGATGACCACGCGCGAGCCGTCGGACGTGCAGTGGTTGTAGAAGGCGTCGGAACCGGTCTCGTAGAAGCCGCACGGGTCCGCGGCCGCGGGGCCCGCGGTGGCGGCGGTCACCGCGCCCAGCGAGGTGAGCACGAGAGCGACGGAAGCGAGGGTGCTGAGCACCGTACGACGAACACGCACAGCGGGACTCCTTTGATCGGATCTGCCGGATGCCTGGCTCAGGATCGTGGCGTTCGCCTCGGAGTTGACCGGGTGCCGCGCCCCTTCACCCCACGAATCGTTTTTCCGCTACGCCGTTGGAGTGAATCTTCCGGGAAGGACGCATCGACGGCGGAGATCTCGGGGCGGACGGGCCCGTTCACCCGGGTGAGCGCCCCGAGTGGTGGCGGACGGTCGGCTGGCTGACGGTGGATCACGTCGGGCCGGGTTCTGTCAGCTGACGAGGTGTCGGCTGCCCGGTCGGGACGGAAGGAACCATCAGATGCGTTCTGCTCGCATGATCCTGGCCACCGCGGCGGCTTCGGCCGCCCTCGCCATCGGCGCCCCGGGTGCCCACGCCGCCGACGGGGACTGGGAGCACGACTCCTCCTCCTACAGCAAGGAGGACGGCTCCTCCACCACGAAGGAGGAGGACTCCTCGCACGCCAAGGAGGAGGGCAAGGAGCACGGCAAGGAGGAGGACTCCTCGCACGGCAAGGAAGAAGGCAAGGAGCACGGCAAGGACGAGGGCCACGACTCCCCGCACGGCGGCGTGCACACCGGTGGCGGCGCGCTGGCCTCGGTGAACGACACCAGCGACCACGGTACGGCCGCCAAGGACCCCAAGTACGACCCGGAGACCTACAAGGACAAGGACACCGAGAAGGACAGCGAGCACGGCAAGAACGACTCCTGGAGCGGCGACAAGGAGGAGTCGGGCGGCTGGAGCGGTGAGCACGACAAGCCCAGCGGTGGCATGCACACCGGCGGCGGAGCCCTCGCCGCGCCCTCGATGACCGCTGCCGGACTCGGCGTCCTCGCGGTCGCCGGCACCGGCCTGTACGCCCTGCGCCGCAAGAAGACGGTGGGGGGTGTGGCGTGACCCATGCCTGACGCGATAGCAGCCGCGGCCGCCACCCCTGCCCCCGGTGGCGGCCCGGCCGGCTGCCCGTCGGCCACCCCTGTCGGCACCCCCGCCTCGCCCGTACACTGACAAATCGCAGATGTACGGGCGCAGTTGACCGGGGGGAGCCGCCATGTCGGGGGACCAGTACGGCAGATACGACGACACGGGCAGTCACGACAGCAGTTTCTACGCCCCGCCGCCCATGCCCGCGGCCCCGCCGCCGGCTCCACCGGCCCCTGCGGACGGTGTGCGGGCCGTCGCGGTGGCCGTGCTCAATCTCAGCGGTCTGGGCCTGGGTTACGCGCTGGTGCGCCGCTGGGCGCTCGTGGCGCTGTGCTGGATCGCGACCGCCGTCCTGCTGTTCGCGGCCCTGCCGGCGGACCCGGACGGCGTCCCGGGCCCGGCGCTCGGCCTGTACGTCGTGTTCCTCGTCGCGGCGGCCGCGCACGGTGCGCGTGTGGGCCTGCGCACCCCGCTGGCCGGACTCCGGCAGGCGCCGCTCGCGCTCGGGCTCGGACTGCTCCTGCTCGTCGCGCCCGCCGGGGGCGTCGTCCTGTACGACGGCGCCCGGGACGAGGCGACGCAGCAGATGCTGCTCGACCGCCTCGACAAGGCCGACCGGCTCGTGCAGGCCGCCGGTGAGCAGCCCTTCACCACGGCCCAGGCCGACTACCGCACGGCGCTGAAGGCCTACGCGGACCTGCGGGCCGACCACCCCGGCTCCCGGGCGGCGCAGCGGGTGCCCGCGCGGATGAAGACCTTCTACACGACGGTCGGCGTCACCTACGAGCAGGGCGACTACTGCCAGGCGGTAGCGCCGCTGACCTATCTGCGCACGGTCCCCAAGAGCCTGCCCGACACGGACCTCGGCGAGCTGAAGTCCTGGCCGGACGACCGCCTGGCCACGTCGCTCTACGAGTGCGCGTCGACGGCGCTCTCGGCCGGTGAGGCCACCTGGGCCACGCAGTTCGGCGAACTGCTGACCACCTTCCCCGAGTCGGACCAGGCCGCGAAGGCCGAACCGGCGGTGGCCGCCGCCGTCGTCCGGACGGAGAAGGACCTGCGCGGGGCCGAACCCTGCGCGGCGGTCGAGCGGCTGCGCACGCTCAGCTCCCAGATCGACGGTGTGCGGGCCGATCAGGCCGAGGTCGACGCCGCTCTCGACAAGGACTCGCTGCGGGCCACCGGCAGCGCCGACGCGGGCACGTACACCTGTGGCGTGGACCAGTACCGGGACGGCGACTTCGACTCGGCGCAGACGACCATGACCGACTACGCCTCCGCCCACAAGACCGCCAAGAACGCGGCCCTGGCGAAGAAGATCTCGATAGCGGCGGAGATCGCCCAGACGGTGCCGGCCGCCGGCAAGACCCTGCCGACGGCCCGAAAGGGCGGCAGCATCTCGGTCACGGTGCAGAACGACAGCCCCGACGAAATCACCGTCCTCTATACGGGGCCGGTCACCGGCAGCTTCGTCCTCAAGGGGTGCGGCAGTTGCAAGGCGTATTCCATGGTGAGCACCATCACGCCGGGTTTCGAACCGTGCAGCGACAGCGGCAGGAACTATCCGCAGCGCACCATCAGCCTGCCGGTCGGCACCACGTACTTCCTGCACAAGCCGATGAACGACAGCCTCGACACGCCCGCGTCGGACACGGCCAAGCTCGAGTCGGGCTACATCTACACCGAGTGCGCCTACACGACGCAGAGCCTGGGGACGATCTCCTGAACGGAAGGTGAAAAAGGGGTGTGAATTCCGCCCCTGAATAACCGACAGTCAGTCAATTCGTTACCTGTGGGTCGCATGTGACGGGTGATATGGTGCGCCCGAATTCTCTTGTTGCTGGGCCCCCACACGAAAGCCTTGAGACGATCCATGAACGACATAACGGCAGAAACCCCCGCAAGCGCCTTTGTCCCGGGCGGTCGACGCCGACACCGTAAGGCCAAGCAGAGCGGCATGGGCGTCCGGCGGGCGCTCGTCATCGCGCTGGCCCTTCCCGTCACATCGGCGGCCCTGGCCGGCCCCTCGGCGTTCGCCGCCGACAAGGGCATCGGCACGACGGCCAAGGACACCGCGCCGAGCCAGGGGCTCGACGCGGACGACCAGCAGATGGTCACGAACCTCGAGACCCGGGTGCTCGACCAGCGCCTGGGCAACGACGTCAGCGGCGTGGTCCTCGACTCCGAGTCGGACGCCACGCTGTGGGACCACAACGCGGCGACGGCGCTGATGCCGGCGTCCAACGTCAAGCTCGCCACGTCGACCGCGGCCCTCACGGTGCTCGGCCCCGACCACCGGTTCACCACGAAGGTCTCCTACGGCAACGGCACCCTCACCCTCATCGGGGGCGGCGACCGGACGCTGACCACCGCCGACCTCGCCGAGCTGGCGAAGGACGCGGTGGCCGGGCTGAAGGCCGCGGGGCTGACGTCGGTGAAGGTCGCCGTGGACGACAGCCTCTTCCCCGAGCCGACGCTGGCCAACGGCTGGAACACCGGCTACTACCCCGACTCGGTCGCCCCGGTGCGGGCGCTCGTCGTCGACGGGCACGGGGTGCAGGACACGTCCCTCGACGCCGGGCAGGTCTTCGCCAAGCAGCTCACCGCGGCGGGCGTCACCGTCGACGGCACGGTCGCCCGCGCCACGGCGAGCCTGACCGACGTGCCGGTCGCCCGGCACAGGTCGGCGCCGCTGTCGGCCATCGTCCACACGATGCTCAAGACCAGCGACAACAACATGGCCGAGACCCTGCTGCGGATGACCGCCCTGGGCGCGGGCCGCCCGGCGACGTTCGACGGCGGCACGGAGGTCGTGCGCGAGGTCCTGAGCAAGAAGTACGGCGTCTCGCTCACCAACTTCGAGATGTACGACGGCAGCGGCCTGTCACGGGCCGACCGGATCCCGGCCGCCACCCTCGCGGAGATCCTGGAGCTGCTGACGGAGCCCCGCTACGCCGACACCCTCGGTTCCATCCGCGACGGTCTGCCCGTCGCCGGTGAGGCCGGCAGCACGCTCGGTCCGGAGTGGGGCCGCTTCGACGACGTGAACTCCAAGTGCGCGGTCGGCAAGGTGCAGGCGAAGACCGGCACCCTCACCGGGGCAATCGCCCTGAGCGGTCTGACGCAGGGCAAGGACGGCAAGTGGAAGGTGTTCTCCTTCATCGAGAACGGCTCCACGGCCAACCCGAACGACATCAAGGACGCGATGGACGGCCTCGCGGCGACGGTGAACGGCTGCTGGGCGTGACGCGGTAGGGCATGAAGAAGAGAGGGCCGGCGCCCGGCGCCGGCCCTCTCTCATCGCGTCAGGCCGCCTCACCGTGTCAGGCGGCCGGCTCCGATGTGGTGGTGCGCAGGACCAGGCGGGGGGTGAGGACGACCTCCCGGGGGTCCGTGCGGCCCTGGTCCAGGCGTTCCACGGCGGCGGTGACCGCGTAGTGGGCCTGCTCCCGGGCGCCCTGGCTGACCGTCGTGAGGTTGAAGCAGCTCAGGCGGGAGGTCGTGTCGTCGTCGTAGCCGGCCACGGAGACCTGTCCCGGGACGGCGACGCCCGCGCGGAACAGGGCGGCGAGGACGCCGATGGCGGACTGGTCGTTGAACGCGACGACCGCCGTGGGCAGGTCGCCGCCGTCGAGTATCTGGTGCGCCGCGCGCTCACCCGCCGCCTCGGTGTGGTCGCCGTGCAGCACCCGGATGTGGGCGTCGAGGCCGCGGCGGCGCATGGCCGTGCGGTAGCCGCGGCGCCGGTCGGTGGCGATGACGCCCTTGCCGCCGTCGACGTAGACGATCTCGCGGTGTCCGAGATCCACCAGGTGGTCGACGATCTGGCCGACACCGTCCTCGTCCGCGGTGCGGACGACGTCCAGGCCGGCGTCGGCTATCCGGCGGCCCACGGTGATGACGGGCGACTTGCGGTCGAGGATGGCGAGCGCGTCCGCGGAGGCGGTCGGACCGAGCAGGATCAGCGCCTCGCTGCGGAAGGCCAGCAGCGTCTCCACGGCGGTGTGTTCGTCGCGGGTGCGGGTGAGGGTGCTCAGAACGAGGTCATAGCCGACGTCCTCGGCGGCCGTGTGCAGATGCTCGACGAGTTCGGCGTGGAACGGGCTGTGAATATCCACCATGACGCCTAGGAGGCGGGTGCGCCTGCTGGCCAGCATACTGGCCGTGCGATCGACCTGATAGCCGAGGTCGGCAGCCGCCCTCAGCACCCGCTCCCGGGTCCGTTCACTCGGCCCGGGCACCCCCCGGAGCACCAGTGACACCGACGCCGTGGACACGCCCACCCGTGCGGCCACGTCCTCCAGCCTGGGGCGCTTGTGCGTGCCGTTCCGCTGACGTGCGGAATCACCCTCGTCCACTCGTGCCTCCCCGCCGGAAATCTCCTTGCGCAACACCCTTGACACGCTCGCGAAACAAGGATGATAGTACCAGGACTTAAAGCGCTTTAAATTGTCCTGATGTTCCAACCAAGTCCGGCCCGACGCCCACAAGGCGCTCGCCCTCGACTCGGCCGCACCACGAACCTCCCGCGACCCACCGTGAAGCGCGAGCACAGCGGCCACCCTTAGCCATAGATTCAGCCTTAGAGCAGCCATCGGTCCACCCCCCTCCTGCACAGTGAGGTGCACGAAGCATGAATCGCTTGTCCCTTCCCCGTTCCCGCAGAATCGTCCCCGTCGTGGCCGTGGCCGCAGCGGCCGCACTGACCGTCGCGGGCTGTTCCAGCAGCTCGGGCGGCAAGAAGGCCGAGGACAGCGCGGCCGGAGTCTCGGCCGGCAAAGCGGACACGCCCCGTATGACCATCGCGATGGTCACGCACGCGCCCTCGGGTGACACCTTCTGGGACACCATCCGCAAGGGCGCCGAGGCCGCCGCCGCCAAGGACAACGTCAAGCTGATCTACTCCAACGACGAGACGGCCGGCGACCAGGCCAACCTGGTGCAGAACGCGATCGACCAGAAGGTCGACGGCATCGCGGTCACCCTCGCCAAGCCGGACGCCCTCAAGGACGTCGTCGCCAAGGCGGAGAAGGCCGGCATCCCGGTCGTCGGCCTCAACGCGGGCCTCAGCGTCTGGAAGCAGCAGGGCCTGCTGTCGTTCTTCGGCCAGGACGAGGCCGTGTCGGGCCAGGCGCTCGGCACCAAGATCAACGGCACCGGCGCCAAGCACGCCCTGTGCGTCATCCAGGCCCAGGGCGACGTGAACCTCGAAGAGCGCTGCGCCGGCGTGAAGAAGACGTTCAGCGGCAAGACCGACATCCTTTACGTCAACGGCACCGACATGCCGTCCGTGAAGTCGACGATCACCGCGAAGCTCAAGCAGGACAGCTCCATCGACGAGGTCGTCACCCTCGGCGCCCCCGTCGCGCTGACCGCCACGCAGTCGGTGTCCGAGGCGGGCAGCAAGGCGAAGATCGCGACCTTCGACCTCAACAAGGACATGGTCTCCGCCATCGAGAAGGGGACCATCCAGTTCGCCGTCGACCAGCAGCCCTTCCTCCAGGGCTACCTCGCGGTCGACTCCCTGTGGCTGTACAAGACCAACGGCAACTTCAGCGGCGGCGGCGAGCAGCCGGTGCTGACCGGCCCGGCCTTCGTCGACAAGACCAACGTCGAGGCCGTCGCCAAGTTCGCCGCGAAGGGCACGAGGTGATGAGTGTGACTCAGCAGGCTGCGCCGGCGGTGACCACACCGCCGGCCTCCGGCCCGAAGCAGACCGACGGCCGGACGGCACAGCGTCCGCTGGCCCTCCGGTTGTTGGCCCGGCCCGAGGTGGGTGTCTTCCTCGGCGCCGTAGCGGTGTACGTGTTCTTCCTGATAACCGCCGCGCCGGTGCGCGACGGCAGCTCGATGGCCAACATCCTGTATCAGTCGTCGACGATCGGGATCATGGCCCTTCCGGTGGCGCTGCTGATGATCGGCGGCGAGTTCGACCTCTCGGCCGGTGTCGCCGTCATCACCTCGGCGCTCACCGCGAGCATGCTCAGCTTCCAGCTCACGGCGAACATCTGGGTCGGCGTGTTCGTCGCCCTGGCGGTGTCGCTGGGGGTCGGCTTCTTCAACGGCTGGGTGATGGTACGGACCGGGCTGCCGAGCTTCCTCGTCACCCTGGGCACCTTCCTGATCCTCCAGGGCGTCAACCTCGCGGTGACCAAGCTGATCACCACCAACGTGGCGACCGACGACATCAGCGACATGGACGGCTTCGGCCAGGCCAAGGCGCTCTTCGCCTCGTCCTTCGACATCGGCGACGTCCAGGTCAAGATCACCGTGGTGTGGTGGCTGGTCTTCGCCGCCATCGCCACCTGGGTCCTGCTGCGTACCAAGTACGGCAACTGGATCTTCGCTGTCGGCGGGAACAAGGAGAGCGCGCGGGCCGTCGGCGTGCCCGTGACGTTCACCAAGATCTCGCTGTTCATGCTGGTCGGTTTCGGCGCCTGGTTCGTCGGCATGCACCAGCTGTTCACGTTCAACACCGTGCAGTCCGGCGAGGGCGTCGGCCAGGAGCTGATCTACATCGCGGCGGCCGTCATCGGCGGCTGCCTGCTGACCGGCGGCTACGGCTCGGCGATCGGCCCGGTCTTCGGCGCGTTCATGTTCGGCATGGTGCAGCAGGGCATCGTCTACGCCGGCTGGAACCCCGACTGGTTCAAGGCCTTCCTCGGCGTCATGCTCCTCGGCGCCACCCTGATCAACCTGTGGGTCCAGCGCACGGCCACCCGGAGGTGACCACTCTTATGACCATCACGAACGACACCACGACCGACGACACCTCGACCGAAGAGGCCGCTGTCGTCGAGCTGAAGGCCACGGGCAAGTCCTACGGCAACATCCGTGCCCTGCACGGTGTGAGCCTCGCCGTGCACCCCGGCAAGGTGACCTGCGTCCTCGGTGACAACGGCGCCGGCAAGTCCACCCTCATCAAGATCATCTCCGGGCTGCACCAGCACACCGAGGGCGAGTTCCTCGTCGACGGCGAACCGGTGCACTTCACCACCCCGCGCCAGGCCCTCGACCGCGGCATCGCCACCGTCTACCAGGACCTCGCCACCGTCCCGCTGATGCCCGTCTGGCGGAACTTCTTTCTCGGCTCCGAGCTCACCAAGGGCCCCTGGCCCGTACGGCGTCTCGACATCGAGAAGATGAAGAAGACCGCCGACGAGGAGCTCCGCAACATGGGCATCGTCCTCGACGACCTGGACCAGCCCATCGGCACGCTGTCCGGCGGCCAGCGCCAGTGCGTGGCCATCGCCCGCGCCGTCCACTTCGGCGCCCGCGTCCTCATCCTGGACGAGCCCACCGCCGCCCTCGGCGTCAAGCAGTCCGGCGTGGTCCTGAAGTACATCGCCGCCGCCCGCGACCGCGGCCTCGGCGTCATCTTCATCACCCACAACCCCCACCACGCCTACATGGTCGGCGACCACTTCAGCGTCCTGCGCCTCGGCACCATGGAACTCTCCGCCGACCGCAGCGAAGTCAGCCTCGAAGAACTCACCAACCACATGGCCGGCGGCGCCGAACTCGCGGCCCTGAAGCACGAGTTGGCCCAAGTGCGCGGCGTGGACGTCGAGGAGCTCCCCGACGCCGCCACCGTCTCCTCCTGACCGACACATCCGGAAGGCAACCCGTCGTGAAGATCGCCCTCGACCCGTACATGATCCGCAACGTGCCGTTGCTCGAACTGCCCGCAGTGGTGGCCGAGTTGGGCTACGAGTGGATCGAGCTGTCTCCTCGGGAGGACTTCATCCCGTTCTTCCGGCACCCCCGCGTGGACGACGCCACCGTGCGTAAGTTCCGCAAGGCGCTGGACACGGCGGGTGTCGGTATCTCCTCGCTGCTGCCGCTGTTCCGCTGGTCGGGTCCGGACGAGGACGCCCGGCAGGCGGCCGTACGGTACTGGAAGCGTTCGATCCAGATCGCCGCGGACCTCGGTGTGGACAGCATGATCTCGGAGTTCAACGGGCGGCCCGAGGACTCCGACCGCAGCGAGGCGCAGTTCTGGAAGTCGCTGGAGGAGCTGCTGCCGGTGTTCGAGCGGGAGGGCGTCCGGCTCGCCCTGGAGCCGCACCCGGACGACTTCATCGAGAACGGGTACGACGCGGTCAACCTGATCCGGGGCATCAACAACCCCAACGTCAGCTTCCTGTACTGCGCCCCGCACACGTTCCACATCGGCAACGACGCCCCGGGCATCATCAAGTACGCCGGTGACCTGCTGACCCACGTGCACCTGGCCGACGTCTTCGACCACAACGCGTCCTCCGGGAACCGGTACATCCTCAACCCGCCCGGCACCACGGCACGTGTCCACCAGCACCTCGACATGGGCGAGGGCGAGGTCGACTTCGACGAGCTGTTCCGCGAGCTGAAGGCGAACGGTTTCGACGGCACCCTCACCGCGTGTGTCTTCGCGTGGGAGGAACGGGCCAAGGAGTCCTCGGTGTTCATGCGCGAGAAGATCACCGAGTACCTGTCCGCGGCGCAGTAGCCACTCCCCCCTGTGCCGGCAGGTGAGCAGGGGCGTCGTCCGCGCTTTTCTTAAAGCGCTTTAACAGTCACCACCGAAACAGTCACCACCGAGAGGAAACCAGCGAGATGCCGTTCGAAGTGCTGACCATGGGTCGCGTGGGGGTGGACGTGTATCCACTCCAGACAGGCGTGGGACTTGCGGAGGTCACTTCGTTCGGCAAGTACCTCGGCGGCAGCCCGACCAACGTCGCCGTCGCCGCCGCCCGGTACGGCCGCTCGGCCGCCGTGATCACGAAGACGGGCCGGGACCCGTTCGGCGAGTACGTCCGTACGGCCCTCACCGGCTACGGCGTCGACAGCCGCTACGTGGGGACGTCGGACATCGCGCCGACGCCGGTGACGTTCTGCGAGATCTTCCCGCCGGACGACTTCCCGCTGTACTTCTACCGGCTGCCGAAGGCTCCCGACCTGGACATCGAACCCGGTGAGCTGGACCTGGACGCGGTGCGGGACGCGCGGATCTTCTGGGTGACCGGGACCGGGCTGAGCGAGGAGCCGAGCCGTTCGGCCACCCTCGCCGCGCTCGCGCACCGGGCCAAGTCGGGCTCCACCGTCTTCGACCTCGACTGGCGGCCGATGTTCTGGTCGGACCCGTCCGAGGCGCGGGCGTACTACAAGGAGGCCCTGCGGCACACGACGGTCGCGGTCGGCAACCTCGACGAGTGCGAGGTCGCCACCGGTGAGCGGGAGCCGTACGCCGCCGCCAAGGCGCTGCTGGCGGCCGGTGTGGAGCTGGCGGTCGTGAAGCAGGGGCCGAAGGGCGTGCTCGCGATGGACCGGGACGGCTCGGCCGTCGAGATCCCGCCGGTCCCGGTCGACGTGGTCAACGGCCTGGGCGCCGGTGACGCCTTCGGCGGCGCCCTCTGCCACGGCCTGCTGGCCGGCTGGGACACCCGCCGCACCGTCTCCTTCGCCAACGCGGCGGGCGCCATCGTCGCGGGCCGGCTGGCCTGCTCCGAGGCGATGCCGACCGAGGCCGAGGTCGACACCAAGCTCCACGAGGCGTCCCTCGCCTCCACCGAACGAAAGGCGTGACGACGTGCTGTCCGACAACGTGAGCCGGATCGTGGCCGCCCGGGTGAACGATCCCGGCGCCATCGCGGCCGCCGCCGCACGCCGGGTGAAGGCCACCTCGCTGCTGGGCGAGCACGGCAAGGCCATGATCGTCGCGGCGGACCATCCGGCGCGCGGCGCCAACGGCGTCGGCGGCGACCCGAACGCCATGGCCGACCGCTTCGAGCTGCTGGACCGCCTGTGCACCGCGCTGGAGCGGCCGGGTGTGACGGGCGTGCTGGGCACGGCCGACATACTCGAGGACCTGCTGCTGCTCGGCGTCCTGGACGGCAAGAGCGTCTTCGGCTCGATGAACCGGGCCGGGCTCGCGGGTTCGGTCTTCGAGATCGACGACCGCTTCACCGGCTACGACGCCGAGGCGCTCGCCGACATGGGCTTCGACGGCGGCAAGATGCTCACCCGCATCGCCCTCGACGACCCGGCGACGCCGTCCGTGCTGTTCGACACGGCGAAGGCGGTCAACGAGCTGAACGACCGTGAGCTCATCGCCATGGTCGAGCCGTTCCTGTCCTCCTGGCAGGACGGCAGGATCCGCAACGATCTCTCCACCGACGCCGTCATCAAGTCGATCACCATCGCCTCGGGACTGGGCCGGCGCACCGCCTACACCTGGCTGAAGCTGCCGGTGGTGGAGAACATGGAGCGCGTCCTGGCCTCCTCCACCCTGCCGGCGCTGCTGCTGGGCGGCGAGGTCACCGACCCGGAGGCGGCCTTCACGTCCTGGGGCAAGGCGCTCAAGCAGCCCACCGCACAGGGCCTGGTCGTCGGCCGCTCCCTGCTCTACCCGGCAGGCGGCGACGTGGCCGGTGCGGTGGACAAGGCGGTGAGCCTGCTGTGAACGACACGAGCAAGTACCACCTGCGCAGCGGGACGGCGGCCGACGGCCCCTACGACCTCCTGGTCACGCCCGAGTCGGCGGGCTGGGGATACTCCGGGCTCAGGATCCTGACCCTGGGACCGGGTGAGGCGCACTCCCTGTCCACACACGACTCCGAGTTCCTGGTCCTGCCGCTGACGGGCTCCTGCTCCGTCACCACGGACGGCAAGGCCTTCGAACTCGAGGGACGGACGGGCGTGTTCGCCTCGGTCACCGACTTCGCGTACGTACCGCGCGAGTCGGAGGCACTCATCAGCAGCGCGCAGGGAGGCCTGTTCGCGCTGCCCTCCGCCCGTACCGAGCGGAGCGGTCTGACCGCTCGGTACGGGCGCAAGGAGGACGTGCCGGTGGAGCTGCGCGGCGCGGGCGCGTGCTCACGGCAGGTCAACAACTACTGCCTGCCCGGCACGTTCGAGGCCGACCAGCTGCTGGTGTGCGAGGTGCTCACACCGGGCGGCAACTGGTCCTCGTACCCGCCGCACAAGCACGACGAGGCCCGGCCGGGTCTGGAGTCCGAGCTGGAGGAGATCTACTACTTCCAGGTCTCGGGCGAGAACGGCTTCGGCTACCAGCGGGTCTACGGCACGCCGGACCGCCCGCTCGACGTGCTCGCCGAGGTCCGCTCCGGCGACACCGTGCTGATCCCGCACGGCTGGCACGGGCCGTCGATCGCCGCCCCCGGCTACGACCTCTACTACCTCAACGTCATGGCCGGTCCCGGTCAGGACCGCGCCTGGCTGATCTGCGACGACCCCGCACACGGGTGGGTGCGCACGACGTGGGCGGCGCAGGACATCGACGACCGGCTCCCGTTCGAAGGACCCAACGAGCAATGAACACCGTCCGACTCACCACCGCACAGGCCCTCGTGCGCTTCCTGGCCAACCAGTACAGCGAGCGCGACGGCCAGGAACAGCGCCTGATCCCCGGTGTCTGGGGCATCTTCGGGCACGGCAACGTGGCCGGGATCGGGCAGGCGCTGCTGCAGGCCGCCACGACCGGCGAGGCCGACCTGCCCTACTACCTGGCGCGCAACGAGCAGGGCATGGTGCACGCCTCGGTGGCCTACGCGAAGATGCGTGACCGCCTGGCGGCGTTCGCCTGCTCGGCGTCGACCGGCCCCGGCTCGACGAACATGATCACCGGTGCGGCGCTGGCCACCACCAACCGGCTGCCGGTGCTCCTGCTGCCCAGCGACATGTTCGCGACCCGTGCCGCCGACCCGGTGCTCCAGCAGTTGGAGGACAGCCGGGGCGGGGACGTCACGGTCAACGACGCCTTCCGCGCCGTGTCGAAGTACTTCGACCGCGTCTCGCGTCCCGAGCAGCTGATCCCGGCCGCGCTGGCGGCGATGCGGGTGCTGACCGACCCGGTGGAGACCGGCGCGGTCACTCTCGCCCTGCCGCAGGACGTGCAGGCGGAAGGCTACGACTGGCCGGTCGCGTTCTTCCGGCGGCGGGTGTGGCACGTGGGCCGGCCGGTGCCCGAGCCGGCCGCGATCGAGCGGGCCGTGCGGCTGCTGCGCGGCGCGAAGAAGCCGCTGATCGTGGCGGGCGGCGGGGCGGTGTACTCCGGCGCCGAGACCGCGCTGCGGGCCTTCGCCGAGGGCACCGGCATCCCGGTCGCGGACACGCACGCGGGCAAGGGCGCGGTGCCGTGGGACCACCCGTGCGCGGTCGGCGGCATCGGCTCGACGGGTTCGTACGCGGCGAACGCGCTGGCGAAGGAGGCCGACGTCGTCGTCGGCATCGGCACCCGGTACTCCGACTTCACCACCGCCAGCCACACCGTGTTCGGCAACCCGGACGTCACGTTCGTCAACCTCAACGTGGCCCGTCTGGACGCCGTCAAGCACTCGGCGGAGCCGCTGGTCGCGGACGCCCGGCTCGGCGTCCAGGCGCTCGCGGCGGCGCTGACGGACTGGGAGGTCGCGCCGGAGTACCGGGCGCACACCCGTCAACTCATCGCCCGTACGCGGGAGATCGAGGACAAGTGCTTCAACGTCGGGCACACCCCGCTGCCCGCGCAGACGGAGATCCTGGGCGCCCTGAACGACGTCCTCGACGACCGGGCGGTCGTGATCAACGCGGCCGGGTCGATGCCGGGTGACCTGCAGCAGTTGTGGCGGGCGCGGGATCCGAAGGCCTACCACGTGGAGTACGCGTACTCCTGCATGGGCTACGAGGTCGCCGCCGGCGTCGGGGCGAAGATGGCCGATCCGTCGCGCGAGGTCGTCGTCCTGGTCGGCGACGGCTCGTATCTGATGATGGCCCAGGAGATCGTGACCATGGTCTCCGAGGGCCTGAAGGTCATCATCGTGCTCGTCCAGAACCACGGCTTCGCGTCCATCGGCGCGCTGTCGGAGTCCCTCGGCTCGCAGCGGTTCGGTACCAAGTACCGCTACCGGGACGGGGATTCGGGTCTGCTCGACGGCGAGGTGCTGCCCGTCGACCTGGCGGCCAACGCCTCCTCGCTCGGCGCGGACGTCCTGCACGCCACCTCCGTCGAGGAGTTCCGGGTCGCGATGGAGAAGGCCAAGGCCGCCACCCGCACCACGGTCGTCCACGTCGAGACCGACCTCTACGGGCCGAACCCGCCCGGGCACGGCTGGTGGGACGTCCCCGTCAGCGAGGTCTCCGCCCTGGACACCACCAAAGCGGCCCACGACACCTACGCCACCCACAAGCGCGCCCAGCGGCACTACCTCTGAGAAGGAACGTCTCGTGACTACCATCGCCCACTGGATCAACGGTTCACCGGTCCCGAGCGCGGACACCGCGCCGGTGTTCAACCCGGCCACCGGTCAGGAGCAGGCCCGGGTCGTCCTGGGCTCGGCCGCCGACGTGGACGCCGCTGTCAGCGCCGCCGCGAAGGCCTTCGAGACCTGGTCGGAGTCCTCGCTCAGCCAGCGCACGCAGGTCATGTTCGCCTTCCGTCAGCTCCTCGTCGAGCACGAGGAGGAGCTGGGCCGGATCATCTCCGCCGAGCACGGCAAGACCGTCGACGACGCGCGCGGTGAGATCACCCGCGGCCGGGAGGTCGTGGAGTTCGTCTGCGGGCTCGGCGACGTGCTGAAGGGGTCCTTCTCCGACCAGGTGTCGCGCGGCGTCGACGTGCACAACTTCCGTCAGCCGCTGGGCGTCGTCGCGGGCATCACCCCGTTCAACTTCCCCGCCATGGTGCCGCTGTGGATGCACCCGATGGCCATAGCGACCGGCAACACGTTCATCCTGAAGCCGAGCGAGCGCGACCCGTCCGCCGCGAACTTCGTCGCCGAGCTGTACAAGCGGGCCGGTCTGCCCGACGGCGTCTTCAACGTCGTGCACGGCGGCAAGCCGGCCGTGGACGCGATCCTGACCCACCCCGGCATCGAGGCCGTCTCCTTCGTCGGGTCGACGCCGATCGCCAAGTACGTGCACGAGCAGGCCACCGCGCACGGCAAGCGCGTCCAGGCCCTCGGCGGCGCCAAGAACCACGCCGTCGTCCTGCCCGACGCCGACCTGGAGTTCGCCGCCAACCACATCACCGCCGGCGCCTACGGCTCGGCCGGCGAGCGCTGCATGGCCGTCTCGGTGGCCGTCGCGGTCGGCGGCGCCGCCGACGCCCTGGTCGAGGTGCTGGAGCGCAAGGCCCGCGAGATCAAGGTCGGCCCCGGTGACGTCGCCGGCACCGACATGGGCCCGCTGGTCACCAAGGTCGCCCAGGAGCGCGTCGAGAACGCCGTCGGCGTCGCCGCCACGCAGGGCGCCACCGTCGTCGTCGACGGCCGCGGCCTGAAGGTCGACGGCCACGAGGAAGGCTTCTTCACCGGCCCCTCCCTCCTCGACCACGTCACGACCGAGATGGACGCCTACAAGGAGGAGCTGTTCGGCCCGGTGCTGGCGATCGTCCGCGCCGAGTCCCTCGACGAGGCGATCGACCTGATCAACGCCAACCCCTACGGCAACGGAACGGCCCTGTTCACCGCCTCCGGTGAGGCCGCCCGTCGCTTCCAGCGCAACATCAAGGTCGGCATGATCGGCATCAACGTGCCGGTGCCCGTCCCGATGTCGTACTACTCCTTCGGCGGCTGGAAGGACTCGCTGATCGGCGACTCCCCCATCCACGGTCCCGAGGGCATCCGCTTCTACACCCGCCCCAAGGTGGTCACCACCCGCTGGCCGCAGCCCGCCCAGCAGGTCACCGCCGGTTTCAACTTCCCCACCTCCAACTGAGATTCCCCACCGGGACTTTTCGAAAGGCACCACCATGACCACCTCGGGCAAGCCCCTTTCCGTCGCGGTGATCGGAGCCGGCATGGCCGGCCGCAGCCACGCCGCCGGTTACCGCAACGTCAACACGGTCTTCGGCGCCGGTCTGCCGCCGGTGCGGCTGGCCGCGATCGCCGACGCCAACGTCGCGCTCGGCGAGGACGCCGCCCGCCGCTACGGCTTCGAGAAGGCGCTCCCGAGCTGGGAGGCCGTCGCCGAGGACCCGACGATCGACGCCGTCAGCATCGTCGTGGGCAACGCCCTGCACCGCCCGATCGCGGAGGCGCTGGTCGCCGCGGGCAAGCACGTGCTGTGCGAGAAGCCGCTGGCCGGTTCGCTGGAAGACGCGCGCGCGATGGCCGAGCTGGAGCGCTCCGCCGACGTCGTGACGGCCGTCGGCTACACCTTCCGCCGCTCCCCCGGCATCGCCGGCATCCGTGACCACGTGCAGCGCGGTGAGCTGGGTGACCTCACCCTGTTCAGCGGGCGCTACTGGTGCGACTACGCGACCGACCCGCGCGGTCCGCTGAGCTGGCGCTTCAAGGGCGGCGCGGGTTCGGGCGCGCTCGGTGACATCGGCTCGCACGTCATCGACGCCGCCGAGTACGTCGCCGGTCCCATCGTGTCCGTCTCGGGCGCCGTCCTCTCGACGCAGATCACCAAGCGTCCGCTGCCGCTGGGCGCGGTCGTCGGGCACAACGCCGCTCCGGTCTCCGACGAGGTCGGCGAGGTGGAGAACGAGGACACCGCGTCCTTCACCGCCACCTTCGCGTCGGGCCTGGTCGGCACCTTCTCGGTGACGCGCACCGGCTTCGGCCTGCCCAACGGGCTCGCCTTCGACGTCCTGGGCGTGGGCGGGCGTGCCGCGTTCGACCAGCACCGCCCGGCCGAGTACCTCTTCGACGACGCCCAGCCCGACGCCCGCACCCAGGGCGCCCGGCAGGTCATCGTCGGACCGCACCTGCCGTACTTCGCCGGCGGTGTCCCGATGGAGGCCGCGGGCGTGGGCGCCAACAACGCCGACAACTTCACGTACCAGACCCGGGCCTTCCTGGACCAGGTCGCGGGCGTCGCCGAGCCGCTGCCGGCCTGCGCCACCTTCGCCGACGCGCTGCGCACCATGGAGATCATCCAGGCCGTCGTCGACTCCTCCCGCAACGGCGGCGTCGCCGTCGCCGTTCCGCCCGTCGCCTGACGTCCCGCACGCATCCAAGGAGCACCCACATGGCCCTCAAGCTCGGCGCCTACACCGCCTGTCTGCACGACCGCCCCCTCACCGAGGCCCTCGACATCCTCAAGGAGAACGGTCTGACCTCGGTGGAGGTCAACACCGGCGGCTTCATCCCCTCCCCGCACTGCCCGGTCGACCTGCTGCTGTCGTCGGCCAAGGCCCGCGAGGAGTACCTGGCGACCTTCGCCGAGCGCGGGATGGAGCTCACCGGCCTCAACTGCAACGGCAACCCGCTCAACCCGCTCCCCGGCGTCGGCCCGAAGCACGCCGACGACCTGCGGCGCACCATCCGCCTCGCCGGTCTGCTGGGCGTCAAGCACGTGGTCACCATGTCCGGCACCCCCGGCTCCGACCCCGACGCCAAGTACCCGTCCTGGGTCGTCAACCCGTGGGACGGCGTCTACATGGACGTCCTGGACTACCAGTGGGGCGTGGCCGTCGAGTTCTGGAAGGAGATCGACGCGCTGGCCCGGGAGAACGACGTCCGGGTCGCCATCGAGATGCACCCGCACAACGTCGTCTTCTCCCCCGTCACGCTCAAGCGTCTCGTCGACGCGGGCGGCCTGACGAACGTCGGCGCGGAGATGGACCCGTCCCACCTGATGTGGCAGGGCATGGACATCATCGCGTCCATCAAGTGGCTGGGCCCGCTGGTGTTCCACGCCGCCGCGAAGGACGCGACGCTCTGCCCGGGCGCCGACATCCGCGGCGTCCTGGACACGTCGTTCGCCCGTGTGCCCGCCGACGACCCGGGCAAGGTCCCGACCGGCTACGGCTTCTGGTGCAACTCCTGGCCCGAGAACCCGGCGTGGAAGTTCGTCGCCGTCGGCAACGGCAACGGGATCCCGTTCTGGACCGAGTTCCTGCGCGCCCTCGCCGAGATCGACCCGCAGATGGCCGTGAACATCGAGCACGAGGACGCCGCCTACTCGCAGACCGAGGGTCTCGCTCTGGCGGCGAAGAACCTGCACAGCGCCGCCTCCGAGCTGTGACCTGACCCGTCCCGTACACCCACGTGGCCCCCCTACCCGCTCGCCGGGTACGGGGGCCGCGTCGTGCGGTGACCGGTCCGGTCCGCTAGCCGCGGTCGCGCTGGTGGACGCGGGCCAGGAGCAGGTTCGGGTCCTGGCCGGTGAAGTACGCGGCGCTGGTGACGTAGGCGGTGCGGCCGCGTACGGCCACGGAGGTGGGGTTGGACAGCCCGTCCTGCCGGGTGAGGACGATCTTGTGGGTGCCGTCGGGGCGGACCAGGGCGATCCGGTTGCCGACGAGCAGGGCGGCGAGGACGGTGTCCCGGTGCCGCTCGACGAAACCGAAGTCGTCGATCCCGGCCAGGCCGCTGGCCCGGGTCCGGATCGCTCCGGCGGAGCCGTTCTCGCGCACGGGGATGCGCAGCAGGGTCGCGGCGTCGCTGTTGGAGACCCACACGGCGTCGTGGTGGACCCGCAGGCCGTTGGCTCCGATGCCGGACGCGGGGGGCGCGGTGCCGGGTTCGAGTTCGGCTCCGGTGGCCCAGAGCGTGGGCTCGCCGCCCGCGCGCGGGACGCGCCAGACGGCGCCCAGGACGGAGTCCGCGGCGTAGAGCACGCCCCGGCGCTCGTCGAGGGCGAGGCCGTTGGGGAAGCCCTTCGGCGGGAGCTTGGCGATCTGCCGGGGTGCGCTGCCGTCGGGGGCGATGCGCCAGATGCCGGTCTTGGCGGTGCCGGTGGCGTAGGTGACGTAGAGGGTGCCGTCCTCGGCGCGGGCGATGCCGAGGACGACGGCCGCGCCGACGACGGGGGTGCTCGGGTTCGCGACGGCGGGCAGGGTGGCGAGGATCCGCGTCCGGCCCTCCCGGGTGACGTTGGCGACCTGCCGGGCGCCCGCGAACGTCAGGTCGGCGGAACCGTCGGGTTCGAGCGCGATGTTCTCCGGTGTCTGTCCCTCGGCGAAGTCGAAGTGGGCGACGACGCGCGGGGCGGAGACGGCCGGCTCGCCGCCCGCGGCGGGAGCCGTGGCGAGCAGGCCGAGGGCGAGAGCGGCGGCGGCGGTGCCCGCCAGGCGTGGGAGTCGGGGCAGTCGGGGCATGGGCCTGTGGACCTCTTCGGGAGGGGGGCGGGGGTGCGCCGCCGGGCGGCGGCCAGACGACCATGGCGGTGCCTGGGCGGTGGCCGCCGCCGTCGCGGCCGGGCGTTCGCCCACGTGGCCCAGGGCATGGACCCGGCTGCCGCTCACGCGGGTGACCCGGCATGCCGCAGACTGTCCCGTGCGGACCGACACTCGACCGGTAAGGAAGCACAGCGTGATCATCTTCGGCACCAAGGGATACCTCTACCAACTGGCGATACTGACGCTGCTGTGCGGGAGCTGCGGCAACCCCGCCGCGCACACGCTCAGGAAGCGGGTCACGAAGTTCACGCTGTTCTTCGTGCCGCTGTTCCCGTTCTCGACGAAGTACGGGACGCAGTGCACGTTCTGCGGCGCCGAGCAGAAGGCGACGAAGGAGCAGGCGGACCAGTTGCTGGCGCAGAGCGCGGGCGCCGGCGGGGGCCAGCAGTACGGGCAGCCTCAGCAGCAGCCGTACCAGAACTGACGGCCGGCCCGCCTCGTCCGCCTCGGCCTCACGGTGTGAGTCCGGCCCGGTCGCAGGCGGCCCGGAGTTCACGGGTGCAGATCTGGCCGGCGGTGTAGACGCCGGCCTTGATCAGCGTCCGCCGGATGTCCTGGGCCGTGACCGCGGTCGGGGTGAGCAGGACGGCCGGGATGTCCTTGGTGGTGGGGCTGTCGATGGTCGTCGTGGCGCTGTCGCCGGGGTCCTCGCCGCGTCCGACGGCGACGGCCATGGCGGCGACGGCGGCGGTCTCCTTCGCGAACGACTTGTACACCGTCATGTACTGCTCGCCCTTGACGATGCGCCGTACGGCGTCGAGGTCGGCGTCCTGGCCGGTGACGGGCGGGAACGTGGTGACGCCGGCTCTCTTGAGGGCGGCGACGACGCCCGCGGCGATGGAGTCGTTGGCGGCGAGGACGCCGTCGATGCGGTCCGGGCCCAGGGCCGCGATGGCGGCGGACATGTTGACGTGGGCGTTCTGCGTGCTCCAGTCCAGGGTGTTGTAGGACCGGCCGATCCTCACCTCGCCGGTGAGGGCGGACAGCGCGCCCTCGCGGTACAGGGCCGCGTTGGCGCTGGTCGGGTCGCCGTTCACCATGACGACCGTCGGGCGCCCGGACTTGTTCTCCGTGGCCTTCAGGAGCGCCTCGCCCTGGAGCCGGCCGACCTGGAGGCCGTCGAAGCCGACGAAGCCTGCGATCGGGCCTTCGGCGAGGCGGTCGTAGGCGATCACCGGGACGCCCGCCCGGCGTGCCTCCTGGATCGAGGAGCGCATGGCCCGGGTGTCGGCGGCGTCCAGGATCAGGACCTTGGCGCCCTTGGTGACCATGGAGATCAACTGACCGCGCTGGCGGGTCACGTCGTTCTCGGCGTTGGCGTACTCCACCGTGCAGGCGGGGCACAGCTTCTTCACCTGGGCCACGATCAGCGGCCGGTCCGAGTGTTCCCAGCGCGGGACGGCGCGGCTCGGCAGCAGCAGGCCGACGGTGAAGCCCTCGCCCCCCGTGTCGTTGTCTCCGCCGCAGGCGGCCAGGGGCATCGTCATCAGTGCCGCGGCGAACAGCGCGGCGATGTGCCGGCGTCGGTTTCTCATGGCGCTCTCTCCGGTTCGGCGATCCCGCCCGGTACGGTGATCTCGCTCCACACCTGTTTGCCGCCGGCCACCGGGACCGAGCCGAAGGACTCCGACATCGCCTCGACCAGGAGCAGGCCTCGGCCGCCGGTCGACTCCCAGTCGACGATCACCGGTTTGGCGGGCGCGCGCGGCGAGGAGTCGCTCACGCTGACGCGCACCCGGTCCCCGCGCAGGACGAGGTCGACGCGGACCGGGCCCTGGGTGTGCACCAGGGCGTTGGTGACGAGTTCGGAGACGACCAGCAGCACCGCGTCGGCGGCCTCCTGGACCTGCCAGCGGCGCAGGGTGCGCGCGGTGAAGCGGCGGGCGTGCATGACGGCGTCGGGCAGCCGCCACACCATCCAGCCGGCCCGGATCGGGCGGGTCTCCATGCCGTCGTAGCGCAGGAGCAGCAGCGCCACGTCGTCCTCCCGGCGGCCGAGGTCGCCGAGGAGGGCGTCGGCCATGATCCCCGGGTCTGCGGGGTCGGCGGCGGCGAGGGCGACGCGGGTGCGGCGCATGCCCTCGTCCAGGGGCAGGTCGGCTGCCTCGACCAGGCCGTCGGTGACCAGGGCGATGACCGTGCCGGGGGTCAGTGCGACGGCCGTCATGGGGAAGTCCGCCTCCGCGAGGATGCCCAGCGGGGGCCCGCCGGCGACCTCGACCTCCTCGGTGGATCCGTCGGGGTGGCGCAGCAGGGGCGAGAGGTGGCCGGCCCGGACGAAGAGGGTGTTGCCCTCCTCCATGTCCAGTTCGGCGTAGCAGCAGGTGGCGAACAGGTCGGTCTCCATGGCGACGAGGAGCCGGTTGGCGTGGGAGACGACCACGTCGGGCGGGTGGCCCTCCATGGCGTAGGCGCGGACCGCCGTACGCATCTGGCCCATGATCGTCGCGGCTCCGGCGCTGTGTCCCTGGACGTCGCCGATGACGAGGGCCACCCGGTCCTCGGAGAGGGCGATGACGTCGTACCAGTCGCCGCCCACCTGGAGGCCGCGGCGGGCGGGCAGGTAGCGGGCGACGGCGGTGCCGCCGGGGAGTTCGGGCAGCCGCCGGGGCAGCAGGCTGCGCTGGAGCATCGTCGCGAGTTCCTGCTCGGCGTCGTGGGCGTGGGCGCGTTTGAGGGCCTGGCCGACGAGGGCGGCGGTGGCGGTGAGCAGGGACCGCTCCACGGGGACGAACTCGTGCGGCTGGTCCCAGCCGACCAGGCACACGCCGGCGACCCGGCCCTTGGCGGGGAGCGGCAGGACGGCGAGGCCGCCGGCGCCGATGCCGGCCAGGCCGGGTTCGAGGACGGTGCCGGCGGGCCACAGGTCCATCCGGCCGTCCCGCAGGGCCGCCTGGAGGGTGGGCAGGGCGCGCAGCGGGGCGTCGGGCCATTCGGTGCGCCACTCGGTGCCCCAGACCTGCGGCCAGGCGGTGGCCTGGGGCGGGTCGAGGACGGTGACCATGAGCCGGTCGTCCTGGAGCGCGGCGAGGGCCACCCGGTCGGCGGCCAGCGGCTCGCGCAGGGCGGAGACCACGACGCGGCCGACGTCGCGGACGGTCGCGGCGTCGTCGAGGGCGGCGGTCAGCCACTGGATGCGGGCGACGTCGTCGTCGCCGCGGCGCAGGACCGGGGTCGCCGTCACCACGCCGAGCACCTGTTCCGGCCCGTCGGCGGTGGCGGCCTCCACCCGGCAGCTCAGGCTGAGCCAGCGCATCTCGCCGGTGGGGCCGCGGACCCGGAACTCCAGGTCGCGGCGGCCGGAGGCCTGCCCGGACGGCTCCAGGACCGACATCAGGGCGTGCATGTCCTCCGGGAGGGCGTGGGCGAGCAGGGTGTCGGCCTTGCCGTCGAAGTCGTCCGGTGTGATACCGACCAGGTCGAGCAGGATGTCGTCGGCCTCGATCAGGCCGGTGTCCGGGAAGAGGACGAAGAAGCCGATGCGCAGGCTGCGCAGGGCGGGCGCCAGCAGCGGCGTCGGCCGCGGCGGGTCCGCGCCCGGCGGGAGGAGTGCGGCGACCGCGTCGGCGAAGCGCTCCAGGAACCGGCGTTGCTCGGTCTCGAAGCCGTCCGCCGAGGCGCTCATGACCAGGAGGCAGCCCAGTCGTCCGCCCTCCGGGCCGAGGGGCAGCGCGGCCAGCGGGGTGCCGGCGGTGAGCCAGACGGGGCGGTCGGTGCGCAGGGCGCGGGCGGCGGGCGAGTCGCCGGACAGCGGCAGGTGCTCCGGGGGCGCCGATCCGGAAGGGGTACCTCCGGACGTGTCAACCAACCGAAGCTCTTTGTCGCCGGCGCCGGACGCGTAGACCGCTGCCAGTGTCGCTCCGGCGATGGTCAGGGCCCGATCGAGGCAGGTCCGCACCGTACCTCCCGTCCTGTCTCAGGTGCCGACAGGTTGAGATCGGGGCACCCACCCACCAGAATCGCATACAAGGATCAACCGAACATATCGACCACATGTCCACCTTATTGTCATCGACGGCAGGTACCACTGATGAAGGCCCGCATCCGGGACACGGCCGCCACCCCGACCGCCGTCGCCACGGCGGTCGTGCTGACGCTCGTGCTGGCGGCCTGCGGCGGTGCGGGCACCGGCGACGATCCCGACGGGGGCAACGGACCGCGCATCGGCGTGCTCCTGCCGGACGCCACCACGGCGCGCTGGGAGGCGCAGGACCGGCCCCTGCTGGAGAAGAGGATCAAGGAGCTGTGCGACACCTGCACGGTCGAGCACGCCAACGCCAAGGGCGACGTGGCCCTCCAGCAGGAGCAGATGGACTCGATGATCACCAAGGGCGTCGACGCGATCGTGCTGGTGGCCGTGGACGCCCGGTCGCTCGGCGCGACGGTCACCAAGGCGCACGCGGCGGACATCCCCGTCATCGCCTACGACCGGCTCGCCGAGGGCCCGATCTCGGGGTACGTCTCCTTCGACGGCGTGGAGGTCGGCCGGCTCCAGGGCCGGGCGCTGCTGAAGGCGATGGGCGACAAGGTGCCCGGCGCGCAGATCGTCATGATGAACGGCGACCCCAGCGACCCGAACGCGAAGTCGTTCAAGGAGGGCGCGCTGTCCGTGCTCGACGGGAAGGTGAAGATCGGCAAGGCCTACGACACCCCGCAGTGGCGGGCCGAGACCGCGCACATGAACATGTCCGGCGCCCTCGCGGCGCTCGGCGCCGACTCCATCGACGGGGTCTACGCGGCCAACGACGGCCTGGCCGGCGGGAGCATCGCCGCCCTGAAGGCCAACAAGGTCGCCCCGCTGCCCCCGGTCACCGGGCAGGACGCCGAACTCGCGGCCCTGCGGCGCATCGTCCTCGGCGAGCAGTACATGACCGTCTTCAAGCCGTTCAAGCCCGAGGCCGCCGCCGCCGGCGCCATGGCGGTGGCCGCGGCGCGTGGGCAGAGCCTGGGGAAGGTGGCCACCGGCCGGGTGCCGGCGCGCGGCGGGGAGGCGGTCGCGTCCGTCCTCCTCACCCCCGTGTCGGTGACCGCCGGCACCATCCGGGACACGGTGGTGAAGGACGGCCTGCACACGGTCCGGCAGATCTGCACCCCCCAACTCCGCGCCGCCTGTGAGAGGGCCGGACTGACCTGACACCCGAGGAGTTGGTTTGTGTGCCGGATCCCCCCTTGCTGGCGCTGCGCGGCGTGTGCAAACGCTTCGGCGTCGTCGACGTCCTCACGGACATCGAGCTGGAGATCCACTCCGGGCAGGTCGTCGCGCTCCTCGGGGACAACGGAGCCGGCAAGTCCACCCTGGTCAAGGTGATCTCCGGGGTCACGCCCGCCGAGAAGGGCGTCATCGAGTGGCAGGGGAGGCCGGTCCAGATCAGACGCCCGCACGACGCCCGGGACCTGGGCATCGCCACCGTCTACCAGGATCTCGCGCTGTGCGGGAACCTCGACGTCGTCGGGAACCTGTTCCTCGGCCGGGAGATCCGCAGGTCGGGGTTTCTCGACGAGGTGGAGATGGAGCGCCGCACCAGACGGCTGCTGGAGCGCCTGACCAGGCGGCTGCCCGAGCTGCGCGGCCCCGTCGTCGCCCTCTCCAGCGGCCAGCGGCAGACGGTGGCCATCGCCCGCTCGCTCCTCGGCGACCCGCGGGTCCTCCTGCTGGACGAGCCCACCGCGGCGCTGGGCATCGAGCAGACCGGCGAGATCCTGGACCTGATCGACGAGTTGCGCGAACGCGGTCTGGGCGTGCTGCTCATCAGCCACAACATGGGCGACGTGAAGGCCCTCGCGGACCGCGCCGCGGTGCTGCGCCTGGGCCGCAACAACGGCTTCTTCGACGTGAACACGGCGTCGCAGGAGCAGATCATCTCGTCCATCACCGGCGCCACGGAGAACGTGCCCCGCCGGCCGGCCGGCCGGGAGACGGGGTGGTGACGCGGGTGCGGGCCGTCGTGCGGGCCGCGGAGGGCGGGGTCGCGGTCGTCCGGCGCAAGCTCAGCGCCGGTGAGCTGGGTTCGCTCCCCGTCGTGCTGGTCCTGGCCGTCGTCTGGATCACCTTCCAGTCCCTCAACGAGAACTTCCTCTCGCCCCGCAACCTCTCCAACCTCAGCGTGGACATCGTGGGCACCGGGATGATCGCGGTCGGCATCGTCTTCGTACTGCTGCTCGGCGAACTCGACCTGTCCGTCGGCTCGATCAGCGGTCTGGCGGCGGCTGTCTTCGCCGTGCTGAACGTGAACAACGGGGTGCCGGAGTGGCTCGCGCTGATCGTCGCGGTGCTCGCGGGCACCGTCGCGGGCACCGTCCAGGGCTACTCCATCGGCCGCACCCGGGTGCCGGCGTTCGTCGTCACGCTCGCCGGGCTGCTCACCTGGAACGGCCTCATGCTGGCCATCCTCGGCGAGAGCGGCACCGTCAACCTCGACGAGAACGGGCTGATCGCCAAGCTGACCAGCTACTACTTCACCGACGACGCCGTCGCCTACGGCCTGGCGGCGCTCGCCGCGGGCGCGGTCTTCCTCGTCTCCGACCGCGACCGGCGCCGCCGCCGGGCCGTCGGCATGCCGCACCGCTCGCTGCGCCTCATCGTGGTGCGCGCCGGGGGGCTCGCGGTGCTCGCGTTCACCATCGCGTATCTGCTCAACCGGTTCCAGGGCCTGCCCCTCGCCCTGCTGATCTTCCTCGTGGTGGTGGCCGGCCTCGACGTCGTGCTCCGCCGCACCCACTACGGACGGCAGGTCTACGCCCTCGGCGGCAGCGTCGAGGCGGCCCGCCGCGCCAGCCTCAACGTGACGGCGGTGCAGACCGCGGTGCTCGCGGCCTCGGGCACGATGGCCGCGATCGGCGGCCTGTTCCTGGCCTCGCGCATCACCTCGGTGAGCCAGAGCTCGGGCTCCGGGGTCCTGCTGGTCAACGCCATCGCGGCGGCCGTCATCGGCGGCACCAGTCTGTTCGGCGGGCGCGGCACGACCTGGTCGGCGGTGCTGGGCATGCTGGTCATCCAGTCGATCGCCTCCGGTATGGCGATCACGGACACTCCCCCGGCCGTCCAGTTCGTGATCACGGGCGGGGTGCTGTTCGCCGCGGTGGTCATCGACTCGCTGTCGCGACGTTCCCAGGAGGCGCACGGCCGGGCCTGACGGCGCACGCCAGGTCTGCCCACGTCCGGTCGGCACACGACTGCTCAGCACACGACTGGCCAGGGCGCGACCATCTTGGTTAAATGTTGCACCACTTTTGAACGCGGCACCGTCGACCCTTCGTAGTGAGGGGTACCCGGCGCGTCACGCACGAGGCGCTCCAGCGGCGATAGGACGACTTTGCCGAACAACTCACCGACGACGGAGCGGCCGAGGAAGTCCCTCCGCCGCAACCGGCCCGTGGGCAGACGGCTCCGGGCCGTTCTGCTGATCCCGGTGCTCGTCGCCCTCGCGCTCGGGGGCATTCGGGTGCAACGTTCGGTGGACATCTGGCAGGACGCCGACGACACGGTCCGCGTGGCCGAACTGGTGCGGGCGGCGAACACCTACGCGAGTGACGCGATCAACGAGCGCGATGTGTCGGTGATCCCGCTGCTCAGGGACGGGAAGCCATCGGACGCGGTCGTCCAGGCCCGGAGGACCACCGACGCGGACGCGCGGGCGTTCGACGCGGCGGTCGCCCGTATGCCGAAGACCGCGGGCCTGCTGCGGCGCGTGCAACTGGTGCGCGACGGTGAGCGGCAGCTCGCCGGCGTGCGGGCCGCCGCCTTCACGCCCCGCATGTCCGGGGTGGAGTCGGAGGAGAGCTACCACGCCGTCCAGCACCCCCTGATGGAGCTCTCCAACGAACTGGGCTTCGGCCGCGGCAACCGGACGAGCCTCGGCCGCAGCCTCTACGCCGTGTCCCTGACGCAGGCGGCCGAGTCCCTGATCCGGTCCATCGGCACACACCTGCTGGTACAGGACCGCGACAGCCTCGCCCGGGGCGAGTTCCAGGCCCAGCTCGCCTCCTTCCGCTCGTACGCCTATCTCGAACAGGTGGGGCTCCAGGAGTTCGCGGGCGCCGGCACCACCGAGGACATGGCGAGGCTGACGAAGGCGCTGGCCGACGCGGAGGCGCGCGGCAGGGAGCAGACCGGGCGGGCGGAGGAGCAGGCCGAGGCGGCGGGGCGGACGTTCGTCACCCCGCCCGGCATCGACGACATGGTCGCCGAGATCTCCGCCGGGAAGCCGGCCGCGGAACTCGCCGCGCGGGGCATCACCCCCGAGTCGTTCTTCGCCGCGTCCACACTGAGCTTCGACGCCTACCGGAGCGTCCAGGTGAACCTGACCGACGCCGCCCTCGCGAGCGCCGACACCATCGCCGACGACGCGCGCCGCGACGCCATCACCCACGCCGCGCTCGTCCTCGCCTCGGTGCTCGCCGCGTTCCTGCTCGCCTCCTGGATGGCCCGCACGATGAGCACCGACATGCGCCGGCTCAGCGGCTTCGCCATCGAGATCGCCGGACAGCGGCTGCCGACGATGATCGACCGGTTGTCCCAGGCCGACCCCGGCCAGGTCGACACCCGGGTCACCCCGATCCCGATCGACACCACCGAGGAGATCGGCGAGGTCGCCCGGGCCTTCGACCACGTCCACCGCGAGGCCGTCCGGCTCGCCGCGGAACAGGCCCGGCTGCGGGGCAACATCAACACGATCTTCACCAACCTCTCGCGCCGCAACCAGTCCCTGATCGAACGTCAACTGGCGCTGATCACCCGCCTGGAGGACAACGAGACCGACCCGGACCAGTTGGCGAACCTGTTCCGGCTCGACCATCTCGCCACCCGGGTCCGCCGCAACGGCGAGAACCTGCTCGTACTGGGCGGCGAGAGGCCCGCCCAGCAGTGGGACCGGCCGCTCGCGCTGGTCGACGTGATCCGCGCGGCCTCGTCGGAGGTGGAGCAGTACGAGCGCATCCGGTTCGCCGGCCTCCCGGAGGCCCAGATCGACGGCCCGGCCGTGACCGACCTGGTGCGGCTGCTCGCCGAACTGCTGGAGAACGCCACCGCGTTCTCCTCCCCGCAGTCGGAGGTGCGGGTGACCGCGGTCCGGCTGCCCGACGGACGGATCATGGTCGAGATCCACGACGAGGGCATCGGGCTGCGGGCCGACGACTTCGCGACGATCAACCACAAGCTGGCCAACCCGCCCACCGTCGACGTCGGCGTCTCCCAGCACATGGGACTGTTCGTGGTCGGCAGACTCGCCGAACGGCACGGCATCCGCGTCCAGTTGCGCCCGTCCGGCGAGCGGTCCGGCACCACGTCCCTGGTCATGCTGCCCGACACGGTCGCCCAGCGCTCACCGGACGCCCTGCCCGACTCCGACACCCTGGCCCTGACCCTCCTCAAGGGCATCCCGGCGCCCCGCCACACGGCCTTCCCGGACTCCGGCGACGCCTTCACGGACTACGAGGCCTGGCAGGACGACGCGACCCGCCTTCCCCCCACCCCGACCCCACCGGCCCCAATCCCACCGGCCCTGGACCTTCCGGACCTTCCGGACCTTCCGACTCCGGACCCCGCCCCCCGCCGCACACGCCGCCGCCCCCGCCGCGCTCCCGGCGGCCACAGCCGCCGCGCCCGGTAGGCGTCACGCGCGACGCGCCGCCGGATGGCCGATCCCGCCGGTTCGGGGCCTTTCGGGTCATAACGTGCACAATATGAAGAAATGCCATATCGCATATCTGGCGTGCGCGGCAGCGCTCCTCGGGACGGGGCTCGGGGCCGCTCCGTCGGTCGCCGGTCACTCGGGCGCCGGGCACACGGTTCATCGGGTCCAGCCGGGGGAGTCGATCCAGAAGGTGGTGGACGCCGCCCAGCCGGGTGACACCGTGCTGCTGGCCTCCGGCACCTACCACGAGAGCGTCACGGTGAGCACGTCCGGGCTGACCCTGCGCGGCATGGGCCGCGACACGGTGATCGAGCCGGACCCGGGCGTGAAGGCCGTCGGCGCCTGCGCCGAGGCCGGCAACGGCATCTGTGTCCAGGGCACCAAGGACCGCGCCGTCGCGGACGTCACCGTCGCCGCCCTGACGGTGACCGGCTTCACCAAGTCCGGCGTCTCCGCCACGTCGACCGACGGGCTGACCGTGCGGAGGGTCGCCGCGCTGAAGAACGGGGTGTGGGGCATCGCCGCCGAGCGCTCGGTCCACAGCCTGTTCCGGGACAACACCGCCCGGGACAACGGCGACGCGGGTCTGTTCCTCGCCAACTCGATCAGCGAGGAGCAGGGCGCCACGGACACCGAGGGAACGCTGGTCGAGCACAACCGGCTGGAGGGCAACCGGATCGGCGTCACGGTCCGCCGCCTGCGCGACCTCACCGTCGCGCGCAACCGCCTCACCGGCAACTGCGCGGCCGTGTTCGTCGTCGGCGACGAGAACAAGCCGAAGGCCGGGTTCGTGACCGTGCGCGCGAACCGCATCGAGCGCAACAACAAGTCGTGCCCGAAGACCGCCCGGCTGGACGCGCTCCAGGGTTCCGGCATCGTCCTGACCGGCGCCGAGGACAGCCTCATCACCGGCAACGTCATCAAGGACAACGCCGGCACGTCCCCGCTGTCGGGCGGCATCGTCCTGTTCAAGAGCTTCGTGGGCACCACCAGCGACCGCAACCGGATCACCGGCAACGTGCTGCGGGGCAACTCCCCCGCGGACCTGATCAACGCGGACACCGGCGTCGGCAACACCTTCCAGGGCAACTCCTGCCGGGCGTCGCAGCCCGCCGGCCTGTGCTGAACAACCCCCACCCCCAGAAGGAAGGAAGGCGGGACATGACGACCGTTCAGACCGTTCCCACCGCTCAGGCCGCCCCACCGCCGTCCATGCGGCTGCGGGAGCTCGCGTTCGGGGCGGCGTGCGCCGCCGCCCTGCGCGCGGCGGCCCGGCTCGGCGTCGCCGACGCCCTCGGCGACAGCCCCATGGCCGTGGAGGACCTCGCGGCCGCGGTGAAGGCCGAACCCCGGCCGCTGCGCCGGCTGCTGCGCGCCCTGTCCTGCTACGGCGTCTTCGCCGAGCGGCCGGACGGGACGTTCGCGCACACCGACGTCTCCCGGCTGCTGCGCGAGGACGACCCGAACAGCCTGCGCGCCATCTCCCTGTGGTGCACCGAGCCGTGGACCTGGGACGCCTGGCCGCTGCTGGACGAGGCGGTGCGCACCGGCCGCAACGTCGTGGAGGACCTCTACGGCAAGGAGTTCTTCCCCTACCTGAACGAGGACGCCCCGGAGTCCGCCGACGTCTTCAACCGCGCCATGACGACGTCCAGCGTGCAGTCGGCGCGGGACGTCGCGGACTTCCTCGACCTGTCGGGGAGTTCGTCGGTCGCCGACCTCGGCGGCGGCCAGGGGCACGTGGTGGCGAGCCTGCTGGACAAGTACCCCGCGATGCACGGCACCCTGGTCGACCTGCCCCGGGTGGTGGAGAACGCGGTGCCGAGGCTGCGCGCGGGCGGCGACCTCGCGGACCGGGCGCGCGTCGTGCCCGGCGACGTCCGTACGGCCGTACCGGTGAAGGCCGACGTCTACGTCATCAAGAACATCCTGGAGTGGGACGACGAGAGCACCGCCCGCACCCTGCGCAACGTCCGCGAGACGGGCGGCCCCGGGACACGCGTCGTGGTCATCGAGAACCTGGTCGACGACACGCCGTCGATGCGGTTCAGCACCGCGATGGACCTGATGCTGCTCCTCAACGTCGGCGGGGCGAAGCACACCACCGAGAGCATGATCGGCCGGCTGACCGAAGCGGGCCTGGTCATCGACCGGATCAGCCCGGTCAACCCGTATCTGCACGCGTTCGACTGCCACATCCCCGCCTGACCCGACCGCATACCCGCACACCCCCAAAACCACCGGTCGCCGGGCCCGCAGCGTCGCGGGTCCGGCGACCGGTGACGGCCGGCGCGGGTCAGCCGGCCGGCTGGCGCTCCCAGAGGTAGAAGCGCTGCGCCATGGCGTCCTTCGGGGAACGCCAGGTCTGCGGGTCGTACGCGCTGACGTACGCGGAGAGGCGCTCGCTGACGTCCCGGAACTCGGGATGCCCGGTGATCTTGGCGATGGCGGGTCCGGGATCACGGTCGGACTCGATCATGTGCATGTACACGTCGCCGAACTGGAAGAGGCTGCGCCGGACGACGCCGACCAGGTGCGGCAGCTCTCCCCGGTCGGACTCCTCGAACACCTTGGCGATGTCAGGGGCCGTTCCCGGGGCCATACGGGCGACGATCAGGGCTTGGTGCATGGGGACTGTTCTCCGTCCGGCTCAGTCGGTGAGACCCGCGGTGGCCCCGCGTTCGGCGGCGGCCTTCTCGATGCGGTCGCGGATCAGGCCCATCTGGACCTTGGAGTTGCGGTTGATGTTGTCGGTCATCCACTCGTCGTCGACCGGCGCCTCGGGCTTCATCGCGAAGTCCTGCGTCCAGACCATCCGGGTGCCGGCCGGTGTCTCCTCGTAGCGCCAGTGGATGTTCATGTGGTCGAAGGGGCCCGTCTCGACCCGGCGGGCCCTGACGGTGAGCTTCTCGCGGTCCGGCTCGCGCTCCGAGACCCAGCTCCACACGGTGCCGTTCTCGTCCGGGTGCATGGTCAGCCGGAACGTCGTCTTGCGGCCCTCCCGGGAGAGGATCTCGACGGACGCGTACTCGGTGAACAGCCGCGGCCAGTTCTCCAGGTCGTTGGTGATGTCCCAGACCAGGTCCAGCGGCGCCGCGATGGTGATCTCGTTCTGCGTGTGTCCGGTCATCTCACGCTCCTGTCGTCATGAGGGCACTGTTGACGAGGTCGAGGAACTGCCGGGGCGTCTTGGAGCGTTCGGCGTCGACGGGCATCGGCGTCCCGTACCGGTTCTCCAGCTCGCCCACGATGCCCAGCAGACCGAGCGAGTCGACTCCCAGGTGGGCGAAGCCGGCGTCGGCCTGAAGGAGCTCCTCCGGGGCGACGGTGACGCCGGCGGACTTCTTCATGAGTTCGGCCAGCTCTTCCACGGTGATGCGGTCAGACATGCGGTTCCTCTCCTTCGTTGCTCCTACTGCTCCACGGCGCCTCGCTGCGAGACGTCGTCAGGCGCCGTGCCGCAGCACCAGCGCCGAGTTCGACCCCATGAGTCCCCGGCTCAGGACCAGCGCCGTGCGCACCTCGGCGGTACGGGCCCGGCCGGTCACGAGGTCCAGGTCATGGCAGATGTCGAACACGTTGGGGGTCGGGGGGATCAGGCCGTGCTCCATCGCGAGCACCGCCGCCGCGGTGTCCATCAGCGGCGCCGCGCAGTAGCCCCTGCCGATGCCGGTCTTCGGCGCCGTGACGGGCACCCGGGTGCCGTGCGTGCCGAGGGCGTCGGCGATCGCCAGCGCCTCGGCGCGGTCCGCCGCCGGTACGCCGAGGGCGTCGGCGAAGACCACGTCGATCTCCTCGGGGGCGCACTCGGCCTCCGCCAGGGCGCCCCGGATGGCCTGGGCGAGCCCTTCCCGGGAGTCCTCCCAGCGGGAGGCGCCGGTGAAGGTCGCCGCGTGTCCGGCGAGGTAGGCCCGCACCCGCGCGCCGCGCTCCCGGGCCACGCCCGCCTCCTCCACCACGGCCATGGCGCCGCCCTCCGCGGGTACGAACCCGCAGGCGGCGGCGGTGAACGGGCGGTAGGCGCGGGTCGGGTCGTCGACGGTGCTGAGCTCCTCGTAACCGAGCTGGCAGACCACCGAGTACGGCGCGATGGGCGCCTCGGTGGCCCCGGCGACGATCACGTCGGTGCCGCGCCGCACGGCCCGCGCCGCGTGGGCGAGGGCGTCCAGGCCGCCGGCCTCGTCGGCGGCGACCACCGAGCAGGGGCCCTTGAAGCCGCGGCGGATGGAGATCTGGCCGGTGCTGGCGGCGTAGAACCAGGCGATGGACTGGTAGGGGCCGACGTAGCGGCTGCCCTTGTCCCACAGCCGTTGCAGTTCCCGCTGGCCGAACTCGCCGCCGCCGGAGCCGGCCGCGGTGACTACGCCGATGGAGAACGGGGCCTCGTCGGTGTCGGACCGGGCGAGGCGGGCGTCGTCCAGCGCGAGGTCGGCCGCGGCCATCGCGAAGTGGGTGAACCGGTCGGTCTGGACGAGGTAGCGCTCCTCGATCGCGGCCGACGGGTCGAAGTCGCGGACCTGGCCCGCCACCCGCAGCGGCAGGTGTTCGCAGCCTTCGCGGGTGATCTGGTCCAGGACGCTGATGCCCTCGCTGGTGGCCTTCCAGAAGGTCTCGGTGCTGGCTCCGTTGGGCGCGACCACACCGATTCCCGTGACGGCCGCGAGCCGTGGACGGGGTTCGCTCATCGTGTCTTCTCCCTCGGCCGGTTCATGACCACCGCGGACTGGAAGCCGCCGAACCCGCTGCCCACCGAGAGCACCCCGGCCAGCTTGCGCTCGCGGGCCACGCGCGGGACGTAGTCCAGGTCGCATTCGGGGTCGGGCGTCTCGTAGTTCGCGGTCGGCGGTACCACCTGGTGGGTCAGGGCCAGCACACAGGCGACGAGTTCGATCGCCCCGATCGCGCCGAGGGAGTGCCCCACCATGGATTTGATGGAGCTCATGGGCGTGTCGTAGGCGTGTGCGCCCAGGACCCGTTTCACCGCCGCGGTCTCGTGGCGGTCGTTCTGCTTGGTGCCGGACCCGTGCGCGTTGACGTAGTCGATCGCCGTGGCGTCGAGCCGGGCGTGGCCGAGGGCGTCCTCGATGGCCCGGCCCATCTCCAGGCCCTCGCTGGTCAGGCCGGTCATGTGGTAGGCGTTGCCGAAGGTGGCGTACCCGCCGAGCTCGCAGTACACATGGGCGCCGCGGGCCCGGGCGTGCTCCAGCTCCTCCAGGACGAGGACGGCGCCGCCCTCCCCCATCACGAACCCGTCCCGGTCGGCGTCGAAGGGACGCGAGGCGTGGGCGGGGTCGTCGTTGTTCGGGGAGGTGGCCTTGATCGCGTCGAAGCAGGCCATGGTGATCGGGGAGATCGGCGAGTCCGAGGCGCCGGCTATGCAGATGTCGGCCCGGCCCTCCTCGACGGTGTGGAAGGCGTAGCCGACCGCGTCGAGTCCCGAGGTGCAGCCCGTGGAGACGGTCTGCACCGGCCCGCGCGCCCCGAACCGCTCCGCCACCGTGGAGGCGAGCGTGCTGGGCGAGAACGCCCGGTGCAGTTCCGGGACCGCCTTGCGGTGGTCCACGTCCCAGCGCTGCCCGCGGTCGCTGACGAGGACGTAGTCGTTCTCCAGCCGGGTGGTGCCGCCGACCGCGGTGCCCAGGGAGACGCCGACCCGCCAGGGGTTCTCGGCGGCGAGGTCGAGACCGGAGTCCCGTACCGCCTCGTCGCCGGCGACCATGGCGAACTGGATGTAGCGGTCGCAGCGTTCGACGTCCCGCGCGTCCAGGCCGTGGGCCGCCGGGTCGAAGTCGCACTCGGCGGCGATCCGCGAACGCAGGCCGCTCGGGTCGAAGAAGGTGATGCCGCGCGTCGCCGTACGCCCCTCGACCAGGAGCTTCCAGAACGCGGGGGTGCCTATGCCGCCCGGGGCGACGATGCCTATGCCGGTGACCGCCACCCGTCTCGTCATGACCGGACCTGACGTCGCCCGGCGGCCTCGGCGCCGATCACCACGGGCTCGGCGTCGGCCTCCTCGGTGTCGACGTGGCCGAGCGGCGGGCTCGGGGCCAGCGGGCCGAGGTGGAAGACCATCCGGGCCTCGACCTTGCCGACGTTGCGGAAGCGGTGGCGCATGTGGGCCGGGATCATCAGGCCCTGCTCGGGCTGCAGCGGCACCGGCTCGCCGTCCAGGTCCACCTCCAGCTGCCCGCACACGACGTAGATGAACTCCTCGGAGTAGGGGTGGTAGTGCTCGGCGATGCGGTCGCCGGGCTTGATGAGGGCCACGCCCATGAAACCGCTGGTAGAGCCGACCGTGACGGGGGTGAGCATGGCGCGCAGATCGCCGCCGCGCCGGGTGTTGGGCTCGACCTCGCTGAGATCCACGACTCTGGGACGGGAAGTGATCACGACGTTCCTCCGTTGATGTACTGCGCCGACGCGGGTGGGGCATGACGCCGCCCCGGCCCGCGTGATGACGAATCAGGCGTCGGGCGACCGGCGGTCGGTGACGAGATCCATGCGCGCGCGTTCGAGGAAGCGCGCGAGCCGGGCGTCGTCCGGCGCGGAGGCGTCCGCGTCGGCGGCGTCCAGGAGCGTCGTCAGCTCGGCCACCTGCCCGGGGTCGGCCAGGCCGAGGGCCGCTGCGGGGTCGGCGGCGTCGAGTCCGCCGCGCACGTCGATCAGACGGACGACGACGTCGTCGCGCTGGAAGATCGTGCTGCGCAGGACCGGGGTGCGCGGGTCGTCGGCAGCCGCCTCGTCCTGGCGGGCCAGCAGTTCGGCCAGCTTCATGCCGCGGTCGGGCCTGGCCGGGTAGTACAGGGCGTACCGCTCGGCCTGCGCGTCCTGCCGTTCCGCCGTCACGTGGTGGACGGCCGGCAGCGCGGCGCGGGTGAAGAACACCCGGGCGGACTCGGGGTCGTCGAGGTCCCGGTCCTGCTCCAGATGGGGGTTGATGGCCTCCTCGACGGCCCGTACCCCGGGCTGCCGGGACACGTGGCGCAGCGCGGCGAGCAGGTCGCCTCGGACCTCGATGGCCCGCACCACCCGGTTGCCGTGCATGAACAGCGAGGTGCGGCAGAGCCGGGTGGTGGCGTCGACCTGCGGCTCGGGCGAGGCGTAGTCGGCGAGGATCTTGGCGACGATCTCCTCACTGCCCGGCTTGACGGTGAAGGTGAGCGCGTGGCGGATCACGCCGTCGCCGATCCTGGGCGACGTCTGGAGCCGGCGCTTGCCCCGCTCGGCGCCGGCCGCCGGGCCGCCGGTCTCGCGGACGACGTGGAAGCGCAGCGACCGGGTGTCGCGGACGCAACTGTGCAGCGGCTCCACCATCGCCACGTGTTCCTCGCTGTTGACCCAGGCGAGGAACGGCGGGGCGCTCTCCCATTCGCTGGTGATGAGCCACTGGGAGGGGTTCTCGATGGACTGGCACAACTGGTCGCTGACATGCCCGGGGACGGACGCGACCTGGTTGCAGAGCTGCTCGTAGGCCTCGAGGAACTGCTGCTGGGCCCCGTCGTAGACGTCGACCAGGAGGACGACGCGGAGCCGGGAGCCGTCGAAGACGGACTGGGAGACTCGTTGCGACGCCTGTCGCGACCGCGAACCTGCAACACGTTCGGACGTGGTGGTCATCCTGCGCACATCTCCTTCGCGGAGGGGGAAGTGAACGTCGGCCGCGTGATGCGACGTCAGCGTTCCTCGATCGTGTGCCCGTCCCCGCGAGTGCGCGACTCGGATGAACTACGTGGGTGACTGGGCGGGGGCGGCCGTCAGAGGAGATGGGCGAAGACGACCAGGTTGTCGGTGTAGTCCCTGACCGTGCGGTTGTAGTCCCCCGCGCAGGTGATGAGCCGTACCTGCGCCTGGTCGGTGTCGCCGTACACGCGTTCGTCGGGGAAGTCGTCCTTGGCGAAGGTCTCCACGCTGTCGACCACGAAGGACGCCTTGCGGCCGTCGGCCCGCAGGACGTTGAAGGTGTCGCCCTTCACGAGTTCGCCGAGTCCGGCGAAGACGGCGGGGGACGTCTTCGTGTCGACGTGCCCGGCGATGATCGAGGTGCCCGTCTCCCCGGGGGAGGCGCCCGCCGCGTGCCAGCCGACGAGGTTGGTGTCGTCCGCGGGCGGCGGCTCCAGCCGGCCGTCGGAGCCGATGGCCAGGGCGGTGAAGGGGGCGTCGACCGAGATCTTCGGGATGAACAGGCGCACCGGCCGGGAGCGCGGCAGGTGCTTGCCCGCCGGGGCCGGGTCCCCGTCGGCCGGGGCCGACGTGGGCAGGCCCGGCGCCGGGTTCGCCGGGACGGACGCGGCGGCGGGCGGGGCGTGCGGGGGGCTGGCGGTGCCGGACGACGTGCCGTTGCCGCCGAACAGGTTCAGTGCCAGGACCACGGCGGCCCCGGCGCACAGCATCATCAGGCCGGTACGGGAGGTTCCCTGCTCGGAGGGAGACGGGGAAGGGGAAGGGGAGGAAGACGGGGGGACTGCCATCGGGGACCACCTCACTCGGGCGCGGCAGCGGTGCGGACAGGGCGCGAAGAGCGAGCCGGGCCGCCACTCGGGGTACGGGTGGCGGCCACGGCTTCGCTGTCGCGTCCGGCAGGGGTAGGGCCACGCATCTGATGGTCCTTCCGGCCCGACCGGGCGGCCGACGTCTCGTCAGCTCTGGTGACCCGACCGGTATGTGATCCACCGTCAGCCCCCGGCCGCCTCGGCACCACTCGGGGCGTTCACACGGGTGAAGCCCGGTGAGGTGGTGGGTGAGGCCGGGTGAGGTCCGTCGGGCCCGTGGGGTCAGGCGCGGGCCAGTCCGGTGCGCAGGACCTGGCGCAGCGTCGACTCGGCGTCCGGGTCCGGGCCGGGCGACCGCCAGGCGACGAACCCGTCGGGCCTGACGAGTACGGCGCCGCCGCGTGCCGTGCCGTGGCGCTCCGCCCAGTCGGCGTCGTCCTCCGGCTCCAGGTCGGCCTCGGGGCCGCTGCCCACCCGGTAGGACCGGAGCGGGAGGGACAGCTCCGCGGCGAGGCGGGTCGCGGCCTCGTGCCATCCGCCGCGTCCGGCGCCTTCGCCGCCTCCGCCGGGCTCACCGGCGTCGCTGAGCAGCACCAGGGACCGTTCGTAGAGGTCGAGGGTGGAGATCCGCTCGCCCGCCCGCCGTACCCACAGGTGGGGCGCCCGGCTGCCGGGCCGGCCGGTCAGGTCGAGGCCTTCGGGGACGACCGGCTCGGCGGGGTCGGCGCCGACGACGGCGCCCTGCGGGTAGCGGTAGCCGAGGGCCACGTTGAGGATGCCCCGCTGGGGGCCGCCGCCGCCCGCGCCGGGCGGCGGGGCGAAGCCGGGGTGACTGTGCTCGGCGGACCGGGCGGCGGCCCGGGCGCTGGTGGCCTCCGCCACCGGGCGGCGCTCGGCGTCGTAGCTGTCCAGCAGCCCCTCCCCCGCCCAGCCGTCGAGCACCGCGGCCAGTTTCCAGGCGAGGTTGTGCGCGTCCTGGATGCCGGTGTTGGAGCCGAAGGCCCCGGTCGGGGACATCTCGTGGGCCGAGTCGCCGGCCAGGAACACGCGGCCCGACCGGTAGCTGCGGGCGACGCGCTGGGCGGCGTGCCAGGGGGCCTTGCCGGTGACCGTCACGTCGAGGTCGGCGACCCCGACGGCCCGGCGGATGTGCTCCACGCACCGCTCGTCGGTGAACTCCTCCAGGGTTTCCCCCTGTTCGGGGTGCCAGGGGGCGTGGAACACCCAGTTCTCGACGTTGTCCACCGGCAGCAGGGCGCCGTCGGCGTCCGGGCTGGTCAGGTAGCAGACGATGAAGCGGCGGTCGCCCACCACGTCGGCGAGGCGGCGGGAGCGGAAGGTGAGGCTGACGTTGTGGAACAGGTCGCCCGGCCCGCTCTGCCCGATGCCGAGCTGTTCGCGGGCGGGGCTGCGGGGGCCGTCGGCGGCGACGAGGTAGTCCGCGCGGATGGTGGTGTGCTCACCCGTCTCGCGGCTCTTGACCACCGCGGTGACGCCGGCGGGGTCGCTGTCGAACGACATGAGTTCGGTGGAGAAGCGCAGGTCGCCGCCGTGCCGGACGGCGTGGTCGAGCAGCACCGGCTCCAGGTCGTTCTGACTGCACAGGCACCAGCCGCTGGGGCTGAAACGGGCCAGTCCGCCGCCCGGGTCGATGTCCCGGAACAGCCACTCGCCGGCGTCGCCGACCAGGGTGGGGGCCTGCAGGATGCCGTGGTTGCCGGCCAGGGTGGCGGCGGCCTCCTGGATCGCCCGCTCCACGCCCGCCACCCGGAACAGCTCCATCGTGCGGACGTTGTTGCCGCGGCCTCGTGGGTGGATGGAGGTGCCGGAATGGCGCTCCACCAGCACGTGCGGCACCCCGAGCCGGCCCAGGAACAACGAGGTCGCCAGCCCGACCAGGGAGCCGCCGACGATGAGGACCGGGACCCTGAGGATGTCGGGACCGATCCGTTCGGCTCGTTCGTTCATCACACTCGCCTCCAGCGCGTCGTGTCCGCCGACCCGGCCGGATACGGCGGAGATCCTCATGCATGCCCCGTGGGGCTGACGGCGGCTCAGGCTTCACCCGGCTGCGTCGCGGGGCCGGCCGGCCGGTCCGCGCCGTTCCGTACCGTTGCGGTCGGACAGAAGTACTTGAAACCCTGATCAGGGGCTGTGGCTGGGCTAGCCTCGATCTTTGATCGAAAAGAATCGATCGAAACGCACCGACTGACGAACGTAGCTGCACTGACGAACGTACTTACACCGGCTGACGAACCTACTTGCGACGCACATCACTTCAGGAGTTCCGTGTCCGACCAGCTGCCGCACTCACCGAACTCCGCCGTGAACGAGGCCGCCGCGCTCCGCCAGACCGGCGCCGCGCCCCTGCGGGTCGGCGACCCGCCCCGGGTCGGTCCCTTCGTCCCGGTGGCGCTGCTCGGCAGCGGCGGGATGGGCCGCGTCTATCTGGCGCGGGCCGCCGACGACCGTCCCGGACTGTTCGCCGTGAAGGTGATCCGGCCCGAGTACGCCGAGGACGTCCAGTTCCAGCACCGGTTCGAACGCGAGGCGGCGGTGCACTCCCGGCTCGGCCCGCCGCACGCCCCGAGATTAAGCGGCACCGGCTGGGACGGCCAACTGCTGTGGATGGCCACCGAGTACGTCCCCGGACTCGACCTGGCGGAAGCCGTACGCGAGGGCGGAGCCCTGCCGTCGGCCACCGTCTGGTATCTGATCGCCGAGCTGGGGCGGGCGCTCGCCGCACTCGCCGCCGCGGACGTCGTGCACCGGGACCTGAAGCCGTCCAACGTGCTGCTGTCGCTCCAGGGCGCGTGGGTGATCGACTTCGGGATCTCGAAGGCCGCGGACGCCAGCGCGATCACCAGCACCGGCAACCGGGTCGGCACCCCGGCCTACATGTCGCCGGAGTATCTGCGCACCGGCCAGTGCGACGCTTCGTCCGACGTGTTCTCGCTGGCCGGCACCCTGCTCTACGCGGCCACCGGGCGGGCCCCGTTCGGCGACGGCACGGGCGTCGACGTGATGCACCGGGTGGCGTTCGAGGAGCCGAACCCGGAGGTGCTCGGCGCGGTGACGGCGGCCGACCCCGAGCTGGGGGACCTGCTCGCCGCCTGCCTGGCCAAGGAGCCCGAGCGACGCCCGATCCCGCGGGAGTTGATCGACGCGGCGCTGCCCCGGGCCGGGAGACCCGGCTGGCCGGAGCCGCTGCGCGGCAGGATCCTGGCCCGGCAGCGGGCGTACGAGACGCTGCGCAGCCTTCCGGTCGAGCGGGCGGCCGGTCTGCGGCCGTCGGACCACCGGGTGAAGTCGGTGCCGCCGCCCGTGCGGGCGAGCCCGCCGGCCGCGCAGGAATCCGCCGAGGTGCCCGCACCGGACTCCGCGGAGGCGGTCTCGTCGACGCCGCCGCCGCCGTCACCGACGCCGGCCCGGCCCGGAAAGCACCGGAAACGGATCCTGGCCGCCGCCGCGGGCACGGCCCTGTGCGCCGTCGCCGCGGGCACCTTCGTGCTGATGCGCGAGGGCGGTGACGCGAGCGCCACCGCACCGGGGGGCGTCGTGTCGGCGACCGTCACGGTGCCCGGCGGCGGCGCGACGCCGACGGTGTCCGGCACACCTGACGGGGCGTCCGCCACGGGAGCGTCCAGCAAACGCACCGACGACACGGACGACACCGGTGCCGCAGGCGGCGACTCCGACGAGGACGCGCCGCCGCCCGGGGCCGCCGCGCCCCCCGGCGACGACCGGCCGGACACCCCCGTCACGGCCCCGGCCGACGGCCCCGCGACCTCCGCCCCGGCGGCGACCCCGACCGCCGGCACCGTGCCGAGCGAACCCGCGGCCCCGGCCTGGATCACCGACTGCACGTACTACGCCGGCAGCCGCCGCACCGTCCCGGGAGACACCGGCAAGCGGGTGCGGCAGGTGCAGTGCATGCTCGGCAAGCGCGGTTACAGCGTGGGCGGTGTGAACGGCGACTACGGACCCGACACGGAGGCGGCCGTCAGCAGCTTCCAGGGCGACAAGGGGCTGAAGGTCAACGGCATCATGAACAAGGCCACTTGGACCGCCCTGCGCGCCACCGACTGACGGCTGAGCGGACCCGCTGCCGTCGCCGTCGTCAGCGGGCGTCAGTCAGCGGGCGTCGTTCAGCGGGTGCCGGTCAGCGGGTGAGGTAGAAGCGGACGGTCGTACCGTCGTCGGCGGTGTGCAGGCGTACCAGGTCGGCCACGTAGTGGACCAGCATCAGGCCGCGGCCGCCGATCTGACCGCGCACGGGCGGTCTGCGGCCGGCCAGCGGATCGGCCAGCCGGCCCGCGTCCCGGACCTCGCACACGACCTGCCCCGCCTCGGCCCAGACCGCGAGGGTGCCCCGCCCGCCGCCGTGCACCACGCTGTTGGTCGTCAGCTCCGCCACCGCCAGTTCGGCGTCCGCCAGCCGCTGCCCGGCGAGGCCCAGCCGGCCGGCCGCTCCGACGGCGAAGGCGCGGGCGGCGGACAGGTCGTCGGGGCCGAAGGAGCGCACGGAGGCGTCCGGCGCGGGCACCAGCGGCTGGTTGTAGCGGGCGACGACGGAGCGCCAGTCGTAGGCGTCGCTGGCCCGCTCCGTGCCGCCGGCCATGACGGTCGGGTGGGTGATCCTCGCGTCGGCCAGGATCTCCTGGTCCAGGCGGGCCGCGTCGTACGGGCACAGGATGGTCACCGGCCGGCCCTCGAAGGCCGCGTTGATCAGCGCCTCGTGCTGCGCGCACGCCGGGTACTCCGCCGCGCTGCGGCCCGCCCAGATCGGCTCGCCGATGATCCGCACCCGTTCTTGCGGGTGGGCGTCGGCGAACGCGCGGAGCACGCCGGGGATGATCCGGCCCGGGTTGCGGCCCGCCTCGGTCATGTCCAGCAGACGGACGCCCTCGGCGTCCGCGCCCAGGGCGGTCCTGATCAGCTCCAGGCTGGGGCCGGGCACCGCCACCGCGACCGGCTCGCCGGCGTCCAGACCGTCCCGCACGAACGACACCGTCCGCGCCACGTACTCCCGCTCGGTGCGGTAGAACATCGCGGGGTGCTCGAACGCCTCGTGCGTTGCCGCCGGGTTCATCGCGGCGCCACCTCGATCCGGTGCAGGCCCGGCCAGAACAGGCCCAGCACACGCGGCACCTGCGGCGGCGGATGCTCGACTACCACCCGGCCACCGCGCAGGGACAGCGCCGTGACGGCGAGCGCCGCGACCCCGGCCACGTCGACGAACCCGACCTCGGACAGCTCCACATAGGACACGTCGGCATGCTCCCGTGCCAGCCCCGCCAGGGCCTGTTCCCACGGCGAACGAGTGACCTCGCTGATCTCGCCTCTGGCCCGGATGCCGGGCCGGCCGGCCAACGGGCCCACCTCCAGCACGGCCCCGCCGCGCAGCGGCCCGAACCGGTCGGCTCCCCACGAGGCGTCCACCACCCGCGGCCCCCTTCGCTCATCGGCGGTCACTCCACCACCGTCCCACACGCAACGCCTACCCACCGCAAGCGGCCTGACGCCGTACCTGAGGCGCATGTGCGAACCGGCGGCGCTGACCGGCGAGGTGGTCTGCCTCAGCGCCCTGCCGCTCCATCTGACGCCCTGGAGGGGGATCCCCCAGGTCGCCCGACGGACCGGCACCCGTCAGGTCGAGTAGTCCGCGTTCAGGCGGACGTACCCCTCCGTCAGGTCGCAGCCGTACACCCGGAAGGCGCCGTCGGCGATGCCCAGACCGACCCGGATGAGCACCTCGTCGCCCTTGAGGTGGGCGGCCACCCGGGACAGGCGGGCCTCGTCCGGCGGCGCCGGGTACACCTCGACGTCCCCGAAGCCGATCGTGACGCGGCCGGGGTCGATGTCGGTGTCGTCCTCGCACTTGCCGACGGCCATGGCCACCCGCCCCCAGTTGGGGTCGGCGCCGTGCACGGCGGTCTTCACGAGCGGCGAGTTGACGACGACCTTGCCGACCCGTCTGGCCTGCTCGGCGTCGCGCGCCCCGGTGACCTCCACCTCGATCAGCCTGGTGGCGCCCTCGCCGTCCCGGGCGATGTCCTTGACCAGGTCCAGGGCGAGTTCGCCGAGGGTCTTCTCGAACTCGGCCAGGTCCACCGGCCCGGCGACACCGTTGGCGAGGACCGCCGCGGTGTCACTGGTGGAGGTGTCGGTGTCGATGCTCAGGGCGTTGAAGGTGCGGTCCACCACGCGCCGGAAGAGCGCGTCGAGGTCCGCGGACTCGACCTGTGCGTCGGTGAAGAAGAACGTGAGCAGGGTCGCCATGTTCGGCTCCATCATGCCGACGCCCTTGGCGACGCCCACCAGGGTCGCCGCTCCGCACCGGGCCGAGCGGGTCTTCGGCCGGGTGTCGGTGGTCATGATGGCCCGTGCGGCGGCGGTGAAGTCCGCTCCGTCGAACGGCGCCCGCAGCGCGTCGAGATGGGCTTGCACGGAGGTCATCGGGTAGCGCTGTCCGATGAGGCCGGTGGAGGCGATGAGCACCTCCTGCTCGGCGGCGCCGAGGACGCCGGCCACCGCCGCGCGGACGGCTCGCGCGTCACGCAGGCCGTCCTCGCCCGTCGCGACGTTGGCGTTGCCGGACAGGGCGACGATCGCCCGGCCGGTGCCGGCCGCGGCCGTCTCCCGGCTGAGCACGACGCTCGGGCCGGCGAAGCGGGATCGGGTGAACACCGCGCTCAGTGTCGCCGGCACGTCCGAGGCGACCACGAGGAAGTCGTCGCGGTCGGCACGGATCCCGCAGTTCCCGGTGTGTGTGCGAAACCCTTGCGGTAAAGACACGGTCATCCTCGTTCCGGTCCTCTCTGATCAGGTCTGAACTGGGAAAACGATGCTACGCCGACGGGACCGACCGCGAACGCGACCGGTCCCGTCGGGGCTCGGCGCTGCCCGTCATGCGCTCCGGCACCCGGATGTTCATGCGTGCAGCCACCGGTCCTTGCCGTCCCACCGAGGGGTGAACGGCGTCCGTGTGTGCGTGGTCCGGTAGTTGTCGACGTTGAGCAGGTCGCCGGGCTTGAGGACCACCGGCTCTGTCACCTCGTCGGAGCGGGCGTGAGCAAGGGCCTGCGCAGCGTCTATCACGCCGTCCTGGACTGATTCCCGAAGAAGATGATCTTGTGATGCGAGTCACATCCTCTAGCGACTGCAACTCTGGTCGACGTATTTGTCATCTAGGCTGACAAATACGTCCGCCCCTCAGCAGGCAACTGGAGCGTTCCTCCATGACCGACAGGTCCACTGCCGTGCCCGCCCCATCCGCTCCGTCCGCCGCCACCGCCGCGTACGCCCGCGTCTACGAGGAGCAGCAACCGCGTCTCGTCGCCTACGCCCGCTCGCTCACCCGGAACGCGTGGACCGCCGAAGACCTCGTCGCCGAGGCGCACTTCCGCGTCTGGCGGCGGCTGTCCGAAGGGCACGAGATCGACAACGTGCCGGCGTATCTCAAGACGACGGTGCGGCATCTCGCGATGGCGCCGGGGGGCGCGGCGCGCGAGACGCCGCGGGATCCGCAGACCGAGGACCGGGCCGAGCCGGCCGGGCACGGAGCGGACCCGGCCGAGCAGGTGTCCAGCGTCGACCTGGTGGTGCGGGTGCTCGGCCAGCTGCCCGAACGCTGGGTGAAGGCGCTGTGGTTGGCGGAGGCGGAGGGCCAGCCGCTGGCGGCGATCGGGCCGCAGCTCGGCACCAAGGACGGCGCGACGGCCGTCCTGCTGCACCGGGCGCGGGAGGGCATGCGGCAGGCGTTCCTGCGCGCTCAGACCGGCGCCCCGCAGGACCCGGCGTGCCAGGTCCACTGGGCCCGGATGCCCGCGTACGTCCGGGGCGGGGCGACCGCGCGGCAGAGCGAGCGGCTGCTCGGCCACGTGGACGCGTGTGACGACTGCCGCAAGCTGCTCGCCTCGCTGATGCAGGCCAACGACCGGCTTCCCGCGCTGGTCGGCCCGGCGCTGCTGGTCCTCGCGGTGGGCGGCACGGGCAAGTTCCTCCTGGCCTTCGCCGCCGGGTCCACCGGTGCGGCGACGACCGCTGCCGGCGCGGCGGGCTGGCACGGCGCCGGGCTGCTGCACGGGGTGCGGCAGGCCGCGGTCGGCGGCGCGAAGGCGCCCGTGGCGGTGACGGCCGGCACGCTCGTGGCGGGCGCCGCCGCGGTCGTCCTCGTCCTCGGCTGGTCCGACTCCGCTCCGGTACCGGTGCAGCGGGTGCCGGTGGCCGAGGCGCCCGCGGCCCAAGTCCCGCTGTCCGAGGCCCCGGTGGCCACGACGGCCGAGGCACCGCCTTCGCCGGCCGCCGTCCCGGCCGTGGCCCCCGGGGACGACGGCCCGTCCACCCGGGTGACCGACGCCCGGGCGACGACCCCCCGGCCGGACGCCACCCCTCCGCTCCCCTCCCCCTCGAACACCCCTGGCGCAGCCGAACCGGCCCAGCCGCAGCCCACCCCGGCCGGCAGCCCCACGGCGACTCCTGGTGGCACGACACCCGAAGAACCCCCGTACGGCGAAGGCACACCGGAAACACCGGACCCCTCTACGTCATCCCCCGCCCCGGTGCCCGCCCCCGCCCCCTCCTCCGTGACGCCGCAGACCGATGGGGGCAGCGCCCCGGACCCCAGTGGAGCCGACGGACCGGACTGCACGCCCGGTGCCCCGCACACCGGGCACGGAGGCTCTTCGAGCCACAACCACGGCAACGGCAACGGCCACAAGGGGAAGGGCGACCGAACCGGTTCCGGTCACACCGGGCACTGACGACAGGGCCGCCGCGGCCGGGGCGGCGGGGGCGTCTCCGATGTCGGGGGTGCCCCAACCGCCCGGCCCAACCGCCCGGCCCGACGGCCTTCTTGCTTGCCGTCGGCTCGGCGGGCCCAGGGCACCCGCGTCGGTCACGCCTCGCGGCGGCCGAAGAGTGCGGTCAGCAGCATGGCCGCGACGGCGAAGGCGCCGGCCGCGAGCATCACGGGGCGTGGGCCGGACGAGTCGACGATCAGGCCGCCGACGAACGAGCCCACGCCGATGGCCCCGTTGAAGGCCGCCACGTACAGCGAGGACGCGGCCTCGCTCTCCTCGGGGACGAGCCGCATCACCCAGGTCTGCAGCGCGACGGGCAGCGCGGCGTAGAGCAGGCCCCAGCAGACCAGCATGGCGACGGCCGTCGGAACACCGGCGCCGCCCAGGTACATCACGAGCATGACCACGGCCAGCAGCCCCGTGCTGCCGATCAGGCTGGCGCGCAGGGCCCGGCCGACCACGGCGCCCGCCGCGAAGTTGCCCACCAGCCCGGCCACGCCGAAGACCAGCAGCAACACGCCGATGAGGGACGACCGGACGCCGGTGATGTCCTCCAGGTACGGGGCCACGTAGGTGAAGGCGAGGAAGTGGCCGCTCATGATCAGCGCGGTGACGCCGACCGCGACGCGCAGCGCCCGGTGCCGCAGCACGTGCCGCAGAGCGCTCAGGCTGCCGCTGCCCCGGGCCGGCAGCGCGGGCATGCACAGCAGCACCGTCGCCAGGACGAGGAAGCCGAGGACCCCGACGCAGACGAAGGCCACCTGCCAGCCCGCGGACTGACCCACCGCCGTGCCGAGCGGGGTGCCCGCGACGGAGGCGAGCGAGATGCCGCCCAGGACGACGGAGGTGGCACGGACGGCATGCCGCTCCGGAACCAGCCGTACGGCGATCGACACGGCGATCGACCAGAACACCCCGTGCGCCAGGGCCACCACGATGCGCGCGGTCAGCAGCAGCCCGTAGCCGGAGGCGACGGCGGCCATGAAGTTGCCGGCCGTGTAGACCACCATGAGGGCGACGAGCAGCCACTTGCGGTCCAGGCGCCCGGTGAGCGCGGTCAGCGGTGCGGCGGTCACCGCCGCCATCGCCGCGAACCCGCTGACGAGGAACCCCGCGGTGCCCACCGACACCGACGTGCCGTCGGCGATGGCCGGGAGCAGCCCGATGGGCAGGGTCTCGGTGGTGACGAAGGAGAAGACGCCGAGCGCCAGCCCCACCACGGCCAGCCAGCCGCGCAGCGCCGAGTGCCGGGCCGTCTCGACGGACGCACCACCGTCCTCGCCGGTCGAGACGTCGTCGTCTCCGGTCCGCCTGTCGTTCTGGTCGGTCGCGCTCTGGGACATCATCGCTCCGGGTGGAATGAATGGTGGGCTGCGGACCGAAATTCGAGCGGCCTGCCGTCCGTCGGGCACCACGGCGCGCAGAAATATCCGCGGAAGAATTGTCGCGTGTGCATCGGGCCGGGCGGAAGGGTCTTCCGATCATGGTGGTGGGACCACCAGTCGCCGCAGGGAACCCTGCCACGAGCTGGGGGAACCTGCTCAGGCTGGTGGAGTCCGGGGTGGTGCTGACGCCAACCGGATAAATTCACCCCGGCAATTGAGCGACTCCTTGGGTAGCTTTCAGTCGGCCCGACGAATGAATTTTCTCGGCCTTGTCAAATGCCCGCCCTTTGCCTGAAGGAGCAGAAACTTGTCGACGGACAAATTGCGTGCGTCGGGGCACGAGAAAGCGGGCAGCGTGCCGCCGCCCGCCGGCTCGACGACACCGGCACGTTCCCGCGTGACCCGCCTCGACACGCTGACCGGACTGCGCTTCCCCGCCGCGTTCGTGGTGTTCCTGTACCACGCGTCGCTGCTCGCCTTCCTGGGCGTCCCGTGGCTGAACAGCAGCTCGGCCGTGACCACCTACTACGACGCCGTCGCGCACGCCGGCGCCCTGGGCGTGACGTTCTTCTTCGTGCTCAGCGGTTTCGTGCTGACCTGGTCGGCCCGTGACACCGACACCGCCCCGCGCTTCTGGCGGCGCCGCTTCCTCAAGATCGTCCCGAACTACGTCCTGGTCTGGGCGCTGGCGATGGCGGTGTTCGCGGCCCCGATCACCGACTTCAAGACCGGCACGCTCAACCTCTTCATGGTCCAGGTCTACTACCCGGACTTCGCGGTCAACTTCGGTGTGAACCCGGCCGGTTGGTCCCTCGCCGTCGAGGCGGTCTTCTACCTGTCCTTCCCGGTCCTGTTCCACTGGATCAAGAAGATCCCGGCGCACCGGCTGAACCTCTGGGTCGCGGCCGCCGCCGCCGGCATCATCGCGACACCGCTGCTCTCGACGCTGCTGGTGCCGGCCGGCTCGCTGATGATGGCAACGGAGCCCGACACCTCCGTCAACCAGTACTTCTTCGCCTACATCCTGCCGTTCCCCCGGGTGCTGGACTTCGCCCTGGGCATCCTCGTGGCCCGCTCGGTGATGGCGGGACGGTGGCGCAACATCGGCATGATCTGGTCGGGTGTGCTGCTCGCCGCCAGCTATGCCGTGGGCTACTTCACGCCGCCCATCTACTCGACGCGGGCGGTCTGCGTCATCCCCGCCGCGCTGCTCATCGCCGCCGGCGCGATGGCGGACAACGAGGGCAGGTTCACGTTCTGCCGCAACCGGGTGATGGTCTGGCTCGGCGACATCTCGTTCGCCTTCTACCTGGTGCACTACACGGTGATGGTCGCCGTGTGGAAGCTGCTCGGCAGCAAGTCGTACTCGCCCCTGGAGGCCGTCGGCCTGATGGCGCTGTGCATGGGCGTCGCGATCCTGGCCTCGTGGGCGATGTTCGCCCTGATCGAGCGGCCGATCACCCAGCGCTGGTCGAACCCGAAGAAGAAGCTGGTGGCGGCGGCTCCCCCGGCCGAGCCCGAGCCCCGGCCGCTCGCCGCCCGGCGCGCGGGCGAGGACCGTGCGGACGACGGTGTGAGCGCCTGACCGTACGCGGCTGAGGACCGTCTGCCCCACCTGGCCGGAGCCGGGTGGGGCAGACGGTCCTTTGTGTCGCAGGGGTGGTTCAGGCGGTGCGGCCGGCCGCGGCGCGCAGGCCCGCGGCGGTGGAGAACAGGCCGAAGAGCGGGCCGCCGGGATCCACGGCGGCCGATTCGTCCAGGCCGCCGAGATGGACCGGGACGAAGCCGGCGTCATGCACCAGGGTCTCCGTGACCCGCTGGGCGCCGGCGTCGTCTGACGCGATGGCCATGCCCCAGAAGTGCCGCTGCTGGGTGCCGCGCGACCACAGCAGTTCGTCCGGGAAGTGGGTGAACGCACGGGTGACGGCACTCTCGGGCAACCGCTTGGCGGTCCAGCTCCCCTGGGTGATGCCCGCGCCGAGCTGGGAGGCGAAGAGTCCGTCCTCCGCCACGCCGAACGGGCTGGTGGCGTCGACCACGGTCTTTCCGGCGAGCCGGTCCGCGAACCGGTCCAGCAGGTCGTCGAGGGCCGGGTGCGGGACGGCCAGCAGGACGACGTCGCTCGACTCCACCGCCTCGGCGTACGTCGCGGCCCGGGCCCGGTCGCCCAACGGCTCGACGAACGAGGCGAGTCGGCCGGGGGTCCGGGAGCCGAACGTCACCGTGTGTCCGGCCGCCAGCCAGTGCCGGCCGAGCGGGCGGCCGATGTTTCCCGCGCCGAGGATGCCTATGGTCAGGGGGGTCGCCGAAGCGGTCATCTGGAACTCCTCCGGGGTCGTGCGTGGATGAGCGGGCATGGGTGTCGGCCGTCGGTCATCCCTGACCGACGGCCGACGTGGACGGGTCTCGGTGCGGCACGATGTCGGGCCAGACCAGAGCGGTCGAACCCCAGGTCACACCGCCGCCGAAGGCGCTCATCAGCACCCGGTCGCCGGGGGTGATCAGGCCTCCGGCCACGGAGTCGGCGAGCGCCAGCGGGATGGACGCGGCGGAGGTGTTGCCCACCCGGTCGAGATTGACGACCGTCCGCTCCCTGGCCATCCCGAGCTGGTCGGCCACGGCGTGCAGGATCCGTACGTTCGCCTGGTGGCCGACGAACCAGTCCACCGACTCCGGGGCCCACCCGGCGCGGTCGAGCATGGCCTGCGAGGAGGCCGCCATCCGGGTCACGGCGTGCCGGAACACCGGCTGGCCCTGCATGGTGAAGTACGAGTCGGCAGGACGCGGCCCGGGCTCGTCGGCGCCGGTGGCCGGATGCCGGGAACCGCCGCGCGGAACGACGATGAGGTCCTTCAGCGAGCCGTCGCTGCCGAGGTCGTGCCCGAGCAGCGCGCCCGGTTCCGTGGGGTCGCCGGCCCGCAGCACGACGGCCCCGGCGCCGTCGCCGAAGATGACCGAGGTGGTGCGGTCCTGCGGGTTGAGGATCGTGGAGTACGTCTCCGCGCCGATGACCAGCACGCGTTCGGCGACACCGCAGGCGATGGCGCCCGCGGCGGAGGCCAGCGCGTAGACGAACCCGCTGCACACGGCGGCGATGTCATAGGCGGCGACGGCCTCCAGGCCCAGCCGGGAGGCGACTTCGGGAGCCGTCGCCGGACAGGGGTGGTCCGGGGTGGTCGTGGCGAGGACCACCAGGTCGACGTCGCCGGAGCCCGCCGACTTCAGTGCCCGTGCGCCCGCCTCCACGGCCAGGTCGCCGGTTGCGGTCCCGGGGTCGGCCCAGTGCCGCTGGGTGATGCCGGTCCTGGTGCGGATCCATTCGTCCGAGGTGTCCAGGGTCCGGGAGATCTCCTCGTTGGTCACGACGCGGGGCGGGAGATACGTCCCGAGCCCGGCGAGGACCGCTGCTCCACTCATGCCCCGGCCTCCCGCACCGGCCGGCGGGCGTGCCGTAGATGTCGGTGGGACAACACATACGTCAAGGGGGCCTCCATAGGCGCCGGTTCGGGAAGCCGCTCCCGGGCATGGCGGATGGGCCGGCCTCCGCTCGGCGGAGGGCGACGGACGCGGCAGGGGCGTCACCGGCAGGCCTGGTACACGGTCACCGGACGCGGCTTGTTACGAACGGCGCGGATGTTCGCGCCGTCTCGAAGACGTACGACGATTATCCGGCTGCCGACAGGTGCCTGCCAGACCGTACGGACGCTGTGGGCGCCCGCGGTGGTGGCGGGACCACCACCCTGCACGACGTGCGAGGCCCCGGCCCCGGCCACTCGACGGGCCGGGGCGGCCGGTCACGGCCGGGGATCGGCGACGCCCGGCGGCAGGTAGACCAGCAGCCGGGTGCAGGCGGCCTCGTCCAGGTCCATGGTGAACAGCACGAAGGGGAGGCGGCCGGCGGCCGGCGAGTCCACCTCGGCGGTCGTCGGCACGAACTCCTCGACTTCGTGGCGGGCCCACAGTTCGGCGAAACGGGGGTCGTTCTGGGCGAGTTGGTCCGCCGTCTGCTCGTACCGGGGATCGTCGGCGACGTACGAGGCCTGGAGCCGGAACCGGGCGGTCATCGCCCGTGCCACCTGGGGCCAGTTCAGATACCGCCTGCCGTGGGATCCGGTGAACAGGCTGGTCAGGTAGTTGTGGTTGCCGTCGCGGCCCAGGCGCAGCATGTCGGCCGCCGGGCGGTTGACCGCGAGGACGTCCCAGTAGCGGTCGATGACGCACGCCGGCCCCGACAACTGGGTGTCCACCACCCGTTGGAACACCTCGGGGTCCGGGAGGCCGCCGCCCGACACGGGCAGCGGAGGGTTGGCGTCCGCGAGGCGGTACAGGTGGACCCGTTCGAGTTCGCTGAGCCGCAGGGCGCGGCTGATCGCGTCCAGTATCCCGTCCGAGACCCGGATGGGGCGGCCCTGCTCCAGCCACGCGTACCAGGACGCGCTCACCCCGGCGAGGACAGCCACCTCCTCACGCCGCAGCCCCACCCGGGCGCGCCGGCCCGCGGTGACCAGCCCGACGTCCGCAGGGGAGAGCCCGGCGCGGCGGCTGCGCAGGAAGTGCGTCAGTTGGCTGCGTCGCTTGTTCTTGGGGTGGGTCCGGGAAGGCATGGCGTCCATGTGAACCGAATGTAGGTCGCGCGAACACGGACTGTCAGCGGTGAGAATCACATCTCAGGCGGTTTGGAAGAGCGCCGCCCGGTGTATCGGACGCGCGAGGCGCTCTTCGGCGGATCGTCCCAAGTGACGTACGGCAGACGAAAATTGACGGACCTTCAGTTCATGTCCATCTCGAGTACACGTGTCAACTCCGCGAAGAACAGGTCCTTGTGCTCCCGATGGAAGAAGTGGCCGCCGGGAAAGGCGTGGAGCGAGAACCGCCCCCCGGCGTGGGTGCGCCACGCGTCGGCCTGCGCCGCGGAGACCAGCGGATCGCCGGTGCCGTACAGAACGTGCACCGGGCAGGGCAACGGACGCTGCCCCGCCGCCGGATACCTGTAGGTGCCACACACGTGGAGGTCTGCCCGGAGCCGGTCCGCGACGGCTCGCATGCGCCGGGGGTCCTCCCGCACCAGCCGGCCGACTCCGTCGAGGCCCAGCAGCAGTTCGAGCGTCGCGGCGTCCGACAGCTCCCCGGTCAGGTGCGCTTCGGACGGCAGATGCGGCGCGCGGTGGGCCCCGGCCACGAAGCGGGCGGGCGGGCGGCATCCCGCGGCGAGCTGCCGCTGCGCCACGCCGTAGGCGACCAGCGAACCCATGCTGTGGCCGTAGAACGCGTAGGGCTCGTCGAGAGCGGGAGCCAGTCGCCGGGTCACCTCGCCCACCAGCGCGTCCATCGTGCCGACGGCGCCGGGGTCGTCGCTCCGGGCGGACGGGCGCGGCGGCAGGGACACCGGCACCACCTCCACGCCGCGCCCGAGCCGCTGCCCCCAGCCCGCGAAGGACCAGGCGCTGCCGCCCGCGTGATGGAAGCAGAACAGGCGGAGCCGGGCGGCCTCGCTCTTCGTGGGGGTACTCGTCGCCGTGCCCGCCGCTGTGTCCGCCGGGATGTTCGCCGCTGTGTGGACCATGGTCGCCAGTCTGACGCGGACGAGCGGCGGGAGGCAGTGCGTGCCGAACCGGGTACTGCCAACACCATCAGTCGAGACCGGCATCGATCACCGGAAATCACCGGAGTTACGCTTATCGACATTCTTCGTTACTTGAAAGTTCTACTTGCGAGTTGGATGTAGCGTCCAATACACTGCCGCAGTCGATTTCCGAAATCCTTGAAACTCGCACAATGGCAGGAATTTCGACGCCGAGAGATCAAAGGGAAAGAGGCCGATACATGCAGATGACCGCATCCCCCCCGGTATCCGGACTGTTACGACGAACAAAACTCCGTCACTTTCTGCGGGCCCGTCGGGCGCAGATATCACCGGAAGAAGTCGGGCTGGTGAACATGGAGCGGCGACGGACCCCCGGACTGCGCCGCGAGGAGGTGGCGGCCCTGGCCGGAGTCGGTGTGTCCTGGTACACCTGGCTCGAGCAGGGACGGGACATCAACGTCTCCGAAGAGATCGTCAACGCCGTCGGCAACGCCCTCCGGCTCGAAGGCTGCGAGCGCGAGTATTTCTACCGGCTGGCCGGACACAATCCCCCACCGCGCACGGGGGGCAGCAGCCGGGACATCGTGTACGAACGGATGTGCGCGCTCGTCGAAGGGTGGGCGTCCAATCCGGCCTACATCACCGACCGGTACGGCAGCATCGAAATGGCCAGCCGTTCTGCGCGCTTCCTGTTCCGGGTCAACGCGCGGGGCGACAACTGCGTGGTCAAGTTCTTCACCGATCCACCCACCCGCGAGAAGTATCCGGACGCGGCGGAGGTGGGGCGCGGGCTGGTGGCCCAGTTCCGGGCGCAGTCGGCCCGCTTCCCGGACGACCCGGAGTTCGACCGCATCGCCGAGTCGCTCTGTGAGCGCAGCCCGCACTTCGCCGAGCTGTGGGACTGCCACGAGGTCGACGATCGTCACCAGTACGTGCGCAAGATCGCGCATCCGCAGGCCGGGGTCATGGTCTTCGACCGTCTGGTGATGCGTGTGCCGGAGTGTCCCGACTCACTCCTGACGCTGTACGTCGCCCAGCCCGGGACGGGCCTGGCGGCCGAGCAGTCGCGCGGGTTGGTCGGCGCGCGTGCCGAGGCCGCCTGAGCCGTACCCCGCTCCCCCACGGAACGCCGGCTCGGGACGCCGGCGTTTCGGCTCTTCCCGCACGTCTTCCCACGCGTCCTCCCGCACGTCTTCCCACGCGTCCTCCCGCGCGAATACGCGTACGCGGGATCCGGTTCTCCGCGGAGGTGGTGTTCGTACCACCATGATCAGGAGACACTTCCTCTTCCAGTGCCGCGACTCCCAGGATGAATGTGGGACGCGGCGGAATTGAAGCCGCTGAATTCCCCGGTCTTCAAGAACTGTCGTGCGCACAGTGCGGTGCGGTGCTGAAACAGTTCTTCCCAGGAATCTGCGGAGGAAGAAATGGGTAACTCGATCGTCAGCCGCATCGTGGTGGTACTGGCGGATCTGGACGTTCCGACAGCGAATGTCACGCCGGACACCACTTTCGAGGCCATGGAGATCGACTCGCTGCTGCTGGAAGAACTGGCACTGCGTCTTCAGAAGAGCTTCGGTATCGAGATCGAGATGGGCGAACTCGTCCCCGAGCAGACCGTCGCCGAAGCGGCCACGGTGCTCGCGTCCAAGGGCGTCGCCGTAGCCTGACCCGCCCCACGCGGCGTCCGCGAAGCGAATTCTCGCCATTCTTGCGCGGATCCAGGGCGAATCCCGGACGGATCCCGGACGGATCCCTGACGGATCCCTGACGGATTCCGGACGGGTCCAGGGACTCAGGCGGCGACTCGGGCAGGGCGCGCACATCTCGCGTTCACCTCATTCGTCACCCACGTTCCCTCACGTTCAACCATTCTCAACCGCGTTCAACCACGTTCCCCATGAGAGGAATACCGATGTCTTCCACCCTGCTCGTGCTCAACGAAGTCGCCGTGGCCCCCGGGAAGGTGGACCAGGTGCTGGCCGAGTGGAGCGAACTGAACCAGAAGGAGCCGGTGGCCGGCCGCGCCCTGCTGCGCAGCCTGGACGACGACAACGTCCTGGAGATCACCCCCGTCGCGGACCTCGCGGAGCTGGGCGCGCTGAACACCGTCTGGCAGCGGCTCTGGGAGAGCGTGTCGGCGGACCTCGTCACGGACTTCCGGCGCCAGCTCCTGGACTTCGTCGAGGCGCCGAAGGACGTCGCCGACCCGCTGCCGCAGACCCCGTACGTGCAGCTTCGGCACATCGAGGTGAAGCCGCGGGAGTACGCGGCCTACCGCGAGTGGCGGGAGAACACCATCTTCGACGTCGTCCGGCGCGCGGACCAGGTCAAGGCGTTCCTGGCCTACCACTCGCTGCTCAGCTCCGAGCCGGGCGTGATGTTCGTGTCCGGTTTCGAGTGCGAGCCGGCGGAGTACCAGAAGGTCTTCACGTCGCCCGCGTACCAGCAGATCGTCCAGCAGGCGGGCGACCGCTACATCGTGGGCGGCGAGAGCGGCCTGTACACCCGCGTCTACAAGCGCGTCGATGTCTGAGACCGCCACGGTGACCGGCCCGGCCGGGCTCGCCACCCCGAACCGCCAAGAGACCCACGAGCTCAGCCTCACGACCCAGGGCCCGCTGTACCCGCCGAGTGAGGTCATGGACGGCGACGGCAACTTCGTGGTGGTGGGCCTGGTCAACCGGCCCGGCGGGGCGGGGGCCGTCCCCGAGTGGGGCGCGGCCGTGGTCTCCCCGGGCAGTCCGGTCCCCGAGTTCGGCCGCCTCGCCCCGTACACGGTGCTGCGCGAGCTGGACACCGACCCCGACGGGGCGGACCGGGACGTCGTGCTGCACACGCTGCCGCTACCGCTGCCGTGCAACAACTACCCGATGGTGTTCGCGCCCGACCAACTGCCCGACGCCGACCGGGTCGAGCGGCCGAGTCACGCCTTCCACGAGGTGCCGATCCCGGACCTGCGCCCGGAGGACGGCCCCAAGGTCGTCGAGCCGGTGACGTTCGGCGACTGGATGCGGGCGAGCGGCACCCTGGAGGTCGGGGTCACTCCGGACGGCCACAGCGGGACGTTCGACTTCGTGTTCTCCCGGCTCGTCCCCGACAGCGTGTACACGATCATGTCGCTGCGCGCCCACGACCTGGATCCGGCCGGGCCGACCCGACCGGGCCCGCTCGGCGTGCCCAACGTGTTCGTCACGGACGCGGACGGCGCCGGCCGCTACCACGCCACGATGCCGAACCCGTTCCCCGACCCGGAGCTGCCGGGCGCCAACCGGATCATCAACGTGGTCGTGCTGTGGATGAGCTACCAGCGCAGCTACGGCGGCGCCATCGGGGAGTTCGGGCTCGGCGGTGACATCCACGCCCACCTCAAGCTGCGCGGCCCGTCCTTCCAGGACCTGCGCACCACCGAGGCCCCACGGCCCTGACGGCACCACGCCGTCACAGAAACACAGAGACACAGAGACAACAGAAACGCCGCAAAGCACCAGAGAGCACAGGAGAGGCCTCATGCCCATCATCTCCGTCACCACCTGGGACGGTCAGGACGACGCCCAGAGCCAGGAACTCCTGGAGGAGCTGACCCGGACCGTCAGGCGCGTCACGGGAGCACCGCTGGACAAGATCACCGTCTACATCCAGGAGGTGCCGCGCAACCGCTGGGCGGAGGGGGGAGCCCTCGGCAGCGACCCGAAGTTCCCGGAACTGAGCCGGCGTCTCTCCGAGTAGCGGGCCGGGACGACCATCAGGGGAAACCATCAGGAGAACGGGAGAGGCGAAGACCCATGCCCCATGAGACATCCCAGGTCACCGATGCCACACCGGACACGCTGTTCCTCGTGGGCGACGTGTTCGCCGAGTTCGCCCACCACCCGGGCGTGCTGACGGTCTCTCAGCTGACCCGCCGGATCAGGAGCGGGACGTTCCCCGAGGACGCCGACGTGGTCCGGGTGACGCCGGGGCAGGGCGTCTCCCTGTTCGACGTCCAGTTCGTGCACGACACCCTGGCCCGGCGCGGCCTCACGCACCGGGTCGTCATCGACGACCAGGCGCTGCACGCCCGCGCCGGCCGGGAGATCGCGCACAAACACCGCCCAGAGAACGTGCTGATCTCCTGGCCTCGGCCGGTCCGCGCCGACCTGTTCGAGGCGGACCTGCTGGTGGACGCCGACAACGAGGTGATGTCCGACCACGTCACCGGACAGCACATTCAGGGCATGCTGGCCATGGAGGCCGGGCGGCAGATGTTCATCGCGGTGGCCGAGCAGTTCTACCTGGCGCCCGAGGCGGTCGGCGACAGCTACTTCGTCATCGACTCCTTCGCCACGCGGTACCGCAACTTCCTCTTCCCGCTCCCCGCGGTGGTGCGGTGCGAGGTCCTCGCCCACCGCTCCCCGCACCGCACCCGCACGTCGTTCCACTGCGAACTCTCCGTGAGCCAGGGCGGATCGGCCACCGCGGAGATGGAGGTCCGGTTCACCGCCTTCGAGACCGGCGTCTCCCACACCAAGGAGACCCGGGCGGCGGGCCGGTCCCTCCAGGACTGCGCGACGCTGGAGGCCGCGGCAGCGGCGGCGAACCCGGCGCGGACCGAGATCCGTACGCCATGACCATGACGGAAAGCCACCCCTGAAACGGCGGCCCGTGTGCGGCGGGCCGCCGACCGTCATGACAAGGAGCCCAGCAGATGACAGACACGGACCGGCCCTACCTCGTCTTCAGCGACGTCGACGAGACGCTGATCACCGTCAAGAGCATGTTCGACTTCCTGCACTACCAGTTGGTGCGCCGTCAGGGGACGGCCGGGGAGGAGGAGTACGAGCGGATCATGGCCGTGATCCGCCGGCGCTCCGCCGACGGGACGCCCCGCGCCGACATCAACCGCTTCTACTACAGCCACTACACGGACGAGTCCGTGGAGACGATCACAACTCTGGCGGACGACTGGTTCGCCGAGCGCTCCTCGTCCACCCGGGGTTTCTACATCGACTCCACGCGCAGCGCCCTGCGCGCCCACCGGGCCGCGGGCGCGGGCCTCGTCCTGGTCTCCGGCTCGTTCCCGCCCCTCCTGGAGCCGCTGGCCCGTGAGGTGGGGGCCGACGCGGTCCTGTGCACCCGCCCGCGGATCGTGGACGGCCGCTACACCGGCGAGGTCGACACCCCGGTCATCGGCGAAGGCAAACGGGCCGCGGTACTGCGGCAGTTGGCGGCCCGGCCCGACGTCGACCCGCTCGACTGCCACGCCTACGGGGACCACGTCTCCGACCTGCCGATGCTGGAGCTCGTGGGGCATCCCGTCGTCGTCGGAGACGACAGCGAGCTGCGCGAGGCCCTGGCACGGCACTCCACGAGCGTGCGTACGGCATGAGCGAGCGTCGGTTCTCCGTGCTGCTGGGGCCCGACGGGGCCGGAAAGTCGTCGGTCATGGGCCGGCTGGCCGAGGCGCTGCCCGAGTGGCGGATGGTGTCGACGGACAGCGCGTTCGTCGCACCCGAGCACGCGCTCGTCACCCGGCTCCGGCGCGACCTGCACGACCATCTGCTGCCGGGCCTCGGCACCGCCTACTCCGTGGACTTCCTGGCCAGCGTGCTGCAGACGGCCGTCGTGCACGTCCGGGACCAGGTGTGCGGCGGCGATCCACGGGTGCCGGTGCTCGTGGACTCCTACTACTACAAGATCCTGGCGAAGTGCCGGCTGGCGGGCGTCCGGGACAGCCGCCTGTACTCCTGGTGGCGCGAGTTCCCGCAGCCGAGCCAGGTGGTCTTCCTCGACGTCTCGCCCGAGTCGGCCTGGCGCCGCAGGGGCGACGGAACGCAGCTCAACGTCCTCGAGCACGACGGCGCCGACGGCGACTGGCCCGGCTTCGAGCGGTACCAGAAGAACCTGCGCAAGCTGCTGCTGGAGGAGACCCGGGACCTGCCGGTGACGATGGTGCAGGAACAGCCCGACGCCGACCGCACCGCCGAAGCCGTACGGGAGGTGCTGACCCCGTGACCACGCCTCCGGCCCCCGTGAACATTCATCCGGCCCCCGTGGCCGGCCCTTCGGCCCCCGTGAGCACCCCGTCGGCCCCCGCCTCCGTCTGGCACACGCCGGGTCACACCGGCCGCTACCGCGAGCGGGTGTTCGCCGCGCGTGAGCGGCTGGCCGGTGAGCACGCCGACCTGCGCGGCGCGCAGCGGCAAGTCCTCGCGGACCTCCTGGAGTTCAACGCCGGCACCGAGTTCGGCAGGCGGCACGGCTTCGGCCGTATCCGCACGATCGACGACTTCCGGCGGGCCGTCCCGGTGCAGGACTACGCGGCCCACGCCCCGCTCATCGAACGGACGGCCGCGGGAGAACGCAACCTGCTGTCGGCCGACACCCCGGTCGTCTACTTCACCAGCAGCGGCAGCACCGGGGCGCACAAGAAGGTGCCCGTCACCCCGCGCTTCATGAGCACGACGTTCATGCCGTTCTACTTCGCCGCCTGGGCGCCGCTGATCGAGCACTTCCCGGAGGTGCTGGAGCGGCCGGACGCCGTCCTCAACCTCAAGCACGATCCGCTGTCGGCCCCGCCCACCACCACCGACGGCCGGCCCCATGTGGGCGCCAGCCAGGTCGACTTCGGCGCACGGTTCGGCGAACCCCTCTCTGCCGAGCCCGGCACGGGCGCGCCGTGGGCGACGCTTCCGGTGCCGACCGAACCCGGCGACCACCTCGAACGGGCGTATCTGCGGCTCAGGTTGGCGGTGCAGAGCGATCTGCGTTGTCTGATCGGCATCAACCCGGCGATGATCGCCGCCGTCCCCCACCAGCTCAACCTGTGGTGGCCGCGCATCGTCAAGGAGGTGCGCGACGGCACCCTCGGCGGGCTTCCGTACGGTTCGCCGGACCCCGGCCGCGCCGCCGAACTCGAGCGGCTGGCCGACTACTTCGGGACCGTGCGCCCCGCCCATGTGTGGCCCCGGCTGCGTGCGCTGTTCTGCTGGACCACGGGTGTGGCGTCGCTGTATCTGCCCGCGCTGCGCGAGGAGTTCGGCGTCGGCGTCACCGCGCTGCCCGCGCCGGTGGCCGCCTCGGAAGGGCCGGTCGGGGTGGCGCTGGACCGGCATCCCTCGGCCGGCGGGCTCGTCGCGTCGGCCTCCGCGTACGAGTTCGTGCCGGCCGACGAGGATCTCGCCCCCGACTCCGCGACCCTGCTGCCGCACGAACTGGAGGCGGGCCAGGACTACCACGTGGTGTTCAGCCATGTCGGCGGGCTGTACCGCTACGCGGTCGGCGACGTGGTCCGGGTCGTGGACCGGGTCGGCGGCGCGCCCCGGGTGGAGTACGCGGGCCGGGGCGGCCGGTGCGACGCGGCGGGGGAACGGCTGCGGGACGCCCAGGTCGTCCGGGCCCTGCGTACGGCGCTGGACTCCGGCGGGCTCGCGCTGCGCAACGTGGCGTGCCGGGTCGAACCGACGGCGGACGGCACCCCGCACCACCTCTTCGCCATCGCTCCCCACACGCCCTGGAGCGCGGCCGAGACCGACCGTTTCGCCCACGCGCTGGACCGCGCCCTGACGGCGGAGTCCGACGGGTACGCGAAGGCCCGGTCGGCAGGCCGGCTCGGGGCGCCCGCCGTACGCCTGCTGGACGCCGGGGCGTTCGTCCGCGACTGGCACGCGGCGGTCGGCACCGGGATCCGCCCGACCCAGGTCAAGGACCGCCTCTTCCGACAGGACGACGCCCTCTGGCAGCGCCTGACCGGTACGCCGGGCGACGTCTGACCGCCCATCCCCCCGACCGCCCGCCCGCTCGCCCATCTCCCATCTCCCATCTCCCATCTCCCATCTCCCATCTCCCACGACGAGGAGCCACCCCCGATGCCCGTGCTCAACCCCGTCGAACGGACCGCCCTGCTCACCGCCGCCCTGCGCGCCGCCGAGACCCGCCGTCCGGACCGGCTGTACGAGGACCCGTACGCCGCCGGCCTGGTCGGAGACGCCGGTGCGGGACTGCTGGCCGAGATCCGCGCCGCGACCTTCCCGCCCGACCGGCCCCGGACCCTGCCCAGCACCCCCGACTACAACGCCATCCGTACCCGGTTCTTCGACGACCTGCTCCAACAGGCCGCCCACGAGCCGGAGACGACCCAGATCGTGCTGGCCCCGGCGGGCATGGACTCACGCGCCTACCGGCTGCCGTGGCCCGCACACATCCGCTACTTCGAGGTCGACCGCCCCGCCGTGCTCGAGTTCAAGGCCGGGCGGCTCGACGGCGTCCAGCCACGGGTGGACCACCGCACGGTCGCCGTCGACCTCACCGCCGACGACTGGGAGGCCCGTCTCGTCGCGGCCGGCTACGACCCCTCCGTACCCTCCACCTGGCTGCTGGAAGGGCTGCTCTACTACATCCCCGAGGCCGACGCGCACCGGATGCTGCGGCGGGTCGCCGCCATCTCCGCGCCCGGCAGCCGGATCGCCGCCGACATCGTCAACCAGGCCGCCCTGACGCTCCCTCACATGCGGGGCCTGCTCGACGTCTTCGCGGGCTGGGGCTGCCCCTGGGTGTTCGGCACCGACGAGCCCGAGGCACTGTTCGAGAGCTACGGGTTCGACGTCCGCGCCGTCCAGCCGGGCGAGCCCGACGCCGACTTCGGGCGGTGGCCGGACCCGGTGCCGCCGCGCGAGGTGAAGGACGTCCGGCGGGTGTTCTTCGTGCACGGCAGGCGTCGCTGACCATGGCGGCCATCGTGATCGCGGGCGGCGGCGTCGCCGGCCTCGCCCTGGCGCTGGCGCTCGGCGGGCGCGGCCACCGGGTGCGGGTGCTGGAGCGGAGCGAGCCGCCGCCGGACGGGCCGGTCGTCAAGAGCGCGGAGCTGTGGCGGCGGCCCATGGTCGCGCAGGCCGCCCACGACCACATCCTCAACGCGCTCGGCGTACGGACGCTGCGCCGCCACGCGCCGGCCGTCCTGGACGCGGCGCTGGAGGAGGGGGCCAGGCTCCTCGACCTCACCGCCGTCGCGCCCGCCGGCCCCCGGGAGCCCGGCGACGACGACCTGGTCACGCTGGTCGTCCGGCGTCCCGTCCTGGACGTCGTACTGCACCGGGCCGTGCGGGCGCTGCCCGGCGTGACCGTCAGTCACCGCAGCACGGTCGCCGGGCTGCTGCCGGCGCCGGACGGGCCGTCGGGGCGCCGGGTGACGGGGGTCGTGACGCGGGCCGGTGAGACGATCCCGGCCGACCTGGTCGTGGACGCCTCCGGCCGCGCGTCGGCGTCGCGGTCCTGGCTCGCCGCGGCGGGCCTCCCGGTGCCGGACGACCTGACCGGCCCCTCCCGGCTGCGCGCTTTCGGCCGCTTCTACCGGCTGCGCGACCCCGACGGCCCGCCGCCCGGCGCGCTCAACCGGGGCAACGCGGCGGGCGGCGTCTGGGACCACTACTCCGCCGTCCTGCACCCGGCCGACAACGACGTCTTCGCGATCACCTTCGGGACGCTGCCCGGCGACCGCGCGACCACGGCCCTGCGCACCCCCGAGGCCTTCACCGCCGCCTGCCGTCTCTCGCCGTACCTGGCGGACTGGGTCGACGAGGACGTCGCCCGGCCGCTCGGCCCGGTACGGGTCATCGGCATGCCGCCGAACATCCTGCGCGGCACGGCCGCCGGCCACCGGCCCCCGGTCACCGGACTCCTCCAGGCGGGCGACGCCGCCTGCGTCACCGACCCGATGTTCGGCCGCGGCATGTCCCTGGCCCTCGCACACGCCTTCGCCCTCGCCGAACTGCTCGACGAGCACCCGACGGCGGACGAACGGCTGAGCCTCGCGGCCACGGCCCTCGTCGGACGGCTGCTGCGCCCCTGGTACGAGCAGGGCGTGCACGACTCCTGGGCGCGGGTCGCCCGGTGGCGGACGGCGGCCGGGGCTCCCCCGGGTCCCACGGCCGGCCGGCCCGTACCGACCGTGTCCGGGCAGCTCACGGCGACCGCGATGACGGCGGCGGCCACCGACCCCACCGTATGGCGAGGGATCACCCGCATGCAGACGAGCCTGCGCACGCCCGCCGAGGTCTTCGCCGACGAGGACTTCCAGGCCCGGCTACGAGCCGCCGCGGACACCCCCGCGCAGTCCGCCCCACCCGGCCCCCGGCCGCCGACCCACGCCGAACTGAGCCACGCCATCGCCGCCGCGAAAGGAGGATGACGGTGCCGCCTCGCAAGAACGTCCTGCTGGCGCCGGTCACGGTCACCCCCACCAAACCGCTGACCCCCAGCCACCTCAAAGGCCTGCTGTGGACCGACGTGATGTTCCGGGCCACCGCACCGCTCGCCGAGGTCACCTACCGCTACAGCCACACCACCTATCACGTCACCGAACAGACGGTCGGCTTCTGGGAGTACCTCGACCGCACCCATGGGGAGACCGACTACACGCGGCTCTCCGAGGAGGACATCGGCGACCTCTACGTCCGCTACCGGTCCGAGGCCGAGCGCCAGGACGCCGACGTCCTGCGGCCCTACCGGGACGCCGTCGAGCACGGCGGCTGGGTCCATCCGGCCAGCGAGCGGATGCTGCGGCTGTGGGCCGGGCACTACGCGCGGCTGGGGATGCACGACCCCGGTCTCCAGGAGCACCAGCCGCCCGGCCTGCGCCTCGACGAGATGATCGAGCGGCTCGCCGCCGTGGGCCTGGTCCTCGACCAGCGGCACTGCGGCGGCCCCGTCTACCTGGACGCCACCCGGTACGGAATGCCGCTGCGCCGGATCGTCACCTCGGACGGCCGCCCCAACTACCTCGCCTGCGCACTGCGTGAACTGGTCCCGCTCGTGCCCTGGTACGACGAGGTCGTCCTGCTCCACGACCCCGAACTCGACGCGGACTACCAGCTGTTGAACCGCGTGCTGGGCACACTGGGGCCGACGGTGCGCCGGGTGCCGATCGGCCGGGTGCCGATCGACGGCAAGATCACCTCGGCCCGGCACGGCGGCTGGCGCGACCACACGGCCGGCGCGCTGCTGCGGGCCGCGACCGACGTGTTCGACGGAGACGTCGACGGAGACGGATACGGATACGACGACACGGGCGCGGGCGCGCTGCGGCTCGGCATGCGCCTGTACTTCATCGCGACCCTCGGCCCCGGGCAGCGCCAGTCGTTCCGCCACGACCTGCTGCGGCACTGCATGACCGTGGCCGCGCGGCTCCTGGAGCGCTCCAGGGCGGCCGTCGCGGCCGGCGCGGGCGAACTGTCCGACGCCCTCGACCGGACCCGGCGCGGCCACACCTACGTCGACCCCTACCGGCTGACCTGCTCGCTCCTGGGCAAGGGCCGGCCCGCTCCCGATCCCGGACTCCTGTCGGCGGTGTTCCTGTGACCAGTTCCCTCGACCCCCTCTCCGCCGCGCTGCTCGCGCCGCCGCCCCCGCCTTTGCCCTACCCGCTGTCCTCGGAGGCCCTGCTCAGGTCGGCCGTGGACCGGGTGCGGACCGCCCGCCCGGAGCTGGCGGACCGGCTCGACCTGTCCAGCCCGCAGGCCCTGCGCGCCGCCCGGGCCGGATTCCACGACGCCGGCACGGTGCGGCACGACGAGGTGCTGGCCGTGGTCGTCATCGGCCGGCTCGACCTGCCGTCGTGGGTGCGCGAGACATGCGCCTTCGCCCTCGGCCTGACACCCGAGACGCAGGCCGTCTGGCGGCGCTCCTTCACCCGCACCGTCTACCTGGCCGGCAGCCCGCCCAACCTCCGCGAGCGGTTCGCCTTCGAACACGTCGCCGCCGACGGATCGGTGGCCTGGGCCGGACCCGCGGCGGGCTCGGCGACGGCCACGCTGCGCCGGCTGCTCAAGGCCTTCGAGGCGTCGCACGAGCTGTCCGGCCGCCCGTCGGCCACCGTGACCGTGCCCGGCCGGCCGCGGCTTCCCGCCGGGTCCCGCCCCGCGGTCCACCGCGAGCTGTACATCGCCACCGCCAAGGTGGGCGTCACCGACGCACTCGTGCACGTCAACCATCTCGTCGCCGAAGCCGTCCTGGACCGGCTGATCGGTCCCGGAGACCGGCTGACGCTGCGCTTCGTGCCCCGCCTGACCGGCCTGGGCTCGCGCTTCGCGATGCTGCGCGTCGACACCGACGTCCACCGCCCGGACGAACTCCAGGCATACGCCGGACTGACCACGGAGGTCTGAGTTGCCATCCCCCCGCACCGCGCCGTCATCCCCCCGCACCGCGCCGCGCCCCATCCGCCTCGGCGTCCACGGCAGCCCCCACCTGGCGTCCCGCATCGTCGCCGCCGCCGGTCATCCGCCGGAGTCGGTGGAGTACGTGCCCTACGAGGTCACCGAGCCGTTCGAGCCGCTGCGCGCCGGACGCGCGGACGTCATGATCGTCAAGTACGACCCGCTGGAGCCGGACATCGCCATGAGCGCACCCGTCGCGCACGACGGGCGGGCCGTTCTCGTCGGCGCCCACCACCCGCTGGCCGGCCGTGCGTCGGTGTCCGTGGAGGAGGCCGCCGCGTACGAGGGTTTCCAGTGCCCCGGTGACTTCCCGCCGCACGTCTGGGACCTGGTGGTGCCGCCCCGGACCCCCGGCGGCCGGGTGATCCGCCGGGTCCACCCCATGACGACGATGGCCGCGCTGGCGGACCGGCTCAGGAACACCGCGGCGATCCATGTGTCGTTCCAGTCCCTGGACGCCGTCGTCCCGCCGGACGTCAAGGTCGTCCCGGTGCACGACCTGCCGCCCGCCGCCGTGACCCTGGGCCGGCTGCGGGCGGCCGAACCGCCCGAGCACGTCCGGCGGTTCGTGGCCGACGCGGAACAGGCGGCGGGCCGGTGAACGGCGCATTCGACGGCCTCCCGGTCGTCCTGCTGCACGCGCTGCCCCTCGACTCGTCCATGTGGGAGGCGACGGCACAGGGGCTGCGCGCCCGCGCCCACCACGTCATCACCCCCGACCAGCGCGGTTTCGGCGCCGCCCCGCTGACGGACGAGTCGCCCTCGCTCGCCCTCGTGGCCGACGACCTGGCCCGCGAACTCGACCGGCAGGGCATCGACAGCGTCGCCCTCGCCGGCTGCTCCATGGGCGGCTACGTGGCGATGGCCTTCCTGCGCCGCCATCCGGGCCGGGTGCGCGCCCTGGCCCTGCTGGCCGCCAGGGGCACGGCCGACACGGCGGAGGCGGCCGAGCGGCGGCGGCTCTTCGCCGACCTGGTCCTCGACGACGCGGCGCGCGGCGCGGTCGTCGCCCGGACCACACCGGCCCTGCTGGGCGCCACCACGCGCGCCCGGCAGCCCGGCCTCCTGACCCGGGTGACGGACCTGGCGCAGGCGGCCGGTCCCCGTTCCGTCGCCTGGGCGCAACGGGCCGTCGCGGCACGGGCGGACTCCATCGCCACCCTGCGCACGGCCGACGTACCGGCCGTGGTCGCCATCGGCGACGAGGACGAACTCGTCTCCCTCGACGAGGCCCGCGAGACGGCGACCGCCCTGCCGCAGGGCCGGCTCGTCACCCTCCCCGGCGTCGGCCACCTCGCACCGCTGGAGGCGCCGGAGGCGACCGCGGAGATCCTCACGGACCTGCTCGCCCGGGCGAACACCGAGGAGGTGAAGGCATGCTGACGGCTGATCAGAAAGCGGCGAATCAAAACGCGGCGGACCAGAACGCACGGGAGGACACGCAGGAAGCCGCACAGGGGAACGCCTGGGGATACGAGACGTCCACCGGACTGGCGTTCACCCACGAGGACATCGTGGACCCGCACTTCCAGGCCTGTGCCCCGTACTACCTGGACGCCCTGGACAGTGTGGGCGTCCAGCCGGGCTGGCACGTGCTGGACGCGGGATGCGGCAGCGGCGCGTTCCTGCCCCGGCTCGCGGACCTCGTCGGGCCCGAGGGGCGGGTCTCGGCCCTCGACCTGGCCGAGGAGAACGCCGCACTCGCCGCCGAGCGGATGCGGGACCGTCCGGCCCGCGCACGGCTGACGGTCCGGCAGGGCAGTCTCCTCCAACTGCCCTACGCGGACGGCACGTTCGACGCCGTCTGGTGCGCGAACACGACGCAGTACCTGGACGACGCGGAACTGACGCGCGTGCTGGCGGAACTGCGCCGGGTCACCAGGCCCGGCGGCCGCGTCGCCGTCAAGGACGTCGACGGCACCCTGAGCACCGTACGCCCGGCGGACCCCTTCCTGATCACCGACTTCTTCCGCAAGGGCGCGGAGTCCCCGGGCTACGCCCGCCAACTGCTGCGGGGCCGCGATCTGTACCGCTGGCTGCGTGCCGCCGGGTTCACATCGGTACGCCAGCGGACGATCCTCATGGAGTTCCACGCCCCCCTGTCCCCGGCCGCCCTGCGGTTCTACGGCAACGCGTGCGCGCGGTTCGCCCGGCAGGCGACGCGTGCGGGGATGCCGGGCGACTGGGCCCCGTTCCTCGACCCCGACGACCCGGCGGGCCCGTTGCGCGACCCGAACGGCTACATCAGCGAGGGGAACGTCATCGCGATCGGCACGGCTTGAACTCGGCGCAGCCTGAACCAGGAAACTCTCGAATCACCAGCCAGCTATCGAATCACCGGCTTGGAGCACCATGAGTGAATCACGTAAGAACGCCGCCGCCCTCACCCGTCGCGCCACACTGGCCACCGGCGCCCTCGTCGGTGTCGACGGCCTGCTGAACGCGACGCCGGCGGCCGCCGCGCCCCGCGAGAGCGCCCGCTACACGCGCGGGTGGGCGGTCCTGCGCGAGGCGTCCGGCGAACGCGGGGCGGCCGTCGTCGAGTCGCTGAAGGACATCGCCCCGGACCTGGGCCGCTACGTCGTCGAGTTCGCCTACGGCGACGTCTTCTCGCGGGCCGGACTCGACCTGCGCCAACGGGAGTTGGTGACGGTCGCGGCGCTGGCCGCCGCGGGGGACACCGCGTCGCAGCTCAACTTCCACATGGACGCCGCGCTGAACGTCGGCGTGCGCCCCGCGGAGATCATCGAGGCCCTGATCCACCTGGTGCCGTTCGTGGGATTCCCCCGGGCGCTCAACGCGGTCGGCGTGGCCAGGACGGTCTTCGCCGACCGCGACGTCACGTTCGAGCCGCCCGTCATGGAGGACTCCAGCGACCGTTACGAGCGCGGCAAGGAGAAACTGCTGGAGATCGACGGCGCGCACGGCCTGGAGGTCATCGAGTCGCTGAAGGACATCGCCCCGGACCTGGGCCGCTACATCGTCGAGTTCACCTTCGGCGACGTCTACCACCGCCCGTGGCTGACCGCGCGGTCACGGCAGCTCGTCACCGTCGGCGCGCTGACGGCCTTCGGCGACACCGCTCCCCAACTGCGCGTGCACATCGGCGCCGCGCTGAACGTCGGCCTGAGCCCGCGGCAGGTGGTGGAGACGCTGATCCACGTCGTCCCGTACGCCGGATTCCCGCGCACGCTGAACGCCGTCGGGGTCGCCAGGGACGTGTTCGAGGAACGGAACACATCGCTGTGACGACGGAACACGTCGGCATGACGACGGACGTCGCGGCGGACTTCGGGGCGCTCGGCGAGGAGTTCCTCAGGAATCCCCATCCGGTGTACGCCGGACTCCGCGCCCGGGGCCCGGTGCACCGGGTCCGGGTGCCCGAGGGCGCGGAGGCCTGGCTCGTGGTCGGCCACGAGGCGTGCCGGGCCGCGCTCACCGACCCCACGCTGTCCAAGTCCTGGAAGGACGCCTCCCCCGCACTGCCGCTGGCCCGGCTCTCCGCGGGCGAGAACCTGCTGAGCTCGAACCCGCCGGACCACTCCCGGCTGCGCAGGCTCGTGGCGAAGGAGTTCACCCCACGCCGGGTCGAGGAACTCGCCCCGAGGGTGCGGGCGCTGACCGGCGAACTCCTCGACGCCATGCTGGCCCGGCAGAGCGGACGCGCCGACCTCGTCGAGGCGCTGTCCTTCCCCCTGGCCATGGGCATCATCTGCGAACTGCTCGGCGTGCCCTCCCTCGACCGCTCCGCCTTCCGGGAGTGGGCCGAACAGACGCTGAGCAGCCCGGACCGGGACACCAGGACGGCCGCCACCGCCTCGATGACGGACTACCTGGTCGCCATGGTGGACGAGATGCGGCGGCGGCCCGGCGACGATCTGATGAGCGCCCTGATCCGGACCACGGACGAGGACGGCGACCGGCTCTCCTCCGAGGAACTCATCGGCATGGCCTGGCTGTTGCTGGTCACCGGCTTCGAGACGACCGTGCACCTCATCGCCGCCGGCGTCCTCGCGCTGCTCCGCCACCCCGACCAGCTCACCGCGCTGCGCGCCGACCCCGCGCTCGTCGACAACGCCGTGGAGGAGATGCTGCGCTACGACGGCCCCGTGGAGACCACCACCTACCGCTTCACCACCGAGCCCCTCGAGATCGGCGGCACGGCGGTGCCGGGCGGCGGCGAACTCGTGCTGATCGCGCTCGCCGACGCGGACCGGGACCCGGCGCGCTTCCCGGACCCGGACCGCTTCGACATACGCCGCCCGACCGGCGGTCACATCGCCTTCGGCCACGGCATCCACTACTGCCTGGGCGCCCCCCTGGCCCGCCTCCAGGCCCGCACCGCCGTCACGGCACTCCTGGACCGCTGCCCCGCCCTCTTCCTGGACGCCGACCCCGCCGCCCTGCCGTGGCGCACCGGCCTCCTCATCCGGGGCCCCCGCCACCTCCCGGTCCGCTGGCTTCCCGGGACGTGAGCCGCCCGCGTACCGGCCGAGGACAGACCGGTCACCGCGTCCAGTAGGCGATGTTGCGGAAGCGGGCCTCGACGCGCCCGGAACCGTGGTTGTAGACGCCGTTCTTGAAATAGCGGGTGGCGGGGCCGCGATCGTCGACCGTCAGGACGAGGGAGTCGTCGAAGTAGACCTTGACGGTCCCGGTCCCGCTGCTCGCCCGGTGGGCGATCTTCACGTTGAACCAGGTGTCGTACGCGTCGGTCTTCAGCACCGTGCCGTCGTAGCGCCGCACGGTGCCGCCGCCGGTGTCGTAGACGTTGAGCATGATGTCGGTGGCCGGGGTGCCCGAGGGGTGGACGCTGCGCAGGATCTGGACGAAGGACGCGCCGTCGGTGCCGGACGGCAGGTAGACGTCGGCGTCCCACATGCGGTCGCCGGTCTTGTAGTCGACCTTCCAGCGCATCTCGGTGCGCGGGTCGGTGGAACTGCCCTCCTCGAACGGCTCGTCGGTTGCGTACACCCACATGCGGTGGACGCCGCCGCTGTAGCTGTGCCGGTCGCCGAGGTCGAGGTTCCAGGGCTTCTGCCAGCCGAACGTGAACGAGGTCTGCGTCCAGCCGTCGGTCGGGTCGGCGGCCGGTGCGGGCGCCGCGGCCACGGCGCCACCGGCCAGCAGGCCCGCCCCGGCTCGTAGGACGGATCTCCGGTTCATCTCGTGTCTGTCCTTTCCGTCGCACGGAGGGTGTCAGGAGCACGCCAGAAGGCAACTCCAATACATCGGATGCGTCAAGGGACTTGACCCATTGACAGGCCCAGGAGGCGGACTCACGTTCCCCGATACAACCGATGTATCCCTCGCATCCCTCGCATCCCTCGTACTGATGACCCGTCAGACCTGGAGGACGACGATGACCTCGCGTTCGGGAAGGCACTCACCGGTCCCCCGCAGAACCGTGCTCGGCACCACACTGGGCGGAGCGACGGCCGCGGCCCTGCCCCGCTACGCGGGAGCGGACATTCACCCCGGCCCTGAAGGGCAGGGCAGCCTGCCCAAAAGCAAGGTGGTACGACGTCATCCCCCCGGAGACCGCCGCACACCACCTCATGGTCGACTTCCACGGCTCCACGATCCCCGGGGTGGACGTCGGCAACGGCGGCTTCGCGGCCTCGCCTGTCCCTGGCGGCCGGGCGTCACCACGTGCCATCGCTGAACACCCCCGTTTCGCGGGCGCACGAATGGTTTGATGTTCGACTGTGACTCGACGGATCTTCATAGACAAGCAGAGCCCCAAGGCGTACCACGCGCTGGTCCAGACGTCCGAGGCGGTACGGGCGACCGCCGCCGACGCCGGTCTGGAGCGCGCCCTCGTGGAACTGGTCAACCTGCGCGTCTCCCAGCTCAACGGCTGCGCGTTCTGCCTGGACGTGCACACCAAGGCCGCCGTACGGGCGGGCGAGGACACCCGGCGGCTCGGTGTCCTCGCCGCCTGGCGGGACACCGCCCTCTTCACTCCCGTGGAACGCGCGGCGCTCGCGCTGGCGGAGGCGACGACCATGCCGTCCGACGCCACCGCGCAGGAGGCCGCTTACGCGGACGCCCGACAGGTGCTCACCGAGGACCAGATCTCCGCGGTGATCTGGGTGGCGGTCACCATCAACGCCTTCAACCGGGTGTCCATCCTCAGCAAGCATCCCGTGCACTGACCCCTGGTCCATCCCTGGCCCACCCCTGGTCCATCGTTCGGAGGCCCCGCTCATGCCCGGCATGACTCACCCCCTCTCGCCCGACGACGACGCCGACGGGCCGGAGTCCGTCAACGCCGACGCCTGGCAGGCCTACGCCGCGCACCACCTGCGGCGCGGGACCGTCCTGCCGGAGGCGGAACGAATCGACTGGGGGTTCCCGGACGCGGGCCCGGACGAGTCGTTCCTCGGGGAGCTGAAAGGCAGGCGCGTCCTGGACCTCGGCTGCGGCACGGCCCGGCACGCCGCCCGGCTCGTGCGCGCGTACGACGCCACCGTCGACGCGGTCGACTCCGCGCCGGGCCAGATCGAGCGCGCCCGCGCCCGGTACGGCTCCCTGCCCGGGCTGCGGCTCGTCCACGCCGACGCCGTCGCGCACCTGCGGGCCGCGCGGCCGTACGACGTCGTCTACTCCGTCGGCGCCGTCCCGTTCGTCGACCCACGGCGGCTGCTGCCCGCCCTGGCGACCGCGCTCACCCCGGGCGGGACGCTGTGCTTCTCCGTGCTGCACACCAACTCCCAGGGCGACGGGCCCACTTCGGACCTCGTGGCCCGGCCGGAGACCCTGCGGTTCGCGGACGGCGGCGAGACGACGGTCCGCATGTGGGTGCCCGCCCCCGAGGTGTGGGAGGAGTTGCTCACCGAGCACGGGCTGCGTGTCGAGGACGTCGTGACGGTGACGTCGCCCGACCCCGCGAACCTCGCCGCCTACCGCGTCTTCCGGGCCCGGCGCCCGGCGCGCGTCTCCGCCCGCCCCCGCACGAACTTCCCGCCCGTCGCGCACGCGGCGATCGGTGTCGGCGCCATCCTGCACGGCCCCCGGGGACTGCTCCTGGGCCGCCACCGCCGGGGCACCTGGGAGCTGCCCGGCGGCACGGTGGAGCCCGGTGAGTCGCTCCAGGAGACGGTCGTACGGGAGTTGCGGGAGGAGACCGGGGTGCGGGCGGACCCGTCGGACGTGCGGCTGCTGGGCACACTCCTCGACCACGTCGACGGCGTCGTACGGCTGACGGTCGGCGCCGTCGTCACCGACTGGGAGGGCGAACCGGCCGACCAGCCCGGCGAGAGCGTCGGCGACTGGCGCTGGTACTCCCTGGACCACCTGCCGCCGTCCCTGTTCGTCTGCAGCGCCCAGTCCCTCACCGCCTGGCGCCCCGACCTGCCGATCGACCACGCCCCGGCCCACTTCACCCCGTACGACGACCGGGCGGACGGCGACGCCGGACGGGAACGATGACGGCCGACACCGCCGGATCCACGCACGACTGCGCCCGCCCCCGGGCGGGTCCATAGCACATACGGCCGGGCGGCGGGGCCGAAGGGGGGAGCAAGGCACCCGGAATCGTGTGTTTCGTCACCCGTTCCCGTGGCTTTCCAGCCACCCTCTTGGCGGGTATTCCCGCAGGTCGTGAGAGAGTTGCGGCCCAAACTACGCAGGGGGGTCTGTGACACGACATCAGAAACGGTCCGGGGTGCGCAAAAAGTCGCTCACCGCGCTCATCGCACTCGGCACGGTGGCCGGTGCGGCGTTCGCGGGGGCGGCCTCGGCCGACGCCGCGACCTGGACCACCGTGGCGGCAGGCGTGTCGTACCGGCAGTACGACCTGAAGGGGGCCGCCGGGACGACGCATGCGCACGTGCTCAACGTCGACCTCACCAACACCCACGTGCGGCTCGGGCTGTTGTACCCGGGGGCGGTCGCGTCCCGCGCGGCCGTCTCCTCGCTGGCGAACAGCCAGAAGGCGGTCGCCGGCATCAACGGCGACTTCTTCAACATCTCCGAGACGCAGCACCCGGGCGTCGCGGCGACCGGGGCGAGCGTGGGCCCGGCGATCGCGAACGGGAGGGCGCTCAAGGGCGCGGTCCCGGACGGGCAGCGGTTCGGGCCGGCGCTGCCGCCGGGCACGAACACCAAGGCCGTGGTCGGTGTCGGCACCGACGGCAGGGCCCGGTTGGACAGCCTGTCTCTGAACGGCACGTTCGCCACCGTGGGACGGCGGCTGCCGTTGGGCGGCGTCAACCAGTACGCGCTGGCGGAGAACTCCGTCGGCGCGTTCACCTCGGACTGGGGCGGCGTCTCGCGCAAGCGGGCCACCTGCGGCACGGACACCGAACGGGCCGCGGCGTGCGGCACCAGCACCTACGAGGTGACGCTGAGGAAGGGCAAGGTCGTGTCGACGTCGGCCACGCCCGGCAGCGGCGTCATCGCCGCCGGCACCACGGTCCTCGTCGGGCGGGAGGCCGGCGCGCAGCGCCTGAAGAAGCTCGTCAAGGGCCAGCCGGTGGTGGTGCGGTACGGGCTGACGTCCGCGTCGAAGTCGGCGTACGGATTCGCCGTCGGCGGCTACCCGCTCCTGACGGGCGGGAAGTCGCTGTCCGGCCTGAACGACTCGGTCTCGGCCGTGCGGACAGCGGTGGGCATCGGCAACGGCGGGAAGCGGGTGTTCCTGTTCGCGCTGGACGGCGCCGCCGCCTACCGCAAGGGCCTGACCGTCGCCGAGGTCGCCACCGCGCTGAAGAGCCTCGGCGCGACCGAGGGCTTCAGCCTGGACGGCGGCGGCTCGTCGACCCTGGTGGCCCGCCCGTCGGGCGCGACCAGGGTGACGGTCCGCAACCACCCGTCCGACGGGTACGAGCGCCCGGTGCCGAACGGCATCGGGGTCTTCACCAAGTAGTCGCCCCGGTCAGGGGCGACCCCGCAGCGGCGTCACGGTCCAAGGCTGCCGACGATCTCGGCGGCCGCCGTGATGCCGCTGACGTGCCGCCGAACGAGTGGCGTTGGCCGAGTGGTGCTACGCCGTCCGGCGGGCGTCGAGGAACGCCTCCAGGCCGGCCAGGTCGTCGGTGTTGAGGTAGTCGACGCCGGCGGCGAGGAGCTGCGTCCACAGCGCGTCCCGGTCGGGACCGGCGATGTCGGGCGTGGCCCAGAACCGGACCTGCTGCCCGCGCGCGTGGGCCGCGTCGACGATCGCGCGCAGCTTCCGCCGTTCCGCCTCGGGGAAGGTCCCGACGCCGAGCCAGGTGAAGTTGAGCGTCCAGTTGTCGCTGATGAGGGTGGCGAACGACGCCTCGGAGGTGCCGAGGTCGGCGAGCCGGCCGTCGTAGAAGGCGCGGCGGACGGTCTGCGCCTCCATCGGCGTACGGGCCGCGCGGTCGCCGGAGATGACGGCGGTGACCGGGCCGGAGTGGATACGGCCGTGCGCGTAGGTCGTGAACAGGCCCTTGTAGCGCTTGAGTCGGCGGTCGAGTTCGAGGTACGTCGAGGAGCCTTCGGTCTTGATGTCGATGAGCAGGTGCAGCGGCTGCCGGTGACCCCGGTACACCGATCCGTGGTTGGCCTTCACGCGGGCGGCGAGCGGGGCGAGGTAGAGGGACTCCAGGGTGCGGGTGGGGTCGAGTTCGTCCGCCGAGTGGGCGATCAGCAGTTCGCCGTCGACGAGGAAGATGTCGGCCTCGACGCTGCCGAAGCGGTGGTCGAGCGCGTCGAGGAGGGGGCGGGGGTGCTCGTAGTCGTTGTGGGCGTGGGCGCGCCACAACGGGCGGGCGCCGGGGTGCCGTTCGGCGGCCAGCGCGCTGACACTGGGCAGGGCGACCGCGCCGGCGAAGGCGGCGCCGAGGGTGCTGAGGGCTCTGCGGCGAGTGGTGAGGGCCATGGCTCTGCCTCCCGTGGACGGCGTGGGGACCTCCGCGAGTATCACGCCCCACAGCACCCGATGGGCCTGTACATGGCAGGAGTTGGCCGGACCGCCGCTGCCCGTTCACTCCGTCGGGCCCGCACCCGAAAAAAGCCCGCCCCAGGTGGGGCGGGCTTTCCCGCAGGTTCCTCGGCCGTACGCGCCGTATGTCAGGGGGCGCGCAGGTCGACCAGTTCGGCCAGGGCCTCCCGGTGGGCGCCCGCCGTGCCGTAGGCGATCGAGTCGGCCTTGGCCCGCTTGAGGTTGAGGTGGACCGGGTGCTCCCACGTCATGCCGAGGCCGCCGTGCAGTTGCAGGGCCTCCTCGGCGGCGCGGACGGCGACGGCCGCCGCGTAGGCCTGGGCGACGGCGACCGCCACGTCGACGTCCGCCCCGGTGGCGAGCGCGTCGGCCGCGCCCCGGGCGGCGGCGCGGAGGCTGACGACCTCCAGCCACAACCGGGCCAGCCGGTGCTTGATCGCCTGGAAGCCGCCGACCGGCCGGTTGAACTGCTTGCGCTCCTTCAGGTAGCGCACGGTCTCGGTCAACGCCCAGTCGGCGAGCCCGAGTTGCTCGGAGGCGAGCAGTCCGGCCCCGGCCCGCAGGGCGCGGCGTACGGCGGGTTCGGCGTCGCCGAGCCGGCGGCCGGGGGCGCCGCCCAAGGTGACCGTCCCGAGGGGACGGGTGAGGTCGAGGGAGACCTGCGGGGTGACGGTCACGGCCGCCGCGTCCACGGCGTACAGTCCGCCGTCGTCGGCCGGCACGAGCAGCACGTCGGCCGCGACGGCGTCCGCGATGCCGGTCAACTCGCCCTGGAGAGCGCCTCCTTCGACGTGCGCGGTCTTGAAGGCGACGCCCGGCGCGGTGTGCAGCGCGACCGCCAGTGCGCCGATGGTCCGCCCGGACGCCAGCCGGCCGAGCAGCTCCTCGTCCCCGGCGGCGAGCAGCGCCTCCGTGGCGACCACGGCACTGGTGAGATACGGCACGGGGGCGACCGCGCGCCCCAACTCCTCCATCACGACGGCGACTTCGCGATGCGTGGCGCCCTGGCCGCCCAGTTCCTCGGGCACCAGCAGGCCGGCGAGGCCCATGCCGTCGGAGAGCGCCTTCCAGGCGGCGAGGTCGTGCGGGGTGTCCGACTCGGTGCGGGCGATGACGCCCGGCGCGTCGCAGTGATCGGCGAGCAGGTCCCGTACCGCGGCCCGCAGCGCCTCTTCCTCCTCGGAGTAGAGAAGATCCGGCTGTGTGCTCATCGGGACAGGTCCTTCCAGGCGACGTCCTTGTCGGTGCGCGGCTCGGACGGCAGGCCCAGGACGCGTTCGGCGACGATGTTCAGCAGGACCTCGCTGGTCCCGCCCTCGATGCTGTTGCCCTTGGAGCGGAGGTAGCGGTATCCGGCGTCCCGGCCGGTGAAGTCCACGAGTTCCGGGCGGCGCATCGTCCAGTCGTCGTACAACAGGCCTTCCTCGCCGCGGAGTTCCACCTCCAGGCCGCTGATCTCCTGGTTGAGGCCGGCGAAGGCGAGCTTCATGCCGGCGCCCTCGGGGCCGGGCTGGCCCAGGGCGAGCTGCTGACGCAGGCGTTCGCCGGTGAGGCGGGCGACCTCGGCCTCCACCCACAGCTTCAGCAGCCGCTGGTGCAGGTCGTGGGTGCGCAGTCCGGGCCGCTCGCGCCAGGTCTTCGCTACGGGGCCGATCATGCCGCCCTCGCGGGGCAGCCGCATGCCGCCGATGGCGACGCGTTCGTTGTTCAGCGTGGTCTGCGCGACCCGCCAGCCGTCGCCGACCTCGCCGAGGCGGCGCGTGTCGGGGATGCGGACGTCGGTCAGGAAGACCTCGTTGAACTCCGCCTCGCCGGTGATCTGGCGCAGCGGCCGGACCTCTACGCCCGGGTCGGTCATGTCGCAGAGGAAGTAGGTGATGCCCGCGTGCTTGGGCACGTCCGGGTCGGTGCGGGCGATGAGGATGGCCCAGCGGGCGAGGTGGGCGCTGGACGTCCACACCTTCTGCCCGTTGACGACCCACCCGTCGCCTTCACGGACGGCCCGGGTGCCGAGCGCGGCCAGGTCGGAGCCGGCGCCGGGCTCGCTGAAGAGCTGACACCACACCTCCTCGCCCACCCACAACGGCCGCAGGAACCGCTGCTTCTGCTCCGCGGTGCCGTACTTCAGGATCGTCGGCGCGGCCATGCCGAGGCCGATGCCGATGCGCCGCGGGTCGTTGTCGGGGGCGTTCGCGGCCTCCAACTCGGCGTCCACGACGGCCTGGAGGGAGCGGGGCGCGCCGAGGCCGCCGAGACCCTGCGGGTAGTGGACCCAGGCGAGCCCCGCGTCGAAGCGGGCCTTCAGGAAGTCGAGCCGGTCCGTGTCGGCGGGCGGGTGCGCGGCCAGCAACTCCGCTGTCCGGCGCTGGAGTCCGGCTGCGTCGACGCTCATGCGGTGGCTCCGTTCTCCAGCGTGGGCAGCACGGCGACGCGGCCGGTGGTGACGCCGTCGGCGACCCGCTGCACGGCGGCCGCGGCCTGGTCGAGCGGTACGCGCTCGCTCACCAGCGGCCGGATCGCGCCCCGGGCGGCCAGCTCGGTGAGCTGTTCGTGGCAGTGCTGGACCAGCTTCGGGTTCTTGGTGTTGTACAGGCCCCAGTGCAGGCCGAGGATCGCGTAGTTCTTCACGAGGGCGTGGTTGAGCGCGGGGCTCGGGATGGTCCCGCTCGCGAAGCCGACGACCACGATCCGGCCCTCGAAGGCGACGACCTTCGTGGACTGGGTGTAGGCGGCGCCGCCGACGGGGTCGTAGATCACGTCGGCGCCCCGGCCGCCGGTGGCCTCCTTCACCGCGCCGATGACGTCCTCGACCCGCCGGTCGATGACGACGTCACAGCCCAACTCCCGTGCCACGGCCGCCTTGTCGGCGCCGCCGACGACACCGATGACGGTCGCGCCGGCCGCCTTCCCGAGCTGTACGGCCGCGCTGCCGACGCCTCCTGCGGCGGCGTGCACGAGCAGCGTCTCGCCGGCCTCCAGGTGAGCCCTGCGGTGCAGGCCGAACCAGCCCGTCTGGTAGCCGATGTGCAGCGCGGCGGCCTCGGCGTCGTCCAGCGACTCGGGCGCGGGCAGCACGGCGGCGGCGTCGGCGACGGCGTACTCGGCGAAACCGCCGTACGGCAGGGCCGGGTTGGCGATCACGCGGCGGCCGTCCTCGGTCTCGCCGCAGATCTCCAGGCCCGGCGTGAACGGCAGCGGGGGCCGCACCTGGTAGTGGCCCCGGACCATCAGCGCGTCAGGGAAGTTGATGTTCGCGGCACGCACCCTGAGCAGGACCTGGCCCTCGCCGGGCGTGGGCCGCTCCACCTCCGCCAGCCGCATCACCTCGCTCGGCTCGCCGTTCTCGTGCACCTGCCATGCCTGCATGCGGAGCCTCCACGGGACTGCGTCGTCCGACCGGCGTTCCGACCGGGTTCCGACCGGGGTTCCGACCGGGGTTCCGACCGGGATCGAACGCATACTAAGCGGTCGCTTGCAGTGAGGGAACAGCCGACGACCCAAGAGTCGCCTCCATCACCCCTGCCTGGGCTTGGCCCGCACGTGCATGCGCTCCCCCTGCGGCCCGAACAGGCTCAGGAACTCGGCCGGACCCTCCCCCGTCGACCCGAACCAGTGCGGCACGCGCGTGTCGAACTCGGCGGCCTCTCCCGCCGCCATCACCACGTCGTGCTCGCCGAGCACCACCCGCAGCCGCCCGGACATCACGTACAGCCACTCGTAGCCCTCGTGGGTGCGCGGCTCCGGCTCCTCCTCGCTCTGGGGCACCAGCACCTTGAAGGCCTGGAGCCCGCCGGGCTGGCGGGACAGCGGCCAGAAGGTCCGCCCGTGCCGCACGATCGGCTTGGCCCGCACCCGGGGATCGCCCACCGGCGGCGCCCCGACCAGCTCGTCCAACGGCACCTGGTGGGCCTGCGCGATCGGCAGCAGCAGCTCCAGGCTGGGCTTGCGCAGCCCCGACTCCAGCCGCGACAGGGTGCTGACGGAGATCCCGGTCGACTCGGACAGCGCCGCGAGCGTCACCTCCCGCTCCTTCCGGATCCGCCGCAGCCTCGGCCCGACCTCCGCGAGAACCTCATCCGTAGCCATGCCCCCATCTTGCCGAACCGGCAAAGATGTTTGTCAATCCCGCACCCGCCCGGCGACCGTGGGCAGCGGAGGCGGAGGCGGCCACCATGACCGAGACACATGAAACGTGCAGGCGTAGGCGGTGCGGATGCAGGGCGCAGCGGATGTAAGCCGGGCCCAGGCGTTGCACCATGGCTCCATGCTGCTGACCCGGCTCGCCGACGTGTCCCGGGAGGTCGCCGCCGCCTCGGCGCGCTCCCGCAAGATCGCCCTGCTCGCCGAACTCTTCCGGGACGCGGCGGCGGACGACGCGCCGATCGTCATCCCCTACCTGGCCGGACGGCTCCCCCAGGGCCGTCTGGGCGTCGGCTGGAAGGCGCTGAGCCGCCCGGTCGCCCCGGCCGGGGCGCCGACCCTGACCGTGCGCGAGGTGGACGCCCTCCTCACCGAACTCGGCACGGTGTCCGGCCCCGGCTCGCAGGCCGAACGGGCCCGGCTGGTCGGGGAGTTGATGGGCGCGGCCACCGCCGGCGAGCAGCGCTTCCTGCTGGGCCTGATCACCGGCGAGGTCCGGCAGGGCGCGCTGGACGCCGTAGCCGTGGAGGGTCTGGCGCAGGCGACCGGGGCGCCCCCGCCGGACGTACGGCGGGCGGTGATGCTGGCCGGGTCGCTGCAGGCGGTGGCCCGGGCGCTGCTCGCGGACGGGCCCCCGGCCCTTGAGACGTTCCGGCTCACCGTCGGCCGCCCGGTGCTGCCGATGCTCGCGCACACCGCGTCCTCCGTCACCGAGGCGGTCGGCCAGCTCGGCGGGTGCGCGGTGGAGGAGAAGCTCGACGGCATCCGCGTCCAGGTGCACCGTGACGGCGACGAGATCCGCCTCTACACCCGCACGCTCGACGACATCACCGACCGCCTGCCCGAAGTGACGGACGCGGCAAGGGAGTTGGCGGGGTCGCGGTTCATCCTGGACGGCGAGGTCATCGCCCTCGACGCGACCGGGCGCCCCCGTTCCTTCCAGGAGACGGCCGGCCGCGTCGGCTCCCGCGTGGACGTGGCGACGGCCGCCGAGGCGGTCCCCGTCTCCCCGGTCTTCTTCGACGCGCTGTCCGTGGACGGCCGGGACCTGCTCGACCTGCCCTTCGCGCAGCGGCACGCGGAGCTGGCCCGGCTGGTGCCCGAGCCGATGCGGGTGCGCCGGACGGTCGTGTCCGGCCCCGAGGACGCCGGAGCGGCGGAGGAGTTCTCGCGGCAGACGCTGCTGCGCGGCCACGAGGGAGTCGTCGTCAAGGCCCTCGACGCGCCCTACAGCGCGGGCCGGCGCGGTGCGTCCTGGCTGAAGGTGAAGCCCGTGCACACGCTCGACCTGGTGGTCCTGGCCGCCGAGTGGGGCCACGGACGGCGCACCGGCAAGCTCTCCAACCTGCACCTCGGCGCCCGCACCGCCGACGGCGGCTTCGCCATGCTCGGCAAGACCTTCAAGGGCCTGACCGACGCGCTGCTCACCTGGCAGACGGAGCGCCTGACCGGCCTGGCCGTCGAGGACGACGGCCACGTGGTGACCGTACGCCCCGAACTCGTCGTCGAGATCGCCTACGACGGCCTCCAGCGCTCCACCCGCTACCCGGCCGGCGTCACCCTGCGCTTCGCCCGCGTCGTCGGCTACCGCGAGGACAAACGCCCGCAGGACGCGGACACGGTGGAGACCCTGCTCGCCGCCCACCCGGAGGTGCACCCGTGACACCCGCGACGCCGAAGCGCAGCGCCGGCCTGCTGCTGTTCCGGCACGGCGACGACGGCCCGGAGGTGCTGCTCGGCCATATGGGCGGCCCGTACTTCGCGAAGAAGGACGCCGGGGCGTGGACCGTCCCGAAGGGCGAGTACGAGCCCGGCGAGACTGCCTGGGAGGCGGCCCGCCGCGAGTTCCGGGAGGAGCTCGGACTGCCGCCGCCCGACGGCGAGGCGATCCCGCTCGGCGAGGTCCGCCAGACGAACGGCAAGATCGTCACCGCCTGGGCCGTCGAGGCGGACCTCGACCCGACGACGATCGACCCCGGCACCTTCACCATGGAGTGGCCGCCGAGATCGGGGCGCGTCCAGGAGTTCCCCGAGCTGGACCGGGTCGCCTGGTTCGGCCTCGCCCGGGCCCGTGAGCTGATCGTCACGGCACAGGCCACGTTTCTCGACCGCCTCACCGAGCACTCGTCCTGAGCGGACGCGCACGCGTTGCGGTACCTACCGCCGCGCGGGAAGGTCGAAGCACAGCCAGCTCTTCAGGAGGTCGGTCATGCCCATCGCGACGGTGAACCCGGCGAACGGCGAGACGCTTCGCACGTACGAGGCCATGGACGACGAGGAGCTGGAGCGCCGGCTCCTCCTCGCGGAGGCCACGTTCCGTACGTACCGGACGACACGCTTCGCCGACCGGGGGCGCCTCATGATCCAGGCCGCGCGGCTCCTGGACGAGGACCAGCAGGAGATCGCCCGGATCATGACCACCGAGATGGGCAAGCCGCTGAAGCAGGCGCGCGCGGAGGCCGCGAAGTGCGCCAAGGCGATGCGCTGGTACGCCGAGCACGCGGAGGAACTGCTCGCCGACGAGGAGCCGGCCGCCGCCGACGTCAAGGACTCCGGCGCCTCGCGCGCCCTGGTCCGCTACCGGCCGCTGGGCCCGGTCCTCGCGGTGATGCCGTGGAACTTCCCGCTGTGGCAGGTGATCCGGTTCGCCGCACCGGCGCTGATGGCGGGCAACGTGGGCCTGCTCAAGCATGCGTCGAACGTCCCGCAGACCGCCCTGTACCTGGAAGACCTGTTCCACCGCGCGGGCTTCTCCGAGGGCTGCTTCCAGACGCTGCTCATCGGGTCGGGCGCGGTGGACGGGATCCTGCGCGACGACCGGGTCAAGGCGGCGACCCTTACCGGCAGCGAGCCGGCCGGGCGGGCGGTCGCCTCGACCGCCGGGGAGATGGTCAAGAAGACGGTGCTGGAGCTGGGCGGCAGCGACCCGTACGTCGTCATGCCGTCGGCGGACGTCGACCGGGCCGCGCGGGTCGCGGTGACCGCGCGGGTGCAGAACAACGGGCAGTCGTGCATCGCCGCCAAGCGGTTCATCGTTCACACGGACGTGTACGACGCGTTCGCCGAGCGGTTCGTGGCGGGCATGGCGGCGCTGAAGGTCGGCGACCCGCTGGCGGAGGAGACGGACGTCGGCCCGCTGGCGACCGAACAGGGCCGGTCCGACCTGGAGGAACTGGTGGACGACGCACGGCGCGGCGGCGCCACCGTGCTGTGCGGGGGCGAGCGGCCGGGCGGCCCCGGCTGGTACTACCCGCCGACCGTCCTCGCCGGAATCACCCGCGAGCTGCGCATCCACCGCGAGGAGGCGTTCGGGCCGGTCGCGACGCTGTACCGGGCGGCCGACGTCGACGAGGCGGTCCTCATCGCCAACGACTCACCGTTCGGCCTGAGTTCCAACGTGTGGACGCGGGACGAGGCCGAGGTCGACCGTTTCGTACGGGATCTGGAGGCCGGCGGGGTGTACGTCAACGGGATGACCGCGTCTCATCCGGGGTTGCCGTTCGGCGGGGTGAAGCGGTCCGGATACGGCCGTGAGCTGTCCGGGCACGGAATCCGGGAGTTCTGCAACATCACCACGGTTTGGCACGGTGCGTGAGCGCGGCGCGGCTACGATCCCCGGTGTGAACCGCGAAGTGACTCTGCCTCTGATCGTCGACGACCGCGGTGCCTTGCAGGTGTCCGCGGCCGACGTGAGCAAGCTGCTCCGCACGCTGGGTGGTCGGTGGCTGCATCTTGTGGAGGCTGGGGCTGAGGGGCTCGACGAGGACACGGTCGCCGCACTGACCATCGAGCTCGCGAAGCTCGCCGACCGTATCGACGTGGCGTGCATCGCTCACAGCAGCGGGGGCGCGCCGTAGGCGAAGCCCTACGTCCGGCGCGCTCCGGCGCGTCACTTCACCGTGCTCGCTTCACGCGGCTCGCTTCAAACGGCTCGCTTCACACGGCTCGCTTCACACTGCCCGCGTAGATGGCCGTCTCGGAGTCGAAGTCGGGAGACACCTCGATCTGGAGGTACTTCTCGGTCTTGGGGAGTTCGCAGCCCCAGGTGAACGAGAGCGAGCGGCCGGCCAGGATGCTGGTGTCGGGGGTGCCGTCGAGGCCGTCGTCGAAGATGGCCTCGCCCTCCTTGCCCTCGTCGCCGTGGGCGCAGTTGACGGTCATGCTGGTGGCGTCGAAGGTGCTCGTCGCGCCGTTGACGACCTTGATCGTGAACTTGACGTAGGGCGTGTTCTCGGGGGACGCGTAGTCGTGGGAGACGCCCCGGGAGAACTTGGACAGGCTGATGTCCACGTCGTTCTCGTAGGAGACGGTGTCCGAAAGGGTGTAGGCGCCGTCGCCGGTCTCCTCCGGCGTGGGCTCGTCGCCCGTGTCCGCCTCCGTCTCGGCGTCGGCTCCGGTGCCGTCCGCGAGCTCCGTCTCGGTGACGGTGACCGTGGGCGCGGCCTCGGCCCCTCCGTCGCCGCCCCCGGTGACGGTCACCGTGACGAGGGACGCCAGGACCGCGGCGACCACGGCCGCGGCCCCCGCGACGAGGACCGTGTTGGCCTTCTTCGGCGGCGGGGGCGGGGGCGGCGGGAACTGCGGCCCGTAGCCGGGCATCGGCGGCGGCGTGAAGTCGTGGCTCATGGCGTCCCCCCAGGACTTTTCCGTTGAAGGATGAATCATCCCTTACTGAAGTGCCGGGGGGAACCTGGTGAGGCGGGACCGCTTCCTAACGGATCGGCATCCCCGACAGCGTGCGGGCGATCACCAGGCGCTGGATCTCGCTCGTGCCCTCGAAGATCGTGTAGATGGCCGCGTCACGGTGCATCCGCTCGACCGGGTACTCCCGGGTGTAGCCGTTGCCGCCGAGGATCTGGATCGCCTGCCCGGTGACCTTCTTCGCGGTCTCGCTGGCGTACAGCTTCGACATCGAGCCCTCGGCGGCGGTGAACGGCTTCCCGTTGACCGCCATCCAGGACGCGCGCCAGACCAGCAGCCGCGCGGCGTCGATCTGCGTGCGCATGTCCGCGAGCTGGAAGGCGACGCCCTGGTTGTCGATGATCGGGCGGCCGAACTGCTCACGCGTCTTCGCGTAGTCGAGGGCCACCTCGTACGCGGCGCGGGCCGTGCCGACGGCCATCGCGCCGACGGCGGGGCGCGAGGCCTCGAACGTCGCCATCGCCGCGTTCTTCACGCGCTCACCGCCGCCCGCCTTGGCGCGCTCACGGGCGCGGGCCAGCCGCTCGTCCAGCTTCTCCTTGCCGCCGAGGAGGCAGGAGCCGGGGACGCGCACGTTGTCGAGGATCACCTCGGCGGTGTGCGAGGCGCGGATGCCGTGCTTCTTGAACTTCTGGCCCTGGGCGAGCCCGGGGGTGCCCGCCGGGACGATGAAGGAGGCGTGCCCCTTGGAGCCCAGCTCGGCGTCCACGACGGCGACGACCACGTGCACGTTGGCGATGCCGCCGTTGGTCGCCCAGGTCTTCGTGCCGTTGATCACCCACTCGTCCTTGGCCTCGTCGTACACGGCACGGGTGCGCATGGAGGCGACGTCGGAGCCGGCGTCGGGCTCGGAGGAGCAGAAGGCGGCGACCTTCACGTCGTTGGCGTCGCCGTACATCTGCGGGATCCAGGTGCCGATCTGCTCCTCGGTCCCGTTAGCGAGGACGCCCACGGCGGCGAGGCCGGTGCCCACGATCGACAGGGCGATGCCCGCGTCGCCCCAGAACAGCTCCTCCATGGCCGTCGGGATGCCGAGGCCGGTGGGGTCGAAGTACTGCTGGGCGTAGAAGTCGAGGGAGTAGATGCCGACCTTCGCGGCCTCCTGGATGACCGGCCAGGGAGTCTCCTCACGCTCGTCCCATTCGGCGGCCGCGGGGCGTATGACGTCGGCCGCGAAGCCGTGCAGCCAGTCCCGGACCTCCTTCTGTTCGTCGTTGAGCTCCATGGTGAACTCGGCCATGTCCCCTCCAGAGGCGGAACGTGTGTGTTACTAGCGGTAACAGGAGTCTGTTACCGATCGGTAGGGAAAGTCAACTCCCGCTGACGGGCCCGGAGCCCGTCGGCGCGTTCGATGTCAGGCTTGTGTCAGGTGTTAGTTTGCGCAGGCGTCACGGAATCAGCACGGGTGGGGAGAGCACATGGACACCACGCAGCGGACCGAGCAACAACGGTCCGCCGACCGCCGAAGGCGCGAGCTGCTGGAGGCCGCCGACCGGGTGGTGCTGCGCGACGGGCCGCGGGCCTCGATGAACGCCATCGCGGCCGAGGCGGGCATCACGAAGCCGATCCTTTATCGCCACTTCGGTGACAAGGGCGGACTCTACGCCGCCCTCGCCAAGCGGCACACGGACGCGCTGCTGAACTCGCTGCGGGCGGCGCTGGACGCTCCCGCCGAGCGCCGGGAACGGGTCGAGGCGACCCTCGACACCTATCTCGCGGCCATCGAGGCCCGGCCTCAGGTGTACCGGTTCCTGATGCATCCGGCTGACGGGTCGTCCAGTGAGCAGGGGTTCGACGTAGGCAAGCATTCGGCTCCACTGCTTCGTCGGATGGGCGAGGAGTTGGCCCAGGTCATCGAGGAGCGGTTGGATCTCGGGCCCGGGAGTCAGCAGCTCGCTCGTGTGTGGGGGCATGGGATCGTCGGCATGATGCATGCCGCCGGGGACTGGTGGCTGGGTGAACGGCCCTGTTCCCGGGCCGAGTTGGTGCGGAGTCTGGCTGATCTGTTGTGGGGTCGCCTTGCGGCGGCCGGGGACAAGGTCGGGGGGCCGGGGTTCTGACGGTGGTGTGTCGGGTGACGGCCCGCCGTGGCCGGTCGCGCCCACGCGGCGGAGCCGCACATCGATACAGCCCCGCGCCCCTCAAGTACGTGCACTCACCCGGACCAAGAAGCCCGCGCCACCTGGCGCATCAGCCTCCTCTTGCGCCAGCCGCCCACTCGGTCCGCGTACACCGTGCCGTCCAAGTGGTCGCACTCGTGTTGCAGGCATCTGGCGAAGAAGCCCGTGCCGTGCACGGTGATCGGCTCGCCCGTCATCGTGAAGCCCTCGACGACCGCGTGATCGTAGCGTTCCGTTCCCGCTTCCAGGTCCGGCAGGGACAGGCAGCCCTCCGGGCCCCGCAGCACGATGCCGTCCGCCTCGACCAGCCTCGGGTTCACGATGTGGCCCAGGTGGCGGACGTCCTCGTCGTCGGGGCAGTCGTAGACGAAGACGCGCAGCGGCTCGCCGACCTGGTTCGCGGCGAGGCCCACGCCGGGGGCCGCGTACATCGTGGCGAACATGTCCTCGACGAGGCGGGCGAGTTCGGGGCCGAAGTCGGTGACGTCCTCGCAGCGGGTGTGCAGGACGGGGTCGCCGAGCAGGGTGAGGGGCCGGACGCGCCCGTGGGCGCCCGGGATGGAGCCGTGTCGCATGGCGGCAAGGGTACGGTCCTTTCTGACACGCGCATGCCGTCAACGGGCGTGAGGCGGTCCCGGGATTCGGGAGTGCGAATGGATCTCGATAGGCTGACCACCTACCACGTTGCCGTACGGCAGAGGCGCGGCGCGTACGCAAGGAGGATCGAGAACTGATGGCAGGCAACTCGGACCCGCTCACGCCGCGGGCCAAGATCGCCGTGACCGCGGGCAAGGCGGTCGCGGCGGCATCGCGCGCCGCGGGGCGCGGCAGCGGTTCGGTGATCGGCGGCCGCGTGGCGCTCAAACTCGACCCCGACCTCCTCGCCCGGCTCGCCCAGAACCTGGACGTGATCCTGGTCTCGGCGACCAACGGCAAGACCACCACCACGCGGCTGATCGCCGAAGCGCTGCACGCCGCCGGGCCGGTCGTGTCCAACGCGCTCGGCGCGAACATGCCGGCCGGCATCACCTCGGCCCTCGCGGGCGGCTCCGACGCGAGATACGGCGTGATCGAGGTCGACGAGAAGTACCTCGCGGGCGTCGCCCGGGACACCGCCCCCAAGTGCATCGCGCTGCTCAACCTCTCCCGCGACCAACTGGACCGCGCCGCCGAGACCCGCATGCTCGCGGAGAACTGGCGTGAGGGGCTTGCCGGTTCCAAGGCCGTCGTCATCGCGAACGCCGACGACCCGCTGGTGGTGTGGGCGGCGTCCTCCTCCCCCAACGTGATCTGGGTCGCCGCCGGCCAGATGTGGAAGGACGACGCCTGGTCGTGCCCGTCCTGCGGCGGTGTCATGCAGCGGCCGGGCGACGACTGGTTCTGCGGTGAGTGCGGGTTCCGCCGGCCCACGCCGAGCTGGGCGCTGTCCGGGGACCACGTCATCGATCCGCACGGCTCCGCGTGGCCGATCCACCTCCAGTTGCCGGGCCGCGCCAACAAGGCCAACGCCGCCTCCTCGGCCGCGGTGGCCGCCGTGTTCGGGGTGCCGCCGCAGGTCGCGCTGGAGCGGATGTACCAGGTGCAGGCCGTCGCCGGACGCTACGACGTCGTCCAGTTCCAGGGCCGTGACCTGCGGCTGCTGCTCGCGAAGAACCCGGCGGGCTGGCTCGAGACGTTCAGCCTGATCGATCCGCCGCCGACCCCGGTGATCCTCTCGGTGAACGCGCGCGGCGCCGACGGCACCGACACCTCCTGGCTGTGGGACGTCGACTACACGCGCCTGAGCGGCCACCCGATCTTCGTCGTCGGTGACCGCAAGCTGGACCTCGCGGTGCGTCTTGAGGTCGCCAACCAGCACTTCCAGGTGTGCGAGAACCTCGACCAGGCCGTGCAGTCGGCGCCGCCGGGCCGGATCGAGGTCATCGCGAACTACACCGCGTTCCAGGACCTGCGCCGCCGCGTCGGCAACTGACCACGAAGGGCGTTTCCATGAGCGACAACCAACTGCGGCTGGTGTGGATCTACCCGGACCTGCTGAGCACCTACGGCGACCAGGGCAACGCCCTCGTCGTCGAGCGCCGGGCACGGCAGCGCGGCCTCGACGTGGCGCGGCTCGACGTGCGCAGCGACCAGCCCATCCCGACCTCCGGCGACATCTACCTGATCGGCGGCGGCGAGGACCGGCCGCAGCGGCTCGCGGCGGAGCGGCTGCGCCGTGACGCGCATCTGTACCAGGCGGTGAACAACGGCGCGATCGTGTTCGCGGTCTGCGCCGGCTACCAGATCCTGGGCCACGAGTTCGTCAACGACCTCGGGCAGCGCGAGCCCGGTCTGGGCCTGCTGGACGTGACGACGACGCGCGGCGAGGGCGAGCGGTGCGTCGGCGACGTCCTCGCGGACATCGACCCGCGGCTCGGCCTGCCGCAACTGACCGGCTTCGAGAACCACCAGGGCATCACCCACCTCGGCCCCACCGCCCGCCCGCTCGCCCGCGTTCACCTCGGCCGGGGCAACGGCACCGGGGACGGCACCGAGGGCGCGTACAACGACACCGTGTTCGGTACGTACATGCACGGCCCGGTGCTCGCCCGCAACCCGCTGATCGCGGACCTGCTGCTGAAGCTGGCGCTCGACGTGAACGCGCTGCCGCCGATCGACGACCGCTGGTACGAGGCCCTGCGGGGCGAGCGCATCGCGTCCGCGCAGCAGCCTGCGTGACCTGGCTGTTCACCTGATTGTCAGCGTGCCGTCAGCAGCCCGTCTGACGGTGCGTCCGCACAGGTGAGCAGGCACGTCCAGCAGGCGGACGCGGGCTACGGCCCCGCCCCCTCGTGCCGTTAGGGTGGCGGGGACTCGAGCCGGACAGTGCGGTCCGGACCGGCCCACGTGGAGAAGGTTGTTTCGGGCTATGCGCATTGGTGTCCTCACGTCCGGCGGCGACTGCCCCGGCCTGAACGCCGTCATCCGGTCCGTCGTGCACCGCGCCGTGGCTGACCACGGCGACGAGGTCATCGGCTTCCGGGACGGCTGGAAGGGCCTCCTGGAGTGCGACTACCTCAAGCTCGACCTGGACGCGGTGGGCGGCATCCTCGCCCGCGGCGGCACGATCCTCGGCTCCTCCCGCGTCCAGCCCTCACACCTGCGGGACGGTGTGGAGCGGGCCCGGGGCCATGTCGCGGAGCTCGGTCTCGACGCGATCATCCCGATCGGCGGTGAGGGCACGCTCAAGGCGGCCCGGCTCATGTCGGACAGCGGGCTGCCGATCCTGGGCGTGCCGAAGACCATCGACAACGACATCGCCGGCACCGACGTCACCTTCGGGTTCGACACGGCGGTCGGGGTCGCGACCGAGGCCCTCGACCGGCTGAAGACCACCGCCGAGTCCCATCAGCGGGTGCTCGTCGTCGAGGTCATGGGGCGGCACACCGGCTGGATAGCGCTGCACTCCGGCATGGCCGCCGGCGCCCACGCCATCGTCGTACCGGAACGGCCCTTCGACATCGAGGAGCTGGCCCGCCGGGTCGGCGAGCGGTTCGAGGCGGGCAAGCGGTTCGCGATCGTCGTCGCGGCGGAGGGGGCCAAGCCGGCGCCCGGCTCCATGGCCTTCGACGAGGGCGCCAAGGACATCTACGGGCATGAGCGGTTCGCGGGGATCGCCCGGCAGCTGTCCATCGAGCTGGAGTCGCGGCTCGGCAAGGAGGCGCGGCCGGTGATCCTCGGGCATGTGCAGCGGGGTGGAACCCCTACCGCCTATGACCGGGTGCTGGCCACCCGGTTCGGGTGGCACGCGGTGGAGGCCGTGCACCGGGGGGAGTTCGGGAAGATGACCGCTCTGCGGGGGACGGACATCGTGATGGTGCCGCTCGCCGAGGCCGTCGAGACACTGAAGACCGTTCCGGACGAGCGGTACGCGGAAGCGGAGTGCGTGCTCTAGCCGTCCGGCGCGCTCACCGTCACCTGGCCGGCCGTAGACCCGTCACCGCTTCGATGGCCCGTGTCCACTGGGCGCGGGCCACCTCGGGCGTCCCCGCCCGCTTCTGTTCGAATTGACACCCGTCTCGTGGGGCCCCGTACTGAACAGGAAGGACCGACCCCCCATCCCCCTCCCCTCTAAGGGAGCCCCCATGACGTTGCAGCAACAGCAGGTCACGATCCCGACGGTTCTGGTGTACGAGGACGACCCCGGATTTCCTCCGCAGGTCAACATGCCCGTACCGCATCCCGTACCGCAGCTCGACACACATCCCTTCCCGACGGCCATCGCGGGAAACGCGCCGCAGCCGGACAGTGCCGGGCCCGGTACCGAGGCCTTCCGCTACTGGGTGGCGGCCGACGCGCTCAGCAGGGCCGGCCAGACCTGGGGGCCGCTGGTCCCGACCGGAACGCAGTGGCATCCGCAGGTCGGACGCGCCCTGACCGCGCATCTCGACGCGGGAAACGACCTCAACGCCTTCTACGACCGCAGAGGCCTGTGGTTCTTCCGCCGCACGGTGGCCGGCGTCACCGTCGCCACGTGCGAGAGCAACGAGATCGTCGAGCACGAGACGGGGCACGCGATCCTCGACGCCCTGCGCCCTCAGTTGTTCGACGCGGCGAGCGCGGAGGCGGCCGCCCTGCACGAGGCGTTCGGCGACATCAGCGCCCTGCTGAGCTCACTTCAGCTCGAGTCGCTGCGGATCGCCGTACTGGCCGAGACCCAGGGCGACCTCGAACAGTCCTCGCGGATCTCGAGGATGGCCGAGCAGTTGGGCTGGGCGATCCGCCAGAGCCGGCCCAGCAAGGTCGACCCGGACTGCCTGCGCAACATGTCGAACAGCTTCTTCTACCGCGACCCGGTGCTCCTGGATCCGAACGGACCCGCGAGCATGCTCACCAGCGAGCCGCACTCGTTCTCCCGGGTGTTCAGCGGCGCGTTCCTGAAGATCGTCGCCGGGATCTTCCGGCAGCAGGACCTCCAGGACCAGGCCGGTCTGGCCCTGTCGGCCGAGATCGCGGGACAGCTCATGGTGGACGCCGTCGTGGCCGCGCCCGTGGTGTCCGCCTACTACGCGCAGGTCGCGGGTCACATGATCGCCGCGGACCAGCGCCGCAACGGCGGCAAGTACGGTCAGTCCCTGCGCTCGGCGTTCATCCGGCACGGCATCCTCTCCCTGGAGGCCGCCACGTCCCTCACCGAGCCGGAGGTGACCCGCCGGGGCGCCGCGATCGCCGAGATGGCGCCCGGCGGTGACGACGTCCAGGGTCTGACGGCCGTGACGATCCAGGGGGCTATGTACGGCGTCACCCAGCCGCTCACCCTCTCCGCCCCGGCGCAGGAGCGCCGCTTCGGCATCGCGGGCTCCGACCCCGCCGGCGGCTCGGTGCGGCCCGCCGACCCCGAGCGGGTCGCCACGTCGTTCCTCGAGGACCTCTTCCGCCGCGGCCGGGTCGAGGTGCCCGAAGAGCACCGCTCCGCCACGGCGTTCGTCGACGACAACGCCTCCCGGCTCAAGACCCACGAGTTCTCGCGGAGCGCGACCGGCGAGGGCCTTGCCCTGGTCCGGCGGTGCTTCGACTGAACAGCCGCTGACCCGGGACGTCAGCGGTCAGTGCAGAAAGCGCAGACGACGGACGGAGAGCCGTCCGTCGTCCGCGCGCTCGATCACATGAGTCGTCCGGGAGGTCGGCTCCTCGCCCTCGAAGACGGCCTCGCCGCGCGCCAGCAGGTCGCTGATGAACTTCTCGACCACCCGGCGCTCTGCGTCATCACGCTCCACGGCATCGCGCTCTCCGCTCTGTCCGCCTTCGCCGGCGCTCTTCGGACCTTCATCATCATGTGCACCCATATGGTGTACTTTATTCCGTCGGTGAGTCATGCCGAACCGGGGAGGCCACCGTGTCCTCCGCCGGCCCCCGCACGTCCACGGTAAAACCGGCGCGCTCCAGCATGGCGACGCCCCGTGCGGTCACCATGGCGAGCACCAGCCGCTCGGAGACGATCTCGGCGGGAACGGCCTCGGTCTCGTCCATGGCCGCGGTCAACGAGCGCGGGTCCTGGCCGTCCCGCAGCTCGATCCGCGCCCGCAGCACGGAACGGTTCTCCGTCGCCGCGAGGGCGAAAACCGGGTGGGCCGCGGTACGCATCCCCGCCTCCCGTGCGAAGCCGCGCTCCTGCGCGTCCTCGCCCACGAAGACACAGTCGTCGGCCGCCGCTCCCCCGGTGCCGGCTACCGCCCGGTCGAAGATCCCGCGGCTGTTCTTCACTCCCCAGTGCACCAGGGCCGCGTCCGTGAAACGGCCGGGAAACGCCTCCGCCAGCGCCCGTGCCACGGCGGCCTCGGCCGACCCGGGGTTGGAGATGACGCCCTTGCGCACCTCGCTCAGGGCATCGAGCGTGGCGAGGACACGCGGCAGGGGCCGCAGTGTCAGCGAGCCGTCGGGTTCCGTGTGGGGATCCGCCAGGGTCGCCCCGATGTCGAAGAAGATGACAGCCATGGCACATGCCTGCCCGCGGTGAACGCTTCCGAGTCGGGACCGCCCGAGTGAACCCGCGCGAACCAGGGTAAAAGGGGCGCGGGCCGTGCCGTGCCCTGCCGGAAGTGCCCGGCGGCCCCCGGTGCCGGAGGCCGCACGGGACCTCTCTACTCTTGTGGGCGGCAGGAACCGTACAACCCCCCACGAATCAGGAGCCGGCGTCATGGAGCACAGCGGGCACGGCATGACCATGGATCTGCCGCCGTTCACGCTGGGGCGGGGTCTTCAGTGGTCGGCGGACCCGTTCTTCCTGGTCGCCTGTCTGGTGGGGCTCGGTCTGTACGCCTGGGGGGTCGTGCGGCTGCGGCGGCGCGGGGACGCCTGGTCGGCCGGGCGGACCGTGTCGTTCGTCGTCGGTGTGCTGACCATCATGCTCGTGATGTGCACCGCGCTGAACGACTACGGGATGGTCATGTTCAGCGTGCACATGGTGCAGCACATGGTGATCAGCATGCTGTCGCCGATCCTGATCCTGCTCGGCGCCCCGATGACGCTCGCGCTGCGCGCGCTGCCGGCCGCCGGCCGGGATCGCAAGGGGCCGCGTGAGCTGCTGCTGATGCTGCTGCACAGCCGCTACATGCGGATCATCACGCATGCCGCGTTCACCATCCCGCTGTTCATCGCGAGCCTGTACGCGCTGTACTTCACGCCGCTGTTCGACTTCCTGATGGGCTCCAAGGCCGGGCACCTCGCGATGATGGTGCACTTCCTCGCCGTCGGCGTGGTGTTCTTCTGGCCGATCATCGGTGTCGACCCGGGTCCGAACCGGCCCGGGTATCTGATGCGGATGCTGGAGCTGTTCGCGGGCATGCCGTTCCACGCGTTCTTCGGCATCGCGTTGATGATGGCGTCGCAGCCGATGGTGAAGACGTTCGAGAACCCGCCCGCCTCGCTCGGCATCGACGCGCTCTCCGACCAGAACTGGGCCGGCGGCATCGCCTGGGCGTTCAGCGAGGTCCCGTCCGTGCTGGTGCTGATCGCGCTGCTGTTCCAGTGGTACGGGTCCGAGCAGCGGCAGGCCCAGCGCACGGACCGGGCCGCCGACCGCGACGGGGACCAGGAGCTGGCGGCGTACAACGCCTATCTTGCGTCGCTCGACGCACGCGGGCGCTGATCCCGGGGCACCATGGAGGGGGACACGCCCTGCCTGGGGCGGCCCTGAGGAGGGTGTCGCGATGCCCGGTACGACGGACGGTTCCACGAAGACCATGGGGGTGCTCACCGTCGGCGGACTCGTCGTGGTGACCGCCTACACGGTGGCGCTCGGCAGCAACGGCTGGCTGTGGTTCGGCTGGGTCGTGCTCGGGCTGATCACCCTGGCGCTGATCGTGACGAAGACCTCGTGACGGGGACCTCGTGACGAAGACCTCGTGACGGGGACCGGCTGATCACCCGGGGGTGAGCCGGGCCGCCGAGTGCACGCCCGGCTGGTACTTCGGCAGCCGGGCGGTGATCTTCATGCCCGCTCCGGGGGCGGTCTCGATGACGAGGCCGTGGTCGTCGCCGTAGACCTGGCGGAGCCGGTCGTCGACGTTGGACAGGCCGATGCCGCCGGACGGGCTCACCTCGCCGGCCAGAATGCGGTGCAGCGCGACCGGGTCCATGCCGGCGCCGTCGTCCTCGATGACGACCAGGGCCTCGGCGCCGGCGTCCCGCGCGGTGATCTGGATGTGGCAGGTGCCGGCCTTGCCCTCCAGCCCGTGCTTGACGGCGTTCTCCACGAGCGGCTGGAGACAGAGGAAGGGCAGGGCGACGGGGAGGACCTCGGGCGCTATCTGGAGGGTGACGGCGAGGCGGTCGCCGAAGCGGGCCCGGACCAGTGCCAGGTAGTGGTCGATGGCGTGGAGTTCGTCGGCGAGGGTGGTGAAGTCGCCGTGCCTGCGGAACGAGTAGCGGGTGAAGTCGGCGAACTCCAGGAGCAGTTCACGGGCGCGCTCGGGGTCGGTGCGGACGAACGACGCGATCACCGCGAGCGAGTTGAAGATGAAGTGCGGGGAGATCTGCGCGCGCAGGGCCTTGATCTCGGCCTCGATGAGTTTCGTCCGGGACTGGTCGAGGTCCGCCAGCTCCAGCTGGACGCTCACCCAGCGGGCGACCTCGCCGGCCGCCCGGACCAGGACGGCGGACTCGCGGGGCGCGCAGGCCACGAGGACGCCGTGCACCCGGTCGTCGACGGTGAGCGGGGCGAGGACGGCCCAGCGGACGGGACAGTCGGCGTGCTCGCAGGTCAGGGCGAACGCCTCGCCCCGGCCGCTCTCCAGGGGGCCGGCGAGCCGTTCCATGATCTCGGCGCGGTGGTGTGCCCCCACTCCGTCCCAGGCCAGCACCTCCTTCTCGTCGGTCAGGCACAGGGCGTCCGTGCCGAGCAGGGTGCGCAGCCTGCGCGCCGATCTGCGGGCCGTCTCCTCCGTGAGGCCCGCCCGGAGCGGGGGCGCGGCGAGGGAGGCGGTGTGCAGGGTCTGGAAGGTGGCGTGCTCGACGGGCGTGCCGAGGCCGCCGAGGCTCTCGGGGCGGGCGGTGCGGCGGCCCAGCCAGAAGCCCGCGGCGAGGAAGGGGAGGATCGCGATGCACACGCCCGCGAGGAAGCCGCTCATGCTGTCGCCTCCGCCGCCCGCTCTTCCGGGCGCGGGTCTTCCGGGCGCGGGTCTTCGGGGCGCGGGTCTTCCGTCCGCAGTTCCTCGCGCAGCTCCTCCGGGAGATGGAAGCGGGCCAGGATCGCCGCCGTGCCGGCCGGGACCCGGCCGGGGGTGGCCAGGGACACCAGGATCATGGTGAGGAAGCCGAGCGGTACGGACCACAGGGCGGGCCAGGCGAGCAGCGCGTGCAGGCCGCCCGTGCCGGGAAAGCCGGCCATGGTGGCGGCGACGGCGGCGAACGCCGACCCGCCGCCCACCAGCATCCCGGCGGCGGCGCCCGGCGGGGTCAGCCGGCGCCACCAGATGCCGAGGACGAGCAGCGGGCAGAAGGAGGACGCCGACACCGCGAAGGCCAGCCCGACCGCGTCGGCCACCGGCAGCCCGCCCACCAGCAGACTCGCGGCGAGCGGTACGGCCATGGCGAGCCCGGTGCCCAGCCGGAAGTGCCGTACGCCGCGCGTCGGCAGGACGTCCTGCGCGAGCACGCCCGCCACGGCCATCGTCAGCCCGGACGCCGTGGACAGGAACGCGGCGAAGGCGCCCCCGGCGACCAGGGCGCCCAGCAGGTCGCCGCCGAGGCCGCCGATCACCCGGTCGGGCAGCAGCAGGACGGCCGCGTCGGCGTCGCCGCTGAGGGCGAGTTCGGGGGCGTAGAGGCGGCCCAGGGCGCCGTAGACGGGCGGCAGCAGGTAGAAGGCGCCGACCAGGGCGAGGACGGCGACCGTGGTGCGGCGGGCGGCGACTCCGTGCGGGCTGGTGTAGAAGCGGACGACGACGTGGGGCAGGCCCATGGTGCCGAGGAAGGTGGCGAGGATCAGGCCGTAGGTCGCGTACAGGGGGCGCTCCTCGCGGCCGGCGGCCAGGGAGGTGGACATGCCGCCGTTGCTGCCGCGTTCTGCGGTGGGGACGGCGGTGCCGGCGGCGAACGCGAGGCGGGTGCCGCGCTCGATGTGGTGGGTGCCGGCGGGGAGGCGCAGTACGGCGTCCTCGTGCGGGTGGCCGTCGACGGTGCCGTCCACCGTGACGGTCAGCGGGCGGTCCAGCCTGAGGTCGAGGGTGTCCTCGACGCGGACGGCCCGCTGCTCGCGGAAGGTCGCCGGTTCGTCGAAGGCGCTGCGGGGTGCGCCGTCGCCCTGCCAGGCGAGGACCAGGAAGAAGGCGGGGACGAGGAGGGCGGTGAGCTTCAGCCAGTACTGGAAGGCCTGTACGAAGGTGATGCTGCGCATGCCGCCCGCGGCGACGGTCGCGGTGACGACGACGGCGACGATCAGCCCGCCGAGCGAGTCGGGGGCACCGGTCAGGACGGTCAACGTCAGCCCCGCGCCCTGGAGTTGGGGCAGCAGGTAGAGCCAGCCCACGCCGACGACGAAGGCGCCCGCGAGCCGTCTGACCGCCTGGGAGGCGAGCCGGGCCTCGGCGAAGTCGGGCAGCGTGTAGGCGCCGGAGCGGCGCAGCGGGGCGGCCACGAAGAGGAGCAGGACCAGGTGGCCGGCCGTGTAGCCGACCGGGTACCAGAGCATGTCCGGGCCCTGTACGAGGACCAGTCCGGCGACGCCGAGGAAGGAGGCGGCGGAGAGGTACTCGCCGCTGATGGCGGCCGCGTTGAGGCGGGGGCCGACGGTGCGGGAGGCGACGTAGAAGTCGGAGGTGGTGCGGGAGATGCGCAGGCCGAAGGCGCCGACGAGGACGGTGGCGACGACGACGAGGGCGACGGCGGGGACGGCGAAGGTCGAGTTCATCGCGCCGCGGCCGTCATCTGTCCTCGACGAGGCGTATGAAGTCCCGTTCGTTGCGTTCGGCCCGCCGTACGTACCAGCGGGCGAGCAGGACCAGCGGGGCGTAGAGGCAGAAGCCGAGGACCGCCCACTCCAGGCGGTGGGCGTCGGGCAGTGCGGCGAAGAGGAGGGGCAGCGGGCCGACGAGGAGCATGAGGACGGCGAACACCGTGAGGGCGGCGCGCAGTTGGGAGCGCATGAGGGAGCGGACGTAGGTGTGGCCGAGGGTGGTCTGCTCGTCGATCTCGGTGCGCGGTCGGTAGTAGCCGGAGGCGCGGCCGGTGCGGCGGGCGGGGCCGGTGACGACGACGCGGCGCTCGGCGGGGTCCTGCGGCACGGCTACGGCCTCCTCATCAGCAGGTCCCGCAGTTCGCGGGCGTGGCGGCGGCTGACCTGGAGTTCCTCGCCGCCGACCAGGACGCTCACCGTGCCCGCGTCCAGGCGGAGTTCGCCTATGTGGCGCAGGGCGACGAGGTGGCGGCGGTGGATGCGGACGAAGCCGCGGGCGCGCCAGCGCTCCTCCAGGGTGGACAGCGGGATCCGTACGAGGTGGCTGCCGCGGTCGGTGTGCAGTCGGGCGTAGTCGCCCCGGGCCTCGACGTGGGTGATGGCGTCGACGGCGACGAAGCGGGTCACGCCGCCGAGCTCGACGGGCAGGTGGTCCGGGTCGGGTTCGTGCACGGGGACGCGCGGGGCGCTGCCGCGCAGTTCGGCGGCCCGGCGGACGGCCTCGGCGAGGCGTTCCTTGCGGACGGGTTTGAGGACGTAGTCGACGGCCTTGAGGTCGAAGGCCTGGACGGCGAAGTCCTCGTGGGCGGTGACGAAGACGACCAGGGGCGGCCGGGCGAAGCCGGTGAGGAGGCGGGCCAGGTCGAGGCCGTCGAGGCCGGGCATCTGGATGTCGAGGAAGACGACGTCGATGGCCTCGGGGCCGTGCGGGCCGGACTCAAGGGCGCGGTTGATGCGGCGCAGCGCCTCGGTCGCGTCGCCGGCGCCCTCCGCGCTGCCGATCCGGGGATCCGCGGTGAGCAGGTAGAGCAGCTCCTCCAGCGAGGGGCGTTCGTCGTCGACGGCAAGGGCGCGCAGCATGAAGGTGGAGTGTAGGGGCGATCCGCGCCACTGGACATGTGCCGGGGTGTGGACGTGAGCGCTGGATACAGTGCCCCCATGAACAGCGGCCCCGCCTCTTTCGACGATCTCGACCGGAAGATCATCACGGCTCTGATGGCGAACGCCCGGACGAGCTTCGCCGAGATCGGTATGGCCGTCGGTCTGTCGTCGACGGCGGTGAAGCGCCGGGTGGACCGGCTGCGGGACACCGGGGTGATCACCGGGTTCACGGCCACCGTGCAGCCGTCGGCGCTGGGCTGGCGTACGGAGGCGTACGTGGAGGTGTACTGCGAGGGGGCCGCACCGCCCAGGCGCCTCACGGAGGTGGTGCGCAACCATCCGGAGATCACCGCGGCGATGACGGTGACGGGCGGGGCGGACGCGCTGCTGCATGTGCGGGCGCGGGACGTGGAGCACTTCGAGAACGTGCTGGAGCGCATCCGGGCCGAGCCGTTCATCCGGAAGACGATCAGCGTGATGGTGCTGTCGCATCTGCTGCCGGAGAGCCCGGAGGCGGGCGCGACCCAGCACGCTCCCGAATAAACGCGCGAAGACGCAGCAAACCTGCGTTGAGCTGGGAAAGCACGCAGCATTCCTGCGCAGACACGCAATGCTCATTCCTTGTCGTGCGTCGGGGTCAGTTCCTACCTTGGTGTCAACCCTCAGTCGACACCGTAGGAAAAGCGGAGGAACCCTCTGTGCCCGAGCGTGTGACCGATGTGCTCGACCCGCCCGCGGGCGTGTCCGGCAGCCGTGTGCGGCGCCCACGGCGCTTCCTCGTCTGTGAACCCAGACACTTCGCCGTGCAGTACGCGATCAACCCCTGGATGCGTCCCGACGCCCCCGTGGACGTCGACCTGGCCCAGGCCCAGTGGCGGACGCTGATCAGCGCCTACCGTGCCCACGGCCACACCGTGGACGTCGTGGAGCCGGCCCCCGGCCTGCCCGACATGGTCTTCGCCGCGAACTCGGCGGTCGTCGTGGCGGGCCGGGTCTTCGGGTCGCTCTACCACGCGCCCCAGCGGCGGCCCGAGTCCGTCCACTACGACACCTGGTTCAAGGCGGCCGGGTACGACGTCCACCGGCCCGAGTCGGTCTGTGAGGGCGAGGGCGACCTCGTGTGGACGGGCCGGTACGTGCTGGCCGGCACGGGTTTCCGCACGACCCGGGAGGCGCACCGGGAGGTGCAGGAGTTCTTCGGGCACCCGGTGATCAGCCTGACGCTGGTGGACCCGCACTTCTACCACCTGGACACGGCGTTGTTCGTCCTGGACGACGACAACGTCTCCTACTACCCCGAGGCGTTCTCGGCCGGCAGCCGGGAGGTGCTGGCCCGGCTGTATCCGGACGCGGTGCTCGCCACCCGCGACGACGCGATGGCGCTGGGCCTGAACTCGGTCTCCGACGGCCGTCACGTCTTCATCGCCCCCCGGGCCGAGGCCCTCGCCTCGCGGCTCGCCGAGCGCGGTTATGTCCCCGTCCCCGTCGACCTCTCCGAGTTCCTGAAGGCCGGTGGTGGCATCAAGTGCTGCACGCAGGAGATCCGTTCATGACCGCACCCGTCGTCCCCGCGCCGTCCGTCCCCGCCCTCACGCGTTCCTCCGCCGACCTGATCCGTGCCGAGGAGCCCGTCCTCGCGCACAACTACCATCCGCTGCCCGTGGTCGTCGCGCGCGCCGAGGGCACCTGGGTGGAGGACGTCGAGGGCCGCCGCTACCTCGATCTGCTGGCCGGCTACTCGGCCCTCAACTTCGGCCACCGGCACCCCCTGCTGGTCGCGGCCGCCCACCGCCAGCTCGACCGCCTCACCCTCACCTCCCGCGCCTTCCACAACGACCGCCTGGCCGAATTCGCCGAGCGGCTCGCGGAGTTGACCGGCCTGGACATGGTCCTGCCGATGAACACGGGCGCGGAGGCGGTCGAGACGGGCATCAAGGTGGCCCGCAAGTGGGCGTACGACGTGAAGGGCGTCCCGGCCGACCGGGCGACGATCGTGGTCGCCGCCGAGAACTTCCACGGCCGTACGACGACGATCGTGAGCTTCTCCACGGACGAGACGGCCCGGGCGGGCTTCGGCCCGTTCACACCGGGGTTCAGGATCGTCCCGTACAACGACCTGGCCGCACTGGAGGCCGCCGTAGACGAGACGACGGCGGCGGTGCTGATCGAGCCGATCCAGGGCGAGGCCGGCGTCGTCATCCCCGACGACGGCTATCTGGCCGGGGTGCGGGAGCTGACCCGGCGGCGGAACTGTCTGTTCGTCGCGGACGAGATCCAGTCCGGGCTGGGGCGGACCGGACGGACGCTGGCCGTGGAGCACGAAGGGGTCGTCCCCGACGTCCTGCTGCTGGGCAAGGCGCTCGGCGGCGGGATCGTGCCCGTCTCGGCGGTGGTGGCGCGGCGCGAGGTGCTGTCGGTGCTGCGGCCTGGCGAGCACGGGTCGACGTTCGGCGGCAATCCGCTGGCCGCGGCGGTCGGCACGGCGGTGGTGGAGCTGCTGGAGACGGGCGAGTTCCAGCGCCGGGCGGCCGAGCTGGGCCTCGTCCTGCGGGACGGGCTGACCGGGCTGGTCGGCAAGGGCGTCGTCGGTTTCCGGGCGCGCGGGCTGTGGGCGGGCGTCGACGTCGACCCGGCGCTCGGCACGGGCCGCGAGGTGAGCGAGCGCCTCATGCGGGAAGGGGTCCTGGTCAAGGACACCCACGGCTCGACCATCCGGCTGGCCCCACCCCTGACGATCACCGCCGAGGAACTGACGTCGGCCCTGGCGACGTTGGAGCGGGTGCTGACGCGCGGGGCCTGAGGGGCCTGAGGGACCCGCCCTCGTCGGGGAGCCGTCCGGGAACCGCCGCTGAGGTTCCCGGGTGGCTCAGGGCACAGTTGTGCAGGCGGGGTGAAGATTGTGTCGGGAGGTGGTAGACCACTCTCAGCGACAGAGAGGCCGACCGTGGGCACACACGACGAGGACGACGTTGCCCGCCGGCGGTTCGACGTGGCGGACGCCGCCCCGCTGCTGCTCGACGCGGGCGGTGCGGTCAGGGGCTGGACCCGGGACGCCGCACGGCTGCTGGGGTATCCGACCGGCGAGGCGGTGGGCAAGGGGCTGGCCGGGCTGCTGACCCGGGCGGACGCCGGGCGCGTGCCGGACGTCCTGGAGCGGTGCCGTCGGGACGGCGGCTGGGCCGGACTGCTGTCGGCCCGCCGCGGCGACGGCCGGCCGATCCCGGTCATGGCCCGGATCACCTCGGCCGACGAACCCGGCGGCCCGGCCCGCTGGCTGGTCCTGCTGAACGAGATGGGCGACGCCCCCGGCTGGAGCATGAGCCGCCCCGTGCTGGAGAAGATGGTGGGCGGCTCGCCGATCGGCATCGCCATCGTGGACACCGGCCTGCGCTTCGTGTGGTCGAACGAGGCACTCGCCCGCTTCGGCGGCGGCCCGCCGAAGCAGCGGCTGGGCCTGCGGCTCGCGGACGTCCAGCCGGGTCTGGACTCCGAGGCGATCGAGGCGCAGATGCGGCGGGTGCTGGCGAGCGGGGAGCCCGTCGTCGGGTACGAGCACGTGGGGCACCTGCGGACCTCGCCGTACCGGGAGACGGCGCACATGCTGTCGTTCACCCGGCTCGACGACGACCACGGCCATCCGATCGGCGTCTACTACACCGTCGTGGACATGACCGACCGGCACCGCGCCCGGCAGCGGCTCGCGCTGCTGGACCGGGCCGGCCGCACCATCGGCCGCACCCTGGACATCGGCCGGACCGCGCAGGAGCTGGCCGACGTGGCCGTGCCGGGGTTCGCCGACGTCGTCACCGTGGACCTGCTGGAGCCGGTGCTGCGGGGCGCGGAGCCCGCGCCGGGGCGGGCGGCGGACGGGCCCGAGGACACCGTCACCCTGCGCCGGGCGGGCCGGCGGAGGGCCGGGGCCGACGGTCCCGACGACGTCACCGGCGCCCCCGAGGTCGTGTACCGGGCCGACTCGCCCCCGGCGCGCTGTCTGGTCACCGGGCGGCCCTGGCGGGCCGAGCGGCGCACCGAGGAGTGGGGCCCGCTGCCGGCCGCCGAGCCGGAGCCGCCCAGCGTCCTGGTGGTGCCGGTGCGGGCGCGGGGCACCACCCTGGGCGTCACCACGTTCCTGCGGTGCCACCGGCGCGAGCCCTTCGGCGAGGACGACCTGGCCCTCGCCGAGGACCTCGTCTCGCGGGCGGCCGTCTGCGTGGACAACGCCCGCCGCTACACCCGCGAGCGCGACGCGGCCCTGGTCCTCCAGCGCAACCTGCTCCCCCGCCGGCTGCCCGGACAGGACGCGGTCGAGGTGGCCGCCTGCTACCGGCCGGCCGACGAGCTGACCGGCCTCGGCGGGGACTGGTACGACCTGATCCCGCTGTCGGGCGCGCGGGTGGCGCTGGTCGTCGGCGAGGTGCCCGGGCACGGCATCGACGCCGCCGCGGCCATGGGGCGGGTACGGACCGCGGTGCGCACCCTCGCCGCCCTGGACCTGCCGCCCGCCGAGATCCTCGCGCACCTCGACGACCTGGTCGCCCGCATGGACCACGAGGAGGGCGTGGCAGCGGCGACGGAGGCGGAGGACGGGCCCGGTAATGAGACGCAGGCCGTGGGGTCGGCGTGCGTGTACGTCGTCTACGACCCCGTCGACGGGCGGTGCGCGATGGCCGCCGCCGGGCACCCCGCCCCGGCCGTGGTGCTGCCCGACGGCACGGTCTCGTTCGTCGAGCTGCCCCAGGGGCCGCCGCTCGGCGTGGGCGGGCCGCCGTTCGAGGCGGCCGAGGTGACCCTGCCGGAGGGCAGCACGCTCGCGCTGCACACGGACGGGCTGCTGGCCCAGGGCGAGGACTGGGCGCTGGACACCGGCCGGGAGCGGCTGCGGCTGGCCCTGGAGCGGCCGTCGGACACCCTCGACCTGCGCTGCCTGGCGGTGATCGACGCGCTCGTCCCGGCCCGGCCGCACGACGACGTGGCCCTGCTGATGGCCCGCACCCGCCGCCTGCCGGCCGACCGGGTCGCCGACTGGGAGCTGCCCGCCGACCCGGCGGCGGTCGCCGAGGCCCGTAAGACCGCGAGCCGCCGGCTGGCGGAGTGGGGGCTCTCCGACCTGTCGTTCACCACCGAGCTGATCGTGAGCGAGCTGGTCACCAACGCCATCCGGTACGCCACCGGGCCGATCCGACTGCGGCTGATCCGTGAGCGCACCCTCGTCTGCGAGGTCTTCGACGGCGGCGCCACCGCACCCCACCTGCGCCATCCGCGCACCACCGACGAGGGCGGCCGCGGACTGCTGCTGGTCTCCCAGGTCAGCCAGCGGTGGGGCACCCGCTTCCTCCCCGAAGGGAAGATCATCTGGGCCGAGCAGTCGCTCACGGATCCCGGCGTCTGACCCTGCGCTCGCCCTACACCCGCCCCATTCATCGCATCACATGAGAAAATGACGCAAGACCGGCGGATGGGGCGCGAGCCATGAACGACACGGCGATCGACTACGCGGCGGTGTTCCAGGCCCTGCCGGGCATGGTGGCGCTGCTGACGCCCGAGCTGGTGTACGCGGACGCCAACCAGGAGTTCCTGCGCGTGACGGGCCGCAAGCGCGAGCAGATGATCGGCCGGCATCTCTTCGACGTCTTCCCCGACAACCCCAACGACCAGACGGCGAGCGGCATGCGCAACCTGGAGGCCTCGCTGCGCCGGGTGCTGGCCACCGGCGAGCGGGACACCATGGCGCTCCAGCGCTACGACGTCGAGTCGGTCGAGCGCCCCGGCGAGTGGGACGAGCGCTACTGGAGCCCGGTGAACGCGCCGGTGCACGGCCCGGACGGGTCGGTGGTGCTGCTGGTGCACCGGGTGGAAGAGGTCACCGAGCTGATCCGGGCCCGCGGCCGACGCGGGCCGGGCGGAGCGGGCGGGAGCGGGGCCGGCGGGAGCGGGGGTGGAGCAGGCGGGAGCGGGGATGGAGCGCGGGCCGGCAGCCGGGGCCGCGTGCTGGAGGCCGAGCTGTACACCCGCGCGCGTGAGCTGCAGGAGCTCAACGAGCGGCTGCGGCTGGCGCACGCCCGGGAGCGCGAGGTCGCGCTCGCCCTTCAGGAGGCGATGCTGCCGGCCCGCCGCCAGGCCGGACACCACCGGGCGGCCGTGCGCTACCGGCCGGCGGTCGGCGCGCTCAACGTGTGCGGGGACTGGTACGACCTGGTCGACCTCGTCGGCGGCAACCGGATGGGCGTGTCGGTGGGCGACGTTGTCGGGCACGGCCTGGAGGCGGCCGGGGTGATGGGCCAGTTGCGCAGCGCGCTCAGCGCGGCCTCCCGGGTCGCCGAGGGCCCGGCCGAGGCGCTGAACGTCCTCGGGCGGTACGCGAACGTCGTGGACGGCGCCGAGTCGGCCACCGCGGTGACCACGTTCATCGACTTCGACCACCACACCATCACCTACAGCAGCGCCGGGCACCCGCCGCCGGTGCTCGTCCACGCCGACGGCCGCGTGGAGTTCCTCGACCGCGCCACCGACCCCCCGCTGGACGCCCGCCCCACCCCGGTCCCCCGCCCCGAGGCCCGCACCACCTACGACGACGGCGCCACCCTCGCCCTCTACACCGACGGGCTGGTGGAACGCCGCCACGAGGACATCGACACCGGCGTCAACCGCCTCGCCGAAGCCCTCGCCCGCCACCGCGAAGCCGACCCCGAGACCCTCGCCGACGCCGTCCTCCTGGAACTCCTGCCCCCCGGCGGCGCAACCGACGACACGGCCCTGGTCGTCGTACGGCTGTGACGACGGGGACGCGGCGCGGGGCCGGTTCGGCGCTGTTTCGGGTGCGGGTGGCTGCCCCTACACTGACAGCCCACACCATGCCGGTTGACCTGCTGGAACACGGCCGCGAGCCGATCCGCCGGACACGAGGAGCGACTCCTTTGTTCTACTACCTCCTGAAATACGTGGTGTTGGGGCCGCTGCTGCGCCTGCTCTTCCGCCCTCGTATAGAAGGCCTGGAGCATGTGCCGGACTCGGGAGCCGCCATCGTCGCGGGCAACCATCTGTCGTTCGCGGACCACTTCCTGATGCCGGCGATCCTCAAGCGCCGCATCACCTTCCTCGCGAAGGCCGAGTACTTCACGGGCCCCGGCATCAAGGGCCGGCTGACGGCGACCTTCTTCCGCAGCGCGGGGCAGATCCCGGTCGACCGCTCCGGCAAGGACGCGGGGCAGGCCGCGATCCGCGAGGCCCTCGGGGTGCTCGGCGAGGACGAGTTGCTCGGCATCTACCCGGAGGGCACCCGCTCGCACGACGGCCGCCTCTACAAGGGCAAGGTCGGCGTCGCGGTGATGGCGCTGAAGGCCCAGGTGCCGGTGATCCCCTGCGCGATGATCGGCACCTTCGAGGCACAGCCGCCCGGCAAGGTGATCCCGACCCTGCACCCCGTGAAGATCCGCTTCGGCGAGCCCCTCGACTTCTCGCGCTACCTCGGCATGGAGAACGAGAAGGCGGTGCTGCGCGCGATCACCGACGAGATCATGTACGCGATCCTGATGCTGTCCGAGCAGGAGTACGTGGACCAGTACGCGGCCGTCGCCAAGGCGGAGGAGGCCGCGGCCAAGGCGGCGAAGGCGGAGAAGGAACGCAAGTTCCCCCGGTTACCACTGCGTTGACGCCGGAAGAGTTGACAGTCCGTCAAAAAACTTGAGGGGCGGCCGGATTGCTCCGGTCGCCCCTCTCTGCTGTCGCCCTGCGGGCGACGGTTACGGCTTGGGTATGGCGTGCGGCGCGCAGGTCACGTCCGCGGTGTCCAGCTTGCCGGTGAGGAGGTAGGCGTCCACCCGCGTGTTGATGCAGGTGTTGACCAGGCCGGTGACCCCGTGGGAGCCGGCGCCCTTCTCGGTGATCAGGCGCGAGCCCTTGAACCGCTTGTGCAGTTCGACGGCGCCGTCGTACGGGGTGGCCGCGTCATTCGTGGACTGCACGATCATCACCGGCGGCAGGCCCTTGTGGGTCTTGACCTCCACCGGGGTCTGCTGCTTGACCGGCCAGGTGGCGCACGGCAGGTTCATCCAGGCGTTGGCCCAGGTCATGAACGGGTGGCTCTTGTGGAGCGCCGTGTTGTCCCGGTCCCACTTCGTCCAGCTGGTGGGCCACTTGGCGTCGGTGCACTCGACGGCCGTGTAGACGGCGTTGCCGTTCTCCGAGGCGATGTTGCCGGCCTTGTCCGTCAGATCGGGGGCGGCGGCGTCGACGAGGGCCTTGGTGTCCCCGGCGAAGTACTTGCTGAAGACCGTGGCGACCGGGACCCACGAGGAGTCGTAGTACGGGGCGCTCTGGAAGAAGGAGATCAGCTCGGCCGGGCCGACGACCCCGCCGAGGGGCTTCTTCTTCGCGGCGGCACGCAGGGTGAGCCACTTGGCCTGGACGGCGGCGCGGGTCTTGCCGAGGTGGAAGGTCGCGTCGTTGGCGGCGACCCAGTCCTGCCAGTTGTTCCAGCGGCCCTCGAAGGCGACGTCCTGGTCGAGGTTGGCCTCGTACCAGATCTTCTCGCGGGAGGGGTTGACCACGCTGTCGACGATCATGCGGCGCACGTGGCCCGGGAACATGGACCCGTAGACGGCGCCGAGGTAGGTGCCGTAGGAGACGCCCAGGAAGTTGAGCTTCTTCTCGCCGAGGGCGGCCCGGATGACGTCCAGGTCGCGGACGGTGTTCCGCGTGGTCATCTGCGCGAGCACGGCCTTGCCGGTGCGCTCGGCGCACCCCTGCGCGTACGCGCGGGCGAGCTTGCGCTGGGCGCGCTTGTCGGCCGCGTTGCTCGGGACCGGGTCGGCCTTGGGCGCCTTGACGAACTCCTGCGGGTCGGCGCAGGAGATGGGCGCGGAGTGGCCGACGCCGCGCGGGTCGAAGCCCACGAAGTCGTAGGCCTTGGCCACGTTGGTCCACAGGGGGGCCTTGGTGGTCACGCGGCGCGGGAAGCGCATCCCGGAGCCGCCGGGGCCGCCGGGGTTGTAGACGAGCGCGCCCTGGCGCTGCTTGGCCGTGCCCGTGTTGCCGATGCGGTCGACGGCGATCTTGATCTTCTTGCCGTTGGGCCTGGCGTAGTCGAGCGGCACGGTGACCCAGCCGCACTGGATCGGCTTCTCGAGACCCCAGTCGGCGGGGCAGTCCTGCCAGTTGATGCCGGCCTTGGCGGCCAGCTCCGCGGCGAGCGCGGCGCCGCGCGTCTCGCGGTCCTGCCCCGAACGGCCGCTGGTCGCGCTCGCGGTGGGCGCCGCGACGGCACCTGCGAGCAGCGTCGCGGCGACGAGCACGCCGGCCGATCCGAGCGCGGCGGTCCGCTTGTTCGGTCGTATGTCCCTCAAGTGGGCACTCCCCCTACATGGTTAACGGTCAGTAGGGGGATCTTCGCGGCTGTGAGGTGCCTGAGAACAGGTGTCGTTGACCTTCTTTGCCAATCCGATAACCGGAGAGGAACATACCGCTCACCGGATGCCGAGCACGGCGAGCGCCTCGTCCAGCGCGCGGCGCAGCCGCAGCCCGTCGGGCGCGACGGCGGTGACGAGGGCGGCGGGCCCGGCCAGCGGCATGACACAGGCGTACTCCCCGACCATCCGGGACGCCACCGCCTGCGCGGCGAACTCCGGCCGCACGAGGACGAGTTGCCCCACGGCGCGGTGTCCCGCGAGTACGGCGGGCCCGTCCCAGCCGCCGGGCGCACCGGGCCCGCAGGCCAGTTCCTGGTCGAGGACGACCCGTCCCGCGACCCGCACGGCCAGCCGGCTGGTGAGCCGGCCGGGTTCCTCCCCGACCCGCCCGAGCACCTGCTCCTCGCGCAGCACGAGCCGGGCCCCGGCGTCGAGGCCGACCCGGGTGGTGACGTACAGGTCGCTGCCCCTGGCGGAGATCAACTGCTCGGGCAGCCAGTGCAGTTCGCCGTCGCCCTCGACGGTGAGGCGGACGTCGTAGTGGGCCTCGTCCTTCACCTGTCCGGGCAGCGCGATGGTGGCGGCGGCCGATCCGACGTGCAGCCGGGCGCCGTGTTCGACGGCCGCCTCCACGGCGAAGCGGTCGCCGCCGAGGGGTCCGCTCATCGCCCCGACGAGCACGACACGCGCCTCGCCGCCATGGGCCCGGGTGCGGCGCAGCGCGAGCGGCCCGTCGCTCTCCAGCACGGGCAGGGAGGTGCCTCCGCGGCCGTCGTCCCGTGCCCGGATCCGCGCGGTGGCGTGCACACCGCCCACGTCACGCCGTCCAGGCGGCGAGCTGCGCCCGCACCCACGCGGCGACGTCCGTCACGCCGCTGTCGCCGCGCAACGACTGGAAGACGACGGGGAGTTCGGCGCGCTGGGCCTTGGCGTCGGCGGCCATCCGGGCGAGGTCGGAGCCGACGTACGGCGCGAGGTCGGTCTTGTTGACGACGAGCAGGTCGGCGGTGGTGACGCCGGGCCCGCCCTTGCGCGGGATGTCGTCCCCGCCGGCGACGTCGATCACGAAGATCTGCGCGTCGACGAGCCCCTTGGAGAAGGTGGCGGTGAGGTTGTCCCCGCCGGACTCGACCAGGACGAGATCGAGCGGCCCGACGGCGTCCTCCAGATCCTCCACGGCCTCGAGGTTGGCGGAGATGTCGTCCCGGATCGCGGTGTGCGGGCAGGCGCCCGTCTCGACGGCGGTGATCCGCTCGGGCGGCAGCACGGCCTCCCGCAGCAGGAACTCGGCGTCCTCGCGCGTGTAGATGTCGTTCGTGACGACGGCCAGCGCCAATGTGTCCCGCAGCTCCCGGCAGAGCGCGGCCACGGTCGCGGTCTTCCCGGACCCGACGGGCCCACCGAGCCCGATCCGCATCGCCCGCCGCGAACCGTCGGCGCGTCGAGCGTCGGCGCCGACCGCGGCCGGGCCGTCGTGGGAGTGGTCAAGATGCATGCTGCGGCTCCTGTTCCAACATGTCTCGCGGAAGGGGTTCTTGAGGGGCTGGGACAGGTCCTAGGAGGCGAACAGGCGTACCGGCCATGCCGCATGCACCTCCGCCCCGATCTCCAGCAGCGGCGCGGACGCCGCGGGCAGCGCGTCGACGCCGGCCGTCGACACGGCGGCCCCCGCCGTCACCGCCCGGTCGACCACCCGGTCCAGCTCCGGTGCCAGCCGGGCCAGTGCCGCCGTCGCCTCGAACGGGTCCAGGCTCAGCAACCGCACCACGGCCGTCGCCGGTCCGCTCACGCTCTCGTAGACCGCGCAGTACGCCGCGTCCTCCGCCCCGAGACCGGCCGCCCGCGCGGTCAGGCCCAACACCACCGGCTGGTGGGCGCCCTTGGGGAACTCCCGTGCCAGGGCCTCCAGTTCGGGACTCGGCCAGGTCGACCGGGCGGCCCGCACGAGTTGCCGGCCCAGTCTGCGGGCGGCCACCCGCAACGCCGGGGACGGCGTGCGGGCGTCCGCCGCCGCGTCCAGTTCCACCGGGTCCGCCCCGGCGGCCGCCGCCGCGGCCAGCGCCGCGGCGACCAGTCCCGCCGTGTACAGCCGACCCCGGCAGAAGGCCTCCAGGCTCGCCGCACCGGTGATCCGTCCGGCCTTGACGGCCTCCTCCGCCCCGCCGGAGTGCGCGTGCCCGCCTGCGGGGAAGCGGCCGTCGGCCAGGACCAGGAGCGCCGCCCTGCCCATCACCGACCGCCCATCGAGAACGTATCCACCGAGAACGTGCCCATCAGAACAGGAAGTAGCGCTGGGCCATGGGCAGTTCGGCGGCCGGAGTCGCCTCGACGAGCTCCCCGTCGATGTGCACGGCGAAGCTGTCCGGGTCGACCTGGACGCGCGGCCGGGCGTCGTTCTCCCGCATGTCCGCCTTGGTCACCCCCCGCGTGGACTCGATGGCGACGAACCGTTTCCCCAACTGCAGCCGCTCCGGGAGCCCGTCCTCGATCGCGAGGGGCGCCACGAAGTTGAACGAGTTCGAGGCGGGCGCCCGGCCGATCGCGCCGAACATCGGGCGCGGCAGGATCGGCTGCGGGGTCGGGATCGAGGCGTTGGCGTCGCCCATCTGCGCGTACGCGATCTGCCCGCCCTTGATGACGAGGTGCGGCTTGACGCCGAAGAACGCCGGCTCCCACAGCACCAGGTCGGCGAGCTTGCCGCCCTCGACCGAGCCGATCTCGCGGGCCAGGCCCTGCGCGAGCGCCGGGTTGATCGTGTACTTGGCGACGTAGCGCCGTACGCGGTGGTTGTCCGCCCGGCCGTCGCCGGGCAGCGCGCCCCTGCGTCGCTTCATCACGTGCGCCGTCTGCCAGGTCCGCATGATGACCTCGCCGACCCGGCCCATGGCCTGCGCGTCGGAGGAGATGATCGAGATCGCGCCCAGGTCGTGCAGGACGTCCTCGGCCCCGATCGTCGACGGCCGGATCCGGGACTCGGCGAACGCCAGGTCCTCCGGGACCGCCGCGTTGAGGTGGTGGCACACCATCAGCATGTCGAGGTGTTCCTCGGCGGTGTTCACCGTGTACGGCCGCGTCGGGTTCGTCGAACTCGGCAGCACGTGCGGCTCCGATACGACGGTCATGATGTCCGGCGCGTGCCCGCCGCCCGCACCCTCGGTGTGGTACGCGTGAATCCCCCGGCCCGCGATCGCGGCGAGGGTGTCGCCCACGAATCCGGCCTCGTTGAGGGTGTCCGTGTGGATCGCGACCTGGATGCCCGTCCGGTCGGCGACGGTCAGCGAGGCGTCGATGACGGCCGGGGTCGAGCCCCAGTCCTCGTGCAGCTTCAGGCCGAGCGCCCCGCCCCGGATCTGCGACAGCATCGCGCCCTGCGAGACGGTGTTGCCCTTGCCGAGGAACCCGATGTTCAGCGGGTACTGCTCCATCGCCTCCAGCATGCGCGCGAGGTGCCAGGGGCCCGGCGTCACGGTGGTCGCCTTCGAGCCCTCGGCCGGTCCGGTGCCGCCGCCGACCAGCGTCGTGACGCCCGCGGACAGCGCCTCGTCGGCGATCTGCGGGCAGATGAAGTGGACGTGCGCGTCGACCGCGCCGGCCGTCAGGATCCGCCCGTTGCCGGCGATGATCTCGGTCTCCGGGCCGATGACCAGGTCCGGGTGGACGCCGTCCATCGTGTCGGGATTGCCCGCCTTGCCGATGCCGGTGATCCGCCCGTCGCGGATGCCGACGTCGGCCTTCACCACACCCCAGTGGTCGACGATGACCGCGCCGGTGATGACGGTGTCGGGCGTGCCGTCCGCGCGCGTGGCGCGCGACTGCCCCATGGACTCACGGATGACCTTGCCGCCGCCGAAGACCGCCTCCTCACCGGCGAGACCGGGGCCGCCGCAGCGATCCTCCTCGATCTCGATCAGCAGGTCGGTGTCGGCGAGCCGGATGCGGTCGCCGGTCGTCGGGCCGAACAGGTCGGCGTACGCGGCACGGGAGATCTCAGGCATCGAGGGCACCTCCGGTCTCCCCGCGCAGACCCGGCACGACACGGGCGCCGGCGAGGGGGACGAGTTCGACGTCGACGGGGATCCCGGGCTCGAACCGCACGGCGGTGCCGGCGGAGACGTTCAGCCGCTTGCCGCGCGCGGCGGCGCGGTCGAAGTCCAGGCCCGGGTTGGCCTCGGCGAAGTGGTAGTGGGAGCCGACCTGGACGGGCCGGTCGGCGGCGTTGAGGACGGTGAGCCGGGTGACCTCGCGGCCCTCGTTGTACACGACAGGCTCGTCCGCGAAGAGGATCTCGCCGGGAATCATCGAGGCCCCCTCAGACGATCGGGTCGTGGACGGTGACGAGCTTGGTGCCGTCCGGGAAGGTGGCCTCGACCTGGACGTCGTGGATCATCTCGGGGATGCCCTCCATGACGTCGTCGCGGGTGAGCAGCTTGCGGCCGGAGGACATGAGCTCGGCGACCGTACGGCCGTCACGCGCGCCTTCGAGGATGTGCGACGTGATGAGGGCCACGGCCTCCGGGTGGTTGAGCTTGAGCCCACGGGCCCGACGCTTCTCGGCGACGTCGGCCGCCACGTGGATCAGCAGCCTCTCCTGCTCGTGCGGAGTCAGTTGCACGTCCCACCTCACATCCTCGCTCCGGACCGTGCGGGGCCCGGTTGCCGCGGCCACGAGGAAAAGCCCCTGGTGGCATGGACCGGCAGGCTAGTTGGGCCGCATTTCAGGCAAGTTAACCGAGCTGTGATCGATTCAGACCCCCCGACACCGGACCGACCCGGCCGGAAGAGCGACTACGGGGCGACGAGGCCCGGCACGACGGCGATCACCGTTCAGCGTGCGGCGCGCCGTCGAGGATCCGGCGGCGGCCGGTGTCGAGGCGGGCCCGGGATACGCCCGGCTCGCCCCCGCCCGCACCGCGGCGACGTGGAGCAGTGGAGCGGCAGGCCGGGGGCGACCACCGTGCCGTATACGGTCCAGTCCTCGGCGATCCCCTCACGCGGCAGGCAACGGCACCCGGCACAGACGGTGGACGTCGCCGCGCCCGTCCCATCGACCGACCCAGCGGCGCGGCCCTCAGCGCGAGCGTGCTCCCGCCGGGCCTCGCCGGGGTCGCGGGCCGGCTCAGCGGTGAGCCGCCCCGCTCGAGCCGCGTTCGGCCGACGCGCCCAGGCCGACCGCCGAGGCACAGGAGCCGCCCCGGCCCGCGTCACCTCCGTGCCTACGACGGGCTCGCCCCCCGGTGTTCTGCCGTGATCCCGAACCGGTGTTGTTCGCGGGGAGCGGACGCGACCTCGCGGACCGCGGCGACCGCGCTGATCACCGGCTGCTCCGCGGGCCGGTCCAGTTCGTCGAGTCGCTCCAGGTCGGCGGCGGAGACGAGGGCGACGAGGGGCTTGCCGTGCCGGGTCACGACGACGCGCTCACCGCCGTACACCACGCGGTTGATCAGGTCGGCGAGCTCAGCCCTGGCTTGCGTCACCGGAATCTCGTAGGCCATACCCCCATTCTAACGTCACGTACATCCTGTACATTTTTTACAGATGCGCCAGACGCAGCAGGCGCAGAAGGAGGGGCTCCCATGAACCGATCACCGTCCGCCCGCCATGTCCTGCCCGAGTTCACCGAACGCACGAGCTTCGGGCACCGGACGATGGATCCGTACTCGAAGCTGCTGGAGGAGCGGATCGTCTTTCTGGGGACGCCGGTCGACGACATCGCGGCGAACAACGTGATGGCCCAGTTCATGTACCTGGAGCACAAGGACCCGGACCGGGACATCGCGCTGTACATCAACTCCCCGGGCGGCTCGTTCAGCGCGATGACGGCCCTGTACGACACGATCCGGTACGTCACCTGCGACGTGGCGACGACCTGCCTGGGCCGGGCGGACTCGTCCGCCGCGGTGCTGCTGGCGGCGGGTGCGCCGGGCAAGCGGTTCGCGCTGCCGGGCGCGCGGATGACGATCCGCCAGCCGTCGCTGCCCGAGCCCGTCGAGGGGCAGGCCAGCGATCTCGTCATCGAGGCGGACGAGCTGTTGCGCACCCGGGCCACCCTGGAGGAGATGCTCGTACGGCACACCGGGCGCACTCCGGAGCAGGTGACCGCGGACATGGAGCGGGACAAAGTCCTCACCGCCCAGGAGGCCGTGGAGTACGGCCTGGTGGACGAGATCATCTCCAGCCGCAAGACCTCGGCCGGCGCGCCGGACGGGAGGTGAGCCGCCGATGGTGCCCGAACTGCCGCCGCTGCCCGCGCTGACCCGGGCCGAGGCCGAGCTGATCGACGGCTACCTCGACGTCGTCGACCTGCTGGGCCGGATCAACCCCGCCCACCACGGGGACACGTACCGCGGACTGCGCGCCGCCCAGGCGCTGGTGAGCAAGGCGACCGCGCTGCGCGACGCGCTGACGCTGATGCACCAGCGGGGCGAGAGCGAGCTGCACGCGCCGACGCTCGCGCGGGCGCTGCGCGTCCTCGACGGGGAGCGTCGCACGGCGCGCGTCACGGTCCCTCCGCTCTCCGACAGTTGACACGGCCCGCCTCCGGGCCGGACGGCCCGCGCCCCGCGCGTGTCGTGCGGCCCGGAGTTGAAACGGACCAGTCGAGGTACCCCCGTACGGCGTAGCGTGCGCTGCCTCCGCAGGCCGGTCGAGGTTGCGCAAAAGAGAACGATTCGGGCGGAATTATAGGCTCCGCCGCTGGTCCGGGGCCCTTTGGCGACCTTTGACGACCTTGACACCTGATCGGCCATCAGGGTGTCCACCCGAACGGGTGAGTGGTGAGTAACCCCACAAATCCCCGGTTCCATTGGGTTTTTCGGACATCGGTGAGTCAAGATCCCTGACTGACGACAAGCCCCCGCCACAAGAGGCGGGGCGGTCCGGGCGGACGCCGAGTCCTGCCGCCTCCCGGATGACCGGTCGACAGAAGTGCATCGGCAGGAGTGGAGGACCCAAGCACGACGGGTCGCCGGAACGGTCACGCCATGACCGGGCCGAGCAGCCCTTGGGGTGAAGCCGCGTCAGCGGCCGGGCAACTTCGCCAGCCCGAATCCGACAGGTCATCCTTCACAGGCGGCTGACGAAGGGTTGCGCATGACTGCGCTCAATCGTGTCCCGTCGCTCATGGTCCGGGCCGGTACGGCCTCGGCTTTCGCCATCGCCGCCGTGGGCGGCTCGGTCGTGGTCCCGGGGCTCGCCACCGACGCCGCGGCCGCCACACCGGCGACGAAGGCGCTCCAGATCGCGGCATCGAAGAAGGGTGCCCCGTACAAGTACGGAGCCACAGGGCCGAAGAGGTTCGACTGCTCAGGGCTCACGCTGTACTCGTACAAGAAGGCGGGCAAGAGCCTGCCTCGGACGGCGGCCCAGCAGTACAACAAGACGAAGCACATCTCGGCGTCCGGCCGTAAGGCGGGCGACCTGGTGTTCTTCCACTCGGGTTCGAACGTGTACCACGTCGGGATCTACGCGGGCAGCGGCAAGATCTGGCACTCGCCGAAGACCGGAGACGTGGTGAAGCTGCAGAAGATCTGGACCAAGAGCGTCTGGTACGGCCGGGTCCGCTAGGCCCGCCGAACCTCTCGCGGCGGTGCCGGCGTCCCTGACGCGCCGTCACCGCCCCGGGATCTCGCCCTCCGCGGGGGCCGCCGGGGCAGTCAGGGCTCCGGTCACCGGCTCCACGGTGGGGACCGACGTCGGAACCGCCGTCGGGACGGTCCACGGGAGTTCCACGGTGACCGTCTTGCCGCCCTCCCGGGTGGGCCGCACTCTCAGCTTGCCGCCGCACTCCGCGGTCAGCCAGCGAATGATCACCATGCCTCGGCCGTTGTCCTGCTGGACGGCGGCCGGCAGTCGTTGCGGGAAGCGCGGGTGGCTGTCGGTGACGCCGATGCGCAGATGCTCGTCACGCTCGAGGACGAGGCCCACCGTGAAGGTGGGCGACTGCCCGAAGGTGTGCTGTACGGCGTTGGTGGCGAGTTCCGAGACGATCAGCCGGACGGTGTCGGCCACCTCCGCGTCCGCCGGCAGACCCCATTCCCCGAGGGTGCCGGCCACGAAGCCGCGGGCCGTGGAGACCGAGGCGGGATCGCTCGGCAGAGTGACGGATGCTTCCAGGTGATCTGCCATGGCGACGTCGTCCCTTTCCCACGGGACCGAGGTCCGACACGGTGCGTGTGGTTCGAGTACGGTCCCGGACTGGCTGCTTCTTCGCCAGACTGCCATCACCGCACCGGTCACGGGTGGCGATCCACCAAGATATGCATATATCTGTCGCTCAATGCGGTGAACTCTGCGACGACAGAGCGTATTCGGACGGCCCGGGAGGAGTAAGGAGGAGTCCATGCAACACGGTCCCGCGGTACGCCGCCGAAAGCTGGGCGCCGAACTGCGCACGCTGCGCTCCCGGGCGGGCCTCACGAGCGGTGAGGCGGCCCGGCTGGTGGGCTGGCACCAGTCCAAGGTGAGCCGTATCGAGACCGGCACCAGTGGATCGAAACCGGCCGATGTGCGGTTACTCCTCGACGCCTACGGAGTGGCCGATCCGCATCTGCGGGAACTGATGCTGGCGCTGGCGGGCGCCGAGGGCAGCGGCGGCCGGGACCACTGGTGGCACGCCTACCGCGGGGTGCTGCCGCCCGCCTACCGGGACTTCATCAGCCTGGAGTCGCAGGCGAGCGCGATGCGCACCCTGGAGACGACCGTGGTCCCGGGCCTGTTGCAGACGCCCGAGTACGCGCGCGCGGTGACCAGGGCGGCCGTGGAGGGCATCGACGAGGCGCAGCTCGACACCCTGGTGGAGGTGCGGATGGCCCGCCAGGACGTGCTGCGCGGCCGGCCGCCGCTGGAGCTGTGCGCGGTGCTGGACGAGGCGGTGCTGCGGCGGGAGGTGGGCGGGCCCGAGGTGATGGCGCGGCAGCTCGGCCGGCTCGTGGAGGCCGCCCGGCTGCCCCAAGTGCGGCTCCAGGTGCTGCCGTTCGCCGCCGGGGCACATATCGGGATGACCGGCCCTTTCGTTATCTTCTCGTTTTCGCGCACTTCTGATCTGGACGTGGTTGTTCTAGACCACTTGATGAGTAGCCTCTATCTCGAACGGAAAGAAGACCTCCAGGCCTACACCGAGGCCTTCAACGCCCTTCGGGCGCAAGCCCTTTCGCCCGGGGACTCATCGGAATACATCGCCGCGCTGGCAGGCGGCGCATAAGGAGGCACCATGTCCGCAGCACCGCGGAACGTACCTTCCCGTACCGATCCCGACGCTCTCCCGCCGATGCGGTGGCTGCGCAGCAGCTACAGCACGGGAGCGAACAACTGCGTCGAGACCGCCCGGCCGGCCGCCGGCCCCTGGGCCGGTCTGCTCGCCGTACGCGACTCCAAGGACCCGGCCGGACCCGCCCTGCTCTTCTCCCCCGAGAGCTGGACGGGCTTCACGACCGCGTTCCACTGAGCACACCGCGCAACTGAGCACACCGCAGCAGTCGGCACGCAGTGCTCAGCGGCGACCCACGGCCGTGTCACGCCGACTCATGGTCGGGTCTCGTCGATCACCCGTACAGCGCGTTCCAGCTCGGCCCCGGAGAGGTCCGCGCGGGCGGTCAGCCTGAGGCGTGAGATGCCGTCGGGCACGGAGGGAGGACGGAAGCAGCCCACGGCCAGGCCTGCCGACCGGCAGTCCGCCGCCCACCGCACGGCCGTCTCCGGGGACGGCGCCCGCACGGAGACGACCGCGGCGTCCGGACGCACCGCTTCCAGACCCGCGGCCGTCAGCCGTGCGTACAGCTCGCCCGCCACCGCACGCGCGCGCGGCGCGCGCTGCGGCTCCGCGCGCAGCAGCCTGAGGGCGGCCAGCGCCGCGCCCGCCGCCGCCGGGGCCAGACCGGTGTCGAAGATGAACGTCCGCGCCGCGTTGACCAGGTGGTCGATCACGCGCGCGGGGCCCAGCACGGCGCCGCCCTGGCTGCCGAGCGACTTCGACAGCGTGACCGTGACGACGACGTCGTCGGCGCCCGCGAGACCCGCCGCGTACGGCGCGCCCTGTCCGCCGTCCCCGAGCACGCCGAGCCCGTGGGCGTCGTCGACGACCAGTCCGGCGCCGTACGCCCGGCAGGCGGCCGCGAGGGCGGCCAGCGGGGCGGCGTCGCCGTCGACCGAGAAGACCGTGTCGGAGACGGCCACGGCCGGGCCGTCGTGCGTGCCGAGCGCCTTGCGCACGGCGTCCGGGTCGGCGTGCCCGACGACCTGGGTGGTGCCGCGGGCCAGCCGGCAGCCGTCGATGAGCGAGGCGTGGTTGCCCGCGTCGGAGACGATCAGCGAGCCGTGCGGGGCGAGCGCGGTGACCGCGGCGAGGTTGGCCGCGTACCCGGAGGAGAAGACGAGGGCCGCCTCGAACCCGCAGCGCTCCGCGAGTTCCCGCTCCAGTTCGGCGTGCAGCTCGGTGGTGCCGGTGACGAGCCGGGAGCCGGTCGCGCCCCCGCCCCAGGTCCGGGCCGCCGCCGCGGCGCCCGCCACGACCTCGGGATGCCGGGCCAGGCCCAGGTAGTCGTTGCTCGCGAGGTCGAGGAGCGGCGAGTCGGCCGGGCGGGGCCGCAGCGTCCGTACGAGTCCGGCCCGGCGGCGCAGCTCCGCCTGCTCGTCGATCCAGCCGAACGCCATGGGTCCTCCGGGGCTTTTGGCTTTGTAGGTAGCGGACAGACACTAGCGGCCCGGCCCGCTACCCACGGTGTGGCAATACCCACACGTCGAAGCGGGTGTGTTGTGCGATCCCTACCTTGGCCCGAAGCGGGTGTGTAGGACAGGATCGGCTCTCATGGACCTGCTGAACACGCTGGTGGACAAGGGGCTTCGGCGCGAGCTGCCGACCCGCGAGGAAGCTCTGGCCGTCCTGGCCACCTCCGACGACGACGTGCTGGACGTGGTGGCCGCGGCCGGGAAGGTGCGCCGGCACTGGTTCGGGCGACGGGTGAAACTCAACTACCTCGTCAACCTCAAGTCGGGGCTGTGCCCCGAGGACTGCTCCTACTGCTCCCAGCGGCTCGGCTCCACCGCCGGGATCCTCAAGTACACCTGGCTCAAGCCCGACGAGGCCTCCCAGGCCGCCGCGGCGGGGCTCGCGGGCGGGGCCAAGCGGGTGTGCCTGGTGGCGTCCGGGCGCGGTCCGACGGACCGGGACGTGGACCGGGTCGCGGGCACCATCAAGGCGATCAAGGAGCAGAACGAGGGCGTCGAGGTCTGCGCCTGTCTGGGCCTGCTCTCCGACGGCCAGGCCGAGCGGCTGCGCGAGGCGGGCGCGGACGCCTACAACCACAACCTGAACACGTCCGAGTCGACGTACGGGGAGATCACGACCACGCACACGTACGCCGACCGGGTGGACACGGTGCAGAAGGCGCACGCGGCGGGTCTGTCGGCGTGCTCGGGTCTGATCGCCGGCATGGGCGAGACGGACGAGGACCTCGTCGACGTGGTCTTCTCGCTGCGCGCGCTGGACCCCGACTCGGTTCCGGTCAACTTCCTCATCCCGGTCGAGGGCACCCCGCTGGCCAAGGAGTGGAACCTCACCCCGCAGCGCTGTCTGCGGATCCTGGCGATGGTCCGGTTCGTCTGCCCGGACGTCGAGGTGCGCATCGCGGGCGGCCGTGAGGTCCATCTGCGCAGCATGCAGCCGCTCGCCCTGAACCTGGCCAACTCGATCTTCCTCGGCGACTACCTCACGACCGAGGGCCAGGCGGGCAAGGCCGACCTGGAGATGATCGCGGACGCCGGGTTCGAGGTGGAGGGCGCGGGCGAGATCACGCTGCCGCAGCACCGGGTGACGGCGGGCGGGGGCTGCGGGTCCCACGGGGCCGGCGGGTGCGGGTCCCAGGAGGCGGGGGGCGAGGCCGGGGGCTGCGGCTCGCACGAGGGCGGCGGGTGCGGCTCGCACGAGGGCGGCGGGTGCGGCTCGCACGAGGGCGGCGGTGTGTGCGGTTCCGCGCCGACGGCGGCGCCGGCCGGCGCGCCGACGGCCGTGCCCACGGCCGTTCCGGCGGTCAACGAGGCCCGGACCGACCTGGTCGCCGTGCGCCGCCGTGGCGCCGGTACCGATCTCGCGCCCAATGCCTGAACCGGGGCTGCCGGTTCCCGAGCTGCTGGAGCTCGACCGGCGGCATGTGTGGCATCCGTACGGGCCGATGCCCGGCCGGGCGGACCCGCTCGTCGTGGAGTCGGCGAGCGGGGTGCGGCTGCGGCTCGCGGACGGCTCGGGCGAGCTGGTCGACGGGATGGCGTCCTGGTGGTCGGCGATCCACGGCTACAACCACCCGGTGCTGAACGAGGCCGCGCGGGAGCAGTTGGGCCGGATGAGCCACGTCATGTTCGGCGGGCTCACGCACGAGCCCGCCGTACGCCTGGCGAAGCTCCTTGTCGACATGTCGCCCGACGGCCTGGAGCACGTCTTCCTCGCCGACTCGGGTTCGGTGTCGGTCGAGGTCGCGGTGAAGATGTGCCTGCAGTACTGGCGTTCGCTGGGCCGGCCGGCCAAGCAGCGGCTGCTGACCTGGCGCGGGGGCTACCACGGGGACACCTGGCAGCCTATGTCCGTGTGCGACCCCGAGGGCGGGATGCACGACCTGTGGACCGGGGTGCTGCCCCGGCAGGTCTTCGTCGACGCGCCGCCGGCCGAGTACGAGGAGGCGTACGCCGACGAACTGCGCGCGGCGATCGAGCGGCACGCGGACGAACTGGCCGCGGTGATCGTGGAGCCGGTGGTGCAGGGCGCGGGCGGGATGCGGTTCCACTCCCCCGCGTATCTGCGGGTGCTGCGCGAGGCGTGCGACGCGCACGACGTGCTGCTGGTGTTCGACGAGATCGCGACCGGGTTCGGGCGTACGGGCGCGCTGTTCGCGGCGGAGCACGCGGCGGTGACGCCGGACGTGATGTGCGTCGGCAAGGCGCTGACCGGCGGCTATCTCACGATGGCGGCGGCCCTGTGCACCTCCCGGGTGGCCGACGGGATCTCGCGCGGCGAGGTGCCGGTGCTGGCACACGGCCCGACGTTCATGGGCAACCCGCTCGCCGCCGCCGTCGCCTGCGCCTCGATCGAGCTGCTGCTCGGGCAGGACTGGCTCGCGGAGGTCAAGCGGATCGAGGCGGGTCTGCGGGACGGGCTGGCCGCCGCTGCCGAGATCCCGGGCGTCAAGGACGTCCGTGTCCTGGGCGCCATCGGAGTCGTGCAGCTCGACCACGCCGTCGACATGAGGGCGGCCACCGAGGCGGCCGTGCGGGAGGGCGTCTGGCTGCGGCCGTTCCGCGATCTGGTGTACACGATGCCGCCGTACGTCACCGGTGACCTGGACGTGGCACGGATCGCGCGCGCGGTGTGCGCGGCGGCCCGGGAGGGATGAGCATGCCGATCCTGGTGATCACGGGGACGGGCACGGAGGTCGGCAAGACCGTCACGACGGCCGCGGTCGCGGCGTCGGCGCTGGCGGCGGGCCGCTCGGTGGCCGTGCTGAAGCCCGCGCAGACCGGCGTACGGCCCGGCGAGCCCGGCGACGCCGACGAGGTGGCGCGGCTCGCGGGCCCGCTGACCACGGCCGAACTCGCCCGCTACCCGGAGCCGTTGGCCCCGGCTACGGCGGCGCGCAGGGCGGGCCTCGCACCGGTTCGGCCGTACGAGGTGGTCGAGGCGGCCCGGAAACTGGCGACGGACCACGACCTGGTGCTCGTCGAGGGCGCGGGCGGTCTGCTCGTACGGTTCGACGAGGCGGGCGGGACGCTGGCCGACGCGGCGCAGTCGCTGCGGGCGCCGGTGCTGGTCGTGGCGTCGGCGGGACTCGGCACCCTGAACACGACGGAACTGACGACCCGTGAACTCCGTTCCCGGAACGTCGAGTTGCTCGGTGTCGTCATCGGAAGCTGGCCCGACTCCCCCGACCTGGCGTCCCGTTGCAACGTGGTGGACCTGCCGACGGTGTCCGGGGCACCCCTGCTGGGGGCCCTGCCCTCGGGCGCGGGCACGCTCGCACCCGCCGACTTCCGTACGGCGGCCCCCAGTTGGCTGGCTCCGCGGCTGGACGGGACGTGGGAGGCGGAGGCGTTCCGGGAGCGGGCCGGGTCGGGCGGCTAACCGTCTTCGGCGTCCGCGAGCAGGCGTACGAGTTCGATCCGGGAGCGGATGTCGAGGCGGGTGAAGACGCCTCGTAGGTGATGGTCGATGGTGCGGGGGCTGAGGGCGAGGCGGGCGGCGATCTCACGGTTCGTGGCGCCGTCGGCGGCCATGCGGGCGACCAGGAGTTGCTGGGCGGTCAGCTCGGTCGTCGGGCGTCGGCCCGCGTGGGCCGGGGTGGCGGGGGCGCCGAGCGCGCGGAGTTCGGCGCGGGCCGCCTCGGCGCAGTGCGGGGCGCCGAAGGAGTCGAACGCCTCCAGGGCGCTGTGCAGCCGGTCGCGGGCCTCGGCGCGCAGGCGCAGTCTGCGCAGGGCGCTGCCGAACAGCAGCTCCGTGCGGGCGCGTTCGAAGGCGCGGGTGCCTTCGGCGTGCAGGTCGAGGGCCGTGCGGTAGTGGTCGAGGGCGTCGGCCCCCGGGGTGAGCAGGCCCCGGCAGCGGGCGCTGAGGGCGAGCTCGTCGGGGCTGCGCACGGCGCGGGCCCAGCGCTCGTAGTCGGCGTGCGCGGCGCGGGCGATCCGGGTGTCGCCGGTGCGGGCGGCCGCCTCGACGTAGTGCGGGGTGGCGAGGTGGCGGATGGCCCGGTGGCCGTGGCCGGGGCCGGAGGCGGCGAGGGCGCGCAGCCGGGTCGCGGCGGCGGCGTAGCGGCCGTGGCCGAGGTCGAGGAAGGCGAGGGCCCACTGCGCGAGGGCGGCGGGCAGGCCCAGTCCGTGGGCGAGAGCGTACGAGCGGGCGGCCGCGGCCCGCTCCCGGCACAGGTCGTCGTCGCCGGTGAGCGCGGCGAACATCGCGAGGGCTGCCTGCAGATGGCAGGCGCCGTTGTCCTGGCCGGTGGCGTACGCCTGTCGCTGGGCGTCCAGCGCGGCGGCCTCGGCGGCGCGCGGGCGGCCGGTCCAGAAGTCGGTGTAGGCATGGAACTCCATGGCCTGGGACACGGCGGCGACGTGGCCCCGGGCGCGGGCGGCGGCGGCCGCGCGGACGGTGGCGGTCGCGGCGCGGTGGTGGTCGCCGAGCAGCAGGGCGGCGATGCCCGCGTGCACGAGCAGGGTGGGGTCACCACCCGGCCCGCACCGCCCGGCGGTCGCCTCCAGCAGGTCGCGCGCGTCCTCGTACCGCCCCTCGACAGCGGCGACGATCCCACCCGACACCCCCGGCGGATCGACCCCCGACCGCCGTGCGACCCACACCACTTCACGACACAGCGGCAGGTCACCGGTGTAGACGGCGGCTTCGGCGGCGCGGGCCAGGAGATGGGTGGAGGGGTCGTCCGTCGAGACGAAGGGCACGGCGCCGCCCGTCCCGTCGGGGTCGCGGTCGGCGTCGGGGTCGGGGGCCATGGCCGGGACGAGAACGGCCAGGCTGTCGACACCGCCGTCCTGCGCCTGTGCCCGCGTGCCAGGCGTGGCCCCCTGTCCGGGACCCCGCGCCGCGCCTGCCAGCAAGGCGTCGAAGGCCTCCGTCGCGTTGCCCGTGCGCAGGGCGAGGATGCCGGTGAGGGCGTCGGTGTTCGTGCGGGCGGCGAGGGTGCGGGAACGGTCGCCGTCGCCTGAGTGCCAGGCGTCGGTCGCCGCGTGGGCGAGGAGCCGGGACTGTTCGCGCGGGTCGGTGCAGAGCGCGGCGGCGCGTTCGGCGAGGGCGCCCGAGAGGGCCGGGTCACCGGCGGCGCGGGCCTGAGTGGCCGCCGCCGTCAGTTCCGCGGCGAGCCGCCCGCTGGGGCCGAGCGCGCCCGCGCCCCGGTGCCAGGACCGCCGGGGCGTCTCCGCCGGGCCGTGCAGGACGCGGGCGAGGAGTCGGTGGACGTCGCGCCGGTCGGCCGGGGCGGCCGTCTCGTACGCGGCGATCCGGGTCCAGGCGTCGCGGAAGCCGACCCCGCCGGCCGTGGCGTAGGCGAGGCCGGCCGCCTCGGCCGCGTCCAGGGGCCGGGTGTCGAGACGGGCGGCGGCCACCGCGCGCAGGAACGCGTGGGTGGCCACCGGGTACTGGTCGGCGGCAGCCAGCAGGAGCAGCAGCCGGGTGTCCTCCGGCAGGGCGCGGATCTCCCTACGGCAGCCGCGCAGCAGGGCGGGGGCGAGGTCGGCGGGTTCGGTCGGCAGCGGGTCGAGGCCGGCCGCCTGCCGTCCGGTCAGCCGTGCCGCGAGTTCGGCGGCGGCGCGCGGGTCGCCGTATACGAGACGCAGCACGCGCACGCCGACGCCGTCCGGCAGCTCCGCGGCCGGGCGCGGCCCTGTGTCCGGGGGCGTCGGTGGCGAAGTGCGGTCAAGAGGTGGGGGGTTCACCGGTGTCACCACACAACTGACGTTACTGGCGAGTTACTTGAACCGTAAAGACCGGCGATATCACCGATGCGGCGCGCGTAGACCCGCCGGACACTCCTGGCAACCCCACACGTTTCAGGAGGCATCATGCAGCGCCACAAGCGTCGCATCGCCGCGACCCTCTCGGCCGCGGTCTCTTCGATCCTGCTGTCACTGTCCTTCGCCGCCCCCGCAGCCCACGCGGCGACCCACGACCCGATCGTCTTCGTGCACGGCATCAGCAGCTCGTCGAGCAGTTGGGACGACTGGGTCGCCGACTTCAAGGCCGACGGCTACACCGCCGCCGAGCTCGACGCGTGGACGTACACCTGGACCCAGTCGAACGCCACCACCGCCACCCAACTGGCCACCGAGATCCAGAAAGTGCTGGCGAGAACCGGCGCGAGCAAGGTCGACATCGTCGTCCACTCCATGGGCGCGCTGAGCTCCCGCTACTACCTCAAGAACCTCGGCGGGACGGCGTACGTCGACGACTTCGTCTCCGTCGCGGGCACCAACCACGGTACGGGGATCGCCTCGTTGTGCAGTTGGCTGTACACCTCCTGCGCCCAGATGGTCACCGGCAGCTCGTTCGTCACCGCGCTCAACGCCGGTGACGAGACCCCGGGCAGCGTGAACTACGCCGCCTACTGGTCGAACTGCGACGCCGCCATCGACCCCGACTCCTCGGCACTGCTGAGCGGAGCCACCAACGTCGGCGTCGGATGCATCTCGCACGACGAGATGAACAACGACCACGGCGTGTACCAACAGGTGCGCGACTTCATCCAGTAACCCGCACGGCTGCCCCGCACGAGGGGAACAGCGAGGGTGGGTGCGACGGGCCCGTACGGGGAGAATCCCGGCAGGCCCGTCCTGCCCGAGAGGTCACGAGTTCACGAGGTCACGTCGCCTCACCGGCTCCACTGGCGCAGTTCCCGCGCGATGTCGGACACCGACGCCTCGCCGTTCTTCACCAACCGGGCCAGGTCGCGGACCTGTTCGGGTGAGGTGGCGACCTTCAGGCCGCTGGCGACGAGGTAGGCGTACGCGACGGCGCAGGCGAACAGGGCGTTGGAGCGCTCCAACGCGGGGACGTGGATGAGGAGTTGGAGGAGGGCCGCGGCGCGGGCCGGCGCGTCGTCGTAGACGGGGACGTCGAATATCTCGGCCCCGTGACGCGCAACGGCCGCGACGAGCGCTCCCCAGTCGGTGACCTGGGGGTCCCCCGGAGTCTTCTGTTCGGCGAGCATGAGCAGCCAGGCGAGGTCGATGCGAAGGTCGCTCAAGGGATCAGCGGCGACCTTCGCTCGTACCGACCCCAGGAGTACCGGCCTCACGCGTACCGGCCTCACGGCTGTCCGCCTCGCGGACGCCGCCCTCGCGTTCCGCGCCGAACTCCTCCACGAAGACGGCCTCGTACTGCTTCATGAAATCGCTGGCGGCCTCGACGAACGTATGGCCGATTTCCCCGGCGTCCTGTCTGACCAGCTCTTCTATGTAGCGGTTGACACTCATGCCGCGGGCCGTGGCGCGCTCGCGGGCGGCCCGGGCCGTGCCCTCGTCGACGCGTACGTTCAGCTGGGTCTTCGCCATACCTCGACGCTAGCGCCGGGATGCTAGCAGCGGCAAGGGCGGACGGGAATCGAAAAGGGATGCGCGGTGTGCGCCCGGTCACACTACGCTCGGCCGGGCAGGGTCATCGGAACGTGGCCGGCAAGTCGTCGGTACGTGGTCGGCCCATCCGCTCGAGCGAGGAGGCAGCCTTGTCCACACCTGCTGCGGAGCACGCCCCCGGCCTGGCCTCGGCCGACGGGAGCGCGGCCCGCGCCCGCGGTCTGACCAAGGCGTACGGCTCGGGCGAGACCACGGTGCTCGCCCTGGACTCGGTGGACGTGAACATCGCGCGCGGCCGTTTCACCGCCGTCATGGGACCGTCCGGCTCCGGGAAGTCCACCCTGATGCACTGTCTGGCCGGCCTCGACACCGTCTCGGCCGGTCAGGTGTGGCTCGGCGACACCGAGATCACCGGGCTGAAGGAGCGGGAGCTGACCCGGCTCAGACGGGACCGGATCGGGTTCATGTTCCAGTCGTTCAACCTGATCCCGACGCTCAACGCGGCCGAGAACATCACCCTGCCCATGGACATCGCAGGTCAGAAGCACGACCAGAAGTGGCTGGACCAGGTGATCGACACCCTGGGCCTGCGGGACCGGCTCAAGCACCGGCCGTCGCAGTTGTCCGGCGGCCAGCAGCAGCGCGTGGCCTGCGCCCGGGCGCTCGCCTCCCGGCCCGAGCTGATCTTCGCCGACGAGCCGACCGGCAACCTGGACTCGCGGGCCGGCCTGGAGGTGCTCTCCTTCCTGCGCCAGGCCGTCGACGATCTCGGCCAGACCGTCGTCATGGTCACCCACGACCCGGGCGCCGCCGCCCACTCCGACCTGGTGCTCTTCCTCGCGGACGGGCGCATCGTGGACGAGATGGAACGGCCCACGGCGGAGGCGGTCCTCGAGCGAATGCGCCTTTTCTCTGGGGGAAACCCCCAGACCCCCGGCGTCGACGTCGCTCGCGCCCTCTTCGACGGCACCACCGGCACCACCGAGGGGGACTGACCCGGTGCTGAAGGCGACACTGCGAAGTTTTCTCGCGCACAAGGGCCGGCTGCTGCTGTCGGCGCTCGCCGTCGTCCTGTCGGTGGCTTTCGTCGCGGGCAGCCTGATCTTCTCCGACACGGTGACGCGTACCTTCGACCGGCTCTTCGCCTCCACGGCGGCGGACGTGACCGTCGAGCCCAGGGACGACCTGAACTCCAACGTGCCGAGCGGCGCCGTCCAGACCGTGCCCGCCTCCCTCGCCGGGCGGCTGGCCGACGTGGACGGCGTCGCGTCGGCCCATCCGGACGTCGGCGTGGAGAACATCACGATCGTCGACAGCGCGAACAGGTCCGTCGGACCGACCACCGGCGCGCCCACCATCGCCACCGACTGGTACCTCACCGACCGCAGCCCCGTGAAACTGACCTCCGGCCACGCCCCGCACGGCGCCGGACAGGCCATGCTCGACGCCGACACCGCCGACAAGAAACACGTGAAGATCGGCGACACCCTCACCGTGATGGCCCAACCGGGCACGTTCAAGGTGGAGATCGTCGGCATCGCCACCTTCACCACCACCAACCCCGGCGCGGCCCTGGTCTTCCTCGACCCCGAGACGGCCGCCGCGAAGCTCCTGGGCTCGGCGGACAGGGCCACGAGCATCTCCGTCGACGCGGCCGACGGCGTGAGCGACGCCGTCCTCAAGCAGCGCGTCGCCGCCGCGATCGGCAGCGGGCCGTACGACGTGAAGACCGCCGACGAGCAGGCGAAGTCGTCGGCGGAGTCCCTGGGCGGGTTCCTGGACGTGATCAAGTACGTGATGCTCGGCTTCGCCGGGATCTCCGTCCTGGTCGGCGTGTTCCTGATCGTCAACACGTTCTCGATGCTGATCGCCCAGCGCACCCGCGAACTGGGCCTGCTGCGCGCCCTGGGCGCCGACCGCCGTCAGGTGCGGCGCTCGGTGCTCACCGAGGCGGTGCTGCTCGGCGTCGTCGGGTCGACCCTCGGTCTCGCCGCCGGCATCGGGCTCGCGGCCGGGCTGATCAAGCTGATGAGCGCGTTCGGCATGAACCTGAAGACCACGGAGATGGTCGTCGGCTGGGCGACCCCGGTGTCGGCGTACGTCGTCGGCGTCGGCGTCACCTTCGTGGCGGCCTACCTCCCGGCCCGGCGCGCCGGAACCGTGTCGCCGATGGCGGCCCTGGCGGACGCGGACGTCGCCGGGGTGGGCCGGCCGCTGAAGGTGCGCGCGGTGGTGGGCGCGGTCGTCGGAGCACTCGGCGTGGCCGCGCTGGTGGGTTGCGTGAACTCCTCGAAGACGGCGTCGGCGGCCTCCCTGCTCGGCCTGGGCGTGGTTCTCACCCTCATCGCCACCGTCGTCGCGGGCCCGCTCCTGGTCCGCCCGGTGATCCGCGTCCTCGGCGGTGCCTTCCCCGTGCTGTTCGGCTCCGTCGGCCGGATGAGCCAGCGCAACGCCCTGCGCAACCCGCGCCGTACGGGCGCCACGGCGGCCGCGTTGATGGTGGGCCTCGCCCTGGTGGGCGGGATGTCGGTGGCGAGCGCCTCCATGTCGAAGTCCTTCGACGAGCAGATCGACAACACGCTGGGCGCCGACTTCGTCATCCAGAACGCCAACTTCACCCCGTTCTCCAAGGAGGTCACGGACGCGGTGCGGGGCACCGAGGGCGCCGGTCTCGTCGTACGGCAGCGGTTCGCGCCGATCGCCGTACGGCTGCCCGACGGCAAGCGGATCGAGACGACCGCCACCGGCTACGACGACCAGGTCGACGACGTCGCCCACATCACGTACGCCCAGGGGGACTCGGCGGCGGCGCTGGCCGACGGCGCCATCGGCATGGACGTCGACTTCGCGAAGGACCACGGCGTGCGGCTCGGCAGCGTGCTGCCGGTGGAGTTCCCCGGCGACCGGACGACGTCGCTGAAGGTCGCCGCACTCACCGACCAGGACGCCGCCGAGGGGTTCGGGACGCAGGGCGGCCTGTTCCTCGGGATCGCGACCGTCGAGAAGTACGTGCCCGGCGGGCAGGACTCCGCGCTGTACGTGAACGCGGGCTCCGGCACGACGGCCGACCAGTTGCGCCCCCGGCTGGACAAGACGCTCGACGCGTATCCGCAGGTGCAGGCCCGCGACCAGGCCGACTACAAGAAGCTGGTGCACGACCAGATCGCCGTCCTGCTGTACCTCGTGTACGCGCTGCTCGGGCTCGCGATCGTCATCGCGGTGCTCGGCGTGGTCAACACGCTGGCGCTGTCGGTGGTGGAGCGGACCCGGGAGATCGGGCTGCTGCGCGCCATCGGGCTGGGCCGACGGCAGTTGCGCCGGATGATCCGGCTGGAGTCGGTGGTGATCGCGGTGTTCGGCGCGGTGCTGGGGCTGGCGCTCGGGCTGGTGTGGGGCGTGTGCATTCAGCAGGTGCTGGAGTTGCAGGGCATGAAGGCCCTCGCCATCCCGTGGACCACGATCGTCGCGGTCGTCGTGGGCTCGGCGGTCGTCGGCGTCGTCGCGGCGCTGCTGCCGGCGCTGCGCGCCTCCCGCATGAACGTGCTGGCGGCGATCGCGCACGAGTGAGGGGGCGTGGCCGGTGAACACCCGGGATTCCCGACCGCCCGGGATTCCCGGCCGCCCGGATACTTGACCGTCCGGATACTCGTCCGTCCCGATACTTGACCGTCCGTCCGGATCCTGGAATTCCGCGCCGAGGCGCATCGCCAGTGATGGGATCGCCGCATGTCTGATCTGCGGATACGGGCCGCGACGCCCGACGACCTGGACACCGTCCTCGCCTTCTGGAAGGCCGCCGCCGAGGGTACGAGTATCAGCGACGACCGGAGCGGGGTGGAGCGGCTGGTCGCCCGGGACCCGGAGGCGTTGATCCTCGCCGAGCAGGGCGGTGAGCTGGTCGGGACGGTGATCGCCGGGTTCGACGGGTGGCGGTGTCATCTGTACCGGCTGGCGGTGCACCCGGAGCGGCGGCGTCGGGGCATCGGCTCGGCGCTGCTGACGGCCGCGGAGGAGCGGTTCGTGGGACTGGGCGGGCGCCGCGGGGACGCGATGGTGCTCACCCGCAACGACACGGCGCATCATGCCTGGAGCGCGGCGGGGTACGCGCCGGAGGAGAAGTGGCGGCGCTGGGTGAAGCCGCTCACGGACTGACCAGAGCCCGGAGCCCGGAGCCCACCAAGGGCTCCTTTGCCGATCCTTTACTATTGGGGGGCTGTGTGGATCACCCGCACAGCCCCGCCGACGCCACGCGACAACTTCACGCGGCGACTTCTTACGACGACTTCTTACGACGACTTCATGAAAGGTGTGAGCGTCCGCCCATGGGCGAGCCTCCCAGTACCCGTACGCGACATCGCGCGCTCCCTCCCTCCCTGCCCGATCATGGGACGGAGGTGACCCGATGAACGAAGTGCTGCTGCTCCTGGTGGCGATCCTGCTGTCGTTCGCGTGCGGCGCCTTCGTCGCCGCCGAGTTCTCGTTGACCACGGTCGAGCGCAGCGAACTGGAACGGGCGGTCGAGCGCGGCGAGCGCGGCGCGGCCGGGGCACTGAAGGCCGTACGGAACCTCACCTTCCAGCTCTCCGGCGCCCAGCTCGGCATCACCGTCACCAACCTGGTCGTCGGCATGCTGTCCGAGCCGTCGATCGCCAAGCTGATCGCCGGGCCGCTGGAGTCGCTCGGTCTGTCGGGCTCCACGTCGAGTTCCGTCGCCCTGGTGCTGGGTACGGCCCTGTCGACCGTGTTCCTGATGGTCGTCGGCGAACTCGTGCCCAAGAACTGGGCGATCTCCACCCCGCTGCCGGTCGCCAAGAAGGTGGGCAACGCGCAGCGCGGGTTCAGTGCCGCCTTCCGGCCCTTCATCAGCCACCTCAACAACACCGCGAACCGCATCGTGCGCCGCTTCGGCGTGGAGCCCACCGAGGAACTCGCCGCCGCGCGCGGCCCCCAGGAACTCGCCGCCCTGGCCCGGCACTCCGCCAAGCAGGGCGCCCTGGAGGCGGACACCGCGGAGCTGTTCGTGCGCACACTGAACCTCGCCGACCTGACCGCGGAGAACGTGATGACCCCGCGCGTCCAGGTCATCGCCCTGGACGCCGCGGCGACCTGCGAGGACGTGGCGAACGCGACCCGGGCGACGGGCCTGTCCCGGTTCCCGGTGTACCGCGGCAACCTCGACTCGGTGGTCGGCACCGCGCACATCAAGGACGCGCTGGCGATCCCGGCGGAGCGCCGCGCGCGCGTGCCCGTCTCGGAGGTCATGCGCGAACCCCTCCTCGTACCCGAGTCGCTGACCGTGGACCGGCTGCTGGACCGGCTGTCCGGCAAGCGGACGATGGCCGTGGTCATCGACGAGTACGGCGGCACGGCGGGCGTGGCGACGCTGGAGGACATCGTCGAGGAGGTCGTCGGCGAGGTCCGGGACGAGCACGACCCGCACGAGACGCCCGACCTGGCGCCCGCGGGCACGGACGACGACGGCCGCGCCCTGTACTCGGCCGACGGCGCCGCCCGCACCGACCGGCTCGCCCGGGTGGGCCTGCACGCCCCCGAGGGGCCGTACGAGACGCTCGCCGGTCTGGTCGCCACCGAGCTGGGCCGGATACCGGCCGAGGGCGACACCGTCGAGGTCGCCGGCTGGCGCCTGGACGTGGTGGACGCCTCCGGCCGCCGGGCCGCGCGCGTGCTGCTGCACGCGCCGCTCGCCACCCCGTCCGGGGACCAGGAACAGGAGGCCGGGAAGTGACCGCGGTCCAGTTGCTCGTCGCACTGGCGACCCTCGTCGTCAACGCGTTCTTCGTCGGCGCCGAGTTCGCGCTGATCTCCGTCCGCCGCTCCCAGATCGAGCCCTACGCCGAGCAGGGCGACCGGCGTGGCAAGAGCGTGCTGTGGGGGCTCCAGCACGTGTCCGCGCTGATGGCGGCGGCGCAGCTCGGCATCACGCTGTGCACGCTGGTCCTCGGTGTCGTCGCCGAACCGGCGATCGCGCACCTGCTGGAGCCGGTGTTCCACGCGGTGGGCGTGCCCGAGGGCGCAGGGCACGCGGTGTCGTTCGTGATCGCACTCGCCGTCGCCACCTACCTGCACATGCTGCTCGGCGAGATGGTGCCGAAGAACATCGCGCTCGCCGAGCCGGTGCGCAGCGCACTGCTGCTGGGTCCGCCGCTGGTCACCCTGGCCCGGGCGCTGCGCCCGGTGATCTTCACGGTCAACGCCTTCGCGAACGGCCTGCTGAAGCTGCTGCGGGTCGAGACGAAGGACGAGGTCGACGCGGCCTTCTCGGACGCCCAACTGGCCCAGATCGTGCGGGACGCCGGCGAGGCGGGCCTCATCGACGACCGAGCCCAGGAGCGGCTGCACGACGCCCTGGAGCTGGGCCGCCGCCCGGTGCGGGACGTCGTCCTGCCGCTGGAACGGGTCGTCTACGCGCGCGTGGGCATCACCCCGGAGGAGCTGGAGCGGCTGGCGGCCGAGTCCGGGTTCTCCCGCTTCCCGGTGGTGGACGAGGGGCGCCGGATCGTCGGCTACCTGCATGTGAAGGACGCCCTCGACGCCTCACCTCGGGACGAGCCGTTCCGGCTGCGGGACCTGCGGCCCATCGCGCGCGTGCGGGAAGCGACACCGCTGGACGACGTCCTCACCGCGATGCGGGGCAGCCGTACGCATCTGGCGGCCGCACTCGGCTCCGACGGGCGGCTGGCCGGCCTGGTGACCATGGAGGACGTGCTGCGGGAGCTGTTCGGACAGCAGGCGTGAGCCGGAGACAGGGCCAGGGCCGGGACGGGGACGGGGACGGGGACGGGGACGGGGACGGGGACGGAGCAGCGGGCGCCCGAGCGGTGACCGACCGCCGGGTATGAGACTCGGGCTACCATCTATCCGCCATGCAGACGAACCCCACACACACCAGCCCCGCGCACACCAGCCTGGTCGCGATCGGCGACTCCTTCACCGAGGGCATGTCGGACCTGCTGCCCGACGGCTCCTACCGGGGCTGGGCGGACCTCCTGGCCGCGCGGATGGCCGCGCGCACGCCAGGCTTCCGGTACGCCAACCTGGCCGTGCGCGGCAAGCTGATCAGCCAGATCGTCGACGAGCAGGTGCCGGTGGCGGCGGCGATGGGCGCCGACGTCATCACGCTGGTCGGCGGTCTCAACGACACCCTGCGCCCCAAGTGCGACATGGGCCGGGTGAAGGGCCTGCTGACGGAGGCCGTGGAGCGCCTGGCCCCGTCCTGCAAGCAGTTGGTGCTGATGCGCAGCCCGGGCCGGCAGGGGCCGGTGCTGGAACGGTTCCGGCCTCGTATGGAGGAACTGTTCGTGTGCGTGGAGGACCTGGCGGAGCGGCACGGCGCGCTCGTCGTCGACCTGTACGGCGCCCCGTCGCTCGCCGACCCGCGCCTGTGGGACGTCGACCGGCTCCACCTGTCGGCCGAGGGGCACCGCCGGGTCGCCGAGGCCGCCTGGCAGACCCTCGGCCACGCCCCCGAGGACACCGGGTGGCGCATACCGATACCGGCGACCCCGCCCCCGGACTGGACCGCCCGCCGCGTCGCGGACGCCCGCTTCGCCCGGCAGTACCTGCTCCCCTGGATCGGCCGCCGCCTCACCGGCCGCTCCTCCGGGGACGGCCGGACAGGCGCCCAGTTTAGCGCTGAGCTGGGCAAAGCCTTCTGGGTCACCCCTGTGGACCACACAGACCCCGGCCCTGTCATGGACTGGCGACGGGTTGGGCCCTGACCCGGAGCCTCGCCCGGCTGCCATGCACCGATTAAACGCGGGGTGCCGCCGCCCTCCCTGCACATGGCCCGCGGTTGTTGTTGCGGGACGTCATGGGTGAGCTCAGACCACTTGCCCCGGGAGAAGAGCCTCCAGTACGCGCGCCGCCATGCTGGCGTTGGCTTCGTCCTGGCACGCGAGGGCATCCTCCTCGACCAGATGCACCCGCTTCAGACCACCCGCTGGGCCGACGATGCCGAAGGCGCGGCCGATCTGGCGGTGCTGCTCGGCATCCCGATCACCGCGGCGGAGAGGCGTCCGTCCCACGGGAGGCAGTCATGAACGAACGCGACGTCCTGCTCAACGAGCTCGCGCAGGGGCTGCGCCCGATGTCAAGGGGCATCGAATGGTTCGACAGCCTCGGCCACGAAGAGCAGTCCGAGGTGCTGCTGTTCCTGCGCCATCACTGCGTCCAGGCGCGCCCCGTCGCAGAGGATGCACCGGAGAGCATCCGCCGTGCCGGGCTGCGCCCGACGCATACGCCCGCAGTGCTGATCTCACGAGGCCGAATGGACGAGCAACTGGGAAAGATCGCCGGTCTCGCGCCTCTCGACGAACGCCGCAAGGCGTTCAGGCTGCTGATCGCGGTGCTCACGATTGCCGACGCGCGGCGCCGCGAGCGCTTCTGCTCCGGCGGCTGCAATCACTGGTGGCACAGACTGTCCGTCGCCTGACAACCCAGCACCGCACTCCTGAAAGTCAGCGACAGGGCGGGGCATGTCGTTGACGACGGATCGGATCGGGACACCGCGTTCTGCCTGCGGTTGGGCCCATGTCGTCCGGGCCCGTTCATGCATGATGACGGGATGAACCATAGCGACCAGCGCTTCCACGTCATCGTGCTGTCGAACTTCGCGAAGGGGTTCGACAAGTACGCGTTCGCTTACGGCAAGGCGGGGATTCCCGAGAGTACCTATCCCGACCGGTTCCACCTGCTGACGCGTGCGGAGTTGGGAATCGGCATCGGCAAGGCGCGACGCCTGCTGGACCGTCTGGCCATTCCGGGTGACCGGCTGCTGGTGCTGGAAACCATGGTGGACCCCGACAAGTTGGTGCCCAACGTGTCGACCGGTCTCGGCATGGAACTGCACGAGGCTCGCATCCGGTTGTCAGCAGTCCACGAGCTCGACCAAGCGGGCGACGAGTTCACTCTGCGCCCGACAACCGTCGAGGATGCGATGGCGTCCTCCCTGCACCTGCACGGTTCGGCACTGCGTCGCTACGCCGACACGCGACCGCGCTCGGTTTCGCTTCTGCCGGTCGCCTCCGCCTGCCAGGCCCGGTGTTCGTTCTGCTTCTCCTCGGCTTCGATCTCCAGCGACCAAGCGCCGGCACGGGTTCCGTGGGACGCGGTCGCCCAGTGGCTGGAGCGCGCCCGTGCGGCGGGTGCCGAGCGTGCGGTGATCACCGGGGGCGGGGAGCCCACGCTCATACCGTTCGAACAGCAGGTGCGACTGGTGTCCGCCTGCTCGGCGGCCTTTCCGAAGGTCGTCCTGATCACCAACGCGCACACCCTGGCGAAAGGCCGGCACGCTGATCGGGCCGACCGCCTCGCAGCCCTGAGCGCCGCGGGCCTGAGCGTGCTGGCGGTCTCCCGGCACCATCAGGACGACGCCGTCAACGAGCGGCTGATGATGCTGCGCACGCCGGTGAGCTCTGTCGTCGACACCTGGCGCGTGGAACGTGACCGCTGGCCGGGGCTGCGGATGAGGTTGATCTGCGTGCTCCAGCACGGCGGCGTCGCCGACGCGGCCGAGGTCGCCGACTACCTTTCGTGGGCCGCGGCTCTCGGTGTCGAGGAAGTCTGCTTCAAAGAGCTCTACGTATCCACCAGCACTGAGTCGCTCTACTTCGACCGCGCCGCCAACGTCTGGAGCCGAGAGCACCAGGTTTCGCTGTCCATCGTCACCGGGTTCGCCGAGCAGCACGGTTTCGAACTGGCGAGCCGCCTGCCCTGGGGCGCGCCGGTCTACCACGGGAGTTGGGACGGGCGGCCGATGCGGATCGCCGCTTACACCGAGCCCAGCCTGCTCTGGGAACGCACCAGCGGGATCGCACGCAGCTGGAACGTCATGGCCGACGGACGCTGCTACGCCTCCCTGGAAGACCGGGCCAGCGAGATCGTGCCGGAAGGTGCGGCGGCATGAGGTTCGAGGAGTTCCAGGAATTCCGGCAGCGGCAACTCAGTGCCTCCTCGTCGCTTCTGGACGCCGCCGAGACCAACATGTACCGGGCGCTTGCTCCGGTGCGACCGGAACCGCCGACCGACATGAGTACGGTGCACCGGTGCGATCTCGCCCGTGCCTGGCTGCGGCGCTTCGAGCTGCTGGAAGAGTGGTCGGGCCACGCCATGGTCTGTCGAGGGGTCCGGCACGGGCTCGGTGTGGTGTTCGACTGGCTGCGCACTGTGCAGGCGCGGTTGTGGCTGCCCAGCGACGTGTACCCGGTGTACTTCGAGCTGGCCCGCGCCGCGGGCCTGGCGCCCGCGTCCTACCCGACGCTACCGGCGCCGGCCCTGCCGAGATCGCCGGCGGACGACCGGCCCGAATACCTGCTGCTCGCCAACCCCAGCAAGCCGCTCGGCCGTTACCTGTCCGATGCCGAGTGTGCCGCGGTGATTACGTGGTTGCGGGAATCACCACGCCGCCGCCTGCTGATCGACAGCGTCTACGACCTGGGAGCCCCGTTCGCTGCCGGCACCCGGCGATTGCTGGACACCGGTTGTGCGGTCCTGCTGCATTCGGTCACCAAGGGATGGCTGTGGCCACGCACGTTCGGAGTGGTCCTGCTGGGGCCGGCGCAAGCCGACTTGGCCGAAGCGTTCCGGGCGGATCCGCCGACGCCGGCTCAGCTGAGGCTCGCCGACCGCCTGCTGACCGAGCACAGCGACGTGCCCCGGCAGGTCGTCGACGAACTGGCCGCACGGGCTGAGCGGTTGTTCGAACGGTTGCCGGACGAGGTACTCGGGGCGATTCCCACGGCGAGCCGAACGTGTCCCGGCAACTATTTCTTCCCGGTTGAAATCCCGGCGGAGACGCTCCAGCGTGAGTGCGGCGTGCTCGCCATGCCGGTCAGCGTGTTCGGGGAGAGCCGTTGGCCCGGCTCCATCCTGACCAGCCTTGCTGACGCTTTCGGCCCGACGCCGACGGTGGCGCGATGAAGCCGCTGAAGGACCTGGCCGTATACGACGATGCGGACTTGTCTTGGGCCGGCCACCCTTGTACTTCGGATACAGGGACTCGAAGCCGTCGGCGTTGAAGTTGTGGATCACGTCCCGGACCCGGTCGTCGCGACTTCCGCACCAGCCCACTCCCGCCCTACTGAACGAGCGGCCCCAACTGGAGGAGACCAGCGGCAACCCCCATGACCGAATCGCCGAGTTCGAGTCGTACAGATCGACGTCGACGACGTCGTGGTCTTGGCGGTCCACCACCCCCCTCCAAGGAGCAGGCTCCGATGCGGCGGCGCCGGCGGGGGCTAGAAATTGGCCAAACGTGGGCACGCGGCTGTCCTTATTGGACTGACTCTGCTAGTTTGACGCATTCACGTCATATCGGACGTAGGGGGAGCAGATGGCATCTGTACGCATGTTGACCGCCGGCTTGGCGAGCGGCCTACTCGCACTAGCCGCCGTTGTGGTTCCAGCCAGCACAGCACAAGCCGCCCCGCTCGCTGACTCCTGCACCCAGAACTGGACCACGAGAATCAGTGAAGGACACGCCAGCGGTCAGTGGTGCAACTACAACACCAAGGTCAAGGGCACCGTGACCGACGACAGAGCCGACGGTCGCTGCCCGTTCGTCCGCGCCGGTCTGTCGGGCGGCGCGCACACCGACGGCCCATGGGTGGGTCCGAAGGGAGCTTAAAGTCCTTCACGCTCACCGCCCCGTCCGGACAGTACATCTCCTCGTTGTCCGTGAAATGGGTCTACTGCTGACCGCCCGCGTGTCAAGGCCGGTCAGCGGATCCCGGCGGGCAGCGACGCCGTCGGAGCACCCGGGACGTCTTGGCCAAGGGTGGCCAGAGCGAGCGACACGGGCAGCTGCGGCGATGACGAGTGCGCGACGGCTGCCACAAAGGCGCCGACGGCGGGCATGACGGATCTCCGTTCTTGCCTGTGCGGGCGGATATCAAGAGGGCGCACCCCAAGCTGTCCAGGCTGTGGTGGGGTACGCCCTCTTGATGTGTGCTCTTGCATCGCTCGGATTGAACTTCGGCGATCGGCCAGACCGTTCAGGGCCGGTGCAGACGATGTCCGGGTCCCGGTCACCGGTCAGCGCACCCCACGGGTCAGTGACAGGCGCCGTACATGGGCGTGGCGTAGACGCTGAACCACGCAGTCGGCGGTTTCCACAGCAGCGGCTCGGTGTCCTGCCACTGGTCGGGCGCGAGCTCCCACTCCCCCGTGGCCATCGCGTCGAACGCCTCCGTACGCACCGAGCGGTCGCCGGTCGGCCCAAGGCCGGCCCGGCCGCCAGGAGGGGAAGCAGAGCGGGAGTACCGCCCACCCTGCCGTCCCAGGTCGAGCCATCGCGACGGTCACCACCCGCATGGCCTACCGACTCGCGCCGCCGCGCCGACCGTCTCCTGACGTCGAAGCAACGGTTCCTTCAAAGGACCGGGAGGAGACGTCCATGTCACGCCGTGCCCCCATCGCAGGCATAGCCGCCGCAATCGTGTCGATCGCCCCACTGGCCGGGGTCGCCCACGCCCAGGACCTCGATTGCCGCGACTTCACCTTCCAGGAAGACGCCCAAGCTCTGTTCAACCAGGACCCCACCGACCCCAACCGGCTCGATGAGGACCAAGGCCCGGACGACGGCATCGCCTGCGAAGTGCTGCCCCACCGCACTACCGCCAACGCCACCACCGGCGTGCCCAACCCTACGGTTGTCACACCGACCCGCGGTGTACAAGGCGGCCTCGGCGGCGCGTCCGCCTCTGGCGCGTCCAGCTGGGACATCGGCCTCGGCGTCGGCCTCGCCGCCGGGGCGCTGACCGCTGCCGGCTACACGCTGCTCCGCCGCCGAAACCGACCCACCATATGACGAATAGCGGCGATTCGCCGGAGCCAGCGGGATGGTGCCCTTCCTCGGCTGCCCACCCCCGATCCGGATGACCATCTCCACCACGAACGCGATCGAGAGCTTGAGTTCCCGCTACTGGCGCTCGGTCAACGCCTGCGGGCGCTTCCCCAACGAGACGGCCGCTCTCAGGGGCGGTACGTGAGCTGATGTCGGTTTCGGTGCCGCCTGATCGTGTGGCTGTGGGAGCTCCTGGCCGGCCGACGGGTCTGTCCGTGTTGCAGTGGCAGGGTGCGCGAACGCAGGCCCTACAAGAGCGACTTGTCCAACGAACGCTGGGCACTGATCGAGCCGGTGACCACTGGATGGAAGGCCAAGCCTCCCAAGTCAAGGCGCGTCAGGCACGTCGTCCTGGCGTGGCCGGAAGGAGATCGGAGGCCGGCGCTCACCCCCGGCACGCACAGCAGTGCGGCAGGGGCTGGGCGCTTCGGCGGATACCTGCGCACCACCGCGCATGGCCTCAGGATGAACCGCCCCGGATATCGTGTCCGCTCTACGCGCTGACCACGCTGCCCTTGCCGTACGCGCCCTCTACTCCATGTACAGGGAACCTGGCCGGGTGTCGCACCGGCCACTCCTCCGGGGACGGCCCGCCGGCGAAACGACCGGATCTGCTGCCGTACGAGGTCCGGCCCGACTCCGCGGGGTGATGTCCGCCCCTTTGGGGTGACGCCCGTCTCGTAGGTTCCGCCGAACAGGACTCTGGCGCCGGCCTGCACTAAGCGCCAGTAGAATCCGTACACGTGACTTCTGCTCCCGCCAAGCCCCGCATCCCCAACGTCCTCGCCGGACGCTACGCCTCCGCCGAGCTCGCCACGCTCTGGTCGCCCGAGCAGAAGGTGAAGCTGGAGCGTCAGCTCTGGCTCGCCGTGCTGAAGGCCCAGAAGGACCTCGGGATCGAGGTGCCGGAGTCGGCGATCGCCGACTACGAGCGTGTCCTGGACACCGTCGACCTGGCTTCCATCGCCGAGCGCGAGAAGGTCACGCGGCACGACGTGAAGGCCCGGATCGAGGAGTTCAACGACCTCGCCGGGCACGAGCAGGTCCACAAGGGCATGACGTCCCGCGACCTGACGGAGAACGTCGAGCAGTTGCAGATCCGGCTCTCGCTGGAGCTCGTGCGCGACCGTACGGTGGCCGTGCTGGCGCGCCTGGGCAAGCTGGCCGGCGAGTACGGCGAGCTGGTCATGGCGGGCCGCTCGCACAACGTGGCCGCGCAGGCCACCACCCTGGGCAAACGGTTCGCGACCGCCGCCGACGAGCTGCTCGTGGCGTACGGCCGGGTCGAGGAGCTGCTCGGCCGCTACCCGTTGCGCGGCATCAAGGGCCCGGTCGGCACGGCGCAGGACATGCTGGACCTGCTGGGCGGCGATGCCGCGAAGCTGGCCGAGCTGGAGGACCGCATCGCCGGTCACCTGGGCTTCTCGCAGGCGTTCACGTCCGTCGGGCAGGTCTACCCGCGCTCGCTGGACTACGAGGTCGTGACGGCGCTGGTGCAGCTCGCGGCGGCCCCCTCCTCGCTGGCGAAGACGATCCGGCTGATGGCCGGGCACGAGCTGGTGACCGAGGGCTTCAAGCCGGGTCAGGTCGGCTCCTCGGCCATGCCACACAAGATGAACACCCGCTCCTGCGAGCGCGTCAACGGCCTGATGGTCATCCTGCGCGGCTACGCGTCGATGACCGGCGAGCTGGCGGGCGACCAGTGGAACGAGGGCGACGTGTCCTGCTCGGTGGTGCGCCGGGTCGCGCTGCCGGACGCGTTCTTCGCGCTGGACGGTCTGCTGGAGACGTTCCTGACGGTGCTCGACGAGTTCGGCGCGTTCCCGGCGGTCGTCGCCCGTGAGCTGGACCGCTACCTGCCGTTCCTCGCCACCACCAAGGTGCTGATGGGCGCGGTGCGCGCGGGAGTGGGCCGGGAGGTCGCGCACGAGGCGATCAAGGAGAACGCTGTCGCCAGTGCCCTGGCCATGCGTGAGCAGGGCGCCGAGCGCAACGAACTGCTCGACAAGCTGGCCGCCGACGAGCGCCTCCCGCTCGACCGGGCCCAGTTGGACGCGCTGATGGCCGACAAGCTGTCCTTCACGGGTGCCGCCTCCGCGCAGGTGGCCACGGTCGTCGGCCGGGTCGAGGAGATCGTGAAGCAGCGCCCGGAGGCGGCCGGCTACACCCCCGGAGCGATCCTCTGACGCGCTTCACCCAGGCGGAGCTGGAGGCCGCCCGCGACCGTCTCGTGCCGGACGTCGTCGCGGGCGGCCTCCGCGTGCTGTTCTGCGGCATCAACCCGGGCCTGATGACGGCGGCGACCGGCCACCACTTCGCCCGCCCCGGCAACCGGTTCTGGCCGGTGCTGCACCTGTCCGGTTTCACGCCGAGGCTGATGAAGCCGGCGGAGCAGCGGGAACTGCTGTCCCACGGGCTCGGCATCACGAACGTGGTGGCCCGGGCGACCGCGCGGGCCGACGAGCTGAGCGCCGAGGAGTACCGGGAGGGCGGGCGGCTGCTGGCGGAGAAGGTGACGCTGCTGAAGCCCCGCTGGCTGGCCGTGGTGGGCGTGACCGCCTACCGGGCGGCCTTCGACGACCGCAAGGCCGCCGTGGGTCCGCAGGAGCGGGTCATCGGGGACACACGCGTGTGGGTGCTGCCCAATCCCAGTGGGCTGAACGCGCATTGGACGGCGGCGACGATGGCCGAGGAGTTCGCGCGGCTGCGGGTGGCGGCGGGCGACGAGAACTGACCGGCGATCGGGGCTGACCAGCGATGGGGGCTGACCGGCCGTCAGCGCGGGTCGGCGGTCAGGGCGGGTCGGTCTCCGTGACGACGAGGAGGAGCTGTATCTCGTCGTCCGGGTCGAGATCGGCCACGCCCAGGGCCACCCACCGGCCATGCTCCGCCGCCTGCCAGAGGTAGACGTCGGCCACCCGGAGGCTCAGTTCGGCCCAGGGCTCGGGTATCTCCTCGGTGCCGGTCCGCAGCCGGACCGTCTGCAGGCCGACGTGGTGCGGCTCTCCCCATCGCTCCGTCAGCTTCCCGGCCAGCGCCTCCTTCTCCTCGTGGAACCGCTCAGCCTCGGCGAGGCGCACCGCCGCGTCCGCCACCGCGAGGCCGTGACTGGTCGCTAAGGCCGCCGTGCGGTGGCCGGCCTCGGCGAGGTAGCTGTCGATTTCCATGGCGTCCAGTAAACCCGCAGCCACTGACAATTGGCGGGCCGTCAGTCCGCTCCCGGGCTCAGGCGTCCCTGCGCCGCACGCGCCAGGCCCCGGCCGCGACGGCCGTCGCCGTCCAGAGGGCGGCCACCGTCAGGCCGCTCCATGGGCCGAGGGTGCCGTCCCACCTGCTGTGGAGCACCACTTGGCCGGCCCGGTCGGGCAGCAGGTCGGCGGCGTTGCCGGACAGGTCGCCGAGCACGAAGGACACGATGAGGAGGAACGGGACGAGGATGCTCAGCGCCCCCACGCCGCTGCGAAGGACCGTCGTCAGGCCTGCGGCCAGCAGGGCCATCAGCGTCAGATAGACGGCGCAGCCGATCACCCCGCGCAGGCCCTCCGCCGTACTCGGGCCCGCCGCCCTCTCCCCCAGCACCGCGCTGCCCACGGCCAGCGTCAGCAGGCCCGTGACCAGGCCGACGGCCAGCACCGGCAGGGCGATCGCCGTCAGCTTGGCGGCGAACCAGCGGCCCCGCTGGGGCACCGCGGCCAGCGACAGGCGCAGGGCGCCGCCCTGGAACTCGGCGGCGACGACCGACGTGCCGAAGGCGACGGCCGCGATCTGGCCGAAGCTCACACCGAAGAAGACGGAGAACAGGGGGTCGGCGTCGTCGACGTCGGTGCCGACTCCGGCCAGCGCGGAGAAGGCGACCGTGGCGAGCAGTACCGCGCACAGGCCGACGAGCTGTGAGCGCAGCGTGCGGATCTTGATCCACTCGGCGTGGAGTGCGGGCGGGAACGCTGTGGTTGTCGTGTTGATCGTGGTCGCCGCCATGGTCAGGCCTCCTGGTGCTGCTGGGCCGCGAACTCGGCGTCGGCGGCGGTCAGGTCGAGGTAGGCCTGCTCCAGCGTGCCTTCCTCCGTGGTCAGTTCGAGCAGGGGGACTCCGTCGGCGGACAGAAGGCGGCCGATGTCGTCCACGCGCGCGTGGTGCACGCTCCAGTGCCCGTCGGGGTGTTCCACAGCGTGGTGGCCGTGGCGGGCGAGGACGTTCTGCAGCGCGGTCGGGTCGGTCGTACGGATGCGTACGCGTGGCTGCACGCGCGCGTCGATGAAGTCCCGCATCGGGGTGTCGGCCAGCAGGCGGCCCCGGCCAAGGACGACGAGGTGGTCGGCGAGGGACGCGGTCTCGTTCATGAGGTGGCTGGAGACGAACACGGTGCGGCCTTCCGCGGCCAGCCGCCTGAGCAACCCGCGGAGCCAGACGATGCCTTCGGGGTCGAGCCCGTTGGACGGCTCGTCGAGGAGCACCACCGCCGGGTCGCCGAGCAGGGCGGCGGCGATGCCGAGGCGTTGGCGCATGCCCAGGGAGTAGGTCTTCACCCGGCGGCGCGCGGCCGGGGCGAGCCCGGTCTCCGCCAGCACCTCGTCGGCCCGGCGGACGGGGATGCGGTTGCTCGCTGCCAGGGCGCGGAGGTGGTCGCGGCCGGTCCGGGAGCCGTGCGCGGCCTGTGCGTCGAGCAGGGCGCCGACGTGCCGCAGGGGTTCGCGGAGGGTGGGGTAGGCCTGCCCGCCGATGCGGGCGGTGCCCGAGGTGGGACGGTCGAGGCCGAGGACAAGACGCAGGGTGCTGGACTTGCCCGCGCCGTTCGGGCCGAGGAAACCGGTGACGCGGCCGGCCCGCACGCTGAAGGTGAGGCGGTCCACGGCCCGCCGGGGGCCGTACACCTTGGTGAGGTCGTGGACGTCGATGCTGGTCATGACCACGACTCTGGCCTCCGGCAGGGGTGTCGGGCCTCCCCCGTCCGGGGCAGGCCGCTCCCTCGCTCGGGGGAGGCCATTGTCAGTGGGGCCTGTCACGATGGCCGGCATGGGCCGCTTCCTGCGCCCGCTGTTGCGGGGGACGACGTACACGCGACTGCTGCACCTGTGGGTGCCGATGCTGGTCGTGAGCGTCTGGATGTTCATCGACCCGTCGAGGCCGTGGGTGCCCGCCCTGGTGCTCGTCCCGCTCGGCCTGCTCCCGGCCGTGCGCACCGGCGAGGGGGTACAGGCGCGGCTGCTGCTCCTGCCCGGCGACCGCGACCCCGGCCTCTCCGTGGCGCCGTCGGCGACCTGGCGGGACCGGCTGCGTACGGTGCTGTGGCTGGAGGCCAGGATGGCCCTCGGCGCGGTGGCGCTGTTCGCGTGCGTGTGGCTGCCCTCCCTGGTCTACGACCTGGCCGTCGGCGCGGGCGGGCAGGCGTCGGACGACCTGCCTCTCCCCGGCGACCCGGTGCCCGGCTGGTGGCTCGCGCTGCTGATCCCCGTCCCCCTGCTCGTCCTGTACGGCGTCGTCGTCGGCCTGGGCGAGTTGGTCACCGCCGTCGCGCGGGGGCTGCTCGGCCCGTCGGCGGCCGAGCGGCTCGCCGCCCTGGAGGAGCGCACCGAGCAGTTGCTGGAGCGCAACCGGATCGCCCGGGAGCTGCACGACTCCATCGGGCACGCGCTGACGGTGGCGGTCGTGCAGGCGGGCGCGGCGCGGGCGGCGGGCGACGCGGACTTCACCGACCGGGCACTGGCGGCGATCGAGGACAGCGGCCGGTCGGCTCTCACGGACCTGGAGCGGGTCCTCGGCGTGCTGCGCGAGTCGGGGCGGCCGGTGAGCGAGAGGCCGACACTGACCGAGGCCGGCCGCCTGCTGGAGTCGGCGCGCGCGTCGGGCGCCGAGGTCGACGCCGAGCTGACCGGGCCTCTGGAGACGGTGCCGGGGCCGGTGTCGCGGGAGGGCTACCGCATCCTCCAGGAAGCGCTGACCAACGTGCTGCGGCATGCGGGAGCCGTCCCGGTGCGGGTCCGGGTGGGCGTCACGGACGACCTGCTGCACCTGGAGGTGCGCAATCCGCTGACCGCCCGCATACCCGGCCCCAGCTCCGTTCGCGGGCGCGGCAGCGGGCTGCGCGGCATACGCGAGCGGGCGGCGCTGCTCGGCGGACGGGCGTCGACGGGGCCGGACGAGGGCGACTGGCAGGTGCGGGCGGAGCTTCCGCTGCGCTGACCTAGGGTGAGTGGATGCCGGTCACCGTTCTTCTCGTCGATGACGAACCCCTCGTCCGCGCGGGTCTGCGGGCCGTGTTGGAGGCGCAGCCCGACATCGAGGTCGTCGGGGAGGCGGCGGACGGGGCGGCGGTGATCCCGCTGGTGCGGCGGCTGCGGCCGGACGTGGTCGCCATGGACGTCCGTATGCCGCTGATGGACGGCATCGAGGCCACGCGCGCGGTGCTGCGGACGGTGGACGCGCCGCCGAAGATCCTGGTCGTGACGACCTTCGAGAACGACGAGTACGTGTACGAGGCGCTGCGCGCGGGCGCGGACGGGTTCCTCCTGAAGCGGGCCCGGCCCGCCGAGATCGTGCACGCGGTGCGGCTGGTCGCCGAGGGCGAGTCGCTGCTGTTCCCGGCGTCGGTGCGGCGGCTGGCCGCCGAGTACGGCGAAGGGGGCGGCAACCGGGCGGCCCGGGACACCATGGAGCGGGCCCGGCTGACCGAGCGGGAGGCCGAGGTGCTGCGGCTGGTGGCGCGCGGGCTGTCGAACGCGGAGATCGCCGCGCGGCTCGTCGTCGGCACGGAGACGGTCAAGTCCCATGTCAGCGCAGTCCTGGCCAAGCTCGGGGCGCGGGACCGGACCCAGGCGGTGATCACGGCGTACGAGTCGGGGTTCGTCGCGCCGGGTTGAGCGGCGAGGGTCGAGCAGTGGGGTCGAGCGGCGCGTGACGGCATCGGTACGGATTCGTCACTCGCCGGGGTCCCTCCCGCCGAGTACGATCCGCCCACACGCGCACGAGCTGGGAGGACGGACGTTGGGGCAGCTGACCGGCGGGGATCCCTCGCTGTTGCGAAGGATCAATTCCGCGGTGGTGCTGCACGCGCTGCGTGCCGCGGACTGCGCGACGCTCACGGAGATCACCCGGGTGACGGGGCTGTCCCGGCCGACCGTCGAGGGGGTCGTCGAGGACCTCACGGCGGCGGGGCTCGTCGTCGAGCAGGCGGCCGAGGAGGGCGCCGCGCGGCGGCAGGGGCGGCCCGCGCGGCGGTACCGGTTCCGGGCGGAGGCCGGGCATCTGCTGGGTCTGGAGATCGGGTCGCACCGGGTGGCCGCCCTGCTGTCCGACCTGGACGGCCGGCTGCTGGGCGCGCAGGCCAAGGACGTCGACGAGCGGGCCCCGGCGGACGAGCGGCTGGAGCGGCTGCGCACGGCGGTCGCCGAACTGCTGCGCCGGTCCGGTGTGCCGCGCAGCTCGCTGCGGGCGGTGGGGGTCGCCACGCCCGGCATCGTCGAGGCGGACGGGACCATACGGCTGGGCACGGCGCTGCCGGAGTGGACGGGGCTGCGGCTGGGCGAGCGGCTGAGCCGTTCCTTCAAGTGTCCGGTGCTGGTGGAGAACGACGCCAACGCGGCGGCCGTGGCCGAGCACTGGAAGGGGTCGGCCACCGAGTCCGACGACGTCGTGTTCGTGCTGGCCGGGCTCAGCCCGGGCGCCGGCTCGCTGATCGGGGGGCGGCTGCACCGGGGGTACGGCGGGGCGGCCGGGGAGATCGGCGCGCTGCATCTGCTGGGCCGGGAGGTGACCCCGGAGACGCTGCTGTCCACGACGGACGAGCCGCTGCATCCGCTGGACGAGCAGGCCGTCGCGACGGTGTTCGCGCGGGCGCGCGAGGGCGACCAGGGGGCCCGGGCGGCCGTGGACCGCTTCATCCAGCGGCTGGTCCACGACGTGGCCGCGCTGGTCCTGGCGCTCGACCCTGAGCTGGTCGTGGTCGGCGGCTGGGCGGTCGGTCTCGACGGCGTGCTGGAGCCGCTGCGGCAGGAGTTGGCGCGCTACTGTCTGCGGCCGCCGAAGGTGGCCCTGTCGCTGCTCGGCGAGGCGGCGGTGGCGACGGGGGCGCTGCGGCTCGCCCTCGACCATGTGGAGGAGCAGTTGTTCGCGGTGGACAGGACGGTGACGGCCCGGCGGTGACGGCCCGGCGTGACCGGCCGTCACAGGTGGAACGCGCCGCGCCCCGGAGGAGTTCCGGGGCGCGGGGACGTGTCACCTGTCACGTGTCTTCGTACGGGCCGGGTGCAGGCCGTTCAGGAAGCCTGCCGTGTCCGGCCCGGGGCGGACGGGGTGGTCCGGGTAGTTGGGGTGGTCGGTCAGGACGCCTGCTGCGCCGGGCCGTGATGTATCTCCACGCCGCCGGACGCGCCGAACGTCAACCGGCAGGTGTCCGCGCGGTACGTCGCGACGGAGAGCGCCGCTGTGCGGCCCTCGGCGAAGAACCGGGTGGTGACGACGAGGACGGGCGCGCCGGGGAGCCGGTCGAGTTCCCTGGCGTCGGCCGCGCGGGCCGAGCCCAGCTCCACGGCGCGGTCCTGGCCCTGGAGTTCCAGGCGCTGCAGTTCGCGCAGCACCGCACGCGCGCGTGCCGTCTCGGACGGGGCGTCGATCGCGGGCAGGTCGGGCACCGACGTCCGGGGGACGTAGAGCAGTTCCGCGGCGACGGGCTGGCCGTGCGAGACCCGCGAGCGGCGCACGATGTGCACGGCGTGGTCGCGTGGGGTCTCCAGGGCGGTGGCGACGGCCGCGGGCGGTGCCGCGAGCGTGCAGTCCACTGCCTGCCAGGTGTCGTCGCCGGTGCCCGGCCAGACCTGCTGCTCGCTGCCGACGGCGACGCCCATCCGCGGCGGCGCGACGGTGGTGCCGACGCCCCGGCGGCGGTGCAGCCGGCCCTCCAGTTCGAGCTGCTCCAGCGCCTGACGGAGCGTCGCGCGGGCGACGCCGAAACGGGCGGCCAGCTCGCGCTCGTTGGGCAGGATCTCGCCCACCGTGAATTCGGAGTCGAGTGCCTCGCTGAGCACGGTCTTGAGATGCCAGTACTTCGGTTCCGGTACCGATTCCAGTTGCGTGGTCCCCACCCTGTCCTCCGCAATCGCCGTGGTCCGGCGGCGTTTTTCGCGCCCTTGTTTATTAAAGGTTGTTGTACTTCTCTGCGACCATAGGGCGGCCCCCACCCTTGGTCAAGACCAATTCTCGAACCCTCTGGGCGCCGACGGCATTCCGGAGGGAAAGCGTTTACGGGGCGTTCGCACCGGCGGGTTTTCGTGACACTCCGGCAATGTCCCCGTCGTGAAAGGCGGGCTCCGGGGCCGGTCGGGAATTACCGTGACGGAGGGTCTGGTCCGACGAACGGGAGGTCGCAGTGCGGTACGCGGTGCTGGGTACGGGCGAGGTCGGTCGCACACTGGGCGGAAAGCTGGTGGAGCTGGGGCACACGGTGGTCCTGGGTTCGCGCACGAAGGACAATCCGGCGGCTCTGGAATGGGCGCGGGGAGCCGGTTCGGGGGCGAGCGCCGGTACGTTCGCGGAGGCGGCCGGGGCCGCCGAGGTGGTCGTGAACGCGGTGGCCGGGCGGGCGTCGCTGGCCGCGCTGGAGGCCGCCGGGGCGTCCCGCCTCGACGGGAAGGTCGTGCTGGACGTCTCCAACCCGCTGGCGTTCGAGGACGGGGAGGCGCGGCTGTCGCCCGTGGAGTCGGACAGCGTGGGCGAGCAGATCCAGCGGGTGTTTCCGCACGCGCGCGTGGTGAAGTCCCTCAACACCGTCAACTGCCAGGTGATGGTGGATCCCGCGCGCGTGCCGGGCGAGCACCAGGTCTTCGTGTGCGGGGAGGACGCGGCCGCCAAGCAACAGGTCACGGCGCTGCTCGGGGAGTTCGGCTGGCCGGCGGACCGGGTGCTCGACCTGGGCGGCATCCGGGCGGCGCGGAGCGTGGAGATGTGGCTGCCGCTGTGGCTGGACGTCATGCGCGGCTTCGGCCACGCGGACTTCAACCTGGAGCTGCGCAGGGCACGCTGAGCGGGGGCTACCCGCCGGTAGCAATTGCTGACAAGCTGTCTAAGCCGCCGTATCCGAAGCGTCGTGTCCGAGGCGTCGTGTCCAGGCACCCCGCTTCAGGCGTCGCGTCTCACACGCCATGTCCAAGTCCAAGGCGTCCGCCGACCAGTCCGGACGAGGAGCTGCCCATGTCCCACACCGTCTCCTTCACGGTCCCCTCCCCCAGTGGCCCGCTGCCCGTCACCGTCTCCTACGCGCGCGTGGGGGCGGGCGAGCCGCTGCTCCTGCTGCACGGCATCGGTCACCACCGGCAGGCCTGGGACCCGGTGCTGGACATCCTGGCCGCCGAGCGCGACGTGATCGCCGTGGACCTGCCCGGCTTCGGCGTCTCCCCGGCCCTGCCGGACGGGCTCGCCTACGACCTACCCACGACGGCCGGCGTGTTCGGCGCCTTCTGCGAGGCGCTGGAGCTGGACCGCCCGCACGTGGCCGGCAACTCCCTCGGCGGTCTGCTCGCCCTGGAACTCGGCCGGGAGAAGCTCGTGCGGTCCGTCACCGCGCTGTCCCCGGCCGGGTTCTGGTCGGAGGCCGAACGGCGCTACGCGTTCGGCGTCCTGATGACGATGCGGCAGGTCTCCCGCCGGCTGCCGCTGCCTCTCGTCGAGCGGATGGCGAGCACGGCGGCCGGCCGTACGGCCCTCACCAGCACCATCTACGCCCGCCCGAGCCGCCGTTCACCCGAGGCCGTGGTCGCCGAGACGCTGGCCCTGGCCCAGGCCACCGGGTTCGACCAGACCCTGCGGGCCGGCACCACCATCCGGTTCACCGACGACCTCCCCGGAATCCCGGTCACGGTCGGCTGGGGCACCCGCGACTGGCTCCTCGTGCGCCGCCAGGGCGTCCGCGCCAAGCAGACCATCCCGGCCGCGCGCCTGGTACGGCTGCCCGGCTGCGGTCACTGCCCGATGAACGACGACCCGGCGCTCGTCGCCCGGGTGATCCTCGACGGCAGCCGCTGAGCCCCTGGGCGCACGGCCCAACGCCCCCGCCCCCAGGGCGACCCCGCCCCCGACAAGGGCACTGCCGACGGCCTGGGCGGGGCCGTAGGAGCCTGTGCCGACGAGCGGGAGGCCTCAGAGGCGGTTTCTGGAACGGATGGCCTCGGCCGGTGTCGAGGTGCGTGCGCTCGCCGCGTACGCACACGCGCGTGCCGAAGAAGAAGAGAACGACACAGGGGAAGTGCGTCTCGTGCTCGGGTATGCGCATGTGTCGCCCGCTCGGATCCGGGGCGGGGTACGGGCGATGAGGGAGGCCGCCGGGCGGTGAGGCGGGGCGGGAACCGTGTGGGCGCTGCCAGTTGTTCACTTGTGGTTTCCGTCAGCGCTGCGGCGCACCCGTAGTTGTGGCTGTGCACACCGGCCGGTTCCCGTCCTCCCTGGAGGCCCCTTCATGTCACACCGTCCCCTTCCCGGGCGCCGCGGCGTCCTACGCGGCTCGCTCGCCGCGTCCGCGGCCCTGGCCCTGCCCGCCGCGGCCGGCGCGGCGCCCGCCTTCGCGCTGTCCGGGCGGCCCCGGGCGGGGTGGGGTGTGCAGGCCGGGGACGTGACCTCCGACTCCGGGCTGGTGTGGGTGCGGTCCGACCGGCCTGCGCGGATGGTCGTCGAGACCGCGGCGACGGAGTCGTTCCGGGGCGCCCGCCGTTGGCACGGTCCGCTGCTCGGCGCCGGTACGGACTTCACCGGCACGACCCGGCTGCACGGGCTGCCCGCCGGTGAGCAGATCCACTACCGCGTGCTGCTCGCCGACCCGGACGACCCGCGCCGCGCCGGCGAGCCGGTGACCGGCACCTTCCGCACCGTGCCCCTCGGGCGTCGGCGCGGGGTGCGTTTCCTGTGGTCCGGGGACCTCGCGGGCCAGGGCTGGGGCATCAACCCGGACCTCGGCGGCTACCGCATCTACAACGCGATGGCGAAGCTCGACCCCGACTTCTTCCTGTGCAGCGGCGACAACATCTACGCCGACGGACCGATCACGGCGACGCAGGCGCTGCCCGACGGCAGCCTCTACCGGAACGTCACCACCGAGGAGAAGGCGAAGGTCGCCGAGACCCTCGCCGAGTTCCGCGGCAACTTCCGCTACAACCTGCTGGATCAGAACCTGCGCCGGTTCAACGCGCGGGTGCCGTCGATCATCCAGTGGGACGACCACGAGGTCCGTAACAACTGGTACCCGGGCGAGGTGATCGCCGACTCCGACGCCCGTTACACGGAGAAGAGCGTCGACGTGCTCGCGGGGCGCGCCCGACGGGCGTTCAGCGAGTACTTCCCGATCTCCAGCCTGCGGCCTGGCGCCAGGGAGGGCCGCGTCCACCGGGTCGTACGCCACGGGCCGCTGCTCGACGTGTTCGTCCTGGACATGCGGACGTACCGCAACGCCAACTCGCCCGACGACCAGACCGTGGACCCGCAGGGCATCCTCGGCACCGAGCAACTGGAGTGGCTCAAGCGGGAGTTGTCGCGCTCACGTGCGGTGTGGAAGGTGATCGCCGCCGACATGCCGCTCGGGCTCGTCGTACCGGACGCCACCGAGGGGAAGCCGAACATCGAGGCCGTGGCGCAGGGCGACCCGGGCGCGCCGCTCGGCCGTGAGCTGCAGATCGCCGAGCTGCTGCGGTACGTCAAGCACCGGCGGATCACCGGCACGGTGTGGCTGACGGCCGACGTGCACCACACCTCGGCGCAGCACTACCAGCCGTCGCGGGCCGCGTTCACCGACTTCGAACCGTTCTGGGAGTTCGTCTCCGGTCCGCTCAACGCGGGCGCCTTCCCGGCCAGCGCGCTGGACGGCACGTTCGGTCCGGAGCGGGTGTTCGTGAAGGCGCCGACGGCCTCGAACGTGTCGCCGGCCGAGGGCTACCAGTTCTTCGGCGAGGTCGATATCGACGGCGACAGCGGCGAGTTGACGGTCCGTCTGCGCGAGCAGGACGGCACCGTGCTGTTCACGCAGGTGCTGCAGCCGGGACGGGTCGGGCAGTAGCCGGGCAGCGGTCGGGCGTCCCGTACTCTCGACACCACGTGCCGCGTACCGGCGTCATCCCCCGGTGCGCGGTGCGGTCGTAGTGCCCTGGCTCGCGATGCAGCCGTAATCCCCTGGTGCGCGGTTACGACCGTTCCCCTGGTACGCGGTGCGGTCGTAGAAGAATTAACAAAACGGGCATTAGTAACCTTTACCCGTCGGTCACAGTGCGTTCGTGATCACGCAACACCGTTCCTTCACAGTGGCCGTATGACTCGAGACATGTCTGATGTGATGCGCGCGAAGCGCGGACGCCCTGTGCACCACTGGCGGCGGGACGTGGTGGAGCTCGCCGCGCTCTTCACGGCCGTCACGGTGGCCGACGGGGTGGCGAACCTGGTGGGGCACGGCCCCGGCGGTCCGGTGCTGCTGGCCGTCTCCGCCGCCGTACTCGTCGCCACGGCCGGGTTCCACACGTGGTGGGCACGCCGCCACGGTCACGCGCCGCCGACGGGCGATACCGACGCCCGGCCACGCTCCGAGGAGCCGCAGGCCGGGCCGTCCGGGTTCCCCTCCGGGGTCACCGAGGAGTGCGCGCTGTGGCGGATGCGGACGACGGTGAAGGACGCCCCGGGGTCGCTGGCCGCACTGTGCGTGGCGCTCGCCGGCCACAAGGTGGACATCCTGAGCCTGCAGACGCACCCGCTGGGCGAGGACACGGTGGACGAGTTCCTGCTGCGGGCCCCCGGGTCCCTCGCGGCGGCCGAGATCACCCGCGCCCTCGCGCTGGCGGGCGGCTCGGGCACCTGGATCGAGCGGGCGGACGCCCACGATCTGGTGGACGCGCCGACCCGGGTCCTGGGCCTGGCCACCCGCACCGCCCTCGACCCGGCCGAACTTCCCCTCGCGCTGCGGCAGTTGCTGGGCCGTTGCACGATCCGCTCGCTGCCCGCCACGGCCGGGAGCAGCGGCCGGGGGCCGGAGGGCGTGCCCGTGGAGGGCGTGCTGGAGGACACCGTGCTGCGGCTGCGGGCGCCTGAGGGCGGAGTGATCACGGTGGAGCGGCCGTACCTGCCGTTCACCCCGACCGAGTTCGCACGCGCGCGTGCCCTCGTGGAGCTCGACGCCCGGCTCGGGGCGCGGGTCCCGCGCGGCCAGGACGTGCTGACGCTGCCCGAGGGCGACGACATCACCGTGCGCCGGGCCGACGCGGATGACCTGGAGGCGGCGAAGGCGATGCACGAGCGGTGCTCGGCGCGCACGCTCGCAATGCGCTACCACGGGCCCGTCGGCGACGCCGACCGCTACCTCGGCCACCTGCTCAGCCCCCGCTTCGGCCGCACGCTGGCCGTGCAGACGCCGTCCGGCCGCGTCGTCGGCCTCGGCCACCTGCTGTGGGACGGCGACGAGACGGAGGTCGCGCTGCTGATCGAGGACCAGTGGCAGCGCCGCGGCGTCGGCGCCGAACTGCTCGGCCGGCTGGTCGCGATGGCCGTCGAGGCGGGCTGCGACAGCGTGTACGCCGTGACACAGGCCGCCAACACCGGCATGGTCGCCGCCATGCGCGGCCTCGGCCTGCCCCTCGACTACCAGATCGAGGAGGGGACGCTCGTGATCACCGCCCGCCTGGAGAAGGGCGCGGCGCGCGAGACGTCCCAGCGGCACGGGGAGCGCGTCACGCGCGACTGACGTGGAATGGAACGGACGCAGAACGGGTGAGGGAAGGCCCGGCGGCGAACCGCCGGGCCTTCCCTCACCCGCCTCACGCGCCTCGCTCACACGCCTCACACGGTGACGGACGCCTCCATCGCCCCCGACTCCCCCAACGTTCCCGACGCCCCCGACGCCCCCAACGCCCCCGCCAGATCCCCCCACAGATCCTCGACGTCCTCCAGCCCGACCGACAGTCGCAGCAGCCGGTCGCTCACGCCCGCGCCCCTGCGCTCCCGCTCGTCGACGATGCGGTGGCTGATGGACGCCGGGTGCTGGATGAGCGTGTCGACGCTGCCGAGGCTCACCGCCGGGGTGATCAGACGGACGCCCGCGATCACCTCGTGCGGGTCGCCGTCCACCTCGAAGGCGATCATCGCGCCGCCGATGCGCGGATAGTGGACGCGGGCGACGCGCGGGTCGGCGGCCAGCCGCCGGGCCAGTTCGGCGGCGGTCGCCGAGGCGGCCCGCACCCGTACCGGAAGCGTCGACAGGCCGCGCAGCAGCAGATATCCGGCCAGCGGATGCAGTACGCCGCCGGTGGCGAACCGTATCTGCCGCAGCCGCCCGGCGAACTCCTCGTCGCAGGCGACCACGCCCCCCAGCACGTCCCCGTGCCCGCCCAGGTACTTGGTGGCGCTGTGCAGGACGAGCCGCGCGCCCTGCTCGACGGGGCGTTGGAGCACGGGCGTGGCGAAGGTGTTGTCGGCGAGCAGCGGGACCGAGCCGCAGGCGTGGGCGACGGCCCGCAGGTCGACCTCGGCGAGGGTCGGATTGGCCGGCGACTCGACCATCACCAGCCCGGTGTCGGGGCGCAGCGCGTCGGCGATGCCGGCGGGGTCGGTCCAGGTGACCTCCGAGCCGAGCAGCCCGGCCGTGAGGAGATGGTCGCTGCAGCCGTAGAGGGGGCGTACGGCGACGACGTGCCGCAGCCCGATCGAGGCGCGCGCGAGCAGCACCGCGCTCAGCGCCGCCATGCCGCTGGCGAAGGCGACGGCGCTCTCGGTGCCCTCCAGACGGGCGAGGGCCGTCTCGAATCGGGCGACCGTCGGGTTGCCCAGCCGGCCGTAGACGGGCGGGCCGTCCGGCTCAGCGCCGGTCGCGGCGAACGCGTCGATGCGGGCGGCCTCGGCGCGGCTGTCGTACGAGGGGTAGGTGGTCGACAGGTCGATCGGCGGGGCGTGCAGGCCCTGCCGGGCCAGGTCCTCCCGTCCGGCGTGCACGGCCTCGGTGGCCAGTGCGCGGGGCGCTCCAGAGGTACGTACATCGTCGTACGCGTGCGTGCTCGCAGCGGTTGAGTCCATGGACCGCAGGGTGAACATCGAACGGCTCAGATTATTCGAACACCGTGTTACGTTCGGCTCATGGCCGAATCAGTCGTACTGGACCCGGTCGATCTCCAGTTGCTGCGGCTGCTGCAGAACGACGCCCGGACCACCTACCGCGACCTCGCGGCGCAGGTCGGCGTCGCGCCGTCGACCTGCCTGGACCGGGTGACGCGGCTGCGCCGCTCGGGCGTGATCCTCGGGCATCAACTGCGGCTCGATCCGGCCAAGCTGGGGCGGGGCCTCCAGGCTCTGCTGTCCGTGCAGGTCAGGCCGCACCGGCGGGAGTTGGTGGGGCCGTTCGTGGAGCGGATCCGGGCGCTGCCGGAGGCGCTGACCGTCTTTCACCTCACCGGGCCCGACAACTATCTCGTCCATGTCGCCGTCGCGGACATGGCGGATCTGCAACGGCTGGTGCTCGACGAGTTCACGGCTCATCGGGAGGTGGCCCGCGTCGAGACGCGGCTGATCTTCCAGCAGTGGGAGTGCGGACCGCTGCTCCCGACGACGGTTTCGGGACAAACGTCGTGACGTGCGGCGGCGGCGCGTACGAGGATGGTGCGCATGTCACAGACCAACAGCCCGCTGCCCCGCGAGGTCGCCGACGCGTACGTCGACGATCTCATCGCCCTCGACCCGGTGACCGGTACCTTCCTCGGTGTGCAGGAGAGTTCGAGCCGTCTGCCCGACCTCTCGCCCAAGGGACAGGAGGCGCTCGCGCGGCTCGCGCGAGGCACCCTGGCCAAGCTCGACGAAGCGGAGCGCAGGCCCGGCGCGGACAGTGACATCGAGCGCCGTTGCGCGCGCCTGCTGCGCGAGCGCCTGACCGCGGAACTCGCCGTGCACGAGGCCGACGAGGGCCTGCGCTCGGTCGGCAACATGGGCACGCCCGCCCACCACGTCCGCGAGGTGTTCACGGTGACGCCCACGCAGACCGCCGAGGACTGGGCGGCGGTCGCGGAGCGGCTGCGCGCGGTGCCGGCGGCGCTCGCGGGCTACCGGGAGTCCCTGACGCTCGGCCTGGAGCGCAAGCTGTACGCGGCGCCGCGGCCGACCGCCACGTTCGTCGAACAGCTCACGGAGTGGTCGGACACGGACGGCGCGGGCCGCGGCTGGTTCGAGGACTTCGTGGCCACCGGAACCGAGGCGCTGCCCGCCGCGCTGCCCGAGGCGCTGCGCGCCGAGCTGGACGCGGCGGCCCGCGCGGCGAACGCGGCGGTCGTGGAGCTGCGGGACTGGATGCGCGACGTGTACGCGCCGACGGCCGAGGGCGCGCCGAACACGGTCGGCCGGGAGCGGTACGCCCGCTGGTCGCGCTACTACAACGGCACCGACCTCGACCTCGACGAGGCGTACGCGTACGGCTGGGCGGAGTACCACCGGCTGCTCGCCGAGATGAAGGAGGAGGCCGAGAAGATCCTGCCGGGCGCGGACACCCCCTGGGTGGCGCTGGCCCATCTCGACGAGCACGGCCGGCACATCGAGGGCGTCGACGAGGTCCGCGACTGGCTCCAGGGCCTGATGGACCAGGCGATCGACGCGCTCGACGGTACCCACTTCGAACTCGCCGAGCGGGTACGGAAGGTGGAGTCGCGGATCGCCCCGCCCGGCAGCGCCGCCGCCCCGTACTACACGTCGCCGTCGGAGGACTTCTCGCGCCCGGGCCGCACCTGGCTGCCGACGATGGGACAGACCCGCTTCCCGGTCTACGACCTCGTCTCCACCTGGTACCACGAGGGCGTCCCCGGCCATCACCTCCAGCTCGCGCAGTGGACGCACGTCGCCGCGAGCCTCTCCCGCTACCAGGCCTCCGTCGGCATGGTCAGCGCCAACGCCGAGGGCTGGGCGCTGTACGCGGAGCGGCTGATGGACGAGCTCGGCTTCCTCACGGACGCGGAGCAGCGGCTCGGCTACCTGGACGCGCAGATGATGCGGGCGGCCCGGGTCATCGTCGACATCGGCATGCACCTGGAGCTGGAGATCCCGGCGCACTCCCCGTTCCACCCGGGTGAGCGCTGGACGCCTGAGCTGGCCCAGGAGTTCTTCGGCGCGCACAGCAGCCGCCCGGCGGACTTCGTCGAGAGCGAGCTGACCCGCTACCTGACCATTCCCGGCCAGGCGATCGGCTACAAGCTCGGCGAACGGGCCTGGCTGCTGGGCCGGGAGAAGGCCCGCGAGCGCCACGGCGACGCCTTCGACCTCAAGTCCTGGCACATGGCGGCCCTTTCACAGGGCTCCCTGGGCCTCGACGACCTGGTCGACGAACTGGCACAGCTCTGAGCCACGGCCGAGACGGCGGCGGCTGAGACGCGACTCTGAGACACGGCGCGGGCGGGTCGGAAGGCAGCGAAATCCGCTGTCCTCCGACCCGCCCGTACGCCACCCTCGACTCCATGAGCACACCCCGGACCCTCTTCCTCTCCCCTCGCGTCACCGCGACCGGCCACGCCCTCGCGGACGCGGCACGGCGGCGCGGGGCGCATGTCGAGACGCTGCGGGAGTGGCGGGTGCCCGAACAATGGCGCGGGGCCGGCGGGGCCTCCCTGTACGCCGGTCCGCTGTTCGCGGACGCCGTGGCGCGGGAGTTGGGGCTCGGTCTGCTGGAGGCACCGGAGGACTGGCTGGCCCGGCTGCCGCGCGGACTCACGCTGCGAGGCATCGAGTTCAGCACCATCGAGGAGGCGCGGCGGCTGCGTCGTCCCGCGTTCGTCAAGCCGCCCAACGACAAGAGCTTCCCGGCCCGCGTCTACCCGGACGGCAGCGGCCTGCCGGGGCCGGACGCCGTCGACGGCACGGAACCTGTGCTGGTCAGCGACATAGTGACGTTCGGCGTGGAGTTCCGGCTGTTCGTGCAGGACGGTGAGGTGCGCACCGGCAGCCGGTACGCGACCCGGGGCCGCCTGGACGTCGCCCCGCTGACGCAGGACCCGCGCCGCGCCGAGGTGCTTGCGTTCGCCGAGCGGCTGACCGGGACGGGGCTGCCGAGCGCCGTCGTGGTGGAGGTCGGCCTGGTCGACGGCTCCGGGTGGGCGGTCGTGGAGGCCAACGCCGCCTGGGCCAGCGGGCATTACGCGTGCGACGCGGACGCCGCGCTGGACGTCGTCCTGCACGCGGCCCGCCCCGAGGGCGAGTTCGGGGCGGCGGACCGCTGTTTTCTGCGTCCGGTGCCGGAGGTCGTGCGGGACTGAACGAGGTGGCGGAGTGGTGGGGCGGCGGGCGGTCCAGCGCGCTGGGTTCGGTCACGACCAGCGTCGTCTACTCCTCTCCGCTCCCCGGGCGCCCGCTCGGCCACTGAGGCAAGTCACTGACGCGGGTCACCGACGCGGTCACTGCCCGCGTTGCCGCACCGCCGACCCCGATCTCCCCTTGACGACCTCCAGTTGCGCGTGGATGCGCCGTCGCAGGTCGGCGACATGGCTGACGATGCCGACGCTGCGGTCGCGTTCCCGCAGGGAGTCGAGGACGTCGAGGACCTCGTCGAGGGTCTGGTCGTCGAGGCTGCCGAACCCCTCGTCGATGAAGAGGGTGTCGAGCCGGACCCCGCCCGCCTCGTCGGTGACGACGTCCGCGAGGCCGAGGGCGAGGGCGAGCGAGGCGAAGAAGGTCTCGCCGCCCGACAGCGTGGCCGTGTCCCGCTCGCGCCCGGTCCAGGCGTCGACGACGTGCAGCCCGAGCCCGCTGCGCCCGCGGCCGGCCCGGTCGTCGGAGTGGACGAGGGTGTAGCGGCCGGACGACATGCGTTGCAGCCGTGCGGTCGCGGCGGCGGCCACCTGTTCGAGGCGGGCCGCCAGGACGTAAGCCTCCAGGCGCATCTTTCGCTCGTTGTCGGCGGAGGTGCCCGCGGTGAGACCGGCCAGGCGGGCCACCCGGTCGTACTCCTCGCGCAGCGGGGCGAGCCGGCGCACGCCGTCGGCCGCGCGCGCGGAGAGCTGGTCGAGTTCGGTGCAGCGGCGGGCGGCGGCGTCCTGGGCGGAGGCCGCCGCGCGCAGGCGTTCGGCCGCGTCGGCCGCCGACCGTTCCGCGCCCGTGAGGTCGGCGGGCGGCTGCTGGGCGGCTGCCGCGGTGTCGGGTTCGGCGAGGACGGCCCGTACGGCGGCCTCCTCGGACTGCCAGGAGTCCAGCCGCCGTTGCAGTTCGCGGTGGGCGGTGTCGTCGAGGAGGGCGTCGGCGGCGGCACGCGGGGTGTCGAAGCCGGCCCGGAACGCGGCCTCGTCGAGGCGTCCGTCGGCCGCCTTGAGGCGCTCGGCGCTCTCCTCGGCGGCGCGGGCGGTGTCGGCCGCGTCGGTGAGCCGTGCCGCCTGCCGCTCCAGTTGCGCGGCCCGCGCGGCGACGCTCTCCGCCGTCCCCCGGGCCTGCGTCAACTCCTCCTCCAGTACGGTCCGTTCGCGCTCCAGGCGCTCGCGGTGGCCGACCCGGGACGCGGCCCGCACCGCGGTCTCGCGCTGCGCGGCCGTACGGCGTTCGTGCTCCTGCTCGGCCTGGCGCAGCTCCTCGCGCGCGGGGTGCAGCGCGGAGGCGTCGCGCCGGTGCCGGGCGTAGGCCTGCTCCAGCTCCTGGGCGTCGGCGGCGAGCCGGTCCGTGGGAGTGTCGCCCGCCTCGGCGGTGGCGGCGAGGGTCTCCCGGACCTGGCCGAGCTTCCGCTCGTCCCCGGTGTGGCGTTCCTCGGCGCGCTGGTACGCGGTGAGGGCCTGTTCCTCGGCCTCGCGGTCGACGTGCCCGGCGACCTTGCGGGCGGGCGCCGGGTGCTCGGTGGCGCCGCAGACGGCGCAGGGTTCGCCGGCGGCGAGGGTGGCGGCCAGTTCGGCGGCGATGCCGTTCAGGCGCTGTTCCTTGAGGTCGAGCCAGTGTGTGCGGGCGGTCTGCGCCTGCTCGGCGGAGGTGAGGGCGGTGCGCTGGGCCGCCTCCAGGTCGCGGGCCAGTTCGTCGCGCCGCCGGGCCGCCGTCAGACGCCGCTGCGCGGGTTCGCGTCGGCCGTCGGCCTGTTCGGCGCGGGTGGCGGCCTCCTGGGCGGACTCGATGCGGGCGTGGAGACCCGCGCGGACGGCGTCCCAGCCCGCGAGCCAGGTCTCGGTCTCGGTCAGGACGTCCTCGTCGTGCCGCTCCTGCCGGTCCAGGTCCGCCCGCTCGGCGACGAGGTCCGCGAGGCGCCGCTCGCCCCGGCGGGCCGACTCCAGGCCGCCCAGCTCCTCGGCGGCCCGGCGGGCGGCGGCGGCGAGCCCGGCGGCCCCGGCGTCCGCGTACCCCTCCGGGAGCAGGGCACGCGCGCGTGCCGCACGTGCGGAGACCCCGGAGTGCTCGGTGTCGGCGGCCTCGCGCAGCTCCAGCGCCGGCGCGACCGCCTCCGCCTTCCGCGCCCGCTCCATGCGCGCCTGCGCCTCCCGATGGGCGCCGGCCCGCTCCTGAAGCAGTGCGGCCCGCTCCCGCGCCTCGGTGAACCGGCGCTGCAGCCGGGCGCGTTCCCGTACGTCCTCCAGGGCGCGTTCGGCGGCGGCCTGTGCGGACTCGGCGGCGAGGCGGCCGCGGTGGGCGGTCGTCAGCAGTTCGCGGGAGGTGCTGCGGGCGACGGCGGCCGCGGTGAGCACCGCCTCGGCCAGCCCCGGCTCGCCCGGGGCCAGCTCGGGCAGCTCCATGGCGTCCCCGGCGACCTGCTGCATCCGGTGCGCGTCGGCGAGCAGCGCCGCGTCGCCCTCACGCACGCGTGCCTCGGTGGTGCGGCGGCGCTCGGCGAGCCGTTTCTCGACCTCGGCGAACCGCTGGGTGTCGAAGAGCCGGCCCAGCAGCCGGCCGCGTGCCTCGGCGTCGGCGCGCAGGAAGCGCGCGAAGTCGCCCTGGGGCAACAGCACGACCTGACAGAACTGCTCGCGGCTCATGCCGAGCAGTTGGGTGATCTCCTCGCCGATCTCCTGGTGGGAGCGGCTGCGATCCCGCCAGGCGGCGGCCACGGCGTCGTACTCGCGCAGCCGGCTCTGGGCCTTGTCGACCGTGGTGCCGGGCCTGTTGCCCTTCTTGGGCCGCTGCCAGGGCGGCTGCCGGGTGATCTCCAGCCGGCGGCCCGCGACGGTGAGTTCGAGGGTGACCTCGGTGCGGGTGCCGGGCGCGGCGTGGTCGCTGCGCAGGGTCAGGCCCTGGCCGCTCTGCCGGGCGCCGGGCACGGAGCCGTACAGGGCGTAGCAGACGGCGTCCAGGATCGAGGTCTTGCCTGCGCCCGTCGGCCCGTGCAGCAGGAAGAGCCCGGCGGCGGACAGCTCGTCGAAGTCGACGCTCTGGGCGCCGCCGAAGGGGCCGAAGGCCGTCAGGTCGAGCCGGTGCAGCCTCACCGCGCCACCTCCCGTACCGCGTCGTCCGCGCGCACCGCGTCGAAGGCGTCCCGCAGCACGCCCTGCTCGCGGGCGTCGGGCCCCGCCCCGCGCACGTGCGCCACGAAGTCCTCGGCGATCTCCTGGTCGTCGCGGTCGGCGAGGCGCCGGGCGTACGACACGTCCGGGTCGTCGGGGGCGCGCTCGGGGGCGAAGGCGAGGCTGAGGGTGTGCGGGAAGCGCTCGGTGAGCCGGGCCATGGGGTCGGCCGGGCGGACGGCGTCGGTGAGCGTCGCCTCGACCCACGCCTCCTCGTGCCGGGCGAGCGCGGGATCGGCGAGCAGCTCCGCCAGGGTGCCCCGGATCCGGGCCAGCGCGCGCGGCACCGGGCAGTCGATCCGCTCGGCGGTGACCTCCCCGCCGGCGCCGAGGTCCACGAGCCACATGGTCTTGCGGTGCGCGCTCTCCGAGAAGGAGTACGGCAGCGGGGAGCCGGAGTAGCGGACGCGCTCGGTGATCGTCTGGCAGCCGTGCAGGTGCCCGAGTGCCGTGTAGTCGACGCCGTCGAAGACCCCGGCGGGCACCGAGGCGACCCCGCCGACGGTGATGTCCCGCTCGCTGTCGCTGGGTTCGCCGCCGGTGACGAAGGCATGGGCGAGGACGACGGAACGCGTCCCCCGCGCGCGGGCGGCGAGGTCGGCGCGGACGCGGTCCATGGCGGCGGCGAGCACGGCCTCGTGTCCGGCCCGCTCCACGCCGAACTCGTCCTTCACCAGGGCGGGTTCGAGATAGGGCAGGCCGTAGAAGGCGACGTCGCCGAAGGCGTCCTGGAGGATCACCGGTGTCCCGGCCGCCGTCGGGTCCGTCCGCAGGTGGATGCCCGCGCGCCCGATGAGGCCCGCGCCGACGCCGAGGCGGCGGGCCGAGTCGTGGTTGCCGGAGATCATCACCGTGGGCACGCCGAGGTCGGCGAGGCGGTGCAGGGCGTCGTCGAAGAGTTCCACCGCGGCGAGCGGGGGCACCGCGCGGTCGTACACGTCTCCCGACACGAGCACCGCGTCGACCTCGCGCTCGCGCACGGTCGTGACGAGGTGACCGATGTACTCGGCCTGGGCGCCGAGCATGTTCACCCGGTGGAACGCCCGGCCGAGATGCCAGTCGGACGTGTGCAGGAGCCTCATGATCCCGAGACTAACGGCCGGGTCTGACAGCACGGGCGGTTACTCCCGTATCGCACCGTCACGACAGCCACCACAAAGGGGCGTTACGGACATTCCCCCCACTTGCCTGCTGGCTGCGGCGCGCGTCGCTACGCGTCCCCGTACGCCTCGCCGCCCAGTTCGAAGCCCGCCGTGCCCGCCGTCGCGTCCGCGAGCCAGGCGCGGAAGGCGTCGACGTCGGCGTCCGGGATGCCGATCTCGATGGTGACCGCCTCGCCGTAGCGGACGTCCCGTACCTCGCGACCGGTCGAGTGGAGGTCGTTCTGCACCTTGCCCGCGCGCTGGTGGTCCACGGTCAGCGTGGCCAGGCGGAAGCGGCGGCGGGTGAGGGTGCCGAAGGTGTCGAGGGCCTCGCCGACCGCGCCGCCGTACGCCCGGATGAGGCCGCCGGCGCCGAGTTTGACGCCGCCGTAGTAGCGGGTGACGACGGCGACGACGTACCGCATGTCGCGGCGCAGCAGCATCTGGAGCATCGGGACGCCCGCGGTGCCGCCGGGTTCGCCGTCGTCGCTCGCCTTCTGGACGGAGGCGTCGGCGCCGATGACGTACGCCCAGCAGTTGTGGGAGGCGTCGGCGTGCTCCTTGCGGACGGACGCGACGAAGTCCTGGGCCTCCCGCTCGGTGGCCGCCGGGGCGAGGGCGCACAGGAAGCGGGAGCGGTTGACCTCGGTCTCGTGCACGCGCGCGTGGGCGACCGTGCGGTACTCGTCCTGCATCCGGTCAGCCTATGCGGTGGTGCGGGGGCCGCCGTACGGGGTAGTCAAGGTCCGGTGAAGGAGCAGAGCGCGGGTGCGCGGTCGGCGCGGTGGCGGGCCTGGCTGCTGGAGGGGCTGAGCGAGCAGACCGCCCGTCATCCCGGCCCGCACGCCACCCCGGCCCCGGAGCAGGAGGGCCACCGGTGGTGGCGGGTGATGTGTCTGACCGGCGTGGACTACTTCTCCACGCTCGGCTACCAGCCCGGCATCGCCGCGCTCGCGGCCGGGCTGCTGTCGCCGCTCGCCACGCTCGTGCTGATCGCGCTGACGCTGCTGGGGGCGCTGCCGGTGTACCGGCGGGTGGCGCACGAGAGCCCGCACGGCGAGGGGTCGATCGCCATGCTGGAGCGGCTGCTGTCGTGGTGGTCGGGGAAGATCCTGGTGCTGGTGCTGCTGGGGTTCGCGGCCACCGACTTCATGATCACGATCACGCTGTCGGCCGCGGACGCCGCCGCGCACGTGGTGGAGAACCCCTTCGCCCCGGAGTGGATTCACGGCGGCAACGAGTGGATCACCCTGGTGCTGGTCGGCGCGCTCGGCGCGGTGTTCCTGAAGGGCTTCCGGGAGGCCATCGGCATCGCGGTGCCCCTGGTGGCGGTCTATCTGGCGCTCAACCTGGTCGTGCTCGCCGTCTCCGCCCAGGAGATCCTCACGCACCCCGCGCGGATCGCCGACTGGACCGACGCGCTGACCGCCGAGCACTCCTCGCCGTGGGTCATGCTCGGCGTGGCCCTGGTGGTGTTCCCGAAGCTGGCGCTCGGCATGTCCGGCTTCGAGACGGGCGTGGCGGTGATGCCGCAGGTCAAGGGCGACGCGACGGACACGTACGCGGAGCCGCGCGGGCGGATCAGGGACACCCGCAGGCTGCTCACCACGGCCGCGCTGATCATGAGCTGCTTTCTGCTGCTGTCCAGTCTGGCGACGACGATCCTCATCCCTCAGGATGACTTCGACAGCGGCGGCCCGGCGAACGGCCGGGCGCTGGCGTATCTCGCGCACGAGCACCTGGGGCAGGCCTTCGGCACGGTCTACGACGTCTCCACGATCGCCATCCTGTGGTTCGCGGGCGCCTCCGCGCTCGCCGGTCTGCTGAACCTCGTCCCGCGCTATCTGCCCCGCTACGGCATGGCCCCGGAGTGGGCCCGCGCGGTGCGCCCGCTCGTCCTGGTGTTCATGACGACCGCCGTCCTCATCACCCTGTGGTTCCACGCGAACGTCGACGCCCAGAGCGGCGCCTACGCGACCGGGGTGCTGGTGCTGATGCTGTCGGCGGCGTTCGCGTCCACGGTCGCCGTGCACCGGCGCCGCCACCGGCGGGCCACGCTCGGCTTCGGCGCGATCACGGCCGTCTTCGCCTACACGCTCGTCGCGAACGTCATCGAGCGGCCGGACGGCATCAGGATCGCGGGGATCTTCATCTTCGCCATCCTGGTCACGTCGTTCGGTTCACGGGTGCACCGGGCCTTCGAGCTGCGCGCGGCGGAGGTGACGTTCGACGAGGCGGCTGCCCGGTTCGTCGACGAGGCCGCGCACCGCGGACCCCTCCAGCTCATCGCGAACGAGCCGCGGGAACACAGCACGCGCGCGTACCGCGCCAAGGAGGGGGAGCAGCGCGAGCACACCCCGATCCCCGGCGGCGGCCCGGTGCTGTTCCTGGAGGTGCTGCTGCGGGACTCCTCCGACTTCACGGCGGACATCGCCGTGCACGGCGACAAGAAGCACGGGGTGCGCCGGCTGCGCGTCTCGGGTCCGACCGTCCCCAACGCCGTCGCCGCCGTCCTGCTGGCGCTGCGCGACCGCACGGGCGAGGTCCCGCACGCCTACTTCAGCTGGACCGAGGGCAACCCGGTGAGCCATCTGATCCGCTTCCTCGTCTTCGGCGACGGCGAGGTCGCCCCGGTCACCCGCGAGGTTCTGCGCCGCGCGGAGCCCGACCCGGCGCGGCGCCCGCGCGTGCACGTCGGCTAGCCGCGGGTCAGACGTCGCCGTCGTGCGGCTTCGCGCCTCTCGGGACGGTCATCAAGGTCAGCAGGGCCGTGCCCGGGGTCAGGGCGCGCCAGTCGGGGCCGTGCCAGGCCAGGACGGCGACGGCCGACGTCGGGAACTTCAGCCGCACCTCGTCCAGGGCGTCGCCGAGGCCCTCCCCCGCCAGGTCGAGGACCAGCTCCTCCAGGCCGGGGTTGTGCCCGACCAGCAGCAGCGTCCCGACCTCGGCGGGCGTCTCGTGCACGACGTCCAGCAGCTCGGGCACGTCGGCCCCGTACAGCCGCGGGTCGAAGCGCACCGGCGCCGGGCCGGCCCACTGGGCGGCGGCCAGTTCCCAGGTGCGGCGGGCGCGGACGGCGGTGGAGCACAGGGCGAGGTCCGGCACGCAGCCGGCCGCGGCGAGCGCGCGGCCCGCGGCCGGTGCGTCCCGGTGGCCGCGCGGGGCGAGCGGCCGGTCGTGGTCGGGGACGCCGTCCGGCCAGGCCGACTTGGCGTGCCGCAAAACCACCAGCCGGCGCGGCGCTGTCCCGCCGCCGGGCCCGGTCACGCCGGGGCTCCCAGGTCGCGGGTGAGTTCGAGGCCGAGGAGACGGTCGGCGTAGGCGTAGGTCTCGAAGCGGGCGCCGTCGGGCAGCTCGGGCCCGGCGTCCGCCACCGACCGCAGGACCCCCAGCACCGCCGGCATGTCCAGGTCGTCCTCCCAGGCGGCGCGCAGCCGCCCGCGCAGCTCGTCGGGCACCGGCCGCGAGGGACGTCGCGCCCAGTCGGCGACGGCCCGACGCCAGCGGACGAGCGTGTCGTGGGCCTCGCCCAGGACGGCCGCGTCGAGCCGGACGGGCTCGGTGCGGGGCGTGGCGAGGAGGGCGAGGCGCAGGACGGCGGGGTCGGGGGCCGGGGCGGCGTCCGTGCCCGGCGGTCCCCCGGGCACGATCCCCTCCGCCGGCGCGACGGCGACCCGTACCCCGTCGGGGGCCGGGCCGTCCTCCCCCACCACGTGCAGGATCTGTGCCTCGCCCAGTCCGGCGCCGGCGCCGAGGTCGCGGCCGTCCTCGAAGGGGTGCATGCCAAGGGCGGTGGCGCCCGCCCGGAGTTCCGCCTGTTCTCGTTCGCCGGTGAGCACGGCCCAGACGGGCGTGCCGCCGAGTTCCAGCGCGCGGAAGAGGAGGTCGGCGACGAGCAGGACACGGAGCGAGCCGGGGCCGTACCCCGAGGCATGTGCCTCGACACGGGTCAGGCCCCGCCGGACGGGGGCGGCGACGACGGGCTCGCCGGTTCGGGCGTCGATGATGCGCAGCACGAGCCCGAGCGTAGGCGGCTGGCGGACGATTCGCAGGCAAGCCGCCCGGAATCAGGGGCCGGCGCAGTCTGTTGCAGTGGAGGACAGTCCCGAGGACCGCCCCGGGAACACCCCTGGGAACAGCTCCTGCCCGACCCCATGACCTGTCCGACCACATGTCCTGTCCGACCCAAGGAGGCCGCCGGTGTACGGCGACGAGGCAACGATCCGCAAGATCCTCACCGGACTCGGTGACACCTGGGCTGTGGTGGGCCTGTCGACGAACCGCGGGCGCGCGGCGTACGGCGTCGCCGAGGTGCTGCGGCGTTTCGGCAAGCGGGTCGTCCCCGTCCACCCGAAGGCGGAGACGGTGCACGGGGAGCAGGGGTACGCCTCCCTCGCCGACATCCCCTTCGAGGTGGACGTCGTCGACGTCTTCGTCAACAGCGACCTCGCGGGCGCCGTCGCCGACGAGGCGGTCGCCAAGGGCGCGAAGGCGGTGTGGTTCCAGTTGGACGTCGTCGACGAGGCGGCCTACGACCGTACGCGCGCCGCCGGCCTGGAGATGGTCATGGACCGCTGCCCGGCGATCGAGATTCCCCGGCTGGGCCGGAACTCCTGACCGGCACCCCTAAGGGGAGATCACGGGGCCGCTCATACTGTTCGCGTGACCACCAACTCCCCTTCCCTCCCGCACACCCCGGTCGTCGTCGTGGGCGCGGGTCCCGCAGGCCTCACGGTCGGCAACATCCTGCGGGCCGCGTCCGTCGACTGTCTCGTCCTGGACACGGAGAGCCGTGAGTTCATCGAGCGGCGGCCACGCGCCGGCGTCATCGAGGAGTGGGCCGTCTGCGCGCTGCGTCAACGGGGCCTGGCCGACAACCTGTTGGAGCGGGCCGAGCGGCATTCGGCCTGCGAGTTCCGCTTCGCCGGTGAGCAGTACCGCTTCTCCTACACGGAACTGACGGGGCATCACCACTGGGTGTACCCGCAGCCGTTGCTGGTGACGGACCTCGTGCACGAGTACGTCGACGTGCGCGGCGGCGACGCCCGCTTCTCTGTGCGCGACGTCGAGCTGCACGACGTCGACACGGCGCTGCCGTCGGTGTCGTACACCGACCCGGAGACAGGTGAACGGCAGTTGCTCACCTGCGACTTCATCGTCGGCGCGGACGGGGCTCGCGGGGTCAGCCGGGCCGCGCTGGTGCCGGAGCGGGCGCGGATCGCACGGCACGACTACGGCATCGGCTGGCTGGCGCTGCTCGCCGAGGCGCCCCCGTCGTCCGACTGCGTCCTTTTCGGCGTCCATCCGAACGGCTTCGCCGGGCACATGGCCCGCAGTCCCGAGATGACCCGGTACTACCTCCAGTGTCCGCCCGGCGACGACCCGGAGAACTGGTCCGACGACCGGATCTGGTCCGAGCTGCACGAACGCCTCGCGGGCGGCCCGGACGCCACGCCGCTCACCGAGGGACGGCTGATCGAGAAGCGCGTGCTGGACATGCACGACTACGTGGTCGAGCCGATGACGTACGGGCGGCTCTTCCTGGCCGGGGACTCGGCCCACCTCGTCGCGCCCATCGCCGCGAAGGGCATGAACCTCGCCCTGCACGACGCGTTCCTGCTGGGCGACGCGCTGGTCGCCTACCTGGACGGCGGTGACGGCGACGGCCTGGACGGCTACTCGGAGGCGTGTCTGCGCCGGGTGTGGGACTACCAGGAGTTCTCGCAGTGGCTGTCGGACGTCTACCACGGGACCGCCGCCGGGGACCCGTTCCGCGCGGGCACGACCTTCGCCCGCCTGCGCCGCCTGTTCACCTCGCCCACCGCGGCGGCGGCCTTCGCGGAGCAGTACCTCGGGATGGCCGAGCACTACTGACCCGGACTACCGCCCTGGACCACTGACCTGGACCACTGGACTGGCTAGTCGTGCAGCGGCTCGTCCCCGAGGCGGTGGTCGGCCACGTTCAGCGCCTCGTCCACCAGGCGGCGCAGATGGCCGTCGGCGAGCGAGTAGACCACCCGGCGGCCCTCCTTGCGGGTGTGCACGAGCCCGGCCAGCCGCAGCCGCGCCAGGTGCTGGCTGACCGCCGGCCGGGCCGCCCCGCAGGCTTCCGTCAGCGTCGTCACATCGGCCTCGCCGGCGGCGAGCGCGTGCAGCAAGGTGAGCCGGGTGCGGTCGCCGAGCAGGGCGAGAAGTTCGGCGGCGAGGGCGAACTGCTCCTCGCCGGGCGTGCGCGGATGCGCATGGTGCGCAGGTGACAGGTGCATGCGTGCGCTCATACGCACATAATGGCTCCGTGGACGGACGCGCGTCCACCCCGGCGCAGCGGAAGGGACCGATGTGAGCGAGCAGCACGAGCACGGCCACCATCACGACCACGGTCGCGAACACCCGCATCCCCATCCTCAGGGCCACGCGCATCCCCACGCCCACACGCATGCGCGCACCCCCGGGAAACTGCGCCACCGGCTCTCCCACCTCCTCTCCCCGCACTCCCACGAGACCGCCGACAAGCTGGACCCGGCGCTGGAGTCCTCGGCCCGGGGCATGCGCGCGCTCTGGGTCTCGCTGGCGGTGCTGGGCGTGACGGCCGTCGCGCAGGCGTTCGTGGTCGCGGCGTCCGGGTCGGTGGCACTGCTCGGCGACACGGTGCACAACGCGGCGGACGCGCTGACGGCCGTACCCCTGGGGATCGCCTTCGTGCTGGGCCGACGGGCCGCCACGCGCCGCTTCACCTACGGCTACGGGCGGGCGGAGGACCTGGCGGGCATCGCGATCGTGCTGACGATCGCCGCGTCGGCGGCCTTCGCGGGGTGGACGGCCGTCGAGCGGCTGCTCGACCCGCGCCCCGTCGAGCACCTCGGCGCGGTCGCCGTGGCCGCGCTGGCCGGTTTCGCGGGCAACGAGTGGGTCGCGCGGTACCGCATCCGGGTCGGCCGTTCGATCGGCTCGGCGGCGCTGGTCGCGGACGGGCTGCACGCGCGCACGGACGGGTTCACCTCGCTGGCGGTGCTGCTGGGCGCGGGCGGCTCGGCGCTGGGGTGGCAACTCGCGGACCCGGTCGTGGGGTTGGCGATCACCGCCGCGATCGTGCTGGTGCTGCGGGACGCGGCGCGGGAGGTGTTCCGGCGGGTGCTGGACGCCGTCGACCCGGCCCTGGTCGACCGGGCCGAACGGGCGCTGCGCGAGGTCGAAGGAGTGTGCGGAGTAGGCGAGTTGCGGCTGCGCTGGATCGGCCACCGGCTGCGGGCCGAGGTGGCGGTCGTCGTGGACGGCGAGGTGACGGTACGTCAGGCGCACCGGATCACCGTGGACGCCGAACACGCCCTGCTGCACGCGGTACCCCGCCTGACGGCCGCCCTGGTCCACGCGGACCCGGCACCGTCACCGGGCGAGACCGACCCGCATCTGCCGCTGGCCCATCACGCGGTGGCCTAGACGGCGCGCCTGCCGGCCACCACCAGCGGCGGTGTCTCAGGGAAGGGTCTCAGTGGGCGGGTGGCGGTACCGACACGGTCAGCACCATCTCCATCGGGACCTCGCCCCGATTGCCGTACCTGTGCGCGGCGTTGGCCTCGAACGTGACGCTCGCGCCGGCCGGGACGCGGTACTCGGCGCCGTCGACGGTGAGGGTGAGTTCACCGGCGGTGACGTGGGCGATCTCGACCGTGCCCGTCGGGTGCGGGTCCGAGCCGCTGCTCTCGCCGGGCATGAGCCGCCAGTCCCACATCTCCAGCGGGCCCGGCGCCTCCGTGCCCGCGAGGAGCCGGCTGTAGCTGCCCTCGTCGGTGTGCCACAGCCGTACCGCCTGCTCGGCGGGGACGATGCGGACCTTCGGGCCCTGTTCGTAGTCGAGGAGGGTGGTGACGCTGATGCCGAGCGCGTCACCGATCTTGACGACCGTGCCGATGCTCGGGTTGGTGCGGGCCTGCTCGATCTGGATGAGCATCCCGCGACTGACACCCGCCCGGGCGGCGAGCACATCCAGCGTGAAGCCGCGCACCGCACGCCAGTGCTTGACGTTGCGCGCCAGGGACTGGGTCAGAAGTTCGAGGTCCGACACGTTCCGTCCACTTCGGGAGTTCGGGAGTACAAGAGAGCCAGGCCGTTCAGGGGTTCAATATTCTGGATGTCAGGATTCACTTTCCTGTACTACGGTGGAGTGCACCTGATCGTGCACAGAACTGTACCGAACCGCATTGCGAGGACCCCGTGACAGCACTCTTCGCCCTGGCCACCAGCCTTCTGTGGGGCCTGGCCGACTTCGGCGGCGGGCTGCTGACCCGGCGGACGCCGGCGCTCACGGTGGTCGTGGTCTCGCAGTCGATCGCGGCGGCCGTCCTCGGCGCGATCGTGGTCGCCACCGGCGGCTGGAGCGAGGCGGGCCCCCGGCTGTGGTTCGCGGTCGCCGCCGGGCTGGTCGGCCCGGTCGCCCTGCTCTCCTTCTACAAGGCGCTGGCGCTCGGCCCCATGGGCGTCGTCTCCCCGCTGGCCACGCTGAGCGTCGCCGTGCCGGTCTCCGTCGGGCTGGTCCTCGGCGAACGCCCGGGGCTCATGCAGGTCGCGGGCATCGCGGTCGCGGTCGTCGGGGTCGTCCTGGCGGGCGGTCCACAGCTGAAGGGCGCCGCAGTGCAGCGGCAGGCCGTGCTGCTCACGCTGGTCGCGGCGCTCGGCTTCGGCACGGTGTTCGTGCTGATCAGCGAGGCGTCCACGACCGTCACCGGCCTGTTCCTCGCCCTGTTCGTGCAGCGGGTGACCAGCGTGGCCACGGGCGGCGCGGCGCTGTACGTCGCCGTCCGGCGCGGGGCGCCCGCGCTCCCCGAGGGCGGACTGGCGTGGGCCTCGCTGCCGTCGTTCGGGTTCGTCGGGCTGGCCGACGTCGCCGCGAACGGCACCTACGCCGTCGCCGCCCAGCACGGCCCGGTCACGGTGGCCGCCGTACTCGCCTCGCTCTACCCGGTGGTGACGGCGCTGGCCGCGCGCGGTTTCCTGCGGGAGCGGCTGCGCGGCGTCCAGGCGGCGGGTGCGGGACTGGCCCTGGTGGGCACGCTGCTGCTGGCGACGGGCTGATCCCGTACGACCCCTGGGGCTCCTGGGGCTCCTGCGGCCCTTACGCCTCTTGCGGCCCTTGCAGCCGGGGGTCAGCCCTCCGGCTCCAGCCGGGCCAGGCGCTTCACCGTCTCCTCGTCCAGCCCCGACATCGCGACCAGTTGGTCCGAGGTGACCCCGTCCGGTATCGGCACCGGCGCGGGCGTGCGCAGCGGCGGCTGCCAGCCGTCGGCGGGCGTCCAGCGCCGTACGACCTTGGCGGGCGCCCCCGCGACGACGGCGTGGTCGGGCACCGCGCCGCGCACGACCGCCCCGGCCGCGACGACGACGTTCCGTCCGATCCGCGCCCCCGGCAGGATCACGGCCCCCGTGCCGATCCAGCACCCCGGGCCGATCTCCACGGGCTCCATGCGGGGCCACTGCTTGCCGATGGGCTGGTGCGGATCGTCGTAGGAGTGGTTCGTGGACGTCACGTACACGTACGGGCCGAAGTAGCAGTCGCTGCCGATGGTGACCGTCGTGTCGGCGATGACATGGCTGCCCCGGCCGAGGACCACGCCGTCGCCGAGGCGCAGGATCGGGTCGGGGCCGAGGTCGAGGTCGGGCATCAGTCCGGCGGTGAGGGTGACCTGCTCGCCGACGATGCAGTGCGCGCCGAGATGGATCCACGGCTCCCCGAAGACCGTGCCGAGCGGGAAGGCGAGCCGGGTGCCGGTGCCGATCGAGCCGAAGCGGAGCCGTCCGGGGTGCTCGGCGGTCACGGAGCCCGTGCGCTGCACCCAGGCCCAGCCCGCGTGGACGGCCCGCTGCCCCAGGCGACGCCGCCAGGATGAGAACGTGTTCTTGCGCTTCGGCACCCGCTCACCGTACTCAGCACGCACCACGGCCAGGGTCCGCGGCCCTGTGATCTTCGCCCTACCGCGTGGCGGTACGGTGCGGGAGCAGGACGGGAAAGACGGCCTGGACGGGCTGGACTTGCTGGACGGACACGAGGAGACGGTGATGACGCACAAGGCGCTGATCGTGGGCATCGGCGGCAGGGAACCCAAGGTCGCCCCAGAGGCGTTCGTGGCGCCGACGGCGTCGGTGATCGGGGACGTGACGCTGGAGGCGGGAGCGAGCGTCTGGTACGGCGCGGTCGTGCGGGGCGATGTCGAGCGGATCACCGTCCGGCGCGACGCCAACGTCCAGGACAACGTGACGCTGCATGCCGACCCCGGGTTCCCCGTCACCATCGGCGAGCGGGTGTCCGTCGGCCACAACGCCGTCGTGCACGGGGCGGCGGTCGGGGACGACTGCCTCATCGGGATGGGCGCGACCGTGCTCAACGGGGCGGTGATCGGGGCGGGTTCACTGGTCGCCGCCCAAGCGCTCGTGCCCCAGGGGATGGAAGTGCCGCCGGGGTCGCTGGTGGCGGGGGTACCGGCGAAGGTGAGGCGGGAGTTGACGGAGGAGGAGCGCCAAGGGCTCACGCTGAACGCGACGTTGTACGCGGATCTGGCGAAGGCTCACGGGGAGATCCACGACCACGGGTGAGTGCGACAACGTGCAACACCCCCCAGGGCGCGGGGAACTACTCGGCAGCCGCCACCGTCTCCGCTTCGGCCTCTCGTGAAGCACCCTGCTCCTGCGCCTGCTTGGCCTTGCGCTTGATGATCAGCATCGATGTCACGCCGATCAGTACCGCCAGCACCAGGCCCAGCCACGAGAACCGCTTCAGCCAGGACTCCGCCACGACGCCCACGTAGTAGATGACGGCCGTCGTGCCGCCCGCCCACACGATGCCGCCCAGGATGTTGGCGGTGAGGAACTTCCAGTACGGCATGTGCAGGACGCCCGCGAGCGGGCCGGCGAAGATGCGCAGGAGGGCGACGAAGCGGCCGAAGAAGACGGCCCACATGCCCCACTTCTCGAAGGACCGCTCGGCGGTGGCGATGTGCCCCTCGCTGAAGTGCCTGGGGAACTTCGCGCCGAGCCAGGCCAGCAGCGGGCGTCCGCCCCTGCGGCCGATGGCGTAGCCGATGGAGTCGCCGATCACCGCGCCCGCGGTGGCGCACGCGCCGAGGACGACGGGGTTGATGCCGCCGTGCTGGGAGGACAGCAGCGCGGCCGAGACCAGGATGATCTCGCCAGGCAGCGGGATGCCGAGGCTCTCGAGTCCGATGACCAGGCCGACCACGGCGTAGACGGCTGCCGCGGGCACCGTGTCGAGCCATTCCTGCACGTGCACCGCGGGTTCCTCCCGTTTGACGTCTGCCGTCCTTGGCAGCCTTGCGTATCGGGGAAGCCTACCGGGTCGGCCGGACCCGGCCCGGATCGGAACGAGAAGGAGGGGCCGCTCCCCTCGGGCGGCCCCTCCTTCGGTCCTGCGGTCGTTCGGCCCTTCGGTCGCTCGGTGCTTCGGTCGCTCGGTGCTTCGGCCGGTGGCTCAGGTGCCGAGGGGCTTGGTCACGTTCGCGACGGCCTCGCCGAGTGCGCCGAGTACGCGCGGCACCTCGGCCGGGGCGGGGACGGCGTCGAGGAGGACGGCGGGGACCGCCGGTCCGGCCGGGACGGCCGAGGAGGCGCAGCAGTCCACCTGGGCGAACCGCGTCCCGAACTCCGGCCCGGACGGGGCGGGTTCGGCCGGAGCCGGGGCCACATCGGGGGCGAGAGGCCGGGCGCCGGGCGCTCCCGGGCGCGCCGGGAGGTCCGGGCTTCCCGGGGCACCCTGGGCACCCGGGATTCCCTGAGCGCCCGGGGCGGGCGGCTCCGGCGCCTTCCGTACCTCCGGGCCGGGTGCCCCGGCCGTCGTGGCGGCCGTGTCGAACACCCACCGCTGCTCGGCGGACCCGTCCCGCGCGGCGACGACGACCGTCCTCGCCCCGTCGGCGCCGCGTGCGACGACCAGGTCGCCGTCCCTGCGCAGCAGGATTTCACCACGCACGGTCAGGTCGAAGAACGTCTCACCGGAGTGCACCAGGCACGAGGCCAGGGCGGTCGTGCGGCGGCCGGGGTCGGCGGCCAGGCAGAGCGCCGGGGCGGCGGCGCTGCGCAGCACCCCGTCGTCCTGGTACGACCACTGCTGGGACGCGGCCGGCGAGCACCCCGCCAGGACGATGCCCACTCCGGCCTCGGTCCGCCCGCCCGCGGCGTCGAGGCAGAGCCCCGTGCCCGGGCTGCGCAGGCTGCCCTGAGCGACGTCGGCGGACCCGGAGGCGGACCCGGAGGCGGAAGCGGCCGACGGGAAACCGGCGGGCGGGGTGTCGGCGGACGGGGTGTTGGGCCCGCCGACCGGCGCGCCCCAGGTGGCGCCGGGTGCGGGGGCGCCGTCACCGTCGGACCAGCCCTGGGCCACGAAGGCGGTCGCGACCAGCGCGAGGGAGGTCAGGCCCACGCCCACGAGCACGGCCTTGGGCCGCCTGACCGGCAGATCGAGCACGCCCGCGGAGGTGGTGCGGTGCCGGCCTCCCCCGACGGGCTGACGTGCCCCGGCGGGCTCACGCGCCGCGACGGGCCGGACCGGCGCGTCGGCGGCGGCTTCGGCGGCGGCCGTGCGTCCGGGGCGCGAGTCGAGGTAGCGGCGGGCGCCCCAGCCGAGCACGGTCTCGGCGAGCAGCACGTCCAGCCCGCCGTCGAAATGACTGAGTTGTTCGGCGGCGTGCCGGCAGAAGCGGCAGTGCGCGAGATGCTCCCGGACGTCGGGCAGCAGGGTTCCGCCACGACGCAGCGGAACGTCGAGAAGACGGTTGTGGAAACGGCATTCAGTCGTCGGCGCGAGTTCCCGGTGGGCGCGTACACAGCCCACCCGGAATTGCTCCCGCGCCTGTTCCAGGACGGCCGCCGCGGTGACACCGTCCACGCCCGACAGACCAGCCGGTACGGATATGGGTTCCGCCTCCACCTCCGTGTGCCACAAGAGGCATTGGGAGGCGGCCGGGAGCAACTGAAAAGCGCGCTCGGCGAGTTGCCGCCTTTCGGACGTCACCGGCCGCGCCGCGCGCAGTCCACGGCCGCCGGTGGTTTTCCGCAGCTCCGGCAGCACGGCTGAAACTCCGTCGGCGCCGGCCCATTTCCGGACCGTCTCCCGTACGGCGACGAGGAGTTGGGGACGCAGAGCACCGCCGCCGGTGTGCCCGTCCGCCAGCCGGCCGAGCACCTCGTGGAACGCGGCGGCGGCCACGAGCCGCCCCGTGTCCTCGGTGCCGGCCAGGCAGACCGTCGCGTAGTCGTGGGCCGCCCGCCAGTGACGGGCGAACAGCAGGGCGACCGCGCCGGCCCGCCCGTCGGCGTCGGCCAGCCGGGCGGCGAGTTGGGGGTCGGAATCCCCGGGGGTCCACCCGGGGCGGGGCGGGTAGGGCGGGCGTGGGGGTGTGGGGGAATGCACGGAACCCTTTCCTTCCAAGTCGACGAACGGCACGGAAAGCACGTCGTCGGAAAGCAGGTGCCTGATGGGTGCGTACCTTCAGCCTGACCAGGCATGTTGGCCTGATCCAGCCCATTCGTAAGGGGAGGCTCACCTTCGCACACACGCCTCACAGGAAACAAGGAGTTCGAGTGACCCAAATTCAAAGCACAGTAATTTCAGGCGAGTTACCGGCGGTATCCGCACCGGCATTCGAAAAGCACCCGGAGGGCGGGATTCAACTTGTGTACATGGAAAGCCGGATGACACACGGAATCTCCAACTTCCGGCCTCGACGAGCTCGCCCTCTTCGCCCGACCTCTTCGACCCCACAGCGGAGGCGGGACGCGGCACGGCACTGCCCGACCCGACCCGGCCCACAGGAATCTCAGAGGTGACTCCCGGTGTACTCCCATCCCGGTGGGCCACCGTGATCGGCATGAGCGCCCCCCACTCCGCACCCAGTGTCCGCAAAGCAGTCGTCCCGGCCGCCGGCCTCGGCACCCGTTTCCTGCCGGCCACCAAGGCGACCCCGAAGGAGATGCTGCCGGTCGTCGACAAGCCGGCCATCCAGTACGTCGTGGAGGAGGCTGCCGCCGCCGGTCTGGACGACGTCCTGATGGTCACCGGCCGGCACAAGCGGGCCATCGAGGACCACTTCGACCACGCCTTCGAGCTGGAGCAGGCGCTCGCCGCCAAGGGCGACACCGTGCGGCTGGACGCGGTGCGCGACCCGGCCCGGCTCGCCGACATCCACCACATCCGTCAGGGCGACCCGCTCGGCCTCGGGCACGCGGTGCTGTGCGCCCGCCACCACGTGGGCGACCAGCCGTTCGCCGTGCTCCTCGGCGACGACCTCATCGACCCTCGCGAGACCCTGCTCAGCAGGATGCTCGAGGTCCGCGACCGGTACGCCGGCAGCGTGGTCGCACTGATGGAGGTCCCGCCCGAACAGGTCCACCTCTACGGCTGCGCGGCCGTGGAGCCGTCCGGCGAGGACGGGGTCGTACGCGTCACCGGGCTGGTGGAGAAGCCCGCGCGCGAGGACGCGCCGAGCCGGTACGCGGTCATCGGGCGCTACGTCCTCGACCCGGCCGTCTTCGACGTCCTGGAGCGCACCGCGCCAGGACGCGGCGGCGAGATCCAGCTCACGGACGCCCTCCAGGAACTCGCCGCAGGCGGCACGGTCCACGGCGTGATCTTCTCCGGCCGCCGCTACGACACCGGCGACAAGGCCGAGTACCTGCGCACGGTCGTCCGCCTGGCCTGCGAACGCGCCGACCTGGGCCCGGAGTTCGTGGCCTGGCTCAAGGAGTTCGTGGCAGGCCTGGAGGACGGCGACGACGCGCAGCGGGAGCGGCTGGCGGCCTGACGGCGGGACGCCGAGGGCCCTGGTGGCGGCACACACGCCGGGGCCGGGGCCTTGTCCGGACCGGCCTCGAGGAACTCGAGGTGCAGGGTCCGGGCCATGGGCACCGTGGCGGCGAGCATCTCACCGATGGACATCCGGTCTGCGCTCATGACCACGATGTCACCTGCGAGTAGCTTCGGCCGGCCAGACCGGTGTAGTGACCGTGTCCCCGGCGGCATTAGGGTTTCTGGCCATGTGGCCAGGACAGCAGCCGCCCGGGGGAGAGCAGAACCCGCAGGCGCAGAACAATCCGTACCAGCAGCCCGGATACCAGCAGCCGGGATACCAGCAGCCGAACCCTTATCAGCAGCCCGGCTACCAGCAGCAGCCCAACCCCTATGCGCAGCAGCCCGCGCAGCCGCCGCAGTGGGGCGCCCCGTTGCCCGCGGGGGCGCCCACGCCTCCGCCCGGCGGCGGCAGCAGCGGGGACGGGGGCAACCGGACGAGGCTGGTCGCGATCGTCGCGGCCTCGGCCGTCGTGGTGACCGCCGGTGTCACCGGGTTCCTGGTGCTGGGCGGCGGCGATGACGACCCGGCCGACGTGAGCAAGAGCAGCGCGAGCCCCACGGTCTCGACGTCCGCCTCCCCTTCGGCGTCCGCCTCCCCTTCGGCGTCCGCCTCTTCCTCATCCGGCACGGACGACAACCCGCGCGGCAACGAGACCCAGAAGCCGACCGTCGCCGGCTGGAAGGTCGTCGTCAACCCCAAGTGGGGCATCGCCTTCGACGTGCCGGCCGACTGGGAGGTCCAGTCGCCGGGGCTCAGCCAGGGCTTCGAGTGGGAGGACAAGACGAAGTCCGACGGCTACGACCGGATCCTGCAGTCGGGCACGGCCGACTTCAAGTCGAAGTGGTGCTCCACGGACGCCGACAAGGACGGCAAGACCGACGACACCGCGCTGGCCAAGGTGGGCACCAAGGGCGCCGACGGGGCCAAGACCACCGACGAGATCGCGATCAACACGCCCGCCTGGTGGGTCTTCGGCGGCTACACCGAGCCGGACAAGAAGAGCATCACGTTCGACAAGAAGGCCACCGCCTTCACCACCGCCTCCGGCATCCAGGGCAGTTACGCCTGGGCGCAGTCGGCGAACACGCCCCAGAAGGGCAAGTGCGACAGCGACGGCAAGGCGATCACGTTCGGCTTCAAGAACTCCAACGGCGACTACGTGTCGTGGAACCTGTACGGCGCGAAGGGCGTGAAGGACGAGGTCCCGAAGGCCACGATCATGCAGATCCTCAGCACCGTAAGGCTGAACGGGACTCCGACGGAGAACTAGCCGTGGGCGGCGGGTAATTGGTCTGGCACCTCGGGGGCCCGGCGGGGACAGTCGGCCGGTGACCCCATCCGCCGAGCCCGCCAAGCCTGCCGAGCCCGCCGAAGCCGAAGCCGAAGCCGCCAAGACCAGCGGCCCGCGCCGCCGTCCGCGCAGACCCGCCTGGGCGGGGCCACGACTACAGCCTGCTGACCGCCGCCGCGTTCGTGACGAGCCTCGGCAGTCAGGGTGTGCTCATCGCCGCCGCGTTCGCCGTCCTGAAGTCGGGCGGCGACGGCGGCGACGTGGGTCTGGTGGCGGCGGCCCGCCCGCTGCCGCTGGTGCTGTTCCTTCTGATTGACCAACTCGCGCGCATACCCGTACTCCGATGCCGACTACCTCCACGAGCCACCCGCAACGGCCTCCAGTACGTCACCAAGCAGCTCGAAGGCCGTATGGCGCTCCGCCGGCACCGAGAACTACTCGTTGACACCCACGCGAGGCCGCCTCACGCGACTTCCACGAGCGGGTCATGACCATCAAACGAGGCGCCGCCAGAGGGGGCGGGGCCAGACGCAGAGCACGTATCCCGCGATCAGCCATTCTGCCCGTCAAGAGCACATCATCCCTTATGTGACCAGGCTCTCTTCGACGCAGAGAGGCCCAGGTCAGACGACCCAAACACACATAATCAACAAGATCGACAAACGCCACAAAATTGACACGGACGGCATGCGGCACGGAGTCTGCGTTCAGTCAGGGGCGCCCGAGGACGTGTGCTTAGCAATCAATGCAGTTCAGGTAGGGCAATGAGTGAGCCTTGTATCACGTTCCGTGAAGCTGCACAGCGACTGGGCGTACATGAGAACACGATCCGCAACTGGGCCAACCGGGGTATCTTGGCCACCGTGACGCTGCCAACCGGTCGGCGGAAGGTGAATTCGGCAGATGTCGAGCGGCTTGAGCAGCAAATGTTCGACGTCCCACGCAGGATGGAAAATCCAAACTCTATACCCGTCCTGCCGACCGCGCACTTGCGGCGGCCAGATGCGGATGTGTACCCCCAGGTCTAACCTGAGGATATGAGTTTTCGCCTCACCTCGAATGAGTACTTCGAGACTTGCGGCCCGCGTACAGCTCAAGGGGATATTTACCAAGGCATTCCTTGTACCTACGCAGCCGCACGTTCGAAGATTCTTTTGGCTGAGCATGAGGCACACGAAGGCCATCAGGACGAGCATCCTCCAGACTGGTCCGAGTGGACTAATCCAGTTCACTCGGTGGCAGTGGTGTGCAATTACACCGAAACCTTCGCAGACAAGCAGGGCTACAGGCATCCATACCGGCTCATCGCACCGGTCATGCCACTCGATTTGCTTGTCAGTAGAAAGTTGAGCAAAGAAGAAGCGCGAAGAATCATTGATCAGGGTTCGTCCAGTGGTCTTTTCTATCTTCCCGAGCCTCCCGGTCAGGGCTCTACCAAAAGCGGTGGCGAGTTCGAGAGTCATTGGGTCGCCTGCTTGTTCCGGATGACTGCGGTATTGCAGGATGTTCTGGATCAGAGGGAGCGCGTTGTGCGGCTAACCGCAGCGGCGAGAAGGGATCTGGTAGCGAACCTGATCAATGTCGTGAGTCCTTACTACCCCGACACCTCCGATCTCACAGATCTCCTATAGGTAGCTCTCAAGCCTTTGAGAGGAGATAGATCCGATGGCCGTCGAACCTGAGAAAGAAGAGCGTGGGCGACAGACCGAAGCCGATTCCAGCCTTCCCCCCTTATCTCGCGGAGTTTCTGGGGCAGTAGCGTTGAGTGCGCTTGTAATCGCCTGCTTCGCAACCTTCAAATCCGATAACGATATCGGTACCGCAGCATTGTTCCTTGTTGCAATCGCTTTTGGTGTAGCGGCAATAGGGGGCACCCTCCCCGCTTCTCTCAAAGTAGGCAACGTCGACTTGGTGATGAAGGCCAAGGAGCAGGGAGTAATCGAAGGTGCCGCTCAAGGCGTAAGTGCGATAACGCGACAGCTGGAAACAGGCGACCTAGATGCAGCAAGGTTTGCACAGCTTCTGCCACCGTCCGTTCGCGAAACGGTTAGGCCGATGGTCGAAACCGACCTTGCCGATCTTCGGAAATCTCAGGATACGAAGCGAGCCGAAGAAATAAGAAAGACGACAAAGGAGGCGGCTTCCTATGCCAAGGATGCTGCGGTAGGAAGGGAGGATCAGAATAAGGTTGTCGATCGCCTGACCGAGCGACTCTCTCGCGACGAGGCGCAACGGGTGGGGCCTACAATCAGGTCCTCCCTCTCAGTTGTAGGGGAAGCTGCAAAAGAGAACCCAATATTTAGGCGCAGGGTAGAAGCTGGCACCCTCCCGGACATTTAGTCCCCTGTTGCTGATTTTCTACATGATCTTAACGCGTGGGGTTACGGCAGTTGGGGGTCGAGTTCTGCCTTGATGACAGGACAGTCAATGAGTCGGGCGCCGTAGGCCCGGAGGGAAACTCGCTGGACTGCGATCAACGGTATTCGGCTGCATGGAAATAGGGCGAAAGCGGGACAGAGCCGGAGGGTTGCTGAAGGTTACATTCACCAAGGTGTTGCGCGCTGCATCAGGAGATCCCCGAGGACAAGCTCTCGCGCGTCTCCGCCTACGACTGGTTCGGCTCGGTCGCCCTGGTGCCGCTGGCGACGGCGCTGGCGGGCCCGGCGGAAGGCGCCTTCGGCCGCGCACCGGCCCTGTGGGGCTGCGCCGGGCTCGTCGTGGTGGTGACGGCGGCGGTCCTGTGCGTGCCGGAGGTACGGAACCTGACCCGGCGTACGAAGCGGGTGACGCGGGGCACGCCGGCGGAGGACGCGGATCAGGAGAAGGCGCGGGCGGTCTGACGGCGACTTCCCAAAGGGAAAAGAAGACGAGCCCCCCGTTCAGCCGATGCCGAACGCGCCCTCGGGTGGTACGGGCGACGGTACGGCGTCCTCGTCCCGTACCGGGCGCGCGTCGCCGATGAAGCGGCGCAGGCCGGGACCGTGCTCCACCCGGGCCGGGAACGCGTCGGCGGCGGTGCGGCGGGCCAGGGCGGTCACGTCGAGCGGGTGGTGCGCGGCGACGAGCACGGCGTTGCCGAACCGGCGGCCGCGCAGGACGGCCGGCTCGGCGATGAGCAGCAGCTCCTCGAACACCGCGGCGAGGTTGGCGAGTTGGGACCGCAGGAAGCCGAAGGGCGCCCCGTCGGCGAGGTTCGCCAGATAGACGCCGTCGCCGCGCAGGACACGTCCGGCCTCCTGGGCGTAGGTGAGGGACGTCAGGTGGGCGGGGACGCGGGAGCCGCCGAAGACGTCGGCGACGAGCGCGTCGGCGGAGCCGTCCGGGGCCGCCTCCAGCCAGGCCCGCGCGTCGGCGGCGTGCAGCGCGACGCCCGTCCCGGCCGGCACGGGCAGGTGCTCGGCGACCAGGTCCAGCAGACCGCGGTCGAACTCGACGACGTCCTGCCGGGAGCCCGGCCGGGTCGCGGCCAGGTACCGGGGCAGGGTGAGGGCACCGCCGCCGAGATGCAGCACGTCCAGCGGACGGCCCGGCTCGGCGACGGTGTCCAGGACGTGCCCGAGACGCCGCGTGTACTCGAACTCCAGGTACGTCGGGTCGTCCAGGTCGACGTACGACTGCGGCGCCCCGTCGACGGTCAGCAGCCAGGCCCGCTCCCGGTCGACGTCGGGCATCAGCTTGGCGGTGCCGTGGTCGACGCTTCGGGTGACAGGTATGGGCTCGTCGTTCACCGGCCCAGTTTCTCACCGTGCGGAGGCCGGCGGCTCCGCCGTCACAGCACGGCTGTCACGGTCCCCGCCCCCACGGTCCGCCCGCCCTCACGGATGGCGAACCCGAGACCGGGCTCCAACGGCACCTCGCGCCCCAGCTCGACGGTCATGACGACCCGCTCCCCCGGCCGCGCCACGGCGACCTCCCCCAGGTCCACGTCCCCGACCACGTCCGCGGTACGGATGTAGAACTGCGGCCGGTACCCGGTCGAGACGGGCGTCGTACGGCCGCCCTCCCGGGCCGACAGCACGTACACCTGCGCCGAGAACCGCCGCCGGGGCACCACGCTCCCGGGCGCCACCACCACGTGCCCCCGCCGTACCGCGTCGCGCGGCACGCCGCGCAGCAGCAGCGCGACGTTGTCCCCGGCCTGGGCCTCCGCCATGGGCTTGCCGAACGTCTCCAGGCCGGTCACCACGCTCTCCACGCCCGCGCCGAGCACGTCGACCCGCTCGCCCACGCGGACCGTGCCCCGCTCCACCGCGCCGGTGACGACGGTCCCCCGCCCGGTGATGGTGAGCACGTTCTCGACGGACAGCAGGAACGGCGCGTCCAGATACCGCTCGGGCATCGGCACGTACGTGTCCACCGCGTCGAGCAGCGCGTCGATCGACGCCGTCCACCGCGGGTCGCCGGCCAGGGCCTTGAGCCCCGACACCCGTACGACGGGCGCGGAGTCGCCGCCGTAGCCGTGCTCGGTGAGCAGGTCGCGGACCTCCAGCTCGACGAGGTCGATGAGCTCCTCATCGCCCAAGTCGGCCTTGTTCAGGGCGACCACGATGTGGTCGACCCCCACCTGCCGGGCGAGCAGGACGTGTTCGGCGGTCTGCGGCATGATCCCGTCGAGCGCGGAGACGACGAGGATCGCCCCGTCGAGCTGCGCGGCGCCGGTGACCATGTTCTTGACGTAGTCGGCATGGCCCGGCATGTCGACGTGCGCGTAGTGCCGGGTGTCGGTCTCGTACTCGACGTGCGCGATGTTGATGGTGATGCCGCGCGCGGCCTCCTCCGGGGCGCGGTCGATCCGGTCGAACGGCACGAACGTGCCGGTGCCGCGGTCGGCGAGGACCTTGGTGATGGCGGCGGTCAGGGTGGTCTTGCCGTGGTCGACGTGACCCATGGTGCCGATGTTCAGGTGCGGCTTGGTCCGCACGTAAGCGGTCTTGGGCATGGCTGTACCTCGAAGCGTGTCCGTAGGAAGTTCCGTCAGGAAGCGGGGACCCCGAGGAGCTGGCCGACCCTCCCCCTGCGGGGTCCGCCGGACGATCCGGAGAGGGTCAGCTTCGGGCGCCGTCGACAGCGGCCACGAGGAGCGGAACGGCAGCCTTCGGCACATCCGCGACGGCGGATGCTGCGTGAGGGAAGGCGTACCGGAACATGGTGCCGATCATCGCCGACGGTTCGTTCGGCGTCGAATGGTTTTCGGCGGATTGAGGAGGGGTGCGACCCTGATGCCCGGCATCAACGCCGAGGCGGTCATGAGACGACCATACGGCGATCACACATGTCCGTCCGTTACTGTCGCGGGATGGTTGTAGTGCAAGAAAACACCGATATGTAGCCTTGTGCCAAACGCGCAGCTCACAGCGGGAATTAAGAGGGGCAACAGGCCGCCGAGGTCGCCTCCTGCGACAGGCCCGGCTGCCGTGCGGCACCCGGAATACGAAGCCCCGCCGGGCGGAGGCTTCCGGACCTCGGCGCGGCGGGGCTACCGGTACGCGCACCCAGAATGCGACCGGAGCTTCTGGTTCAGCACCGTGCGCGGGACATATGCCGGTACGGATCGATCACACGCGGCGTGAATACCCCTCAGGCGCGCCTGCGGCGGCCGATCGGCTGGAGCCCGCCCCGCCGGAGTCCTTCCGGGACCTCCGACGGAGCGGGCCGCTCACAGCCCCGCAGCAATTGCTGACGAACCATCAGAAAAAGCGCCAGGGCTGGCGCTGACATCTGAACATGCAGCGTCCAAGTTTGTCGAGTGCCTCGCGACACCCCGGACTGGATCATCGAGCGGCGTCGCGACCTGGGCGAACGCATCGCTGATCTGCGGGCCGCCGCACACTACGACCAGATCTCCTTCTGCGAGGCGACCGGGCTGAGCCGTCGCCACCTCCAGCGCATCGAGTCCGGCGAGGCCGACCCCCGCTACGGCGACCTGCTGAGGATCGCCGCCGTCCTGAACCAGGAGCTCTCCGTCTTCGGCGTCACAGGGACTCCGCCAACGCGGTAAGGCCCCGCCCATCCGCCACGGGGGGAGGCAGACAGACGGGGCCGTTCGAGGGGTGCTAGCGCCCACTACGCCGGCGCGGCGGCTGAAGCCCGCTCCCACCGCACGTGGTGCAGCTGAGCTCGTGGCGTTCGCCGCCCGGGGCGATGACCAGCCGCACGCAGAATCCGAAGCACGCCCGGCAGCGCCGTGGGCTCGGCTCGGTGAGCGAGATGGTGCGCCTCGCCATCAACTCGGCGACGGCCGACGCGTACTGTGGATCGGTCCACTCCTGCATGCGTGCCTCCTCATCCGCTGGGCAGCGTAGGGCCCCGGGCCCAGACCGTCAGCCGGGTTCACCCGTACGTGTCAGTTCGGGCCGCCGTCCATGCACGAGCCACAACTCTGCGGCGTGTGCTCGCAGTCGGCGGCTACAGGGATCGACGTGTCGGTCGGCGCGAGCCACAGCAGGGCGTCGACCTCGTAGCCGGCCTTCTGGATCGAAGCCTTCGTGTGCTCCAGCTCGAAGGAGTTGTGCCGGGACGGGTCAGGTCGCTCCGGCACGTGATGGACGAACCGGCCCTGTGCCCTGCACAGTCGCTCGTACACCTTGGTGTGCAGGATGAGCGCGTGCCATCCCTCGTCGACGATCCTCGAGGGCCGCAGACCCCGGCCGGGGCGCTTGGCGCAGGCCGCGACGAACTTGAGGGCCTCCTCTGTGATGCGCTCGGCGAGAGCCTGCTCCATGCCCTTGTTGTTGTCGAGCACGGTGGCGACGACGCCCGCGAAGGCCTCGGCCGGGATGAGATCGCGTGGCGTCGTTGCGGCGATGGCCTGGGGGGTGCTTGTCTGCATGCGTCCTCCGATTGCAGTTGGTGTGGACACCTCGGCGGGCTGTGCTTGGCGGTACGCCCGCCGAGGCTCTGGCTGCCCGCCCTCCGGAGGGCGGGAGTATGGGGCCGCGGCCTACAGCAGCCGGGCGACGGCTTCCGGCAGGAACAGGTCGCGGGCGCGGTGTTCAGCCCACAGACCGCCGCGGTCGTCGGCGTAAGCCGCGTAGTGAGGGCAGCGGTCGCAGTTACGGGTGTGCGGCGGGGGAACCTCGCCGGGGTGGTCATCAACGATGTGCCGGGCGACTGCCAGCTGTTCGGTGAAGCAGCCGACATCCGCGGTGACCATCTCGCCGAACGCCCGCAGCAGCCGCACGCACTCGTCGCACCCGAACATGAACGGCGCTGGAGGCGGCAGCGGCTGGTCCTCGATGGGGTCCATCGGTCTCTCTTCGTGGAGGCCGCCCCGCCGGAGTCCTTCCGGGACCTCCGACGGAGCGGGTTCCCGCCGGGCAGAGACTTCCGGTACTCCACCCAGCGGGGCTTGGGGTGCGGCCCTGACCCGAGACGGCCGCCATGGGGGTGCGTCAGAACGGTGTCCGCGCCAGCACCAGGGCGAGGACCGGGGCAGTCACGGCCGCGACGTACAGGAGGAGGCCGGTGACCGCCTTCACGAGGTGCTCCCGGCGCGGTGGCAGGAGCAACGGCAGCGGGCCACGAGGAGGATGCCCGTGGAGTGCGGCAGCGGCACGTCCTTGGTCTGACGGCACCACGCGTGCATGTCCCCGTAACCGGGCTCCCGCGCTACCGTGCACTCCGCCGAGAGGGAATCGGTGCCGGTCGCGGCGGTCACGGGCGCCCGCCGCCGATCTTGTCGTAGTGGTCGCACAGAGCGTTCAGGACGCGGGCCAGACGCCGGGCGTGAGTGATCGCCCCGTCGGCTCTCTGGCCCGGCCCGGTACGCAGCTTGCCGCGCGCCTCCCCCACACAGGCCAGCACGCAGTAGCGGTTGACGCTCTCCCGCTCCAGCCTCTCGGCCGCCCGCTCGACGATGGGGATGAGCAGTTCCAGGTACCCGCGCACGACCCGCGTCAGCTTGCCCAGCTCGTCGCCGACCGGGGCCAGGGCGACGGCGTCGTCGTCCAGCAGGATCCCCACGGTCTCCCGCATCACGGCGATGTCGGGGGGATCGGCTGGGCCTCGCTCTGCCGCCGCTGGGGCCCGGGTTGTACTGTTCGCCACGTTGACGCTCCTAGCTAGCGTTGACCGTGCCCCGGGGCCCTGCCAGGCCGCCGGGGTTTGTCTGCCATCTCAGAGTGCCGACATGCAAAGGCCGGAACTATCAGACCTCACTGATAGCTCCGGCCATTGTTTAACTCTGCGTCACATATGCAGCCATGCACCGAAGTTGGTGAAGCTGTCGGGCATCCTCCGCTTGGCCGCCTCCAGGCCGGCGTACGTCTCTCGCACCGTCGGGTGATACCGCGTCTGCTGGGGGGCGAGCTTGCGAGCAGCGCGCAGGCTCTTGAAGGCTGCGTCCGTCTCACCCGTCCACATCTGCGCCCGGGCCACTTCAGCGTGATGGTGCGCGAGCCTGGACGGCGGCCAGCCGTCCGGGATGGCGATCTCGTCCGCCTCCTCGACCGCCTCGGCGTACATGTCGAGTTCCGCGAGCACACTCACCCGGTGGACGCCGACGTTGGTGGGCCCGAACGACAACCAGTGCACCTTCTCCGCCGGGCCCGTCCGTTTCGCGATGCGGGCCGCCTCACCGAGGTGCCCCTCCGCCGTGTCCTTGTCCTTGTCGCGTCCCGCCAGCACAGCCGCCCCTAGGTGTAGCTGCCCGGTGACGACGTCGAGAACGCGGCCCGGCTCCGCCTGTTGCAGAGTGGCAACGCCCAAGGCGACCAGACGCTTGCCGGTCTTGTAGTCGCTGGCTCGCAGGTAGGCCAAGGCACGCAGGTACTGCCGCATCCCGCCCAGCACGGGGTCGGACGCCCGCTGCGCAGCCCAGTCCATCCGATCAAGCGCCACCGTGCACAGGTCGGGGAAGCCCAACTTTGTGGTCACGTCGTAGGCAGTCCGGTAGACGTTCGCGAGCAGCCGCCAGCTGCGGTCGCCGGGGTTGTTGTGGGCTGCCGTCGTCACCTCGTAGATCAGGCCGGGCAGCTCCACGGCCACCTGCTTGATCTTCGTGGCGCGGACCATGGCGCACATCGTGTCGGCGTCATCCTCCAACTCCCCCATGGGGCGCGGCGCCACATCCGGGTCAGGTCCGAGGTCGTAGACGTTGAGCGCCTCACGGATCGGGTTGATCAGGCCGTCGAGCTGGTCGGCGCGCAGCTCCTCAAGGTAGGGCTGGCCGTTGAGTTCGGCGACCTGCACGGACAGGGCGCGGGCGACTGCTCCTACGACCGAGGGGCTCGCCGGCATGACGCCCTGCTCCACCTTGGTGAGGGTGCTGTACGAAACATTCGACAGGCGCGCCAGCTCTGTTTGAGTCAACCGACGGATTTTGCGTGCGCGCTTGATGCGTGCGCCTGTGTGTTCTTCAGCGGACGGGGGCATACTGGTCTCCGTTCTGAACTCGACACTCAGAACGGTACCCCGGAGCCGCAGCTCGGGACCCGCTCAACGGCCCTTGCCCTTACAGGCAAGGGCCGCTGTAGTGCTGGGCGCCCCCGTCAGCCCACGAGCCTCGAAGCGCGCGACCTACGGGCTCGCGGCCATCGCCGCTGGTGGAGATCTGGAACTCATCCACCGGGGGTGCGTCCTCCAGGGTGCCCACGATGTCGTCGAGGCAGCCGCACAGGCAGTTCTCGTCGTTCTCACGGTGCGGGATCAGTTCGCCCCAGCGGCTCATCAGCGCCTCCTCGCGTCGCCGTCAGGATGGCAGACGATCACGGTGTTTCCGGCCGGCTCGTCAACCCGCCGTCCGCCTCGTCGTCGGTGCGGGTGACCCGCGCGCCGCGAATGTCCCGCATGCGCCCGCGCGGAACACGCCACACCTTGGTGTCATGGCCTCGACGCAGCGCATCGTCGTTTACCCACCCGCCGACGACGGCGGCCGACGGGTCCGTGTGGACGATCAATTCCTGGGGATGGCGTACGGACTACTGGACGTTGCGGAATTCCTGCGCCGGGCCGGGATAGACGATGCCGACGAGGCATACGTGGAAGCGTCCAGGCTGATCGAGTGGCGCGGCGGCGGCTCGCGCGTATGGAAGCTGTGACGCGACAATGCCCCCCCCACCGCCCGAAGGCGGCGGGGGGGCATTGTCGGTGGTCAGGCGTACTGGCGGCGTTGCGGATCCAGGGCCAAGGGCTGGGGTGAGGCGGAGTCGCTGCCGCCAGGCTCCGGAGCTGCGTCTCGGCGACAGACCAGGGCGTCCGGGTCGTAGGCGGGGGCCTGAAGTACGTAGCCGTCCGGGCAAGTCGGTCCATCGCGGCCATCGGTCCCGTCCGTGCCATCCTTCCCGTCCTGGCCTGCGGGCCCGGCGGGGCCCGGCGCCCCTGGTGCCCCTGGTGCCCCGGTCGGTCCGGGCGGCCCACTGGGGCCGACGGCTCCAGAAGTACCGGGCGCGCCGGTGGCGCTGGCCCCGGTCTCGCCGTCCTGCCCGTTGCTTCCGGCCTTCCCAGGAGAACCAGGGGAGCCGGAAGGCCCCGGCGGTCCGGACGGTCCGACGGGCCCACGCGGCCCGGTGATGCTCTCGCCTGGGTCACCCCGGCTGCCGGGCGGCCCGGCGATCGGCGTCGCCCCCAGCTTCTGCACCTGGCCGGCCAGCAGGTCGCGGGCGTGGTTTGCCTCTCGGAGGTCGCCCGCGAGCTGCTGCACGGTGAGGAAGGCGGCCCCGGCGAGTAGCGCGCCGAGGACGACCAGCACGTCGCTCATCCATGACCAGTTCCGGGGGCGGTGCCGCGTGTGGGTCACGATCCGGCTCCTCCGACGAGGGCTCCGAGGTAGGGCAGCAGGGCGACGACGACGGTGATTACGGTGCCGACCATCCAGCGGCGGGTGGCCGTCAGTCGCTCGGCGTCCGCCGTGCGCGCTGCCTCCAGGGCGTCGATCCGTTTGGACATCTGGGTCTTCTCGATGGTGTAGACGTCGAGCGGGACGACACGGTCGAGGCGGGTGTTCAGCGCGCCCAGGTCCTCGCGCATCTCCGAGCGGAGGGCCTCGATCAGTCTTCCCAGTTCACCGTTGGTGGGCTCATCGGCCACGTCGCGCTCCGATCGGTCCGAGCGCACCGGCTGCGCTGCACCACACCTGCTGGGGTCTGCTCAAAGAGCGGTGACGTTGGTGGTCCCGCCCGTCGGCTCGGCGGGGTACTGCGGAGGTCGAGCCCAGCCGAGCAGCACGCCGGCTGCCTTGCGCAGCCAGGACCATCCGATGCGTCCGGCGCCCGCCTCCAAGAGCCGGAAGACGGCGTAGTAGGCGGCGGTGAGGCCGGACGTGACCCACATGGTGACGGTCGCGCTGTCGAAGACGTTCAGGCCCGTCCGGGCGAGCCAGGAGAGGACCAGGCCTGCGGCGATCGGGACGACCGTCCGCATGAAGCTGGTGAAGAGGGCCGGGGTCGTCACGACGTCACCTCCCAGAAGAGGCCGGAGGCGACGCGGTGCAGGAGCGGTACGTCGCTGCCGTCGGGGCTGGTGGCGCGCACCTTGAAGTGCAGCTGCTTCCCGGCCGGCACCTGCCCGTTGGCGTGGAACTGGCAGCCCTCCGGGCCCGCCGCGTCGCTGGCCAGGTAGTCGGAGGGGTTGTTGCCCGCGCTGTCGGTGAGGAAGAACTGCCCCTCGATGCGCGTGCCGTCAGGCGCGTCGAGCAGCAGGTGCACCATCGTCTGGTGGGCGACCGGCCCGGCGAGGATGACCCCGTTGGTCTGGAAGGCGAGCTCGACCCACCGGCCACTGGCCAGGGCGGTGTCGTTGGAGTTGGGCTTGTTGAGGACACTGGGCATGTCGGACTCCTTAGTGGGGGAAGCGGGTGGGGTGGGGGCGTCGCCCGTGGCGAGTTCGAGCAGCCGGTCGAAGTCGATCGAGCCCGGGTCGCCGTGGGCGTTCTCCGGGACGTGCATGTGCCCGCACACGCCCTCGAAGCCGACCCAGTCAGCGGGGGTCATGCGCGCGGACGTCGCTCCGTACGACGACGGGTACGCGGGCCACGCCGCTGGTCCCTCGAGCGGCACGCCGTGCTGCACGTGCATCCACCGCAGGAACGCAGCGATCTCGGCGAGGGCCCAGTCCGGGGCTTCGGGCCAGTAGATGTGGGTGAGCCCCGCCTTGGTCCACGCGGCGTGGGTGGCCGGGTCGCAGGTGCCGACCATTTCCACCTGGCACACGTTCAGGGTGTTCGTCTCCACGCCGCCCGGCAGATTCACCAGAGCGCGGGCCGACGTGTCGATGGGGAAGTGCTGGTACCACTTCAGCCGCCGGGCGGCGAGGTCCGGCAGGGCCGTCAGCGTGGGTGCCACCGCGCCGCTGTCGTAGTCCGGAAGCGTCCGCCCCTCCGTGGTGTGGAGGACGACGACGTTGACCTCCATCGCCGAACCGGGGTACGTCGAGCCGTACCAGTAGGCCGTACTGGCTCCGGGAAATGTCTGGGGCCCTGTGCTCATGGGGTGCCCTCCGATCGTGGCGGGGTGGTGACGTCCCGGAAGACGGCGGTGGCGGCCGCGATCCACGCCTGTTGGATGGTGTCGCCGAGGTCGTTGAAGTCGGGCATCGGCAGGCCCTGGTAGTTGAGGCCGCCGGTGGCCTCGCCGTATGCGGCGTACGCGGTCCGGGCGAGGTCTGCGGGATCGTGGCGGGCCATCACACGCGCTCCGGCCACGCCCAGGTGCCGGGCTCGTCGCCCTCGTGGCGGGAGGTCGCCCAGAAGATGTCCGGGCCGTCGAGCAGCACCTTCAGGTTGACGACGTCGTGCGGGTTGCCGGGGAAGATGCGGACGACAACGGCCGGGAAGACCTGGCCTTCGGCGGCGGCGTTGCCGCTGATGCCGTTGGTGGCTCGCTGCTGGGTGATGTGGCGGGCATCGTCGTCAGACAGCTGGTACAGGACGGTGCGGCCGACGGTGGGTTGGGGCATGTCAGCCTCCGGCTCGGGTCTGGATGGATGCGCTGGCCTGCGTGGCGGTGTCGTCGGTGGCGTCGAGGAGGTCGGAGCCGACGATGAGGCGGATGACGGCTTGCATCTGTCGTGTGAGGGCGGGCACTTGGGCGATGTGGTCGGCGTTCGTAGCGGTACCGCCCGCCACCTTCGCCAGGTAGGCGGCGTTGTTGGTGAACGCGGTGCGCGCCCGGGCCAGCAGGGCCACCGTGTTGGCCTGGCGGACGGCGTCGGCGGCCTGCTTGGCGACGGACGCGAGCTCCGCATCGGTGAAGGGACGTTCCTCGACCAAGGCGCCGCAGTCGTAGCGGCGGTAGACGCTGGTGGTAAGGTCCCACTGCTCGATGACGGATGCGTCTCTCTGCTCGACGATGAGCCCGATCGTCGGGACGCTCACGTCAGGCCTTGTAGGTGGTGACGATGACGACGCCCGCGGCTCCGGCCACGCCCGCGCTGGCCGAGGTGGACGCGCCGTTCGAGGATCCGGAAGCGCCGCCGCCGTACGCGTAGCCGACCGTGCCGGCCTGGGCGCCGGATGTGCCGGGGTTGGCGCGGGCCGACCCCGAGTGGTGGCTTGCGCCCCCGTAGTTCGTTTTCACGGCGAGGCCGGAGAGGACCAGTCCGGTGCCTCCGGCTCCTCCCTGCATGCGCATTTCGCCGCCGGTGCCGCCGGTGCCGCCGTCGCCGCCGCCCGCGAACAGGTTGCCGGACGATCCGACGCAGGCCGCGCCGCCGCTGCCGCCGACCGCGGTGATGGTCGACCCGAAGGAGGACGTGCCTCCCGTCCCTCCAACTGCGGGGGTAGTCGTACCGGCGGATCCGGCCGCGCCCACGGTGACGGCGACGCTGGCGCTGAGGGCGGACGCGGCGTAGGTGCCCTTGGCGTACTCGCCGCCTCCGCCTCCGCCCGAGCAGGAGCCCTGGCCTGCGGTGGTGACTCCCACACCGCCGGAGCCGCCGCCGGCACCGACGACCTCCACCACCGTCCACAGGGCTCCGGCCGGCTTGTTCCAGGTGCCGGAGGCCGTGAAGACCTGCACGTCGGGCGTGCCCAGGAGGAGGGCGTCCACGTCAGATGCCAGGGTCTGGAACCATTCCCACAGCCGCGAGTGGTCGGTCGATTCGGGGTAGGTGATGCCCTTCGACGTCTCGTCGCTCACCCTCGCCTCCAGGAGATGGTCATGGTCCAGGCGACGCTCCAGGAGCTGCGCCCGGCGAGACGGATGTAGGGGTTGTCGCTGCTGATGGAGATGGCGAGACCTCCGCGGGTGCCGTTGACCATGGCCTGGGCCCACGAGTTGGGGATGACGAAGGCGTTGTTCGTCGCGTTCACGGCGAGGGACGGCCCGGACGTGGACTCGTTGAGGGTGGGTGCGCCGCCGGGCCGGGTGGACTGCGAGACCAGGCGCAGGGTGGCGGTGCGGGCGGCGAAGTCGCCGGACGTCAGGCGCCGTACTTTGATCGTCGCGCGGGTGACGGTGGCCCCGGCGATGCTGCGGGGCTTGCTGCCGTAGAAGGCGCAGCCCGTCATCCGGCCGAAGGAGGATCCGGCGTATCGGCCCTGGTAGGTGTCGAAGCTGTTCACCGCGCCGCCGTCCGAGCGCCAACTGCCGTCGCGGTAGCAGGCAGTGGAGACCGGCGGGCATGTCAGGGTGCCGGTAGTGACGGTGGGCTTCGGCGCGGGCGCGGCGTCCCCTGTGTCCGGCGGGGCAGCGTCCGGCGCGGTCGGGGCCGGCGGGGGCACGGCGGGCGCGGCCGTGGCGACCGCGAACGCGTAGTAGACGGACCCGGTGCGCTGGATCAGCAGAGTGTCCCCCACCGCGACGGTGAGTCCGACGCTCGTGCGGACGTTGATCTGGATGCCGCCGACGCTCACCACGCAGGCCCCGCTGCTCACGGTGGTCAGGGCCCGTCCGCGCAGGGCACCGCGCCCGGCAAGGGACACGCGGGTGTCTGCCCAGTCGGCCACGGCTACAGCACCCTCACGGTCAGGGTCATCTCATCGGGGCTGTAGGGCAGCGACAGCACCTCGATCACGCACGGTGCGCTGGTGAGGCCGCCACCGGTCACCGAGATCACGTCGCCGATCATGAGGCCGGGGTGGGGCACCATCGTGATGGTCAGCTTCCTCGAGGAGGTGCGGCGCAGCCGTTGCAGGGTGGCCTCAGCGGCGGCCCGGCACTGGGCGACGGTGGTCAGCAGCGGCGACGAGTACGTGTAGGGCACGGGCAGCGGGTTGAAATCCCCGCCGAACCAGTACGGGTTGTTCGAGTCGTAGTCGTAGGCGACGCCCTGGACCTGCACGCCGGCTGCGGACTCGCCCTGCGCGACGACCACGTTGAAGGCACCGTCGCGGCTGGTGGTGGACTGCCAGCGCACCACGGTGCCGCCGAGACCGTCGGTGACGGACAGGACGGGATCTCCTGCGTCGGTCAGCGGCTCGATGAGCAGCAGGCCGTCCTCGGTGACGTGGCCGACGGCGGGCCAGGCGTTGAGGACTTCGTTGAGGGCGCCGAGCCGGTCGTCGTCCCATTCCATGCCGACGGGGATGGACCGGTCGGTGAGGGTGCCGTCGATCTCGACGGTGAGGGCAGGTTCGACGAGAGATCGGACGGTGCTGGCGAGGGTGCCGGACGGCTGGAATGCGGCCGCGAACTTGGCCTCGTCGACCAGGGTGAGGAGGCCCTGTGCCTGCACGTTGACGGTGTCGCCGTCCGCGGAGGACTCCGTGATGAGGAACCAACCACGGGTGATCCATTCGAAGTCGCCGCCGACTTCGACGCCGTAGGAGATGCGTAGCTGCTGCCCGTACGCGGCGAGCGGATGCCGGGGATCGATGGTGGGGTCCCAGGACACGCCGCGATCTCTCACGGGGACGGTGAGAGTGACTCGTTCGGGGACGGCGAGGGAGCTGTCGCGTTCCTCGCTGCCATCGGCGACGGGCACGTCGTCGGAGAGGAGCTCGCCGCCGAGCCACGACTCGACGCGCATCTGCATGGTGAAGGAGCGCTGCACGACCTCCAGCGCGTCATCCGACATGTCCAGCATCAGAACGACCTCTGGGCGAGGATCAGCAGGGTCGCGTTGTCGTCGGCGATGTCCTGGAGGCTGGTGTAGTTGTCGGCGATGTCCTGGAGGGTGAAGCCGCGGGCCTCGAGACTTTCCGGCCACGGCTCGACCTCGACCGCGGTGAGCGTCCACCAGCGGAAGCCGTCGTACCAGGTGGGGGCCTCCGTGTCCTCGGTGATCGCGAAGTAGCCGTCGAGGCGCGACAGGGTCGTCTGCTTACGCAGGTGGACGACGCCTTCGGTCGCGCCGTCCAGCACGGCCTCGAGGGCGTCGCCGTCGGCCTCCGTCTCCGTGCGGACCGTGATGGTGGCCTGCGCCTTCGACCGGCGGCGGCCCACGACGACGTAGCGGCCGCCGACGTTGAACACGGTGGCGTCGCGGCTGCGCTGCTTCTCCAGCGGCGCCTCCAGGCGTACGGCCGCGCCGAGCGCCTGCACGGCGTCGCTGATGACGTCCGCAGTGACGGTGCTGGTGATGCTGCCCGATGTGACGGTCCACGTCAGGCCGCCGACGTCGGTGAGCTCGGCGAGATACGACACGGCGACGCCGAAGGGCTGCTCGGCGTCCACCCGCAACAGGGCGGCGGTGCCGGTGACGTCTACGGCACTCGCCGCGCGGACCGCAGTGCGGTCGGTGCCCAGGACCCGGTACACGGTGGCGGAGACGATGTCCTCGGCGAGCATGCCGGTCACGGACGTCAGTACCCGCGGTGGGAACACGGCCTGCGCGGTCGCGGTGAGGGCCGCGCTGGCCTCACGCACGCGCAGCACTCCGGCCACGCCGGTCGTCGCCGTCGAGGCGGTGGCGGCGAGGGTGGGGGTCTGGGTGCCCGTCCCGGCGGTGACCGAACCGGTAGCGGCGCCGAGGCGGCCGGCGTTGCCGGAGGTGATCTGGTCGTCGGCCCGCTCGGTCACCGTGCCGAAGGTGATGCCGGTCGCGGTGATGGCCTCCGCGCTGAGTGCGGCCGTGCTCACCGGCAGGGCGTAGCCGATCAGCGCGAAGTCGCCGACCGCCCACGTCAGCGCGGTCGCGGCGGCGGCCGAGAATCCGGTGCCGCTGGAGGTGTCCTCGCCGCTGCTGGCAGCCCACCGCCATCCTGTGCCCGCGCTGCGCGACAGCACGTGGATGCGGCCCGCGAGTAGTTCGCCCGTGCCCGTGGGCAGGCTTGTGGCCGGCGCGGCGTCGGAGCCGATCAGGACGCGAGCGAACCAGGTGAGCCGGCGCGGCCCGGTACCCGAGCCGAAGCTTCCGCCGCCGCCGGAGAAGCTCTCGACGAGCGTCCATCCCGACGGCGTGGACGGGATCGAGTCGGTGGGGTGACCGGAAACGACCTGGAGGAGCGCGAGCCGCCCGGCCGTCGCCCCGGCCGGGTAGGCGGGCGTGATCGTGGCCGTCGACTGCGACAGTGCGCCGGCCGCGATGTAGGAGATCGTCATGTCTGCCGCCCCACCTTCGCCCGGTAGGCGGCCTTGTCGACCGCGGCCTGAGCAGCCTTCCGGGCCACCGGCTCCGCCTCGACCCGCACGATGTCCGTGATCTCCCGGTCGCCGATGAAGACACGGGCGTTGATGACGACATCGCCTGCCTCTGCGGGGCGCCGGGACACTGCTGCGGCAGGGCTCGGGATGACGACGCGGCGGGTGGAGACCCCGGCTGCGGCGTCCGCCATCCGCTGGGCGGTGGCCACGACGTGCGGGACGTGCGCGGCGATGCCTGCCGCGGTGCCGAGGGCGACCTGCTTGCCGACCTGGTCGCGGAAGACACCCGACGGCGACTTGATCTTCAGCTTCTTCTTCACCGCTGCGACCAGCGCGTCGGCGAGAGATTCCATCTGCTTCTGGAGCGCGGCCTGCTGGGCTTGGAGGCCGGTGAGGAAACCGCGCCCGGCCTGCGTGCCCGCGTCGTACATGGTGTCGGCCATCGACTTGCCGAAGTTCGTCGCGAGCCTGTTGCCGGAGGCGACCAGGTTGTTGAGCTGGGTGATGACGGTGTTGGAGACGTCGCCCTCGCCGAGGATGCCGGCGAGCTGGCTGCCCGGCCCGGCGGCTGCGAGCTGCGAGAGGAGATCCTTCGACGCCCCGCGCGCCTTCAGTGACGCGGCGAGCCCAGCGAAGTCGGAGGCCGTCTTCTGCTGGTCCTTCATCTGCTGGATCAGGGCGTCGACCGAGGTGGCCGTCGAGCCGCTGATGCCGAGGAAGTCGCTGATGTTCGCGGCCTGGTCCACCGCGAACTGCTTGGCGGCAGTGATCTGCGCCGCGACGGACGCCTTGCTGGCGGCGAGGGCCTGAAGCTTCGCGGACGTCTTCAGGTTGCCCGCGACCATCGAGTTGGCCCCGGCGTTCTGCAACCGGTTGTTCAGCGACTTGACCGCCGAGTTGATCGCTGCCGCCGTGCCGGTGGTCAGGGTCTTCTTCAGCCCGTTGGCGATGTAGTTCGCGACGTCGGTCGTCGTGCGCCGCTTCGCGTTGGCCAACTCCGCCTTGGCAGCCGCCAGTCGGGTCTTCGCGGCCTGCACGCTGTAGTGGCGTTCCTGAGCGCGCTCCAGTTCGGCCCGGCGCTGGTTGACCTTGGCCTGGGCGTTGGCGACGGTACCGGAGGCGTACCCGGGCACCTTGATGCCGTTGGTCTTGGCGTAGGCCATCGAGTCCTTGTGGGACAAGATGCGGGTCCCCTTCGGGGTGACCTGCATCAGTTCGGCGCCCTTCTCACCGACCCACGCCGTCTGGCCGATCGGCGCCAGGCCGCCCTTGGTGCCCTGGGCGTAGCCGCCGGGCCGGGTCATGACGCTGAGCCAGCCCGCGCCGTAGCGGTGCATGGCGTAGTTGACGCCGGCGTAGATGTTGGCGAGGGGGTCGGTGATGCCGCGCCCCTTGAAGGGGCCGGCGTAGGCGTTGAACGTGCCCGGGATCGTCTGCATGAGGCCCTGCGACGGGTGGCCCGCCTTGGCGTTGGAGTCCCAGAGGTTGATGGCGTTCGGGTTGCCGCCGGACTCCATCTCGATCCGTTTCAGCACGGGCCCGATCGCGGTAGCGGGCACGCCCAGCATCGACAGCACCTGCGCTACCTGAGGCGTCCACTGTGAGGCACCCTTGCCGACGCTGCCGCCGCCTCCTCCGCCGCCGAACAGGTCCTTGAAGAAGCCGCCCAGCTTGCCGCCGAGGTTCCCCAGCGCGCTCATCGCCTTGCCCGGCAGGCTCGTGATGGACAGGATGCCCTTCTTCACGATGGAGCCGAGCGCGGACGGCATGTCGCCGAAGACCTTCTTCGCGATGGCGGTGCCGGAGGTGGCGGCGAGGCCCTTGAAGAGGCCGCTGACCAGGTAGCCGCCGATCTCGGCGAACACGGTGGACGGCGAGTGGATGCCGAAGAAGTCCTTCACCGCGTTGACGACGGGGTCGATCAGGGTCGACTTGATCCATTTTCCGATGCCCTTGATCCCGGAGACGATCCCGGACTTCATGCCGGAGATCAGGGCGCCGCCCCCCTCCAGCAGCCACGTACCGGCCTTGGCGAAGGTGCTGGTGACAGGGGTGACGACGTTTCTGACGACCCAGGAGCCGATGCCCTTCGCCCCGGCGACGATGCCGGACTTGGCACCGCTGACGATCGCCCCGCCCTTGGAGACCAGCCAGGACCCGGACGACTTGAACGCGCCCACGACCGGATCGATCATCCACGTCTTGGCGAAGCCGCCGACGCCCTTCGCGCCCGCGACGATCCCGGACTTGGCCCCCGATACGACGGCCGCGCCTCGCGCATACAGCCACGACCCGGACGACTTGAACGCCCCCACGATGGGGTCGATGACCCACGTCTTGGCGAAGCCACCGACCGCCTTCGCGCCCGTGACGATGCCCGCCTTCGCACCACCGACGATCGCCGCGCCCTTGGAGATCAGCCAGGAGCCGGACGACTTGAAGGCACCGACGACCGGATCGATGATCCACGTCTTCGCCACGCCACCGACGGCCTTCGCGCCGGTGGCGATGCCGGAGCCGAATCCCTTGGCGACCGCCCAGCCCTTGGAGATCAGCCAGCCGCCAGCCTTGGCGAACGGCTTGACGGCGTACCCGATCAGCTCGCCGCTCTTCGAAGCGACCCAGCCGAAGCCCTTGGCGATGCCGGAGCCGAGGGCGTGCGCTCCGCGCAGGCCCAGGTCGCCGAGCTCGACTGCCCAGACGCCGAGGCGTGTGGGCAGGAGCGTGAGCTCGCGGGCCAGGGCCTCGCCGAGCCCGGGGAACACGCGGCGCAGGCCCGTCATGAAGGCGGAGCCGAGGAATTTGAAGCTCTTGCCGACCCAGCCGACGATCGACTTCGAGAACTTCGTGAAGGCCTCGAATCCCCAGGTCAGAAGCTTGCCGACGAAGGGGATTTTCCCGAGGAGTTTGCCGATCGCGCCCGCCCACTTCGCGGGCAGGAACGCGACGAACAGGACGGCCAGGAGCACGTCCTGCCAGTGGCTGGCGAGGCCCTTGAGCATGCCGACCATGTCGAAATTGAGAAGGCCGACGATGAAGCCGAGCAGCAGCGACGGGACGAACTTGCCCAAACTGATGCCGATGCCGACCCAGTCGATCCCGGCGAGCAGCTTCCCGAACGCGGCCGTCAGCTTGATCGCATTGTTGGCTAGCTTCTCCAGGCCGGACGCCAGGCCGCTGCCGATCGTCGAGCCGATCTTGCCCCAGTCGACGCTCTTGATGCCGCCGGTGAACGCGGACCGCACCTGCTCGCCGATCTGCGTGGCGAGGGACTTGGGCGGCTTGACCTTCGGGGTGACGAGCGGGGCGACCGACCCGGAGCCGCCGTGCGGCATCGGCTTGAGCGCCGGACCCTGTACCCCGGTGGTTGGGGCGACCTGCCCGACGCCGTAGTGCGGCTGCGGGGCCAGGGCCGGACCCTTCGGCGCCGCCGCCGTCTTGCTGGAGCCCAGGTGGGGGGAGGTGTCGAGCAGGCCCCCCATGAGGTCCTTCGCGGCCTTCGCGGGCTTCGACCCGGTCAGTCCGCTCCAGAAGTCGCCGACGAGCTGCTTGGCCTGGCCGACGCGATCCTGGATCTTCTCGACCGGGATCATGTCGGCGACGGTGCTGCCGAAGGCCTTGACCTTGGGGATACCGTCGTCGGCGACCCACCCGGCGAGGTCCCGGACTCCCGACGTGACCCCGGCGAGCGCCTTGGTCGCGCCGGTCAGCAGGCCGGTGTCGCCGACCTCGATCATCAGGCCCTCCCAGGCGTTCTTCAGCCTGGTTACCTCACCCTTCAGACCCTTCATCTGGATCTTCGAGATGCGGTCGGCGGTGCCGCCGGAGTTCTCCAGCTCCTTCGTCAGGCCGGCCAGCTTCGCCGAGCCCTGCTGGATCAGCGCGGCCATGCCGGGGCCAGCCCGCTGACCGAAGATCGTCATGATCTGGCCAGTGGTCGCGCCTTTCTTCGCGAGCTGGTCGACGATCGAGGTGAGCGGCCGCAGCTTGCCGTCGGAGGTCGCGACGCTGACGCCGAGATCGGTGAGCGTCGTCGAGATCTTCTTGGTCGGCGACAGCAGCCGCGTGATCGCACCGCGCAGCGCGGTGCCGGCCATGGACGCCTTGATGCCTGCGTTGCCCATCAGGGCAGTCGCGGCGACGGCTTCCTCGAACTGGATGCCCGCCTGGTGCGCGATCGGACCGGAGTACTTGAAGGCTTCGCCGAGGTCGTCGACGCTCGTGTTGGCCTTGACGGAGGCCTTCACCATGGCGTCGACGGCGTGCGGGATCTCCTTGATCGTCATCCCGTAGCCGGTGAGGACGTTGGTGGTGATCTCCGCAGCGCGGGTCAGGTTGAGCTGCTCCGACGACGCCAGGGACAGCACGGCCGGCATCGAGCCGTAGATCTGGTTGACGTCCAGGCCGGCCGTGGCGAGCTGCGCCATCGCGTCCGCCGACTGCGCGGCCCCATACTGCGTGGTCTTCCCGAAACCCTTGGCCTGGTCGCGGAGCTTGTCGAGCTGCTTGCCGGTCGCGCCGGACAGGGCCTCGACCCGGTTCATGTTCTTCTCGAAGTCGCCCGCGGCCTTCAGCGAGGCCGCACCGAGCGCGGCAACTCCGACCGCGCCGACCGCGAGAGACGTCTTGATGGCCGCGCCGACCTTCGACGACGTCGACGCCAGCCGGGTCGCAGACCGGCCGACCTGCCGGAACGTGGCGGACGCCCGGTCGCGGCCGATGAGCGCGTAGACGATCGCGGTCGTGGCCACGGCGCCGCTCCCCTCTCGCGCGGGTGCGCGGTCAGGGGCCGGTCGGCCGGCGGGCTACAGGTTCGGCATACGGGACTTGGAGGGGCCGCCCTGCATGGCCTTCTTCTCGTCCGCCTCACGCTCTTCCGCCTCGATGCGGTAGAGCGCCATCCACTCGCTCAGCTCGTAGGAGCTGATGGACCTCAGGAGCTCGTGGACAGGTCGTCCGAGGTCTCGGGCGAGGACGAAGAGGAATCGCCGCTCGGGGCGGCTTCGGAGTTTCCCTCGATCTCCTTCTCCACGGCGTCGCCCATGCCGGACAGCTCGGCTGCCACGTCGTACAGCCGGTCGATGACCGCGCCGGCCTTCTTGCCGAGCGCGGGTGCGTCGGTGTCCTTGAAGAGCCGGTTGCCCTGCTCGTCGATGAGGCACTTCACGAGCAGCTTCGCGCGCGCGTTGTCGCGCACGAACACCACCTCGCGGCTGCCGTCGGGCTTGGGCCGGATCTGCTGGATCCCGGCCTCGTAGGCGTCGCGCTCGATGCCGGTCAGGCCCCGCACGAGGACCTCGCCGCCCCACTCGGGAACGTCCACGGGCTTGATCTGGGTGTCCTCAGCTTCGAGGATCTGGGTGCTCGTCAGGGCCACGGTGGGGGTGCCTTTCTGGCGTTACGGATCATGACGCGGCCAGTGCCAGGCCGTGATGAGCCGTCGAGCGCCAGTGCCAGGCGGGCGACAGCAGAGGGGCGACGTCAGCGGGTCAGCGGATGTCGCGGGTGATGGAGTTGACGACCTTGGATGCGGCGCGCCGTCCGGCGACGCCGGCAGGCCGTACGACCTTGAAGAAGTAGGGGTGACCGCTCTGGGTGACCCAGACCTCGCGGTTGCCGTGGACGGGGTGCCGCCACCGCTTGGTGCCCTCCATGCCCTTGGGGAGGGCCTTCTGCTTGGCGGGCATCTTGCGGCCGTCGACACGGATCGCGACGCCCGCGTCCTTGCCGACCGTGCGCACCTCGACGCGGGTGGCCTTGGACATGCGCCCGCGCAGCCCGTCGGCGGTGTAGGGCCGCTTGGACGGGATGGACCTGATGGAGCTGCGCACGAGCGGCACGAACGGCGTGGCGACGGCCCGCAGCTCCTTGCGGAACCGCTTCTTCAGCTCCGGGTTGTCCATGCGGCGCAGCCCGGCGGAGACTCGCCGCAGGTCGTCGCCGGTGCGCATCGTGAGCCCGATCATGATGGTTCCTCAGGCCGGGACGGTGACGTTCTCTTCGGGCTCCGCCGTGATCGTGAACTGGACTTCGATCTTGGCGGGGTCCTCGACGTCCGTCATCTTCGGCGCGGACGCCACCTTCACCGGGAAGACGTCCATCGTCCGGCCCGCGATGTCTCCCTCGGGGAACTGCACGATGTACCCCGCCGTGTCGCGCGGCAGGAGCTGGCGCACGTCCTGCGAGTCCTCGGAGGCGTACATCGTGATCGAGGAGTCGTCGGCCGAGATCCGGCCGGGGATCTTCGACACGAAGCGCGAGCCGAGGTCGGGGGTGTCGGTGGACTCCGACGTGGTCTGGAAGCCGGACACGTCAGCGACTTCGCCGGTGAGGTCGGTGCCCGCGTCCAGCTCGATGCGGGTCGGCGACGCCAGGCTGGCGATCGTCGGCACGTAGTAGTACTGGCGCGTGCCCGGCGGGATGTACCGGGACGACGCGGAGATCGGGGTGGCGACCATGGGTCAGCTCTCCTCAGCCTTCGGAGTGGTCTTGCGGGGGCGCTTCGGCGCGGTGGCGGCCTCCGCATCGGGGGCCGGGTCTTCAGGAGCGTCGTCCAGGACGACGGACTCGCCGTCGGCTTCCGGCTGCGGCGCGAGCGGCACCGAGTCGGCGGACTCCGCGGCCTTGCGGGGTGCCGACTTCGGCTTGGGCGGCGCCTCGGTGACCTCCCAGCCGCCGGCCTGGTGGTGCGGGATGGACGACTCCGGCACCTGGATGAGCTGCTCGGGCGGCAGGTTGGGGTGCCGCATCCACACGGTGGCGGCCATCAGGCGGGCACCCGGAACACGCCGACGGTCACGCTGGTGACGCCGTCGTAGGTGATCGCGGCCCGCCCGGTCGAGGGGTTGCGGTACCGGTCGGTGAGCGGGATGACGAAGGTCTGGCCTGCGGCCACGGCCATCGTCCGGTCCGCGACGGCGAGACCGTCGACCGTCTCCGGCGTGGCGATGGTGACGGTGTGACTGCCGCTGTCCGCGTTCTTCACGGCGAGGAAAATCCCGGCACCGGTCTGGGCGGTGTCGCCGCCGCCTGCGGCTGCCACGAGCTTGTCGTCGAAGCGGACCCCTGTGAGGGGGACCACGGTGGTGGCGAGGGCTGCCATCGCGAACTCTCCTGTTCTGGTTGACGGCTGCGCGACAGCCCGGCACTCTCCGAGGCATGTCGATACTGCGCTGGTGGTTCGTGGACGTCCCGGAGTGGGGCTGGCAGGACGTCGCGCGCGGCGGCCACTCGCTCGCCGGCGTAGGGGTGTTCGCGGTGGGGGCGCTCGCCTACGCGGTCGTGAACCTGGCTGTGGTGGGCGGCCTGCTCGGCGGACTCGCGGCGCTCGTGCGCCGGCGGCCGGTCAGCGGGCCGTGAACGAGTCGACGTCGATGCCGAAGACGATGAGCGCCTGGGCACCGCGGTCGGTCTGCACCTGCTTGAAGGTGTGCGAGCCAAGACGGGCGCGCAGAACGAGCCCGCCGAGCTTGGGGTCGCGGGCGAGGACGGCCCCGGCGGCGGCGTACAGCTCGTAGGCGCGGCGGCGCGCTGGCCGCATGTCCGTGGCCCCCTTCAGGACGGCTGCCGCGCACCGGATGGTGAACGTCTCCCGGTCCGGCCGGCCGCCGAGACCTTCAGCTGTGCTCGTGGACTCGACGTCGGAGTCGCTGTCGTCGCCGGTGAAGGCCACGGTGAGCATCTCCTGCGGCGTCGCCTTCGACAGTTCCGGGCCGTCCCACACGGTGACGCCGTCGAACTCCGGCGCGACCTTGAAGGTGTCGACGATCCGGTCGATCGCGTCAGGCACTCGTGACGACCACGGCATCTACGCCACCCCCGGCAGGTTCGAATCGAGCAGCTCCAGGGCCCGGCGCGGGATGGCGAAGCCGCGTCCTGGCATCCAGGGCTCGTTGTCGCCGCCGAGACTCACGCCCATCGCTCCCCGCTTGGTCTCCCACAGGTGCTCGATGATGATGAGCGTCGCCAGCTGGTAGTCCTCGGGAACGATCGCGAGGCCGGCCCGGTAGGTGAAGTCGACGCCCGCGCGCAGGGCAGGCCCGGCGAGCACCTCCACCTGGCCGGTGGCCGGATCGGCCTGAAGGTCGTCGGTATCCCAGCTTTGCGAGGCGTCGGGCGTCTGCACCGTCACGAGCGAGACGACCGGGACGTTGCTGAGGAGGACGTCGCCGTACCGGTCCGGCGTGCAGCGCTCGGTGAAGGTGCGGCGGGCGACGATGAAGCCGAGATGGCGCTCGACCGCGAGGGTGGCGCCGCTGACGAAGCCGCGCAGTTCCTCATCCTTCGAGGTGTCCGACGCCGGGATCTCCAGCTGGGTCTTGGCCCGGGCCAGGGAGACGATCGCGACGGGCAGCTGCTCGCGCACGTCGAACACATCGGTGTGGGCCATGGCGTTCGCGCCGGTGGCCAGCCAGCGCACCGTGTGCCGCCCGGCCTGCACAGTGGCGTAGCCGTGGACGTACACGCCCGGCGTATCCGAGGCCACCGGGTCCACGGTGACCGTAGTGTCGTCCGGCAGCCCGATCGTCAGGGTCATGTTCCCGGCGTCCGCCGGGTCGTCTGACGCGTCGATGACCGTGACGGTCAGCTGGACGACGTCGCCGAGGTCGTACGCCACAGCGTCAGTTCTTGGTCGGCGCGGCCGCCGTCGTCTTCTTCGCCGCCGTCTTCTTCGCCGGGGCCAACTCCTGGCGGACGGTCTCGGGCTTCGGCTCGACCGCGGCCTCCGGCGGCTTCACGGCGGCGGTGTTCTCCGGCGCCGACGGGATGACCGCCTTCTCCTGCTCGGACCCGCCGGTCACGTCGTAGTCGTACTCGGCGAGCAGGACTCCGGCGACGTAGTCGGCCCGTTCGGTACGACCAGACCCCGCGTACGCCTCCCACTCGCGGATCATCGCCTGCTTGTAGTCCTCGTTGACGTTGCGGACTTCGGTCATAGCTCGCTCACCTGCTCGATCTGCGGGAGTTGGGCGTAGTACTGCTCTTTCAGGGCGCGGCGGGTCGCTGAGCGCTGCTGTGTGCGGTGCTCCAAGCGGACGTCCCACAACGGCAGGGCGGTCTCGGCCTGGTGCACGGTGTCGTTGCCGACGAGGACACGGCTGCCGCCGTCCAGGCCGGGCACGGTGACGACGTAGTGGGCCTGCTGGATGCGGATACCGGGCAGCGCCCGGAACAGCACGCGCAGCGGCTGCTGGGAGTCCTCGCCGTCGCCGCGCTCCCACAGGGCGACCTCGGCGACGTCGAGGTCCGTCTCGCCGAGCGCCTTCTTTGTGTCGATGGGCACCTGCGTGAACACCTCGTCTGCATCCACCCGCAGGAGCCAGTCGACGCCCGGCTGCGCCATCGTCATCGCGAGCCGGAACATGTAGTCGCGCTTCTCAACTTCGTTGCCCCACCAGGGCTCGCGGGGGACGTGGACCGTGCAGCCCATCCCGGCGCCGGCCGCCGCCCGGGCGATCGTGTCCGCCTGCTCGCTCCCAGACGCCGGTTTGCGGGTCGCGCCCGGGAAGAGCGCGTACGGGCCGTCGACCGCGACCAGGTGGTCGCAGATCTGGGCGAGCCCGGCCACACACTCGGCGAGCCACGGGGCGGGCTCCTCGTACCAGGACAGCAGGCCGATCACGCGCACGCCGAACCTCCCTTGTGCAGGCCGCGGGTGGCGGGGTGGCGCCGGTAGTCGGCGGGGACGTCGATGTCGTCCGTGGCGTCGTCGACCTCGACCCACCACGGGGGCTGCACGAGGTGCTCGCGCAACGGGGTGCCCTGGAGCATCCGCAGCATCGTCCAGCCGTGCTTCGTGCGGTCGGCCCGGCCGGAGTCCTGCTCGCTGCGCACGGTGTCGGTGAGGCGGCCCATCTCGGTGCTGTCCGTCCAGGACTGGGCGAAGATCTCTCCGTACGGCGTGCCGGTCAGCGTGGACGCCTGCTCGCGGCCGTAGAACCGGAAGCCGCCGCCGGCCGCGCCCGCGAACACCCTGCCGAATGCCTCCGGCGTCCACCACACGTCGCCGAGCAGCAGCACGTTCGTCCGGTCGGGAGCCCACACGGTTCGGGTCGACTCGAACTCGTTCCGGGTGCCAGGTTGGGCGACGTGCGTCCGCGCCCCGTAGAAGCGGGCGAGGCTCTCGTACGGGCGCGGCTCGTCGCCCGGGGCCACCAGCCAGACGTCCCGCGACCAGAACACGGCCTGCATGAGCGCCAGTTCGAGCAGCGGGAGGACCAGGCCGCTACCGAGGAACGCCCGGGCGGGAGCGAAGTGGGAGCGGACACCGAGGTATCCGCCCCACTTCGTCTGAGGGCCAGCCGCCGCCACGATGACCCGCACGCAACGACCCCTTGTCGATGATCGTGGCGGCCTCGTTGCAGATGAGGGCACCGGGTTGTAGATGAACGCCTGTGGGGCCGGGCCGCCGCCCGGCCCCGAGCAGGCTCAGAAGGTAGGTGCCACCAGACCGGTGCCGCCGATCTCCACGATGCTCTTCGGGTACCGACCGGCCGTGAAGGCCAGGTACCCGTAGACCTGGAGCCGGACGGTGAGCGTGCCGGAACCGACCTCCGGAAGCACCCGGGAGCGCAGGCCCGACTCGTACAGGAGCAGGTCGGACGCGCGCAGGACGTGGATGACGTCCTGGTTGGTGCCCGCGCCGAGCGTGGTCGGCATCGACGGGTCGGTGACGACCGGGAGGCCGTGCATCTGGCCGACGACCTGCTCTGCGGCGACCGCACCGAGGGTGGCGATCGCGTTCTGCGGGTTGCCCGCCTCCGGCGTCACGAGCGGCCGGCCGGTGCTGTCGGTCGCGGCGAGCAGGTACGCCCACCGCCGCGGGTGCATGACGATGACGGTCGGCGCCATGAAGCGCAGCGTGTGGATGCGCTGCACCCCGTCGGCCACCTTGCTGTACAGCTTCGCCACGGTCGGCGAGCCGTCGGTGTACGTGACGGTCTCGATGCCCGACGTCCCCCGGACACCGAGCACCTGGCCCGAGGATCCGGAGCCCGAGATGACCTGGAGGTCCGTCTTCGTGGCGTGGTCGGCCGTCAGGTCCCGGAAGATGACCTCGTCGAAGGACACCGGCGACTGGTCGAGCAGTTGGATCGCCATGTCCTGCTGACCGGCGATCGTCCTGACCGGCGCGTTGATGAAGTCGTCATCGATGTCCGTCTCGGACACGCCCGCGTTGTCGGCGGTCTGGATGGCCGTCGACGTCCCGGACGCGACCTTCGGGATGTTGATGCTGTCGGTGCCAGGCGGCAGCGGCTGCGAGTTGGCGAGGTTGGCGTACGCGCGACCGGCGCGGGCCAGCTCGATGAACTGGGACATGAGCCACAGCGGCGGGACGAAGTAGCCGCCGTTTCCGTCCGTGCGGTCCAGGTCGCGGTACTCGGGGTCGGTCTGGACGTCCTGCGCGTGGCGGCGCAGGCGCTCCTCCGCATGGCCGTCGTCCATGCGGAGCTGGACGCGGGCGAGGTCCTGGAGGTAGGAACGGCCGTTGCCGCGCTCGTAGGTGCGGGCCTCGTGGACGGTCTGCACGCGGGCCTTGGCCCGCTTCACCGCGGCAGCGCCCTCGGTGACGGTGCGGCTGCGCTCGGCCTCGTCGGACAGCTCCGCGATGCGCTCGTCGAGCTGCTTCAGCTCTCCGTCCTTGGCCTTGATCTGGCCGGTGAGCTCGCGGAACTCGGTGTCCTCTTCCGGGAGGAGGTCCTCGCGGGCCTCCTCCTCGGCGAGGTCGGTGATGGCGGTGCGCTTGGCGAGGATGTCCTCGCGCTCGCGGGCGGTCTGCTCGCGTCGTGCGACCAGCCGCCGGAAACGCTCGTCGGTGGGCATTGAGCCCTGCCTTTCTGGCGTTACGGATCATGACGGCGGCCAGTGCCAGGCCGTGATGAGCCGTCGCGCGCCAGTGCCAGGCGGTCGACAGCGACCGCGATCCGTGCCGGATCGCGGGAAAATCTGGGGTTCGCCGAGGTCAGTCGGCGTCTTCGAGGTGGCGGCGCAGGTGCCGCTCGACGGCCGCCTTCTGCTCGTCGGGCATCGCGGCCTGCGGAAGCAGGGACAGTGCGTGCCGGACGGCGGGCAGGCTCGCCGGGGAGCCGATGCGCGGCTCGTGGTGGGGGAAGCGGTAGGAGTCCGCGGCCTCCGGGTCGCCGTCCGGGTCGACCCAGGCGTGCATGTAGCGCAGCACCACCTGGTTCCCGGCCGCCGATGCTGCGGCCGAGCGCCGGTCCAGCGGGTCGTTGGTGACCGGAGTGGAGTGGGCGCCGATCTGCGCGGCCAGCTGCACGTCGACTTCGCCGTCGGCAATCGCGCGAGCCTCGGCCAGGGTCAGCCGACCGGATGCCTTCGGCTGGGGCTTCATCTGCCGGTGCAAGGCGAGGACGTTGTCCCGAGCCCGGGTGAGGCGCTCGAGGTCGACGCCGTCCGAGCGGAGTTCGGCCATCGCCGCCTCGGGGTCGAGCTTGGCGAGCAGCTCCAGGGCGTCGGAGGCGCTGTTGAGCTGCGCGCTGGTGGCCGGGTTGGCGCCGAAGTTCACGACGGACACGTCGCCCTTGTGGAGGGAGACCTCCAGGAGGCGGCGGTGGGTGTAGTCCTCGTTCCACTCGTCGTTCTTCACCCGGAAGCCGAAGGACATCTCGTCCATGTCCTTGCGGTTCATCTTCGGCATGAGCCGCTGCACGTCCGGGTCCGACGGCTCCAGGCCGGCCTCGACGTGCAGGCCCGTCGAGTCGGTCGACAGCTTCAGCGTGCCGCTCTTCGTCCTCGCGAGGGGCATGCCGTCGTGGTTGATGAGGAGGTGGACGTCCGCGCGCGCCCCCAGCGTGACGTCGAACGCGTGTGAGTCGACTTCCTCGGTCCACCCGTAGGGCGGCCCGCCGTACACGTCGTACGACTTGTTGAACACGGACGCGTAGCCGGTGAGCAGCAGCTGCCCGCCCTGGGTACGCAGCTCGAACTGTCCGGAGGCGATACCGCGGCGCTCCGGCGAGTCCCGTAGCTGTCGACGGTCAACCATGGTTCCCCCTCGGGGTCTTGACGAGGCGAAGCCCCGGGTCCTGAGGCGGCTCCTGGCCGCGGATCTGCGGGACGGTGATGTTGGAGCCGGCCTGGATGGGCAGCGGCGTGTAGTCCTGGCCCTTGCCGTCGGGCAGCGGGGCTTCGTCCTCGCGGGCGCGGAGCTCGTCGAGGTTGTTGAGGCCGATCAGGCGGGCCTTCTCGTACACCGAGTGCCGGGTGAGGATGTCGACGCGGATCAGGGCGTCGGCGTTGAACTTGATGTACTGGCCGCGCGGCAGCACAGCACCGAGGTGGTTTTCGATCTTCACCAGGTAGGGCAGCAGCGCGTCCTGGATGAACTCGATCTGTCGCTGCTCCGGCGAGCTGTAGGTGTAGGAGCCGCCGGTCTCGCCGCCGATCTTCTCCGGCGGGATGCCGTAGATCGCGGCGATCTGCGTCGCGGACAGCCGCTGCGTCTCGCAGAACTGCGCCTCCTGCACGGAGACGGTGATCGGCTTGTACTCCCAGTCCTTGCCGTACACGATCGGCTCGTGCGACCGGATCGCCGAGACCAGGCGCCGCTTGATGACGCTGGTCTGCTTCTGGTCGAGGGTCTGCTGGGTGTTGCGGAAGTGGCCGGGCGGCGTCCCGCCCGACCGGAAGTAGTCATCGACGAACCGCTGCGCGGCCAGGCCGGTCGACACGGTGACCGCGTACGCGGCGATCGGCGAGAGCCCCCACACCCGGCCCGGCATCGTCATCCAGGGGATGTGCACGATGTCGTAGGCGGGGATCTCGATCCCGCAGTACGACCACACCGGGTCCGTGAAGGAGCCGCGCGTGCCGATCGCGTTGTGGTCCTGCACGTACACGTCGGCCGGGTTCAGCCACTCGATGCGGGTCGGGAACTCCAGCCAGTCCCGCTCCATGACCAGACCGACCGCGTTGCCCCGGTAGACCAGCGACGTCATCAGCCGCCACAGCCAGTCGTCGATCGTGCCCTGCGCCGACGGCTTCTGGAACAGGCTCGTGAGCGGCAGCTTCGTCGTCGTCTCACCGACGCGCCGGTACTGCTGGATCGGGAGCGACGCCACCGACGACGCGAGCAGCCGGCCCGCGGCGAACACCGGGGTGAGCCGGAGCGCGCCGTGCTCGGACACGGCGGCCGGGGACGCGAGGTCGTCGACCGGCCAGGAGACGTCGTTGACGCCCAGGTCTCTCCGCTCGGCCGCCCTGCGTGCCGCTCCGCTGCCGCCGCGTGTCCAGCCCCATCGGCGAAGGGGGTTGCGCATGCGGCCCCCTTCCAGGCGTAGGTCGAGCGAGTGAAGGGGTGAGGTGGGTCAGCCGATGGAGTCGAGGACGTCGTACGACGCCTCGGCCAGGAGGAAAGAGCGGCTGATGTAGATCCAGCGGGCGAGGGACATGGCGACGAGGGGACTGATCTCGACGTCGGAGCTGGCGGGCGCCCAGGCGATGGTGTCGCCGGACTGTTTGGTCTTGGCCCCGGCCACCGCGGTGTCGAGGTGCTGGTTCGGCACGACGCGGAAGGCCTGCTCGCGCACGCCGTCGAGGACCTGCCCGGCGGCGGCCGCCATCTCCACCGCCCCGGTCACGGCCAGGTCGCCGGCCTCGGGGGCGTCCTTGTCCTCCGGCAGCTGGAACCCGGCCGCCTTGAGGTCGGTGTCGAGGAAGGCGTGGGTGCCGCGGCCCATCGCGAGGCCGATCGGGGTGAGGGCGTCCCGCAGTTCGACCAGACGCGGCAGCACCCACTTGGTGCCGGGCCGGTAGTCGGCGAGCTGCACGTGGCCGAGGCCGTCGTCGCGGACGCCGTACACGCAGATCGCGGCGTAGTCGCGCAGCGGGCTGATGTCGAGGCCGAGGGCGACGCCGCCGGCGGCGGTGCGCGCCGAGTGCTCGTCGGCCATCGTGACCCACAGCCGCGGGTCGATGACGATGTTGCCCTGTGTGCGGCGCGGCCAGATCCCGAGGATCTCCCTGGCGAAACCTTTCGGCGACATGCCCCGCCGGTCGCGCACCATGGCCTCCGGGGTGACGCGGCCGCCCCACGCCGGGTTGGTCGCCGCCCACAGCCGCCGGTCGTCGAGGTCGACGTCTTCCAGGTGGTCGAGGTCGCCGGCGGCGCCCCAGTCCCGGTAGCCGAGCGAGTCGTCCCCTCCTGCGTCGGCTCGCGCGCGCAGCATGAACAGCACGTCTCCGGATTCGCCGTCGAGCGGCGGGGACGACGTATAGATGATCTGCGGGTTGGGCCGGGCCCGCATGGTCGGCATCAGCGCGTCCTGCTGGATCAGCGTGTACGCGAACGCCTCGTCGATGATGACCAGGTCGCCGGAGAAACCGCGGCCGGAACCCTTCGACCTGGCGACGAACTTGATGCGGGCCTCGGTGTCGAGCCGCTCGAAGCCCTCTTCACCGTTGGTGTTCGAGATCTTGATGCGGACGCCGTCGACCTCGAAGAGGTTCTCGTTGTTCCCGACCTGCTTGCCGAGCCTCTTGATCAGCCTCCGGACGCGCCGGAAGGCCTCCATCGCGGTCTTGTACTCGTGCGCCGACCAGAGGATGACTTCCTCGCCCAGCACCAGGAACCCGAGCAAGACGCGGATCTCGAGGATGGAGCCCTTGCCGTTCTGGCGGGCGACGAGCTCGGCGTACTCGAAGCACGCCCACTTGCCGTCGTCCCGGCAGGCCAGCAGCAGGTCGATCGCGTCGCGCTGCCACGGGTCGGCGACGAGGCCTGCGGTCGCGGCGAGCTCGCATGCCTCCGCGCCCAGCGTGTACGCGTAGGGCGGGTGGACCTCAACTCTCGGCTTGGCGGCGGCGCTCAGCGATCCGCTTCGTGAGGTCGGAGACACCAGCACCCCCCGCCGGATCCTCCACAGCCGGGCCAGACGCCGTCTGACCTTGGCGAATCTCCGACAACAGCAGCTTGAGAGCGCCGGATTGAAGCCTGGACTCCGCCAACAGTCCTGAAATATCAGCGAATTGTTGGCTATCGGGGTTGACTTGTTCCGAGGGCAGGCGCAACATGGAGTTCAGAAGGTCAAGCCGGTCAGCGATCCGACAAGCCTCCTCCAGCAGCAGCAGATGAGCCGGAGTCAGAGACCAGATCGCCAGGGACTCATCCCACAGCCGCTGACCCCGCTCCCCCAGTCCGGGAGGTGCCTCCACCAAGATCACCACCTGAGGGAGACCCCTGCCGATTTCTGCGGGGGGATATTTTTTTGAGTTGGGCGCGGGGTCAGCCACCCCATGATCAAAAAAACGGGAAAGTCGGACATTCTCACATAGATGCAGGTCAGGGCTTGATCGGCGATCTCGATGGAGACCATTTGGATCACCGGGCGCCCACCCCGGACACATAACCGCAGGTCAGAGGCATTTCGCGGCGCAGCGGCGGGCGCGTTCCTGGCCAGCCGGGCGGACCGTGCAGGGGGCCTGCTGGTCGGCCGGCCGGTGGTCAGAGGGCTGCGGCGTCGACGGTGTGGCTGGGGCGCGGTCGTTGCGCGGCGCGCAGCTGGTTGTTGCGGGCGGTGTTGCACCGTCGGTGGGCGAGTCGGCAGTTGGCTCGGTCGAGCGGGTCTCCGCCGAGCCAGAGCGGGTGGACGTGGTCCACTGTGCGCGCCATGGGGTGGGTGGTGCCTGGTAGGGACTGGTCGACGTAGCAGTGGCAGAGCCAGCAGTGGGTCTCTTCGGCGAAGACCTGGGTCTGGACGCGTAGCCAGGGCCGGCCGCTGCGGGCCTGCTTGGTACGGCGGGCGATCTCCCGCTCGGAGAGCTGCACGGTCATCACCCCGGACATGCCGGAGCCCGGCGCCAGGGCCGGGCTCGGGAGTGGTGTGGGGTGGCAGTGCGGGTGGAGACCAGTGCGACAGCGGTGCCAACGTCTCACAGAATGAACGCGCGCTGATCTTCTGTCAAGCTGTTGCAGGTCACGGGCCTTGACAGATCAGACGGCAGGGGTCTTAGGGCGTACGGCCTCGGCGATGTCGGCGAGGTCCCATAGGGCGAGGGCCTGGCCGCGCACGGGGTTGGGCCGGGAGTCGGCCGGGGCCAAGGCGCGGCGGCGTGCCCAGTCCCGGAACTGGCCGGGTTGCATGCCGAGGCTGTAGGCGGCTTGGGCGGTGGTGACGAGGGGGCGGCCGTCGCGCCCCACTGGTGTGCTCATGCCTCAATGGTGCCCGCACGCCTTGGAATCGAAAGCGTGTACCCGTGCTGGCGTCTTCGGTTCTCAGGCGGCGCGGGCTGTCCGGGCGGTCGGCATGCGCCGTCTCAGCGGCTGGTCAATTCTCCGCCGGAGAGTTCGTCCAGGACGTAGGCGATGAGCGTTGGCAATGTGCTGATCGCTTTCTCCAAGAGCGACTCAAGCGGCACGGCCTGCTGGCTGGAGTCGATGTGGATGTGCTTGCTCCACTGTGCAGGCTCGTAGCGGGCCAGCATCGACAAGGTGTGCAGGACAGCCCACCATGTCATGAGTGGGTGCAGGCTCTTGGTGTTGCTGCCGACGGCCGGGACCAGGTAGCGAGCGCGCCCGTGCGGCCTCGTCATGGCGCGGATCAGCGTACGACGGTCTTCGTAGCTGCCGTTGCTTCCAGGCGGCACGTGCCAGTGCATCGTGAGCCCGCCCCAGCCGTCGAGGTCCAGGGAGAAGGCTGGTTCCTGTGCCTCCGATGGCCCATCCCACGGATACGCGAACCCCTCGGAACCGGGGAACGCCTTCATGTAGGTCTTCAGCGCGTCGGCATTTCCCGCAGACGCGACCCACGGCGGGAAGTCCCATACCTCGACGCTGGCATGTGGGTTAGGGTCGCCGCCTGGCAGAGTTCGCTCATCGACATCCAGCGGCGTGCGCCGGTCGTTCGTGACGGTCGCCAGCGACGAGAAGCGGTTCTCCGGAAGGCAGTCCCACAGAGCACCGAGTGGGACCGCGGAGTCCTCCCAGACTGGCGAGTCGAGTGCCTGGGACAGCCGCACGAAGCTGCTGCGGTTGCCCGCCTTGGACGTCGTGACGGCGACGTCGGCGAGAGGGCCGGCGAAAGTCTTGGGGTCCTGGCTGATGCCGTGACCGACGAGCCGCCACTGGTCGCCCTTTACCGGCGCAGTCGCCATGATGGCGCGGCCTGCCTGGCTCAGGCCGTAGAAGATGAGGAGTGGCTGAGTGGCGGGGCCGACGGTGGCGGCGGCACGGAACATTTGCTCTGCCTGTTCCAGGGCGAACACGTACGTTTCGCAGCGCTCCTGGTCTGCGGTCGCGGCCTTCGGCGGCTTCCAGCGCGTTCCGCGCAGCCATCTCCAAAGCTCGTCTCCGGACAAGTTCATCAGATCCACGCGAGCACCGTAACGCCAACAACGCCCCTTACCGACCAGGTTATTGAGCGCTGCAAGACGTCCAGGGCAGACAAAGGCCATGCTCCGGTCCAGGTTTGACGAACGTAGCGTCACGGGTTGGTCACCGCAGGCTCATCCGGCTGTGCGCATGCCATGGTGCCGGTGTGAGAACCCTCAGAACTCTTGGCATCACAGCACTGGTCGCCGTGGTGGTCACGGCCTGCGGCTCCAGCTCCGACAGCGATGACGAGTCGACCGCCACGCCGACGGCGGGCAGCTCCCCGAGCACGGCCGCCCCGTCGCAGTCCCTGCCGGCGAGTGCGTCGCCGTCCCCAGCCCCTTCGTCTCCGGCCCCGTCGACACCTACCGGCGACCCGGTGACGAGTGAGCCGCCGGCACCTCCCTCGCCTACGGCGGCCGCGCTGTTCCCGGGGCACAAGGTGCAGCAGCTCGAAGACAGTGTCATCGCGAACCGAGAGTCGTACGGCAAGGGTTGGCCGTGGAAGACGTCCGACGTGGTGATGGCGTGCAGCGACTCGATAGGGGGCGGCGCGTACCTGAACGCGGCGGACGGCGAGAACTACCTGCTGACGGGCACCATCACACAGCAGGGCTTCGTGAAGAGCAACGCGGGCACGGAGCTGTGGAACGGCAAGGACGGCGACGCGTACGCGGAGTGGCTGGACGCCGGCGCGAAGCTCTGCCCGGATGCTGCGTAGCGAGGGAGACCCCGCCCGTCGGCAGGGCGCGACCCGCCACGGGCTACTTCCCGATTCGGATTCTCTCGCTGTCAAGGAGAGCGGTGTGGGTTGCCGAGATGAGCAGAAGGAGTACGAGCAGGAGGCCCGTCCAGTTTTGCGGATCGTTTCCAGACACGGCAGTCGCAAAGATGAGCACCGCAACTTCGACTGCGACGTAGACGCCGGCCAGCCACGGCTTGATGACTCCCTTCACCGCCGCGGCCACAAGCGGCACCGCGGCGAGGAGGCCGAGGCTCAAGACGGGGACCAGGGTCCAAACAACTCGGGCGAGGGTCGAGCCGAACATGCGCGGCCGGGGTGGGGTGATCGGTGCGTTGACGTACGGATTCGGGCTGTAGGTCATGGGTGTCCCCAAGGTCGTTGCGTGGGACGGTCATTGTGGAGACCGAGACGGAGGCACGGCGGGGCGTATGCACGCTTCGTGTCGATTTCGTTACGCTGCACAGCCTCAAGTGGCGGAGGAGGCGAGGTGCGGCTCTGTGAAGGCCCCGCACCGGGCGTTTCGGGCGAGGCCGTCTCACGGGGGCGGATACATGGTCAGAGGCTGGTGAGGATCCCCGCGGCGACCAGCAGGACGAACACGATGGCGAGCAGCACCTTCACCGCCAGCACACCACCCACCACCCGGCCTATCCACCGGTCCATGCGCTCCCTGTGCTCCTGGTGCCTCGCCTCCAGCCGGGCAGCCAGCAGTGCCTCCGACTCCGCCGCCCGCGTCCGGGTCGGCAGCCCGGAGCCGTCGGCGCGTTCCTGCTGGCAGAACAGAGCCTCGCCGAGGCGGTCGTCGAGGATGGCGACGTCTCGGTGAAGGCGTCCGCCGCAGCGTGGACACGTCCGGACCGCTTTCCTGGGGCTGCACCCGAAGCAGGGGCCTTCGATGGTGTGGGCGCGGCTCCATCCCCAGCCGTCGTCTTGCCGGTACCGCCAGTTGAAGCACGGCGTGAGGTCCCCGTTGGCGGGCACTACGTGGCCTCCTCAACCGGACGCGTGGGCCCACCCCGCATCAGACAGAACCCGTCGTCTTCGTGGATACCCGGGCCGCCCGGAAGGTCTCGGCCTGCGCCTCGGTGATCTCTGTGCCGTCCAGCAGCCAGGCGTGGTGGCCATCGACGTAGTGGTTATGGAAGTTCGTGGCGACACCGCCCACGTTGACCTGATCGATCTCCTTGACGAGCCGTCCGTCGCAGTAGGTCTCACGCCGGACCATGCTGCTCCTCACTGTCTGTTTGGACCCGTACAGGACGCGATGGACAACGCGGTCGCGGACGTGCGGTGGCACCTGCTCGCTGTCCATGGCCTGCCTCAGGACGGTGAGCATCTGGCGGAGCCATTCGAGCTGGGCGTGGTAAAGCGGGTCCTCGAGGTGCGCCTCGCGCGCCAGCAGTCGGCGGCCGATGTAGGCGCGCAGCAGCGCGTCCACTTGGTCGGGAGTGGCGGTCATGGGCAGCCCTTCGACGGTGGGGTGATGAGCTGGAGGACTGCGCCGCCGGCGCGGACTATGCGCAGTGCGAGGGAGCGGGCCGCGCCGATCGGGTGGCGCGCGAATCCGGCGCAGATGGCGGGTGTTGGCGTGCCGATCGTGGCGTGGCAGACGATGTGTCCTTCGTCTGCCATGGCGGCCTGGGTCATCTCTTGAACGCGTCCGGGCGCCAGGTGCGCCAGGTCGCCGGGCCGGTAGATGCAGGTGTCGCACAAGACGGTGCACTGGCGCACGACGCCGGTAGGCCCGTCCGCTACGTCTGTCGCGGGGTTCATGTAGAAGCACCGTCCCGGCCGAGGGCGGTCGTCACGGGGCGGCGTCCGCGCAGCCGCAGCGGATCCCGCCGAGATGCTCGGGCGGGTTCGGCTCAACGGTGCGCAGGTTCGGGCAGCGGTCCGGGAAGCCGGGGCAGAGCTTCCGCGAGATTCCGATGCAGTCCGCAGCGATCAGGACGTCCACGCCGCAGCCCGGCATCGTGCACGTGCCGCCGTCGGGCAGGTCTTCGGACGTGACCGGGTGGAAGTCCCCGCTGTCGAGGCACCGCTGACCGGGGTGGTGGGCCGTGCAGCGCAGGAGTCGGCCGCCCTTGGACCGGTAGGCCACGACCCGGTCGGCCTCCCGTGCCTGGGTGCCGGGCTGCCCCACGACAGCGGGCCTGTGGTGCGGGCAGTCGTCGCCCAGCGTCCAGCCGCTGATCATGTCCACCGTGTCGCCAGGCTGGTCGAGGTAGCGGGCCGGGTTCGTCTGCCTGGTGAACGGGCGACAGGTGCAGCCGGGGACGCCGAACATCGGCTCCTCAGCGGGCTGCTCCCCGCCAACGGGCGCTGCGGCGACCTGGTCGGTGTCCCGGCCGTGGAAGCGGTCGAGGACCGCCAGGGCGTGACGCATATCCGCCTCCGTCGGGTGCGGCTCTCGTGGGGTGTCCTGCATCTCGGGCTGCTCCCCGACAGCGGGCGTGTCCTCGGCGTACTCGAAGATCAGGCGCGGGTCGACGGCAAGGAGGTGCTCGTGCCCCGGAACGTCGTGCATCCGACCCATCGACGCCCCGCAGTAGCAGCCGACGACCGGAGGCCAGCCCTCTATCCGCAGTTCGGCGCGCAAGCCTTCCAGTGACGGGGTGCGGCCGATCTGCATGAAGGCGGCGCGGGCCTCGGTGAACTCGGGCTCGGCCTCAGTCTCGGGCTGGGGTGCCTCGGCCAGACGGCGCAGCAGGTACGCGACGGACCGGGCACCGCGCGCCGCCCGCGCATCGTGGTTGCCGGTTTCGAGGCGGTGGGCTTCCTCGCGGGCCACGTCGGCGGCTTCCCGCAGCACGGCGGCCCGGTCCGCGGGCGCAGGCAGCACAGCCAGCACCGCATCGGCGAGGGTGCCGAACTCTGAGTCATCCAGCTCGTCGACGTTCCGACCTGCCCCAACCTCGTCGAGGAACTGCTGGGCGATGGCGAGCCGAATGCGGTCCCGCAGCGCGGCCTGTGTGGGCGGCCCGGCGGCAGACACCACGGCAGGCGCGGCGATCTCGTCCAACAGCGCACGAGCCGGACCGCACCAGTCGACGGTGCCGGAGCCAGGAATCGAGGCGATGAGTGCGAAGAACCGGTCGCGTGCCGGGATCGTGTCGGTCACTGTTCGGATCCCCTCGTGTAGAAACGGGCGCGGACTCCGAGCAGCCACGTCTCGACGACGGCTTCATCGGGCCGGTCCGGCAGCACTGAATGCTTCTCGTCGAACGCGGCCTCGCATTCGGCGAGCAGCGGCCGGGCGGCTGCGGAGTCGGCGGCGACCCGCTCGCCGAAGTCGTGGTACGCCTCGGGGTCTTCGACGCGGATCGTGAGTCGGCCGGTGGTGTACAGCTCGAGGCCCTGGTGGCACAGCCGCTTCAGGTGCCGGGCGTGCTTGGCGGTGCGCTTGCGGGTGTCGGCGGAGAACGAGCCGTCGCCGCGGGCCTCGAGCCGTCGGAACTGCTGGGTGGCGTAGCCGAGGTAGGCGTCGCGGACCTTCTTCGCGGACAGGAACGCGCTCCGCAGGCCGATCAGCTCGTCGCCCAGGGGTGTTCGTACCTCGTACAGCTCGTCGGGTATCCAGACGAGCTCCATGACGGTGGGGTTGCCGCCGAGGGCGAGCCGGCACCACTTCGCGGCCTCGTGCAAGGTGCGGTCCGGGTGGGTGGTGACGTGCGACTCGGTGTACCGGTGCAGGCCGTGCAGCTGCTCGGTGGGTGTGGCGAAGATGCCGAGTCGGTCGACGTCGGAGCCTTCGCGGGCGAGGCCGTACGCGGTCGAGCCGACGATCCCGGAGAGCAGGACGTTCACGACGTTCGGGACCGTCACAGCCGTCCTCCTTGCTTGTGCTGGGCAATGTGGGCGTGGGCGGCGGTCATGCAGGCCCGCCACCCGGCGCGGTCCAGGACCGACGACCGGGCGATGAGCATCGGGATGCCGTCGCTGCCGCAGGGCCGGCATCTGGCGCCCCACGCGCGGCCGGGCGGCGCGGTGTTGAAGCCGACGGGCGGGAAGGTCGCGGGCCGGACCTGTAGGGGCGCGCGCATCAGGCTGTCTCTCCGGCGACTGACTCGGCTGCCGCCCAGGCGTCCACGGCAGCGCGGACGCTGTCGGCGGGGTGCCAGTACGGCGCTTGGCCCTCGGGTACCTGGTCGCCGGCCAGCAGCGCTCGAACGGTGTCGACGATGGCGGCGGGGTCGGCGTAGCGGCCGAGGTTCGGCAGGAACTCGGGGTCCTGGACCAGGTGGCCGTTGTCCTTGCGGGCGGCCCACTGCCACTGCTCGGCTGGGTGATCCCATACGAGGGCGATGCCGTGCGGGTGCTTCTCGGTGTTCAGTGCGGGGTGCTCACCGTCCCACAGCAGGTAGGCGTCGAGCATGCAGGCGAGGCCGTACAGGTCGTCGTCGCGGTACCGGTCGAGCTCGGCGTCCGAGGTCCACCCGTCAGTCGGCTCCAGCCCCGCAGCGGTGAGGGCGTCCGTGACGGCGAAGATGTACGGGTCGTGCGGAAGCGGCCTGCTCATCGACTTATCAACTCCGTTCAGAAGAGAGGTGTTTGGTTCGGCCGGATGGCTGGCGCCGGGCGGCTGGGCGTCTTGGCTGGCACGGGTTCCGGCTCGGCCTGCTGGGGTTCGGGCGCGGCCGGCGGCGGGCCGGACCTATCGCACGGGCAGCGGCACCACCACACGCAGGGCTCGCCGCCCGGGCGCAGGATGAGCCTCGCGACGGTGCGACCGCGGTGGTTGTGCACCCAGTCCACGTTGTCGCAGACGTCGGGGCCGCCCTTCTGCCGGTGCATGCACCACTCGCAGCGCCCCGCGAGGCAGTTCCAGCACGTGCCCTTCTCGCAGAACGACCAGCGCCAGAACCCCCAGGCGTAGCCGTCGTCGATGAGATGGAAGGGCTTGGTCCAGACTTGCTCGCGAACCCAGGCACCCTCCTCCTCCGACATGGGCGAGGGGTTGGGCACCGGGTCGACGAGCCCGAGGTGCAACATGCGGTGGAAACACAAGGCCTGGACACCGGCCAGGACCGCCTGCTCCGCCTCCGTGAGCTTGCGCTGAGGCCGACGTGGCGGGGATATCGGCGCCGTCACCGCTTCCTCCGGGCGTACCAGCGGGCGAAGCGCAGTGCGAGCCGCCCGCGGAGGGTGGCCGACAGGGACTTCTCCAGGTCGGCGTACAGCCGGGCGACCCGCATCTCGATGCCGGCCTGGCGGAGGTCGTCCATGGTGGGGCCGAAGTCATCGTCTCGGTAGTTCCGGGCGCTCATTCGCCGATCGCCTCCGCCGCGAACCAGGCCCGCACGAAGGCACTCCATCCGTCTTCGCTGAGCTTCATGTCCGTCCGGCGGCTGCTGAGGTAGCGAGAGACGGCTTGTTGGCCGACACCGAGCACCTCGGCAAGCTGCTGCTGAACGCCCGGGCGCGGACCGCGCTTGGCAGGCTGCCAGCCCAGCGGCGGTTCGGGGACCGACCCCCGGATTGCAGGGTCCGCGGCCCGCCAAGCGTCCAGGGATCTGCCGTGCGCGGCCCGGGCATCACGCGCGCGCTCGGTGTCACGCTTCTGCTGCTCGCGGATGCATCCGTACAAGTGGGCCAACGCTTCCCTCGGCTCGCCCAGTCTGGCCAGGTCACCGATGCTGGCAGGTGCCTGGAAGTGCTGCCCGTAGGGGAAAGCAAAGTCGGCGAGCAACCATCGGCCGTCATCGTGGCCGTACAGAATCCGCACGCGGTCCTCGCTCATTCGCCGGTCACCTCCGCGTCGTCGGCCAGCTGGAGGCCGGCGCGGTCGCAGAAGTCGGCCAGGCTCATGTCGCCGCCGTATGTGTCGCCGGTGTCGAAGGTGGCGACGCGGCCGTCGGGCGGCTCCGTCCACTGCTCGCTGTCCTCGGTTTCGTAGGCGTCGACGGTGCCGATGCCGGACCGGTAGCGCAGGTACAGGTACTGGCCGTCGACAGTCCAAGCGCTCCACTGCGACGGAACGGCCAGACACGTGCGTACAGCGCGCGCGAGGATCAGCGGCGGATCCGGGCGCAGCAGCCGTAGCCCGCAGCCCTCATCTCCACCAGCGCAACGCACTCCCCTGCGGGTGGCGACGTGTACGTGTTCCCCCGCCTTCACCGCCTCCTCGGCGGCTGCCGCGATGAGCGCCGTCTTCCCGATCTGCCGGGCGTGCTGCACGGCGATCCGTTGCAGGACCTGTCCGGTGCTCTCCGAGACGGCTCGGAAGGCTCGCATCAGCCGCTCGGTGTTCGGGAAGATGTGCGTCTCGGCGATCATGCCGTTGGGCAGCTGCCGGACGTAGTGGTAGGCGCGGACGCGACCGCGCTTCACCTGGTGCAGGGCGCGGTCGGCGTCGGGGTACGGGCGGTAGTTCACGTCAGGCTCCCTCTCTGCGCTGGAACACCCAGTCCCGGGGGCCGAGGAAGATGGCCCTGTACTGGCCGGCGCCGTCGCGCGGCGGCCCGGGAAGGCGGGTGCAGTGGCGGTGCAGCTCGCAGTGCATGAGGGCGTCGTCGAGGCGCTCGCGCAGCGGGTGGCGGATGGTGAAGCCGTCCTCGTCGAACTGGACGATGTGCTCGGTCTCCTGCTCGCGCAGGATCGTGTCCACGGCGTCCGGTCGGGGGCATGCGTCTGCCGCGCACACGATGGCGCTGTCCAAATCGCGCCGTTGGAGGGTCTCGCCGCAGCCCATCGGGCAGTGGCCGGCGACCGGCAGTTCGCACGTCACTCTGGTGCCTCTTCCTCATCCGGGAGCGGTGCCTGGTCGCGGAAGACGCCCTCGGCGGCCTGCACGATCAGATCCAGGAGCGGGCCCACGGTCGGCTGCTGCTCCAGCACGGGCCAGCTCGTGGACCCGTAGCTGGAGTGCAGCCAATGCCGGGCGAGGACCTCGAAGGTGCCGCCCTGCTTCTTGGTCGTGTCCCACAGGTGGATGAGGTCACCGACCGCGGGCGCGTACAGCGTGTGCATCTTGCCGTCGTAGTGCGGGCTGCTGACGTTGACTGGCTCGTAGTGGAACTGGCCTTGTTCGGCTGGGGTGCGGATGTAGAAGCTGCACACGATGGGCTTCATCGGACAGTGCCTTCCTGGGTGGTGAGCAGATTGCTGGTAGTCGCCTTGCGGGCGCGCCGGTCGGCGTTGAAGGCGTCCCGGCAGGGCTGGCAGGCGGGCACCTTGATGTACCGGTGCGCCCAGAAGCCTTCGGGGGTGCCGCACTGTCCGGTCCAGTCGGGGTGGGCCTCGGGGTCGTCGATCCGGTCGTCGTCCCACGCTCCTGGTGGCGGCCAGGCGTGTACGGCCGCGTACCTCCGTGCGCGGGCGATGCCCCCGGTGCTGGCGCCGTGTTCGGCCGGGTCGGCTCGCCACAGGGCGTCGTACATGGCCCGTGCAGCGAGGGCGCGGCGGACCAGGACGTGGTCGCGGGCGAGCATCTGGGTGAAGTTGCTGGGGGTCATGCCGAGGTGGATGGCGAGGTGGTGCTGGGGCCAGCCGACCGCGACGAGGGCGTGGACGCGGCGGCGGGTCCCGTGCGGGCTGATCAGCGTGGACGGGGAGAGGTTCTCCAGGGTGGGTTCGACGGCCAGCACGGCGGCAGCGAGGGCCGGCCGTACCTTCTCCTGTGGCCCGGTGCCTCGTTCCGGTCGGCCGTGCAGCACGGCTTGCAGGCGCTTCCGGTCGACGCCAGCCAGGGCAGCGATGCGGCGCAGGCCCATCCCGCAGTCCGCGAGCCGTTCGAGGTGGGCTCGTACGGGGGTGGCGTCGGTCCAGGGCTGCCAGGTGCCGCGGCGCATGGCGTGCTCGCGGGCGTCGTTGTACTGGGCGACGGCCCAGCCGCAGACGTAGCAGCGGCAGCCGTCGAGCCGGTAGCGGGCGTATCCGTGCGGGCGGCTCATGACCTGGGGGCTCCCATGGAGCGTGCGGGGCCCATGACTCCGGCCTCCCAGGCACGGGCGACGACCTGGGCCAACGACTGGGCCTGGAAGCAGCGTCGGAGTTGCTCCCGGTGGCCGCGCACGGTGGCGACGGAGAGGCGCAGCTCGGCGGCTGTCGCCCGGTGGCCGAGCCCGCGGGCCGTGCAGTCGAGTACCTGGGTGAGGCGCTGCGACAGCGCACCCGCTGTTTCGCGGCTGGCCACCGGGAGGTGGCCGTGACGGTAGGCGTAGTCGACGAGCGCGGCCTGCCGCGCTCCCTTGATGTCGAGGCGCTTGCACATGGCGTGGGTCCGGCTGCGCACCGTCTCCTCGGACACGTACAGGCGCCGGGCGATGCGGGCCACCGTGTGCCCTCGCGCATACCCGGCGATGACCTCGACGTCGCGCGGAGTCAGCGTGATCGGTTGGACTGTGGTCATCGGCGGGGACCTCCCGATGTCCCGTACTGAGCGTGCTGACGGCTTTCGAGGATGGTGTCGGCGAAGGCACGGATCGCGGCGCGGGCGGCGGCCATGTTCTGCGCCGGGGTGTCGGGTGCGCCGGCCTGGGCGCGCAAGACGGCGAGGGCCTGGCGCATCGGCTCGTCCAGTTGGAGCACGACGACGTCGCCCTGTGGCGCAGCTACTGGCGCGAGTGGCTCGGCGACCTGCGCCACGGCCGCAGCCTCTGTCGCGCGCTGGCGCTGCTCCGTCTCGATCGCGTCGATGTCCCGGAGGATCGCGTCCTTGCCGACCCCGAGCCGAGCAGCGATTTTCCTGGCGCTGATGCCTGGCTCCTGGCGCTGGAGTTGCTCGACCATGGCGCGGCGCGCGGCGATGGTCAGTGGCGCGGGCATGTTCACTGGCTTGGTCCTTCGGTGTCGGTGGCGTACGACGCGTCGCGCGCCGTCGCCTCGAGGTGTGCCGCCGGGAGGACGCTGGCGTGCGCTGGCGCGAGCCACCCGGCGACCTTGCGACGCGCCTCCGGGTCGAAGAGCAGCGCCACGGGACGCCCGTCCTCGGCCACCGCCCCGACGGCCAGGACCGGCGCCTCCTCCAGCGCGGGCTCCATCGCAACGTCGTACCGGGACACGATCAGCGGCTCGTCCTGAGGGCCCGCGTCGGGAGTGGACTCGCCCTCGGTCGGCTGGCGGCCGCCGCTGGTGTCCTTCTCCCCCTCGGCAGCCATACGGCGCAGTTTGTTGGCCATGCCGCGTACGGCGGTACAGCCTCCGCAGTTGCACCCAGGCGGCAAGTCGATCGCGGCCGCGGCTTCACGCAGGACGGCGGCGCGGTCGAGCCGACGGAGTTCGGCGACGATGGTCTTGGTCGGCGGCATGCTGGTGTCGACGAACTCGACGTCGGGGTCGATGAAGGGCCCCGCCCACGTGGACCAGCCCTTCGCGGTACCGACCTCGCGGATGATCACTGCCCACTCTCGCAACACGTCGTCGCGGAAGGAGTCCAAGAGGCCTTCCGCTTCCTCGGCCGATCTCGGCACGTTGCAGATCGCGCGGCCCGTGAGGTAGTTGAAGATGCCCCGGCGCGGGGTGTGCCCGTTCATCGGCGTACCTCCGTCTCACCCTCGAAGGGCTCCAGCAGGTCGAACGCGGCGGACTGGTCCCCCGCGAGGTACCGCTGTGCGTAGTCGCCGACCCGATCGCGCCGCAGCCAGCCGCGCTGTTCGGCGATGAACCCCTTGTCGTCCCAGTGGCCGTCGCCGCAGCTGAGGTCGCTGCTGCCGTTCGCGTCTGCGCGGTCGAGGCGGGAGCGGGGGAAGCCGTACGCGAGCGCCTCCTCCCGGGTCCACATCCCGGCTGGCATCTCGCAGATGTTCGACCAGCCGACGTACAAGTCCCGGTCCCGGGCCGCCTTCACGAGCAGGCAGCGCAACCGCGGGTTCCGGCCGGCCTTCTCTTCGGCGAGTTCGTCACGCAAGCGATCGATCTCGGCCTCGGCGTCGAGCAGGCGGCGCAGCACCGGAGCCGTCCGCTCGCCTATGTAGGCGGCCAAGTTGAGGCAGTACCAGTCCTCAAGCTGCGTGGTGTGGTCGTGGTCGCGGCGGTCCTGGACCGACGTGCCGAAGGACATGACCAGCCCGGCGCTGGCGGCCTGCGCGTCCCCGAGCTGTTCGGCGAGCCTCGCCCGCTGCTCCGGCGACAGTTCGTCGCGCGCACTCACTGGCTCTCACCACCCTCGGCTTGCTCTACCAGGAGGGCGATGGCCTGCTTCGCGGACATGTGGCCGTTACGCTCCGAGATGGCCTGGAGAAGCTGTGCGGCTTCGTTCGGGTAGCCGGTGTCGGCCAGCAGCGTGGCGGCATGCTTGGCGTGCCGGATACAGGGCCCGGCTTCCGCGACGAGCTTGGCGGCGGGGATGGCTGCGAGCCGCGCCGTCTCCCAGGCAGCCGTACGGGCGCGGTGGAAGTCGTGGCGTTCGCGGGTCCCGCCGTGGCTCGTGCACGCGTGGTCGGCGGCCGACCCGCAGCCGAGCGGGGGCAGCGGGCAGTCCACAGTGCGCGGCGTACTCTCCGGGTCGGTGGCCATCAGGCGTCACCGCCCTTCTGCTTCGGCTGCCACACGGCGGCCGCCTTGACCCAGGCGTCGTAGTCCTCCAGCGGCAGGCCGCCCGCGTCGGAGGCGTTGTCGTTGAGCGCGGTCGCGGCGGCGTCGGCGAGCGTGGCATGCACCTGCGCCTCAGCAAGGTCGGCCATACGGTGCGCGATCCGCGCCTCGCTGGACAGATGCGCCTTCCAGCCCATGTCGGCGTTCGCCCACGTGTTGGCCTGTGTGATGAGGCGTTCGGCCTCCCGGTAGTGCTCGGGTCCGGTGGCCATCAGTCGTTCTCCTTCGGGGTGCAGCGGGGCGCGCCGGGGCACGGGCCGAAGCCGTCGTGCTGGGAGCACTGGAGCTGCGACGGGTACGGGCCGCTGCCCTTCGCCGGGTCGATCAGGTCGGCCGCCCACTTGGCGCCGTTGTCGAACATGTCGATGTAGTCCTGCGGCAAGTCGGTCGTGCGCGTCTCGCCCACGGCCTCAATGACCGCGCGGATGCCGATGGCCTGCTGGTAGCGCAGGTATGTGTCCTCGGCGAGGATCCGCCGGAGGTGCTGGTCGACCTCGGCCGGGGCGGCGTCGAACCGGCTCGGCAGCGCCACCGTCGGCGCGGGCTCACGGGCGGTCGCGGCGCGTGACACCCAGGAGGCGATCACGGCGACCGTCGCCCACTCCCAGCGGGACAGCCAGTCGATGATGATCCCCTCGTACGCACCGAGTTCGACGCCGGCGGCGGTCAGGGTGTCACGTAGCACGGAGGCCTGCTCGGGGAACTCACGGAAGCCAGCCGGGCGCTCGTCGACCGGCCTGTCCGGGAGACGCGGGTTCGTCTCGATGGTCATGGGCGGAGTCCTTCTGTCTCTCGTGGGTGGGGTGCGCCGTCGGCCTTGCCGGGCCAGTCGTGGTCCAGCGGTTCCAGACACCAGCACCGGGGGTCGTCGGGCGTGCCGACCATGAACGGCGGGCCGGTGGTGGACGGGTCGCGGCTGTCACGGAAGCGGACGTGCCGCCACTTCGCGGCCGCCGTACTCTCCGCCGCGGCTTGGGCGCGTACGCGCTTCGGGTCGGCCACGGTCAGCTCTCGAAACCGGGCAGGCCGCGTGTGTCCAGGCCCATGGAGGCAGTGGCCGAGTGCAGGTGGTCGACGGCCGCGCTGAGGAGTCCGGCGGCCTGGACGGCGGTGTCCAGGGCCGTACGCATGTGCGTCATGGCGTGATCCGGGTCGCCGCCGCCATCGATGAGCAGCCGGCCGTGCTCGTGGGTGCTCTTGGCGGGACTCGTGGACTGCTCGATGGCCTGCGCCAACATCCGCACCAGGTACGCGAGGTTGCCGACCGCGTTGTACGAGTGGGGCGCGTACTGCCAGTCTTCGTCCGTGGTGATGGACTCGTGGTTGAAGGCGCGGACCGCTTCCGCTGCCTGGGACAGGTGGCGGGCGGGTGAGGTCATGGGTCTCTCCGGTGGGTGGGGCCAGGCGGCGGAAAGCGAGTCGGTGCGCGGCGCGTGTCCGGCCGCCGGGGGTCGGTGCGTCAGCGTCCGGCGATCGCGCGGAGGCGGCTGAGGGCCTTCTCGGCGGGCGCGTCCCAGAAGGTCTCGGTATCGGCCAGCCGCAGTGCGTCGCGGGCCACGTCACCGATGAAGCGGCGATGGTCGCCCTTCTCCGCGAAGACGTTCGTGTAGCTGCTGTACTCGCGTCCGTCGGCGTCCCTGCCGATGACTTCCTCGTCCTGGTCCTCGGGGAGGTGGACCAGGGTCCAGCCGGTCAGATGAGCGACCCATCCGGCGGCACAGAGGGTGGTGCCGCAGGCCGGCTCGGCGTCCGGGTCGAGCTGGCGGCTCTCGGGCAGATGCGCCCAGTAGTACATGTTGAAGGCGGCCTGGTTGGCCTCGATGCGGTCGAGGACGGCGGCCGCAATCTCGGCGGGAGCCTCGGGATACGGGGTGACCGCGGTTTCGGTCATCGCAACTCCAGTCACATGAAACGGTGTTGGAGTAGTGCTGACGCGACTCGAACGCGCGACACGACCCTTATAAGTGGGCCTGCTCTGCCAACTGAGCTACAGCACTTCGGTGTTGAGTTGTCGTCTGTGCGGGCCGCGCCCCGCTGGGCGGGGGCGGCGCGGGGCGCGGCCCTGGGTGGCGGCCGGTAGGGGGGAGTACGGCCGCCGGTCTGGGGGTCAGGTGAAGCAGAGGAAGTCGAAGGTGACGTCGTTGCCGTCCTTGTCGGTGACCGCGATGTCCCACACCTCGTGGCGGTCTGCGCAGCGGCTGATGACGCGGCCCACGGTCTCGATGCCGCGTGCGGGCAGCGTGCGGACGTGGGTGCCGCTCGGGGCGGCGTAGGTGAGCGTGTAGACCTTCACGAACCGGCCCGTGCGCAGGTCGCGGCGGAGGACTCCGTGGTGGTGGACGGGGAGCGACTTGGCGGCCATTGGTTGTTCCTTCGGGTAGAGGTCTCGTGGGTGGTTGGTGGGCCCGGCCGGGGTCGAACCGGCGCGCTGTGGGGTTTACATCCCTCGCTCTGCCTCCTGAGCTACGGGCCCGGGTGGCGGCCGGAGGGGGGAGGCTCCGGCCGCCGGTCTGGGGGTCAGGCCTTGCGGAGCAGCAGGAGCCGCTGGTGGGCCTTGGTCTTCGTGTCGTCGTCCGTGCCTTCGAGGAGGGCGGTGGCGCGGGCGATCTCTTCGGTCATCGTCTTGCCGGGGCGGCGGGGGGCGATGTGGTCGAGGTAGTCGGTGATGGTGCGTTCGGCGGCGTAGGCGGTGCGTCCGGCGCGCTCGGTCTCGGTGCGGAACATCGCGTCGAGGCGTTCGGTGCGCTTCGCGGCGACGGTGCGGGTCCGGTCGGTGGCGTCGTCATCGAGGGGCCACAGGTCGGTGATCACCTGGTGGAAGTCGCGGAGGGCGATCTCGGTGCGGGCGAGTGCGGTCTCCTCGGCTGCGAAGACGTCGGCGTAGCGGAGGGTGAGTCCGAGGGTGCGGCGGGCTTCGGCGAGGTTCTCCAGGCCGCTGGTGGTGTGCCGGATGGCCCAGCGGGAGGCAGCGTCGGCGAGGGCGAGGCGCTCGGTGTTGGCGCAGACGACGCGCCAAGGGGTGACGGCGACTTCGGCCTGTGAGGTGCCGTCGTGGGAGTTGATCGCGACGATGTACAGGCGGATCTCGTCGTTCAGGCCGCCTCGGTCGATGATGACGGTGTCGGGGATCTGCATGGTGACGAAGACCCGTCGGCCGCCGCGCAGTGCCCCGGCGGATTCCCACAGCACGCCGTGCAGGTCGGCGAGGTCTTCGAGGAAGTTGAAGATCTGCCGCTGCTGGAAGATCTGGTAGCGGTCGCCGACGGTGCCGAGGGCGGCTCCGGTGTCGGAGCGGACGGTGACCCAGCGGCTGTCCATCTGCCGGTTGCTGCCGTTGTACGAGTAGCGGACGGGGACCTTGTCGACGTGGAAGTCGATCTGGCCGACCCGGAGGACGGTGTCGATGTTGGAGATTCCGCCGGGGACGACGGTGCCGAGGCCGTGCCAGGCCGGGGTGGACGTGTAGAGGGCGGCGGTGCCCCGGGAGGTGTCGAGGCCGTCGCGGCCGATGACCTCGCCCCGGTCGTAGCCGACGGTCGCGGCATACGTGCCGTTGTCTCGGCGGCGGGCACCGGCCGACTGCATGAGGGCGCGGCGGTCGCGGTTGAACTTCTCGTTGACGTCGGTGGTGCTCACTGTGTCCCCCTTCCGGGGCGGTTGGCAGATCTCAGGTGCAGGCGATGGAGCGGGTGATGGACTGGCGGCGGGCGTGGAACGGACCGGGCCGCTCGCGCCAGGGGTCGACCAGGGCGAACCGGATGTCCGGGATGCCGAAGTCGTCCAGCGCGTGGCAGATCTGGCACGGGCACGGGACAGCCAGCCACAGGCCGTGCATGTCCTCGATGGAGCCGTGGTAGATCACCAGGTCGCCCGGGGCGATCAAGTCGAGTGCGCGAAGCAACGTGTCGGACATGGCTCCCCCTTTCGCGCGGTCGGGATGGACGGTTACGGGTGGCTGCGGAGGGGCCCCGGGCTCGGGGTCCACCGCATCGCGTCGCCGCTGCCCGCCCACGCCGTCGTGGGACGGGAGGTGCGGACGACCGGGGCGCGGCGTCGACCGGCGATGCAGCCGTACCGCTCCCATGCGGTCGTGAGGATGTGCGTCTCGGACGGCTGGTAGGTCATGACGGTGCGGAAGCGGCCGTTGATCCACCGGAAGGCTTTGCCGGGTTCGCGCCGGTAGGTCTGCCGGTAGATCTCGGCGGCGACCCGGCCGAGCGGGGAGCCGTAGCGCCAGTCAGCCGGAAGACCGCGCTGCACGAGGTACTCGGCGACGGTGATCCTTCGGATGATCGGCGCGTTCATGGCAGCCCCCTCACGGACGGTTGATGGGGTGTGCGTTCCTGCCCCATGTCAAAAATTGTACGAGAAAGTACGAGCTGCCACAACCCTGGAGTCGCACTTTCTTTGACAACTCCACACTCTCCCACACCCGTTGTTGATCAACCTGGGCGGCTGCTCACGACGCCCGGTTCTCCGTGAGCAGATACAAACGGCCGCCCTCGTAGCGGGCGGGGGCTCCGGTGTCGCCGTCCAAGCAGGCGTCGTTGATGCACCAGCCGCGCGGCCGGTCGTCATCAGCCCGGCCGTACACCGTGCGCAACCCGCAGGCCAGGCACAGGGCGTGCCGGAAGTGCACGGATGCGCCGCGCAGTCCGAGGACGGTGAGGACGGTGCCGTGCCAACGGGCCACGATCCGCCGCACCTCTGGCACCCGGTCCGAGTTCTCCGCGCCGGGCGGGAGCGCCTTCAGCGCCCGCGCCCACGTCTGCGTGCGGTCCGAGCCGCGCAGGTCGGCGTCGAGCTGCACGGCCTCCGTCTTGATGCGCTGCGACCAGGACACGGCCTCGAGCGACGTCGGCGGCCGGGAGCCGGGCGGGGCGTGGCCGCCGTCCGGGGCCGGCCTGGTGCGCAGGGGAAGGTGGTCGAGGCGGTCGATGAGGCCGGGGCCGCCGTCGCCGGGGTGCTCCTCGTCGCCGCGGTAGCGGTCGAGGATGTCGGCGACCAGTTCGTCAAGCGTCTGCATCGGCAGCCCTCCGAGTAGTCCTGAGTGCGGCGCGCTTGGTTGCCACCGCCTGATAGGAACGGCCGACCCGGCGGGCGATCTCTCCGACCGGCAGGTCGTCGCGAGCTGCGAGTTCGAGTTCCTGCTGAGTCCACCGTCGTCGACCGCCGTCGCCCGTCGACGCGTACTTCGCCAGCAGCCGCTCTCGCGCCGGTCGGCACGCAGCGCTGTGCGCCTTCGTGCATGTCTCGCAGCGGCAGCCCCAGTTGCCGTAGCCGCTGGCACCGTGCTGGAAATCGGCAGTTGCCGCCCGCTGGCGGCGCCGCTCGTACCCCGCTTTGTACATGCGGGTATTGGCGGCGCGGCACTCGTCGCAGCGGCAGCCCCGCTTGTACCCCATCCAGCCGTGGCGGACCGGGGCGGAAGGATCAGAGACTGTCACCGGTGTCCCCCTCCAAGTCCCATCGGACGTTCCGGATGCCGTGGGCGAGGTACGCCTGACCGAACTGGTCGTGCGGAAGCTGCACCCGGGCGCGCGGGTAGGTGCGGTAGCGCTCCAGGTCGAAGGTGCACACCGCGGTGGTGCCGCGGCCGTCCGGATCCGGCTCGTAGCGCACCGGCCAGCGGGCGACGAGTCGGCGGGCGTACCAGCGGTTGGCGTGACGTTTCTTCCATGCCTGCCAGGTCGACGCCGGCACCTCGTACGGGACTCGGGTGCAATGGGTGAGCTGCACGGGCGGCAGGTCGTCGGCGAGGATCTGCGTCCGGAACCGGAACAGGTACTGCCCGAAGAAGTGCTGCTGCACTGACACGTCGACGTGGAGGAACAGATCCTGGTTGGCCGCGAAGTCCATGGCGTACCGCTTGAAGGTGAGCTCGATGCTGTTCTCATCGATCACGAGGCGTCTCCCGGGACTTCGGGCCATCCAAGAGGATGGTGGGAAGGCTCTGCTCGCAGTCGGAGCACTTCCTACTCGCCACCGGTGTGCCGTCGCCCAGCCGGAACGGGGTCTCCTCCCACGAGGTGTGCGGGCACCCCGGGTCCGGCTCCGCCTCGTCGGAGACCTCGTAGCCGTGCCAGTGCGCGCCGATCAGGTTCGCTGGGACCTCAGCCACGACGATCTCCACAACCCGGGCGCCGACGCTGGCGGGATCGCTGTCGGTGGCGAACGTGAGCGTGAGGCTCACCTGCTTCTCAGGCATCGGATCCTCCTGTTGGGTTCGCGAGGATGACCGTCTTCAGGAGCTCCAGGGCCTGGTGCTCAGTGAAGCCAGCGGAGACCCACGCCGTGTACAGCTCGTGATGCTGAGCGGCGAGCGCCGCGAGTTCGGCGATGGGCTCCGGCATGTCGTCAGCCACGGGCCATCTCCTCTTCGTTCACGGTGAAGGCGGCTCCGGACCGCTTGGCGTTCTTCGGCCGCTCCGCTTCGAAGGAGATGACCAACTCCTGGTCGTCGCCGCCGATGTGGACGTCGCCGGTACGGATGCCCTTCGAGGCGAGATCGGCCCGCACCCGCTCAGCAACGGTGACGGCCTTCTCGACCTCGGTGTGGTGCACGGGGGACTTCAGCGCCCACTCGTGGCGGTCGATCGTGATGACGCGGTGGTTAGCGTCCATCGGTGTTCTCCTTGCTTCGTCGTGCGTGCCAGACGCGGCGGCACCAGCCGCACACGTCGCCGGCGTCGGGGTACAGGGCACCGCTGCCTTCGGCCGGTTCCTCGCCGGGCGCCAGGGAGCGGCGGAGGCCGGGGCAGTTGGGGTAGAGGTGGTCGGTTGGGCCCATCGGGGCGAGGTACCAGGGCTGGACGCTGTTCTCGGGTCCGTGGCGGTCGCGGAGGTCGGCGTCCGCGATTGCGAGCGCGACCTCCAGGACGGTCGGGTGATCGGCGATTACGTCGCCGGGATGCGGCGGTCTCACAGGTGCGTCTCGCCGCGCGCGAGCGCCCGGTTGGCTTCCTGCTCCGCAGCACGCTCGGCGACGTCGTAGCCCAGGTACTTCGTCATCTGGGCGACGACGGCCTGGGCTGCGGTCTCGGGGAATGGCCGGTCCCGCCGGGCGTTCGCCACGATGTGCACCAGGTCGAGCAGCAGCGCGGTGGGCACGAGCTGGTCGCCGGCCCATTCGACGCGAGCACCGTGGTAGCCGCTCAGCAGGTGCTCCATCGATGTCGCAGCCGTGGCGAGCCCGTACTCGGGGTCGTCGATGACGTATACGCGGCCTGACGGGAACTCCGCGCCGTCGTAGATCCGACGGTTGTGGTGGAGGCGGAAGCCGCGGGTGAAGGCGGGTTGCATGGTGGTTCCTTCGTTCTGGTGGGTCACTGGCCGCACTTCGGGCAGGGCTCGTCCTCGAGGTCCAGGCAGACGACACAGCAGGTCACGTCGTCGTCCTCGTCGGCCCACTCCGCCCCGGCCATGTCGGTGCCGCACAGGGCGATGTCCGGAGTGCACTCACACACCGAATGCGTGAGGTCGTCGTCTGCGTCCCCCACGGTGGCGGGCGCTCGTTCGGGCGCGAGGGTGGTCACGAGCCGTCTCCTGCGATGCGCTTCAGCTGCTCGTACAGGAAGCTCCCGCTGAGCTTGTCTTCGATGCGACCGTCCTGGCCGGGGCCGGGCTCGGTGACGCCGTTGATGGCGCGCGCCGCCGCCAGCGCCGGGCACGGCAGCTTGAGCGGGTTGCGCCGCCCGTCGCAGTAGCCGCACTCGCTGACCGGCAAGTGGAGGGTCGCGGCGTCCTCCAGCCAACGGAGGAGAGGCTCGCGGGCGGCCAGCAGGATTCGGAGCATCTCCAGCAGCTCGCGGCTATTGCAGTCGACGAGGTGGCCGTCGCAGTTCGTGTTGTTGCGCAGCCGTGCGGCGGCGGTGCGGAGTTCTTCAGTGGGCGTGCTCATCGCTCTCTTCTTCGGTGGTGAACCACTCGGCGGGCGGGGCGAGTTGGAGCAGGACGGTGCGGTTCTCCCTGGCGGCCCGGTCACGGTCGGCGGGGTCGACGTACCTGTGGCCGGCGGCGTTGCGCAGATACGCCTCGTACCGGATGACAAGCCCGAACGCGCCGTCCTCGACCGCCAGCTCCGAGGGCACGGGCACGTCGCCCGGGTCGATGCCGTTGATGCGCAGCCAGCGGTGCACGGCGCGGAACAGGTGCGGGCTGCGAGTCATCTGGTTCCGCAGGGCCTCGGTGTCGATCACGCGACGTCCTCTCACGGCCCGGTCACCTCCTCCGGCTGTACGTCGGACTGCGGGCGCGGCGTCGGGCGCAGGTACACGAAGCCGGGCGGCAGGGTCACGTCAGCGACCAGGGGCCAGCCGAAGACGCTGCCGAGCTGGCTCGTGGGAACCGGCTGTTCGAGGCGCTCGCTGAGCTGCGCGCGCAGGCTGGCGGTGAGCTGGTCGAGGGTTTCCGGCTCGGCCGCGACCTGCTGCACGGGGGCGATGGTGACCACGATCAGTCTCACGGGCGGGTCACCTCCAGTCGGCGTCGGCCACCGCGGTCCTGCTGGGTGGGGACGACGTGGTAGTCGGCGGCGCGCAGCTCGACGGTGATGACCTCGAGCTGGTCGGACTCGCCGGGGCCGTCCCAGAACACGTGGGCTTGGCGGCGGCCGGCCTGGGCGACGCGGATCCCGGGGTCCCAGTTCCCGTCGATGAACTCGGAGCGGTGGTGGCCCTTTTCGGTGAGGATTCTGTCGATGCTGTCGGCTCTGATCAGGCGTGCCATCGTCAGTCCTCCTTCGGGCCGAGGGCGTGATGACGTGCCATGACCGAGGCGTTGGGTGTGCACTCACCCGTGCACCCGGGCGGGCACCAGCCGAGGCACTGCGGTTGGGCGTCCAGGGCCCGGAGCACGAGGGACGGGTCTGCGGCGATCTGGTCCGCGTGGTGGGCGACGAGCCAGAGCATGCGTTGGAGGGCGCGACCCCGGCCGGCGTAGGCGTCGAGCAGGGCGTCGATGGTCTGCTGGTTGGCCACGGTTCAGCCCTCCCCTGACCGCTCGCGGTCCGCGATGAGTTCGGGGATCGATGGCCTTCCGGCATGCCGTGTTGCATGGTCCTGTCCGGTGATCGCACGAAACAGATCGTCGAACTTCCTGATGACGCGGGCCGCGCTGTCGTCCATGGCCTTCTTGGTGTGTACGCCCAGCACCTCTATCTGCCGGGTGACTTCAGCGGTGAGGATGTCGGTGACAAGTCGAGGAGCGACTTCACGCGCCTCCTTGATCGCGGCGCGGAGATCCTTGAGGGTCTCGCGGCCTTCCCGGATCGCGGCGCGGAGTTGGTCGCGTGCCTGCTCCAACTGCTCGGTGCTGGGCTGCGTCTTGGCTGGCATGGTCGATCAGCCCTCCTGCATGAGGTCGCGGGCAGCGGCGAGCAGGACCTCGCGTGGGACGATGACGGCCTGCTCGCCCGGGCCGATGCTCGCGCCGTGCTCGCTCATCTCGGCCGGCCTGATGTTGGGAACTCCAGGGGCATTGCCGATGACCATGAAGTCGCCCGAGTGGAGTTCGAGGACGTCGGGGCAGTTGGCGCCGCTCACGCTGCCCCGGGATGCGGGGCTGGTGCCGACGCGTCGGACGATGGTCATGTGGTCGGGCCTTTCTGCTGTTCGAGGACGGCGCGGATGCGGCGCGCGGCCTCTTGGTTGCTGTCCCAGGCCCCGCCGTGTGCTTCTTTCGCTTCGAGCTGGTCGGCGAGTTGGGTGAGCGCGGCTTCGGTGGCCCTGGCGCGGGTGGCCCACCGGCGGGCTTGTTCGACGGCGCGTTCGCGGGCTCGGGCCTCACTCATGGCTTCGTCGAGGTGGTCGAGGCCTTGGCGGTCGTGGCCAGACAGCCAGCTCATGGACCGGGTCATGTGCCGGATCGTCGAGCGCGCGCCAGCCAGCTCGCTGCGGTACCACTCCATCTGGTTCTGCAACTGCTCTGCGGTGGCGTCCGGCTGAAGCCCTTCACGCACGGTCGGCCTCCTGCGGGAGGTCTCGTTGTGCGAGCAGTTCGGGGATCGAGGCCTTCCCGGCCCGGCGCGATTCGGGGTCTTGGCCGGTGATCACTCGGAAGAGTTCGTCGAACTTGGCGATGACCCGGGCAGCGCTGTCGTCCATCGCCTTCTTCGTGTGGTCGCTCAGCTTCTCCAGTTGCTTGGCGACCTCCGCCGTCAGCAGGTCGGTGACGATGCGCGGCGCGACTGCACGCGCCTCCTTGATGGCGGCCTGGAGGTCCTTGAGCGTCTCGCGGCCCTCACGGATCTCAGCGCGCAGTTCGTCGCGTACGTGCTCAAGGTCCTGTGTGGTGGGCTCCTTCTTAAGCGTCACGATCAGCCCTCCATCTCGTGAGGAAGGCGGCAGCGCGTCTCCGGGTCGGCCAAGTGCTCGTCAAGACTTCCGCCGCTGGCGAGCATGGCCAGAACGCGGGCGTGCTTCTCCTGGACGTGCGCGCCGAGTTCGCTACGGAGGAACTGCGGGGCGCCGGTGCAGTAGGGGCAGGCCTGCCGGTCATTGCTGCCCAGTGCGTGGCGGCGCCAGCGGCTGTTGAGGATGAGGCGCTGGCGAAGCTGTTCTATGTGCCGGTCGCGGACGCTCATCACCACGTCGGCCATCGCGGCGCTGTGCTCCTCGGGGGACGCGACGATGCGTTCGCGAGAGCGCCGGTAGTGCTCGGAAGTGATGGCGTCCGCGTACTGCCTGCAAAGCCACGCCGGATCGGTGACGGTGATGGTGACCGAGTCGTTGTCCGGCCACTCACCCTCGTTGACCAGGTAGTTCGGGATTGTAGGCCCGATTTTGTCCACTCGGATGTCCGAACCCTTGTCCCCGCATCCGCCCTCTCCCGGGTGCTCGTAGACGCAGTCGCCGCAGGTCCCGCAGACGTGATCCGGGTTCGAGCAGTCGCTCTCGGCCTGGGCGTACTCGGGCTCCGGCTCGGCAGTGCCACGCCCTTGAGCGCGCTCCTCACCCCACCGGGCGTTCCAGTACGGCCGCGTCTGGTCGACCTCAGCGCAGGTAAAGCCGGGGTGCTCCTGGTGCCCAGCGTTGGCGCACACCGGGTACACAGCCACGGTGTCCGACCAGTGGAAGCCGTGTTCATCGATGTGGTCGCCACAATGCTGCGCGGCACGGATGCACTGCCGGGCGGGTGTGAAGCGGGTGTGCAGCGCGAAGCACTCGACAGCGGCTATGCGGTCCGCCCCAACCAGGCACGCGCGAATCGAGCGGCACCATGGCGGTCGGCCCGGGATCAGCGCGTGCGGCATCTGGCACTCGGGGCAGCGCGGCCGGGCACTGGCGCAGGACGTGTCCGAGCCGGGCGAATGGATCCACCCAGGGGCGTCGGGGTGAGCCATCCACTGCACGCGATCGCCGCACACGCACTCCAGCCCGGATTCGTCCACCCCTGCCCGGCTGCTGGCCTGGGGCTTCAGCCCCGACTGGACGACGTCGCTCGCCACGCCCTCGGAATCGCCCAGGACATCGAGCAGCTCGGCGCCGGCGGTCCGCACGAGGAACATCGACGAGCCGTGCGCGCCCTGCCAGCGGTAGGCGAGCGCGTGGGCCCGGCCGACCGCGTGCCGCCACCGGTCGCGCTGCTTCAGGAGCTGCTCGACGACCGGCATGACCGCGGCGACAATCCGTTCGTCGCCGATTTCGACTGAGGCGGCCTGCCCGTCTTGCACAGCCTGGACGGCGCGCTCGATCTGCCGGTGCAGGTGCGCCCGTTCCTGCTCGGGGCCGAGGATGGACGCGGGGACGTCGAACGCATTGATGACGTCGCCGACGAGTTCGCTGCGGGCGGCGGCCACTTCGTCGGCCCACTGGATGCGCGTGCGACCGCCGTGCCCGTGGACGCGCTCGAACGGTGCCGCGCCCTTGTTGTGCCAGACGTCGGTCTTCGGTTCGTGCATGGGTGCCTGGTCGAGCCAGTGGGTGGCCACCCAACCGTCGGAGAACTGCACGCCTTCGGCGACGACGCCCTCGCCGGAGATGCCGCTTACGTCCTCGTCCCGCTGGACAACGAAGGCCCTTGGGAATGTCGGATGGCTCATCGCGCGGCTCCCTCGGTCAGGGATGCTGTGTTGCGCCGGTCGATGGCCTCGATCCAGGCGACGGCGAAGGCTGCGACGTGCACCAGCTTGGCGCGCAGCACGGCCGGGTCGGACTCGGCGAATGTCTCCCGCACCTGCGTGTTCAGGATGTCCCGCCACGCGAGCAGTCCCCTCCCCGCCATCACCGTTTGCTGGTGGCGGGCAAAGTCGGCTCGATCGCGGTCTCCGCGATCCGCTGTGCCATCGGGGTGGTTGCGGCCACCCCATTGGCCGTCCTGCACAGGGCCGTCCTGTAGTGCGCGTTCGCTGAGCACCTCGCGCAGGACGCGGTAGGTGGTGTTCGGATTGCCGGTCATCGGACGGTTCCTTCGTGCACGGGCGCGGCGGTGCGCTGGCGCGGGATGGGCAGGGTGAGGGTGGTCTCGGTTTCGGGGTCGAGCAGCTTCGCGACCGGGATCCTGGGGATCTTCACGGTGTCGTCGTCCGGCAGCGCCCCGGCGGCCGGGGAGGCGAGGGCGACTTCGGCGCCGTTCTGGCGAGTGCCCCAGCCGGTGCGGGCGCAGGTGGCCATGCCGTACCAGCGCATCGCACGAAGCACCGTCCAGGACGAGATGACGGCGAGCGGCATCAGCAGCCAGGTGGCGACCCGGCCGGGGAGGGTCTCGTCGCTGCGGGCGATGGACAGGAACCGCAGGGCCTGTGCCCAGCCGATCAGGAACGGTACGACCAGGAACGAGGCCGGCGGTGTGCGGTCGTAGGCCAGCGGTTCGATGACGACGAGCCAGCCGAGGACGGCCGTGGACAGGGCGACTTGGAACCAGCGCAGGAGGTGTGCCCAGTACGCCCAGCCGGACAGCGGCAGGTAGCGGAAGCGCCACACGGAGCGGATCGTGGACCCGCGCATCCACCGCATGTACATGCGCAGGAAGTGCGAGGGCCGCTCCGGGAGCGCCGTGAACACGACCGCGGTGGGCTGCTGCACGGCCCGACCACGCAGCAGCGCGTACAGGGTGAGGAGGGAGTCGTCGGAGAACATCACGGGCCGGCCAAGGAACGTCTCGGTGAGGTAGCCGTCGAGGTTGTCGCGGACGACGTCGGCCCGGTAGGCGGCCAGGGGGCCGGAGTTGACGAGGACGCTGCCCGTGGCGGACAGGGCGGAGCGGTCGGTGAGCTGGCCCGTGACGAACCACAGGTCGGTGATTCGGGTGAGGAGGTTGGCCCGGTGGTTGGTGGCGAGGACGATCCCGGCAACGGACTGCACGGTGCGGCGCGTGAACGGGAGGAGGAGTTCCTCAAGCGCGTTCGGTGCGAGGCAGGAGTCCGAGTCGACGGTGACGTAGATGTCCGCGTCGGGGCCGGCGGTGACGGCGGCGGCCTGGGCATGGCGTTTGCCCTGGTTGGGGGTGCGTTGCCAGGTGCTGGTGATCCCGGCGACCTTCGCGGCCTGTGTCCACCAGGTGCGAACGGTCGCGTAGTCGCCGCTGGTGGATCCGTCGTCGACGACGTGAACCGCGTTGGGGCGCCGGGTCTGCGCGAGCAGGGATTCCAGGCCGAGTCGCAGATAGCCGGGGTCCTCGTTGTAGACGGGCAGGAGCACGGCGACGTGCAGCGCTTCGAGTTGGCGGCGGGCGCGCGGGGTGGGCCGGTGGGGGCGCTCCCAGTGGTACATGAGGGTCTGTGCGAGCAGCAGGACGAAGGTGACCGCCCAGACGGCGGCGAGGCGGGAGCCGGTGGCGTCGCCTGCGGCCTCGAGGCCGTGGTGGACGGCCCAGGCGGCGGCCAGCGTCAGGCAGATCGCGCCGGTGAGGAGGATGCCCGACCGGTGCCGGTGGGCGGTGAGGGGTCTGGTCATCGCTGGCCTGCCTTGCGGCCCGGGCGGAAGCCGACGCGTATGCAGATCGCGCCGAGGGCGACGATGGCGAGCGCGGCGGCGAGCAGCCACCAGCCGGTGATGACGGTGGTGCCGATGACGATGGCTCCGGCTGCGGTGCCGGTGCGGGCGAGCTGGTCGGACATGGGTTACTCCGTGGGGTGGTTGATGGTGCCGAGTCCTTCGATGGCCCGGCAGGTGGAGAGGTCCGCGGCCGACCGGGCGGCGTGGCGGCGCTCCCGAAGGGCCTGGCGTGCCTCGATGAGGCGAGTGACGGCGGCGTGCACGGCGAGCGCCAGGCCGACGAAGACGATCAGACCGAGCACTACGGACAGGCCGCCGAGCGCGGCGACGGCGTACACCTGGCGGGTGGTCATCGCTGCCTCCGCTGTTCCCGGCCGGCGGCGAGGATCGCGTGGAGGGCGCCCCCGGAGAGCATCGCCCCGCAGATCAGCAGGCCGAAGGCGTAGCCGTTCTGCTCGCGGTAGGCGCAGTCGGCTGCGCCCAGCACGCAGGCGAGGGCCAGCAGGCCGCAGAACCACGAGTCGGACAGGCCGAGCACGCCACCGATCAGGGCGAGTGTTCCTACGGCGGCGGCCGCAATCATGAGCGTGGACATCAGGGGGTCGCTTCCGAGGGTTCGTACGTGTCGATCGGCGGGAGGGTGTCGATCGGACGGGCCGCCAGGTGCCTGACCAGTTCGCCGTTCAGGGCCGCTTCCTCCAGGTTTGCGGCTTCGGCGTCGTTCTCGGCGCACAGGCAGTAGCCGTAGGCGTCGCAGCCTCCGTACGGGCAGAGGGACAGCGCGAGTTGGGCGGTCATGACGCCCCCACGAACAAGTCGAGCTGGACGGGCGCGGCCACGGCTGCGGGCGTCATGGTGTCGGGCCGGTGGCAGACGCAGGCGCAGATCTCACGGCACAGCGCACCGGCGACCCACACCCATGCCAGGTCGTTGATGCCGTTTGCGATCCGGCGCCCGCGCCGACCGGCCGGCGGTCGGTGCTCGTACGGGTCAGGCAGATGCGCGGGCCGCAGGCTGCTCGTCTGGATGACGGTCTCGCGGACCGGGTGCCCGTCGTGCTGGCACGCCGAGTGCTGGTCCCGTTGGCATTCCACTGACGGCGGCTTCTGGCAGGCGCAATCCAGGAACGTCCCGGGGATGTGCTCGTAGCCGCGCAGCCACGATGGCGGCCACACGTGCTCGCGGACCCACGCTGCGGCTGTCGGTGTCATCATGACGCCTTCCTCGTGTGCAGGTTCGGCAGGAGACCGAGCCGCTCCCGGACCCTCTGGACTTGGGGCACGCTGACGGCCATACGCCGGGCGATCTGGAGGTCGCTGCGCCCTGCCGTCCACAGCCGGTAGACCCGCCGCTCGTGCGGCGTGTCCCCCTTCGCCGGCGGCTCCTTGGCCTGCGGCACGGTGGTCTCGGCTGTGGGCGGCACGGGTGCGGCAGCGGCCTCATGCTTCGTCTCGGCCTGTCCGGCTTCCGTGGTCGCACGGTTGAGACGGTCACGGCGGACTTCGGCGCTCCAGCACCCTGGGTCGATGCGCTCGCCGAGCCACAGATGGCGCAGGAGCGCGGTGTACGTGCCGCACTTCGGCGGTACGCCGGTGAAGACGAGTGCCGGATGGGTGCTGTGACCGACTGCTGTGGCGTCCAGACGCCACCGCTCGTGCCCGGTCAGCCCGGCGACGACGCCGTCTCGGCGGTCCTTGGAGAGGCCGTGCTCGATGCTCTGGACGTGGGCGAGGCATTGGGCGCGCACAGGGCAGCGCACCACGCAGATGATGCGGGCCTGGTGCTCGTGGCTGCTCTCGGAGAAGGTCTCGGGCTTCTCGTTTCGGCACGCCATGCGCTCCATCCAGTCGTGGCGGTGGGCGCGCGTGTCGGGCACTGATCCGGTGTAGGTCATGGCTCACCGACCGGCGGCCTTGGAGCCCTTGGGCGCCTTGCGGATGCTGGCCTTCCGGTCGCGGCGCCGCACGGCGTCGGCGAGGTGCGGGGAGATCCGGAATCGGACGGCCTGGTGTGCGGGCACGAGGACTGCCTCTCCCGTCTGGGGGTTGCGGGCCGTGCGCTTCTTGGCCCGGTAGGACATCCACGTGCCGAAGTTGGTGACCGCGACGTCGTGGCCGGACGCGGTGGCGCGGGCGATGGCGCTGAACGTGGCCATAACAGTGGCGCGGACCGCGTCCGGGGTGCTGTCGACGTCGGCGGCCACGATCTCGAGCAGCCGCGTGGTGGTCACGCGGGCTTCGATGGGGGTGGGCTTCTTCTTCAACGGGTGCTCCAGAGGGAGGGGCGCGGGGCGGGTCAGCCCCGCGCCGGGCTGATCAGTTGCAGGTGGGGTCGGCCGGGACGACGGCGATCGCGGCGTACGGGGAGTCGCCGTGGTAGGCGATGTAGAGCCGATTGCCGTGATCACATTTGGTCGAGGCGTTGGAGAAGCCGTCGGGCATGCGAATCAGGTCGGCGGGGGTCCCGTTGTCCTTGCCGGAGCGAGGCGCGTCCTTGAAGGGCTCGCTGTACTTGGAGCTGCATCCGGCGAGCAGCAGGAGGAGCACCGCGGTGAGGGCTGCTGCGATGGCGCGCGGGAGACGGTGCTTCACGGCGTGAGGCCCTTCGCGCGGGCCGCTGCGAGCCAGGTGCCGAACTCCTTGGTGATGCCGTCGTACAGCTCGGCGTCGGGCAGGTTGAGTGGCCGGGCTCCGGCGTGGAAGTAGCTGGCGTTGTCGACGAGCCGGCCGCCCATCTTGTCCAGCTGCTTCAGGAAGCCGACCTGGCTGTGGCCGTAGCCGACGAAGGACCAGAAGATCGGAAGCTTGGAGGCCTGGGCAAGCTGGAGCCGGGCGGCGTCCTTGTCCTGGGGGTCGCCGTCGGTCTGGAAGATGACGAGAGCGGGGTCGGTGGCCTCCGCGTTCAGGTAGTGCTCGATGACCGCGCGCATCGCGATCGTGTACTGAGTGCCGCCCATCGTGCGCTCGCCGCCATGCAACTGGTGCTGCTGATCGACGACGCCTTCGTACTGGTCGAGGCTGACGTCGACGAGCGGGTACGGCCGCGAGTCGAACAGCACGAGGGGCACGGTGCCGTCGTCGCCCAGGTTCACGGACAGGCCCAGGGCTTGGTCGGCGAGGTGCTGGACGCTGCCGTCGCGGAAGTAGTCGCGCATCGAGCCGGAGCGGTCGACGACGAGGTACACCGCGGCACGCTGCCCGGCCAGACCGTTCTTCGCCAGGGAGACGGTGGCAGTCTTGGCGAGGGAGACGAGGCCGGCGGGGACCTTGTCGAGGCTGATCGCCGGAGTGTGGCTGGCGGCCGGGGCCGCAGGGGTGTTGTGTTTGAACACGGTGGGTTTCTCTTCTCGGTGGTTGCCGCGCCCGCCGCCGGGCCGGTGTCATCCGGGCGGCGGGCGCGGGGCTGGGTTAGCTCGGCTCGGCGGCCGAGCTGTGGGCGAGGGAGGCCTTGCGGAGTGGCACGGCCACGGAGGACGGCACGGGGGTCGGTGGGGGTGTGAGGGCCTTCACCGCCATCAGCGGTCTGATGGCGGTGGCGTTGGACAGCGCGGCCCTCAGGCTCGTGTTCGTCTCACGGAGCTGACCAGCCTCAACCTCGGCGTCCAAGACGAGTCGCTCGGCCTTGCCGAGGTTCGCCCTCAGGCCGTTGCGGTCGGCTGTGACGGCGTCGAGTTCGGACGTCACTGCGGTCAGCTTGCAGGTGAGTTCCTCGGCTTCCGCGTCGGCGCGGGCGAGGTCGGCGCGCAGCTTCGAGCGGGGCGCGACGTACCGGTGCAGGCCCCGGCCGGCGGGTGCCACGAAGTACACGGCCGCCACGGTGCCGGACGCCCCGACGGCGAGGGAGAGGTAGGCGATCACGTGGCAGATCCCTTCACCGGGATCGCGCCGAACGGCTGCTTCTGGTCGAACAGCGGGCCGCCGGTGGCCTCGCGCAGCTCCTTGTAGGCAGCCTCGTTGGCGGTCTGAAGGTCGGCGAGTCTCTGCTCCAGGCACCGGTTGCGGTCCTGCGCTTCGGAGAGTTGGACACGCAGTCGGCGGATCTGGACGTTGCTGGTGTAGGCGCGCAGACGGCGCACGAGGTTCGGGGTGATCATGAGGCACCGTCCTTCGGCGCGAGGGGGAAGCCGTGAACGCTGCGGCCGTCCGGCAAGACGATCTCCCAGGGGCCGGGCAAGAGGCCGTAGGCAGCCCAGGTGCAGCCCCGGCCGGTGTAGCTCTTGGCCAGGGCACCGAGGGTGCGGCCGATGCACTCCTGCCCGAGCAGATCGGAGGCGATGACCGACTCGTTTGTCCTTGCGTGCGTGCGGGGGTGCTTCTCCAGGGCTTCGTGGAAGTCCTGTCCGGTGGCGATGTCCTTGCACGACGGGCACTGGAAGCCCCACGCCATCGGGTCGTCGCCAAACCGTTCGCGGGCCTCATTGACCAGTTCGGCCTGAGTCAGCTTGCGATGATCCATGTCAGGTGTCCTTGCTGGTGGTGGCCGCGTCGAGACGGGTGGAGAAGGCGGCGACGTCCTCGGTGAGGCCGGAGGCGACGGACGAGCGGAAGTCGCGGGCGGCCTGGTCGAGGTAGCGGACCCACAGGTCGGCGCCGTCCTGGGTGACTTCGGTGCGAGCGTCGAAGGACCCGGCGGGCAGGTACGCGGGGGCCCGGTCGCCGGTGCGGACCTGGAGTGCGGCCGACTGGGCGCTCGCACGGCCGCCGTACGTCCCGGCGAGCACCCACTGGCCGGGCATCTGCCGGGCCTGGTCGGCGGCGTGCCGGTGGTCGGCCCTCGGCTTGGCGGTCGGTCGGCTCACCGGTCGTCACCCCGCAGGCTGGCGGGCGTACGGACGACGTGCTCGCGCAGGACGCCGGCGGCGACGTCGTAGTCCTGCGCGCGGGCCCAGTTGGCGTGGGGGAAGGCGTCACGCAGGAGGTGCGCGGCCTGCTGGTGGAGGCCGCCGTCGAAGACGGGCACCTCCCTGCCGTGGGTGCCGATGACCATGGCCACCCACTTCTTGCCCTCCGGCCAGGTGACGCGGGTGATGCGGAGTTCCTTCACGGGACGGCCGAACAGCGTGTAGAGCTGCTCGCTCAGTGCACGGCGCGCCTTGGTGCTCGCTGTGGTTTCCGTGTCCTGCCCGCTCATGGGGTGCCGCCGGGGTGGAAGCATTCACGGACGTCGTCCATGAGCCTCTGGTGGGCGGCGATGGTCATCGGCGGCCACCGGTGCTCCGGGCCGGCGTGGGCCTCGCGGAACCAGCGGTCGCAGACGGCCAGCAGCATGACTTCGCGGTCTGCGTCGCGTACGGCGTGCTCTCCGTCGGCCGGGGTGACTGCCTCGGGGTGGTCGGCGGCGAGCAGGGCGAAGGCTTCCTCGAGGGCCGGGGAGTCCAGGGCGTGCCGGTCCGGGCTGGTGAGGGGCAGCGCGTCGTGCAGTCGGGTGAAGTAGATGGTCTGGGCGCGGCGGGAGTGCCGGAGCCGGAACGAGTCCCAGCGTTCGCGGAGGCCGACGTGCGGGTGGTGCGGGGTGGTGCGACGGCTGATGTGCAGCGGTGCGGTCATCGCCATCGCCTCCCTTCGGGTGTCAGTCGGATTCGGTGTGGTGCAGGGCTGCGCGTGCTGCGGCGGCCCCGCGGTGTGCGGTGTCGGGTGCTGGCGGCTGGCGGCGGTGTCGCCATGGCTCCGGCATCCCTGCGACGAGGTCTGGGGGTTCGGCGTCGGGGTCGGCGATCAGCTGGGCGATCGCGACGACGAGGCGGCCGAACGACATGTCTTCGCGGCAGCGGATCTGTGCGAGGACGTCACGGAGTTGGTCGGGGGACCAGTCCGGGCGGGCGGCTGCGGCGAGGGCGAGCAGCTGGGGTGTCGCCGGGCGGGGGACGTCTTTGTCGGTCATCGGTTCCTCCCTGGCGAGTCCTCAAGCCGGCCTCGGCTGGCGGGCAGCCGGTAGGGGGTGCGGATGCCGAGCTGGCGCTCCCGCTCGTCGAGTTCGCGTTCGAGTCGGCGTAGCGCGGCTGTGGCGGCTCGGGTGCCGGCGCAGGCGCCGCACTCCCGTCCGGTGTGCCAGATCCGGCCTGACTCGCATGCGGTGTCCCCACAGCCACGTCGTACGACGGCCGCGCCGAGCAGCCACCGGCCCGGGTCGCGGATCGTGTCCGTGGTGGCGAAGCGGAACTCCAGCCGCCTGCGGAGCCTCTGGGGTTCCTGGCCCTCGTCGAGTTGGCGGCCGATCTCCCGCGCCAGCGCACGGACCACGTACGGCGGCAGGCCCGGCAGCAGGCTCTTCACCGGTTCGAGGACTCGCCAGATCCGCGGAGCGAGACTCAGCTGCGGCCCGGAGTACGCCTTCAGGCCCAGTTGAACCTTCGGCTCGGCATTCAAGCTTTCGGCCGGAACCTTGAATTCGGCGGGAAGCGGAGGGTTTTCCACAGGCCCTCGCGCTACTACCTGCACTCGCCTACGGCGGATGTCCAAGACGGCAGTGGGCGGTTGATCATCCGGTGAGTCAGTCTGGTGGTGTTCCTCTTGTAGCGATCCCTCACCAAGATCCGCAGCCGATCCCTCTCCAGAGTCCGCAGTCAGCGCGGCCTGCATCGGCTCGTCGTGCACGGTGTAGAGGTGCCGGCCGCGGTACCCGGCGCGCCGGTCGACGCTGATCCAGCCGAGGCGCTCCAGCTCCCGCAGGATGCGGCGCACAGACCGCGGGTCCAGGGGCTGGCCGGCCTTCTGCCCGGAGCGGTGGTGCAGGACGCGCGCCAGCTCGGCGAGGGTGATGTGGACACCGGTCGCCGTGGCGTACGACAGCGCGGCGTAGCAGCGCAGTTGGCGCGGGCTGAGTGACTCACTGGCGCGCGTCGGCACCCAGCCGCCATGCTCCACAAGCCAGTTGGTGGCCCGGATCCTACGGACCGCGGTCTCGCCGTCGCCGCCGGGGAGCGTGCGCCGCTGGCTCGTCAGTTCAACGATGTCGTCGGACGGGTCGGGCCGCATGAGCTGCGTCAAGGCCCGTTCGACGGTGGAACGCGCCAGACCGAGCAGCCCGGAGAGGTAGGCGACCCCCGCCTCGCAGCCGGTCGTGCGTCGCTCCAGGGCCGCGATCTTCACGTACACGCTGACGGCGGCGTCGCTGTACGAGCCGACGATCACACGCAGCGGCACGCGGACCTTCTGGGGCATGGGGGTCACCTCCTTCGAGGCGTAGACGGGCTGGGCTGGGAGGGTGTTAGGAGGTCGTCAGGTGTCGTCGCCGGTGTCCTGGGCGGTGTTGAGGACAGCGGTGAGGCCCTCGGCAAGGGCCTGCATCTCGTGCCGGACCTCGCTGAGTGTCAGATCGGGCCCGTGGACGAGGCGCTGGGCGTACTCCCGCCAGTGGGCGAGACCGGCCCGCAGACGCGCGACCTCGATGTTCGCGAGCAGGCCGGCGGTCAGCCGCAGTGTGGACTCGCTCAGCTCCAACTGCCCGGTCTCGTCGTCGAACGTGCCCTTCGCGGTCCGCTGGAGGTGCAGGTACCGCTGGGCTTCGCGGATGGCTCCCTCCTGGTCGCGGTTGGGGACCTCCAGCCCGGTGATGCGCACCCTCACCGAGGGCTTGCCCTCGGTGTTCGGGGCGGGCTCGGTCCTCTCGATGTGCGCGAACTCGATGATCGCCATGCGGCGGCCACCGGGCTGGTCGTACATGGGCCGGACGTGCGGCTCCAGGGCCTCCTGTGCGGATGCCGACACCTTCGCGTCGAACTTCAGGATGGGCATGACGTGGGCTCCTTGAGGAAGTCGTTCAGGCGCCAGAGCTTGATGACGGCACCGGGAGTGCGGAGGGAGTCGCCCCAGAGCACGTAGACCTTGGTCGCGGAGAGGCTGGCTACGACGCTGTCGTCGGAGACCACGCCCGCGTCCTTCAGGGCGTCCTGGGTCGAGCGGACCAGCTTGTCCAGGTCTGGGGTGGTGGTCGGATACGGCGGCGCTGACGCCTTCAACCGGCCCGCGTTCTTCCCCGTGCCGTAGTGGCTCTTGGGCCTGCGCAGGCTGAACTGCACGTCCAGCCACACCGGTCCGTCCAAGGCCACCCATCCGTCGTCGTGGTGAAGTGCGTCCAGGGCGGCCGTCTTCACGGCTTCGCGCCACGGCTTCACCGCGGCCGACGACTCGTAGAGCGCCCCGTGGGCGTTGCGGTTCTTCGAGCCCTGCGGGGCCGGCGTGCCGTACACGGTGAGCAGGAGAGCGGGTGCGGTCATCGGGTCTCACCCCGCATCCGCTCGTTGTGCCAGCGCTGCCCGCACTTCACGGGCCGGTGGTGAAGAGCCGGGAACATGGCGCGGGCGGCGTGCTTGGCGTCCCGGCGAGAGAGGTAGCTGGCCTTCCCGCAGTCGGGGCACTTGCCGACGCTCAGGTTCTTCGGCGAACCGTTGAAGTCGCGGATGGCCGTCTTCACGACCCCTCACCGCCGTTCGCCCGCTCGTCCAACTCGACGGCCGTGGCCTGGATGATCTCGGTGAGCATGACGGCGGGGAGTTGGTGCGTGATGGCGAGCGCGCCGACGGACGCGCTGGCCACCAGCAGAACCGCGACGCTGTCGTTCAGCGACACGTCCGTGTACTGGGTGAGCCGGTCGGCGAGGACGGACGCGAGCTTCTCGATCGCCTCAAAGCGCGCATCCGTGCCGTAACGGCGGCGCTGCTCACGCAGCGCGTCCAACGCGACCTGACACGACCACGTCTCGCTGGTCATCGCGCGGAAGCCCTGCGCGGTCAGATACTGCGCCGCAGCGTCCTCTGACTGGTACTCGCTCACTTCTGGTCACCGCCTTCGGCCGCCTCGCGGTGCCCGGAACCGGCTCCGGTGGTGTGGGCCCTGCCCGGCGCAGGCGAGATCCCTGAAGCGCAAGCAACGTGACGCTCCTCCCCCGCCTTGGCTTCCGTGCCGATCCTTTCGGCGGCGGATGACGTTGACGCCGGACAGGGGGTCGGGAAGCCGCCCGCCGCAGGCAGAGTCACTGGGGCGGGACGGTTTTGCCCCTCCACTGCCTTCGCTTCCGCGGCGGCCCGTCTGCCAGAGGCGGCGGCGGATGACGTGAACGGCGGGCGGCTGGTCATAGCTTCACCGTCCGGATCGTGATGCCGGGGGTGGAGGCGGTGCGGGCATGCTCGGCGATCTCACGGATCTGCTCGGCCCAGCTGGGCGAGAAATCGCGCGGCGTCTGCCCGGCGATGGCCTTCAGGACGTTGCCGTGCACCATGTCGAGGGTGGTGACGGGCTGGGGCAGCGATTCGATCTCGAGCAGGCCCAGCGCAGCGTTTTCCAGGTTCCAGCCGGTGAAGACGACCGCCCCCGCGTACGGCTGGATCGGGGCGCCGAGCGCGGCGAGCACGCACGAGCCAGTGATGTTGCGCGGGTAGCGCTCGGGGAAGCACAAGCCGACGTCGTTGACCCACCCGGCAACGGCGAGGTGCGGGAGGTGCACGCGTGCCTTACCCTCTGGCCCGATGACCGCGTCCCAGTCCAACTTGTCATCGGCGTGGGTGAGTTCGCCGTCGTCGGTGATGATCGCGTACCTCATGAGGCGGTCCTCTCCGGGAGCGGGGCGGTGGGGGCGGTGGGTTCGCCGTGGAAGACGGCGCGGACGATCCAGGCACCGATGTCGTTGCGGAGCGCCTCTGCGGTGAAGGCTCTGGCGGGTTTGTATTCGCCGGTGATTCCTTCGCGGATACGCCAGACGGCCCCGTGTGCTCCCTGGCGTGTCGTGTAGGGGCCGATGTCCACCGGCGTGCCGGGGTTGGCGCGCATGGCCGCGGCGGCCTTCTTGTGTGCTGCGCGCCATTTGTCCACCGTGCGCGGGCGTACGAGGCGGATGCGGTCGGGGATGTGCAGGCTGGGCAGCCAGCCGTGGCTCACTGCGATGGCGACGGCCTGCACGGCGTTCTCGACGCCCATCCGGTCGTACAGGGTGGAACAGCGGGACCGAACGGTTTCCGAGGGCAGACCGAGATTGCGCGCGGCGCTCTCGCGGCTCTCTCCGTTGGCGAGCTGGGTGAGCAGGTCGATCTGCCGCTTCGTGAGCGGGCAGCGGTAGGACTGGCCCTGGGGGCGGTGTTCAGCGATGACCTTCTCGATCGCGGCGAGCGCGTCGAGGTCGCTGTCGCCGGAGGCGGCGCCCCACAGGTCCTCGATGAACGCGGCAAGCCGGTCAGGGGCGAGCCCGGCTGCCCAGGGGAAGGCGCGGGTGTCAGCAGTCATCGCGCTCGACCCCCGTGGTGACCGATTGCAGGGCGTCGACCTCCAGTTCCCTCACCCGGTCCTTGAGCCGGGCGACTTCACCGACGTAGCGGGGCAGCGCTTCGCGGGCGAAGGCGATGAACTCGACGACGGGGATCCGCTGGGTGTCGGCCCAGGTCTCCAGGTAGCAGATCGGGCCGACCTGGTCGGGCAGGCCGTACTCGTTCGGTTCGACCGCCCACGGGCCCGTCGGGGCCGCCGCGACGATCCGCTGCGTCTCCTTGAGGTACTCGTCGGTCAGCGGCTCAGGCATGACGGCCGCCGTCCTCGGCGTCGAGGGCGTCCAGAACTTGGCGCAGGGACTCGCACATGGCACCGAACTGGCCTGCGAGGCGGAACGAGTTGGCGACGTCCAGGTCGAGGGCGTTGGACTCGTCGAGGATGCGGCGCGCGTGTTCGCGGGCGATGTCGAGTGGGGGGACGTACGTCGGCAGGGCCGGCGGTCGGTCGGTGTGTGCGATGCTGGTCTGCATCGGGCCCACCTCGTTCCTCTCAGGTGATGGGTGGTTGGGCCGAGGGTCCGCCGGGTGCACGGCGGGCCCTCAGTACGTTCAGGGCCGTGGGGTCCGGCAGCGGCGGCACTCGAACCGGAAGACCGGATTTCGGTGTCCGCACGTCTCGCACACCCAGCGGCAGACGATGTGGATCGGTGAGCGCATCAGGCCGCTGCACGTCCTGCCGGCACCGGGATGGCCAGGTGGCCGAGTAGGACGACGAGCCGTGTGACCTCCGTATCGGTCAGCCCACACACGCGGCACTTCCCGGGGTCGGCGTTGTGTTCGCAGGTCTCGTCCCACCCGGCTTGGAAGGCCTCCTCTGCCGTGCGGCATATCCGCCCCGGCATCAGGAGGCCGGCCTTTGAGTGAGGGCGTGGAACTCGTCGTCGCTGGCGGGGAGCAGGTCAGCTATCTCGCAGTTCAGGACGTCTGCCACCTGCGCCAGCTTCTCGGGGGAGAAGTTGGCCTTGCCGAGGGACACCGCGCTCACGAGCTGCTTGCTGACCCCGATGGCCTGGGCCAGTGCGTTCTGGCTGAGGCCCGCTTCCACCCTGCGGCGCGTAAGTCGCTGGGGATCCACTGGGGTTCTCATGTCAAGGACTGTATGTGACTGGATCGGACAGTACAAGGATGTACCGATCGGTAACTGTGACTTTCTTTGACATTGCCCTTCGGGTCCGTACTTGGATCTTCCGACTGTGGAGGTTGTGTGTGGAGCCCTAGGCGGGGGTTACCCAGGGTCCGGTACAGTCCAAGAAAGTCCAATACAGGGAGAGGGGCAGGGAAAACGGCCATGGGATCACCGGCGACACCCCCACCGCCGGCGGAGGCCACACTGATCCGCCTCGTCCGAGAGGCCGCCGGACTCAGCCCGGAGGCCGCGGCAGCAAAGATGGAGATCAAGTTCTCAGGCAGCCGCTGGCGCCAGATCGAACGCGGCTTCCGAGCGGACACTCAGACCGAGGTGATCGCACCGGCCGGCACATTGGCCCACATGGCGTGGGTCCTCGGCATCTCGGCCGACCGGCTTGCAGAGACCGGCCGCGAGGACGCGGTGAGAATCCTGCGTGAGTTGGAGCGCGCCGAGGCGGCCGCGACCCCACCCGCCGAGGCGGCCCCACTCGGACAACTGGAGGAGTGGCAGCAGAAGGTCATTCTCAACGCGTTGGACGAGAAGCCCCGCAGCCCACAGGAGAAAGCCCTTCTGCTGCGTACGCTCGCCTCGCAGATCGAGAGGGCAGGGAACGAAGAAAGCGGCGAGACACCCGACGGCAAACCCGCAGGTCGTAGCGCTTCGTAAGCCCCTACCCAAAGCTTTGTTACGACCGGATCACGATCCGCATTTATGCGCCCACCCCAGTCAAAAATTGACGCATTCTCAACACCTGCACTGCACAGCCAGTTGATCCGTGTGCTGCTCGTAGGGGATGGGAATGATCAGATTCATTCTCGCGGGCGCACTTGGCGCAATCGCTCTGATCGTGTATCTGCTCTTCCGGCGGCTGAGGCAACTCAGCTGGCAGCTCACACAGCTACGCGTCGAGCGCGACAGCGAAAGGATTCTGCGCGAGATCGGCATTCGCACAGGATCTAGACACATAGAGGCCATACCGACAGACGCCCCCGCCCGAAGGAAGGGGCACCTCAGCCTGTACATCGGCGGCGGCCTGGCATCCGCCGTGATGAGACTGCGCGACACCTGCCACGCGCACCGGCCGGCGCTCGTCACCAGCGGGGCCGCCGCCACCGTCGCCATCGGGGCCGCAGCGCTCCTCCTGTCAACGAACCTCAACCAGCCACCGCCCGGCGTCACAGGCCCTGCGGAACCACCGACCCAAGCCGCCTCACACGCGCCGAGCACGCCGGGGAAACAGCCCTCGCGGGGGTCTGCTCCCCCATCACAGCCCCCAGGCCCCAGCTCCAGCCTCAGGACGCCCACGGGTGACACAGAGGACAGCCCGGAGGCGGTAGCGAATATCGTGACGCCGTTACAGCCTCCGCGCGCCCCAGAGGATTCCAGTACCAGTCCGCCTGCCCGCAGTTCACCAAGCGGAGGCAGGCCAGCATCCACGATGCCGCAACCGACGGAGCCCTCCGCACCGGATCCGTCGGGGTTATCATCGCCGACGTCCGTCCCGCTACTGTGCGTCGACGCGCGTGGGCTGCTGAAGCTGCGGCTCTGCCTCAGAGACTGAATGAACGGCCGGCGCGCTCCGGAGCGACTTCCTGTGCACCATCACACTGTCAGGACTGAATCCGGAGCCGCGCCGCCCATTCGGGAGCACCTCGATCACGAACAATGCAGCGACCACCTCGTGGCGTACATCGATCGGTTCGGCCTTCCACGCATCCCAGCTGATACCCGTCACCCGTGTGAGGAGTCGCTGCCTGGACGTCATGGCCAGCTGACTCCGAAGCTCGCTGATCTTCTTGTCGAAGCTGGCCAGCGAGAGCATCGCCAGCGCCGGGTCAATGTCCGGGTGTTCGGCGAGCTGTTCCAGCTGCCTTCGGGTCTGCGCCTTGCGCGTTTCGAGCGCCGTGATCTGGGTCGCGATGTCGGAATGCCCGTCCAACGCTGCCGCATGCAGCTCCTGCTGGAATCTCTTCACGCTGAGCAGCCGCAGTGTCCGGCCGACGACATAGGCCTCAAGGTGCTCAACGTTGCGGGACAGATAGCACTCGGCGCAGTCGTAGACGCGTCGGGGATCGGCCGCGCGGATCGGCTTCGTACGCCATTTCTCAGACCGGCATCGTCCGCACAACAGCGCACCGGTCAGCAGGTACTTACGCGCGGGTCCCGGGTTCGGCTTCTCCCTTCGGCGCTGGTCTCGGATAGCGATCAGCGCCTCTCGTTCCTCGTTGGAGATGACCGCGTCCCAGCTCGCTTTGTGCAGGACGCCTTCGTGCTCGATGAGGCCGGCGATGCGCGGCGCAGTGAGGACGGACCACAACACCCGGGAGGACCACGGGCCGCCTCTTGTCGTGGTACTCACCGAGTCCATGTACCGGATGCTTCCATTCACCGACAGACCGGCCAGCATGCGCCGGGCGACTGCGGCGAGGTGTTTGGTCTCCTCCGGCACCGGCTTGTTGAAGTCGAGGATCTCGACCTCGTGCTCTTCCTGGGTCTCGGGGTCCACCTTGATGCGCGTTCGTCCGGTGGGCGCGCCCCAGCCGAAGGGGCGGTTGCCGCCTTGCTGGCATCTGCCCTTCTTCGCCACCTGCGCCGTGTAGCCGCGTTTGCGGCGGCGAGAGAGGTTGTCGACCTCGCGGCAGGCCTGGGCTGCCTCGATGCGCAGGACGAAGCGGTCGTCGGGGTTGGACAGGTCCCGCACGCCGCTCACGGAGGCCAGGGGGATGTGCCGTGTGTCGGCGATGTTGAGGAGCAGCTCCAGGTCGTACGGCTGCCGGATCAGGCGGTCGCCATGGTAGGTCATGATCCCGTCGTGGTGGTGGTTGGCCTTAGGGTCGCTTTGGACAAGCCGTCCGCTGTCCCGGTCCATGGTCAGCAGCATGCGATCCCAGTCGGGGCGCTTACGGTTGTGCTGCCAGGCCGAGCGCGAGTTGTCGACGTACACGCAGCAGAACTCGGGCCAGCCGAGGCGGGCGCCCGTGGCTCGGCCGTCTTCCTCCTGACGCTCGACTTTCTCCAGTGAACCGTCGGGCGCGTAGGACAGTCGGGTGTAGAGGCAGGGCCGCCGCGGGATCGTGAGCACAGGTTCTCCTTCCGAGGCATCGACTACGATACCCGGGAGTCGGTGTTTTCTAGGGGGTCAAGTGCTCGATGCCACCACCCGCTCTGGGGGCACCGCCACGGCCTCACCCCGGGCCATCGCCACGGAGCTCGTCGTCCCCGCACTCGCTCCGGTGCCTGTCGCCACGACCGTCGCCGTACCCGGTGGCCTCGCCGCGCGCTGCACGAGAGTGCTTCTGTCGCCCTGGGCCCGGTTCGCGCTGCTGGTCGTGCTGCTCGCGGCGGCCGCGTCGAGCGTGCTGCTCTTCGAGCCGCAGAAGCTCCTCGCGGACGGCTGGCCACCGCAGTTGGGCGGTGTCTCGGCGGCCGCGGTGTTCGCGCTGGCGTACGGCCTGTGCACCGTGGCGTTCGTGCCGAGGCCGCTGCTGAACCTGGCCGCGGGCGCGCTGTTCGGCACCCAGTGGGGCACCGCCGCGTCGCTGGCGGGCACGGTGCTGGGGGCCGGGATCGCCTTCGGCCTCGGCCGCCTCCTCGGCCAGGACGCGCTACGACCCCTGCTGCGTGGCCGGCTGCTCAAGGCTGCGGACGGCCAGTTGAGCCGGCACGGCATGCGCTCGATGCTGGTCGCCCGGCTGTTCCCGGGGGTGCCGTTCTGGGCCGCGAACTACTGCGCCGCCGTCTCCCGCATGGGCTGGCTGTCCTTCCTGGTCGCGACCGCGCTGGGCTCGATCCCGAACACCGCCGCGTACGTCGTCGCCGGGGCCCGCGCCTCCTCCCCGACCTCGCCGGCCTTCCTCATCGCCATGGCCTGCATCGCCCTGCCGGCGGTCGGCGGCGCGGCGGTGGCCTGGCGCAAACGCCACCACCTGCGCCGCCCCTGAAGCCTGCCTGCCACATCACACGGTGTCGCGGTCACACGGTGTCGCGGTCAGAGGATGAAGCGGTCAGACGGTTTCCAGCACCATCGCGTTGGCCAGCCCGCCCGCCTCGCACATCGTCTGGAGGGCGTACCGGGCGCCGCGTTCGCGCATCGCGTGGACGAGCGTCGTCGTCAGCCGGGTACCGCTCGCGCCGAGCGGGTGCCCGAGCGCGATCGCGCCGCCGTGCACGTTGACCTTGGCGAGGTCGGCCCCGGTCTCCTGCCGCCAGGCCAGGACAACACTGGCGAAGGCCTCGTTGACCTCGAAGAGGTCGATGTCGTCGAGCCGCAGCCCGGCCCGCCGCAGGACCTTCTCGGTCGCCGGGATCACGCCGGTCAGCATCAGCAGCGGATCCGAGCCGGTGACGGCGAAGCTGTGCAGCCGGGCCAGCGGGCGCAGGCCGAGCCGGGCGGCCGTCTCACCGGAGGTGATCAGCACGGCCGACGCGCCGTCGTTGACGGGGCTCGCGTTGCCCGCGGTGACGTTCCACTCGATCTGCGGGAAGCGCTCGGCGAAGGCCGGGTCGTAGTAGGCGGGCCTGAGACCGGCGAGGATCTCGGAGGTGCTCCCGGGCCGTACGCACTCGTCGCGCGACACACCGTCCAGGGGCGCGACCTCGGCGTCGAACAGGCCCTGTTCCCAGGCCGCAGCGGCCTTGCGGTGCGAGGAGACGGCGAAGGCGTCCATCTGCTCCCGCGTGATCGACCACTTGGCGGCGATGAGCTCGGAGCTGATGCCCTGTGGGACGAGGCCCTCGGGGTAGCGGGCGGCGACGCCGGGGCCGAAGGGGTCCTTGCCGGGCGGCACGTTGGACCACATCGGCACCCGGCTCATCGACTCGACACCGCAGGCGACGACGAGGTCGTAGGCACCGGACATGACGCCCTGGGCGGCGAAGTGCACCGCCTGCTGGGAGGAACCGCACTGCCGGTCGACCGTGGTCGCGGGGACCGTCTCCGGGAAGCCCGCCGAGAGCAGCGCGTAGCGGGTGGTGTTCATGGCCTGCTCGCCGACCTGGTCGACGGTGCCGCCGATGACGTCGTCGATCAGCGCGGGGTCGACGCCGGACCGCTCGACGAGGGTGCGCAGGGTGTGGGCGAGGAGTTCGACGGGGTGGACGTGGGCGAGGGACCCGCTCGGCTTGCCCTTGCCGATCGGGGTGCGTACGGCTTCGACGATGACGGCGTCACGCATGTACGGGCCTCCGCGACTACTGGTGAAGGTGAGTAGGAAATTCAAACCCACCCTAATCCAGAGGGTTGGAAAATCAAACTCGCCCGGGTTTGTTTTTCCAACGCTCCCCTAGACTGATCCGCATGGCCGCCACCAAGGACTCCAAAGACCCGCGCCCCTGCTCGATCGCCGACGCCCTCGCCCTCGTCGGTGAGAAGTACTCCCTGCTCGTCCTGCGGGAGGTGTGCCTGGGCAACGGCCGCTTCGACCAGCTGGTGCGCAACATCGGCGCCCCGCGCGACATCCTGGCCACCCGGCTGCGCCGCCTCGTCGACGCCGGGATCCTGACCAAGCGCGCCTACAGCGAGCGCCCGCAGCGCTTCGAGTACCGGCCCACGCAGGCGGGGCTCGAACTGGAGCCGGTCCTGATGACGCTCATGGCATGGGGCGACCGCCATCTCCGTAAGGAGGACGACCGCCCCATGGTGATCGAGCACATCTGCGGCAACGAACTGGTCCCGGCGGTCACCTGCTCGGCCTGCGGCGAGGAGGTCCGGCACGAGGACATGAACGCCCACCCGCAGGCGCCGGGGTGGACGGTGGCGGGTCCGGCGGCCGCCGCCTAGGACCGACAGGCCGACGGGCCGACGGGTCCTCAGGCCTCCAGCTTCCGGATCTGCGCGGAGACCAGCGCCTCGGGCACCGCCGCCGCGGAGCCGGTGCCGCTCGCGGTGAAGAACAGGACGACCGTGGCACCGCTGCGCACGACGACGAACGCGTCCGCGCTGTCCCGCTCGGTCCGCAGGGAGTAGGCGACGGCGTCGTCGCCGACATCGGGCGCGGTGGCGGACCTGACGGTGGTGCGGGCGGGGACACCGCCCTCGTAGGCCGTGCACGTCTTCAGGGCGGTGCGCAGTCCGTCGAGGACGCCCTCGGCGGCGGCGGACCCGTCGTAGGCCATGAGGCCGATGGTGGTGGCCGAGCCGGCCGCGGGGCCCGCGCCGGAGTAGGCGAGCAGGCCGGTGAACGCCTTGGGGCCCGGATCGGGCAAGCCGGTGCGCATGTCCTCCAGCGGCTGGCAGTCCGCGGGCCGGGCGGTCGAGTCGCCGCCGGGCTTCACGGGGAATTCGGTGATCTGGAAGCCGTCCACATCGCCGCCGGTCAGCGCGGCCGACTTCAACTGAGCCTCGCCGAGCGGTTCGGCGGGCGCCTCCGCCGCAGACCCCGAGGCCGACGCCGACACGGAAGCAGACCCCGGCGCGTTCGCGGACGCGGAGCCCTTCGCGTCGGAATCGCCTCCGCCGCCCCCACCGCTCCCGCATCCGCCCACCAGTACTGCCGTACAGAGGACCGCTGCTGTCACCCTGATCCGCCTGATCCGCACGTGCTCACTCCCCGTACTCGACGCCAGCCGATGTTCTCGACGTCGGTCGATTGGATCACTCCGCCGGGGAAGCCGCAGCGATACCACGGAAACTACGTCAGCGGAACTACGTAGGCGGCCACTCATACACATCAAGCCGCCCGCACATCCCGAACTTGCCGTACGCCGAAGGCTGTTCGGTGCGTACGGCGGCCTCGGCGAGGTGGGAGACGTCCCCGTCCGCGAGCCGGTCGAGCTGCGCACCCGTGGCCTCCGCGGCCGCCCGCGCACCGCTCAGCCAGCGCTCACGCCACTCGGGCAGCCGGTGCCGTACGAGCGCGGCGGCGGCGCGATGGAAGGCGGCCAGCCCCTCGGGGGCCTCGCGCAGCGCGCGGTAGCCCGCCAGCGCGAGGTCGCGCCGGGCGCGGGCGATCCGGGCCTGTTCCGCCTCCGGGGCGTCGGCCGGGATCGCGGTCGCGGCGGCGTACGTCTCGGGGTCGGTGAGGTACTCCGGGGGCAGGGTCAGCACCGCGTCGCCCGCCTCCGGCAGCCCGCTGTTCTGCATCAGCACGGTGATGCGCAGGTCGTCCTCGTTGACCAGCCGGTGGATGGTGCCCGGCGTGAACCAGGCGACCGTGCCGGGCGCGAGGGGCGTGACCTCGTACCCGGACGTCGTCAGGGTCTGCACCGCGCCGCGCCCGCCCGTGACGACGTACCCCTCCGAACAGGTCAGGTGCAGATGGGGAGTTCCACCGTGCAGGCCGTCGGCGGCGGGCCAGTCGTACACGCACAGGTGCGAGACGGCGACCCCGCCGGGCAGCCCCCCGTACGCAGGGAACGCGTTCACCACGGGTGCGCCTCCAGGTACCCGGCGATCTCCTCCCGCTCCCAGGCGCCGTCGGCCACGACCACGCGGTACCGGCGGGTGAGCGTGTCGCCGGGAGCGAGTTCGAGCTCCTCGAAGAAGGCCCACGAGGGGGCGATGCCCGCGAAGGGCTCGTTACGGACGAACCAGTGGGCGGGGTGGGCCCCTTGGGCGCCGGAGTGGTCGTTCTCGGGGGCGTGCGCGAAGACGACGGTGGCGTGGCCGTCGGCGCCGTCGTGCTCGCCGGAGAGCGCGAGCCAGGGGCTCTGCGAGGCCATCAGCCCGGGGCCCTCGCCGTCGGGTCCGATGATCCGGCCGTCCCGGAAGGCGCGCGGACCGCGCCAGAACAGGCCCGTGTAGCCGGCCAGCTCCCGCCCCGCGGTGGTCGGGCTGCCGAAGCGGAGCGGCTCGTCTCGGCGGTTGGTGACGGCGCTGGTCCAGGTCAGCGCCCAGGAACCGGAGTCCGGGTCGACGTCGTGCACCTCGATCCGGCGCGCCTCCCGCGCCCACAGCTCGCCGCCGTACGGGTGCCAGGTCAGCCGCTCGGCGATGACGACCCGCCCGCCGTCGACGGAGACCTCGTCGAAGCCGGCGTGCGCCATCGACCCGACCCGCTCGGGGAGTTCGAGATATCCCTCGCCGTGGACGTACGAGTTCCCGCCCCACAGGTTGGCGCCCGAGAGGTGGGAGGCGGTCAGCGACAGCCCCTTGTGCCAGCGGTGGTCGTTGGGCCGGTAGTCGGTGACGAGGTCGCCCTTGAGCGTCCGCAGCGGGTGGAGGTACGGCTTCGGCGCCTCCCAGGCCGCCTCGGGCCGGTAGACGTAGGCGAGCAGCTCGACGCCGGTGGCCGGATCGGTCACCGTGATGCGGTCGCCGTGGGCGTGGACGAGACGCAGGTCGCCGGTCATGCGGGCACCTCCTCCACGTTCACGGTAGCCGCAGCCGTGTCTGTGGGCGTGGGCGTGCCCGTGGCCGGCGCCCAGCCGGGGGCGCCGCCGTGCAGGGCCGTGTAGTACGGGTCACCGGGCCCGACCTCGCCCCGCCGCACGGTCGTGTCCGTGAACGCCGACTTGTACAGCGCGGTGATCAGCTCCAGGCTGGTGCGCCCGTCCGCGCCGCTGCTGCGCGGCCGTCGGCCGGCCCGCATGCTCGCGACCAGCTCGCGCAACTGCGCCAGGTGCGAGCTCGGGACGTCCGCGCCGAAGTCCTGCCAGGCCGCCGCCTGCTCGCCCGGGACGTCCGGGGCGGGGGTGATGCGCCAGTTGGCGTTGGAGTGGCCGTAGAGGTGGGTGAGTTCGACGGTGGCGCGCTCGCAGTCGATACGGATGCGGCTGACCTCGTCGGGGCTCAGGACGCTGTTGACGACCGTGGCCATGGCCCCGCTCTCGAAGCGGACCAGGGCGGTGGAGACGTCCTCCGTCTCCACGTCGTGCACGAGCCGGCCGGCCATGGCCCGCACCTCGCTCCACGGTCCGAGGAGGTCCAGCAGGAGGTCCATCTGGTGGATCCCGTGGCCCATGGCGGGGCCGCCGCCCTCGGTCTGCCAGCGACCGCGCCAGGGCACCGCGTAGTAGGCGGTGTCGCGGTACCAGGTGGTCTGGCAGTGCGCGACGAGCGGCCGCCCGAGCTCCTGCTCGGCGAGCAGCCGCCGCACGTGCCGCGACCCGGATCCGAAGCGGTGCTGGAAGACGATCGAGGAGTACGGGCCGCTCTCCGCCCCCTCCTGCGCCTCCACGGCGTCGTAGTCGGCGAGGGTCGGCACCGGCGGCTTCTCGCACCACACCCAGGCGCCGGCCCGCAGTGCGGCCACGCTCTGCTCGCGGTGCAGGGTCGGCGGGGTGCAGATGGTCACCAGGTCGGGGCGCTGCTCCGCCAGCATCCGCGCCAGATCGGTGTAGCCGTGTGGAACGCCACCTTCCGCACAGAACCTCTCGACGGCGGTGGCATCGATGTCAACGGCCGCCACGACCTCGGTCTCACCCTCGGCGGCGAGCTGCCTGAGGGCCGGCAGATGAGAGCCGCGACCGATGGCGCCGGTGCCGATGACGGCGGCCCGGATACTGCGCCCGGCGAGCGGAACGGGCAGCGGAGCGGCCGGCCGACTGGATGGGGACATGGGCGGAATCAGCACTCCTCCGACGGACGGCCGAATGACCGCACGGACCAGCAACCAAGCGGAAAGCACCCAGCCCGGACACACAGCAAGCGCTTTCCCCTCGGCAGCAACGTATGCGGCGGCCGGGCGGCCGGTCAACCATGCGGCCGACTGCCGGACGCAGGGGCACCGGTGCGGCGGCCGGGCGGCCGGCGCCGGCGATCGCATGGGAGGTAGGTGTGGGCGGGGGAAGACGCGGGTGCTGCTCCGGAGCGAACGATTCTGTGAGATACCAGCGGTCCCGCTGCACGTCGTAGTGGATGCGGTAGGCGACCGCGCGGTTGGCTTCCACCCGGTCCGCCCACTCCTGCCCCCGGTGCGGGAAGCCGGCCCGGCCGGCGAGGACGTACCGGCCGTGCGGGGCGTTCGCGTGCTCCTTCAGCGGGGCGGGGAGTCTGATGCTCACCTCGCCGTCCGGGCTGACGCGGACGGTCTCGTTGCCGTACCGCTTCCCGGACTCGCCGTCGGCCTGCAAAAACCGGCGTTCGGCCTCCCACCGCTGCCGCCACCCGGCCTCGCTGAGCTGCGCGTCCACCAGATGGTGCCGGGTACGGGCCAGGCGCCTGCCGCCCCGCACGACATGCACGATCCCGGCCTCACGGTCCGCGCGCACCTGCTCCAGCCGGTCTTCAAGGATGCGCAGGCGGCGGGTCTTGGCATGCCACTCCCGCCGGGAGCGGTAGCCGCCCGGCGCCCGCCTGCTCCCCTTCTCCCCGACCGGCAGGGACAGCCGGTGCCCGATGGTCCGGATACCGGCTTCCAGGCTCTGGATGTGGGCGAGCTGGCACCGGCGGGACAGGGCCCACTGGTCGTGGCTGGCCTTCGTGATCGCTCCCGCCCAGCGCGAGGAGGACACGGGTGTCAGTTCCCGCTTGCGCGCCGCCCACCTCTCGCCATCGTGCGCCAGAGCATCCGCGCAGCGGGCCTTCAGCTCACGCGAGGCCAGCGAGCCGAGATGCGCGCCCACCAGCCGCAACACCTCCTCATCAGCGGGCGCGAGGTGCTTGAGCCGGGTACGGACCGCCACCCCCGAAGGACCGGACACGACGAACGACGCCGCAAGCTTCCGCAGCCCACTCACCCCGCACCCCCCGTACAGCCCTCGACAACCCGGTCATCACACCCAACGAGCACCACCCGTAAAGGTCACACATTCGACAGACGAACTCCCCTTCCCCTCCCGAAGGACAGCGCAGAGCACCTGGCCACGACCGTCAGCACCCACCATCCACGCCGGAACACACTCGTACGCAGTCAGTCCATCCCCAGCAGTTCCCAACCCCTGTGGCGGGGCTGTCGCCCCGGACCGCTACGCTTCCCACGGCACATACCTGATCACCTGATCACCGCGCGCGGCGGGCCTGCCGTCGCGGTCGCCTCTCCGATCGGCACTTGGACTCCGTAACCTCATGTCTTGGTTTGAATCCCTCATCCTCGGACTCGTCCAGGGGCTGACCGAGTTCCTGCCCGTCTCCTCCAGCGCGCATCTGCGGCTGACCGCGGCGTTCTCCGGCTGGAAGGACCCCGGCGCCGCCTTCACGGCGATCACCCAGATCGGCACGGAGGCGGCGGTGCTGATCTACTTCCGCAAGGACATCGCCCGGATCATCTCGGCGTGGAGCCGGTCACTGTTCAACAAGGAGCTGCGCAAGGACCACGACGCCCAGATGGGCTGGCTGGTGATCGTCGGCTCGATCCCCATCGGCGTGCTGGGCGTGACGCTGAAGGACCAGATCGAGGGCCCGTTCCGCGACCTGCGGATCACGGCCACCATGCTCATCGTCGTCGGCATCGTGATCGGCATCGCCGACCGGCTCGCGGCCCGCGACGAGACGGGCGGGAAGCACCGCGCGCCCAAGCAGCGCAAGACCCTGGAGAACCTGGGCGTCAAGGACGGCCTGATCTTCGGCCTCTGCCAGGCCTGCGCCCTCATCCCCGGCGTCTCCCGCTCCGGCGCCACCATCAGCGGCGGCCTGTTCATGGGCTACAAGCGCGAGGCCGCGGCCCGTTACTCCTTCCTGCTGGCCATTCCCGCCGTACTCGCCTCCGGGGTCTTCGAGTTGAAGGACGCCGTCGAGGGCGGTCACGTGGCGTGGGGGCCGACGATGTTCGCGACGGTCATCGCCTTCGTGACCGGATACGCGGTCATCGCCTGGTTCATGAAGTTCATCAGCACGAAGTCGTTCATGCCGTTCGTCTACTACCGCGTCGTTCTTGGCATCGTGGTGATTGCGCTGGTCAGCACGGGTTTCCTAAGTCCTCATGCGGCGGAATCCGCGGGGTGACGGGGCGGCCGGGCCGTGGTTACCGCTACCGGGATCTCTCGGTAACTCTCGGAAACTTCAGGTTGTTCCGACTCAACTTCCTTGATCATCTCCCGGTCGTCTCCCACCCTCCGGCCCCAGACAGCACGAAGGCCCCCGGGGTCAGCGCCCAGGCTCGCCGCCGAGCGCTACCCCGCACGCCGGCGGCGGACCCCCTCAGTCGAGGTCGCCGAGGCGGCCGCGTGCGGGTTGCGGCGGCCGGGAGTCAGCGGGACATCGGCCTGTGCATCCCGTGCTCGCGCATGCGGACGTTGCAGTCCGACACCCGCGAATAGTCGCCCTCGGCATTCGCCGCAGCCCGCTCACGGTCCAGGTCGGCGCAGATCACACATTCAGGCGCGGGCTCGGGCGGCCGGGGCGGGAACAGTCGATCGACGGGGCTCCTCATGACTGCGGTCCTTTCGAATGCCGGTGGCACAAGCAGCGGCAGCGGGGCATGAGCACCACGCCGCTGGAATACGGGAGGGGGATGTCTCGGGTCTGCCGACACTGGTCATGCAGGTCCTCGTAGCCGCGCGTGTGTGCCACCGCGCATTCGGCCGACATGCTGTCGGCGGTCGTGGTCATGTGCACTCGCCTCGTGAGCGGGCGTTGGCGACTGCCACGCCAGCGCTGAGCGCCTCGGTCGTGGTGGCCGGCCGCAGGTCTTCCGGTCTGGCATCCCATTCGAGGCCGCCGCCGACCGGCCGGAGTTGGGCGTAGGGGCCGACGAGGCCCATGATCCTGCCGACCTTCTTCGATCCCGTGTCCACGACAGTGCCGTGGACACGGGGCTCGTACCTGCCGGGGTCGGCGTCCGCGTCGGGCGCCTCGTGGACGGGTACGCCGCTCGTCACGGCGGGTTCCGGTGCCATCGTCACGCCTCCACAGTCACGGTGATCCGTTTCACACGCATGACCGTAGAAGCGGGAGTGCGCGATCGCCGACCGGAATCCGGTCGGCACTACGGTCAGGCCGTCAGAATCCCCACCTTCACCGCCAGTTCCGACGCCCGCCGCCGCCGGGCCGCCTGCGTCGACTCCATCTCCTCGAGGAGGATCGACCTGGCGTAGCCGTTGTAGCGGATCGTCTCCGGCGCGGCCTCGAACGCCTTCTCCAGCGAGGCGACTGCCACGTCCCGCTGTCCGTCCAACCGGTAGCCGCGCGCCTCCTCGATCCGGTGCCGCGCGCGCCGCGGCTTCGACTTGATGACCGTGCGATCCGCTCGAGCAACCTGCCGCACGGACTCGCCGCCCTGGTGCAGCTCGACGGCCACGGTGACGGCGTGGGCGCCCATGATGGCCCTGGAGAAGCTCGTGATCGGGTGGTAGTAGTCGCCCGGCAGCCGGGCCGCCATGTCGTTGGCCTTGTCCCAGTGCCGCCACGCCGTGGCCGTGTCCTGCCTGCGGGCGGCGGTGTAGCCGAGTTCGAACTCGAGTGCTCCGGCGATGGCGAGGACGTCGTCGCTCGCGTCGGGCAACAGCGGCTCGAGGAAGCGGACGGCCTCCAGGTTGACGGCGTCCGCAGTCTCGAGATGCCGGGGCCCGGAGTCACGGTGCGCTTGCGCGAGGAGCCAGGCGGCGACGCCGATCGCATGCGGATCCCCCGAATCCTGGGCGGCGATCATCCCGCGTTCCGCGACACGCCACAGCAGACTCGAGTCGGGCTGGTAGGCGATAAAGAACTGCGACAGCGAGTACGTCTGCGCGAGGAGGGCCTGCGCGCGGCGGCGGTCGTTACCCGAGTCGGCCTGCCGCGCCAGTGCCTGCGCGTCCCGCACCAGATCCGGCAGCAGCGCCCCGATGGTTTCCCGGTGATTCTTCGCCGCGTGCCGGGCCTTCCACGCCGCATGCAGGCGGGCCTCGAGGTGCGCAACCGGCGGTGGCTCGACACGTGAGCCCAGCGCGAAGGAGTCGATGGCGGCCTTCACCGCGGCGAGCCGGGGGTGGCCGGGGCCGATGAAGAGGTCGACGTGCGCGTCGGGCCGGCCGGTGAGGTCGGCGAGGTCTCGGACGCGGAGGGCTTCGGCGATCCGCATCACCATCTCGAGCCCCGGCGCTTTCTGCTGGCCGTTCTCGAGCTTGCGGAGGGTGTGCGGTGAGACTCCGATGAGGCCGGCCAGTTGTGTCTGGGTCATGCCGCGGCGTTCGCGGAGGATCTGCACTCGCTGCCCGAACCTGAGCGGGTCGGCGTACGGGTCCGGGGTGGCATCAACTGGCATGGTCTCGCCCCTCTCTGTACAGCTTCGCCACTGTCAGGGTATGGGGCGGTCCCTTTTCGTGTGCGGGTCTCGAGGTTGCTCGGACAGCCATGAGTGAACGGGCGCGTCGATCGCTACGCCGATCGCATGCCGTCCCCCCTCTCCCCTCCCCGCTCGGCGCTGTACGGGCTGCTGCTGGAGGAGTGGCTGACGGCGGAGCAGCAAACGTACGGGGCGACGTCGTTGAGGCGGCTCAGGGGTACGCAGATTGTGCTGACCCGTCTTGCCGGATCTGAGGAAAGGCCTGGCCAGGGCCTTTTACGGAGATGCGCAACGTGGTCCGAGAGGTCACGGCACGGGCGGAGGAGAACACCACCGCATGCCCCCGCCGCCCGAAGGCAGCAGAGGTCACAACTACACGTACCGCATACGCCGAGGATCCAACGCCAACGCCAACACTGCAACGCGCAGGCCAACGCCGGGCTCCTCGGCGGCTGAGGCTGATCGGCGACTCGGTGCGCGCCAACGCTTCCTGACGCCTCCACAATCCGGCCCGGCCCGTGCCCGTAGATGACGAAGCGTCCCGCCCTCAGTGAGGGCGGGACGCTGTCGTGCGACTTCAGTCGGTTAAAGCGCGGGGCCGTATGGAGCAGCCTGGCCTCGGAGCCGGAGCCGGGGCCGGAGCCGGGGTTGCGGGTGATGACCGTGGCTAGGTTGATGGCGACGGCGACGTGCAGCGCCTTCCGTGGTGTGCTCGAGAGCACTGGTGAGCGGGTCGGGCAGCGGGTCCTGCTGGAACGAGTGGGTTTTCTGGCCCGGTTGAGCCAGACCCTGACCGGTGCTCTGGTGGCCGCCCGGTGGGACGAGGACTGTCTGGACGTGCTGGCCGCCGGGGTGGATGAGCGGGGTGAGGCGCTGCCGTCCAAGGGGTGGATGGCGCTGCGCCGCCTGAACTGGCCGCAGACCGTCACGCCCCCGGCGGGGCTGTATGTCTCCGATCGGGTGCGGCGGGGCGTGGAGGAGTACGCCGCGCGCACGCTGCGGCTGGCCCTGCACCGGCGCAGCATCGTGGCCGCGGTCCTGGCCACCTGGCCGGCCGATCCCCGACGCCGCACCGACGTGGAGTGGACGGCACTGCGAAGACTGCTGCCCGCCGCAGTGAGCGGCGCTGAAGTCCGCAACCGTACCCGGCAGATCCGCGTCTTCGTGGCCGAGCACGGGCAGTTGCCCGCCGGGCTGTGTGTCCTGGAAGGCCCGCCGCAGGTGGCACCACAGGTGCTCCTGGCCGCGATGGACCGCCAGCAGGTCACCCTGGCCCGGGTGGATGAGACCACCGCCCGGCTGCGGGTCAAACTCCCCCTGCGCGCGGCCCCCGCCACGGGCTGTGACTGGGCCTGGCACATGATCGACATCCGGCTGCCCGCCACCATCGCGCCGGACGCGGTGCTGCACACCCCGACCCTGCGCCCCGCCCCGGCCGGGAGAATCGCAGTCGACCTGCCGCACTCCCGGCCCGCCCCGGTCACCAAGGCCAGCGGGCACACGGTGGCCCTCGGCCTCGACTGGGGCGTCAACACCCTGCTCACCGGCACCCTCGGCCGCCTGACCGGGAAAGGACAGACCCGCCGGGTCCTCACCGACGGCCGCCCCCTGGTCTTCGACGCCACCACCGTCAGCGCCTCCCTGCACCGGCTGCGCGGCGCGCGCGAGCACCTCGCCGCCAAGCACGATCACTACCGGGCGCTGGCGGACGGGCTCGGCGCCCCGCACCGGGCCTGGGGCGAACACCTCGACCGGGCGCGTTCGCTGGAGGTCGAGCACGAGCGGGTGTGTGCGCGGATCCGGCATCTGAACGGCGCACTGGCCTGGGCGGCGGCCCGCTGGGCCGTCGACCAGGCGGTAGCACTCGGCGCGAGCGTCATCTACCTGGAAGACCTCGCCACCCTGGAAGCCCGCGGCCACCGGCGAGGCAACGCCCGGCTGTCCGGGCAGGTCCGCGGCACCGTCGCCGAGGCGATGCGGCACCTGGCGGCGAAGGCGGGAGTCGCGGTCGTCACCGTCCCGGCCCGGGGTACCTCCAAACTCTGCCCCGGCTGCCTGAGCGCGCTCACCCACCACCCGGCCCCCGACCGACTCGGTGAGCGGGGCTGGAAGTGGGCGCACTGCGCGCACTGCGGGCTGTCCATGGACCGCGATCATGCCGCCGCCCGCCGGATCGTCTCCCGCGGCCTGCTCGCCCAGACCCACACCACCACGGAACGCGCCACCAACGCCCGGACCATCCGCACCACGGTGGACGGCCCCGTGGCCCTGGTCCGGCGTCCGAAGAAGACCACCCGCCGCCTGCGCCGCCGGCGCCGCACCGAACAGGCCCCGCCCCGGCCGCACGGGCCGAAAACCGCCCTGGGTAAGGGGGACCCAACCCCCAGCAGGCCCGCCGGCCCTCGCGACCGAGGTACTCGGCGCGCCGCCGAACAGGCCCCGGGCCAGGAGACTTCCCGCCGTATGCCCGATGTGCGTACGGTCCCCGCCACCGCCACCGCCCCCGCCTCGGGGGCAGTCCAGCGTCCGGCGGGGCATGACACCACGACACCAGCCGCATCCAGGCCGGTGCCAGGTCATGGAGTACCCACACCCCACCGGACCGGAGAAGACCCTCCCCGATCCGGCCGGATGCGGCTCTCACGCAGAACCCGTCGGCGGCGCACCCGCGCCGCCGAGCGGACCGGCTTCCACCACCTGCACGCCACCGAAGTCCACCCCCTCACTCCGAGGTTCGGACCACCCGATGGCAACCGCACACGGCCACGCCGCGCCCGAAAAGCCTCGAAACCACAGGCACACACAGAGTTCTAGAGACGCTTACCGCATGTCCCCCAATTCTGTGATCTCTGGTTCCGTGCGGTCCGCTGCCGAGTTGAACGAGCGGATCCGTGCGCTCTGGCTGCGCGCGAACGGCTCGTTGTCGACCCAGGAGCGGGCGGAGTACGAGCTGTTGGTGGTGGAGTGGGCCACGGCGATACGCGCAGACATGGTCACGGCGGCCTGAGCCCCACATCGAGTCGCCGCGTCGAGCCCCCGGTCCCACATCCGGCCCTGCGTCCGTGAGTCACCGCCGCAGGTGCCCACAGAGCCTCCTCGGCCACCAGATTGGGCCGCCCCTCCGGCAACAGCGCCGCCGCACGGCCGAGTTCACCCGCACACACCGCGCAGTGCGGTCCCCTCCGGCAGCCGTGCTGCCTTCTTGTGTCGCTCTCAGCGGTCCGGCGACTGTCCGTTAGGCTCGCTTCGCCACAAAGGCGACGATTTTCACGGAGGACAGAACGGCGAGGATCAATCGCGAGCGCATCATCAGAACGCTGACGTTCTGGCTGCGTCCTGCCTTCGCGTTGCGGGTCGTCAACCGGTTTCAGAAGATCGTGGGTTTCGACCGGTCGATGGCCCTGGCGTCCAGCGCCTTGACGGCACTGGTCCCGCTCTCGATCCTCATGAGCGCCGCCTTGAGCAGCTTCGTGCACTACGACCTCGCAGAGCTCATCATCCGGCGCTACCACCTCACCGGAGCAGGCGCCACGGCGGTCAGCACCCTGTTCTCTCCCGCCGAAGACGCCAGTGCGAGCATGGGCGTCTTCGGGGTCGTGTTTCTGACGATCTCGGTGCTGAGTTTCGCGCGAGCAGCGCAGCGGCTCTTCGAACAGACCTGGGAGCTCAAGCCCCTCAGTGTGCGCAACACGCGCAACGCCCTGTGGTGGATCCTCACGCTCGGTGGCTACGCGGTGGTCACCGTTCTGCTCTCCGCGCTCCTTGGCGGAACCGGGCTGGGTCTGGCCGCCGCGGTGTGCAAGGCGGCGGTGACCACCGCATTCCTCGTCTGGAGCGGCTGGATCCTGTCAGCGAAGCGGATCAACTGGCCGGACCTGCTCCCTTTCGGCGTCACCGGCGCCGTTCTGACGGCGGCCTATTCAGTGGGCGCGGCCCTCTACATGCCGCGCCTGTTCAACTCCTACGCCTCACGCTACGGGGTGGTCGGTGCCGTCTTCGCGATGATCTCCGCACTCTTCGCAGCCATGCTCGTCATGGTGGGATCGGCGGCACTCGGGCGAGAAGTACAGGACCAGCTCAGCCGGATCCGCCAGGGACACCGCCCCTCCGACCACGAGGTCCGCCGGCAGTGGGACAGCATGGTCGAGCAGACCCGGTCACGGTGGCGAACCGCGCGGGAACAGGTCTCCCGCCATCAGCCCAAGGACCCGAACGGCTGATGGCCGGCCCGCCGTCTCCGACATCCACGGCCGCGGGCATCGGCGGACGGGATGCCCCGAGGGAAGACGACCGTCTACCGTTTTCCAGCCAGACGCCGTAGCATCGCGGCGACGTTTCGGATCGTCAACTCGACTTGTCACTAGGCCTGTTGTGGTACAGCGGCGCGTAATGGAGAGTGGCGATGGGGGCCCGAAACCTATGGGACGAGATCCCGGCGACCGTGCCGGCAGCGGCGGCGGAGCGAGAGCTCGGCGCCGGTCGGTACGCCTTTCGCGCAAGGACCAGGTCGGTGTCCTGGTGGGGCGCGTTCATGCTCCTGCTGGTCACGGCGTTCTGCGTGATGATGGCCTTCATCATCAGCGGTGAGAGCGAGTGGACGAACGCGATCCTCTTCATCGTCCTCGGTGGATGCACTTTCCTCGGGGCGATAGCCGTTCCGCTGGTCGGACTGTTCAGGCCGGCCGAATGGTGCGCCGTCTTCGAGGGCGGTGTCGTCTACCAGTACGGGTCACGTCCACCGATCGCCGGCGCCTGGAACGAGATCACCGGCTGCCAGCGACACGCGACGGACCTCGTACGAGGCGGGGTCACCATGTCCACCACGCATGCGGTGTACGTCCAGATGCCGGCCGGTAACTTCACGCTGTCGGGCGACACCTCCGACGCGCAGGAGATCGGCGCCCTGATCGCGAACAGCTGGGTCGCGGTCCAGACCCTCATCGCGGAGGAGCACGCCACCGCCCAGTTGGCCGAGCTCGGCGAGTTGCTGCAGACCGGTGGACGAGTGGAGTTCGGACCGTTCACGGTGAGCCTGGCCGGACTCGAGCACGGGGGCACCGTCCTGGACTGGAAGAAGATCAGCGAGGTCGAGCTGATGGGATCGACCATCTACGTGCTGATCACCGGTGAGCGCAAGCCGGCGGTGAAGGAGCCGGTCTCCGCTGTGCCGGAGAGCGTGCTGTTCCTCACCCTGTCGGACGCCCTGCGACGGACGGCGCGGCAGGCCACGTAAGGGAAAGGCCCCCTTCACGACCGGTACCCGTCAGGACTCGGCGCGGTCCACGAGTGACCTACCGCCGCAGGTGCCGCAGAGCCTCCTCCGCGACCGGATAAGGCCGCTCCTCGGGCAACAGCGCCGCCGCACGGTCGAGTTCACCCGCCCGCACCCGCGCGTGAACCTCCCTCGCCAACGGCGTCACGTCCTCGATCCCGACGATCCACTCGTCCGCGTACCGCACGGTCGCCTCCCCCGTGAGCCCCAACTGCAGGGAGCGGTGGGGCAGGGGGCTGAGGTGCAGGTCGCGTTCCGGGTCCCACTGGACACGCGCGGGGGATCGCCTCAACTGCCGCTTCCAGTCGGCCTGGTCGCTGTGCAGGTCCGGGACGTAGTGCGAGAGGCACGCGTTGCGCAGCGCCCACTCGAAGCCTTCGCGGCTGATCTCGACGGCGAGAACCGTCTCCTGGCCCTCCTTCGTGCCCCAGCCGCAGCGGTACATCATCCACAGGAAGCTCGGCTTGATCCATGTCATGCGCTCGCGGCTCCACGCCGACGGGAAGCGGCCGGTGCGGGCCGCCGCGGCGCCGATCTCCGGGCGATACGCCTGGTAGACGGTGAGCGTGGACTCGGTGTGATGGGCGCGGATGCGGAACCTGGGCTCCGGCTCAACGGGTCGGCCGTTCAAGTCGTTCAAGTCGTTCAAACCGCTCGGGATACTCAAGTCGCTCGGGTGGTTCAGGTCATTCGGGTTACTCAGGTCATTCGGGTCGTTCACGGGGAGCAGCCTGGCCGCCGGTTCGTCGCGGGGCCACCGAATTTGCGTATCGATCTCCGACCGATGCCGTAAAGACCTTGGCTGAGCAGCTCGCATGCCCAACACTCAGGCCATGACGCAGCGTGTGGAACTCGCCGCCGTGCTGGACCGGTTCGCCGTCGACGGTTTGATCACCGACTACGCGGTGGCGGTCGACGACGGCGACTGGACGGCGTACCGGGAACTGTTCACCTCCGACGGGCGGGCGGACTACCGTTCGGCCGGCGGGATCGAGGGGGACGCGGGGAACGTCGCCTCGTGGCTCGCGGAGAGTATGCGGCTGTTCGCGATGCGGCAACACCTCATCGTCAACCGCCGACTGCGCTTCGGGACGCTGGAGCAGGACACCGGCGACACGGCCCAGGTACAGGCCGACTACATCAACCCGATGCGGTTCACCACGAACGACGGCGAAGGCCGGAGCCAGGCCTCGGGCGACAGCGGCGGTCTCCCGGCCGGGGCGCCCGACTTCGTCTGTGGCGGCCGGTACTCCTTCGGCCTGCTGCGGACACCCGACGGCTGGCGGGTGCGCGAGGTGGTCGTACGGGAGAAGTGGCGGCGGTTGCCCGGTTGAGCCGAAACACGCCCTGTCGTAGATCGTCCGCGGCGCGCACACTGGAGGCACCCGACCGGGTAGGGAGGCGCCTCATGGAGATCCGGCAGACGCTCGGCCACTGGCTCACCTCCCCCTGGCGGCGTACGGCCGTCGCGGCTGTCGCGGGCGCGCTGCCCGTGCTCGCGTTCCCGGCGCCGGCGCTGTGGTGGTGGGCCTACGTCGCGCTCGTCCCCTGGATCCTGCTGGTCCGCGGCGCACCGACGGGGCGGCGGGCGGCGTACGACGGCTGGAGCGGCGGGTTCGGTTTCATGCTGGCCATGCATCACTGGCTGCTGCCGAGCCTGCATGTGTTCACGATCGTCCTGGCCGCGCTGCTGGGCGTGCTGTGGGCGCCCTGGGCGTGGCTGGTGCGCAGGTTTCTCGCCATGGACATGCACACTGACGGGGATATGGGCGTGGACGTGGCTCCGTCGCGTGGGCGGTTGTTCGCCGCGCTGCTCGTTCTGCCCTCGGGCTGGCTGATGGTGGAGCTCGTCCGCTCCTGGCAGGGGCTCGGCGGGCCGTGGGGGATGCTCGGGGCCAGTCAGTGGCAGGTGGAGCCCGCGTTGCGGCTGGCCTCCGTCGGCGGGGTGTGGCTGCTCAGCTTCCTGGTGGTGACGGTGAACGTCGCGGTCGCCGTCGTCGTCTCCGTTCCGCAGGCGCGGGTGCCGGCCGTCGCCGGTCTCGTCGCGACCGCGGCCACCGCGTCGGCCGCGTGGGTGTGGGCGCCGCGCCCGGACGCCGACGGGCAGGCCCGGATCGCCGTCGTGCAGCCGGGCGTGATCGACGGCCCCGACCGGCGCTTCGACCGCGAGGAGCAGTTGACCCGGCGGCTGGCCGGGCAGGACGTCGACCTGATCGTCTGGGGCGAGAGCAGTGTCGGGTACGACCTCGCCGAGCGCCCGGATCTGGCCGGGCGGATCACGGCGTTGGCGCGGTCGACCGGCGCCGACATCCTCGTCAACGTCGACGCCCGCCGCTCCGACCGGCCCGGTATCTACAAGAGCTCGATCCTCGTCGGCCCGGACGGCCCGACCGGCGACCGGTACGACAAGATGCGGCTGGTGCCGTTCGGCGAGTACGTACCGGCCCGCTCGCTGCTCGGCTGGGCCACCTCCGTCGGCAAGGCGGCCGGCGAGGACCGGCGGCGTGGCACCGGGCAGGTCGTGATGGACGCCGGGCCCGGTCTGCGCGCGGGGCCGATGGTGTGCTTCGAGACGGCCTTCCCCGACATGAGCCGGCATCTCGCCGAGGACGGCGCGGACCTGCTGGTCGCCCAGTCCTCGACCTCCACCTTCCAGCAGAGCTGGGCGCCCGGACAGCACGCCTCGCTGGGCGCGCTGCGCGCCGCGGAGACCGGGCGGCCGTTCGTGCACGCCACCCTCACCGGCGACTCCGCCGTGTACGACGCGAGCGGCCGGCGCATCGGCTCGTGGCTGGGCACGGACGCGAGCACGGCGGCCGTCTACGACGTCCCGCTCGCCGACGGCGTCACCCCGTACGTCCGCTACGGCGACTGGCCGGTCCATGTGGCCCTGCTGGTGCTCATGGCCCTGGGGCTCACGGAGGGGGCGCGGGCGGTCAGGCTGCGGCGGAGCGGTCCCGCACGGCTCGGACCACCCGCTCGCACAGTTCGTGAGTCGCCAGCGCGTCCCGGGCGCTGAGCACCTTGCCGGCGCGGACGGCGTCCAGGAAGGCGAGGACCGCCTGCTCGATGCCGCGCTGCCGGGCCACCGGCACCCAGTCGCCGCGCCGTCGCACGGTCGGCTGCCCCTTGTGGTCGATCACCTCGGCGAGGTTGACGACCTGGCGCTTGGTGTCCTGACCGGACACCTCCAGGATCTCCTCGTTCGAACCGCTGAGCCGGTTCATCACACCGAGCGCGGTGAAGCCGTCCCCGGCGAGCTGGAGGACGACGTGGTGCAGCAGCCCGTCCTTGACGCGGGCGCGGACGGTCACGTCGTCGACCGGGCCGGGCGCCAGGAAGCGCAGGGTGTCTACGACGTGGATGAAGTCGTCGAGGATCATCGTGCGGGGTTCCTCGGGCAGCCCGATCCGGTTCTTCTGCAGAAGGATCAGCTCGCGCGGATGGTCTGCGCACTGCGCGTAGCCGGGCGCGAGCCGCCGGTTGAAGCCGACGGCGAGGGACGTGCCCCGCGCCTCCGCGAGTGTCACGAGCCGCTCGGAGTCGGCGAGTTCGTAGGCGAGGGGCTTGTCGACGTACGTCGGGACGCCCGCCTCCAGCAGCCGGGTGACGATCTCGGGGTGGACGGCGGTGGGCGCGTGCACGAAGGCCGCGTCCAGGCCGGTGCCGAGGAGCGCGTCGAGGTCGCGGTGCCGCTGTTCACGGGGCACCCGAAGGGTGTCGGCGACCCGCTCCAGGGTGGCCGGCGTGCGGGTCTGCAGGTGAAGCTCGACCCCGGGCAGCCCACCGAGCACCGGCAGATACGCCTTCTGCGCGATATCACCAAGCCCGACACAGCCAACCTTCACGACCACTCCCTCACTACCTGCCCATGGCCTGCCACAGCTGCCTGCCCCACGGCCTGCCCCACCTGCGGCGTGCCTGCACGGCAGCATACGGCCCCACCCGGACACCACGACGAGCGACCGAAAGCCCTGGCCGACCCGCCGTCAGCCTCACCGGCCCCGTTCCCTCCGTACGAGGTACGAGATCACTCGTGCGGGGCAACCTCCCGTTGTCCGGTGCTGCTCGGGCGGGCGGAACCATCAGAGTTGGGCGGGTGCATCGAACGACGACTACCGCGACGCTCCTGGTCACCGTGGCCCTCTCGGCCCTCTCCGGGTGTGTGACCGTTCAGCGTCCGCCCGCGCCCGGGCCGGCTGTGGCACCGGTGCAGCCGCCTGTGCCGCGGCCTGACGGGCCGGTCGCGACGCAGGTCGTGCAGGCGCCGGCCCGGGAGGCGCTGGAGATGGTCGGGGCGGCCCCGAAGCCGCAGCCGACGGCGCCGGTGCAGCGGCGGCGGACGGTGGCGGTTCCGGCCGAACCGCCGCCCTCGTCGCGTTCCCGTCCGTACGCCCGGCCGACCCACTCCGAGCCGCGGCGGCACGCCCTGCCGCGTGTGGAGATCCCGGACGTGGAGGAGGAGGTGCGCAGGAACACCGACGTGTGCGCGCTCGGCAGGAAGTACGGCGGCTGGCAGGGGGACAGCCCGGAAGCGGTGATCTGCGAGCAGGCCTATGGGCGGTGAGCGTCGGCGGCCGGTCGGCCCCGTGGTCTCGCGACTACCCCCACTCCGCCGCCCCCTCCCCCAGCCGCAGTTCCATCCGGCTGATCGCCGCCCGTACCCCGTCCCCGTAGCTGTCGTCGCGCAGGGCCACGGCCGCTGTGCGGGCCCGGCGCACGTGGGTGCGGGCGGCTTCGGCGCGGCCGAGTTTCACGTAGTCCGCCGCCAGGTTGAGGTGCAGCGACGGATAGAGCGCCCGTACCTCGACCGACCCCTCGTGCTCCTTCGCCGCCGTCAGCGCGCGCAGGTCCCACGCCAGCTCGTCCGTGGGGTCGTCGTGGGTGTCGGCCAGGTAGTGGGCGAGGGTGCAGCGGTGCAGCGGGTCGCCGTCCTCGCCGAGCTCCGTCCACAGGTCGAGGAGGCGGTGCCGGGCCTCCTCGCGGTCTCCCCCGTGGTGCAGCATCACGACCTGCCCGATCCGCGTGAGCAGGGCGTCCGGTGTCGTCTGCCCCTGTCGCTCCGCCACCGCGTCCTCCTTGCGTCCCGGGACGACGCCGCGTCCTCGGGACGACGCTAACGGCAGCCACCGGCAATCCCGGTCAGGCGGCACCGCACCGGCCCCCGGAGGAACCGGCCCGGCGGCAGCGGCCCAGTGGTCCAGTTGTCTCGGACCAGGTTCGCGTGGTCTCAGACCAGGTTCGGGATCGTCCAGTCGATCGGCTGGTGGCCCTGCTGCGCGACCGCCGCGTCGATCTGCGTGAACGGACGGGAGCCGAAGAACTTCTTCGCCGACAGCGGGGAGGGGTGCGCCTCCTTGACCACGATGTGCCGGCTCTCGTCGATGAGCGGGAGCTTCTTCTGCGCGTAGTTGCCCCACAGGACGAACACGGCCGGGTCGGGCCGGTCGGCCACTGCGCGGATCACGGCGTCCGTGAACTTCTCCCAGCCCTTGCCCTTGTGCGAGTTCGCCTCCCCGGAGCGGACCGTGAGGACCGCGTTGAGCAGCAGGACGCCCTGCCGCGCCCACGGCATCAGGTAGCCGTTGTCCGGGATCGGCGTGCCCAGCTCCTCGTGCATCTCCTTGTAGATGTTCCGCAGGGACGGCGGGATCTTCACCCCGGGCCGCACCGAGAAGCACAGGCCGTGCCCCTGGCCCTCGCCGTGGTAGGGGTCCTGGCCGAGGACGAGCACCTTCACCTGGTCGTACGGCGTCGCGTCGAGCGCGGCGAACACCTCCTCGCGCGGAGGGTAGACAGGGCCCCTCGCCCGCTCCTCCTCGACGAACTCCGTCAGCTCCTTGAAGTAGGGCTGCTGCAGCTCGTCGCCCAGAACCCCGCGCCAGGACTCGGGCAGCATGGCGATGTCGGTCACGTCAACGTCCTCCGTTGTGCGGTCACTTGCTCACCACAGAACCTACAGGCGACCACTGACAACCGACGCGGCCGACCGCTCACCAGCTGGTCTTGCGGGACAGCTCCCACACCATCATGATCGTCGACGGGTCCATCGCACGCTCCCCGCCCGAGATGTCCTCGCTCGCGGCGATGTACTGCTTGCCCTGCCACAGCGGCAGCAGCCGGGCGTCGTCGACGAGGATCTGCTGCGCCTGCTCGAAGTCCTTCGCCACGTTGGCGCGGTCGCTCTCCTGGCGGGAGCGCGGCAGCAGCACCTGGGTGATCTCCTTCGCCGGGTAGGGCGTGCCGAGCGCGTTCTGCTCGCCGACGAAGGGGGCGATGAAGTTGTCGGCGTCCGGGAAGTCCGGGGCCCAGCCGCGCCCGAACACCGGGTACTCGCCCTTCTGGTAGCCGACCACGTAGGTGTTCCACGGGCGGCTCTTCAGGGTGACGGAGAACAGGCCCGAGGCGTCGAGCTGGCTCTTGATCTCGTTGAACTCGAGGCCGGTGTCGGAGCCGTAGCGGTCGCTGGTGTACCAGAGGGTGAGCGGGACGGGCGTACTGATGCCGGCGTCGTCGAGGATGCTGCGGGCCTTGCCGGTGTCGGGCTCGCCGAAGGAGTCGAAGAAGCCGGTGGTGTGGCCGGTCAGGCCGCTCGGGACCATCGAGTAGAGCGGGTCGACGGTGTCCTTGTAGACCTTGTGGGCGATCGCGGCCCGGTCGATGACCTGGGCGACGGCCCGGCGCACGGGCAGCTTGTTGGACAGCGGGTCCTTGGGGTTGAACACCAGGTAGTTGATGTTGCTGCCGGCGACCTCGATGAGCTGCAGGCCCTCGTTGGCGTCGCCCTTGCCCTCCAGGTCGACGATGTCGTCGGCGGCGAGCCCCTGGTAGGTGATGTCGATGTCCTTGGCGTGCAGGGCCTTGACCATCTCGCCGGAGTCCTGGAAGTAGCGGATGGTCACCGCGTGGTTCTTGGGCTCGGCGAAGCCCTTGTACTTGTCGTTGCGCAGCAGCACGGACTGCTTGCCCTCTTCGTAGGACTCCAGCCGGTACGGTCCGGAGCCGACGATGCCGTCGCCCTTGCGCAGGGACTTCGCGGGGTAGTCGTCGGGGTCGACGATGGACATGCCGGGGGTGGCGAGCACGAACGGGAAGGTGGCGTCGGCCTTGTTCAGCCGGAAAAGCACCTCGCGATCGCCGTTGGCCTCGACGCTGTCCAGGCTGCCCAGCAGGCCGTTGGGACCGGTGGACGCGTTGATCGTCCTGACCCGGTCGATCGAGTACTTGACGGCCTTGGCGTCCAGCTTGTCGCCGTTGGAGAACTTCAGGCCGTCGCGCAGTTCGCACTTGTAGACGCGGTTCGAGCTGTCCGTGAACACACAGGTGGCGGCGTCCGGCTGGGGCGCCGACGCGCCGGTGGGGTAACTCACCAGCGTCTGGTAGACGTTGCGGAACAGCTCCCATGAGCCGTCCCAGGCGGCGGCAGGGTCCAGCGTGCTGGGAGCACTGGTGGTGCCCACGACGATCGGCCCCGCGTCGTCGGAGCTCTCCTCCCCCAGGAGGCTGCACCCGGCCACCAGGGATATGGACACGATCGCAGCCATCTGCTGCAAGGATCGGTTCCGGTTGAACACGTGCACGCTCCTCGATCTGCCATGCCAAGGGTCGGCCGACCATACCGCAGCGCCCGGCGGCGTGAACCGGTGCCTGTGGCGCGTTCCTGATCACTCTCGGCATGACGACGTTGTCATCACTGTGAGCGACGTGTTCATGACGACACGGGTGCCGTTTCCGTCAAGGAAACGGCACCCATGTCACTGTCAGTGCCGGGGCAGGCGCGGCCCGGACCGGTTTCAGGCCACGCCGGCGTTGAGGAAGATGCCGCCGTCGACGACGAGGGTCTGGCCGGTGATCCAGTCCGACTGCTCCGAGGTGAGGAACGCGGCGGTGCCGCCGATGTCGGAGGGCACGCCGAGCCGGGCCAGCGGGTAGGCGGCGGCCGCCTCCGCCTCGCGGCCCTCGTACAGGGCCTCGGCGAACTTCGTCTTCACCACGGCCGGGGCGATCGCGTTGACCCGCACGCGCGGCGCGAACTCGTGCGCCAGTTGCTGGGTCAGGTTGATCATCGCGGCCTTGCTGATGCCGTACGCGCCGATGAAGGGCGAGGCCGTGAGGCCCGCGACGGAGGCGATGTTGACGATCGCGCCGCCGTTGTCCTTCTGCCAGGCGTGCCAGGTCTTCTGCGCGAAGCCGAGCGCGGAGATCACGTTGGTCTCGAAGACCTTGCGGGCCACCTCCAGGTCGAGGTCGGCGATCGGCCCGAACACCGGGTTCGTGCCGGCGTTGTTGACCAGGAAGTCGACGCGGCCGAAGGCCTCCATGGTGCGCTCGACGGCGGCGGCCTGGTGCGCCACGTCGTGCGCCTTGCCGGCGACGCCGATGACCCGGTCGGCGCCGAGCTGCTCGACGGCCTCCTTGAGGGCGTCCTCGTTGCGGCCGGTGATGCAGACCCGGTCGCCACGGGCGACGAGGGCCTCGGCGACGCCGTGGCCGATGCCGCGGCTGGCGCCCGTGACGAGGGCGACCTTGCCGGAGAGTGCGGGCAGTTCAGTCATGTTCGTGATCCTCAGTGATGCCTGATGGTCCCTGTGGTCCCTGGTCGCCGTCAGTCGAGCGGTCCGCCGGCCACGTACAGCACCTGGCCGGAGACGAAGCCGGCGGCCTCGTTCGTGAAGAAGGCGATCGCGTTGGCGATGTCGTCGGGCTCGCCGACGCGCGCGACGGGGATCTGGGTGGCGGCCGCGGCCTTGAACTCCTCGAAGCCCATGCCGACCCGGGCGGCGGTCGCGGCCGTCATGTCGGTGGCGATGAAGCCGGGGGCGACGGCGTTCGCGGTGATGCCGAACTTGCCGAGCTCGATGGCGAGGGTCTTGGTGAAGCCCTGCAGACCGGCCTTCGCGGCGGAGTAGTTGGCCTGGCCGCGGTTGCCGAGCGCCGAGGAGGACGACAGGTTGACGACGCGGCCGAAGCCGGCGTCGACCATGTGCTTCTGGACGGCCTTGGTCATCAGGAACGAGCCGCGCAGGTGCACGTTCAGGACCATGTCCCAGTCCGAGGCGCTCATCTTGAACAGCAGGTTGTCGCGGAGCACGCCCGCGTTGTTGACGAGGATCGTCGGCGCGCCGAGCTCCGCGACGACGCGGGCGATCGCCGCCTCGACCTGGGCCTCGTCGGAGACGTCGGCGCCGATCGCGACGGCCTTGCCGCCCGCCGCGGTGATCTTCTCGACGGTGTCCTTGCAGGCGGCCTCGTCGAGGTCGATGACCGCGACCGCGCGGCCCTCCGCGGCCAGGCGTACGGCGGTGGCGGCTCCGATGCCGCGCGCCGCGCCCGTGACCACGGCGACCCGCTGCTCAGTGGTGGACATTGCTGGTTCTCCTCGCCCTTGAGAAAGACTGTCGCGCCCGGGTGCCGGACGCTGGATGCGCCCGGCTGGTGAGCGACCGCTTAGTACCTTCGACAGACGTGACGCTAGAAGCCCTGGCACCCGGTGTCAACGCCACACGGGCACGGTGTGACCCATCACCGCACCAGCAGTTCGAGCAGCCGCTCCGTCTCGGCGGCCGGATCGGCGGTCAGCCCCGTGTGCACCGGGCCGGGCTGGACGACCGTCGAGCGGGGCGCGATCAGCCAGCGGAAGCGGCGTCCGGCGGCGTCGCGGGCCGCCTGCCCGGCCGACGCGCCGCCCGCGCACACGCCCTCGACCGCCCGCAGGGCGGCCCGTACGCCGGCCACGTCCGCCGCCGGGTCCAGCGCGAGCAGCCTGGCCTCGTCGAGGTGGGTGCGGGCGCCGACGTAGTCCTGGCCGCGGCAGTACACCAGCACCCCCGCGTTGATGCACTCGCCGCGCTCGATCCGCGGTACGACGCGCAGCAGGGCGTACTCGAAGACGTCCCGGTCGCCGCCCTGGCCCGGCCTGATGATGTGGCGCTCGTTCACTCGGTCCCCTTGATGCGGTCGTGGATGACGGCGGCGCGCGCGAGGAGGGGTGCCGCGTAGGCGCGCCGGAGCGCGTCCGGGGTGTCGAAGCCGGGCTCGTCCGCCAGCCAGACGTCGGGGATCTCGGCGGTGACCTCGGCGAGGAGGTCGGCGGTGACCAGCGGAGCCAGTTCCGCCGCCGCGGCCACGACGTCCGGGCCGAAGGGGGCGAGGGCGTGGTCGCCGGCGTCGTAGGGGCGGGCCGCGGAGGTCTCGGCGGTGGGCCAGTTGTGCTGCCAGATCATGGTGGCGCCGTGATCGATGAGCCACAACTCCCCGCGGTGCACCAGGAGGTTGGGGTTGCGCCAGGACCGGTCGACGTTGTTCACCAGCGCGTCGAACCAGACGATCCGGCCGGCCTCCTCGGGGCTCACCGGGAAGGCGAGCGGGTCGAAGCCGAGGGCTCCGGAGAGGAAGTCCATGCCGAGATTGGTGCCGCCGCTGGACTTCAGCAGCCCCTGCACCTGCTGGTCGGGTTCGCCGAGGCCGAGCAGGACGTCCAGCTCGACGGTGACCAGACGGGGCACCCGGAAGCCGAGCCTACGGGCGAGCTCGCCGCAGACGACCTCCGCGACGAGCGTCTTGCGGCCCTGTCCGGCGCCGGTGAACTTCAGGACGTACAGACCGAGGTCGTCGGCCTCGACGAGTCCCGGCAGGGAACCGCCCTCACGCAGGGGCGTGACATAGCGGGTCGCGGTGACTTCCTTGAGCATCGCCCCAGGTTACTGGGCCTGGGAGGACGCGCGGCCGACAGCTCCGTGACAGCTCTTGCTTACGCCGCGCTCATCTCGGACGGGTCAGTATCTCGAGACTGTCCGGACCGGGCGGGGCGCTGAACAAGCGGTGCCCGCGGCTCGTACCTCTCGGCAGATTCCACGCGACCCCCCTCGAAGGGAACCCCCAGCATGACCAGCGCATCGTTCCAGTCCTCATCGGGGCCCGCCCGCCGTACCGTCGTGGCAGCCGCCGGAGCCGCGGGGCTCTCCGTCGCGCTGACCGCGTGCGGAGGATCCGACGACGACGCGTCGAGTTCGTCGTCGTCGGCCGGCACGTCGGGTTCCACCGGTTCCACCGGCAGCACGGAGGCGGCGAGCACCGGTGGCACGGGCGGCGGGGACGCCGCGGCCGGCGCCGCGCTCGCCAAGACGGCCGACATACCCGAGGGCGGCGGCAAGGTCTTCGATTCCGAGAAGGTGGTCGTCACCCAGCCGACGGCGGGCACGTACAAGGCGTTCTCCGCCGTGTGCACCCACCAGGGCTGCGCGGTGAAGTCGATCGCCGACGGGGTGATCAACTGCCCGTGTCACAACAGCAACTTCTCGATCACGGACGGCAGCGTGAAGAGCGGTCCCGCACAGAAGCCGCTGCCCGAGGTGAAGATCGCCGTCAGCGGCGACTCGATCACCCTGGCCTGACGCCCGGTTCGTTCGGGCTGTTCAGCCAGCTCGGCCGGTTCGTCGGAGGCAGGCCAGCACCTCGTCCGTGGTCGCGACCGTAGCGACCAATGCGAGGGTGTGGCGGATCATCGCGGGGGTGTAGTCGGCAGGCACTCCCGCGATGGCGTCCGACGGCACGACGGCGGTGTAGCCGCGGTTGACGGCGTCGAAGACGGTGTTGGGGATCGCCACGTTGGCCGAGACCCCGGCGACGACGAGCGTGCGGCAGCCCAGGTTGCGCAGCAGGGAGTCCACGTCGGTGCCCTGGATCGGGGACAGTCCGTGCAGCCGCCGTACGACGAGGTCGTCCTCGGTGACAACGATCGGGGGCGCGACGCGGACGGCGGCGGAGCCGGTGAGCTGCTGGACGGGCAGCCGTTCGGCGGCGCGGAACAGGCGGGCGTTGCGGCTCGCGCCCCGGCCGTCGGGGCGGCGTTCGGCGACGGCGTGGATCACCTGGATCCCGCTCTCGTGCGCGGCGTCCACCAGCCGGGCGACCCGTGCGAGGACGCCCGACTCCCGTGCCTCGCGGGCGAGTTCGGGCAGGGCGGCGTCCGGTCCGACGACTCCCTGCTGGCACTCCACCGTGAGCAGGACGGTGCGCGCGGGATCGAGGAGCTCGCTGAGCGCTTCGTACGAGGGCACGGCTCCTCCTGAAGTCACTGTGGGCGGGCGAGACTAGTCACCGTTGCGTGGAGAAGGAAGAACACACATCCTTTTCTGACGCAGCGTCAAATTCCAACGCAGGAACAAGAAGCAGGACAAGGAATGGGGGGCCGCATGACTGTCACACAGCGTCGGGGCCGGAAGATCATGATGACGCCGGGCGAGCTGGACGCGTTCCTCACCGTCCAGCGCACCTGCCGGGTCGCGACCGTGTCCACCGACGGCGCCCCGCACGTCAGCGCCCTGTGGTTCCTCTGGGACGGCACCGCGCTGTGGCTGTACTCGGTCGTGCGCAGCAAGCGCTGGACGGATCTGCGCCGCGATCCCCGGGTCGCGATCGTCATCGACACGGGCGAGGAGTACGACGCGCTGCGGGGCGTGGAGCTGTCCGGCGCCGTGGAGTTCGTGGGCGAGATCCCGCGCACCGGGGAGCTGTGCGCCGAACTCGACGCCGTGGAAACCCTGTTCGCGCGCAAGAACTTCGGCCTGGACGCGATGCCGCACGACGGACGGCACGCGTGGGCGCGCCTGACGCCGGAGAAGATCGTGTCCTGGGACTTCCGCAAGCTGGGCGGCGCGTAGAGCCACCCGGCCGGTTCGCGCCCGCACGCGCACCCGCGAACTGGCCACGCCCCCACGGCGCTAGACGTAGTTCCGCATCGGTGACGGCCCCACCGCCGAGGCGACCACATCGGCCAACGCCTCGATCTCGCCCTCCGCCAACGTCGACACGGTGATCCGGATCCCGGGCGGCGACCCGATGCGGAACCGCGCCCCGGGCGCGACCGCCCACCCCCCGTGCAGCAGTCGGGCGACGGCCCCCGTCTCGTCCGGCACGGGAACCCACACGTTCATCCCGCTGCGCCCGCGCGCCTCGACCCCCCGCCCGGCCAGCGCGGCGATCAGCGCGTCCCGCCGCCCGCCGTACGCCTCCGCCACCGCCCGCGCGTCCACCGCCCCGTCGGCCATCAGCCGCAGCACCGCCCGCTGGGTGATCCGGCTGACCCAGCCGGGCCCGAGCCGCTGCCGCCCGCGGACCCGGTCGAGGGTGAGGTCGTCCCCGGTGAGGACGGCGAACCGCAGGTCGGGCCCGTACGCCTTGGCGGCCGAGCGCACGAAGGCCCAGTGCCGGGTGACGCCCGCGAGGGGATGCAGGGGGAGGTCGACGATCCGGTGCCCGTGGTCGTCCTCGACGAGCAGGGTGTGCGGGTGTGCCCGCAGCACGGCGCGCAGGGCACGCGCGCGCGGGGCGCTCACCGCCGCGCCGGTCGGGTTCTGCGCCCGGTCGGTGACGATCAGGGCGCGCGCCCCGGCCTCCAGGGCGCGGCGTACGTCCTCGGGCAGCGGTCCCTCGTCGTCGAGGCCGACCGGCACCGTGCGCAGCCCCAGGGCCGGCACGAGGTCGAGCAGGGAGCCCCACCCCGGGTCCTCGACGGCGACGGTGTCGCCCGGCCTCAGATGGGCGGCGAGGACGCGCTCGATCGCGTCCAGGGACCCGGACGCGACGGCCACCGGCCCGGCCGGCACGCCGTCCGCGTCCAGTTCGGCCCGGGCCAGACGCGCCAGTTCGGGTTCCACCGGCTCGTGCCCGTACAGGACGGGCTCCCGGTCGCCCTGCGCGGCGGCCCAGGCGAACGCCGGCGCCAGCGGTGGCAGCAGCGCCGTGTCCGGGTTGCCGGCGGCCGCGTCCCGCACGCCCTCCGGCACCTCCACCTGGATGAACTCGCGCCCGGTCGTGGCCGGTTTCGCCCGCACCCGGCTGCCCCGGCGGCCGTCGGTCTCGATCACCCCGCGCTCCCGCAGGGTGCGGTAGGCGGCCGCGACGGTGTTCGGGTTCACCTCCAGCGCGGTCGCCAACTCCCGCATGGGAGGCAGCAGTTGCCCCGGCTTCAGCTCGCCCGCACCCACCGCCGCCTCGATGCTCGCGGAAATGTCTGCTGCGCGCCGACCTTGGATCGGATACTCTCCTAGCACAAACCACAGTATGCACTAGTGCAATGGAGAACGCCATGCAGGGGACCCCGGAGACGACGCCACGGGCCGCCGCCTACACCCCGACCGACCGCACGATCCCCACCCGGTCCGCGCAGAAGGCCTCCTACGACAGGGATCTGGTGCACGCGATACTCGACGAGGGCTACGTCTGCCACCTCGGCTTCGTCCGGGACGGCGCGCCGGTCGTGCTGCCGACGCTGTACGCCCGGGCCGGCGAGACGCTCTACGTGCACGGTTCGACGGGCTCGCGCCCGCTGCGGATGACGGGACGGGCGGATCCGGGGCTAGCGGTGTGTCTGACGGTGACGCATGTCGACGGTCTGGTCCTGGCCCGCTCGGCGTTCCACCACTCGATCAACTACCGCTCGGTCGTGGTGCACGGCGTCGCCCACGACGTGACGGACCCGCGGGAGAAGCTCGCCGCGCTCGACGCCCTCGTCGACCACGTCGTCCCGGGGCGGGCCGCCGACTCGCGGCCCGCCAACAGGAAGGAACTGGCGGCGACCGCGGTGATCCGCCTCGACCTGAACGAGGTCTCGGCCAAGACCCGCACGGGCGGGGTCAACGACGAACCGGAGGATCTCGCCCTCCCCCACTGGGCCGGCGTGCTCCCCCTGCGCAAGGGCTACGGCCCGCCGGTCCCGGAGGCCGACCTCGCGCCCGGCACCGAACTCCCCGGCTACCTTGCGGTGTTGTGATGCTCATCCACCCGTGGGACGCGCCTCACGAGGACGCCGAGCGACCGCCGTACGGGCCAAGTTCAAAGCGACGTCGGGCTTGACGACGGAGGGTGGGGCAGGCGGACCGCCGCTCCCCGTCAGACCGGCGTCGGGCCGCCCCGGGCCTCCGCGAGGGCCAGGCCGGTGACCGAGGCCAGCATGAGCAGCGTGCCGGTGAGGGTCGTCGTCGTGAGGTGTTCGTCGAGGAGGGCGACGGCCAGCACCGCCGCGCTCACCGCTTCTTCTGCAGGCAGCACCGTTGCGCCCGGCAGCGTGTGCCGGGCGTACTTCACCGGAGGGCCCGCCTCAGGCGGCCGGAGGCGGAAGAACGAGTGCGTCCGAAGGCATGATCGTCACCCTAGGCGGCCGTACCGCGGGTCGACAACTCCCGTTCGGGGCCGCCGGCGGCCACCGGCTCCGGGGAGCCCTTGGCGGGAGCGGACGACTGCGCGATGAACGCGCCGAGCAGCACCACCGCCCCGCCGATGATCTGCGGCGCCGAGAGATGCTCACCGAGGAGCACCCAGGCGAGGACGGTCGCGATGACCGCCTCCAGACAGGCGACCACGCCCGCCACCTGCGGCGAGAGCCGGCGCACTGACACCACGCCGGTGACGTACGCGACGACCGTCGCGATCAGCACGATCCAGGCGAGCAGCAGCCAGGCGGGCACCTCGGTGCCGTTCATGCCGGCGGTGTGCGCGAGCAGGGACCAGTCCATGCCCCACGGGCGGGCGACGACGGTCAGCACGACGGAACCCACGAGAAGGCCGTACGCGATCACGCCGAGCGGATCGGGGACGTCGTCGCCGGAGTCGCTGCCCTGGTCGGACAGGACGAAGTAGCCGACCTGGCAGCAGGCGGCGGCCAGCGCGAGCAGCAGTCCGACGGCGTCGAAGCTCAGCCCCGACCAGGCCTCGACGACACAGGCCAGCCCGCCCACCGCGAGGACCACGCCGAGCGCGGCGGCACGCGTCACCGGCCGCCCCTGCACGAACCGCACCCAGCCCAGCACGAGGGCGGGCGCGAGGTACTCGACGAGCAGTGCGACGCCGACGGGGATGCGGGATATCGAGGCGAAGTAGAACGCCTGCACGCCGGCCACGCCGAGCAGACCGAACCCGGCGAGCAGCGCGGGCCGGGTGCGCAGCAGCGCGCGATGGCGCACCGCGAGCGGCAGCATGACGAGGGCCGCGCCGGTCACCCGCAGCCACACCACGTGCAGCGGGTCGAGGCCCGCCTCGATCAACGGCTTGGCCGCGACCCCGGATCCGCCGAAGGCGATGGCCGACCCGACCGCCAGACCGAGCCCGATGCCCTTCGCGCGGTTGCCCTGACTGCTCACAGACGTATGCACCGGCACATGATGACAGGCGATGACATGAGCGTCATCCCCGTTGACACCTGTCTCATCGGCTAGACGGGCGCGGCGGGGCACGGGAGGACGGCTCAGGAGGCGGTTTCGCCGCCCCCGACGTACTCCTCGAGATCGCCCTCCAGACTGCCCTCCGGACCGTCCTCGATGCGGGCACGCAGTCCGTGCACGTCGATGCCGGCGTGGGTCAGGACCTCGACGGCCCGTGCCTGCGGGTCCGCGACGATCGCCGTGAGCAGGTCGATGCCGTGGGCCGGCGCGCCGTCGCGCCGGGCGGCCCGCGCGCACGCCTGCTCCAGCGCGGCCGCGGCCAGCGGAGAGAGACCCTCGACGACGGTCACGACGGGCAGCGCTCCGGAGTCCTCGACGCCGCTCTGCCAGCGCAGGCCGTAGCCGATGCTGCGTTGGACGAGGTAGCCGAGCAGCCGGGCGAGCTGCGGTCCGCCGTCGAAGGCCGCGCGGACCTCGGGGTCGTGTTCCAGGAGCGAGTGCAGCAGGTGGGCGGTGTCGATCTGCCGGTCTCCGTCCCGGACGGCGCGTCGGCGGGCGGCGGCGAGCGCCGCCGTGGGCTCGGCGCCGAGCCGGGGATCGTCGTGCGTGGCCTGCGCCGCCTGATCGCGGGGCGACTGCCGGGGCATACGGTGTTGCACATGCCCACCCCATCACCCCCGTCCGGGTGCCGTCATCCCCGGCGGGAAGCATCTTCGCGTCCCACGCAGAGTGGACCACGGCCCCCGGAATCTCCTCCCTACGGATGAGATCAGGCCGATTCCCCCGCAAGGGCGCGCGCCGCCTTGCCGCACGCCCCTCACGCAACCGCCGAGCTCCGTCGGCACGTCCCCCACGGACATGGAGAACGGGTGCTGGCTGGTGGCCCTGGGGGGTGTCGACGGCCGACAGTACGTCTACCGGGTGTACGCCCCGGCGGACGCGCTGCCCGCCGATCTGTTCTGGCAGGCGTGGCACTGCCATGACGAGGGGCCGTTCCCGCGCGCGTGGGACGTGTTCGACGCGGCGGTGATACGCCGGGTGGGATGAGCGCGGGGCGACCTCCACACTTCCTGACGGTTCGTCAGTATTGAATGTTCGAGGCCCGCGGGCTACGTTCCGCGACACCGCAGCCCGAGTTGCCCGAGTTGCCCGACACGAAGAGGTGGTCGTATGGCCGAAGTCAGCGCGGAGGCGCGTATCGAGGCGCCGACCGAGAAGGTGTGGACCCAGCTCACCGACTGGCCGGCGTACGGGGAGTGGAACGCGACCCACACCAACTTCCCCCAGGGCGGCCCCGAGACCCTCGAGGTGGGCGCCACGTTCGCGGAGAACATGAAGCTGATGGGCTTCCCGGCCGAGGTCGAGTGGACGGTCTCCGAACTGGAACCGGCCCGGGTGCTGGTCATCCGCGGGAAGGGTCCGATGGCGGTGTCCGTCGCCACGCGCTACACCCTCACCCCCGACGGCGACGCCACGACGGTCCGCATCGACGGCGAGTTCACGGGCGCGGCCGTGTCGCTGATGGCGGGCAGGCTGAAGGACTCGGGGACGGCCGCGCTGAACGAGTCGCTGCGCAAGCTGGGCGGCCTGGTGTCCTGACCTGACGCCGTCGGCGGATCGGCGGGCGACGGGGTCCCAGTTCCGCGAATGTGACACTCCCGGCAGGAAGTGTCACATTCGCGGCGACGGCACCCCGGGCCTCCGGCACGGACGCCCTCGACCGTCAGTCCTCGTCGGCGAGGATCAGGTACAGCTTCTTGCGGGCGTCGTTGATGACCGTGAGGGCCTTCTGACGCTGCTCCTTGCTGCCGGTCTTCCAGACCTGCCCGAAGGCCTCCATCAGACCGAAGCCGGCCTGGCGGATCTCACCGAGAGCCTCCCAGTCGACCCCGCGTCCGGCCTCCTCCCAGGGAGCCTCCGGGCCCTCCTCGGACGCCGCGCGGCCCTCGTCGGTGAGCGAGAACAGCTTCTTACCGCCTTCGCTCGCGCTGATGATCAGCCCCTCGTCCTCCAGGAGCTGGAGGGTCGGGTACACCGAACCCGGACTGGGCTTCCACGCCCCGCCGCTGCGCTCAGCGATCTCCTGGATCATCTCGTAGCCGTGCATGGGCCGGTCCTTCAGCAGGGCCAGGATCGAGGCCCGTACATCACCGCGCCGCGCCCTCCCCCTGGGTCCGCCACGCCCTCGCCCGCCCCACGGGCCGGGACCGCCGGGGCCGCCGGGACCGAACCCCGGACCACCCGGGCCGAAGGGCCCGAAAGCCGCGCGCCGTCCGTCGCCGCGCCGCCGGTGTCCACCGTCGAATCCGTGGTTGTGCATGGTCATCACTCCGTTCCGGCATTCCATCGTTGATCAGTCGCGATGCGTCAACGATATATCGGAACAGTTCGCTGGACAAGACCCCGCCCTCTAGGGTGCGGACATGACACGTGACGGCACTTCGCGCGGCTACCTCTCCGAACTGTTCTCGCTGGACGGACGGGTCGCCGTCGTGACAGGTGGCAGTTCCGGTATCGGACGGGCCGTCGCCGGGGCTCTCGCGCGGGCGGGGGCGAGCGTGGTCGTCGTGGCGCGCAAGGAGGCTGAGCTGTCCGCCACGGTCGACGAACTGGCGGCGGACGGCTGCCGCGCGGCCTGGGTGAGCGGCGACCTGAGCACCCGCGACGGGGTGCGCGCGGCGGCGGAGCGGGCGGTCGAGGCGTTCGGCGAGCCCGACATCCTCGTCAACAGCGCCGGGATCAACCTGCGGCCGCCGATGGGCGAACTGGACGAGGAGGTGTGGGACGCCACGATGGCGGTGAACCTGGAGGCGCCCTACCTGCTGGGCCGGCGGTTCGGACCCGGCATGGCCGAGCGGGGCTTCGGACGGATCATCCACATCAGCTCCCAGCAGGCGCACCGGGCGTTCGTCCAGAGCGGCGCCTACGGGGTCTCCAAGGGGGCGCTGGAGTCGCTGGCCCGCTCACAGGCCGAGGCGTGGTCGCCGTACGGCGTCACCTGCAACACGCTGGTGCCCGGCTTCGTCATGACGCCGCTCAACGCCCGCCTGTCGTCCGACCCGGAGCGGGTGGCGGCGCTGGCCGCGCGCACGATGGTCGGGCGTAACGGCCTCGCCGAGGACTTCGCCGGAGCCGCCGTGTTCCTGGCCGGACGCGGCTCCGGCTACGTCACCGGGCAGGCGATCTTCGTCGACGGCGGGTTCTCCGTGCACTGAGCTCGTCCTGCGCATGCATTCAGGCGTGCGTAGTCCTCGTCCTACGCGGCCTGCGGGGCGAAGTGGACGATTTCGTCCACTCCGGGCTGGACCACGCCGTAGGTGCTCTCGGGGACCCTGTTCCAGGCGCCGGGCAGGTCGCCCAGGGGCTCGGAGACGATGAGGCGGGTCTCGTCGGAGACCTCGCGGAGGAACTCCATGTCGGGGTGGAGCGACCGGAGCGTCTCCACTTGGGTGCTGTAGAAGAGCGAGCGTGACGTGCCCTGGCTGGAGTAGCGGAAGGCCCACAGCCGTTCCCCGTCGGTCACGGCGATCGTCATCTGGAGCGGGAACTCCACCCCGTGGCTGTGACCGGTACGTTCCACCAGGCCCGCCATCCGTGCGACGGCGCCCGGCGGATCCTCCTCCAGGCCCAGGGTGAGCGCCAGGAAGAACATCGTCTCGGAGTCCGTCGACCCCTCGATGTCGGGGAAGAGTTCCGGGTCGACGGCGAGGGCGAGGTCCCGGCGGATCAGGTGGAAGTCGGTGATGGCGCCGTTGTGCATCCACATCCAGCGGCCGTGCCGGAACGGGTGGGAGTTGGTCTGCTGAACCGCCGTACCGGTCGAGGCCCGGATGTGGGCGAAGAACAGCGGTGAGCGGACGTGTCCGGCGATCTCCCGCAGATTGCGGTTGCTCCAGGCCGGGCCGATCTCCCGGACGACCGCGGGAGTATCCGTGCCCGGCCCGTACCAGCCGACGCCGAAGCCGTCACCGTTGGTCGTCTCGACGCCCATCTTGGAGTGCAGGCTCTGGTCGATCAGCGAGTGCTCCGGCCGGTAGAGAATCGTTTCGAGCAGCACGGGGGTGCCCGAGTAGGCGAGCCAACGGCACATGGTCCAACGCCTTTCTGTCTGTCATCCCTGTCATCGGCGATCGGTCAGCGGCGATCCGATCGGTCAGCGGTCTTCGGCCCGGTCCGGCTTCACCACGCACAGCGCCCAGATGACGAACGCGGAGAAGGCGATCATCACGACGGACCAGACCGGGTACTGCGGCAGCGAGAGGAAGTTGGCGATGACGATCAGCCCGGCGATGGCCACGCCCGCGACCCGCGCCCACATCGCCGACTGGAACAGTCCCAGGCTGACGATCACGGCGACCGCGCCGAGGGCGAGGTGGATCCAGCCCCAGCCGGTGAGGTCGAACTCGAAGACGTAGTTGCGGGTCGCGACGAAGATGTCGTCCTCGGCGATCCCCATGATGCCGCGGAAGATGTCGAGCACTCCGGAGAGCATGAGCGTGACGGCGGCGAAGATCATCAGGCCCCCGGCCCAGTGCTGCTGGGCCGTGTGCCGCTTGACCGACGACGTTCCGGTGGTGTGTGTCGTCATCCCGATGCCTCGATTCGGTTCGTTCGGGGGCGGTCTCGTTCGGGTCAGTCCTGTTCGGTTTCGTTCGGGGTCGGTCTAGTTCGGTGTGCTCAGTGACCGCCGCCGCTGCCGCCGCTCAGGACCAGTTGCTTGGCCTTGGCGAACTCCTCGTCCGTGATGTCGCCGCGGGCGCGGATCTCGGAGAGCCGGGCCAGTTCGTCGACGCTGCTGGAGGGGGTGCCGCCCTTGGCGGTCTCGCGGATGTAGCTGTCGAAGGCCTTCTGCTGGTCACGCGCCTGCGCGGTCTCCCTGCGCCCCATGTTCCTGCCACGGGCGATCACGTAGACGAACACGCCCACGAAGGGCAGGACGATGCAGAACACCAGCCAGCCGGTCTTGGCCCAGCCGCTGAGGTCGTCGTCGCGGAAAATGTCGAGGACGACCCGGAACAGCAGGACGAACCACATGATCCACAGGAAGAACACCAGCATGGTCCAGAAGGCGCTCAGCAGCGGATAGTCGTACGCGAGGTACGTGTCCCCACTCATATCTCTCCTCCGTCCCGGGCCTTCGCCCGCCTTCCCCCGTCGTCCCCCGCTGTCCCTGCGTCCCGGCATCCCGCCTGCCGCCGTATGCGGCTCTCGTCGCGTGCCGTTCTCAGCGTGCCCACGGCAAGAACCCGGCGGCCTCACCCGAGACGGGTGAGTGACTGCGCGCGGGCCGGCCCGGAGCATCCCTGCTCAGACCGTCCCGGCGGGAGCCCTTGGCCCCGGCGGCCCTACCGGACCCGCCGGTCCCTCCGGCCCCATCGGCCCCGCCGGTCGCGTCCTGCGGACCGCGGCGCGCCACGCGAAGGCGACCGCCGCCTCGGCCAGGCCGAGCAGGACGAGCCACAGGCCGAGCAGCCGGGTCAGCGCCCGGGCCGACTCGGTGGGCAGCGCCAGCACCACGATCCCCGCCACGATGGCGAACACCGCCGCGCCGAGGACGACGCCCCGGTGGGGCAGGTCCTTGGTGGCGAGGGCCGTGTAGAGGGTGAGCATGCCGGACACCAGCCAGAGGACGCCGACGATCAGCGAGAGCGCCGCGATGGTCTGGAGCGGGTTTCTCAGGCACAGCACGCCGGCCACCACGTACAGCACCGCCAGGAGGAGCCCGGGCAGCCGTTCGCCGTGCTCCTCCCGGGCGAAGGCCGCGACGAACCGGAACACGCCGGTGACCAGCAGGTACAGGCCGACGAGGACCGCAAGGACGTGCAGTGTCCCGTCCGGCCAGACCAGGATCAGGATGCCCGGCACGAACGTGGCGACCGCCGAGCCGAGGATCCACGTCCAGGAGCGCCCGAGTACGCCCAGGGCCTCGGCGGGATCACCGCCCGCCGGGCCCGCCGGCCCTGGGTGTGGTGCGGAACCAGCGGAACCAGCGGAACCAGGCGACACGCTCATGACTCCTCCTCACGCCCGTCCGGAGACGTCGGGCCCCGGATTCAAGTCCCGGCCTCAAGCCCCTGCTCAGGCCCCGGGCACGGGCACCCGCCCGTCACTCCGGCACGTCACTCCGGCAGTTGGCGCATCTCCAGGACCCGCAGCCCCAGCGACTGGCAGCGGGCCAGCAGCCCGAACAGGTGCGCCTCGTCGACGACGGGTCCGAACAGGACCGTCTGACCGGACATGACCACATGGTCCAGCTCCGGGAAAGCCCTGGTCAGCGCCTCCGTCATCTGTCCGTCGACGCGGATCTCGTAGCGCATGAGCTGCTCCCGGGATGGCCTGGGACAGGCGGACCGCGCCCTTTCCCCGCGATCCTCCACCCCGAGAGGGACGGACGGCCTCACCCCGCAGAGGTGATAGACCGCCCGGCACGCACACCCACTCGCACCACCCGCACCACCCGTACCCCCCACACAATCCTCACCACCCGCCGCGTCAGTGCGTCACGAAGAGCTTGAAGAAGATGATCAGCAGACCGAGCACGAGGTTCACCGAGGCGGTGACGGCGACCAGGCGCCACGAGGCCCCGGCCCGCCGTGCCGCTGCCGCCGACCAGCCCACCTGACCCGCGACGGCGACCGCCAGCGCGAACCAGAGTGCGCCCTGCAGGTCTAGCCCGAGCAGCGGGCTGACGGCCACGGCGACGGCCGGCGGAACCGCGGCCTTGACGATCGGCCACTCGTCGCGGCACACCGCCAGCACGACCCGCCGGTCCAGGCCCCGCTGTGCCATGCGCGCCCCGAACAACTGGGCGTGCACATGCGCGATCCAGAACACGACGCTGGTGAGCATCAGCAGCAGCACGAGCTCCACGCGCGGGAACGAGCCCAGGGTTCCCACGCCGACGACCACCGAGGCGGCGAGCATGGAACCGTAGACGCCGCCGGTGTAGTCGGCGGTGGTCCGGCGCCGCGCCCACGACAGCCGAGCCGGAAAGCCCGTATGTCCTCCCCCTCGCCCTCGCCCTCGGCCGGTCACAGCAGTTTCAGCTCGCGGGCGCGGCGCACCGCGTCGTTGCGGCGGTTGACGGCCAGTTTCCGGTAGGCGCCCTTGAGGTGGGTCTTGACCGTGTTCACCGACAGGTACAGATCGGCGGCGATCTCCTCCGTCGACATCATCAGGGCCAGCCTGCGCACCACATCGCGTTCGCGTCCGCTCAGCTCCTCGACGACCGGGGGCGGCGGTCCGTCGGACGGCGGCGCAGCGGGGGTGAGCCAGTCCGCGGCCGGCTCTCGCCGGGGCGACGCCGTGCCCAGGAAGGGGCGGATCCACGGTCCGGCTTCGAGGAAGGGGCGGCGCAGCCCGTCGCGCCGTGCCTCGCGCAGCGCCAGGGCGACGAGCCGACGCGAGCCGGCCGTGTCCCCCGTCTCCTCCGCCGCCTGCGCGCGCACCAGCGTGGCCCGGACGGTCACGGCGGGTCCGGCGCGGCCCTCGGCGCGCACGCCGTCGAGCAGGTCGACCGCCGCCCCGGGCCTGCCTGCGGCGAGCTGGGCCCGCGCCGCCGCCACCGCGTACTCCGGCTGCTCGCCGGGCAGCGCCCGAAGCGCCTCGACGGCGCTCTCCGGTCGGCCCTCGGCCAGATGCGCGGCGGAGACGACGAGCGCCGTCTGCCCCTCCGCCCAGGGGGAGACCACGGCGGCGCGGACGGCCCGTTCCGCCGCGGCGAGCGCGGCGTGCGGGTCGCCGCGGGCCAGACACAGGCGGGCGGTGGCGATGGCGCGGCCCGCCTCCATGACCGGGTCCCGCAGCGCGGGGTGCGACCTGACCGCCTCGTCGAGGAGGACCTGCGCCCGGCCCAGCTCGTCGCGGTCCACGGCGACGGCGGCCAGCACCAGCCGTGCCATACCGGAACCGGAGGGCTGGGCCAGGCCGTAGCGCTCCGTCTCGGTCAGCGCGGCCCGCGCCTTGCGCTCCGCGCGGCCGGGCCAGCCGTTCAGATGGTCGATCAGCGCCAGCCGGCCGAGCGAGTCCTCGCGGGCGAGCGCCGTCGACGCTCCCGCCGAGGCCTTCGCCACCCTCGACAGGGCGGCACTCGCCTCGTCGAACCGCCCGGCCCACAGCCGCGCCGAGCCCAGGTGGGCCATCAGGAGGGCGGTGAGTTCGGGATGCCGCTCCAGCAGCATGGCGGGAACCTGGCCGTACAGCGTCTCGGCCGCCGCCGCGGCCAGCTCCGCCCGGCCGGGCGCACCGGTCAGCCGACCGGCCAGCGCCTCCAGCAGCGCACAGCTCAACCGGGCCGCCACACGACCGGCCGCCTCGCCCTCCGCGGTCAAAGCCAACTCCCCTGCCGTGAAAGCCACTTCGCCCGCCGACAGACCCGGTTCGGCCGTCAGGCCCAGCTCTGCCGTCAGGCTCTGCTCCGCGTGGCGCAGATGGGTCAGGCCGCGGTCGAGGTCGTGCCGGGACAGCTCGCGGGCGGCGCGGACGAGGTCCGTGGCGGGGCTCGTGGCCTCCGGACCCATCCGGGAGAAGAGGTCGGCGAGTTCGTCGGAGCGCAGGCCGGTGAAGAGCCAGCCGATGGCGAGGTCGTCGACCAGGGCGTCGGCCGTGAACTCCCAGTCACCGGCGGCGGCCCCGTGCCCCAGCGTCTCCGTGAGGGATCCGGAGCCCCGCAGCCACTGCGCGGCCCGCCGGTTCAGTTCGGGTTCCAGGCCCGGCGTGCGCACCCGCAGAAGGGCCCGGAGGATCTCGCCGAACAGCGGGTGGAGGCGGTACCAGTCCTGCTCGAGGTGCTCGACGAACGCGTTGTCGCGGTGCAGTCCGGCCAGAATGGGCCCGGCGTCGGCGCGCCCGGTGAGCGCGTCCACCAGCCCGGGGCAGAACCGGTCGAGGACACTGACCCGCAGCAGGACGTCCTGCGTCTCGGGAGGCTGCCGCCTGAGCACCTCCGCGAGCAGGAAGTCGGCGACCGTGGTGCGGTCGGCCTCGAACTCCTTCAGGTACGTCTCCGGATCCGGGCTCTCCCGCGCGGCGAGGGCGCACAGCCGCAGGCCGGCGGCCCAGCCCCGGGTGCGTTCCACGAGCCCCCGCGTCGCGTGCGCCGGGAGCCGCAGGCCGTGCAGGTCCAGCAGCTCGGCCGCTTCCTCGCAGGTGAAGGCCAGTTCCGCGGCCCGGATCTCCGTGAGGTCGCCGGCCGCCCGGTACCGGTGCAGCGGCAGCAGCGGTTCGGTACGGCTGACGAGGATCAGGCGCAGGCCCGCACCGGCGTGGTGCAGGACGAACTCCAGTTGCTCCGCGATCGCCGGGTCGGTCACCCGGTCGTACTCGTCGAGCACCACGGTCACGGGCCGGTCCCGGGCGCACAGCGCGGCGGCGAGCCGCGCCAGCAGCGTCGGAGGCACACGGCTCGCGTCCGCGGGGCAGCCGATCTCCGCGGGCAGGGACACCCCGGCGGCACGCAGGGCCTGGAGCAGGTACGCCCACAGCATGCCGGGGCCCTGGCCCGCCGCGTCGGTGGTGAGCCAGGCGACGGGCCCCTCGCGTCCTGCGGCCCAGTCGGCGACCAGCAGCGTCTTGCCCGCGCCCGCCGAGCCGTTGACCATGGTCAGCGGCGTGCGCAGCGCCTGGTCGAGGTGCCTGACCAGCCGCTCACGGCGCAGGAAGGTCACCGGTCGGGCCGGTACGGCGAACCGGGTGCGCAGAAACGGATCGCCCTGGGGATCGGCGTACGCGGCCGGCGCTGCCGCCGTCGGCTGCGAGCCGTTCTCCTCAAGGTCGGGCATGGCGCTCACCGCCCCTGGTCGTCAGGTCATGGGTAGCGCTCCCTCCTGGGATCAGGATCCCAGGGTTGCGCTTCGGGCGCGCTGCGAGCGGGCCGCCCACCGTGGTCCAGCCCGCCCACCACGGTTCGGCCCGCCCTCACCGGCCTGGCCCGCCCACCGTGGTGCGGCCCGGCGGAAACGGGGCCAGGACTCCCGGATCGGCCTTGGCCGACGACTCCGCCCACCCCCTACCGTCACCGGCATGCGCATTCGAATCGTCGACGCCTTCACCGACCGCCCGTTCGCCGGCAACCCGGCCGGGGTCCTGCTCCTGGACGCCTTCCCGGACGACGGCCGGCTCCAGAACGTCGCCCTGGAGGTCAACCACGCCGAGACGGCGTTCGCCCACCCGCTCCCCGAAGGCGGCACGGCGGACTGGGCGCTGCGCTGGTTCACGCCGGTCGCCGAGGTCGACATGTGCGGCCACGCCACGCTCGCCACGGCCCACGTCCTGCACACCACGGGCGCCCACGAGGGCCCGGTGCGTTTCGCCACCCGCAGCGGTGTCCTCGTCGCGACGCCCGCCGAAGACGGCTCGATCACCCTGGACTTCCCGACCGCCCCGCTGACCAGGGTCGAGATCCCGGCCGGGGTCGCCGAGGCCCTGGGCGCCGAGCCGCTCGGCTGCTTCGACACCGGCCCGCACGTCGGCGACCTGCTGGTCGAGCTCGCCGACGAGCGGACCGTCCACGCCCTGCGGCCGGACCACAGGGCCCTGGGCGCCTACTCCCGCCGCGGCGTCATCGCCACCGCCCGCGCCGAGAACCCGGACCTGGGCCACGACTTCGTCTCCCGCTGCTTCTTCCCGAACGTCGGCATCGACGAGGACCCGGTGACGGGCAGCGCCCACACCGCCCTGGCGCCCTACTGGTCCGAGCGTCTCGGCCGCACCACCCTGACCGGCCTGCAGGCCTCACCGCGCGCCGGCCGCGTCCGCACCGAACTGCGCGGCGACCGCACCCTGCTGACCGGCCGCGCGGTCACCGTCATCGAGGGCGAGCTGCTCGCCTAGCCAATGCCTGGCCACGCGCACCGGCAGGTACGCGCACCGGCGAAGGTGGGGTGGCTGGGGCGGCTCACGCCGTCGGCAGCCACCCCACCTTCCCCGCCAGCAGCGCGTATCCCACGAAGGCCCCGATGTCGAGCAGGGAGTGCGCCACCACCAGGGGGCCCACCCGGCCCCAGCGCCGGTAGAGGTAGACGAACACCACGCCCATCACCATGTTGCCGATGAAGCCGCCGACGCCCTGGTAGAGGTGGTACGAGCCGCGCAGCACCGAACTGGCGACCAGCGCGGTGCCCGGCGTCCAGCCCAACTGGCCGAGCCGGCGCAGCAGATAGCCGACGACGATGACCTCTTCGAGGATCGCGTTCTGCAGCGCGGACATGACCAGCACCGGGTACTTCCAGCACACGTCGGGCAGCGCCTCCGGCACCACCGTGAGGTTGAAGCCGAGGCCTCGGGCCGCCAGGTAGAAGGCGATGCCGGTGCTGCCGATCACCGCCGCGATCGCCGCGCCGCGGCCGAGGTCAGGCCAGGGCCGGGTGCGGTCGAAGCCCAGCGTCCGCAGGCCCTGTCCCTCGCGCAGCAGGAAGTGCGCGACGAGGGCGACCGGGACGAGGGCCGCGGTGATCCCGAAGAGCTGCCAGGCGAGATCGAGCCACGGACGGCCGGGCGCGGCCGAGGCGTTGAGGGTCGCCGCCTGGTCCTTCAGGCCTCCCGGCTTGGTGACCGATCCGACAAAACTGATCAGCGCGGACACACCGCTCGCACCGAGCGAAAGCCCCAGAACGAGCAGTGTCTCGTCCCGGAAAATCCGCCGCGAGAGCCGTTCCCGCGGAAATGAATCAGCCACGTACCCCGCCTCCACCTGCACACATGCCTCCAGTTGCGTAAACCCGCCGCATCCCCACCCCTGCCTCGCCAAAATCATGCGTGACAAGCCGTCGGGGGGACGGGCGCCGTACGGGACGTACCTCCCCCTTCGCCCGCCGCGCGGCTGCCGTGCGGCGGAATTCCGCCATGGAGGACGACGAGACCACAGGACGACAGGTCGACAGGGAGGGCACCACCGCCATGGGACGTCACAGCTTGCCCGATCAGTACGGGGCTGGCGGCAGCGACCCCCGCCCTCACGGGCGAGGACCCGGACGCGCAGGTGTGGGTGCCGGACTCCGCTGGGCCGAGGCTTCAGGGGACGAGCGCCGACCTTTCAGGGCCGCGGGAAACTATGCAGGCCGCAAACCGCCCCGCACCCCAACCCACCCAGGGCACAGGAGCAACGCCGACTGAAATCCGACCCGCCCCCAACCCACCCGGACGCGCCGGGAGCAACGCCGACTCAAACCCAACCCCCGCCCCAACCCACCCAGGGCACGGGGACCACCGCCGACTCAAAACCGACGGACACCCCAACCCACCCAGGGGCGCGGGGAACTGCGCGACCAGCCCCCACGCACCCGCACACACCCACACCCCAAGGCCCCCCAAACCGAACCGCGCCCCATCACCCCTCACCCCAAAGGCACCACCTCAGGCACCCCCACCGGCCACGTATGCACCGCATCCCCCGCATGCATCAGCTCCGCATACCGCCGAGTGGTCGCGGCCAGCGCCGCCTCCCGCGACAACCCCGCCTCCACCGCCCGGTGAAACGTCGCCACCTGCCACGTCGCCCCGTTGACCCGCCGCCGGCACCGCTCCTCGATGACCCCCAGATACAGATCACGATCGGCCGGCTCCACCCCCCACCCGTCCAGCCCCGCCGCGGCCAACGGCAACAGCTCGTCCCGTACGAGACTCACCGCGTCCACCTCGACCAAGCCCCCCAGCCGCCCCCGCCGCGGCCACTGCAACCGCGCGTCGATCCCGTACCTGCACGCCGCGTCGAAGTTGGCGGCCGCCGCCTCGAACGGCAGCCGCGTCCACACCGGCCGCGACTCGTCGGCCAGCGCCCGCACGACGCCGTAGTAGAACGCCGCGTTGGCGATCACGTCCGTCACCGTCGGCCCGGCGGGCAGCACACGGTTCTCCACCCGCAGGTGCGGGACACCGTCGGCGATGCCGTAGACGGGCCGGTTCCAGCGGTAGACCGTGCCGTTGTGCAGGACGAGCTCGGCGAGCGAGGGCACCCCGCCCGCCTCCAGGACCTCCAACGGGTCCTCCTCGTCGCAGATGGGCAGCAGCGGCGGGAAGTAGCGCAGGTTCTCCTCGAACAGCTCGTACGCCGAGCTGATCCACCGCTCCCCGAACCACGTCCGCGGCCGTACGCCCTGCGCCTGCAGTTCCGGCGGCCGGGTGTCGGTGGCCTGCTGGAACAGCGGCGGCCGCGACTCCCGCCACAGCTCGTGACCGAACAGGAACGGCGAGTTGGCGCCGACGGCGATCTGCGCCGCGGTGACCGCCTGCGCCGCGTTCCACACCGCGGGGAAGCGGCCCGGCGTGACCTGGAGGTGCAGTTGCACGGAGGTGCAGGCCGCCTCGGGCACGATCGACTTCGAGGTGCACGACAGCCGCTCCACCCCGTCGATCTCGAGCGCGAAGTCCTCTCCCCGCGCGGCCACGATCTGGTCGTTGAGGAGGGTGTAGCGGTCGACGTCGGAAAGATTGGACGAGACCAGGTCGTCCCGGTCGAGAGTCGGCAGAATACCGATCATCACGATTCCGGCATCGACCTCGCCCGCCTTTCGGTGGGCATATGCCAGTGACGTACGGAGTTCCTCCGCGAGCCGGTCGAATACCCGACCCCCCAATCGGTGTGGGGCAATGTTGACTTCCAGGTTGAACATGGCGAGTTCTGTTTGGAAATCTCGGCTCGCGATCCGCTCCAGTACTTGCCCATTCAGCATTTTCGGCAGGCCGTCGGCGCCCGCGAGATTCAGCTCGATCTCGAGCCCCATGAGGTTCTTGGGGCGGTCGAAGCGCTTCTGGTCCAGGAGCCGCTCAAGCCCCGTCAGGCACCGCCGCAGCTTGGCGCGGTAGTGCTGACGATCGGACAGGTCGAACGCGCCTGCCACGACCTTCTCCCCCATGGAAGCGTCCCTCCTCGCATGGGCGGGCCGGCGATCCCGGCCGCCGGTTGTCCCGGGTCAGGTGGGATGATGCCCAGCCGGGCCGATCGATAACGTCTCTCGTCGGCCGTGCACCCGTTACGCTGACCGAAAGCCACCGGGCGGTGACCGTTGGCACATTCGCCGGGCATGCGACCGGGTGCCCTTTCACGGAGTCGTTCCGCGAACTCGTTCCGCGAACTCGTTCCACGAGGTCGCTCGCGAACTCGGAACTCGTGAAAAACGCCGACGAGAATGGGCCGACCACTCCGCGCGAACAACCCGAGGTCATCGCGGCGCGGCCCGCTCCGAATCGGGATGTTTCACACCTATCACCGACCGAATGAACCCTTGCCGAGTGACCCGGAATCGACTAGACGAAACACAGTCCGAACACGTCTCGTATAAACTCTGCGAACAAGGCAGAGAAGGTTGGCGCCCACGGTCGAAGGAGCCTGTCGTCGAGGTGACGGCAGGCCGCTCGCGCACCCCCGCAACCCCTTGAACCCCCAGACCCCGGTCCCTGCCTCTCCGACCTCCGAGAGCTAGCTGACAGCGCCGTCCGCCCATGCCCTCGCGCCACCGTGCCTGTCGAACGAGAGGCGACCCACCATGCCTTTGCATGTCCCCCCGGCTCCAGCGCCCGCCCTGCGCTCGGTCCTCATGGCACTCGGTTCCCCCACCGCGGTCCGCGAGGCTCGTACCCCCTCCCTGCGCACCGCGCAGGGCGACCCCACCCCCGAACTGCCGCTGCCGCTGCACGTCCTGGAGCGGATCAGCCCCGAAGGCGTGGCCGCGACCCGGCTGGCCGGCTGGCGCTTCCTGATCCGCTGCGGCGACCGCGCCGTGGCCGCGGCCGAGACCCGGCTCACCCCGGACGGCTGGGCGTTCTCGCACTTCTTCGAGGGCCCCTACATCGCCTCCACCGAACACGCCCTGCGCCAGGCCGAGTCGACCACCCGGCCGTACCAGGCGCGCCTGCTGTCGATCCCCGGGCTCTACATGCTCACCCTCTGGCTGCACGGCGACAGCGCCTCGGACGGCACCACCGGCGTGCCCGACCCGGCCGACCTGCTGGTTCCGCTGGCCCCCGCGCCGCCCGGCATCGCCGCCCACCGACCGCACCTCGTCGCCGAGTTGCTCCCGGTGCTGACCCTCCGGGTGTCACCGGCCCCGCCCCCGCTGCTCGGCTCACCGGCCTGACCGACCCGACCGGCCGGCCCCACACCCTCGTACCCCGTCACCGCGGCCCCGGTGGCGGGGTACGGTGCTCTCCCACGGCCCGGAACCGGCCGCGTCCCCTGCGGGCTGTCACGCCCGGACTAGCCCTATCCGACCACCAGGAACCACCCGAAGTGACAGTGCGGTTGAGATGAACCGCCCGCGCGGGTGATGCGTCATCAACCTGTAAGGGGCGGTGCCGCCAAATACCTGCGGATCGACCTCCGTAGGGCAACACTGGGTCCGACCGACTTATCACAACGGGGGGCGGCCATGAACGACGCTTCAAGCCGCGGGACAGACACCACAGCCATCTCACTCATCACGCCAGAGCGGAAGTTCCCATCCATGTGCCAGCACCAGCCAGCGTGCCCGACAGCGACGTCAGCCGACCGGGAGTCCGCCCGTCTCGTGGCACACCATCCGGAACAGGGCTGGAGCCTGCTGTGCAACGGCGTCCTGCTCTTCGAGGACACCGGTGAGCTCCTGCCCGACGGCCAGGTCATCGCCCCCCACCGGGTCGTGACCGCCGCCTGAGCTCGACCCGGACGGCGCGGGACCGCCGTCCGAGACATGAGGGGCCGGCCCGCAGACACCCTGCGAACCGGCCCCGACGCGTGTCCGGGGTCGATCACTCCCCGTAGTCCCCCGGCTCCCGCACGGCACGCCCTCCCGCATCTCCCCCGGTACGTCTTCCCACGGCCCCGCGCTTTCCGGAAGACTTCTGGAAGTTTCGGCGCAGCGCCCGAAGCGAAGCGACGGAGGTGGGGAAGTGACAGCGGACGATACGGTGCCGGCGTCCCGGGGCAGGGTCACGATCACGGAGATCGCCCGCCAGGCCGGCGTGTCGGTGCCGACCGTGTCCCGGGTGGTCAACGGCCGCTCCGACGTCTCGCCGTCGACCCGGGCCCGGGTCGAGGACCTGCTGCGGCTGCACGGCTACCGCAAGCGCCGCTCCACCGCCTCCGCCGCCTCCCCCGCCCGCGCCTCCCTGCTCGACCTGGTCTTCAACGACCTCGACAGCCCCTGGGCGGTGGAGATCATCCGAGGCGTCGAGGAGGTCGCCCACGCGGCCGGGGCGGGCACGGTGGTGTCGGCGATACACGGCCGCTCGGGCGACGCCCGCGAGTGGATGCGCAACCTGCGCTCCCGGGCCTCCGACGGCGTCATCCTCGTCACGTCGGCCCTGGAACCCACCCTGCACGAGCAGTTGCGCATCCTGGGCGTCCCGCTGGTCGTCGTCGACCCGATGGGATCCCCGGCCGTCGACACCCCGACCATCGGCGCCGCCAACTGGTCCGGCGGCCTGGCGGCCACCGAGCACCTGCTGTCGCTGGGCCACCGCAGGATCGGCCTGATCGCCGGCCCGCCCCGGCTGCTGTGCTCCCGGGCCCGCTTCGACGGCTACCGGGCCGCCCTGGAGGCCGCCGGTCTCACCGTCGACGACTCCCTCGTCGTCCCCGGCGACTTCCGCCCCGAATCGGGCTTCACCGGCTGCACCGCCCTCCTCGACCTGCCGCGACCGCCGACCGCCGTGTTCGCGGCCAGCGACCAGATGGCGCTCGGCGCGATCGAGGCGCTGCGCCGGCGCGGCCTGCGGGCGCCGGAGGACATGAGCGTGGTCGGTTTCGACGACCTTCCGGAAGTCCGCTGGTCTGCCCCGCCGTTGACCACCGTCCGCCAGCCCCTCGCCGACATGGGCAAACTCGCCGCCCGCACGGTCCTCAGCCTGGCCCGCGGCGAGCGCCCCGACTCGCCGCGGGTGGAACTGGGCACGGAACTGGTGGTGCGGTCCAGCACGGCCGCACCCAGAACAGCCGGTTAGTCAGTCAGCTCAAGGCCTCCCGGATCGCGTAGTACGCCGGCTTCGGCGCGAACTGTTCGTCCCAGGGCAGCGCCGCGCCCTGCCCGGGAAAGAAGGCCGGAATCCACGAATATTTGTCGGTGTAATCCCATAAAGCATCTAAGGCACGACACTCTTCACTAGACTCGCCCCATGCCGTTCGCACCTGAGTACCTGCACATGGTCTTCCCCGGAGTCACGTTCCACGCATGGCTCTACGGCCGCAACAGCGACGACGTCATGAAGACCGGCGACTCCGTCGAAGACCAACTCGCCACCGGACGAACCCTCTGCGACCGCCACAACTGGCCCATCGTCCGCGAGTTCAAAGACACCGGCATCTCCGCCAGCCGCCACGGCCGCAAGACCCGCGACGACTTCGAAGACCTACTCGCCACCATCACGAGCACACCGCCGGCGCCGACCGTGCGCCGCATCGTGGTCGCCTATGAAGCATCCCGCTATTACCGCGACCTCGAGGCGTACGTCCGGCTGCGGAACGCCTGCCTCGCTGGCAACGCCCTGCTCTGCTACAACGGCCAGGTCTACGACTTGAGTAGGCGGGACGACCGCAAAGCCACCGCCATGCACGCCGTGGATGCCGAAGACGAAGCTGAAGGCATCCGCGACCGTAACCTGCGCACAGCGACCCTTCAGGCCGAAGAGGGTCTGCCACACGGGAAGCTGCCCTACGGCTACTTGCGTGACTACGCGGTGGTCGGTGGCCGCAAGCGCTGCGTCCGCCAGTACGAACACCCAGTCCAGGGCCCCGTTGTGGTCAAAGCACTGGAGCTCATCGACGCCGGCGACTCGATGCTGTCCGTCGTCCGTTGGCTGAACTCCCGGCCCGAAGCCGCGCGACCTAATGGCAAGCCGTGGAGCGGCATCGCTGCGCGCCGTGTGCTCCTCAACCGCCGCTACCTCGGCGAGCGCCTGCACCTGGGTGAATACCGCAAGGGCTCCTGGGATCCGCTGAAGGGCCTCGAAACCCCCGATGGACGGGCCATGTTCAACCGGGTCACAGCCAAGCTCACCGACCCCGCCCGCCGGACGCAGCGCGGCACGGAGGTCGCACACCTGCTGTCGTTCATCGGGCTGTGCGGCGCGTGCGGAGACCACGCTCTCCTCACCACCTACCCGCACGGGAGCGGCAGCCACATCGTGCTCGGCTGCAAGGACGCCCGCAATGTGGGCATCAGGGAAGACGTGGCGGACGCCTACGTCGAAGAGGCGGTCCTCGCCTGGTTCAGCCACAAGGACGTCTCACGAGCTGCCCTTGTACCGGACAGCAGCGACATGGAGAGGAAGACAGCCACAGCGCAGCGGCTCATCAACGGATACGAGGAACAGTTGTGCGAGGCGCGCCAGTTGGCGAAGACCTTCGACATGGAAACCGGCCGGCCCAAGCTGACGGCTGCGGCACTGGCGGACATGGAGCAGGCGATCGGGCCGCTGCTAGATGCGGAGCGGAAGAAGCTCACAGATTTCACGGGAGTGTCGCCGCTGTTGCTGCGCCTGTTGACTGCCGATGACCCGGACTTGGTGTGGAACGGGCGGCCAGAAACGGATGGCGGGGCGGAGATTCTTGGCCTGTCGCTGGAGCAGAAGCGCGAAGTGATCAGGAAGGTGGTGACGGTGCGGATCAACCGGGCCAGCCGGATGGGTGTTCGCCGCCTAGAGCCGGGCCGGATCACGCTGTCGTTCGTGGGGACACCGGGATTCAGGGACCGCCCACTTCGTGCCCCCGTGAGCGTTCCCGTTGACGGGCAGGCTCCTGCTGGGGGAACGGGATGAGTTGACCCGCGACGGCCGTGTCGGGGGCGAACTTGCCGTTGTGGAACATACGGACGGTGGCTTCCATCGTCTCGGAGATGAGGGTGGCGCGCCCCTCCTCGAAGTCGGCTTCCATTTTGCGGCGTTCAGCCTTGAGCCGCTCGTTGAGGGCAGCATGCTCGGCGCTGATGTCCTGACGCAGGCGGCCCTGTTCGTTCTCCAGGGCCGCCTTCAAGGCGATGTAGCTGGCGTGTTCGTCCTGCGCTCTGCGCTCGCTGTCGGCGAGGCGGCTGCGTTCGTGGCCGGTTTCGATGATCCATCGGCGGATGACGGCGAGGGCGATGAAGATGAGTGCGGTGACGGCAAGAAACGCGCCACCGACGGAGCGGGCCAGATCATCATGGTGGACGCCGTAGAGGCTGGTCGACAGCCCTCCGAGCAATATCGTTCCCGCCGCCGTGACTGTAGCTCGCATGCCGCCCGTGAGATCCATGCACACCCCCGCATCACATCTGAGCTGCTGTCCCTCCCCGGCTGGCGCGGCGTTCGGCGTCCTCGGCTTCGTAGCGCTTGAGGCGCTCGACGGTGGCGTAGAAGAACTCGCGATCCACGTCGCCTTGGATGCCGAGGCCGTCAGCCGCCTCTTCCGGAGTGAGTGCTGACCCTACCTGCGATCGGTCAGTTTCGGACAGTGACTGAAGAGATTCGCGTGACATGAGACCGCTCTCCACGAAGAGGACGGTCGGGTGGATGCCTGCGGCGTCAGCGATGGGTTCGAAAAAGCCGGGGTCGGGGATGGCCTGTCCGTTGAACATGCGACTAACGCTGCTCTCGGTCATGCCGGTGGCTCGCGCGAACTTGGCATTGCGGCCGTGGCCGGTATAGCCGGCACGCTCGGCGGCTGCCAGGACGACAGCACCGAATCGCTGCCGCAGTGGGGGGGTCGCATCGGTCATGTCCCGTGACTCTACCTCCCTAGTTAGGGAGGTAGCCAGAAAATCCCTCTCCCGCAAGAGTCGCAAATACGCCAGTGACCTGCATTGACGCAGCTTAACCCATGAATAGAACGCACGTTCGAGCGAACATTAGACCAAACGCCTCCATAACCTCCCTTGCGCGCAAGCAAGGAACATGGCAGAGTCTCCCTCGTGAGCAAGGAATCGCCTTCCACCAGCGACAACCCCTGCCAACCCCCCAGAGAAGGAGGTGACTACGTGTTCCGCCTTGACGTCTCCAAGCTCCTCGAAGCCACCAAGACCCGCGGCGACACCAGCAACGCAGCGATCCACCGCCGTACCGGAATCGCTGAATCGTCCGTATCCCGCATCCTGCGCGGCGAAGCCCAACCTGACCTGAACTCGGCCATGCGCCTCGCCGAGGAATATGACATCGACCTGCGCCACGTCATCAAGCGCGTGCCCATCGAGGCCGCCGCATGACCCGCGAAGAGCGCCACGCGCTCCTCGGCCCGGAGATCGTCGCCCACATCCACAAGGTCGTCGACGCCGCACCCGACCCGAGCCCCGAGCTGGTCGCGGAACTCCGCCGCATCATGACGCGCCCTGCTGGCAACCGCCGCCCGGCCGCTCGGCCGGCCCGCGCCGCCGCCTGATTCACCCCAGTACACGCCGAAGGGCCGCCCGCTTTGACCGGCCTGGCGACCCTCGACTCGGCTTCCTCACCATCCAGAAAGTGAGGCCCAAGTGGCCACATCATCTCAGACCCCGACCGTGCTGCCCCTGTCGGAGGCCCTGTCCCCGCAGCGCAAGAGCTACATGGCTGCCCTGTCGCTCGCCGAGACCATCATGAGCGAGGCTCTGGCGCTGCCGTCCAGCTTCGACGTCAACGTGCACCCGTGGACGCCGAACTCCCCGGAGCTCCGCTTCTACTTCCACCACGACGTCCCTGGTCTGCGGCAGTTCCGTGACGACCAGATGCTGACCGAGTCGATGACGGAGCGGGAGGACGGCTCGGTTTACATCGAGGCGGTGCGGGACGACGTCAACGGCGTGCGGGTCGTCGCGTGGACGCTGTCGGACGCGAAGTCCTCGGCGGTGGCGGCGTGACCGCCCGGCTGTCGGATCCGCTGGTGGTTACGACGCGGGATGCGGGTTCGTGGTGGAAGCGGGCGGTGGACTCGGATGGGCATGGCCTGTACGCGAAGGCGGACTGCACGGACATGTGTCCGGAGCTGCGGTCGATTCGTGAGCTGGCCGTGTATGGCCTGACGGGGATGCTCGACGCGGTGCCGGTGCCGGTTGGTTCCGTGCCGCAGCCGTCGGAGCTGGAGACGCTGCGGGCCCGGGTTGCCGAGTTGGAGGCGTTGACGCCTGCTGCGATCCAGACGTGCCGGAAGTGCGGTGCGGGTTACACGTACGGCGAGCCGTGTCAGTCGTGCGTGTTCAAGGCGCGGATGGCTGCCGAGGTTGCGGCTCGTGGGGAGCGGCCGGTGAACCGGTTGACGGAGACGTTCATGCCGGTGGGGTCGCTGCGGGATGAGGACGAGTTCCACCTGCGTCACGACTACCGCGTGGGTCACGACCTGCCCGAGACGGGCGGTGCACTGTGACTGCCGACCCGACGAAGCACCTGCTCGGCTACGGCCGCCGCGACGCGACCACGGGCATGCTGCACGGCCACATCCGCTACCCGGACGGCACCGCGCCGACGCCGTTCGGTTGTCGTTGGTGCGGCACGGAGCGGGGCGGGCATGGCCGCCGGTGGATGCCCGGTAAGGGCATGCACGGCTGGGAGCGGCCGACCGAGGTGCAGGTCAAGGCGCGGATGCTGGCTCGCCGGAACGCACGGAAAGACGTGTGCCGGTGCCCGCTGGACGACGAGTGGCGTCCATTCGCCCCGGTCTTCGACCCGTACATGTGCGAGGCGTCCGACTGTCACGGCTACCGCTCGGAGGAGGACCCGTTCGGCGGGGGCTCGTACTGGCGGTCGGTGCACACCCCGAGCGCCGAGGTCTCCCGCAAGTGCGGCCAGTGCGGCTACCGCACGTCGGTCTGGCACGTGGATGACGGGTCGGCCGAGGAAGAACTGCACGGTCACGTCACCCGCGTTCACGGCGGTGGTGCGTGATGCATACGACGACTGCTTCCGAGTGGGCGCAGATGACGTCTCTCGCGGTCGCCTTGTACGCGTCCGTGTCGGTGCCGTACTTCCTCCTCGTCGACGCGGACCTGAAGGACTTCGACCCGCGTCCTGCTGTGCGCTGCGTGCTGGTCTCGGCCGCCGCTGACTGGCTGCTGGCTACGACGCCCGGCACCCGTCTCGTCGTGGCCGTCTCCAACGCCCCCACGGCCGCCCGTGACTTCTACCGGGATGCGGCTGCTCTCGCTCTCCTCCTCACCACCTCCCCGAAAGGGGCCATGGCATGAAGTACCAGATTGAGGGCCCGTTCCCTCTCACCCTCAACGTCACCGAAGGCGGCGCCGAGTTGGGCGTGGCCCGGTTCCTCAAGGCCGTGTTCCTCGACCTGTTCAACGCCGCCGACTCCGACCCTGAGGGCTTCGGCGAGGAACTCGCTGAGATGCACGCCCTTGCGCAGTCTGCGCAGTGCCGGGGCCGTGACTCGCATGCCCGGCACGACTTCGACGAGCGCATGGGCCGGATGCTCGACAAGTTCACGGGCGACGGCCAGATCGAGTTGTACGCGACCGGGCTGACGCAGTTGCGGGACGCGCTGAACGAGGTGCTGAAGCCCCGCGAGATCCCGGCGCAGCGCGAAAGCGGTACCGCCGCGTGAGCGCCCGTCGTCAGATCGTCGCCGCCCTGTCCGAGGACAGCTACGGCGGGATCGCCACCCTGCAAGACGTCGACCGAGCCGAAGCCCTGGTCAACGCATACCGCGCGGAAGTCCTCGCCGAGGAGAAGGCCACCACTTCGCCGACGGCCACCACCTACGCCGTCCGCTCGTGCGTCTGCGACGAGATCCCGCACCCCACGTGGTGCCCCGCGTCGGTGCCGACGGACGAGCGGATCGCAGAGATCCGCAAGGGGCTCGGAGGCCCGCTCACCCGGCGCGAGCTGGACTGGCTGACCGGTGCCGCTGCCAGGCATGAGCTGCACGTCACCGGGGCGCGTGGCCTGCACTGGCCACTGACCGAGGACCTGCCGGGCGCTCTGCTCCTCGTGTCGCAGTACCTGGCTGCAGCGGTTGCCGTGATCGAGCGGGCGGGCCTCGTCGAGGAGGTGGCCCCGTGAGGGCCGCCGAGCAGACCGAGTTGATTGTCCTCGCGCTCCGCGATCACGCGGCGATGGTCGAGGCGGATGCCCGCGCATTCCTCGCCGAACACGACGCAGGTGTTCGCGCCGAAAGCCTCGCCGAGGGTGCCGGACTCCTCCGTGAGCACGCCGCCCGCAAGGTCGGACGGCCTGTCTTCAACGCGGGCCTCCGGGCTGGCGCAGTCATCCTCGAACACGCCGCCGACCGACCCGCATCCGAGGGCGACCCGGACTTCTTCCAGCGTGGCCACACCTACGCCCGCGAGCATCACGCCGCCACCATCCGCTTCCTCGTCAAGTACATCGATGAGTCTCCGGACGGGATCCCCTACCGGGTTGCGTTCGGCTGGAAAACAGAAGACGGCGACGTCTGCACGTCTCCGTTCGACTCCGACAACATGGACGGCTGGACCGACATCACCGGCGAGGTGACGCCGTGACCACCACCATCTCCAGCCGTGAAGCACGCCTCGCCACGCTCCTCAACCAAATCCGATCCCAGCCCGGCCAGTGGACTGCTGGCCGCCTCCACCGCCGCCGCAGAGCATCGGGCGGCCCGGTCCAACGCGGCACCGCCCGCCGAGACCTGGTCGAACTGGAGCGGCGCGGACACCTCATCGGATGCGGCCCGACAGACGGCCGGTACTACGTGCTCCGCGACGAGGTGGCCGCCCGGTGATGCGCCGTCTCGCCTACCCGGCGTACCTGCTCGCCGTCCTCGGCATCGCCTGCGCCGCGACCTGGACCGCCGACCACATCCCCACCCCCAACCCGATCACCGCCTGGGCTGTCGACGCCTTCGCCGGGTGTGTCGCCGGACTCACCGCACTCAACCGGATCCCCTGCCCCTGCACCTGCCACCGAAAGGACCGCAGCCGGTGACCAACCCGAAGCACGCCCGCGACACCGACAACGGCCGCTACTACCAAGACCCCGCCGGCGGGCCCGACCTGGTCTCCGTCACCAACGTCCTGAACACCAGCGTCCACAAGCATGCCCTGATCCCGTGGGCCGTCAAGCTCACCGTCGAGTGGATCCTCGACAACCGCATGGAGGTCGCCCGCCGAGCGATCACCGACCGAGCGGCGCTCGTCAAGGAACTCAAGCAGATCCACATCGACGTCCGCGACACGGCATCCGACCTCGGCACCCGCATCCACCGGGCCGCCGAGCAGCGCCTCCTCGGAGCGCCGTTCGCAGTCGACCGCGAAGTCGGCCCCTACCTCAACCAGTTGGAGGCGTTCCTCGGCTTCTGGGGCGTCGACATCGACAAGCATGTCGAAGCCGCCGAGATCACCTGCCTGCACCGGCGCCTCGGCTACGCGGGCACCGCAGACCTCATGATCTGGCTGCCCACCGGTGAGGGCCGCGCGCTTGAACTGTGGCTGATCGACTTCAAGACGTCGGCCACCCGCTCCGCCAAAGAGGTCTACCCGGAGAACACCCAGCAGCTCGCCGCCCTCCGCTACTGCGAGACGGTCCTGCTGCCGGACGACACCGAGCAGCCCATGCCGAAAATCCAGCGGGCCGGCGTCCTCAACCTGCGGGCCAAGTCCCACGCCCTCGTCGAGATGCCCGCCGGACGGGACGCCCACAAGGCCTTCCGCGGGGCTCTCGCCAACGCGCTGTGGCACCACGCCGCGCCTTCCTCCTACCCGGCCCTCCTCGCCCCGGACCAGCCCGTACCGGCCCGGTGGCGCAACTACCGAAAGGTGGCCTGACCATGGGCTCCCGAATCCGCACCGCGCAGAAGCAAGCCCGCGAACTGGGCCGCCTGCGCACCGGCTACAGCATCCCCAACCAGGACCCGAAGAAGCGGCCCCGGCCGGTCAAGTCGAAGACGTGGGTAATCAGCAGCCACGCCGAGCACTACGTGACCGCCGCGGCCGACGCCTGGGGCGGCAAGGTCGAGCGCTGGCAGCCGCAGGGCAACGGCGCCCCTCAGTTCCGTGTGATCACTGAGGCCGAACTGATTGAGGCAATCCTCCCGCCCGGCGACCCGCTGTCGCAGGCCAACGAGATGTGGAACAAGGGCGGCTGCGTCCGCCGCTGCGACGGCGAGACCGAGCAGATCAGTCGCCACCCGTGCCTGTGCCTCGCCGAGCACGGCCCGGAATGGCACCTGCTGCGCCAGGACCTGTACACGAAAGACAAGGTGTGCGCCGCCACCTCCCGGCTGAACGTCGTCCTGCCGGACATGCCCGACGTCGGTGTATGGCGGGTGGAGACGCACTCCTGGTATGCGGCGAACGAACTCGCGGGCACCGTCGACATGGTGCTGTCCGGCACTGGCGGCAAGGGCCTGGTCCCGGTGACCCTGCGGATTGAGCCGCGGACTCGGGTGGCGGGCGGGCTGACGAAGCAGTTCCCGGTGGTCGTCGTCGAGATCAGGGGTGTCACCACGCGGCAGGCCCTGACCGGGCCGCTGCCCACTGCGGTCGCGCTGGACCCGACCGGCACGCGGGCGGTCGCCGCGATCGAAGCTCCGCGGCCGGACTACCTCGCTGATGCGGCGGCCGCGCTGACGGTCGACGACGTGCAGGACGTGTACCGGGCCGCGCACGCGGCCGGGCATCTCACGGACGACCTGATCGCGGCGCTGAAGGTGCGCGCGGACGAGGTCAAGGCGGAGGAGAGCAAGCGCGTCAACGGCACCGACGAGGACGGTCCGGACGACGAGGGCGTGTACCCCGCCGAGGTCGTCGACGACGGCCCCCGCGAGCCGGCCACTTGGCCCGCTGCCGCCCTGCCCGGCAGCAAGTAACCCGCACACGAGTGGCCGCCCCGCCCGCCGAAATCAGGCGGGGCGGCCGTCCTCAGCACACCACACCACCCGAACGGAGAACCACCATGTGGCACACAGGCCGACTGGCCGGCTTCGATACGGAGTCGACTGGCGTCAACGTCGAGGCGGACCGCATCGTCACCGCCTGCATCGTCGAGGTCGGCGGTAGCACGCCGCCGCTACCCGCGAACTGGATGATCAACCCGGGCGTCGACATCCCGGAGCAAGCCACCGCCGTACACGGCATCACCACCGAGCGCGCTCGGGCGGAAGGCCAGGACCCCGCCGAGGGCGTCGCGCAGATCGTGGCCGGACTGACGCAGATCGTCCTCGCCGGAACGCCCGTCGTCATCATGAACGCCCCCTACGACCTGACCCTGTTGGACCGGGAGGCCCGCAGGTACGGCATCAAGACCCTGTCCGACACGGTCGGCGGCGACCTGCGGGTCGTAGACCCCCGCGTCATCGACAAGGCCGTCGACACCTACCGGCCTGGGAAGCGGACGCTGACCCACCTCTGCGCCCACTACGGGGTCAAACTCGACGGCGCGCACTCGGCGGACGCCGACGCCGTGGCCGCCTGCCGGGTCGCGTGGCGGTTGGGCCAGCAGTATCCGAAGCTCGCCGCGCTCAGCCTGGACGAACTCCACAAGACGCAGGTCGAGTGGCATGCGGCCTGGGCTGCGGACTTCCAGGCGCATCTACGGGGCAAGGGCAAGACGGACGTCATCGACGGTTCGTGGCCGCTGATCCCGCAGCAGCGTGACGGCGGTGCGGCATGAAGCGCCCGTTCGTCACCCGCGCCCGTCACGCCGCCGCGCTCGCCGAGACCGAGCGGATCCGTAGCGAACGCGACCAGTTCAAGACGGACCGGAACGCGGCCCAGGCTGCCGCGCGGACTGCGGCCCGCCAGTTCGCTGAGGCCGACGAGGAGCGGACCGCGCTCACCCTCGTCAACGCCCGCCTCACCGACGACCTCACCACCGCCCGCGAGCAGTTGGCCGAGGCCCGAGCCCTGCTCTCCGACGGTGCGATCGCCGAAGTACGGGCGCAGGCGCGGCGGGATAAGCGGCGCGCCGACCGGCTTCAGAAGGAACTCGACGACGCCACGTTCCTCCCGGTCGGCGGGATCGAGCAATCCCAACGCTGGCAGCCCGGCTACGTCGACCCGAAGGCGGGGACGTCGTGAGCCTTTTCCACGCCTTCCACGCCGCCATCGCCACCATGCTCCTCGGCCTCGGGGTCGGCATGACGATGATCGGCCGTAGCTGGCCGACCCGTTCGAAGCACCGCGGCCCGCGTGCCCCGCGCCGGATCGAGGTCGAAGTCCCCGGCCACCACCTGATCCCCGCGCTCGCTGGCGGCTGGCCTGCGACCGCGTTCCGGCACTGCATCGGCTGCCACGCCACCGTGCCGGTCGTCGTCCACGACGGCGTACACCGATGCGACCAGCACGGGCACGTCACCATCCACGCTCCGGCAGGGGGCACCCAGTGACGCGGCGTATCGGCTCCCTCTGTACCGGCTACGGCGGCCTCGACGACGCCGTACAGCACACCTTCGGCGGCGAACTCGCCTGGGTCGCCGACAACGACCCCGGGGCCTCCGCCATCCTCGCCCACCACTACCCGAACGTCCCCAACCTCGGCGACATCACCGCCGTCGACTGGGCTGATGTTCCGCCCGTCGACGTCCTGACCATGGGCTTCCCCTGCCAGGACGTGTCCGTCGCCGGCCAGCGCGCCGGACTCCTCGAAGGCAACCGCTCCGGTGTGTGGCGCCACTGCGCCCGCGCCATCCAAATCCTCCAACCCTCCCTGGTGGTGATCGAGAATGTTCCCGGACTCCTCTCCTCCCGAGCCGATGGCTACGTGGAACCCTGCCCGTGGTGTTTGGGAGACCCCGGAGATGAACCTCCTCTGCGGGCACTCGGAGCCGTACTCGCAGACCTGGCCAGCCTCGGGTTCGATGCGGAGTGGACGAGTCTGGACGCGTCCGCAGTCGGGGCCTGCCACAAGCGGCGCCGTGTCTTCATCCTCGCCTGGCCCGTGGCGTGGGCTGCCCACGCCACGGGCCAGGGACTGGAAGACGGGCGGCAAGGACGGCCTGCACGAGGCGCTGAAGCTGCTGCCCACGCCCACGGCGACGCCCTACGGGAACAACCAGTCGCCGTCCCCGAACGCTGCGGTGCGGCCGTCGCTGGACTCGCTGCTGCCGAACCTCCTGCCGACTCCGCGAGCATCGGACACCGGCACCCCGGGCCGGCGCGCGAGCGAGGGATGGCGGCCCCCGCTGTCACAGATCGTCTTGCAACTCCTGCCGACCCCGCGCACCTCGGACTCCAACGGGGGGGGCAGCACGGTGACGGAGGACTCGACCTCCGCACCACCATCGGCGCCCTCACTGCTGCCGACGCCGACCGCGAACCTCGCGGTGAACGGCGGGACCCAGCATCCGGCGAAACGTCGGGCTGGGGGGCATCAGCCGTCGATTGCGGATGTGATCGAGCACCTTGGGGCAAGTACGCCGCCGCCATCCACCAGTGGGAGCAGGTGATGGGGCGCGCCGCGCCGGCTCCGGTCGACGAACGCGGCCGTCTGGCGGTGCCGTTCGTCGAGTGGATGCAGGGCTGCGACGAAGGCCATGTCACCGCCGTGCCGGATCTGTCCCGCAGGGCGATGCTGAAGGCGCTCGGCAACGGCGTCATCTCCCTCCAGGCCGCGGCGGCTCTCCCGCTGCTGGCCGTGCGGGCGGGGGTGGCGGCATGACCGTCCGCGCCGACGTCGCCGAACTCCTCGCCGCCGGATACGGAGACCGCACCATCGCCCGCCGGCTCGGTGTCACCGCCATTTCGGTCACCACAGCCCGCACTGAGCTGGGTCTGCCCAAGGCTCGCGGAGGAAACAAGCCCTCCGCGTCAGTCGAAGACCTGTTCTGGAGGCGCGCCCGCCCCGTCGACGGCGGCCACTACGAATGGACCGGCGGCCGATCCAGCAAGGGCACACCACAAGTCCAGTGGGGCGGCAGGGTCCGTGAAACCCACACCGCATACAGGGTCGCCTACCGCATCCGCCACGGCGTGGACCCGGTCAGCTACTGCTTCCCGTCCTGCGGATTCCCGCGCTGCGTAGCGCCCGAGCACATCGCCGACTCGGGAGCGGCGCGCAGGCCTGCGCACCACGACGGCGGTCGCGGCCGAACGTCTGACTCCCGCCGCGACGAGATCGTGAAGCTTCTGCGGGAGGGCCGTTCCAACAAGGACATCGCCCGGACCCTGCACGTCGATCCGAAGCGTGTCGGTCGGATCCGCGCCGAGGTTGGACAGGCCGCGTTCATTGCGGTGCGCCCGGCGGGGACGTCGCTTGAGGAGAAGTGGGCGCAAGCAGTGAGGCCGACCATGGGCGGCCACGTCCGCTGGGCGGGGCATGTGCGGGGCACGACACCGAACCTCGTCCACGGCCAGCGCAACCATTCCGGCCGGGCCGTCGGCTTCGCGATCGCTCACGGCCGTCAGCCTGTCGGCCGGGTCCTGCCCGGTTGCGGGACGGCGTGGTGCGTGGCCGGCGAGCACGCCACGGACGGGCCGATGCGCCGCGCGGACGCCCTGTACACCGAGCTGTTCGGGAGGGCGGCGTGAACGCGTACACGGGCCAGGCGCCCGACACCATCCGCTCCGCCGACTGGCGTGCGAGCGCCCCATGCAAGGCGGATCCGGACGCCATGTACCCGGGCAGCTTCGGTGCGGACATCGACTACGCCAAATCGTTCTGCCGCTCCTGCCCCTCCGTCGAACGCTGCCTTCAGTGGGCGCTGGAGACCGGCGAGGAGTGGGGCGTGTGGGGTGGCCTCAGCGAGGGTGAGCGCCGCAAGCTCCGCCGCCGCAAGGCCGCCAAGCTGCCCGTGGACGAAGCCGAGGACACGCCCCGGCCCGCAACCCTCGCCGAAGCGTGGAAGGCCCGCACACGCCCGCTGGACGACGAGCACCTCGCCTGGACCGGCGCCCGCTGCCTCTACTTCCAAGGCGCCACCTACACCCCCAACCGGGCCACGTTCATCGTCAGCCGCGGACGCACCCCGGACGGCCAAGTCCTGGCGTTCTGCGGGATCGCCGACTGTGTCCGCCCGGACCATCTGACGGACGCCCGGGAGCGTGACGCCCGTTCGCGTGCGGGCCGGCCGGTCCCGAACCCGCGGCACGCACCGTGCGGGACCCGGTCGGCGTACGCGCGGCATGTGGAGAAGCGGGAGCCGGTCGACGACGCGTGTCGGCGGGCGCACAACCGGGGGCAGGCGGCGTACTCGCGGACCGGCACCACGAAGGTCTCCGCGTGAGCGCCCGGGTTCCGGAGCCGTGCGACGTACCCCGCAGCGAGCACGGGGCCCCGGTCCGCTTCTACATCACCGGATGGAAGTGCGCCGTACACGCCCCCAGGCCGCAGACCCGCGAGCCCCAGCCCGCCGCCGGCTCCGGAGAGGACGCCTCATGACCGCCTCCCGTGCCCGTGACGCTGCTCTGGCCCGCGACTTGTACGAGTCGGGTCACACGATCCACTACGTCGCCGGACTCCTCGGCCGCTCGTACGGCGGGACCCGTGACCTGCTGATTCTCGCCGGAACGACGCTCCGATCCCAAGGCGCACGCCGCCGACAGCCCGCCTGACCGCCTGACCGCCCACCAGCAAGCGGCCCGCCGGGCGGAAACCGGCGGGCCACCCGACCCAGGAGAACACGATGACCAGCCCCACGCCCCCGCCCCTCACCCCGGAGATCGTGACCGCGATCGTCCTCGACCCCGACAGCCCGCTGTACCCGGATCAGATCACCGTGTTCTGCGACCACTGCGGCGTCGAGAACACCGGCGAGTACATGGTCAGCGAGGACATGACCCGCACGGAGCGGCTTGCTGTCGCCCGCCAGCACCTCGTACAGAACGAGGGCTGGGAGCACACCGGCGACGGCGACGACTTCTGCCCCACACACGCCGGGAGCGCCGCCTGATGGGCCTCTACCACTCCGTCTCCCTGGCCTACGGCTTCGAGATCCCCGCCGACACCGACCTCGACACGCTCGACCAGGTCATCGGCGACGGACCCGACCTCCTCAAGGACAGCGTCGGGCACCACGTCGTCGGCGACTACGACCGGCTGCTGCTCGTCACCCGGTTCACCCCGGTCAAGGAGAACCAGGTCGTCCCGGTCATCCCCGACGAGCTCGCGTCGGTCGCCGAGTTGGCCGCCTGGGATTCGGCGCTCGACTACACCGCGGTCCGCCTCGGCTACGCCGACCACCCGGAACCCCGGTGGCTGGTCATCCACAACTACCGCTGACCACCCCTCCGGCGCGCCGTCCCCCACGGCCCGCCACCGGGCGCAGGAGGCGACTTCCCCCAACGCCTCCCGCGCCCGGCCCCTCAACCCCACAAAGGAAACCCATGAACATCGAACGCTTCACCCACGGCGAGTTCGACATCGAAGTCCTCCCACGCGACGGCTCGTTCATCGTCCTCGCACCCGGCCTCGCAAGGGGACTGGCATACAAGGACGCCCGAGACATGCTCCGCTCCGTCCCCGACGACGAGAAGGGGTCCGCAACAGTGCGGACCCCTGGCGGCGACCAACGCGTCTGGCACCTCACCGAACCCGGCTTCTACCGCGTCGTCAGCCAGCGCAAGACCGCCCGGATCAGCAACGACTACGTCCGCGACCAGGTCAACCGCTTCCAACGCTGGGTCTTCCACGACGTCCTCCCCTCGCTGCGCCACACCGGCCAGTACACGGCACCCGTCCCCGGCAACCTCCCAGAGCCCGTCGTCCTCAACTGGGACACCGCAGCCGCCCACCTCCGCCAGCGCTACGGCCTCCCCATCGACGACGCCATCGGGATGCGCGAACGCCTCACCGACGCCGGAGTCCTGCGACAGTCCGGCGTCCCCTGCAAGGAGTACCGCGACCTGTTCTGGCCGGTCGGCCGCCGCTTCGAAATCCACGCCCACGCCCTGCCCATCCTCGCCGGCCGTGTGACGCGGGAGCTGTACCGGCTCGCGGAGGCGCAGGCCGGGGTGCAGACGGCGTTGGAGTTGGACGCGATCGGCCGGGCGGCGCTGGGCGGAGGTGCCCGCTGATGGCCCGCTCGATCGGCATGGCGGCTGACGCCACCGTCTACCGCGCCGTCATCACCAAACAACTCCGCGACGGCACCACGGTCACCGAGTCCGAGGGCCCCTACGGCGGTATCGGAGCCGCCCGCGCCCGCGTCTCGTTCTGGACCAACCACCTCGCCGTACTCGACGAAGACACCTGCGAGCCCACCGGGGAAAGCCGGGCGTCCGGCTACGTCGAACAAGGCTCCGTCACCTGGGAGCGCGCCTGATGACCTGCCCCAAGTGCCTCGCCCCGACGCCACCCGGCGCCGGGTTCTGCAAAGCCTGCTCGGCACCCATCGGCCAGTAACCGCACACGACACAGGAAGGAATTCCCATGGACCGTGACTGCCTCACCGACATGAGCACCGCCATCGAGGACGCCATCCCCAACGGCGACTACACCGCGCCGCTCGTCGCCGCCGATCTCGTCGACCGGCTCCGCGCCGAAGACCCGGATCTCCTCGCCGGCTGGCTCGACCTGCGCGCGGCCGTTTTCCTCGCCGACGCGATCGCCCGGAAGTCGAACAGCAAGCGGCAGGCCACAAGGGTCGGGGCTCCACGTCGGGCGTTCGCAGAGGCGGCGCGCTCGTTCGCCGACACCGGGGACGCCGCCGCTCTCAGCCCGTTCGCGGCGGAGTACGTGGTCGACGAGGACAACACGCGCCGGACCGTGGCCCGGATGACGGCGGCGGACTGCCTGTTCGTCGCGGGCCGGTACGACGAGACCGCGCGGCAGGCGAAGTTGGAAGCGTCGTTCCACCGGGCCGTGGCCAAGAAGGTCGGCAAGGGCACCGTCGGGGACGCCTTCACGGAGGAGCAGTACCTGACGATGTACCGCTCACTGACGGGGCGTTCGCAGGCTCCGACGATTGCGGCTGCGTGATCTGAGATGACGTCTGCTGGCCGACACACCGCGCCCCACACCAAGACGACGCTTCTACCCACCTCCGCCCACAGCACTCACACCGGGCCAACCCGCCACGACTACCCGTCCCACTTCCAGCCTGCCCGGCTCGGCTCCGGCCTGCCCTACCCCCACCGACGACCCTGCGCTTCGCAATTCGGCCCGTCGACCTCCGTACCGACTCCTCGTCCCAGGGCACCGCATGCCCAACCTTGCCGACATCCCTGCCCCAGCCTTCGCCAGCCGAGCCCACCCAGGCGACAGCCCCACGCGGATCTCTTCAGCGCCACCCTCCCGACCTCCCGATCCCGTCGCCGCGCGCCGCCTTCCCGCCCGTGCCGACTACCCGTTTCGTCACGCCACGCTACGTCGCCAGTCCCCCCACCCCGACCGACTACCCATCCCGCCTCGACGCGTCCCAAGACGGACCGGCCCGACACGACCCTGCCCCCGCCGACTACTCCTCGCGAGGCCGCCCAAGCCGATTCGGACCGACTTCCCCTCCCTACACCGCCCTGACCAGCCCTCACCGACAACCCAACCCATGCCGTCGCCTACCGGATCACTCCGGCCTGCACCGACATTTCGGCCCCCTACGTCCCCGCTCGACCCGGCCCCGACCGACAACCCAGCCCGGCCCGACCCACCAAACGATCAACCACCAGGAGAACCCCATGACCAGCGCATTCGCCACCTACACCAACACCGCATGGCCCCACCGCTACAACGCCACCATCACCGTCACCAACCTCGCCGGCGGCGTCCCCACCGACCCCCGCGTCGCCGAAGGCTGGCTCAAGACCAAACTCGCCGACAAAGACGACCTCATCCGCGACCTCGTCGCACAGACCATGGCCGAACGCGGCGTCACCGCCGACGAAGCCGCCACCGAAGTCGACAAGCTCAAGCACCTCAACGGCTTCAAGCGCAACCAGCACGGCCTCTACATCGAAGGCCGACAGCTCAAGGCCGCCATCAAGGAAGCCGCCGGCGTCGCCCGCGCCACCGACAAGCTCAAGGCCAAGTGGGGCACCACCAACAAGGGCGTCCTCGGCTTCGTCGCCGAACACATCATGGTCGTCGAGGACACCCTCCAGCTCGGCGTCACCGAAGCCTCCCGCGTACTCCAGTCCTTCCCGAAGAACCCGCGCACCGGGCAGACCGGCATCCAGTACACCGAGGTCATCGACGAGGCGACGTTCGACTTCACCGTGATCGCCGACCACAAGTTCGCAGATCAGGAGTGGGCCATGTTGTGGCTCACCGGCGAGCAGCAGGGCATCGGCGCCTCCCGCTCACAGGGCTTCGGCCGGTACGAGGTCGTCCGCTGGGAGTCCGCCGCGTAACGCAGCCTTCCCCATCGCACACGACGAAGGCCCCGCCGTGGCGGGGCCAGGAGAGGAGGAGACGGTGTCAGGACTCGGCGATGTTGCGGGCCGCGCCGGCGTCACGGGCTTCGGGTCGCTTCGGCAGCGCAGCCTTGGGGCGGCGCAGATACCAGGCGATGAACTCGCGCAGAAGGTGCGCACGGTTGCGCTCACCCACCAGCACACCGAAGTCCTCCCAGTCCTGATCGGGGACTCGGAAGACGCGGTTCGTGGTGTGGGTGTCCTTCGCTCGGCTGACCATGCGCTCACCGTAAGGGCTGCATATGCATCATGTCCAGCTATCCGCTTGACCTTGCATATGCACGCAGATAGGGTCTTGCATATGCACACCGAGGATCTTCCGGAGGCGCTGCACGCCTCTCTCGCTGCCACTCTCCAGCACGTCAGCCTGATCCAGGACAAGGAAAACCGCCTGGCTGAAGCCAGGAAACAGGCCATGGAACAGGCCATCCATCGCATCGCCACCGAGTACAGGACTGGCGCCCTCACCTACGCGCAACTGTGCATCGCAATGGCCGCCGTCCGGGCCACTCGGCATCAAGGGGCCATGCGCCTCTGGGACGACGTGGTCGGCGTGCCGTGGAAGCGACTCGCCCAGTACGCCAAGCGGCTCCCGAACGGCCCCGAAGGCAGCTGGGTTGGCGAATACCCAATCCCCGCCAACGCGCCCATCCCGATCTACGGCGTCCCTGTCGTCTATGTCCTCTTCGACGAGAGCAACACGCCTTGCTACGTGGGCTCCACCGACAAGCTCAGCCCACGGCTGACCGCCCACGAGAAGGACGGCAAGCAGTTCGTCCGCTGGCAGGCGCACCCGTGCGACGACCGCGCCCATGCGTACCGCCTCGAAGACCGGCTCCTTCGCCAGCACAAGCCCTACCTCAACCGGAAGGCCAGCCGATGACCGGCCGCCCGGCAAGCACCGCTCAACACGTCTGATCAGCACAAACGAGAGAAGCGCCTGATGACCTGGGTGAAGCTGGACGACCGGTTCCCATCGCACCGCAAGATCGCCTTGCTGTCCGATCGGGCGTTCCGGCTGCACATCTCCGCGATCTGCTGGTGCGCCGAGAACCTCACCGACGGCCGCATCACCGACCGCGAGCTACCGCTCGTCGCCCACGTGCGGAACATCAAGGCGACCGCCAAGCAGCTCGAAGACGCCGGCGTGTGGGACCGCACCGCCGACGGCTGGGCCATCCACGACTACCTCGACTACAACCCGTCCCGCGGGCAGGTGCAGGCGGAGCGGAAGAAGAACGCCGAGCGGCAGGAGAAGTTCCGCCGCCGCAAGAACGGCAAGCCGGTCCCGCCGGACGGATCCGACGCCTCGCGTAACGGCAGCAGTAACGGCGTTACGCGAACCGAAGAAGCGCACGACGGCGACACGACGGCGACACGACGGAAGCACGACGGCGACACGACGGCGACCGGAACCCGTTCAGTTGTAGAGACAGAGTCCCAGGTCACGGCGATCCGTAACGGCGTTACTAACGCTGCCCCGTCCCGTCCCGTCCCGACCCCAACCCCTTCTATGGCTGATGTAGGTGGGGAAAGCGCGGGAAGCGGGGCGCCTGATCTTGACGCTTACGCGCCCTCCCCGATCGACAACGACGGCTTCGCTCTCAACGACGGACTCCGCCGCTGGGCCCTCAGCACCTTCGGCCCGAACCTCGACCTCGACTACGAAACCGCCCAGTTCGTCGACCACTTCCGCGCCAACGGCCAGCACCGCAAGAACTGGAACACCGAGTGGCAGAAGTGGATCCGCCGCTCCGCGAAGTTCGCGTCCGAGCGCGCCACCCGCCCCCCGCTGCGCGCGGTCTCCGGCGGCTACCAGCCCTATAAGCAGCCCACCCCCGAGGACTACGCCAACGACCTCGGCTACTTCTAAGGACCCCGCCGTGCCCGAACCCCAGAGTTTCGCCGAGAACCGGCCTTCTGCCCTCGCACGCCTCATGGCCGGAATCGCTCAGCACGTCCCCGACGTCACCGGCGGCGCGATCGACGACGAGCCCACCCCCGACGAGCCCGGCCACCCCGAGTACCACCGCCGCCAACGCGCCGAGTTCGCCCTCAGCCGCTGGCAGACCGCCGTGCCATACCGCTACCGGCAGGCCACCGCAGAACACCCGGCCGTCCAAGCCTGGGCCGACCGGGCGGCGGCCGACTACCGGGATGCCGGCTTCCTCGTCCTCCACGGTGCGATCGGCAGCGGCAAAACCCACCAGGCGTACGGCGCACTGCGGAGGATCGCGGAGGCCGGACCGAAGCGCTTCGAGATGATCGCCACCACCGCCCCCGATCTGTACGGACTGCTGCGGCCGGGCGGCTCCGAGAAGGGCAGCGAGCACGAACTGAAGCGGCTGTGCCGGATCCCGCTGCTCCTGCTCGACGACCTCGGCACCGAGAAGCTGTCTGAGTTCACGGAGGAGACCACCACCCGCATCGTCAACCACCGCTACAACGAATCCCTCCCGCTGCTCATCACCACCAACCTCCCCGTCCGCACCGGCGGCACCGCAGCCTCAGACCTGGTGACCCGTCTCGGTGACCGGCTCGCGTCCCGGCTTTCACAGACGGCGACCATCGTCAGCTTCGACGGCCCCGACCTCCGCCGCGGACTTCGGAGCGTCTCGTGAACGGCCTCGTCACGCCGCCCACCCACAGCGAACCCGCCGACTACCGCGGCCCCTTCGAACCCGTCCGCGCAGTCGTCGGCCACCGCTCCACGGACTGGTGCCACCGCTGCGAAGACATCGCACACCCCCAACTCGTGCACCTCGTCAACGCCGAGAACCTCCCGCTCTGCCGCACCTGCCTGCGCTACCTCAACCCGCCACTGCGCCGCGGCCTCGAAACGTTGAACCGGCTCTCGCAAGTCCTCGACCAGCCGCACGCCTACCGGGCCGTCGACCTCGTCGGCGAGTGGCGCGCAGACCTCGAACTCTCCCGCCCCGAAGAGGAGCACCTGCTGATGAGCGCCGCCCAGCTCCTCGCCCGCCACGTCGGCTACCGGCCGCCCGGCTTCCGACCTGCGGAGATCCCGTCATGACCAGCCGCCCGCGTTACACCGCGCCGGCCAGCATCCGGCCCGGTCGGTGCCGTGTACGCACTGCGGGGCCCGCGCCCACCAACCGTGCGTGCTCCGCAAGTCCGGCCGACGCCTGCCCGAGTCGCACCCTCAGCGGATCACCGACTGGGCGCGCATCACGGCCTGCTGCCCCGCCTGCCAGGTCGAGCCCGGCATCACCTGCCACGACGACGGCATCCCGCGTGCTGGTGTCCACGCCCGCCGCTACCAGGAAGCCGAAGACACCTGCGCATGACGGCCGCACCTCATGCCGCCCGCCACACCACCCGGAACCAGACCAACCGGAAGGACAACCAGCCGTGAAGAACCCGCAGACCAAAGCCGACAGCCGTCAGATCCTCGAAGCCCTCAGCCACGGAATCGCGGGCGACGACGACACCGCCTGGAAGCTCCTGAGGCCCATCGTCCGCCGCAGCGACATCGCCATGTACGCCACGTTCTGCGCCCTCGCCGAATCCGCCGCCTTCGACGCCCTCCAAAACCAGCAGCCCGGCGAGCACTTCGGGATCGAGGTGGAGAACATCCACACCGGCGAGGAGGGCAGCGTCGACGCCTTCCCGCCCGGCATCCGCTTCGCCGCGCAGTTCGTCACCGCCCGAGCCAACCGCGACGAGGACACCGCCGCCGCCCTCTACCGGGCGCTGTACACCGCGGAGTCCGACGACCTCGGTGTAGGGCTCCGGGCGATCTACGAGATGGCCGTCGTCTCGCTGCGCGCCTACTGCGAGCGCAAGCGTCAGGAGCGCACGCCGTGACCGCCGTCCCGCGTTGTGCGGGTTGCCGTCGCCGACTCAAGCGCCCCACGCCCTCCGGCTTCGGCCCCACATGCGCCAGGAAGCTGCGTGAGGCGTCACAGGAGGCCCGTACAGGGCCTGGAGGCCCCGGACTGCCACCCAGCCCCTGGCAGCGCCTCAGAAGCGCGCCTGTGACCCCGCAGCCCGGACAAGACGAACTCCCGATGGAGGACCAGTGACCACCGAACCCCGCCGGATCCAGCGCCGCCGCACCCCTGGCTGGACCCTCGCCAACGCCACCGCCAACCCCAACGGGGCCGTCATCGTCAGCCGCCCCTCCCGCTTCGGGAACCCGTTCACCATCGCCGACGCCATCGAGGCCGAGATGGGCGAGCCCCGCAGCGCCTGCGCCGCGAACTACGCCGAGTGGCTCCGCGTCGGCACCGAAGGCGGCTGGTACGAGGAGACCTACCGCATCGGCAGGCAGGTCTTCGACCGCCGTCGGATCCTCGCCGACCTCCACACCCTGCGCGGCAAAGACCTCGCCTGCACCTGCCCGCTCCCGGAGCCCGGCCAGCCCGACCACTGCCACGCCGCCGTGCTGCTGGAGCTCGCCCGCAAGGAGCCCACCCCGTGACCCCGCTGGAGCGCCTCATGCAGGAGGCCATCCCGGTCCGGCCGCCCGCGAAGCCGCCCACCGAACCGTGGACCCCCGAAGAACAAGCCCAACACCGCGCCGACCTCGACGCCGCCGTCCGCGACTGGCACTCCAACGACCCCCGCGACACCCGCAAACGCAAGCCCCACCTCCGACTCGTCACTGACCAGCAACAGCCCGACGCCGCCTGAAAGGCCCGCCATGACCACCACCCACATCTGCGACCTCACCCCCGACGCGCCGCCCGCCCTCGGAGAACTCGGCGGCGACTGCGACTGCGGACGCGGCCAGACGATCGGCACCTGCTCATTCACCAGCAGTCGCATGTGGTTCCGCGTCTTCCACGACGGATCCACCGCCTTCCACTTGGAGCACGCCGCCGACTGGGTGTGCGTCGACTGCATTGCCGACATCGCCATCGCGGTCGCCACCGGCGAAGTCCGCGCAACCCTCCGCCGCATCGCCGCCGAACGCCGCGCCACCCCCACCCTCGCCCGGTGATCTCCACCGCGCGCGACCCGAAAGGACCCCACATGACCCACACCACGCAGCCCCTCACCCAGCAGCAGCTCGGCGACATCGCAGCCATCGCCACCCGGGTCGCAGATGACCCGTTCTACGTGTCCGACTGTGAAGGCAGCCTCCAGGTCTGGCGCGAGAAGGCACTCACCCACGTGCGGCGCGACGAGTCCGGAGAGATCGAGATGTACTCGTTCCCTTCGACGTACAAGGTCACGGACCAGATCGTCGAACTCGACCTGAGCACCTGGGATCCAGGCGAGGACGAGATCGACGACAAGCAGCGGCAGGACATCCACGACCTCGTGGAAGCACGCGCCGTACTGCCCGCTCTCGTCGCCGAAGTCCGCCGCCTCCAGCGGCAGCGCAAGTACCTGATCGCCCAGCTCGCCAAGCGGGACGCCGAGCCGGGGCGCGGTGACACGGCGCTGCGGGAGTTCCTGGCTGGCGAGGAGACGCACGTCGTCGCCGACGACAGCGACGGCCCGGAGCACGTCGACGACTGCCCCGGCTGCGAGGCCTTCACTCTCACCGGCCACCGCGCCGTTGTGGCTGGCGACGGGCAGCAGCAATGACCGGGCGCGAGGAGTACTACCGCGACGACCAGGTGACGCTCCTGCTCGGGGACGCCCTGGAAGTCCTGAGCACGCTGCCGGACGGCTCCATCGACTGCATCGTCACCAGCCCGCCGTACTACTCGCTGCGCGACTATGGCGTCGACGGGCAGTACGGGCGGGAGGCGACACCCGCGGCCTACGTCGAGACCATGCGCGCACTGTTCGCCGAGGCCCGCCGCGTGCTCGCCGACGACGGGACGCTGTGGCTCAACCTCGGCGACAGCTACGCCTACCCGCCCGGCAGCGCCGGACGACAGGGCAACGGGCGGAGGAAGGGCCGCACGTTCACAGCCGACGGACTCCGCGGGACCGACGCGCTGCCGCCGAAGAACCTCCTCGGTATCCCGTGGCGTACCGCGTTCGCGCTGCAAGACGACGGCTGGATCCTCCGCAACGAGATCATCTGGTCGAAGCCCAACGCCATGCCCGAGTCCGTCCGTGACCGGCTGTCGTCCAGGCATGAACACCTGTTCCTGTTCGCCAAACAGGCCCACTACACGTTCGACCTCGACCCCATCCGCGAACCCGTCAGCGAGGACAACAAGCGCCGCCCCGTTCTCGACTGGGAGACCCGCAAGAGCCGCGGGGAGAGCGTCCGCCAGGGAACAGGCGGCGCGTCCGTGGCAGGCGTTCAGCGGGTTGCCGCGAACCCGCTAGGCCGGAACCCCGGCGACGTGTGGTCGATCCCGACCCGGCCCTACCCGGCCGCGCACTTCGCGACGTTCCCGATCGACCTGCCGCTCCGCTGCATCAAGGCGGGCTGCCGACCGGGCGGGACCGTCCTCGACCCGTTCTCTGGGAGTGGCACCACCGGCGACGCGGCACGGCGGCTCGGACGGAAGTACGTCGGCATCGACCTCAACCCGGCCTACCACGACCTCGCGAAGGAGCGGTTCGCGCAGGGCGTGTTCGACCTCGACTTGCCTGCCTGACATCCGCCCATTCCATCCCGGCCGAACACCAACCCGCCCAAAACGCCACGGGGCAGAAGACCGGCCGCCGCGTTCGAGTCGCGGCGGCCGGCCACCCCGATCACACCACACCCGACAGGAGCCACCATGACCGACCAGACCATCGACCGCCGCGAGCAGATCCGTCGGGCGCTTGCTGAGGCCGACGGCTTCGGCTTCGACAGCCTGGAGCCCCACGACTACCAGCGGCACGCGGACGCGATCCTCGCCCTGCCTGCCGTCCCGTCTGCCGCCGCGCCGCCCACACAGGCCGCGCTGCTCCGGGCTGCCGACTTCTTCCGCGGGCTCCACGCGACCGGCACGGCCATCACCCCGCAGGAGGCCGAGGCCGAGCTGCGCCGGATGGCTGACGAGTCCGCCGTCACGCCTCCGCCCGCCCTCACCGAGGAAGGCCGTCTCCGCGCGCAGGTTGAGATGCTTCAGCAGGACGCCGCGCGCGACCGGGGCTTGGCCAAGGTCGGGGCGAGGTGCATGCGTGAAGGTCACCAGGGGCTGATCGAGGGAGGTCGTGCGGTCATCGGGGGGTGGCGCTTCGCCCTGTCGACTGCGCTCGACCTTGGCACGGGCGCGCCATGGGAGGCGATTCACGAGCGGGTCAAGGAGCTGGCCGCCGAGCTGGCCGTCCTGCCCGTGCCCGTGGACCGGGCCGCCGTGCTGGCCGAGGCGATCGCCGCCATCGAGGCCGAGCAGGAGGCCACGGACGTCAACGTCGCCGTCTACCCGCGCTACGACGCGAAGGAGCGGGCGGCGCTGGGCTCAGCGATGCGCGTGCTGCGCCGTCTGGCCGAGGCACCCCAGCCCGAGACGCAGGACGCGCACGTCTGCAAGCCCGGCGCCAGCACCTACTACTGCCCGACCAGCGGTCAGACGGAGTCCGACTGTCACGGCGGGTTCGACGTCTGCTGCGACCGGCCTGAGCTCCACGCGCCCGCTGTCGTGGCCCAGCCCGGCAAGGAGAACGACCGTGGCTGAGCCCGTGGACTTCCTGACCGTGCCCCTGGCCGATGGCGGGACCCGGACACGCCTCGACCGACTCACCGACGGCCGGGTCATGTGCTGCCTCTGCTTCGGCTACTTCGCTCGCGATCGGCTCAACCCGGTTGAGGGTGGCGTCGAGGACGTGTGCGTTCCGTGCGCCCGCTCGGAAGCCGAGGGCACCCCGTGATGGCGGAGGCGGTGCAGGTGCTGGTCGCCCTCGGTTGGGCGTTGGCCGGGTGGGTGGTGGTCCTGTCGGCCGTGGGGACGGTGGGCGTGCTCGCGGTCGTGGCCGCCGTCTGGTGGATGGGGCGGGCGGTGTGGCGGGCGATACGAGCCCGGATGCCCCGTCGCGGGCCTACAGCAGCCCCAGGAACGCCCGACAGCCCCTCGCGCGGCTCACGCGACACCGAGACCCCTCCCAAGCCCGCAGAGAGGTGTACAGCGCCTCACGTCCGCACCTGAAAGGACCCCGCCATGGGATGGAACAGCGCCAACCGCATCTTCGACCCCGTCGCCAAAGCACTCGTCGACACCGGAGCCGCCGCCGACGTCACACGGAAAGTCCTCGCCGACCTCATCCGCGAACTCCGCGACGGCGACTGGGACACCTGCGACGAAAGCCTCGAAGACTTCCTCGACCAACCCGCCGTCATCGCCGCCTTCCACGACCACAACATCCACACCCAGGACCGCCGCTGCTGCCTCGTAGGCGGCGACGCCCGCGACGCCCTCCAAGCCATGCGCGGCGACGAGTTCACCAAGGACGAGATGAGCGTCGCCCTCAACGCGTTCGCCCACCAGCTCGCCCAGAAGATCCGCGAGACCGAGCTGCCGCAGGACTACGTCGACATGTTCGGCAACGGCACGCGATGGGCCGCCGACCTCATCGACCCACAGAAGCCCTGACCCAACCGCGCCGGGCCTTCACCGGCCCGGCCCCCACCCGCCCTTCGTGGGCCCGACCGACACAGGACACCCCGTGACAGAGCGCATCCAGGAGGACCCGAACCTCTGCGGCTGGGGCGACTGCGACGAGCCCGCCACCACAGCGCTCCGCTTCCGCAGCCAGCCCGGCCACGTCCACAACTGCGACCCGCACGCTGCGATCAACCGCGAATGGTCCGACGTCATCGAGTCCGCTCCCATGCCGAACTGCCCTTTTACGCACGGCGGAACGTGGATCGACATGCCCCGAGACCTGGCCTGACCGTGCCCGCCCCTCGTGCCCGGTACCCCGCCGGGCACACCCACCACCAGGAGTCGCAGATGACCGACACCCCGACCCCCGCCACCGGCCAGATCTGGCAGGACAACGACCCCCGCGCCGACGAACGGCTGATCTGGATCCAGCGGATCGACGACACCCACGCCCACGTCCGGCAAGTCGCCCTCACCCAGGACGGCGAGCCCGTGCCGCTCCCCAGCGTCCGCCGTACCCGCATCCGTCTCGACCGCTTCAAGCCCACCAGCACCGGCTACCGCTACGTCGGGGAGGCGCAGCGATGACCACACCCGCCGACCAGATGCGAACCGCCGCCGCACGACTTCGTGAACTCGCCAACACCGCATCCACCGACCCCTACGGCCGCGACACCAGCACCTGGACCAGCCACCACGTCAACGACCACGACGCCCGGCTCTACGGACCAGACCGCGTCCGCATCATCCGCGGCGGCTCCAGCGGCCCACACGGGCGCGGCACGCACCCGCACCTCGCACCCGCACACGCCGACTACATCGCCGCCCTGCACCCCGGCGTCGGCAAGGCCCTCGCCGACTTGCTGGTCGCCGTCGCCAACGACCCCGACGACGAAACCCTGAACAACCCGGGCTCCGCGCGGCATGGCGGCTGCGACCGCACTGTCTGCCCAGCAGCCGCCGCCCTCGCCGTGGCCCGAGCCCTCCTCGGCGGTGGCCAGCCGTGACCATCGCCGCCGCCGTCATCCTCGCCCTCGCCGCCGGCTGGTGCATCGGCCACCGCACCGGCCGCACCCTCCGCCGCACCTCAGCCCAAGTCGAAGCCATGATCCGGCCCGACAGCCGGCCCCTCGCCCCGCAGGAACTCGCCGCCCTCGACCAGTTGGCCGCCAGCCTCCGCCGACCCGACCAACCACGGAGCAGTCGGTGACTTCCCACCCCATCGCCGAGAACTTCGGCCGGTGGTGGTTGTGCTGCGGGAAGTGGCGCGTCTTGCACGCAGTGCCCGGTACGGCGGTCACCGTCGAGGGGATGCGGGAGGCGATCGACAGCAACATGCCGATCCGCGCCCGCGCTGCCTGTGGGCTTCGGCGCGGCTGGTGGATGCCTGGCATCGCCTCCCGGCTGGGCCGCCGCCGCTGCACCGCCTGCTGTGTGGCGCTCGGCATCCCGCCCGGACAGGGCACGCCCGCCAACGACACCACGAGGAGCAGCACGTGATCCAGCCCGGCCAGATCTACCAGTCCTGCGATCCGCGCGGCGGCCCCCGCATCCGCGTCGAGCGGTACACGCCCGGTCACAACCGGGCCTGGGTCGTCGACGCGGACACAGGGAAACGCGGCCGGTGGATCCTCGTCAGCGCCCTGCACGACAGCCCGACCACCGGCGACGGCCAGCCCCGCCGCACCGCATACGCCCTGGAGACGCCGTGACCGACCACCTCAGCGACCGCATCGCCGCCGCCGTCGGCAAGACCATCGACGACGACCCGATGGACAACCTCACCGACCTGGCCGAACACCTCACCGCCAGAGTGCTGGCCGCGCTCCTCGCCACTGGTGCCGACCGTGAGGAGCGGATCCCCCTCGACCACCTCACCAGCGACCAACTCGACCGACTGTACGACGACCTCGACCGGTATGCGGAAGTCGTCGGCGAGATGAACGACAACGCCGTCCGGCAGGCCAAGGAACTCGCGGAGATGCGGGCCAAGGCGGCCACGCCGCGAGAACTCGAACTCCGCCAACGCCACACCTGGAGTGCGGCAGGCCAGTGCCCGATGTGCGGATACGACGACTGCAGCGGACGCCTCTGCAGCGACTGCGCCACCACAGTCCGTCGCATGCCCGCGAGCGACAGACGGCAGTGGCGGCGCTACGAGTCGATCACCGAAAGCGCGCCGATCCAAGGCCACGGCTACACGCCCGCTGGTCTCCTCGGGGCCGCCCTCGACAGCACGGAGCCCACCCCATGACCGACCTGCTACGCACCCGTATCGCCGCCGCGATCCACCGCTACGACAACCACCACGCCCTGTCCGGCAACGACATCCCCAGCCAGCATCACCTCGGGGAAGCCGACTTCGTCCTTGCCGAACTCCGGCACGAGCTGGACGCGCCCGCCGAACCCCGGGCGGAAGCCGAGGAACTCGCCGAGGCCCGCCAGCATCTGGCCAACGCCTACGCCCAACGCGACCGGTTGCGCATCCGCATGAACGCGCTCGCCGACCGGTGGGACGCGGCGCTCGCCCCCGACAAGGCCTACGCCCGCACCCTTCGCGCAGAGATCAGCGTCGCGCCGTTCCATGCGGCGCCCGGCGCAGAAGACGCAGCGGTCGACGAGGCGCCCGCGCCGGGCTGCACGATCGGCGGCGTGCCCGCCATGCCCATCCCGGTCGCCGAATACAACCGCCTCGCCGCCGCCGAGGCTGAGGTGGAGCGCCTGCGCGCCGACATTGCCGGCTGCCGGACGCAGCAGTGGCCACAGCGCCTCGCGCGCGCCGAACGCGAACTCCGCCGGTACGCCGCCGCCGACAGTGCCGATGCTGCGGCAGGCTCCTACGCCGGACGCGCCGAAGCCGTGGAGGACAAGCTCGCCAAGGTGGCCGTGCTCCGTGACGACCTACGCGGTATCACCGGGGCGCGGTGGATCGCGGACGCCCTCGCCCACATCCTCGCCGAGCCGACCGGCCCGACAGCGACCCAAGCGACCGACGGCCGGGTGCCCTCGCCGACGGCCCGCATCCGCCAGTTGATGGATCTCCTCGGTGAGATCCTCGACGACGCGTTCCACGGCATGCGTGGGGGTGATGGCACTGGGCCCATCGAGCACTACCAAGCCCGTGTCCTGGACTACGAGTTCGACAAGTGGGTTGCGGTCCGCGACGGGAAGACGCGGCCGTGACATCCTGGGCTTGGGCGGCATGATCTCGGGGACGCTCCCCAAACACCCGGCGGTGACGGCCGCCGCCCACACGCGGAAAGGGCCGAGCCCATCGGAGGGAGCCACCCCCCAGGCCCGGCCCATCTGCGAGTTCCCGTTTCCATCGCGGTCTCGGCGCTACCCAGTCATTGCAGCACGCACCCGTGACAGTGCCAAACCTTGATCCCTCCGGGGAGGGATTCCAGCACCGCCCCGAGCGCCCGCCCTCGTGAGCAGCAGACATGGGCGGGCGCTCACGCATACCGCAGACAGCAGCGAACCCGGCTCCTACGATGGGTGACCGACCCGTCACCGCCCGGGAGGCCGCCATCGACGCCATCAAACCCCGCTCCGACCACCCCAACTACCCGCCCAGCTACCCGCCGAAGACGCCCCCGCCGCCGAAGAAACCACCATCCCCGCCCCCGCCGCAGACCCTCCACCCGAGCGCCCCGGCGAGGCTGCAAGCCGTTCGGGGCCGGACCGTGATGGCCAACCGGCAGGGCGCGACCTGGGCGCTCGAACCGCAGCCCTGGGCAGGGAAGAAAGCCGTTGGTGAGGTCACGGCCCGGCTCGCCAAGTGGGGGCACCGGACGCCCGCCACCCTCGACTGCCTGGTCCGCCACCTGATCGCTACCGTCATCCCCGATGGCGGCCGGCACGTCAGCCTCCACCTCGCCGAACAGGATCGGCAGGTGTTGGTCCTCGCGTTCAGCCACCAGGCCGCGCCGGACAACCTCGACGACACGGTTCTGCCCCGGCTGCACGAGCTGGGCGCGGTGTCCTGCGGGACTGAGGTCACTGCGGACGGCCGTCAGGTGTGGGCTGTTCTCGACCTCGCCCCGTAGCTGCCCCGGATTGCCGGTGGCCGGGCGTACCATCAGACCGCTGCCCGTCGTTCCCGCTGGCACGGTCGGGTGGCGCGTGTGGTTCCGGTGATGCACAGCGCAGTGGCCCCCGCCGAGCAATCGGCGGGGGCCACGCTGCGTTTGAGGTCAGGGCCGCCACGACTCCTGATAGCCGGGCCGGTCCGCGTAGGCCAGCGCGAACAGTCGGAGTGCCTGCTCCATCGCTGCGGCGAAGCCGTTCATGAACGTCTCGTGGTAGTCGTGGGCCCGCTCGGCGAGGCGCACCACCTCCCGCTTCGCGTCGATCTCCCGCAGCACCCGAGCCGGATCATGCGCCGCGATGAACGCCGCGTCCTTCATCCCCTGCACGTTGCTCGCAGGACCGGTCGACGCGACAGCCCCGGTGAAGGGGTGCGGGCCGCCGTAGCCGACGAACTCCTCGCCCTGCCGTAGGTCGTACTTCTCGAACGCCTCCGGGCCAAGCCACTGCTTGCCCGGGTTGTGCCACCACGGACCGGGCGTCGCAGCCCGCGCGATCCGCTCGTCCTCGTCGAGCTGGGCGCGCAGCCACTGCACCAGATCATCCATCCGACGCCTCCTCCGCGAGTCGCTCCCGCCATGCCTCAGGTACATCCCGGAACACCACGGCGGGACTGTCGTCCCGGTCGGTCAGCCCGTCGCGCATCCAGTCGGTGGCGATGGAGCGCAGCTCGGAGTCCTGGTAGTAGTTCCGGTCGTGCTCGTCGCGGGGCTCGGCTTCCCGGTCGGCGAAGGTCACCTCCGCGATCACATAGAAGCGGCGCACGGGCTCGCCGTCGATCCGCAAGCGGTCGATCTTCATTCGCTCTCCTCCGTCGCGCTCAGCAGCTCCTCCCACTCGGGGTTCTCCTCCACCAACTTCGCCGCGACATCGTGCCCAGAGGACATCTCCAGCCGCCACAGGACATCGCGGAGTACGGACGCACGGTAGGCGTCGATCTTCTCGCTCGCCCACTCCGAGACCGCAGGCGAGTGCTCCTTGCCCTGCATCGCGAAGGCGTACAAATCCTTACGGGCGTCCATTGGTGCTCCTTTGGAAGAGGGCCCGGCAACGCTACCGGGCGCGGGTGGTGGTCGGTCAGAACCACTGAAGTACGGGGTGACAGCCCGAGCAGTAGGTCAGGGACTTCAGCCCGTCGCGGGAGCCTTGCGGTTGTCCCGGTTGCGGAAGTAGTCGGCGACCGGTGCCCACGGGAAGAGCCACATGTGTGCGAGGAAGCGCCACTCGCTGCGCGGCACGGGCCATGCCGGGTCCCGCTCGGCCAGCTGCATCACGCGCTGGCGGCTCATGCTCTTCTCGATCCCCTCTGCGACCAGACGTCGGGCGATCTGGGAGACGTTGAGCCATTCGTCTTCGTGCACCTCTTCCGCCCCAAGGTGCCTGGCTCCGCTCGCCGACACGAGCATGGGGGAAGGGGTACGGGAGCGGTTGTGCAGCGGGGCCTCACCCTTGATGGCCTTGACCTCCGCGTCCGCAGCCTCGGGGCGGCTGTCGAACCACTCAAGGGTGTGACGGTCTACCTCGGGCCACCAGGTGAGCGCCTTGTCCCGGGAGTGGTCGCCGAAGCGGATCTTCGGGTTCTTCGTGATGCCGACGTACAGCAGGCGGTCGCTGGCGTCGTAGAACCGGTAGAGCACTGTGCGCTGCGCGGTCGGGTCGGTCTCGTTCGGTACAGTCACCGAAGCGCCTTTCTCTTGCTTGGGTCGGGCTGCTTCGGCCGGGCGGTCTCTACACCGCTCGGCCGCTTCCTTACTCGGTCGGCTTGGCCTTCTCGGCCTCGGCCTTGTTCTTCTTGCGCTGCGCCCCGCTCAGCCCCTTGCTGATCTGCTGCGCTCGCTCGGGCGTGACTTCGCCAATGATGTTGGCGATCTCGGGCCACGTCCGCTTCTGCTCCTCGCGCAGCGCCTGAACGCTCTTCTCGCGGATGCTGCGCAGGCGGGCGTGATACCCCGGCCATGCCCTCAGGGCCTCCGACACGCGAGACGTCCGCTCGGCTGGGTCCTCGATGGCTTCGAACGCCTCAATGGCCTCCAACAGCCTCTTCACCTCCTCGGGTGTCTCTGCCACGTCCGCTCTCCTTCCCGCCTGAGAGCGCAACCGGAACACCCCAAACCCTAGGGCTTGCCAACCTTCGATACAAGCCCTAGGGTTTGGATAGTTCGAGGCCGCACCCCGTTTTGGTCTCGTGCTCCAACAAGTACGCCCGGCAGGGGGCGCAACCCCTGCCGGGCAGCCACCGCCTGATCTGACCAGGAGTGACGCATGCAGCGTACCGAGCAGCAACCCCAACAGCCCACCCCCACACGCGAGCCGTACCCCACCGCCCCGCTGCCGCCCGCCGAGGCCGTCGACCAGCTCGCCCCGGCCATGTCCCCGGCCGACGCCGCCGCCCACCACGAGACTGCCGCCATCGCCGCCGCCCGCCGAGGCGACCACACCCACGCCACCCACCGCCGGCGCACCGCCGCCCTGCACCACATCCTCTCCGCGCAGGCCCTCGACCCCGAAGGCGGCCACCGCCTCCCGGCCCGTCCGGCGGTGCAGGCATGAGCGAGCAGCCCACCCCCGCCGCGCACAACCCGCACACCTGCCAACTGTGCGCCAGCCTCCGCCACCCCGCACAAGCCAAGCAAGGGCGTGCGCTCACCAAGCACCTTGCCGCCAACCCGCTCCCGCAGCAGGCCGGTGCCCGATGAGCGAGCACCCCAGCCCCCACGCCTGCACCCGCGCCGCCGCCCTCTACCTCCAAGCCGCCGCACACTACGAGGCCGCCGCCCAAAACGCCGACCGCCTCAACGCACACAACCGCGCCGCAGCCCACCGGCAAGCCGCCCAACAACACCGCCAGAACGCCGCCGAATGCCAGCAGGCAGGCACCCGATGAGCGAGCAGCAACCCCAACCCTGCACCACCTGCCAAGGCCGCCAAGGCCAAATCATCGACACCAGCAGCGACGGCGTCGTACGCCAGAACTGGCAGACCTGCGGCCCCTGCTCAGGCACTGGCGTACAAGGCGGCGGCAACTGATGGCCTGGAACCCCTTCCGTACCGGCGGCGACCGCCAACTCGCCGAGGCCAAGTACCAAGGCCGCGAATCCGCTACCGACCGCGCCGCCCGCCTCCGCCGCGAGCAGCACCGCGCCCGCGTCCACCGCGACGGCGACAACGCAGGCACCAAAATCCCCCGCCGCCTCTTCCCCCGCTAACCCCACCCCAAGCCGCCGGCCCGCGCCTACAACCCCCACGGCGCGGGCCGGCCCCTGCCCCGACAGGAGAACCCCGTGCCCCGCCGCCGCACCACCACCCACCGCATCGGCCTCCACGGCCCACTCGCCCGCTGGGGCTTCACCGTGTGCGCGGTATTCGCACTCCTCAACAACCTCCTCTGGCCCGGCCTCATCGCCACCGCCATCGCCCTCTACGCCTGGAGGAACCGGTGAAGACCCGCACGATCGAGCGGACCCGGACCCGCCTCGTCCCCCACACCGTCGACGGCGTCACCGAGATGGTCCTCGACACCGAAGTCATCGAGGTTCCTGCACCGCCCCGCGACTGGGACCAACTGGTCCGCGCCGCCGTCACCATCGGCGCGATCATCCTCGTCACCGCCTCCCTCGTCTGGACCACCGCGTCCATCGGCGCCCTCCTCGCCCTGGCCACCGTCTCCGTCGTCGCCTACACCGCAGCCGTCGCCTTCGACGCGAGCTGGATCCTGTGCATGGCCGTCGAGTGGCTCCTGCGCTACGACCCCGAGCGAGCCAAGGCCGCCCAGCGCGCCGGCCGCTGGTCCCTCGCCGTCTCCATGGCCGCCGTCTTCGCGCACGGCTACGTCTTCGACCAGCTCATCGTCGGCGTCGTCGGCGCGGTCGTCTCCGCGCTCGCCAAGCGCGGCTGGTCCATGGCCATGCGCGTCCACGCACGCCCCCTTGACTCGCGGACCCAGCAGTGGGTGGCGAAGCGGCGTGCGGCCCTCGACGGGCAGCTCGCGATGATCCCGATCCGCCGCGAACATCAGCGCGGCCAAGCCCTCGTCGACGCAGAGCAGAACGCCCTGACCAGCGATCCGGACCACGGATCCGCGGATCCGGACCAGCCCGGACCGGATCCGCAGTCCGGATCCGGGAATCCGCTCCCGACCCTCGCAGGGCCGATGACCGTGAAGGACGCGGTCCGGACCGCGAAGGATTCCGGGATCACGGATCCGGACGCGGTCCTGCGCTACGTCCACAAGGTCGCCGACGCCAACGCGCGCGAGGAAACGGTCAACCGCTACCTCCGGAGCGCCTGATGCGCGCCGAGCCGGGCCCGGACGAGCGCCGCGTGCGCCATCTCCTCGACCGTCTCGGCGCCCGCCCCATCGGCCACCCCGCACCACAGGGATCCCTCATGACCGACACGCCAGCCCATCGGAAGGGCGCCCCCCGGATGCCCGACTGGTGGCGCACCCACACCACCGCCACGCCGCCCGCCGCCGATCCGGCCCCGGAACCGGAACCGGACTGGTGGGACGCCCTCTACGCCGACACCGACAGCGACAGCGACTCCTTCGGCCAGGACCCGGCAGACCGGCACCCCGACAGCCGCTGGGCCCCGCAACCCGACTACTGGCCCCGCCCCCACATCCCGGCCGCCCTCACCCCCAACCCCGATCACGTAGCCGCCGCCATCAGCCCGAAGACCCGCGCCGCCCTGTACAACGCCAGCGCGGCCGGCGCCGGGTGGGCCCTCGGCCTGTACGGCCCACTGGCCCACGCGATCGCCGACTGCGGCACCTACAGCACGGGCGGCGCCCTCACCCTCGGCCTCGGCGGCTGCCTCCTCATCGCGCATGTGTGGGACCGCCGTACCCGCCACTGGTGGCCCGGTATCGCCTGGGTCGCCCGCATCCCCCTCGCCACCGCCGTCCTCGCGCTCGCCCTCTGGGCGCCCGCCGCCTGACCAGGAGAAACCCAGCATGTTCACCCAGCACCTTGCCGCAGCCCAGGAGATCAGCGTCGCGGGCGGCCGAATCCTCGGCACCGTCGGAGCCGGCGGCATCGCGACCGCGCTCACCGTGATTCTCGTTGCCGGGATTCGTGAGCCCAAGGGCAGTGGAGGCGCGCCAGGCGGGGGTGGGAAGAAGGGCCGCATCCGGAAGAAGCTGACCTCCGACCAGGCGCAGTGGACGGGCGTGGCTGCGGGGACCCTGTACATGACGGCCGGGTCGATTTGGACGGTTGGGGGGAACTTGTCCGACGCGTTGGCCACAGTGTTCACGGGGGGTGGCTTCGGGTCGGCGGGGATGGGTGCGGTGTCGCTGGGGCTTGCCGCGCTCATGTACTTCCGCGAGTTGACCCCGGGGAAGGCCGCGTTCACGGGGATCCTTGCTGCGGGCGTGTGGGCTAAGGCGGGCGGGTTGTGGGGGTTGCCGCAGGCTCTGATCCTGACCGGCGGGCACGCGTTGGGGATCATCTAATGAAGATCGTTAAGGAGGTAGGGGAGCAGCCCCCCACCCCTGGCCTGCACCGTCGTATGGCCGCAGAACTGCGCCCCATCCTCGCCGTCGGCGGGGCTGGGGCCTCCCTGTGGGCAGGGTCCTGCATCCTCCTCCGCCGCGGCTGGACCCTCCTCGGCCATCACCTCGATGGCCGGGAACGCTGGGGTGCGCTCGCGTTCAGTGGATACGTGGCCGTGTACGCCTGCGGCCACGCCCCGCACATCGCCCGATTCGTGGTCCCTGGGGCCGCGATCGTCTGGTGTGTGGCCGCATGGTGGGTATCCCCTCTCCCCACTCCAGGCGTTGCCGGCGAAGAGGCCGACGAGCAGGCCGGGGGGGAACCGGAACTCACCGTCGATGAACTAGCCTCCCTCGTTCGCAAGGTCGCCAGGCACCGGCAGGGAGCCCACCTGGCCGACCTGCTCCAGGAGCCCGAATTGGCCGGCTGGGCCCAGCCCGATTTGAAGGCCGCGGTCATCGATTTCGGGCTGCCTGTGGAGGAGTTCAAGCTGATCCTCGCCGGACGCCAGCGGGTGAGGGACGGGGTCCGCGTCCGGGACCTCCCGCCCGACCCTGCCGTGGCGGCCCCCGCAAGCACCCCGCCGGAGCCGCCCGCGGACCCCGCTCCCCAGCCCCTCCCCGCCCAGCCCCCTGGGACCGGGTAGGGAGGTAGGAACCACAGGTCAGACCGTATCCCTACCCGCCGCCTACCTACCGTCCTACCCGCCCGAGAGAGGCCCCCCTGATGCTCTACGAGTACCGGTGTCCCCGGTGCTGCGCGAGCAGCCCGCCCGACACCAGACGGGCCGCCGAGGCGTACCGGCAGCGGCACCGCGACGACGAGCACGGAGGCCTCGTCCCGCACGGTGAGCGCATCGTCCGCGTGCCCGGGAGCACCCGGGATTCGGACGGCCGGTATGTGAGTACGGCCGGTCTGCTCGGCCTGCTGGGGCTGCTGGCGGTGGCCGAGTTTCTCGCACGCGCCCTCGGCCGGTAACCGGGGCTGTCACACTGGTGGCACACGCCGGGTAGTGCCCGGCACGCGCCGGGACCGCCCGGCATCACGAGGCCCGTCAGGTCATCCCCCGTCCTGACGGGCCTCGCCCATTCCCGCCCGCATTGTCGGCGCCCGACGCTACGATCCGCCCACACCGCACCACTTGGGGGAACCATGACCGACACCACGCCGCCGCCGGGCTTTCCGCCGCCGCTCCCGCCCGCGCCGCCGGCCCCGCCGAAGAAGAACCGCACCCACCTGATCATCATCGGCGCTGCGGCAGCCGTGATCGCTGCGGTCGTCGCCACGGGCATCGTCGTCGTGCAGGCTGGCAACAACGACAGCAAGCCGGCCGCCACCCCCGGGCCCAGCCTCTACGGCATGGAGGGCACCGCCGCCGCCGTGACGGAACCGGAGCTGGAACCGGAGCCCACGTACGCTGCCCTCACTCCCGCCGACTTCACGATCGAGCTGCGCACCACGAAGCGGCAGTGTTTCGGGTCGGCGGGCTGCAACGTGACGGTCGAGCCGAACCTGACCTACGTGGGCATCGGGGACATCGATCCGAGCGTGGTGTACTCGATCACCTATGAGATTCGTGGTGATGAGTCCGGGCCGGTGATTGCGACGGCCGAGTTGTCGAACGAGACGAGTCTGAACTACACGCCGTCTCTGATCAGTACCGTGTCGGCGGGCACGAAAGTGTCCGTGACGATCACGGACGTTGTGCCCCAGGGGGGATGAGGCGACGCAACGCCAGACGTGAAGCGGCCCCGCACCGGAGAGGAGTTCCGGGCGGGGCCTTCGTCATGCGGTGGGCTTGTCGTCTTGCCCGATTCCGAGTTCGCGTTCGAGGCGTGCGATCTTCGCGCGGTCGGGGCGGAGCTGGGGGCGTCGCCAGTCGTTGGCGATGCGGTTCCAGATGGGGAGCGGCCAGGACAGCCAGAGCGGCGCGCCGGGTTCGCCGCCCCATGTGCCGCAGGCTGCCGCGTATGCGGTGAGCAGGCTCAGGGCGATCGGCAGCAGTTCGCTCACGTCTGCTCCTCGCCCGGGCGCACCGGGCCCGCGCCGTTGTGGATCGCCTTCCACGCGTCGGTCAGCTCGGTCGGCAGGTTGTAGGCGGCGAGCACCTGCTCCTGCATCCGAGCCCGCACGTCGACGTACCCCTCAGGCTCGCCCCAGACGACGCGGTTGATCACCCGATGCCGGACGTTGTGCGGCACGCCCTCGTCGTCCAGGGCGCGTTCGACCATGTCCAGCGTCCGCCGGAGCGCCTCGACCTGCATGTGCTGGGCTGCGTCGTGGAGCAACGCCTGCCGCATCCCCGGCTGCTGGCCGAGGTAGCGGCCGAGGGTGCCATCCGTGAACTCGCTCATCCGGTCGTCTCCTTAGTGATCACGTGAGCCAAGGAGAGCAGCAGCCTGCTACGCCCCTGCATCTCGCTGCCAGGGACACGTTCAATCAGGTCAGCTTCGAAGTCCAGCAGGTCGGCGACGGGTTGGGCGGTGGGGACGCCCCAGTACTTACGCACTTCGGCAGACGCGGTGCGGAGTTCGTCGACGGAGCTCATGCGGTGTTCTCCTCGCTGCCCGCCGGGCGGTCCGGGACTGAAGCCCGCCCGCGGCGTTTCCTGTTGATGCGGTCGTGCATCAACTCGATCAGCACATCAGACCGTGTGCGCCCCTCCTCAATCGTTGCGTCGAACTCCACCAGTAGCTGCTTCGGCGGTCGGAACGAGATCGGCGGTGTCTGGCCGGTGGCGGGCCGCGCCATGGGGGTCCTCCTAAGAGCGATGTATTACAGGAACCACTATCCATCTGCGGAAGTCTCTTGACAACCCTGCCGGTCGTAGTGCATTCTCGTATTACAGAAACAAGCGGCGAGCAGGGGAGAGCGTCATGGGAGCCACGCGGAAGACTCAGCGCGAGTGCTGCAACTACTGCATGTGGTTCGGCCCCGTGAACCAGGACGGCACCATGCGCAAGCACCGCCCGGCGCGAGAGGGAACGGTCTCCGGCGAACGGAAGATCCAGGACTTCACCAAGCCGCACTGCACCGGCAGCCACAAGCCCTACGCCCGCTTCGGATGCGACACCGAGGAGACCACCACCGTGAACGACCAGCAGCCCGCCATCGCCCGCACTGCCGCCCACCTCCCCGAGGGAACCCGCGTCACGTCCCCCGAGGGCCGCACGGGGACCGTCAACGGATACGACGTCGGGCACGTCACGAACACCGAGCACGTCAACTACGGCCGCAAGTACATCGGCGTGACGTGGGACCCGACCGAGTCGATCCCCTGGGGAGAGCGCAGCCGCCCCTTCGTTGACGAGCTGACCATCATCGCCGCGCAGTCGCTCGCGGAATCCGAGCCCGCTCCGCGCTTCATCGTCCGACAGAACGGCAACGCCGGTCAGGGCGGCTATTTCATCGTCCACGACCGCACCACCCACCTGTGGGTGTCCACCAAGTCCAGCCGTTCCGGCGCACAGCACATCGCGGACTGCCTCAACGACGGCACGATGGTCCTCAACTCCCTCGGCACGGCGGTCGCGGCCCAGGAGCCCTTCATCGAGACCGACGCTGACGCCGGCGAGTACGGAGTCTTCGAGGACGGCGAGTGCATCGAGACCGGCTTCCACGGCGGGTACGGACGCGTCGCCGCCGGGGCAGCGGCCAAGGTCCGTGCGGACGATCCCACGAACGACGGTCTCTCCTATGAGGTCAAGGAGCTGTGCCCCGAACATGAGGAGCAGGCCAAAGACACCTGCGAGGAGTGCGCGGCCGAGGGTTGCGGGGCGGTCGACGCCGACGACTTGGACGCGTGCGGCAACTGCGCCGACTGCAACGGGAGGGGCTGACCATGGGCCGCAACCTCGTCTACTGGGACCCGACTCAAGGCCTCACCCGGTACGGCCGCATCAAGCACATCGTGGCCGGCGGGCTGTGGGAGGAGAGGCGGGAGAACCCGTCGCTCTGCGGGAAGCCGCTCCCGCGCCGGGTGAACAGCTGGGAGGCACTCAACGAGTGGCGAACATGCCAGGCCTGCGAGGCAGTGCGAGACCAGAAGTGACGAACGCCCCGACTGGGCCACTCAGTCGGGGCGTTCCTCGCGGGACGTATTACAGAAACCTGGATTCATCTGCGCTCGAACATTGACACCGCAACCCCTGTAGGGCATTCTCGTAATACAGAAACCGCGCAAGACCAGGGGGATTCGATGAACGCCAAGGCCCGCACCCGCCGCGCCACCCTCAAGGCCCGCACCCGCACCCAACGCGCCGCCGCGAAGATCCGCCGCACCGGAACCGGCACCCTCGCCACCCACTGCGTCGCCGCTGGCCTCCCCATCCGCGAAGCCCGCTCCGTCGCCGGATCCCTCCGCAAGAACGCCGCCAAGGCCGACGTCACCGGACAAGCCGGAATCAGCTACGCCAAGAACGTCAAGGCCCACACCTGCACCCGCTACACGCCCGCCGAGGTCGCCCGCATCGCGGTCATCTACCGCCCCCGCAAGCCCGCCTACAAGACCTGCGCCGCCCGCCTCGCCCTCGCCGCCTGAACCACCTTCACGGCGCAGCAGACGACCCACACCAGCACGAACAGGGAGACCCAGTTGAGCACCATCGAACTCGCCGCCACCAGCATCATCGGCACCGCCCTCGTCCTCGCCCCCATCGACCCCCAGCCCATCCGCGACCTCAACACCCCCCTCCCCGAAGTTGCCCCGGAGCCCGAGCCGACCCCCGTCGCCAACTACGACAACCACGGCAGTTTCTAGGGCTACGACACCGTCACGGCCACCGAGGCGATGATCAGCCGGGAGCGCGGCAACGGCCTCGCCATCGACGAGTGGCACGTCACCGACCGGAACGGCCGGACGCTGCGCATCGTCCGGATCGTCGACCCGAGCTTCCTCGACACGATCAGCGTCATCCCCGCCTGACCCACCCGCCCGGCCCTTCGGGGCCGGGCCCCGTCGCCGTCCTCTGCCCCGTCGCCTGCCCCGCCCTCACCCGCGTCCAACACCCCGCCGACACGCTCACCGCCCGAAGGAAGACCATGCGCACCTACGCCACCGCCCAACACATCGGCGACCGCAGTCACCAGTGCGACGCCACCGCCACCGCCTCCGGCCCCGACGGAACCCGCGCGTTCGTGCTCCTCGACGGCATCGGCAGCACCGACGAGATCCGCGACTGGACCCGCACCGCCGCCCGGAAACTGGCCCGCTCCGCCGCCTACCACGCCGACGCCGAGACCGGCCTGCGCGCCCAATACGAACGCTACGCCAGCGACCCCGACCGGCAGGGCCCGTGGGCGCGCCAGCCGGACGCCTGCGCAGTCGTCGCCGTTGTCTCGCCGCGCTGGCTCACCGTCGCCTGGTGCGGCGACGCCCGCGCCTACCTCATGGTCCGCGGTACGGTCCAGCGCCTCACCGCCGATCACAACCTGCGGCGCGTCTATCCGGACAACGGTGTGCACGGCGGCGGGAACCGAAACGTCGTCACCTCCTGCTTGGGCAACGCCGAAACCGATCAGGAGGTGAAAGACCGGTACGGGCATCCCGCGATCGAGTCCGTCACCCGCCAGCTGGAGAACTCCCGTCTCCTCCTCGCCTCCGACGGCGCGTACGAGCCACTCGAAGACTCGCTGCGCAACCTCGCCGACTACCTGACCGGCGACCCGCGTGAAGCCGCCCGCGACTTCGTCACCTCGGCCACCGAACACGCCGGCCCGCGGGCCGACAACGCCACCGTCCTCATCGCCGACATCCGTCCTTGAACGAACCCGCCCCACCCCGCCATCCGTAAGGAGCCCGTCAATGCGCAGCAACCATCAGACCACCAGCCAGACCACCTGCGACTACGAGGACAGCGACTACAAGCGCTGCCACGCATACGCGATCACCGCCTTCTACCAGCCGACCACCCCCAAGGAGCAGGCCGCCAAGCAAGCCCGCGACCTTGCCGACGACGGGTGGAGCGACGTCGAGGGCCGCGACTACTGCCCCGACCACAGCCCCTGCTAGGTTCTGTCTGGAGTTCGGATCACGAGTGTGGTGCGATGCTGCGGAGCCAGAGCATCGCACCACACAGGCGCAGTCCGGCCTCGTAGCTCTCCGGGGTCTTGTCGTACCGGGTAGCGATGCCGCGCCAGTTCCGCAGCCGGTTGATGCACCGTTCCACGGTGTTGCGCTCTTTGTAGAGTGTCGCGTCGTGCGAGACCGGCCGGCCGCCGGCGCTGCCACGCTTCTTGCGGTTCGCGGCCTGGTCGACCTTCTCCGGGATCACGGCTCGGATCCCGCGTCGTCGCAGGTAGCGGCGGTTGTGTCGGGACGAGTACGCCTTGTCCGCGGCCACCGCATCCGGCCGGGTCCGCGGGCGCCCGATCGGGCCGCGCACCTTTACCCGTTCCAGGACCGGGGCGAACTGCGGACTGTCGCCGGCCTGCCCGGGCGTGAGGACGAACGCAAGCGGGCGACAGCGTCGGTCAGCCGCCACATGGATCTTGCTCGTCAGTCCGCCCCGGGAACGCCCCAGCTCGGCGGCTTTCAAGCGGGCCCGGTGTCGTCGGCGGACCCGTCGCCGCTCGACGCGCGCCTCATCCTCGGCCTGTCCGTCTTGCGTTCTTTGCTCCTTGTCCTCGCCCCCTTTTCGGCCTCGACGGCCAGTTCCAAGGCCGCCAGCTGCTCGGAGTCCAGGGCCATCCCGGCGGCGTGATGGTGGGCCCGGGCGGTCGCCGAGTCCACGCTGACCAGGCCCAAGTCGGCCTGGCCGCGGGCGGCGGCCTCGGCGATCACTGTTTGCATCAGGTCCTGGAAAACGCCCCGCGTCGCCCAGATCCGGAAGCGGTCGTAGGCGCTCTGCCAGGGCCCGAACTCGGCCGGCAGGTCACGCCAGGGGCTACCGGTCCGGAACCGCCACATCACCGCGTTGAAATGTTTCCGCAGGTCAGGGATGGGCCCAACCGCGGCAATCGGGAGATGGGGCTCGATCAGGGCCCACTGCTCATCGGTGAGATCGCCTCGCGCCATGACTGACGGCCTATCAAGACCGAGCCCTCGCGCGCAGGCGATCTGCCGAACTCGTGATCCGAACTCCAGACAGGACCTAGGCCCCCGCCTGACCGCCCGACACGACAGGATGCAGCACATGACCGAGCTCAACCCCGACGCCCTCGCCGAGTGGGGCGACGAAGACGGCGCGCCCGCCGAAGACGTACGCCCAGGTGTGCAACGCGACGTCACCCCCAAGATGATCGCAACCTACGTGATCAACGAGGGTGAGCTTCCCCACGAGAGCGCCGCGCCATTCGGCGAGTACCTCCACCAGTCGTGGAACGACTACGTCGAGAACGAGACGCTCACCCAGCGGGACCTGGTCGCCGGGGCGCTGGAGTACTGGCGCGGCAACGACTGAACCCGCCCCGACATCACCCCACACCCAGCCGCGAAAGGAACCCACCGCATGACCGTCACTGGACTGGCCGACGTCAAGGTCGGCGACACCCTGATCCTCGCCACCAACAACCGCTACCGGGTGATGAGACTGTCACCGTCTCCCGCATCGGCAGCAAATACCTGTACGTCACCCGCCCCGGCGGAAGCGAACTCCGGGACCGCTTCCACCGGGAGAGCGGCGTCGAGGACAGCCAGCACGGTACCCCCCAGCGCCTGTACACGCCCGCCCAGTACGACGAGTCGAAGCAGCACGCCAGCCTGCTCGAACGCTTGCGGGAGGCCGGTATCGAGTTCCGGCACGGGGTGAGCCGCAGCCTCACCACAGACCAACTCCGGGCACTCCTCGCCATCATGCAGCCCGACGCCTGACCGGAGGATGAACCACATGACCGACCTGCCCGCCGAACTCATGGACCGACTGCACGCCGAAGCCCTCGCCGAAGACGCGGCCCGTCAGCCCTACTGCACCGGTGACCGCTGTACCGAGTGCACGCCCGACGACGAGTGCTGCGAAGCCACCTGCGGATGCTGCCCCCGCGTCAACGCACAAGACTGGTGCTGGCTCCACTCCGGCTCCGAGGACGACAGCAAGTACTGCTCGCAACACGGCGAAGGCTGGCTCAACGACCGCACACCCGAAGCCGAACGGATGTACCGGCTACTCCGCGACGCCTGACCCCTGCCGCACGCCGAAGGGCCCGCCCGGACCGTTACAGGCCGGAAACGGGCCCTCGACCGCCCGACCAGGAGTCACACCCAGCCGCAAACGACCAGGAGGCCATCGAGATGACCCGCCGCCCGATGCCCGCCTGCGCCGCCCAGACCGTCATCGACGCCGCCGGACTCGCCAAAGCCCCCGACTGGCCGGAGACCCGGCACTGGCACGTCGTGTCCGGCGGGCATGCCCTCGTCGTCATCGAACCCTCCTACGGCGGAAACAGCCGAACCGGCCGCAACGGATGGAACTGGTGGCTCGCCGACGGAGCCCGCACCCGGCACCAGCCCGAACCCAGCCGGGACAAAGCCGCCATCGCCGGACTCGCCGCATGGAAGCGGCAGGCCACCAACTGACCGGCCCCGCCGTGCGCCTGCTTCACCGCCTGAAGCAGGCGCACACGCATGTCATGAGCCAATAGCCCGACAATGTCATCGCATGGTGCACCATTGGCCCAATACCGCACCCGCTTCCCGCACCACACGAGGAGCCCCGCCGTGCACGACAACCCCACTGGCCTTGACTATGAATGGCCGATCTGCGTCACCCCCCGCTGCAAACGGCGGCTATGGGTGGCCGAAGCCGGCCGGTGGGCATGCCGGCCCTGCGAGGACGTCACGAGTCAGCGCCTCGCCGAACTCCCCGGCCTGTTCCGGCAGCTCGACACCACCGCCACCCTCATGCGCGGCACGCAACGCACCGGCGGGTTCACCTCCGGGTCGAAGACCCCGCCCATCCCGCCCCGGCTGGAAGTCCTCGACCTCGTCGCACCCGGCGGTGCCGCAGCCCGCCTGCAAGCCATTGAGGACTCCTGGCGGCAGACCCTCGGACGCGGGCTCGAACCCGTCACCGACGGACAGCGGATCTACCCCGCATGGCGTGCAGTGCCAGCCAACGTCGTTCCCGGGATCGCACAGTTCCTTCGCATCAACTTGCAGTGGGCGTGCGAACGCTACGAGTCGGTCGGCCAGGACATCGACGAACTCCGCAAACTCCACGCCGAGATGACCGCCCTCGCGGCGGGGGACCGACGGCCCGGCCGCGTCAACATCGGCATCTGCCCCACCCTCACCGAAGACGGATGGTGCGGGCAGCAGTTGACCGCCGCCACCAACAGCCACCGCGTCCACTGCGGTGCGTGCGGGGCACGCTGGGACGGACTCGGCGAATGGCGCGAACTGCGGGCCGCCCAAGAAGCCGTAGATGCCGAGCAGGCGCAGCAGATGGGGGCAGTAGCGTGACGTGGCGAGACGCCCTCCTGTACGGGCCCGGTTGGGCAGCCTGCGCGACACTGATCCGCACAGCCGCTTCAGCGACCTACGCCCGGACGAGATCCTCGCCTTCGAGCCTGGCGGCCCTAAAGAAGAAGAGCAGCGGCACCGCCGGTTCTCCTGGTGCCGAGTCGGCAAGAGGAGCGAGTACTTCCGCCAGACGCCAGGACTTCTCGCCCACATAACCAGCCTCGTCACCGAACACGGCGCGCCAGACCCCACCTGGCCGACCGTCGAGTCAATTGGGAAAGGGCACCTCCGGACGCGGACGAAGCTTGTGCTACCGACGCCGGTGACGGGCGAGACGGTAACTGCTGCAGACGGTGCCAAGATCCTGGGCATGAACAAGAACACGGTGGCTAGCCGGGTGCATCGCAAGATGATCACCCCCGTTGGCAAGGACGAGAAAGGGCACCCCGTGTACTACGTCGAGCACATGCGCTTCCTCATTGAGCGCGGGCGCGAATGGATGAATCGGAAACAGCCTGCGGCCAAGAGCGCGTAGCGATCCACCAGTAGGGACTTGACAGATCCCGGATGTGTAAGCCACATTCTTGATCGTGGCCCACGAGTCACATCACGCTTCTGAAGCCCCCGCCGCGCTCACGCCGACGGGGGCTTTTGCATGCCCAAGGGGGTGCCGTGGTCGCCTACCCCAACCCTGACGGTATCGAGATCCACTTCATGCAACTCCAAGAGGGCGGACAGCTCGGAGACCTCTGGGAAGCCGCCAGAGTCGCCGAAGTGAAGCCCGGCACCATCCGGGTCTGGGTCTCCCGCCAGAAGATCGAACCGGTCTTCACCGGCGATGCCGGGCCCGTCTTCCATCTCCCCACCGTCAAGGCGGCAGCCGATGGCGGAAGCCGGTTCGCGCCTAAGAACCCCGCCGCCAACAGCCGCGGTCCCCACGCCCACGCCGCCTGATCTCCTGCGCCGGCGAGGCGCAGGCAGGGCCTAGAAGCGCCCCGCGCTCGGCCCAACCGTCCGCCCGGTCCTCGTGGTGCGGGACCGGGCGGACACAACACTCGGGAGGTGGCGCACGTGGCGGCAGTCGGAAACAGCACACTTCGCTGCCCTATCTGCGGCATCGAGATCGACGTGCCCGTCTCGGCGCAGCCCTTCAGCGGACAACGCGCCCCGACGATGTACCTGTCGTTCGATCTGGCCCAAGTCCGCGACCACATCGCCGAACACGACATGGGATCGCCCGTCGGTGTCGACATGCCGCTCACCGAGACCGCATAGACCGGGGCTGACCGCTCACCCCGAGCCCCGACGTCCCGCCACCCGCAACGCCCCCCAGCGCAGGCGGCGGGACAGCCAACACCCCGCGCCAACAGCGGCGCCCATCCGCGAGGGAGGCCGCTGTGGCCGACACGCACACCATCACCATCACGGTGACAGCCTCCGGCGAAGTCACCCACCCCCAGCCGGAGACCATCGAGTCTCCCCACGACGAGGAGACCACCGATGGCTGAGGGCCTATCCACCACCCTGGTATCCAACTGGCTCAACACCCTCCGGGCAGCCGGAGCCGCCTACGGGCCGATCACCACCTACGCCCAACTCCACACCGCCAACCCCGGCGCGGCCGGCACCACCGCCGTCTCCGTCGGCTCCACGACCCGGTCCGTGTTCACGTTCGCGGCGTCGTCGTCCGGGTCGGCGCTCGCCCTGACCGGCACCAACCCGTCGTGGACGAACGGCGGCACCTCGGAGACGATCACCCACCTGTCGATCTGGTCCGCTTCCACTTCGGGGACGTTCCTGTTCTCCGTGGCCCTGTCCGCGTCGAAAGCGTGGTCGTCCGCGGACACCTTCACCACAACTGCTCTCGGGCTGTCGCTCGGCGCCCAGGCTTCGTGATCGAACCCGCCGTCTGATCGTCGGGAGGCCGTCGTGGCACGGATGTGGACGACGGGCTTCGAACTCCAGTCGACGTCGCTGGAATTCGGCGTCAACTCCGGGGCCGTCGTCACCGGATCGCCGTCGATCTCCACCAGCATCCACCGCGCCGGCGCCGCTTCCCTGCGCTCCAACCCGACAGCGGCGACCGCGTTCATCGAGCACCAGCTCACCAGCGGTGTGGTCATGCGGACCATGCACCGCCTGTACCTGTACGTCGCCACCCTCCCCGACACGGCGACCAACATTTACGGCATCGGGCAGTCCGGGTATTTCCCCGCCCTGCTCCGCCTCCAGACCGACGGCACCTTGGTCTTGAGGGATGGGTTCACCGAGACCACGCTGACGGGCACGTCGGCGGCTCTCAGCACGGGCCAGTGGTACCGGATCGAGCTGGACTACACCGACGTCGACAACGGCGGCGTCATCGCCTCCGGCATCTCCGCGTTCAAGGGCTACCTCAACGGCACCCTGTTCGCCGACACCCTGTGCTCCAACATCACAGGCTTCTCCCGCATCCGCATGGGCGTGCAGTTCGCGGCGACCACCGACATCTACATCGACGACGTCGCCGTCAACGACACCACCGGCTCAGCGCAGACCGGCCTCCCCGGTGCAGGCTCGGTCGTACATCTGCGACCCAACGGGCAAGGCGACAACAACGGCTTCGCGACGGCCGTCGGCGGCACCGCAGGCGCGGCCAACAACTACACCCGCCTCGTCGAGACCACCCCCAACGACGCCACCAGCTACAACGCCACCACCGCGACCGGCACCACCACCATCGACGACTTCGACATCGACTCCTCGGCGTCCGCGGGCATCGGGTCCTCGGACACGATCACCCTCGTACAAGTCGCTGGCCGCGTCGGATCGAACGCAGCGACTGCGGCATCCCTCGTGTACCGGATCAAGGGGCAGGCGTCGGGGACCGTCTCCGAGTCCGCGTCCGTGTCCGTCGCGGTCAACGGCTGGGCCACCCACAAGGTCGGCAGCCCCTTCCCGTACCAGCTGACCGCCTACACCAACCCGCAGACGTCCACCGCGTGGACGCCGACCACGCTGGACACGGCGCAGATCGGCTACCGCAGCAACGTCTCCCAGACCACGACCCGCCGCGTGTCCACCCTGTGGGCGCTCATCGAGTACGTGCCCGTCAACGCCGTCACCGGCGACGGCAGCCTCAGCGCCACCGCAACAGCCTCCGCCACAGGCACCATCAACGCCTCCAGCACGGCCACGCTCGGCACGACCGCCGGAACCAGCGCAGCAGGCGGCCGTCAGGCGATCGCCGTCGGCGCCCTCGCAGGCGTTGCCGGGCTGAGCAGCACCGCGGTACGCGCCACCAGCAGCACGGCGGCACTCGCTGCCGTCGCGACTGGGACGGCAACCGCGGCCGTCGACACGGCCGGAACTGCGGCACTCCCTGCGGCCGCCACCCCGACCAGTACAGGCAGCGTCGGACGCAGCATCTCAGGCGACCTCAACGCCACAGCGACCGGCAGCAGCGCGGCGCTGCGAGACGCTGCCGCAGGCGGCACCCTCGACGCGACTGTGACCGGCGCAGCAGACGCGGCGATCGGTGCCGAAGGGGCCGCCGAGCTCACGGCAGAAGCAGTCGCCACCAGCACGGGAAGCACCGGACGGGGCAGCGGCGGACAGCTCGACGCCACTGCGACGGCTACCAGCGACGCCCTTCACGCCACCGCCGGCAGCGCCAGCCTGGCCAGCACCGCCACGGTCGAGTCCTCCGGCGCCCTCACGGCCCAAGGCATCGTCGCGCTCGCCGCAACCGCAGGCACATTCGCGGACGGCGAGGTCACAGCCAACGGCGAGATCACGGCAAGCCTCACCGCCACCGCCGTCATCAGCGCCAGCAGCCAGCTCGACATCGTCGCCGACGGCGAACTCGCGGCCGCCGCCACGCCGTCAGCCGCTGGAACCCGCGACGCCCACGGCACGGCAACACTGGCAGCAACCGGCACGCACACCGCCACCGGCAGGACCGACACGACCGGCGGCGGCAGTCTCGCCGCGACCGCCGAGGGATCGGCGGACGGCGCCGTCACAACCGGCGGCACCGGGACGGCCTCCCTCACAGCTACAGCCGCCCCGACAGCGTCAGGAGCCGTCGACGCCCGCGCCGGCGGATCTCTCGCCGTCACCGCGACGGCGTTCACGGTAGTCAGCCTCGACCGGCTCCTCGCGGCGACCCTCGCGGCTCACGCGGGCATCACCGCGGCTGCAGGCGGCGCACAGGACGTCAACGTGACGCTCACCGTCGGCCCGCCAACCACCGCATGGACAGCGGCCGTCCAAGAGCGGCGCCGGTCCGCGACCGTGCTTCCGCCGCGATGGGAGGCCAGCGAGCCGTGCAGCTAGCCCAGACCAGCCGCGAATACGTGCGCGTCTCCCTCACCGCCACCGGCGACAACGGTAACCCCGTCACCGCAACCGGGCCGCGGCTCGCGTTCCTTGCAGGCAACGACAACCCCGGCGAAGACGACTGGCACGACGCTGAAACCGACGACGACGGCCATGCCCGCGTCCTCGTCGGACCCGACGCCATCGAACTCGACACCGGCAACTACTGGGTGTGGATCACCTGCACCGCAGGTGCCGAGCAGCCCGTCGAACGCGCCGGACGACTCCGCATCTACTAGCCCGAGGGAGCCCGCGCCATGGCCGACGACCTCCTCGTCATCATCCCAACCCGTGGCCGACCCCAGGCGATCCCCGAGATCGTGCAAGCCTGGGACGACACCGGGGCCACTGCCGACGTCCTGTTCTGCGTCGACAAGGACGACCCCGAGCTGAAGGCGTACAAGGCGCAGGAGAAGGCCTACGCGGACGACGCCCGGGTGCGGTTCGTGTTCTGGGCGCGGAAGCGGCTGTGCGGGACGCTCAACCAGGCTGCGGTGAAGAACGCCCCGGACTACCGGTTCCTCGCCTTCATGGGCGACGACCACCGGCCTAGGCCTGCGGCGATGCCGTGGGACGCCCGCATCCGGATATGCCTCTCCGGCGGGCCCGGCATCGTCTACGGCAATGACCTCCTACAGGGTGAGGCCATGGCGACCGCCGTGGCGATGACGTCGGACATGGTCGAAACGCTGGGCTACTTCGCGCCGGACTGCCTGGTGCATCTCTGCCTCGACCTGGTGTGGCTCGACTGGGGTCGTGGCGTGGGCCGCATCACCTACCTCGACGACATGGTCATCGAGCACATGCATCCCGCAGCGTCGAAGGCGCAGATGGATGCGGTGTACGAGGAGTGCAACAGCCCCGAACAGGTCTCCGCCGACGCCGCCGCCTACTACGACTACCGGGACAACGGCGGACTCGAAGCCGACCTTGTGAAGCTGCGGAAACTCGTCGAGGAGGCATCGTGACCGCCGCTGACGTCATCGAGGCCTGGGACCAGGCCGACCCGTCCGCGATCCACCCCACCCGGGCCGTCGACGAGGATGCCTACTGGGACAGCGGCAGGAATCAGGCCGCACTCCTCGGCACCGTCCTGGCCGACGGCTGCAGGGTCGTCGACTTCGGATGCGGAGACGGACGCGTCGCCATCCCGCTCCGCAACCTCGGCTACGACGTCACCGCCGTGGACGCCTCCCAGACCATGCTCGACCGACTCCACCAGCACGACCCCGCCATGCCCACCGTTCTCAGCCCCGGCAGCGGCCTGTACGCGGCACTCGGCAAGAAGGTCGACGCCGTCGTCTCCCTCGCCGTCCTCATCCACCACAACTACACGGACTGCCTCAACCTCCTGACCGAACTCCGGCAGGCCGTCAAGCTCGGCGGCCTCCTCGTCCTCGACTGGCCCGTCAGTGACGAGCCCGTCGAAGGGCAGAGCTGGTTGGAGGTCACCACCTGGAGCCAGCAGGCCCACGACGACGCCTGCGCCCGCATCGGCCTCAAGCCTGTCGACGCGGCGCTGCCGTGGGGCGTCTACAAGGCGGTGAAGGCTGCGTGACTACCACCGCAGACAGCACCCGCTACCTCAAGACCGTGTGGCGCGGCGAGCGGTGCTGGGAGTGGAAGGCGCTCTACGTCGGCCATGTACAGCCTCGCGGCTACCGCACGTACTGGCGCCACAAGCACTTCTGGCAGTTGCACCTCACACCCATCCACCTGCACCGCGACGGTCAATGCCGTTGTCTGTGGGCTGCACGCAGCGTTCCGCTGCGGCGTCGGCGCGAGGATGCTGACAGTTATGCAGCATCCATGGACCGGATTATCGGACGACGTGCGGTTGGGAATTCTCACCCGGTGGGTGACCGCCGAGTTGGTGGACGAGGTGCTGGCTGCGTGCGGAAAGCGGGATGAGAAGCCTGGGGCGCTGCCGGTCAGGTTCATGGTCTATTTCGTGCTCGCGTCGGCCCTCTTCCAGCAGGACTCCTATGACGACGTGGCGGAGAATCTGGTGGGCGCGCTGGAGGAGATGAGCGTGTCGATCCCGAACCGGTCCTCGTTCACGCGGGCCAGGCAGCGGCTCGGGCCGGCCGTGCTGGAGACGCTGTTCCGTCGCCTGGCCGGGCCGGTAGCCCCGCCAGGGCTTGCCGACGCCTACTACCAGGGGATGCGGATCGCCGCGGTGGACGGGTTCCTCCTCGACGTGAAGGAGAACGAGGTCAACCGGGCCACGTTCGGCGGGACGCGGGACGCCAGGGGTCATCGGGCGGGAAATCCTCAGGCCAGGGTGGTGACGCTGACCGAGACCGGGACGCACTCCACGATCGACGCGAGAGTGGGCGGGTTCAGCACCGGGGAGCGGGAGTTGACGATCCCGATGGCCGCCAGCGCTGCCGGGATGTTCGTCATCATGGACCGGGGCTTCCCCGGGGTGGAACTGTGGAAGGCGTTCACGCAGGCCGGGGCTCACCTGCTGATCCGGGCGCGCTCCACGGTGGCCCACCAGCCGGTGACGGTCCTCGTGGACGGGACGTATCTGGCCCGGATGAACCTGGCCGGGCAGAAGCGTGCACATCCCGGCGGGGTGCTGGTGCGGGTGGTCGAGTACCGCATCGATGGGGGCGAGGTCATCCGACTGCTGACCGACCTGCTGGACCCGGTGGCCTTCCCCGCGGACGAGTTGGCCGCCCTCTACCATGATCGCTGGGAGAGTGAGTCGGCGTTTCGGCAGGTCAAGACGTTTCAGCGCGGACCCCAGGAGGTCTTACGGTCCGTCAGCCCAGCTTTGATCCGGCAGGAGGTATGGGCGCATCTGGTGGTGCACCACTGCATGACCCGGATCATCATGCTCCTGGCCGACGAAGAAGGGATCGACCCGGACCGGATCTCCTTCGTCAAGGTCATCAAGCACGTGCGACGCAGCGTCATCCGCCAGTGCACGCAGACCTCTTGGCAGGTCAAGCAGTTCATGACGATGCTGGCCGATAAGGTGCACCGCAAGCTCGACAGCGGTGCCAGACGCCTGCGCGAGGCGGACCGGTTCGTCAAGCGCCCGTACTTGAAGTACACCTACCGCCCCGCGGGGAAGCCCCGCCGCCCCACCCGACACGTCCCGGAGAAGTCGCTGACCTTGGAACCCGCACTCGCTTCATAGGACAGACAACGGCATTGCCGCGACGGTCAGAAGTGGGAGATCGGCGTCTGCTTCGGCAAGCGCACCTTCTACCTCAAGACCCACCGCTGAGTAAGCCGAGGACCCCCAATGCAGCCCACCATTGGCGCCGCCGTCCACTACGTCAGCCACGGAACGCCCGGCGGCGAGTACGGCAAGGAGTGCCGGGCCGCGATCGTCACCGAGGTCTCGCCGGAGAGTAAGGGCGAAGGGCAGGAGATCGTCGGCCTCGCCGTACTCAACCCGACCGGCTTCTTCTTCAACCGGGGCTGCGTGCACCACGAGGCGGATCCCCATCTGGCCGACTCGAACCCCGCCGTGAACCACCCCGGCGGAACCTGGCACTGGCCCGAAGGGGCCTGACCGAGGCAAGGCGGTGACCATGCGCGTCCTCCTCACCGGCCACCGGGGCTTCGTCGGCCGTCACCTGCATGCCGCGCTCGAAGCCCGGGGTGACGACGTCACCGGCATCGACCTCGCCGACGGCAGCGGCGACGCCCTCGACTTCTTTCGCGCCGACAACCAGCGCTGGGACCTCGCGATCCACTGCGCGGCGATTGTCGGCGGTCGGGCCAGCATCGACGGCAGCCCGCTCGGCGTCGCCACCAACCTCGCACTCGACGCCTGGTACATGCGCTGGTTGATTCGCACCGGCACCCCGCGAGCCGTCTACTTCAGTTCGTCTGCGGCATATCCGATCGAGCTTCAGCAGCCCGGCGACGTCCGCAAACTGTACGAGGAAGACATCGACCTCGACCATCCCGAACAGCCCGACGCATCGTATGGATGGGCGAAACTCACCGGCGAGAAACTCGCCACCTACGCCGAAGCCGAAGGCTGCCGCATCCTCATCCCGCGCCCGTTCAGCGGCTACGGCGAAGACCAGGACGAGGCGTACCCGTTCCCCGCGTTCATCCAGCGGGCCAAACGCCGCGACGACCCCTTCGAAATCTGGGGATCCGGCGACTCCACACGCGACTGGATCCACATCTCGGACCTGGTCGCAGCCACCCTCGCGCTCCTCGCCGCCGACGTCACCGGACCCGTCAACCTCGGCTGGGGCAGAGCCACCAGCTTCAACGACCTCGCCGCCATCGTGTGCGCAGGAGCCGGATACCGCCCCCAGTTGAAGCACCTGCCGTCCGCACCCCAAGGCGTCCACCACCGCGTCAGCGACCCCGGCCGCATGCTCGACCACTACCAGCCGGCCGTCACGCTGGAAGAAGGCGTCCGGCGGGCCCTCGCAGACTGAACCCAACAGACGGCCGACGGCGAGGCGACACCATGATCGATGCAACCGTTGAACTACGCGTCGACACCGATCTCGAAGCGGACTTCAACAAGCACCAGCACCTGCTGCCTGGCCGTGAACTCTCCCGCCGCCACAGCGAAGACGGCCAGCACGTCATCATCACGCTCGCCGTACCCGACGCCCCCGATCGCGCAGCGACGATGAGCCCCTGGTTCACGCTCACCAGTGACCGCATCGAACTCGGCGGCATCGACTACTACGACGCCGCCGGATACCGACTCGCCTGACCCCTCGGAGCCCGCGCCATGGATCTCCACGCCTGGATCACCCAGCAAGTCGACCGCGTCGAAGAGACCGCGCGCGCAGTCGAAGATCGCAGCGCCCCATGGGACGGGCTGTGGATGGCCGACGGGAATCGAGCGGTACGCACCGTCAACGGGCACGTGCTCTTCTACCGACACAAAAGCAGCCCGCTGAAGCCGGGACTCGCTGACCACGTCGCCCTGAACGACCCGGCCGCAGTTCTGCGGCGCTGCGAGGCAGACCGCCGCATCCTCGCCCGGCACCGGCTCGACCCGGGAGCAGCGGGAACCGATCGCGCGGCAGCCTGCGACGGCTGCGGAGTCGAGTGGGTGCAGGACTGCTGCGACCCCGTCACCGACAACCTCAACGACTGCCCCGAACTCCTCGACCTCGCCCACGCGCACGGGCTGACGGACGAGATCCTCACCAGCCTCGACCGGCCTCAGCCTCCCGAGTCGAAGCCGAGCATCCGCAGTCGGTACGCCAACGGCGGCATCCTCACCACGCCCATCACCACCAGCGACATACCCGCCGCACTCCGCGGACCCCACTGGAAACCCTGACCGTGATCGGAGGTGCCCGTGGCCCTCCGACTCCGCATCCTCGCCGCCCTCGTCGCAGCCGCAGGCCTGCTACTCACCGCAGCCCCGCCCGCAGAATCAGCCACCGGACCCGTCTACGCGGGCCGCGGCTGGAAAGTCTGGACCGACAACGGCATCTACAGCCTCAACCCGGACCCGTACACGATCGTCTTCGCCGACACGGCAGCCCGGACCAAGCTGAAGCCGTACCTGCTGAAGCCAGCCGCGCAGGCGTCGACGGTCACCGGCGTGCAGATCACCGTCACCGACCTCATCGACACCACGCCCGCCGGCACCTGCCCAGCACGGCACCAGATCATCGTCTCCTACAGCTACCGGCCCACCGGCGAAGCCGGCATGTCGCAGGCCCGCGCCTGCCACCAGATCGACGACGGCTCCGCGTGGGGCGGCCACATGCTCATCGACTCCGAGTACTGGACGTCCCCGAACTGGTTCTCCACGGACGCGGTCAAGAACGACGCCTACCGGTGGAACGTCATCACCCACGAACTCGGCCACAGCCTCGGCCTCGCCCACGCCACCGAAGACTTGAACGGCGACGGCACCGTGAAGCGCGGAGAATGCGTCGCGACCGCCACCGGCACCAAGCCCATCATGTGCGATCCGCAAGGCGGCTACCTCAACCCCACCGACGCAGGCCGCTTCACACCCCCCTTCGACGAGCCCGGCCTCCGCCAACTCGCCGCCAACTGGTACCTCCGATAACCCCACCAGGAGCCCGCGCCATGGCCCGCTACCGCATCAGCTATCTCGACGGCGAAACCGAGACCATCACCGCCGCCAACCTCGAACCATCCGGAAGCCAGTACATCGCCTGGGTCGGAGACGGGGCCGCAGCCGCCTACATCCCGATCGGCAACGTCCGCAGCATCGTGCTCCAGGACGATGAGGCGGTGGACGCCTGATGGCCCGCATCCAGATCCTCGAACTCCCCACCATCTACCGCGACGAAGGCCCCGACGAGACCCCGTACATCCTCGTCATCGACGGATGGGACATCCTCTCGTTCGACGAGAACACCATGCTCAACGACTACTGGGACGCCTTCGCCAAGAAGATTGGCGCCCGAGGAGTCCTCTTCACCGACCGCACCGTCGACATCCCCGCCAACGAAACGCCAGTCGACCCCGACGGCTACCCGCTGAAGATCCGCATCGAAGGCGACTTCGAACAGTTCCGCGAACAGGTCCAGGACGAGATCACCAAGGCGCAGAACGAGATCCTCGACCGTCGCGACGCCACCATGGACGCGCAACGAATGGCCGACGGGCGCACTGGAATCGCCCGAGACGCGGACCGGCTCGCCAACCACAAGGCCGCCCTCCTCGACGCCCTCGGCATGGACCACACCCGCGACTGGGACGACATCCGGAACGCCGCCGCCGGACTACGCAAGAAATGTGACGCACAGGCCACCGAAGTCGCACAGTTGCGGGAAGGCGAAGAACCCGTCACCGACCAACGCGTCGCCCCCAACCCAGGCCAATGGATCTGGCAATGGAACCGGGCCACACCAGAGAAGCGCCTCAGCATGGCCGCACAGATCATCGACGGCATGGCCATAGCCAACAACTGCTTCATGGCCGACCACGAAGCGCGGATCTCCAGTCTGAACGCCGAACTGGAACGGCTGCGCACCGGGCACGCCGCCACCAGCCGCGACATCACAGTCGACAACGCGGCCGACGTGGTCGCCCCGCACGACCCAAGCCACCGTGCCTGACGTGACCGTCAAGCTGTCCGACGGCATCCGCGAGGTCAGCGTCGAGGTCAGCGGCAGCACGGACGGCGACCCACTCGCGCGCGCCGAAGACGCAGCTGTCCGGCTGTACGGAATCGCCATCACCAACGCGCCCGCCGGACAACGCACCGGCTTCGCAGGATGGGCACTCGGCAGCGACACCGAACGCAGCCCCGAGGAGTAGGAGACGGCCGTGAGCGGAGGCTGGGCACGGAGCACCAGGAAGAGCAGACTGCCCTCCAACTGGCGCAGCGAAATCCGGCCCGCCGCACACGCCCGAAACCCCGACCACATCTGCCACATCTGCGGACAACCCGGCGGCGACCGACTCGACCACAAACAGCCCGGCGACGACCACAGCCCCGAGAACCTCGACTGGGCCCACGACGCCACACCGCCCCACTGCCACCGGTACAAGAGCTCACGCGAAGGCCACGCAGCCAAGGCCGCCAACCCGCCACCCGGACGAAAGCGGCCACCCGAGCAGCACCCCGGACTCCTGTGAGCCAGAGGACCGCGCCATGAACGGCACACAACGTCTCCTCTATCGCCATATCCCCAGCTTCAAGCGCGAAGACGGCAGCCTGTACACCGCCTACGTCGCGATCTACTCCCGCATCTACGCCGCACGCATGCGCTACCTGCACCGGCGCGGACGGCACGCCGCGCAGCGCGGCATCGACCCTCGCTGCTCGTGGTGTGGCGGCACCCTCCAATCGAGGCAGCTATGACCGCCTACCTCGTCATCCACTCCGAACGCCGCCGCGAAGACACCCTCATCGAAGACCCCAACCTCACCGTCGAATTCGCCGACGGCTGGGTCCTCTTCAAAGACCGCACCGCCTTCGAAGACCACCGCGTCGCCATCGCCATCCCGGCCGCGCAAGTCCTCCGCGTCGAACGGGTAGACGAACCACAGACACCCCAAGACCAGGAGCCAGCGCCGGCCAAGGAGTGATCCAACATGGCGAGCAAAGGACGAGGAAGCCGGAGCCGACAAGGTAACGCCGAGACACTGCGACGCTACTGGGGACCCTCAGGCGCAGGCGGAGCCCGCATCCGCTGGGGCACACCAGGCGACTGGACCCGATGCAACAGGCTGCTCAGCAAGTACCTCGGAGCGCGAGCCAAGGGCTACTGCCAGCTCATGCACATCCGGTCAACCGGGGTCGCGACGGGCAGTCGGCTCAACCCGGGTAGGCGGACTCGGTAGGGGCCGGCCACGGCGCGGGGAGGTGGGCATGGCAGCCGTCGGTGCAGTCCAGGTCCGCTGTGCGGAGTGCGACGTCGCAGTACCGATCACGACGGAGATCACTTCGACGGGTGTTGAAGGCAGCAGGTTGATCATGAGCGTCAAGCCGGATCTGACTGACGTGATCGCCCACGCCTGGACTCGTGATCTTGGTCGTGATGATCTTTGATCCATAATCCAAACCGAAACGGACATAGGGAGCATACCCCCTACCTCAAGATCATGGGGCTCGGGGCCGTATAGCACCTGACATCCCGCCCGGGTTTCCAGGGCCGCTGACCTGCGGAAATGCCTCACCGGTCTAGTCCACTCGCGGCCGACGGTTCGGTAGCGAGATGGTAACGATGCAGGTCAAACGGCTATAGCCGTGACATCGGGGCGCCTATGCTGTACCCATGACCTCGACCGCCGCAGCCCGCCGCACCGTGTGCGGGCAGTGCGCTGGCCCGCTGCCCATGATGGCGCGGGCCGATGCGCGTTACTGCGGCGCGACCTGCAGGAAGCGGGCGAGTCGCTCCCGACTGGCCGCCCACCAAGAGCAGGTGGCCGCCGAGCAGCAGGCTCGTATCCCGGCTGAGTTGACGTTGCGCCCGCGGTGGGTGCGGCACAAGGACAAGGTGCCGCTGCGCACCGACGGCCGTTTCGCCTCAGTCAAGGACCCGTCATCCTGGTCGGACTACGCGACCGTGGCCGCGTCGAAGACGGGTGACGGCATCGGCTTCGTCCTCACGGCCGGCGACGGCATCGTCGTCGTCGACCTGGACCACGCCGTCGAGGACGGCCGGGTGCTTCCGTGGGCGCAGGCGATCGTGGATCAGTTGCCGCCGACGTACATGGAGCGCGGCCGGTCCGGTACCGGCCTGCACCTGTGGTTCCGTGGCGCGGTCCCGCACGGCCGACGTATCCGCAAGGGGGAGTTGGCGGTCGAGGTGTACTCGGACCGTCGTTACATCATCGTCGGCGACCGGGTTTCGGGTACGCCGTTGAGTCTTGCCGTGCTGCCTGATGCGGCCGGTTTGATCGCCTCGCTCTGACGCCCCGGCGGCGTCCCTGAGTCGGGGCGTCGTTGTTTCCAGCCCTCTGTGCGCCCTGGTGGCGTGCTCTGACCCTGGAGGTCGTCATGGGCGCTCGTGGACCTATCGGTAAGCGCTCTGAGGAGCGCATGGGCCATCGCTCGAAGGAAGAGAAGGACTCTGTCACGAAGGCACCTTCGGGTGCGCCGGTGGATCTGCCGGATCTGCCGGATCCGAGTCCCCTGTGGGATCCGATCGCGTCGGACTGGTACCTGTCGCTGCGGGAGTCGGGGCAGGCTGCGTTCTATCAGCCGTCGGACTGGGCGGTTGCCCGGTATGCGGCGGAGCTGATGTCGCGGGTGCTGGACTGCTCCGAGCGCGGCCCCAACGGCCAGCTTGTGGCGGCGCTGAACTCGGTGATGTCGTCGCTGCTGACGACGGAAGGCGACCGACGCCGGGCCCGTATGGAGCTGGAGCGAAACAAGCCTGCTCCGCAGGGCGATGCCGATGTGACGGTGCTCGATGACTACCGCTCCGCCTTCAGCGGCTGAGGCCGAGGAATCCGTCCCGGAGGTAGTTGACCCCGTCGTCATTGGCCCGACGTGGACGCGCGATGAGTTCGGGAACTTCGTTGAGCCACCGTTCACTCTCGGACATCACATTTGGCGCTGGGCCGAGGAGAACCTTCAGCACGGCGGCCGGCCGTGGCGTTTCACCTCGGAGCAGATCCGGATCCTCTTCTGGTGGTACGCCATTGATCCAGATTCCGGGGAGTTCATTTACCGGGATGCGGTGCTGCAACGGCTCAAGGGGTGGGGGAAAGACCCGTTCGGCGCGACATTGTCCGCCGCCGAGTTTGTGGGGCCTTGCAGATGGCATGGACGGATCGCGGAGGAAGGCGAGATCCGGGGGGTTAAAGCCGGGCAGCCGGTAGGCGAGCCGCACCCGGAAGCCTGGGTGCAGATCGCTGCCGTGTCGAAAGATCAAACCCGCAATACGATGATCATCTTCGGTTCCCTGTTCACGAAGAAATCCAAGGCCGAGTACAGCATCGAGGTCGGCAAAGAGATCGTCTACGCGCACAAGGGGCTCAGTCGGATCGAGGCTGTGACCTCGTCGCCTCGATCGCTTGAGGGCGGTAGGACGACGTTCACGCTGCTCAACGAGACGCACCACTGGATCGAGTCGAACCAGGGCCACGAGATGGCGGCGACGATCGAGCGGAACGCCACGAAGTCGGCGGATGGTTCGGCGCGGACTTTCGCGATCACCAACGCCTTCGAGCCTGGCGAGGACTCGGTCGCGGAGCAGACGCGGGACGCTTATGAGGCGGCGGAGGCTGGCCGTGTCGAGGACACGGGAATCCTGTACGACTCGCTGGAGGCTCCGCCTGAGGCGAAGCTGACTAGGCCGTGGCTGGAGAAGGTGTTGCTGGCAGTCCGGGGCGACTCGGTCTGGCTGAACATTCCCCGGATCATCAAGTCGATCCTCGACGTCCGTAACCCGCCTTCCCGTAGTCGGCGGTTCTGGTTCAACCAGATCGCCGCGGCGGAGGACGCGTGGATGGCTCGCTACGAGTGGGACGCCTGTAAGCGTGAAGACCTCGAACTCGTCGACGGCGACGAGATCGTCATGTTCTTCGACGGCTCCAAGAGCGACGACGCGACCGGGCTTGCAGCCTGCCGCATGTCGGACGGTCTGGTGTCGACGCTGGGCGTGTGGCAGAGGCCGCCGAACTGGCCTTCACCGGACACGCCGGGCTATGTGCCGTATCAGGTGCCGCGCGAGGACGTCGACGGTGTCGTGGCCAACGCATTCGGCCGGTTCAAAGTGTTGGCGTTCTACGCGGACCCGGGCTCGGGTAAGGACGACGACGGCGAAATGTACTGGGACACCTATCTGGACCGGTGGGGGCAGACCCATGGGAAGAAGCTGCTGCTGCGTGCCGTGATGTCCGGTCCGAAGGCGCATGCGGTCCGCTGGGACATGCGTGACAACCGGAATCAGGAGCAGTTCACGGACGCGGTGAAGCGGGCCCGTGAGGATGTGCTGCAGCGGACGCTGCTGCATGACGGGCACAAGGTGATGCGCACCCACGTGATCAATGCCCGGCGGCGGACGAATCGTTGGGGGATCACGATCGGTAAGGAGCATCGCGAGTCCGCACGGAAGATCGACTTGGCGGTGTGCATGGTCGGCGCCCGCATGCTGCGGCGTCTCATTTTGAACAGTCCGAAGAATCAGAAGCGCTCCACCGTGCGCGGTAAAGGACGGGTGGTGGTGCTGCGGTGACCGTCTCGATTCCCGATCTGCCGCTGGTGTATCTGTCGGACCATGAACTCGCGCTGGTCAACATGCTGCGCGCCGACATGCTGCGCGACCGGTTCGCCCTGAAAGTTCGGGACGCCTACTTCAACGGCGAACAACTCGTCCGTGATCTAGGGATCAGTATTCCGCCGCAGTTGAAGGGCCTGCACACGGTGATCGGCTGGCCGAGGGTTGGTGTCGAGTCACTGGAGGAACGCCTCGATCTGGAGGCGTTCCGCTGGGCGGACGGCTCGGACTCGTCGGAGTTGGCGGAGATCGCCGACGCCAACGATCTGTTCGACGAGTCGTCGCTGGCTCATCTGGATGCGCTGGTGTACGGCCGCGAGTATTTGGCGGTCGGCTCCGGGGATTGCGGTACGCCTGACTGCCCGCCGCTGATCTCCGCCGAGTCGCCGCTGGACATGACGCTGATGTGGGATGCCCGTCTGCGGATGGGCACGGCGGCACTCCGTGAATGCGCCGCGGACACGTACATCGAGTCGGGTCCTGAGGAGCGGATGCTGGTCCTGTATCTGCCGGACCAGACGGTGATGTGTCTGCCGAACACTTCAGGCGGTTGGGAGGTCGTCGACCGGGACATGCACGGCCTGGGTGTGGTGCCGGTGGTGCGGATGGCGAACCGGCAGCGCACCGCAGACAGGGTTGGCAAGTCGGAGATCACGCCCGAGGTCATGTCGATCACGGATGCCGCATGCCGGCGCCTGATGGGCATGGAGGTGGCTGCCGAGTTCTTCGGCGCGCCGCAGCGCTACATCTTGGGGGCGTCGGAGTCGGCGTTTCAGGACGCGGACGGTACGGCGAAGTCGGCTTGGGAGACGTACATCGGCCGGGTGCTCGCTCTGGAGCGGGACGAGGACGGACAGGTCCCGTCGGTGGGTCAGTTCGCCGCGCATGACCCGACCGGCATGACGAAGATCATCGACTTGTATGCGCGGATCATGTCCAGCCAGTTCGGGCTGCCGCCACACATGCTCGGCTACACCACGGACAATCCGGCATCTGCGGATGCCATCCGGTCGACCGAAGCCAAGCTGGTGAAGCGCTCCGAGCGCCGCATCCGCCGGTTTGGGGCCGCATGGCAGCAGGCCATGCGGCTGGCGCTGTGGGTGCGGGACGGGGAGCCGCCGGAGAAGACGCGGCGGATCGAAACCGTGTGGCGCAACCCCGCTACCCCGACGGTGGCCGCCCAGGTGGACGCCACGGTCAAGCTGGTGCAGGCGGGTGTCCTGCCTGCCGACTCCGATGTCACGCTGGAGATGGCAGGCTTCACGGAGGGGCAGCGGCAGCGGATCGCCGCGGACCGTCGTCGGAGCAGCGGCCGGGCCGGCAGCGCCTCGCTGATGGAGCGACTGGCAGCCCTCGACTCCGGCGACAGCGGCCGTAGTCCTGAGCCGTCGGAGGCCGATCTTGGTGTCGAAAACCTCTGATGGCTCGGCCTCGTCCGGTAGGTGGCGTGCGGCGCAGCGCGGGCTGACCCGACTGCTTCTGAGGGATCTGTTGACGCTACGTCGACTCCTCGACCAGAACCGCCTGCAGGCCACTGTGCCTCCGTGGATCGACGCGGTGACGGAGGTTGTCGGCCGCTACTCGGAGACGTCGGCGACTTTGGCCGCCGACTTCTACGACGGCGAACGCGAGGCAGCCGGTGTGCCGGGCTCGTTCACAGTGCCGCTCGCTGATGCGCCGCCGGACGAGCAGGTGGATTCGGCGCTGCGCTGGGCCACGAAGGATCTGTGGCAGCGCAATGAGGCCGTCGCCACCGTTGCGCAGCGTGAACCGCTCGATGTGCGGATCCAAGCCGCGATGGCGAAGGCGGACTCGGCGACGCAGAAGCTAGTCGCAGATGGTGGCCGGGAGACGCTTCGGCAGGCAGTGCAGCAGGACCGGCAAGCGGTCGGCTACGCGCGGGCCGCGGCGCTGGGAGCTTGCGCCTTCTGCCGCCTCATGGCTTCGCGCGGGATGGTCTACAAGACGGCTGGAACTGCAGGTCGAGATGCTAACGAGCGCTTCACCGGCGACGCCAGCGTGGCCAAGTTCCACAACGATTGCCACTGTGTGATCACCCCCGTCTTCCGGGGGCAGCGGTTCGAGTTGTCGCCGCATGCGGCGGAGTGGGATCGCATCTACCGCGAGTACGCCCAAGGCCATCCGGGAGACCAGCTTCGCCTGTTCAGGCAGGCGCTGGCTGAGCACGACTCGAATCCGCTTCCCGGATCCAACTGATCGACAAGGCCGCCCTGGTGGCGGCCTTTCTCATTTACACAGCCCCTGGAGGGCCGATTCGTCATGCCCGAAGAGAACGAGCAGAGCACCGAGCAGGTCGACACCGGCACCGAGGAGACCGTCGAGGAGACGGTGGCCGAGGGGAGCGGCACCACCGAGTCCACGGACGAAGCCCAGGAGGCGGAAGCCGAGGCCGAGGAGAAGCCGTTCGACCGGAAGAAGTTCGAGGCGGAGCTCCGCAAGAAGAACAGCGAAGCCGCGAACCTCCGCAAGCGGCTTAAGGATCAGGAACCCCTGCTCGCCGAGTTGCAGCGCCGCAAGGACGCGGAGAAGTCCGATACGGACCGGCTCACCGACCAGCTGGCAACTGCCACCGAGCAGATCACCAAGACGCGTCAGCGGCTGGTGCGCACGCAGGTGCAGGCGCTGGCGATGACCGGGTTCGCGGACCCGGAGGACGCAGTCGGCGCCCTGGATCTCGACTCGTACATCGACGGCGATGGCGACATCGACGAGGCGGCCATCGAGGCCGACCTCCAGTCGCTTTTGGAGCGCAAGCCGCACTGGGCGAAGGCCCAGCCCCCGGAGGGCCCGCGGCGCCCGGCACCGGACCGCACTCAGGCATCCGGCGCCAACAACCAACGGACCCTCACACCGGGCGACGAGTTCGCCGGGTGGCTTCATTCGCAGCTCAAGTAGCTGCTGAAAGTAGGAAGTCATGGTGGCTACGGCCCCGATCAAGCTCTCTGACGTCAATGCGGCACTGCTGCCGCGGACCATCACCGCCCCGATCTTCGAGAAGTCGGTCGAGCAGTCCGCGGTGATGGCGCTGGCTCGTCCGGCGCCGCTGGCGATCGACGCGACGACGTCGGTTCCGATCCCGATGGACGTGCCGACGGCCGACTGGGTCGGGCAAGCGGCGAAGAAGCCGTTGTCGACATCGTCGGTCGGTATCAAGCAGATGACGGCCAAAAAGCTGGCCGTGCTGATTCCGGTCGCCGAAGAGGTCGCGATGACCAACGCGGGCGGCCTGTACACGCAGCTCCAGCGGGATCTGCCGACGGCGTTCGCGCGGGCCTTCGACCACGCGGCGATCCACGGCCTCACCATGAAGGGCGCCGCCGGCCCGTTCTCGGACTACCTGGCGCTGACCACCAACTCGGTGGAACTGGGCACGGCAGCACAGGCGGACGGCGGCATCTGGGCGGACTTCGTCAACGGGATGGCTGAGGTCATCGACGAGGACTGGGACTACACCGGTACGGTCGCCGACCACCGCCTGAAGCCGTCACTGCTGCTCGCCACGGACACGACGGGCCGGCCGATCCTGGTCGACACCACCACGCCGGGCAACCAGATGGCGGCGGCGGGCACGCTGATCGGCGAGCCGCTCGCCTACTCCCGCAGTGTGTCCGGTAAGCAGCGCCGGCAGTCCGCTTCGTCGGACACGGGTCTGCGGGCGATCGGCGGCGACTGGTCCCAGGCGGCGTACGGCGTCGGTATGGACATCACCGTGCGGATCTCCAAGGAGGCGACCTACGTCGACGAGGATGGTGGCGTTCACTCGGCGTTCCAGGAGAACCTGGTGCTGATCCTCGCGGAGGCGTTCTACGGCTACGTGCAGGGCGACGCGCAGGCGTTCGTGAAGTACACCGGCACTCCGTCGGGGTCCTGATGGCGAGGGCTGTCCCGGTGTCCGCGCCGGGCGGGGCAGCCAAGCCCCTGAGGATCGTCGCCAGGGTTCATGCGATGCCACCGGAGCACAATGCGGGTGCCGAGCACATGCTCGTGTCGATGCTGCGGCCTTTGGCGGAGCGCGGGCACGACGTATCGGTGTGGCTGTCCCGCTACGGGAAAGCACATCAGGAGTACGAGTACCGCGGCATCAAGGTGATTCCGTTGGAGTCGCGCCTCGATTTCCCCTCTGCGGTTCGCCGCGCGAATGTGCTGTTGGGGCATCTGGAGACGGTTCCGCAGACGGCGTCTCTGGCCCGCGGGTATGGCAAGCCGCTGGTGGTGGTGTGCCACAACACGCACCGTGCGACGTTCCGGGATGCCGCGGCTGGGGGCACGGCGCTGGCGGTGTACAACTCGCTGTGGATGGAGCGGGAGGCGGAGATGTTCTTCGCCGAGTACCCGAAGTCGATCCGCCCCGAGGCCAGCCTGGTCGTCCGCCCGCCGGTGTTCGCCGACGAGTATGCGACGAAGCCGGGGACGGCTGTCACGCTGGTGAACTGCAACCCGGAGAAGGGCGGCAGGGTCCTCAAGGCCCTTGCCGAGCGGATGCCGGACCAGGAGTTCCTTGCCGTCCGAGGCGCCTACGGTGAGCAGATCCTTCCGGACCTGCCGAACGTCGAAGTCGTCGAGCACGTCCGCGGCGAGGACATGCGGGAGAAGGTGTACGCCCGCACGCGAGTGCTGCTGATGCCGTCTTCCTACGAGTCATGGGGCCGGGCCGGCTGCGAGGCTCTCGCTTCCGGCATCCCCGTGGTGGCGCATCCGACGCCGGGGCTTACGGAGTCGCTGGGTGAGGCTGGCATCTTCGTGGACCGCGAGGATGTCGCCGGCTACGAGGCGGTGCTGCGGAAGCTGAAGGCGGCGGCTGAGTACCGGCTGGCGTCGAAGCGGGCAAAGGCCAGGTCCGCCGAACTGGACCCTGCCGCCGACCTGGCGGCTTGGTGTTCCGCCGTGGAGGGCCTGGCCCGATAGGAGGTTGCGATGGCGTTCGTTGCCCCTACCGCCGAGCAGCTCGGCCTCTTCCTGGGAATGGGCGAGATCGACGGAGACCGGGCTGATCTACTGCTCGCTACGGCTGTGTCCCTCTGCCAGACCGTCGTGAATCCGCTGCCAGAGGGTGCGGAGGCCGTGGTGCTGTCGGTGGCGGGCCGGGCCTACGTGAATCCGCAGCAGATCAGCTACGAGACGATCGGCCCGATGTCGGTGCAGCGCCCTCAGGGTTCGGGCGGCCTGTATCTGACGAAGTCCGACAAGTCCGCCCTCAAGTCCCTGGCCGGCCGGGGCGGTGCGTTCACGGTGGATCCGACGCCGGCAACTGCCGATCCGTCGCCTACGTGGCCGGTCGATGATCTGTCGGGATGGGCGGAGGACTACGAGGCGGGCTGGGGGTATCCCTGATGCCCGCGCCGTATCCGTTCGGCGAGGCGGTGCGCATCGTGCGCACTGGTGAGTCGCCTGGGCGGGGTCCGCGCGGTCAGCCGTTGCCGGGCCCGGATGAGTCGTTTGACTTGGTGGGCTGCGCGGTGACGCCGCGGGCGGAGACGCCTCAGGTTGGCGGTCCGCAGCAGCAGGACCGGGACACCGTGATCGTCGGCTGGACCGTGTACGCCCCGGACGCGCCTGCTGCGAAGATGCCGCTGCGCACGACGGACGGGGCTGTGATCCGTGGGGTGCGGTGCGAGATCACGGGTGAGCCGGGGGACTGGGGCCGGTCCCCTTTCACTGGCACCCGGGGCCCGATCCAGTTCGCTGCCGACCGCGTCACCGGCTGACCGAGGAGGTACGTCGTGGCTGCCCGGTTCAAGATGAAGAAGAAGGGCGTCGGCGAGATGCTGCGGATGCCTGGCATGGAGGCGGAGATGCTGCGCCGCGCCGAGGTCATCAAGGGCGTCGCCCAGGCGATCTCCCCGGTGGACGTCGGCGGCCCGCATCCGGGGCACTACAAGGAATCGTGGGAGACGGACAGTACGGCCCGCGGCGGTCGCCGCCGTGACCGCGCAGTGGGCTACGTCCGCAACACCGCCCACTATGCCCGCTGGGTGGAGTACAGCAACGGCACCCCTGGCGCTCCGGCGCACCATGTGCTGCTCAGGGCAGCCCTGCTGGGCGGGCGGAACCAGTGACCGCGCTCGTCGATATCGAGCTTGAGCTCATCACCCGCGGCACCGTCCGGTTCCCGGATGCGGTGGTGCGCGACGAGCTGGACAACAGCCTTGCTGGCGAACTGCCCACGATCCAGATCACGCACATCCCGGGCGGCGGCGATGACGGACTCCGGCTCGCCCGGATGATCGTCGACATCGACGTGTACGCGGCTTCCAGGGCTGAGGCGATCACTCTGGCCCGCGAGGTGCACGACTGGGTGACAGGCGAACTGCGCGGCTCCAGTGGCGAATCGATCGTCGTCGGCCGGACGGGCTGCCTGTCGTTGCCCGCAGTGCGGCCATACGAAAATGTTGCGCTGCGACGAGTTGGCGCGACCTACGAGATCTACTGTCACCCGTCCTGACCTGCGATCGCCTCGATCGCCTGGTCGTACCAGTCTGGCGGCACCAGGACGGCTGCCCGCCTTCCGTGACGAGTGATCGCGACGTGCTTGCCCTGCCATTGCGTGGCGTTCAAGAGCTGGGCGAACTGCTCACGCGCCTCTTGCACCTTGTGGGCCCGCGCCGGACCCCGTTTTCCCGCCCGTGCGCGGGCTCTTCCATGTCTGGAGACATCTCATGGTCAACATCACCCGCGCTGCGGACCTCGCTCTGGTCGGCGCAAATGGCGGCGGCTGGGTGAGCCCGGTGGGCACCTCGGCGCCGGTCTCTCCCCTCACGCAGCCGGTCGGCGCCTGGGAGCCGCTCGGCGCGATCTCGGACGATGGCCTCACCTACGGCTTCGACGAGGACTCGCAGGAGTTCACCCCTTGGGGTCTGACGTCCCCGTTCCGCACTCAGATCACCAAGAGCGTGCGGACGTTCGGTCTGACGGTGTGGGAGACCAGCCGGATCGCGGTGCAGTCGCTGCAGTACCGGCTGGACGCCTCCGAGCTGGAGCCGGACGTCGACGGTCTCACCAAGTACGCCGAGACGTCCTCGCCGGTCCCGGACCGTCGCGCGTTCTGGTTCCTGGTGGTCGACGGCGACGCCTACAAGGGCTTCTACGTGCCCGAGGGCGAGATCAACGACCGCTCCGACGTGTCCTTCAAGCAGGACGAGATGTCGGGCTACGAGTGGACGATCACCACCTACCCGGACGCGTCCGGCAACACCGTCTACCACGTCGACAAGATCCCGGCGACGCCCGAATACACCGGGTCCTGAACGGGTGGGCGGGCCGGTATAGCCAGCCGGCGCGGGCCCGGCCCGCCCACCTCTGCACACTGCCCGCGCCATCACCTGAGAGAGAGGCCCGCGCCATGGCCAACACCCCCCGCAAGACGACCGCGAGTAGCAGGAAGCCGCGAACTGCGGCCCGAGCGGCTTCCCGCCCGCCGGTTGCGCGCCGCGCCGCCGAGGTGGAGGAGGTCGACGAGCCGGACATGACTGAGGCGGAAGCCCAGGAGATCGAGGCTGAAGTCGGCCACTACGTCACAACCGAGCTATGCGGTGAGGAAGTCCAGGTCATTCCGCCGTCGGCGTGGCGGTCGTCGTGGCAGCGCATGCTCAACCAGGGCAACCTGGACGGGTTTGCCGAGAAGGTTTTGCACCCGGACGACTATGAGCTGTACCTCGAACTCGACCCTACGATCGTCGAGTTCATGGAGTTCGCGCAGGAAGCCGCCTCGCTGGTCGGTGAGAGCCTGGGGAAATCCAGTGGACCCGCTCCGTCGTCGAGGCGCACGCGGAGGCGGTAGAGGCGGACCTGTTCCGCTACTACAACGGCGTCGACGTTCTCGACGTGCACCGCGGGGAGATGTCGTGGCGGCGCCTGCGGGTCCTCATCGAGCATCTGCCGCCGGAGTCGGCGACGTGGACAGCGTTGCGCAACAGCCTGTCCGATGAGGAGTTGGCCAAGCAGGCAGAGAAAGGCGAGCCGGAGAAGGCCCGCTGGTCGCAGACGGAGCAACTCCTGGCCCTGGTCGCGGACCGCGTCGCCGACGTCGGATTCGTCCTGCGCGCGGTAAACACCGACAAAAAGTCGACGAAGCCCCGGCCCCCCGAACCGATCCGTCGGCCTGGCGCGAAGCCCCCTCGGCTGAAGCAGCAGATCAACGAGGCGCAGGCGAACACCCTGTTCAAGCTCATCAATGGGGGCGCCGCGTAGGGCGCTGGGAGGAGGCTCCCGGTGCCCGCTATCTCCGTCGGCTCGGTCGAAGTCGATGTTCTGCCCAACACGCAGGGCATCTACAACCGGCTGCGTAGCGCCCTCGTTCCTGCTGCCACGCGGGCTGGGCAGGATGCCGGCGACGCGGCGGGCCGGGCGTTCGGCCCGGAAATGCAGCGGCAGATCGGCAACGTCGGCCTTCAGATCGGCCAGAGGATAGGCCAGCAGATCGCCAGCAGGGTTACGGCGTCTCTTCGCACTGCCATCCGGGATGGGATCACGCAGGGCGGGCAGACGGCCCGGCCTGCTGCGACTCGGCAGGGCGAGGAGGCGGGCGGCGCGTTCGCCCGGTCGCTGCGGGCACGCCTGCAGGCCGCTTTCCGGAGCATGCCCAAGTTGGACGTGCGCCTGTCTGACACCGGCATCGACGCGGACTTGGCCCGGCTGCGAGCACGGCTGGAGAGCCTCGCAGGCAAGACCGTGGGCATCGATATCGACGCTGAGACGGCTCGGGCCGAGGCCGCCGACATTGAGGAGCGTCTGCGGCGGATCGGCGCTGCGCATCCGAATGTTGCGGTTCGCGCGGACACGGCGGCGGCGATCGCGCAGCTGCGGCTGCTGCGGGAACAGATCGATGAAGTGTCCGCCAACCCGGCGCATATCCGGGTGGAGACGGACGGCAACTTCGGCGTCCGGCTGCGGGCTGCCGTGCAGCAGGCCGAGGCGTCGCTGCCGAACATCAACATTGGTGCCGACACGACGCCGGCGCAGGTCGAGGTGGCGCGCCTGCGGGCGCAGTTGACCGATCTGCGGGATGTGCGGATCGGCGTCGACATGGACACCGCGACTGCGACTGCCCGGATTGAGGCGATCCAGGCCCGTCTTCAGCGCCTGTCGACGCAGGACGCCGATGTGGCGGTTCGAGTTGATGCGGGTGCGGCGCTGGCCCAGTTGGCGGCGTTCCAGGCTGCGGTGAACCGGCTCGACGGTCAGCATGTCGATGTCGACACGTCATCGTCGACGGCTGGGTTCCGGGCTCTCGTTACGGCTGCGATCTTGTTCGGTCCGGCGATTCTGCCGGTGCTGCCGGTGGTGGCTGCCGGCCTGGGCGCGATCGCTGCGGCTGGTGTGGCCGCGGCTGCGGGCCTCGGCGGTATCGCGCTGGTGGCGATCCCGGCGTTCAAGGGGCTCGCGTCAACTCTGCAGGCGCAGAAGGCGGCGCAGGATGCGGCGACGAGCGCGACGATGCAGGGTGGTCAGGCGGCTTCGCAGGCGGCGTCCCGGGCGTTGCAGCAGGAGTCGGCTCAGCAGGCGTTGGCGACGGCGGAGCGCAACGGTGCCCGGCAGATCGCGCAGGCACAGCAGGCTGTGAGCCAGGCCCGGCAGCAGTCGGCGGATGCGGTCGCGCAGGCGGCACGGAAGGTGCAGGACGCTGAGCGGTCCCTCGCGGACGCTCAGCGGGATGCGAAGCGCGCCCAGGATGATCTGACGGCGGCGCGGCGGACGGCCGTGCAGGAGTTGGAGGACATCAACAACCGGCTGACGGACTCGGTCCTCAGCCAGCGGGACGCGGAGATCGCCTTGAAGGAGGCGACCGCACAGCGCAACGCGGTCCTCAACAGCGCGAACGCCACGGAGTTGGATAAGCAGAAGGCGCTGCTGGCCTACGACCAGGCCGTGCAGCGGCTGAAGGAGCAGACCACCGAGACGGGCCGTCTGAAGAAGGAGACGGCTGCCGCGAATAAGGCGGGTGTCGACGGTTCGAAGACGGTCACGGATGCCCAGGAACAGCTTGTTCAGGCGCAGCAGAAGGTCGTTGACCAGCAGGTAGCTGTTCGGGATGCGCAGGTGGCTGGTGCCCGGCAGGTTGCGGATGCGCAGCAGCGGGTGTCGGAGGCGACGGCGAATGTGGCGGTCGCGCAGCAGTCTGCGGCGGACGCGGTGGCATCGGCGCAGCGGCAGATCGAGTCGGCGTCGCTGTCGGCGGCCGGGAGTGTGGATCAGGCTGCGATCGCGCAGGCCAAGTATCAGGCCGAGTTGGCGAAGCTGACGCCTGAGGCGCGGCAGACGATGGCGGCGTACACGGGTCTGAAGACGGCGTTCGGTGACTGGTCGAAGTCTCTTCAGCCTCAGGTGATGCCGATTTTCACCCGGGCGCTCAATGGGCTGAAGAACAGCCTGCCGGGCTTGACGCCGTTTGTTGTGAATGCTGCTAAGGCGATCGGTGGTTTGCAGGATCGGGCGTCGCAGGGCTTCAAGTCGCCGTGGTGGCAGTCCTTCAAAAAGGATCTCGCGGGGTCGGTGGTCCCGGCGATCACGGGTCTGGGTGTCGGCTTCGGAAACATTTTCAAGGGCATGGCCGGGATCGTGCAGGCCTTCCTGCCGCACATGGATTCGATCTCGGCGACGATGCAGCGGATCACGGGCCGGTTCGCGGACTGGGGCGCGAATCTGAAGGGCTCGCCCAGCTTCGAGAAGTTCCTGTCGTACTCGGCCCGGATGGCTCCGCTGCTCGCTGGCGCGTTCGGGAAGTTGTTCGGGGCGATCGTGGCGATCGGCAGTGCGATGGCTCCGGTTTCGGTGATTGTCTTGAAGGCGATCGGCTTGTTCGCTTTGGGTGTGACGTGGCTTGCGGAGAAGGCTCCGTGGCTGGTGACGGGCATCTACGGGATCGTCGTGGCGATGACGGCGTGGAAGATTGCCGTGGCGGCGTGGGGGTTTGCCCAACGCATTGCGACGCTGGCGATGCTGGCGTTCAACGTCGTCTCGATGGCTGGGCCTTGGGGCTGGATCGTCCTCGCGATCGCGGCCGTGGTCGTTGCGGTCGTCCTGATGTACAAGAAGTTCGACTGGTTCCGTGCGGCAGTCCAGTACGTCTGGGACGGCCTGAAAGGCGGGGCGCAGGCGGTCGTCGACTGGTTCAAGGGCCCGTTCGTCGGCTTTTTCACGAAGACGCTTCCGGCCGCGTTCCAGACGGCTCTGACGTGGGTGAAGGCGAACTGGCCGTGGCTGGTGGGCGCGCTGGGTGGCCCGATGGGGCTTGCGGTCGTCGCCGTGATCAAGCATTGGGGTGAGATCAAGGCGGGCTTTGCCAGCGCCTGGGACTGGATCAAGCGCTGGGTGATTTCGCCGATCGGCACGTTTTTCACGAAGACGATCCCGGGCTGGGCAACAACCCTTCAGGAGAAGACGGTCGCCGCTTTCAACGCCGCGAAGGATGGCATGAAGACGGCCTGGGACAAACTGAAGGCGAACGCGCGCGTGCCCATCCAGTACGTCGTGGACGTCGTCTACAACAACGGCATCCGAGGCGTCTGGAACATGGTCGCGGGCGCGTTCGGCGCACCCAAGCTGCCCGAGTTCAAGTTCGCGTCCGGTGGCGTCATGCCGGGCTACACGCCGGGCAAGGACGTCCACCGGTTCGTTTCTCCGACGGGCGGTGCGCTCGAACTGTCGGGCGGCGAGGCCATCATGCGGCCCGAGTTCACCCGCGCGGTGGGCTCCGGATTCGTGAACACTCTGAACTCGATCGCCCGCTCTCGGGGCGCACAGGGCATCAAGGCTGCGCTGGCCCCGGCGTTCGGCGGGAACCCGGTCACGCCGACGGACCGCTCCCTGAAGTACGCGGGCGGCGGCATCACGCAGTCGTTCGCGGACGGCGGCATCTTCGGCTGGATCAAGTCGGCGGGATCTGCGGTGCTGGGTGCGGGCTCAGCAGCCTGGAACAAGATCAAGGAAGGTGCCTCCTGGCTCAAGGACACCCTGGAGGCGTCCGCGCGCGCGGGCGTGAAGAACGTCGTCGACCCGCTGCTCAAGAGCTTCCCCGGCATGGACACCGGCTTCGGGAAAATGCTCCGCAACATCCCCAACAAGATCGTCGACTCCCTGTTCGGATACACCAAGGAGGCTGACAAGCAAGGGGGCGGCGGCCTCGGCGGCCCGAAAATTCAGGCCGCACTGAACTGGGCGCGCACCCAGAACGGGCTGCCCTATCAGTGGGCCGGAAACGGGAACCCGAGCTGGGACTGTTCCGGGCTGATGTCCGCGATTGAGTCCGTTCTCCGCGGGGAGAAGCCGCACCGCCGGTGGGCGACGATGGCGTTCTCCGGGAACACCGCGCCTCCCGGCTGGGTCTACCACGGCAACAGCCCCTTCCGGATCGGCATCACCAACTCGGGCGTCGGCCACACAGCGGGCACGCTCGGCGGAACCAACGTCGAGTCCCGCGGCGGCGACGGCGTCGTCGTCGGCCCCCGGGCCCGCGGCTACAACAACAGCCTGTTCACCTCTTGGTACGGGTTCAAGCCGGGGTCCTACGACTCTGGCGGCTACCTGCAGCCCGGCCTCAATTTGGCCTACAACGGGACGGGCAGGCCGGAGCCGGTCTTCACGACGCAGCAGGCGAACGCGCTCACCTCAATGGCCGGGCGCAGTCAGTCGTCGCCGACGCCGGTTGTGGTCGAGGTGCATGCACGGGATGAGGCCCTCGCCGGGTTCATCGACGTGCGGGTGCAGGACAGCCAGCAGCATCTGATCTCCGTCATCAACGCGAGCTGAGGAGGAACCTTGGCGATTCCCGGGAATCTCCTCAGCTCGGCGACGGAGAGCATGGATCCGTCCGTCTCCGGATGGACGGCGAAGCTGAATTGCACGCTCAGCAAGGGCACGGGCGGCCGGAACGGCGACGGCGTCCTGGCGGTCAAGTCGGTGGCGTCGGGCGAGATGCAGGCCCGCACGGTGTCGTCGTATCCGGTCGTCGAGGGCACGCTGTACGGGGCGTTCGCTGACGCGTCGGGTGCGACGGTCCCGGAGAGGATCGGTATCCGCTGGCTGACCGCAGCGAACGCCGAGGTCAGCATCACGTGGTCGCTGACGACGGCGGCCGCGTCAGCGTCATGGCACCGGATCGCGGTGGGCGGGGTCGCGCCGGTGGGGGCGACGCAGGCGCAGGTGCTGCTGTCGTCGACCCCGGCCGCCGGGAACGTCAACAGCTTCTACGAGAACGTCTACCTCGGGCTGCCGATCCGCTCGCCCAGCAACCTGCTCGGCTTCAACACGGAGACGTCCGAGGTGGACGTCACCTCGTGGACTGTCGAAACGAACTGCACCATCACCCGCACCGTGCCCGCGCTGACGTGGCCCGTGGACTACTACTACGCGGGCGGCCACATGGCCACCATGACCGTCACCGCGTCCGCGAACGCTGCGATGCGCCTCGCCGACCGGCCCGCAGTTACAGCCGGCGTCGAATACTTCGGCTACATCTACCTCAGCCCGCCGACATCCGGATCGACGGCATGGGTGGAACTCCGGTTCTACGACAGCGGCGGCACACAGGTCCAGGCAACCAGGTCGACGCTGGCGGCACCGGGCACAGGCGCGTACCGGCAGATCGTGTCGGACATCGCACCCGCAGGCGCAGCCACGTGCTCGCTGGCGGTCGGCCTGGACAGCCCGACGGCCGCACAGGTACTCCGGGTCGACACCGCAGTCATACGGCCCATGGTGCCGGTGATGGCCGGCACGGTCGTCCCCTATGCGTCGGCGTCCTTCGAGCAGTCGGCGGGCGGCTGGACGGTGACGTCCGGGGTGGCGACGGCGGCCCGGTCGACGCCGTGGGGGGCGGCCTCGTATGCGGGCAGCTACAGCCTTGCGGTCGCGTCAGCGACGGCGACCTCGTCGACCTGGCGCTCACCGTTGTTCAACCTGTCGAATCCGGTGGGGCAGAACTTCCGCGCACAGATCGTCTGCAAGCTGAACGCAGGTAGCTGGACAACCGTCACCGTGAAAATCCACTGGTACAGCGCCGCGAGCGCCGACCTGGGCGTGTCGACGGGAACCGCCTACGCGCTGCCCGGCGGCAGCTGGTTTGCGATGACGACCGACGCGGTCGCCCCCGCCAGCACGGCGAAGGCCGCGATTGAAGTGGTCGGCGTCGCCGGGGCGGTGTCCAGCAGCCTGTGGATGGACTACACAGCCCTGTGGCCGGTTCTGCCGCTGACGGCGGTCACCGAGCACGACGTCAGCGCCTACGCGACGCTGACGCTACGGGAGTTGCCCGTCGACTACCTGATCACCGTGTACCGGGTGACGCCGGATGGCACCCGCACCCCCGTGCGCGGCCCGGCCGGCCTGTACGACAAGGACGCCATCACCTCGGACTTGCTCATCATTGAGGACCATGAGGCACCGCTCGAAACGGTCATCTACTACTACGTCGAGATCTACACCGCTGCCGGCGTCCTCGCCTCGACCCGCTCATCGGCGGTCATCACCCTCGATGTCGACGATGTGAACCTGTGCTGGCTGAAGGATCCGGGCAATCCGCAGCGGAACCTGCAGGTCATGGTCAAGCAGGCCCCGGACTGGGCCGATCCGATCCAGCAGACCGCCCACAAGGTACGCAACCGGCAGAACGCGGTCATCCTCAGCGACAGTCGTGGCGGGCAGGAGGGAAGCCTCGCCGTCTGGACCCGGTCCGACAACGAACGGAAGGCCCTGCGCTGGCTCCTCGGCTCGGGGAATGTGCTGCTGTGGCAGTCGGCACCCGGGATGGGTGAGGACGACGTGTACGTCAACGTCGGCCCCGTCGCCCGGCCGAGGGTGAGCACGCTTGCGACGGAGCAGTGGCGGGAGTGGACGCTGCCGCTGACCGAGGCGGATCGACCGGTCACGACCGGCGTCAACGGGTCCGCTGACCGCACCTGGCAGGACGTCCTCTCCGGCTTCGCGACGTGGCAGGCCTTCCTGGACGCGTATGCGACGTGGGAGGACGCGCTCCTCGACAAGCGGAAGTAGGGAGGCCCGGTGTATCCCGTATCCGATCGCTTCCTCGCCCGCCTCGCCGAGTCACACCAGGTCGCCACCGAAGTGAAACTGTTCCTCACCGACGGGCGTGTGCTCGATGTGGAGCACACAGGCGGGTCAGTTCAGGTGGACCGGCAGCAGGCAATCCGCCGCACCTGCACGGTCACCGTCGCCGACCCGTCACTCATTCCGCGCACGCCCGCCGACCAGCTCGCCACCAACGGGGCCCGGCTCCGGATCAGCCGCGGCGTCTACTACGGCGACGGCTCCTCGGAGCTGGTTCCGCTCGGCGTATTCCGGCTGGACGAGGTGGGAGGCGACGTCAACGACGGCCCGGTGACCTTGTCGGGCAAAGATCTGTCGGCCGTCATCCAGGACGACCAGTTCACCGATCCGTGGACGTCGTCGGGGACTGCGGTTGCCGCCGTCACGGCGCTGGTGCAGCGATCTTTGCCGGACGTCGAGGTGGTCTCGACGATCGTCGACGTCGCGATCGGCCGCCGCGTCTTCGACATCGAGGCGGACCCCTGGGCGGCCTGCAAGGAGATAGCCGCCGCAGCCGGGGCCGAGGTGTACTTCACCCCGGACGGCACGGTCACCATCACCACCCTGCCGGACATCCTGACGACGACGCCGGTATGGGAGGTCGCCGCAGGAGAGGGCGGCGTCTACATCCGCGCCAACCGCGGCATGTCCAGCGCGGGCGTCAAGAACGGCATTCTCGCCCGAGGGGAAAACACGGCCGACAACGTGGCCCCCGTGCGGGCCCTGGTCACGGACGACGACACGAGCAGCCCCACCTACTGGGGCGGCCCGTTCGGGCGCCGCCCCCGCTTCTACTCCTCACCGACGCTGATCACGACGGGTGCCTGCACTGCTGCAGGAACGCTGCTGCTGGCGCAGGCGAAGGCGCCGAACGCGTCCGGCGACATCTCCAGCCTGCCGAACCCGGCACTGGAGGCGGGCGACGTCCTGCGCGTCACGCACCCGGACGGCAGCCGCGAGCTCCAGCAGCCCGCCTCGTTCACCGTGCCCCTCAGCGAGGACGGCGACTTCCCGATCTCGACGATTTCGGCGAAGGAGGACGCATGACGGCCGCCGACCGGTCGGCGCAGGGCGTCCACCGGGACCTCGCGTGGGCGATGCGCCAGCAGGCAAAACGTACGGGCCAGTCGACGCCCAGCGTCCGCGGGTCTGACTGGCGGCTGGCGACCGTCACCGCCGTCAACGCTGATGGCACAGTCGACGCGGACGGCATCCCCTCCATCCGCTGCGACGAGTCGTACCTGCTGCCGACGGTCGGCGACGTCATCGTCGTCACCCAGTCCAGCACCGGAAACTGGTTCGCCTGGGGACGCGGCAGCACCGGCGGCTTCGCGCTCGGCAGCATCGTCGAGAAGATCAAGTCGGGCAACACGGCCCGGCCGTCGGTGACGGCGATCGCCGCCGATCCACACCTCACCTTCGCCGTCATCCCAGGCACGTACAAAATCGACGCGGTCCTCTTCTACGACGCCGACTCGGCGGCCGACCTGAAGCTCGGCTGGACTGCCCCCGCGGGCACGACGGGCACTTGGTGGCCAGGCGGCTCCGACTCCAGCAACACCACCCAAGCTGCGACCACCCGCTGGGGCGCCGTAACCGATATCGGCACAGGCACACTCCCGGTCGCCGGGATCGGCGCGGGAACCATCGTCACCTGCCGTCCGGCCGGCACCGCAGTCGTCACCACCGCGGGCACGCTCGCCCTCGCCTGGGCCCAGCAGGCCAGTTCGGGCACCGCCACCACCGTCCGCCAGTTCTCCTGGCTCTCTCTGAGGAGGACCGCCTGATGTCCGGTACCGACGACTACGGGCAAGGCATCACCGTCGCCGCCCTGACCGACGCCCCGAACGCCGAGACCCTGGCGAAGAACATCGCCAACGGCATCGCGCAGCGGTCGGTGATGAGGTTCGCCTCGGCGTCCGCGCGTTCCGCCGCGCTGACCGGGGCGACCGCCCCCGTCGAGGGCATGGTGTCGTGGCTGCAGGACGTCAACGGCCTGTATTTCTACGACGGCTCGGCCTGGCAGTTGATGAACATCGTCGAGACGATGGCGTGGACGAACCTGTCGTCGATCGGCTCGTATGCGGGCGGCTTCTCGGCTTCCACACCGGCCCCGCGCATGCGCAAGCTGTCCATGCTGGGCACCGAGGTGTGGGAGTACGAGGGCGCCATCGCCATCTCTAGCCTGCCCGCGGCCACGACGACCACGGCGTTCACCTTCAACTCCGGGTACCGGCCGGCCTCCGGGCGAGGCTTCGCCACCTATAACAGCTCCCACTACGCAACCCGCGTCACTGTCGGGACGAACGGCGTGCTCGCGTTCTCGGTGCCGACCGAGGCGGGCAGCGGCGTCAGCAAGGTCTGGCTCGACGAGATGCGCATCACCAACCCGGCCGACTGAGCCACCTGCATAACCGCCGCCCCGATCCCACTGGTCGGGGCTTTTCTCATGCCCGGAGGCTTCATGAACCGCGCCGGCTACCGGCTTGCTCCTGCCGCAGATCTGCCTGAGAGTATGCGGCCGTGGCGGGACCGGCCCGTCGCCTGGGCGAACGTCAGCCCCCTGACCGGCGCTTATCACCTGAACGCGCAGGGCGAGTACCTCTACTACCCGGACGGCGGCAGCACTGGCTACGACCATCCGGTCGGTCAGGCGCAGTTCGGCCTGGGCTGCATCACCAGCTACCGCACCGAGACGGACGCCGCCCGGAAGAGCCTCTTCCTGGCGCGGGCGCGGGCGCAAGCGGACCGGCTCATAGGCCGCCGACTTGAAGTGTCCGGTGCCTGGTGGTTCCCCTACGGCTTCGACTTCACCCACACCGTGCACTCCGGGGTCTCCTATACGGCGCCCTGGTACTCGGGCATGGCGCAGGGTGAGATCCTCAGCCTGTTCGTGCAGCTCTCCCAACTCGACGCCCTCGCCGACGCGGACCGGGCCGTGTATCTGGAGGCTGCCGACCACGCGTTCGCCTCGCTGCAAACCGACGAGTACGGCTACCCGTGGGCCGTCAACACCGACAGCGCCGGATACGGGTGGATCCAGGAGTACCCGGGCTCCGAACCGGGGAGCGGGGACTACACCTACAACGGGATGATCTACTCCCTGTTCGGGGTGTGGGACTACTGCCAGGTCACCGGCAGCGAGGCTGCGGCCGAGTTGTACGACGCCGTCGCCACCACCGTGGCCAGGTATTTCCCGCTGTTGCGGAACTCGAAGTGGTGCAGCTTCTACTGCCAGACGCACCGCATCGAGGCCTACACCTACCACCAGCACCACATCGAACTCTTCCGCCAGCTCAACTGGCAGACAGGCAGCCCCGACTTCGCCGACCACGCCGACCGGCTCGTCGACGACTACCCGGCGGCAGGCGTGTCCGGCACGGTCCAGTTCGAGTCCGGCAGCCACGCCCTGTACCGCTTCGACACCGCGGCATCGGGTGCGTGGTCGACGGCTGCGGGCGACGACCTGCTCGAGCAGAAGACGGTCGCCTTCACCTCGGACACGGCTGCACCCGCGTCGATGCGGCGCCGCATCAAGGGTCGCGGCATCTACTACCTCATCTCCGCAGGCTCTTACGCGGGCTGGTGGGTGGGCGAGTCCTGGTCCAAGGCGTACCTGCGCGGCGTCTACCTGGCCACGATCTACTGGCCCACCCGCACGGTGACGTTCCCCGGCGGAAGCGTCCCCGTCGACACGTACAAGGTCGCCACCGACGGCACCGTCACCAGCGTGAAAACCGTGCAGTTCGCCAACCCCTCGAACGCGCCGGCCGACCGTCGGGCCATCGTCAACGGGCGGCCCATGTTTCAGATCACCGCCGGTGGACTGACCGGCTACTGGGTCCCCGCCAGCTCCGTCACCGTCGACTCCGAGCCCGCCGTCGGCTGACCCACCCAGCCCTCCCGCGCCTCTTGGCCGGGTCCATTGAAGCCCGAGGAGGTCGCCGTGAGCGATGCCGAGGACCAGTACGCCGAAGCGGCCGGGGATCCCGGAGCAGCGGCTGACCTGCCCGCCACCACGGGACGCGACGTCCTGACCGGCGAGCCCGACCGCCCCCTGGAGGAGCAGTGACCGGCACCGCAGGCGACGTCATTCGCATCGCCAAGTCCCAGGTCGGCTACCACGAGGGCTACTCCGGCGGCCACTGGACCAACCTTCAGAAGTACAGCCCCGCCGTGCCCGGCCTGGAGTGGAGCCAGAACCAGGCATGGTGCGCGACGTTCGCCGCCTGGTGCTTCCAGGAGGCAGGCATGCCCAAGGGCAGCTACCCCGTCACCGCATCGTGCGCCCTCGGCGTCTCCTGGTGGGAGAACGCCGGCCGGTTCTCGGACTATCCCGGGATCGGCGCGCAGGTCTTCTTCGGCTCGGGCGGCGGATCGCACACCGGCCTGGTCTACGCCTACGACGCCGACTTCATCTACACCGCCGAAGGCAACACCAACTCCAGCGGCTCTGCCGAGGGCGACGGCGTCTACCTGAAGAAGCGCGCCCGCCGCGACACCTACGTGTACGGCTACGGCTACCCCTCCTATCCGACAGGGATCGTCACCGCCGACCCGGCCTGGAAGAACCCGACCGCACCCAGCCAGCAGGAGGAAGCCGTGGCCCTCACCGACGACGACATCAAGAAGATCGGCCGTCAGGTCGTCACGGGGGCGAACGGCGCCAAGTCGCCCGACGACCCGACGGTGGAGTGGGCGATGTCCAGCTTCCTCGGCCTCACCTACAAGACGGCCCGCACCATCGCAGCGGACGTCGCGGCCGTCAAGGCGAAGGTGGAGTCGCTGTCGGTGGGCGGCGTCGACCTGGACGCGCTCGCCGAGAAGGTCGCCGACAAGCTGGCCGCGAGGCTCGCCGAGTGATCCTGAACCTGACCCCGCACCCGATCCGCCTCTACGCGGCCGAGCGCGAGGACGGCATCGACGACCTGGAGCCACACCTGCGCGAGGTCATCGAGCCCGAAGCAACGCCTGCACGCCTGGCCACGATCGAACTCGGCGGCGGTATCACCTTCGAGTTGGTCGAGTTCGGGCACGCCCAGAACCTGCCGTCGAGGCGTGACGGCCACCAGTACATCGTCTCTCTCGTCGTCGCCCTCGCGCTCGCCGACCGGCGCAGTGACCTGCTCGTCCCCTACCGCGAAGTCCGCAACTCCAGCGGGACCGTCATCGGCTGCCGCTCGCTCGCGCAGCCCGTCTGAGAAACGAGAACCCCTCAATGACCGTGAACCTCGATGCCGCCTACTGGCTGGGCCTCCTCGTCTCCGTGATCCTGCCCGTCCTCGTCGGCCTCGTGACGACCAGAGTCACCCACGCTGGCGTCAAGGCCGTCCTCCTCCTCGCGCTCACCGCGGCGAATGGATTCCTCGTCGAACTCGCTGGCCCGCACCCCGACGGCTGGGACTTGGGCACTGCGCTCGTGCTGACGCTCGTCTCCTTCGGCACGGCCGTCCTCAGCCACTTCGGCCTGTGGAAGCCCACCGGCATCTCCGGCAAGGCGCAGGACTCGCTGGTGACGTCGGGCAGCCACGCCGCGGAGGCCTGAGTGCGTTGGGCGGTCCGGCGGCTGGGCGGGATGCTGGGCCGCCGTGGTGCGATCCTCCTGTCGTACGGGACGGTGTGGGCGTTGTACGGGTACGGGCAGATCATCTCTCCGCAGCCGGATCAGCGCGGTCTGACGCTGGCCGTGCAGATGTGGCCGCTGCATGTGTGGGGCTCACTGTTCATCACGGCCGGGCTGATGGCGGCGGTGGCCGCGTGGCTGAGGCAGGGTGCGGACTGGTTCGGGTTCGTCGCCCTCGTCCTCATCGTCCTGCCGTGGATGCTGTCCTACCTGGCGTCGTGGGTGCTCGGGGACTTTCCGCGCGGCTGGGTGGCTGCTGCGGTGTGGGGGGTGATCGCTGTTCCGGTGATCGTGGTTGCCGGATGGCGTGAACCGCCCCGGCCCAAGAGAGTGGGTTCCTGATGGCGGTGGACACCTGGATCCAGGCAGGCATGGCCCTGATAGGCGCTACCGGCGGCGTGGTCGCTGCACGTTCGGCGCGTAGAACGAAGCGGCAGGAGAACCGTGACGACTTCACGGAGATCAAGAAGGCGCTGAATGAGCGCATCGACGACCTGAAAGAGGATGTCGTCGGCCAACAGGTCCAGATCACCGGCCAACAGGAGCAGATCACCGGTCAGGGTGCCGCGATCTCCTGGCTCGTCATCGACCGCCGCAGCCTCGTCAGCTACATCCGCGGCGCAGGGTTGGAACCGCCCGCGCCGCGCCCGATCCCGGATCGGGCCCGCCCATACCTTGACGCTATCGACGTGTGAGAACTGGAGTGCGATATGCCGACACGTGACCCGCGTCCGGTGGAGCCCCGTGGCCGGGATGGTGGTGCCGACGTAGGCAGCCTCGTCGCGATGGGTGTCGAGGAACCTCCGCCGATCCCGGAACCGCCCGCGTCGCCGCCCACGGTTGAGGGGTGACCCGTGCCGGATGAAGGCGATCCCCCGTTCTGGCTGTCACCGCGCCCGTTCCGCGAGCCGAAGCTGCCGCCATCCGACGACAACGAGTGACCGCGCCCCTCCTCCGGGAGGGGCGCACTTCTGTGTCTGAAGCGTCCCGCCCTCCACCCGGGGGCGGGGCGCTTCGTCGTGTCTGGCTATCCCCAGCCGCCGAGGAGTCCGGCGTTGGCCTGCGCGTTGCACAGGTTGTAGCCGCCGGACGCGTGGCCTTTCTCGGTGTGGCCGTCGACCGTGACCGAGCAGTTGATGTCACCGGATCCCTGAAGCTGGGCTGTCACGGTGTAGAACAGGGCCTCGTCGTCCAGGGGCAGCGTGGCGGTGAAGGTGCCGTTCTTGAACGCGCCTTTGCGGTTGTCGCTGTCCGAGCCGTAGGTGATGTCGAGGCCCCCGAGGGCGCCGGCGGGGGCTGTGCCCCACACCTTGAAGGTGACGGTCTTCTTCTTCGGTTCTTCGGTCTTGGGTTCGCTCTTCGCGGTCTTGCTCGGCTCGGTGGCGGGCTGTTCGTTCTTGGATGTGGTGGCTGCGGGCTTGACGCTGCTGGCACCGGTGTCCTTGCCGCCGCTGCTGCTGGCGACGGCTCCGATGACGCCGATCACGAGGAGCAGGCCGATGATGCCGGCGCAGCCCAGGCCCACGGTCTTTCCGACGCTGGTCTTCTTCGGCGGTGGCTGCTGGGGCGGGTAGGGCTGTTGCGGGTACTGCTGGCTCATGTGTCCCCCCTGGTGCGGTGTTTCGTGAGATGAGGGACGTTATCGGATGTAGGCAGACCGTAAAGGGTTGCGGTGGTTCTGTTACGGGGCCGAGAAGAACCGGTGAGGCGGGGGCGCGAATCCGGAGCGGGCTGGGCTGCGCTGCCCAACGCGGGATGGTTGATAATGACAGTTATCCAATACAAGGAGGACTGATGGCCCGCACTACGACGATCACACTTGCGGATGATTCCGTCCTGGAGGTCGAGCACGACGGCGACTGGGTGCAGAGCGACATGCCCCAGCCCGACCCTCGCTGGCGCGCGACTGACAGCAACGGGCACGAGCACTACTACGCGGAAGGATCCGACCGGTACCCGACGCTGGAACTCGTCTTCGGTGAGCCGTACTGGTGCGAGGACTGCCGTGACGAGCATCAGGACAACTGGTACGAGTGTCGTCAGTGTCGGGAAAAGGTCCGGCCCGGTACGCGTATCGACTCCACTCCGAAGTGGATTGCGGGGCCGACGTACTACTCACTGAACGGCGAACCGATCGGCAAGGAGCGCGCCGATGAGATCCTCGCCGAGGCGTGGCGCAGGGCCGACGAGGCCGCGAAGATCTCGTCTCGCCCGGCGATCGGCACTCGCGTCGGGCTGGACGACGCCACCGTCACCGTTGTGCCCACGGCCGACAGCGCACCCGGCAGCGAAGTGACTGTGATGTTCGACGGAACCGGAGCAATGGAGACGGTCTCACTGACACGGCTCCGGGCTGTACGCCGATGACCGCCCTCGTCCCGCGCCAGTCGGCGGAGCTGTCGACCGACCGGCACGACCCCCGCGACGACTGGCCCGACGAAGCCCGCGCACTCGCCGACCACCTCGCCGCCATCTACGGCGACCGCGACCCGCTGCCCACCCTCGCCGGAGGATGGATCGCCCGCCAGAAGAGCCGCCACACCAGGCGGGCATACGTGCGCACCTTCAAGGCATGGGAGGAGTACGCCCGCTCCACCACGGTCCACCCACTCCAAGCGAAACTGCCGCTCGCCGACGCCTACGCCAAACACCTCGCCAAGACCCCGACGAGGAACGGTCGGCCCCCGGCCGAGACCACGCAGGCCCAAGCCCTCGCCGCCGCCGGGAGCTTCTACACCTACGCCGCCCGACTCCAAGCCGTCGACTCCGACCCGTTCAGCGCCGTCAACCGGCCCTACGTCGACCCCGACTACTCGCCCACCGAAGGCATGACAGAGGCAGAGACCACCCGCCTCGTCGAGACCGCCCTCGACTGGGCACCCCGCTCCTACGCCCTCGTCATGCTCCTCTACCTCACCGGCGCCCGCATCGACGAACTCCTCGCCCTCAACGCCAACCAACTCGGCTACAACCGAGGCCACCGAACCCTGCCCCTCACCCAGAAGGGCGGCAAGAAGCGGCCCGCACCCGTACCGCCACTCGCCCTCGACGCGCTCCTCGCCTACCTCGACGACCGCGCCGACGGCCCGCTTTTCACCACGGACTCCGGCCGCCGCTGGACCCAGCCCGAAGTCTGGAAGCACCTCCGCGTCCTCGCCCGCCGCGCCGGGATCCCACAGGCCGCCACTATCAAGCCCCACACGCTGCGACACCAGTTCATCACCGACAACCTCGCCAACGGCGTCCCGCTCCAAGACGTGCAAGACGCCGTCTCCCACTCCGACCCCCGCACCACCCAGAGGTACAACCGACGCCGTCGGCAACTCGACAACCACCCCGCCTACGCCCTCGCTGCCAAGCTAGGGGAGCGGCTGAACTCACACGAGGAGAGTCCATGACTCTGGAGTTCCGTCCATGCGGCGAACCACAGGGCTTCGATCTCTTCGAGGGTGACGACAAGGTTGGAGAGCTGATCTACTGCCCGCCCGACGAAGAGCTCGACCGGGCAACTTGGACCATTAGCGTCTGGAGCGCCATGGGTACCGGCAAGACGTGGTACTCCGACACCGCTGAAAGTCACGAAGAGGCAGCGACTCACGCACGCGAGATGTGCGAGGAGCGCAACGCCGAGCGCCGCGAGCTGAGCAAGGGAGCCCACGGCTGGACAACGAGCAGCATCCCCATGGGTGGTAAGCCGGGGTGGCGCCGCCGGTAAGCAGCCCCGTGCCAGACTGGCCGCATGCCCGTCAGGCTCCCCCGTCCTGGCGGGCGCCCGCTACCCGTCGAGGTATCCGAGTTCCGAGTCGGGTCGGCAGTGTGTGCAGGCGGGGATGCCTTCGGCGAGCCAGCGGAGGGCGTCTGTGCGGCTGATTCCCCGGGACCGTTTGCCGGCCATGTGGCAGCCGCCGACGTGGATCATGTTCGGTGGTGCGTCCCGATTGAGGCCCATCTCGATCAGCCAGTCCGGTGCTGGCGTCCGGGCTTCGAGGCCGTGCTGTTTCTCGGCTGTTTTGCGTTCTTCGTCTGCGATCCATCGTCGGGTGCGTTCGAGGTCGGCTTGCTGGACGCGTTCGAGGAAGCGCAGCATGTCGAGTCGAGGCGGGGTTGGATCGCTCACGCGTTCGAGTCTATGGCCGTCCGGTGCGCATGCCACCCTGGGGCCGTGAACCCCGACCGCTACCACCTCGCCCTCACCTCTACCGGCCGGCCGGTCATGCATGGCTGGTGGGGCAGCGAGGTCGTGGCCCGCTCGCAGTGCGCCGTCTGGGTCGGGTTGTGGGGCGTACTGCCGGGCGCGCGGGTGGTCCTCGTCGACGAGGAGGCGGGCGTGACGTTGACGAGGTGGCCGGACTAGGTGTGAGGGTCTGCCATTCTGGCGCGATGGACGACGAGCAGCAGGCCCCGCAGCAGGGTGACGACTTCGACGACGTGTCCGGCGCAGGGGCTGACTTCCCGGTCGACGAGTACCGGCTGTCGACGCGCCCCGGCGGTGTCGGGGACAGCGACTAGCCCGCCGGGTGGCGGACGCTCATCTTCAGCCCCATTTCAACGGCGTACCGGTCATGCCCGCCGTCGATGGCGAACGCGGTTACCGCCGCTTGCACGGCCTGCGCGGTGTCGACGGTGAGCCGCCCGTTCTGGATTTCCTCCCAGGCGGTGCGTTCGAGCTGGAGGAGGGTGTCGGGGAAGTCGAAGGTGGCCACGGGCGGATCCTACGTCGACCATGTTGCGCGTCTCCGCAAAATGGTCCCGGCCTGCCGGACACCCGCCGCTGGTCACCGCCAGGGGTACGCACCATCTGCTGACCCTTACGCCGCCTCCACCACCTCGGCCCGGACGGCTGCCGCCCACTCCTCGTACAGCCGCTCCAACACGACCCGCCCCTCCGGCGTCAACCGCACACGCGGGTCCAGCCACGTTTGCCGCGCACCGCATGGAGCCTCCGACAGGCGGGCACACCGGACAGCAGACCGTGCGGCAACCTCAAAGGAGGACTCGGCAATGCAATGTCCAAGTTGCGGCGCTTCCGCCATCCAGGGCTCGAACGGCTCATGGATCTGCTCGAACCAGTGCGGCTGGTCAAGCGGGCACGCCCCCACCCCACGGGTACCCTCAGCACATGACTCAGCAGCGGCCGACGGAAACCGTGCCGGGTGACACCGCCCGCCCTCGGGTCAGCCCTGAGATCACGACGACCGAGTGCCGACAATGCGGCGCCCAGGTGGCGGGATTGAACGGCCGTTACGCCTGCGGGCTGTGCGGCTGGGTCAACCACTGGTCGGAGGGATACGGAAATCTCCCCACGGCCGAGGACGACCCGGACCATCCCGGACGCTGAAAAGCCGCCGCGCCCCTCGTTCCCCCACGGGAGCGGGGGGCGTTCTGCTGTTCCCCGGCTACGCGGCGGTGGTCATCTCCGCGCGTACCGCCGCCACCCACTCATCGCGTAGTGCCGCGTACCGGGCCCGATCGCCTGCCGGGAGATGCCCGCCGGCCCGCGTCATGAGCGCCCGAATCTCGGCGTTGATGGCCGCAGCAGACCGCACGGAACCCGGGCGGGTGATGGAGGGGGACATGCCCCCAGCGTATCGACAGCGGGGGCCGTTCACTCATCGCGATCCAGGCAATCTCAGACACGGAGAAGGCCCCAACGGACCGTAATCCGTAAGGGCCTTCCCAAGTACACCACCGGCCGTCGGGCGTACCGTTCCAAGTGGACGCAAGGAACGGAGACCAGTATGACCCACGGTTCTGACATCCACCCCTCAGCCGAGAGCAACGGGCAACGCCTCGCCCGCCTGCGAGCCCGTCACCGCTGGACACAGCAGCGCCTCGCCACCGAATCCGGCTACTCCCTCGCCACCATCCGCGCCTTCGAACAAGGACGCCGCAGCCTCGACCGCGCCAGCATCGTCCTCACCTTCGCGCAAGCCCTCGACTGCCACCCCACCGAAATCACCGGAGCCCCCTACATGCCGGTCCAGGCCGACCGCGACGGGCAAGCCGCCGTCGCCTCGGTGGCCGCCGTCCGCCGCGCACTGATGCGCCACGGCCGGCCAACCCGACCAACGGACGCCGAAGCAGCCACCGTCAACCTGCCCGAGCTCCACGATCGGGTGGCCGAGGCCAACCAGCACCGGCAGGCGGCAGCCCTCGCCAAGTCCGGCGCCGCACTGCCCGCGCTGCTGCGCGACCTCCAGGTCGCGGCCGAACTGACCGAAGGCGACACCCGGCGTCGGGTGTTCGGCCTGCTGGCGTCCGGCTACGAGTGCGCAATGCAGTACCTGTACAAGCTGGGCCACACCTCGGATGCGACCTTGGCCACCGAGCGCGTGCTGTGGGCGTCACGGGAGACCGGGGATCCGCTGCGGGTTCTGGCCGCGCACTGGTACGACGCGGGCGAGTTCCTGTCGATCGGCGAGCACGACGAGGCCGGGGCCATCATCGACGACGCCCTCACCGAGCTCGGCGCGATGCCGTCACCCGGGCCGGAAGCCGTGTCCCTGAAGGGCGCATTCCACCTGAAGGCCTCGCTGAACCTGGCCCGCGCCAAGGACACGGCTGCCGCGGTCCGCCACCTCGGACACGCGCAGCAGGCCGCCGACCGACTCGGGGAGGACCGCAACGACTGGCAGATGCAGTTCGGCCCCACCAACACCGCCCTCTGGTCCGTCAGCCTGCCCGTGGAGATGGGCCACGGCAAGGACGCGGTCGCGCGAGCGGAGAAGGTGAAGCTCCCGGCCGGCTACTCGCGGGAGCGGACCTCGCACTTCCACATCGACCGCGGCAGGGCGTTCTTCTACAACGGGCAGCGGGAGCAGGCTGTGGCCGCATTCCTGGATGCGGAGCGGCTGGCGCCGCAGGCGACGCGTGCGCATGCGGCGGTGCGGGAGACGGTCGGCACGATGATCCGTACCCGCAAGCGGGGCGAGCTGGTGGAGTTGGGGATTCGGCTCGGCGTCGTCTGACACAGGTACTACAGTCTGTAGCACTTCCGTGACCCCCTGGGCTCTAGCGTCGGTTGAGCAGCACAAACCACGAGGCCAGGGGGTTCCGCATGTCAGGCAGAAGCGCAGGGCTGGGCACGGTCGATGTGCTCGCTCTGCTCCCTCTCCCCGCGCTCGACGGGCTGTCGCAGGAGCGGGTACGCGGCGCGGCTTGCATCTGGTGCGACACGCGCCTCGACACGGCAACCGCTGTCGACCTCGGTGAGCGCCGCCACAGGCGTTTGGACGGCCACTACAGCACGTTCCCGCGGGCCTGCCCCGCATGCGTCCGCGAGGCCGCCATACGGGCCATCCGCGACCATCCCGGCATGTGCGAGCAGTGCACCGACGACGCCTCCCACTGCGACGTGCGCGCCGCACTGGAACACCTCGCCCGGGAGGGCCGATGAACACCACGATCGCGACTCCGGAATACGTCGCCCTGCTGGAACACGGCACAACATGCCCCACCTGCATGGCCATGGACAAGGACGGCAAGAACCTCGGCCTGCCCTGCGAGCCAGGCGACCGCATCTACCAGGCATACCGGCAGACGCTACGCGGCCCCGCCGCACCACCCCAGACCGGAGCCTGACATGCGGCGCTGCGCCCGCTGCGGGCGACCCATCGAACCCGGCGACACATACAACGAGACGATCCCCGACTCGACGTCCGCCGCCCGCCCGACCGTGTACGTCCACGACTGGGAATGCAACCGGCCCCGCACCCTGGTGATACCCCACACCCGCTGAACTCCCGGCCGCCTCGCACCGCAGCGTGGCCCCCGGGACGGCCGCCCCCTGGAGGGGAAACGCGGCCACGGCCCGCCGCCGAGCGTCACCCCGCCCGCCGGCGGCGGGCCACTCACTGGACAAGATCAGCGAGAGACACGTCGAGCGCGCGAGCGATACGGAGCAGCGTCTCCAGGGTCGGATTGTTCCGGCCCGCTTCGATCTCCTGAAGGCTCCAGCGGCTGATGCCCGCCGCGAGGTGGAGGCGCTCCTGTGTCAGGTTCTGATGCATGCGTTCGGTGCGGATGCGGTCGCCGATGGCGTGGCGGCAGGCTTTGAGCCAGTCATCGTCGGAGAGGTCGAGCACTCGACACACGCTCTGACGTGGATGATCTTAAGTCAGCCCGGCAGACCAGGCATTTTTAGATCAAGGTCCATCGCGGCGCGCAAGACCAGCGCAGACAAAACACCCGTTCGGATGATGTGATCCTTGACGTCTTGCCTAACAAGAAACCACAGGCCAACGATTACATGCGCCCCCCACGCACCCGCACGACGACAGGCGACGCACCATGACCGACGAGCAGTCCGACCCCACCCCGGCGCTCGCCCTCACCAACCTCCAACGCGACCGTGTCAACTTCGCGCGCTGCGACCTCGAAGCCGCCCGCACCGAAGACCTCGGACAACTCCCCCCTGCCGGCCTCATCTTCCTCGTCGAACGCATGCGGGGACGCCTCGGCGACATCCTGGACCTCGTCGATGAACTAGCAGACAACTGAGTCCCCTAACCAACATTGTGATCCCAGATCGTGATCCCGACGCACCGCCGCACCGCGAGGCACGCCTCGGTCATGTCCCGGTACCAGTCGGCCTGTTGGGCCAGTTTCTCCTCGGTCGCGGGCAGCAGCATCCGTACGTCGACCTCGGTGAGCGCGGTGTCCAGGCCGAGCCGGGCGAAGCGGCGGAGGTTGTCCTCCAGGGTCGTCGGATAGCCGTACTGCAGGGCGAGATGGGCCTGCAGGCCGACGCCGTCGAGCGGGACGCCCTGCGCCTTCAGTTCCTTGGCCAGGCCGTAGTAGGCGTCGCTCTTCGGGCCGACGGCCTCGATGTTGTAGTCGTTGAGGTAGAGCTTCGCCTTCGGGTCGGCCTGGTGGGCCCAGCGCAGGGCGTCGGCGATGTAGCCGGGGCCGAGCGTCTTGTAGAAGACCGTCTCACGGTAGGTGCCGTCCTCGTTGAACGCCTCGTTCACGACGTCCCAGGAGTAGACCTTGCCCCGGTAGTGGCGCACCTCGGTCTGGATGTGCTTCTTGAGCACGGCCCGCAGCGCGTCGGCCGTCCACTCCTTGCCGGTCAGCCAGCCGGGCAGTTGGCTGTGCCAGACGAGGGTGTGGGCGCGGACCTTCTGGTGGTGGGCGCGCGCGAGGTCCACGATCGCGTCGCCGGCCGTCCAGTCGAAGACGCCCTGCTGCGGCTCGGTGGCATACCACTTCATTCCGTTGCCCGGCGTGATCATGTCGAACTCGCTGCCGAGGATCTTCGTGTAGGCGGTGTCGGTGAGTTCGGGGTTGTCGGTGGCGCTGCCGAAGTAACGGCCGTGGCGCTGCGCGAGGTCGGCGAGGGTGGGCGGGTCGTCGCAGTGGGCCTGGGCGGCCGGGTCGGCGGCGACGACCGCCAGGAGCGCCCCGGTCAGGGCGCCGACGAGTCTGAGCCGGGTGCGGGACGTGCGGGACATGGTGCGACTCCTCACGGTCGGTGGGTGTGGCGTGCCGTACGTCCGCGGGCGCGCGTCATCCCTTCGTGGCGCCGGCGGTGAGACCGCCGACGAGCTGGCGCTCGGCGACGGAGTAGAAGGCCAGGGCGGGAACCATGGCGAGGACGAGGTAGGCGAAGACGCGCGCGTACTCCGCGGAGTACTGGCCCTGGAACTGCTGGACGCCGATCGGGATGGTCCACCAGGTGGGCTCGTTGAAGACCAGCAGCGGCAGGAAGAAGTTGTTCCAGCTCCCGACCACGGCGAGGACGGAGACCGTGCCGAGGGCGGGCCGGGCCATCGGCAGCAGGATCCGCCAGAAGAAGCCGAGCGGCCCGCAGCCGTCGAGGGTGGCCGCCTCCTCCAGCTCGGCCGGGATCTCCCGGAAGAAGCCGCGCAGGATGACGATGGTCATCGGCAGCCCGAACGCGGCCTGCGGCAGGATCACGCCGAGCGGGTTGTCCAGCAGGTTCATGGAGCGCAGCAGCAGGAACAGCGGCAGCGCCGCCACCGCGAAGGGGAACATCAGCCCCATCGTGAACAGGGTGAACAGCATCTCCCGCCCGCGGAAGGCGAACCGGGCGAAGGAGAACGCGGCGAGCGCGGACACCGCGACGACCACCACGGTCGTCCCGACCGCGATCAGTGTGCTGCTGCCGACGAGCTGCCAGAACGAACCGGAGCCGAGGATGTCCGTGTAGTTGGAGACGACCCAGGGGTCGGGCAGCCCGATGGGGTTGCGGGAGAGCTGGTCGGTGGACTTGAAGCCGGACAGCACGGCGTAGACCAGGGGTACGGCCATCAGCGCGCCGACGGCGACGAGGACGAGATGCAGCGGAAGGCTGCGCCCGACCCGCCGGCTCCTGCCTGTCGTACCCGTCGCACTCGTCGTACCTGTCTTGCGGACGCTCCGGCCCGTCTTGACGACGCTCACGAGCCGCCGCCTCCTCGCATGGTCGTGGTGGCGCCCTGAAGATCGCGGCGCAGCACGAACCGCTGGTAGGCGAGGGCGAAGACGAGGCTGATGCCGAACATGGCCACGCTGATCGCGCTCGCGTAGCCGACCTGGTACCGCTTGAAGCCGTACTGGAACATGGTCACGGCCATCGTCTCGGAGTGGTGGTCGGGACCGCCCGCGGTGACCACCCACACCAGGTCGAAGAGCTGGATCGAGCCGATGACCGACAGGAAGACGCTGATCCGCAGGGTCGGCGCGAGCAGCGGCAGGGTGATGTTGCGGAACCGCTGCCAGGGCCCGGCGCCGTCGATCAGGGCCGCCTCGGTCAACTCGGCCGGGATGGACTGGAGTCCGGCCAGGTAGAGCATCATGTGGAAGCCGAAGTACTTCCACGTCATGACCAGGAACAGGGTGGCCATGACGGTGGACGGGTCGGCGAACCACTGCCCGCCCACCCCGTCCAGCCCGACCGCGCCCAGGACATGGTCGGCGAGACCGTCGTCCGGGGCGAAGATCATGCTGAACAGGACGCCGGTGATCGCCTCGGAGAGGATGTACGGCGCGAAGAACAGCATCCGGTACACGGCCCGGCCGCGGATCTTCTGGTTGAGCGCGACCGCGAGGGCGAGCGCGAACGGCAGTTGCAGGACGAGCGAGAGCCCGACCAGGAGCAGGCAGCGCCACAGGTCGCCCAGGAACACCGGGTCCTGGAAGAGCCGGGTGAAGTTGTCGCCGCCGATGTAGTCCTCGGGCATGCCGAAGCCGCCCCAGCGGAAGAGCGAGGCGTACAGCGCGAACAGCATCGGCAGCAGCACGAGCGTGCCGAACAGCACCAGCGCGGGCACCTGGAAGCCGACGGCGGTGAGCCAGTGCAGCGCCCGCCGCCGCGCCCGGCCCCGGTCCGGGCCTGCGGCCGGGGGCGGGAGGTCGACGTCGGGGCCGCGGCGCTTGTCCGGGAGGAAGGTGGAGGTCATCGCCTGCTACTGCTCTTCCTTGGCGACCTTGGTGATCGACTCGGTGACCTGCTGGGGCGACTTGGACCCGGCGATGAGGGCGGCGACGCTGTCGTTGACCTCCTGGCCGAGGGCGGGCGCGTACGCCTGGTCGAGGTAGAGCTGGAAGCCGGTGGCGGCCTTCAACTGGGCCTGTACAGCCTTGATGTTGGGGTCGGTGATGGCGCTCTCGGCGGCCGGGACGACGGGCAGCACCCCGGTCTTCTTGACCAGTTCGGTGTCCGTGGCGGCCGAGGCGAAGAACTTCAGGAAGTCGACGGCCGCCTGCGGGGCGCCCTTGCGCAGGGCGTGCCCGCCGCCTCCGCCGAACACCTCGGTGATCACGCCCTTGCCGCCGTCGACCGCCGGGAACGGGAAGAACCCGAGGTCCGCGCCGAGCCCCTTGCCCGCGTCGGCCTCCACCGCCGGCGCCCACTGGCCCATGAGTTCCATCGCCGCCTTGCCGTTGCCCACGGTGGCCGCCTGGCCGGTGGGGCTGTTGTAGGCGGCGCCGAGGAAGCCCTTCTGGAACGGCTGCAGGTCGACGAGGTCCTGGAGGTGCTGCCCGGCCTGGACGAACCCGTCCCCGGTGAAGTCCTTGGCGTCCCCGGCCTTCTGCAGGGCGTCGATGCCGGCGGTGCGCATCGCCAGGTACGCCCAGTAGTACATGCCGGGCCACTTCTCCTTGCCGGCCAGGGCGAGCGGGGTGATCTTGGCTGCCTTCAGCTTGCGCACGGCGTCGAGGAAGCCGCTCCAGGTGGTGGGCGGCGCGCTGACACCGGCCTGCTTGAAGAGCGCCTTGTTGTACCAGAACCCGATCATGCCGATGTCGAACGGGACGCCGTACACCTTGTCGTCCAGCAGATACGGCTCGCGGGCGACCGACAGCAGGCTCTCCCCCCAGTCCTTCGTCCGGTCCGTGAGGTCCTCGACGAGCCCGGCGTCGACCTGCTGCTTCAGGACACCGCCGCCCCAGGTGTGGAAGATGTCCGGGAGCTTGCCCGAGGCGGTCAGCGCCGTCATCTTCGACTTGTAGGCGTCGTTCTCCAACTGAACGATCTTGATCTTCACGTTGGGGTTCTGGGCCTCGAACTGCTTGGCCAGACCGGCCCAGACGCCCTTGGCCGGCTGGGTGGTGGAGATGTTCCACCACTCGATCGTGGTCGTCCCCGACGACCCCCCGTCCGAGTCGCCGCCGCAGGCGCTCAGTGCCGTCATGCTCAGACCGGCCGCGGCGGAGGCCGCCAGGAAGCCGCGGCGGGAGAATGCCGGGTCGCCCATCATGCGCTCCTTGATTGATCGAAAGTTTCGAACCAAATTCAGAAAGCTTCGCTGCTGCCGCACCCTAGAGACACCCTCCGACGGGTGGCAACCCCTTGAACACAGGGAATCCAAGGGCCCGTTCACGGAACAGGCCCCGAAGGGGCCCGGAAGAGAGCCGAAACATTCGACTTGGTCGGCGAACCTTACGAAGCGCAGCGCGGTGCGCGTCCGGCGGCCGGAAACAAACCCGTCCGCGCGACACCGGACAGGACACGGGCGCGTCTGCCCCGCGACCAGTCTTAACGGAAGCTTGACGCCCGTCCGGCCCATGATCCGTGGGCCCGGGCGTCACTCTCCGCTTACGCTGATCCCGCCGTCCGCGTGATGGCCGAAACCACACGCCGAGCCGCCGAGTCTCCGAGGTACTGAGCCACTGGGTGTCTCTGCCACTGAGTCTCCGAGCCGCACATCAGGAGCACGCCGATGGCCACCACCGAGCACCCTCCCTCCGGTCGCCTGCGCACCTGGATGCTGGAGGGCCTGTCCGACATGGGCAAGGGCCACGGCCAGCCGGCCGCCCCGGGCACCGAGGCGGCGCCCCAGCCCGAGCACAAGGGGCAGCGCTGGTACCGGGTCATGTGCCTGACCGGCGTCGACTACTTCTCCACCCTCGGTTACCAGCCGGGCATCGCCGCCCTCGCGGCCGGCCTGCTCTCCCCCGTGGCGACCGTCGTGCTCGTCATAGTCACGCTGGCCGGCGCCCTGCCGGTCTACCGGCGGGTGGCCGAGGAGAGCCCGCACGGCGAGGGCTCGATCTCGATGCTGGAACGGCTGCTGTCCTTCTGGCAGGGCAAACTGTTCGTCCTGACCCTGCTGGGCTTCGCCGCCACCGACTTCCTGATCACCATCACCCTGTCCGCGGCGGACGCCTCGACCCACCTCGTCGAGAACCCACACCTCACCAGCACCCTGCACGGGCAGCAGATGATCATCACCCTCATCCTCGTCGCCCTGCTCGGTGCGGTGTTCCTCAAGGGCTTCCTGGAGGCCATCGGCGTCGCCGTCGCCCTGGTGATCGTCTACCTCGGCCTGAACGTCGTCGTCGTGATCGTCGGCCTGTGGCACGTGCTCACCGAGGGCCATGTGGTCACCGACTGGACCAGCGCCCTGACCGCCGAGCACGGCAACGTCTTCGCGATGATCGGCGTCTCCCTGCTGGTCTTCCCCAAACTGGCCCTCGGCCTGTCCGGCTTCGAAACCGGCGTCGCGGTCATGCCCCACGTCCAGGGCGACCCCGACGACACCGCGGAGCACCCCAAGGGCCGCATCCGCGACACCAAGAAACTGCTGACGACCGCCGCCCTGATCATGAGCGTCTTCCTGATCGCCACCAGCTTCATCACCACCTGGCTGATCCCCGAGAAGGAGTTCGAGCCCGGCGGCAAGGCCAACGGCCGCGCCCTCGCCTACCTGTCCCACGAGTACCTGGGCAACGCCTTCGGCACGGTCTACGACGTCTCGACCATCGCCATCCTCTGGTTCGCCGGCGCCTCCGCCATGGCCGGCCTGCTCAACCTGATGCCCCGCTACCTGCCCCGCTACGGCATGGCCCCGCACTGGGCACGCGCCGTCCGCCCCATGGTCATCGTCTTCACCCTGATCGCCTTCCTGGTCACGTGGATCTTCGACGCCGACGTCGACGCCCAGGGCGGTGCCTACGCCACCGGCGTCCTGGTCCTCATCAGCTCCGCCGCGATCGCCGTGACCATCGCCGCCCGCAAGGCCGGCCAGCGGGGCTGGACGATCGGCTTCGCCGTCATCTCGGCGGTGTTCCTCTACGTCACCGTCGCGAACGTCTTCGAACGCCCCGACGGCGTGAAGATCGGCGCCTGCTTCATCGCCGGCATCGTCCTGGTCTCCCTGCTCTCCCGGCTGGCCCGCGCCTTCGAGCTCCGCGTGACCAGCGTGACGCTCGACGACATGGCGGAACGTTTCATCCGGGACATGGCCAGCCGCAAGATCCGGTTCATCGCCAACGAGCCCGACCAGCGCGACAAAGCCGAGTACCGCGACAAGATCGAGCAGATCCGCCAGGACAACGACATGCCGGAACAGGAGGACTTCGTCTTCGTCGAGGTCACGGTCCTCGACCCCTCCGAGTTCGAGTCCGGCCTGACCGTACGCGGAGAGGTCCTGCACAACCGCTACCGCGTCCTGACCCTGGAGTCCTCCTCCATCTCCAACGCCCTGGCCGCGCTGCTCCTGCACACCCGCGACTCCACCGGCCGCATCCCGCACATCTACTTCGAGTGGACCGAGGGCAACCCGTTCGCCAACTTCCTGCGCTTCTTCCTCTTCGGCCAGGGCGAGGTCGCCCCGGTCACCCGAGAAGTCCTGCGCGAGGCAGAACCCGACCGCGCCCGCCGCCCCCGCGTCCACACCGGCTGACCCCTGCCACCTGGGCGCCTGGGCGCCTGGGCCGGTGCACCGTCAGAAGTCGGCCCCATGCAAGGGCTGGAACTGAGACAGGGCCAGGGCCAGGGCCAGGCGGCAGACCGCCGTACCCGCCGTCAAGCGCCACCGGCGCGCCGACGTCCGGCTCGCCCTGAGCTGCGCGCCGGGCTTCTGCACGCTGACGTTCCTGGTCGACCGGGACGCCGAGACCCTCACCCTCCCCCACGCCCTGCTGTGGCTGACCCTCTCCACCGGCGTCCTCGCCATGCTCCCGACGGCTTGAGCTCGACCCCCGCGTCCTCACGGGCAACCCGCTGCTCTGGCACGACCTGGGCACGGGCGCACGCCGCTCCCTGGAGCACGGCACCCTGCACGAAGGCGCCGACGTGCTGGAGCACCTGCGCCACGAGATCGACGACACGATCACCCGGGCAATCCTCAAAGCCTCGGACCTGCCCTGAGGACACCTCCACTCACGGCGACGCACAACCACGCATACCAGACATATGCGCCTCGTCCCCCTACCGTTGGGGCCCATGACCCTGAGCATCCGCAATCAGCTCCCCGGCACCATCACCGCCGTCCACCCCGGCGAGGTCATGGCCACCGTCAGGATCCACCTGGCCGGCGGCCAGGACCTCATGGCGGCCATCACTCTGGAGGCCGTGAACCAACTCGGCCTCACCACGGGTACCGCCGTCCGCGCCCTGGTCAAGTCGACCGAGGTCTCCCTGTCCACCGGCCAGGTCGACGGCCTCTCGATCCGCAACCGCCTCCCCGGCACGATCACCGGACTCACCACCGGCGCGGCCATGGCCTCCGTGAAGGTCTCCGTGCCGGGCGGCGAACTCACCGCGGTGATCACCACGGACGCGGCCACCGACCTCGGCCTCTTCGTGGGCTCCGACGTCATCGCGCTGATCAAAGCGACCGAGGTGTCCCTGGCGACGGCGTAGCCCGCGGGCGGACCCCGCCCGGGAGGGACGCCGTCGGCGAATCCACGGGCGGCCGGGTACCAGTTCCGCGAATGTGACACTCCCGATAGGAAGTGTCACATTCGCGGCCGACAGCACCCGGACCTCCGGCACGGACTCACCCGGCCCCGGACCGCCCAGGCGGAATTCACCAACGGCATCCGGGACGGACGGGGCCCCGCGCCCCCACCCACTCAGTCCTCGTACGCGTCCAGCGGCGGGCACGAGCAGACCAGGTTCCGGTCGCCGAAGGCCTGGTCGATCCGGCGCACCGGCGGCCAGTACTTGTCGGCGGCGGACACACCGGCCGGGAAGACGGCCTCCTCACGCGTGTACGCGTGCTCCCACTCCCCGCCGAGCGCGGCCGCGGTGTGCGGGGCGCCCCGGAGCGGGTTGTCCTCGGCCGGCCACTCGCCCGCCCCGACCTTCTCGATCTCCGCGCGGATGGCGATCATCGCCTCGCAGAAACGGTCCAGCTCGATGAGGTCCTCGGACTCGGTCGGCTCGATCATCAGCGTCCCGGCCACCGGGAACGACATCGTCGGCGCGTGGAACCCGTAGTCGATGAGCCGCTTGGCGACGTCGTCGACGCTCACCCCGGTCGCCTTGGTCAGCGGCCGCAGATCGATGATGCACTCGTGCGCGACCAGCCCGCCCGGCCCGTTGTAGAGCACCGGGTAGTGCGGCTCCAGCCGCTTGGCGACGTAGTTGGCGCTGAGCACCGCCACCTGTGTGGCCCGCTTGAGCCCCTCGCCGCCCATGAGCCGCACATAGGCCCAGGAGATCGGCAGGATCCCCGCGGACCCCCAGGGCGCGGCCGAGATCGGCCCGACACCCGTCTCGGGCCCGGCGGCGGGCTGCAGCGGGTGGTTCGGCAGATACGGCGCGAGGTGCGACCGTACGGCCACCGGCCCGACCCCCGGACCGCCGCCGCCGTGCGGGATGCAGAACGTCTTGTGCAGGTTCAGGTGCGAGACGTCCCCGCCGAAGTGCCCCGGCTTGGCGAGCCCGACGAGCGCGTTGAGGTTGGCGCCGTCGACGTACACCTGTCCGCCCGCCTCGTGCACCTGGGCGCAGATGTCGGCGACGTGCTCCTCGAACACCCCGTGCGTGGACGGGTAGGTGATCATCAGCACCGACAGCTCGTCCCGGTGCTGCTCGATCTTCGCCCGCAGGTCCTCGACGTCGATCTCGCCGTCCTCGGCGGTCTTCACGACGACGACCTTCATGCCCGCCATGACGGCACTGGCCGCGTTGGTGCCGTGCGCGGAGGACGGGATGAGGCACACGGTCCGCTGCTCGTCCCCGTTGCCCCGGTGGTACCCGCGGACGGCGAGCAGCCCGGCCAGCTCACCCTGCGACCCGGCGTTCGGCTGCAGCGACACCTTGTCGTACCCGGTGACCTCGGCGAGCTGCTCCTCCAGCTCACGGATGAGCGTGAGGTAGCCCTCCGCCTGCTCGGCCGGCGCGAAGGGGTGCAGCTGCCCGAACTCGGGCCAGGTGACCGGCTCCATCTCGGTGGTCGCGTTGAGCTTCATGGTGCAGGAGCCCAGCGGGATCATGCCCCGGTCCAGCGCGTAGTCCCGGTCGGCGAGCCTGCGCAGGTAGCGCAGCATCGCGGTCTCGGAGCGGTGCCGGTGGAAGACGGGGTGCGTCAGGATGGTGTCGGACCGCCGCAGCCCGGCGGGCAGGGAGTCGCCGGTGGCCGCGTCGAGCGACTCGATGTCGCCGTCCACCCCGAAGGCGGCCCAGACGGCGGCCATCTGAGCCCGGGCGGTCGTCTCGTCGCAGGCGATCGACACCTGGTCGGCGTCGACGAGGTACAGGTTGACCCCGTGCTCCTCCCGCGCCGCGGCGACGACCTCGGCGGCCTTCGCCGTTACCCGCACGGTCAGCGTGTCGAAGTACGACCCGTGCACGACCTCGACGCCGCCGGCCGCGAGCCCGGCGGCGAGGATCGCCGCGTACCGGTGCGTGCGCAGGGCGATCGCCCGCAGCCCGTCCGGCCCGTGATAGACGGCGTACATCCCCGCCATCACCGCCAGCAGCACCTGCGCCGTGCAGATGTTGCTGGTGGCCTTCTCGCGCCGGATGTGCTGCTCACGCGTCTGCAGTGCGAGCCGGTAGGCCCTTTGCCCGTCAGCGTCGACGGACACCCCCACGAGCCGCCCGGGCAGGCTGCGCGCGAACTTCTCGTGCACGGCCATGTAGCCGGCGTGCGGCCCGCCGAAGCCCATCGGCACCCCGAATCGCTGCGTCGTCCCGACCGCGATGTCCGCCCCCAGCTCACCGGGCGACTTCAGCAGCGTCAGCGCGAGCAGGTCCGCGGCGACCGTGACGAGCGCGCCGAGCCCGTGCGCCTGGTCGATCAGCGGCTTGAGGTCGCGTACGGCACCGGAGGCGCCGGGGTACTGCACGAGCACGCCGTTGATCTCGCGCTCGGCGAGCTCCGCCGGAATCCCGCCGCTCAGGTCGGCGACGACGACCTCCAAGCCGGTCGGCTCGGCGCGGGTCTCGATCACGGCGATGGTCTGCGGCAGCGCGTCCGCGTCGACGAGGAAGAGGCCCTTCTTGTTCTTCCCCATCCGCCGGGACAGCGCCATCGCCTCGGCGGCGGCCGTGCCCTCGTCGAGCAGCGAAGCGCCCGAGGTCGGCAGCCCGGTCAGGTCGGCGACCATGGTCTGGAAGTTCAGCAGCGCCTCGAGCCGGCCCTGCGAGATCTCCGGCTGGTACGGCGTGTAGGCCGTGTACCAGGCCGGGTTCTCCATGACGTTGCGCAGGATGACGGGCGGCGTGAACGTCCCGTAGTACCCGAGCCCGATCATCGAGTCGAGCACCTGGTTGCGATCGGCCAGCGAGCGCAGCTCGGCCAGCACCTCGGCCTCGGTGCGCGCGCCGGGCAGGTCCAGCGCGTCGGCGTTCTTGATCACATCCGGGACGGCGGCGGCGGTGAGCTCGTCGAGGGAGCCGTAGCCGACCTGCGCGAGCATCTTGGCCCGCGCCTCGTGGTCGGGCCCGATGTGGCGCTGCTCGAAGGGGATTCCCTGTTCGAGCTCGGAGAGTGGAATGCGATGGGCTGTCATTACGGAGGCCTCCTGGTCTGACACGACCTTCGAGGGTCACCACGGCGCGGGTACCCGGACGGCCTCCCCCTCTGTCATCTCAACCTGAGAGCTTCACCGGCCGCCCGAGGGCAGCCGGCTTTCACCGTCGGTGAGAGCGGGAGCCGTCGACGCCGTCGGCAACCCGCTCTGCTTTCCAGAGTGACCTCGTCCGTGCGGTACGTGGGCCTGAGAGATTCCGGGGAGGATTTGCTCCTTCGGCGCCTCCGGTGATGTCCGGAGGACTCTCCCGCACGGGGTCAGCAGCCGTTGTCAGAGTACCAGCGAGGTCAACGTCACTCTCTCGAGTGGCCGCCCGTCCCAATGTGCTCTTTTGTAGTGCTTACGGATGAGTTGCGACCAAGTGGAGGGCCCGTGCAGACCGACATCGATCCGCGCAACCTGATCGGCCGCAAGGCGTTCGACCGCAACGGCACGAAGATCGGCACCGTCGACGAGGTCTACCTCGACGACGCCACCGGCGTGCCGGAGTGGGCGGCCATACGCACCGGCCTGTTCTCCCGCGACGCCTTCGTCCCCCTGGAGCCCAGCGAGCTGGTCGAGGGCACCCTGCACATCCCCTTCGACCGGGCCCTGATCAAGGACGCCCCGGACTTCGGTGTGGGCCGCCACCTCTCCCCGGAGCAGGAACTCCAGCTCTACCACCACTACAGCCTCGACGTGGCCGCCCCGCCTCCGCTCCCCGACCACGACTTCGGCCGACTGGCGGGCACGGACGAGAGCTGAGGCCCTCTGATCCAGCTCAGCCACAGGCCCGTATCAGCGCCCCGAGAATCCCGGCAGGGTCGTACAGCGGCCGGGCGCCGTCCATGACGACTCTCCGTGTGCCCGCGTCGACCGGACCGGTCCGCGCCCAGTCGGTAGAACCGACGCCCACCTCGACCTCCAGACCGGAGGCGGTGACATACCGCCGTTCGGTGATGGCCCCCCACTCCTGGACGCGGACCAGCTCCCCCATGGGCAACTCGCGCGTCCAGGCGTCGTCGTCGCCGTAGCGGGCAGGGGCCGTCGACAACAGCACGAGATCGACGTCCGAGTCGGGACGCGCGACCCCACGCGCACAGGACCCGACGAGGAGCAGCCCGACCACGTCGCTCCGATTCGCGGACCACCGAGTGACCCGATCCACCACCTGCCGCATCTCGGCCTCACGCTCCGGCGACACCCCGGCCGGATCCGCGAACCGGCCTCCGTGCAGTTTCATACAGCTCCCCATCCCTCACAGGCGCCCTCACGGAACACCGCCACCACTCCGACTCACCCCACACTTCGAGCCGCTTCACTCTGTGTAACTGATCCGACTCACCGAGAGTTCCCGGACCCTGCCGCCGACGACCCTGAATCCACGTCCTGCGCCCCGACCGTCCCGACCGCCGCCTCGCCGCCCTCCTCAGGTCTTCGCCGAACCAGCGGCAGCGGATCCGCCGGTTCCAGTTCCGGATCCTCGGTCCGGAACGTCCGCACCCGTCCCGGCCCCGACTCTGGCGTCTCGAACCGCACGGTGACCCGGCCCAACCCGCTGCCCTGCACCCACCCGTGGCCGAGCACGGCATGCCGCACGTCGTGTCCCGGTCGCCACTCGTGCTCCACCGGCACCGCCGCCTCGCCGACAGACTCGTCCGCGAGTTCCTCACCGGGCCCGTCCTCCCGCTCCACCGCCGCCGCCTCCACAGCCTCCGCCGCCTGCGCGAACAGGTCCTCCTGTGTGAAGTCCGCCAGGCCGCTGACACCCACCCCGAGCAGCCGCACCCCACCTGTCGTGTCCACGGAGTCCAGCAACCGGGCCGCCGCTTCCCGGATCACCGCCTGATCGTCCGTGGGCCCGCGCAGGGTCTCGGACCGGGTGAGCGTGGAGAAGTCGTACCGCCGCACCTTCAGCACGATGGTCCGCCCCGACAGACCCGCCCCCCGCAGCCTCCGCACACACCGGTCCGCCAGCCGCTGCACCTCCAGCTCGACCCGGACCCGGTCGTGGATGTCCACGTCGTACGTGTCCTCGACGGACACCGACTTGGTCTCCCGCGCGGCCACCACGGGCCGGTCGTCGCGCGCCAGCGCCATGGCATACAGGGCGTGCCCATGCGCCTTGCCCAGGAGCCGCACCAACTCGTCCTCACCGGCCTCGGCGATCTCGTCGACCGTGATGATCCCGGCCCGCCTCAGATGGTCCCCGGTCGCCGGGCCGACCCCCGGCAGGGTCCGCACCGACATGGGCCCGAGCAGCGCCCGCTCGGTCCCCGGCTCGATGAGCACCAGGCCGTCGGGCTTCGCCTGCTCCGAGGCGATCTTCGCGAGCATCTTGCAGGAGGCCAGGCCCACCGAACCCGTGAGCCCGGTGACGGCCCGTATGTCCGCGCGCAGTCTGACGCCGGCCAGCCGCGCCGACTCGCCGTCCCACGCTGCTTCCCCGGCCTCCAGGTCCACGAAGGCCTCGTCCAGACTCAGCGGCTCCACCAGCGGCGACAGTTCCCCCAGCAGCCCCATGACCTGCTCGCTGATCGACCGGTAGAAAGCGAAGCGCGGGACGAGATAGGCGGCGTTCGGAGCCAGCCTGCGCGCCTGGGCCATGGGCATCGCCGAGTGCACCCCGAAGGCCCGCGCCTCGTAGGAGGCGGTCGCGACCACTCCACGGGGCCCCAGACCGCCCACGACCACGGCCTTCCCGCGCAGACTCGGCTTCGACGCCTGCTCCGCCTGCGCGAAGAAGGCATCCATGTCGAGATGCAGGATCGTGGGCGCGTTTCTCACATGTCCGATGCTGCACCACACCACTGACAATGAGGTCCGCAGCCGCCCCTCGCGCCCTGCGAGGAGCCTCAGACCGCCCGGTTGCGCCGCCGCGCCAGCTCGTCCGCCGGGTTGTGCCCGACGAGCGTCTCACCGGTGTCGACCCGTTCCCCGTGCAGTTGCGACAGCGCGCTCTCGACGTCGCGCCACACCACGCCCACGGCGATCCCGAAGATGCCCTGACCGCCCTGGAGCAGCGCGTGGACCTCGTCCGGCGAGGTGCACTCGTAGACCGTGGCGCCGTCGCTCATCAGCGTCATGCGCTCCAGGTCGCTGAACCCGCGCTCCCGCAGATGCTGCACGGCGCTGCGGATGTTCTGCAGCGACACACCGGTGTCGAGGAACCGCTTGACGATCTTCAGGACGACAACGTCCCGGAAGCTGTACAGCCGCTGCGTACCCGACCCGTGGGCGGGGCGCACACTCGGCTCGACGAGCCCGGTGCGCGCCCAGTAGTCCAGTTGCCGATAGGTGATGCCCGCGGCCGCACAGGCCGTCGGGCCGCGATAACCGATCTGCTCGGACGCCATGGACGTCGCCCCTCCGCTGCTCGGCACGGCCGCCGGTCGATGCGGAGCCTGATCGGCCGCGCTGCCGTGCGGGGGATACCCCCTGCCCGACCGCAGCTGAGAGCTTGGGGGAGGGTACGGACCGCTCCCCCCGACACCGAGTCCGGGGGCACCCCCAGCCGTACCGTCGCCGCTGCTTCTCACGCCGACCTCCGTCCTTGACCTGCCTTCTCGACGGTAGGCAGTCACCAGGGGTGCGTCAACGATCGCCACACTCGGCACGCCGAGTGATAATCACCCTAGGAGTGGTTTCCCGCACCTCACCGCGGGGAAAGGCTAGCCGAATGCGCTGAGAAGTAGCCGTAGGACGCTCTCACTCGCCGCTGGCATTTGCCGTGTCCTGTACGGGCGCCCCCTACAGGACGCCCACGTCACGCGCAGGTACCAACTATTGGTTGCTGGTGCCGAAGTCCTCGGGCGAGATCTGGTCGAGGAACTCGCGGAACTTCTCCACCTCGTCCTCCTGCTCGTCCGGGATGGCGATCCCCGCGTCGTCGAGCACCGTGTCACTGCCGTAGATCGGCGTCCCGGTGCGCAGCGCCAGCGCTATGGCGTCGGACGGCCGCGCGCTCACCTCGACCCCGCTGGCGAAGACCAGCTCCGCGTAGAAGACGCCCTCCCGCAGATCCGTGATGCGCACTTCGCTGAGCTCCTGGCCGACGGCCTCCAGCACGTCCTTGAACAGGTCGTGAGTCAGCGGCCGCGCGGGGGCCATGCCCTGCTGGGCGAAGGCGATCGCCGTCGCCTCCCCCGGTCCGATCCAGATGGGGAGGTAACGGTCGCCTCCCACTTCTCGCAGCAGCACGATCGGTTGGTTGGAGGGCATCTCGACCCGGACACCTACGACATCGAGCTCGTTCACACAGCAACCCTAGGCCGTGCCCGGGACGTTTGGGTAGTCGGGCCGGGAACGGGCGACCGATCCGCCGAGGGCGAAACACCCCGCTCAGGGCAGCCGTACCCCGAGCGCCGTCTGCACCAACGCCGCGTGCAGCGCGACCGTGAGCCCCGCGAGCTCCTTCGTACGGGCCTCCGCATGGGCCCTGGTCTGCGGATTGCGGTGCCGCCTGAGGGGGGCCACCACCTGGTCCACGAGCCCGGCCTCACGGTCGGCCGCGGCCTTCATCACCCGCAGATGCCGAGGCTCGATCCCGAACCTGCCCAGCTCGGCCACGAGTGCGGCCACCGTGGCCGCCTCGGCGTCATAGACCCCGTCCTCCAACGGCACGACGAGCCCGTACGACTCCCACTCCACGAGTTCCGGCTCCCCGATCCCCGCGGCCGCCAGCAGCTCGGACCGGCCGATCCGGGCGACGGTGGGCGTGTCGGAGACCTCCAACACGGCCTCACCGTCCCGCTGCCGGCCCACGGTCGGCAACGGCGCGGCCTCGCCGCGCTCCATGGCGTCCAGATGCTCGCGGATGACCTTGAGCGGCAGGTAGTGGTCCCGCTGCATCCTCAGTACGTGGCCGAGGCGCTCGACGTCCTCCGCGCTGAACTTGCGATACCCCGAAGGGGTCCGCTGCGGCTCGATGAGCCCCTCCGACTCCAGGAAACGGATCTTGGAGATGGTGACTTCGGGGAACTCGTCGCGCAGCGCGTTCAGCACGGTGCCGATGCTCATCGGACCACCGTCCGCGGCGGCGGTGCCGTGTCCGGCACCGCCCCTCGGTGTTCGAAGCATGGACCTTCCCTGGGGGTCCCCCCGGACGGCGCCCGGGGGAGGGTCAGTAGCCCCGCTGGCTCGCGTAGAAGACCAGCCGGTACTTGCCGATCTGCACCTCGTCACCGTTCGACAGAGCGACCTCGTCGATCCGCTCCCGGTTGACGTACGTGCCGTTCAGACTGCCGACGTCCGCCACCGTGAACGTGCCGTCCGGGTTGCGCCGGAACTCCACGTGGCGACGCGAGACCGTCACGTCGTCGAGGAAGATGTCGCTCTGCGGGTGACGGCCGGCCGTGGTCAGGTCGCCGTCCAGCAGGAAGCGGCTGCCCGAGTTCGGACCGCGGCGCACGACCAGCAACGCGGAACCCAGCGGCAGCGCGTCGACCGCGGCCTGCGCCTCGGGAGAGAGCGCGGGCAACTGCGTCTGGCCGGTGACCTCGGCGTCGTAGGCCTCGAGACCGGAGATGGAGATGGTTGAGGTCGTCTCCGACGCACGCTCGGGCGTCAGACCGGGGCGCAGCGGCGCGCCGCAGTTGGAGCAGAAGCGGCTGTTCTCCGCGTTGCGGTTACCGCACCTCGTACACACCAGGGCCGACATAGGGGAAAACCCTCCACCCGTACTTGAGGTTGACGGTTGGCCGAAACCTATGCCGCCGGACTGCGCAGGGTCAACCGACGCCGCACCCTGGCCTCCGGAAACATCGCCGCCCGGACCGTCCACCTGGTCCCTGAACAGCGGCCGCTGACCCTCTGCGTCGGGCTGTGCGCGATGGCGAGCGGTCGCGTTGTCGCTGCCCTCTCGCGCGCTCTTGCCGAACAACTTCGCAAACAACTTCACGGGCGATTCCCCTTGACCGAAACAGACCCGCCCGTGGGGCAGGACGAACCCTGACTGAATACACCGGCCGACCCGGACACCTTCACAACGTCCATGTCCACCAGACAGTTTCCACCACGCACCACCCGATCGGTGCGTCGACCCCCCGCAACCTCATGCCCCTGCCTGACGCCCCCCATGCACCCCCGGTTCACTGCGTCGACGACCGAGCGTAGTCAGGCTGCTTCGCCGCTCGCAAGGCGTCCACAACGATCTTGTCCGACCGCTCGACGGTCACGGTGGCCTGCTCCTTCTCGAGATTCTGCACCACGCCTCCAGGGATGTTCAGCGCCGGCTCGAGGTCCTGCGGGTTACCGATGACCTTGAAACGAAAGGGCGCGTTGATCTTGTTCCCGTCGACGCTCACGCTCTTGCCGGAATCCGTCAGGTACGTGCCGGCGACGACCCGCACACCGTTCACCTGGATCGCCTCGGCCCCGGCCGCGCGCAGCTCCTGGATCGCGTCGAGCAGCATGTCCGCCTTGACCGTCCCCTTCGTGTCCCCGATGGTCATCGTGATGCCGGGCCCCTGCGCAGCCACCGTGCCCGCCAGAATGCCGAGCTGCTTCTCCTTCTCGACCGTCTGCTTACGGGCCTCCTCGGCCTGGTCGGAGCTGTTCTCCAGCTCCTGCTGCTGCTTCTCGAGGCCCTGCTTCTCGTCCTCAAGACGCTGACTGCGGTCGTCCAGTTCATCGAGGATGCGCACAAGATCCTCCTGACGTGCGCCGCGCAGGGCGTTTCCGCTGTCGCTGTTGGAAGCGACCTGGACGGCCAGGCCGAAGCCGAGACCGAACAGCAGCAGGGCCACGATGAGTTGGGCCCGCGACACGCGCGGCGGCCAGAGCCCCTGCACCAGCCGCTGCCGGCCGGTCAGCACGGGCGCGGCAGGCTCCTCGGCCGCGTCGTCCACGGACGACGTCACGGGGACCTCCTCGGGCAACTCCTTGCGCGGCCTGTTCTCGGGCGCCTCATCCTGGTCGCTCATCGGCCTCACGCCCGGAAGACGTGCCGACGGATCGCCGCGGCGTTGGAGAAGATCCGGATACCGAGGACGACCACCACACCCGTGGACAGCTGCGACCCCACGCCCAACTCGTCACCCAGGAACACGATCAGAGCGGCCACCACCACGTTCGACAGGAACGACACCACGAACACCTTGTCGTCGAAGATGCCGTCGAGCATGGCCCGCAGCCCGCCGAACACGGCATCCAGCGCCGCCACCACGGCGATCGGCAGATAAGGCACGACGGCTGCCGGAATCTCCGGCTGGACCAACAGGCCCGCCACGACTCCCACGACGAGGCCCAGTACGGCGATCACGATGCGTCCTTCTCAGTTCTCGGCTGTGCTGTACGTACGATCACACTCGGTGCGGCGGGCAGCCGGACGTCGTCCACCACGGAGATGGCCGTCCGGATGCCGTAGTTCTCCTGCAGGGCGTTCAGATACAGCCCGTCGGCGCCGTTCTGGAACCGGGTGCTGAGGTTTTTCCCGTCCCCCACCGCGAGCACCGTGTACGGCGGCACCAGCGGCTTGTTGTCGACCAGTATCGCGTCCCCCGCGGCCCTGATCGCCGACAGCGCCGTCAGCCGTTGTCCGTTGATCGAGACGGCCTCGGCACCCGACGCCCACAGTCCGTTGACCACGCGCTGCATGTCACGGTCCCGGACCCGCCCGGTGTCGGAGAAGCCAGAGGTCTCGCGCGGGTCGCCGTCACCGCCCGTGGTGGCCTCCTTGGCGTCGTCCACCACCAGTTTGACGCCTGGGCCGTGCACCTCGACGGCACCCGACAGGATGCCCACCAGGTCCGCCTGGTCGCTGCCGCCGCTCTGCTTGAGCGCCTCCTTCTGCCGGGCGCTCACGTCGTCGCGCAGCTTGTCGACGGCGCTCTCGAGCTCGTCGGCCGCCTCGGTCTCGCTGTCGATGCGGTCGATCAGCTCCTCGCGCTCCTTGGCGACGACCGGCGCCGCCACCCGCGCCTGCGCCGCACCGACGGTGACCACGAGGGCCGCGAGCACCAGCCCTCCGGCGAGACCGAGCTTCGCCCGCACCGTCTTGGGCAGCCCGCCCTTGCCTTCGGCCTGCTTGCGGGCGGCGGCCTCGGCATACCCGTCGTCGAGGCTGTGGTCCATGACGTTGGTGAGCAGCGACATGGACGCGTCCGGGCGCGACGCGCGCGCGGGTGTGCTCCGAACGGGGGGCTGCTGCGGCATGCCGCACATCGTCGCACGTCGCGCCCAGTACCTCCGAATGGCCCCACCGGCGTGCCGGACAGGCCCCCTGGGGGACACTTGTCCGGCACGCGCGCGTGCGCGTGGTTCAGCGTCCGGCGCTGTCCACGACCGACGACCACTCGTCGAGCAGAGCCTGTGCGGACGCGTCGTCCGGCCCCTCCGCCCACAGATGGGTGACGGCCTCGGCCGGGTCGGGCAACACCATCACCCAACGCCCATCCGTCTCCACCACCCGAACACCGTCGGTGGTGTCCACGAAGCGGTCTCCGGCCGCCTCGACGACCCGCCGCATCACGAGTCCCTTGACGGCCCACGGGGTCGCCAGATCCCGCTTCAGGACGTGCGCCCTCGGAATCCGCGCGTCGATCTGGCTGAGGGTGAGCTGCGTCCGCGCCACCAGCCCGATCAGCCGCACGAAGGCCGCCGTACCGTCGAAGACACTGCTGAACTCCGGGACGATGAACCCGCCCTTGCCGTCGCCGCCGAAGATGGTCGTCTCGTCCCGCCCGACCCGCGTGAGGTCGTCGGGCGAGGTCGTCGTCCACTCGACCTGCGTCCCGTGATATGCCGCCACCTGCTCGGCGATCCTCGTCGTGGTCACAGGCAGCGCCACCCGCCCGCTGCGCCGCTCGGCGGCCACCAGGTCGAGCAGCACGAGGAGCGCCCGGTCGTCCTCGATGATCCGGCCCTTCTCGTCAACGAGGGAGAGCCGTTCACCCACCGGGTCGAACCGCACGCCGAACGCGGCCCGCGACGAGGCCACGATCTCCCCGAGCCGCACGAGCCCGGAGCGCCGCTGGTCGCCCGTCTCCGTGGGCCTGGCCTCGTTCAGGCCGGGGTTGATGGTCAGCGAGTCCACCCCGAGCTTCCCGAGGAGACTCGGCAACACCAGCCCGGCACTGCCGTTCGAGGCGTCCACTACGACCTTGAGTCCGGACTCGGAGATCCCCGTCGTGTCCACGTTCCGCAGCAGCGACCCGGTGTACGAGTCGAAGACACTGGCCGGGAAGTGCAGGTCCCCGATCTCTCCCGGGAACGCCCGCCGGTACTCCTGCCGCGCGAACACCCGGTCCAGCTTGCGCTGACTGCCCTGCGACAGGTCCGCGCCCTGCCCGTCGAAGAACATGATGTCCACGGAGTCCGGCACCCCGGGCGAGGTCCGGATCATGATCCCGCCGGCACTCCCCCGCGCGGTCTGCTGCCTCGCCACGGGCAGCGGTACGTTCTCCAGGTCGCGTACGTCGATGGCACTGGCCTGGAGCGCGGAGATGACGGCCCGCTTCAGCGCACGGGCACCACGGGAGTGGTCCCGGGCCGTGGTGACGGTGGCCCCCTTCTTGAGCGTCGTGGCGTAGGCCCCGGCGAGACGCACGGCCAGCTCGGGCGTGATCTCGACGTTCAGGATTCCGGACACCCCGCGGGCGCCGAAGAGGTGCGCCTGTCCCCTCGACTCCCAGATCACCGACGTATTGACGAACGCGCCGGCTTCGATGGTCTTGAAGGGATAGACCCGCACATTGCCCTGCACGATCGATTCCTCACCGATCAGGCATTCGTCGCCGATGACGGCGCCGTCCTCGATCCGGGCCGCCCGCATGATGTCGGTGTTCTTTCCGACGACACAGCCCCGCAGATTGCTGTGCTGCCCGACGTACACGTTGTCGTGCACGACGGCTTTATGCAGAAAGGCCCCGCTTTTCACGACGACATTGGATCCGACGACCGTGTGCTCGCGGATTTCGGCGCCGGCCTCCACCTTCGCGTAGTCCCCGATGTACAGGGGCCCGCGCAGTACGGCATCGGGATGCACTTCGGCACCTTCGGCCACCCACACACCCGGGGAGATCTCGAAGCCGTCGATCTCGACGTCGACTTTGCCCTCCAGCACATCGGCCTGGGCCTTCACGTAGCTCTCGTGCGTGCCGACGTCCTCCCAGTAGCCCTCGGCGATGAACCCGTAGATCGGCTTGCCTTCCTTCATCAACTGCGGGAAGACGTCGCCCGACCAGTCGACGGACACATCGGCCTCGACATAGTCGAAGACCTCGGGCTCCATGACGTAGATGCCCGTGTTCACGGTGTCGGAGAACACCTGGCCCCAGGTTGGTTTCTCCAGGAAACGCTCGACCTTGCCCTCTTCGTCGACGATGGTGATGCCGAATTCCAGCGGATTGGGCACACGCGTCAAACAGACGGTGACCAGCGCGCCTTTTTCCTTGTGGAAGTTGATGAGGTCGGTGAGGTCGAAGTCAGTGAGGGCATCACCGGAGATGACGAGGAAGGTGTCATCCTTCAACGCCTCCTCAGCGTTCTTCACGCTTCCGGCGGTACCGAGTGGCTTCTCCTCATTGGCATAGCTGAGCTCCATTCCGAGCTCTTCGCCGTCGCCAAAGTAGTTCTTGACCAACGACGCCAGGAACTGGACAGTTACGACGGTCTCGTTGAGCCCATGCCTTTTGAGCAGCCTCAGCACGTGCTCCATGATCGGCCGGTTGACTACCGGCAGGAGCGGCTTGGGCATGCTTGAGGTCATGGGGCGAAGGCGTGTGCCTTCGCCTCCGGCCATCACGACGGCCTTCATGTCGGAAGCGTCCTCCTAAAGAGACGACGGTCTAGCCGACTTCACCCGTCCAGATTGTCCCGCACTTTTCCGCCGCGGGCCATCGAGCCACTGCTACTACTGCCAATCGGCGAGCTCAGTCGGCCATGGCGTCCGCACGAACGAGACGGCGGACCTGTACCACGTAGAGGACTCCTGCCCACCAGTAGAGCGTTGTACCCCATCCGGCGAACGCCCATCCGAAAATCGCACCGAGTGACGCCAGCCACCCACTTCCGTCACTGAGCAGAAGCAGTGGGAAGGCGTACATCAGGTTGAAGGTGGCCGCCTTCCCCAGGAAGTTCACCTGCGGCGGTGGATAGCCGTGCCGCCTGAGGATGCCCACCATCACCAGCAGAACCAGCTCACGCGCAAGAAGTACAGCGGTCAACCAGACGGGCAGAATCTCCCGCCAGGTGAGACCGACCAAAGTCGAGAGAATGTAGAGCCGGTCCGCAGCCGGGTCGAGGAGCCGGCCGAGGCTGCTGATCTGGTTCCAGCGCCGCGCGAGCATGCCATCCAGATAGTCACTGACCCCGCTGAAAGCCAGCACGAGGAGAGCCCAGCCGTCGCTTTGCGGGCCTCCGAACTCGGGCCGGAGAATCAGCCACAGGAACAGGGGCACGCCGACGAGACGCGCCATGCTGAGGATGTTCGGGATGGTGAGGACCCGGTTTGTCTGGACACGGGTCTCTTGGACCTCCACCCGGGGGCCTCCAGTAGGAAATGAGCCAACGATGCCCCCTGACCATACCCCAACGCAAAAAAGCTCTGGCTCTTGGGCTGTATGCCCAAGAGCCAGAGCTCTAAAAGGAGTTCGGCGGTGTCCTACTCTCCCACAGGGTCCCCCCTGCAGTACCATCGGCGCTGTAAGGCTTAGCTTCCGGGTTCGGAATGTAACCGGGCGTTTCCCTCACGCTATGACCACCGAAACACTATGAAACTGTTTCAGCCGCACCACACCCCGGCCAAAGGGGGTGTGGGGCTGTTCGTGGTTTCAGAACCAACACAGTGGACGCGAGCAACTGAGGACAAGCCCTCGGCCTATTAGTACCGGTCAGCTCCACCCATTACTGGGCTTCCACATCCGGCCTATCAACCCAGTCGTCTACTGGGAGCCTTAACCCCTCAAAGGGGGTGGGAATACTCATCTCGAAGCAGGCTTCCCGCTTAGATGCTTTCAGCGGTTATCCCTCCCGAACGTAGCCAACCAGCCATGCCCTTGGCAGAACAACTGGCACACCAGAGGTTCGTCCGTCCCGGTCCTCTCGTACTAGGGACAGCCCTTCTCAATATTCCTGCGCGCGCAGCGGATAGGGACCGAACTGTCTCACGACGTTCTAAACCCAGCTCGCGTACCGCTTTAATGGGCGAACAGCCCAACCCTTGGGACCGACTCCAGCCCCAGGATGCGACGAGCCGACATCGAGGTGCCAAACCATCCCGTCGATATGGACTCTTGGGGAAGATCAGCCTGTTATCCCCGGGGTACCTTTTATCCGTTGAGCGACGGCGCTTCCACAAGCCACCGCCGGATCACTAGTCCCGACTTTCGTCCCTGCTCGACCCGTCGGTCTCACAGTCAAGCTCCCTTGTGCACTTACACTCAACACCTGATTGCCAACCAGGCTGAGGGAACCTTTGGGCGCCTCCGTTACTCTTTAGGAGGCAACCGCCCCAGTTAAACTACCCATCAGACACTGTCCCTGATCCGGATCACGGACCCAGGTTAGACATCCAGCACGACCAGACTGGTATTTCAACGACGACTCCCCCTGAACTGGCGTCCAGAGTTCAAAGTCTCCCAGCTATCCTACACAAGCCGAACCGAACACCAATATCAAACTATAGTAAAGGTCCCGGGGTCTTTCCGTCCTGCTGCGCGAAACGAGCATCTTTACTCGTAGTGCAATTTCACCGGGCCTATGGTTGAGACAGTCGAGAAGTCGTTACGCCATTCGTGCAGGTCGGAACTTACCCGACAAGGAATTTCGCTACCTTAGGATGGTTATAGTTACCACCGCCGTTTACTGGCGCTTAAGTTCTCAGCTTCGCCACACCGAAATGTGACTAACCGGTCCCCTTAACGTTCCAGCACCGGGCAGGCGTCAGTCCGTATACATCGCCTTACGGCTTCGCACGGACCTGTGTTTTTAGTAAACAGTCGCTTCTCGCTGGTCTCTGCGGCCACCCCCAGCTCGGAGAGCAAGTCCCCTCACCAGTGATGGCCCCCCTTCTCCCGAAGTTACGGGGGCATTTTGCCGAGTTCCTTAACCATAGTTCACCCGAACGCCTCGGTATTCTCTACCTGACCACCTGAGTCGGTTTAGGGTACGGGCCGCCATGAAACTCGCTAGAGGCTTTTCTCGACAGCATAGGATCATCCACTTCGCCACAATCGGCTCGGCATCAGGTCTCAGCCTTAATGTGCGACGGATTTGCCTATCGCACGGCCTACACCCTTACCCCGGGACAACCACCGCCCGGGATGGACTACCTTCCTGCGTCACCCCATCACTCACCTACTACAAGTCTGGTCCGTCGGCTCCACCACTTTCCATTCCCCGAAGGGTCCGGAACGGCTTCACGGACTTAGCATCGCCTGATTCAATGTTTGACGCTTCACAGCGGGTACCGGAATATCAACCGGTTATCCATCGACTACGCCTGTCGGCCTCGCCTTAGGTCCCGACTTACCCTGGGCAGATCAGCTTGACCCAGGAACCCTTAGTCAATCGGCGCACACGTTTCTCACGTGTGTATCGCTACTCATGCCTGCATTCTCACTCGTGAACCGTCCACCACTGCCTTCCGGCGCGGCTTCACCCGGCACACGACGCTCCCCTACCCATCACAGCAGGCGTTGGCCCTATATGCTGCAATGACACGACTTCGGCGGTACGCTTGAGCCCCGCTACATTGTCGGCGCGGAATCACTAGACCAGTGAGCTATTACGCACTCTTTCAAGGGTGGCTGCTTCTAAGCCAACCTCCTGGTTGTCTCTGCGACTCCACATCCTTTCCCACTTAGCGTACGCTTAGGGGCCTTAGTCGATGCTCTGGGCTGTTTCCCTCTCGACCATGGAGCTTATCCCCCACAGTCTCACTGCCGCGCTCTCACTTACCGGCATTCGGAGTTTGGCTAAGGTCAGTAACCCGGTAGGGCCCATCGCCTATCCAGTGCTCTACCTCCGGCAAGAAACACACGACGCTGCACCTAAATGCATTTCGGGGAGAACCAGCTATCACGGAGTTTGATTGGCCTTTCACCCCTAACCACAGGTCATCCCCCAGGTTTTCAACCCTGGTGGGTTCGGTCCTCCACGAAGTCTTACCTCCGCTTCAACCTGCCCATGGCTAGATCACTCCGCTTCGGGTCTTGAGCGTGCTACTCAAACGCCCTATTAGGACTCGCTTTCGCTACGGCTACCCCACCCGGGTTAACCTCGCAACACACCGCAAACTCGCAGGCTCATTCTTCAAAAGGCACGCAGTCACGAGAATGCATGCAAGCATGCACTCCGACGCTCCCACGGCTTGTAGGCACACGGTTTCAGGTACTATTTCACTCCGCTCCCGCGGTACTTTTCACCATTCCCTCACGGTACTATCCGCTATCGGTCACCAGGGAATATTTAGGCTTAGCGGGTGGTCCCGCCAGATTCACACGGGATTTCTCGGGCCCCGTGCTACTTGGGTGTCTCTCAAACGAGCCGTTGACGTTTCGGCTACGGGGGTCTTACCCTCTACGCCGGACCTTTCGCATGTCCTTCGCCTACATCAACGGTTTCTGACTCGCCTCACAGCCGGCAGACTGTGAAAGAGAGATCCCACAACCCCGTATGCGCAACCCCTGCCGGGTCTCACACGCATACGGTTTGGCCTCATCCGGTTTCGCTCGCCACTACTCCCGGAATCACGGTTGTTTTCTCTTCCTGCGGGTACTGAGATGTTTCACTTCCCCGCGTTCCCTCCACATACCCTATGTGTTCAGGTATGGGTGACAGCCCATGACGACTGCCGGGTTTCCCCATTCGGAAACCCCCGGATCAAAGCCTGGTTGACGACTCCCCGGGGACTATCGTGGCCTCCCACGTCCTTCATCGGTTCCTGGTGCCAAGGCATCCACCGTGCGCCCTTAAAAACTTGGCCACAGATGCTCGCGTCCACTGTGCAGTTCTCAAACAACGACCAGCCACCCATCACCCCCAACCCTCACCGGGTCGGAGTGCACTGGGGCCGGCACTGAAGACAGACCTTGCGGCCATACCCTCAGACACCCAACAGCGTGCCCGACCAACCCCCGCCCGAAGATCATGCTTTCCACACCCTTACGAGCAGTACTTGCAGCCTCCGACCCGGAAACCGGCCGAATAATCAACGTTCCACCCTTGAGCAACCACCGTCGGACATACGCCGACGTAATGGCCCTGGACCACCGGGCAAGCCCGGCAGCCTAGATGCTCCTTAGAAAGGAGGTGATCCAGCCGCACCTTCCGGTACGGCTACCTTGTTACGACTTCGTCCCAATCGCCAGTCCCACCTTCGACAGCTCCCTCCCCGTGAGGGGTTGGGCCACCGGCTTCGGGTGTTACCGACTTTCGTGACGTGACGGGCGGTGTGTACAAGGCCCGGGAACGTATTCACCGCAGCAATGCTGATCTGCGATTACTAGCAACTCCGACTTCATGGGGTCGAGTTGCAGACCCCAATCCGAACTGAGACCGGCTTTTTGAGATTCGCTCCACCTCACGGTTTCGCAGCTCTTTGTACCGGCCATTGTAGCACGTGTGCAGCCCAAGACATAAGGGGCATGATGACTTGACGTCGTCCCCACCTTCCTCCGAGTTGACCCCGGCAGTCTCCTGTGAGTCCCCATCACCCCGAAGGGCATGCTGGCAACACAGAACAAGGGTTGCGCTCGTTGCGGGACTTAACCCAACATCTCACGACACGAGCTGACGACAGCCATGCACCACCTGTACACCGACCACAAGGGGGCGACCATCTCTGGCCGTTTCCGGTGTATGTCAAGCCTTGGTAAGGTTCTTCGCGTTGCGTCGAATTAAGCCACATGCTCCGCTGCTTGTGCGGGCCCCCGTCAATTCCTTTGAGTTTTAGCCTTGCGGCCGTACTCCCCAGGCGGGGAACTTAATGCGTTAGCTGCGGCACCGACGACGTGGAATGTCGCCAACACCTAGTTCCCACCGTTTACGGCGTGGACTACCAGGGTATCTAATCCTGTTCGCTCCCCACGCTTTCGCTCCTCAGCGTCAGTAATGGCCCAGAGATCCGCCTTCGCCACCGGTGTTCCTCCTGATATCTGCGCATTTCACCGCTACACCAGGAATTCCGATCTCCCCTACCACACTCTAGTCTGCCCGTATCGAATGCAGACCCGGGGTTAAGCCCCGGGCTTTCACATCCGACGTGACAGACCGCCTACGAGCTCTTTACGCCCAATAATTCCGGACAACGCTTGCGCCCTACGTATTACCGCGGCTGCTGGCACGTAGTTAGCCGGCGCTTCTTCTGCAGGTACCGTCACTCTCGCTTCTTCCCTGCTGAAAGAGGTTTACAACCCGAAGGCCGTCATCCCTCACGCGGCGTCGCTGCATCAGGCTTTCGCCCATTGTGCAATATTCCCCACTGCTGCCTCCCGTAGGAGTCTGGGCCGTGTCTCAGTCCCAGTGTGGCCGGTCGCCCTCTCAGGCCGGCTACCCGTCGTCGCCTTGGTGAGCCATTACCTCACCAACAAGCTGATAGGCCGCGGGCTCATCCTTCACCGCCGGAGCTTTCAACCCCCACCCATGCGAGTGGAAGTATCATCCGGTATTAGACCCCGTTTCCAGGGCTTGTCCCAGAGTGAAGGGCAGATTGCCCACGTGTTACTCACCCGTTCGCCACTAATCCACCCCGAAAGGCTTCATCGTTCGACTTGCATGTGTTAAGCACGCCGCCAGCGTTCGTCCTGAGCCAGGATCAAACTCTCCGTGAATGTTTTCCCGACTATGCTTAATTAAAAGCGCGGGTCGACACCACGAGAGCGGAACAGCCAGGCGGAATAAGCCCGGCCGTTCACAGCGTCCTCGCTGTGTTTTATTTCAAAGGAACCTCATCCCCGGCTATCACTGCCGGGAACGGGGTATCAACATATCTGGCGTTGATTTTTGGCACGCTGTTGAGTTCTCAAGGAACGGACGCTTCCTTTGTACTCACCCGAGAGACTCTCTCAGGCTTTCCTCCGGGCTTTTCCCTTCGGTCTTGCGTTTCCGACTCTATCAGGGTTTTTCCGGCTTCCTGACCACCGTCCTGCAGGCATGCAGAAGATGATCCAGAATTAGGATCTGACAAGCTGGATGCTGCTCGGCAAACGCGCTTGATCGCGTCGTTCACCCTCAAGCAGGAGTACGACTGTACACGGGGCCGCGGAGGCGCTGCAAATCGGCTAGGGTAGTGGTCTAGACCATGAATCAGGAGCTCTCGTGCGGAACCGTTACTTCATGTGACATAACGTTCTGCACGGTGCGCTGTCCTGGACACGCAGTAACGGCCCATTTACATCACCGCCCCTGGGAGGCTTCCCATGACCACCGTGACGTCCCCTGTTGTAGGACACGCTGTCGGACTGGCTGCCGTGCCGGATCCGGTCTTCTCCGGAGCCATGGTCGGCCCGGGCACGGCGATCGACCCGGTGCGTGAGCCTGCCGAGGCCGTCGCACCCGTGGACGGAGTCATCGTCTCCCTCCACCCGCACGCCTTCGTCGTGGTCGACGCCGAGGGACACGGGGTACTCACCCATCTCGGGATCGACACCGTGCAGCTCAATGGCGAGGGCTTCGAGGTCCTCGTGAACAAGGGCGACACGGTTACGCGCGGACAGAGCATCGTCCGGTGGAACCCGGCCGCCGTGGTGAAGGCCGGCAAGTCCCCGGTCTGTCCGATCGTCGCCCTTGAGGCCGCAGCCGATTCACTCGGCGAACTCCGTGAGGACGGCGATGTGAAGGCCGGCGACGTTCTCTTTTCCTGGCAGTAGTACCGCCGCCGTCATCAAGGCGGTACACAGGACAACCACCGCGGCGGCGGGATCCGCCGCACTATCGGAGACGGGTGAGATGGAGACAACGCTGCGAGGCGTCGGCGTGAGTCACGGTGTGGCGATCGGCGAGGTTCGACACATGGGAACGGCGGTGCTCGAACCGCCTGCCAAGCAGATCCCCGCGCAGGAGGCGGAGCGCGAACAGGGGCGCGCCCGCAAAGCCGCGGAGGCCGTGGCAGCCGACCTGAAGGCACGCGGCAATCTGGCGGGGGGCGAAGCCCAGGCGGTGCTCGAGGCTCAGGCCATGATGGCTCAGGACCCCGAGTTGATGGCCGACGTGGACCGGCGTATCGCCGTCGGCAGCACGGCCGAGCGGGCCGTCTACGACGCTTTCGCCGCCTACCGCGAATTGCTGGCAGGAGCCGGCGAGTACCTCGCTGGTCGCGTGGCCGACCTCGATGACGTGCGGAATCGTATGGTCGCCCGTCTGCTGGGTGTCCCGATGCCCGGTGTCCCGGACAGTGACGAGCCGTACGTGCTCGTTGCCCGGGACCTGGCGCCTGCCGACACCGCGCTGCTGGACCCGACGCTGGTGCTCGGTTTCGTGACCGAGGAGGGCGGGCCGACGAGTCACAGTGCGATCCTCGCCCGCGCCCTCGGCGTGCCGGCCGTCGTGGCTCTGCCGGGTGCCGGTGAGCTCGCCGAGGGAACGGTGATCGCCGTCGACGGCAGCACCGGCGACGTCTTCGTGAACCCGAGCGACGAGAAGAAAGCCCGGCTCGACGCAGCGGCCGCCGAGCGCAAGGCGGCGCTGAGCGCCTCGACCGGGCCGGGTGCCACCGCCGACGGTCACAAGGTGCCGCTGCTGGCTAACGTCGGCGGCCCGGCCGACGTGCCGGCTGCCGTCGAGGCCGGTGCGGAAGGCGTCGGGCTCTTCCGTACCGAGTTCCTGTTCCTGGACGACAGTAAGAACGCGCCGTCCGAGGAGAAGCAGGTCGAGGCCTACCGGCAGGTGCTCGAGGCGTTCCCCGAGGGGCGGGTCGTCGTGCGTGTGCTGGATGCCGGCGCGGACAAACCTCTGGATTTCCTGACCCCGGCCGACGAGCCCAACCCGGCGCTGGGTGTACGCGGGTTGCGGACGCTGCTGGACCACCCCGACATCCTGCGGACCCAGCTGACGGCGCTGGCGAAGGCCGCCCAGGGGCTGCCGGTCTACCTCGAGGTGATGGCGCCGATGGTGGCGGACCGCATCGACGCGAAGGCCTTCGCGGACGCGTGCCGTGAGGCAGGGCTGAGGGCGAAGTTCGGCGCGATGGTGGAGATCCCGTCCGCCGCTCTGCGGGCTCGTTCGATCCTGCAGGAGGTGGAGTTCCTGTCGCTCGGTACGAACGACCTCGCGCAATACACCTTCGCCGCCGACCGGCAGGTGGGTGCGGTGTCCCGGCTGCAGGATCCGTGGCAGCCCGCTCTGCTCGACCTCGTCGCCCTGTCGGCCGAGGCGGCCTCGGCCGAGGGCAAGAGCTGCGGTGTGTGTGGCGAGGCCGCGGCCGATCCGCTGCTCGCGTGTGTGCTGACGGGTCTGGGGGTCACCTCACTTTCCATGGGTTCGGCGTCGATTCCCTACGTGCGGGCCGCGCTGGCGAAGTACACGCTGGCGCAGTGCGAGCGGGCCGCGGCCGCGGCCCGTGCGGCGGACAGTGCCGAGGAGGCGCGCAACGCGGCGCAGGCCGTGTTGTCCGGCGAGTAGTCGGATTTGGCCGGTGGTCGGCCGGTGAGCAGGGGCGCTCCGCCTTCGGGTGGAGCGCCCCTGCTGTGTGTGGGCGTCCCTTCCGGTCAGTGCTGGTGGCCGGGCGTCGGTCGCTCCTGTCCGAGGTCCGGTGGGAAGCAGTAGTCCACGCCGGACTCGGGTGAGATGAGGTCGCCGGATTCGGCGTCGGTGCAGTAGGCGTCGAAGACCTCGCCAGCGGTCAGAGGTTCAAGGCCGTCGCCGCGCAGCCGCCACCCGTAGATCTGGTCGGAGGTTCCGGGAGCGGTGGTGCGCATGACCAGGCCGCCCGGATTCTGGGTGGCGAGGCCGACGGCGAGGACGGTGGTGAACTCGAGTGCTTCGGCCTCGTCGAGTTGTGTGGCGCCGTCGGTTTCGTCGTCCGCGTGGAGGACTGCGACGAGTGTTTCGGGTGTGGCGGTGACGCTGCAGACCAGGTGTCGGTTGCCAGGTGGTGCCGTGTCGAGGATGCGCGCGACGAGGTTCGATGCGCGGGTGAAGGCGGCGCGGCCGATGTCCTCGCCGCAGGTCGCGCAGGCGCCGAGGCGGGCCAGGAGGGTGGCCGCGTACTCCCAGGTCGCCTGTCGGACGGCTTCGTCGACGAGGACGGGCAGGAGGTCGGCGAGGGGTTGGCCCTCGTAGGGGATGGTGGGGCCTGCGGTCGCGAGTTCGGCCGTGAAGCGGGTGCGGTTGGCGGGGACGTCGGGGTCGAGCCCCTTGGCGGCGCAGTACTCGGCGTATTCCTGGGGGTCGAAGAGGGCCACGGTGGTGTGGGTGCCTTGCAGGGCGCGCGTCCGCAGGAGGTCTTCGACCTGCTGGAGGTAGGTGGCGTGATCGTCGAACGTGAAGGTGCGGTAGCGCCGCATGGCTCGGAAGTCGTGTTCGTCGGTGAGCAGACCGATGGTTCCGGCGATTTCACGGCGCAGGACGCGTCGCATGGTCTGGTGGTCGGTGTGGGCCATGTTTCCCCCTGTGTGCACAGTCGATCGATGCTCACTCACAGTAACCGTCAGCACTGACAACGGGCCGGGCGCGAGTCGGTCGCAGGCCGGGCGGTCCTGAAACATGCAGGTCACGACCATACCGTCGCCGAGGGTGAGCCAACCGAGGGTGCCCGTGGCGATCGCGGCGGTGACGGCGAGTGGTTCGAGCCTCGCGCTGGACGGACTGGCTAGGCCGTGGACGCCGAGGTCGGTGCGCTGACACCACACTCCGAGGCCGACGCGGTGCGGTCGGCCTCGGAGTTCGCTGTTGTGAGCGGCGAGTCCGAGGCCGTCTGTCGTGGCGAGTGCCTCGTGCTGACGGGCGTGTTCAGCCTCGTTTGCGGGCGAGGTCCTCGTAGAAGTGCAGGAGGTCGAGGTTGTCGATAGAACCGGGGTTGACGGCCTTTTTCAGCGGGGTGCCTTGGAGGAGGCGTTTAACCGGGACCTCGATGCGTTTGCCGGTGAGGGTGTGCGGCACTCCGGGTACCTCGATGACCTCGTCGGGGACGTGGCGTGGCGAGAGTTGTTCGCGGATGGCCTGTTTGATGCGGCCCAGGAGTGCGTCGTCGAGGGCTGCCCCGGGGGCGAGGTGTACGAAGAGGGGCATCCAGTAGCCGCCGTCGGGCTGCTCGATGCCGATGACCAGGGACTCCTTGATCTCGGGGAGCCGTTCGACGACCTCGTAGATGTCGGCCGAGCCCATGCGTACGCCCTGGCGGTTGAGCGTGGAGTCGGAGCGGCCGTGGATGACGACGGAGCCGCGCGAGGTGACGGTGATCCAGTCGCCGTGGCGCCATATGCCCGGGTAGGTGTCGAAGTAACTGTCGTGGTAACGGCTGCCGTCGGGGTCGTTCCAGAAGCGGACCGGCATCGACGGCATGGGGTTGGTGACGACGAGCTCGCCGACCTCGTCGATGACGGGGTGACCGTTCGGGTCCCAGGACTGCAGGTCGGTGCCGAGGCCGGGGGCCTGGAGTTCGCCGGTGTACACCGGGAGCGTCGGGACTGCCCCTGCGAAGCAGGAGCACACGTCCGTGCCGCCGCTGACGGAGGCGATCCACAGGTCGTCGCGGACCTCGTCGTGCAGCCAGCGGAAGCCGTCGGGCGGGAGCGGGGAGCCCGTGGTGGCGACGCACTGGACCTTGGAGAGGTCGAAGTCGCGGGCGGGGTGTACCCCCGCCTTGCGGCAGGCCATGACGTACGCGGCCGAGGTGCCGTAGAGGGTGGCGCCCGTGCGTTCGGCGATGCGCCACTGTGCGCCTGTGTCGGGGAAACCGGGGCTGCCGTCGTAGAGGACGATCGTCGTGCCGGTCAGAAGGCCGGAGACGAGGAAGTTCCACATCATCCAGCCGGTCGAGGTGTACCAGAAGAAACGATCCTTGGGGCCCAGGTCGCAGTGCAGGCCGAGCTGTTTGAGGTGTTCGACCAGGATGCCGCCCTGGGACTGGACGATGGCCTTGGGCAGGCCGGTCGTGCCGGAGGAATAGAGCACCCAGAGCGGGTGGTCGAAGGGCACCTGTTCGAAGACGGGTTCCTCGTCCGCGGTCGTCAGAACGGACCAGTCCAAGGCTCCCTGGGGCGGCTCCGTGCCCAGGAGGGGGATGTGGACCACGGCGCGCAGGGTGGGCAGTTCCGCGCGGAGTTCGGCGACGACGTCGCGGCGGTCGTGCTCCTTGCCTCCGTAGCGGTAGCCGTCGACGGTGAACAGGACGACGGGTTCGACCTGCTGGAAGCGGTCGAGGACGCTGCGGGCTCCGAAGTCGGGCGCGCAGGAGGTCCAGACGCCGCCCACGGCGGCCGTGGCGAGGAGGGCCACGACGGCCTGCGGGATGTTCGGGAGGTAGGCGCTGATCCGGTCGCCGGGGCGGACGCCGATGGCGCGCAGCTCGGCGGCGAGTGAGCCGACCTGGCGGCGCAGCTCGGACCAGGTCACCGGGGTCGGTTCGTGGGTCTCGTCGACGTACAACAGGGCCGGCTGCGCCGGGCGGGTGGCAGCCGCGCGCAGAGCGTGCTCGGCGTAGTTGAGCGTCGCTCCGGGGAACCACTGGGCGCCGGGCATGGACCGGTCGCCCAGCACGCGCGCGTAGGGTGTCGAAAACCGTACGTCGAACCACTCCGTGACGGCTGTCCAGAACGTCTCCAGCTCGTCGACGGACCAGCGGTGCAGTGCCGGATAGCCGCCTTCGGACGGGGCTGCGTACTGCTCGGCCGCCCAGGCCTGGAACTTCGTGACCTGGGCCTGGGCGATGCGCTGCGGATCTGGCCGCCAGAGCGGCTCGGGGTTCATGGTCGGCATGGGGCGGCTCCCGGACGGTGCGCGTCGTGTGCGTCGCCTGCGCACGCGCTGGGGTGGTGCGCGTGACGCGGCTGACATGGACGATGCCATGTGATCGACTTCGGCACCAGGGTGGGTTCCCCACAGTCCGTGTCGTGAAGATGTGGTCCCACCATGGGTGAACGCAAGTTGAACGACCCGCGCGCGTGGCGCGGTCAGTGACAGGGTGAACAGCATGGACGGTCGTGACCTGGTGCGTTCGATGAAGGCGGTCGGTTCCGCAGGAGCCGCCCAGGGGTTGCGTACCGTGAGGGCCGCGTGGCGCAGGAGGCGCGCCGATGCCACTGGGCTGCCGGTGCGGGGCCCCGAACGCGCGCGGGTGCCTGGTCTCGTGCAGGAGGCGGAGCCGGGGCCCGGTGGTGGGACGCTCCGGTTCAGCCGTTCGGAGCTGACGATCCGGGTCGCGGTGAACGGGGCCGTGTTCTGGGGTTGGGACGGTGCCGGACCCGAGCCGTCGTACGCGCTGGCCGGCCGCGGTCCGGAGCCGGATCCCCGGGCGGTGCTGGAGCCGGACAAGGACGGCGGGTGGCGGGTCGTCGCCGAGCGGGTGACGGTCGTCGTCTCACGACACGGCGCCGTCGAGGTGTGCACGCCGGGGGGCGTGATGTTGCGCCGCGATCTGCCGCCCCGGTGGTGGGAGCCGCAGGGCGGTGGCCCGGCGCGCTGGATGCAGCGCTCGGAGGTGGCGGCGGACGCGCGCTTCTTCGGTCTCGGCGGACGGGCGTCCGGGCCGCGTCTGCGCGACGGGGCGTACCGGCTGTGGAACACGGATCCCGGACACGCGTTCGATCGCGGGGACGATCCGCTCTACCTCACGATGCCGGTTCAGCTGGTGGTGGCGGACGCGGGCACGCACCTGGTGTTCCACGACTCCTCCTGGGACGGCGAGGTCACGCTGCGGGAGGGTGAGGAGGGGGCCGGTTCCGGGCACGACCGGGCAGGAACATGCGAGGTGCGGATGGACGGAGGTCCGTTGCGCTGCTGGGTGATGGTGGGCACCCCCGCGCGCGTGCTGCTGGCCTGGGCCTCGCTCACCGGGGCGCCGACGCTGCCGCCCGCATGGGCGCTCGGTCACCATCACGCGCGCTGGGGCTTCGGCAGCGAGGAGGAGGTGCGCCGGATCGTGGCGGGCTATCAGGAGCACGGTCTGCCGCTCGACGCGGTCCACCTCGACATCGACCACTACGACGAACACCAGGTGTTCACCATCGATCAGGATCGCTTCCCGAAACTGCCGGTGCTCGCCGAGGAGTTGCGGCGGGACGGGATACGCCTGGTGTCGATCGTCGACCCGGCGGTCAAGGCCGCGCCGGGCAACGCCGTGTACGACGGCGGGGTCGCCGAGGACGCGTTCGTGCGGGACGCGTCGGGACGGCTCGTCGAGGGCGTGGGGTGGCCAGGGGAGGTGGTTTTCCCGGACTTCACGCACGCGCGTGTGCGGCAGTGGTGGGGAGGTCTCTATGCCGAGCGGATCGCCCAGGGGTTCGCCGGCTTCTGGCACGACATGAACGAGCCGACGTCGTTCGCCGCCTTCGGGGAGTCGACGTTGCCACGGTCGGCCCGGCACTCCCTGGAAGGGCACGGTGGTGATCATCGCGAGGCGCACAACGTGTACGCGCTGTGCATGGCCCAGGCGGCCTACGAGGGCATGCGGGAGCTGGTTGCTGACGAGCGGCCGTTCGTCTTCTCACGGTCCGGTTGGGCGGGCCTGCAGCGCTACGGCGGCACCTGGTCCGGGGACGTCGCCACGGGCTGGCCGGGACTGCGGGCCTCCCTGTCGCTGGTGATGGGGCTCGGGCTGTGCGGGGTGCCGTATTCGGGGCCGGACGTGGGCGGCTTCGACGGCAGTCCGTCGCCCGAGCTGTATCTGCGCTGGTTCCAGTTGGGCGCGTATCTGCCGCTGTTCCGTACGCACGCGAGTCTGCGGGCGGGCCGCCGGGAGCCGTGGGAGTTCGGTCCCGAGGTGCTGGAGCACGCGCGCGTGGCGCTCGTCGAGCGGCGCCGGCTGTTGCCGTACTTCGTGACGCTGGCGCATCTGGCCCGGCGTACCGGGGCCCCCTATGTGCGCCCTGTGTGGTGGGGAGCGCCCGGTAACCGGGTGTTGCGGGACTGTGAGGACGCCTTCCTGCTGGGTGACTGCCTCCTGGTGGCACCGGTGCTCGACCCGGGCGCCGACCGGCGTGCGGTGCAGCTGCCGCGGGGACGCTGGTACGACACGGCGACGGGGCGGGCGTACGAGGGGCCGGGGCAGGTGCTTGTGGACGCCCCTCTGTCGCGTATTCCGGTGCTCGCGCGCGCGGGTGCCGTCCTGCCGGTGCGGGGAGACGACGGCGGGCTGGAGCTGGAGGTGTGGGCGCCGGTCCGGGGGCGGACGGGTGGCGGTCTGGTGGTGCGGGACGCGGGCGACGGCTGGGCGGAGCCTGAGGTCGAGCGGTATGTCGCCCGCTGGGAGGGCCCGCGGGTCGTCGTCGAGCGGGAGGGCGAGGACGGCGTGCGCGTGCCGTCCTACCCGGTGCGGGTACGCGGTCTCGGCGAGCGGTGAGCGGGCAGCGGTGAGCTCAGATGTAGCGGCCCTCGAAGAACGCCCGCACCGCGTGTGTGTGCAGGGGGAAGGCGAGCTCCTCGGGCCTGCGCAGGAGGTGCCAGCCCTCGGTCTCGTCCGTGACGGCGGACGACGGGAGGCGGTCCGCGGGGCGATCCGGAAGGAGCCCGAACAGTAGCAGGTGACCGTCGGAGGAGCTCATGGCGTCGGCGAGCCGCACGTCACGGGCCGCGGCCTCGATGCCGGTCTCCTCCTTGAGCTCGCGGACGACGGCCTGGCGCCAGTCCTCACGGTCGTCGATGTAGCCGCCGGGCAGTGCGACGCCCCCGCGCGCGGGGGCGATGGTTCGGGTGATGACGACCAGGGCGGTGCCCTTCGTGTCGTACACGGGCTGGAGCGCGACGGCCACCGGCAGCGGGTTGCGGTAGGCCACGGTGGCGCAGGCCTGACAGGTGCGGGGCCAGCCGGTGACGCCCTCCCCGTAGGGCGCTCCGCAGCTCGAACAGTGGGAGTCGCGCGCGGAGTTCGAAGTGGAGTGCAGAGTTTCGGACACGCGGCGGAGCGTATCCGATCTTGGGGAGGGCGTCGCACGGAGGCGGCTCACCGCCCCATGGAGAGGCACTCGGCGGACACGGGGAAGTCGAAGTAGGTGTCCGGGTAGGGCTCGGGCTTGAAGGTGAAGTGCCACCACTCCTCGGCGAGGTTCACGAAGCCGAGGTCTTCCAGGGTGCCCTTGAGGAGCAGCCTGTTGGCGCGCTGCTCGCCCTGGATGCGTGGGTCGAGGGTGTGCGCGAGGGTGTCGAAACAGTCGAACCCCGTTCCCATGTCGACGGAGTTGTCGGGGAAGCGCTGCTGTTGCGGCGCGTGGCAGGGGGCGAGAGCCTCGCCGGGGACGTAGGGCCTGGTCGGCGCGGACGGGAGTCTCACCAGGGTGAGGTCCATGGTCGAACCGCGGCTGTGGCCGGACTTCTCGGCGATGTAACCGTCATCGAAGAGACGGGACTTGTCGACGTTCGGGTAGAACTCCCCCTTCATCGACTGGTCGTTCAGGTTCTCGGCCCAGCGGACGAAGTGGTTCACGGCGCGCTGGGGCCGGTAGCAGTCGTACACCTTGAGTGTGTATCCCTGGGGAAGCAGTTTCGCCTGGGCCTTGTGCAGCGCTTCGGCGGCCGGCCGGGTGAGGATGCAGATCGGCTGCTGGTAGCCGTCGATGGGCTCGCCGACGAAGTTGTGCTGGGTGATGTAGCGCATCTCCTCGAGGATCGTCGGGTCCACGGTTCTCAGGGCCACGAAGTCCGTCGGGACCTCGGGGTCGGTGTGCGCCCGCGCGGCGGCGGAGGCCGGGGGCACGGTCAGCAGGGCGGCGAGTACGACGAGTACGGCGACGACACCGCGTGCTGCGCTGGAGAGTCGTGTCATGTCTCCTCCCTGCCCATTTCCCGATGGGCATGCCACACTCCTGACGTCTCGTCAGATTTCGTGGCCTGGAGGGAACCTTGTCGCGTACACGCACACCCGTGGTCGCCGGGTGGTTCACCGGGAGCGGAGACGACTTCAGACTGCTGGGGACGCGCTGCTCGGCATGCGGGTCGGTCTTCTTCCCGCGCGAGGACACGCACTGCCGGAATCCGGGCTGTGGGGGCGGTGGCCTGGAGGAGATCCCGCTCTCGCGACGCGGGCGTGTCTGGTCCTACACGGACAGCCGGTACCGCCCTCCGTCACCCTATGTGACCGATCGGGAACTTCCGTGGGAGCCGTACGCGTTGATCGCAGTGGAGCTGGAGTCCGAGCGGATCGTGGTGCTGGGACAGGCGGTTCCCGGGGTCACCGTCGCCGATCTGACGGTGGGCATGGAGGTGGAGGTCGTCCCGGGCGTGCTCGACGAGGGCGCGGAGACGACCTGGACGACCTGGCGATGGCGGCCGACGGGGGTGACGGGATGACGGCAGAGGTGGCGGTGCTCGGCGCGGGGATGCATCCGTGGGGCAAGTGGGGGCGCAGCTTCGTCGAGTACGGCGTGAAGGCGGCGCGGGCGGCCCTCGCGGACGCGGGCGTGGACTGGCGGGAGGTCGGTTCGATCGTCGGCGCGGACACGGTGCGTGGCGGCTATCCGGGGTATGTGGCCGGGGCGACGTTCGCGAAGGCCCTGGGGTGGCAGGGAGCCCGGGTCGCGAGTGTGTACGCGGCGTGCGCGTCGGGAGCCCAGGCGATCAACACGGCCCGGGCCCAGATCCTCGCGGGCCTGGCGGACGTGGTGCTCGTGGTGGGGGCCGACGCCGCCCCCAAGGGCTTCTTCCGCCCGGCGGGCGGGGACCGGCCGGACGACCCGGACTGGCTGCGGTTCCGGGTGCTCGGCGCGACCAATCCGACGTACTTCGGGCTGTACGCGCGCAGGCGGATGGCGGTGCACGGGGACACACCGGAGGACTTCGCCCAGGTCAAGGTGAAGAACGCGGCCATGGGCGCACTGAATCCGAACGCGCGCTACCGCAAGCGGGTCACCGCGGAGGAGGTGGCCGCGTCGGCGGTGGTCGCCGATCCGCTGCGGCTGCTGGACATCTGCGCGACCTCGGACGGCGGGGCGGCTCTGGTGCTGTCCAGCATGGAGTTCGCCCGTCGGCACGGGGCGACGGAGCCGGTGCGGATCAGGGCCGTGTCCACCGTGACGCCCCGCTACCCCAACACGGTGCTGGACCTGCCGGACATCGCGACCGATTCCGCGGTGGCGGTGGGGCCGTCGGGTGAACCCTTCCGGGCCTCGATCGCCCGAGCCGCATACGAGGAGGCTGGCATCGGACCCGAGGACCTGTCCCTGGCCGAGGTCTACGACCTGTCCACCGCACTGGAGTTGCAGTGGTACGAGGATCTGGGGCTGTGCGGCGGCGGCGAGGCCGCGAAGCTGCTGCGGGACGGTGTGACGGCACCGGGCGGCCGTATACCGGTGAACACGAGCGGGGGACTGGCCTCCTTCGGGGAGGCGGTGCCGGCGCAGGCGATCGCCCAGGTCTGCGAGGTCACCTGGCAGTTGCGCGGGCACGCGGGCGCTCGTCAGATCCCGGACGCGCGCGTGGCCGTCACGGCGAACCAGGGGCTGTTCGGGCACGGTTCGGCGGTGGTCGCCGTACGGTGAGCGGGGAGGGGTCACTCGGTGTGCGCCACGGCCGTCGAGCAGCTGCTCCTATCACACTCTGTGACCGGCCCGGCAGCTTGGCCGATCACCGCCAGGCGGCGGTGTGTCTCGCACCTTTGAAGAAGGCTGCGAAGTCGTTGAGAGGGGCGAGTTGGGTGGTGGGGCACGCCGGATACGAGATCCGGCGTGGAGTACCGCCGATGGCTCCTACGGGAGCGGTCGCGGCGGGGCTGGGGGTGGGCTGGTCTGAGGTCGGCCGACCCGGCAGGCGGATGAGCGGGGGGCTGGCAGGAGACGGCTAATCTGCTGGCGGGCTCGGTGCGCGGGGTGCTGGCATGGCGAGGGGGCAGCGTCCCGTTCAGGCACCAACCAGCGTGAGACGACGGTGCTGTGGGACGCGCCACGGACAAGCCGGTGCACAACGCGATCGTGTGCTTCTGATCCGCGACACGCGCGCGTGGGCGCCTCAGGTGGTGACGGGCTCGCGGCGTTCGGCCCCGTAGTCCATCGCGTGCTGGACCACGCCGACGAGGACGTCTCGGACCGATCTGCGGTCGCGGGCATCGCACAGCACCACCGGGATGCCGTCATCGAGGTCGAGGGCCTGGCGCACGTCCGCTTCCGGGTAACGGGCGGAACCCTCGAAGCAGTTGACGGCGATGAGGAAGGGGATGGAGCGCCGTTCGAAGTAGTCGACGGCGGCGAAGCAGTCCTCCAGGCGGCGGGTGTCGGCGAGCACGACCGCGCCGAGCGAGCCCTCGGAGAGCTCGTCCCACATGAACCAGAACCGCTCCTGGCCGGGTGTCCCGAACAGGTACAGCACCAGATCCTCGCGCAGGGTGATGCGCCCGAAGTCCATGGCGACGGTGGTGGTGTGCTTGCCCTCGACTCCGGTGGTGTCGTCGACCGGGCGGCCGGCCTCGGTGAGGTACTCCTCGGTGCGCAACGGCCTGATCTCACTGACGGAGGCGACCAGCGTGGTCTTGCCCACGCCGAAACCGCCGGCCACCAGGATCTTGAGCGTGACGGGCTCGACCGGGGGCTTGCCGCGCTCAGAACGCCCGAAGATCATCGTTCACTTCTCCTGCTTGATCACTTGACTGGGGGGTGGCGGGCGGTGGGCCGTAGCCTCCGCCGCCGGGGGTCTCGATGACGAGTACGTCGCCGGGGCCGACGTCCACGGTGTCGCTGCCGGCGAGCCGGACCACGGAGCCGTCCGCGCGTTCCACCCGGTTGGCGCCCAGCGCGCCGGGGGCGCCGCCCGCGAGGCCGTACGGGGGGATCCTGCGGTGTTGCGACAGGGTGGAGACGGTCATCGGCTCGTGGAACCGGATGCGGCGGACCGCGCCGTCCCCGCCGCGCCACCGTCCTGCGCCTCCGCTGCCGGGCCGGACCGCGAACTCGTCGAGTTGGACGGGCAGTCGCCACTCCAGGACTTCGGGGTCGGTCAGCCGCGAGTTGGTCATGTGGGTCTGGACGACGCTCGCGCCGGCGAAGCCGTCACCGGCGCCGGATCCGGAGGCGACGGTTTCGTAGTACTGGTGGCGTTCGTTGCCGAAGGTGACGTTGTTCATGGTGCCGGAGCCCTCGGCCTGGACCCCTAGGGCCGCGTAGAGAGCGCCGGTGATCGCCTGGGAGGTCTCGACGTTGCCGGCCACGACGGCGGCGGGCGGTTCGGGCGCGAGCAGGGAGCCCGGCGGCACGACGATCCTCAGGGGGCGCAGGCAGCCGTCGTTGAGCGGGATGTCGTCGTCGACCAGGGTCCGGAAGACGTACAGGACGGCCGCGTCGACGACGGAAGAGGGTGCGTTGAAGTTGGTGGTCAGCTGCGGTGAGGTGCCGGTGAAGTCGACGGTCGCGGAGCGGTTCTCGCGGTCCACGCGCACGCGTACCCGGATGATCGCGCCGGAGTCGGTCTCGTAGGCGTACTCGCCGTCCTCCAGAGCGTCGATGACGCGGCGCACGGCTTCCTCCGCGTTGTCCTGAACGTGCCTCATGTAGGCCTGTACGACGTCGAGCCCGAAGTCTCCGATCATGCGGGCCACTTCGTCGGCGCCTTTCCGGTTGGCGGCGATCTGGGCGCGGAGGTCGGCGAGGTTGGTCCGCGGGTTGCGTGAGGGGTACGGCGCTTCGGTGAGGAGGCGGAGGGTCTCCTCTTCGCGGAAGCGGCCGTTCTCGGCCAGCAGCCAGTTGTCGAAGAGGACGCCCTCCTCCTCGATGGTGCGACTGTTCGCGGGCATGGACCCGGGGGCGATGCCGCCGATCTCGGCGTGGTGGCCGCGCGAGGCGACGTAGAAGAGGAGCGTGTGCTCACTCTCCGTGGTTTCGGCGTGCTCGGCTTCGCCGGTGTCGAAGACCGGGGTGATCACGGTGACGTCGGGCAGGTGCGTGCCGCCGTGGTACGGGTCGTTGACCGCGTATGTGTCACCGGGGCGCATCGAGGAGCCGCGGCGGCGGATGACCTCCTTGACGCTCGTGCCCATGGAGCCCAGGTGGACGGGGATGTGCGGGGCGTTGGCCACCAGGTTTCCGTCCGGGTCGAACAGGGCGCAGGAGAAGTCGAGGCGCTCCTTGATGTTGACGGACTGGGCCGTGGACTCCAGGCGGGCGCCCATCTGTTCGGCGATGGACATGAAGAGGTTGTTGAAGACCTCGAGGAGAACCGGGTCGGCTTCTGTGTCGAGAGGGGAACTCTGCGTAATCGCCGTGCGTTCCATGACCAGATGCCCGTCGTGGCTCGTCGTGGCCTCCCAGCCGTCGTCGACCACGGTGGTGGCACTGGCCTCGGTGATGATCGCGGGGCCGGTGACGGTCTCGCCGGGAGGGAGGTCCTCGCGGCGGTGAAGGGGTACGTCGCGCCAGGCGCCGCCGGTGTGGAGGCGGACGGTCCGGGGTGCGGCGGGGTGGCCTTCGTACGGGGCGAGGGCGGACAGATCGGGGGGTTCGGTGATGCCAGTGGCTTCCACGGAGAGTGCTTCGACGACGATCGGGCGGTCAAGCATGAAGGAGTACGTGGCGCGATGACGTTCTTCGAAAGCACGCCTCATCAGGGCGGGTTCGGTGAGCTCGACGGTGAGGGCGGTGTCGGTGCCGTCGTAGCGGAGCTGCGCACGGCGGGTGATGCGGACGCGGTCGTCGGGGATGTCCTCGGCGCGGAGTTCGGCGCGGGCCGCCGTCTCCAGATCGTCGGCGGTCTTGAGGATCCCGGGCAGCGACGCGGCCTCCAGGGGTGCCTCCACGGACTGTTCGCGCATGGCGGTCGTGTCGGCGAGCCCGATGCCGAGCGCGGACAGCACGCCCGCCATGGGCGGGACGAGCACGGTGCGGATGCCGAGCGAGTCGGCGACCATGCACGCGTGCTGACCGCCCGCACCACCGAAGGTGGTGAGGGCGTAGCGGGTGACGTCGTGGCCCTTCTGGACGGAGATCCGCTTCACCGCGCCCGCGATGTCGGCGACGGCGATCTGCAGGAAGCCCTCCGCGACCTGCTCCGGTGTGCGGTCGTCGCCGATCTGCTCGTGGATCTCGCGCGTGAGGGCGGTGAAGCGGTCCCGTACGAGGGCGTCGTCGAGGGGCTGGTTACCGTCGGGCCCGAACACCTCGGGGAAGTGGGCGGGTTGGATGCGGCCGAGCATCACGTTGGCGTCGGTGACGGCGAGCGGGCCGCCGCCTCGGTAGCACGCCGGCCCGGGGGCCGCGCCGGCCGAGTCCGGTCCCACGCGGTAGCGGGAGCCGTCGAAACGGAGGACGGAGCCGCCGCCTGCGGCGACGGTTTGAATGTCCAGCATCGGGGCCCGCAGCCGCACGCCAGCGATCTGCGTGGTGAAGACACGTTCGTACTCGCCCGCGAAGTGCGAGACGTCGGTGGAGGTGCCGCCCATGTCGAAGCCGATGACGCGGTCGAAGCCCGCGAGCTGGGACATCCGGGCCATGCCGACGATGCCGCCCGCGGGCCCGGACAGGATGGCGTCCTTGCCGCGGAACTGGCTCGCCTCGGCAAGCCCTCCGTTGGACTGCATGAACATCAGTCGCACACCGCGCAGTTCGTCGGCGACATGCCGGACGTAGCGGCGCAGCACGGGCGACAGGTAGGCGTCGACGACGGCGGTGTCCCCGCGCGGGACGAGTTTCATGAGGGGGCTGACCTCGCTGGACAGCGAGATCTGCGCAAAGCCCGTGCGGGCGGCCAGCTGTCCGACGGCCAGTTCGTGCGCGGGGTGGAGGTGGCTGTGCATGCAGACGACGGCGACGGCCCTGATCCCGTCGTCGTACGCCTCCCGCATGGGACCGGCGAGGGCGTCCAGGTCGGGGGCGCGCAGGACGCCGCCGTCGGCGGAGACGCGCTCGTCGACCTCCAGGATCCGCTCGTACAGCAGCTCCGGGAGTTCGATATGGCGGGCGAAGATGTGGGGGCGGTTCTGGTAGGCGATGCGCAGTGCGTCGCGGAAGCCGCGGGTGATGACGAGCAGCGTGCGCTCGCCCTTGCGTTCCAGAAGGGCGTTGGTCGCGACCGTCGTGCCCATGCGGACGGCCTCGACGGGGTCCCCCGTGTCCGCCAGGAGGGCGCGGACGCCGGCGACCGCCGCGTCGGCGTACCGCGCCGGGTTCTCCGACAGCAGTTTGTGCGTCAGCAGCCGGCCGTCCGGGCGGCGCGCGACGATGTCGGTGAAGGTGCCGCCCCGGTCCACCCAGAACTGCCAGCCGGTCACGTCCTCACCTCGCTTCCGCGCTGCTCACAGCGCTCGGAGGCCGTTGATCACATCGCGCAGAATACTCTCGTCCGGCAGTTCGGCAGGGGGTACCGGCCGGTTCACATGGACGAATTCCGCGTCCACGAGGTCTCCGACCAGCACCCTTACCACTCCGATGGGCAGGTTGAGTCCTGCGGCGAGTTCGGCGACCGACTGCGGCGCGTCCTGGCACAGCTCCACGATGTCCACATGCTCGGGGGACAGCGAGGGGTCCGCTTCCGCGTCGTCGGCGTAGGGCTCGGCGACGACCACCGCGATCAGGTCGAGGCGGTGCTGGACCGCACTGGTGGTACGGCCACGCGTCATGGCGTACGGACGGACGACCGGCCCGGCATCGTCGTCGAACCAGTGACTTCTTCCCTGACCGTCTGTGCTCATGCCATCCCACTACCCGCCCGCGGGCACATCGGTGCGCGGGGCGGTGCCCAGATGTACGCCGACCCGCTTGACGAGGAGCGTCATCTCGTACGCCACCTGCCCCACGTCCGAGTCGGCGTCCGAGAGGACGGCGAGGCAGCTGCCGTCACCGGCGGCGGTGACGAACAGAAAGGCGTCGTCGAGTTCGACGACGGTCTGGCGGACGCTACCGGCCTCGAAGTGACGGCCGACGCCCTTGGCGAGGCTGTGGAATCCGGAGGCGACGGCGGCCAGGTGCTCGCCGTCCTCCCGGGACAGATCCTTGGACACACCCGTCGGCAGGCCGTCGCCGGAGAGGACGACGGCCTTGCGGATGCTGGCGACCCGGTCGACGAGTTCGTTGAGGAGCCAGTTCAGCTCGCCGTTGGTGGTGCTATGGCCGGTCGCCTTCGGTGCGGTCATCGACCGTCCCCCTTTGTCGTTCCTTGTGGTGCTGTGCCGCTGTGGGCGTCGTCGCCCGCGGCGTTCTCTACGCGACCGCGCTGCCAGCCGCGCTGGAGCGAGGCCATGCGGCTGCGTACCTCGTCGGCGTCCCGGTCTGCGGGGTCGGCACTGTTCTCGGTGCGCGGATCCGGGCCTTGGCGCAGTTGCGGGGCCAGGTTCGCCTGCCGTACACGCCGCGGCAGCGCTCCCGTGCCGGAGCCGGTGTCATGAGGCGCGGGTCCCTGATTGCGGGCACCGCTCCCCCGGTCACCGCCCTGCACGCTCCCGGCCGTCCCGGCGGACGCTGTGTCGGCACGCGCGGCCGGGTCGTCGGGGCCGCCGGACAGAGCCGGGGTCACTCGGCTACGCCGTGGGAGGAGCGGGGGCTGGGAAGGCTCCTCGGCGCCGCGGCCGGGGTGCTCCGGCGGTGCGGGTCGCTCGGTCGGGCCGCCGTGGTGGGGGATCTGTGCCGTCATGCCGCGGCGGCGGGACGGCAGGGGCGCGGGGCCTTCGTTCTCCACGCGGCGGGGGCCGGGCCTGGTCGGGGGCTCGGTGTCCGTCTCCGCGCGGCGGGGCCGTTGTTCCGAGACCGGGCGACCGTGCGAGCTGACCAGCTTCGGCGTGCGGCGGCCGGGCAGCAGCGGTACGGGGGCGGCCGGGTCGGCGGCGACGGTCCCGTCGGGGTCACCGGGGCCGTCGGACAGCCTGCGGTGCTGGTCGACGGCGTCGGCGGCCGGCTCGCCCTCGGCGCGGGTGAGGGAGCGGCGCGGGCGGAACAGGCCGCCGTGTTCGTCGTCGTCCTCGTCCAGGGCGACCGGGAAGCCACCGACGGCGTCCAGGCCGACGGGAGCCTCCAACTCGATCGGACCGTCGAACATCGAGGCGGGCACTCCGGGAAGCTGCACCGAGGCCGCGGAGAGCGCGGGCCTACGGGTCTCCCCGGCCGCCGTCTCCTTCGGGGGCCGGGGTCGGTCGAGCCGGAAGCCGATGCCGTTGGTGTCGGGAACGTCGTCGGTCAGGAGCGCGTCGGGAATGAAGACGACGGCGGTCGTCCCCCCGTACGGCGAGGGCTGCAGGGAGACGCGGACGTTCTGCCGTTGGGCGAGCCGGCTGACCACGAACAGCCCGAGGCGGTCGGTGTCGGACAGCTCGAATTCCGGTGTCTCGGCGAGCCGGAGGTTGGCTTCCAGGAGAGCCTCGGGTGCCATGCCGAGGCCACGGTCGTGGATCTCGAGGGTGAAACCGTTGGCGACCCGGTCGCCGAACACCTGGACGGCGGTGTGCGGCGGGGAGAACACCGTGGCGTTCTCCAGGAGTTCGGCCACCAGGTGGGTGAGGTCGGCGACGGCCGGGCCGGTGGCGGCGAGCCTCGGCAGGCGGCGGACCTCGATGCGTTCGTAGTCCTCGACCTCGGCGACCGCGGCACGCACGATGTCCATGAGCTGGACGGGCTTGCGCCACTGACGGGAGGGGGCCGCGCCGGAGAGGATCACAAGGCCCTCGGCGTGCCGGCGCATGCGGGTGGTGAGGTGGTCGAGACGGAAGAGGTCGGCGAGTTCCTCGGTGTCCTCGGTGCGGCGCTCCATGGTGTCGAGCAGCGTGAGCTGCTTGTGCAGCAGGACCTGGCTGCGGCGGGCGAGGTTGACGAAGACCTCGGAGACGCCGGAGCGCAGTTCGGCCTGTTTGACGGCCGCCTCGACGGCGGCGCGCTGGAGGGTGTTGAGGGCCCGGCCGACCTCGCCCAACTCGTTCCTGTCGTACTCCAGCCGCGGCACCTCGGTCTCCACGTCGACCTGTTCGCCCGCGGACAGGCGGCGCATCACGCTGGGCAGCCGCACGCCGGACGCGTCGTGGGCCTCCAGCCGGAGCTGACGCAGGTCGCGGATGAGGCCCCGGCCGATGCGCACGGACAGGACGAGGGAGACGAGCAGTGCGATCAGTCCGAAGACACCGGCGACGACCGCCTTGACGATGACCCCGATGGCCACCGGACCGACCCGGTCCTGATAGCGGTCGTTGGCCTGCTCGTCCAGGGTGCCGAGTTCGTCCAGGACGTTTCCGGCCGCGGTGTCCCAGTTCCGGGCGCCGGCTCCCCGGGGCAGGTCGCCGGGTGCGGCGGCGACGACAGCCTGCTCGACCGTCCGCAGCGGAGCGGTCGTGGCGTTCTTCCAGAAGCTCTCGTAGCGTTCGCGCTCCGCGGTGGGCAGTTGGGCGAGGCTGATGTCGTAGACCACTCCCCGCTGGGCCTCGAGGTCGGAGACGTCGCGGATCTCCTCGCGGGTCAACTTGCCCACGACCAGGGCGGAGCCGAGCAGGGCATCCTCCTGGGAGAGCAGTTCACGGGCGCGGGCGACGCCGACCAGGGCCCGGTACTGCTTGTCCATGTCCACGCTGTCGACCACGTCCATCTTGGCCAGCAGCGCGTAACAGGGGTCGATCAGCTGGGTGTAGAGGTCGAGGGCCTGGGCTCGTTCGACGGTGCCCTCCTCGACGCTTCGGCGCAGGGAGTCGACGCCGTCGAAGGCGTCGAGCACCGCGGTCAGGCCCTCGCCGTCGTCCTGGTCGAGGACGTCGCGTACGTCGGGGTCCTGGGCGTTTTTGCGGATCTCGGCGAGTGCCTTGTCGGTGGCGGTCCGGGTGCGGCGCAGCGCGGACAGCGCGTCGGAGGCGCGGGGGTCGGCGAGGTAGACGAGGGTCTGGCGGCGTTCCTGCTGGACGACGCGGACGGTGTCCTCGACGGGGTAGCCGACCTTCTCGACGAGGGACGTCATGGTGAACAGGCGGCTCGCCTCGCGGCCCGTGAGTACCGTGGCGAAGCCCCAGATGGCGGTGAGCGACACCAACGGCACGAGGAGCAACGCCACGATCTTCCGGCGGATCGACTTCCCGCGAAAGCGCATGGCCTCCCCCAGCTCGAACCCCCACCGGTAGGGGGTACGCATGTGCGTCAACAAACGGCGCGAGCCTACTACCGACGCGCAGTTAACTCGAAGAGCCGTCTGGAAGCTGAACTTCCGCACCCAGGGCGAGACATGGTGTGTTGTCAGGGCATTGTGGGAGATTACCTCCCCGAATCCAGTGCACGAACTCAGACGGGATCCGGTCGACTCCGCAAACGAGTTGGCCAGAATTTTTCGCAACGCGGGAATCTTCGGGGCATGTCGTTCGTCCTACTCATTGGGAATTGGGGGCGGAATCGGCCACACGAGCCGTATGCCGCACCTGGGCGGCGTAAATCAGCGCAAGCCGGGCAGCCACTGGGGAGCCGGGTCTTCGATCCGGAGGCGAGCGGTCTGCTGGCGGTGGGGAGTGACACGGTGATGGGCACGGCAGAGCGGCGTGAGGCGCTCGAAGAGGGCGCGGCGGCGGGCGGTACGGCGCTGCGGGATCCCGAGGCGTCGGGTGGCGGCATTCCGGCGAACGGGCACGTGACAGCGGAGCGGCGCGACAGTGGGACAGACAGGCGCGGGGCGACCGACCGCGGCGCCACAGCGGCCGTCGACTCGGCGCGAGCTGGTGTTCGACGGACCGGTGCGACCGGCGCCGGCGGTGCGACCGCCACAGGACAGGAGCGGGCGGCCTACCGGCCGTTGTGGGTGGAGGAGCCTGCGCGTCGGCGCCGGATGCCCGACCCGGTACGTACGGCGGCCGTGCGCGCGGTGCTCCTCATCGCCGTGACGCTGATTCAGGCGATGGTCGCCTTCCTGTGCACGCTGGCCGGATCCTGGCTGGCCTTCCCCATGGTGATCAGCGGCGTGGTGAGCACGGTGCTGGCCACCTGGGGCGCGCTGGACGTCTGGGTGACGCGCCAAGTGTGGAACCAGCGCAACGGTGTGGTGTCGACGCCGAGCAGTACAGCGCGTTCGCTGCGCCGCGAGCGCCGCAGGGCGCGCCGGCAGACAAGGGCCGCCGAGCGCGCGCAGGAGCGTATACGCAGGCAGAGCGGCACCGGGCAACTGTCCCACCCCTGAGGCCGGTCGGCGCGCTCCTGAAGCAAGCAGCGCGCCGGACGCCCCGGTCCAGGCCTGGGCAGGCCCTGCTCTGACCCTGGGCACGCCCTGAGCACCCCCGGACAGGTCATGGTCAGGGCTCGGTCCGGGCTCGGTCAGACCGTGCCGGACGCCACCCGTCCCTCCTCGCGGGCCAGTTCGCGTCGGGCTCGCATGAAGGGGCGCGGGCGGTCGACGGACAGCACCGCCGTGGTAAGGCCCGCGCGTTCGTACAGGGCGAGGAAGCCACCCTCGGCGGGGGCGCCGTCGTCGAGTCCTCCCTCGGTGATGCGGACGGTGTCGCCGTCCCGGCGCCGGCCGGCGAACTGGATGCGCACGCCGTACTGGTCGGACCAGAAGTACGGCACCGACCGCACCGTCTCGGCGGTTCGTCCGGCGAGCAGGTTGGCCACAGCCACGCGGGGCTGTTCGGTCGCGGAGGTCCAGTGCTCCATGCGGGAGCCGCCGACCCGGGCGACATCGCCGACGGCGACGACCTGCGGGAGTGCGGCGACACAGCCGTCGTCGCACAGGACACCGTCGTGCAGGGCCAGCGTCGAACCGTCCAGCCAGGCGGTGTTGGGGGTGGCGCCGATGCCGACGATCACGAGGTCGGCGGGGAGGATCCGGCCGTCGGAGAGTTCCACGCCGGTGACGGCAGTGGTGCCACGCAGGTCGGCCACACCGACGCCCGTGATCAGTTCCGCACCGCCGCGGCGGTGCAGGGTGGCGCAGACGGCGGCCATTTCGGCGCCGAGTGGGGGCACGAGGGGAAGCGGGGCGGCTTCGACGACGGTGACGGTATGGCCGAGGGAGGCACATGAGGAGGCGGTCTCGGCGCCGATGAAACCGCCGCCGATGACGACGACCTCGCGGTGGCCTCGGGTGAGTTCCTCGCGCAGGGTGCGGGCGTCGTCGAGGGTGCGCAGAGTGTGGACGCCGGTGAGTGCCTCGCCCGGAAGTCGGCGGGCCGAGGCGCCGGTGGCGATGACCACGCCATCCGTGGGGACGGTGCGGCCGTCGTCCAGGAGCACGGTCCGGCCGCGGGCGTCGAGGCCGCGGGCGCGGGTGCCGAGGAGCCACTCGGCCGCGAGGTCGCCGGTCTCCTCGGGGTCGGTGAGGGCGAGTTGGGCCTCGTCGGCCCGGCCGGTGAGGAAGTCCTTGGAGAGGGGAGGTCGGTCGTAGGGGTTGTGGGGTTCGTCGCCGATGATCACCAGGCGTCCGTCGAAGCCCTGGGCGCGCAGTTCACGAGCCGCGTACAGGCCGGAGAGGGAGGCGCCGACGACGGTCACGGTCCTCATGCGGTGCCGCTCCTCTCGGTCGGGACAGGGGCCGGAGCCTCTGAGGTCGGGTGGGTGAGGGCGGGAGTGAGGCGGGCGGCATCCGCTCGGGCCTCGGTCACGCCGCCGTCCCCTCCTCCGCCATCAGGTGGACGTGGATGACGCCGTCGTCGACGGTGACGCGATGGGTGCGGACGGGGCGGCGGGCCGGCAAACAGGTCGGCCGGCCCGTGCGGAGGTCGAATGCGGCGGCGTGCAGCGGGCATTCGACGAGGCAGCCCTCCAGCCAGCCCTCGGAGAGGGAGGCGTCCTGGTGGGTGCAGGTGTCGTCGATGGCGTAGAACTGGCCGTCTTCGGCGTGGAACACGGCGACGGGTGGGTTGGTGTCGACGCGGACGGACTCACCCTCGGGGAGGTCTTCGAGGCGGCAGACGGGTATCACGGGCCCCCCTCTCGGTCCGGGACGCTCGGTCCGGAACCTTGCGGTCAAGAGCAGAACTGCGGTCCAGAGCAGAACAAGGAGTTCTCGGGGAAATGCGCGAAGCAAACGGAATCTCGACCATTCCGGAGCCTCGTCGGTCCGGGGTGCCGTCGATCCGGGCTGGTCGGCCCCCTTTCGGGCGCCGGACGCTTCGGTAACATGGTGTTTCACATGGCGCACGATGACGCGCTATACGCAACAGAATCCGGGCGGGATGACGGTCGCGTCAAGGGTTTCCCGCAGATGCGGTCCGAACCGGGCCGCCAGATGGTGAGAGTTGAGCCATGACCCGCACGCAGAAGCAGTCCGACCGCGGCGAGGAGAACGCCGGGACCACGGAGAAGCAGAGCGGCAGGGGCGCGGCCAGTGCCGTCCAGTCGGTGGACCGGGCCGTGAGTGTGCTGGAGATCCTCGCCCGGCACGGCGAGGCGGGTGTCACCGAGATCGCCGAGGCGCTGGACGTGCACAAGTCGACCGCGTTCCGGCTGCTCGGCGTCCTGGAGAACCGGGGCCTGGTCGCCCAGGCCAAGGACCGGGGCAAGTACTACCTGGGGGCCGGCGTGCTGCGCCTGGCCGGAGCGGCCGCGGTGCGGCTGGACATCTCGCAGGAGGGCGTCCCGGTCTGCCGCGAACTCGCCGACGAACTGGGCGAGACGGTCAACATCGCGGTGCTCGACGACGACGCGGCCGTCAACATCATGCAGGCCCGCGGCACCGCCTCGGTGACCGCGCAGAACTGGCTCGGCAGACGCACTCCGCTGCACGCGACGTCCAGCGGAAAGGTGCTGCTCGCGCACATGACGCCCACCCTGCGCGAGGGCCTGCTCGCCCGCACCCTGCCGCGTTTCACCGAGCGCACGATCACCGGTGCGTCGATGCTGCGGGCCGAGCTGGAGGCGGTGATCGCGCAGGGGTTCGGCGTCACGATCGAGGAGCTGGAGCTGGGGCTGGCAGCCGTGGCGGCGCCGATCCGGGCGCACGACGGCAGGGTGATCGCGTCGATCAGCGTCTCGGGTCCGGTCTACCGGCTGAATTCGGACCGGCTGCCGGGGCTGGCGAAGCGGACGGTGGCGGCCGGGGCCGAGCTGTCCCGTCGTATGGGCTACGGCTTCTGACGGAGAGCAGGCAGACGACCTGAAGACGCGGACGCCGACGGACGGCGACGGACGGCGAGCACCCGGGCGGCAAGCGGCGAGCGCCTGTGTGTCCGACAGGTTTCGGCTCCTCCCCGTCGTTTTGCCGAGGGTTAACTCACGCCTCTTGACGGCTCCATGGTGCCGTTCCCAATATGTTCCTCATCGCGCAACCCACCGCGCATTGCGCAACAGTCGAGGAGGGGATCGTGCCTCATGAGGTCCGTGCCGTAGTCGCTGTCGGGAGGGGCGCACCGGTCGAGGTGCGGACGATCGTCGTGCCGGACCCCGGGCCGGGGGAGGTCCTGGTGTCCGTCCAGGCCTGCGGGGTCTGCCACACGGATCTGCACTACCGGGAGGGCGCGATCACCGACGACTTCCCGTTCCTGCTAGGGCACGAGGCCGCCGGGACGATCGAGGCGGTGGGCGCGGGAGTCACCGACCTGACGCCCGGCGACTACGTGGTGCTCGCCTGGCGGGCCCCTTGCGGGAGCTGTCGTTCCTGTCGCCGTGGCCGTCCCTGGTACTGCTTCGACTCCCGTAACGCCACCCAGCCGATGACGCTGCCCGACGGCACGCCACTCACCAGCGCCCTGGGCATCGGGGGCTTCGCCGAGAAGACGCTGGTCGCGGCCGGGCAAGCGGTGAAGATCGACCCGGCCGCCCGTCCGGAGGCCGCCGGTCTCATCGGCTGCGGGGTGATGGCCGGTTACGGCGCGGCCGTCAACACCGGCAACGTCGGGCGGGGCGACTCGGTGGCCGTCATCGGCTGCGGCGGCGTCGGCAACGCGGCGATCGCGGGCGCCTGCCTCAACGGCGCCATGAAGGTCATCGCCGTCGACATCGACGACCGCAAGCTCGACCAGGCGGAGAAGTTCGGCGCCACGCACACCGTCAACTCCCGGGGCACGGACCCCGTCGAGGCGGTCCGCGCCCTCACCGACGGGTTCGGCGTGGACCTCGCGATCGACGCCGTGGGCCGCCCAGAGACGTTCACCCAGGCCTTCTACATGCGCGACCACGCGGGCCTGCTGGTGCAGGTCGGCGTCCCCTCCCCCGAGTCGAAGGTCGAACTCCCGCTGATCGACGTGTTCTCGCGGGGCGGTGCGATCAAGTCGTCGTGGTACGGGGACTGTCTGCCCAGCCGCGACTTCCCCTACCTGATCGACCAGTACCTGTACGGGCTGCTCGATCTCAACGCGTTCGTCTCCGAGACCATCGCCCTGGACCAGGTGGAGGAGGCGTTCGCCAAGATGCGCCGGGGCGAGGTGCTGCGGTCGGTGGTGGTCCTGTGAGCGACGTCCGGCTCGTCGCCAACAAACCCGTCGTACACCCCGGACACGGGCAGGACACCACCCTCGGCGCCGGAAAGCCCCCCATCCCCACCCGCTGAGCACGTTCACCCCCACCCTGCAAGGAGGGGCATGTCCAGCACACCCACACCCACACCCACCCCAACCCCCGCATCCCATCCGCGCGGACGCACGGCCGTCCGCCCCAAGGTCGTCGTCATCGGGGCCGGCATCGTCGGCTGTTCGCTCGCCGACGAGCTGACCGCGCGCGGCTGGACCGACGTCACGGTCCTCGAACAGGGCCCCCTGCCCGCCCCCGGCGGCTCCACCTCGCACGCCCCCGGTCTCGTCTTCCAGACCAACCCGTCCAAGACGCTCGCCGAGTTCGCCCGGTACACGGTCGAGAAGTTCGGTTCGCTCCACGTCGACGGCGTCTCCTGCTTCGACCGGGTCGGCGGCCTCGAACTCGCCACCACCCCCGAGCGCCTCGCCGAACTGCACCGCAGGGCCGGTTACGCGGCGGCCTGGGGCGTCCGCGGCGAGATCGTCGGCGCGGCCCGCTGCAAGGAACTCTGGCCGCTGCTCGACGAGTCGCTGGTCCTCGGCGGCTTCCACACCCCCGACGACGGCCTGGCCCGCGCCCTGCTCGCGGCCCGCGCCCAGCAGGAACGGGCCGCGGAACGGGGCGCCCGCTTCCTGGACCGCCACACGGTCACCGGGATCGAGCAGGAGGACGGCCGCGTCACCGCCGTCGTCACCGACCGGGGCACCTTCCCCGCCGACCACGTCGTCTCCGCGGCCGGTTTCTGGGGCCCCGTGATCGGCCGGATGGCCGGGATCGACGTACCGCTGCAACCGCTCGCCCACCAGTACGTGAAGACGCGACCGCTGCCCGGACTGGCCGGAGCCACCGCCGAGGCGTCGCGGCCGATCCTCCGCTTCCAGGACCGTGACCTGTACTTCCGCGAGCACACCGACCGCATCGGCATCGGCACCTACGCCCACCGGCCGCTGCCCGTCGACCCGTTCGCGGTCCTCCCGTACGACGAGGCCCGCGCCCAGGGCATGGACATGCCCTCCTCGTACCCCCTCACGGCGGAGGACTGGGCGCCGAGCTGGGACGACTCCCGGTGGCTGATCCCGGCCCTGCGGGACGCCGAGATCGACGAGGGCTTCAACGGCGTCTTCTCCTTCACCCCCGACGGCATGCCGGTCCTCGGCGAGTCGCGGCAGGTCAGGGGCTTCTGGCTGGCCGAGGCCGTGTGGGTCACGCACTCGGCGGGCGTCGCGAAGGCCGTCGCCGAGTGGATGGTCGACGGGCGGCCCTCCCTCGACCTGCACGAGTGCGACCTCGCCCGCTTCGAGGAGGCGCAGCGCTCACCGTCGTACGTCCGCGAACGCGGGTGTCAGCAGTTCGTCGAGGTGTACGACGTCCTGCACCCGCTCCAGCCGATGGAGCGGCCGCGCCCGCTGCGCGTCAGCCCCTTCCACGCCCGGCAGCAGGAGCTCGGCGCGTTCTTCCTGGAGGGCGGCGGCTGGGAGCGGCCGCACTGGTACGAGGCGAACGCCCCGCTCGCCGACGGGCTGGACGTCCCCGAGCGCGACGCCTGGTCGGCCCGTTACTGGTCCCCCGTCGCGGCGGCCGAGGCGAAGGCCACCCGGGAGAGGGTCGCGCTCTACGACATGACGCCGCTGCGCCGTCTGGAGGTCACCGGCCCCGGCGCGCTCGCCTTCCTCGACCGGATGACCAGCAACAACCTCCGCAAGAAACCCGGCGCGGTCACCTACACGCTGCTCCTGGACGAGACCGGCGGCATCCGCTCCGACCTCACCGTGGCCCGGCTCGCCCCCGACCGCTTCCAGGTCGGCGCCAACTCCCCCGCCGACCTCGACTGGCTCCTGCGGCACGCGCCCCGCGACGTGCAGATCAGGGACATCACCTCCGGCACCTGCTGCATCGGCGTCTGGGGCCCGCTGGCCCGCGACCTCGTCCAGCCGCTGACCGGCGACGACTTCTCGCACGAGGGCTTCGGCTACTTCCGCGCCAGGGACACGTATCTGGGGCACGTGCCGGTGACGGCGATGCGGCTGAGCTATGTCGGGGAGCTGGGCTGGGAGTTGTACACCAGCGCCGACCTGGGCCTCAGGCTCTGGGACACGCTGTGGGAGGCGGGACAGGAGCACGGCGTGATCGCCGCCGGCCGCTCCGCCTTCAACTCCCTGCGGCTGGAGAAGGGGTACCGGGCCTGGGGCACCGACATGACCGACGAGCACGACCCGTACGAGGCGGGCGTCGGTTTCGCCGTGCGCATGGACAAGGACGGCTTCGTCGGCCAGGAGGCGCTGGAAGGCCTGGAGAACCGCGCCGCGCCCGCCCGCCGGCTCACCCCGCTCCTGCTCGACGACCCCGCCCATGTGGTCCTCGGCAAGGAGCCGGTGTACGTCGGCGGCGTCCCGGCCGGTTACGTGACCAGCGCGTCGTACGGCTACACGCTGGGCCGTTGTGTCGCGTACGCCTGGCTGCCGGCGCTGGCGACCGGGACGGCCGTGCAGATCGAGTACTTCGGCGCGAGGGTGCCCGCGACCGTCGCCGAGGAGCCGTTGTTCGACCCGAAGATGACCCGCATCCGTCGCTGAGACAGACACCCCAAGACGCCCACAGGAGGCCCTCCGTGTCCCCCACTTACGACGTCGTCGTCATCGGTCTCGGCGGCATGGGCAGCGCCGCCGCCCACCATCTGTCCGCGCGCGGTGCCCGCGTCCTCGGGCTGGAGAAGTTCGGCCCCGTCCACAACCGGGGCTCCAGCCACGGCGGTTCGCGGATCACCCGGCAGTCGTACTTCGAGGACCCGGCGTACGTACCGCTGCTGCTGCGCGCCTACGAGCTGTACGAGGACCTGGAGCGGGCCACCGGCCGGGAGATCGCGATCCTGCCCGGCGGAGTGATGGTCGGCCCGCCGGACTCGCGTACCGTCTCCGGTTCGCTGCTCTCCGCCCGGCAGTGGGACCTGCCCCACGAGATGCTGGACGCCAAGGAGATCCGGCGCCGCTTCCCGACGCTCGCGCCGCAGGACGACGAGGTCGCGCTGTTCGAGAAGAAGGCGGGCCTCCTGCGGCCGGAGAACACCGTGGCCGCGCATCTCCAACTGGCCACCCGGCAGGGCGCCGACCTGCACTTCGACGAGCCGATGACCCGCTGGGAGCCGTGCCGGGACGGGGTGCGGGTGCACACGGCCGAGAACACCTACACCGCCGGCCAGTTGGTGATCTGCCCGGGCGCGTGGGCGCCCCGACTGCTCACCGACCTCGGGGTGCCGTTCACGATCGAGCGGCAGGTCATGTACTGGTTCCAGCCGAGGCACGGTACCGAGCCGTTCCTGCCCGCCCGCCACCCGATCTACATCTGGGAGAACGCGGCCGGCGTCCAGGTCTACGGCTTCCCGTCGATCGACGGCCCCGACCTCGGCGCCAAGGTCGCCTTCTTCCGCAAGGGCGAGGTGACCACCCCGGAGACCATCGACCGGACGGTCCACGAGGAGGAGGTCCGGGCGATGGCCGACCACATGGCCGGCTGTGTACCGGACCTCCCCGGCACCTTCCTCAAGGCCGCGACCTGCATGTACTCGAACACCCCGGACGAGCACTTCGTGATCGCCCGGCATCCCGCGCACCCGGAGTCGGTCACCGTGGCCTGCGGTTTCTCGGGGCACGGCTTCAAGTTCGTGCCCGTCGTCGGCGAGATCCTCGCCGACCTCGCCCTGACCGGCGCCACCACTCACCCCATCGGCCTGTTCGACCCCGCCCGCCTCGCCGCCGCGCCCGCCGGAGGAGCACACTCGTGACGACGACCCCCGCCCCCGAGAACCCCTCCCCCGCGACCTCGGTCTCCGAAGCCTCCGCCGCCGAGGCCTCCGCCTCCGCCTCCGCGCCCCCTGCCTCCGCGGCCCAGCGGATCTCCCCCAGCCTCATCGCGACGCTGCCCGGCGAGTACTACACCGACCCGGAGATCTTCCGGCAGGAGCAGGAGCACGTCTTCGAGTCGATGTGGTTCTGCGCGGTCCGCAGCGGCGACCTCGGCAGACCGGGCGCGTTCCGCACCGTCCAGGTCGGCCGGGAGAGCGTCGTCATCACCCGCAACCGCACCGGTGAGCTGCGCGCCTTCCTGAACGTCTGCCGGCACCGCGGGGCCCGGCTGTGCACGGAGGAGTCCGGCGAGGTCCGCCGCAGCCTCCAGTGTCCGTATCACGCATGGACGTACGACCTTGACGGCAAGTTGATCGCCGCGCCAAACTTGATCAAGATGCCGGATGTTGATCGTGTCGAGTACGGGTTGATCAAGGTCGCCCTGCGCGAGTGGCTCGGCTACGCCTGGGTGTGCCTGGCCGACGAGCCCCCGTCCTTCGAGGACACCGTGCTGCACGCGGCCGTCGAACGGCTCGGCGACGCGGCCGCGATCGACCACTACGGCACCGAACACCTCGCCCTCGGCCGGCGGATCGTCTACGACGTGAAGGCGAACTGGAAGCTGATCGTCGAGAACTTCATGGAGTGCTACCACTGCGCCACGATCCACCCCGAACTCACCGATGTCCTCCCGGAGTTCGCCGACGGCTACGCGGCCCAGTACTACGTGGGCCACGGCGCCGAGTTCGGCGCGGAGATCCGGGGCTTCACGGTCGACGGCAGCGAGGGCTTCGACAGGCTGCCGGCGGTGAGCGAGGACCAGGACCGGCGCTACTACGCGATCACGGTCAAGCCGTCGGTGTTCGTGAACCTGGTCCCGGACCACGTGATCCTGCACCGCATGTTCCCGCTGGCCGAGGACCGCACGGTCGTCGAGTGCGACTGGCTGTACGCGCCGGAGGTCGTCGCGTCCGGCGCGGACGTGTCGAAGTCGGTGGAGCTGTTTCACCGGGTGAACGCGCAGGACTTCGAGGCGTGTGAACGGACGCAGCCGGCGATGTCCTCGCGGGCGTACCGCCGGGGTGGTGTGCTGGTCCCCAACGAGCACCACATCGGGATCTTCCACGAGTGGCTCGTCGAGAAGCTCGGAGGCGGCCATGCCTGATCTGTTCATCGACGGCGAGTGGCGGGGTGCGCTGGACGAACGCACCCGTGAGATCCGCTGTCCCGCCGACGGCTCCCTCGTCGGGGTCGTCGACGAGGGAGGCGGCAAGGACACGGTGGAGGCGATCGCCGCCGCCCGCCGTGCCTTCGACACCGGCCCCTGGCCGCACACCGCCCCGGCCGAGCGCGGTGACCTGCTGCTGCGGGTCGCCGGTCTCCTCGTCCGCGACAAGGACGCGCTCGCCCGCGCCGAGTCGCTGGACACGGGGAAACGGCTGGTGGAGAGCGAGTACGACATCGACGACATCGCGAACTGCTTCCGCTACTTCGGGCGGCTGGTGGCGAACGAGACGGGCCGGGTCGTCGACACCGGGCAGCCGGAGATCGACAGCCGGGTGGTGTACGAACCCGTCGGGGTCTGCGCACTCATCACCCCCTGGAACTACCCGCTGCTGCAGACCGCCTGGAAGGTCGCCCCGGCGCTCGCGGCCGGCAACACCTTCGTGCTGAAGCCGAGCGAGCTGACCCCGCACACCGCGATCCACCTGCTGCGGCTCCTTCAGGAGGCCGGCCTGCCACCGGGCGTGGGCAACCTGGTCCTCGGCGCGGGCCCCGAGGCGGGCGCCCCGCTGGGCGACCATCCGGACGTCGACCTGATCTCCTTCACCGGCGGTCTGCAGACCGGCCGCCGGCTGATGGCGGCCGCCGCCGGGACGGTCAAGAAGGTCGCCCTGGAACTCGGCGGCAAGAACCCCAACATCGTCTTCGCCGACGCCGACTTCGACACGGCCGTCGACATGGCGCTGACCGCGGTGTTCCTGCACTCGGGGCAGGTCTGCTCGGCCGGGGCGCGGCTCCTGGTCGAGGACTCCCTGCACGACCGGTTCGTCGACGAGGTCGTGCGCCGGGCGGCCGGGATCCGGCTGGGCGGGCCCTTCGACGAGCGGGCGCAGACCGGCCCGCTGATCTCCGCGGCCCACCGCGACAAGGTCGAGGCGTACGTCGCCCGGGGGCTGGCGGAGGGCGCGGTCCTGCGGTGCGGGGGCGAGCGTCCGTCCGGGCCGGACCACGACGGGGGCTTCTTCTACCCGCCCACCGTGCTGGACGAGTGCTCGGCCGGGATGACGGTGGTCCAGGAGGAGTCCTTCGGGCCGGTGCTGACCGTGGAGCGCTTCACGGACGAGGACGAGGCGGTGCGGCTGGCCAACGACACCGTCTACGGTCTGGCCGGCGCCGTCTGGACGACGGACGAGGCGAAGGCGGCGCGCGTCGCGGCCCGGCTGCGCATCGGCACCGTCTGGATCAACGACTACCACCCCTACGTCCCGCAGGCCGAGTGGGGCGGCTTCAAGCAGTCCGGCTTCGGCCGTGAACTGGGGCCCTCGGGGCTCGCCGAGTACCGCGAGGCGAAGCACATCTGGCGCAACACCAACCCCTCCCCGCAGGGTTGGTTCGACTAGCCGGTCCGGCCGGCCCCATACGACTCCCGGCCCCATACAACTCCCTTCTCCACCCCCCTCCTTGATCCCGGCACCCGCAGCTCGACCGGCTCCCTCCCCTCGTCCACCAGGAGTCCGCCCATGACGACGACCGAGCAACCGCCAGGCCCAGAGCAGGACGACGCCGAACTCGCCGAGTTCGGCTACAAGCCCGAACTCAAGCGCACCCTCGGCAACTTCCACACCTTCGCCGCGGGCATCAGCTACATCTCGATCCTCACCGGCACCTTCCAGCTCTTCTACTTCGGCTACGGCAGCGGCGGCCCCGCCTACTGGTGGTCGTGGCCGATGGTGTTCGTCGGCCAGTTCGCGGTCGCCCTGTGCTTCGCGGAACTGGCCGCCCGCTATCCGGTCGCGGGCTCTGTCTACAACTGGTCGAAGAAGATCGGCAATCCGCATCTGGGCTGGCTGGCCGGCTGGATGATGTTGATCGCCTCGATCGTGTCGATCTCCGCAGTGGCCCTGGCCTATCAGCTGACGCTGCCGCAGATCTCCTCGACGTTCCAGTTCGTGGGGGACGGCACCGGCAAGTACGACGTCGCGACCAACGCGGTGATCCTGGCCGCCGTGTTGATTCTGTTCACCACCGTGATCAATGCGTTCGGCGTCAAGTTGATGGCCACGATCAACACGGCCGGTGTGTTCATCGAGTTGATCGCCACGGTCGTATTGATCATCCTGTTCGCCGTCCACATCACCCGCGGCCCGCAGGTCGTCATGGAGACCAACGGCACCGGGGCGGGGTACGGGTCCGGGTACCTCGGCGCGTTCCTCGTGGCGTCGCTGGCCTCGGCGTACGTCATGTACGGCTTCGACACGGCCGCCTCGCTCGGCGAGGAGTCCCTCGACCCGTCCCGCAACGCGCCCCGCGCGATCATCCGGGCGATCGTCGCGTCGTTCGTCCTGGGCGGACTGGTGCTGCTGCTGGCGCTGATGAGCGTGTCCAGCCTGAAGGGCGAGAAGCTGTCCACGGACGGTCTGCAGTACGTCGTGCTCGACGTGCTCGGTCCGACGGCCGGCAAGGCGATGCTGTGGTGCGTGCTGATCGCCGTCACGGTGTGCGCCCTGGCCGTCCACACGGCGGCGATCCGGCTGGCGTTCGCGATGGCCCGCGACAACAACCTCCCGGGGTCCGCGCGGCTGGCCAAGTGTCACCCGCGCTTCCAGACCCCGGTGCTGCCGACCGTGATCATCGGTGTGCTGGCGCTGGCGATCCTCGTGGTCAACATCCGCCAGCCGCAGATCTTCACGGTCGTCACCAGCATCGGCATCATCATGATCTACCTCGCCTACCTGGGCGTGACCGGCCCGATGCTGGTGGCGCGGCTGCGCGGCAGGTGGCAGCCGGCCGGTGACGGGAAGTTCTCGCTCGGCCGCTGGGGGCTGCTCGTCAACATCGTCGCGGTGGTGTGGGGCGCGGCGATGACGGTCAACCTGATCTGGCCGCGGGCCGCCGTCTACAACGCGGCCGCGCCGTTCCACTGGTACCTGAAGTGGGGCGCCGTCCTGTTCGTCGCCGTGATCGCGGGCGGCGGCTTCGCCTACTACTGGTTCGTGCAGCGGCACAAGACCGGTGTGCTCGAGGACCACCGGCTGAAAGCCGGCGCGGCGCCCGCTCCGCTCGCCGCCCCGGCGGCCGACCAAGGCTGAGGAGGCCAGCAGCTCATGAGCATCGACGAGTTCGACTACGTCGTGGTCGGCGGCGGCACGGCGGGCAACGTGGTCGCGGCCCGGCTCTGTGAGGACCCCTCGGTGACGGTGTGCGTCCTGGAGGCGGGTCCGAGCGACGTCGGCGACGACGACGTCCTCCGGCTGGAGCGCTGGATGGGCCTGCTGGAGTCCGGCTACGACTGGGACTACCCGGTCGAGCCGCAGGCCAGCGGCAACAGCTTCATGCGGCACGCCCGGGCGAAGGTGCTGGGCGGCTGTTCGTCCCACAACTCCTGTATCGCCTTCTGGGCGCCCGCCGAGGACCTCGACGACTGGGCGGCGGCGGGCTGTACGGGCTGGAGCGCGGCCGACCTCTTCCCGCTGTACCGGCGGCTGGAGTCGAACGACGCGCCCGGCGACCACCACGGCCGCACCGGCCCGGTGAAGCTGCGCACGCTGAAGGGCGAGGACCCGTGCGGGACCGCCCTGCTGGAGGCGTGCGCGCAGGCCGGGATCCCGACGGTCGGCTTCAACACCGGCACGACGGTGGTGCGGGGCGCCAACTGGTTCCAGATCAACTCCGACGAGAACAACATCCGCCAGTCCTCGTCCGTGGCCTACCTGCACCCGGTCATGGGCAAGCGGCCCAACCTGGCCGTACGGACGGGGGTGCGGGCCAGGAAGCTCGTACTGGAGGGGCGGCGCTGCGTCGGCGCCGAGTACCTGGACCCGGACCTGATCCACACCCGGACGGTACGGGCCCGGCGCGAGGTGATCGTCTCGTGCGGGTCGATCGACACGCCGAAGCTGCTGATGCTGTCGGGCATCGGGCCGGCCGCGCATCTGCGCGAGGTCGGCGTGCAGGTCGTGGTGGACGCGGCGGGCGTCGGGGAGAACCTCCAGGACCACCCCGAGGGCGTGATCATGTGGGAGGCGAGCCGGCCCATGCCCACCACGTCCAGCCAGTGGTGGGAGGCGGGCATCTTCTACGACACCGAGCCGGGCCTGGACCGGCCGGACCTGATGTTCCACTACGGGTCGGTGCCGTTCGACATGAACACCGCCCGGCACGGCTACCCCACCTCGGAGAACGCCTTCTGCCTCACGCCCAACGTGACGAAGGCGAAGTCGCGCGGGACGGTGCGGCTGCGGACCCGGGACTACCGCGACAAGCCGATGGTGGATCCGCGGTACTTCACGCACGAGCACGACGTGCGGGTGATGACGTACGGGCTGAAGCTGGCGCGCCGGATCGCCGCACAGCCGGCGCTCGGCGGCTGGGCGGGCGCGGAGCTGGCCCCCGGGCCGGACGTCCGGTCGGACGAGGAACTGCTCGACTACATCCACAAGACCCACAACACCGTCTACCACCCGTCCTGCACCGTGAAGATGGGCGCGGACGACGACCCCACGGCCCCGCTGGACGCGCGGCTGCGGGTCAAGGGGGTCGAGGGGCTGCGGGTCGCGGACGGGTCGGTCATGCCGGACCTCATCGCCGTCAACCCGTGCATCACGACGATGATGATCGGCGAGAAGTGCGCCGACCTCCTGAAGGAAAACGGCTGATCAACCGGCGTGCGGCGCGGGCCGTTTGTACATCCGCGTCGCCGTGATCTCGCTGCGCACCTGCGCCGCTTCGCCCTCTCCGGCCGGGGCCTGCCGGGGCAGACCCGGCCGGAGGTGTTCCTCGACGCTGATGTACTTCAGGCCCGCCCGCAGGTCGGCGTCGTTGCGCAGCCGGATGACCAGCGGGAACTCCGCCAGCGCCGTCGTGTCGAACAGGCCCGTCGTGTACAGGAGTTGCACGCCGAGGGCGTCCGAGACCGCGCGCTGGAGTTCCAGCAGATAGGTCGCGTTGGCCCGCCCGATGGGGTTGTCGAGGAACAGCGTGCCCGCGTACCGGTGCTTGTCCCGGCCCCGGTCGTTGCTCCGCAGGGCCGCCATCGTGCAGTACAGGGCGATGGCGGCGGTGAGGAGCTGGCCGCCGGAGAACACGTCGCCCATCTGGCCGACGGGGACGCGCTCGGCGCGCAGGACGGCGTCCGGCTTGAGGATCTCGACGGCGACGCCCTTGGGCTGGAGGCCCGCGCCGACCCCGCGCAGCAGCAGGGACATGCCGTCGCGCCGCAGGTCGGAGTTCTTCTTGACGGCCGCCCGGGTCGCCTCGTCGATGACCTCGCCGAGCCGCTCGGCGAGGGTGGCCTGATCGGGCTCCTCGAAGCGGATCCGCAGGAACTCCTGGCCGGACCACTCGCCGAGCCCCTCGGGCAGGCGGGAGAGCCGCTGGGCCGAGCGCAGGGTGGCGAGCGCGGACTCGACGAGCCCCCGCAGCCGGTCCACGATCGAGTCCCGGTTGCGCTCCAACTGCGCCAACTCGTCCGTCAGGACGCGCAGTCGGGGCGCGAAGGCGTCCGCCCACTTCTGCGCGTTCTCGGGCAGCGCGGCGGCGGGCAGTTCACGGATCTGCTGCCGCGCGGGCGTACGGACCTGCTCGTAGCGTGTGGAGTTGGCGTGCCGTACGAGGGTGTCGCCGGCCTCGCGGACGGCGGACTCGGCTGCGGACAGGTCGGCGGCGCAGCCGCGCAGCGCGCGGCGGGCCTCGGCGGCCGACTGGCGGGCCTCCTCCAGGGTTCCGGGGTAGGGGTCCGGCTCCTCCTGCTCCTCGTCCGGGGTGTGTTCGCGGAGCAGGTCGCGGAGCATCGCGGCGATCTCGTCGAAGCCGCCGGCCGCGTCCTCGGCGGCGCGGTGGGCGGCCAGGAGTTCGGCGTGGGCCTCGCGGGCCTGGCTCAACGCCTCGGCGCGGGAGGCGAGTTCGGCGGTCGCGGTGCGCAGCAGGGCCTGCGCGTGTTCGGCGTCGCGCGGTTGGAGCTCCTCGGCCAGCTCGGTGTGGGCCTCGCCGTCCTCGGGCGCGAGCCGCTCGTGGTCGCCGCGCAGTCGCCCGAGCTGCTCGCTCGCGGTGGACATACGGGTCTCCAGAAGCTGCACCAGCTCCTCCGCGCGCGCTACGGCCGCCTGCCGGGACGGTCCGTCGGAGCCGTCGGGCGACTGCAGCAACTGCTCGGCACGCGTACGGACTTTGTTGCTGAGCCGGTCCAGGTCGGTCTGGGCCGCGCTCTTCTCGCTCTCCGCGCGCGCCTGTTCGGCCCGCAGGTCGGCGCCGACGCCGACCTTCTCGTACAACTGGGAGGCGGCCCGGTAGGCCTCGCGGAGGGCGGGCAGGGGCGCCTTGGCCGCGTCCTCGTCGGCTTCCGGTACGTCGTCGGGGGCGCCGGCGATCTCGGCGCGTTCGGCGCGCAGCGCGCGGGCGGTGCGGCGGGCGTCGTCGGCGGCGCGCTGGGCGCCGCGCCGGTCCTCGTCGGCGGCGCGGGCGCGCTCCAGGCAGGTCTGGGCGCGGGCCTCCGACTCGGCGGCCTCGTCGGCGAGTTCACGCACCTTGACCTGCCAGCCGGCCCGCTCGCGCAGCCGGAAGGCGAGCCCGGCGAGGGCGTCGGCGGCCCGCCGGGCCCTCTGTGCGGCCTCCTGGCGTTCGTCGCGCATCCGGGTGGCCTCGGCGGCGGTCTCGTCGGCCTCCACGCGCAGGGTCCGCGCCTCGGCGAGCTCGGCTTCGGCCTCCTCGGCGAACGCGCGCGCCTCCCCCGCGGTCTGCGCCAGCTCGGTGAGCCGCCCGGCCGGACAGCCGGTGCGCCAGGAGGCGAGCCGCGACGCCAGTTCCCGGTCCTTGCCGAGGCGTGCCGCGAGCCGGCGGATGTCCTCGTCCCGCTCGGCGGCCCGCGCGCGCAGCGCCTGCCGCTCCTCGTCGGCGGCCTGCTCGTCGTGCATGGCCGGGTTCGGCGGGACGAGGAAGACGTCGCCGTAGGGGCCGCTGTGGGCGTCGGCGGCCGGGGTCGGGGCCAGCAGGGCGGCGGCGGTGCCGACGGCCACGGCCGAACGGGGCAGCAGGGCGGCCTCACCGAGCGCCTCACGCGCGCGTGCGTGCGAAGCGGGGTCGGTGATGATCACGCCGTCGACGAGCTCGGGCCGGGCGGCGAGCACGCGCGCGTGGTCGGCGGGGTCGACGGCCTGGGCGAGGTAGCGCCAGCCGGGCAGGGCGGGGATGCCGTGCTCGCCGAGGTACTCGACGGTGGCCAGCACGTCCGGGCCGGGCGGCAGCAGTCCGCCGTCGCCGAGCGCGCCGAGGATGCGGGAGTCGTCGGCGGCGGCGGTCCGCAGCTCGAAGAGCTGCCGTTCGGCGGCGGAGACGGCGTCGTCGAGGAGTTCGCGCAGGTCGTCGGCGCTGCGGTCGAGGTCGTCGGGCGTCAGGGAGGGACCGTCGTCCGGCTCGCCGTCCTGTCGTGGCTGCGGGATCCGGCGGCGGGGCCCGCCGCCGGTGAGGCCGAGCACTTCCGTGAGCCGTTCCTCGCCGGCCAGGGACTCGGCGAGCCGCCGCTCGGCCTCGTACGAGCGCTGCGCGGCCGTCGCGGCGTCCGCGGCCCGGGCCGCGGTGAGTTCGGCGCGGGACTCCGCGGAGGCGGCCTCGCGCGCGTGCTCGCCGGCCCTTCGCGAGGCCTCCCGGGCGGTGTCCCAGGCGGCGACGGCCGTCTTCTCGGCGTCGCTGGCGGCGAGGGCCGCGCGGGCGGGGTCGGCGTCGGGCGCGCTGTCGTCGAGCCAGCCCGCGCGGACGGCCTCGGCGGTCTCCTGCTCGACCTCGGAGAGGCGCTGGCGCAGGTGGCCGACCTCGCTGCGGGCGCGCTGGGCGTCGGTGGCGGCGGACGTCGCGTCCCGGTGCGCGGACTCGCCGACCTCCTGGAGGGCGGCCGAGCGTTCCTCCTCCTCGTTGGCGAGGGTCTCGGCGTTCTCGGCGGCCGAGTGCAGGGCCCGGACGAGATCGACGGCGGCCTTGGCGCGGGCGGCGAGGGCGGGCGCGGCGTCGCGCTCGGCCTCCTGGATGGCGGCGGAGACGCGCGCGACCCGGTCGGCGGCGGCGCGGTGGCGCAGCACGGCCTCGGCGGCCTGCCAGGCCGAGTGCAGGGTGCGGGCGTCGGCGAGTTCCCGCTTCTGCGCGGCGGCGGACTTCTCGGCCGCGGCGAGCGCCAACGAGGCGTGCCGGAAGGCGAGTTCGGCGGCGATCAGCGCGCTGCGCCCGCGGGCCCCCTCGGAGTGCGTGACGGCGTAGGCGGCGGCCGTGACCCGCTGGGCCAGATCGCCGGCCCGGACCTTCTCCCGCACGCCCCGCGCGGACAGCCGCCGGGCCTGCGCGCGGGTGCGCCGCTCGGCCGCGGCGTGGACGTCACGCGCGCGTGCCCGGGCGTCGGCGGCCTCGACGATCCGGCCCAGCAGGTCCACCGACCCGGCGGTGAAGTCCCGTTCGGCGATCAGTTCGGCTCGTCGGCCCAGCTTGTTGCCGAAGCCGCTGACGAGGTCGGCGAGCCCGTCGGTGTCGCGCGTGTCGGTGACCGCGCGCAGCAGCAGGTCGGTGAAGTCGGAGTCCTTCTTGACCGCGAAGAGGCCGGCGGCCTCGCCCTCGTCGGCGTTCATCTCCCGCTGGTAGCGGAAGAGTTCGGGGTCAAGGCCGAGTTCGGTGAGGTGCTCGACCCAGCGGTCGTGGATCTCCTCCCAGTGCACCTCCAGGTGCGGATACGCCTTCCCCGCCTCGGTGATGGCGTCCCGGAACCCCTTCATGGTGCGCCGCCGCCCGCGCGCCCCGGAGGCGCCCTCGACGGGCGGGCGTACGGCGGTGGACTCGGCGACGGGCAGGTTGTCCAGGCTCAGCCCGGGTCCCGGCCGGAAGGAGTACCAGGCTTCCGCGAACTTGCGCGGATCGTTCGACACCTGCCGTCCGCGCCACTCGCTCGCCTTGCCGACGACGACGCACTCGCCGGTGAGCACGTGCTGCCACTCCAGCGCCACGTGTCCGCAGTCGTCGGCGAGGAGGAACTTGCGCAGCACGCCGGAGCTGGCGCCGCCGAGGGTGTTGCGGTGTCCCGGCAGCATCACCGAGAAGATCAGCTTGAGCAGGACGGACTTGCCGCCGCCGTTCTCCAGGAAGAGCACGCCCGCGGGCGCGGGCCGGCGCGGCGGGCCGACCGGCTCCTCCTCGAAGAACTCCGCCTGCGTGGGCGCGGGGTCGGGCACGACGTCGCCCACGCCCCGCAGGTCAAGCACGGTGTCGGCGTAGCGCGCACCGGCGGGACCGATGGAGTAGAGGCGGACCCGGGACAGCTCGTACATGGCGGACTCTCGTAAGTCTTCGGCGGATCAGCAGATCAGGGGGTGAGGAGCTTCAGCAGCTCCACAGGCTTCGGCAGCGCTACGGGCGTCGGTAGCTCTACGGGCTTCAGGAGCCTCAGGAGCTTCCGGAGTGGAACGGCAGTCCGGCGTCGGCCACCAGGTCCAGGTCGTCGGTCTCCTCGGGGGGCAGCAGGGTCGGCGTGCCGTCGGTGACCGGGACGACGCCCAGCTCCAGCAGCTCGGCCATGGCGGCGGCGCCCGCCATGTCGCGTACCTGGAGCTGGTAGCGCGCGGTCGTCCGGAAGGTGCCGCCGCTGTCGTCGCCGGTCCGCTGGAGGAAGCCGGAGTCGGTGAGGAACCCGACGGCCTTGCCGACGATGCCGGTCGTCGAACCGGCGAGTCTGCGCGCGTCCTTGGTGGCGCCGGTGGAACTGCGTCTGGCCCAGATCCGCCAGGCGGCCTCCAGGCCGGGCGCGTCGGTCGCGGGGTCGGTGTTCTCGCCCTGCTCCGCCGCCCGCTCCTCCAGACGCCTGCAGGCCTGGCGTACGAAGGCGTCGACGCCGTTGACGCTGACCCGCCCGATGTACCCGTCGTCGGCCAGGTCCTCGGGCCGCGGGAACGCCATCGCGGCGACGGCGAGGTGCGCGAGCCCGTGCAGGAACCGGTCGCCGCCGTCGGCGGACGTACGACGCGCGTAGTCCCCCATCCGCACGGCGAACACCGAGTCCTCGGCGGCGGTCACCGCCATCCCCGCGCGCGGGGACACCTCCAGCACGATCAGTCCGAGCCCGGCGGCGACGGCGTCGGCGAGCCGGGCGAACGCCGGGTCCTCCCGGTGGCGCCGCAGCAGCTCCGCGTACTCCTGGTCGCGCGCGGGCTGCAGTTTGGGCTGCAGTCCGAAGGCGACGAGCCGCGCCGCGTCGGCGGCGTCGGCGGGGGTGACGGCGGCGCTCACCGCCGGGGCGGGGGCCTCCGTGTCGCTCCACTCGACGTGCTCGGTCACGGCTTCGGCTCCTCGGTGTTCTCGTGCTCGGTGTTCTGGTGCTCGTTCATTCGGTTCCCGGTCCGGCTCATGCCGCCTCCGTGCGGTCCGCCGCCATTCCCGCGGCGTCCAGCAGGGCGGTGCCGACGATGAGATCGGCCCCGCCGAACTCGGGGTCGTCCAGCTCCGTGCCGTCGTCCACGGCGAACAGCAGCTTCTCCTCGCCCTGGCGGTAGGCGGTGCCCACGGCCGGGCTGGCGGCGTGCACCGCCAGCAGTGCCACCAGGTACGGCAGTTCGAGGTCGCCGGTGCGGCGCGCCTCCGCGAGCAGCCCCGACAGCCGGCGCGGCGCGTCCGCCGGCAGGTCGAGCAGCTCCTTGGCGACCGCCAACTGCTCCTCGCTGAACCGGCTGTCGTCCGGCGTCGCGATGAGGTCCGGCTCCGGCATCTCCGCCCCCAGATGCTCCCGCTCGACGGGCGGCGTCAGCAGCAGGTCGACGAGATCGCCCACCCGCACCGACACCGGCGTACGCAGCCCGGTCCCGCGCGCGAAGAACGCGTCGGTGACCCGGACCGCCTGCTCCAGCGGCAACGGCAGCACGGGCGCGACGAGATGCCCGTAGAGGTCGATCCCCGACGACGTCATGGGTGTGGCGAACGCCTGCCGGTCCTGCTCGGCGCGGAACAGCGGGCCGGCCTCCAGCAGCCTGGACTGGAGCTGGGTGTGCCGGCGGATGCAGTCCTTGACGATGTCGACGAGTTCGGCGGCCCGCCGCTTGTTCTCCGCGTCCTCGATCTCGTCACGGGCCTTACGGATGTTGGTGAGGATCGCGTTCTCGTGGCGGTAGCGGTCGGCGACGTGGTCGAGGGCCTCGGCGATCATGTCGGGCACGGCGTTGAGCCAGTCAACCGCGCGGACGTTGCGCCGGGTGGCCTCCAGGGCGCGGCGCAGCGTCTCCGCGTACTGCACGGTGCGGTAGCGGGCCTGCTCGGCGGCCAACTGCGCGTCGGCGAGGCGGCCTCGGCGGATGAGCACCTCGAGCTTGACCTCGGCGGCGATCTGCGCGCTGGTGACGTCGGTGTCGAGGGCGCCGACGAGGACGTTGACCGCCTCGTCGGTGGTCCGGAGGTAGACCACGCCGCCGTAGCCGGTGACCTCCTCGATCAGCTTGAAGTCGTAGTCGCGGCGCACATAGGTGCCGTCCGGCGCGAACGTGCCGTAGGCGGCGCGGAAGCCGCGGTCGACGCTGCCGACGTTGATCAGGTTCTCCAGGACCCAGCGAGCCACCCGCTCGTGCTCGGCGACGGGCCGCCGGGGGGCCTGTGCGGCGATGCGCGGCAGGAGTCTGGCCACTATCTGGTCGTGGTCGGCGCCGGTGTCGAAGTCCATGTTGAGCGTGATGAGGTCGATGGCGGCGAGGGCGATCTCCGCCATGCCGTAGACCGAGTACTCACCGGCGAGATTGGCCTTGCGCGCGTCGAGGTCGTGGATCGGCGCGGTGCAGGCGAGCGCGCGCAGCCGCCGCGCCAGCCCCTCGTCGGCGGCCGGCCCCAGCGCGGGGCGCGGCCCCGCGCTGAGCTGGGGCGGAACACGGTCCGTCGAAGCAGGCGAAGTCACGGTGCACAGACTAGGTCCTCGGTCTGACAACGACCCAAACGACGCGGATCGCCTCCGGCGGTCGGCCGGGCGGCTACCGGTCGTTCTCCGGGTGCGGGCCGGTGGGGGCTTGTCGCGCGGTTCCCCGCGCCCCTAGAGGAGGGCTTCGCCCTCCCCCTCCCTCCGCCGGTAGACGTCGACGACCCGGGCCAGTGAGTCGGCCAGGTACACGTGGAGCAGTTTCTCCGCCTCGTGCTTGTCGCCGGCCTCCAGGGCCTCCAGGATCTGGCGGTTGCGCTGGAGGTACGGCTCGTGCAGCAGACGCGGCTCGCCGACGAGGTGGAAGGCGAGGCGCAGCTCGGCGAAGACACTGCGCATCAGCTCGTCGGTGCGGGCGCTTCCGGCCAGGGCCACGAGTTCCCGGTGGAAGTGGAAGTTGGCGGTCCCCAGCCCTTTCCAGTCATTCTCGACAGCCGCCACCTGGCCCTCCGTGACACTCGCCCGGAGACCGTCCAGCGCGTACGGCGGCTCCCCGAGCCCGCGTGTGACGGCGCACTCGACGAGCGTGCGCGTGCGGTAGATGTCCTCGACGTCCTCGACGGTCACGACCCGGACGAACACGCCCCGGTTCAACTCGTGGACGAGCAGTCGCTCGTGGGTGAGCAGCCGGAACGCCTCGCGCAGTGTGTTGCGGGACACACCGAGGGCTCCGCCGATGCTGTCCTCGGACAGTCGCGTCCCGGGCGGGAAATAGCCCTCGGCGATGCGGCTCCTGAGGATGTCCGAAACCCGTTCGGCCGTGCTGGTGCGGCCCAGGAGGGCGCGGTCGTCGGCCAGTCCCGCCAGCTGCTCTGCCATGCCCGGAATTCAACCGCAGATACGAGAACGAAACAACGTAGGTATTGAAGGATCGTTCAACGATCCTCTACCTTCCTTTCCAGGCACCGCCCCCGCCCCCACCCCGGCGACCCGCCTCCCGCACCACTCCAGCGCCACGCCCGCACCGGTCGCGCATCGCTCCCTCACGGCACGGCTCACTCCCAGCACCCTCCGTCCTCCCACAGCGAGGTGCCCCATGAGTACGACCCCTCCACCGCAGGCCCCGACCACCGACGCCCGCCCCGCGGCGTCCGAACACGCCCCCGACGACGGCGCACTGGCCTGGCTGCGCGCCCTCGGTCCGCGCGGCCGGCGCGCCTTCGCCGGCGCGTTCGGGGGCTACGCCCTCGACTCCTACGACTACTTCACGCTGCCGCTGAGCATGGTCGCGCTGGCGGCGTACTTCGGTCTGGACAGCGGCCAGACCGGCCTGTTCACCACCGTCACCCTGGTCGCGTCCGCGATCGGCGGGGCCGTGGCGGGCGTCATGGCCGACCGGATCGGCCGGGTCAAGGCCCTGATGATCACGGTGATCACGTACGCGGTCTTCACCGTCGCCTGCGGCTTCGCGCCCACCTACGAGACGCTGCTGATCTTCCGGGCCCTGCAGGGCCTCGGGTTCGGCGGCGAGTGGGCGGTCGGCGCGATCCTGGTCGCCGAGTACGCGAGCGCGAAGCACCGGGGGCGCACCCTCGGCGCGATCCAGAGCTCGTGGGCCGTCGGCTGGGGTCTCGCGGTGGTCGCGTACACGCTGGTCTTCTCGTACGTCGGCGACGACATGGCCTGGCGCGTGATGTTCTGGACGGGCGCCCTGCCCGCGCTGCTCGTCGTGTGGATGCGGCGCCGGGTGCAGGACGCGCCGCAGGCCACGGCCGCCCGCGAACAGAGCGCCGAGAGAGGCTCGTTCCGGGCGATCTTCAAGGGGCCGCTGCTGCGCACGACGCTCTTCGCGGGCCTGCTCTCCACCGGTGTGCAGGGCGGCTACTACACCCTGGCGACCTGGGTGCCCACGTACCTGAAGTCGGAGCGCGGTCTGTCGGTGGTCGGCACCGGCGGCTATCTCACCTTCCTGATCTCGGGCGCCTTCCTCGGCTACCTGACCGGTGGCTACCTCACCGACCGGCTGGGCCGGCGCCGCAACATCTGGCTGTTCGCCCTGCTGTCGGCGGTGTGCATCCTGGCGTACACGAACATCCCGAGCGGCGCGAACACCCTGCTCCTCGTGCTCGGCTTCCCGCTCGGGTTCTGCATGTCGGCGATCTTCAGCGGCTTCGGGTCCTACCTGAGCGAGCTGTACCCGACCGCCCTGCGCGGCACAGGACAGGGCTTCACGTACAACACCGGGCGCGCCGTGGGCGCCGTCTTCCCCACCATGGTCGGCTTCCTGGCCGACAGCTGGGGTGTGGGCGGTGCGCTGGTGTTCGGCGCGATCGGTTACGCCATCGCCGCCCTGGCGCTGCTCGGGCTGCCGGAGACCCGCGGGAAGGAACTGGTGTGAACCGTCCGCTCGTCACACAGGACAGTCGTCCGATCCTCACAGAGGACTACCGTCCCATCCACCCGCAGGACCACCGGCCGCCCCCTGCCGCGGACCGTCCCGTCACCCTCGTCGACGAGCACGCGCACGCGTGGAGCCCCGCCGCCGCCCGGGCCCGCTTCCGGGCGGGCCTGACGGGCCCCACGGCCGGGGTCGCGGCGGGCCACACCCAGGTCAACCTGATCTCGGTGCCCGCGGACTGGGCGTACGACATGCTGCTGTTCTGCCAGCGCAACCCGAAGCCCTGTCCCGTCCTCGACGTGACGGACGCCGGCTCCTGGACGACCGTCCTGGCCGAGGGCGCGGACCTGCGTACCGATCTGCCGCGCTACCGGGTGTGGGAGGACGGGGAGCTGGTGGACGAGCCGACGGACGTGCGCGCGTACTGGCGCGACGACCTGGTGTCGTTCCTGATCGGCTGCAGCTTCACCTTCGAGTGGGCGCTCGCCGGGGCGGGCGTCCCGATCCGGCACGTCGAGCAGGGACGCAACGTCCCGATGTACGTGACGAACCGTCAGTGCCGCCCTGCGGGGCGGCTGCACGGCCCCCTGGTGGTGTCCCTGCGGCCGGTGCCGCCGCGGCATCTCGCGGCGGCGATCCGGGAGAGCAGTCTGCTCCCGGCCGTGCACGGCAGCCCCGTACACTGCGGCGATCCGTCGGGGCTGGGCATCGACGACCTCGGCCGGCCCGACTTCGGCGACGCGGTGGACGCCGCGCCGGACGACATCCCGGTGTTCTGGGCCTGCGGCGTGACCCCGCAGGCCGCGGTGATGGCCTCACGCCCGCCGTTCGCCCTCACCCACGCCCCGGGACAGATGTTCCTCACCGACGCCCGCGACGAGCAGTACCGCGTGGCCTGAGACGGAGACAAGGAGACACGGAGAAACCATGACCGCGACGACCGCGATCGATCTGAACGCCGACCTCGGCGAGGGCTTCGGCCGCTGGGAGCTGACCGACGACGAGCGGCTGCTGTCCGTCGTCACCAGCGCCAACGTGGCCTGCGGCTTCCACGCCGGGGACGCGGCCACCATGCGGCGGGTGTGCGAGCTGGCGGCCGAGCGGGGCGTGACGATCGGCGCGCAGGTCTCCTACCGGGACCTGGCCGGATTCGGGCGGCGCGCCATGGACGTGCCGAGCGCCGAACTGGCCGCCGAGGTGGCGTACCAGATCGGCGCCCTGGACGTGTTCGCCCGGGCGGCCGGCGCGCGCGTGGCGTACGTGAAGCCGCACGGCGCGCTCTACAACCGGGTCGTGCACGACGAGGAGCAGGCCCGCGCGGTGGTCGACGGGGTGCGCCTCGCCGACGCCGCGCTGCCCGTGCTCGGGCTGCCCGGCTCACGTCTGCTGGAGCTGGCCCGCGAGGCGGGGCTGCCGGCCGTCCCGGAGGCCTTCGCGGACCGCGCGTACACCGAGGAGGGCACGCTCGTGCCACGTGGGCGGGACGGGGCCGTGGTCAGCGATCCGGACGCCGTCGTGGAGCGGTCGGTGGGCCTGGCCCGCCTCGGCCGGGTCACCTCCCACGCGGGGTCGTCCATCGAGGTACGCGCGCGTTCCCTGTGTCTGCACGGCGACACGCCCGGCGCGGTGGAGCTGGCCCGCCGGGTCCGGCGCCGGCTGGAGGAGTCGGGCGTGCGGGTGGAGGCCTTCGCATGAGCCTGCGCGTCCGGTCCGTCGGCGACGACGCCCTGCTCGTCGAGGTGGCCTCGGGTGCGGAGGCCGAGGCCCTGCACGCCGAGCTGCTGCGCCGTCGCGCGGCGGGCCTGCTCAGTGCCCGCGAGATCGTCCCGGCGGCCCGCACGGTCCTCCTGGACGGTCTGACCGACCCCGGCCGCCTGGCGTCCGAGCTGGCCGCCTCCGACATACCGCCCGCTCCCGCGCGCGAGAGCGACGTCGTGGAGATCCCTACGCGGTACGACGGCCCGGACCTGTCCGAGGTCGCCGCCCTGTGGGGTGTCCCGGAACAGGAGGTGGCCCGCATCCACGCGGCCGCCGTGTTCCGGGTCGCCTTCTGCGGGTTCGCGCCAGGCTTCGGCTATCTCACCGGCCTGCCCGCGCGCTACGACGTCCCGCGCCGGGCCGCTCCGCGCACCTCCGTGCCGGCGGGTTCGGTGGCGCTGGCGGGGCCGTACACGGGCGTGTACCCGCGTTCCTCGCCGGGCGGCTGGCAGTTGATCGGCACCACGGAGGCGGTGCTGTGGGACCACGCGCGCGTACCGGCCGCACTGCTGGCGCCGGGCACACGCGTGCGCTTCGTCCCGGCGGGGCCGGGAGGGCCGGTGGACACGGTGGGGACGGCAGAGACGGTGGGGACGACATGAGCGACCGCGCACTCTGCGTCGTCCGCGCCGGGGCGCTCACCACGGTGCAGGACCGGGGCCGTCCCGGACACGCGCATCTGGGCGTGCCGCGTTCCGGTGCGCTGGACGTGCCCGCGGCGGCCCTCGTCAACCGGCTGGTGGGCAACCCGCCCGACGCGGCCGTCCTGGAGACCACGCTCAACGGCTGTGCGCTGAGGCCGCGTTCCGCCGTGACCGTGGCGGTCGGGGGCGCGCCCTGCCGGGTCACGGTGGACGGCCGGCCGGTCGCCTGGGGCGCACCCGTGCGCGTCCCCGCCGGGGCGGTGCTGGACGTCGGACCGGCCGTCTCCGGGGTACGCGGTTACGTGGCAGTGGCCGGCGGCATCGCCGTCGAACCGGTTCTCGGCAGCCGCTCCACGGACCTGCTGTCGGGCCTCGGCCCCGCCCCGCTCACGGACGGCACGATCCTGCCGCTGGGCCCCCTGGGGCCGCCGGGGCGCGAACTCGCCCCGCACGCGCGCGTGGACGTCGCCCCGCAGCCGGCGCCCCCGGCCGAACTCGTCCTGCGGGTGACTCTGGGCCCGCGCGACGACTGGTTCACCCCGGACGCGGTCCGCGCCTTCACCTCGCGGACGTTCCGCGTGTCCTCGGCGAGCAACCGCATCGGGCTGCGCACCGACGGGCCCGCCCTGGAGCGGGCGCTCAGCGGGGAGCTCGCGAGCGAGGGGATGGTCCTGGGCGCCGTACAGGTGCCGCCCGCGGGCCGCCCGGTGGTCTTCCTGGCCGACCACCCGACCACCGGGGGCTACCCGGTGATCGGGGTCGTCCGCGCGACCGACCTCCCGGCCGCCGCCCAGGCGGTACCGGGAACACCGGTCCGCTTCGTGGCCGTACGCCGACGCTGACGCCCATGGCGTCCGTCTCAGGCGGCGTCCGGCTGCCGTTCCCCCACGGACAGAGCGGTGAGTGCGGCGGACACCGCGGCGGAGGCGCGTAGGTCGAGCCGGGCGCTCGTGCCCCGCGCGCGGTGCCGCATCTCGTCGGCGGCCAGGGTGAGCAGTTGCGGGAGCAGGTCGGTGCACCGCCGGGCGATCCAGCCGGTGCCGGCGGTCGCCAGCCACCACAGGCTCGCCGACGTCGTGGGCGCCGGGAACTCGGGCTCGGGCGACGGCGCGGGCCCGGTCGCGAGGCCCGCCTCCGCCAGCAGCGCGTGGAAGCGGACGGCCAGTTGCCGGTGCCCCCGTTCGCCGGGGTGGAGCCGGTCCGCGCTCCACATCGCCCGGTCGGTGAGCCAGGCGCCCTCCGAGGCGTGCAGGTGGACGGCGCCGTACCGCTCGGAGAGGGCGTGCACGACGGTGTTGACGGCGCGCTGGCGCCGGGCCAGCGGCCGGGCGAGGGCCCCGGGCAGCCCGAGGGTCCCGCCCGGGTCGGGCAGGCACGCGGTGAGCAGGACCGCGCCCTGCTCGGCGAAGGCGCCGTAGACCGTGTCGAGCCGGGCGGCCACGGCGTGGATGTCGAAGGTGCAGCGCAGGGTGTCGTTGACGCCGACGACGACGGAGACGACGTCGGGCCGTAGCGCCAGCCCGGCCGGGAGCTGCCGTTCCAGCACGTCCCGCGTCTGCGCCCCGCTGACCGCGAGGTTGCTGAACTCCACGGCCGCCACGGGCCCCTCGCCCCCCTCGATCCCCTCAGCCCCTTCGGCTCCCGCGGCCTCCTCGCCCCTTTCGGCCTCCCCGGCGATCCCGTCCGCGAGGAGCGCGGCCCAGCCGCGCCACCCCTCGCCCACGGGGTCCCCCACGCCCTCGGTGAGCGAGTCCCCGAGCGCAACGAAGCGGACGCGTCTCATCCGAGGCCTCCGGGCACGAAGGGACGGGCAGGGGCGGTGGCCGGTCCCGGTGCGGGCGGGTCGTAGGCGTCGCTCCCGGCGGGCACCGTCGCGTCGTGCGCGGCGAGGAACCCGTCGACGGCCGTCCCCCAGCCGAAGCACTCCGCACGCGCGCGTGCCGCCTCCCGGCGGGCCGCCGAAGGACGCTCCAGGAGGTTCTCCACAGCGTCCGCGAACGCCTCCCCCCGGTCGGCCGCGGTGGCCCCCGCGGCCCCGATCACCTCGGGGAGCGCCGAGGAGGCGCTCGCGACGACGGGGGTCCCGCAGGCCATCGCCTCCAGGGCGGCGAGCCCGAACGTCTCCGCGGGCCCCGGTGCCAGGCACACGTCGGCGGAGGCCTGCAGGGCGCCCAGCGAGCCGCGGTCGGAGACGTGCCCGAGGAACGTCACGGGCAGCCCGCGCTCCCGGGCCCGCTGCTCCAGCTGCGGCCGCAGGGGCCCGTCCCCGGCGACGACGAGCACCGCCCGCACACCGCGCCGCAGCAGCGCCTCCAGGGCGTCCAGCGCCGTACCGGGCCGCTTCTCCACGGAGAGGCGGGTGCACATCACCAGCAGGATCTCGTCCACGCGCGCGTGGACGGCCCGCAGTCCGGCGTCGCGCAGGGCGGGGTGCCGTTCGACGAGGTCGACGCCCAGCGGCGCCCGCACCACGTTCCGCGCCCCGATCCGGACGAACTCCCGCTCGGCGAACTCGGTGGTGCACACCACGCGCGCGTACGTGTGCGCCGTACGGAGGTTGAGGGCGTCGGCGGCGCGCCGGGCCGCTGCTTCGGGCACGCCCCAGGTGCGCAGGACGCCGTCGGCGGTCTCGTGGGAGACCATCACGGCGGGAACGCGGGCCCGGCGCGCCCAGGTGCCGGTCCAGCGCAGTGTCGTGCGGTCGGAGACCTCCAGGCGGTCGGGGGCGAGTTCCTCCAGGAGGCGGGCGACCCGCCGTTTGTCGGTGAGGACGCGGTAGCCGCCGGTGCCGGGGAGCAGCGGCCCCGGCAGGGTGATCACCCGGCCCTGCTCGGTCGCCCGGTCGCCGACCCGTTCACCGGGGACGATCAGGACCGGCTCGTGACCGGCCGCGCGATAGCCCTTGCCGAGCTCGCGCAGCGCCGTGCGCAGCCCGCCCGAGGCGGGCGCCACGAAGTTGGCGAGCCGCACGATCCGCAACGGCCCGGAGCGCGTACCGGCAGCACGGCCCGCGCCGCCCAGGTCGCTCACGCCGCCCAGGTCGCTCGCGTCGTACAGGGCGCTCATGCCGCCACCACCAGTCGGCGTGCGGCGAGCACGTCCTCGTAGTGGCTGATGAGCCGGTCCCCGACGGCGGCCCAGGTGCGTCCCTCGACCCATTCCCGCCCGGCGGCGCCGTAGGCGGACCGCTGTGCGGGGTCGGCGGCAAGCGAGGCCACCGCGCCGCGCACCCGGGCCGCGTCGCCCGGCGGGACGAGCAGGCCGGTGCGCCCGTGGGCGACCAGGTCCAGGGGGCCGCCCGCGGCGGGCGCGACCACCGGCACACCGCTGGCCATGGCCTCCTGGACGGTCTGGCAGAACGTCTCGAAGGGGCCCGTGTGCACGAACACGTCCAGCGAGGCGAAGATGCGGGCGAGTTCGTCGCCGGTGCGGTTGCCCAGGAAGGCCGCGCCCGGCAGGGCCTCCTCCAGGCCGGGCCGGCTCGGCCCGTCGCCCACCACGACGACGCGGACGCCGGCCAGCCCGCACACGCCGGCCAGCAGCTCGACCTGCTTCTCGGGGGCGAGCCGGCCGACGTAGCCGACGATCAGCTCGCCGTTCGGGGCCAGTTCGCGGCGCAGTGCCTCGTCGCGGTGGTCGGGACGGAAGCGCACGGTGTCCACGCCGCGCGGCCACAGCTTGACCCGGGGCACCCCGTGCGTGTCCAGGTCGTGCAGGGCCGCGCTGGAGGGGGCCAGGGTGAGGTCGGCGGCGGCGTGCACGGACCGTATCCGGCGCCAGGCCGCCGCCTCGCCGGCGCCCATGTAGGTGCGGGCGTATCCGCCCAGGTCGGTCTGGTAGACGGCGACGGCGGGAATGCCCAGCCGGGCGGCGGCGGCCATGCCGCGGACGCCGAGGATGAAGGGGCTGGCCAGGTGGACCAGGTCGGCGCGGTGCTCGGCGATGGCCGCGGCGACGCGTCGGCTGGGGAGGGCGACGCGGACCTGGGGGTAGCCGGGGAGCGGAAGGGAGGGGACTCGGACGACGGGGCAGGGCGCTTCGGCGTCCGGCCCGGTCCCGGCGGCGGTGGCCGGGGCGACGACGACGGGGGCGTGACCGCGATCGACGAGGTGTCGGGCGGTCTGGAAGGCGCAATGGGCCACGCCGTTCACGTCGGGGGGAAAGGATTCGGTCACGATGACGACACGCATACCCGTGTTGTCGCCGCCCCGGACGTGGCCACGTCAAAGTGGATCTTTCCGCACGACAAACGTCCCGTGGCCGTTGAGCTGAGCACCCGGTGCCCGCTCGACGCGTACCGCGCAGGTCGGACGGCGTCCATGCCCGTCCGCCCCACTGGTCACCCCGTGTTCATCCGCCGGGGCGGGCCGCCGCCCGGCTCCCCTCGGGCGGCGGCCTGCCCCGGTGTCACACGGCGGTGTCACATGGCTGACGCGGCGTCCGGTCCGATCCGGCTGCGGACGGCGGTCTGGACCTCCGCCTCCTCGGCCGGGTCGGCGGCGAGCCGGCGCAGGCGCTCCACGACCCGGGTGTCACCGGTCTCGGCGTGCCGGGCGGCGATCTCGCGGGTGCCCTCCTCGCAGTCCCAGAGACACTCGACGGCGAACCCGGCGGCGTAGGAGGGGTCGGTGGCGGCGAGTGCGCGGGCGCAGCGCCCGCGCAGATGCGACGAGGCCGTCTCGCGATAGATGTGGCGCAGAACCGGCGCCGCGCAGACGATGCCGAGTCGTCCGGCGCCGTCGACGAGGGTCCACAGGGTCGGCGCGTCGCAGCCCTCGCCGCGTACGGCCTCGCGCAGGGCGCCGAGGACCAGGTCGCTGTCCTGGGTGCCGCCCCGGCAGGCGAGCATGCGGCCGGCGGCGGCGCCGAGGGCGTCGGGCCGGTGGACCCAGCCGCGGGCCCGGTCGACGGCGGCGACGCTGCGCATACGTTCGAAGGCGTCGACGGCGGCCTCCACGACGGCCGTCGAGCCGGCGGCGACGGCCTGCTCGATCAGGACCGGAGTGTCGGGATCATTGCAGTCGGCGAGGTAGCGCAGGGCGGTACAGCGGGCTCCGTCGCTGCCGTCCTTGGCCGCCTGCACGATCTCGGGGCGGTCCTCGGGCCCGGCCACGGCGGACAGACAGCGGGCGGCGGGCACATGGAGGGCGGCGCCGCGTTCGACGCCCTGCTGGGCCCACTCGAACACGGCCCGCACGCTCCAGCCGGGGCGGGGTCCGCCGGGACGCATCTGCCGTTGCCAGCGGTCGAAGGAGCCGGCCTCGTGAGCGGCACGCACGCGCGTGGACACGTGTTCGCGGGGATCCTCGGCCCACAGCCGCCAGGGCCGTGGCTCGAAGGCGTCCCGGACCGCGGCGACGAGTTCGGCCTCGCCCTCGGCGTCGGCGGCGAACCGCGCGAGCACGGGTACGGCCAGGGCGCGCAGCCCGGCGTCGTCGTCCCGCAGGGCGAGTTCGTCCAGGGCCCAGGCCCAGTTGGCACCCGAGGCGGCGTACCTGCGCAGCAGGTCGAGGGCGTCTCGCCGGCCGTAGGAGGCGAGATGACCGAGGACGGCCAGGGCCAGGCCCGTGCGCGACTCCTCGGTGTCGAAGACGTCCTCGACGTCGAAGAGGTGGGCCTCGATCTCGTCCAGCTCGCCGTTCAGGTCGAGGTAGAGGCGGGCGTAGTAGAGGGAGCGGTTCTCCACCTGCCAGTCGTGGCGGGGATCCCGCAGCACACAGTGGTTCAGCGCCGCGAGCGCCTCGGCGCGCGGGGCGGTGAGCGCGTGCAGCGTGCCGTCGCCGCGGCCCCTCTGGAGCAGGCCGAGCAGCGTACCGCTGGGCGCTATGACCGGATCGAACATGGGAAACAGCCTCACATCAAGCGTCGACGCAACCGGGGACGTGCATTACCTGGCCGCGTGACAACACGTCGGGGCGCCCGCCGTTTCCTGCTTGCTGTAGACCATTTCCTTCTGCCTCTCGTCAGTTGGCCCATGCGGACCGCGTCACGGCCCGCGCGGTGCGGCAACACCTGCCCAGCCATCACGTCCGTGCATCACGACGTCATGATGACCCGGCTGTTCTACCTGCCGCGACCGAAATTTCCGGCGGCCTTGTACCGCCTCCCCCGTGGTCGTTGATTTATCCGGTCAGGAACTTCTCTCGACCTGCCCAGGACCGTCGGCTCAGTGCGCGCCGAACAGTTCCAGCAGCTCCGTCTTGCCGAACATGCGGGCCGTGTCGACGGCCGAGGGCGTGCCCTGTGAGGGGTCGGCGCCGGCCTCCAGCAGGGCCCTGATGACGTCCGTCTCACCCTTGAAAACGGCTCCGGCGAGCGGGGTCTGACCCCGGTCGTTGATCCGGCCGGCCTCGGCGCCGCGGGCCAGCAGGGCCCGGACCGCCTCTGCGTGCCCGTGGTACGCGGCGAGCATCACGAGCGAGTCGCCGCGGTCGTTGGTCAGGCCTGCGGGAACGCCCGCGTCGACGTAGGCCACGAGCTCCTCGGTCTGTCCCCGGCGGGCCAGATCGAAGATCTTGGTCGCCAGTTCCACGACCTCGGGGTCGGGGGCTTCGGACATCGGCCGGACCGCCTCTCGCTACAACCGTTCAGGTGAATCGCCAGCGTACTGGCTCGCCGCACACATGGCCGGTCCCGTCGGCGGCAAAGATCACGGGCAGACCCGTTCGACGCAATTTCGCTGCTCAGCAGCCCACCAGACCTTCCGCCACTCGGGGGAAATCTGCCGAATTTCACCCAGTTGCACCTTTTATCGTATGGATACATCCTGTGAGCCTGGAAGTACTCATGGTGACTGTCCCCGCGAACCAGGAGAACTCAAATGATCCTGTCCATGTCAGGCGTGGTCCTGCTCGGCATCATCGTCTTCCTCTTCTTCCGGAAGGACGGGCTCAAGGCGTCGCACGCCGTGGTCTCGGCCCTCTTCGGCTTCTACATGGCCAGCACGGCCATCGCTCCGAGCATCAAGGCGGGCGGCGAGAGTCTGGCCGGCCTGCTGGGCGGCATCAAGTTCTGACGCCGCACGTCCCGTCCGTACGCACCTCCAGGAGACAGCAGTGGTCCGGCGCCCCCTCCCCCGCATCCTGAGCACAGGCAACGCGCAGCTCGCCCGGAGCCGGGAGCTGGCCCGGACGGCGGCCGACAGCGCCACCGATGTCCTCCATCCGCTGATCACGATCACCCGCGGACTGCGCCGGCTGGCCTCGGCCGGGCGGCGCAGGTGGGCCGGGACCCCCAAGGACCGGCGCGGACCGCTGCTGTTCCTGGCGGCCTCGGTGATCCTGGTCGTCGCACTGGTGCCGTACGGCCCGCTGCTCGCCGTCATCACCCTGATGGCGGCGGCGGCCTGGCAGGGCAGGGACCGCACCCCACCGGTTCCCGAAGGCCCCGACGAGTCGCAGACCCAGCGGCTCCAGGTCCTGTACGACGCTCTGGTGCCGTACTTCTCGACGGCCGAGGACCCTTCTCCCCTCTACGCCCACGGCGGCGAGTGGGAGAAGGTCTTCCCGGCCCAGGAGTTCGACGACTCGGGTCGCGTCACCCACCTCGTGATCCGCTACCCGGCCTACTTCCCGGACGGCGAGGCCGCCCCCCGCGCGCGGATCGAGCAACTGCTCGCCGCGAAGTCGGGCCGCGGCCGTGAGTACCTCTTCGTCTGGGACGAGGAGGGCAACGAGCTCACGGTCGGCGTCCTCACCCCCCTCCCCACCGACATCGCCGCCCAGCGCTTCGTCACCGCCCCCGGCGAGACGGTCCTGGGCTTCACCGACCCCTCCCGGGTCCAGCGCACGCTGCCCCTCGCCTTCGGCAAGGACCGGCGCGACGTCCCGCCGGTCGTCTGGCGCACCGGAGTCCGCTCCACCGAGCCGCACCTGCTGGCGGTCGGCCAGCCCGGCAGCGGCACGTCGACCCTGCTGCGCTGCATCGCCCTGCAGGCCCTGCAGTACGGCGACGTCCTGATCGTCGAGGGCGGCGGCACCGGCGAGTACGCCTGCCTGACCGGCCGGGAGGGCGTCCTGGGCGTCGAGGTCGGCCTGGCCGGGGCGCTGGCCGCCCTGGAGTGGGCGGCGGGCGAGACGGAACGCCGCCTCATCGCCGCCAACCTGGCCCGGCAGGCGGGCCAGGCGCCACCGGAGGACACCAAGCGCCCCCTGTGGATCGTCCTGGACCGCCCCACCGTCTTCACCCACCTCGCTCACGCGGACGGCCACAAGGACCCGCAGTCCCTCCTTCAGGTCCCCCTCCGGCACGGCCGCGCGGCCGCCGTCACGGTCGTGGTGGCCGAGCAGTCCGACGCCCTGGACTCCCTGAGCGACGCCGTACGGCAGCACACCCGCGCGCGTGTCGTGCTGGGGCCGGCGTCGCGGGAGCACCTGGAGACGGTGCTCGGCGCGCCCCCGCACACCACGCCCGTCGACCACGTCCCGCCGGGGCGCGGATACGCCCGGCTGGGGTCGGGCCCGGTGCACCGGCTGCAGGTGCCGGCGACTCCGGATCCGTACGACGACGCGACGAGCGACGCCGACCGGAAGGCGGTGCTGGACCTGCTGCCGCCGCGTTCCGCACCGGCCGACACACCGGCCGACACGAAGTCGCTGTCGGTGCCGGTGCCGGTGGAGGCCGCCGTCGTGGAGTAGGCGCGGCACGCGCAGCAACCGGTGCCCACGCGGGCGGGTGACGCACCCGCCCGCGTCCTCACGCGCACCACCGCCCGTACCGCTACGCCACGAACGTGCGCGGCCCCTCGCCGCCCGCCACGCCCCCGCTCTCCACGATCCGCGCGGTCGCGGCCAGCCGAGCGGCCGCCTCCTCCGCCACCGCGCCGCCCACGGTGAACGGCAGCCGCACATACCCCTCGAAGGCGCCGTCGACCCCGAACCGTGGCCCGGACGGCACCCGCAGGCCCACCCGCTCCCCCGCCTCGGCGAGCCGCGACCCGGAGAGCCCGCCTGCCCGCACCCACAGCGTCAACCCGCCCTTGGGCACGGCGAACTCCCACTCCGGCAGCTCCCGGCGCACCGCCGCCACCAGATCGTCCCGGTTTCCCCGGGCCTGGGCGCGCCGCAGCTCGACGGCCTGCTCCCAGCCGCCGGTGCTGAACAGCCAGTTCACCGCCAACTGCTCCAGCACGGGCGTGCCCATGTCTGCGTAGGCGCGGGCGGCGACGAGGCTGCGGATGACGTCCGGCGCCGCCCGCACCCAGCCGATGCGCATCCCGGCCCAGAAGGCCTTGCTCGCCGACCCGACCGTGACCACCGTCGACCCGGCGGGGTCGAAGCCGCACACGGGCCGCGGCATCTCGACGTCGTCGTCGAGCCACAGTTCGGTCATGGTCTCGTCGGCGACCAGGACCGTCCCGGCGGAGCGGGCCGCCTCCACGAGCCGGCGCCGCTGGTCCTCGTCGGCGAGCGCGCCGGTCGGGTTGTGGAAGTCGGCGACGACATAGGCGATGCGCGGCGCGGCTTCGCGCAGGACCTGGCGCCAGCGGTCCATGTCCCACCCGGCGAGCCCCTCGGCCATCGCGACGGGCACCAGCCGGGCGCCCGCCTCCCGCATCAGCTGAAGGATGTTGGCGTAGGAGGGCGACTCGACGGCGATGCGCTCGCCGCGCCCGCCGAACAGGTGGCAGATGGCGTCGATGGCCCCCATCGCCCCGGTCGTGACCATGATCTGCTCGGGCATCGTCGGGATCCCGCGCGCGGTGTACCGCTCGGCGATCATCGCCCGCAGCGCGGGCAGCCCCGCCGGGTAGTCGCCGTGCGTGTGGGCGTACGGGGGCAGCTCCTCCAGCGCGCCCTGGACGGCGCGGGTGAGCCAGGGCTCGGGCGCGGGCAGCGCCGCGCAGCCCAGGTCGATGATCGAGCCGAGGGCCTCGGGCGGCAGGGGCTCCAGGCCGCGCGCCGGAACGGGGTTGCCCGCCGGGACGGCCGTCCAGCTCCCGGCGCCGCGCCGCGACTCCAGGAACCCTTCCGCGCGCAGCGCCTCGTAGGCGGCGGCGACGGTCGTACGGCTCACGGAGAGGGAGAGCGCCAGTTCCCGTTCGGCGGGCAGGCGGGCGGCGACGGGGACGCGGCCTTCCAGCACCAGCAGCCGGACGCCGTCGGCGAGCGCGCGGTAGGCGGGCGGGCGGCGCGTCCCGGGGCCGGCCGGGCGGTCCTGCTGGGACTTGAGCAGCCGCGCGAGCTGCGCGGCCCCCACCGCCGAGGTCCACTGGGTCATGTTTCCAGTCCACCTTCCCGGAATTGGCCATGGATGGCGTTCGCTTCCAAGCCACAGAGTGTCATGGGTCAGGCCACTACGACCACCCACCATGACCACTCGCTACGACCACTCACCATGACCACGAAGGGGCACCTCTTGGCGACCAGGGCACATCTCACACGACGGCTGGTCCAGCTGTACGCCGGCCTCGCGCTGTACGGCGCCAGCACGGCCCTGCTCGTCGAAGCGGGCCTGGGCCTCGAACCCTGGGGCGTGCTCCACCAGGGCCTGGCCCAGCTCACCGGCCTCACGATCGGCGTCGTGTCGATCATCGTCGGGGCGACCGTGCTGCTGCTGTGGATCCCGCTGCGCCAGCGCCCGGGCCTCGGCACGGTCTCCAACGTCTTCGTCGTCGGCCTCGCGATGGACGGCACGCTCGCGCTGGTCCCCGACACGCACAGCCTGGCCGTACGCGTTCCGCTGCTGGTGGCGGGCATCGTGCTCAACGGCGCGGCCACCGGCCTGTACATCGCCGCCGCCTTCGGTCCCGGGCCGCGCGACGGGCTGATGACGGGGCTGCACCGGCGCACCGGGCGTTCGATCCGGCTGATGCGGACGGCGATCGAGGTGGCGGTCGTGGCGACCGGCTTCGCCCTCGGCGGCACCATCGGCGTCGGCACGCTCCTCTACGCGCTGACGATCGGTCCGCTCGCCCAGGTGTTCCTGCGGATGTTCGCCGTTCCCGCGGCATCCGGCGGCAGCACGGTCGTTGCCACCGGGACACCCCAGGGAGCGATACTGCGTCCGTGACCAGCCTCATACGCCACCCCTACCTCGACCATCCGGGCCCCCTCCCGTTCGCGCACCGCGGCGGGGCCGCGGACGGCCTGGAGAACACCGAGGCGCAGTTCCGGCGCGCGGTCGAGGCGGGCTACCGCTACCTCGAGACCGATGTGCACGCCACGCGGGACGGCAAGCTCGTCGCCTTCCACGACGCGACGCTGGACCGGCTGACCGACGGCGCGGGCCGCATCGCCGACCTCCGGTGGTCGGACGTACGGCACGCGCGCGTGGGCGGCAGGGAACCGGTGCCGCTCTTCGAGGAGCTCCTGGAGACCTTCCCCGAGGCGCGCTGGAACATCGACCTCAAGGCCGAGCCCGCCCTGCACCCCCTGCTCAACCTCATCGGCCGCACGGGCGCGTGGGACCGCGTCTGCGTCGGCTCGTTCTCGGAGGCCCGCGTCGTGCGCGCCCAGCGGCTGGCCGGGCCACGCCTGGCGACGTCGTACGGCACCCGGGGCGTGCTCAACCTGCGGCTGCGGTCCTGGGGCGTGCCCGCGGCGCTGCGCCGGTCGGCGGTCGCCGCGCAGGTGCCCGAGACCCAGTCGGGCATCCAGGTCGTGGACCACCGCTTCGTGCGCGCCGCCCACGCGCGCGGGCTGCACGTGCACGTGTGGACGATCAACGACGCGGATCGGATGCACCGGCTCCTGGACCTGGGAGTCGATGGCATCATGACCGATCACATCGACACGTTGCGCAAGGTCATGGAGGACCGGGGCGTCTGGGTCTGACCCCTCGGACCCACCGCCCCCGCGCGGTCGCGGCAGCGGGAAGCGAGGGCACGGGTGGGCATCGACACCGTGCGGACGGCGGACTCCGACGAGTCGGCCGAGCGGCGGCGCGAGCAGCGCGGCTGGTACTTCTACGACTGGGCGTGCTCCGTCTACTCGACGAGCGTGCTCACCGTGTTCCTCGGCCCGTACCTGACGTCGATCGCCAAGAACGCGGCGGACGCCGACGGATACGTGCATCCGCTGGGCGTCCCGGTCCGCGCGGGCTCCTTCTTCGCGTACTCCGTGTCCCTGTCGGTGATCGTCGCCGTCCTGGTGATGCCCCTGGTGGGCGCCGCCGCCGACCGCTCCGGCCGCAAGAAGCCGCTGCTGGGCGCCGCCGCCTATGTCGGCGCCGCGGCCACGGCCTGCATGTTCTTCCTCGACGGCGACCGCTACCTCCTGGGCGGCGTGCTGCTGATCGTGGCGAACGCGGCCCAGTCCGTGTCGATGATGCTGTACAACTCCTACCTGCCGCAGATCGCCCCGCCCGAGGAACGCGACGCGGTCTCCTCCCGGGGCTGGGCCTTCGGGTACGCGGCGGGCGCCCTGGTCCTGGTCGTCAACCTGGTCCTGTACCTCGCCCACGACTCCTTCGGCGTCTCCGAGGCGATGGCCGTCCGCATCTGCCTGGCCTCCGCCGGCCTGTGGTGGGGCGGCTTCACGCTGGTCCCGCTGCTGCGGCTGCGCGACCGGCCGGCCGCCACCGCGCGGGAGGCGACCGCGCCGGGACTGCGCCAGCTCGCGGCGACGGTCCGCGACATGCGCCGCCACCCGCTCACGCTCGCCTTCCTCTTCGCGTACCTCGTCTACAACGACGGCATCCAGACCGTGATCTCCCAGGCCTCGGTCTACGGCTCCGAGGAACTCGGCCTCAGTCAGTCCACGCTGATCGGCGCCGTCCTGCTGGTGCAGGTGCTGGCCGTGGCGGGCGCGCTGGGCATGGGACGCCTGGCCCGGACGTACGGCGCGAAGCGCACGATCCTCGGCTCCCTGGTGGCGTGGACGCTCACGCTGGGCGCCGGGTACTTCCTGCCGGCCGGGGCGCCGGTCGGCTTCTTCCTGCTGGCGTCCGCCATCGGGCTGGTCCTCGGCGGCAGTCAGGCCCTGTCCCGCTCCCTGTTCTCCCATCTGGTCCCGCCGGGCAAGGAAGCCGAGTACTTCTCCGCTTACGAGATGAGCGACCGGGGCATGAGCTGGCTGGGACCGCTGCTGTTCGGCCTCACCTACCAGCTGACCGGGAGCTACCGGGACGCGATCATCTCGCTGGTGGTCTTCTTCGTCATCGGGTTTCTCCTGCTCGCGCGGGTGCCGGTACGGCAGGCGATCGGCGACGCGGGAAATCCTGTACCCGAGAAGATTTAGCGCTCAAGGCGAAAGGGCGGTAGTGTACGCGTTTGGCCCGCCAGGCGTACCGTTACTGCGCGTCAAAGATGCAGAAACGCTGGGTGACATCTCCTTTCAGATGTGACAAACCGGGCGGCGGTGGGTACTGCACTGGTTGACAAGGCTACGGCTACGACGGCGACGCACGAACCCGGAACGGGACTCGGAACGGGAATCTTTACCGCCGACCGGACGTTGACCGGATGACGACGACAGCGACACCTGTCCTGTGGGCGACAAGCCCGGGAGGCACGATTCATGAGTGAGCGAGCTCTTCGCGGCACGCGCCTCGTGGTGACCAGCTACGAGACGGACCGCGGCATCGACCTGGCCCCGCGCCAGGCCGTGGAGTACGCATGCGAGAAGGGGCACCGGTTTGAAATGCCCTTCTCGGTCGAGGCGGAGATCCCGCCGGAGTGGGAGTGCAAGGTCTGTGGAGCCCCTGCACTCCTCGTTGACGGCGACGGCCCTGAGGAAAAAAAGGCCAAGCCCGCGCGTACGCATTGGGACATGCTGATGGAGCGGCGGACCCGCGAGGAACTGGAAGAGGTCCTCGAGGAGAGGCTGGCCGTTCTGCGGTCCGGGGCGATGAACCTTGCGGTACATCCCCGGGACAGCCGCAAATCGGCGTAGCCGAAGGCCGGTAAGAAACGCACTCCAATGACCGCGGGCGCCGTACGTGATATGCGTACGGCGCCCGCGGTCTTTGTGCTGCCATCTGCCGGTTCCGGGTGACCGGCCCTGAGGGCCGCGCCCCCAGGGCCCCATCGGCCCTTCGGGCCTCGTCCTCAAACGCCGGACGGGCTGAGTCGTACCGGACCGTACCGAGTAGTCACCGTTCGTCCCTGATGACCTCGCCCGGTACCACCTTGCCGTCCGGGCGGTGGATGCGGGCCTGCTGGAAGGCGTCGCCCAGGGAGCCCTGGGTGGCTGCCGCCGTGCGCAGCTTGCGTTCGGCGAAGGCGGTGACCGCCTTCTGGACCGGCGGGAGCAGGAGGAGCAGGCCGAGTGCGTCGGTGGCCAGGCCCGGGATCATCAGGAGGAGGCCGCCGAGCATCATCAGACCGTTGCCGCCGCCCTTGGTGGGGGCCGTGCCGCGCTGGAGTGTCTCGTTCAGGTTCTGGAAGGCTCGTCGGCCCGCCCGCTTGATGACCACCGCGCCGAGCAGGAACCCGGCGAGCAGCAGCAGGAAGACCGTGAATCCGCCGGCCGCGCCCGCGACCACGGTCAGCAGCCAGATCTCCAGTACCAGCCACCCGGCGAGGCCCAGCGGCAGGAACGTCCGCAGGCGGGAGCGGCGGGGCCGGGCGGAGGGGGCTGCTGATGCGGAAGCCGGGTACGTCGGGATCGGAGCGCCAGTCGTCATGCTTCCAGTGTGCCCGGGCTCGGCTCAGACCGGGATAAGGGGAGGCTCAGGCGCCGCTGTGAGGCTCCGCGTCGCTCTGCGGCTTCGCCGCGGGCGTCTGGGGTCGCTCGGGCTGGTCCCCGGTGCGGCCCGTGATCTTGTTGACCCGTTCCCCCACGCCCCACGCCGTGACCCGCCAGAGCGCCTCCACGAGGATGTCGCGGCTCATCTTGGAGTCGCCGAGTTCCCGCTCGACGAAGGTGATGGGGACTTCCACGACATGGAAGCCGGCCCGCACCGCACGGCGGGCGAGGTCGACCTGGAAGCAGTAGCCCTGGGAGGAGACGTCCTTGAGGCCGAGGCCCTCCAGGGTCTCGCGGCGGAAGGCACGGTAGCCGCCGGTGACGTCGCGCAGCGGGAGATCGAGGGCGATGCGGGAGTAGAGGCTGCCGCCCCGGGAGATGACCTCGCGGGACTTGGGCCAGTTCACCACCCGGCCGCCCGGCACCCAGCGGGAGCCCAGGACCAGGTCGGCGCCCTTGAGCGCGGTGAGGAGACGGGGCAGTTCCTCGGGCTGGTGGGAGCCGTCGGCGTCCATCTCGATGAGCACGCCGTAGCCGTTCTCCAGGCCCCAGCGGAAGCCCGCGAGGTAGGCGGCGCCGAGGCCTTCCTTGCCCTTGCGGTGCAGCACCTGGACCTGGTCGTCCCCGATGGCGAGTTCGTCGGCGAGCTTGCCGGTGCCGTCGGGGCTGTTGTCGTCGGCCACGAGGACGTGGGCCTCGGGGACAGCCTCGCGAACCCGTTCGACGATGCCCTTGATGTTCTCCGCCTCGTTGTAGGTCGGAATGATCACCAAGGCGGTGCCGAGCGGACCGAATCGCCTCCCTCGGTCCTGTGCCGCGAGGGTCCCGTCGCCGTCGTTCACTGCTGCCCCTTCAAGTCCGTACGCAGGGGACCACCATAGTGGCCCTCGCCTGCGCCGACGTGACAAGACGTTCGACTGATGGTGTCGAATACGCAAGAGCCGGGTAACAAGGTTCCTTTGGGCTTGTATGTACGGAGTTGGCCCGCACGGGTGTCCTCGGGCCTGCTGCGGATGGGGGCCCGGCGCTCTTCGGGCCGGCCCGGGATCCGCTGGCTGCGGGTCGGCCGAAAGCCGTTGTCTACTGAGCGCCCGGGCCCCACCCGGGTCACACCTCCCCGACCGGCCGGAACGTTCCCTCGCTGCGGCGCGGGCGCTGAGCCTGGCTGGCAGTGGCGGTGCGCCGGTGCGGCACACCGTCCCTGACCCAGCGGCGCCGCGGCGAGTGCGCGGACGTTCCCCGGCGGGGCGTCCGGTGGTGGACTCCGCCGAACCTACCGGCCTTCCGCCATCGGCTGTCAACAGCCGCTTGACCTGCGGATCTTTCGTCAATGCCCTGGTCAGCGGGGAGGAGACGCAGGTCGCGCGACAGCGGGCGGACGGGTGATCTTCCCCGCGCCGCCCCGGGAGATCACTCGCTCGGCCGTACGAACACGGTCCTGCCGCCCACCACCGTGCGCAGGCACACCGGGAGGTCGTTGCCGGGGGTCAGGTCGGGCAGTCCGGGGGTGCCGGAACGGGGGTCGGTGGACCAGCGGGCGACCCGGTCGTCGGGGGCCTGGACGACCAGTTCGGCCGTACGCCAGACCGCGTAGTCGGCGGGTGCGCCCGGGACCAGGACGCCCGCGTCGTCGCGGCCGACCGCCCGCCAGCCGCCGCGTGTGTGGGCCGTGAACGCGGCGCGTGCGGAGATCCGGTGCCCGGGGGTGCGGTGGAAGGCGGCGGCGCGGACCGTGCCCCACGGGTCGAGCGGGGTGACCGGGCTGTCGGAGCCGAAGGCGAGCGGGACGCCGGCCCGCAGCAGGGCCGCGAAGGGGTTCAGGGTGCGGGCCCGTTCGCCGCCAAGACGCTGGGCGTACATGCCGTCCTCGCCGCCCCACAGGGCGTCGAAGGCGGGCTGGACGGAGGCGGTGAGGCCGAGTTCGGCGAAGGCGGCGATCGTCTCGGGCGTGAGCATCTCGGCGTGCTCCACACGGTGGCGGGCGGCGCGGATCCGGCCGAGGCCGACCTTCTCCGCGGCGGCGCGTACGCCCTCCACGACGGCGGTCACGGCGGCGTCGCCGATGGCGTGGAAGCCCGCCTGGAGGCCGGCCTCGGTGCAGGCCGCGACGTGCGCGGCGACCTCGGCGGCGCCCAGGTAGGCGGTGCCGGTGTGGCCGGCGTCGGTGTACGGGGCGTGCAGACAGGCGGTGTGCGAGCCGAGGGCGCCGTCGACGAACAGGTCGCCGGCGGCGCCGAGCGCGCCCAACTGCCGAACCTTGTCGATATTCCGCTCGGCCCAGTAGCCGACGACCCGCGGGCCGGGTTCCTCGGCGGCGAGCCGCAGCAGGTCCGTGAAGTCGTCCTCGGAGGAGATCTCCGGGCCCGCGCACTCGTGGACGGAGCCGATGCCCAGGGAGACGGCGTGCGCGAGGGCGGTCCGCTGCGCCTCGGCGCGCTGGGCGGGCGTCACGGCTGCGAACGCGGCGGCGCGGACGGCGTGGTGGGCGTCGCGGGTGAGCGGCTCCCCGTCCGCGTAGCCGGCGCCGGTCCGGGCCCGGGGCGCCAGGTCCAGCAGGGCGGTGGTGACGGCGGCCGAGTGGACGTCGATGCGGCTGAGGTAGAGCGGCCGGCCACCGGTGGCCTCGTCCAGTTCGTCCCGTCGGGGCGGGCGGCCCTCCGGCCAGCGGGAGGCGTCCCAGCCGTGTCCGAGCAGCACCTTGTCGTGCGGTCGGGCCGCCGCGAAGTCCCGTACGCGGGCGAGGGCGGCCCCCAGGGAGGGGGCGGCGGACAGGTCGAGGCCGGTCAGCGCGAGGCCGGTGGAGGTGGTGTGCACATGGGCGTCGGTGAACGCCGGGGTGACCAGGCCGCCGTCCAGGTCGACCACCTCGTCGACGCCGTCCGCGAAGGCGTCGGCGGCGCCCTCGGAGCCGACCCAGGCGACCTGGCCACGCTCGACGACCATTGCGGTCGCGAACGGGTCGGCGGGGCTGTGGACCTCTCCTCGGCGGAGCAGGACGGTCTTCGGCTCGGGGGCGCGCTCACTCATGGGGAACAGTCTCGCGCCTCGCGCCGGCCGCCCCGCACGGGACCCCGGCTCGGGGACCCTCAGATCCGCGGCGGCCGGGCCTCGTACGGGGTGGACAGGACGACCGTCGTCCGTGTCGACACGCCCGCGAGTGCCCGGAGCCGCCCGAGCAGTTCCTCCAGCTCGTGCGGGGTGGCGACGCGCACCTTGAGGATGTAGTTCTCGTCGCCGGCCACGCTGTGGCAGGCCTCGATCTCGGGTACGCCGGCCAGGCGTTCGGCGATGTCGTCGGGGGCGCTGGGGTCGAACGGTTTCACCGAGATGAAGGCGGTCAGGGGCAGCCCGATGGCCTCGGAGTCGACGACGGCCGCGTACCCACGGATGACGCCCCGCTGTTCCAGTCGGCGCACCCGTTGATGCACGGCCGACGTGGACAGGCCCGTCGCCTTGCCCAGATCGGTGTAACTCATCCGCCCGTCCTTGACGAGCAGCTGCACAATTTGTCGGTCCAGCTCCTCCATGACGCAAGAACTTACCGTGCGGGTGATCGCCGCGTATACCTATGCAGCGCGGGTCATAGCCGGTTCGTGATGTCGCCGCTCCAGGCACCTGCACGCGGCATGTGACGAAGGCCACAGCACTCGTCAAGTCTTCGTGATGCACTCGCGATTACCGCCGAGACGGGGTGGGAAGTGCTTGCTGTGGTCGAGGCCGCAGTGCCTTCACGGCCCAGCCCGAGGGGGAGAATCCATGCAGAGTCTTAAGCGCCCTGGTCGCACCACGCCCAAGCGGCTCCATTCGGTCGTCGAGCCCGAGCCGGAGGGCGTCGAACCCGCCGATCTGGACTACTCCGACAGTTTCGACGCGGACGACGCCGACGAGGGCGACGGCTTCGACGCGTACGACACCTTCGAGATGTACCGGGTGATCTGCCCGGACTGCGCGCAGCCCATCGCACTGCTGGCGGACGAGGAGGTCCTGCCGGAGCACGCACTGTGCGCCTCGCCGTGGAACCCGTTCGGGCTCACGGTCTGCGCCGGGACGGGACGCGGCGCGTCCGAGGCCCGGCCCGCGGACGAGTCCGTGGAGCCCCAGGAGCAGGACACCGCACTCCTGCTGACGCTCCCTCAGGGACTGGACTGGCGCACCCAGCCCTTCTCGCACGTCGGCGGGCCGGCCTCGCGCCCGATGCGCGTACCGGCGATGCGCCGCGCCGCCGCCTGAGCCCCGTTCGGCGCTCACTTCAGCGGATCGACTCCGGTGACTGCCCTGCACCATGGCCGCGGACAGCCATGGTGCAGCCAGTTGCCCTCCAACTGACCCACACCCCGAACTGACGCCCGGTCGCACTCGCCGGTGACTTGTCGTCGCATCTCCGCGTTGCCCCGGTATGACCCCCATCTCTTCGACTGCGCCCGGGCGTCACCGCCAGCTCTTCGCTGTCGTGCGCCCGGGATCCGGCTACGCAGAATCGGTTCCGCCGACTCCGCCGCCCCCGCAGGACCCGCCCATCTACCGTGACCTGCTGCGCACTTGGGCCGACCGGGGCCGCACCCTGCCTGGGTGCCACGACCCGGAGTGGGTGCGGCTGGTGGCCCCGCAGGTGCGGCCGGGGCAGTTCAGCGGGTTTCCGGACCCAGCAGATGACGGGCGATGACCATCCGCTGGATCTGGTTCGTGCCCTCGACGATCTGCAGGACCTTCGCCTCGCGCAGGTAGCGCTCGACCGGGAAGTCGGCGGTGTAGCCGTACCCGCCGAGGACCTGGACGGCGTCGGTGGTGATCTGCATCGCGGCGTCGGTGCAGTGGAGCTTGGCCATCGCGGCCTGCCCTGCGAACGGCCGGCCGGCGTCCCTCAGCCGCGCGGCCGCGAGATAGAGCGCCCGGCCCGCCTCGATCCGGGTCGCCATGTCGGCGAGCAGGAAGCGCAGCCCCTGGAAGTCGGCGATCGGCCGCCCGAACTGCCGTCGCCGCCTCGCCCAGGCGACGGCCTCGTCGAGGGCCGCCTGGGCGAGGCCGACCGCGCAGGCGGCGATGCCGAGCCGCCCGGAGTCCAGCGCGGCCAGGGCGATCGCGAAGCCCTGACCCTCGTCCCCGATGCGGCGCGCGTCGGGGATCCGTACGCCGTCGAAGTGGACCTGGGCGGTGGGCGAGCCCTTGAGTCCCATCTTGCGCTCCGGGGTCGCGGCGCTGAGGCCCTCGGCGTCGCCGGGCACCAGGAACGCCGTGATCCCTGCTGCGCCCTCGCCTCCGGTGCGGGCCATGACGGTGTAGAAGTCGGCGATCCCGCCGTGGGTGATCCAGGCCTTCGTGCCGGTGATCACCCAGTGGTCGCCCTCCCGCACGGCCCTGGTCCGCAGCGCGGCGGCGTCCGAGCCGGCGGACGGCTCGGACAGGCAGTACGCGCCGAGCAGCCCGCCGCCGAGCATGTCGGGCAGGTGCGCGGCCCGCTGCTCCCGCGTGCCGTGGGCGGCGAGAGCGTAGGCGGCCAGGGTGTGCACGCTGACGCCGAGCCCGACGGTGAGGCGGGCCGCGGCGAGCTCTTCGAGGACCTGGAGGTAGACCTCGTACGGCTGGTCGCCGCCCCCGTAGGCGGAGTCGTACGGCAGACCGAGCAGCCCCGATGCCGACAGCAGGGTGAACAGCTCACGCGGGAAGCGCCCCGCCTCCTCTTCATCGGCTGCGGGCGGGGCGACCTCGCGGCGGACGATGGCGCGGACGAGCGTCATGAGTTCCCGGGCCTCGGCCGTGGGCAGCGGGCGGTCCACCGGTGTCGGCCGGCGATCGGGCATGACGGCTTCCTCCTCCCTGACCGGCCGACGGCTTCGCGCTGTGAGTATGCGCGCGGGAAGCCCTCGCCGCACGGGCGGAAGGACGAACGGGCGGCGAGCGGGCGTCAGTCCTCGCGGCGGGCGGGCTTCGGGGCCGGGAAGGAGGGGTCGAGCTCCTCGATGGCGCGCATGGAGCCGCCCAGGGTCTTCACCAGCAGGTCGCCCATGACCTCGCGGGAGAGTTGGGGGCGGTCGATCCATTCGAGGGTGGCCCCCTCGACGCTGCACAGCCAGGCGAGCAGGCCCATCCTGGGCAGCGGCGGAATGTCGCTGTGGCCGTACGCGCCCTCGGCGATGGTCGCGACGATCGCCGCGCGCACCCCGTCCCGGATCGCGTGCACCTCGGTGTCGAAGCCGACACCGCCGCTGACGATCGTGCGGTAGGCGGCCTGGTTGTGCTCCGCGTAGCGCAGATAGCTGTCGATGGTGCGGTGCACCCGGTCCACCTGGGGCAGCTCGATGCCGCTCGCCGCGAAGCTGACCAGGTCGGCGACGGCGTCCTGGATGATCGCCAGGTAGTAGCCGCGCTTGGACTGGAAGTAGTAGTAGATGAGCCCCTTGGCGACGTGCGCCTGCTTGGCGATGTCGTCCATCGAGAGCGCGTCGTAGGACGTGTCGGCGAACAACTTCCGTCCGATGGAGATGAGTTCGGCGCGGCGCGCCAGTGAGCGCTCGGTGCCGCGTGCCCGGGGACGGGCAACTTCGCGCTGTTCGCTGATATTCAATTTCGACCCTGGTCTCGGGCGGTCGGCGGGACGTTCGCAGTATGTCAGGTCAACCGTGCGTCAAGTCACGCCCGTCACAGCAGCCCGAGTCGGGTGACCAGCATCGCGACGACCGCGACGAGGACCCAGCCCATGACGTGCTCGATGATCTTCGGGCCGTCGCTCTCGGGGCCGCCGGTGCGGGCCCGGACGGCGGTAGCTGTGGCTGTGGCCATGGCTGTCTGTGCGGTCATGGTGTCTCGCTGAGGTCGGATGTCTGGGTGGATTCCCCCCACCGATCCGTCCACCTTGCCACCCGTCGGGGCTTTTGCGGCCGAGATCTTACTCACATGACCTTGCTCGGACGGCCTTGCTCAGACGGCCTTGGTCACGCGCGCACGCCCACCGCTTCGAGCGCCGTGCACTGGCGCACGGTCGGACGCGCCGGGAAGTAGAGGTAGCAGACGCCCCCGGTGCCGGAAGTCACCTTGCCGCTTGCGTTGTACCGCTTGGTCCTGAGCCAGATGTTCTCGAACTCCCGCCGCGCGTACACGCGCCGCACCGCGCCGTCGTCCGCCGAGAACGGATCGTTGGCGATCACATCGCCCTCGGCCGTGAAGCCGATCACGGTCATCAGGTGCCCGGACGTGCCGTACCCCGCCCCCGTGAGCTCCCCCTTGAGGAAGGACTGGGACGTCATGGCCGGGATCCCGGCCGCGATCAGCGTCTCCAGGTCGGTGAGGGAGCCGAGCCGGGTGACCACGCCCTGGAGGTCCGCGAAGGTGGCCGCGTAGGCGGCGTTGAACGGCCAGTTGCCGCAGCCGGCGTACTGATGGTCGTACGTGTGCCTGGCCGCGTGGCACACCTGCGGGTCGGCGTAGGACGGGTCGACCCACGCCAGTTGCTTCGGCGTGAGCCGGCCGCCCCAGTACTCGATGATCATCTGCGAGGAGGTGGGGCTGCACCAGGCCTCGCCGCCGCTGTCGTACTCGGGGTACTGGCCCTGGTGGATCTCCTGCGAGTAGCGCGGGACGGGCAGCTCCCGCGCGAGGCCGGGCGCGGAGGCCGGAACGGTGAAGCGGTCCGGGACGTCGGAACCCGTCGCGCCCAGCCGCCACACCGTCGGGGTGAGCGCGGTGCCGGGGCGGCGGTACAGGGTGAGGCGGAGGCGGTACGAGTCGAGGCGCAGGCCGGTCGAGGCGTCGTCGATCGCGAAGGTGTCGGTCCAGACGGTGCTCCTGCCGTCGGTCTGGCCGTCGACCGAGGTCCGCTTGATGTCCTGGTCGCCGGAGGCCCAGCGGCCCATCACGTACCAGGGGGTGGCCGTGCCGTCGGAGTACGTGCCCGTCAGCTCGATCTGGAGCCAGGTCCCGGCCGGGGTGCTCGCGTTCCAGGAGGCGATCACCTCGGTCGCGGGGACGGCGAGCGCCTGGAGCGGGGACGTCCAGGTCGCGTACTCCCATGCCGCGGTGCTCTTGGTGTGCGGGTCGGTGTAGTCGACGGTGCCGAGCGGGGCGGCGACGGCGACGCCCGGGCGGACGCCCGCCACGGCGCGGGTGCCCTTGGCGGTGCCGGCGAGCCAGTCGGCGTACGAGGTCCAGGCGTGGTGGCCGACGGAGCGGGCCGGGGCCGATGCGCCGTCCGCGGCGTCGTCGGCGTCGGCGTCGGCGCTGCCTGTGGTGTCCGCCGTGTCTGTGGCGTATGCGGTGTCCGCCGTGGCGGCAGCCGTGGCCGAGCCCCCTGCCACCGCCGCGGCGACCGCGGCGGCGAGGACCGTTCTGCGGGACGGCTGTTCGGCTCTGCTCATGGGCGGAGGACCCCCAGGGTGTCGGCGCGGCTGTGCGCCCACTATGGACGGGGGCGGGCACGCCTTCCAGCACTTCCGGCCGTGCCACGCCCACGACCACCGGTCTGCGCCACCTGCGCGGACGCGGCGAGCGGCGTCCGGCGTACCGCCGTAGACTTTCGCGCCGAACCGATGCCCCCCTTCACCGCACCCCCGGGACCCGCCATCCGCCAGCTCGCCGCCCGGCTCCGCCGCCTGCCCCCGTCCTGCGGGCCGGTCCGTCTGATCGGTGTCGACGGGCACGCCGGTTCGGGGAAGTCCACGTTCGCCGGGAAGCTGGCCGAGGCGCTGGGGGGCGTGCCGGTGCTGCGCCTCGACGACATCGCCAGCCACGACGAGCTCTTCGCGTGGACCGGGCGTCTGCTGACCCAGGTGATCGAGCCGTTCCGCCGCGCCGAGACCGCGCACTACGCCCCCTACGACTGGCGCGCCCACCGCTTCGGCCCGCCCCTGCCGCTGCCCCCTGCCCCCGTCGTCCTGGTCGAGGGGGTCGGCGCGGGCCGCCGCGCCCTGCGGCCGTTCCTGGCGTGCCTGCTGTGGATGGACGTGCCGCCCGAGGAGGCCTGGGCGCGTGGACGGTCGCGGGACGGGGAGGAGCAGCGGGAGTTCTGGGACGGGTGGGTTCCGGCGGAAGTCCGCCATTTCGCCGAGGATCCCTCGCGACCCCATGCGGCCCTGCTGGTACGGCAGTTGAAGCTCGGGTACGAGGTGCTGCCGGGGCCGGTGAGAGAGCTTGGTCCACACCAGGATGTCACCCACCGTGATGGACCACCCGCGATGTGGTGAACCCGTGAAGGGCCGCGCACGCGAACTTCGCCAAGTGCTTCAACTGCGCTTGACCGACCGGCCGTACAGGACTTACGTTCTGAATGTGCGGCATTCGAAGCCGCCCTCAGACGCGAAGCCCCCGGTTGTTCCCCCGTGATCGGGGGCTTCGTTCTGCCCTCAACCCGTTTTCCGGCCCTTCCCTGGCGCTTTCCGGCCGTTTTCCGGACGCGACGTGACACGATTCGCTCACCCAGGGTCACCGTGCGGGATGCGCCCCGTCTGCTCCCACCTCACCGAACGACCGGTACGGCACCCTACGGCGGGCACCGCTCACGCAGGTACGATGCCCTCGGTGCGACCTGGAAAGTTGCTGCGCGCACCTTGCAACTCCGGTCCGCGGCACAGCGGTTCGACCAAGGCAGCCGACGGGCGACGACTCGGCGGCATACCGACGGGGGCACGGTTTGTGGGGGACGTGATGGACTTCGGCACGCAGGGTCCCGAGGCCCCGGCCGACGCGGCCGACCTCGCCTGGCTGCGAGGCGTGGACGCCTACACGATGGGCGCCTATCCACAGGCGGAGGACGAGTTCCGCGCCGCGGTGCGCATCGATCCCGGGATGGCCGACGGCTGGCTCGGGCTGCACGCGCTGCGCGTCGACACGACGACCGCGCTGCTGCGGATGTTCCGGCACCGCGAGCGCTTCGGCGAGCAGCGGACCCGGCACCGCCGCACGCTCAACTCCTGGTACTGGCTGGGCTGGTGGGTGCAACCGGTGCTGGAGAGCCCGCGCGATCTGCTCCTCGCGCACGCCTCGCACTGGCTGGACGGCCGCCATGTGCCCGAGCTGGACCGGGCGCTCGCCGGGCTCCCGCCCGTCGACACCGACCACCAGGTCCGCTTCCTGCACGCCTGCCGCGCTTACCTGGTCAAGGACTGGGAGCAGTTGGTCCGGCACACCGACCCGCTGCTCGACGACCCGCTGCTGGGCATCGAGGCCGGCCTGTTCGGCGGGATGGCCCGGGTGCGGCTGGAGATGTACGGGCAGGCCGAGCCGCTGCTCTCGGCGGCCCTGATGCGCTGCCGCAGCGAGCAGCCGCAGCGCAAGGAGCTGCGGTACTGGCTGGCCCGGGCCCACGAGGGCACCGGCCGCTCGGCGGCGGCCCTCCCCCTGTACCGGGCCGTGCACCGCGTCGACCCCGCCTTCATGGACACCTCGGCCCGGCTCGCGGCCATCGCCGAGAGCGACGGGTACGACGACACGGCCGACCTCGCGGCGATCACGCTCACCGGGGTCGGGCAGGACATGGTGGACGGGCCGGACGGCTTCGACCCGCTGTTCGGCACGGAGGGCCGGGACCTGCGGCTCAGCGAGCCCGCCGACCTGCCGCCCGACCTGCCGCCCGTCGTCCCGCTGCCGTCGGTGACCGATCCCGCGGTGCGGGAGAAGTTCGTCGTCCCCTCCGTGCTGCCGGCCGGGCCCACCGACCCCGTGTTACTGGAGGAGGCACTCGCCGAGCTGGAGCGCATGGTGGGCCTGGAGCCGGTGAAACGGCAGGTCAAGGCCCTGTCCGCGCAGCTCAACATGGCCCGGCTGCGGACCGGGCAGGGCCTTCCGGTGCAGCCGCCGAAACGGCACTTCGTCTTCTCCGGGCCCTCGGGCACCGGCAAGACGACGGTGGCCCGCATCCTGGGCCGCGTCTTCTACGCCCTCGGGCTGCTGGGCGGCGACCATCTCGTGGAGGCCCAGCGGGCCGACCTGGTCGGCGAGTACCTCGGCCAGACGGCCGTCAAGGCCAACGAGCTGATCGACTCCGCCCTCGGCGGCGTGCTCTTCGTCGACGAGGCCTACTCGCTCTCCAACTCCGGTTACGGCAAGGGCGACGCGTACGGCGACGAGGCGTTGCAGGTGCTGCTGAAGCGGGCCGAGGACAACCGGGACCACCTGGTGGTGATCCTGGCCGGCTATCCGGAGGGCATGGACCGCCTGCTCACCGCGAACCCCGGACTGTCCTCCCGCTTCACGACCCGCGTCGACTTCCCCTCCTACCGGCCGCTCGAACTCACCTCCATCGGCGAGGTGCTGGCCGCGGAGAACGGTGACGTGTGGGACGAGGAGGCCCTCGACGAGCTGCGCTCGATCGCCGGGCACGTCGTCGACCAGGGGTGGATCGACGAGCTGGGCAACGGGCGGTTCCTGCGGACGCTGTACGAGAAGAGCTGCGCGTACCGCGATCTGCGGCTGTCGACCTACCCGGGCACGCTGACCCGGGACGACCTGTCGACACTGCGGCTGGCGGATCTGATGCAGGCGTACGGCGAGGTGCTGTCGGGACGGGGGCCGCAGGATCCGTCGACGATGTGACGGACCCCGCGGACCCCATAGCTCCCCCGGCTCGGGTCAGCGAGCCAGCGCTTCCTTCGGCTCGTCGCTCACCCTCGGCTCCGTCAGCCGGACCTCGGGCTCGGACAGCTCCCGGTGCGCGGGGTCCGTGACCTCGCCCACCAGCAGCTCCAGGACGTCCTCCAGCGCGACCAGGCCGAGCACCCGGCCGGACGCGTCGGCGACCTGCGCCAGGTGGGTCGCCGCCCGGCGCATCACCGTCAGCGCGTCGTCCAGCGGCAGTTCCGAGCGCAGCGTCGTCATCGGACGCCACACCTGCTGCGGCACCGCCCGCTCGGAGTTCTCCACGTCGAGGACGTCCTTCACGTGCAGGTAGCCCATGAAGGCGCCGTTCTCCGCGGCGACCGGGAAGCGGGAGTAGCCGGTGCGGGCGGTCAGCTCGACGATCTCGCCCGGGGTGACCGACGGACTGACCGTGATCAGCGACTCGCGCTTCAGCAGGACGTCCGTCACCGGGCGGGAGCCCAGCTCCAGCGCGTCCTCCAGCCGCTCCTGCTCCTCCCGGCCGAGCAGGCCGGCCTGGCCGGAGTCCTCCAGCAGACGGTTGAGCTGCTCGCTGGTGACGACGGCCTCGACCTCGTCCCTGGGCTCGACGTGGAAGAGCCGCAGGATGCCCCGGGCGCAGGCGCCGAGGGCCACGGTGATCGGCCGGCACACCCGGGCGAAGGCGACCAGACCGGGGCTGAGCCACAGCGCGGCCTTCTCCGGGGCCGCCATGGCGAGGTTCTTCGGGACCATCTCGCCGATGACGAGGTGGAAGAAGACCACCGCGGCCAGGGCTATGACATAGCCCAGGGGGTGGATCATGCCGTCCGGGAGGTGGATCCACTCGAAGAGCGGTTCCAGCAGCTCGGCGACCGTCGGTTCGGCGACCGCGCCCAGGGTGAGCGAGCAGACGGTGATGCCGAACTGGGCCGCCGCCATCATCTGGGGCAGGCGCTCCAGGCCGTAGAGGACCTGGCGGGCGCGGGCGGTGCCCAGGGGTTCGATCTGGCTGCGGCGGACGGAGACGAGCGCGAACTCGGCGCCGACGAAGAAGCCGTTGGTGAGCACGAGCAGTGCGGCGAAGAGGAGTTGGAGGACGCTCATCGGGCGACCTCCGCGACCACGGCGGTCCGCACCAGCCGGATCCGTTCGGCCCGGTAGTGGCCGACCCGGCGCACCGAGAGCCGCCAGCCGGGCAGTTCGGTCCGGTCGCCGACGGCCGGGATCCGGCCGAGCAGGTCGGCGACGAGCCCGGCGACCGTCTCGTACGGGCCCTCGGGGACCTCCAGGCCTATGCGCTGGAGGGTGTCGACGCGGCAGCTGCCGTCCACGTCCCAGGCGGGCCTGCCCTCTTCGGGCGGGGCCGCGGCGAGCTCGGGCGTGTCCTGGCCGTCGTGCTCGTCGCGGACCTCGCCGACGAGCTCCTCGACGATGTCCTCCAGGGTGACCACGCCGGCCGTGCCGCCGTACTCGTCGACGACGACGGCGATGGGCTGCTCGCTGCGCAGCCGGGCCAGCAGGGGCTGGACGGGCAGGGTCTCGGGGACCAGCAGCGCCGGGCGGGCGATCCGGCCGAGCGGGGTGCGCAGCCGGTCGTGGACGGGGATCGCCAGGGCGTCCTTGAGGTGGACCATGCCGACGATCTCGTCGATCTTCTCGCGGTAGACGGGGAACCGGGACAGGCCGGTGGCCCGGGTCAGGTTGACGACGTCCTCGGCGGTGGCCGACGACTGCAGGGCGCTGACCTTCACGCGCGGGGTCATGACGTGCTGCGCGGTCAGTTCGGCCAGCGACAGGGTCCGTACGAACAGGTCGGCCGTGTCCTGTTCGAGGGCGCCGGCCCGGGCCGAGTGACGGGCCAGGGAGACCAGCTCGCCGGGGGTGCGGGCGGAGGCCAGCTCCTCGGTGGGCTCGACGCCCAGGGCGCGCACCAGGCGGTTGGCGACCGTGTTGAGGGCTGAGATCACCGGCCGGAAGAGGCGGGAGAAGGCGGCTTGCGGGCCCGCGACGAACCGCGCGACCTGCAGGGGCTTGGACACCGCCCAGTTCTTGGGCACGAGTTCGCCGATCACCATCTGCACGGCGGACGCCAGCAGCATGCCGACGACCACGGCGACACCGGAGACGGCGCCCTCGGGGATGCCGATCGCGGTGAACGGGCCGTGCAGCAGCTCCGCGAGCGCCGGCTCGGCGAGCATGCCGACGACGAGGGAGGTGATGGTGATGCCGAGCTGGGTGCCGGAGAGCTGGAAGGACAGCTCCTTCAGCGACTCGACGACCGTACGGGCTCGCTTGTCGCCCTCGGCGGCGGCCTTCTCGGCCTCCGGGCGTTCGACCGTGACGAGGCCGAACTCGGCGGCGACGAAGAAGCCGTTGGCGAGGATGAGCAGGAACGCGGCTGCCAGGAGCAGCAGGGGCGTGGTCATGATGCCGCCGCCTCCGAACCAGGTCGGGTGGGGGCGGCGCAGGTACTACAGGACGAACCGTCCATCGCCGGAGGGAGTCACTCCTCGGGTAGCAGGAACCCCTGTGCACCGGGCAGGGCACATCAGGGGCGGAGGCGGCAAGGGGAACGCCTCCGTCACCAGATTAATCAAGACAATGGCTCCAGCGGCAGGGTGGACGGCCCTGAGTCAGCCCTGATCTTGCCCTGTGGACGGTTCGGGGTCCCGGACGGACCGGATTTCCGCGAGGGCGCGCAGGGTGCGCGCGTCGGTGATGGCCTGCTGCTTGTCGATGCCCGGCTGGATGCCGAGCGCGGGCAGGCTGGTGCCGTCGCTGAGGTCGAGGAACACCCAGGGGTCGCCGGGGCGCAGGTTCACCCGGAGGATCTCCGCCCACGCCAGGCGCCGCCGGCTCGCGATGTTCACGACGGTGACACCGGAGTCGTCGGCGTCGACCCGTACCCGGGCGAGCCGGGCGAGCACCCAGAAGATGAGGGCGCCGGTGAGGACGAAGCTGAGCCGCTCCCCCGGGCCGAGCTGTTCGAGCAGCATCGCCACGGCGGAGATGACGAGGAAGATCGCCACTCCGGCCGTGAGCAGCACCGCGCGGGTGCGGCCCGGCCGGAGGGTGACGGGGAGGGTGGGCAGATCGCTACCCGGATGATCGGACATGTTCCCGGAGGTTTCTCGCCTGGGGCTTCAGAGGCGGCAGGCGTGGATGGCCGTGGTCAGGATGGCGCGGGCGCCGATGTCGTACAGGTCGTCCATGATCCGCTGGGCCTCCTTGGCGGGGACCATGGCGCGGACGGCGACCCAGCCCTCGTTGTGCAGCGGGGAGACGGTCGGCGACTCCAGGCCCGGGGTCAGCGCGACGGCCTTCTCGAGCTGCTCGACGCGGCAGTCGTAGTCCATCATCACGTAGGTCCGGGCGACCAGGACGCCCTGGAGGCGGCGCAGGAACTGCTGCACCTTCGGCTCGGCGGCCTCGTCGGTGTCCGCGCCGGTGCGGCGGATGACGACGGCCTCGGACTTCATGATGGGGTCGCCGAACACCTCCAGGCCCGCGTTGCGCATCGAGGTGCCGGTCTCGACGACGTCGGCGATGACCTCGGCGACGCCCAGCTCGATCGCGGTCTCGACGGCGCCGTCGAGGTGGACGACGGCGGCGTCGATGCCGTGCTCGGCGAGGTACTTGTCGACGATGCCCTCGTAGGAGGTGGCGACCGTCTTGCCGGCCAGGTCGGCGAGGCCGGTGGCCGTGCCGGGCTTGGCGGCGAAGCGGAAGGTGGAGCGGGCGAAGCCGAGCGGCAGGATCGTCTCGGCGTTGGCCCCGGAGTCGATGAGCAGGTCGCGGCCGGTGATGCCGATGTCGAGCTTGCCGGAGGACACGTAGATCGCGATGTCGCGGGGGCGGAGGTAGAAGAACTCGACCTCGTTCACCGGGTCGACGATCCGCAGTTCCTTGCTCTCCCGGCGCTGCTGGTAGCCGGCCTCATGCAGCATGTCCGCCGCAGGTCCGGACAGGGAACCCTTGTTGGGGACGGCGATGCGCAGCATGAGGCGAGCTTCCTTCGCGTGGAACGTGGAAAAGGGGCGACTGTGTGACGGGCGACTGCTGTCTGGAAAGGGTTTACAGGTGGGCGTACACGTCGTCCAGCGAGATTCCGCGGGCGACCATCATCACCTGGACGTGGTAGAGCAACTGCGAGATCTCCTCGGCGGCTGCTTCCTTGCCCTCGTACTCGGCGGCCATCCAGACCTCGGCGGCCTCTTCGACGACCTTCTTGCCGATGGCATGGACGCCCTTCCCGACCAGTTCGGCGGTGCGGGACGTGGTGGGGTCGCCGGTGGCGGCCTTCTGCTGGAGCTCGGCGAAGAGCTCCTCGAAAGTCTTGTTCGACATGGTGAGGTCAGCCTAGCTCCAATGCCGGGTTCGTCAGCGCCAGGGTTCGGATACTGAGCGGAGGGTGGCCGCGGTCGCCACGGCCGCCGTCACCGCCTCGTGTCCCTTGTCCTCGTTGGAGCCCTCGATGCCGGCCCGGTCCAGGGCCTGCTCCTCGGTGTCGCAGGTCAGGACGCCCATGCCGATGGGGACGCCGGTCTCGACGGAGACCTGGGTGAGGCCCTGGGTGACGCCCTGGCACACGTACTCGAAGTGCGGGGTGCCGCCGCGGATGACGACCCCGAGGGCGACGATCGCGTCGTAGCCCCGCCCGGCCAGCACCTTGGCGACGACCGGGAGCTCCCAACTGCCGGGCACCCGCAGCAGGGTCGGCTCGTCGATGCCGAGGTCGTGCAGGGCGCGCAGGGCGCCGTCGACCAGGCCGTCCATCACCTTCTCGTGCCACTGTGCCGCGATGACGGCGACCCGGAAGTCACCCACATTGCGTACGGACAGTTCCGGTGCACCCTTGCCGCTCACGTCTCTCCTCAGTGCTGTTCTCTGCCGCTGTGCTTACTTGCTGCTGTTGCTGCTGTTGCTGCTGTTGCTGCTGTTGCTGCTGTTGCTGCTGTTGCTGTTGCTGCTGTTGCTGCTGTTGTGCCTACTGGTTGCCGCAGGGGGACACGGGGGCCGGGTCCAGCCAGGGCAGGTCGTGGCCCATCCGGTCCCGCTTGGTGCGCAGGTAGCGGATGTTGTGCTCGCCCGCCTGCACGGGCATCGGCTCGCGCTCGGTGACCTCGATGCCGTGCCGGACGAGCGCGTCGGTCTTCTCGGGGTTGTTGGTCATCAGGCGCACGCTGCGCACACCGAGGTCGTCGAGGATCTGCGCGCCTGCCCCGTAGTCGCGGGCGTCGGCGGGCAGGCCGAGCTCCAGGTTGGCGTCGAGGGTGTCGTGGCCCTGCTCCTGGAGTTCGTACGCCCTGAGCTTGGACAGCAGGCCGATGCCCCGGCCCTCGTGGCCGCGCAGGTAGACCACCACGCCCCGGCCCTCGCTCTGGATGCGCTCCAGGGACGCGTCGAGCTGGGGGCCGCAGTCGCAGCGCAGCGAAGCGAAGACGTCGCCGGTGAGGCACTCGGAGTGCACGCGGACCAGGACGTTGTCGCCGTCGCCGAGGTCGCCGTGGACGAGGGCGACGTGCTCGACGCCGTCGACGACGGAGCGGTAGCCGTACGCGGTGAACGTGCCGTGGACGGTGGGCAGCCGGGTCTCGGCCTCGCGCCGGACGGTGGGCTCGGCGGAGCGGCGGTAGGCGATCAGGTCCTCGATGGAGATGATCGTCAGGCCGTGCTTGCGGGCGAACGGGATCAGTTCGGGCAGCCGGAGCATCCGGCCGTCCTCGCCGGCGATCTCGACGATCGCGCCGGCCGGGCGCAGGCCCGCGAGGCGGGCGAGGTCGACGGCGGCCTCGGTGTGGCCGTTGCGGGTCAGCACGCCGCCGGGCTGGGCGCGGAGCGGGAAGACGTGCCCCGGGCGGACGAAGTCGTCCGCCTGCGCCGCGCCGCTCGCCAGCAGGCGGAGGGTGGCGGCGCGGTCGGCGGCGGAGATGCCGGTGGTGACGCCGTGGGCGGGACCGGCGTCGACGGAGACCGTGAACGCTGTCCTCATCGACTCGGTGTTGTCCTCGACCATCTGCGGGAGCTTCAGGCGCTCCAGTTCGTCGCCCTCCATGGGGGCGCAGATCAGGCCGCGGCACTCGCTCATCATGAAGGCGATGATCTCGGGGGTGGCCTTCTCGGCGGCGACGACGAGGTCGCCCTCGTTCTCGCGGTCCTCGTCGTCGACGACCACGATGGGGCGGCCTGCCGCGATGTCCGCGATGGCCTGCTCGATCGGGTCGAGCGAGAAGTCCTCGATGCCGTCGGTGGTGTAGAGGATCGGTGCCGTACTCATGCCGGCGCTCCTTCCAGAGCGGGCTGCGAGGCCTTGCGGGAGCGCAGCCACCAGTCGCGCATGCCCCACAGGACGAGCGCGCCGTAGATGACGTAGACGAAGCCGGAGAAGGCGTAGCCGTTGGCGAAGTTGAGGGGGACGCCGACGAGGTCGACCAGGAGCCAGGCGAACCAGAACTCGACCATGCCGCGGGCCTGGGCGTACATGGCGACGATGCTGCCGACGAAGATGTAGGCGTCCGGCCAGGGGTCCCAGGACAGGGCCGGGTAGGCCGTGAAGAGCAGGGCGACGGCGACCGTGCCGAGCGCTGCGGCGCCGGTCATGGCCGCGCGCTCGCGCCAGGTGGCGAAGCGCGGGGTGATGGCGCCGTCGGTGGCGCTGCCCTTGCTGCGGTTCCACTGCCACCAGCCGTACAGGGCGACGGCCATGACGACGACCTGCTTGCCGGCGCTGCCGGTCAGGTGGCCGAAGAAGGCCACGAAGAGGACGAGTCCGGAGAGGAACTGCACCGGCCAGGTCCACAGGGAGCGCCGCCAGCCGAGGGCGAGGGTGATCAGGCCGAGGATGTTGCCGATCATGTCCGACCAGAGGATGTGCTGGTCGAACAGGACGAAGGCCTCGGAGTTCAGCGAGTTCACCGCGCCGCTCCCTGAGTGGTGGTCAGCAGGCGCTCGACGTACTTGGCGACGATGTCCACCTCGAGGTTGACCGGGTCGCCGGGCTGCTTGAGGCCGAGCGTGGTCAGGGCGAGGGTGGTGGGGATGAGGCTGACGGTGAAGTGGTCGAGGCCGGCGTCCACGACCGTGAGGCTGATGCCGTCGACGGTGATGGAGCCCTTCTCCACGACGTACCGGGCGAGGCCGGCGGGGAGGGAGATCTTGATGATCTCCCAGTTCTCGGAGGGCGTGCGCGCCAACACCGCGCCGGTGCCGTCGACATGGCCCTGCACGATGTGCCCGCCGAGGCGGGCGCCGACGGCGGTGGGGCGTTCGAGGTTGACGCGGGAGCCGACGCCGAGGGCGCCGAGGCTGGAGCGGTTCAGGGTCTCCGCCATGACGTCGGCGGTGAACTCGTCGCCCTCGTGTTCGACGACGGTGAGACAGACCCCGTTCACGGCGATGGAGTCGCCGTGCTTCGCGCCGTCGGTGACGACGGGGCCGCGCAGCCGGAAACGGGAGGCGTCGCCGAGGTTCTCGACGGCGGTGACCTCACCCAGTTCTTCGACGATTCCGGTGAACACTTCCCGGGTCCTCCTGCCTCTTCGGGCACGGACTCCGGGGCCTGTCGATGACGACAGTTTGAACGGGCAACGGCACTGGGGGCGACGCCGGACAGACCCGTCCGCGGACGGGTACGTATACGGCGGCGCGCACGAATGCCCGCCCGCCGCGCACTGCCTCCCATCCGGACTTTAACCGTCGGTCCAGGAATTTCACCTGGTCAACCGGCCGCTGGAAGCGACCGGGTCGCGGACTGTAACCGCCGGTTCGGACTTTCACCGACCCCGGAGTGCGCTGCTATAGGTACAGGGTCAGTGTGCCACGGCCGACAGTCGTCCATACAGGTGAAGGGTGTGGGGTGGCTCACAGGCCGTCACCACCGGGTCGGCGCACACCCATTGGCGTACTGGTCTAGTCCTTTTTAGGGTCTACTCGACGGGAAGAACACCGGGGTGCGGGCGGTGTCGAATACGAACAAGCTGGACTTCGTGGAGCGTTCCGGCCGGGAGCGTCCGGTGTTCGAAGGGGCTGAACAGCATGACCACGATCCTGGTGACCGGCGGCAGTGGAACCCTGGGCCGGCTCGTCACCCAGCGGCTGCGGGCGGACGGGCACGAGGTGCGGGTGCTGAGCCGGCACAGCGAGCCGTACGCCGTCGACCTGCGGGAGGGCGGTGCCGGGCTGGACGCGGCCGTCGCGGGCGTGGACACGATCGTGCACTGCGCGAGCACGCCGCGCGGGGGTGACGAGCAGGCGGCCGCGAACCTGATCGCCGCGGCGCGCCGGGCCGGGGTGGAGCACCTGGTCTACATCTCGATCGTCGGGGTGGACCGGGTCCCGTTCGGCTACTACAAGACGAAGCTCGCCGTGGAGAAGCTGGTGGCGGAGTCGGGGCTGGGCTGGACCGTGCTGCGGGCGACCCAGTTCCACGACCTGCTGGTCCAGGTGCTGCAGGGGCTGGCCAAGGTGCCGGTGATGGTCCTGCCGGCCGGGGTGAGCGACCAGCCCGTGGAGGTCGCGGACCGGCTCGCGGAGCTGGCGACGGGCGCGCCGGCGGGGCGGGTCGACGACATGGCCGGGCCCGAGGTACGCACGTTCGAGTCGTTCGCCCGCGCGTTCCTGAAGGCGAGCGGCAGGCGGTGCGCGGTGGTGAACGTGCCGCTGTGGGGCGCGGCCTACCGGGGCTTCCGGGCGGGCGGTCACCTGGCGCCGGAGCGGGCGGTGGGCAAGGGAACGTTCGAGGATTACCTGGCGCAGCGCACCCGCCACTGACCGACATCACAGGGGCACACCTAGCGCGTCCCGAACAGCTCCTCCTGGGCGGACTCGCGGGCCGTCAGCAGCGCCCCGCGCAGCACCGCGGCACCGCCCAGGGCACTGGGGCGGACCTCCGTGGGCAGGGGCGCCATGCGGCGCAGCCGCTCGGCCACCCGGCCGGCGAGCGCGTCCCCGCCGGCCTGTCCGACCTCGCCGCCGAGGACCACGCAGCCGGGGTCGAGGACGGCGACGACGGAGGCGGCGCCCAGGGCGAGCCGGTCGGCGAGGGCGTCGAGGAAGCGGTCGGCGCCGCCCCCGGCGGCCGGCCGCACCGCTTCCCGCACGAGCGCCGCCGCCACCGGCTCGGTGGGGCGCGCGCCGACCGCCGTCAGGCCGTGCTCCCCCGCCAGGGCGGCGATCGCCGCCGAGCCGGCCAGCGAGTGGAAGCCGCCCTCGCAGTCCGTCGCCGAAGGCAGGCCGCCGGTGCCGGGGACCGGCAGGAAGCCGATCTCGCCGGTGCCGCCGGAGGCCCCGCGGCGCAGGGCTCCGTCCAGGACGACGGCCGCGCCGGTGCCGTGGCCCAGCCACAGCAGGACGAAGGTGTCGCGATCCCGGGCCGCGCCCTCGCGCTGTTCGGCCAGGGCGGCGAGGTTGGTCTCGTTCTCGACGTGCGCGCGGGCCTGCGGGAACCGTTCCTGGAGGGCGGCCACCAGGCGGCGGTGCCACGCGGGCAGGCCGCTGGAGTCGCGCAGTTCGCCGCTGGCCGGGTCGATCAGGCCGGGCGCGCCGATGCCGAGGGTGTGCAGCCGGTCGGCCCCGGCCTCCTTCGCCGTCCGCTCGACCAGCGTGACCGCCTGCTCCACGGCCGTCCCGGTGCCCGTGTCGCCGCCGATCGGCACGGCCGCCTCGGCGAGCACCCGGCCGACCAGGTCGGAGACGAGCACGGCGACGCCCTCCGTGCGCACGTCCAGCGCGGCCAGGTGGGCGCGGTCGGCGACGATCCCGTAGAGCTTCGCGTTCGGCCCGCGGCGCTGCTCGCCCGCCTCGCCGGCGACCTCGATCAGGCCGGCGACGGTGAGGCGTTCGACGAGGTCGGCGACCGTGGGTCGGGACAGGCCGGTGAGCTGCTTCAACTGCCCTGCCGTCAACGGGCCTTCGTGTTGCAGCAGGCGCAGGGCGAGGCGGTCGTTGATGGCCCGGGCGGTGCTCGGGGATGCGGGCATGGCGGGAATCCTCCCACGGCGGTCGAGAGCGCCTGGCGGCCGTCGAAACGCCCACTATTTATCAGGCAGGGTTCCTGATAGTTTACGGCGGCGGCGCGACAGCTCGACGGACGCGACAGCGCGGCACGAGCCGGGAGGGCGGGAGAATGGGCGGAGTGGGTGAGGTGAGCGACGCACCGACGGAGGTACGGCGCGCCCGGTACGCCGTGGCGGCCGTGTTCACCGTGCACGGCGCGGTCACCGGTTCGTTCGCCACTCGCGTGCCGTGGATCCAGGACCACGCCGGCGTGTCCACCGGCCAGCTCGGGTTCGCGCTCGCCTTCACCGCGTTCGGGGCGGCCTGCGCGATGCCGCTGGCCGGCTCGATCACCCATCGCTTCGGCAGCCGTGCGGCCCTGCGCGGACTGCTCGCGCTGTGGACGCTGGCGCTGACGCTGCCCTCCCTCGCCCCGAACCTGCTCACGCTGTGCCTGGCGATGTTCGCCTACGGCGCCACCTCGGGCATGGCCGACGTCGCGATGAACGCGCTCGGCGTCGAGGTGGAGCGGCTGCTCGGCAGGTCGATCATGTCGGGGCTGCACGGCATGTGGAGCGCGGGCGCCCTGCTCGGCTCGGCGGGCGGGACGCTCGCCGCGCACCTGGGGTCGGACGCGCGCGTGCACCACGCGCTGGCGGCGGCCGTGCTGACCGGCCTCGGCCTGCTGGCCTGCCGCTGGGTGCTGGACCTGCGGCCGGCCGAGGACGAGGAGCCGCCGCCGCGGTTCGCGCTGCCGCCCCGCTCGGCGCTGCTGATCGGCGCGGTCGGGTTCTGCGCGGTGTTCGCGGAGGGCGCCAGCCTGGACTGGTCGGCCGTCTACCTGCGCGACCAACTCGGCTCGTCGGCCGGGGTGGCGGCGGCCTGCACGACCGGCTTCATGTTCACGATGGCGGTGGCCCGGATCGCGGGCGACGCGGTGGTGAACCGGTTCGGCGCGGTGCGTACGGTCCGGGCGGGCGGGGTCCTCGCCGCGCTGGGCGGGCTGCTGATCGTCGTCGCGGGGCATCCGGCGGTGGCGATGGGCGGGTTCGGGCTGATGGGGCTGGGCATCGCGGTCGTCGTGCCGCTGTGCTTCGCGGCGGCCGGGCACAGCGGGCCGAACCCCAGCCAGGCCATCGCGGGCGTCGCGACGGTCACGTACACCTCCGGGCTGATCGCCCCGAGCCTGATCGGCGGGGTGGCGCAGGCGACCAGCCTGATGGTGTCGTTCGGTGTGGTGACGGTGCTGGCGTTCGGGCTCGTGGCGTTCGCGGGGGTGCTGCGGGGCAGCGGCGGGCGGACGGGCGCGAAGGTCGGTGCGCAGGCCGCGGCGGTCCCCGGCCCACAGCCCTGAAGGGGGCCAGCTAAGCGGTCGCTCACCCTCCGGTTCCACGGGAGAATGATCGCGACAGCCGCACCCCTGACGACTGGCACCGGCCGCGGCGGGCGTCATCATCGGCGTCGGCAACGTCACGATGAAGTTCACCGACACCTTCTCGTTGAGCGGCATCGCGCTCGGCACGGTCGTCGTCATCACCGGCTACCACGCGCTGCGCGCCTTCGCCCCCGCCCACCTCAAGACCAACGGCCACTGCTGGACGGCGGCACGAGCAGCTACGACGAGGCCGGCTCGTAGGCGGGCGCGGCGGGCGCGTTCCCCCGTTCCGGGGAAGCGTCGGGCTCGCCGACCCGCGGACCGGCCCAGGGCTGCGACCCTGCCCCCATGCCGCAAACGGAACAGTTCACCGCTCCCGTCGAGACAGGCGTCCCGTGGGGCGTCGACGTAGACACGGTCGGTCCGAGCGTCGACGACGTGCTCGCCCGGATGCACGCCCTCGACGCGACCCTGCCTCCCTTCGACGGGGTCGCGGTCTTCAACCGCGTCTACCTCGCGGTGACCCGGGAGGTGGACCGGCGCATCGAGACCGGCCGGTTCCCGGACGCGCGGGCCGCCGTCACGCTGGACGTGCGGTTCGCGCAGCGCTACCTGGACGCGGTGGACCCGCTGCCGAGCGACCGGCGCCCACCGGCCTGCTGGCGCCCGCTGCTGCAGTTCCGCCGCCATCCCGGCGTACGCCCCCTGCAGTTCGCCGTCGCGGGCATCAACGCGCACATCGGGCACGACCTCGCGCTCGCCGTCGTGGACGCCTGTCGTAGCCTCGGCTGCGAACCGGCCGAGCTGGAGGACGAGTTCGAGCGCGTCGGCGACCTCCTCGTCTCGCTGGAGGAACGCATCCGCGAGGAACTGATGCCGGGCCCCGACCTGTTGCAGATCGCCGACCCCCTCACCCACCTGCTCGGCTCCTGGAGCCTGGAACGCGCCCGGGACGCCACCTGGACGGCGGCCCGGGCGCTGTGGGCGCTGCGCCGACTCCCCGACGTCGCCGAGGAGTTCACCGAACGGCTCGACACGGCCGTCGGCTTCGCGGGCCGCATGATGCTCACCCCCATGTGAGACCTCGTGCTGTGAGCCCCCGTGCTGCGGGACCTCAGTCCTCCGGGAGTGCCACGGGCGCGATCTCGTCGTACACGTCACCCGGGCCCGGGTTGGTCGCGTCGGTGGTCCCGCCGAAGTGGTGCATGACGCCCCAGACCGCGTTCAGCGCGGTCTGGACGGCGCCCTCGGCCCAGCCGGCCGTCCAGGAGATGTCGTCGCCGGCGAGGAACACGCCCCGCTTGTCCTCGGGCAGCCGGTCCTGCATGAAGTGGGTGAACAGGCGCCGCTGGTAGCGGTAGTGGCCGGGCAGGTTGGCCTTGAACGCGCCCATGAAATAAGGCTCGTTCTCCCAGGAAACGGTCACCGGGCTGCCGATGACGTGCTTCCTGATGTCGACCTTCGGGTAGATCTCGCCGAGCGACTTCAGCATGACCTCCATCCGCTCGTTCGCGGACAGCGGCAGCCACTTCAGGCTGTCGTCGCACCACGTGTAGGAGAGGCAGATGACGGCGGGCCGGTCCGGGCCGTCGTCGAGGAGGTAAGTCCCGCGCGTCATGCGGTCGGTGAGCGTCATCGACATGACGTCACGCCCGGTCTCCTCATCCTTGTCCAGCCAGAACGGCCGGTCGACGGGCACGAAGAGCTTGCTGGACTCCATGTAGTGGGTGCGCTCGATGGCGGTCCAGTGGTCGATCGGGAAGAGCGAGTCGTCGCAGTCGATCTTCGACAGCAGCATCCAGGACTGGGCGGTGAAGACCGCCGCCCGGTAGGTGCGTATGTCGCCGTTCGCGTCCGTCACGGTGATCCGGTTGCCCGCCGTGCGGTGCAGCCGGATCACGGCCGGGCGGGGCTCGCCGCCCTCGTGCAGGCTCGCGAGCGAGGTGCCGTACGGCCAGTGGACGATCTTCTCGGGCTCGCGTTCCCACAGCCGCAGCGGGAGTTGCTGGGAGCCGCCGACGATGCCGCGGTGGTGGTCGTCGGCCTCGCTGTAGACGACGCGCAGGATCTCCAGGATGGAGTTCGGGAAGTCGGTGTCCCAGCCGCCGGTGCCGAAGCCGACCTGGCCGAAGATCTCGCGGTGCCGGAAGGACTTGAACGCCGCGGAGTCGCAGAGGAAGCCGTAGAAGGTCTGGTTGTCGAGCTTCTCGACGAGCTTCGCCCAGATCTCGCGGATGCGCGGCACGTCCCGCTCGCGCATCGCGCGGTTCATGTCGGAGAAGTCGGCGCCCTCTTCGAGACAGGCGTTCCAGGCGTGCATCACGTCGCGGTAGACCTGCGGCAGGTCGTCGACGGTGGTCGCGTAGTGCGACTCGCCCTTGAGGTCGACGACGGTCGAAGGGGTCACGTCGGCAAGGGGGTTGGGGAACGGCCGGGTCCGAAGGCCCACCAGGTCGATGTAGTGCTGGAGGGCGGTGGAGGACGGTGGGAAGCGCATCGCGCCCATCTCGGCGGTGAGGGAGGGGTCGCAGCCGTCGAAGCCCACGGTCCGCAGGCGCCCGCCGATCCGGTCGGCCTCGTAGACGACCGGCCTGAGGCCCATCTTCATCAGCTCGTAGGCGGCCACGATGCCGGACAGGCCGCCGCCGATCACCGCGACCTCGGCGCCGTGCTCGGTCGCGGGGATCTGGCCGAGCCCCGCCGGGTGGCCGAGGAAGTCGTCGTACGCGTACGGGAAGTCCGGGCCGAACATGGTGATCGGCGGCTGCTGCTGCTCGTCTGCGTGCTCGACGGCGTTGGGCACGGTGGACGTCATGGGGTACGGACTCCTTGCACAGGAAATGAGCGTGTGGGTTTCAGACCAGGGACCCGTACAGGCCCGGGCGGCGGTCCTTCAGGTACGGGTTCGCCTCGCGGGAGGCGGCGAGGGCGACGGGGTCGGCGTCGGCGAAGAGCAGTTCCTCGCCGCGTCCGGCACGGGCCCGGGCGACCCCGTCGGGACCGGCGAGGGTGGACAGCCCGACGAACTCGAACTCCCCTTCCTGACCGACCCGGTTGACGTAGGCGACGTACATCTGGTTCTCGAAGGCGCGCACCGGGATCATCGACTCGGCGACGAACTGGAAGGGGTGCATCTGCGCGGTCGGCACGACGAGGAGGTCGGTGCCGGCCAGGGCGTGGGCGCGGACGTTCTCCGGGAACTCGACGTCGTAGCAGATCATGAGGCCGACGGTGAGGCCGTTCAACTCGGCCTGGACGACCGGCTGGTCGCCCGGGTGGAAGTGGTCGTGCTCGAAGCAGCCGAAGAGGTGCGTCTTGCGGTAGTTGGCCAGCCGGGTGCCGTCGGCGCCGATGAGCTGGGCCGCGTTGTACACCGTCTCGCCGGCGCGCTCCGGGTAGCCGTACGCGATCGCCAGCCCGTGCCGGCCGGCGAGTTCGGCGATCGTGTCCGCGGCGTCCCCGTCGGCGGGCTCGGCGAGGCGGGCGACGTCGTCGCCGATCGCGTACCCGGTGAGGAACAGCTCCGGCGCGACCAGGAGCCCGGCGCCCGTGGCGGCGGCCCGGTCCGCGGCCTCGTCGAGGACCTTGAGGTTCTCGACGACGGAGCCGGGGCGGCCGGAGCTCTGGAGCAGGGCGGTGCGCATGCGTGATCCTCACCGGTACGAGGGGGTTCGGGGGCCTCTGAAGGGGGCCTTCTGGAGACCTTCTGAGAAACCTTCTAGGGGCCAGACAGACGGTACGGTCGGCCGCGCTCGGCGGACAAGGAGGAGCCGTTGCGCGCCGGTGAGCGGTTCGTTGCGCGCATCGGGGGTGGAGCGGCGATTCGTTGCGCGCCCTCACTCCCGTCCGCCCCGCTCCCGTCTTCTCCGGGCGACCGCCAGCGCCGTCACCAGGTACGGCACGGCGCACACCGCGAAGACGGTGCCGTGGGCGAAGGACGACCCGAGGACGCCGTACACGCCGTAGACCGCGATGGTCACCAGCTCGGTGCCCAGGCTCGCGACGGAGGTCACGGTGGCCCGGCCGGTGCCCTCGATGCGCTGCTGGAGCCGGACGTCGGCCAGGACGGTCGCCAGTTGGAAGCCGCCGAAGGCGAGGGCGACGAGGACGACGCCGGCCGGCCGCTCCGTCAGCGCGCCGGCCGCCAGGGCGAGCGCGGCGCCCGCGAGGAGCGCGGCGAGGCCGGTGCCGCCGAGGCGCTCGGCGCGCCCGGACAACAGGCTGCCGACCGTGACGCCGGCCCAGATCACCATGAGCAGGTAGGGGACGGCGGCGTCCGGTACGCCGGTCTCCCTGACCAGGAGCGAGGTGTACTCGTCGAGCGCGCCCCACACCGCCGTGACGGCCGGGACCAGCAGCAGGGCGCCGAGGACGCGCCGGTCCCGGTGGACCTCGGCGAGTCCGGCGCGCAGCGTGGCCGCCCAGCCGTCCTCGCTCTCGGCGGCCGGGGTGCGGTGCTCGGGGAAGCGGGTCGCCGTCGCGGCGCAGAGCAGACACGCCAGCACGCTGGCCGCGCCGACGGCCGGGTAGCCGCCGGCCGCGAAGACCGGCCCGGCCAGGCCCATGGCCGACATGACGGCCACCTGGCCCACGGCGTGCGCACGGCCCATGACGTGGGCGTACCGGTCCGCCGCGCCGACCCGGTCCAGTTCCTCGTACACCAGCGCCTCCAGGGCGCCGGAGCCCAGCGCGCCGCGCGCACCCCACAGGACGAAGCCGGCCGCGAAGGCCCAGTACGACGGGACGAGCACCCACAGCGCGAAGCCGGCCGCCCCCAGCAGCGGGCCGATCCACAGCAGCAGCCGACGGGACACGGCGTCGGCCCAGGCCCCGGAGGGGACCTCCAGCAGGACGCCGGTCAGCGACCACAGGACGAAGAGGGAGGAGATCTGTCCGACCGACAGGCCGCTGTCCGCGAACAGCAGCGCGTACACCGGGTAGAGCAGCACGAACTCGTCGAGGAACGCGTACGCGTACAGCGTGGCGGTCAGTCGACGGGTGTCGGGGCCGGTCGTGGATCAATGTCGCCAGGTCATGCGACCGAGGGTAGCCGCCGGACGGCCGATGCGCACCGGTCGGTTCAGATACTGATCAGGGCGGGTACCGGTCAGGTCGGGCACCGGTCAGGTCGGCGAGCCCGAGGAGAAGCGGCGCAGCAGGGGCGACAGCACCAGGACCGACTTGGTGCGCTCCACGAACGACTCCCCCGCGATGCGTTCCAGGACGCGTTCGAAGTGGCGCATGTCGGCGGCGAAGACCTGGGCGACGGCGTCCGCCTCACCGGTGACGGTGGACGCGGCCACGACCTCCTGGTAGCGCTCGAGGCCCCGCTGGATGGTCTCCGGGGAGGTGTTGCGCCGGCAGTAGATCTCGACGAACCCCTCGGTCTCCCAGCCGAGGGCCGCCGGGTCGACCCGTACGGTGAAGCCGGTGATGGCTCCGGTGGCCCGCAGCCGGTCCACGCGGCGTTTCACGGCGGGCGCGGACAGGCCGACCTGGTGCCCGATGTCCGCGTAGGAGCGGCGGGCGTCCTCGGCGAGGGCGTGCACGATGCGTTCGTCGAGATCGTTCAGCACAGTGGGTTGATCACTTTTCGGATGTTGCGAGTCGGGAGCGGCGGTGGCCGCAACTGAAGTAGAACACGAGCCCGACGGCCGTCCAGACGCGGAAGACGAGGCCCGGGCCGGGCAGGACCGGGGAGAGCGTTGCATCGCAGGACGACTGAACGCGCCCCGAAAGGGGCGCGGGGAACCGCGCGGCCGGCCGCGGAAGACCCGCACCCGAACTACGGCCCGACCAGCGGAGCTACCAGCTGGAGTGCAGCGGCTTGCCCTCCGCATAACCGGCCGCGCTCTGGATGCCGACGACGGCCTTCTCGGCGAACTCCTCCAGGGAGCCCGCGCCCGCGTAGGTGCAGGAGGAGCGGACGCCGGCGATGACCGAGTCGACCAGGTCCTCGACGCCCGGGCGGGCCGGGTCGAGGAACATCCGGGAGGTGGAGATGCCCTCCTCGAACAGCGCCTTGCGGGCCCGGTCGTACGCCGACTCCTCGGACGTGCGGTTGCGGACGGCCCGGGCGGAGGCCATGCCGAACGACTCCTTGTAGGGGCGGCCGTTCGCGTCGTGCTGGAGGTCGCCCGGGGACTCGTACGTGCCCGCGAACCAGGACCCGACCATCACGTTGGACGCGCCGGCGGCCAGTGCCATCGCGACGTCACGAGGGTGGCGGACACCGCCGTCGGCCCACACGTGCTTGCCGTACTTCTTCGCCTCGGCCGCGCACTCCAGGACGGCCGAGAACTGCGGCCGGCCCACGCCGGTCATCATCCGGGTCGTGCACATGGCGCCGGGGCCGACGCCGACCTTGATGATGTCGGCGCCCGCGTCGATCAGGTCCTTGACGCCCTCCGCGGAGACGATGTTGCCGGCCACGATCGGCACCCGCGGGTCCAGTGCGCGCACGGTGCGGATCGCGCCGAGCATCGACTCCTGGTGGCCGTGCGCGGTGTCGATGACGAGCGTGTCCACGCCCGCGTCGAGCAGTTGCTTGGCCTTGCCCGCGAAGTCGCCGTTGATGCCGACGGCGGCGGCGACGCGCAGCCGGCCCTGCGCGTCGACGGCCGGCGTGTACAGCGTGGCGCGCAGGGCGCCCTTGCGGGTGAGGATGCCGGCGAGCTTGCCGTCCTCGCCGACGGCGGGGGCGTAACGCCGGTTGGCCGCGTCGAGGGTGTTGAAGGCCTCGCGCGGGTCGATGTCGGCGTCCAGGAGCAGCAGGTCCCGGGACATGACGACCTCGAGCTGCGTGAAGCGGTCGACGCCGGTCAGGTCCGCGTCGGTGACGACGCCGACCGGCCGGAAGTCCTCGTCGACGACGACACCCGCGTTGTGCGCCCGCTTGGGCAGCAGGGCCAGCGCGTCGGCCACCGTCTGGTGGGAGGCGAGCACGATCGGAGTGTCCAGCACCAGGTGACGGCTCTTGACCCAGGTGACCACGTCGGTGACGACGTCGATCGGAATGTCCTGCGGGATGACGACGAGGCCGCCCCGCCGGGCCATGGTCTCGGCCATCCGGCGGCCGGCGACGGCGGTCATGTTGGCGACGACCAGCGGGATCGTGGTGCCGGTGCCGTCCGGGGCGCTGAGGTCCACGGCCTGCCGCGACCCGACGGCGCTGCGGCTCGGCACCATGAAGACGTCGTCGTAGGTGAGGTCGTAGGCAGGCTGGATGTCGTTGAGGAAACGCACGTGCTGCACATCCCGGTCGATCAGAGGTGACCCCCCGACAGGACAGCCAGGGGGAGAAGCACGTACCTCATTCTCCCACGAAGCCCCAGATCCGATGCCCGGACGGAACGTCCAAGCAGCTCGGCGGGGCCTTAGGAGGATCCTCCGAGGGCGAGCAGCACGGACAGCTCCGGAACCCGGTCCACCGCCTGCGAGAACACGTCCTCGGCGATCTCCCACTCCTCGGGCCGCGCGCTGGCGTACGGCCGCCAGTTCCGTACGACGATCCGCAGCGCTTCGTCGCCGGGCGGGGCGGAGAGGTCGGTGAGGCTGTCGGCGAGGGCGTCCCAGTTGCGTCCGAACCAGTCGGGCAGGCCGAGGGCGTCGGCGCAGCGGTCCATCAGGGCCGCCTTGTCGGCGACCCCGTCGAGATCCAGGGTGAGCACGTGCTCGGTCATCCGGAAACCGTCCTGAGGTGGTCGTGGTGACGGCGGAGCAGGTCGCGGTGACGGCGGAGCGGAGGGGGCGGCCCGTATACGAACCGCCCCCCTGACGCACCGTCAGATCCCGTCCGGGTCCGCCCGGTTGAGGGCCGGCTTCGGTGCCGGTCCGGCCGTCATCAGGTAGTCGGCCGCCGACGTGTCCGTCACCAGGCTGGTGACGAGACCGGAGCGGAGGACCGCGTCGATCGCGGCCGCCTTGCGCTGACCACCCGCTATGGCGACGACCTCGGGGACCCGGCGCAACTGGTCGGTCTTGACCGTGATGCACCGCTCGCCCAGGTCGCGGCCGACCCTGCGGCCCTCGGCGTCGAAGAGGTGCGCGGACATCTCGGCGGCGACGCCGAGCGAGGCGTAGTGCGCCCGCTCCTCGTCGCTGAGCATGTCGTGCACCGTCGAGATGCCCGGCTCCCAGGAGCCGATGGAGACGCAGGCGACCGTGACCTTGTCGAAGTACTCGAAGGCCCGGGCGATCCCGGTCTGGTGGCGCAGGGCCTGCGCGGTCGCCGCGTCCGGCAGCAGCATCGGCGCGTAGATGGGGTGCGCGTCGCCGCCGGACACCTGGGCGGCGCGGCGGACGGCCTCGACCGAGCCGCGTTCGGCGGTCCCGGCGTCGTACACACCCGTCAGCTGCACGACCGTGCAGGGCGGCAGCCGGTCCAGCGCCGCCGCCATGTGAATCGTGGACCGGCCCCAGGCCAGCCCCAGCACATCCCCCTCCTCGACCAGTTCGCCGAGCAGGTCGGCGGCCACTTCCCCCAGGTTCTCGGGGTCCGTCGCCTCCTCGGCCTCGGCCGGGGACTCGACCACGACGGCGTGCCTGAGGCCGTAGCGGGCGCGGAGCGCGTCGGAGCGCTCGGCGTCCAGTTCGGCCGGCACGCGGATCTCGATCCGTACGAGATCCCGTTCGAGGGCGGTCTCCAGGACCCGGGCCACTTTGAAGCGGCTGACGCCGAACTCCTCCGCGATCTGGATCTTGGACTTTCCCTCAAGGTAGAAGCGGCGGGCCATGGCCGCCGCCTGCACCAGCTCTGCGGGTCCCATCCGCATGGCTGACCGGCCCGCCGACATACCCGACACGGCGTTCTCCTCACTGCTGTTCACACTCTGGATACGCCGTTCATCCTCGCAGATCCGGCGCAGTTGATCAGCTCTGATGGGAGCCGTTCACATTCCTGTCGGTAAGTGGTTGGTTCAGTGTCGGCATCCCCACGAGGCCGCCACGGTCGCCGCCTCCGCCTGAGCCCGCAGACCACGCACCGCCGCGGCCGGGTCGTCGGCGCCGTACACGGCCGAGCCGGCCACGAACACGTCGGCGCCCGCGTCGGCGCACCGCTCGATCGTGGCGGCCGAGACCCCGCCGTCGATCTGGAGCCACAGGTCGAGGCCGTGCTTGCTGATCAACTCGCGGGTGCGGCGGATCTTGGGGAGCATGATGTCGAGGAAGGCCTGGCCTCCGAAGCCCGGCTCGACGGTCATGATCAGCAGCATGTCGAGTTCGGGCAGCAGGTCCTCGTACGGCTCGATCGGCGTCGCAGGCCTGAGCGCCATGGAGGCACGGGCGCCCTTGGCGCGGATCTCGCGGGCGAGCCGCACGGGCGCGGCGGCCGCCTCGACGTGAAAGGTGACGGACGAGGCACCCGCCTCGACGTACTGCGGGGCCCAGCGATCGGGGGCCTCGATCATCAGATGGCAGTCCAGCGGAGTGTCCGTCGCACGGGCCAGTGCCTCTACGACCGGCACACCGAGCGTGAGGTTCGGGACGAAATGGTTGTCCATGACGTCGACGTGGAGCCAGTCGGCTCCTTCGACCGCTTTCGCCTCGTCCGCGAGACGGGCGAAATCGGCGGACAGGATGCTGGGGTTGATCTGCACGGCCATGCCCCAAGCCTGCCATGCCCTCCGGGGGTTAGCGGCATCGGTCCTGGGTGGGTACGGTCGTCTGTTCGCCGCGGGCCCACTGTGGCTGGTCGCGCCCGCGCGGCGGAGCCGCACATGCCTCAGCCCCGCGCCCCTTATCAGCTGAGGTGGGTATGAAGGGGAACCGTGGGCTCGCGCATCTCGTCTGTGGGCGGCGGGCCAAGTGGCTGGTGTTGGGGTTGTGGGTGGTGGTGCTGTTTCTGACGGCGCCGTTCGCCTCGAAGCTCACCGACGCCCAGGACAACGACGCGGCCTCGTGGCTGCCGGGGTCGGCCGAGTCGACGCAGGTGCTGGAGATCTCGGAGCACTTCCGGCCCGAGCAGATCCCCGCGGTCGTCGTCTACGCCCGTGACGGCGGGCTCACGGCGCAGGACCGGGCGCGGATCACCGAGGACGCGGCCCAGCTCAGGCGGCTCACCGACCACGGCATCCGGGGCGCCGAGACCCGCGGCCCGGTCTACGACCGCCCGGCCGACCCCCGCGCCGCCCAGATCCACGTGCCGATCACCATGGACGAGAAGGGCTGGTCGCGCATCGCCCCGGCCGTCGACTCGATCCGTGACGTCGTCGGCGACAGCGGCGCCGGACTGGCCGTGCACATCACCGGACCCGGCGGCACCTCCGCGGACTTCTCCAAGGCGTTCGAGGGCATCGACTCGACCCTGCTGCTGTCGGCGATGACCGTCGTCGTCGTCATGCTCCTGATCACCTTCCGCAGCCCCACGCTCCTGCTGGTCCCGCTGCTCGGCGTGGTCGTCGCCCTGTTCACCGCCCAGGCCCTGATCTACTTCCTGGCCCAGCACGCGGGCCTGACCGTGAACGGCCAGAGCGCCGGCATCCTCACGGTCCTCGTCTTCGGCGCGGGCACGGACTACGCCCTGTTGCTCGTCGCCCGCTACCGCGAGGAGCTGCGCCGGCACGAGGACCGCCACGAGGCGATGGCCCTGGCCCTGCACCGGGCGGGCCCGGCGGTGCTGGCGTCCGGTGCCACGGTGGTGCTGAGCATGCTCGTGCTGATGGCCGCCGAGATGAACTCCACCGCCGGCCTCGGCCCGGTCGCGGCCATCGGCGTGGCCGTGGCCCTCCTCGCCATGATCACGCTCTTCCCGGCCCTGCTGGTGATCTGCGGCCGCTGGATCTTCTGGCCGGTGATCCCGCACCAGGGCTCCCCCGAACCGACCGAGCGGGGCTTCTGGGCCCGTACGGGCCGCTCGTTCGCCAGCCGCCCGCGCATGATCTGGGCGGTGACCGCCCTGGTCCTCGCGGTCTGCTCGCTGGGCCTGATCCAACTGCGCGCGGAGGGCATCAGCAACGCGGACGCCTTCACCGGCAAGCCGGACTCGATCACCGGCCAGGAGATCTCCGAGCAGTACTTCCCGGCGGGCAGCGGCGACCCGCTCGTCATCGTCTCGAACCAGGCCCAGGCCCGGCAGGTGAGCCGGACGGTGGCCGCCACGGACGGCGTCGTCCCGACCTCCCTGGGGCTGCCTCCCGGCACGAAACCGCTCCACGACGGCAAGGTGCTCTTCGAGGCGACCATGACCGCCCCGTCGGACAGCGAGGCCGCGAAACACACCGTGCAGCGGGTCCGGGACGCCGTGCACGCGGTGCCCGACGCCGACGCGCAGGTGGGCGGCGGCACGGCGGCCCTGCTGGACGCGGACACGGCGACCACCCACGACAACGTGCTGATCATCCCGCTGGTCCTGGGCGTCGTCCTGCTCATCCTCTGCGGCCTGCTGCGCGCGCTGATCGCCCCGCTGCTGCTGATCGGCACGGTCATCCTGTCCTTCGCGGCGGCCCTCGGCCTCAGCGCGCTGGCGTTCCGCCACGTCTTCGACTACGCGGGCGAGTCGACGGACTTCCCGCTCTTCGTCTTCGTCTTCCTGGTGGCGCTGGGCATCGACTACAACATCTTCCTGACCACCCGCATCCGCGAGGAGGCCGCCCGCCAGGGCACCCGGCAGGGCGTGGTGACGGGCCTGGCGGCGACCGGCGCGGTGATCACCTCGGCGGGCCTGGTGCTGGCCGGCACCTTCGCGGCCCTCGCCACCCTCCCCATGGTCGCCTTCGCGGAGATCGGCTTCGCGGTGGCCCTGGGCGTCCTGATAGACACCTTCATCGTGCGGTCGGTGCTGGTCACGTCCCTGTTCCTGGACATCGGCCCGAAGGTGTGGTGGCCACACCGGCTGTCCCGGGACGAGGGCGCCGCCGCGACCCCGCCGAAGGAGCCCGCACCGCCCATGTAGCCCACGTAACCCACGTAACCCACGTAGGCAGGGAACACCTCGGGGATACCCGCGGATACTTCGGACTACTGCGGATATCGCGGTTTCCGAAGAGCCCTTTGCATGACCATGCGAGTTCATGCATAATCTTCCCATGTCCAAGGTCCTCACCTCCCTTCCCTCCGGCGAGCGCGTCGGCATCGCCTTCTCCGGCGGGCTCGACACCTCGGTCGCGGTCGCGTGGATGCGCGACAAGGGCGCCGTCCCGTGCACCTACACCGCCGACATCGGCCAGTACGACGAGCCCGACATCGCGTCGGTGCCCGGCCGCGCCAAGGCCTACGGCGCCGAGATCGCGCGTCTGGTCGACTGCCGTGCCGCGCTGGTCGAGGAGGGCTTGGCCGCGCTCACCTGCGGGGCGTTCCACATCCGCTCGGGCGGGCGCGCCTACTTCAACACCACGCCGCTCGGCCGTGCCGTCACCGGCACGCTCCTCGTGCGGGCGATGCTCGAGGACGACGTCCAGATCTGGGGCGACGGCTCCACCTTCAAGGGCAACGACATCGAGCGGTTCTACCGCTACGGTCTGCTCGCCAACCCGCACCTGCGGATCTACAAGCCCTGGCTGGACGCGGACTTCGTGACCGAGCTCGGCGGCCGCAAGGAAATGTCGGAGTGGCTGCTCGCCCACAAGCTGCCCTACCGGGACTCGACGGAGAAGGCGTACTCCACCGACGCCAACATCTGGGGCGCCACCCACGAGGCGAAGACCCTGGAGCACCTGGACACCGGCGTCGAGACCGTCGAGCCCATCATGGGCGTGCGGTTCTGGGACCCGTCGGTCGAGATCGCCGCCGAGGACGTCACGATCGGCTTCGACCAGGGCCGCCCGGTGACGGTCAACGGCAAGGAGTTCGCCTGCCCCGTCGACCTGGTGATGGAGGCCAACGCCATCGGCGGCCGGCACGGCCTGGGCATGTCCGACCAGATCGAGAACCGGATCATCGAGGCGAAGAGCCGCGGCATCTACGAGGCGCCCGGCATGGCCCTGCTGCACGCGGCCTACGAGCGCCTCGTCAACGCGATCCACAACGAGGACACCGTCGCCCAGTACCACAATGAGGGACGGCGCCTGGGCCGCCTCATGTACGAGGGCCGCTGGCTGGACCCGCAGGCGCTGATGATCCGGGAGTCGCTGCAGCGCTGGGTCGGCGCGGCCGTCACCGGCTCGGTCACCCTGCGGCTGCGGCGCGGCGAGGACTACTCGCTCCTCGACACCACGGGCCCGGCGTTCAGCTACCACCCGGACAAGCTGTCCATGGAGCGCACCGAGGACTCCGCGTTCGGCCCGGTGGACCGGATCGGCCAGCTCACCATGCGCAACCTCGACATCGCCGACTCCCGCGCCAAGCTGGAGCAGTACGTCGGCCTCGGCCTGATCGGCACCGGCAGCCCCGTCATCGGCGCCTCCCAGGCCGCCGCGACCGGCCTCATCGGCACCATGCCGGAGATGCCGGAGGGCGGCGCCGAGGCCATCGCCTCCCGCGGCGAGGTCTCCGACGCCGACGAGCTGCTGGACCGCGCCGCGATGGAGTTCGGCACGGACTGATCCCCCGAGGGGGACCCACCCCACCGCGAGAAAGGCCGCCCGACGCCGTCAGAAAACGGCGTCGGGCGGCTTTTTCGGGCTTTCGCGCTGCATCCGGGCTACAGGGGTGTCAGCCGGTCTTCCTGATCAACGCCAGGTACATGGCGTCGGTCCCGTGCACATGCGGCCACAGCTGGACGTCGGGCCCGTCGCCGAGCGCCGGTACGCCGGGCAGCAGGGGCCGGGCGTCGATCAGTTCGGCGGCCGGGAACTGCTTGAGCAGGTCGGCGACCACGGCCCGGGTCTCGGCGAGGTGCGGCGAGCAGGTGGCGTACCCGACGACGCCCCCGACCCGGACGGACTCCAGCGCGCTCCGCAGCAGCCCGCGCTGGAGCGGGGCGAACCCGTCGAGGTCCTCCGGCCGGCGCCGCCAGCGCGCCTCGGGCCGCCGCCGCAGGGCGCCGAGGCCCGTGCACGGTACGTCCATCAGCACCCGGTCGAAGGTGCCGTCCCGCCACGGCGGCCGGGTCCCGTCGGCGGCGATGACCTGGTAGGGCCCGGGGTTGCCGGCCAGGGTCTTGGCGACGAGGCCCGCCCGGTGCGGCTGCTTCTCGGACGCCAGCAGCATGGCCCCCCGCTCGGCGGCGAGGGCGGCGAGCAGCGCGGCCTTGCCACCGGGCCCGGCGCATCCGTCGAGCCACTTCGTGTCGGGCCCGTCGAGCGGCGCGTTGGCCAGCGCGAGCGCCACGAGCTGACTGCCCTCGTCCTGCACGCCCGCCCGACCGTCCCGTACGGCGTCGATGGCGCCGGGCTCACCGCCCTCGGTGAGCCGCACGGCGTACGGCGACCAGCGCCCGGCGACCGCTGCCTCCTCCCGGAGCAGCTCGTCGGTGGTGGCCCGCCCGGGCCGGGCGACGAGCGTCACCTCGGGCCGCTCGTTGTCGGCCTCCAACAGCTCCTCGATGCCGGCCCGCCCGCCGCCGAGGGAGTCCCACAGCGCGGAGACGACCCAACGGGGATGCGAGTACACGACGGCGAGGTGGTCCTCGGGGTCGTCGTCGTAGGGCGGGGCGACCTTCTCGATCCACTCGTCGAGTTCATGCTGAGCGACCTTGCGCAGCACCGCGTTGACGAACTTGGCCCGCCCGTCGCCGAGCACGACCCGGGCGAGCTCGACGGAGGCGGACACGGCGGCGTGGGTCGGAATGCGCGTCCCGAGCAACTGATGCACCCCGAGGCTCAGCACATCGAGGACCGGCGGATCGACCTCGCGCAGCGGCCGGTCGACACAGGCCGAGATGACGGCGTCGTACGTCCCCTGCCGACGCAGCGTCCCGTAGACCAGCTCGGTGGCAAGAGCCGCGTCCCGCGCGTCGAACTTCGCGGGCCCCTCCTTCTCCCGCGCCTTGCGCAGCAACGGCGGCAACACGAGGTTGGCGTAGGCGTCCCGCTCGTCCACAGCCCGCAACACCTCGAACGCGAGGAGACGGACAGGATCCTTCTGGGGCCGACGGTAGGGCTTGCCCGGCTTCGGGGAACGCTGGGGCTGATCACTCACGAAAAGGTGCTCCGGATTACAGGATGAGGACTGAAGGGACTGGAGGTAAAGACAGAGGAGAGGCCTGGAAGGCAGGGATCTCGAAGTCACGTCCAGCGTACGTCGACGGGGACGGCGGGTGGGTTCCGGTCGGCGGGGGCTCGTGCAGGAGCGTTACGCCCCGACCGTCACGCCCCGACGGTCTCGTCCTCCCCGATCCGGACGCCCCGCGCCCAGTCGGCGGCCCGCATCGGCTTCTTGCCCTGTGCCTGCACCCACACCAGCTCGACCGCGTACGAGCCGGTGCCGACGTGCACGCTGTTCTTGCCGACGGACAGCGCGCCGGGGGCGAGATCGGTCCGCTCGGGAGCCGGGTGGACCTGGATGAGCTTGAGCCGCTCGCCCCGGAAGACGGTCCAGGCGCCGGGGGCCGGGGTGCAGCCGCGCACCACGCGGTCGACGCGCAGCGCCGGCGTGGCCCAGTCGACCTGGGCGTCCTCGACGGTGATCTTGGGCGCGAGGGTGATCCCCTCGCCCGGCTGCGGTACGGCCTTCAGGGTGCCGTCCTCGATCCCGTCCATGGTCGCGGCGAGCAGCCCGGAGCCGGCGAAGGCGAGCCGGGTGAGCAGGTCGCCGCTGGTGTCGGTGGACCGGATCTCCTCGGTGACCGTCCCGTAGACCGGCCCCGAGTCGAGACCCACCTCGATGAGGAAGGCGGAGGCGCCGGTGATCTCGTCCCCCGCCATGATCGAGTGCTGCACGGGCGCGGCGCCCCGCCAGGCGGGCAGCAGCGAGAAGTGCAGGTTGACCCAGCCGTGGGCCGGAATGTCCAGCGCCACCTTGGGCAGCAGCGCCCCATAGGCCACGACGGGACAGCAGTCGGGCGCGATCTCCTTCAGCCGCTCCAGGAACTCCGGATCCCGGGGCTTGACGGGCCTCAGCACCTCGATGCCCGCCTCCTCCGCCCGCTGGGCGACAGGAGAGGCGACCAGCCGCCGCCCCCGCCCGGCCGGTGCGTCGGGCCGCGTGACGACAGCGGCCACCTCGTGCCGCCCCGAGGCGATCAGGGCGTCCAGAGCGGGAACGGCGACCTCGGGGGTACCGGCGAAGACGAGCTTCATGAGTGGGCGGGGCCTCTCGGACAGGTCGAATGACGGGCGGGCGGGGGGCCCGGGGCGGGGTGGGGGTGGGCGGGGTCGGGGCAACACAGAAGTTTGTGACTCCTCCCCCGGCTGAAGCCGGGGGCTTCTCGTTACGCCGGGTTGGCGTTGCGACGGACCAGCCCGGCCCGTAGAACGTTGGTGGCTGCCACGGTGTCGGCGTGCGCGTGGTGGCCGCAGGCGACGCAGTGGAATTTTTCCTGTGTGGGCCGGTTCTCCTTGGCGGTGTGCCCGCATTCGGGGCAGGTGCGGGAGGTGTTGCGGGGGTCCACGGCGATCACTTCCCGTCCGGCGCTTTCAGCCTTGGCGTGCAGGATCGTCAGGAACACCCCCCAACCGGCATCGTTGATCGAACGGTTCAGTCCTGCCTTCGCCGCGGCCCCGTTGGGCAGGAACAAGCCTGCCTGGCCGGGGTCGGGCTTCGGTGCGGGGGCCTTGCTCATGTTGCGGATCTGGAGGTCTTCGTGCGCGATGACATCGTGCGCGTGCACCAGGCCGAAGGCGGTCTTGTGCGCGTGGTCGAGACGCTGACGCCGTACCTTGCCGTGCAGTTCGGCGACCTTCTCCACCGCGCGCCGGTGGTTGGCGGTGCGGTCCTTGGCCTTGCGGCGCGGGAAGCGGGACAGTGCCCGCTGTGCGGCTTCGAGCCTCGCGGCTGCCTTGCGCCCGTGTCTCGGATTGGGGACGAAGTCGCCGTTCGAGTCGGCGAGGAAGTTTGTGATGCCCAGGTCGATGCCGATCATGCTGCCGGTCGCGGGCAGCGGCTCGGGCCGGTCCTGCCCGGCGGTCAGCACGACGAACCACTTGGCGCCCTCACGCTTGACCGAGACGGTCTTGACCCGGCCGGCCACCGGGCGGTGCTGGTTGACCTTCACATGCCCCACGCCCTGGAGGCGGACGCGGGTGACGGGATCGTGCGGGGTGGAGTCCCAGCGGCAGCCGTCGCCGTCCTTGGGGAAGTCCACCGTGTCGAACCAGTTCACCCCGCGAAAGCGCGGATAGCCGGGCGTGTCAGCGGACCTGACCCGGCGGAAGAACGCGGCGAACGCCTTGTCCAGGCGGCGCAGGGTGGCCTGCTGCGAACTGAACGACCAGCGGCCCTGACGCTCCGGGTCGAACGCCCGGATGTCCTTGAGCTGGGCCGACTGGCCGCCGTACCTGACGCTGGTCTTCGACGGGTGCCGCCAGGCGTCACGCCGCTCCTGCAAGGCCCCGTTGTAGAGGGAGCAGTGATCGCGCAGCATCTCGGCCAGCGCCTGCGCCTGACGGACAGTGGGACGCAGGAGGAACTTGTACGCACGGATCATCCAGCCCACCCCCTCCGGTCGGGTTCGCTCGATCCTACTACACTTGGCGCATGTCACCACGCTGGGAACCAGATCCCGACATCAGACGAGGAAACCATGTAATTTTCAACCTCCACGCGCACTTGGTGTTTGTCACTAAGTACCGGCGGGAGGTCTTCAACGACGACATGCTGACGCGCTGCGAGGAGATCATGCGGGACGTGTGCCAGTCCTTCGAGGCCGAGCTGCGGGAGTTCAACGGCGAAGGCGATCACGTCCACCTGCTCGTGCACTACCCGCCGAAGGTCGCCCTGTCCAAACTCGTCAACAGCCTCAAAGGCGTCAGCTCCCGCTACCTGCGAGCGGAGTACACCAGCCGGATCAACCGGATCGGCACAGGGTCCGTCTTCTGGTCCCCGTCGTACTTCGCGGGATCCTGTGGCGGCGCACCACTGAACATGGTGAAGGACTACATCGACAACCAGAAGCGGCCATCCTGACCGTCACCAGGCAGGCAGAGAGCTCCGGCGCTTCGCGCCCCCGGGCCGAGGATCGCATTCCCGCCCGGCCTGAAGGCCGGGATGCCCTGCGAAGATCAAGGGATGGGGCGGGAAGGTCAACGCCGCAGGGGCCGAGGAAGATCCCGCACAAGGCCAGGGCCGGAGACGCCGCTAGGACGGGGACACCGCCGAAGCCCGCGCAGCCGCGCACCCGCCGACGGCGGGAACCCCCACAGGAAACCCGCACTTCTCCGTCCAACTGGAAACCGGCGGTGCGCGGGTGGGAGACAAGACCGGCGAGGGCCGAAGGCCGAGCCGCGCACCCCACCCAGGGGGCGTACGCATATGCCCATACGCCCCCACACCGTGACCAGCGGAGCGAACCCGCGTTGGTCAAGAAAGAGTTGACCACACCTACTTCAACGCCGGTTCGAGAGGCTTGTTCATGGCCGACCATGCAACCCACGACGCCCAGGCCCGGGCCAGCCTGCACTTGCTGGTGCGGGACATCGAGCGCGTCCGCCGGCAGGTGGACGCACTGCGCACCCTCACCGCCCAGTTGGGCAACGTCTACCGCCCCCGCCGCTCCGGCCCCTCCACGGGCTTCGTCGTCTACGGACGCGCCCCCGCCCCCACGGTCCGCCTGGCCCAGGAACTGCGGGACAGCGTCGAGACCCTGGTCACCGCAGCGGTGGACTTCGACCGTTCGCTCGGCTTCTCGTGGGACGCGGTGGGCTCCGCACTCGGGGTCACCAAGCAGGCCGTCCACCGCCGCTACGGCGCCCGCCGCGCCACGACCCAGGCGACGACGACCACCGAGGCCGAGCGGCCGACGGAACCGACCGCTGCCCACACGGTCGGCGTGACCGCGGGCCTCCCGACGGTTCCCACGGTCCCCGCCGCTCGCTCGATGCCGACCCAGCCGACGGCCGGCAGCCCGGCCCTCCGCGACCCGGCCCTCCGCGACGAGGCAAGGCCGACCGCCTTCCCCGGCCCACGCAACGGCTGACGCCCCCACCACCACGACCACCGAGCACCACCCCACCAAGCACCGCCCACCCTGCCCTCTCGGCCCGCCCCGAGAGGGCAGCCGCATACCCAGCACCACACAACACACCCCCCTCACCCGACCTCACCCGATATCCGGCGGATCGATCCGCACCCACACAACCTCCTCTCCACCCCGCCCCGCCCGAGCCATCCGAGCCGCCTGCGCCGCCTTCAACGCGGCAGCCAGCGCAGCGCCCCGCCCCGGCGGCACCCGGATCAACGCCCGCTCCCACCGCTCCCCGGGTGGCGGCGCCCCCGCCCGCCGAGGCCGCCCCGCAGGGCCGGCCGACACCTCAACCGGAACCGGCCCCAACACCTGCGCCTCCCCAGGCAGTTCGAGGGCTCCCAGGAACGCGGCCACCGCCTCCGCCGGCCCCGACACCGCCGCCATCCGCGACACGGGCGGAAACCCCAGCTCGGCCCGCTCGGCGAGCTCCCGCACCGCGTGCCCCACGGGATCCCACCGCACCAGCGCCTGCACGGGCCGCAGGGTCGGCTCGGCGACGACGACGACGGTCCCGCCGTCCCCCTGCGGCCGTACGAGGGCGGCGGCCGCGATCCAGCGGCGCAGCGCGTCCTCCCCGGCCCGCAGGTCGGGCCGTCCGAGCATGGCCCAGCCGTCCAGCAGCAGCGCGGCCGCGTACCCGCCTTCGGCGACCGGCTCGGCCCCGGGCGTGGACACGACGAGCGCGGGCGCCCCCGGCACGGTGTCCAGCACCTGTTCACGCCCCGAAGTCCGCACCGGAACCGCAGGAAACGCCCGCCCCAGCTCCTCGGCGGTCCGCCGCGCCCCCACGACCTGGGCCCGCAACCGGAACGAACCGCACTCCGGACAGTGCCAGGCACCCTCCTCACGCCCGCACCACCCGCACCACAGCACGCTCCCCGCGCCCCCCGTTCCCCCGTCCCGCGCCTCCAACGGCCCGGAGCAGTGCCGGCACCGGGCGGCGGCGCGGCACTGCGCACACGCCATCCGCGGCACGTACCCCCGGCGGGGCACCTGCACGAGCACCGGCCCGTGCCGCAGCCCTTCCCGGACCGCCTGCCAGGCGAGGGTGGGCAGCCGGGCGGCGCGGGCGGCCTCGTCCCGCGCGAGATCCTGGTCGCCCACGGTCCGCACCAGCGGAGCGGCCCGCCGCACCTGCTCCCGCGCGGCGACCAGTGGCCGCGCCCACCCGCTCTCGACGAGTTGGGCGCCCTCCACGGTGCAGCTCCAACCCCCCATCAGGAAGCCGCACTTGTCCTGCGCGGCCCGCAGCAGCAGCACCTCCCGCGCATGGGGCTGCGGCGCGTGCTGCTCGCTGTGGCTGTCGTCCCCGTCGTCCCAGAGCGCGACCAGCCCGAGATCCTGAACCGGCGCGAACATCGCGGCACGCGTCCCGACGACCGCCCGCACGGACCCGCGTCGCACGGCGAGCCACTCCCGATACCGCTTCTCGGGGCCGGCGTCCGCGGTGAGCAGCGCATGCCGCCCCTCCCCCAGCAACGCCGTCAGCGCGGCGTCGACCCGCGCGGCGGCCCGCCCGTCCGGTACGACGACCAGCGCCCCGCGCCCCGAGGCGAGCGTCGCGGCGACGGCCCGCGCCAGCTCGCCGCTCCACTCGGGCCCGGGCAGCGCGTTCCACACCGCCCGCGGCGCGCCCCCGGACGCCAGCGACTCGAGGAACCCGCCCCCGCGCTCGTACCGCCCCCAGGATCCGGCCTCCGGCGCTCCCGGCGGCGGCAGCGGCGCGGGAGAGGGCCGCTGCTCGGCACGCGCGTTGCGCGGCGGCACGGCGAGCTGCAGCACATCGGCGAGGCTCCCCGCGTACCGGTCGGCGACAGCCCGCGCGAGACCCAGCAGCTCCTGGCTCAGCACCGGCTCGGGCGACACCACCTGGGCGAGCGCCGCGAGCGGCCCGGAGTAGTCCGACGCGGCGAGCCGCTCGACGAGGAAGCCGTCGATGAGCCCGCCACCCTCGCGCCGTCCTTCCCGGACCCGCCCCCGCCCGGCCCCGAACCGCACGCGCACCCGCACCCCCGGCTGCGCGTCCGCGTCCAGCTCGGCCGGCACCGCGTAGTCGAAGTACCGGTCCAGATGCAGCACGCCCTTGTCGACGAGCACCCGCGCGACCGGCAACTCCTCGGCCAGCGCGGCCCCCCGCCACGTCCGGGGCTTGGCCCGCGGCGCCTTGGCCTGCCGCACGCTCTCCCGGATCAGCGCGAGCTGCTCCGGCGGCGCGCCCTCCCCGGCCGCACCACCGCCCCCCTGCCCGTTCTCGCTGCTCACGCCTGCATTCTTACCAAACACCACTGACAACGCCCGCGCCGCAGCCACCCGACCCGGGGTTCACGTACCTGCACGCAGCCTCACCCGCCCACGACGACGTCGGCTCCCGGGACCATCAGGTCCCGGGAGCCGACGTCACACGCGGAATCCTGGTTTACAGCCCCGCGGCCTTCCGCAGCGCGTCCACGCGGTCCGTGCGCTCCCACGTGAAGTCGGGGAGCTCGCGGCCGAAGTGGCCGTACGCGGCGGTCTGGGCGTAGATCGGGCGCAGCAGGTCGAGGTCGCGGATGATCGCGGCCGGGCGGAGGTCGAAGACGTCGTCGATGGCCTTCTCGATCTTCTCGGCGTCGACCTTGGCGGTACCGAAGGTCTCGACGAAGAGGCCCACCGGCTCGGCCTTGCCGATCGCGTAGGCGACCTGGACCTCGCAGCGGGCCGCCAGACCCGCCGCCACCACGTTCTTCGCCACCCAGCGCATCGCGTAGGCGGCCGAGCGGTCGACCTTGGACGGGTCCTTGCCCGAGAACGCGCCGCCGCCGTGCCGGGCCATGCCGCCGTACGTGTCGATGATGATCTTGCGACCGGTGAGGCCGGCGTCGCCCATCGGGCCGCCGATCTCGAAGCGGCCGGTCGGGTTCACCAGCAGGCGGTAGTTCTCGGTGTCCAGCTTGATGCCCTCGTCCAGCAGGGCCTTCAGCTCCACCTCGACGACGAACTCGCGGATGTCGGGGGTCAGCAGGGAGTCCAGGTCGATGTCGCTCGCGTGCTGCGAGGAGATGACGACCGTGTCGAGGCGGACGGCCTTGTCGCCGTCGTACTCGATGGTGACCTGGGTCTTGCCGTCGGGGCGCAGGTAGGGGATGGTCCCGTTCTTGCGGACGTCCGACAGGCGCTTCGACAGGCGGTGCGCCAGGAAGATCGGCAGCGGCATCAGGGTGGGCGTCTCGTCGGAGGCGTAGCCGAACATCAGGCCCTGGTCGCCCGCGCCCTGCTTGTCCAGCTCGTCCTCGTCACCCTCGACGCGGGACTCGTACGCCGTGTCCACACCCTGGGCGATGTCGGGGGACTGCGCGCCGATGGACACCGACACGCCGCAGGAGGCGCCGTCGAAGCCCTTCTTGGAGGAGTCGTAGCCGATCTCGAGGATCTTGTCGCGCACGAGCTGGGGGATCGGCGCGTAGGCCTTGGTCGTGACCTCACCGGCCACGTGGACCAGACCGGTCGTGATCAGGGTCTCGACCGCGACCCGGGAGGTCGGGTCCTCACGCAGCAGGGCGTCGAGAATGGTGTCGCTGATCTGGTCAGCGATCTTGTCGGGGTGACCTTCGGTCACAGACTCCGAAGTGAACAGGCGACGGGACACAACGCTCCCTGGGGTTGCAGCGGCTGCTGGCTGATCATTGGCGGACGCGACGGGAGCTGCGCCCGGCGTCGTCCGAGAACAGTTTATCGGTCATGCCCCACCACCGGCCCACCCGTCTCGCCTCTCGGGAGTGCTGTGACCTGCGGCACGGGCATTCTGCCGAATGCCCGGCACCCTTGGCCAGGGGCGCCGCGCCCGAATCGGGCGGGGCGGCCGACCAGGGCGCAGCGCATCAAACAGTCAGGCCAGTCGCCGTGTCACCAGGTCCCACACGATTTCGGCCAAGGCCTCCTTGGGGCCGTGTGCCACAGGGGTTTCACTGCCGTCGGCGCCCAGCACGACGGCCTCGTTCTCCTCGGAGCCGAACGTTCTGCGCTCCCCCACCTCGTTCACCACCAGCAGGTCGCACCCCTTGCGCCGTAGCTTCGTCCGGCCGTTGGCGAGGACGTCGTCGGTCTCGGCGGCGAAGCCGACAACCACCTGGTTGGGGCGCGCCCGGTCGGCGGAGAGCTCCGCGAGGATGTCCGGATTCCGTACGAGGACGATGGGGTCCGGTTCCCGGCCGTCCTTCTTCTTGATCTTTCCGGTCATGTACGTCTGTGGCCGGAAGTCGGCGACCGCGGCGGCCATGACGACCGCGTCGGCGTCCGGGGCCGCCTTCAGGACCGCCTCGCGCAGTTGTACGGCCGTGCCGACCTGGACGACGTCGACCCCGGCGGGGTCGGGCAGGCCGGTGTTCGCGGCGATCAGCGTGACGCGGGCGCCGCGGGCGGCGGCGGTGCGGGCGAGCGCGTAGCCCTGTTTGCCGGAGGAGCGGTTGCCGAGGAAGCGGACGGGGTCGAGGGGCTCGCGGGTGCCGCCGGCGCTGACCACGACGTGCCGGCCGACGAGGTCGGGTTCGCGCACCCCCCTGGCCAGGACGCGGCGGCAGACCTCGAAGATCTCGGCCGGGTCGGGCAGTCGCCCCTTGCCGGTGTCGACGCCGGTGAGGCGGCCGACGGCCGGTTCGATCACGAGGGCGCCCCGGCGGCGCAGCGTCGCCACGTTCTCCCGGGTGGCCGGGTGCTCCCACATCTCCGTGTGCATCGCGGGGGCGAAGACGACCGGACAGCGGGCGGTGAGGAGGGTGTTGGTGAGGAGGTCGTCGGCGAGGCCGTGGGCGGCCTTGGCGAGCATGTCCGCCGTGGCCGGGGCGACGACCACCAGGTCGGCGTGCTGGCCGATGCGGACGTGCGGGACCTCGTGGACGCCGTCCCAGACCTCCGTGGAGACGGGGTGGCCGGAGAGGGCGGACCAGGTGGCGGCGCCGACGAAGTGCAGCGCGGCGGCGGTGGGGACTACGCGGACGTCATGCCCCGACTCCGTCAGTCTGCGCAGCAGTTCGCAGGCCTTGTAGGCGGCGATGCCCCCACTGACACCCAGTACGACCCTCGGCTTGTCCACCGGCTCTCCCCGGACCTCGGCACCATGTACGCCGCGGCTCCCGGCGCACGAGTCCATCAGACACCACAGGCCCGGCAGTCGTGCTGCCGGGCCTGTGGAAAAACCAACTGCGAACCGAAAATACTACTGCGCGGGACCCTCGACGGCCTCGGACGTCAGCAGTCCGGCGTTGATCTCGCGGAGGGCGATCGAGAGCGGCTTCTCGTGGACGTGGGTGTCCACCAGCGGACCGACGTACTCGAGGAGGCCCTCGCCGAGCTGCGAGTAGTACGCGTTGATCTGGCGGGCCCGCTTGGCCGCGTAGATCACGAGGCTGTACTTCGAGTCGGTGGCCTCGAGGAGCTCGTCGATCGGCGGGTTGATGATGCCCTCGGGCGCGGAGATGGAAGAGGACACGCTCTACCTTCCGATGGATGGGAAAAGACGGGTCGTGATCACAGAACCCTCCAGGCACCCGGAGGGCTGGGAGGACGCGTGATCACACAACATCGACCAAGGCTAGCAGCTCACGCGCCACGTCCTCGACGGAGGTGTTGACCAGGGTCACGTCGAACTCCGGCTCGGCCGCGAGTTCGATCTTCGCGGCGTCCAGCCGGCGCTCGATGACCTCGGGCGGCTCGGTGCCCCGGCCGGTGAGTCTGCGCACCAGTTCCTCCCAGGAGGGAGGGGCCAGGAACACCAGCCGGGCCTCGGCCATGGACTCGCGGACCTGCCGGGCGCCCTGGAGGTCGATCTCCAGGAGGACCGGCTCGCCCGACTCCAGGCGCTCCAGCACCGCCGCGCGGGGGGTGCCGTAACGGTTCCCGGCGAACTCGGCCCACTCCAGCAGCTCGCCGTTGGCGATCAGCTTGTCCATCTCCTCGTCGGTGACGAAGAAGTAGTGGACTCCGTGCCTCTCGCCGGGGCGGGGCCTGCGGGTCGTCGCCGACACCGAGAGCCAGACCTCGGGGTGTTCCTTGCGCATATGGGCGACGACCGTGCTCTTACCGACCCCAGAGGGGCCGGAGAGCACGGTCAGCCGCGGACGTACGTCCGGGGGCTCGGGGGTCGTCCCCCGGAATGTTGCAGCCATGCAGCGATTATTCCAGCAATCCCGGAGTACCCGGGACTCCCTTCCCGCAGGACCCGGGAATCAGGAGCCGGTGCTGCCGAACTCCCGCTCCAGGGAAGCGATCTGGTTGGAACCGAGGCCGCGCACGCGGCGGCTCTCGGAGATGCCGAGTCGCTCCATGAGCTGCTTGGCGCGGACCTTGCCCACGCCCGGAAGCGACTCCAGGAGGGCGGAGACCTTCATCTTGCCGATGACGTCGTTTTCCTGACCCTGCTTGATGACCTCGTGAAGGGAGGCGCCGGAGTGCTTGAGTCGATTCTTGACCTCGGCCCGCTCCCGGCGAGCCGCGGCGGCCTTTTCGAGCGCGGCTGAGCGCTGTTCGGGGGTAAGGGGCGGAAGAGCCACGCCTACGTCACCTCGGATGTCGAACTGTCGGATACGGACCGGTGAGGAACCTAGTCGCCCCACACGCGGTGAGCTACGAGCAACACGCTGCCCGTTCACTCTCCGTCGGAGACTAGCGGCCAACTCCGCCGGAGTCAGCGAGAACAGAGGAAAAGTCCTGGTCAGCCTCCGTCAGGCCGGACATTTAACTCATAGTGCCCCGGATTTGAGGATGTATCCAGACTCAAGTCGACCAACGGCCGCCCGACCGAGCCCCCGGTCGGGCGGCCGCAGCCCCTCAGACGGAGGCCACCGCGTCGCGGACCGCTTGCGCGAACCGGTCAACTGCGTCACGCAGAGCGACGATGCCGGGACCGTGACGCAACACACCCCGACTGACGTTCGGCACGACGTTGCGCACCGCGGGGCCGAAGACCCGGGGAAGGTCGGCCGGGGTCGCCCCCTGGGCGCCGACGCCGGGCGCGAGGAGCGGGCCGTTGATGTCGAGGTCGTACGTCGAGAGGTCGCCCAGGGTGGCGCCGACGACCGCGCCGAAGGAGCCCAGCGGCTCCTCCCCCGCGTTCTCGGCGGCCAGGTGCGCCAGCATCGTCGCGCCCACGGTGCGCCCGTCGGCCCGCACCGCGTGCTGGACCTCGCCGCCCTCCGGGTTGGAGGTCAGCGCCAGCACGAACAGCCCGGCGCCGCTCTCACGGGCCAGCGCCACCGCCGGCGACAGGGATCCGTAGCCGAGGTACGGCGAGACCGTGAGCGCGTCGGAGAACAGCGGGGCGTCCTTGTGCAGGAAGGACTCGGCGTAGGCGGCCATGGTCGAGCCGATGTCGCCGCGCTTGGCGTCCATCACGACCAGGGCGCCGGCCGCCCGCGCCTCCTGGACCGACTTCTCCAGGACGGCGACCCCGCGCGAGCCGAACCGCTCGAAGAAGGCGCTCTGCGGCTTCAGCAGGGCGACCCGGTCGGCCGTCGCCTCGACGACCGTGCGGCTGAACCGCTCCAGACCGGCGACGTCGTCGCTGAGCCCCCACTCGGCGAGCAGGGAGGCGTGCGGGTCGATGCCGACGCACAGCGGGCCGCGCTCGTCCATGGCGCGCCGCAGCCGCGCGCCGAAGGGCTCCAGGGTCATGCCGTCCTCCTCACGTCGGCGCCGACCGCGTCGGCGAGGGTGGCGTAGGGGCTCGTCCGCAGGCGGGCGGCAAGGCCCTTGTGGATCGCGCGGCCCCAGAAGGGCCCTTCGTAGACGAAGGCGCTGTAGCCCTGTACCAGCGTGGCTCCGGCCAGGATGCGCTGCCAGGCGTCCTCGGCGTTCTCGACGCCGCCGACGCCCACGAGGGTGACACGGTCGCCCACGCGCGCGTAGAGCCGGCGCAGCACCTCCAGGGAGCGGGCCTTGACGGGCGCCCCGGACAGGCCGCCGGTCTCCTTCACGACAGAGGGTTCGGATTTCAGACCGAGTCCCTCACGCGCGATGGTGGTGTTCGTGGCGATGATCCCGTCCAGGCCGAGTTCGACGGCCAGGTCGGCGACCGCGTCGACGTCGTCGTCGGCCAGGTCCGGGGCGATCTTCACCAGCAGCGGGACGCGGCGCGAGGTCACCGTACGGTCGGCGGCCTCCCGGACGGCGGTCAGCAGCGGGCGCAGCGCCTCGGTGGCCTGCAGGTTGCGCAGCCCCGGCGTGTTCGGCGAGGACACGTTCACGACCAGGTAGTCGGCGTACGGCGCGAGCCGCTCGGTCGACTTCACGTAGTCGCCGACGGCCTCCTCCTCCGGTACGACCTTGGTCTTGCCGATGTTGACGCCCACCACGGGCCGGAAGACCGGCTCACGGGACGCGAGCCGGGCCGCCACGGCGAGCGAGCCCTCGTTGTTGAACCCCATGCGGTTGATGAGCGCCCGGTCCTTCACGAGCCGGAACAGCCGCTTCTGGGGGTTGCCGGGCTGCGGCTCCCCGGTGACCGTGCCGATCTCGACGTGGTCGAAGCCCAGCATCGACATGCCGTCGATCGCGACGGCGTTCTTGTCGAAGCCCGCGGCCAGCCCGAACGGGCCGTGCATGCGCAGCCCGAGGGCCTCGGTGCGCAGTTCCGCGTAGCGGGGCGCGAGGGCGGCGGCGACGAACGTGCGCAGCACGGGGACGCGGGCGGCCAGGCGGATCCAGCGGAAGGCCAGGTGGTGGGCCTGCTCCGGGTCCATCCGTTTGAAGACGAGGTTGAAGAAGATCTTGTACATGGTTCCCTCACGAAGAGGGGGACACCGTTTCCGGTGTCCCCCTCAGGGCTGCTAGTCGCGGGCCGCGGTCAGTTGCTGCGCGTGTTCCTGGAGTGAGCGGACGCCCACGTCCCCGTGGTTGAGGGCGTCGATGCCCTGGACGGCGGCGGCGAGCGCCTGGACCGTCGTCAGGCACGGCACGGACCGCGCCACGGCCGCCGTACGGATCTCGTAGCCGTCGAGGCGGCCGCCGGTGCCGTACGGGGTGTTGACGATGAGGTCGACCTCGCCGTCGTGGATGAGCTGGACGATGGTCTTCTCGCCGTTCGGGCCGGTGCCCTCGGACTGCTTGCGCACGACCGTGGCGTTGAGGCCGTTGCGGCGCAGGACCTCGGCCGTGCCGGAGGTGGCGAGCAGCTCGAAGCCGTGGGCGACCAGCTCGCGCGCCGGGAAGATCATCGAGCGCTTGTCGCGGTTGGCGACCGAGATGAACGCGCGGCCCTTGGTGGGCAGCGGGCCGTACGCGCCCGCCTGCGACTTGGCGTACGCCGTGCCGAAGACGGAGTCGATGCCCATGACCTCGCCGGTGGAGCGCATCTCCGGGCCGAGGACGGTGTCGACGCCGCGCCCGGAGGTGTCGCGGAAGCGGCTCCACGGCATCACGGCCTCCTTGACGGAGATCGGCGCGTCCAGCGGCAGTTCGCCGCCGTCGCCGGTGGCCGGGAGCAGCCCCTCGGCGCGCAGTTCTGCGATGCTCGCGCCCAGCGAGATGCGGGCGGCGGCCTTCGCCAGCGGCACCGCGGTCGCCTTCGAGGTGAAGGGGACCGTGCGGGACGCGCGCGGGTTGGCCTCCAGCACGTAGAGGATGTCGCCGGCCATCGCGAACTGGATGTTGATCAGCCCGCGGACGCCGACCCCGCGCGCGATGGCCTCCGTGGAGGCCCGCAGGCGCTTGATGTCGAAGCCGCCGAGGGTGATCGGGGGCAGGGCGCACGCCGAGTCGCCGGAGTGGATGCCGGCCTCCTCGATGTGCTCCATGACACCGCCGAGGTACAGCTCCTCGCCGTCGTAGAGCGCGTCGACGTCGATCTCGATGGCGTCGTCGAGGAAGCGGTCGACGAGGACCGGCCGGGTGGGGCTGATCTCGGTCGACTCGGCGATGTAGGACGACAGCCGGGTCTCGTCGTAGACGATCTCCATGCCGCGCCCGCCGAGGACGTACGACGGCCGGACGAGGACCGGGTAGCCGATTTCGTCCGCGATGGCCTTGGCCTCGGCGAAGGTGGTGGCCGTGCCGTGCTTCGGGGCCGGGAGGCCGGCCTCGGCGAGCACGCGCCCGAACGCGCCCCGGTCCTCGGCCGCGTGGATGGCCTCCGGGGGCGTGCCGACGATCGGCACCCCGTTGTCCTTCAGCGCCTGCGCCAGGCCCAGCGGGGTCTGGCCGCCGAGCTGGACGATCACACCGGCGATCGGCCCGGCCTGCGCCTCCGCGTGGACGATCTCCAGCACGTCTTCGAGGGTCAGCGGCTCGAAGTACAGGCGGTCGGAGGTGTCGTAGTCCGTGGAGACGGTCTCCGGGTTGCAGTTGACCATCACGGTCTCGTACCCGGCGTCGGACAGCGCGAAGGAGGCGTGGACGCAGGAGTAGTCGAACTCGATGCCCTGGCCGATGCGGTTCGGGCCGGACCCCAGGATGATGACGGCCGGCTTCTCGCGCGGGGCGACCTCGCTCTCCTCGTCGTAGGACGAGTAGAAGTACGGCGTCTTCGCGGCGAACTCGGCGGCGCAGGTGTCGACGGTCTTGTAGACCGGGCGGATGCCCAGCGCGTGCCGGACCTCGCGGACGACGTCCTCGCGCAGGCCGCGGATCTCGGCGATCTGCTGGTCGGAGAAGCCGTGCCGCTTGGCCTCGGCGAGCAGGCCGACGTCCAGCCGGTCGGCGGCGGCCAGGTCGTCGGCGGTCTCCTTGATGAGGAAGAGCTGGTCGACGAACCAGGGGTCGATCTTCGTGAACTCGAAGACCTCCTCCGGCGTGGCGCCCGCGCGGATGGCCTGCATGACGGTGTTGATCCGGCCGTCGGTGGGCCGGACCGCCTCGCGCAGCAGCTCGTCCTTGTTTCCGGCGGAGCCGGGCTCGCCGACGAACGTGAACTGGCTGCCCTTCTTCTCCAGCGAGCGCAGCGCCTTCTGGAGGGCCTCGGTGAAGTTGCGGCCGATGGCCATGGCCTCGCCGACCGACTTCATGGTGGTGGTGAGGGTCGAGTCGGCGCTCGGGAACTTCTCGAACGCGAAGCGCGGGGCCTTCACGACCACGTAGTCGAGCGTCGGCTCGAAGGAGGCCGGGGTCTCCTTCGTGATGTCGTTCGGGATCTCGTCGAGGGTGTAGCCGACGGCGAGCTTGGCCGCGATCTTGGCGATCGGGAAGCCGGTCGCCTTGGAGGCCAGCGCCGAGGAACGCGACACGCGCGGGTTCATCTCGATGACGATGACCCGGCCGTCCTCGGGGTTCACCGCGAACTGGATGTTGCAGCCGCCGGTGTCGACGCCGACCTCGCGGATCACGGCGATGCCGATGTCACGCAGGGTCTGGTACTCGCGGTCGGTCAGCGTCATCGCGGGCGCGACGGTGATCGAGTCGCCGGTGTGCACGCCCATGGGGTCGAAGTTCTCGATGGAGCAGACGACCACGACGTTGTCGTGCTTGTCGCGCATCAGCTCCAGCTCGTACTCCTTCCAGCCGAGGATGGACTCCTCCAGGAGGACCTCGGTGGTCGGGGAGAGCGTCAGGCCCTGGCCGGCGATGCGGCGCAGCTCCTCCTCGTCGTGGGCGAAGCCGGAGCCGGCGCCTCCCATGGTGAAGGAGGGGCGGACGACGACCGGGTAGCCGCCGCCGAGCGTGTCGACGCCGGCGAGCACCTCGTCCATGGTGTGGCAGATGACCGAGCGGGCGGACTCGCCGTGGCCGATCTTCTCGCGGACGGCTTCCACGACGCCCTTGAACAGTTCGCGGTCCTCGCCTTTGTTGATGGCCTCCACGTTGGCGCCGATCAGCTCGACGCCGTACTTCTCCAGGACGCCGTTCTCGGCGAGCGCGATAGCCGTGTTGAGGGCCGTCTGACCGCCCAGGGTGGGCAGCAGGGTGTCGGGCCGCTCCTTGGCGATGATCTTCTCGACGAACTCGGGGGTGATCGGCTCGACGTAGGTGGCGTCGGCGATCTCCGGGTCGGTCATGATCGTCGCCGGGTTGGAGTTGACCAGGATCACCCTGAGGCCCTCGGCCCGCAGGATGCGGCACGCCTGGGTGCCGGAGTAGTCGAACTCGGCGGCCTGGCCGATGACGATCGGGCCGGAGCCGATGACCAGGACGGACTGGATATCGGTGCGCTTAGGCACGCTGGCCCTCCATCAGGGATACGAAGCGGTCGAACAGGTAGGCGGCGTCGTGCGGGCCCGCTGCCGCTTCGGGGTGGTACTGGACGGAGAAGGCCGGCTGGTCGAGCAGCCGCAGCCCCTCCACGACGTCGTCGTTGAGGCAGACGTGGGAGACCTCGGCGCGGCCGAACGGGGTGTCGCTGACCTTGTCGAGCGGCGCGTCCACGGCGAAGCCGTGGTTGTGCGCGGTGACCTCGACCTTGCCGGTCGTACGGTCCTGGACGGGCTGGTTGATGCCCCGGTGGCCGTACTTCAGCTTGTAGGTGCCGAAGCCGAGGGCGCGGCCGAGGATCTGGTTGCCGAAGCAGATGCCGAACAGCGGGGTCCTGCGCGCGAGGACGGCGGTCATCAGGGCGACGGGGCCGTCGGCCGTGGCCGGGTCGCCGGGTCCGTTGGAGAAGAAGACTCCGTCGGGGGAGACGGCGTAGACGTCCTCTTCCGTGGCGGTCGCGGGGAGCACGTGCACCTCGATGCCGCGCTCGGCCATGCGGTGCGGGGTCATGCCCTTGATGCCGAGGTCGACGGCGGCGACGGTGAACTTCTTCTCGCCGACCGCCGGGACGACGTAGGCCTCCTTGGTGGCGACCTCCTCGTACAGGCTCGCGCCCTTCATGTGCGGCTGGGCCTGCACGCGCGCGAGGAGCTCGGGGTCGGCGGCGAGCGCCTCGCCGGAGAAGACGCCGGCGCGCATCGAGCCGCGCTCGCGCAGGTGGCGGGTGAGCGCGCGGGTGTCGATACCGCAGATCCCGACGACGCTCTGCGCGACCAGCTCGTCGTCCAGCGACCGCTTGGAGCGCCAGTTGGACGGCACGCGCGCGGGGTCGCGCACGACGTAGCCGGAGACCCAGATGCGGCTGGACTCGTCGTCCTCGTCGTTCCAGCCGGTGTTGCCGATCTGCGGGGCGGTCGCGACGACGATCTGGCGGTCGTACGACGGGTCGGTCAGGGTCTCCTGGTAGCCGGTCATGCCGGTGGAGAACACCGCTTCGCCGAAGGTCTCCCCCACGGCCCCGAAGGCACGGCCCCGGAAGATCCGGCCGTCCTCCAGGACGAGTACGGCGGGAGTCTTGTCGGCTCCCCTGGTGGAGGTCGTCATCGTGCGCCTTCCGTCGTGTTGTTCTTGATGGTGCTGTTCTTGATCATGGAGTTGATGGCGTCGACCCACGCGGTGTGCTCGGCCGCCGTGTCCGAGCGGAAGCCGGAGTCGATCAGCTTGTCGCCGTGCGCCCAGGTCACCACCAGCAGTCCGCCCTCGGTGAGGACCTTGCCGGCGATGCCCTTGCCGAGCAGCGCCTCGCGCAGCGCGCCGGCGGGGATGAAGAAGTCGGTCGCACCGGGGCGTACGACGTCCACTCCCGCGTCCGTCAGGGTGAGCTCGACCCGGCTGCGGGTGCCCAGACCGTGCGCCACGATGCGGTCGAGCCACTGCCCGGCGGTGGTGGAGCCGTGGTAGCGGCCGCTCATCGTCAGTCTCGCCTCGCCGGGCTCTTCCGGCGCGCCGGGCAGCTCGGGCAGGTCGCCCTGGAGCGTGCCGCGCCACTTCCAGCCCTCGCGCATCAGCCAGTAGACGAGCGCGATGAACAGGCCGAGGCCGACCACCCAGCCGATGCGCGCGGCCCAGTCGGTCACCGCGGCCGATTCCTTCTCGGCCGCGAGCAGAAGTGCAGCAGATGTCACGTGAGCTTCCCGTCGACGAGCGTGGCCTTGCCCCGGAGCCAGGTGTGGGTGACACGGCCCGGCAGCTCACGCCCCTCGTACGGGGTGTTCCGGCTGCGCGAGGCGAAGCCCGCGGGGTCCACGGACCCACGGTATGCCGTGTCGACGAGCGTGAGGTTGGCGGGCTCACCAGCCGAGACGGGACGCCCGTGCCCCGTGGCCCGGCCGATCTGGGCGGGCTTGAAGGACATGCGCTCGGCGACCCCGGCCCAGTCCAGCAGGCCCGTCTCCACCATCGTCTCCTGGACCACTGACAACGCGGTCTCCAGGCCGACCATGCCCATGGCGGCCGCGGCCCACTCGCAGTCCTTGTCCTCGTGCGGGTGCGGGGCGTGGTCGGTGGCGACGATGTCGATCGTGCCGTCGGCGAGCGCCTCGCGCAGGGCGAGCACGTCGCGCTCGGTGCGCAGCGGCGGGTTGACCTTGTAGACGGGGTTGTAGCTGCGCACCAGCTCGTCCGTGAGGAGGAGGTGGTGCGGGGTGACCTCGGCGGTGACGTCGATGCCGCGGGACTTGGCCCAGCGGACGATCTCGACCGACCCGGCGGTGGAGAGGTGGCAGATGTGCACCCGGGAGCCGACGTGCTCGGCGAGCAGGACATCCCGGGCGATGATCGATTCTTCGGCCACCGCGGGCCAGCCCCCGAGCCCCAGCTCGGCGGAGACGACGCCCTCGTTCATCTGGGCGCCCTCGGTCAGCCGCGGCTCCTGCGCGTGCTGGGCGACGACCCCGCCGAAGGCCTTCACGTACTCCAGCGCGCGGCGCATGATCACGGCGTCGTCGACGCACCTGCCGTCGTCGGAGAAGACGGTGACCCCGGCGGCCGACTCGTGCATGGCGCCCAGCTCGGCGAGCTTCCTGCCCTCCAGGCCGACCGTGACCGCGCCGATCGGCTGCACGTCGCAGTAGCCGTGGTCCCGGCCGAGCCGGTAGACCTGCTCGACCACACCGGCGGTGTCGGCCACGGGGAAGGTGTTGGCCATGGCGAAGACGGCCGTGAATCCGCCCGAGGCCGCCGCGCGCGTACCGGTGAGGACCGTCTCGGAGTCCTCGCGGCCGGGCTCGCGCAGATGGGTGTGCAGGTCGACCAGCCCCGGCAGCAGCACCTTGCCGCCGGCCTCGACGACCTCCGCGCCGTCCGCGCCGAGACCGACGCCGACCTCGGCGATCGTCCCGCCGTCGATCAGGACGTCCTGCGGCTCACCGCCGAGCACCTTCGCACCACGGATCAGGATCTTGCTCATGTTGTTACTTCTCCTCGGTGGTACGGGCGTGGCTGACGGCGGGTTCGTTGCCGCCCAGGAGCAGGTAGAGGACGGCCATCCGGATGGACACGCCGTTGGCGACCTGTTCGATGACGGTGCAGCGCTCGGAGTCGGCGACCGCGGCGGTGATCTCCATGCCACGGACCATCGGGCCGGGGTGCATCACGATGGCGTGCTCGGGCATCCGTGCCATCCGGTCGCCGTCGAGGCCGTAGCGCCGGGAGTACTCGCGCTCGGTCGGGAAGAACGCGGCGTTCATCCGCTCGCGCTGCACGCGCAGCATCATCACCGCGTCGGACTTCGGAAGCGTGCTGTCGAGGTCGTACGACACCTCGCAGGGCCACGACTCGATGCCGACCGGCACCAGGGTGGGCGGGGCGACGAGGGTGACCTCGGCGCCGAGGGTGTGCAGCAGGTCGACGTTGGAGCGGGCGACCCGGCTGTGCAGGATGTCCCCGACGATCGTGATGTGCCGGCCGGAGAGGTCCTGCCCGATCCCGGCGTCCCGGCCGATGAGCCGGCGGCGCATGGTGAAGGCGTCCAGGAGGGCCTGGGTGGGGTGCTGGTGGGTGCCGTCGCCCGCGTTGATGACGACGGCGTCGATCCAGTCGGAGGTGGCCAGCCGGTACGGCGCTCCGGAGGCGCCGTGCCGGATGACGACCGCGTCGACGCCCATCGCCTCCAGGGTCTGCGCGGTGTCCTTCAGGGACTCGCCCTTGGACACCGATGATCCCTTGGCGGAGAAGTTGATCACGTCCGCGGAGAGACGCTTCTCGGCGGCCTCGAAGGAGATACGCGTGCGCGTGGAGTCCTCGAAGAAGAGGTTGACGATGGTGCGGCCGCGCAGGGTCGGCAGTTTCTTGATGGGCCGGTCGGCGACCCGGGCCATCTCCTCGGCGGTGTCGAGGATCAGGACGGCGTCGTCGCGGGTGAGGTCGGCGGCCGAGATGAGATGACGCTGCATCTGTCAGGCTCCGTAAGGCAGTTCACGTATGGGGAGATCACGGGCGTGCAGGGGCACGGCGGCGGGACGTACGGCACACAGGGCCGTACGCGCGCGTGCTACTGCTGGGCGGTCTGCTTCACACCGAGCAGCACGGCGTCGCGACCGTCCTCCTCGGCGAGCAGGACCTTGACCGTCTCCCGCAGCGACGTGGGGAGGTTCTTGCCGACGTAGTCGGCGCGGATGGGCAGCTCGCGGTGGCCGCGGTCGACGAGGACCGCGAGCTGCACCGCGCGCGGGCGCCCGATGTCGTTCAGGGCGTCGAGGGCGGCGCGGATGGTGCGGCCCGAGAAGAGCACGTCGTCGACGAGGACGACCAGCCTGCCGTCGAGGCCGTCGCCGGGGATCTCGGTGCGGGCCAGCGCACGCGGCGGGTGCATGCGCAGGTCGTCGCGGTACATCGTGATGTCGAGGGAGCCGACCGGGATCTTGCGGTCGGTGATCTCCTCCAGCTTGGCCGCGAGCCGCTGGGCGAGGAAGACGCCACGGGTCGGGATGCCGAGGAGCACCACGTCGTCGGCGCCCCTGGCGCGTTCGACGATCTCGTGGGCGATGCGCGTCAGCACGCGCGCGATGTCGGGGCCTTCGAGAACGGGCCGCGCATCGACTTGCCGGGGATCCTGCGGAATGTCCTGCTTGTCCATAAGAAACGGACCTCCTTCTCCGCCTCACGGGACGGACCTTAAAGGACGTCGGATTTGCGCCATCCACGGTAGCAGGCCGGAAGGACACCCTGATCACCCCCTTGGCGTAACCGGCCACGGATACCACGGAAGAGTCGGTGTGGACCATTCGGCTTGACGCAGAAGAATCACGCTGCGTAACCTCACAGTGAGTCACCAGCACGCGGCCCAGCCGCGTCTACCCAGTGCCGGGGAGCTATATGTCCAGCGAATACGCCAAACAACTCGGGGCCAAGCTCCGCGCGATCCGCACCCAGCAGGGCCTTTCCCTCCACGGTGTCGAGGAGAAGTCCCAGGGACGCTGGAAGGCGGTCGTGGTCGGTTCGTACGAGCGCGGCGACCGCGCCGTGACCGTGCAGCGCCTTGCCGAGCTGGCGGATTTCTACGGGGTTCCGGTGCAGGAGCTGCTGCCGGGCACCACGCCGGGCGGGGCGGCCGAGCCCCCGCCGAAGCTGGTCCTGGACCTGGAGCGACTGGCCCATGTGCCGGTCGAGAAGGCGGGCCCCCTCCAGCGGTACGCCGCCACGATCCAGTCCCAGCGCGGTGACTACAACGGCAAGGTGCTGTCGATCCGCCAGGACGACCTGCGCACCCTCGCCGTCATCTACGACCAGTCGCCTTCGGTCCTGACCGAGCAGCTGATCAGCTGGGGCGTCCTGGACGCGGACGCGCGTCGCGCGGTCTCCCACGAGGAGAACTAGCCGCTCCGCGGTTGAGCAGAAACGTACCCTCGGAGGTGGCCGGAACCTGACGGTTCCGGCCACCTCCGCTTTTGGCGCGAACATGCCGCAGGGCCCACAGCGTGCGCTGTGGGCCCTGCGGCATGTTCGCGCCCCGAGGGGGCGCGGGGAACTGCGCGACGAGCCACAGACGGCCCTCAGGCCTCCTACGGCCCGCAGTTCCCCGGCTTCCCGCGGAGCTACTCGCGCCGCAGGGACGGCTTGAGCTCCTTGAGGCGGCCGAGCAGGCCGTTGACGAACGAGGGCGACTCGTCCGTGGAGAACTCCTTGGCCAGCTGCACCATCTCGTCGAGGACGACCGCGTCCGGAGTCTCGTCGGCCCAGATCAGCTCGTAGGCGCCGAGACGGAGGATGTTGCGGTCGACGACCGGCATCCGGTCCAGCGTCCAGCCGACCGAGTACTGGGAGATCAGCTCGTCGATGCGCCGCGCGTGCTGCGCGTAGCCCTCGACGAGCTGCATCGTGAACTCGCTCACCGGCGGCTGCCGGGTGTCGGCCCGGGAGAGCCGGATCCAGTCCCCGAGGACGGTCAGGACGTCGGCTCCGCGCTGGTCGCCCTCGAAGAGGATCTGGAAGGCGCGCTTGCGGGCCGTGTTGCGGGCAGCCACGGTTAGCTGTTCACCCGGCCGAGGTAGTCGCTGGTGCGGGTGTCGACCTTGATCTTCTCTCCGGTGGTGATGAAGAGCGGGACCTGGATCTGGTGACCGGTCTCCAGGGTGGCGGGCTTGGTGCCACCCGTGGAACGGTCGCCCTGCAGGCCCGGCTCGGTCTCCTGGACGACGAGCTCGACGGCGGCCGGCAGCTCTACGAAGAGCACCTCGCCCTCGTGCTGCGCCACGGTGGCCGTGAAGCCCTCGATCAGGAAGTTGGCGGCGTCGCCGACGGCCTTGCGGTCGACCATGAGCTGGTCGTAGGTCTCCATGTCCATGAAGACGAAGTACTCGCCGTCCATGTAGGAGAACTGCATGTCGCGCTTGTCGACAGTGGCCGTCTCGACCTTGACGCCGGCGTTGAACGTCTTGTCGACGACCTTGCCGGAAAGCACGTTCTTGAGCTTGGTGCGCACGAAGGCCGGGCCCTTGCCGGGCTTGACGTGCTGGAACTCGACGACGGACCAGAGCTGGCCGCCTTCGAGCTTGAGCACCAGGCCGTTCTTGAGGTCGTTCGTGGAAGCCACGGTTGCGGAATCTCCTGGACTGACGTGGACGACCCCGGGGCACGCACTCCTACAGCGCGAGCAGCTCCTTGGTCGTGATGGTGAGTAGCTCGGGTCCGCCGTCCGCCTCTGGGCGTACGACGAGCGTGTCATCGATCCGGACGCCGCCCCGGCCCGGGAGGTGGACCCCGGGTTCGACGGTGACCGGCACGCAAGCGTCCAGTTTACCCATGGCCGCGGGAGTCAACTGCGGGTCCTCTTCGATTTCGAGTCCGACACCGTGTCCCATGAGTGCCGGAAGGCCCTCGGTATGCCCCGCGGAGTCCAGCACCTGGCGGGCCGCGCGGTCCACGTCACGGTAGGCGGCGCCGGGCGCCAGGGCCTCGCGTCCGGCCCGCTGAGCGGCGAAGACGAGGTCGTAGAGCTCGATCTGCCAGTCGGCCGGAGACGTCCCGATCACGAAAGTACGGCCGATCTCACACCGGTAGCCGCGGTAGGCCGCCCCCAGGCAGACAGTGAGGAAGTCGCCTTCCTCGACCCGCCGGTCGGTGGGCCGGTGGCCGCGCCGGCCGGAGTTCGGTCCGGAGGCGACCGAGGTGGCGAAAGCGGCGCCGTCGGCGCCGTGGTCGACGAGGCGGCGCTCCAGTTCGAGGGCGAGGTGCCGTTCCGTCCGCCCGACGAGGATGGACTCCAGCAGCTCCCCCAGGGCCTGGTCGGCGATCTCGGCGCCGATCCGCAGGCAGGAGATCTCCTCCTCGTCCTTCACCACCCTCAGCTGTTCGACCGCGCCGCCCAGGTCGCCGAGACGCAGGCGCGGGGCGACCGAGCGGAGTGCCCGGTGGCGGGCCACCGTGAGGTGGTGCTCCTCGACCGCGAGGGAGTCTCCGCCCCGGGCCGTGAGGAGGTCGGCGGCGGCGACCGCCGGATCGCCTCCGGCGCGGGAGAGGGAGTGCACGCGCAGGGCGTCGTCCGGCCGTCCTCCGCCCGGACGGTCGTCCGGCGGGCCGGTGCACACGAGGAGGTCCTCGCCTCTGCCCAGCAGCAGGACGGCACCGTGCGGGGACGCGCCCGCCAGGTATCTCACGTTGGCGGGGCTGGAGATCAGCGCGGCGGCGCTGCCGCCGGCGTTGCAGCGCTCTCTCAGCCGTGTGCGACGGGACGCGTAGACCTCTGACATGACACGAGCGTAGGAGGGGTGGCTGGATTGTGCCGGTTGGGAGGGCGTTCGGGGGAACCGGGGAGGGACACGCATGGTTGTCTGCCCACTACCGGGCAGTTTGCCGCGCCCACGCGGCGGAGCCGCACATCGGCACGGTCCCGCGCCCCTGGGTCGGCTGCCCCCTCTGGCGGTTGGAAGGGCTCTACCACTTCGGGGGGCTTGCTATGGCCCTTGCCAGTACGTCGTCCAGGAGCCTTGCCGTTGTGGGGACGTCGAGTTGGGTGTTGTCGATGATGGGGAGGCCGGAGCCGTACCAGCCGGCCATGCGGCCGTGGATGCGGGCGACCTCCTCGTCCGTGAGGCGGCGGTTGCCGGAGCGTTCGGCGTTGCGCTCCAGGACCACTTCGAGGCCGGGGAGGAGGACGACGGGCAGGAGGCCGGGCCCCACGTGTCGTTTCCAGCCACCCAGGCCCACGGCCGGGCGGTCGGGGAAGATCGCGTCGTCCAGGATGCACGAGATGCCGTTGGCCAGAAAGTTACGCGCGGCGAAGCCGCAGGTGCGGCGGGCCAGACGGTACTGGGCCTCGGAGTGGTCGTTCCACCCGGACTGCGGGTCGGCGAAGCCCGAGCGGACCCATTCGCGTACGTCGTCGAGGCTGACGTGGGCGGTGGGCACCCGGCGGTGGTCGGCCCAGTACTTGGCGACGCTGGTCTTGCCGGCGCCCGCGGGGCCGATCAGCAGGACCGCGAGCGTCGTGGCCGTCGGGTCGGGGACGGTCGGCGCGGGCGGTGCGCTGGGCATGGGCACGGGGCCGCCGGGCGGCAGCGGTACGTGCCCGGTGGCGTCGGCGCCCGGCGGGACGGGGGCGTGCTGCGGGGCGGGCGGGTGCGGCACGGGCGGGACCGGCGGGTGGGGCGCGGGCGGGGCCGGGCCCGAGGGGGCCCCGAGGTATCCCGGCTGCGGCTGCGGCTGGGGGGCGCTGCCCGGCTGGTGCGACCAGCCGGCGGCCGGACCGTGCCCCGGCTGGTGGGGCGGCGGCAGCGGAGAACCCACTGCGTGCTGCATCCGGTGCCACTCCGTCTCGTACAGGCAATGGGCGCTGGCTGTAGGGGTGCGGACCCCTCTTCGCTACTGAACGGTACCGCCCCCGACCGTCGTTTGGTGAACGGCCGGGGGCGGTCCGAAGTGCCCGGTGCGCAAGGCGAATCGGGCGGAAGGGAACCGGGCGGACGTACCCGCCCGCCCCGCGGTCCTACTCGCCCACCTCGCCGTACGCGGCGAGCAGGACGGCCGGGTCGGGACCTTCCAGAACGGTCGGCTTGGCCAGGCCGTCCAGGACGATGAAGCGCAGCAGGTCGCCGCGGGACTTCTTGTCGACCTTCATGTTCTCGAGCAGCTTGGGCCACTGGTCGTGGCGGTAGTGCAGCGGGAGGCCCACCGACTGAAGGACCGTGCGGTGCCGGTCGGCCGTGACGTCGTCCAGCCGGCCGGCCAGGCGGCCCAGTTCGGCGGCGAAGTGCATGCCGACCGAGACGGCCGCGCCGTGCCGCCACTTGTAGCGCTCGTTCTTCTCGATGGCGTGCGCGAGCGTGTGGCCGTAGTTGAGGATCTCCCGCAGCCCCGACTCCTTCAGGTCGGACGACACCACGTCCGCCTTGACCCTGATGGAGCGCTCGATGAGCTCGGCGGTGTGCGGTCCCGCCGGGGTGCGGGCGCCCTCGGGGTCGGACTCGACGAGGTCGAGGATCACCGGGTCGGCGATGAAGCCGGCCTTGATGACCTCGGCGAGCCCGGAGACGTAGTCGTTGACCGGGAGGGAGTCCAGCGCGGCCAGGTCGCACAGCACACCGGCCGGCGGGTGGAAGGAGCCGACGAGGTTCTTGCCCTCGGCGGTGTTGATGCCGGTCTTGCCGCCGACGGCCGCGTCGACCATGGCGAGCACGGTGGTCGGGACGGCGATCCAGCGCACCCCGCGCAGCCAGGTCGCGGCGACGAACCCGGCGAGGTCGGTGGTCGAACCGCCGCCGACGCCCACGACGACGTCCGTGCGGGTGAACCCGGACTGGCCGAGCGCCTTCCAGCAGTAGGCGGCGACCTCGGCGGTCTTGGCCTCCTCCGCGTTCGGCACCTGGATGGCGACGGCCTCGTAGCCCTGCCCGGCCAGATCCGCGCGCAGCGCCTCCCCGGTCTCGGCCAGCGCCTCGGGGTGGATCACGGCGACCCGCTTGACCCGGTCGCCGATCAACCCGCCGAGCTCACCCAGCAACTGACGGCCGACCAGGACCTCGTACGGCTCGGAGCCCGCGCTGCCGCCGACCCGGATCCTTGTCACGGACTCGCTGCTCATGCTTCCTTCAACTCCAGTGAATCCAGGGCGACTTGAGCCACCTCTTCAGGTGTGCGGCCGTCCGTCGCGACCACGGCCGTGGCGACGCCCTCGTACAGGCCGCGGCGGGCTTCCATCAGTTCGCGCCACTGCTTGCGCGGGTTGACGGCGAGCAGCGGGCGGGCCGTGTTGAGGCCGGTGCGCTTGACGGCTTCCTCGACGTCCATCGCGAGGTAGACCACGCGCTGCCCGGCGAGCAGGCCACGGGTGTCCGCGTCCAGGATCGAGCCGCCGCCGAGCGCCAGGACGCCGTCGTGCTCGGCGAGCGCGCGGTGCACCGCCTGCTTCTCGAAGGCGCGGAAGACGTCCTCGCCCGCGTCGACGAAGATCTCCGCGATGCTGCGGCCCTGCTCGGCGACGATGTCGTCGTCGGTGTCCCGGTAGCCGACACCGAGCCGGTCGGCCAGCAGCCGTCCGACGGTGGACTTGCCGACGCCCATCGGGCCGACCAGGACGACCAGCGGCCCGCTCATCGGATGTGCAGGTTGTCGAGGTACGACCGCACGTTGCGGCGGGTCTCGGGGACGCTGTCGCCGCCGAACTTCTCCGCCACCGCGTCCGCCAGCACCAGCGCGACCATCGCCTCGGCGACGATCCCGGCGGCCGGGACCGCGCACACGTCGGAGCGCTGGTGGTGCGCCTGGGTCGCCTCGCCGGTGACGACGTCCACCGTCTGCAGGGCCCGCGGCACGGTCGCGATCGGCTTCATCGCCGCCCGGACGCGCAGCAGCTCGCCCGTGGTCAGACCGCCCTCGGTGCCGCCGGAGCGGCCCGTCGCCCGCCTGATGCCCTCGGGCGTGGTGACGATCTCGTCGTGCGCCTTCGAACCCGGCACGCGCGCGAGGCCGAAGCCGTCGCCGACCTCGACGCCCTTGATCGCCTGGATGCCCATCAGGGCGGCGGCGAGCCGGGCGTCCAGCCGGCGGTCCCAGTGCACGTGCGAGCCCAGACCGACCGGGACGTCGTACGCCAGCACCTCGACGACGCCGCCGAGGGTGTCGCCGTCCTTGTGGGCCTGGTCGATCTCCGCGACCATCGCCTTCGACGCGTCGGCGTCCAGGCAGCGCACCGGGTCCGCGTCCAGCTTCTCGACGTCGGCCGGGGTCGGGAGGACGCCGTAGGGCGCCTTGGCACCGGCCAGCTCCACGACGTGGGAGACGATCTCGATGCCGGCCGTCTCCTTCAGGTACGACCGGGCGACCGCGCCGAGCGCGACCCGGGCGGCCGTCTCACGGGCGGAGGCGCGCTCCAGGATGGGCCGGGCCTCGTCGAAGCCGTACTTCTGCATCCCGGCGAGGTCGGCGTGGCCGGGGCGCGGGCGGGTCAGCGGGGCGTTGCGGGCGAGGCCCGCGAGGATCTCCGGGTCGACCGGGTCGGCCGCCATGACCTGCTCCCACTTGGGCCACTCCGTGTTGCCCACCATGACGGCGACCGGGGAACCCAGGGTGAGGCCGTGCCGGACGCCGCCGAGGAAGGTGACCTCGTCGCGCTCGAACTTCATCCGTGCCCCGCGGCCGTAGCCGAGCCGCCGCCGCGCCAGGTGGTCGGCCACCATGTCCGTGGTGATCGGCACGCCGGCGGGAAGGCCCTCCAGCGTGGCGACAAGTGCGGGACCGTGGGACTCCCCCGCGGTCAGCCAACGCAGCCTGCTCAACGATGCTCCTCAGTACTCGCGCCCTGGTACTGCCTACGCGCGTCCTCGCGTACGTCGTCGGCGGACCGGGTGCGCGGCTCCGGCCAGCCATCTTCGATCCTCCCACGTCCGCCCGCCGACCCCGGCCGCCGGTCCACCAACCGGACGGGATCTGTCACATCGGGCGGACCGGCACGGCGTTTCGGTCCGGCGTTCAGCGGGCGGCGAGGGCGTGTTCGCCCGCCGTGCGCATGGCCTCCACGGGCGCCGGGGCGCGGCCGGTCATCCGCTCCACCTGGAACACCGCCTGGTGAACGAGAAGGTCGAGTCCGCTGACGACGGCGCCGCCGAACATCGACCAGCGGGCGGCCAGCTCGGTCGGCCACGGGTCGTAGAGCACGTCGAAGAGGGTGGCGGGGCGCTCCGGCACCGAGGCGGCGAGGGCGTCGGTGGCTGCGGCCGGGGTGGTCGCGACGACCAGCGGGAAGCGCAGGGCGTCGGCGGCGTCGCCCCAGTCGGCGATGCGGATCCCGACGTCGAGGCGCTCGCCCCACTGCCGCATCTCGGCGGCGCGGGCCGCGCTGCGGACGTAGGCGACGATCTCGCCCGTGCAGACCCGGGCCAGCGCGGCCAGTGCGGAGGAGGCGGTGGCGCCGGCGCCGAGGATCGCGGCCGAGTCGACCTGTTCGACGCCGCGCTCGCGCAGGGCGGCGACCATGCCGGGGATGTCGGTGTTGTCGCCGACCCGGCGTCCGTCCTCGGTGAGGACCAGGGTGTTGACCGCCTCGACGGAGGCCGCCGTCTCGCTGATCTCGTCGAGCAGCGGGATGACCGCGCGCTTGAGCGGCATGGTCAGCGACAACCCCGCCCACTCCGGCCCGAGTTCCGCGAGGAACCCGGGCAGGCCGGCCTCGTCGACCTCGAAGCGGTCGTACGTCCAGCCGGTGAGCTCCAGCGCCTCGTACGCGGCGCGGTGCAGCGTCGGGGAGAGGGAGTGCGCGATGGGCGAACCGAGTACGGCGGCCCGGCGGACGTCAGTTGCCCGAACTCTCATTGAACTTGTCCTTGAGTTTCTGGAACTCCTGGTGCGTCTTGGCGAATTCGGTCTTGCTCACGCCGTCGGTCGCCACGAAGTAGTACCAGCCGCTGTCGGTCGGATTCAGCGTCGCCTTGATCGCCACATCGCCGGGGTTTCCGATCGGGCCGGGCGGGAGACCCTTGTTGGTGTACGTGTTGTACGGGTCCTTGTTTCTGTTGATCTCCGACTCACTGATATGGATCTTGCTTTCGCTCTTCAGGTAGTTGAAGGTCGAGTCGAACTGCAGGAATCCATAGGTCTCGGGGTTCGCGAGATTCATGCGGTTGTAGACGACCTCGGCCATCTTGCGGTAGTCGTCGGCCGTCTTCCCCTCGGCCTGGACGAGGCTGGCGACCGTGATGACCTGCAGCGGACTGTCCAGCTTGAGCGCCTTGGCCTTGGCCTCGAGGTCGTATCCGCCGTACACCTCGTTGGCGTGGGCGACCATCGCCTTCAGGACCGCCTCCGGCTTCATGCCCTTGGCCGCGGGATAGGTGCCCGGGTAGAGGAAGCCCTCCAGCGGGTCCTTGATCTCGTCGTTGTCGTTCGCCCAGCCGGGCAGTCCGAGCGTCTTGTACTGGCTTTCCGCGACCTTCCGGGTGGCACCGGAGGCGAGACCGAGTTTCGTGTCGATGGTCTTGTAGACGGTCACGTTCCGCTGGCCCGGCGCGACCACCACATTGGCCTGGCTCTTCGGGTCGAGCATCATCGCGACGGCGCTTTTGGCGGACATTTCCTTTTTCAGGGTGTACGCGCCGGCCTGGATCGAGTCGCCTTCGGGATTGCTCGTGAACGCGGACACGAAGGCGTCGACGCTCTTGACGACGCCGGCGTCCTTCAGCAGCCGGCCGATGTCCGCGCCGCCCGACCCCTTGGGAACCTCCACGCTCACGCTCTGGCTCGTGCCGCCGCCCGCGTAGTCGGGAGCCGAGCCGTAACGATTCTTGTAGAAGTGGTAGCCGAAGTAGCCGACGCCGCCGACAGCACCGGCGAACACCAGGACGACGACCAGGCAGGCGACGCCGTTGCGGCTCTTCTTGGTCTTCGTGCCTTTGGAACCGTTGCCGCCTTTGCCGCCCCGGCCCCGCCGGTTTCCGCGGCCCTCCGGCTCGTCGTCGTCCGCTTCGTCCTCGGCGTCGCCGCCGCCCGCGAAGAAAGCGTGCCCGCCCTCGTCGGGTCCGGGATCCCAGTCGGGCTTCTGTTCCGGCTCCGACTCCTGCTCCGACTGCGCCGGTTCGGGCTCGGGGCGCCGCCGGGCGGGGGGCTCCGGCGGCGGATACGCGTCCGGGGTGCCGTAGAAGTCGGGCTGCTCCGCGCCGTAGGCCGCGGCCTGCTGCCCGTAGGGGTCACCGGGGTCGGCCGCGTACGGGACGTGGGCATGGGTGCCCGCGCCGTCCCAGCCGCCCTCCTGGTAACCCTCGTGGTAGGCCTGGGGGTTCTGCTGGTTCTGGTGGTCGTGCTGGTTCTGGTGGTTCTGCTGGTTCTGCTGGACGTACTGCTGCTGCCCCTGATCGACGTACTGCTGCGGGTCGTAGCCCTGGTACTGCGGGTCGTACTGCTGCTGGTCGTACTGCTGCGCCTGTCCTTGGCCCCAATCGCCGTACTCCGGCTGCTGCGGCTGCTGCGGGTACTGGTGCTGCTGCTGGCCGCCGTAGGCAGGCTGATGACCCGCGTGGGCCTGCTGCCCTTCCCATCCGCCGTCCCCGTACAACGGGTCCTCCGGATGCCACGGTTCGGAGCCTGGGCCCCGGCCATACTCAGTCATCGATCCCCTAGAGCCGCGAGGCGGCGGTCGCGCGGCTTGGCGGAGCCGGCTCCGTTCCGTCTCTCTCTGTGCGGTGGCTGTTCGAACACCCCCGCGTGGCGCGGAACGTTACCGTATCGCGATCAGATGACCACTTCGACGCCCTCGCCCGGTGGTTTACCTGACACCCGTTCGGATTCCAGCGCCTGCTGAAGGATGATCACAGCGGCCGCCTGGTCGATCACCGAGCGGCCCTTCTTGGACTTCACCCCCGACGCGCGCAGTCCCTGACTGGCCGTCACGGTCGTCATCCTCTCGTCCACCAGACGTACGGATACGGGCGCGATTTTGTTCGCCAGCTCCTGGGCGAAGCCCCGCACCTTCACCGCCGCCGGGCCCTCGCCCCCCTTGAGGGAGCGAGGGAGACCGACGACGACCTCGATCGGCTCGTACTCCTCGACCAGTTGTCCGAGCCGGCGGTGCGCCGCCGGGACGTCCCGGCCGGGGACCGTCTCCACCGGGGTGGCGAGGATCCCGTCGGGGTCGCACGAGGCGACCCCGATCCGGGCGTCCCCGACGTCGATCGCGAGCCGCCGGCCCTTGCGCATCGACTGGCTCACTTGGCCGTTTCCGCCACGAGCCGCTCGACGGCGTCGACGGCCTCGCCGATCGCGGCCGGGTTCTGGCCGCCGCCCTGGGCGACGTCCGGCTTGCCGCCACCGCCGCCGCCGAGGGTCTTGGCAGCCGTACGGACCAGGTCGCCGGCCTTGAGGCCGCGCTCGCGGGCGGCCTCGTTGGTGGCGATGACCGTCAGCGGCTTGCCGTTGCCGACCGTGAACAGGGCGACGACGACGGCGCGTCCGCCCTGGATACGGCCGCGCACGTCGAGGACCAGCCTGCGCAGGTCGTCCGGGGTCGTGCCGTCCGGGACCTGACCGGTGACGACGGCGATCCCGCGGACGTCCTTGGCGGACTCGACGAGACCGGCGGCGGCCTGGAGGACCTTCTCCGCGCGGAACTTCTCGATCTCCTTCTCGGCGTCCTTCAGCTTGCCGAGCATGGCGGAGACCTTCTCCGGGAGCTCCTCCGGACGCCCCTTGATCAGCTCCTGGAGCTGGGCGACGACCGTGTGCTCACGGGCCAGGAAGTTGTAGGCGTCGACGCCGACGAGAGCCTCGATACGGCGCACCCCCGAGCCGATCGACGACTCGCCGAGCAGCTTCACCAGGCCCAGTTGGGCGGTGTTGTGCACGTGCGTGCCGCCGCACAGCTCCTTGGAGAAGTCGCCGATGGTCACGACGCGCACCCGCTCGCCGTACTTCTCGCCGAACTCGGCGATGGCGCCCTGCTTCTTGGCCTCGTCGAGGGTCAGGATCTCGGCGTGCACGTCCAGGTCGCGGGCGAGCACCTCGTTGATCTTCTGCTCGACGTCGGTCATCACGGCCGTCGGGACGGCGGCCGGGGAACCGAAGTCGAAGCGGAAGCGGCCGGGCTGGTTCTCCGAACCGGCCTGGGCGGCCGTCGGGCCGAGGGCGTCGCGCAGGGCCTGGTGGGTCAGGTGGGTGGCCGAGTGGGCGCGGGCGATGGCCGTGCGGCGGCGGATGTCGATCGAGGCGTGGGCCTTGGCGCCGACGGTGACCTCGCCGAACTGGACGACGCCCTTGTGGACGTACACCCCGGGCACCGGCTTCTGGCAGTCGCGGATCTCGATGACGGCACCGGTGTCGACCTTGATCCGGCCGGTGTCGCCGATCTGGCCGCCGCCCTCGGCGTAGAACGGGGTGCGGTCGAGGACGATCTCGACCTCGTCGCCCTCGGTGGCGGCCGGCGAGGAGGCGCCGTCGACGAGGATGCCGACGACCGTCGACTCGCCCTCGGTGTCCGCGTAGCCGATGAAGTCGGTCTCACCGGCCCGGTCGGCGATCTCGCGGTAGGCGCCGGTGCCGGCGTGGCCGGTCTTCTTGGCCTGGGCGTCGGCCTTGGCGCGCTCCCGCTGCTCCTTCATCAGACGGCGGAAGCCGTTTTCGTCCACGGACAGCCCCTGCTCGGCGGCCATCTCGAGGGTGAGGTCGATCGGGAAGCCCCAGGTGTCGTGGAGCAGGAACGCCTTGTCGCCGGCGAGGACCTTGCCACCGGAGGACTTGGTCTCGGTGACGGCCGTGTCGAGGATGTTGGTGCCGGCCTTCAGCGTCTTGAGGAAGGCGTTCTCCTCGGCGACGGCGACCTTCTCGATGCGCTCGCGGTCGGTGACCAGCTCCGGGTACTGCCGGCCCATCATCGCGATGACCGTGTCGATGAGGTCCTGGACGACCGGACCCGTGGCGCCGAGGAGGCGCATGTTGCGGATGGCGCGGCGCATGATGCGGCGCAGCACATAACCGCGGCCCTCGTTGCCGGGGGTGACGCCGTCGCCGATGAGCATGACGGACGTGCGCATGTGGTCGGTGACCACGCGCAGGGAGACGTCCGAGTCGTGGGCCTTGCCGTACTCGACGCCGGTCAGCTCGGTGGCCTTCTTGATGACGGCCATGGAGGTGTCGATCTCGTACATGTTCTGCACGCCCTGCAGAATCATGGCGAGGCGCTCCATGCCGAGGCCCGTGTCGATGTTCTTGCTCGGCAGGTCGCCCAGGATCTCGAAGTTGTCCTTGCCGATGCCCTCGCCGCGCTCGTACTGCATGAAGACGAGGTTCCAGATCTCCACGTACCGCTCGTCGTTGACGGCGGGGCCGCCCTCGGCGCCGAACTCGGGGCCGCGGTCGTAGTTGATCTCGGAACACGGTCCGCAGGGGCCGGGGACGCCCATGGACCAGTAGTTGTCCTTCATGCCGAGGCGCTGGATGCGCTCGGCGGGGACGCCGATCTTTTCGCGCCAGATGGTCTCGGCCTCGTCGTCGTCGAGGTAGACGGTGATCCACAGGCGCTCGGGGTCGAGCCCGTAACCACCCTTGTCCTGGGGCGTGGTGAGCAGCTCCCAGGCGTAGGTGATGGCGCCTTCCTTGAAGTAGTCGCCGAAGGAGAAGTTGCCGCACATCTGGAAGAACGTGCCGTGGCGGGTGGTCTTGCCGACCTCTTCGATGTCGGGGGTGCGCACGCACTTCTGCACGCTGGTGGCACGCGACCACGGCGGCTTGACCTCACCGAGGAAGTACGGCTTGAAGGGGACCATGCCGGCGGGGACCAGGAGCAGAGTCGGGTCGTCCGCGATGAGCGACGCCGAAGGGACGACGGTGTGCCCGCGCTCCTCGTAGAAGCTCAGCCAGCGGCGGCGAATCTCGGCCGACTCCATCAGTGGTCCTCATTCCGGTTGTGCGAGTACGTCGGGTTCTCGACGTGCCTCGGGTTGCTCGGGTCGGTGCGGTTCTCCAGGGCGGCATACCGCCTGGGTGCGGGGAGTTCGGGGTCCTCGTGGATCCCGAGTGCCTCCCCCAGTTCGGCCTCCCGCCGGGCCATGTTGTCGCGGACGTCGAGCGCGAAGTCCAGCGCGCGGTCCTTGAGGCGGGCTCCCGTCTCGAGCGCCTTGTTGGCCGCGGTCGCGGCCAGGCTCTCGGGGGTCAGCTGCCTCAGCTTGCGGTTGACCTTGGTGGTGGCCCACACACCGGCGGCGACGCCCGTGCCGAACCAGAACGTACGACGGAACATCGCCGGCTCAGTCCCTCTTTCCACGGGGCTTGCGCTTCTCCCGCCGGGAGACCGTACGGCCCACGATCACGGTACGCCGGGGCTTTCCGGCGGGCGGGTCGTCCTTGCCGCCGCCGAGCGCCCGGCGTACGCCGTAGCCGAAGGCGGCGACTTTCACCAGGGGGCCGCCGAAGGTGGAGGCGACGGTGCTCGACAGCGCCGACGCGTTCGACGTGACCTCCTGGACGTCCGAGGCGATCGCGTCGACCCGGTCGATCTGGGTCTGCGCGGAACGCACCGCCGCGGAGGCGTCGGCCAGCAGCGGGACGGCCTGTTCGGTCACGTCCGCGACCAGCCGGGTGGTCGCCCTCAGCGTCTGGGCCAGCCTCGCCAGCGCGACGGCGAGGAAGGAGACCAGGATCGCCCAGAAGACGGCCACCAGGATTCCGGCCACCTCTCCACCGGACACCGTGCACCTGCTCTCATGAACACCTGCTGACAACTGCGCTGAGCCTATCGCGCCCCGCGCGCCCCGCCGAACCGGATTAAGACGCGCGAAAACCCGCCGCCCCGCCCGCCCCGAAGGGCGAGGGAACGACGGGCTCTCAGATCCGGGAGGGGATCAGCGGGCGTAGTACTCGACGACGAGCTGCTCGTCGCAGATGACCGGGATCTCCTTGCGGTTCGGCTCGCGGTCCAGGCGGAACGCCAGGGCGCCGAGGTTCACCTGGAGGTAGCGCGGGGTCTCGCCGTCGGGGGCGAAGCCACCGGCGCGGGAGACCTCGAACAGCGTCTTGCTGCGGCTGCGCTCACGGACCATCACGACGTCGTCGGGCTTGACGCGGAAGGACGGCTTGTCGACCTTCTGGCCGTTGACCTCGATGTGGCCGTGCACGACCATCTGACGGGCCTGGTAGATGGTGCGGGCGATGCCCGAACGCAGGACCAGGGCGTCGAGACGACGCTCGAGCTCGATGATCAGGGCCTCACCGGTCTTGCCCTGGACCTTGGAGGCACGCTCGTAGGCGCGGACGAGCTGGCGCTCGGACACGTCGTACTGCGCGCGCAGACGCTGCTTCTCGAGCAGACGGACCTTGTAGTCCGAGTTCTGCTTGCGGCCACGGCCGTGCTCGCCCGGCGGGTAGGGGCGGGCCTCGAAGTACTTGACGGCCTTCGGGGTCAGCGCGATGCCGAGGGCACGCGACTTCTTGACCTTGGGACGGGGCTGATTCGCCACTGTCTATGTCTCTTTCCTGGGTTTCGGCTCACCAGAGTTAAGGGAGGTCGCATCCGCAGCCTGGGAAACCCGCTTCCGTCCTCGCGGACGGACCGGGCAGCCGCTCCCTGGTCTGGGCACAACGTGCAGCACGCGAGTGGCCCACCGGCCTCTCCCGGTTACCCGGGTGGTGGTGGGCTGCCCGCGACACCGATCGACGGTGCGCGACGCTCCTGGAAACCCCGCCCGAGGGCCGGGTCTCCGGCTGGATGTCCCGTTCTGGTGAACCGGCCCTGAGGCCGGACACGGGACGCAGCACTTCGGGCGAGTCTACAGGGTGCTCACGGCCCCTTTCGACCGAGGTGCTGTCTGGTCCACTCGACCGCGTCCGCGTAGCGGGCCTCGGCGCCGTGCCGGGTCGGCGTGTAGTACTCCCGGCCGTGGATCGCGTCCGGCGCGTGCTGCTGGGCGGCGATGCCCTCGGGCAGGTCGTGCGGATACACGTACCCCTGCGCGTGCCCCAGTTTGGCGGCGCCCTTGTAGTGCCCGTCGCGCAGATGCGGCGGGACGGGCCCGGCCTGCCCCTTGCGTACGTCGTCCAGGGCGGCGCCGATCGCCGTCGTCGCCGCGTTGGACTTGGGGGCGAGGGCGAGGGCGATGGTGGTGTGGCTGAGGGTGAGGGCGGCCTCGGGGAAACCGATCATGGCGACGGCCTGGGCGGCGGCGACCGCGAGGGGCAGCGCGGCGGGGTCGGCGAGGCCGATGTCCTCGCTGGCGGAGATCATCAGGCGGCGGGCGATGAAACGGGGGTCCTCGCCGGCCTCGATCATGCGGGCCAGGTAGTGCAGGGCGGCGTCGACGTCGGAGCCCCGGATGGACTTGATGAGGGCGCTGGCGACGTCGTAGTGCTGGTCGCCGTCGCGGTCGTACTTCACGGCCGCGCGGTCGACCGTCTGCTCCAGGGTCTGCAGGCTGATCTCGGTCTCGTCCTGGTCGAGGGCGGCGCCGGCGGCGGCCTCCAGGGCGGTCAGGGCGCGGCGGGCGTCGCCGCCGGCGATGCGCAGGAGGTGGGCCTCGGCGTCCTCGGGGAGGGTGACGGCGCCCTTGAGGCCGCGGTCGTCGGCCAGGGCGCGCTCGACGAGATTCCGGAGGTCGTCGTCGGTGAGGGGTTCGAGGGTGAGCAGGAGGGAGCGGGACAGCAGCGGCGAGATCACGGAGAAGTACGGGTTCTCGGTGGTCGCCGCGATCAGCGTGACCCAGCGGTTCTCGACGGCCGGCAGGAGGGAGTCCTGCTGGGCCTTGCTGAAGCGGTGGATCTCGTCGAGGAAGAGGACGGTCTCCTTGCCGTAGCCGCCGATGGCGCGGCGGGCGCCGTCGATGACCGCGCGGACCTCCTTGACGCCCGCGGTGATGGCCGACAGCTCCACGAACCGCTTGTTGGTGGCCTTGGAGACGACGTACGCCAAAGTCGTCTTCCCCGTGCCGGGCGGCCCCCAGAGGATCACGGACGACGGCCCGGCCGGGCCCTTGGCGCCGTCGCCGACCAGGCGGCGCAGGGGTGAGCCCGGCTTCAGCAGGTGCTGCTGGCCCACCACCTCGTCGAGGGTGCGCGGGCGCATCCGGACCGCCAGGGGGCTCCCTGTCGGGTCCTTCTCCTGGCGGTCTTCGGCTGCGGCGGTGAACAGGTCGGGCTCCACACTCCGGAGCCTACGTCAGGGGTCTGACATTGATACCCGGGGCCATCCTGCCCTGGGCCGGGGTCAGGCCCAGAGGGAGGCGCCCCAGCGGGTCAGGATCAGCATGGCGATGATGCCGACGTGGGTGGCCGGCAGGACCCAGGTGAACTCGCCGAAGAACCGCTTCAGCCAACTCGGGGCGGGCAGGAAGCCGTTGCGCACGTTGAACGAGGTGACGTACCAGAACATGGTGATCGTCGCGACCCAGGCCAGCGAGCACCACAGGCACAGGGCGTTGATCTCGTACAGGGACTGGTACTGCAGCCAGGTGCAGAAGGCCACCCCGAACAGCGTGCCGAAGTTGAAGGTCAGCCAGTACCAGCGGGGGAAGCCGGCCCGGGTCAGCAGGCTCATGCCGACGCAGATGACGATGCCGTAGGCGACGAGGCCGAGCATCGGGTTGGGGAAGCCGAAGGCCGCTGCCTGCTTGCTCTCCATGACGCTGCCGCAGGAGATGATCGGGTTGATGCTGCAGCTCGGGGTGAACGTCTTGCCGTCCACCTTGCCTTCGAGGATCTTGAACTTGTCGATCGTGATGACCCACGCGGCGAGCAGACCGGCCGCGCCGGTGATCAGCAGCAGGATCGCGAACGCACGGCTGCCGCCCACCGTCCGGGCCTCGGTCGCGGCGACGCGCTCCGGCTCGGACTCCGTGGAGACGTCTTTGACTGTCGTCTTGCTCATCACGCCGATTCCGTCACTGGGGAGTTGGACCATCTTCGGGCAGGGGCCATTGTGCCGCACGGGACCGGGTGTCCACCGTTCGCTGGACATAAGCAAGTCCGTGCGACGTATGGCGAAGGGCGCCGGAGACCCGCCCCGGCGCCCTTCGTGACGTGCTAACCGAGCCTCGACTCCAGCTCGGCCACGATCTCGTTCACACCGATCGACGTCTGCTCGCCGGTCGTCATGTCCTTGAGCTGGACGACGCCCTCGGCGAGGTCGCGTTCGCCGGCGACGACCGTGTAGCGGGCCCCGCTGCGGTTGGCGCTCTTCATGGCCCCCTTGAGCCCCTTGGCGCCGTAGGAGAAGTCGGCCGCGATGCCCACCTTGCGCAGCTCCGTCACCTTGGCGAAGAGCACCCGGCGGGCCTCCTCGCCGAGCGGGACCGCGAACACGGAGGTCGAGGCCGGCAGCTCCAGCCGCACGCCCTCCGCCTCCAGCGCCAGGACCGTACGGTCGACGCCCAGCGCCCAGCCCACCGACGGCAGCGCGGGGCCGCCGATCATCTCGGAGAGACCGTCGTAGCGGCCGCCGCCGCCCACCGCGGACTGGGAGCCCAGACCGTCGTGGACGAACTCGAAGGTCGTCCGGGTGTAGTAGTCCAGGCCGCGGACCAGCTTCGGGTCGTCCTCGAAGACGACGCCCGCCGCCGTGATCAGCTCGCGGACCTCCTCGTGGTACGCCTTGCAGGCGTCGCAGAGGTAGTCGCGCAGCAGCGGGGCGTCGCCGAGCTGCTTCTGGACCGACTCCCGCTTGTCGTCCAGGACGCGCAGCGGGTTGATCTCCGCGCGGCGCAGGGTGTCCTCGTCGAGGTCCAGGCCCCGCAGGAAGGTCTGCAGCGCCTCCCGGTACACCGGACGGCACTCCGTGTCGCCCAGGCTGTTCAGCAGGATGCGGAAGTCGCGCAGGCCCAGCGAGCGGTACGCCTGGTCGGCCAGGATGATCAGCTCGGCGTCCAGCGCCGGGTCCTCCGCGCCGATCGCCTCGGCGCCGACCTGGGAGAAGTGGCGGTAGCGGCCCTTCTGGGGGCGCTCGTAGCGGTAGTACGAGCCCGAGTACCAGAGCTTGACCGGCAGGTTGCCCAGCTTGTGCAGGTTGGCCTCGAGGGCGGCGCGCAGGACGGAAGCGGTCCCCTCGGGGCGCAGGGCGAGCCGGTCGCCGCCCTTGGTCTCGAAGGCGTACATCTCCTTCGTCACGATGTCGGTCGACTCGCCGACACCGCGCGCGAAGAGCTCCACGTTCTCGAAGCCGGGCGTCTCGACGTAGCCGTAGCCGGAGTTGCGCAGGGGCGCGGCGATGGCCTCGCGGACGGCGAGGTACGCGGCGCTGTCCGGCGGAATCAGGTCGTACGTGCCCTTGGGGGCCTGGAAGGTACTCACGGAGGTCTCTCGTCACATTCCTCGTCGGGGAGGGGTGTTCGATCCCGCTCCCTGGCCGCCGGGCGCCACCTGCCGCAGATACGGGTTGGTGGCGCGCTCCTGGCCGATGGTCGTCTGGGGGCCGTGGCCGGACAGGACCACGGTCGAGTCCTCGAGGGGCAGGCACACGCGGGCCAGCGAGTCGAGCATCTCGGCCATGTCACCGCCGGGCAGGTCGGTGCGTCCGATGGAGCCGGCGAACAGCAGATCCCCGGAGAAGAAGACCGACGGGACGTCGGTCTTCTCGGGCATCCGGAAGGTCACCGACCCCTTCGTATGGCCCGGCGCGTGCGCGACGGAGAACTCCAGACCCGCCAGATCCAGCCGCACTCCGTCGGTCAGCTCCCGGACGTCGTCCGGCTCCCCCACGGTCAGCTCGCCCATCAGCGGCATCCCGATGGACCGGCCGAGCGCCTTCTCGGGGTCGCTCATCATGAAGCGGTCCTCGGGGTGGATCCAGGCCGGCACGTCGTGCGCGCCGCACACCGGGACGACCGAGGCCACATGGTCGATGTGGCCGTGGGTGAGGACGACGGCGACGGGCTTGAGCCGATGTTTCTTCAGCGCTTCCTCGACTCCTGGGGCCGCCTGATGGCCCGGGTCGATGATCACGCACTCCTCACCGGCGGCGGGGGCGACGAGATAACAGTTCGTCCCCCAGGCCCCGGCGGGGAACCCGGCAATGAGCACGATCGTCCTTCGTTTGTGTCGATACGCGTGGGCTTCTGGCGGCTGCGCCAGTGGTCAGAGCCTACCGGCGCTGCCGTTTCCTCAGCGAACCCATATACGGTACGGGGCACACGCAGGCGGTCGGCTCACAAGACGCACGCGTCCCAGTCGACGTACGAGACGCACGAGGAGAAACCGGTGGTCACCCAGGAACAGCGGAAGCGTCAGCTCGCTCGGGAGAAGTTCTTGCGGCAGCAGCAGCGACGCACCTCCGCACGACGCAAGGCGCGGGTGCGCAACTCGGTGATCGCGTCGGTGCTCGGCGTGATCATCATCGGCAGTCTGGCGCTGTACACGACCGGCGTCCTGAAGGACGACGACAAGGCGAACGCGAGCGCGGAGACCAGTGCCTCTCCCTCCGCGGCGCCCAGCGCGGTGAAGGACCCGTGCGAGAAGGCGGCCGCGGGCTCGATCAAGAAGTTGACCTGGAAGAAGGAGCCGGCGGTCACGATCGACACGTCGGCGAAGTACACGATGAAGCTCGCGACGACGTGCGGTGACATCGACATAGCGCTGAAGGCCAAGGCCGCGCCGCACACGGTGAACTCGTTCGACTTCCTGGCCGGCAAGGGGTACTTCGACCACACCAAGTGCCACCGGCTCACCACCAACGGCATCTACGTGCTGCAGTGCGGCGACCCGACGGGCTCCGGCAGCGGCGGCCCCGGCTACACCATCCCGGACGAGAACCTGAAGGACGCCACCCTCAAGAGCAACGTCTACCCGGCGGGCACGATCGCGATGGCCAACACCGGTCAGGCGCACACCGGCGGCAGCCAGTTCTTCCTCGTCTACCAGGACAGTCAGCTGCCGCCCAGCTACACGCCGTTCGGTACGGTGTCGGCCGACGGCATGAAGGTTCTGAAGAAGATCGCCGCCGCGGGGTCACAGCCCGCCGACCCGACGACACAGAACACCGCCCCGAACGCGACGGTCGTGATCAACAAGGCGACGGTCACGAAATCCTGACGACAACCCGACGACAATCCGACGACTAAGGCGCGGTCAACCGCGCAATTTCGGTCGCGCTGGATGCGGACAGGCGACCCGCCGGTCGCCTATGTTGGCCGTGACGAAACTGTGGAGGATGCCCAGGGGCACTGAAGCCCCTCGGAGGCATCATGTGGAGGAGGCGCTGTGAGCAGCGACCCGTGGGGCCGCGTCGACGAGACGGGGACCGTGTACGTGCGTACCGCCGACGGCGAGCAGGTGGTCGGTTCCTGGCAGGCAGGCTCCCCTGAGGAAGCACTGGCCTACTTCGAGCGCAAGTACGAGGGCCTGGTTGTCGAGATCGGCCTCCTCGAGAAGCGAGTGCAGACCACCGATCTGTCGTCGAAGGACGCCCAGGTCGCCATCGACCACATCCGCGACCAGGTGGACGCGCATCACGCGGTCGGCGATCTTCAGGCCCTGCGGGACCGGCTGGACAAGCTCGTGGCGACCGTCGAGTCGCGGCGCGAGGAGCGCAAGCAGCAGCGCGCCAAGCAGTCCGACGAGGCCCGCAAGGCCAAGGAGGACCTGGTCGTCGAGGCGGAGCAGTTGGCCGAGTCCGACCAGTGGCGGGCCGCCGGTGAGCGGCTGCGCTCCCTGGTGGACATCTGGAAGGGTCTGCCGCGCCTGGACCGCAAGTCGGACGACGAGCTGTGGCACCGTTTCTCGCACGCGCGCTCGGCGTTCTCCAAGCGGCGCAAGGCGCACTTCGCGCAGTTGGACGCGCAGCGCGAGGACGCCCGTCGGGTCAAGGAGCGGCTGGTCTCCGAGGCCGAGGCGCTGTCCGGTTCGGCGGACTGGGGTCCGACGGCCGCGCGCTACCGCGAGCTGATGGCGGACTGGAAGGCGGCGGGCCGCGCCCAGCGCGAGCACGAGGACGACCTGTGGAACCGCTTCCGCGGCGCCCAGGACGTCTTCTTCGCCGCCCGCAGCTCGGTGTTCGCCGAGCGGGACGCGGAGCAGACGGAGAACCTGAAGCTCAAGGAGGAGCTGGCCGAGGAGGCCGAGAAGCTCCTCCCGATCGGTGACCTGAAGGCGGCGCGTGCCGCCTTCCGCTCGATCAACGAGCGCTGGGAGGCCATCGGTCACGTCCCCCGTGACGCACGGCCGAAGGTCGAGGGCCGGATGCACACCGTGGAGCGGGCGATGCAGGAGTCCGAGGAGACCGAGTGGCGCCGGACGAACCCGGAGGCACGCGCGCGTGCCGAGGGTCTCACCGGCCAGCTCCAGGCCGCCGTGGACAAGCTGCGGTCCCAGATCGACCAGGCCCGCACCCAGGGCAACTCCGCGAAGGCCGACAAGCTGGAGCGCGAGCTGGAGGGCCGCCAGGCCCTGCTGGACCAGGCCCTGAAGGGCCTGCACGAGTTCGGCGGCTGACAGACGCGGCCAACAACACAGGGCATGAGGGAGGCCCCCGTACATCACGTACGGGGGCCTCCCTCATGCCGCCCTACGGCCGCCGCGCCGACGTCACGCGGTACACGTCGTAGACGCCCTCCACGCCTCTGACCGCCTTCAGGACGTGGCCCAGGTGTTTGGGGTCGCCCATCTCGAAGGTGAAGCGGGAGGTGGCCACGCGGTCGCGGGAGGTCTGGACGGCGGCGGAGAGGATGTTGACGTGCTGGTCGGACAGGACGCGGGTGACGTCCGACAGGAGGCGGGAGCGGTCCAGGGCCTCGACCTGGATGGCGACCAGGAAGACCGAGGACTGCGTCGGCGCCCACTCGACCTCGAGGATGCGCTCCGGTTCGCGGGACAGTGACTCCACGTTGACGCAGTCGCTGCGGTGAACCGATACGCCACTACCGCGTGTGACGAAACCGATGATGGGGTCGCCGGGCACCGGCGTACAGCAGCGGGCCAGCTTGACCCACACGTCGTCGACGCCCTTGACGACCACACCCGGGTCCTGGTTGCTGCGCCGCTTGCGGCCACGGCCGTGGGACGGCGGGACCGACTCGTCGATCTCCTCGGTGGCCGCCTCCTCGCCGCCGAGGGCCTGCACCAGCTTCTGCACGACGTTCTGCGCGGCCACATGGCCCTCGCCGATCGCCGCGTACAGCGAGGAGATGTCCGGGTAGCGCATCTCGTGCGCGAGGGTGACGAGCGAGTCGCCGGTGAGGATGCGCTGGATCGGCAGGTTCTGCTTGCGCATCGCGCGCGCGATGGCGTCCTTGCCCTGCTCGATCGCCTCGTCCCGGCGCTCCTTGGAGAACCAGGCCCGGATCTTGTTGCGGGCGCGCGGCGACTTGACGAAGTTCAGCCAGTCCCGGGACGGCCCGGCCCCGGCGGCCTTGGAGGTGAAGACCTCCACCAGGTCGCCGTTGTCCAGGGTGGATTCCAGCGGCACGAGGCGTCCGTTGACCCGGGCTCCTATGGTGCGGTGGCCCACCTCGGTGTGCACCGCGTACGAGAAGTCCACGGGCGTGGCACCGGCCGGCAGCGCTATCACGTCGCCCTTCGGCGTGAAGACGAAGACCTCGTTGCGCGACAGGTCGAAGCGCAGGGACTCCAGGAACTCGCCGGGGTCCTCGGTCTCCTTCTGCCAGTCGAGGAGCTGGCGCAGCCACGCCATGTCGTTGAGGTGGTCGTCCTTGCCGGTGGTTCTCGGCTGGTCCGAGCGCACCTTGGAGGCGCCGGCGACGGCCTCCTGCTTGTACTTCCAGTGCGCGGCGATGCCGTACTCCGCGCGGCGGTGCATGTCGAAGGTGCGGATCTGCAGTTCGACCGGCTTGCCGTTGGGGCCGATGACCGTCGTGTGCAGCGACTGGTACATGTTGAACTTGGGCATCGCGATGTAGTCCTTGAACCGGCCGGGGACCGGGTTCCATCGCGCGTGCACGGTGCCGAGGGCCGCGTAGCAGTCGCGGACGGTGTCCACGAGGACGCGGATGCCCACCAGGTCGTAGATCTCCGCGAAGTCGCGCCCGCGGACGATCATCTTCTGGTAGACGCTGTAGTAGTGCTTCGGGCGGCCGGTGACGGTCGCCTTGATGCGGGCGGCGCGCAGGTCGGCCTGGACCTCGTCGGTCACTATGGCCAGGTACTCGTCACGCTTCGGTGCCCTTTCGGCCACCAGCCGGACGATTTCGTCGTACATCTTGGGGTAGAGGATCGCGAAGGCGAGGTCCTCCAGTTCCCACTTGATGGTGTTCATGCCCAGGCGATGGGCGAGCGGCGCGTAGATCTCCAGGGTCTCGCGCGCCTTCTTCTCCTGCTTCTCGCGCTTGAGGTAGCGCATGGTGCGCATGTTGTGCAGGCGGTCGGCGAGCTTGATGACCAGGACGCGCGGGTCCTTGGCCATGGCGACGACCATCTTGCGCACGGTCTCGGCCTGGGCGGCCTCGCCGAACTTGACCTTGTCGAGCTTGGTGACGCCGTCGACGAGCAGGGCGACCTGGTCGCCGAAGTCGCGGCGCAGGTCCTCCAGGCCGTACTCGGTGTCCTCGACGGTGTCGTGCAGCAGGCCCGCCATGAGGGTGGCCGGGTCCATGCCGAGCTCGGCGAGGATCGTGGTCACCGCGAGCGGGTGCGTGATGTACGGGTCGCCGCTCTTGCGCTTCTGGCCGCGGTGCCAGCGCTCGGCGACCTGGTAGGACTTCTCGATCTGGCGCAGCGTCGCGGTCTCGATCTTGGGGTCGTTGCTGCGCACTATCCGCAGCAGCGGTTCCAGGACCGGGTTGTACGGGTTCTGGCGCTGGACGCCGAGGCGGGCGAGGCGGGCCCGGACGCGGTTGGAGGAGCCGGAGCGGGCGGGCTGCTGGGCCGCGGCCGGGCGGCCGGCGGGCGCGGCCGAGGGGTGCTCGGCAGGGGCCGACTTGGGGCGGGGCTGCTCGGCTGGCTTGTCGACGGGCGCGGAACGGTCGTGCTCGACCGGCCCGTGAGTGTCGCTCTTCGCGGGCGTGGCCGCGGGGCCCGAGGTGGACTCGGGCTTGGCGGCGGTCAGGTGCTGGGCCTCGTCTGGCAAGAGGACTCCTCGTGCGCGATCCGGGTCCCCGGTCAGGCTCCGGAGCACCCATCGTAGCGATCCCGGGCTCCGGCATCGCCTTCAGGCCGCTGTGAGGGCCGTCCACCGGGGAAAACACAAGGGGCGGGCGCCGGATTCCTCCGGGCCCGCCCGCTTGGCGTACGGCGTTCGAGAGATCGTGTTCAGACCGCCTCAGATGGTGAGGAGGGCCTCCAGGGGCGCCCCGCCGAGGGCCGCCTCCAGTCGTGGCCTGCCGTCGAGGAAGCCCAGCTCCATCAGGACGGCGACGCCCGCGACCTCGGCGCCCGCGCGGTGGATGAGCTGGATCGACGCCTCGGCGGTGCCGCCGGTGGCGAGCACGTCGTCGACGATGAGGATCCGGTCGTCGGCGGTCAGGTCCTCGGCGTGCACCTCGATCTCGGCCGAGCCGTACTCCAGGTCGTAGGCCTGGGCGAGGGTGGCTCCGGGGAGCTTGCCCGCCTTGCGTACGGGGATGAAGCCGAGGCCGGCGCGGACGGCGACCGGGGCGCCGAGGATGAAGCCCCGGGCCTCCAGGCCGACGATCTTGGTGGCACCGGTGCGCTCGGCGATCTCCGCGAACGCGTCGGTGAGCGCGGAGAACGCCACCGGGTCCGCCAGGAGCGGGGTGATGTCCTTGAACATCACCCCCGGCTCCGGGTGGTCCGCCACGTCACGGATGCGGCCGAGGAGCAGCGTCGTGACGTCGGTGAGTTCCGTCATCGGCGCTTCCCCGACGGCCGGCCGCGGCCCCGGCCCCGGGCCGCGGGCTGGGTGCGCGGGCCGACGACCGCGTGTGCGGCGTCCTCCGGCTCGTCGTCGTAGCCGTCGTCGCCGCGGGTCTCGGTGCCCTCCTCCTCGGCGCTCGCCTGGGCGGCGCGCTTGGCGAGGACGCGCTTCTTCAGCGCCTTCATCTGCGGCTCGCGCTCCTTGAGGTCGGCGACGAGCGGCGTGGCGATGAAGATCGACGAGTAGGCGCCGGCCGCGAGGCCGACGAACAGCGACAGCGAGATGTCGTTGAGCGTGCCCGCGCCGAGGAAGCCGCCGCCGATGAACAGCAGGCCGGCCACCGGCAGCAGGGCGACCACCGTGGTGTTGATGGAGCGGACCAGGGTGCCGTTGATCGAGCGGTTGGCGACCTCGCTGTAGGTGAAGCGGGTCTGCTTCGTGAGGTCCTTCGTCTGCTCCTTGAGGGAGTCGAAGACGACGACCGTGTCGTACAGCGAGTAACCGAGGATCGTCAGCAGACCGATCACCGTGCCCGGCGTGACCTCGAAGCCCACCAGGGCGTAGATGCCGACCGTGATGGTGATGTCGTGGATCAGGGCGATGAGCGCGGCGACGGCCATGCGCAGCTCGAAGGCGATCGCCAGATAGATCACGACCAGGACCATGAAGATCGCCAGGCCCTGCCAGGCCTTGTTGGCGACCTGGTCGCCCCAGCTGGGACCCACCAGCTCGGCGGTGATCGACTCCGGGTCGGCCTTGAGGTCCTTGGCGAGGTCGTCCTTGATCTGGTTGGACTGCTTGATGTCCATACCGGCGATCTGGATGCGCAGCGAGCCGTTGCCGAGCTTCTGCACGACCGCGTCATGGCCTGACGCGTCCTTGGCGTACTCCTCGGCCTGGGAGACGGAGACGCTCGTCTTCTCCGTGGTGAAGACGGCGCCGCCCTGGAAGTCGATGCCCATGTTCAGGCCGCGCACCGCCAGGCCGACGATCGCCGTGATGGTGATCAGGATCGAGATGCTGTACCAGAGCTTGCGGTGGCCGATGAAGTCGTAGCTGATCTCGCCACGGTGCAGTCGGGCGCCGAGGTTACCGAGTTTCGACATCGCTCACGCCTCCTTCGTCTCGACAGGGCCGGCGGCGGGACCGGCGGGACGGCGGGTGCGGCGGATCGGCGGCTGCGCGCCCAGGCTCTTCGGGTCGAGCCCGGACCACTTGTGGCCGTCCGCGAAGAACTTGCGCCGGGCGATGAGCGTCATCAGCGGCTTGGTGAAGAAGAAGACCACGACCACGTCGAGGACGGTGGTCAGGCCCAGCGTGAACGCGAAGCCCTGGACCTTGCCGACCGTGACGATGAACAGCACGGCGGCGGCGAGGAACGACACGAAGTCGGAGACCAGGATGGTGCGCCGGGCGCGCGGCCAGGCCCGCTCCACGGCGGGGCGCAGGGTGCGGCCCTCGCGGATCTCGTCCCGGACCCGTTCGAAGTACACGATGAACGAGTCCGCCGTGATGCCGATGGCGACGATGGCGCCACAGACGGCGGGCAGGTTCAGCGCGAAGCCGATGGCCGGGCCGAGCAGCGCCATGAGTACGTACGTGAGGGCCGCGGAGACCAGCAGCGAGGCGAGCGCGATGAGCGCGAGACCCCGGTAGTAGGCCACCAGGTAGATGACGACCAGGACGAGGCCGATGGCGCCGGCGAGCAGACCGGCGTGCAGCTGGTCACCGCCGAGCGCCGCGGTCACCGTGGTCACGCTCTGCTCCTTGAAGGAGAGCGGGAGCGCACCGTAGGACAGCATGTTGGCGAGGCTCTGGGCCTCCTCCTGCGTGAAGCTGCCGGAGATCTGGGCCTGGCCGCCGGTGATGGAGTTCTGCACGAACGGGCTGGAGACCACGTTGCCGTCGAGGACGATGCCGAACTCGTTCTGCGGCTGCTGGTTCTGCGCGAGCTGGGCCGTGATGGCGGCGAACTTCGCGGCGCCCTTCTTGGTGAACTCCATGGTGACCTGCCAGCCGGAGGCACCCTGTGTGTCGAAGACCGCCGAGGCCTTGTCGACCTCGGTGCCGTCGACGGCGGCCGGGCCGAGCAGGTACTTGTACCAGACCTTGTCGATCTCACCGCAGGCCACGGTCGCGTTCCCGGGCTGGACGCCCTCGCCCGCCGTGGTGCGCACCGACTCCTTGGAGCAGTCCAGAGCCGCGTACTTGGCCTGGAGCGCGGCGTCCTCCGGCGTGACGGCGCCGCCGCTCGCGGCGGCCGACGGGCTGGCGGAGGTGCCCGCCTTGGCGCTCGCCTTCGTGCTCGCCGAGGCCGACGGGGTGGAGTCGGCCTTCAGCGCGTCGGTGACGGCGCGGCCCTGCGAGGTGGCGCTGGCCGACGGGGACGACGAGGTCGCCTTCTCACCGGTGGACCCGGACGCGCTCGGCGAAGCACTCGTCGACGCGCTCGGCGAGGCGGTGGACGCGCCGCTCGTGGACGCGCTCGGCGAGGGGACGGCGGCGGAGCCGGTGGCCTCCTGGGCCAGGACCGGACGGAAGTACAGCTTGGCGGTGGTGCCGACCTGCTCCCGGGCCTTCTCGGAGTTGGTGCCCTTGGGGATGTTCACGATGATGTTGTCGCTGCCCTGGGTCTGCACCTCCGCCTCGGAGACGCCCAGCCCGTTGACACGGCGGTTCATGATCTCGACCGCTGTGTCCATGTTGGCCTTGTTGATCGCGGATCCCTGGTCCGACTTCGCCTTCAGCGTGATGCTGGTACCGCCGGCAAGGTCGATGCCGAGACGCGGAGTGGTGTGACCGGAGACGAACATGCCTCCGGTGAGCGCCACGATGGCGATCAGGATCAGGGCCAACGAGCGCCCTGGCTTGCTCTGGGCGCTCGCGCTCCGGCCCTTCTTAGGTGCTGCCACCTTCTCGTACTCCCTCTCGGGCCGCCTTGCGCCGGGTCAGCGCGGCAGCGGCCATGACATGGTGTCGGGATCCCCTGGCGAGATGCGCGCGCCCCGGCATGCACGGGTGTGACCCGTGTTCGCCGGGGACGTGACTACTTCTTCGCGTCGGAGTCGCCGTCGGTCTTCTTCGGCTCTTCGTCGGCCTCGGCCTGGTCGGCCTGCTCGGCCTCGTCGGCCTTCTCCTGGACCTCGTCAGGCCCGTCCTTCTTACCGAGGTCGACGGCCTTGTCGCCGGGGGCGGCGGCAGCTTCGTCGGCGGACTCGTCGGTCTCGGTGAGGGAGGAGGCGTCGTCGGGGACGACGTCGGAGTCGGACTTCAGGTCGTGCTCGATGCCGTGGACGATGCGGTTGTACTCGTCGTCGGTCAGGACGGCGCCGATCGCGTTCTTCGCGAAGAGCAGTTCCACGCCCGGTCCCGCGTCGAGGAGAAGCGTGTCGTCGCTGACCTCCTTGACCGTCGCGTACATGCCCCCGATGGTGCGGACACCGCTGCCGGGCTGCAGTTGGTTACGCATGTCGGCCGCTTGCTGCTGCTTCTTCTTGGCCGATCGGGTCATCAGGAACATGGCCCCGATGAGCACGATGAACGGGAGGAGGGTCAAAGGACTCACGGGACGGAACTTCCTTCAGACGACCGCGATGGTTGAGCGGCCTGATGGATGGGGGTGTGTGCTGCCGACAACGGCGGCATCGGCGGAGTCTAAGCGAGTCCGCGTGCAGGGAACAACGCTCAGCATGGCACCTGGGTTCCTGACCCGGCCAATGTCTCCGCTGCGGCCCTCTGTGTCCACGTGCCGGGTCACATATCGGGTCATGTCCTCGGTCACATACCGGGTTATGTACCGAACAGGTCCTGTTGTCCGCTTCCCTGGCCGGGGGCGCGGGCCGGGGTGAGGCCGAGGTGCGTCCAGGCGGCCGGGGTGGCCACCCGCCCGCGCGGTGTACGGGCCAGTAGCCCCTCCCGTACGAGGAAGGGTTCGGCGACCTCCTCCACGGTCTCGCGCTCCTCGCCCACGGCGACGGCGAGCGTGGACAGGCCGACCGGGCCGCCGCCGAACAGCTTCAGCAGGGCCTGCAGTACCGCGCGGTCGAGACGGTCCAGTCCCCGGCCGTCCACCTCGTAGACCTTCAGGGCCGCCTGCGCGATCTCGCGGTCGATGATCCCGTCGGCCTTGACCTGCGCGTAGTCGCGTACGCGGCGCAGCAGGCGGTTGGCGATGCGGGGCGTGCCGCGGGAGCGGCCGGCGATCTCGGCGGCGCCGTCGGTGTCGATCTCGACGTCGAGGAGGTTCGCCGAGCGGTGGATGACGCGCTCCAGCTCGGCGGGCTCGTAGAACTCCATGTGTCCGGTGAAGCCGAAGCGGTCGCGCAGCGGGGGCGGCAGCAGGCCCGCGCGCGTGGTGGCGCCGACCAGGGTGAAGGGGGGCAGTTCGAGGGGGATCGCGGTGGCGCCGGGGCCCTTGCCGACGATGACGTCGACGCGGAAGTCCTCCATCGCCATGTAGAGCATCTCCTCGGCGGGCCGCGACATGCGGTGGATCTCGTCGAGGAAGAGGACCTCGCCCTCCTGGAGGGAGGAGAGGATCGCCGCGAGGTCGCCGGCGTGCTGGATGGCGGGGCCGCTGGTGATGCGGATCGGGGCGCCCATCTCGGCGGCGATGATCATCGAGAGGGTGGTCTTGCCGAGGCCTGGGGCGCCGGAGAGCAGCACATGGTCGGCGGTCGCGCCACGCGCGCGTGCGGCGCGAAGGACGAGGTCGAGCTGTTCGCGGACCTTCTCCTGGCCGATGAACTCGCCCAGGTCCTTGGGGCGCAGGGCGGCCTCGACGGCCTGGTCCTCACCGTCGGCGACAGAGCCCACCAGCCGGTCCTCGGCGGGGCCGACGAGCCGCTCGGGGGCGCTCTCCTCGGTCGTGTCGTCCCAGTTCACTGACGTTCTCCTAGCGGGCGCGGTTCAGGGTCTGCAGGGCGGCCCTCAGCAGGTGGCCCACCTGGGGTGTGCCGCCGGCGGCCTCGGCCTGCGGGGTCACGGCGGCGACCGCCTCGTCGGCCTCGCGGGTGGCGTAGCCGAGGCCGATCAGGGCGGCGTGCAGCTGGTCGCGCCAGCCGCTGGTGACCGGGGCGCCGACCGCGGGTGCGCCGACCGGCGCGCCCAGCCGGTCCTTGAGCTCCAGCAGCAGCTTCTGCGCGCCCTTCTTGCCGATGCCGGGAACCGCGATGAGCGCCTTCTCGTCCGCCGTGGCCACCGCTCGGCGCAGGGCGTCCGGCGCGTGGACCGCCAGCATGGCCTGGGCCAGCCGGGGGCCGACCCCGCTCGCGGTCTGCAGCAGCTCGAAGACCTGGCGTTCGTCGTCGTCCACGAAGCCGTACAGGGTCAGGGAGTCCTCCCGTACGACGAGGGAGGTGGCGAGCTTGGCGGGGCGGCCGAGCCGGAGCGTGGACAGGGTGTTCGGCGTGCACTGGACGGCCATGCCGACGCCACCCACCTCGACCACCGCGGTGTCGGGGGCGAGTGCGGCGACCGTGCCGCTGACGAAGGCGATCATGCCGTACGGCCTTTCGAAGTCATCGGTGCTTGGGGGGCTTTGGGGGCCTTGGCCGCGTGCAGGGCGACGGCCTGCTGGAGCCGGTTCTGCGCGGGGGCGCGCCAGATGTGGCAGATGGCGAGGGCCAGGGCGTCGGCGGCGTCAGCCGGTTTCGGGGGTGCGTCGAGCCGCAGCAGGCGGGTGACCATCGCGCCGACCTGCGCCTTGTCCGCGCGACCGCTGCCGGTGACGGCGGCCTTGACCTCGCTGGGCGTGTGCAGGGCGACGGGGATGCCGCGGCGGGCGGCGCACAGCATGGCGACGGCACTGGCCTGGGCGGTGCCCATGACCGTGCGCACGTTGTGCTGGCTGAACACCCGCTCCACGGCGACGCATTCGGGCCGGTACTCGTCCAGCCACGCTTCGATGCCCTGCTCGACGGCGACGAGGCGCGGCCCCAACTCGGCGTCCGCGGGCGTCCGTACGACACCGACGCCGACCATCGTGAGCGGTCGGCCCGCGACGCCCTCGACGACACCGACGCCACACCGCGTCAGTCCGGGGTCCACCCCGAGTACGCGCACGCCCAACCCCTCCCTTCGGCCACCTGTTTGTGCAGGCTATCCGCTGCCACCGACAACAGCGGCGGGCCGGGGGACGTGTGTCCCACCCGGCCCGCCGAAACCGCGTCGCTCGCGGCAGCGTTACGCGTCGACCTTCTCCATGACCTCGTCGCTGACGTCGAAGTTGGCGAAGACGTTCTGCACGTCGTCGCTGTCCTCGAGCGCGTCGATCAGCTTGAAGATCTTCCTCGCGCCGTCCTCGTCCAGCTCGACCTGCATGGTCGGGACGAAGTTGGCGTCGGCGGAGTCGTAGTCCACGCCGGCTTCCTGAAGGGCGGTGCGGACCGCGACCAGGTCGGTGGCCTCGGAGATGACCTCGAAGGACTCACCGAGGTCGTTGACCTCCTCGGCGCCCGCGTCGAGGACCGCGCCGAGCACGTCGTCCTCGGTCAGCTCACCCTTGGGGACGAGCACGACGCCCTTGCGGTTGAAGAGGTACGACACCGAGCCCGGGTCGGCCATCGAGCCGCCGTTGCGGGTCATGGCGACGCGGACGTCGGAGGCGGCGCGGTTGCGGTTGTCGGTGAGGCACTCGATGAGCACCGCGACGCCGTTCGGGCCGTAGCCCTCGTACATGATCGTCTCGTAGTCGGCGCCACCGGCTTCGAGACCGGCGCCGCGCTTGACCGCGGAGTCGATGTTCTTGTTCGGGACCGAGCTCTTCTTGGCCTTCTGGATGGCGTCGAACAGCGTCGGGTTGCCGGACACGTCAGCGCCGCCGGTGCGGGCCGCGACCTCGATGTTCTTGATCATCTTCGCGAAGAGCTTGCCGCGTTTGGCGTCGATCACGGCCTTCTTGTGCTTCGTCGTAGCCCATTTAGAGTGGCCGGACATCTGCCTGTCTCCTTCGCGTAACCCGTCTATGAACCAACGGCAGAGATCCTACAAGGACTCCGTCGCGCGGCTCGCGCGCACCATGTCGACGAACAGGGCGTGCACGCGGTGGTCGCCGGTCAGCTCGGGGTGGAACGACGTGGCGAGCGCGTTGCCCTGGCGGACCGCGACGATGTGGCCGTCGTGCTCGGCGAGCACCTCGGTCGCGGCGCCGACGGACTCGACCCAGGGGGCGCGGATGAAGACGCCCTCCACAGGATCGCCCGCGATGCCCCGCACGTCGAGCGCCGCTTCGAAGGACTCGTTCTGGCGGCCGAAGGCGTTGCGGCGGACGATCATGTCGATGCCGCCGATGGTCTCCTGGCCCGAGCGCGGGTCGAGGATCTTGTCGGCGAGCATGATCATGCCCGCGCAGGTGCCGTAGACGGGCATTCCGCCGCGCACGCGCGCGCGGAGGGACTCCATCACGCCGAAGAGGACGGCCAGCTTGGAGATGGTCGTGGACTCGCCGCCGGGGATGACGAGGCCGTCGACCTCGGCGAGTTCCTCGGGGCGCCTGACCGGCCTGGCCACGGCGTCGGCCGCGGCCAGGGCGATGAGATGTTCCCGGACGTCGCCCTGGAGGGCCAGGACGCCTATGACAGGGGTGTTCACAGGTGACTACCAGCCGCGGTTGGCGTAGCGCTCGGACTCGGGGAGGGTGTCGCAGTTGATGCCGACCATGGCCTCGCCCAGGTTGCGGGAGGCGTCCGCGATGATCTTCGGGTCGTCGTAGAAGGTGGTGGCCTTCACGATGGCGGCGGCGCGCTTGGCCGGGTCGCCGGACTTGAAGATGCCGGAGCCGACGAAGACGCCCTCGGCGCCGAGCTGGCGCATCAGCGCGGCGTCGGCAGGGGTGGCGACGCCGCCGGCGGAGAACAGCACGACCGGGAGCTTGCCGAGTTCGGCGACCTCCTTGACGATCTCGTACGGGGCGCGCAGCTCCTTGGCGGCGGCGTACAGCTCGTTGTTGTCGTAGCCGCGCAGGCGGGCGATCTCGTTCTTGATCTGGCGCAGGTGGCGGACGGCCTCGACGACGTTGCCGGTGCCGGCCTCGCCCTTGGAGCGGATCATCGCGGCGCCCTCGGCGATGCGGCGCAGGGCCTCGCCCAGGTTGGTGGCGCCGCAGACGAAGGGGGTGGTGAAGGCCCACTTGTCGGAGTGGTTGACCTCGTCGGCCGGGGTGAGGACCTCGGACTCGTCGATGTAGTCGACGCCGAGGGACTGCAGCACCTGCGCCTCGACGAAGTGCCCGATCCGGGACTTGGCCATCACCGGGATGGACACGGCCTCGATGATGCCCTCGATCATGTCCGGGTCGGACATCCGGGCCACGCCGCCGTCCTTGCGGATGTCGGCCGGGACCCGCTCCAGCGCCATGACGGCCACGGCGCCGGCGTCCTCGGCGATCTTCGCCTGCTCGGCGTTGACCACGTCCATGATCACGCCGCCCTTGAGCTGCTCGGCCATACCGCGCTTCACGCGCGCGGTGCCGGTCTCGGGGGTCTGGTTTTCGGAGATCGTGCTGGGCACGGGGTGACCTCACTCGTCGAAAAGAGGATCTTTACCCCACCGAGGAAACGCGAGGGGACCAGTCCACAGCAAGGGCCAATGAACAGCCGGTGGATCCTTTTCGGCCGACAGCGGCGGGCGGAGGCGTCATCGGGCAGCGGGTCAGGCCGAGCGATCCGCCAGGGTGGCCGGGGGTTCGTCGTCCATTTCGAAGGCCATCGGGAACGGGGCGTGGCCGGCCAGGCGGAACCAGCGGACCTTGCGGTGTTCGCGGAGGCGGCGGGCCGCGCCCACCGCGTCGTTGTGGAAGCGGCGGGCCATGGGGACGCGGCGGACGGCCTCCGTGAGCTCGCGGGCCGCCGCGACTCCGCCGGGCGCCTCGCGTACGACGTCCAGTTGCCGCGCGTCCGCGAAGACCGCGCGCAGGGCCTGGCTGAGATCGCTCTCGGCGACCTCCCGCTGCTCCTCCTCGGCCTGCCGGGCGGCGTGCGCGGCCTCGTACAGGACGATCGACGCGGCCGGGTCCAGGACCTTGGAGGTGGCCAGTTCCTGGGCGACGGACGCCCGGCGCAGCAGTTGTGCGTCGAGCGCGGCGCGGGCGGCGTCGATGCGGGTGTGCAGCCGGTCCAGCCGTCCCGCCGTCCAGCTCAGGTAGAGGGCGATGGCGACGAGGACGACGAGGGTCCAGATCAGGGTTGCGGTCACGGGCGGCAAGGCTACCGGGGCGCCCTACGGCCACGGGGCTGCGGTCAGTCGCGCGCCAGTCCGAGCCGGGCCCGCAGGCCCGCCCCGCCCGCCGATCCCCGGTCGTCGTCGGCCGCCACCGCCGCCGCGCCGTCCGTCACCGTCTCGTACACGGACAGGATGTCCGCGCCGACGGTCGACCAGTCGAAGCGCCGTACGTGGGCGCTGCCCCGCTCCCGCAGTTCGGCCCGCCGCTCCGGGTCGCCCAGGAGCCGTACGGCGGCGTCGGCCAGCGCGTCCGCGTCCTCGTTGGCGAACAGTTCGCCCGCCGCTCCCTGGTCGAGGACCTGGGCGAAGGCGTCGAGGTCGGCTGCGAGCACGGGGGCCCCGGCCGACATGGCCTCGACGAGGATGATGCCGAAGCTCTCGCCGCCGGTGTTGGGCGCCACGTACAGGTCGACGCTGCGCAGGAAGCGCGCCTTGTCCTCGTCGCTGATCATGCCGAGGAACTCCACGCGCGCGTGCAGCTCCTTCGGCAGGTTCGCCACCGCCTCCTCCTCGTCGCCGCGGCCCGCGACCAGCAGACGGGCGTCCGGCCGCTCGGCGAAGATCCTCGGCAGCGCCTTCATCAGCACCGGCAGGCCCTTGCGGGGCTCGTCGATGCGACCGACGAAGCCGATGGTGCCGCCCTGCCAGGCGGGGTTGGGCTCGGCCCTGGCGAAGAAGTCGACGTCGACGCCGTTGGGGATGACGACCGCGTCCCCGCCGAGGTGCTCCACCAGCGTGCGCCGGGCGTACTCGCTGACCGCGATCCGCGCGCTGATCTTCTCCAGGGCGGCCTGGAGGATCGAGTACGCGGCGATCATCGCGCGCGAGCGCGGGTTGGACGTGTGGAAGGTGGCCACGATCGGCCCGGAGGCCGCCCAGCAGGTCAGCAGGCCCAGCGACGGCGAGGTCGGCTCATGGATGTGGACGACGTCGAACGCGCCGTCGTGCAGCCAGCGGCGCACCCGCGCGGCGGACAGGAAGCCGAAGTTGAGGCGGGCCACCGAGCCGTTGTAGGGCACCGGGACCGCGCGGCCGGCCGAGACGACGTACGGCGGCAGCGGGGTGTCGTCGTCGGCCGGGGCCAGGACGGAGACCTCGTGGCCGAGCCGGATGAAGTACTCGGCGAGGTCGCGGATGTGGAACTGGACGCCGCCCGGAACGTCCCACGAGTACGGGCAGACGATGCCGATTCTCACGCGAGGTCCCCGTCCGACGGGCGGGGTTCCAGGTCCGCGAGCCACAAACGCTGGAGCATGTGCCAGTCCTCCGGGTGGTCGGCGATGCCGGTGGCGAAGGCGTCTGCCAGCGCCTGTGTCATGACGGACGTCTTCTCCGCGCGCGTGCCTGTCTCGGGTACCTCGATCGGGGGATGCACGCGCCCCCGCATGACGGGCGAGTCGTCGTACCAGAGTGTGACGGGCAGCAGGAGCGCGCCGGTCTGCTGGGCGAGCAGGGCCGGGCCGGCGGGCATCCGGGTCCGGTCGCCGAAGAAGTCCACCTCGACGCCGGAGGCGGACAGGTCGCGCTCGGCGACCAGGCAGACCAGGCCGCCGTCGCGCAGCCGCCGGGCCAGCGTGGCGAAGGCGGTGCCGCCGTTGTGCGGCAGCACCTCCATGCCGAGGCCCTCGCGGTAGGCGACGAAGCGGTCGTACAGCGTCTCCGGCCTGAGGCGTTCGGCGACCGTGGTGAACGGTGTCTTCAGCCTGGTGGTGACCCAGGCGCCGGCCAGGTCCCAGTTGCCCATGTGCGGGAGGGCGAGGACGACGCCCCGGTCGGAGGCGATGCCGTCGATCAGGTGATGCCCGTCATGGAGGTCGAAGCCGTCCCGGATCCGCTCGGCGCTCCAGGCCGGCAGCCGGAAGGACTCCATCCAGTAGCGCAGGTAGGAACGCATCCCCGCGCGCGAGAGCTCCGCCAGCCTTTCGGGGCCCGCGTCCGGCACCACGCGCGCGTAGTTGCTCTCCAGCCGCTGAACACCCTTGCCGCGCCGCTTCCACGCGAGGTCGGCGACGGCGCGTCCGAGACGTACGGCGACGGGCTCGGGGAGCTTCTTGACGGTGCTCCAGCCGAGGCCGTACAACGCGTCGGTCAGGCGCTCCTGGGCGCTCACTTCGCGGCCTCGCTCCCCTGGGCCTCCTGCTGCTCCGCGGTGCCCTCCGCCTCCGCTTCCGCTTCCGCCTCGGCCTCCGCGGACTCCCGCCGGACCGTGACGACGCGCTGGATCAGCGTGACCAGGCTGCCGACGGCGACGATCCACAGCGCGATCGGCAGCAGGACCTGGACGCCGGGCACGCCGAACGTGTGCAGGCCCGCCAGACCGGCCGCGACCAGGGAGATCACCAGCCGCTCGGCCCGCTCGACGAGCCCGTTGACGGCGACCGGCAGGCCGATCGACTCACCGCGCGCCTTGGTGTACGACACCACCTGGCCGCTGGCGAGGCAGAAGATCGACACGGCGCACAGGGCGTTGTCGTCGCCGTTGCCCGCGTACCAGAGTGCGAAACCGCCGAAGATCGCCCCGTCGGCGACCCGGTCGAGCGTGGAGTCGAGGAAGGCGCCCCAGCGGCTGGTGCGGCCCAACTGGCGTGCCATGTTGCCGTCGACGAGGTCGGAGAACACGAACAGCGTGATGACGATCGTGCCCCAGAAGAACTCCCCCCGGGGGTAGAAGACCAGCGCGCCCGCGATCACTCCGGCGGTCCCGAGGAGCGTGACCGTGTCGGGGCTCACCCCCCGGCGGATGAGAAACGCGGCGAACGGTGTGAGGACACGCGTGAAGAATGCACGCGCGTACTTGTTCAGCATGGCCTTCCCGAGGGTCGGTGTCGCCGCGCGGCCCTGGTGGCCACCGGCTGGCCCATCGTAGCCACGCGCGTGTGTGTGCGACGGTCGGGCACCCGGACCCCCGTGTCACGGCCTGACGGCATCCGGGTCACGGCCGGGTCGCGTACGTCGCCGTCCGCTGTCGACCGCCGTCGTCCGCCGTATGGACGCGCGGTGACGGGAGTGGAAAGCTCGAAGGACCGCGGGCGTCGCCGGAGCCGCCATCGCACGCGGGGCCGCCGTGCCCGCGCCCCCAGTGACCTCACCGTGCACGGGAGGCAAGGAAAATGGGCGACAAGGCGAACACACACCCCGGAGCCGCCGGCAGGGCTACAGCGGCCGACCACCCCGCAGCCGTACGAAATGTGGTGCTGGTCGGCCACTGCGGATCGGGCAAGACGACCTTGGTGGAGGCTCTCGCGCTCACGGCGGGAGCCGTGAACCGCGCGGGCCGCGTGGAGGACGGCACCGCCGTCTCCGACTACGACGAGATCGAGCACCGGCAACAGCGCTCGGTACAGCTCTCCCTGGTGCCCTTCACCTGGGACGGCATCAAGATCAACCTCCTCGACACCCCCGGCTACGCCGACTTCGTCGGGGAACTCAGGGCCGGTCTGCGCGCGGCGGACGCGGCCCTCTTCGTCGTCTCGGCGTCGGACGGCGTGGACGGCTCGACCCGCATGGTGTGGGAGGAGTGCGCGGCCGTCGGCATGCCCCGCGCGATCGTGGTCACGCACCTGGAGGCCGCCCGTGCGGACTTCGAGGAGATGACCCGGATCTGCGCGGAGGCCTTCGGCGGCGACGACCCGGACGCGGTCCTCCCGCTGTATCTGCCGCTGCACGGGCCCGAGGGGCCGGACGGGCACGCGCCCGTGACCGGACTGACCGGGCTGCTCTCCCGCAAGCTGTTCGACTACTCCTCCGGCGAGCGCAAGGAGGCCGAGCCGGACGCGGACCGGCTGGCGGACATCGAGGAGGCCCGCAACCGGCTGATCGAGGGGATCATCGCCGAGAGCGAGGACGAGACCCTCATGGACCGCTATCTCGGCGGCGAGCAGATCGACGTCACGACACTGATCGACGACCTGGAGCGGGCCGTCGTGCGCGGCACGTTCTTCCCCGTCCTGGCGGCCGCCCCCGCCGCCGAGGGAGCCCGGCAGGGCCTCGGCACGGTCGAGCTGCTGGAACTGGTCACCAGGGGCTTCCCGACGCCCCTGGAGCGCACGGCACCCCACGTGACGACCGTCGACGGCATCCCGCGCGAGCTGAAGGCGTGCGATCCGGACGGCCCACTGGTCGCGGAGGTCGTGAAGACCTCCTCCGACCCCTACGTCGGCCGCGTCTCGCTGGTCCGCGTCTTCTCCGGCACCCTCCACCCCGACGAGACCGTCCACGTCTCGGGCCACGGCCTGGCCGACCGCGGCCACGAGGACCATGACGTCGACGAGCGCATCGGCGCCCTGTCCGCGCCGTTCGGGAAACAGCAGCGGGTCCTGACGCACTGCATCGCGGGCGACCTCGCGTGCGTGGCGAAACTCGGCCGCGCGGAGACCGGCGACACGCTCTCCGCCAAGGACGACCCGCTCCTCATGGAGCCCTGGCAGATGCCCGACCCGCTGCTGCCGCTCGCCATCGAGGCGCACAGCAAGGCCGACGAGGACAAGCTCTCGCAGGGCCTCGGCCGGCTGGTCGCCGAGGACCCGACGATGCGCCTGGAGCAGAACCAGCACACCCACCAGGTCGTCCTGTGGTGCCTGGGCGAGGCCCACTCGGACGTCGCCCTGGAACGGCTGCGCTCCCGCTACGGCGTCCAGGTCGACGTCGTCCCGCACAAGGTCTCCCTACGGGAGACGTTCGCGGCGCCGTCCGCCGGGCGCGGCCGGCATGTGAAGCAGTCCGGCGGGCACGGCCAGTACGCGATCTGCGAGATCGAGGTGGAACCGCTGCCGGGCGGCTCGGGCATCGAGTTCGTCGACAAGGTCGTCGGCGGCTCGGTGCCGCGCCAGTTCATCCCGTCCGTCGAGAAGGGCGTCCGGGCCCAGGCGGCCAAGGGCCTGGCGGCCGGGCATCCGCTGGTCGACGTCCGGATCACGCTGCTCGACGGCAAGGCGCACTCGGTGGACTCCTCCGACGCCGCGTTCCAGACGGCCGGCGCACTCGCGCTGCGGGAGGCCGGCGCCGACGCCCGCATCCATCTCCTGGAGCCGGTGGCCGAGGTGACCGTGCTGGTCGGCGACGACTACGTGGGCGCTGTGATGAGCGACCTGTCGGGGCGGCGCGGCCGGGTGCTGGGCACCGAGCAGACCGACGGCGGGCGCACGCTCGTACGGGCCGAGGTGCCCGAGATCGAGATCGGCCGGTACGCGGTCGACCTGCGCTCCGTCTCGCACGGCACGGCCCGCTTCGAGCGCGCGTACGCCCGGCACGAGCCGATGCCGCCGCAGGTCGCCGAGAAGCTCCGCCAACAGGCGCAAGCCGGTTAGGGGTTGTTGCCCGGGCACACTCAAGTGACCGGTGCGGAAGGTGATCCTCCGGTTCGGCGGGCGGCTTCGGCCGTCCGCCGACGGATGTCGGTGGCTGGAGATACGCTGATGACCTGATCAACAGGTGTGCGGAGTACGGAAGTCGGGAAGGCCGCAGAAGCGAGAGTGGCGGCGATCGGGGGCGGGAATGACCGTTGACAGCGGTTACGCGGACATCTTCGGACCACAGGTGCCGCGCACGGGCGGCGAGGGGCAGGCCCCGACGAACGCCCTGGCCTCGGCGGCCTATCGGGACACCCCGATGGAGGAGATCAAGAAGGCCGACAACGAATGGCACCAGTCGACGGTCAACGACGGCCGCAAGTGGGCGAAGATCTTCCGCCCCAACTTCGGTGAGGCGTACTCCCAGGCGGTCATCGACCGCATGCTGGGCGTCGGCCGCAAGCCGCTCATCCAGTCGTTCGGCAGCGAGCCGCAGGTCGTCGTCGAGCACTGCCTCGCGGCCAACCGCATCCGCCGGGAGCGCGACAAGAAGCTCACCGGCCTCATGCTGCTGTGCGGCGTGCTCTTCCTGCCGGGCCTGGTGGTCTGGCTGCTCGTGTTCCAGCTCCGCGCCACCGTGGGCAGGACGGACAACAAGCGGATATCCGGGCTCGGCACCGGCCTGCTGGTCGCCGTCGGCGCCCTCGCCGTGCTCTTCCTGGTCAAGATGCCGTTCACCGGCCTGGCCGGGTGGTACGCGCGCGGGTGCATCGTCGCCCCCGTGGTCGGCTGGTTCCTGGCCAAGCGGATCTGCGAGAGCACCGCGAAGGACCTGCGCGAGCGCTGGGACGGCCTGCTGTCCGGCGGCAGCGTCGGCGCGAAGGTCCCCGAGGCGGTGCCGACCAGCCCCGACCAGGCCGCCGCCGAGCAACTGCGCCAGTCCCTGGCCCGGCTCAGCGCCGAGCAGCAGTCCAACTCCGTCTTCTACGCCGGCCCCAAGGGCATCCTCGGCATGGGCACCCGCTGGGGCGCGTGGCATCTCGCGGAGGAGCTCAAACCGCTGGACCCCGTCAAGGGCGTCCACGAGTTCCGCAGTTGGACGGTCGTACGGGCGATCCACGACGAGCTGTCCGTGCTGCACCGGCAACGCCTGAAGACCGGCGGTTTCCCCGCCCCTTCGGTACGGCACTGGATCGTCACGCACGTGGGCGAGAAGGCCACGGCGGTGGCCCGGCCCGAGGGCACCGACGTCGAGGCGTACCAGGTCAAGCCGAGGGCCGTCGAGGACATCTGCAACAACCAGCAGTTCGACAGCGGCGACCGGCACTATCTGGGCGTGCAGTGGGCGCACCTGTGGGGCGGCGATCTGATCCTCACCATGCTGATCACCGTCACCGTGCTGAAGGAGACCCTCCGCATCGAGGTCACCGGACACGCCCTGGGCCCGGTCAACGGCCTGTTCAGCGGCAAGCCGGAGGCCCCCACCAAGGAGGTCGCCAAGACCGTCCGCTTCTGGGAGACCCGGACCATCAAGCTGCCGCTGATCACCACCGACGAGGTGGTCCGGCTCGCCGCGCGGGCCACGATCAGCTGGTACCCGCCGGTCCTGAAGTGGCTCGGCGGCTCCCTGGGCCTGCCCGAGCCGTTCGGCCTGCGGCACGCCTGGGCCGACCAGCCCTGGCGGCACCGTTTCATGGCCGACGACGCGCTGCGCGCGGCCACACCGGTGCTGCGAGCGGTGCACACGGCCGCGCTCAAGGTGCTCAAGGAGCACGACGTGGACACCGAGAAGTTCAGCTCACGCTCGTCGGCCCTCAGCGGAGCGGTCCAGGAGGTCTCGCCGAAGAAGGCGGACACCTACGACGCGTAGGCCTCCGGCGGTGGGGCGGGTATTCGTGCGGGTGGGTCTGGGTGGCTGTCCACTGGGGGCTGCGCCCCCAGACCCCCGCTTCGGCCCTTAAGGGGCCTCGTCCTCAAACGCCGGACGGGCTGAGTGTGCCGGACCGGCTGACTAGAGGCCCGTCGGCCAGGCCTCTGCCAGCATTTTTCTCGTGTCCGCGAGGAGTTGTGGCAGCACGCGCGTGTGGCCCACCACCGGCATGAAGTTCGTGTCGCCGCCCCAGCGGGGCACGATGTGCTGGTGGAGGTGGGCGGCGATACCGGCGCCGGCGACCGTCCCCTGGTTCATGCCGATGTTGAAGCCGTGCGCGCCGGACGCGGTGCGCAGCGCCGTCATCGCCTGCTTCGTCAGCTCGCCCAGCTCGGCGGTCTCGGCCAACGTCAGGTCGGTGTAGTCGGCCACATGCCGGTACGGGACGGTCATCAGGTGGCCGCCGTTGTACGGGTACAGGTTCAGCACCGCGTACACGTGCTCACCGCGCCGGACCACGAGCCCGTCCTCGTCGGACTTCGCCGGGATCGAGCAGAACGGACAGCCGTCGTCGGCCCCCGGACCGGTCGGCTTGTTCTCACCCTGGATGTAGGCCATCCGGTGGGGCGTCCACAGGCGCTGGAACGCGTCCTGCGTCCCCACTCCGATCTGCTGCTCCGGCTCACTCGTCATGCAAGGCAGCATATGGCTTCGCCCGTTCGCGGCGTGTCGCCGGGGTTGCGGGCGGCGCCCTCCGGGCCAAGCTGGGCCGATGGACGCCAACAGCCCCACGGCCCGCTGGGAGGAGCACGTCGAGCTGCCGCTCGCGCTCGCCTCGATCCTCTACCTCGCCGCGTACGCCGTCCACGTCCTCGTCCCGGGCATGTCCGCCTTCTGGCACACCGTCTGCCTCGCTGTCCTGTTCACCATGTGGGCGGCGTTCGGCGTCGACTACGCGGTCCGCTGGCGGCTCAGCGGACGCCGCCTGGGCTTCGTACGGACTCACGTGCTGGACACCCTCGTACTGTTCCTGCCGCTGCTGCGCCCGCTGCGGGTCGTGAAGGTGTACGAGGCCGTCGAGCGCCGGCGCGGGCAGCCACGGCTGTCCCTGCACGGGCGCGTGGCGGCCTATGCCGGGCTGGCCACCGTACTGCTCGGTTTCTCCGGAGCCCTCGCCGTGTACCAGCAGGAGCGCTACGCCCCCGGGGCCAGCATCCGCACCTTCGGGGACTCGCTGTGGTGGACCTGCGCCACCCTCTCGACCGTCGGCTACGGCGATGTCGTACCGGTGACGGAGAAGGGCCGGGTGATCGCGGTCGGCATGATGGCCTGCGGACTGGCCCTCCTCGGCGCGGTCACCGGGTCGTTCTCGTCCTGGCTGCTCCAGGTGTTCACCCTGGAGAGCGACAAGCAGGAAGGGCCCCCGGGGACCTGAGTCCCCGGAGGCCCCTCACCGCACGGCGTCAGACCTGGGACCGCTCCTCGACCACCTTGGCGATCTTCGCGATGGCCTCGTCGAAGGGGATGCCGTTCTCCTGCGAGCCGTCCCGGTAGCGGAAGGACACCGACCCGGCCGACATGTCCTCGTCGCCCGCGATGACCATGAAGGGCACCTTCTGCTTCTGGGCGTTGCGGATCTTCTTCTGCATGCGGTCGGACGAGGAGTCGACGTCCACCCGCAGCCCCTGCTTCCTGGCGGCCGCGGCGAACTTCTCCAGGTACTCCACGTGCCCGTCGCCGATCGGGATGCCGATCGCCTGGACCGGGGCCAGCCACGCCGGGAACGCGCCCGCGTAGTGCTCCAGGAGCACCGCGAAGAACCGCTCGATGGAGCCGAACAGCGCGCGGTGGATCATCACCGGACGCTGCTTGGAGCCGTCGGGGCCGGTGTACTCCAGGTCGAAGCGCTCGGGCAGGTTGAAGTCGAGCTGCACGGTCGACATCTGCCAGGTGCGGCCGATGGCGTCCTTGGTCTGGACGGAGATCTTCGGCCCGTAGAACGCGGCGCCGCCCGGGTCGGGGACGAGGGGCAGGCCCTGCTTCTCGGCGACCTGGCGCAGCGTCTCCGTGGCCTCCTCCCACACCTCGTCGGAGCCGACGAACTTCTCCGGGTCCTTGGTGGACAGCTCCAGGTAGAAGTCGGTGAGGCCGTAGTCGCGCAGCAGGTTCAGGACGAAGGTGAGCGTCTTGTCGAGCTCCTCCGCCATCTGCTCCTTGGTGCAGTAGATGTGCGCGTCGTCCTGCGTGAAGCCCCGCGCGCGGGTGAGTCCGTGCACGACGCCCGACTTCTCGTACCGGTAGACCGTGCCGAACTCGAAGAGCCTCAAGGGCAGTTCACGGTACGAGCGGCCGCGCGCGTCGAAGATCAGGTTGTGCATCGGGCAGTTCATGGGCTTGAGGTAGTAGTCCACGCCCTCGTCGAGCTGCATGGGCGGGTACATGCCGTCGGCGTACCAGTCCAGGTGCCCGGACGTCTCGAAGAGCTTCCCCTTCGTCGCGTGCGGGGTGTAGACGAACTCGTAGCCCTCCTCCTCGTGGCGGCGGCGCGAGTAGTCCTCCATGACCCGGCGGATGACGCCGCCCTTGGGGTGGAAGACGGCGAGGCCGGAGCCGATCTGCTCGGGGATGGAGAAGAGGTCCAGCTCGCTGCCCAGCTTGCGGTGGTCGCGCTTCTCGGCCTCGACGAGGAAGTCGAGGTGGGCCTTCAGCTCCTCCTTGGAGGGCCAGGCGGTGCCGTAGATGCGCTGGAGCATGGGGTTCTTCTCGCTGCCGCGCCAGTAGGCGGCCGCGTTGCGCATCAGCTTGAACGCCGGGATGTTGCGGGTGGTGGGCAGGTGGGGACCGCGGCAGAGGTCCTTCCAGCACAGGTCGCCGGTCTTGGCGTCGAGGTTGTCGTAGATCGTCAGCTCGCCGCCGCCGACCTCGACGTCCGCGCCGTCGTCGGTCGACGCGGAGCCCTTGATGCCGATCAGTTCCAGCTTGTACGGCTCCGCGGCCAGCTCCTCGCGGGCGGCCTCGTCGGTGACCACGCGGCGGGAGAACCGCTGCCCCCGCTTCTGGATCTCCTGCATCTTCTTCTCGACGGCCTTGAGGTCCTCGGGCGTGAACGGCTTCTCGACGTCGAAGTCGTAGTAGAAGCCGTCCTTGACCGGCGGGCCGATGCCCAGCTTGGCCTCGGGGAAGAGCTCCTGGACGGCCTGGGCCATCACGTGCGCGGTGGAGTGGCGCAGGATGTTGAGGCCGTCCTCGGACGAGATCTCGACGCCCTCGACCTCCTCGCCGTCCGCGAGCACGTACGACAGGTCCCTGAGCTCCCCGGCCACGCGGGCGGCGATGATCGAGCGCTCGCCGGCGAAGAGGTCGGCGGCCGTGGTGCCCGTCGTCACCGTGCGCTCTTCCCGCTCGGAATCGCGTTGGATGATCACACGGACGTCTGACACCGGTCTCTCCTGACTGAAGGGGGTGCGGCGCCATACCGTGAGCGCGCGCAAGTGAGGATCGTACCGACCCGCACCCGTCGACCGCGAAACGGTTACTTTCAGTCCTCGCCTCCGCACGCTTCCTCGAAGAAGTCCAGGTTCTCCTGGAGGGACTTCATCAGCCGGTCCCGCTCGGCCTCGTCCACCTGTACGGGGACGACGCCGCCGGCGCCGGTGAGCCTGCGGAAGCCGCCTCTGCTCTCGAGCCGGCCCTGCACCCGCACCGGCAGTCCGACCAGGTGGGCCTGCCCGGCGATGCGGTAGTCCTCCTCGTCGAGGGTGAGCCGGACGTGCGGGATCTCGGCGCCGGCCAGCACCCGCAGCCGTACGCTGCCCTCGCCGCGCGGCCCCGACCTGCGCATCCGGACGACCGTGCCGGTGACCCGCACGGGCACGGAGGGCTCCTCGCGCAGATAGCGGGCGCCGGCCTCACGCAGCACGGGCAGGTCGCCGGGCGAGAACTCGACGGGTTCGTCGCTCGCGGCGCAGTCCTCGGGGACACCGGCCGCGGGCGACCACTCGACGGCGATCCGGGCGCCCTCGGTGCCCCGCACGAGGGCGATCAGCGCCTCGGTGAGCTCACGGCTGGCGCCGGCCTCCACGGCGCCGTCGAAGGCGTCCATGCCGCCGGTGGCCCGCTGGTAGTCGATGGCCTCGCGGACGGCGTACAGGGCCTGGTGGAGGCGGACGGCGAGGGGGCGGGCGCCCGCGACGGGGGCGAAGGCCGTCAGCCGGCGTCCGCCGGCCGCGCTGCCGACGAGGACGCTCTCCAGGGTCGTCAGGGCCGCGCGGCGGTGGCGGGCGCCGTAGTAGCCCGCACGCGCGCGGGTGGCCAGCGCGCCGGCGACGAGCAACTGGCGGGCTGCCCCGCGCAGTTGTTCCTCGACGGCCCAGGACGCGGCCCCTGCGGGCCCGGTCGGCGCGTCCCGCCACCAGCTGATCTCGTCGCTGGGCACGGCGAGCCCGACGAGCACCTCGCGGGCGGCGGGCGTGCCGCTGCGGGCCAGCGCGAGGAGCGCCTCGCCGAGCAGGTCGTCGCTGTCGGGGAAGGCGCGGCTCTCGGGCACGAGGAGGCTGGTCCCGCCGCCGCCCGGGCCGGGCGGGGTCCAGCGGCCGTAGCGTCCGGCGGCGCCGCCGCGCCGCTGCCAGCCGTGCCGGCGCAGCAGGGCGGCGAGGACGGCCGGGTCGACCTCGCCGGGCTGCGGGGTCTCGTTCCAGTGGATTTCGGGGTGTGGCCGTACGGTCCGCAGCGGCTCGCCCAGGGGGCGGTGGTTCATGGTCTGCCTCCCGTCCCGGCCCGCGTCATGATCTCGCACAGCGCCCGGTCGTCGAAGATGCGTGTGGTGGGTATCCGCACGGTGGTCCGGGTCCGGCCGGTGATCGGGTGGCCGGCGAGATTGACCCAGTAGCAGCAGTGCCGCAGGTCGAGACGGTCGTGACCGGCGCGCAGCCAGTCGTCCTGGGATCGGGGCACGAGCATCACGACGAGGATCTTGTGCACCGACACCGGGGTACGGGCGAGCTTGCGCAGGTGGTCGTTGTCGAGGGTGAAGGAGAAGAAGCGGCGCATCGAGTGGGGCGGGGGCGCAGCCCCCTCGGTCGAGGGTGGTGGTGGGAGACGGGCGGGCGGGTTGGGCCGCACCTGGTAGGTGGCCTTGAGCTGCACCTTGATGGTGACCTCGTCGTCGACGGTGTGGCCGGGTGCGCTGTGGCTGACGTGCCAGTCGATGCCGTTGTCGGGGAACGGCTGGGACAGCGAGCACCCGGCTGCCGCCGCGACGGCGTGCAGATAGCCCACCTGCAGTGTCTCCATGCAGGCGGTGGTGGCGAGGGTGCCGCGATGAATGCCCGCGCTTTCGGGCAGCAGCCCGCCCCGCTCGGGCTGCGCTATCGCCATGGCCAACAGCCTTCCACGCAGAGCCAGTCCCCGTGACGGGTCGCTGAACTGCAAAGACCCGTACTCGTGTTGTGTCCTTCCGGCGTACGGCGCAAACAGCCCGGGTATCACCAAACAGGCAGAAGACGGTGCGTCAGCTGCCGTGGGTGAACGAGGGGTTGAGTAGGTATGACGTACTGGTACGAGGGGCCGTTGGCCGCCTTTGACACGGAGACGACGGGCGTCGACGTGGAGACCGACCGGATCGTGTCGGCCGCCCTCGTCGTCCAGGACGCGCCGGGGGTGCGGCCGCGGGTGAGCCGCTGGCTGGTGAACCCGGGCGTGCCGGTGCCCGCCGGGGCGACGGAGGTGCACGGGCTGACGGACGAACACCTGCAGCGCAACGGCCGCTGGCCGTCGCCGGTGATGTTCGAGATAGCCGAGCTGCTCGCCGAACAGGCCGCCGCGGGGCGCCCGTTGGTGGTGATGAACGCGCCGTTCGACCTGACGCTGCTCGACCGCGAGCTGCGCAGGCACCGCGCCTCGGCGCTGGGCGACTGGCTGGACGCGACGCCGCTGCGGGTGCTGGACCCGCGGGTCCTGGACAGGCATCTGGACCGCTACCGCAAGGGCCGGCGCACGCTCACCGACCTGTGCGGGCACTACGGCGTGACGCTGGCCGAGGCGCACGACGCGGCGGCGGACGCGCTGGCCTCGCTGGAGGTCGTCCGGGCGCTGGGCCGACGGTTCGCGACGCGTCTGGAGCGCCTGTCCCCCGCAGATCTGCACGCCCTGCAGGCGACCTGGCACGCGGCCCAGGCGCGGGGCCTGCAGGCATGGTTCGCGCGCAGCGGCACTCCGGAGACGGTGGACACGTCGTGGCCCCTGCGCCCGGAGCTGTCGGAGGCGGCCTAGGGACTGCCCGGGCATAAAAAAGTCGGCCCGCGTGACGCGGACCGACTTTCCCGGTGGGCGATACTGGGTTCGAACCAGTGACCTCTTCGGTGTGAACGAAGCGCTCTCCCACTGAGCTAATCGCCCGGGAACGCAGCGAACAATACAGGTCTCCGCGCGCTTCGTTCAAACCGCTTGCAGGTGGGCCGTCAGGCCGCGCCGTCCGGCCCGCATCATCAGCCGGTGGTTCAGGCGGAACACCGGCCGCCCGGCGACGGCGAACCGCCTCAGCAGCGGCTTGTTGACGTCGACCACCTGGTCGTAGCGGGCGAGGGTGCCGGGGCCGCCGGCGGTGAGGGTCCAGCGCGCCCAGCCGTCGACGTCGCCGGTCATCGCGATCTCCAGCACCCCGGCCGCCGGATCGCGCCGCACCTCACGCGCGGTGAAGGTCAGGTCGTACGGGAGGACGGAGCGGATGCGGACGACGCCGGTGGTGTCGTCGAGCCGGTTCACCTCGCGCACCTGGGGCCACCAGCGCGGGTAGTCCTCGGCCTGCTCCAGGGCTTCGTACACCCGGGCGGGCGGCGCGGGCAGGGCCCACAGGCTGCGGAAACGGTAACGGGTCCAGTCCATGGGCCGAGTGTGCCCGCGCGGGCGGGTGCCGGCGGCATTGAGCACGTGCGGCATTTGAGTACGTCCTGAGTACGTGCACTCATGCCGCCGCGCGTGACGCGGACCACACTCCGGGGCATGACGCATTTTCCGCCCCCGGCCGAGGAGCTGCGGCTCCTCGACACCGAGCTGCGGCAACTGGACGCCCGCCGCGCCCAGTTGCTGGACCGCCGCACCTGGCTGGTCGCCACGCTTCAGCAGGCGGTACGGCCGGCCCAGCCGGTGTGGCCGACCCCGCCGATGCCTGCGGGACCGTCCGCCCGACCCGAGGCCACCGCGCCGGGTGTGCAGAACCTTCTGCTCCTGCTCGGCGGCGTCCTGCTCACCGTCGCGGCGATGGTGTTCACGCTGGTCAGCTGGGGTCACCTGGGCATCGTCGGCCGGTCCGTGGTGCTGGGCGCGGTCACGTTGGCGGTGCTCGGCGCTCCCGTGGCGCTGCTGCGGCGGGGGCTGCGTTCGACCGCCGAGTCGGTCGCGGGTCTGGGCCTCGCGCTGACGGTGCTGGACGCGTACGCCCTGCGTGAGGCGGCGTTCCCGGCGGCGGACGGCACGGCGTACGCGGCGGCCGCGTCGACGGTGCTGGCGGCGCTGTGGGCGGCGTACGGCACGGCGCTCGCCGCGCTGCCGGGCTCGGCCACGGTGCGACTGCCTCGACCGGCCGCCCTGATGGTCGGTCAATTTCCTTTGCTGCTCTGGGTGTTGGCAGCCGGCGGCGAGGCACACACGGTCACGGCCGCAGTGTTGCTGACGGCGGCGTTCGACACGGTGGTCGCGCTGCGGGTGACCGACCGGCCGGTGCGTCTGGTCGCCGTGGTGTGCGCGTTCGGCACGGGCGGCTGGGGCGTCCTGGCAGCCGGCCTGCTCTCCTTGGACGCGGCCGGTCCGGTCGCCGCCGTCCGGGCGGCGGCGCTGCTCGCCCTCGCGGCGGCGATCGCCCTGGGCGTGGCCCGCATCGCCCCTCGCCCTGAACTCGTGACGGGGGCGGCGGCGACCGGCGCCCTGTGCGGGGTGGTCGGCCTCGGCGGCATCCTGCGGGTGTGGGTGCCCGGCGACTGGGCGGTGCCGGCGTATCTGGCGTGCGCGATCGCCCTGTTGGCCGCCGTGCGGGGCCGGGAGGCGGTGCGGCGGGGTGTCGCCCGGGCCTCCGGTGTCGTCCAGGCGGGGGCGGTGCTGTGGGCGGTGCCGGCCGTCGGTGTGACGCTGCTGGGTCCGGCGGCGTGGCTGCGGCAGCCGTGGTCCGGAGCTCCGGCCGGCGCGCGCGCCGCGTCGACGATGGACGCCTTCTGGCCGCCGTACGCCGTCACGGCTCCCCTGATCCTCGTCGCGGTGGCCGCCGTTCTGGCGACGGCGGTCCGCGACGAGGAGTGGCGCCCGCAGGCGCTGACCGGCGCGCTGACGTTGGCATGGGCCGCAGCCCTCGTCACCCCGGCCGCGCTGCAACTCCCCTACGCCGTGGGCCTGTTGATCCAGGGGTCCACGACGCTGGCGCTCCTGGTGCCGGTGGCGCGGACGGCCACCGGGCTCGCCCTGGTCACCTCCCTCGGCCTCGCCTTCCTCTCCCTGGCCACCGAACCGGCGACTCTCACCGTGCTCGGCTCACTGACCGTGGTGTTCGCGGTGGCCGCCCGGCGCGAGCGCCTGGCACCGGCGTCGGCGGCCGCCGCTCTCGGCTACGCCACCGCCCTGGCCTGCGCCGTGGGCGCCTCCGCCGGCTGGCGGCCGGAACACATCGCGCTGCCGGTGCTGGTGGTCCCGGTGGTCGCGGCCCTGGTCGCACCCCGGATCGGCGACGCCGCGACGACGGTCGCCGTCGAGGTGACGGGGGCCGTGGCGGGCCTGGTCGCCATCGGTCTGGCGGTGTCCGATCCGCCGCTGCTCGCCCTGGTGCTGTCCCTGTGCGCGGTGATCGCCGCGGGCACGGCGGTACGCCCGGACCGCCGCGCCGTCGGCTACGCGGCCGTCGTCCTGTTCGTGCTGGCCGCGTGGGTGCGGCTGGCGGCCTGGCGGGTGGGGCTCCCGGAGGCATACACCCTGCCGGTCACGGTTCCGGCGCTGCTCGTCGGCGCCCTGCGCCGGCGCCGCGACCCGGCGGCGTCGTCCTGGACGGCGTACGGTCCCGGGCTCGCCGCCACGCTCCTGCCGAGCCTGGCCACGGCCTGGGCCGACGTCGAGTTCACCCGCCCCCTGCTGCTGGGCGCGGCGGCGCTGGCGCTCACCCTGCTGGGCGCCCGGCACCGGTTGCAGGCGCCGCTGGTGCTGGGCGGTTCGGTGCTGGTCCTGGACGCGCTGCACGAACTCGCCCCGTATCTCGTCCAGATGACCGACGCACTCCCCCGCTGGGTGCCTCCCGCCCTCGCCGGACTGCTGCTGCTCGCACTCGGTGCGACGTACGAGCAGCGGCTGCGGGACGTCCGGAAGGCGCGGGAGGTCCTGGGGAGGATGAACTAGCCGTCGGCTACGGCATCTTGTCGCCGAGGAGGGACAGGTTCTCGATGGCGGCGAGGCCGTAGAGCGCGGTGTCGTTGGAGGACACCCAGACGGCCTCGCTGCCCGCGACCAGGGTGGCGGGGCCGCTCAGCGCCTCCGTCTTCCACGGCGAGGACTCCATGTATCCGTCGGAGCCGAAGAACTTCGTCCACGCCCGCTTGGCGAGCGCCGTGTCCCCGGTCTGGACGGCGGCGTACGCGTCGAGGCGCGAGTGGCCCTGGAAGAGCAGCAGGGAGCCGAAGTTGGAGCCGTAGCGCGCCGCCTGTTCGGCCTTGGTGGCGTTGAAGTAGCGGCAGTAGTCGAAGTACGCCTCGTTGAAGGCCGGCATGTCCACCAAGTGGATGAGTTCGGCGCACAGTTCGTTGAGGCCGAAGACGGCGGAGAGGTGGGAGACGCTCACCACGGGTGCCGGGGCGACGGCGAACTTGCCGGTGTCGAGGTCGTACAGCCCGCTGCCCTGCACGAAGCCGTTGGGCTGGGCGGCGATCGTCTCCATGGTGGACAGGACACGGGCCTTGGCCTTCTCCCACTTGGGGCCCTTGCGTTCCCACTCGGTCAGCCACGCCGAGACCAGGCCGCTCCAGTCGGTGCCGAAGCCGATCGACAGGGCGTGCCGGTCGGGCGTGTACGGCTCGGTGCGGATCTTGCGCAGCGGGTCCAGGGCGAGGAACGTCTCGTCGGAGTCGACGTTGGCGTGCATGAGGTCGCCGACCCGCTCGTCGGCGGTGAGGAAGTAGTAGTAACGGCGGTAGGTCGTGTTGGCGATGCGCTGCTGCTTGGCGCTGTCGGCGTAGTGCTGGACGCCGTGCCGGGTGCCAAGGCCCGCCCACTGGCCGATGTGGTAGACGTCGACCTCGCCGGTGTGCCGGGTCATCGCCTCGGCGAAGCGGAAGATGTCCGCGCGGCCGGAGCGCAGGTACGCGAACCACAGCCACAGGTCCGGCGACAGCTCGGAGTTGTCCCAGGCGTAGCCGCCTATGTCGTACCGCCACTGGTGCCGGACGCTGTCGTACGTGTGCATGATGTCGCCGTAGTCCCAGAAGCCGTACCAACGGCGTTGCTCCACCTGGTCCTTGTAGTACGTGAAGAGGAAGTCGAGGTGGTCCTCGATCTTCGCCTTGGCCGGGGTGGAGCGGTCCGGCTCGGAGTAGAGACCGGGGCCGAAGACCTTCGCCTTGATGAGCTGCTTCGGCGGGGCGGCGAGCTGCGGCAACACCCGTACGGCCTCGACCTGTTCGGCGAGCTTCTCGGGGGCGGGCGTCGACTCGTTGACCCAGAAGAGGAGTTCGGAGGTACGGGCGATGCCGTAGGGGGTGCCGAAGCCGGGCTCGTAGTCCTCGTAGGTGATGTTGAGGCCCTCGAGCTGCTCGGGGAAGGTGTCCTGGCCCATGCCGTCGTGGTAGAAGCGCAGGTCCATGGGCTGCGCCTCGGGCGACCAGAGCCAGAGAGTGACCTCGGCCTCGTCGGTGTGGGCGTCGCGGATGTCGAGTTGGCTCGGGTGCTTCTCCCAGAAGTCCCTCAGCCCGAAGGAGAATCCGCCGCTCGCGCCGCCGACGTACCCGAAGCCGGAGGCGCGCTTGCCGCCGCCGGCGCCGATCCAGCCGTAGCCCTTCTTGGTGCGCTTGCGGAGCGTGAAGCCGTCGGCGGAGAGCTGGGAGAGGGTGTAGTCGCCCCACTCGGGGATGTACTGGAGACGGGTGGTGACCCGCTGGTCCCAGGCGGCCGGGTCGGGCAGCTTCTGGCCCGCGTACTGGGCGGCCTGGACCGCCGCGCCGGGGTCGCGGCGCAGACCCGTGATGCCTTTGACCGCTTCCCTCAGCAGGCCGGTGCCCTCGCCGCCGATGCGGATGTGGCGGTCGTAGGACTCGTCGCGCATCGGGACGGTGAAGCGGACGCCGAGGCCCCGGATGAAGTCGCCGCTCGCCTTGCCGGGCTCCTGCTTCCCGTCGTAGGTGATGGTGTGCACCATGCGGAAGGAGTCGGCGCCCGCGTAGAAGTAGAGGCGGATGGAGAACGGGAGCCAACTACGGCCGCCCTTGCGGTGCTTGCCGTCGATGCGGACGACCGCGCGGACGGGGCCCGACTGCTCGACGGTGACGGTGTCGATGGCGCCCTCGAAGCGCTCGGTCTTGACGGTGCCCTGGTCCTCGTCCTCGATCTCGGGCTGACGGATCAGGACGAGGCGGCCGTTCTTGGCGATCTCGGTGGAGCCGCGGGTGACCGATTTGATGAGCGTGGCCCCGGACTTTCCGATCCTCGCGGTGATGACGCCGGTCGAGACGTCGATGGTGCCGCCGCTCTTGTCGACGGTGACCTTCTTCGCGGGGGCGGCGGGCGCGCCGGCGGCGAGGGTGAGCTTCCCGGAGCCCGAACTCACCGCGTGCGCGGTCCACTTGAGCGATCCGTCCGGCCAGTACGCGAGCGGCCAGGACTGTACGGGGACGTCCTCGCCGGCGGTGTCCGTCAGCGCGAAGGTCTGGTCCTGCCGGTAGGCGCCCATCGGCCAGGGCACGCCGAGCGTGGCGCCGGGGGCGGCGCCGAGACCGCCGTCCTCCAGCCAGTCCAGGGTGACCGGATCGGCGTCCGCCGCCCCGGCTCCCGGCGCGGCCTCGGCGCCCTTCACACCCAGCGCCCAGCTGAACTGTGCGGCGGCGCCGGCGACGGCCGCCGCCTTGAGGAGGGACCTGCGGGGGATGGGAGACATGAGATGCGGCCTTCCTTTGCGTGCGGGATGCGATCCGTACGGTGGTCAGGACGATGGTCAGGGGCATGACAGAGAGATTCGCGGGCGCCATCCCGGGCGCCGACCATGGTGCTCAGCGGTCGCGGTACCGCTGCTCCACGGCCACGGCCGCCGCAGCCACCGCCCCCAGGACGGGGACCGCCAGCGGTACGACGACCCAGCCGGACAGGGCCACCATGGCCAGTCCGGCGATGAGCAGAAACGATCCGGCGGGGTCGAGCACGGTACGGCGACCGGCCTGCGCGAGCAGGGCGCGCCAGGAGTCGCCCGGCGTCCAGACCGCCGCCGCGCGCAGCCCGGCGACCATGAGGCCGATCAGCGCGAACAGGCCGACGGCCCCGACGAACGGCCCGCCGGGAATTCCGGCCCGCGCGGCCTGGACGTCCACCCAGACCGCGGCCACCGCCAGCCACCCGGCCAGCCCGGCCGCCCAGCCGCCGCGCACGGCGGAGCGGAAGTCGGCGACGAACTCCCGCCGGCCGCCGCGCTCATGGGCGATGCGGCGGCGCAGGTGCCGGGACCCGGCGGCGAAGGCGGCCGGATACGTGACCACGCCGACCGAGGCCACCACGATCCACACCCCGGTCAGCAGACACTCGGCGAACACCCCGAACCGCTCGGCGAGGACCGACTCCTCGCGCTCCTCGTGTCGCTCCCTACGACGCCCTTTGTGGCTACGGGCTTTCACACGCGCTTCGGCCATGACGTGACCCGCCTCAGCCCTTCAGTCCGGAGGTCGCCATTCCGTCGATGAGATACCGCTGGAAGGCGAGGAAGAACAGCACCACCGGCAGCAGCGCCACCAGCGACATGGCGATCAGTCCGCCGTAGTTGGCGGCGACGCCGTCGGAGTCGCGGAACATCGTCAGCCCGAGGGAGACGGTGTACTTGCCGGGCTCGTTGAGGTAGATCAGCGGGCCCATGAAGTCGTTCCAGGCGTTGATGAAGGTGAAGATGGCGCTGGTGATGAGCGCGGGCCGGCACAGCGGCAGCACGATCGACCAGTAGATGCGCAGGTGCCCGCACCCGTCGAGCCGGGCGGCCTCGTCGAGCTCCCGGGGCAGGTTGCGCATGAACTGCACCATCAGGAACACGAAGAACGCCTCGGTGGCCAGGTACTTGCCGATGAGCAGCGGCACGTAGGTGTTGATGAGCTCCAGCTTCTGGAACATCACGTACTGCGGGATGAGCAGCACGTGGTAGGGCAGCAGGAGCGTGCCGATCATCAGCGAGAACAGCAGGTTCCGGCCCGCGAACCTGATCTTGGCGAACGCGTACGCGGTCAGCGAGCAGGAGACGAGGATGCCGGCGACGGAGCCGAGCGCGTAGAAGAGGGAGTTCTGGAAGAACGTCCAGATGCTGATGTCCGCTATGCCGTCGGCGAGGCCCTTGAAGTTGCCGAGGATGGGGCTGGTGGGGAACAGGTCGAGGCTGTTGATGATGTGCTTGCTCGGCTTGAACGAGGCGCCGACGACCCAGAGGACCGGGTAGAGCACGACCGCGAGGACGAGCAGGGAGCCGAGATGCCAGACGAGCGAGCCGGCCCGTCTGCGGCCGAGGCCGGCCGACTTGTACGCGGCGGGCGGGCCGGCGGGTGGGCCTGCGGGTGCGGCGGTGGGCGTGGTGGTGGCGCTCATCGGGCGTCCTCCGCGTCGTTTTCGTAATGCACCCACTTCTTCTGCGACCAGAAGAGGACGGCCGTCACGAGGGCCACGGCCAGCAGCAGCATCCAGGCCATCGCGGAGGCGAAGCCCATCTGCGCGTTCTTGAAGCCCTGCTGGTAGAGGTAGCAGGTGTAGACGAGCGTGGCGTCGGCCGGGCCGCAGTAGCTGTTGGAGACGACGTAGGCCGAGCCGAAGATCTGGAAGGAGTGGATGGTCTCCAGCAGCACGTTGAAGAAGAGCACCGGGGAAATCATCGGGAGCGTGATGCTCCAGAACCGGCGAAACGGCCCCGCGCCGTCCAGTTCGGCCGCCTCGTACAGTTCCCTGGGCACCTGCTTGAGACCGGCCAGGAAGATGACCATGGGCGCGCCGAACTGCCAGACGGTGAGCGCGACCAGGCAGTACAGGATCCAGTCGGGGTTGCCGACCCAGCCGCCGACATGGACTCCGAAGACCGACATCGTCCGGTCGACGATCGCGTCGTCGGAGAACATGGACCGCCAGACGAAGGCGATCGACACGCTCGCACCGATGAGCGAGGGCGCGTAGAAGGCCGCCCGGTAGAAGGCCTGGCCGCGCCGGCTCTGGGCGAGCAGGAGGGCGACGCCGAGCGCGAGCAGCAGCTTCAGGGGCGTGCCGATGACGACGTACTTCGCCGTCACCTCGACCGACTTCTGCCAGCGCGGATCGTCGAACATCTTCGTGAAGTTGTCGAAGCCGATCCACTTCGGACTGTTGAAGAGGTTGTAGTCGGTGAAGGCGAAGTAGAGCGACGCCACCATGGGCCCCGCCGTCAGCAGTACGAAGCCGGCGATCCACGGGGACATGAAGAGATAGCCGGCGAGGTTCTCCCGGCGCCCCCGCCGCTTGCCGACGGCGGGGGCTGCGGAGCGGGCCTTCCGGGTGGTGGGCGGAGATTCCTTGACGAGCGTCACAGTTGGTTCCCCATCAGGCGTCAGGCTTGGAAAGCGGCCTCGGACTCGTCGAAGAACTGCTTCACCGCGTCGGAGACCTTGGTCTTTCCCAGGCTCATGTCACCGGCGATGCGCAGGAACGCCGCCTCGACGGTGTCGGCGCCGGAGGGGTGCGGGGTGATCGTGCCGAGGACGCCTGACTTCGTGGTGTCGGCCTCGTACTGGGCGATCTCCTTGGCGACCGCGTCGGTCGGCTTGAACGCCGCGTACTGCTCGGTGCTGGCGAGGATGCCCCGGTCGTAGCCCATGATCCTGCCGACCTCGGGGTCGTGGACCATGAAGTCGATGAACTGGGCGACTTCCTTGGGATGCGAGGTGCGCGCGGAGGCGCTCAGCATCAGGGAGGCGAGGTACTGGCCGGTGTTCTTGCCGTCCATGGTGGGGATCGGGGCGAGGCCGTACTCGCTGTCGCCCTCGGCGGTGTAGCGGACGGTGAAGTTGTCCCAGGTGAACTCCGAGGCGGCGTGCCCGGCCGAGAGGGAGGACTTGGGGCGGTCCTGGGCGACGATCTTCGGGTCGGTGACGACTCCGGCCTTGGTGCGGTTGTAGCCGTCCTGCCACCACTCCGTCAGATCGGCCTTGTCGAAGCCGAGTCCGTCCTTGGTGAAGAACGCCTTTCCGTTCTGACGGAGATACAGGTCGTAGAGATACATGATGCTGAAGTAGCCCGTGTCCCCGGGAACCTTCGTCTTGTCATAGATGGTCTTCAGTGCCTTGAAGTAGTCGTCCCAGGTCCAGCCGGGAGCGGCCTCGACGCCCGCCTTCTGGAACGCCTTCTTGTCGATGACCAGCGCCATGGTGTTGGAGCCCACCGGAACACCGAGCTGCTTGCCGTCGACCTCGCCGACCTTGGTGACGCCCGCGCGGAAATCGTCGAGTCTCAGATTGCCCGCGTCCACCTGGGACTTGAGGTCGAGCAGGATTCCTCTCTTGTCGTACTTCCGAAGAAATCCGACGGCGTTCTGGAATACGTCCGGGGGATTTCCGCCGGCCGCCTGCGTCTGGAACTTCTCCCAGAATGCGACGTAGTCCTGGAAGTCACCCTGGACCTTGATCTTCGGGTACTTCTTCTCGAAGAGCGCGATGCTCTGGTTGATCCTCTTCGTGCGCTCCTCGGCACCCCACCACGCGTAACGGATCGTCACCGTCCCGTTCCCGGAACCGCTGTCGCCCCCGCATCCCGTCGTCGCGGCCAGCCCGAGCGTGACCGCCGTGGCTCCGGCCGCCTTCAGGATCGTTCGCCTCTCAATATTCCCGCTGGTTCCCACGGTCGGGCCCTCCCCGGAGCGTCGTTGCCGCCTGCATGAATCGTTTCAAGAAAGCGCTTGCTGGCACAAGGTACGAGGGGGCCGGGGGAGCGTCAATGATTCGGACAGGAATTTCTTGTGCGCGGCCTCTGCGAGAAGCGCGGCACTGCTGGGCGATGTTGCGTCTACTGCGGGACGAACTCGCAGGTGAGGTACGTCCGTTCGGCGCCTCGAACCGGTGACCGGCCGCTGGGGAATCGAACCGGCGGGCCGAAATCCGCCTGGGGGACGGGGGTTGCGTGGGCGATGGGGTGACGGTTGGGGTGACGGAAAGGAGTTGCCGGTGTGGAGGCAGGACAGGCGGGGCACGGCCTGACCGGCTGGCGGCTGGCGGCTGGCGGCTGGCGGCTGGCGGCTGGCGGCTGGCGGCTGGCGGCTGGCGGCTGGCGGCTGGCGGCTGGCGGACCACGGGACACCCCGGGGCGGGTGCCGAAGGGCTGCGCGACGGAGTGGCGCGAGGGGTGGGAGGAGTGTGTAGCGCCGACGGGGAGGCGCGCGATGATCGTGTCGACAGCGGGAACATCGGGCGGCCGTCGGGGCGGTTGCCAGCGACTTCTGGGCGGTTGTCAGTGACTGTCGAGCGGACGCCGGGGAGCATGCCGGCCGCACAGAACGACGGCGGCCCGTCTGCACTCTCGCAGACGGGCCGCCGTTCCGGGTGGGCGATACTGGGTTCGAACCAGTGACCTCTTCGGTGTGAACGAAGCGCTCTCCCACTGAGCTAATCGCCCGGACGCAGGAAGAACATTACCCCATGTCAGGGGGTGGCCGTGACCACTACCGACCGGCCCCCGCACCCGTGCAGACGATCAGCCGAAGGCCGCCCGAAGATCACCGGACTCGCTCTCCGAAGATCACTGGTTCTTGATCTTCCAGGGCATCTCCAGACCGAACTTCCACAGGTAGACACCCATGAGCGTGCCGATGATCACGAGGCCGATCGAGGTCAGGATGATGTTGCGGCGCCGCACCGTCGGGTCGAGTGCGCGCTGTGCCGCCTCGGTGACCTTGCGCTTGGTCCAGCGCAGCACCAGCTGGGCCCAGACGAACTCGGTCGCCCAGATCGCCATGCCGCCGAAGATCACGACCCAGCCGGGACCGGGCAGCGGCAGCATGATGATGCCGGCGACCACCACGGCGAGGCCGATCACGAAGACACCGACCTGCCAGCTCAGGTGCAGCATGCGGCGCGCCTTGACGTATTCGGGCGCCTTGGAGCCGAGCCCCTGCCCGCGATCTTCCGCCGGCGTCCCGCCCGGCTTCGACCCGTTCACCGTCACGACCGCCTCACCCGGCTCGTCACTCCCCGTATTCATACAGCCAGACCCTACCCGAGAGATTCCAGTCACCGGAATGGTGGTACTTCGCGAACGAGGCATCGGCCGGAAGAGTTACGTAAAGGCACGCAAAACACGCAGAGGGGTTTACAACGGCACCGTAGGTGGCATGTCGATTTCGCCGACGTGCGAATCCCCGAGCGCACACTGAGCGAAAGGCCCTGGCGCTTATGAACACCACGGTCAGCTGCGAGCTGCACCTGCGCCTCGTTGTGTCGAGCGAGTCCTCCCTGCCTGTCCCCGCAGGCCTGCGGTACGACACGGCCGACCCCTACGCCGTGCACGCCACCTTCCACACCGGAGCCGAGGAAACCGTCGAGTGGGTGTTCGCCCGCGACCTCCTCGCCGAGGGCCTGCACCGGCCCACGGGAACCGGCGACGTCCGTGTCTGGCCGTCGCGCAGCCACGGTCAGGGCGTCGTCTGCATCGCCCTGAGCTCTCCTGAGGGCGAGGCCCTGCTCGAAGCCCCGGCGCGGGCCCTGGAGTCCTTCCTGAAGCGGACGGACGCGGCCGTGCCACCTGGCACGGAACACCGGCATTTCGATCTCGATCAAGAGCTCTCGCACATCCTGGCGGAAAGCTAGCGCGAGGCTCACACCGAGCCGCCCGGCGCCGTCCACTCGGGGAGACGGCTCGGGCCGGTACAACCGCATAGGGCATGCGCCGACGCCGTGCCACGGGCTCCCGTGGGGCGGCGTCGGCGTGCGTGCGGCCCGTTGTGCCTGTTCGCGGCGCGTTCGACGCGTTCGGACAGCGCTCCCAGGCCTCGGGCGTCCGGGCTCCGTCGGCTTCGGACGTCCGGGCTCCGCCAGGGGTCGGGCATCCGGACTCCCCCAGGGCTGGAGTGTCCGGCACCCCGCAGGCTTCGGAGGGGCCGGTGCCCCGCAGCCTTCAGGGGCGGTGCCCCGAAGCCTTGGGGCCCGGTGCCCCGAAGCCTTGGGGCCCGGTGCCTTGAAGGCTTGGGGCCCGGTGCCTTGAAGGCTTGGGAAGCCGGTGCCCTCGAAGGCTTCGAGGGGTCCGGTTGTCCCGCCCTTTCGGTGCCTGGTGGCTGGCACGCGCGGGATCCGTGCCGCGATCGGCCGTGGTTCGACTGCCCGGTGCGGCTACCATCGGCCAGCATCGGCGGGCGCTCGCCCGACCCTCCATGCCAGGGAGCGAAACGTGCTGATCACCCATGACACCCGGTGCGCGCTCGATGTCGTGGTGGATCTGGTGAACACCGCGGCCGAGGGCGACTCGGCCCCGGACACGCTGCCGGACGTCGCCGCCCTCGCGGATTTCGTACGAAAGCACGACTTCAGTGATGTCGGTGTGCTCTCCGAGTTCGACCTGTCGGCGGTGCGCAAGGTCCGTGGGCGCTTCGCCGGGATCTTCGCGTCTACGGACCCCCGGACCGCCGCCGGACTGATCAACGAGCTGGTCGCCGCCGCCGGCACCACGCCCCAGCTCACGGACCACGACGGCTACGACTGGCATGTGCACTACTTCGCGCCCGGCGCGTCCGTCGCCGACCACCTGGCGGCCGACTGCGGGATGGCGCTGGCGTTCTTCGTGGTGGCCGGGGAGCAGGAGCGGCTGCGGCGCTGCGAGGCCCCGGACTGCCGGCGCGCCTTCGTCGACCTCTCCCGCAACCGCTCCCGCCGGTACTGCGACAGCCGCACCTGCGGCAACCGCCTCCACGTGGCCGCCTACCGGGCGCGCCGCAAGGAGGCCGCGGGCTGAGGAGCCCGTGCAGGTTCCGTCGGAATTCCTTGATGCCGACGCGGCCCCGGCGGGTGACGCCGGGGACCGCGGGTACGGCTCAGAGCAGCAGCAGATCGTGCAGCGAAGCCATGAGCAGCAGACACCCGATCACCGCAAGGAAGATCATCAGCGGTGGCTGGGAAAGGGCGAAGAGGCACCCGCGCGGCTCGTCCTTGGGCGGCGCGGCGTCGCTCTGTGTCGTGTCCAGCATCTCGCGGGCGATGATGACGCAGGTGGCACCCCCCGCGCGATCAACACGCACGGATTGAGCGGGAGTTCGCCGGATTCCGTGACGTCGGTTTCAGGCCGTGATCACTTACGTGCGCGGGCAGGCCGACTGTGTCGTTTCCATGCGAGGGCAACTGTCACGGCCGCAGGTCAGGCCGCCGTCATATGCGGGCCGCCGAAGGTGCGGACCCGCCCCCTGCGCCGTGCGTCATATGCCGTGCTTCTTGAGGATGGCCTCGATATCTCTGAAGTCGTCGGAGGCGCCGGTCGCGCGGGGTGCGGCTGCGGGTCGGGGGGCCGGGCGGGAGGCCTGGCCCAGGGAGGGGGCGGAGGCGGTGGGGGCCACGGCCTCGGGCTGTGCGGAGCGGGTCGCCGCCTTGCGCTCCTTGCCGCCGCGGCGGCGCTCCACGGCACGGGTGGTGGCGAACAGCGCCCAGGCGCCGCCGAGCACTCCGAAGCCCAGCCAGGCCGTGGGACTGAAGGCGGTGTCGGCGACCCATCCGACGATGCCGGTCATCACCAGGCCGAGCGGTACGAGGGCGTAGGCCGCGATGCGGGCGGCCGCCAGGAAGCGCTTGCGGTAGGCCGTGACCACCGCGATGCCCAGGCCGGCCACGGCGACGGCGGAACAGACTGTCTCGGCGATCATCCGGTCCTCCAGGCGTGACTCACTCGGGCAGGGCTCATACCGACTCGGCACCACGCCCGGCAGGCCGGCGCCTCGTCCCTTCCATCCTGCACCTGCGCACCCCTCGCGGGCCATCCTTCGACCCGGACATCAGGGACATCTCCGGGTCGGCTCCTTCGCAGGTGCCGCCCGCGCTCCTCCCTCGGGGGCGGGTCGGGGTCTCCGTGGCGTGCGGCCATGATCCAGGCTCCGGGTTCCGGGGTCCAGGTTCCGGATTGGGGCCGTCGGGCAGGGGCTGGAAGACTGGCGTCATGAGCGACTCGTCCCCGACCTCCTCCCCCGCCCGTCCCGCCGTCGTCCTTGACGTGTGGTGCGAGCTGCAGTGCCCGGACTGCCGTGGCGCCCTCGACGACCTGCGCGCCCTGCGCGAGCGCTACGGCGACCGGCTGGAGCTGCGGTTGCGGCACTTCCCGCTGGACAAGCACCGGCACTCCTTCGCCGCCGCGCAGTCCGCCGAGGAAGCTCTGGAGCAGGGGCAGGGGTGGCCGTACGTCGAGGCCGTGCTGGGTCGCGTGACGGAGCTGGACCGTAAGGGAGAACCCTTCCTGGTCGAGGTCGCCGGGGAACTCGGGCTCGACGCCGAGGAGTTCGACACCGCTCTGATCGACGGCCGGCACATCCTGATCGTGGACGCCGACCAGGCCGAGGGCAAGGCGATCGGCGTCACCGGGACCCCGACGTACGTCATCGGAGGCGAGCGGCTCGACGGCGGCAAGAGCCAGGAAGGACTGCGCGAGCGCGTCGAGGAGATCGCCGACCGGCTGCTGGCCGAGCAGGCGTGAGAGCGGATCCCCACAGGTCGGCTCAGAGCAGGTTCTTGTACATCGAGTAGCCCACCGGCACGTATCCCAGCGACTCGTACAGCCGCTCGGCCGGGGTGTTGTCGGCGAAGACGTTCAGGCCGAGGACCCGCTTGCCGGCCGCGATCGCCTGGGTCTCGGCCAGCAGCATCAGGGAGCGGCCGTGGCCCCGGCCGCGGAAGGGCGCTTCGGCCTCGACGTCGAACACGAACGCCTTGTCGTCGGCGAACGACACCCAGAGGAAGCCGACCCGGGTTCCTTCGTGTTCCAGGACGCTGATCAGCGTGTTCTCCGTCGCCAGGCCCCGCGGCAGCAGGAGGTCCTGGTCCCGCCGCGACTTGGCCCGCGCCTCGTCCTCGGGCACCCCGCGCTCCCACCAGTCCCGGGCGTACTCCTCGATGCCGCGCTCGAACCAGGGCCCGTACTCGGCCTCCGTCATCGGCCTGCCCCGGCTGCCCTCGGGCAGTCGGGGAGCGGTGGCGGCGAGGTGCTTCTCCATGCCGCGGTTGCGGTGGACGTAGCCGAGCGCCGTCGCCAGCCGCAGCGCGGTCCGCGCGTCGGCGGGCACCCTGACGTCGATCCGTTTACAGCCCCAGCCGCGTGCCACTTCCTCGGCGGCGAGCGCGGCCACCGTGCCCCGGCCGCGACCGCGGTCCGGTTCCTCGATGCGCAGGTCCGCGATCTGGGCGACGCCGGGCCCGAAGGCGGGGGACGTCGAGAGGTGGACCGTTCCGACGGGACGGCTGTTCACGCACACCTGGTAGTGGCGCGACAGCGCCCCGTCGGCGGCGCGCTGAAGCGGCTCGGTCGGCCGCAGAGTCGTGGTCATCAGGGGCTTTCTACCCACTGCGGCGACCCACGTCAGCCTGTTTTCCGGGTCTTGCCGGGTCTTAAGGGGTCCAGGCCTTACGGGTTCGGGGCCTTACGGGTCGAGGTCGTTCCCGGCTCGCTCGGTGAAGATCCGCATCGCTTTGGCGGTCACCGGCCCCGGTGTGCCCGGCAGTTCGCGGTCGTCGACGCGGTGGACGGCCTGGACGTCGCGCAGGGTGGAGGTGAGGAAGACCTCGTCCGCCCGCTCCAGGACGTCCAGCGGGAGGTCGGTCTCCTTGGCGCCGGTCCACTCGGCGGTCAGCTCGCGGGTGATGCCCGCGAGGCAGCCGGAGGCCAGCGGCGGAGTGTGGATCTCGCCGTCCAGGACGACGAAGACGTTGGACCCGGTGCCCTCGCAGAGTTGCCCGACCGTGTTGGCGAACAGCGCCTCGGTGGCGCCGTGTTGGTGGGCACGGGCCAGGGCGACGACGTTCTCGGCGTACGAGGTCGTCTTCAGGCCGGTGAGCGCGCCGCGTTCGTTGCGGGTCCAGGGGACGGTGACGACGGCCGTGGAGTCGGCGCGCCGGGTGGTCCCGCCGAGGGCGACGACGAGGGTGGGGCCGTGGTCGCCGCGGTCGGAGCCGAGCGGGCCGTAGCCTCCCGTGTAGGTGATGCGCAGCCGGCCGAGCGGCATCGGGTCGGCCTCGAGGACGGCGGCGCAGGCGCGGCGGACCTCGTCGTGGTCGGGGTCGGTCAGGCCGAGGCCGCGTGCGGAGCGGGTCAGCCGGTCGAGGTGGCGGGTGAGCGCGAACGTCGTGCCTTCCACCGCCTTCACCGTCTCGAAGATGCCGTCGCCCACGGTCAGCCCGTGGTCGAAGACGGAGACACGGGCGGACTCGGCGTCCTGCAGCCCGCCGTCGAGCCAGATCTTCACGTCAGTCCCTCTCCTTCGGCCTCGTACGTTCCCGACGCTACCGCGAGCAGCCGGGACGCCTTCAGCTCGGTCTCCGCCCACTCGGCCTCGGGGTCGGAGCCCCAGGTGATGCCGGCGCCGGTGCCGAAGCGCAGCACGGCCGTGCCGTCGGCGGCGCGGCCGATCCAGAAGGTGCGGATGCCGACGGCCAGCTCCCCCGTCCCCCGGTCGGCGTCGACCCACCCGATGCCGCCGCAGTACGGGCCGCGGGGTGCCGTCTCCAGCGCGTCGATGATCCTGAGGGCGCTGGACTTCGGGGCGCCGGTGACCGAGCCGGGCGGGAAGGCGGCGGCGAGCAGCTCCGGCCAGCCGGCGCCGTCGGGCAGCTCGCCGCGGACCGTGGACACGAGGTGGACCAGGCCCGGGTGTTTCTCGACGGCGCACAGGTCGGGGACGGTCACGCTGCCGGTGGCGCAGACCCGCCCGATGTCGTTGCGCACGAGGTCCACGATCATCACGTTCTCGGCGTAGTCCTTGTCGAGCAGGTCGGCCTCGGTGCGCCCGGTGCCCTTGATGGGCCCGGACTCGACGACCCGGCCGGCGCGGCGCAGGAAGAGCTCGGGGGAGGCGGTGGCCGTCTCTATGCCGTGCGCGGGCAGGCGAATCGTTCCTGCATAGGGCGCCGGGTTGCCCCGAGCCAGCAGGGCGGTGAGCGCGTCCACGTCGGCGTCGGCCGTCACGGGCGCGGTCAGGACGCGGCAGAGGTTGGCCTGGTACACCTCGCCGGCCGCGATGTGCTCGCGGATGCGGCGCACGCCGGCCGTGTACGCGGCGCGGTCGAGGGAGGACGTCCAGTCACCGGCCGCGGGCCCCCGCCACGCCCCCGGCACCGGAGCGGGCACGGGCTCCTCGCGTACGTCGGCGAAGCGCGCGCAGACCAGACGGCCGTCGAAGTCGGCGCAGACGGCCCAGAAACCGGCGGAGTCGAGGGCCGCGGGATCGCTGGTGACGTCGAGGAGGCCGGTCGCGACGCGGGCGCCGAAACGGGCGAGAGGAGGGAGGTCGGGCACATTGTCGAGTCTAGGGCGGGTCTCCCGGGGGCCGGGTCGGGCATGTCCCGCAGGTCCCGCCCAGGGGGCCTGACCAGGTCATCGAGCAGGCACAGCGCAGCACGCTGCACAAACGCGTTTTTGTGCTGGCCGAGGAATCCGCTAGAGTTCAACACGTCGCCGCGACGCGCAAGCCGAGCGGAAACGACAAGCGGACGTAGCTCAGTTGGTAGAGCGCAACCTTGCCAAGGTTGAGGTCGCCAGTTCGAACCTGGTCGTCCGCTCGCAGGAAGTGGGGGATCTTCCCGAACCCCTACGCTCCTGGTGGAGTGGCCGAGAGGCGAGGCAACGGCCTGCAAAGCCGTCTACACGGGTTCAAATCCCGTCTCCACCTCCAAGGACGATTAGCTCAGCGGGAGAGCGCTTCCCTGACACGGAAGAGGTCACTGGTTCAATCCCAGTATCGTCCACTGGATCTTCGGATCCCTGGCGCGATTAGCTCAGCGGGAGAGCGCTTCCCTGACACGGAAGAGGTCACTGGTTCAATCCCAGTATCGCGCACGCAGCACCACAGCATCCCGGACGATTAGCTCAGCGGGAGAGCGCTTCCCTGACACGGAAGAGGTCACTGGTTCAATCCCAGTATCGTCCACACGCCGAGAGCCCCCGGCCGCCTTCGCGGTCGGGGGCTCTTCTGTGTGCCAGCTCAGCTTGCGCCGGTTCAGCTGGAGAACAGCATGTGGCCGAAGCTCTTGTGGCGGTTGTGGCCGCCGTGGTGACCGCCGTAGTGCGCACCGCCGTGACCGCCGCCGTGCGGGGCGCCCCAGGCGGGCGCGGCCGGGGCCGCCGGGTACGCCTGCGGGGCGCCCGGGGGCGGCGGCGCGGGCTGGGACCACTGGGACTCCACGCGGGTCAGCGCCTCCAGCTCGCCGTAGTCGAGGAAGATCCCGCGGCAGTTGCTGCACTGTTCGATCTGGACGCCGTTGCGGTTGTATGTGTGCATTTGAGCGTGACACTTCGGGCACTGCATGGTTCGGCTCAACTCCTCGCCGGTCGGTGCTGTTTCACGTACCGCCAGTTCAGACACTGTCCGACCGCGGTCGGTTGCACCCTACTTCGCGGCATCTGCCGCCAACTGCGGGGGGACCGAACCCATTCGGGCACAGGCGTCGACGAGGCACTGCTCGACCTCGTCCAGCGACCGCCCCTGCGCGATCGACTTCGTGACAGCCCGTGCGGCGGTCTGCACGGTGAGTGCACGCGCCGGGACGTCGAGGGCGGGCCAGGGGTCGCCGGACCCGGGGACGGCGGGGCCGGCCCCGGCCCGGTAGGCGGTCAGGAAGCGGGTCCACTCGTCGGGTGGGAGCAGACCACAGGCGTACCAGGCGGCGGGGCGGGCGAGGTCCCAGGCCGGGACGCCGACGCCCAGATCATCGACGTCGATCAGGCGCCAGGGTCCGTCGGGGGCGGGGTGGCGGACGAGCTGGCCGAGGTGGAGGTCGCCGTGGCAGAGGGTCGCGGTGTCGGGCATGGGGGCCTCGGCGCGGGCCCAGGCGGGCAGTGCGCGCCAGGCGGCCAGGACGGGGGCGACGGCGGCATGCGAGGCGGCGGCGCGCAGGCGGGCCACGGCGTGGGCGGCCTTTGCGGGGCCGCGCATCGGGGGGAGTGCGGTCGGGGCGGGGGTGCGGTGGAGGCGGGCGAGCAGGGTGCCCGCGGCTTCCCAGGGGGCCGCGTCCGGGTCGTCCGGGTCCACCGGGGTGCCGTACGGCCAGAAGGTGACGAGTCTGCCGTGGAGGGGGGACGGGGTCGCGGCCAGCGGCGGGAGGAGGACGTCGGGGAGGTGGGCGGCCGTGGTGAGGCGGGGCGTGAGGTCGGCCGGGTCGGTTTCGGGGGCGTGCGCCTTCGCGACGGTCCCGGCGTGCCGGACGACGGTGGCGTCGGGGCGGTCGGCGAGGGTGGCCGCGCCGCACGGGCAGGACGAACCGGTTTCGTGAGCCCGGTCCCGGGCGTGGAAGGTGAGCTCGGTGAGCAGGGGGTGGGCGGTCACGGGGCTCCCTGAGCGGCGGCGTGCGGTCTCCCCGCGAGGGTACGCAGGTGAGGGCGCCGGGGCCGTCCTGCGCCGGGGAAAAGCAATGCAGGCGCAGCTCCCCAGCTGCGCCTGCATTTTTTGCCGTCCGCCGCACCCCCGTCCCCACGGGGTTTCATGGGTGGATGTCCCCGCCCGGACCGCTCTTCCGGGCCTGGGGTCGCCGCTCAGCGCCCCAGCATCACTCCCACGGACGACGCCTGTGTGGCCACTGTCTCCCAGCCGTCGAAGACGACGAGGAGCAGGACCGCCAGAGGAAGGGCCATCAGCGTCGCCACCAAGGGGTGGCGGCGGCCCGTGCGGCGGGTGCGCTTGGTGCGTCCCTGCGTGCGGATCATCGTCCGCGGTGCCGTAAGGGCCATGGTCCCTCTCCTGACCTGATCAGTTGTCGTTGGCAGCGGCGGGTGTCTGACCTCGGGGGACGAGTGCTGCCACCCGCCGCTTGACTTCAAATCTAGGCGTGCGGCGGGCGCCGGGCGTCATGCCCTCGTACCGATTGCCGGGCCTCCCGGAGGATGAGCCATGACCTGGGGAGTACTCCCCTGGGTGGAGACGCGGTCCCAGGTCTCGGGGTCTTCCCTGAGGGGGTGTCCGGTCCGGGCCGGTTTCCGCGCCGCCCCGGGGACCCCCGAACGAAGCCTCGGGGACGGCCGTGGTGACTTCGCTCACTCGCACCACCCCTCGCCGGACCGCCGCAACCACCCGGCGGCCCGCCCTCAAAGCCATCACCGCATCGGTCAGGGACGTGTCGGCGACGTCGACGGCCCTCGCCACACGGCCACTCCGCACAGGTTCAATCCCCCTTCCGGGAAGGGTGGTTGAGGCCACCCGACCGCCAAAACGCGCCAGATCTCAGGCCCTCTGACCACCCTTCAACTGTCCCACCGGGCACTGACAATCGATCAGGACGAGAGGGCGCGGCCTCTGCGCGCGAACGGCCGTGTAAACGTAAGCTGTGCCACGTCACACGGACCGGGCAGCGGGGATGAACATGGCGATGATGCGCCTGAGGCGCGAGGACCCGCGTGTCGTCGGCTCGTTCAGGCTCCACCGACGGCTCGGCGCGGGCGGGATGGGTGTTGTCTATCTGGGGTCCGACAAGAAGGGGCAGCGGGTCGCGCTGAAGGTGATCCGGCCCGATCTGGCGGAGGACCAGGAGTTCCGGTCGCGGTTCGCGCGCGAGGTCTCGGCCGCCCGGCGGATCCGGGGCGGGTGCACGGCGCGGCTGGTCGCGGCGGATCTGGACGCCGACCGGCCGTGGTTCGCCACCCAGTACGTCCCCGGGCCCTCCCTCCACGACAAGGTCAACGACGACGGGCCGCTCGGCGCCGCCGAGCTCGCCTCGATCGGGGCCGCGCTGTCGGAGGGGCTCGTCGCCGTGCACGAGGCCGGGGTCGTGCACCGGGACCTGAAGCCCTCCAACATCCTGCTCTCCCCCAAGGGCCCCCGGATCATCGACTTCGGCATCGCCTGGGCGACGGGCGCCTCCACGCTGACGCACGTCGGCACGGCGGTCGGCTCCCCCGGGTTCCTCGCGCCGGAGCAGGTGCGAGGGGCGCTGGTCACCCCGGCCACCGACGTGTTCTCGCTCGGCGCCACGCTCGCGTACGCCTCGACGGCCGACTCGCCTTTCGGGCAAGGCAGTTCCGAGGTGATGCTGTACCGCGTGGTGCACGAGGAGCCGCAGTTGCACGGCGTTCCGGACGCGCTGGCCCCGCTGGTGCGGGCCTGCCTCGCGAAGGACCCCGAGGAGCGGCCCAGCACCCTCGACCTCTCCCTGCGGCTGAAGGAGATCGCGACCCGGGAGTCCCAGGGGATGGCGGACGCGCGACCTCCGGTGCCTCGGACGGCCGAGGCGGACCGTCCCACGGGACGGCTCTCCGACCACAGCCACCCGGAGCGCACGCTGCGCCAGCCGGGCGGGCCGGGCACTCCCCCGCCGCGCGGCGGGGCGCCGTCCTCGCGCGGGCCGGTTCCCTCGCGGGGCGGGGCTCCCGTTCGTGGGGGAAGCCCTTCGCGAGGCGGCGGTGGCGGCAGTGCCTCGTCGTCGCGGTCGGGGGCCCGGCCGGTGCCCGGTTCGCGCAACACCCGTCCCGGCAGCGGCAGTCGGCCGGCGCCCCGTGGCGGGCGGCCGGGGCCGCGGACCACGGGGACCGGGCTGCGGCCCGCCAATCCGCGGCTGCTGCGTCAGCGGCTGTTCGTCTTCGTCGTGGTGACCCTGCTCGTGGCGCTGGGCATCGCCGTCGTCCAGGGCTGCGAGGGACCGGCGCGCGGGCTCGGCGGGGACGACGGCGTCGTACGGCAGGACGTCGTACGGCAGGAGCCGGGGCACGTCCTGCCGGAGCCGGGCGGCGGTCCGCTGGGGGACTGACCCCCGTGGGCTACGTCTCCGGCAAGCAGGTCCACGGCGTTGCTCGCGGTGCCGACCGCCTCGTCCAGCCTGTTCTGCAGGAGGAACGCCGTCGCGAGCACCGAGCGGCTGATGGCCTGGCGACGACGGCGGTCGCTGTTCGCCTCGACGGACGCCATGGCGAGATGCTCAGCCTGAGTCGCCTCGCCGAGGTCGCAGTGGACCAGGGCGGCTTCAGCCTCCAGATAGTGGTGGTCCAGGAAGCGAACCCACGGCGATTCCTCGGCCGGCCCCTGGCTGACTTCCAGCCGCTCAAGCTCCATGCGAAGGTCGCCGCCGCGAGCCTGCACCCGAGCTGGCCGCGGCGGCGGGAGGGACGAGACGTGCTGCCCGACGCCTGCTGATCGAGGCCGGCGGCACCCCGCGTGTGCGCTGAACACCACGACGGCACACACGAAGCGGAGCCCCGCGCACTGGCGCCGGTCGGGGCAAGCCAGCGCCGACGGCAGTCATGTGGTTCCGTTCGGGTCAGGACAGGTCGGCGATGACCGTTTTGGTCTCGAGGTAGTTCTCCAGCACCGCGTGCCCCATCTCCCGGCCCCATCCGGACTGCTTGTAGCCGCCGAAGGGGAGGGCCGCGTCCAGGGCGTTCCATGTGTTGACGAACACGGTGCCCGCCCGCATGGTGTCAGCCGTCCGGAACGCCTTGCCGATGTCGCGGGTGAAGACGCCGGCGGCCAGGCCGTAGGGGTTGGCGCGCTCGATGCCCACGACGTCCTCGAGCCGGTCGAAGGGCAGGACCACCAGCACCGGGCCGAAGATCTCCTCGTCGACGATCCTCATGCCGGGTTCGGTCCCGGTGAAGATCGTGGGCGGGGCGAAGTACCCCGTGTCCGGCAGACTCTGGCCTCCGGTGTGCGGGACGGCCCCGTCGCGCACACCGGACTCGACGTAGCCCTGGACCCGGTCGAGCTGCTCCTTGGACACCAGCGGGCCGAGCTGAGTCGCGGGGTCGGCGCCCACGCCGACGACGAGCCGGTTCATCTCGGCGACCAGGCCTTCGACCACCTGGTCCAGGACCGGCCGCTGCACGTACAGACGGGAGCCCGCCATGCAGGACTCGCCCTGGTTGAAGAAGATGGCGCCGGCCGAAGCGGCCACGGCGCGTTGCAGGTCGGCGTCGGCGTAGACGATGTTCGGGGACTTGCCGCCCAGTTCCAGGGTGAGCTTCTTGAGGTTGCCCGCCGAGGCCCGGACGATCTCCTTGCCGACCTCTGTGGAACCGGTGAAGGCGACCTTGTCGACGTCCGGGTGGGCCACCAGGGCCGCCCCCGTCGCGCCGTCGCCGGTCACGATGTTCACGACGCCGTCCGGGAACCCCGCCTCCTGGATCAGCTCGCCGAGCCGCAGCGCGCTCAGCGGTGTCTGCTCGGCGGGCTTGAGAACGACGGTGCAGCCGGCCGTCAGCGCCGGGGCCAGTTTCCAGGCGGCCATCATCAGGGGGAAGTTCCAGGGGATGATCTGGCCGACCACGCCGATGGGCTCCCGCGTGGTGTAGGAGAGGAAGCTGCCGGGCGGCGCGGCGGAGAACGGGATCGTGTTGCCCTCGATCTTGGTGGTCCATCCGGACATGTAGTGGAACAGGTCGGCGGCCATCGGGATGTCCGCCATCGCCGCGTACGCCACCGGTTTGCCGTTGTCCCGCGACTCGGTCAGGGCGAGTTCCTCGGCGTGTTCCAGGACGAGGTCGCCGAGCCGGTGGATGAGCCTGCCCCGCTGCGACGGGGACAGCCGACGCCACGGCGAGCCCGGTTCGAAGGCCGCGCGGGCGGCGCGGACGGCACGGTCCACGTCCGCGACGCCGCCCAGTGGCACCGTGGTCAGCACCTGCTCCGTCGCGGGGTCCAGAGTCTCCAGGACGGCGCCGTCGAGCGCGTCCGCCCACACTCCGCCGACGAGCATCTTCCGCGGCGCCGTGGAAATTCCAGGCGCCGGGCGTTCCGTCGTGACTGACATTCGCACACTCCATTCTCGTATACCAAGAAAATCGTCGTATTTCGACCGGCGCAAATTACTTGACAGCCACTACTGCCGGGCTATTCCATACCTCTGCCTGCAATGCATCCGCATTCCGGGCTTCCTGGACGCGAGGAGATCCGATGAGCAACGCATCCGAAAAACCCGTCGCCCTGGTCACCGGAGCCGGCCGGGGAATAGGCCGGGCGACCGCGGCGCTGCTCGCCGAGCGCGGCTACTCGATCGTCGCCGTGGACCAGGACGAGTCCGCGGAGACCACGGCTCGGTCGGTCGGCGGGACCGGCGTCCGCTGCGATGTCCGCGACGCCGCGGGGCTCCGGTCCCTGGCGGCGGGATTGGACCGGCTCGACCTGCTGGTCAACAACGCCGGCGTATGGACGTTCAGCTCGCTGGAGGAAATCGACGTCGAGCATTTCCGCCGCGTTCTCGATGTCAATGTCCTCGGTAACCTGATCTGCACCCAGATTTTCGCTCCGATCATCGCACGCAGCGGCGGCGGGGCCATTGTGAACGTCACCTCCTTCCTCGCCGAGACCGCCCGCGCCAATTCCGGTGTCTATCCCGCGGCAAAGGCCGCGATCATCGCCCTCACCAAACAGGCCGCCATCGAGTACGCCGACGCGGGAATTCGCGTCAACGCGGTCGGCCCCGGCCTCATCCGCACCGAGGGGGCCGCCAACCTGTTCGGCCCGGACCCGGCCGAGCACGCCCGGCGGGGGGCGTACCTCCCGCTCGGCCGACTCGGGGAGGCCGACGACATCGCCGGTGTGATCGCCTTCCTGGGCTCCGCCGAGGCCCGCTACGTCACCGGGCAGACGCTGTATGCGGACGGCGGCATCGGCGTCGGCACCATGCGGTTCCTCCATCAGGCCTGGACGCCGTGACTGCGGTCCGGTCGGCCGGGCAGGAGCGCTCATGCCCGGCCGACCCGGACCGGTCCGGGTCGGCCATGACGGGCGTGAATCAGTGGTGCCCCGTCCCCGGCGGTGGTGCCCCGGTCCGGATCAGCGGTGCAGATCCGGGAAGAACTGTCCGTGGAAGTCGTTCGGAATGTGGTGCGGTACCTCGGCCCGGCCCAGTTCCTCGAACGAGGGCCCGTCGAGGACCAGCAGGAACGACCGCCCGCTCCGGGCGTCCAGCACACCCGACAGCACCACGCCGTCGTCCTCCCCCGTGGCCCCCGGGCGCGGCACGAAGACGCCCTCGCCGGGGAAGCAGCCCTTCTCGTACCAAGCCTTGTGGGTGCCCGCCACCACGTCGACCTTCAGCAGCCTGTTCATCGCGCGCAGGCTGCGCGGGGAGTGCCCGAGGCCGTAGGCATAGCGGTACGCCCTCCCGTTGTGCTGCCGGTAGTTGATGCGCGGCATCTCCACGCCGGCGTCGGCGAGCGGCTCCCACCCGACCGAGCCGCCGGAGCGCGCCAACGGCAGTGTGTAGCGCCGCAGTTGGTACCCGTACGTCTCGAGGTCGAGCTGGTCCTCCGTCGGCTCGAGGCCGAGCACGGTCTCGTAGGGATGGTGCGTGGCCGCGATGTCGACCAGGAGGTCCCCGCCCGTCTCGACGGCGTTGACGTGATGGAAGGCGAAGAACGCCTCGCTCTCGAAGGTGGCGACCAGTCGGCCCTCGCGCTTGTCCACCACGAGGAAGCGGGCCGGCCGCTCGGGCTGCCATTCGAAGGTTGCCAGAAACGGGTTTCGGGCCTGCCGGAAACGCTCGGCGTCGATGACGACCGGGAACTCCACGAGGACGACGTAGTTCTCGGTCGCGGCGAAGCTGTGCATGTAGCACGGCTCGCCGACCTCGACCGTGGCAAGCGGCCGCTGGACGAGCTCGCCGTCCGGGACGTAGAAGAGCTGGTACGCCGCTCGGTCCGCCATCGACGTGGTGTAGTTGATCAGCACCCGCCGGTCGAAGTCGTAGTGCGGGTGCGGCGTGGACGTCTCGCCCTGGACCTGGCCCTCGAACGGTACCTCGCCCAGTGTGTCCAACGTCCGTGGGTCGAACTCATTGGCCAGGGGCTGCTCCGCGAAGGCGAAGTAACGCCCGGCCATCCGGGCCACGTTGACGTTGGTGTTGTCCGTGAGGTTCGGTGAGTAGGCCGCGAAGTGCCGTCCGAAGAGCTGCTCGCAGGGGTCGTAGCCGAACTGCTTTCCGTAGAGCTGGTCCTTGGTGGTGGCCAGGTCGTACGCCGTCGTGCGCAGGAACTTGTTGGCGTACTTCACCCGGCCGTCGGCGAAGGAGAACGCGTGCAGCATCGCCAGACCGTTGAACCAGTGCGTGAGCCGGTAGTCGCCGACCTCGAACTTCGCCGGCCCGTTGCGCAGCAGGGTGCCGCTCAGCCAGCCGGGGAGGGCCCCTCTGACCGGCAGCCGGTCCAGCGACACCTCCCGGTCCAGGGTGGTGAAGCCGGCGAAGTCCGGCAGCGGCGGCCTGGCGGTGCTCATCGTGTCTCCTTGGCGTCGAAGGTCATCGGCATCACGTGGGGACCGCGGAAGGTGGGGGTGGCCGTCCGGTGGACACCGGAGAGGTCGACGCCCGGTCCGGTCACCCGCTCCAGGAAGCTCCGTACGGCGATCTCGTTGACGAGCTGCCCGAGTCGGCCGCCCAGGCAGTAGTGGGCCCCGTGGCCCAGTGCGAGGTTCGGGGTGCGTGGACGGTCCAGGTCGATCCGGTCGGGGCCGGGGAAGACCGCCGGGTCGCGGTGGGCAGCGCCGATCCAGACAAACACCTCCTGGCCCGCCTCGATGAGCCGGCCGCCGAGTTCCACCGGCTCGGTCGCGCGTCGTTTGGTCAGCTGCACCGAGCTGTCGTACCGCATGAACTCGGGCGTGGCCGCGGGCACGAGGGACGGGTCGGCGGCGACCTTGCCGTACACCTCCGGCTGGGCCAGCAGGGCCAGCACGGTGTTCCCGATCTGGTGGGCGGTCGTCGTCTGGCCGGCTGTCAGCAGGAAGATCAGGTTGCCCAGCAACTCCTCCTCGCTACTGAACCCGCCGTCGTCCCAGGCGTCGGCCACGGTCTGCATCAGGTCGTCGGTGCGCCGCCTGCGGCGCAGGGCCAGCTGCCCGCGGAAGTAGTCCATGTACTTCCCGATCCCGGCCAGGTGGTACTCCGGGTGCTCTTTGCTGAGCGGACCCTCGTCCACGAGCAGTCCCCAGCTGAGGATGAACTTCCAGACCGTGCCCCGGTCCTCCCGGGGGACGCCGAGGACCTGGCAGACCGTCTCGGACGGCAGTGCCAGGGCGTAGTCCGCCATGAAGTCCATTTCCCCACGGTGCAGTACGGCGTCCAGCAGCCGGTGCGCGGCCCGCTCGATGTCCCCTCGCATCGCGTCCACGGCCCGCGGCAGGAACGGCTGGGACATCGCCTTGCGGATGCGCTGGTGGTCCGGCGCGTCGCTGACGAACACCTGGGTGTGCAGGGCGCGCAGGGGGGACGCGGTGCGCTCGGTGCCGGTCGCCGGGTCCCACTGGGGGCGGTGGGCGGAGAACCGCGCGTCGCGCAACGCGGTGAGAGCCGTTTCGTAGCCGGTCACCATCCAGGCCCCGGCGTCGCCCATCTGCGGGTCCCAGAGCACTGGGTCCCTCTCACGGGCCCGCCGGTAGAGCGGATACGGGTCGTCGATGAACTCGGGCCGGTACACCCCTGACAGCGACACTTCGGGGGCGGTCGGCCGTGGCTGCGTCATCGCTGATCTCCTCGGTAGGTGACGCCAGAAAGACGGAGTGCACGGTTGTCGCCGTCTGCCGCGGACACCGTCCAGCGCCCGGCGCCCGGGCTTCCCCGGACGACGAGCGCCGCGCCCGGGGCCGCCGGTGAGGGGATCCCGCCCCGGACCTCGAGGCGCCGGACCGTGAGCGCGGCGCCCGGGGCGTGCTCCGCCGTCCGGCGGAAGACGTTCTCCAGGGCGGTCAGCGGGAGTGTGCTGACCGGCCAGCTGGGCAGCACCCACAAATCGCCGGCCGGCGTCTCACGGACCTCGGCCGTGCACGTGTCCTGCGGCCCGGTGCGCCAGCGGGCGCCCCGCAGGACCAGACCCGACCAGCGCAGGGGAAGCCCTGCCGCGCCAAGGTGCGGGGGGTGGCGGGCGGCGTCGGTGCCGGCCTCAGCGGCGTCGTCGGTGTCGGCCTCGCCGTCGGCGTACGGCTCCCCGGTTCCGTCCGCGTCGCCGCCCTGTCCGGCGTACGGCTCACTCGGAGCGTCCGCGCGGCGGTACGCCAGGCACAGCCGGGCGGCCTCGTGGCCGGTGTCGGCGTGGTGAAAGCGGACGTGAGCGGTCCAGCGGCCGTCGGCGTAGCCCGCGGTGACCGACCGTCGAAGGGCGATGCGGCCGTGCCGGAGGCGGAGTTCCGGGAGGGCGACGTACACGTCCTCCAGGCTCTGCAGGGCCAGCGGGGTGTAGTCCTCCGGCTGCACCCAGGCGGCGCCTCGTACCGCGTTCTCCAGCAGCAGGGACACCGGCAGCGCGGGCTCCCCGCCGACCAGTACGTCGTTCAGGACGGGGGCGTGCGCGCTGTCCAGGGCGAACAGCGCTTCCTGCGCTGTATGCGGCACGTGGGTGCGCAGATCGCCCAGGTGGAACACGGCCGACAGCACGTCTCGGTGGCCCGGCAGATCCGCGCTCACCCGGTATCCGCGGCTCTGGAGCGGGCCGAGCGCGCGGCCCAGCGGGCCGATGTAGGTGATCTCGCCGCGGGAGGCGGCCGTCAGTTCCCGCGTCCACAGGTCGAGCCCCTCCTGCACGTCGAGCGCGGCCATGTAGCGCAGCGTGGCCTCGAAGTTGGCGACCATGCCGAGCCGGTCCCAGGTGGGCCAGCACAGCGTCATGACGGGGAACGCGACCCGCGCCTGGGCCCAGAGGCCGAGGCGGGCCAGTCCGTCGTTCGCGGCGGCGTAGTCGAGCTGGCCGACCATGCCGCCCAGCCGTCCGGTGAGGGAGCCGACGTTGCAGAAGAACTTGAGGGGCAGCTCGCGTACCGCGCAGAAGAGGTTGACGAAACCGTCCACCTTGGTCGCGACCGTGCTCAGGAACTCGTCGTCGGTCTTCTTGGGCAGCCGCGCGGGCGTGTCGACGCCCGCGTTGTGCACGACGGCGGTGATCGCCTTCCCGTACCGGGCGACCAGGGCCGCGGTCTGGTCGCGGTCCGTGACGTCGCACACCGTGTAGGAGATGCGCAGGCCGGCCCGCCGGGCCTGGTCCAGATGCCGGACCAGTTCCCGGTCGCGCCGGGCGGCGTCGACGGCGGTGCGGACGGCGGCCAGCCCGCGGCCCTGCCGCCGCTGCGCCCACAGGCTCTGCTCATAGACCTTGAACTGCTCGTCGTCGAGCGCTCGGGACGGGTCGTCCGGGCCGGGCAGCGGGCCGCGCCCGGTGACGACCACCCGGCAGCCGTGGCGGGCCGCGAGCGTCCGGGCGAGCCGCCAGCCGATGCCGCGTCCGCCGCCCGAGAGCAGCACCAGGTCCCCGGTGTCCAGGGACAGCCCCGGCGGGCCGGCGTCCTCCGGGGCCGCCTCCAGGGTGCGGCGGCGCCCCGCACGGTAGCCGACCTCGAACAGGCCCCAGCGGTACAGCTCATGGGTGATCCGGCGCGGCAGCTCCGCCAGGTCGGCGGGGTCGGTGTCCACGACTCGGGTGTTGCAGTTGGCGATCTCCCGGTGCACGGTCTTGGCGAGGCCGGCCCAGATGCCGCCGAGCGGCTGCTCGGCCGTTGCGGCGTCGTCGGGAGCGTCGTATCCCATGGCACCGCCGAGGTAGGTGACGACGACATAGAAGAGCAGGTGCGCGTCCGGTTCGCGCCGCCAGTACGGGTAGCAGGCCCGCAGCGCTGTCACCGAGCGCAGCAGCGACCGGCGGTAGCCGTGGTGTTCTCCCGGTACGAAGGGTTCGGCGTGCCCCAGGTCCACCAGCCCGTCGGGCGCCTCGCCCGCGACCGGCCACCGCCCCGATTCGTCGGCGTGGGCCTCGGCGCCCGCGGCCCGCAGGGCGTCGCAGACGGCGCGGGCCAGCTGGTGTGTGCCGCCGAAGACGAGCACCCTGGCCCCGCGCAGGGCCGGCGCCGGATGCGGCGGCGGACCGGACGCGGTGACGGTCCGCCACCGGACGCGGCGCACCGGGGCCACGGCCGACGCCGGGGGGCGGGTCGTCGCGGGCACCGGCCAGGAGACGGTGCTCATGCCGTGGGCGCCTTCCGCTCCGCCGGCCTGATGTGCATGAGGACACCGGGCTGCGGTCGGAGCGAGACCAGCGCCGCGGGGCTGACCGGGCGGCCCGCGACCAGCTGGAGCCGGTAGCGCTGCACCACCATGGCGACGGCGAGGCGCAGTTCCAGCAGGGCCAGGTCCATTCCGATGCACTTGCGGGCGCCGCCGCCGAAGGGGAAGTAGTCGTAACGGTCACGCTGCCTGGGCGTGCTGCGGGCACCGCTCCCGTTCTCGTCTGCGGTCCCGCTTCCGGTCCCGCCTCCGTTCGCGCTCCCGATTTCGTCTGGGCTCCCGTCTCCGCTGTTCGTGGGGCGGACGGCGTGGGCAGGGCAGAAACGTTCCGGGTCGAACGCCTCCGGGTTGTCCCACACGGCCGGGTTGTGGTGGGCCGCGTACACCGGGACGATCACCGTGCTGCCGGCCGAGATGTGGTAACCGCCGACCCGGTCATCGGCGACCGCGTCCCGCGGAAACAGCCAGATGGGCGGATACAGACGCAGCGACTCGTCGACGACCGCCCGCAGATACGGCAGGTCGTCCACGTCCTCGGCCGTGGGCACCCGGCCGCCGAGCACCTCGGTCAGCTCGGCGTCGAGCCTGCGCCGGACGTCCTCGTGCTGGGCGACCGCGTACAGCGTCCAGGTGAGGGCGCAGCCGGTGGTCTCGTGGCCGGCGAGGAACAGCGTCTTGAGCTCGGCCCGTATCTGCCGCTGGTTGAACGGTTCGCCGGTGACCTCGTGCGTCGCCTTCAAAAGCGCGGAGACCACGCTGTCGGGGCTGCCCTCGCCGCGCCGGTGGAGGTCGATGATCTCGTCCATGACGTCGTTGAGGACCTGCTGATGACCCTTGAGGCGGCGCTGGTAGGCGGTGGGCACCCAGCGGGGCAGCAACTGCTTGACCTCGCCGGTGAGGATCATGGCCTTCAGCGAGAAGCGGACCGCGGGCAGCAACCGGTCCGCGTACCGGCGCAGGTCCACGCCGAACAGCATGCGGCCCAGCACACCCATCGCCAGCCACATCATGTCGTCGGTGATGTCGACCGGGTCGCCCGAGCGCGCGCTGGGCTCCCATCGCGCCAGCAGCTCCTCCACCGTGTCGGTGACGGTGCCGGAGCGCGCGCGCAGCCCGGCCCGGTGGAAGAAGGGCCGACTGACCGCGCGACGGGTCCGCCACTCCGCGCCGTCGGTGGTGAGCATCCCCCGGCCGAAGAACAGGTTGAAGCCCCGGTAGAACCTGCCGCGCACGTAGTTGCGCGCGTTGTCCTGGAGGACCTGCTTGACGGCCTCGGGTTCGGTCACCTGATGGACGAGGTAGGGACCCATCTTCATCCGGGCCACGCCGCCGTACTGGCGTTGAAGCTCCGTCAGCAGACGGAGGGTGTCCTTCTTGAAGCTGCTGAGCGCGCCGAACAGCACACTGCCGACGGGCCCGGGGGCCTGCTCTGCCTGCACGTGCCTCTGCTCCCCGGCCGCGTCCTTGGTCGTCGTCCGCTGCTCCATCAGCCGGCCTTCCTCGGGGTCTCGGTGTCGGCAAGGCCGGGAAGCGGTTGCTTGTCCGGGGAGTACAGGCGCCCGGAGACCGCGTCCAGGTAGCCGACGACGGTGGCGGAGACGTCCTTCATCTGGGCGACGACCCGGCCCTCGGGGGTGACGGCGAGGAACCGGTTTTCGGGTGCGTGTCCGGTCATTTCGAAGCCGGCGGGCGTGGCGTAGAGGTGGAGCCGGCCGTACCGCCTGGTCAGTTCGATGTCGTTGGCCTCCTCGTACAGATCCACCCGGCGGATGGACAGGGGTGCGGCGACGGGCACGAGCCGGCCGTCCTCCAGGTGCAGGACACCGGTGCGGGCCAGACCGTCGAGCAGGATCGCGGGGGTGGTGAACCGGGAGAGCGCGGGATCGTCGGCGGCGACGTCGGCCCGGTAGACGGAGCGTTTACCCAGGGGGTGCAGCCGGGTCTGCGCGGTGGAGACGAAGGGGCCCGTCAGGGACACCGGCGACGCCGGGGCATGGTATGGGTCGAGGACCGGGACGTCGTCGCCGTCGTCCCAGTGCTGCCAGCCCGGGGCCTCGGGCAGCTCGCTGCGCAGCAGCACCCGCGCGGTGAAGTGCACCCTGTCCTTCACCAGCAGGACGCCGCCGGGCGCCCGTACGTCTGCGGTCACGGACACCTCGACCACGGTGAGTTCGTCGCCGCGTTCCAGCACCCGGGCGGTGATCTTCTTGGGGTCGGGGGCCGACCGGACGGCGTTGTGGACGCGCAGGAAGTGTTCGAACCGGAGGTCCTCCAGGGCGACGGCCCTGAGGCCGGGCGCCAGGTGGCGCGCCGCCTCCGCGGCGATCTCCACGACGAACGTGCCCGGCAGGGTCGGTACGCCGCGGACGGTGTGGTGGGCGAGGTAGCCGTCGGTGCTCAGGTCGAAGGCACAGGCGAAGACCGCCGAGTCTGCGTCCGAAGACAGCGTCTCGCGCAGGTAGAACGTACCCTTGCCGGCGCCCTCCGGCACGGACCCGCCCGACGCGGTCACGCAGGACGCGGTCGCGCAGGACGCGGTCGCGCAGGACGCTTGACGGTCCAAATAACCGGGATAGAAACCCTCGATCGTCTCCCGCTCCGCCGCCCCTATGTGCACCACCGACGCCGTACGGCGCTCGGCGTGGAGCTCCTGGAGGAAATGGTGCACGCCTTCGCGCACCGGCATGTGGCTGTAGGAGCCGGCGCGTTTGAAGTACGCCTTGGTCAGCTCGTTGGCTCCCATGCCCACGCCGTCCCAGAGCGTCCAGCCGACGGTGAACTCGTCGGCCCCGTGCGCGGCGGCGTCGACCGCGGCCGCTGCCAGGTAGTCGTTGCCCGAGGCGTAGTCTGGCTCGCCGAGCTGGCCGAAGTGGCCGAGCAGGGAACCGAAGTTGCACCATGTCGCCGGGGACCGGCCGGCGAACGCGCGCTTGAGGTTGCGGTAGGCGAGGGCCTTCAGGTCGCGGATGGCCTTGAACTCGGCGAACTCCTTGTCCTTGATCAGGGCGGACCTGTTGCGTCCGGCGGCGTTGACGAGCAGGTCCACGGCCGGCTGCTCCGCCAGGACGCGGTCGACGGCCTGGACGACCGCCTTCCTGTCCCGGACGTCGCACGTCAGATAGGTCACCCGGCCGGCTCCGCAGAACTCCTCCATGCGCCGGATGACGCGGCGGGCAGCGCGGGCGTCCAGCAACCGGTCGAACGCGCGGTTGACGTCCGCGACCGTCCGGCCACCTCCCGCCAGGTTCTCGCGAATGTAGGACCGCCGGGTGGCGGCGAAGGTCTCGTCGTCCCCTTCGAAGACAGCCTCGGGATACCCCTCCAACGGGTTGCTCCCCAACAGGTAGATCCGCGGGCGGAAGTGCTCGGCCAGTGCCGTGACGGCCTCCGCGGTGATACCCCGGGCGCCGCCGACGGCGACCACCACGGAGTCGGGGCCGAGGCGGCCCGCGGCGCTCCCCCGTCCGGCGCCGGAGAGGGCGTACTCCGGCGTGAGCACGGGGGCGTGGCGCCGGCCGTCCTCGTGGAAGACGACCGGTAAGGCGCGTACGGCCCGTGTCTCCCGCTCCGCGAGCAGCGCGCCCTTGCGCAGTCCTCGTTCGCCGGTGGCCAGGAGGAACGTCAGGGTGTCGGGCAGTTCCAGGGCCGCGCACTTGACCAGCCCGGAGAACAGGCCGGTGCAGGGGTGCGGGATCCGCTCCGTGACGGCACCCAGGAGCAGGGTCAGGAACGACGATCCTTCGGCGGCCAGGTCCGTATGGGCGGTCTGCAGCACGAGGAACGTCGCGTCGTGCAGGGTGGTCAGGGAGGGGACCAGGCCGTCGCGGGAGGCGGGCGGGCCGGCCTGGGGGTCGGGCAGCGGCGCCGAGCGGGCGAGGTCGGCGACGACCCGCAGATGCCGTACGGGCCCGTGGTCGGCCAGCACCGCGCGGACCGCGTCCGGGGTGGCCTCGGGCAGATGGCGCCAGCCGGGCCGGGTCACACTGACCGGCGCCGTGCACAGCACGGTCGCGTCGGCCGGCAGATGACGCAGGGAGGCCCACAGGTCGGGCATGTCGGTGAGCACCACGACGCCGGGCGGCAGGAACGCGACCCGCTCGTGCGGCTCGGGTCCGGCCGCAAGTTCGGACAGCACCGACACATGACGCGCGGTCATCAAGCCCTCGCCCGTGGCCAGCCGGTCGGCGCCGGCGAACTGGGCGGGCAACGGGAGCAGCGGGGCCTGCGGGCGGCGAGGGGCCGGTCGCGGACCGGGGGTGGGCGGTTGTGCGGGGTTCCGGGGGCCGGTGATCGTCGGGTGGGGCCGGTCCGGCGGCGCCTCAGCCGTGGCGGCGGGTATGCCGAGGGTGAGACGGACGGTGCTCTGCTCGGTCCGGCCCGGGCAGGTGACGTCCACCGCGCCGGACGGGCCGAGCAGTCCCTGGAGGACGGCCAGGGCGCCGGCGGCGCCGAGGTAGCGGGCGGTGGAGGCCTCGGCCGGCCGTGCCGGCAGGAGGTCGATGCGGCGGCCGCCGGACGGTGTGCCGCCGACCGTCAGATCCGCCACGTGGCCGAGGACCGGCAGCCCCGCGGCGACGGCTCTGGCCTCGGTGGTGAGGGCGAACATGAAGGCGCCCTCGGCGAGTTGCCCGTCCGCGACGCCCTCCGGAAGCCCGGCCAGCAGCGTCGCGTACTCAGGGAGGCTGTTGCCGTTGATCCCGCCCGCCAGGGCGAAGTCCAGCTGTCCGGCCCGCAGATAGCGCGCGGCCGTCTCGATGGCGGTCAGACTCGAGGCGTACCCGGAGTCGAGGGTGATGTTGGGGCCCTTGAGGTCGAAGTAGTTGGCGACCCGGGCGGAGATGACGTTGGGCATCATTCCGGGGAACGAGTCCTCGTTGGACGCCGGGATCTCCTCGCGCACCAGCTCGCGCAGCCCCGTCAGCAGCTCGGCCAGTCCGGGCAGGGACGCCGTGGCCGGGTCCTCGGTGAGAGCCTTCTCGACGTCGTCGAGGAAGCAGCGGTTGGCGAACAGCATGGCCGCCCTGGTGGGGCCCATGTTGCCCACGAACACGCCGGTCGACCCTGTGGTGGCGTCCCAGAACTCGGTGAGCCGGCCGCGCAGGTCGTGGGCGCACTCCAGGATCATCAACTGGCAGCGGTCGATGGTGCGCACCGTCGCAGGAGGCAGCCGGACCCTGTGCAGCGGCGGCGTCGGGTACGAGGAGCCGAAACTGTCGGCCGGCCCGGCGCCCCGCCCGCCGATCCACTCCACGACGCCCTCGCGGTCGAGGCCCGGGACATGCGCGGACCATCCGACGACCACCACCCGGTCCTCGGCGCCGGCGGCCCCAGGTCGCGCGGGGCGGCCGTCGCGCGGACGGTGTTGCGGGCCGTGGTCCCGCGGACGGCGTTCGGGCGGACGGTGCTCACCCGCGAGGTGTTCCCGCAAGAGCACGTGCGCGTTCGTGCCGCCGAAGCCGAAGCCGGACACCGCGACCGTGCGGGGCCGGCCCGCCGACGCGGTCCAGGGGACGTTCTCGGTCGGGATCTCCAGCAGGCTGTCGTCCAGGCCGAACGACTCGGGAGCGCGGGTGAACCGGAACTGCTTCGGGATCGTCTCGTGCTCCATCGCCAGCAACGCCTCGATGACCGATACGACGCCCGCCGCCCATCCGGTGTGCCCGATGAGCGACTTGTTGGACGTGACGTACGCCGGCTTCGTCCGGCCGAAGTGCGCACGGAGTGTGGTGAACTCGGCGAGGTCTCCGGCCGGGGTGCCCGTGGCGTGGGCGATGATCCAGTCGACGTCGGCGGGCGAGGCGCCGTCGGAGAAGGCGGCGCGGACCGCCAGGTCCTGACCGGCCGAGTTCGGTGCGTAGACCGCCTTGCCCCGGCCGTCGGAGGAGGCTCCGACAGACGTGAGCACGCCGAGGATCCGGTCCCCGTCGCGCCGCGCGTCGCTGAGCCGCTTCATGACGACGACGCCCGCGCCGTCGGCGAAGATCACGCCGTCCGCGTCCGCGTCGAGCGAGTGGACCGCGCCGCGCCGGGACAGACCCTGCAGTTTGGAGAACAGCACGGTGCCGCGCGGGGCCAGGGCGAACGCGCCGCCGCATACGGCGATGTCGTGCTTGCCGCTCAGCAGGCCCTTGGCGCCGATGTCGATGGCGTAGAGCGACGACGAGCAGGCGGTGTCGATCATCTGCACTTCGGTGTCGGCCGGCAGGACTCCCGCCATCGCGAGCTGTCCCACCCGGTGCGGGAGGAACCGCTCCGGCGCCCGTGCGCCGCGCCGGTACCGCCGGGTCAGGGTGTCCTGGACCGCGTCGAGGAGGCGGTCGCGTTGCGGTGCGGTGAGGTCGAGCGAGCCGGCCGTCCGTCGGGCCCGTGCGGCCATGCCCGCGAGGACGCCGGCCTCCTCCAGGTGCTGGCTGCCGTCGGGGGTGTAGCCCACCAGGAAGGAATGGCGGGCGGACGGGTCGCGCCGTACCCCCTCCAGCGCCTGCACCAGACTGTGGCGCAGCCAGGTGGTCGTCAGTTCGTGGTCTGCGCCGCCGGCCTCGTCCATCGTCTCGACGGCTGCGGTGACCGGCTGGAAGTCGGTGATGAAGACACAGGTGTCCTGGTACGACTTGTCGAGCGCCGAGAGGTCGGCCGAGTGGAAGGTCGAGCGCTGCCAGCGGTCCTCGGGAACGGGGACGAACAGTTCGGCCCCGGTGGTGCGCAACTCCCAGAACTCCTCCGGGCTGTTGGCGCCGGCGACGGCCAGACCCATGCCGACGATGGCGATGCCGTCCATGGCACTGTCGTCGTCCACGACCTCGCCAGAAACGGTGCCGCCGTTCAGGGCGGGTTCCTCCACGGCGTCTGCGTCCAAGGCACCGTCGTCCACGGTGTGTTCCTCGGCAGCGAGAGCGCTTTGGTCCACGCGCGGCGGCGACAGCAACGCCGCCCCCAGGGACAGGCCGCCGTCCGCCAGGATCGTCTGGCCGGTGATCCAGCGGGAGTCGTCGGAGGCCAGGAACGCCACGAGGGCGGCGAACTCCTCCGGCGTGCCGAGCCGGCCGAGCGGGGTGGCGTCCCGGATGACCTCCTGCATGGCCTCGGCGTCCGGGAACGCGTCCGCGACCTCGCTGACCAGCATGGCCGCGGACGCGGTGTTCACCCTGATGCCGAGCGGGGCGAACTCCACGGCCAGATAGCGGGTGAGGGTCTCGACGGCGGCCTTCGCCGGCGCACAGGCCAGATAGTTCGCCATCACCATCTGGGAGCTGCCGAGGGCCGACATCTGGACGATCGAGCCGCCGCCCCGGCGTGCCATCAGCGGGGCCGCGGCCCTGGCGCAGCGCAGGCTGCCCTTGTAGTTGGTGTCGAGGGCCTTGTCGAGGTCGGCCTCGGTGATCCGGTCGAGCGGGAGCAGCGCGCCGTTCGCGGCGCTGTTCACCAGGATGTCGAGGTGGCCGAAGCGTTCCTCGATCTCCGCGAACATCCGCTCGACCTGGTCCTGTCGGGCCACCGAGGCCCTGATCAGATCCACCCGGGCACCGAGCGCCGCCAGCTCCGCGCGGGTGCGCAGGGCCTCCTTGTGCGAGTGGAAGTAGTTCACCAGAACGTGGGCGCCGCGCTCGGCGAGCGCCCTGGCCACGCTCCGGCCGATGTTCCTGGCACCGCCGGTGACCAGGGCGAGCCTGCCACTGAGCTGCTGCTGCATCGCGAGATTGCTCCTTGTCGCGCGGTCCGGGACCGGAAGCGGGCGGGTCGCCGCCACTCCGGTCGTGGTGATCCGCTCAGGCGGCTGCGATGGACACGTCGCCGCTCGCCAGGCGGGCGTGCAGCAGGTCGACCACCTTGCCGACGGTGTCGTGGTCGGAGAGACGGATGTCGCTGGGCGACAGGCCGTAGCGACCGGTCACCCGGGTCAGCAGCTCCACCTGCTTGACGGAGTCGATGCCGAGTTCGGCCTCCAGCAGGACCTCTTCGGTGAAGACCTCCTCGGGATACTCCAGCGCCTGCGCGTACAGCGAACGGAGCTCGGCGAAGAGCTCCTCCCGGTCCGGCGCCCCGCCGGGGGCGGGCGCGGCGGGCGCGGCGGACACGGGGACCGGGGCAGCCGCCGCGGCCGGCGCCGGCGCCGCCGGGCCCGCGAGTGCGGCGGCGGAGGCAGCCAGCTCTGCCTGGACGCGCGCGACGAGCCGCGTGCCGAAGGCGGCCCAGAACTGCTCGAAGGAGTCCGGTGCGGCGCCAGAAAGGCCGGTGACGGCCTGCTCCACACCGAGCCGTCCGTCCGCCTCCAGCCTGAAGGTCGACCGGACCGTGAGGTCGCCGGCGTCGGCCAGGACGCGTTCGACGCACCGGCCGAGGGAGCCGAGCCCGCCCGCCTCGACGAACGTGGTGACGCCGCCGTCGTAGAGAGAGCGCACCGTCCCGCGGAAGTCGACCGGCCGGACCAGGTGTTCGGCGAGCAGTGTCGCCAGGTCGTCGTCCGCCCGGTAGGTCCGGCGCAGGATCGGCGAGTACACGGCCGTGCGCGGAGCCTGCCGGAGCAGGCCGCCGATCCGGGCGGCGAACGGCGCCCGCACCGGCTCCAGCGCGGGGTGGTGGAACGCGAACGGCGAGGCGAGCAGGAGGCCCCCGGCATTCAGTTCGCGGGCCACGCGCAGCGCGGCGCGCACGGAGTGCTCGGGGCCGCTGATCACCGTCTGCCGGTCGTGGTTCTCGGCGGCCACCACCAGGGCCGGGTCGTCGAGGAGGTCGAGCAGCTGCCGGGTCCGCTGCCCGTCGAGCGTCAGAGCCGCCATTCGTCCCGCCGGCAGGTCCGCCTCCTCCAGGGCGCGCAGCCGCTCCGCGACGATGCGCGCGCCGTCTTCCACGGAGAACGCCCCTGCGGCGACGAGCGCCGGTATTTCGCCCATGCTGTGGCCCACGAAAAGCCGCGGTCGCAGGCCGTGTTCCTGCAGAATGCGCCAGGCAGCCACATCGCTGCCATAAATGGCCAGTTGTGACACCCAACTGGTTTGTTGCAGCAGGTCGTCCAGGGTGAGCGGAGGGCCGTCGAAGAGTACGGCGGAAACCGCACCCCCGAATATTTCCTCCGCCACCGCGTCAACGGCCTTGAAAGTCTCATCGACTTGCTGATACTTCATTCTGGCGGCATTGAGCGCCGCACCGCTGAATCCGCCCTGTCCCGGAAAGAGAACCGCCGATTCCTCTGCCGTCATCCCCGTTTTCACTCCACTCGACTTGAACCGTAAAAGCTATTGCGAGATACGAGACTTGAGGAGCGTGTATACGTACGGCAGGAGTCAACCATCGGACCGGCCGGCAGCGCACCGGACGAAAGTACAGTTGACAAATGCGCTATTTGGAGCTGAGCGCGACCACGTGCATGTAGGCCTGGGCCACCAGGCCGGCCTGCAGCCGCGAGTCCAGTTGCAGCTTGGCCAGGATGCGCGTGACGTGCGACTTGACCGTGCGCTCGGTGACGTAGAGGGCCGTCGAGATCCCATGGTTCGACAGGCCTCGGCCGAGGAGGATGAACACGTCGAATTCTCGGTCGGTGAGTTCTTCGATGTGGCGCACGGGGTCTTCGACCCAATTGGCACCGCTTTCACCGATGAGTGAGCTGATGCGTCTCCACTCCTGTCCGGACTCCCCTCTGTCGTCGGTCAGTTCATGCCAGGTTTCAGAGAGTAGGGCGATCAACATTCCCCCCTTGCTGACCAGCGGGGCGCCCGATCAGACCGGCGCCCCAGAAACCTTGCAGCCTTGTGCGGCGTGTGTGGCAGATCACCGGATCAGCATTGATCGGCGATCGTCAGGCAACGCCGAAGAACAGCTCCGTCCGGGGCGGGTCTGTTGACCGGGCCTCATTGAGCCGGTGGCCGCTCGACCGGAGAATTCTCGCAGGAACAGGGAAATTCAAACCGGTCCCGTAATCGGAGCTTCCCACTACCGTAGCAAGACCTGGGCACGATTTTCTATGGCAGCATGGAGAAATTGCCGTGCCGTGTGGAACCGGTCAACGGACGGTCCCGCTCGGGGAGTCGGGAAGAGGCACGGCGCCGTCGGCCGGGGCCGTCGCGGACTCCTCCCGGCGCCGGATGACCCGGTGCGCCAGCTCGGCGCTGCACAGCCCCAGGGCGAGGAACACCACGCTGATCAGACCGAGTCGATGGGCGCCCACGAGATGGAGACCCGCCGCACCGATGACGCCGGACAGGCCGACCCCGAGGTAGGTCGCGGTCGCGTTGAGCGCGATCGACAGCGGAGCTCCGGCGCCGGACACGGAGATCAGCCGGTGCTGTTGCGGGACGAGCACTCCGAAGCCGCACACGCCCCACACCGCGACGGCGAGCAGCGCACTCGGCAGGCCGGACCCGCTCCAGGGCATCAGCGCGAAGTCGACGACGCAGGCCAGCAGGGCGACGGTGAGCACCCGGCGGGTGCCGAACCGGTCGGTCAGGCTGCCGGCGGTCAGGTTGCCGGCCGTGGCCGCGAGGCCGAAGACGACGAGCAGGAGGGCGAGGCGGTTGCCGCTGCCGTCGGTCGCCCGGTCGAAGGAGAGGCTGATGTACGTGTAGACGGTGTACAGGCCGGTCAGGGTGAGCAGGGTCGTCGACAGCACCGTGGCGATCCGGATGTCGCGCAGGGGCGCGAGCCGTCGGCGCAGGCCGACGGCCGGCGGCCGGGGCGTCTCCGGGAGGAGGGCCGCGACGCCGAGTGCCGCGACGATGCCCAGGGCCGCCACTCCCCAGAGGGAGAGCCGCCAGTGGCCCGCGCCGCCGAGCGCGGTGCCCAGCGGAGCGCCGAGCGCGGTCGCCGCGCTCAGCCCGGCCACGACCAGGGCCAGCGCCCTGCCCCGCTGTTCGGGTGGGACGAGCCCGGTCGCCACGACGGTGGCGGCCGGCGTCACCACGGCCGCCCCGGCGGCGGCCACCAGCCGACCGGCCATGGCGACGCCGTAGTCGGGGGCGACGGCGACGATCACGTTGCCCAGGGTGAAGACCAGCAGCGCCGTCACCAGCAGGCGACGTCGCGGCCAGGACGCCGTGGCCGCGGCCAGCACGGGCGAGAGCAGCGCGTAGGCGAGCGCGAAGAAGGTCACCAACTGCCCGGCGACGGACGGCGAGACGTCGAGGGAGCGGGAGATGTCGGGCAGGATCCCCGCGATGAGGAAACCGTCGGTGCCGACGGCGAACGTCGCAGACGTCAGAACGAGCAAGCGTGGGTTCACCTGGATCCTCCGAATTTCCGGACATGCAAGCACGCGGACGGCCGCGGTGGTACCGGACTTACGTACACATCCGCGCCGCCCGCGCGGCCGTCGCTCCGGAGGCCGTCCGGAGCGACGGGATCATCGGCCTGCGGTCGGGCAGGCGGCCGTACGGCTCAGTGGAGGCCGCTGACGAGGCCCCGGTGGAACGGGGTGAGTTCGTCGACGCGTCCGGCGAGGACCTTCTGCAGCCACTCGGGGTCCCCGAGCAGGGCCCGGCCGACCGCCACGAGGTCGAACTCGTCGTGCTCCATGCGGTCGAGCAGCTCGCCGATGTCCGTGACCGTGGCCTGCTCGCCCTGGAACACCTGGAGGAACTCGTTGCTGAGGCCCACCGAGCCGACGCTGATGGCGGGTTTGCCGGCGAGCTTCTTCGCCCAGCCCGCAAGGTTGAGGTCGGACCCCTCGAACTCGGGGAGGTGGAACCGCCGGGTGGAGCAGTGGAAGGCGTCGGCGCCCGCGTCGGCCAACAGGCCGAGCATGGTCTCCAGTTCCTGCGGCGTCTCGGCGACCCGCGCCTGGTAGTGGTTCATCTTCCACTGGGAGAACCGGAAGGAGATCGGGAAGTCGTCGGAGACGCTCTCCCGGCAGGCGGCCACGATCTGGGCGGCGAAACGGCTGCGGCCGACGATGTCGCCGCCGTAGGCGTCGGTGCGCCGGTTGGTGTGCCCCCACAGGAACTGGTCGATGAGATAGCCGTGGCCGCCGTGGATCTCGACGCCGTCGAAGCCCAGCGCCTCGGCGGACGCCGCGGCCGTGGCGTAGGCGGCGACCACGTTGTCGATGTCCGCCTGGGTCATCTCCTTGCCCGACTTCGTGCCGTCCAGGGCGATGCCCGAGGGGCCGATCTGCGGGGCGTGGGGGACCGGCGGATTGCCTGCGGTGCGGTCCATGCCGACGTGCCACAGCTGCGGCATGATCCGGCCGCCCGCCTGATGGACGGCCTCGGCCACGGCCGACCAGCCGGCGAGCGCCTCGTCGCCGTAGAAGTGGGGGACGCGGGCGCTGTTGCCCGCCGATTCGTCGCCGACGTAGGTGCCCTCGGTGATGATCAGACCGACCCCGGCGGCCGCCCGCCGGGCGTAGTACTGCGCCACGTCGTCGCCCGGCACGCCGCCGGGGGAGAACTCGCGCGTCATCGGGGCCATCACGACGCGGTTGGGCAGTGTGAGGCCTCCCAGGGAGAACGGACGGACCAGGATGTCCCTGACACGTTCGACGGAATTCGTGGGCATCGGTGTTCACCTTCGATAGGGGCCGACCGCACGGCGACGGGGGATTCGGACCGTGCGGCCGGCAGCTTGGGTGGGTGCGGGGACCGGTGGCGGCGCGGGGCCGCGCTCAGTCCCCCGGAGGGGTGCGGGCGGAGTGCTTCCCGGCGCCGGCGATCGGCGTCCCGGCGGCCGCCGGGATCGGGGCCGGCGCCGCACGGACGAACCACGCCGTGCCGAACGCGATCGCGGACAAGACGGCCGCGCCGACCAGGACGCCGTGCAGACCGCTACTGACGGCTTCCCGGACCGCGTCGCGCATGGCGGTCGGCATGTCCTTCAGCAGCGCCGGGGTCAGTCCGCCGCCCGCGGTCAGCCGCTCCTGCGCGGCGGAGCCGAGCCGCTCGGTCAGCACCTCGCTCATGCGGCTGCTCTGCAGGGCGCCGAGCAGGGCGACCCCGAGGGAGCCGCCGATGGTGCGCACCAGGGTGACCGTGCCCGTGGCCGCGCCCATGTCCCGCACGTCCGCGTTGTTCATGGTGGTCAGCAGGGTGCTCTGGATCAGGGCGCCGACTCCCACCCCGATGACCAGGGTGAGCGCGGAGGCCGCGGCGAGCGGGGTGTCCGTGCCGAGCAGGAGCAGCAGCAGCGCCCCGGCGAAGGTGACGGCGCCGCCGGCGAGCGGCACGACGCGGTCCAGACCGCCGCCGTCCATCAGCCGCCCGGTGGTCAGCTGGGCCGTCAGCATGCCGAGCATCAGCGGCAGGATGAGCAGGCCGCTGGCCGTGGACGAGGAGCCCTGGACGAACTGCATGTACTGCGGGAGGTAGTTGACGACGGAGAAGAGGACGGCGCCGACCAGGAAGCTGAGGATCTGGGCGAGGGTGAAGTCCCGGCGGGCGAAGAGCCGGGGCGGCGTGATCGGTTCGGCGGCGCGCAGTTCTACGCGCACGAACCAGGCCAGGGCCGACGCGACGACCACGGCGAGTCCGGCGATCTGCCAGGACGTCCAGGCGTAGGTGGTGCCGGCCCAGCCGGCCAGCAGGGTGAGGGCCAGGATGCCGGTGGTGAGCAGGGCCGTGCCGAGCCAGTCGATCCGCCCCGTGACGCGGCCGGCGGGCAGCCGTACGCCCTTGGCGACCGCCAGCAGCGCGACGAGGCCGACGGGCACGTTGACGTAGAAGGCCCAGCGCCAGCTCATGTAGTCGGTGATGAACCCGCCGAGCAGGGGGCCGCCGACGAACGCGACCGGCATCATGACGCCCACCATCGACTGGATGCGGCCGCGGTCCTGCGCGGGCACCACCACGCCGATGACCGAGAGCGCGCCGACCATCAGGCCGCCCGCGCCGAGGCCCTGGAGGGCGCGGAAGGCGATGAGCTGCCCCATGCTCTGCGCCAGGCCGCAGAGCACCGTCCCGACCAGGAAGAGCGTCACGGAGTTCATGCAGGCGCCCTTGCGGCCGTACAAGTCCCCGAGCTTGCCCCAGATGGGAGTGGACGCGGCCATGGTGAGCAGGTACGCCGTCACCGACCACGAGAAGTGGTCGAGGCCGCCGAGGTCGCCCACGATCGTGGGAAGCGCTGTGCTGACGATCTGTCCGTCGAGCGTCGCCAGGAAGATGCTGAGCATCAGTCCGAAGACGCCCAGCCGGGGCAGACCGGGCCGGTCGGGCGCGGGAGCGTCGGTAGGGCGGTCGTTCATCGCTGCCCCCAGGGCACGAGTGGAGGGATGTCAGACGGCATACGGGCGCACGCGCCTGGCCTCGCGCAGGGCCTGCCCCCACCAGGTGAGCTGGTCGAGCATGGCCTTGGCCGCAACGTCGCACCCGGGGTCGGTCGGCCTGCCGTCGGCGCCGAAGACCTCGCCGTAGTTGTGGAAGCTGACGGTGTTGCGGATCGTGACCGCGTGCAGCTCCGCGAGCACGACACGGAGCTGTTCGACGGCGCGCAGGCCGCCCGCGAGTCCGCCGTAGGAGACGAAGCCGACCGGCTTGGCGTGCCACTGCTCGTTGTGCCAGTCGACGGCGTTCTTCAGCGGCGCGGGGAAGCTGTGGTTGTACTCGGGCGTGACGATCACGAAGGCGTCGGCCCGGGCCAGCCGCGGCGACACCGCGCCCAGTTGGGCCACGACCTCGTCGGTGGGGGCCTGCCCGAACGCCGGGAAGACGGTGGGCAGAGGCGTCTCGACGAGGTCGATCAGGTCGACCTCCATGTCCTCGCGCTGGGCGATGTGTCCGGCGATCCAGTCCGCGACGACCGGACCGAACCGCCCATCCCGGGTGCTGCCGATGATCACCGCGGTCCGGAGGGTGCCGTCAGTCACGTCGGCCATGGAAGACTCCTCGGTGGTGTGTACGCCGTATCGTTCTCGTACAACGTACACATTGAAGTGTACGTTGTCCACTCCTGATACGATGTACACAGCACCGTTCGTCGGAAGGAACCGAAGCGATGGCCGCCCAGGAGAGACAAGCAGCGAGCGAGGACAAGGACCACGTCTCCGTGTGGGAACGCCTCGAACGGCCGACGCCCGCCCCCCGCACCACCCTCACCCCCCTGCGGATCGCCGGGGCCGCCGTCGGCGTCGCCGACGCGGAGGGACTCGACGCGGTCACCATGCGCCGCCTGGCCACCGAACTCGGCGTCGCCCCCATGGCCGCGTACCGCTACGTCACCGGCAAGGACGAGCTTCTCGAGCTGATGATCGACTTCGTGTACGCGGAGCTGGAGCTGCCCGACGGCAAGGAGGGCTGGCGCGCGACCATGCGGTCCGTCGCCCTGCGGATAAGGGAGGTCCTGCTGCGGCACTCGTGGGTGACGCGGGCGACGTGGTGCGCGCCGACCCCGAACCAGCTGGCCGTGCCGGAGGCCGTCCTGGCCGCGCTCGACGGCCTCGGGCTCGACGCGGACAACGCCATGGCGGTCTACAACACCCTCACCGCCTATGTCCACGGCGCGGTGGACTCGGAGGTCGGGCTGACGCAGATGCTGCGCGTCCGCGGCTGGTCCACCCGCGAGGAGGCCCGCGCCGGACTGGCCTCACAGATGGGCTGGCTCGTGACCACCGGCCGTTTCCCGATGTACGCGCGCTACATCGGCGAGGCCCGGCGCAAGGACGATCAGCAGTGGCAGTTCGAGGCCGGTCTGGACTCCGTCCTCGACGGCATCGCGGCGCGCCTCTCGATCTGAGGACATCGCCAGGACAGGTCGGTGCGGAAAACCGAAGGCCCGCTACAGAGAAAATACATGTAGCGGGCTTTCGCTTGCCGGTTCCTGAATCCGAGAAATAGATTCGCCGCACTTCGAAGCGGTGGGGGAAATGACTTACGGATTCACGGACACCACGGATACAGCCCTTACGACGACCACGGAACCGACGGAGTGCGAGGGCGCCGCGTGCCTGCGCAGCGAGACCGCCGGCCGCGCCCCGGAACTGGCCGTCGCCGGCAGCCGGCTCTGCCCGAACTGCCGGCTCCGTCTCACCCACGACCTGCGGCGGCTGCCGCGCCTGCACGACGAGTGCGGACAGTTGCTCACCGGCGTCGACCGGCCGCGCGACCGCACGTCCGGCGGCGGCTCCGTGCCCGGTCTGCCCTTCAACACGGCGGCCGCCGAGGCCCGTTCGGGGATCATCGGGATTCTGCGGTCCTGGGCTGCGCTGGTGATCGAGGAGCGGGGCATCGGCGCCCCGCAGGACACCCCGGCCGGGATCGCGGACTTCCTGCTGCAGCACTGCGCATGGCTCTTCGTACACCGGGCCGCCGGTGAGCTGTCCGACGAGGTGGCACGGTGTGTGCGCCGGGCCCGCCGGGTGATCGACCCGGCTCCGCGGCGCCGGGTCCAGGTCGGCGACTGCGTCGTGCCGGGCTGCGGGGGCGTCCTGACCGCGGCGGTCCGGCCCGGCGGCTCCGACCCCGCGGTCGAGGTGGGCTGCGACGCAGAGCCCGCGCACCGCTGGTCCGGGCAGGAGTGGATGCGGCGGGGCGGCCGGCTCGGCGCGGAGCGCACGGAGCCGGCGGGGCGCTGGATGACCGCCCGGGACATCGCCGTGCTGTGGGGCGTCGCGCCCGGCAGCGTCTACCGCCGCGCCAGCGAGGACCAGTGGCGCCGCCACGCCGTCAACGGCCGCACCTACTACCACGAGCAGGACGTCCACGCGTCATTCGGCGCCCGCGCCTGACAGACGCAGGCGACGGCGCCGGCGCCGGCGACAGCCGCAGCGATCAACGGCTCCACCAGGGTGAACCGCCCTGGTGGAGCTTTTTTCGTTGCCCCCGGAAATTTGATTTAACAAAGGTTTGACTCAAACATGTCGTTGAACTGGAATACGGGTATTGACATCCGTCGGGATTCCGAAGAAGCTCTTCATTAGCTTCCGCAGCACTGTGTCGATTCATCCGACACGAACGTCACTGCAGAAAAGCATCAAGCGGCGCACCGATGTCCCATTCCGGTGCGCCGCTTCGTCGTATCGACCATTCCGACGCCCCGGAGGACACATCCATGGACGCTTCCGTCATCGTCGCCGGCGCAGGTCCCACCGGACTCATGCTCGCCGGGGAACTACGGCTTGCGGGAGTCGACGTCATCGTGCTGGACCGGCTTCAGGAGCGCACCGGCGAGTCCCGCGGGCTAGGCTTCACGACACGGACGATGGAGGTCTTCGACCAGCGCGGACTGCTGCACCGCTTCGGCGACATGGGCACCAGCAACGCCGGCCACTTCGGCGGTCTGCCGGTGGACTTCGGCGTCCTCGACAGCATCCACCAGGCGGCCAAGACCGTGCCGCAGTCGGACACCGAGACAATGCTCGAAGGCTGGGTGCGCGAGCTGGGCGTCGACCTCCGGCGCGGCCACAGCCTGGTCACCCTGCGCGACCACGGCGACCATGTCGAGGCCGAGGTGCGCGGCCCCGAGGGCGAGGAGAGCCGGCTGACGGCTTCCTACCTCGTGGGGTGCGACGGCGGCCGCAGCACCGCGCGCAAGGCCTCCGGCTTCGACTTCCCGGGCACCGCGGCGACCATGGAGATGTACCTGGCGGACATCAAGGGCGTGGACCTGGCCCCGCGGCTGATCGGCGAGACGTACTCCGGCGGCATGGTCATGTGCGGCCCGCTCGGCGACCGCGGCGTCACCCGCATCATCGTCTGCGAACGCGGCACGCCGCCGCGCCGGCGCACCGAGCCGCCCTCGTACGCGGAGGTGGCCGCGGCCTGGCAGCGGATCACCGGCATCGACATCTCGCACGCCGAGCACGAGTGGGTCAGCGCGTTCGGCGACGCGACGCGGCTCGCCACCGAGTACCGGCGGGGCCGGGTGCTGCTGGCCGGGGACGCCGCGCACATCCATCTGCCGGCCGGCGGCCAGGGCATGAACACCGGCATCCAGGACGCCGTGAACCTCGGCTGGAAGCTGGCCGCCGTGGTCCGCGGCGCCGCGCCCGAGGAGCTGCTGGACACCTATCACGGCGAACGGCACGCGGTGGGCGAGCGGCTGATGATGAACACCAAGGCGCAAGGCCTGCTCTTCCTCAGCGGCGACGAGGTCCAGCCGCTGCGCGACGTGCTGGCGGAGCTGATCCGGTACGAGGAGGTCAGCCGCCATCTCGCCGGCATGGTGAGCGGCCTGGAGATCCGCTACGACGTCGGCCCGGGCCGCCACCCGCTGCTGGGTCTGCGGATGCCGCACCTGGAGCTGGTCGGCGACCGGCGCAAGACCAGCAGCACCGAACTGCTGCGCGCGGGGCGGGGTGTGCTGCTCGACCTGGAGGACAACGCCGTCCTCCGCGACCGCGCGGCCGGGTGGTCGGACCGGGTGGACATCGTGACCGCAGAGCCCCACGGCGTCCTGGCCGGCAGTCCGCTCTCGGGCACGTCGGCGGTGCTGGTCCGTCCCGACGGGCACGTGGCCTGGGCCGCGCCGGGCAGCCATCACGATCTGCCCATGGCACTGGAGCGCTGGTTCGGTCCGTCCCGGATCCAGCAGGTCTGACAAGGAGAGACTCATGCACAGCACATTGATCGTGGCCCGGATGGAACCCCATTCGGCTGATGACGTCGCCCGCCTCTTCGGCGATTTCGACGGCACGGACATGGCACACCGGATGGGCACCCGGCGCCGACAGCTCTTCACCTACCGGGGCCTCTACTTCCACCTCCAGGACTTCGACTCCGAGGACGGCGGCGAGCGGATCGAGGCAGCCAAGACGGACCCGCGGTTCGTCGGCATCAGCGAGGACCTCAAGCCGTTCATCACCGCCTACGACCCCGCCACCTGGCGCTCCCCCGCCGATGCCATGGCGCAGCGCTTCTACCACTGGACCGCGCTGTGAGCGGCCCGTACGGCAGGCGGGTCGTGATCACCGGCATCGGCGTCACCGCGCCGGGCGGCGTGGGCGCCAAGAGCTTCTGGAGCCTGCTGTCCGACGGGCACACCGCGACCCGGCGCATCAGTTTCTTCGACCCCTCCCCGTTCCGCTCGCAGGTCGCCGCCGAGGTCGACTTCGACGCCGAACTGCTGGGCCTCGGCGCCCAGGAGATCCGGCGGATGGACCGGGCCGCACAGTTCGCCGTGGTCACCGCGCGGGAGGCGGTGGCGGACAGCGGACTCGAGTTCGACGCCCTCGCCCCGCACCGCACCGGCGTGACCATCGGCAGCGCGGTCGGCGCGACAACGGGGCTCGACGAGGAGTACCGGACCGTCAGCGACAGCGGACGGCTCGAGCTCGTCGACCACCAGTACGCGGTCCCGCACCTCTACAGCTATATGGTGCCCAGTTCCTTCGCCGCGGAGGTGGCCTGGGCGGTGGGCGCGGAGGGCCCGACCACGGTGGTCTCCACCGGCTGCACCTCAGGCCTCGACGCCGTGGGCTACGCCGCCGAACTGATCCGCGAGGGATCGGCCGACGTCATGGTGGCCGGCGCGGCGGACGCCCCGATCTCGCCCATCACCGTGGCCTGCTTCGACGCGATCAAGGCCACCACATCGCACAACGACGACCCACAGCACGCCTCCCGCCCGTTCGACGGGACCCGCAACGGGTTCGTCCTGGGCGAGGGTTCGGCCGTCTTCGTCCTGGAGGAACTGGACAGCGCGCGGCGGCGCGGCGCCCATGTGTACGCGGAGATAGCCGGGTACGCCACGCGCAGCAACGCCTTCCACATGACGGGGCTGCGCCCCGACGGACGCGAGATGGCCGAGGCGATCCGGGTCGCCCTGGACGAGGCGAGGCTCGCCCCGCAGGCGGTCGACTACATCAACGCGCACGGTTCGGGCACCAAGCAGAACGACCGGCACGAGACCGCCGCGTTCAAGCGCAGCCTCGGCGAGCACGCGTACGCCGTGCCGGTCAGCTCCATCAAGTCGATGGTGGGGCACTCGCTGGGCGCCATCGGCTCGATCGAGATCGCGGCGAGCGCGCTGGCGATGGAGAACAACGTCGTGCCGCCCACCGCCAACCTGCACACGCCCGACCCCGAGTGCGATCTCGACTACGTGCCGCTCACCGCGCGGGACTGGAGGACCGACGCCGTGCTGTCCGTGGGCAGCGGCTTCGGCGGATTCCAGAGCGCCATGGTGCTCGCCCGTCCCGATCGGAGGGCCGCATGAGCGGGTCCGGCGTCCGGGTCGCCGTCACCGGGCTGGGCGTGGTCGCGCCCAACGGCCTGGGTGCTGAGGCCTACTGGACGGCGACCCGCAAGGGGATCAGCGGCATCGGCCGCATCTCACGGTTCGTCCCCGACCGGTATCCGACCCAACTGGCCGGTGAGATCGAGGGATTCGCCGCGCAGGAGCATCTGCCGGGCCGGCTGCTGCCGCAGACCGACCGGATGACCCAGCTCGCCCTCGTGGCCGCGGACTGGGCGTTCGAGGACGCCGCGGTGCGGCCCGGGGAGCTGCCCGAGTTCGAGATGGGCGTGATCACGGCCAGCTCGTCGGGTGGCTTCGAGTTCGGCCAGCGGGAGTTGCAGGCCTTGTGGAGTCAGGGGAGTCGGTACGTCAGCGCGTATCAATCGTTCGCCTGGTTCTACGCCGTCAACAGCGGCCAGATCTCCATCCGCAACGGCATGCGAGGCCCGAGCGGCGTGGTCGTCAGCGACCAGGCGGGCGGGCTCGACGCGGTCGCCCAGGCGCGGCGGCAGATCCGCAAGGGCACCCGGCTGGTGATGTCGGGGGCCGTCGACGCCTCGATCTGCCCCTGGGGCTGGGTCGCCCAGATGGCGAGCAACCGGCTGAGCACCAGCACCGACCCGGCGCGGGCCTATCTGCCCTTCGACGCCGCGGCGAACGGCCACGTGGCCGGCGAGGGCGGCGCCCTGCTCGTCCTGGAGGAGCTGGAGCAGGCCCGGGCCCGGGGCGCGAAGCAGATCTACGGCGAGATCGCCGGGTACGGCTCCACGCTCGACCCCCGGCCGGGCAGCGAGCGTCCCGCGGGTCTGCGCAAGGCGATCGAACTGGCGCTGGCCGATGCCGGGGCCACGCCGGGCGAGATCGACGTGGTGTTCGCCGACGCGGCCGCGATCCCCGAGCTGGACCGGATCGAGGCCGCGGCGATCACCGAGGTGTTCGGGGCCGGGGCGGTGCCGGTGACGGCGCCCAAGACGATGACCGGGCGGCTCTACTCGGGAGCGGCTCCCCTGGACCTGGCCGCCGCGTTCCTCGCCATGCGGGACGGGGTGATCCCGCCGTCCATCGGCATCACGCCCTCCCCCGAGCACGGCCTCGACCTGGTCGTCGACCAGGAGCGGACCGCCACGGTGCGCTCCGCCCTGGTGATCGCCCGCGGCCACGGCGGTTTCAACTCCGCGATCGTGGTGCGCTCCGCCGCATAGGGCCCGGCCCGCCGACGAGCGGCGACTGTCACCCGGCGCGCGGAGGACCGGCGTGACCGACTCCCCACCCCAGCAACGAAAGGACACTCACCCATGCCTTCACACGAGTTCACCATCGCCGACCTCAAGCGCATCCTGCGCGAGGGGGCCGGCGCGGACGAAGGCGTCGACCTCGACGGGGACATCACCGACATCGACTTCGAGTCGCTGGGCTACGAGTCCCTGGCCATGCTGGAGACCGGCGGCCGCATCGAGCGCGAGTTCGGCGTCACCCTTGACGACGACACGCTGACCGACGCCAAGACGCCGCGCGCGCTGATCGAGTCCGTCAACGCCCTTCTGGTGCCCGCCGAGATCGGCTGAGCCCAGCCCCGGACCGCGCCGCCGGTTCCCGCCGGTTCCCGTCGATGCCTCCGACGGGAACCGGCGGCGCGCTTTCTCCTCCTCGCCCCCCTGCGCTTTGCGCCTCCCACCCTTCTGCAGGAGACAGACATGAAACAGCAGAATCCGAAGGTCGCCCTCGTCACCGGCGCGACCAGCGGCATCGGCCTGGCGGTGACCAGGCTGCTGGCCGAGCAGGGCCATCGGGTGTTCCTGTGCGCCCGCACCGAGGACAGCGTGACCCGCACGGTCAAGGAACTCCTCGACGAGGGGCTGGAGGTGGACGGCGCCCCCTGCGACGTCCGCTCCCCCGACGACATAGGACGGTTCGTGCGGCAGGCGGTCGAGCGCTTCGGCACGATCGACGTACTCGTCAACAACGCGGGCCGGTCCGGCGGCGGAATCACCGCCGACATCACCGACGAACTCTGGTACGACGTCATCGACACCAACCTCAACAGTGTCTTCCTGATGACGCGCGAGGTGCTCACCACGGGCGGCATGCGCGACAAGGACCGCGGCCGCATCATCAACATCGCCTCCACCGCGGGCAAGCAGGGCGTGGTGCTCGGCGTCCCCTACTCGGCCTCCAAGCACGGTGTCGTCGGCCTCACCAAGGCGCTCGGCAACGAGCTGGCGCCCACCGGCATCACCGTCAACGCGGTCTGCCCCGGCTATGTCGAGACGCCGATGGCGCAGCGCGTGCGCCAGGGCTACGCGGCCGCGTACGACACCAGCGAGGACGCCATTCTCCAGAAGTTCCAGGCGAAGATCCCGCTCGGCCGCTACTCGACGCCGGAGGAGGTCGCGGGCCTGGTCGGCTATCTGGCGTCCGACACCGCCGCCTCCATCACCTCCCAGGCGCTGAACGTCTGCGGCGGCCTGGGCAACTTCTGAGACACGGAGGAGAGCACATAATGACGACCCGTCAGGTCGAGCACACCATCACCGTCGAGGCCCCGGCCGCCGCCGTCTACCGGCTGATCGCCGAGGTGGAGAACTGGCCGCGGATCTTCCCGCCCACCATCCACGTCGACCACGTCGAGCGCGGCGCGGGCGAGGAGCGCATCCGGATCTGGGCCACCGCCAACGGCGAGGCGAAGAACTGGACCTCGCGCCGCACCCTGGACCCCGAGAGCCTGCGGATCACGTTCCGCCAGGAGGTCTCCACCCCGCCGGTCGCCGCCATGGGCGGCACGTGGATCATCGAGCCGCTGTCCGGGACGTCGTCGCGGGTGCGGCTGCTGCACGACTACCGGGCCGTCGACGACGACCCGGAGGGCCTGAAGTGGATCGACGAGGCCGTCGACCGCAACTCCCGCTCGGAACTGGCCGCGCTGAAGACCAACGTCGAACTGGCCCACGCCTCCGAGGAGATCACGTTCTCCTTCGAGGACACCGTGCAGATCGCCGGCGCGGCCAAGGACGCCTACGACTTCGTCAACGAGGCCGGGCTGTGGGTGGAGCGGCTGCCGCACGTGGCCTCCGTCCGCTTCTCGGAGGACACCCCGGGGCTGCAGACCCTGGAGATGGACACCCGCGCCAAGGACGGCTCGACGCACACCACGAAGTCGTACCGGGTGGTCTTCCCGCACCACAGGATCGCGTACAAGCAGGTCACCCTGCCCGCGCTGATGACCCTGCACACCGGCTACTGGACGTTCGCGGAGAACGACGGCGGCGTCGCCGCGACCTCGCAGCACACCGTGGTCCTCAACACGGCGAACATCGCCGCGATCCTGGGCCCCGACGCGACCGTCGCCGACGCCCGGGGGTACGTCCGCAGCGCGCTGAGCACCAACAGCCGCGCCACCCTGGGCCATGCCAAGGACTACGCCGAGAACAAGCGCTGACCATGGCCGCGCTGGACACCGATGTGCTCGTCGTCGGCGCCGGACCGGTCGGTCTGCTGCTCGCCGGGGAGCTGCGCACCGGCGGGGCACGGGTGACCGTGCTGGAGCGGCTGACCGAGCCCACCGCCGAGTCGCGGGCGTCGATCCTGCACGCCCGCACCATGGAACTGCTGCACGAGCGGGGCCTGGTCGAACGGTTCGGGCCCCCGCCGGACGCCGGGCCCGGCCACTTCGGCGGCATCCCCCTCGACCTGACCGAGGCCGGCGACAGCCCGTACGCCGGTCAGTGGAAGGCACCGCAGACCCGTGTCGAGGCCGTTCTCGCGGACTGGGCGACCGGGCTCGGCGCCGAGGTGCGACGCGGCCACACGGTGACCGGTCTGGTCGAGGCGCCCGACCGGGTGCACGTCGTCGCGACCACGTCGGCGGGTGAGCGGCTACGGCTGAGCGCCGCGTACGTCGTAGGCTGCGACGGCGAGGAGAGCGCCGTACGGCGGCTGGCCGGCTTCGCGTTCCCCGGTGCCGGTCCCACCAAGGAGCTGCTGCGCGCGGACCTGGCGGGCATCGACCTGCGGGAGCGGCGCTTCGAGCGGCACGCGGGCGGGGTGGCCAACGCCCGCCGCGGACCGGACGGCGTCACCCGCATCATGGTGCACGCGTTCGACCGGGTACCCGGCGAGTCGAAGACCCCCGCCTTCGAAGAGGTCTGCGCGGTGTGGGCCCGGGTCACCGGCGAGGACGTCAGCGGCGCCGAGCCGGTCTGGCTCAACGCGTTCCACAACGCCCGGCGGCAGGCCGCCCGTTACCGCATCGGCCGGGTGTTCCTCGCCGGGGACGCCGCCCATGTCCAGCTGCCGGTGGGCGGGCAGGCTCTCAACCTCGGCCTGCAGGACGCGGCGGACCTCGGCGGAAAGCTCGCCGCACACCTCACCGGCCGGGCCGGCGAGGAACTGCTCGACACCTACCACGCCGTCCGCCACCCGGTGGGCGCACGCGTGCTCGGCAACATCGAGGCTCAGGCTCAGCTGTTGTTCGGCGGGCCCGAAGTGGACGGCGTGCGGACGGTGTTCCGGGAACTGCTCGGGATCCCGTCGGCCCGCCGCCATCTCGCCGCGATGATCAGCGGGCTCGACGGCGGCGGCCCGGCCGTGACGGAGCCCGGCGGCCCAGCCGTTCCCGGCGCTCCCGGACCGAATCGTCAGCACACCACGCACAGGAGGATCACCATGGGCAAACTGACCGGAAAGACCGCGCTCGTCACCGGCTCCAGCCGCGGCATCGGCCGGGCCACGGCGATCCGGCTGGCCCGCGAGGGGGCGCTCGTCGCGGTGCACTGCTCCAGCAACCGCGAGGCCGCCGACGAGACCGTCACCGCCATCGAGAAGGAGGGCGGCCGGGGCTTCTCGGTGCTGGCCGAACTCGGGGTGCCCGGCGACGTCCACGAGCTGTTCCTGGTCCTGGAGCGGGAGCTGAAGGAGCGCACCGGAGCCAGCACCCTCGACATCCTGGTGAACAACGCCGGCGTCATGGGCGGCGTGGCCCCCGAGAACCTCACGCCCGAGGCGTTCGACCGGCTCTTCGCCGTCAACGCCAAGGCGCCGTACTTCCTCGTGCAGCGCGCGCTGGACAACCTCCCCGACGGCGGCCGGATCATCAACATCTCCTCCGGGCTGACCAGGGTCGCCAACCCGCAGGAGGTGGCGTACGCGATGACCAAGGGCGCCATCGACCAGCTCACCCTGCACTTCGCCAAGCACCTCGGCCCCCGCGGTATCACCGTGAACAGCGTGGGTCCGGGTATCACCGACAACGGCACGCCGATCTTCGACGACCCGGAGGCGGTGGCGGCCATGGCGAACTACTCGGTCTTCGGACGGGTCGGCGAGACACGGGACGTCGCCGACGTGGTGGCCTTCCTCGCGAGCGACGACTCCCGCTGGATCACCGGCTCCTATTTGGACGCCAGCGGCGGCACGCTGCTCGGCTGAGCGAGCGGACGGCCAAGCCGATGAAGACGCTCTCCTCGCACCCCGCCCCCCGGATCGGCGCCGGACGGCGGGCCCTGCTCTTCGTGCTCGCCGGCAACATGCTCATCGACGCCCTCGAGGTCTCCGTCGTGCTGGTCGCCCTGCCGGCGGTGGGACGGGACCTCGGTCTCTCGATGCTCGGCAGCCAGTGGGTGATGAGCGGCTTCGCCGCCGGTTTCGCGGCGCTGCTGCTGCTCGGTCCGCGCCTCGTCGCCCGGTGGGGCAGGCGGCACGTGTACCTGGCCGCGCTGCCGGTGTTCATCGCCGCCTCGGTGGCCGGCGGTCTCACCGACCATGGCGCCGTGCTGGTCGCCACCAGGGTGGTGAAGGGCATGTGCGCCGCGCTGACCGCGCCCACCGGGCTCGCGATCATCAGCACCGCGTTCCGCCCGGGAGCCGAGCAGCGCCGGGCTGTGTCGGTGTACTCGCTCTTCGGGGCGGCCGGGTTCACCGCGGGACTGCTGTGCTCGGGGGCGCTCACCGAACTGAGCTGGCGCTGGAACCCGGTGTTCCCGGCCCCGGTCGCCCTGCTGTTGCTGGCGGCCGGATCCCGGCTCATCCCCCGCGACGCGGCACCGGCGCCCGCCGCGCCGCTCGGGGCGACCCTGGCGCGGCTGTTGCGCAACGGTCCGTTCCGGCGCTCGGCGGTGTGCGCGGCCACCCTCAACGGTACGTACCTGGGCCTGCTGATGCTGCTCGTCCACCGGCTGCACGACCAGTGGGGGTGGAGCCCCTGGCGCACGGCGCTCGCGTTCCTGCCGGCCTGTCTGCCCCTGGCGCTCGCGCTGCCCTTCGCCGGCCGGATGGTGGCGCGCTTCGGCACCGAACGGCTGATCAGGGCCGGAAGCTGTGCCGCGGCGCTCGGCTGCGTGACCGCGCTGCTGACCGGGACGCCCGAGACGTACGCCACGGGAGTGCTGCCCGCGCTGCTGCTCGTCGAGGCCGGCTTCGTGCTGTGCTTCGCGGCCCTCAACCTCCAGGCCACGTCCGGGATTCCAGCCGAGCACCGGGGTTGCGCGGTGCCGGTCTACCAGACAGCCGTACAGCTGGGCGCGGTGCTCGCGCTGCCGGCCACGGCCGCGTTCTCCGGCGCCGGTTATCGGGGCGCGCTGGCGTTCCTCACCGCCGTGTCGGCGACGGGCGCGCTCGTCGCCTGCACCGCCCGCACCCGCGGGGGCGACGCCGCGCCCTGACGGCGCAGGTCCTCACGCACCCCGGGCCCGTCCCCGCACCGCCATACCCCCGTGCACCCGAATACGAACGGAGTTTCAACGATGCGTGTCCTGTTCACCATCTTTCCGGCGACGGCACACCTCTATCCCATCGTGCCGCTGGCCTGGGCGCTGCAGAGCGCCGGGCACGAGGTCGTCGTGGCGAGCCATGCAGGCGTCGTGGACCCGGGGGTGATCTCGAACATCAGCGCGGCGGGGCTCACGGCCGTACCGCTGGGAACGCCGGAGGAGTTGCCGGAAGCCCTGAGCAAGAACACGGGGGACGGCAAGCCGGACCGCCCCACGCTCTCTTTCGACGCGTTCGAACCGGCGGAGTCGCAGGGCTGGCGCACGGCGCGCTCGGTCTTCACCGGCATGTTCAGGATGCACTACCCCGAGCCCGAGGAGCCGGGCGGCCGCAGGCCCGTGCTGGACAACCTGGTCGACTTCGCCCGCGCCTGGCAGCCCGATCTCGTGCTGTGGGACCCGCTGATGTTCCCCGCGCCCATCGCCGCGCGGGTCAGCGGCGCCGCGCACGCCCGCCTGGTCTGGGGCACGGACAACATCGCCGTGATCCACGAGCGGACGAAGCGGGAACTGGCCGACCCGGAAGCGGAGTTGACCGAGCACCCCTGGCTGAGCTGGTACGGCCCGATACTGGAGCGGTACGGGCTGGAGTTCAGCGACGAGATGCTGCTCGGCCAGTGGACCCTCGACCTGACCCAGTCCAGGATGCGGCTGCCGCTCGACCTCACGCACGTCCCGGTGCGGCGGGTCCCCTACAACGGCGCGGCCTCCCTCCCGGCGTGGCTGCACCACCGGCCCGAACGCCCGCGCGTGGTGCTCACCCTGGGGGTGAGCCGCCGCAAGATCTTCGGCAAGTACAGCGGCTTCCCCATGCGCGAGTTCTTCGACTCGGTGTCCGCCCTGGACATCGAGGTCGTCGCCACCCTCAACGGCGAGCAGCTCGCCGCGGTCGGCGCCCTGCCCGACAACGTCCACACGGTCGAGTACGTGCCGCTCAACCAGGTCCTGCCGACCAGTTCGGCGATCATCCACCACGGCGGGGGCGGGACCTTCTCCGCCGCCGTCGCCTTCCAGGTGCCCCAGCTCGTGGTGCCGCTGCCGATGTGGGACGAGATGGTCACGGCCCGGTACGTCGAGGACATGGGGGCGGGTCTGGCCGCCGATCCCGAGGCCCTGGACGTCGCGGGACTGCACAAGCAACTCGTGCAGCTCCTGGAGGACCCGTCGTTCTCCCTCGGCGCGCGCCGTCTGTACGACGAGATGCTCGCCGCGCCCGCGCCGAAGGACATCGTGCCCCTGCTCGAGCGCCTGACCGCCGAGCGCCGCTGAACGCGCCCGTACAGGCCGGAGAGGACTGTCCGTCAGATGCGCGTACTGGTGATCACCACCCCTGTACCGTCCCATTTCCTGCCTCTGGTGCCCCTGCTGTGGGCGCTGCGGTCGGCCGGCCACGAGGTGACGGTGCTCGGCCAGCCCGATGTGCTCGGCGCGGTCCGGGCCTGCGGGCTCACCGGCGTCGAGGTGGGCAAGTCGTTCGACGTCGACGCCTTGCTGCTGAGGAACCTGCCCGCAGAGCAGCGGCCCCTGCAGGCCCGGCCCCGGCCGGCCCCCGAACTGCTCGGCGGGTACGGCAGGCTGTGGTGGGCCCACGCCGCCGCGCTGCTCGACCGCTACACCGCCCTGGCCGAGGAGTACGGCCCCGAGCTGATCTTGGCCGACCCGCTGGAGTACTGCTCCCTGATCATCGGCGCCCGGCTGGGTGTGCCGGTGGTGCACCACCGGTGGACGGTGGACGCCATCTCCAGCCCCGCCCGGCGCTTCGTGCGCGCCGACGTCCCGGAGCCGGCCGGGGGACCCGGGCCGTCCGGGCTGCCGGACCCGACCGTTCTGCTCGACCCGTGCCCGCCGGGCCTGCGGATGCCGGACGGCGAAGCGGGCGTGCCGATCAGGTACGTGCCCTACAGCGGGGGCGCCGAGACGCCGGCCTGGGTGCGGGCGGACCCCGGCCCGGGAGCCGGGCGGCGACGGGTCGCCGTCTCGCTGGGCAACACGCCGGCCCTGCACGGCGGGCCCTTCGTCCGCGGCCTGCTGCACGCCCTCGCCGCCCGCCGTGACGCCGAGATCCTCGTCACACTGCCGCGGCCGTACCGCGCGGCGGTCGGGCCGCTGCCGGGGAACGTGACGGTCGTCGACCCGCTGCCCCTGCACCTGTTCCTCGGGACCTGCGACGCGATGGTCCACCACGGCGGCGCCGGCACGGCGATGACCGCCACCGCGTTCGGACTGCCGCAGCTGGTGCTGCCGCAGCTGGCGGACCACTTCCCGCTGGCCGACCGGCTCGCCGCGACCGGGGCGGGACTGTCCTTCGACACCGCGGCGCGGCAGGACGACCCGCAGGTCGTCGGCCGGGCCCTGGACGAGCTGCTGTCCGACCCGCGCTACGCCGAGTCGGCCCGCCGGCTGGCCGCGGAGATGGCCGCGATGCCGTCCCCCGCCACCGTGGCCGCCGATCTGGAGCGACGGGCGGGAGCAGCCACGAAACCGAGAGAGGCGAGCGTGTAGTGCACATCGAGGAAATGACCCTGCCCGGGACCTACCTGATCACGCCCGACCAGATTCCGGACGAGCGCGGGACGTTCTACGAGTCCCTGCGCAGCGACGCGCTGGAGAGCGTGACCGGCGTCGCCTTCCGGCCCCAGCAGATCAACTACTCCGTGTCGAGACGGCACACACTGCGCGGGATCCACAGTGTGCGCATACCGCCCGGGCAGGCCAAGTTCGTCACCTGCGTCCGCGGTGCGCTGCGCGACATCGTCGTGGACCTGCGGATCGGCTCCCCGACCTTCGGCGAGCACCAGGTCAACGAACTGGACGCGGACTCCGGCAGGTCCGTCTACGTCCCCGAGGGCGTGGGCCACGGATTCCTCGCGCTCAGCGACGACGCCTGCATCTGCTACGTCGTCTCCACCGCGTATGTGCCGGGCACCCAGATCGACGTCAATCCGCTCGATCCGGAACTCGATCTGCCCTGGGACTGCCCTGAGACCCCCCTCATCTCGGACAAGGACGCGAAGGCGCCGACCGTGGCCGAGGCCGTACGGGCAGGCCTGCTGCCCCGATTCAGCAAGGCAGGGACACCGTGAGAATGCTCTTCGTGGCGGCGGGCAGCCCGGCGACGGTCTTCGCCCTGGCACCGCTCGCCACCGCCGCTCGCAACGCGGGCCACCAGGTGGTCATGGCCGCGAACGACGACATGGTCCCGGTCATCACCTCCTCGGGCCTGCCGGGCGTCGCGACCACCGAGCTGCCGATCCGGCACTTCATCACCACGGACCGGGCCGGCAACCCCGAGGAGATTCCTTCCGATCCGGTCGAGCAGGCCCTGTTCACCGGGCGCTGGTTCGCCCGCATGGCCGCCTCGAGTCTGCCGCGGATGCTGGAGTTCTGCCGCGCCTGGCGGCCCGACCTGATCGTCGGCGGCACGATGAGCTACGTCGCCCCGCTGCTCGCCCTGCACCTCGGCGTGCCGCATGTGCGCCAGACCTGGGACGCCATCGAGGCCGACGGCATCCATCCCGGCGCCGGCGCCGAACTCCGGCCGGAACTAGCAGAGTTCGGCCTTGACCGACTGCCCGACCCCGATGTCTTCGTGGACATCTGCCCGCCGAGCCTGCGGCCGGCGGGCGCCGCCCCGGCCCGGCCGATGCGGTATGTCCCGGCCAACGCCCAGCGGCGGCTGGAACCCTGGATGTACAGCCGGGGCGAGCGCCGCCGCGTCCTGGTGACGTCCGGGAGCCGGGTCGCCAGGGAGAGCTACGACAAGAACTTCGAATTCCTGCGCGGCCTCGCCAAGGACGTCGCCGCCTGGGACGTCGAGCTGATCGTCGCCGCACCCGAAGCGGTCGCCGACGCCCTGCGCGACGAACTGCCGGGTGTCCGGGCCGGCTGGGCGCCCCTCGACGTGGTGGCGCCCACCTGCGATCTGCTCGTGCACCACGGGGGCGGCGTCAGCACCCTGACCGGACTGAACGCCGGTGTGCCCCAACTGCTCGTTCCCAAGGGCGCCGTGCTGGAGAAGCCGGCCCGTCGCGTCGCCGACCTCGGGGCCGCGATCACGCTGCTGCCCGGCGAGGACTCGGCCGACGCGATCGCGGACTCCTGCCAAAAACTGCTGTCCGAGGACGGATACGGCGAGCGGGCCCGCGAACTCTCCCGGGAGATCGCTGCCATGCCCTCGCCCGCGAGCGTGCTCGACGCGCTCGAACCGGCATGAACACACGAACCGAGAGGACCTCTCGATGAAAGCTCTGGTGCTCGCCGGCGGATCTGGAACCCGCCTGCGGCCTTTCAGCTATTCGATGCCCAAACAACTCATCCCCATAGCCAACACGCCCGTGCTGGCGCATGTGCTGAACGCGGTCCGGGAATTGGGGGTGACCGAGGTCGGCGTCATCGTCGGCAACCGCGGCCCCGAGATCGAGGCCGTGCTCGGCGACGGCTCCCGGTTCGGCGTGAGCATCGTCTACATCCCTCAGGACGCGCCGCGCGGACTGGCCCACACCGTGTCCATCGCCCGCGGCTTCCTCGGCGACGACGACTTCGTGATGTACCTCGGCGACAACATGCTGCCCGACGGAGTCGTCGAGATCGCCGAGGACTTCAACCGGCAGCGGCCGGCCGCCCAGGTCGTCGTGCACAAGGTCGCCGACCCGCGCTCCTTCGGCGTCGCCGAACTCGGCCCCGACGGGGAGGTGCTGCGTCTGGTGGAGAAGCCGCAGCACCCGCGCAGCGACATGGCCCTGATCGGCGTGTACTTCTTCACCCCCGCCATCCACGAGGCGGTGGCCGCCATCGCGCCCAGCGCCCGTGGCGAACTGGAGATCACCGACGCCGTCCAGTGGCTGGTCTCCTCCGGCGCGGACGTGCGCGCCAGGATCTACGACGGCTACTGGAAGGACACCGGGAAGGTCGAGGACGTCCTGGAGTGCAACAGCCACCTCCTGGACGCCCTGACCCCACGCGTCGACGGACAGGTCGACGCCGACAGCGTCCTCGTCGGCCGGGTCGTGGTCGAGGCGGGGGCGCGCATCGTGCGGTCCCGGGTCGAGGGACCGGCGATCATCGGCGCGGGCACGGTCCTGCAGGACAGCCATGTGGGCCCGCACACCTCCATCGGGCGGGACTGCACGGTGACGGACAGCCGGCTGGAGGGCTCCATCGCCCTGGACGAGGCGTCGGTCACCGGCGTGCGCGGGCTGCGCAACTCGCTCATCGGACGCGCCGCGTCCGTCGGCACCACCGGCCCGGGCACGGGCCATCACTGCCTGATCGTCGGAGATCACACCCGAGTGGAGGTCGCGGCATGAGGATCCTGGTCACCGGAGCGGCCGGCTTCATCGGCTCGCACTTCGTGCGCAGCCTGTTGGCCGACAAGTACACCGGCTGGGAGGGCGCCCAGGTCACCGCCCTGGACAAGCTGACCTACGCGGGCAACCGCGAGAACCTGCCCGCCTCGCACGAGCGGCTGGTGTTCGTCCGCGGCGACGTCTGCGACCGCGGCCTGCTGCGCGAACTGCTGCCCGGCCACGACGCCGTGGTCCACTTCGCGGCCGAGTCGCACGTCGACCGCTCCCTGGAGGGCGCCGACGAGTTCTTCCGTACGAACGTCCTGGGCACCCAGACCCTGCTGGACGCCGTGCTGGAGAGCGGGATCGAGCGGGTCGTGCACGTCTCCACGGACGAGGTGTACGGCTCGATCAACGAGGGCTCCTGGACGGAGGAGTGGCCGCTGGCGCCCAACTCCCCCTACGCCGCCTCGAAAGCCGGTTCGGACCTGGTCGCGCGGGCGTACTGGCGCACCCACGGCCTGGACCTCTCGATCACCCGCTGCTCCAACAACTACGGGCCCTACCAGCACCCCGAGAAGGTCATCCCGCTGTTCGTCACCAACCTACTGGAGGGCCGCCAGGTCCCGCTGTACGGCGACGGCCGCAACGTCCGCGAATGGCTGCACGTGGACGACCACTGCCGTGGCATCCACCTGGTGCTCAACGGGGGGCGAGCGGGCGAGGTCTACAACATCGGCGGCGGCAACGAGTACAGCAACCTCGCCCTCACCGAACGGCTGCTGGAGCTGACCGGCGCGGGCGAGGAGATGATCCGCCGCGTCGCGGACCGCAAGGCGCACGACCTGCGCTACTCGATCGACGAGTCGAAGATCCGCGAAGAGCTCGGCTACGCGCCGCTGACCGGCTTCGAGACGGGCCTGGCCGACACGGTCGCCTGGTACCGGGACAACCCCGACTGGTGGAAGGCCGTCAAGCACGGCACGAGCCGTGTCCTCTGAGCACCGGCCGGTGACCGGGCTCTCGGTCGTGGTCCTCGGAGGTACCGGTTTCCTGGGCCGCCGCATCGGTGCGGCGTGCGCCGCGGCCGGCGCCCGAGTGCACCTGGTCTCCCGCGGCGCGCCGGCCGTCCCCGCGCCGGACCTCGGGTCCGAGGGGTCGGCCGTGGGCCTGGACCTGGTCACGGCTTCGCCGCGGGAGATCGCCGCGGTCCTCGCGGCGGCCGACGCCGACGTCGTGGTCAACGCGGCCGGCCGGGCCTGGCAGGCCGACGAGGCGCAGATGGCCGCGGGAAACGCCGAACTGGTCGAGCGGGTCGTCACGGCGCTCGCCGCACTGCCCGGTCCGCCGGTACGGCTGGTCCAGCTCGGCACCGTCCACGAGTACGGGGCGGGCGCCCCGGACGCCGCCACCGGCGAGGAGCACGAGCCCGCCCCGGTCACCCCGTACGGCCGCACCAAGCTCGCGGGCACGCGGGCCGTGCTGCGTGCCCGGCGTGAGCAGGGGGTGGACGGCGTGGTGCTTCGGCTCGCCAACGTGATCGGCGCCGGGGTTCCGCAGGGCAGTCTCTTCGGCCGGGTCGCGGCGCACCTCGGTGCGGCCGCCCAAGCCGACGCACGCGGTGAGAAGGCCGCCGAACTGCGCCTTCCGCCGCTGCGCGCGGCCCGCGACCTGGTGGACGCCGGCGACGTCATCGCGGCGGTGCTGGCCGCGGCCACCGCGCCGCAGGCGGACGTCGCCGGTCAGGTGATCAACGTGGGCCGTGGCACGGCTGTCCCGATGCGCGCTCTGGTCGACCGGATGATCGCACTCAGCGGGCTCGAGCTCCAGGTGGTGGAGGCGGCCGAGGGACCGGGCTCGCGCACCGACGTCGCATGGCAGTGCCTGGACGTCTCCCGCGCACGGCGCCTGCTCGGCTGGCGCCCGCTGCGCAGCCTCGACGACTCCCTGCGCGAGCTGCTCGCCTCCGTACTGCCGCCGGAGCACCCCCGGTCCGGCACACCACTCGGGATCACGGCCGACGCACCGGCCGAAGAAGGGAAACAACCATGAGCGACCGCAAGGACCTGGTACTCGACGGCGTCCGCGAGTACCACCGAGAAGCCTCCCCCACCCGGGAGTTCGTCCCCGGCACGACAGAGATCTGGCCGTCCGGCGCCGTGCTGGACGAGAACGACCGGGTGGCCCTGGTGGAGGCGGCGCTGGAGATGCGCATCGCCGCCGGGACCAGTTCCCGCAAGTTCGAGTCGGCCTTCGCCCGACGCCTCAAGCGCCGCAAGGCCCACCTCACCAACTCGGGTTCGTCGGCCAACCTGCTGGCCGTGTCGGCCCTCACCTCCCACACGCTGGAAGACCGTCGGCTGAAGCCGGGCGACGAGGTCATCACCGTCGCGGCGGGCTTCCCGACCACGGTCAACCCGATCCTGCAGAACGGCCTCGTCCCGGTGTTCGTGGACGTGGACCTCACCACCTGCAACGCGACCGCCGACCGGGTGGCGGCGGCGATCGGTCCCAAGACCCGGGCCATCATCATCGCCCATGCGCTCGGCAACCCCTTCCCGGTCACCGAGATCGCCCAACTCGCGGAACAGCACGACCTGTTCCTCATCGAGGACAACTGCGACGCGGTCGGCTCGCTGTACGACGGGAAGCTCACCGGCACCTTCGGCGACATGACGACCGTCAGCTTCTACCCGGCGCACCACCTCACCATGGGCGAGGGCGGCTGCGTCCTGACCGCCAACCTCTCCCTGGCACGGATCGTGGAGTCGCTGCGGGACTGGGGCCGGGACTGCTGGTGCGAGCCCGGCGAGAACGACAAGTGCCTCAAGCGCTTCAAGTACCAGATGGGCACGCTGCCGGCCGGCTACGACCACAAGTACATTTTCTCGCACGTCGGTTACAACCTGAAGGCCACCGACATCCAGGCCGCGCTCGGGCTGTCCCAGCTGGCCAAGCTGGACACCTTCATCGAGGCGCGGCGGCGCAACTGGCAGCGGCTGCGGGAGGGCCTGGACGGGGTTCCGGGGCTGCTGCTGCCCGAGCCCACCCCCCGCTCCGAGCCCAGCTGGTTCGGCTTCGTGATCACCGTGGACCCCGAGGCGCCGTTCCGCCGCGCCGAGCTGGTGGACTTCCTGGAGGAACGCAAGATCGGCACCCGCCGGATGTTCGCGGGCAACCTGACCCGCCACCCGGCCTACATCGACCAGCCGCACCGGATCGTGGGCGAGCTGACGAACAGTGACCTCATCACCGAGCACACCTTCTGGATCGGGGTCTATCCGGCGCTCACCGACGAGATGCTGGACTACGTCACCGCCTCGATCAAGGAGTTCGTGGCCGCGCGCGGCTGAGCTGAACGGCCCTCCTACTCCCCAGAGATCGGGACGACGACGTATGGACATTGTGGGAACCGGTTTCCTGGCGCAGAACCTGCGTCCGCTGGCCGGCCGGCATCCGGACACCGTGGCCCTGGCGGCGGGGGTGTCGTGGGCGAGCGGCACCTCGGACGCGGATTTCGCCCGCGAGGCCGCGCTGGTGGGCGAGGTCGCGAAGCGGTGCGCGGCCGACGGGCGGCGGCTGCTGTTCTTCTCCACCGCGGCGACCGGGATGTACGGGCTCGCCGAGGGGCCGGGCAGGGAGGACGTCCCGGTGACGCCCTGCACCCCCTACGGCGCGCACAAACTCGCCCTGGAGGAACTGCTGCGCGACACCGGGGCCGACCACGTCATTCTCCGACTGGGACATCTGGTCGGCCCCGACCAGCCCGAGCACCAGTTGCTGCCCACGCTGGTGCGGCAGTTGCGCGAGGGCGTGGTCCGCGTGCACCGGGGCGCGGCCCGCGACCTGATCGACGTCTGCGACGTCATCACCGTCGTCGACCGCCTGCTCGCCACGGACCTGCGGGCCGAGACGGTCAACGTGGCGTCGGGTTTCGCGGTTCCGGTGGAGGACGTCGTCGACCATCTCGCAAAGGCACTCAAACTCAAGGCGCGCAGGGAGTACCACGACACGGGCGGCCGCCAGCACGTCATCTCCACCAAGAAGCTGCACGCCCTGGTTCCGCAGGTCGCGGAGATGGGCTTCGGACCCGACTACTACCGGCGGGTCCTCGGCGACTTCACGGCATCCGTGTACGTCTGACAAGAGAGAGGCGACGACGCTCCCGCCATGAATCACAAGAGGACGAAACGCACGACGACCTTGTTGTGCGGCGCCACGCTGCTCCTGGCCGGCGTCCAGGGGCCTGCCCTCGCGGCCCCGTCGCTCCCCGCCCAGGGCCTCCGGACCGCCCAGGACGTCCACGCGGTCCAGGCGTCCGAGGCCTCCCACACCGTCGACCTCGTCTCGACCGCCGACGGCTTCACCGCGCCGGCGACCACCCGGCCCGGCCTGACCACCTTCCGCGCCTCGACCACGCAGGCGGGCAAGGGCTGGATCGGGCTGGCCCGGCCGAAGGACGGTGCCGGCTGGGACGACTTCCTGGACGCCCTCTCACGCGCGCTGTCCAACACGCCGTCCGACGTCCCCCAGGGGGCGAAGGACCTGGACGCGACCGCGACTTTGCTCGGCGGGCTGGTGATCCATCCCGGCCGGCCGGGATCGTTCACCCAGCACCTCGACCCGGGCAGATACCTGCTGTTCGACTATCTGGCCGTGGGCGACGCGGAGCCGCGCTATCGCTGGCTGACCGTCTCCGGCGACGCCGTCGCCCAGGGCCTGGCGCCGACCGCGACGATCGTGTCGAAGAACGTGCCCGGAGCGGGTCCGCGCTTCGAGGTCCGCGGCACGCTGCGGGCCGGCCGGCCTCTGCGGTACGTAAACGAGATCCCCGGCCAGGTCAACGAACTGCTCTTCGTGAAGATCGCGGAGGGCACGACCGAGGCCGACCTCAAGGCGTACTTCGACGCCATGCCCGACGACGGCACGTTCCCGCCGAACTCCCCGTTCGTCTCGGCCAGCCTGGGGAGCCTGCACCTGTCCACGGGCCGGTCGTCGGTGGTGCAGGTCCCCCTGGAAAGCACCCGGTACGCCGCGCTGACCTGGTCGAAGGACGCCACGGACGGCATCAGGCTCGTCAAGAAGGGCCTGTTCACCATCGTCGACGTCGGATGAGCCGCACGTCACGCGCACCGGACACATCGAACACGGGGAGTTCTCTGATGCTGCCTCTCACCCTTCAGCCGCGCGACGACGCGAAGCTGCTGGCGGACCGGCTCGCACTGTCGGCCGCCACCACTCGGGGCGCGCACCTGGCGACCGCCGGCTTCGCCGACTGGCTCGCCGAGCGGGGCCGCGCCAACGCCTTCCACGTGGACCGGATCCCCTTCGCCCGCCTGGACGGCTGGTCGTTCCACGACACCACCGGCAACCTCGAGCACCGCAGCGGCCGCTTCTTCACGGTCGAGGGCCTGCACGTCACCGAGCGGGGCGCTCCGTACGGCGACGGCCCGCACGCCGAATGGCACCAGCCCATCATCAAGCAGCCCGAAGTCGGCATCCTGGGCATCCTCGGCAAGGAGTTCGACGGGGTCCTGCACTTCCTGATGCAGGCGAAGATGGAGCCCGGCAACCCGAACCTGCTCCAGCTGTCCCCGACCGTGCAGGCCACCCGCAGCAACTACACCAAGGTCCACCAGGGCGCGGACGTGAAGTACCTCGAGCACTTCGTCGGCCCGGGCCGCGGCCGGGTCGTCGCGGACGTCCTGCAGTCCGAGCACGGTTCGTGGTTCTTCCACAAGTCCAACCGCAACATGATCGTGCTGACGGACGACGACGTGCCGCTCCTCGACGACTTCTGCTGGCTCACCCTCGGGCAGATAGCGGAACTCCTGCACCAGGACAATGTCGTCAACATGGACTCGCGTACGGTCCTGTCCTGCCTGCCCGTCCCGGAGACGGCGGCCGGCGCCCTGCTGTCCGACGCCCAGCTGCTGTCCTGGATCACCGGTGAGCGCTCCCGGCACGACGTGCACGCCGAGCGCGTACCGCTGGCCGGGCTGCCCGGCTGGCGGCGCGACGAGATGACCGTCGAGCACGAGGAGGGCCGCTACTTCAAGGTGGTGGCGGTCGCCGTGCAGGCCGGCAACCGCGAGGTCACCGGCTGGACCCAGCCGCTGTTCGAGCCGGTGGGCCTGGGCGTCACCGCGTTCCTCACCCGCACGTTCGACGGCGTCCCCCATGTCCTGGTGCACGCCCGGGTCGAGGGCGGTTTCCTGGACACCGTCGAGCTGGGCCCCACGGTCCAGTACACGCCTGGAAACTACGCCCACCTGCCCGCGAAGGAACGCCCGTCGTTCCTCGACACCGTGCTCGCGGCGCCGGCGGACCGCATCCGGTACGAGGCCGTGCACTCGGAGGAGGGCGGCCGGTTCCTCAACGCCGAGAGCCGGTATCTGATCGTCGACGCCGACGAGCACGATGTCCCGCTCGATCCGCCGGCCGGCTACGCCTGGGTCACGCCGGACCAGCTCACCTGGCTGGTGCGCCACGGCCACTACCTCAACGTCCAGGCCCGCACGCTCCTGGCCTGCCTCAACGCCGCGGCGGCGAACGCCCGATGAGCGGGCCGGTGCGGATCGGGGTGCTCGGCTGCGCGGACATCGCGGTGCGGCGGATGCTGCCCGCGTTCGCCGCCTCCCCTGGTCTGGAACTCGCCGCGGTCGCCAGCCGCGACCGGGCCAGGGCCGAGCAGGTCGGCCGCCGCTTCGACTGCCGCCCCGTCCAGGGGTACGACGAACTGCTCGACGCCGACGACATCCAGGCCGTGTACGTGCCCCTGCCGGCCGCGCTGCACGCCCCGTGGGTGGAGTCGGCGCTGAACGCGGGCAAGCACGTCCTGGCCGAGAAGCCCCTGACTACGGACCCGGAGAGCACCGAGCGGCTCCTGGACCTCGCCGCGAAGCGGGGTGTGGCCATGATGGAGAACGTCATGTTCGTCCATCATCCCCGGCACGAGGCGGTGCGGCGCCTGGTTGCCGAGGGGCGGATCGGCGAACTGCGCGCATTCCGCGCGGAGTTCGCCATCCCCCCGCTCGTCGGCGACGACATTCGGTACTCCGCCGAGCTCGGCGGCGGCGCGCTGGCGGACGTCGGCCTCTACCCGCTGCGGGCCGCCCTGCACTTCCTGGGCCACGGTCTCGACGTGGTCGGCGCCCGTCTCACCCGGCGCGCCGGGCGGCAGGTCGAGACGTCGGGTGCCGCGCTGCTGGCCACTCCCGGCGGGGTCACCGCGCACCTCACGTTCGGCATGGAACACGCCTATCTCTCCCGGTACGAACTGTGGGGCAGCGAGGGCCGGATCACCGTGGACCGGGCCTTCACCCCGCCGGCGGACTTCGTGGCCGCGATCGGACTGCACCGGGGCACCGAGACGGAGGAGATCCTGCTGGAGCCCGCCGACCAGGTCGCGGCCACGGTCGCCGCGTTCGTCACCGCGATCCGCGCCGGGGCCGCCCCGCGCGCGGACACCCTGCGGCAGGCCGTCCTGCTGGACGACGTGCGCCGCCGTTCCGCATGACGCTCGCTCCCTGGCCAGAACTCTCCCTGGAAAAAGGCCACTTGGCCGTCTGGCTGCTGACGCCGCCCGAGGAGGCGCCGCTGGCGTTGGACGAACTCGACGCGGCCGAGCGGCGCCGAGCGGACGCCTTCCGGCTGCGCGGCGACCGCACTCTGTACGCGGCCGCGCACATCGCGCTGCGCCGGCTGCTGGGCGGGTACCTGCGGACGCCGGCCAAGGAGCTGGCGTCCGCCCGTCAGGAGTCCGTCATATCCCTGATGCCGATCACGCACTCGACGACCTCGCCGCGCGTGACGCTCCCGATGCACGTGAGGAGGAACTCTCTTGACCGCGGTGGACGACAGGCCTCTGACGGCGATCGAACCCACGGACGCGCGCGGCCGGGTGGCCGAGCTGCACGAGATCCGTGCCCAGGCGCTGGCCGGCCCGAGCGAGAAGGCGACCCAGGCGCAGCACGCCAAGGGCAAGCTGACCGCCCGGGAGCGGATCGAGCTGCTGGTGGACCCGGGCTCCTTCCAGGAGGTCGAGCAACTGCGCAGGCACCGGGCGACCGGGTTCGGCCTGGAGACCAAGAAGCCGTTCACCGACGGTGTCATCACCGGCTGGGGCACGGTGGAGGGCCGTACGGTCTTCGTCTACGCCCATGACTTCCGTATCTTCGGCGGCGCGCTGGGCGAGGCCCACGCCACGAAGATCCACAAGATCATGGACATGGCCATCGCGGCCGGCGCCCCGCTGGTGTCGCTGAACGACGGCGCCGGCGCACGCATCCAGGAGGGCGTCAGCGCCCTCGCCGGGTACGGCGGCATCTTCCAGCGCAACACCAAGGCGTCCGGCGTCATCCCGCAGATCAGCGTGATGCTCGGCCCGTGCGCGGGCGGCGCGGCCTACAGCCCCGCCCTCACCGACTTCGTCTTCATGGTCCGCGAGACCTCGCAGATGTTCATCACCGGCCCGGACGTCGTCAAGGCGGTCACCGGCGAGGAGATCACCCAGAACGGCCTCGGCGGCGCCGACGTGCACGCCGAGACCTCCGGCGTCTGCCACTTCGCGTACGACGACGAGGAGACCTGCATCGCCGAGGTCCGCTACCTCCTCTCGCTGCTCCCGCAGAACAACCGCGAGAACCCCCCGCGCGTCGAGTCCACCGACCCGGCCGACCGCCGCAGCGACGTCCTGCTCGACCTGGTCCCGGCCGACGGCAACCGCCCGTACGACATGACCAAGGTCATCGAGGAGATCGTCGACGACGGCGAGTACGTCGAGATCCACGAGCGCTGGGCCCGCAACATCATCTGCGCGATGGCCCGCCTCGGCGGCCAGGTCGTCGGCATCGTGGCCAACCAGCCCCAGTCCCTCGCCGGTGTCCTGGACATCGAGGCCAGCGAAAAGGCCGCCCGGTTCGTGCAGATGTGCGACGCCTTCAACATCCCGATCGTCACCCTTCTGGACGTCCCCGGCTTCCTGCCCGGCGTCGACCAGGAGCACGGCGGAATCATCCGGCACGGCGCGAAGCTGCTCTACGCCTACTGCAACGCGACCGTGCCGCGGATCTCGCTGATCATGCGCAAGGCGTACGGAGGTGCCTACATCGTCATGGACAGCCAGTCCATCGGCGCCGACCTCACCTATGCCTGGCCGACGAACGAGATCGCCGTGATGGGCGCCGAAGGTGCCGCCAACGTCATCTTCCGGCGACAGATCGCCGAGGCCGAGGACCCCGAGGCCATGCGGGCCCGCATGGTCAAGGAGTACAAGTCCGAGCTGATGCACCCGTACTACGCGGCGGAGCGAGGCCTGGTCGACGACGTCATCGACCCCGCCGAGACCCGCGAGATCCTCATCCGATCCCTCGCCATGCTCCACTCCAAGCACGCGGACCTGCCCTCCCGCAAACACGGCAACCAGCCACAATGACAGGACACTTGACCGCATCAGCCCAAAGGAGGCACCACACATGGAGGAGCAACAGACGAGGAGCACGACGGTGCGCGTTCGGATCGCGCTCGACGTGATCTGCGTTCACTCCTTCCTCGGCTACACCCGCTTCACCCGTGCGGCGGACCGGCTGCGCGCCGAAGGCCACCGGGTCCAGGTGGAGTTCCTCCCCTTCGAGCTCGCGCCGGGCGCGGGCACCGAAGGGGAGCCCCTGCTCCCCGTACTGGAGCGGGTGTTCGGCCCGCAGGCGGTACGGCAGACGCTCCTGTTCGCCGAGCAGGTGGCCGCGGAGGGACTGGAGCTGCGCTACGAACGCGCCGTGGCGACCGGCACGTTCGAGGCGCACCGGCTCATCGCCCGGGCCGCGCGGCAGGGCAGGGCCGAGCAGATGGTGGAGCGTCTCTTTCGCGCGCACTTCACCGACGGACTGCACATCGGCGACGGCGCCACCCTCGCCCTCCTCGCCGAGGAAGTCGGCGTCACGGCGGACGACTCGGGCTCGGGGGCAGCAGGAACGGCACCGGACACAGCTGCGGAGGCGGACCGCCTGCAGACCGAACTCGACCGTGTGCGCCGGCTCGGCGTCACCGGTGTGCCGGTGTTCTTCATCGACGGCGCACAGCCGTTGACCGGATCCCAGTCGGAGGCCGGGCTGCTCGCGGCCCTTCGCGACGCGGCGCGGTCCGCCTCGGACAGCTGATCGGAGTGTCCGGAACATCAACTTTCGTATCGAGGCACGACAGATCCACGTCAAGCACGTGGTGACGTACCCCGGGTACTGATTGGCTGAAGTCCACCCCCCGGTCCGCATCCGCCAATGCGGTGATTCGTCGGCATCCCAGCACAGATAGGGCTCAACATGTTTTCGCGACGCAGGTTTCTGGGCTCCGCGATAGCGGTGGCCGGTGCCACCGCGGGGTTCACCGCACTGTCCTCCACCACGGCCCAGGCCGCCGCTCAGGTCGATCCGGAGGTGATCGTCAGACCGGGCGACGCACGGTACGCCGAGCTCACGAAGCGCGGTTACAACAGCCGCTTCGTGGCCACGCCGGACGAGATCTGGCTCGTGCACTGCGCCTCCCAGGTGGAGAAGGCGGTGAACAAGGCCCTCGCCAACAATCAGCGCATCACCGTGCGCAGCGGCGGTCACTGCTTCGAGAGTCTGGTCGACAATCCGCAGTTCCGTGTTCTCGTCGACACGTCCGAAATGAAGAGCGTCACCTTCGACCCGGCGATGAACGCCTTCGCCGTCCAGGCAGGCGCCCGGCTGGGCGAGGTGTACAAGGCGCTGTACGAGGGCTGGGGCGTCACGGTCCCGGGCGGCGTGTGCCCGGAGGTCGGCGTCGGCGGTCACGTCTCCGGCGGTGGATACGGCCCGCTGTCCCGCCGCTACGGCCTCGTCGTGGACCACCTGTACGCCGTCGAGGTCGTCGTGGCGGACAAGGGCGGCAAGGCCCGCACGATCGTCGCCACCCGCGACGCGAACGACCCGAACCGCGACCTGTGGTGGGCGCACTCCGGCGGTGGCGGCGGCGGGTTCGGCATCGTGACGAGGTTCTGGTTCCGTACCCCGGGCGCCACGGGCAGCGCGTCCTCGCTGCTGCCCAAGCCGCCCGCGCGGATGCGCAAGACCATCGTGACCTGGCCCTGGGCGCAGCTGACCGAGGCAGGCTTCACGCGTCTGGTGATGAACCACGGCGCCTGGCACGCCGCGAACAGCGCTCCGGGATCCGTGTACCAGACGATGCACAGCTCGCTCCAGCTGCACTCGTCGGTCGCGGGGACGGTCCAGCTGGAGATCCGTATGGATGCCACACTGGCGGACACCGCCAAGCTCCACGACGACTACATTGGCGCGCTCTCCGCGGGCGTCGGGGTGCAGCCGACGATCGACGTCACGGAAGGCACGTGGCTGGAGATCGCCCTGGAGCCGACCGCCAGCTACGGCTCGTACTCGCGCCAGAAGTCCATGGGCGGCCATCTGCGCAAACCGCTGACGGCAACTCAGGTCGGCGCGGTCTACCGCTCGCTGACCGACCCGAACCACTACGGCGTCGGCCTGGTGTACCTGGCGGCGTACGGCTGCCAGATCAACACCGTGTCGTCGTCCGCCAGGGCGATCCCACAGCGGGACTCCATCATCAAACTCTGGTACTCCAACAACTGGTCCGAGCCGGCCACTGACGAGACCGAGGTCAACTGGCTGCGCACGCTGCGCAAGAACGTCCACGGCGCGACCGGCGGCTTTCCGGCGCCCAACGACCAGCAGGACGGCGGCTACATCAACTACCCGGACATCGACATGCGCGACCCGGCGCAGAACACGTCCGGGGTGCCCTGGTACTCGCTCATCTGGAAGGGCAACTACCCCAGGCTGCAGCAGGTCAAGAACACCTACGACCCCAAGAACGTCTTCCGGCACGGCCTGTCCCTGGACCCCTCCTGACACACCGCTCGGGCGGTCGGTCCTCGCGCCGGAAGCGCACACCCCCATCTCGACGACCACCGCGACGGGCCCGGGCAGAACCCGGTCCCGGCGCGGCACGACAGCCCGGAGGGCTCCATGACCAGCAGTAACCCCGCTGCCGCCAACACCGCTCCAGGACGGCGGGCACTGCCCGCGTGGCAGGCCGTGGCAGGGGCCGCCGCCCTCGCCGCGGTCGTCAATCTGATCGTCCTGTTCATCGGTGACGCCGCCGGGGCCTCGCTGGTCCTGGAGCTCAACGGCAAGCCCGACGAGATCGGCGCCAGTGACGTGATCTTCATGTCGATCGCCGCGCCGGTGATCGGCGTCACGGCCGTCGTGCTCCTGGCCCGCTGGAAGCCGGTGTTCCTGCGGGTGGGCCAGCTCGTGGGCGGCGCGGTGGCGGTGCTCACCGCCATCGGCCCGCTGACCCAGGACACCGACGGCGGCACCGCCGCCACGCTGATCACGATGCACCTGTTCGTCGGCTTCGTCGCGGTGGCCGCGTTGGAAGTGATCCGCCGGTCCCGCGTCTGACACACGGGATTCGCCGGGCGGCCCTCCGGAACCCGATTCGGGTTCCGGAGGGCCGCCGACGTCTTACGGAGAGCAACCAATGACAGCAGAGGAAAACACCGCGGTCGACGTCTCCCAGATGCTGACCGCGCACTCCTGGCGTATCACCAGCGGAGCTCCCACGGCCGAGGAGATCGCCGCGGTCGCGGTGGCGCTCTCCACCGTTCTCACCGCGCGCACCGTCCAGGCGGCGCAGGAGACGGGCTCGGGCTTCAGGAACAAGGCCCCCTGGACGCTGTTCTCGGCCAGGCGCAGGACGGCCACTTCATGGGCCGCCAGCCCATTGCCGGGCTGGCGCGGCGCGGCGTGAGGACGCCCCGCCGAGGAGGCCTTCGCGGACGGGTCGGTGATCCCGTCGGCACTTCACGACGGGCCCGGGAGGGGAGGACCGCCGGTCGCCATTGACCGAGCGTCCTCGAATTCAAACCTTTGATCCGGGAGTTTCCCGAGTCGGGTACGCCCTGGAATAAAAGGTGAATCCCATGGAAGGGACAGCCGTCACCCGGATGCCCCAGGATGACCGCCATAAAGGATCAGGCATGCCCCATGCGGAATCCGACACCGCGGGCCGTAATGATCCAACTGCTCGATCCCAGCTTGCTCCGCAAGCTGCTGACATGTGTGTCGATGGTGCGCCCCGGCTCCGACCGGGAATCCCTCCAGACCTGCGCCATGATCTGTTTGCGGGTAACGACGCTACCCGGGCGCGAGGCGAGCAGATACAGCAGATCGAATTCCTTGCGTGTCACCTCGACGGGCCGGCCGTCGAGGCTGATCTGCCGAGCGCGCGAGTCGATGCCGAGCGGACCGACGGTAATGGCCTCCTCGACGGAGACCGGCTGCCGCAGGGCCCGGCGCATGACGGCTTCGATCCGGGCGATCAGTTCGGCGAGACTATAGGGCTTGGTCACGTAGTCGTCCGAACCGGCGCGCAGACTGAGCACCCGGTCCAGTTCCGAGTCACGAGCCGTGACGACGATGATCGGGACGTCGCAGACGGCCCGGATGCTGCGGCAGAGTTCGACCCCGTCGAGGTCGGGCAGGTCCAGGTCGACGAGGAGCAGATCGACGTTCCGGTACTGCTGTAGCGCCTGAGCCCCGGTCGGCACGCTCTCCGCCTGGAACCCGTGCCGGCTCAGGTTGCGGATGAGCGCTTTCGCGACCTGAGGCTCGCTCTCGACGGTGAGCACGCGTAACGCTTTGCGAGCTTGCTTCGCCTCAGGTCTGACGGACGCACCCCGCACGGCAAGTTGCTGCGGAATGCGCGGTTCTACAAGCCTTATGGACTGATGCCCCATCCGTGAAATCCCCCATATTCATCTGGTAAAGCGGAGCGTCGCGCCAAGCCATAGAGGGTCCCTATTGAGGGTACAGACCATGCAGCCGATCCGTCAAAGATCAATAGTTGACTGCCGGTGAATAACGGAAACCGGAAACGCCGCCGAAACAAAAGAGAATTCAATCGGAACCTGAAAAGGAAACCAAAAGAGCGTCCGGCGCGTGTCGACGATTTCCACCCCACGAGGAAACATCACTCAGACGAAGGCAGGCCACAGAAAGCCTGGTTTTTACCCATTTCTCAGCCCCCCAGGCGCTGCCACGCCCGGCATGCCCAGTTGCTTGGCCAACCAGCTCCCCCGTACACAGCCGTATCAGACTCTCACGATACATCGTACACGGACGCGCGTACGACGTATACGTGTGCCAGGTCGCCCTGGCCCGAACAGAGAACCATACGGTCTCGGCCCAAAAGAGCACACTATCGAGACGCTTTATGAAGAAGCAGAGATGAATCGGCCAGCTTATGGCCGACACGCGCCTGACTTGATCTTGACATCACCTCGGGGAGAGGGAACGAGTACATGACCTCAGCACATGCGGTGAGCCGTGAGGCATCGGAAGCGAAGGAGGTCCGCCGACTGGACCGGGTGATCATCAGGTTCGCGGGGGACTCCGGAGACGGCATGCAGCTCACCGGTGACCGCTTCACCGCGGAGACGGCGTCGTTCGGCAACGACCTGTCGACGCTGCCCAACTTCCCGGCCGAGATCCGCGCGCCCGCCGGCACCCTGCCCGGGGTGTCGTCGTTCCAGCTGCACTTTGCCGACCATGACATCCTCACCCCCGGTGACGCGCCGAACGTGCTGGTGGCGATGAATCCGGCCGCGTTGAAGGCGAACATCGGCGACCTGCCGCACGGCGCGGAGATCATCGTCGACACGGACGAGTTCACCGGGCGGGCGATGCGGAAGGTCGGCTACGACGGCGACCCGCTCGAAGACGGCTCGCTGGACGGCTACCACGTTCACCCGGTGCCGCTGACCACGCTGACGGTGGAGGCGCTGAAGGAATTCGACCTGTCCCGCAAGGAGGCCGAGCGCAGCAAGAACATGTTCGCGCTGGGGCTGCTGAGCTGGATGTACCACCGGCCCACCGAGGGCACGGAGAAGTTCCTGACCGCCAAGTTCGCCAGCAAGCCCGTCGTCGCGGCGGCGAACATCGCCGCGTTCCGGGCGGGCTGGAACTTCGGCGAGACCACCGAGGACTTCGCCGTCTCCTACGAGGTCGCTCCGGCCTCCGCCGCCTTCCCGACCGGTACCTACCGCAACATCTCCGGCAACCTGGCGCTGTCCTACGGCCTGGTCGCCGCGTCCCGCCAGGCGGACCTGCCCCTGTTCCTGGGTTCGTATCCGATCACGCCGGCCTCCGACATCCTGCACGAGCTCAGCCGGCACAAGAACTTCGGCGTGCGGACCTTCCAGGCCGAGGACGAGATCGCGGGGATCGGCGCGGCGCTGGGCGCGGCCTTCGGCGGCTCCCTCGCCGTCACCACCACCTCGGGCCCGGGCGTGGCCCTGAAGTCGGAGACCATCGGGCTCGCCGTCTCTCTGGAACTGCCGCTGCTGATCGTGGACATCCAGCGCGGCGGGCCGTCCACCGGGCTGCCGACCAAGACCGAGCAGGCCGACCTGCTCCAGGCGATGTTCGGGCGCAACGGCGAGGCTCCGGTGCCGATCGTTGCGCCCCGCACACCCGCCGACTGCTTCGACGCGGCCCTGGAGGCGGCGCGGATCGCGCTCACGTACCGGACGCCGGTGATGCTGCTGTCGGACGGCTACCTGGCCAACGGCTCCGAGCCCTGGCGCATCCCCGACCTGGACGAACTCCCGGATCTGACCGTGCAGTTCGCCCGGGGTCCGAACCACACCCGGGACGACGGCACCGAGGTCTTCTGGCCCTACAAGCGCGACCCCCGGACCCTGGCCCGCCCCTGGGCCGTTCCCGGCACGCCGGGGCTGGAGCACCGCATCGGCGGCATCGAGAAGGAGGACGGCACCGGGAACATCTCCTACGCCCCCGCCAACCACGACTTCATGGTCCGCACCCGCCAGGCCAAGATCGACGGCATCGACGTCCCCGACCTCGAGGTCGACGACCCGCACGGCGCCCGCACCCTGATACTGGGCTGGGGCTCCACCTACGGGCCCATCACCGCGGCGGTACGACGGCTGCGGGCGGCCGGGGAATCCATCGCGCAGGCCCACCTGCGCCACCTCAACCCGTTCCCGGCCGACCTCGGCGACGTCCTCGCCCGGTACGAGCGGGTCATCGTGCCCGAGATGAACCTGGGGCAGCTGGCGATGCTGCTGCGCGCGAGGTACCTGCTCGACGTGCGGTCCTTCAACCAGGTCAACGGTATGCCGTTCAAGGCTGAACAACTGGCTCGCGTGTTGGAGGAGGCGCTTCGTGAAGACTGAACTCAAGCTCCGGGCGAAGGACTTCAAGTCCGATCAGGAAGTGCGCTGGTGCCCCGGCTGCGGTGACTACGCGATCCTCGCGGCCGTCCAGGGCTTCATGCCGGAACTGGGGCTGGCCAGGGAGAACATCGTCTTCGTGTCGGGCATCGGCTGCTCCTCCCGCTTCCCGTACTACATGAACACGTACGGCATGCACTCCGTCCACGGGCGCGCCCCGGCCATTGCGACGGGCCTCGCCGCCAGCCGGCGCGACCTCAGCGTGTGGGTGGTGACCGGTGACGGCGACGCGCTGTCCATCGGCGGCAACCACCTGATCCACGCCCTGCGACGGAACGTCAACCTCAAGATCCTGCTGTTCAACAACCGGATCTACGGGCTCACCAAGGGCCAGTACTCGCCCACCTCCGAGGTCGGCAAGATCACCAAGTCGACGCCGATGGGTTCGCTGGACTCGCCCTTCAACCCGGTGTCGCTGGCACTCGGCGCGGAGGCGTCGTTCGTCGCGCGGACCATCGACTCCGACCGCAAGCACCTGACGGAGGTGCTGCGCCAGGCCGCCGCCCACCCGGGCACGGCCCTGGTCGAGATCTACCAGAACTGCAACATCTTCAACGACGGCGCGTTCGACGCGCTGAAAGACAAGCAGTCGGCGGACGAGGCGGTGATCCGGCTGGAGCACGGGCAGCCGATCCGGTTCGGCAGCGATCTCCGCAAGGGCGTGCTGCGGGACCTGGCCACCGGCGACCTGAAGGTCGTGACCGTGACCCCGGAGAACAAGGCTGACGTCCTGGTCCACGACGCGCACTCCGCGTCCCCGACCACCGCCTTCGCCCTCTCCCGCCTCGCCGACCCCGACACCCTGCACAACACGCCGATCGGCGTCTTCCGCTCCGCCGAACGGCCGGTCTACGACACCCAGCTGGCCGAGCAGCTCGACAAGTCGATCGAGCAGCACGGCAAAGGCGACTTGGCCGCACTGCTCGCGGGCGGCGACACCTGGACCGTCGTCGGCTGACGGAAACCGGTGGTCTCCCCAGGGCCCGGTCTCCGCCGCAGGTCAGAGGCCCTTTGCGAGGCAAAGCCGCAGGCAGCGGCAGACGAGTCGGGCTGTTACGCCGGGAACAGTCCCTCCGCGGGCAGCGACCTGGTGTCCTTCCCGTCCATCACCTCGGAACGCCGCATCAGGCGGGCTCATGATCCTCACCTTCCGGGGTCAGCCGGACCTCGGCCGGGTGGCATAGAAGGCGACAGCCGAGGCAGCGGCCACGTTCAGTGAGTCGACACCGGCATCCATCGGGATGCGTACATGCTCGTCGGCAGCCCGTAGCGCTCCGGCCGACAACCCCTCCCCTTCCGTGCCCAGCATCAGGGCCAGCTTCTCGTAACGGCGGTCGGCGAGTTCGTCGAGAGTGATGGACCTCCCCGAGAGGCAGAGGGCCGCGAGCACGAAGCCGTGCTTCCGGACGACATCGGCGTCACGCGGCCATGACTCAAGCCTGGCGTACGGGACGGCGAGGACAGCCCCCATGGACACCTTCACGGCCCGCCTGTAGAGGGGGTCGGCACAGCGCGGGGTGAGGAATACGGCATCCACTCCCAGAGCTGCCGCATTGCGGAAGGCCGCACCCAGGTTGGCATGATCAACGATGTCCTCGAAGATCGCAATACGACGTTGATCAGCACGCTCTTGTAGACCCAAAGGCAACACCGCGCCGATGCTGGTGTGGTCGTTGACCGACTCCATGACGACGACCCGGCGGGCGGTCTGCAGGAGTTCGGCGGCGGTGGGCAGCGGTTTGCGCTGCATGGAGGCGAGCGCTCCGCGGTGGACGTGGTATCCGGTGACGCGTTCGGCGAGCTCCGGGCTGACGGCGTAGACCGGTGCCGGGAGTTCGTCGATGACGTCGCGCATGACGTCGACCCACTTGGCGGAGAGCAGCATCGAGCGCATCTCGTACCCGGCGTCCTTGGCCCGGCGGATGACCTTCTCGCCCTCGGCGATGAACAGGCCCTCGGCCGGCTCGCGTTTGCGGCGCAGCTCGACGTCGGTCAGGCCGGTGTAGTCGCGCAGGCGCGGGTCGTCGGGGTCCTCAACGGTGATGAGATCGGCCACAGAGGTGATACTGCCTTGTCCTGGGTGTGGTGCCAACGGCTCGGAACGGTTGTGTTACCCGCGGTTACTCGGTTGTCCGGGGGCCGACGGTCACGACCGCGCCGACGACGATCACCGCGGGCGGCCTGACCTCCTGGGCGCGGACCGTCTCGGCGACCGTCGCGAGGGTCGCGTCGACGCGGCGCTGGGCGGCCGTCGTGCCCTCCTGGACCAGGGCGACCGGGGTGTCGGGCGACTTGCCGTGCGCGACGAGCGTCTCGGCGATCTTCCCGATCTTGTCGACGCCCATCAGGATCACCAGCGTGCCGGTCAGCTTCGCCAGGGACGGCCAGTCGACGAGGGAGCGCTCGTCGTCGGGGGCGACATGGCCGCTGACCACGGTGAACTCGTGGGCGACGCCTCGGTGGGTGACGGGGATGCCGGCCGCGCCCGGCACCGAGATCGAGCTGGAGATGCCCGGGACGACCGTGCAGGCGATGCCGGCCTCGGCGAGGGCTTGGAGCTCCTCCATGCCACGGCCGAAGACATACGGGTCGCCGCCCTTGAGCCGGACGACCGACTTGCCCTGCCTGGCATGCTCGATCAGCGCGTTGTTGATGGCCTCCTGGGCCATGAACCGGCCGTACGGGATCTTCGCCGCGTCGATCACCTCGACGTGCGGCGGGAGTTCGGCGAGGAGGTCGCGGGGGCCGAGCCGGTCGGCGATGACGACGTCCGCCTCGGCGAGGAGGCGGCGGCCGCGGACCGTGATCAGGTCCGGGTCGCCGGGGCCGCCGCCGACCAGGGCGACGCCGGGGGCGCGGGTGCGGTGGTGGGGGGCGACGAGGGTGCCGTCGCGCAGGCCCTCGACGACCGCGTCGCGGATGGCGGCGGTGTGGCGGGGGTCGCGGCCACGGGCGTCCGTGGTGAGGACGGCGACCGTGACGCCTTCGCTGTGGCCGGTCGCCGGGGTCCAGGCGGTGGCCTGGTCGGCGTCGTCGGAGCGGACGCACCAGACGCGGTGTTCCTCCGCCTCGGCGGAGGCCCGGGTGTTCGCCTCGGCGTCGCTGGTGGCGATGAGGGCGTACCAGGCGTCGGCCAAATCACCCTCGGCATAGGGGCGCTGGTGCCAGGTGATCTCGCCCGCGTCCGCCATCGCCTCGACGGACGGGGTCGCCTCGGGCGACACGAGGTGGACGGCGGCGCCCGCCGCGATCAGCGCGGGGAGACGGCGCTGGGCGACCTGGCCGCCGCCGAGGACGACGACCCGGCGGCCGGTGAGGCGGAGGCCTACGGGGTAGGCGGGGTGTTCGGCCATGAGGTGCGGCTCCTCGTGCGGGCAAGGGTGGGCGCTGCGGCTCTGGAGCGGCCCTGACGTGCAGATTTTAGGGGTGCGCTCAGCCTACGGCGGGGTCGGGGGGGCATGCAGGAGCGCAGACCCGCCGACCCCGGTGCGGGGCTACTACTCGGCGTAACTTCGCGGTGCTGCTTGTCGGCGCTACTTCTCGGTCACGCCCGCCGAGTCGAACGTCGCCACCTCGTGCATCGCTCGCGCCGTGCTCTGGACCAGGGGCAGGGCCAGCAGCGCGCCCGTGCCCTCGCCGAGGCGGAGGTCGAGGTCGACCAGGGGGCGCAGGCCCAGTTTGTTGAGGGCGGCCACGTGGCCCGGCTCCGCACTGCGGTGGCCGGCGATGCAGGCCGCGAGGACCTCGGGGGCGATGGCGCGGGCGACCAGGGCGGCGGCGCCGGCGCTGACGCCGTCCAGGATCACCGGCGTACGCAGGGACGCGCCGCCGAGGAGGAGGCCGACCATCGCCGCGTGTTCGAAGCCGCCGATCGCGGCCAGGACGCCGATGGGGTCGGCCGGGTCCGGCTGGTGGAGGTCCAGGGCGCGGCGGACGACCTCGGTCTTGCGGGCGAGGGTCTCGTCGTTGATGCCGGTGCCGCGGCCGGTGACCTCGGCCGGGTCGGCGCCCGTGAAGACCGAGATGAGGGCGGCGGACGCCGTCGTGTTCGCGATGCCCATCTCGCCCGTGAGCAGCGCCTTGTTGCCGGCCGCCACCAGATCGCGGGCGGTCTCGATGCCCACCTCGATGGCCTGCTTGGCCTCCTCGCGGGTCATCGCGGGGCCGGTGGTCATGTCGGACGTGCCCGCGCGGATCTTGCGGGGCAGCAGACCGGGGGTGGCGGGGAGTTCGCTGGCCACGCCGACGTCCACCACGCAGACCTCGGCGCCCACCTGGGTCGCGAAGGCGTTGCAGACCGCGCCGCCGCCGAGGAAGTTGGCGACCATCTGGGCCGTCACCTCCTGCGGCCAGGGGGTGACGCCCTGCGCGTGCACGCCGTGGTCGCCGGCGAAGATCGCGACGGCCGCGGGCTCCGGGATCGGCGGCGGGCACTGCCGGGACAGGCCGGACAACTGCGCGGAGATGATCTCCAGCATGCCGAGCGAGCCCGGCGGCTTCGTCATGCGCTTCTGCCGCTCCCAGGCCTCGCCGAGCGCCTTGGCGTCCAGCGGGCGCACGCTCGCGACGGTCTCGGCGAGCAGGTCGTGCGGGTCCTCGCCGGGCAGCGCGCGACGGCCGTACGTCTCCTCGTGGACGACCCACGACAGCGGGCGGCGCTTGGCCCAGCCCGCCTGCATCAGCTCGGGCTCCTCCGGGAACTCGTCGACGTAGCCGACGCACAGGTAGGCGACCACTTCGAGGTGCTCGGGCAGGCCGAGCGCGCGGACCATCTCACGCTCGTCGAAGAAGCTGACCCAGCCGACGCCGAGGCCCTCGGCGCGGGCGGCGAGCCACAGGTTCTCCACCGCGAGCGCGGAGGAGTACGGCGCCATCTGCGGCTGCGTGTGCCGGCCGAGGGTGTGGCGTCCGCCGCGGGTCGGGTCGGCGGTGACGACGATGTTCACCGGGGTGTCGAGGATGGCCTCGATCTTCATTTCCTTGAACTGCTTGGCCCGGCCCTTGGGGAGGGACTTCGCGTACGCGTCGCGCTGCCGGGTCGCCAGTTCGTGCATCGCGCGCCGGGTGTCGGCGGAGCGGATGACGACGAAGTCCCACGGCTGCGAATGCCCGACCGAGGGTGCGGTGTGGGCGGCCTCCAGAACGCGCAGCAGCACCTCGTGCGGGATCGGGTCGGCGCGGAAGCCGTTGCGGATGTCCCGGCGCTCCCGCATGACCTTCAGGACGGCCTCGCGCTCGGCGTCGTCGTACGGAGGCGCGGCGGGGCCGGTGGACTCGCGCGCTTCTTCCACTGCGGCCGGGCTCTCTTCCTGGTCGGCGGCCCTGGTGTCCAGGTCCTCCGCACTCTGTGCGACATCGGGGTGGACGACGGGGTCGACGATGTCTGCCGCGGCCGCGTGCTCCGCCTCCGGGGTCGCCGGGACGGGAGCGGGGTCGGAAGCGGGGTCGGCGCCGCGCGGGGCGGGAAGCGGGGCGGCGGGGGCGGGAGCGGGGGCGGGGGCGGGGGCGGGGGCGGGGGCGGGGGCGGGGGCCGTTTCGACTTCGGCGGCCTGCGGCTGTTCCGCCACCCCCTCGGTCGCCTCGGGGGCCGGCTGCTCCTCCGTGGAGGGCACGAGGGGGTGCGGCGGGGCCGGGACTAGGTGCGGGGTGGTGGGGGCTGCGCCTTCGACCGGCGTGAACTGGGCCAGGGACTGGTCCGGTTGGACTTCCAGGGGCTGGTCCGGGTGGTCGGCCAGGGGCTCGTCCTGGTCCGGCTGGTCCGGCTGGACGTCCAGGGGGGCGGGGGGCTCGGGGGACGCGAGGGGCTTGGGGGACGCGAGGGGTGCCTCGACGGGCGACTCCGCCGTCTCCGTCAGGGGCTCCGGTTCCGGCTCCGGCTCCGGGAGCGGGTGCGGTTCCGTCTCCGGTTCCGGGAGCGGGTGCGGTTCCGGCTCCGGTTCCGGCTCCGCGTGGGTTGCGGTGGGGGCGGGCTCCGGCTCGGCAACGGGGGGTGCGGGCTCGGGCTCCGCCTCCGCCGACGGGACCCGCTCCAGGCTGGGGGGCTCGTTGGCGGCCTCAGGCTCGAGGTCCGACTGCGGGGCCGGCTCGGGCTCCGCCTCCTGGGCGGTCGGCTCGGCGGGTGCCTCGGAGGCGTCGATGAGCTGGACGGCCTCGGGAGCGGCGGCGGGGATCTCCGGGTCGGGCACGGACGCCTCGACCTCAGCGGCGGGCGCTTCCTCCACGGGTGCCGGCGGTTCCGGCACCTCGGGGTGCACGATCCCCTCGGGCTCGGGAGCCTCAACGGCTTCGGGCACGGGGACGGGGACGGGGGTGGGCTCGGGGGTCTCGACCAGGTCGGGAACAGGGGCCTCGGGAGCGGCCTCCGGTGCGACGACGACGTCGGCGACCGGAACCACCGTCTCCGCCACCGGCGTCTCGGGGGCGGCGGGTGCCTCCGGGGCCTCGGTCGGCGTGGCGTCGACGTTCGCGTCGGGCTCCTGAGGCTGCGGCACCTCGGCAGGGCTCGCCTCAGCGACCTCGACCGCCTCCGCGACCTCCACCACCTCGACGACAGGCACCGCCTCGGCGACGGGCGCCTCCAGGGGGTTCGGCTCGGCAACGGCTACCGGCTCGGCCACCTCGGCCACCTCGACTACAGCTTCGACGGCTTCGGCCACCTCGGCCACGACCGGCTCAGCCGCCTGCGCGTCTTCGGGGGCGACGGCCGGTTCCTCCGCGGCCTCCGGTACCTCTGCCGCCTCCGGTGCCTGCGCCTCTCCCACCGGGTGTCCGACAGCGTCCGGCACTGCGGGGGTGTCCGGTCTCCCGTCGTCGCCGGAGACGGGAACGGCGACGGGGACCTCGGCCGCGTCCTGCCCGGCCTCGGCCACCGCACCCGCGGGAACGGGAGCCTCCTCGGCCTCCGCCATCATCGCGGCGCCGAGCAGCTCACCGGGGTCGACGACTCCGTACGTCTCGGCGGCTTCCGGAGTCGCGGCCTGGGCGTCGTACGCGTCGTCTTCCTGCTCCTGCGGGGCGGTCGCGGCGATCGCCGCCTCGGTCGCCACGCGGGAGACGACCGCCTGGGCGACGCCCACCGGCTCGGACATCGGCTCAGCCAACGGCTCGGCCTGCTGCGGCTGCGGGGCGGCTGCCGGAGCAACCGTTTCCGTGGCCGTCACCACGGGAGCGACCGGCGCCTGGGCGGGGGCCTGGACCGTGGCATGCGCGGTGCCCCAGGGGGACGCGCCCTGCGGGGGCATCTCGCGCAGGGGCGGGACGTCGAGGTACTCGGGGCCGGGCGCGGGCGGGCCGGGCTGGCGTACCGGCGCGCCGGCGGGGCCGCGGTCGGCGAGGGAACGGACCGGGCTGGCGGAGGTGTCGGGGATGGGCGGGCCGAGGTGCAGGGGACGGCGCGGTGCCGACTGGGGCGTCGACGGGCCGGGGAGGCGGACGGCGCTGAGGTCGACCGAACCGCTGTCGCGGCCGGCCGTCTCGTGCGGGCCCGGCTCGTGCACGGTCTCGACCACCGGTTCCGGCGCGGGCGGTGCCACCTCGTTGCCCCATGCGCTCTGGGCACCCGGCAGCAGCAACAGGTCTTCGTCCTCGGCGGTGGTCTCGGAGAGGTAGGTGTACGCACCGTGCGCGGGGGCGCCCGGCTGCTCCACCATGCCTGCGTTCTCCGGCAGTCCCTCGCCCGGGACCTGGCCGGTGTCGGTCATGCGTAACCCCTCGCCCATCGGTTAGTGCTTCTACGGCCGGCTCACCCGGAGCGGCGCACCGACCGCCCCGTAGTGAAGAACGAGCGTCCGTGCCCAGCGGCACGAACGACCCGCGCGAAAAAGCGACAAAGCCATTCAGTGGCATTGTCCCGGCCGCCGTCGCGTCGCGACAGCTTGATCCGCGACGCTCCGCTGTGGACTGCGCCACGTTGCGCGCCCACCGGTTCTGCCCTACCACACGGTTCCCAAAAGGGATGTGTTTTCCGGACATTGACCGACGAAGCGCCGGGCGAACGGAAGCGGTACGACGATCGGCCAGCCTACCGCGCGCGGTACGACAACAGGATCACGGGGAGGGCGGCGCAGGTCACGTCCGCCGGTCCGGCAGTACCCCGCTGAGCAGGAACGCGACGCTCCGTTCCGTCTCCGTCCAGGCCCGGGTGTCGAGTTCGACGGACTGGACGAGTGCGCACTCGACGCGGTAGCCGTGCTCGGACAGGTCGCGGCCCACGCGTTCGGCCGCGTCGCGGGTGGCCGCGTGGGTGACGATGCGCTGCGGGCGGCGGTCGGCGACCGCGGAGACGACGGCCGCTCCCCCGCCGCCGACCCGGACGACGTCCGGTTCGGGCAGGTTCTCCAGGACGTGCGGGGCGGTGCCGCGAACGATCTGCAACTGGACGCCGTGGCGGCGCGAGGAGGCGTCGGTGCGGCCGCACGCTTCCAGGTCCCGGTCGACGGCGATGACGGCGGCGCCCGCCCGCGCCGCCTCGGTGGCGAAGGCGCCGCTGCCGCAGCCGATGTCCCAGACGAGGTCGCCGACCCGCGGGCCGAGCCGGGCGAGTTGGGCCGCGCGCAGCAGCTCCCCCTCCCCCTCGCCGAGTCCGCCGCCGTACGCCTCGGTCGGCAGGGCCCAGCCGCGCGCGCCGGTGTCCGGGGCGCGGCCGGCGATCCAGCCGCTGTCGCCGGAGACGGCGAGCCCGGTGGGGCCGCCGATGACGATGACGACGTTGGGGTCGCGCCAGGTGTGGTCGGCGGCCTTGTCGGAGGTGACGACGCTGACCTGTTCGCGGGTGGTGCCGAGTTCCTCGCAGACCACGAAGGTGCGGTGCACGCCCTCCATGAGCAGGCCGAGCTCGGCGGGGCCGGCGCCCGGGGAGGTGAGGACGGCCACCTTGGTGTGGGCGCGGCACACGTTCACGGCGCGGCGCAGGGTGCGCCGGTGGGCGACGACCACCTGGGCGTCGTCCCAGGGCATGCCGGCCCGGGCGAAGGCGGCGGCGACGGCGGAGACGGCCGGGACGACCTCGACCTCGAGGCCGAACTCGGGTGCGCGCAGGGTGCGTACGACGCCGAAGAAGCCCGGGTCGCCGTCGGCGAAGACGACTGCCGTGCCGCGGTGGCCGGCGATGCGGCGGGCGGCGAGGGAGACGCTGCCGAGCCGGATGCGTTCCGCGGCGGGGGGTACCTCGGGCAGCGCCAGGTGGTGGGCGGCGCCGGCCACCAGCGTGGCGGCGCTCAGGGCCGAGCGGGCCGCGGCGGTCAGCGGCGAGCCGTCCCAGCCGATCACCGTGACGCGGTCGGCCATCGTCGTCAGTCTCCCCCGGGGTTCACGCAGGCAGCGGGCTCCGTGAGGGTACCTGGTCGGCCGGGCCGGGCGGCGGTGCCGGCGGCGGCCCCGGGGTCAGTTCCAGTCGGTGTACGACGGGTAGCCGCCGCTCTCCGCGAAGTGCTCGCCGGGGCCCTCCAGGTCCTCCGGGAGGAGGCTCCACACGATGTAGTCGGTGCGCACGTCGGTCCAGGTGCCGTCCTCGGCGCGGGCGTGCGCTATGCAGGCGCCCCGCAGGACGCCCTCGCTGATGCAGCCGATCTTCTGGGCGACCTGCTGGGAGGCGGTGTTGTCGGCGGCCGTGCGCAGTTCGATGCGTTCGAGCTTCTGGTCGGTGAGCAGCCAGCGGGAGGTGGCCAGCGCCGCCTCGGCGGCGTAGCCCTCGCCGCGCGCCCAGGGGGCGATGATGTACGACAGCTCGGTGGAGCGGATATGCCAGTTGGTCTTGGTCAGTTGGACGATGCCGACCAGGCGCTGGGTGAGGAACTCGGTGACGGCGAGGTCGAGGCCGCGTCCGGTGGTGCGTTCGGCGGGGGCGTACTCGGTGATCCAGCGGCGGGCGGCGGCCCGGCTGAAGGGCTGGGGCACGGCCGTCCAGGCGCCGACCTGCTCGTCGTTCATCATGTCGGCCAGGGCGGGCACGTCGTCCTCGTCGAGGGGACGCAGCACCAACCGCTCCGTGCTGATGGAGATGTTGGGGAAGGTGCTCGTCATGAAGCCGCTCCGTAGCCTTCGAAACCGTCAGGGCCCGACCTGCTGGGCCGTCAGGGCCTGCTGAACTGCCCAGCATGCAGCATGCGAGCACCGCACCGCACCACGGGGTCCACACCGGGTGAAGGTGTGGACCCCGTGGTCCTGCAGGGCAGTTGGCTCAGAAAGAGGCGATGACGGAGCCCGCGTACTTGTCCTGGATGAACTTCTTGACCTCGGGCGAGGTGAGGAGCTTCGCGAGCTTCTTGACGCGCGGGTCGCTCTCGTCGCCCTTCTTCACGGCGAGGAAGTTGCCGTACGGGTTGTCCTTGGCGGACTCGAGGACGAGGGCGTCCGAGGCGGGCTTGAGGTCGGCCTCGATGGCGTAGTTGCCGTTGATGACGGCGGCGTCCACGTCGTCCAGGGAGCGCGGGGTCTGGGCCGCCTCCAGCTCCTTGAACTCGAGCTTCTTCGGGTTCGCGGTGATGTCCGCCGGGGTCGCCTCGTTGCCCGCGCCGGCCTTGAGGGTGATGAGCCCGTTCGCGGCGAGCAGCTTGAGGGCGCGGGCCTCGTTGACGCTGTCGTTCGGGACGGCGATCGTCGCGCCGCTCTTCAGGGCGTCGGCGCTCTTGACCTTGTGGGAGTAGAGGCCGAGCGGCTCCAGGTGGACCGTGACGACGGGCACGATGTGGGTGCCGTTCTTCTTGTTGAAGTCGTCGAGGTACGGCTGGTTCTGGAAGTAGTTGGCGCCGACCGAGCCGTCCTCCGTCGCCGTGTTCGGCGTGACGTAGTCGGTGAACTCCTTGACCTCCAGGTCGAGGCCCGCCTTCTTCGCCAGGTTGTCCTTGACGAAGTTCAGGATCTCGGCGTGCGGGGTCGGGCTCGCGGCGACGATCAGCGGGCCGCTGGTGTCGGAGGTGGAGGCGGAGGCGGAGGTGGAGCCCTTGTCCGAGCCGCAGGCGGTGAGTCCGAGGGTGAGGGCTCCGGCGGCGAGGACGGCGGTGGTGAATTTGGCGGTGTTACGCACGAAAAGTGCCTTTCCTGTGGTGGTGCGTCCCCGTGATGGGTGGACGGGGGGTTTGGGAGAAGGGATGGGGAGGAGGGAGGTGTGCGGGTCAGGCGACCTTGCCGATGTCCGCGGTCGCCGGCTCGTTCGCCTTCGCCTTCGCCTTCAGGAGGCGGAGCCTGGGCGCGGGACCGGAACGGCCGCCGCGGCGGTGCAGGGAGCGGGCCGCGTGGTCGCCGGCGAACTGGATGAGCGAGATGACGACGGCGAGGATCGCCACCGTGATCCACATCAGCTCGGTCTCGAAGCGCTGGTAGCCGTAGCGGATGGCGATGTCGCCGAGGCCGCCGGCGCCGACCGTGCCGGCCATGGCGGAGTAGCCGATGAGGGCGACGATCGTGGTGGTGGTGCTGGCGATGAGCGAGGGCAGGGACTCCGGTACGAGGACCTTGCGCACGATCGTCCAGGTGTTGCCGCCCATCGCCTGGACGGCCTCGACGAGCCCGCCGTCCACTTCGCGGACAGCCGTCTCGACCAGGCGCGCGAAGAACGGGATGGCCCCGATGGCCAGCGGCACGATCGCGGCCTCGCGGCCGATGGTCGTCCCGGTGATCGTGCGGGTGAAGTTCATCAGCGCGACCATCAGGATGATGAACGGCATCGAGCGGGCGATGTTCACGACCTGCCCGAGCACCCGGTTGGCGACGAGGTTCTGCAGCAGCCCGCCCCGGTCGGTCAGGACCAGCAGGACGCCGAGCGGAAGGCCGCCGACGACGGCGATGAGCGTGGACCAGCCGACCATGTAGAGGGTGTCCCAACACGCCTGGGACAGCAGGGGCTGCATCTCCGACCAGGTCACTCGGCACCGCCCTTCAGCGGTACGGGCTCCTGGGCCGCGTGGTCCACGACGTCGATCTGCAGGCCCTGTTCGCGCAGGAAGCCGATCGGCACGACGTTGTCCTCGTAGCGGCCGGGCAGTTCGATGCGCATGCGGCCGACCTGGAGTCCGGCGACGGTGTCGATGGCGGCGCCGAGGATCGAGATGTCGATGTTGTAGGTGCGCGAGAGCTGGGAGATGACGGGCTGGGTGGCCCTCTCGCCGCGGAAGGTGACGTCGATGACGGTGCGGTCGTCGCCGGTGGCTTCGCCGCCGACCGGGAAGAGCGCGGCGGCCAGTTCGGAGCCGGGGGTGGCGAGCAGCTCGCTGACCGTGCCGGACTCGACGACGCGGCCGTTCTCCATGAGCGCGGCGGAGTCGCAGATCGACTTCACGACGTCCATCTCGTGGGTGATGAGCAGCACGGTCAGGCCCAGTTGGCGGTTCAGGTCGCGCAGCAGCCGGAGGATGGAGCGGGTGGTCTCCGGGTCGAGGGCGCTGGTGGCCTCGTCGGAGAGGAGCACCTTCGGGTCGCCGGCGAGGGCGCGGGCGATGCCGACGCGCTGCTTCTGGCCGCCGGAGAGCTGGGCGGGGAAGGACTTCGCCTTGTCGGCGAGACCGACGAGGTCGAGCAGCTCCAGCGCCTTGCGGGAACGTTCCTTCCCTGAGCCGCCGAGGATCTCCAGGGGCAGTTCGACGTTGTCCTGCACGGTCCGTGAGGACAGCAGGTTGAAGTGCTGGAAGACCATGCCGATCCGGCTGCGGGCCTGCCGCAGCTCCTTGCCGGCGCGGGGTCCGCGTCCGGCGAGCGCGGTGAGGTCCTGTCCGGCGACGGTGACCGTGCCGGCGGTGGGGCGCTCCAGGAGGTTGATGCAGCGGATCAGCGAGGACTTGCCGGCGCCGGACTGGCCGATGACGCCGTACACCTCGCCTTCGCGGACGTGCAGGTCGACGCCGTCGAGGGCGGTGACCGCACGGCCGCGCGAGCGGTAGACCTTGGTGAGGCCCGTGGTGGTGATCACGTGGATTTCCGTCACTGTCGAGTGCGCGGGCGTGGGTGTGCCCGGGCGCACGGGTGCAGGGGCATGCAGGGCTGTCAGGGACGCGACACGGTTCTCGCTGTGGCGGTGAACCGGGGAGAAACATGTGCGCGGGGCGCGGCTCGTGTCACGTACGGCGGACATGCGGCGTACGGACGTGCCACGGCGTCTCGCTTCGGGGCGCGAGCTCGGGGGTGGTGCGGGGGCCCTCTAGAAGGCGCGCATTCGACACAGACAACGAGCACCGGGCGTCATGGTCGCCTCGGTCGCAAGGGTGCGGCTGCTCGTCGTGGTCATGAGCATCAGTAAACCAGACGTACGGTCCTGACCAGGATCCCGCTGTCCGGATGCTGGACAGTCGTGGACAGGTCGCGGCCGACGCCACGGTCGCCGTCGGGCCGCGCGGGGCCGGGAGCGGGGGGCCGATTACGCCGTAATAAGGTCGCTGCATGCTTGATGCCCTGACGCTGGTGACCGGCGTCGCCGCGTTGCTGCTCGCCGCCTGGTGCGGCTGGGCCGCCTACCGTGACCAGCCGACGAAGGACTGGCACTTCATCGGTATGGCCGTGGTCTCGCTGCTGGCCACGGTCCAGCTGGTGGTCGGCATCGTGCAACTGGCGCGGGGCGAGAAGCCGGAGCAGGGCACGACGATCTTCGTGGCGTATCTGCTGGGCGCGTTCGCGTGTGTGCCGACGGCGGGGTTCATGTCGCTGGCCGAGCGGACCCGCTGGGGTTCGGTGACGGTCGCCGCGGGCGGTGTGGTGCTCGCCGTGCTGGAGGTGCGGCTCTATGACATCTGGGGAGGCTGAGATGACGGTGGCACAGGAGAAGCCGGCCCGGCTGATCGGTGGGCCGGGGATGCTGCTGCTGTGGTTCTACGGCGTGATGGTGGTCGGGGCCGTGTCGCGGTCGGTGTACCAGATCGCGACGGAGTTCGACCGGGCGCCGCTGTCGTACACGCTGTCCGCGGTGGCGGGGGTCGTCTACGGGTTCATCACGTACTCGCTGGTCCGGGGCGGAGAGACGGCGAGGCGGGCGGCGCAGGTCTGCTGCGCCGCCGAGCTCGCGGGAGTGCTGATCGTCGGTACCTGGACCCTGATCGAGCCGTCCGCCTTCCACGACACGACCGTGTGGTCGGACTACGGGATGGGGTACGTGTTCATCCCCGTGCTGCTGCCGCTGTCCGCCCTGTACTGGCTGCGGAAGTCCCGTACGGCCACCACCGCAAGCACCCCTGCCGCTACGCGGTAGCCGCGTACTCGCCCGCCTGCTTCTCCAGGACGATCATCAGGACGCCGTCGGTGCCCTCGGAGGTGCCGACCGTCTCGTAGCCGACGCGGCGGTAGAGGCGGAGGTTGCCCTCGCTGCGGTGGCCGGTGAAGAGGCGGAACTTCTTGGCGCCGCGTTCCTCGGCGAGCGCCGACTCGGCCGCGCGCAGCAGTCTCGCGCCGATGCCGTGGCCCTGGAGGCGGGGGTGGACGCAGAGGCTGCCGATGGCGGCGGCGCCGTCCTCGGTGAGGCTGCCGCGTACGGAGCCGATCACCTCGTCGCCGAGGCGGGCCACGAAGACGCAGTCGGTGGCGAGTTCCTGCCGGACCGAGTCGAGGGTCTGGACGAGCGGGGCGATGCGGTAGTTGCCGTACAGCGCGGCTTCACTCTGGAAGCACAGGTACTGCAGCCTGAAGATCTGCTCTACATCCTGCTCGGTCGCCACCGAGATGGTCACGCTCATGCCCATGTGCGCACGCCTCCCGCTCACCTGATCGTCTGTGGTCCTTCACTCCTATCCCCGCACTCCGCGAGCCGCAACCTCCGGCGTCAGCAAACGTCGAAGACATCCCAGACATCTGGAACGTTCCGGGCCGAGACTGCCCTGTGAGATACCCAACTCCCCCGCGATCTCGCGGTAGGTGAGGTCCTCGGGCGAGAGGAGCGCCTGCAGGAGCCGGGAGCAGCGGCCGGGGAGGCGGTGCACGGCCTCGCGCAGCGCGCGGTGCCGTGCGGCGGTGAGGGCGAGCTGCTCGGGGCCGCGGTCGGCGTCGTCGGCGGGCTCGCTCTGGTACGGCAGTTCGCGGCGGGTCGTACGGCGGGTGCGGCGGACCTCGGCGCGGACGGCCCGGCGCAGCCAGCCCTGCGGGTCGAGGGGCGGGCCGTCGGTGGCGAGGTGCTCCAGGAGGCGGAGCCAGACCGCCTGTTCCAGGTCTGCGGGTTCGGTCCCGGTGGCGTGGGCCTCGGCGGAGGCCTCCGCGGTGAGCAGCGGGCGCAGGGTGGCGAGCAGGTCGTTCGTCATATGCCACACGATGCGGCCGCCCGGGCGGCTGGTTGCCCGGGCGGCCGACTGTCACTCCAACGGGGACTCAGCCGTTGACGAAGTCCGCGCGGGCCAGGAGGCCCGTGTCCGCGTTGTCGGTGAAGACGCCGTCGATGCCGGTCGCGAAGTAGGTGCGGTAGGCGCCGAACACGTCGCCGTAGGCGTCCGCGTCCGAGCCCCTGCGGAAGTTCGCGGGAAGGAAGGGGTTCTCGTTGCGCATGGTGTACGGGTGCAGGATCAGGCCGACCGCGTGGGCGTCCTTCACCAGGGTGGTCGGGGTGGTGAGGTTGCCGGCCGCGTCCTTCGGGATGACCAGGTCGAGGGTGGGGCCGATGCCCTGGGCATAGCCGGCGATCTCCCTGAGGCCCGCCCGGGTGACGAGGTCGGCGACCGTGCGCGGGTCGCCCGCCTCGACGAAGTCCCAGGGGCGGGAGTCCGCGCTCGACAGGAGCACGACGAGGGGGTTGTCGACCAGCTTGTTCAGGCGCTGGATGCTGCCGGGCTCGAAGGACTGCAGGATGACCGGCGAGTTCTTCTTGTCCTTGCCGTGCTTGTGCAGCAGCTTGGCGACCCGTTCCTCCAGGCCGAGGCCCAGCTTGCGGAAGTAGGTGGGGTGCTTGGTCTCGGGGTAGATCCAGACCTGCTTGCCGCGCTTACGGGTCTGCTCGTCCTGCCACTTCAGGACTTCCTCGAAGGTGGGGATCTGCCAGCGGCCGTTGTAGAGCGTGTTGTGCGGGCGGTTGGCCGGGATGCGCTCGATCGCGCGCAGTCTCTTCAGCTCGGCGAGCGTGAAGTCCTCGGTGAACCAGCCGGTCGTGGGGATGCCGTCGAGCACCTTCGTCGTCCTGCGGGCGGCGAACTCGGGGTGGTCGGCGACGTCCGTGGTGCCGCCGATCTCCGGCTCGTGCCGGCAGACCAGGTGGCCGTCCTTGGTGGGGACGAGGTCGCCGGCCTCGACGATGTCGGCGCCCAGGTCGAGGGCCAGTTGGTACGAGCCGAAGGTGTGCTCGGGGCGGTAGCCGCTGGCGCCGCGGTGACCGATGATCGTCGGCACGGGCAGGCTCTTCAGGCCGCCGCCGTGACCGCCGTCATGGCCGCCGCCGGTCCGGGGCTCGGCGGCTCGTGCGGTGCCCGACAGGCCGAGGACGCTTCCGGTGGCGCCGAACATCGCCGCGCCGAGCAGTGCCCGCCGTCCGGTTCCGCTCACGTTCGCCTGCTGGTTCGACTCCTGCGCGTCCTGCGTTCCCATGAGGGCCTCCCGACCGTCGGTTCGTGCATGCGCGCCGATCGTAGGGGCGTGGACATGACCGTCGGGAGACCTCGGCCCCAACACGCGGGTGACGGTGGATGGCGGGTGCCGTACGACCCGTAGGACCCGTAGGACCCGTAGGACCCGCTAAGACCGTCCGGCGGTCATCCGGCGGGTATCGCGCGGTCGTTCGCCACGTTCCGCCCAGGTGACGGGCCGGAGACGGGCGGGAGACCGGCGGGTGTCGGTACCGCCGTACAGGTAAACGTACGTCAACAATGCGTAAGACCTGGGTGACCCGATGTGCGCCACCCCCTCCGCCGCGAGTATCGTCCTCACCTGCACAGACTCATACCGTTTTCCCTTGACACCGGAGGGCTCGTTGTCCCGCTTCGTGCTCATCAAGGCAGTGCTCGGACCGATCATGCGCCTGATGTTCCGCCCACGGGTGGAGGGTGCGGAGCACATCCCGGGCGACGGCCCGGTCATCCTGGCCGGCAACCACCTGACCTTCATCGACTCGATGATCCTGCCGCTCGTGTGCGACCGGCAGGTCTTCTTCATCGGCAAGGACGAGTACGTCACCGGCAAGAGCCTCAAGGGCCGCCTCATGGCCTGGTTCTTCACCGGGGTCGGCATGATCCCGGTGGACCGCGACGGCGGACGCGGGGGCGTGGCCGCGCTGATGACCGGGCGGCGGGTGCTGGAGGAGGGCAAGGTCTTCGGGATCTACCCCGAGGGCACTCGGTCGCCCGACGGCCGGCTGTACCGGGGGCGTACTGGCATCGCGCGGCTGACGTTGATGACGGGTGCGCCTGTCGTTCCCTTCGCGATGATCGGCACGGACAAGTTGCAGCCGGGCGGGGCTGGGATGCCGCGGCCGGGGCGGGTCACCGTCCGGTTCGGTGAGGCGATGGAGTTCTCGCGGTACGACGGGATGGGGCGGGACCGGTATGTGCTGCGCGCTGTGACGGACTCTGTGATGACTGAGGTCATGCGGTTGTCCGGGCAGGAGTATGTGGACATGTATGCGACCAAAGCCAAGGTCGCGTAGAGGTTGTACGTCGGGTGCAGGTGCTTCGTGGTTGCTCGCGCCGTTCCCCGCGCCCCTAAAGGCGTTGCCCGCGCAGTAGGAACCAAGCCGCCGTTGCGGTAGCGAGCAGCACGATCGCGCCTGCGCCCGCTGCCAGCGTGAGGCCGTCCACGAAGGCTTCTCTCGCCGATGACAGCAATGCCTCGCCCGTTGCTGTCGGCAGATGGCCTGCTGCTTCCACCGCGCCGCCCAGGGAGTCGTGGGCGGACGTTGGTGTGCCTGGCGGGGACGGGAAGCCTCTGTACACGCCGGTGACGATCGAGCCGAGTACGGCGATGCCCAGGGCCGCGCCGAGTTCGTAGGCCGTCTCGGAGACCGCGGAGGCCGAGCCCGCCTGGTCCTTCGGTACCGAGCTCAGGATGACGTCGGCCGTCACCGTGAAGGAGAAGCCGGCGCCCACGCCGACCATCAGCAGGGCGGCTCCCAGCAGGGGGTAGCCGGTGGACTGGGTGATCGTCGTCAGGGCGGCCAGGGCCAGGCCGATCGCCGCGAGGCCGCCGGAGACCACGGCCCGCACCGAGAAGCGGCGGGCCGTGCGGCCCGCGATCAGACCGGCCGCCACCGCGCCGACCGCGGCGGGCAGTTCGGCCAGGCCGGCCTCGAACGGCCGTCTGCCCTGGACGAGTTGCAGGTACTGGGAGAGGAAGAAGATCAGGCCGGACAGGCCCAGGACGGTCAGCAGGTCGGCCAGGACCGCGCCGCTGAAGCCGCGGTTGCGGAACAGCCGCATGTCCAACAGGGGTGCCGGGAGAGTCAGTTGGCGGCGGATGAAGCCGTACAGCGCTGCCGCGCCCAGCAGGCCGGCGCCGAGTGAGGCCCAAGTGAGGCCGTGTGTGGCGGCCTCCTTGACGGCGTAGACGATGCCGATCAGGCCGACGAGGGACAGGACCACGCTCGCCAGGTCCCACGGGCCCGGGTTCGGGGTGCGGGACTCGGGGAGCGTTCTGATGCCGACGACGATCAGGACGACCATCACGGGCAGGTTGATGAGGAAGACCGAGCCCCACCAGAAGTGTTCGAGGAGGAAACCGCCCACGACGGGGCCGACCGCGGTGCCCGCGGAGGCCGTCGCGCCCCAGATGCCCACCGCCAGGCTGCGTTCGCGCGGGTCGTGGAAGAGGATGCGGATCAGGGCGAGGGTGGCGGGCATGAGGGCCGCGCCGGCCACGCCGAGCAGAGCGCGGGCCGCGATCATCAGCTCCGGGGTCGTCGCGTAGGCGTTGAGGACCGATATCAGCCCGAACGCGGTGGCGCCGATGAGCAGGATCCGCTTGCGGCCGATGCGGTCGCCGAGGCTGCCCATCGAGACGAGCAGACCGGCGATGACGAAGGAGTAGACGTCGCCGATCCACAGGAGCTGGGTGCCGGAGGGCTGGAGATCCTCGCTGATGTAGGGGGTCGCGAGACCGAGGACGGTCGCGTCGACGGCCACCAGCAGCACGCCGAGCACGAGGACGGAGAGCGCGAGCCAACGGTCCGGACGCTTCACCGCCTCCGTCGTGGTCGCCGGCCGCAGGGCGCTGGTCATGATTCCTCTCTCTGCCGTTCGGGATTCTGTGGTGCGGGATGGCGTAGGGCTCCGCCCAGGAGCAGTTCGGCGGTCATGTGCTGGAAGTCCCTGGGGGCGCCCTTGCCGCTCTGCACCAGCCAGGCGGCGGAGGCCAGCAGGCCGTACAGCGCCTCGGTGAGCCAGGCGGGCGTGAGGTCGATGCGGAACGCGCCGTCCTGCTGTCCGCGCCGGAACAGGGCGGAGATCCGGTCGTCGATCCGGGTCCAGCCCGGGTGCTGTTCCTCGCCCTCGAACAACTGGTTCTCGGTGTAGAGGAAGGCGAGCAGGCCGGCGGCGGACTCGATCTCCCCGACCAGGCGGCGTACGGCGTCGTCGGCCGGGCCCTCGTCCAGCCGGGCCGCGTCCAGCGCGTTCTCGCACTCCGCGATGCCGAGTGCCTCCAGGGCTCGGACGAGCGCGTCGCGCCCGGCGAAGTGCCGGTGCAGCGTGGCGCGGCTGATCCCGGCCGCCTTGGCGACCTCGTCCATCGTCGTGGTGGAGGTGCGGGTCAGCAGAGCGGCGGCGCTGCGCAGTATGTGGTCACGGTCGACGGCCATGAGACAACCATAGCTCATGTGAGACACCGGTGTCTCATCCTGGGCGTGTAAGGCTCACCGTCGTCGGCCGTGTGGGGTGCGGATGCGCGGGTGTGCGGGTTTTCTCAGTGCCAGGGCAGGCTGCCGCGGCGCTCCCAGTACGTCCGCGGGTCCTCCGCCAGCGTGGACAGCCGGTCGAGCTGGTCGTCGTCGAGGTCCACGGCCGCCGCGTGCAGGTTGGAGGCGAGCTGGGCGGCGGTCGCCGCGCCGGAGAGGACGACGCCGGCCCAGGGCCGGCGCAGGATCAGGGCGAGGGCGACCGCGTCGCAGCCGAGGGACGTCTCTCCCGCGACGGTCTTCAGGGCGTCCGGCGCGTACGGCTCCGCGAGGCGGCCGTTGGCCATGCCCTCCTTCACGATCACCGTGAGTCCGGCGTCGTGGGCCTCGGTGAGGGCGGGGCCGGCCGAGGTCTCCAGGGCGTTGTACGTCGACTGGACGGTACGGAAGAGGGGCTCGCCGTCGACCGTCACGGCGAGGGCGGCGCGGATGGCGGCGGCCTGGGCGGGGCCGCTGGTGGAGAAGCCGACGGTGAGGCCCTGGGCGGCGGCTTCGGCCAGCTTCGCGTGGAGTTCCTTGTCGGTGAGGGCCGGGCTGTCCGGGGTCACCGAGTGGATCTGGTAGAGGTCGAGCCGGTCGCCGAGGAGTTCGGCCGTCTCGGCGCGCTGCCGTGCGTACGTCGCGAGGCCGTGGTCCTTGACCTCGTGCTTCTCCGCGTCCGTGGTCCAGTCGGCGGTGTAGGTGTAGCCCCACTTGCTGCCTACGACGATGTCGTCGACGTCGGGCCTGGCCCGCAGCCAGTCGGCGAGGAACTCCTCGGAGCGGCCGTAGGAGCGGGCCGCGTCGAAGTAGCGGACGCCCTGGGCGTAGGCGGCGTCGAGGAGTTCGTGGGTGCGGGTGCGCAGCGTCTCCACGCTGCGGTCGTCTCCGAGGTCCTGGTCGCGGCCGAGGTTGATGTAGCCGGGGCGGGCTACTGCGGCGAGCCCGAAGCCGAGGTGGCAGGTGGGGGTTGTCGCTGAGGCCAGTCGGGCAAAGGGCATCGCGGGCTCCGATCGGTCGACTCCGGTGCGGCTTCGACCAACGTAACCCGCGACGACCTTCGGTGATGCGAGGGCGCCTGATAGCTCGGCTTGTTCGGTGCTTCGGCGGGTGCGGGTGCGTTGTGGCTTGTCGCGCCCACGCGGCGGAGCCGCAAATCGATACAGCCCCGCGCGCCTGGGAGTCACCGCTTGTTCTTGGCCGTCGCCCATTCTTGCTGGGTTGCCACGTTCGTCTTGAGCTCTGCCAGTTGGACGGCTACCGCGCTGGGGGCTGTGCCGCCGCGGGCGTTGCGGGAGGCCAGGGCGCCGGGGACGTTGAGGACCGAACGGACCTCGGGGGTGAGGTGCGCGGAGATCTTCGCGAACTGCTCGTCGGTGAGGCCGTCGAGCTCCTTGCCGTCGGCCTCGGCGACCTTGACGCACTCGCCGGCCACCTCGTGCGCGACGCGGAACGGCACGCCCTGCTTGACCAGCCACTCGGCGATGTCGGTGGCGAGGGAGAAGCCGGCCGGGGCCAGTTCCTCCATGCGCTCGCGGTGGATCGTGAGGGTGGCGACCATGCCGGTGAAGGCGGGGAGCAGGACCTCGAGTTGGTCGCAGGAGTCGAAGACCGGCTCCTTGTCCTCCTGGAGGTCGCGGTTGTACGCGAGGGGGAGGGCCTTGAGGGTGGCCATGAGGCCGGTCAGGTTGCCGATCAGGCGGCCGGACTTGCCGCGCGCCAGCTCGGCGATGTCGGGGTTCTTCTTCTGCGGCATGATCGACGAGCCCGTGGAGAACGCGTCGTGCAGCGTCACGAAGGAGAACTCCTTCGTGTTCCAGATGATGATCTCCTCGGAGATCCGGGAGAGGTTCACGCCGATCATCGCGGTGATGAAGGCGAACTCGGCGACGAAGTCGCGGGAGGCCGTGCCGTCGATGGAGTTGCCGACGCTGCCGTGCTCGAAGCCGAGGTCCGCGGCCACCGCCTCCGGGTCCAGGCCGAGGGAGGAGCCCGCCAGGGCGCCCGAGCCGTACGGCGAGACGGCCGTGCGCTCGTCCCACTGGCGCAGCCGCTCGGCGTCCCGGGACAGGGACTGGACGTGGGCCAGGACATGGTGGGCGAAGAGCACCGGCTGGGCGTGCTGGAGGTGGGTGCGGCCGGGCATCGCCACGTCCGGGTGGGCCTCGGCCAGGCCGATCAGGGCCTCCTGGAGGTCGGCGATCAGGCCGCCGACGATCCGGGCGTGATCGCGCAGGTACATCCGGAAGAGGGTGGCGACCTGGTCGTTGCGGGAGCGGCCGGCGCGCAGCTTGCCGCCGAGGTCGGCGCCGAGGCGCTCCAGGAGGCCGCGCTCCAGGGCGGTGTGGACGTCCTCGTCGGCGATCGTGCCGACGAAGGAGCCGTCGGCGACGTCCGCCTCGAGCTGGTCGAGCCCGCCGATCATCCGGGCCAGCTCGTCCTCGGTGAGCAGGTCCGCCTTGTGCAGCACGCGCGCGTGGGCACGCGAACCGGCGATGTCGTAGGGCGCGAGCCGCCAGTCGAAGTGGACGGACGCGGACAGCTTCGCCAGGGCCTCGGCGGGGCCGTCGGCGAAACGGCCGCCCCAGAGCCGTACGTCACCGCTGTTGCTGCTCACTTGCGTCGCTCCTAGAGATGGTGTGGATGAGGTGGCCTCAGACCCTGAGATCTTCGCAGGTCCACCCGAGGTTCCCGGCAGGCTCAGCCCGCAGCACACGCCGTGCCGCGAGTCCTTGGCGTCGACCACGACGGCCACGACGGCCACGACCTCGGCGCCCGTCTCCTCGGCGATCCACGGCTTCTCCTCGCGGTGCGTTCACTGACCCCGCCTGCATGCATGAGTATGCAGAGTCATGCATGATTCGTCAATCCGTTGCCGCCGGGCCCCCTCGCCCCTCCCCTGTCCGGTTCCCGGCCCCGCCCCCTGTCCGGTTCCCGATCGGGAGAAGTTTTTGGCTGCGCTTTGAACAACGACAACCGCTTGCCCGTACTCACGACTGAACGCCGGCGCCGCGTTTGCACACCCACCCCAGACCCAAGTGAGGCATCCGCATGTCCAGGGCTCTTCCGAAGTACAACAAGCGTCGCGTAGTGATCATCGGGGCGGCCGCCGCTCTGGCGCTGACCGGTGCGGTGGTCGTCAACTCCGCCCTCGCCGGGGAGCCGTCCAAGAGCAGCGGCACGACCAACGCCAAGACCCTCGCCAGCCCCGGCACCATCTCGTGCCCGGACGTGGCCTCGAAGTTGCCCGCGATCCCCGCCACCGCGCAGGCCGAGGTGGACCGGAACCTCGCGCTGCTCCAGACCCAGATCGACGAGGCCAACAAGCGGCTCGTCGACACCGTCGGCCAGGGCGGCGCCAACTTCGTGCAGAACGCGATCCTCGGCCCGCTGGAGGACAAGCGCGTCGCGACCGTCAACCGCATCGCCACCGCCATCGGCCGCACCGCCGACAAGCCGCAGGGCCTCGACGCCCTCGCGCCGTGCGCCCTCGACGCCGGCGGCGTCGCGGACACCGGCGACCAGGCGGGTACCGGTGGGGAAGCGGGCGCAGGAGCGGGTGCGGGTGCCGGGGCCGAGGCGGGTGCCGGCGACGCCGCCACCGAGCCGGCCACCGGCGGAGACGCCGCGGGTGAGGCCGCCGGTGACGCGGCGGGCAACGCCGGTGTCGGCACGATCACCTGCCCGGACGTGGCCTCGCAGCTCCCCGCGATCCCCGCCACCGCGCAGGCCGAGGTCGACCGCAACCTGACGCTGCTCCAGACCCAGATCAACGAGGCCAACAAGCGGCTCGTCGACACCGTCGGCCAGGGCGGCGCCAACTTCGTGCAGAACGCGATCCTCGGCCCACTGGAGGACAAGCGCGTCGCGACCGTCAACCGCATCGCCACCGCCATCGGCCGCACCGCCGACAAGCCGCAGGGCCTCGACGCCCTCGCGGCCTGCACGTTGAACAAGTGACGTGACAGGCACGGTGGCCGCCCCGAGAGAAGCGCCGTCCGGGGCGGCCACCGTGGCGTACCCGCAGCTCCACAGCTGCACAGCCTCACAACTCCACAGCTTCACAAGGGGAATCGCGCATTTCCTTAGACGTGCGAAAGGCTTTCCCGGATCATCGTGAGACATGGGAAAGACCTACGAGCGCATCGACGGAAGGCTCCGTAAGTTCATCGAGGAGCAGCCCCTCTTCTTCACCGCGACCGCGCCCCTGTCCGGCGACGGCACGGTCAACCTCTCCCCCAAAGGCCTCAAGGGCTCGTTCGCCGTGCTCGACGAACACACCGTGGCCTACCTGGACTTCGCCGGATCCACCGCGGAGACCATCGCGCACCTGCGCGAGAACGGCCGGATCACGCTGATGTGGTGCGCCTTCCAGGGGCCGCCGAACATCGTGCGGGTGCACGGCCGCGGCGAGCCGGTCTTCCGTGACGACCCCCGCTTCCGGGAGTTCCTCGCCCACTTCGCCGGCATCGACCCGGCCTCGCACGGACTGCGCGCGATCATCGTCGTGCACGCCGAACTCGTGCGGGACAGCTGTGGGTTCGCAGTGCCGTTCATGACGTACGACGAGGACCGCGCGCTGCATGGGCAGCGCTTCGCGCGGGAGGACGACGCGTCACTCAACGCGTACTTCACGAACAAGGAGCACATCGCCACGAGCCTGGACGGACTGCCCGGACTGCCGTTGCCCATGCGTCCCATTTGACACGTATGCACTATGTGTAGAGACAGTGAACAGATGCGCCTGTTGGGGCATTTGACGGAATTCACCCTTCCGCCGCTCTCGTCCCCTACCGTGGGCTCACACGTGCGCGCTCTCGCGCAGGTGTGACACATGGGGGATTCATGTTCCGACCCGCACGCGAACCACAGAGCAAACGTCATCTCCGCTCCTCCTTCTACGTCGTCGGCGAAGGCATCCTCGCCGAGTCCCGGGACGGCGACGCCGCCGAGCCGCTCACCGCCTCCACCCTGGCGGACCTGCGCAAGTTCCGCTTCTCCCGACTGGGCCCCCCGTCCAAGCCGGCCCAGCAGCTCGACCGGAACGCCCGCACCGAGCTGGCCAAGGCGATGACCGACCCCGCGCTCGACCAGCCCGACCAGCCGGGAGTCCCGTCCGGGTTCACCTATCTCGGCCAGTTCGTGGACCACGACCTCACCCTGGACGCCACCGCGGTGCGCCTGGAGGACGAGATCACGGTCCGCCAGCTCCTTCAGGGCCGCTCCCCGGCCCTCGACCTCGACTCCCTCTACGGCCTCGGGCCCGACCACCGCTTCGACCGCCGGTTCTACGAGGACGACGGGATCAGGCTCAGGTCCGGGACGACCCAGGGTGTGCCGAACGACCCCTCCATCGTGGGCCGGCCCCTCACCGGGTTCGACCTGCCCCGGGCGGGCACGGGCTCGCTGAAGTCCGAGCGGCGCCGGGCGCTCATCCCGGACCCGCGCAACGACGAGAACCTGATCGTCGCCCAGATCCACACCGCCTTCATCCGGTTCCACAACCGGGTGGTGGCCGACCTGGTCGGCAAGGGCGTGTCGAGCGCGGTCCTGTTCGAGTCGGCGCGCGAGACGGTCGTCAAGCACTACCAGTGGATGCTGCGCCACGACTTCCTGCGCAGGATCGTCGACCCCGAGATCGTCGAGGACGTGTTCAGCAACGGCCGCCGGGTGTTCGAACCGGCGCCCGGCGAGCACCATCTGCCGACCATGCCGATCGAGTTCTCCGTGGCCGCCTACCGGCTGGGCCACAGCATGGTCCGGGGCCGCTACAACTGGAACCGGGTCTTCGACCAGGGCCGGGGCACCCTGGAGCTGCTGTTCCGGTTCAGCGGCACCAGCGGCATCCTCTCGCCGCCGCCCGCCGACCCGGCGGACCCGGAGGCGGGCGATTTCGAGCGCCTGCCCACCAACTGGATCGCCGACTTCCGGCGGCTGTTCGCCTTCCAGGAAGCGGTGCCGGACCGGGCCGAACTCCAGGTGCCCGAGGCGCAGTTCAACCTCGCCAAGCGCATCGACACCCTGCTCGTCAATCCGCTCGCCAACCTGCCGCTCGGTTCGTTCGGCGGCCGGGGCCAGCCGGCGCCCCCGGAGATCGAGCTGAACCTCGCCTTCCGCAACCTCACCCGGGCCTCGATGCTGCGGCTCGCGACGGGACAGCAGATGGCCGAGTACTTCATCGGCCGCAAGGTCGACGTGGAGCCCCTCACCAAGGCCGACTTCGCGCAGGGCGGCGGGGCTCAGCTCTCCCCCGCGCTCGCGAACGCGGTCGCCCGGCACGCCCCGCTGTGGTTCTACATCCTGCGCGAGGCCGAGGTGAGGGGCGGCGGGAAGCTGACCGGCGTCGGCGGTCGCATCGTCGCCGAGGTGTTCCACCGGGCCATGGAGGGCAGCCGGCACTCGATCGTGCGCGACCCCTTCTGGCGTCCCTTCCTCAGCCCGGTCGAGGACCGCAACGCCAAGGACGTCTTCGAGATGACCGACCTGCTGCTGTACGCCTTCGACGGACGGGCGGACCAGCTCAACCCGCTGGGCCCGGTGACCTGATCGGCCCACCGGACACGTCGTAGGGGAGGGGGCACCCCGCACGGTCGGCCCACCCGGCCTGCCGGTGCCGCCTCCCCGCTCTAGCGTCAGCAGCATGCGTCCTCGTGTCGTCGCCGCCGCCGCTCTCGTCTGCGCGTCCCTTCTGCTGCTCGGTGCGGCTCCCGGGACCGGCGCTCCCTCTCGGCCGCCGCTGCCGCTGCCCGCGCGGATGGCGGACACGGGCGGCGGCACACAGTTGATCACCGCCGTGGCCCCGGACGCCGGTGCCACCACGGGCACGCTGACCTGGTGGGAGCTGCGGGACCGGCGATGGGTGCCGGCCGGTTCCGCGCCGGCCCGGTTCGGCGCGAACGGCCTGGTCGAGGGAGCCTCTCGGCAGCAGGGCACGAACACGACGCCCACCGGCCTGTACGGCCTCCCGTTCGCCTTCGGCATCGAGGCCGCGCCGCGCGGGACGTCGTACCCGTACCGTCCCGTGCGCCCGGACTCCTGGTGGTGCCAGGACAACGACTCCCGTGCCTACAACCGGTGGACGGAGCCGCGGCCGGCCGACTGCCGGGCCGCCGAGTCCGAGCACCTGGTCGCCTACCGGACGCAGTACGCGCACGCGCTGGTCATCGGGTTCAACTACGGCGAGCCGGTGCACGGTCGCGGGGCGGGGATCTTCCTGCACGTCAACGGGCGTGGCGCGACGGCCGGTTGCGTGTCCCTGCCGGCCGGGGCGATGCGCCGGATGCTGGCGTGGGCCAGGCCGGGGAAGCGGCCGCACATCGCGATCGGCACGGCCGACGGCCGGACGGCGATCAGCCGGTACTGAGCCGGACAGGGAACCCGCACGCAAGGCCGCGCAGGGCTCTGTCGATCAGCACGGGAAACGCGCCCCGGCGAGTGACCGGGCTGCGGTTACCGGCGGTCACTGCGGTGGGGCGCGGTCCTCGACGGGCTCGGTGTACGGCTGAACACTCCGCGGCTGCGGCCCGTATCTCTGGGTCAAGGGTCAAGTCCCCACGGAGGAACCGTGACCACCACGATCGCAGGCGGACGCGCCGCCCGCCGCCAGACGATGCGACGCATCCGCCCGCGCCGATCCCCGGCCGTCCCGTTGCTGCTCGCCGTATGGGCGGGCGCGGCGGGCGTGCTGTGGCTCTGGTGGGCGAACACGCCGAACGTCGCGGACGACAACAGCAGGATCCTCAACGCGGGACGGATCACCGGCCTGCTCGCCGGATACCTGATGGCGCTCGTCGTGCTGCAGATGGCGCGGGTGCCGGCGCTGGAGCGCCGGGTGGGGTCGGACCGGGTGGCGCGCTGGCACGCGATGAGCGGCCGGTACACGCTCTGCCTGGTCTTCGCGCACGTGTTCCTCATCATGTGGGGGTACGCGCTGCAGGCCGGCAAGACCCTCGGCGACATCGTCCAGCAGACGATCGACTCCATCAACCAGCTGCCGGACATGGGCAAGGCCGCCATCGGCACCGGTCTGTTCCTGCTCATCGGGCTGGTGTCGATCGGCCCGGTGCGGCGCAGGATGCCGTACGACACCTGGTACCACATCCACCTGATGACGTACGCGGCCGTGTTCCTGACGTTCTGGCACCAGATCACCACCGGCAACGACTTCGCGATCGAGCCGACCGCGAAGACCGTCTGGTACGCGCTGTACGGGTCGGTGACCGGGCTGGTCGTCTGGTACCGGATCATCACCCCGCTCCGGCTGAACCTGCGTCACCGCATGTACGTCGAGGCGGTCATCGAGGAGACGCCGGGCATCGTGTCGGTGCTGATCGGCGGGCGCAAGCTGCACCGGATGGGCGCGGAGGCCGGTCAGTTCTTCCGGTGGCGGTTCATGTCGCCGGGGATGCGGTTCAGCTCCCACCCGTACTCGCTGTCGGCGGCGCCCCGCCCGGAGCTGCTGCGGATCACCGTCAAGGCGATCGGCGACCACAGCGCGGCGCTGCGCGAGCTGCAGCCCGGCACGAAGGTGTGGGCCGAGGGTCCGTACGGCGCGATGACGGCGTCCCGGCGCAGCCGCGGCAAGGTGCTGCTGGTGGCCGGCGGGGTCGGCATCACGCCGATGCGCGCACTGTTCGAGACGCTGCCGGGCGCGGCCGGTGACATCACCCTCCTCTACCGCGCCAACAGCACCCAGGATCTGGCTCTGTGGGACGAGCTGGCGAAGATCGCCGACGAGCGCGGGGCGCGGCTGATGTACGCCGTCAACAGCCCCGACGGGGAGCGCCCCGACATCTCGGCGGAGTCCCTCCAGCGGAAGATCCCCGACATCGACAGCCACGACGTCTTCATGTGCGGACCGAACGGCTTCGCCCAAGGGGTGTACGAGGCACTGCGCGGCGCCGGGGTCCCCGCCCGCCGTATCCATCACGAGTCGTTCGAGATGTGAGCGACCCGGACTCACGGGAACCTCGCCAACCTCGCCACCAACGGGAATCAGGAGCTCAGGAAGACATGAGGAAGAGCCACCCTCTTCGGCGCGTCGTGCTGGCCACCGCCGCCACCGTGTCCGGGATCGTGCTGCTGCTGACGCTGAAGCCGTCCTCCGACCCGGACGCCGCGCAGGCGGCCGGCTCCGGCGCGGGCACGGGCACGGCGGCGCAGGAGGCGGCCCAGGGCGGGGCCGGGGCGCCCGTGTCGGGGACGATGACCGGGGACGCCGTCCAGACGCAGTACGGAAACGTCCAGGTCCGCATCACCGTCGTCAACAACAAGATCACCAAATCCGAGGCCGTCCAGGCGCCCAAGGGCGGCACCAGCGACCAGAAGACCGCGCTGGCCATCCCGAAGCTCAACGCCGATGTGGTCGCCAAGCAGAGCCCGCAGATCGACACGGTGTCGGGCGCCACGTACACCAGCGAGGGCTACAAGAAGTCTCTCCAGTCCGCGATCGACAAGGCGAACGCGAGCGCGGGGGCGGGTGCCTCCCAGGGTTCCGGGTCCGGCAGCGCGCAGGCCGCCGGCGCCTTCACCGGGGACGCGGTCCAGACGCAGTACGGCAACGTCCAGGTCCGGATCACCGTCGCGGGCGGGAAGATCACCAAGGCGGAGGCCGTCCAGGCGCCGAAGGGCGGCACCAGCGACCAGAAGACCGCGCTCGCCGTCCCGAAGCTCAACCAGGAGGCGGTCGCCGCGGGCAACGCGGACATCGACTCGGTGTCCAGCGCGACCTATACGAGCGAGGGCTACAAGAAGTCGCTGCAGTCGGCGCTGGACAAGGCGAAGGCCGCCAGCGCGGGTTCGTCGTCCGGCTCGGGGTCGGGTTCGTCGTCGGGCTCCGGCTCGGGGTCGTCGTCCGGCTCTGGTTCCTCTTCCGGTGCCGCGCAGGCCAAGACCGTCACCGGGAAGGTCGAGCAGACGCAGTACGGGCCGGTCCAGGTGCGGATCACCGTCGCCGGCGGGAAGATCACCAAGGCGGAGGCCGTCCAGGCGCCCTCGGGCGGGACCAGCTCGCAGAAGACCGAACTGTCCGTCCCCAAGCTCAACCAGGAGGCTGTCGCGGCCGGCAGCGCGGACATCGACTCGGTGTCGGGCGCCACGTACACCAGCGAGGGCTACAAGAAGTCGTTGCAGTCGGCGCTGGACCAGGCCGGTGGCTGACACCGTGGCCGAGTCGGCGGCGGTTCCCGCCGTGGTGCGTCACGCGGAAGAGGTCATGGGGACCGTCTTCTCCTTCGACGTCCGCGGCGGGGAGGCCGGGGCGGTGCGGGCGGCGCTGGACGAGGCGATCGCCTCGCTGCACCGGGTGAACGAGGTGTTCAGCACCTACCGCGACGACAGCCAGGTCTCCCGGCTGGTGCGCGGCGAGCTGACCGTCGAGGAATGCGATCCCGAGGTGGCCGAGGTGCTGGAGCTGGGCGCCGAGGCGGAGCGGGTGAGCGACGGCTGGTTCAGCATGCGCTACGAGGGCCGGCTCGACCCGACCGGCATCGTGAAGGGCTGGGCCGCCGAGCGTGCGGCCCGGCTGGTCGCGGCGGCGGGCGTGAGTGGCGTGAGCGTCAACGGCGGCGGGGACGTGCAGTTGCTGGGCGTTCCCGGGCCCGAACGGCCGTGGCGGGTCGGGGTGTCCGACCCGCTGCGCCCGGGCGGCCTCGCGGCGGTGGTCTCTGCGGCGGGCGCGGACGAACTGGCGGTCGCCACGTCCGGGACGGCGGAGCGGGGCGCGCACATCGTCGACCCCCGCACGGGCCGCTCCGCGGTGACGGACCTCGTGGCCGTCACGGTCGTCGCCCCCAGCCTCACCTGGGCGGACTGCTGGGCCACGGCCGCGTTCGCCATGGGCTCGCGGGAGGCGTTGGCATGGCTGGAGTCATTGCCGGACGTAGAGGCCCTGCTGATCACGGCCGGCGACGAGGTCCGCTGCACCGGAGGGCTGGCGCGCCGGCTGGGCTGAGCTGCGGCTGCCCCGGGCGGATTGCCCAACGCGGCGCTTACGGGGTGCCGCCCTCTGTGGGTCGGGAGCCGCCCTCGGGCGGCACGACTGCCCGCAGTTCAACGGCTCCACTGGACGCCAACGCGCGCTCGCGGATGAGCTTTGGGTGACTCGCGAGTCGCGTGACTGCACGCCCCCGAGGGGCGCGGGGCTGTGTCGATATGCGGCTCCGCCGCGTGGGCGCGACCAGCCCCCACCCACCCGCAGTCGGCGCACAACCCCAAGCCGCCCCCTCAGTGGCCGTTCTGAGCCAGCCTCAGCAAGTGATCCGCCAGGGCCTGCCCACCCGTCGCCTCCCGGCTGATCAGCAGCAACGTGTCGTCACCCGCGATCGTCCCGAGGATGTCCTGCAACTCGGCCTGGTCGATCGCCGAGGCCAGGAACTGGGCCGCGCCCGGTGGAGTGCGAAGGACCACGAGGTTCGCCGAAGCCTCCGCGGAGATCAGCAACTCCTGCGAGAGCCGCCGCATCCGCTCCTCCTTCGCCGACTCCCCCAGCGGAGCGCGCGGCGTCCGGAATCCCCCTTCGCTCGGCACCGCGTAGATCAGGTCGCCGTCGGTGTTGCGGATCTTCACCGCGTTCAGCTCGTCCAGGTCCCGCGACAGCGTCGCCTGGGTGACGCTCAGCCCGTCGTCGGCCAGCAGCTTCGCCAACTGGCTCTGCGACCGCACCGGTTGCCGGTTGAGGATGTCCACGATCCGGCGGTGACGCGCGGTGCGGGTCTGCGGCACGGCGGGCCCGTTGACCCCGGCCTGCTCATGGTCCTGCGCCTGACTCATCGTCGTCTCATTCTCCGGATCCGTCCCCGTTCACTGCGTCGAGGATGCCTGGCAGGGCCCCGAGGAAAGCCTCCACCTCGTCGTCGCCGAGGTTCAGCGGCGGCATCAGCCGTACGACGTCGGGGGCGGGCGCGTTCACCAGGAATCCGGCCTCCTGAGCCGCCTTGCGCACCTGGGGTGCGAGGGGCTCGGTGAGCACGATACCCAGGAGGAGGCCCGCTCCCCGGACATAATCGATCAACGGGTGGCCGGCACCCTCGATTCCGTCCCGCAACTTCTCGCTCTGCTGTTTGACGTTCTCCAGCAACCCCTCGTTCTCGATCGTGTCGAGTACGGCGAGTCCGGCGGCGCAGGCGACCGGGTTGCCGCCGAAGGTCGTCCCGTGGTGGCCGGGCTGGAGCAGTTCGGCGGCCCGGCCGAAGGCGACGGTCGCGCCGAGCGGCAGTCCGCCGCCGAGGCCCTTCGCCAGCGTCACGACGTCCGGCAGGACGCCCTCGTGGGCCTGGTACTCGAACCAGTGCCCGGTCCGGCCGATGCCGGTCTGCACCTCGTCGAGAACGAGCAGCGCGCCGGTCGCGGCGGTGATCGCGCGGGCCGCCTTGAGGTAGCCGACGGGCGGCACGACGACGCCCGACTCGCCCTGGACGGGCTCGATGACGACGAGCGCCGTGTCCTCGGTGACCGCGGCGGCCAGCGCCTGCGCGTCCCCGAACGGCACATGCGTGACCTCGCCGGGCAGCGGCAGGAACGGGTCCCGCTTGCCGGGCTGGCCGGTGAGCGCGAGGGCGCCCATGGTCCGGCCGTGGAAGGCGCCCTCGGTGGCGACGACGTGCGTCCGCCCGGTCAGCCGGCCGATCTTGAAGGCGGTCTCGTTGGCCTCGGCGCCCGAGTTGCAGAAGAAGACCCTGCCGTCCCGGCCGAAGTGCTGGAGCAGCCGTTCGGCGAGCGTGACGGTCGGTTCGGCCATGAAGAAGTTGGAGATGTGGCCGAGCGATCCGATCTGCCGGCTCACGGCGTCGACGACGGCCGGGTGGGCGTGCCCGAGCGCGTTGACCGCGATGCCGCCGACGAAGTCGAGGTACTCGTTGCCGTCGGCGTCCCAGACCCGGCTGCCCGCGCCGCGCACCAGGGGCAGCAGCGGGGTGCCGTAGTTGTTCATGAGCGCGCTCTGCCACCGCGCGGTCAGTTCCTGGTTGCTCATGACGACTCCCCCTGTGCGTCCGGCTTCTCGTCGGGCACGACCATCGTGCCGATGCCTTCGTCGGTGAAGATCTCCAGCAGGATCGAGTGCTGGACCCGCCCGTCGATGACCCGGGCCGTCGTCACGCCGTTGCGCACGGCGTGCAGGCAGCCCTCCATCTTCGGGACCATGCCGGAGCTCAACTCCGGCAGCAGCTTCTCCAGTTGGGAAGCCGTGAGGCGGCTGATCACCTCGTCGCTGTGCGGCCAGTCCTCGTAGAGGCCCTCGACGTCGGTGAGGACCATGAGGGTTTCGGCGCCCAGCGCGGCGGCGAGCGCCGCGGCCGCCGTGTCGGCGTTGACGTTGTAGACGTGTCCGTCGTCCTGGCTGCAGGCGATCGAGGAGACGACCGGGATGCGGCCGTCGGCGAGCAGCGCCTCGAGGGCGCCCGTGTCGATCGCGGTGATCTCGCCCACCCGCCCGATGTCGACCAACTCGCCGTCGATCTGCGGCCGGTGCTTGGTGGCGGTGATGGTGTGCGCGTCCTCGCCGGTCAACCCGACGGCGAGCGGCCCGTGTTGGTTGAGCAGCCCGACCAGCTCGCGCTGGACCTGCCCGGCGAGCACCATGCGTACGACGTCCATGGCGTCCTCGGTCGTCACCCGCAGGCCGGCCTTGAACTCGCTGACGATGCCGTGCCGGTCGAGGGCGGCGCTGATCTGGGGGCCGCCGCCGTGCACGACGACCGGCTTGAGGCCGGCGCGGTGCAGGAAGACGACGTCCTGTGCGAACGCGGCCTTCAGGTCCTCGTCGATCATGGCGTTGCCGCCGAACTTGATGACGACCGTCTTGCCGTTGTGCCGGGTCAGCCAGGGCAGGGCCTCGATGAGGATCTGGGCTTTCGGCAGGGCGGTGTGCTTACGCGTAGTGCTCATGACGAGTAGGCGCTGTTCTCGTGGACGTAGTCGGCGGTCAGGTCGTTGGTCCAGATGGTGGCGGTCTCGGCGCCCGCGGCCAGGTCGGCGACGATGTGCACCTCGCGGTAGCGCATGTCGACCTTGTCGCGGTCCTCGCCGACGCCGCCGTTCTTGCAGACCCAGACGCCGTTGATGGCGACGTTCAACTGGTCCGGCTCGAAGGCGGCCCGGGTCGTGCCGATCGCGGAGAGCACGCGGCCCCAGTTGGGGTCCTCGCCGTGGAGGGCGCACTTGAGGAGGTTGTTGCGGGCGATGGAACGGCCCACCTCGACGGCGTCCGCCTCGGTCGCCGCGTTGACGACCTCGATCCTGATGTCCTTGCTGGCGCCCTCGGCGTCGCGGATGAGCTGCTGGCCGAGGTCGTCGCAGACGGTCCGTACGGCGGCGGCGAACTCCTCGTACTCCGGGGTGACTTCGGAGGCGCCCGAGGCGAGCAGCAGCACGGTGTCGTTGGTGGACATGCAGCCGTCGGAGTCGACCCGGTCGAAGGTGACCTCGGTGGCGGCGCGCAGCGCCCGGTCCAGGGTCGCGCTGTCGAGGTCGGCGTCGGTGGTGAGGACGACCAGCATGGTGGCGAGGCCGGGGGCGAGCATGCCCGCGCCCTTGGCCATGCCGCCGACGGTCCAGCCCTCCTGAGTGACGACCGACGTCTTGTGGACGGTGTCGGTGGTCTTGATGGCGATGGCGGCCTTCTCGCCGCCGTGCTCGGACAGTTGGGCCGCCGCCGTCTCAACTCCCGGGAGCAGCTTGTCCATCGGGAGCAGGACGCCGATGAGGCCGGTGGAGGCGACGGCGACCTCGGCCGCGTGGTGGCCGAGCACCTCGGCGACCCTCTCGGCGGTCGCGTGCGTGTCCTGGAATCCCTTCGGCCCCGTACAGGCGTTGGCGCCACCGGAGTTGAGGATCACCGCGGACACCTGACCGCCCTTGAGGACCTGCTGCGACCACAGGACGGGCGCGGCCTTCACACGGTTGGAGGTGAAGACGCCGGCGGCCGCCCGGCGGGGCCCGTCGTTGACCACGAGGGCCAGGTCCGGGTTGCCGTTCTGCTTGATCCCTGCGGCGATGCCCGCGGCCTGGAATCCCTTGGCTGCCGTGACGCTCACGGTGCGACTCCGATCGTGGAAAGCCCGGTGGCCTCGTCGAGTCCGAGGGCGATGTTCATGCTCTGGAGGGCACCGCCCGCGGTGCCCTTGGTCAGATTGTCGATGGCGCTGATGGCGATGATGCGGCCCACGGCCTCGTCATACGCGACCTGCACCTGAACGGCGTTGGAACCGTGGACGGACGCCGTGGCGGGCCACTGGCCCTCCGGCAGCAGGTGGACGAAGGGCTCGTCGGCGAAGGCCTTCTCGTACGCGGCGCGGACGGACTCGGCGGTGACGCCGGGCTTCGCCTTGGCGCTGCACGTGGCGAGGATGCCGCGGGACATCGGCACGAGCGTCGGCGTGAACGAGACGGCGACCGGCTCCCCCGCCGCCGCGCTCAGGTTCTGGATCATCTCGGGCGTGTGCCGGTGCCCGCCGCCGACGCCGTACGGCGAGACCGAGCCCATGACCTCGGAGCCCAGCAGGTTCGTCTTGGGCGCCTTGCCCGCGCCGGAGGTGCCGGAGGCGGCGACGATCACGGCCTCGTGCTCGGCGAGGCCTGCGGCGTACGCGGGGAACAGCGCCAGCGTGACGGCCGTCGGGTAGCAACCGGGGACCGCGATGCGCTTGGACCCCGTGAGCGCGGCGCGGGCGCCCGGCAGCTCGGGGAGGCCGTAGGGCCAGGTCCCGGCGTGCGCGGAGCCGTAGAACCGCTCCCAGTCGGCCGCGTCCTTCAGCCGGAAGTCGGCGCCCATGTCGACGACGAGGACGTCCGGACCGAGCTGCTCGGCGACGGCGGCGGACTGGCCGTGCGGGAGGGCGAGGAAGACGACGTCGTGTCCGGCGAGCACCTCGGGGGTGGTCTCCTCCAGCACCCGGCCGGCCAGCGGCAGCAGATGCGGCTGGAGCGCGCCCAGCTTCTGGCCCGCGTTGGAATTGCCGGTCAGGGCGCCGATCTCGATCCCGGGGTGCGTGAGGAGCAGGCGCAGCACCTCTCCGCCCGCATACCCGCTCGCTCCGGCCACCGCCGCACGTACCGCCATGTCCACCCTCCTCTTGGATGGCATGACTATACGTCGCTATGCACGTTTATACAATCCACTGGGGGTTGGGAGCCCCACGATCACCGGCATGGCTCTGCGACCTGTCCTGGTGAACACAAAGGCTCTGGACGGCTCGGCGGTCGGCCGGTTCTGGGCGGAGGCGCTCGGCTGGACCGTCGCCGGCGAGGAACCCGGCGCGACCGCCGCCAAACCCGTCGGCTTCGACTGGCTGGACCCGGTCGGCGTCTGCATCGACGTCATCGCCGTCCCGGAGCCCAAGGCGACGACGAAGAACCGTGTGCACCTCGATCTCGCCACCACCTCCGCGACCCACCAGACGGAGCTGGTCGCGCGCCTCCGGTCTCTCGGCGCGACGCCCACCCACGTCGGCCAGGGCGATGCGCCGTGGACGGTCCTCGCCGACCCCAACACTTCTGACTACCAGTTCTGAGCGTATCGGCTGGTCAGGCAACGCAGAAGCCCCGCCCGCGCGCCTCGGGGAAGGAAGCGCAGCGAACGGGGGCTCGTTTCTGGGAGTGCCTCAGGGCATCCAGCCCTGGTCTGCCTCCAGACACTCAGGGCATGTGACGGCTCGCTGCCACTCGGTCACCTTGCCGGTGACGCTGCATACCGGCTTTCCTTGGCTGAGCCTGTGAACGGTCAGCACGTCATCCCCGACCGTGCCCGTGAACTCGTCAGTGGGTGCCAAGAGGTCTCGGTCATCGGTCATGGTCACTGGCTGGTCTCTCTGGTCGCGTTGCGGGGGTCATTCGGGTGGCCGGAGAAGGTGTGCGTGTGCATGTCGATCACGACTCCGCGAGCCATCACGGCACTGCGCGACGCGATTGCGGCAGTCAGGCTCGCGCGTAGCCGGGCGCACACCGGGCACCTGTCGGGGTCTACTCGGTCAGTGCGAGGGATTCTCAGGTCTGCGCCCGAGAGCAATAGCGGCGGTTCACTCACGTGTTGCTCACCCCCGGGTGCCGGGGGCATGAGTGCGGGCAGGGAGGGGACTTGGGGCGGGGAGGTAGACGACCCCGGACTCTGTGTCCTGCGCCCCGCTGTACTCCGTCCACCAGCCCTCAGGAGAACCCGCATACGGCTTGGCGGGATCGTCTACGAGACTGACCAGCTCAGGGGCAGGTAACACGCTCACGCGGACACAGGCCCGCTTCACGGGGGTGGTCACTGGGGGCACTCCAAGTGCCGGTACCGAACGGCCGGACTGCGTGAGGCTTGCCGAAGCTCAATCCGGCGGCAGGGTTCGAGCGACTTGATCCGCTGCTGGCAGTCGGGGCACGTCTCCCCTGAGGGCGCGTATGTCGTGTACTCACCCTGTCTCGCGTCGGTGTCAGCATCTGCACGCTGGGGACTTCCGAGAATTCTGGTTGTAGCTTTGGGCACTGCCGTCAACCTCCTATCGGTTGGTGGCCACGCCCCCGGACGTTCGCCGCGTCGCGGGGGTCTGACCGTTCGGCACGTGGGTCGCGCCGTCTGAAGATCTTCAGCCGGACAGGACACCTCCGGGAACCGCGAACGGGGAACCCCGCAAGCCCATTTGGGGAACCCCTCTGGAGCGCCAGGACTACCCTGGGACGAGATCACTTCCGTCCCCTGCAAGGTGGTGGCGCTCATGGACGATCGCGAGACACGGCGCATCGGTTACTCGCTGACGATCCCTGACACGCTGTTACAGAGCGATGCCATGCGCGGAGCCTGCGTGACCCATGACTTTCAAGAGATTTTCCGGCTCGTCAACAGGCGCACGGGCTCCAGTTACGCAGTGATGGCTGCCGCAGTCGGCAAGATGACCAGTTCACGCGTGAGTGATGTGATCCGTGGTGTACGGAGAATTCGCGGGCAGGAAGTGATCGAACGCGTGGCTGACGGCTTCGGCATCCCCGGCGAAATGCTTGGGTTACCCCAACGGCCGTGGGAGGATTCCCCGGAAAAAGTCCACCTGCCTCAATCGTCGACTTATTCTGACCCAAGTCGAGAGGCGGCGGACACAGCGCATCTCCTCCCGCGGAACGACGAAGGAACTCGTACTGCTACTCATTCCGATGTGCTTCTGGTCTCGGTATGGATTGGGGGGAGAAAACAGATCGTGCCCATCAGCCGGCGAACCCTGATTACTGGCGCGATTGGCGCTGCCCTACAAGCAGCAGACCTGACGCTATTTCCCGAACCCGTTAACGAATCCAATCCGCTCTGCGCACCGTTTCCGAAACTCGACGCAATCCGCATCGAAGCAGCGATAGAGCATCTCCGAGATATGTGGCATTCCCTTGTCCGGGCTGACAATCTCTTCGGTCCACGGCACGCTCTCACGTCGGTGCGCCAACAACTATCCATCCTCGAATCGCTTCTAGAATACGCCAGAGGAACGCAGCGCTCCGAGTTGCTGAGACTTGCCGCCCAATACGCCGAGTCCGCTGCATGGTTGCATGAAGACTCGGCAGACATGCCGAACGCCACAAAGTGGACCAGTCAGGCCATGGAATGGGCAACCGAGTCCGGCGATCAAGCCATGCTGACGTGGACGCTTTTCCGCAAGAGTCAGCAAGCCACCACGAAGAAGAATGCGGCACAGGCTATTAGCCTTGCCCAGGCTGCCCAGCGAAATAGTTCCGCCCTTACGCGGCCCATGCGAGCGGCTGCCATACAGCAGGAAGCGCACGGGTACGCATTGGATGCAGACGAGGTTTCCTGCCATACCCGTCTGGACGATGCCCAGGACTTTGCCGCATCGCCGGACACAAAGGGAGACGCCCGTTCCGGGCACGGAGATTTCTGTACCGCAAGTTACATCGAGATTCAGCGCGCTAATTGCTGGCTCACCCTCGGGCGGCCCGACCTGGCCGTCCCACTTTTTGAAACTGCGCTCGACGAGCTTCCCGACGCCTACCAGCGCGACAGAGGTCTCGCGCAAGCGCGCCTGGCACTTGCATACGCGGGAACACGAGAGTACGACTCGGCGGCAGCGCAAGCCGCCTCCGCACTGAGCATCGCGCGCAGTTCAGGATCGTTGCGTACGATGCACGAGACGGTGTCCGCAGTTAACGCACTCGGGGAAGTTCACACATCACAGGCAGTGTCTCAACTGTTTGACGCCATTAAGGAAGAGGGGAATTTCTGAAGTGGCACATGTGCACGAGATCGCGGCCATGCGTCGCGCAATCGCAATTTCGGCTCAGGGGCTGGGATCAACCAGCCCGAACCCGCCTGTTGGCTGTGTCATTCTCGACAGCGAAGGGCGAACGGTCGGTGAGGGCTATCACGTGCGCAAGGGCGAATCGCACGCGGAGGTCAATGCACTTACCGCCGCCGGAAAACGGGCAGAGGGCGGAACGGCCATTGTAACACTGGAACCATGCAATCACTACGGACGCACACCACCATGCCGCGAAGCCCTGATCAATGCGAATGTAGCAAGAGTACTCATTGCCGTAATGGACCCAACGTCTCGTGGTGAAGGCGGGGCAGCGCTCCTACGAAGGGCCGGAGTGCAAGTCGAGCAGGGCTTCCTGAAAGATGAGGCGCTTCTTGTTCTAGGCACTTGGCAAGATTCTCTGAATGGTGGCCGCCCATTCATTACGTGGATCTACGAAGCGGGCGAAGACGGGAAACCCGACCTTAATTCCGCACAAGGTGTTGCTTTTGGAGAAGTGGATTCACTCCGGGGATCGTACGATCTCGTGATCAGCCAGGAACGCGGTATCGAAGAAGGAGTTCCAGGGGGTCACGGCAACGGCGTATTCCATCTTCCGAACGGAGCGCTGGGCAACGACGCCGATGAAATATTGAAAGTGCTCGGCGATACAGGAGCGCGGTCTATTTTGCTATCCGGTGCAGTCGATCAATTTTCTCGGATCACTTTCGCAGGAATGATTGATCGGGTGATCTCCTATCTGCCGCGAACATCACCCTCTTGGTCGCCTGGGGAGGACCTTGACAACGTTACTGCAATTCCGTATGGATATCGACTGACTGAGGTTACCCGAACGGCATCACATGTCCGCCTGGTGGGGCACAGGACCTAGTTAGGCGACAACAAGATAGTCCCTACTCCCCGTTTCGAGGAGTAGGGATTTTTCTATGTGCCACCTTTTGTCGACTCTTCCCCGCACAAATGGCAGTAGCTGCGGCGTGAGTTTTTTTCCTCCCTGCCGTTCTTTTGCAGGAGGGCGAGGGGGCACACGCCTGGTCGGCTACGACCGGCGAGGCTTCACGTGCTCGGCGGCCCAACCGCCCGGCTGGTGCTTCGCGGTCTCTTTGCTGTGGCACGTCGTGCACAGCGGACAGAGTTGAGGGAACGCGTCCGGATCTTTGACGCCCTTGGCGACCAACTCACGGCGCGACTCGGGGAAGTGGTCGGCGACCGTCGCTGTCTTGCTGCACAGCACGCACCACGGATGCGCGTACAGATAGCGGCGGCGAATACGCTCCCGCTTGACCCCGTATCCCTTGGCCGTGGTCGTCCCGCACTGCTGCTCGGCTTCCTTGGCGTGCTTGGAGCAGCGTCCGCCCGCGGTCAGTTCCGGGCAGCCGGGGACAGAGCAAGGGGGGCGGGGCTTGCGTGGCGTGGTGCATCTCCGATCGGGGTGGGGTGTCGAGTCGAAATGCCACCGGGAGCCCAGGAAGAGGATGCGGAATCATTGCTGGCCACCCATAGATCACCCGTCCACCTGAGCGGAGCACGGCATATCGGACAGGAAAAAGACCGGTGAGGTGAGGGGGTGGCCGGATAATTTCCGGCAGATTTCCTGATGGCCCCCTTGGTGGGGAAACCTCCCCTACATACGGTCCCCGGTAGTCAGTCGGTTGGACGCGAAAGGGCACGTCATGTCACCAGGGTCGAACCAGCAAGCGCCAGCTATCGAAGTCCACTGCGGCGGGCTGCACGTGATCATTGAGCGGGTTCCCGCATGGCTCATCACGCTGGTGACCACAGCAGCTGGGGCAGGGGTCACCTGGTGGACTAGTCGCTAACTCCGTCAGAGCGCATGGCCAGGGCTTACCCTCTGCCGCTGTAGTGTCGGCTGAGTCCGTTCGTTCAGCTTGGGGTCAGGCAGCCGGTTCGAGTCCGGCCGCCACGGTCTCCGCCCTCTTGCTCGTTCTGCACGTATCCGAACTCGTCTGGCACGTCCTCAACAAGAAGGCACGCCGTTGGGTGCAGGATCACATCAGGAAGGGGGTGCGGAGCATGGTCCCTAGTAGCCTGCCCGTCTTCGCGGCGGGGGCCGGTGTCGCGGGAGGCGTCTACCACCTGACCCATGCTGAACGAACGGCCGCTAACTAAAACGGGGATTTGGCCACCCCTGAAGTCCTCGCCAGTCTTGGCCAAGTGGCAGCCGTGGCAAACGGGTTGAACGTTCGTGTCCATGTCCTCGCCACAGAGGGCGAGCGACTGCACGTGGTCTACGTCCACCACGTCCGCGAGGACGAGGAGGTGGCCCGGCTGCGGGCCCTCGGCGCCACCGACCTCGACGTCGGCCAGGGCGACGTCCCGTGGACGTGCCTGGCCGACCCGGAGGGCCACGAGTTCTGCGTCCTCGCCCGGTCCTGAAGCGGGGCCCCAGGACCGGGAGCTTGCATGTCGGGTCTAGCGCTGCCTGATCCGCAGGAAGGTGATCGAGTTCGCCGGGAAGGTGTAGGTGAACTTGTCGGTGACTCCGGTGAAGGTGGAGGTCACCGGGGCGACCGGGGTCTGTGTCTCGGTGTTGACCGCGTTGGGCACGGCGGCCAGTGTGGTGACCTTCGCCTTGGCCGCGACCTTGGCGCCGCCGAGGTCGATCGCCGTACGGGCGTCCGTGGACTGGGCGTTGACGACCTTGACGATCAGGTCGCCGGTCTCCTTGTCGTGGGTGACGACCTGCCGGAACGGCTCGGCCGGCTTGTCGTCGGTGAAGCTGCCCCACTCCTTGCCGTCGAGGTAGAAGGTGACCTGGCGGCCCCGCACCTTGACGTCGAGGTCGTAGGCGCGGCCCGTCTCCACGCTGCCCGGCTTGGTCATCAGCGTCGACTTGGCGCCGTCCACGCCCTGTTCGACGGCGGACTGGGTGTTGTTCCAGCCGCCCACGTTCCACCAGTAGTAGTTGCCGGTGTCCTTGACGCCGAAGGCGACGAGGAAGCCCTCCTTGCCGGACTTCTTGGTGGCCTTCACATGCAGGTCGTAGTCGTGCCAGCTGGGGTCACCGGCCGAGACCATGGTGTTCTCGGCGGCGGTGTCGGTCTGCACGTACTGCCCGTCCTGGAGCGCCCAGGAGCCGCCGCCCGTGTGCGTCCACTGCGAGGCGTCGCCGGAGAAGTCGTCACTCAGCAGCGGGGCGCCGTCCGCGTCGGTGACCTTCACGTCGTCGTACGCCGTGCTGGTCGCCCAGGTCGACAGGCCGACGGCGCCGGTGATGGGGGCTTGCAGGGACGGGGTGCCGGTGGCGGTCGAGGGTACGACGCGGTCGCCGACGTTGGTCATGAACAGTTTCTGGACCTCGTAGTTGGCGGAGTTCCAGGAGGCGTGGTTGTTGAGCCACACCAGGTCCGGGCTCCACTGGACGTAGTCCTCGTTGGCGAACAGCGGTGCGTAGGAGGCGAGTTTGACGACGTCCGCGTTGCGCTCCAGGCCGGTCATGAACGCGGCTTCGGACAGGCCGTTCTTGAAGGTGTTGCCCCAGGAGGCGTACTCGCCGAGGAAGACCTTCGGGCCGTTCCTGTCATACGAGTCGTAGCGGTCGTTGTTCTGCAGGAACCACTGCGGACTGTTGTAGTAGTGCTCGTCGACCATGTCGACCTTGGCGTCCTTGTTGAGCTGCCAGGCCGTGTCGAAGGTCGAACCCTCGTCGTCCGGGCCGGAGTTGGAGATGACGGTGATGTCCGGGTACTTCGCCTCGATCGCGGCCCGGAACTGCTGGAAGCGGGCGAAGAACTCGACGGGCAGGTTCTCCTCGTTGCCGACCTCGAGGTGCGTGAGGTGGAACGGCCTGGGATGGCCCATCGCCGCGCGCTTCCTGCCCCAGGTCGAGGTGACCGGGCCGTTGGCGAACTCGATCAGGTCCAGCGTGTCCTGGATGTGCCGCTTGAGCAGCGCGTCGTCGACCACGGCCTGGTTCTGGCCGCAGCCGGTCACCAGGGCGGGGACCACGGGCAGCGGCATCGCGCCGACGTCCTCGGCGAGGCGGAAGTACTCGTAGTAGCCGAGGCCGTAACTCTGGTTGTAGCCCCAGAAGTTGGAGTTGGTGGCGCGCTGCTCGACCGGGCCGATGGTGTCCTTCCACTGGTAGGAGCGGGCGCGCTGCCAGCCGGAGGCCTCGCTGTAGTCCTGCATGGAGCCGGTGTTGACCAGGCAGCCGCCAGGGAAGCGCACGAAGCCCGGGTGCAGGTCGGCGATCTTCTGGGCGAGGTCCTTGCGCAGGCCGTTGGGCTCGTTCTTGTAGGTGTCGCGGGGGAACAGGGACACCATGTCGAGGGCGGTCGCGGCCGAGGAGGCGACGGTGAGGCGGCCGTTGCTGCTGGTGCGGGTGGCGGTGAAGGTCGCCTTGTACTGCGCCCAGCCGCCGCTGCGCACGGCCACCTTGCGGGCGGCCGCCAGGGTGCCCTCGGCGTCCTGCAACGACACCGTCAGGGCGGTGCCGCCGGCGGCGTGGGCCCACACCGAGAAGTCGTACCTCTTGCCCTGCTCGACCCGGACACCGGTGTTGTAGCCGGCGTTGGTCACGGACGAACCGGCGCCCAGGGAGAGGTAGTTGCGGTTGCGGTCGTTGAGTCGGCCCGCGTCGCCCAGGACCTGTGCCGTGCCGTCGACCGTCCAGGAGGTCAGCGGCGTATATGACTTGTTGTCGACGGTGGAGTACTCGAAGGACCGGTTCTGCACGAGCTCGGCGTACAGACCGCCGTCGGCCGCCCGGTTGATGTCCTCGAAGAAGACGCCGTACATCGTGTCGTCGATCTTCGCGCCCTTGGCGGTGGGGTCGACGGTGATGGCGTAGTCGGTCACGGCCTCGGCGTGCGCGGGTACGGGGACCAGGGCGGTGGCCGTCAGGAGGGCGGTCGTGGTGAGACCGATTCTCCAGCGGGTGCGGGTGGTGCTGCGTGACATGGATAACTCCGCGGCTCAGTGGTGCGAGTTGTATGTCAGTCGTAGGTCGGCCGTAGGTCAGCCGCATGCGAGCGGTTCGAAATGCCGGACGATGATCAACACTTCGAACGGCAAGATAGGCAGGGGGCAGGAGCGCGTCAATGGGGCGTGCAGCAACGGGTGTGACGGAGGGCGGCACGAGATGGGCGAGTTCCGGCCAGTGCCGGACGTCCTGGCGTATCTCGCGGGGCGCTGGCGGGTGGAGCGGTCGGTGCGCGACCGGGCGAGCGGCGCCGAGGGCCGCTTCGACGGGATCACCGTCTTCGGCGCGCCGGAGGTGGGCACCCTGTCGCACGGCGGCCTGTCGCACGAGGAGTCCGGCACGTTCGTCTGGCTCGGTGTCCCCCGGCCCGCCGCGCGTACCCTGCGCTTCCTGCCGGGGCCGACGCCGGGCGCCGCGGACGTCCGGTTCGCCGACGGCCGGCCCTTCCACGACCTGGACCTGACGACCGGGCGGCACACGGCCGACCACCCCTGCTCCGCGGACGTCTACCGGGGTGAGTTCACCGTCCGGGACGCCGACCACTGGCGGACGGTCTGGCGCGTGGCCGGCCCGGCCAAGGACCTGCTGCTCACCACCGACTACGCGCGGGTCGGCTGAGCCGCGGCCCCTTCGAGCCGGAGGTTCCAGCGCCCGCCCCGGCCGGTGACGGTGGTCGTGGACAGCGGGCGCACGTCGATGTTCCAGTACGTCGCCGGCGGCGCCTTGAGCACGTACACCAGGGCGGCGCGGATCACGCTCGGCTCGGCGACGGCGACGATCCGGCCGCCGTCCTCCACCGGCCGGGTGTCGAGCCAGCCGCCGACACGGGAGATGAACGCGAGCAGCGACTCGCCGCCGTGCGGGGTGGCGAGCGGGTCGGCGAGCCAGGCGTCCACGGCCTGCGGCTCACGGGCCATCGCCTCGCCCAGCGTGAAACCGCGCCAGCGGCCCATGTCGCAGTCCCGCAGCGCGAGTTGCACGAGCGGGGCGTAGCCGAGCGCGTCCCCGGTGGCGCGGCTGCGCGGTGTCGGCGAGCAGTAGCGCAGCTCGGCGGCGGCGAGCGGCAGCAGCTCGGCGGACGCGCTGAGCACCTCGCTCCAGCCCGCCTGGTCCAGCGGCCGGTCGTCCTCGAAGCGTTCCGCGAGCAGCGAGGAGCTGCGAGCGGCGGCGACGAACGTGACCCGAAGTGGCATGCGGTGATGGTGAGGCGCGCAACTGCGCAGGTCAAGGGGTGTCGGGCGGTCGGATCCGGGAATCTTACCGACGAGTCAGGACCTGCCGGACAACTCGCTAGAAAACGAGCAGCATCCACCGGTCCGGCTTCTCCAGCGGCGCGAAACCGACCTGCTCGTAGACCCCGTGCGCGTCGTGGGTGGCCAGCAGTATGCGGCGCAGCCCGTGCGGCCGGAGGTGGTCGCGTACGGCGGCGACGAGCGCGGTGCCGATGCCCTTGCCCCGGGCCGCCGGGTCCACGTACACGTCGCACAGCCACGCGAAGGTCGCGAAGTCGGTCACGACCCGCGCGTAGGCGGCCTGCTCGCCGGACGCCGTGTCGTAGACGCCGAAGTTCAGCGAACCGGCGATCGCCCGGTCCTGCGTCTCCCGCTCGCGCCCGAGCGCCCAGTACGCGTCGGTGGACAGCCAGCGGTGGACGCGTGCGGGGTCGACGCGGGCGGGGTCGGCGGAGATCTCGTAGCCCTCGGCGAGGGGCGGGGTGTCGTTCACAGCCGGGGTGCCGTTCGTGGGCGGGGTGTCGTTCATGGCCGGATCCTCACAACATCACGGGCGTCGTGTCGAACGGTTTCCGGGGAGGACCCCGTTTCCGGGGAGCACCTCGTCGCACGCCGCCCGCAGCCGTCGTACCCCCTCCGCGATCTCCTCCGTCCCGGCGACGGCCGCGAAGCTCAACCGCACGTGGGCGGCCGGGGGTTCGGCGCTGAAGTAGGGGCGGCCGGGGGTGAGGGCGACGCCCGCGCGCAGGGCGGCGGCCGTGAACGCGCCCTCGTCCGTGCCGTCGGGCAGCCGCAGCCACAGGTGGTAGCCGCCGGACGGGATGTGCGGGAGGGCGAGTTCGGGCAGCCGCAGCCGCAGCGCGGACGTCATCGCGTCCCGCCGGGCCCTCAACTCGCCGGCGACGGCCCGCAGATGACGTGGCCAGGCGGGCGAGCCGACGAGTTCGAGGGCCGCCTCCTGGAGCGGGCGGGGCACGAAGAAGGTGTCGACGACCTGGATGGCCCGCAGGCGTTCCAGGACCGGGCCGCGGGCGGCCAGGGCGCTGACCCGGAAGCTCGGCGAGGTCGCCTTGGTGAGCGAGCCGACGTGGACGACGACGCCGTCCGGGTCGTCGGCGGCGAGCGGGCGCGGCAGCGGCCCGGCGTCCTCGTGCGCGAGCCGCCGGACGAAGTCGTCCTCGACGACGAAGGCGCCCGCCTCCCGCGCGATGCGCAGCACCTCCGCGCGCCGGCCGGGGGCGAGGACGGCGCCGGTCGGGTTCTGGAACAGCGGCTGGCAGACGAAGACCCGGGCGCCGGTGGCCCGGAACGCGTCGGCGAGCAGCTCCGGCTTCACGCCGTCCGGGTCGACCGGGACCGGCACCGGGCGCAGGCCCGCCGAGCGGGCGATCGCGAGCATGCCGGGGTAGGTGGGCGACTCGACGAGCACCGGCGCGCCGGGCGGGGCGAGGGCGCGCAGGGCGGTCGTGAGGGACGCCTGACCGCCCGCGCTGACCAGCACCTCGGCCGCGGTGACGGAGCCGCCGATGGTCCGCGCGAACCACTCGCGCAGCTCCGGGAGTCCCTCCATGGGCGGCCGCCCCCAGGCGCCGGGCCGCCGCCCGGCCCGCGCCAGGGCCGCGGCCATCGCCCGCTCCGGTTGCAGCGAGGGGTGCAGATAGCCGCCGTTGAACTCGGTCACGCCGGGCGGCGGGGCGGCCAGCGACACCGTGACCCCGGAGGCGTCGACGGAGCGCGGGACGACGTCGGCGGCGCCGTCCGCGCTGAGGGCGATCTCCTGCCAGGAGGTGTCGCCCGCCGGGGTGGCGGCCGGGTGCGGCGGCCGGGCCCGGAAGGCGCCCGCGCCGGGCCGGGTGACGACCAGCCCCTCGGCGGCGAGCTGCGCCAGCGCCCGCGAGACCGTCACGGGGCTCACCCGGAACCGTTCGACCAGGGCCCGGCTCGACGGGAGCTTTCCACCGGGAGAGTAGCGGTCGAACTCCCGCCGCAGCCGATCAGCCAGCTCACCCACACTGCTACGCTCTTGCATGAAGCCAGAGAGTAGCGCTACCGCGCGGCCCGCGATAGCGGTCAGCACACCGGACGTCAGCCCAGGCCCCACCCCGGACGCCGCCCAGCACCGGAACGGCCTCGGCACCCTCCTCGCCGCCCTCGGTGTCGTCGCGTTCTCCCTCACCTTCCCCGCCACCGCCTGGGGACTGGAGGGGTTCGGCCCCTGGACGCTGGTCGCCGTGCGCAGCGTCCTGGCCGCGCTGATCGCGGGGGCGTGTCTGCTCGCGCTTCGTGTCCCGCTGCCGGCCCGCCGGCACTGGGCGGGGCTCGCCGTCGTGGCCGCCGGGGTCGTCGTCGGCTTCCCGCTGCTCACCACGCTGGCGCTGCGGACGTCCACCACCTCGCACGCCGCCGTCGTGGTCGGCCTGCTGCCGCTGACGACCGCGCTGCTGTCCGCCCTGCGCATGGGCACCCGCCCCTCCCGCACCTTCTGGGCGGCGGCCGGGGCCGGCGCGGCCGCCGTGGCGGTGTTCACCGTGCAGCAGAGCGGCGGGGTCCTGACCAGCGCCGACCTGTACCTGTTCGGGGCGCTGCTGGTGTGCGCGGCCGGCTACACCGAGGGCGGCAGGCTGGCCCGGGTCATGCCGGGCTGGCAGGTCATCGGCTGGGCGCTGGTGTGCTGCCTGCCGCTGGGCGTGCCCGCCGCCGCGCTCGCCCTGGCCCACGAGCCGGTGGAACCGACCGCGCACAGCGTGGCCGGGCTGCTGTGGGTGGCGGCGGGCTCGCAGTTCCTCGGCCTGGTCGTCTGGTACCGGGGCATGGCGGTCATCGGCGTCCCCAAGGCCAGCCAGTTGCAGTTGGCCCAACCCCTGCTCACACTGGTGTGGTCGGTGCTGCTGCTGGGCGAGCACCTCGCGCCCGCCGCTCCGCTGACGGCCGCGGCCGTGCTCATCTGCATCGCCGTGACGCAGCGGGCGCGCGGCTAGACACGTACCGCTGCTCCCGCACAGGTGAGGAGGCCCCACAGATGCGCGCAAACGCCGGCGACCAGCTTGTGCAGCACGGCAGGGTGGTCGGGCAACACGACAAGGTCGGCGAGATCGTCGAGGTCCTGGGCCAGGGAGGCAACCCTCCGTACCGCGTCCGCTTCGCGGACGGGCACGTGGGCGTGTGCTCGCCCGGCCCCGACACGGAGATCCGCCACAGGACGGCCGAGGAACGACGACGACGGTAGGTCAGCTCGGGGGCTGGGCCGGCCCGCCGTAGTGGTCGGCGATCACGCGGGTCATCGCGCCGATCCGGTCCAGCTCGACGTCCTGCCCGCCGAAGAACATGTGCCCGCGCACCTCGGGGTACTTCTTCGCGAGCGTGAGGTGCTTCGACAGCTCGTCCTTCTTCCCCCAGGCGGCGGGCTGCCCCGACGTGCCCGCCTTGTAGAGGCCCTCACCCAGGTACAGCCGCGTCTTGGTGCCCTTGGCGACCGCCGCCCACCAGGGCACGAGCTTGGCGTAGTCGGCGGCGGAGTTGCCGATCTCCCAGTACAGCTGCGGGACGACGTAGTCGATCCAGCCCTCCTTCACCCACTTGCGGCTGTCGGCGTAGATCTCGTCGTACGACTGGAGGGCCCGGGTGTCCGAGCCGCGCGAGTCGGTGGAGGCGTTGCGCCACACCCCGAACGGGCTGATGCCGAACTGGGTGCCGGGGCGTACGGACTTGATCCGGGCGGCGATCTCCCGCACGAGCGTGTCGATGTTGTCGCGCCGCCAGGCGGCCCGGGTGGCGAAGGCCCCGCCGTACGCGTCGTACTCGGCGTCGTCGTCGAAGGTCTGGCCGGCCACCGGGTACGGGTAGAAGTAGTCGTCGAAGTGCACGGCGTCCACCGGGTACTTCTTCACCGCGTCGAGGATCGCGTCCTGCACGAAGGAACGGACCGCCGGCAGACCGGGGTTGTAGAAGAGCTTGCCGCCGTACGACACCACCCAGCCCGGGTGCCTGCGCGCGGGGTGGGAGGCGACGAGCCGGGTGGGGTCGTCCTGGGTCGAGACCCGGTACGGGTTGAACCAGGCGTGCAGTTGCAGGCCCCGCGCATGGGCCTCCGTGACGGCCGTGCCCAGCGGGTCCCAGCCCGGTGACTTCCCCTGGGTGCCGGTGAGGACCTGCGACCACGGCTCGTACGGCGAGGGCCACAGCGCGTCGGCCGCCGGCCGCACCTGGAAGACCACGGTGTTGAGCCGCCTGCGCACCGCCAGGTCGAGCCAGGCGATCAGCTCGGCGCGCTGCGCGGCGGCGGTCAGTCCGGTGCGGGACGGCCAGTCGCGGTTCGTGACGGTCGCCAGCCACATCCCCCGCATCTCGGCCGTCGCCCGCGGCCCCGCCGACGACGCCCGCCTCCCGTCCGTCGCCCGCCGCTCCCCGTCGTCTCTTCCGGGAGCGGCCGCCGCACCCGTCGTCGTGACCGCCGACAGTGCTGCCAGCGCGAACGCCCGCCGGGTCAGTCGCCCCATCGCACACATCCCCACATACGTAGCGGATCCGCTCGGTCACGGATCGTATCGGGGCCCAGCATGCCCCCACCCCGGCGATCGATCATCGATACTTGCTAGTAACGTGCACGTTCGGAGCAGGCCGACCGAAACCCGGCAGACCTGTCACAGCCAGAGACACAGCCATATGAGTCAGCCATGAGAGTCAGCGGCGAAAGGGACGATGTGACGGACATCCCAGCGGGAGACCTTTCGCGGGTCGGAGTGGTGGGCTGCGGCCAGATGGGGGCGGGCATCGCCGAGGTCTGCGCCCGCGCCGGCCTCGACGTCAAGGTCGCCGAGACCAGCGGCGAGGCCCTGGAGATCGGCCGTACCCGGCTGCTGAACTCCCTGACCAAGGCCGCCGAGCGCGGCAAGATCTCCACGGCGGAGCGGGACGCGGCGCTGGCGCGGCTCAGCTTCACCACGGACCTCGGCGAGTTCGCCGACCGTGACCTGGTCATCGAGGCCGTGGTCGAGAACGAGCAGGTCAAGACCGAGATCTTCCAGGTCCTCGACCAGGTGGTGACCCGCCCGGACGCGATCCTGGCCTCCAACACCTCCTCCATCCCGCTGGTGAAGCTGGCGGTCGCCACGTCGCGGCCCGACCATGTCGTCGGCATCCACTTCTTCAACCCGGCCCCGGTGCAGCAGCTCGTCGAGCTGATCCCGGCGCTGACCACCTCCGAGGGCACGCTGAGCCGGGCGCAGCTGTTCGCCGAGAAGGCGCTCGGCAAGCACGCGATCCGCGCCCAGGACCGCTCCGGCTTCGTCATCAACGCGCTGCTGATCCCGTATCTGCTCTCCGCGATCCGGATGTTCGAGACGGGCATCGCCGGCCGCGAGGACATCGACAACGGCATGGAGATGGGCTGCGCCCACCCGATGGGCCCGCTGAAGCTGTCCGACCTGATCGGCCTGGACACGGTCGCCTCGATCGCGCAGAGCATGTACGACGAGTACAAGGAGCCGCTGTACGCCGCTCCCCCGCTGCTCCAGCGCATGGTGGACGCGGGCCGGCTGGGCCGCAAGACCGGCTCGGGCTTCTACACGTACTAGCGAGTGCGGCGGCGCCGCCAAGTGGCGCTGTTCAAGGGCGAGTTCACCCGGAACAGCGCCCACGGCGACGCTACCGTCGGGTGGCTCTCGCGGCCCCGCCAGGTCCTCATCCGCGCGTCCTCGCCCAGCCCACGTGGACTGCACGGGGACACGGCCTGTTGAGCGGCATCGACCGACAGCAAACCGACCCTGACCCGGGGCTTTGTATCTTTCGAAGCTGTCAGGCCCTTTCTCGGCATCTGCCCGCACCGCGGCGTCCCACTCAGTAAGGGCTACGGCGCCGGTGACGGCACCGGCATCCGCTGCGCCTACCACGGGCCTGCGCTTCGGAGAGGGAGGCCGCTGCTGCGGCGCCTGCCTCACCCCCGTCCTGGCCGGCGAACCCGACCACCGCGACGAGGTCCAGACGGACGAGGAGCGGGCCGCGAACAACCGGATGACCATCTGCTGCTCGCGCTCCCGCAGCGCCGAGCTCGTCCTGGGACTCTGAAGCCCCCGAGGTCCGCCTTCGGCCCGTGGGGCTACGGCCACAGCATGTGGCGTTCCCACGGGCTGTGGCGGTCGGGGCGTTCGTAGCGCAGCCGGTTGTGGAGGCGGCCCCTGTCCGCCTGCCAGAACTCGATCCCGGCCGGGACGAGGGTGCAGAGCATCCACTCCGGGCTGACCAGAGCGGGACCGGACTCGATGCGAGCCGGCGCCGTACGGAAGGCACGCTCGCGCTCTTCGGAGCTTTCCAGGTGGTCGCTCTGGCGGCCCGGCAGCACTTCGGCGCGGGCGGAGGGCGCACGCGCGAGCACTGAAGCCGCTTGACATACCCGGGATCATCACATATAATAGCTCGATTCCCCCCTCATAGCAGGCTAGCGTCGTTGGATTTCACCCGACGCGAGCGCGCCATGGCCGGGCATTCCGCTTGTCATGGGCACGAAAAGGAAGTTGCCGTCATGCGCGTTCTGCCGATCGGCGCCCGAGAGTCAGCCATCGCGTGAGCACTTTCTCTCCCACCCCGCAGCCCACGACCGCAGCAGACGGCCTCGGCGCGGCGCCACGGGCCGGACATGAGGCGGTCGGACGTACGGCGCGGTCCGATGGAGGACAGGAGACGCCCGCCGAGCTGCGCGCGGAGGCGCTGCACCATGCAACCGCGCGCACGCTCGACGAACTACCCGAGCCGAGTCTGCGTCTGCTGGCGGCGATGGCCGTGGTGGATCAGGAGACCCCGCTGCCGATCCTCGCTGTCATCGCGGACGTGGCCGATCCCAGCGCCGCGCTCGACGACCTGATCGAGGCCGGGTTCGTCACCTGGTTCCCGCGCGGCCTCGCCCAACCGGTCGGCATCAGCTCCCCGTCCTTGCGCGGCGTCGTGTACTGGAACCTGCCCGCATCCCTGCGTCGGGCGATGCACCTCGCCTCGGCCGAGCAGGTCAGCGGCGTCCACGGGCTCCAGCACGCACTGCTCGGCGCCGGCCGGAGCGATCCCGGACTTGCCACGCGGCTGGAGGACGAGGCGACGCGCTATCACCAGGCCGGGGACACGGAACGTGCCGGAACCCTCCTCCTGTGGTCCGCCGACGTCTCGGTGGACAGGGACGAGCAGGAACGAAGGCTGCTCATCGCTGCTCTATGGGGCCAGTTGATGCCCACCGCCGGATGGGCGGCGGCGCTCGGACAACGGCTCGCCCTTCTCGAGCCCAGCGTGGAGCGCAACCTGTTCCTCGGTCATCTGGCCGGGCGCGAGGCGCGGTTCGAGGCCGCACAGTCGCTGTTCGATCAGGCCAGGAGACTCGTCGACGACCGGCCCCCCGCAGAGCGCGCAGCCGTGGAACTCGCGGTCGCGACCCTGCACGCGGACACCGGGGACCTCGAAGCCGAGCAACGGGTCGCGTTGTCCCTGCTGGCGCAGGAGGGACTCCCGGAGGAGTTCAGAGAATGGTCGGTGTGGTTCGCGGCGGACGCGCACGGCAGGATCCACCATTCGGTGGACGCTTCGCTTCGCCGGCTGGAGCTGCTCGCGCCTGAGCTCGCCGCGTCGGATGACGACCGGCCCGGGCACGTGGTCCTGCGGTGGGCGCGCGGCATGTGGCTGGCGCAGAGCGGCAGGCCGAGCCAGGCCATGAGCGATCTCCAGTGGGTTGTGCGCTCGTACGACGGCCCGGTCGGGCCGGTCCTTCCGCTGTCGTACGCCCTGCTCGGCTACGCCCGGTTCCAACTCGGCGACTGGGAAGCGGCGTTGCGCGACGCCCACGAGGGCATACGGGTGGCCGCAGCCCGCAACGACCGGCGTTACGCCATCCCGGCGGCCGCGCTTACGGCGAGTATCAGCGCTCTGCGCGGCGATTGGCACGTGGCCGCCGAGCGGGTGGACTCCCTGGCCAGGGACCAGCGCACACTGGGTCCGGCCCGCTACGCGGTGTTTCCGGCGATGGCCGCGGCGACGCTGGCCCATGCACGCGGGGAGCCCGGCCGCGTGCTGGCAGCACTCGCCCCCGTGGCCGCCCAGCTGGGGTTGTTCTCGATCGAGCAGTCGTTGTGGCGACCCCTGTACGTCGAGGCGCTGATCGACACCGGCCGACTCGCCACGGCGCACACCGCCCTCGCTTCGTTGCGCGCCGCAGTCGAGCCCGGCGCCCGCCCGACGACGGTCATGGCCAGGCTCGAAGCCCGGCTCGCCGCCGCCGAGGGCGACTTGGCCGCCGCGGCCGAGCAGCTGGCCGGCGCGGTCGAGCAACCGGCCGACGAGGACTCGCCGTTCGGCCTCGCCCAGCTCGAACACGACTACGGCAGGCTGCTGCTGGGCACACGGCGACGAAGGTCGGCCATCAGGTGGTTGCTGTCCGCACACGGCCGCTACGTCGATCTCGGTGCGCGGCCGTTCGCGGAACGGTGCCTCAGGCAGCTGCAGGAGGTCGGCGCGCACATCCCCTGGGCCGCAACCGGTGGTGTGGAGGGGGACGTCGAGACGGCCGACCGCTCACCCGTCGCACTGACCCAACAGGAGTACCGCATCACACAGCTCGCCGCGCAGGGCTTGACGAACCAGCAGATCGCACGTGCCCTGTTCGTGAGCGCCAAGACGATCGAATACCACCTGGGAAACGTCTTCGCCAAACTCGGCATCGCCTCGCGCCGCCAACTCCGCGCCGAACTCGACGCACTGAACGACGGTCGCGCCGAGAAGAGCCCTACGGTGTGAACGCTCTGACACGGCGGTAGGAGGCCGTGGTGTTCGGTGGGCCGGTGATGGTGCATGGTGCGGCGCCGACATGCTCGTACCCGACCGCCCCTCGCGCGGCGCAGCAGGGACGAGCGGCGGGGGTGAGTGGCAGGGGTGAGCCGCACAGGCGGCGGCGCACCGGTGTCATTCCCCGGTCGCAGGGGCGGCGCCCACGCGGCAGCTCCGCCTGGTGGCTCCCCCGCGCTCGTCCGCCGCCAACGTGCCGGCCACGTCCTCAGATCAGACCTTCGCGGATGGCGAATGCGACCGCGTGCGTCCGGTTGCGCAGCTGGTACCGGACCGTGACGTCGTGCAGCACGCTGGCCACGGTGCGTTTCGAGTACGCGAGCTCGCCCGCGATCTCGTCGGTGCCGAAGCCGTCGGCCGCCAGGCGCAGCACCCGGCGTTCACGGTCGGAGAGTCCGGTCAGGGTCAGGCCCTGGGGGCGCAGCACGTGCTGCTGGAGCCGTCCCACCTGCTTGAGCAGACGGGTCAGCAGATCGGAGGGCAGGGCGGCGTTGCCCGAGGCGGCCCTGATCACCGCCTCGGTGAGCGAGGTGGCGGTGGTTTCCGACCGCCACAGCACTGCGTAGGCTCCCGACTCGACGACCGTCAGCAGCTCGTCGTCCGACAGGGCGGAGAGGACGAGCACGACCTGCGCCCCGTCGCGCGAGCGCGCCGCCCTGATCAGTTCGAGGGCCGATACGGACAGCACGTCGAGCGCGAACACGACCACGCGGGCCGATCCGCCCGGGGGCAGTAGGTCGACGAGCTCGACCTCGGCGCGCTGGCGCAGCTCGGTCGTCAGCCCCGCCCGCGTGATGGGGTCGTCCGCGTAGATCGACACCGGTATCCGACGTTCCAAAACGACCTCCCAGGGTGCGATGGCCGGCCGAGGTGGATGCGTCGGCAGCTGCGGCCGGATCTGGTGCCACTCCAGGAGCCTGTTTCGCCGTGAAGTGTGCGCTACGTGTGCGGCCTCTTCACGAAATGATCACATCCCGCCTGGGGATGTCGACTAGGGGAAGCGCCTAGGCGATGCCTAATCGCGCATCGGACGTCGCGGAGAACGGCAGCACCGCGCCCCCATGAGCAGGCGCGCCGCGACCCGTCCCGGCTGCGCTTTTTGCTGCATGTTCACGCAGGTGCCCGGCCATGTGCGCTGCCAGTCTGTTCCGGCACTCGGGATGCTCTGCGTCACGTGCCGTGCTGACGTGCGCGCTCATCCGAGCGGCCCGGGGTGAGCAGAACGGTCGGCAGCGCGACTCCCGAGGAACGAAGAACGAAGAAGAAGAAGGGGGGACCGGGCCGATGGGAGTTTCCGTCGTCTTCGAAGACGGTGGCGACGCGGTCGAGGTCGTGCCGGGCGAGGAGGCCGTGTGCGTCCTACGCGTGGAGAACACCGGGATGGTGGTCGACCGGGTCCTGCTCGACGTGCTCGGCGAGGCCGCCGAGTGGGCCCGCGTCGAGCCCGCGCAGGCCAATCTGCTGCCGGGCGAGGTCCAGCAGGTCCGCGTCCTCTTCCACCCGCCGCGGACCGCCTCCCAGGCCCCGGGCGAGGTGCGGTTCGGGCTGCGCGCGATGTCCACCGAGGACTCCGAGGGCTCCTGCGTCGAAGAGGGCAGTGTCAGGGTCGGGGAGTTCGGCGACATCGGCGCGCAGTTGGTGCCCAGGAGCGCGACGGGACGGCGCTCGGCGCGGTTCAAGCTCGTCGTGGAGAACCGCGGCAACCGGCCGGAGCGGGTACGGGTCGAGGCGCTCGACCCGGAGGTCAAGCTGGGCTTCAAGACGAAGCCCGCGACGTTCGTCGCGCGACCGGGCACAGCGACTTTCGTACGCCTGAAGACCGTGCCACGCAAGACGTTCTGGAGGGGGCCCAACCGCACCCTGCCGTTCGAGGTCTCCGCGTTGCCGGAGCGGGGTGAGGCGGCGAAGACCGAGGGCGTGATGCTGGAGAAGCAGACGCTGCCCGAATGGCTGCTGCCGGTGCTCGGGATCACGGTGTTGGCCTGCGGCCTGCTGTTCGCGCTGTGGATGACCGTGCTCCAGCCCGTCGCGCACTCCGCCGCGTCGGCGGCGGCGGACGCGCAGGACGCGGCCAGCTCCGCGAAGTCGGCGGCGGCCAAGGCCATGGCGACCGCCAAGCCCAGCCCGCCCGCCAAGCCCACGCCGCCGACCGGGCTGGCCGTCAAGCTGTCCTCGTCGACCGTCGCCATGGGGGCGAGCGAGCGGGCGACGAGCAGCTTCTCGGGCGGCACCGGCTCGCACCCCGAGCTCGTATGGACCTCCTCGGCTCCGCGTGTCGCCACGGTCTCGCAGAGCGGCGTGGTGACCGCGCTCAACCCGGGCACGGCGATCATCACCGCGACCAGCGCCGGCGGCCCGGCGTCCACCGCCTCCGGTGCGCCCGCCTCCGGTGCGCCCTCCCCCGGCGCTCCGGCCACGGCGGCGCCCTCCGCCGACGCTCCGTCCACGGCGGCGTCCTCGTCCGCCGCCGGCGCGAAGCCCGGTCCGGCGGCGGGCACGTCGAGTCCGAGCCCCGCGGGCGGGGCGGTCCTGTCCGGTTCCGTGACGGTCAACGTGGTGGGCCCGGTGTCCGTCACCACGGCCTCGCTGTCCGAGGCGGCGCGCGGCAAGGCCTACTCCGAGTCCCTCGGCGCCACCGGTGGCACCGGCGCGTACACCTGGTCGGTCACTTCCGGGTCGCTCCCGGCGGGCCTCTCGCTCTCGCCCCGGACGGGGGCCATCACCGGAACCCCGGTCACGGCCGGGACAAGCGGATTCACCGTGCGGCTGGCCGAGCCCGGGCCGCCCGCCCTTTTCACCACCAAGGCGTTCAAACTGACCGTCCGCAACTCGCTGGCCGTGAACAGCTCCTCGCTGCCCGGGGCGACCACGGGCACCGCGTACTCGCAGACCCTCGAAGCGGTCGGCGGCACCGCCCCCTACAAGTGGTCGCTCGCCCCGGGACAGGGGGCGCTCCCGAACGGGCTGCGCCTCGACCCGGCCTCCGGGGCGATCACCGGTACGCCGGCCGTGGCCGGCACCTACGGCGTCACCGTCAAGGTCGCGGATTCGGCCGTGCCGAGCCAGTCGGCCACCCAGCACCTGTCCATGACGGTCGCCACCCCGCTGGGGATCAACACCCTGGCCCTGCCGGACGGGGTCACCAAGACGCTGTACTCGCAGCCGCTGAGCGCCTCCGGCGGCGTCGAGCCGTACACCTGGTCCGTCTCCGCCCCTCCCCGTTCGCTGCCCTCGGGGCTGACGCTCGACCCGAAGTCCGGCGTGCTCGGCGGAACGCCGGGGGCGGCCGGCTCCTCGACGTTCACCGTGCGCGTCACCGATTCCGCCATGCCCGCCCACACCACATCGCAGACGTTCACCGTGGAGGTGGTGACCGGATTCGCCGCCACGACGTCGAGCCTGCCCCAGGGAACGATGTGTGACTCTTCGTGCGCGAAGGATTACGCGACGCAGCTGACCGCGGCAGGCGGTACCGCGCCGTACGTATGGACGCTGACGGGGACGCTGCCGGACGGCCTGAGCCTCACGCCGAACGGCTCGATCACCGGCAAGCCGAAGGCGACGGGCAGCTTCCCGTTCAGTGTGCAGGCGACCGATTCGAGCAAGCCCCCGCTGACCACCACCAAGACCCTGACCATGACGGTGGTGGCATCGCTGCGGATCATCACGGTCTCGCCGCTGCCCCACGCACTGACCGGGAAACCGTACTCGCAGACCCTCAAGGCGGTCGGCGGCGCGGCCCCGTACACCTGGTCCCTGGCCCCTGACAGTCCGCTGCCGGACGGCCTGAGCCTGGATCGCGTCACCGGCGTCATCAGCGGCACACCGGAGTCGACCGGCACCGCGACGCTCAGCGTCTCCGTGTCCGACTCAGGTCCCACGCCCCAGACCGCCGACCTGTCCGCTCTCACGCTGACGGTCGTCCTGCCGCTGGGCTTCCAGGAGCCCCCGGCGATACCCGAGGCGGCCCTGGGATTCCCGTACAAGGGATTCGCGCCGACCAACGTGATCGGCGGCTCCGGCACGCAGCGTTGGTCGGTGACCGACGGAGCACTGCCGAACGGCCTTCGGCTCGACCCCAGGACCGGGGCGGTCACCGGCACCGTGCAGCCGCCCGCCAGTGCCGGGACGTACCAGTTCACGGTCACGGTGAGCGACGCCACGGACTACACGGTGACCGCGAAGACCAGCATCTCCATCACCGTCGTCAATCCGCTGGCCGTGCAGAGCCGGTACGAGTGGGCCGGTACGGTCGGCACGCCGTTCCAGGGCGGGACGGTCCAGCCGACCGCGGGTCTGGCGCCGTACAGGTTCACCCTGGCCGCCGGCCCGGGATCGGGATGGATGTCGATCGGCTCCTCGACGGGTGAGGTCACCGGAACCCCGGACGGGCCGTGCCAGAATCCCGCCTCCACCGACGGACCGGACAGCGGATCCGTGACGATCACCTGTGCGGCGAGCGGCTTCACCGGGCAGGTGACCGTCACCGACGCCCTGGGCGAGTCCGTGACCACGACGCTGAACGTGACGGCCGCCGTGCCGCCGCTGAGCGTGAAGTTCAACACGAGCACCCCCACCCAGACAGGGGGTTCCCCGCTGACGGCCTTCAGCGTGACCGCCGAAGGCCCGAGCGGCGGCTACGGCGCCGGCACGTACTCGTACGCCGCCAGCCCTCTGCCGTGCGACGAGTCCGGCTCCCACTGCGACCGGATCGACCCCGTCACCGGGGCGGTGAGCGGAGAGATCGACGATCTCGTCGCCGGGACGACGACCTTCACCGTGACGGTCACGTCCACCGATCCCCACGACAGCCACAACACGGTCACGGCTCGTTTCCAGGAGTCGATCAAGACCCGGCCCGCCCCCACCCCCGCCCCCAGCCCTGCCCCTTCCAGCGCCGGTTCGATCGGTGGAGGCTCCATATGACCGGATCACCCAGCGGGTCACCTACCGGGTCACCCGCCGTGGCGGCGCCGCCGGGCGCCCCGCTGGCCGTGCTTGTGCTCCAGACGGCCGCGTCCCTGGAGAACCTCGCCGTCCGGTCCTACACGACCGCGGCGGGCCTGCCCTGCGTGGCACGGGGGAGCGCGCGACTGCGCGCTCTCGTAGCCCGCAACCTGGCCCACCACCTCGCGCACGCGCAGGCGTTCAACCAGGCCGTGGTGAAGGCCGGCGGGGCCCCACAGCATGCCGCGGACGCACGGTACGCCGCGACCGTGAGCCGGCGGCTGGCCGGCCTGACCGATCCGGACTCGCTGGTCAGCCTGCTCACCGAGCTCGAAGGCATCAACGCGCAGACGTGCACCCGCTACGCGAGCCTGGCCGAGGGCGGCAGCCTGCGCTCGCTGTTCGTGAACGTCGCGTCGGTCGAGGCACAGCACGGCTCGGAGCTGCTGATCCTCCGCACGCTGCCGGACGGCGGCGACACCGCGGCGCACACGACCGGGGCCACCGCGCGGGCGGTCCCGGCGGCGGCCGGCACGGCCGGCATTCCGCACGCCGCCTTCCCCACCGGAAACGCGTCCGCGATCAACGAGGGGGCGGTGCGGTGAGCGGCACCCGACACGCGCCCGACGCGCACGGCGCTCGCCCGCCCGGCCCGCAGGACGTGCCGCCCGGGACAGAAGACGCGCCGCCCGGCTCGAAGAGCGCGCCGTCCCGTCGGTCCCTCGTCCTGGGCGCCGCGGGTGCCGTCCTGGGCGCCGCGGGGATCGGTGTCGGCCTCGCGCTGCACGCGGACGGCGGCAGCCACCACGCGCCGTCGCCGTATTCAGGAGACCTGCGGACCGTGGCCCTCGCCGCCGCTCTGGAGAACCAGGCGGTGAGCGCCTACCAGGCCGTCGACGCGGCGCTGCGCGCCGGGAGGCTCGGCCCGGCGGTCCCCGCGCTCGCCGAGTTCGTGCGGACCGCGACGGCCCACCACACGCAGCACGCCGCGACCTGGAACGCGATCCTGCGCGAGGCGCACAAGCCGGTCGTCACCGGGGCCCCGCTCTCGGGCCACGCGCAGTTGATGAAAAGGATCAAAGCGGCGTCGACCGTGGCCGAGGTCGTGTCCGCGGTGCAGGGTCTGGAGTACCGGGCGGCGCAGACCCACACGGCGGCGGCCGGGAGCCTGACGGGCACCGGGCCGGCCGTCGTCGCCGCCGCCACGATCGCGCCCGTGGAGGCGATGCACGCCGCGACGCTGGGCTATGTGCTCGGCGGACCGTCCGGGACGGCGAGCTTCCTCGGCATGTCCGAGGCGCTGCGGACCACGGAACTGACGGCATGAAGGCTCGCTGCGGGCACGCTCTCGACCGGATCGCGATGACCGGATCGAACGCCGTGCCGGGCATGACTCGTACGAGCGATCTCCTCAGGAGGATGCTTTGCAGCAGATAATCCCTTTGATACCGATGTTCAAGACGCTTCTGGCCACCGCGGGGACCGTCCCGGAAGAGGAGGCGCGGAGCCCGGTCCACCTGGCGAACAGCACGAAGCGCGGTGACGTCGACCGGCTCGACGCGGTCCTGGTGCCGCTGGTCTTCTTCAACGAGCGTGCGTGGTCCGAGCAGGACGACGGCTGGGTCGCCGAGTGTCTCGCCGAGTGGCTGGACCCGGACACCGAGGGGTTGTTCCGCTCCTCGCTGCGGGAGGACGCCGGGCAGAGCGAACTGGAGATGTTCGTCGACGCCTTCGGGGGCGTCGTCGAGCAGTGGCGTGTCCAGAACGAACAGGCCCGGCCGCAGCCGAATCCCGACTTCGATCCCGCGGAGCCCGTCGAGGGCACGCAGTTCTACAAGTACGCCAAGCTCCCGGGAACGGACGAGTTCCAGTGGCTCTACGCCTCGGAGCCGGACTCCGCCGACTGGCAGATCCTGCAGGTCCGCTACGACCGGTACGAGGCCGACGCCGCCGAACAGCACACCGAGGCCATCGAGCCCTACGGCGACCATTTCATGAAGGCCGTGGACGGGCGATGGACGTTCGGTGCCACCCGCTCCGCGGCCACCTGGTACGACGACTACCAGAAGATGCTCGAACGCGAAGGCCTGCTCTCCCCCGCCCCCGAGGCACCGGGCGTCGCTTCGGCGCCGGACGAGGTCCAGCCCTACGGCGACCACTTCATGAAGCTCACCGACGGGCGGTGGACGTTCGGCGCTTCCCGCGACGCGGCCGTCTGGTACGACGACTACCAGGAGATGCTCGAGCAGGAAGGCCTCATTCCTGCCGCGCCCGTGTCGGTGCGCGCGGCCGTCCAGGCGTTCCAGGCGCTCCAGGCAGATCTGGATGAGCGGGTCTTCCAGCCGGAGGCCGCGCTCACGGCCGGCGAGGCGGCGGAGATTCTCAGCAGCGACGCGGGCCAGGAATTCGCGGAGGCGCTGAACCAGACGCTGCTCGACATGCAGGCGGAGCAGTTCGAAACGTTGCTCATGGGAACCGAAGGCCTCAGCGAAGAAGAGCTGAAACTCCTGCTGGACAGGGTTCGGCAGTAAAGGAGTGCATACGATGTCGACAGAAATTCCCGAGTCCGCCAGGAACGCTCTCGCCGTATTCGAGGAAAAGAAGCGAGAATTCGATGCGCTCCTCAACGAGGAGTTCCTGCGCGGCCATATCAGGACGTTGGGAATCAGGATGTTCGGACTCGAGGACACGAGTGAAGGATTCGTGTTCCATCCGGAGTTCGAGAAGGTTCTGATAGAGAAGTATGCCGACTACCTGCTGAAGCGCTACGCCGCCAGGATCTCTGCGCAGATCGACAAGGATGTGCGGACGGCGGCGAAGGAGCAAGCCCGGATACACGTCCATCAGCTGATGGCGGCGGAGCTCTACAAGCTCAAGGGCGACAGGAATCTGAAGGAGCGGGCCCAGGAGCTGATCTCGTCGATGGACGCACTCATCGACGACATCGGGCACGCGAAGGACAACGTACAGAAGATCTGCAACGAGGTCGAAAAGTTCAGGAACCTCGAGTTCGTCCGAGGTGTTTCCGGGAGCGCGGCTCTGGTGTCCGTGAAGGGGGAGCGTGAACTGACGCAACTGCTCCCGACCTTCGAGAAGTACGACACCCTGCTCCAACGGGCTCGCACGGCGATGCAGGAGGCCGTCAAGGACAACGGCGCCAACGCCGGCGACAAGCTCATCACCGCCTTGGAGCAGGCATACGGGGTCATGGGGACGTACTTTCCCGACCGGGGGCGGCTGTCCATGGCGATCGCCGACGCCTACAAGGAAATGACGGTCACGATCAACGCGGGCATGCTCGACGCCTACATCTACCACGACGTGGCCGAAGCGAACTTCCAGGCCGTCAAGAAAATCGTCGAGACGGGCACGGGCCTGACCGATACGGTCCTCAAGACGAGCAACTACTCTGGATTCTTCGTGAGGCTCGTCGACCTGGTCAACATCGTGGGCAACAGGCTGGCGACCGAGAGGGCGATAAAGCAGGGGGCCGGTAAGTTCCGCCAGGAGAAGGCGGCGGGCAGCCTCTTCAAAGCGTACGAGAACAATCCGGAACTGCTCTTCCAAAGGTTGCATGACAACCAGCGGGCCGCGCTGGAGATTCTCCTTGCGGTCAGTGGGGTCGTGATGTCCGGCTCACTGACCCTCGCCCCCGGGGTGGGCGAGGTGGCCACGAAGGTCTTCGACCTGGTGGCCGGTGCTGTCACCGCTGTCGTCGACGAGGTCCTGAAGCGGCGGGCGGACGCCGCCATGGAGGAGATCAGAAAACTGGGGATCCCGGAGCAGAAGGACGGCGAGCAGAGCTACTGGACACGTGCCGGAGAAATCTGGGACGCCAAGTGCCAGGACCTCTCGGAGGAGATCAAGGACAAGCTGCGGGTCAGAATCAGTGCGAGTGCGATATCCGATGCCGTCTCCCCGGATACCGCCCTGGGCGTGACCCAGGCCGCCTACAACCCGGGCGAGGAGGGCGAGCCGGGCGGCACCGAGTTCAGCCCGTTCGCTCTCGCCGGCCTGCTGGAGGACTTGATCATCCCGCCGGTGACGAAATACGCGCTCCAGTTCGTCAGGATCAAGCCCGCGCAGTTCTTCACGGGAACCGACCTCGCCACGATGCTGACCGGCATCAACCGGGCCCAGTTGCCGGTGGGTTTCCTGCTGGAGCAGTCCAGGAAGCCCAACGATCCGCCGGCCCGGCTCACCGCGCAGAGCTACGACGGCCCGGTGCCGACCGAGATCGGCGGCCACAAGGTGATCTGGACGGACGCGAACCGCAGCAAGCTGGACGGCGACCGCGGATCCCGCCACATCTACGCGGCGCTGGACATCGACGGAGTCAAGGTCTGGGGGCGCTGGTACGTCCAGAGCGAGAAGTGGGAGGCCTGCGACATCCACCAGGACACGTTCGCCGACTGGAGCGGCACCGTCGTGATCGGCAGAGATGCCATCGAGGTGAACGGCGTCAAGCAGACAGGGTCGTGGCACGCCTTGGTGAGCCCCGAGAAGAACTACACGTACATCGGATTCCAGGACGCGGGCAAGGTCTGGCGGATCGGCCACTTCATGGATCTGACGAAGGGGGCGGCTCGCACCCCGGAGTACACCCTCGGCGCACAGACCGAGGGGTTCTGGGTGCGGCGACCCATCGGCGATCACTTCTGGATCACGTCTTCATGACCGACGGATTCGTGACCGACGGGAAGGACGGTGCGTGAGTGAGCGTACTGCGGGACGCGGATCTCTCCCTCGCGAACTGGCTGCAGGGCGTGCTGCCTCCGGGCACCGGCGTCAGGTTCGACGCGCCGCGCGCCGACTGGGAGCGACCGGTGTCCGGCACTCCTTTCGTCAGTCTGTTCCTCTGCGACATCCGGAGTGGTGGGCAGGATCTGCCCCCCTCCGGATGGTCAGAGGTTCGTGACGCCGACGGGCGGCTGGTGGGCAGGCAACCCGCGGTTCGCCACTACCGGATCTCCTACACGGTCACCGTGTGGGTCGGCCCGGCAGGCGCCGGCCAGGCAGGCGCCGGCCAGGAGGCGTCCGAGGAGGCGTCCCAGCGGGCGATCGAGGAGCACGACCTGCTCGGCCTGCTGATCGAGGCGTGCACGAACACGGACACCATCGCGGACGACCATCTGACGGGAGCCCTGGCCGAGGCCGGGCTCCCGTCCTTCGTGCGCTGCGGGGGCGATGAGCCGGGGCGCTCGGCGCAGGGCCCGTGGCCGGGCCTCGGGATCGCGCCGCGCGCACATCTGGTGCTGGAACTGGTGATCCCGGTGGTGCCGCCGATGGTGACCGACCTCGCGCCGCCGGCCCGCGGGATCGTGCTCAGCGCGGGCCGGTTGCCCGCCCCCGGCCCGACCGGCGAGGCCGCCGCGCAGGCCGGTTCGGCCCCGTCGGGCCCGGCGCCGGCCCGGGCTGCGGGAACCGTGCGGCTCTGGGAGCGGCGCACGATCACCGAGTCCCGCCAGGCCGGGCCCCGGCCGGGAAACGGGCCGTAGCGGCGCGGTCGGAGCGCGGCACGACGAGGCTCCGTGGCGGTTGATGAGGTGTCACACATCTGCATGAGGTGTCACACGTCTCGACTTTTCCGCCACGGAGCTTCGTCGTACGCCTGGCCCGCCTCGCCGCACCCGCCGTGCTGCCCGCGCCCTCAGCCCGCGGTCACCGAGGTGTTGGTGGTGATGAACCGCGCGGTGCCCGGCTTCTGCAGCAGCGGGTCGGGAACGCTGGCCGGAGGCGGCTGGGTGGCGGGCGTCTGCACCGTGAACATGGCCGTGAACGTGCCGCCCCCGATGAGGATCGGCTTGCCGCCGTTGGTGGTCTTGCGCGTCAGGTTCCCCGGCGACAGTGTGAGTACCAGGGTGCCCGTGCCGGGAACGGTGCAGGGCGGTGCCGTGTACACCAGCGGCGCGCGCAGCACCACCGGCAGTTCGTCTCCCTGAAGGCAGACGGGCGTTCCGCCGACGGTCACGTTCGAGCTCGAACCGGTCAGTGGCAGCGGCGCCGCCAGCGCGGGTATCACCGCGGGCACCGGGATGGTCACTTCGAGCAGGTCCCCGGTCCTGATGACGAAATCCGCCATGCGTCCTCCCGTGCCGTGTCGTGCCCTGTCATGTCGTGCCCTGTCATGTCGTGAAGCCGAACAGCTCGACCTCGGAGATGGCCACGGTGGATCCGCTGCTGCCCGGATACACCGCGCCGACCTGTATCTGCACGCTGCTGACGAGTTGCGCGTGCCTGACGGAGAACTCCTGCTCCTTCGAGGTGTCCTTCGGGATGATGGTGAAGGACTCGCCGTTGGAGTACACCAGCCGCAGTACGCTCGGCCTGCCGTCCTTGATGTAGGAGTTGCTCGCACCCGAGTGCAGGATGATCTTCATCAGCGTCACGCGGTGTGCGAACTTGAAGGTGAGGATCGGCTTGGCCGAGTTCGACCAGGGCGCCAGCCAGTACTTGTTGAGCAGTTCGTCCCCGGCGTTCAACGCGGGATGTCCGTGCTCCGAGACGTTCGCCGTCAGGCTGACGGCGTGTATCGGCGAGAGGTCGTGGCCGACCGCGCCGGTGACCTTGGCCTTCACGGCGCGCGCCCGGCTGTCGACCGTCGCGCGGAACGGCGGGTACGTGCCGTAGAGCGTGCCCGCGCAGAGCAGCGCCACCGCGACGACGATGCGGGCCTTGCGGTAGACCTTCCGGAGCGCGAACTTCAGGTCGAAGCCGGGCGTCGCGAGGTGCGTGGCGGACGTGCCGTCCGCCTGGCCGCCGCCCGCGGCCTGATCGAGCTGGACGGTGCGCGGTCCGCGCCGGGGCACGAACCTTCGCCACCACGGTTCCTTGACCGTCACCGCCTCGACCAGCGAGGTGCCGCACCGGCTGCAGAAACTGCGGGTGCTCGGATTGCCCTCGCCGCACGCCCCGCACACCAGGTCGCCCCGGTGCAGCCGACGGGTCGGCGTGGTCCTGGTCACCGCGACCGCCCGGGCCCGCGCGATCTGCGGTGCCTGTTCGCGGATGTCCCCGGGCGACCGTACCGGGGCGGTGTCGGCCCCGGTGGCCGCCGGAGGGGTGGGCTGTGCATCAGGCGCGCGTGCCTCGGGGGCGGATGCGGGCTCGGGGTCCTCGACGGGGGCGACCAGGGCCGCGGCGTCGCTCCGCCGGGCCGCTGGCGCCGGCGACCGGGGTGCCGGCGGGACCGGCGGAGCAGCCGCCGCGCTCTTCCGGGGCGGGACCGGCGGAGCAGCGGCCGTGCTCTTCCGGGGCGGGACCGGCGGAGCAGCCGCCGCGCTCTTCCGGGGCGGCGGCGGGGGAGGCGGGGGCGCGGCCGTGCTCTTTCGGGCCGACGGCGGTGGGGGCGGTGGAGGCGGGGGCGTGGCAGAGCTCTTCCGGGGCGGCGGTGGGGGTGGGGGTGGCGGAGCGGCGGCCGTGGTCTTCCGGGCCGACGGCGGTGGGGGAGGCGGCGGAGGCGTGCTCGCACCCGACTGCGGCCTCGGCGGCGGGGGCGGGGGCGCGGGAGGTGGGGGCGCGCCGGCTCCGGTACGCGTCGCCGCGCGCGCACCTGGAGGCGGGGAAGGAGCCTCCGCAGGGCGTCGTGGCCCGGCCGGCGGTGCCTGAGGCTCCGCTCCGGCGGTCTCGGACTCGGAGGCCTCCGGCCCGGGCCCGGCGATGAAGGTGTTCGTCCCCTGGATCACGCGCTGAAGCAGGCCGACCCGCGGTTCGGCGGCCGCCTGCTCCTGCTCGATCTCCTGGACCACCTCCTGCGCGACCTTCGGCGTCTGCTTCTCCCCCGTCCATTCGAGGAAACCTCCGCAGGAGCCGCAGAAGGCGTCGTCCTCCCCGTTGCGGAACCCGCACTTACGACAAACGATCATCTCTCCACGACCTCCAGCCCGTGCGGGACATGCGCCGGTTTCTCGGCGACGATCAGTTCCTCCAGCGCGGTGATGTCCACCGACGCGCCCCTCGGCAGCGTCACCCGGACGGACAGCCGAGCCACCGCCTCGCCCGGCAGCGAGGCGTTCGGCGCCGTCGACCAGCAGACCCCGCCACTCTCGGTGAGCTCGACGTCTCCGCCGGTGACCAGCTCGACCAGGGTCCGCAGACCTTCGGCGGTGCCTCGCAGCCGGTAGAGCGGCACGGAGTGCGCCACGGCCGCCCGCTGCCGGTCGAGGGGCCAGTTCTCGTCCAGGACCGTGCCCAGCCAGCCGGCGAGCCACCGCACGAAGTCGGCGGGCGCGAGCATCGGGTCGGTGTAGGACGCCAGGCAGTCCAGGGTCGAGATGGCCGGAGCGAGCACCTCGTCCAGGGCTCCGGTCCACCGCATGGCCGCCGGGTCCTCCTGGAAGACCGCGGGCAGCAGGGTGCCGATCGGATACGGCGTGCCCAACCCCGCCACGGCTGCGCGCATCAGTGTGCCTCCACTCTGACCTGGTGCTCGTAGGAGAACACCAGACTGTTGGCGTCGAGATCGATCCGGCGGGCCTCCTTGCCGCGCACGCCGGTGACCGGGTCGGCGGTGAACAGCCGCACGTCCTCGACCAACTCGACCCCGGGTACCTGTTGCAGCCGGCCGAAGATCTCGCCGGCCTGCACGGGACGGCCGAACGGCCAGCCGGCGCCCTCGGGCCCGCCGCCGGGCAGCGGATTGAGATAGCGGTGGAGGGCTTCGAGCGCGTCCTCGCGCATCCGCTCGACGTTCACCCTCGGCCGGGCCACCAGCCGGGCGACCACGGTGACGCCGCGGTAGAGCGGCGGTTCGAGCATGACGCGGGTGCCCACGACCCGCGCGCGGTCGAGCCGTTCGGCGATCCGGCGCAGCGTGGGCTCCGGCGGGACGAGGTTCTCGAACAGGATCCGGCCGTCCTGCATGGCTGCGGCCGGGACGACCAGCACCCGGACTCCGCCGGCCTCGGCGGGGTCCTGGCCGGTCGGCACGCAGCGCACCCGGGCGATCTCCGGTGCCGCCTCGCGGGTCAGGATCTCGTAGTCCTCCGCCGTCACCGCGCGGCTGCGGGTGCGTACCAGCAGCGGCCCGCGGTCCTTCGCCTCGTCGAGGGTCTCGCCGTCCACCCCGCCCTGAGCCGGGCGCCGGTTCTCCACGGCGGAGACGGACGGGACCGAGGACTTCAGCCGGCAGACCGACCCGGTCGCGACGTTCCCACGGGCGCCGCCTCCGGTCGCGTACCCGCGGATGCGTACCTCGGCGCCTTTCTCGGGCACGGCGCCGTAGTGGCGCAGGCTGCCGTCGGTCTCGCGTACCGCCGGGCCGAACAGGACGAGTCCGGAGACCGCGTCCAGGGAGAAATGCCGGTCCTTCGGCCGGCTGTCGGCGAAGTGCTCGACCTCGGTCCACTCCAGCCAGCCGTCCGGTGAGCCGGTCTCCACGACCGGCGGGCCGTAACCGGCCAGCACCGGACTGTGCCGGAGTGGGAACTGCTGCCCGGGCACGCCCTCCGCCTGGCCCAGTTCCTCGAGACCGACCGGCTCGGCGTGCACGGCTTCGACCGTGCCGCCGACCGTGCAGACGGTCATTCCGTCGACCACGGGCGAGTCCGTGTACGGGGGTTGTCCCTCCTCGGGCTCGGTGACCCGGGCCCTGATCCACCCGGCGCGGTCGCCGTCGACCACGCTCGCCCGATGCGTGGCCGGCACGTGCAGGACGATCGCGCCCGAGGTGTTCAGGCCCCCGGTCTCGTCGAGTCCCGCCTCGCACTCCGTCCAGCCGTCGCCGGTCCATGCCTCCCAGATCAGCGGGGGGTGTTTCGGGTTGACCCCCACACCCTCGACCCGGCCGCGGAATCCCAGCCGGACCACGCACCCGGGCACCGGGTCGGTGAGGCCGATCAGAAGTGCGTCCCCGATCTCGGGGCGTCGGCGGAACACGGGGAACGGCCTGCCGTCGGAGAGCAGCCGGGAGCGGTCCGCGGTCTCGTCCGGCCGGCCGGCCTCGGTGCCCGCGCCGGCCTGTCCGCCCTCGGACTCCGGTTCGAGCACGGTCCTGATCCTGGCGAGCGAACAGGGCACGACGGCCAGGTCCTCCCTGGTGGTGAAGACGACCGACTCGGCGGTGGCCGTACGAAGTGTCCCCGCGCGGGTGCCCGCGGCGATCGTCAGCCGCGCGCGGGCGGGACTGGAGAGCCAGAAGGTGACGGGTACGTGCGCCGGGGTGGGCGGGAGGATGCGCAGGCCGATCAGGTTCAGGAAGGTGATGTGCAGCCGGTCGGGCACCTGGTTGAGCCGGTAGAGCAGCTGTTCGGTCATATGGGCGAAGGTCTCGATCAGGGTGATGCCCGGGTCGGAGACGTTGTGGTCGGTCCACTCCGGGCAGCGCCGCATCACCAGGCGCTTGGCCTCGTCGACCAGGTCCTGGAACCGGCGGTCGTCGAGATCGGGGGCCGGCAGGGGCATCAGTACTCGCCTTCTTCGTGCTCGGGGATGGTGTAGAAGGGGAAGACGAGGTTGCGCGGGCTGTTGGTGCCGGGCACGACGTAGCGGATGTCGATGTAGAGCAGACCTGGCTGCTCCTCGTCGGGGTACACGTCCACCTCGGCCACGTCGACGCGTGGCTCCCACTGCTCGATCGCGTCCTTGACCACGTCGGCTATTTCAGCGGCCTTGTGGACGCCGGCCCCGTCGAAGATGTAGTCCCGCAGAGTGCTGCCGAACCGCGGCCGCATCGGGCGCTCTCCGGGATAGGTCTCCAGGATCAGCCGCATCGACTGCTCCAGTTTGGCGGTCCCGGAGGCCATGGCCGGCGCTCCGGTGGGTTCGAAGGCGAACGGGAACGACCAGCCGGTGCCGGTGAAGTCGGTCATCGCCGCCCCTCACCCGCCCAGCGAGACGGACGCGCCGGAGAGGGAGACGGTGCCCTGACTCTGGATGGTGAGCGAGCCGACGGACTTCAGGGTCAGCGAGTCCCCGCCGTCGATGGTCACCGTGCCGCCCTCGCCGGTCACGATGTTGACCGTTCCGGCCTGGCCACACCTGATGGTGAGCTGCCCCGCCGGGTCGGTGGGCGCGCAGGCGAGCTCCACCGACCCCCGGACGACGTCGACGCCGAGCCCGAGCCCGCCGTCGCCGGTGCCGAGCGCGATCCGCGACTGCTCCGGCTTCGGCCCCTCGCCCATCTCGTCGTGGAACACCAGCCGGTTGCCCGAGGCCGAGACGAACCCGCGGCGTGCGACCGACGAGTCCGCGCCGCCCGGCCCCTGCCGGACGGCGCTGCCGCCGAGGTCGTAGGCGCTGTGCTCGGTGACGAGGCCACCGAGCACGTACGGGCGGCGCGGATCGCCGAACTCGAACCCGACCAGGACCTGGTCGCCGACCTCGGGCAGGAACATCGCGCCGCTGCGCCTGCCGGCGCCGAACTGCACGACCGGGGCCCAGTCGGTGCGCACGTCCGGAGACAACCACGGCAGCGTCAGCCGCACCCGGGCGTGGTCGCCGCCGATGTCGTCGACGATGGCGCAGACGAGACCGGGGATCCGCAGCGGGTCGGCGACGCCACCGGCCGAGGTCAGGCCCAGCAACGAGCGGTCGTGCGCGCCGCCCGCGGCGAACTCGGTGTGGTAGCCGTTCTCCGCCAGGTCGAACACGTGCCGGGCACGGGTCACCAGCCAGACGGCGGGAAAGCGTCCGGGAATGCCGGAGACCTTGACGGAGGCGCCGGCGCGGATCGCGGGGTCGCCCATCGCGTCCCCCTCGGCCTCGGCGAAGGTCCCGCCGACGGACGCGGCGAGAGCCGCGGACGCGGCCTCGGCGTCCGCGACCGGCACGGTGCCGACGACATGGGCGGTCGGGCTCGGCGGGGGGCCGAGGCCCTCCCCTGCCGCGAGGCCCTCCCCGGGCTGTAGGCCCTGCCCGTCCGCCGCGACCGCTCCGAGGGGACCGTCGGCGGCCGCGCTGAAGAGCGCCGCGACCTCGGTCAGGCTCTGCGGGCGCTCGGTGGGGGCGGTGGCGGAGGATGTCGGTGTCGAGGGCGCGGCAAGGAGCGTCGCCCGCAGTGGGTCCCAGACCCGCACCTCGACCTCGGGGGCCAGGTTGCCCGCTGTGACGCGCGGCTCGAAGCTCAGCAGCGAGCCGGGCATGGTCAGCTCCGGCAGACCCTTGTGGGAGTCCGCGGGAGTGGATGCCTTCCGGAAGTAGAAGCGCCCGTCGGACATGCCGAATTCAAAGCCGGTCTCGCGTGCCCGTTGGGCCAGGAACTCCCAGTCGCTCTGGTTGCACTGCAGCAGGTGTGCGTGGACGGTCTCCGTCGCGGAGATCTCGCCGACCGGCAGTCTCGCCTCCCTGGCGATCCGCAGCGCGATGTCCGAGTCGGTCGCGTCGTCGAACGACCTGGTCCTACGCGCCCGTTGCAGCCGGTGGCACAGGTCGTAACCACGTACCACGGTCCGCCCCACCGTGCCCCGGTAGTACCCCTCGATGGCGGTGACCTCGCCGACGACCAACCGGCTGCCCGGCCCGGACCCGACCCGCACCTGGACGCGCGTCCCGATCTGGAGGTCGGCCTTGTCCAGCGCGGCACCGGTGAGGTCCGCGAAGCTGAGCGCGAACATCGTCGGCAGCAGCAGGTGCGTGCTGACCTCGGTGCGCACCAGGCAGCTCGCGGCGGCGCCGGACAGTTCCCGGCCAGGGCCGGCACCGACCAGTACCGTCGGCCACACGGTGGCGCCGAGGCGCGACGACACCGTCATCGCTCGCCCTCCTGCGTGCTCGGCAGGTACACGCGGGTCCCGGGCCGCACCCGCAGCGGGTCGTCGAACCGGTTCGCCGCGGCGATCTCCCGCCAGTGCTCCGGCCCGCCGTAGCACCGCGTGGCGAGTTCGGGCAGGGTCTCGGCACCGGAGAGCAGGTGGGTGCGGCGCCCCGCGAGGCCGCCCGAGCTCGGATTGGTCGGCCCCGGGATGTTCGGGATCGAATGGAGCGTCAGGTCGACGGTGGCCCGCAAGGGCGTCCCGGACGGGCTGAACCTGGTGTACGTGACCGTCACCTGGTTGAGATGGACGAGGTAGACCTGGGAGCCCCAGATGAACTTCAGCCGGGGCAGCTCGGTCCGCTGCGTGGACGTTTTGTCTCTGGCGGCCACGAAGTGGGACCACTTGAGCAGGCGCAGGCAGGTGCGCGCCACGTTCGTGCCGTCGAAGGTCAGCGAGCGCAGGTTGATGCTCGTAGTGCCCTTCGCCTTCTCGACTTCGTCGACGGATATGGCGGCCAGTTCGACGTTCGCCTTCGGGTCGGAGATCCCGGCGCGGTTCTCGCCCTGCTGTTGCAGCCCGGCAGTCGGTTCCACCGGCGCCGCGTGCGAAATCACGATGGTCGCCGGGTTGAAGTCGAACTCGACGTAGTCGGCGGCGGTGGTGGACTTCGCCGGGCCGAGTTTCGCGTTGCCGTCCGGGGCGAGCGGGGGTGCCGGGGCCCGTGGGACGCGCCGCGAGGTCATGGCCGCGCGCTGCTTCTGCAGCGTCTCGGGGGTGATGCTCATGAGTCCGGCTCCTATCCGTGGATCGCGTCGGAGGGCGGCAGGAAGCCCTCGTGTTCGAGGGTCAGCGTCTCGATCGCGACCGCGTTCTGCCTGGCGTCCAGGACGGGGCCGCTCCACGACACCGGGTACGCGTTGCGCAGGCTCCAGGAGGCGACGACGTTCTGGTGCACGTCCTGGAGGGCGATGTCGACAGTCCCCTTCGGCGCCCTGGCGCTCTTCTCGTCGCAGTTCATCCAGGTCGTGACCAACTTGCCGAGCCAGCCCTGCAACGCCTGTGACGGCTGCCTCTCCATCGCTCTTTCCAGGACCACCGGGGAATAGGACACCTGGGCGGGCAGCTTCACCTCGCCGCTGTAGTCGCCGCCGACCTTGATCGTCTCGGTCCTGAAATCGACTTTCAGTCCCTTGCACGAGGACCATTCGCCGAGTCGGTCGATGCCGTCGCCGTTGGAGAAGGCGACGGTGAAGCGCATGGACAGGCCGTAGTACCGGAACGCGCTGTCGGCGGTCGCGCTGCGCGCCGCCGAGGCAGCGGTGGACGCGGCTGTGCCGCCGGCCCGCGCGAGGGGGAGGCCGAGCCGGCCGCCGCCCTGCCCGGCCGCGGAGGCGAAGGACGCGATGCTCACTGACGAAACGCCTTTCGAGTGCGTTGGTGCTGGCGGTCAGAACGGCGAGATCATCGACGAAGTCGGGGACAGGGCCGAGGAGTTCAGGTCGTCCTCGAGGAAGCCGGTGTGGGCGAGCTTGAGCGTCTCGACCGCGGGCTTGGCACCGGCGGCGTCGAAGGAATCGACAGACCAGGCGATCGGGAAGAACTCGCTCAAACGCCACTGGACCATCGGGATCCCGGTGAAGTCCACGAGTTGGATCGTGCCGCTCTGCGGCTGCGGGCGCTTCGAGGTCTGCGTCAGCCAGTGCTGCACGACTCGCGAATAGGGTCCGGCCGCCCGGCTGAGCGTGATCGGCTCGTATCTGGTGGCGCCGGGGAACAACCAGACCTGGTTGCCGCTGTCCCCGACCCGGTGCTCGATCTGTTGCCAGGACACCGACAGGCCCGTCACCCTGGACCAGTCGCCGAAGTGGTAGGCGACGTTGTCGATCAGCACCGAATACCGGTGACTCATGCCGACCGCCGGCAGACCGGCGATGTTCTGGGCCTGCTCGGCCGCGCCGCGCAGCGACCCCATCATGCTCATGGGTTCCCGTGACTCCCGTCCGTCTCGTCTGTTTCGTTCGTACAGTCCGTTTGATCTCGGCTGTCTCGTCCGTCTCGGCTGTCTCGGCTATCTCGCCCAGCCGAACGAGCCGGCCTCACCGAGCCTGCCCGCACGTTCGCGGTCGACCAGGAGCTCGCGCCGGAGCCGTCTGTGGATCTTTTCGTAGACCTGGACGGCCACTTCCTCGATGTCGCCCGGGTCGTCGAGGTCGAGCGGACGCCGGCCGCTGAGCTCGATGAGCCTGTCCCTGACCGAGAGCAGCTCCGCGTCGAACGGCGCCGGCGTCCGGGACGCCGGTACCTCGGATGCCGGTGCGTGGGACGCCGGTACCTCAGGTGCCGGTGCGTGGTACGCCTGGGAACCGGACGGCGTCCCGTCCCCGGGCGCGGCCATCGCCGTCGGCGGCTGCGTGGGCCCGACCGCGGTGGGCCCGACGGCGGTGGGCTCGGCCATGGTCGTCACGTCGCCGGGCTGCCGCTGCACCCCGCTCGCGGGCGCCGCGGTCCACGGCGCGGCCCACGATGCCGCAGGCACCGCGCCGGCTTCCGCAGGTTCCGCGCCCAGGCCGCGTACCCACCGCTCGGTCGCCACGGCCGCGGCCTCCAGAGCGCTGCCGGCGTCGGATTCCTCGGAAGGAAGGGCGGAGCCGAGGGCGCGCTGCTGGGCGGCGTGGGTGAGTTCGTGCGCGATCAGGCCGCGCGCGGCCGGTCGGTCGAGCGGCCCCTCGTCCGCGGGCAGGAACACCTCGCCGTTGCGGGTGAAGGCGCGTGCGCCGAGCGACCGTGCCTCGGCCGCCACCTCGGGACCGCGGTGGATCAGCACATCGGAGACGTCCACGCCGTGAGCCCGCCGCACGGCGTCGGCGAGTTCGCCCGGGGCCGTCCGGACCGGCGGCGGGAAGGGAGCGGGCGGTTGCGGCTCAGGCCCGGGGCGGTCGCCGTCCGGCCGACGCCGCGCACGCGGACGTACCAGAGGTCTGCCCGTGGAAGTGGCCGTGGAAGTGGGCGTGGTCGGCTTCGGTGCGGCGCCGGTCGGACGGGATACCTCGGCGACGGGCGGAGTCGGCCGCTCGCCGGGAACGAAACGGTAGACGGGACGGACCGGAAGCGGCGCCGCCGGGCGCACGTCCTCGTCGACGGCAGGGGTCTGCGTGTGCGATTCCGGTTGCGGCTCCGGTTCCGGTTCCGTCGGTGCCGGCGACGTACGCTCGCGCGTCGGCCGGGTGCGGGACGATGTGCCGTGGAAAGGCCGCACCGGCTTGTCGACCGGGGCCGCGAGTCCAAGCACAGGTGCCTCGGGACCGGCGGTACTCCGCCTCGTATCCGGGGGGACGTCCAGCCCGGGGCGTGGCGACGGACCGGCGTCCGCGAGGCGTGGCGACCGGCCGGCGTCCGCGACGACGCCCGACGCGGGCGACGAGTCGGCCTCCGCAGCACCGGTGCGCCCCGACTGCCCGTCCTGGACTTCGGGCCCGGGCGCGTCGAGAGAGTCGGCAGGTGAATCCACCGCCGTCCGCGCGTCCGGGGAAGCCGGATGACGAAGCGGGTTGCCGAGGCCGAGTCGTCGGCTCTCGGCGAGGGAGGCGCGGCGCGCCGCCGCTTTCGGCACCCCCGTACGCGGCTCCCGCGACGGCCGGGGCGGTGGGAGCGTCGCCTCGCTCGACCACGAGGCGCCGCCTTCGGGCATCTGTGGCGCGGGACCCTGCGGCGGAGACGAGGCGGCTCCTGCCTCGGTCGCCCACGGCGGACGGTAGGACTCGAGCATGCGCAGCCAGTCCGACGAGGCGTTGGGCGCGTCGTCGGGGGCAGGAGCTGCGGAGGCGTTGGACGTCTCGTCGGGCATCGGATCGCCCACGTACTCGTCGATGGCCTCGACCAGGCTCGGCCGGTGCCCGGCGGACGCGAGCACGCGCGGAGTGCGCCGCGGCGCGGCAGGCGGCGGCTGCGGGACCGGGACGCGGTCCGATACGGGCGCCCGCCGCCGGCCACGTGCCGAGGGCGGCGCGACCGTCTCCTGCTCGGCTTGCGCTTCGGCTCGGACGGCGACCAGTCCCGTCACGCGTCCGGCGACCCGCTCCACGCCATGAGCGGCGCCCGGGTGAGCGGGCACCAGGTTCCCCGAGACGCCCGCATTGCCCGTATTGCCGTTATCCTGACGGGCTGTCGGGCGGGTGCGACCCGGCGCGTGGATCAGCGGCCGGGTCCGGTCAGCCGCGGTCACGCCCATCGAGACGGCCGCGGTCAGCGGCGGCCGTCGAACAGTCGGGACGAGGGGTGGCAGCCGCCGCCAGTGCGCGTCACCGGGCAGCAGACCGACGTCGGGCCGCGTATCGCGGGTCTCGCGGGTCTCGCGGCGCCACCGTCGAGGCAGCCAACTCATCTCGTCTCCTCTCCATACACCGGGGCGGGACCAGGACTAGAAGGTCTGGGCAGGTCCCGCCGCGCCGCTGTCCGGGCGGCCGTGGATCCGGCCGATCTCCTCGATCACCCGGGCCCTCACCGGGTGTTCGAGATCGAGAATCTCCCGCAGCGGCCAGTGCAGGTAGTAAGCGAGGTACACGGCCTCCTCCCAGAGCCGGTCGGCCGTGTACGTCAGGATTCCCCCGGGACATCACCGGCGATGTCCACCGCGAATCCGTGCCCGCAAGCGGGGCAGTCGACGTCGGCCTCGGTGTGCCCCTCCTGGTTGATCCGCCGGTAGAGGTCCTGGAGGAAGGCGAGATCGGAGGCGAACAGGTTCTCGATCACCAGGTTGTCCACCCCGGGGACCGAGCCGAGCCGGGTCACCGTACGCGCGAGAAGCAGCACGCTGAGGTAGACGGGGTTCTGCCTGACCCGCGGATCGCTCTGGCTCGCTATCTCGTCGCGTGCCGTGGCCAGGCGCATCACGCCGTCCCGGTGCAGTGTGCCCTGCTCGTCCACATAGCCCCGGGGCAGCACGAACGGGTAACGGGTCATCAGCCCGGCCGCCGAGTCGGGCGGCGCGCCCCCGACGCCGGCGGCGGACGGTTGCGTCAGCATGGCCTCTCCTCGGTCATCCGGCCGGCTGCATCAGGATCTGGTCGCAGTGCAGCACCACGGTCTCGGTCACGATTTCGGTCGCTCCGGCCTTCATCCCGCCGATCTCCAGCTTCGACGGCCAGGCGTTCTCAAGGAGGTAGGTGATGATCGGCTGACCCGACTTCGGGGACGAGGACGCCCCGAACATCTGCAGCGAGCAGGTCTTGCGGGCCAGGGGATCGCCTTGCAGCACCGCCTGGTGCCAGAGCCACATGTACGTCTCCGTATCGAGGCCGCGCTTGAGCGTGACCGTCGGCGGCTTGGTCTTGCCGAACTGCTTCGTGTGCAGGACTCCCTCGGTACCGCTGGAGATGTACTCGACCGATTCGACCTCGGTGTTGATCCCGGAGAGTTCGCTGAACGTGGCGACCTTGAGCCCGTCCACCTGGATCACGAAGGTCGACGCGCTCATCACCGTAGGGTTGCCGCCGGCGATGGCCATGGGGCTGTCCCTCCTTCCACTCGGAATTCACTGTCGTGTTCGTCTGCTTCGTCTGCGCCGCGCCGGGTGGCTCACCCGCCGTCGCCCTGCGTGATCACGTCGCAGGCGATGGTGACGTCCTCGGTGACGACGCCCTCCCCGGCCCTGGCCGAGGAGATGTTGATCTTCGCGCACCAGGCGTTGACGAGCGTGTAGCTCATCAACGGCTCCCGGTCCTTCATCCCGGCGAGCCCGCCGCCGTAGATGTCCAGACTCAGATACTGGGCGCGGGCCGCGGGATTGCCGCTGAGGGCCATCTGGTGCCACGCCCAGAGCGCCAGACTGTTGTCCAGGCCGCGCTTGAGCGTGACCGTCGGCGGCCTGGTCTGGCCGAACTGCTTGGTGTGGTTGATGAACCCGGCCGTGTCCACCGAGACGTACTGCTCGATGCCGATCTCGCTGCTGATGCCGCCGAGCTCCTGGAACGCCATGTTCTGCAGCTGGTATCCACCGGTGATCTGGATGTTCGAGGAGACCACGAAGATCGGTGCGGACGCGACGGTGGACAACGGTCGCGAGGTCGGCGCGGGTGGGAAGGTCTGTGCCACGGTGCTCGGTCTCCTCTCGGCGCGGGCAGGCTCCGGCTCACTCCTCCAGGGCCGCGCCCTGCGCGTACTGCGAGACCCGGAAGACGATGAACTCCGCCGGCTTGACCGGGGCGATCCCGATGTCGACGGTGAGGATCCCGGCGTCCCGGTTCTCCGGGGGGTTGTTCTCCTCGTCGCACTTGACGAAGAACGCCTCCTCCGGGGTACGTCCGAACAGCGCCCCGCTGCGCCAGACCCGGCGCAGGAACATCGTGATGGTGCGGCGTACCGAACCCCACAGGAAGCGGTCGTTGGGCTCGAACACGACCCAGTTGGTGCCGTCGAGGATGGACTTCTCCACGAAGTTGAACAGCCTGCGCACGTTCAGGTAGCGCCACTCGGGGTCGCTGGAGAGCGTCCGCGCGCCCCACACCCGGATGCCCTGACCGGGGAAGGAGCGGATGCAGTTGACGGCCACCGGGTTGAGCCGGTCGTGCTCGCCCCGGGTGATGTTGGTCTCCAGGTCGATCACGCCACGGACCACCTCGTTCGCCGGGGCCTTGTGCACGCCGCGGGTCTCGTCGCTGCGCGCCCACACCCCGGCGATGTAGCCGCTGGGAGGGATGAGCACCGGACTGCCCTTGACGGGGTCCACGACCTTGAACCAGGGCCAGTACAGGGCCGCGTACTTGGAGTCGTATCCGGCGACGTCCATCCGCCAGTCCCTGACCTGCTGGGCGCCGAGCCCCGGCGGCGGGTCGAGGATCGCCACCCGGTCCGCCATCAGCTCGCAGTGCGCGATCATGGCGAGTTGCACGGCCTTGACCCCGTCGAGGTCCACGGCCCCGTGCTGATAGGCGGCCATCAGGTCGGGGACGCAGAGCATGCTGACGTCCTCGATCGCCTCGAGCCCGGCGAATCCGGTGCGGTCGGCGGTGTCCCCGACATAGTCGGCCGGGGTGATCCGAGGGGCCGGCGACGGCCCCTGCGGCACGACGGCCGCCGACGAGGACGCCCCTCCGCTCAGCGCGACCAGCGCGCCCTTCGCCGGTACCAGCGTCGACGCGCCCTTGACCTCGTCCAGGGCGATGAGCTGCGAGGACTCCTTGACGACCGTGGCGGCGTTCCGCGGTCCGCGCCGCAGTGAGAGGTTGTCGAAGACCTCTGCCTCGCGGTCTTCCCGGCGGACGACCAGCTTGAACAGTTCCTCGCCGGGTTCGCTCGCGTCGGCGACCTCCACGCTCAGCTCGTTGCCCACTTCCCCGGGGGCCAGCGCCCTGGCCTGGAGGGCCGGACGCCCGCCGTCTCCCGCCGCGGGCACTTCACCCCGCGCGACGGAGCCGAGCGCCGCCGCGCTCCCGTCTGCTCCGCCGTTCGCGGACGCCTGCTCCTCGTCGTGCGTGTCGGTGGCACCGACACGCACGACGTACGCGGCCCCGCCCCCGTTCAGGAAGTACCCGTAGACCGACTGCGGAAGATGCGCACCCTCGACGAAGCCACCGAAAGCCTTGGTGTACTGCGTCCAGTTGGTCACGAGCGTCGGCTGGTTGGAGATCCCTCGCTCGGTGAACCCCACGAAGGCGCACAACGCGGAGCCCACGCCCTCGATGGGCCGCGAGCCCGAGGAGACCTCCTCCACGTAGACGCCGGGGGAATGGTAGGTAGGCACTGCCCCTCTGCCCCTCTTTCAGAACCGCCGGGAACCAACACTGAGATATGCGATGCCGACCGAGGCACCGCGAAGGGTCCGCAAGGTGATCACTGGGCCGACGACGATCAGTATTCGGTCCGCCGACTCCGGTCGACGTGCGCGCGAGCGCGGGCAACGGAGCAGGTTCCGGTGCACGATGATGCAATGCGACGAGCGCGGTCGAGGACCGGTCCCTTCCCTCACAGCTGACGACCGAGCCGGTCAGCGTCCTGTGTGAGGGCTCTGCCACCATGAAACCCGCGTGCGTCCCGGAACCCTGCCGAATGCGGCAGCCGTGAGCGCATACGTGCGTTCCCCGTTCCCCGCCGGGTCTGAGAGGCAGGTTCGCACCTGACATGTACCGGAACCCTGGCGAGTACTGGGAACCAGACGAGTACGGGGAACCAGGCGAGCAGGCCGCGTCCGGCGACGACGCCGAACGACGCCTGCTGGCCGCGGACCGCCTCTGCCAGGACAGCAGCGCGTTCCTGGAGGCGCTGTGCGTGCTGGCCGGGGAGTACCCGCCCGCCACGGTGGCCCGCGTTGCCGCGGTTCCGGCGGCCACACGGATCTCCGGCCTGCTGATCGGCCTCGGCCTCGTCGTGTCGGTCGGCGGCCCGCCGGGCTCAGGCCAGATCGCGTTCGCACGGGAGAGCGACTACCGCCTCGTGCGCGCGCGGCTGAGCCCGACGAGATGGCGGGCCCTGCACCGCGCCGCCGCGGAGGTGCTCGATCCGCGTCCGGCGCTGGCCCACCGTGCCCGGGCGGCCGACCGCCCCGACCCGGCGCTGGCCGCCGCCCTGGAGGAAGCCGCCTTCGGCGGACGCGCGCTGGAGGACGAGATCGGCGTGCCGAGCCGGCAACTGCTGCTGTGGGCGGCAGATCTGACCGAAGACCGTGCAGAACGGGAGCGCCGAGTGCTCCTGGCCGCGATGCACGACGTGTACGGCGAGGAGTTCAGGAACGGCGGCCTGTGGACGCGGGTCGATGCCTTGCCCCCTTCGCCGCTGCGGTACTGCGCGCTGGCGGGCCGGGCCTTACTCGAACACCGTCTCGGTGCCGCCGTCGACCACCTGCGAGCGGCGTCCCGCGCCCTAGCCGCCGGGGACACCCATGCGGCCCCGGATTCAGATGCGGAGCCGGATGTGAAACCGGATGCGGAGCCGGATGCGGAGCCGGATGCGGACCATGCGCCTTCCGCGCGGTCGCGCGGAGACCGGGTCCTGTCGACCGCCGCGGCGATCGATACCATGGAGGCCGCCGTGGCGTGCCGCACGGCACGGGGCAAGGCCGCGGTCGAGGCGGCGACCAGGGCGCTGGACGCCGCGAGCGGTGACGCGGTCCAGATCCGCACGGCTCGGCGTCTGCTCCAGGTGGGCCGAGCCTATGCGGATGGCCCGCACGGGGTGCTGCGATCCCTCGACGAAGGCGCGGCTGCCGCCGAGGCGAACGCGACGGCGCCGGGGCGCCGGACTCACATACCGGAGCTCTGCGACGTTGGACTGCTGCTGTTGCGCGGCGAGTGTCGAGTGCTGGCGGGCGATCTGGAAGCGGGCGCCCGTGATCTGGAGGGCCTTGCCCGACGGCACGACACGCACCCCGGGCATCCGGACCGGCTGCGTGCGCTGGAGCGGCTGGCGATCGCGCACTTCCTGCTGGGAAGCTGGCAGGAGGCTGATTCCGCAGTGGACGGCATCGACGAAGCCGCCGGCGATACGGCGGGGCGAGCACTGCGGGCCATGCTCTCGGCCGTTCGCGGAACGGGCGCCGCGCCGCGGCGCGGAGTGCCGGCGTCGGCATCGGCATCGGCATCGGCATCGGCGAACGGGAGGGTGCCTGGCTCGGCGGAACCCGACCGCCTCACCATCGCCACGTATGCGGACGCCGTCGCCATGCTGGCGCACGGTCGCCACGCGGACATCCTGACCGCGATCACCTGGCTGACCTCCGACTCCGCCGGATTGGCGGACGCGCCGGCCAAGTTCGTCCCGCTGTGGCTGCCGGTGTATGCGGAAGCGGCGATCGAGGCCGCGGCGAGCGCCGCGTCCGAGGCGGGCCTGGCACAGCTGCGCGAACACGCGAAGCACAGCCCGTACCTGATGGTCACCTTCCATCGGCTCGCGGGTCGGGCGGCCGAGCTCCGGTGCGACCCGACTATGGCCAAAGACGAGTACGAGGCGGGCTTGCTGGCCGCGGAGGGCTGCGCACAGGTGCCGCCCATGCACCGCGCGCAACTGGACTACGCGTACGGTCGGTTCCTGTGCGCCCTCGGTCAGACGGCGACCGGCCTCGGACGGTTCCAGCGGGCACAGGACGCCTTCGCTTCGCTCGGCGCCCACGCCTTCGTCCGGAACTGCGCCCAAGACCGGGAGGCCGTCACCCGAGGAGCGTCGCCATGCCCCGACGCCGCCTTGACAGAACGTGAGGCGACGGTGGCCGGGATGGTCGCATCCGGGATGACGAACCGCCAGGTCGCTGAGAAGCTGCTGATCGGCGTGAAGGCGGTGGAATACCACCTGGGAAAGATCTACCGGAAACTCGGAGTCCGCACGCGCAGGGAACTCGCGAGCAGATGGCCGAGCCGTCCTGAACGTCGCTGGTGGAGCGGATGATCTCCTTACGTACTGATGACCCGCGTGTTCCGTACGACGGGCCCGGCACTCCGCGCGGTGCCGGGCCCGTCGTGACGATCCGGCGGTCGCCGGCCCGCCAGGGCCGCCAGGGGCTCCCGCTAGGGCCTGCTCTCGTCTCCGGCGAGCCTCAGGTGGTGCAGCAGCAGCAACGCGGCGGCCATGTTGGCGGCCGGGACCTCTCCCCGGGCGACCAGGTCGGGAACGACCTTGAGGGGGACCCACTCCCGGCGCTCCGACTCGAAGTCGTCCACCGGGTGTCCCACGTACTCGCCCTCGTCCGACCAGTAGATGTGGTGGACGGCGTCGGTGAGCCCGTTGGACGGCTCCACGCTCAGCAGGTGGTGCAGCGGCCCCGGTCGCCAGCCGGTCTCCTCCTCGAGTTCCCTTGCGGCCGCGCGGGCGACGTCCTCGCCGTCCTCGACGACGCCCGCCGCGAGTTCCCACCCCCAGCTGTCGGTGATGAAGCGGTGGCGCCACAGCAGGAGCACCTCGTTGGCCGCGTTCACGACCGTCGCCACCGCGACGGGCCTCAGCCGTATGAGGAAGTGGTCGAGATGCCGGCCGTCGGGCAGCTCCACATCTGCCAGGTTGACGCTGAACCAGCGGTTTTCATACACAGTTCGTTCGTTCTGCTTCGTCCACTGCACGGCTCTGCCACCTTCCGTCGAGTAAGTGGCAATATCGCAGCAGGGGCTGTGTCTACAGCGGTACGCGCAGTGCCCCGTCGATGAGTTCGGCGGCCTCGGCCGTGCCCGCGCAGCGGCTGCGCACGAGGTGCTCGCGCACCGCCCGGAGTCTGTCGCGCAGCCGCTGGGACTCCATTCCCCGCGCCTGCTCGGCCATCCGCACCGCGGTGACCACCGCCTTGTCGGTGTTGCCCTGACGCAGTTCGATCGTGCTGAGCATGGCGAGCCGGTGTACCCGTCCCCGGTCGTGCGCCGGGTTGTCGACGGCGGCCGTCGCATGCTCGGCGGCGGCCGCGAGATCGCCGAGGCTGAGCAGCGCCTCCGCCACCTGGACGTTGACCAGACCCGGCTGGACATAGCCGGTCTCGTCGGGCTCGTGTCCGCGCCGGATGTGTTCGGCGGCCGTCTCGGCGCGGCGGATGCACGACAGGGCGCTCGTGCCGTCGCCGAGGTGGGCGTACGCCTTGGCCTGCATCGCGTACAGGTCGGAGGCGAGCGCGGGCGTGATGTGCCGGCCCGCCGCCCGCAGCGCGGCCTCCGCGAAGGCGACGGCCTGCCGGTACTCCCGCATGAACAGCGACTGGTTGACGAGGAGGGCGATGACGTACGCCCCAAGTCCCCGGTCTCCACTGGCCTTTGCCAGCCGCAGCGCCTGGTGGAAGTAGCGCTGGGCGAGGCCGTGGGCGTCGGAGTCGTACGCGCAGATCCCGGCGACCGCGACCAACCCGCCGGTGGCGCGGTGCAGTTGACGACCCGTCAAGTCGGTGTAACTGCCCCGCAGCAACGGGGCGGCCTCGGCGTTCAGGAAGCCGACGATCCGGCCGCGGGTCGCGATGCCGCCGGCCTTGCGGTACATCTGCTCGTAGTGGGTGCGGGCGGCGCGCAGCATCTCGATGTCGGCGGAGGTGACGCGGTGCCGGCCGCCGCGCGAGACGTCCACGTCCTCCGGCGGGTTCTCCCACTCCCACACCGGCATCACGGCGGGCGTGCCGGTGACGGCGGGCGCGCCCAGGATGTGCGGGCGCTGCTGCTCGTCGCAGCGCCACAGCGCGGTGGCCCGCTCGACGAACCCGGAGAGCGAGGTGGCGTGCGGGGTGGACGGTTCGCCCGGCACGCCGAGGCCGATGTCGTCGAGGGTGACCGGCCGGCGCAGGCGCGTGGCGAGCACCTCGCAGATCAGGTCGGGCACCTGGCCGCGCGGCCGCTGGCCCTTGAGCCACCGGGCCACCGCCGTGTGCTCGTAGCGCAGGGCGAGTCCGCGCGTCCGTCCGGCCTGGTTGACGTGGGCGGCGAGGCCCGCGTGCGAGACGCCCGCCTCGTCCAGGATCGCGTCGAGCAGAGTGTTGGGCTGCAGCATGGGTGCCCCCCGGTGCCTCGGTGCCGCCGCCAGAGTAGTGGGTGCGTCTTCACACGGGGTGTGAACGGAGTGCGCGCATTCGCAGGGTGCGCGTACTGTCGCAGAGCGTTTCCGGCCGCTTGACTGAAACGCCTCGCAAGAGGTCCGCCGGGCCGCCGGCTCCCCCTCACAAAGCGCGGCGGCCCGGCGTCGCCGTCCGTCCTCCAGGGGCGCGGGGAACTGCGCGACCAGCCACAGCTCACCCGCACCCGGCGCACGACCTCAGCCCCGCAGAACCGCCCCCGTACGCTCGCCCGCGAGAGCAACCGCCGCATCGCGGGCCGCCGAGGCCTCGTCGACGGTCAGCGTCCGGTCCCCCGCGCGGAAGCGCAACGCGTACGCGAGCGACTTCCGCCCCTCACCGAGCTGGTCCGCGTTCACGTACACGTCGAACAGACGGATACCCTCCAGCAGTTCACCCGCGCCTTCGCGCAGCGCGGACTCGACCTCGGTGTGCGGCACGAACTGGTCGACGACGAGCGCGACGTCCTGCGTGGCCACCGGGAACGTGGAGATGCTCGGCGCCTGGGGCGTGTCGTCGCCGACCTGCTCCAGGACGTCGAGGTCCAGCTCCATCGCGGAGGTCCGCGCGGGCAGCCCCAGCGCCTTCAGCACCCGCGGGTGCAGCTCACCGGCATGGCCGACGACCCGCTCCGCACCGTCGACGACCACGACCAGCTCGGCGCAGCGACCGGGGTGCCACGGCCCGTACTGCCCGCCCCGGACGACCAGTTCGGCGCCGGCCTCGCGGGCGACGGCCCGGGCCGACTCGACCGCGTCGGCCCAGTCCGCCGGGCGGCCCTTGCCCCACCAGCCGGCCTGCTCGCGGGCGCCCGCGAGGACGACGGCGACATGGCGCGGCTGCTCGGGGAGCACGGCGTCGAGCGCGGCGATCTCCGCGCCGGTCGGACGGCGGTCGACCGGAAGGTGGCCGGCGACACCGGCCGCCTGCTCGCGCGGGTGGAAGACGAGCCCGGTCTCGAACAGCGCCAGATCGTGGCTGCCCCGCCCGTCGTTGCGCCGCAGGGCACCGAGCAGGCCCGGCAGCAGCGACGTACGGAGCGCGGGCTCCTCGTCGTTGAGCGGGTTGGTGAGCTTGACGACACGGCGGGCCGGGTCGTCGGCGTCCAGCCCGAGCTGGTCGAAGACCTGCTCGCTGATGAACGGGTAGTTCGGGGCCTCGACGTAGCCGGCCCCGGCCAGGGCGCGGCCGACGCGGCGGTGCAGGCGCTGGCGGTGGGTGAGGCCGCGGCCCGAGGGGGGCTTGGGCAGCGTGGAGGGCAGGTTCTCGTAGCCCTCCAGCCGGATGACCTCCTCCGCGAGGTCGTTGACCTCGGCGAGGTCGGGCCGCCAGGACGGGACGGTGACGACGAGCTCGTCCTGCCCGTACACGTCGCAGCCGATCTCCTGGAGGCGGCGTACGACGGTCTCACGGCCGTAGACGACGCCCGCGACCTTGTCCGGGTGGTCGGCCGGGACGCTGATCGTGTGCGGGGCGGACGGGGCGACGACCTCCGTGACGCCCGCGTCGGCCGTGCCGCCCGCGAGGAGGACCAGCAGGTCGACCGTGCGCTGCGCGGCGGCCGCCGCGGCGGCCGGGTCGACGCCGCGCTCGAAGCGGCGGGACGCCTCGGAGGACAGCTTGTGGCGACGGGCCGTCCGCGCGATCGCCACCGCGTCGAAGTGGGCGGCCTCGATGACCACGTCGGTCGTCGCGTTCGCCACGTCGGTGTGGTCGGCGATCTCGGTGTTGGCGCCGCCCATGACACCGGCGAGGCCGATGGGACCGCGCTCGTCGGTGATCACCAGGTCCTCGGCGTGCAGCTTGCGCGTCACCCCGTCGAGGGTGACGATCTGCTCGCCCTCCCCGGCCCGGCGCACGCCGATGGTGCCCTGGACCAGGCCGCGGTCGTAGGCGTGCAGCGGCTGGCCGACCTCCGTCATCACGTAGTTGGTGACGTCGACGGCGAGCGAGATCGGGCGCATGCCGACCTTCTGCAGCCGCCGCTGGAGCCAGATCGGGGAGCGCGCCTCGGGGCTCAGACCGGTGACGGTGCGGGCGGTGAAGCGGTCGCAGCCGGCCGGGTCGGAGACCTGCACCGGGTAGCCGAAGGCGTTCGGGGCCGGTACGTCGAGGAGGGCGGGGTCGCGCAGCGGGATGCCGTAGCCGATGGCCAGCTCGCGGGCGATGCCGCGGATGGACAGGCAGTCGCCGCGGTTGGCGGTGACGGCGATGTCCAGCACCTCGTCGACCAGTTCCAGCAGCTCGATGGCGTCCTTGCCGACCTCGGTCTCGGGCGGCAGCACGATGATGCCGTGGCTGCCGTCGTCGCCCATGCCCAGCTCGTCGCCGGAGCAGATCATGCCGTGGGACGTCTTGCCGTACGTCTTGCGCGCGGCGATCGCGAAGTCGCCGGGGAGGACGGCGCCCGGGAGGACGACGACGACCTTGTCGCCGACGGCGAAGTTGCGGGCGCCGCAGACGATCTCCTGCGGCTCGCCGGTGCCGTTGGCAGTGCCGACGTCGACCGTGCAGAAGCGGATCGGCTTCTTGAAGCCCTCCAGCTCCTCGATGGTCAGCACCCGGCCCACGACGAGCGGGCCCTTGAGGCCGGCGCCGAGCTGCTCGACGGTCTCGACCTCGAGGCCGGCCGACACCAGCTTGGCCTGCACGTCACGGCCGGTCTCGGTGGCGGGGAGGTCGACGTACTCCCGCAGCCAGGAAAGCGGGACCCGCATCAGATCTCCATCCCGAACGGCCGGGTGAACCGGACGTCACCCTCGACCATGTCTCGCATGTCTTCGACGTTGTGGCGGAACATCAGCATCCGCTCGATCCCGAACCCGAAGGCGAACCCGCTGTACTTCTCCGGGTCGACGCCGCAGGCGGTCAGCACCTTGGGGTTGACCATGCCGCAGCCGCCCAGCTCGATCCAGCCCTCGCTGGAGCAGGTGCGGCAGGGCCGGTCGGGGTTGCCGACGGACTCGCCGCGGCAGACGTAGCACACCATGTCCATCTCGGCGGACGGCTCGGTGAAGGGGAAGAAGTTCGGCCGCAGCCGCGTCTTCATGCCCGCGCCGAACAGCGACTGGACCATGTGGTCCAGGGTGCCCTTGAGGTCGGACATGGTCAGGCCCTCGTCGATCGCGAGCAGCTCGACCTGGTGGAAGACCGGGGTGTGCGTGGCGTCCAGCTCGTCCGTGCGGTACACGCGGCCGGGGCAGATCACGTACACCGGCAGCTCGCGCTCCAGCAGGGAGCGGATCTGGACCGGCGAGGTGTGGGTGCGCAGCACGACACCGGACTCGGTGCCGCCCTGGGGGCCCTGCACGAAGAAGGTGTCGGCCTCGCCGCGGGCCGGGTGGTCCGGGCCGATGTTGAGGGCGTCGAAGTTGAACCACTCGGCCTCGGCCTGCGGGCCCTCGGCGACCTCGTAGCCCATGGCCACGAAGACGTCCTCGATGCGCTCCGACAGCGTGGTGAGCGGGTGGCGGGCGCCGGCCGGCACGCGGTCGTGGGGCAGCGTGACGTCCACCGCCTCCTCGACCAGGACGCGCTGGTCCCGCTCGGCCTCCAGCTCCTCCTGGCGGACGGCGAGGGCCTTGTTCACCGCGCCCCGGGCCTGGCCGACCGTCTTGCCGGCGGCGGCCTTGGCCTGCGGGGGCAGGGCGCCGATCTCGCGGTTGGCGAGGGCCAGCGGGGAGGCGCCGCCGGTGTGGGCGACCTTGGCCTCCTGGAGGGCGTCGAGGGAGTCCGCGGCGGCGAAGGCGGCGAGCGCCTCGTCCCGCATGCGCTCGATCTCTTCCGGTTTCAAGGCCTCGACCTCTACCGGGTCGTACGACTTATTCGGTGCCGACATCTCTTCCCGTGCTTCCGATTAGCTGGCTGAAGGTCCCCGTCACCGACTCACGCAGAGGTCAGAGGGCCGTCCATGGGACACAAAGGTGCCAAAGGCCGAGTCTAACGGGGTGGAGGTATACGGATGCGCCCGCGGGCACTCAGGTCAGGTAGGCCGGAGTGCTCACGGGCAACGTAAACCGGAACTCGGCGCCGCCGCCGGGGGCGCGGCCGACCGTGATGGTGCCGCCGTGGACTTCGACGATGCCCTTGACGATGTACAGCCCGAGGCCCGTGCCGCCGCGCTTGCTGCCCCGCCAGAAGCGGGTGAAGACGCGGTTCATGGACTCCTCCGGGATGCCGGCGCCCTCGTCGCTCACGGTGACCGACGTGCCGGTGTCCTCCCCTTCCCGGGGGGACGCGGCGGGCGTGATGTCGATCGTGACGGTTCCCTCGCCGTGGCGCACCGCATTTTCGATCAGGTTGCTGAGGACCTGGTCGACCTTGTCGGGGTCGGCCCACAGGGCGGGCAGCGGCTGCTCGACGCGGAGCAGGAACCGGTCGGCGGGCTGTCCGGCGGCCACGTAGGCCTGGATGTGGCGTCCTACGGCCGCGCCTATGTCGACGGGCTGGCGGCGTACTTCCAGCCGTCCGCTGTCGATCCGCGAGATGTCCAGCAGTTCGGCGATGAGCCGGGTGACGCGGTCCGCGTCGGCGTCGACGGTCTCCAGCATCAGCCGCTTCTGGTCGTCGGTGAACCGCGACCACTTGGCGAGCAGGGTGGCGGTGAAGCCCTTGACGGAGGTGAGGGGCGAGCGCAGCTCGTGGGCGACGACGGCGATCAGCTCGGCGTGGCTGCGTTCGGTGCGGCGGCGGGCCTCGGTGTCGCGGAGGGAGACGACCACCCGGCGGACGGGGCCGGTGGGTTCGGCGCGCAGGTACCGGACGGTGACGAGCACCTCGCGTCCGCCCGGCAGCAGCAGGTTGCGCTCGGGCTGGCCGACGCGGATGGCGAGGCCGCCGTAGGGGTCGGTCAGTTGCCACCAGCGGCGGCCTTCGAGGTCCTCTAATGGCAGGGCCTTGTCGAGGGGCTGTCCGAGGGCGTCCTCGGCGGGGATGGTGGTGATGCGCCGGGCGGCGGCGTTGAAGCAGATCACGTGCCCGTGCTCGTCGGCGACGACCAGTCCGTCGGGCAGGTCGTCGGGGTCGATGCCGAGTCCGGTGAGGTCACCGGCGGGTCGGGCCGCTCCCGGTGCGCTGCTCGTGCCGACACTCATCCCCGTACCTCACCTCCCGTCCTCCCGGAAGAGGCCCCCCGAGCACGTCACCCTACTCGCTCTCGGTGACAGAGCGGCACCCTCCGGAGGCGCGCTGTGCACGGGCCGACGCATACAGACATACGGCGGCGGCGGTCGCCAGGTTCAGGCTCTCGGCCTTCCCGTGGATCGGGACGCGCACGACGGCGTCCGCGAGGTCCCGGGTCTCCTCCGGCAGGCCCCAGGCCTCGTTGCCGAACACCCAGGCGGTGGGCCCGCCCATCGTCTCCTTGTCGAGCTCGTCGTCGAGGTCGTCCTCCCCCGCGCCGTCGGCGGCGAGGATCCGCACACCGGCGTCCCGCAGCCCCGCCACGGCCTGTTCGACGGGGACCCCGACGGCGACGGGCAGGTGGAACAGCGACCCGACGGAGGCGCGGACGGCCTTGGGGTTGTACAGGTCGACGGAGGCGTCGGTGAGGACGACGGCGTCGGCCCCGGCGGCGTCGGCGCACCGCAGGACGGTGCCGGCGTTCCCGGGGTCGCGCACATGGGCCAGTACGGCGACGAGCCTCGGCCGGGCGGCGAGGATGGCCTCGAACGGCGTGTCCAGGAACCGGCAGATGGCGACGAGTCCCTGCGGGGTGACGGTGGTGGAGATGTCCTCGATGACCTGCTCGTCGGCGAGATGGACCCGGGCGCCCGCGCCTCGCGCCTCGCCGATGATGTCGGCGTACCGCTCCGCGGCCTCGACGGTGGCGAACAGTTCCACGAGCGTGTCCCCGCCGTGCCCCGCCGCCTCCCGCACGGCCTGCGGCCCCTCCGCGAGAAACAGCCGCTCCTTACCCCGGAAGTTCCGCTTGGCGAGCCGCCGGGCGGCGACGACGCGGGGAGAACGAGGGGAGATCAGCTCGGGGGTGGCGGAGGTCATGGGCGGTTCGCTTTCACCAGTCACTCGGGTACAGACACTCGGGTACGGACACAACAGGACCCGCAGGTCTTGAAACCTGCGGGTCCTCAGTCACGTCGGCTCAGAGCCGGCGCAGCGTCACGCGGCCTTCGGCGCGTTCACGTCCGCCGGGAGGGCCTTCTGCGCGGCCTCGACGAGCGCGGCGAACGCGGTGGCGTCGTTCACGGCCAGCTCGGCCAGGATCTTGCGGTCGACCTCGATGTTCGCGGCCTTCAGACCCTGGATGAGGCGGTTGTAGGTCATGCCGTTCTGGCGGGCCGCAGCGTTGATGCGCTGGATCCACAGCTGACGGAAGTCGCCCTTGCGCTTCTTGCGGTCGTTGTAGTTGTAGACCAGCGAGTGGGTGACCTGCTCCTTGGCCTTGCGGTACAGGCGCGAACGCTGACCGCGGTAGCCGGAGGCCGCCTCGAGGATCGCCCGGCGCTTCTTGTGGGCGTTTACTGCCCGCTTGACGCGTGCCACTTTTTAACTCCTTGTAGCGGGGCCGTGGTTGTCGTCACACGACCCGGAATCGATGGGGTCCCGGTCCAGACGTACGGCGCGCGGTGATCAAGGGATCAGGCGCCGCGAACGTCACTTGCCGAGAAGCTTCTTGATCTTCGCGGCGTCGCCCGGGGCCATCTCGGCGGTGCCGGTGAGGCGGCGCGTCACGCGGGACGACTTGTGCTCGAGCAGGTGGCGCTTGCCGGCGCGCTCACGGAGCACCTTGCCGGAGCCGGTGATCTTGAAGCGCTTGCTGGCACCGCTGTGCGACTTGTTCTTCGGCATAGCGCCGTTCTCTCCTCGTCGGTGGCGTTCCGGTGCCCGGCCGTGAAACCGGGCACGATGGAACGTCGCTTGTATCGGTTGGGTCCTCGGGACTCGCGTCCCTCGGATCACGCCTCGGCGGAAGCCTGCTGGGCAGGGGCCTCGACATCGTGTGCTTCGACGTCGTGTGCTTCGACGTCGTGCGCTTCGACGTCTTCGTCGACGTCGTCCGCTTCGAGATCGTCATCGAAGTCGGTCTCGGCGTTCACGGCGTCGGCGTCCGCGGCGTTCTGCGAGCGGCCGGGGTTGGCCTTCGCCTCGGCCTTGCGGGCCTCCTGCGCCTGCCGGGCCTCGGCCATCGCCTCGGTCTTCTTCTTGTGCGGACCGAGAACCATGATCATGTTCCGGCCGTCCTGCTTCGGGTTCGACTCGATGAACCCGAGATCCTGGACATCTTCCGCGAGACGCTGCAGCAGTCGGTATCCCAGCTCGGGACGGGACTGCTCACGACCGCGGAACATGATCGTGATCTTGACCTTGTCGCCCTGCTTGAGGAACCGGACGACGTGACCCTTTTTGGTGTCGTAGTCGTGCGGGTCGATCTTCGGCCGGAGCTTCATCTCCTTGATGACCGTGTGCGCCTGGTTCTTGCGCGCTTCACGGGCCTTCATGGCCGACTCGTACTTGAACTTGCCGTAGTCCATGAGCTTGCAGACCGGCGGGCGGGCGGTCGCCGCGACCTCGACCAGGTCCAGGTCGTACTCCTGCGCAAGCTCCAGTGCCTTGGCCAGGGGGACGATGCCCACCTGCTCGCCACTGGGACCGACAAGTCGCACCTCGGGAACGCGAATCCGGTCGTTGATGCGGGGCTCGGCGCTGATGGATCCTCCTCGATAGCACCACGCGGCGGTCTGGCGGACGGCCGCGTAACGTCTGTGTTCGTTAGGCTTATAACCACGCCGAAGCACAAAAAATGCCCCGAACGATCACATGCGGGGCTCCAAGCACTACCGGAGCACCGCCGCGAGGATCGCGGGGCGCACTACCGGGCGACTCCATCGTCCGTACGGAACGATGGTGGCCGCCTGACCGGGGTGACCCGCCGTCCGTGAGGACAGTCGGGTGGGAGCTCGGAAACTCCACTTGTGGGCCGGGCCCGCCGTGCTGGGGCGCACGCGTGTCCGACCGGTCGTTACACGAGATTAGCAGCCTGCGCCAGGAACGGCGAATCGAGCCTCGGTACGGAGCTTGTCCGCCCTGCGCCTATCGTGTCCTGCATGAGTGACACCTCCCCCGCCGGCTCCGCCGAGACCCCCGGCCCCGACTTCGACGAGATGACCCGCGACATCGCCGAGGTCCCCGCCGTCGAGGTGATCGTGACGGTCGCCGTCAACCTGATGAGCGCCGCGGCCGTGAAACTCGGGCTGACGGAGGAGGGCGACAAGTACAAGGACCTGGACGAGGCCCGCAAGCTGGTGCACGCCCTCGCCGGGCTGCTCGACGCGAGCACGACCGAGATCAGCTCCTTCCACGCGGCCCCGCTGCGCGACGGCCTGAAGTCGCTCCAGCTCGCGTTCCGCGAGGCGTCCCTCGTCCGGGACGAGCCGGGTCAGGGCCCGGGCGAGAAGTACACCGGCCCGATCTACGGCTAGCCGGCACGGTGATCGTGTAGCTCAACCTCTCACGTACAGGGGCTCGCCCGGAGGCGTCGTCCCGGCCGGCAGCAGTGCCAGGTCGAGGCCGCGCACCAGGCGGGCCCTCAGTGTTTCGTCGGCGGCGAGCCGCCGGGCCACGGCCCGGGCGGCCTCGGCGGGGACGGCGGCCGGGTCGAGGACGAGGGCGAGGGTGCCGTCGGCCTGCCCGGGGCCGAGGTGGGCGGTGACGACGTCGGGTTCGGCGGCCACCGCGTCCCGGACCGCGCCCCGGACCGCCGGATCGGCGAGCGGGTCGGTCGTCGTACGGCCCTCGGCGAGCGCCAGCAGCGCGGGCCCGGTCAGTTCGAAGGCCACCGGTCCGGCCAGGTCGAGGAGGACGGTGTCCGCCTTCTCGTGCGCGGCGGCCCGCAGCGCCTGGTGCAGGGGTACGGCGACGGGGCGGGCCTCGGGGTCCCAGCGGGCGAGGGAGTCGGTGGACGTGAAGGCGGGCAGCGCGGTGCGGGCGCCCGCCTTGAGGGTGGGAACGGCCATGTCGCTGGTCTTCTCGCGGCGCAGCCCGCCCTCCCGTCTCCCACCACCACCCTTCCAAGGAGCTTCGCGCCCCTCCTCACCGTCCTCCTCGACCTCGCCGAGCACGGCGACCACCGGGACGAGGAGCCGGGCGCCCTTGAGGGCTGCCAGGACGGGTCCGACGGCGGTGCGGTCCTTGGCCCAGGCGGCGAGGGCCGCGGTCAGCCGGGGGTCGGCGGAGCCGTCGTCGTCGGAGAAGCCGGGGTCGGGAATGTTCTTGTTCGCCACGGTCGTCGACCTTATCGGGGGGATGCCGCCGGGGTTGTGCGGGGCCCGAAAACGCGGTGGTCACCGCTCTCACGGGATTCTCAGTCTCCCCTGACACGCCTCTCACGTCCGTCCAACGGGGTGCACAGCCGCCGCCCCGAGCATCGGCGGCATGGAGTCTTCCAGAGCACGTCGCGGCCGTCGCGCTCGTCCCTCCCGGCGCCGTCCGCTGCTGCACATCGCGCTCGCCACGGTGGCCGTGCTGGGTGCGACGGCGGGCGGGACCGTTTATGTGAAGGCACAGGCGCACTCGGGTACGGGAGCCGTATCGTCGGCCTCCGCGACGCCGTCGGCGTCCGGGTCGGGGAACGGGGAGGTGTCGGTGGAGTCCGTGGCGGCGCCCGGGACGGATCATGACGCGCTGCTGGCGTCGGCGGTGAAGTCGGTGACCGTGCCGGCGGGGGTGGCCGTGTCCGTGGCCGTGCTCGACGTGGACTCCGGCGGCGGTGCCACGTACGGCGAGGGCGTCTTCGACACGGCGAGCATCGTCAAGGTGGACATCCTGGCGACGCTGCTGCTCCAGGCGCAGGACGCGGACCGTCGTCTCACCGCGGCCGAGCAGGCGTACGCCACCGCGATGATCGAGAACAGCGACAACGACTCGGCGTCGGCGCTGTGGCGGACCATCGGGAAGGCGGCGGGTCTGCACGCGGCGAACGAGCGGTTCGGGCTGACGGACACCGAGGGCGGCGACGACATGCTGTGGGGGCTGACCCAGACCACGGCCGCCGACCAACTCGTCCTGCTCCAGCAGGTGTTCGGGGACGACTCGGAGTTGAGCGAGGCGTCGCGGGCGTACCTCCAGGGGCTGATGGGGCAGATCGCCGTCGGACAGCAGTGGGGTGTCTCGGCCGCGGCCGAGGGGGCTTCGTGGGCGCTGAAGAACGGCTGGCTGCCGCGGAGCACGACCGGGCTGTGGGACATCAACAGCATCGGGCGGGTGACCGTCGACGGCCACGACTACCTGGTCGCCGCGCTGTCGAACGGCAACGCGACGCAGGCGGCGGGGATCTCGCTGGTCGAGTCGGTGGCCGAGGCGGCGGTGTCGGCGTTCACGTCGGCTTCGACGGCCAGGTCTGCTTCGGCGTCCGCCGCCGAGTAGCGGGACCGGCCGCGAACCGTGCGCTAGAAGACCTCGTGCGACGCGCGGGCCGCGTGCGGGTCGCGTGTGCGGCGGCCTCGCCACAGGACGACCGCCGTCACCAGCAGCACTCCCCCGGCGCCGCCGGCGAGCAGTCCCGCCCAGCTCGACGTGTCGTCGTCCGTCTTCGGCTGGTCCGGGCCGGAGCCGAAGTAGCGCTCGCCGGAGGCCGCGGACTGCACGCCCTGCGGCTTGAGGCCGGCGGCGGCCTTGATCGCGGCGGCCGGGTCGATGAAGCCGTAGCCGCGGGAGTCGTCGCGGCCGTCGGCGGGGGCGTTGCGGGCGGTGTCCTCCAGGAGCTTCTTGATCTGCGCGGGGGTCAGCCCGGGGTGAGCGGCCTTGACGAGGGCCACGGCGCCCGAGACGAAGGCGGAGGCGGCCGACGTCCCCCAGCCTTGGTAGTACTTGTGGTCCGGGTCGGCGATGACGACGTCGACGCCGGGCGCGCTGACCGTGGCGTACCAGCGGCGGGTGGAGAACGAGGCGCGGGTGCCGTAGCGGTCGACGGCGGTCGCGGCGATGACGCCCGGGTAGGCGGCCGGGTAGGAGATGTGGTCGCCCTTCTCGCCGCCGTTGCCGGCCGAGGCGACGACGACCGAGCCCTTCTTCAGCGCGTACTGGACGGCCTCGTCCTCGGCGGGCTCGGGGTGGGCGGAGGCGGAGTCGTCGCCGAGGGAGAGGTTGATGACGTCGGCGCCCTGGTCGGCGGCCCAGCGGATGCCTTCGGCGAGGGCGTTGCCGCGGGTGTTGCGGGCCTTGGTGCGCTGCGGGTCGCCGTCCTCCAGGATCACCCGGACGGGCAGGATCTTCGCCTCCGGGGCGATGCCGATGACTCCGTCGTCGTTGTCGTAACCGTGGCCGTGACCGGCGATGATGCCGGCCATCGCGGTGCCGTGGCGGGCCCAGGCGCGATCGCCGGGCACGGCCCCGAAGCCGACCATGTCCTTGCCGGCGAGGACGTTGCCGTCGAGGTCGGGGTGGTCGGCCTCGACGCCGGTGTCCAGGACGGCGACGGTGACGCCCCGGCCCTTGGTGGTCCGCCAGACCTCCTGCGTGTGCAGGGCGTCCAGGGCCCACTGCTGGCTGCGGATGCTGTCGGCGTAGGCGGTGGTGGGCGGCACGAGGGCGACAGTGGCGGCGAGGAGGCAGCCCAGGAGCCCGCCCCTGCGGGCCGTACGGGTCGCCCGGGTCGTGCGGGGGCTCATGAGGGATGCTCCGAGGGCGTGACGACGGTCTTGCGCAGGCCGCGCTCGACGCGGTCGGCGAGGCCCTGTGCCTCGTTGCCGAGGCCGGCCTGGGCGGGGGCCGTGGTGGCGCCGGTCGCGGTGGCCGCCGGGGCGGGCTGCGGGGTGTCGACGTCCCGGCCGTCGGCCCAGCCGGAGACGGCGTAGACGACGACGGGTGCGTCGGTGAGGACGGAGACCGTCCACGCGGCGCGCTGTTTGTCGCCGAAGGCGGCGGCGACGGTGTCCTTCGCGGCGTACGGGCGGGGCATCAGGTCCGCGCGCTGTGCCAGGCCCTCCTTCGCGAAGCGGCTGTCGAGCGAGCGCATGGCGGTGGCGTCGGCCTTCGTGAACAGCAGGCCGACGGTGGTCACGTAGCTCTGGGTGGCGTCGGTGTAGGTGGCTCGCAGGAGCCGGGTGCAGCCGACGGGGGCGAGGACCTGCTCCAGCAGCGGGTCGAAGGCGTCGGCGCAGCCGCTGTCCGGGGCGACGGCGATCCGCGTCCAGGTGCGGTCGGCGCCGCCCGGCCCGGCGCCCTGTCCGTCGACCGTGGGCGGGAAGAGCTGGTCGACGGGCACGTTGTGCCACAGGCCGCCGGCGGTGACGTAGGTGCTGCGTTCGCCGGTGTCCTCCGAGTCCCCGACGAGCCAACTGCCGGTGACGGCACCACCGATGAGCCCCAGTCCGAGGACGACACAGGCGGCGGCCGCGGCGGTGCGGCCCCGGCGGCCGAAGCGGCCCCGGTACCCCTCGGGCCGGGCGAACGTCACCACGGGGCGCATGGCGCCGGGGGTGGCGCGGGTGCCGCCGGGGGCCACGGGGGCGCTCCAGGAGAGGGCCGGGTCGGGTCCGCTCGGCACGTCCGGGGCGACGTCGGGCCGCCGCGGCGTCTCGGGCGCGGTGGGCTCGGCCGGCCCGACGAAGTCGGGCTGCCGCACGGCCGCGCCAGGGCTCCAGGCCGCCCAGCCGTCCGCCTCCGGCGCGCTCTGCCGTTCGCCGCTCCCGGCACTCCCCGCCTCCGCCTCCTGCCGCTGCGGCCCGGGCGCGGGCACCCAACTCCGCGGCAGCGGCGACCAGCCACTGTCGGCAACGGAGGCGGACCCGCCGTCCGAGCCGAGAGGCCGGGAGGGGGCAGCCGCGGCACCACCGGAACGGACGTCGTCCGAGGCTGCGGGGCGAGGAATGTCCGAACCCGAGACGTCCGGGGCGGCGGCACGGGAGGGGGGCGCGCCCAAGGGACGGGAGGCGGCCGAGGCGGCTGGACCCGAAGCGTCCGGAGCGGCGGCGCGGGAAGGGGGCGCGCCGAAGAAGCCGGAGTCCGTCGTGGCGGCGGGAGCCTGGGGACCGGCCGAGGAGGCGGGCGGGTCGGCGGGGCGGGGTGCCGGCCTGGTGACGCGGGGCGCTCGGCGGAAGTCGCGGGGTGGGGCGGAGCGGGGGACGTTGGGTTGGGCGGACGGGCGCGATTCGGCTCGCGCGGGCGTCCCCGTGTCGCCGCCGCGCGGGGGTGAGGCAGGCCGGGCCGGCTGTGGCGGGGTGTCCGGGAAGCGGGCCGACGCGGGCGGCGGGGGCTGGGTCATGGCGTCCGTGTGCTGGGCCCGCGGGTCGGCGAAGCGGGGGGCGGTGCGGGGGATGGGGGGAACCGTGTCCGAGGCGGCGCGAAAGCCGTCCCCGGCCGCGCCTTCACCCCCGGCGACCGGCGCCCCCGCCGGGGACGCGGTCGCCCGGCGCGCGGCCTGCGGCTCGGCCGGCCCTGCGGCGGCCGCGCGCGGGGCCTCCGGCTGAGCCGGACCAGAAGTCATCCGGCGGGACTCCTGCTGCCCGGCCGGGCCCGTAGCCGCCCTACGCGTGGCCTCCTGCCCCGCCGTGCCAGCGGATACCGGGCGGGCAGTTCCGCCCACCGCCGGACCGACGGACGACCAACGCCCAGGCTCCCCCTCCGCCGGGCCGGAAGTCACCCGGCCCGCGGGCTCCCGCTTCGCGGGGCCGGTGGTCCACCAGCTTCCCGGGCCCCGCTGCTCCAGTCCCGGGGCCGCACGTCGGGTGGGTTCCGCCTCGCCCGGGGCCGCTCGGCGGGTGGGCTGTGCCTCGCCCGGGGGCGACGGGGGCGGGGGCTCCTGCTGTGCCTCGGCGGTGGGTGCCTGACCCCAGTGGTCCTGCTCCGCCTCGTTCGTGGCTGTTGCGGGTGGGGTTGTGGGGCGTGGGGGTGTGGTCGGGCGTGGGGGGATCGAGGCGCGGCGTGCTTCTGTGCTCATGCACCCCCCGTTTCCTCGTGCCCGGGCCGTCGTTCTCGTACGCGGGCCGACGTGCGGTTGCCCGGTGATCTGTTCAGGGCACGCATACCCGCACGGGCGGACCGGCATCCCGACGCGGCTGCCCGGCCGGAGCCGTCCTGCGTGCGTGCGCGTCACTCTACGGCTTCTCGCTGGGCAAACGGGAACCAGTCCGCACCCCCCGGGGCTTCTGCCCGGAACGTCCCCCTACCCTGCGGTAATCCTGTCTGGCAGGCTTCGTTCATGACTGCGCGCGCCGCCGACCGGGCCCGTTACGACCGGGCCACCGAGCATCTCGACGCCCCACTCGCGATCGTCGACCTGGAGGCATTCGACGCCAACGCGGCGGATCTCGTCCGCCGGGCCGGCGGCAAGCCGATCCGGGTGGCGAGCAAGTCCGTGCGCTGCCGAACGCTCTTGGAGCGCGTCCTCGCGAAGGACGGCTTCGCGGGCATCATGTCGTTCACCCTCGCCGAGTCCCTGTGGCTCGCGCGGTCCGGGTTCGAGGACATCCTGCTCGCCTACCCCTCCGCCGACCGCACCGCCTTCGCGGAACTCGCCGCCGACCCCAAGCTCGCCGCCGCCGTCACCGTCATGGTCGACGACGTCGCGCAGCTCGACCTCATCGACTCCGCACGGGCCGGCGGCAGCGAAGTCGTCCGTGTCTGCCTGGAGTTGGACACCTCGCTGAAGCTGCTCGGCGGCCGGCTCCGGGTCGGCGCGCTGCGCTCGCCGCTGCACTCCCCCGCCCAGGTCGCCGACGTGGCGCGGGCGGTGGCCCGGCGGCCGGGGTTCCAGCTCGTGGGGATCATGGCCTACGAGGGTCACATCGCCGGGGTCGGCGACGCCCTCGCCGGGCGGCCCTTCCGGTCCCGGGCGATCCGGCTGATGCAGGCCACCGCCCGCCGTGAACTCGCCGAGCGGCGCGCCGCCGTGGTGCGTGCGGTGCGGGCCGTCGTACCGGATCTGGAGTACGTCAACGGCGGCGGCACCGGCAGTGTGCAGCACACCGCCGCCGAGGACGCGGTCACGGAGATCGCGGCCGGGTCTGGGCTGTACGTGCCGCGTCTCTTCGACAACTACACGTCGTTCAGCGGGCGTCCGGCCGCCCTGTTCGCCCAGCCCGTCGTACGGCGGCCGGGGGTCGGGATCGTGACGGTCCTCGGCGGCGGTTACCCGGCGTCCGGCGCTGCCGGACCCGACCGGCTGCCGGTGCCGTACCTCCCGGAGGGGCTGCGTTACGACCCCCAGGAGGGCCCCGGCGAGGTGCAGACGCCGCTCATCGGCTCGCCCGCCGACGATCTGCTGATCGGCGACAGGGTGTGGTTCCGGCACGCGAAGGCCGGTGAGCTGTGCGAGCGGTTCGACGTGCTGCACCTCGTCGAGGGGGACAGGGTCACGGCGACCGTGCCCACCTACCGGGGTGAGGGCCACACGTTCCTGTAGAGCGAGCGGGCCTACAGCGGGGTGACGTACGCCCCGGAGATCCCGCCGTCCACCAGGAAGTCGCTGGCGTTGACGAACGAGGAGTCGTCGCTGGCCAGGAAGGCGACGGCGGCGGCGATCTCCTCGGCCTCGGCGAACCGGCCGACGGGGATGTGGACCAGCCGGCGGGCCGCCCGCTCGGGGTCCGTGGCGAACAGCTCCTGGAGGAGCGGGGTGTTGACCGGCCCGGGGCAGAGGGCGTTCACGCGGATGCCCTCCCGCGCGAACTGCACGCCCAGCTCACGGGACATGGCCAGCACCCCGCCCTTGGACGCCGTGTACGAGATCTGGGACGTGGCCGCGCCCATCCGCGCCACGAACGACGCCGTGTTGATGATCGACCCCTTGCCCTGGCGCCGCATGTAGGGGATGGCGGCCTTGCAACACAGGTAGACGGAGGTCAGGTTGACCTCCTGGACGCGCTTCCAGGCCTCGAGGCCGGTCTCCAGGATGGAGTCGTCGTCGGGCGGCGAGATGCCCGCGTTGTTGAAGGCGATGTCGACGCTGCCGTAGGTGTCGTAGGCCGTCTTGAACAGCGCTTCGACCTGCTCGGGGTCGGTGACGTCGACCTTCACAAAGGTCCCGCCGATCTCGGCGGCGGCGGCCTTGCCGCGGGTCTCGTCGACGTCGCCGCAGACGACGTGCGCGCCCTCGGAGGCGAGCCGGCGCGCGGTGGCGAGGCCGATGCCGCTGCCGGCGCCGGTGATGACGGCCGTCCGGCCGACGAGGCGGCGGCAGACGATGTCAGGGGTCTGAGCGGTCACTGTGCGGGGCCCTCCGTGCTGATGAAGACGTTCTTGGTTTCGGTGAAGGCGGTCAGGGCGTCCGGGCCCAGCTCACGGCCGACGCCGGACTGTTTGAAGCCGCCGAAGGGCGTCCAATAGCGGACGCTGGAGTGGGAGTTGACGGACAGGTTCCCGGCGCGCACGGCCTGCGAGACGCGCAGGGCGCGGCCGATGTCGCGGGTCCAGATGGAGCCGGAGAGGCCGTAGGGGGTGTCGTTGGCGAGCCGGATCGCGTCCGCCTCGTCGATGAAGGGCAGCAGGACGGCCACGGGTCCGAAGATCTCCTCGCGGGCCGCGCCGGAGTCGGGCGCGGCGCCGGTGAGGACGGTCGGCGGGAACCAGAAGCCGGGGCCGTCGGGGGCCGTTCCGCGCAGGGCCTGGGCGTCGTCCGGCACGAACGACCGTACGCGGTCCACCTGTTGGCGGGAGATCAGCGGGCCCATCTGCGTCGCCTCGTCGGCCGGATCGCCGACCACGACAGCGGACAGCTCCCTGGCGAGGTGCTCGGCGACCTCGTCGTACACCGACTCCTGGACGAGGATCCGGGTGCGGGCGCAGCAGTCCTGGCCGGAGTTGTCCAGGAAGGAGAAGGGGTCGACGGCGGTCTTCAGGTCGGCGTCCGCGAAGACGACGTTGGGGCTCTTGCCGCCGAGTTCCAGGGTGACCGGTTTGACCTGCCGGGCGCAGCGTTCCATGACCTCGCGGCCGGTGCGGGTGGAGCCGGTGAACACGATCTTCGCGACGCCGGGGTGGTCGACGAGCGCGCGTCCGGTGACCGCGCCGTAGCCGGGGAGGACGTGGAACAGGCCCTCGGGGAGGCCTGCCTCCAGGGCGAGTTCGGCCAGGCGCAGGGCGGTGAGCGGGGTGGTCTCGGCGGGCTTGAGGAGGACCGCGTTGCCGGCGGCGAGGGCCGGGAAGGAGCCCCAGGCGGCGATCGGCATCGGGAAGTTCCAGGGGGCGATCACGCCGACCACGCCGAGGGGCTCGTGGAAGGTGACGTCCCAGCCGCCGGCGACGGGGATCTGCCTGCCGAGGAGCCGTTCGACGCCACCGGCCGCGTAGAGCAGCAGGTCGCGGGCGTTGCCGGCCTCCCAGCGGGCGTTGCCGAGGAGGTGACCGGCCTCCCGGACCTCCAGCCGGGCCAGTTCCTCCAGGTGCGCGTCGACGACGTCGGCGAAGCGGCGCAGTTGGCGGGCGCGGTCGGCGGGCGGGAGCGCGGCCCACTTCGCCTGCGCCCCGGCGGCGCGTACGACGGCCGCGTCCACGTCGGCCTCGGTGGCGGCGGGGACGGTCGCGACGACCTCTTCCGTCGCGGGATTGAGGACGGTCAGCTCATCCTCGACGGTCAGCTCATGCTCGTACGGCAACGAAGGACCTTTCACAGACGTTCGAAGGAGCGGCGCAGCTCCCAGTCGGTGACCGCGGCGTCGAAGGCCTCCAGCTCGACGCGGGCCATGTTGCTGTAGTGCGCGACGACCTCCTCGCCGAAGGCGGCCAGCGCGATCGGGCTGTTCGCCCACAGCTCGGCGGCCTCGCGGAGCGTGGTGGGGACGTGCGCGTAGTCGGCGGTGTAGGCGTTTCCGGAGCAGGCCTCGGGCAGCTCCAGTTTCTGTTCGATGCCGTACAGCCCGGCCGCGACCAGTCCGGCGACCGCGAGGTGGGGGTTGACGTCGCCGCCGGGCAGCCGGTTCTCGAAGCGCATCGAGCGGCCGTGGCCGACGACCCGCAGCGAGCAGGTGCGGTTGTCGTGCCCCCAGGCGACGGCGGTCGGGGCGAAGGAGCCCGGCTGGAACCGCTTGTAGGAGTTGATGTTGGGGGCGTAGAGGAGGGAGAAGTCGCGCAGGGCTGCCAGTTGTCCGGCGAGGAAGTGGCGCATGACGTCGGACATGCCGTCCGCGTCGGCGGGGGTGCCGGCCATGACGTTGGTGCCGTCGGCGTCGGTGAGGGAGAGGTGGATGTGGCAGGAGTTGCCCTCGCGCTCGTTGTACTTCGCCATGAAGGTCAGCGAGACGCCCTCCTGCGCGGCGATCTCCTTGGCGCCGGTCTTGTAGATCGCGTGCTGGTCGCAGGTGACCAGGGCCTCGTCGTAGCGGAAGACGATCTCGTGCTGGCCGGGGTTGCACTCGCCCTTGGCGGACTCGACGGTGAGGCCGGCGCCGGCCATCTCGTTGCGGATGCGGCGCAGCAGCGGCTCGACCCGTCCGGTCCCGAGGACCGAGTAGTCGACGTTGTACTGGTTGACCGGGGTGAGGCCGCGGTAGTTCGCGTCCCAGGCGGCCTCGTAGCTGTCCTTGAAGACGATGAACTCCAGCTCGGTGCCGACCTGGGCGGTGAAGCCGTGCTCGGCGAGGCGCTCCAGTTGGCGGCGCAGGATCTGGCGCGGGGCGGCGACCACGGGCGAGCCGTCGCTCCAGGCGAGGTCGGCGACCAGCATGGCCGTACCGGCGTTCCAGGGCACGCGGCGCAGGGTGGAGAGGTCGGGGTGCATGGCGAAGTCACCGTAGCCGCGCTCCCAGGAGGACATGGCGTACCCGTCGACGGTGTTCATCTCCGTGTCGACGGCCAGCAGGTAGTTGCAGCCCTCGGTGCCGTGCCGGAGGACCTCGGCGAGGAAGAATCCGGCGGCGAACCGCTTGCCCTGGAGCCGCCCTTGCATGTCGGGGAACGCCAGGACGACAGTGTCGATCTCACCGCTCGCGACGAGGGCGTGCAGTTCCTCGACGCTGAGCGGGGGTGTGCGGTCTGACACTGGAGGGCCTCCTCAGGCTTCCGGGGACCATAAGGTATTGCGGAGAACCATTGCTTGGGAAGGGGGCACGGCCAGATGTCGGTGGACGCGGACGGCACACCGGACGGCGGACCGGGCGGCACACCGGACGACCGGCTGACGCCGGTACTGCGGCCGGTGCGGGCCGGGAACGGCTTCGAGGAGGCGCTGGAGCAGATCCTCCAGGTCGTCCGGCTGGGTCTGGTGCCGGGCGGCGAACGGCTGCCGGCCGAGCGGGATCTCGCGGAGCGGCTCGGGATCAGCCGGGTGACGCTGCGCGAGGTGCTGAAGGTGCTCCAGGACCAGGGGCTGGTCGAGTCGCGCCGGGGGCGTTACGGCGGCACGTTCGTGCTGCCGCGCGCGGACGCCGGCGGCGAGGACGAGCTGCGGCGGCGGATCGCCGAGGTCGACGTCGAGGACGTGCTGCGCTTCCGCGAGGTGCTGGAGGTGGGCGCGGCGGGCCTGTGCGCGACGCACGGGCTCGACCGCGAACAGGCGGAGCGCCTGCGCGAAGCCCTCGCCCGCACCGAGGACGCGCCGCTCACCGACTACCGGCGCCTGGACACGATGCTCCACCTCACCCTGGCCGAGCTGTGCGGCTCACCGTCGCTGACCGCGCGGTACGCGGCGGTACGGGCCACGGTGAACGACCTGCTCGACTGCATCCCGCTCCTCGTGCGCAACCTGGAGCACTCGCAGCGCCAGCACATCGCGCTGGTGGAAGCGGTGCTGGACGGCGACTCGGACGGCGCGCGGGAGATGATGCGGGAGCACTGCGCGGGGACGGCGGCCCTGCTCAGGGGCTTCCTGACGTGAGACAAAGGTATGCGAGCAGTCCATTGAAGGCCGGGGAGGCGACATGGCGGGCAGGACGGGTGTCACGGACGCGAGGAGCGGCAGGCCGCTGATCGGCGTCAGTACGTACCTGGAGTCCAGGACGCGCTGGGGCGTGTGGGAGCTGGAGGCGGCCCTGCTGCCCGCCGGGTACCCGCGGCTCGTGCAGCGGGCCGGCGGACTGGCCGCGCTGCTCCCGCCGGACGCGCCCGAGCAGGCGGCGGGAGCCGTGGCCCGCCTCGACGGCCTGGTGATCGCGGGCGGCCCCGACGTCGACCCGGTCCGCTACGGCGCCGAGCGCGACCCGCGCACCGGGCCGCCGGCGCGGGAGCGGGACGCGTGGGAGCTGGCCCTGATCCAGGCGGCGCTGGCGGCGGACGTCCCGCTGCTGGGCATCTGCCGGGGCATGCAGTTGCTGAACATCGCCCTCGGCGGCACCATGACGCAGCACATCGACGGCCACACCGGGGGCGTCGGCATCGTCGGACACCACTCGGTCAAGCCGGTCCCGGGCACGCTGTACGGCGGGCTCGTCGACGAGGAGACCTCCGTGCCGACCTATCACCACCAGGCGGTGGACCGCCTCGGCGCGGGCCTGATCCCGTCGGCATACGCGGCGGACGGCACCGTGGAAGCCGTCGAACTGCCGTCGGCGGGCGGCTGGGTGCTGGGGGTCCAGTGGCACCCGGAGATGGCGGAGGACGTACGGGTGATGCGCGCGTTGGTCGAAGCGGCGGGGTAGAGCGGCGGGGTAGACCAGAAGCACCGGCCGGCGTCTTTCAGCCCGTCCGGCGATTGAGGACGAGGCCCCTTAAGGGCCGACAGCGGGGGTCTGGGGGCGCGGCCCCCAGCGGACGGGACGGGACCGGCCGCCCCCTACCCCCGCGTCAGCGACAACAGCTCCCGCGCAGGCCCCGCAGGGCGATGCCCCGTCGGCCACACCGCGCGCAGGTCGCGCGCCAGCGCGACCCCCTCGACCGGTATCGAGACCAACCGCCGCAGCGCCAACTCCTCGCCGACCGCCAGTTCGCTCAGCACCGCCGGCCCCGCCCCGCTCACCGCCGCCGCCTTCACCGCCGTCGTCGAGGACAGCTCGATCAGCGGCCGGGCCAGACCGCCCAGCGCCGTGTCGAGAACCTGACGCGTCCCGGACCCCTCCTCCCGCAGGATCAGCGGCGTCGACGCCAACTCGGCCGCGGGCAGCGGGCGTCGGCGCCGGGCCCACGGGTGGCCGGGGGCGACGACGACGATGAGGTGGTCGTGGGCTATCACGGTGGAGTCGAGGCCGGGCGGCACCGTGAGCCCCTCCACGAAGCCGAGGTCCGCCTCCCCTGACAGCAACCGCTCGGCGACGGCCGCCGAGTTGCCCGCGAGCAGCGACACCGCCGTGTCCGGCCGCCCGGCGCGCAGCGCGAGCAGCCAGCCTGGCAGCAGGTACTCGGCGATGGTCATGCTGGCCGCCACCCGCAGCCGTGAGTCCCGCCGGTCCCGCAGCGCCTGCGCCCCCGCGTCGAACGCCTGCGCCGCCTCGACGATCCGCCGCGCCCAGTCCGTGACCAGCGCGCCTGCGTCCGTGAGCCGGGAGCCGCGCGGGGAGCGGTCCACCAGGGCCACGCCGAGCTGGCGTTCCATGGACCGGATCCGGCTGCTCGCCGCCGGCTGCGTGATGCCCAGCTCGCGCGCCGCCGCACCCAGGCTGCCCAGCCGGGCCACGCCCAGCAGCAGCTCCAGCGCCCCGAGATCCGGGACACGGTGCGCGATCGAACCCATCGGGCCTGTCGAAACCGTCGTACCCGTCGATCCCGTCGTACCCGTCGTACCCGTTCCTGCGCCCGCGGGCTGTTCCTCCACACTCCCCATAAGCCCAGCTTATGTCCCCATAGAGACATCCTCCCTGGTCGCGGGCGGGCGACCGGGCGACGGTGGAGTCATGGTCACCGCCGTCCAGCCCCTGTACGCCCTTCCCCGCCCGCGCGCCGTCGCCGTCCGTCACCTCGGGCCGAACTGGTACGCGACGGTGATGGGCACCGCGATCCTCGCCACGGCGGGAGCCGCGCTCCCGGTCCGGCTGCCGGGGCTGCGGACGCTCTGCGCCGCCTTCTGGGCGCTCTCCCTCGCCCTCCTGCTGGCCCTGCTCGCCGCCCGCGCCCTGCACTGGCGCCACCACCGCGACCAGGCCCGCGCCCACCTCCGCGACCCGGCGACGGCCCCGTTCTACGGCTGTCTGGCCATGGCGCTGCTCGCCGTCGGGGGCGGCGCGGTGACCGTCGGCCGGGACTGGATCGGCATCCGCGCCGCGGTCGCGCTCGACGCCGTGCTGTTCGGCGCCGGGACGCTCGTCGCGCTCACGGCCGCCGTCGCCGTCCCGTATCTGATGGCCGTCCGCCACCGGGTGGAGGCCGCCCAGGCCACGCCGGTGTGGCTGCTGCCGCTCGTCGCGCCCATGGTGTCCGCGGCGCTCGGGCCGCTGCTGGTGCCGTATCTGCCGGCCGGGCAGCCGCGGCAGACCCTGCTGCTGGCGTGCTTCGCGCTGTTCGGGCTGAGTCTGCTCGCCACGCTCATGATGCTGCCGGTGGTGTTCGGGCGGCTGGTGACCGGCGCGCCGCTGCCCCTCGTCCTCACCCCGACCCTGTTCCTCCTCCTGGGCCCGCTCGGGCAGTCCACCACCGCCGTCGGGAAGTTCGCGGAGGTCGCTCCCGGGGTCGTGCCCGGCCCGGACGCGCGCGGCTTCGCCGTCCTCGCCGTGCTGTACGGGGTGCCCGTCCTGGGCTTCGCGCTGCTCTGGCTGTGTCTGGCCGGGGCGCACGTGCTGCGGGCCCGCCGGCACGGGATGGGCTTCGCGATGACGTGGTGGGCGTTCACCTTCCCGGTCGGCACCTGTGTGACCGGGGCGGCGGCGCTGGCCCGGCACACCGGGCTGGCCGTCTACCAGGTGCTGGCCTGCGCGCTGTACGTCGTCCTCGTCGCCGCCTGGACGGTCGTCGCCGGGCACACCGTGCGCGGGCTGCTCAGCGGCGGGCTGCTCGCAGCGCCTCGCCCAGCGCCTTCGGCGCCTCGGCGAGCGACGGGCCGTACCACGTCAGGTGCCGTCCGCTGACGAGCGCGCAGGGCAGGCCGGGGAAGGCCTCCGGGCCGTCGTCGGCGGTGAAGCGGTAGGGCTCGTCCGGGAGGACGACCAGGTCCGGGGCAGCCGCCCGCAGCTCGTCGACCGGGACCCTCGGATAGCGCTCGGGGTGCCCGGCGTACAGGTGGTCGACGCCCAGCCGGGCCAGCACGTCCCCGGCGAACGTGTCCCGGCCCAGCACCATCCACGGGCGACGCCAGATCGGTACGACGGCCGTGCGGCGCTCCTCGAAGACGGGCAGCGCGGCCCACGCCTCCTCCGCGTCCACCAGCCAGCCCGGCAGGGCCGGCGCCCCGCACGCCCGGAGCACCCGCGCCAGTTCCCGGAAGGCCTGCGGGACGTCCCGGACCTCCGTCACCAGCACCTCGACGCCCGCGGCGCGCAGCGCGGCCAGGTCCGGTTCCCGGTTCTCCTCCTCGTTGGCGATCACCAGGTCGGGGGCGAGGGCGACGATCCGGTCGACGTCGGGGTTCTTGGTTCCGCCGATCCGGGTGACGTCGAGGTCCGCCGGGTGGGTACACCAGTCGGTGGCGCCGACCAGGGCGCCGGGCACGGAGGTGGCCACCGCCTCGGTGAGCGACGGGACCAGCGAGACGACCCTCACTAGCGCCTGCGCCCCCGGTCACGGTCGCGGACCGCCTCGATGTGCTCGGCCACGGCGACGACGACCAGCCGGGTGTCCGGCACAGTCGCCCGCCAGCGGTGACGGACCCCGCCGGTGAGGTACAGGGTGTCGCCGCGGCCCAGACGGTAGGCGCGGCCCTCCGCCTCGATCTCCACGGCGCCGTCGGCGACGTACATCAACTGGTCGTTGCGGTACTGGAATTCACGGCCGGCGTCGTGGTCGCCGGTGAACTCGGAGGCGTGCATCTGGTGGTGACCGCGCACCAGGGAACGCGAGCGCGGCTCCGGATCCGGCCCCGCACCCGCGCCGTGGCCGCTGCTCTGGCCGGTGCCCTGGCCCGGCTCGGTGACGTCGGCGCGTACGACGTCCACGCTGCACGCCGGGTCGGCGGCGGCGAGGAGTTCGACGGCCGTGGTGCGCAGGGCGTCGGCGACCTTCTCCAGGGAACTGGTGCTGGGCCGCGCGCGCTCGTTCTCGACCTGGCTCAGGAACGGGACGGACAGGCCGCTGCGCTCGGCCACGACGGCGAGGGTGAGCTGCAGGGACCGGCGTCGGCGCCGCACGGCCGCGCCCACCCGCAGGGGCTGTTCTTTGTGGTCGCCCATAGCCCGGCTCCCTCCTTCGCTCGTCGTACCGTTTGCGTCGTCGCGTCGTGACCGTCGCGTCCTCTGATACTTCCTCTGATGAGTTGTCTGCACCCTACGCATGTTCGGCAAACCGTTTCATGTGCCCGTCACATCGAGGACACACGGCGTAACGCCCGACCTCACAGTTCGCGCCAGATGAACCGGCCCCGGACCCGCGGAGCGGACAGCCGTCCAGCCGTTTTCCGGTTCAATGCGCGAACGGCCGCCAGTGTTCCCGCTCGTCCCCGGCTTCGCGGTCCTTCGGCCCGGGGATGGGCATGGCTCTCTGTGGTTGGCCGGATCCTTGCCGTGTCCGGGAGGGCGGGAACGGCTCCGGGAACCGGGCTGGGAACGGCACGAGGGCGGGCCCCGTCACCGGCCGTGGAAGCCGTACGCCGGCGCCCGCCCCTCGTCGTACGGCCGCGGTGCTGCCAGGTCACCGGGCCGCCCGGCCCTTCTGTTCAGTTCACAGGAGGCGGCGCAGGGGGTTCAGCAGGATGTTCACGCCTGCCACGGGAGTGAATACCCGCCGGTCACATGGGCACCCGTGCGGCATGATGCGAGGCGTGACCGGACGACTGATGCTTCTCGACACCGCCTCGCTCTACTTCCGCGCCTACTTCGGCGTCCCGGACTCCGTGAAGGCGCCGGACGGCACTCCGGTGAACGCCGTACGCGGGCTGCTGGACTTCATCGACCGGCTGGTGAAGGACCACCGGCCGGACGAACTGGTCGCCTGCATGGACGCCGACTGGCGCCCCCGGTGGCGCGTCGACCTGATCCCCACCTACAAGGCGCACCGCGTCGCCGAGGAGCGCGAGGTGGGACCGGACGAGGAGGAGGTGCCGGACACCCTCTCCCCGCAGGTGCCGATCATCGAGGCGGTCCTGGACGCGCTCGGCATCGCCCGCGTGGGCGTCGCGGGCTACGAGGCGGACGACGTGATCGGCACGTTCACCGGCCGCGCGAAGGGCCCGGTCGACATCGTCACCGGCGACCGCGACCTCTACCAACTGGTCGACGACGCGCGCGGGGTGCGCGTGCTCTACCCGCTGAAGGGCGTCGGCACGCTGCAACTGACGGACGAGGCGTGGCTGCGCGAGAAGTACGGCGTGGACGGGCGCGGGTACGCGGATCTGGCCACGCTGCGCGGCGACCCGAGCGACGGCCTGCCGGGCGTGCCGGGCATCGGGGAGAAGACGGCGGCCAAACTGCTGGCCGAGTTCGGCGACCTGGCCGGGATCATGGCGGCGGTCGAGGACCCGAAGGCGAAGCTGACGCCGTCGCAGCGCAAGCGGCTGGACGAGGCGCGGCCGTACGTCGCCGTCGCGCCGAAGGTCGTCGCGGTCGCCGGCGACGTGCCCCTTCCGGACGTGGACACCGTGCTGCCGGGTGCGCCGAGGGACGGGGCGACACTGGAGGCACTGGCGGCGCGCTGGGGGCTCGGAGGGTCACTGCAACGACTGCTGAACACGCTGAACACAGCGCGCGCGTAGACGTTCTGGGGGCACCACCGGGAGAGAGATGCTAACTTAGGTAAGCCTAACCATGATGACATGGGCAGAGACTGGGAGGCCGTCATGGCAGAACGTCCGGCACGGAAGCCGCGGAAGCCTCATTCCGCGCAGGTCGTCCGCACCGAACGGCTCACCCCGCACATGCAGCGCGTCGTGCTCGGCGGCGAGGGTCTGGCCGAGTTCACGGCGGGCGACTGCACCGACCACTACGTCAAACTCCTCTTCGGCCCCGAGGGCGTCACCTACCCGGAGCCCTTCGACCTGGAGCACATCCGCGCCGAGTTCCCCCGCGAGCAGTGGCCCGTGACGCGGACGTACACGGCCCGCTACTGGGACGCCGAACACCGCGAGCTGACCCTGGACTTCGTGCTGCACGGCGACGAGGGCCTGGCCGGGCCGTGGGCGGCGCGCGTGCAGCCGGGCGAGAAGGTCCACTTCCTGGGCCCCGGCGGCGCCTACACGCCGGACACGACCGCCGACTGGCATCTGCTGGTCGGCGACGAGAGCGCCCTGCCCGCCATCGCGACCGCCCTGGAGTCGCTGCCCGCCGGCGCCCTCGCCCACGCCTTCATCGAGGTGACCGGCCCCGAGGAGGAACAGAAGATCGACTCCGACGTGGAGGTCGTCTGGCTGCACCGCGGCGACCGGCCGATCGGCGAGCGGCTCGTCGAGGCCGTACGGGCGCTGAAGTTCCCCGAGGGCCGCCCGCACGCGTTCGTGCACGGCGAGGCCGCCTGCGTGAAGGAGCTGCGCAAGCTGCTGCGCGTCGAGCTGGGGATCCCGCGCGAGGACCTGTCGATCTCCGGCTACTGGCGGCTCGGCCACAACGAGGACGGCTGGCAGGCGTCGAAGCCGGAGTGGAACGCGCGCGTGGAGGCGGAGCAGGAGAAGGCGACGCCGACCGCGTGACCCGACAGCCGCCAGCCGACCGCTGGAACGACCGGAACGTCCGGACGTCCGGGTCGGCTGAGAGTGCCGAACAACCCACGGCCATCGCCCAGTTGAGCGGGTCGAAGTCGGCTGCGTGCCGCATCCACGAAGGCATCCGGGCCGGTGCCGGGAACGCGGCACCCGGCAGCACGGCTGCGAACATCCACGGCCGGACATGTCGCGAGTCGGACCAGCGGACGAGAGACACGATGTAACGCGACCGAGTGGCGTTCGAGAGAACGTGAGGACTTGGGCCCGCCCCGGACACGACGGCGTGACGCGCATGAAACAGCGCGTCCCTAATTTCTGTCGCCCGACAGGAATTCCGTCCCCCTGGGCCCAAGGCAGGTTCGCCGTGACGACAACGACACCCCCCGACGTACGCCCCGACCCGCCGCACTCCCCCGTCGCCGACGCCGGCGACGGCTCCCTCGCCGAGTTCGGCTACCGCCAGGAACTGCACCGCAGCCTGGGCCGGTACGCCTCGTTCGCCGCCGGGTTCTCCTTCATCTCCGTCCTGACGACCGTCTTCCAGTTCTTCGCCTTCGGTTACGCCTTCGGCGGCCCGGTCTTCTTCTGGGCCTGGCCGGTGGTGCTGGTCGGGCAGTTGCTGGTGGCCGCGTGCTTCGCGGAACTGGCGGCGCGCTATCCCATCTCCGGCGCGATCTACCAGTGGTCGTCGCGGCTGTCGACGCCGTCGTTCGGCTGGTTCGCCGGCTGGATCATGGTGATCGGGCAGATCGTCGTGGTCGCCGCCGCCGCGCTCGCGCTGCAGATGGTGCTGCCGGCGATCTGGTCGGGCTTCCAGCTCATCGGCACCGACCCGGCGCCCACCTCACCCGACGGCGCGGCCAACGCGGCGCTGCTCGGCGTGATCCTGCTGGTGCTGACGACACTGGTGAACGTCCTCGACAACCGCGTGATGTCCGTGATCAACCGGGTCGGCGTCACCGCCGAGATCATCGGCGCGGTACTCATCGTCGTGCTGCTGCTCACCCACTCCGAGCGCACCCCGAGCATCACCTTCCACACCGAAGGGGCCGCGCAGAACGGCCTGTTCGGGGCGCTGCTCGTCGGCTCGTTCACGGCCGCCTACGTGATGATCGGCTTCGACAGCGCGGGCGAGATGAGCGAGGAGACGCGCGACCCGCGGCGCACCGCGCCCCGCACCATCCTGACCGCGCTCGGCGCGGCGGGCCTGCTCGGCGGCCTGATCGTGCTGGGCGGCATACTCGCCGCGCCCAGCCTCACCGACGGCCGCCTCGGGGTCGACGGGCTCAGCTACGTCCTCACCAGCAGCCTCGGCGACGGCGTCGGCAAGGCGCTGCTCGCGGACGTGGTGATCGCGATCGCGGTGGCGACGCTCGCCATCCAGACGGCGGCCTGCCGGATGCTGTTCTCCATGGCCCGCGACGGACAGCTCCCGTTCTCCGGCCGCCTCGCGCGCGTGAACCCGCGCACCGGCATGCCGAGCGCCCCGGCGCTGGTGGTCGGCGTCCTCGCGGCGGCCCTGCTGCTGCTCAACTTCGCCTCACCGGAGGCGTTCCTGGCCATCGGCACCACCTGCATCGTGATGCTGTACCTGGCGTACGCGATGGTCACCGGCCCCCTGCTGGTGCGCCGCCTGCGCGGCCGGTTCTCCTCGACGGGCACGGACGAGACCGGCGCCCGCCTGTTCTCCCTGGGCCGCTGGGGCGTCCCGGTGAACACCCTCGCCCTCCTCTACGGCCTCCTGATGACGATCAACCTGGCCTGGCCCCGCGCGGCGGTCTACGACCCGGCGGGCGGCCACTGGTACTTCCAGTGGTTCACCGTGCTCTTCCTCGGTGTGACGGTCGCGATCGGTGTGGCCTTCCGGGCCTACCGGCGGCGGGCGACGGCGCTGGCCGGTGCCGTACCGGAGGCCGCGACGGCGTGACGCGAGGGCGGTGGGCGCGTGCCGCGCCCGCTCAGTCGCCCTGTACGCGGGCGTGGAGGTGCATGTCGTGCCAGCCGTCCTGGTGGAGGGCGGCGCTGCGCCGGGTGCCCTCCAGGGTGAAACCGGCCTTCGTGGCGACGCGGCAGGAGGCCTCGTTGGCGGTGGCGTGCATCAGCTCCAGGCGGTGGAAGCCGATCTCGTCGAGGGCCCAGCGGGTCAGTGCGGTCGTGGCCCGGGGGGCGACTCCCCGGCCACGGGCCGCCTTGGTCGTCCAGTAGGCGACCTCCGCCACGCCGTCACCGAGGTCGATGCTGCGCAGCGCCACCCGCCCGAGCAGTTCACCGGTGTCCGTGTCGGCCACGGCCCACTGGGCGTTGCGCTCCCCCGCCCAGCCCTTCCGCCACGCCTCGATCCAGCCGGCGACCTCCTCCTCGCAGTCGGCGGACCTGACGTGCCACTGGTGCATCGCCGGGTCCTGGAAGGCGGCGTACACGGCGGGCGCGTCCTCGGCCCGCCACGGGCGCAGGAGGAGGCCGTCGCCGGTGCGGAGCACGGGCTGCGGGGTGCCTGAGAGGGTTCCGGCGGGCAGGACGGAGCCTGCGGTGTAGGGCATGATCCGCATCCTGCCAACGGGCCGTGAGGAGTCAACCGGGTTTCCCGTCGCCGTACGCTGGACCCCGATGAGACGCCGCACCCCTCCCCCGCCCTCCCCGCTGCCGCAGCGCGACGGGATCGACGCCGTGCGGGTGCGGCTGCCGGGCGAGGGCGCCTGGGCCACCGTCCGGGAGCACCTGGTGGAGCGGCTCGGCGGGGCGCGGGCCGCGGCCGTGGACGGGATGCTGGCGGCCGGGCTCGTGGTCGGCGCGGACGGGGCGGCGGTGGCGCCGGACGCGGCGTACGTGCCGGGGATGTTCGTGTGGTTCCACCGCGAGCTGCCCGCCGAGGTGCCCGTGCCGTTCCCGCTGGAGATCGTGCACCGCGACGAGCACGTCGTCGTCGTCGACAAGCCGCACTTCCTGGCCACCACCCCGCGCGGCAGCCATGTCACCGAGACCGCGCTGGCCCGGCTGCGCCGCGAGCTGGGCCTGCCCGCGCTCGGTGCCGCGCACCGGCTCGACCGGCTCACCGCCGGGCTCGTGCTGTTCATCGTGCGCCCCGAGGAGCGCGGCGCCTACCAGACGCTGTTCCGCGACCGCCGGGTGCGCAAGGTGTACGAGGCCGTCGCGCCCCACGACCCCTCGCGCGCCTGGCCGGTGACCGTGCGCAGCCGGATCCTGAAGGAGCGCGGCGTGCTCGCCGCCCGGGAGGTGCCGGGCGAGCCGAACGCGGTCAGTCACGTCGAGCCGGCCGAGCACCGGCCGGACGGTCTGGCCCGCTACCGGCTGGTCCCCGAGACCGGGCAGACCCACCAACTCCGGGTGCACATGGCCGCGTTGGGCGTGCCGATCCTCGGCGATCCGCTCTACCCCGAGGTGGCCGCCCCCGTACCGGCCGACGACTTCCGGTGCCCGCTGCAACTACTGGCGCGCGAGCTGGAGTTCACCGATCCGGTCACGGGGACGGAGCACCGGCTGCGGAGTGGCCGGACACTCGAGTCCTGGGCGTCGTACGGCAGTTGGTACGACGGCCCGGCCGCCACTCCGGCACCGGGCGTCGATCAGTAACCGCGCCACCAGGACAGGAAGCGCCGCCAGGCGCCTGGCCGGCGGGCCGGGGTCGTCGGCTCCGGGGCGGGCGGCGCGGGCTGCGCGGCCCGTGGCGCGGTCACCGGGGCGGAAGCGGGCGCCGGCGCGGACTGCGGTTCGGTGCTCACCGGCCGCGTCATGCGCTGCGGCGGGATCGGGACGTGGCTCGGCTTGTGTTTGACGTCCTGCTGGTCCTTCGGCTCGAACCGGACCGGCAGTTCCACCAGGTGCCGCGAGGCGATCGACATCGTCCACCGCAACTCGTCCTCGTCGCAGTCGAGTTGCACGTCCGGCAGCCGCATCAGCAGCGCGTCGACGCCGACGTCGGCGATGGCGCGGCCGATGTCCTGGCCGGGGCACTCGTGCGGGCCGCTGCTGAAGGCGAGGTGGGAGCGGTTGCCCTGCATGTGGGCGGCGAGGTCGGGGCGCACCCGGGGATCCACGTTGCCGGGGGCCGGCGCGAAGAACAGGCCGTCGCCCCGGCGGATGCGCTGGCCGCCCAACTCCGTGTCCTGCTTGGCGAAGTAGGCGAAGACGGTGCTGAACGGGGGCTCGTCCCACAGGGACTGCTCGACCGCCTCCGCCACCGTCATCTGGCCGCCGTTGAGCTGGGCGAGGAACCGCGGGTCGGTGAGGACCATGCGCAGCACGTTGGAGACCAGGTTGACCGTGGTCTCGTAGGCGGCGAAGAGCACCAGGCGCAGATGCTCCCGGACCTCGTGGTCGGTGAGTTCCGCCGGGTGGGTGATGAGGTGGCTGGTGAAGTCGTCCTCGGGCCGGGCGCGGCGGCGGGTGGTGAGCCGGGTCAGCGCCCCCATGACGTAGTCGTGGCTGGCGATGGCGGTCTCGGAGCCCTTGAGCGCGTCGCGGGCGCAGTGGACCATGCGGTCGTTGTACTCGTCGGGCATGCCCAGGACATGGCACATGACGGCCATCGGGAGGTGCTCGACGAACTGGCTCACCAGCTCGGCCCGGCCCTCCTCGCAGAAGTCGTTGACCAGGCGCTGGCTGGAGCGGTTGATGTACCGGCGCACGCTGCGGTCGTCGATGGTGGCCATGGCCGAGGTGACCGCGGCCCGCAGCCGCTTGTGCTCGTCGCCCTCGGCGTGGGCGCACATGGGCTGCCAGGCGATGTGCGGCATGAGCGGGTGGTCGGGCCTGACCTTGCCGTCCAGCAGCGGCGACCAGATGCGGCTGTCCTTGGTGAACAGCGAGGGCGCGCGCACCATGTGCAGGTTCTCGGCGTGCCCGAGGACCATCCACATCGGCAGGTCGTCGTGGATCAGGACCGGCGCCACGGGTCCGTGCTGCTCGCGCAGCCGCTCGTACAGCGCGTTCAGGTCCTCCGAGCCGGGTCCGAAGAGGCGGGTCAGTCCGCCGGGGCCCCGGCCGTGCGCGGGACAGCCGGGCGGCGGGTCCAGGGCGAGGTCGTGCGGACCGGTCGGGACGGGGTGTTCGGGAGTCACAGGGTCGCTCCGAAACTGTGCTGAATCCGGTGTCTGGGGATGTTCTGCGGGTGTCGTGTGCGGTGGCCGTCAGGTGAGGCTGCGGCTGAGTGCCAGGGAGTGCAGGAACTGCATGAGGGTCATCAGGACGTCGCGGCTCGAGGCGCGGCGGCGCACGTCGCACTCCACGATCGGGATCTCGGGCGGCAGGTCGAGGGCCCCGCGCAGTTCGTCGAGGGGGTAACGGGGCCCGTCGGGGAAGGTGTTGACGGCGACGACGAAGGGCACGCCGCCCTCCTCCAGCCGGCCCATGACCTCGAAGCTGACCTCCAGGCGGCGGGTGTCGACCAGTACGACCGCGCCGAGCGCGCCCTCGAACAGCCCGTTCCACAGGAACCAGAAGCGCTCCTGGCCGGGCGTGCCGAAGAGGTAGAGCACGACCTGTTCCGTGATGCGGATCCGGCCGAAGTCCATGGCCACGGTGGTGGCGGTCTTGGTCTCGGAGCCGTAGTTGTCGTCGACCCCGACGCCCGCCTGGGTCATGGTCTCCTCGGTGGTCAGCGGCCTGATCTCACTGACGGAGCCGACCATGGTGGTCTTGCCGACGCCGAAACCGCCCACGATGACGATCTTCGCCGCGGCCGTGGTGGTCTGCGGGAGATAGTCCTCGGACCGTGGGCCGGGGATCGTGTCAGAGCCGTTGAAGTCCATGCATCACCGCTTCGAGAAGGGAACGGTCAGGGAGCTGCTGCCGGACGATCGGGGCGCGCGCCTGAACGAGTTCGGCCGCCAGCATTTCGGTCAGCAGCACCGTCACCACGCTGAACGGGAGACCGAGATAGGCCGACACCTCGGCCACCGAGAGCGGGGCGCCGCACATCCGCAGCACCGCCGTCTGCTCCGGCGTGGCCGAGGAGGGCGGTTCGGCACACGCCACGATTAAGGTGACCAGGTCGACGGGAGCGCGCTCGCCGTCCGCGCCCGTGATGATGTACAGCCGCTCGGGGTTCTTGCCCTCCCCCTCCTGCGGGGGCTGCTGTACGGGCTGCGGCGGGGGCGGGGGCGGTTCCGGCAGGGGTTGTCGCCGCCTGCGTTGCGGAGGCGTCATACGCTGTGCCCGTTGCGCCGGGGCGGGGTGGTGAGGTGGGCGCCGATGCGGACCACGAGGTCGCGCATGCTGGCGCTCATCCGGCCGGCCTCGCAGCGGACGTCGGCGAGGACCGCGAGGTAGGCGTTGGCGCCGGCCGCCATCAGGTAGAAGTAGCCGCCGTCCATCTCGATGATGACGAGGTTCATGTCGCCGACGACGGCGGGGATCTCCTGGGCGACCGCGCCGGCGAGGCTCTGCATGCCCGCGCAGGCGGCGGCGACCCGGTCCGCGGCGTCGGGGTCACCGGCGTAGCGGGCGATGCGCAGACCGTCGGCCGACAGCACCACGATCATCTCGATGCCCGGTACGCCGTCGTAGAGCTCCTTGAGCAGCCAGTCGAAGTTTTGGCGCTGCTGGATCACGTGAGGTCCCCTTCGTCGTCGGCCTCGGGCTTGGCCTTGTCTTCGAGCAGATGCAGGTAGGCGGTGGGGTTGCGGGTGAAGTCGGTCGGGTGGACGCCCGGCGGGATGTCCTTCTTCAGGCCCTCCCAGAACGCCTCGAAGGCCACGCCGGGCTCTTGCTTCTTCCGTTCGGGCTGCGGCTCCGGGCGGGGCTGCGCGAACAGGTCCGGCTTGCCCTGGCGCTCGGCCTCCTGGGCGGCGTACGCCTCCCGGTAGCGCTGGGCGATCGAGATCGTGGTCTTGCTGCGCCGCTGCGGCAGGCCCTGCTCGGTCCACTCGGTGACCTCGGGCACCTCGTCGTCGGTCAGGGAGATCCCGGCCGGGATGCGCGCGTTGGTGGGACGGCGCTTCTTGGGCGGGCGCTTGGGGCCCTCGCCGACCTGGCTGAGGTCGATCTGCGGTACGGCGGTGGCGCCGATGCCGTGCGCGAAGCCGGGGGCGGGTTCGCAGGTCTGCATCTCGCTCGGCACGATGAGGACGGCCCGGACGCCGCCGTAGGCCGACTTGCGCAGCGAGACCTCCAGGTTGAACGAGGTGCACAGCCGGCCGACGACCGCGAGGCCCAGGCGCGGGGTGATGCCGACGTCCTGGATGTCGACGCCCGCCATGGCCTGCTCCAGCATGCGTTCGGCCTTGGCGCGGGCCTCCTCGCTGAGGCTGACGCCGGCGTCCTCGATCTCGATGGCGATGCCGGTCTGCACCTCGACGGCGTTGACGTGCACCTTGCTGTTCGGGGGCGAGTAGCGGGTGGAGTTGTCGAGGAGTTCGGCGAGCGCGTGGATGAGCGGCTCGACGGAGAGGCCGCTGATGTTGACCTTGGCGATGGAGTCCAGCTGGATGCGCCGGTACTCCAGGATCCGGGACATGGCGCCGCGCAGCACGCTGTACAGCGGGACCGGCTGGGGCCAGTTGCGGCTGGGCCGGCCGCCGCCGAGCACACCGATGGAGTCGGCGAGGCGGCCGATCAGCGAGGTGCCGTGGTCGATGCGCAGCAGGTCGTCGAAGACCTCGGGGTTACGGCCGTGGTCCTCCTCCATCTCCCGCAGTTCCGCGGCCTGTTGGTGGACGATGGCCTGCATGCGGCGGGCGATGCTGACGAAGGAGCGCTGGGCGGAGTCGCGCAGGGACTCCTCGTGGTCGACGATGTCGAGGATCTTCCGGACCACGGCGCGTTGCGCGTCGTCGAGATCCCGGAACAACTGGTCGCCCTCGGTGAGGTCGCGCATCACCTCCCTGGGGGAATTTCCGGCCCGCAGCCACTCCACGGCGTTGGGCACGAACTCCTCGGCGAGGAGGCGGTTCTCCTCACCGTGGTCGGCGACGCACTGTTCCAGGTAGGCGACGCGCTGCTCCTTCTCCGCGCGCACCTCGCGCAGCAGGCGGCCGCGGCGCGCCGACTCGGCTCCGGCCGCGATCACCAGAAGCGTGGCGACGGCTCCGCAGACGCCGACGGCGAGCCGGGCCTGCGTCGCCACCAGGGCGACGGCGGCTCCGGTCGCCGCGGCCATCAGTATCGCCGGCAGCAACAGCACGCGTGCGTAAGGAAGTTCTCGGCGACCGGGTGGGGACTGAACACTCACCATGTGGGCACCCTCTGTAGGGATCTGTCGGCATCTTCGGGATGTTTGGGAACAAGCGCACGAATACGCCTCAACTCGGTGCGCCGCGGGCGAGCTTAGTCCGACCGGATCACCACCGCGTCACATTCGGCGACTCTCTGAAACCGGCTCCGCACATGCAGTAGCCTCAAGCCCATTTAAACGCAGGGGATTTGTTCGAACACGATGCGTGACGACGCACGGGCGTGCGAAACACTTCACCGGGACGGATGAGACAACCACCGGCGGGCAACCGTCAGGCGCCCCCAAGTCCTCTCAGGCGGTGTCCAGTTGCCGCGCGGCGTTCGGTCGCCGCGGCGTTCAGTCGCCCACGATGCGCAGCGCCGCGTCGGCGGTGGCGCGGGCGAACTCCGAGACGGAGCGGTCGGGATCCGAGCGGTGGACGAGGATGACGCCCTCGATCAGCCCGAAGACGAGGTCGGTCCGCAGATCGAGCTCACTCTTCGCGAGCGCGCCGCCGGACACCGTCGCGGCGATCAACTGCCGGTAGGCGTCCTTGAGTTCGCCGCGCACGGCATGGAACCCGGCGAACCGCTCGGTGCGCACCTCGGGCAGCAGGTAGAGGCCGCCGAGGTTGTGCGAGCCGCCGCACAGCAGCTCCACGTCGGTGCGGCACAGCTCGCGCAGCCGCTCCTCGGCGGCCCGCACGTCGTCCGCGAGCAACCGACGGGCGCAGGTCAGCGAGGGCGTGACCGTCGACTCCAGCAGCTCGGCGAGCAGCTCCTCCTTGCCGGAGACGTAGTGGTACATGGAGGCCTGGCGCATGCCCGCGCGCTCGGCGACGGCCCGGGTCGTGGTGGCGGCGTACCCGCGGGTGGTGAACAGCTCCGCGGCGGCCGTGAGCAGTTCGGCGCGCGGCGCGAGCCCGCTGTCCGGGCGCTGCGCGGCCCGTGGCCTGCCCACTCGGCGTCCGCCGCTCGTCTCCATGCGTTCGATCCTCGCACACGGCACCGGACAGTGATCTTCGTGAGGGGCCGGTAACGAGGTGGCAACGCGGCGGCAACGGCGGCGACCCGGCCCGCCCCTAATTTCTGTCGGGCGACAGAAATTACCCCCTCAGCCGGAGGTCCCGATGGCGACAGCGACCACCTACGGAGCCCGCGCCCATGCCCGGGCCCAGGAGGGCACGCGCACCGACACCATGCCCGTCGTACCGGCGGCCGACTGGCCGGCCCCGCCGTGCGAGGCGGGCCACCTGGTGTGGGCCGAGACGGTCGCGGGCGGCAACTACACCCACCGGGTCCTCGCGCGCGGCACCGAGCTGCGCCTGACCGACCTGCGCGGCGACGCCTGCGCCCACCTGCTCCTCCATGCGGCGGACCGCCCCTGGGAGCGGCTGAACGTGGCCGACACGGTCAAGGTCCAGTGGAACGCCTACCTCGGCGAGGGCGTGCTGCTCCTGTCCGACCAGGGGCGGGTCCTCGCCTCGGTCGTCGCCGACACCTCCGGCCGGCACGACGCCCTGTGCGGCACCTCCACCCTCGTACGCAACACCGGGCGCTACGGCGACGGCACCCCGCAGTCCCCCTCCCCGGCCGGCCGGGAGCTGTTCAAGCTGGCCGCCGCGAAGAACGGCCTGGAGCCCCGCGACCTGCCGCCCTCGCTGTCCTTCTTCCAGGGCGTGCGGGTCCGCGGCGACGGCACCCTCGACTTCACCGGCTCGGCCGGCCCGGGCGGCAGTGTCACCCTGCGCGCCGAGCAGGACGTGACGGTGCTGATCGCCAACGTGCCGCACCCGGCCGACCCCCGCCCCGAGTACGTCAGCACCCCGCTGGAGGTCCTCGCCTGGCGCGCGGCGCCGACGGCACCCGGCGACCCGCTGTGGGACACCACCCCCGAGGGCCGCCGCGCCTTCCTCAACACCGCCGAATTCCTCACCGCGAGGGGGCTCGCATGAACACCGTCGACCCGTTGAGGACCGTCGACCCGTCGAAGACCGTCGTCGCGGCCCGCGCCGCCTGGTCGTCCGTCATCCGCGCCGGCGAGACGCTGACCATCACCGACCTGCACGGCAACCAGGCCGTCGACTTCCTCGTGTACGACGCCCACGACCCGTCCGTGCGCTACAGCGCGCCGGACACGATCCAGGCGCAGGGCGGCATCTTCCTCACCACGGGCAGTGTGCTGATGTCCGGCGAGCACACCCCGCTGATGACGGTGACCGCCGACGCGGTGGGCCGCCACGACACCGTCGGCGGCGCCTGCTCCAAGGAGTCCAACACCCTGCGCTACGGCCACCACACGTACGCGCAGCACGCCTGCGTGGACAACTTCCTGGCCGAGGGCGCCAAGCACGGCCTCGGCAAGCGGGACCTGGTCTCCAACATCAACTGGTACATGAACGTCCCGGTCGAGCGGGACGGCACCCTCGGCATCGTCGACGGCCTCTCCGCACCGGGCCTTGCGCTCACCCTGCGCGCCGAACGGGACGTCCTCGTCCTGGTCTCCAACTGCCCCCAGATCAACAACCCGTGCAACGGCTTCGAGCCGACCGCCGTGGAGATGACGGTCACCGGGGCGGACGCATGACTTTCGACAAGCTGCTGATCGCCAACCGCGGCGAGATAGCCGTACGGATCATCCGCACCGCCCGCGAACTCGGCCTGCGCACGGTCGCGGTGTACTCCGACGCCGACCGCTCGGCGCCCCACGTCCGGCTCGCCGACGAGGCGCTGCGGCTCGGTCCGGCGCCCGCGAAGGAGTCCTACCTCGACGCCGACCTGGTCCTGAAGGCGGCCAAGGACACCGGCGCGGGCGCGATCCACCCGGGCTACGGCTTCCTCTCCGAGGACGCGCCCTTCGCGCGCCGCTGCGCCGACGCCGGGATCGTGTTCGTCGGACCGACCCCCGGGCAACTGGAGCTGTTCGGCGCCAAGCACACCGCCCGCGCGGCGGCACAGGCGGCGGGCGTACCACTGGCGCCGGGCACCGGCCTGCTCTCGGGACTCACCGAGGCACTGGAAAAAGCCCAGCTCATCGGCTATCCGGTCATGCTCAAGGCGACGGGCGGAGGCGGCGGCATCGGCATGTCGGCCTGCCACTCCCCCGACGGACTCACCGACGCCTGGGAACGCGTCCAGCGCGTCGCCGCCGCCTCCTTCTCCTCCGCCGGCGTCTTCCTGGAACGGCTCGTGGAGCACGCCCGCCATGTCGAGGTGCAGGTCTTCGGCGACGGCGAGGGCAGGGTCGTCACCTTCGGCGACCGCGACTGCTCGCTCCAGCGCCGCAACCAGAAGGTCCTGGAGGAGGCGCCGGCCCCGGGCCTCCCTGACCACGTGCGCGACCAACTCACCTCCTCCGCCCGCGACTTGTGCGCCTCCGTCGGCTACCGCTCCGCCGGGACCGTCGAGTTCGTCTACGACGCGGCCCGCGAGGAGGCCTACTTCCTGGAGGTCAACACCCGTCTCCAGGTGGAACATCCGGTCACCGAGGAGATCTACGGCGTCGACCTGGTCGCCTGGATGCTGCGCCTGGCGCGCGGCGAGCGGGACGTCGTACACGACCCCGGCGCCCCGCGCGGCCACGCCGTCGAGGCCCGCCTCTACGCGGAGGACCCGAGCCGCGAACACCGGCCCAGCGCGGGCCTGTTGACCCGGGTCGAGTTCCCGGCCGGGGTACGCGTCGACGGCTGGGTGGAGACGGGCACCGAGGTGACCACGTCGTACGACCCGATGCTCGCGAAGGTGATCGCCTACGGCCCCGACCGGGAGCACGCGCTGCGCCGCCTCGACGAGGCGCTGGCCCGCACCCGCGTCGACGGCGTCGAGACCAACCTGGGGCTGGTGCGCGCCTCGCTCACCGACCCGGACTTCCGCCGGGCGACCCACTCCACGGCGACCCTCGCCACGGTCACCGACCCGACCCCGCGCATCGAGGTCGTCGCCGGCGGCACCCTCACCACCGTGCAGGACTGGCCCGGCCGCACCGGCCACTGGCAGGTCGGGGTGCCGCCGTCCGGCCCGATGGACGACCGCTCCTTCCGCCTCGGCAACCGGGCATTGGGCAACCCCGAGGGCACCCCGGGCCTGGAGTGCACCCTCCAGGGCCCGACGCTGCGCTTCACCCACCCCACGACGGTGTGCGTGACGGGCGCCCCGGCGCCGGTCGCCGTGGACGGCAGGGCGGTGCCGCAGTGGGAGCCCGTGACCGTGCCGGCCGGGGCCGTGCTGGAGATCGGCGCGCCCGGCGAACACGGCCTGCGCACCTACGTCCTGTTCTCGGGCGGCCTGGACGTCCCCGCCTTCCTGGGCAGCGCGAGCACCTTCACGCTGGGCCGCTTCGGCGGACACGGCGGGCGCGCGCTGCGGACGGGCGACGTCCTGCACGGCGGGACGACCACCGAGGGCGGGGCGGCCATAGAAGGCGGGGCGGCCGTAGAAGGCACCGCCGCACCGGTCACGGACCGTCCGGAGTTCGCCCCCGTCTGGCACATCGGCGCGGTCGAAGGCCCGCACGCGGCCCCGGAGTTCTTCACCGAGGACGACATCCGCGACTTCTACGCCGCCGACTGGAAGGTCCACTTCAACTCGGCCCGCACCGGCGTGCGCCTGGTGGGACCGAAACCGCGCTGGGCGCGCACGGACGGCGGCGAGGCGGGCCTGCACCCGTCCAACATCCACGACACGCCCTACTCCGTCGGCGCCGTCGACTACACCGGCGACATGCCGGTGCTGCTCGGCCCGGACGGCCCCTCGCTCGGCGGGTTCGTGTGCCCGGCGACCGTGCTCAGCTCCGAGCGCTGGAAGCTCGGCCAACTGCGCCCCGGCGACACGGTCCGCTTCCGGCCGGTGGACGTGTCCGGCGCGCCCCGCGCCGACATCGTCGACGGCGGCGTACTGGCCCGCGACGGCGACGTCACCTACCGGCGCAGCGGCGACGACAACCTGCTGGTCGAGTTCGGACCCATGCAACTCGACCTGGCGCTGCGCATGCGGGTCCACGCGCTGATGGAGGCGGTGGCCGAGGCGGACCTGACGGGCGTCAGCGACCTCACCCCGGGCATCCGCTCCCTCCAGATCCAGACGGACCCCCGCCGCCTCCCCCAACACGAACTCCTCGCGGTCGTCCGGGAGATGACGGCGGCCCTCCCGCCCTCGGACGAGCTGGTCGTCCCCTCCCGTACCGTGCACCTCCCCCTGTCCTGGGACGACCCGGCCACCCGCGAGGCGATCGCCCGCTACATGGCGGGCGTCCGCGACGACGCGCCCTGGTGCCCGTGGAACATCGAGTTCATCCGCCGGGTCAACGGCCTGGAGTCGGTGGCCGACGTCTACGACACGGTCTTCGCCGCGGAGTACCTGGTCCTGGGCCTGGGTGACGTCTACCTGGGCGCCCCGGTCGCCACCCCCCTCGACCCCCGCCACCGCCTGGTGACGACCAAGTACAACCCCGCACGCACCTGGACGGCCGAGAACTCGGTCGGTATCGGCGGGGCGTACCTGTGCGTCTACGGCATGGAGGGCCCCGGCGGCTACCAGTTCGTGGGCCGGACGACCCAGGTGTGGTCGCCCTGGCAGCAGCGCGGCGCGTTCGAGGCGGGCTCGCCCTGGCTGCTGCGCTTCTTCGACCGGATCCGCTGGTACCCGGTCGACCCGGACGAACTCCTCGACCTGCGGGCCGACATCATCTCGGGCCGCTTCGTGCCGCGCATCGAGGAGGGCACCTTCTCGCTCGCCGGGTACCAGACCTTCCTGGCCGAACACGCGGACTCCATCGCGGAGTTCAGGTCCGGCCAGCGCACCGCGTTCGCGGCGGAGCGGGACGCGTGGGAGGCGGCGGGCGAGTTCACCCGCGCGGAGGCCGCGGCAGCGCCGCCCGCTCCCCCTGCCGAGGTGGCACTCCCGCCGGGCGGCCGCCTGGTCGAGGCCGAATTCGCCGCGTCCGTATGGCAGTTGAACGTGTCTCCCGGCGACGAGGTGACGGCGGGACAGCCGCTGCTCGCCCTGGAGGCGATGAAGATGGAGTCCAGGGTGCACGCGCCGGTCGACGGCGTGGTGGCGCAGATCCTGGCCCGACCCGGCGACCAGGTCGAGGCGGGGACGGCACTGCTCGTCCTGGCCCCGGCCGCGAGCTGAACCCGAGGAGCACGAGAATGTCCCGCACCCTGTCCCGCGTCCGCGCCGCCTACGCCCGCATCGAGGCCACGGCCCGCCCGGAGATCTGGATCGACCTGCGGCCCCGGGAGGAGGTCGAGGCGGAGGCCCGCACGCTCGACGAACGGCTCGCCCGGGGCGAGCACCTCCCGCTCGCCGGCCGGCTGCTCGCCGCCAAGGGCAACATCGACGTGGCCGGCCTGCCCACCACGGCGGGCTGCCCGGCGTACGCCTACCAGCCCGCCGCCGACGCCCCCGTCGTGGCCCGCCTCCGGGCGGCCGGCGCGCTGGTGCTGGGCACCACGAACCTGGACCAGTTCGCGACCGGCCTGGTGGGCACCCGCTCCCCGCACGGCGCGGTCCGAGGCGCCCACGACCCGGCGCGGGTGAGCGGCGGTTCGAGCTCCGGCTCGGCCGTCGCGGTCGCTCTCGGCATCGTCGACCTCGCCCTCGGCACCGACACCGCCGGTTCGGGCCGGATCCCGGCCGCCTTCAACGGCATCGTCGGCCTCAAGCCCACCCGCGGCCTGGTCCCCACGGAGGGAGTCGTCCCGGCCTGCGCCTCGATCGACTGCGTGACGGTGTTCGCCCGCACGCTCCCCGAGGCCGAACGGGCACTGGCCCACATGGCGTCCCCGCCCGACCGCGCCCTGCCGTCCCTCCCCGCCCGAACCCCCGGCCCGTGGCGCATCGCGGTCCCGCCCCGCGAACAACTGGGCGAGCTGGACGAGGGCTGGGCGGAGGCCTACGAGGCGGCGGTACGGCAGGTCGGGGCGGCCGGGGCGGAGCTGCGCACCCTCGACCTCACCCCGTTCACCGAGGCCGCCGCGATGCTCTACCAGGGCGCGTTCGTCGCCGAGCGCTACACCGCCGTAGGCCACTTCGTCGACAAGTTGCTCGCGGAGGGCGGCGCGGGCCTGGACCCGACGGTCACCGGCATCATCACCCGAGCCCGCGACATCCCGGCCCACCAGCTCTACACGGACACCCAGCGCCTGACGGCCCTGCGCACCCGCGCCCTGGCCGAACTGGCCGACGCGGACGCCCTCTTGCTGCCGACGGCCCCCGGGCACCCCACCCTCGCCGAGGTCGCCGCCGACCCCCTTGGCGCCAACGCCCGCCTGGGCCGCTTCACCAACTCCACGAACCTCTTCGACCTGGCAGCGGTCGCCGTCCCGGCCGGCGAGGCAGGCGGCCTCCCCTTCGGCGTGATGCTGATCGGCCCGGCGTTCACGGACGAACGCCTGGCCCGAATCGCCGGACTGCTCCAACCGGATACGCAACTGGCAGTGGTGGGCGCGCACTTGACCGGCCAGCCACTGAACCCCCAACTCCTGGCCCTGGGCGCCCGCCTGGACCGCACGACGACAACAGCCGCCGCATACCGCCTCCACGCCCTGCACACGACCCCACCGAAGCCGGGCCTGGTACACGTGGGAGAAGGAGGCGCACAGATCGAGACAGAGATCTGGCACCTCCCACCAGAAGGCCTGGGCCGCCTACTGACGTCCCTCCCCCGCCCGATGACACTCGGCACCGTGCAACTGGCGGACGGCAGCAGCGTCCCGGGCTTCCTGTGCGAACCGAGCGCTCTGGAGAACGCCGAGGACATCACGCAACACGGCAGCTGGCGCTCATATCTCAACAAGCGCTGAGGCGAGGTACGTCAGGGGCGCGGGGCTCTATCGATTTGCGGCTCCGCCGCGTGGGCGCGAGCAACCACATGCTCCCCGCACCCGCCGTCAACCCGTCACCCCACCGACGAATAGGCGACAACCCCCCGCAGCAACTGATCAACCGCCTTACGCGCAGCCTTGGCCACGGTAGAACCCTCGGCCGCAGAGGCCGCAGAGATCTGCCCCAGCACATCAATCACCTGCTTGCACCACCGCACGAAGTCCCCCGCCGGCATCTCCGCCTCACGCAACACCTCATCGAGCCCCTTACCGGAAGCCCACATATACGCAGACCAGGCGAACCCGAGGTCAGGCTCACGCTGCCCGACCCCCTCCGTCTGGCTGATCCGGAAATCCTCCTCCAGCGCGTCCAGCCGCCCCCAGATCCGCACCATCTCACCGAGCGCGGCCTTCGCCTTGCCCGAGGGCAGCTTCGGCGCCATCGCGTCGTCGGCGACCCGCGACTCGTAGACCAGCGCCGAGACACAGGCGGCGAGCTCGGCGGGGGCCAGCCCCTCCCACACGCCCGCACGCAGGCATTCGCTCGCCAGCAGGTCGAGCTCGCCGTAGAGCCGGGCGAGCCGCTTGCCGTGCTCGGTGACCTCGTTGCCGCGCAGATAGTCCAGCTCGGTCAGCAGCGCCACGATCCGGTCGAACGTACGGGCGATGGTGTTGGTGCGTCCCTCGATACGGCGCTCCAGTTGCGAGGTGTCGCGCAGCAGCCGGTGGTAGCGCTCGGCCCAGCGGGCGTGGTCCTCGCGGTCGGAGCAGCCGTGGCAGGGGTGCGCGCGCAGCGCGGCGCGCAGCCGGGCGATCTCACGGTCGTCGGCGGCCTGGGCGCGCTGCTTGCGGGCCCGCTCCGGCGCGATGTGCCCGGCCTTGGTGCGCAGTGCGGAGGCGAGGTCGCGGCGGGACTGCGGCGAGCGCGGGTTGAACGTCTTGGGGATGCGCATCCGGTCCAGTGCCTCGACCGGTACCGGGAAGTCCATCGCGGCCAGCCGCTTGACCTGCCGCTCGGCGGTGAGGACCAGCGGACGCGGCCCGTCGTGCTGGTCGAAGCCGCGGTGACCGTTGGCCCGCCCGGCGGGCAGGCCCGGGTCGAGGACGAGTGCCAAGCCCGCGTACTTGCCGGCCGGCACGTGGATGACGTCGCCCGGCTTGAGCTTCTCCAGCGCCACGGCGGCCTCGACGCGCCGCTGGGTCGCGCCCTGCTTGGCCAGTTCGGTCTCGCGGTCCTTGAGATCGCGGCGCAGTTGCGCGTACTCGTCGAAGTCCCCGAGGTGGCAGGTCATGGAGGCCTTGTAGCCGTCGAGCCCCTCCTCGTTGCGCTGCACCTGCCGGGAGATCCCGACCACCGACCGGTCGGCCTGGAACTGCGCGAACGACGTCTCCAGCAGTTCCCTCGACCGGTGCCGGCCGAACTGCTCGACCAGGTTGACCGCCATGTTGTACGACGGTTTGAAGCTGGAGCGCAGCGGATACGTGCGGGTGCCGGCCAGTCCGGCGAGGTGGTCGGGGTTCATGGCGCGCTGCCACAGCACCACCGCGTGGCCCTCGACGTCGATGCCACGCCGGCCCGCGCGCCCGGTGAGCTGGGTGTACTCGCCGGGGGTGATGTCGGCGTGCTGCTCGCCGTTCCACTTGACGAGCTTCTCCAGCACCACGGACCGTGCGGGCATGTTGATGCCCAGCGCCAGCGTCTCGGTGGCGAACACGGCCTTGACCAGGCCGCGCACGAACAGTTCCTCGACGACCTCCTTGAACGACGGCAGCATGCCCGCGTGGTGGGCGGCGATACCGCGTTCCAGGCCCTCCAGCCACTCGTAGTAGCCGAGGACGTGCAGGTCCTCGTGCGGGATCGCGGCCGTGCGCTCCTCGACGAGGGCGCGGACCTCGGCCCGCGCGTCCTCGTCGTTCAGCCGCAGTCCGGCGTACAGGCACTGCTGGACGGCGGCCTCGCAGGCGGCGCGGCTGAAGATGAAGGTGATCGCGGGCAGCAGCCCCGCGGCGTCGAGCCGCTCGATGACCTCCGGCCGGCCCGGCGTCCACACCCGCGAACGCTGTCTGCGCTCCCGCTCACGGTCGGCCTCGCGCATGCTGCGGCCGCGTCTGCGGTCCTGGTACGAGGGCTTGCTCGCCTCCATGCGGGCCAGGCGCGCGAGGTCGGGGTTGACGGCCCTGCGGTGGCCCTCGCCCTCCTCGAACAGGTCGTACATCCGCCGTCCGGCGAGCACGTGCTGGAACAGCGGCACGGGCCGGTGCTCGGAGACGATCACCTCGGTGTCGCCGCGCACGGTGTCGAGCCAGTCGCCGAACTCCTCGGCGTTGGACACGGTCGCGGACAGACTGACCAGGGTGACCGACTCGGGAAGGTGAATGATCACTTCCTCCCATACGGCGCCCCGGAAGCGGTCGGAGAGGTAGTGCACCTCGTCCATCACCACGTAGCCCAGGCCGAGGAGGGTCTGCGAACCGGCGTACAGCATGTTCCGCAGCACCTCGGTGGTCATCACGACCACCGGGGCGTCGGAGTTGACGCTGTTGTCGCCGGTGAGCAGGCCCACCTTGTCGTTGCCGTAGCGGCGGCACAGGTCGGAGTACTTCTGGTTCGACAGCGCCTTGATGGGTGTCGTGTAGAAGCACTTCTTGCCCTGGAGCAGGGCGAGGTGGACGGCGAACTCGCCCACGATCGTCTTGCCCGAGCCGGTGGGGGCGGCCACCAGGACGCCCTTGCCCGCCTCGAGGGACTGGCAGGCCTCGATCTGGAAGGGGTCGAGACCGAAGTCGTACATCTCGCGGAAGGACGCGAGCGCGGTGGCCTGCTCGACAGCGCGCTTACGGGCTGCCGCATACCGCTCGGCCGGGGAGAGATCGTCTGTCATCGTGCTTTCGAGCGTACCGGGCCGCACTGACAACAGGACGATCATTATCCGGATCCACGGCTGGAGGTAGGCCGGGGTCGGCTCCGTGCGTGACCTGTGAGGCTCGTCGCCGCGTCACCGAAGAGCAGCAGGGGCCGGACGGATATCCGTCCGGCCCTCGTCCTTCCCGCCCGCTCGTCCGTCCCGCTCAGGTGACGTCGTCGTATCCGTTGACGCGCGACGATGTTCCCTCGATGCTCCCGGCCGCCTGATGCGACGCGGTCCCCGACGCCGACACGGGTTCGACCTCGTCGACGGCCTCCGGCGTGAGATCGATCCGCGACGCCTCGTCGTCGTCCAGCTCGGCGTCCGGATTCGCGCGGCGGCGGCGCCTGTCGTTGAGGAGGGAGACGCCCACGGCGATGAAGTACAGGACGATGATGGGACCGGCGAGCGCGATCATCCCGAAGGGGTCGGTGGTGGGGGTGGCCACGGCGCCGAAGACGAAGACGCCCATGACGACGCCACGCCACCAGCCGGCCATCCTGCGCCCGGTCACCATGCCGCTGAAGTTGAGCATGACAAGGAGGAGGGGCAGCTCGAAGGCCGCACCGAAGATCAGGATCATCCGGACGATGAAGTCCAGGACCTTGTCCATGGGCAGGATGTTCGCCGAACCGTCGGGCGTGATGCCGAGCAGCACGCGCATGCTGATCGGCAGAACCGTGTAGGCCAGCGCGGCACCGCCCAGGAAGAGCGGCACGGCCCCGGACACGAACCAGTAGGTGTACTTGCGCTCGTGCTTGTGCAGGCCCGGCGCCACGAACGCCCACAGCTGGTACAGCCAGATCGGGCTCGAAATGATGATTCCCGCCATGAAGCAGACCTTCACCGTGGTGGTGAAGGGCGACAGCAGGTCGGTGTACGCGATGACGGCGCAGGTGCCGCCGGTGGACTCACCCAGTCCCGTGGTGCACTTCGGCACCGGGCCCATCAGGAACGTCATCAGTTCCTGGCTGTAGAAGGCGACCACCACGGACACGACCGTGACGGCCAGCATGGCCTTCGCCAGCCGGTTGCGGAGCTCACGAAGATGATCCGCGAGGGGCATCCGCCCCTCGGGGTCCTTCTCCTGCTTCCGGGCAGACTTCAGCAACCCACGTTCCCATCTCGTACGGCGGGCCGGAGGTCACCGGCCCTGCGTCAGCGCTTCGTCGTGTCCGTCGGCTCGGTGACCGGGCGGGAGCTGGTCACGTCGCCGGGGGCGGCCTGGATGGTGCGCTGCGCCGGGGGCTGCTCGTCGTTGTTGGGCGGGCCGGCCGGGGTGGCCGTGCTGCTGCCCTCTTCCTTCATCGCCTTGGCCTCGCTCTTGAGAATGCGAGCGGACTTGCCGAGCGAGCGCGCCATGTCGGGAAGCTTCTTGGCGCCGAACAGTAGGATGACGACGACGAGGATGAGAAAAATCTCGGGGGCGCCGAGCCTTCCGAACATAAGTCTTTACCTTCTCACCGAGGCTGCGGGGGCGGGTTGCCGTCCGACCGGTCGGACATCCGTCCGAACAGTCGTACTGACAGCGATCGTAACGCTCCGGGGTAAACGTGAGGCAATCCCCGTGCGTACTCCCGGTAAGCGGTCCGGGCCTCGTTCTCCGAGCCGCGACCAGCAGCGTACCTGCCCCCGCCACCCGGACGGGAGGGCGAAGTGGCACAAAACGCATTCGCCGCAGGACTCACAGCACGCCCACAGCACACCGCGAGCCCCACCACAGCAGCCCTCACAGGGTGTCCACAGCCCGGGCCGCGCTCACGGCCGCCCGCTCCAGGTCCTGCGCGGCCCGGTCGATGCGCCGCGCGGACTCCGCGACCTGCCGCCCCAGCCGCTGCGCCTCCAGGAAGACCCGCACGACGAACACCGCGAGGACGACAAGACCCGCGAAACCCACGGCAACGGCGAACATCGGCCAGAACATGGAGCCGAGCCTAGACCCCGCTACGGGGTGTGCAGGCGCAGGGTCCGGACGCCGCCGCCGGTGAGCAGTTCGACGATCCGCTCGCCGGCCGGCTTGCGCACGGCCGCCCCGCAGTCGGGGCAGGTGAAGGAGTAGAAGGTGGTGCTGCTGGAGGCGCCGATCGCCAGCCGCAGGGCGCTCGCGGTGAGCTCGAAGGCCCCCCGGCAGTCGGGGCAGCCGGCTCTGAACCGCACCGGGGTCACGCTGCGCATTCCCGCGAACGCGGAAGCCACCGAGATGCCCGGCACACCGGACGCCACCGACTCGCTCAAAGCCCCTGCTCCCGCCCGTCGACCCGACTGTCACCCTGCCGCTGCCGCGAACGCGCCGGCAGGCCGCCCACCGCCCCCTGCGCCTCGATCCCGTCGTACGCCGCCAGCGCCTCGCGGGCGGCCCGGCGGGCGCTGTCGGCGAGGTCCGGCGGCGAGACGATCCGGCCCTCGCGGCCCAGGCGCAGGGCCAGCCGCCTCAGCGAGGCCGGTTCGGGCGTGCGCAGAGTGATACGCAGTCCGCCGTCCGGCAGCTCATCGGCGCTGTCGTGCGGGTAGTACTCGGCGACCCAGCGGCCGCCCGGCCCGACCTCGACGACGACCTCCGGGTCCTCTGCGGCCGGCTGCACCAGCCCCTCCGACAGGTCCCGCAGCTCGATCTCGGGCGGCGCGGACGGCTCGTCGAGAATCCTGATCTCGGCGACCCGGTCCAGCCGGAAGGTGCGCCGGGCCTCCGAGCGGCGGCACCAGGCCTCCACGTACGTGTGCCCGACGCTGACCAGCCGGATGGGGTCGATCTCGCGCTCGGTGACCTCGTCCCGAGCGGGCGAGTAGTAGCGGATCCACAGCCGGCGCCGCTCGGAGATCGCCCGGTCGACGTCCGCGAAGACCCCGCCCTCCGACTCGAACGTCACCGACAGCCGCGCGCTCGCGCCCGCCGCCTCACCGGCCGCGGCCTCCACCTTCGCCGTCGCCCGCAGCAGCGCCTGCCGGTCGCCCTCCCGCAGACCGGGCAGCGTGGACACCGCCCGGGCCGCCACCAGCAGCGCCGTCGCCTCGTCCGCGGCCAGCCGCAGCGGCTCGGCGGCCTCCGCGCCCAGCGCCGCCGGGTTGTGCCACCAGATACGCTCGCCGTCGGTGTCGATGTCGAGGAGATCGCCGCCGCGGAAACTCGTGCCGCACATGGGCAGCACATCGAGGTCCGAGACCAGCTCGTCCTCCGTGATCCCGAACGCGCGCGCCACGTCCTCGATCCGCGCGCCGGGGCGCTCCCTGAGATACGTCACCAGGGAGAGCATCCGCCGGGTCTGGTCGATCGCGTTCGCCGGCCTGACCGGTTTGCCTGCCACTGTGTTGCTCGCTCCCCCTCAGCCCTTCGCCACGGCCCGCAGCCGGTCCACGACGTCCGCCCGCAGTTCGGCGGGGTCCAGGACCACCACGTCCGGCCCGAACTCCACCAGCCAGGCGTCCAGCCCGTGCCCGTACGGAATCTCCAACTCGTCCCAGCCGTCCCCGAGTTCCCGAACCGCACTGGCCTTCGCCCGCAAGGGGTACCCGGAGCCCGTCCGCAGCCGGATCAGCGCGCTGCGGTCGGCGGTCTCCCCCGCCCAACTCGCGACCGTCTCCCGCACGGTGACGACATCGGGGACCTCCGCGGTCAAACGCGCCCCGCGCGAACGCACCTTCCCGGTGATCCGCGACAACCGGAACACCCGCTCCGCGCCCCGGTCCCGGTCGAAGCCCGCCAGATACCAGTGACCGCGCCAGCACTCCAGCGCCCACGGCTCGACATGCCGGGGCTCCGGGTGCGCGGCGGTCGCCTTGCGGTAGTCGAACACCACGGGACGACGGTCCCGGCAGGCCAGCATCAACGGCTCGAACGCGGCCTCGTGCACAGGGATCCGGGGCTCCAGCGCGCCGTGCGTCTCGTACGGGTCGACGTCCTCCGGGAGCCCCGCCGCACGCAGCTTCTGCAGGGCGCCGCTCGCGGCGCCCGCCAACCGCGCCTGCTGCCACACCTTGGCGGCCAGGCCAAGGGCCGCGGCCTCCTCGGCGTCCAGGGTGATGGGCGGCAGCCGGTTGCTGTCCCGGCGCGCGAGGTAGCCGATCTCGCCGTCCAGGCTCTCCACGGTCTCGATGACCAGGCCGAGCTCCCGCAGATCGTCCTTGTCCCGCTCGAACATCCGGTTGAAGGAGTCGTCCGACCCGGCCGCACCGCTCCCCGGCCGGAAGGTCTCGACATACGCCTCGATGGAATCGCGCAGCTCACGCTTGCTGAGCGGCCGGCGCGTCCCGAGCAGACACAGCGCCAGGTTCATCAGCCGCTCGGCCTTGGCAATGGCCATCGACGCCCTTCGCCTCCCCTATGGTGCTTACGATCGAGACCGTACCGCCCAGCGGTGCCGGGACAAAAGCCGAGGGCCCACACCCGGGCAGGCATGGGCCCCAGCCGATCACCACTGGTCCTACGACGATCAGACCCCGAGCAGGTCCACCACGAAGATCAGCGTCTCACCGGGCTTGATCGCCGGGGTCGGGCTCTGGTTGCCGTAGGCGAGGTGCGCGGGGATGGTCAGCTGACGACGGCCGCCGACCTTCATGCCCTGCACGCCCTGGTCCCAGCCCTTGATGACCCGGCCGCCGCCGAGCGGGAAGCGGAACGGCGTCCCACGGTTCCAGCTCGCGTCGAACTCCTCACCGGTGCTGAAGGCGACACCCACGTAGTGCACGGAAACGGTGTGACCCGCCTGCGCGACCTCGCCGTCGCCCTCCCAGATGTCCTTGATCTCGAGGTCCGCCGGGGGCTCGCCGCCGGGGAAGTCGATCTCGGGCTTGTCGATGCTCACGTCACTGGCTCCTGCATGTCTCACGGAAAGGCAACAACACGGACAGTCTTACATCTCTTGCTGCCTCACACCTTCGTGAGGATGTCCACCGAGAAGACCATCGTGGAGTCCTTCTCGATACCGCTGCCGCTCGGCGGACTGTCCCCGTAACCCAGCGCCGGGGGAACGACGATGACGACCCGGCTGCCCACCTTCTTGCCGGTCAGCCCCTGCGCCCAGCCCTTGACGACCCCCTGCAGCGAGAACGACGTCGGCGCGTCGCGGGTGTACGTCGAGTCGAACTCCTTGCCCGTCTCCCAGACGACGCCCTTGTACTGCACGAGCACGGTGTCGGCCGCCACGAGCGGCGCGCCGTCGCCCTCGATCACGTAGTTCGACACCAGCTTGGCCGGCGCGGCCGACTTGGGGATCTCGATCGAGGGCGCCTTGCCGTCGGTGTTCGTACCGACCTTCGGCACAGCGGCGTCGGACTGCGGGACGTCCTGGCCCTTGGCCGAGCTCTTCGGGCCGAACGCCTCCTGGATGTCGAACACGAACACCAGCGTGTCGGTGCCCTTGACACCCGCCTGCGCGTTGCCCTCCGCACCGAAACCCCAGGTCGGCGGGACGGAGAACTCCACCCGGCTGCCGACCTTCTTCCCCGTCAGGGCATAGCGGATGCCGTCCATGGAGGCACCCGGCGCGAGCTGGGTGAACTGCGGCTTGTTGGTCGAGAAGGTGTCCACGAGAACTTTCGCGGAGTCCCAGAGCTGGCCGATCAGGTTGGCCTGGATGGTGTCCTTCTCCACGACCGTCTTCCCACTGCCCGCGATCAGCGTCTTCACCGCCAGCTGGTCCGAAGGCGTACCGGTGCCCTTGGCGATCGTCGGCTTCTGACCGAACTTCGCCCCCGCCGTGATGGCCGGCAGCGGACCGTCGACGATCTTCGGCGGAGGCGCGGCCGACGTGGCCGACGGGGCCGGGGCGGAGGGCGACGCGCTGTCGCTCGCCTTGCTCGAGTCGGACTTGTCGTCACCGCACGCGGAGAGAGTGACCAGTCCCGCGGGTACGGCGGCAAGGATGAGTGAGCGTCGGCGCACGATGAAAGCCTCGTAATCGGTCGATCGTCTGATGGAGTGCGCGCAACTCTACGACGCGACGCGGGCACCGTACGGGAAACGTACGGTGCCCGCGTTGCGTTCCGCACCACATGCGGAACGCGTCGCTCACATGCCGGCGATCAGCTTCTCCACCCGGTCGTCCACCGAACGGAACGGGTCCTTGCACAGCACGGTGCGCTGCGCCTGGTCATTGAGCTTCAGGTGCACCCAGTCCACCGTGAAGTCCCGGCGCTGCTCCTGCGCACGCCGGATGAAGTCACCGCGCAACCGCGCCCGCGTGGTCTGCGGGGGCACCGACTTGCCCTCGAAGATCTTCAAGTCGTTGCAGATCCGGGCCGCCTGGCCCCTCCGCTCCAACAGGTAGTACAGACCACGACGACGGTGGATGTCGTGGTAGGCGAGGTCTATCTGCGCCACCCGCGGATGCGACATCGTCATGTTGTGCTTGGCCCGGTACCGCTCGATGAGCTTGTACTTCATCACCCAGTCGATCTCGGTGCCGATCGCGTCGAGGTCCTCCGCCTCGATCGAGTCCAGCGTGCGGCCCCACAGCTCCAGGACCTGGTCGACGACGCCGGTGCGGATGCCGCGACGCTCGACGAAGTCCACGGCCTTCTCGTAGTACTCGCGCTGCACCTCCAGCGCGGAGGCCTCCCGGCCACTGGCCAGCCGCACCTTGCGGCGGCCCGTGATGTCGTGACTGACCTCGCGGATCGCCCGGATCGGGTTCTCCAGCGTCAGATCCCGCATCACCGTGCCCGCCTCGATCATGCGCAGCACCAGATCGGTCGCACCGACCTTCAGCAGCATGGTCGTCTCGGACATGTTCGAGTCGCCCACGATGACATGCAGCCGGCGGTACCGCTCGGCGTCCGCGTGCGGCTCGTCACGCGTGTTGATGATGGGCCGCGAGCGGGTCGTCGCCGAGGAGACGCCCTCCCAGATGTGCTCGGCCCGCTGACTGACGCAGTAGACCGCCCCGCGGGGCGTCTGCAGCACCTTGCCCGCGCCGCACAGCAGCTGCCGGGTCACCAGGAACGGGATCAGGATGTCCGCGAGCCGGGAGAATTCCCCGTGCCGGGCCACCAGGTAGTTCTCGTGGCAACCATAGGAGTTGCCCGCCGAGTCCGTGTTGTTCTTGAAGAGGTAGACGTCGCCCGCGATTCCTTCCTCGTGCAGGCGTCGCTCCGCGTCCACCAGGAGTCCTTCGAGAATGCGCTCGCCCGCTTTGTCGTGGGTGACCAGCTCGGTCAGGTTGTCGCATTCCGGTGTCGCGTATTCCGGATGCGAACCCACGTCGAGATAGAGGCGGGCGCCGTTCCGCAGAAAGACATTACTGCTTCGGCCCCATGACACGACACGGCGGAAGAGGTACCGCGCCACCTCGTCGGGAGACAGTCGACGCTGTCCCCTGAACGTACATGTGACGCCGTACTCGTTCTCCAGCCCGAAAATGCGGCGGTCCATGAGTGAACATTACGCCCGATCACCCGAACTGAAACGGGGTTCGGCAGCACGGTTTGGATCATTTTCCGATGAAGCCGCAACCACCCCGCTTACAGCGGGAACTGCAAGTACCCGCCCTGTGGCCAGCAAAACCAAGAAAGCCACGGCCCCCGCCGCACCCGGCACCGCGAACCCCCACAGCGCACCGCCCGCCTCCACGACCGGCCCCGCCAGGCCCGTTCCCACCGACGCCCCCACCGTGAACGTCGTCACCAGCCACGAGAACGCCTCCGTCACCGTCCCGCGCGGCGCGTGCCGGTCCACGATGACGAACGCACACGCGAGGGCCGGCGCCAGGAACACCCCCGCCAGCGCCGCCAACGCCACCATGGCCACCGCACCCGGCATCAGCAGCAGCGGCAGGTAACACACCGCCAGCAACGCCACCAGCCCGCGCAGCCGCCGCTCCGGCGTCCCCGCCCACCGCCGCGCCCCGTACACCACACCGCCGACCAGCGCGCCGAGCCCCACGGCCGCCATCAGCCAGCCGTACACCGCGGCACCGCCGTGGTCGTCCGCGTACGCCACGGAGGCCACCGAGATCGACCCCAGGGCGATGCCGACGAACAGGAACGAACCCAGCAGCGCGAGCAGCCCCGGCGAACGCAGCGCGCCCAGCCAGTGCGCCTCGCGCGGATCGGAGCGCCACGCGCGCGAAGGGGCCGCCACGACCACCGAGAGCGCCCCCAGCACCCCCACGGCGTTCAGCACCAGCAGCGCGACCTGCGGCGACCACAGCGCCGTGCACAGCGTCACCAGCAGCGGGCCGACCGTGAACAGCACCTCCTGGGCGACGGCGTCCATGGCGTACGCCGTGTGGATCTGGTCCTCGCGGCGCAGCACCGACGGCCACAGGGCCCGCAGCCCGCCCTCCAGGGGCGGGGTGAACAGACCGGCGGCGGCCACCGCGGCGTACGCCGGCGCGAGCGGATCCGCGCCCACGACGGCGAACACCGCTATGGCGAGCGCCGAGGCCAGCGCGGCGGGCAACTGCACCCTCGGCTGCCCGTACAGATCGACCAGCCGCCCCAGCAACGGCTGCCCGACGGCGTTCGCGACGCCGTACACCGCCGCCAGCGCCCCCGCGAGGCTGTACGTGCCGCCCTGCGCGCGGACGAACAGCACGATCGCGATCGCGCCCGTGGCGTTGGGCAGCCGGCCGACGAGCGTGCCGGTCAGCAGCCGGGCGGCGTGCTTCGCCCTGAGGATCTCCAGGTATCCCGCGGCCAATGTCCCGCCTCCGTCGGCTCGCCCGAGGCGGTGGACCACCTCGAAGTTTTACGTATAACGTCTCTTGTCATACGTACCATGTGCGCTGTTCACCAGTCCAGACGAAGGAGCAGGCCCACCGTGGCACGAGGTAGCACGCGCCCTACGAGCCGCGACGTCGCCCAGGCCGCAGGAGTCTCCCAGGCCGCCGTCTCCCTCGTCCTCGGCGACAAGTGGCGCGGCCGCGTCTCCGCGACCACGGCCGAACGCGTACGGGAAGCCGCCCGCGAACTCGGCTACCGGCCCAACCTCGCCGCCCGCAACCTCCGCCTCGGCCACACCCGCACCGTCCTCCTCGTCGTCCCCGCCCTGACGACGGAATTCTTCGCCGGTGTCTACACCGGCGCGGCACGCGTGGCCGCCGAGCACGGCTTCGGAGTCGTCCTCTACCCCTCCCCCGAAGGCGTCGGCCCCGCCCGCGACCCCTTCGCCTCCGCCCAGGCCGCCCTCGACGGCGTCCTCGCCTCCTCCATGGCCGCCGACGCCCTCACCGCCATCCGCGGCGACCAGCTCCCCCTCGTCATGCTCGACAGCGACCCCACCGGAAGCCTCGGCGCGGCCACCGTCAACCTCGACATCACCGACGGCGTACGCCAGATCACCGACCACCTCCTCGGCCTCGGCCACCGGCACTTCCTGCACCTCGCGGCCGACGTGCCCTCCTGGACCTTCGAGGCACGCGCGCGTGAGCTCACCGAACGCATCGGCGCGGTGCCGGGCACCTCGGTCCGCACCGCCCCCGCCCCGATCTCCATCCCCGGCGCCCTGGCCGCCGCGGAAGCGGCCCTCAGCACCCCCGGACCACGCCCCACAGCCGTCGTCTGCGACGACGACAAACTCGCGGCCGGCGTCTACAAAGCCCTGCGCCGCCTCGGCCTGCGCGTACCCGACGACATGTCCGTCACCGGCCTGGACGACCTCGCCCTCGCCACCGCCCTCGACCCCGAACTGACGACCGTACGACTCGACGCCGAGCTCTTCGGCGAACGGGGCATGCAGGCCCTCCTCGCCGTCCTGGAGGGCCGCACACCGGACGGCGGGGACATCCCCGTCCAACTCGTCGTACGAGCCTCCACAGCCCCACCCAACGCCTCCTGAAACGCCTTGCGCCCCGGCCGAGGAGTCGACCGGGGCGCAAGGCGTGGGACGAGGGGTGAGGCGAGGGCTACTCCTCGTCGGAGCTCTCCGCCTCCGTGGACGCGCCGTCCGTCTCCAGCAGGCGCCCCAGCTGACGACCGACGATCCGCTTGAACTTGCGCTTCTGCGGCCGCGTACGGTCCAGCACCGCCACCTCCAGCCGCTCCGCCGGAATCTCCCGCTCCGTGCCGTTGGTGTCCCGCGACAGCGCCTGAACGGCCAGCTTCAACGCCTCGGCAAGGCTCATGCCCTCCTCGTGACGCTGATCCAGATAACCGCTGATCTGCTCGGCGTTGCCACCGACCGCCACCGAACCGTGCTCGTCCACGATCGACCCGTCGTGCGGCAGCCGGTAGATCTGGTCGCCGTCCGGCGTCTCACCGACCTCCGCCACGACCAGCTCCACCTCGTACGGCTTCTCACCGGCCGAGGAGAAGATCGTGCCCAGCGTCTGCGCGTACACGTTGGCCAGACCACGAGCGGTCACGTCGTCACGGTCGTAGGTGTAACCACGAAGATCGGCGTACCGGACGCCACCGATCCGCAGGTTCTCGTACTCGTTGTACTTACCGGCGGCCGCGAAACCGATCCGGTCGTAGATCTCGCTGAACTTGTGCAGCGCACGGGACGGATTCTCGCCGACGAACACGATGCCGTCGGCGTACTGGATCACGACGAGGCTGCGCCCGCGCGCGATGCCCTTGCGGGCGTACTCGGCGCGGTCGGCCATCGCCTGCTGGGGGGAGACATAGAACGGCGTCGACACCGGTTATCCGTCCCTTTCTGTCGAAGTCACTGGATCACCTGGGATGAGAACGGGGCCGCCGACTACAGCAGAGCGGCGCGCGGGCCGTCCGGCTGCTCCAGGCGACGCTCCAGGATCGAGCGGGCGATCTCCGACGACTCCTCGTCGGTCAGCCGACGGAAGCCGTCCTCGGTGATCACGGTGACGATCGGGTAGATCCGACGGGCGACATCGGGACCACCGGTCGCCGAGTCGTCGTCAGCCGCGTCGTAGAGGGCCTGGACCACGAGCGTCGTGGCCTCGTCCTCGGTCAGGTCGTTGCGGAAGAGCTTCTTCATCGCCCCGCGCGCGAAGATCGAGCCGGAGCCGGTGGCGGCGAAATGGTGCTCCTCGGAGCGACCGCCCGTGACGTCGTACGAGAAGATCCGGCCCCGGTCCCGGTCCACGTCGAACCCGGCGAACAGCGGAACCACGGCCAGGCCCTGCATGGCCATCCCCAGGTTCGAACGGATCATGGTCGACAAACGGTTCGCCTTGCCCTCCAGCGAGAGCTGCGCGCCTTCGACCTTCTCGAAGTGCTCCAGCTCCAACTGGAACAGCTTGACCATCTCGACGGCCAGACCGGCGGTACCGGCGATGCCGACGGCCGAGTACTCGTCCGCCGGGAAGACCTTCTCGATGTCCCGCTGCGCGATGACGTTGCCCATGGTGGCGCGGCGGTCACCGGCGAGCACGACTCCACCGGGGAACGTCACGGCCACGATCGTCGTCCCGTGCGGCGCCTCGATCACACCCTGCGTCGGAGGCAACTGCCGCTTGCCGGGCAGCATCTCCGGCTGGTGATCGGAGAGAAAGTCCATGAAGGACGAGGACCCGGGCGTCAGGAAGGCAGCCGGTAGACGCCCGGTGCTACGAGTGTTGGCTTCCACGTCGTTCCCTCCAGGTAGGCAACAGCCCGGCGACCGACGTCGGGATCGTCTCCCAACTTGCCGATGGCCGAATTGCAGTTGAAGCACAGTACGCCACGGACCCTACCCGTGTTGTGGCAGTGATCCACATGGACGGCAGGAGCTTTCAGGCAGATCACACAGAGCCCCATCTGAGAGGCGACCATGGCGTCCCGCTCGGCTTCCGTCATGCCGTACTGGCGTTTGAGATGCCCCCGCCGGCCCTTGACGGCTTTGCATGCCTTGCAACAGGTCGCAAGGCCGTCGGACGCTGTGGCGTTGCGGTGCCACTCACTGTGCGGCTTGATCTCCTCGCAGCTGCGGCAGAACTTGTGACCCTCGGGCGTCTCCACACGCGGCCGCACGTTCTTTCCCTTCGCCAGTTGCCGCGCCTGGTGATAAGCCGCCCAGCACTCCCGGCAGTAGGCCTGCAACCCGTCCCGGGTCGCCTTGTTACCGGCGAAGGTTGCTCGCGGCTTGGACTCCTTGCACCGCGAGCAACGCTTCACGCCCTCTTCGCTTGCCAACTCCAGACCCCCAGAAACCTTCGATACAAAGGCTACTGGCCGCCCTTCTGAACGAAACTTCGAACGAAGTCCTCGGCATTTTCCTCGAGTACATCGTCAATTTCGTCAAGAACCGAGTCCACGTCGTCGCTCAGCTTCTCCTGGCGCTCCTTGAGGTCTTCCGAGGCCTGCGCCTCGGGCGCCTGCTCTTCGGTCTCCTCCGTGGAGCGCGTCGCCTTCTGCTGGCCGCCGCCGGTGTCCTTGGTCGCCATAACCCTCACCCCGCTCTTTCGCCCGACATGGTCGACAGGTCGGCATTCCTGCCGATCGGTGATGATCAGACCCTACAAGCCGGGTCCGACATCGGCCCCGCAGTTGTCACAACGTACGGGCGCCACCTCGATGATTCCCGGACGAGGGGATTTCCACCCCGTCCGGCAGGTTCGGTCCGGGTGGCCGTTCAGCCGCCCGAGAGGACCCTGACCAGGTCTTCTGCCGTACGGCAGCGGTCCAGGAGCTCCTTGACATGATTTCGCGTTCCGCGAAGCGGTTCGAGGGTTGGGACGCGCTGGAGCGAATCCCGGCCCGGCAGGTCGAAGATCACCGAGTCCCAGGAGGCGGCGGCGACGTCGTCGGCGTACTGCTCCAGGCAGCGGCCGCGGAAGTACGCGCGCGTGTCCTCCGGGGGCTTCGTGATCGCCCGCTCGACCTCGGTCTCGTCCAGGAGCCGTTTCATGCGGCCGCGGGCCGCGAGACGGTTGTAGAGGCCCTTCTCGGCCCGTACGTCGGCGTACTGGAGGTCGACGAGGTGCAGGCGCGCGGCGTCCCAGTCGAGGCCGTCACGGCGCCGGTAGCCCTCCATGAGTTCCCGCTTGGCGACCCAGTCCAGTTCGCCGGCGAGGCTCATGGGGTCGTTCTCCAGGCGGTTCAGGGTGTCCTCCCAACGGGTGAGGACGTCCTTGGTCTGGTCGTCGGCGTCCGCGCCGTAGCGCTCCTCCACGTACTTGCGCGAGAGCTCGAAGTACTCCATCTGGAGTTGGACCGCGGTGAGTGTGCGGCCGCTGCGGAGGGTGACCAGGCGCTTGAGGGTCGGGTCGTGGGAGACCTGGTGAAGGGTGCGGACGGGCTGGTCGACGGCCAGGTCCACGGCGATGAAGCCGTCCTCGATCATGGAGAGGACCAGCGCCGTCGTGCCGAGCTTCAGGTACGTCGAGATCTCGGAGAGGTTCGCGTCGCCGATGATCACGTGGAGGCGGCGGTATTTCTCGGCGTCCGAGTGCGGTTCGTCGCGGGTGTTGATGATCGGGCGCTTGAGGGTCGTCTCGAGGCCGACCTCGACCTCGAAGTAGTCGGCGCGCTGGCTGAGCTGGAAGCCGTGTTCGTGGCCGTCCTGGCCGATGCCGACGCGGCCGGCGCCGGTGACGACCTGGCGCGAGACGAAGAACGGCGTCAGGTGGCGCACGATGTCGGAGAAGGCGGTTTCCCGCTTCATCAGGTAGTTCTCATGGGTGCCGTAGGAGGCGCCCTTGTTGTCGGTGTTGTTCTTGTAGAGGTGGATGGGCTGGGCGCCGGGCAACTGGGCGGCCCGTTCCGCCGCCTCGGCCATGATCCGTTCGCCGGCCTTGTCCCAGAGGACGGCGTCCCGGGGGTTGGTGACCTCGGGGGCGCTGTATTCGGGGTGTGCGTGGTCGACGTAGAGGCGGGCGCCGTTGGTGAGGATGACGTTGGCGAGGCCGATGTCCTCGTCGGTGAGCTGGCTGGAGTCGGCTGCCTCGCGGGCGAGGTCGAAGCCTCGCGCGTCGCGCAGCGGGTTCTCCTCCTCGAAGTCCCAGCGGGCCCGGCGGGCCCGGTGCATCGCCGCCGCGTAGGCGTTGACGATCTGGGACGAGGTGAGCATGGCATTGGCGTTGGGGTGGCCGGCAACGGAGATGCCGTACTCCGTCTCGATGCCCATTACTCGCCGTACGGTCATGCGGCCCTCCTTGCCCGGCGGCACCCTCGGTCGTGGGCGCCGCTCAGATACCGGTGGTGCTCCGGTGCGTGCGCGGTGCCCGTCCCCGCAACTCGCGACCCGGCGGTACGGAAGAGCCTAGAACGCCTCTGCGCTGGTGGGGAGATCATTTGCGTCATTGCCTTGCTCCAGCCGTGGCCTGAAAAACAGGGCGGCTGCGGGTACCCGTGGAGGGCACCCGCAGCCGCCCTGTTTTTACAGGTACTGTCCGGTGTTCGCCACCGTGTCGATGGAGCGTCCGGTGTCGGCGCCCTGCTTTCCGGTGATGAGGGTACGGATGTAGACGATCCGTTCGCCCTTCTTTCCGGAGATTCGGGCCCAGTCGTCGGGGTTGGTGGTGTTGGGAAGGTCCTCGTTCTCCTTGAACTCGTCCACGCATGCCTGGAGGAGGTGGGAGACGCGGAGGCCCTTCTGGTTCTTGTCGAGGAAGTCCTTGATCGCCATTTTCTTGGCGCGGCCCACGATGTTCTCGATCATTGCGCCGGAGTTGAAGTCCTTGAAGTAGAGGACTTCTTTGTCGCCGTTGGCGTAGGTGACTTCCAGGAAGCGGTTCTGCTCGGATTCGGCGTACATGTGTTCCACTGCCGTCTGGATCATGCTCTGGACGGTGATGGTCCTGTCGCCGCCGTGTTCGCCCACGTCCTCGGAGTGCAGGGGGAGGCGTTCGGTGAGGTACTTCTGGAAGATGTCCTTGGCCGCTTCGGCGTCCGGGCGCTCGATCTTGATCTTCACGTCGAGGCGGCCAGGGCGCAGGATGGCGGGGTCGATCATGTCCTCGCGGTTGGAGGCGCCGATGACGACCACGTTCTGCAGGCCTTCGACGCCGTCGATCTCGGCGAGGAGCTGCGGGACGATGGTGTTCTCGACATCGGAGCTGACGCCGGAGCCGCGGGTGCGGAAGAGGGATTCCATCTCGTCGAAGAAGACGATGACGGGGGTGCCCTCGGAGGCCTTCTCCCTGGCGCGCTGGAAGACGAGGCGGATCTGCCGCTCGGTCTCGCCGACGTACTTGTTGAGGAGCTCGGGGCCCTTGATATTGAGGAAGAAGCTCTTGCCGGTGGCCTGGCCGGTGACCTCGGCGACCTTTTTGGCCAGCGAGTTGGCGACGGCCTTGGCGATGAGCGTCTTGCCGCATCCGGGGGGCCCGTAGAGCAGGACGCCCTTGGGGGGGCGCAGCTCGTGCTCCTTGAAGAGGTCGGGGTAGAGGTAGGGGAGCTCGACGGCGTCGCGGATCATCTCGATCTGGCCGCCCAGACCGCCGATCTGCTCGTAGCCGATGTCCGGGACCTCTTCGAGGACGAGTTCCTCGACCTCGCTCTTGGGGACGACCTCGTAGACGTAGCCGGAGCGGGGTTCGAGCAAGAGGGCGTCGCCGGGGCGGATGACGACGTCGAGGAGTGGCTCGGCGAGCCGTACCACTCTTTCCTCGTCGGTGTGCCCCTGCACCAGGGCGCGTACGCCGTCCTCAAGGATCTCCTTGAGGGTGACGATGTCCCCGACGCTCTCGTACTCCATGGCCTCGACCACGTTGAGGGCTTCGTTGAGCATTACTTCCTGGCCGCGTCGTAGCTCGTCGAGCTCGACGCCGGGGCTGACGTTCACGCGGAGTTTGCGGCCTCCGGTGAAGATGTCGGCTGTGCCGTCCTCGTTCGCCGTGAGGAAGACACCGAAGCCGGCCGGCGGCTGGGCGAGCCGGTCGACTTCCTCCTTGAGGGCCACGATCTGGTCGCGGGCCTCACGGAGTGTGTTGGCGAGTCGCTCGTTCTGGGCGGACACGCCGGCCAGGTTGGTCTGCAGCTCGACGATCCGCTCTTCGAGAATCCTCGTGTGTCGCGGAGAGTCGGCGAGCTTACGTCGCAGGACGGCGATCTCCTGCTCAAGGTAGGCAATCTGCCCGGACGGGTCGTCGGACCCTCGTCCCGGGCGGATGCCGCGGTTCATGTCGTCGTCGTGGGCTGCCACGGTCCTCACCTCCTCCAAGGGGAGCTGGACGCTTCCAGACCCTACCTGGGTGGGTGTCGATTGAAACCCCTAGATCACAAAGACTGTCGGGGTGTGTCCGATCTTCACCCTTGCGCTCTCCCTCACGCCAGGGGGATACCCACGGAACATGCTCGGGAAGCGGCCGAGGGTAGGGTCGAAGTGTTCAACACCCGTCAGAGCCTGCATCGTTCCCTTGCGGCTCGACAGTAAACGGCAGGAGTTATGGGCGTGCAGCAGGAGGCCGGGGTCGGCGGCGAGGCGCTGGAGGTCTGGATCGACCAGGATCTCTGTACCGGTGACGGGATCTGCGTTCAGTACGCGCCGGAGGTGTTCGAGCTGGACATCGACGGTCTGGCTTATGTCAAGAGCGCGGACGACGAGCTGCTGCAGGCCAAGGGGGCCACGGCTCCGGTGCCGTTGCCGCTGCTGACGGACGTGGTGGACTCGTCGCGGGAGTGCCCGGGTGACTGCATTCATGTGCGGCGGGTTTCGGACAGCGTCGAGGTCTACGGTCCGGACGCGGAGTGAGGGTCCGGGTGCGGGCTGTGACGGCTGTCTGATTTCTCACAGGGCCGGTGGCCGGGATCAGACGCTGTGGGCGCCTGCGGGTGTCGAGCGGATGAACCTGTTGTCCTTCCACTGCCACTTGGCGCTGTCCTTCAGGTCGGGGCAGCAACTGGGTACGTCGGGTGTGGAGTAGCCGAGGAGTGTGGCGAGGACGGCTCCGTGGGCGACGGCGAGGCTGGTGACGGTTTTGCGGTCCTTGGGGGCGACGAGGGTGGCGACCACGCGCGCGTGGGTGCGGTCGGCGCTGTGGGTGAGGACGTAGACGCCGTCGGGCGGGGTGCCCATGGCGGCGTCGCAGTGGACGACGGCGACTGTTTCGGGGGTGCCGTCGCCGTCGAGGTCGCCGGTGGCCTGCTTGACGACGAGTGCCTGTACGGGGCCGCATTCGATGGGGAAGTCGACGCCTGTGGTGGCGGGGGCCACGGTGGTGGCGGGGGCGGGCTTGGCGTCGGTGGCCTGGGCGGCGGTCGCGGGTCTGGGCTGCAGGAGCGAGGAGAGCGCGATGACGCCGGCGAGGGCGGTGGCGGTCGCGACCCAGTGGATCGGCCGGGTGTGGGTGTGCGCCAGTTCCGGGACGGCGGGGTGCTGCACTAGGAGCGTCTCCTGTGATGGCTGTGCCGGTGGGGGTGGGGGGATTGGCCAGCATCGTGCCACACGTCACAGGGCGGGGGAACGGCGGGGTGCGGGGTTTCGGACGCCGGGTGCGGTGCGTGGGTGGGGGTCAACGGGAAGGCGCCGTGGTCGAGTTCCGGGTGTGGTGCGGGAACTCGGTCACGGCGCCTTGTCGTTGGGCGTGGTGTGGGGGCCGGGTCAGCGGCCGCTGCCTCCGTCGGCGTTGGGGCCGGAGTAGTCGTCGCCGTAGGCGCCCTTGGCGGGGCGGCGGCGGCGCATGGGGGGCTCGACGCCGTCGGCGAGGCGGCGGGCGGTGAGGAGGAAGCCGGTGTGGCCGATCATGCGGTGGTCCGGGCGGACGGCCAGGCCCTCGATGTGCCAGTTGCGGACCATCGACTCCCAGGCGCTCGGCTCGTTGAAGCAGCCGATCTCGCGGATGGACTCGACGGTCCGGGCGAGCTGGGTGGTGGTCGCGACGTAGCAGCAGACGATGCCGCCGGGCACGAGTGCCTTGGAGACGGCCTCGAGGCATTCCCAGGGGGCGAGCATATCGAGGATGACGCGGTCGACGTCGGTGTCGGAGAGGTTGTCCTGGAGGTCGCCGACGGTGAGCTGCCAGGCGGGGTGGGGGCCGCCGAAGTAACGCTCGACGTTCTGCTGGGCGATCTCGGCGAAGTCCTCGCGACGCTCGTAGCTGTGCAGCATCCCCTGGTCGCCGATGGCGCGCAGCAGGAAGCTGCTCAGCGAGCCGGAGCCGACGCCTGCTTCGACGACGCGGGCGCCGGGGAAGATGTCGGCGAAGGCGAGGATCTGCCCCGCGTCCTTGGGGTAGACCACGGCGGCGCCGCGGGGCATGGACAGGACGTAGTCGGGGAGCAGGGGGCGCAGCGCGAGGTAGGCGACGTTCCCGGTGGTGCGGACAACGCTGCCCTCGGGTGCGCCGATCAGTTCGTCGTGCGGGAAGGAACCCTTGTGGGTGTGGAAATTCTTCCCGGCTTCGAGCGTGAACGTGTAGTGGCGGCCCTTGGGGTCGGTCAGCTGAACCTGGTCCCCGACCTTGAAGGGCCCGCGCCTGCGGGCGGCACCGGTCGGTTCGGACATGTGAACAGCCTACCGGGGTTTGCCGGGGCCGCCGACCACCGCGTCGGCCGGGCTAGGAGGGCCTGGCCATGGCTTTGACGAAGGCGCGCTCGACGTCGGCGGCGGACAGGACGCCGAAGATCTCGCCGGTCTCCTCGACGACGAGGTACTCGGTGGCAGGGGTGGCGCGCAGGACGTCGAGGAGGTCCTCGCCGGCGAGTTCGGCGGAGATCCGCATGCCGTCGTCGAGGTCCTGGGCGAGGCCGCTGACGGCGACCCAGGGGCGGCGGTGTTCGGGTACGCCGACGATGGCGGCCTCGCGGACGAGGGAGAGGGGTTGGCCGTGGGCGTCGACGACGACGAGGGCGCGGGCGCCGGCGTCGTTGGCGCGGCGCAGGGCCTCGGAGAGGGGGGTCTGCGTCTCGACGGGGACGGCGCGGCGGGTGAGGGTGCGGGCGCGCAGTTCGGGGAGGTGTTCGCGCAGGCGGGCCATGCGCAGGCTGTTGCCGGCGCCGGTCCAGATGATCGCGGCGAGGATGGCGGCCAGGAGGGCGTCGGTGACGGTGTCCATGCCGACGCTGTCCTCGGCGCCGGAGCCGAGGGCGCCGGACTGGGTGAGCAGGGGCAGTCCGATGAGGACGGAGACGGCGAGGGCGCGGCCGACCCAGGCGGCGGCGACGGTGCCGCTCATGGGCTTGCCGGTGATCTTCCAGACGACGGCGCGGAGCATGCGGCCGCCGTCGAGGGGGAGGCCGGGCAGGAGGTTGAAGATCGCCACGATGAGGTTGGAGATCATCAGGCCGGCCAGCAGGACGCCGGGGACGGTGCCGGGCTCGACGGGCTGCATGGCGAGGTAGAAGAGGCCGGAGAGGGCGAGGGAGAGGAGCGGGCCGACGAAGGCGAGCCAGAACTCGCGGCCGGGGGTCTCGGCTTCCTTCTCGATCTCGGAGACGCCGCCGAAGAACTGGAGCTGGATGCGGCGGACGGGGAGTTTGAAGCGGAGGGCGGCGACGGTGTGGGCGAGTTCGTGGATGAGTACGGAGGCGTAGAAGGCGACGGCGAAGAAGAGGGAGACGAGGTAGCGGGCGGCGCCGAGTTCGGGCAGTACGCGGTCGAGCTGGCCGCCGAAGACCCAGGTGATGAGGGCGGCGACGAGGAACCAGCTCGGGGCGACGTAGACGGGTACGCCGAAGGGGCGGCCCATGAGGATGCCGCCGCGGGGCTGCTCCGGGGGGCGCGGGGGCGGGGGGCCTTTGGGGAGGGTCGGGGTGGGGGGTACGGGTTGCCCGGCCTCGATCTCGGCCTCGATCTCGGGCTCGGCCTCGGGCTTGGCCTCGGGTTCAGGCTTGACCTCGGGTTCGCCTTCGGCAAGCTTCTCGTTCTCACCCGTACTGCCCGTGTTGCCCGTACTCCCCGTGTTGCCCGTGTTGCCCGTGTTGCCCGTGTTGCCCGTGTTGCCCGTGCTACCGGTGGTGTTTTCGTCGTCGGGCTCCGGTGCGTCCGGGGTCCGGGCGAGGTCGGTGGCCGGAGACGCAGGTGTGGCGGGGTGCTCGGCCGACTGTTCGTTGTCCGGCCGCGGCCGCCCGCTCCCGCCGCTTTCCACCACGGTGTCCCCTCGATCGAAGCGTCTCCCGCTCGTGCCGGGCGGGAGGGTCTCGGACCGATGGTATGCGGCGGTCGGGACGTGTTCCGCCCCGGCACCCCCTGTGTTTCCCCGCTCGTCGCCGCTGTTCGGGGTGAGGTGGGGTGCGGGGCTGGGTGACTGTCAGTGGTGGGCCGTATGGTCTGAGGCATGGAGAGCAGCAGCGAGGACGTCGTCCCGGCGGGCGACGGCGGTGTGGTGGGCGGTGTGGTGGAGGTTGCGGCGCAGGCGGGGGCGGCCGTGCCCGAGGCGGTGGTGGCGGCCGTCGCCGTGGCGCCTGCCTCGCTGTCTCCGTCGCGGGCCGGTGATTTCATGCAGTGCCCGCTGCTGTACCGGTTCCGGGTGATCGACCGGCTGCCGGAGAAGCCGAGCCCGGCGGCGACGAAGGGGACGCTGGTGCACGCGGTCCTGGAGCGGTTGTTCGACGCGCCGGCGGCCGAGCGGACGGCGCCGCAGGCCAAGTCGCTGATCCCGGGTCAGTGGGACCGGCTGCGGGAGTCGCGGCCGGAGGTCGGGGAGCTGTTCGCCGACGATCCGGCGGGTGAGCGGCTGGCGGGCTGGCTGGCGGAGGCGGAGGGGCTGGTCGAGCGCTGGTTCACGCTGGAGGATCCGACGCGGCTGGAGCCCGCCGAGCGGGAGCTGTTCGTCGAGGCGGAGCTGGAGTCGGGGCTGCGGTTGCGCGGGATCATCGACCGGGTCGATGTGGCGCCCACCGGTGAGGTGCGGATCGTCGACTACAAGACGGGCAAGGCGCCCCGCGCGGAGTACGCCGACGGGGCGCTGTTCCAGATGAAGTTCTACGCCCTGGTGGTGTGGCGGCTGAAGAACGTGATTCCGCGCCGGCTCCAGCTCGTCTATCTCGGCAGTGGGGATGTGCTGACCTACGATCCCGTCCTCGCCGATCTCCAGCAGGTCGAGCGCAAGTTGCTGGCGCTGTGGGAGGCGATCCGGCTGGCGACGGAGACGGGTGAGTGGCGGCCGCGGCCGACCAAGCTGTGCGGCTGGTGCGACCATCAGGCGCACTGTCCGGAGTTCGGCGGCACTCCCCCGCCGTATCCGCTTCCGGTGACGTCGCCGGTGAGGGCGGCCGAGTCCGAGGGCGGGGCGCAGGGCAGAATGGGGCCGGGCTAGAGAAGGAGACTTATCGTGGCCATCCGCGTCCTACTGGTCGATGACCAGCCGCTGCTGCGCACGGGCTTCCGGATGATTCTGGAGGCCGAGCAGGACATCGCGGTCGTCGGCGAGGCCGGGGACGGTCTGCAGGCTCTCGACCAGGTGCGGGCGTTGCAGCCCGATGTGGTGCTGATGGACATCCGCATGCCGCGGATGGACGGGGTGGAGGCGACCCGGCAGATCACCGGGCCGGGGCGGGACGGTCCGGCGAAGGTGCTGGTGCTGACCACGTTCGATCTCGACGAGTACGTGGTGGAGGCGCTGCGGGCCGGGGCGAGCGGGTTCCTGCTGAAGGACGCGCCGGCCAACGAGCTGGTGCAGGCGATCCGGGTGGTGGCGGCCGGTGAGGCCATGCTGGCGCCGAGCATCACGCGCCGGCTGCTGGACAAGTACGCGACGCATCTGCCGTCGGGCGACGAGCCGGTGCCGGACGCGCTGAACACGCTCACCGACCGTGAGGTGGAGGTGCTGAAGCTGGTGGCGCGGGGTCTGTCGAACGCCGAGGTCGCCGCCGATCTGTTCGTCAGTGAGACGACCGTGAAGACGCACGTGGGGCATGTGCTGACGAAGCTGGGGCTGCGCGACCGGGTGCAGGCCGCGGTGTACGCGTACGAGAGCGGTCTGGTGCGTCCCGGCGCGCAGTAGGTCGCAGCAGGTCACGGTTACGGGGTACGGCACGCGAGTACGGCGACAAGGCGCCTCTCCCACCGGGAGGGGCGCCCTGTCGCGTGGTACGGCTGTCAGCCCTTGCTGAGTTCCCAGAAGCGGAACACGGTCGAGGCGTCCAGGCAGTTCTCCAGGCCGTAGACGTTGTCGCCGACGATCGCGTACTGCCTGGCCTGCCAGATCGGCAGGACGGGGAGCTGTTCGGCGACGATGTCCTGGATCTCGGCGTAGTCGGGGCCGGTGGCGGTGCGGTCGCTCTGGGCGGCGGTGCGCGGGAGGAGCGTGCCGGTGATGGCGTCGTCGGTGTAGTTGTTGCCGAGCACGTTGCCCTTGCCGAAGAAGGGCGAGGTGAAGTTGTCGGCGTCCGGGTAGTCGGGCACCCAGCCCTTGACGTAGACGCCGTACTTGCCGGCGGCTATGTCCTTCTCGTACTGGTCGTAGGCGACGGACTGGACGTCGGCGTCGAACAGGCCGCTGGCGTTGAGCTGGGCGGCGATGGCCGTCAGTTCCTGGTCGGTGGCGGGGCCGTAGCGGGACGGGGTGGACCAGAGGGTGAGCTTCACCTTGCCGGTGATGCCGTCGTCGGCGAGGGCGGCGGCGGCCTTGGCCTGGGAGGGGCGGGCGCCGTAGCGGTCGAAGAAGGCGGTGTTGTGGCCCGCGATGCCGGCCGGGATGATCGAGTAGAGGGGGTCGGCGGTGCCCTGGTAGACGTCCTTGATGAGGGCTTCGCGGTCGATCAGGTGGGCGATGGCCCGGCGGACGCCGAGCTTTCCGGCGACGGGGTCGGTCATGTTGAAGACGAGGTGCTGGACCTCGGCGCTGCTGCCCTCGACGGCCTCGGCGCCCGCGTCGGCGGTGGTGTGCTGGAGGTCGGCGATGTCGGCGGCGGTCAGGCCCCGGTAGGCGATGTCGACGTCGCCGGCGAGCAGCGCCTGCTTGAGGGCCTTCTGGTCGCCTCCGAAGAACTTCAGGGTGACGCCGGTGTTCTGGGCGTCGCCGGCGGTGCCCTTGTAGTTCTCGTTGACGGAGAAGGCGGCTTCGTCGTCGCCGAAGGAGTCCAGCTTGTAGGGGCCGGAGCCGACGGCGCCGCCGTCCTCGCGCAGGCCGTCGGCGTCGTACTCCTTGTGGTCGACGATGGAGCCGGCGCCCGAGGCGATCTTGCTGGGGAAGGTGGCGTCGGGGCTCTTCAGTCGGAAGACGACGGTCTTGGCGTCGGGTGTCTCGACCTTGTCGAGCGTGGAGAACATGACCGCCGGGCCGTCGTCGTCGTTGATCTTCAGCGTGCGGTCGAAGGAGAACTTGACGTCTTCGGAGGTGAGCGCGTCGCCGTTGCTGAACTTCAGGCCGTCCTTCAGCGTGCACGAGTAGACCTGGGTCTTCGTGTCGGTGAAGGAGCACTCCTTCGCAGCGTCCGGCTCGGGTTCGGTGCCGCCCTTGGGGAAGCTCAGCAGGGACTGGAAGACGTTGTTGAACAACAGCCAGGAGCCTGGGTCGTAGCCGGACGCCGGGTCCGTGGCGAGGACGTCGTCGGACATTCCCAGGACGACGGAGGAGGCGTCGCCCCCGGATCCTCCGCTCTGGGTGCCGCAGCCGGTCAACAGGCCGGAGGCCAGTCCCGCCACGATGGGCAGGACCGGCCACTGGTTGCGCATGTTCACGAAATGCCTTGTCGTCGGTTGTCGTCACACCGGAGCCGCCGTCCCGGGCCCCGGACCGTCTGGGGGTTCGGTCAGTTGCTGACGCCTCGGCCGAGCTCCCACAGTTGGAGGGTCGCGGAGGAGTTCAGCGCGTACGCCGTGCCCGTGATGTCGTTGTTGGCGGCGACGTACTGCTTGCCCTGCCACAGCGGCAGGATCGGAACGTCCTCGGCGACGATGTCCTGAATCTCCGTCAGGCTCTTGGCGGCGCTGAGGCGGTCGGCCTCGCGGCGGGAGGCCGGGATCAGGTCGGTAATGATGTCGCGGTTGGCGTAGGCGGACTTGAGGACGTTGTCCTTGTCGAGGAACGGCGCGACGAAGTTGTCGGCGTCGGGGAAGTCGGGGAACCAGCCCATGCCGTAGACGGCGTACTCGCCCTTGTGCTGGGCCGGGACGAACGACTCCCAGGGGGTGCCCTCGATGGAGACGTCGAACAGGCCGCTGTCGTTCAGCTGCTTCTGCAGCGTCTCGAACTCCAGCTTCGTGGCCGGGCCGTAGTGGTCGGTCGTGTAGTGCAGCGTCAGCTTCACCGGGGTGGTGATGTCCGCGTCGGCCAGCAGGGTCTTGGCCTTGCCGGCGTTCGGGTCGCCGTAGGTGTTGAAGAAGGAGTTGGAGTGGCCGATGAGGGTGGCCGGGACCAGCGAGTAGAGGGGCTCGGCCTGGGAGCCGTACACCTTGCTGACGAGCTCGGCGCGGTTGACGACCTGGGCCATCGCCTGGCGCACGGCCTTGGCCTTGACCTTCGGGGCGGTGGTGTTGAAGGCCAGGTAGCGGATCTCGAGGCCGTTGAGCTCGACCATGTCGATGTCCCCGCTGACGGAGCCCGCGGAGAGCTTCTGGATCTGCTCGGGCGACATGGTGCGGGTCATGAGGTCGACGTCGCCCTTCTGGAGGGCGGTTCCCATGGCGTCGGCGTCCTTGTAGGAGACCATGTCGACCTCGTCGTTGTTCACCTTCAGCGTCCCCTTGTAGTGGGCGTTCCTGGTGAACACGGCCTTGGTCATCTCGTCGCCGTCGGTCTCGGCCTTGAGGGTGTAGGGGCCGGAGCCGTCGACCGCGAAGCCGTCGCGCAGCTTGCCCTTCTCGTAGTCGTCGGGGTTGACGATGCCGGCGACCGGGGTCGACAACTTGAAGGGGAAAGTGGCGTCGGCGGTCTTGAGATGGAAGATGACTTCGTTGTCGCCCTGCGTTTCGATGGTGTCGATCGTGGAGAGCAGGGCGAACACGCCGGAGTCGGCCTTGATGGTGCGGGCGCGCTCGATGGAGAACTTGACGTCCTCGGCGGTGACGGCGTCGCCGTCCGCGAACTTCAGGCCGCTGCGCAGCTTGCAGGCGTAGCGCTCGTTGCCGCTGTCGGTGAAGCTGCAGCTCTGGGCCGCCTCGGGGACGGGCTCGCCCTCGCCCTTGGGCTGGATCATCAGGGTCTGCACGGTCTGGCGCAGGATGTTCCAGGTGCCGACGTCGTAGGAGTAGGCGGGGTCGAGCGGCGCCGGGGCGTCCTTGGTGGCGGTGAACCGGTCGGTGGTGCCGACGACGATGGCGTCACCGCTGCCGCCGGCGCTTTCGGACGCGCCGCAGGCGGCGAGTACGGGCGCGAGCAGACCGGCCACAGCCGGCAGCGCCAAAGTCTTGCGGTTCATGCTCGAGTTTCTCCACAGCTGTCGGTCCGTGTATCCGGCATGCAGGGATGTCGCGGCGGATCACGGGGTTAGGGCGATGGTCCCGCCACGAGGTTAGTCCGCAGCGGCACGAGGGGTCGCGGCCACCGGAGCTGAAAGCCCATCACACAGCGAAACCGGCCGTGGACGCACTGAACAAACGTCAGCGGAAGGATTCGTACGACGAATCACCAATCGGGACACAAGGACGCACCCGGCCCCCTCGATGAGAGCCCGGAAACACACGGAGAGTCATCTGTCGACCCCCGGCCAGGTGGGGAACGTCACATGCTCGAAAGGCTTCGGAGGGGCCGGAATTCAGCCGTCTTGGAGGCACCGGTGAAGATCCGAATTCCCCCGCGCGCGCACCCGCCGAATTCCTTGTCGTCGGCGGTGCACGCTGGGTGAACGCCCTATCGCAATTCCCGTCGCCGACCGCTCTTCAATGATCGTCTCGGGGATCAGCGGAGCGGCATCAGGCCACGTAGAAAAGGCAGGTCGACCTGTTCCAGGGAGGGGACGACGGTGCGTCGCGCGGACGGCGCGATGGGTGCCACGGAGGGCACCGCGACGACGTGACAGCCCGCCGCCTCCGCCGAGGCGACGCCGGTCGCGGTGTCCTCGACGACGGCGCATCTGGCGGGGTCCACGCCCAGTCCGGCGGCGGCGAACAGGTAGGGGTCGGGGTACGGCTTGGTGCGCGGGACCTCGTCGCCGGCCACGGTGAGGTGGAAGTTGCCGGCGCCGAGCGAGGCGAGGACGCGGTCGATGATGCGCCGGTGGGAGGCGGAGACGAGGGCGGTGGGGATGCCGTGCTCGGCCAGTTCGTCGAGCAGCCGGGCGGCGCCCGGCATCAGGGGCAGGGAGCGGGTGATGCGGTCCTCGAAGCCGTCGTTGAGCAGGACGGTCAGGTCGACGAGGGCGATCTCGGCCCCGGTCGCCTCGATCAGGAACCCGGCGCTGCGGGTCATCGGGCCGCCGACCACGACATGGCGCCAGGAGTCGTCGAGGGCGTGGCCGAGTCCGGCGAAGATCTCGACCTCGACGTCCCACCAGAAGCCCTCGGTGTCCACCAGGGTGCCGTCCATGTCGAGGAGCACGGCCTGCAGGGCTGAGCCCTCGGCCGTTCGGGTCACTGACGCGGGAACCGTGCTGGTCATCCACGTACCTCCTTGAGGGACGAGCAGGCCGGTTCCCGCGGGGGAACCGGCCTGCAGTGGACCGACCAGTGTACGACCTGTCCGATCAGTGTGCTCAGTGGCACGCCTGGCACCGTCCGTACGTCACCGCGCGTGCGTCACCGCGCGTGCGTCACCGCGCGTTGAAGTACTTCGCCTCGGGGTGGTGGATCACGATGGCGTCCGTGGACTGCTCGGGGTGCAGCTGGAACTCCTCGGAGAGGTGGACGCCGATCCGCTCGGGCCGGAGCAGGTCGGCGATCTTGGCGCGGTCCTCCAGGTTGGGGCAGGCGCCGTAGCCGAGGGAGAAGCGGGCGCCGCGGTACTTCAGGGCGAACATGTCCTCGACGTCGGCGGGATCCTCGCCGGCGAAGCCGAGTTCGGCGCGCACGCGCGCGTGCCAGTACTCGGCGAGGGCCTCCGCCAACTGCACGGACAGACCGTGCAGTTCGAGGTAGTCGCGGTAGGAGTTCGACTCGAAGAGCTTGGCGGTCTCCTCGCCGATGCGGTTGCCGACGGTGACGATCTGGAGGCCGACGACGTCCGTCTCCCCCGACTCCTCCGGGCGGAAGAAGTCGGCCAGGCACAGGCGGCGGCCGCGGCGCTGGCGGGGGAAGGTGAAGCGGGTGCGTTCGTTGCCCCGCTCGTCCAGGATGATCAGGTCGTCGTCCTTGGACACGCAGGGGAAGTAGCCGTAGACGACGGCGGCTTCGAGGAGGTTGTCGGTCTGGAGCTTGTCCAGCAGGCCGCGCAGCCGGGGCCGGCCCTCGGTCTCGACGAGTTCCTCGTAGGTCGGTCCGTCGCCGGTGCGGGCCTGCTTCAGGCCCCACTGGCCCTTGAACAGGGCGCCCTCGTCGAGCCAGGAGGCGTACTCCTTGAGCTGGATGCCCTTGATGACGCGCGTGCCGTCGAACGGCGGCCTGGGGACGGGGTTGTCGGTGGAGACGTCGGAGCGGACGTGCCCCTCCTCCGGGCGGTCCTCGACCTCGACGACGGCCGCGGCGGCGTCGGCGCGGACCCGGCGCTGCTTCAGCTCGGGCAGCTTCGCGCCGGGCACGCCCCGCTTGACGCCGATGAGGGCGTCCATGAGGCGCAGGCCCTCGAAGGCGTCGCGGGCGTAGCGGACCTCGCCCTCGTAGATCTCGTGCAGGTCCTGCTCGACGTACGCCCTGGTCAGGGCGGCGCCGCCGAGGATGACCGGGTAGTTCGCCGCGAGGCCGCGCTGGTTGAGCTCCTCCAGGTTCTCCTTCATGATCACCGTGGACTTGACCAGCAGGCCGGACATGCCGATGACGTCGGCGCGGTGCTCGGCGGCAGCGTCCAGGATCGCGGAGACCGGCTGCTTGATGCCGAGGTTGACGACGGTGTAGCCGTTGTTGGACAGGATGATGTCGACGAGGTTCTTGCCGATGTCGTGGACGTCGCCGCGGACGGTGGCCAGCACGATGGTGCCCTTGCCGTCGTCGTCGGTCTTCTCCATGTGCGGTTCGAGGTGGGCGACCGCGGTCTTCATGATCTCGGCGGACTGGAGCACGAACGGCAGTTGCATCTGGCCGGAGCCGAACAGTTCGCCGACGACCTTCATGCCGTCCAGCAGGGTCTCGTTGACGATGTCCAGGGCCGGGCGGCTCTGCAGCGCCTCGTCGAGGTCGGCCTCCAGGCCGTTCTTCTCGCCGTCGATGACGCGGCGCTTGAGGCGCTCGTCCAGGGGCAGGGCGGCGAGTTCCTCGGCCCTGCCTGCCTTGAGGGACTTCGCCGTGGCGCCCTCGAAGAGCTGCATGAGCTTCTGGAGCGGGTCGTACCCCTCGGCCCTGCGGTCATGGATGAGGTCGAGGGCGGTCCGCACCTCCTCCTCGCTGAAGCGGGCGATGGGCAGGATCTTCGACGCGTGGACGATCGCCGAGTCCAGGCCCGCCTTGACGCACTCGTCGAGGAAGACGGAGTTGAGCAGGATGCGGGCGGCCGGGTTGAGGCCGAAGGAGATGTTCGACAGGCCCAGGGTGGTCTGGACGTCGGGGTGTCGGCGCTTGAGCTCGCGGATCGCCTCGATGGTGGCGACGCCGTCGCCGCGGGACTCCTCCTGACCGGTGCAGATGGTGAAGGTCAGGGTGTCGATGAGGATGTCCTCCTCGCGGATGCCCCAGTTCCCGGTGAGGTCGTCGATGAGCCGTTCGGCGATCTCGACCTTCTTCTCGGGGGTGCGGGCCTGGCCCACCTCGTCGATGGTCAGCGCGATCAGCGCGGCGCCGTGCTCCTGGGCCAGCTTGGTGACCTTGGCGAAGCGGGACTCGGGGCCGTCGCCGTCCTCGTAGTTCACGGAGTTGATGACCGCGCGGCCGCCGAGCTTCTCCAGGCCGGCCCGGATGACCTCGACCTCGGTGGAGTCCAGGACGATCGGCAGGGTGGAGGCGGTGGCGAAGCGGCCGGCGAGTTCCGCCATGTCGGCGACGCCGTCGCGGCCCACGTAGTCCACGCACAGGTCGAGCAGGTGCGCGCCCTCGCGGATCTGCTCGCGGGCCAGCTCGACGCAGTCGTCCCAGCGGCCCTCCAGCATGGCCTCGCGGAACTTCTTGGAGCCGTTGGCGTTGGTGCGCTCCCCGATGGCCAGGTACGAGGTGTCCTGGCGGAAGGGGACCGTCTGGTAGAGGGAGGCGGCGCCGGCCTCGGGGCGGGGGTCGCGGGGCGGCGGGGTGAGGCCGCGGACCCGTTCGACGACCTGGCGCAGGTGCTCGGGGGTGGTGCCGCAGCAGCCGCCGACCAGGGACAGGCCGTAGTCGCGGACGAAGTTCTCCTGCGCGTCGGCGAGCTCCGGCGCGCTCAGCGGGTAGTGGGCGCCGTCCTTGCCGAGCACCGGCAGGCCCGCGTTCGGCATACAGGCCAGCGGGATGCGCGCGTTGCGGGCCAGGTAGCGCAGGTGCTCGCTCATCTCGGCCGGGCCGGTGGCGCAGTTCATGCCGATCATGTCGATGCCGAGCGGCTCCAGCGCCGTCAGGGCGGCGCCGATCTCCGAGCCGAGCAGCATGGTGCCGGTCGTCTCGACGGTCACGGAGACGATCAGCGGCACGTCCAGGCCGGCCAGCTCGCGGGCGCGGTGGGCGCCCAGCACGGCGGCCTTGGTCTGCAGCAGGTCCTGGGTGGTCTCGACGATGAGCGCGTCGGCGCCGCCGGTGATGAGGCCCTCGGCGTTGCGCTGATAGGCGTCGCGCAGCGTGGTGAAGCCGATGTGGCCGAGGGTGGGCAGCTTGGTGCCGGGGCCGATCGAGCCCAGCACCCAGCGGGTGCGGCCGTCGCGGGCGGCGAAGGCGTCGGCGGTCTCACGGGCGATGCGGGCGCCCGCCTCGGACAGCTCGTACACCCGTTCGGGGATGTCGTACTCGACCATGGCGGAGTGGTTTGCGCCGAACGTGTTGGTCTCGACGCAGTCCACGCCCGCGTCGAAGTACTCCTCGTGCACGGAGCGGACGATGTCCGGCCGGGTGATGTTGAGGATCTCGTTGCAGCCCTCGAGGTTCTCGAAGTCCTCGAGGGTGGGCTCCTGGGCCTGGAGCATGGTGCCCATGGCTCCGTCGGCCACAACCACTCGGGTGGCCAGGGCCTCTCGGAGCGCGGACACACGGGTCCGGCTGTCGGCGGAAGGGGTCGGCGGCACAGAGGCCATGGAAGGGCTCCCTCGGATGCGACGGCTGTCGGCTTTGTGTCACCTCAGGATGCGGGCAGAGCGGCATCCTGGGGAGAGCGCACGCCGTCAGGGTAGCCGGACGGAGGCCTTATGGTCAGGGGCGTCCACGGGACGGACGAACGTGGCGCGGGGGACGCGGCCCAGGGAGCGGGCGGGGCCCGGGCGCGTCGCTCCGGGGGACGAGTGACGTAACGCGTATCCGAACGCGAATCGGCCGACCGTTGGCGGGATGTCGGCATGGACCGGTAGTGTTCGACATTGCCGAACGGCGGTGGCAACTACCGCGCGTGGTTCGGTCGAAGGGGACGGAGGCAGGACGGCGATGGCACGGAACATCCAGTCGGTCGAACGTGCGGCCGCGATGCTGCGGCTGCTCGCGGGCGGCGAGCGGCGCCTGGGCCTGTCGGACATCGCCTCGTCCACGGGCCTGGCCAAGGGCACCGCCCACGGCATCCTGCGCACCCTCCAGCACGAGGGCTTCGTCGAGCAGGACGACGCCTCCGGGCGCTACCAGCTCGGCGCGGAGCTGCTGCGCCTGGGCACCACCTACCTGGATGTGCACGAGCTGCGCGCGCGTGCCCTGGTGTGGACGGACGACCTGGCCCGCTCCAGCGGCGAGAGCGTCCACCTGGGGGTGCTGCACCAGCAGGGCGTGCTGATCGTGCACCACGTCTTCCGGCCCGACGACAGCCGGCAGGTGCTGGAGATCGGGGCCATGCAGCCGTTGCACTCCACGGCCCTGGGCAAGGTGCTGTCGGCCTACGACCCGGTCGCGCACAGCGAGGCCCTGGAGGCCGAGCGCAAGCCCTTCACGGACCGTACGGTGTGCGAGCCGGAGGCCTTCGAGCACATCCTCGACCTCACGCGCGCGCGTGGGTACGCGGCCGACGTGGAGGAGACCTGGGAGGGCGTGGCCTCCATCGCCGCGCCCATCCACGACCGGCGCCGCATGCCCGTCGGCGCGGTCGGCATCACGGGCGCCGTGGAGCGGCTGGGCCGGGACGGCGAGCTGCGCCCCGAGCTGATCGCGGCGGTGCGCGACTGCGCCCGCGCGGTGTCACGGGACCTGGGCGCCGGGCGCTTCTGAGAAGTACGCGAGAGCGGGCCGGGACGTCGGACGACGTTCCGGCCTGTGGCATACGCCGAAATCGACCCTGAAGTGGACAAAAGGGCGAGAGTATGCGCACTGGCGCCAAGATCGATAAGCCGCACCGATCAATAACGATCGCGTTTTCGATAACAGCACTCTTGACGCACACGTAACGCCAGGACAAGACTCCCGTCCATCGGTCGGCATTGTCGAACACCTGACGGCAATACACGCTAGAGTGTGACAACGCCACAGGCCGGCATCGCTCTCACCCCCGAGGGCGCTCGAACCCCCGGCGGGAACCGGGGTTCGGCTTCCCTGGACGAAGGACAAAGGAGTCGCGGGTGTCCAGCTCCGACATCTTCATCGGCGAGACCATCGGTACCGCCATACTCATCCTGCTCGGCGGTGGCGTCTGCGCCGCCGTCACGCTGAAGGCCTCGAAGGCCCGAGGCGCCGGCTGGCTCGCCATCACCTTCGGGTGGGGTTTTGCCGTTCTGACGGCCGTCTACACCTCGGCGCCGCTCTCCGGCGCCCACCTCAACCCGGCGGTCACCCTCGCACTCGCGATCAAGGACGACGACTGGAGCAACGTTCCGGTCTACTGGGCCGGGCAGCTGCTCGGAGCCGCCATCGGCGCCACCCTGGTCTGGGTCGCCTACTACGGCCAGTTCCAGGCTCACCTCACCGACGAGGAGATCGTCGGCAAGCCGGACGCGCGGGCCACGAGCGGCAAGTCCGTCGAGGCGCGGGAACAGGCCGCAGGCCCGGTCCTGGGCATCTTCTCCACCGGCCCCGAGGTCCGCGTCGTCTGGCAGAACCTGGCCACGGAGATCATCGGCACGACCGTGCTGGTGCTGGCCGTCCTCACGCAGGGCCTCAACGACAAGGGCAACGGCCTCGGCACCCTGGGCGCGCTGATCACCGCGCTCGTGGTCGTCTCGATCGGCCTGTCCCTCGGCGGCCCGACCGGATACGCGATCAACCCGGCCCGTGACCTCGGTCCGCGCATCGTGCACTCCCTCCTGCCCCTGCCCAACAAGGGCGGCTCCGACTGGAGCTACGCCTGGATCCCGGTGGTCGGTCCGCTGATCGGCGGCGCGATCGCTGCAGGCATCTACAACGTCGCTTTTGCTTGAGAGCACCAGCAGAGCACCAGCCACACCGTGTAGTCGGCAGCGCCGTACAGACAGCACCTCACCCACGGAACCCCAGGAGCACACAGTGACCGACGCGCACACCGCCGGGCCGTTCATCGCCGCCATCGACCAGGGCACCACCTCCTCTCGCTGCATCGTCTTCGACCGGGACGGCCGCATCGTCTCCGTCGACCAGAAGGAGCACGAGCAGATCTTCCCCAAGCCGGGCTGGGTCGAGCACGACGCCAACGAGATCTGGACCAACGTCCAGGAGGTCGTCGCCTCCGCCATCGCGAAGGCCGGCATCACCCGCGACGACATCAAGGCCATCGGCATCACCAACCAGCGTGAGACCACGCTGCTGTGGGACAAGAACACCGGTGAGCCCGTCCACAACGCCATCGTCTGGCAGGACACCCGCACCGACGCCCTCTGCAAGGAGCTCGGCCGCAACGTCGGCCAGGACCGCTTCCGCCGCGAGACCGGCCTGCCGCTGGCCTCCTACTTCGCCGGTCCCAAGGCGCGCTGGCTGCTGGACAACGTCGAGGGGCTGCGCGAGCGCGCCGAGGCCGGCGACATCCTCTTCGGCACCATGGACAGCTGGGTCATCTGGAACCTGACGGGCGGGGTGAACGGCGGCAGGCACGTCACCGACGTCACCAACGCCTCCCGCACCATGCTGATGAACCTGCACACCATGCAGTGGGACGAGAAGATCGCCGAGTCCATCGGCGTCCCGCTGAACGTGCTGCCCGAGATCCGCTCCTCCGCCGAGGTCTACGGCGAGGTCGCCGGCGGCCGTCTCGGCGACCTGCTCGGCGGCATCCCGGTCGCCTCCGCGCTCGGCGACCAGCAGGCGGCGCTGTTCGGCCAGACCTGTTTCGCCGAGGGCGAGGCCAAGTCGACGTACGGCACCGGCACCTTCCTGCTGATGAACACCGGTGAGAAGCCGGTCAACTCGTACAACGGCCTGCTCACCACGGTCGGTTACCGCATCGGCGACCAGAAGGCCGTCTACGCCCTCGAGGGCTCGATCGCCGTCACCGGTTCGCTGGTGCAGTGGATGCGCGACCAGATGGGCCTGATCTCCACCGCCGCCGAGATCGAGACGCTCGCGCTGTCCGTCGAGGACAACGGCGGCGCCTACTTCGTGCCGGCCTTCTCCGGTCTGTTCGCCCCGTACTGGCGCTCCGACGCCCGTGGCGTGATCGCCGGCCTCACCCGGTACGTCACCAAGGCGCACCTCGCGCGCGCCGTCCTGGAGGCCACGGCCTGGCAGACCCGTGAGATCACCGACGCCATGACGAAGGACTCCGGCGTCGAGCTCGCAGCGATCAAGGTCGACGGCGGCATGACCTCCAACAACCTGCTGATGCAGACGCTCTCCGACTTCGTGGACGCCCCCGTGGTGCGCCCGATGGTCGCCGAGACCACCTGCCTCGGCGCCGCCTACGCCGCCGGTCTCGCCGTCGGCTTCTGGACCAGCACCGACGACCTGCGCGCCAACTGGCGCCGGGCCGCCGAGTGGACCCCCCGCATGGACGCGGAGAGCCGCGACCGTGAGTACAAGAGCTGGCTCAAGGCCGTGGAGCGGACCATGGGCTGGATCGAAGACGAAAACTGACGAGGAGTAAGAACCCCACATGACCAGTCAGTCCACCCTCCAGTCCGTGCCTGCCCTGGGGACGCGCCCGGCGTCCGGCTCGAACCCGAGCCGCGCCGAGACCCGGGAGCAGCTCTCCAAGGCGTCGTACGACCTCCTCGTCATCGGCGGCGGCATCCTGGGCATCTCCACCGCCTGGCACGCCGCGCAGTCCGGGCTCAGGGTGGCCCTGGTCGACGCCGGCGACTTCGCCGGCGCCACCTCCTCCGCCTCCTCCAAGCTGCTCCACGGCGGTCTGCGCTACCTGCAGACCGGCGCGGTGAGGCTGGTGGCGGAGAACCACTTCGAGCGCCGTGCGGTGTCCCGCCAGGTGGCCCCCCACCTGGCGAACCCGCTCACGTTCTACCTCCCCGTGTACAAGGGCGGGCCGCACGGCGCGGCGAAGCTCGGGGCGGGCGTCTTCGCCTACTCCGCGCTGTCGGCGTTCGGTGACGGCGTCGGCCACCTGCTGTCCCCGGCCAAGGCCGCGCAGGACGTGCCCGAGCTGCGCACCGACAACCTCAAGGCCGTGGCCGTGTACGGCGACGACCAGATGAACGACGCGCGCATGGCACTGATGACGGTGCGCGCGGCCGTCGAGGCGGGCGCGGTCGTCCTCAACCACGCCGAGGTCACCGGCCTGCGGTTCACCAAGGGCCGGGTGACGGGCGCCGACCTGCGCGACCGGCAGTCCGGCGACGAGTTCGGGGTCAACGCCCGTCTCGTCCTGAACGCGACCGGCCCGTGGGTCGACCACCTGCGCAAGCTGGAGGACCCGGACGCGGCGCCGTCCATCCGGCTGTCGAAGGGCGCGCATCTGGTCCTGAAGCGCACCGCCCCCTGGAAGGCGGCGCTCGCCACCCCCATCGACAAGTACCGCATCACCTTCGCCCTCCCCTGGGAGGACATGCTGCTGCTCGGCACCACCGACGAGGAGTTCGAGGGCGACCCGGCGGACGTCTCGGTGACCGAGAAGGACACCGCCCAGATACTGGACGAGGCCGCGTTCTCCATCCGCGACCAGCAGCTCGACCGTGACCTGATCACGTACTCCTTCGCGGGCCTGCGGGTGCTGCCGGGCGGCCCCGGCGCCACGGCGAAGGCCAAGCGCGAGACCGTGGTCACGGAGGGCCGGGGCGGCATGCTGTCCGTCGCTGGCGGCAAGTGGACGACGTTCCGGCACATCGGCCGTACGGTCATGCAGAAGCTGGAGGCGCTGCCGGGCCGTCCGCTGGGCGAGGACTTCGAGCCGATCTCCTCGCTGCCGAAGAAGCTGCCGCTGCCCGGCGTCGCCAACCCGCGCGCGGTCGCCCACCGTCTGCTGGTCGACCACCCGGCGCCCGGCCCGCGCATGGCGGCCGACACCGCCCGCCACCTGGCCACCCACTACGGTTCGCTGGCCTTCGACATCGCCCGCCTGGCCAACGACAACCCGGAGCTGGCCCAGCGGGTCCACCCGGACGCCCCCGAGATCTGGGCGCAGGTCGTCTACGCCCGCGACAACGAGTGGGCGCAGACCACGGACGACGTCCTGCGCCGCCGTACGACCCTCACGATCCGCGGCCTGGCCACGGACGACGTCCGCGCCAAGGTGCAGGACCTGCTCGACAAGAAGTGAGAAGTCGGCGGTACGACGTGAAGGGGGCGGCTCCACTGTGAGGGAGCCGCCCCCTTCACGTGCCGTGTGCGTCGTATGTCGTCTGCGGGCGCGTTGTGGCTGGTCGCGCCCACGCGGCGGAGCCGCATATCGATACAGCCCCGCGCCCCTCAGGTGGGCTGTACTACCGCCCTTACATCGTTCGGGTTCTTCAACTCCTCACGCTTCACGATCAGTTCGCGGCCCAGGAGCAGGGCGCGACGGGACGCCGGGACCGGGTCCGGGAGGGTGGTCAGGTCGGTCAGGTGGGCGAAGCCGATGATGCGGCGGACGATCTCCGTGCCGGCGTAGCCGACGGAGTCGGTCCAGACGCGGTGGAGGAAGCGGTCGAGGTAGGCGTCGTCGAAGAAGGTGTCGACGCGGGTCGGCCACAGGCGGCGGAACTCGGTCTCGAACGCCTCCCAGGAGAGGCCGAGTTGGTCGGCGTGGTCGGACAGGGTGCCCAGGGCGCGGGCCCGTTCCTCCGAGACCAGGGCGTTGGCCCAGTAGAGGCCGAGGTCGTAGCCGATGGGGCCGACGAAGGAGAACTCGGGGTCGAAGACCCGGACGACGGGGCGCCTTCGCGGATGCCGACCATCACGCTGCCGGTGTGCAGGTCGCCGTGCAGGAGTGCCTGGGCGTCCACGTACAGCCGCCGCACGAGCAGCGGCGTCTTCATACGCAGATCATGAGAACGTTTTCAGCCACCCGTCAAAGGAATGGACACCGAATCTCGCCATACGAGACAACGGCCATGTCACAGTACGTGTACAAGCCATCGGGAGTTACCCTTCGGCCAACCCCCGCTCTCTTTCCAGACTCCTGGAGTTGCTTCCGTGACGCTGCTGACGACCTGGTCCGAGTCCGGCCCGGAGACCCTGGTCCGCCGCACCGCCGACCCCGCCGAGATCGCCGAGGCCCTCAAGCCGCTGGGCGTGCGCTACGAGCAGTGGCCGATCCGCGCCGACGTGCCGTTCGACGCCGACAGCGAGACGGTGTTCGCGGCGTACGGCCCGGAGATCGAGAAGCTGAACGCGCAGGAGGGCTTCACCACCGTCGACGTCCTCGGTCTGCACCCGAGCGACGACCCGGAGTTCCCGGCGAAGGCGAAGGCCGCCCGCGCGAAGTTCCTTCAGGAGCACACCCACGACGACGATGACGAGGTCCGCTTCTTCGTCTCCGGCTCCGGCATCTTCTACCTGCACGTGAACGGCGAGGTGCACGCGGTCTTCTGCGAGAAGGGCGACCTGCTGGGCGTGCCGCGCGGCACCACCCACTGGTTCGACATGGGCACGCGGCCCTCCTTCACGGCGATCCGCTTCTTCCACGAGGAGGACGGCTGGATCGGCAACTTCACCGGCTCCACCATCGCGGGCCGCTTCCCGGACTACGACACGATCGCGGCGGGCTACGAGGCCGACAGGGCAGCCGCGTGAGCGTGCCGGACCGGTCGGCCCCGTCGGCCCCGTCGGCCCTGTCGTTCGACGTGGACGCCGTGGTGCTCGACATCGAGGGCACCACGAGCGCCACGGGCTTCGTCGTCAACGTGCTCTACCCGTACTCGCGCGCCCGCTTCGCCGAACTGCTCACCGAGCGCGCCGGGGAACCGGCCGTGGCCCGGGCGATCGCGCAGGTCCGGGAGCTCACGGGCGAGCCGGACGCCGACGCGGCCACCGTCGAGAAGGCGCTGAACGCCTGGCTCGACGAGGACCGCAAGGCCACACCCCTGAAGACCCTCCAGGGCGTCATCTGGTCCGAGGGCTTCGCCCGGGGCGACCTCGTCTCGCACTTCTACGACGACGTCGTACCGGAGTTGCGCGCCTGGCACGCGGCGGGCGTGCTGCTGTACGTCTACTCGTCCGGTTCGGTGGCCGCCCAGCGGGCGTGGTTCACCAACAGCCCTGCGGGCGACCTGACGTCGCTCGTGTCGGGTCTGTACGACACCGAGAACGCCGGACCCAAGCGGGACCCGGCGTCGTACCGCCGTATCGCGGAGGCGACCGGCGTCGAGCCGTCCCGGCTGCTCTTCCTCTCCGACCGACCCGGCGAGCTGGACGCGGCCGTCGGGGCGGGCTGGCATGCCGTGGGCATCCGGCGGCCCGGGGAGCCGTACTACGAGCAAGGCGTCGGCGACCACGCGCAGGCGGGGACGTTCGACGAGATCACCGTCAGCACTTCCAGGAGCCCTTCATGACCGCCCACATCAGCGCCCTCGACCTGGAGGAAGCGGGGGCGGTGCTCGCCGCCGAGTCCGCGCGCTTCGCCTCCTTCGGCTGGATGCGCGGCACCTCCGGCAACCTGTCGGTGGTGCTCACCCGCGACCCGCTGCGCCTCGCGGTGACCGCGAGCGGCCACGACAAGGGCGAACTGACGCCCGCGGACGTGGTGTTGGTGGACGGGGACGGCGCCGCCGTGCACGGGGGCAGGCCGTCCGCCGAGGCCGAGCTGCACGCGCGGGTGGCCGCGCTGACCGGCGCGGGCGCGGTCGTGCACGTCCACACGGTGGCGTCCGTGGCCATGGGACACCGGCACCCGGGCGGGATCGTCTTCAAGGACGTGGAGATGCTCAAGGGCGTCGGCCAGCCCGCGCACGACGTCGAGGTGACGCTGCCGGTCATCGCCAACAGCCAGGACATGAAGGTCCTCGGCGACCGGCTGGAGGCGGCCCGCGAACCCCGGATGCCGGCGGTGGTCGTGGCGGGCCACGGGCTGTACGTCTGGGGCGACACCCCGCGTCAGGCCCGCCACCACACCGAAGTCGTCGAGTGGCTCCTGGAGTTGGAGCTCACCCGCCGCTGATCTCGTGGAGCCGGCCAGGCTACTTCAGGTGCTCACCGGGGAGTTGACCGGCCGCCACTTCCAATACACCCCGCTCGGTGACCAGTCCGGTCACCAGCCGCCCCGGCGTGACGTCGAACGCCGGGTTGTGGCCGCGCGATTCGGCGGGCACGGTCCGTACCCCGCCCCACTCCAACACCTCGTCCTCGCCGCGGAGTTCGATGTGGATGGCGTCGCCGGTCGGGGTCGACAGGTCGACCGTGGTCGTCGGGGCCGCCACCAGGAACGGGATGCCCACGTCGGCGCAGGCCAGGGCGACGCCCACGGTGCCGACCTTGTTGGCGGTGTCGCCGTTGGCGGCGATGCGGTCGGCGCCGACGATCGCCGCGTCGACCTCGCCGCGCAGGATCGTGCCGGCCGCGGCCCCGTCGGCCTGGACGTAGTGCGGGATGCCTTCCTGGACCAACTCCCAGGCGGTCAGGCGCGATCCCTGGAGCAGCGGGCGGGTCTCGTCGGCGTAGACGACCTCGAGGCGTCCGCGCGCGTGCAGTTCACGGATGACTCCGAGGGCGGTGCCCCAGCCGGCGGTCGCCAGGGCGCCGGTGTTGCAGTGGGTGAGGATCCGCAGCGGCCGCTCCTCGCCGACCCGCTTCAGCAGCCAGTCCGCGCCGAAGGCGCCCATCGCGCGGTTCGCCTCGACGTCCTCGCGCTGGACGGCGGCGGCCTCCGCCAGGACCGCGTCGATGCCCTCGGCGAAGCGGGTCATGACCCGGTCCACGCACACCATGAGGTTCACGGCGGTCGGACGTGCCGCGCGGACCCGGGCGACGGCCTCGCGGGTCGCGGTCTCCGTCCAGCCCTCGCGCTCGCCCTGGAGCAGCGCGATCGCGACACCGTACGCACCCGCCGCACCGATCGCGGGGGCGCCGCGCACGACGAGACGCTGGATCGCGTCGACCAAGGTGTCCACATCGCGGACAACGACTGTCTCGGCACGATGCGGGAGCAGCGTCTGATCGATGAGCACGAGACCGTTTCCGGCCCAGTCGACAGCACGCAATTCCTGGGACATATCGGGACACTCCTGATGTTCCGGTGGTGTCGGCCACCGTACATGACCTGGGAGAACCATAGTTCGAGACAACCGAGCAGGTGTCCGGAAACGGGTGTTAGAGTCCAGCACCCGGTCCGCAGACCGAGACGAAGGAGGAAGACCCGTGCCGCTGACCAAGCGCCGTTTCCTCGACTTCGGCCGGTGTGCCGGCGACGGCTGTCGTAGCTGAGCCCGCCCCCTCGGCCCGCACGAGCACAGCCGCTCACCACCGCAGCCCGCACCACCGCAGCGCCCACCCCTCACTCCCCCCGTGCTCACCGCCGAGCGCGTCCCTCGGCATCCCCGGAAGGTCCCCGATGTACCGCAGAAACCGCCGCTCCGTGCAGTTCGCCGCGCTCGCGGCCGGCACCGCACTCCTCGCCACCGCCTGCAACGCCGCCGCGAAGAAGGACGACTCCGCCGCGAGCGCGAGCGGCAGCAGCGGTGGCGGCGGCAGGTCCTTCACCCTCGTCACCCCCGACGCCGTCGGGCAGAACGAGTTCCTGAAGCTCGCCGTCACCGGCGTCAAGAACGCGGCGAAGCAGCACGGCGGGACCGAGAAGGTCTACGAGTCCACCGACGCCGCCTCCCAGCAGCAGAACGTGGCCGCCGCGGTGGACGCGAAGCCGGACGTCATCGTACTGGTCGGCTTCGAGTTCGCCGACATCGTTGCCCAACAGGCCCAGAAGAACCCGAAGCAGCAGTTCCTGATCGTCGACGCCTGCACCACCAAGACCTTCAAGAACGTCAGTTGCGCGGTGTTCCGGGAGCACGAGGGCGTCTACCTCGCCGGCGCCGAGGCGGGCCTGCTGAGCAAGTCCGGCAAGGTCGGCGCGGTCGACGTGCTCGACACGCCCCAGTTCCGCCGCTACAGCGACCCGTTCGCGGCCGGCGCCAAGAAGGTCGCCGCCAAGACCGAGACGTCCACCCGGTTCGTCGGCGGCCAGTCCCCGTTCGACGACTCGGCGCGCGCCAAGGAGCAGGCCAACACCCTGCTCGCCAAGGGCTACGACCAGATCATGGCGGCGGCCGCGGCCGGCAACTACGGCGTCTTCGAGGCGGCGAAGGCCAAGGGCGCGTTCGCGTACGGCGTGGACGTCAACCAGTGCGTCTCGGCGCCGGGCACGGTCGTCGACAACGTGATCAAGCGCACGGACGTCGCCGTCGAGAAGGGCATCGAGTCGGTCCTCGGCGGCACGACGGGCACGACCGTCTCGTACGGCCTGAAGGAGGGCGGCATCAGCCTGACCGGCCTGGAGGACGGCGTGGACACGTCCAAGTGCGTGATCTCCGACCACAAGGACGTCCTGACGAAGGTCGAGGCGCTGCGCGACCAGATCGTCTCCGGAGAGCTGAAGGTCGATGACCCGGCTGCCGGCTGACACGGAACCCGCCGTCGAACTCCGGGGGATCACCAAGCGGTTCCCCGGCACGCTCGCCAACGACGCCGTCGACCTGACCGTCCGCCGCGGTGAGATCCACGCGCTGATGGGCGAGAACGGCGCGGGCAAGTCCACGCTCATGTCGGTCCTGTACGGCATGGAGCGCGCCGACGCCGGGACGGTCCGGATCGACGGGCGGGACGTGCGGTTCGCGAGTCCCTCCGCCGCCATGGCCGCCGGGCTCGGCATGGTCCACCAGAGTTTCAAGCTGTTCGACTCGCTGACGGTCGCCGAGAACGTCGTCTACGCCGCCGAGCCGCGCCGCTTCGGTCTGGTGGACCGGGCCGCCGCCCGCCGCAGGGTGCGCGAACTCGCCGAGGAACACGGGCTGGCCGTGGACCCGGACGCCCGGGTCGGCGACCTCCCGGTGGGGCTGCGCCAGCGCGTGGAGATCCTCAAGCTGCTGCACCGGGGCGCCCGTACGCTCATCCTCGACGAGCCGACGGCCGTGCTCACCCCGGCCGAGGCGGACGCCCTGTTCGCCGTGCTCAAGTCACTGACCGCGCAGGGCCGTACGGTGATCCTGGTCACCCACAAGCTGCGCGAGGTGCTGGAGGGCAGCGACCGCGTGACGGTCCTGCGGGACGGCCGGGTGGTGGCGCGTCTCGTCACCGCCGACACGACGGCCGGCGAGATCGCCGCCGCGATGACCGGCCGCGCGGTGGAGCTGGACCGCGTCCACGCGCCGGGCACGCCCGGTGCGGCGGTGCTGCGGGTCACCGGTCTCCGCACGGATTCCGTCCACGATGTGGACCTCACCGTCCACGCCGGCGAGATCGTCGGTATCGCGGGCGTCGCCGGGAACGGACAGAGCGAGCTGGTCGAGGCGCTGGCCGGACTGCGGCCGGTCACCGCCGGCCGGGTCACCCTCACCGGCGACGACATCACGCACGCCTCGGCCACCGAGCGCCGCGCGAAGGGCCTCGCGTATGTTCCCGAGGACCGGCACGCGGTGGGTACCGCGCCCGCCGCCTCGGTCGCGGACAACCTGGCGATGGGCCACCACCGTACGTCCCTCTCCTCCCGTGGCCTGCTGCCCCCGGCGGCCGTCCGCGCGCACGCCCGGCGGCTGGTCGAGCGGTTCGGCGTCAAGGCGGCGACCACCGGGGTGCCCGCGTCCGCGCTGTCCGGCGGCAATCTGCAGAAGCTGCTGATCGGCCGCGAACTCGCCCATGACGCACCGCTGTTGCTCGTCGAGCAGCCGACCCGCGGGGTCGACATCGGCGCCATCCAGAACATCCACGAGCAGATCGTCGCCTACCGCGACGCCGGTCACGCCGTCCTCCTCGTCTCGGCCGAGCTGAGCGAGATCCGGGGGCTCGCGGACCGGGTGCTGGTCATGTACGAGGGCCGCATCGCGGCCTCGTACGCCAGGGAAGAGGCGGACGAACGGACGCTGGGCCTCGCGATGGCGGGCGCCGCGGCGGAGGCGACCCACTGACATGACACGCACACTCATGGACACACGCGCACGCACACGCATCGCGGGAGCCCTGCGCTCCCCTCTCACCTTCTCCGTGCTCGCGGGCCTCGTCATCGGCGCGCTGTTCCTGCTCGGCACGGGCGCGGACCCGGTCACGGCGTACGAGGCGGTCCTGACCGGCGCGCTCGGCGGCGACGGCATCGGCTCGACGCTGACCACCGCCACCAGTGTGCTCGGACTGGCGCTCGCGCTGGCGATCCCGCTGCGGGCGGGGCTGATCAACCTCGGCGGCGACGGGCAGATGGTGCTCGGCGGGATCACGGCCGCCGTGACCGGTCTCTACTCGCCGCTGCCCGCTCCCCTCACCGTCGTCGCGGCTCTGCTGGCCGGCATGGCGGCGGGCGCCGGGTACGCCGTGCTGGCCGCCCTGTGCGAGAACCGCCTCGGCGTCCCGCTGCTGGTCAGCAGCCTGCTGCTGAGCTACCCGGCGGTGTCGCTCGCCTCCTACCTGGCGCGCTACCCGCTCAAGGAGCCCGGCTCCAGCCTGCCCCAGACCCGTGCGCTGCCCGACGGGGTGGCGCTGCCCGCGTTCGGCGACTCGACGGTCACCCTCGGGCTCGTCCTGGTCGCGCTCGCCGCCGCCGCGTACTGGTTCACCGACCGGCGCACCGCCGTCGGCTACGAGATCCGTATGACGGGCCTCAACTCCCGGTTCGCCGCGTACGCGGGGGTCGAACGCCGGGGCCTGACCCTGAAGTTGATGTCGGTCTCCGGCGGACTCGCCGGACTCGTGGGCGCGATCGGGGTGTTGAGCTTCCCCTACCGCTTCGTGGACGGCTCGCTCACCGCCCCGGGCTACACCTGGACGGGCCTCACGGCGGCCCTGCTCGCCGCCGCCGCTCCGCCGGGCACGGTGATCGCCGCGTTCTTCTTCGCCGTCCTCCAGGTCGGGGGCCTCGCGATGGAGCGGACCACCGAGGTGCCGCGCGAGCTGACCCAGGTGCTCCAGGCGATCGTGATCGTGTTCCTGGCGGCCCGGCTGCGCTTTCCCGGCCGCTGGTTCGCCTTCGGCTCCGGCCGTCGCTCCCCGGAAAGCGAGGCGGTGTGATGTTCCTCGACTCCGATCTCCTCATGTCGGCGCTGCGCGCCCTCACCCCGATCCTGCTGGCGGCCCTCGGCGGCGCGCTGTGCGAGCGGGCCGGGGTCTTCAACATCGGCCTCGAAGGCATGATGCTGATGGGCTGCTTCACGTCCGTGGCGACGAGCTGGTTCACCGGCAGCCCCTGGCTCGGCGTCCTGGCGGCGGCCCTCGCGGCAGCCGCGTACTCGCTGATCCTGGCCGTGGGCGCGGTCACCCTGCGCGGCGACGCGGTCGTCCTCGGCATCGCGATGAACCTGCTGGCCGTGGGCCTGACGAGCTTCCTGCTCCGTACCGTCTTCGGCGTACAGGGCACGTTTGACGATCCGTCACTCGCCGGGCTCCCACTGGTCGGTGGCTTCACCCCCCTCGCCTACCTCTCGTGGGCGGCGGTCGCGGTCGCCGCGCTGCTGCTGTCGCGGCATGTGTGGGGGCTCAGGCTGCGCGGGGTCGGCGAGGCGCCCGACGCGGCGGCCACGCTCGGCGTGAGCCCGGCGAAGTACCGGTACGGCGTGATCCTGCTGTCGGGAGTCCTGTGCGGGCTCGCGGGCGCCCAACTCGCCCTGGGCAACGTCACCTTGTTCACGGAGAACATGACGGCGGGCCGTGGTTGGATCGCTGTCGTGGCCGTCATGCTCGGTCGCGCCGCGCCACTGGGCGTCCTGCTCGCCGCGCTGCTGTTCGGGCTCGCGGAGGCGGCCGGGTTCCGTCTCCAGGGGCTCGGCCTGCCGCAGCAGGCGACCGACGCCGCCCCCTATGTCGTGACGCTCGGCGCGCTGTTCCTCACGACGGCCCGCCGCCGTCGCACCCGTCCTCGTACCACCGGAGCCGTCCGATGACCCAGGATCTGCTGCCCGTCACCCGTATTCCGCGCACCGGCCTCCCGGCGCACGCCGTGGTCGTCGGCGACCCGGCGCGCGCGGCGGCCGTCGCCGCGCTGCTCGACGGCGCCGAGGAGGTGTCGTACCACCGCGAGTACCGGGTGTTCAGCGGGAGTTGGAAGGGCGTGCCGGTCGTCGTCGCCTCGCACGGGGTGGGCGGGCCGGGCGCGATCCTGCTGTTCCAGGAGCTGGCGGACGCGGGCGTGCGCACCTTCCTGCGGTTCGGCACGGCCGGCGCGATGCGGCCGGGCATCGGGGACGGCGACCTGGTCATCGCGGAGGCGGCCGTCCGCGACGACGGCGTCACCCAGCAGCTGCTGCCCCCGGAGTACCCGGCGGTGGCCGCGCCCGAGGCGGTGTTCGCCCTCCAGCGGGCGGCCCGCGCGGCCGGCGCCCCGCACCACCGGGGCATCGTCTGGACCCGGGCCGCCTTCCAGCCGGGCCTGCTCCCGTTCTTCTCCTACGAGGGTGCCGGCCTCGCCGCCATCGAGATGGAGCTGTCCGCGCTGCTGGTCACGGCCTCGCTGCGCGGTCTGGTCGCGGGCGGGGTGCTGGTGATCGACGGGGCGAACGCCGACGAACTGGTCGACGAGCAGGCCACCGGCGGCTACGACCCGCACCGGGAGGTCGTCGCGGCCGGTGTCGAGCGCGGCGCGGTCGTGTCCCTGGAGGCGCTGCGGCTGCTGGCGGAAGGGGAGCGGGCGTGAGCATCGACCTGCTGGTGCACGGCGGTGACGTCCTCACGGTGGACGACGCCGGAACCGTCGTACGGAACGGGGCGGTCGCCGTCCACGAGGGCGAGATCATCGCCGTGGGGCCGGCCGACGTACTGCGCGAACGCCACACCGCCGCCGAGGAGGTCGACGCCGACGGCTGTCTCGTCCTGCCCGGGCTGATCAACACGCACACCCACCTCGCGATGACGCTGCTGCGCGGTCGCGCCGACGACGTCACCCTCCAGGGCTTCCTGGAAAGGGTGTTGAAGTGGGAGGCGGAGCTGCTGGCGCCGAAGAACGTGGCGGCGGCGGTGCGGCTGGCGGTCGCGGAGAGCGTCCGGGCCGGGGTGACGTCGGCGCTGGACATGTACTGGTTCCACGAGGCGGCCGAGCAGGCGGCCCGCGAGGCGGGCTGGCGGCTGCACACCGGCCCCACCTTCATGGACGTGCCCGAGCCGCCGGACGGCATCGCCTACGAGGACCGACTCGCCTGGGCACGGCGGGACTTGACCGCACGCGGGGCGGCGGGGCACGGAACGCGTCCGGTCGTCTTCGCACACTCCGCCTACACCCTCTCCCCCGCGCAGCTCACCGAAGTCTTCGCGCTGGCCCGGGAGTTCGTGGCGCTGGTGCACATCCACGCGGCCGAGAACGCCACCGAGGTCGCCACGGTGGAGGTGAAGTACGGGAAGCGGCCGGTGGAGTTGCTGGACTCCCTCGGGCTCCTCGGCCCCGATGTGCTGCTCGCGCACGCCGTCGACCTGACCGGCCCGGAGATCGCGGCGCTGGCCCGCACGGGCACCGCCGTCGCCCACTGTCCGGTGTCCAACCTGAAGTTGGGCTGCGGGATCGCGCCGGTGCCGCGCCTGCTCAGCGCGGGCGTGACGGTCGGGCTGGGAACGGACGGGGCCGTCAGCTCCAACTCGCTGGACGTGCTGGGCGCGGTGCGGCAGGCGGCGCTGGTGCACAAGGCCGGCGGCGACCCGACGGCGGTCGGCGCCGAGCAGGCCGTCCGGATGGCGACGATCGAGGGCGCGCGGGCGCTGGGGCTCGGGGAGCGGCTCGGCTCGCTGGAGGCGGGCAAGCGGGCCGACCTGATCGTGCTCGACCTGGCCGCACCGCATCTTCGCCCGCGCCACGACCCGTGGTCGACGCTCGCGTACGCGGCGCACTCGGCGGACGTGCGGGACACCGTCGTCGACGGGCGCGTGCTGATGCGCGACCGCAAGCTGACCACCCTCGACGAGCGGGCCGTGATCGCAGATCTGGAGGCATTGCTCTGATCTGCCCCCATAATGGCGCTGAGACATCCGATGTCTGGATCCGACGTCTGGGCGATGAGCGACAGGGAGGCCGGTCATGGCAGTCACCGACGAGGCGATCGAGAAGATCAAGGGCATGATCGTCTCGGGTGCGCTGCGCCCCGGGGAGCGGTTGCCCAAGGAGAGTGAGCTGGCCGCCGAGCTGGGCCTGTCCCGCAACTCTCTGCGGGAGGCGGTGCGCGCCCTGTCGCTGATCCGGATCCTGGACGTACGGCAGGGCGACGGCACGTACGTGACGAGCCTCGATCCCCAACTCCTCCTGGAGGCGCTGAGTTTCGTCGTCGACTTCCACCGCGACGACACGGTCCTGGAGTTCCTGGCGGTGCGCCGCATCCTGGAGCCGGCCGCGACCGCGATGGCCGCCCTGCGCATCAGCGAGCAGCAACTGAACGCGCTGGACGCCCAGTTGGACAAGCTGGGCGACGCGCCGTCGGTGGAGGAACTGGTCGCCTGCGACCTGGAGTTCCACCGGGGCATCGTGCAGAGCGCGGGCAACTCGGTGCTGTGTTCGCTGCTCGACGGGCTGTCCGGTCCCACCACCCGGGCCAGGATCTGGCGCGGTCTGACGCAGGAGGACGCGGTCACCGGCACCCTGCGCGAGCACCGGGCGATCCTCGCGGCCCTGCGCGACCGGGACGCGGAGGCGGCGCGGTCGTGGGCGACGGTGCACATCGCGAGCGTGGAGCAGTGGCTGCGCTCCACGCTGTGAAGAGGCGCGCCCGGTGAGGGGTGTTCGGGGGTGGCGATCGGGGCAGTGATCCGTTCACTCCCCCGTGCGAGGGGGCTGCGGGCGCCCCCGCAGAACGCCGTAAGGTTGGGTGGTCAAGCGAGGGCACGTCGGAAGGAGGCGCTGGGTGATCGAGCTCGAGGGGGTTCCCGAGCTGATCGACCCGGTCATGGTGGCCGCGTTCGAGGGCTGGAACGATGCCGGCGACGCCGCCTCCACCGCGGTCGCGCACCTGGAGCGGGAGTGGAAGGGCGAGGTGTTCGCGGCGCTGGACGCCGAGGACTACTACGACTTCCAGGTGAACCGCCCCACGGTGTGGATGGACGCCGGCGTGCGCAAGATCACCTGGCCGACGACGAGACTGTCGGTGGTCCGGGTCGGTGGCGAGAAACCACGCGACCTGGTGCTGGTACGCGGTATCGAACCGTCCATGCGCTGGCGTTCGTTCTGCAACGAGCTGCTGGGCTTCGCGCACGAGTTGGGCGTGGAACTGGTCGTCATCCTGGGCGCGCTGCTGGGTGACACCCCGCACACACGTCCGGTGCCGATCAGCGGGACGACGTCCGACGCGGACCTGGCGCAGCGGATGGACCTGGAGGAGACCAAGTACGAGGGCCCCACGGGCATCGTCGGCGTCCTCCAGGAGGCGTGCACGCACGCGGGTGTGCCCGCGGTCAGCCTCTGGGCGGCGGTGCCGCACTACGTGTCGCAGCCGCCGAACCCGAAGGCGACGCTGGCCCTCCTCAACCGCCTGGAGGACCTGATCGACGTGCGCATCCCGCTGGGCGAGCTGCCCGAGGACGCGCGCGCCTGGCAGGTGGGCGTGGACCAGTTGGCCGCCGAGGACACCGAGGTCGCCGAGTACGTGCAGACGCTGGAGGAGGCCCGGGACACCGCGGAGCTGCCGGAGGCGTCGGGCGAGGCGATCGCCCGCGAGTTCGAGCGCTACCTGCGGCGCCGGGACGGCGGCCCGTCCGACCCCGGCGAGCGCACCCGGCCCCCGAGGCCGCCGAAGCCACTCGGGGACTCCTCCGATGCGTCGGATGCCTCGGATGCCTCCGAGTCTTCTGACTCGTCTGACCCCTCTGACTCTTCTTCCGACTCCGACGACGAGGATTCGTCGGAGGACTGAGGGGACCAAAAAGGCTGGCAGGACGGAGAGGGGCGCTTCCCGGCGACGGGAAGCGCCCCTCTCTTTCGGCCTTCGGCCTTCGGCTCCGGTGCGTTACAGCGCGACGCCGAGCAGCGCGTCCACGGCCCGGGACACGACACCGGGGGCGCCGATGTCCGTACCGCCCTGCTCCTGCTGGAGCGCGGCCCAGCGGTCGACGGCGGCCAGGGCGGCCGGGGCGTCGAGGTCGCCCGCGAGGGCCTCGCGGATCTCCTCGACGAGCGCCTCGGCGGGCGGCCCGTCGGGCCGGGAGACGGCGGCCCGCCAGCGCCCGAGGCGGGCCTCGGCGTCCGCCAGGACCTGGTCGGTCCACTCCCAGTCGGCCCGGTAGTGGTGGGCGAGGAGGGTGAGACGGATGGCGGCGGGGTCGACGCCGTCCTGGCGCAGCCTCGACACGAAGACGAGGTTGCCCCTGGACTTGGACATCTTCTCGCCGTCGAGGGCGACCATGCCGGCGTGGACGTACGCCTTGGCCATGGGGAACTCGCCGGTCAGCACCTGGGCGTGGGAGGCGCCCATCTCGTGGTGCGGGAAGGCGAGGTCGGAGCCGCCGCCCTGGACGTCGAAGCCCATCCCGAGGTGGTCCAGGGCGATGGCCACGCACTCGATGTGCCAGCCGGGGCGGCCACGGCCGAGCGAGCCGCCGTCCCAGCTCGGCTCGCCCTCGCGGGCGGCCAGCCACAGGATCGGGTCGAGCGGGTTCTTCTTGCCCGGGCGGTCCGGGTCGCCGCCGCGCTCGGCGGACAGCAGCCGCATGGCGGCGGCGTCGAGGCCGGACACCTTGCCGAAGTCCGGGTCGGATTCGACCGAGAAGTAGGTGTCGCCCTCGAGGTCGTAGGCGGCGCCCGCGTCCCGGAGTCGTTCGACGAGCGGGACGATGCCGGGTATGGCCTCGACGGCGCCTATGTAGTGCTGCGGCGGGAGCATCCGCAGGGCGGTCATGTCCTCGCGGAAGAGGGCCGTCTCCTTCTCGGCGAGGGCGACCCAGTCGACGCCGTCGCGTTCGGCGCGCTCCAGCAGCGGGTCGTCGACGTCGGTGACGTTCTGGACGTAGTGGACCTGCCGCTTGGTGTCGAGCCACACGCGCTGAACCAGGTCGAACGCGTTGTAGGTCGCCGCGTGACCCATGTGGGTCGCGTCGTACGGCGTGATGCCGCAGACGTAGATACGGGCGACGGGACCGGGGTCGAGGGAGACCAAGCCGCCGGTCGCGGTGTCGTGGATCCTCAGGTCGCGGCCCTGACCAGGCAGGGCGGGGACCTCGGAAGCGGGCCAGGCATGCATGTCATGAGCCTAACCGGACGGAAGTTGCGTATACGAACCGGAGCGGTCCAGATGGCTGCGAAGGCGCTCTTGTGCGATCCCGGCGGATGTGCCGGGCGCGGCCGGAAAGCCTCGCGCGGCTACACCGGGGGCCAGGGGATCGCCGGCCACTCTCCGCTCGGCTCCGGGTGCTTCCCGGAGGCGAGGAGCGCCTCGGTACGCGCGCGTGTGGCGTCGAGTTCGGCCGGGGTGATGAGCCCGGCCAGGGTGGCGGCCAGCCGTCCGCCGGCCTCCAGGGCGCCCTGGAGGCCCTTGAGGGCCTCGACGGCCTCGCCGGTCAGGGGCTCGCCCGCCCAGCCCCACAGGAGCGTGCGCAGCTTGTTCTCGGCGTTGAAGGTGACGCCGTGGTCGATGCCGTAGAGCCGGCCGTCGGCGGTGGGCAGCAGGTGGCCGCCCTTGCGGTCGGCGTTGTTGATCACCGCGTCGAGGACGGCGAGCCGGCGCAGCCGTTCGTCGTCGGCGTGCACCAGCAGCGCGGTGCGGCCCTCGCCGACCTCGGCGAAGCCGATCGCCTTCCAGCCCGGCCCGGGTTCCTCCGCGTCCACGAGGGCGAGCAGTCCGGCCTCCGGGGCCGTCTCGATCCACAGCTGGCACATGCCCTCGCCGTGCGGCCCCTCGCGCAGCACGGTGGGCGGGACGAGGCCCCAGCCGGTCGCCGCGGAGACCTCGTAGGCGGCGACCTCGCGCTGGGCGAGGGTGCCGTCGGGGAAGTCCCACAGGGGTCTCTCCCCGGCGACGGGCTTGTAGACGCAGGCGGCCTCGCGGCCCTCGTGCGTGACGGTGCAGTACAGGGCCGCGTTCGAGGCGCCCGGGATGCGTCCGCGGACGGTGAGCTCGCCCCGCGCGAGGAGTGCGTACGCTTCGGCGGCGGCCGGGTCGGTGGTCGTCACGCCCCCCGGCGGTATCCGTTCTGGCGCGGACATACGTGTCCTTCCGGGTCGAGCGGCAGGCTGCACAGCGGGCACGGCGGCCGGCCGGCGTTGACGACGTCGAGGGCGCGCTTGGCGAAGGCGCGCGCCTGCGCGCCGGTGAGCCGGACCCGCAGCATCGGGGGCCCGTTCTCCTCGTCCTGGAGGAGTTTCTCCTCGGCCTCGGCGAGATCGTCCTCGGAGTCCGCGTCGAGCTCCACGAGGGCCTGCGCCTCGACGATCATGCGCTGTTCCTCGCCGTCCCAGGCCAGCGCCATGGTGCCGACCCGGAACTCCTCCTCGACCGGGGCGTCGAGGGGGGCCGTGTCGGTGTTCTCGGCGGGCGACACGGCGGGTACGGAGGCGCTGCCGCCGGTGCGGCGTACGACCTCGTCCAGCAGCTCGTCCATGCGCTCGGCGAGCGCGGCGACCTGGGTCTTCTCCAGGGCCACACTGGTCACTCGGGCGCCGGCGACGGCCTGGAGGAAGAAGGTACGGCGCCCGGGCAGTCCGACCGTACCGGCCACGAAGCGGTCCGGGGGGTCGTAGAGGAACACCTGACGGGACACGTCCTGTCTCCATGGGAATCGTGGGTCTGGGTCATCGTGGGTCGGGGAAGGCGTGGGGGAACGTCCGTGCGGGCACGCGCGCGTACGTGGACCGCTTCACCCTACTGCGGCCGACGATCACGGTGCGCCCGCACCACCCCCGACGGTCGCGTCCCCGGCGGGGGGCTCCTCGCGCGGCGCGAGCGAGGCGAAGTCGCCGGTGTCGCCGAGACGCACGACGAAGGGGCGCAGCCGGGTGTAACGGATCGCGGTCACGGAACACGGTTCCACGGAGATCCGCTGGAAGAGGTCGAGATGAAGACCGAGCGCGTCCGCGACGAGCGACTTGATGATGTCGCCGTGCGAGCACATCAGGTAGACGGCGTCGGAGCCGTGATCGCGCTCCACGCGCGCGTTCCACTCGCGCACCGCCTCGGCGGCCCGGGTCTGCATGGCCCGCATGGACTCGCCGCCGGGGAAGGCCGCCGCGGAGGGGTGCGCCTGCACGACCTCCATCAGGGGCTCGTCCATCAGCTCGGCGAGCTTGCGGCCGGACCAGTCGCCGTAGTGGCACTCCCCGATCCGCTCGTCGGTGTGCGCGCGCAGGCCGGGGCGGGCGTCGAGGAGGGGCCGGATCGTCTCCTGGCAGCGCTGCAGGGGGCTGGCGACGACCTCGGCGATCGGCAGCGCGTCGAGCCGCCCGGGCAGCGCGGCGGCCTGTGCGGTGCCGCGCTCGTCGAGGGCGACGCCGGGCGTCCAGCCGGCGAGCAGTCCGGAGGTGTTGGCGGTGGACCGGCCGTGCCGGACGAGGATCAACGTGGGCATGCGGCCCAGGGTAGGCGCAGCGCGGGGTGCGCCCGTCGGCGGACGGCGGGAGAATACGCTCCGTGATCGTCGACTGCGCCATCTACCGCGACGGGCGCCGCACGCAGGGGCCCGCGGACTTCTCCGACGCCCTGGCGCAGTGCCGCGGCGGGAGCGACGCGTTCGTCTGGATCGGCCTGTACGAGCCCACGGCGACCGAGTTCGACCAGGTCTCGCAGGAGTTCGGGCTGCATCCGCTGGCCGTCGAGGACGCCCTGAACGCGCATCAGCGTCCCAAGCTGGAGGTGTACGACGACTCGCTGTTCGTGGTCCTCAAGCCCGTGGGGTACGAGCCGAAGAGCGACATCGTCTCGTCCGGCGAGGTCATGGTCTTCGTCGGCGACTCGTTCGTGGTGACCGTCCGGCACGGCGAGGAAGCGCCCCTGGGCGCCGTACGACACCGTCTGGAGGCGGAGCCCGAGACGCTCCGGCACGGCCCTACGGCGGTGCTGTACTCGATCGCCGACGCCGTGGTCGACCACTACGTCGACGTGGCGGGCGAGTTGGGCACCGACCTGGAGGAGCTGGAGGCGGAGGTGTTCTCGCCGACCGGCGGCGGCTCGCGGCACACGGCGTCGCGCATCTACGCCTTCAAGCGGCAGATCCTGGAGTTCCGCAGGGCCACCGGCCCGCTCGCGCAGCCGCTGGACCGGCTCGCGGGCGGGGGGCTCTTCGGCGTGCGCGTGCCGTTCGTCCACGAGAAGGCCCGGCCGTTCTTCCGCGACGTCAGCGACCACCTCACGCGCGTGAACGAGTCCGTCGAGGGTCTCGACCGGCTGGTGTCGGACGTCCTGTCGGCGCATCTGGCGCAGATGAGCGTCCGGCAGAACGACGACATGCGGAAGATCTCCGCGTGGGCGGCCATGGCCGCGGTCCCTACGATGATCGCGGGGATCTACGGCATGAACTTCGACCACATGCCGGAGACGCACTGGCTTTGGTCCTACCCGGCCTTGATCCTGCTGATGGCCGGCCTGGAGGTACTGCTGTACCGGCTGTTCAAGCGGCGCGGCTGGCTGTAGGGGCGGGGCCGACGGCAGGTTCCCGGTCGGTTCGGTTCAGGCGAACTCGGGTGCCGGGGTGGACGGGCCGCCGAGTGCGTCGCGGCGCTCGGGCATCTCCAGGGAGACCATCCGCCGCCAGCCCGCGAGCCGCTCCCACGCGTGGACGGCATGGATGCCGGCCGCGAGGACGGCCGACCTGGCCGGGGGCCAGCCGAGGATGCGGCCCATGTGGGCCATGACGGCGAGGCTGACGTCCCGGTAGATCCCGATCTCGGCGAGCGCGCTCGCGCGCAGCGTCCGCTGGATGGCGCGGCCGTGCCCCGCGCGGGCGAGGCGCAGCAGTTCCTCGTGGCAGTAGGCGAGGTGGTTGTCCTCGTCGTTCGAGATCATCCGCACCGCCCGGCCGAGGCCGGGGTGGTCGGCGAAGTGCCGGCGCAGCAGCGCCATCTGTTCGGCGGCCCGCTGTTCGGTGACCCGGCTGTGGGCGAGGTAGGTGACGATGTCGGGCACGGTCAGCGACCGGTCCGCGGTGAGCCGGTCATGGGCGAGGCCGATGCCGGCCCGCTCCAGGAGCATCGTGTAGTCGGTGTCGCGCGGGACGGGCACGGGGGCGAGGCCGCGCTTCTTCATCAGCGCGTTGAAGATCCGCCCGTGTTTGTCCTCGTCGGCGCCGTGCCGGGCGATCTTGGGGGCCAGGTCGCGTTCGCTCTGCGGGACGAGCGCGGCGATCCTGGCGTTCTCCCAGCCGCCCTGCGACTCACCGCCGGCGGCGATGGAGCAGAAGAGCGCGAAGGACTCGTCGTTGTCGATGATCTCCTGGAACAGACTCTTCGCCGAAAGCATGCAAATGAGTCAAATGCGGCAGGGCAGATGCCGCAACACCTGCGATCCGACAACTGGGCCGAAAGACGGACGTCCGGAATCACGACGGGGGCGTAACCGCGCGCCTCCTGGCGCGTTGTTCCCCGTGACGGCCGTGGCGGGGAAGACCCCCGAGCCCCCACCACGGCCGCTGAAATCCTCCTCTTCCCCGCCTCCCCGGTAGCCCGCTATGCCAGCCCGGACAGCTCCAGGGCCTGCGCGCCGGCCCGCAGCGAGGCGAGGCGCTCGTCGAGGGTGAAGCCCGCGGGGGCGAGGGTGAGGGTGGTGACACCGGCCGCCGCGTAGGCCTTCATCCGGTCGGCGATCCGCTCCACCGAACCCAGCAGCGTCGTCCGGTCGATCAGCTCGTGCGGGACGGCCGCCGCGGCGCCCTGCTTGTCGCCGGACAGGTACTTGTCCTGGATCTCGGCGGCCGCCGCCTCGTACCCCATCCGCTGCGCGAGGTGGTTGTAGAAGTTCTGCTTACGGCTGCCCATGCCGCCGACGTACAGCGCGGTGTACGGGCGGAAGGTGTCGGCGAGCCTCTCCACGTCCTTGTCGTCGCCGACCGCGAGGGGCAGCGTCGGGCAGACGTCGAAGCCGTCCAGCGTCAGGCCGGCCTTCTCGCGTCCGGCCCGCAGGTACTTGATCGCGGTGTCCTCGAGGTGGTCGGCGGACGGGAAGATGAGCAGCGCGCCGTCGGCGATCTCGCCGGTCTGCTCCAGGTTCTTCGGCCCGATCGCGGCGATGTACAGCGGGATGTGCTCGCGTTCCGGGTGCACGGTCAGCTTGATCGGCTTGCCCGGACCGCCCGGCAGCGGCAGCGTCCAGTGCTCGCCGTCGTACGACAGCCGCTCGCGCGTCATCGCCTTGCGGACGATCGCGACGTACTCGCGCGTCCGGGACAGCGGCTTGTCGAACTTGACGCCGTACCAGCCCTCGGAGACCTGCGGGCCGGAGACGCCGAGGCCGAGGCGGAAACGGCCGCCGGAGAGGGAGTCGAGGGTGGCGGCGGTCATCGCGGTCATCGCGGGCTGACGCGCGGGGATCTGGAAGATGGCCGAGCCGACGTCGATCCGCTCGGTCTGCGCGGCGACCCAGGTGAGCACGGTGGCCGCGTCCGACCCGTAGGCCTCGGCGGCCCAGCAGACCGCGTACCCGAGGCGGTCGGCCTCCTGGGCGACGGCCAGGTTGTCGCCGTCCATTCCGGCACCCCAGTAGCCGAGGTTGATCCCGAGCTTCATGGCCGATCCCCTTACTGATCAGTAACGACGCTGTCGCGGAGACAGTAGCGCGGCGGTGCGCGTCGGGTCAGGCCGCGGTCCCGTTGTGCGGGACCCGTCACACGGCGGGACCGACGGCCCGGCCTGCGCCGAACTCCGCAGCTCCTCGCACGGATTCGGTTATCCACAGGCAACCCACTGCCCAGTTCTGGCCAGTAATCTCGGCGTTCATGGAGCAGAGGCATCTCGGCCGCACCGGCCTGCGTGTGTCCCGCATCGGGCTCGGCACCCTGACCTGGGGCCGTGACACCGACGAGCACGACGCCGCGGACGTCATGAAGACGTTCTGGGAGGCGGGCGGGACCCTCGTCGACACGGCCGACGTGTACGGCGACGGGGACGCCGAGTACCTGCTCGGGCGGCTCATAGACGGCCTGGTGCCGCGCCGGGACCTGATCATCTCGACCAAGGCGGGCAGCGTGCCCGACCCGGACCGCCGCTTCGACGGCTCGCGGGGCCACCTCCTGGCCGCCCTCGACGCCTCGCTGGCCCGGCTCGGCACGGACTACGTCGACCTGTGGCAGGTGCACGCCTTCGACCCGGACACCCCACTGGAGGAGACCCTCCAGGCCCTCGACATCGCTGTCGCCAGTGGCCGCGCGCGGTACGCCGGGGTCGCCGACTTCTGCGGCTGGCAGCTCGCCAAGGCGGCCACCTGGCAGCTCGCCGCGCCGGGCACCCGGACACGGCTGGCGGCGACGCAGATGGAGTACTCGCTGTTGCAGCGCGGCATCGAGCGCGAGGTGCTGCCGGCCGCGCTGGACCTGGGCATCGGCCTGCTGCCCTCGTCCCCGCTGGGGCGCGGGGTCCTCACCGGCAAGTACCGGGGCGACGCCCTGCCGCCCGACTCACGCGGCGCCTCGGACCACTTCGGGCTCTTCGTCGAGCCGTACCTCGACGACACCGCGAGCCGCATCGTGGACGCCGTGTCGACCGCCGCGGACGGACTCGCGGTGACCCCGATCCAGGTCGCCCTCGCCTGGGTCCGCGACCGGCCCGGCGTGGCCGCCCCGATCGTCGGCGCGCGCAACGCGCAGCAGCTCACGGCGGCATTGTCAGTGGAGGCCCTTAGTCTTCCTGACGAGATCTGCCGGGCCCTCGACGACGTGTCGGCGCCCCTGCACCGCTATCCCGATCACGACTGGAGCACGCTGTGAGCACGGACCCGGTCCCCCCGGAGAACACGGAGAACGCCGTTCCGGCGAAGCCGGGGGCCACCGGCGAACCGCCTGCCGCAGAGCCCGAGGACACGGCGCCGGCCCCCGAGCCCGAGGCCACCGAGGACACGGACGAGAGCGCGGACGGGGGCGGGGACGAAGAGACGCCCGCCTCGGAGGAAAGCGCCGAGGGTGTGAGCGCCGGCACGGAGACGCCCGCCGCGGACACAGCCGCCGCGCAGCTTTCCGAGGCTCAGGCCGAGCTTGCCGCGCAGAAGTTGGAGCGGGAGCGCATCGAGCGGCGCAAGGCCGAGAAGGCGGCGCCGATCACCGCCGGGGCCAAGCTCAGCGGAACGGCCGCCGACCTGCTGGCGGCCGTACGTGCCGTGGAGGGCGGCGCGAAGCCCCCGGCCGCCGCCTTCGCGGCAGAGCCCGCCCCGCGCCGCCCGGCCCCGGAGCCGGTACGGCGTCCGCAGCCCGTGGCCGCCCCCGTACCGGCGCCCGCGGCGGACACGGTCGAGGGCGTGCGACGCGTGCTGGCCGACGGCGGCGCGCCCGAGACGCTCGCGCCGCAGACCGCCGCCGCGCTCGGCGAGGGCGCCGTGGAGCTGCTGCGCGAGGATCCGTGGCACCTGCTGCGCGTCCCCGGCGTACGGCTCGAGCAGGCCGACGGGTTCGCGCGGGCGCTGCTCGGCCCGGAGTGCGCCCCCGACGACGAGCGACGTGGCCGCGCGGTGACGGTCTGGCTGCTGGAGCAGGCCGCCCTGGCCGGGCACACCGCCCTGGAGCTGCCGACGCTCACCGCGGCCCTCGGCAAGCAGGCCGTGCCGGACGCGGACGCTGCCGTGCAGGACACGCTGGCCGAGGGCGATGCCCTCGTCTTCCAGGACGCTCTGGACACGCCCGGAGCCGGACAGCCGACGGCGGCCACCGCAGAGAACGGCGACGAGAGCGGCGAAGAAGGCGGCGAAGCGGGCGAGGAGGCCCGGCCGGTTCGTGTCCTGGTCGGTCTGGAGCGGTACGCGCTCGCGGAGGAGAGCCTCGCCGACGCGCTGGCCCGCGTGGTCAACTCGCCGGCCAAGGAGGCCTCCGCGCCGTGGGATTCGGCGATCGCCGCCGCGTCCGGCAGCACGGCCGAGCTGATCCGTGCCGTCGCCGGGCACGGCCTGGTGCTGCACACCGGCGGCGAGGCCGCCCGCGCCGAACCGGCGGCCCTGCTCGCCGCGGCCCGGGCCCTGGGCCTGCGCACCGTCGCGGCCTGCCACACGCCGGACGGCCGGCGCCGCTTCACGGCTCTCCTCGGCGAGGCGGACGGCGCCGTCGTGACCGTCCCCGGTCTCCTCGCCGGCGCCGAGGGTCCCGGGCGGGACGCCGACGGGGCCTTCGCCCTCGACCTGCTGGTCGTGCTGGACGCGCCGCACCTGGACGTGGAGAGCGCGGCGATGCTGGCGGAGTCGCTGCCGGACGGGGCGCGGCTGGTGCTCAGCGGGGATCCGGCGGTGCTGTGGTCGGCCGGTCCCGGCCGGGTCTTCGGCGACCTGCTGGCGGCCCGGGTGTGCCCGCAGGTCGCCTCGCGCACGCCCGACCCGGGACCGCTCGGCGAGTTGGTCTCCGGCGTCGGCATCGGCGAGCTGAACCAGGTCGACGCGCCCGGCAAGGAGATCGTGATCGTGCCGGTACGGGACGCGGGCGAGGCCGTGCACCGGACGGTGCAGCTCGTCGCCGACTCGGTGCCGCGGGCCTTCGGGATCCCGCCCGAGGAGACGGTGGTGATCACCCCGGGGCACGGCGGCGCGGCCGGCACACGCGCGCTGAACGCCGCCCTCAAGGAACGGCTGAATCCGGGCCCCGGCCGCTTCGGCGGCTACGACCCCGGCGACCGGGTCGCCTACTCCCCCGTACCGGGCCGTACGGTGCCGGGCCGGGTGGTGACGGCCGACGCGGAGGGGCTGCACCTGACGTGCGCGGGCGTCGCCGTGGTCGTACCGAGGGAGCGGGTGGAACAGGCCGTGCGGCACGGGTGGTCGCTGACCGCGCACCAGGCGGTGGGCAGCCGATGGCCCGCGGCGGTCGTGGTCCTGCCCGGGGACGCCGCGCAGGCCCTCTCCCGCCCCTGGGTGTACACGGCCTTCGGCAGGGCGGAGCGCCATCTGTCCGTGGTGCACGGCGTCGATCAGGCCCTGCCGAAGGCCGTCGCCGAGGTACCGGCCAAGCCCCGCACGACCCGGCTGACGACGCTGCTGCGCGCCCAGGTCCCGGCGGTGGCCAGACCCTGACGCGAACGGCGGCGGTCACGAGGGTCGCCCCCTCGTGACCGCCGCCGTCAAGAACGTCCGGAATCCACCGGTCGGCGGCCCTGTCGGCTAACGGCCCTGTCGGCTAACGGTCCGCGTCCAGTGGCTCCAGGTCCTCGTCCTCGATGTCGTCCACGAGATCCCCGTCGCCGTCCTCGTCGTCGCCGTCCTCGAGTTCGTCGAACACCGAGCTCACGTCGAAGCGGCAGACCACCCGGCCGGGGTCGGCCGCTTCGAACGGGGTCTCCAGCCACTCGCCCGGCTCGGCCGGTTCCTCGGCGGCCAGCACCCACAGGGTGGAGTCGCCCTCCTCCAGGCCGAACTCCTTGTGCCGGGAGGCGATCTCGTCCGCCTCGAACTCGCCGAACAGGATGCCCAGCGCGCCGTGCACGGTGGCCGAGACTTCCGCGCCCGCTCCCCCGTCGTCCGCCGCCTCGACCCGCTGGGCCTGCGCCATCAGCCGCTGGGGCTCCGCGACGGCGTAGTCGCGGCGGATCAGCACGCTCAGCGCGTTCGGCTCCTCGGGGCCCTCGTACGGCGGCAGGGAGTCCTCCGCGCCGGGGATCTCGAAGGGCGTGACCTCGTCGTAGCGGTCGTAGAGCAGTTCGTCGTAGACCTCGGCGGCCGCGGCCAGCTCGTTGAACGCCTCGTAGACGGCCGGGTCGTCCTCACCCGTCCTGCGTTCGACCGCGGCCAGGTGGCGGTCGAGCGCGGTCTTGACCGCCTCGGCGGCGGCTCGTACCTCGGCAGCGGTGGGCTGCGCAGCATCAGACATAGTGCAGACGCTATCCGTACCGGGCCCCAGCCCGCACAATAGATGCGATGCCGGAATACGAATTTGTCGACGTCTACGTACCGCGCGGGGTCTCCCGCAACGAGGCGACACGACTGCTGACCGACCATGCCGAGTACGGACACTGGGAGTTGGACCGCCTGAGCCTGCTGCGTGACGGCAGCCGGCGGGTGCGGTTGCGCCGGCGCATCATCCGCCAGGTACGGGCCACGTGGTGAGGTGAGACGACGGAAACGGAGCGGGCCCCGCCGAGGCGGGGCCCGCTCCGTCGTGTGCGGTGCCCTGGAGAGTTACGCGGAGGCGCGTGCCTTGCGGTAGAGCACCGCGCCCGCGAGCAGCGCGCCCGCGCCGGCCGGCAGGGCGAGGCCGACCGGCAGCTCGCTGCCGGTGTGCGCGAGCTGCGCCGGGCCGGCGGCGGGCCGGTGGACGGCGCCGGCCGGCGTCACGTGGCCCGGGGTGGACGGCGCGCCCTCCGGCTTGGACGGGCTGGACTGTCCGTGCTCGCCCGGCTTGCCGGGGCCCTGCCGACCGGGCTTGCCCGGCGTCTCGTGGCCACGCGACGGAGGCGTGTGCACGCCGGAACCGCTGTCGTTGGCGCAGTCGTTGCCCATCGACGGGTTGAGGATCCCGACGACGTCGACGCTGTTGCCGCACACGTTCACCGGCACGTCGATCGGTGCCTGGACGTGGTTGCCGGAGCCGACACCCGGCGATCCGCCGGTGTGCCCGCCCGCGTGCGCGCCCCCGGAGCCCCCGTGCGCGCCGGAGCCGCCCTGGCCTCCACCGTGGCTTCCGCCCTGGTTCCCACCGTGGTTGCCGCCGTGGTTACCGGCCTGGCCGCCACCGCCTCCCCGGTGCTCGCCGTATCCGCCCGACGACGCACCGCCGCCCTTGTTGGCACAGGAGTTGCCGAAGGACGGGTTGAGCGCCCCGATGACGTCGACGGTGTTGCCGCAGACGTTGACCGGAACGTTGACGGGCGCCTGCACCGAGTTGCCCGACAGAACGCCGGGCGAGTCCGAGGCGGAGCCGTGCGCGCCGGTGTCGGCGTGGGCGTAGCCGCCGGCGGCGGCGATCACCCCCGTCGCCGCCGCCACGGTCATAAGGCTTTTACGGGTGACCTGTCGCATTGCTGAATCCCTGCTTTCGATCTCATCGCTCGTCCCGAATTCCTCGCATCATTCCAGCTGTTCGAATTCTTCGGGCTCTTCGACTACTTCGGTTTTCCTTCGGAAAACGACCGGTCGGCCCCGGAGCGCATGGCGTGCGCTCCGGGGCCGACGGTGTGGACGACCCCTCAGCGGGTCGACGTCACTTGTTGATGCAGGTGTTGCCGAAGGCGGGGTTCAGCAGCCCGATCACCGAGATCGTGTTGCCGCAGACGTTCACCGGGACGTGCACCGGAACCTGAACGACGTTGCCGGACAGGACACCCGGGGAGTGCACCGCGGCACCCTGGGCACCGGCGTCGGCGACAGCCAGGCCCGCACCCGCGAGAACCAGACCACCAGTGGCAGCCGCAGCGGCGACGACCTTCTTGATCATTATTCCTCCTTGTAGGCAAAGCGATCCCAATCAGCGGATCGCATCACCAGTAACGAGGCGGAATTAATGAGGCTACGCGCTTATCGTCGCATTCACTCTTCCCAGTCACGTCCGTACAAGCGGCCGATTTTCTGCGTCCGGTGAAATCTCGTTTCACCGGGACAATTCAGGACGCGTCGATGAAGCGGTCGAGCACGCGCACCCCGAACCGCAGCCCGTCCACCGGGACCCGCTCGTCGACGCCGTGGAACATCCCGGCGAAGTCCAGCTCCGGGGGGAGCTTCAGCGGGGCGAAGCCGAAGCCGCGGATGCCGAGGTCGTCGAAGGACTTGGCGTCCGTGCCGCCGGAGAGCATGTAGGGGATGGCCTTCGCGGTCGGGTCCTCGGCGAGCAGCGCGGACTGCATGGCCTCGACGAGCGGCCCGTCGAAGGAGGTCTCCAGGGCCTTGTCGGAGTGCACGTCCTCGCGGCGCACCTTCGGGCCGAGGATCCGGTCGAGGTCGGCGAGGAACTCGTCCTCGTGACCCGGCAGGAACCGTCCGTCCACGTGCGCGGTGGCCTCGCCCGGGATGACGTTGACCTTGTAGCCGGCGCCGAGCTGGGTCGGGTTGGCCGTGTTGCTGAGGGTCGCGCCGATCAGCTTGGCGATGCCGCCGAGCCGGGCGAGCGTCGACTGCATGTCCTCGGGGTCCAGCTCGGTGCCGAGGGCGTCGCCGAGCTCGTCGAGGAAGGCGCGGGTCGTCTTGGTGACCCGCACCGGGAAGGTGTGCCGGCCGAGCCGGGCGACCGCCTCGGACAGCTCGGTGATCGCGTTGTCCCGGTGGATCATCGAGCCGTGTCCGGCGGTGCCGGCGACGGTGAGCTTCATCCAGTGCATGCCCTTCTCGGCCGTCTGGATCAGGTAGAGCCGCCGCTCCTCGCTCACGGTGAACGAGAACCCGCCCACCTCGCTGATCGCCTCGGTGACGCCCTCGAAGAGGTCCGGGTGGTTGTCGACGAGGTGACGCGCGCCGTACGTACCGCCGGCCTCCTCGTCGGCCAGGAAGGCGAGGACGATGTCCCGGGGCGGCTTGCGCCCGCTGCGCAGCCGGTCGCGGACGACGGCCAGCGTCATCGCGTCCATGTCCTTCATGTCGACCGCGCCCCGGCCCCACACGCACCCGTCGGCGACCTCGCCGGAGAAGGGGTCGTGGGTCCAGTCGGCCGCGTTGGCCGGGACGACGTCGAGGTGACCGTGGATGAGCAGCGCGGGCCGGGACCGGTCCTCGCCCTCGATCCGGGCCACGGTGGAGGCCCGGCCCGGGTGCGACTCGTAGATCTTCGGTTCGAGCCCCACCTCGGCGAGCTTCTCGGCGACCCACTCGGCCGCCTTGCGCTCACCGGGACCCGAGTGGTCGCCGTAGTTGCTGGTGTCGATCCGGATCAGCTCGCGGCAGAGGTCCACGACCTCGTCCTCGCCGGTGACGCTCCTGGCCGTGTCGTCCGTAGCGCTCACGCTGCTTCCTCCCGCTGTCACTGCTGCTGGTCCTCCTCATCCTCCCTCTCCCCCGTGCCGGCGCCCAAGACCGGTCCCGGCCGGTCACACGCCGTTCACGCCGGATGCGGCTCCGGGCGGGCGTCCGCGGTGATCGGGCACCCCGGAAAGCCTGGTAATGTTTACGTCGTCGCCGCGGGGGAAACCCCGCACGACAGACACCTTGTCCGGGTGGCGGAATGGCAGACGCGCTAGCTTGAGGTGCTAGTGCCCTTTATCGGGCGTGGGGGTTCAAGTCCCCCCTCGGACACAGAACCAGAGAGGGTGGTTCCGGCCAATCGGCCGGGCCACCCTCTCTGGCATGCCAGCGCGAATCGGGGCCGGGCGGGGCTGATCGGGTCGGGTCGGACGAGCCGCCCGGGGTCGAGGAACCACACTCGTGACGCTCGCACAGGTACCGCAAGCGGGGCCTCGCGCCGATGTGGGGCAAGTCTCCCCGCCGTGTGGATCATGCAGGTCAGCGCGGCGCCCGCGGACTATCCTTGATCCTCGGACGGCCTCCCCGGGTGGCCGGTGGAAGGCGGTGACACTAGCGTCGTACTAAAATTTCCGGCTTGTTACGGAGCTGGACCGGACAACCCCAGGCAGACCTGCGGGCCCGCCGGCGCCCCGGAGGCTTCCGGGATCGAGACGCGAGGACCGATGGCAGCCACACACGAGAGCAGTGCTCTCGGCCTGCTCGACGAAGAAATCCGCGCACAACTCGGTGACAAGGCACGTTTCTCCGGTGGCCCCGCTGCCTCTCCGCGCACCCTCGTGGACGTCTTCGACGCGTCCGTGCGGTCGTACCCGGACGAGCTCGCCCTGGACGACGGCACCACTCCCCTCACCTACCGCGCCCTCGCCGTCGAGGTGGAGCACCTCCGGCGCCGGCTCGCCGCCGCCGGGGCCGGCCTCGGCGACCGGGTGGGCGTGCGCGTCCCGTCCGGCACCAACGACCTCTATGTGGCGATCCTGGCCGTCCTCGCCGTCGGCGCGGCCTACGTCCCGGTGGACGCCGAGGACCCCGACGAGCGGGCCGAGCTGGTGTTCGGGGAGGCGGAGGTACGGGCCGTCGTCGGGGCCGGGCACTCGATCACCGTCCACGGCGACGGCACCTCCGAAGCGGTCGCCGGGCGGCCCGGTCCCGAGCACGACGCGTGGGTCATCTTCACGTCCGGTTCCACCGGCAGGCCCAAGGGCGTCGCCGTCTCCCACCGCAGCGCCGCCGCCTTCGTGGACGCCGAGGCCGCGCTGTTCCTCACCGAGGAGCCGATCGGGCCCATAGACCGGGTCATGGCAGGACTGTCGGTGGCCTTCGACGCCTCCTGCGAGGAGATGTGGCTGGCCTGGCGGTACGGGGCCTGTCTGGTGCCCGTGCCGCGCTCGCAGGTCAGGAGCGGCGCCGATCTCGGGCCGTGGCTGGTCGAGCAGGAGATCACCGTCGTCTCGACCGTGCCGACGCTGGCCGCGCTGTGGGAGCCCGAGACCCTCAACGACGTACGGCTGCTGATCTTCGGCGGCGAGGCCTGCCCGCCCGAGCTGGTGCAGCGGCTGGTGACGGAGGGGCGGGAGGTCTGGAACACGTACGGGCCGACCGAGGCCACCGTCGTCGCCTGCGCGTCGCTCATGTCCGGCGAGGAGCCGATCCGGATCGGGCTGCCGCTGAAGGGCTGGGAACTGGCCGTCGTGGACGAGGCCGGGGAGCCCGTGCCGATGGGCGGCAGCGGGCAGTTGGTGATCGGCGGGGTCGGGCTCGCCCGGTATCTCGACGCCGAGAAGGACGCGGAGAAGTACGCGCCGCTGACCTCGCTGGGCTGGGAGCGGGCGTACCGCAGCGGTGACCTGGTGCGCGCCGACGCCGAGGGGCTCGTCTTCCTCGGGCGGGCCGACGAGCAGATCAAGCTCGGCGGGCGGCGGATCGAGCTGGGCGAGGTGGACGCGGCACTCCAGGCGCTGCCGGGTGTCGCGGGCGCCGCCGCCGCCGTACGGACCGCGCGCAGCGGCAACCAGCTCCTGGTCGGGTATGTCGTCACACAGGACGGCTGGGACCAGGCGGCGGCCGTGCAGCGGCTGCGCGCCGAGCTGCCGGCGGCCCTGGTGCCGCTGCTCGCGCCCGTCGGCGACCTGCCGACGCGCACGTCCGGGAAGGTCGACCGCAACGCCCTGCCGTGGCCCCTGGAGGGTCTGGAGACGGGCGGCCCGGCCGAGCAGCTCTACGGCACCGAGGCGTGGCTGGCCGAGCAGTGGACGGAAGTCCTCGGCATCCCCGTGGGCAGTGCCCGCGACGACTTCTTCGCGATCGGCGGCAGCAGTCTCGCCGCCGCCCAGCTCACGACGCGGCTGCGCACCCGCTATCCGAGCGCGGCCGTCCTCGACGTCTACCAGCAGCCCACCCTGCGCAAGCTGGCCCGGCACCTGGAGGAGTCCGCGCAGGACGACGGGTCGGTCCGGGCCGTCGCCCCGGTGCCCATGCGCGCCAAGGTGACGCAGCTTCTGCTGCTCGTTCCGCTGTTCACGCTGCTGGGGCTGCGCTGGACGGTGCCGCTGACCGTGCTCGGGAACCTGCTGCCCGCGTACGGCTGGCTGCCGGCCGCGCCCTGGTGGCTGGTCGGGTCGGGCGCGCTGCTGCTGTTCAGCCCGCCCGGACGGCTCGCGATCGGCGCGGGCGGGGCGCGGCTGCTGCTGCGCGGTGTGCAGCCGGGGCGGTACGCGCGCGGTGGCGGTGTGCATCTGCGGCTGTGGACGGCGGAGCGGCTGGCCGAGTTCAGCGGGGCGACCTCGCTGACCGGGTCCTGGCTGACGCGGTACGCGCGGGCGCTGGGCGCCAAGGTCGGGCCGGACGTGGACCTGCACTCGCTGCCGCCGGTCACCGGCCTGCTGAAGCTGGGCCGGGGCGCGGCCGTGGAGTCCGAGGTGGACCTGTCCGGCCACTGGCTGGACGGTGACCGGCTGGAGATCGGCCAGGTCAAGGTGGGCGCACACGCCGTGGTCGGCACGCGCAGCATCCTGTTCCCGGGCGCGCGGGTGGGCAAGCGGGCCGAGGTGGCGCCGGGTTCGGCGGTCACCGGTCAGGTGCCCACCGGTCAGCGGTGGGCGGGCGCGCCCGCGGTCAAGCTCGGCAAGGCCAAGCGCAACTGGCCCAAGGAGCGGCCGGCCCGGGGCACGTACTGGCGGGTGATGTACGGCCTGACGGGTTTCGCGCTGACCTCGCTGCCGGTGCTGGCGGCGGGCGCCGCCCTGCTGGTGGCGAGCCTGTTCGTGGCCCCGGGCGACGGGCTGGGCGAGGCGCTGCGGGGCGCCGCGCTGGCCCTGGTGCCGGCCACGCTCGCCTTCGGGCTCGCGTACGCGGTGGTGCTGCTGGTCGCCGTACGGCTGCTGAGCCTCGGTCTGCGCGAGGGGACGCATCCGACGCACAGCAGGATCGGCTGGCAGGCCTGGACCGTCACGCAGCTCATGGACCTCTCACGGGAGACCCTCTTCCCGCTGTACGCGGGGCTGGTCACGCCGGTGTGGCTGCGGCTGCTGGGGATGCGGATCGGCAAGGGCGCCGAGGTGTCGACCGTCCTCGCGCTGCCCAGCCTGACCACGGTCGGCGAGGGCGCGTTCCTGGCCGACGACACGCTGACCGCGCCGTACGAGCTCGGCGGCGGCTGGATGCGGATCGGGCGTGCGGAGATCGGGCGGCGGGCGTTCCTCGGCAACTCGGGGATGACCGCGCCGGGGCGCAGCGTGCCGGACGGCGGGCTGGTGGGCGTGTTGTCGGCGACGCCGAAGAAGGCGAAGAAGGGCAGCTCCTACCTGGGGCTGCCGCCGGTGAAGCTGCCGCGGAACACGGCCGGCGGCGACCAGAGCCGGACCTACGAGCCGCCCGCGCGGCTGCTGTGGGCGCGTGCCCTGGTGGAGCTGTGCCGGATCGTGCCGGTGTTCTGCTCGGCGGGGCTGGCCGTGCTGACGGTGGCGGCGCTGTGCGCGCTGGGCGTCTGGGCGCCGCTGCTGTCCGGGCTGGTGCTCTTCGCGGCGGGGGTGGCGGGCGCGCTGGTCTCGGTCGTCGCCAAGTGGCTGCTCGTGGGGCGTCACCGCAGCGGTGAGCATCCGCTGTGGAGCTCCTTCGTGTGGCGCAACGAGCTGGCGGACACGTTCGTCGAGGTGGTGGCCGTGCCGTGGCTGGCGGGCGCGGCGGTGGGCACGCCGGTGCTGACGGCGTGGCTGCGCGGGCTCGGGGCGCGGATCGGCCGGGGCACGTGGGTGGAGAGTTACTGGCTGCCGGAGTCGGACCTGGTGACGCTGGAGGACGGGGCGACGGTGAACCGTGGGTGCGTCCTGCAGACTCACCTCTTCCACGACCGGATCTTGCGGACGGATACTGTTGTTCTCCGTGCGGGCGCCACGCTGGGCCCGGGCGGGATCGTGCTGCCCGGCAGCACGATCGGGGCCCGTACGACCCTGGGTCCCGCGTCGCTCGTCATGGCCGCGGAGTCCGTCCCGGACGACACCCGCTGGCTCGGCAACCCGATCGAGGCATGGCGTCCCTGAAGGCGGGCCGCCTGGAGTCGGCGGGCGGTGCGCCGGCGACGGGTGGTTCGAGCACAGGTCAGGGAGCGGACGGGGAAGTGGCAGTTCAGCAAGCGGTAGGTCCGGACCCGTACTTTCCGGGCAACGGTGACTCCCGGTACCGGGTGCACCGCTACGAGCTCGCGCTGGACTACCGGCCCGGGCCGAACCGGCTGTCGGGGACGGCGCGGATCAACGCGATCGCCGGGCGGTCGCCGCTCACCGAATTCCAGCTGAATCTGGCCGACTTCAAGATCGGCCGGATCCGGGTGGACGGCCGGCAGCCGCACTACACGCACCGGGGCGGCAGGCTGCGCATCCGTCCCGCCAAGCCGATCCGCGCCGGCGCCGCCTTCACCGTGGAGGTGCACTGGTCGGGCAACCCCAAGCCGGTCAACAGCCCCTGGGGCGGGATCGGTTGGGAGGAGCTGGGCGACGGGGCGCTGGTGGCGAGCCAGCCGGTCGGGGCGCCGTCCTGGTACCCGTGCAACGACCGGCCGGCGGACAAGGCGTCGTATCTGATCTCGATCACGTGCCCGTCGTCGTACTCGGTGGTGGCGGGCGGCCGGCTGCTGACGCGGACCACGAAGGCCTCGACGACCACGTGGGTGTACGAGCAGGCGGCGCCGACGTCGAGCTATCTGGTCGGGCTGTCGATCGGCAAGTACCAGACGGTCCTGCTGGGCGATCCGGGTCTGGGCGGCGTCCCGCAGCACGGGCACCTTCCGGCGCATCTGCTGGCGGAGTTCTCGCGGGACTTCGCGCGCCAGCCCGGCATGATGCACCTCTTCCAACAGCTCTTCGGGCCTTACCCGTTCGACGAGTACGCGGTGGTGGTGACGGAGGAGGAGCTCGATGTCCCCGTCGAGGCACAGGGGTTGTCGCTGTTCGGCGCCAACCATGTGGACGGGGCGCGGGGTTCGGAGCGGCTCGTGGCGCACGAGCTGGCACACCAGTGGTTCGGCAACAGTGTGTCCATCGCCGACTGGCGGCACATCTGGCTGAACGAGGGGTTCGCCAAGTACGCGGAGTGGCTGTGGTCGGAGCGCTCGGGTGGCCGCAGCGCGCAGCAACTCGCCACCATCGCCCACCGGTTGCTGTCCGCGCAGCCGCAGGACCTGCGGCTGGCCGACCCCGGCCGCAAGTCGATGTTCGACGACCGGCTCTACGAGCGCGGCGGCCTCACCGTGCACGCGCTGCGCTGCGCGCTGGGCGACGAGGCGTTCTTCCGGATGCTGCGCGCCTGGCTCGCCCTGCACCGCAACGGCGCGGTGACGACGTCGACGTTCACCGCCCACGCGGCACGGTTCGCGGCGGAGCCGCTGGACGACTTCTTCGAGGCCTGGGTGTACCGGGGGGCGCTGCCGCCCATGCCGCTCCCGTTGGCGCCGCGGGGCGCGGAGTCGGCGTAGCGGGGCGGCGCCCGGCGAGGTGATGGGCCGGGCAGAATGGGGGCCATGTCCCGACGCACCGCCCGCCCGCGCCAGCGCGTGTCCGCCGCCGTCCCGGCCGGCGTCTCCGCCTCCTCTGCCGCCTGTCCCTGCGGTCTCTCCGAGTCGTACGAGGCCTGCTGCGGCCGTTTCCACGCGGGTGCGGCGGGTGGGGGCGCCCCGACCGCCGAGGCGCTCATGCGGTCGCGCTACAGCGCCTTCGCGAAGGGCGACGCGGGGTACCTGCTGCGGACGTGGCATCCGCGGACGCGGCCGGAGGGGCTGGAGCTCGATCCGGGGATGCGGTGGACGGGCCTGGAGATCCTCGCCACGGCCGACGGGAGCGCGTTCCACGCCACCGGGACGGTGGAGTTCCGGGCGTCCTACCGGGGCGGCGCCCTGCACGAGCGCAGCCGGTTCGAGCGGTTGGCCGGGGCGTGGGTGTACGTGGACGGGGAGTTCCCCGAGTAGCGCGCTACGGCGCCAGGACGTCCAGTTCCTGGAGGGCGCCGACGGTGATCTCGCGGGTGAGGTGCTCCGCGCGGGCCGCGTCGCCCTCGCGGACCGCCTCCGCGACCTGGACGTGGAGCGTGACGGCGGCCGGGTCGGGGTCCTCGAACATGACCTCGTGGTGCGTGCGGCCGGCCAGCACCTCCGCGACGACGTCGCCGAGGCGGGCGAACATCTCGTTGCCGGAGGCGGCCAGGATCACCCGGTGGAAGGCCACGTCGTGGACGAGGTACCCCTCCAGCCGGTGGCCGCGCGAGTGGGCCACCATGCCGAGCGCGCACTCGGTCAGCTCGGCGCACTGCTCCGCCGTGGCGTACTTCGCCGCCAGGCCCGCCGCGACCGGCTCGACCGCCGAGCGCAGGACGGTGAGCGAGCGCAGTTGGTGCGGGCGGTCGGCGCCGGCCAGGCGCCAGCGGATGACCTGCGGGTCGTAGACGTTCCACTCGGCCTTCGGCCGCACCGTCACGCCCACCCGGCGGCGGGACTCGACCAGGTGCATGGACTCCAGGACGCGGACCGCCTCGCGCATCACCGAGCGGGAGACCTCGAAGCGCTGGGCCAGTTCGTCGGTGCGCAGGACACTGCCCGGCGGGTACGCGCCCGCGGTGATCGCGGGGCCCAGGGCGTCCAGTACTCGGCCGTGCAGACCCCGGCCCGGAGTGGTCATGCACACAGAGTACGGGGTGGATCACCGAGCCGAAAGGTCAGACTTATTCGTCGCACCTCTTGAATTCGTCGTACCTAATCGGTTTGAGTGTGGTCGCGGCGTCCGTTTGACGTCGGGTGTCGACGAAGACAGCGAGGCAGAGATGCGTACCCCCCACGTCGTCGTGGTCATGGGCGTCGCCGGCACGGGCAAGACCACCGTCGGTCCGCTGCTCGCGGCCCGGCTGGGCGTCCCGTATGCCGAGGCCGACGACTTCCACCCGCCGGCCAGCATCGCCAAGATGTCGGCCGGCGTCCCGCTCGACGACGACGACCGGTGGCCGTGGCTCGACGCCATCGGCGGCTGGGCGGCCGGACGGGCCGGGCTCGGCGGGGTGGTCAGCTGCTCGGCGCTGAAGCGGTCGTACCGCGACCGGCTCAGGGCCGCCGCACCCGGGGTCGCCTTCGTGCACCTCACGGGCGACCGTGCGCTGATCGAGGACCGCATGGGGCACCGGCGGGGTCACTTCATGCCGGCCACGCTGCTGGACTCGCAGTTCGCCGCGCTCCAGCCCCTCCAGCCGGACGAGGCGGGCGTCGCCGTCGACGTCGCCGGCCCGCCCGAGGAGATCGCCGGCCGGGCCGCGACGGCGCTCGACGCCTAGGCGCGTCTGCTACGGGCGCCACAGGCGGTGTTCCCGCTCCGCCCACTCGCGGGTAACCGAGCCCGTGCGCATGCCGCGGCGGGACTCCGGGTCCGCCAGGGCCATGCCGATGTGGCCGGCCAGGACGACGCCGACGGTCAGCGCCAGCCAGTCGTGGACGAAGGTCGCGCTGGTGCGCCACATGATCGGGGTGAGGTGGGTGAACCACATGAGCAGGCCCGTGCCGAGCATCACCAGGGTCGCCCCGGCGATCCAGGCCGCGTAGACCTTCTGCCCGGCGTTGAACTTGGCCGCCGGACGCGACTCCCGGCGCTTGTCGCGGTGCAGGGCGGCGCGCAGCCAGCGCCGGTCGTGCGGGCCGAAGCGGTTGAGGTGTCCGAGGTCGGCGCGGAAGGCGCGGGAGGCCAGGCCCGCCAGGACGGGCACGGGCAGCGCGAGGCCCGCCCACTCGTGGACGCGGACCACCAGCTCACGGCGGCCCACGAGTTCGGCGAACTCCGGGATGTACAGGAAGGCCGCCGTCACCACGCACACGCCCATCAGGACGGCCGTGGTGCGGTGCACCCACCGTTCGGCGCGGGTGAAGCGGCGGACGGTCGGGGCGGCCGGCGCCTCAGCTCGTAGGCTCATCGTCGCGTCCGTTCGAACGGCCGACCCAGGCGTCGACGTCGTAGCCACGGTCCTCCCAGTAGCCGGGCTTCACCTTCTCGGTGACGGTGATGCCGGAGAGCCACTTGGCGGACTTGTAGAAGTACATGGGCGCCACGTAGAGGCGGACCGGGCCGCCGTGGTCGTGGCCGAGGTCCTTGTCCTGCATGCGCAGCGCGACCAGGACGTCGGCGCGGCGGGCCTGGGCGAGGGTGAGGCTCTCGGTGTAGGCGCCGTCGAAGCAGGTGAAGCGGATCGCGCCGGCCTTGGCCTTGACTCCGGCCGCGTCGAGCAGGGCGGACAGCCGGACGCCCTCGAAGGGCGTGCCCGGCACCCGCCAGCCGGTGACGCACTGGACGTCCTTGACCATCCGGGTCTGGGGCAGGGCCCTGAGGTCGGCCAGGGTGTAGGTGTGGGGGCGGTCGACCAGGCCGTCGACGGTGAGGCGGTAGTTCACGGCGTTCTTGTGCGGGACGGAGGACGTCACCGAGTAGTAGCGGAAGCCGCCGCCGTTGGGGAGCAGGCCGGTGAGGCCGGTGGGGTCGTTGTCGGCGGCGCTGCCGAGGAAGGCCTCCAGGCCGCGCTGGAGCGGGGGCGCGGCGACGACCCCCAGGGCGCCGAGCGCGAGGGTGCCGAGGAAGACGCGGCGGCCGACGGGGGCGCCGCGTCCGCCGGGTGCCTCAGGCGCTCCGGATGGTTCGGAGGGTCCGGACGGTTCGGGGTTCACCCTTCCATTCGAGCACTCGGGGGCCCGGCGGGGCCAGTGATCCAGGGCGGCCGTCAGATTTGCGTCATGACTTCTTACCCGCCTCTCATGACCCACCTCTCGTTACCCGTCTCTCGTTACCCGTCTCTCAGACCGGGCGTGGGCCGGTGGTGTGGCGTGCGCCATGGCGCGGCCCGGCCGCAGCGCCCACCATGGCCGTACGGTCGTCCCGCACCCCCGGGCCCGTCCCCGGGTGCCGCGGCCGAGTCAACCGCCCGGCTCCGGGTACTCCCGGAGCAGAGTTCCCGGCACTCCCAGGGCACCGGGAGCGCTGGGACGCTACAGTCGGCCACTACGCACCCCGTCCGTGGTCCGACCGGATGATCGAGGTACGCAGCGTGTCGGTTCTGGTTCTGGTCCTCGCCGTGAGCGCCGCCTGCTGCCTGGGCTTCGGATTCGTGCTCCAGCAGAACGCCGCCCAGAGGGCCCCGCTCGGCGACTTCCTCTCGCCTCGGCTGCTGCTCGACCTCATCAGGGTGCCGCGCTGGCTGGGCGGCATCGGCCTCATGGTGGCCGGCATGGTGCTGGGCGCGATCGCGCTCGGCCAGGGCGAGATCTCCCTGGTGGAACCGCTGCTCGCGACGAACCTGCTGTTCGCCCTCGCGCTCTCCCGCCGCCAGACGAAGCAGCCGCTGGGCCGCCAGGGCTGGTCGGGCCTGGCCCTGCTGGCGGGCGGGGTGACGACGTTCATCGTGGCGGGCGAACCGCGCGGCGGCAGCGCGGTCACCGATCCGCTGCGGCACTGGCTGATCATCGGCGTGATGATCGGCACGGCCCTGCTGCTCACCACGTACGCCAAACGCTCGCGCCTGAGCGCGGGCCCGGTGCTGCTGGCCACCGCGGCCGGTCTGCTGTACGGCGTCCAGGACGCGCTGACCCGGGTCAGCGGGCAGCGCTTCTCCGCCGACGGCCTCGGCGAGCTGCTGACCAGTTGGCAGCCGTACGCGGTGCTGGCCCTCGGCGTGACCGGGCTGGTGCTGGTCCAGAGCGCCTTCGAGACGGCCCCGCTGCGCATGTCCCTGCCCGCGCTGACGGCGGCCCAGCCGCTCGCCGGGATCATCTGCGGGGTCGGCTTCCTCGGTGACCGGCTGCACACCGACACCGGCGCACTGGCCTGGGAGGCGGCGGGGCTGGCGGCGATCGTCGCGGGCATCGTCCTCCTCGGACTGCACCCGGCGATGCCCCGGGGCACGGCCCCGCACGAGCGGGTGCCGGACCTCCAGCCCCAGTAGGCGTCGACGGCCGGCAGCACGGGGCGTCGGCGTCCGGCCTGCCTGGATTCCGGCCTGCTTGGATTTCCGCCTGCTTGGATGGGGCCATGAGCGCTGCTGACGAGATCCTCGACATCGTCGACGAGAACGACCGGGTCGTCGGGCGGTCCCCGCGCGGGCGGGCCTACGCCGAGGGACTGCGCCACCGCTGCGTGTTCATCCAGGCCAGGGACGCCGAGGGCCGGATCTTCGTGCACCGCCGCACCCCGACCAAGCTGGTCTTCCCCTCCCTGTACGACATGTTCGTCGGCGGGGTGGTCGGCGCGGGCGAGTCCTACGACGACGCCGCCCTGCGGGAGGCCGAGGAGGAGCTGGGGGTGAGCGGTCTGGCGCGCCCGGAGTTCCTCTTCAAGTTCCTCTACGAGGACGGCGCGGCCGGAAGCTGGTGGTCGGCCGTGTACGAGGTCCGCTGCGAGCTGCCGGTGAACCCGCAGGTGGAGGAGGTCGCCTGGCACGACTTCCTGCCCGAGGCTGAGGTCGAACGGCGGCTGTCCGGCTGGGCGTGGGTGCCGGACGGGCTCGCGGCGTACGAGCGGCTCCGGGCGCACCGGACGGCGGGCTGAGCAGGGCGGAGGGGAGCGGAGAAGGGCGGAGCAGGCGGTGGGTGGGGGCGGGTAGGGTCCTGCGGGTGATCGAGTTCGTGCAGAACGTCCGTCTGTGGTTCGCGCCCGAGCAGATCCGCGAGGAGGGCAGCACGCCCGACTACCGGTTCTCGCTGGCGAACGAGCGTACGTTCCTGGCCTGGCTGCGCACCGCGCTCGCGCTGATCGGCGGGGGCTTCGCGGTGGACCAGTTCCTGCCGGACCTGCGCTGGGGCTGGCGGGTCGGGCTGGCGCTCGCGCTGCTGGCGGCGGGCGTGCTGTGCTCCCTGCGCGCGGTGAACCACTGGATGCGCTGCGAGCGGGCGATGCGCCGGGGCGAGGATCTGCCGGCGTCCAGGTTCCCGGCGCTGCTGGGCGTGGTGGTCGCGGTGGTGGCCGTGGCGATGGTCGTCGTGGTGCTGGTGGGGTGGGAGGGGTGAGCGGCGCGGTCGTGCCGGTGCGCGATCCGGGGCTGCAGCCCGAGCGGACCCGGCTGGCCTGGCGGCGGACGACGCTGGCGAGCACCGTGGCCGCCGTACTCGCGGTGAGGGCCTCGCTGCACGGCGGTGTGTCCGTGTCCGGGGTCGTCGTCTGCGCGCTGGCCTGCGGTCTGTGGCTGGCGTTCCTGGCGCTCGCCCACCACCGGATCCGCGCCCTCGCCGCCACGTCGAGCCCGGCGGCCCTCACCCCGCGGCACGCCACGGCGGCGGTCCTGTGCACGGTGGCCACGGCGGCGTGCGCCGCGGCGCTGGTGCTCTGACTCCTACGCCGGACCGTCCCCGACTCCTAGGCCGTACCGTCCGCGTCCTCCGCGACTCCTACGCCGTACCGTCCGCGTCCTCCGCGCCCTCCGCGTCCCAGTCCACCGTGACCACGATCTTGCCCCGGGTGCGGCCCTCCTCGTTGAGCCGGTGGGCGTCGGCCGCGCGCTCCAGCGGGAAGGTGTCGGAAACGTGCACGGACACCACGCCCTGTTCGGCCAGTTCCGCCAGCCGGGTGAGGTCGTCGGCATCGGGCCGGACCCAGTAGTACCGGCCGCCGTAGCCGACGACGTCCCCGTCGGCGATGGACACCAGGCGCCCTTCCGGGGCCAGCAGGTTGGCGGAGACCTTCAGCGTCTCGCCGCCGATCGTGTCGAAGGCCGCGTCCACACCCTCGGGGGCCAGTCCGCGCACCCGTTCGGACAGTCCCTCGCCGTAGGTCACGGGCTCGCCGCCCAGCGAGCGCACGAAGTCGTGGTTGGCCTCGCTCGCCGTGCCGATCACCCGGGCTCCCAGATGCCGGGCGAGCTGCACGGCGATGGAGCCGACGCCGCCCGCCGCCGCGTGCACGAGGACGGTCTCGCCGCGCTTCACCTGGAGCGCCTTCATCAGCACCTGGTAGGCGGTGAGCCCGGCCAGCGGCAGGCCCGCGGCCTCCTCCCAGGTGAGGTTGCGCGGCTTGCGGGCGAGGGTGCGCACCGGGGCGGCGACGTACTCGGCGAAGGTGCCGCGGGAGAGGAAGTCCTCGCGGACGTAGCCCATGACCTCGTCGCCGATCGCGTACTCCGCGACGGAGAACCCGAGCTGCACGACGACGCCGGAGACGTCCCAGCCGGGGACCACCGGGAAGACGGCGTCGAAGACCGGGTCCAGGTACCCCTCGCGGGCCTTCCAGTCGATGGGGTTCACGGCCGCCGCCCGGACCTTCACCAGTACCGAGTCGGGGCCGACCTTGGGGTCTCGTACCTCACCGAATGTGAGTGTCTCGGGGCCGCCGTAGCGTGAGTAGCTGATGGCCTTCATGGTCCGACCCTCCGGGGTACGCGGACGCCACGCAAGCCGAATGACCCGTTATGCGGATTTCGCGTGGCACCCTGTCCGACGTCACACCCGCAGCCGCTCTTCGAAGGTGAGCACCTCATGACCACCCTCCATGCCGAACACTCCGCCCACACGCACACGCACGGTCCGGACTGCGGGCACACCGAGGTGAGCCACGGCGACCACGTCGACTATGCCCACGACGGGCATCTGCACCGTGCGCACGACGGCCACTGGGACGAGTGCGAGCCGGGCGGGCACGTGGCCCACGACGGGCACGAGCACCGGCACGGCGAGGACTGCGGGCACACGCGCGTGCGGCACGGCGACCACGTGGACTACGTGCACGACGGCCACCGGCACGCCGAGCACGACGGCCACTGGGACGATCACTGATCGCCGTTCGGGACCGGCGCTGACCGCGACCTGAATACGCCTGTCGACGGCTCCCCGCGCTTCTGCGCGGGGAGCCGTCGGCCTAGGGTGGCCCCGATCACGTTGGGTACCCCCACTGGACTCCATACCGACCGGTCGGCATGATGGGCGGGTCCCGTTCACCACGCCCACCCGTCCGTAGGAGTGACGCATGAGCCCCGACCACCCGCCCGGACTCGACCTCGACCGGCTGCGCGCCCTGCTGGAGCGCGAGCGGCCCGGTCTGGTCCACGGCCCGCTCACTGGCCGGCTGATCGAGGGCGGACGGTCGAACCTCACCTACGCGGTCACCGACGGCGCGGCGAAGTGGGTCGTACGGCGGCCGCCGCTCGGGCATGTCCTGGCCACCGCGCACGACATGCGGCGCGAGCACCGGGTGATCAGCGCGCTGCACCCGACGAGTGTGCCGGTGCCGCGCCCGGTGCTGCTGTGCGAGGACGAGGAGGTGCTCGGGTCGCCGTTCTACGTCATGGAGTTCGTCGAGGGCACCCCGTACCGCACGGCCGACGAGCTTCTCCCGCTTGGCCCGGAGCGCACCCGGAACGCGGTGCTGTCCCTCGTCGACACCCTCGTGGAACTGCACGCGGTGGACCCCGTCGAGGTGGGCCTCGCGGACTTCGGCCGGCCCGAGGGCTTCCTCGACCGGCAACTGCGGCGCTGGGGCAAGCAGTTGGACGCCTCCCGCACCCGTGAGCTGGCCGGCGTAGACGAACTGCACGCGGCGCTCGGGCGGCAACTGCCGGACTCCCCCGCGCCGTCCGTCGTGCACGGCGACTACCGGCTCGACAACGTGCTCATCGACGGCGAGGACCGGATCCGGGCGATCCTCGACTGGGAGATGTCGACGCTCGGCGACCCGCTGACCGACCTGGGCCTGCTGGTGATGTACAGCATGCCGCTGGAGCTGCCGAACTCCCCCATCTCCACGACCGCTTCGGCCGCCGGGCACCCGGCGCCCGCCGAGCTGATCGAGCGGTACGCGGCGCGGTCGGGGCGGGACGTCTCGGCGGTCTCCTGGTACACGGCGTTCGCCTGGTTCAAGCTCGCCGTGATCCTGGAGGGCATCCACTACCGGTACACGCTGGGCCAGACGGTCGGACGGGGCTTCGACCGCATCGGGGAGCTCGTCCCCGTCTTCATCGAGCACGGACTGACCACTCTTCAGGAAGGCTGACCGGCCATGGACTTCGCGTTCGACGCCCGCACCGAGGAACTCCGCGCCAAGCTGCTCGCCTTCATGGACGAGTACGTCTACCCGGCCGAGCCGGTGGCGGAGGAGCAGCGGGCCGCGCTGGCCTCCCCCTGGGACACCCCGGCCGTGGTCGAGGAGTTGAAGGCGGAGGCGCGCAGGCAGGGCCTGTGGAACCTCTTCCTCCCCGACGCCGAGCACGGCGCCGGCCTCACGAACCTCCAGTACGCGCCGCTGGCCGAAATCACGGGCCGTTCCCCGCAGTTGGCGCCGACGGCCCTGAACTGCGCCGCGCCGGACACCGGGAACATGGAGGTGCTCGCGCAGTTCGGCGACGAGCGGCAGAAGAAGCAGTGGCTGGAGCCGCTGCTCGCGGGCGAGATCCGTTCGGCGTTCGCGATGACCGAGCCGGAGGTGGCCTCCTCCGACGCCACGAACATCACCACGCTCATCGAGCGCGACGAGGGGGGCACCTCCCGCTCGAGCGAAGCCGAGAGTGGGGGAGAGTACGTGATCACCGGGCGTAAGTGGTACATCTCCGGGGCGATGAACCCGGACTGCAGGATCTTCATCGTGATGGGCAAGACGGACCCGGACGGGGCCGACATCCGCCGTCAGCAGTCGATGGTGCTGGTGCCGCGCGACACGCCGGGCGTCACGGTCAAGCGGGCCATGCAGGTGTTCGGGTACGAGGACCACTCCCACGGCGGCCACGCCGAGGTGGTTTTCGATCACGCGCGCGTACCGGTGACGAACCTGGTCGGCGAGGAGGGCGGCGGCTTCGCCATCGCGCAGGCGCGGCTCGGTCCCGGCCGGATCCACCACTGCATGCGGCTGATCGGCATGGCGGAGCGGGCGATCGAGCTGATGTGCCGCCGGGCCGTCTCCCGCGAAGCCTTCGGCAAGGCGCTGGCCCAGCAGGGCGTGGTGCAGAACTGGATCGCGGACGCGCGGGTCGCCGTCGAGCAACTGCGGCTGCTGGTGCTGAAGACGGCCTGGATGATGGACACCGTCGGCAACAAGGGCGCCCACACGGAGATCCAGTCCATCAAGATCGCCACGCCCCGTGCGGTCGTCGGCATCCTCGACCGGGCGATCCAGTTGCACGGCGCGGGCGGCGTCAGCCAGGACTTCCCGCTGGCCGAGCTGTACGCGAGCGCCCGCACCCTGATGCTCGCCGACGGCCCGGACGAGGTGCACCAACGCTCGCTGGCGCGACGGGAGTTGAAGAAGTACCTGTAGTCGAAGAAGTACCTGTGGAAACGAGGGAGCCCCGGCAGCAGTGCCGCCGGGGCTCCCTCTCCGCATCTCCCGCATCTACCGCGTCCGGCCGTCAGGGACGCAGGGCTCGCAGCAGCAGGTCGGCGAGCTGGTCCGCGACCTCCTGGGGGGTCATCGGGCCGTCCGGGCGGTACCAGGTCGACAGGTGGTGCACGGACCCGAAGTGGTAGTCGACCACCAGGTCGGCCGGGGTCGCCGTGGAGAAGACACCGGCCTCCTGACCCTCCTCGACGAGGGCGCGGAAGCGTTCGTGGTAGCGCCGGCGCTCGGCGCGCACCTGCTTGTACTTCTCCGGGCTCAGGTGGTGCATCGAGCGGAAGAAGATGTTCGCGTCGTCGAGGTTGTCGATGGTCGTGACGACGACGTCGGCCGCCGCGCCCCGCAGCCGCTCCTCGATCGGCCCCTCGGCGTCCGCGAAGGCGTCCAGCCGCTCCTGCTGGACGCGCAGCACGCGCGCGTACACCTCGTGCAGCAGGTCGTCCTTGGAGCCGAAGTAGTGGTACAGCGCCCCCTTGGTGACGCCCGCCGCCTCGACGATCTCCTGCACCGAGGTGCGGTCGTAGCCCTGCTCGGCGAAGAGCCGGGTGGCGGCGGCGAGGAGCCGCTGCGGAACAGGAGCCTCTGGGCCGTCCGTCGTCCTGGGCACTGCCGCCACCTGCCTTCCGTCTCGCTCTGCCGGTCGTGCGCGTACTGCTGCTCGTCCTACTGGCCGTGCCCGTTCTCCTGGTCACGCGCGCGGGTGCGCAGTTCCCGGCGGAGGATCTTCCCGGTCGCCGTCTTCGGCAGGTCGGCCAGAATCTCCACCTGCCGCGGATACTTGTACGCCGCCAGTCGGTCCTTGCAGTAGGCGGCGAGCGTATCGGCATCCGTTTCGGCCCCCGGACGCAGGCTGATGTACGCCTTCACGGTCTCCCCGCGATACCCGTCCGGCACCCCGACGACGGCCGCCTCGCGCACCGCCGGATGGGTGTACAGCACATCCTCGACCTCGCGCGGCCACACCTTGAAGCCGGACGCGTTGATCATGTCCTTCTTGCGGTCGACGACGTACAGCCAGCCCTGCTCGTCCATGAACCCGATGTCGCCGGTGCGCAGCTCGCCGCCGGGGAAGGTCTCGGCGGTTGCGTCGGGCCGCCGCCAGTACCCGGGCACGACCTGCGGCCCCCGGACGACGATCTCCCCCTGCTCGCCGAACGGCACCTCCGCGCCCTGCTCGTCGAGGATGCGTACGACAGTGTCGGGTCCGGGCAGGCCGACGGCGAGGGTCCCGGATGCCGGGTCGACCGGCGCCTCCAGGTGGGGCGGGACGGAGGCGCAGGGCGCGGTGCACTCGGTGAGCCCGTAGCCGTTGCGGAGGTAGGGCCCGAAGCCGGCGCGGAACTTCTCCACCAGGGCCGGCGGCACGGGCGCGCCGCCGGAGGAGATGTTCACGAAGGAGGCGAAGTGCTCGCGGGTGGCGGCCGGGTGCGCGCCCAGCGCCATGAAGGCGGTCGACGGGCCGACGGTGTAGTGCGGCGCGTGCTCGGCGAACGCGTCGAGCACCACCCCCGCCTCGAAGCGGTACGTCAGCACGAGCGTGCCCGCACTGTTCAGACAGGCGCCGAGCTGGCAGACCATGCCGGTGATGTGGAACAGGGGCGCGAGCGCGTAGTAGACGGGCGCCTCGGGCAGGTGCAGCCCGGTGCGCTGCCGCTCGGCGTTGAACATGATGTTGCCGTGCGTGTTGGTGGCGCCCTTGGGGGCGCCGCTGGTGCCGGAGGTGTAGCTGATCAGGGCGATGCCGTCGGAGACGGGATCGCGGCCCTCGGGGGCCTTGTGTCCGGCACGGGCGACGGCGGTGAGGTCGTCGGCGTCGGCCGCCTGCGGGAGCCGTTCGAAAGCGAGCACGCGCGCGTCGGTGCGCGTCTGGAAATCCAACTCGCACCCGGTGAGCACGATCGACACCGCCGAGTCCGCGACCGTCTCCCGCAGATACGACTCCCAGGCCCGGTCGGAGCAGATCAGCGCGGCCACCTCGCCGTCCCGCAGGACGTGGGCGACCTCCCCCGACTTGTACATCGGGTTGACGGGGACGACCGTCGCGCCCGCCTTCCAGGCGCCCAGCAGGGCGAGGACGAAGTGCGGGGAGTTCTGCAGCAGGACGGCGACCCGGTCGCCGGGCGCGAGGCCGCGGGCGGCGAGGTGACCGGCGACGGAGTCGCTGAGCTCGTCCACCTCGCGGTAGCCGAGCCGGCCGTCGAAGTAGGCGAGGCAGGTGCGGTCGGGGGCCTCGGCGACGGACCGGCGGAAGGCGTGCACGAGGGAGGCGGCCGGGTCGATCGGGGCGCGCTGGGCGTCGTCGAGGAGGGCCAGCCACGGCTGGGCCGCGTATCGGGAGGCGGGCTCGGTCATTCGGCGGCCTCCCACTTCTGCTGGAGGTGGTTCATGTTGGTCAGCCAGCGGTCGGGCTCACCGGCCCGCACCTGGTAGTACCCGGCGACCTCGGGGTGCGGCAGGATCAGGAAACGGTCCTCGGCGATGCCCTTGAACAGGGCGTCCGCGACGGCCTCCGGCTCGATCGCGGTCGGCTTGAGCACCAGGTCGCCCGCGCTGCCGGTGGCGTCCAGCATGTCGGTGCGGACGCCCTGGGGGCAGATCGCGTGGACGTTGATCCCCCGGTGGCGGTAGGTCAGCGACAGCCACTCGGCGAAGGCGTACGCGCCGTGCTTGGTGACGCTGTAGGGGGCGGCGCCGATCATGGTGAGCAGTCCGGCCGCGGAGACGGTGGACACGAACCGGCCCCGGCCGCGCTCCAGCCAGTCCGGCAGCAGCGCGTGCGCCGCGCGGACGTGCGCCATGACGTTGACGTCCCAGGCGAGCGCCCATACGGCCTCGTCGGCCGCCTCCGAGCCGCCCGAGGCGACCCCGGCGTTGGCGCAGTACACGTCGACGGTGCCGCCGAGCGCCTCCCGTGCCCGGTCGACGATCGCGGCGGCGTCGCCGGGGACCGCGATCCCGCCGATCTCGTCGGCGACGGCCTGTGCCCGCCCGGCGTCCAGGTCGTTGACGACGACCCGGGCCCCCTCGGCGGCGAAGCGGCGGGCCAGCGCCGCCCCGATGCCGCCCCCGGCTCCGGTCACGACCACTCCGGCATCCTGCACGGCTCCCACCATCGGTCTCCTTCGACACGCAGCGAATCGGCTCGAGCGCCAGACTAACCGGTCGGTATGTGTCAGGAAAGGGGCCACGGACGCCCCGCACAGGTACCGGCCACGTTCCGGCGGACGCGACGACATTATCTTTTGTACGGATGAGCCGTGACGTATAGCCAATTACCTCTGTTCGCAGGACGATGCGCGCACTTGGCGCACCGCTTCGGGGCGAGGGGGCCTGTCATGGCGGATCCGGCGATGAGCGTGACTCCCTACTGGGCGCTGACCTTCGACGCCGACGGGGATGTCGACGGCGGACAGCGGGACCGGCTGCTGACCGAGGTGAAGCGGCGCGGCGTCCGTGACCTGCTCCTCTTCTCGCACGGCTGGAACTGCGACCGCTCCGCCGCGACCCGCCTCTGCAGCCGCTTCTTCGCCCCCGTCCCCGCGCTCGCCCCGGCCGCGAAGATCGGCTACGTCGGCGTGGTGTGGCCGTCGATGCGCTTCTCGGACGAGCCGATCCCCGACTTCCCGCACTCCGCGGCGACCGACCCGACGCCCCGCACCGCGCTGGACGAGGACACCCGGCACGACCTCCTGGAGACGTTCCCGGGCCGGGCCACGGTGATCGACCAGATCGCGCGGATGCTGGAGCAGCGGCCGCCCGGGAGAGCCGAACTGGAGGAGTTCGGGCGGCTGGTGCGGCTGCTCGTGGACGTGGTGCCGCCGGGACCGCAGGCGCTGTTCGCGGCGGACACGCTGGCGGAGGGGGTGCCGCAGGACGAGCCGGAGATGTTCACGGGCTCGACGACGGCGGCCTGCGAGGAGTTCGCCCAGGCCCTGGCCGCACTCCAATCCCCGTCGCATACCGAGGAGTTCAGCCTCCCCAACCCGTGGGACGGCGCGCACGAGTTGCTGCGGCAGGCGACGTACTACGCGATGAAGCGGCGCGCGGGGACGGTCGGCGAGCGCGGACTCGGGCCGTTCGTCGGCCGGTTGGCGACGGTGACGCCCGGTGTCCGGGTGCATCTGGTGGGGCACAGCTTCGGCGGGCGGCTGGTGTCGTTCGCCCTGCGCGGGCTGCCCGAGGGGGTGCGCACGGTGAAGTCCGTGACGCTGCTCCAAGGGGCCTTCTCGCACTACGCGTTCGCGCCGCGCGGGGTGCTCCAGGGGCACCAGAACCGTATCGACGGCCCCCTGGTGTGCTGTTACTCGCGGTTCGACCAGGCGCTGGGCACGATGTACCCGCTGGCCTCGCGAATGGCGGGCGATTCTCAGGGGCTGGTCGGGGAGATGCTGGGCGCCAAGTGGGGTGCCATGGGGCACGACGGGGTGCAGGCGGTACCGGGCACGCGCGCGTACGCGCTCGCCGAGGCGCTGGCCGCTCCCCTGCCGACGTCAGGGTGTGTGAACGTGGACGCGGCGGCGGTGGTCAGGCGCGGCGGGGCGCCGGCCGGGGCGCACAGCGACATCGTGCACCCCGAGCTGGCGCGGCTGGTGCTGGCGGCGGGCCGCATCCGTTAGGACGCGACCCGCCGTCGTAGCGACTACCGGTGCGAGGTGAACTCCACCACCTGCTGGAAGGTGGGCCGGTTCTGCCAGCTGATGTTGCCGTGCTTGATGCCGCCCAGGGTGCGCTGGACGATCGAGTCGGCGCACCACTGGTTGCCCGCCGCGCACAGGTCGTCGCCGGGGTAGACCTGGGCCGCGGTCTTGCCGGCCGCCGTCTTCAGGGTGCTGATGAGGACGTCCCGGCAGCCGCCGAGGGTGCCGCCGCCGCAGTACTTCTGCGTCAGCCCGCCCTGCACGGACTCACCGAGCACGGCCCGGATGTCCTTGTCGACATAGCTCCACCAGCCGTACTGGAAGGAGCTTCCGGCGTGCGCCCCGGTCGGGCCGTGGGCGGCCGACGGGGGCTCGTCGACCCACAGGTTGGCGGTGAACGCCGTGTACAGGCCGGTGCCGAGACCGGGTTCGAACTCGGCCTTGACCAACAGCGGCCACCACGCGTCGAGGATGCGGATCGCGTCGGCGTCGGCGTACGTCTTCGAACCGGCCGTGGTCTCCGTGCGTTTACCGCCCGCCGTCAGCCAGGTCTGCAGCTTGGTCACCGCGGCCGCGGCCGTGGTGTCGGTGACCGTGGAGCTGTTGACGACCTTCAGCAGGTCGGGCAGGACGTCCTCGGCGCGCAGGTCCGCGAGCGCCGCCTCCGCCATCGCCTTCGTCAGGGACGCGCGCGTGACGCCGCCGGCCGCGACCAGCTTCTTCACCCGGTCCTCGAGCAGGTTGCCGCGGTGCACGGACCCGTCGCCCCAGGATGCGGTGGCGTAGTCCTTGGCCTGCTTGTTGTTCCAGGAGATGTAGTAGTCCTGGTCGATGGAGTTGGGGTGCGCCGAAGCCGGCGTGTAGTCGGCCGTGTTGGTGGCCGGCACCCAGTTCCGCCAGTCGTACGCCGCCTGCGCCCACACCGGGAACTCGGCGTCGACGCCGCTCGCGCGCACCGGGTTGTCGCCGCTGTTGTAGTACGCGGTGTGCGTGGAGTCGGCGTAGAACCAGTTGAAGGTGTAGTTGATGTGCTGCACCGCGCTCTGGAAGGTCTGCGGGCTCTTGACGTAGTCCGGGTCGTTCAGCATCTGGAAGCCGATGATCGAGTCGGCCTCGTGCATGTAGGAGGACCGCAGGGTGGTGTAGGCGACCTTCTTCCCGCCCACGGTCGCCCGGTACTCGACGGGTCCGTACTTGGTGCGGTAGACGCGCATCGTGTACGAGCCGGCGGCCGTCCCGTCGGCGGTGGTCGGCTTCCAGGCGTTCTTCTGCTCGGTCATGTCCATGGCCGTGCAGGTGCCGTGGAACAGGTAGTGGTAGTCGTCCTGGCACAGTTCGACCGCGTAGGTGTCGATGATGTCCTGGCCGGACGTGGTCGCGCTCCACGCGTAGTCCTGACCGCGCCCGAGCTCGACGTACATGCTCAGGCCGGCGAACGAGGCGCCGCGGGCGCTGATGCCCGGCCCCTGGATCTCCTGGAGCATGAGCAGTTGCGGGGCGAAGTAGCCGGTCTGCGGCCCGAAGACGGCGATCGGGTGACCACTGGCGGTGGCCTTCCCGCTCACCACGAGGGCGTTGGACATGCCCCGCCTGGCCGAACTGAGGGCGCTCGCGGTCGCCTTGGCGGAGGCGGCGGTGGCGCTCGCGTCGCCTCCGGTGCCGGTGGCGTCGTGGATCAGCGGCTCGGTCGTCACCGAGCCGGCGTCGGGCAGCGCCTCGCCCTGCGGGTTCGCGGGCTTGGCGGCGTACGGGAAGCTCTCGCCGTTGTGGACGGTGAGGACGGCCTCGGGATCGTTGCGCTCGCGGAACGCCTCCCAGACCTGACTGCCCTGCTCCACGCCGTACTTCTCCTGCGCGGCAAGCAGCGAGATCGCGTTGTTGACCTCGCCGCCGCCACCGGAGCCGAAGAGCGAGCCGATGACCGAGGCCAGCGCCACCAGGTCGGTGATCTTGAAGTGATCTATGGTGCCGGCGTTGGTGATTGAGTCCTTGTGTCCGGTCAGGACGTATTCACCGGGGAAGTAGCGCCCGCTGTCGGAGGCGTCGATGTAGGCGTTGATTCCGGCGAGGTAGGCGTTGGCGTCCGCGAGGGCCTGCTGACCGCGGGCGCCGTTGGTCGCGATGGCGTTGTCGATCTGGGCCTGGAGGTCTGCCTCGGTGTACGGAGCGTTGCGCCAGAACTGCTGTTCCAGACCCTGGTTGGAGGGAGCCCCGCCCGCGAAGGCGGTGAGCTGTCCCCGGCCGACGTGCCGGAAGACGTCCATGAGCCACAGCCGGTCCTGGCCTGCCGCATACCCGGCACCGAACTCGGTGCCGTATCTGGTGGTACCGGTGATGTGCGGTACGCCCGTCTTCTTGTCACGGACGATCGTCACGTCGGTCCGGCCCGCGGGCTGCAGAGTGGAGGCGACTTGATCGGAAGGCACGCCGAACGACGCGTCGTTGAAGAACGTGTTGATCGTGGCGTTGGTGAGCGTCGAGTAGCCCTTGGCCAGGTTGGCGTAGGGGCCGAGCTGATCCTCGGCGTGGTCCGGCTGGGCGCCGAAGGCCTGGTTGAGGAGGATCTGCGCGAGGGTGGCGTTGCCGTTCTGGCCGGGCGGCAGGATGTCGGAACACTGGCCGCCGCAGTAGTCGTTCGAGGCCGTGGCCTCGGCGGCCACGGCCACTTGGGAAAGGGGCGACAAAAGACCGGCAATCAGGGTGCATACAGAGACGGTCTTCAGGAACCCGGGGATTCTGCCGGGAGTTCTCAGTCTGTCGAGAGTGGTGCGGGGGGTGCGCCGAGGCATCGGCTTGCTCCTAGCGACGGGGGTCGGCGGAAGGTTACCGCCGGTATCCCCGAGATTGAAGATGAACATGCGTCACTTTTCAGAGTCGTCCCAGTCGGCTCGCGGAGATCGTCGGACATCGAAGGGAGCCGAATCGCGTGTCGATACGTCTATTCGACGACGTCCGTACGACGACGCCGAAGTGACCGAAGTACAGGTGCAGATGTGACGGAGGTGCATGGCGATGGCCGGTTTCCGGAGTCTGGCGAGACAGGTGCGAGACGCGCGCTGCGATCTGGCACTGCGGCGCTACTCGCTGCGCAAGTGCCTTGAGCGGTTCGCCCCTTACGGGCACCGCGCGACGTGGGACCACCTGTGCTCCCGGGCCGGGTTCGGACCCGAGGACCGCTCCCCCGATCCAGCGCGGCTCGTGGCCGCGCTGGACGAACTGGAGGAGGCGCGGGCGGTGTGGCTGGCCTACGAGGTCGAGTTCGCCGAGCGCCGCAAGAAGGAGAAGCACGACGGGCTGCGCCGGCCCGGCAGTGTGGACGACTGGCACCGCCTGACCTGGGGCGGTTTCGGCGTCGCCTGGTGCGACGACCCGCGGCTGCACCCCCGTCAGCCGCTGGCCGAGGTACTGCGCAGGCTGATCGCCGCGCTGGAGCGGGCACCGGGCGCGGGCTGCCCGGTGTGCGGCGGCGAGCGGCTGCCGTGGAAGTACGACCTGGATCACGAACCGTCGGCGGGCCCGGTCTGCGCGGACTGCGGAATTCTCGTACCGCGCCCCGTACTCACGGCCGAGACCCTGGCGTACGCCAGGCGCGGACGACTGCTGATGTCTGCCTGACACCGGCCTGAGCTCTGCCCAAGGCCGGCCACCGCGGCCGGCCTGAGAGCACACCGGGGGTGCGCCGGGGATGCCGCACCCCCTGTTTCTCCGGCCCGGAGTTGATCCCATCCGGACTCCGTGCACGACGACGAACGCCGTCGGCCGAAGAGAGCGACGCTACCAACACCAAAACAATTCGCTCCACCTCTTTCCACTGGAGACAGTAGGAGGCGATGAACCCACCCGAGACAGCACCTGAGTCCCCGCCAAGTCCCTGAAGGAGCCCCATGTCGACGCTGCGCGTCACCGCCGAAGTGCTGACCGTGCACGACCACCCCAACGCCGACGCCCTCGAACTGGCCCAGGTGGGCCTGTACCGAGCGGTCGTCGCCAAGGGTGCGTACCGCACCGGCGAGGCCGCTCTCTACATTCCCGAACAGTCGCTGCTCCCCGCCGAGTTGGTCGAGGAACTGGGGCTGACCGGGCGGCTGGCGGGCAGCAGGTCGGACCGGGTCAAGGCGGTGCGGCTCCGGGGCGAGCTGTCCCAGGGGATCGTCTGCCGGCCGAAGGCACTGGCCGACGTCGACCTGACGCAGGCGGCGACGGAGGGCACCGACTTCGCGGAACAGCTCGGCATCGTCAAGTGGGTACCGCCGATCCCGCCGACCATGAACGGCGAGGTCGAATCGGCGCCGGATCTGCTGCCCTGGGTCGACATCGAGAACATCCAGCGCTACCCCGGCATCTTCGAACCCGGCGAGCCCGTCATCGTCACCGAGAAACTGCACGGCTCGGCATGCCTGCTGACGTACGTGGCGGACGACGACCGGGTGTACGTCTCCTCGAAGGGCTTCGGCGCGAAGTCCCTGGCCCTGACGGAGGACCCGCGCAACCTCTACTGGCGGGCCGTACGCGCCCACGGCGTCCCCGAGGCGGCGGCCCGCCTCGCCGACCGGCTCGGTGCCCGCCGGATCGGCATCTTCGCGGAGGTGTACGGCGCGGGCGTACAGGACCTCACCTACGGAGCGGACGGCCGCCGCGACACCCTCGGATACGCGGTGTTCGACGTCTCCGCGGAGATCGACGGCAAGGTCCACTGGCTCAACGCGACACACGAGCTGAAGAACGAACTCCCCCTGGTCCCCCGCCTGTTCGAGGGCCCGTACGACGCCGACCACATCCTGGATTTCGCGACCGGCGGCGAAACGGTCTCCGGCCGCGAACTGCACCTGCGCGAGGGCGTGGTGATCCGGCCGTCGAACGAGCGCTACAGCCCGGTGACCGGCGGAAGGACGATCGCCAAGGCAGTCAGCGGCGCCTACCTGACCCGCAAGGGCGGAACCGAGTACGAGTAAGAGAGCGGCGCACACGCCACGACGCTCCGGAAGCCGCCGACGAACGGGAGCGGGTCGCGGTGGTGCGGCTCAGGCCGTCGCTCAGCTCGTCACAGCCAAGTCCGACTTGGCAGCAGACAGCAGTACGCCCAACACGCGACGGGCTCGCCGCGCCACCGCGACGCCGACCCACCCACCAGCCCGAGCCGCCCTCACCGCTCCCCGCACGCGCCCCGCGCCGGCTGCTCCACCAACAGCCGTGATCCAGAAGCCCGTTCGCCGAAGACGTCGTCCGGGTTGGACAGGACACACGTGGCAAGGGACAGGCAGCCGCACCCGATGCAGTCGGTGAGGTGATCGCGGAGCCGGTTGAGCTGCTTGATGCGCTCGTCCAGCTCCGCGCGCCACGCCGCCGAGAGACGGGCCCAGTCCTCCCGGGTCGGAGTGCGCTCCTCGGGAAGCTCGGCGAGGGCGTCCCGGATCGTGGCCAGGGGAATGCCGACCCGCTGCGCCGCGCGGACGAAGGCGACGCGGCGCAACGTGTCGCGGTGGTAGCGCCGCTGGTTGCCCGCCGTCCGGCGGCTGCTGATCAGACCCTTGGCCTCGTAGAAGTGCAGGGCGGACACGGCGGCGCCGCTGCGCGCGGCGAGCTGGCCGACCGTGAGCTCGTGGATCTTCTCGGGAATCTGCGGCACCCGCGAACCCTACCCACGCCCTTCACACCTCAGCCCCGTTGACATGGCCCCCTACACCCCACCATGCTAAGCAGTTGCTTAGACCTATGACACGGTGACATGGGCAGTGCGCGACTCGAGAGGGCCACAGACATGGCAGAGCCGAGGATCTTCACTTCCGCCGACGACCTCAAGGCGGCGGTGGGCGAGCAGTTGGGGTACACCGACTGGCTGCAGGTCGACCAGAAGCAGATCGACGTCTTCGCCGAGGCCACCGGCGACCACCAGTGGATCCACGTGGACCCCGAGAAGGCCGCCACCGGCCCGTTCGGCACCACCATCGCACACGGCTACCTCACCCTCTCCCTGCTGCCCCGCTTCGGCCCCCAGCTGATCAAGGTCGAGGGCGCGAAGATGGGCGTCAACTACGGGACGAACAAGGTGCGTTTCCCCGACATCGTCCCCGTCGGCTCACGCCTGCGCGCCACCGCGACGATCACCGGCGTGGACGACGTGAAGGGCGGCGTCCAGGTCACCGTCGCCTTCACGGTGGAGCGTGAGAACGGGCACAAGCCGGTGTGCGTGGCGGAGTCCGTGTCCCGCTACTACCTCTGACTGCCTACGACGTCCCACCCCGAACGACCCACCACCGCCGAACGGCCTCGGCCTACTTCGCCGCGCCCACCATCCGCAGCACGAGGTCGGCGTACAGCGCGCCGACCTCGTCGGGTGTGCGCGGCCCGTCGACGTTGAACCAGCGGGCCACGTCGATGCAGAGCGACAGCACGGCCAGCGTCGTCCCCTGCACGTCCGGCACGTCGAACTCGCCGCTCGCCACGCCGTCCTCGATGATCGCGCGCACCTCGGCGTCGACCTTCCGGCGCAGGTCGAGGATCTCGGCGCGGGCGTCGGGCCCGAGCGCGTCCAGTTCGTACTGGACGACGCGGGCCGTGGTGCGCCGCCCGGCGTGCCAGCGGACGAAGGAGCGCACGGCTTCCGCGAGCCGCGCGGTGGCGTCGCCCTCACCGGCGGCGGCCGTACGCAGGATGTCCAGCGCCCGGTCGTGCCCGATCCGGCTGATGCGGTGGAGCAGCTCTTCCTTGGTCTTGTAGTGGATGTAGAGGGCGGCCGGGCTCATCCCCGCGCGGCCGGCGATGTCACGGGTCGTCGTCGCGTGGTAGCCGCGCTCGGCGAAGGCCTCCACGGCGGCGACGAGCAGTCGCCGGGCCGCGTCAGGGGTGACCTCTTCCCACGGCTCGACCTCGCCGCCGGCTGTCTCCTCCGCCGTAGTCATCGCTGGCCCGCCCCTCTCGATACAAGACCTCCACCATACCGCCGAAGGTGAGCGCCCGCTTAGTGTGCCCGTTCAGGGGGTCCGTTCAGAGCTTTTCGAAGGGGCCGGGGCCGTACGCCCGGCCCGCCGCGTCCTGCTTGTCCCTGATCACCTTGGCCAGGGTGAACGCGGACGTGACGAGGTAGAGAACGGCGATCGCGAGGAAGGACCGCACCCAGGCGTCGGCGTGCAGCTTGAAGATGCCGATGGCGGTGGCCGCCATGGCCACGGCGAAGGACGCGACCGCCTGGCCGTAGAAGGCGGCGGTGTTCTGCTTGACCGGTGTCTCACTCATGGGGAGAAGCATCGGCGGACGGGGCGGCCACCACATCCGTGCGCCTACTCAGACGGATACTCACCCGGGCAGACGCTTCAGAACACCGCCAGATGCTTCAGAACGCCGAAACCCCCGTCAGAGCCCGCCCGATGAGCAGCTTCTGGATCTGGCTGGTGCCCTCGTAGAGGGTCATCACGCGCGCGTCGCGCAGCAGCTTGCCCACCGGATACTCGTCGATGTAGCCGTAGCCGCCGAAGACCTGGAGGGCGTTGTTGGCGGCGCGGACGGCGGCCTCCGAGGCGAAGAGCTTGGCCTTGGAGGACTCGGTGGCGAAGGGCAGGCCCCGGTCGATCAGGTCGGCGACCCGCCAGGTCAGCAGCCGGGCCGCGTCGACGTCGACCGCGATATCGCTGATCAGCTCCTGGACGAGCTGATGATGGGCGATGGTCTTCCCGCCGAACTGCTCGCGCTCGCCGGCGTACCGCACGGCCGCGTCCAGGGCGGCCTGGGCTATCCCGACGCAGCCCGCCGCGACCGACATACGACCCTTCGCCAGCGCCGACATGGCGACGGAGAACCCCTTGCCCTCGGGCGCCAGCATCGCGGAGGCGGGGACCCGGACGCCGTCCAGGACCACTTCGGCGGTCGCCTGGCCGCGCAGCCCGAGCTTGCCGTGGAGGGCGCGGCGGCGCAGGCCCGGGGTGTCGGTCGGCACGAGAAACGCGGAGACGCCCTTGTGTCCCGGCGCGTCGGTGGACCGGGCGAACAGCAGGATCACATCGGCCCAGGTCCCGTTGGTGATGAACATCTTGGTGCCGCTGATGACGTAGTCGTCGCCGTCGCGCACCGCCCGCGTCGAGAGGTTGCCGGCATCGGACCCCGTGCCGGGCTCGGTCAGTCCGAAGCAGCCGACGTACTCGCCGGACGTCAGCCCCGGCAGCCAGCGCCGCTTCTGCTCCTCGCTCCCCCAGGCCGCGACACTCTTGGCGACCAGGCCGAGGGAGACGGACACGATCCCGCGCACGGACGAGTCGCCGCGCCCCAGTTCCTCCGTGACCAGGCAGTACGCGAGATGGTCGCCGCCCGACCCGCCGTACTCCTCGTCGACCGTCAGACCGAGGAAGCCGACCTCGCCGAGCTTCTTGACGATGGACCGGTCGACGTCCTCCGCACGGTCCCAGGCGACGACGTGCGGGGCGATCTCGCGGTCCACGAACTCCCTGGCGAGCCGCCGGACGGCGGCCTGCTCCTCGCTGAGCCCCAGGTTCACCACGAGATCACCCCACACAGGAAGCCGGACCGGAAGCCGGACAAGAAGTCAGACATTAAATTAGCACTGCTAGTTTCTGTCACGCAGCCCTACTATGTGCGCCATGGCCCGACCGCGCAAGCCCCTCCTCAGCACCGACCGGATCGTCGAGACCGCACGGGCGCTCGTGGACGCGGAGGGTCTGGCGGCCGTCTCCACGCGTCGGCTCGCCGCCGAACTGGGGGTCAGCGGCCCCTCCCTCTACAACCACTTCCGCACGAAGGACGAGATCCTGGAGGCCGTCGCCGACTCGGTGAGCGCGCAGGTCGACCTGTCGATGTTCGAGGACGGCCGGGAGTGGCGGACCGCGCTGCGCGACTGGGCCGTCTCCTACCGGGCGGCCCTGCGCGACCACCCGAACATCGTCCCGGTGCTCGCCCAGGGCCCCGGCCGCCGTCCCGCCGGACTGCGCGTCGCCGACGCGGTGTACGGCGCGATGGTCCGCGCCGGGTGGCCGCCCTCGCAGGCCACCTCCATCGGCGCGCTGATGCGGTACTACGTCACGGGCTCCGCGCTCGGCTCGTTCGCCGGCGGATTCGTCGACGACATGAGCGCCTACGACCCCGCCGACTACCCGCACCTCGGCCAGGCCCACCTCCTGGCCGAGCAGCAGGAGAAGATCGACGAGCGGGCGTACCAGACGGGGCTGAGGGCGCTGCTGGACGGGCTGGCGCTCCAGTACGAGCAGGTGCGGCGCCCGGCGTAGACGGGTGGGCACAGACGGTTCGGCGTGGACGGTTCGGCGGGCGCCGAAGTGTTCGTGGCGCATCCTGGGACGCATGACCGGCAGGGACCTCACCAGGGACACCATCAGGGACGTACGGGATGTACGGGACGTACGGGCGCCGGGGCTGGCCGCGCTGGCCGGGCTCCTGGCCGACGAGACACGGGCCGGGTGCCTGCTGGCGCTGCTCGACGGGCGGGCCTGGACCGCCGGTGAGCTGGCCCGGCACGCGGGCGTGGCCGCGTCGACGTTGAGCGAGCACCTGGGCAAGCTGGTCGCGGGCGGGCTGCTCGCCGAGGAACGGCAGGGCCGGCACCGGTACGTGCGCCTCGCCGACACCCGGGTCGCCCAGCTCGTGGAGGACCTGGCAGCCCAGGTGGCCCCGGATCCGGCCCGCCGCCCGCGCACCCTGCGCGCCGCGAACGCCGGTTCGGCGATGGCCCGCGGCCGCACCTGCTACGACCACCTGGCCGGCCACCTCGGCATCGTCGTCACCGACGCGCTCACGGCACGCGGACTGCTGACCGCGGCAGGGCTCTCGGAACGCCCCGCTTCACCCCCGCGACAGACACCCCCGCGACGGACACCCCCGCGACGGACGCCTCCGCGACCGGCACCCCAGGAGCGGGCCACCGGGTTCGTGCTGACCGAGGCGGGGCTGCGGTGGTTCGAGGGGAGCGGCATCGCGCTCGACCGCGCGACCCGCCGCCCGCTCGCCCGCGCCTGCCTCGACTGGACCGAACGCCGACCCCACCTGGCGGGCGCCGCGGGCGCGGCCCTGTGCCGGCACGTCCTCGACGCGGGCTGGTGCGTACGCATCGGCTCCGAGCGGGCGGTGAAGGTGACGACGACGGGCGAACGGGCACTCGGTGAGCTGCTGGGCATCGAGCCGGGGGCTCTGCGGTGAGCCGTGGTGGCCGTCCGAAATCCGCGCGCCTCCGGCTCCTCACCCCTCCTGGCCTCGGGACCATGATGAACAGCGCTCGTCGTCCGGAACTGCTCGCCGCCGGTGCCGCCCTGGTGACGGTCATGGCTTGGGCCTCGGCCTTCGTGTCGATCCGCAGCGCGGGGTCCTCGTACGCGCCGGGCGCGCTGGCGCTCGGGCGGCTGCTGTCCGGGGCGCTGGTGCTGGGGGTGCTGTGCGCCGTACGGCGGGAGGGGTGGCCGCCGAGGTCCGCCTGGCGCGGCATAGCGGTGTCCGGTGTGCTGTGGTTCGGGTTCTACATGGTGGCGCTCAACTGGGGCGAGCAGCAGGTGGACGCCGGCACCGCGGCGCTCGTCGTGAACATCGGGCCGCTGCTGATCGCCCTGCTGAGCGCGCGGCTGCTCGGGGACGGGCTGCCGCCGAGGCTGCTGGCCGGGATGGCGGTGTCGTTCGCGGGGGCGGTGGTCGTGGGCCTGTCGATGTCGGGCGGGGGCGGATCCTCGCTGCTCGGGATGGTGCTGTGTCTGCTGGCCGCCGTGGCGTACGCGGGCGGGGTGGTGGCGCAGAAGCCGGCGCTCGGCCGGGCGAGTGCGCTCCAGGTGACGACGTTCGGGTGTCTGGTGGGCGCGGTGGTGTGCCTGCCGTTCGCCGGGCAGTTGGCGCGGGACGCGGCCGACGCCCCGCTGTCGGCCACGCTCAACATGGTCTACCTGGGGGTCGTGCCGACCGCGCTCGCCTTCACGACGTGGGCGTACGCCCTGGCCCGCACGACGGCCGGGCGGATGGGCGCGACGACGTACGCCGTGCCCGCGCTGGTCGTGCTGATGTCCTGGCTGGCGCTGGGCGAGGTGCCCGGGGTGTTCACCCTGGCGGGCGGGGCGCTGTGTCTGGCGGGGGTGGCGGTGTCCCGGTCGAGGGTGCGGCGGCGGCCTGCCGCACCCGAGCCCCGGGCCGACGACGAGCGGGCCCTGCGTTAGAACACCACCAGGGCCCGGCCGCCCTTCCCCGCCAGCATGTTGTCGAAGGCCGCCGGGATGTCCTCCAGGGTGATGCGGTCCGTCACCAGGGCGGTCAGGTCCAGGCGGCCCGCGCGGACGTGGTCGGCCAGCACCGGGAGGTCCCTCGCCGGGTCGGAGTTGCCGTAGACGCAGCCCGAGAGGGTGCGGCCCCAGTGGAAGAGTTCCAGGGCGTTGAAGGTGACCTGCTGGTCCTTGCCGCCGATGCCGACGACCGTGGTGCGGCCGCCGCGCCGGGTGGACTCCCAGGCCGTCCGGATGGTGACCGCGCGGCCCACGCACTCGATGGCCACGTCGACGCCCTGTCCGCCGGTGAGGGCGCGGATCTCGCGGGCGGTCTGTTCGGAGGCGACGACGTACTCCGTGGCGCCCGCCGCCCGCGCCAGCTCCTCCTTCTCCGGGGAGACGTCGACGGCGACGATCGTCGACGCGCCGGCGATCCGGGCCGCCTGGAGGGTGGCGAGGCCGACTCCGCCCGCGCCGAAGACGGCGACCGTCTCGCCGGGCAGCACTCGCGCGCAGTGGTGGACGGCGCCGTAGCCGGTGAGGACCGCGCAGCCGAGGAGGGCCGCGTCCGTGAGGGGGATGCCGTCGGGCAGGGGCAGCGCGCAGGACGCCGGGACGACCGTCTCCTCGGCGAAGGCGGCGACGTTCAGCCCCGGGTGGAGGTCCCGGCCGTCCGTCGTGCGGGCGTACACCTCGGCGGCGCCGTTCAGGGCGTTGGCGCACAGCCAGACCTCACCGAGCGAGCAGGCGTGGCAACGTCCGCAGGACGGCGCCCAGTTGAGGATGACCCCGTCACCGGGCGCGAGGTGTTCGACTCCCTCGCCGACGGAGACGACCGTGCCCGCGCCCTCGTGGCCGAGGACGGCCGGGACCGGCACCCGCATGGTGCCGTCGGACAGGGACAGGTCGGAGTGGCAGACCCCGGCGGCGGCGAGCCGGACCCGGACCCGGCCGGGGCCCGGCTCCGGAAGCTCGATGCCGGTGATCTCCAACGGTGCCCCGATGGCGGGCAGTACGGCGGCGCGGACGGCCATGGTCGACTGACTTCCTTAGAACTGGAGGGACTTGGTCTGGAGGTACTCGGCGAGGCCGTGCGTGCCCAGCTCGCGGCCGACGCCCGACTGCTTGTAACCGCCGAAGGGGGCGAGGGGGTTGAACCGGCCGCCGTTGATGTCGACCTGGCCGGTGTCCATCCGGCGGGCGAAGGCCACCGCCTCCGCCTCGTCACCGGCCCAGACGGCGCCCGCGAGGCCGTAGACCGTGCCGTTGGCGATCCGCAGGGCGTCCTCCTCGTCGTCGTAGCGCAGGAGGGACAGGACCGGGCCGAAGATCTCCTCCTGGGCGATCGTCATGTCGGGGGTGACGTCCGCGAACACGGTCGGGCTGACGAAGTAGCCCTGCTCGCGCGGGGATTCGGGTCCGCCGACGACCAGCCGCGCGCCCTCCGCCAGGCCCTTCTCGATGTAACTCCGTACGCGTGCCTGCTGTTTGGCGCTCACGACCGGGCCGATGCGGTCGCCGTACTTGCCGGCCGCCGCCGCGGCGAGCTCGACCGCCTCGTCGTACCGGTCGCGGTGGACGAGCATCCGGGTCCAGGCGCTGCACGTCTGGCCCGAGTTGGACATCACGTTGGCGACGCCGACGTTGACCGCGCGGGCGAGGTCGGCGCTGGGCAGGATGACGTTGGCGGACTTGCCGCCGAGTTCGAGGGCCACCTTCTTGACCGCGGCGCCGGCCGTCGCGGCGATGCGCTTCCCCACGGCCGTGGAGCCGGTGAAGGAGACCAGGTCGACGCCGGGGTGCTCGGCGAGGGCCTGGCCGGCGACCGGGCCGAGGCCGGTGACGAGGTTGAAGACACCGGCCGGGACGCCCGCCTCGTGGACCGCCTCCGCGAAGAGCTGCGCGACCAGCGGGGTGTCCTCGGCCGGTTTCAGGACCACCGTGCACCCGGCGGCGAGGGCCGGGGCGACCTTGGCGACGATCTGGTGCAGCGGGTAGTTCCACGGGGTGATGGCCCCGACCACGCCGACCGGCTCCCCGTACACGGTCGAGTTGCCGACCCTTTCCTCGAAGGAGTGGGTCGCGGCCAGCTCGGCGTAGGAGCCCGCGACCGCGATCGGCACGGCCGCGTGGACCGCCTGGGAGAAGGGCAGGGGGGAGCCGAGTTCGGCGGTGACCGTCTCGGCGATCTCGTCCTTGCGGGCCACCAGGACGTCCCGGAGGGCGCTGAGCCGGGCGGCGCGCTCGGCGGGCGGGGTGGCCGCCCAGCCGGGGAGCACGGCACGGGCGGCCCGTACGGCGGCGTCGACGTCCTCGGCGTCGCCCGCCGGGACCCGGGCGATCACCTGTTCGTCGGCCGGGTTGACGACCTCGATCACGCCCTGACCTGCGGCGGGGCGCCACGCTCCGTCGAGGTAGATACCGTCGTGTGCCTTCATGGTGTTCCCTCCGGGCGGGCCTCGTCGTCCGCGTCCCAAACTAGCGTCGTTAGTTTTCCGGCACCAGGGGACACCACCGGTACCCGGGGACACAGCCGTCGCCCCGCTCACTCGTCCAGGTCCGGCAGCCGCGCCGGAACCGGGCTGACGCGCTCGCCGTGCTGGTCGAAGACGAAGAGGTGGGCGACGTCGACGAGCAGCGGGATCTGCATGCCGTACCGCAGGTCGAAGTCGGGGGTGGTGCGGACGACGAGGTCGCCGAGGGTGCGGACCCCGGGGGACGTGGGCGGCGCGTCCTGCTGCGGGTGGTCCCGCGGCGGGTCAGCGGGTCGCCGTCAGATGGGCGAAGACGACGACGTTGCTGGTGTATCCCGTCGCGTGCCGGAAGAGACCCCCGCAGGTGAGCACGCGCAGCTCGGGGCGCTTGGTGGGGCCGTACACCTCCTTGTCGGGGAAGCCGGCCTTGTCGAAGACCCGCACCCGGTCGACGGTGTACACGGCGGTGCGGCCGTCGGCGCGCCGGGCCTCGATCCGGGCGCCCCGCGGGACACGGGCGAGGCCGGCGAAAACCGCCGGGCCGGTCTTGGTGTCGCGGTGCCCGACCGCGATCGCCGCACCCCGCTCCCCCGGTGTGGGGCCGCCCGCGTACCAGCCGACGAGTTTCGGCTTGTCGAGCGGCGGGGTCCCGAGGTGCCGGTCGGGGCCGAGCCGCAGGGGGACGATCGACGCGACGATGCCCAGGGACGGCACGCGCAGGGTGGTCGCCGGGGACCGGGGCAGCGGGCGGGGCGGCGTGGGGCGCGCGGCCGCCTTCTTGCCCGGTGCCCGGCCCGCCGCGTCCGCGTCGCCCTCGTCCGCGCCGCCCCCGGGGGCCGGGCCGGCCGGCGCCCCGTCGGACACCGCCGCTCCGGCCCGGGCCGGTGCGACCGGGGCGACGTGCCCCGTGCACCGGACGCCCGCCGTCACCAGGACGACCGCGAACACGGCCGTCCTGGCGAGACGGAAGGCACGGGTCCGGTACCAGGGCCTGCGCCTGCGTTCGCGCCTACGCGGCACCATGGTTGCGCCGGCGGATCAGCCGGAAGTACGCGGCGCCGCCGACGGCCGCCAGGCCGACAGCCGCGGCCCCCGCCAGCGGGGTGAAGGCCGCCGAGGTGTCGGCGAGGCCACCGCCACCGGCGTGCACGCCGCCCTCCGGGCCGCCCTTCTCGCCGCTCCAGGCACCGCCGGCCTGGCTGCTGCTCTGGCTGCTGCTCTGACCGCCGGCCTGGCTGGTGGTCTGGGCGCCGGTCTGGCCGCTGCCGCCCTGACCGCCGCCGCCCTGGCCGCCCGGGGCCACGGCCTCGCGGCCGTCGTCCGTGATCGGCCGGTTCGGGCTTCCGGCCGCTTCGCGCTGGTCGCCGTCGCGCCGGTTCTCCCGGCAGTCGATCTTGAAGATCTTCACCTTGGGCGAGGGCACCGGGGCCGCGCCGACGACGGGGACGATGTTCCACTCGAGCGTGTACGACCCCTCGGCCAGCCCCAGCGTGTCGGTGTGCCCGGCGCCGCCGGTGAGGGTGATGTTGCCGCTCACCGTGGCGGTGTCGGGGGCCGGGGGCCGCGCCTTGATGGTGTAGGCGACGGTGGTCAGTTCGCCGAAGTTGGCGGCGTCGAGGTAGAACCGGCAGGCCACCGGGTCGTCCTTGGAGACACCGGTGGGTACCTGCTCACGGTGGATCCTGATGTCGCCGGCTTCCCCTACGGCCACGGCCGCCGGTGCCGAGAGGCAGGTGAACCCCGCCGCGGCGAGCACCGTGAGGGCCGTGGCGCCGAGGCGGGAGCCGAGGGCGGGTGGGAGCGTCGAGCTGGACATGCGCATTCCTCCGAGTCAGGACGATTTTCATACAAATCGTTCTTGGCACCTGACTCTCTTTCACATCGACGCCCGCGACCGCGGGAGCGCCGCCCGACGCGCCGTCAAACATCGCTCGACCGGCGCAACCCCGATGCGGACGACCGGCGCGGCCCCGCACCCGACCCGGCCCCCTCACCACCACCCTCACCATCCCCCTCACTGTCACCCTCGCCGTCGCCGTCGCCGTCCGCTCGCGGCTCCCCCGGCGACCGCAGCGCCACCCCCGACGACAGCAGCAACAGCACGCCCAGCATCACGAACGGCGCGGCCACGCCCGCGATCCCGGCCACCAGTCCCGCGGCGGCGGGCGCGGCGACCTGGCCGAGCCGGTTGCCGGTGAGGCGCAGCGCGAGGGCGGTGGACCGGGCGCCGTCCGGGGCGGCCTGGACGACCGTCGTCATGGACAGCGGCTGCCCGACGCCGAGGCAGAAGCCGAGCAGCGCGAGGATCACGCCCAGCGCCCGGACCGGCACCGGAAGCGCGATCCCGGCACACAGCAGGGCCGCGAGCAGACAGGTCACGGTGAGCAGCGCCGTCCGGCCGAGCAGCCGCAGCAGCGGGGTGAGGACGAGCCGGCAGGCGATGGAGGCCGCCGCGCGGACGCTGAGCAGGACGCCGACGACCGACGGCGCGATGCCCCGGTGTTCGCCGACCACCGGCAGATAGGCGGTGAGGATGTCGGTCGCGGACAGCACGGAGAGGCTGATGAGGATGCCGGCGGGGACGCCCCGCGCGTGCAGGATGCGTCCGACGGAGACGCGATCGCCTTGCGCCGTACGGGACTTGGGCGTCGCCTCGCGGTGTTCGACGCGCCACAGCGAGGTGAACGCGACCGCGCAGCCCGCGCCCGCCACGAGCAGGGCGAGCGCGCTGCTGCCCGCCATGTCGTCGCCGCCGATCAGCACTCCGGCGGCGACGGGGCCGACCAGTTGGCCGAGGGAGGCGCCGATGGTGAAGTGGCCGAAGTTGCGGTCCTGTTCGTGCGGCGCGGACTGGCGGGCGACGAGCGACTGGGAGCCGATGACGAAGCAGAGGTGGCCGAGCCCCATCACCCCGCTCCACAGGGCCATCGTCCAGAGGGAGCCGGCGAGTCCGCTGAGCACGCAGCCGCCGGAGATGAGGACCACGCCGACGGGCAGCAGGGGGGCGCAGCGGCCGTGGTCGGTACGGCGGCCGAGCGGTACGGCGGCGAAGAGCGGCAGCAGCGCGTACACGCCCGCGATGACGCCGATGGCCCGCTCGTCCGCGCCGAGGGCGAGGGCCCGGTACGAGACGGCGGGCCGGGCCATCGACACCGCCCCCTGCGCGAAGCCGAAGGCGATGACGAGACGGAGCAGCCAGCCGCGGTTCGTGCCGGGCCTCACAAGTTCCTCCGGTTTCTCGGTAATTGAGGTCAGATGATTCCGAACAGCAGACCCGCGCCGAGGATCACCAGGCAGGTGAGCGCCGCCCACTTCACCACGAACCTCGTGTGGTCGCCGAACTCCACCCTCGCCATGCCGACGAGGACGTAGACGGCCGGGACCAGCGGGCTCGACATGTGCAGGGGCTGGCCGACGAGCGAGGCGCGGGCCATCTCCAGCGGCGTGACACCGTGCGCGGCGCCGGCCTCGGCGAGGACCGGCAGGACGCCGAAGTAGAAGCCGTCGTTCGACATGAAGTAGGTGAGCGGCAGGCTCAGGACGCCGGTGACGAGCGCCATGTGCGGGCCCATGCCCTCGGGGATGACGTCCACCATCCACGTGGCCATGTGGTCGACCATGCCGGTGCCCTGGAGGACGCCGGTGAAGACGGCGGCGGCGAAGACCATGCCGGAGACGTTGAGGACGTTGTCGGCGTGGGCGGCGAGCCGGGCCTTCTGGTCCGGGATGTGCGGGTAGTTGACGCTGAGGGCGAGCGCGGCGCCGAGCAGGAACAGCACCGGGATCGGCAGCAACTCCATGATCATGGCGGTCAGCAGACCGACCGTGAGCAGCGCGTTGAACCAGTACAGCTTGGGGCGCAGGGTGGCCCGGTTCGGGTCGAGGCCCTGGAAACCGTCGTCGGACTCGTCGTCGTCACCGAGGGCGGCGGCACCGGAACTCGCGGTCGGGGCAACGCCCTTGCCGGTGCCGGAGCCGGAACCGCCGGCGCCCACGAGAACCGCCTCGGTCCGCTCGGCCTTCTCCGCCACCTTCTCCGCCGCCTTCCCCGGGACCTTCTCCTCGACCAGCACCTCGTCCAGGGTCAGCACGCCGAGCCGGGTGCGCTCGCGGCGGCCGAGGACGTAGGAGAGGGCGAAGACGAAGAGCAGGCCCACGGCCAGCGCCGGGATCATCGGCACGAAGATGTCGCCGGCGTCCAGCTTCAGCGCGGTGGCGGCGCGGGCGGTCGGGCCGCCCCAAGGCAGCGTGTTCATCACGCCGTTGGCCATGGCCGCGACGCCCGTCATGACGACCAGGCTCATCTTCAGGCGCTTGTACAGCGGGTACATCGCCGAGACGGTGATCATGAAGGTGGTGGAGCCGTCGCCGTCGAGGGAGACGATCGCGGCGAGCAGTGCCGTGCCGACGACGATGCGCAGCGGGTCGGCCTTGCAGAACTTCAGGATGCCCCGGACGATCGGGTCGAAGAGGCCGACGTCGATCATCACACCGAAGTAGACGATCGCGAACATGAGCATCGCCGCCGTGGGGGCGAGGCTGGTGACGCCGTCGAGGACGTAGTCGCCGAGCTTGGCGCCCTTCCCGACGAAGACGCAGAACAGTGCCGGGATCAGCACGAGTGCCGCGATCGGCGACATCTTCTTCAGCATGATCAGGACCAGGAAGGTCGCGATCATGGCGAAGCCGAGGATGGTCAGCATGTGTGGATACCTAACGTTCGCCCTTGAACATCCCACCTGGGGGTCGGCGGTCCGTTGACGTTAGGTCCGTTCAAACGGTGTTAACAAGACGTTGACGTGCGAGCAATAAGCGCAAAACTCCAGGTCACGGCTTTGCCGCTAGCGCGGTGAGCTCGATGGGCACGCCGTTGAGGACCGCGTTGCCCGACAGCGGGTCCAGCAGGCTGCCGTCGAGGAGCTGGTTGACGTTGACGCCGGGGTCGACGGCGGCGTGCCTCAGGCGGGTGCCGGGGCGGTCGTGGCCCCAGCCGTGCGGCAGGCTCACCACACCCCGGCGCACGCGGTCGGTGACCTCGGCGGGCGCGACCACCTCGCCCCCGGCGCCCTTCACCCGCACCCGCGATCCGTCGGTCACGCCCAGCCGTTCGGCGTCCTCGGGGTGGATGTGCAGGGTGCAGCGGTTGGTGCCGCCGGTGAGGGCGGGGACGTTGTGCATCCAGCTGTTGTTGGACCGCAGGTGCCGCCGTCCGACGAGGACGAACCCGTCGGGCCGTCGCCGCAGTCCCTCGCGCAGGCGCGGGAGATCGTCGACGATCGGCTGCGGCAGCAGCTCGACGCGCCCGCTGCGGGTCTTCAGCGGCTGCGGCAGCCGGGGCTCGAGCGGTCCGAGGTCGATGCCGTGCGGACGGGCGAGCTTCACGGGCGAGGGCGCGGATGACCGGGGCGTCCACCTCGGTCGCGGGGGCGACCGCTTCCGGAGTGAAGTCCCGTACCGCGGTATGGCGGAGGGGGAGGGGTCGGGCGCGACCGTCAGTCCAGGGTCCGCGCCAGATACGCCCGCAGCAGCTCGCGCGTCTCGTCGATCACCTTCGGGTCGCCCTCCGGATCCACCCGGAACGCCAGTTGGACGAGGGTGTCGGCGGTCTCCACGGCGATCAGGAAGGTGCGGCGCAGGTCGTCGTCGGGCTCGCGGACGAGGTAGTCGGAGAGCAGGTCGGTGAGGCGGTCGGCGACGCGGTGGTTGGGTTCGGCGTGCCGGGCGCCGACCGGGATCTGGTTGCCGAAGTCGACGAGGGAGAAGCCGGGCGCGGTGCGCTTCATGGCCAGGTACTCGTCCAGTACGGCGTCCATGGCGGCCCGCCAGTCGCCCCGGCGCGCCCCCTTCAGGCGCTCGGTGACGTGCTCGGCGTAGTGCTCCAGGTTGCGCTGCGCGAGCGCGTCGGCCATCTGCCGCTTGTTGCCGAAGAAGCGGTAGACGGAGCCGATGGGGACACCGGCGCGCTCGGCGACGGCGCGGGTGCTCAGGGCGTCGTAGCCGACCTCGTCCAGCAGGCCGGCGCAGGCGTCGAGGATCCTGGTCAGCCGTTCGGCACTGCGCCGCTGGACGGGCGCACGACGGAGCGATGTCGCTTGGGGCACGGACTTCATGATGCCTTTCCGCCGCGGCCTGGTGAAGCTCGCCCCCGGGTACGAAGAAAGATGCCTGACGCACTCAAGGGGCCGGTGCTCCGGTCGGGGACCCGATGGGGGACTCGGAGAGGGATTCGGTGGGGGACTCGGAGGGGGACTCGGAGGGGGTCCCCGCCGACTCCGTGACGTCCGCCGTGGCCTGCACCGGCTTGCCGTCCACCGCCCACACCGTCGCGTCGTCCGCGTACAGGCGGGCGGAGACCTCGTGCGTGCCGTGCGGCAGGAAGCCGGCCGGGATGCGGTAGGCCGGGCCGCGCAGGTCGGCGATCGGCCGGTCGTCGACGTAGAGCCGGGCGATGCCGCGCCCGGTGACCGCCTGCTGCGCCGCCCCCGTCGGCGAGAACCGGAAGTTGGCCAGCTTCAGCCGTACGTCCCAGCCGCCGTCGGCGTCCGGCTGGACCTCCACGCCGACCTCGGGCGCCCCCTCCTTCGCGACCTCGCGGTAGTGGCGCCCGTCGTCGTCCGTGTGGTCCAGGACCTTGCCCACGGGCGAGGGCGACGCCACGGTCCGCTGCCCCCGCGCACCACTGGAGCCGCAGCCCGCGGATCCGGTCAGCAGCAGGACACAGACCGCGAGCGCGGCGGGAAGTGCGCGCGTCCACGACATGCTCGGGACACTAAGGCACCGGGCCCGGCCCGTGGATCCCCCTGAGGTCTGGTTCTCACCGCGCCGTGATCGTCCTCTGAGACGAGGACCGGCGGGCCTCTTGCGTCCGGGAAACCGCAATCCTACGGTGATACATAGGAATGGGCAGTGGAACCGGTCGGCAAGGGAGCGACGATGAGCAGCGGGGACGCACGCAAGACGGCCGAGGGGCTGACCTATCTCTCCGGGTTCGGCAACGAGCACGCCTCGGAGGCCGTGCCGGGCGCCCTGCCCGAGGGCCGCAACTCGCCGCAGCGCGCCCCGCTCGGCCTGTACGCGGAGCAGCTCAGCGGCAGCGCGTTCACCGAGCCGCGCGCCCACAACCGCCGCTCGTGGCTGTACCGGATCCGCCCGTCGGCCGCGCACCCGGCGTTCACCCGGATCGGCGACGGCGCGCTGCGCACCGGCCCCTTCACCCAGACGGTCCCCGACCCGAACCGGCTGCGCTGGAACCCGCTGCCCGAGCCGCCCGCCGGCACGGACTTCCTGGCCGGCCTGTGGACCCTGGGCGGCAACGGCGACGCCGCCCAGCGCACCGGCATGGCCGTGCACCTGTACCACGCGAACGCCTCGATGGACCGGGTGTTCAGCGACTCCGACGGCGAGCTGCTGATCGTCCCCGAGCGGGGCGGGCTGCTGCTGCGCACGGAGTTCGGGCTGCTGCACGCCGAGCCCGGCCATGTGGCGCTGATCCCGCGCGGGGTCCGCTTCCGCGTCGAACTCCTGGACGCCGCCGCCCGCGGCTACGTCTGCGAGAACTACGGCGCCCCGTTCCGCCTGCCCGACCTCGGCCCGATCGGCGCCAACGGCCTGGCCGCCGCCCGTGACTTCCGGGCCCCCGTCGCCGCGTACGAGGACGTCGAGGGCCCGGTGCGGGTCGTCAACAAGTTCTGCGGGCACCTCTGGGGCGCGACCTACGGCCACTCGCCGCTCGACGTCGTCGCCTGGCACGGCAACCATGTGCCGTACGTCTACGACCTGCGCCGTTTCAACGTCATCGGGTCGATCTCGCACGACCACCCGGACCCGTCGATCTTCACGGTGCTGACGGCCCCGACCGACACCCCCGGGCTGGCCGGCGTGGACTTCGTGGTCTTCGCCCCGCGCTGGCTGGTCGGCGAGGACACGTTCCGGCCGCCGTACTTCCACCGGAACGTGATGAGCGAGTACATGGGGCTCATCGAGGGGGCGTACGACGCCAAGGCGGAGGGCTTCGTGCCGGGCGGCGGTTCGCTGCACAACATGATGTCGGCACACGGCCCGGACCGGGAGACGTTCGACCGGGCGAGCGCCGCCGAGCTGAAACCGCAGAAGATCGACGACGGTCTGGCCTTCATGTTCGAGACGCGCTGGCCGCTCACGCTCACCCCGTACGCGGCCCGCGCGGACCATCTGCAACACCGCTACGACGACGTCTGGCAGGGCCTCGAACGCCACTTCCGTCCGTCCGGCGGACCATTGCACTGAACGTTGCCGACCGGTACGGATAGCCCGTGACCTCCTTCGCCCCGGACTCGATCGTCCTCACCCGCAAGCTGCCGCTGTGGTACCAGGTGTCGCAGTCGTTGCGCGCCTCGATACTCGGCCGCTCGCCCCGGGACCCGCTCCGGCTGCCCACCGAGGAGCAGTTGGCGGGGCACTACGGGGTGAGCGTGCTGACCATGCGGCAGGCGCTGAAGGAGCTGGAGGACGAGGGGCTGATCACCCGGCACCGGCGGCGCGGCACGTTCATCGAGCCGACGGCCCGGCGCGGCGCCCCGGTCCGGCTGCTCGGCTCGGTCGACGCGATCGTGGCCCAGCAGTCCGGCATGGCGACGGAGCTCCTCGGCCACGGCCGCGCGCCCGTCCCCGCCGAGGTCGCCGAGCACTTCCCGGACCTGGCCGAGGTGGCCACGTACCACCGGCTCAGGAGCGACGAGAAGACGGGCGAGCCCACCAACCACGCCCGCAACTACGTCCGTCCCGAGCTCGCCGCCCGCATCGACCCCGACGACCTGCTCCGCTGGCCCATGACGAAGGTGCTGCGGGACGTCGTGGGCGCGGACATCGGCCGGATCACCGACACGGTCGAGGCGCGGCTCGCGGACCCGGAGACGGCCCGGCTGCTCCGGGTCCCGCTGCTGAGCCCGATCCTGCACTGCACGGGCGTCACCCACGACACGGCCGGGCGGGTCCTGGACGCGGCCGTCATCCACTACCGGGGCGACCGTTTCTCCTTCACGGTCACACTCGACGCGACGTGACCCGGCGCGGGCGGGCCGTCGTACCATGCCACGCGTGACGCACGACGACGCTCCGCCGCTGGCGGACCTGATGCCGTGGTCCGTCGCACCGCCGCGGCTCGGCCGGGGCTGGCCGGCGGCGCCCGACCCCGCTTCCCTGACGGCCCGCTGGGACGCCCTGGTGCGGGCCGAGGGCGACGCCCGCGAGGCCCTGTTCGAGCCGACCCGCGCCCGCACCCTGCACACGGCGGTCGGGCAGCTCCCGGGCCGGACGGGCGGCGGCACCCAGAAACTCGCCCGCGCCTCCGGCCCCTGCCCGGAGCCGGTACGGGTCCTGGCGGCGCCCTTCGACGAGCAGTGGCTCATCCCCGACCACCGCCTGATCGACGCGGCCCGCCCGGAGGTGTGGCGGGTGGCGGACGACACACAGGTGTTCGTGATCGAGACACCCCAGGCGTCGCCGTGGCCGCTCCTCGCGACCTCACTCTTCCCCCTCCTGCGCCCGGGCCGGATCCGCCCGCTGTACCGGCGGCCGGGCGGCCGGGAACCGAACCTGGCGCCGGGCCTGCCGGAGCAGCTCCGCCGGCTCGGCCACTCCCCCGATCCGGTGGACTTCCTGGCGTGGACGCTGACCGCCGTCCGCCCCGATCTCACCGTGCCGCTCACCCGGGACCGCGAGCTCTGGGCGCGCGGTGTCGAGTCGGGCCACCGCGCGCTGCGGCTGCTGCGCCGGGCCGGCGAGCGCCCCAAACTGCCCGGCGGCCGCCGCCCCTACGTCCGCGCCCCGATCCCGGCCCGCCCCCTCACCCTGCACTACGACCGCGCCGAGGAGGCCCTCCACCTGGACGAGGGCCGCGTCTCCCCCGTCCCGCCCGAGGCCTGGGACTTCGGGGCGGACGCGGGCGGCCGGGTCCTGGAGCAGTGGTTCGCGGCGCGGACCGCGTCGGAGGCCGGGCCGGGCACCCTGGCCGCGATCCGCCCGGCGACCTGGCAGCAGGCATGGACCTCCGAACTCCTGGAGCTCATCACGGTGTTGGCGCTGCTGGCGGAAGTCGGCGCGCGGCGGGCCGAGTTGACGGTGCCGGACACGGTCACGGCGGCGGAGCTGCACGCGGCGGGCGTCCTGCCGGTCCCCGACGCGGCCCGCCGCCCGGCGACGGTCCTGGACCACCACGAGGAGGGCCCGGAGGGCCAGTTCGCGCTGATCTAGCATCCCCCCATGGATCCCACGAACCAGCCCCCGCCGCCACTGCCCTCGCCGCTGCCCCTGGAGGGCATCACCGTCGTCGCCGTCGAGCAGGCCGTCGCGGCGCCGTTCGCCACCCGGCAGCTCGCCGACCTCGGCGCCCGGGTGATCAAGGTCGAGCGGGTCGACGGCGGTGACTTCGCGCGCGGCTACGACACCGCCGCCGCGGGCCTCGCCTCGCACTTCGTGTGGTGCAACCGGGGCAAGGAGTCCCTCGCGCTGGACCTCAAGGACCCGCGGGGCCTGGACGTCGTACGGCGGCTGATCGCGGACGCGGACGTGTTCGTGCAGAACCTCGCGCAGGGGGCGGCGGCCCGGCTCGGCCTGGACGCGGCCACCCTGTGCGCGGCGCACCCGCGGCTGATCGCGGTCGACGTCTCCGGGTACGGGGCGGGCGGGCCGTACGCCGACAAGCGGGCCTACGACATGCTCGTGCAGTGCGAGGCGGGGCTGGTGTCGGTGACCGGGACGCCGGAGCAGCCGGTGAAGGCGGGGATCCCGGCGGCGGACATCGCGGCGGCCATGTACGCCTTCTCGGGCGTCCTGGCGGCGCTGGTGCGGCGGGGCACGACCGGGCGGGGCGGCCCGGTGGAGGTGTCGATGCTGGACGCGCTGGCGGAGTGGATGGGGCATCCGCTGCACCACTCCCTGCACGGGGGCACTCCCCCGGCCCGCACCGGTCTCGCGCACGCCGTGATCGCGCCCTACGACGCCTACGCCACCGCCGACGGCGGGCGGGTGCTGCTGTCCGTGCAGAACGACCGGGAGTGGCGGCGGCTGGCCGAACAGGTCGTCGGACGGCCCGAGTTGGGGACGGATCCGGCGTATGCGACGAACGCGGCACGGGTGACGAACCGGGCGCGCACGGACGCCCTGGTGGCGGAGGCGCTGGGTGCGCTGGGCGCCGACGAGGCGCTGGCGCGGCTGGCGGGGGCGGGGATCGCGTGCGCCCGCCTGAGGGATCTGCGCGAGCTGGCGGAGCATCCGCAACTGACGGCCCGTGAGCGGTGGCGGGAGGTGGGGACGCCGGTCGGGCCGCTGCGGGCGCTGCTGCCCCCGATCACGCTGCCGGGCGGGGAGGAGGCACGTATGGGGGACGTGCCCGCGCTCGGGGAGCACACCGAAGCATTGCTGCGTGCCGTGGGGATGACGGACGAGGAGATCGCAGCGCTGCGCCGGGATGGTGTGGCCGCCTGAGCGCGGGATTCAGCGGGACTCGGTACGTGAGGGACTCGGTAGGCGAGGGGGACTCAGTACGTGAGGACGCGTCGGCCGGTCAGTGCTTGTTGCCGCCGAACAGCGAGCGGCGCAGTCGGCGCAGGGGCGCGAAGAGCGAGACACGGCTCACCCGTGCCCGCGTCGTCATCTTGGAGCCGGGGTCGTTGGAGCCGTGGTCGCGCACGGGCTCACGCGCGGTCAGCTCCCGCATCAGCGAGGTCGCCTCGATCGTCTCCCGTTGCGGTATGGCGGGACCCGCCAGTACCGAGAGATGGCGGTCCAGGCGCGAGCTGGTCGCGCTGCTTCCGCAGGTGATCGCAGGGACCCTCGCCCTGCTGTGCACCGTTATCTGTTCCATGTCACTCCCCACCCGTACGAGTCCACCCGGCCCGGGCAGGTTAACCCTATCGCTCCATCGCGGCACCCGTGTATCGAGCTCACAGGATTCACCTTCCCCGTAAGGGGGTTGACGACCCCTCTCCGATCACTCTCCGAATCCAACCGATTTCAGGGTGAGTTGGACAACTGGCTGTGTGGTGGGCTGTGGTGACCCCCCGTCGGGCTCGACGGTCACAGCGAGTGATGTCGCCGCCTTGTCGAGACCGGTGGCGACGAGGGGCGTGTCGTCGTCGAAGAGCCCGAGGGAGCGTGGTTGCGCGCCCGGGCGCATGAGCCACAGCTGATGCGCCTGCCCGGTGGGCAGACCCCCGTACCCGTTCAAGGTGACGATCGCCTGCCCCTCCGAAGCGGAGGCGATCACTCCGATACTGCGGCCCTGGGCGTCCTTGCCGGTGCTCGCCAGCGCGTCCGGAGCCGCCAGAACGTGGGCGATCTCACGCGACTGGGCGCGCTCGGCGTTCAGCTGGTCCTGGGTGCGGTCGGCCTGGACGGCGAAGAGCGAGGCGACGACGAGGGCCGCGGCGGCGGCGGCCGTGGCGAGCGGTCCGAACAGCGGGCGGCGCGCACGGGGCGCACGGGAGCGTCCGGGCGGCGGCTGCGTGCCCCAGACGTGCGGGGGCAGTTGGGGCGCGTGCTCCCGGGCCGGCGCACGCGAGTGCTCCTGCGGGGTTCTCTGGACGGCGGCCAGCACCCGGATGCGCATATCGGCCGGCGGCGGGGCGGCCTGGGACCAGGCGAGCCGGACGGCGTCCTCGGCCAGCGCCCGCACCTCGGCGAAGCAGCGGTCGCAGCCCTTCAGATGCTTCTCGAAACGGAGGCGTTCATCGGGTTCGAGGGCGTCGAGCGCGTAGGGGGCCGCCAGCGAGTGCAGATCCTCGCGGCGGAACAGGCCGAGCACACTCATGCGGCACCTCCCAGGCACTCGCGCAGCCGCGTGAGCCCGTCACGCATCCGTGTCTTCACCGTGCCGAGCGGCAGCGACAGCCGGTCGGCCACTTCACGGTACGTGTAGCCGTCGTAGTAGGCGAGGGTGACGGACTGCCGCTGTAACGCCGTCAGCCGGTCCAGGCAGCGGCGGACCAACTGGCGTTCCAGGCCCGCCTCGACCTCCTCGGCCACCTGGTCGAAGGCGGGGTCGTGGTAGCGCCGGGCCTCGCGCTGCTCGCGGTCGACGGCCGCGCGGGCGCTGCGCACCCGGTCGACGGCGCGGCGGTGGGCGAGGGTGAGGATCCAGGAGAGGGCGCTGCCGCGGCTGGGGTCGAAGCGGCCGGCAGAGCGCCAGGCCTCCAGAAGCACTTCCTGGGCGACCTCCTCGGACTGTGCGGGATCCCTGACGACCCGGCGCACGAGCCCGAACACCGGCCCGGACACCAGCGCGTAGAGCTGTTCGAAGGCGTACTGGTCGCCTCCCGCCACCAGCACCAGAAGCTCGTCCGCCTCCATGCGGTCCCCCTCTCTGCGGCCGCCGCACCCGGACCGCCCCGTCATACCAGGCATACGCAACGAACACACCTCCGTTTTAGGGGTACGGATCGCGGCGCCCAAAACGCGGGTGAGAAGGAAATTAAAAGTTTTTCGGTTTCGACCAATCCGAAACCGCCCTCCGTTCCGTATCAGTGTCCGTCAGGCAAGTTGGCACAGAGGACGGACGGCATGACAGCTATCTCGCGGAGCGGCAACGGACGCAGGAGCGTCGCGACCCTCATATGCGGTGCGTTGGCCGCCGGGGGGCTCGCGGCCGCCGGCGCCGCCACGCTGGCCCCGGGGGCGGCATACGCCTCCAGCCACCGTGAGGCCCCCCTCATCTCGGGGACCCCGCAGTACGACAACACGGACGTGTACGCGTTCGTGAGCCCGGACCACCCGGACACGACGACGATCATCGCGAACTGGATCCCGTTCGAGGAGCCGGCCGGCGGCCCGAACTTCTTCCCGTTCGCCGAGGACGCCCAGTACGACCTGCACATCGACAACAACGGTGACGCGAAGGAGGACCTGACCTTCCGCTACACCTTCAAGACGCATACGAAGAACAAGAAGACGTTCCTCTACAACACCGGCGCCGTCGAGAGCCTGGACGACCCCGACCTGAACATCACGCAGACCTACGACCTCGAGCTGATCAAGTCGAAGAAGGGGAAGGTCGAGCACAAGACGAAGATCGCGGACGACGTGCCGGTGGCGCCGTCGAACGTGGGCAAGGCGTCGATGCCGAACTACTCGAAGCTGCGCGACCAGGCGATCTACAAGCTGCCCAACGGCGCCAAGACCTTCGCGGGCCAGGCCGACGACCCGTTCTTCCTGGACCTGCGCGTCTTCGACCTGCTCTACGGCGGCGACCTCTCCGAGGTCGGCAACGACACGCTCAAGGGCTACAACGTCAACTCGATCGCGCTGCAGGTCCCGAGCGACATGATCTCCGAGGGGAAGCACCAGCCGATCGTCGGCATCTGGTCGACCACCCAGCGCGAGAACGCCGAGGGCTACTACTCGCAGGTCTCGCGTCTCGGTATGCCGCTGGTCAACGAGGTCGTCAACCCGATCAAGGACAAGGACAAGTTCAACGCGTCCGAGCCCAAGGACGACGCCCAGTTCCTGAAGAACGTCACCAACCCGGAGCTGCCGAAGCTCATCGAGGCGATCTACAAGATCAAGGCGCCGGCCGAGCCGCGCAACGACCTCGTCGACGTGTTCCTGAAGGGCGTCAAGGGCCTCAACCAGCCGCCGTACGTGACGCCTTCGGAGGAACTGCGCCTCAACACCTCCATCAAGCCCACCGCCAGCCCCAAGCGGCTCGGTGTCCTCGACGGTGACAACGCGGGCTTCCCGAACGGCCGTCGCCTCACCGACGACGTGATCGACGCCTCGCTGCAGGTCGTCGAAGGCGAGCTGGTCGGTTCCAAGAACGACCTGGGCGACGCGGTCGACAAGAACGACAAGAACTTCGAGAAGTACTTCCCGTACGTCGCCCTGCCGACCGAGGGTTCGCGCGGCGCGACCGCGAAGAGCGGCGCCGACGTCCGCAGCCAGCTCGGTGACGCCCTCACGGGCTCCGACAACAACACCGCGCTGATCGCGTCCTCCGCGGGCGCCGGCGCTGCGGGCATCCTCCTCATCGGAGGCGGCCTGCTGTGGTGGCGCGGGCGGCGGCGCGCCTACTAGGCCCTCCGCCGAGACGGGCCGGGGAGAACCTGCACTCCCCGGCCCACCCCACCGACTGGCGCGGCCCGCGCACTCATCCCCCACGGCGCGGGCCGCGCCACCCCCATGCGAGCACACTGATCCACCCCAGGCGACCTAGGAGAGGGCATGTCCCCGCGGACGAACGACGGCGAACCGGAGCAGCCCGAGCACCCGGCCCCGGCCTCAGACCAATCGGCCCCGGCCCCGGACGCCGGGCGGGACCCCGAGGACGCCTCCGCCGTGGGCGACCCGATCGTGAGCGACGGGGCCGGGGCCGGCAAGGCCGAGGCGAAGCCCGGAGCCACCACCGCCGGAGACACCACCGCGGAGGACGCGACCACCGGGGACGACCTGCCGGAGTCCGCAGCCACCGAAGCCGCTGAAGCGGCGGAGGCCGTGACGGCCACCGGCCCCAGTACGCCGGTTGTCGATGCCCGCGTCGATGCCGGAGCCGACTCCGACCCCGGTGCCGCCGTCGCCGACGGCGCCGATACTGCCGCCGGTATCCATGCCGAGACCTCCGCCGAGACCTCCGCCGGTCCCGACGACCGTGTCGCCGCCGTTCGGCGGGTGGGTGCCGCCGGGCGGCGTTGGCGGGGGGTGCAACTCGGGGCGTGTGCGGCCATGTTGGCTGTCGCGCTCACTGCCGGGGCGATCGCGCTCGGGGCGGCGCGGGACGGGCAGAACGTGCCCGTGGCGACCGCCGCGGCGGTCTCTCCGGGGCTGCTCGCCAGCGGGAACCTCGACTCCAGCATCACCGCGCTCCAGGCCCATCTCCGCGTCCAGCCGAAGGACTTCGGCGGCTGGGCCACCCTCGGACTCGCCTACGTCGAGCAGGCCCGTACCAAGGGCGACCCCTCCCGCTACCCGCAGGCCGAGCAGGCCCTGAAGCGCTCCCTCGCCCTGCGCCCCGACAACGACCAGGCCCTCGCCGGCCGGGCCGCCCTCGCCGCCGCCCGGCACGACTTCGCGAACGCCCTGACCTTCGCCGACCAGGCGCTGAAGCTGAACCCCTACAGCGAGCGCGCCCTGTGCTCCCGTATCGACGCCCTCGTCGAGCTCGGCCGCTACGCCGACGCCGACCAGGCCGTGCGCACCGCCGACGAACGGCGGCCCGGAGTACCGGTGTTCACCCGCTACGCCTACGTCCACGAGCTGCGCGGCGACGTCACCACCGCCCGTCGGGTCCTGGACCGGGCGCTCGCCGCGTCGACCTCCCCAGGCGACATCGCCTACGTCGCCTCCCAGCTCGGCCAACTCGCCTGGAACCAGGGCGACTACCCCAGCGCGCTGACCCACTACGCGCGCGCCCTGGCCGCCGACGAGAACTACCTCCCCGCGCTGGAGGGCCGCGCCCGCGCCCAGGCCGCGATCGGTCAACAGGCCGAGGCCATCAAGGGGTTGGAGCTGATCGTCGCCCGCTATCCGCTGCCCGGCCCGCTGGTCGAGCTCGGCGAGCTGTACGACGCCCGGGGCGCCGAGGGCGACGCGGCGAAGGCCCAGGACCAGTACGTCCTCGTCGACGCGTGGACCGCCATCGCCCGCGCCAACGGCGTCAACGCCGACCTCGACACCGCGCTCGCCGCCGCCGACCACGGCGACAAGGCGACGGCCCTGCGCGCGGCCCGCGACGACTGGTCGCGCCGGCACACCGTGCACACGGCGGACGCGCTCGCCTGGGCCCTGCACGTCAACGGCAAGGACGCCGAGGCGCTCCCCTACGCCCGGCAGGCCACCGCCACCGGCTACCACAACGCGGCCTTCCTCTACCACCGCGGTGTGATCGAGAAGGCCACCGGTCACGCCGCCGACGCCCGTACCCACCTCTCCGCCGCCCTGAAGCTGAACCCCGGCTTCGCCACGCTGGGCGCCCGCGAGGCCCGTACGGCACTCAAGACGCTGGAGGCGAGCAAGTGATTTCCCGTCGTCTGCTCGCCTCCTGCGCGGCCGTGTTCACGGCCGGCTGCGCGCTCGCGCTGGTTCCTTCCGCCAGCGCGAGCGCGCACCCCCTCGGCAACTTCACCGTCAACCGCTACGACGGTCTCGTCGCCGCCCCCGGACAGCTCCGCGTCGACCACGTCGAGGACCTCGCCGAGATCCCGGCGACCCAGGCGAAGCCGGACATCGAACGCCTCGGGATGACCGAGTGGGCCCGGCAGCGGTGCGCGACGGCCGCGAGCGGCAGCAAGGTCACCGTCGACGGCGGCGCCGTCCCGCTCACCGCGGGCACGAGCAAGGCGGTCCTGCGGCCCGGTCAGGCGGGGCTGCACACCCTGCGCGTCGAGTGCCGGCTGACGGCCCCGCTCCCCGACGAGGCCACGATCACCCTCGGCTTCCACAGCGAGGGCGCCTCCAGCGGCCCCGGCTGGCGTGAGATCACCGCCCGCGGCGACCGTATGACGCTGACCGACTCCGACGTGCCGTCGAAGTCGACCTCGGGCGAACTCACCAGCTATCCCAAGGAGTTGCTCTCCTCCCCGGCGGACACCTCGACCGCGTCCGTGAAGGTGCGGCCGGGTGGCGCGGCCCTCGTCGAGGAGGGCCGTAACGCGCCGGCCGCGTCCATCCTGCCGCGCGGCGCCGACCGCTGGACGCAGGCCCTGAACAACCTGGTCGCCCGGCAGCACCTCACCGTCGGCTTCGCCGCGCTGGCGCTGGTGATCGCCATCGTGCTCGGCGCGCTGCACGCCGTCGCCCCGGGCCACGGCAAGACCATCATGGCCGCGACGGCGGCCGCCCGGGGCGGCAAGGCCCGGATGAAGGACGTCCTCCCGCTCGCCGCCTCCGTCACCATCACGCACACCCTGGGCGTCGTCGCCCTCGGCCTCCTCGTCACCGCCGGTTCGGCCGCCGCGCCCTCGGTGATCGCCTGGCTGGGCCTGGCGAGCGGCGCGCTGGTCCTCTTCGCGGGCGCGAGTCTCGCCCGCCGCGCCTGGCGCAACCGTGCCCCCGGCCACGCACCCGGCCACAGCCACGGTCACGACGACGGCCCCGGTCACAGCCATGACCACGGACACGACCATGACCACGGGCACGATCACGGACCTGGCCACGGGCACACCCACAGCCACGAGCCGTCCAAGCCCCCCGCCCGTCAACTCGCCCTCGTCGGAGCCCCCGCCGAACGCACGCACGACGACCACGGACACAGCCACGGGCACGGACACAGCCACGGCCACGAGCACCGTCACGACCACTCCGAGCACACCCACGACGAGCACGAGCACCCGCATCCCCACACCCACGACCACGGCCGTACCCACACGCACACCCACGGCGGCCGCACCCACACCCACGCCATCGCCCCCACCCTCCGCGGCACGATCCTCCTCGGCTTCGCCGGCGGCATGGTGCCCAGTCCGTCCGCCGTGGTCGTGCTGGTCGGCGCGGCGGCGCTCGGGCAGGCCTGGTTCGGGCTGCTGCTCGTCGTCGCGTACGGCGTCGGGCTCGCGCTGACCCTCACCGCCGCCGGGTTCGCCGTCGTCCGGCTGGGCTCGGGCGCGACCCGCCTGCTGGACCGGCAGCCGCGCTGGACCACCCACCCGGTCGTGACGCTCGTCCGCCGCAACATGCCCCTGTGGTCCGCGTTCCTCGTCGTGGCCCTGGGCGCCGGACTGGTGCTCAAGGGGGCCGCATCCGTGCTCGGCTGAGCTACGTTTGTGGAGTTGTGGAGGTTTTCGCCCGGATACGAAGAGCGGAATGGGGTCGCGGTGTCCGAAGAGGGCAGTGAACGTCTGATCGCGGGCCGCTACCGCCTGCTGACCCCGCTCGGCGAGGGCGGCATGGGGACGGTGTGGCGGGCTCTCGACGAGGTGCTGCACCGCGAGGTCGCCGTCAAGGAGGTCCGCGCCCCGCACGGGCTGTCGGCCTCCGACGTCGAGCGGCTGTACGCCCGGCTGGAGCGCGAGGCCTGGGCCGCGGCCCGGGTCGCGAACCGGAACGTCGTCACGGTGTACGACGTGGCCACGCAGGACGGGCGGCCCTGGATCGTCATGGAGATCGTGCGGGGGATCTCCCTCGCCGAGCTGCTGGACTCCGAGGGACCGCTGGAACCGGCGCGGGCCGCGCACATCGGGGCCGAGGTGCTGGCCGCGCTGCGGGCCGCGCACGAGGCCGGGGTGCTGCACCGGGACGTCAAACCGGCGAACGTGCTGCTGTCGAACGACGGCCGGGTGGTGCTCACCGACTTCGGCATCGCGACCGTCGAGGGCACGTCCGCGCTGACCATGACCGGCGAGGTCATCGGCTCCCCCGAGTTCCTCGCGCCGGAACGCGCGCTGGGGCGTACGCCGGGGCCCGAGTCGGACCTGTGGTCGCTGGGCGTGCTGCTGTACGCGGCGGTCGAGGGCAACTCCCCCTTCCGGTACGACACTCCGCTGAGCACCCTGCGCGCGATCGTCGACGAGGAACTGCCGCCGCCGCACCGGGCCGGGCCGCTCGCGCCCGTGATCGAGGGGCTGCTGCGCAAGGACCCGGCCGACCGGCTGCCCGCCGACACGGCCGAGCGTGACCTGCGGATCGTGGCGGCGGGCGGCGACCCGTACGAGGGAACCGCCCCTACGACGCCGCAGTCGCCGTACACGCCCTATCCGCCGACGGCCGTGACCCCCGCCGAGCCGTTCCGTCACGAGCCGTCCTCGCCGACCCCGCCCCAGCCCTGGACGGCGGCCCCGGCGACGGCCTCCTCGGCCGAGCCGCGACGCAACCGGCGCGCCGGGGTGGCCCTGGTCGCCGGTGTGGCGGTGCTCGCGCTGGCGGTCGCCGGGCTGACGTACGGGCTGCTGAACCGGGACAACGGCAGCGGCGGCAAGGCCACCGGTGGGGTCACCAACAGCGGTACGGACCTCGCGAGTTCACCGGCGACGCGGCCGGAGACGAGCAGCGAGGAGTCCAGCGAGTCGCCGAGTCCGAGTCCGAGCGAGAGCGCCTCCTCGGAGGCCCCGCCGCAGACCGTCGAGGTCACCGTCGCCGGCGCGAACACGGACTACTCCGGTTCCTGTCCGCCGTCGGACGCCGACGCGCCCGCCTTCACGGCGACGATCACCGTGGGGCAGTTGCCCGCGACGGTGTCCTACCGCTGGGTGTCGAAGGAGGGCGAGCTGTCCGGGCAGACCTGGAAGACGCTCGACTTCCCGTCGGGCGGCGGCAAGTCCCAGCAGGACAAGGTGATCGTGTCGACGTACGCGGAGAGCGGGACGTACCAGAACGCGATCGGCGTCGAGGTGCGGGAGCCGGTCAAGGCGACGTCCGACAAGGTGCCTTTCTCGGTCACCTGCGAGACGGAGGCCCCGACGGACGGGACCTCCCCCTCCCCCTCCTCCTCGCCGTCCGAGTGACGGCTCAGGCCGCGCTGTTCAGGACCGGCAGGTAGCCGCCCGACTGACCGGCTGCGGTCGGGTGGTAGGACTCGCCGATGTTCAGCAGGTTGAGGCTGTGCAGCCAGGAGCTGCCGGAGCAGATCTCGTGGCCGGTGAACGGGGTGCGGACGTCGCCGAAGACGAAGCCGTGGGCGGCGGCGCGCTTGGCGGTCGCCGCGTCGAGGTAGTCGGCCGCGTTGTTGATGGCGGAGCGCTTGGCCTCCGACAGGCCCAGGCAGACCGTGCGCAGCCGGTAGAAGCGGGGGTAGCCGATGACGACGACGCGGGCGTTCGGCGCCTTGGAGCGGATCGTCGAGTAGACGGTGTCGAGTTTGCCGGGGAGCGTCGAGTCGACGTAGGCCCTGGCGGTGTTGATGCGGTTCAGGCAGGAGCTGTCGGAGCCGGTGACACAGGTCGTCATGACGTCGGCGAAGCCGGCGTCGTTGCCGCCGACGGTGAGGGAGACCAGGCCGGTGGTGGAGTTCAGGCCGCCGAGCTGACCCGCCAGAACATCACCCGTTCGAGCGCCCGAGCAAGCGGCGAAAGTGAACGAGGCGGGGGCGTGGGCGGCGTTCCAGAGGTACGGGTACGCCTTGGTGCTGCGCTTGCAGTCGCCGCTGGAGCTGATGTAGCCGCCCGCGCCGACACCGGACGAGTAGGAGTCGCCGAGCGCCACATAGCCGCCGCCGGCGGCGAGTTGGGACCCTTGCGCCGAAGCCGCCCCGGTGAGGGCGGCGCTGACGGCGAGGAGGACTGAGCTGACGATGACGACAAGTCGGAAACGTCTCATGGAACCTCCTTTAGCAGGATCTCTGCCACAACTTTCGTAGCAATGACCCGCGTTGACGGGAAGTGTCCATGCCAAGTTTTGCCGTTTCCCGGCCCCTGCGGCACCACTCTGGAACACTTGTGCACATACACCGCACGCGTGTCCCCGACGGGACGCACCATTCTGTAACGGTCAAACGAACAAAAAGGTGAGAGGGCCATCAAGGGCTTGCCATCCGGGCTTAATCATCAATACCGTCATACATCTCACTCGCACGGACCGTCAGCAAGCGGCACCAGGGGAGGGCTCAGGGACCGCGGCGGTATCCGGAGCGGGGCGCGGTAGGGGGGTGCCGTGCTCGGTGACCGCATGTTGTGACCGAGTCGTGCCGCGCGGTCGGCTGCCGTCTTTCGCCGGTGGCCGGTCAGTTCTGCCAGCTCACCCGGTATGCGCGGAGAGCGTTCCGCCATGGGTGAGAAACCCCCCTTTCGAACCGGACGTGGATTCCGGGCTGCCCGGGGGTGGGCGGCCCACCGGACGAGAGGGACCAGACTCATGAGTTCTGTTCTGCAACCGGCGACCTCGGGCGAGGATCTCCAGGATCTCCAAGGCCCGTCGACCGCCGGCAAGTACCGGCCCATCTCCTCTCACCTGGCCATCGCGCCACCGGTGAGCGTGGTCATCCCGGCGATGAACGAGGCCGAGAACCTTCCGTACGTCTTCAAGACCCTGCCGGACTGGATCCACGAAGTGGTCCTGGTCGACGGCAACTCCACCGACGACACCGTCCAGGTCGCGCGCGACCTGTGGCCCGGCGTCAAGGTCGTCGCGCAGCGGGGCCGGGGCAAGGGCGACGCCCTGATCACCGGCTTCGAGGCGTGCAGCGGCGACATCATCGTGATGGTCGACGCGGACGGCTCGGCCGACGGCAACGAGATCGTGTCGTACGTCTCCGCCCTCGTCTCGGGCGCGGACTTCGCCAAGGGCTCCCGTTTCGCCAACGGCGGCGGCACCGACGACATGACCTTCATCCGGTGGCTCGGCAACCGGGTCCTGTGCGCCATCGTCAACCGCAAGTTCGGCGCCCGCTACACCGACCTGTGCTACGGCTACAACGCGTTCTGGCGACACTGCCTGGACAAGATCGAACTGGACTGCACCGGCTTCGAGATCGAGACCCTGATCAACATCCGGGTCGTCAAGGCGGGGCTGAAGGTGCAGGAGATACCCAGCCACGAGTACCTGCGCATCCACGGCGTCAGCAACCTGCGCGCCGTCCGCGACGGGCTGCGCGTACTGCGGGTGATCCTCCGGGAGCGGTCCAACCGGCGGGCGCTGCGCCGGCTGGCGCGCCGCTCGCCGATGCTCGACTCGGCCCGGGGAGAGGTGTCTTGAGCACGATCGACGTCTCCGTCGTCATCTGCGTGTACACCGAGGACCGCTGGGAGGACATCCTCGCGGCGGTCGCCTCGGTGCGGGCGCAGACCCACCCGGCCCTGGAGACGCTGGTCGTCGTCGACCACAACGCGACCCTCCTGGACCGGCTGAGAAGCGAGTACAAGGAGATCGGGGAGACCGGCGAGGTGCGGGTGCTGCCCAACGCGGGCCCGCGCGGTCTGTCGGCCGGCCGCAACACCGGCATCGCCGCCTCGTGCGGCGAGGTCGTCGCGTTCCTCGACGACGACGCCGTCGCCGAACGGGACTGGCTGCGCCGGTTCGCCGACCCCTACTCCGATCCCCGGGTGCTCGCCGTGGGCGGCCGGGCGGTGCCCGTCTGGTCGTCCGGCCGGCGGCCCGACTGGTTCCCCGAGGAGTTCGACTGGGTGGTGGGCTGCTCCTACCGGGGTCTGCCGCCCGGCCGGGTCCGGGTGCGCAACATCCTCGGCGGGAACGCCTCCTTCCGGCGCAGCGCGTTCGACTTCGTGGGCGGCTTCGCCACCGGCATCGGACGCGACGGCAGCAAGCGCCCGATGGGCGGCGAGGAGACGGATCTGTGCATCCGGCTCAGCCGCGCGAGACCCGACGCGATCCTGCTGATGGACGACCGTGCGGTGATCCATCACAAGGTGCCCGAGGGGCGCGAGCACTTCGGGTACTTCCGCACGCGCACCTACGCCGAGGGGCTGTCCAAGGCGCTCGTCGCCCGCAGCGTCGGCGCCGACAAGGGGCTGGAGACCGAACGCCGGTACGCCACGCGGGTGTTGCCGGCCGGTGTGCTGCGCGGACTGCGCGACCAACTGCTGGCCCGGCCCGGCGGCGCCCGGCGGGCGGGCGCGATCGTCGCCGGGGTGCTGACGGCGGCCGGCGGGTACGCGGTCGGCAGTCTGCGGGCGCGGCGGGCGGGGACGACGTTCGCCGTGGTGCCGATCTCCCCGGACGACGTGGAGCGTGCCGCATGACGCCGGAGCGCGTACCGATCCTCATGTACCACGCGGTCGCCGCCGCCCCGAGCGACGCCACCCGCGCCCTGTCGGTCACGCCCGAGGCGTTCGCCGGGCACCTGGCGGTGATCGCGGACCGGGGCCTGACCCCGCTCACCACCGCCGACCTGGCGGCCCGCTGGCGCACCGGCCGGCCGCTGCCGGACCGCCCGGTGCTGATCACCTTCGACGACGGCTACGAGGGCGTCCACCGGCACGCCCTCCCCGCCCTGTCGAAACACGGCTTCCCGGCCACCCTGTTCGTCTCCACCGGCTGGATCCGGGGTGCCTACGACACCGGCGGCGGCCTGGACACCATGCTGGACTGGGGTCAGGTACGCCAACTGGCGGACGGGGGCGTCGAGATCGGCGGACACAGCCACACCCACCCGCAGCTCGACCAGCTCGACGACGTCCGGCTGCGCGCCGAGCTGACCCGCTGCCGGGAGATCGTCGCCGACGAACTGGGCGGCCCGCCCGCGTCGTTCGCCTACCCGTACGGCTACTCCAGCCGCCGGGTGCGCGCGGCGGTGCGCGGACACGGCTTCGCGCAGGCGCTCGCCGTGGGCAACTCCCTCGCCCGCCGCGCCCAGGGGCCGTACGCCCTGCGGCGGGTGACGGTACGGCGTACCACGGACGCCGCCGAGTTCGAGCGGCTGCTCGACGGCCGGGCGATCGGCCGTACGTTCGCCCGGGACCGGGCGCTGACGAAGGGGTACGCGGTGGTCCGGCGGGCGCGGCGACTCCAGCGGCCGGTGTGAGAGGGGTGGCCCCGGCGGAGCCCGGTGCTGCTGGCTGATCCGCAGGGGGGTGGGTACGAGTTCCAGAACTGTGACACTCCCGGGGGGATGTGTCACAGTTCGCGGCCGACGGTATCCCGGTCCCCGGCACGGGCTCACCCTGGCCCGGACCGCCCAGGCGGAACGCGCCGCAGAACCGGAGCCCGTCGGGGCCACCACTCACGACCGTCCCGGCCCGTCAGCCGCACCCGGCACACCCGACACACCGAAGACTCCGGGCACACCACGCGTACTGCGGAAACCGGGTGCAGACGGGGCCCGTGTGCCCGATCATGGCCGCATGTCTGCCCAGCCACAGGACGCTCTGCCGATCCGGCTCAACGTCGACGACTCCGACTCCCCGTCCGACGTCGTCGACGCGCTGTTCCTCGGCCGCTTCGCGACGGGCGAGCAGCCGTACTCGCACGCCGCGAACATCGACCGCGTACGCTCCGGCGCGACCCTGCTGCCACCGCAGGCCCGCGTGCTGCGCGTCGCCCGCGACGACGACCGCAGCGCCACGCTCGCCGAGGGGGACGGCTGGACGCTGCTGATCTCCCGCTGGAACCACGGCGCCGACGTCACGGTCACCGCGACCACCGCCGAACTGGCCGCGAAGGTCCTCGACGAGGCCACCGACGGCGCGGCCGACGAGCCCGAACCCCAGCCGGAGAACGTGACCATGGGGTTCTGGTACGTCTCCCCGCGGCGCGGCCCGCACCGCACCACCCGCCAGATCTCCGCGGGCACCTGGGACGAGGTGCGCGCCAACTACACGGCCCCGGTCGCCCAGGCGATGGACCGCCTGATGGGGACGACCCCCGACGACATCGCGGGCCGGCTGCTCCTGCTGCACGGCCCGCCCGGCACCGGCAAGACGTCGGCGCTGCGCACGCTGGCCCGGTCCTGGCGGGAGTGGTGCCAGGTGGACTGCGTCCTGGACCCCGAGCGGCTCTTCTCCGACGTCGGCTATCTGATGGACATCGCGATCGGCGAGGAGGACGCCACCGGCAAGGGCCGCTGGCGGCTGCTGCTCCTGGAGGACTGCGACGAGCTGATCCGCGGCGAGGCCAAGCACACGGCGGGCCAGGCCCTGTCCCGGCTGCTGAACCTCACCGACGGCCTCCTCGGCCAGGGCCGCAACGTCCTGGTGGGCGTCACGACCAACGAGGACCTGGAGCGCCTGCACCCCGCCGTCGTCCGCCCCGGCCGCTGCCTGGCCCGCATCGAGGTCGGCCCGCTGACCCAGCGGGAGGCCGTGGACTGGCTGGGCAGGGAGGACGCCGTCGGCGGGGAGGAAGCCGTCGGCCGCGAGGGCGCGACGCTGGCCGAGCTGTACGCGCTGCGCCGGGGCACCTCCCCGACCTCGCTCCCGGAGCCCCGGGGGCGGTCGGACGCGGGGCTGTACCTGTAGGCGTCTCGGTGGCGGCATCAGGTGTTTTGATGGAGGTATGACGCTGTACGTCGGCACGTCCGGCTGGCAGTACAAGGACTGGAGGGGCGTCCTGTACCCGGCCGACATGCCCGTGCGGCGGTGGCTGGAGGAGTACGCGGAGCAGTTCGCCACCGTCGAGATCAACAACGCCTTCTACCGGCTGCCGTCGCGGGAGAACTTCGCGTCCTGGGCCGGGCGTGTCCCGCCGGACTTCGTGGCCGCGGTCAAGGCGAGCCGGTATCTGACCCACATCAAGCGGCTGCGGGACCCCGAGGAGCCGGTGCACCGCCTGATGACCCACGCGGCCGGCCTCGGCGCCCGCCTCGGCCCGGTCCTCCTCCAACTCCCGCCGACCCTGCGCGCCGACGCCGGGCTGCTGGACGCCTGTCTGTCCCGCTTCCCGTCCGACGCCCGGGTGGCCGTCGAACCGCGCCACGCGTCGTGGTGGACGCCGACGGTGCGCGGGGTGCTGGAGGCGCGGGGTGCGGCCCTGTGCTGGACGGACGTCGGCTCCCGCCCGGCCACCCCGCTGTGGCGGACCGCCGACTGGGGCTACGTCCGCTTCCACGAGGGCCGCGCCCAGCCGTGGCCGCGCTACGGCCGGCGCGCCCTGGAGACCTGGGTCGACCGCGTCGCGACGACCTGGCCGGACGGGGACCGGGGCGGCGGTGACGTGTACGCGTACTTCAACAACGACCCGGGCGGCGCGGCGGTCGGGGACGCGGCGCTGTTCGGCAGGACGGCGGAGCGGGCGGGCCTGACGGTGACCCGCACCCCTCGCGCGCTCGCGGCACGCGGCTGATCACGGCATGCGGGCCCTGCGGGCATGCCGTGATCAGCCCTGGTAGGCCGCCCGCAGGGCATCCCGCACGGCCGCCGTCGCCTGCTCCTCGGTGAGCCCCAGCCGCCGTACCCGCTCGGCGTACGCCTGCGCCGCGCCGGCCGCCTCGCGCTCCGCCGCCGTACCCGCCTCGGCGACGAACGTGCCGTTGCGCCCCCGGGTCTCGATCACCCCGTCCGCCTCCAGCGCCCGGTACGCCTTGGCGACGGTGTTCGCGGCGAGGCCGAGCGACTCGGCCAGTCCGCGCACCGTCGGCAGCCGGTAGCCGACCGGCAGCGCTCCCGACCGGGCCTGCCCGGCGATCTGCGCCCGCACCTGCTCGTACGGCGCGGCGCTCTCATCGATGTGGATCTTCAAGGTCACGGGCCGATTGTCCCGCACCCACCGCGAACGAGGGGCATGAGTGCGGGGCGTAAATGAGAGGCAGAGGGGCGGCTCCCGCCCGTAGCGTGCGCTCACATGACCGGCACCGCCCGCACCCACCGCGGCCGGGGCCTGGCCAAGCTCGTCAAGAACGCCTCCCTGCACCGCGCCCGTGCCACGGGGTACACGGAGGCGTACACGGGCAACGCGCCGATGCTCGCCATCAACAAGTGGTTCGGGTACGAGATCCACGCGACGGAGGTGCGGCATGTCCGCGAACTCGGCTGAGCCGGTGCGTCCGGTGGACGTCGTCCTGGTCAAAGCGGGCCGGACGAAGATCCGGTACGCGGCCGAACTGCTCTCGGACGACGGCACACGCATCGCCGTCCGCGCGCCCTGGGCCGGCGACGGCGTACGCGACTTCGGCTTCGTACGGTTCGAGGCGGGTGACGTCTTCACGGAGTACTACTGGCGCGACCGCTGGTACGCGGTGAAGGAGGTCCGCGACCGGGCGGGCGCCCTGAAGGGCTGGTACTGCGACGTCACCCGCCCGGCCGCCCTGTCCGGCGCCGAACTCGTCGTCGAGGACCTCGACCTGGACCTGTGGCGCTCCGCCGACGGGACGGACGTCCGACGACTGGACGAGGACGAGTTCGAGGAGAGCGGGCTGCGGGAGCGCGACCCGGCAGCCGCCGGGGCCGCGATGGCCGCCCTCGGCGAACTGGAGGTGTTCGCGTCCGTCGAGGGCGGCCTGGAGTCGCTGCTGGCGTAGGGGCGTAGGGGGCCGCTCACATCGTCGCCACCACCGCGTACCGCTCGTCGTCCACCTCCCCGCCCCACAGCCGCGCGTCGTCGGACAACCTCTCCACGCGTGTGTTCCCGGCGAGCGGGGCCAGCAGGCCGGTGAGCCGGTCCGCCGGTATGCCGACCGGGGTGACGGTCCCCCACACGCCCTCGACCAGCACGAGCCGGCCTCCGGGGCGCAGCAGGCCGCGCCAGTGCCGCAGGACGCGGGCGGGGTCGGGCAGGGTCCACAGCACGTGCCGTACGAGCAGGGCGTCGAAGCGCCGCTCGCCGACCGGGGGCGCCGCCGCGTCACCGAGGAGGAACACCGCGTCACGTCCGGCGAGTTTGGCGCGGGCCAGGTCGATCATGGCCGGGGACAGGTCGACCCCCGTCACCCGGTGCCCCTGTTCGGCGGCGAGGAGCGACAGGCTGCCGGTGCCGCAGCCGAGGTCGAGGACGTCGCAGCCGCGCTCCGGCAGCCAGCCCCGTAACCGCCGGGCCCAGGCCGTGCGCACCTCGGGGTCGCGCAGGCCGTGGTCCGGCTCGTCGTCGAAAGCGGGCGCCGCCGCGTCCCAGTCGACACCCGGCGGAGTCGGTTCATCACGCTTTTTCGTCATGCGCCCAAGAGTGACACCCACCACTGACACTCGAATCGTGACACCCGCCACTGACAGATCGCGGGCGATGAGGAACTCTCCCGGAAAGGGTCTACCTCCGTGAGAACGCGGAACTCGGTGGCCCTGAAGGAGGCAGCCATGCGCCGCACGACCGTGCAGAAGCCCCTGAAGAAGACGGACTCCCGCCGGATCCGCGACGAGGTCGACGAACGGCCCGCCGGCCGCCCCGAGGTGCGCAAGGACATCGCCCGCACCTGGTGGCCGGACGGCTGACACCGCCCGCTGGCGGACGCCGTCAGTCCAGCCGCTTGCGGTAGTGGAGGCGGTCGTACGGTCCGTCCATGCGCCGCTCCACGAACTCGTAGCCGTACCCCGGGTAGATCTCCTGGTTCTCCCACATCATCGCGTTCGTGCAGAGCCTGACCTCGGACAGGCCGAGCGCACGCGCGTGTGCGTCCACGAAGTGCAGCAGCCGCCGCCCGACGCCCTTGCCGTGGACGTCGGGGCGGACGGCGATGCTGTCGAGGAACAGGTGGTCCGCGAACGCCTCGACCACCACCAGGCCGACCACCGCGCCGGCGACCGGATCGCCGGTGACGTACACCTTCCCCGCGGCCACGTTCGCCGCGTGGTCCGCCTCCATGGGCGGCGGCACGCACCCGATGCGCTCGATGTAGTGCGTGTACGCCGCGTTCGTGACGGCCTTCACCGCCGCCACGTCGGCCGCCGTGGCAGGCCTGATCTCCTCACTCGTCATGCCGGGAACGCTACCCGGGGCGGGCTGCGGGTCAGCTCAGGGCGGACGCGCAGGTGGTGCGGGTGGCGTGGGCCGGGTCGAGTGCGCCTGCCACCTCGTGGTAGGCGATCCGGTCGAACAGTCCGATCGCCACGTGCTCGGAGAGGTCCAGCGGGCACAGGTCCTGGAGCAGGACGTTGCGCACGTCGGAGCCGCTGAGGTACTGGCTGCGCCACGGCGTGACCACCTCGTCGTACTTGGTGGCGATGACCGTGTAGTGGACGCCGGCGACGGTGTCGCCGCCCGCGTTGAGCCTGGTGAGGAAGGCCGAGCCGGCGATCTGGTCGGCGAGGCCGGGGGTGGCGGCCGAGAGGTGGTCCTGCGCGCCCGGGAAGTAGGGCAGCAGGTTGGCGAGTCCGCCGAGCGTGGTGCCGTGGTTGCTGGGGGCGAGGCCGACGAGCGCGTTCACCTTGGCGGCTCCGCCGAGGAACTTCAGGTAGTGACGCGGCATCATGCCGCCCTGCGAGTGGCCGACGAGGTCGGCCTTGGCGGCGCCGGTCGCGGCGAGCACCTTGTCGACGAAGACGGAGAGCTGCCCGGCCGACCTGTCGACGGGGCCGAGGCCGTCGAAGAGCGGGACGCCCGGCAGTCGGCCGTAGTCGACGGAGAAGACGCAGTATCCGCGGACCGTCAGGTAGGGGGCGAGGGCCAGCCAGTTGTCGACCGAGTTCCCGAAGGTGCCGGGCACGAGGACGACGGGGCGGGGGTGGGCGGCGGAGGGCTTGCAGTCGTAGTCGTTCCAACCGCTCGAAGGGGCGGTCGCGGTGAAGGCGGAGGCGGGGGTCGGGTCGGCGTGGGCGGCGGTCGCGGGGACGGTGACGGCCGCGGCGGCCAGCAGCAGTGCGGCGAGCGGTCCGAGCACGCGCTTCCAGGGCAGCATCGTGTGATCTCCTTGCGGCTCAAGGGAGGTGCGATGGCCTTACGCCCTGTGATCCGGATCACGAGGATGCTGTTCACTCGTCAAGTTACGGTTGAGTAGCTGAAGTGTGAAGTTACGCGTCGGTAAAAACTTCCAGTGGTAGTCGGCGACAGCCCGACCGAGGCCTACGCCGCCAGCGTTCCCGGTTTCACCGACTCCGGTCCGAACTTCGCCCGTACCCGGTCGGCCGCCTCCTCGACGCGGCGGACCTTCTCGTCGACGGGGTCGAAGGTGAGCTGGTGGGAGGCCTGCTCGGCGGGGGTGAGGGCCTCCGCGCGCAGGGCGAGCGCGCGGACCCGGGCGCGCTGGAGGCCGAGCGCCTCGTACAGGCCGTACGCGGTCCTCGTCAGGGCGGCGGAGTGTGCGGTCGGCTCCTCGAGGGTGCGGCTGCGGGTGGTGGAGATGGGGGTCCCCCCGCTCGAGCCTGTTCGAGCGGGGGGGAGGCCGGCGTAGCGGACGGTGAGGGTGAGGGTGCGGCAGACCTTCTCCACGGCGCGCAGCCGGGTGCCCAGTTCCTCGGCGGCCGAGAGGAGGGCTCGGCGGTGCCGGTCCGGGTCCAACTCGTCGAGGGGGAAGGGGCGTTCGGCGGCCAAGGAGCGGGAGACCGTGTTCGGGAGGACCCGGCCTCGGTCGATGCCGTTCGCCTTCTCGTGCAGGTCGCGGGCCGTCTTCGCGCCGATCAGGCGCTGGAGCGTGGACAGGGGTGCGGCGGCGACCCGGCCGAGGGTGTCGAGGCCGTACTCGCACAGGGTGCGGGCGGTCGCCGTACCGACACCGCGCAGCGCGGTGACGGGCTGCCCGGCGAGGAACTCCCGCACCTCGCTCTCGCCCTCGGGGACCGCGCAGGTCACCCCGGGCCGGGCACCCCGCAGCGCCAGGCGGGCCGTCATCGGGCCGGGACCGGCGCCGATCACGCAGTCGACCCCGTACCGCGCGAGCGCCCGCACCCGGATCACCGACGCCAACTCGACCGCGCTGCGCCCGAAGTACCGTTCGGCGCCCCGCAGATCGGCCAGCGCCCCGTCCGGCGGCAACGCCTCGACGACCGGCGTGAACTCCTCCAGCAGCCCGAGCAGCGCCGGCAGGACGGCCTCGTTCGTCGGTGTCGGTGTCGGCGTCGGCGTCGGCGTCGGCGTCGGCGGCAACTGGAAACGTACGCAGAGGATGGTCATCCCGCACTCCCCGGGCTCTGGTGCCACAACTTCCGTACCCTCGCGGGGTCTTCGCCCGCCGGGCGCAGATCGGCCCACGGATGCAGTTCGTATCCGGTCGGCAGCCGGATACGACGCCCGTCCGTCGGGTCGCCGTCCCGTTCTTCCTGTTCCCGGCCCGGCCCCAGTCCCGGTTCCGGCCCCGCCAGCCGCGCCGCCACCTCGTCCAGCCCGCCCTCGGCGCGCAGTTCGACGAGTTCGGCGAGGTTCCAGGCGGCGGCGCCCACCACGCTGAGGCTGCGCGGACCGCGCCGCTGCACCACCCCGCGCACCAGCAGCAGCCAGGAGTGGAAGACGGTGTGCGCGCACGCGTCGTGGGAGTCGTCGAAGAAGGCGAGGTCGACGAGGCCGGTGCCGTCGTCCAGGGTGGTGAAGATGACCCGCTTGCCGGACCGGATCGGCGGGGTCTGGGTGGCCGCCTTGGCGCCCGCGACCAGCACGGTCTCCCCGTGCCGGGTGTCCCGCAGCCGGCGCGCCGACACCACGCCCAACTCGTCGAGGAACGCGCGGTGGTCGTCCATCAGATTGCGCGAGGCGTCCATGGACAGCACCCCCAGCTCGGCACTGAGCCGCTCCGCCGAGGACAGGTCGGGAAGCCCGGCCGGAGCCGTCTCGCGCCCGCCGGACAAGGGGAGTTGACCGCCGCCCGCACCTCGCGCGCCCCGGTGCAGCTCGGTCAAGTGCAGTTGCAGGTCACGGCGGTTGGCACCGAAGGAGTCCAATGCCCCTACCTGGGCCAGCCGCCCGGCCAGCGGACGGCTCGGCCGCCCCCGCTCCCAGAAGTCCAGCAGCGAGGCGTACGGCTGCCCGTCCGCGATCCGCGCCGCCTCGGCCTCGCTGATGCCGTGCACGTCGGAGAGGGCCAGCCGAAGCCCCCAACACCCGCCGGAACCAACAGGTTCGGACACCAGTTCGATACGATGGGCGACCGCCGACCGGTTCACGTCCAGCGGCAGGATCGGCACCCCGCGCCGCCGCGCGTCCGCCAGCAGCAGCCGCTTCGGGTACATCCCGGGGTCGTGCGTGAGCAGCCCGGCGTAGAAGGCGGCCGGGTGGTGCGCCTTCAGCCACGCCGACTGGTACGTCGGGACGGCGAAGGCGACCGCGTGCGCCTTGCAGAAGCCGTAGGAACCGAAGGCCTCGACGATCTCCCAGGTCCGCCGGATCGTCTCCGCCCCGTACCCGTTCGCCGCCGCGCGCTCCGCGAACCACACCTTGATCCGCCCCTGCGACTCCGGATCGGACAGCCCGCGCCGCACCCGGTCCGCCTCGCCGCGCCCGCAGCCGGCCATGACGGCGACGATGTCGATGATCTGCTCGTGGAAGACGACGACCCCGTAGGTGTCCCGCAGCGCCTCTTCCAGGTCCGGGTGCGGATAGCGGATCGGCGCCCGCCCGTGCCGTGCCTCGATGAACGGCCGCACCATGTCGGCGGCGACCGGGCCGGGCCTAAACAGCGAGATGTCGACGACCAGGTCGTGGAAGGCGGCCGGCTGCAACCGCCCCACCAGGTCCCGCTGTCCCGGCGACTCGATCTGGAAGCAGCCCAGCGTCTCGGTGGACCGGATGAGCCGGTACGTCGCCGGGTCGCCGCCCTCGACCGCGTCCAGGTCGATCCGCTCCCCCGTCGCCCGCTCCACCTCCGCCACCGCGTGCGCCATCGCCGACTGCATCCGCACACCCAGCACGTCCAGTTTGAGCAGCCCGAGATCCTCGACGTCGTCCTTGTCGAACTGCGCCATGGGGAACCCCTCACCGCTGGTCGGCACGACCGGCGTACGGGAGAGGAGGGAGGCGTCGGAGAGGAGCACTCCGCACGGGTGCATGGCGACTCCGCGCGGGAGGGCGTCGAGGGCCTCGACCAGCGTCCAGAACCGTCCGTACTTCTCCCCCTCCCGTTGGAACTCCCCGGCGAGCGCCTTGAGTTCGGGCAGTTCCGCCAGGGCCGCGCGGGCGTCCCGGGCCCGGATGTGCGGGAAGGACTTGGCGACGCGGTCGATCTCGGCGGGGTCCATGGACAGGGCCGCGCCCACGTCCCGGATCGCGTGGCGGACCCGGTACGTCTCCGGCATCGCCACCGTCGCGACCCGCTCGGTGCCGAACCGGCCGATGATCGCGCGGTAGACCTCCAGGCGGCGCGCGGACTCCACGTCGATGTCGATGTCGGGCAGCACGACCCGCTCCTTGGACAGGAAGCGCTCCATCAGCAGCCCGTGCTCGACGGGGTCGGCGTGGGCGATGCCGAGGAGATGGTTGACGAGGGAGCCGGCGCCGGAGCCGCGTGCGGCGACCCGGATGCCCAGGTCCCGTACATCGTCGACGATCTGAGCGACCGTCAGGAAGTAGGAGGCGAAGCCGTGGTGGGCGATGATGTCCAGCTCGTGGTGCATCCGCTCCCAGTAGAGCACCGCCTCAGGAGAGCGGTGGTATCCCCGCCGCACCATCCCCGCCGCCGCCCGCGAGGCCAGTGTCCGCTGGGCGGTGCGGCGGTCCGCGCCGACGAGGTGCGGCTCGGGGAAGTGGACGGCGCCCATGCCGAGGTCGTCCTCGGGGTCGACCAGGCACTCGGCGGCCGTCGCCCGGGTCCGCTCCAGCAGGCGGTGGGCGGTGTCCCGGCGGAAGCCCGCGGCCTCCACGATCCGCTCCGCCGCCCCGAGCATGGCGTCCGCACCCTTGAGCCAGGCCTCGCCCGAGTCCGGTTCCCTGGTCGGGTCGATGGGGACGAGCCGGCGGGCGGCGTCCAGGACGTCCACGACCGGGCCCTGGCCGGGGTCGGCGTACCGGACGGCGTTGCTGAGGACGGGCCGGATCCGCTGTTCGGCGGCGAAGCCGACGGTGCGGGCGGCCAGCCGCAGGGAACCGGGTCCGGTGCCGGAGCGCCCGTGCCAGACGGCCTCCAGGCGCAGGGCGTCGCCGTACGTCTCCCGCCAGGGGGCGAGGAGCTTCGCGGCCCGGTCCGGACGGCCCGCGGCGAGCGCGCGGCCGACGTCGGAGTCGGGGCCGAGCAGGACGGTCAGGCCGTCGCCGTGGTTGCCGGCCCAGGGCAGCGACGGGGTGCCGGCGGCGGCGTGGGCGACGGTGACGATCCGGCACAGGTCGGCCCAGCCCCGGGCGCCGTCGCGGGCGAGGAAGGTGACGCGGGGGGCCGACTCGTCGACGAAGGCGCCGCCGCGCGCGGGCGTGCGGCGCCGGTCCCGCCGTACGTCACTCTCCTGGCGGACGGGCCCGGCGACCGCCAGGTCCACCCCGAACAGCGGGCGCACGCCGGCCCGCGCGCAGGCCTTGGCGAAGCGGACCGTGCCGGCGAGGGTGTCGCGGTCGGTGAGGGCGAGGGCGTCCATGCCCCGCTCCGCGGCGCGCTCGGCCAGCCGGTCCGGGTGCGAGGCGCCGTAGCGCAGGGAGAACCCGGAGACGGTGTGCAGATGCGTGAACCCTGGCACACGCACCTCCTGTACTCACGCCCACACTCTCGAACATCTGTTCCCAGCTCCCCCACCCCCACCATAGACCAAATCTCGAACATCTGTACGACGACTGCCTCACAGTCGCCCGCTCGCCGCCCGTCGGCCGCCCGCCAGTCGTCCGGGCGCCTCTCACCTGCGGAAACACGCGTGAGGTCCCGCCCCTCGCGCGCGGGGCGGGACCTCCGTGAGCCGTGCGTCAGCCGATCCGGGTGCCCGTCGCCGACAGTGCCTCTGTCACCGGCTGGAAGAACGTCTCCCCGCCGGAGGCGCAGTCGCCGCTGCCGCCCGAGGTCAGGCCGACGGCGCTGCCGCCCGAGAAGAGGGAGCCGCCGCTGTCGCCGGGCTCGGCGCAGACGTCGGTCTGGATGAGACCGTTGACGATGTCGCCGTTGCCGTAGTTCACCGTGGCGTCCAGACCGGTGACCGTGCCCGAGTGGACCCGGGTGGTCGTGCCGCTGCGGGTGACCTTCATGCCGACGGTGGCCTCGGTGGCGCCGGTGATCCGCTGGGCCGAGCCGTTGTAGAGGTTCACCTCGCTCGGGTGGTCGACGTCGGCGGTGTACTTCACCAGGCCGTAGTCGTCGCCCGGGAAGCTGGAGGTCTCGTTGACGCCGATCTCGGTGCCGGCGGAGTCCGACCAGGTGGAGATGGCGTCGGTGCAGTGCCCGGCGGTCAGGAAGTACGGCGCGCCGCCCTTGACCACGTTGAAGCCGAGCGAGCAGGTCCCGCCGGACCCCTCGATGGTGTCACCGCCGGCGATGAGGGGCTTGAACTCCCCCTTGGTGCGCTGGAGTTCGGCCACCTTGCCGAGTCCGCCGACAACCTTGGTGAGCTTGGTCCACTCGGCGTCGGAGACGGTGCGGTCGGCGGTGACGACGACCTTGTTGGTGGTCGGGTCGGTCACCCAGGCGGTGCCCGGGATGGTCGCGTCCGCCTTCAACGTCGTATGGGCGCCGGTCAGTTCGGCGAGGGAGTTCTCGACGATTCTGGCCTTCGCGCCGGCCGCCTCGGCGGTCTTCGCGGCGGCCGCGTCGAGGACGTTCACCACGAGGCTCCTGCTCTTGGCCTCGTAGTACGTGCCCGCCGCGTCGGCGCCGAGGTCCTCGCCGAGCGTCGAGGCGAGCTTCCCGGCCGCGAGGGCCGAGAGGGTGGCGGGCTGCGGGGTCTTCGCGGGCTCGCTGGCGTTCGCGGTCTGGAAGGTGACTCCCGCCGCGACGAGCGCGGCGACACCCGCACCCGTCATGACCGCCCGCCGCCCGGGTATGCGTCGGTGCTTCAACTCGCGTCCTCCTGTGGGGGGTCGGCCCGGCGCGGTGATGGAACCCGCGCCGGGCCGGAAGGCTGGTTGTTGACGAACGTTCACTCTTCCGAACCGCACAGGGAGCACACAAGGTCGCCCTCCGGAAGCGCACAAGGTGGGCACCGCGCGCCCTCCGCTCCTTCACCACCCCCTCTCACCACCCGTGTGCGGGCACACCGACCGGCGGTCTGTTGTCACCCAGGGACGAAGACGGTCCTCAGGAGACTCATCTCCCGCACACAGAAAGGTGATCCGCCCGGTCCTCCCCCTGTCCGCTGCCATATTCAGAGCCACTTTTCGGAGGTGGCTGTGACGCCAGAGGCGACAACGTCCCACATACGCGAGACAGTGACGCGTGTGCCCGACGGCACCGCCGGACGCCTCGCCGGTCTGGAGAGCCGACGGGCCCGGGCGGAGGCTCCGGGCGGCCCGCGACGACGCGGGGAGTACGGTGCCCGCGAGCGGATCAACCTGCTGCTGGACGTGGGCTCGTTCACCGAGACCGGCCTGTTCGTCCGGGGCCGGCCCACCGGGGACGGCTCCCGTGGGCCGTACGGCGACGGGGTGGTCACCGGCTACGGCACGGTCGACGGACGTCCGGTCTGTGTGTTCGCCCAGGACTCCACGGTGTTCGGCGGCAGCATGGGCGAGGCGTTCGGTGAGAAGACGATCGCCCTGATGGACCTCGCCCTGAAGACCGGCTGTCCGGTCGTCGGGCTCAACGACGGCGGCGGCGCCCGCATCCAGGAGGGCGTCGCCTCGCTCGCCCTCTACGCCGAGCTGGTGCGCCGCAACGTCAAGGCGTCCGGTGTGATCCCGCAGATCTCGGTCGTCCTCGGGCCGTGCGCCGGCGGGGCCGCGTACTCGCCGGCCATCACCGACTTCACCGTGATGGTGGACGGCGCCTCGCACATGTTCGTCACCGGACCCGACGTCATCGAGGCGGTCACCGGCGAACGCACCAGCGCCGAGGAGCTGGGCGGCGCCCGGGCCAGCAACACCGTCAACGGCAACGCCCACTTCCTCGCCGCCGACGAGGTCGACGCGCTGGACACCGTCCGCGACCTGCTGTCGTACCTGCCCGCCAACAACCTGGAGCCGCCCCCGCGGTACGCGCCGGGCGACGCGGCCGACGGCGCGCGGCTCGACGGGGTCGTGCCGGACCGGCTCGGGCAGGCCTACGACATGCGCGACATCCTGCGGGCGGTGGTCGACAACGGCGAACTGCTGGAGATCCAGGAGCTGTTCGCGCCCAACATCATCTGCGCGCTGGCCCTCGTCGAGGGCTCGCCCGTCGGCGTCGTCGCCAACCAGCCGCTGCACCGCGCCGGGGTCCTCGACATCGACGCCTCCGAGAAGGCCGCGCGTTTCGTGCGGTTCTGCGACGCGTTCGGCATCCCGGTGCTGACCTTCGCCGACGTCCCCGGCTATCTCTCCGGCGTCCGCCAGGAGCAGGCCGGGATCATCCGGCGCGGCGCCAAACTGCTGTACGCGTACGCCGAGGCGACCGTCCCGAAGGTCACCGTGGTGGTGCGCAAGGCCTACGGCGGCGGGTACGCGGTGATGGGCTCCAAGCATCTGGGCGCCGACCTCAACCTCGCCTGGCCCACGGCCCGGATCGCGGTCATGGGCGCCGAGGGCGCCGTCGGCGTCCTGCACCGGCGGGAACTCGCCGCCGCCGCCGACCCGGACGCGTTGCGCGCCCGCCTCGTCGCCGCGTACGAGAGCACGCACGGCACCCCCTATCTCGCCGCCGAGCGCGGCTACGTCGACGCCGTGATCGCCCCGCGCGACACCCGCCCGCAGATCTGCCGTGCCCTGCGGGCGCTGCGCGGCAAACGCGCCCCGATGCCGGAGCGCCGGCACGGCAACATCCCCCTCTGACCCCGCCCCCCTTCCGCTCCCTCCCTCCCCCGCCCCCTCCCCGTCCCGCTATGAGGAGCCGTCTCCGATGGACACCCCCCACCCCCCGCTCACGCCCGTGCCGGTGCCGGTGCCCCGCAGCCTGCCGGAGTACGTGCGGCACTGGGCCGGGGCCACCCCCGACCGCCGGGCGCTCACCTTCGTCGACCACCCCTCACCGCACGCGCGGGGCGTCCACCGCACCCTGACCTGGCGCCGCCTGGACCTGCGGGTACGGGCGCTGGCCGCCCGGCTCGCCGAGGAGGCCGAGCCCGGCGCGCGGGTCGCGCTGCTGTGCCCGCAGGGCCCGGAGTACGTCACCGCGTTCCTCGCGACGCTGGCCGCCGGGCTGGTCGCCGTACCGCTGTTCCCACCCGGGCTGCCCGGGCACGGCGACCGCCTCTCGGCCGTCCTCGCCGACGCGCGTCCGGCGGCCGTCGTGACGGCGAGCGGCGCCCTCGACGAGGTGCGGGAGTTCTGCGCGGGCGGCGCGGTGCCGGTCGTCGCCGCCGACCTCGTGCCCGACACCGCCGCCGACGACCTGCGGTGGGTCGCGCCGGACGACGACGCGGTCGCCTACCTCCAGTACACCTCCGGCTCGACCCGCACCCCGGCGGGCGTGGAGATCACGCACGCCAACGTCGTCGCCAACGCCCGTCAGGCGCTGGCCGCCTACGGCGCCGACGACCGGCCGGTGACCTGCGTGGGCTGGCTGCCGCTGTACCACGACATGGGGCTCGTACTGAGCGTCGCCGCCCCGGTCGTCCGGGGGCTGCTGTCGGTGCTCATGGAACCGGCCGCGTTCATGCAGGAGCCCGCGCGCTGGCTGCGGCTGCTCGCCACGCATCCGCACGCGTTGAGCGCCGCGCCCAACTTCGCCTACGACCACTGCGTCTCGGCCGTCACCGGCGCGCAGCGGGCGGGCCTGCGGCTGGACGGGGTCGCCGCGCTGATCAACGGCAGCGAGCCGGTCCGCCCCGGCACGGCCGACGCCTTCCACGCCGCCTTCGCCGGCCAGGGACTCTCGGCGGACACCCACTGTCCGTCGTACGGGCTCGCCGAGGCCACCGTCTTCGTCAGTGCCGCCCGGCCCGGGGAGCCGCTGCGCCGGTTCGCGCTCGACCGTGACGCCCTGGCCGGCGGGAAGGCCCTGCCCGCGCGGCCCGACGATCCCGGCGCCGTGCTGCTGGCGGGCTGCGGTACGCCGGCCGGCCAGCAGGTCCGCATCGCCGATCCCGTGTCCCGCACCGCCCTGTCCGAGGGGGAGGTCGGTGAGATCTGGGTACGCGGCCCCAACATCGGGCGCGGCTACTGGCAGCAGGAGGAGCTGACCCGGCGCGTCTTCGGCGCCGCGCTCGACGGCACGGCGGGCGGCTGGCTGCGCACCGGTGATCTGGGGACGGTCCTGGACGGCCAGTTGATCGTCACCGGCCGGCTGAAGGACCTCATCGTCGTCGACGGCCGCAACCACTATCCGCAGGACGTGGAGGCGACGGTCCAGGAGGCGCACCCGGCGGTGCGGCGCGGCCGGCTCGCCGCCTTCGCGGTGCCGGGCCCCGAGGGCGAAGGCAAAGGCAAAGGCATGGGCGAGGGCGAGCGGGTGGCCGTCGTGGCGGAGCACATACGGACCACGGACCTCGCCGAGATCGACGTACCGGTCCTGGTGCGCGCGTGCCGGGCGGCCGTGTCCGTCCGGCACGGGCTGCGGCTCGCCGACGTCGTCGTCGTGCCCCCGGACGCCGTGCCCCGTACGTCCAGCGGCAAGGTGTCGCGGGCGCTGACCCGCGAGCGGTATCTGGCGGGCGTCTACGCGGCGGGGAGCGCGCGATGAGCGCCGTCGACGAGGGCGCGCTGCGCCGGCTGATCGCCGAACGGGTCGCCGCCTGGAACGGCACGCCCGGCGCGGACGTCCCGATGGACCGGCCGCTGGCGGACCTCGGCATGTCCTCGCGGGACGCGCTGGTCCTGGCCGGGGAGCTCTCCTCGGCCACGGGTCGTGAGCTGCCCGCGACGCTGCTGTGGGAGGCGTCCACCGGCGACGCCCTGGTGGCGCACCTGTGCGGCGGCGCGGGGGCGCGGACCGCTCCCCGGGCCGCGCCGGAACCGCCCGGTGAGCCCGTCGCGCACGGCGAGCCCGTCGCGGTCATCGGGGTGGGGTGCCGGCTGCCGGGGGGTGTGCGCGGTCCGGGGGACTACTGGCGGCTGCTGAGCGAGGGCGTCGACGCGATCCGGCGGGTCCCGGAGGACCGGTGGCGTGACTTCACCGCCTTCCCGCCCGCCGACGCGCCCCGCTACGGCGGCTATCTCGACGACATCGCCGGGTTCGACGCGGACTTCTTCCACATCACACCGCGCGAGGCCGCCGTCATGGACCCGCAGCAGCGGATCCTGCTGGAGGTCGTCCACGAGACCCTCGACCACGCGGCCGTCCCCGCCGCCTCCCTCGCCGGCACCGCCACCGGTGTCTTCGTCGGCGTCTCCGCCCCCGAGTACGGCGCGCTGACCGGCGCGGACCCCGACGCCGTCGACCCCTGGGCGCCGGCCGGCGGGGCGTTGAGCGTGACCGCGGGGCGTCTGGCGTACGTGCTGGACACCCGGGGGCCGAGCATGGCCGTCGACACCGCCTGCTCGTCGTCGCTGGTCGCCGTGCACCACGCCTGTGTCAGTCTGCGCACCGGCGAGGTCGACACGGCGATCGCCGCCGGGGTCAACGTGCTGCTCTCCCCCGCCGTCACCGTCGCGTTCCGGCGGGCCGGCGCCCTCGCCCCGGACGGCCGGTGCAAGCCGTTCGCCGCGGCGGCCGACGGCATCGGGCGCGGCGAGGGCTGCGCGGCCGTGCTGCTGAAGCGGCTGTCCGACGCGGAGCGCGGCGGCGACCGCGTCCTCGCCGTCATCCGGGCCACGGCCGTCAACTCCGACGGCCGCTCCAACGGTCTCCTGGCCCCCAACCCCGTAGCCCAGCAAGCCCTGTTGAGCACCGCCTACGCACGGGCCGGGCTCGACCCGGCGCACGTCGACCACGTCGAGGCGCACGGCACCGGCACCCCGCTCGGCGACCCGATCGAGGCGGGCGCGCTCGGCGCCGTGCTGGGCGCCGGCCGCGATGCCGACCAGCCGCTGCTGCTCGGCTCCGTCAAGGGCAACCTCGGCCACCTGGAGTCCGCCGCGGGTATCGCCGGGCTGGTGAAGACGGTGCTCGCGCTGCACCACGACCTCGTTCCGCCGTCCCTGCACTGCGCGGGCGGCAGCGCGATCGACGACGTACGGCTGCGGGTGGTGACCGAGCCGGAGCCGTGGCCCCGCTACGGCGGCACGGCCACCGCCGGGGTCTCCGGGTTCGGGTTCGGCGGCACCAACGCCCATGCGGTGCTGGAGGAATGGCGACAAGGCACCCCACCGCCCCCGGCTCCGGCCGCCCGGCTCCATCTCCTCTCCGACCTCGACACCGCACGCGTCCGGGACACCGCGGCCCGGCTGGCCGAGTGGCTCCGTACGCCCGAGGGGAGTGCGGCGCACCCCGCCGACGTGGCGCGCACCCTCGCCGGGCGGACCGGACGCGGCCCGGTGCGGGCCGCCGTCGTCGCCCGCGACCGTCCCGAACTCGCCGACGCCCTGGCCGCGTTGGCGCAGGGCCACCCCCACCCCCGGGTCGTCACCGACGACCGCCCGCCCGCCGGGCGCGGGCCGGTGTGGGTCTTCTCCGGGTACGGCAGCCAGTGGGCCGGCATGGGGCGTCGGCTGCTGGCGGAGGAGCCCGTCTTCGCCGCCGCCGTGGAGAAGCTGGACGCCCAACTGGCCCCGGAGTGCGGGCTGTCCCTGTACGACCACCTGGCGTCGGGGGCCGCCCTCGATCGACTGGAGGTCGGCCAACCGGTCCTGTTCGGGACGCAGTTGGCGCTCGCCGAGCTGTGGCGCGCCCAGGGTGTCGAGCCCGCCGCCGTCATCGGCCACTCGGTGGGCGAGGTGGCCGCCGCGGTGTGCGCGGGCGCCCTGGACGTGTCGGACGCGGCCCGGGTCGTCGCCGTGCGGGCCCGGCTGCTCAGCGGGCTGCGGGGCGGCGCCATGGCCGTCGTCGACCTCGAGGACGACGAACTCGACGCCCTGGAGGGGGAGTTCCCCGACGTGCACGTCGCCGTGCACTCCTCGCCCGGCCAGAAGGTCGTCACCGGGACGGAGGAGGCGGTGTCCCGGCTGGTGCACGCGCTGGAGCTGCAAGGCCGGGCCGCCCGCCTCATGCGGGTCGCCGGCGCTGGACACTCACCTCAAGTCGACCCGCTGCTACCGGAGTTGACCAGTGCCCTGGCCGACGTCCGGGGCGTCCGGCCGGGCGTCCCGGTGTACTCGACCGTCCTGGACGACCCGCGCGGCGACGGGGTGTTCGACGCCGCCCACTGGGCCGCGAACCTGCGTCGGCCCGTGCGCCTGGACCGGGCCGTCGCGGCCGCCGCGGCCGACGGCCACACCGTCTTCGTCGAGATCTCGCCCCACCCGGTCCTCACCCGGGCCGTCACCGACACCGCGCCCGGCGCCCTCGCACTCGGCACCCTGCGCCGCGACGCCGACGACTCGGCGGCGTTCCTCACGCAGGTGGGAGCCCTGTACACGGCCGGCGGCCGCCTGCCGTCGCCGCCCGGCCAGGTCATCGACCTGCCCGCACCGCGCTGGCGGCACGTACGGCACTGGTGGACGGACCGGCGCCCGACAGCCACCACCTCCGTACCGGCCATGCGCGTACAGGAGGCCCGGGAGGCGGAGGCTCCGAAGGACGAGGACACCTCCGTCTCCGCCCGGCTGCGCCACCACATCGCCGCCGTCACCGGCCACCCGGCGGCCCGTGTCACGCCCACCACCGCCCTGACCGACCTCGGCCTGGACTCCCTGATGGCCGTCCGCATCCGCACCGCCGTCGAGCGCGAGTTCGGGGTCGAGCTGCCGCTGCGCGGTCTGCTCGGCGCCGGCACCGTCGAGAAGGCCGCCGATCACCTCCAACAGGCGCTCCTCGCAAGGGAGTCGGACTCCCCACTGCCACAATCCCCACTGCCACAATCCCCGCTGCCGGACTCCCCACTACGGCCCCTGCACGCCACCGGCTCGCGGCCCCCGCTCTTCCTCCTCCACGCCGCCGGCGGCACGACCGGCGTCTACGAGGCGCTCGTCGACCGACTCGACGGCGACCGCCCGGTGTTCGGACTGGAGCGGGTCGAAGAGGCCCGTACGGTGACCGGGAAAGCGCGCCGCTACGCCGAGGCGATCGCCGCCGTCCACCCCGACGGGCCTTGTCTGCTGGGCGGTTGGTCCTTCGGCGGCTTCGTCGCCCAGGAGACCGCACGGCAACTCGCCGCAGCCGGGCGGGACGTGGAGCTGGTCGTGCTCCTGGACTCCGTACGTCCGCTCCCGCTGCCCGGCGTGACACCGGCCGACCGGATCCGCGCCCACTTCACGGGCTTCGCACAACACGTCGCCGATGCCTACGGGGTCCGGCTGGAGCTGTCCTACGACGCGCTCGTCGCGATGGACGACGGCGCACGGATCGACGCCGTGCTGCGGGCCCTGCGCGAGGCCGCCGACGTGCCCGCCGCCGCTCTGGAGCACCAGCGCGCGTCCTATCTGGACCTCAGGATCGGCGAGGCCCATCGCCCGGGGCCCTACGACGGGCGGGTGGTCCTGTACCGGGCCGCCGAGCCCGCTCCGCACACCGTGCACGATCCCGCCTACCAGCGGGACGACGAGACGCTGGGCTGGGACGAGGTGTGCCCGCGCCTGACGGTCGTACCGGTCGCCGGACACCACCTGTCGCTGCTCGACCCCCCGCACGTCGACGAGCTCGCCGCCCGTCTGCGGCACGCACTCGCCGAGCACAGCCGCTGAACCGGACGACGAGGAGTCGCCATGTCCCACCCCACCACCGGAGTGTCCCGCCGCGCCGCCGCCAAAGCCGCGACGGCCGTCGGTCTGACCGCGCTGTTCGGCGCCGGATCCGCCACGGCCGAGGCCGCCACCGCCGAAGGCGTCGCGGCCAACGCCGTAGCTGACAATGCCGTCGCGGCCGAGGCCGTCACCCGGCTCGGACCGCGCACCCTGGACGTCACCGTGTCGTCCCCCGCCCTCGGCCGCAGCGCCCCGGTACGGCTGATCCTGCCGTCGGGCTTCGACAGCCAGACCGCGCGGACCTACCCCGTCCTGTATCTGCTGCACGGCGCCCACGACGACTACACCTCCTGGACCCGCGAGACGGACATCGAGGCCTTCACCGAGGGCCGGGAGCTGATCGTGGCGATCCCGGACGCGGGCCCCACCGGCATCCCCACCGTCTGGCGCAACGGCCCCGACTACGAGACCTTCCAGGTCCAGGAGGTCCCGGCGCTGCTCGCCCGGCAGTACCGGGCCTCCGGTGTGCGGGCCGTCGCCGGGGTCTCCACCGGCGGCTACGGCGCGATGGCGCACGCGGCACGTCACCCCGGGACGTTCGCCGCGGCCGCCTCCTACAGCGGCGTCCTGGACACCATGGCGCCGGGTGTGCCGCCGATCGTGGACGCCATCGTCGCCCGCGAGAACCTGCTGCCGCCGTCCCTCTGGGGCAACCCGGTGCTGAACCTCCTCACCTGGCGCGACTTCAACCCGCGCAGCCGGGCCGCGGGGCTGCGCGGCACCGGCCTCTACGTCTCCAGCGGCAGCGGTGCGGCCGGCGGCAGCAGCGGCGGCGGCAGCGGTGACTGGCTGCCCGGGGCGCTGGAGAGCGCCCTGTGGCCCTCCGCCCACGCCTTCACCGACACGCTCGCGCTGCTCCGCGTCCCGGTCACCACCCACTACTACGCGGGAGGAGGACACAGCTGGACGTACTGGAAGCAGGAGTTCACCACGTCGTGGCCGATGCTCGCCCGTGCGCTGGGGGTCCCGGAGTGACGCCGGCGCCGTCGGGGCACGGAACACCGGGACACGAGACGTCGGGACACGGAGCCTCGGCACACGGGACGTCGGGGCACGGAACGGAGCGCAGGGGACGTCCGTCCAACACAGGACTGTCCCCTCGCCCCACGGGCAACGGCCCACGGGTGAGCCGCTTCCGGATGAAAGCAGGGTCCGCCGTGGCTTCCCCCACTCCGCACGGTGCACCGGAGGGCCTCGGCGCCTCCCCGGTCCCACCCGACCTGGCCAAACTGCTGCGCGCCCAACTCGAGGCCGTCGCCGACGAGGTCGAGGAGGAGGTGCGCAGCCAGGTCCCCGAGTACGCGCGGCCGGCCGACGGGACGGAGCGCAAGCAGCTCAGAGGCGGGGTCGTACAGGCCCTCACCCTCTTCGTCGACCACATCGCCGACCCGCGCGGACCGGGGGACGCGATCGCGGCGACGTACTACGAACTCGGCCGCAGCGAGGCCCTGGAAGGCCGCAGCATGGACACGTTGCAGTCCGCGCTGCGCGTCGGCGGGCTGCACGCCTGGCGGCTGCTGGGCCGTACGGCGGAGGAACTCGGGCTGGACTCCGCGGTCGTGGCAGCCCTGGGCGAGCTGGCGTTCCGGACCGTCCACGAGGTGGCCGAGGCCGCGGCGGCCGGCTACGCGGAGGCCCGGCTGCACAGCACGGACGAGCTGGAACGGCGCCGCAGACGGCTGCTCGACCTGCTGCTGGGCGAGGGCCCGGTGTCCCTGGACGCCGTGCAGGACCTGGCGCACGGCGCCCGGTGGTCGGTGCCGCGGCACGTCGCGGTCGTCGCCCTCGCGTCCGCCACGGACCAGCGGGAGCAGGACTGGCCGCTCGCCGCGGCCGGGGCGCTGGTGGACATGGAGTCCCGGCCGCCCCGGATGCTGGTGCCCGACCCGGACGGTTCCGGCCGTTTCGGCGGGCGGGCGTTCGCCCTCGCGCTGCGCGGCCGTCCGGCGGCGATCGGCCCGACGGTCCCGCTCACCGAGGCCGCCCGGTCGCTGCACTGCGCCACCCGGGCGCTGGGGCTGATGGGCCGTGGCGTACTGCCCCGGCAGGGCGTGGTGCGCTGCGCCGACCATCTGTCGACCCTGCTGCTGCACGCCGACGAGCCGCTGCTCGCCCAGTTGGAGGCGCGGGTCCTCACGCCGCTCGACGCGGTGTCCGAGGGACAGCGCCCCCGGCTCGCCGAGACACTGCTCGCCTGGCTGCTCTGCGGCAGCAACGTGCCCGACGTCGCCGCCCGGCTGCACGTCCACCCGCAGACGGTCCGCTACCGCCTGCGCCAGCTGGAGAAACTGTTCGGCGACGCGCTGCACGACCCCGGCACCCGCCTGGACCTCATCCTGGCCCTGCGCGCCGAGGAACTGCGGGGCCAGAGCGACTGCGCGACGTGACGTAATTCCCGACTCACTTCGGCAACAAAAAATCGGGAATTTATGAATTCCCGTCCATAACACCCGGTCAGAAAACGCGAATACGTTCTGGATGTCCTTTCCCTCAGGCGCCGCATCGCGCCCCACCCGCAAAAGGATTCCCATGCGTATTCGCTCGTGCCTCGCCGCGCTCTCGCTGCTCGGCGGGGCCGGACTGGTCACCGTCACAGCGCCCACCGCGTCGGCCGCCGCACCGGCCGCCGCCTGTTCGGACATCGATGTCGTGGCAGCTCGTGGCACCTTCGAGCCCGGCACACTCGGTCTGATCGTCGGCGACCCGGTCCTCTCCGCCCTGAAGAGGAAACTGACGGGCAAAAGCCTCTCCGGCCACAAGGTGGACTATCCCGCGGACCTTTCCCTCACCTCCGCCGCACAGGGCAACGCGAACCTGGTGAACCACGTCAAAAACCAGGCGTCCGCCTGCCCGAACCAGCGTTTCGTCCTCGTCGGCTATTCGCAGGGCGCGAACGTCGTCGACAACTCCATCGGCATCAGCAGCGCCGGCGCGGTGGTCGGCAGCCCCGTCGTCGCCGCCATCCCCGCCGCCCTCGAACCGCGGGTCGCCGCGGTGCTGCTGTTCGGCAACCCGATCCGGGCCCTCGGCAAGAGCGTCACCGGCGTCTACCAGAGCCGCACGATCGACTTCTGCGCCCAGGGCGACCCCATCTGCGTGAACGGCGGCGACGACGTCCTGGCCCACCTCGGCTACACCGCGAACGCCGACGCGGCGGCAGCCTTCGCCGCGGGCAGGATCTGAGGTCCGAGTCGCGACCCCACGATGCGGGGCCCGGGAGGAGCTCGATCTCCTCCCGGGCCCTCTTCCGCACGGGTACGGCTACCGGGGGTCCCGTGCGAACTCGGTGAGGGCGGTCGAGACGGGCTCGGGCCGGCCGTTGTTCTGCACCGGCGCCGCGGTCAGCACGTCGAGGTGCTGGTAGCCGTCGGCGACCACGGGACGCAGGTCGGCCGGGATGCGGCCGGCCAGCAGTCCGTCGCCCGCGAGCACGGTGAGCGTCGGGTGGGCGGTGAGCCCCTCCGGGTGCGCGACGAGCCGCTTCACCTGCGGCGAGGCGGCCAGTTCGAGGTCGGTGATCAGCTTGGTCGGGAAGTACTGCTCGGTGAAGTCCAACGGCTGCTGGGCGAGGCTGCGGGCCAGCTCCTGGAGGTCGGTGACCTCCTTGTCGGCGCCGGTGAACGGCGTCCCGTCGGCCGACCGGTACCCCGGGTCGTCGGGGTCGCCGACCCGGTCGTAGTCGCGCCAGGTGTACAGCGGCCCGTGCGGCCGGTCCGGGATGGCCTTGTACGCGACGCCGGACAGCCCCGGCTGCTGGTCACCGCCGTTGGCGACGGGGAAGCTCTTGTCGGCGACCGGCCCGCCGTCGAAGAAGCCGACGCTGCTCTGCAGGAACGCCAGCGGTACGGAGTTGTCGTCCAGCAGCGCTCCCAGCACCGCCGCGTTGGTGAGCCGGAAGTCCTTCACCCCGGGCGAGCCGGTGAGGAAGGCGGCGGCGTCCTTGGAGAACAGGAAGCGGTTGGTCGTCTCGATGTTGAGGTCGGCTGGCAGATAGGCGGGCAGGTCGGCCTCGGCGCCCGGATCCCGTACGGCGCCCAGGCCGGCGATGGACAGCAGCGTCATGGTCGCGGGGTTGAGCAGCACCGGCGCGGACAGCGAACGCGGCAGCACGCCGCTGTCGAGCCCGGCCTGTACGACGCCGTAGCCGAGGCCGATGTCGGGCAGATTACTGTCGTCCGGGATGCTGCCGCTGAGGTCGGCGAGCGAGGTGGAGACGGTGGTGTCGAGGGCGAAGTAGCCGGCGCACTGGCGGTAGCCGGCGTCGGCGGTGGTGGCCGGGTTGCCGTCGAAGTCGGCGGTCGCGAAGTACCCGGTGACGACTCCGCCGAGCGAGTGCCCGCCGCACAGCACCTTCCGCGCGCGCAGCCCCTGGTCGGGGAGTTCGGCGACGAGCAGGTCGTACTGGTCGCGGACGGTCTGCTCGATGCCGAGCCTCGCCATCCACCCCAGCCGGTCGTTGCCGACGAACCCGGCGAAGGCCCGCCCGCCGACCTGCTTGCCGCGGTAGTAGTAGTCGACGGCCGTGTGCTGGTCGCCGGAGTCGATGCCGGTGTGGTCCTCCAGGCAGTTGGAGCGCCGGTCCAGGGCCCAGAACTCGATGTGCCGGCCCTGCTCGGCGGCGCGTGCCACGGTGTTGCGGGCGACGCTGTCGAACGCCCCGGCGCCCTCCAGGATGCCCGGCTGGGCGACGAGGATCCGGTCGGCGTCGGCCGACGCCGCGGGGCCGTCGGAGGAGCGGTAGCGCAGATACGACAGCCAGTCGCACGCCGCCGGACGCGCTCCGAAGGAGACCGGCAGCGGCGCCTTCACCCGCACCACCGACTCGGTCACCCCGGCGACCGGACTCGTCGACGCCACCGGCGTCTCGGTCCTCCCGGTGCTCCCGGTACTCGTGGTCCTCCCTGAACTCCCGGTCTCCCCCTGGGCGTTCGGGGCGGCCGCGGTGAGGGTGCCGGTGATCAGCAGCACCGCCAGCGCGGCACTGCGCAGTGCTTTCGCGGTTGTTCCTCTGCTGCGACTCGTGTTCATGACCGGACCGTAGGACCGCGGAGCCCACACGATCGGGCAGTGCTCACAAGAACGCAGCTACGGGCGACGCTTTTGTCAGACCTGGACGAACAGGTTCCGGCCCCCGGACAGGAGCGGCAGGAGCGAGCCCCCGCACGCCGGATCGCATCGCGTACGGGGGCTCGCCGGTAGGCCGGAGGTGCACTGCACCGGAGATGTGCTGGACGTGCGCTGGAGCGGACTGAAGGTGGGTTTAGAAGACGCTGACCCCGAAGGCGTTCAGGGCCTCCACCACCGGCTGGAAGAAGGTCGTACCGCCGGAGGTGCAGTTGCCGCTGCCGCCGGAGGTCAGACCGTAGGCGATGCCGCTGGTCGAGTACAGCGCCCCGCCGGAGTCGCCGCCCTCGGCGCAGACGTTGGTCTGGATCATGCCGTAGACGATGTCACCGCTGCCGTAGTTGACGGTCGCGTTCAGGGCGGTGACGCGCCCGCTGTGGATGCCGGTGGTCGAGCCGTCACGGTAGACCGTGGTGCCGACGCTGGGCGTGCCGGCGCTGGTGATGTCCGTGTTGCCCGCGGTACCGGACTTGGTGACCGAGGTGTTGGTGTACCGGACCAGCGCGTAGTCGTTGGTCGGGAAGCTGTAGCTGACGTTCGTGCCCAGCGTCGTCGACTGCCCGGAGTTGGAGTACCAGGTCGACGCGACCTCACCGCAGTGGCCGGCGGTGAGGAAGTAGTAGGTGCTGCCGCTGACCACGTTGAAGCCGAGCGAGCAGCGGTAGCCGCCGCCGTAGATGGCGTCGCCGCCGGCGATCAGCTTGCTGAACCTGCCGGGCGTGTGCTTGATCGTGAGCGCGCCGGCGTTGCTGCCCGCCTGCTCCTTGATCTGCGCGATCTCCGTGTCGGACACGGTGCTGTCGACCGTGACGACAACGCGCCCGCTCTTGCTGTCGACGGCCCAGGCGGTGCCCGGGACGTCCGCCGCGAGCACCGAGGCGCTCGCGCTCTTGAGCTGCGCGGTACTGAAGGTGGCGGTGTCGTCGGCCGCGCTCGCGTGGGGGGTCGCGATGGCGGCGGCGGCCACGAGTCCGGTGGCGACGGCGGTCAGCCGGGTCCGTCTCGAGATGCCACGCGTGGGGGTGGTGGGGGTGGTGCGCTTGTTCCTCACGTTTCGTTCCCTCCCAGGGGAAGTCGGGGGCCCGTCGTGTGGGGTCGGGGCCCGTGAGGCGCAGCCAGGACCGACGTTCGCCCGCATTTCCGGACACGCCGTGACCCTGACAAGCGCTGAGGGGGAGTATTCGACCGAACGGCCGGCCGGCGCAAGGGCACCTTTCGGCCGTCAGACCGCGAACGAACTGCGCGAGTTGAGCCCGCCTTCGACCCTCTTGCAGCCCTCTTGCCCCCGCTCAGACCAGGTTGCGCCTCTCTGTCTCGACCACCACGTCACAGGTGTTCCCCGGCGACGGGGAGAGACAGCGGAAAGAGAAGGAGGAAGTGCGGAGGAAGAGACGGGGAAAGCGTCACCCATGGCGCACGGAAGCGGCGCGGAACGTTCCAGGTCCGGCGTCGTGCATCCGTCCGCGTCGGGTGCGCCGGGGCGCGGAACACCGGCTGTCCGGAAGTGGACCGTCCGGAAAGGTTCCCTCGAATGCCGTACCGAACGCGCCACACTCCTGGAGCAACGAGGACGAATCCGTCGCCGGCGTCGGCCGGGGAGGCCACACATCGCCGCCCCGTCATACCACTCCCCCCGCGTACCGTCTGGCGGGCCGGCCCAGCCCCAGGTGTTCGCGGAGTGTGCTGCCGGGATAGAACGTGCGGAACAGGCCACGATGTTGGAGCAGTGCCACCGTGCCGTTGACCAGGCGTTCCAGGTCGCGGCGGGGTTCGACGGGGGTGAGGTGGAAGCCGTCGGCGGCGCCGCCCCGGTGCCAGGCGGCGATCAGGTCGGCGAGGTCGACCGGACCGCCACGGTAGAGCGGCCCTTCCGGGGTCTGCCGGGGGCCGCCTCCGCCGTGACCGGGTTCGGCGGCGCACTCGCCGTCGCCGAGATCGATCAGCAGACTCACCAGGACCCGCAGGGAGTTGGGGTCGCGCCCCAACCCGGCCGCGTCGGACCGCAGCCGCTCACGGACGGCACGCGCCTGCGCCAGGCTCGTCGCGCGGACGAGGGCCACGTCGGCGTGTTGGGCGACGGCGGACAGACCGGCTCCCTCGGCGGCGTCGACGACCCGCACAGGGTGACCCTGCGGAGATCTGGTCGCGCCCCCGCCCTCCCGGCTGTCCCGACCGTCCCGGATGTCCCGGCTGTCCCACAACTTCGCGGCCACGTCGGCGACTTCACCGGTCTCCTGCCACCACTCGTCCGGCCGTACGGCAGACCGGCGGCCGAACAGCCGGGCCTCCCCCTCGGTGGTGGAGACGTCGATCCGCCAGCCGGCCCGTCCCCGGCTGACCTGGTCGAGGGTGGCGATCGCGGCCGGGACGTGGAAGGGCTCGGTGTGGGTGGCGGTGAGCGTGGGCACCAGTCCGACGCGGTGCGTGGCCGGTGCCACCCGGGCGAGCACGGCCGCCGCGTCCGGCCCGGACAGGGCTCCGGACCGGGCCCCGGACCGGGCGAAGGCGTCGTCCAGCGTCACGAAGTCGAGCCCGCCGCGCTCGGCGAGCCGGGCCAGCTCGACGTAGGCGCCGACGTCGTACACCCCGGGCTGGTCGACGGCGGCGGCCAGGTGCAGCAGGCCCCGGCCGGGCGATGAGGTCATGGGAGTCATCGGGGTCATGGGAGAACCCTTTCTGTGGCACTTCGAAGTGGACGGGTTTTCACCCGACGGCGTCGGCGCCCAGGTCCCGCAGGAACACCAGGACGGCCCGTGCGGTGGCGTCGTTCTGCCGGAACGCGGGCCCGCCCGTGCGCGGCCGGGTGAAGGCCCCCGGCGTACGTGCGTCGGTGTGCGGCCCGAGCGCGAAGCGCCGTGGGTGCGGCCGGCCGGCCCGGTCCAGGACCCGCCCGTCGGCGTGGTCCACCCGCAGCAGCCCGTCCGGGGTCTCGCCGGCGCCGTCGGCGTACAGCTCGCGCAACAGCGGATCGAGAGCGCGCCGCAGCATCGGCTCGGGCAGCCGGGCCTCCACCAGCGCCCGCGCCTCGACGGAGAGTCCCGGCACGGTCGCACTCGACGCCCGGAACACACCGTCCTCGGCGCGTACGGCCATGTCGGCGCCGACGAACCTCACCACCCCCGCCCGGGACAGCGCGAGCAACTGCCGCAGCCGGGGTCCGGGCGGCCCGGAGGCGAGGTAGCTGAAGAACCCGTGCCACCAGGACCCGATGCCCCCGAGCCGGATCAACTGCCCGTAGACGGACAGCAATCCGAGGAACACGGCCAAGTCGGGCCTGTGGTCGGCCTGATGACGACGCCTCAGATCGTCCTCGACGTATCCGCGCAAGCCCTCCTGGAACTCCTCGAAGGACCCGTACGTCACCCCGTCCAACGGCCGGTCGAGCGCCGCCAGTTGGAGCCGGTCGCGCGGATCGGGCACGGCGGACGCGATCAGCGCCTCCCGCTCGACTCCCCCGGACGCGGCCGCGTACTTCTCCTCGAAGTCGGTCCAGGCCATCGCGGTCCGCTCGGCGTGCGCCGTGAACAGCCGGTGGTAGTGGGCGAAGCCCAACTCCTTCTCCACCAGCGGCCACACGTCCCGTCGGAAGTCGAAGCCGCCGGGCCGCGCGAGCAGCCCGTCGATCTCGGCGGGCCCCAGGAACCGGGGCAACAGCGGCCGCTCCCCCGTCCAGTCGTAGCCGATCTTCGCGTGGTACGGCACTCCGCGCCGCGAGCCGACGTACAGCACCGGCTCCCGCCCCGAGGGCAGGTACGTGTCGTCGCCCTCGTAGCGTCCGCCGCGCCCCTCGGTGAGCAGCACCATCAGGTCGACGAAGGCGAGCCCGAAGCCGCGCACCAAGGCGGGTTCACCCGGCCGCAGCGCGGACAGGTCACTGTCGGCGGTGAAGTCCGGCGGCAGATGCACAAGGTCGTGCGTACGCGCGTACGCCGCCAACTCACTTTGTTCCTGGTTGAGTTCGGCGTCGAGATGACCGAGGCCAAGGACGACGAGGTCGGCGGTCAGGGGCCGGGCGCGGCCCTCCAGCCACACCTGCTGACGTCCCTCGCGGGGGCCGCTCACCCGCAGGGCGCGGCGCGGGTGGTGATGGACGGCGACGGACGGGGGCAGGGCGGCGACGGCCTGTTCGTGCACCCGGCGCAGGTAGGAGCCCTGGATCTGCCGGTCGGCGAAGGTGCGCCCGTCGAGGCCGGCCCACTCGTGCAGCGTGGGGCCGGGGCGCACGGGCCCGTCCATCCGCACCGTCTCGTCGGTGAACATGGTGACGTCCTCGGCGTGCGAGTTCATCCACAGCAGCGGCGACTGGGCCGCCCGCCAGATGCGTCCGGCCCCCGGCGGATACGGGTCGACGAGATGGACGTCGAGACCCGAACCGGCGTACAGCTCGGGGGCGTTGGCGGCGATCCGCTCGATGAGACCGGTCCCGCGCGGCCCGGCCCCGACGATCACGAGAGACCGTCGCGCCGCATGAGCCGCCGGGGCTGTCGCGTGAGCTGCTGGGGTTGTGACCGAGGGAGGGCTCGACTCGGAAGGCATGCGAAGACTCCGTGACACGGGTGGGTGCCTGCACACGGTTCGCACAGTTCGCGCGGTTCGCACGACGGGAGATCACGGCCGAGCCCCTCAGCAGGGCCGTGCGGCGAGAGTACGCGGGGGTTTCCCCTCACTGTCAAGGCTGTCCGAACTGTGAGCCGTCCGAACTGTGAGCCGTCGCTCTCACATCGGTTGACGGGTATCCGTAGACCTGTTCCACTTGGCCCATGCATTCGCAGCGGTGGCTGGTCACCCGCTCCCACATCGACTTCGGTCGCGTGTGGTCCTGTTCCTGTTGAGCTGACCCACTGCGCGCCCGTGTTTCCGGGTGCTCTCTTCGCGTTCTCCCTCACCGTTCCGCCTTCACACACGCACGCTCACGCACCCCCTCCCCTCACCCCCGCGCCACCGCCGCGCCACGCCCGGGCACGGCGCGCGCCCCGACCACCCGGTCCATCAAGGCCCCCAGCACATCGCGCACCGAGCCCCGCTCCCGCGCGTCGCACTCCAGCACCGGCACCTCGGCGCTGAGCCCCAACGCCTCCCGGACCTCGTCCAGTTCGACCCGCTCGGCCCCGTCGAAGCGGTTCACGGCCAGGACGAACGGCGCGTCCTGGGACTCGAAGTAGTCGACGGCGGGGAAACTCTCCTCGATGCGCCGGGTGTCCGCGAGGACCACCGTGCCCAGCGCGCCCTCCACCAGGTCGTCCCACAGGAACGAGAAGCGGTCCTGTCCGGGCGTCCCGAACAGATACAGCGCGATGGTCCGGTCGAGCGTGATCCGCCCGAAGTCGAGCGCGACGGTGGTCGTCGTCTTGGACTCGACGCCCTCCAGCGAGTCGATCCCCACCGACACCTGGGTGATCGCCGCCTCCGTGTCGAGCGCCTCGATCTCGGAGACGGCCCCGATGAACGTGCTCTTGCCGACCCCGAGCCCCCCGCTCACCACGATCTTCACGGCGAGCGGCACGATTTTGTCAGAGCGACCGGGCATCGTCCGTGGTCCTTTCGCACATCCGCGTCCTCTCCGGGAGATACGTCCCCGGGAGGCCCACCGCTCACCGTGGCCGCACCCGCCACGGACGATGAGCACGTACACACGGCACGTGATGAGCACGCACACACGACACATGACGGCGCGTCAGCACGAGCAGTCGCAAGCGCAGCACTCACAGCACTCGCACGCGTCACAGCAGCCGGAGCCGCAGTCGCATCCGTCGCTGCACCGTCCCTCACGCCTCTTCCTCGACCACGGCCCCTCGAACGAGTCGGCGCAGCACACCCGGCAGGTGCAGCACAGCCCGACCGCGACCGCGCACCCGGCCCAGAAGCCCCGCTTGCCGGGCCGCGGCGGCTCACCACCGAAAGGGTTGCCGTAGGGGTTGCCAGGGGGCATGCCGTAGGGGTCGCCGGGCGCGTTCGGGTCCACCGGCCCCTGGGGGGCGTACGGCCCGGTCGGCGGCCCGAAGGCGCCCTGCGGACCCTGCCCCTGCCCAGGGCCCGGGCCCTGGCCGTGTGCGTGGCCGCACGAGGACGTCCCGAACGCCCGGTCCACCGACCGCTCCAGTTCGTGGGCGAGCAGCAGATGTGCCAGCCTGCCGTCCTCGAACTCCATGTCGCGCAGCGCGAGCCGGATGCCGTGCAGGGCGTCGTCGGCGAGCCGGCGGGCCTCGGGGAGCGGGGTGGCCGTGGCCGTCAGCGGGTTCCAGGCACCGGCCGCCGCGTCCGCCGCCCGGTCCTCGACCGCGTCCAGCAGATGCGCGAGCCGTCCGAAGAGGCGGCCCGCCTCGGCGAGCGGCACGGCGTTGCCCGGCCGGCCCGCCAGGACCGCGGTGTGCGCGAAGGCGGCGGCGGTGGCGGTCTCCGTCGGCTCGGTGACGGCTCGCAGGGAGGTGCCCGGTCCGGCGAGCGCCTCGATGCCGGTCTGCCGCTCGACGGCGTCGACGAGGACGGCGGTGTCGAACCCGACGGCGGCCCCGCCGCGTTCCCCGGCCCGCCCCCAGCTCGCGGCGACCCTGCGCGCGGCGACGGCGACCGGCCGCCGCGCCAGCAGCCCGTCCCCGTCGGCGACGTGGTCGCGCACCTTGGCCGAGGCGAGCACCAGCGAGACGGCGGCGGCGAGCCGCGCGCCCTCCCCCTGCGCGACGGACGCGGTGCGCATCCCGCGCAGCGGGCACGGTCCGGCCGTGCGCCGCCACCCGCCGGCCGCGGTCCGCTCGGCCTGAGCCTCCGTCAGAACCGAGATGAGCAGCCCGTCGTAGTTGGTGACCACCCGCGCGAACTGCCCGTGGTCGCCGCGCAGCGCGAGGCAGAGCCCGCACAGGTGCGCCATCCACTGGGTCTTGAGACCCTCACCGAGCCGATGAGCGCACGGCCTGACGATTCCGAACACGACAACCCCCGTCGTCCTTGGGACATTGAGCTGCCGCATGTTATCGACCGATTGTCACGTCGGAAGGAGGCCGGAAGGAGGTGTTCGGTTCACCCGGACGCACCGTACGTCACCCATCCGCCACAAAGAATCATATTTCACTCACAGTCAGCAGCCGTACGCGGTACGACCCTTGGGAGACGCGGGCTCTCGACGTATTCGCTGTGCACCAGTACCGTCACAAACCCCCCGCGCGGCGTCTATCCACTTGGCGCGACCTCAGCATCATGGACGACCATGGGGAATGCGGATAGCAGAAAGACCGCTGCGAGAGGAGGCGTCCATGGGATCGGTGCGCAAGGCGAGTGCCTGGCTTGGCCTCGTCGACGACAACGATGACGAGCGTTACTACGACGACGACTATTCCGAGGGGACCGACTCCGGGGACGCCTGGGTCACCGACCCCCGAGTGAAGGTGGCCACGGACACGGCCGAGGAGAAGGGCCGCCGGATCGGCACCGTCACCCCGGACAGTTTCCGGGACGCGCGGGCGATCGGTGAACTGTTCCGCGAGGGCGTGCCGGTCATCATGAACCTCACGGCCATGGAGGCGGGCGACGCCAAGCGCGTCGTCGACTTCGCGGCCGGGCTGATCTTCGGCCTGCGGGGTTCGATCGAGCGGGTGTCGACCCGGGTGTTCCTGCTGACCCCCGCCAACACGGAGATCGTGAACGGAGACCCGTCCTCCCATCGGACGGACGGTTTCTTCAACCAGAGCTGAGGCGGGGCCGCTCACCGGCCCTGCCTCGGCCCTGGCCGGGTCAGCGGAAGGCGTCGAGTCCGGTGAGCGCCTTGCCCAGCACGAGCTGATGCATCTCGACGGTGCCCTCGTAGGTGAGGACCGACTCGAGGTTGGTCGCGTGCCGCATGACGGGGTATTCGAGCGAGATCCCGTTCGCACCGAGGACGGTGCGGGCGGTCCGGCAGATCTCGATCGCCTCCCGTACGTTGTTGAGCTTGCCGAAGCTGACCTGCTCGGGACGCAGGCGGCCGGCGTCCATCCGCCGCCCCAGATGGTGGGCGAGCAGAATCCCCTTGTGCAGCTCGACCGCCATGTCGGCGAGCTTGGCCTGAGTGAGCTGGAACCCCCCGATGGGCCGCCCGAACTGCTCCCGGGTCTTCGCGTACTCGACCGCGGTCTCGAAACACGACCGGGCCGCTCCCATCGCTCCCCAGACGATCCCGTAGCGCGCGTGGGACAGACAACTCAGCGGCCCGCGCAGCCCGGTGACCTCCGGCAGGACGGCGTCTGCGGGCAACCGCACGTCGTCGAGGACGAGTTCGCTGGTCACGCTGGCCCGCAGGGACCACTTGTGCTTGATCTCGGGGGCGGTGAACCCGGCGGTGTCCGTGGGCACGACGAAACCGCGGATCCCGTCCTCCGTCTGCGCCCACACGACGGCGACGCCGGCGACGGACCCGTTGGTGATCCACATCTTGCGCCCGTCGAGCACCCAGTCCGAGCCGTCCCGCTTGGCGTGCGTGCGCATCCCGGCGGGGTCGGACCCGTGATCGGGTTCGGTGAGCCCGAAGCATCCGATGACCTCTCCGGCTGCCATGCGCGGCAGCCAGCGCTGCTTCTGCTCCTCGCTGCCGAAGCGGTGGATCGCGTACATGGCGAGGGAGCCCTGCACGGAGACGAGGGACCGGATCCCGGAGTCGGCGGCCTCGAGTTCGAGACAGGCCAGCCCGTACTGCACGGCGCTGGCGCCCGCGCATCCGTACCCGTCGAGGGACATCCCGAGGGCCCCGATCCCGCCGAGCTCGCGCGCGAGTTCCCGGATGACCGGCAGTTCCCCGCTCTCGTACCACCCGGCGACGTACGGCAGCACCCGGTCCGCCGCCCAGCTCCGCACGGTGTCACGGACCGCGAGATCCTCCGGCTCCAGCAGATCGTCGATCCCGAGCGGGTCGGCGGGGTCGAAGGGCGGCAGTTTCGAGGACGCGGACATGAGAAAGCCTCCGACAGAAACCAAAAACTAGCACCGCTAGTCACAATGTCCCGAGCGACGTTACGACGCACCGCCCGGCACGTCCAGTACACGCCGGGCACGCGCCCAGCACCGGCCCAGCACGCGCCCCGGCCCCGCAGGCCGCGGGCCGCGGGCCGCGGGCCGCGAGCCGCGAGCCGCGAGCCGCGAGCCGCGAGCCGCGAGCCGCGAGCCGCGAGCCGCCGACGGTGGTGTACCCCCACGGGCAACGCCCACCTCTCGCCCAAGAGTCACGGGTGGTGGGTGGGTGGGAGCCTCACACCGAGACGCGGGACTCCACGACTCCCCGGGGGCCCGGGAGCTCCACCTCCGCCGAAGGCACCTCGCACTGCATCACCCGCGGCAACCGCACCGCCATCACCGCCCCCAGCAGCAACAACCCCGCGCTCACCAGCAACGTCACATGCAGTCCGTGCACGAAGGAATCCCGCGCCGCACGACGCAGGGCGCCCCCCGCCGACCCCCCGAGCCGCCCGGCAACCTCGTAAGCCTCGCCCAGCGAATGCCCGGCCGCGGCCGACGCCGACGCCGGTACCCCCGGCACGGCGTTGAGTCCAGGCGCGTACGCCGCGTTCATCACGCTGCCGAGCAACGCGATCCCGATCCCGGCCCCCAACTGGTACGACGTCTCCCCGATCGCCGCCGCCCCGCCCGCCTGCTCCGGCGGAGCCTCGCTCAGCATCGACTCGTACGCCGCGAACAACGTCGTCTCCAGGCCGAAGCCCAGCAGCACGAACCCGGACAGCAGCAGCCCCGCGTTGTCCGACCCGCCCATCGCGGTCAGCGTCAGCACCGCTGCCGCGGTGAGCACGAACCCCCCGCACACCATCCGCCGCGGCCCGAACTGCCGCAGCAGCCGCGCCCCGGCCAGCCCCGCCGCCATCGCGGCGATCGTCAGCGGCAGCAGTCGTAGGCCCGTCTCCAGGGGAGACAGACCCAGCACCAGCTGCAAGTACTGCGCCGCGATCAGCTCCAGGCCGACCAGCGCCAGCATCGCCAGCACGATGCACCCCACCGACGTACTGAACGCCGGCCTCCCGAACATCCGCAGGTCCACCAGAGGATGGACGCGACGCCGCTGACGTCGTACGAACAACACGAGCAGCACCGTGCCCACCACCAGCGGCATCACGGTGAACGGCCCCACTTCCCCGGCGCCCAGCCGCTTCACGCCCAGCACGACGGCGAAGAGTCCCGCTGCGGCCGTCAGCGCGCCGACGACGTCCCACGGGCCGTTCCCCGCGCCGCGCGACTCGGGCAGCAGCAGCCGCCCCACCGGCAGGCTGACCAGCATCAGCGGGATGTTGACGAGGAAGACCGAGCCCCACCAGAAGTGTTCGAGCAGGAAGCCGCCGAGCAGCGGACCCACCGCCGCGCCCACCGCGGCCACCGCGCTCCAGATGCCTATCGCCAGCGCACGCTCACGCCGGAGCGGGAACACCTGCCGCAGGATCGACAGCGTCGCCGGCATGATCATCGCGCCGCCCACGCCCAGCAGCGCCCGCGCCACGATCAGCGTCTGCGCGCTCCCCGCGAACGCCGCCAGCGCGGAGGCGACGCCGAACAGGGCGTACCCGAGCAGCAGGATCCGCCGGCGGCCCACCTTGTCGCCGAGCGTGCCGAACAGGATCAGCAGCGAGGCGCAGACCAGCGGATACGTGTCCACGATCCAGAGCAGCTCGATCGCACCGGGCCGCAGGTCCTCGGTGACGGCGGGCACCGCCACGTGCAGCACGGTCGCGTCGACGGCGACCAGGAGCAGGCTGACGCACAGCACCACCAGGACGACCCAGCGGTTGGCACCGGCCCCGGCCGCCCGACGGCGCAGCCCTGCGGCGGCCATGGTCGTCCCGGACATGTACGTACCTCCCAGGTGATACCTCGGTCCGGCGGGCTCACGGGGTGGGGACTCCCCCGCGACTCGGCCGGAGAGCAGCGGTGGGGTGGTCTCCGACCCGCGCAGACGAACACGAGTGGAACGCAGCGTACGCGAGTTCGCGCCAGGGCCACGTGGCGGACCTCTCACACCCCACGGGCAACCCGTGTGGCGTAGGCCACTGCCCAGACCGTTGTTCGAATGCGCCCCGCACAACCGGCCCGTACGCCCCGACGGTCCCCGGCTCCGGGCACCCCGTCGATAATCGAGCCTGTGACCGATCTTGAGACGCGCGCGACGCCCCCCGGCTCCGCGACCCTGCGCCGGGCGGCCCCCGCCCTCCTGGGGTACGCGGCCGTGCGCGCCCTGGGCCTGCTGGCCCTCGCCCTGTGGAGCGCCGCCCGCGACAAGAACGCGTACACGCTGCTGACCGCCCGCTGGGACGCCCTCTGGTACACGAGGGTCGCCGAGCTGGGATACGGCTACGAGGTGCGGCTGCCGAACGGCGACGTCCACTCCAACCTCGCCTTCTTCCCGCTGCTGCCCTGGCTGGAACGGCTTCTGCACGCGGCGACCCCGCTGCCGTACGCCGGCGCCGGTCTCGTCGTGTCCCTGCTCGCCTCGCTCGCCGCGGCCTGGGGGATCTTCGCGGTCGCCGATCACGTGTACGGGCGCCGGGCCGGGGTGTGCGCGGTGCTGGTGTGGGCCGTCCTGCCCGTCGGGATCGTGCAGTCGATGGCGTACAGCGAGTCGCTCTTCACCGCGCTGGCCGCCTGGTCGCTGTACGCGGTGCTCACCGACCGCTGGGTGATCGCGGGGACGCTCGCGTCGTTGTCCGGCCTGACCCGCCCGGTGGGGCTCGCCGTGGTCGCGGCGGTGTGGGCGACCGGCGTGGCGTCCTTCCTCCGCGACCGGAACGCCTCCCGTGACCCGAACGCCCGCCGTGACCGGAACGCCTCCGCGACGGTCTCGTTCGCGCGAACCCGCAGCGCGACGCCCGAGCCCGGCGCACCCCCCTGCCGACGCGCCCTCGGCATGCTCCTCGCCCCCCTCGGCGCCGCCGGATACGTCCTGTGGGTCGGCCACCGCATCGGCCACGGTCCCCTCGGCTACCTCGACGTCCAGGCGGGCTGGCGCAACGGCTTCGACGGCGGGTACGCCTTCGCACGCTTCGTCGCCGGCAAGTTCACGTCCTTCCCGTCGGCCCTCGCCGGCCTCGGACTGATCGTCGGCGTCGCCCTGCTCCTGTGGCTGTACGTCGTCTGCGTACGGCAGCGCCAGCCGCTCCCGCTGCTGGTGTACGGGGGTGTCGTCCTCGCGCTCGCCCTGTGCGCGTCGAGCTACTTCGGCTCCAAGCCGCGCCTGCTGCTGCCCGCGTTCCCCCTGCTGCTGCCCCCCGCCCTGGCCCTGGCCCGGCTGCGGACGTCCAGGTCGGCACTGGTGGTGGGGTGCGTCGCGGTGGCTTCGGCCGTGTACGGCGCGTGGTGGCTGAACGGCTCCGGTCCTCCGTAAGAGGAGTCCTGCTTTTCAGTGAAACCTTTCATAAGTTCCCTAAAACTATCCCCTGGAATGATCAAAGGAATTGAAGGGAACAGGCTTCGACGATTAATGATTCCAGAGGGATAAACACCCTTCTGAGAGCAATCCCACATCACATCGTCATCACAAACCAGCGGAATCGGCCGGGTCTCGAGCTCACTCGCTGTAACGTCGTTTAGGTGCGTACCGAACAAAACCTCACCCGTCTGGACCGGGTGTTCGCGAGGCTCGACCGTGAGCCGGAACGACCGGCCCACATCGATGTGCCGAAGATGAGCAGGCACCGGGTCGCCCTGCTCGCCCTGACCCTGGCCTTCTACCTGGCGATCGTGTGGCTCGTGGTGATCACCTCGTGGCTCGTGCGCTTCGACTGGCAGGTCATGTTCTTCCGGCCGTACCAGCAGTGGCCCGAGATCCACGCGTTCCTCGACTACTACGTGGTCCTGGGCCAGCGTGGCCCGACCGCCGTGATGGTCGCCGCCTGGCTCGGCTGGCGGTCCTGGCGGCAGCACACCCTGCGCCCGATGCTCACCCTGGGCGCCTCGCTGCTGCTGCTGAACATCACCGTCGGCGCCGCGAAGCTCGGCATGGGCCGGCTCGGGCCCCACTACGCGACCACCATCGGTTCCAGCGAGATGGGCCTGGGCGGCGATATATTTCCCAGCGGCCACACCGCCAACGCCGTCGTGACCTGGGGAATCCTGGCGTATCTGGCGTCCACGCCGAGAGCCCGCCGCTGGCTGTCCGCCGTGTCCGCGGTGGTCTCGCTCGGCGTCGGCCTCACCACCGTCTACCTCGGTACGCACTGGCTGAGCGACGTGGTGCTCGGCTGGGCCGCGGGTCTGCTGGTCCTGCTGGCGCTGCCCTGGTGCGAGCCGCTGATCGCCCGCGCCGAGGTCTCGATCTTCGCGCTGCGCGACCGTCTGCGCGAGCGCCGTTCCGCCACGGCCCCGGTGCCGACGGCTCCCACGCCCACCCCTGCCCCTGCCCCCACGCCCGTCGCCGTACCCGTGTCGCTCAAGCCGCGCGCCATGGTCCAGGAGGAGGCACCCGCGGCCCACGAGCCGGTCGCTCCGGCCCGTGCGCCGCGCGCGCCGGTGTATCTGGCCCCCGGCCCGCACACGACCCGCTCGGAGCGCACTCCGGTCACCCCGGTCGGCAGCCGCCGTCCACCGCACGCCGACCGCCTCCCGCGCACCGCGCCGACCCCGACGGCGGCCCGCCCCCTGACCGGCGGCTGACCTGCGGCTGACCTGCGCGAACTCCGCCCCACAACGGCGGGACCCCGGTACGCACAACCCGGCCCCGCACCCGAAGGCCCCGGCCCCTGAACCCAGGAACCGGGGCCTTCGCCGTACCCGTAATGCGTAGCAGTACTTATGGCCCAGCAGTACTTGCGGGGATTGCCTCTCAGCCCTTCCAGGCGCGTGCCACGCGTCCGTCCCGTACCTCGAAATTCAGCCGCCCGAAGCGGTACTCCATGGTGATGATCGTCCCGGGCGCCAACGCGCGCACCGCCGACCACCCCCGTTCCCGCGCGAGGCGCTCGGCGCGCGCGGCCTCGAGGCCGACGTACCCGTCCGGACTGTCCTGGGGCTCCGCTGGCGGAGTGGGATTCGGTGCCATACCGCCACGCTAGGCCGCGAGCCGCGCCCCGGGAACCCCGGCCCCCGGACCGGTGCCGCGAATCGCTCCGGTCACACTTCTGTCACAGGATCACGACACGCGTTTCGACGAACTCCGTCACACGTACGAGCGGTTTCGTACGCCTTACGCGCGTATTCGAACGCAATTCCCGCGTGTCGTCCGGCCGCCTCGAATAACCGGCCGAAAAGCGCGCGGAGAACCCGCCCGCGGATCCCGGCGCATTCCGAATCCAGCGGGATCGCGCGACCTGACCGCCCATAGGAAATGCACGGCTCCCCCACATGTCCTCCGTACGCCCGGGGACACCCACCCGGGCGTCTCACGGTGTGCAGGCCACGGGCATGACCGGCACGACCGCAGTGGCCCCACCCGGTCGTCGCACCGGATGGGGCCACCTCGTCCCGTAGGGGGAACGGTCAGAGCACGAGGCGCTGGCCGGGCACGATCAGGTCGGGGTCGCCGCCGACGACGGCCTTGTTGGCGGCGTAGACGCGCTGCCAGGTGAGCCCGTGCCCGTCCGCGATGGTGCTGAGGGTGTCGCCCTGGCGGACGGTGTAGTCGCCGCGGGACGTACCGCGCGAGGTCTGGCTCGTCGAGCGCTCCGGCGCCTTCGAGGAGCTCGACCCGGAAGACCCCGACTCGGAAGACCCCGACTTGGAGGAACCGGACTTCGACGAGCCGTACTTGGACGAGCCCGACTTCGACGAGCCGGAGTAGGACTTCGAGGAGCTCGACTCGGTGGAACCCGACGTACCGGAGGACGACGAACCGCTCGTCCCGTTCGTCGGTGCGCTGCCGGACGCTCCGGCGCGCGCCGAGCAGGTCGGCCACGCGCCCCACCCCTGTGCGTTCTGCACCTTGGCGGCGACGGAGATCTGCTGTGCCTTGCTGGCCTTGTCGGCGGTGGACGCGTAGGCGGTGCCGCCGTACGCGCGCCAGGTGCCGGCGGAGAACTGCAGCCCGCCGTAGTACCCGTTGCCGGTGTTGATGGACCAGTTGCCGCCGCTCTCGCACCGGGCGATGCGGTCCCACACCCCGCTGTCGGCCGCCGCGGCGTTGCCGGTCGCGGAGAGCAGTCCGAGGGGGGCGAGGAGTATCGCCCCGGCGAGGACCGCCGTCTTGCGCGACGACGTGCGGGTGTGGTTATCGGCACATTCGGACATGTAGATCCCTCTCTACGGACCCGGGCTCCCCCTGACCGGAGCGCTTCGGCCGCGCAAGGACGCGGTCGTGGCGCTCCGCCCCGTCCGTCGGCGGTCGTGCTGCGCGTTGTCTGGCTCTGCGCGGCCGGCGGACGTACCCGAGCGGTGCTCGCTGCACACGGCGGTGCAATCTAGGGACCCTGACGACCCGTTATCAACCAACTCCCTGTTCTCCCAGGCCAGTTACTGGTTACCGTAGGTAGCGGCGAATTCAGGACACCTACTTCATCCACCTTTTTCACATTTTGTCGACCAGCCACTCGAACAAACTGTGAGTCAGTTCACCGGGCCAAGTTCCGTGATCTCCCCGTTACTTGACATGGAGTGGCCGATTCCGCACGCAGCGTGATCACGTGCGCAGGATGGTTCGATTACGTTGGCCGTGCAGCGTGACTCCCGCCACAGCTCGCCCGTTGTCTTCTTCATGAGCCGGGGACCCACCCGGACCACGAGCCGGAGCCACCCCGGCCTCGCCCAAGCACCGCATCCGAGGGAGTCACCCGTGCCGCGCATGCTCGACGTCAGCGACGAGGTACGCGCCGAGATCGGCGACGAAGAAGCCGACCGGCTGCTCGCCGGAGACAACGCCCCGGGCAGTTACGACTGCACGTCCTGCCGCACCCCGGGCGACTCCGAGAACGAACGCACCAGCACTGTCCTGTTCATCGGCGACGAGACCGCGGTCCTCGCCTTCGCCCACTCCACCTGCCTGCCCTCGCAGATCGTCCAGGTCACCGAGGAGCAGCTTCAGGGCGCGGTCCGCTCCATCAGCGGCGACACGGTCGACCTGGACCCCGACAAGGTCATCCCCGAGCAGGCCGTGCTCGGTGTGACCAGCGGACTCGTCCTGATCGCCGGGGAGTTGCACCCGGCCCTCGTCGTCGAGCCGACCGCGCCCATCGTGCGGCCCGGCACGACCGGCGCCGGCGACGACTTCCTGCCCCTTCTCATCGAGCAGGGCTTCATGCCGCTGAGCCAGCTCACCGAGGTCCCGCCGGTACAGCACGGCTGGTCCGTACTGCTCGCGATGGGCCAACTGCACGCCGTACTGCAGCCGTCGGTGAACGGCGGGCAGCCGGTCGCCTGGTGGCAGGCACATCAGCCGTTGCAGGTGACGGAGGGCTGGCGGGCCGCCGCCAACAAGCACCAGCAGGTACTGATGTTCGCGGCGCCGGTGGGCTCGATCGGCCGCCAGCCCAGGGAGGACCTGCTGCGGGACGCGCTCGACAAGTCCGCGGCGAACGGGCAGTTGGTGGGGGCGGCACTGCCCCTTGCCGGGACCTGAGACAAGCGCATGAGGGGGCGGGGACTGCGGGTTGCACGGCGGCGGCGGGTCGTTCGTGGCTGGTCCCGCCCACGCGGCGGAGCCGCATGTACACGCAGCCCCGCGCCCCTTCGGGCGCGCTGCACAACCGCATCTCTTCCCGTGCCGCGTCGTTTGGACATACGTGCACACCTATGACGTTCCCCGCCGCCCGTCCTACCAGTCGATCCCGTCCGCGCGACCGGCTCAGGACTCCCAGGGCGGCCCATCGGCCACGCCGATCTACGACGCGCTCTACTCCGAGTACGTCAAGACGTTCCGCTCGCTGCCGGGTGACCGCAGCGGCGAGGACGATCTGGGGTTCACCGCCTTCGGGAACATCCCGCACAGCACGGGCTCGTACGCGCCACCCCGCCCGGGGTCGTTCAGCAGTTCCTACAGCGCCTACAGCGCGGGGGCGCAGAGCGCGCGGCACGGGATCGGTCAGCAGTCCCAGTGGCAGCGGGTCGGGCAGATCGGCCAGCCGCACCCGCCCACCGCGATGCACCACATCCCTGCGGCACTCCCTGCGGCTCTCCCACCGGCGCCCCGCAGGACCGTCTGATCACGCTGCACATGGCTGAGGGCGGCACCCGTGACGGGTGCCGCCCTCAGCCATGTGGCCGCTTCTGGTGCTGCCGCTACTTCTTCTTGTTGGCGCCGCGCTTCTCGCGCACCCGCACCGAGATGTGGATCGGGGTCCCCTCGAAGCTGAACTCCTCGCGCAGCCGGCGCTCGATGAAGCGCCGGTAGCCCGCCTCGATGAACCCGGAGGCGAACAGGACGAAGCGCGGGGGCTTGGTGCCGGCCTGGGTGCCGAAGAGGATGCGGGGCTGCTTGCCGCCGCGGACCGGGTGCGGGTGGGCCGCGACCAGCTCGCCGAGGAAGGCGTTGAGGCGGCCCGTCGGGACGCGGGTCTCCCAGCCGACGAGGGCGGCCTCGATGCCCGGGACCAGCTTCTCCATGTGGCGGCCGGTGCGCGCCGAGACGTTCACCCGGGGCGCCCACGCGACCTGGGCGAGCTCGGTCTCGATCTCGCGCTCCAGGTAGTAGCGGCGCTCCTCGTCGAGGGTGTCCCACTTGTTGAAGGCGAGGACGATCGCGCGGCCCGCGTCGACGGCCATGGTGACGATCCGCTGGTCCTGGACCGAGATGGACTCGGAGGCGTCGATCAGGATGACCGCCACCTCGGCCTTCTCGACGGCGGCCGCGGTGCGCAGCGAGGCGTAGTAGTCGGCGCCCTGCTGGAGGTGGACGCGCTTGCGGATGCCCGCCGTGTCGACGAACTTCCAGGTGATGCCGCCGAGTTCGATCAGCTCGTCGACCGGGTCACGGGTGGTGCCCGCGATCTCGTTGACGACGACGCGCTCCTCGCCCGCCACCTTGTTCAGCAGCGAGGACTTGCCGACGTTCGGGCGGCCGATGAGCGCGATGCGGCGCGGTCCGCCGACCGCGGTGCCGAAGGTCTGCTCGGGCGCCTCGGGCAGCGCCTCCAGGACGGCGTCCAGCATGTCGCCCGTGCCGCGGCCGTGCAGCGCGGAGATCGGGTGCGGTTCGCCGAGGCCCAGGGACCACAGGTAGGACGCGTCGGCCTCGCCGCTCTGGCCGTCCACCTTGTTGGCGGCGAGCACGACGGGCTTGCCGGCCTTGCGCAGCAGCCGGACGACCGCCTCGTCGGTGTCGGTGGCGCCGACCTTGGCGTCCACGACGAAGACGACGGCGTCGGCCGCCTCGATCGCGTACTCGGCCTGCGCGGCCACGGAGGCGTCGATGCCGAGGACGTCCTGCTCCCAGCCGCCGGTGTCGACGACCTTGAAGCGGCGGCCCGCCCACTCGGCCTCGTAGGTGACACGGTCGCGGGTGACGCCGGGCTTGTCCTCGACGACCGCCTCGCGCCGCCCGATGATCCGGTTGACGAGGGTCGACTTGCCGACATTCGGGCGGCCGATGATGGCGAGGACCGGCAGCGGCCCGTGCCCGGCGGCCTCGATCGCCCCCTCGACGTCCTCGACGTCGAAGCCCTCGACGGCGGCGAGCTCCATGAACTCCGCGTACTCGGCGTCGCCGAGCGCCCCGTGATCGTGCTCGAAGCCGTCCGAGCCGTCGGGCTGGGTGTGGTCGTTCATGAAGTGCGTCCCTCGTCGTTCATTCGTGGTGATCGGTGGAGCACCCGGTTCGTCCGGGCTGATCCACTACTCGGTACTCGGTACTCGGTACTCGGTTTGCTCGGTTACTCAGTCAACTCGGTTTTCAGTGTCGCTCAGCGCCCGGTGAGGCGCCTGGCGTTTTCCAGGTGGGCGGCCAGATGCTTCTGGATGCGTTCGGTCGCCTCGTCCAGTGCCTTGCGGGTACGCCGTCCGCTGCCGTCGCCCGCCTCGAACGGGTCGCCGAAGACGACGTCGACGCGGGAGCGCAGCGGGGGCAGCGCCTTTATCAACCGTCCGCGCTTCTCGGAACTTCCCAGCACGGCGACGGGCACGATCGGGGCCCCGCCGCGGACGGCGAAGTAGGCGAGCCCGGCGCGCAGGGCGGCGAAGTCGCCCTCGCCCCGGGTGCCCTCCGGGAAGATCCCGAGGACCCCGCCGTTCTCCAGCACTCCCAGCGCGCGGGTGATGGCCGTGCGGTCGGCGGTCGCCCGGTCGACCTCGATCTGGCCGACACGGGTCATGAACCGGCCGAGCGGGCCGATGAACGCTTCCTTCTTGACCAGGAAGTGCGAGGCCCGGGGCGCCACGCCGATGACCATCGGGCCGTCGACGATGTGGGAGTGGTTGACCGCGAAGATCACGGGGCCGCTCGCGGGCACCTTCCAGGCGCCCAGCACGCGCGGCCGCCACAGCCCGTACATCAGGCCGACGCCGATCCGCCGCCCGACCTCGGCGCCCTTCTCGGAGGGCACGGACTCAGGACTCACCGCACGGCCCGCTTCTCCTCGACGAGGGTGACGACGCACTCGATGACCTGGGTCAGCGTCAGCTCGGTGGTGTCCACCTCGACGGCGTCGTCCGCCTTGGCGAGCGGGGAGGTCCTGCGGGAGGAGTCGGCCGCGTCCCGCTTGATCAGCGCCTCGCGGGTGCTGTGTATGTCGGCGCCCTTCAGCTCACCGCTGCGGCGGGCGGCGCGGGCCTCCGGCGAGGCGGTGAGGAAGATCTTCAGATCGGCGTCGGGCAGCACGGTCGTACCGATGTCCCGCCCCTCGACGACGATGCCCCGCTCGGCGGAGGCCGCCAGCGAGCGCTGCAGCTCGGTGATCCGGGCCCGCACCTCCGGTACGGCGCTCACCGCGCTGACCTTGGAGGTGACGTCCTGGGTGCGGATCGGGCCGGTCACGTCGAAGCCGTCGACCTCGATGGTCGGGGCGGCCGGGTCGGTGCCGGAGAGGATCTCCGGCTTGCCGGCGACCTCGGCGATCGCCGAGGGGTCCTCGACGTCGATCCCGTTGCTCACCATCCACCACGTGATCGCCCGGTACTGGGCACCGGTGTCCAGGTAGCTCAGCCCGAGCTGGGCGGCCACGGCCTTGGACGTGCTCGACTTGCCCGTGCCGGAGGGGCCGTCGATGGCGACAATCACGGGCTGGGTGGCGCCGTTTTCCACGGGGGGACACCTTCCTGGTGCGAGGCGGTGGATGTGCGGGGCGCGATCGTGCCCCGCACAAGGTTACCGGGCACAGGTCACTCGTCCGGCCGCTGCCCGTTCGTCACAGCCCGCTACCTGTTCAGCACCGGCCGGCCGCACTCAGCCCGTTGGGGGTCCCCCCTCGGGGGGAGCTCGAGGACGAGGCCCCTTCAGGGCCGAAGCGGGGGCCTGGGGGCGGCAGCCCCCAGCAGCGCCCACACCGGCACCGGGTGCCTACTTCCGGATAGCCCACCCTCGCTCACGCAACGCCGAAGACAGAACCACCGCGGACTTCGGCTCGACCCACAGCTGCACCAGCCCCGCCTGCTGCCCGGTCGCGTGCTCGATGCGTACGTCCTCGATGTTGACCCCCGCCTGCCCCGCGTCCGCGAAGATGCGGGCCAACTGCCCCGGCTGGTCGTCGATCAGCACGGCGACCACCTCGTACACCCGCGGAGCGGCCCCGTGCTTGCCGGGCACCCGCACCTGGCCCGCGTTGCCGCGGCGCAGGACGTCCTCGATGCCGCCGACGCCCTCGCCGCGCTCGGCGTCGTCGGAGGACTGCAGGGCGCGCAGGGCCCGCACCGTCTCCTCCAGGTCGGCGGCGACGTCGGTGAGCAGGTCGGCGACCGGTCCGGGGTTCGCGGACAGGATGTCGATCCACATCCCGGGCTCGGAGGCGGCGATCCGGGTGACGTCCCGGATGCCCTGCCCGCACAGCCGTACGGCGGCCTCCTCGGCGTGCTCCAGGCGCGCGGCGACCATGCTGGACACCAGGTGGGGCATGTGGGAGACCAGCGCCACCGCGCGGTCGTGGGCGTCCGCGTCCATGACCACCGGGACGGCGCGGCAGTGCGAGACCAGCTCCAGGGCGAGGTTCAGCACCTCGGTGTCGGTGTCCCGGGTCGGGGTGAGGACCCAGGGCCGTCCCTCGAACAGGTCGCCGGTCGCGGCCAGCGGCCCGGACTTCTCCCGCCCCGACATGGGATGCGTGCCGATGTAGGCCGACAGGTCGAGGCCGAGCGCCTCCAGCTCGCGGCGCGGCCCGCCCTTGACGCTGGCCACGTCGAGGTAGCCGCGGGCCACCCCCCGGCGCATCGCGTCGGCGAGCACACCGGCCACGTGGGCGGGCGGGGCGGCGACGATCGCGAGGTCGACCGGGCCCTCCGGCGCCTCGTCGGTGCCGGCGCCGAGCGCGGCGGCCGTGCGGGCCTGCTCGGGGTCGTGGTCGGCGAGGTGGACGACGACGCCCCGCTGGGCCAGGGCCAGGGCGGCGGACGTGCCGATCAGCCCGGTTCCGATGACGAGCGCGGTCCTCACTGGGCGATGTCCTTGCGCAGGGCGGCGGCGGTGCCGAGGTAGACGTGGCTGATCCCGGCGCGCGGCCGGTCGGACTCGATGTGCGCGAGGATGCGGACGACCCGCGGCATGGCGCCCTCGATGTCGAGTTCCTGGGCGCAGATCAGCGGCACGTCGACGATGCCCAGCTTGCGCGCGGCGGCCGCCGGGAAGTCGCTGTGCAGGTCGGGGGTGGCCGTGAACCAGATGCTGATCAGGTCGTCGGCGCTGAGGGAGTTCCGTTCCAGGACGGCGGTGAGCAGGGCCCCGACCTGCTCGTCCATGTGCCCGGCCTCGTCCCGCTCCAGTTGGACGGCTCCCCGGACCGCTCGTACCGCCACGGCGCTGCTCCTTGCTGATGTGTGATGCCTGATGTGCTGACGCCTGATGTGCTGACGCGCTGCCGATATACGGCGCTCGACGCATTGATGCATCAAGCGTAGTCAGCCCGGGTCGGTCCGGTGCGCGCCGACCGCGTGCCGAGACGGGAGTGCCTCCGTACGCCCTTTACGGCGGGTGCGGCCTGCGCTCTCATGGCACTCTGACGGCAGGACACCCGCATCGGGGAAGGCCCGACATGAAGCGTCCAGGACCCCTGCTCACCCTTCTCGCGGGACTGGTGCTCGGCCTGTTCCTGCTGACGCTCAACGTGACGACGGGGACGAAGACCGTCTCGTCCACGCAGCAGGAGAAGTCACCGACCCCGGCCCCCACCCGCAGCACCGCCGCGTCCCCCACGCCCACCCCCTCCCGTACCCCGGTCCCGGCCCCGGACTCCGACTACGCCGGCCGTACCGCCGACGACGCGGCGGCGATCGCCGTCTCCGTCCGCGACGGCAGGGCGATCGCGTACTTCTGCGACGGCCACACCCGGGAGTCCTGGCTCAAGGGCGACGTACGGGACGACGGCACGCTGAAGCTCACCGGGAAGAACGGCGCGAAGCTGGACGGCACGCTGCGGGACGGCAGGAAGATCGACGGCACGGTGGACGTCGGCGGCGGCCACCACGCGTTCACCGCGGACCGGGCGAAGAAGCCGTCCGGGTTGTGGCGGGCGACGGCCACCGTGCGCTCCGCGAAGATCGACGGCGGCTGGATCGTCCTGAAGGACGGCACCCAGGTCGGCATCCTCACCCGCGACGGCGAGCCCTCCCCCGCGCCCCGCATCGACCCGGCCACCGGCGCGGTGACGGTCGACGGACAGCGGCTCACAGCCCGCCCCGCAACGCCCTGACCGCCCGCACCCCACCCCTGACCCCTTTGAGCAGGGAGCCATCATGACCGTCGACCCGAACGCCGCCACCCAGGGTTTCCCCGCCCCCGAGCCCGCGCGGCGCGGCCCGCACCCCGCCCGCTACCTGGTCCCGGCGCTCGTCGCCGCCGCGGTCGCCGTCGCCCTGGGCGTGTACGGCAAGGTCCACGACCCGGCCGGGACGGCCTTCAACCTGGCCGGCTTCAGCAGCACGGGCGCGGTGAAGTCCTGGCTGGCGACGGCCGCGATCCTCTTCGCCCTGGTCCAGGTCGCCTCGGCGCTGATGCTCTACGGGAAGCTGCCGGGTCCCGCCTGGTCGGGCACGCTCCACCGCTGGTCGGGCCGCGCGGCCTTTCTGATCGCCGTCCCGGTTGCGGTGCACTGCCTGTACGCGCTTGGCTATCAGACGTATGAAACGCGTGTTTTGTGGCACTCCGCCCTGGGTTGCTTCTTCTTCGGCGCCTTCAGTGCCAAGATGCTGCTGCTCCGTTCGGAGCGACTCCCCGGATGGCTGCTGCCGATCGTCGGCGGACTCGTCTTCGCCACGCTCACGATCATCTGGCTGACCTCGGCCTTCTGGTTCTTCCGTACTTTCGGAGTGACGACATGACTCTCCCCGCGACACGACGCACGGTTCTCCTGGCGACGGGCGGCGCGGCAGCGGCGCTCACGGCGGCATGCAGCAACTACGGCGACAGCAATTCGTCCTCTTCCTCGTCCGAGAAGTCGTCGGCCGCGGCCGGCCGGGAACTGGCGAAGACGACCGACATCCCCGTCGGCGGAGGCAAGATCTTCGCGGACGAGAAGGTCGTCGTCACCCAGCCGACCAAGGACGACTTCAAGGCGTTCTCCGCGATCTGCACCCACATGGGCTGCACCGTGGCCAAAGTCGCGGACGGCACCATCGACTGCCCCTGCCACGGCAGCAAGTACCACATCGCCGACGGCTCGGTGGCTCACGGCCCGGCGCCCAAGCCGCTGCCCGCGGAGCAGATCACCGTCGCGGGCGGCGTCATCAAGCTGGCCTGAGCCCCCCGCCGGATCAACGGCTCACTGGTCCCAGAGCGCCCCGAGCGTCACCAGCTCCCCCTGGTACTCGATCCGGTCCGCCCACTCGGTCGGCCAGGCGTCCGCCCCGGCGTGCGCGCCCGCGAAGGCGCCCGCCAGACAGGCGATGGAGTCGGAGTCCCCCGACGAGCAGGCGGCCCGGCGCAGCACGGTCACCGGTTCGTCGGGGAAGAGCAGGAAGCACAGCAGGCCACTGGCCATGGCCTCCTCGGCGATCCACCCCGCCCCCGTCGCCAGGCACGGGTCGGTCTCGGGCGAGGGATCGCGCAGCGCTTCCTCAAGGCGCTCCAGCACGCCCAGGCACTCGTCCCAGCCGCGCGCCATGAAGTGCTCCGGGTCGGGGTCCTGGCCGCGGGTCCACAGGTCGTCGAGCCAGCGGTGGTGGTAGTGGGTGCGGTTGTCGAGGGCGTACGTGCGCAGCAGCCCGACCAGCGCGGCCGGGTCGGTGCCCTGTGTGAGCAGCCGCACGGCGTGGGCGGTGAGGTCGGAGGCGGCGAGCGCGGTGGGGTGGCCGTGGGTGAGGGCGGACTGGAGCTGCGCGGCCCCGGCGCGCTGCTCGTCGCTGAGCCCGGGGGCGAGGCCGAGGGGGGCGACGCGCATGTTGGCGCCGCAGCCCTTGGAGCCGATCTGGCTGGCGTCCTGCCAGACGCGCTTGCCGTCCTCGAGCAGGTCGCAGGCGGTCAGGCAGGTCTGCCCCGGAGCCCGGTTGTTGTCCGGCGACCGGTACCAGTCCACGAACTCCTTCCGCAGCGGCTGGGCCATGCCTCCGGGAGTGAGCAGCCCCCGGTCCATGGCGGTCCGCATGGCCCGCCCCACCGCGAGGGTCATCTGCGTGTCGTCGGAGACGAAGGCGCGCTTGGGCAGTTCCATCTCCCGCCACGGCCCGCACTTGGCGAGGATCGACGGGATGTCGTTGAACTCGGTCGGAAACCCGAGCGCGTCCCCCAGGGCGAGCCCCAGCAGGGATCCGGTGGCGCGCTTGCGGACGGCGGTGGTCGAGGTGGTCATGCGGGGCGTCCTTCCGGGGGCGGTCGCAGCAGGGGCGGGTGGAGTGCGGTGGCGGCGCCCGCGCGGTAGAGGGCGGCGGGCTTGCCGCGGCCGCCGGTCAGACGTGCGGCGCCGGGCACGGGTTCGACGAAGCCGGGGGTGGCGAGCACCTTGCGCCGGAAGTTGGGGCGGTCGAGCCCGGTCCCCCACACCGACTCGTAGACCTGCTGGAGCTCGCCGAGGGTGAACTCGGGCGGGCAGAAGGCGGTCGCGAGGCCGGTGCGCTCGAACTTGGCGCCGACCCGGTCGTGGGCGTCGGCCAGGATCCGGTCGTGGTCGAAGGCGAGCGGCTCGACACCGTCGTACGGCAGCCAGCGCGCCTGGGCCACGTCGCCGCCGCCGGTCGGCTCGGGGGCGTCGGGCAGCAGCGCGGCGAAGGCGACGGACACGACCCGCATCCGGGGGTCGCGGCCGGGCTCGCTGTAGGTGCGCAACTGCTCCAGGTGCAGCCCTGAGACGTCCTTCAGGCCGGTCTCCTCGGCGAGTTCGCGCCGGGCGGCCGTCTCCGCGGACTCGTCCGGCAGCACGAAGCCCCCGGGCAGCGCCCAGTGTCCGGCGTACGGCTCGTGGCCGCGCTCGATGAGCAGCACGTGCAGGGTGCCCGCGCGGAGCGTGAGGACGGCGAGATCGACGGTGACGGCGAAGGGCTCGTAGGCATGCTTGTCGTAGGCGTCCTGGCCGTGGCCCCACATGACGAACACCCCCTTTTAATAGTCATCACGACTATAAAAAGGGGGTGCGTCAGCGCACAAGCCCTCGGATCCTCAGGAATCCTTAAAGGCAGGGATCCTTGAAGCGGGGATCCTTAAAGGTCGACTTCCTGCATCAGCATGCCGACTTCGGTGTTGGACAGCCGTCGCAGCCAGCCCGACTTCTGGTCGCCCAGGGTGATCGGGCCGAAGGAGACCCGCACCAGCTTGTCGACCGGGAAGCCGGCCTCCGCCAGCATCCGGCGCACGATGTGCTTGCGGCCCTCGTGCAGGGTCACCTCGACCAGGTAGTTCTTGCCGGTCTGCTCGACGACCCGGAAGTGGTCCGCCTTCGCGTACCCGTCCTCCAACTGGATGCCGTCCTTGAGCTGCTTGCCCAGGTCGCGCGGGATCGGGCCCACGATGTGCGCGAGGTAGACCTTCTTCACGCCGTACTTGGGGTGGGTCAGCCGGTGCGCCAGCTCGCCGTGGTTGGTGAGGAGGATGACGCCCTCGGTCTCGGTGTCGAGCCGGCCCACGTGGAACAGCCGCGTCTCACGGTTGGTCACGTAGTCGCCGAGGCACTGCCGGCCCTCGGTGTCCTCCATCGTGGAGACGACACCGGCCGGCTTGTTCAGCGAGAAGAACTGGTACGACTGGGTCGCGACGGTCAGGCCGTCGACCTTGACCTCGTCGGTCTCCGGGTCGACCCGCTTGCCCTGTTCGAGCACGATCTCGCCGTTGACCTCGACCCGCGCCTGCTCGATCAGCTCCTCGCAGGACCGCCGGGAGCCGTAGCCCGCGCGCGCGAGGATCTTCTGCAGCCGCTCGCCCTCCTGCTCGGCGCCCGGGAAGGTCTTGGGAAGCTTGACGTCCTTCTTGCTCGCGTACCGCTCGCGGTTGCGCTCCTCGGCCCGCGCCTCGTACTCACGGGAGGTCGCCGGCACCGAACGGCCGCGCCCGGTGCCCTGGCTCTGCTTGGGCCCGCCCTTGGCGCCGCCGCGCGCGGAGGCGCCGCGCCCGGACTTCGGGCCCTCGTAGTTCCCGCTCGGCCCTACGTCGTAGCGGCGCTCCTCGGGACGGGGCTTGCCCTCGCGCTTCGGCCTGTCGTCGCGGTCGCGCCCTGCCCCGCCCGTCGGCTGGGAACCCCTGCCACCGGCCCCGCGGGAGTTGCCGCTTCCACCGGTCCCGCGAGGGTTGCCGCCCCCGCCGGTTCCCCGGGGCTTGCCGCCCCCACCGGTCCCGCGGGGGTTGCCGCGCCCGCTGTTCCTGCCACTGCCGCTGCCACTGCTTCGCATCAAAGTTCCGTCGTCGTCGTGTCGTCTGCATCTGCATCCGGTGCGTCCGGATCGAACGACGGGACCCCTTCCAGCGTCTCGGCCTCGATCGCCTCCGCCTCGGGGAGAAAGGGCGCGAGCTCCGGGAGCTCGTCCAGGCCTCGCAGGCCCATCCGCTCCAGAAAGTAGTTCGTCGTCCTGTACAGGATCGCACCTGTTTCGGGTTCCGCGCCCGCCTCCTCGACCAGACCCCGTTGGAGCAGCGTGCGCATGACGCCGTCACAGTTGACTCCGCGCACCGCGGAGACCCTGCTGCGGCTGACCGGCTGGCGGTACGCGACGACCGCCAGGGTCTCCAGCGCCGCCTGGGTGAGCCGCGCCTGCTGCCCGTCCAGGACGAAGCCCTCGACGGCCGCCGCGTACTCGGGCCGGGTGTAGAACCGCCAGCCGCCCGCGACGAGCCTGAGCTCGAAGCCACGCCCCTGCACGGTGTACTCGTCGGCCAGCTCGCGCAGCGCGCCGGCGACCTGCCGCCGGGGCCGCTGGAGGATCTTCGCGAGGTGCTCCTCGGTCGCGGGCTCGTCGACGACCATCAGGACGGCCTCCAGGGCCGGCTTGAGATCCAGTCCGGCGACGCTCTCCTCACTCACGCCACTCACGCCACTCACGTCTTCTTCTCCTCTCCGGACTTCCCGGGCTCCTCGGGCGGCCGGTCGAACTCGTCCGTGACCGTCGGCTGCGCGTCCCCGTCCCCGCCGGTCCAGCGCACCAGCAGCTCCCCGAGCGCGGTCTCCTGGTCGAGCGCGACGGCCTTCTCCCGGTACAGCTCCAGCAGCGCCAGGAACCTGGCCACGACGGTGAGGGTGTCGTCGGTGTCCTCGACGAGCGCCCGGAAGCTCGCCTCCCCCAGCTCCCGCAGCCGCGCGACGACGATCCCGGCCTGCTCCTGCACACTCACCAGCGGCGCGTGGATGTGGTCGACGTACACCTGCGGCTCGGCCCGGGGCTGCATCGCCTTGACCGCGAGCTTCGCGAACCCGGCCGCGCCGATGCTGATGACCACCTCGGGCAGCAGCTCGGCGTGGTGCGGTTCGAGCCCGACGGTACGGGGGTAGCGGCGTGCCTCGCGCTCCAGCCGGTGCGTGAAGACGTCGGCGACCTGCTTGTAGGCCCGGTACTGGAGCAGCCGGGCGAACAGCAGGTCCCGGGCTTCCAGCAGCGCGAGGTCGGCCTCGTCCTCGACCTCCGCGGTGGGCAGCAGCCGAGCGGCCTTCAGATCGAGCAGCGTGGCGGCCACGACCAGGAACTCGGTCGTCTGGTCGAGGTCCCAGTCCGGGCCCATCGCCCGGATGTGCGCCATGAACTCGTCGGTGACCTTCGACAGCGCGACCTCGGTGACGTCCAGCTTGTGCTTGGAGATGAGCTGGAGCAGCAGATCGAAGGGGCCCTCGAAGTTGGCGAGCCGCACCTTGAAGACGCCGTCGGGGGTGTCCTCGGCGGTGGCCGCCGGTTCCGGAGGCGGCGGCACGGCTTCGGGCACCGGAACGGGATCGGGCGCCGCCCCCGGCCCCCGCCCCAGCGCACGCCGACGGCCGGCTGCCGCGCCGGGGACTGAGGCTGGAGCTGGGACGTCGTTCGAGGTCATGGCCCCCGCAGGCTACCGCTAGCGCCCGCGCAGTCGTCGTACGAGGATGCTCGCGTCCCCGCGGCTCTCCAGGTCGGCGAGGACCACGGCGACCGCCTCGCGGACGATGCGCCCCCGGTCCACGGCCAGCCCGTGCTCACCGCGGAGCACCAGCCGGGCGTGCTCCAGGTCCATGAGCTCCTCGGCGGAGACATAGACGGTGATCTTCTCGTCGTGCCGCTCCCGGCCGCTTGGCCGACGGGAGGGGGCCCGCCCGCGCTTACGCGACTGGGTCTCGTCCGAGCCGTCCGCGGCAGAACCTTCCTGCACGCCCTGACGGCGCTCCCCGGCGGCGCCCCTGGTACGGGACTCCCCGGCGGCGGTCTGACCCGCCTCGGCCGCCGCGTGCTCGGCGCCCTCGCCGCCCTGCGCGGGCACGGCCTGCGGCGCGTCCTGCGCACCGCCGGCCGCCGCCCCGTCGCTCTCGCCGGCCGGCCCGGGCACCCGGGCGTCACCGCCTGAGGAGCGACGGGCCGCGGACGACTGAAGCGCCATTCCCCCTGTCGTACGGAAGAGTTCGTCGGCCCCCGGCAGACTCACTCGGCGGGACACCGGGCGAGCACCTCCCTGGCGAGCTGACGGTAGGCGGCGGCGCCGACCGAGTTGGATGCGTACGTGGTGATCGGCTCACCGGCGACCGTGGTCTCCGGGAAGCGGACCGTACGCCCGATGACCGTGTGGTAGACGTGGTCGTCGAACGCCTCGACCACGCGCGCGAGCACCTCACGGCTGTGCACGGTGCGCGAGTCGTACATCGTGGCGAGGATCCCGTCGAGCTCCAGATCCGGGTTCAGCCGCTCCTGGACCTTCTCGATGGTCTCGGTCAGCAGCGCCACACCCCGGAGGGCGAAGAACTCGCACTCCAGCGGCACGATCACCTTGTGCGCCGCCGTCAGGGCGTTGACCGTGAGCAGGCCGAGCGAGGGCTGACAGTCGATGACGATGTAGTCGTAGTCGGGCAACAGCGGCTTGAGCGCACGCTGGAGCGTGGACTCGCGCGCGACCTCGGAGACCAACTGGACCTCGGCGGCCGACAGGTCGATGTTGCTGGGCAGCAGGTCCATGTTGGGGACCGCGGTCTTCAGGAGCACCTCGTCCGCCGCCATGCCCCGCTCCATGAGCAGGTTGTAGACGGTGAGGTCGAGCTCCATCGGATTGACGCCGAGACCGACCGACAGCGCGCCCTGCGGGTCGAAGTCCACGAGCAGCACGCGTCGTCCGTACTCCGCGAGCGCGGCACCCAGGTTGATGGTCGACGTGGTCTTGCCCACGCCGCCCTTCTGGTTGCACATCGCGATGATCGTCGCGGGGCCGTGACTGGTCAGCGGGCCCGGGATCGGGAAGTACGGCAGCGGGCGTCCGGTCGGACCGACGCGCTCACGGCGCTGTCGGGCCGCGTCGGGCGCGAGCGTGGCCGCGTACTCCGGATCCGGCTCGTACTCGGCATCGGGATCGTAGAAATGCCCGTCGGGCAGTTCGTCGTAGTCGGCGAAGTGGTTGTGGGGCGCGCCACTTCCGTCGCCGGCCATGGCGTTCACGTGATGGCCATCCATGCTCTGGGGTGCTGTCTGAGCCAGTAGGGGGCTGGTCTGGCTCTGATGGGCTGCGAAGGTTCGGACAGCGACGGAGCCGACAGCCTCGAGCCCCGCGGAACCCGCGCCCCGCGTAAGCATTCCTGGATGACCACCCCCGGGAGAAAATGTCGACTCATTCACAAGTCGTCTTACCTCCTTGGTGACCAGGAAACTTCTAGACAAGGTCAGCGTGGCACCATGCCGACGGTTGGCGACTCTATGGCGTGTCGGGCGTCCGCAGCAACACAATCCGCCGGACCCGGCCCGATGTGTCGGCAATGAAACATCCCTCTGTCAAGGGCGTACGGCCGTCGCACGGCAGGCTTCACCGGTGAACGAATCGGTCGAAGGGTTACGTTCGAGGCGAGTTGACCGAGAGCCGCAAAGTGACCATACACACATCCGGCCGGGCCTTGTCGGGCAAGGTCCGGCCGGGTGCGCGAGGTTGACGACCCGTGTTGACGTATCGCCTTTTGCAGGCCGCCTACTTGGCCGTACGGGGTGGTCCAACGGGTGCTGGAACGGCTCAGCCGAGCAGGGACTCCAGCTCCAGGTGCTCCAGCCCGTGCGCCTCGGCGACCTCGCGGTAAACGACCTTGCCGTCATGGGTGTTGAGGCCCTTGGCCAGCGCGGGATCGCGGCGCAGCGCCTCCACCCAGCCCCGGTCGGCGAGTTCGACGATGTAGGGCAGCGTGGCGTTGGTGAGCGCGTAGGTGGAGGTGTTGGGGACCGCGCCGGGCATGTTGGCGACGCAGTAGAAGACCGAGTTGTGGACCGGGAAGGTCGGCTCGGCGTGGGTGGTCGGACGGGAGTCCTCGAAGCAGCCGCCCTGGTCGATCGCGATGTCGACAAGGACACTTCCCGGCTTCATCCGGGACACCAGCTCGTTGGTGACCAGCTTCGGGGCCTTGGCGCCCGGGATGAGGACGGCGCCGATCACGAGGTCGGCCTCGATGCAGGCCTTCTCCAGCTCGAAGGCGTTGGAGACGACCGTCTGGATCTTCGTACCGAAGATCTTGTCGGCTTCCTTGAGCTTGTTGATGTCCCGGTCGAGCAGGGTCACGTGGAAGCCCATGCCGATGGCGATCTGCGCCGCGTTCCAGCCGGAGACACCGCCGCCGATGACGACCGCCCGGGCGGCCAGCACGCCGGGGACGCCGCCGGGCAGCACACCGCGGCCGCCGTTGGCGCGCATCAGGTGGTAGGCGCCGACCTGGGGGGCCAGCCGGCCGGCCACCTCGGACATCGGGGCGAGCAGCGGCAGGGCGCGGCTCGGCAGCTCGACGGTCTCGTAGGCGATCGCCGTGGTGCCGGACCCGATGAGGGCGTCCGTGCACTCCTTGGAGGCGGCCAGGTGCAGGTAGGTGAAGAGCGTCTGGTCCTTGCGCAGCCGGTGGTACTCCTCGGCGATGGGCTCCTTGACCTTCAGCAGGAGGTCGGCGGTGGCCCACACCTCGTCGGCCGTGTCCAGGATCCGCGCACCGGCGGCCACGTACTCGGCGTCCAGGATCGACGAGCCGACACCGGCGCCTCGCTCGACGACGACCTGATGGCCGTGGCGCACCAGCTCGTGCACACCGGCGGGGGTGATGGCCACCCGGAACTCGTTGTTCTTGACCTCGCGGGGGATACCGACCTTCACGTCGATCACGGTCCTTGGCTCAGAGGGGCTCAGAGGGTGTGGGGGCACAGCGAGACCTGCCCGTGGGTACGGGACATGTCCGGAGACACCGCAGGGGAACGTGCGGCAGAGCCAGTCTAATGAAGGTGTTCCCGCTGTCTAGCCTTTCATTGCATCAATCTTCAGCGGATGTACTGCGGATTTCGCAGGTGTTAGCACCGTGTTCCAGTCGTTCCGACTGCTCCGGCCGCACTGGCTGCCCCAACTGCCCTGGCTGCCCCGGCCCTTCCGGCTTCGGCTCCCGGTCCGGGAGCTCCTCTCCCAGGATGCGCTCGGCCGCGCCCCGGTGCAGGCCGGCCGCCGCCGGGTCGCCGAGGCGCTCCAGGGTGTCGGCCAGCCTCAGCTGCACGGCGGCCTGCAGCCGCGTGTCCTCGGCGCGCCGGGCCCACTCCACCGCCTCCTGGCAGGTCCGCAGCGACTCCTCGGGGCGGCCCGCGTACTCCTGGACCCTGGCCAGCTCGCTCAGCGCCCGGGCGTGCGCGCCCACGTCGCCGTTCTTGCGGTGCCCGGCCGCCGCGGCCCGCCAGGCCCGCTGCGCCTCGCCGTAGCGGCCCGCGTAGGTGTGCGCGGTGGCGGTACGGCCGTAGAGGCGGGCGGCGTCCGCGCGCTCGTCCCGGGCCAGCCGCTGGGCGAGGGCCCGGCCGAACCAGTCGGCGGCCCGGTCGTAGTCCCCGAGTTCGAGATGCGCGCCCCCCACGGACTCCATCGCGCGGCCGATCGCGTACGGGTCGCCCGCCTCGCGTCCGGCGTCCAGCGCGGCCCGGTAGCGCACCAGGGCCTCCGCCGTGCGGCCGGTCCTGGCGTCCACGTCGGCCAGGTTGAGCAGGGCGGCGGCCTTCTCGCGGGGCAGGTTCCGGCGCTCGGCCACGTCCAGGACGAGCTGGTGGACGCCGTACAGGTCGGGCGCCGCCTCCTGGGTGCCGAAGTGCGCGACCATCGCCCTGACCAACTGGGACATCAGGCGGCGGGCCAGGGTGTCCAGCTCGCCGTCGGCGACCGCGAGGCGGGCCGAGGCGAGCAGGGCCGGACGGCGCACCCGCAGCCAGTCGGCGGCCGCGCGCGGGGTGGGGAAGCGCAGGGCACGGGGCAGGCCCTGGAGCTTCTCGCGGGCCTGGGGGTTGTCGGTCTCGGTGATGGCCCGGCAGGAGTGCAGCAGCCGCACCGTCCGCTCAAGCATGCGGGCGCGGGCCAACTGGAGCTCGGCCGGGCGGTCGTGGGTCTCTGCGGCGGCGCGCAGCAGGGGGTACAGGCAGCCGGGGACCTCGTACTGGGGCAGCGGGGAGTCCAGGGCCCGCAGCAGGCCCAGGGTGGTGAGGTCGTCCAGGGTGGTGTGGGCGGCGCCCACCGAGCAGCCGGCGAGCGCGGAGGCGGTGTGCGGGTCGGCGAGGCCGGCCGGGGCGAGGCACAGCAGTCGCAGTATCCGGGCGGCGGGGGCCGGCAGCGCGGCGTGCACGAGCCGGAAGACCCGGCTGAGCGGGGTGCCCTCGTCGCCCTCGGCGTGGAGCTGCTTGGCGAGGTCGGCGACGGCCGCGTTGGGGCGGGCGGCGAGCCAGCCGCCCGCCAGGATCAGCGCGGCGGGCTGGCCCTGGCAGGTTTCCACGAGGCCCTCGGCGGAGCGCGGGTCGACGGTGATGCGGACCGAGCCGGTGAACCGGGTCAGCAGTTCGAGGGCGGACTTGGTGTCCAGGCCGCCCAGGGTGCAGGGACGGACGTCCGCGATGCCGGTGAGCGGTCCGGCGGAGACGGCGACGAGCAGGCACTCCGGGGTGTCCGGGAGGAGCGCGTCGACCTGTTCGGCGCCGGCCGCGTCGTCGAGCAGGAGCAGCACGCGCCGTTCGGCGAGGGCCTCGCGCAGGAGGGCCGCGAGGTCGTCCTCGTCGGCGCCGGGCGGAGTCGGCACGTCCAGCGCGGCGAGCAGTGCGCGGGCGGCGCGCTCGACCGGTACGGGCGTGCCGTCGGGCTCGGCGAGGCGGGCGCGCAGGACGCCGTCCCGGTAGCGGTCGGCGAGCTGCCGGACGAGTTCTTCGGCGAGCGCCGTACGCCCGGAGCCGGGCCGGCCGGCGATGAGCAGCACGCGCGCGCGGGGGGCTTTCTTCCCGGAGATGGTGTCCAGCCCGGCGCGCTCGATGTCGGCGCGCAGTTCCTTCAACTCCCGGGTACGGCCCAGGAAATGGCCCTCTGTCGCAGCGTGTCCCGACAGCTGCACGCCGCCTGTGTCCACTGCCTGATCCGTCACGGGCCACACTCCCGTCCCACCGCACACGCAAGCCCGCCGGGACTCCGGATCGGGTGATTCCAGAGCCTAGTTCACGCTCTGCGACGTTCCGGGAGCAGTACGGCGGGGCACGGCCGAGACGTCCCCCGATCGGATCAGCCGATCGTCACACCGCCGGAGACCCGGGCGCGCCCGGAACTCGCCGGTTCGGGCCCGGTGTGTTCGGGCCGGGTGCGTTCAGGCGCGGTGCGTTCAGGACTCGAACGGACGGGCCGGCCACGGCGCCTCCGCCGGACGCAGCGCGTCGAGCCCGTCGCCGGCGCGCGCGGCGATCAGGGAAAGGACGCCCACGACGAGGCAGTTGCTGTGCACGTCGCCCGCGAGCACGCCCCGGACGAGCTCGTCGACCGGCACGCGCGCGTGCTCCATGTCGGCCTCCTCGTCCGCCACCGCGAAGCGCTCGCCGTCGGCCTCGGAGAGGCCGCGGGCCAGGAAGACGCGTACGGACTCGTCGCAGCCGCCCGCGGTCGGGTACACGTCGGTCAGCACCCGCCAGTCCTCGGCCTTGACGTGCGCCTCCTCGTACAGCTCGCGCTGGGCCGCGTGCAGCGGGTTCTCGCCGGGCACGTCGAGCAGGCCGGCCGGGATCTCCCACAGCTTCTGCCGCACGGGGTGGCGGTACTGCTTGATGAGCAGCACCCGCCCCTCGTCGTCGAGGGCGAGGACGGCCACCGAACCGGGGTGGACCTGGTAGTCCCGGCGGACCACCGAGCCGTCGGGCATGACCACCTCGTCGGTGCGGACCGAGGTCTTGTTGCCCACGAAGGGGGTCTCCGTGGCCCGGATCTCCCACGCCTCGGGGGTGTCCTTGATCGTCATGCCTGTCCTTCCACGTGCCACGTGCGCAAACGAAAACCGGGGCGCCAACCTTTGAAGGTTCGCACCCCGGCCACCGTACAACTGGTGTGTTACTTCGAAGCCTTCCCCGCCTCGGCCTTCCCCGCCTCGGCCTTCCCCGCCTCGGCCGTCGCCTCGACCGTCCGCCGCACCGCCGCCTTCACCAGGCCGGCGAACAGCGGGTGCGGACGCGTGGGCCGCGAGCGCAGCTCGGGGTGCGCCTGCGTGGCGACCAGGTAGGGGTGGACGTCACGCGGGTACTCGACGTACTCGACGAGCTTGCCGTCCGGCGAGGTGCCGGAAAACAGGATGCCCGCCTTCTTCTCCAGCTCCGCGCGGTAGGCGTTGTTCACCTCGTAGCGGTGCCGGTGCCGCTCCTCGACGTACTCCTTGCCGTCGTACACCTCGCGCACGATGGAGCCCTCGGCCAGCTTGGCCGGGTACATGCCCAGCCGCATCGTGCCGCCCATGTCGCCGTCGCCGGCGACGATGTCGAGCTGCTCGGCCATGGTGGAGATGACCGGGTGGCCGGTGGCCGAGTCGAACTCGGTGGAGTTGGCGTCGGGGATGCCGGCCAGGTTGCGCGCGGCCTCGATCACGATGCACTGCAGGCCCAGGCACAGGCCCAGCAGCGGGACCTTGTGCTCGCGGGCGTAGCGGATGGCGCCGACCTTGCCGAGCACCCCGCGGTCGCCGAAGCCGCCCGGGATGCAGACCCCGTCGACGTCCTCGAGCTGCGCCTTGGCGCCCGCCGGGGTCTTGCAGTCGTCCGACGTGACCCACTTGATCTTCACGCGGGCCTTGTTGGCGAAGCCGCCGGCCCGCAGCGCCTCGGTGACCGACAGGTAGGCGTCGGGCAGGTCGATGTACTTGCCGACCAGCGCGAGGGTGATCTCGTGGTCGGGGTTGTGGACGCGGTCGAGCAGGTCGTCCCAGGTCGTCCAGTCCACGTCGCGGAACGGCAGGTCCAGCTTGCGGACGACATAGGCGTCCAGGCCCTCGCCGTGCACGGTCTTGGGGATGTCGTAGATCGACTTGGCGTCGGGGCAGGCGACCACGGCGGACTCGTCGACGTCGCACATCAGCGAGATCTTGCGCTTGATCGCGGTCGGCACCTCGCGGTCGCAGCGCAGCACGATCGCGTCCGGCTGGATACCGATGTTCCGCAGGGCCGCGACCGAGTGCTGGGTCGGCTTGGTCTTCAGCTCGCCCGAGGGGCCGATGTACGGCAGGAGCGAGATGTGCACCACGAACACGTTGTCCCGGCCGACCTCGTGCCGGACCTGGCGGACCGTCTCCAGGAACGGCAGCGACTCGATGTCGCCGACAGTGCCGCCGACCTCCGTGATCACGACGTCCACCTCGTCCGTCGCCATGCGGCGGATGCGGTGCTTGATCTCGTTGGTGATGTGCGGGATGACCTGGACGGTGTCGCCCAGGTACTCGCCGCGCCGCTCCTTGGCGATCACCGTGTTGTAGACCTGGCCGGTGGTGACGTTCGCGGAGCCGTCGAGGTCGCGGTCGAGGAAACGCTCGTAGTGGCCGATGTCCAGGTCGGTCTCGGCGCCGTCGTTGGTGACGAACACCTCACCGTGCTGGAAGGGGTTCATCGTGCCCGGGTCGACATTCAGATACGGATCGAGTTTCTGCATCACGACGCGCAGACCGCGCGCCTTGAGCAGCATGCCGAGGCTGGAGGCCGTCAGACCCTTGCCGAGCGAGGAGGCGACACCCCCGGTGACGAAGATGTGCTTGGTCGTCGTGGCTGTGCCAGATCGAAAAGCAGTGGGCGTCATGGCCAAGAGGGGGCTCCCGTGGTCGCTATTTGGGGTTGCGGTTCGGGGGCTTCGAGACCACCGGTCCACGGGCTACCAGGGTATCAGCGCCTCGGAGACCTGGCTTCCGGCCACGCTCCGCGCACGGCCCGACACGGACGGCCGCTCCCGCACCGGTTCATCACTCGCCGCTCACCCGTTCGGCCCACCCACGTTGTCCGGAGCGGCACGCAGATCATCTACGTGCGTCGTATCCTGCTCGGACACTCGCTGCCGAGTCCGGTCGGAAAGACGGCACACCCCAGCCCGTATCCCACCGGAACAACGAGACCCCGTCAGTTCGTTGAGCAAGAATCGGCGTTTTGCCTATATGGCCGGCCGACTGCTTTGCTTCAGCGCTAAACGACGCATGACAAACCACCCCTTGACCGCACTAGCGACAGCCCCCGTACCGCATGGGGGCGACGTGGCCGTTCGACTGGAGTTGCACGTGGCCGGGCGCATCGAAGACTACGCACTCATCGGAGACATGCAGACTGCCGCCCTGGTCTGCCGGGACGGCACAGTCGACTGGCTGTGCCTGCCCCGCTTCGACTCGCACGCGATCTTCGCCGGTCTGCTCGGCACCGAGGAACACGGGTTCTGGCGGCTGGGCCCCGCGCACGCCTCGGACGCGCAGCCGCCCCGCGCGGCCCGGCGCACCTACCGGGGCGACTCGCTGATCCTGGAGTCCGAGTGGGACACCCCGCGCGGCACGGTCCGGGTGACCGACTTCATGCCCCCTCGTGACGGCGCGCCCCAGCTGATCCGCATCGTCGAGGGCGTCTCGGGCCGCGTCCCGATGCGCTCGACCCTGCGCATGCGGTTCTCCTACGGCCGGGTCGTCCCGTGGGTGCACAAGCACGAGGGCCGTACGGTGGCCGTCGCGGGCCCGGACTCGGTGTGGTTCGACACCGACTGCGAGACCTACGGCAAGTCGCTGACGACGTACGCGGACTTCACGGTCGCCCCCGGTGACCGGATCGCGTTCACCATCTCGTGGGAGCCCTCGCACAAGCAGCCGCCCGCGCTGCCGGAGCCCGAGCAGTCGCTGCAGGCCACGGAGGACTTCTGGCGCGAGTGGGTCGAGCACTGCACGTACCACGGCCCCTACCGCGAGGCCGTGATCCGCTCGCTGATCACCCTCAAGGCGCTGACCTACGCCCCCACCGGCGGCATCGTCGCCGCGCCCACCACCTCCCTCCCCGAGGACATCGGCGGCGTCCGCAACTGGGACTACCGCTACACCTGGCTGCGCGACGCGGCGATCACCCTGTCCTCGCTGCTGCGCACCGGCTACCGCGAGGAGGCCCGCGCCTGGCGCGAGTGGCTGCTGCGCGCGGTCGCCGGCGACCCCGAGAACCTGCAGATCATGTACGGCATCGCGGGCGAGCGCGAGCTCGGCGAGGCCGAGCTGGACTGGCTGCCCGGCTACGAGAACTCCGGCCCGGTCCGGGTCGGCAACGGCGCCGCCCACCAGCTCCAGCTCGACGTGTACGGCGAGGTCACCGAGGCCCTGCACCTGGGCCACATGACGGGCCTGGCCCGCAACGACTACGCCTCCCTCCTCCAGCTCAAGCTCATCCGCTACCTGGAGCAGCACTGGGACGAGCCGGACGAGGGCATCTGGGAGGTGCGCGGCCCGCGCCGCCACTTCGTGCACTCCAAGGTCATGGCCTGGGTCGCCGTCGACCGCACGATCAAGCTGATCGAGTCCGGCGACGCGGACGGCCCGCTGGAGCGGTGGCGCGAGCTGCGCGACGACATCCACCGGGACGTGTGCGAGAAGGGCTACGACAAGGAACGCAACACGTTCACGCAGTCCTACGGCTCGAAGGAGCTGGACGCGTCGCTGCTCCTGATCCCGCAGATGGGCTTCCTGCCCCCGGACGACAAGCGCGTCATCGGCACCATCGAGGCGATCCAGCGCGAGCTGTCCACCACGGACGGCTTCATCCTGCGCTACCCGACCTCGGGCGGCGACGAGGGCGTCGACGGCCTGCCGGGCGACGAGGGCGCCTTCCTGGCCTGCTCGTTCTGGATGGCGGACGACCTCGCGATGATCGGCCGCGTCGACGAGGCCCGCAAGCTGTTCGAGAAGCTGCTCTCCCTGCGCAACGACCTCGGTCTGCTCGCCGAGGAGTGGGACCCGCGTCTCAAGCGCCAGGTCGGCAACTTCCCGCAGGCCTTCAGCCACGTCCCCCTGATCGACACGGCCCTGCGCCTGACGGCGTCGGGGGCGTACGGCGGCTGATCCGGCTCCGCAAGGTCCGGCGGCTGAACAGGACCGCCGCGCCGCGCGCGCCTAGTCTGGGAAGGTCAGCAGCCCCTGCATGGAAGGGGGCGCCGTATGGCCTCCCCGTCGAAGGCGGGCGCGGCACTCGCCGCGTTGCGCGAGGATCTGGTCGGCGACGTGTTCGCTCCGGGGGATCCGGGCTACGACGAGGCCCGGACGGTCTTCAACGCGATGATCGACCGCCGTCCCGCCGTGATCGCCCAGTGTGTGGACGAGTCCGACGTCGTCCGGGCCGTGCGCTTCGCCCGTGACCTGGACCTGCGCGTCGCGGTGCGCGGCGGCGGGCACAGCGTGGCGGGCATGGCGCTAGGCGACGGGGCCGTGGTCGTGGACCTGCGTCACATGCGCGCGGTCGGCGTCGATCCGGCGGCCGAGGCGGTACGGATCGCGGGCGGGGCCACGATGAGCGACCTGGACCGGGCCTGCGAGCCGCACCGGCTGGCCACGACCGGCGGCCGGGCCTCCACGACCGGCGTCGGCGGCTTCGTCCTCGGCGGCGGCAGCGGCTGGCTGGACCGCTGCTGCGGGCTGGCGGTCGACAACCTGCTGGGCGTCGAGCTGGTCACCGCCGACGGCGAGCGGATCCACGCGAGCGGCGACGAGAACCCGGACCTGTTCTGGGCGCTGCACGGCGGCGGCGGAAACTTCGGCGTCGCCACCGCGCTCACCCTGAAGCTGCACGAGCTGCCCGAGTTCTCCATCGCCCTGCTGCTGTACCTCCCGGAGTACGGCCGGGAGGTCACCCGCACCTACCGTGACGTGATCACGGCAGGCCCGGACGAGGCGAGCGGCGCGGTCCTCTACGTCACCGGCCCGCCCGCGGAGTTCGTCCCGCCGCACCTGGTCGGCACGCTGCTGGTCGCGGCCCTGCTGACGTACGCCGGGGCCGAGGCGGACATGCGCAAGCTCGCCGAACCCCTGCTGGCGCTGCCGCACGAGTCGGAGATCGTCGGGGCGATGCCGTACGCCGACGTGCAGTGCATGCTCGACGACCCGCCCGGGATGCGGAACTACTGGTCGGCGGAGTACCTGACGGGCGCCCCCGACGCCCTCGTGGACGTCTTCTGCGCGCGCGGCGAGTCCGTGCCCGTGCCGACGGGCACCATGCACGCGCTGTTCCCGCAGGGCGGCGCGATCGGCTCCGGCCCGCACGAGTACCCCGTCCCCTACCGCGACGCGCCGTGGGCCGTGCACCCGTTCGGGCTGTGGGAGGACCCGGCGGACGACGAGCGGTGCGTCCAGTGGGTGCGGGACGTACGCGCCGCCGTACGGCCGTGGAGCACGGGCGCGGTCTACCTCAACTTCATCGGCGACGAGGGCACCGACCGGGTCGTGGCCGGTGTGGGCAGCGAGAACGCCCACCGGCTGGCGGAGGTGAAGCGGCGGTACGACCCGGACAACGTCTTCCGCTTCAACCACAACATCAAGCCCGCCTGAGCGCCGTCAGCGTCCGCTCCCCCGCCGGTCACCGGCCGTCGCCGGGACGAGCGCGATCTCGTCGAGCCCCGCCTCGGCATAGGCGTCGATCCGGGCGCGTACGGCGTCCAGGTCGCCCACCAGGCCGACGGTGGCCGCGGCTGCCGGGGGCAGGGCGCGGACCAGGGCGGCGCGGTCGGCGCCGGCCTCGGCGAGTTCGACGGCCTCGCCGAAACCGGCTTCGGCGAACACCTCGAGCCGGTCGGCGAGCGCCGCGACCCGCAGCGGCTCCTCGACCGGGCTGTCGTCCTCACGGGCCACGGCAACCACACTGAAGTCGCGGCGGCCACGCATGACCGGCCGCTACCCGGCCGCGGGCCGCCCACCCCGGTCGCGGATGTCGCCCCGACGTCGGCGCGGGTAGCGTCCGCTGCATGGACAGCCACAGCCGTACGGACCACCGCACGGACCACCGTTTCGACAGCCACGGCGCCGGCATCACCGTGCGGCGCGCGCTGGAGCTGCCCGGCCTGCGCAGCGGCCTGCCCGAGGTCCTCGCGGGCGCCGACCGGCTGGAGCGCGCCGTGCGCTGGGTGCACGCGGGCGAGGTCCCGCACATCGCCTCGCTGCTCAAGGGCGGCGAACTGCTGCTGACCACGGGCTACGGTCTCGGCACCCGGCCGGCCGAGCAGCGGGCGTTCGTCCGCACGCTGGCCGAGCGGGGCATCACGGCCCTGGTGATCGAGCTGGGCCCGCGCTTCACCCGGCTGCCCGCCGCCCTGGTCGAGACGGCCCGCGCGAGTGGGCTCCCCCTGGTCCAACTGCACCGCGAGGTGCCCTTCGTGACGGTCACGGAGGAGATCCACACCGAGATCGTCAACGGCCACTACGCGCTGCTCCAGCGGGCCGAGGAAGTGCACCGCCGCTGCACGGAGGCGCTGCTGGGCGGCGGCGGGATCCCTCAAGTGCTGGGCATCCTGGCCGACTTCAGCGGCAACCCGGTGTTCCTGGAGACGACCGACGGCCAACTCCTGTACGCGGCCGGAGCCGGACCCGAGGGCGCGGACCCGCTCCAGGTGTGGGAGGGGCTGCGCGGCCCGCACAAGGACGCGCCGCCGCCCGCCGGTTCGGTGCTGGTGGACGTGCCCGGGGGCGGGCCGGGGGCGGGTTCGGTGCGCGCCCGGCTCGTACTGCTGCCCGTGCGCGCCCCTCTCGCACCGGTGCACCGGATCGCCGCCGAGCGGGCGGCCGGGATCCTCGCCGTGGTACTGATGCAGGCCCGCCAGGAGGAGGAGCTCGCGGCGCGCGGCCGGGGCGACTTCCTCACCGACCTGGGCGAGGGCCGGATCGCCGCCGAGGACGCTCCGGCGCAGGCGCGCGTCCTCGGCTTCAGGCCGGGCGCCGGCCCGCTGCTCCCGGTCGTGATGCGGCTGGGCGACGGCCTTTCCCCCGGCGGCGGCTGGGCGGTGCTCGCGCGGGCGGTGGCCGAGGAGTTGGCATCGGTGGGCGTGCCGGTCCTGCTGGGCGTACGGCCGGTGGAGGGCCGGGTGCCGTTGCTGCTGGGGCTGCGTGCGGAGTCGGAGCGGCCGGCGGTGGCCGACCGGGTCGCGGCGGCGCTGCGGGCCGGCGTGGCACGGGCCGGGATGCGTCGGCCGGGGGCCGCGCCGCCGGTGGTCGTCGTCGGGGTCGCGGGCGGCTGGGCGGCCGCCTCGGCAAGCCTGCGGCACGCGGCGGAGACGGCGACCGCCGCGCAGGGCCTGCCGGACCGCCCCTGGTACGACGCCCGCCGCCTCGACATCGACCTGCTGCTGTGGCGGCTGCGCGAACACCCCGACCTGGCGGCCTTCGTGGACCGCGCGATCGGCCCGGTCCGCGACCACGACCACCGCTCCAGGCCGCCCCTGCTGCCCACCCTGGAGACCTACCTGGCGCACGCGGGCCGCAAGGCGGAGACGGCCCGCGAACTGCACCTGAACCGCCAGACGCTGTACAACCGCCTCGCCCGCATCGGCGAGTTGCTCGGCACCGACCTCGACGACCCGCAGACGGTCCTGGCGTTGAGCCTGGCGCTGCAGGCACGACGGCACGTGCTCTGAGGAGTCAGATCATCGGTCGGGGCTGCGTCAACTCGTCGTAGACGCTGAGGACTTGGGCGACGGTCTCGTCCTCGGTGGGCCAGGTGGCCGCCTGCCCGGTGCCCAAGTCCCGGAGGGCTTCGCAGCGTTCGGGGTCGCCGAGGAGTCGTACGACGACGGCGGCGAAGGTCTCCGCGTCGCCGGGCGGTACCAATTCGGCGGCGTCGCCGACGAGTTCGCGGATGCCGCCGGCCAGGGCCGCGACGAGCGGCACGCGTGCGTGCAGCGCCTCCTGCGCCAGGACCGACCGTGACTCCTCGCCGCCCGGCAGCAGCGCCAGGTCGGCGGCGGCGAGCAGTTCGCTCACGTCGTCCCGCCGCCCGAGCAGCCGGACCGGCAACTCCTCGTCCTCGATACGGCGCTGGAGTTCCGCCCGCTGCGGCCCTTCCCCGGCGACGACGACCAGGGGCACGGCGTCCAGCCGGCGCCAGGCGCGCGAGGCGTCCAGCAGGAGGTCGTAGCCGCGGTGGCGGTCCAGGGAGCCGACCGCCATGAGCAACGGGCGTCCGATGGCGCCGAGTTCGGCCCGCAGTTTGGAGGCCGGCTGCTCGGACTCCTCGGGCCCCTCGCCCCGGCGGGGTTCGGGCAGCGCCACGGCGGCGAGCCGCGCGTCGCGGGCGCCTGTACGGCGGGCCCGGTCCACGAGGTCGGAGGTGGTGCCGAGGACCACGGCGGCCGTCCTCGCGACCCGCCGTTCCAGCAGCCGCAGCAGATGGGCGCGGGCCCCTTCGGCGTGCGCCCGGCTGTGCCAGGTGACGACGAGCGGGGTGTGCCGGCCGCTGAGTGCGAGGACGGCCCGGAAGGAGGCGTGCAGCCCGTGCGCGTGGACCAGGTCGGCGTCCGTGCAGGCCGCCCGGAGCGCCGCCACGGACCCCGGATCGCTGCTGCGCGGCACGTGCACGTGTTCGGCTCCGGCGCCCGTGAAGTCGTAGGCGCGATCGGCCTCGACGGGGGCGCACACGGTCACTCGCACGCCCCGCGCGACGAGCCCCGCGGCCAGGGAGCGCACATGCGCGCTGCTGCCGGCGTTGCCGCCGCCCAGCACCTGCACGGTGCGCAGCGCGGACTGGCCGTGCGGTGAGTGGCTGCTCACGTGGCCGGGGCTCCTGGTTCGGCGTCGGACGGTCACGAAGAAACGTACGGAAGGACCGGGCGGAGGGGTGGACCGCTGACGTCCTCCACGTTCTACGCCCAAGGATGCCAGCACGTACGGGTGTTCCGTGCCGCCGAGCACCCCGGCACCCGGCAACAGGACCCCCCGCATCACCCACACGGGTGAGGAAAGCCAGGTTCCGTTCGAATCCCTGAGCCTGGATCACCCGAGTTTCGATCGCCGGACTCGCGACTACCCGAGTCCCGACCACCCGAACGCGGATCTCGCCGCCCCGCTCACCCGCTCCCCGCACACCGCGGCGGCCACCACGGCGGCGGCGTGCGCGACGAGCCCCGCACGCCCGTCGCCGGCCACCACCGCCACCCCGAGCAGCGCGCCCAACGCGTGCGCCCCGCTGTCGCCGAGCATCTCCCGCCCACCCAGATCCTCGGGCAGCACAGCCGCGCCGGCCCCGACCGCCACGGCGGACAGTTCCCCGGCCGCCCCCGCCCGCAGCAACCCCGGTGCAGCGAGCGCGAGTACGGCACCGGCGGCCCTCCCGGGGCGTACGTCCACGAGGTTGACGAAGTGCGCGGCCCCGGCGATCACCACCCCCGCGAGCACCTTGTCCAGGGGCCGCTCCTTCAGCAGCGCCCCCGCGACCAGCCCGGCCGCCGAGATCCCGAACAGCTTCACGGCCCCGCTCGTGACCTCGCCCTGCCGCAACGCGCCCAGATGCGCCCGGAAGCCCCGCCGCGGATCGCCGACGCCGACGACGTCGTCGTACGCCCCGCAGATCCCGGCGACGCCCACGGCGAGCGCGGCGCCCGGAGCCACCCGCCCGGCCGCGACCGCGCCGGCCAGAGCGACGGCGGGGCCGGCGTACAACCCGACCGTCCGCCCCGCATGGTTCTCGCGCTCCCAGCGCGCCCGCCCACCGGGCGCCGTCGCCCGCAACACCGCCGCCGTCGCCCGTGTCAGCCCGGCCGCCGCTGCGAACGCCGTGCCCCGTCCCCTTCGTACGCGTATGAACATGCCCTCACCTTAGGGAAACGGCGCATGTCCACGTCACGGCGGCCAGAGCGTCCAGGGGTGCCGCTATCCGTCCGCCCGCGCTGTCGCCAGCAGCTCTTCCGCGTGTGCGCGGGCCGTCTCGGAGTCCTCCTGGCCGGCGAGCATCCGGGACAGTTCCCTGATGCGGTCCTCGCCCTCCAGGATCTTCACGCCGGACCGGGTCACCGACCCGTCGTCGGTCTTCTCCACCAGCAACTGCCGGTCGGCGAAGGCCGCGACCTGCGGAAGGTGGGTGACGACCACGACCTGCGCGGTCTTCGCGAGCCGCGCCAGCCGCCGCCCGATCTCCACGGCCGCCTTGCCCCCCACGCCCGCGTCGACCTCGTCGAAGAGATACGTCGGCACGGGATCCGTCCCCGCGAACACGACCTCGACGGCGAGCATCACGCGCGACAGCTCACCGCCGGACGCGCCCTTGGCGATGGGCCGTGGTGGGGCGCCGGGATGCGGGGCGAGCAGCAGCTCGACCTCGTCCACGCCGGCCGGCCCGTACACCACGGCACGGCCGCCGACCTCGACACCCTCCGGGTCCTCGGTCTGCCGGATGTCGAACGACACGCGCGCGTGCGGCATGGCCAGGGAGGCCAGCTCGGCGGTCACCGCGGCGGCGAACCGCTCGGCGGCCTCCGTGCGCGCGTCCGTCAGCGCCTGCGCCAGCCCGCCGAGTTCGGCCCGCAGGCCGTCCCGTTCGGCGGTCAGTTCGTCGATGCGCTCGTCGTCGCCGTCCAGCTCGGTGAGCCGGGCGGCGCTCTGCTCGGCCCAGGCGAGAACGGCGTTCACGTCCGGACCGTACTTGCGCGTGAGCCCGGTGAGCGCGGCCCGCCGCTCCTCGACGGCCGACAGCCGCAGCGGATCGGCGTCGAGGTCGTCGGCGTACCCCGCGAGGTCGCCCGCCGCATCGCCCAGCAGGATCGCGATCTCCCCGATCCGGCCGGCGAGCGCGGCCAGCGCCGGATCGTGCGACCTGACGGCCTCCAGGGCCCGCTGCGCGCCCGCGACGAGCGTGGCGGCGTCGATGCCCTCGGGATCCTCCGGGTTACCGGCCAGAGCGGCGTGAGCGGCCGTCGCGGCGGACGACAGCGCCTCCGCGTGCCCGAGCCGCTCGGCCTCCTCGGCCAGCTCCGCGTCCTCCCCGGCGCGTGGTTCGACGCCGGCGATCTCGTCGAGCCCGAAGCGCAGCATGTCGGCTTCCTGAGCCCGCTCCCGCGCGCGGGTGACGATCTCCTCCAGCTCGACGGCCACGGCCCGCAGCCGCCGGTAGGCCTCGGTGTACTTGGCGAGCGGCACGGTCACCGCGTCGCCCGCGTACCGGTCGAGCGCCTGCCGCTGCCGGGACAGCTTCAGCAGCCCCTGCTGGTCGGTCTGCCCGTGCACGGCCACCAGCTCGTCGGCGAGCTCGGCGAGCACGCCCATGGGCACACTCCGCCCGCCCACATGCGCCCGCGACCGCCCCTCGGCGGAAACGGTACGGCTGATGATCAGGGCGCCGTCGTCGAGCTCGGCCCCGGCCTCCTCGGCCCGTACGACCACCGGGGCGCCCGCGGGCAGGGCGATCCGCCCCTCCACGACCGCCTTCTCGGCACCTATCCGCACGAGCGCGGGATCGGCGCGCCCGCCGAGCAGCAGCCCGAGGCTGGTGACCACCATGGTCTTGCCCGCACCCGTCTCACCCGTGACGGCGGTGAACCCGGGCGACAGCTCGACAACCGCGTCGTCGATGACCCCGAGCGACCGTATCCGCATCTCCTCCAACACGACCCGAACCTTACGAGGTCGGGGAGGCAAAGTGCGAGGCGGCCCGTCACCCGGGCGAGTGGACCCGCCCAGGGGCGCGGGGCCGCATCGGCATGCGGCTCCGCCGCGCGGGCGCGACCAGCCACAACAGGCCCGCAGCCGCCGCGAGTTCCCCGCCACCCCCTACAAACTGCGCAAACGGCTACGGCCGAGCCCCACGCCACCCGGAAACAGGCAACGCGAACTTCGCCACCAGCCGATCCGTGAACGAAGCGTGATGCAGCCGGGCAAGCCGAACCGGCACAGCCCCCCGCCGCACCTCGACCCGAGCCCCCGCGGGCAACTCGACGGTCCGCCGCCCGTCACACCACAGCACACCCGGCGGAATGTGCGGCAGCACCTCGACCGCAAGCACCGAATCCGGCGAGGTGACCAACGGCTTCGCGAACAACGCGTGCGCGCTGATCGGCACCATCAGCAACGCCTCCACCTCGGGCCACACCACAGGCCCACCGGCGGAGAACGCGTAGGCGGTGGACCCGGTCGGCGTCGACAGGACGATCCCGTCGCACCCGAACCCGGTGACCGGCCGCCCGTCGATCTCCAGCACCACTTCCAGCAGCTTCTCGGCGCCCGCCTTCTGCACGGCCGCCTCGTTCAGCGCCCAGTCGGTGTGCACGATGTCCCCGTTGCGATGCACGACGACGTCGACGGTCATCCGCTCCTCGACCTCGTACGCCTTCGCCACCACCCGGTCGACGACCTTGTCGAGGTCGTCCCGCTCGGCCTCGGCGAGGAAGCCGACGCTGCCGAGGTTGACGCCGAGCATCGGCACCCCCGACGCCCGCGCGAACTCCGCGCCGCGCAGCAGCGTGCCGTCACCGCCCAGGACGATGAGCAGCTCGCACCCCTCCAGGCACTGCGGGGTGGCCTCGGAGACGAGTTCCACCTCGTCAGGCAGGGGCAGGTCGGCGGCCTCGTACTCCAGGACGCGCACCCCGATGCCCTCGCGCAGCAGCCCCTTGACCACCAGCTCGGCGCTGCGAATGGCCGCGGGCCGCCCGGTGTGGGCAAGCAGGAAAACAGTTCGAGCTCGGTTCTGAGTCAACGCGGCCCCTCCGCAACTGCACGGTCAACATCCGCCGGGTCCAGGGCAGGCGCCCCGGCCCGGAGCCACAGAAAGTACTCGACATTGCCCGAAGGCCCGGGCAGCGGACTGGCGGTGACACCCTTCACCCCGAGCCCCAGCTCCCACGCCTTCCCGGCCACGCCCCGCACGGCTTCCGTCCGCAACTGCGGACTCCGTACGACGCCTCCGCTGCCGAGCCGTTCCTTCCCCACCTCGAACTGCGGCTTGACCATCATCACCAGGTCCGCGTCCGGCTTGGTGCACCGCGCAAGGGCGGGCAGGACCAACCCGAGCGGGATGAAGGACAAGTCCCCCACGACAAGATCCACAGACTCCCCATCGATCGCTTCAAGCGTCAACTCGCGTACGTTCGTACGGTCCTTGACCGTGACGCGTTCATCGCTCTGAAGAGACCAGGCGAGTTGTCCGTATCCGACGTCGACCGCGACGACATGCGCGGCGCCCGCCCGCAGCAGCACGTCGGTGAACCCCCCGGTGGACGCCCCGGCGTCCAGCGCCCGCCGCCCCTGCACCACGAGCCCCCGCGGTACGAAGGCGGCCAGCGCGCCGGCGAGCTTGTGCCCGCCCCGGGACACGTAGTCGGGGTCGTCGCCGTCGACGGCGACGACGATCGCGGCGGCCGTCTCCACCTGCGTGGCCGGCTTGGTCGCGACGGTCTTCCCGACGGAGACCCGCCCGGCGGCGATCAGCTGCCCGGCATGCTCACGCGAGCGCGCGAGCTTCCGGCGGACCAGCTCCGCGTCCAGACGGCGCCGTGCGACTCCTGCCACGTTCGGTTCAGCTCCTATTGCGTGTTGCCTGCTGCGTGTTGCCCGTTGCGTGTTGCGTGTTGCTAGTCCCTATTGCCCTACGACGTCGGGGGCCCCGGAGTTCCCGGGCGGGCGTCGAGCGCGGTGAGCGCGTCGCGCAGTCCCCGGTGTACATCCTCGTACACCTCGAGGTGCCCGTCCGTGGCGAGGTGGTCGGCGTCGGCCAGCCGGTCCAGACGGGCGTCGACCTCGGCGTCACCGGTGGGCGTGCGGGAGACGTTCAGCGGGGCAGGCGCGGCGGGGCCGTGCTCCGCCGTCTCAGGCGCGGCCTCCGTCGACGCACCCGCACCCGCGCCTGTCTCCGCCTCCGCCCCCGGCGCTGTGTCGCTCATGCCCAGACGCTACCTCGAACCGCTGAGGTACCGTCGATCACGATGGCCACGATCGAGGAGTGCCGCGCCGCACTCGAGAAGCTCTCGGACAACATGCAGAGCACCGAAGGGGACGTCCGGGCGGCCGCGGCCCTGGACCGTTCGGTGAGCTGCCGGATCACCGACCTGGACGTCACGTTCGTCGGCCGCATGGCGGACGGCCGGATCGTCGTCCACGACACCCTGCAAGGGCCCCCTCGGGAGAAGGCCCAGATCAGGCTGACCATGAGCGGCGACGACCTGGTCGCGCTGGTCGACGGCGGGCTGAACTTCGCGAAGGCCTGGGGCTCGGGCCGGGTGAAGCTGGAGGCCGGTCTGCGGGACCTGTTCCAGCTCAGGAAGCTGCTGTGACCGTCTCGCGCGCGCGTGCCTTCCGCGCCGCCGGCACCACCAGCGGAGTCCCCGTCTCGGGGTCGTCGATGACCTGACAGCGCAGCCCGAAGACCTCCTCCACCAGAGCGGCCGTGACGACGTCGTTCGGCGCGCCCTGCGCGATGACCTCGCCGCCCTTCAGCGCGATCAGGTGGGTGGCGTAGCGGGCGGCGTGGTTGAGGTCGTGCAGCACGGCGACGAGCGTGCGCCCCTGCTCCTCGTGCAGCTCCGCGCACAGGTCCAGTACGTCGATCTGGTGCTGGATGTCGAGGTAGGTCGTCGGCTCGTCGAGCAGCAGCAGCGGGGTCTGCTGGGCCAGGGCCATCGCGATCCACACGCGCTGCCGCTGCCCGCCGGACAGCTCGTCGACGTACCGGTCGGCGAGCTCGGCGACCCCGGTCTGCGCCATGGACTCCTGCACGACCCGCTCGTCCTCGGCCGACCACTGCCGCAGGATGCCCTGGTGCGGGTAGCGTCCGCGGCCGACGAGGTCGGCGACGGTGATCCCGTCGGGCGCGATGGACGACTGCGGCAGCAGCCCCAGCGTCCGCGCGACCTTCTTCGCGGGCATCGACTGGATGACCTGCCCGTCGAGCAGCACCCGGCCGTGGCTCGGCTTCAGCATCCGCGACAGCGCCCGCAGCAGCGTCGACTTGCCGCAGGCGTTGGGGCCGACGATCACGGTGAAGGAGTTGTCGGGTATCTCCACCGACAGCTGTTCGGCGATGACCCGCTGGTCGTAGGCGAGGGTGACGTTCTCGGCGGAGAGGCGGTTCACGGTGCTCCTTCGGTTGTTCGACCCGCGGCTTCCGGAAGGGGTGGCGCTCATGTCCGCAGTGGCGGTGGTCATATCCGGCCCGCCTTGCGCTCGGTGACCAGCAGCCACAGCAGGTAGACCCCGCCCAGCACGCCGGTGACCACGCCCACGGGCAGCTGTCCGTCGCCGAAGAGCCGCTGCGAGGCCCAGTCGGCGGTGACCAGCAGGACCGCGCCCATGCACAGGGACGGCACGAGGTTCGGCCCGGGCATGGGGGCACCTCCCGCGCCCTTGAGGCAGCGGGGGAGGGTCAGCCGCCGGGCGAGCTGCGGCGCGGTGAGCGCCACGAAGCTGACGGGGCCCGCGGCGGCGGTGGCCGCCGCGGTGAGCAGTACGGCGGAGACCATCAGCAGCAGCCGCACCCGCTCCACCCGCACGCCCAGCGCGTGCGAGACGTCGTCGCCCATCTCCATCATCCGCAGCCCGCGCGCGTTGGCGAGGACGAGCGGTACGAGCACGCCGGCCAGGGCGAGCAGCGGCCAGACCTGCTTCCAGTCCCGGCCGTCGAGGGTGCCGGTCATCCAGACGACCGCGCGGGCCGCGTCGACGAAGTCGGCCTTGGTGAGCAGGTATCCGTTGACCGCCGTCGCGACGGCCGAGACGCCGATGCCGACGAGCACCAGCCGGTACCCGTGCACGCCCCGCTTCCACGCCAGCAGGTAGATCAGGGCGCCGGTCACCAGCCCGCCCACCAGCGCGCCGACGGTCACCTGGGCGGCGCTCCCGGAGAACAGCACGATCATCACGAGCGCCCCGGCCGTCGCCCCCTGCCCGAGCCCCAGCACGTCCGGACTGCCCAGCGGGTTGCGCGACACGGCCTGGAACAGCGCCCCGCCGAGCCCGAGCGAGGCGCCGACGAGCAGCCCCACCAGGACGCGCGGCAGCCGCAGTTCGTTGACGATGAACTCCTGCCCGGCGTTGCCGTGGCCGAACAGCGTCCTGACGACGTCACCGGACGAGATCGGGAAGTCGCCGGTGCCGATCAGCACCACGCTCACGGCGAGCGCGGCGACCACCAGCAGCACGACGACGACCAGCGCCCGAGGATCCAGCCGGACGGACAGCCCACCCGGCGTACGCAGCGCACGAGGGGCATGAAGGGTCTTCTGCGCGGTGTTCGTGGTGTTCGTGGCGTTCGTGGTCTTCACAGCTGGGCCGTCCTCCGCCGTCGTACGAGAAAGATGAAGACCGGCCCGCCGATGATCGCGGTGATGATGCCGACCTGCACCTCGGACGGCCGTGCGACGACCCGGCCGATGACGTCGGAGCCGAGCAGCAGCACCGGCGACAGGATGGCCGCGTACGGCATGATCCAGCGCAGGTCGGGGCCGGTGAACGAGCGCACGACGTGCGGGACCATCAGCCCCACGAACACGATCGGCCCGCAGGCGGCGGTCGCCGCGCCGCACAGCACGGTCGCGGCGAGCATCGACAGCGCCCGGGTCCGGTTCAGGTCGGCGCCGAGCGCCTTGGCGGTGTCGTCGCCCATGGCCACGGCGTTCAGCGGCCGGGCGAGGACGAACGCGAGGAACGTGCCGACGGCCAGGAAGGGCAGCACCTGCCAGATGATCTCGTCGGTCGCCGAGGACAGCGAACCGACCGTCCAGAAACGCATCCTGGACAGCGCCGCTTCATCCATGATCATCACGGCCTGGATGTACCCGTAGAGCGCGGCGCTGATCGCGGTGCCGGCGAGCGCGAGCCGCACCGGCGTGGCCCCCCGGCTGCCACCGAGGAACCAGACCAGCGCGCCGACCGCGGCCGCCCCGAAGAAGGCGAACCACACATAGCCGGTCAGGCTGGTGACACCGAAGTAGGTGATGGCGGTGACGACGGCGGCCGAGGCGCCCGCGTTGATCCCGAGCAGCCCGGGGTCGGCCAGCGGATTGCGCGTCAGCGCCTGGAGCACGGCCCCGGACAGACCGAGCGCGGCCCCGACGAGCAGCCCGAGCACGGTCCGCGACAGCCGCTCGTCGACGACGACGTCCGCGTACGTCCCCGAGTCCTCGAACAGTCCGTGCCAGACCTGCGTGACGGACAACTCCTTGGCCCCGACGGCGATGCTCGCCACCGCCACCAACGCCAGGACCGCCACGGCGGCAAGCAGCCCAACGGCACGTGTCGCGTGGCGATTCGGGGGCGCGGGGGCGGTCTCCGCGCGCTGCTCGGGAACACTGTCGACCAACACGTAGTTAGGTTAGCCTACCCTGCCATTCCCCCTCGATCCCTGGTCACGACCGTTGCCGGGTTCACAGGTTCGGGACCGCTCACGGGTTCGGGTCGCTCAGAGACTCACGGGCTCACGGGCTCACAACCCCAGCCGCGCCAGCGCCTTGCCCCCGTCCAGCTCGCAACTCCCCTCCCCCGCCGCCGTCCAGGCCGCCGCGCACAACGCCCGCAGCCCGTCCAGGGCCTCGCCCTCGCCGTCCAGCTCCAGCCGGTCCGCCCGCGCGGTCGCCGTCCAGCCACCGCACCGGAACCCGCCGTCGGCCACGCCCACCTCCGGCTGCCCGGTGAGCAGCCCGCGCAGGTCGTTGTCGACATACGTCGGCCGGTGCTGCGGCGGCGCGGCGAGCAGTTGAGCACCGTCCGTGACCCCCGTGAGCACGAGCAGCGAGTCGACCTCCCCGTTGAACGCCCCCTCGATGTCCGTGTCCAGCCGGTCCCCGACGACCAACGGCCGCTCGGCGCCCGTCCGCAGGATCGTCTCCCGGTGCATGGGAGGCAGCGGCTTGCCCGCGACCTGCGGCTCGGCGCCGGTCGCGATCCGTACGACCTGCACCGCCGCCCCGTTGCCCGGCGCGATGCCCCGCCCGCTGGGGATCGTCAGGTCGGTGTTGGACGCGAACCACGGCACCCCGCGCGCGACGGCGTAGGACGCCTCGGCGAACCGCCCCCACGGCAGGTCGGGCCCGCCGAACCCCTGCACGACGGCCGCCGGATCGTCGTCCGCCGATTCGACCGGCTCGAGCCCGCGCTCCCGCAGCGCGACCCGCAGCCCCTCCCCGCCGATCACCAGCACCCGCGAACCCGCCGGCACCTGCTCACTGATCAGCCGCGCGACCGCCTGCGCCGAGGTGATGACCTCCTCGGCCCCCGTCGGTATCCCCAGCTCGGTGAGGTGCTCGGCCACGGTGTCCGGCGTCCGCAGCGCGTTGTTGGTGACGTACGCGAGCCGCATCCCGCCCGCGCGGGCGGTGGCCAGCGACTCGACGGCGTACGCGATCGCGTCACCCCCCGCGTACACCACCCCGTCGAGGTCGAGCAGCGCCGTGTCGTACGCCTCGCTCAGGGCCTGCCCACTGGCCTCGGGCCTCGTCCTGACGCTCCGGCTCATTGCACATCGCTCCTCGTTCGGTCCGCTTTCCCCCGATCATCCCGCATGCCACTGACACACGTAGACACACGTACGATGCCGGGATGAACACAGCAGGTCACTCGGAAGCAACGGCGCGCCGAGGCCTGGAACTCACCCCGTTCCGAGGCCTGCGCTACGACCCCGACCGGGTCGGCAGCCTCGCCGCGGTCACCTCCCCGCCGTACGACGTCGTCGTCCGCCCCGACGGCCTGCACCAACTCCAGGACGCGGACCCGTACAACATCGTCCGCCTGATCCTCCCCCAGGCCACCACCCCCACCGCCCGCACCGAACAGGCCGCCGGCGCCCTGCGCCGCTGGCTGTCCGAGGGCATCCTGACGGCCGACGCCGAGCCCGCCCTGTACGTCTACGAGCAGCGGCACGCGGACGGCATGCTCCAACGCGGCCTCATCGGCACCCTGCGCGTCTCGGAGCCGTCGGAGGGAATCGTCCTCCCGCACGAGGACGTCATGCCGCACATCGTCGCCGACCGGGCGGCCCTGATGCGCGCCACGCACGCCAACCTCGAGCCCCTGCTCCTCACCTACCGCGGCAACGGCACGGCGGCCGAGATCGTGGACCGCACCGCGGAGCACCCCCCGCTCCTGTCCACCACCACGCAGGACGGCTACAGCCACCGGCTCTGGGCGATCACCGACCCCGCCGAGACGGCCCGCGTGCAGACGGACCTCGCCCGCCACCAGGCCCTCATCGCCGACGGCCACCACCGCTGGGCGACCTACCTCCGGCTCCACGCGGAGCACCCCTCCCCCAGCCCCTGGGACCACGGCCTGGTCCTCCTGGTCGACACCGCCCGCTACCCCCTGCGCGTCCGCGCCATCCACCGCCTCCTGCACGGCCTGCCGGTCGCGGAGGCCCTGGCCGCGCTCGACGGCCGGTTCCGCGTCCAACGCCTGGCGGTCCCCCTCCCGGAGGCCCTCGACACCCTGGCGGACGCGGCCTGCGCGGGCAACGCGTTCCTCCTGGCGGGCGACGGCGCCTTCCACCTCCTGGACCGCCCGGACCCGGCGCTCCTCGACCGCACGATCCCCGCCGACCGCCCGGCGGCCTGGCGCACCCTGGACGCGACGGTCCTGCACGCCACGCTCCTAGACCACGTGTGGCACATCCCCGAGGACGACCCCGCCCGCATCGCCTACATCCACGACACGGCCGCGACGGTGGAGAAGGCGGAACGCGACGGCGGTACGGCGGTCCTGCTCCACCCGGTCCGCGAGGAGGTCGTCCGCGACCTCGCCCGCCAGGGCGTCACGATGCCCCGCAAGTCGACGTCGTTCGGCCCGAAACCGGCCTCGGGCCTGGTCCTGCGCGCACTCGACATCTGAACGCACAAAGGGGCGGGACCCGGTGACACCGGATCCCGCCCCCTAGACCTGTGTCAGGCCTCGTCAGTCCTCATCGCGCTCGGCCTTGACCTCGGCCACGTCGTCGACCTCGGCCTCCTCCACCACAGCCCCGGCGTCCTCGGTCTCGGTCTCACCCTCGGTCTCACCCTCGGTCTCGGTCTCGGTCTCGCTCTCGTCGAGGGCGTCGACGAAGTCCACCCCGTCGAGTTCGGCGAGCCGGTCAGAGGCGTCCGTGCTGCCGTCCTTGTCGGACTCGATGGCCTTCGCGAACCACTCCCGCGCCTCACCCTCGCGCCCGGCGGCGAGCAGCGCGTCGGCGTACGCGTACCGCAGCCGCGCGGTCCACGGCTGGACGGAGTTGGCGGCCAGCTCGGGGCTCTGCAGCGTCACGATGGCCGCGTCCAGTTGCCCCAGGTCACGCCGGGCCCCGGCCGCGACGAGCCGCATCTCCACCTGGCCGGCCTTGTCCAGCTTGTTCACCTCGGGAGCGCCGGCCATGTCGAGTGCCTTCTCCGGCCGCCCGAGCCCACGCTCGCAGTCGGCCATGACGGGCCACAGTTCGACACCGCCGCTCATCCGCCGCGCGGCCCGGAACTCGGCGAGCGCCTCGCTGTACTTCTGGTTGGCGTACGCGGCGAACCCGCCGGCCTCACGCACGGCGGCGACGCGCGAGGCAAGCCGCAGGGCCACCTTGGAGTAGGCGTACGCCTGCTCGGGGTCCTCGTCGATCAGCCGGGCGACCATCACCAGGTTCCTGGCGACGTCGTCGGCAAGCGTCTTGGGCAGGCTCATCAGCTCCTGCCGCACGTCCTTGTCGATCTCCTCACCGGTGACGTCCTCCGGGATCGGCAGCCGCTTGATCGGCTCACGGTCGCGGTCCCGCTCGTCACGGAACCGGCCGCCACCACCCTGCCGGTCGTCCCGACGGTCATCACGCCCGTCACGACCCCGGAACCCACCGGGCCGCGCACCCCTGTCATCCCCACGGGGCCCACGAGCCCCCCGGTCGTCCCGACCACGGAATCCACCGCCAGCGCCACCACCACGACTGTCGTCCCGCCGCACGAACCCACCACGGTCATCGCCCCGACGATCGTCACGCCGGTCATCGCGCCGGTCGTCACGCCGGAAGGCGGGACGGTCACCGGAACCACCGCGGTTGTCGTCACGCCGGAAGGGGGGACGGTCGCCACCACGGTTGTCGTCACGGCGGAAGGGGGGTCGGTCACCGGAACCACCGCGGTTGTCATCGCGGCGGAAGGCGGGACGGTCGCCACCACGGTTGTCGTCGCGACGGAACGCGGGACGGTCGCCACCACGGTTGTCGTCGCGACGGAACGCGGGACGGTCGCCACCACGGTTGTCGTCACGGCGGAAGGGGGGTCGGTCTCCACGGTCGTCCCGACGCGGCCCACGGTCACGGTCGTCCCGCTGGAACGCCGGCCGAGAACCCCGATCACCTTCACGACGGTCATCACGACGATCGTCCCGACGGAAACCGGGACGGTCACCGGAACCACCACGGTTGTCATCGCGGCGGAAGGGGGGACGGTCGCCACCACGGTTGTCGTCACGCCGGAAGGCGGGACGGTCCCCACGATCATCACGGCCCCGGTCGTCACGACGATCGTCCCGGCGGAAGCCCCCACGCTCACCAGAGCCACCACGGTTGTCATCACGACGGAACGCGGGACGGTCCCCACCACGATTGTCGTCACGCCGGTCGTCGCGGCGGAAGGCGGGACGGTCACCGGAGCCACCACGGTTGTCGTCACGGCGGAAGGGGGGTCGCTCGCCGCGGTCGTCGCGCCGGAAGGGGGGTCGGTCTCCACGGTCGTCCCGACGCGGCCCACGGTCACGGTCGTCCCGCTGGAACGCCGGCCGAGAACCCCGATCACCTTCACGACGGTCATCACGACGATCGTCCCGACGGAAACCGGGACGGTCACCGGAACCACCACGGTTGTCATCACGACGGAACGCGGGACGGTCCCCACCACGGTTGTCATCACGCCGGTCGTCGCGGCGGAAGGCGGGGCGGTCGCCACGGTCATCACGGCCCCGGTCGTCGCGACGATCATCGCGCCGGCCGTAACCACCGCCGCCACCACCACGGTTGTCGTCACGGCGGTTGTCGTCACGCCTGAAGGCGGGACGGTCGCCACGGTCCTGGCCCCCGCGGTTGGCACCGCGGTCGCCGCGGTCACCGCGGTCCCCATTGTCCCGTCGCCGCTGGTCGCGCTCCGGTCGATCGTCGGGAGAGTTGGTGGACATCGGGTGACTCCTGTCTTCGGTACCGCAAAACATTCTCGCGCACCCGGGTACCCGGCGCGCTCCGGAAAAACAAAAGGACCCTTGGCCCCAGCTGAACGCTGGGACCAAGGGTCCTTTCCAAAGATTGTTCGGCGGCGTCCTACTCTCCCACAGGGTCCCCCCTGCAGTACCATCGGCGCTGTAAGGCTTAGCTTCCGGGTTCGAAATGTAACCGGGCGTTTCCCTCACGCTATGACCACCGAAACCCTAATGGTTTCGAGCGAACAAGCACACTTTTTACTTGTTTTCAGCTCTAGCCGGCAACAGTCGTTGCCTCAGAACTAACACAGTGGACGCGAGCAACTGAGGACAAGCCCTCGGCCTATTAGTACCGGTCAGCTCCACCCATTACTGGGCTTCCACATCCGGCCTATCAACCCAGTCGTCTACTGGGAGCCTTAACCCCTCAAAGGGGGTGGGAATACTCATCTCGAAGCAGGCTTCCCGCTTAGATGCTTTCAGCGGTTATCCCTCCCGAACGTAGCCAACCAGCCATGCCCTTGGCAGAACAACTGGCACACCAGAGGTTCGTCCGTCCCGGTCCTCTCGTACTAGGGACAGCCCTTCTCAATATTCCTGCGCGCGCAGCGGATAGGGACCGAACTGTCTCACGACGTTCTAAACCCAGCTCGCGTACCGCTTTAATGGGCGAACAGCCCAACCCTTGGGACCGACTCCAGCCCCAGGATGCGACGAGCCGACATCGAGGTGCCAAACCATCCCGTCGATATGGACTCTTGGGGAAGATCAGCCTGTTATCCCCGGGGTACCTTTTATCCGTTGAGCGACGGCGCTTCCACAAGCCACCGCCGGATCACTAGTCCCGACTTTCGTCCCTGCTCGACCCGTCGGTCTCACAGTCAAGCTCCCTTGTGCACTTACACTCAACACCTGATTGCCAACCAGGCTGAGGGAACCTTTGGGCGCCTCCGTTACTCTTTAGGAGGCAACCGCCCCAGTTAAACTACCCATCAGACACTGTCCCTGATCCGGATCACGGACCCAGGTTAGACATCCAGCACGACCAGACTGGTATTTCAACGACGACTCCCCCTGAACTGGCGTCCAGAGTTCAAAGTCTCCCAGCTATCCTACACAAGCCGAACCGAACACCAATATCAAACTATAGTAAAGGTCCCGGGGTCTTTCCGTCCTGCTGCGCGAAACGAGCATCTTTACTCGTAGTGCAATTTCACCGGGCCTATGGTTGAGACAGTCGAGAAGTCGTTACGCCATTCGTGCAGGTCGGAACTTACCCGACAAGGAATTTCGCTACCTTAGGATGGTTATAGTTACCACCGCCGTTTACTGGCGCTTAAGTTCTCAGCTTCGCCACACCGAAATGTGACTAACCGGTCCCCTTAACGTTCCAGCACCGGGCAGGCGTCAGTCCGTATACATCGCCTTACGGCTTCGCACGGACCTGTGTTTTTAGTAAACAGTCGCTTCTCGCTGGTCTCTGCGGCCACCCCCAGCTCGGAGAGCAAGTCCCCTCACCAGTGATGGCCCCCCTTCTCCCGAAGTTACGGGGGCATTTTGCCGAGTTCCTTAACCATAGTTCACCCGAACGCCTCGGTATTCTCTACCTGACCACCTGAGTCGGTTTAGGGTACGGGCCGCCATGAAACTCGCTAGAGGCTTTTCTCGACAGCATAGGATCATCCACTTCGCCACAATCGGCTCGGCATCAGGTCTCAGCCTTAATGTGCGACGGATTTGCCTATCGCACGGCCTACACCCTTACCCCGGGACAACCACCGCCCGGGATGGACTACCTTCCTGCGTCACCCCATCACTCACCTACTACAAGTCTGGTCCGTCGGCTCCACCACTTTCCATTCCCCGAAGGGTCCGGAACGGCTTCACGGACTTAGCATCGCCTGATTCAATGTTTGACGCTTCACAGCGGGTACCGGAATATCAACCGGTTATCCATCGACTACGCCTGTCGGCCTCGCCTTAGGTCCCGACTTACCCTGGGCAGATCAGCTTGACCCAGGAACCCTTAGTCAATCGGCGCACACGTTTCTCACGTGTGTATCGCTACTCATGCCTGCATTCTCACTCGTGAACCGTCCACCACTGCCTTCCGGCGCGGCTTCACCCGGCACACGACGCTCCCCTACCCATCACAGCACCCGTTGGGGCTATATGCTGCAATGACACGACTTCGGCGGTACGCTTGAGCCCCGCTACATTGTCGGCGCGGAATCACTAGACCAGTGAGCTATTACGCACTCTTTCAAGGGTGGCTGCTTCTAAGCCAACCTCCTGGTTGTCTCTGCGACTCCACATCCTTTCCCACTTAGCGTACGCTTAGGGGCCTTAGTCGATGCTCTGGGCTGTTTCCCTCTCGACCATGGAGCTTATCCCCCACAGTCTCACTGCCGCGCTCTCACTTACCGGCATTCGGAGTTTGGCTAAGGTCAGTAACCCGGTAGGGCCCATCGCCTATCCAGTGCTCTACCTCCGGCAAGAAACACACGACGCTGCACCTAAATGCATTTCGGGGAGAACCAGCTATCACGGAGTTTGATTGGCCTTTCACCCCTAACCACAGGTCATCCCCCAGGTTTTCAACCCTGGTGGGTTCGGTCCTCCACGAAGTCTTACCTCCGCTTCAACCTGCCCATGGCTAGATCACTCCGCTTCGGGTCTTGAGCGTGCTACTCAAACGCCCTATTAGGACTCGCTTTCGCTACGGCTACCCCACCCGGGTTAACCTCGCAACACACCGCAAACTCGCAGGCTCATTCTTCAAAAGGCACGCAGTCACGAGACATGTGCAAGCACATGTCCGACGCTCCCACGGCTTGTAGGCACACGGTTTCAGGTACTATTTCACTCCGCTCCCGCGGTACTTTTCACCATTCCCTCACGGTACTATCCGCTATCGGTCACCAGGGAATATTTAGGCTTAGCGGGTGGTCCCGCCAGATTCACACGGGATTTCTCGGGCCCCGTGCTACTTGGGTGTCTCTCAAACGAGCCGTTGACGTTTCGGCTACGGGGGTCTTACCCTCTACGCCGGACCTTTCGCATGTCCTTCGCCTACATCAACGGTTTCTGACTCGCCTCACAGCCGGCAGACTGTGAAAGAGAGATCCCACAACCCCGTATGCGCAACCCCTGCCGGGTCTCACACGCATACGGTTTGGCCTCATCCGGTTTCGCTCGCCACTACTCCCGGAATCACGGTTGTTTTCTCTTCCTGCGGGTACTGAGATGTTTCACTTCCCCGCGTTCCCTCCACATACCCTATGTGTTCAGGTATGGGTGACAGCCCATGACGACTGCCGGGTTTCCCCATTCGGAAACCCCCGGATCAAAGCCTGGTTGACGACTCCCCGGGGACTATCGTGGCCTCCCACGTCCTTCATCGGTTCCTGGTGCCAAGGCATCCACCGTGCGCCCTTAAAAACTTGGCCACAGATGCTCGCGTCCACTGTGCAGTTCTCAAACAACGACCAGCCACCCATCACCCCCAACCCTCACCGGGTCGGAGTGCACTGGGGCCGGCACTGAAGACAGACCTTGCGGCCATACCCTCAGACACCCAACAGCGTGCCCGACCAACCCCCGCCCGAAGATCATGCTTTCCACACCCTTACGAGCAGTACTTGCAGCCTCCGACCCGGAAACCGGCCGAATAATCAACGTTCCACCCTTGAGCAACCACCGTCGGACATACGCCGACGTAATGGCCCTGGACCACCGGGCAAGCCCGGCAGCCTAGATGCTCCTTAGAAAGGAGGTGATCCAGCCGCACCTTCCGGTACGGCTACCTTGTTACGACTTCGTCCCAATCGCCAGTCCCACCTTCGACAGCTCCCTCCCCGTGAGGGGTTGGGCCACCGGCTTCGGGTGTTACCGACTTTCGTGACGTGACGGGCGGTGTGTACAAGGCCCGGGAACGTATTCACCGCAGCAATGCTGATCTGCGATTACTAGCAACTCCGACTTCATGGGGTCGAGTTGCAGACCCCAATCCGAACTGAGACCGGCTTTTTGAGATTCGCTCCACCTCACGGTTTCGCAGCTCTTTGTACCGGCCATTGTAGCACGTGTGCAGCCCAAGACATAAGGGGCATGATGACTTGACGTCGTCCCCACCTTCCTCCGAGTTGACCCCGGCAGTCTCCTGTGAGTCCCCATCACCCCGAAGGGCATGCTGGCAACACAGAACAAGGGTTGCGCTCGTTGCGGGACTTAACCCAACATCTCACGACACGAGCTGACGACAGCCATGCACCACCTGTACACCGACCACAAGGGGGCGACCATCTCTGGCCGTTTCCGGTGTATGTCAAGCCTTGGTAAGGTTCTTCGCGTTGCGTCGAATTAAGCCACATGCTCCGCTGCTTGTGCGGGCCCCCGTCAATTCCTTTGAGTTTTAGCCTTGCGGCCGTACTCCCCAGGCGGGGAACTTAATGCGTTAGCTGCGGCACCGACGACGTGGAATGTCGCCAACACCTAGTTCCCACCGTTTACGGCGTGGACTACCAGGGTATCTAATCCTGTTCGCTCCCCACGCTTTCGCTCCTCAGCGTCAGTAATGGCCCAGAGATCCGCCTTCGCCACCGGTGTTCCTCCTGATATCTGCGCATTTCACCGCTACACCAGGAATTCCGATCTCCCCTACCACACTCTAGTCTGCCCGTATCGAATGCAGACCCGGGGTTAAGCCCCGGGCTTTCACATCCGACGTGACAGACCGCCTACGAGCTCTTTACGCCCAATAATTCCGGACAACGCTTGCGCCCTACGTATTACCGCGGCTGCTGGCACGTAGTTAGCCGGCGCTTCTTCTGCAGGTACCGTCACTCTCGCTTCTTCCCTGCTGAAAGAGGTTTACAACCCGAAGGCCGTCATCCCTCACGCGGCGTCGCTGCATCAGGCTTTCGCCCATTGTGCAATATTCCCCACTGCTGCCTCCCGTAGGAGTCTGGGCCGTGTCTCAGTCCCAGTGTGGCCGGTCGCCCTCTCAGGCCGGCTACCCGTCGTCGCCTTGGTGAGCCATTACCTCACCAACAAGCTGATAGGCCGCGGGCTCATCCTTCACCGCCGGAGCTTTCAACCCCCACCCATGCGAGTGGAAGTATCATCCGGTATTAGACCCCGTTTCCAGGGCTTGTCCCAGAGTGAAGGGCAGATTGCCCACGTGTTACTCACCCGTTCGCCACTAATCCACCCCGAAAGGCTTCATCGTTCGACTTGCATGTGTTAAGCACGCCGCCAGCGTTCGTCCTGAGCCAGGATCAAACTCTCCGTGAATGTTTTCCCGACTATGCTTAATTAAAAGCGCGGGTCGACACCACGAGAGCGGAACAGCCAGGCGGAATAAGCCCGGCCGTTCACAGCGTCCTCGCTGTGTTTTGTTTCAAAGGAACCTCATCCCCGGCTATCACTGCCGGGAACGGGGTATCAACATATCTGGCGTTGATTTTTGGCACGCTGTTGAGTTCTCAAGGAACGGACGCTTCCTTTGTACTCACCCGAGAGACTCTCTCAGGCTTTCCTCCGGGCTTTTCCCTTCGGTCTTGCGTTTCCGACTCTATCAGATCCTTTTCTTGATCCGATTCCCTGTCGGCGGGATTGCCTTGGGCTTTGGGCTTTCGCCTGTCGGCCTTTCGACATTCACTACGTTAGCCGATTCCCTCCGCAACTCATAATCGAGTTCCGCCGAGTCGAATTCGGACATGCGGACACGCCGAATTCACCCCCGCTGAGGGGCGCTGTAGTAGTGGGTTGGCCGCTTCCGGCTGCTGGCGATTGCCGTACCCGGTTCAAGCGGCTCGGGCTACGTTACGCGCAGGCCAACAGTGAGTCAACTTCGTCGACGTCGTGGGGCGTGGGCCCGATAAGGGCTCACCGTCGGGTCGTTGGCGACCCAGTATCGCCAGGGGTGCACGGCCCCGTCGCCGGAGACTCCGGTGCGTGGGCCGCTGCGTACCTGGTCCGAGGGGACCGGGGTGCCCGTCAGGATCCTCAGCGGGGTGTCCCCGGTGGCGCAGGCGTCCGTGCCGTCAAGGGTTCTGTCCACGTCCAGGGCGGTGGCCAGGCGGGCAGGGCCTTTGGCCAGTTCCTTGTCATTTCGGGCTGAGAGTCGACGTTTGCGCGCCGACTCGGCCCCCTCGACGATCTCTCCGGCGCGGAGCAGGACGGCGCTCGCCGTGCCGTCCGGACCGCAGACGAGGTTCATGCAGTGCCACATGCCGTAGGTGAAGTAGACGTACACGTGTCCCGGCGGGCCGAACATCACGCTGTTGCGGGCCGTGGGGCCCCGGAAGGCGTGGGAGCCGGGGTCGTTGGGGCCGTCGTAGGCCTCGACCTCTGTGAGGCGCAGGGTGATCGGACCGTCGGGGGTCGTACGGACGAGCAGGCGGCCTAGGAGATCCTGGGCCACTTCCAGGACAGGGCGGTCGAAGAAGGTCCTGGGCAGGGGCGTACGGTCGGGGGTCGCGATCATGCCCGCCGAGCGTAGTGCAGACGGACGGGTGCGTCGGGGTGGTCAGCGGGTACGCGGCTTGCCAGGGTGTGGAGCGCGGAACCGGCCACGTCCGGATCGCGTTTGTAGGGGTCGAGGGATCGATCCCTCGGTTGAGGTCGTAGAAGGTCACGAGGGAGAGACATGGCGTTCAAGAAGCTGCTCGCGAGCCTGGGGGCCGGCGGAGCCTCGGTCGAGACGGTGCTGACCGAGGTCAACGTCGTTCCGGGCGGTGTCGTCCAGGGCGAGGTGCGGATCCAGGGCGGGTCCGTCAACCAGCAGATCGAGGGGCTGTCGGTCGGGCTGCAGGCCAAGGTCGAGGTCGAGAGCGGTGACCAGGAGTACAAGCAGGACGTCGAGTTCACGAAGCTGCGGCTCGGGGGCGCGTTCGAGCTGCAGGCGGGTGCCGTGCACACGGTGCCGTTCGGGCTCGAGATCCCCTGGGAGACGCCGGTCACGATGATCGACGGGCAGTCGCTGCGCGGGATGAACATCGGGGTGACCACCGAGCTGGAGATCGCCCGCGCCGTGGACTCCGGTGACCTGGACCCGATCAACGTCCACCCGCTGCCGGCGCAGAAGGCGATCCTGGACGCCTTCATCCAGTTGGGCTTCCGCTTCAAGAACGCGGACCTGGAGCGCGGTCACATCCGGGGTACGCGGCAGAAGCTGCCGTTCTACCAGGAGATCGAGTTCTTCCCGCCGTCGCAGTACCGGGGGCTGAACCAGGTCGAGCTGAGCTTCGTGGCCGACGGGAACGCGATGGACGTCGTCCTGGAGATGGACAAGAAGCCCGGGCTGTTCAGCGAGGGAAGTGACACCTTCCGCTCGTTCCAGGTGGGTCTGCACGACTACCAGGGGACCGACTGGGCCGCCTACCTCAACCAGTGGCTGTCCGAGGTCGGCAGCAAGCGCAACTGGTTCTAGGCTCGGAACCACTGATTCCACCGTCTCCCCACAGGATCGTTCAGGAGGTACCCAGGTGACCGAGCTCAAGCGGCGGCCGCTCCCCCATGACTTCCACCCGCCCGTGCCGTCGTTCACGGTGACGAGTGAGGATGTCGCGGAGGGCGCGACGCTCAGGAGTGCTCAGGTCCACACGGAGGGGAACACCTCGCCGCAGTTGCGGTGGAAGGGGTTCCCGCCCGAGACCAAGAGTTTCGCCGTGACCTGCTACGACCCGGACGCCCCGACGGGCAGCGGGTTCTGGCACTGGGTCCTGTTCGACATCCCGGCCTCGGTGACCGAGCTGCCGGCGGGTGCGGGCAGCGGCGCGTTCAAGGGGCTGCCGGAGGGTGCCGTACAGGCGCGTAACGACTACGGCGGCAAGGATTTCGGCGGTGCCGCTCCGCCGCCGGGGGACGGGCCGCACCGGTACGTCTTCACGGTGTACGCGGTCGATCAGGAGAAGCTCGGTCCTGACGCCGACGTCTCGCCCGCCGTCGTGGGGTTCAACCTGCGGTTCCACGCGATCGCCCGTGCTCAGCTGATCGGTGAGTACGAACATCCCACGGAGGGATGAGTCAGCTCATCGTTCATTGAACGTTTGCCCGCCCCCGGTCTTGGAAGTGATCAGGGGCGGGCATTTTGTTGCCGGGGGTCGCGGGGGTCACCTCCCGTGGAGCGGCAGATATTGCGTTGTCCATCTCGGCGTGCCCGGCCAGAGTTGGTCCCAGCCCGCCACGGGGGTGGGCCGGTGCACACAGGAGGTGGGCTGGTTATGCGGGACACGCTGGTACTGAACGCGAGCTTCGAGCCGCTGTCGACGGTGACGTTGAACCGAGCCGTCGTTCTGGTGCTTCAGGACAAGGCCGTCGTCGAGCAGGCCCACCCCGAACTGCGGATGCGCGGAGCCGAGGTCGACATTCCGGCGCCGCGGGTGATCAGGCTGTGCAGGTACGTACGGGTGCCGTTCCGAAGACAAGCTCCGTGGTCGAGGCGGGGTGTGCTGGTCAGGGACCGGCACCGGTGCGCGTACTGCGGTCGCCGGGCGACGACCGTGGACCACGTGGTGCCGCGGGCGCAGGGTGGTCAGGACTCGTGGCTGAACACGGTCGCGTCGTGCGCGGAGGACAACCACCGTAAGGCGAACCGGACTCCGGAGCAGGCGGAGATGCCGTTGCTGCGGCAGCCGTTCGAGCCGACGCCGGCGGACGCGATGCTGCTGTCGCTGGGGCAGGACGACCTGGCCGCACTGCCGGACTGGCTGACGTTGGACGCGGCGTAGTCCACCACGCCTGTACGTGACTGGGGCCCATCTCCGCTCGGGAGGTGGGCCCCAGTCACGTCACCAGTGTCATGTCACCGGTCAGTCGATCGACGGCTTCTCTCGGCGTTCGTTGCCACCGCCGTTGCCGTTACCGGAGTTGCCCGAGTTCCCGGAGTTGCCCCCGCCGAAGTTGCCGAAGTTGCCCATGCTGCCGGACAGGCCCTTGAGGGCGTCGCCGATTTCGCTGGGGACGATCCAGAGCTTGTTGGCGTCGCCCTGGGCGATCTTCGGGAGCATCTGGAGGTACTGGTAGGAGAGGAGTTTCTGGTCCGCGTCGCCGGCGTGGATCGCCTCGAAGACCGTACGCACGGCCTGGGCTTCGCCCTCGGCGCGCAGGGCGGCGGCCTTGGCCTCACCTTCGGCGCGCAGGATCTGGGACTGCTTCTCGCCCTCGGCGGTGAGGATCGCGGCCTGGCGCGTGCCTTCCGCGGTGAGGATCGCGGCGCGCTTGTCACGGTCGGCGCGCATCTGCTTCTCCATCGAGTCCTGGATGGAGGTCGGGGGCTCGATCGCCTTCAGTTCCACACGGTTGACGCGGATGCCCCACTTGCCGGTCGCCTCGTCGAGGACGCCGCGCAGGGCCGCGTTGATCTCCTCGCGGGAGGTCAGGGTCCGCTCCAGGTCCATGCCGCCGATGATGTTGCGGAGCGTGGTGACGGTGAGCTGCTCGATCGCCTGGATGTAGCTGGCGACCTCGTAGGTCGCGGCCCGGGCGTCGGTCACCTGGTAATAGATGACCGTGTCGATGTTGACGACCAGGTTGTCCTGGGTGATCACCGGCTGCGGCGGGAACGGGACGACCTGTTCGCGGAGGTCGATGCGGTTGCGGATGGTGTCTATGAACGGAACGACGATGTTGAGGCCCGCGTTGAGCGTGCGCGTGTAGCGGCCGAAGCGCTCCACGATCGCGGCGCTCGCCTGCGGGATGACCTGGATCGTCTTGATGAGGGCGATGAAGACCAACACCACCAGAATGACCAGGACGATGATGACCGGTTCCATCGCGGCTCCCCGTACCTTTCTCCGCCTCGGCGCTTTCGGAAGATCTTATGCCTGTTGAAGATCTTGCTGGTCGAGTCTGACAGACCGTCGTGCGGCTCGCGAGGTGTTCTGTTCACTTGTGTGGTGCGGGAGTTGTGCAAGGTCAGATGACGATCGCGGTCGCTCCCTCGATGTCCACGACGTCGACTTCCTGCCCCACCTCGTAGACGCGGCCGGTGTCGAGTGCGCGCGCCGACCAGACCTCTCCGGCGAGCTTGATCCGGCCGCCGGAGCCGTCGACGCGCTCCAGCACGACGGCCTGCTTGCCCTTCAACGCGTCGATGCCGGTGGCGAGTCGGGGGCCCTGCTTGCTGTGCCGGATCGCGATGGGGCGTACGACGGCGATGAGGGCGACGGAGACGACGATGAAGACGAGCACCTGGGCGACGGCTCCGAAGCCGAGGCCCGCGACGATCGCGGCGGCCACGGCGCCGACCGCGAACATGCCGAACTCGGGCATCGCGGTCACCACGAGCGGGATTCCGAGCGCTGCCGCGCCGACGAGCCACCACACCCACGCGTCGATGTCGTTCACACGGTCATGGTAGGGCCGCAGGTCCTGTTGCGGACAGGGCGCACAGGGGCAGGACCGGGGCAGGGCCAGAACGACCGGGGGTCAGGATCGGGGCAGAAACCGGGACGGGTCAGGACAGCGGCAGGCCCTGGGCCGTCCAGCGGTCGCCGACCTGTTCCACGACGAGCGGGAGGCCGAAGCAGAGGGAGAGGTTGCGGGAGCTGAGTTCCAGCTCGACCGGGCCAGCGGCGAGGATCTTGCCCTGGCGGATCATGAGGACGTGGGTGAAGCCGGGGGCGATCTCCTCGACGTGGTGCGTGACCATGATCATCGAGGGGGCGATGGGGTCGCGGGCGAGCCGGCCGAGTCGGCGTACGAGGTCCTCGCGGCCGCCGAGGTCGAGGCCGGCGGCGGGCTCGTCGAGGAGCAGCAGCTCGGGGTCGGTCATCAGGGCGCGGGCGATGAGGACGCGCTTGCGTTCGCCCTCGGAGAGGGTGCCGAACCTGCGCTCCAGGTAGTCGCTCATGCCGAGGCGGTCGAGGAAGGCGCGGGCGCGCTGCTCGTCGACGTCCTCGTACTCCTCCTGCCAGCCGGCCGTCATGCCGTAGGCGGCGGTGAGGACGGTCTGCAGGACGGTCTGGCGCTTGGGGAGCTTGTCGGCCAGGGCGATGCCGGCCATGCCGACGCGCGGGCGCAGCTCGAAGACGTCGGTGCCGGGCTTGCCGAGGGTCTCGCCGAGGACGGAGACGGTGCCGGCGCTGGGGAAGAGGTAGGTGGAGGCGATGTTCAGGAGGGTCGTCTTGCCGGCCCCGTTGGGACCGAGGATGACCCAGCGCTCGCCCTCCTTGACCGACCAGGAGACCTGGTCCACGAGAGCCCGGCCCTCACGGACCACGGTTACGTCCTGAAGCTCCAGAACATCGCTCATGAGCGCGTTGTCTCCCCTTGCAGTGTGGCCGGTCGGTTGTCGCGGACGCCTGTGGCTCGGACCGCCGCGCGTAGGTGGGCGCGGCCCCCTCGGGAAAATCTACGCCACCGGTCGGGCGGACCGTTCCATCGGTCCGGTCCTTAGGCTGGGGGCATGTTCTCGGAACCGCGCTCTGGTCGCCTTGCCGCTTGGGGAAATGCCCTGTTGGCCGGATTTGTATCGCCGGACGACGCCGTCGTCGCCATCGTCGGCGAGGACGCCGTGCACCGGGTGGAGGGGCTGCCCGGTGAGTCGGCGCCCGTCGGGCTCACGCTCGCGCTGGGGCGGCTGCGGGCGCTCGGGGTGAGCGGGATGCGGGTGGCGCTGCCCGCTCCCGGGCATCCGCTGGGGCTGAGCGGGCCGCCCGAGTTCAACGCGCGTGCGTTGGAGGCGGAGGAGGCGGTGGTCGGTTACGGCGCCGGGTACGGGCTGGTGCCCGAGGTGTACGAGGCGGGACCCGACGGTGATGTGCACGTCGAGGTCGTGTGGCACTGCCTGCCGGTGCGGGAGGCGCCGCCGGCCGATGTGCCGTCGCTGGGCGAGGCGGAGCGGGAGCTGGCGGAGGCGCTGCGGGATGCCACGGTGGTGTTGTCGCGGCTGGACCTGGCGGGGTCGGGGCCGGTGGCGGAGGCGGCGATCGACGCGTACCGGGCGCGGGCCGACCGGGGGCGGGAGGTGCTGGCGCCGGGGTATCCGCCTCGGGCGGTGCGGGTGTTGGAGATGGCGCGGCGGGTGGGGTTGCTGGTGTCGCTGGCGTACGAGAACGGGCCGGGTGGGGCGGTGAGTTCGGCTGAGATGGCGGTGCGGGCGGAGGCGTTGCGGCCGGTTGAGCGGACGGCTCGGCGGGCGCAGGTCGCTGCGTACAACTCCGTTGTGGAGGCGCGGGAGCGGGGGGTGCGGTGAGGGTGGGTTTCTGGTCGGCGTCTGCTGGTGTGAGCGGTGCTGGGGGCTGCCGCCCCCAGGCCCCCGCTATCGGCCCTTGAGGGCCTCGTCCTCAAACGCCGGACAGGCTGAGTTGTCCTGACCGGTGCCTCGTCCTCAAACGCCGGACGGGCTGACACAGCAGGGCCCACGCGTCGTCGTCGACGTGTGGGCCCTGCTTGCGCTTCGGCGGTGAGGTCAGTGGTTGACGCCCGTGTTGCCGAAGGCCGGGTTCAGCAGGGCGATGAGGTTGGCGGTGTTGCCGACCACGTTGACGGGGACGTTGACCGGGACCTGGACGGTGTTGCCCGAGCCGACGCCCGGCGACTTCACGGCCGCGCCTTCCGCGCCCGCGTCTGCGACGGCCGCACCGGCCGAGGCGCCTGCGGCGATACCGGCGACGGTGAGGGCCACGGCGGCCTTCCTGGCGATGTTCATGGGTTGCGTTCCTCCTGCGGTTGCGTGTCCGACCCGGCCGCGGGTCGTGCGCTGCCCAACGTGGAGGCCGTCCGCGACGGTGCGGGGAGTGAGCGCAACAGAGCTCGTTCGGATCATTGGAGCGACAAGCAGACCGGCCTCCCCGGTGGGGGCCGGGGAGGCCGGAGGTCACTGCGGGTCCGGACGGGACCTCAGCGGTCGGGACCTCAGTGGTTGAGACCCAGGTTGCCGAAGGCCGGGTTCAGCGCGCCGATGACGTTCACGCTGTTGCCGACGACGTTGACCGGGACGTGGACCGGGGCCTGGACGAGGTTGCCCGAGACGACGCCCGGCGAGCCCTTGGCCTCGCCGAGGGCGGTGGCGCCGTCGGTGGCGGAGGCCATGCCGGCACCCGCGGCCATCAGCCCGCCGGCCACCATCGTCACGGCCGCTGCCTTCTTCAGGTTCTTCACTTCTGACCCCTCCTAGCGATTGCCGCGGCAATCGCCGCGGCACGCACTGGAGAACGCCGGAGAGCGGCGAAGGATGCGCCATCCGGGGGACATTCCCACGACGGTATGAATCTCGGATCGGAAGTTAACCTTCCATGTTGCCGGCCGGTCCGTGTCAGTCGGCCATGCCATGGCGTACGGCCCACAGCGCGGCCTGGGTGCGGTCCGCGAGGTCGAGCTTCATCAGGATGTTCGAGACGTGTGTCTTGACCGTCTTCTCGGAGAGGACCAGGGCGCGGGCGATCTCGCGGTTGGAGCGGCCGTCCGTGATCAGGCCGAGCACCTCGCGCTCCCGTTCGGTGAGCGAACCGCCTCTCCCCTGGCCCGAGTTGGCCTCGTCCTGGGAGAGGAGCGCGCCGGCGACCTCCGGCTGGAGCAGGATGTGGCCGGCGTGGACCGAGCGGATGGCGCCGGCGAGGGCGTCGGGGTCCACGTCCTTGTAGACGTACCCGGCGGCGCCCGCGCGCAGGGCCGGGACGACCGTGCGCTGTTCGGTGAAGCTGGTGACGATCAGCACGCGTGCGGGGTTGTCGAGTTCGCGGAGTCTGCGGAGGGCCTCGACGCCGTCCATGCCGGGCATCTTGACGTCCATCAGGACGACGTCGGGCTTCAGCTCCTCGGCGCGGGCGACTCCTTCGGCGCCGTCGGCGGCCTCGCCGACGACCTCTATGTCGTCCTGCACTTCGAGGAAGGTGCGCAGGCCCCGGCGGACGACCTGGTGGTCGTCGACGAGCAGCACCTTGATCGGGTCAGCCACCGGGAGCCTCCAGCTCGATCGTGGTGCCCTTGCCGGGCGCCGAGTGCACCGTGAGCGTGCCGCCGATCCCGCTCGCGCGGTCCCGCATCGACACCAGGCCCAGGTGGCGGCCGGCCCGGCGGACCGTCGTCGGGTCGAAGCCGGCGCCGTCGTCCGAGACGCGCAGGACCGTGTCCTGGCCGCGCTTGCGGAGGGTGACCTCGACCCGCTCGGCGCCGGAGTGGCGCAGCGCGTTGTGCAGGGCCTCCTGGGCGACCCGCAGCAGGGCCTCCTCCTGGGCGGCGGGCAGGGCGCGGACGCCGTGGCTCGTGAAGGTCACGCGCGCGGCGTGAGCGCGGTCGAGGACCTGGATGTGGGTGCGGAGGGTGGCCACGAGGCCGTCCTCGTCGAGGGCGGCGGGCCGCAACTCCACTACTGCGGCGCGCAGTTCGTCGGCCGCCTCGGCGGCGAGGGCGGCGACCTGCTGCAACTCGCCCTTCGCGCGGGAGGGGTCGCGGTCGACGAGGGCGGCGGCGGCCTGGGCCGTGAGGCGCAGGGAGAACAGCTTCTGGCTGACCGCGTCGTGCAACTCGTGGGCCAGCCGCGAGCGTTCCTCGGCGATGGTCAGTTCGCGGCTGCGCTCGTACAGGCGGGCGTTGGTGAGGGCTATCGCCGCGTGCTGGGCGAGGATCGAGAGCAGTTCCTCGTCGTCCTCGGTGAAGCCGCAACTGCCGTCGGGCTTGGGGCACGGGGGGTGTGGGGGGTTTCCCCCCACAGGACGCAGCTTGTTCGCGAGGAAGAGGGCGCCGATGACCTCGTCGCCGTCGCGGATGGGCAGGCCCAGGAAGTCGGACATCTCGGGGTGGGCGGACGGCCAGCCCTCGAAGCGGGCGTCCTTGCGGACGTCGGCGAGGCGCTCGGGCCGGGCCTCGTGCAGCATCGCCGCCAGGATGCCGTGCTGGCGGGGCAGGGGGCCGATGGCCTTCCACTGCTTGTCGCTGATGCCGTCGACGACGAACTGGGCGAACCCGCCGTGATCGTCGGGGACGCCGAGGGCGGCGTACCGCGCGTTCAGCAGTTCACGGGCGGAGGCGACGATCGTCTTGAGGACGTCGCGCACCTCCAGGTGCCTGCTCATGGCCAGCAGCGCGGAACTCACCGCGGCGAGGCCGGACCGGGGGCCTTGGTTCATGTCCTCACGATACCGGCGGGGTGTGACACCGCGGATCGGTCCTGTGACACCGCGACCTGGGACGGGAGACCTAGGGCTGAGGTCCCGGGGTGCGGGGGTCCAGGGCTCGGGGAGCGGGTGTGCGGGCGTACGCCGAAGGTCCTGCGCGGTTGCGTCCCGGGTCCGAGGCGGGGGTGGGGGGCCGGTTCCTACGTTGGGGTCGTCGCCGAGTGGCGGCGGTCTGACGAGGGGACGGTTGTCATGCCGGTAGCGATCATCACGGGAGCGTCGAAGGGGCTGGGGCGAGCGCTGGCCCGGGCGCTGGCCGCGCGGGGGTGGGATCTGGTGCTCGACGCCAGGACGCCGGAGGTGCTGAAGGCCACAGCGGCGGCCGTGGCGTCGTACGGGAACCGGGTCGAGGCCCGCGCGGGGGATGTCACGGATCCGGGGCACCGGGCCGAGCTGGTGGCTGCCGCCCGGCAGCTCGGGGGCTGCGACCTGCTGGTGAACAACGCGAGCGCGCTGGGGGCCGAGCCGCTGGTGCGGCTGGCGGAGCTGCCGCTGGACGGGCTGCGGCGGGCGCTGGAGGTGAACGTCGTGGCGGCGCTGGGGCTGGTCCAGGAGGCGCTGCCGCTGCTGCGCGGGGCGCGGGCGGGCGCGGTGATCACCGTCAGTTCGGACGCGGCCGCCGAGGCGTACGGGACGTGGGGCGGTTACGGGGCGTCCAAGGCGGCCCTGGACCGGCTCGCGGCGGTGCTCGGCGTGGAGGAGCCGGGGCTGCGGGTGTGGGCGGTGGACCCCGGGGACATGGCCACGGACCTGTACGCGGCGGCCGTACCGGACGACGACGAGCCGCGGCCCGGGCCGGACAGTGTGGCGCCGGCTTTTCTGCGGCTGCTGGACGAGCGGCCGGCGAGCGGGCGGTACGGGGCTCAGGCGCTGCTGGAGGGAGGGCGATGACGCTGGCCGTGCAGGTGCCGGAGGAGTTGTCGGCGCGGGTGCCGGCCGAGCAGCGCGGGCCGGGACGGGACCGCGGTGATGTGCGGCTGCTGGTGTCGCGGGGGACGGAGGTGGCGCATCACGCGTTCCGGGAACTGCCGTGTCTGTTGCGGGCCGGGGACCTGCTGGTGGTGAACACCTCGCCGACGCTGGCGGCGGCCGTGAACGGGCGGATCTGGCACACCCGCGTGGTGGTGCACTTCTCCACGCGCGGGGACGACGGCCGGTGGGCCGTGGAGCTGCGGGAGCCGGACGGGAAGGGCACCACCCGCGCGCGTGCGGGTGGACCGGTGGGGGCTCAGGTGCGGCTGCCCGGGGGTGTGCGGTTGGTGCTGGAGGAGCCGCTGAGTCCGGGGAGCGGGCGGTTGTGGTGGGCGCGGGTGTCGCCCGGTGGGGCGGTGCCCGGGCTGCTGCGGGAGCACGGGCGTCCCATCCGTTACTCCTATACGGAGCGGGACCAGCCGCTGTCCGTCTACCAGACGGTGTTCGCGCTGCCGTCGGCCGTCGGGGCGGGCAGCGCGGAGATGCCGAGTGCGGCGCGGCCCTTCACTGCTGGGCTGGTGGCGGAGCTGGTGAGCCGGGGGGTGCGGTTCGCGCCGATCACGCTGCACACCGGGGTCGCCTCGGCGGAGGTGCACGAGCCGCCGTATCCGGAGCGGTTCGCGGTGCCGGAGGCGTCGGCGCGGCTGATCAACGCGGTGCGGGCGGAGGGCGGGCGGGTGGTGGCGGTGGGGACGACGGCGGTGCGGGCCGTGGAGTCGGCGGCCGGGGCGGACGGGGTCGTACGCGCGCGTGCGGGGTGGACGGATCTCGTCGTCACTCCCGCGCGCGGGGTGCGGGTGGTGGACGGGCTGCTGACCGGGCTGCACGAGCCGGAGGCCTCGCATCTGCTGATGCTGGAGGCGGTGGCGGGGCGGGCCTCGATCGACCGCGGCTACGACGAGGCGCTGCGCGGGCTCTATCTGTGGCACGAGTTCGGGGACGTGCACCTCATCCTCCCCGAGGAGCACTGACACAGAGCGTTGCTTTGGCAACTCGCGGTGAGAACGGGGTGGGGTCCCTGTGAGCCGGCGCATAGGGCGCAGGTCACCTACGAGGGTCAATAGGAGATAAAGGGGTCCGGCATGAGCGGGGCAGATAGCTCTATCTGTCCCGTTTTGCCCTTCCCTCATCCACTATCGAGGATCGTAGGTCACACCTTTGCGTGTCCTTTTTGCGGCAGCTAAGAATGGTTCTCGTCGCTCAGCGCCGTGGGTTCTCCCCGGCGGCGCCCGTGCCTCAAGCACCCGCTGTCCGCCGTCGGACGAAGAGAGCGACCTCCCCTATTCGAAGAGGTCCTTCCGCTATGCCCAAGAACACGCACAAGATCGCGATCGCGGGTGCCGCCACCCTCGGCGCCGCCGCCCTCGCCTTCTCCGTGGTGCCGGCCGACGCGCAGACGACCACTACGGGCGCCGTCTCCACGTCCCGGGTCGCCTACGGCTCCGCGCCGGTCCAGGACGTCAAGGCCAGCGTGACCGACCAGCTGGCCGGAGCGAGCGTGAAGGCCGACGCCATCGAGGCGAAGAAGAAGGCCGCCGCTGCCGCCGCCGCGAAGAAGAAGGCCGCAGCAGCGAAGGCCGTCGCCGCGAAGGCCGCTGCCGCGAAGAAGAAGGCGGCCGCCGAGGCCGCCGCCAAGAAGAAGGCCGCCGCCGCGCGCAAGGCGAAGGAGGCCGCGAGCCGGTCCGCCAAGCGCGCCGCGATCAAGAAGGCCGTCGGCAAGACCTACGCCAACAACCTCGACGGCTGGATCAAGCGCTCCCTGGACATCATGAAGTCCAAGGGCATTCCGGGCAGCTACCACGGCCTGCACAAGAACATCATGCGGGAGTCCTCGGGCAACCCGAACGCGATCAACAACTGGGACATCAACGCCATCAACGGCATCCCGTCCAAGGGCCTGCTCCAGGTGATCCCGCCGACCTTCAGCGCGTACCACGTGCCCGGTACGTCCTGGAACATCTACGACCCGGTCGCCAACATCACCGCCGCTGCGAACTACGCGGCCGACCGGTACGGCTCGATCGACAACGTCAACAGCGCGTACTGAGCCACCTCCACGCGCCGATGGGCGGCACCCCGTAACAGGGGTGCCGCCCATCGGCGTACTACGAGCCGTCGGCGTACTGCGGGAACGGCTACTTGCGCATGACCTCGGGCTCGTGGCGGCGCAGGAAGCGGGCCACGAAGAAGCCGCAGATCACGCCGAGGGCGATCAGCGCGGCCATGTCCAGGCCCCAGGCGCCGACGGTGTGCTCCCACAGCGGGTCCGTCGCGCCGCCGTCCTTCGGCGGGCTGATCTTGTTGAAGTCCAGCGTGGCGCCGGCGGCCGCGACGGCCCAGCGAGACGGCATCAGGTACGAGAACTCGTTGACGCCGACCGCGCCGTTCAGGCTGAACAGACAGCCGGTGAACACGACCTGGATGATCGCGAACATGACCAGCAGCGGCATGGTCTTCTCGGCCGTCTTCACCAGCGACGAGATGACCAGGCCGAACATCATCGAGGTGAAGCCCAGCGCCATGATCGGGATCGAGAGCTCGACCAGGGTGGCGCTGCCGAGGACCAGGCCCTCCGTCGGGATCTCCCGGCTCGCGAAGCCGATCACGCCGACCAGCAGGCCCTGGAGCACGGTGACGACGCCGAGCACGAACACCTTGGACATCAGGTACGCGGAGCGCGACAGGCCGGTCGCGCGTTCCCGCTCGTAGATGACCCGTTCCTTGATCAGCTCGCGGACGGAGTTCGCCGCGCCCGCGAAGCAGGCGCCGACCGCGAGGATCAGCAGGACGGTGGTGGCCGTGCCGTTGGGGATGATCCGCCCGGACTTCGGGTTGACCGGGTTGGGCAGCAGGCTGTTGCCGGAGTCGATGAGCAGGCTCACCGCGCCGAGGACGGCCGGCAGGATCACCGTCAGCGCCAGGAAGCCCTTGTCGGAGACGATCACCGAGACATAGCGGCGCACCAGTGTGACGAACTGGGACATCCAGCCCTGCGGCTTCGGCGGCTTCATCGCCTGCATCGGCGGCATCTGTACGGACTGCGGCGCGATGGCGTCGATGTCCGCGGCGTACATCTGGTAGTGCTGCGAGCCCTTCCAGCGGCCCGCCCAGTCGTAGTCGCGGTAGTTCTCGAAGGCGGAGAAGACGTCGGCCCAGGTGTCGTAGCCGAAGAAGTTCAGTGCCTCCTCGGGCGGGCCGAAGTAGGCGACCGAGCCGCCCGGGGCCATCACCAGGAGCTTGTCGCAGATCGCCAGCTCGGCCACGGAGTGCGTGACGACGAGGACCGTGCGGCCGTCGTCGGCGAGGCCGCGCAGCAACTGCATGACGTCGCGGTCCATGCCCGGGTCGAGGCCCGACGTGGGCTCGTCCAGGAAGATCAGCGACGGCTTGGTGAGCAGCTCCAGGGCCACCGAGACGCGCTTGCGCTGGCCACCGGAGAGGGAGGTGATCTTCTTCTCTTTGTGGATGTCGAGCTTGAGCTCGCGCAGCACCTCGTCGATGCGGGCGTCGCGCTCGGCGCCCGTGGTGTCGGCGGGGAAGCGGAGCTTGGCCGCGTACTTGAGGGCCCGCTTGACGGTCAGTTCCTTGTGCAGGATGTCGTCCTGCGGGACCAGGCCGATGCGCTGACGCAGTTCGGCGAACTGCTTGTAGAGGTTGCGGTTGTCGTAGAGCACGTCGCCCTGGTTGGCGGGCCGGTAGCCGGTGAGCGCCTTGAGCAGGGTGGACTTGCCGGAACCGGACGGTCCGATGACCGCGATCAGCGACTTCTCGGGGACGCCGAAGGAGACGTCCTTGAGGATCTGCTTGCCGCCGTCGACCGTGACGGTCAGGTGGCGGGCCGAGAAGGAGACCTCACCGGTGTCGACGAACTCCTCGAGCCGGTCGCCGACGATCCGGAACGTCGAGTGGCCGACGCCGACGACGTCGGTCGGGCCCAACTGGACCGAGCCGCCCTTGGCGATCGGCTGGCCGTTGACGTAGGTGCCGTTGTGCGAGCCGAGGTCGCGGATCTCCATGCGGCCGTCGGGCGTCGAGTGGAACTCGGCGTGGTTGCGCGAGACCTGCAGGTCGGAGACGACCAGCTCGTTCTCCAGGGCACGGCCGATGCGCATCACGCGGCCGAGGGAGAACTGGTGGAACGTGGTGGGGCTGCGGTCGCCGTAGACCGGCGGCGCCCCCGCGCCACCACCGGGAACCTTCTGGGCATGGCTTTCGGCCGGTCCCTGCTGCTGCGGGACCTGCGGTGCGGCCTGCTGCGGCTGCTGCCAGCCGGCCTGCGCGGGCGGCGTGCCCTGCGCGGCCTGCGGCTGCGGGGCCTGCTGGGCCGCCCAGCCCGGGTTCGCGGCCTGCGCGGCGTACGGCTGCTGCTGAGGCTGCGCGGCGGGCGCCTGCGCTCCCGCTCCCGTCAGGTTCAGCCGCGGCCCGTCGGTCGCGTTGCCCAGGTGCAGCGCCGAGCCAGGGCCGACCTCCAGCCGCTGGACCCGCTGGCCCTGCGCCCACGTGCCGTTGGTGCTGCCATGGTCCTCGACGACCCAACTGCGGCCGTTGAAGCTGACCGTGGCGTGACGCCAGGAGACCCTGGCGTCGTCTAGGACGACGTCCCCCTGCGGATCACGTCCGAGGGTGTATGTCCTGGACGGATCGAGCGTCCAGGTGCGTCCGTTCAATTCCAGTACGAGTTCCGGCACTCCAGCCCCACTGAGTTGTCCCCCGATTTAGCCCCATCGACGGGGAGTCTAGGGATGTCGAACATCGGGGGGAACTATTTCAGTAGCGGCCCCCTGACCGAAAGTCGGGCCTTGTGAAGAGCGTGCGTGAGCGTATCGGCCGTTCCCGTTGACGGGGTTGAAACCGGACCGGAGAGTGGTAAAAGCACGCGAGGGGGGACGGAAGCGGCGATCTTCGCCGCTGCGCACCGCGGATCGGGGGGTCTGCATGAGGGCCGGCACGGGTGTCGAGGGCAGTGGGAGCGCGACGCGTGGTGGGGGCGTGCCGTGGACGGACGTACTGCTGGCCGCCGTCGCCGCGGTGAGCTGGGCGTTGATCGGGATGGCGGGGACGGCGGCGCTCGGGCTGCATCTGCTGGAGGCGGACTCCGCGGGCTCGTTGGGCCCGATGACGGCCGCGGTGGTGGCCCTGGGGGCCGGGGGCTCGGTCACTCCGTCCGGCGACGTGTCCGCCTTCGGACTCACGGGCGCGCAGGCGACCACGGCCATCGAGATCACGCCATTGGGGGTGAGCCTGGTGGGTGCGCTGCTGCTGTCGTGGTTCTTCCTGCGGTCCCTGCGCGCGGCGGGAGTTGTGATCGCCCCGGCCGAACTCCTCGCGCGCGTCGGCGCGGTGGTCGCGCTGTTCGTGGCGATGCTCGGCGGGCTGGCCTGGGCGGGGCACGACGTCATCACGCTCGACGGGGCCTCGCTGGGTCTGGGTGATCTGCCCGGCGGGGGCGGGGGCGGCGCGGGAAGTGGCGGGGGTCTGGACATTCCCGGGCTCGGGGATATCGGGGACATCGGTGGGCTGCTGCCCGACCGGCTCGGCGATCTGGTCGACGCGAAGGCCGCGGTCGGCTTCACCGTCGACACGGCGCCCACGCTGCTCGGCGGCCTCGGCTGGTGCCTAGGCATCCTGCTGATCGCCCTGCTGGCCTCGCGCAGAACGCCGCTGCCGCGCGGCTGGGAGGCGGTGCACCGCGTGGTGCGGCCGGCGGTGTCCGCCGTGGTCACGGTGCTGCTGGTGGCGGTCGCGGCCGGGTTCACCGCGGCGGCGTACGCGGCGATCGGCGACGACCACCCCCGGCGGATCGCGGGAGCGGCGCTGCTCGGCGCCCCGAACGGGGTCTGGCTGGGCATCCCGCTCGGCCTGTTCGTCCCGTGGGACGGCCACGCGACGGGAGCCCTGACGAACCTCCTCCCGTCCCCGCTCGACGACCTCCTACGCCTCGGCACCGACCGGCCGGTGACACTGGGCCGCCTGGCCGAACTGGACGGCCGGGTGTGGCTGCTGGGCGTGGCGGCGGCCCTGATGATGCTGCTGGCGGGGGTGCTTACGGCTGTACGGACGCCGGTGGGTGGGGCGGAAGTCGGTGCAGGGGGCGGAGGAGCTGGCGGCGGCGTGATGGGTGGCGGGTCTCGGTCATGGAGGCGTGGGGTCGGGGGGTTCGTGGGGCGTTGTGCTGTGCGGGTGGGGGTAGTGGGTGCGTTGGCGTTGCCGTTGGTCGTCTGGCTGACGGAGGTGTCCGTGGACGCCTCGCTGTCCGTGCTGGGGTTCGATGCGTTCGGGGCCGGGGTCGCGTTGCACGGGCGCTTCGGTGCGGCGCTGTTGCTGGGCGCCGTGTGGGGTGCGGGGGCGGGGGCCGCCGGTGCGTTGCTGGCGTGTGTCACGGGGGCGGCGGGGCGGTGGGCGGCGCCGCTGGCACGGGGTGACCTGGGGGGTGTGGCGGCGGAGGTTTCCGGCGCGGGCCGTGGGCTTTCGGGGCACGCCGGTGACCGGGCGGGGCCGTACGCGCCGAGTACGTCGTACCGGGCGCCGAATCCGGCGACCAACCCCTACCTGCGGCTCCCGGAAGGGCTGCTGGACGTGCAGGACGCACGGCCGGAGCCGGAGCCGGAGCCGGCGCAGCGCGAAGGCGGCGGGAGCGAGCGATCGAGGCCGGGGCCGGGGCAGCGCGAAGGCGGCGGGAGCGAGCGATCGAGGCCGGGGCCGGGGCCGGGGCCGTACGAGAGTTCGCGGCCGGGCGAGCCCTCGGCGACGGACGGGCGTCCGGACGACGTCTACGGCGCACCGACCGTGGTCCGGCCGATCGGACCGCCTCCCCGCTTGCCGCGTCGGCCTCCTGGCCGGCGGCCGTCGTCCGGCCCGGACGAGGGGCCGCCTCCCCCACCGCCTGTTCCTCCCCCGCCCCCGCCGAGGGGGTCGCGGTGACGGTCGCGGTCGGCTGTTGGGGTGTTCGCCACCCCGCCGCCATTCACTGTTCCCCGTCCGTCAGGCGGACCTGAGCGGCGGAAGGCACTGGGTGCCGGATACGGTGGGTACACCATGAGCGCTTTGCAGACTTCGTCCCCCGACGTCCCCACGCTCCTTGTCAAGATCTTCGGCAAGGACAGACCGGGCATCACGGCCGGCCTCTTCGACACCCTCGCCGCCTACTCCGTCGACGTGGTCGACATCGAGCAGGTCGTCACCCGAGGCCGGATGGTGCTGTGCGCGCTCGTGACCGAGCCGCAGGCCGGCCTCGAGGGGGACCTGCGGTCGACGGTCCACAGCTGGGCCGAGTCGATGAAGATGCAGGCGGAGATCATCTCCGGTCTCGGCGACAACCGGCCGCGCGGCCTCGGACGGTCGCTGGTCACCGTGCTCGGGCATCCGCTCACCGCGCGGGCCACGGCGGCGATCGCCGCGAAGATCACGAAGGCCGGCGGCAACATCGACCGTGTCTTCCGGCTGGCCAAGTACCCGGTCACCGCCGTCGAGTTCGCCGTCTCCGGGGTGAAGACCGAGCCGTTGCGCACCGCCCTGGTCACGGACGCGGCGGTGCTCGGTGTGGACGTCGCCGTGGTGGACGCGGGGCTGTACCGGCGGGCCCAGCGGCTCGTCGTCATGGACGTCGACTCCACTCTCATCCAGGACGAGGTGATCGAGCTCTTCGCCGCGCACGCCGGCTGCGAGGACAAGGTCGCCGAGGTGACGGCGGCCGCGATGCGCGGTGAGCTCGACTTCGAGCAGTCGCTGCACGCGCGCGTGGCGCTGCTGGCGGGGCTGGACGCCTCGGTCGTGGACAAGGTGCGCGCCGAGGTGCGGCTGACGCCGGGTGCGCGCACGCTGATCCGGACGCTGAAGCGGCTCGGCTACCAGGTGGGCGTCGTCTCCGGTGGTTTCACCCAGGTCACCGACGATCTGCAGGAGCGGCTCGGGCTGGACTTCGCCCAGGCCAACACGCTGGAGATCATCGACGGCAAGCTGACCGGCAGGGTCACCGGCGAGATCGTGGACCGTGCGGGCAAGGCTCGGCTTCTGCGCAGGTTCGCCGCCGAGGCGGGCGTACCGCTGTCACAGACCGTGGCGATCGGTGACGGCGCCAATGACTTGGACATGCTCAACGCGGCCGGTCTCGGGGTCGCCTTCAACGCCAAGCCGGTGGTGCGCGAGGCGGCGCACACGGCGGTGAACGTGCCGTTCCTGGACACCGTCCTGTATCTGCTGGGCATCACCCGCGAAGAGGTCGAGGCCGCGGAGACGCACGACGAGCAGTAGCCCGGTGCTGAGCGAGCGGTAACCCGGGGCCGGGATACCGTCGGCCGCGAAATGTGACACATCCGCCCGGGAGTGTCACATTCGCGGAACTGGGACCCGGCTGCCCGTGGATTCGCCAGCAGCATCCCGTCGGCGGTGCCGGGCCCCGGCGCGCGGTGGGCTACTCGGAGGGCGCCCAGTAGTCGAGCAGCGTGGCCGTGCCCGGTTCCAGGGACTTCCAGGTGCCGTCGAAGGAGACGACGACGAAGGCGGCGGCCGGGAACCCGCGGCGGTGCATCCGCTCGCCCGCGTCACCGGCGGCCTGGCCGGACAGGACGTCGGCGAGTCCCTGGACGCCCGGGTTGTGGCCGATCAGGACGAGGTTGCGCACGTCGTCGGGTGTCTCGTTGAGCAGGGCGATCAGCTCGCCCGGCGTGGCCTCGTAGATCCGCTCCTCGTAGACGGTTTTCGGCCGCTGTGGGAACTCCTGGACGGCGAGCTTCCACGTCTCCCGGGTGCGGACCGCGGTGGAGCACAGGGCCAGGTCGAAGGGGATGCCGGTGTCGGTCAGCCTGTGTCCGGCGACGGCGGCGTCCTTACGCCCCCGTTCAGCGAGCGGGCGCTCGTGGTCGGTCACCTGGGGCCAGTCGGCTTTCGCATGGCGGAAGAGGACGATCCTGCGGGGTTCTGCGACGCTCATGAGTCCCAGCTTCGCATGAAACAGGCCATGGGGCGCAGGGAGTTGACATGCGGCTTCACCAGCGGTCCGAAGGCGGCCGGAGCCGCCCTCGCGGGGTGCGACAGGCACCGTCCTAGCGTGCGATCAGTTGCTGCACGCGCTCGACGAGCTGGGTGATCGCCGGGTCGCCGGTGGCCGCGTGGGCGTCGGCCGGGTTCAGTATCAGCACGAACAGGGTGATGAAGGCGAGGGTCGGCAGGGCGAGGGCCCACCAGGGCAGCCGGGTGCCGACGCCGCCCGAGGTGGCCGACTGGGGCCGGGTGTGCGTTGGGGCCGACATGGGTGCCTCCGCTGTCTTCGAGTGGTCCGGCGTCCGTCCGAGGTCCGTGGACGTCCGTGGACCGTGGCAGGTGTTTCCGCGTCGCGGTCACAACTCGAAGTTACGGAATCGGCGGCCCCCAACCCATCCGGAGATCCACCCACTTGACCCTGACCTCCACCCCCTAGGGGACAGGGGGGTTAACCCCACCCCCGCTCCCTTCCCCTGGTACAGCGGGGCCGGGCGATCAGGGTGAGGCGATGGTCGCGATGACGGCGATGATCACGAAGATGGCGAAGAACGAGCCGAAGACGAGCAGCATCTTCTTCTGGCCGTTCTGCGGATTCGGGTCGAGCAGAGGCATACGGCCAAGTCTCGCACCCCGCGCCCGTGACGCCTCCTCCGGGGTCAGCGGGCGGCTTCCGCCTCCCACCCGTGCGGTCAAGCCCACCAGGACGCCCACGACCGTCTGCGGGACCATCAGGGCCGCCATGAGGGCGAGGGGCAGGCCCCAGCCGCCGCTGTGCTGGTAGAGCACACCCACCAGGAGCGGGCCGGGGACGGAGATCAGGTAGCCGGTGCTCTGCGCGAAGGCCGACAGCTGGGCCACGCCCGCGCCGGTCCTGGCACGCATCCCGACCACCGTGAGGGCCAGAGGGAAGGCGCAGTTGGCGACGCCCAGCAGCAGGGCCCAGCCACAGGCACCGCCGACGGGCGCGAGGTACAGGCCGGCGTATCCGACGAGTCCGCAGTCCCCGAGCGCGACCACGATCGGGCCCTGGTGCGGCAGCCGGGTGGCGACGCGCGGGATGACGAAGGCCAGGGGCACGCCCATCGCCATCGTCACGGCGAGGAGCAGTCCGGCCGTGCTCGCGGGCACGCCCGCGTCCCGGAAGATCTGCGGCTCCGGCCCATGGTGATGCAGGCGGCGGTGACCTGGAGACCGAAGAAGACGGCGAGCGCCCAGGCGGTACGGCTCCTGGTGATGCGCAGCGGGACCGACGGCGTCCGCACGCGCGCGTGGATCTGCGGATCGACTCGCACCGCTCGCTCCCCCGAAGCCCCCGACGCCCCGGCCCCCTCGGCTCCTCCCGCATGTCCGCCGTCCCCGTACCGCCCGGCACCATGTCCCGGTCCCGGGCCAGTGCCAGTGCCAGTGCCAGTGCCAGTGCCAGTGCCGGCCACGGCAGGACGGCCGCCGCCGCCAGGGTCGCCCACACCGCGAGGCCGGTCTGCCAACTGCCGCCCAGTGCCTCGGTCATGGGCACGGTGATGGCGGCGGCGGTCGACGTGCCGAGCGCCAGGGCCATCGAGTACAGGCCGGTCACGGAGCCGACCCGGTCGGGAAAGTGCCGCTTGACGATGACCGGCATCAGGACGTTGCCGACGGCGATGCCCATGAGGGCGAGGGCGCTGGCGGCGAGGAAGCCGGCCGTGCCGCCCAGGTAGGGGCGGACCAGCAGTCCCGCCGTGATGGCGGCCATGCCCGCGCACACCACCGCGCCCGGACCGAAGCGGCGGGCGAGACGGGGGGCCATGACGCCGAAGGCGGCGAAGCAGAGCGGCGGCACGGAGGCGAGGAGCTGACGCCGGAGACGTACATGGACCACACGCGGCTGGTGGACGCGATCCGCGCGGGCGACGCGGAGGCGGCCGCCGTCGAGGCGGCGGGCTGTCCGCTGCTGTGCAGGCCCGGGCGGTTCAGATCTTCCGGTGGCTGACCCAGGCCGAGCGGACTTCCTTCCAGCAGCGCCCGGTGAGCCGTACGGTCACGGCGGGCCCGGCGTCGGTGGGGGCGCCGTCGGCGTCGAGGTCCCACCAGCGGTCGCACTCGATGTGGAGGGTGACGCGGTCGGTGTCGGCGTAGGGGTTGTGGCAGTAGGCGACGACATGGGAGCCGTCGACGCTCGTGCGGCACTCCGCGCCGAACGGTTCGGGCTTCGCCTGCGCGTGGGAGAGGGCCTCATAGGGCGCGCAGAGCGCGAGCGCGACGACGGCGGTCACTGGGGCGAGGAAACGGGACAGGCGCACAAGACAACCTCCTCGGCAGGGCTGGGGAGGGCTGCGCGTGGGTGAACGCGCACTTCATCGTGCCTGGTCGCAGACCTCACCCGCCCGGCCAGATAGGCCGGACGGGTGACGGGTGTGACGGGTGAGCGGCAGCGTCACGCTCCGATGGCGTGCAGACCGCCGTCCACGTGGACGATCTCGCCCGTGGTCTTCGGGAACCAGTCGCTCAGCAGGGCGACGACGCCCTTGCCGGCCGGCTCGGGGTCCTTGAGGTCCCACTCGAGCGGGGAGCGCTCGTCCCAGACGGCGGCCAGGTCGGCGAAGCCGGGGATGGACTTGGCGGCCATCGAGCCGATCGGGCCCGCGGAGACGAGGTTGCAGCGGATGTTCTGCTTGCCCAGGTCGCGCGCCATGTAGCGGCTGGTGGCCTCCAGGGCGGCCTTGGCCGGGCCCATCCAGTCGTACTGCGGCCAGGCGAAGGACGCGTCGAAGGTGAGGCCGACGACCGAGCCGCCGTTCTGCATCAGCGGCAGGCAGGCCATGGTGAGCGACTTCAGGGAGAACGCCGAGACGTGCATGGCCGTGGCGACCGACTCGAACGGCGTGTTCAGGAAGTTGCCGCCCAGGGCGTCCTGCGGCGCGAAGCCGATGGAGTGCACGACCCCGTCGAGGCCGCCGAGCTCCTCGCCGACGATGTCGGCCAGCCGGGCGAGGTGCTCGTCGTTCGTCACGTCGAGCTCGATGACCTTGGTGGGCTTCGGCAGCTTCCTGGCGATGCGCTCGGTCAGCGTGGGCCGCGGGAACGCGGTCAGGATGATCTCGGCGCCCTGCTCCTGGGCCAGCTTGGCGGTGTGGAAGGCGATGGAGGACTCCATCAGCACACCGGTGATCAGGACGCGCTTGCCCTCGAGAATTCCGCTCATGGTGATCAGTGACCCATTCCCAGTCCGCCGTCAACGGGGATGACGGCTCCAGTGATGTACGAGGCGTCGTCCGAGGCGAGGAACCGCACCGTCGCGGCGATCTCCTCCGGCTGCGCGTACCGGCCGAGCGGGACCTGCGAGACGATGCCCGCGCGCTGCTCGTCGGTGAGCACCTTGGTCATGTCGGTGTCGACGAAGCCGGGCGCGACGACGTTGAAGGTGATGTTGCGCGATCCCAGCTCACGGGCGAGGGAGCGCGCGAAGCCGACCAGGGCGGCCTTGGAGGCGGCGTAGTTCGCCTGCCCGGGCGAGCCGTAGAGGCCCACGACCGACGAGATCAGCACGACGCGGCCCTTCTTGGCGCGCAGCATGCCGCGGTTGGCGCGCTTGACCACGCGGAAGGTGCCAGTGAGGTTGGTGTCGATGACCGAGGTGAAGTCGTCCTCGGACATGCGCATCAGGAGCTGGTCCTTGGTGACGCCCGCGTTGGCGATCAGGACCTCGACGGGGCCGTGCGCGGCCTCGATCTCCTTGTAGGCCTGCTCCACCTGCTCGGTGTCGGTGATGTCGCACCTGACCGCCAGGAAGCCGGCCGGCGGCTCACCCGACCGGTACGTGATCGCGACCTTGTCGCCGGCGTCGGCGAACGCGCGGGCGATGGCGAGGCCGATGCCCCGGTTTCCTCCGGTGACGAGAACCGAGCGGCTCAACGGATCACCCTTTCGATTGGGGTCTGACACACCCGCCCGAACACATGACGGCAGGCGGCTTCCCTCGAAACCTATCGGTCCATGTCGGGCCTCGGACATTCGGGCACCGACAGTGGCGCACGGGCCAGTCTGTGGGGTCTCTACAGAATGTTTGCGGACGCGGGGCGGAAAGGTGTGGTCCGGGGGCCGCCGGGCGCGACATGATCGAGGTCTTCACACTTGACGACACCAGGGAGAGACGTAGGTGCCCCATACCATCGATGAAAGTTTCACGGCCCTACCCCTGCGCGCCCTCGCCGACGCCGCTCTCGCACGCGCGCGTGCGCTGGGGGCGGACCACGCGGACTTCCGGTTCGAGCGGGTGCGCAGCGCCTCCTGGCGGCTGCGGGACGCCAAGCCCTCCGGGTCGTCGGACACGACCGACCTGGGGTACGCGGTGCGGGTGGTGCACGGCGGAACGTGGGGGTTCGCGTCCGGCGTGGACCTGACGATGGACGCCGCGGCCAAGGTCGCCTCGCAGGCCGTGGCGATGGCCAAGCTGTCCGCGCAGGTGATCAAGGCGGCCGGGTCGGACGAGCGTGTGGACCTGGCGGAGGAGCCGGTGCACGCCGAGAAGACGTGGGTGTCGTCGTACGAGATCGATCCGTTCAGCGTGCCCGACGAGGAGAAGGCGGCGCTGCTCGCGGACTGGAGCGCGCGGCTGCTGGCGGCGAGCGGGATCAGCCATGTGGACGCCTCGCTGCTCACCGTCCACGAGAACAAGTTCTACGCCGACACGGCCGGGACGGTGACGACCCAGCAGCGGGTGCGGCTGCACCCGGCGCTGACCGCGGTGTCGGTCGACGAGTCCAGCGGCGAGTTCGACTCGATGCGCACGATCGCGCCGCCCGTCGGACGCGGCTGGGAGTACCTCACCGGCACCGGCTGGGACTGGGACGACGAGCTGGCGCGGATCCCGGAGCTGCTCGCCGAGAAGATGCGCGCGCCGAGCGTCGAGGCGGGGCTGTACGACCTGGTGGTCGACCCGTCCAACCTGTGGCTGACGATCCACGAGTCCATCGGGCACGCCACGGAGCTGGACCGGGCACTCGGCTACGAGGCCGCCTACGCCGGCACCTCCTTCGCCACCTTCGACCAGCTCGGCAAGCTGCGCTACGGCTCGGACCTGATGAACGTCACGGGTGACCGCACCGCCGAGCACGGCCTGGCGACCGTCGGGTACGACGACGAGGGCGTCGCGGGCCAGTCCTGGGACCTGGTGAAGGACGGCACGCTCGTCGGCTACCAGTTGGACCGGCGGATCGCGAAGCTGACCGGGTTCGAGCGCTCCAACGGGTGCGCGTTCGCCGACTCCCCCGGCCATGTGCCGGTGCAGCGCATGGCCAACGTGTCGCTGCGGCCGGATCCGGCCGGGATGTCGACCGAGGATCTGATCGGCAGCGTCGACCGGGGCATCTACGTCGTCGGGGACCGGTCGTGGTCCATCGACATGCAGCGGTACAACTTCCAGTTCACCGGCCAGCGCTTCTTCAGGATCGAGAACGGGCGGATCACCGGGCAGCTGCGGGACGTGGCCTACCAGGCGACGACGACCGACTTCTGGGGCTCGATGGCGGCGGTGGGCGGCCCGCAGACGTACGTCCTCGGCGGCGCCTTCAACTGCGGCAAGGCCCAGCCGGGCCAGGTCGCGGCCGTGTCGCACGGCTGCCCGTCGGCCCTGTTCAAGGGAGTCAACATCCTCAACACCACGCAGGAGGCCGGTCGATGAGCGCCCGTAGCATCAAGCCGCACGAGGTCGTCGAGCGGGCCCTCGCGCTGTCGCGGGCCGACGGCTGTGTCGTCATCGCCGACGAGCAGTCGACGGCCAACCTGCGCTGGGCGGGCAACGCACTGACGACCAACGGCGTCACGCGCGGGCGCACGCTCACCGTGATCGCCACGGTCGACGGCAAGGAGGGCGCCGCCACCGGTGTCGTCTCGCGGGCCGCGGTCACCGCGGACGACCTGGAGTCCCTCGTCCGGGCGGCCGAGGCCGCCGCGCACGGTGCGGGCCCCGCCGAGGACGCGCAGCCGCTGGTCACGGGTGTGGCGCAGTCCCCCGAGTTCACGGAGGCGCCCGCGGAGACCTCGTCGGCGGTGTTCGCGGACTTCGCGCCCGCTCTGGGCGAGGCGTTCGCACGCGCGCGTGCGGGCGGCCGGGAGCTGTACGGGTTCGCCAACCACGAGCTGGTCTCGACGTACCTGGGCACGTCGACCGGGCTGCGGCTGCGGCACGACCAGCCGAACGGGACACTGGAGCTCAACGCCAAGTCGCCGGACCGTACGCGCTCGGCGTGGGCGGGGCGCTCGACGCGGGACTTCAAGGACGTCGACCCGGCGGCGCTCGACGCCGAGCTGGCCGTCCGGCTGGGCTGGGCCGAGCGGCGGATCGAGCTGCCCGCCGGGCGGTACGAGACGCTGCTGCCGCCGACCGCGGTGGCCGACCTGATGATCTACCAGATGTGGTCGGCGTCGGGCCGGGACGCGACCGAGGGCCGGACGGTGTTCTCCAAGCCCGGCGGCGGCACCCGGCTCGGCGAGAAGCTGACCGACCTGCCGCTGACGCTGCGCAGCGACCCGAACGAGGCGGGCCTGGAGTCGGCACCGTTCGTCATCGCGCACTCCTCCGGCGGCGACCAGTCGGTCTTCGACAACGGGCTGCCGGTGCGGCCCACCGAGTGGGTCGGCGGGGGCGAGCTGAAGCACCTGACGACCACCCGGCACAGCGCGGCGCTGACCGGCCTGCCGTCGGCTCCTGGGGCCGACAACCTGATCCTGGACGGCGGCGCGGACCGCTCCCTGGAGGAGATGGTGTCGAGCACCGCGCGCGGGCTGCTGCTGACCTGCCTGTGGTACATCCGCGAGGTCGACCCGGCGACCCTGCTGCTCACCGGTCTGACCCGGGACGGCGTCTACCTCGTCGAGGACGGCGAGGTCGTCGGCGAGGTGAACAACTTCCGGTTCAACGAGTCGCCGGTCGGCCTGCTGGGGCGGGCGACGGAGGCGGGGCGTACGGAGAAGACGCTGCCCCGCGAGTGGAGCGACTGGTTCACCAGGGCCGCGATGCCCGCGCTGCGGGTGCCGGACTTCAATATGAGCTCTGTCAGTCAGGGCGTATAACCTCGTACCTGATTCGCGAGACCACTCAGGATTCACGAGACCACCCAAGGAGATACGAGAACCGTGACGGACATCGTCGACGAGCTGAAGTGGCGCGGCCTGTGGGCCCTGTCCACCGACGAGGACGCTTTGCGCAAGGCGCTCGCGGACGGTCCCGTCACGTTCTATTGCGGTTTCGACCCCACCGCGGCCAGCCTGCACGTCGGCCACCTGGTGCAGGTGCTCACCATGCGCCGGCTCCAGCTGGCGGGCCTGCGTCCGCTGGCCCTGGTGGGCGGGGCGACCGGCCAGATCGGCGACCCGCGCCCCACGGCGGAGCGCACGCTGAACGACCCGGAGACGGTCGCGAACTGGGTGACCCGGCTGCGCGGGCAGATCGAGCCGTTCCTGTCCTTCGAGGGCGAGAACGCCGCGGTGATGGTCAACAACCTGGACTGGACGGCCGGGCTGTCGGCCATCGAGTTCCTGCGGGACATCGGCAAGCACTTCCGCGTCAACAAGATGCTGACCAAGGACTCGGTGGCCCGGCGGCTGGAGTCCCAGGAGGGCATCAGCTACACGGAGTTCAGTTACCAGCTGCTCCAGGGCATGGACTTCCTGGAGCTGTACCGCCGCTACGGCTGCACGCTCCAGCAGGGCGGCAGCGACCAGTGGGGCAACCTGACGGCGGGCCTGGACCTGATCCACCGGCTGGAGCCGGAGGCCGAGGCGCACTGTCTGGCGACGCCGCTGATGGTCAAGGCGGACGGCACCAAGTTCGGCAAGACCGAGGGCGGCGCCGTCTGGCTCGACCCGGAGATGACGACGCCGTACGCGTTCTACCAGTTCTGGCTGAACGTGGACGACCGGGACATCTCGACGTACCTGCGGATCCTGTCCTTCAGGTCCCGGGCGGAGCTGGAGGAGCTGGAGAAGCAGACGGAGGAACGTCCGCAGGCCCGGGCCGCCCAGCGGGCGCTGGCCGAGGAGCTGACGACGCTGGTGCACGGCGCCGACCAGACGGCCGCGGTGATCAACGCGTCCAAGGCCCTCTTCGGCCAGGGTGAGCTGGGCGACCTCGACGAGCGGACGCTGGCCGCGGCCCTGTCCGAGGTGCCGCACGTCCAGGTCGCCGAGCTGGGCCCGGTCGTGGATCTGTTCGCCGAGGTCGGCCTGGTGGCCAGCAAGTCCGCCGCGCGGCGGACCGTGAAGGAGGGCGGGGCCTACGTGAACAACGTCAAGGTCTCGGCCGAGGACGCGGTTCCCGTACCGGAGGACCTCCTGCACGGGCGGTGGCTGGTGCTGCGGCGGGGCAAGAAGAACCTGGCCGCCGTCCAGGTCACCGGCTGACCGGTCACCGGTCCAGTCCACCGGTCAGCGGCTGGCGCATACGACGAAGGGGGGCGGCTTCCCGAGCTTGGGAAGCCGCCCCTTCGTCGTATGCCTGCTCAGGCGCGCTGTTTTCCCTTGCCCAGCGTCGCCATGTAGAGCATGTCGCCCAGGGCGACGATGATGATCGCGGCGATCAACTGGAACAGGTGCCGGCTCCAGTCGATGCCCGACGTGACCTCGACCCCTGCCGCGCGGGCGATCGCGTTGCCCACGATCGCGCCCAGCATGCCGAAAATGGTGGTCAGCCAGAGCGGGCTGTGCTGCTTGCCCGGGATGATCGCCTTCGCGATCAGGCCCAGCACGAATCCCACGATGATCGCCCACAACCAGCCCATGGCTGCCTCCTCGTACGGCTCTACGTGAGCATTGCCCTCAGTGTCGGCGCGCTCACCGTACGGCGCATGTCGGGTACGGCCGTACGCGGGACGGCGCAGAACGGTCGCCCGGACGGGGTGCGACCCGGTCTCGAAGGCGACGCAGTCGCGGCGTACCGTGGAAAAGCGAGGAGAGCCGGGGAGAGGCCGATGCGGGCGGACGGTGGAATGTGATGCGGAAGCAGGGTGGCGGCGGCAACGCCGAGGTGTTCCGGATCACCGGTGCGCGGCAGGGTCTCCAGGACGATGTGCGGGGGCGGCAGCGGCGGTACATCATCTCCATGTCGGTGCGTACGGTGTCGGTGATCCTCGCGGCGACGTTGTGGAACGTGGAACGGCATGTGGCGATCGTGGCGCTGGTCCTGGGGGTCGTTCTCCCCTATGTCGCGGTGGTGGTCGCCAACGCCGGGCGGGAGAACGTGCCTTCGCTGCCGTCCACCTTTCTGACCGCGCCGGTGCGGCCGGCGCTCGCTCCGCCGCGGGTCGGGGACGACTCCGCGGAATCCGTTCCGGAAGGGCCGGAAAGGGCGGAAAGGGAAGGCTTCGCGGAGTCTCTCCGGGAGGAGCCGGCGCCCGGTCCCGCTGAGCGGCAGCCATGAACCGGCCATGAACGGGCTGTGCGCCAAGCTCAGGAAAAGCTCAGATCAATCATGTTGTTCCAGTGCCGTGGGAGTGGTCCGCCGTGACATACTTCGTACGCGCTCCGCATCCCCCGTCGGAGCGACGGACCGACGCCGGGCAGCTCCCCCCGTGGCTGCTCGGCGTCGCCTTTGTGTGCGGGTTTTCTGCGAGACGAAGCTGTGAGTGACGAGACGCCGATCTGTTCCGCCAAGGGCTGCCGTGCCGACGCGGTGTGGGTGTTGGCGTGGAACAACCCGAAGATCCATACGCCGGAGCGGCGCAAGACGTGGCTCGCGTGCGAGGAGCACCGGGAGCATCTGTCGCAGTTCCTCGGCGTGCGGGGCTTCCTCAAGGACGTCGTCCTGCTGACCGAGTGGGAGTCCTCGGCCCCGGAGCGTTCCTAGCCGCCGATCGCCGACATCGGCCGGTCCGGCTGGAGGAAGCTCGGGTCGTCCAGGCCCGAGCCCGCTTTCTTGCCCCACATCGCCAGGCGCCAGACGCGGGCTATCTCCTCGTCGGGGGCACCGGAGCGCAGGGCTGCTCTCAGGTCGGTCTCCTCGCGGGCGAAGAGGCAGGTGCGGACCTGGCCGTCGGCGGTGAGGCGGGTGCGGTCGCAGGCGGCGCAGAACGGGCGGGTGACGGAGGCGATGACGCCGACGCGGTGCGGGCCGCCGTCCACCAGCCAGCGTTCGGCCGGGGCCGAGCCGCGTTCGTCCTGGCCCTCGGGGGTGAGGTCGAAGCGGGTGCGCAGGGAGGCCAGGATGTCGCCGGCCGTGACCATGCCCTCGCGCTTCCAGCCGTGTTGCGCGTCGAGGGGCATCTGCTCGATGAAGCGCAGCTCGTAGCCGTTCTCTACGGCCCAGGCCAGGAGGTCCGGGGCTTCGTCCTCGTTCAGGCCGGGCATCAGGACCGAGTTGACCTTCACCGGGGTGAGGCCCGCCTCGCGGGCGGCTTCGAGGCCTTCGAGGACGTCCTTGTGGCGGTCCCGGCGGGTGAGGGTCTTGAAGACGTCCGGACGCAGGGTGTCGAGGGAGACGTTGACCCGGTCCAGGCCCACCGTCTTCAGGGCGGCGGCGGTGCGGCGCAGGCCGATGCCGTTCGTCGTCAGGGACGTCTGGGGGCGGGGCGTCATAGCCGCGACCCGCTCGACGATGCCGACGAGGCCCGGACGCAGCAGGGGCTCGCCTCCGGTGAAGCGGACCTCCTCGATGCCGAGCGTGGAGACCGCTATGTCGATCAGGCGGACGATCTCGTCGTCCGTGAGGAGGTCTGGCTTGGCCAGCCACTGCAGGCCCTCCTCGGGCATGCAGTAGGTGCAGCGCAGGTTGCACCGGTCGGTCAGCGAGACTCTCAGGTCGGTGGCCACTCGGCCATAGGTGTCGATGAGCACGTGGGCCCCCTCCCTCGCAGCGGATCGCAGTACTTTCCCGTCACTTGCGAGCCTACGTGACGCCACTGACAACACCAGGGCCCGATCCCACCAGGCAGGACGCGGCCGCGTCGTAGGGATCTACGACGCGGCCGCGGGAGGAGACGTGGTCAGTGGGTGGTCGCCGGGTGCCCGGTGGGTGCTCAGTGGGCTCCGGTGCCGGTCAGGGAACGGACCTCCAGTTCGGCGTACTTGTCCTTGTCGGCCTCCTCCTTCGACAGGAGGGTGCCGACGACGCCCAGCAGGAAGCCGACCGGGATCGAGATGATGCCGGGGTTCTCCAGCGGGAACCAGTGGAAGTCGACGTCCGGGAACATCGAGGTGGGCTTGCCGGAGACGACCGGCGAGAACAGCACCAGGCCGACCGCGGTGACCAGGCCGCCGTAGATCGACCAGAGGGCCCCGGCTGTGGTGAACCGCTTCCAGAAGAGGCTGTAGAGGATCGTCGGGAGGTTGGCGGAGGCGGCGACCGCGAAGGCGAGGGCGACCAGGCCGGCGACGTTCAGATCGCGGGCGAGGGCGCCCAGGAGGATGGAGACCGCGCCGATGCCGACCGTGGCGTAGCGGGCCGCGGCCATCTCCTGCTTCTCGGTGGCCTGGCCCCGCTTGATGACGTTGGCGTAGATGTCGTGCGCGAAGGACGACGACGAGGCCAGGGTGAGGCCCGCGACGACCGCGAGGATCGTGGCGAAGGCGACCGCGGAGATGGTGGCCAGCAGGATCGCGCCCCAGTTGGAGTCGACGCCGCCCAGATGCAGGGCGAGGAGCGGTGCGGCCGTGTTGCCGGCCTTGTTGGAGGCGGTGATCTCGTCCGGCTTGATGAGCGCGGCGGCGCCGAAGCCGAGGGCGAGGGTCATCAGGTAGAAGGCGCCGATCAGGCCGATGGCCCAGAGGACCGACTTACGGGCGGCCTTGGCGGTGGGCACGGTGTAGAAGCGGATCAGGATGTGCGGCAGGCCCGCGGTGCCCAGGACCAGGGCGATGCCCAGGGAGATGAAGTCCAGCTTGGTGGTGCCGGTGGCGCCGTACTTCAGGCCGGGCTCCAGGAAGGCCGCGCCCTTGCCGCTGTTCTCGGCGGCCGAGCCGAGCAGGTCGGAGACGTTGAAGTCGAATTTCAGCAGGACCAGGAAGGTCAGCAGCAGGGCGCCCGCGATGAGCAGGACCGCCTTGACCATCTGGACCCAGGTGGTGCCCTTCATGCCGCCGATCGTCACGTAGACGATCATCAGGACGCCGACCAGGGCGACGATGCCGATCTTGCCGCCGTCGCTGGTGATGCCGAGGAGGAGCGAGACGAGGACGCCCGCGCCCGCCATCTGGGCCAGCAGGTAGAAGATCGAGACGACGATGGTGGAGGTGCCGGCGGCCGTGCGGACCGGGCGCTGGCGCATGCGGTACGCGAGGACGTCGCCCATCGTGTAGCGGCCGGAGTTGCGCAGCGGTTCGGCGACCAGGAGCAGGGCGACCAGCCAGGCGACCAGGAAGCCGATGGAGTACAGGAAGCCGTCGTAGCCGAAGAGGGCGATGGCGCCCGCGATGCCGAGGAAGGACGCGGCGGACATGTAGTCGCCGGAGACGGCGAGACCGTTCTGGAAACCGGTGAACTGGCGGCCGCCGGCGTAGAAGTCGGCGGCGTCCTTGGTCTGGCGGCCGGCCCAGACGGTGATGACGAGGGTCGCGACGACGAACACCGCGAACAGGGTGATGATCAGCGTGCGGTGCTCGCTCGCCTCGCCGGCGGCGAGCAGGGTGGTGTGCTGTGCGGGGCTCATGCGCCGCCCTCCATCCGGGACTTGATCGCCTCGGCCTTGGGGTCGAACCGGGCGGCGGCCACGCGCGCGTACCACCAGGCGATGAGGAACGTGGTGAGGAACTGGGCGAGGCCGAGGGTCATGGCCACGTTGAAGTTGCCGAAGAGCTTGGTGCCCATGAAGTCGCCCGCGTAGCTGGAGAGCAGGACGTACAGCAGGTACCAGGCGATGAAGGCGACGGTCAGCGGGAAGGCGAAGCCTCGGTAGGAGCTGCGCAGTTCACCGAATTCCGCGCTCTCCTGCACCGCGACGAACTCCTCGGTGGAGGGCAGCCGGGGTGAGGCTTTCGAGGGGGGTGGTGTCTCGGTGGCCACGGAGTCTCCTCGCATTGCGGGTGGCGGGTCGGGCGGGGGCTCGATCGTGCACGGGCTCCCTGTTCAAGGGCACGGCGGCGCGCTTGGACCGGTTCAACTCGTTCTGCTTCTTTCGGACGCGGTCTTTCGGACGGTTCTTTCCGACGGGTTCTCTGCCGGGTTCTCTCTGCCGGGTTCTTCCGGACGGGTTCTTCGAAGTCGGCGTCAAAGGTCGTTGCTGGCCGGCGAGTCGGGGAGATAGCTTCGGGGCCAGTACCACCCGTCATGTACCTGCCCAATACCTGTCCAAACGGCAGCCGCGCTTGGACAGGTCTCGTTTCCGGATGATGTGGAGACCCCATGGCTCATCTGCCTTCCAGACGCCGCCTCGCTCTCGCGGTGCCCGTCGTGCTGTCGCTGACCGCCTCCCTCGGCTTCCTGCCGACGGCGGCCTCCGCGGCGCCCGTCACGACCTCCGCCACGCAGGCGGCCGACGCCGGAACCCTGGCGTACGTCGTCAACACGAAGGTGGACCACCGCACGATCAAATCGGTGAAGAAGGCGATCGCCGCGGCCGGCGGCACCGTCGTCGCGGCGTACGACCGGATCGGCGTGCTCGTCGTCCACTCGGCGAACCCCGACTTCGGCGCGGCGATACGCGCGGTGCGCGGCGTGCAGTCGGCGGGTGCGACCCGTACCGCGCCGCTGAGCCCCGCCTGGACCACCGACGAGGGTGCGGCACAGGTCCTGTCGAAGGCGGAGGCCGCGAAGGTCGCGAAGGCGTCCGGCGCGGCGGGCCCGAGCGAGCCGCTCGAGGCCGACCAGTGGGACCTGCGGGCGATCGGCGCCGACAAGGCCGCCCTGATCAACCCGGGCAGCAAGAAGGTGACGGTCGCCGTGATCGACACCGGCGTCGACGACACCCACCCGGACCTCGCGCCGAACTTCTCCGCGGCCCAGTCGGCGAACTGCGTCGGCGGCGTCGCGGACACCAGCGCGGGCGCCTGGCGTCCGTACACCGCGGACGACTACCACGGCACGCATGTCGCCGGTGAGATCGCCGCGGCCCGCAACGGCATCGGCGTGGCGGGCGTGGCGCCCGGTGTGAAGGTCGCCGGCATCAAGGTGAGCGACCCCAAGGACGGCCTCTTCTACCCGGAGAACGTCGTCTGCGCCTTCGTGTTCGCCGCCGACCACGGCGTCGAGATCACGAACAACAGCTACTACGTTGACCCGTGGCTGTACAACTGCATGGACGACCCCGATCAGAAAGCCATTGTTGACGCGGTCAACAGGGCCCAGACGTACGCCCAGAAGAAGGGCACGCTCAACGTCGCCTCGGCGGGCAACTCCAACCACGACCTGGACTCCGGCGCCCTGGTCGACGCCTCCAGCCCCGACGACTCCACGCCGGTGACGCGCACGGTCGACCCGCACGAGTGCTTCGACGTGCCGACCCAGTTGCCGGGCGTCGTCACGGTGAGCGCGACGGGCGTCAAGGGCACCAAGTCGTACTACTCCACCTACGGCCAGGGCGTCATCGACGTCGCGGCTCCGGGCGGCGACAAGTACCAGATCCCGGACACCCCGTCGGCCAACGGCCGCATCCTGTCGACGCTGCCGAACAACACGTACGGCTACCTGCAGGGCACCTCGATGGCGTCCCCGCACGTGGCCGGCGTGGCCGCGCTGCTGAAGTCGACGCACCCGCACGCGAGCCCGGCCCAGTTGCAGGCGCTGCTCAAGCTGCAGGCCGACAGCACGGCCTGCCCGGCGGGGCCGTACGACGGTGACGGCGACGGTGTCGTGGACGCGACGTGCGTGGGCGGCAAGCGGGTCAACGGCTTCTTCGGCTTCGGTGTCGTCAACGCGTTGAAGGCCGTCAAGAAGTAGGTCCGGTCAAGGGGCCATGTATTGATTCAGTCAATACTGCATAGTGCAGTCATGACTGATATCAAGCTCGCCTGGTCCGCGGTCGGCGGCGATCCCGCCCTTCTCGCGCGCGTGACGACCGTGGTGCGGGAAGGCGCTCTCCCAGGGCGCCTTCCCGTGCGGGAGCTCGCGCGGGCCTGTGTGGGCGCGTGCGCGCTGGCCGGCGCCGAGCTGGGGGCGCGGCGGGCAGGGCTCTCGGAGGTGCCCGCGGTGCGGGTGGACGACGGGGCGGTGGCCGCCGCGTTCACCAGTGAGCGCCATGTGCTGGTCGACGGGCGCGCACCGGTCGCCTTCGCCCCGCTGTCGCGGTTCTGGCGCACGGCCGACGGCTGGGTACGCACCCACGCCAACTACCCCCACCACCGCGAGCGGCTGCTGACGGCGCTGGACCTGCCCGCGCACCTCGCGGATCCCTCGAACCCCGAGGACGCCGCCCCGGCTGCCGTGCAGGCGGCGCTCACCGAGCGCTCCGCCCTGGACGTGGAGGACGCGGTGTACGCGGCCGGGGGCCTGGCCGTCGCGTCGCGCACGCCCGGGGAGTGGGCCGCGCACGCGCAGGCGGCCGCGGTCGCCGCTCGCCCCCTGGTCGAGCGGGGCCGGCTGGACGGGGCACGCGCGCGTGCGTTCACCCCGCTGGACGGCGTCCCCCTGCTCCCGGCGGCAGGACTGCGCGTCCTGGACCTGACCCGGGTTCTCGCCGGGCCGGTCGCCACCCGCACCCTCGCCCTGCTGGGCGCGGACGTCCTGCGCCTCGACGCACCCCACCTGCCCGAGCTTCCCGACCAGCACGCCGACACGGGCTTCGGCAAGCGCTCGGCGCTGCTGGACCTGACGGCGGACCGGCGCCTCTTCGACGAGTTGCTCGCGGCGGCGGACGTCGTGGTCACGGGATACCGGCCGGGCGCCCTGGACCGGTTCGGGCTCTCCCCCGAGGCGCTGGCCGAACGCCGGCCCGGGCTGGTCGTGGCGCAGGTGTCGGCGTGGGGCGCGTACGGGCCGTGGGGCGGGCGACGCGGCTTCGACAGCCTGGTGCAGGTGGCCACCGGCATCGCGACCGTCGAGGGCTCGGCCGAGCGGCCCGGCGCGCTCCCCGCGCAGGCCCTCGACCATGGCACCGGCTATCTGCTGGCGGCGGCGGTGCTGCGGGCGCTGACCGAGCAGTCGTACGACGGCGGCAGCCGGTTCGTACGGCTGGCGCTGGCGCGGACGGCGGCATGGCTGACCGAAGACGTCGGCAGTGATCGAGGCATCGGGGCGGGCGACGGGAACGGCGTCCGGATGGACGAAGGTGACGGCAAAGGGATGCCCAAGGACGAGGAGCGAGAGGTGAACGGCCGGGTGAGCGGCGAGGTCTACCGGAGTGCGGAGCCCTGGCTCGCGGAGACCGACAGCCGTGTCGGGCGGCTGCGGTACGCCCTTCCGGCGGTGTCGTTCGACGGCGGCCCGGACGACTGGGCACGGCCGCCCGGGGCCTGGGGAGCCGATCCGGCGCGCTGGCTCTGAGCCCCCGACGGCTCACTCCCGCGCGCGTGCCGCGACCTTCGCCGACCTCACGGCGACTTGCCCCGTTTTGTCGGACATGGTGAAGATCCTGCCATGGCCCTCATACGACCGACCGAAGCAACCGACTCCGCACGCCGTACCGGCCCAGGTGCCGGTGTCGGCCGGGCAGTGGGGCTGCTCGTCCTGGTGGGGCTCGGGGCGCTGGTCCCCCTGATCGGGCCGTCCGTCGCCGCGCACGGCACCGGGGAGGCGGCGGCGCCGGACTCCGGTGCGGTCGCGCTGCTGCGGGCGGTGCTGTTCGCGTCGTTGTGCGTGCAGGTGGGCGAGCTGTTCGTGGCCGGACTCGCCCGGCGGGTGCCCGACGCCCCGGCCGACCGGCCGGGCAGTTGGGCGCCGTACGCGGCCGTCGTGGGGTTCGCCGCCGCCGCGGCGGTCGGAGAGCTGGTGCCGCACGGCCATGGCTCGCGGGACGGGGTCCTCGCGCTGCTGGAGGCGATCGCGTTCGCGGTGGCGGGGCTGTGCGCGCTCTCGCGCCGGCCGGACCACGGGGTGTGGCCGCTCGCGGCGGTCGTCCTGGCGGAGGCGCTGCGCGCGCACCCGCCGACCGAACACACGCCGCTGATCGGCTCGGGGCTGACGGTCGTGCACCTGACGTGCTCGGCGCTGTGGGCGGGCGGACTGCTGAACGTGCTGCGCACGCTGCGGAGGTGGGGCGGCGGCGAGGCGGGCGCCGCGCTGCTCGGGCTCTACGCGCGCGTGGCGGCCGTCCTGTTCGCCGGGGTGACCGCGACCGGGCTGTGCAGTTCGCTGCGCCGGCTGCCGTCGGCGACGGCGCTCGACCAGTTGACGACGACGGCGTACGGGCGCGTGCTGCTCGCGAAGGTGCTCCTCGTCGGTGCGGTCGCGCTGCTCGCCCTGTGGGCCCGGACCCGGTTGCGCCGGGCCCCCGACCCGCTGACCGCCTGCTCTCCCGCGCGCGTGGAGGTCGTCACGCTGGGTGTGGTGGTCGCGGTGTCGGGGTTGTTGACGGCGTTGCCGCTGCCGATCAAGGGTTGATGGCGAAAGGGGTGAAGGTTGATGACTGATCAAGGGTTGAGGATCAACTGTTGAGTGTCAGTTGGTCACCATGACCTTGAGGGCGGTGCGCTCGTCCATCGCCTTGTAGCCGTCCGGGACGCCCTCCATGCCGACGGTCAGGTCGAAGACGGGCGACGGGTCGATCGTGCCGTCCAGGACGTCGGGCAGCAGCTCGGGGATGTAGGCGCGGACCGGGGCGACGCCGCCGCGCAGCGCGATGTTGCGGTCGAACAGGACATTGAGGTCGAGGCCAGTGCCGCTGCCGTGCGGGACGCCCACAAAGCCGATGGCGCCGCCGTCACGGGTGACGCCGACCGCCGTACGCATGGACTGTTCGGTGCCGACCGCCTCGACGACGGCGTGCGCGCCCTGCCCGCGGGTGAGCTCGCGCACGGCCTCGACGGCGGCGTCCCCGCGTTCGGCGACGACGTCGGTGGCGCCGAAGCGGCGCGCGATGTCCGTACGGGCCTGGTGGCGGCCGAGCGCGATGATCCGCTCCGCGCCGAGCCGCTTGGCGGCCAGCACCGCGCACAGGCCGACGGCCCCGTCCCCGACCACGACGACGGTGGCGCCGGGGCGGGCTCCCGCGCCGAGGGCGGCGTGGTGGCCGGTGCCCAGCACGTCGGACAGGGTGAGCAGCGCGGCCAGCAGGTGGTCGTCGGAGGCCGCGTCCTTGGGCAGCCGGACGAGGGTGCCGTCGGCGAAGGGCACGCGCACGGCCTCGCCCTGGCCGCCGTCGTAGCCGACGGAGCCCCAGAAGCCGCCGTGCTCGCAGGACGTCGTCAGGCCCTCGCGGCAGTGGTCGCAGACGCCGTCGGACCACATGAAGGGCGCGACGACGAGGTCGCCGCGCCCGAGCGTCGTCACCTCGGAGCCGGTCTCCTCGACCATGCCGAGGAACTCGTGCCCGATCCGCTGGCCCGGCTGCCGGGCCGCCTCGCCGCGGTACGCCCACAGGTCGCTGCCGCAGATACAGGCGCGCAGCACCCGGACCACGGCGTCGGTGGGCAGTCGCACCACGGGCTCGGGTACGTCCTCCACACGTATGTCGAAGGGGGCGTGGATGGTGGTGGCGCGCATACGAGGGTCCTTCTCGTCTCTGGCTCTGGCTCTGGTGTACGTGCACTCAAGGGGTGGTCGAGCGCACTTCACGGTACGACGACGTCGCCGCGCGTCGCTCACGGAGGGTGCCGAGGGTGCCGAGGACCAGCAGGAGCTGTGCGGCGACGTACGTGAGCGTGATCCAGAGGTCGGGGCGCGGGGGCTGGGGCCAGTCGTGTGCTCTCCTCGACCGATGCCGGGTCGACCGGTGCGGAGGTGGCCGGTGACGGGCCGGCCGGTGACGGAGTGGCCGATGCCGGAGCGGTGGCGGGCGTCGGGCGCCAGCCCGGGCCGCCGAACACCCGTCCCGTCCGCTCGCGGCAACTGGTCGCCGCCTTCACGTCCTTGACGATCGCGACGTACTCATGAGTGGCCGACCACGGTGAGCAGCACGAAGGCGGGGATCGACCACAGCACGACATCGGGCAGGTTCGGCATGTCAGGCACCGTAGAACCGCTGGTGGCCTGCGGCTAGACGTTGTTACCCACAAGTATTACCGACGGTACGCGCTTGCTTCTTGGCCATGTCCGCCAAACCGGCGCCGACCAGTGCCAAGGACGGACGCCTCGCCTCCCGGCCCTCACACCCCAGCCGCCCCCAGCAGAGCCCCCACCGCGTACGTCACCCCCATCGCCAGCGCACCGCCTGCCACGTTCCGCAGTACCGCCCGGCCCGGTGACGCCGAGCCCAGGCGGGCGCTGCTCCAGCCGGTGACGGAAAGGGCCACCAGGACCGATGCGACCGTCACCGGGAGCCGCCAGTTCGTCGGGGGCAGGACGATGGCCAGGAGGGGGAGCAGGGCACCGGCGGTGAAGGCGAGGAAGCTCGCCCAGGCGGCGTGCCAGGGGTTGGTGAGGTCGTCGGGGTCGATGCCGAGCTCCACGCGCGCGTGGGCCTTCAGGGCATCCCGTTCCGTGAGCTGGACGGCGGCTTCCCGGGCCACCTCCCGGGACAGGCCCCGTTCCTCCAACAGCTCGGTCAGCTCCTCCAGTTCGGCCTCCGGCTGCTCGCGCAGTTCCCGGCGCTCCAGCGCGAGGGCGGCCTTCTCGGAGTCCCGTTGCGTCGACACGGAGACGTACTCCCCCGCCGCCATCGACATCGACCCGGCGAGCAGACCGGCGAGGCCGGCCGTCAGCAGCGCCGAGCGGTCGTCCGTCGCACCGGCCACGCCGACGACGAGGCCCGCGGTGGAGACGATGCCGTCGTTGGCGCCGAGGACGGCGGCGCGCAGCCAGTTCAGCCGGGATCCGAGCGAGCCGTCGTGGGCCTCGGAGTGGCCCTCTGCAGGGGTGGGTTCCGTCACAGGACGGAGGATGGCACAGCCCCGCGTGAACCTCGGGCCGCCGCCCTGGCGTTGGCCCGCCGTCAGCCGACGACCAAGCACACACGCGCGCGTGCGTCCCACGAACTCCCGTACGGTGCGAAAGGGTTCCCAGGGGCTTCCCCGCACTCTGTTCCCGGGGCAGGTGCGACGGGGTGTCAGTGGTGGCCCGTATCCTCAGTGACCATGCTCGAAGACCACATGACGACGGCGTCGTCCCCCACGGAGTGGCCGACCGCGTATCCCCAGGGGTACGCGGTTGTTGACGTGGAGACCACGGGCCTGGCCCGGGACGACCGGATCATCTCCGCCGCCGTCTACCGGCTGGACGCGCGCGGTGAGGTCGAGGACCACTGGTACACGCTGGTCAATCCGGAGCGCGATCCGGGGCCGGTGTGGATACACGGTCTGACGAGCGACGTGCTGGAGGGCGCGCCCCTCTTCCGGGACGTCGCCGAGGAGTTCGCGGCGCGGCTGGACGGGCGGGTGCTCGTCGCGCACAACGCGGTGTTCGACTGGCAGATGATCGCGCGGGAGTACGCGCGCGCGGAGCGCGAGGCGCCGGTGCGGCAGCGGCTGTGCACCATCGCGCTCTCCAAGGAGCTGGCGCTGCCGCTGCCCAACCACAAGCTGGAGTCGCTGGCGGCCCACTTCGGCGTCGTACAGCAGCGGGCGCACCATGCCCTCGACGACGCGCGCGTGCTCGCGGAGGCGTTCCGGCCGAGCCTGCGGGCCGCGGCGGCGGGCGGCGTCCGGCTGCCGCTGCTCGAATGCCGGCCGCTGACGGAGTGGACCGACCGGGCCGCGCCCCGGATCGGACAGCAGGCGAGCGGTCCGGGCGGCGGGTACGGCGGCGGTTATCGGCCGAGCAGTTGGCGGCCGTCCCGGAAGCGGCCCGCCTGCCCGTATCCCAACCCCGGGCGGTACGAGGACGGCAAGCGGCTCAGGCAGGGCATGCGGGTCGCCTTCTCGGGGGACACGTCGGTGGAGCGCGAGCTGCTGGAGGACCGCGCGACCGAGGCGGGGCTGCATGTGGCGACGAGTCTGTCCCGGGTGACCAGTCTCCTGGTCACCAACGACCCCGACTCGCACACGTCGAAGGTGGTCAAGGCGCGGCAGTTCGGGACGCCCGTCGTGGACGAGGCCGCCTTCGGGCAGCTCCTGCGGGATGTCGAGGCCGCCGACGGGTGAGCCGTACGCGGTGCGATGACCGTGACCCGTATGCGGTGCCTCGTACGCGGGGACCCGTACGTACGGGTGATTGGCGCGCGACTCGCCCGCTGCCCGCTCGCCCGCCCGGGGGTGACGGCCCACCCTGTGGCGCATGGCGAGATGCGAAGTTTGCGGCAATGACTACGGAATGAGCTTCGAGGTGCACGCGCAGGGCGCGGTGCACGTCTTCGACTGCTTCTCCTGTGCGATCCACCGGATGGCCCCCATCTGCGAGCACTGCCGGGTCCAGATCATCGGCCAGGGCGTCGAGGTCGAGGGGCACTGGTACTGCGGCGGCCACTGTGCGCGGGCGGAGGGGAGGCCGGGGATCGTCGACAAGGTGTGAGCCGGGCCCGGAAGGCACCCTTCCGGTACCCGCCCGAATGCGCCCCACGACCGAGTTGTACCGTCAGTGGGGTGTACCGCTTCCTGTTGTCCCGGCAGTGGGTGATCCTCACGCTGGTCGCGCTCCTCCTCATCCCCACGATGATCAGGCTGGGCTTCTGGCAGATGCACCGCTACGAAGAGCGCACCGCGCGCAACCAGCTCGTCGCCGACGCGCTGGGCGCCGAGCCGGTGCCCGTGGAGCGGCTGACCTCCCCCGGACACACCGTCACCACCGGCCAGCGGTACCGCGGTGTGACCGCGACCGGCACGTACGACACCGCGCGGGAAGTCGTCGTGCGGCGGCGCGTCAACTCCGACGAGACGGTCGGCTTCCTCGTCCTCACCCCGTTCGTCCTGACGGACGGCACGGTGCTGCTGGTCAACCGGGGCTGGATCCCCTCGGACGCGCCGACCCAGACCGCGTTCCCCAAGGTTCCCGCGCCGCCGCGCGGCCAGACCACCGTCACCGGGCGGCTGATGCCCGACGAGACGACCGAGGCGAGCGGCATCAAGGACCTCAAGGGGCTGCCGGACCGGCAGGTCATGCTGATCAACAGCGAGCAGGAGGCCCGGCGGCTCGGCGAGAAGGTGCTCGGCGGCTACATCGCGCAGACCGCGCCCGAGCCGAAGGGCGACACCCCGGAGCTGGTCGGGGCGCCCGGCAACGAGGACGCCGCGCTGAACTACGCGTACGCCATCCAGTGGTGGCTGTTCGCCGTGGGCGTCCCGGTCGGCTGGGTGGTGCAGGCGCGCCGCGAGGCCCGGGACCGGGCGCAGGCGGCGGCGCAGCAGACGGAGCGGGCCGAGCCGGCGCCGGTGTAGCGGACGCACACGCGTCCTCCGCTACACCGTCGCCGACTCTGGGCTCCCGACTCCCGGCTCCCGACTCTCGGCTCCCGACTCTCGGCTCCCGGCTCCCGGCTCTCCCCCGCCGCGCCTCCGGCCGTTCAGCAGCGGCGGTTCAGCAGCAGCGGTTCAGCAGCAGCGGCTCTGCGGATGCTCCTCGCGGTGGCGTGCCCGCAGCGCCTGGTACTCGCGTCTGCTCGGCACGGGAGCGTGCGGGTGGTGGTGGCGGTGCCGTTCGCAGTGGCGGTCGTACTCCGCCTCGCCGGTCAGCTCCCGCAGGTACCAGCGCACGGCCCGCGCCCAGCGCAGGGCGCCCCTCACGGCCGGGACTCCGCCAGAGACCCCACCGGGGGCTCCGTCGGCACGCCGATGCGGGACTCGACGTACGGCGCCTCGGTCGTCGGGAGCGGGACCGGGGACCGTACGGCCCGGACGCAGACCGCCGCCGCGTTCACGATCACCACGGCGACCAGCAGCAGGAACACGGCGATCAGGACGCCGTCCACGGTGGAGTTGGTGACGACCGTGTGCATGTCGGCCGGCGACTTCGCGGGCGCCAGCACCTGGCCGGCGTCGAGGGCGTCGGCGTAGCGCGCGCGTTGGGCGAAGAAGCCGACCCGGGGGTCGTCGGAGAAGAGCTTCTGCCAGCCTGCGGTGAAGGTGATCGCGACCACCCAGGCCAGCGGGACTCCGGTGACCCAGGCCCAGCGCAGCCGGCCGGACTTGATCAGCACGGTCGTGCAGACGGTCAGGGCGATGGCGGCCAGCAGTTGGTTCGCGATGCCGAACAGCGGGAAGAGCTGGTTGATCCCGCCGAGCGGGTCGGTGGCGCCGGAGTGCAGGAAGTAGCCCCAGGCGGCGACGACCAGGCCGCTGCACAGCCAGATGCCGGGCTTCCAGTTGACCCGGCCCAGCGGCTTCCACACGTTGCCGAGCATGTCCTGGAGCATGAAGCGGCCGACCCGGGTGCCCGCGTCCACCGTGGTCAGGATGAACAGCGCCTCGAACATGATGGCGAAGTGGTACCAGAAGGCCTTCATCGCGGTGCCGCCGAAGACGCCGGAGAAGATCTCCGACATGCCGACGGCGAGGGTGGGCGCGCCGCCCGAGCGGGCGATCAGGGTCTGTTCCTCGACCGCCTTCGCCGCCTGGGTGAGCTGGTCGGGGGTGATGGTGAAGCCAAGGCCCGCGACCGCGTGGGACGCCGACTCGGCCGTCGCGCCGAGCAGTCCGGCGGGGGCGTTCATGGCGTAGTAGAGGCCCGGTTCCAGGGTGGCCGCGGCGATCAGCGCCATGATCGCGACGAACGACTCCATCAGCATCGCGCCGTAGCCGATCAGCCGGACCTGGGACTCCTTCTCGATCAGCTTGGGCGTCGTCCCGGAGGCGACGAGCGCGTGGAAGCCGGAGAGCGCGCCGCACGCGATGGTGATGAAGAGGAACGGGAAGAGGGAGCCGGCGAAGACCGGGCCCGCGCCCGACGACGCGAAGTCGCTCACCGCGTCCGCCCTGAGCACGGGCGCGGCGACGACCACGCCGACCGCCAGCAGCGCGATCGTGCCGATCTTCATGAAGGTGGAGAGGTAGTCGCGCGGGGCGAGGAGCATCCACACGGGCAGGACCGAGGCGACGAAGCCGTAGCCGATGAGGCAGAAGACGAGGGTGGTGGGGCTGAGGGTGAAGGCGCCGGCCAGCGAGGAGTTCTGCACCCAACTGCCGCCGACGATCGCGAGCAGCAGCAGCGCGACGCCGATGAAGCTGGTCTCGACGACCCGGCCCGGGCGGATGCGGTGCAGCCAGAAGCCCATGAACAGGGCGATGGGGACGGTCATCGCGACCGAGAAGGTCCCCCAGGGCGAGTGGGCGAGGGCGTTGACGACGACCAGCGCCAGCACGCCCAGCAGGATGATCATGATGGCGAGGACGGCGACCAGCGCCGCCGCTCCGCCCGCGCGGCCTATCTCGTCGCGGGCCAACTGCCCGAGCGACTTGCCGTCCCGGCGCATCGACAGGAACAGCACCACCATGTCCTGCACAGCGCCCGCGAAGATCACTCCGGCGACGATCCACAGGGTGCCGGGCAGGTAGCCCATCTGGGCCGCGAGCACCGGTCCGACCAGCGGTCCCGCGCCGGCGATCGCGGCGAAGTGGTGGCCGAGCAGGACGCGGCGGTCGGTGGGCTGGAAGTCGACGCCGTCCTCGAGGCGTTCGGCGGGGGTGGCCCGGCTGTCGTCCGGCTTCAGCACCCGGCGGGCGATGAAGCGGGAGTAGAAGCGGTAGGCGATGGCGTACGAGCCGAGGGCCGCGACCACCAGCCAGACCGCCGAGATCTTCTCTCCCCGGGCGAGGGCGAGGACGCCCCAGGCGACGGCGCCGAGCAGGGCGACGACGGCCCACAGCAGCACGGACCTTGGTGATGTACGCGACTTTTCCGGCCCCGGGAGGCCGGTTTCGGGCAGGGTGGACGTCGACATGGCGGCTCCTCGCCTGGTGCGCAGAGGGTGCTGGGGTCAGCGAGGGGCGCGGCTCTCCCACTCGCTGTCGATCGGCCGATCGGCCGATCGGTCTGTGCAAGAGTTGCCCGCCCGCCGGAGATGGTTGACAGCGAATTTCCAGAGGATTTCCCGCCGGTTCCCTGTCAACCGAAACCGCCGTCCGCGCAACTGACCGATGAGGGAACAGGCACACCAAGGACGGTGACCCGTGGCCGACGGCGCCATGACCATGACGTTCCTCGCCGTGATCGGCGGGGCGTCGCTGCTCGCCGTGACCGCGCGGCGGCTGCGCCCCAGCGACCGGCTGCCCTCCCTGGAGGGCTGGGCGCTGGCCGACCGCTCCCTCGGCCCCGTCTGGACCTGGCTGCTGCTCGGCGGCACGATCTTCACCGCGTACACCTTCACGGCCGTCCCGGGACTGGCGTACGGCAACGGCGCGCCCGCGTTCTTCGCGGTGCCGTACACGGTGATCGTCTGCCCGCTCGCCTTCGTGCTGCTGAGCCGGCTGTGGAGCGTGGCCCGCAGGAACGGTTACGTCACCGCCGGCGACTTCGTGCGCGGGCGGTACGGGTCGCCGTCGCTGGCCCTGGTGGTGGCGCTGACCGGGATCCTCGCGACGATGCCGTATCTGGCGCTGCAACTGCTCGGGATACGGGCGGTGCTGACCGCCGGGGACCTGTATCCGCGCGGCGCGGCCGGCGATCTGGTGATGGTGGCGCTGTTCGCGGGGCTCGCCGTGGCCACCTACCGGCACGGGCTGCGGGCGCCCGCGGTGATCTCGGCGCTGAAGGCGGTGGCGGTGTTCGTGTCGCTGACCGCCGTGTGCTGGCTGGTGCTCGAACGGCTCGGCGGGCCCGGGGCGGTGTTCGAGGGCGCGGCGCGGCGGCTCGGCGGGACGGACGTGGCGCACTCCCCGCTGGTCCTCTCCCCCGCGCAGCAGCCCGCGTACGCCACGCTCGCGCTGGGTTCCGCGCTGGCGCTGCTGATGTACCCGCACGTGCTCACCGCCGGGTTCGCCGCCGACGGGCCGCGCACCCTGCGCAAGGTGTCGGCGGCGCTGCCCGTCTGGACGGGACTGCTCGCCCTCTTCGGCTTCCTCGGCGTCGCCGCCCTCGCGGCGGGGGTACGGGCTCCGCGCGGGAGCGCCGAGGCCGCCGTGCCGATGCTCGTCGACCGGCTGATGCCCGCCCCGCTCGCCGGGCTGGTGTTCGCGGCGATCACCGTGGGCGCGCTGGTCCCGGCGGCCGTGATGTCGATCGCGGCCGCCACCGGCTTCGTACGCAACGTGTACGTGGAGTACGTCCATCCGACGGCCACACCGAAGCGGCAGGTGCGCGTCGCCAAGGCGGTGTCGCTGACCGCGAAGGCGGGGGCGGTGGCGTTCGTGTTCGGGCTGCGCGACCAGGACGCCGTCAACCTGCAACTGCTGGGCGGGGTGTGGATCCTTCAGGTGTTCCCGGCCGTGGCCGTCGGGCTGTTCACCGGGCGGCTGCATCCGCGCGCGCTGCTCGCCGGGTGGGCGGCCGGCATGGCGGCCGGGACCTTCCTGGTGGTGCGCGAGGGGTTCTCGGCCGTCGTCGGCCTGGGCTTCGGACCGCTGGAGGTCTACGCCGGGCTGGTGGCGCTGCTGCTCAATCTGACCGTCGCGGTGGCCGGCACCGCGCTCCTCGAACGCCTCGGCGTGCCGCGCGGCGCCGACACCACCGACCTGCCCTCCCGCCTGGCCCTCAGGCGGCGCCCCGAGACGGGAGCGAACCACCCGTGAGACGCAGACCCCCGACCCCCGTGCAGGAGCCCCCCGTCGAGCCGCTCACCCCCGTGGCGGGCGACCCGGCGGACCTGGAACGCGAGGCCGGCCTCGCCCGGCTCTTCGAGCTGCACTACTCCTCGATGCTGCGGCTCGCCGTGCTGCTGGGCGCGGACGACCCGGAGAACGTGGTCGCCGAGGCCTACTACCAGATCTACCGCAAGTGGCGGCGGCTGCGGGACGTGCAGGCGGCTGAGGCGTATCTGCGCTCCACCGTCTGCAACCTGACCCGGATGCGGATACGGCACCTCCAGGTCGCCCGCCGGCACGTGGAGAGCCCGCCGGAGCTGCCCGACGAGATCGTGGCCTCCGCGGAGAACACCGCACTGCTCCACGACGACCAGCGGGTGCTGATCCACGCCCTCCAGCGGTTGCCGGCCCGGCAGCGGGAGGCGCTCGTGCTGCGGCACTGGCTCGGGCTGAAGGAGAGCGAGATCGCCGCCGCGATGGGCATCTCCGGCGGCTCCGTCAAGACCCACACCTCACGCGGCCTCGCCGCGCTCACCCAGGCGATGGAGACCCGGCGATGAAGGACGCAGACCACGCAGCCCGCACCGAGCGGGAGCTGCGCGAGGCCCTGGAGGCGCTGGCCGGCGGCGTACGGCCGGCCCCGGACGCGTATCGCACGGCGCGCGGCGAGTGGCTGCGGCGCGAACGCCGGCGGCGGCTGGTGCTCGCCGTGCTGATCGCCGTCGTCTTCGCGCTGGCCACGCTGAGCGGCCTGTGGGTGCTCAACCAGGCGCCGTCCGACCCCGGGGTCGTCTTCTCGGGCACCGCCGCCGGCACCGGCACCGGCACCGGCACCGGCACCGGCACCCAAGTGGGCGTGGCGTCACTCGCCCGGCCGCACCCCTGATTGCACCCCGGGTTCGCCGGGAACCCGCACCCCGTGCACCCCCGTATCGAGGACTACGCCCTCATCGGCGACGAACAGACCGTGGCCCTGGTCGGCATGGACGGTTCCGTCGACTGGCTCTGCCTGCCCCGGTTCGACTCCGGGGCCTGCTTCGCCCGCCTCCTCGGCGACGAGGAGAACGGCCACTGGCGCATCGCCCCCAAGGGCGTGAAGGGTCACTGCACCCGGCGCGCCTACCGCCCCGACACCCTTGTCCTGGACACCGAGTGGGAGACCGCCGAGGGCGCGATCCGGGTCACCGACCTGATGCCGCAGCGCGAGGCCGCCCCGGACGTCGTACGCATCGTCGAAGGTCTGCGCGGCCGGGTCACGGTCCGCAGCACGCTGCGGCTGCGCTTCGACTACGGCTCGATCGTGCCGTGGATGCGCCGGGTCGACGGCCATCGGGTGGCGGTCGCGGGACCGGACGCGGCCTGGCTGCGCAGCGAACCGCCCGTGCGCACCTGGGGCCAGGACTTCTCCACCCTCTCGGAGTTCACCGTCGGACCCGGCGAGCGGGTCGCGTTCGTCCTGACCTGGCACCCCTCGCACCACACCCGCCCACCGCTGTGCGACCCCTTCGAGGCGCTGGAGACCAGCGTCGCCGGCTGGCAGGCGTGGTCGGCCCGGTGCCGCTACCGGGGACCGTACCGGGACGCCGTGCTCCGCTCCCTGATCACCCTCAAGGCCCTCACCTACGCCCCCACCGGCGGCATCGCCGCGGCCGCCACCACCTCGCTGCCCGAGGAACTGGGCGGGGTACGCAACTGGGACTACCGCTACTGCTGGCTGCGGGACTCCACGCTCACCCTGAACGCCCTGCTGGCCGTCGGCTACCAGGAGGAGGCCGAGGCGTGGCGCGACTGGCTGCTGCGCGCGGTGGCGGGCGACCCGGCGGAGCTGCAGATCATGTACGGCCTGGCGGGCGAGCGGCGGCTGCCGGAGTACGAGGTGCCGTGGCTTGCGGGCTTCGCCGGCTCGGCGCCGGTCCGGATCGGCAACGGCGCGGTGAAGCAGCGTCAGCTCGACGTCTACGGCGAGGTCCTGGACTCGCTGTCGCTGGCCCGGCGCTCCGGGCTGCCGAGCAAGCCGCACATGTGGTCGCTCCAGGCACTGCTGCTGAAGTTCCTGCGCACGGAGTGGCACAAGCCGGACGAGGGGCTGTGGGAGGTGCGCGGCGGCCAGCGGCACTTCGTGCACTCCAAGGTGATGGTGTGGGTGGCCGCCGACCGCGCCGTACGCGGCATGGAGGACGACCCGAGCCTGCACGGCGACCTGGCGGGCTGGCGCGCCCTGCGCGACGAGGTGCACGCCGAGGTCTGCGCGAAGGGCTACGACCCCGACCGCAACACCTTCACCCAGTACTACGGCTCCCGTGAGCTGGACGCGGCGCTGCTGCTCATCCCGCGCGTCGGTTTCCTGCCGCCGGACGACCCGCGGGTGATCGGCACCGTCGACGCGGTCCGCGAGGAGCTCGGCCACAGCGGTCTGGTCCGCCGCTACAGCACCGAGGGCGGCGACGGCGCAGTCGTAGACGGGCTGCCGGGCGACGAGGGCGCGTTCCTGGCCTGCTCGTTCTGGCTCGCGGACGCGCTGCACATGACGGGCCGCACGCAGGAGGCACGGGACCTGTTCGACCGGCTCGTGGGCCTCGCCAACGACGTGGGGCTGCTGGCGGAGGAGTACGACCCGGTGGCCGGCCGGCACCTCGGCAACTTCCCGCAGGCCTTCAGTCACATCGGGCTGGTGAACACCGCCCTCGCCCTGTTCGGCGGCGCGCAGGCCCCATAGGGGAGGATGGGGGGCATGGATCTTGGACTGAAGGACCGGGTGTACGTCGTCACCGGGGCCACTCGCGGCCTGGGCAACGCCGCCGCGCGCGAGCTCGTCGCGGACGGCGCGAAGGTCGTCCTCACCGGGCGGGACGAGAAGCGCGTCGCCGACGCCGCGGCCGAGCTGGGGCCGAACGCGGTCGGGGTCGCCGTGGACAACGCCGAGCCGCAGGCGGCGGCCCGGCTGATCGCCGCGGCGCGGGAGGCCTTCGGCGGGTTCGACGGGGTGCTGGTGAGCGTGGGCGGTCCGCCGCCCGGGTTCGTCGCCGACAACACCGACGAGCAGTGGCAGGCCGCGTTCGAGTCGGTGTTCCTGGGCGCGGTGCGGCTCGCGCGGGCGGCGGCGGCCGAACTGACGGCGGGCGGGGTCATCGGGTTCGTGCTGTCGGGGTCGGTGCACGAGCCGATTCCCGGGCTGACCGTCTCCAACGGGCTGCGGCCGGGACTGGCCGGGTTCGCGAAGTCGCTCGCCGACGAGTTGGGGCCCCGGGGGATCCGGGTGGTGGGGCTGCTGCCGGCGCGGATCGACACGGACCGGGTGCGCGAACTGGACGGCCTGTCGGCCGACCCCGCGGCCACCCGGGTCGCGAACGAGTCCCGGATCCCGCTGCGGCGCTACGGGACTCCGGACGAGTTCGGCCGCGCGGCGGCGTTCCTGCTGTCTCCGGCGGCTTCCTATCTGACGGGGATCATGCTGCCGGTCGACGGCGGCATGCGGCACGGTTTCTGACGCCCCGCCGCCGCCGAAGCCCGAAGACCGCTCAACTGACCCTTTCCGCCTTGTGCTTGGCGCCCTTCATCCGCACCTCCGCCGGCAGCGCCCGCAGCGCCGCCGACTCCCTCGCGTGGGTCAGGGCCTGCGCCGTCAGGTCCTCCAGCACCGTCGCCGGGTCGACGTGGGGCTCCAGGAGCAGGCGTACGCGGGTCTCGGGCGCCTCCTTGCGGCCCGTCAGGTGGATGTGGACGTGGGCGACGCCGTCCATCCGGCCCGCCTCGCCCGCGAGGACGCCCTCCAGGGCGCGGCCCCGCAGCAGGGCGCCCGCGCCGTCGCCCGTGTCGACGAGGACCTCGCCGAGCCGGCGGCGGCGCAGAACCGCCGTCAGCCACCACAGGGCGAGCAGGACGACGAGCGCGAGGACGGCGATGACCGTCGGCCACCACCATGCCTCGTCGCGCCAGCGGGTGCGCTCGGCGGTGCTGAGGAGGCTGTCGTGGGGGCCGTCGTGCAGCCACCAGGAAGGCGGGGACGCGCCCAGGCCCACGGCCAGTACCGCGCCGCCGACGGCGAGCAGCACCAGCCCGGCGACTGCGAGGAGCACGCGGTTGACGGTACCGAGCATCGCCCTCAGCCCTTCTTCCCGGGCCGCCGCACCTGGACCGAGAGCGCGGGCGGCCGGGTCAGTCCCAGGCCGCGGACCGCGTCGGTGAGGACGGCTTCCAGGTCGTCGTGTACGTCGTCCAGGTCGCGGAAGTGCGAGACCGCGAGGACGTCGGCCTTGCGACGCCCGGCGCGCACCCGTGCCGACTGCACGCCGGCGACCTCCATGGCCCGGTCGCGCAGCACCAGCGCGGCGGCGCCCCGGTGCAGGCCGGCGCGGACGTCGGGGTGGGTGCGGCGCATCGGCAGGACGTCGCGCAGGCCCGGGGTGACGGCCAGGACGATCAGCCACAGGCCGAGGGCCGCCGCGACACCGGCGCCGACCAGCACCCAGATGTCGTCGAGGGGGCGCTCGGCGAGTTGCCGGGCGAGTCCGCGCCGCCAGGCCATGGCGGGCCGGTCGGCGCGGACGGCGACGACGTCGTAGAGGAAGCCGCCCGCGACGACCAGCAGCACCGCCGCGACGACGGCGGCCGGGACCCGGCGCGCCGACCAGAACCGGTGACCGGAGCGGCCTGTACCGCCGCCCTGTCCGGGATCGGCGCCTCCCGTGTTGTCTGCGTTGTCCGTGTTGCTCGTGTTGCCCGTGTTCCCCGTGGACTTCTCCAGAACGGGCGCTGTGCCTGTGCCCTGCAAGCCGCCGGGCTCGCTCATCGCGTCCTCCCGTGTGCCACGCCGGGGGCTGATGCCAGGTGCAGCCGTTCCACCTGGACGGCGACCTCCGGGACCGCCATTCCCACCAACGCGCCTACCCGCTGAGTGACCTGACGACGCACCTCATGGCAGCGGGCGCCGATATCGGTCGGGTACTCGAGCTCCAGGTGGACTCCGACGTGCGCGGCGTCATGGTGGACGACGACGGTGGCGTGCGGGATCCCGGCGCCCGGGGGCAGGGGGCCCACCGCCTCGCGGGCGGCCTGCGCGGCGATCTTCGCCACGACCCGGTCGGCGATCCGGGTCGCGCCGCGCCCGCCCGGGGGAACGGCGGCAGGGCGGCCGTCCGGCGCGCCGGTCCCCTCGCTCATCGCGGTCACCGCCACCGTCACCGGCGCCGGTCGTCACGGGTGCGGGTGCGGAAGAAGTCGCCGAGTTCCAGGTCGCCCTCCAGGAACCGGCCGACGACGAACCCGATGGCGCCCAGCGCCGCCACCAGCAGGAAGGCCCCGAACCCGCCGAAGTATCCGGCGAAGCCCAGCGCCATGCCGGCGATCATGCCGACCAAGGCCATACTCAAGGTGCTCTCCCCTCGGCAGTGCTCTCACCGCCTCGTCACTGGATCCGGGGCTCCGGCTCCTCGTCCTCTTCGTCGGGCAGTTTGACGTCGCTCACCGCGATGTTGACCTCGACGACCTCCAGTCCGGTCATCCGCTCCACGGCCGCGATCACGTTCTCCCGCACGGCCTGGGCGACGTCGGCGATGGCCACGCCGTAGTCGACGACGATCTCCAGGTCGAGCGCGGTCTGCACCTCGCCGACCTCGGCCTTCACGCCTCGGGTCACCGACTTCGAGCCGCCGGGCACCCGGTCCCGGACGGCGCCGAAGGTGCGGCTGAGGCCGCTGCCCATCGCGTGGACGCCGAGCACGTCCCGGGCCGCGAGGCCCGCGATCTTCTCCACGACTCCGTCGGCGATGGTGGTCCGCCCGCGGGTCGCCGCGGTCCCGCCGCCTCGTCGGGCGGCCTTGCGGGCCTGGAGCGGCTCGGTGCCGCTGTCGTCGGGGGTCTGCGTCCGGTTCTGCTGCGTTGACTCGGTCATCGCCGTAGGTCCTCACGTCCGGTTTCGTTCGTCGTCCCTTCGACCACGGTAAGCGCGGTTGCCCGACCGCGCCCCGGGGATGCGGCAGGCTGGAGCAATGACGGCGGACGGATGGACGAGCGCGGTACGGCACCAACTGGGCCTCGGCAGACTGCTCCCCCTGGGCGGGCCGCGCGACGGCGCGTGGATCACGGAGGAGGCGGCGGAGGCGGCGCTGCGGCGGGCGGTACGGGGTGTGGGAGGCGTACGGCTGGGGGCGCTCCGGCTGGGGCCGGCGGATCCGGAGGGCGCGTACGAGCCCGTCGTACCGGCCCCGCCGAGCGCGCCGGCGCCGGGACCGCTGCGGGTGACGGCGGAGTGCGCGGCGGCGACGTCCGAGCCGCTGCCGACGGCAGCGGCCCGGCTGCGGAGCGCCTTGGTGACGGCCGCGACGGAGCGGCTCGGGCTGGTGGTGACGGAGGTGGACGTACGGGTGACGGATCTGCTCGACGAGGACCCGCCGGCGCCGCGGCCCGAGCAGCCGGCCGCGCCGCTGCCGGGCGGCCCCGCCCTGGCCGGCGACGAGGCCTTCGTCGCCGCGGCGGCGCTGTCCGTGCCAGGAGTGACGGGCACGAGCGCGGTACGCCTGGAGGACCTCGATGAGCGGCAGGACGCGACGGCGACCCTGCCGCGTCGCCACGCGCGCGTAGAGATCGCGGTCGGCGTGGCCCACCGCGCGGTGGAGGTGGCCCGCGCGGTCCGGGGCGTGGTGTCGGAGACCCTGCCGGACCACCCGACGGTCGCCGTACTGGTGACGGCGGTCGGCTGACGGCGGTCGGTCGGGGGTGGTCGGCCGCCGGTTACTCGCCGATGCCTGCCACGTCTCGTAGGCGGCGGGACTGGGCGGCTCGTTCGGCGGCGCGTTGGTCGTCGTAGGTGCGGTCGGTGGCGCCGCGCAGGAGGGCCTTGGTCTCGATGACGGCCTCGCGGGGGGCGGCCAGGATCGCCGCGGCCAGTTCACGGGTCGCCGTGTCGAGTTCGGACGCGGGCACGGCGATGTTGGCGAGCCCGGAGCTCACCGCTTCCTCGGCGTGCACGAACCGGCCGGTCAGGCAGATCTCGGCGGCGCGGCCGTAGCCGACCAGGGAGACGAGGGGGTGCGTGCCCGTCAGGTCCGGTACCAGGCCCAGGCTGGTCTCCCGCATCGCGAACTGCACGTCGTCGGCGACGACGCGCAGGTCACAGGCGAGGGCCAGTTGGAAGCCCGCGCCGATGGCATGGCCCTGGACGGCGGCGATGGACACGAGGTCGTTGCGTCGCCACCAGGTGAAGCCCTCCTGGAACCCGGCGATGGCGGCGTCGAGTTCGGCGTCACCACTGCGCGCGAGTCCGATGAAGGACAGCTCGCCCTCGATCCCCTCGGGCGTGAACATCTGCCGGTCGAGCCCCGCGGAGAAGGACTTGCCCTCGCCGCGCAGCACGACCACGCGGACGGAGCCCGGCAGCAGCCGCCCGGCCTCGGCGAGCGCCCGCCACATCGCGGGGCTCTGCGCATTGCGCTTGGCCGGGTTGACCAGCGTCACCGTGGCGAGTGTGTCGTCGACGGTGAGCCGTACGCCGTCCTTGTCGAGCAGGGGAACGAGTTCCTGGTCGGGCGTGGCCATGGGGCGCCTCCGATGGATGCGGTGCGGTCAGCTAGCGTCAGCTAAGTGACTGCACAGTAACCACCCGGCCGATCGGAAGACCGACCGGGTGGCCACCATCGAAGCCGATGGGCCGCCCGGGTCAGGACGAGGCAGCCTTCTTGCCTCGAGTCGCCCCGCCACGCCCACGAAGCGTGACGCCCGACTCGCTGAGCATCCGGTGCACGAAGCCATACGAGCGGCCGGTCTCCTCGGCCAGCGCTCGGATGCTCGCACCGGAGTCGTACTTCTTCTTCAGGTCTGCCGCGAGCTTGTCGCGCGCGGCGCCGGTTACCCGGCTGCCCTTCTTCAGAGTCTCGGCCACCCGTGCCTCCTCATGGGAAGTGCGCTCTGGTCCCCTCATGATCACCCCTCCAGGGCGGGATGGCCACCCATTCGGCAAGGTCCGTGCAACAGGGTTCTGACGACAGGAGCGCGTCCCCACAAGTGGAATCTTCGATTCCGATCGGCGGCGTCCGTGGGGCCGAACGGGTTGTTGTGCGTCGTAGCAGGTCAGAGACGCGCGACGGCCGACCCCTTGTCGAGAAAGGGATCGGCCGCGAAATGGATGTAGGACACACCTCGGTACGAGGAGATCTCACACAGATGATGGATCACCGGTGGGCCGAATGATCCAGACGAATGATCCAACGCCGTGGATCACGTATTCGATCAGGCCAGCGCGACGAGATCGGCGTAGTCGGAGCCCCACAGGTCCTCGACGCCGTCGGGCAGCAGGATGATCCGCTCGGGCTGGAGCGCCTCCACCGCGCCCTCGTCGTGGGTGACGAGGACGACCGCGCCCTTGTAGGTACGCAGCGCGCCGAGGATCTCCTCACGGCTGGCGGGGTCGAGGTTGTTGGTGGGCTCGTCGAGGAGGAGGACGTTCGCCGAGGAGACGACCAGGGTGGCGAGGGCGAGCCGGGTCTTCTCGCCGCCGGACAGGACGCCGGCCGGCTTGTCGACGTCGTCCCCGGAGAACAGGAACGAGCCGAGCGTCTTGCGGACCTCCACGAGATCGAGGTCGGGGGCGGCGGAGCGCATGTTCTCCAGGACCGTGCGCTCCGGGTCGAGGGTCTCGTGCTCCTGGGCGTAGTAGCCGAGCTTGAGGCCGTGGCCCTCGATGACCTCACCGGTGTCGGGCTTCTCGGCGCCGCCGAGCAGGCGCAGGAGAGTCGTCTTGCCCGCGCCGTTCAGACCGAGGATGACGACGCGGGAGCCCTTGTCGATGGCCAGGTCGACGTCGGTGAAGATCTCCAGGGAGCCGTACGACTTCGACAGGCCCTCCGCCATGAGCGGGGTCTTGCCGCAGGGCGAGGGCTCGGGGAAGCGCAGCTTGGCGACCTTGTCGGAGACCCGGACCGCCTCGAGTCCGGCGAGCAGCCGGTCGGCGCGCTTGGCCATGTTCTGCGCGGCGACCGTCTTGGTGGCCTTGGCGCGCATCTTGTCGGCCTGCGAGTGGAGTGCGGCGGCCTTCTTCTCGGCGTTCTGCCGCTCGCGCTTGCGGCGCTTCTCGTCGGCCTCGCGCTGCTGCTGGTAGAGCCTCCAGCCCATGTTGTAGACGTCGATCTGGGAGCGGTTGGCGTCCAGGTAGAAGACCTTGTTGACGACCGTCTCGACCAGGTCGACGTCGTGGCTGATGACGATGAAGCCGCCGCGGTAGGTCTTGAGGTAGTCGCGCAGCCAGACGATCGAGTCGGCGTCGAGGTGGTTCGTCGGCTCGTCGAGGAGCAGGGTGTCCGCGTCGGAGAACAGGATGCGGGCCAGTTCGACGCGGCGGCGCTGACCGCCGGAGAGCGTGTGCAGGGGCTGGCCGAGCACGCGGTCGGGCAGGTTGAGCGCGGCGGCGATGGTCGAGGCCTCGGCCTCGGCGGAGTAGCCGCCCTTGGTGAGGAACTCCGTCTCCTGGCGCTCGTACTGGCGCATCGCCTTGTCGCGGGTGGCGCCGCTGCCGTTGGCGATCCGCTGTTCGTTCTCGCGCATCTTGCGGATCAGGACGTCGAGGCCGCGCGCGGAGAGGATGCGGTCGCGGGCGAGGACGTCCAGGTCGCCGGTGCGGGGGTCCTGCGGGAGGTAGCCGACCTCGCCGGAGCGGGTGACCTGGCCGCCGGCGGGAATGCCCTCGCCGGCCAGGACCTTGGTCAGCGTGGTCTTGCCGGCGCCGTTGCGCCCGACCAGGCCGATGCGGTCGCCCTTGGCTACACGGAAGGAGGCGTTCTCGATGAGGATGCGGGCACCGGCGCGCAGCTCGATGCCGGAGGCGGAGATCACGGACAGACTCCAGGCGGGGTCGTTGGCGGGATGGGCGGCTGAGGACGTTCCCGCCGTCTAATGCGCGAGGAGAAGGGCCATGAGGCCCAGTCTAACGGGACCGTGCAAGCACTTCTTCTACGTTCGGGTGTTCGATCTACGCGCGCGGGTGTGCGATTCGTCGCCCCGGGACGTCCCGCGACAGCCAGGGGCCGTTGTCAGTGGTCGCTGCGAGACTGGAACGGCGGATGACAAGTGCGGATGACAGGTTCGGCAGTGGTCACGAGGGAGTGGTCGGCATGGCAGGCATGAACGGCGGGCGTCCGAGCATCTATCCGACGGTGTTGTACACCGACGCGAAGGCGGCGATCCGCCAGCTCACGGAGGCCCTGGGGTTCACGGAACTGTCCGTGTACGAGGGCGAGGACGGCTCGGTGATGCACGCCGAGCTGGTACAGGGCAACGGCGCGGTCATGCTCGGCTCGAAGGGCCGCGGCGGTGTCTTCGACACGGCGATGAAGGGCGCGGGCCCGGCCGGGGTGTACGTCGTCGTGGACGACGTCGACGCACACCACCGGCGGGCCGTGGAGCACGGCGCGGAGATCCTGATGCCCCCGACGGACCAGGACTACGGCTCCCGGGACTACATGGCCCGCGACATCGAGGGCAACCTGTGGAGCTTCGGCACGTACGCGCCCGAGATACAGGGCTGACGGCCGGGCGGCATCAGGGGCCGGGCGGCCGGGGGCTCAGCTGCCCCCGGTGTGCACCTGGAAGGCGGCCCGGCGGACGGCCTTGGCCAGCGCCGGGTCGGGATGCGCGGCGGCGAGCGCCACCAGCACCTGCACGGTGCGCGGGTGTCCGACGGCGCGCACCTCGGTCAGCAGGGCGGGCACGGTCGGCTGCAGCGCGGACTCCAGGTGGCGTACGAGCATCGGCGCCTCCCCGTGGTCGGCGACGGCCGCGGCGGTGTCGACCCACAGCCAGGTGGCCTCCTCCCGGGTGAGCACCTCGTGGGCGTCCTCCGGGTCGATGCCGTCGTGCTCGGCGAGCCACAGCAGCGCGTACGGCCGCAGCGCCGGCTCGTCGACGACCGCGCGGACGTCGGGCTCGGCGGGGGCGCCGACGACGCGCAGCGCCTCGAAGGCGAGGCCGCGCAGCAGGGCGTCGTCGCCGCGGGCGGCGAGCAGCAGTTCGGTGACGGCGCTGCCGACGGTCCGGGCGGCGAGCCAGGCGCGGTACTCGGCGCGGGCCGCGTTCGGGCGGAGCTGGGCGCAGCCGCGGAGCATGCCCTCGGCCGACTGCTCGATGTTCCCGGCGGGGCTCTGCGCGGCGACGCAGATCTGCTCCAGCTTGACCCACACCGCCCAGTTGCCCAGCGGGGTGAGCGTCGCCTGTCCGGCGCCGCAGGTGAGGGCGCCGACGGCGGCGAGGGCGTGCAGGGCCCAGTCGAGGAGGGGGGCGAGTTCGGCGTCCTGGGCGGGCTCCGCCGGGTCGGCGTCCACGGGGAGGACCGGGGCCACGGGGGCCGTGGGTTCGGCGCCGGCGTTGTAGGGGACCTCGCAGCGCTCGGTGCGCAGTTCGGTGACGCGCTGGCGCAGCAGGTCCAGGAGCTGTTCCACGGGGACGGGCCCGGCGGAGAGCTGGAGGAAGGAGAGCACCTGGGGCATGGCCGAGACGACCTCGGCGACGGCGGCGTGCTCCTGGTCCCCGGGTTCCGGGGAGGCGAGCGACCAGGCGTCGAACAGGGCGACCCAGCCGCGCAGGACGGCGCTGTCGTCGCGGTCCCAGGCGCGCAGCCGCCAGCCGGGGCGGGCGCTGCCGCCGTGCACCTCGACGAGGCCGGCCAGGCGGGCGGTGTCCCAGTCGGCGCGGATCCGGTCGATGGTCAGGCCCAGATCACTGGCCGCCCGTTCGGCGGTCGTGTCGGAGAGGGTGGCCTTGCCGTCGGTGGTCGCGGCGTCTTTGCCGGGGCCGAGGGCGTTGTCGGCCCAGCGGGCGACACGCGCCGCCGCGGCCAGTCCGGAGCGCGCCATTCTGGCCAGCTCCGCGGGGGCCGGGGTGCCCTCCGGCGGGCGGGGTGCGGGGCGGCGCGGGCGCCGCTCGTTCACAGCTGAGGGTGCGGCGGCCAGGGGTCGCGGGCGGACGAGTCGAAGCCTGGAGTCGCGCGGGATACGGGACGTCACGGGTGCAGTCTTCCGGTTGACGGTCCGAAAACCCAAACGGAATGTCACGGCGGGCTACGGGACTGGCCAACGCACGGGGTGCGGAGAGGGGCGAGGAGACGTGTTCAGGCCAGTGGCACGGGCTTAAACGGAATGGTCGGGACCGCTCCGGGCGCCCTGTACCCCGGCTCACCTGAGCAGGCCGGATCGGCGGGTCGGATCAGCGGTTCACGGGCAGTTGGGGCCGGGGGTCACATCAGGGGGGTGAGGAAGCGGCGCAGGGCTTCCTCGTAGGCCGCGGGGTCGGCGTTCCACATGGCGCCGTGCTGGGCGTGCGGGACGGTGTGGAGGGCGACCAGTTCGGGGCGGCGGTCGGCGAGGCGGCGGGAGACCTTCCAGGGGGCGACGGTGTCGTCGGGGCCGTGGAGGATCAGGGTGGGGACCGTCAGCCGGGCCGGGTCGGCGGCCGTGTCGCCGTCGTCGCCGGGGCCGCCGTGCAGGCCGGTGCGGCCCTCGGCGGCGCGGACGGCGAGCGGCAGCAGCGCGCCGGGGGTGTGCCGGGCGGCGGCGAGGGCGCGCAGGGTCGTCCGCCAGTCGAGGACCGGGGAGTCCAGCACGAGCCCCGCGACGAGGTCGCGCGGACCGGAGTCGGCGGCGGCGCGCAGGGCCATGGTGGCGCCGGTGGACCAGCCGAGCAGGACGAGGCGTTCGGCGCCGTAGCGCACGGCGTACCGCATCGCCGCGTCCAGGTCGCGCCACTCGGTCGTGCCGAGATGGTTCAGGCCGTCCGGGGAGCGGGGTGCGCCCAGGTCGCCGCGGTAGGCGAGGGCGAGCACGGGGAAGCGGCGGCGGTGCAGGAAGCCCATGAGGTTCAGGGCGTGTTCGCGGGTGGTGCCCAGGCCGTGCACGGCGATCACCCACGTGCGGCGGTCGCCGGGGACGAACCAGGCGGGCAGGGTGCCCAGTTCGCCGGGGATGTCGATGTCGGCGTGGTCCAGGCCGAGGGCGCTGCCGGGGTTGCCGACGTACAGGTTCGGCGTGAGCCAGACCGCGTCGCCGGGGTTCAACGTGCCGTGGGTGACCCGTTCCAGGCGGCGTACGACGGTGTCGGCGGAGCGCGGGGCGGTGGACAGGACGGCGCCGACGACCGCGTGGGAGCCGTTCCCGGAGAGGCCGTGGGTGCCGGGGCGCAGGGCGGCCAGGTCACGGGTGAGGGTGATCCGGCCGGCGGCCGTGCCGTGCACGGTGAGCCGGGGTTCGGTGGGCAGCGGCCGGCCGGGCGGCGCCTTCAGCGCGGCGTCGCTGGCGAACCGGCCGGCGGCGACACCGGCTGCGCCGGCGGCCAGGACTGCGGTGACGGCGGCGGCCGTCGCTTTGACAGTGCGCACCCGTCCAGTGTCCTGGCCGTCCGTCGGACCGGCCAGTGCTGCGGGCGGGCGGGTGACGTGCGACGACGCGCGGCGGCGCTCACCCGCGAGGGCAGGTGGCGGTGCTCACCCACCACCGGAAGAGGGGTGCTGGCCGTACCCGCGCAGCCGCTCCCCCGCCTCCGCGACCTGTTCCTCCGTCAGGAGGGCGGGGCTGCGGCCGGGGAGCGACGAGGCCGTGAGCCACAGCCGGCACATCCACTCCAGTTGGGCCGTGCGGTCGTAGGCCTGGTCGAGGGTGATGCCGTAGGTGAGGGTGCCGTGGTTCCGCAGGAGGCAGCCGGTGCGGTCGGCGAGGGCGCGCAGCACGTTCCCGGCGAGTTCCTCGGTGCCGTACGCCGCGTAGGGGGCGACCCGGACGGGGCCGCCGAGCGCGCCCGCCATGTAGTGGACGCGGGGCAGTTCGTCGACGAGGGTCGAGACGGCCGTGGCGTGCACGGCGTGGGTGTGGACGACCGCGCCGGCGTCGGTGCCGCGGTAGACGGCGAGGTGCATGGGCAGTTCGCTGGTCGGGACCAGGGTGCCGAGCACCTGACGGCCGGTGAGGTCGACGCCGGTGACGTCGGCGGGGGTGAGCCGGTCGTAGGGCACGCCCGACGGTGTGACCAGCACGGTGTCGCCGACGCGCACGGAGACGTTGCCGGAGGTGCCGACGACCAGCCCGTCGGTCACGGTGCGGCGGGCGGTCGCCACGAGTGCCTCCCAGGCCCGGCGCACGTCCTCGGGACCCGTACGCCTCCCCCGCTGATTCCGCCGCTCGTTCCGCTGCTCAGCCATGTCACGATCCTGCCAGGACGCCCGGGGGACGGCACGGGCCGGATACGGACACTCCTACGCCCACCCCAGTTCATCTTCCGTTCACTCAGATTGCCTACGGTCAACCGGCCAATGACCTCGAACGATTGCCTGGGTAAATGGAAAACTTCTCGCTGATCCTCGCGATTGTGGTCGTCACCGCACTCGCGTTCGATTTCACGAACGGTTTTCATGACACCGCGAACGCGATGGCCACCACCATCTCGACCGGTGCTCTCAAGCCCAAGGTCGCGGTGGCCATGTCCGCCGTGCTGAACCTTGTGGGCGCTTTCCTCTCCGTGGAGGTCGCCAACACGATCTCCAAGGGTCTCGTCGACGAGACCGGCATCCGTCCCGAGGTCATCTTCGCGGCGTTGGTCGGCGCGATCCTCTGGAACCTGCTGACCTGGCTGGTGGGCCTGCCCTCCAGTTCCTCCCACGCCCTCATGGGCGGCCTGATCGGCGCCACCATCGCCTCGGCCGGCGCCGGCGCGGTGCACGGCGACGCGCTGGTCACCAAGGTGCTGATCCCGGCGATCGCGGCGCCGATCGTCGCCGGCGTCGCGGCTCTGCTCGCGACCCGCCTGTCCTACAGCCTCGGCAGGAAGGCCGACGGCAAGGCCGCGGCGAAGGGCTACCGCGCGGGCCAGATCGCCTCGGCCGGCCTGGTCTCCCTCGCGCACGGCACCAACGACGCGCAGAAGACGATGGGCATCATCACCCTCGCCCTGGTCGCCGGCGGCGCCGTGGCCCCCGACTCCGACCCGCCCACCTGGGTCATCCTCTCCGCCGGTCTCGCGATCGCGCTCGGCACCTACCTCGGCGGCTGGCGCATCATCCGCACCATGGGCAAGGGCCTGACCGACCTTCAGCCGCAGCAGGGCTTCGCCGCCCAGACCAGCGCGGCCACGGTCATCCTGGCCTCCTCCCACCTCGGCTTCTCCCTCTCCACCACGCACTCGGTCTCCGGTGCGGTGATGGGCGCGGGCCTGGGCCGCAAGGGCGGGGTGGTCCGCTGGTCGACGGCGACCCGCATGTTCGTCGCGTGGGGTCTGACGCTCCCGGCGGCGGCCCTGGTGGGCGCGCTGGCCGAGTCGGTCACCGACCTCGGCGACTGGGGTACGGCGGTCGTGGCCGTGTTCCTGGTGGCCTCCAGCGCGGCGATCTGGAAGATCTCGCGGCGCGAGGTCGTCGACGCGTCGAACGTCAACGAGACCGATGAGCCCGATGCGACCGGTACGACCGAGGAGTCGCCGGGCGTGATCACCGCGGCGATCGCAGCGGTGACCCCGCCTCCGGCGGGCCCGGTCACCGACGGCCTGACGGCCACCATCCCGTCCCCGGCCGCCACGTCCACCGAGCCCACGGCCGTCTGAGCCCGCGCGCTCAGCACGAAGCGCACCCGGTACGAAGGAAGAGAAACAGCATGAAGATCGACTGGGCGGCCCTGGGCTCCGTCTTCGGCGTCAGTCTCGTGGTCACCGTGGGCCTCGTGGCCCTGTTCACCCTCGGCATCATGGGCCTGTCCCGCCAGGAGCGGGTCACGGCCGAGGGCGGCTCGGCCGCCCTCGCGGTGACGGGCGCCTACGCGTGCTTCGCGGCCTGCGCGGCGGCGGTGGCCTACGGGATCTCACTGATCGTCGTCTGACGCGCCACCTGAACACCCCCGGGGTGCGGGACGGATCACCGTCGCGCACCCCGTTCTCGTGGTTCCCGTGACCGCGGCAACCGCCTCTGTGTGGGGTTCTGCACACTCCAGCCTCGCAGGTCAACGGCAAGTTGACGGGTCTTCCGGGCCCGTGGTGGACTGCCCGAGCCATATACGGCGGCAGGAGAGGAAGCCGGTGCGAATCCGGCGCGGTCCCGCCACTGTCACCGGGGAGTGAACCCCGGGAGCCAGGAACTCTCGCCGCCGGTCTCGTCGAACCAGGGCGTGGACACCCTGAGTGAGGACATATCGCCATGCTCGGCTGCCGATCGAGGTTCAGTACCAGCGCACCCTCCGACTCAGCGACCGGCTGAGCCGATGCGTGCCGATCGCGTCTTCGCGTACGGCGCCGCCGCCGGCCTTCTCGGCGACCACCTGCTCGGCGACCCGCGCCGCGGCCATCCGGTGGCCGCGTTCGGGCGGGCCGCGGGCGCCGTGGAGCGGGTGTTGTGGCGCGACCATCGCGGGTGGGGGGCGCTGCACACCGGGGTGTGCGTCGGCGGCGCCGTCGCCCTCGCGGCCGGTGCCGTGCGCTGCGTACGGTCCTCCCGCACCGCCTCCGTCGCCCTCACCGCCGCCGCCACCTGGGCCGTCGTCGGCGGGACCTCGCTCGCGCGCGAGGCGCGGGCCGTCGGGCGGGCGCTGGAGGCCGGGGACGTCGAAGGGGCCAGGGCGCGGCTGCCGCATCTGTGCGGCCGGGATCCGCAGGCGCTGGACGCCGACGGGATCGCCCGGGCCGTCGTCGAGTCAGTCGCCGAGAACACCTCGGACGCCGTGGTGGGGGCCCTGGTGTGGGGAGCCGTGGGCGGGGTGCCCGGGCTCGTCGGGTTCCGCGCCGTGAACACGCTCGACGCCATGGTCGGGCACAAGTCGCCCAGACACCGGCGCTACGGCTGGGCCTCCGCCCGTCTCGACGACGTGGCCGGCTGGCCGGGCGCCCGCCTCACCGCCGTCCTCGCGGCCGCCGCCGGCGACGATCCGCGGGGCGCCGTGCGCGCCTGGCGCACCGACGCCGCCAAGCACCCGAGCCCGAACGCCGGTCCCGTGGAGGCCTCGTTCGCGGGCGCCCTCGGGGTGCGGCTGGGCGGGACGCTGTCCTACGGCGGGCGGGTGGAGCACCGGCCCGTGCTCAACTCCCCGGGCCGCGCCGTGGACGTACCCGACATCGAGCGGGCCGTACGGCTCTCCCGGCGCGTCGGGCTGCTCGCCCTCGGCGTCGGGGTCGCCGGGCGGCTTCTCGCGAAGGGACGCAGGTCATGACGGGCGGCGGGCTGCTGGTCGCCGGCACCACCTCCGACGCCGGCAAGAGCGTCGTCACGGCCGGCATCTGCCGGTGGCTGGTGCGGCAAGGGGTGAAGGTCGCGCCCTTCAAGGCGCAGAACATGTCCCTCAATTCGTTCGTCACGCGCGAAGGCGCCGAGATCGGGCGGGCCCAGGCCATGCAGGCCCAGGCCTGCCGGGTCGAGCCGACCGCGCTGATGAACCCGGTGCTGCTCAAGCCCGGCGGCGAGCAGAGCAGCCAGGTGGTGCTGCTCGGGAAGCCCGTCGGGGAGCTCAGTGCCCGGGGGTATCACGGGGGGCGGCAGCAGAAACTCCTCGGAACCGTTCTCGACTGCCTCGCCGAGTTGCGGGGCACGTATGACGCGGTGATCTGTGAGGGGGCCGGCTCTCCTGCCGAGATCAATCTTCGGCGGACCGACATCGTGAACATGGGGATCGCGCGGGGCGCGCGGCTGCCCGTGCTCGTCGTCGGCGACATCGACCGCGGCGGGGTCTTCGCGTCCTTCTTCGGGACGGTCGCGCTGCTCTCGCCAGAGGACCAGGAACTCGTCGCCGGGTTCCTCGTCAACAAGTTCCGCGGGGACGTCTCCCTGCTGGAGCCGGGCCTCGACATGCTGCACGGGCTCACCGGGCGGCGGACGTACGGTGTGCTGCCGTTCCGGCACGGCCTCGGCATCGACGAGGAGGACGGCCTGCGCGTCTCCCTGCGCGGGACCGTGCGGGAGTCGAACACCGCCCCGCCCGTCGGCGAGGACGTGCTGCGGGTCGCCGTCTGCGCGATCCCGCTCATGTCCAACTTCACCGACGTGGACGCGCTGGCCGCCGAACCGGGCGTCGTCGTGCGGTTCGTGGACCGGCCCGAGGAACTGGCCGACGCCGACCTGGTCGTCGTACCGGGGACCCGGGGGACCGTGCGCGCCCTGGAGTGGCTGCGGGAACGCGGCCTCGCCGACGCCCTGCGCCGCCGGGCCGCCGAGCAGCGGCCCGTCCTCGGCGTCTGCGGCGGTTTCCAGATCCTCGGCGAGCACATCGAGGACGACGTCGAGAGCCGGCTCGGACAGGTCGACGGGCTCGGCCTCCTGCCCGTCCGGGTGCGGTTCGCCCGCGAGAAGACCCTCACCCGGCCCGTCGGGGAAGCCCTCGGCGAGCCGGTCGAGGGGTACGAGATCCATCACGGGGTCGCCGAGGTCACGGGCGGCGAGGCCTTCTTGGACGGCTGCCGGGTCGGCTCCGTCTGGGGCACGCACTGGCACGGCTCGCTGGAGTCGGACGGGTTCCGGCGGGCGTTTCTGCGCGAGGTGGCGGCCGCCGCGGGCCGGCGTTTCGTGCCCGCCGCCGACACCTCGTTCGCCGGGCTGCGCGAGGAGCAGCTCGACCGGCTCGGCGACCTGATCGAACAGCACGCGGACACCGACGCGCTCTGGCGGCTCATCGAGTCGGGCGCGCCGCAAGGACTGCCTTTCATTCCACCGGGAGCGCCCGCATGAGCACAGTGTTGTTGTTGTCGACCGCCGACACCGATCTGCTGGCGGCCCGGGCCGCCGCCGGCGCCGACTACCGGATCGGCAACCCGACCCGGGTGGACGTGGCGCAGGAGCTGCCCGCACTGCTCGACGGCGCGGACATCGCCGTCGTACGGCTGCTCGGCGGGAAGCGGGCCTGGGAGGACGGGCTCGCCGCGCTGAGGGCGTCCGGTGTGCCGACGGTGCTGCTGGGCGGCGAGAGCGTGCCGGACGCGGAGCTGATGGCCGAGTCGTCCGTCCCCGCCGGTGTGGTGGCGGAGGCGCTGCGGTACCTCGTCGAGGGCGGGCCGGACAACCTGACCGAACTCGCCCGGTTCCTCTCCGACACCGTGCTGCTGACGGGCGAGGGGTTCGTCGAGCCGCGGAAGATGCCCGAGTACGGCGTCCACGGCGAGCGTGCGTCCGTCGAGGGGCGGCCGACCATCGGGGTGCTCTTCTACCGGGCCCACGAGTTGAGCGGCAACACCGGCTTCGTGGACACCCTGTGCGACGCGATCGAGTCGAAGGGCGCCAACGCCCTTCCCGTGTACTGCGGTTCGCTGCGCGGCGCGGACCCGGAGCTGTACGAGATCCTCGGCAAGGCAGACACGCTGGTCGCCACGGTCCTGGCCGCCGGCGGCACGCACGCCTCGCAGGCCTCGGCGGGCGGGGACGAGGAGGCCTGGGACATCGGGGCGCTCGCCGACCTCGACGTGCCCGTCCTGCAAGGGCTTTGCCTGACGTCGTCGAAGAGCGCGTGGCAGGAGTCCGACGCCGCTGTCTCCCCCATGGACGCGGCGATGCAGGTCGCCATCCCGGAGTTCGACGGCCGGATCATCACGGTGCCCTTCTCCTTCAAGGAGCAGGGCCCGGACGACGTCCCGGTGTACGTCGCCGACCCCGAGCGGGCCGCACGGGTCGCCGGAATCGCCGTGCGGCACGCGCGGTTGAAGTACAAGCCGAACGCCGAGAAGAAGCTCGCGCTCGTCTTCACCGCCTACCCGACCAAGCACTCGCGGGTCGGCAACGCCGTCGGCCTTGACACGCCCGCCTCGGCCGTCCGGGTGCTGGACGCGCTGCGCGACTCGGGGTACGGCGTCACCGAACACCCCGACAACGGCGACGAGTTGATCCACCGGCTCATCAACGCCGGTGGCCACGACGTCGAATGGCTCACCGAGGAGCAGTTGGCCGCCGCGCCCGCGCGCGTGCCGCTCGCCGACTACCGGGCCTGGTTCGACAAGCTGGACGGCGAGTTGCGCAACGGCATGCTGGAGGCGTGGGGCGAGCCGCCGGGCAACCTGTACGTCGACGGCGACGACATCGTGCTGGCCTCCCTCCAGTTCGGGAACGTCGTCGTGATGATCCAGCCGCCGCGCGGCTTCGGCGAGAACCCCATCGCGATCTACCACGACCCCGACATGCCGCCGTCGCACCACTACATGGCCGCCTACCGGTGGCTGGAGGCCGCGACGTCGGAAGGGGGCTTCGGCGCGGACGCGATCGTGCACATGGGCAAGCACGGCACGATGGAGTGGCTGCCGGGCAAGGGCCTCGGGCTGAGCGGCGGCTGTGCGCCGGACGCCGTGCTCGGCGAACTGCCGCTGATCTACCCCTTCATCGTCAACGACCCCGGCGAGGGCACCCAGGCCAAGCGGCGTGGGCACGCCACCGTCGTCGACCACCTCGTCCCGCCGATGGCGCGCGCCGACACCTACGGCGACCTGGCCAAGCTGGAGCAGCTCCTCGACGAGTACGCGCTCGTCTCCGACCTGGACCCGACGAAGGCGCCGGCGGTGCGCGCGCAGATCTGGACGCTGGTGAAGGCGGCCGAGCTGCACCACGACCTGCACGTCGACGACCAGCCGGACGACGAGGCGTTCGACGAGTTCGTCATGCACATCGACGGCTATCTGTGCGAGATCAAGGACGTGCAGATCCGGGACGGCCTGCACATCCTCGGCGGCGGGCCGGTCGACGAGGCGCGGGTCAACCTCGTGCTGGCCGTGCTGCGCGCCTCGCAGGTGTGGGGCGGCACGGCGAACGCCCTGCCGGGGCTGCGAGCCTGCCTCGCCGAGCACTTCGGCCTGGTCGAGAAGGAACTGCTCGCCGAGCCGGGCGCGCCGGTGAAGGCGCCGGTGGAGCTGACCGACCTGGTCGAGGGGCCGGCCCGTTCGGCGGCCGACGCGATCGACCTGCTGGAGCAGCTGTGCCGTCGGTTCGCGGAGGGCATGGAGGAGCGGGGCTGGCAGACGGCCACCGTGCCCGCGCTGGTGCGCGAGGTCGTGGGCACCGAACTCCCGGACGCCGTCGCGGTGTTGGAGTTCGCCTGCACCGAGGTCGTACCGCGGCTGGCGAGGACGACCGACGAGATCGACCACATCCTCAAGGCCCTGAACGGCGGTTACATCCCGGCCGGCCCGTCGGGCTCGCCGACCCGCGGCCTGGTCAACGTCCTGCCGACCGGCCGCAACTTCTACTCGGTCGACCCCAAGGCCATTCCGTCCAGGCTGAGTTGGGAGGTCGGCCAGGCGCTGGCCGACTCCCTCGTGCAGCGCTACCTCCAGGACAACGGTGAGTACCCGAAGTCCGTCGGCCTGACGGTCTGGGGCACGTCCGCGATGCGCACCCAGGGCGACGACATCGCCGAGATCCTGGCACTGCTGGGCTGCCGCCCGGTGTGGGACGACGCCTCGCGCCGGGTCACCGGCTTCGAGGTGGTGCCGGTGACGGAGCTGGGCCGGCCGCGCATCGACGTCACGGTCCGCATCTCCGGGTTCTTCCGGGACGCGTTCCCGCACGTGGTCGGGCTGATCGACGACGCGGTGCGGGCGGTGGCGGATCTGGACGAACCCGCGGACTCCAACTACGTACGCGCCCACGTCGACGAGGACACCGCCGACCACGGCGACCGACGCCGCGCGAGCGCCCGCATCTTCGGCTCCAAGCCGGGGGCGTACGGGGCGGGTTTGCTGCCGCTGATCGACGCGCGGAACTGGCGCAGCGATGCGGACCTCGCCGAGGTGTACGCCGTCTGGGGCGGTTACGCGTACGGGCGCGGGCTGGACGGCCGGGCGGCGCGGGGGGACATGGAGACGGCGTTCCGGCGGATCGCGGTGGCGGCGAAAAATGTCGATACGAGAGAACATGATCTTGTCGACGCCGACGACTACTTCCAGTACCACGGTGGCATGGTCGCCATGGTGCGGCACCTGACGGGAGCCAACCCCGAGGCGTACGTGGGTGATTCGGCGACCCCGGACCAGGTGAAGACACGCACGCTGGGCGAGGAGACGCACCGGGTGTTCCGCGCCCGGGTGGTCAACCCGCGCTGGATGGCGGCCATGCGCCGACACGGCTACAAGGGCGCTTTCGAGATGGCGGCGACGGTCGACTACCTCTTCGGGTACGACGCCACGGCCGGGGTCGTGGACGACTGGATGTACGAGAAGCTCGCGTCCGAGTACGTGTTCTCACCGGAGAACCAGGACTTCATGCGGAAGTCCAACCCGTGGGCGCTGCGCGGCATCACCGAGCGGCTCCTCGAAGCCGCCGACCGCGGGCTGTGGGCGGAGCCGGACGCCGACACGATCGAGCGGCTGCGCGCCACCTACCTGGAGCTCGAAGGCGACTTGGAGGGTGACGAGAAGTGAGTACTCCTTTCCCGTTCACGGCCGTTGTCGGCCAGGACGACCTGCGGCTCGCGCTGCTGCTGAACGCCGTGTCGCCGGCGGTGGGCGGTGTGCTGGTCCGTGGTGAGAAGGGCACCGCCAAGTCGACGGCGGTGCGGGCGCTTTCGGCGCTGCTGCCTCCGCTGGAGGTCGTCGTCGGCTGCCGGTTCTCCTGCGCCCCCGCATCTCCCGACCCCGTGTGCCCGGACGGGCCGCACGAGCGCGCGTTCGAGACGCGGCCGTCGCGGATGGTCGAGCTGCCGGTCGGCGCCTCCGAGGACCGGCTCGTGGGCGCGCTGGACATCGAGCGGGCGCTCGCGGAGGGCGTCAAGGCGTTCGAGCCGGGGCTGCTCGCCGACGCGCACCGGGGCATCCTGTACGTCGACGAGGTCAACCTCCTTCACGACCACCTGGTCGACCTGTTGTTGGACGCGGCGGCGATGGGCGCGTCGTACGTGGAGCGCGAAGGCGTGTCCGTGCGGCACGCCTCGAAGTTCCTGCTCGTCGGGACCATGAACCCCGAAGAGGGCGAGCTGCGGCCGCAGTTGCTCGACCGGTTCGGGCTGACCGTCGAGGTCGCCGCCTCGCGGGAACCCGACCAGCGGGTGGAGGTCGTGCGGCGGCGGCTCGCGTACGACGACGATCCGGGCGGGTTCGCCGAGCGGTGGGCCGACGAGGAGAGCGCCGTACGGCAACGGATCGTCGCCGCACGGGAGTTGTTGCCGTCCGTGCGGCTCGGCGACGGGGCGCTGCGGCAGATCGCGGCCACCTGCGCCGCGTTCGAGGTGGACGGCATGCGCGCCGACATCGTCATGGCGCGGACGGCGACCGCGCTGGCCGCCTGGGCCGGGCGCACCGACGTGCTCGCCGAGGACGTACGGCAGGCGGCGCTGCTCGCGCTGCCGCACCGCCGGCGGCGTAATCCCTTTGACGCGCCGGGACTTGACGAGGACAAGCTCGACGAGACGCTGGAGGAGTTCGCCGGCGAGGGCGAGAGCGAGGGCGAAGGAAAGGGCGAGGGCGACGAGGACCCGGACCCGGACGGGCCGCCGGACGGGCCCGGTGACGGTGGGCAGCCCGCCCCGGACGCCGGTCCGCAGAGGGGTGGCGACACCGCCGCGCGGCCCGAGGCCGGCGAGGACGGGGAGCCGCAGGCCTCCGGCGCCGGGGAGCAGGCCGCCGCACGGGCTGCCGAGCCGTTCCGTACGAAGGTGCTCAGCGTGCCCGGGATCGGTGAGGGTGCCGCCGGGCGGCGTTCGCGGGCGCGGACCGAGCACGGGCGGACGACGGGTGCGCGGCGGCCCCGAGGGGCCCTGACCAAGCTGCACCTGGCGGCGACCGTGCAGGCAGCCGCGCCGCATCAGCGGGCGCGGGGGCGCTCGGGGCCGGGGCTCGTCATCCGCCGGGACGATCTGCGGCAGGCGACCCGGGAGGGGCGTGAGGGAAACCTCGTGCTGTTCGTGGTGGACGCCTCGGGGTCCATGGCCGCCCGGCAGCGGATGAGCGCGGTGAAGGGTGCCGTGCTGTCGCTGCTGCTCGACGCCTACCAGCGGCGGGACAAGGTGGGGCTGGTGACGTTCCGGGGGGCGGCGGCCGATGTGGCGTTGCCGCCGACGTCCTCGGTGGAGGCGGCGGCGGTCCGGCTGGAGTCGCTGCCGACCGGTGGGCGGACGCCGCTCGCCGCCGGACTGCTCAAGGCGCACGATGTGCTGCGGGTGGAGCGGCTGCGGGATCCGGCGCGGCGCGCGCTGGTCGTCGTGGTGACGGACGGACGGGCCACCGGTGGGCCCGAGCCCGTCGCGCTCGCGGGGCGGGCGGCTCGGCTGTTCGCCGCCGAGGGGGTCGCGTCGGTGGTCGTGGACTGCGAGTCCGGGCCGGTGCGGCTGGGGCTCGCGGGGCAGCTCGCGGGTGAGCTGGAGGGTACGGCGGTGACGCTCGACGAGTTGCGGGCGGACTCCATCGCCGGGCTGGTCAGGGACGTGCAGGGGACTTCCAGGAGGGCCGCTTAATGCCGCAGGGACAGCCGAGTGTCGTACCCGAGGACGGCCTGACGACCCGTCAGCGTCGTAATCGGCCGCTGGTCGTCGTGCACACCGGGATCGGCAAGGGCAAGTCCACCGCCGCGTTCGGGCTCGCGCTGCGCGCCTGGAACCAGGGGTGGCCGATCGGGGTGTTCCAGTTCGTCAAGTCGGCGAAGTGGAAGGTCGGCGAGGAGAACGCCCTTCGGGTGCTGGGGGCCAGCGGTGAGGGCGGTTCCGTCGACTGGCACAAGATGGGCGAGGGGTGGTCGTGGGTGCAGCGCGACTCCCAGATGGACAACGAGGAGAAGGCCCGCGAGGGCTGGGAGCAGGTCAAGCGGGATCTCGCCGCCGAGACGTACAAGCTGTACGTGCTCGACGAGTTCGCCTATCCGATGCACTGGGGGTGGGTCGACGTCGACGAGGTCGTCTCCGTGCTGCGGGAGCGGCCGGGGACCCAGCATGTCGTGATCACCGGGCGGAACGCGCCCGAGAAGCTCGTCGAACTCGCGGACCTGGTGACCGACATGTCGAAGGTCAAGCACCCGATGGACGCCGGGCAGAAGGGGCAGCGGGGGATCGAGTGGTGATGTCGTGGTGAAACCCTCCTCCGTGTCCTCCGTCCCTCGGCTGGTCATCGCCGCGCCGTCGTCCGGCAGCGGCAAGACCACCGTCGCCACGGGGTTGATGGCCGCGTTCGCCGCGCGGGGGCTCGCCGTGTCCCCGCACAAGGTCGGGCCGGACTACATCGACCCCGGGTACCACTCGCTCGCGACCGGGCGGGTGGGGCGGAACCTCGACGCGTATCTGTGCGGGCCGGAGTCGGTCGGGCCGCTGTTCGCGCATGGTGCGCGCGGGTGCGATGTGGCGATCGTCGAGGGTGTGATGGGGATGTTCGACGGGGCCGCGGGGGAAGGTGAACTGGCGTCCACCGCCCATGTGGCGAAGTTGCTGCGGGCGCCGGTGGTTCTCGTCGTGGACGCCTCGTCCCAGTCGCGGTCCGTCGCCGCGCTGGTGCACGGGTTCGCTTCCTGGGATCCGGAGGTGCGGGTCGGGGGCGTGATTCTGAACAAGGTCGCGTCGGATCGGCACGAGGAGTTGTTGCGGGAGGCGTTGGAGTCGGCCGGGGTGCCGGTGTTCGGGGTGTTGCGGCGGGTGGCGCAGGTGGATACGCCGTCGCGGCATCTGGGGTTGGTGCCGGTCGCCGAGCGGGGCGCTGCCGCGGTGGAGGCTGTGGCGGCCATGGGGGCGCAGGTTTCCCAAGGGTGCGATCTCGAGGCGCTGTTGGGGTTGGCGCGTGGGGCCGGTGCGTTGTCCTGTGCGGCTTGGGATGCGGCTGAGGTTCTGCGTTCCTCGCCCCCGCCGCCCCTTCCCGTCCCGTCCCTGGGGGCTGCGCCCCCAGACCCCCGCTATCGGCCCGAAGGGCCTCGTCCTCAAACTCCCCCAGAGGGGGTACCCCCAGAGGGGGTACCCCCAGACGGACTGGGTGCAACCGGCCTGGGTGGCAAAGTGACCGTTGCCGTCGCCGGAGGGTCCGCGTTCACCTTCTCCTATGCCGAGCATGCCGAGTTGCTCGCCGCCGCCGGGGCCGAGGTCGTCGTCTTCGATCCGTTGCGGGATGAGCGACTGCCCGACGGCACGCGGGGGTTGGTCATCGGGGGTGGGTTTCCCGAGGTGTACGTCGATGAGTTGTCGGCCAACGAGGCGCTGCGTAAGGCCGTTGCCGAGCTGGCGTTGAGCGGTGCTCCCGTCGCCGCCGAGTGTGCGGGGCTGCTCTACCTCTGCCGGGAGTTGGACGGGCAGCCGATGTGCGGGGTGCTGGAGGCCGGTGCCCGGATGACGGGGCGGCTGACGCTGGGGTATCGGGACGCCGTCGCCGTGAGCGACAGTGTGCTGGCCGTGGCCGGGACGCGGATGCGGGGGCACGAGTTTCATCGGACCGTCGTCGAGCCCGGCTCGGGGGCGGCTGCCGCCTGGGGGGTGCGGACCCCGCAGCGGCGGGTCGAAGGTTTTGTGGAGCGCGGTGTGCACGCGAGTTATCTGCACACGCACTGGGCGTCCGAGCCCGGTGTGGCCCGTCGGTTCGTGGAGAGGTGCCGGACGTCATGAGCAGCAAGCTGGTCGGAGTCGGGGTGGGTCCCGGGGATCCGGAGCTGGTGACCGTCAAGGGTGTCAACACGCTCCGGTCCGCCGATGTCGTCGTCGTCCCCGTGATGGACGGCGGTGAGCGGGGGCGGGCCGAGGCCACCGTTCTGCACTACGTGCCCGAGGAGAAGGTCGTCCGGGTCGTGTTCGCTCTGAACGAGCGGACCGACCGGGCGCGGCGGGAGGCCGCCTGGGACGCCGCCGGTGAGCGGGTCGCCGGGCTGCTGCGGGAGTACGAGGCCGTCGCCTTCGCGACCATCGGCGATCCCAACGTGTACTCCACGTTCACCTATCTCGCGCAGACGATCGTGGAGCTGGTGCCGGGGACGATCGTCGAGACCGTTCCCGGGATCACCGCCATGCAGGATCTCGCCGCCCGGTCGGGGGCCGTCCTGACGGAGGGGACGGAGCCGTTGACGCTGGTGCCCGTGACCGCCGGTTCCGCCGTGCTGAAGGACGCGCTCGCCGGACCGGGGACGGTCGTCGCCTACAAGTTCGGGCGGCAGGCCGCCGAGGTCGCCGAGGCGCTGCGGGAGACCGGGCGGATCGGGGACGCGGTGTGGGGGTCGGCGCTCGGGCTGGCGGAGGAGTCCATCCGGCCCGCCGCCGAGCTGGACGGCGAGCCGCTGCCCTACCTGTCGACGCTCATCGCTCCCGCGCGGCGCGCGGGCGGGCGGGGCGGCAAGCTGTGAGTCGCCGCACGTCAGCTCGCCAGGCCCACCACCAGCCAAATGAAGGCCGCGCCCGCGATCGTGCACAGCACGGTCGAGCGGGCGGGGTGTTCGTGGTGGGCCTCGGGCAGGATCTCGGCGGCCGCCAGATACAGCAGCGCGCCGCCGAAGAAGCCGAGATAGCCGCCGAGCAGTTGCTCCGGGATGGTGACGAAGGACGTCGAGAGCGCGCCCAGCACCGGGGCCGCCGCGTCCGCGAACAGCATGGCCACGGCCTTGCGGCGGGCGTTCCCGTACAGGCTGGTGATCGTGTAGGTGTTGAAGCCGTCCGCGAAGTCGTGGGCGACCACCGCCAGGGCCACGGCGGCGCCCATGCCGCCGCCCACCTGGAAGGCCGCGCCGATCGCCACGCCGTCCATGGCGCTGTGGCCGACCATCGCCGCGGCGGCCGTCAGACCGACCTCGGGGGTGCGGCCGTTGTGCTCCTCCGCGCCGTGCGCGGCCTGGCGGAGTGCCAGCAGGCGTTCCACCAGATGGGCCAGCAGGAAGCCCGCCACGAAGAGCAGGAGCGCGGCGGGGACGCCGAAGACCTCCGTGCCGGCCGCGTGCAGGGCCTCCGGCAGCAGGTCCAGGCCGACCACGCCCAGCATCAGGCCGCCGGCCAGGCCCAGCACCAGGTGGCGGCGGTCGGTCACGCGCTGCGCCGTCCAGCCGCCGGCCAGCGTCATGAGGAACGCGCCGAGCGCGACGAAGACCGCCATACGCCCTTCGTATCCGATCAACCCCCGGCCGCGCACATCCGGCCCCTGCCCTGACCTCCGTCAAGACCCCCGGCAATACTTCCGTTATGACCCGTTGCGACCCGCTTACGACCTGTTGCGATCCCCTGTGAGAGGACCCGAACCCATGGCCGATGCCCCCACCGGCAAGGTGACCTTCGTCGGTGCCGGCCCCGGCGCCGCCGACCTGCTGACGTTCCGTGCCGCGCGCGCCATCGCCGCGGCCGACGTCGTGATCTGGGCCGCGAGCCTGGTCCAGGCGGAGGTTCTCGAGCACGCGGGCGAGGGTGCGGAGATCCTCGACTCGGCCACGATGTCCCTGGAGGACGTCGTCGCCGTGTACGAGCGGGCGCGCCGGGAGGGGCTCAAGGTCGCCCGGATCCACTCCGGCGACCCCGCGCTCTGGGGCGGTACGCAGGAGCAGCTCGACCGGTGCGACGAGATCGGCGTCGAGACCGAGATCGTCCCGGGCGTCTCCTCCTTCTCCGCCGTCGCCGCGCTCGCCCGGCGCGAGCTGACGATCCCGGAGGTCGCGCAGTCCGTCGTCCTCACCCGGCTCGGCGGCGGCAAGACGCCGATGCCGCCCGGCGAGGAGGTGCGCGAGTTCGCCCGGCACGGCACGACCATGGCGATCTTCCTGTCGGCCGCCCGCAGCGGGCAGTTGGTGCGGGAGCTGCTGGAGGGCGGCTATCCGACGGCCACCCCGGTCGTCGTCGCCTACCAGGCGACCTGGCCGGAGGAGCTGGTCGTGAAGTGCACGATCGAGACGCTGGAGGAGACGGTGAAGGAGCACAAGCTCTGGAAGCACACCCTCTTCCTGGTCGGCCCGGCCCTGGACGCGCACGGCACCCGCTCGCACCTGTACCACCCCGGCCACTTCCACGGCTACCGCAAGGCGGACCCGGCGGCCCGGCGGGCGCTGCGCGAACGGGGTGCGAGTACGTGATCACCGTCGTCGGCACGGGCACCGGTGCGCCTCCGCCCGAGGACGTCCTCGCGGGGGCGGAACTCGTCGTGGGCGGGGGCCGGCATCTTGACGCGGTACGGCTGCCCGACGGCGTGGAGCGGATCGTCCTCGGTGCGCTGGCGCCGGCGCTCGACGTCGTCGAGGAGTACGTCGCGAAGGACCGGCGGGTGGTCGTGCTGGCGTCCGGGGATCCGGGGTTCTTCGGGATCGTGCGGGCGCTGGCCGAGCGGTTCGGGGCCGGGCGGCTGGACGTGCGGCCGGGGGTGTCCTCCGTGGCCGCCGCCTTCGCGCGGCACGGGCTGACCTGGGACGACGCCGTCGTCGTCAGCGCGCACGGGCGGGATCCGCGGACCGCCGTGCACGTCTGCCGGGCGTATCCGAAGGTCGGCGTGCTGACCGGGCCGGGCGCCGGGCCGGCCGAGCTGGGCGCCGCGCTCGCCCGCACCGCGCCCGGCCGGGTCCTCGTGGTCGCCTCCGCCCTCGGCGACCCGGTGCGCGAGCGGGTGGAGCGGGTCTCCCCCGCCGAGGCCGCGGAACGGGACTGGGGTACGGCGGTGAGCGTCGTCCTGTGCCTGGACGAGACGCGTCCGGCGGGCGGCCCGCGCACGCTCGCGGGGCCCGCGCTCCCGCCCGCCGGGTGGGCGCTGGCGGAGGACGGCTTCGCGCACCGCGACTCGATGATCACCAAGTTCGAGGTGCGGGCGCTGGCGCTGGCCCGCCTCGGACCGCGCGCCGGTGACCTGGTCTGGGACGTCGGCGCGGGCTCCGGCTCCGTGGCCGTGGAGTGCGCGCGGCTCGGGGCCGCCGTCAGCGCGGTCGAGAAAGCGGCGGACGGGGTGGAGCGGATCCGTGCCAACGCCCGTGCGCACGGCGTCGACGTGCATGTCGTGCACGGCGCCGCGCCCGACGCGCTGGCCGAACTCGACGATCCCGACGCCGTGTTCGTCGGCGGCGGGGGCCGCGAACTTCCTGGGATCACCGCCGCGTGCGCGCGGCGGGCCCGGCGGACGGTGGTGGTCGCGATGGCCGCGCTGGACCGGGTCCCGGCCGTGCGCGGCGCGCTCACGGACGCCGGATTCGACGTCGACGGCGTGCTGTTGCAGTCCTCGCGCCTCGCGCCGCTGCCGGGGGATGTCACCCGGCTCGCGGCGACCAATCCCGTTTTCCTGCTGTGGGGGACCCGCTCCGCAGTGCGTACCGAAGGAGTTGTTCTGTGATCGGCCTCATTTCCGCCACCGCGGCGGGGGCGGCGGCGCGCGACCGGCTGGCCGCGGCATGGCCGGACCGCACGCGCGTGTACGACGGACCCGTCGGGGACGCCGTACGGCGGGCGTTCGCGGAGTGCGAGCAGCTCGTGTGCTTCCTGGCGACGGGCGCGGTCGTCCGGCTCGTCGCGCCGCTGCTCGGCGACAAGGCGTCCGACCCGGGTGTGGTGTGCGTCGACGAGGCCGGGCGGTTCGCCGTGTCGCTGGTCGGCGGGCACGGCGGCGGGGCCAATGAACTCGCCCTCGAAGTAGGCGAGTTGCTGGGCGCCGAGCCCGTGGTGACCACGGCCACGGACGCCGTCGGCATCCCCGGTCTGGACACCCTCGGCCTCCCGGTGGAGGGCGATGTGGCGGGCGTGACGCGGGCCCTGCTGGACGGGGAGCCGGTCGCGCTGGACGCCGAGGTGGCGTGGCCGCTGCCGCCGGTGCCGTTCGCCGAACGGGGCGCGTACACCGTGCGGTTGACCGACCGGGCCGTCGAACCCGGCGAGCGTGAGGTGCTGCTGCGTCCGCCGTCCCTCGTGGTCGGCGTCGGCGCCTCCAAGGGCGCGCCGGTCGAGGAGGTGCTCGACGTGATCGAGGGCGCCCTGCGGGAGGCCGGCCTGTCCGCGCGCAGCGTCGCCGGACTCGCCACCGTCGACGCCAAGGCGGCGGAGCCCGGCATCGTGGCCGCCGCCTCGCGGCTCGGGGTGCCCGTAATGACGTACTCCGCCGGGGAGTTGGCCGCAGTCGAGGTGCCCAACCCCTCCGCCGCACCGCTTGCCGCCGTCGGCACGCCGTCCGTCGCGGAGGCCGCCGCGCTCGTCGGCGGGGGTGAACTCCTCGTACCCAAGCGGAAGTCGGAGCGCGCGGACGGGCGGCCCGCGATGGCGACCTGTGCCGTCGTACGTCGGCCGGGGCGCGGGCGGCTCGCGGTGGTCGGGCTCGGGCCGGGCGCCCGCGACCTGCTCACCCCGCGTGCGCACGCCGAACTGCGGCGCGCCGCCGTGCTGGTGGGGCTCGACCAGTACGTCGACCAGATCCGCGACCTGCTGCGGCCCGGCACCCGGATCCTGGAGTCGGGGCTCGGGGCCGAGGAGGAGCGGGCCCGCACGGCCGTCGCACAGGCCCGGCGCGGGCAGGCCGTCGCGCTGATCGGCAGCGGGGACGCGGGCGTGTACGCCATGGCCTCCCCCGCGCTCGCCGAGGCGTCCGACGACATCGACGTGGTCGGGGTGCCGGGGGTGACCGCCGCGCTCGCGGCCGGGGCGATCCTCGGTGCGCCGCTCGGCCACGACCACGTGTCGATCAGCCTGTCCGACCTGCACACGCCGTGGGAGGTCATCGAGCGGCGGGTGCGGGCGGCGGCCGAGGCGGACCTCGTCGTCACGTTCTACAACCCGCGTTCCCGGGGCCGCGACTGGCAGTTGCCCAAGGCGCTGTCGATCCTCGCCGGGCACCGGGAGCCGACGACGCCGGTGGGCGTCGTACGGAACGCCTCGCGCCCGGACGGGACCAGCCGGCTGACCACGCTCGCGGAACTCGACCCGGCGTGGGTCGACATGATGACCGTCGTCACGGTCGGCAACACCGCCACCCGGAACATCGCGGGGCGCATGGTGACGCCGCGCGGCTACCGCTGGCAGGAGAGCACGCAGGAGCAGGGGGAGGCGCAGTGAATCCGACGGCCCGTGTGGTCCATCCGATCGAGCAGGAGTCCTTCCGGCGGCTGCGTGCCCGCCTCGACACCTCGCACCTCCCGCCGCTGACCCGGGCGGTGGTGGAGCGGGTCATCCACTCCGCCGCCGATCTGGAGTACGCGGACGATCTCGTCCTGGACGAGGTCGAGTTGACGCAGGCGCATGCCGTGCTGCACGCCGGTGCGCCGGTCGTCGTGGACGTGGAGATGGTCGCGGCGGGCATCACGCGCCGCGAGACCGTCTGCCGGCTGAAGGACGCCAGGTCGGGGGCGGGGCTGACCCGTTCGGCCCATGCGGTCCGGCTGGCGTACGAGGAGGTCGGCCCGGGGGCGATCTGGGTGATCGGCTGTGCGCCGACCGCTCTGGAGGAGCTGCTGACGCTCGACGCCTCCCCCGCGCTCGTCATCGGGCTGCCCGTCGGTTTCGTCGGCGCGGCCGAGTCGAAGGCCGCGCTGCGCGAGAGCGGGCTGCCCGCCGTGAGCAACGTGTCCGAGAAGGGCGGGTCGGCGGTCGCCGCCGCCGCGCTCAACGCCCTGCTGTACACACCCCTTTCGTCCCCCGCATCGTCCCCCGCATCGTCCCCCGCTTCGTCTTCCGCTTCGTCTTCCGCTTCGTCTTCCGAGGAGAAACAGTGACCACCCCGCCGCCCGCCCTGCTCATCGCCGGCCATGGCACCCGGGACGAGGCCGGGGCCGAGGCGTTCCGTGACTTCGTACGGGAGTTGGGGCGCCGTCACCCCGAACTGCCCGTCGCGGGCGGCTTCATCGAGCTGTCCCCGCCGCCGCTGGGCGACGCCGTCGCCGACCTGGTGGAGCGGGGCGTGCGCCGGTTCGCCGCCGTTCCGCTGATGCTGGTGTCCGCCGGGCACGCCAAGGGGGACATCCCGGCGGCCCTGTCCCGCGAGAAGGAACGGCACCCGGGGATCTCGTACACGTACGGGCGTCCGCTGGGCCCGCACCCGGCGCTGCTGAACGTGCTGGAGCGGCGGCTGGAGGAGGCGCTGGGCACCGTGGGGCGCACCCCGGAGGACCTGGCCGACGTGACCGTGCTGCTGGTGGGGCGCGGGTCGACGGACCCGGACGCCAACGCCGAGGTGTACAAGGCGGCGCGCCTGCTGTGGGAGGGGCGAGGGTACGCGGGCGTGGAGACTGCGTTCGTGTCGCTGGCCGCGCCGGACGTGCCGAGCGGGCTCGACCGGTGCGTGAGGCTGGGCGCGCGGCGGATCATCGTCCTGCCGTACTTCCTGTTCACCGGGATCCTGCCGGACCGGGTGCGGCAGCAGACCGATGGCTGGGCTGCCGCGCACCCGGACGTGGAGGTGCGGTCGGCGGACGTCATCGGTCCCGAGCCGGAGCTGCTCGACCTGGTGATGGAGCGGTACGCGGAGGCCGTCAAGGGCGATCTGCGGATGAACTGCGACTCGTGCGTGTACCGGATCGCGCTGCCGGGGTTCGAGGACAAGGTGGGGCTGCCGCAGCAGCCGCACTTCCACCCGGACGACGACGGAGACCACGACGGCCACAACGGTCACGGGCATCATCACCACGGAGGGCACGCGCACTCCCATGCACACTGACGGGCACGATCTGCGCCACCACGGGGACGCCGAGGTGCGGGACGACGGCTCGGAGCTCGTCGACCTCGCCGTGAACGTCCGCGCGGACACGCCTCCGCGCTGGCTGCGCGAGCGCGTCGCCGCGTCCCTGACCGGCCTCGCGGCCTACCCGGACGGGCGGGCCGCCCGGGCGGCGGTCGCGGCGCGGCACGGGCTGCCGGTGGAGCGGGTGCTGCTGACGGCGGGCGCGGCGGAGGCGTTCGTGCTGCTGGCGCGCGCCCTGAAGGTCCGTCAACCCCTGGTCGTGCACCCGCAGTTCACGGAGCCGGAGGCGGCGCTGCGGGACGCCGGACACAGCGTGGACCGGCTGATACTGCGGGAGGAGGACGGTTTCCGGCTGGATCCGGCGGCCGTTCCCGAGGACGCCGACCTGGTGGTGATCGGCAATCCGACGAACCCGACGTCGGTGCTGCACCCGGCCGAGGCGATCGCCCAACTGGCGCGGGCCGGGCGGACGTTGGTGGTCGACGAGGCGTTCATGGACGCGGTGCCCGGCGAACGCGAGGCACTCGCCGACCGGACGGACGTACCCGGTCTGGTGGTGCTGCGCAGCCTGACGAAGACCTGGGGGCTGGCGGGGCTGCGCATCGGCTACGTCCTGGCGGCGCCGGACACGATCGCCGAGCTGGAACGGGCCCAGCCGCTGTGGCCGGTGTCCACCCCGGCACTGGCCGCGGCGGAGGCGTGCATGGGCACGCGGGCTCTGGCGGAAGCCGCCCACGCCGCCCACGGCATCGCCACGGACCGGGCCCATCTCGTGGCCGGACTCGAGGAGTTCGCCTCGGACGGGGTACGGGTCGTGGGGTCGGCGGAGGGATCGTTCGTGCTGGTCCGGCTCCCCCGGGCCGCCGCCGTCCGCGATCGGCTGCGCACGCTGGGGTTCGCGGTCCGCCGTGGGGACACCTTCCCGGGGCTGGACGCGGAGTGGCTGCGGCTGGCGGTACGGGACCGGGTGACGGTGAACCGCTTTCTCCAGGCACTGGACCAGGCGCTGGCACTGACGCGGAGATGAGGGCGACAAGGACAGCGGTCCGGGGATGACGGCGGCAAGGGCGGCGGTCCGGGCATGAGGGCGCGACGTGGCGAGGGGTACGGAACCGGCGGGACGTCCGTGTCCGTGCCCCTCGCCCGTCCGGTCAGCCCCGGTTCCGGCGGGCCATCGCCACCGCTCCCCCGCCCGCCGCCAGCAGGGCCACCGCGCCGCCCGCGAGGTACGGGGTCGTCGAACTGCCGCCGGTCCGGGCCAGGTCCGCCTGTGCGGGTGCGCCCTGGGCCTTCACGTCGGCGGCCGGGGCGGCGGCACTCGGCTCGGCGGACTGGGCCTGTTCTTCGCCCTGTTGCGACTCCTCCCCCTGTTGCGACTCCTCCCCCTGTTGGGGCTCCTCACCCTGCCCCTGTTCCTCCCCCTGTTTCCGTGCGGCGGGTGTCTCGCAGGTGGCCTTCGCGAGGGTGAGGGTGCCGGTGACCTCGGCGACGTTGAGGCTCAACGGGTTGACGGAGACGGTGAGTTCGAGGGCGGTGGCGGCTGCCGTGCGGGACGTCGTCTCGCGCTGGGAGAGGTCCAGGCGGACTTCGCCCACGCCCGGCGCCTTCACCTCCGTCGTGCCGCCCGTGCTCACCGACACCTTCTTGCCGAGGACCGTCACCGAGCCCAGCACGTCGGAGGCGGCGACCGGGGCCTTGCCGGTCTCGCAGGTCGCCTTCGAGGTGACCGCGCCGATCTCGATGACGGAGAGCAGCGGGAGGCCGGGGACGTGCAGCTTGGCGTGGGCGAGGCGGGTGGAGGCCTCGGCCTTCGTGTCGTCGACCGTCGCCTTGGCCTCGGCGACGTCCGCACGCAGGACGCTGAAGGGCCTGCCGCCGTCGACACCCTTCAACTCCGCGGTGAGCGCGGTCTTTTCGGCACTCTGCGGGGCCTGCACCTCGTTCAGGGAGACGGTGAGCGGGACGTCGACGGTCTTGTTGAGCAGGGCCACGTCGAGGCCGGTGCGCAGGACGGACGCGCTCGCGCGGCCCTGGCCGTCGGTCGCGTCGGCGGGGCCCGCGCCGGCCAGGGCCGCGGGACCTGCGGCCAGGGCCGTGGTCGCCAGGACGGTGGCGACGCGGCGTGCGGGCATGCGGAAGGTGTTGCCGTTCAAGGGTGGGACCCCCAGAAGAGACGCTTCGGGACCCCGTAAGAATTACGTACAAGTGGTCAACGGTCAGCACGCTGACGCGAGTTCACTCCAACGTGAGTTTTCCGTGCACATCTTCGAATCCCGCAGCACGTACGTTCTCCACAACCCCACACACCACACGACCCTCTGCCCACCGGCCGCTGCCCTCAGCTCATCACCGTCCCGTTCAGCACCACCCGGCGCGGGGCCGCCAGCACCCGTACGTCCGCGCGCGGATCCGTGTCGTAGACGACGAGGTCCGCCGGGGCGCCCTCGTCCAGACCGGGGCGCCCGAGCCACGCGCGTGCGCCCCAGGTCGTCGCCGAAAGCGCCTCCAGCGGCGGGATGCCCGCCGTCACCAGCTCGGCGACCTCCGCGGCCACCAGACCGTGCGGCAGCGTGCCGCCGGCGTCCGTGCCGACGAAGACGGGGATGCCGGCGTCGTAGGCGGCGCGCACGGTGTCGTAGCGGCGGGCGTGCAGCCGACGGAGGTGGGCCGACCAGCGCGGGAATTTTCCCTCGCCGCCGGCCGCGAGGCCGGGGAACGTGGCGATGTTGACGAGCGTCGGCACGATCGCGACGCCGCGCTCGACGAACAGCGGGATCAGGTCGTCCGTGAGGCCCGTCGCGTGCTCGACGCAGTCGATGCCCGATTCCACCAGGTCGCGCAGCGAGTTCTCGGCGAAGCAGTGGGCGGTGACCCGCGCGCCCAGCCGGTGGGCCTCCGCGATGGCCGCTTCGACCGCGTCCCGGGGCCAGCTCGGGGTCAGGTCGCCCACCTCGCGGTCGATCCAGTCGCCGACCAGCTTGACCCAGCCGTCGCCGCGCCGGGCCTCCCGGGCGACGTACGCGACCAGGTCCTCGGGCTCGATCTCGTGCGCGTAGCCGCGGATGTAGCGGCGGGTGCGGGCGATGTGCCGGCCCGCCCGGACGATCTTCGGGAGGTCGTCGCGGTCGTCGACCCAGCGGGTGTCCGAGGGCGAGCCGGCGTCGCGGATCAGCAGGGTGCCCGCCTCGCGGTCGGCCAGCGCCTGCTTCTCGGCGACGTCCGGCTCGACCGGCCCGTGCGGGCCCAGGCCCACATGGCAGTGGGCGTCGACCAGACCGGGCAGCGCCCAGCCCTCGACGGTCCGGACGTCGCGGGCGCCGCCGGGACGGTCGTAGGAGATCCGGCCGTCGACGACCCACAGCTCGTCGCGGACGTCCTCGGGTCCGACGACGATCCGCCCCTTCACGTGCAGCACCGCGTGATCGCTCATGCACCGCACCTTATTGAATCCTCCCCCTCGTAAACGAGGGGGATTCCTGGCTCAGGCCGCCTCCGGAGGCAGCGCCTCCGGGGGTCTTCCGCCATCAGCACCAGCCGGGGTGAGCCGCTTCGTGAGCTACTTCTCGGGGCCGGCCGCCTGGTCCGACACCTGGTGCGAGGTCTCCTCCTCCACCTCGGCCATCGCCGGGTCGAGGAGGCGGGAGAGGAAGTGGCGGGTGCGTTCGTGGCGCGGGGCGCCGATGACGTCGGCCGGGGCGCCGTCCTCGACGATGACGCCGCCGTCCATGAAGACGACCCGGTCGGCGACCTCGCGCGCGAAGGTCATCTCGTGGGTCACCACCATCATCGTCATGCCCTCGTGCGCGAGCCTGCGCATGACGGCCAGGACGTCCCCCACCAGCTCCGGGTCGAGCGCCGACGTCGGCTCGTCGAACAGCATCACCTCGGGGCCCATGGCGAGGGCGCGGGCGATCGCCACGCGCTGCTGCTGGCCGCCGGAGAGGGAGGCGGGGTAGGCGCTCGCCTTCTCCGACAGGCCCACCCGCTCCAGGTTCTCGGCGGCCACCCGCGCCGCCTCCGCCTTGCCGCGCCGCAGCACCCGGCGCTGCGGCAGCGTGAGGTTCTCGGTCACCGACAGGTGCGGGAAGAGGTTGAACTGCTGGAAGACCATGCCGATACGACGGCGTACGGCGTCGATGTCGACGTCGGGGTCGGTGAGTTCGGTGCCGCCGACGAAGACCTGGCCCTTGGTCGGCTCCTCCAGCAGGTTCACGCACCGCAGCAGCGTCGACTTGCCCGAGCCGGACGGGCCGATCACGCAGACGACCTCGCCCTGGCCGATCTCCAGGTCGATGCCGCGCAGCACCTCGTTGTCGCCGAACGACTTGTGCAGGTCGCGGACTTCGATCTCGGGTCGGCTCATTTCACGGCCTCCTGGGCCTTGGCCTCCATACGGCGCACGACGAAGCCGAGCGGGACGGTCACCAGCAGATAGCAGAGGCCGGCGACCAGGATCGGCGTGGAGTTGGCCTTCTCGCTGGCCAAGTCACGGCCGAACTTGGACAGTTCGCGTTCCGCCAGGGTCACGCCCAGGAGCAGGACCAGGGAGGAGTCCTTGAAGAGGATCACGAGTTCGTTGGTGAGCGGCGGCAGGATGATGCGGAACGCCTGCGGGATGACGATGGAGATCATCGCCCGCGCGGGCGAGAAGCCCAGCGAACGCGCCGCCTCCATCTGCCCCTTGGGCACCGCCTGGATGCCCGCGCGGAAGGTCTCCGCCATGTACGCGGCCCCCACCAGGCCGAGCGCGAGGGCGGCCTTGCCGTAGGTCCCGCCGATGATCTCCGTGCCGGGGAAGGCGAGCGGTACGGCCACGCCGATGAAGACGAAGATCAGCAGGGCCGGCAGACCACGGAAGATCTCGATGTAGACACCGGCCAGCCAGCGGTACGGGCCGACCGAGGACAGCCGCATCAGCGCGATGACCAGACCGAGCACCAGCCCGAGCACGAAGCCGGACAGCGTGTACAGCACGGTGTTCTTCAGCGCCAGCGTGATGACGTCGGGGAACATCTCCTTCGCGATGTCCCACTGGGCGAACTGGTTCTTCAGCCGCCCCCAGTCGGCCGTGACCGCGAAGACGATCACCGCCGCGACGAACACCGCGTACTGCGCCCCACGCGTCAGACTGCGCTTCTGACGCCGGGTCAGGCCCTTTCGCCGGGGCTGGAGTTGTACGTCCGTATCGGCCATGGGGTCAGGAGCCCGAGGCGGAGGCGGAGGCCGGGACGGAGCCCGACGGGGAGGCGGCCACGGACTCGTCGTACGGGCCGATCCACTGCTCGTACAGCGTCTTGTAGGTGCCGTCGGACTTCGCGTCCGCCAGCGCCTTGTTGACGGCGGCGAGCAGCTTGGCGTTGCCCTTCTTCACCGTGAAGCCGTACTGCTCACCGGTGTTGAGATTGTCGACGACCTTGAAGGCGCCGGCGTTGGCCTTGTCCTTCAACCAGCCCTGGACGACCGGGTAGTCGATGATGACGGCCTTGACCTGGCCGGTGCGCAGGCCGTTGAGGACGGCGTCGGAGGACTCGAAGGAGACCGGGTCCAAACCCTGCTTCGTGGCGTAGTCCTCGCCGGTGGTCTGTGCCTGGGCGCCGAGCTTGAGGCCCTTGGACTTCACGTCGGCGAGCGAGGTGACGCCCGCGCCCTTGTCGACCAGGACGGCCTGGGTGGCGTCGAAGTAGGGGTCGGAGAAGTCGACGTTCTTCTTGCGCTCGTCGGTGATGGTCATGCCGGCGGCGGCCACGTCGCACTGGCCGGAGTTGAGGAAGGCGCCGGTCTTGAAGTTCTCGAAGGGCGTGTCGACGATCTCCTGCCGCACGCCGAGGTTCTTGGCGACGAGGTCGATCAGGGACACGTCGAAGCCCTGCACCTTGCCGTCGATCTCCGACTGGAAGGGCGGGTAGGGCAGGTGGGTGCAGGTGGTGAGCTGGCCCGCCTTGACGAGCTCGACCCCGCCGGCGGCTGCCTTGGAGCCGCTGCCGCCGTCGTCACTGGAGGTACAGGCGGCCACGAGTATCAGCCCGGCCGTCGCGGTGGTGGCGGCCAGAACGCGGATCCGGCGCCCGGGGACGGTGTTCAAGGCGAACCTTCCTGTAAGGGAACTGAGGGGGCGGAGCACATGCCGGTTACTCTCGTCACGTCTACCCCGTGAGTGAAGAGAGAGCACCCCCGTGACGCACCCGTTCCTGGATCTCGCCCCGTTGAGCGCAGCGCACTTCGCCTCGATCGAGGACCGGGTGGCCCGGCTGCTGGACACCCGGCAGGACGTCGTGATCACTCAGGGCGAGGCGCTGCTGCCGCTGGAGGGCGCGATCAGGGGGACCGCCGGTCCGGGCACGGTGGCGCTGAACGTGATCACCGGTCCGTACGGGCAGACCTTCGGCGACTGGCTGCGGGACTGCGGCGCGACCGTGATCGACCTGGCGGTGCCCTTCCACACGGCGGTGACGGCGGCGCAGATCCGGGAGGCGTTCGCCGAGCACCCGGAGATCGACTTCGTCTCGCTGGTGCACGCGGAGGCGGCGACCGGCAACACCAACCCGGTCGCGGAGATCGGCGAGGTGGTGCGGGAGCACGGCGCGCTGTTCTACCTCGACGCGGTCGCCTCGATCGGCGCGGAGCCGGTGCTGCCGGACGCATGGGGCGTGGACCTGTGCGTGATCGGCGCGCAGAAGGCGATGGGCGGCCCGGCGGGCGTGTCGGCGGTGTCGGTGAGCGAGCGGGCATGGACGCGAATGTCCGCGAACCCGCACGCGCCCCGCCGCTCGTACCTCTCCCTCCTCGACTGGAAGGAGCGCTGGCTCGACGGCGGCCGCAAGACCCTCCTGCACGCACCGGCCCAACTGGAGATGCTGGCGCTGGAGGCCTGCGTCGAGCGGATCGAGGCGGAGGGCCTGGCCACGGTGATGGCCCGCCACGCCTCCGCCGCGGCGGCGACGCGCGCGGGCGCGGTGGCCCTGGGCGGCGGCCTGGAGCCGTACGTCCACGACGCGGCGGACGCGGCACCGGTCGCCACGACCCTGAGGGCCCCGTCAGGTGTGGCGGCGTCGGAGCTGGTGACCCGGGCCCTGGAAAACGACCCGGCACTGCCGCTGGCCGCGGGCGGGGGCGCACTGGCCAAGGAGATGATCCGGGTCAACCACTACGGGGTTGACGCGGTGCAGGGTGTGGTGCGCGGAAGCCTGACGGCTCTGGGGCTGGCGCTGGAGGAGAAGGGGCTGGCCGTGGATGTGGCGGGGGCGGTGCGGGCGGTGGAGCGGGCCTGGGGGTAGGACGCAGGGTCGGACCCAAGGGGCCAACGGGCGGGGCGGGGCCTGCCGGGCGGGTCCTGTCGGGCGGGCCGCCGCACCCGACCACCACCTACCACTCGCTTAGGAGTACCGCATGATCAGTATCGGCAAGCTCGTTCCGTCCGACAGGGCTGACTGGGAGGCCCTGTTCGGCGCGTACATCGACTTCTACCAGCGCGTCGAGCCGCCCGAGATGTACGACAGGGCCTGGCACGAATTCCAGGCGGACACACGTCTGCACGCCCTCGGGGCGAGGCTGGACGGCAGGCTCGTCGGCATCACGCACTTCTTCGTCCACCCCAACACGTCGGGGCCGGACGTCTGTTACCTCCAAGACCTCTTCACCGCACCGGACGCACGCGGCAAGGGCGCGGCCCGCGCACTGATCGCCGCCGTGTCCACCTGGGCCCAGACCCAAGGCTGCTGCCGCGTGTACTGGAACACCCACGAGTCCAACAGCACGGCCCGCCACCTCTACGACAAGGTGGCGGAGAACCGCGGTTTCCTCCGCTACCAGATCGAACTGCCCCACTAGGGCGCGTATCGGGTCGTGATCAATGAGCTCGCAGCCTCCGGGGCTGGTGCCCCGTCTGGGTGCGGGGCCCGGCGATCTGCGGCTGCGCCGTGTGGACGCGAATGACCGGAAGCGTTGCCGCAGGCAGGCAGCGGCGGGGCCCGAGGGCCCCGGCTGCGTGCCCGCCGAGGCGGTGTGTCAGACCATGGCGAGCCGGTCCACCAGCAGTTCCACCCTCGGCTCGGCGTCCTCGGGCAGCAGACGGCCCGCGCGGGTCAGGGTCGCAAGGCCGTGCAGGGCCGCCCAGAACACCTCGGTGAACAGCCCCGGGTGGACGCCGTCGCCGGCGACCTCGCCGAGAGTCTCCAGCAGGGCGGCGAAGGCGTCCTTCAGAGGCTCGGGGGTGTCCTCCTGCGCGTACGCCAGGCCGCCGTCGAGCTGGAACAAGGCGTCGTAGACCGCCGGGTTGCGTGCGGCGAAGTCGAGGTAGGCGCGGGCCAGGGCGGCGGCCCGGGCGCGGGGGCGGTCCGCGGCGGAGGTCGCGGCCCGCACCGCCGTGGCCAGTTCGGCGGCCCCCTGAAGGGCGACGGCGCCGACGATCTCGCGCTTGCCTCGGAAGTGGCTGTAGAGGACGGGCTGACTGTATTCGATGCGCTCGGCGAGCCGGCGGGTGGTGACTGCGTCCCAGCCCTGCTGCTCGGCGAGTTCGCGGGCTGTCGCCACGATGAGGCGCTCGCGCTCCGCCCGTTCGCGCTGCTTGCGTTCCTGTACCGACATGAATAGATCCTAGCATCGCTAGACAATCGAGCGGCGGCAGTACTAGCGTTGCCTCATCATCTAGCAATGCTAGTTCGCGGAGGGATCGTCATGCTCAACGCACTCGAGGTCGTCACCACCGTCGTCGTCGGCCTGATGGTGGGGGTGGAGTTCTCGGTCGCCTTCATCATGAACCGGATCCTGGACGCCCTTCCCGAGGACAGCGGCCAGCTCGGCCACGCCCACGGCGGCCGGATGCTCGGCGCCCTGATGCCGTTCTGGTACATCGGCTCGCTCGTCCTCAGCGCGATCTGGGCCGTCGCCGGGTGGCACCACCACGGCGCCGGACTGGTCGCCACCGCCGCCGGACTGCTGATCGTCAGCGTGGTCATGTCGATGCTGCTGCTCGTCCCGATCAACAACCGAAACAAGACCTGGACCCCCGAGAACCGGCCCGCCGACTGGAAGGAGCAGCTGCACCGCTGGGACCGCTACCACTACGTCCGCGTCGCCATCATCATCGCCGCCTTCGCCCTGCTCACCTCCGCCCTCGTCTGAAACCATCGCTGCCCCGACATGCGCTGGTTCGTCCCTGTATATCGACGGCTTTTGCCCCGTCGGGGTGAGCCCGAGAGGGCTTCGGATTTCTGACCCCGCGGGCCGACGCCGCGCCGGTGGCCGCACAATCCCCACTCCTCAGGGGCGGCTGACCACCGAAATCCCGACATCCGGAAATGCAGCTGCCGCGCAGATCCCACAACTGCGATCCCGGCAAGCTACGCCCCTCGATCAGCCGCGTCCGCGCGGCCTGATCAGGCCCCATACGACTCAGCAAGCTCCACGAGCACTCACCGAGTTGACGAAGTCTCGCAAGGAGAAGAACAGTGTCGCTGAAGAAGATCAATACCGTACTGGCCGCCGCCTTCATCTTCTTCATCCTCTGGTTCGGGATGGAGTTCATCCTGAGCCCGGAGACGACGGCGCCGGGCTTCGGCCTGCCGAGCTGGCCGTCCGGCGACGGCGACGGCTTCCTGATCATCAAGGGAATCCGCGACGTCGTCTTGGCCCTGGTCCTGGGCATCCTGCTGGTGACGGGCCACCGCCGGGCGCTGGGCTGGGTGCTGCTGGTGGAGGCCCTCGCCGCGTACGGCGACATGACCACGGTGCTGGCCCACCACGGCTCCGTGGCCACCGCGCTCGGCGTCCACGGCCTGACCGCGACACTGATGGTGGTCAACGGCCTGCTGATAATGCGCGAGACCCGCAAGGCCGCGGCCGCTCCGGTAACACCCGCCCCGCAGCGCGCATAAGGCGCGGATCGGGCCGTGATCAATCCGTGGGTCTCGCCCCGTTCCAGGCCCTGGCCCGGTAGACCGTCGTGCGTGACGCGTGCGCAACTGACGGACGAAGAGTGGGAGTTCATCGAGCCGCACCTGCCGATCGGCGAGTACGGCCCGTACCCCAAGACCCTGCGGCAGCAGTTCGAGGGCGTGATCTGGCGGTTCCGGACCGGCGGGCAGTGGCGGGAGATGCCGAGCGAGTTCGGTGCCTGGTCAACCGTCTCCAACCGCTTCCGCCAGTGGCGTGACGCCGGCGTGTTCGATGCCCTGCTGGAGGACCTGATCGCGGAGGCGGCGAAGCGGGGCGAGGTGGACCTGTCCCTGGTCGGCATCGACTCCACCACCGCACGCGCCCACCACGATGCCGCCGGGATGCACCTGGGCCAGAAGGTCCTCACCGCCCTGGAGAAGGCCGCCGCCGAAGAGGAGAAGGCCCGGCCGAAGGGGGCAGCCCGAAGAACAAAGCGGACGCGACGCCGAAGCGGCCCCGAGCGGGAGGAACGACGCCGGGTTCGCCGCCGGCGAAAGCTGCGCCTGGAGACCGCCCTCTTGGCAGTTCCCTTCGTGGTCGACAACGGTTCGCCACCGTCTCTCGACGTGGCCGGGGGAAGCCCGCATCCGGTAACAACGATGGGAGCTTCGCCGCCCGAGCCCTGCGCACGCCGCAAGCAACGGCCACATACTCAGTCGGGCCGATCAGAGGTGGCTCAGGATCCAGGTCTGGTGGGTGATCCGGCAGGTCGAACTCGAAGGGCCTGAGCGGACCTCGATCGCAGCTGCCTCCCTCGCCGAGTGGCAGCGATCGCATGTGGTGTTACCGGTCCCGCCGGTCGATTCGATTCCGGAGCCGTCGTAGCCACGTTTTCAGCTTGTACATGCGCCGAACGGGCCGGAGGGTTTTCCCTCCGGCCCGTTCGGGTTTTCCGTACCGCTGTCAGATGCTCCGGCGGGGCACCGGGGGAGCGAGGCCCGGCCGCTGCCTCGCTGTGCCGCTGTTCCCCCGTGAGTCTGCCCCCGGCTTGCCGTACGGCCGGTGGCCGTGGCTGATCGGACGGTGGCGGCTGCTCGGGCCTCGGCCGAAGAGAGATTCACACACCGCCCGACGGCTCGAAGAGCTTCAGGCGACACGAACCGGATCACGAGCCACTAAATGGCATCCTGCTGTTCCAGCCATTTCGTCATCGCCTGGTTCGTTTCTTCCGGCTTCTCTTGCTGGATCCAATGACCGCAATCCAGATTGACCACTTCCACATGGGGCACGAACTCTGCCAGCTTTTCAGACCTCTGGACCACATCCCGGTCGCCGTAGATCATGAGTGTGGGCTGCTGGATGATCGGGTCCACGTCCGCCAGCAAGCGCCAGTTGCGGTCAAGGTTCCTGTACCAATTCACACTGCCCGTGAACCCTGTCGATTCGAAGGCGGAGACGAAAACGGCCAGTTCGCTGTCGCTCATGACGGGATCACCGAGTGGCGTTTTCGCTCTGGCGAGATCGATCAGCGCCATACCCGGCTGAGGCTCCCTGGGGGGCTCGTTCTTCCGGTACATGTTGCGAAGGAACTGGAAGGTGTTCTCTTCGAACACGGCGTCCGCGACGCCTGGCTGCCGATTGAAGTGGACGAAATAGAAGTCGCCGCCAAGCACATCTTCCATGAACTCGATCCAGGGCTTTTCTCCGCGCTCCTGGTAAGGCAAGCTCAAGTTGATCACTTTGTTTACACGGTTCGGATGCAGCAGGGTCAGTCCCCAGACGACCATTGCACCCCAGTCATGACCGACAAAGGTGGCATCTTCGTATCCGTAGTGATCGAGAAGTGCGACGAGATCACCCGACAGGTGTTCAATGTCGTAGTCCGTTACTTCGGTCGGACGGGATGAGTTCCCATAACCCCGCTGGTTCGGGACGATGACATGGTAGCCCGCTGCGGCGAGGGCGGGCATCTGATGGCGCCAGGAAAAGGCGTGCTCCGGCCAGCCATGACAGAGCACGATGGGCTTTCCGGCATTCTGCCGGCCTGCTTCAAAGACTTCAAGCTCCACACCGTTGACCGAAATAAGGGTGGGCTTGGGAAAATCGGCTGGATCGAACATTGCATTTCCTCTCTTTCTTTTCGGGGTGATCAGGCTCAGGCGACGAAGGTTCCCGAAGACAGCGTCGGCGCACCCCCGACGGGCCGGGGCCGATACGGCCGTGGGCAGTGGGACCCGCCGGTGAGGCCATGTCGCCATCCTGCCGACCGAAACCGGTCACCCCATGACCGGTTTTTGTGGAAGTGTCGTCGGCATGCGAACCGACCGGCTGGTGGCCGTCCTCCTCCTGCTGCAACGGCGCGAGCAGGTGACAGCAGCAGAGGTCGCCCGAGAGCTGGAGGTCTCCGAGCGCACCGCCCGCCGCGACCTCGACGCCCTGGCCATGGCCGGGGTGCCCGTGTACTCCCTGCAGGGCCGAAGCGGCGGCTGGCGCCTCGTGGGCGGCGCCCGCACCGACCTGTCCGGGCTGACCGCCGGCGAGGCCCGCGCCCTGTTCCTGGTCGCCGGCCCGGCCTCGGCCGCGGCACCGGCCGTGAAAGCAGCACTGCGCAAGCTCGTCCATGCCCTGCCGGAACCCTTCCGGGTCCAGGCCGAGGCAGCAGCGTCGTCGCTGGTCACGGACCCGCAACGATGGGGGTCGAGCCGGATCGAGCACCGACCGCCCCGCTTCCTCGACGAACTCCAGGACGCGGTGATCCGCGGCGTCCAGGTACGGCTCGGCTACATCGACCGCAAAGGCACCGAAACCGAGAGAACCGTCCACCCCCTGGGCATCGTCGCCAAAGGCCCGTCGTGGTACCTCGTCTCCAACACCGAGGCGGGCCGGCGGACCTTCCGGATCGACCGCGTGTCGTCCGCCGACCCGACCGACGATCCCGTGCACCGACCCGAGGACTTCGACCTTGCCGAGAGCTGGCACGAGATCGCCGACGAGGTCGACCGCAAGCGAACGCCCCTCGAAATCCAGGCGGTATGCGCGCCCCACGGGATAGGCCTGCTCCGGATGGCGCTCGGCGGTCGGCTCGAGGTGGGAGGTTCCACGACCGACGGCCGCATCGAGGTCGTGATCCGCGGCCACAACGAGTACATGCTCGCCGGCGAGCTTGCCGGGCTGGTCGAATGGCTCGAGGTGACTGGCCCTCCGGGTGTGCGAGACCACCTGGCCTCGATCGGCAACGCGCTCGTCGAGCGATACGGCTGAGACCGTCCCATAGTGTCGAAGTGCGGATCTTGGAGGCGTCCTCGCGGAAAGCGGTGTCCCGGACGAAGTGGAGCCTGTTTTCGATCACCCAGCGCGCCCTCGAGATCGTCGCGATGCGTTCCGGGGACGCCTGCCGACTGGTCATCCCGGTGCCGGTCAGCGCGGCCGGCAGATGGGCGGCCGGGGTGGTTCCGAGGCGCGAGCCGCGGGCGCTCTTGCCGTCGACCGCGAGGGTGTCGGCACCGGCTGGGTCGTGTCCGAGGAGGTCGGCCAGGCCCCCGGGGCAGGTGTTCTTGATGACCCGCCGGATCGTCGCGCCGCTGGGCGGGATGCACACGGCCAGGGCGGTTGCGGTACGGGCACCGAGCCGGGCCAGAACGTCCTGCGGGGCGTCGGCGGCCCGCTCAGCGATCGCCACGTAACTCCTCGCCCGGCTCACCACAGCGGAGCAGGCGATCAGCAGCACTGCCACGAAGGGGTGAGCTTCCCGCGCCGGCACCGCGGGTCGGCCGGCGTGGCCAGCCGCTCGGCCAGCGCACCCGTCGCGCGGTGCTGACGGGTGGGCGACGTGCCCGGACAGACGGTGGCAGACTGACGGCACATCGAAGCTCCGTTGGGCGCGGGCGACTTGGGAAGGTCACCTCCGCAACGAGCTTCGTTGCGTCGTCAGCCGCATCGAGCGAGCAGTAACCGTGCGCGAGTGGATGGAACGGATGGGTGCCGAAGCAGGTTCGTGACACCCCTGGGCGGCAGTGCAGCCTGCTGGACAGGCTGAGGAAATGACACCGATCTGAGACAGCCGTCGGCCGAAACGTTGTGAGACTGACGAGGAACCCGCAGGTCACAGCGTCGGCGCATGACACCGAAAGTGAGAACCTACACCCATGTAGGGTCTCGCGGCTGATGTCGTAGTCTCACGGGCCGTGTCGTACCGATGTCGTATACGACATCACCGTGAGACTCGCGCGTGGGTGCTGCTGCTCAGCGCCTCGTCTCGTACCTGGTCAGGACCACGCCGCCGGGAAGCGTCCGCGTCTCCACCAGGTTCAGGTTCACCCAGCTGTCCAGCGCGGTGAAGAACGGCGTGCCGCTGCCCACCAGGACCGGATGGGCGGCGATCGCGTACTCGTCGATCAGCCCGGCGCGCATGGCCGACCCGGCGAGCGTTGCGCCGCCGATGTTCATTGGGCCGCCGTCCTCGGCCTTGAGCCGGGTGATCTCGGCGATCGCGTCGCCGGTGACCAGGCGGGTGTTCCAGTCGACCTTGTCGATCGTCGAGGAGAACACCACCTTCGGCGTGTCCCGCCAGTTCCGCGCGAACTCGATCTCCGCCGGGGTGGCGCCCGGCTGCTGGTCGCCGGTTGGCCAGTAGGAGCTCATCGTCTCCCACAGCTTGCGCCCGTACAGCGACAGGCCACTCGCCTGCTCGTGGTCGAGCCACCACTGGAACAGCTCGTCGCTCGGCGGTCCGCTCCAGCCGATGTCGTCGCCGGCCGCGGCGATGTAGCCGTCCAGGGTCAGGTTCATGCCGTAGATCAGTTTCCGCATGGCGCAGCCTTCCGTCCGTGGGTGTCCGGCGTATAGACCAGCGCGGCGCGGGAAACTCATCGGTGCGCGATCTGGGCTCGCCGGCAGTCCTCGTGCTCGGGGCTCAGCGTGGTGTACTCGGCCGACTCGGGCAAGCCGCCTGATCTCGACCTCGCCCTCGCGAGGAAATGCCACGGATTTGAGACTGATCACGGGTGACAAGGCCGTGAGGCAGCCAAGAACGCCCAGGTCACGCAAGATCGACATGTCACGAGCGGCGAGACCCTACATGGGCCCCTGATAGCGGCTACCAGGAGACGAAGTCATACGACACCGACGTCCGCGTAGATCTGGGCACGGTTCGTGAGGCTCAGCTTCCCCGAAACGGCCGGTGATCGATGTCAGTCCCCCGTGCCATCCTCCCCCCATGACCACCAACACACCCCAGCCCCTCCCCGACGGCCGACCCGTCCCCCTCATGACCGGTGATGAACTCCCCATGCTGGAGAGCTGGTTGGAGTTTCATCGGGGGACGCTTGTGTTGAAGTGTGCGGGGCTGGATGACGAGCAGGTGCGGCAAGTCGCCGCCGAGCCGTCCGCGTTGACGTTGCTCGGGCTGGTACAGCATCTCGCCGAAGTCGAACGGAACTGGTTCCAGCGGGCGTTCGCCGGGCTGGACGTGCCGCCGGTGTTCGAGGAGGAGACCGGGTACGTGCTCGACGCCGGGCGGGGGCTCGACGAGGCGCTGGCCGTGTGGCGGCGGGAGATCGCGCGGGGGCGGGAGTTGATCGCCGGGCGGTCACTGGAGGACACCGGGCGGATCGTCGACGGGCCGATGGCCGGCCTCGAGGTCAGTCTGCGCTGGGTGCTCATCCACATGATCGAGGAGTACGCCCGGCACAACGGTCACGCGGACATCCTCCGGGAGCGCATCGACGGGGCGACCGGATTCTGATTCCAGTTCTGAATTCGCGGCGATTCCGGGAATTCTCTCCAGGAGAGCCTTCCCTGTTCTCCTGCCCGGATTCCCTGCGGCTAAACGCAGGGAATTTCCGGCCGGTTACGAGTCCGTGACGCATTGCACAAGTGGTGCGGTATGTACCTTTCATGGGGTGCAAAGATGTGCAAATAGGGCTCCTGTCCCTGTGGCATCACGGAATCACCACGGCCTCTCCATGCGTTATTGAATTTCCCTGGGTAAGTTCAATCCGCATGACTGCCGCACAAGCAGACCTACGTATCGACCGCCCGTCGGTGGAAGACGGGACCGTACTCTGGCGTATCGCCAAGGAATCCGGAACGCTCGATCTGAACTCCTCCTACAGCTATCTGCTGTGGTGTCGCGACTTCGCCGGCACCTCGGCCGTGGTGCGGGCGGAGGGCGAGGCCGGCGGCGAGCCGGTCGGGTTCGTCACCGGGTATGTACGGCCGGAGGACCCGCACACCCTGCTGGTCTGGCAGGTGGCCGTAGACGCCGCGTACCGCGGTCGCGGACTCGCCGCCGCGCTGCTCGACGGGCTGACCGCGCGGCTCACCGCCGAACGCCCGCTCAGCCCGATCACCACCGTCGAGACCACGATCACGCCCGGCAACACCGCCTCCGAGCGGCTTTTCACGTCGTACGCCGAGCGGCACGGGGCTGCCGTCAGCCGCGAGGTGCTGTTCGGGGCCGGGCTGTTCCCCGACGGCCCGCACGACCCCGAAGTGCTGTACCGCATGGGCCCGTTGACCACACCTTCGCAGTAAGGAGCGATTCCCGTGAGCATCACCCAGCCCGACCTCAGCGTGTTCGAGACCCTCGAGTCCGAGGTGCGCAGCTACTGCCGTGGCTGGCCCGTCGTCTTCGACCGGGCGCAGGGCAGCCGCATGTACGACGAGGACGGTCATCGGTACCTGGACTTCTTCGCCGGTGCCGGGTCTCTCAACTACGGCCACAACAACCCCGTACTGAAACGGGCGTTGATCGACTATCTGATGCGGGACGGCGTCACGCACGGGCTCGACATGTCCACCGTCGCCAAGCGGTCCTTCCTGCAGACCTTCCAGGATCTGGTGCTGCGCCCGCGTGACCTGCCCTACAAGGTGATGTTCCCGGGCCCGACCGGCACCAACGCCGTGGAGTCCGCGCTGAAGCTGGCGCGGAAGGTGAAGGGGCGCGAGGCCATCGTGTCGTTCACCAACGCCTTCCACGGGATGTCGCTCGGATCGCTGGCCGTCACGGGCAACGCCTTCAAGCGGGCCGGCGCCGGGATCCCGCTGGTGCACGGCACGCCCATGCCGTTCGACAACTACTTCGACGGACGGATCCCCGACTTCCTGTGGTTCGAGCGGCTGCTCGAGGACCAGGGGTCCGGGCTCAACAAACCCGCGGCCGTGATCGTCGAGACCGTGCAGGGCGAGGGCGGCATCAACGTCGCGCGTCCGGAGTGGCTGCGGGCGCTGAAGGAGCTGTGCGAACGGCAGGACATGCTGCTGATCGTCGACGACATCCAGATGGGATGCGGGCGCACCGGGGCCTTCTTCTCCTTCGAGGAGGCCGGGATCGTCCCGGACATCGTCACCGTGTCCAAGTCCATCAGCGGCTACGGACTGCCCATGTCGCTCTGCCTGCTCCGGCCCGAGCTCGACGTGTGGGAGCCGGGCGAGCACAACGGCACCTTCCGCGGCAACAATCCGGCGTTCGTCACCGCCACCGCCGCCCTCGAGACGTACTGGGCCGACGGGTCCGCCATGGAGAAGCAGACCCGGGCGCGCGGCGAGCAGATCGAGCAGGCGCTCATCTCGATCACCGAGGAGAACCTCGCCGACGTCAAGGAGTACCGGGGCCGCGGACTCGTGTGGGGTCTGGAGTTCCACGAGAAGGCGCGGGCCGAGCGGGTCGCGCGGCGCGCCTTCGAGCTCGGGCTGCTGATCGAGACGTCCGGCCCGGAGAGCGAGGTCGTCAAGCTGCTGCCGGCCCTGACCATCACCCCGGAGGAGCTGGACGAGGGCCTCAGCGTCGTCGCCCGCGCCGTACGGGAAACCGTCTGACCACCATCGATCCGACACCTGACCACCCCTGTCGAGGAGGCATCGCACCCCGTGATCGTCCGTTCGTTCAAGGACATCGAAGGCACTGACCGGCATGTGCGGGCGGCGTCCGGCACCTGGGAGAGCAAGCGCATCGTGCTCGCCCGGGAACGGGTCGGGTTCTCGCTGCACGAGACGATTCTGTACGCGGGTACCGAGACGTCGATGTGGTACGCGAACCACGTCGAGGCCGTCGTCTGCGTCGAGGGCGAGGCCGAGCTGACCGACCACGAGACCGGGCGCGCGCACCGCGTCACGCCCGGGACCATGTACCTCCTCGACGGGCACGAGCGGCACACGTTGCGCGTCAAGGAGGACTTCCGCTGTCTCTGCGTGTTCAACCCGCCCGTGACCGGACGGGAGGACCATGACGACAACGGCGTCTACCCCCTGCTGACCGAGCCCGAGGAGGTGTGAGCGCCGTGACCACGCTCACCGATCTGTATCCCACCCGTGGCACCACCGAGGTGTCCGTCCCCCGCCAGGACCCCGTCGTCTGGGGCTCCCCCGACGCCGCCGGCCCGATCCCGACGGCCGGCCTCCAGACGTACGAGCGCGACGGCTTCCTCGGCGTCGACCAGTTGATCAGCGACGACGAGGCCACCGTCTGCCGGCGGGAGCTGGAGCGGCTCGTCGCCGACCCGGAGATCCGGGCGGACGAGCGGTCGATCGTCGAGCCACGGTCCAAGGAGATCCGGTCCGTCTTCGAGGTGCACAAGCTCAGTCCCGTGTTCGCCGCCCTGGTGCGCGACGAGCGGGTCGTCGGGCGGGCGCGGCAGATCCTCGGCTCGGACGTGTACGTCCACCAGTCTCGGATCAACGTCAAGCCGGGCTTCGGGGCCGGGGGCTTCTACTGGCACTCGGACTTCGAGACCTGGCACGCCGAGGACGGTCTGCCGAACATGCGGACGGTGTCCGTCTCGATCGCGCTGACCGAGAACTTCGACACCAACGGCGGGCTCATGATCATGCCGGGCTCGCACCGGACGTTCCTCGGCTGCGCCGGGGCCACCCCCGAGGACAACTACAAGAAGTCGTTGCAGATGCAGGACGCGGGCACGCCGTCCGACGAGGCGCTGACCTCGATGGCGGGCGACCACGGCATCAAGTTGTTCACCGGGAAGGCCGGTTCGGCGACCTGGTTCGACTGCAACTGCATGCACGGGTCCGGCGACAACATCACGCCGTTCCCGCGCAGCAATGTCTTCGTCGTGTTCAACAGCGTGGAGAACACGGCCGTGGAGCCGTTCGCGGCTCCGATCCGGCGGCCGGAGTTCATCGGGGCGAGGGACTTCACCCCGGTGCGGTGAATTCCCCACCCGGTGTGGGAGTTCAGCCCGACAGCGCGTCCAGCAGGTGGTCGACGTCGGCTGGTGTGTTGAACAGGTGGAAGGACGCGCGCAGGTTGCCCGCGCGTTCGGAGACCTGGATGCCGGCGGCGGCCAACTCGGGCTGACGGTGGGCCAGTCCGGGCACGGCGACGATCGCCGACCCGGGTGCGGGAACGGGTTCGTGGCCGAGGGTCGTGAGGCCCGCGCGGAAGCGGTCGGCGAGGGCGAGGTTGTGGGCGCGGATCGCCGACACGCCGAGTTCCTCGATCAGTTCGAGGGAGCGGCGCAGTCCGGCGTGGGTGAACAGGACGGGCGACAGGTCGAACCGCCGTGCCGAGTGGGCGAGTTCGGCGACCGGGCCGTAACAGCTCGCCTCGGGCTCCTCGCCCGCGACCCACCCCGCGAGGATCGGTGACAGTCCGCCGAAGTCCTCCGGGACGACGAGGAAGGCCGCGCCGTTCGGTCCGAGCAGCCACTTGTAGGAGACGGCGGCGGAGAAGTCGTGGGCGTCGGCGTCCGTCGGCAGCCAGCCGGCGGACTGCGAGAAGTCGACGTAGGTGCGCGCCCCGTGCGTGCGGGCCGCCTCGCGCAGGGCGGGCAGGTCGGCGATCCGGCCGTCGGCGGACTGGGCGGCGCTGACCGCGACCAGCGCCGTGCCGGGGCGGACGGAGTCGGCGATCCGCTCCAGCGGGACCTCGCGCACCTTGAGGTCGCCGCGGACGTGGAACGGGTTCAGCACGGAGGTGAAGTCGCCCTCGGCGGTGAGGACTTCGGCGCCCGCGGGAAGCGAGGCGGCGATCAGGCCGGTGTGCGCGGCGACCGACGCGCCCAGCGCCACCCGGCCCACCGGGACGCCGGCCAGCCGTGCGTACGCGGCCCGGCACGCCTCCACGTCCTCGTGCAGCGGAGTCAACGGCCTGCCCTCGGCCCGCAGCAGCGCCGCCTCATGCAGGGCGGCGACGGTGCGGGCGGGGAGGAGGCCGTTGCTCGCGGTGTTGAGATAGGTGGTCTTCGGGGCGAACTCGGCACGGACGAGGCTCTCGAAAGTCTCCGTAGTCTCCATGGGTTCCACTCTGCGGCCGCCAGAACTCATAGTCCATTGCGGCTTTCTACGTGGTTCCACCAAGCCACGCTTATGGATCGGCCCCGACCTGCGGTTTTCAGCCCTGCGGCACCGCGCACCCGTCGGGTCCGCAGACCTCCGCGCCGTCGCCACCGTCGCCGCCGCCGACCAGCTTCAGCGGGGAGCGGTCGCCCCAGGCCTGGGTCAGGGCCTGGGTGAAGACCTCGGCGGGCTGCGCGCCGGAGACGCCGACGGCGCGGTCCAGGACGAAGAACGGCACGCCGTTCGCGCCGAGTTGGGCGGCCTCGCGCTCGTCGGCGCGGACCTCGTCGGCGTAGGCGGCCGGGTCGGCGAGGACCGTGCGGGCGGCGTCCGCGTCGAGGCCCGCCTCGACGGCCAGGTCGACGAGCCGCTCGTCGCCCTCGGAGAAGACGGACCGCTCCTCGGCGAAGTTCGCCCGGTAGAGGATCTGGATCAGCTCGTCCTGCCGGCCGTGCTCCTTGGCGAAGTGCAGCAGGCGGTGCATGTCGAAGGTGCTGCCGTGGTCGCGGTCGCGGGTGCGGTAGGCGAGGCCCTCGGCGGCGGCCTGGGCACCGAGGTTCTCCTCGCCGGCCTGCGCCTGCGCCGCGCTCATGCCGTACTTCTTGCCGAGCATGGCCAGCACGGGCTGGATGTCACCCTTGGCGCGGCCGGGGTCCAGCTCGAAGGAGCGGTGCACCACCTCGACCTGGTCGCGGTGCGGGAAGGCCTCGAGCGCCTTCTCGAAGCGGGCCTTGCCCACGTAGCACCAGGGGCAGGCGATGTCGCTCCAGATCTCGACGCGCATGTCTCGGCTCTCTCCAGGTCGTACGGGTACGGAGACTCCCTCCGCCTGGTGTGTGAACGTTCAAGCGGCCGGTTTCATTCCCCGCCCGTCAGGTTTCGGCTCGTTCACTCCCCGCTCACCGGGAAACACAGGAAGAGATGGTGATCATCCTCGGCGGGCGGGTTCCGCGGGTCAGGAAACCAGCCCTGACGTGCGTAGAAGGCCTGGGCGCGCCGGTTGTCGACGTGCACGTCGAGCACGGCCGTGCGCCGGCCGTCCGCCCGCCACTGCTCGACACAGGCCGTGTGCAGGGCCGTACCGATGCCGCCGCGCCAGTGGCCGGGGTCGACGTGGAACTGGAACAGCTTGACGGTGTCGGCGGCCGAGCCCTCCGGCGTACGGAACGAGGCGAGGCCGACGATCCGCCCCTGCTCGACGACGCAGAGCACCTGGCCGTCGGGCCGCTCGATGGCCGTGCGCCAGTTCGCGAGCCAGTCGGTGCCGTCCTGCGGGACCCCGTCCGGGTAGTAGGTCGCCCGGGCGCGCGCGTGCAGCGCGGCGACCGCCTCCGCCTCGGCGGGCACGGCGGTACGGATCACCCGGTTTCCGGTCAGGCGCTCTTCGATCATGCACGGCAGGACGCGTCGGGCCGTCACGCCGGTTCCCGCCGGCCGGACCGCGCCCGCCTGCTCAGCTTCCGTCTCTCAGGTCGTCCGGCCACTCGGTCCTGAACTCGAGGTGGTCGTACGTCACGACGCACCCTTCTCCCATCGGCGACTGCGTCATGAAGCCGATGAGGGCCGCGCCGGTCTCCTTCTCCTCGCCGAGCGTGAACAGCCGGACGAAGGTCCAGCGCTTGCCGTCCCGGGAGGCGTGGAAGGCGAAGGCACGACCGGTGCGGCTCACCCGCAGCCAGACCGAACTGCCCTCCACGGTGAAGGAGTTGGCGTCGTCGGAGTGTCCCCGGGTGACCACCGTGCAGACGGTCGCCACGTCCGGGGAGTACTCCAGGCACAGCTTGGCCCAGGCCCGTTCACCGACATGGACGTACAACGCCCCCGCATCGAAGGCCCAGTTGAACCCCACGGTGACGCGCGCGATGAGCTGGAAGTCCCCTTCGGGCGCCCCCAGCAGCCGGGGCGCGTCGGCGGCGGGGTCCAGCGCCTCCCCCGTGGGCGGCACGAACCGGTCCTGCCGGGGCCCGGCCCAACCGGTCAACACCCCGTCCTCATGCGACCAGTGCCCGGAGGGCCCATAGGTACGGAGGGGAAAAGGCAGTTCGGGAAGCGAGACGTCCATAACCCGATTATCGCGGGTGAGCGCATCCCCCCGGGGGCGCGGGGAACTGCGCGACAAGCCACGACGGACCCGCACCCGCAACAAACCCGCACCCAAGCGGAGCGCTACCGCTCCAGACGCCCGTTGAACCGACGCGGAAGCCCCAGCTCGTTCTCGTCCCGGAGCTCCACAGGCAGCAGCGCAGCAGGAGCATTCTGGTAGGCGACCGGCCGCAGCCACCGCTCGATCGCCGTACCGCCCACAGAAGTAGACGTGGACGTCGTCGCCGGGTACGGACCACCGTGATGCTGAGCCGGCGCGACGGCGACACCAGTCGGCCATCCATTCACCAGCACGCGCCCCGCGAGCGGAGTCAGCTCGGCGAGGATCTCCGCACCGCGCCCCTCGCCGGAGGCCTCCCCGTCGGACAGCTGGACCGTCGCCGTCAGGTTGCCCGGCAGCCGCGACAGAACCGCCTTGACCTCGCCCTCGTCCTCGTAGCGGGCCACGACGGTGACCGGCCCGAAGCACTCCTCCAGCAGCAGGTCATGCGCCCCCTCGGCGGCGAGCCGGGCCGCGGGCACGGTCAGGAACCCCGCGCTGACGGTGTGCTCCCCGCCCGCGCCGGGCGTCACCGGCGACTCCACGTCGGCCAGCTCCGCACGCTCGGCGACCCCGGCGATGAAGTTGTCCCGCATCCGGTGGTCGAGCAGCACGCCCGCGTCGGTGTCGCTCACCGCGTCGGTCAGCGACTTGACCAGACCGTCGCCGGCCGCGCCGGACGGCACCAGGACCAGCCCGGGCTTGACGCAGAACTGCCCGACGCCCATGGTCATGGACCCGGCGAGCCCGGCGCCGATCTCCTCGGCACGCTCGACGGCGGCGGCCTCCGTCACCACGACGGGGTTCAGCGAGCCCAGCTCCCCGTGGAAGGGGATCGGCACCGGCCGGGCCGCGGCCGCGTCGAACAGCGCCCGCCCGCCCCGGATGGAGCCGGTGAAACCGGCGGCGGTGACCAGCGGGTGCCTGATCAGCTCGACGCCGGCCTCGAAGCCGTGCACGAGCCCGAGTACGTCCTGCGGGATGCCGTGCTCGGCGGCGGCGTGCCGCAGCACCTTGGCGACCAGCTCGGACAGCGCCGGGTGGTCGGGGTGGGCCTTGACGACGACCGGGTTGCCGGCCGCGAGCGCGCTGGCGGTGTCGCCGCCCGCGACGGAGAAGGCGAAGGGGAAGTTGGACGCCGAGTACACGGCGACCACGCCGAGCGGCACCTTGTAGCGGCGCAGGTCGGGGATGGGCGGGGTGGCGGCGCCGTCGGGGTGGTTGATGACGACGTCGAGGAAGGCGCCCTCGTCGACGATGTCGGCGAACGAGCGCAGTTGGTAGCAGGTGCGGGCGAGCTCGCCGTTCAGCCGGACCGGGCCGAGCGCGGTCTCCGCGTCGGCCACCTCGACCAGCGTGTCCTTGGCCGCCTGGAGCCGGTCGGCGGCGGAGCGCAGGAACGCGGCGCGGACGGTGCGGTCGGCGAGGGAGCCGCGGGCGGCGTGCCCGGCACGGACGACGGTGTCGACCTCCTCGGCCGTGGCCTCCACCGCGACCTGTTCCCGCTGCTTCCCGTTACGGGGGTCGACACTCCAGACTGGTGCTGCTGCCACCGCGGGTCCCTTCACATGCTCTGCATCAGCCTTGTTCGATATGCTGAACGCTGTCTCGGATGGTGAATATGCTGTCGAGACTATAACTTCAGCTTCTCGTCGAACGAAGGGGTCAAAGGCGATGGCGGCTGGCGAAACGGGGGGCGGGGCTCAGGTCAAGTCCGCGGTGCGGACGGTTGAGCTGCTGGAGTACTTCGCCGGACGCCCCGGTATGCATTCCCTCGCGGCGGTCCAGGAGGCCGTCGGGTATCCCAAGTCGAGCCTCTACATGCTGCTGCGCACGCTGGTGGAGCTGGGCTGGGTGGAGACGGACGCGACGGGCACGCGGTACGGCATCGGCGTACGGGCGCTGCTCGTCGGCACCTCCTACATCGACGGCGACGAGGTCGTCGCGGCGGCCAGACCGACCCTGGACCGGCTCTCGGACGACACCACCGAGACCATCCACCTGGCGCGGCTCGACGGCACGAACGTCGTCTACCTCGCCACCCGCCAGTCCCAGCACTACCTGCGCCCCTTCACCCGGGTCGGCCGGCGGCTGCCCGCCCACTCCACCTCCCTCGGCAAGGCGCTGCTGAGCACCTACCCCGACGAGCAGGTCCGCAAGATGCTCCCGGAGACGCTCCCGGCGCTGACCGAGCACACGATCACGGACCGCGAGAAGCTCATAGAGGAGCTGCGCCAGGTCCGCGAGCAGGGTTTCGCGGTGGACCGCGAGGAGAACACGCTGGGCCTGCGCTGCTTCGGCGTGGCGATCCCGTACCGCACGCCGGCCCGGGACGCGATCAGTTGCTCGGTGCCGGTGGCGAGGCTGACGCCCGCGCACGAGCAGATGGTGAAGGACGCGCTGTTCGACGCGCGCGACCGGCTGACCCTGGCGACCCGGAGGCTCTGAACGATGCAGGTCGTACTCCGCGCGGTACACGACAGCGACGTGCCGGTGTTCTACCGGCAGCTCAACGACCCGGAGGCCCTGTGGATGGCAGCGTTCACCCCTGAGGAGCCGGCCGACCGGGACGTCTTCGAGGCCCGCTGGAAGCGGATCCGGGCCTCGGCCGACGTGGTCGTACGGACCGTCCTGGCCGACGGGGACGTGATCGGCCACGCGTCCGTGTACGGGGAGCCGGGCGAGCGCGAGGTGACGTACTGGGTGGACCGCGCCTACTGGGGGCGCGGCGTGGCGACGGCCGCGCTGCGCGCGCTGCTGGCGGAGGTCGGGGAACGCCCGCTGTTCGCCCGGACCTCGGCGGACAACGCCGGCTCGCTGCGGGTCCTCCACAAGTGCGGCTTCCGGACGACCGCGCGGGCCACGGGGTACGCCCCCGCGCGCGGGGAGGACGTCGAGGAGCTCGTCCTGCGACTGGAGCCCTGAATCCGAACCGGCCCCGGACGGGCGGGCGTCAGATGAACAGACGATGAGAAATCCGGGCGGATGGGAACGATCGATCGCTTCCCGTTCGTCTTTCTGACGCAATGAACAAGACGATCAGGCGCGCCTCGGTCTTCGCGCTGCTGCTCGTGTTCGCCCTGCTGCTCCGGGCGACGTGGGTGCAGTTCTACGAGGGCCAGGCACTCGCAGACGACAAGGGCAACCGGCGCAACGCGATTCTGACGTACGCGGAGCCGCTCGGGAACATCATCGTGGCCGGAAAGGCGATCACCGGCTCGGCCGTCACGTCGGACGGCGACCTCAGATACAAGCGCACGTACACCGACGGCGAGCTGTACGCGGCGGTGACGGGCTACGCCTCGCAGAGCTACGCCCCGACCCAGCTCGAGGGCATCTACGCGGACCTGCTCAACGGCACGGACATCCGTCTGAAGACGGCACTGGACACGGTCACCAACAAGCGGGCCGACCCGGGCGACGTGCTCACCACGATCGATCCGGACGTACAGAAGGCGGCGTACGACGCGCTCGGCGACAAGAAGGGCGCGGCCGTCGCGATCGATCCGACGACCGGCCAGATCCTCGCGGTCGTGTCGACGCCGTCGTACGACCCGTCGTCGCTGACCGACGCCAACACCGCCCAGGCGGCCTGGACGAAGCTGAACGCGGACTCCGACAAGCCGCTCACCAACCGGGCGCTGCGCCAGCCGCTGGCACCGGGCTCCACGTTCAAACTGGTCGTGGCGGCGGCAGCGCTGGAGGACGGGCTGTACGCGTCGGTGGACGAGAAGACCGACAGCGAGGACCCGTACACCCTGCCGGGCACGCGGACGGTCCTGAAGAACGAGAACACGTCCGCGCCCTGTGAGAACGCCACGATCCGGGTCGCGTTGCAGTACTCCTGCAACAACGTCTTCGCGCACATGGCCGTCCAGCTCGGGCAGGACAAACTGAGGGCGATGGCCGAGAAGTTCGGCTTCAACGATGAGAGCCAGGACGTGCCGGTGCGGGCGTACGCGAGCGTGTACCCGTCCGGCATGGACGCGTCGTCCACGGCCCTGACCGGCATCGGCCAGTTCGACGTGACCGCGACCCCGCTGCAGATGGCCATGGTGCCGGCCGCCATAGCCAACGGCGGCAAGCTGGTCTCGCCGCACATGGTCGCGCAGATCACCGACAGCGGCGGCGACGTACTCAAGGACTACGACGACGAGGCGTCGACCACGCGGATCGTCAGCTCCTCCACCGCCGAGCAGTTGCGGTCGGCGATGCAGACGGTCGTAGAGAAGGGCACGGGCACGAACGCGCTCATCGACGGCGTCACCGTCGGCGGCAAGACGGGCACGGCCCAGAACGGCGAGAACAACAGCAAGGCGCCGTACGCCTGGTTCACGTCCTACGGCAAGTCCGACTCGACCGGCAAGGAGGTCGCCGTGGCGGTCGTGGTCGAACAGTCGGACGCGGCCCGCTCCGAGGTCAGCGGCAACGGCCTGGCGGCCCCGGTAGCAAGGGCCATGATGAAAGCAGCGCTGACGTAACCCACCAAGGGACGCGAGGCCGCATCGATATGCGGCTCCGCCGCGCGAGCGCGACCAGCCACGACAAACCCGCAGCCGGTCGCGCAGCGCACCTCACTTCACGCCGAGCACCTGCTCGATCGGGTCGATGGCGAAGTACACGAGGAACAGCGCCGACGCCCCCCACAACAGCCAGTGCACGTCCTTCGCCTTGCCGAGCACCGTCTTGATGAGGACGTACGCGACGAAGCCCGCGCCGATGCCGTTGGTGATCGAGTAGGTGAAGGGCATCACGGCGATGGTGAGGAACGCCGGGATGGCGATCTCGTACTTGTCCCAGTCGATGCCCTTGACCTGGGTCATCATCAGGAAGCCGACGGCGACGAGGGCCGGGGCGGCCGCCTGGAGCGGGACGATGGTGAGGACCGGGGTCAGGAACAGGGCGAGGGCGAAGAGGCCGCCGGTGACCACGTTGGAGAAGCCGGTGCGCGAGCCCTCGCCGACGCCGGCCGCCGACTCGATGTAGGAGGTCGCGGAGGACGACGAGGCCGCGCCGCCCGCGACCGCCGCCGCGCCGTCGATGAGCAGCACGCGGCCCAGGTTGGGCACCTGCCCCTTGTCGTCCAGCAGTCCGGCCTCCGCGCTGATGCCGACGACCGTGCCCATGGTGTCGAAGAAGTCGGACAGGATGAGCGTGAAGATCAGCAGGACGACCGTGATGACGCCGGTCTGGCCGAAGGCGCCGAACAGACTGAAGTGACCGATCAGCCCGAAGTCCGGGGTGTCGACGATCTTGTCGGGCCAGGAGGGCGTGGTCAGGCCCCAGGACTTGATGTCTGCGGTCGAGTTGATGACGATCGCGAGCAGCGTCATGGTGACGATGCTGATCAGGATCGCGCCCTTGACCTTGCGGGCGAGGAGTCCGATGGTCAGCAGCACGCCCAGGCAGAACACGAGGATCGGCCAGCCGGAGAGGGTGCCGGTGCCGCCGAGCTGCACGGGCACGGTCGTGTTCGCGGCGTCGGGGATCCGGCTGACGAAGCCGGCGTCGACGAAGCCGATGAAGGCGATGAACAGGCCGATGCCGACGCTGATCGCCTGCTTGAGCGGCTGCGGGATGGCGTGCATGACGGCCTCGCGCAGACCGGTCACCACCAGGACGCAGATCAGCAGCCCTTCGAGGACGATGAGGCCCATCGCGTCGTCCCAGCTCATCAGCGGGGCGATCTGGAAGGCGACGACCGCGTTCAGGCCGAGGCCCGCGGCCAGCGCGAGGGGCAGGTTGCCGCCGACGCCCATGATGATCGTCATGACGGCGGCCACCAGGGCGGTGGCGGTGGTGAGTTGGACGGTGTCGAGCTGGTGCCCGAACTTGTCCTTGGCGCTGCCCAGGATGATCGGGTTCAGGACGAGGATGTAGGCCATGGTGAAGAACGTGGCGAAGCCGCCGCGTATCTCCCGGCCGAAGGTGGACCCCCGTTCGGAGATCTTGAAAAACCGGTCGACGGTTTCCACGTGCGCTGCTCCCTGCTGCCTGGATGATCGTGTGCGGATGCTGGCTGGATTGTTCCCGTGTTGAACCGTCTTCAGGTTTTCGCCGTGTTACGGAATCGGGTTCCGCTTTCGGTCGGCCCGCCACAGGATGTTCGAACCCCCGTACTAAACCAGGCGGCGAGCCACTGCTACGCTTCCCGATCTCGTCCCGGCCACCTCCTCGGGACATCCCCGTCGAATCCACAGGAAACGCACAGGCGCATCGAGAAGAGGTCACCCGTGGGCACAGTCGTCGACGACGCCGCCTCCGTGGAATTCCATGCCTTCTTCGACCGTCACTACGCGGAACTGTCCCGTCTCGCCCACCTGTTGACCGGCGAGCCGGACGCCGCCGACGACCTGGCGGCGGACGCGCTCCTCGCGCTGTGGAACCGCTGGGACCGGGTGCGCGCGGCCGACCATCCGGTGGCGTACGCCCGTGGCGTCGTCGCCAACCTGGCCCGCACCCGCATCCGCAGCGCCGTCCGGGAGCGCCGCAGGATCGCCCTGTTCTGGTCGCAGCGCGAGGAGAAGACGGAGAACCCGGACGTCGCGGGCGTGGTGGACGTCCAGTCGGCGCTGCGCAGACTTCCGTTCCGCAAACGGGCCTGTGTGGTGCTGCGGCACGCCTTCGATCTCTCGGAGAAGGACACCGCGCTCGCCCTGGGGGTTTCGGTGGGTACGGTGAAGAGCCAGACCTCCAAGGGGATGGCCGAGTTGCAGAAGCTGCTCGGCGCGAAGGGGGCTCCGCTCACGATGCCTGCGATGGTGCGCACCGGTGAGGCCTCGGCCTCGGGAAGGGACCGATGAGGATGCGGCGGGACGGGCACGACGAGCTGCGTGCCCGGCTGCACGAGGCGGCCGGAGCGCACGAGCCCGACCGGGCGCGCATCCTGGCCCGGGTCGAGCGCGGCATGGCGGGGCAGGGGCAGGGGCAGGGGCAGGAGTGGTCCGATCACCGGGCGGCCCATCCCCCGTTGTGGGGCTGGGTGCGGATCGTGGGGGCCACGGCCGCGGTCGCGGGCATGCTCGGGGCCGGCGGCTACGCGGTGGCGTCCGCCGTGAAGGACGACGCCCCGGCGCAGCAGACGGTCTCCGTGTCGTCGCCGCCGGTCGAGTCCCCGGACGCGACGAGCCGCCCGCCGGCCTCGCCGAAGGCCACGCCGAGTTCCGGCGGCGGCGCGAAGGACCCGGCGAAGCCGAGCACCTCACCGGCGACGCCCGCCGCGCCCGCCGCCGAACTGCCGGCGACCGGCGACACCGAGGACGGCCCGCTGTGGTCGGACGGCTCGGTCGACCCGCACAGCAACGACTTCTGGGCGCAGAGCGACGTCACGCTGAAGACGTCCGAGGCGCTCACCGGGCTCACCGTGCAGCTGAAGGTCGCGCAGACCGGCGGGGTCTCGTCGGCGGGCGCCTGGCGTTCCCTGCCCGAGGGCGACTTCACCCTCACGGTCGCCGAGCGGAACGGCTTCCTGGTCTACACCTGGGTGCTCAAGCCGGGCCGTACGATCGCCAAGGGCGAGTGGGTGTTCGCCGGGCAGTACAACCACGACCGCGGCGGCCGGGACGCCAAGGGCGACACCTACGCGGTCACGGGCCGGTCGGCTAAGCAACAGGGCTCTGTGGGCGGCGACTTCGCCGCCCACGGGGGCGACGGGGACAACGAGGGCGACTCGTAGAAAACTACTGAGGGCTTTGCGTTCGCTTACTCACAGGCGCGGGTTCCGTGCGGTCGGTCACGCAGAACCCGAGCCCTCAAAGGCCACCGTCAGTTCATGGTGGAACCGATGGTCGTCGACCCCGTCGTCAGGAACGTGGTCGACGGCAACGCCCCGCTGCCCTGCCGGGAGCCGTACGCGGTGGTCGCGTCCGTCGACCTGAACGCCGGTGTGGACACCCCGCCGTCCCAGTTGTCGGCGGCGGAGACGGCGGACGGCCCGAGCTTGTCCGGCCCGCCCTTGTTGCCCACCGCGAGGTTCTGGGCGAGCCGGGCCTTACCGGTGGCGAAGTAGAAACCCGTCTGCGCATTGGCGTAGGCGGTGTTCCGGTTGAGTACGATCGCCCCGGTGTTGGAGTTCTCGGTGAAACCGTTCAACGAGTTGTCCCAGGCGGCGTTGTTGTTGACGGCATGCGCCACCGCGACTCCCCCGCCGCCGAGTTTGAACCCGTTCCCGTTGCCCTCGAAAGCGGAGTCGTTCCAGCGGTTCCTGCCGTTGCCGAAGGCCCACGAGTGCTCGATGGTGACCGGCGTGGAGAACTGCCACAGGTCGAGGCCGTCATCCGAATTGTCGTACAGCCGCGCGCCGGTGATCCTGTTGCCCGTTCCCGAGCCGAACTTGATGGCGATGCCGTCCGCGTTCTGGCCGTGCCCGGCCGCGTCGTAGTTCCCGTAACTGTCCAGGTTCTGCACGAGGTTGTTCACCGTGTTGTCGCCGCGCAGGGTGAAACCGGAGTCGCCGTTGTTCGCGGTGACCAGGTTCTTGAAGATGCCGCCGGTCGACGACGTGACGACGAAGCCCTGGGCCGGGGAGGACTGGAAGGTGAGGTTCTGCACGGTCCAGTAGCTGCCGTAGATCCCGGCGAGCCAGGAGCCGGCGGGCAGCTCGGAGCCGTCGATCCGCACCTTCTCGCTGCCGTAGGCCTGGAGCGTGATGGGGGCGGAACTGGTGCCGTTGGCCGTCGACTTGAGGGTGGCCGTCGGATAGTAGGTGCCGGCGCGGACCTGGATGACGGTGCCGGCGACCGCGTTCTTCACCGCCGACTCCAACTGCGCGGTGGTGGACACGGTGACCGTCGACGACGCGGCCTGGGCGTCGCCGTTCGACAGGCCGAGGTAGACGCCGCCCGCGCCCGCCGAGACGGCTACCGCGGCGGCGATCGAGAGGGTGCGCGTCCTGCGGTGACGTCCGGTGCTCAAACGCACGGGGCCGCTCCTTTCACTGGGGCAAATAGTACGAAACGGGCCGGAGGGGGTTACCCCGGCCCGTTTCTGCACCCCAGTCGCCGCCATGGCCGGAAAGGGTTGCCGCGTCCACGCGAAACAGATCGAAACTTTTCGCCGGACGGCGGCGGTGCGTCAGCTCACGAAGTACGTCGGGTTCGGGAGCTTGTACTTCTTGTCGGCGTGACCGCCCTCGAGGTCCGAGTACTGGTCGCCGAAGTTGGCGATGATCTCGTACCCGAGGTCGTCCTCGATGTGCTTGCGCGTACCGGCCTTGTACTGGACCGTCGTGCAGGTCCAGGTGCCCGGCGTCGCGCAGGCGCTCAGGTAGGACGGCGGGTTGACCGCGTCCTTGAGGAAGATGTGGGCGGCGTCGAGGTTCACGTCGGCGCCGACCTTCTTCAGGTTCTCGACGGCCGAGGCGCGCTGCGACTCCTTCAGGCCCGAGTTGTAGAAGACCGTGACGCCCTTGGAGTCGGCGTACCGCACCAGCTCGGGGCTGCCGAAGACCGCCGGGCGGTTCGCCTGAGCCACGTAGTCGGCCCAAGTGGTCGAGTTGTACGTGTAGTTGGTCTTCTTCTCGTAGTCGAGGCTGAGCAGCAGCGTGTCGTCGATGTCGAAGACGACCGCGGGCTTCTCACCCTTCTTGACCGCCTTGCGGGCGGCCTGGTCGATGTACTTCCGCGCGGCCTTGTCGAGGCTCGCGAGGTCCTTCGCGTACGGGCTGGTCGACGACGCCTGGTAGACGCCGTTCGCGTCCAGCGTGGTGCCGTAGTAGGTGTCGATGTCCTTCACCAGGAGCCCGATGTTGTAGGGCTCGTGGGTGGAGTTGGCCGTGGACTGGCCGGCCGTCGCCGCGCCGGCGCCGTACAGGGCGGCGCCGACGACGGCGCAGGCTGCGGCGAGGGCTGCGATGCGCAGTGGCTTATGCATGACACGTTTTCTACGCGCGTCACGTGGGTGAGCGCGAGACCCGTTGCCCTATCGATACCCTTTCGGCGGGCAAAAATCAGGTCAAGTGGCCGGATCGGGCACCCGGGTGGCCCAGCGGCCGGCCGGGCCCACCGGCCCGTCAGGTTGGCGTAGACGGTGGTGCGGTTGAGGACGATCGCGCCGGTGTTGGAGTTCTCGAGCGGTGGTTCACAGGACGGTGTCGAGCCAGGTGAAGACCTCGTCCTGCATGCGGTCGACGAAGACATGGCCGAGGTCGGGCCAGGTCGTGAGGCGCAACCGCTCCTCGGCGTGCCGGGACCGCCAGACGGTGCGCAGCCTGTCGTGGGCCGCGCGGACGCCGTCGGCGGGGAACAGCGGGTCGAGCCCGCCGTTGAGGAACAGCATCGGCCTGGGTGTGGCGATGCTCGCCACGTCGGGGAAGTCGAGGAACCGGGGAAGCCCGGGGTGGAGCATGTAGTAAGCGGACTGCCCGCGCAGGGTGTTGTCGCCGGGCACCATCATGTCCTTGAGGCCGGTCATCCAGCAGACGGCCGCCGCGGCGGCGAGGTCGTCGCTGAGGGCGGCCGTCTGCCAGGCGCGGAAGGCGCCCATGGAGAAGCCGACGGCCGCGATCCGGCCCCCGTCCACGCGGTCGAGGCCGGCCAGGAAACCGGCGGCCCGGGCGTCCTCGCGGGCCATGAGCCCGGCGAGCGAGGAGCCGAGGTTGAAGAAGTTGGCGGCGAGGGCCTGCTGTTGGTCGTAGGCGAGGGGGCCGCGATCGCCCCAGCCGAGGGCGTCCGCGCACAGGACGACGTAACCGCGCCGGGCCAGTTCGTCGCCGACGAACCGTCCGCTGAAGTACCTCTGCGACCATGCCTGCGCGGAGACGAGCCGCGTGTCGTCGTACCAGGGCCGGACCAGTTTCTCCTTGCCGATGTCGAACTTCGCCCCGTGGTCGTGCAGGAGGAGCACGGCCGGGAAGGGGCCGGGTCCGTCCGGGGTGAGGAGGGCGGCCCGGACGCGTTCGTGGTGGGTGAGAGACAGCGTCACCAACTCGCTGGTGTAGCCGTCCTGTTGACGTCGGCCGGTGAACTCGGGGGCGTACGGGGTCCGGTCCTCCCGGCCGACGATCAACAGCTCCTCGACCTTGGCGCGGGCGGCCCGGCGCCAGGCGCGGAAGTCGCGGATCGGGGAGTTTCCCCAGGCGAGCGGGAAGGTCAGCTCGGCGTTGAGAGCGGGGTGGAAGTCGGGCAGCGGCCCGTCCACGACGGCGGCCTGCGCGTCGGCGGTGGCGGCAGCCCCGGCCAGGAGGGCGGCCCCGGTGCCGACCACGAACGCCCGCCGCCCCACCGCCGCCGTCGTCGCCGGGTCACGGGCGCTCATACGGCCTCCAGTCCCCGAGATACGTCCGCCGGGTGTGGGTGACCGCCTCCTCGGCGGTCAGTTGCGGCCGGTTTTCCGGCACCGAAATCACCGCGCCCTGACCGGAGTTGCCGTACTCGCGAAAGCGCATGGTCTGCCACGGGTAGGCGTCGCGCATGTTGACGTACGGGGTCGCCGCGTCGGTCCCGGGACCGATCCAGGTGTCCCGCACGACCAGCGAGGGCCAGGCGGTCGTCTCGTACGACGGCACCCAGGGCCGGGCGATCTTGTACGCCGCGTTCTCGGCGCCGGAGGTGATCCGGCCCCGGAGGGCGAGGAAGCCGTAGGGGTTGGCGCGGGCGGTGGCGGGGGCGAAGACCATGCCCTTGGGGGTGAAGGCGACGTCCCGCTGGAGGGTGTGGAAGTGGCAGGCGTCGAAGACGGTCCGGCCGCGCCCGAAGACGAAGTCGACGTCGCCCTCGATGTAGCAGCGGTGGAAGTACTGCCGGTCGAAGGCGTCCAGCGCGGTCGTGTCCGCGAAGAGGGTGTCCTGGTGGGCCAGCAGCCGGACGTTCTCGAAGTGCGTGCGGTCGCCGGTCACATAGGCGGCTACCGCCTGGGTGCCGGTGATCTCCGGGTGGTCGGCGCGCAGCCAGTCGTTGGCGAGGGTGAGGTCGCGGACGGTGAGGCCGGGCGCGGCGGAGGTGAGGGTGGCGGAGCCCGCGGTGCCGTAGGTGCCGGACCCGTCGGGCTTCTGCGTCCCGTTGGCGTTGTCGTACACGAGGACGGCGGCGCGTGCGTCGCGGCTCGCACCGCACAGCGTCAACTCCCTTTTGCCGGCAGGGATGTTGACGACCTCCCGGTACGTTCCCGGGTGTACGACGATCGTCCGGCCGGGTCCGTCGACGGCGTCCACGGCGGCCTGGAGGGAGTCGCCGGGACGGACGTGCAGGACATGGCGGGAGTGGGCAAAAGCGGGTGTCGCGGCGCGCGTTGCGGTGATCAGGGCGCCGCCCGTGAGCCCGGCGAGGAGGGTGCGTCGGCGCAGCATCTCAAGCCTCCCCCTGCCAGGGCCGCCAGTTGCCGAGGTAGGTCTCGCGGGTCGCCGACTCGGCCTGTTCGCGGGTGAGTTGGGGGCGGTTGCCGGGGACGGTGATCTCGGCTCCCGGCCCGGTGTTGCGGTACTCGGCGAACCGCTGCTGCTGCCAGGGGAAGGAGGCCGACATGTCGGTGTAGGGCGCGACCGCGTCGAGGCCGGCGTCGAGGCGGGTGTCGCGGACGGTGAGCATGGGGCGGGCGGTGGTGTCGGAGCTGGGCACCCAGGGGCGGGCCAGCTTGTAGGCGGCGTCGGGCGCCTCGCTGCTGATCCGGCCGCGGCTGACCAGGTATCCCAGCGGGTTGGCGGCCGCCGTCGAGGGTGCGAAGACGAAGCCGTAGGGGGCGGCGGCCAGGTCGGTGCGGTTCAGGGTGCGGAAGTGGCAGTGCTCGTAGACGGCCGTCGCCCGGCCGAACACGAAGTCGACGTCGCCCTCGGCGTAGCAGTGCGCGTAGTACTGGCGGGCGAAGGCGCCGAGGGCGATCGAGTCGGCGTACAGGGTGTCCTGGTGGCCGAGGAAGCGGCAGTGGTGGAAGGCGGAGCGGTCGCCCTGGACCTTGATGGCGACGGCCTGGGTGCCGGTGATCTCCGGGTGGTCGGCGCGCAGCCAGTCGTTGGCGAAGGTGATCCAGCGGGCGGTGAAGCCGTCGGCCTGCACGGTGGTGGTGGCCGACCCGGTGGTGCCGTAGGTGCCGCCGCCGGGCTTGGGGGTGCCGGCCGCGTTGTCGTAGACGATGACGACGTCCCGGGGGTCCCCGGAGGCGCCGATCCAGGTGGCCTCGGTGCGGGTGACGTCGACGGCGACCGTCTCCCGGTACACCCCCGGTGCGAGGACGAGGGTCCAGCCGCTGCCTGCGGTGGCGGCGACGGCGGCGCGGACGGAGGTGAAGTCGCCCCGGCCGAGCGGGTCGACGTAGAGGGTCTTCGGGGTGCGGCGGGCGGTCGGCGACCCGTGGCGGCCGAACGGACCGCGCCGGGCGGAGGCTGCCCGCGCGGGCGCGGAGGCCAGGCCGAGGGCGGCGGCCGTACCGGCGGTCGCGGCCAGGAACCCCCGTCTGGAGAGGGGAAGTTGGGGGTGACGTAGATGGTGTCGGGGTGAGGGCATGCGGGTGCTCCTTGGCAGTGCGGCTCGCGGCTCTGCGGCTCTGCGGAGGGGGCCGGGGCGGGTGACGGGTGCCGCCCGCCCCGGCCGTCGGGGTGTCCGTCGGGTCAGCCCAGGCGTCCGGCGCCCGCGCCGCAGTCGACGATGCGCGGGACCGCGCGCGCCGGGTCGACCTTGGTGCGCAGGGTCGGCGTCCAGCCCGCGCCGGACTGCAGGACCTCACCGGGGATCTCCGCGTTGTGCACGGCGATCAGGTCGGTGAGCCTGCCGTTGACGTAGTTGTCGTCGGCGGTGACCGGGGACACGTTCCACCGCTTCAGCACCTTGGCCGCGCTGACCCCCGGCGGCAGCGTGAACGCGTTGTGCTGGGCGACGAGTTGGGACTCCTTGCCGATGCCGAAGCTGTAGGCGAAGGAGTCGTCTCCGACGAAGTGGTTGTTGTAGGAGTCGACTTGGCCGAAGCGGACGCGTGGAGCACGCTCGACCAGGTCCGAGAACCGGTTGTGATGGAACGTCACCTTCAGGTGCCCCCGGTCGCCGGTGGCCGTCGACTCGCTGTCGCTGTTGCCGATGAGGATCGTCTTGTCGTGCTCGGTGAAGACGTTCCAGGAGGCGGTGACGTAGTCGGCGCCCCGGACGATGTCCAACTCGCCGTCGTGCTGCTGGTAGAGCATGCCGAAGTAGGTCGGCGCGGCGCTGTCCGGGTGCGTGCCGTCGGTGAACGTGTTGTGGTCCAGCCAGACGTGCGTGGAGCCGTACACGACGGCGGTGTCGTACTCGGAGTTCCAGTTGCCGCTGGAGCCGTCGGTCGGGTCCCACTGCGGGAAGCAGTCGATGGGCGACTCGAAGGCGAGGTTGCGGACGATCACGTTGTCGACGGCCTTGATCTGCAGGCTGACGCCCTTGAACCCGGCGTTCTTCCCGATGCCGACGAGGGTGGTGTTGGCGGGGATGTTCGCCTTGATGGCCTTGTCCTGGGCGGCGGCGGAGGCGCGCCGCAGCCCCTCCGGGCTGTCGTCGGGCTCGGCGCTCAGGTCGGTGTCCAGTCCCCAGGTCTGCGGCGCGTACTTGGCGAGGTAGGCGTCGAAGTCGTAGCCGGGCGCGGCGAAGGCGTCACATCCCTCGGCGACGGCGTCGATGACGCCCTTCACCTTGATGATCTTCGGCGCGCTGCCGCCGGCGGCGAGGGCGGCCTTGAATCCGGCCCAGGTGGTGACGGTGTAGACGTGGGCGGCGTCGGCGGCCGATCCGCCGGTCGTCCCGGTCCCGTACGAGCCCCAGCCGTCGCCCGTGGCCAGGACCTGCCGGCCGAGGTCGCGGGAGACGGCGTGGGCGGAGGCCGTGCCGGTGGCGGTCAGCGCCAGCGCGGTGCACCCCACCAGGGCGGCTATGACGCGTCCATGACATATCTGTGTAGGCACTGTGCGGGTCTCCTCTGGATGAGAGAGCGGTGCGGTGCTACGAGGGCGGCGACGACAGCGGTGCCGAGAGCCGCGCGGGCCAGGTGATCCAGGACGTGGGGATCTCGTCGTGCAGCCGGACGACGTCACACGGCGCGAGCACCCGTGTCCGCAGCAGCTCCCCTGCGACGAGCCGCGCCACGGCGATCGCGCCCGGGGGATTGAAGTGCGTGTTGTCCTGCTCGGTCGGCGTCCAGTTGAAGTACGTCTTCGTCTCCTCGACCCCGAGTTCCTGCCACAGCGCGAGCGACCGGGCCTGGACGTCGAGCAGCGCCACCCGCTCCGACTCGGCGAGCGCGCGCATGGCGGCGGGGTACTCGCCGTGCGTCGGCTGGGCGGTCCCCTCGGCGTCGAACCTGCGGCGCTCGACGGGCGTGGCGAGCACCGGCCGCGCGCCCTTCGCGCGGGCGCCGTCGATGTGCATCCGCAGGTAGTCCTGGTACGTCGTCCAGGGCTCGGTGTACCGGGTCGGGTCGGTGTTCTTCTCGTCGTTGTGCGCGAACTGGATCAGCAGGAAGTCGCCCGGCCGGATCGCGGCGAGGACGGCGTCGAGCCGGCCTTCGTCGACGAAACTCTTCGAACTGCGCCCGTTCACCGCGTGGTTGGCGACGGGCCGGTCCTCGTGCAGAAAGAACGGAAGCGCCATTCCCCACCCGGTCTCGGGGGCGGCGTCGGAGTACTTCTGCGCGGCGGTGGAGTCACCGGCGATGTAGATCGTTCGCTTGCGTCCCCCGGCACGGGCGGTACCGGCCGCCGCGACACCGAGGGGGACGGCGGACAGCGCCGCCGAGGTGACCTGCCTACGGGTAAGAGACACGAACCTGCACCTCTTGTTCCTCTAGGGGCGCGGGGCGACTGCGCGACCAGCAACAACCGGCCCGCAGTCGCCCCGCAACCGAAACCACCCGAGCTATCCGTTGTTCTTCTTCCAGTCGGCCTGCGCAGCGTTCAGCTGCTTGGCCAACGTGCCCAGAAAGTCCTTCGCGCTCATCTTCCCGAGCAGCATCTTCTGGAAGTTCGGCTCGTTGTCGGCCTTGGAGATGGTGTTCCAGTCGGGCAGGTAGTACGGGAACTGCACGATCTTGGTGTCGGCCCCGTTGAGGGCCTCGGCGGCGAGCTTCGTCGGCTCGGCCTTCTGGATCCACTCGTCCTGCGCGGCCTCGGTGTTGGCGGGGATCTGCCCGGCGGACCGGTTGTACTTGGAGTTCTCCGCGTGCGAGACGGCGAACTCGACGAACTTCCAGGCCGCCGCCTTGTTCTTGCCGGGCTTGAAGACGCTCAGCCCGTCGACCGGGTTGGAGACCTGGACGCGACTGCCGTCGTCCCGGGTCGGGCTCGGGATGCCCCGGAACTTGCCCGCGCCCAGCGCCTTCAGGTGGTCCTGGTAGGAGCCGAGGTTGTGGCTCAGCATGCCGATGCTGCCGCTGTCCCACTGGGAGACCATCTTGGTGAAGTCGTTGTTGACGTCGGCGGACGGGGTGTCCTTCTTGTACAGGGCGACGTACTTCTCCAGCGCGGCGACGAGCTTCGGGTCGTCGACGGTGGTCTTGTCGCCGTTCCAGAAGGTGTCGACGCCGGACTGGCTGTACGCCGCGTCCAGGGCGGGCGCGATGGAGCCCTCGCCGCCGCGGATGGTGAAGCCGAACCTGTTCTTGTCCTTGTCGGTGAGCTTGTCGGCGGCCGCGTAGAACTTCGTCCAGGTGGTCGGCGCGTCCAGGCCGGCCTGCTCGAAGAGGTCGGTGCGGTACCAGAGCGTGCCGTTGTTGGACGAGGTGGGTATCTGGTACAGCGCGTCGCCGCCGCCGGCCGCCCGGCTGCTGTCCAGGAGGTTCTGGCTGAGCTTGCCCTTGAGGGCGCTCTTCGCCAGGCGGCTGTCCAGCGGCTCCAGCGCGCCCTGGACCGCGACCTCGGCGAGCATCGCGGTGCCCACGCCGCCGACGTCGGGCAGCCCGCCGCCCTGGATGGCGGTGTCGTACTTGGACTGGGCGCTCGCGGCCGGGATCCCGACGTACTTGACCTTGATGTCGGGGTTCGCCTTCTCGAAGTCGGCGATGATCTCCTTCCAGATGTCGGTACGGACACCGCCGTTGTTGTCCCAGAAGGTGATCTCCCCCTTGGCGGAGCCCTCGCCTCCCTTGTCCCCCGCCGCGCCGCTGCCGTCGTCGCCGCAGGCGGTGGCGGTCAACGCGAGCACGGAGCCCAGGGCGACGGCCAGGACGGCACGTCTGCTGCTGCGGATGCTGCTCTTCATATGTCGGCTCTCTTCTTCTGGATCCAGGCGGAGACATGAAGGTGTGCGCGTGTGGGGGGTCAGTGAGGGTCGAGAGGTCTGATCCGGAACTCGTCGAACATGGCCGCCCCGGCGTGCCCGGTCCCGACGGGTGCGAGGGCGAAGAGGCCGAGCAGGGCGCCGACCCAGCGCCAAGGGGTGGCGGCGAAGACGGGGCCGGAGGGGTGCGGGCCGTCGCCGACGTCGTAGGCGAAACGGCAGCGGGCGCCCGCGCCGATCTCGATCCGCAGCCGGGCCCGCCCCTCGGGGGCGAGTCGTGGGTGGGCGGCGTCCCGTTCCTTCTCCGCCACCGGTTCGGCGAAGCGGTGTACGAGGTGGACGGCGCCGTCGGCTCCCCGCTGGAGGCCGATCCAGGCGAAGGCGTCGCCGAGGACCGCGAGTCCGGCGCGGGCGCCCGGCTCCTCGCTGTGCAGCCGCAGCTCCACCTCGACGGCGGACGGGAGGCCGGGCAGTCGTTGGGTGAGGACGTTCGGCAGGGTGCGCAGGTCGTGCGCGTGGGCCGTCCGTACGCAGGTCAGGCGTAATCCGTCGGCGGAGTGCTGGGGCGCGAGGCCGTCCTGGGGGTTGGCCGTCCACGACCACTGGCGGCCGAGGCGTCCGCCGGGGAAGTCGTCGTCGGCGGCGGGCGCGGCGGACGGCTGCGCGGGCAGGTCGGGCCGCCGGTGCTCAAGGACCGGGGCGCCCTCGTCGCCGATCACCGGCCAGCCTCCCCCACTCTCGGCTCCTCCCCCACTCTCGGCTTCGCTCGAGCGGGGGGACCCCCATGAGCGGGAGGTGCCCCCAGCGCCCCAGCGCATGGGCTGGAGGTGGACGACCCGGCCGTACGCGCCGCGCTGCTGGAAGTGCAGGAACCAGTCCTCGCCGGACGGGGTGCGCACCCAGCCGCCCTGGTGGGGGCCGTTGACCTGGGTGTCCCGCTGTTCCAGGACGATCCGCGCCTCGTACGGGCCGAAGAAGTCCCGGGCGCGGAAGGCTCCCTGCCAGCCGGTCTCCACTCCCCCGGCGGGCGCGAGGATCCAGTACCAGCCGTCGCGCTGGTAGAGCTTCGGCCCTTCCAGGGTGAACCAGCCGGGGATGCGGTCGCCGTCGACGATCACTTTGCCCTCGTCGAGGACGGACGTCCCCTCGGGGTGCATCCGGTGGCCGGTGAGCCGGTTCTTGACGCCCGCGCGGGACTTGGCCCAGGCGTGGACCAGGTAGGCCTCGCCGGTCTCGTCGTCCCAGAGGGGGCAGGGGTCGATGAGCCCCTTGCCCTCCTTCACCAGGTGCGGGCGGCTCCAAGGGCCTCTGATCTCCGGGGCGTTGACCTGGAAGATGCCCTGGTCGGGGTCGCCCCAGAAGATCCAGAAGCGGTCGTCGTGCCATCTCAACGCGGGTGCCCAGACACCGCAGTCGTGGCGCGGCACCCTGAACTCGGCTGCTGGTTCGAGGCGTTCGAGGGCGTGGCCGACCAGCGTCCAGTTGACCAGGTCGCGCGAGTGCAGCAGCGGCAGTCCGGGAGCGCGGCCGAAGCTGGAGGCGGTGAGGTAGAAGTCGTCGCCCACCCGCACGACGTCCGGGTCGGACCAGTCGGCGTTCAGGACCGGGTTCGTGTACGTCTCCCGCGTCACTGGCTGACCGCCTTCCGGACCAGCGCCGCCGCCTCGTCCCGGTCCAGCGGGCCGTCGGCGACGACGGTGACGACGCGGCGTACGGCCGTCTCGCCGGGCGGGATGGGCAGCCGTTCCGCCGAGGCCAGCGAGGAGCCGACGCCCGGGTACTCGGCGGTGCGCACGAACCAGGGGTCGCGGCGGGTGGTCCCGGTGGCGCCCGCGAAGACGAGCGTCCAGCCGGCGCCTGCCAGGGCGAGCCAGTCCGCGCGGGCACCGTGCACCGACGCCTCGCCCTCCGCGTCGGCGGTGAACACCCGCGGGGCCCCGGCCTCCTTGCGGGCCCGCCAGAAGAAGCCGCCGTAGGCCGCTCCGGGGCGGCCGTTCGTCGCCGGGCTGCCGATGGACAGCGGCGCGGACGTGACGTTGGTGAGGGAGAAGGTGAAGTCCAACGCCCAGGCGGTGTCGGTGAGTTCGGTTGCCGCGACCGTACGGCGCTCGCGCAGCAGCTCGGCCCCGGCGGCGACCCAGCGCAGCTCCTCCACGAAGCCGTCGGGGTCGCGGAGCTGGAAGGAGCCGTGGCGCTGGGCGCCGTGGTTGTCCAGCTCGGTCGGTCCCTGGTCGCGGACGTAGGTGCGGCCGCCCCAGAAGTTGTGCCCCTCGACGTCGGGTACGGCTACACCGACGCCGAGGTGGTGGATGTGGTCGGCGGGGCCGAGCTCGGTGACCGCTGTGCCGGCCAGGGTGGTGACGGGGTGCAGGTAGGGGCGCGGGGAGAGCCGGGCGGGCAGCTCGGGCCGGGTGACGTAGCGGCCGACCGGGCGGCCCGCGACGCGCAGGACGACCGGTGAGTCGGGTGCCTGGGCCGTCATCAGGTGCTCACCTCTTTCGGATCTTCCGGGTACGCGGTCGGGGTCGCCCAGGGGGCGCCCAGTTCGGAGAAGAGGGCCAGGGTGTCGGCGGCGGCCGCCACGAGCCCGTCGATGCCGGGGACCGCCCTGCGGTCCTCGCCGGGCAGCAGGTGCCAGGCGTCGTCGGGCAGTTGGACCGGGTCGGGGGCCGTGCGGATCGCCTCGACGACCCGCATGAACGACTCGGTCGCGGCGGGCGGTACGAGCAGTTCGGCCCCGTCGGTGAGGTGCTCGACGAGGTTCTCCAGCAGGTCGGTGCTGCCGTACTCGTACTCCTCGGGGCCGTGCCCGGCGCGCTGGAGCAGGACGCGGTCCTGCTTGTACCAGTACGTGATCCGGCCGCGGCTGCCGTGGACGACGACGTACGGGTCGTCGGGGTCCTCGGCGCACAGCGTGGCCGCGACGACGATCCGACGGCCGTCGGCGGTGCTGACGCGGACGCAGGAGGTGTCGTCGGACTCGATGGCGTTGGCGTGCGCCAGCTCGGTCTCGATGCCGGTGACGTCCTCGGCGCGGGTGGCGCCGGCCAGCGCGAGGGCGGTCGCGACGGCGTGCGCGAGCGGGTTGGTGAGCGCCCCGTCGATCACGTCGACGCCGTTCAGCCGCCGCTTGCCCGCCCAGGGAGCGCGCCGGTAGTACGCCTCGGCGCGCGCCCACGCACCGGCGCCGCCCACGCCGGCCACCTCGCCGATCACCCCGTCGCCGATCAGCCTCCGGATCGCGGGCACCGCGTGCGAGCCCAGCGACTGGAAGCCGATCTGGCAGACCACGCCGGCCTCGGCGACCCCGTCGGCCATCCGGCGGAACTCGGCGTAGGAGGGCGCGGGCGGCTTCTCCAGGAGCAGGTGCACGCCCTTGCGGGCCGCGGTCAGGGCCAGGTCGGTGTGGGTGGGGATGGGGGTGCAGACGACGGCGATCCGGGCGCCGGTGGAGTCGAGCAGCGCGCCGAAGTCGGCGGACTGCTCGGGCGCGCCGAGGCCCTCGGGGATCTCGGCCGGGGCCAGCGGGGTCAGCTCGCAGATGCCCGCCAGCCGGACGATCCCCTTGTCCTGGAGCCGTCGGATGTTGTCCAGGTGCCAGCGGCCATGGCCACGCGCACCCGCGAGGACCACGGGGAGGGCGGTGCCTGTGGTGTCTGCGGTGCCCGTCATACCCGTAGGACCGGTGCCGCCCGTGTTGCCTGCGTTGCTCATGGGATCCTCCCTGCGCCCGCACCGCGTGCCACCTCGCGGTCGGCCACCGCGGCGCTGTCGATCTTTCCGTGCAGGGTAGGCGTCCGGCCGACGCACGCCGTGAGGTCGCGCGCGATGGCGATGATCTGACGGAGTCCTGCCTGATGGCGTCCCTGCCTCATCCCTTCACCGCCCCCGCGCTGAACCCGGTGATCAGCCACTTCTGGATGAAGGCGAAGACGATCACCACGGGGACGGCGGCGATGATGCCGCCCGCCGCCAGCGCGCCCAGGTCGACGCTGTCCGCGCTCATCAGGGTGTTGAGACCGACCGGGATCGTCTGCTTGCTCTGGTCGGAGAGGAACATCAGGGCGAACAGGAAGTGGTTCCAGGCGTGCACGAAGGCGAAGGAGCCGACGGCGATCAGCCCGGGGCGCAGGAGGGGCAGGACGACGATGCGGAAGGCGGTGAGCCGGTTGCAGCCGTCGACCCAGGCGGCCTCCTCCAGGGAGTAGGGCACGTTCCGGATGAAACCGCTGATCAGGATCATCGACAGGGGCAGTTGGAAGACCGTCTCGGCGATGATGACGCTGCCCAGCGAGTTGATCATCTTCAGCTCGGCGAAGATCTGGAAGAGCGGTACGAGCAGCAGCGCGCCCGGCACGAACTGGGTGCACAGCAGGGCGAGCATGAACCCGCGCTTGATCCTGAAGTCGAAGCGGGCGAGGGCGTAGCCGCCGGCCAGGGCGACGCCGGTCGTCAGCAGCAGCGTCGCCACGCCGGTGAGCACGCTGTTCTGGAAGTAGACCGCGAAGTCCCGCTCGTTCCACACCTTTTCGAAGTGCTCGAAGGTCATCGGCCAGGGCACGAGCGAGGTCGAGCCGGCCGGGCGGAGCGCGAACAGCAGGATCCAGTAGAAGGGGACGAGGGTGAAGACCAGGTAGATCGACAGGGGGAGGTAGATCTGCCAGCGGGGGGCCTCGTCCCAGGCGCGGTTCTTCCTGGGCGGCCGTCGGTCGGCTGCGGTGGGCACGCGCACGGGGGCGGGTGCGACCTCGGTGGCCTCCTCGGTGATCACTTGTCGCCTCCTCCGAACTTGCTCACCCGCAGATAGACCATCGAGCAGAAGAGCAGGATCACGAACGCGACCGTGGTGAGGGCGGACGCGTAGCCGAAGTTGTGGGCGTCGACGCTGGTGTTGGCGATGTAGAGCGGGAGGGTGGTGGTCTCCCCCGCCGGGCCGCCGCCGGTGAGCGTGTAGAGCAGGTCGACGTTGTTGAACTCCCACACCGCGCGCAGCAGCGTGGACAGGACGATGGCGTCCTTCAGGTGGGGCAGGGTGATGTGCCAGAACTGCTTGAGCCGGCCGGCCCCGTCGACCTCGGCGGCCTCGTACAGGTCCTTCGACACGGACTGGAGGTCGGCGAGGATGAGGATCGCGAAGAAGGGGACCCCGCGCCACAGGTCGGCGACGATCGCCGCCGGGAAGACCGTGGAGGTGTCCGACAGCCAGCTCGTGCCGTACTCGCCGACGCCCATGTCCGCGAGGTAACGGGTGATGCCCGTCTGGGAGTTGTAGAGCAGCACCCAGATCGCGGAGGTCAGCACGCCGGAGACGGCCCACGGGGAGAAGACGAGGGCGCGGCCGAGCGAGCGTCCGACGAAGGTCTGGTTGACGATCAGCGCCAGCGCCAGACCGAACAGCAGTTGCAGCCCGACCTCGACGACGACCCACTTGGCGCTGAAGGTCAGCGTGTCCCAGAACTGCGGGTCGTCGGTGAAGGCGTGGACGAAGTTGTCGAAGCCCGCGAAGCCGTTGCGCCACGGTTTGGTGGGGTTGTAGTTCTGCAGGCTGTAGTAGAAGACGCTGATGACGGGGTACGCGATGAAGCCCACCATCAGCAGGCCCGCCGGCGCGATCAGCAGGTACGGCAGCCTGCGCGGCGTGGCGGAGGCACGGCGCCGCCGGGGTGGCGCCGGCGGTTTCGCCACGGCTGCGGCTTGGGCCATGACCGTTCTCCGTTCTCGGTTACGTCTCTCAGTCACGTCGTGCGTGCGGCGTGCAGGAAGCGCTTTCTCTCCGCGCAGGGGTGTGCGCTGTCGTCCGTGCTCGGGTCAGCCCGCGTACGGGTCCGCGACCTTGCCCGGACGGGCCAGGAACTCGAAGTCGCAGCCGGTGTCGGCCTGGGTGATCTGTTCGTTGTAGAGCGCGCCGTAGCCGCGCTCGTACCGGATGGGCGGTGGCGTCCACTGCGCCCGGCGCCGCTCCAACTCCTCTTCGTCCACGTTGAGTCGGAGTGAGCGGGCCTCGACGTCGAGGGTGATCGAGTCGCCCGTGCGCACCAGTGCGAGGGGCCCGCCGACATGCGACTCGGGTGCCACGTGCAGCACGCACGTGCCGTAACTCGTCCCGCTCATCCGGGCGTCGGAGATCCGCACCATGTCCCGCACGCCCTGCTTGAGCAGGTGGTCGGGGAGGGGCAGCATGCCGTACTCGGGCATGCCCGGGCCGCCCTTGGGGCCGGATCCGCGCAGCACGAGCACGGTGTCGGCGGTGATGCCCAACTCCGGGTCGTTGATGGTGCGTTGCATGGTCCGGTAGTCGTCGAAGACGACCGCGCGGCCGGTGTGCTCGAGCAGGTGCGGCTCGGCGGCGACGTGCTTGATGACGGCGCCGTCCGGGCAGAGGTTGCCGCGCAGCACGGCGACCCCGCCCTCGGCCGCCACCGGGTTGTCCCGGGGCCGGATGACGTCGTCGTCGTGGACCCGGGCGCCGGCGAGCTGCTCGCGCAGGGTGTCGTGCGCGACGGTCGGGCGGTCCAGGTGGAGCAGGTCCGGGATCCGGGAGAGGAAGCCGGGCAGGCCGCCCGCGAAGTGGAAGTCCTCCATGAGGTACTTCCGGCCGCCGGGGCGGACGTTGGCGAGGACGGGGACCGTGCGGGCGATGCGGTCGAAGTCGTCGAGGGTGAGCGTGACGCCCGCGCGGCCGGCCATGGCGATGAGGTGGATGACGGCGTTCGTCGAACCGCCGAGGCCGAGGACGGTCGTCACCGCGTCCTCGAAGGCGTCGCGGGTGAGGATCTCGGAGAGGACGCGCCCCTTGTGGACCTGTTCGACGATCCTCATGCCGGACGACGCGGCCATCCGGTCGTGCCCGGAGTCCACGGCCGGGATGCTCGACGCCCCCGGCACCGTCACGCCCAGCGCCTCCGCGGCGGCCGTCAGCGTGGACGCCGTGCCCATCGTCATGCAGTGACCCGGCGAGCGGGCGAGGCCGCTCTCCAGCTCGGCCAGCTCGCAGTCACCGATCAGGCCGGCCCGCTTGTCGTCCCAGTACTTCCACATGTCGGTGCCCGAGCCGAGGACCTCGTTGCGCCAGTGGCCCGGCAGCATGGGTCCGGCCGGCACGAACACGGTGGGCAGGTCGACGCTCGCCGCGCCCATGAGCAGCGCGGGCGTCGTCTTGTCGCAGCCGCCCATCAGCACGGCCCCGTCGACCGGGTAGGAGCGCAGCAGCTCCTCGGTCTCCATGGCGAGGAGGTTGCGGTAGAGCATCGGGGTCGGCTTCTGGAAGGTCTCGCTCAGGGTGGCGACCGGGAACTCCAGCGGGAAACCGCCCGCCTGCCACACGCCCCGCTTCACGGCCTGGGCGCGGTCGCGCAGGTGGACGTGGCAGGGGTTGATGTCCGACCAGGTGTTGAGGATCGCGATGACCGGCTTGCCGAGGTGCTCCTCGGGGAGGTAGCCGAGCTGGCGGGTGCGGGCACGGTGACTGAAGGAGCGCAGGCCGTCGGTGCCGTACCACTGGTGGCTGCGGAGCTCCTCCGGGCGCTTGCGGTGCTGCTCCGGGCGCTGTCCTGACCGGTCGTCGGCATGATCGTCGAAGCGCTTCATATGGACCATCCGGCGGCTATGGCGGCGACCTCGGAGCGCTCGTCCTCGGGCAGCGGGCGGCTCGGCGGACGGACCTCGCGGCGGCAGAGTCCAAGGGAGGCAAGAGCCTCCTTGACGACGGTGACGTTGTTCGCGGAGCCGTTGGCGGCGCGCAGCTCCTCGAAGCGCCTGATCTGTTCCCACACCTTCATCGCCGCTGGATAGTCCCCTGATCGAAGCGCTTCGATCATGTTCAGCGAAACGGCCGGGGCGACGTTCACCAGCCCTGAGGTGAAGCCGGTGGCGCCCGCCGAGAAGTAGGAGGGGGCGTACGGCTCGGCGAGGCCGGCGACCCAGACGAAGCGCTCCAGACCGGCGTCCCGCGCGAAGGCGGCGAAGCGGGCGGCGTCCGGGACGGCGTACTTGACGCCGACGACGTTCGGACAGGCGTCGGCGAGTTCGGCGAGGCGCTCGCCGGGCAGTTGCGCGTTGCGGATGTACGGGACGACGCCCAGTTCGGGCACCGCCGCCGCGATCGCCCGGTGGTAGTCGACCCAGCCGCCCTGGGAGACGTAGGGGTGGACGGGCTGGTGGACCATCACCATCTGCGCGCCCAGCTCACGGGCGTGCCGCGCGGAGGCGACGGCGGTGGGGACGTCATGCCCGACACCGACGAGGATCGTCGAGCGGTCCCCCGCCTCCTCGATGGTCGACTCCGTGAGCAGGCGGCGCTCCTCGGGGGTGAGGGCGTAGAACTCGCCGGTGTTGCCGTTCGGGGTGAGGGTGGTGATCCCGCCGTCGAGCAGGCGGCGCAGCAGGGCCCGGTGGGCGGCCCGGTCGATGGTGCCGTCCTCGGCGAACGGGGTCACCGGGATGGCCACCACGTCGGCCAGGGCCGCACGCTGGGTCTCGAACGCCACGCTGCTCATTCCTGACCTTCCTGGTTCGTCGCCTGGTTCGTCGCCCGGTTCACTGCCTGGTTCGCTGCCGGGTCTTCCGCCCGGGGGAACGCCCGCTCGACGAAGGACGCGATGTGGGCGTGCAGGGCGCGGGCCGCGCCGTCCGCGTCGCCGGCCAGGGCGAGCCGCAGGATCTCGCGGTGCTCGCCGGCCTCCCGTTCCCACGAGGGCGAGGCGGCCCAGGCGACGGCGGAGACCAGGGCGGCCTGGTCGCGGACCTCGTCGAGCATCCGGCCGAGCAGCGGGTTGCCGCACGGCAGGTACAGGGCGCGGTGGAACTCCCGGTTGGCCAGGGACCGTTCGGCGGTGTCGGTCGCCTCGTCGGCGCTGGTCAGCGCGGACCGCGCGGCGTCCAGGGAGGCTCCGCGCCGCACCGCCCGCCGCAGCGCCTCGGGTTCGAGGAGCAGCCGGACGTCGTAGACCTCGCGCGCCATGTCCGCGTCCACCATGCGCACCGTGACGCCCTTGTACTGGCTCATGACGACCAGTCCGGTGCCGGCCAGCGTCTTGAGCGCCTCGCGCACCGGGGTCTTGGACACCCCGAACTGTGCGGCGAGTTCGGTCTCGACGAGGGCCTGACCGGGCGTCAGCCGTCCGGTGAGGATGCGGCGTTTGATCTCCTCCAGCACGTACTGCGTGCGGGAGGGGATCGGCGTGGGCACAGAGGTCATGCGCGCCTCTCGGATCTCGAATCTCGGGATCAGATCTCACATATCGCGTCTCATATATGACGTACGAAGTACGACGCGTTGAAGGTAGGAGCGCCCCTGCGTTTCGTCAATGCTTCTGACAAAGGACGTCGAAGACGTGTCAGAAAGGGTTGATCGAGGGGGAGTTGGCTCAGTGGGGGATGGTTCCGAGGGAGTTGGCTCAGAGGGGGATGGTCTCGCCCTCGCGGGCGGTGCGGGTGGGGCCGTCGAAGGCGAGGGCGGCCCGGGCGGTCGCGGCCTCCCGGGTCAGGGTGGGCCCGACGTGGGTGATGTACAGCTCCCGCACCCCCGCCTTGCGGGCGGCCGCGCCGGCGTCCTCCGGCGTGAGATGGACCTGCGGGTTGTGTTCGCCTTCGTCATGCCGGTCGAGGTCCGCCTCGCACAGGAACAGGTCGGCCCCGGAGGCGAGTTCGGTGAGCGCGTCGCACGGCCCGCTGTCCCCGGAGTAGGCGAAGACGCTCCCCTGGCACTCGGCGCGCAGCCCGTACGCCTCGGTGCCGTGCGCCACCCGGCGCGAGGTGAGGCGCACGTTCCAGTGCCGTACGGTGTGCCCGTCGAACAGGGCCCGGAAGTCGAAGACGCCGGTCAGGAACCGTACGTCCGGCCGGCCGAAGAAGCCCGCCAGGCGCCGGGCGCAGTCGATCGGCGCGTACACCGGGATCGGGGCCGGCGGGGTCATCCCGCCGTGGACGAGCGCGTAGGCGGCGGCGAGGAGATCGGCGCTGTGGTCGGCGTGGAGGTGGGAGATCCAGATCGCCGTGAGCCGGTCCGGATCCGTGTGCCTGCGCAACTCTGCGAACGTCCCGAACCCCGCGTCCACCCAGACCTCCGCCCCCGCGCCGCGCAGCAGATAGCCGGAGCAGGGGCGGCCCGGCCCCGGGTGCGGAGAGGCGGTGCCGAGGATGGTGAGGCTGAGGGGCATGGTGGGGAGCGTACGTTTCGGTTCCGCCGGGCGTGCCGTGACTACGTGCGTCTACGGCAACCGCAGGAGGCCGTCTACGCCCGGCCGCCTGTGTGGCCCGGCGGGTCGGCTACGGCGTCCACCCCGGGTCGCGGCCGCTCAGTCCGACCGTACGGTCGAGCAGCGGGGCGGCTTCGGGGACGGGCACGACGGGGCCGAAGATGCCGCCCCCGTCGTCCCCCTCGTCGGCGGCGGCCCGCAGGAACGTGTGCGAGGCCCGCAGCGCGGCCGGGTCGGGGGCGTACTCCTGCCCGGTGGCCCGCGCCAGGTCCCAGCCGTGGATGACGAGCTCGTCGGCGGCGACGGAGCCCGCGACCGCGCCGGGCAGGTCGACGCCGCCCGCGCGGGTCATGCCGGTCCAGGCGGCCGGGTCGCGCCAGGCGTCGGCCAGTTCGTCGAGCGCCTTGGGCAGTGCCTCGCGCCAGTCGGGGCCGATGTCCGGGGTGGCGGTGCCCGGAGGGGTGGCGGTCGTGGGGCCCAGGTCCTTGCGGGCGGCGTCGCGGAAGGCGACGGCGAGGCCGGTCAGGTGCCCGACCAGGTTGCGGACCGCGTAGTCCGGGCAGGGCGTACCGTCCGCGAGCTGCTCGTCGCGCACGCCCTCCGCGAGGCGCGCGATGATCCGGGCCTGGGGTCCGAGGTCGAAGGTCGTCATCGTGTCGGTCATACGGGGTAGACCGCCCGCACACCGAAAACTCATCGCACCCCGGCCTCGACCTGTACGCCCGGCGGGGCCCGTACCGAGCCCGTACCACCGCGTGCCCCGGCCCGAACAGCGGGATTCCCGGCGGGGGCCCTCAGCCGGCGGCCAGTGCCCCGCGTACGGCCTCCAGGTCGGCGTCCGACGCCAGCCCGGCGTGATACAGCCGCAGTTCCGTCGCCCCGAGTTCCCGCGCCCGCGCCGCGTCGGCCGCGAGGGTGCCCGGGCTGCCGCCCATGCCGGAGACGACGCCGAAGTTGGCCGCGACGACCGCGCCCGCGCGGCTCTGTTCGGCGAAGGGCGTCAGCAGGCCGGGTCCGCCCGCGCAGGGCACGACGACACCGTCCGCGACGGACAGGATGTGCGCGGGGTCGACGCCCGCGTTGGCGCCCACGTGGTACGTCACGGGGTCGGCGTGCAGCAGGATCTGGAAGCCGTCGGGCGCGGCGTCGCGCACCGCCCGGACCGCCGTCTCCTGAAGGGTGCGGGCCCGCTCGTCGCGCCACGCGCGCGTGGCCGCCGCCGTCTCCTCCCCGAGCAGCTTCTCGACCCCCGCCCAGCCCCCGTCGTCCGGCGCCCCCTGCCACAGCGGCTCCAGCGCGTCCCGTACGGCGGCGGCGAGCGCGTCGGCGTCCAGGCCCTGGGCGCCGTAGCCGGCCCGGCAGGTGGGGCAGAAGCAGAGCGCCATCAGGTAGAGGCCGGCGTCCCCGAGGCCGATGCCGCCGGTCTTGTCGTGGGCGTGCAGGTGCTGGAGGCCGTACCAGCCGAGGGACTCCAGTTCGGTGCCGCTCGCGCCGGGGCGTACGGCGGCCTCGGCGGCGAGTTCGACGAGGTACGCGCGCGTGGCGGGCTGCGCGATGCACGGCGCCCATGGGTAGCGATCGCCGTAGGCGTTGACGACCGAGGTGTCCGGATGGTCGGCGCCCAGGCGGGAGTTGTGCGCGAGGACCACCCAGGTGTGCACGTCGAGACCGGCCCGCGCGAGCGCGTCGGCGGCCTCCCCGTAGGCGTCGCCGGGGGCCCAGTCGCCGGCCGGGTACGGGCGCAGGGCGCGGCCCTTCCAACGGGCGCCCTCCGGGTCCGTGGGGTACAGCACGGCCGCGTGCTCGGCGGTGACGATGCGGTGGCGCGGGTGGCGCGGGGTGAGCGCGCGGGTGGAGTGGTAGGCGGCGGCGAGGGTCGCCTGCCGCACGCCGAGCGCGGCGATACGGGCCGGGGCCCCGGGATCGCCGACGACGTCCCAGGGGTAGACGAATGTCGACGCCTTCACTACTTGGCCTCCTCTTCCAGCACCAGCAGCGCGTAGCCGCGTTCGATCACCAGGGCGAGTTGCTTGACATGATCCTCGCTCGGTTCGTGCAGCGGCGGGCGGACCTCCCCGACGTCGAGCCCGCGCAGCCGGACGCCGGCCTTGACGAGGGAGACGGCGTAACCGCGGCCAAGCGCGCGTAGTTCGACGAACGGCCGGTAGAAGCCGTCGAGCAGGCGGTGGGCGGTGGTGTCGTCGCCGGTGGTGAGCGCCCGGTGGAAGGCGAGGGCGAGTTCGGGGGCGAAGCAGAACACGGCCGAGGAGTAGAGGGTGACGCCGAGGGCCCGGTAGGCGAGCTGGGTCTGTTCGGCGGTCGGCAGGCCGTTGAAGTAGAGGAAGTCGCCGGGGACCTCGGTGCGGACGGCGCTGACGATCCGCTGCATGAGGTCGAGGTCGCCGAGGCCGTCCTTGAGGCCGATGACGCCCTCGGTGCGGGCGAGCCGTACGACCGTCTCCGGGGTGAAGACGGCGTTGTCGCGCTGGTAGACGATCACGGGGAGCGCGGTCGCGGCCGCGACCTCCCGGTAGTGGCGCAGCAGGCCCTCCTGGGCGGCGACGACGAGGTAGGGCGGCAGGGCGAGCAGACCGTCCGCCCCGGCCGCCTCCGCCAGCTTCGCGTAGCGCACGGCGAGCGCGGTCCCGTAGCCCGCGCCGGCGACGACCGGCACCCGCCCGCCGGTCTCCTCGACGGCCGCCCGTACGCAGGCCTCGAACTCCTCCGGCGTGAGCGCGTGGAACTCCCCCGTGCCGCAGCAGGCGAAGACGGCCGCGGCGCCGGCCTCCACCCCGCGGCGGACGTGCGCGCGGTAGACGTCGAGGTCGACGGCGCCGTCGGGGCCGTAGGCGGTGACGGGGAAGAACAGCGGTCCGCTGGGGATACCGAGCCGGGCGGCGAGAGGGGCTGGCGTCACGGGCTCTCCCTTGAACTGACGCGTACGTTCTTCTGACCCACGTCCACATTTCTGAACAGGCCCACCCTAAAGAGCCGCCTTATGTCGGGTCAAGCAGGCAAATGACCAAGAGGGCAGCGGATTTCCCAGGTCCGCGCCACACTTGACGGGTACAGCGAGGGATCCATAACTTGTCCACGCATGTGAATGCCGACCACACATGAGGCCGCCGACCCAAGGAGACCGAGGATGCCCGCTCCCCGCACCGTTCTGCTCACCGGCGCCGCCGGCGGGCTCGGCACCCTGATGCGGGAGCTGCTGCCGACATACGGCTACGAGCTGCGCCTGCTCGACCTGCGCCCGATCGAGGGCGAGCCGGAGGCGATCGTCGCGGACCTGGCCGACAAGGCGGCGGTCCGGGAGGCCGTGCGGGGCGTCGACGCGGTCCTCCACCTCGCGGGCATCTCCCTGGAAGCCCCCTTCGAGAAAATCCTCGAGGCGAACATCGAGGGCACCTACCACCTGTACGAGGCCGCCCGTGAGGAGGGCGTCGGCCGGATCGTCTTCGCCTCCTCCAACCACGCGGTCGGCTACGCCCCCCGCCCCCGGGGCGACGCGCCTCTGGACGCGGCCGACCTCATCCCGGTCGACGTCCCGCACCGCCCGGACACCTTCTACGGCCTGTCCAAGGCCTTCGGCGAGGATCTCGCCCAGCTCTACTGGGACCGGCACGGCCTGGAGACGGTGTCGGTGCGCATCGGCTCCTGCTTCGCCGAGCCGACCAGCGTGCGCATGCTGTCGCTGTGGATGAGCCCGGCCGACGGCGCCCGCCTCTTCCACGCGGCGCTGACCGCCCCGGGCGTCGGCCACACCGTCGTCTACGGCTCCTCCGCCAACACCCGCCTGTGGTGGGACCTCGGCTCCGCGCGGGCGCTCGGTTACGAGCCGCAGGACGACTCCGAGCCGTACGCCGAGAAGCTGATCGCCGAGCAGGGCGAACTGGACCCGGAGAACATCGCCCACGCCCACCTGGGCGGCCACTTCGTCAACGACCCGCCGATCTGGCCGTACTGACCCTCCCTCACGGTCCTTTCGGGACACGGGCGGGCACCGAACGGGCCCGCCCGCCGCCGCATCCGGGCATCCGCGCTGCCCGAACCCACCCGCCTCCCGGCTCCACCGCAGGTCCGAGGCGGGCGGCCGGTTCGGGAAACGGGCCGAGACGGGCACCAACAGGCCCGCGACAGGCCTGTTCAGTGCCGCGCACCCGCTGTAGAACTTCCCCCGTGGACCCCACCGGGCGACGCCGGGCCCGAACGGGCAGGGCGAACGGGCAGGACAGCGGAAGAGCGAGGTGACGGCATGACCCCGAGGACGGCGGAGGACCGGCAGCGCGCGATCGTGCGCACCGCACGCGCCACCGGCTCGGTCGACGTCGCCGCGCTCGCCGTCGAACTGGGCGTGGCCAGGGAGACCGTACGGCGGGATCTGCGCACCCTGGAGGACCACGGGCTGGTACGCCGTACGCACGGCGGCGCCTATCCCGTGGAGAGCGCCGGCTTCGAGACCACGCTGGCCTTCCGCGCCACCAGCCACGTCCCCGAGAAGCGCCGGATCGCGGCCGCGGCGGCCAGGCTGCTCGGGGACGCCGAGACCGTCTTCGTCGACGAGGGCTTCACCCCGCAGCTCATCGCCGGGGCGCTGCCCAGGGACCGGCCGCTGACCGTGGTCACCGCGTCCCTGCCGGTCGCGGGCGCGCTCGCCGAGGCCGAGAACATGTCGGTGCTGCTGCTCGGCGGCCGGGTCCGCTCCGGCACGCTGGCCACCGTCGACCACTGGACGACGAAGATGCTGGCCGGCTTCGTCGTCGACCTCGCCTACCTCGGCGCCAACGGCATCTCCCGCGAGCACGGCCTGACCACCCCGGACCCGGCCGTCGGCGAGGTCAAGGCGCAGGCCGTGCGGGCGGCGCGCCGCGTGGTGTTCGCGGGCGTGCACACCAAGTTCGGCGCGGTCGGCTTCTGCCGGTTCGCCGAGGTGGGCGTGCTGGAGACGATCGTGACGAGCACCCTGCTTCCGACGGCCGAGGCCCATCGGTACTCACTGCTGGGACCACAGATCATCAGGGTTTGAAAAACCAACTCACCCACCATGGGGCACCTCCATACGGCACCCCCATGCCCCACCACGCGCGATACGTCCCTCTATGTCCAGGAGCGATCCATGCGAACCCAGAGCCGACGGAGGCCGCGAGCCACGCTCGCCGCGGTCGCCGCAGGGACGCTGCTCGCCCCGCTGCTCTCCGGCTGCTGGGCCGGGGCCGGCGGGGCGGGTTCCGGCGGCGACTCCATCAACGTCCTGATGGTCAACAACCCGCAGATGACGGAGTTGCAGAAGCTCACCGCCGACCACTTCACCAAGGAGACCGGCATCAAGGTCAGCTTCACCGTCCTCCCCGAGAACGACGTCCGCGACAAGATCAGCCAGGACTTCGCCAACCAGGCGGGCCAGTACGACGTGGCGACCCTGTCGAACTACGAGATCCCGATCTACGCCCGCAACGGCTGGCTGCACGAGATGGACTCCTACGTCGCGAACGACCCGGCGTACGACGAGCAGGACGTCCTGAAGCCGATGCGCGAATCCCTCACCGCCGACGACGGCAAGCTCTACGGCCAGCCCTTCTACGGCGAGTCGTCCTTCCTGATGTACCGCAAGGACGTGTTCGCGGCGAAGGGCCTGACGATGCCCGCGCACCCCACCTGGCAGCAGGTGGCCGACCTGGCGGCGAAGACGGACGGCGCCGAGCCCGGCATGAAGGGCATCTGCCTGCGCGGGCTGCCCGGCTGGGGCGAGGTGATGGCGCCCCTGACGACGGTCGTGAACACCTTCGGCGGCACCTGGTTCGACAAGGACTGGAAGGCGCGGCTGAACTCGCCCGAGTTCGAGAAGGCGACGAAGTTCTATGTCGACCTCGTCCGCGCGCACGGCGAGTCCGGGGCCGCCCAGTCCGGCTTCGCCGAGTGCCTGAACAACATGACCCAGGGCAAGGTCGCCATGTGGTACGACGCGACCTCCGCGGCCGGTTCCCTGGAGGCGGCGAAGTCCCCGGTCAAGGGCAGGATGGGGTACGCGCCGGCCCCCGTGGAGCGGACCGCCGCCTCCGGCTGGCTCTACACCTGGGCCTGGGGCATCCAGAAGGCCTCCCGCAACTCCGACAAGGCCTGGAAGTTCGTCTCCTGGGCGTCGGGCAAGCAGTACGAGCAGCTCGTCGGCCAGAAGGTCGGCTGGTCCGACGTGCCGGCCGGCAAGCGGGCGTCGACGTACACGAACGCCGACTACGTCCAAGAGGCCGCCGCCTTCCAGGAGATGACGAAGCAGGCCATCGAGGGGGCGAAGCCCAACGACCCCGGCGTGCAGCCGCGCCCCGCGCCCGGCATCCAGTTCGTCGGCATCCCCGAGTTCACCGACCTCGGCACCAGGGTCTCCCAGGAGATCAGCGCGGCCATCGCCGGACGCCAGTCCGTCGAGACGGCCCTGAGGAAGTCCCAGAAGATCGCCGAGCGGATCTCCGAGGAGTACGAGGGACGATGACCGCGACGACGACGGCCCCGCCGGCCACCGCACCCGTACGCCCCCTGCGGCAGCCCTCCGCCCGCCTGCGCGCCTGGGCGACCCGGGCCCCGCTGCTCCCCGCCCTGGTCTTCATGATCGTGGTCACCCAACTCCCCTTCGTGGCCACGCTGGTGATCTCCTTCTTCGACTGGAACGCCCTCTACCCCAAGGCCCGCCGCTTCACCGGCCTCGACAACTACCACCAGGTCCTGACCGACGCCGACCTGCGCCACTCGGTGTGGACGACCATCCTGCTGACGGCGACCGTGGTGCTGGTCAGCCTGGTGCTCGGGCTGGCCCTGGCACTGCTCCTGGACCGCCGCTTCCGCGGCCGGGGCGTGGTCCGCACGCTGCTGATCGCGCCCTTCCTGGTGGTCCCGGTGGCCGCGGCCCTGCTCTGGAAACACGTCCTCTACAACCCCGAATACGGCCTGCTCAACGGGCTTTCGCACTACGTGGGCGGCCCCCAGCCCGACTGGATCTCCGACACCCCGCTGCTCGCCGTCGAGGCCTCCCTCGTCTGGCAGTGGACGCCGTTCATGATGCTGATCCTGCTGGCCGGACTGCAGAGCCGCGACCAGCAGCAGATCGAGGCGGCCCGGGTGGACGGCGCGAGCGACTGGCAGATCTTCCGCCACCTCACCCTCCCCCACCTGCGCCGCTACCTCGAACTCGGCGCCCTGCTCGGCTCGATCTACATCGTGCAGAACTTCGACGCGGTCTTCACCATCACGTCCGGCGGCCTGGGCACGGCGAACCTCCCCTACACCGTCTACCAGAGCTTCTACCAGGCCCACGAGAACGGCCTCGCCTCGGCCGCCGGCGTCCTGGTGGTCATCGGCTCGATCGTCATCGCGACCTTCGCCCTGCGGGTCGTCTCGTCCCTGTTCCGCGAGGAGGTGTCCCGCGCATGAACGTCGTACGCCGAGGCGGCCTCGGGCTGCTGGCCTGGGTGGCCGGGATCGTGTTCTTCCTGCCCGTCGCCTGGATGGCCCTGACGTCCCTGCACTCCGAGCAGGACGCGGCGACCAACCCGCCGTCCTTCACCGCGTCGCTCACCCTCGACGGCTACCGCGAGTTCTTCGGCACCGGCGGCGGCGCGAGCCCGTGGCCGGCGCTGGTCAACTCGACGGTGGCGTCGCTCGGTTCGACCGTCCTGGTCCTGCTGCTCGCCCTCCCGGCGGCCTACGCGCTGTCGATCCGCCCGGTGCGGAAGTGGACGGACGTCCTGTTCTTCTTCCTGTCGACGAAGATGCTGCCGGTGGTGGCGGGCCTGCTGCCGATCTACCTGTTCGCGAAGAACGCCGGGCTGCTGGACAACATCTGGCTCCTGGTCGTCCTCTACACCTCCATGAACCTGCCGATCGCGGTGTGGATGATGCAGTCGTTCCTGTCCGAGGTCCCGGTGGCGATCATCGAGGCCGCGCGGGTGGACGGGGCACGGCTGCCGACGATCCTCGCGCGTGTGGTCGCCCCGATCGCCCTGCCGGGCATCGCGGCGACGGCCCTGATCTGCTTCATCTTCAGCTGGAACGAACTGCTCTTCGCCCGGGTGCTCACCGGTGTGGTCGCGGAGACCGCCCCCGTCTTCCTGACCGGCTTCATCACCAGCCAGGGCCTGTTCCTGGCGAAGGTGTGCGCCGCGTCGCTCGTCATCTCCCTGCCGGTGCTCGCCGCGGGGTTCGCCGCCCAGGACAAACTGGTCCAGGGCCTGTCCTTGGGAGCCGTGAAATGAAGGCCGCCGTCATCGAGTCCGTGGGCCGCGCCGTCGTCACCGAGGTCCCCGACCCGACGCCCGGGCCGCGCGAGGTCGTCGTAGAGGTCGCCGCCTGCGGTCTGTGCGGCACCGATCTGCACATCCTCCAGGGCGAGTTCGCGCCCAAGCTGCCCCTCGTGCCCGGGCACGAGTTCGCGGGCGCGGTGGTCGGGGTGGGCGCCGAGGTCACGGAGGTCTCCGTCGGCGACCGAGTGGCCGTGGACCCCTCGCTGTACTGCTACGAGTGCCGGCAGTGCCGCACCGGCCACAACAACCTCTGCGAACGGTGGGCCGCGATCGGCGTCACCACGGCGGGCGGGGCCGCGCAGTACGCGGTGGCACCGGCCGCGAACTGCGTACGGCTGCCCGAGCACGTCCGCACACAGGACGCGGCGCTGGTGGAGCCCTTGTCGTGCGCGGTGCGCGGCTACGACGTGCTCCGCTCGCGCCTGGGCGCGCATGTGCTGATCTACGGCTCCGGGACGATGGGCCTGATGATGCTGGAGCTCGCGAAGCGCACGGGCGCGGCCAGCGTCGACGTCGTCGACGTCAACCCCGCGCGCCTGGAGACGGCCCGTCGGCTGGGCGTCTCCGGGTCGGCGGCGAGCCCGGACGAGCTGGAGCGGCCACAGGGCTGGGACGTCGTCGTGGACGCCACGGGCAACGCGGCGGCGATCCAGGACGGCCTGGACCGGGTGGCGAAGGCGGGGACGTTCCTGCAGTTCGGGGTGGCGGACTACGCGACCCGGGTGACGATCGACCCGTACCGGATCTACAACCAGGAGATCACCATCACCGGGTCGATGGCGGTCCTGCACAGCTTCGAGCGGGCGGCCGAACTGTTCGCGAACGGCGTGCTGGACGCGGACGTCTTCATCAGCGACCGGATCCCGCTGGAGCGCTACCCGCAGGCGCTGGAGCAGTTCGCGGCGGGGGTCGGCCGCAAGATCGTCGTGGTGCCCTGACGGCTTTTGACACCTTTGACAGCTTCGGGCTCAGGTAAGGGAACGGCAAAGTGATGCCGTTCGTTCACCCGGCATGACAGCTATGACCCCCGGCTCGAACATCCCTCTCCCCGTCGCGCGCGTGACGGTGGACGTCGCCGCCCCGGTGCGGCTCGACGTTTCGGGCCTGCTGCTCACCGCAGACGGCAAGGTGCGCTCCGACGACGACTTCATCTTCTACAACCAGCCCAGCGGCCCCGGTGTCACGTACCGCACCGGCGGGGGTACGGCGCCCGACGCGATCGTCGTCGACACGGCCGCGCTCCCGCCCGGCATCGAGAAGATCGTCATCACCGCGAGCCCGGACGGCGCGGGCCAGACGTTCCAGGGCGTCGAACCGACGGCGACGATCCGCGGCGCGGACGACAACAGCGTCCTGGCCACCTTCACGCCCCCGCAGCTCGGCGGCGAGACGGCGCTGGTGGTCGTGGAGATCTACCTCAGGAACGGCGCCTGGAAGGCCCGCGCGGTCGGCCAGGGCTACGCCAACGGCCTGGCCGGCATCGCCACCGACTTCGGCGTGACGGTGGAGGAACCGGCACCGGCCGCAGCCCAGGCCCAGCCGGTCGCCCCGCCCACGCCGACGATGCGGACCCCGGTGGCGCCCTCGGCCCCGCCCGTGGACCCGCGCCTCGCCGCTCCCGCGCCGCCCGCCGCTCCCCCGGCCCCGCCCGCCGCCGCGCCGGGCACCGGGAAGATCAACCTCGACAAGGGGCGCGTCAGCCTCCAGAAGAACCAGACCGTCTCCCTCGTCAAGGGCGGGCAGCCGCTGCTCTCGCAGGTCAAGATGGGCCTCGGCTGGGAGCCCGCGTTCCGCGGCAAGGACATCGACCTGGACGCATCGGTCATCGCCTACGGCCCCCAGCGCAACCACATCGACAGCTGCTACTTCGGCAAGCTCTCCATCGTGAACGGCGCGATCAAGCACTCCGGGGACAACCTCACCGGCGAGGGCGGGGGCGACGACGAGGTGATCGTCGTCGACCTCGGCCGTCTCCCGCAGGAGGTGTCCGGTCTGGTCTTCACGGTGAACTCGTTCTCCGGCCAGAAGTTCACGGAGGTCGCCAAGGCGTACTGCCGCCTGCTGGACGCCGCGACCGGCGAGGAACTCGTCCGCTTCGACCTCACCGGCGCCGAACCGCAGACGGGCGTGCTGATGGCCAAGCTCATCCGGCAGTTCTCCGGTGAGTGGGAGATGACGGCCATGGGCGACTTCGTGAAGGCCCGTACGGTGCGGAACATGGTGAAGCCGGGCGCCCAGGCCCTGTAGCCGCGTCGCCGTCGTCGCCCGTAGACGTCCCCGACGCCAGTAGACGTCCCCGACGCATGTAGACGTTCCGCTGCCGGGCGCCCGCCACCAAGGGGGCGCCCGCAGCCGTCACCGCGCGGGCGGCCGCAGGCCCTCCGTCAGCAGCGACACATACCGGCGGATGGCACCGCTGTCGCCCTTCGCCAGCTCCGACGCCGTCGCCACCCCGTGCGCGAGGCGCAGTACGTCGATCGGCTCGACGTCCGCCCGCAGGGTCCCCTCCCGCTGCGCCGCCCCCACCAGCCGGGCCGCCGCGTCCTTCATGCTGCTGCCGCAGGCGGTGACCGCGGCCGCGCCGCCGTCCGTGACGGCGGAGCCCAGCAGTGACTTCAGGCCGCGGACCTGGATCGTGCCGACGCACAGCTCGTTGAGCCAGGCCACCAGCGCCTCGCCCGGCGGGAGTTCCCCGCCGAGTTCGTCGGCCCGCGCGGCGAGCGCCTCGATCCGGTCGAGGTAGGCCGCCTCCAGCAGCGCCTGACGGGTCGGGAAGTGCCGGTACAGCGTGCCGGATCCGACGCCCGCGCGCTTGGCGATGTCGTCGAGGGAGGCGCCCTCCCCATGCTCGGCGAAGGCCTCCGCCGCCGCCTTCAGCAAGCGCTCGTAGTTGCGGCGAGCGTCCGCGCGCATGGGCCTGACCTGCGTCATCCAGTTACTCCTCGCGCCGACGTCGTGCTGCCCGCATGTTCCACCACATCACGCGGCGACACCAGACGGGGCACGCGGTCGCGGGCGGTGTCTGGAACAGGGTGGCGTCTAGAACAGGGCGCTGTACGCGTTCAGCGCGGGCTGCCCGCCCAGGTGCGCGTACAGCACGGTGGCGGCGCGGCCGATCTCGCCGCGGGCGACCAGGTCGACGAGCCCGGCCATCGACTTCCCCTCGTAGACGGGGTCGGTGACCATGCCCTCGGTCCGCGCGGCGAGCCGCATCGCCTCCAGGGTCGTCCCGTCCGGGACTCCGTAGACACCGGCGTGGTAGCGCTCGTCGAGTTCGACGTCCTCGACGGTCAACTCCCGCCCCACACCGATCAGTTGACCGGCGCCGTGCGCGATGCGGGCGATCTGCTCGCGGGTCTCGGCGGGCCTGGCGGAGGCGTCGATCCCGATGACGCGCCGGGGCCGCCCGCCCGCCTCCTCCAGCGCCGCGAACCCGGCGACCATGCCGGCCTGGGTGGACCCGGTCACGGAACACACGATCACGGTGTCGAAGAAGACGCCCGACTGCCGCTCCTGCTCGGCGACTTCGTACGCCCACCCGGCGAACCCGAGCCCGCCGAGCGGATGGTCGGAGGCCCCGGCCGGGATGGCGTACGGCTTCCCGCCCGACTCCTCGACCTCCCTGAGCGCCAGCTCCCAGCTCTCCTTGAAGCCGATCCCGAACCCGGCCCGGACGAGCCGTACGTCCGCTCCGGCGAGCCGGCTGATCAGGATGTTGCCGACCTTGTCGTACACGGAGTCGGGCCACTCCACCCAACTCTCCTGCACCAGAACGCACTTGAGCCCGGCGCGGGCGGCGCAGGCCGCGACCTGACGGGTGTGGTTGGACTGCACCCCGCCGATCGACACGAGCGTGTCGCACCCCTGCGCGAGCGCGTCGGCGACCAGGTACTCCAGCTTGCGCGTCTTGTTCCCGCCGTACGCGATCCCGGAGTTGCAGTCCTCCCGCTTGGCCCAGAGGGCGGCGCCGCCGAGGTGGGCGGTGAGCCGTTCCAGCGGGTGGACGGGCGAGGGCCCGAAGAGGAGGGGGTAACGCGCGTACGAGGAGAGGGACTTCACGGCCATGGAGCCTCCTTGGCTCAGTCGGGTTCGCCTCAGCCGGTTCGCCTCAGCCGGTTCGCCTCAGCCGGCATCGTCGGCCAGGTCGACCAGATCGGCGAGTTCGGCCAGCGTGCGCCAGATCTCCGCCGTGACACGGACCGCCTCGGTCGCGTCACCGTCGGCGCAGGCCTCGATCAGCCGTCCGTGCAGTCCGGCCGAACGGCAGGTGCCGCCCTCACCGAAGCGCCGTCGCTCCAGCCGCCGGATGAGCGGGGTGTAGCGGGCGATGGTGGCGGCGGCCGCGCGGTTGCCGGCGGCCCGGACGAGGATGTCGTGCAGCTCGTCGTCGGCGCGCAGCGCGGCGTCGACGTCGCCGGCGGTGACTGCGGCCGTGAAGCGTTCGTTGGCCGTGCGCATCGCCTCGACGTCCGCCGCGAACAGCCGGGGCACCGCGACCCGGGTGGCCAGCTCGTGCATCGCCCCGACCACGGCCGCCGCGTCCCGTACGTCGCCGGCCACGACCGGGGTCACCCGCGTGTAGCTCTGCGGCTTGCTCTCCAGCAGCCCTTCGTCCACCAGCCGCGAGAACGCCTCCCGCACCGGCGCCCGGGACAGCCCGAGCCGCTCCGCGAGTTCGGCGTCGCGCACCACCGCACCGGGTGCGATGTCCCCGGCGACGATGGCGTCCCGGATGGTCTCGTAGGCGCGGTCCCGCAGAAGGGTGCGGCGGACGGGTCGTAGAGGCTCCACAAACTGAAATGTTAGATATCGGCCGCCCCGCGAACAAGCCCCGAACCCACCTCGAACCAACCCGGACCCACCCGAGTGAGCAGACGCCCTATCGGACGGCCCACGGCCAGTCGGCGTCCCGGGTGGCTTCCAGCAGCGGCACCATCCGGAAAGCCGCGTCCGAGAGCCCGCCGAAGGTGTGCCGGTTCGCCTTCCCCGACGGGCCGTGGCCCACGCGGTACCCGGCCAGGTTCCAGGTGTAGACCGGCACATTCGCCGGGACCTGGTCGGTCGGGTCGCCGTGGTGGCTGAAGGCGTACTGCTCGTCGGTGATGATCAGGACGCGGTCCTGCCCCCGGTAGTGCGCGCGGATCGCCGAGGTGGTGTCGGTGCCGCCCAGGTCGCCGAAGCGCTCCAGGATCTTGAGCACCGACTCGCCCGCGCCGGTCTCCAGTCGCTTGCTCATGGTGCCGAACTCGACGAGGTCCGCGTCGGCCGCCCGCAGCGCGAGCGCCGTGCCGAAGATCGCCGCCGCGTCGGCCCTGTTGAGCTCGGAGCGGTCCGACAGCCGGGAGTAGAACATCGAGCCCGAGCGATCGACGAGCACCAGCGTGCGGCCGGGCAGCGCGGGCACGTTGGCCAGCGAGTGTCCGAGCGCCTGCTCCAGCGGGTACGCCCAGCGCAGCGAGGGCGCGTGCCGGTACGCGGCGAGGTAGCGGAAGGGGAACTGCCGCGAGCGCGCGACCTCGGCGGGATCGCTGATCTTCGCCGCCACCTGCGCGGCCACCTCGTCCGAGACGCCGGCCTCGTCGAAATTGCGCAGATTTCGGAGCAATGCCATCGACCCCATGGACGGAATCACGGCCTCCCAGGCCGCGTTGTCCATCGGCCCCTGCAGCCAGCCCGCGAGCGCCTCCCACGTCATCCCGGCCGCCGCCAGCCGCTCGGCCCCGCCCTCCGACGTCACCACCGCGCGCCGCTCCCCCACCGGCAGCGCCATCAGCTCGCGGTGCGCGGTCAGGACACGGTTGGAGGCGGGCGGCACGGCGGTGTCCGGGTTGTGCCGGCGGTCCAGGGCGTACTGGAACAACTCGCCCTGCCACGGCTTGTCCGGGTCCGGCGCCGCGTGCACCACGTTGAGGATGTCGCCGAAGCGGTAGCCCTTGGACGCGGTGTCGTACTTCAGCAGCGACCTGCCGCCGTAGAGCCGCCGTACGGCGTCGGCGACCCCGCGCTTGACGGGCTTGGGGACGTTACGGCCGTACGTCGCCGTCCAGTACGCGAGCAGCTCGCCGGGCTCGTCGGGACGCCGCAGCACGGAGTCCACGACCTGCCGGTTCGAGGGACCGTCCGTGGCGCCCGCCGCCAGACGCGCGTGTACGTACTCGGCGGCGCCGACGATCGCGGCGGTACGGAGGTTGCCCTCGCCGCGCAGCCAGCCGAGCAGGCCGGCCGTCCAGGACGGGTCGCTGACGGCGAGTTCGCGCACGAGGTTCGCGAAACGGTCGTCGCGATCGGCGCCGGACTCGTAAAAGGTCTGCTGGGAGACGAAGTTGGCGATCGCCAGCAGGAAGAGCTCGGAGCGGGCGTCCCGCTCATGGCCTCGGCCGCCCTGGTGCGTACGGAGCACCCGGCCCGTGGTGGTCACGGGCGAGGTGGGCTGCGCCTTGGCGGTACGGGTGTTGAAGCGCGCCATGCTGAATTCCCCCCGAATTCATGGTGATTCCGAAAGGGAGGCGCAGCAGAGGGAAGGTGCCCGAGATCGGGAGTCGGCGACGGACTAAGCCAGATGCTCTACCCAACTGAGCTACACCGACCTGAAGTCGATGACGGGACTCGAACCCGCGACCGTCCGATCCGATGAAGTAACCGTTGCCTGCGCACCGGGCACCCACCGTATGCTGCGCCTCCCGAGATCAAGTCGGCGGCGGCGCTGGATTCTTTGGAAGAGAAGTAGCCGCTGCCTTCGCACCGGGAGGTGCGCTGTTCGTGATCTCACTGTAGGAGGCGCGGCATCGCGCGGGCGAGCGAATTAATGACGACTCATCGCTTACCGCTTCTGCCGCTTCCAAGGCCCCGTGATCGCGAGCATGATGCCCGGTGTCTGGATGTTGGCGAACAGGGTGTGGCCGTCGGGGGAGAAGGTGACACCGGTGAACTCGCTGTATTCCGGCTTCTCTTCGGTGCCGATGTTGAGTTCATTGCGGGCGATGGGGTAGGTGCGGCCGCTGTCGGTGGCGCCGAACAGGTGCTGGACGCCCTCGCCGTCCTCGGCGATGACGAGGCCGCCGTAGGGGGAGACCGTGATGTTGTCGGGGCCGTCGAACGCGCCGTCGGCGGACGGGTCGGGGTTCACGCCGAGCAGCACCTTCAGGGTGAGGGTGCGGCGCTTGGGGTCGTAGAACCAGACGGCGCCGTCGTGTTGTGCGCCGGGGCTCTCCTCACGGGCGTACGAGGAGACGATGTAGGTGCCGCCGTCGGCCCACCACATGCCCTCCAGTTTGCGGGCGCGGGTGACCTGGCCGGCGGCGAACTGCTTGCGGACGGGGACGGTCTTCGCGTCGCGGTCGGGGACGGTCACCCAGTCCACGCCGTACACCGTGCCGATCTTCGTGGCGCGGGACAGGTCGTCGACGAACTTGCCGCCGGAGTCGAAGCACTTGAAGGCCTCCAGGACGCCGGCGTCGTCGGCGAGGGTGCGCAGCTTGCCGCGCCCGTGGTGGAAGCCCGCCGGCGGGGTCCAGCGGTAGAGCAGGCCGTTGGGGCCGGAGGCGTCCTCGGTGAGGTAGGCGTGGCCGCGCCTGGGGTCGATGACGACGGCCTCGTGGGCGTACCGGCCCAGCGCCTTGACGGGCTTGGGGTTCCGGTTGGCGCGACGGTCGGCGGGGTCGACCTCGAAGACGTAGCCGTGGTCCTTGGTCATGCCGTTCTGGCCGGCCTTGTCCTCGGTCTCCTCGCAGGTGAGCCAGGTGTCCCAAGGGGTGCTGCCGCCCGCGCAGTTGGTGGAGGTGCCGGCGATGCCGACCCACTCGGCGACCCGGCCGCCGGGGCGCACCTCGACGACCGTGCAGCCGCCGGAGGCCGCCGGGTCGTAGACGAGGCCCTCGGTGAGCGGGACCGGGTACTGCCAGCTCGACCGCGGGCCCTTCAGCTCGTGGTTGTTGACGAGGAGGGTCGCGCCGCGCGGTCCGCGGAAGGCGGCGGTGCCGTCGTGGTTGGACGGGGTGATCTCGCCGGACTCCAGCGTGGTCTTCCCGCTGTGGGTGATGACGCGGTACGTGAAGCCGGCGGGCAGCGCGAGGATGCCGTCGGGGTCGGCGAGCAACGGCCCGTAGCCGACCCCGTGATGCCCGGCCGCCGCCGACGGCTCCCGCGATCCGTCCGCTGCGCCTGCCGCAGACTCGACGTCCGCAGGCTCGACGTCCGTGGACGCGAGGGCGTTCGGCGCGGTGGCGAGGGCGCCTACGCTGCCCGCCAGTGCGACCCCGGCACCGGTGATCGCGGATTGCCTGGCGAAGTCCCTGCGGGTGAGCGACATGGTGTCTCCTGAGACTCGGAAGTGCCGTGGAGTGGGACGGACCTCGGTTCGGCGACACCGTCCCGCGCATGCCTGAACGGGAGTTGAACGGGGAGCGACTTCAATGGACCCGCTTCCATGAGCCCGTACGGATCAGGCCACGAAAGCCCCAAGCCCCCCCTCAAACTCCCAAGTCCCCACGGGAGTCCGAAGAAGCCCCCTCCCCGAAAGAACCCGGGAAACGTCAACCGCCCTGCTGCGACCGTGCCTTGAACGCCGCCTTGCGTGCTTCCTTCGCGATGCGCTTGTCCGGGTGCAGGCGTCCCATCGCCTCCAGGACGTCCGGGGTCGCCGGGTGGTCGACGCGCCAGGCCGCCGCGAAGAAACCGCTGTGCTGCTGGGCCAACCCCTCGACGAGCGCCTGCAGTTCCTCGGAGTTGCCCTCGGCGGCGAGCTGCGCGGCCAGGGTGTCGATGGTGAGCCAGAAGACCAGGTCCTCGGAGGGGGCGGGGATGTCCGTCGCGCCGAGTTCGCTCAGCCATACGCGGGCGAGGCCGCCGAGTTCGGCATCGTCGAGAACGGTGCGCACGGCGGGTTCGGCCTGCGCGCCGAGGAGGGACAGGGCCTGCTGGCAGCGCAGTCGGCGCAGCGGGGCGCCGGGGTCCGAGCCGCGGGCGGCGGCCAGCAACTCCTGTGCGGCGGCGAGGGGTTCACGGCGGGCGAGCCACTGCTCGGTCTCGGCGAGGGCGGCGCGCGGGCCGTAGCCGGCGCTGCCGTCGAAGAGGGCGTCGGCGCCCTTGTCGGCGAGGTCCCCGACGGCCGGGGCCGCGAAGCCGGACTCCAGCAGCCGGGCCCGCAGCCCGTACAGGCCGAGCGGGGTGAGGCGCACCATGCCGTAGCGGGAGACGTCGGCCTCGTCGACCGGGACGACGGGCTCCTCCGCCACTGCGCCCGTCCCCGCACCCGTCCCCTCGACCGCCGCTTCGCCCGGCCCCTCTTCCACGTCCCCTTCCGCATCCCCGTCCACGTCCAGGTCCCCCAACAGCGCCTCGTCGACGGGCTGGTAGACGACGAGGCCGATCGGGTCCAGCAGCCGGAACTGTTCGTCGAGCCGCATCATCGCGTCGGAGACCTGCTCCAGGACGTCGTTGGTGGGCTCGTCCATGTCGCCGGGGATGATCATCGAGGCGGCGAGCGCGGGGAGCGGGACGGGGGCGTCGCCGGGGCCGTCCTCGCTGGCGGTCAGCAGGTAGAGGTTGCCGAGCACACCGTCGAGGAACTCGGCCTCGGCCTCCGGATCCCAGTCCAGCTTGGAGAAGTCGACCGCGCCGCCCTCGTCCATGACGTCGATCAGCGCGTCGAGGTCGGGCACGGCCGCATCCGCGATCACGGACTCCAGGGCGCCGAGCCAGACGGCGAGGACGTCGTGCGGGGAGCCGCCGGTGAGCAGCGCCAGGTCCTCGCCGGTCGCGACGGTGTCGGCCTGCTCGTCGACGACCTCCACGAGCCCGGTGTCCATGGCGAGCCGCCACGCCTCGCTCGCCTCGGCCGCCGCGTCGTCCCCGGCCAGTCCGAGCGCCTCGGCGGCGGCCGCCAACTGCTCCTCTACGAGCTGGCCGCCGGGGTCGACCCGGGTGCCGGGACCGGCCCAGCGGGCCAGCAGGGCGGCCCGGGAGAGCAACGGCGTGGACAGGGCGTCGCGCGCCAGCTCCGCTTCGGGGTGCAGCCGCACCGGCGGCAGGGGGGAGCTGTCTGACATCGGCTGGTTCTCCTCGGGCGCGGGGTGCCACCGGCCCGCCGGGGGCACGGGCACTGGGCCACTCAGCCTAGACGGATATGGACCCATGCCGCCCGGTTCATCTACCCGTCGGGCTGCGTACATGGCTGAAACCTTGACAAGTGGCCTGACCAGGCAGGAGATTGACGCGCGTAGAAATCCACTGGACACCTGTTCACCGTATTTTCTACGCGCGTCGCGCTCCGCCCCACCGGTCGCGGCCCCTCATCACCTGCCCGACCCTCGTTCCACCCTCGTCTCCACCCCTGATCTCCCCCCGTCTCCACCCTTGTTTCCACCCTGGTCCCGGCGCTCACGTACGTCCCCGGAGGGATTCCGTTGCCGAGCAAGAAGTCCGCGCGCCTCGCCGCGCTCACCGTCGCCGCCGTCTGTTCCGCGGCCTCCACCGTCGCCCTCACCGTGCCCGCGCAGGCGGACACCGTGGCCATTCACGACATCCAGGGCACGACCCGGATATCGCCGTACGCCGGCAAGGCGGTCACGGGTGTGGCCGGAATCGTCACCGGCGTCCGCACCTACGGCTCGTCCAAGGGGTTCTGGATCCAGGATCCGAACCCGGACGCCGACCCGGCCACCAGTGAGGGCGTCTTCGTCTTCACCAGCTCCGCCCCGAAGGTCGCCGTCGGCGACTCCGTCACGGTCACCGGCACGGTCTCGGAGTTCGTCCCGGGCGGCGCCTCGACGGGCAACCAGTCGATCACCGAGATCACCAAGCCGACGGTGACGGTCGTGTCGAGCGGCAACGCGGTTCCGGCCGCGACCGTCGTGAACGCGAAGTCGGTCCCGGGCGCGTACACGCCGGCCGGCGACACCGTCGCGAGCAACTCGATCAACGCGCTCACCCTGCGGCCCAAGAAGTACGCCCTGGACTACTACGAGTCCCTGGAGGGCATGAACGTCCGGGTCTCTGACGCGCGCGTGGTGACCGCCACCGACCCGTACAGCGAGCTGTGGGTCACGGTGAAGCCGCACGAGAACACCAGCCGCCGCGGTGGCGCCCTGTACGGCTCGTACACCTCGCAGAACACCGGCCGGCTGCAGATCCAGTCGCTGGGCGCGACGGCGGACTTCCCCGTCGCGAACGTCGGCGACAAGCTCACCGGCGTCACGTCCGGCCCGCTGGACTACAACCAGTTCGGCGGCTACACGCTCGTCGCGAGCCAACTCGGCACGCTCAAGAGCGACGGGCTGAAGCGGGAGACGACGAAGAAGCAGAAGAAGGGCGAACTCGCGGTCGCGACGTACAACGTCGAGAACCTCGACCCGTCCGACCCCACGTTCGAGGAGCACGCCTCCGCGATCGTGCACAACCTGAAGTCGCCCGACATCGTGTCCCTGGAGGAGATCCAGGACGACAACGGCGCGACGAACGACGGCACGACCGCCGCCGACGTCACCGTGAACAAGCTGATCGACGCGATCGTGGCCGCGGGCGGCCCGACGTACGAGTGGCGCTCGATCGACCCGGTCAACAACACCGACGGCGGCGAGCCGGGCGGAAACATCCGTCAGGTGTTCCTGTTCAACCCCGAGCGGGTGTCCTTCACCGACCGTGCGGGCGGCGACGCGACCACCGCCGTCGGCGTCACCAAGGTGCACGGCAAGGCGCAGCTCACCGCCTCGCCCGGCCGGATCGACCCGGCCAACACCGCCTGGAACTCCAGCCGCAAGCCGCTGGCCGGCGAGTTCGTCTTCCGTGGCCGCACGGTCTTCGTGATCGCCAACCACTTCAACTCCAAGGGCGGCGACCAGGGTCTGACCGCGCAGTACCAGCCGGTGGTGCGCAGCTCGGAGATCCAGCGCCACCAACAGGCGACGCTGGTCAACGCGTTCGTCAAGAACATCCTGGACGTGCAGAAGAACGCGGACGTCATCGCCCTGGGCGACATCAACGACTTCGAGTTCTCCGGCACCGCGCAGATCCTGGAGAGCGACGGCGCGCTGTGGTCGGCGATCAAGTCGCTGCCCAAGAACGAGCGTTACACCTACGACTACCAGGGCAACCAGCAGGTCCTGGACCAGATCCTGGTGAGCCCGTCGATCCGGTGCGGCGACTTCAAGTACGACAGCGTGCACATCAACTCGGAGTTCCACGACCAGATCAGCGACCACGACCCGCAGGTACTGCGCTTCGAGCCGTAGCCGCCGTTGCAGCTGTAGCTGTAGCTGTAGCTGTAGCTGGAGCTGGAGGTCTGTCAACTGTGCTGGCTGAACACTGCGTTCAGCCAGCCCTGCCAGGCGGTCTCGTTCGCCTTGGCGTCGGCGTCCGCGGCGAAGTCGTGGACGCTGACGCCGACCGGCGCGCCCCAGTGGTTGCGTCCGAAGATCCGCACGAGGGCGTCCTCAGTGCGCAGGCCGATGAAGTACGGGTCGAGGTAGTCGAGTACGGCATCGAAGTCCTGCGGGCCGCGCACCGCGACGCGGGTGCCGGTCGCCGTGTCGTCCGCCAGCCCCAGGGCCTGCCCGACCGCGGTGAGCGCGGTGGGCGTGACGGACGCCTCGCCTCCGTCGAGTTGGGCGAACGTGACGGGGCGGGGCGCGAAGTGCGTGAGGTACTCGCGCAGGGTGTGCAGGTAGAAGTCCGTGTGCTTGCTCGCCCCGTCGTACTGGTTGTCCCAGTCGTCGGTGAAGATCCCGCTGTGCACGTACCGCACCCAGGCGCGCCGGCCGCCGTCGCGCGACTCGATGACATGCTCGAGCTGGTTCAGGCTCTGGACGGAGAAGCCGACGTCCTCGCTGCGGATGGTGAGGTGGTGCGGCGGGTCCCAGGCGGTGACCGTCGACCCGAACGCCGCCTTGCCGCCCACCCGGGGCTCCGGTGCCTCCATCGGCCACAGGTATCCCCCGGTGCCGTTCGTGACCGCCTCCCACACCTCCTCCGGAGTGGCGTCGACCTCGAACTCGCGGGCGATCTCGAATTCCTTGGACATGGCTGCGCTCCTCAACTGGGCAAGTGGTCTTACGACTCGGCGAGTTCGGGGTTCATGGGGCGTACGGGTTCTTCGGGGTCCTGCGGCTGCTTGAGCGTGGGGTGGACGGCGATGACGATCCGGTGATCGCGGCCACCCTCGGCGTCGGGGGCGTCGTACTTGTGGATCAGAGCGCCGACCCCCGCCGTCAGCTCCTGGATGAACGCGGCCCGGTCCGCGGCCGAGGCGAAACGCACTTCGCCGTCCAGCGCGTACGTCGCCAGCCCCTTGCGGGCCTTCGCGGCACCGGTGATCAGCGAGCCGACGTCGCGCACCAGCCGAGCGCCGAGCGCGAGCAGCCAGCGCGCCGAGAGCTGGTCCCGGAAGCGGTCCGGATCAGGCTGCACGGCGGCGAGCGCGAGCGGTGAGATCACGTACGACGCGGCGGTCGCCCGCATCAGCCGCTCGGTGACATTCCCCTTACGGCGCTCGCCGGCCAGCTCCACCAGCCCGTGCCGCTCCAGCGCCTTGAGGTGGTAGTTCACCTTCTGCCGGGGCAGCCCGACCTTGCCGGCCAGCATCGCGGCCGATGCGGGTCCGGCCGCCAGCTCGGCGAGCAGCCTGGCCCGTATGGGGTCCAGCGAGACGGCTGCGGCCTCGGGGTCCTCGATCACGGTGACGTCCAACATGCAGCCACCGTCTCACCGAAAACTTTTTTTGTCCAGGGGAATCAAGTGTTCGGCGAGGGGGGACTACCGGGGAGGGGCTACCGGAGGGACAGGGCAGCGAGCAACGAGCGGGCTACCACCGCCCCACCGCGCTCAACACCCGCTCCGCCGCTTCCCGAGCACCCACGCCACCACGAGCGCCACACCCACCGCCACGCCCGTCGCACCCGCGATCACGATCGGCCGCGGATGGCGCGCCGTGCTGCGCAGTTGCACGGTCATCGCGCCGGCGCGGTCCATGAGGTCGGCGGCGCGGGCCCCGGTGCGACCGCGCACGTCCGCCTTGGCAGCCAACTCCTCGACCGTGGCCCCCAGTTGGTGCCTGGTGTGCTCGATCTGCCGACGCAGATCCGCCACTGTCCTGTCCGTCATCGGTGCGCCCTTTCCCTGGCCCCCGTCCATCCGTCCGGAACACCCGGGTACCCCGGCGGACCTGCACTACCCGCACACCCCCAAGCACAACCCGTAAGCACTCCTTATCAATACCATGCACAAAAATTAAGTGGAGCTTCTCGATGACCGGGCCGACACTACCCCCATGACGACAACCCCTCCCCCGCTCCCGCCCTCCCCCTTCGGACGCGCCCTCTGCGCGATGATCACGCCCTTCACCGGCTCCGGCGGGCTCGATCTCGACGGTGCGCAGCGGCTCGCCGAGCGACTGGTGGCGGCCGGGTGCGACGGGCTGGTGCTGTCCGGTACGACGGGTGAGTCGCCGACCACCACGGACGCCGAGAAGGCGGAGCTGGTGGCGGCGGTACGGGAGGCGGTGGGCGGGCGGGCCTCGATCGTCACGGGCGTGGGCACCTTCGACACCCGGCACACCCTCGACCTCACCCGCGCCGCCGAGAAGGCCGGAGCGGACGGCGTCCTCGTCGTCAGCCCGTACTACAGCAGGCTCCCGCAGGACGCCCTGGAGGCACACTTCCGGGAGGTCGCGGACGCGTCCGGGCTGCCCGTCATGCTGTACGACATCCCCGGCCGCACCGGCACCCGCATCGAGCCCGACACGTTGCTCCGACTCGCCGAGCACCCCCGGATCGTCGCCGTCAAGGACTGCTCCTACGACTTCCTCGGCACCCAAAAGGTGCTTTCCCGCACCGAGTTGGCGTACTACGCGGGCTGCGACGAACACAACCTCGCGCTCTACGCCGTAGGCGCGGCGGGCTACGTCAGCACGGTCGCGAACGTGGTCCCGGCCCAACTCCGCGCCGTCCTGGACACATTCGACGCGGGCGAGACGACCGAAGCCGCCCGCCTCCAGCAACGGGCCACGGAACTGGTGGAGTTGATGATGGCCTCGGGCCTGCCCGGCACCGTCACCACCAAGGCCCTCCTGAGCGACCTGAACCTACCGTCCGGCCCGGTCCGAGCACCGCTACGCCCCGCCGACCGGACGACGGCCGCCAACCTGCGCGCGGCCTACGAACGACTCGTCACACCCCCGCGCCCCCACGCTGCCGTACGGTGAACGGATGAGCCGACCGCTGCTCTACCTCGACGTCGACGGCCCCCTGAACCCCTACGCCGCCAAGCCCACGCAGCGGCCGGCGGGCTATACGACGATCAGGGCGGACGTGGGCCGTGAGCGACCGCTGCGAGTCTGGCTGCACCCCGGACACGGCGCAGCGCTGCTCCGCCTCCCTTACGACCTGTGCTGGGCCACGACGTGGATGGCCGAGGCCAACCGCTGGATCGCACCCGTGGTGGGCCTGCCCGAACTCCCGTACGTCGACTTCGGCGCGGCGCTCTTCGCCCACCGCCCCGACGGCGTCCACTGGAAGACGGAAACGATCGTCACCCACGCGGCGGGCCGCCCCTTCGTCTGGGTGGACGACGAACAGTCCCCCGCCGACACGGCATACGTCACCGCCCACCACCCCGCCCCGGCCCTCCTGCACCACGTGAACCCACGCATCGGCCTGCGGGACGAGGACTTCACGGCACTGGCGGAGTTCGCGGCGACGCTGCCCGTATGACGGAGCGCCCTTCCGCGGGCAGCGGGAGGGCGCTCCGTCATACGGGCTGGGCGTTCGGTGTCAGTTGTGGCTGTGCAGGATCTCGTTCAGGCCGCCCCAGACCGCGTTGTTCGGGCGGGCCTCGACCGCGCCGGTGACCGAGTTGCGGCGGAAGAGGATGTTCGAGGCGCCGGAGAGTTCGCGGGCCTTGACGATCTGGCCGTCGGGCATGGTGATCCGGGTGCCCGCGGTGACGTAGAGGCCGGCCTCGACGACGCACTCGTCGCCCAGCGCGATGCCGACGCCCGCCTCGGCGCCGATGAGGCAGCGCTCGCCGATGGAGATGATCACGTTGCCGCCGCCGGACAGCGTGCCCATCGTGGACGCGCCGCCGCCGATGTCCGAGCCGTCGCCGACGATGACGCCCGCGGAGATGCGGCCCTCGACCATCGACGTGCCGAGCGTGCCCGCGTTGAAGTTGACGAAGCCCTCATGCATGACCGTGGTGCCCTCGGCGAGGTGCGCGCCGAGGCGGACCCGGTCGGCGTCGGCGATCCGGACGCCCTTCGGGGCGACGTAGTCCGTCATGCGCGGGAACTTGTCGATGGAGGTGACCTGGAGGTGCAGGCCCTCCGCGCGGGCGTTCAGGCGGACCTGCTCGACGGCGTCGACGGCGACCGGGCCGAGCGAGGTCCAGGCGACGTTGGCGAGGTGGCCGAACATGCCGTCCAGGCTCTGCCCATGCGGCTTCACGAGCCGGTGCGAGAGCAGGTGCAGGCGCAGGTAGACGTCGTGCGCGTCGAGCGGCTTGTCGTCGAGCGAGGCGATGACCGTGCGGACCGCGACCACCTCGACGCCCCGCCGGGCGTCCGGACCGATCGCCTTCGCCGCGCCCTCGCCGAGCAGTTCCACGGCCTTCTCGGCGGACAGCCGCTCGGTGCCGGACGGGCCGGGCTCCGCGAGGAGCGCGGGCGCGGGGAACCAGGTGTCGAGAACGGTGCCGTCGGCGGCGATCGTGGCGAGGCCGGCGGCCGCGGCGCCGGTGGTGCGGGGGACAGTCGTGTCGGTCATGAGGGAAACCTAACCGGCGGGAGGGCGCGGAGGCCAACCCACACAGCGGTGTCTCAGGGAGCGAGCCGGGGGCCCCGCAGGCCCCCGCCGGCCTCGCACGTTCCCCTCAGGAGCACCCGAGATCACAGGAACCTCGAGAACCACGAGAGCCACGAGAGCCACGGGGACCTCGCGCAGCACGAAAGCCACGAGATCCGACCGCCGGTGAGCATCCGGGCCCCAACGATGCGTATACACGCATAGCAGCACACATGAGTCGCGGATTCGAAAGCGTTATGGAAAGCCCTCGCCCAAACGGATGAACGCGGGCCACAGGTTCCACTACTGTTTCACCGTTCACACACCGGGCCATCGCAGCCGCGGCAGCCGCCAGGGGTGCCGCTGGAGGAACAGCGCATGCCAGAAAACAAGTCCCGGCCGTCCCAGGACCAACGCTGGGAGAACGGCTGGGCCCCGGACACCTCCCGGGCACCCGGAACACGGCGCCTCTGGTTGGCCGGCGGCCTCGCCGTCGCCACCGTCTTGGCGTGCGTGACCGCAATCGCCCTCAACGACAAGCCCGTTGACAAGAAGACAGAAGCCCGTGAGGGACAGACGCTGTCGGACGACGAGACGGCGGGCGGCGGCCTGATCTCGTTCGCCACCCCCTCTCCGACCCCGTCGACGACACCCGAGGGGGACGACAAGGGCACGCCCGCATCCGCGTCCGTGTCCGCGTCGCCGCAGGCCCCCTCCTCCCCCAGGCCGCAGGGCAGTTCGGCTCCGCACACCCCGGCCAAGCCCTCCGCGTCACCGACGAAGAAGCCCACCCGACCCAAGCCGACCAGCTACAAGCGGTCGGTCCGCTCGGTCAACTACCCGGACCGCTACTGGCATGTGAGTGGCGGCCTGGTGAAACTCGACCCGGTGCGCGGCTCGGAGTCCCGTGCGGACTCCACCTTCACCGTGGTCAAGGGCCTGGCGGACAGCTCCTGTTACTCCTTCGTCACGGCCGGCGGCAGCTATCTGCGTCACTACAACTTCGTGCTGCGCGCCGACCGCAACGACGGCAAGGCCGTCTTCAAGAAGGACGCCACCTTCTGCTCCCGCGCCTCCGGCTTCTCCGGCGCGGTCATGCTGGAGTCGGTGAACTACCCCGGCCGGTACCTGCGGCACAAGGACTTCCAGCTCCGCCTGGACCCGTACCAGTACGACAGCCAGTACGCCTCCGACTCGGCGTTCCGGGTCGTCAACGCACTGTCGTAGGAAGCTCGGAAGCCCTGACACTCTGAAACACCCGGCAACTCTGAAACGCAGGAAAGCGGCGAGGTCCCCAGGGACCTCGCCGCTTTCCTGTGCTTCCGCCGGACGGCAGCTCTCAGACGTTGAACCCGAGCGCCCGAAGCTGCTCGCGGCCGTCGTCCGTGATCTTGTCCGGGCCCCACGGCGGCATCCAGACCCAGTTGATCCGCAGCTCGTTGACCAGGCCGTCCGTGGCGGACTTCGCCTGGTCCTCGATGACGTCCGTCAGCGGGCAGGCCGCCGACGTCAGGGTCATGTCGATCGTCGCGATGTTCGCGTCGTCGATGTGAATGCCGTAGATCAGCCCGAGGTTGACGACGTCGATGCCCAGTTCGGGGTCGACGACGTCGTACAGCGCCTCGCGGACCTCTTCCTCCGAGGCCGGCTTCATCTCAATGGTCTCGCTCATGCCGTCTTCCTTTCGGCGGCGTCCGAGCCCAGGGCCTGGACCGTCGCATCCTTCCACGCCATCCAGCTCAGCAGCGCGCACTTCACCCGGGCCGGGTACTTGGAGACGCCGGCGAACGCGACCGCGTCCTCCAGCACCTCCTCCATCGCGTCGTCGGGCTCGATCTTCCCCTTGGACTGCATCAGCTCCAGGAAGGTCTCCTGGATCTTCTGCGCCTCGGCGAGATCCTTGCCGACGAGGAGGTCGTTCAGCACGGAGGCCGACGCCTGGCTGATGGAGCAGCCCTGGCCCTCGTAGCTGACGTCCTCGATCTTCGTGCCGTCGTACTTCACACGCAGGGTGATCTCGTCGCCGCAGGTCGGGTTCACGTGGTGCACCTCGGCGTCGCCATCGCGCAGACCACGCCCGTGCGGGTGCTTGTAGTGGTCCAGGATGACTTCCTGGTACATCGAGTCCAGCTTCATGCGATCCCTCGCCAACCCCTCAGCCGAAGAAGTTCCGTACGTGCTCCAGTCCGTCGACCAGAGCGTCGATCTCGGCCGGCGTGGAGTACAGATAGAACGACGCTCGCGTGGTCGCGGGAATTCCGTACCGCAGGCAGACCGGGCGGGCGCAGTGGTGGCCGACGCGGACCGCGATGCCCTGCTCGTCCAGCACCTGGCCCACGTCGTGCGGGTGGATGTCGCCGAGCGTGAAGGAGATCGCCGCCCCCCGGTCCTCGGCCGTCGACGGGCCGATGATCCGCAGGTCGGGGACCTCGGTGAGCCGCTTCACCGCGTACTCGGTGAGCGCGTGCTCATGGGCGAGGACCTTGTCCATGCCGATCGCGGAGAGGTAGTCGATCGCCGCTCCCAGGCCCACCGCCTGGGCGATCGGCGGGGTGCCCGCCTCGAACTTGTGGGGTGCCGGGGCGTACGTCGACGAGTGCATCGACACCGTCTCGATCATCTCGCCGCCGCCGAGGAACGGGGGAAGGTCCTCCAGCAGCTCCTGGCGGCCCCAGAGGACGCCGATGCCGGTCGGGCCGCACATCTTGTGGCCGGTGAAGGCCACGAAGTCGGCCTGGAGGGCCTGTACGTCCAGCGGCATGTGCGGCGCGGCCTGCGAGGCGTCGATCAGGACCAGGGCCCCGACCTCCTGCGCGCGGCGCACGATCTTCTCGACCGGGTTGACCGTGCCCAGGATGTTGGACACCAGCACGAAGGAGACGATCTTCGTCTTCTCGGTGATGACCTCGTCTATGTTCGACAGGTCGAGCCGGCCGTCGTCGGTCAGGCCGAACCACTTCAGCTTCGCGCCCGTGCGCTGCGACAGCAGTTGCCACGGCACGATGTTGGAGTGGTGCTCCATCTCCGTGATGACGATCTCGGTCTCGTGGTCCACGCGGTAGGGCTCGTCGGCCCAGCCCAGCATGTTCGCCACGAGGTTCAGCGACTCGGAGGCGTTCTTGGTGAAGATGACCTCGTCGCGGCTGGGCGCGTTGATGAACGTCGCGACCTTGTCGCGCGCGCCCTCGTACAGCGCCGTGGCCTCCTCGGCGAGCACATGCACACCGCGGTGGACGTTGGCGTTGTAGCGCTCGTAGTACTCGTTCAGGGCGTCCAGCACCTGGCGCGGCTTCTGCGAGGTCGCCGCGTTGTCCAGGTACACGAGCTTCTTGCCGTCGTGGATCTGTCGGTCCAGGATCGGGAAGTCCTTGCGGATCGCCTCGGTGTCGAGGAGGCCCGGCAGCTGCGTCACGCTGATACGCCACCCTTCGTGTAAGCCTCGTAGCCCTCGTTCTCCAGCTTGTCGGCGAGTTCGGCGCCGCCGGACTCGGCGATCCGGCCGTCGGAGAAGACGTGCACGAAGTCGGGCTTGATGTAGCGGAGGATGCGCGTGTAGTGCGTGATCAGCAGGGTGCCGACCTCGCCGGTCTCGCGGACGCGGTTGACGCCCTCGGAGACGATGCGCAGGGCGTCGACGTCCAGACCGGAGTCCGTCTCGTCGAGGATCGCGACCTTCGGCCGCAGCAGCTCGAGCTGGAGGATCTCGTGGCGCTTCTTCTCGCCGCCGGAGAAGCCCTCGTTGACGTTGCGCTCGGCGAAGGCGGGGTCCATGTGGAGGCGCTGCATGGCCTCCTTGACCTCCTTCACCCAGGTGCGGAGCTTGGGGGCCTCGCCGCGGACGGCGGTGGCGGAGGTGCGCAGGAAGTTGGAGACCGAGACGCCGGGGATCTCGACCGGGTACTGCATCGCCAGGAACAGGCCCGCGCGGGCGCGCTCGTCGACGGACATCTCCAGGACGTTTTCGCCGTCGAGGGTGACGGTGCCGCTGGTGATCGTGTACTTGGGGTGGCCCGCGAGCGAGTAGGCGAGGGTCGACTTGCCGGAGCCGTTGGGGCCCATGATGGCGTGCGTCTCGCCCTGCTTCACGGTCAGGTCGACGCCCTTGAGGATCTCCTTCGTGGCGTTGTCGGCCTCGACGGTGACGTGCAGGTCGTGGATTTCAAGCGTTGCCATGGGTGCCTCAGGACTCCTGGGTGAGGGAGACGAGCACGTCGTCCCCTTCGATCTTTACGGGATATACGGGGACGGGGCGCGTCGCGGGAAGGCCGGACGGCTTGCCGGTGCGCAGGTCGAAGCTGGAGCCGTGCAGCCAGCACTCGATCTGGCAGTCCTCCACCTCGCCCTCGGAGAGCGAGACGTTCGCGTGCGAGCAGATGTCGTGGATGGCGAACACCTCCCCCTCGGTACGGACGACCGAGACCGGCGTGCCGTCGAGTTCCACCCGCCTCGGGGTGTCCTCCTCGAGCTCGCTCAGCCCGCAGGCTCGAATGAATCGAGCACGGTCGTCGGCCATCAGACGGTGGCCCCCAGCTCGGTCTCGATCCTGGCGAGCAGGCGCTCCTCGATGTCGTCGACACCGATCTGCTGGACCAGTTCGGCGAAGAAGCCGCGCACCACGAGGCGACGGGCCTCGTCAGCCGGGATGCCGCGGGCCATCAGGTAGAAGAGCTGCTCGTCGTCGAAGCGGCCGGTGGCGGAGGCGTGGCCGGCGCCGACGATCTCGCCGGTCTCGATCTCCAGGTTCGGCACGGAGTCGACCCGGGCGCCGTCGGTCAGCACCAGGTTGCGGTTCATCTCGTAGGTGTCGGTGCCCTCGGCGGCGGCCTCGATGAGCACGTCGCCGATCCACACCGCGTGCGCGGCCTCGCCCTGCAGCGCGCCCTTGTAGACGACGTTGGACTTGCAGTGCGGGACGTTGTGGTCGACCAGCAGGCGGTGCTCCTGGTGCTGGCCGGCGTCCGTGAAGTACAGGCCGAGCAGTTCGGCCTCGCCGCCGGGGCCGGCGTACGTCACGCGCGGGTGGAGGCGGACGAGGTCGCCGCCGAAGGTCACGACGACCGACTTGAAGCTCGCGTCGCGCCCGATGAGGGTGTTGTGCTGGGCCACGTGCACGGCCTTGTCGTCCCAGTCCTGGATGGAGACGACGGTCAGCTTCGCGCCGTCCCCGAGGACGTATTCGACGTTGGCGGCGACGACGGCGTCACCGGTGTGGTCGAGGACGACGACGGCCTCGGCGAAGGCGCCCAGCTCGATCACCTGGTGGGCGTAGGACACCCCGCCCTCGCCGTGCACCGCGACGCGGATCGGCTCGGTGAGCACCATGTCCTTGGGGACGGTGATCACGCCGGCCTTCTCGAACGCGGAGTACGCCTGGGCGGCGACCCGGTCCACGGGGGTGCCGGCCCTGCCGAGCCGGGCGTCGTCACGGTCGACGAGTTCGACGGTGACGCCCTCGGGGGCCTCGACGGCGACCTTGACGGCGCCGTCGGTCGCGGCGGCGGTGCCGTCGTGCAGCCCGCGCAGCCGCTCCAGCGGCGTGAACCGCCACTCCTCCTCGCGGCCGTGGGGGACCGGGAAGTCCGCCACGTCGAAGGACGGGGGCGCGCTCATGCGCGTGGCGACGGTCGACTCGGCGGCCACCGCGATCTGGCCCGCGGTGGTCGAGCCCGCGGGTGGGGGTCCCCCCGCCCGAGCGGATTCGAGGGTGGGGGAGTTCTGAGCCTCAGCCATGGCTGTCGGTCTGCTCGCTTTCTTGCGTGAGTGGCTTGATGGGTGGGGCGGTTGGCGGTTAGCCGACCGCGCCTTCCATCTGGAGCTCGATCAGCCGGTTGAGCTCGAGGGCGTACTCCATGGGCAGCTCCTTCGCGATGGGCTCGACGAAGCCGCGCACGATCATCGCCATCGCCTCGAACTCGCTCAGACCACGGCTCATCAGGTAGAAGAGCTGGTCGTCGGAGACCTTGGAGACGGTGGCCTCGTGGCCCATGGACACGTCGTCCTCACGAACGTCCACGTAGGGGTACGTGTCGGAGCGGGAGATGGTGTCGACGAGCAGCGCGTCGCACAGCACGTTCGACTTGGAGCCGTGGGCGCCCTCGCCGATCTCGACGAGACCGCGGTAGGACGTACGACCGCCGCCGCGCGCCACCGACTTGGAGACGATGTTGGAGGAGGTGTTCGGCGCCATGTGGACCATCTTGGAGCCGGCGTCCTGGTGCTGGCCCTCGCCCGCGAAGGCGATGGAGAGGGTCTCTCCCTTGGCGTGCTCGCCCATCAGGTAGACGGCCGGGTACTTCATCGTCACCTTGGAGCCGATGTTGCCGTCGATCCACTCCATGGTCGCGCCCTCGTACGCCACGGCGCGCTTGGTGACCAGGTTGTAGACGTTGTTCGACCAGTTCTGGATGGTCGTGTAGCGGCAGCGGGCGCCCTTCTTCACGATGATCTCGACCACCGCGGAGTGCAGGGAGTCCGAGGAGTAGATCGGCGCCGTACAACCCTCGACGTAGTGGACGTAGGCGCCCTCGTCGACGATGATCAGCGTCCGCTCGAACTGGCCCATGTTCTCCGTGTTGATACGGAAGTAGGCCTGGAGCGGGATCTCGACGTGCACGCCCTTGGGGACGTAGATGAACGAGCCGCCGGACCACACCGCGGTGTTCAGCGACGCGAACTTGTTGTCGCCGACCGGGATGACCGTGCCGAAGTACTCCTTGAAGAGCTCCGGGTGCTCCTTCAGCGCCGTGTCGGTGTCCATGAAGATGACACCCTGCGCCTCCAGCTCCTCGTTGATCTGGTGGTAGACGACCTCGGACTCGTACTGCGCGGCGACGCCGGCGACGAGGCGCTGCTTCTCCGCCTCCGGGATGCCGAGCTTGTCGTACGTGTTCTTGATGTCCTCGGGCAGGTCCTCCCAGGACTCCGCCTGCTTCTCCGTGGAACGCACGAAGTACTTGATGTTGTCGAAGTCGATGCCGGAGAGGTCCGAGCCCCAGTTCGGCATGGGCTTCTTCTCGAACAGGCGCAGGCCCTTGAGGCGGAGCTTGGTCATCCACTCCGGCTCGGACTTCTTGCCGGAGATGTCGCGGACGACGTCCTCGTTGATGCCGCGCTTGGCAGAGGCACCGGCCACGTCGGAGTCGGCCCAGCCGTATTCGTACGTGCCCAGACCCTCGAGCTCGGGGTGGGCGGTCTCCTCGATGGGGAGCGTCATGCGGGGTTCCTCCCGGCGGTGCTTGCGGATGCGTGGTGGTTGGCTGTGGAAACTCTGGGGATGAACGTCGTGCACACGCCGTCGCCGTGGGCGATGGTCGCCAGCCGCTGGACGTGCGTGCCCAGCAGCTGGGAGAAGACCTCGGTCTCCGCCTCGCAGAGCTGCGGGAACTCTTCCGCGACGTGGGCGACGGGGCAGTGGTGCTGGCACAGCTGCTCGCCGACCGGTGCGCTGCGCGCCGTGGCAGCGTACCCGTCCGCGCTCAGGGCCTTGGCGAGGGCTTCGGTCCGCTCCTCGGGGGCGGCGGCCTCCACCGCCTTGCGGTACTCGGCGGCCTGTCCGGCCATCCTGGCGCGCGCGAAGGCGACGACCGCCTCGTCCCCGCCGAAGCGTTCCTGGATGAAGCGCAGGGCGTCCGCGGCGAGCGTGTCGTAGGACTGGTCGAAGGCGTCACGGCCGCAGTCGGTGAGGACGAAGACCTTGGCGGGGCGTCCGCGCGTCCGCGCTCCGTACACCCGCTGCTCACGGGGCTCCACGACATCGTCGGCGACCAGTGCGTCGAGGTGGCGGCGGACGGCGGCGGGGGTGAGCCCGAGCCTTCCGGCCAGCTCGGTGACGGTCGACGGGCCGTGGTCCAGGATGGACCGCGCGACACGGTTGCGCGTGGAGCGCTCACCGGTCGCGAGCTCCTCCTGCGGGGCCGCGCCAACGTTTTTCACAACGCCATTGTTGCGTAATTCCTCAGGGGCAGGCAAGCCGGGTCCTCGCCGCCCCGGGTGCGGTGCATCACTTAGGTAAACCTAATCTGACCTGCGGGAATGATCTTTGATCGATCAATTCGGTGGCACGGCGTGCGCTTCTCGGGGAGACTGCCCGACCATGCCGACACCCCCTCCCACCGGCCCTCTCGTCACCCGCGCCACCCTCGCCGAGGACCTGCGCGCGCTCGGCGTCCGCCCCGGCGAGACGCTCCTCGTCCACGCGTCGCTCCGCTCCCTCGGCTGGGTCAGCGGCGGCGCGGTCGCCGTCGTCCAGGGGCTGCTCGACGCGCTCGGCCCGGACGGCACACTCGTGGCGCCCACCCAGTCCGGGAACCTGTCCGACCCGGCCCTGTGGTCCAACCCGCCCGTACCCGAGGAGTGGTGGGAGACGATCCGCGCCACCATGCCGGCCTACGACCCGCGCCGCACGCCCACGCACGGGGTCGGCGTGCTCCCGGAGACCGTCCGCACCTGGCCCGGCGCCCTGCGCAGCGCCCACCCGCACACCTCGTTCGCGGCACTCGGGGCGCGGGCGGCGGAGATCGTCGAGGGGCACGCCCCCGACTGCCGGCTCGGCGAGCGCAGCCCGCTGGCCCGACTGGAGCAGGCGGGCGCGCGGGTCCTGCTCCTCGGCGCCGGCTACGCCACCTGCACCAGCTTCCACCTGGCCGAATACCGGATACCGGCCCCGCGTGTCGCGATCGGCAGGCCCGGGCCCGACGGGGCATGGGAGGTCGTCACCGAGGTGTCGATCGACGCCGACCGGTTCGACGAGCTCGGCCACGACTTCGAACGCGACCGCGACCGCGATGTCGTACGGGGAAAGGTGGGCGGGGCCGACGTACGGCTGTTTCCGGTCGCGGACGCCGTGGCGTACGCGCAGCGGTGGCTGCCGCTGCACCGGCCCCGCGAGGAGTTCTGACACCCGCCGGTCTGAGCCCCCGCCGGCGAACCTAGACTCTTGAGCCATGCGAACTGAGCCTGTCGTCCGGGTCCAGGCCCTGGTGAAGCGGTACGGGACGAAGACGGCGGTGGACGGCCTCGACCTGACGGCCCGGCCGGGCGTCACCGCCGTCCTCGGACCCAACGGCGCCGGCAAGACGACCACGATCGAGACCTGCGAGGGGTACCGCAAGGCGGACTCCGGCACCGTGCGCGTCCTCGGCCTCGACCCGGTGAGACAGGCCTCCGACCTGCGCCCCCGGATCGGCGTGATGCTCCAGTCGGGGGGTGTGTACTCGGGTGCGCGGGCCGACGAGATGCTCCGCCACATGGCGAAACTGCACGCGCGTCCGCTGGACGTCGACGCCCTCGTCGAGCGCCTGGGCCTCGGCTCCTGCGGCCGGACGACGTACCGGCGCCTGTCCGGCGGCCAGCAGCAGCGCCTGGCACTGGCCATGGCCGTCGTCGGCCGCCCGGAGCTCGTGTTCCTGGACGAGCCGACGGCCGGCCTGGACCCGCAGGCCCGCCGCGCCACCTGGGACCTCGTACGGGACCTGCGCGCGGACGGCGTCTCGGTCATCCTGACCACCCACTACATGGACGAGGCCGAGCAGCTCGCCGACGACGTCGCGATCATCGACGCGGGCCGGGTCATCGCCCAGGGCTCCCCCGAGGAGCTGTGCCGGGGCGGCGCCGAGAACACCCTGCGCTTCACCGGCCGCCCCGGTCTCGACGTGAACTCCCTGCTCAAAGCCCTGCCCGCCGACAGCGCCGCCGCCGAGCTGACCCCGGGCTCCTACCGCGTCATGGGCAAGGTCGACCCGCAACTGCTGGCGACGGTCACCTCGTGGTGCGCGCAGCACGGGGTGATGCCGGACCGCATCTCGGTCGAACGGCACACGCTCGAAGACGTCTTTCTGGAGCTCACAGGCAAGGAGTTGCGTTCATGATCACCACCTCCGCCCCCACCGCCTCCGGCACCTACACGCCGAACCCCGGTGCCGCGCCCCTCCCCCGCATGATCGGGACGCAGGCGGCGCTGGAGACGAAGATGCTGCTGCGCAACGGCGAGCAACTGCTGCTCACCGTCGTGATCCCGACGCTGCTGCTGGTCCTGTTCAGCAGCGTGGACATCGTCGACACCGGCGCGGGCAAGGCGGTGGACTTCCTCGCCCCCGGCATCCTCGCGCTCGCCGTGCTGTCGACGGCCTTCACCGGCCAGGCCATCGCGACCGGCTTCGAACGCCGCTACGGCGTCCTCAAGCGGCTCGCCTCCTCGCCGCTGCCCCGTTGGGGCCTGATGACGGCGAAGACGCTGTCGGTCCTGGTCACCGAGATCCTCCAGGTGATCCTGCTGACGGTGATCGCCTTCGCGCTGGGCTGGCAGCCGCACGGCAACCCGGTGGCCGTCGTACTGCTCCTGGTCCTCGGCACGGCCGCCTTCTCGGGCCTCGGGCTGCTGATGGCGGGCACGCTGAAGGCGGAGGCGACGCTCGCCGCGGCCAACCTGGTCTTCCTGCTGCTGCTGGTGGGCGGCGGGGTGATCGTCCCGCTCGACAAGTTCCCGCCCGCCGCGCAGGACGTGCTCGGCGTGCTGCCCATCGCGGCCCTCTCCGACGGCCTGCGCGACGTCCTCCAGCACGGTGCGGGCATGCCCTGGGCCGACCTGGGGATCCTGGCGGCCTGGGCGGTCGTCGGCCTCGCGGCGGCGGGCCGTTTCTTCCGCTGGGAGTGAGGACGCAGAGGGCCCACGGGAAGTGGGGACCCTCGTGAAAGCGTGCACAAGCGTCCGCCTACGATGGGACGCGTGCCGAACCTGACCCGTGCCGACGCCGTAGCCGCCGTGCGCAACCCGCTCGCCTTCATCGCCGAACGCTGGACCCCCGCCCCCCGGACGGTGCGGCGGGCGGCCCTGTCCGCGCTCGTGATGTCGGTGGTCATCGTGGTCACCGGCGGTGCCGTCCGGCTCACGGGCTCCGGCCTCGGCTGCCCGACCTGGCCCAAGTGCACCGCCGACTCGCTCACCGCGACCAGCGCGATGGGCTTCCACGGCGCCATCGAGTTCGGCAACCGCATGCTGACGTACGTGCTGTGCGCGGCCGTCGGCTGGGCGATCGTCGCCGCACGCTCCGAGAAGCCGTACCGGCGCGGGCTGACCCGGCTGGGCTGGGCGCAGTTCTGGCTCGTGATGGGCAACGCGATCCTCGGCGGCATCGTGGTCCTCGTCGGACTCAACCCGTACACGGTCGCCGCGCACTTCCTGCTGGCCTCGGCGCTCACCGCCGTCGCCACGCTGATGTGGCAGCGCACCCGGGAGGGCGACGGCGCGCCCGAGCCGCTGGTCGGCGCGTCCGTGCGGCAACTGGTGTGGTTCCTGGTCGCCGCCGCGGCGCTGCTGATCGCCGTCGGCACGGTGGTCACCGGCTCCGGCCCGCACGCGGGCGACTCCAGCGAGGTCGAGCGGATGCCGCTGGACTGGGAGACGGTGAGCAAGCTGCACGCCGTACTCGCCTGGATCGTCGTGACCCTGACCTTCGCCCTGTGGTTCGTCCTGAAGGCGGTCGACTCCCCCAAGGCCCCCCTGGACCGCACCCGGGAGCTGTTCGTGGTCCTCCTCGCCCAGGGCGTCATCGGTTACGTCCAGTACTTCACGGACCTCCCCGAGGCCCTGGTCGGCATCCACATGCTCGGCTCCTGCCTGGTGTGGATCGCGGTACTGCGCGTCCTGCTGTCCCTGCGCGAACGCCCCGCCACGAAGCTCGGCCTCCCGGCCCCGGCGACCAGGACACCGGCCGACACGCACGCGTGAGGCGACCGTACGACGACGCCGCTCACCCGTACGTCTCCACGAGCCCGTCGATCGCCGGCCCCAGGTAGGCCCTGGCCAGCTCGCCCCGGCGGGCGAGCCACTCCTCGTCCGGCTCCCCCGGCCGCCCGTACCGGCGTCGCTCGATGTCCGCGACGACCTCCACCGGCGCCCCCAGTCCGGGAAGCGCGTCCAGTGCCTCCCGTTTGGTGATCAGGCGGCCCTCCCGGAGGGTGACGGCGGCGCGGGCGTACGTCAGCAGACCCAGGTCGACCCAGACGTCCCGCCGCCACAGCCGCGCCGTGCCGACGTTCGGCCGCCAGAACTCCTTCTGGTCGCGTACGACGAACTCGGCCAGCTCCCGGTCCGTCACCGTCGGGAGCAGTCCGGCGGGCGGCCGGCCCCGCAGCACCCGGCCGAAGGCGTGCAGCTCGCGCCGGGTGACGGGCGTGACCGGCCGGCGCGTCAGGCCGCCGTGCGCCCAGGTCGGGTGGGGGCGCTGGGGGTCCGCCGCCGTTTCGGGGGTCAGGTAGGTGCAGTGCAGCCCGGCGGCGAGAGGCTCGGCGCGCAGGTTCCGGTGCAGCGCGACGATCCGCCGTACGGTGCGCAGGGTCGGCGGAGTGTCCAGCACCGCGATGAGGTCCAGGTCGCTGCGGCCCTCCTGGTAGTCGCCCCCGGCGAGCGAGCCGTGCGCCCAGACCGCAGTGGGGGCGAGCGGCGAGAGAGCGGTCAGGAAGCGGGTCAGCAAGGCGTCGGTGTCGGTGGTCATCCGGGCAGTCTGGGCGGCTCAGCCCAGGCCGTACACCCTGCGGGCGTTTCCCGCCGCGATCAGGCCCGCCACGCGTTGCGCGTCCGGCAGGGACCACGCCCCCTCCGCGACCCAGGTGCCCAGTACGCGGGCCAGGGCCTCGCGGAACAGGCGGGCGCCGACCACGTGCAGTTCGGGCAGGCCCTGGGCGCCGCTGGAGAAGAGGATCTTGCCGAAGGGGGCGAGTTCCAGGATCTCCGCGAGGATCGTCGCGGCGCGGGCGCCGGTGCGGACGAGGGCCGCGCCGCAGTCGGCGTAGACGTGCGGGAAGACTCCGGCGAGGTGGGCGGCGTGGCGGTGGTAGGGGTAGGCGTGCAGCACGACGAGGTCGGTGCCGAGGCCGGCCGTCGCGCGGACGAAGTCGGTGAGCAGCACGGGGTCGGTGCGGTCGATGCGCGCTTCGGACGCCCCGAGCCCCGCGTGCAGTTGCAGGGGCAGTCCCGAGGCGACGGCGATCCACAGCAGGTGCCGTAGCAGTACCGGGTCGCTCAGTTCGCCGCCGACCCGGCGGGCGGCCAGCCATCGGCCGGCCGCGCCCCGCACCTCCCCCGGCCCGGGCGGCTCCGGCGCGAGGGCGAGGCCGTGCCGGACGCCCGCGACGGAGGTGAAGGCCACGGCGTTCGCCGCGGCCCCGTGGACCGCCTCGGCGAGGTTGGCGAGGAAGGACTCGACGGTGCCGGAGGTGTCGGCGACCTGTTCGGCGAGGAGTTCCAGGCGCACGATCTCGCGGGCCTCGGCGGCCCCGGCGGAGGCCAGCTCGGCCGGTCCTGTGAGGTCGCCGGGCAGGCCCGTGTCGACCAGGTAGGTGGTGATGCCGCTGCCGCGCAGCAGCCGGCGCCCCGATTCCAGTACGCCGAGTTCACGACGCCGGGCGAGATAGCGGGCGGGCGGGGAGTGCGGTTCCAGGCCGAGCAGCGGTGGGCACCAGCGGCGTACCGCGAACCCCGTCTGCGTGTCGAAGAACGTCGTCCCCGGGGCGGGCGGGCCCTCGGTACGCGACAACTGGGCCTCGAAGGTGCCGAGACCCAGCTCCGTTCTCAGGACGCCGTGGCAGTACTGGTCCACCAAGGACGGCGTTTCGATCATCCGGACTCCCCGAAACTGGACCTCGTACTCCTAAGGGTCCTAACGGGTGAGCCGGGTGGAGGTGTTGCGGGAGATGCCGCTCAGCCGTTCTTCGGTCCGCCGACCTGGATGCCCGCCATCCGCGTCCACTCGTACGGCCCTGTCCGCACCTTCGCCGCGAACTCGCCGTCGAAGGACTCGTGGGCGGTGATCCCGGCCTTCTCGACGGCCTGTTCGGCGAGGGCGACCGAGGGGGCCACGAGGTCGCCCCAGCCGCCGTCCTCGCCGACGAGGACGATGCGCGCGCCGCGCTCTCCGATGTACGCGACCTGGCTCTCGGCTCCGCCGTGCTCCTTGGCGAAGGCACTGATCTGCTTGGCGAGTCGGGCGGCCTTCCGCCCGTCCTTCGCCGCGTCCTTCGCGTCGACCTGCTGTGTGTCTGCCATGGCCAGGATGCTACTCACGAGTAGATGGACTGGCGAGAGCGGGCCCGTGTGACGTGCGTCAGCGCACGTCGGAGCATGTCAGCGCAGGAAGGGGTCCACCGCGACCGCCACGAACAGCAGTGACACATAGGTGATGGACCAGTGGAACAGCCGCATCTCCTTGAGCTTGCCGCCCGTCACCTCGGCCTTCGCGCGGGTGTGCAGGCCGTGCGCCTCCCACAGCCACCAGCCGCCGGCGACCAGCGCGACCGAGGTGTAGAACCAGCCGGTGTAGCCCAGGGGGGTCAGCAGCAGCGAGACGGCGACCATCACCCAGCTGTAGAGGACGATCTGCTTGGCGACGACCTTGTTGGAGGCGACGACCGGCAGCATCGGCACGCCCACGCGCGCGTAGTCGTCCTTCACCTTCATGGACAGCGGCCAGTAGTGCGGCGGCGTCCAGAAGAACATGACGAGGAAGAGGATGACCGGCGCCCACGACACGGAGTCCGTGACGGCCGACCAGCCGATCAGCACCGGCATGCAGCCGGCGATGCCGCCCCACACGATGTTCTGCGAGGTACGGCGCTTGAGGATCATCGTGTAGACGACGACGTAGAAGAGGAGCGCGCCGAGGGCGAGCCAGGCCGACAGCCAGTTGACGGTCAGGCCGAACAGGAGCGTCGAGACCACCGCGAGGGTGATGCCGAAGGCGAGGCACTCGCGCGGGCTGACCATGCCGGTGACCAGCGGGCGCTGCGAGGTGCGGTCCATCAGCGCGTCGATGTCGCGGTCGATGTACATGTTCAGCGCGTTGGCGCCGCCCGCGGAGAGGTAGCCGCCCAGGCAGGTCAGCAGCACCAGGCCGAGGTCCGGAACCCCCTGCTGCGCCAGGAACATCACCGGGACGGTGGTGATCAGCAGCAGCTCGATGATCCGCGGCTTCGTCAGCGCCACGAACGCCATGACCCGGGCCCCGAGTGGCCGCCGGCTCGGGCTCTGGCTCGTCCCGATAATCCCCACTGGACGGGATTCAACGGCCGTCACGCACACCCCTGACAGAGACTCCCAGCGAGCCTCCCCATGCGAATACGGGGTAAAGGCTCGCGCGTACCACGCCACTGTAGACGTTGCCCATACCCCGACATTCGCGGGGGTGGGGTCGTGTTGGAGAGGCCCTCCGGAAGAGCTGGGCGGCACTCTGTTGAGCACTCGTACGAGCGCCTCCGTATTCACCTGCTGAACAGCGGACACACCGGTCGGCAGGCGGATCCCGAAGACTCCCGGCAGTCTGGAATGACTCGAAAAAATGCACGTTCGCACGGGGGTAGGCTCGACAGCGGCCGGTGGGCGCCGCGTGCACCGGCATTCGACATGTGTGACATGTGGAGAGGAGCCCTGACCCAGGGTGAGCACCAAGCCGACCACCACAGACCTCGAGTGGACCGAGTTGGACCAGCGGGCCGTCGACACCGCCCGCGTCCTGGCCGCCGATGCCGTACAGAAGGTCGGCAACGGCCATCCCGGTACGGCGATGAGCCTGGCGCCTGCCGCGTACACCCTCTTCCAGAAGGTGATGCGACACGACCCGGCGGACGCCGACTGGGTCGGCCGCGACCGCTTCGTGCTGTCCGCGGGCCACTCGTCCCTGACCCTCTACACCCAGCTGTACCTGGCCGGTTTCGGCCTGGAGCTGGACGACCTCAAGGCGTTCCGCACCTGGGGTTCGAAGACGCCGGGCCACCCGGAGTACGGCCACACCACGGGCGTCGAGACGACGACCGGCCCCCTGGGCCAGGGTGTCGCCAACGCCGTCGGCATGGCGATGGCCGCCCGCTACGAGCGCGGTCTGTTCGACCCCGAGGCCCCGGTCGGCGAGTCGCCGTTCGACCACTTCATCTACGCGATCGCCGGTGACGGCTGCCTCCAGGAGGGCATCTCCGCCGAGGCGTCCTCGCTCGCCGGCCACCAGCGGCTCGGCAACCTGGTCCTGCTGTGGGACGACAACCACATCTCGATCGAGGGCGACACGGAGACGGCCGTCTCCGAGGACACCGTCAAGCGGTACGAGGCGTACGGCTGGCATGTGCAGCGCGTCGCCCCGAAGCCGGACGGCGACCTGGACCCGCACGCCCTCTACAACGCGATCGAGGCCGCGAAGCAGGTGACGGACAAGCCGTCCTTCATCGCGATGCGCTCGATCATCGCCTGGCCCGCGCCGAACGCGCAGAACACCGAGGCCGCGCACGGCTCGGCGCTCGGCGACGACGAGGTCGCGGCCACCAAGCGCGTCCTCGGCTTCGACCCGGAGCAGAGCTTCGAGGTCGCCGACGAGGTCATCGGCCACACCCGGCAGGCCCTGGAGCGGGGCGCGCAGGCGAAGGCGGAGTGGGAGAAGTCCTTCCAGCTCTGGCGCGACGACAACACCGAGCGCGCCGCCGAGTTCGACCGCGTCGCCGCGGGCGAGCTGCCGGCCGGCTGGGAGGAGAAGCTCCCGGTCTTCGAGCCCGGCAAGGGCGTCGCCACGCGTGCCGCGTCCGGCAAGGTGCTCCAGGCGCTCGGCGCGGTCATCCCCGAGCTGTGGGGCGGCTCCGCCGACCTCGCGGGCTCGAACAACACGACGATCGACAAGACGTCGTCGTTCCTCCCGGCGGACAACCCGCTGCCGGAGGCGAGCCCCTACGGCCGTACGGTCCACTTCGGCATCCGCGAGCACTCGATGGCCGCGGAGATGAACGGCATCGCGCTGCACGGCAACACCCGTGTCTACGGCGGCACGTTCCTCGTGTTCTCCGACTACATGCGCAACGCCGTGCGCCTGTCCGCACTGATGCACGTGCCGGTGACGTACGTGTGGACGCACGACTCCATCGGTCTCGGCGAGGACGGCCCGACGCACCAGCCGGTCGAGCACCTCGCGTCGCTGCGCGCGATCCCGGGCCTGAACGTCGTGCGCCCGGCCGACGCCAACGAGACGGTGATCGCCTGGCGCGAGATCCTCAGGCGCTGGACGAAGGTCTTCGGCAAGGGCGCCCCGCACGGTCTGGCCCTCACCCGCCAGGGCGTGCCGACGTACGAGCCCGACGAGAACGCGGCCAACGGCGGGTACGTCCTGTTCGAGGCCTCCTCGGGGACGCCCGAGGTGATCCTCCTCGCGACCGGTTCCGAGGTGCACGTCGCCGTCGAGGCGCGCGAGCGGCTCGAAGCCGACGGCGTGCCCACGCGGGTCGTGTCCATGCCGTGCGTGGAGTGGTTCGAGGAGCAGGACCAGGGGTACCGGGACAGCGTCCTGCCCCCGTCGGTCAAGGCCCGGGTCTCGGTCGAGGCGGGTATCGGTCTGACCTGGCACAAGTACGTCGGGGACGCCGGCCGCATCGTTTCCCTGGAGCACTTCGGTGCTTCGGCCGACGGCAAGGTCCTCTTCCAGGAGTACGGCTTCACTGCGGAGAACGTGGCCGCCAAGGCCCGGGAATCCCTCACCGCCGCCCAGCGCTGACGCTCACATACGACACGTAGGAGATGTAATTCCATGACAGACGCACTCAAGCGCCTCTCCGAAGAAGGCGTGGCGATCTGGCTGGACGACCTGTCGCGCAAGCGGATCACGTCCGGCAACCTCGCCGAACTGATCGACCAGCAGCACGTCGTGGGCGTCACCACCAACCCGTCCATCTTCCAGAAGGCGATCAGCAGCGGCGACGGCTACGAGCAGCAGCTCACCGACCTCGCCGCCCGCAAGGTCACCGTCGAAGAGGCCATCCGCATGATCACGACGGCGGACGTCCGCGACGCCGCCGACATCCTGCGCCCGGTCTTCGACGCCACCGGCGGCCAGGACGGCCGGGTGTCCATCGAGGTCGACCCGCGCCTGGCGCACCACACCACGCCGACCGTCGCCGAGGCCAAGCAGCTCGCCTGGCTGGTCGACCGCCCCAACACGCTGATCAAGATCCCGGCGACGAAGGCGGGCCTGCCGGCCATCACCGAGGTCATCGGCAACGGCATCAGCGTCAACGTCACGCTGATCTTCTCGCTGGAGCGCTACCGCGAGGTCATGGACGCCTACCTGGCGGGCCTGGAGAAGGCACAGGCCAAGGGCCTGGACCTGGCCCTGATCCACTCGGTGGCGTCCTTCTTCGTGTCCCGCGTGGACACCGAGATCGACAAGCGGCTCGACGCGCTCGGCACCCCCGAGGCCAAGGCCGCCCGCGGCAAGGCCGGCGTCGCCAACGCCCGCCTCGCCTACCAGGCGTACGAGGAGGTCTTCGCCGGCGAGCGCTGGAGCGCGCTGGCCAAGGCGGGCGCCAACAAGCAGCGCGCGCTGTGGGCCTCCACCGGTGTGAAGGACCCCGCGTACAAGGACACCCTGTACGTGGACGACCTGGTGGCGCCGAACACGGTCAACACCATGCCGGAGGCGACCCTCTTCGCCACCGAGGACCATGGGCGGATCACCGGCGACACGATCGCCGGCACCTACGAGCAGGCCCGCGCCGAGCTCGACGCCGTGGAGAAGCTCGGGATCTCCTACGCCGACGTGGTGCAGCTGCTGGAGGACGAGGGCGTCGAGAAGTTCGAGGCGTCCTGGAACGACCTGCTCAAGTCGACCGAGGCAGAGCTGGAACGCCTCGCCCCCTCGGAGGGCTGATCTCTTGTCGCCTTTCACCGGTGCCGGAGCGAATCCGCTCCGTGACCCCGCAGACCGACGGCTCCCGCGTATCGCGGGGCCGTCGGGCCTGGTCATCTTCGGCGTCACGGGCGATCTGTCCCGCAAGAAGCTCATGCCCGCCGTGTACGACCTCGCCAACCGGGGGCTGCTGCCGCCGGGCTTCTCCCTGGTCGGCTTCGCCCGCCGCGAGTGGGAGCACGAGGACTTCGCACAGGAGGTCCACGACGCCGTCAAGGAGCACTCCCGTACGCCCTTCCGCGAGGAGGTCTGGCAGCAGCTCGTCCAGGGCATGCGCTTCGTGCAGGGCACCTTCGACGACGACGACGCGTTCGAGCGGCTGCGCGGCACGATCGAGGAGCTCGACAAGGCACAGGGGACGGGCGGCAACTTCGCCTTCTACCTCTCCGTGCCGCCGGGCGCCTTCCCCGTCGTCATCCAGCAGCTGAAGAAGCACGGGCTGGCCGACCAGAAGAACGGCTCCTGGCGACGCGCGGTCATCGAGAAGCCGTTCGGCCACGACCTGACCTCGGCCGAGGATCTGAACAAGGTCGTCCACGAGGTGTTCGCCTCGGACCAGGTCTTCCGCATCGACCACTACCTGGGCAAGGAGACGGTCCAGAACATCCTGGCGCTGCGCTTCGCCAACACGATGTTCGAGCCGATCTGGAACCGGTCCTTCGTGGACCACGTGCAGATCACGATGGCCGAGGACATCGGCATCGGCGGCCGGGCCGGCTACTACGACGGCATCGGCGCCGCCCGTGACGTCATCCAGAACCACCTGCTCCAGCTCATGGCGCTGACCGCGATGGAGGAGCCCGCCTCCTTCGACGCGGACGCGCTGGCCGCCGAGAAGACCAAGGTGCTCGGCGCTGTGAGGCTGCCGAAGGACCTGGGCCGCGACACCGTGCGCGGCCAGTACGCGGCCGGCTGGCAGGGCGGCGAGAAGGCCGTCGGCTACCTCCAGGAAGACGGCATCGACGCCAAGTCGAAGACCGACACCTACGCGGCCGTCAAGCTGGGCGTCGACAACCGCCGCTGGGCGGGCGTCCCCTTCTACCTGCGCACCGGCAAGCGGCTGGGCCGCCGGGTGACGGAGATCGCGGTCGTCTTCCAGCGGGCACCGCACTCCCCCTTCGACTCCACGGCCACCGAGGAGCTGGGCGCGAACGCGATCGTCATCCGCGTCCAGCCCGACGAGGGCATCACGGTCCGCTTCGGCTCCAAGGTGCCCGGCACCTCCATGGAGATCCGGGACGTGTCCATGGACTTCGCCTACGGCGAGTCCTTCACGGAGTCCAGCCCCGAGGCGTACGAACGCCTCATCCTCGACGTGCTGCTGGGCGACTCGAACCTCTTCCCCCGCACGGAAGAGGTGGAGCTGTCCTGGAAGATCCTCGACCCGATCGAGCAGTACTGGGACAAGAACGGCAAGCCCGCGCAGTACCCGTCGGGCACCTGGGGGCCCGTCGAGGCCGACGAGATGCTCGAGCGAGACGGACGGAGCTGGCGCCGGCCATGAAGACAGACCTCACGGACACCACCGCCAGCAAGATCAACAAGGCGTTGGTGCAGGGCCGCCGTGCGATAGGCACGCCGGCCGTCGGCATGGTGCTCACCCTCGTCGTCGTCACGGACGAGGAGAACGCCTACGACGCCCTGAAGGCCGCGAACGACGCGTCGCACGAGCACCCCTCGCGCACGCTCGTGGTCATCAAGCGCGTCTCGCGCTCCTCCCGGGGCCGCACCCAGTCCCGCCTCGACGCCGAGGTGCGCCTCGGCACGGACGCGGGCAGCGGCGAGACGGTCATCCTCCGGCTGTACGGCGAGGTCTCCGACCACGCCCAGTCCGTCGTGCTGCCGCTGCTGCTGCCGGACGCGCCGGTGGTGGTCTGGTGGTCGGTGGACGCCCCGCGCGACCCGGCGGGCGACCCGCTGGGCGCCCTGGGCCAGCGCCGGGTCACCGACAGCTACGCGGCGGAGAAGCCCGTCGGCGAACTGCGCTCCCGCGCCGAGAGCTACGAGCCGGGCGACACCGACCTCGCGTGGGCCCGGATCACCCCGTGGCGCTCGATGCTGGCCGCCGCCCTCGACCAGGTCAACAGCGAGATCGTGTCCGCCGAGGTGGCGGGCGAGGAGTCCAACCCGAGCGTCGAACTGCTCGCGATGTGGCTCGCCGACCGGCTCCATGTGCACGTCCGGCGCGCGGTCTCGGCCGGTCCCGGCCTGACCCAGGTACGCCTGGAGACGACCGGCGGCCCGATCACGCTGCACCGCTCGGACGGCTCGATGGCCACGCTGGCGCTGCCCGGCCAGCCGGACCGCGCGGTGGCGCTCAAGCGCCGCGAGACGTCCGAGCTGCTCGCGGAGGAGCTGCGCAGGCTCGACCCCGACGACACGTACGCGTCCGCGCTGCGGTTCGGCGTGGACCGGCTCGGCGGGATCCAGTCGGCCGCGGAGCGGGTGGCGGTGCGGGCCGAGGCCGCCGCGCAGCCCGCGCCGTCCCTCCCGGTCCGCGCGGTGCCGGACCCGGTCACCCCGGCCGCCCCGGCCGCCCCGGCCGCGCCGAATCGGCTGGCCCTCGCCCCGTCGCAGGGCGAGGGCGAGGGTCAGGCCGACCGGCCGACTCCGGCGCAGATGCCGCCGGTCAGGAAAGCGGATTCGCCGTGAGCACGCCCCAACTGGTCGTGCACCGCGACAAGGAGCTGATGGCGCAGGCCGCCGCGGCCCGCCTCATCACGAAGATCGTGGACGCCCAGGCCTCCCGGGGCCAGGCGTCCGTGGTCCTCACGGGCGGCCGCAACGGCAACGGCCTGCTGGCCGCGCTGGCGGCGGCGCCCGCCCGGGACGCCGTCGACTGGGGCCGGCTCGACCTGTGGTGGGGCGACGAGCGCTTCCTGCCCGAGGGCGACCCGGAGCGCAACGTCACGCAGGCCCGCGAGGCCCTGCTGGACGCCGTCCCCGTGGACCCGAAGCGCGTGCACGCCATGCCCGCGTCGGACGGTCCGTACGGCGCCGACGTGGAGGCGGCCGCGGAGGCCTACGCCGAGGAGCTGGCCCGCGCGGCCGGCCCCGAGAACCACGGCGCCGTGCCCACCTTCGACGTCCTGATGCTGGGCGTCGGCCCGGACACCCACGTGGCCTCGCTCTTCCCCGAGCTGCCGGCCGTGCGGGAGACCGAGCGCACGGTGGTCGGCGTCCGCGGCGCGCCCAAGCCGCCGCCGACCCGGATCACCCTCACCCTCCCGGCGATCCGGGCGGCCCGTGAGGTGTGGCTGCTCGCGGCCGGCGAGGACAAGGCGCAGGCCGCGGCGATCGCCCTGTCCGGCGCGGGCGAGATCCAGGCCCCGGCGGCGGGCGCCCAGGGCCGCGCCCGCACCCTGTGGCTCCTGGACACGGCGGCGGCCTCCCGCCTCCCGAGAGCGCTGTACCCGCCGGCGTCCCCCTGACGCCGGCACCACCACCCCCACGGAGCCCGTACGGTCAACCGCCGTACGGGTTCCGTCCGTTGTGGGGCTGGTAGGAGCCGGGGCCGTACGGGTGCTGCTGCGGCGGCGGGTAGTACGGCGGCTGGGGCGCGCCCTGGTGGTACGGGTTGCCCTGCGCCGGCCCGTACGGGTTGCCCTGAGGGTGAGCGCGGCCCTGTGCGGGGATGCGCGGCGGGGTGGCCGGGTGGGCCGCCAGCCGGATGCCGTACCGCCGCTTGAGGCGCCGCATCTCCAGCAGGGCGATCCCCGTGACCGTGACCGGTGCGCCCAGGATGAAGACGATGCCCATGGTGAGGCTCAGGCCGTGCAGGTCGCCGGTGACCAGGTCGGGGACGGCCATCAGCCAGGTCGTCACCGTGGCGAGCAGCGGCGGCAGGGACCGGTGGACGGCGGCCGTGCCGAAGAAGTTCCCGGAGACCTGCACCGCCCCGTAGACCACCATGCCGGTCAGCCAGAGCGCCGTGAAGCCGAGCGGTACCAGCCAGAAGCCGCCGAGTGACATCGTCCCCTGCCACAGGAACACCAACCCGACGACCGAGCCGATGAAGAACAGCAGCAGCTTGAGCGAGTTGAGGAGCGGCACCCGCATCTGGCGGACGGTCCCGGTACGCCGCCACACGACAAGCATCAAGCCGACCGTCAGCGGCGTGATGAAGAGCACGACGGCGGACGCCGTCAGCATGTTCTCCAGCACTTCTTCGAAAGCGAACTTGCGCTGCACGAAGGTGTACACGCCGAAGGCCGCGACGGCTCCGGCGATGATGCGTGCCTTCTTGAGCCGATCCACGGACGGATCGACCGAGGCCGGGATCCACGCCGGGTGGTACAACGCCTGCGCCACCTGTTTCGGCTGCAGGATCGACCGCATCGACAGTCTGTCGCTCATCCAGTTCCCGCGCGTGCCAGCCAACTTCTACCTCTGATCTTGCGCAGTGCTCCGTCCTTTAGGGCGGAGGTGAGGCGCATCCTTGGTACGGAGGCGCGGAGCGCCGGAGTTCTCTGCGTCTGCGTGGTGAGGGTCAGGTGGGTCGCTGCTGGTTCTCGATGTACTGGCGGACGACGGTGAGCGGTGCGCCGCCGCATGATCCGGCGAAGTAGGAGCCGGACCAGAAGTGTCCGCCCCACAGGTACCGGCGGACATGCGCGTCGTACTCCTGGCGGAGTCGGCGCGAGCTGACGCCCTTGAGGGAGTTGACCAGCTTGGAGAGCTGGACTTTGGGCGGGTAGTGCACGAGCAGGTGGATGTGGTCCTGTTCGCCGTTGAACTGTTTCAGCTCGGCCTCGAAGTCGTCGCAGACCTCCCGCATGATCTCTTCGGTGCGGGTAAGCATGGCGTCGGTGAACGCCTTCCGCCGGTACTTCGTGACAAAAACCAAGTGAACGTGCAGGTTGTAGACAACATGGCGACCGGTTCTGACATCGGGATTAGGGTTCCAGCGCGGTGACATAAACCAATGCTAAACTCCCGGCTGTGAATCACGACACCCTGGTCAAGCGGCAGTTCGGGCACCGTGCCCGGCTTGCGCTGTCGCCTGCCGAGGTGCTGAAGACAGACGACCAGGCGCACGCCGCCCGCACGATGTGGAACTGTCTGCACGCGTGGTGGCAGATGATGCCGAAGGAGAAGCGGACGCTCGGACACGCGGACGCCGCGATCCGGCAAGCCCGTCAGGACATCGACTTCCTGGCAGTCCTCCCCGCCCAGGCCGCGCAAGCGGTCCTCAAGACGTACTTCCAGGCGTGGAAGAACTGCTGGGAAGGGCGGGCGGACGCACCGAACTTCAAGGGCCGGTTCCGGTCGGTGATGTCGGTGGACATCCCGCAGGGCCGTGACCTCAACATCGTCCGCGTGCACCGACGCTGGGGCATGGCCAACATTCCCAAGGTGGGCCGGGTCCGCTTCCGCTGGACCAAAGACCTCCCGGTGGGCAAGCACGCAGGCGCACAGAACCGGATCACCGGGGCCCGGCTGGTCAAGGACGCGCTCGGATGGCACATCGCCTTCCGCGTCCAGACCCTTGAGATCAAGCCCGAACCCCACACCGGCCCCGAAGTCGGCATCGACGTCGGGATCAACGTGCCCATCGCCCTCTCCGACGGCGAAACCCACGAGCACGGCGAGTGGCTGACCGCCAAGGAGAAGGCCAGGCTTTCGCACCTGGAGCAGCGCGCCTCGCGGCGTAAGCAGCACCGCAAGCCCGGCGAGCGCACCAGCCACCGACTGCATCGCACCTATGACCAGATCGCAGGACTCCGCGCGAAAGCCAAGCGCCGGGCCCTGGACTGGCAGCACCGTACGACCACCGTCATCGCCAAGCAGTACGGCACTGTCGTGGTCGAAGCACTCACCATCACGAACATGGTCAAGTCGGCCAGGGGCACCGTCGAGGAGCCGGGCAACAACGTTGCCCAGAAGTCCGGGCTGAACCGCTCCATCAGCGGCGAAGCGTGGGGCCGTACGGTCACGATGCTGACCTACAAGACCGCCCAGCATGGCGGCACCCTCCACCAGGTCCCGGCCCCCAACACGTCCCGGCGATGCTCCGCATGCGGTTTCATCACGCCCGGGAGCCGGGAGAGCCAGGCCGTGTTCGTATGCAAGAACCCGGACTGCGGCTGGTCGGGCAACGCCGACCACAACGCAGCCCGCAACGTCTTGCACCTGTACCGGATGGGCCACGCGCTCATCCCGGCTGCCGGGAGGGCAGTCGTCAGGCGCGCGAAGCACGTCAAACCCGCTGCCGCAAGGTAAGCAGGAATCTCCCGGCTTCAGCCGGGAGAGCACTTCAATCCCCCGAGTCGTCGCTGCGTGATCCTCGCGGATTTTACGGGAAGCGGACGGCCACTCGCCGCCCACTTCCCGCTCCGGTATCCGCTCCCCGCGCCCGGTGCCCTAACGGCCGCGCAGCTCCCGGTACTTGGCGACCAGGGCCGTGGTGGAGGCGTCCAGGCCCGGCACCTGCGCGCCCTCGGTCAGGGCGGGCTCGACGCGCTTGGCGAGGACCTTGCCGAGCTCCACGCCCCACTGGTCGAAGGAGTCGATGTTCCACACCGCGCCCTGCACGAACACCTTGTGCTCGTAGAGCGCGATGAGCTGACCGAGGACCGACGGGGTCAGTTCACGGGCGAGGATCGTGGTCGTCGGGTGGTCGCCCTGGAACGTCTTGTGCGCCACCAGCTCCTCCGGTACGCCCTCCGCGCGCACCTCATCGGGCGTCTTACCGAAGGCCAGCGCCTGCGTCTGGGCGAAGAAGTTGGCCATCAACAGGTCGTGCTGTGCCTTGAGTTCGTCGCTCAGCTCGGCGACCGGCTCGGCGAAGCCGATGAAGTCGGCCGGGATGAGCTTCGTGCCCTGGTGGATCAACTGGTAGTAGGCGTGCTGCCCGTTGGTGCCCGGCGTGCCCCAGACGATCGGCCCGGTCTGCCAGTCGACCTCCTTGCCGTCACGGCCGACGTACTTGCCGTTGGACTCCATGTCCAACTGCTGGAGGTAGGCGGCGAACTTGGACAGGTAGTGGCTGTAGGGCAGCACGGCGTGCGACTGGGCGCCGTGGAAGTTGCCGTACCAGATGCCCAACAGGCCCAGCAGCAGCGGCACGTTGGACTCGGCGGGCGCGGTGCGGAAGTGCTCGTCGACGAGGTGGAAGCCGTCGAGCATCTCGCGGAAGCGGTCCGGGCCGATGGCGATCATCAGCGACAGGCCGATCGCCGAGTCGAAGGAGTAACGGCCGCCGACCCAGTCCCAGAACTCGAACATGTTGGCCGTGTCGATGCCGAAGCCGGCGACCTTCTCCGCGTTCGTCGACAGCGCCACGAAGTGCTTCGCCACGGCCGTGTCTCCCCCACTCTCGACTTCGCTCGAGCGGGAGGTGCCCCCATCCAGCGCGGCCAGCAGCCAGGTGCGCGCGGAGGTCGCGTTGGTGATCGTCTCGATGGTGGTGAACGTCTTGGACGCGATGATGAACAGCGTCTCGGCCGGGTCCAGGTCGCGGGTGGCCTCGTGCAGGTCGGCGCCGTCCACGTTCGACACGAAGCGGACCGTGAGGTCGCGGTCGGTGAAGCCGCGCAGCACCTCGTAGGCCATCGCCGGGCCCAGGTCGGAGCCGCCGATGCCGATGTTCACCACGTTCTTGATGCGCTTGCCGGTGTGACCGGTCCAGGCGCCGGAGCGGACGCGGCCCGCGAAGTCGGCCATCTTGTCGAGGACCGCGTGCACCGCCGGGACGACGTTCTCCCCGTCGGCCTCGATCACCGCGTCGCGCGGGGCGCGCAGGGCGGTGTGCAGGACGGCGCGGTCCTCGGTGGTGTTGATCTTCTCGCCGCGGAACATGGCGTCCCGCAGGCCGAAGACGTCGGTGGCGGCGGCCAGCTCGCGCAACAGCCGCAGCGTCTCGTCGGTGACGAGGTGCTTGGAGTAGTCGATGTGCAGGTCCCCGACCTGCACCGTGTATCCGGCGCCGCGCCCGGGGTCGGCGGCGAACAGCTCCCGCAGCCCCACCTCGCCGACCTCCTCGCGGTGTTTGGCCAGAGCGGCCCACTCGGGCGTCTGGTTGAGCCTCGTACGGCCGTCTGCGTTCATGTCGGACTTCAGCCCTTCCTTGCCTGTCCATGCTGTTCAGCGCGCCTTGCCCCGCCGCTCCCAACCTAGTTGATCAGGCGGTGACGTGAGCCGTCGTGGCACCGTCCCGCGGGGCACCCACAGGTACGTCCGCCGTGGCCGCGGGTATCAACGCGGCGACGGCGAGTGCGAAGAGCAGGGCCGCCAGCAGGGCGGGCGCGTTGAGGCCGAAGGCGCCGGCCGCCGCTCCGCCGAGCAGGGCGCCCACGGGTGCGCCGGAGGTCGAGGCCGTCCGGAAGGCGGAGGCGATACGGCCCACCATGGACGCCGGACTGCGCTGCGGCCAGCAGATACGTGCCGGCGTCGGCGGCGAACGGCAGGAAGGCGCCGGCGCCGAGCAGCAGCGGCACGAACGGGCCGGCGAGCAGGCCGCCGGCGAGCTGTTGCCCGGTCATCAGGCGGGCGTTGGCCCCGCCGAGGGCCTCGGCGTCCACCAGGGAGGGCAGCAGGGCCGTGGCGGCGTTGTCGAAGAGTGTCTGAAGGGTGGTCAGCAGGAAGGCGAGGGCGAGCAGCAGGGCGATGGAGGCGTGGCCGAGGCCCACGGCGAGGGCGAAGGCGGCGACGAGCAGTCCGCGCACGGTGTCCACGGCCCACATCGCGCGCCGCTGGTCCACCCGGTCTGCGACGGCCCCGCCGAGCAGCCCGAACAGCAGCCACGGGAGGTAGGCGCAGGCGGTCACGGAGGCGATGACCAGGGGCTCGTCGGTGAGCTGGACGGCGAGCAGGGGCAGCGCGGTCGTCCGCAGCGCGTCCCCGAACCGCGAGATCACGGCGGCGCTCCACAGCCGCCCGAACCCTCCACGCCACGCGGGCGCACGCACTCCCGCCGTACCGACCGCCGCCACGACTCCCCCTCACGGTTTCGCCGGTTCACCGCAGACACGGGAACCGCTACGAAAACCGTAGAGGGCACCACTGACAATCGACCCGCACACGGACAGCCACCCGCGCCGTGAAACAGCTCCGGCCAGGCGCCTTCAGGCGCCCGGCCGGTCTCAACTTCTAGATCTCGCCCCGCAGTTTGGCGAGCGCCTCGGCGAGGATCGCCTCACCGTCCGCGTCGCTGCGCCGCTCCCGCACGTAGGCGAGGTGCGTCTTGTAGGGCTCGGTGCGCGGCGGGGCCGGGGGGTTGTCCCGGTCCTGTCCGGCCGGGAATCCGCAGCGGGGGCAGTCCCAGGTGTCGGGGACCTGCGCGTCGCTGGCGAAGCTGGGCTGCGTCTCGTGTCCGTTGGAGCACCAGAAGGAGATGCGCAGACGCGGCGCGGACTCGCCCCGCTCGGCCTCGCCCATCGGCCCCGCCCCGACCCGGCTTCCTCGGATCGCGTTGCCACTTGCCACGGTCGTAACTCCCTGCGTGATGGTGCCGCGAAGCGAGTCGGCGTTCTCGCCTCACTGCGAGCGCCTCAGTCTACGTAAGGCACAACGCGCGTCCAGTGATTGGAGTTACAGCTCCCACACGAAGACGCAAGCCCCATGATAGGCCGCGCTCAGCTGCGCGTACCGAACATGGGGCGTTACGTACCGGAATGTGTGCTCGGGCGAGGCGGCTCAGGTGTTCGACTTCATCACGATGCCGAGGACGATGATGGTGGCGAACCACAGCACACCGATGACGACGGTGATGCGGTCGAGGTTGCGCTCGGCGACCGAGGAACCGCCGACGGAGGACTGCATGCCGCCACCGAACATGTCGGAGAGGCCGCCGCCCTTTCCCTTGTGCATCAGCACCAGCAGCATCAGCAGCAGGCTGAAGACGATCAGGGCGATCGAGAACCCCAAAACCACGGCTGGACCAACTTCCTCGGATTCGGATGACCACTCGGATGAACAGCGGAGGCACAGCGTTGTCCGCTATGCCTCCGCAAGGGTACGACGGATCGCCGCTACCGCATACTCACAGCTCGGATCGCTGTGGGACCACCAGCGGGATCACTGGTCGCGGAAGCGCACGATCTTGACGAATTCGTCGGTGTCCAGCGAGGCGCCGCCGATCAGCGCGCCGTCGATGTCGGCCTGCGCCATGATCTCGGCGACGTTGCCGGACTTCACGGAGCCGCCGTACTGGATGCGGACCCGGTCCGCCAGCTCCTGGGTGTAGAGCTCGGCGAGCTTGGCGCGGATGGCGGCGCAGACCTCCTGCGCGTCCCCGGCGCCGCAGACCTTGCCGGTGCCGATGGCCCAGACGGGCTCGTAGGCGATCACGACGGACTCGGCCTGCTCGGCCGGGAGGTCCTTGAGACCGCCCTCGACCTGGGCGAGGGTGTGGGCGACGTGGTCGCCCGCCTCGCGGACCTCCAGCTCCTCGCCGACGCACAGGATCGGGGTCAGGCCGTGCTTGTAGGCGGCCTTGACCTTGGCGTTGACGAGCTCGTCGGTCTCGTTGTGGTACTGGCGGCGCTCGGAGTGGCCGATCGCCACGAACGCGCACTTCAGCTTGGCGAGCATGGGACCGGAGATCTCGCCGGTGTAGGCGCCGGAGTCGTGCGCCGAGATGTCCTGGGCGCCGTACTTGATCTTGAGCTTGTCGCCGTCCACCAGGGTCTGCACGGAGCGCAGGTCGGTGAAGGGCGGCAGGACGGCGACCTCGACGGCCTCGTAGTCCTTGTCGGCCAGGGCGAAGGCGAGCTTCTGGACGTGGGCGATGGCCTCGAGGTGGTTGAGGTTCATCTTCCAGTTGCCCGCCATCAGCGGCGTGCGAGTGGTCATACGGGGTCAGTCCTCCAGTGCGGCGAGGCCGGGGAGCGTCTTGCCCTCGAGGTATTCGAGGGAGGCGCCGCCGCCGGTCGAGATGTGGCCGAATGCGTTCTCGTCGAAGCCCAGGAGGCGGACGGCCGCGGCGGAGTCGCCACCGCCGACGACCGTGAAGGCCGGGGAGTCGACGAGGGCCTGGGCGACCTCTTTGGTGCCCTCGGCGTAGTCGGGGTGCTCGAAGACGCCCATGGGGCCGTTCCAGAAGACGGTGGCGGCGTCGGCGAGCTTCGAGGCGTACAGCTTGCGGGTCGCGGGACCGATGTCCAGACCCTCCTGGTCGGCGGGGATCGCGTCCGCGGCGACGGTGGTGGGGTTGGTCGGGGCCTTGGCCTTCAGGTCCGGGAACGAGGGCGACACGAGGACGTCGACGGGCAGGACCAGCTCGACGCCGGTCTTCTCCGCGCGCTCGATGTACTCCCGTACCGCCGGGACCTGGTCCTCCTGCAGGAGGGAGATGCCGACCTCGTGGCCCTGGGCCTTGAGGAAGGTGTAGGCCATGCCGCCGCCGATGAGGATGCGGTCGGCCTTGCCGAGGAGCTGGTCGATGACGGCGAGCTTGTCGGAGACCTTGGCGCCGCCGAGCGCGACGACGTAGGGCCGCTTGACGTCCTCGGTGAGCTTCTTCAGGACGCCGACCTCGGTGGCGATCAGGAAGCCGGCGGCGTGCGGCAGGCGCGCCGGGAGCTCGTGGACGGAGGCGTGCCGACGGTGCACCGCGCCGAAGCCGTCGCCGACGTAGACGTCCGCCAGGGCGGCGAGCCGGTCGGCGAACTCGCCGCGCTCGGCGTCGTCCTTGGCGGTCTCGCCCGGGTTGAAGCGCAGGTTCTCGATGACGGCGACCTGACCGTCGCTCAGGCCCGCGACCGTCGACCGCGCGGACTCGCCGACCGTGTCGGTCGCGAACGCCACGGCGGAGCCGAGGAGTTCACCGAGTCGGGCGGCGGCGGGGGCGAGCGAGAACGCCGGGTCCGGCGCGCCCTTGGGACGGCCCAGGTGCGAGGCGACGACCACCTTGGCGCCGGCCTCCGCGAGGGCCTTGACGGTGGGCAGCACGGCGCGGATCCGGCCGTCGTCGGCGATTGCTGCGGTGCCGGTGGGCTCGCCGCCGGTTGCGAGCGGCACGTTGAGGTCGGCGCGGACGAAGACCCGCTTGCCTGCGACGCCTTCGGCGAGAAGTTCGTCGATCGTCTTCATTACGGGGACTCCTGGGGAGGGCTCGTGGTGTACGTGCGGCAGGGCTCGGACGGCGCGTCCCTGCGCCGCCCGAGCCCTGCACTCACATCGAGGTGCCTGATCTGACGATCAGAGCTGGCCGCCGACGAAGACCGTGAGGTCGACGAGGCGGTTGGAGTAGCCCCACTCGTTGTCGTACCAGCCGAGGATCTTCACCGAGTTGCCCTCCTGGACCATGGTCAGGGAGGAGTCGAAGGTGCAGGAGGCCGGGTCGCCGACGATGTCCGAGGAGACGATCTCGTCCTCGGTGTAGGCCAGGTAGCCCTTGAGGTCGCCGTCCTCGGAGGCCTTCTTGAACGCGGCGTTGACCTCGTCCTTGGTGACCTCGCGCTGCAGCGTCACGACCAGGTCGGTGGCCGAGCCGGTCGGGACCGGGACGCGCATCGCGATGCCGTCGAGCTTGCCCTTGAGCTGCGGGAGGACCAGGGCGGTCGCCTTCGCGGCGCCCGTCGTGGTCGGGATGATGTTCTCGGCGGCGGCGCGGGCGCGGCGCAGGTCCGAGTGCGGGAAGTCCAGGATGCGCTGGTCGTTGGTGTACGCGTGGACCGTCGTCATCAGACCCTTGACGATGCCGAAGTTCTCGTCGAGGACCTTGGCCATCGGCGCCACACAGTTGGTGGTGCAGGAGGCGTTGGAGATGACGTGGTGGCTGGCCGCGTCGTACTTGTCCTGGTTGACGCCCATCACGATGGTGATGTCCTCGTCCTTGGCCGGAGCCGAGATGAGGACCTTCTTGGCGCCGCCCGCGATGTGCTTCGCGGCGTCGGCCTTCTTGGTGAAGATGCCGGTCGACTCGATGACGATGTCGACGCCGAGGTCGCCCCACGGAATGTCGGCGGGGTTGCGCTCGGAGAGCACCTTGATGGTGTGGCCGTCGACCGTGATCGTGTCGGCGGTGTGCGACACCTCGGCCTTGAGGCGGCCCAGGATGGTGTCGTACTTGAGCAGATGAGCCGTAGTCGCAGTGTCACCCAGGTCGTTGACAGCCACGATCTCGATGTCAGCACCCTGCTCCAGCAGCGCGCGGAAGTAGTTACGACCGATGCGGCCAAAGCCGTTGATGCCTACGCGGATCGTCACGAACCGATCTCCTCGTTGGTACGCCGGCTATGCGGTGCCGGCGAGCTGATTTGGGATGTCCCCGACCACCCACGACCCTACCTCTCCGGGACCGCCGGAGTGACATCGAGTCACCCATACACGGCAGGGCGGTCCGTACCCGCCAGTAGGGGTACGGACCGCCCTCGACCGGAAGACCCGATCACTCGATTTGATTACGACCGATCATGCGCGGTTGACTTCGCCACGTCAGCTCTCAAGTGAGGCCAGCGCCTTTCCGATGAGCGCCTTGCGGTCGGCCGCCGCGGTGACGTGCTCCAGGCCGAAGCCCAGCAGCACGGTGTCGTCGGTGGTGACCGCGCCGTACGTCTGGAACAGGACGCCGGTGCGCGTCCAGTCCTTCAGGACGGCCGGGCTGCCCGCGGGCGGACCGGCGACCTGCCAGGCGCCGAGCGACGTCTCGAAGCCCTCGGTCTCGCTGGCGGCGCCCCCGACGACCAGCGAGGCGTCGTCCACGAGGACGCCGTGGCCGCCGCTGCCGGGGTCGGTGACGTAGGAGATCGACACCTCGACGTTCTTGCCCGCGTACGCGCTCAGGTCGAAGCTCACCTGCTGCCAGCCGCTGGCGGCACCGGTGAAGGCGTTCCAGGAACCGGTGGTTCCGGTCGCGGTGCAGGTGTTGGCGCCGACGGTGAGGTAGTGCCGCAGCCACGGGTGCTCGTCGACGTAGAAGCCGCCCCCGCAGTCCGTGGGTACGGCGGTACTGGTGGCGCCGCCCGCCTCGGGGAGCGTGGTCCAGTCGTCGGCGCCGACCGTGTGGATCTCGACGATCGCGTTGTCGTAGCCCGGCTCGGTGTCCCACAGCAGCCGGGTGCGCAGGGCCGGCTTGTCCGCCGCGCCGACGCCGCTGAGGTCGATGGTGCGGGTGAGGCGCTTGTAGGCGTCGTCGGTGTGCACGGCGGCGGCCATGTACGAGCCCGCGTACGGCCCGTACGGGTTGACCGTCCCGGCGAACTGTCCGGCGCCCGCGCTCGCGAACTGCGGGTAGGCGGCGACGGGCAGTTCGTCCGAGGTGACCCCGTAGGTGCCGGCCTTGTCGAGCGGGTTGCCGGGCGCGGCGCCGAGGGCCCCGCTGAGGCCGCCGAGCTTTCCGGAGCCGGTGAAGCCGGTGGCGCCGGGGGTCGTCGTACGGGAGTAGGCGCCCAGGTAGTACTGGCTGAAGTCGTTCGACGGGGTGCCGTCGCCGAGGTCGACGTTGCCGCCGGCCTGCTCGCCCGCCTCGATCAGTTTGCCGCCCTCGTTGAGGAAGGCGCGCAGTTCGAGCTGGGTCGGGTTGCCGGGGACGTTCGCGCCCGTGTAGTGGACGACCGTGCCGAAGTGGCTCAGCACGCCGAGCGCGTCGGGCGCGCCCTGGGTGGCGACGTCCCAGACGAGCGCCTTGCGGCCGTTGGCCTTCAGCGCGTCGACGTAGGTCTGCGCCTGCGTGGCGGCCGCGCCCTCCTCGGCGACGACGAGCGTGTCGGCCTTGGGGCGGGCGGCGATCGTGTAGGTGAAGTGCGAGCTGGAGACCTTCTTGCCCGCCTTGGTCTCACCGGTGAACCACACCTCGACCTTGTCGCCCGGTTCGCCGTCCTGCACCTTGGCCCGGTACTCGTCGAAGTAGAGGTTGTCCTCCCCGCCGTAGGTCTCGCCGCCCTTCCAGGCCTTGAGCGCCTGGTCGTAGGTGCGGCCGCCGTTGACGCGGTACTTGAGCTCCTTGTCCCGGACCGCCTTCCGTACGACGACGGAGACCTCCTGGTCCGCGCCGCGCGAGTACGACGTGGTGAACGGCGCCGGGGTGAAGTCGGCCGCGCTCAGGCCCACCGAGGACGACGGCGTGTCGGGGTGCGCGGCGGACTCGGCGACGGAGAGCGCGAACGGGACGTTCTTGGCGAACTCGTCCTGGATCAGCTTCTCGTCGTCCGGGAAGTTGAAGCCCGACTGGCAGTCGGAGGCGTTCCACTGGTCGTTCGGGTCGAGGTTCGAGGCGGTCTGGCAGGTCGACATCTCGGGGGTGAACATCCCCAGGCCGTTGACGTTCGTCGCGTGGCCGTCCGCCTCGCCGTTCGTCGTGTACAGCTCCGAGGAGACCTGTGGGTGGTAGCCGGGGACCGCGGAGTTGTCGGGGGTGCCGGCGAGCGCCTTGTAGGCGACGTCGTCCGGGGTGTCGGTGGCCACCTGCCAGCCGACGCCGTAGAGCAGCAGTTCGGCGGCGGAGTGGTAGTTGATGCCGTAGGTGAACCCGATCCGCTTCTCGAAGGCGTCCAGGGCCCGGGTCTCGGGCTCGGAGCCGGGGCTCGCGCCGCGGTAGGTCTGGCTGGTGGGGTTGGGGGACGAACCCTCGTCGTCGTAGCCCCACTTGTAGGGGAAGTTGCGGTTGAGGTCGACGCCGTCGCCGGTGGAGATCGCGCCGTCGCCGTTGACGTCCCGCAGGTTCTTGCGCCACAGGCGGTTCGCAGGGTCCTGGAACGTGTAGTCGTAGCCGTCGGGGTTGGCCGACAGGACGAACCACAGCTCGCTGGAGTCCACGATCTTCTTGATGCGCCGGTCGGTGTCGTAGTTGTCCAGGTAGTGGTGCATCAGCCGCCGGGTCATCTCCGGGGTGATCCACTCACGCGCGTGCTGGTTGGACATGTACAGGACCGCGGGCTTGGAGCCGTCCGCGGACGTCTTCGCGTTCTTGGTCAGTTTGACCGCGAGGATGTCCTGGCCGTTCACCGTCTTGCCGATGGAGACGACCTTGGTGAGGCCCGGGTTCTCCTGACCGGTGCGCAGGATCTCCTCCCGCAGGCCGCCGCTGCCGCTGTACGGGCGGAACACGCCCTCGGCGGCGGCCTCGACGCGGTTCTCCGCCTTGGCCGAAAGTGTGTGCTCGGTGAGCTCGACGCCCTGCTTCTGGAGCTTTTTCGCCTGCTGGTCGGTGAGGTAGGCCTCGACCGTGGCGGTGCCCTTCTCGGGTACCTGCTCACTGAGTTCGTGGCCGTCCTGGCCGGCCGCAAGGAGCAGGGGTACCTGCTGCTTGGTGACCTCGGCGCGGAACACCTTGACCTCGTCCGGGTCGGGCTTCGGTGCGTTTGCGGGCTGTGCCTGGGCGATGGGCGCGAGCGCCGCTCCGCCGAGCAGCAGGGCGCCGACAGCGAGGATCGATCTCGCTCTTCGTCTCATGAACCCCCCTAGCGTGAGTTCGCCACAGCAGCGAACTCTGCCAGGCTCATGACAGTCGATGATCCAGTCAAGAGCGACTCAAAGCCACGCAAACGCCGGTGGCGTCACCCGATCAGGCGACGCCACCGGCATTCTGACAGGCCGTCAGCCGACCAGGTTGTCGGCGAGCTCCTCGCTGAGGTTGGCCTCCGTGCTCGGGATGCCCAGGTCGGAGGCGCGCTTGTCGGCCATCGCCAGCAGCCGGCGGATCCGGCCGGCGACCGCGTCCTTCGTCAGCGGCGGGTCGGCGAGCGCGCCCAGCTCCTCCAGGGAGGCCTGCTTGTGGTCCATGCGCAGCCGGCCGGCCGCCGCGAGGTGCTCGGGCACCTCGTCGCCGAGGATCTCCAGGGCGCGCTGGACGCGGGCCCCGGCGGCGACGGCGGCCCGCGCGGAGCGGCGCAGGTTGGCGTCGTCGAAGTTGGCGAGCCGGTTCGCCGTGGCGCGCACCTCGCGGCGCATCCGGCGCTCCTCCCAGGCCAGCACCGACTCGTGGGCGCCGAGCCGGGTGAGCAGCGCCCCGATCGCGTCGCCGTCACGGACGACGACCCGGTCGATCCCGCGCACCTCGCGCGCCTTCGCGGCGATGGAGAGCCGGCGGGCGGCGCCGACCAGCGCGAGCGCGGCCTCCGGGCCCGGGCAGGTCACCTCCAGGGAGGAGGAGCGGCCGGGCTCGGTGAGCGAGCCGTGCGCCAGGAAGGCCCCGCGCCAGGCCGCCTCCGCGTCACAGGTCGCGCCGGAGACCACCTGCGGGGGGAGCCCCCGGATCGGGCGGCCACGGCCGTCGACCAGTCCCGTCTGGCGGGCCAGCTGGTCGCCGCCCGCGACCACCCGCACCACGTACCGCGAGCCGCGGCGCAGACCGCCGGGGGCCATCACGATCAGCTCCGAGCTGTGCCCGAAGATCTCCATGATGTCCCGCTTGAGCCGCCGGGCCGCCATCGCGGTGTCCAGCTCCGCCTCGATCACGATCCGCCCGCTCACCAGGTGGAGGCCGCCGGCGAACCGCAGGACGGCGGAGACCTCCGCCTTTCTGCAGCAGGTCCGGGTGACGGGGAGCCGGGAGATCTCGTCCTTCACCGCTGCCGTCATCGCCATGGGCCGATCCTTCCATGCATCCGAAAAATACGGTCGTACGCGGCGGCCAACAGCTCCGGATCATGCCTCGGGGTTCCGTCGGGCCGGGCCACCGGCGCCAGCTCGACCGCGGCCCCGAACCGTTTGGCGGCGTCGGTCAGCGAGTCGCGGTCGGGCGCGGCGGCCTCGTCGGCCAGCACCACGTCCAGGGTGAGTTTAGGGGCGTGTCGTCCCAAAACCTCCAAATGACGCTGCGGGGAGAAGCCGTCGGTTTCTCCGGGCTGCGGGGCGAGGTTCAGGGAGAGCACCCGGCGGGCCTTCGTCTCCATGAGGGCGGTCAGCAGATCGGGCACCAGGAGGTGCGGCATGACCGAGGAGAACCAGGAGCCGGGCCCGAGCACCACCCAGTCCGCGTCCAGGACGGCGGCGACGGCCTCCGGGACGGCCGGCGGGTCGTTCGGCACCAGGTGCACGGACTGCACCTCCCCGCGGGTCAGCGCCACCGTCGCCTGTCCCCGGACGGTGTCGACGTCGTCCGGGCGCTCCGGATCGTGCCCCTTGACCAGCGCCTGGAGCTCCAGCGGCACGGCGGACATGGGCAGCACCCGGCCCTGCGCGCCGAGCAGCTTGCCGACCAGGTCCAGGGCCTGGACGTGGTCGCCGAGCTGCTCCCACAGGGCGACGATCAGCAGGTTGCCCACGGCGTGGCCGTTGATCTCGCCCTGCGACTGGAAGCGGTGCTGGATGACGCGGGCCCAGGTCTGGCCCCAGTCGTCGTCGCCGCACAGGGCGGCCAGCGCCTTGCGCAGGTCCCCGGGCGGCAGCACGCCCAGCTCGTCGCGCAGGCGTCCGCTGGAGCCGCCGTCGTCGGCCACGGTGACGACGCCGGTGAGGTCGCCGGTGATCCGGCGCAGCGCGGTGAGCGAGGCGGACAGGCCCATGCCGCCGCCCAGGGCGACGACCTTGGGCTGGGTGCCTCGGCGGCGCGGCTTGCCGCCCCGGGCCTCGACCGGCCGGCTCACGCGCCCGTCCGGCGGCACCTTGCGCAGCCGGCCGAGCCGCGCAGTACGTCCTGTCATTCCCGTCCCATGTCCCGGTGCACGACCACCGTCTCCACGCCCTCGGCCGCGAGGCGCGCGGCGAGCTTCTCCGACATGGCCACCGAGCGGTGCTTGCCGCCCGTACAGCCGACCGCGATGGTCACATAGCGCTTGCCCTCCCGGCGGTAGCCCGCGGCAACCAGCTGGAGGAGCTCCGCGTACCGGTCGAGGAACTCCTTCGCGCCGGGCTGGTTGAGGACGTACGCCGAGACCTCCTCGTGGAGGCCGCTGAAGGGGCGCAGCTCCGGGACCCAGTGCGGGTTGGGCAGGAAGCGCATGTCCACGACCAGGTCGGCGTCGACCGGCAGGCCGTACTTGAAGCCGAAGGACATCACGGTGGCCCGCAGCTCGGGCTCCTCGTCGCCCGCGAACTGGGCGTCCATCTTGGCGCGCAGCTCGTGCACGTTGAGGCTGGAGGTGTCGATCACCAGGTCGGCGTCGCCGCGCAGTTCCCGCAGCAGCTCGCGCTCGGCGGCGATCCCGTCGACGATACGGCCGTCGCCCTGGAGGGGGTGCGGGCGGCGCACCGACTCGAAGCGGCGCACCAGGGCGTCGTCGGAGGACTCCAGGAAGACGATCCGCCGGGTGACGTTCTTCGACCCGAGGTCGGCGAGGGACTCCCGGAGGTTGTCGAAGAAGCGCCGGCCGCGGACGTCGACGACGACCGCGATCCGCGCCACGTTGCCCTGGGAGCGGGCGCCCAGGTCCACCATGGTGGGGATCAGGGCGGGCGGGAGGTTGTCGACGACGAACCAGCCGAGGTCCTCCAGACACTTGGCCGCCGTGGAGCGGCCGGCCCCGGACATGCCGGAGATGATCACCAGCTCGGGGATGGCCGCCTCGGGGATCCCGGGCGGCGTGACGTCCGTACTCACCTGTGCTCCGTCTTCCTGACGTGCTTCTTGCTGAGGGCTGTCGGGGGCCGCTGGGGCCTGTTCCCGTTGGGCTGTGGGGTGTGTCTCGTGCTCGGTCATGTCTCCTGCCCCGGTCGTTCTTCCGGGGCGCCCGCCGTCACGGGATCTCCGGGGGGACCCGCCGTGGTGTCGGGTTCCTCATCTTCAATGATCTCTCCGGTCGCCGTGTTCACGGCGGGGGCGGGCGGTGCCGCCCGGGCGAGGGCCGCGGCGATGGTCTCGGCCGTCTTGCGGCCTATGCCGGGGACCTCGCAGATCTGGTCGATCGTCGCGGTGCGCAGCTTCTTCACCGAGCCGAAGTACTTGATCAGCGCCTGCTTGCGGGTCTCGCCGAGACCCGGCACCTCGTCCAGCGGGCCGGCGCGGAAACGCTTGGCCCGCTTGGTGCGCTGGTAGGTGATCGCGAAGCGGTGGGCCTCGTCGCGGACGCGCTGGAGCAGGTAGAGGCCCTCGCTGCTGCGGGGCAGGACGACCGGGTCGTCGTCGTCCGGCAGCCAGACCTCCTCCAGGCGCTTGGCGAGGCCGCAGACGGCGATGTCGTCGATGCCGAGCTCGTCCAGCGCCCGCCGGGCGGCCGCGACCTGCGGCTGTCCGCCGTCGACGACGACGAGCTGGGGCGGGTAGGCGAAGCGCTTGGGGCGGCCTTCGTCGTCCTTCAGACCTTGGCCGAGATCGCCCGGATCCTGGCCGGGGCCGCCGTCCGGCTCCTCGTCCACCCACTCGCCGGTGCGCTCCTTCTCGGCGAGGTAGCGCCGGAAGCGGCGGGTGATCACCTCGTGCATGGAGCGGACGTCGTCCTGCCCCTCGAAGCTCTTGATCTGGAAGCGGCGGTACTCGCTCTTGCGCTGCAGACCGTCCTCGAAGACGACCATGGAGGCCACGACGTCGTCGCCCTGGAGGTGGGAGATGTCGTAGCACTCGATCCGCAGCGGGGCGCTGACCAGGTCGAGGGCCTCGGCGATCTCCTCCAGGGCACGCGAGCGCGTGGTCAGGTCGGAGGCGCGCCTGGTCTTGTGCAGGACGAGCGCCTGCTGTGCGTTGCGCTCGACGGTCTCCATCAGGGCCTTCTTGTCGCCCCGCTGCGGGATGCGCAGCGACACATGGGACCCGCGGTGTCCGGTGAGCCACTCCTGGACGGGTTCGACGGGGTCGGGCAGGGCGGGGACCAGGACCTCCTTGGGGACGGAGTCGCCCCGCTCCTCGCCGTACAACTGCTGGAGGGCGTGCTCGACGAGGGCGCCGGTCGTGACGTCCTCGACCTTGTCGGTGACCCAGCCGCGCTGGCCGCGCACCCGGCCGCCGCGGACGTGGAAGATCTGGACGGCCGCCTCCAGCTCGTCCTCGGCGACCGCGATCAGGTCGGCGTCGGTCGCGTCAGCGAGCACGACCGCGTTCTTCTCCATGGCCTTCTTCAGGGCCTCGATGTCGTCGCGCAGGCGGGCGGCCCGCTCGTACTCCATCTCCTCGGCCGCCTCCATCATCTGCTTCTCCAGCCGGCGGAGGTAGGTGCCGGTGCGGCCGGTCATGAAGTCGCAGAACTCGTCGGCGAGTTCCCAGTGGTCGTCGGCGGAGATCCGGTCGACGCAGGGCGCGGAGCACTTGCCGATGTAGCCGAGCAGACAGGGCCGGCCGGTGCGGGTGGCGTTCTTGAAGACGCCGGCGGAGCAGGTGCGCACCGGGAAGACGCGCAGCAGCAGGTCGACCGTGTCCCGGATCGCCCACGCGTGCCCGTACGGCCCGAAGTACCTGACGCCCTTCTTCTTCTGGCCGCGCATCACCTGCACGCGCGGGAACTGCTCGTTCATCGTGACCGCGAGGTACGGGTAGCTCTTGTCGTCGCGGTACTTGACGTTGAACCGGGGGTCGTACTCCTTGATCCAGGAGTACTCCAGCTGGAGCGCCTCGACCTCCGTGGACACCACCGTCCACTCCACCGACGCGGCCGTGGTGACCATCGTGCGGGTGCGCGGGTGGAGGCCCGCCAGGTCCTGGAAGTAGCTCGCCAGGCGTTGGCGCAGGCTCTTGGCCTTCCCGACGTAGATCACCCGGCGGTGCTCGTCGCGGAATCGGTACACCCCGGGAGTGTCCGGGATCTGTCCCGGCTTGGGGCGGTAGCTGGAGGGGTCGGCCATGTCTCACACCCTACTGGCGCGGAGTGACACTCCGGCGGGGCTGTGGACAACCGTCGGGGTGTCCGACGGGGGCTGTGGACAAGCGCGGCCCGGGCGGGCGCGGCGCGGGGGCACCGACTCGGCCACGTGCACGTGTCACCTGGACATCAGGTGTTGTCGGGACTTGGTCAACACGCTTCAATGCGGGGGAACTCGGGGCCTTGAAGGCCGCCTCACGGACAGGTGAAGGAGCTTCGGCGTCGCAGGCAGGGCCCCGACCCCCCACACGTACGGTCCGACCAGCCGTCGTGAGCATTCACAGAGAGGCCCCTGCATGCCGCACGCCACACAGCACGCGGACGCCGCCGTCGACACCGCCGCGGCGGAACTGGAGACGGCCCTGCGCGGCGGCCCCTTCCACGTGGCGCTGCGTGCCGCGATCGCCGCCCGCGGACTGCCGTTGCAGCGTGTCCAGCACCATCTGTCGCGTTACGGGGTCAAGGTGGGCGTGACGAGCCTGAGTTACTGGCAGCAGGGCGCCCGGCGGCCGCAGCGCCCCGAGTCGCTGCGTGCCGTCCGCGCACTGGAGGAGATCCTGCACCTGCCGGACGAGTCCCTGATCCGGCTGCTCGCGGAGCCCGACGGCGCGGACCACGGTACGGCGGCCGGGCAGTCCGCCGCGGGCCGCTCCTACCGCTCGCTCCTGGAGGCCTCCGGCATTCTCGAACAACTGCTCGGCGAACTGGAGTGCCCCGTCGACGGTGGACTGCACACCCTGGGTCACCACGAGCGGGTCCGCATCGGGGCGCGCCGCGAGCTCCTGGGGCGCGAGTCGCAGCACATCGTGCGCGCCCACCGGGACGGCGTCGACCGCTTCGTGGCCGTCCACCACGGCGACCCCGGATGCGCACCGGAGAGGATGACGGTCCACGCCCTGGAGAACTGCCGGGCCGGCCGCGTCCGCCGCCACCACGACACCGGCGTGCTCGTCGCCGAGCTCCTCTTCGACACCCGCCTGAGGGCCGGCGACACCTTCCTCTTCCGCTACGGCGTCGAGGACGGCACCGCCGAAGCGTGCCGCGAGTACGTCCGCGGCTTCGGCTCGGCGGGCGGCCAGTACGCCCTCCAGGTCCGCTTCGACGAACACGCCCTGCCGGTACGCTGCCACCGGTTCACCCAGCACTCGGCGGCGGCACCGCGCAGCGGCCGCCAGGAACTGCCGTTCAGCGGCCGGCACCGCTCGGTGCACCTCGTCGAGCCACGGGTGCGGTCGGGCATGGTGGGCATCGGCTGGGACTGGGAGTGACCTGCGGATCGACCGATCGGCGATCAGGAGGCCGTACCCCCTGTTCCAGGGCGCCCGCCTCGATAACCTGGAGGATCTCCGTGCGATGACATCGGCGTCCTCGCCGGGCGGACGCTCCTCGAACGCCTCGGCGCGCCCGCCCGGCGCGGACCGTGCGGCTCGCCTGCTGGTTCGTCCATCGCACCTCGTGCGGCTGCGCGGAAGGCCCGTCCGGGGAGCGGCACGTACCGTCCGTGCAGCCCGAGAACTCCGAGAAGCATGCGAACCCCGTGAAAGGAGCCGCCCTGTGATCGTCGTCGCCGGTGAGGCCCTGATCGACCTGGTACCGCAGGGCACGGGTGCCCTCGCGGGTCTGCGGCCGGCGCTCGGCGGCGGCCCCTTCAACACGGCCGTCGCGCTGAGCCGCCTCGGCTCCCCCACGGCCTTCTGCTCCCGCACATCACGGGACGCCTTCGGCGAGGCACTGCTCGGCAGGCTGCGGGAGTCGGCCGTGGACGTGTCCGCGGTGCAGCGCGGTACGGAGCCGACCACCCTCGCGGTCGCCACGATCGACGGGAGCGGTTCGGCCGCCTACTCCTTCTACGTCGACGGCACCGCCGACCGGCTGTTCACGGCCCCGGCCACGCTGCCCACGGGGACGCGCGCGGTGTCCTTCGGCACCTGCTCGCTCGTCCTGGAGCCGGGCGCGAGCGCGTACGAGGAGCTGCTGCGGACCGCCGCGGCGCAGGGCCTGTTCACCGCGCTCGACCCGAACATCCGCCCCGGGCTGATTCGCGACGCCGACGCCTACCGGGCCCGCTTCAAGAGCTGGCTGCCCTCGGTGTCCCTGCTCAAGCTCTCCGAGGAGGACGCCGAGTGGCTGGGCGGGAACCCGCGCGAATGGCTGTCCGCCGGTCCCTCCGCCGTCGTGATCACCCAGGCGGCGACGGACTGACCGCCTTCACCCGGGACGGCGCCGTGCACCCGGTACCGGGTGAGAAGGTGGACGTCGTGGACACCATCGGGGCCGGGGACACCGTGAACGCGGCCCTGCTGCACGGCCTCTCGGTACGGGACGCGCTGTCGCCGGCAGCGCTCCAGCTCATGGGCGCCGACGGCTGGCAGCAGCTCCTGCGGTACGCGGCCCGCGCGGCGGCGATCACCTGCTCCCGGGCGGGCGCGGAACCGCCGTACGGCTACGAACTCGGCTTCCTCTAGCGCCTGTCGGGGCAACTGGCTGCTGAGGCAACGGACTGTGGGGACAACGGAGGGCGCCCTGCGGGGAGTTCCCGTGGGGCGCCGTCCGTCTCTCGAGCCCGTCAGGCCTTGCGGCCCGCGCGCTCGTCAGGCTTTGCGGGCCCGTGTCGTCTTCTTCGCGGGGGTCGCCTTCGTCGTCGCCCCGGCGGCCTTCTTGGTCGCCGTGTTGTTCGCTGTCGCCGTCGCCCTGGCCGCGGCCGTCTTCTTCGCCGCCGTCTTGCGTGGGGCCGGGGCCTTCACCGGAGCCGCGTCGCTGATCCGGTCGGCGCCGAGGACGTCCCGCAGGAACTTGCCGGTGTGGCTGGTCGACACCCCGGCGACCTCCTCCGGTGTGCCCTCGGCGATGACGAGACCGCCGCCGGCGCCGCCCTCGGGGCCCATGTCGACGACCCAGTCGGCGGTCTTGATCACGTCGAGGTTGTGCTCGATGACGATGACCGTGTTGCCCTTGTCGACGAGGCCGCCGAGCACCCTCAGGAGCTTGCTGATGTCCTCGAAGTGCAGACCCGTCGTCGGCTCGTCCAGGACGTAGACCGTGCGGCCGGTGGAGCGGCGCTGGAGCTCGCTGGCGAGCTTGACGCGCTGGGCCTCGCCGCCGGACAGGGTGGTCGCGGACTGGCCGAGCCGGACGTAGCCGAGGCCGACGTCCTTCAGGGTGTTGAGGTGGCGGGCGATCGCGGGGACGGCCTCGAAGAACTCCGTGGCCTCCTCGATCGGCATGTTCAGGACGTCGGCGATGGACTTGCCCTTGAAGTGGACCTCCAGGGTCTCCCGGTTGTAGCGGGCGCCGTGGCAGACCTCGCACGGGACGTAGACGTCCGGGAGGAAGTTCATCTCGATCTTGATCGTGCCGTCGCCCGCGCAGTTCTCGCAGCGGCCGCCCTTGACGTTGAAGGAGAAGCGGCCGGGCAGATAGCCGCGGACCTTCGCCTCGGTCGTCTCCGCGAACAGCTTGCGGACGTGGTCGAAGACGCCCGTGTAGGTGGCCGGGTTGGAGCGCGGGGTGCGGCCGATGGGCGACTGGTCGACGTGCACGACCTTGTCGACGAGGTCGTCGCCGTCCACACGCGTGTGGCGTCCCGGAACGTTCCTCGCGCCGTTCAGCTCGCGGGCCAGGTGCGTGTACAGGATGTCGTTGACCAGCGTCGACTTGCCGGAACCGGAGACGCCGGTGACCGCGGTGAACACGCCCAGCGGGAAGGAGACGTCGATGTCCTGCAGGTTGTTCTCGCGGGCGCCGTGCACGGTGAGCCGACGGGACGGGTCCTGCGGGCGCCGGATGTCGGGCACCGGGATCGCCTTCTTGCCGGACAGGTACTGCCCGGTCTGCGACTCCTCGTTGGCGAGCAGTTCCTTCAGGGAACCGCTGTGCACGACCTTGCCGCCGTGCTCGCCGGCGCCGGGGCCGATGTCGACGATCCAGTCGGCGATCTTGATGGTGTCCTCGTCGTGCTCGACGACGATGAGCGTGTTGCCCATGTCCCGCAGCCGGACGAGGGTCTCGATCAGCCGGTGGTTGTCGCGCTGGTGCAGGCCGATGGACGGCTCGTCGAGGACGTACAGGACGCCGACGAGGCCGGAGCCGATCTGGGTGGCCAGGCGGATGCGCTGGGCCTCGCCGCCGGAGAGCGTGCCGGCCGCGCGGTTGAGGGAGAGGTAGTCCAGGCCGACGTCGACCAGGAACTTGAGCCGTTCGTTGACCTCCTTCAGCACCCGCTCGGCGATCTTCTTGTCGCGGGCGTTGAGCTTGAGCTCGCCCAGGAAGTCCGCGCAGTCGCTGATGGACATGCCGGAGACCTCGGCGATGGACTTGTCCATGACCGTGACCGCGAGGACCAGCGGCTTGAGGCGCGTGCCCGCGCAGGTCGGGCAGGGCACCTCACGCATGTAGCCCTCGAAGCGCTCACGGCTGGCGTCGCTCTCGGCCTCGCCGTGCCGGCGCTTCACGAACGGGACGGCACCCTCGAAGGCTGTCGTGTACACGCGCTCACGGCCGTACCTGTTCCGGTACCGGACCTCGATCTGCGTCTTGTGGCCGTACAGCAGGGCCTTCCTGGCGCGCTGCGGCAGGCCCGCGAAGGGGATGTCCGTGCGGAAGCCGAGTGCCTCCGCGAGGGCGCCGATCAGGCGGCCGAAGTAGTCCTTGGTGTGGCCGTGCGACCAGGGGTGGATGGCGCCCTCGTCGAGGGACTTGTCCTCGTCCGGGATGATCAGCTCGGCGTCGACCTCCATGCGCGTGCCGATGCCGGAGCACTCGGGGCAGGCGCCGAAGGGCGAGTTGAAGGAGAAGGAGCGGGGCTCCAGCTCCTCGAAGGACAGGTCGTCGTACGGGCAGTACAGGTGCTCCGAGTACATGCGCTCGCGCTCGGGGTCGTCCTCGGGGAGGTCGACGAAGTCGAGCACGACCATGCCGCCGGCGAGGCCGAGGGCGGTCTCCACCGAGTCGGTGAGGCGGCGCTTGGCCGACTCCTTCACCGTGAGGCGGTCGATGACCACCTCGATGGTGTGCTTCTCCTGCTTCTTCAGCGTGGGCGGGTTGGAGAGCTGGATCGTCTCGCCGTCGACCCGCGCGCGGGAGTAGCCCTTGGTCTGGAGGTCGGCGAACAGGTCGACGAACTCGCCCTTGCGCTCGCGCACCAGCGGCGACAGCACCTGGAAGCGGCTGCCCTCCGGCAGCTCCAGCACCCTGTCGACGATGGCCTGCGGCGACTGGCGCGTGATCGGCCGGCTGCACTCGGGGCAGTGCGGCTTGCCGATGCGCGCGAAGAGCAGGCGCAGGTAGTCGTAGACCTCGGTGATGGTGCCGACGGTGGAGCGCGGGTTGCGCGAGGTCGACTTCTGGTCGATGGAGACGGCCGGGGAGAGGCCCTCGATGAAGTCGACGTCCGGCTTGTCCATCTGGCCGAGGAACTGGCGGGCGTACGAGGAGAGGGACTCGACGTAGCGCCGCTGGCCCTCGGCGAAGATGGTGTCGAAGGCCAGCGAGGACTTGCCCGACCCCGACAGGCCCGTGAAGACGATGAGCGAGTCGCGTGGCAGGTCGAGCGAGACATTCTTGAGGTTGTGCTCGCGCGCGCCACGGACGATGAGACGGTCGGCCACGCCGGTCCGCACCTTTCTTGAGAGAAGGACAGGGGCAGGGCCCCCGTCCTTCCCAGACTAGGGGGAGCCACTGACAACGCCGGTCGGGATTCACCGGTTCACAACAATCCCCGGCCTTCCAGCATGCCCGACGCCGCCACCGACCATATAGCACGTGCATTCGATTTCGGGGCGCGGTCCGCCACCTTCACCCGAAGGAGTGGCGGGGCTAGGGTCGGCAGCATGATTGATCACGCTCATGACCTGGAGTCTGTACGTGACGCGACCGAGCGGCTGCTCACCGCGGTCGCCGGACTGGACAACGCGTCGGTGCCCGAGCCGTCACGGCTGCCCGGCTGGAGCCGCGGTCACGTCCTCGCCCATGTCGCGCGCAACGCGGACGCTCTCGTGAACGTCTTCGAGGGCCGCCCCATGTACGCCGACGCGCAGGTCCGCGACGCCGACATCGAGCGGGACGCCCCGCGCCCCCTGGACGTCCAGCTCGCGGACGTACGGGAGAGCGGGGCCCGTCTCCAGGCGGCGGGGGCGGCACCCGCGGACTGGTCGCGCACGGTGCAGTTGCGCAACGGGGTCGTCGACTCGGCGGCCCGGGTGCCGTTCCGGCGGTGGGTGGAGGTCGAGCTGCACCACGTGGACCTGGGCATCGGCTACGAGCTGGAGAACCTGCCGCAGGAGTTCACCGAGCGGGAGACCGAGTTCCTCGCGGAGCGGTTCGCCGGGCATCCCGGCGTACCGCCGACGCGTCTGACGGACGGCACGCGCGCGTGGCACACGGGCCGGAAGGCCGACGATCCCGAGGTGACCGTCACCGGCTCCCCCGCGGACCTCCTGGGCTGGCTCGCCGGGCGCCGCGACGGATCCGCACTGACCGTCGAGGGCGGGCCCCTGCCGGGCCTTCCCCCGCTATAGGCTGCCGCCATGACGTACAGCGGAGAGGTGGCCGTCGGCGGACCGGCGGACGTGCACGAGCTCAAGGACCTGATGATCACCAAGGTCGCGGTCGGCCCGATGAACAACAACGCCTATCTGCTGCGCTGCCGGGCCACGGACGAGCAGTTGCTGATCGACGCGGCCAACGACGCGGAGGCACTGCTCGGCACGATCGGTGACGACGGCATCGCGTCCGTCGTCACCACCCATCAGCACGGCGATCACTGGCAGGCGCTCGCCGAGGTCGTGGCGGCCACGCGCGCGCGTACCTACGCCGGCCGGGAGGACGCCGACGGCATCCCCGTACCGACGGACGTCCCGGTCGACGACGGCGACGTCATCCGGGTGGGACACATGGAACTCACCGCGCGCCATCTGGTGGGGCACACGCCCGGCTCGATCGCCCTGGTCTACGACGACCCGCACGGCCACCCCCATGTGTTCACCGGCGACTGCCTGTTCCCCGGCGGCGTGGGCAACACCCGCAAGGATCCGAAGGCGTTCGCCAGCCTGATCCACGACGTCGAGACGAAGATCTTCGACGTGCTGCCGGACGAGACCTGGGTCTATCCGGGACACGGCGGCGACACGACGCTGGGCGCGGAGCGACCGCACCTTGCGGAGTGGCACGCGCGCGGGTGGTGAGTTTTCCCTACCGTCCGTACAGGGGGTGCGTGTTGGCGCGTGTCGCCCAACGCGTGCCCCGTGTGAATCGTGTGCACGCGCCGGCGCCTCGCGCACGCTCCCCGCACACGTGGTTGAGCGGTCAACTGGTGGCAGCCCCGCGCGGGATGACGGCTCCGGCGCGGATGGGCCGCCGGTCCACTTTCCCCGCCCTCGACCGGCGGCCCAGGCGCACTCCGCGCCCCTGTTCACGAGAACGCAACACCCGTTCCCAGAATGCGGACACCTGATGGTGTGACCTCGACAAACAGGGATTTCGCTGCCACTCTCCCGCCATGCATCCTGCCCCACGTGTTCTGCGCCGCGCCGTAGCCGGCGCCACCGTAGCCCTGCTCGCGACCGCTGCCGGCTGCGCTCCGCAGCCTGAGGACAAGGCGGCTTCCACGCCTTCCGGTTCGAGCGCGAACACCTGCGCCAAGGGCAAGCTCGCCACCGAGACCTCCGGCACGTTGACGATCGCGACCGACGAGCCGGCGTACGAGCCGTGGTTCAAGGACGACAAGCCTGCCGACGGCGAGGGCTTCGAGTCGGCCGTGGCGTACGCCGTCGCGCAGCAGCTCGGTTACGACAAGAGCGCCGTGGTCTGGCAGAGCGTGCCGTTCAACAAGGCTTTCGCGCCGGGCGAGAAGACCTTCGACTTCGACATCAACCAGGTGTCGATCAGCGACGAGCGCAAGAAGGCCGTGGACTTCTCGTCCGGCTACTACGACGTGCGCCAGGCCGTCATCGCCCTGAAGGGCACGAAGGCCGCCAAGGCGACGACCATCGCGGACCTCAAGGGCCTCAAGCTGGGCGCCCAGGTCGGCACGACCAGCCTGAACTACATCGACGACGTGGTGAAGCCGACGCGGCAGGCCGCCGTCTACGCCAAGAACGACCAGGCCAAGTCCGCGCTGAAGAACGGCCAGGTCGACGCCGTCGTGGTCGACCTGCCCACCGCCTTCTACATCACCGCCGCCGAGGTGACGGACGCCGAGATCGTCGGCCAGTTCGAGAACCAGGGCGCCGCGCCGGAGCAGTTCGGCCTGGTGCTCGACAAGGGCAGCGCACTCACCCCCTGCGTGACCGATGCCGTGGACACCCTCCGCAAGAACGGCACCCTGGCGAAGATCGAGCAGCAGTGGCTCTCCGACGCCGTCGACGCCCCGGTGCTCAAGTGACGGTCACGAAGGACGAGTCCGGCCGGGAAGGCGCGGACGACAAGGGCGACACGACCGGGGGTGACATGACCCGGGGTGGCCTGACCAAGGGCGACGAGGGCTCCCCCGCCGACGGCTACACCCCCTCCGTGCGGCGGCTGGAGCGCGAGCGCTACAAACGCGCGCGTGCCCGCCGCGCCACGGCGATCGCGGCGCTCTCGACCCTGTTCACGGGTGCCGTCCTCTACGTGGTCGTCGTCGGTGCGCCCGGCTGGCCGCGCACCAAGGAGACCTTCTTCAACGGGCAGTACGCGCGCGAGGCGTTCCCCAAGGTCCTCGAAGGGCTGTGGCTGAACGTCCGGCTGCTGCTGATCTGCGGCGTCGCCGTGCTGGTTCTCGGCATGCTCATCGCCATCGCCCGGACCCTGCGCGGCCCGGTGTTCTTCCCGCTGCGGGTGCTGGCGGCGGCGTACACGGACTTCTTCCGCGGGCTGCCGCTGATCATCAACCTGATGATCGTGGTGTTCGGCGTCCCGGCTCTGCGCCTTCAGGGCGTGACCGTCGACCCCGTGCTGCTGGGCGGTACGGCCCTGACGCTGACGTACTCGGCGTACGTCGCCGAGGTGTTCCGCGCGGGCATCGAGTCCGTGCACCCCTCGCAGCGCGCCGCGGCCCGCTCGCTGGGCCTGAACAACCGGCAGGCGCTGCGCTACGTGGTGCTCCCCCAGGCGGTGCGCCGCCAGGTGCCGCCCCTGTTGAACGATCTGGTGTCCCTTCAGAAGGACACCGGCCTCGTCTCGATCGGCGGCGCGATCGACGCCGTCCGCGCGGCGGACATCATCGTGGGCCGCAGCCTCAACTACACGCCGTACATCGTCGCGGGGCTCGTCTTCGTGGCGCTGACCATCCCGATGACCCGCTTCACGGACTGGGTGACGGCCCGGATGGACCGTCAGCGGGCCCAGGGAGGAACGACATGAGCGATGCTCCGGTGCTGCGGATGGAGTCCGTCCGCAAGACCTTCGGCGGCTCCGTCGTCCTGCGGGACGTCGACCTTGAGGTCGCCCCGCACACGGTGACGGCCCTGATCGGCACGTCCGGCTCCGGCAAGTCCACGCTGCTGCGCTGCGCCAACCTGCTGGAGGACATCGACGACGGCGCGATCTGGCTGGACGGCGAGGAGATCACCGACCCGCGCGCCGACCAGGACGCGGTACGGCGCCGGATCGGCGTGGTCTTCCAGGCGTACAACCTGTTCCCGCACATGACGGTGCTGGAGAACATCACGCTCGCCCCGCGCCGCGTGCACGGCGTCGCCCGTGCGGAGGCCGAGGAACACGCCAGGGGGCTCCTGGAGCGGCTCGGGCTGGCCGGCAAGGCCGACGAGAGTACCCCGACCGGCTCAGCGGCGGTCAGCAGCAGCGTGTGGCGATCGTGCGCGCCCTCGCCGTACGTCCCCGGCTGCTGCTGCTCGACGAGATCACCGCGGCCCTCGACCCGGAGCTGGTGGGCGAGGTCCTGAACGTCGTCCGTGATCTGAAGGGCGACGGCATGACCATGGTGCTGGCCACCCACGAGATGGGCTTCGCCCGCGAGGTCGCCGACCAGGTCTGTTTTCTGGACGGAGGCGTCGTGCTGGAGCGCGGCACCGCAGAGCAGCTCTTCGGCGACCCGCGACAGGAGCGCACGCAGCGCTTCCTGCGACGGATCGTGGACGCGGGCCGTCTGTAGGAGTAGCGGTAAGGGACTCCGGTAAGGGGTGTGCGCCTGGAGGCCGGTGCTTACGTGTCGGCCTTCCCAGCCCCCGCCAGCGCGGCGACGCGCTCCACGCCGAACACGTACCCCTGCACCCCGCACCCCGCGATGACGCCGTCCGCGCGCAGCGAGACGTACGAGTGGTGCCGGAAGGACTCGCGCTGGTGGATGTTGGAGATGTGGACCTCCAGCACCGGCAGGCCGTCGCAGGTGTTGAGGGCGTCCAGGATCGCGACCGAGGTGTGCGAGTAGGCGCCCGGGTTGATCACGATGCCACAGTGGTTCAACCGCGCTTCCTGGATCCAGTCGACGAGTTGCCCCTCGTGGTTGGACTGCCGGAAGTCCACCGTGCCGCCGTGCGCGGCCGCCGCCTTGACGCACATCGCCTCGACGTCGGCGAGCGTGTCGGAACCGTAGATCTCCGGCTGGCGCTGGCCCAGGAGGTTCAGGTTGGGGCCGTTCAGGATCATGATCGGGGCGTTGGCCAGGGTGCGGGGCACGGTTCCTCCGGTCCGTTCGGGGACGGTCCGTCGAGGACCGCTGCTCGGACCGGTCTATCACGGTGAGACCGCACGGCAGCAGGCCGTACCGTCCCGGCATGAACACGCCTGCCTACCTCCCAAGCCGTCGCCCGGTGACCGCACAGCCGTCGTCTCGCGGGTCCTTCGAGCAGCCCAACGGTCCCGAGGAGGGCGCCCGTTACGCCGCCGGGCAGCGCGAGGAAGTGGAGCGCGCGCTGAAGGCGTACGCCCCCGACATCCTGGCCGTCTTCGACGTCGACTTCGGCCACACCGGCCCTCAACTCGTCATCCCCTACGGCGGCACGGTCCGCGTCGACGGTCCCGCGCGACGCGTCACGGTCACCTACTGAGGCTCGCCGGAACCCGGCCGCGACCCCGCGCGCCCCCGTAACCGGCGGTCACCGTGGGTAGTTGACGCGGCATGCACGACGTACGCACCGTGAAGGCGCCCTCCATGCCACGGCTCGCGGCCGCCTCGCTCGCCGGGACGGCCATCGAGTTCTACGACTTCTTCGTCTACGGGACCGCGGCCGCGCTGGTCCTGGGGCCGCTGTTCTTCCCCACGTTCTCGCCGCTGGCGGGGACGCTGGCCGCGTTCGCGACGTTCGGCGTGGGGTTCGTGGCCCGGCCGCTGGGATCGGTGCTGTTCGGGCACATCGGGGACCGGCGCGGACGCCGGCCCGTCCTCGTCGCCTCCCTGCTGCTGACCGGCGCCTCGACGGTCGCGGTCGGCTGTGTGCCGACGTACGACTCGATCGGGGTGGCCGCGCCCCTGCTGCTGCTCGTCCTGCGTTTCCTGCAGGGGCTCGGGCTCGGCGGGGAGTGGGGCGGAGCGGTGCTGCTGACCGCGGAGCACGCGCCTGCCGGGCGGCGCGCGCTGTGGTCGAGCTTTCCGCAGGTCGGGCCCGCGGTGGGCTTCGTGCTCGCCAACGGGGTGGCGCTGGCCCTGTCGGCGACGCTGACCGAGGCGCAGTTCGCGCGGTGGGGGTGGCGAGTGCCGTTCTGGGCGGCCGGGGTACTGGCCGTGCTCGGGTTGTGGCTCAGGTCGTCGCTGCCCGAGAGCCCGCGGTTCCTGGAGATCGACGACCACGCGCGCGTGCCGCTCGTCGAGGTCGTCCGCGACCACTGGCGGCTCGTCCTGCTGACCGCCGGCGCGCTCGCCGTCGGGTACGCGATCTTCTACGCCGTGACGACCTGGTCCCTGGCGTACGCGACGGAGCGGCTCGGCGTGAGCCGTCCCGTCATGCTGACCTGCATCATGGCCGCCGTGGTGGTAAAGGGGGCGCTGACGCCCGTGATGGCGCTGCTCGGCGACCGCTTCGGCCGGCGGCCGTTGTGCCTCGCCGGATGCGCGGCGGCCGCGCTGTGGATGTTCCCGATGGTCGCCCTGCTCGCGACCGGCGAGCCGCTGCCGATGTTCGTCGGGTTCCTGGGGGCGCTGGTCGCGTTCGTGACGATGTTCGCGGTGATCGCGGCGTATCTGCCGGAGCTGTACGCGCCGCGCGTGCGCTGTACCGGTGCGGCGGTCGGTTACAATCTCGGCGGTGTCCTCGGGGGCGCGCTCACCCCGGTCGTGGCGACGGCACTCGCGGAGCACTCGGGGCGGGTGCCGTGGGGTGTGGGCGCGTATCTGACGGGGATCGCGCTGCTCAGTCTGGGCTGCTTCGCCCTGCTGCCGGAGACCCGGCCGGTGCTGGCGTCGTCCGCGATGCAGCCGCAGCCGGCTACGGATTGATCGCCAGTTCCAGGTACGCCGCGAACAGTACGAGGTGGACGCCGCCCTGCAGGGGTGTGGCCCGGCCCGGGACGACCGTCAGCGAGCTGACCGCGACGGTCAGCGCGAGCAGCACCATGTGGGTGGCGCCGAGGCCGAGGACGAGCGGCCCGGAGAGCCAGACGGAGGCCAGGGCGACCGCGGGGATGGTGAGGCCGATGCTGGCGATCGCGGAGCCGAACGCGAGGTTGAGGCTGGTCTGTACCCGGTCGCGGCGGGCGGAGCGCAGCGCGGCGATGGTCTCGGGGAGCAGCACGAGCAGGGCGATGATCACACCGACGACGGCGTGGGGCAGTCCGGCGGCCTCGACTGCGGACTCGATCGTGGGCGAGACCCCTTTGGCGAGGCCCACGACGCCGATCAGGGCCAGGCCGAGCAGCCCGAGACTGATCAGGGCGGTCCGGGAGGTCGGGGCGCCGGCGTGGTCGTCCGCGGTGATCACGTCTCCCTGCCGGGTGACCGGCAGGAAGTAGTCGCGGTGCCGGATGGTCTGCGTGGCCACGAACAGGCCGTAGAGGACCAGCGAGGACAGTGCGGCGAAGGTGAGCTGGACGCCGGAGAACTCCGGGCCCGGTCTGCTGGTGGTGAACGTCGGCAGGACGAGGCTGAGCGTGGCCAGGGTCGCGACGGTGGCCAGGGCGGCTCCGGTGCCCTCCGGGTTGAAGACCGCCGTGCCGTGGCGCAGGGAGGCGACCAGGAGGCACAGGCCGACGATGCCGTTGCAAGTGATCATCACGGCCGCGAAGACCGTGTCCCTGGCCAGCGTCGAGCTCTTCTCGCCGCCGTCCGCCATGAGCGTGACGATCAGGGCGACCTCGATGATCGTCACGGCGACCGCGAGGACGAGGGAGCCGAAGGGTTCGCCGACTCGGTGGGCGACGACCTCCGCGTGGTGCACGGCGGCCAGGACGGCTCCGGCGAGGACCAGGGTCACCAGCGCGACGCCCGCGCCGGGCAGATCGCGCCCCCAGGTCAGGGCCAGCAGGACGACCGCCAGTGCCGGCACGAGGGACGTCCACCGGGTCGTGACCGACCTGAGCCGAGCGATCATGCAGCGATCGTCGCAGAGCCGCAGGGCCTTCGCACTCCGGCCTGTAGGGCCCACGCGACGAGGGGCGAGGATGCGCCGGGAGCGGTGCCCGGCCATGTGCCGTGCACCGCTCCCGGGGGTGGTTGTTCCTGCGTCGTGCGTGGTCAGGCGCCGATGCTGTCTTTCGGAGCGCCTTCGCTCGCCGTCTGCGCCGCCTCGGCCGCCGCCTGCTTCTTCGAGGCGCGCAGGCTGGTGATCGTGGTGATGATCAGGACGGAGCAGATGACGCCGAGCGAGACCGGGATGCTGATCTCGGGGACGTGGACCCCGGACTCGTGCAGCGCGTGCAGCACCAGCTTCACGCCGATGAAGCCCAGGATGACCGACAGGCCGTAGCTGAGGTGGACCAGCTTCTTCAGGAGGCCGCCGATGAGGAAGTACAGCTGCCTGAGGCCCATCAGCGCGAACGCGTTGGCGGTGAAGACGATGTACGGGTCCTGCGTCAGGCCGAAGATCGCGGGGATCGAGTCGAGCGCGAAGAGCACGTCGGTCGTACCGATCGCGAGCATCACGACCAGCATCGGGGTCATGACCCGCTTACCGTTCTCCTCGATCCACAGCTTCGTGCCGTGGTAGCGGTCGGCGACACCGAAGCGCTTCTCCACCGCCTGCAGCAGCTTGTTCTCCTCGAACTCCTCGTCCTCCTCGTCGGCCCGGGCCTCCTGGATGAGCTTCCAGGCGGTCCAGATCAGGAAGGCGCCGAAGATGTAGAACACCCACGCGAAGCTGGCGAGGATCGCGGCGCCCACGGCGATGAAGATCGCCCGCAGCACCAGGGCTATGAGGACGCCGACGAGCAGGACCCGCTGCTGGTACTGCGACGGGACCGCGAACTTCGCCATGATCAGGACGAAGACGAACAGGTTGTCGACACTCAGCGACTTCTCGGTGATGAAGCCCGCGAAGAACTCGCCGGCGGGCTGACCGCCGCTGAAGAGCAGCAGCCCGAGTCCGAAGAGCCCGGCCAGGGCGATCCAGACGACCGTCCAGATTCCGGCTTCCTTGATCGACACGTCGTGCGGTTTGCGGCCGATGAAGAAGTCGACCCCGATGAGGGCCGCCAGGCCCACGATGGTCAGGACCCATAGGGCCACGGAAACATCCACTGCGCCTCCAGCAGTACGTAACGGCAGGTAATCAGCGTCGTCGCGCTGCCGGAGGTCTCTTCCACCCAGAACGGGCCGGCGCCCCGGGATCATTCCTGATCCGTATTGACGGGTACGCCGCAGCAGGGAGTACTCCCCTCCGTAGGGAAAACAGTACCCCAATCACCAAGAAAAGGTAAAGCGATTGGCAAAAGAAGTGCCAAGTCCCCAGGTCAGGGCTTCTTTACGTGTACTTGGTGCGAGCTGTCGCCACCTGGGCGAGGACCTGCTGGAGCACCCGGCTGCCGGGCGGCACGAGGGCCGGTTCGTACGTCCAGGCGTGCCCCACCCAGGGGTCGGCGAGGTGGTCCTCGGGCACCGGCGTCAGCCGCAGCAGCCCGCGCCACAGCGGGTCCAGCAACGGACCGTAATCGTCGGCGTCCTCCCGGTCGGCGACCATCATGAGATGGACGCCGACGGCCGGGCCCTCGTCCGCGAGGTAGCGCAGTTGGGTCACGGCGCGGTCGTCGAAGCCGTGCGGGAAGTCGTTGACGACCAGGAGCTGCTGGGAGGTGTCGAAGCCGGGCGGGAGCGAGTCGGCCGCGCCGCCGCGCACCGCCATGTGCACCAGATCGACGCGCTCGGTGAGCCGGCCCAGGATCGCCGCGACGCCGGCCGCGCCGGCCGCGGGCGGGGCCGCGAGCACCCCGGTCCGCACCAGCGGGGCCAGTTCCCGGGCGCCCGAACCGGCCGGGTCGACGACGTGCACGGTGAACTCGCCCGCCGGATGCACCGCCAGCAGCCGGGCGATGTGCGCCACGGCCGACTCCACGGCCAGGCGCCGCAGTTCGTGGGAGTCGGCGAACGACCCGGACGAGGCCGTCGTCCCGCTGTCGATCCACAGGCCGCGTTCGAGCGGCAGCCGCACCAGCATCGGGATGCGCAGCGGGTCGCTCTCGGGCAGGTGGAGGTCGCCCAGGCGCAGGGCCATGGGCATCTCCATGGGGACGCGGTAGGCATGCCAGACGGGGCTGTCCCAGCGCGCGTACGCGGCGGGCAGCGCGGGTTCGACGACGTCGGCCTCGGCACCGAGCTGGACGAGATCCCGGTCCAGGGCCTCTCTGGCCTGGTCGACGAGCTGGGCGTGTTTGGCCTGCGCCGCCTCGCGGGCGGCGTCGCCCTGGCCGCCGATCCTGTTGCGTGGGTCGGACAGGACCTGGTCGAGCTCCTTGTCCATCCGCGCGTCGGCGAAGTCGACGGCGCTGCGGAACGCGGCGGTGCTGCGGGCCAGGTCCTCGAACATGCCCCAGACCTGGTTGTAGAGCCGCTCCTCCATGGACCAGCCGGTCGCGTCACCCGCCACCGGACGGGCGGGCTGCCCGGGCTGGGCCGGGGGCGCGGTGGGCGGCGGCGGGGGCGGCGCCGCGTTCTGCCGGCGCGGGTGGCTGTAGTCGATCGGACCGCCGGTGGCGGGCGCCGCGGGCGACGTCGACCGGATGGCCGCGGGGTCCGTCGGCGTACTTCCCGCCGGGTGGCCGGTTCCCGGCCCCGAGGGGGCCTGCGCGTCCTGGGCCGGGCCGTACGGGCCGGTGGCGCCCTGGGCGCCTTGCTGCGGGCCGTACGGTGAGCCGCTCTGGTCCGGGCCGAGCGCGGACGTGGCCGCCTGCCGGGAGCGGTCGCCGTCGGCCCGCGGCGGCGGAGCCGGCACCGAGCGGGCCAGGCCCTGCGCGACGGCGTCGTGGATACCGGCCGCGAGCCGGTGCGCCTGTGGCAGGCCCTGGTCGGTGAGGAGTTCGGCGAGGCCGCCCGCGTAGCCCTGGCCGACGGCGCGCACCTTCCAGGCGCCCTGTCGCCGGTACAGCTCCAGTGCGACGACCGCCGACTCCGCCTCCAGGCCGGTGAGGGTGTAGGTGGCGACCTCGGTGCCGTCGAGCCCGGTGACCGCGACGAAGGGGGCCGCGACGGAGCCGAAGCTGCCCGGTCCCCCGGCGCCCGTGGGCAGCGCGAGCAGGACGGCGATCCGGTGCACGGCGGCCGGCATCGCGTCGAGGTCCACCGCGAGGCGGTGGTCGGCGGCCGCCTGCCGGGAGACCTCCAGGCCGGGCAGCGTGGGCACGCCCGGGTGGGCGACCCATTCGACGCCGTGGACCTTGCCGTTCTCGTCGCCGAGCGTGGCCGCCGCCACCACCGGCCGGCCGGCCGAGACCCGGATCTCGAGCCGGACCTGGGAGAGCGGGTGGTTCTGCCCCCGCACCAGCTCGGCCGTCATCGCCTGTCGTCCCCCTGCGTCGCGTGTGGTGTCGTCGGGTGCCGCTCGCCGTCTACAGCGCGGGCAGGATGGCGGGCATCAGGTCCTGGAAGGTACGGCCGTTGGCCGGCGAGCCCAGGGCCGTCATGTTCCAGCCCGCGCCCACGCGGTGCACCTTCGCCATGATCTGGGCCGTGTAGGCGCCGCCGCCGGCGAGCGTGTAGCGCGCGAGCTCCTGGCCGTTGGTCTCGTCGACCAGACGGCAGAACGCGTTCTGCACTTCCTGGAACGTCTGGCCGGTGAAGGAGTTCACGGTGAAGATGATCTGGTCGATGTGGACCGGCACGCGCGCGAGGTCGACGAGGATCGCCTCGTCGTCGCCGCCCTGGCCGACACCGCCGACGAGGTTGTCACCGGTGTGACGGACCGAGCCGTCGTCGCTCACCAGGTGGCGGAAGAAGACGACGTCGACCGGCTGCTTGTCCGCGAACAGAACGGCGGAGGCGTCGAGGTCGATCTCCCGGGTCCGGGAGCCGAACAGGCCGCGCCGCGGGGCCGCCTGCCAGCCGAGACCCATGCGCACCGCGGTCAGGCTGCCCCCGTCGCTCTTCTGCAGACTGATGGCCTGACCCTTGGTCATGTTGACGGTCACGCGCTGATTCCCCTCTCGGACTGTCCCCTGTTGCCGCGGACCCCGCGGTTGACGGAAACCCTACGCAAAGGCACTGACAATGCCCCACCCAGGCCCGCACTTTGTGTCGGTCTTGCAACACAGCACGTGCGCGGCCCGGGCACAGCCACCACACGGGTCCGTCAGGCCAGACCCGCCTCCCTCATCTGGCGCAGTTCCTTCTTCATCTCGGAGACCTCGTCGCGGATCCGGGCGGCGACCTCGAACTGGAGGTCCGCCGCGGCGGCCCGCATGCGTTCCGTCATCTCCTCGATCTGTCCGGCGAGTTCGGCTGCGGGACGGTCGGTCGGCACCGTCTCCTTGGCCTTGCCCTTGGCCGCCTTGGACTTCGCGCCCTTGGCCGCCTTGTCGCCGAGGGAGGGCACCGGGGCCTTGGTGCCCCGCCCGTCCTTCTTCGCGCGGTAGCCGGAGCCGAGCAACTGCTCCGTGTCGACCTCCTCGCGGGCGATCTGCGCGACGATGTCGTTGATCTTCTTGCGGAGCGGCTGCGGGTCGATGCCCTTCGCCGTGTTGTAGGCGACCTGCTTCTCCCGGCGGCGGTTGGTCTCCTCGATGGCCCGCTCCATCGACGGGGTGATCTTGTCGGCGTACATGTGGACCTGGCCGGAGACGTTGCGCGCCGCGCGGCCGATGGTCTGGATCAGCGAGGTGCCGGAGCGCAGGAAGCCCTCCTTGTCGGCGTCGAGGATCGCCACCAGGGACACCTCGGGCAGGTCGAGGCCCTCACGCAGCAGGTTGATGCCGACCAGGACGTCGAACTCGCCGGAGCGCAGCTCGCGCAGCAGCTCGATGCGGCGCAGCGTGTCGACGTCGCTGTGCAGGTAGCGCACCTGGATGCCGAGTTCCAGGAAGTAGTCGGTGAGGTCCTCGGCCATCTTCTTGGTGAGCGTGGTGACCAGGACGCGTTCGTCCTTCTCGACGCGCTCCCGGATCTCGTGCACCAGGTCGTCGATCTGCCCCTCGGTGGGCTTGACGACGACCTCCGGGTCGATGAGGCCGGTGGGGCGGATGATCTGCTCCACGACGCCGTCCCCGCGCGAGAGTTCGTACTTGCCGGGCGTCGCCGACAGGTAGACGGTCTGCCCGACGCGCACCTGGAACTCCTCCCACTTCAGGGGGCGGTTGTCGAGCGCGGAGGGCAGCCGGAAGCCGTGGTCGACGAGGGTGCGCTTGCGGGAGGCGTCGCCCTCGTACATGGCGCCGATCTGCGGGACGGTGTTGTGGGACTCGTCGATGACGAGCAGGAAGTCGTCCGGGAAGTAGTCGAGCAGGGTGTTCGGCGGGGAGCCGGGCAAGCGGCCGTCGAAGTGCATCGAGTAGTTCTCCACGCCGGAGCAGGAGCCGATCTGGCGGAGCATCTCGAGGTCGTACGTGGTACGCATCCGCAGCCGCTGGGCCTCCAGGAGCTTGCTCTGCTTCTCCAGCTCGGACAGGCGCTCGCCCAGCTCCTTCTCGATGTCGTTGGCCGCCCGCTCCAGGCGCTCGGGGCCCGCGACGTAGTGGGTGGCCGGGAAGATGTACAGGTACTCGTCGTCGCTGATGATCTCGCCGGTGAGCGGGTGGAGTGTGGAGAGGGCCTCGATCTCGTCGCCGAACATCTCGATGCGGACGGCGAGTTCCTCGTAGACCGGGAAGATCTCGATGGTGTCGCCGCGCACCCGGAAGGTGCCTCGGGTGAACGCCAGGTCGTTGCGCGTGTACTGGATGTCGACGAAGCGGCGCAGCAACTGGTCCCGGTCGAGTTCGTCGCCGACTCTGAGGGGGACCATCCGGTCCACGTACTCCTGTGGAGTACCGAGGCCGTAGATGCAGGAGACCGAGGCGACCACGATGACGTCCCGGCGGGTGAGCAGCGAGTTGGTCGCGGAGTGGCGCAGGCGCTCGACCTCCTCGTTGATCGAGGAGTCCTTCTCGATGTAGGTGTCCGACTGCGGGACGTACGCCTCGGGCTGGTAGTAGTCGTAGTAGGAGACGAAGTATTCGACCGCGTTGTTCGGCAGCAGTTCGCGGAACTCGTTCGCCAGTTGGGCGGCCAGGGTCTTGTTCGGTGCCATCACCAGGGTGGGGCGCTGGAGCTTCTCGATCATCCACGCGGTGGTCGCGGACTTTCCGGTGCCGGTCGCGCCGAGCAGGACGACGTCCTTCTCACCTGCCTGGATGCGCCGGGACAGCTCGGCGATGGCCGCCGGCTGGTCGCCGCTGGGCTGGTAGGGGCTGACGACCTCGAAAGGCGCCACCGTGCGTTCGATGTGGGAAACGGGCCGCATTGGTAGTTGAAGGCGCGGTGCTCTTACGAGTCCGTTTCCTTCGTCCCCTTTCAATCCGTGCGTGCGGTTTTCCCGCACACGGCTTACCGGTGATCTTCTTGACATGGTTACGCAGTCTTTGGATAACGAATCGTGCCGCGCAGTTGATACAGGCCGTGCCCGCTAAACCATTCCTCGGTCCAAGTCCAAATGCTGCCCTGTACGCAAGTTTCGTCCGCGTTTCTTGACCATCAGTCTGCGGAGCCGCCACACTACGTAGTCGTCAACAGTTCGGAACTTCCCAGCGGCGTTCCCGGTTCGGAAGTAGTTCCCCCAGCCGCGCAGGATTGGATTCAGATCCGCGATCACATCACGGATATCCCTTCCCGACCGGCGGCGGTCAGTCCGTTCTCGGACCTTGTCCCGGAGTCTCTTCATTGCTGCTTGCGATGGCCAGCGATGCAGGCAGAAGCGGACCTTGCCGTATTTCTCCCACACCCTGCCAGAGAAGCGAGCCCGGAAGTGGCAGCCGAGGAAGTCGAGTCCTTCCCGGCCCTCTCTGAGGTCAACTACTTTCGTCTTGTCCGGGTGCAGTTGCAGCCCCAGCGGTCGGAGAATTTCCCCGACCGCCTCCAGAGCAGCTCTGGCCTGGCGAGCCGAACGACACAGGACGACTCCGTCGTCGGCGTACCGCACGAGCTCACCTACTCCCCGCTGCATCAGCTCGGTGTCCAGAACGTGCAGGTAGATGTTGGCCAGCAGAGGCGAGATCACCCCGCCTTGAGGCGTCCCGGCAACCGTCCGCCGGACCTCACCGTCCACCATCACACCCGCTTGCAACCACAGGCGAACCAGCTTGAGGACCCTGCGGTCCGACACCCGGCGACCCACTTCGGCAAGCAGCCGACCATGGTCGATCTCGTCGAAGAAGCTCCGGATATCGAATTCGACAACAAAGTGACACCCCTTGGAGAAGCCGACTCGCAGCCGCTCCACCGCCTGCGTCGCCGACCGTTTCGGACGGAATCCGTACGAGCACGGGGAGAATCCCGCCTCGAACACCGGCTCCAAAACAATCTTTGCCGCCTGCTGGGCAACCCTGTCGCGGACAGCAGGAATTCCTAGCGGCCTCACACCGCCTTGCGGTTTCGGAATATCCACACGCCTGGCGGGCGCGGGACGATACGTGCCTGCACGCAGAGAAACCTGGAGTTCACCGAGCATCCGCCCGACTCCGTATTCCTTCTCCACGAATACCAGGGTGACCCGATCCACCCCAGCACTTCCTCTGTTGGCCCGGACCCGTTCCCACGCCTCCCACAGCACATCACCTCTGTGGATACGGTCGTAAAGGGCATGGAAACGCCGTTCCGGAGACTGCTTGGCCGCAGCCCATAGTCCGCGTTGAAGTTTTCGCACTTTCGAGACGGACGCATGTCCGTCCACTACGACAGGCTGTTGCCCGTCGGAGTAATTGGACCGGGTCGCCCCGGTCATGCCCTCGCACTTACCTTCGCTACAGACGTGATCAAAGTGAGGGCCCTTCCCTCCCGGCGCGTTATGTTGCACGCCGATCAGCGGTACTACGACCCTCTCGGACTCCCGCTGCCCTCCGGACGTTTTCACCATCGGCTTATACGTCCGGTCTCTTGCCTGATGCCAGGCGTGGTCAGACGGGTCTCTCCTGTTCCGGCCCAGACTGTGCACACGTGCCGCCCCCTCTACCCCGGAAGAACCCTGGAGGCTGACCCCGGAACAGGGCCCCCAGGACATGGCCTTCGCCCTGACATGACGGGCTCGGCTTCTTCGCTGCCGGTGTGACGAGGCTGCAGGGTTCGCTTCACGCTACGGCCCGCGTGCTTGCTCCCTCCAAAGAGGCTCTTGACATCCCGCTCAGCCCGCCGCGTCTCCGCGACGGACCGGGACCTGCTACCGGGCACTCCGGTGTCTACCCGGACGGGACTTCCACCCCTGAGCCTGGACCAGCTTTCAGGACGCACCATGCCATCCACCGTACGACCCCCCACTGACAACGCCGCCCGATCAGGGGTTTCGCGGCCGCAGGCCCGGGGGTTCGCGGTGGGGGACTCAGCGGTTCTGCGGGGTGCGGGACTCGCGGTACGCCACCTTCCGGCGGCCGCGGAGCTGGGCGCGGCGCGAGGGGTGCGGGACCGGCGGGTGCGCCGGGACGCCGGGTTTGTGCTCGGCGGGGGTCCAGGCGGGCTTGCCCATGACCATCAGCGGGTCGAACACCACGACGACGCCCGCGAGGCAGAGGAAGGCCAGGGGCCCGATCAGCATCGGCGCGAGGAGGGAGGCGGCCGAGTCGCCCGTGGCCGGGGCCCCGGTGCCGTGCAGATGGACGCTGAGAGCGACCATGCCGGTGTAGTGCATGCCGGTGACGGCCAGCCCCATGACGAGGCTGGCGCCCACGCTCCACAGGAAGCCCCTGACCTGCCCCGCGGCCCACAGGGCGGCGGTGGCGGCGGCCATCGCTATGGCGACGGAGGTGGCCACGGTGAGCGTGTTGTACTCGAGGTTGCCGTTGAAGCGCATCCCGGCCATGCCCAGGTAGTGCATCGACGCGATGCCCAGGCCGGTGAGGGTTCCCCCGGTGAACAGCGCGGTCCCGGTCGCGCCCTTGTAGCCGACGATGAAGATCCCGACGCCCACCATGACGATGGCGACGCCCAGGCTGGCGTAGGTGATCGCCTTGTCGTAGTGGATCGGGGCGCCCTCGACCGTGAAGCCGATCATCGCGATGAAGTGCATGGTCCAGATGCCCGAGCCGATCGCCGCCGAGCCGAGGGCGAGCCATCCGGGGCGCCAGGAGTGGGCGACCAGCAGGGCTCTGGTGGTGCAGCGCAGACCGAGGGCACCGCCGAGGCAGGCCATGAAGTAGGCCACCAGCGGGGTGACGAGTCCGTAGCTGAAACCGTCGACCGTGCCGTGCATGCGCGGTTGCCCTTCGCCCTGTTGCTGGATTTCCCTGAACACGCCCCTCCCAGGACCGCTGAGCGCGGTCAAGGCTGAGAGAGAGTATGACCCCCACCGGAATGGTCGAACGATTTTCCGGCAAAGAAACACGCCCTTACCCCACATGTGCGGCACCGGTGAGCGGCCTCGGGCGTCTCCTTTCCTTCTGTGGCCGTCCCACACTCCCCCGCCGTCACTCTTCTGCTGTCAGAGTTGAGCTGTACGTGATCGCCCGATGCGAGGAGTGCGCATGCACGCGCGCGTAGTTGCCGCCACGACCGCCGCCGCGGTCCTGGGCACCGTCGCCCTTCTGCTCCCCGTCCACGACGCCCGGGCGGGCATCGCCTCCCGGCCATCGGTGATCGCCCACCGGGGCGCCTCCGCCTACGCCCCCGAGAACACCCTGGACGCCGTCGACGAGGCCGCGTCGCTGGGCATGCTATGGGTGGAGAACGACGTCCAGCGCACCAGGGACGGCGAGCTCGTGGTGATCCACGACGACAGTCTCCGCCGTACGACCGACGCCGAGGAGGTGTTTCCCGGCCGTGCGCCCTGGAAGGTGAAGGACTTCACCGCGGCCGAGATCGCTCGGCTCGACGCGGGAAGCTGGTTCGGCGCCGCGCACGCGGGCGCGCGCGTGCCGACGCTGAAGCAGTACGTCGACCGGGTCGAGCACAACCACCAGAAGCTGCTCCTGGAGGTCAAGAACCCCGAGCTGTATCCGGGGATCGAGCAGCTGACCCTCAAGCTGCTGGGCAACGAGGGCTGGCTGGACCAGCGGCACCTCGCCAACCGGCTGATCGTGCAGAGCTTCAGCGCCGACAGCCTGCGTACCGTCCACGAGTTGAAGCCGGCGGTGCGGACCGGCCTGCTCGGTATGCCTGCCGTCGCGGACCTGCCCCGGTACTCGGGCTTCGCCGACCTGATCAACCCGTCGCACGCCTCCCTCTCCCAGAAGTACGTCTCCGCCGTGCACGCGCTGACCGGAGCGCACGGCAGGCCGATGGAGGTCTTCGCCTGGACCGTCGACGACGCCGCGACCGCCCGGACCGTCGCCGGGTACGGCGTCGACGGCGTCATCACGAACAAGCCCGACGTGGTGCGGCGGGCCTTGTACTGGTACTGACGGCGGCCGGTACCGGCGTCGTCCGGCGGTCCCGGGGCGTTGTCAGTGGCAGGTCGTACGGTGGGCGCATGGACAGCCACGGGCAGTACGAGCAGCAGGTCGTGTGGACCGTCGTCGGTACCGACATCGGTCCGTTGTTGCTGGCCGCGACCCGCGAGGGTCTGCTCAACGTCGTGTTCCACGCCACCGACGCGGTGCGGGCCAAGGCGCTCGACCGGCTGGCGGGCCGGCTGGGCACGGAGCCCGTCGAGGCGCCCGGCTCGCCGCTGCTGGCCGAGGCGATACGGCAGGTCGAGGCCTACTTCGCGGGTGAGCGGCGCGCCTTCGAGCTCCCGTTGGACTGGTCCCTGATCGCGGGCTTCAACCGGCAGGTGCTGCGCGAACTCGCCTCCGGCGTCCCGTACGGGGCGGTCGTCGGCTACGGCGATCTGGCCAAGCGGGTGGGGCAGCCGGGGGCGGCGCAGGCGGTGGGGGTGGCGATGGGTTCCAATCCCCTGCCGATCGTGGTGCCCTGCCACCGGGTCGTGGAGAGCGACGGCGGCATCGGCGGGTTCGGCGGCGGCCTGGAGACCAAGCGGAAGCTGCTCGCGCTGGAGGGAGTCCTGCCCGAGCCGCTGTTCTGAGGGCCGCTTGGAAGGCCGTTCCGAGGCCTTCCCAGGCCTTCCCAGGTGTTACGAGGCGTTCCGAGGCATTCCGAGGTCTGGGCTGGGCGGACGGCAGGGGGGAGACTGCGCCGGTGACCACACTTCTCACACATCAGTACGGCCGCGCCGTGATCGGGCGCGGGCTGTGACCGCCGTAGAGCGCGCCGCCGTGGCGCCCTTCGATGCCGAGCTGCTGCCCGCCCTGCGGCGCCGTACGACCGCGGTGCTGGTCACGAGCCAGATCCTCGGTGGGCTCGGTGTCGCCACCGGCATCGCGCTGGCCGCCGTACTGGCCCGGCAGGTCAGCGGCAGCGAGGCACTGTCCGGGCTCGCGCCCACCGCGACCGTTGCCGGCACCGCCGTGCTGTCGATACCGATGGCCGCGCTGATGACCGCGCGCGGGCGGCGGCCCGGGCTGGTGCTGGCCTATCTGGTGGGCGCGCTGGGGGCCGGGGTCGTCGTGGTGGCGGCGCGGGCTGGGAGCTTCCCGTTGCTGCTGTGCGGCATGGCCGCTTTCGGCGCGGCCTCCTCGGCGAACCTGCAGGCGCGGTTCGCCGCCGCCGACCTGGCCGAGCCGCACGGGCGGGCCCGGGCCATCTCCAACGTCGTATGGGCGACGACCATCGGCGCGGTCCTCGGCCCGAACATCGCCGCGCCCGCCGGCCGGAGTGTCGCCGGGCTCGGGATACCCGAGGCGGCGGGCCCCTTCCTGTGGGCGGCCGGGATCTTCGTCATATCGGCGGTCGTGGTGGCCGTGCTGCTGCGCCCCGACCCGCTGCTGACGGCCCGCGCTCTCGCACCGGAGGAGGATCGGTCCCCCGGAGCCCGTTCCCTGCGGGCCGGTCTGACGGCCGTCGCCGCTTCGCCCCGCGCGCGGCTCGCGCTCCTGACGGTGGCCGTGTCGCACACGGCGATGGTCTCGGTCATGGCGATGACCCCGCTCGCCCTCACCCACCATGGCGCGGGCATCGATCTCATCGGGCTGGTCATCAGCGGGCACATCGCGGGCATGTACGCGTTCGCGCCGCTGATGGGCCGGCTGGCGGACCGGGTGGGCCGGCTCTCGGTTACAGGGCTCGCGGCCGGGCTGATCGCCCTTGCGCTGTTTCTGGCGGGGACGGCCGGCGACAGCCACGGGCAGACGGCCGCCGGGCTCTTCGTGCTCGGCCTGGGCTGGTCGGCCGGGCTCGTGTCCGGTTCCGCGCTGCTCACGGACGCGGTCCCGCAGTCCGCGCGGGCCGCCGCCCAGGGGCTCTCGGACCTCACCATGAACACCTCGGCGGGGGTCGGCGGGGCGATCGCCGGGCTCGTGGTCGCACGGGCGAGCTACGCGTGGCTCAACGCCGCCGCGGCGATTCTGCTCGTCCCGCTGGCCGCCCTGGTGCTGTTCACCTGGAACAGGAACAGGAACAGGAACGGGGAGGGAGAGGCGGAGCCGGAAGGGGAGGGTGACGGGAAGGGGGGCAGGTCTGGGACGGCCGGTGAGAGTGCGACGGGGCTGGCTCAGTCGTAGTGCCGAGCCGTGCGAGGCCGGACAGGCTCCAGGCCGCCGGCCTTCGCGTAGGAGTCGACGGCGGCGATCGGGTCACGCACCCGGAGGACGACGTGGTCGAGGCGTGTCGAGTGGTCCGTCATGCGTCCCAGGCCGGTGTCGTCCCCCACAGGACGCAAGGGTTTGACCGGACGTGCCGCCCGCCAGAGATGAGGGGAGAGACGACGGACAGGAGGCAGGCGCGTGGTGCTGATGGTGTCGGATGAGGTGCGGGACGCGATCGACGCGCGTCGACCCGTGGTGGCCCTGGAGTCCACGATCATCTCCCACGGGCTGCCCCGCCCGCGCAACCTGCGGGTGGCGCTGGAGCTGGAGGCGGTCGTACGCGCGGAGGGCGCCGTACCGGCGACGATCGCGGTGCTGGACGGGCGGCCGCACGTGGGCCTGGACAAGGAGCAACTGGAGCGGGTCGCCAACGAGGACGGGTTCCGCAAGCTGGGTCATCGCGACCTGCCGCTCGCGGTGGCCTCCGGGGCGAGCGGGGCGACCACGGTGTCGGCGACGGCGCTGCTGGCGGCGCTGGCGGGCGTGCGGGTGTTCGCGACGGGCGGACTGGGCGGGGTGCACCGGGAGTGGACGCTCACCCAGGACGAGTCGGCCGATCTGGGGCTGCTGGCGAGCACTCGGATCACGGTGGTGTGCGCGGGGGTGAAGTCGATCCTGGACGTGCCGGCGACCCTGCAGCGGCTGGAGACGCTGGGCGTCGCCGTCGCCGGGTACGGCACCGACCGCTTCCCCGGGTTCTACCTGTCCGACTCGGGCCATCCGGTCGACTGGACGCTGGAGACCCCGCAGCAGGTGTCCGAGGTGATGCGGGCCCAGGACGCGCTCGGGCCGGTGGAGTCGGCGCTCATCGTCGCCAACCCGGTGCCGGAGGCGGAGCAACTGGATCCCGAGCTGCACGCGCGCGTGCTCGCCGACGCGCTGCACGCGTGCGAGGAGGCGGGCGTCACCGGCCAGGGCGTCACGCCGTTCCTGCTCGACTACCTGGTCCGGCACACCGACGGGGCGTCCCTCAACGCCAATCTGGCGGCGGTGCGGGGCAACGTGCGGCTGGCGGCTCGGGTCGCGGCGGCGTGGGCCGAGGCATGACCGACGGGCGACCGGGCGGGGCGGACCGCGGTCGTGACGGCCCTGTTCAGGGGCCAGAGTCCGGTTCCGGGTCTGATTCCGGGTGTCTATCTGGATCTGGATCTGGATCTGGGTCGGCGCCACCGTCCGATTCCGATGCGGCTTCGGATCCGGATTCCCGTTCGGGGCGTGCGGCGCTGCTGGTCGTCGGGGACGTCGTTACGGACGTCGTCGCCCGGCATCGGGGGCCGCTGGCCTCGGGGACGGACACGGTCTCGGTGATCCGGACCCTGCCGGGCGGCGCGGGCGCCAACGTGGCGTGCTGGGCCGCGCACTGGGGGTGTGCGGACGTACGGCTTCTCGGCCGGGTGGGCGCGGAGTCGGTGGCCTGGCACGAACGGGAGCTGACCGCCTGCGGGGTGCGGCCCCGGCTCGTCGTCGATCCGCAGGCGTCCACGGGGACGGTGATCTGCCTGGTCGACACGGGTGCCGCGGCGGAGCGGACGTTCCTCACCGACAGCGGCGCGGCCCTCCGGCTCGCCCCCGAGGACTGGTCGGACACCCTCCTGGACGGGGTCGGCCGCCTGCACCTGTCGGGATACCTGCTGTTCTCGGAGTCCGGACGGGCCCTGGTGCGTACGGCGTTGGCGTCGGCACGCGCGCGTGGGGTGCCGGTGAGCCTCGATCCGGCGTCGGCGGGCTTCCTGGTGGAACTGGGCGTCGACCGGTTCCTGTCCCTCGTCGAGGGGGTGGACGTCCTGCTGCCCAGCCGTGACGAGGCCTGTCTGCTCACCGGGCTGGTCGACGGGGCGGACGCTGCGGCCGAGCTGAGCCGCCATGTCCCGCTGGTGGTGTCGAAGCAGGGTGCGGACGGTGCGCTGGTGGCCCGGAACGGCACTGTGCTCACCGGCGTCCCCGCCGCTCCGGCTGTCCCCCGCGACACCACGGGCGCCGGCGACGCCTTCACGGGAGCGTTCCTCGCCGCGCTCCTGGCGGGCGCCGATGCCGGTGCCGCGGCGGCAGAGGGGTGCCGAGCGGGCGCTCGGGCAGTGCAACGGGTGGGCGCCAGACCACCAACGCCGGACGACGGGACGACGTCGCCGACCGACTCGGCCTGCGCCGGCTGAGGTCGCCTGGGGGTACCTGGGGGTGCCTGAGGGCGGGGTTCCGAAGCGGGGTTCCGAAGCGGGGAGGGGACGGGGCTTCTCGTCGGGGGGGCTCGACGGGAGTTTGGCGCGGGGCCCGGGTCCGGGGTGCCGACGGGGCCGGCGGGAGCTCAGTGTCCGAGGGCCGGCAGGGGCTCGGTGCCGGGTCCCGGCGAGGGCATCGGGGTGGGTGCCCATCGGTCGGGTGCCTAGTTCTTTCGGCCCCATGCCGAGATCATCGGCGCCGTGGCCAGGTCCATGCCGCCGGTGGCGACGTTCGTCAGGTGGCGGTCGATCTCCTCGTCGGTCGCGAGGCCCGCCCTGACGAGCTCGTCACGGATCTGCCGGACCGTCGCGGACTCCAGGGCGGCGCAGGCGGGTGAGGTGACGGGGAAGTAGGCGTCGGCCTCGACTCGGCGCAGCCCGGCCTCGCGGAGCAGACGCGGGAGCTTGCGACCGTAGGAGAGATCGGCGCCCCGGCCGGCGAGGAGCTGGCGGAAGCCGTGCCGCAGACGGTTCGCCAGTTGCTGTTCGGGCCCGTGCTCGTCGGGGCAGAGCAGGGGCTGAAGCGCCGGGTCGGCGTCCTCGATGAGGAGCCGTCCGCCGGGGCGCAGGGCCTTGACCATCGAGCGCATCGCCCGCTCCCGGTCCGGCACATGGACCAGGACGAGCCGGGCGTGCACCAGGTCGAAGCCCTCCATCGGCGGCTCCTCCACGCCGAGGTCGTGGACGCGCACCTCGACCGGCGGGCGGGCGACCGACGCCAGCCGGGAGGTGTCGATGTCGGTCGCGAGGACCTTGCCCGTCGGGCCGACCTTCTTCGCCAGCCAGGACACCACGGACGTGCCGCCGGCGCCTGCCTCCCAGCAGCGCCAGCCGGGTCCGATCCCCAGCCCTTCGAGGTGGCGGAACGTCGTGGCGTCGAAGAGGGCGGCGAAGGCGTCGAAGCGTTCTCCCGCCTCGGGCTGCCGGTTGTCGAGGAGGTACCCGTCGGATCGCGTCATGCGGCGATCATCCCAGTTGTCCCGCGTGCCGGAGGGGGTCGACGCGGCCGGGATCAGGAGCGCGGAAGCCGGGAACCCGCAGCGGAAAAGGCCGGCCGCCGGTCTCGTGAGCAGTCGAAAGTCCCGTTGTCCACAGGCGGGAACAAAGCGGAACGTTCCCTTTCCACAGGCTTACCCACCGCATGCGCGGGCCTGGCAGACTGGCTGGCCAGGGCGCAGGAATGCGGCGCGAGGAGTTTCACGCAAGGAGTCCCAGATGACCATGGCAGGGAATCTGCGGAAGGTCACCGGCCTCGGAGGGGTCGGCGGCCTGCGCAGGGTGGCGCGGTTGGCCCGGCGGCGCCCGCGGGTCGACCTGAGTCACCCCGCGCGGTCCCCGCTGGGTTCCTCGGTGGTGAACTGCGTGACGTACCGGGACGGCGTCCGGACCTTGCGCGGCGGAGACCTGGTCGACACGGTGGAGCGGGTGCGCAAGAGCGGTCACGGTTTCGTGTGGCTCGGCCTGCACGAACCGACGAACGAGGAGTTCGCGGGCATCGCCGAGCTGTTCGACCTGCATCCGCTGGCGGTCGAGGACGCCGTGGAGGCGCATCAGCGGCCGAAGGTCGAGCGGTACGGCGAGACGTTGTTCGCGGTGTTCAAGACGGTCTGCTACGTCGAGCACGAGGAACTCACGGCGACGAGCGAGGTGGTCAACACCGGCGAGATCATGGTGTTCGTCGGCCCGGACTTCGTGATCACGGTGCGGCACGGACGGCACGGCTCGCTCGGTCCGCTGCGCGAGGAGCTGGAGTCCGATCCGGGACAGCTCGGCAAGGGGCCGTCGGCGGTGCTGCACGCGATCGCGGACCACGTGGTCGACGACTACCTCAACGTCATCGACGCCGTGCAGGTGGACATCGACCAGGTCGAGACGGACGTGTTCGCGGAGAACGGCGCACGTGCGGACCCAGGTCGCATCTACCAGCTCAAGCGTGAACTCCTCGAACTGAAGCGGGCGGTGGTGCCGCTGGGCCGCCCGCTCCTGGACCTCGCGGACCGGCCGGTCCGGGTGGTCGATCCGGAGATACAGGCCTACTTCCGGGACGTCTCCGACCATCTGCTGCGGGCCACGGAACAGATCGCCGCCTTCGACGAACTGCTCAACTCGATCCTGCAGGCACATCTGGCGCAGGTCACGGTGGCGCAGAACGAGGACATGCGGAAGATCACGGCCTGGGCCGCGGTGATCGCCGTGCCGACGATGGTCTGCGGGGTGTACGGCATGAACTTCGACCACATGCCGGAACTGCACTGGAAGTTCGGCTACCCCCTGATCATCGGCGTGATATCCGTCGCCTGCTGGACCCTGTACCGGGGCTTCCGGCGCAACGGCTGGCTCTGAGCGACGGGGGCAGCGGCGGGTACGGGGGCATCCCCGGGTTCGACTGGTCCCCGGGTACGGGTGGTCCGGGTACGGGTCCCGTCAGGGCGACCGCGGTCTGCGCTGTCAGTGCCGGGCGGGTCCGGTCCTGGCATAGACGCTCTCGGCCCAGGTGGCGATCTGGTCCTCGGTCAGGTGCCGGGCCAGGTCGGCCTCGCTGATCATGCCCACCAGGCGCTTGTTCTCGATGACGGGCAGCCGGCGGATCTGGTGGTCCTGCATCTCCTGGAGCACCTCGCCGACGTCGGCGCCCGCGTCGATCCAGCGCGGTGTGCCCTGGGCCATCTCCCCGGCGGTGATCTTGGCGGGGTCGTGTCCCACGGCCACGCAGCCGACGACGATGTCCCGGTCGGTGAGGATGCCGCAGAGCCGCTCGTTCTCGTCGCTGATGGGCAGCGCTCCGACGTTCAGCTCGCGCATGAGCTGGGCGGCGCGGTCGAGGGTCTCGTGTGCGGGGATCCACTGGGCGCCCCGGTGCATGATCTCTGCGGCGGTGTTCATGGAGTACCTCCCGGTGCCGGACGGCCGGCGCGGCGCAGGGGGCACCGCTAGTCCCGGCGCCCTACATTCTCGCCGCGCCACCGGTCGCCCGCACCCGGAGCGCGGCCCCCGGGAGCCGCTTGTGCATCGAAAGGCGGTTCGCCGATGTGGGGTTCAGCCACCCCATGCCGGATGGCGCGGGTCGTCCGCGCGGACGAGGACGTCGGCCGCGGTGGCCGGTTCGGTCTCCTGGGCGTAGCGCTCGAAGGCGGGCAGCGTCCAGTGGTCGGCCTCGGGGGTACGTCGGCGCAGGGCAGGCGAGGAGAGCAGCACGTGGACGGTCAGATCGAAGGGGAACCAGTGACGCAACAGGAGGGGTCCATGCAGCAACAGGAAGCCGCCGGGCGGGAGTTGGACGTAGGAGCTGCGGGTGGCGCGGTCAGTGACGGGGTCCCGGAGGTCGGGCAGGATCCGTCCGTCGCCGCCGGGTTCGAGGGGATTGAACACCTCGCGCCACAGGGCACTGGTGTCGAACCAGCCGTCGTAATAGGCCTCCACGTCGTGATGGCCGTACTCCAGGCGGAGGGAGGCGGGGCGCAGGAAGCCGTGCGTGTCCACGACACGGGAGGGACGTCCGCGGGTGCGCAGGGCCTCGGCGACGCGCTCGGCGAGGTCTCCGGGACGGGCCGCCGGGGCGCCGTCGAAGGCGATGCGTGGCCAGGGGCCGCCGTCGTCCGGCTTCAGGTCGAGCAGCCGCTCGGCGAGGAGGTCGCCGAGCCGTTCCCAGGTGATCGCTTCGAGTCGCACACGGCCCATGATGCGTCAGCCGCCGGCTCGGACGCCTCGAACTCCTCGGACTTACGGGCGGCGAGCAGTTTCGGGAGATCCGGGAGACGCGTCCCACTCCAGGCGCTCCGGGCGCGGGCCGTCTTCGAGACACCGGATGAGCGGACCTCACGGTGGCGGTGCTGGACGAGATCGCGGTGCCGACACCGCACCGTACCCGGGTGTCGCTGTACAGCTCGGCGAGCTCGGCGAACAGGAAGGAGGACATGGGCCGCTGACCAGGTGCCGCCGCGTCCACCAGGGGGAATGAAGCCCCCATGGCACGTGCATCGCTCACAACTCCAGCACCCCGTACCGGGCTTGTCGTCGTCCAGCCGTTTCGGCGGAAGCACTGCGCCGCGTGTCGTCGCGGACCGATGCCGATGGTGGTCCTGGAGGACGCCGCGCCGCGCTGCCTCGACTGCGCCGATCTGGGGCACCTGGTGTTCCTGCCGCGCGGTGACACGGCACTGACGCGCAGGTCGCGGGAGGAGAGCGGGCTGTCGGCGGTGGTGGTCCGGTTCAACCGGCGCAAGGGGCGTTACGAGCGGCAGGGCGTCCTCGTCGAGGAGGCGGCGCTCGCGCGGGCCGAGGAACGGTGTCTGGCGGACGCCGAGGCGCGGCGGCGGCGCCGGGTGAGGGACGCGCGGCGGCGGGCGGCGCAGGACGAGCGGTTCGCGGAGACGTTCGCGGCGGAGATCCTGCGGCTGTTTCCGGGCTGCCCGGGAGACCGGGCGCGTGGGATCGCGGCGCACGCCTCGTTGCGCGGCAGCGGCCGGGTGGGGCGCAGTGCGGCCGGGAGGGCGTTGTCCGAGGGCGCGGTCGTCTCGGCGGTCGTGGCGTCCGTACGGCATCTGGACACGCCGTACGACCGGCTGCTGATGAGCGGCATGCCACGACACGAGGCGCGCCGACGGATCGCGACGGAGGTGGAGGGACGGCTGCGGGAGTGGGGGGCGGGGAGGGTGGGGGGAGGGGGAGGGGGAGGGGGAGGGGGAGGGGCCCCACCCCCCATAGGTCCTCGCGTGTCGTCACCTGTTGTGGGGATGGTCATCGATCATGAGCGGGGTTGTACTTGAGGTGGCGGACGGTACTCGGCAGGATCCGCGGTCCACGGGTGGGAGTTGACGTTGTCATGATCGAGGGGCCGTATCTGGTGCTCGCGATGCTGGGCGCTCTGGTGACGGGGCTGATGGCCGGGGTCTTCTGCGCCTTCTCGGTCCTGGTGATGCGGGGGCTCGCCGCGTTGCCGTCCACGCAGGGCGTCGCGGCGATGAACGCGATCAACTCATCGGCGATGACACCCGCGTTCATGGTCCTGTTCCTCGGCGCCGCGGCGCTGTGCGCGGTGATCACTGTGGTGACGTTCGTGTTGTGGCCGGACCACGGAACCGTTCACCTGCTGCTGGGCAGCGGGCTGTACCTGTGCGGCACGTTCGGGGTGACCGTGATGGCGAACGTGCCGCGCAACGAGGCGCTGATGCGGCTGGAGCCGGGTACGCCGGAGGCCGTCGCGTACTGGCCGACGTATCTGCGTGAGTGGACGAGGTGGAACCACGTGCGCACGGTCGCGTCCGCGGCCTCGGCGGTCGTGTACGTGCTGACCCTGGTCTGACGGCGCTGTTCCCTCCTGCGCTGGTGGCCGACGGGACGTATCGTGGCCGAAAGAGTGCCGCCCGATGACGCTCGGCCTGTCGCACGCGTACGCGAGGAAGACGTCCATGGCCGATCCCAAGGGATTCATGACCACACCCCGCCAGGACTGGCCGCGCCGGCCGGTCGAGGAGCGGGTCCGGGACTGGGACGAGGTGTACGTCCCCGGAGCGCTGCTGCCCATCGTCAGCAAGCAGGCCGACCGCTGCATGGACTGCGGCATACCGTTCTGCCACGACGCCTGTCCGCTCGGCAATCTGATCCCCGAGTGGAACGACCTGGTGTCGCGGGAGGACTGGCGGGCGGCGAGCGACCGGCTGCACGCGACGAACAACTTCCCCGAGTTCACCGGCCGGTTGTGTCCGGCGCCGTGCGAGGCCGGGTGCGTCCTCGCCATCAACCAGCCGGCCGTCACGATCAAGAACGTCGAGGTCGCGATCGCCGACCGGGCCTGGGCGGACGGTTTCACACCGCCGAGGCCGCCGGACCGGCTGTCGGGGAAGACGGTGGCGGTGATCGGTTCCGGTCCCACGGGGCTGGCCGCGGCGCAGCAGTTGACCCGGGCCGGGCACACGGTCGCCGTCTACGAGAAGGACGACCGGCCCGGCGGGCTGATGCGGTACGGCATTCCCGCGTTCAAGATGGAGAAGCACCATCTGGAGCGGCGGATCGAGCAGATGCGGGCGGAGGGCACGAAGTTCCGTACGTCGACCACCGTCGGGCGGGACGTCATGGCCGCGGATCTACGGTCGCGTTACGACGCCGTGGTGATCGCCACCGGGGCGACCGAGTGGCGTGAACTGCACGTTCCGGGGCGGGAGTTGACCGGCATCCAGCAGGCGATGGAGTATCTGCCGCTGTCCAACCGGGTGGGTGAGGGGGATCTGGAGACGTCCCCGATGTCCGCCGCCGGAAAGCATGTCGTGATCGTCGGCGGTGGCGACACCGGGGCCGACTGTCTGGGCACGGCGGTGCGCGAGGGTGCCGCGTCCGTGACGCAGTTGGACATCTACGCGCAGCCCGGCGCGGATCGCGACGAGGACGCCGACCCCTGGCCGACGTATCCGAAGATCTACCGGCTCTCGGCGGCGCACGAGGAGGCGCGCGACCTGGAGTCCGCGCCGGCGGCGGACGCGGACGCGCGGCTCTTCGCGGCGTCCACGCTCCGCTTCGCGGGCGACGAGACCGGGCACGTACGGTCGCTGCACCTCGTCGAGGTCGACGAGCGGCGCAGACCGGTCGCGGGCACCGCGCGGGTGCTCCCCGCCGACCTCGTACTGCTCGCCCTCGGCTTCTCCGGGCCCGACCGGGAGGACGGGCTCGTCGAACAACTCGGGCTGACGCTGGACCCGCGGGGCACGATCGCGCGGGACGGCGGCTTCGCGACGAACGTCCCCGGCGTGTTCGCCGCGGGTGACGCGGCGCGCGGCCAGTCGCTGATCGTGTGGGCCATCGCGGAGGGGCGGGCGGTGGCGGCGGCCGTCGACCGTCATCTGACGGGGAGTTCACGACTGCCGACGCCGATCGGGCCGTACGACCGGCCGATGAGCGTCTAGGGCCACGTCTGGCCCCCGTATGGAACTTGTGTGACCTTGGCTGAACCTTGCCTGGAGCCTGCCTGGGGCACACCTGGGACGGATCGTTTCAGCGCCGCTCGTCGGCTTCAGCACCTGCTCGTCGGGTTTCAGCGGCGCTCGTCCGTCCCCGCCACCTTCCCCGTGGCCAGGGCCACCCGGTTCCAGGTGTTGATCGTGCAGATCAGGGCCAGCACCTGGGCCAGTTCGCGCTCGTCGAAGCGGGCGGCGGCCTCGGTGTAGACGTCGTCCGGGACGCCTCCGTCGGCGACCAGCGTGACCGCCTCCGTGAGGGCCAGGGCCGCCTGTTCCTTCTCGGTGAAGAAGTGACGGGCCTCGCGCCAGACCGCGACCATGTGCAGCCGGTCCTCGCTCTCGCCGGCCTTGCGGGCGTCGTTCGTGTGCATGTGGAGGCAGTACGCGCAGTGGTTGAGGTGCGAGGCGCGGATCTGGATGAGTTCGACGAGCGCCGCGTCGAGGCCCTCGCGGGCGGCGGCGTCGAAGCCGATGAGGGCGCGGAACGCCTTGGGAGCGGTCTTCCCGAAGTCGAGGCGGGCCTTGTCCGTCGTCGCGTTCGTCGTCGCCGCGTTCGTCGTCGTCATGTTCTTCGTCGTCATGTGTCTCAACCTAGGGGCCGAAAAGACCCCCCGTAGGGTGCATTTTCATGGCGAATTCTTGGGTCAATTCCGCGGAGCGGATCGGTGCCGACCTGCACCTCGCGGTGGAGGGGCCGGGCGGGCGGCGGGCCGCTCTCATCCGCGCGCTGCGCGAGGCCGTGCGCAGCGGGCGGCTCGCTCCGGGAACCCGGCTGCCGCCGTACCGCTCGCTCGCCTCCGACCTCGGCGTCGCCCGCAACACGGTGGCCGACGCGTACGCGGAACTCGTCGCGGAGGGCTGGCTGACCGCCCGTCAGGGGTCCGGCACCCGGGTCGCCGACCGGGCCGTACCCCTGCGACACGCCGAGCGCCCGCCCGTTGAGGCACCTCCACGCGCGCGTGGCCCCCTGCACGACCTGCGGCAGGGCGCCCCGGACGCGTCGTCGTTCCCGCGCGCGGCCTGGCTGTCCGCCTACCGGCGGGCGCTCCAGCAGGCGCCCAACGAGGTGTTCGGGCCGGGCGATCCCGCCGGACGCCGGGAACTGCGCGAGGCCCTGACCGAGTACCTGGCACGCGCGCGTGGCGTACGCACGGAGCCCGAGCGCATCGTGATCTGCTCGGGCTTCGCCCACGCCCTGCGTCTCCTGTTCACCCCGGCGTTCACACCGGCGTTCATCCCTGCGTTCACGACAGCTTCCACCCCGGCGATCACCCCGGGCAGCGGAGTACTGCGCGGTCCGCTGGCCGTGGAGGCGTACGGGCTGGACTTTCACCGCGACCTGCTGGCCGCGGCGGGCGTGCGGACGACTCCCCTCCCCCTGGACGCCGACGGGGCGCGCGTCGAACGGCTGGGGCGCGAGCGGGCCGTCCTCCTCACGCCCGCGCACCAGTTCCCGACCGGCGGCCCGCTGCACGCGAGCCGCCGGAACGCCGTGATCGACTGGGCACGCGCGCGTGGCGGGGTGCTCGTCGAGGACGACTACGACGGCGAGTTCCGCTACGACCGCAAGCCCGTCGGCGCGGTCCAGGGGCTCGATCCCGAGCGGGTGATCTACGTCGGCTCGGTCAGCAAGAGCCTGTCGCCCGCGCTGCGTCTCGGGTGGATGGTGCTGCCCGAGCGGTACGTCGCCGGCGTCCTGGCCGCCAAGGGCGAACGGGAGGCCTGGGCGGGCGTCCTCGACCAGCTCGCCCTGGCCGACCTCGTCGCGTCCGGGGCGTACGACCGTCACGTACGGCGTATGCGGCAGCGTTACCGCGCCCGTCGGGACCGGCTGGTCGAGGCGCTCGCCGCACACGCGCCGCACGTGGAGGTCACCGGGGTCGCGGCCGGGCTCCACGCGGTGCTGCGGCTGCCGCCCGGCACCGAGCGGCCCACGGTGACGGCGGCCGCACGGCAGGGCGTGGCCCTGGACGGCCTGGCCGCGTTCCGGCATCCGGCGACGGACATGACCCCGCAGGACGGCCTCGTCGTCGGATACGCGACCCCGTCGGAGCACGCGTACGGGGCGGCGTTGGACGCACTGTGCAGGGCGCTGCCACGGAACGCGCAGCGGGGTCCCGCGTCCGGATGAGGCGCCGCGAGTCAGCTGTGACGCGCTACGCAGACCCCCGTAAATCCCCGTAGACCCCCATAGATCGTCGCAGGAAGACACAGTTGACTCGTGCCACCGCGCACGCTTCAGTCAATCAGCAGGGCGGGTCAGGAGAGCAGGAAGTCCGCCTCTCCCGCCTTGGCTCCCTCGATGAAGGCCGTCATCTCGTCGGAGGTGTAGATCAGCGCCGGACCGTCGGGGTCGGTGGACTGCCGGACGGCGATGCGGCCGTCGGCGAGCTTCATCGCCTCCAGGCAGTTGCCGCCGTTGCCGCCGCTCCACGGCTTGTGCCAGCCCTCGCTGCCCAGTTCCCGGGCGGGCATGCCGTTGTAGATCCGCTGAGCGCGGACCCGCGGCCTGGACGAGGTCTTGATGCGATCCATTCACAACTCCTTGCGGAGATCCCGGAGGATCTCCTTCGTGCGATGTGCTGTGGCGGCCTGCGCCGCCATGCGGTCCATGACCTCGAGGTGGGTCGCCACCTCGGTGCGCGCGTCGAGGTAGACGGCGCCGGTCAGGTACTCGCTGTAGACCATGTCCGGAAGCTCCGGCATGGCGAATCGGAACAGCACGAAGGGCCCGTACGTGCCCGGATGCGGCCCGTTCGCGAACGGGGCTACTTGCAGCGTCACGTGGGGCAGCTCCGCGGCGTCGAGCAGTTTGTCGATCTGCGCGCGCATCACCTCCGGGCCGCCGACCGGGCGGCGCAGCACCGTCTCGTCCATCACCACCCACAACCGGGGCGCGTCCTGACGGGTGAGCAGATCCTGGCGTTGTATGCGCAGGTCGACGAGGCGCTCGATGTCCTCGGGCCGGGTCTGGCCGATGGCGCCGGAGGTCAGGACGCCACGCGCGTAGTGCTCGGTCTGGAGCAGGCCGGGGACGAAGTGGGGCTCGTACTGGCGGATGAGGGAGGCGGCGCCCTCGAGGCTGACGTGCATCGAGAACCAGCCCGGCAGGACGTCGTGGAACCGCTGCCACCAGCCCGGCCTGTTGGCGTCCTCGGCGAGTTGGACGAAGCCGTCGGCCTCCTCGTCGGTGACGCCGTAGGCCTTGAGCAGCAGTTGCATGTACGGGATCTTGAGGCCGACCTCGGCCATCTCCATACGGCGGACGGTGGCGGGCGCGACGCGCAGGATGCGGGCGGCTTCCTCGCGCTTGAGCCCGGCGCGTTCCCGCAGGTCCAGGAGGCGCCGGCCGAGGACGACCTGTCCGACCGTCGGCGCGGACCGTGGTTCGCTCACGCTCCACCTCCACGAAGAGCCCGGTGGGCCGCGCGGGCGCTAACGCGGGCCCCGACCCGGCCGGTCACGAAAAGAATCCCGACAGCCCTACGGCGCCACTCGAAGACCTGATTCGAAGATCTGTACGACTGTGTACGGATTCTCCAATGATCCCAATTGGCGCCGTTCGACGTGCTGTTGCGAGCAGTGTGCCACGGCCCTTCACCACGTCATACGGCACTCTGCATTTTTCAGAGTGACACTTGCCAAGTGTTCACGGCGGGGCGATAGTGGCAAGCGTGATTCCGTCCGCGCCCTTAGGAACAGACGCCGCCGCAGGCCGCCCCCAGGGTCTCGGTGCCAGCGCGGGAGCAGGCCCCGACCAGGCCGCTGCCGAGCGCCGGTTCCGATTCGAACTGGCCGCCCATCCGGGTTCCCCCGCCCAGGCCAGACGCCTGACGAGGGCCCGGCTGACCGGCTGGTCGGTGTGCGCGGACACGTGTGACTCCGCCGCTCTGGTCATCACCGAGCTGGTCACCAACGCGATCGTGCACACCGCGAGCGACGTCGTCGTCTGCGAGCTGCACGACACCGACCACCTGGTCCGCATAGCCGTGCGTGACGAGGGTTGCGCGCCGGGTGAGCCCCACCCCTCCCCGCAGCGTCCCGAGGCGGAACACGGGAGGGGTTTGCTCCTCGTCGAGGCCCTCTGTCACGCCTGGGGCGCCCATGAGCACGGGCCCGGCCTGCTGGTCTGGGCCGACCTGCCCCGCAAGGCCGACGCGCCCCGCGACCCCGCCGAACCCCGCAACAGCCTGGGCGTCGACCCCGCCGAGCAGCGCCACGCCGACCTGGGCGAGCTCCTCGACACCCTGGACGAGTTCCCCGACGCCCCCGGCACCACCGGCGCACCGCGCACCGGCCCCGCCGGGCCCCGCAACGACCTCGGCTGGGGCGCCCGCCCGAAGCCGGGACCGTCCGACGGCCCCGGTGACGAGGGCGAGCCCGCGGAGCAGCACCACCGGCCCGCCGAGCAGCGCCGACGGGGAGTGCCCGACCAGGCCGCCGACGGTCCGGCTCGCCGCGTGACGCCACAGCGGCACCGCGCCCCCGAGCACGACGCCCGCGTCGCGCGCGACGCACGGATACCCGGCCACCCCGCCGGCGCCCACCCGCTCCCACTCCCCGTCCCGCTCCCGATCGCGCTGCCGCTCGAACACGGCCGCGAGCGGGGAAGGATATGAACGCCGGCCCCGGTCGGGCTCGGGTGCTGAGCCTGGACACGCTCGTACGCCTGAAGCGCGGTCCGGCCGGGGCTTCCGCCCCCGCCCCCGAACCTGTGCACCGGCTGGCCGTGCCCGACGGGATGACGGCCCCCCTGGGCTGCGACGCCGTGTCCGTCCCGGCCCATCTCGGCCCGCTGCTCATGCCGCGCCTGCCGCGCATGGGCTGCGTCTTCGCCGACGAGGCGCACTGGTGGTGGCTGGTCCCCGCCGACTCCGACTACGCCCTGGAATGGCCCGCCCCGGCCCGCTACTCCATGGGCGCGAGCGTCCCGGACGCGACGCGCCTCCCCGGCCTCGTCCACCGACCGGACGGCACGCTCCCGTACACCCCGCCGATACCCCTCTACCTGGCCCTGTGCCGCCTCACCGGCACGACGCCCGTATGGTCGCGGCCGATCAGCGCGTAGCCCCTGCCTTTCGCGTCCCGCCCTTTCGCGTCCGGTCTTCCGGTCTTCCGGCGTCCCGTCTTCCACGTCTTGCCTTCCGCCAGGCCGTCCAGGCACCGTCCGCGACGCCCTGCCCAGCGCACGCCCGCGCGTCCCGGCTCCCTCCTCCCGCGCCCTGCCCGCACGCGTCTCGTCCCGCGATAGTGGCCGTCGTCCACGAGCGCATGGGGAGGCCGACGGTGGGACAGGCGGAGGAAGCGGAGCAGCCGGCGAAGACAGGGAAATCGGAGAAGACGCGGCGGTCCGAGAAAGCGGAGCCGTCAGGGAAGGCGGCGACGGCTGGGAAGGCTGGGAAACCGCAGGGTTCCGACGAGCGTGACGTGTCCGAGTCGGAGCGGCTGCTGTTCGGCGGTCCGCTCCGCTACGACACGGGCTGGAACCAGCACACGGACGCCTTCCTGGAGCTGAACTTCCGCGCCATGATCACCGAGCTGCCCTCCCTCCTCTCCGCCAGTTTCCGGCTGGCCCGCCAGGCCGACCCGCGCGCCGCCCGGATCGTGCTGGTCGCGGAGGTGGGCCGGGGCGTGACGCAGGCGGTGAGTCTGCTCGCGGTGAACAGTGTGCTGGGCCGGCTGATCACCGGCGGCCCGATCGAGGACCGGTTGCGCGGCGCCGCCCCCGCGCTGGCCGCCATGGCCGTCGTCCTGCTCGTCGGAGTGGTGCTGCGGGCCGCGTCGACGTACGCCACCGGGCGGCTGGAGCCCAAGGTGGAGCGGGTGGCGACCGAGCTGTACCTGGAGCGGGCGGCGGCCGTGGAGCTCGCCGCGATCGAGGACCACGCCTTCCACAAGCTGCTGGACACCGCGCAGTACGGCGCCCGGTCCAGCCGTTACATGATCAGCCACGGCACGCGTGTCGTGAACGCGATGATCTCGCTGGCCGCGGCGGCCGGCGTGCTGACCGTGCTGCACCCGTTCCTGCTGCCGCTGCTGGTGACGATGACGCTGCCCAGCGCCTGGAGCGCCCTGACGAACGCCCGGCGCCGCTACGAGTCGTTCCACACCTGGGTGCAGCACGCGCGCGCGGGTCATCTGATCGCCGGTCTCCTCACCGAGCCGGAGGCCGCGCCCGAGATCCGCGTCCACGGGGTCGGGCCCTTCCTGCTGCGGCACTTCCGCGCGATGTCGGAGACCGCGGAGGCGGAGCAGGCCCGGCTGGCCCGGCTCGCGGCCCGCACCGGCCTGATCGCGGCGACCTGGACGGGCCTCGCGACCCTGGCGACCTACGCCACCCTCGGCGCCCTGCTGCTGACCAAGACGATGGCGCTGGCGGTGGCGGGCACGGCCGTGATCGCGATCCGCAGCGGCTCCGCGAGCCTGAACACCCTCGTCCTGGAGGTCAACCAACTGCACGAGGAAGCCCTGTTCGTGGGCGACCTGCAACGCCTGTACGTCGAGGCGGCCGAACGGGCGATCCCGGTGGGCGGTACGGCCCTGCCGGAGGATCCGCGCGAAATCCGCTTCGAGAACGTCACCTTCGGCTACCCGGGTGAGTCGGCGCGCCCCGCCCTCGACGACATCAGCCTCGCGCTCCCCCTCGGCCGGATCATCGCGCTCGTCGGCGAGAACGGCTCCGGCAAGACGACCCTGGTGAAGCTGCTGGCCGGGCTGTACAAGCCGGACCGGGGGCGGATCCTGTGGGACGACGTGGACGCGGCGGGCGCGGACCGGCACCAACTGGCGGAGCGGGTCGCGATGGTGGCGCAGGACTTCAAGCGGTGGCCGTTCACGGCCCGGGTCAACGTGGCCATCGGCCGCAGCGCCGTGCCGCTCACCGAGGAGCGGCTGGCCGCGTCGGTCGCGGAGGCGGGCGCGGAGGACGTCGTCGCGGATCTGCCGCGCGGTCTGGACACCCTGCTGGCCCGGCACTTCAGCGGCGGTCACGAGCTGTCCGGCGGCCAGTGGCAGCGCCTCGGCATCGCGCGGGCGGCATACCGGCGCGGGCGCATCCTGATCGTGGACGAGCCGACGGCGGCGCTGGACGCCCGGGCCGAGCTGGAGGTCTTCGAGAAGATCCGCGCGCTGGCCGACAGCGGCCAGACGGTCGTCCTGATCACCCATCGGCTGGCGTCGGTCCGGCATGCGGACCTGGTGCACGTCCTGGACCAGGGCCGGCTGGTGGAGTCCGGGACTCCGGACGAGCTGCTGGCGGGCGGTGGCGTCTACGCCGAGCTGTACGCACTCCAGGCCGATCAGTTCACTACGCGGGTGCCCGCCCCGTCACAGGCGGGCTGACACCTCGCAGGCTGACCCGTCGCAGGCGGGCTGATCCCTCACGGGCAGGCTGCCCGACCCTGGCCGGCCGGCCGACGGCTCACCGTGTGGCGTCGCTGCCCGGGACGACCACCAGGAACGTGTCCGTGGCGAGGTCCATGACGACCTCGGCGGGCAGCCCCTCCATGCGCCGCGCGTGCGCGAACTCCTCCGCCGGCCACGACCCGCGCGGCCCACCCGCGGGAAAGCGTTCGAGCACGGTCCGCCCGTTCACCATCTCGCACCTCCGGCCTCCGATGAGCGTCATGCTTGTAGGAGTTAACGCTCATCGGACGTCGAACGCCTCGCCCGGTTGCGGGACTGAGACGTAGTTGACACGGATTCGGCGCGGACTGTGAGGATCCGGTCACTTTCCGAACATCTCAGACACCTTCCGTGTCAACCTCCGTACTCGTCGTGGTAGCGGACGCGGGTAGCGCCTGCGGGTCCCATAGCCGTCAGGTCCAGGAAGCTGGTCGCCGGGCCGAGTCGGTCGAGCCCGCGCTCGAACGTCGTACAGGTATGGAAGACGCGGTCGCCCTCGCGCAGGAAGCAACTGACTCCGGGCCGCTCGACGAAGCCCCCGTCCTGCTCCACCGTCGCCTCGAAGTCGCGGTTGAAGTCGTCGTCGTCCGAGGAGTCCCAGGGCAGCGTCCAGCCCATCCGCGCCTTGAACGGCAGGATCCTCGTGAACGGCGCCCGGGACACGGCGGCGAACGAGGTCCCGCGCGCGTTCAGGTGCGCGAGGTGGCCGACCTGGTCGAGGAAGGCCGCGCAGCAGCGGCAGCCGGTCTCCCACTCGGGGGCGAACATGAAGTGGTGGACGACGAGTTGGTGACGGCCGTCGAAGAGGTCGAGGAGCCTGGCCTTGCCGTTGCCGCCGTCGAAGACGTACTCCTCGTCGACCTCGACCATGGGCAGTCGGCGGCGCTCGGCGTTCAGCGCGTCACGCGCGTGCCACCGCTTTCTCCTTGGCCAGCAGTTCTTCGCGCGCGGTGCGCCACTGCGCACGCGAGACGATCTCCGGAAGCTCCGGATGCGCCATGGCTGCCCCTCCTGTGCAACGGTCCGTCGGAGGGGGTGACTTTCGGGCGGCGCGGAACTCATCGCCGCCGCCGAACGTTTTTGCGTGCAGTGCTTTCGTGGAGTGAGCCGTGACCCGCAAAACGAGCCAGGGCGGGGCTACACCGCCGTCGGCAGTGTCGGGGCGGTGGCCGGGAGGCCTATCCGTTCCCTTCGGGTGGCGAGTTCGGTGAGGAGTTCGGTGAGTTGCCGGCGGTGGTGGGGGGTGAGGTGGCCGGTGTCGTCGAGGTGGACGGCGCAGGCGGTGGTTGTGTCGACGAGGCGTTCGAGGAGGGCGGCGAACTCGTCCGTGCCCTCCGTGTGCCGGGCGAGGGCCGGGAGTTCGTGGGCGGCGAGGGCGCTGGCGGTGCGGGCCCCGGCGAGGGTGCGGTAGGCCTCGCGGCGCAGGGTCCAGCGGACGGCGCGGTCGTCGGAGCCGTCGGAGCCCTCGGGTCCGTCCGAGCCGTCAGGGCCCTCGGGTCCGTCGAGGACGTGGGTGAGGTAGGCGTGCGCGGCGCCGGCCGCCACGGCCAGTTGGGCGCGTACCTGGCCGCCCCGCTCCCCCGCCATCGGCAGATGCCCGACGATCAGCACGATCGCGCAGGCCAGCAGCGTTTCCGCGATCCGGCTGACGGAGGCCTGCGGCTCCCCGCCGACCATCACCAGGGACAGCACGAGCACGGTGGCGACGGCGGTCTGGGCGGCGAAGTGCCGGGTGGAGACCGGTATCAGCGCACCGCAGAGGGCGACCAGCGCCACGAGCCCCTCCGGCCGGGGCAGCACGGCGGCGAACCCGGCGAAGAGCAGCGCCCCGAGCAAGGTCCCCGCCGCCCGGGACAGCACCCGGGACACCAGGGGCCCGAGGTCGGGCTTGACCAGGAAGACGGCGGTGGCGGGCAGCCAGTACCAGTGCGTGTGCTGCCCGTACCAGTGGGAGTGGTGCAGGGCCTGCGCGATGGCGGCGCTGGCCCCGAAGGAGAGGCCGACCCGCAGCCCGTACTCGCGCCCGCCCGCCCCGAACGCGGCGCGCAGCAGGGCTCGGGCACTGCGCCGACGGGTGTGCAGGTCGCCCCCGCCGCCTTCGTCGAAGGCGTCGGCGGCGTGCAGCAGGGCGTCGTCGAGGGCGCGCAGCGCGGGCGCGGACCGGGCGGGCGCGGGCAGCGACCCGGTGTGCGTGTTCTCGCGTACGGCGGCGGCGAGCCGCCGGGGTCCGGCCAGGGCCCGTTCGGAGACGGGCTCCCCGCCCCATGCGAGCGCGGTCGCGGCCTCGGCGAGGGGCAGCGCGGCGGCGTACTGGGCGTGCAGCCGCCGTTCGGCCGAGGAGCTGGCGTAGCGCCGCAGCCGGGGGCCGGCGAGGGCGTCCTGGGCGTGGTCGAGGGCGGCGGTGAGAGCGGCGCGGCGGGCGGTGGCGTGCTCGGTGCCGACGGCGTCGAGCAGTTCCGCGACGGCGTCGTACACCCGGGCCACCGCGTCCCGTTCCCCGTCGAACCGGAAGTCGCCGGTCAGGGCCCCCGGCGTGGGCAGCGCGAGCCGCAGTGCGAGCAGCCACGCCGCCCCGGCGAGGTAGGCGAGGGCGAGTGTCCAGCCCGGCTCCGGCACCGGCATCCCGGCGCCGATCGCCGCCGCGACCAGCAACTGCGTGCCCGCCCCGGAGGCGACGGGCCCGATGGCGCTCATCCCGCCGGCGAGGAGCCCGAGGCCGGTGAGGACGGCCGTCAGCACGACGGCCCCGACGTGACCCCCGACGTACGTCCCGACGAGCAGCCCGCCCGCACCCGCGAGCGCGGGCTCCCCGAGCCGCCGGACGGAGACCCGCCGGCTGCCGGGCCGGTCGTTGATCCCGGCGAGCATCGCGGCGATGGCGGCGACGACCCCGAGGGACGTGCGGTCGACGAGGACGCCGACGAGCAGCAGGGGTCCCGCCGCGAGCGCCCCGCGCGTGACCGCGCTCCAGGGCACGGGACCGCGCTGGGCGCGCAAGGGGTGGGCGAGCCAGGGCGGGAGAGCGGCGAATACGCGGGAGTGGACGGGTGCGCGGGAGTGGACGGGTGCGGACGAGCGCGGGGACACGAAGCTCCTGTCGGTGCGAGGGCGGGGGTGTGCCTTCGGGCGACGGTGGCCGGGGCGGTCGAGTCAGGTCGAGTCGGCGTGTCGGGTCGAGTCGGCGTGTCGGGTCGAGTCGGCGTGTCGGGTCGAGTCGGCGGATCAGGTCATCGGTGAGCTGTGGTGTCCACGGTACGGGGCGATCCTGGCGAGGTCGGGCCGGTCACGTCTCGGTGAGGTGACGCCCGGCCGGAATCCCGGGTTCTTTATGAACGCAAGGCCGGAAGCGAGGTTGTCCACGGTTGTCCGCCGCGAGGCGATTGTCAGTGGGGCGCGCTTCAATGGGGAGTGTGTCGTCACAGAGCGTGACGGCAGGAGTGCGGCGGGGGGAGCGGGTCTTGGAGAGGTACGTGGAGGACGGACGGCGGTACGTGTCGCTGGCCGGACTGCGGATGCGGGGATGGACGGGCGCGCTGGTGCACCGACTGCTCGGGCCGCCGGACCGGCTCAGCCTCGACCCACGCACGCGGGCCGCACCGCAGGTGCGCCTCTACCGCGTCGAGCGGGTCGAGGCGGCCGAGCGCGGCGAGGAGTTCCTGAAGGGCTGCGCCCCACGGGCCGGCGGACACGAGGAGTCCCCGTGAACAAGGACGTCACCCTCCTCAGAGCCGTCACCCTCCCAGTGCCGTGCCCGCGCCGCCCGTCCACCCCGTCCACCCGGTCCGCCCGGCCCACTTGGTCCGCCCGGTCCGCCCGGTCCGCCGGACACTCCGCGACCCAGCCCGCCGCGCGCCCCGCTACTCGGCCCGCCAGACCCTCCGCTTCGGCACGGGCTTCGCGAAGCTCCCCGCGCGGCTGGTCGTCAGACGCAGCCCCACCAGCGCCTCCGCCAGCTTCACCGCCGCCCCGACTCCGTCGACGACCGGAAGGCCGAGCTTCTCCCCCACCGTCCGCTGGAGTCCCGTCATTCCGGCGCACCCCAGCACCAGCACCTCGGCTCCCGCGTCCCGGGCCCGCTCGGCGGCGGCGAGGAAGGCCGCCTCCGTGCGGTCGGTGTCGCCGAGGTCGAGGACTCCGAGACCGGTGCCGACGACGGCGGCGCAGTTGCGGCCCACCCCGGCCAGTTCCAGGCTGTCCTCGATCTGGCCGCAGGACCGTTCCAGGGTGGTGACGACGCCGTAGCGGCGGCCCAGCAGGCAGGCCAGGTGGGCCGCGGCCTCGGTGATGTCGACGACAGGCACGTCGACCAGCTCCCGTACGCCCTCGCGTCCGTGCTCACCGAAGCCGGCCATGACGACGGCGTCGTAGGGCGGGCCGTCGTAGGTGCGCAGCGTGTCGATGACCGCAGCGGCGGAGAGATAGCTGTCGAGCCAGCCCTCCGCCGACTCGGGTCCCCAGACGGGGGTCAGACCGGTCACGGCGGTGCCCGGGCCAGCCGCGGCCCGGGCACCTCGCACGATCTCCTCGGTCATCTCCCGCGTGGTGTTGCAGTTGGTGACGACGATCCGTACGTCCCGCGCGTTCCGCACGCTTCTCAGACCTCCACGGGCTTCTCGGCGGCGACCTCGGATCCGGCCGTCCGCTCGTCGCGGCACAGCAGCACGTACAGGCCGGCGCCGAGGGCCGTCCCGATGAACCAGGAGTACGGGGCGACGTCGCTGAACGTCTTCACCAGCGCGAGCACCGCCGCGACCGCCGCGGAGGGGAGGAACGCCCACAGGGCCTTGGAGTTGACGCCCTTGCGGTAGTAGTAGCGGGAGCCGGGGGTGGCGTCGAACAGCTCGTTCACGTCGACGCGGCCGCGCTTGACCCAGTAGTAGTCGACCATGATCACGCCGAACAGGGGGCCGAGGAAGGCGCCGAGTCCGCCGAGGAAGTAGTTGACGACGGTCGGGTTGGAGAAGAGGTTCCAGGGGGTGACGACCAGGGCGGCCACCGTGCTGATCATGCCGCCGATCCTGAAGCTGATCTTCTGCGGCCAGACGTTGGCGAGGTCGTACGCCGGCGACACGAAGTTGGCGACGATGTTGACGCCCATGGTGGCGATGGCGAAGGTGAGCGCGCCCAGGATCAGCACCCAGGTGTTGCCGACCTTGGCGACCAGCTCCGCCGGGTCGGTGATGGCCTCGCCGAACACCTCCAGCGAGCCGGCGGTGACGATCACGGAGACGACCACGAACGCCGTCGAGTTGAGCGGCAGCCCCCAGAAGTTGCCGCGGCGGACCGTCTTGTAGTCGGGGGCGAAGCGGGAGAAGTCGCAGAAGTTCAGCATCAGCGTGCCGTAGGTGGCGAGGATCAGGCCGATCGCGCCGAACCACTGCCGCCACTGCTCGCCCACGGAGACGGGGTGCGGGGTGGAGGTGAGCGAGATGGTCCAGCCGGCCTTGGACAGGACCCAGATCGCCAGCGCGATCATCACCAGCCAGATCGCCGGGCCGCAGAAGTCCTGGAACTTGCGCACCGACTCCATGCCCTGGCTGATGATCAGCGCCTGGACCAGCCAGAGCGACAGGAAGGAGATCCAGCCGAGCGCGTCGAGGCCCAGGAAGGAGCTGTGCGTCCAGGACTCCAGGCCCGGCCAGGCCGCCAGCAGCATCACGTTGACGGCGACGGAGGCCAGGTAGGTCTGGATGCCATACCACATGATGGCGATCACGGCGCGGATGAGGGCGGGGATGTTGGCGCCCCAGACGCCGAAGCTGATGCGGCTGACCACCGGGAAGGGGACGCCGTGGCGCTGGCCGATCTTCCCCATCCAGTTCATGCCGATGTAGATGAGCACGAAGCCGACGAGGAGGGAGGTGAAGATCTGCCACACGTTCATGCCGAGGACCAGCAGGCCGGCGGCGAAGGTGTAGTTGCCGAGGTTGTGGACGTCCGACATCCACATGGCGAAGAGGTCGAAGACCTTCCAGTTCCGCTTCTCGGCGGGCACCAGGTCTTCGTTGGCGAGCCGGGGATCGGGGACGAACGCCGGTGCGTCGGTGACTTCGGCTCTGTCGGCGAGGGACACGGGGCCTCCATGGGCGAGGGGACGGAGGAGGACTGCTAGGCCGGGGTCGTTTGGTATACCAAACTCCCGACATGGTCTCGCCGTCAAGCATTCCGACCAATGTCCGTCCCGTTACAGCTCCGTAAAAGCCCCCTCGCATCGGCGAAGATGACCCCATGACGAAGATCGAACCGATCGGAGCGGTGCGCGAGCGCGTCCTGGGGACCCTGCGGCAGGAGATCATCTCGGGCCGGCTGCGTCCCGGCGACCGGCTCGTCGAACGCGAGCTGGCCGATCGGTTCGGCGTCTCCAGGGTGCCGGTCCGGGAGGCCATCCGGGCCCTGGTCGCAGAGGGCTTCGTCCTGTTCGAGACCCCCCGCCGTACGGTCGTCCGGCGACTGAGCCCCACGGACGTGCAGGAACTCTTCGAGCTGCGTGAGGCGTTGGAGGTGTACGCGGCCGGACTGGCCGCCGCCCGCGCGACCCCGGAGGACCTCGCGGAACTGCGGGAACTGCTGGCGAGCGCGGCGAGCGCCACCGAGGCCGGGGACGCCGAGGCGATCACCGCCGTCAACACCCGCTTCCACGACCGCCTTCTCGCCATGGCCGGCAACACCCTGCTGATCTCCGTCATGGAACCGGTCGGCGGCCGCCTGCAATGGCTCACCCGGCGCAACGAGGAATGGCCCCAACTCCTCACCGAACACCAGGACCTCTACGACGCCATCGCCTCCGGCGACCCCGAACGCGCCCGCGCCCACGCCCTGAGCCACGTACAGGCCAACTACCGCTCCACGGTGCGGCACCTTTTCGAGTCCCCGTCAGAATTCTCGTCCGAGTCACCGTCCGCACAGCCGTCCGCACAGCCGTCCGCCTAGACCGGTTTCAGCGCCGTGTCAGCGCCGGGCGTACCCGTCGGTGGCCGCGACCAGCGCCTCCCTCACACCCGGTGCCCCCGCATCGTGCCCGGCCTCGTCCACGACCACCAACTCGCAGTCAGGCCAGGCGTGCTGGAGCCGCCAGACGGTGCCGAGAAGGTTGCCGAAGTCGAGGCTGCCCTGCACGAGGGTGCCGGGGACGCCCTTGAGGAGGTGCGCGTCGCACAACACCGCGCCCTCCCCGTCCAGGAAGTGGCCGTTGCCCCAGTAGTGGGTGACGGTGCGGGCGAAGCCCATCCGGAACACCGGGTCCTCGAACCGCTGGACGGACCGCGGCGGCGCCGGGATCATCGCCGTCTCCCAGTCGGTCCACGCCCGCGCCGCCCGCTTCCGCACCCCGGGATCGGGCGACTCGAGCAGCCTGTTGTACGCGGCCGCCAGGTTGCCGTCCCGCGCCTCGCCCTCCGGCAACCCGGCCAGAAACCGCTCGAACGCCTCCGGGAACACCTTCCCCAACCCCCGGGTCAACAGCTCCACTTCGGCGTCGGACCCCGTCGCGACCCCGGTCAGCACCAGCTCGCTCACCGCCCCGGGATGCGTCTGCGCGTACCGCAACCCCAGCACCGACCCCCACGACACGCCCCACACCAGCCACCTCCCGATCCCCAACCGCCGCCGCAGCAGCTCCAGATCGGCCAGCAGCCGCGCCGTCGTGTTGACGCTCATGTCGGTGCCGTACGCACTCGCATGCGGGGTGGAGCGCCCGCATCCGCGCTGGTCGAGCAGCACGATCCGGTACGCGGCGGGGTCGAACAGCCGCCGGAAGTACGGCGTGCTCCCGGAGCCCGGCCCCCCGTGCAACACCAGCGCGGGCTTGCCCCGCGGGTTCCCGCAGGTCTCCCAGTACACGCGATTGCCGTCCCCGACGTCGAGCATGCCGTGGTCGTACGGTTCGATCTCCGGATACAGGCCCATCGGGGCACCGTACGATCCACACGCCGCCGCCGTCACACGACTTCCTGCCTCTGTGGCCACTGCCGCTGCCACTGCCGCTGCCGCTGCCGCTGCCGATGACTCGACTCACGCCATCCCCGCAGCCGTGCGCAGTACCTCCCGCAGCATCTCGGGGGTGAGCCGACCGGTGAAGGTGTTGCGCTGGCTGACGTGAAAACACCCGAAGACGTCAAGGCCGTGGCCGTCGCCCTGCCCCTGCCCCTGCCCCTGGCCCTGGCCCTGGCCCTGGCCCTGGCCGTCGTCCGGGCCCGCGAGGCGCACCCGCGCCCCGTGCGCGAAGGCGGGCCGCGGCCGGGGCACCGTCCAGCCCGCCTCGGCGAACGCGGGCAGCGCGGCCTGCCAGCCGAACGCGCCGAGCACGACGACCGCGCGCAGCGTCGGCCGCAGCAGCCGCAGTTCCTGCACCAGCCAGGGCCGGCAGGCGTCCCGCTCCCCGGGGGTGGGTTTGTTGGCGGGCGGCGCGCAGTGCACGGGCGAGGTGACGCGCACGCCGTACAGCTCCAGCCCGTCTTCGGCGGAGACGGAAGTGGGCTGCGAGGCGAGCCCCACGTCGTACAACGCCTGGTACAGCACGTCCCCGGAACGGTCGCCGGTGAACATACGGCCCGTACGGTTCCCGCCGTGCGCGGCCGGGGCGAGCCCCACGATCAGCAGCCGGGCGTCGGGCGGCCCGAACCCGGGCACGGGCCGCCCCCAGTACGTCCAGTCGGCGAAGGCCGCCCGCTTGGTACGGGCCACCTCCTCACGCCAGTCCACCAACCGAGGACACACCCCACACCCCGCGACCCGCCGGTCGAGCTCGGCGAGGGCCACGGCGCGGGCGGCGACGGGGGCGGACCCGGAGGGGGCGTCGGAGACGGCCATTTCTCCACCGTACGTTCCCTCGGACCGAGGAGTACGTTGCAAGGAGGAGCGGTGATCGGGATGCGTACGGGCAGTGAGCCGACGACAGCGCGCAGTGCGCTGAGGATGCGTCTGTGGCTGTCCCTGTGGGGACTGGCCTGGGCGATCTTCGGGACGGCCGCGTTCGCTCTCGTGGGGCGCCCGGGGTGGGCGGCGGCGTGCGGGGTGCTGTGGCTGGTGGTCACCGTCGATCTGACGATGATCGTCAGGCACCTCCGGCAGGGCCCCCACTATCAACCGGGCCGCGACATACCGCCGTACCGGCCGGCTGAGCACCGCCACCCCTGACGAGCACCGTCACCGTCCGGGGGTCGTCCTCAGGTCTCGAAGCGGGCCGCCTTCAGGTACTCCGGGTTGGGGTCCAGTGCCGCGGCCAGCCGGAAGTGGCGCTTGGCCTGGTCGCCGCGGCCCTGCCGCTCGTAGGTGCGGGCGAGCGCGAAGTGCGCGAACGCGTTGTCCGGCTCCCGCTCCAGGACGATGGTGAACTCCAGCTCGGCAGGCCGTAGTTGCGCGGCGGCGAAGAAGGCACGCGCGCGCAGCAGCCGGGCGGCGGTGTTCTCGGGGTGCGCGGCGATGACTCCGTCGAGCAGCTTCACCGCGCCCCGCGGGTCCCGTGCGGCGAGCAGTTGCTCGGCGGCACGGAAGTCGATGACATGTGTCTCCGGAGTACGTCCGGTCGAACCTGCGGTATCGGGCACGGAAAAATCCTTCCCTTGCTCGGAGGGTTCAACGCACGGAGCGCGGGCCGCTATTCCGGGGAGGTCTCGCGCGCCGCGTGCCCCTTGCGCACGAGGCCGTCCCACACGTCCCGCACGCGCTGTCGCAGTTCTGCCAGCGGTACGTCGTTGTCGATCACGATGTCCGCGATCTCCCGGCGCTGCTCGCGCGTCGCCTGGGCGGCCATCCGCGCGCGTGCGTCCTTCTCGGTCATGCCGCGCAGTCGGACAAGCCGGTCGAGCTGCGTGTCGGGGGCGGCGTCGACGACGACCACGGCGTCGTACAGGGCGGCGAGGCCGTTCTCGGTGAGGAGGGGGACGTCGTGGACGACGACGGCGTCCTCGGGGGCGCTCGCCTCCAGGTCGCGGGAGCGGGCGCCGACGAGGGGGTGCACGATCGAGTTGAGGAGCGCCAGTTTCCCGGGGTCGGCGAAGACGATCGAGCCCAGCCGGGGGCGGTCGAGGCTGCCGTCCGGGCCGAGCACGCCCTCGCCGAAGGCGTCGACGACCGCCGCGAGCCCCGGAGTTCCGGGCGCGACGACCTCACGCGCGATGCGGTCCGCGTCGATGAGTACGGCCCCGCACTCGACGAGCAGCCGCGACACCTCACTCTTGCCGGCGCCGATCCCGCCGGTCAGGCCCACCTTCAGCATGAGCGGAAGCTTAGGGCCTGCCGGTGACAACGCACCCGGCAGGCCCTGCGGGCCGCGCCTTCGGGCTGCTCAGCCCTCGCCCTCCCGCTCCGCGAGGAACCGCTCGAATTCCAGCCCGATCTCGTCGGCCGACGGAATGTCGACGGGCTCGGCGAGCATGTTGCCGCGGGTCTCGGCGCCGGCGGCGGCGTCGTACTGGTGCTCCAGGCCCTGGACGAGGGAGACGAGCTCGTCGTCGCCCTCCTGGATCTGGCGCTCGATCTCGGTCTGCGTACGGTGCGCGTCCGTGCGCAGGGCGTGGGCGATGCCCGGCAGGACCAGACCGGTCGCCGCCGTGATCGCCTCCAGGACGGTCAGCGCCGCGTCCGGGTACGTCGAACGGGCGATGTAGTGCGGGACATGCGCGGCGACGCCCAGAATGTCGTGGCCGGCCTCCATGAGGCGGTACTCGACGAGCGACTCGGCGCTGCCGGGGACCTGCGCCTCGTCGAACGGGCTGCGGTGGCCCGGCATGAGGTCGGTGCGGTTGCCGTGCGGGGTGAGGCCGACGGGGCGGGTGTGCGGGACACCCATGGGGATGCCGTGGAAGTTCACCGACAGGCGTACGCCGAGCCGCTCCACGATCTGCTTGACGGCGACGGCGAAGCGCTCCCACTCGACGTCCGGCTCGGGGCCGGACAGCAGCAGGAAGGGCGCGCCGGTGGTGTCCTGCACGAGCCGCACCTCGATGGCCGGCTCCTCGTACTCGGCCCACCGGTCGCGCTTGAACGTCAGCAGCGGGCGGCGGGCTCGGTAGTCCACGAGCCGGTCGTGGTCGAAGCGGGCGACGAGTTGGTGGGGCAGCGAGTCGAGGAGCCGGTCGACGATCTGCTCGCCGGTCTCGCCCGCGTCGATGTATCCGTCGAAGTGGTAGAGCATGACAAGTCCGGCCGACTCCTGCGCCAGCGCCATGTCGACGACTGCCAGGCCCTTCGGCTCCCATGCGTACAAACCCTGCGGATCAAGCACTTGGACCGCTCCCCTCATGTTCCTACTGCACAACGCACATGACGCCGCAGGCATTCCCGTTTCCGGCAACCATGATCACCCAACCCGACCAGGGCACCTTCTTAAGGGACGTCAGGTCCAACTCCCCCAGGGGCGCGGGGAACTGCGCGACCAACCCCCACCGACCCGCACCCGACCAACAACCCCCGCTCAACGGCAACACTGAGGGCCCGCACCTGAAAGGTGCGGGCCCTCAACTACCGGCTAAGCCTCAGCGGCAGCGTTCAGCTCTGGCCACCGGCCAGCTTCTCGCGCAGCGCGGCAAGCGCCTCGTCCGAAGCCAGGGCACCGGAGGTGTCCGCACCCTCGGAGGAGTACGAACCGCCGCCGCCACCAGTGGACGCGGCCGGAGCCGCACCCGCCGCGTCGCCGCCTTCGGCGGCAGCGGCCTCGTCGGCCTCGCGGGACTTGATGACCTGGGCCTGGTGCTGCTCGAAGCGCGTCTGCGCCTCGGCGTACTGGCCCTCCCACGCCTCGCGCTGGGTCTCGTAGCCCTCGAGCCAGTCGTTGGTCTCGGGGTCGAAGCCCTCGGGGTAGATGTAGTTGCCCTGGTCGTCGTAGGACGCGGCCATGCCGTACAGGGTCGGGTCGAACTCGACCGAGGCCGGGTCGGCACCGAAGGACTCGTTGGCCTGCTTCAGCGAGAGGCTGATGCGGCGGCGCTCGAGGTCGATGTCGATGACCTTGACGAAGATCTCGTCGTTGACCTGGACGACCTGCTCCGGGATCTCCACGTGGCGCTCGGCCAGCTCGGAGATGTGGACCAGACCCTCGATGCCCTCGTCCACGCGGACGAACGCACCGAACGGGACCAGCTTCGTGACCTTGCCGGGCACGACCTGGCCGATCTGGTGGGTCCGGGCGAACTGCTGCCACGGGTCTTCCTGGGTCGCCTTCAGCGACAGGGAGACACGCTCGCGGTCCATGTCGACGTCGAGGACCTCGACCGTGACCTCCTGGCCGACCTCGACGACCTCGGAGGGGTGGTCGATGTGCTTCCAGGACAGCTCGGAGACGTGGACCAGACCGTCGACGCCACCCAGGTCCACGAAGGCACCGAAGTTGACGATCGAGGAGACCACGCCGGAGCGGACCTGACCCTTCTGGAGGGTCGTGAGGAACGTCTGGCGGACCTCGGACTGGGTCTGCTCCAGCCAGGCACGGCGGGACAGGACCACGTTGTTGCGGTTCTTGTCCAGCTCGATGATCTTGGCCTCGAGCTCCTTGCCCACGTAGGGCTGGAGGTCGCGGACACGGCGCATCTCGACGAGAGAAGCCGGCAGGAAGCCTCGAAGGCCGATGTCGAGGATGAGTCCACCCTTGACGACCTCGATGACGGTACCGGTGACGATGCCGTCTTCTTCCTTGATCTTCTCGATCGTGCCCCAGGCACGCTCGTACTGAGCGCGCTTCTTGGACAGGATGAGACGGCCTTCCTTGTCCTCCTTCTGGAGAACAAGGGCCTCGATCTCGTCGCCCACGGCGACGACGTCGTTCGGGTCGACGTCGTGCTTGATGGAGAGCTCGCGGCTCGGGATGACGCCTTCGGTCTTGTAACCGATGTCGAGCAGGACCTCGTCCCGGTCGACCTTCACGATGACGCCGTCGACGATGTCGCCGTCGTTGAAGTACTTGATGGTCGCGTCGATCGCGGCGAGGAAAGCTTCCTCGTTACCGATGTCGTTGACCGCTACCTGCGGTGTGGTAGAGGTGGTCTCGGTGCTGCTCGTCATGTGGGAAAGGGCTCCGGTTACGGACAGAAAGTCGTAGGTACTGCTACGCCGGGAGCCCGTTATCGCTCTGAAGAAGGCCGGACAGCTTAGGAAGCACCCCACCAGGATGGTGTGGCGCCTCGAGAACCGAGGGGACAAACAACAGATGCGAGCGCAGCCTGCTAGGTCTGAGGTGCGCAGGCCCGCAGCGCAACTTGTAGCATACGGGGGCAGCCGGGCAGGGTCAATGCGCGAAGGCGCACACCCGGGGCGGATCACCGCATACCCGGCACACAACCTTTCTCCCGAGGCCGCAAAGGCCGCAGGAAGCCCCTCCGAAACACCTCGGTGACACCTCGGTGGCACCGTCGGGCGGGTTGGACGGAAGAGCCGCAGACTAATACGAGGGAGCCGATCATCCAAGAGCCCGCATCGTCCGACGAGCCGGCCCTCGGGCCGGAAGCCACCCGACGTGATGCCGACGTCGCCGAGAGTTCCCGGGCCAACCGGGGCTGGTGGGACCGCAACGCGGACGAATACCAGATCGAGCACGGCACCTTCCTCGGCGACGACCGTTTCGTGTGGGGTCCCGAGGGCCTGGACGAGGTGGAGGCCGAGCTGCTCGGCCCGCCGGAGGAACTGAAGGGCAAGGCGGTCCTGGAGATCGGCGCCGGCGCGGCCCAGTGCGCGCGCTGGCTGGCCGCGCAGGGCGCGCGTCCGGTCGCCCTGGACCTCTCCCACCGCCAGCTCCAGCACGCGCTGCGGATCGGCGGCGCGTTCCCCCTGGTGTGCGCCGACGCGGGCGCGCTGCCCTTCGCGGACGGCTCCTTCGACCTGGCCTGCTCGGCGTACGGGGCGCTGCCCTTCGTGGCCGATCCGGTGCTGGTCCTGAGGGAGGTGCGGCGGGTGCTGCGCCCGGGCGGCCGTTTCGTGTTCTCGGTGACCCACCCGATCCGCTGGGCGTTCCCGGACGAGCCGGGTCCCGAGGGCCTGTCGGTGTCCTCCTCGTACTTCGACCGCACCCCTTACGTCGAGCAGGACGACGAGGGCCGCGCGGTGTACGTGGAGCACCACCGGACGCTCGGCGACCGGGTCCGCGACATCGTGGCGGGCGGTTTCCGGCTGGTGGACCTGGTCGAGCCGGAGTGGCCGGCCTGGAACTCCTCGGAGTGGGGCGGCTGGTCCCCGCTGCGCGGGAACCTCATCCCGGGGACGGCCGTCTTCGTCTGCGAGCGGGACTAGGGCAGGACCAGGGCAGGACGTGAGCAGGGGACCAGGGAACAGTCCCTGGTCCCCTGCTCGCTTCCTCAAGTTCTCGCGCACGAATGTTCTCGCGCACGCGCGCGTGGGGCGTGTTTTCGGAGGCGTACGACACTAGGGGCGTGATCCCCCGTTACGACGCTCTCGACGTGCTGCCCGTGCGGGCCGCCCTGCCCGCTCTGAACGACGCGCTGGACGGGCACGGCGCCGCCGTCCTCGCCGCGCCGCCCGGCACCGGGAAGACGACGCTGGTGCCGCTCGCGCTGGCCGGGCTGCTGGGCGAGGGGCCCGCGCGGCGGGTGGTGGTGGCGGAGCCGCGGCGGATCGCGGCGCGGGCGGCGGCCCGGCGGATGGCGTGGCTGCTGGGCGAGAAGGCCGGGGAGAGCGTCGGGTACACCGTGCGCGGGGAGCGGGTCGTGGGGCGCCGCACGCGCGTGGAGGTCGTCACGACCGGTGTGCTGTTGCAGCGTCTCCAGCGCGACCAGGAGCTGGCGGGCGTCGACGTGGTGGTGCTGGACGAGTGCCATGAGCGGCATCTCGACGCGGACACCTCGGCCGCCTTCCTGTGGGACGTGCGCGAGACGCTGCGGCCCGAGCTGCGGCTGGTGGCCGCGTCGGCGACGACGGACACGGCCGGGTGGGCGCGGCTGCTGGGCGGGGCGCCGGTGGTGGAGGCCCGGGGCCCCGCCTTCGACGTCGAGGTGGTCTGGGCGCCGCCGGCCCGTGCCGTGCGGCCGCCGCACGGGATGCGGGTGGATCCCGTGCTGCTGACCCATGTGGCGTCGGTGGTGCGGCGGGCGCTGGCCGAGCGGTCGGGGGACGTGCTGTGTTTCCTGCCGGGTGTCGGGGAGATCGCGCGGGTCGCGGGGCAGCTCGGGGAACTGGGCGGGGTGGATGTGCTCCAGGTGCACGGGCGGGCTCCGGCGGCCGTGCAGGACGCGGTGCTGGCGCCCGCCGCGCGGCGCCGGGTGGTGCTCGCGACCTCCGTGGCGGAGTCCTCGCTGACCGTGCCCGGGGTGCGGGTGGTCGTCGACTCGGGGCTGGCCCGGGAGCCGCGGGTGGACCACGCGCGCGGGCTGAGCGCGCTCGCGACGGTGCGGGCCTCGCAGGCGGCGGGACGGCAGCGGGCGGGGCGGGCCGGGCGGGAGGCGCCGGGTGCGGTGTACCGGTGCTGGGCGGAGGCGGAGGATGCCCGTCTGGTGCCGTTCCCGGCTCCGGAGATCAAGGTGGCCGACCTGACCGCGTTCGCCCTCCAGGCGGCCTGCTGGGGCGATCCGGACGCCTCCGGACTGGCGTTGCTGGATCCGCCGCCGGGCGGGGCGATGGCGGCGGCTCGGTCGCTGCTGACGGCGATCGGCGCGGTGGACTCCGCCGGTCGGGCCACGGGACGGGGGGCGCGGCTGGCTCGGCTGGGGCTGCACCCCCGGCTGGGGCGGGCATTGCTGGACGGGGCCGCGCTGGTGGGGGTGGAGCGGGCCGTCGAGGTGGTCGCGCTGCTCAGCGAGGAGGCTCCGCGGGAGTACGGCGATGATCTGGCCGCCGCTCTGCGCAGTGCCCGGCGTGGGGGTGACGCCTACGGCGCGCGGTGGCGGGCGGAGGTTCGGCGGCTGCGGGCCGTCGTCTCCACGGACAAGTCCGACGCTCCCCCCAGTGGCTCCCTGCCGGTGGCCGTGGACGGCGAAGGCCTCGTGGGTCTCGTCGTCGCCCTCGCCTTCCCCGAGCGGATCGCGAGGCTCGACGGTGGTTCCTACCTCATGGTCTCCGGGACGCGGGCCGAGGTCCGGGAGGGCACCGGGCTGCGCGGTGCGCCCTGGCTCGCGGTCGCCGTCGCCGACCGGCCCGTCGGGAAGGGGCACGCGCGTGTGCAGCTCGCGGCGGTCGTGGACGAGGAGGTCGCCCGGCTCGCCGCCGGTGTGCTGCGCGACGAGCGCGACGAGGTGCACTGGGCCGACGGGGACGTCGTCGCGCGGCGCGTCGAGCGGCTGGGGGCCGTGGAGCTGGCGGTGCGGCCGCTGCGGGACGCCGACGCCGTCCTCGTACGCGGTGCGCTGCTCGAAGGGCTGGAGAGGGACGGGCTGGGGTTGCTGCGGTGGTCGCCCGAGGCGGGCGGGCTGCGGCAGCGGCTGGCCTTTGTGCGGCTGCGTCTCGGGGAGCCGTGGCCCGACGTCGGTGACGCGTCGCTCCACGCGCGCGTGGACGAGTGGCTGGAGCCCGAGCTGAGCCGCGCCCGGCGGCGGAGCGACCTCGGGCGGATCGATGCCGGGCAGGCGCTGGGGCGGCTGTTGCCCTGGCCCTCCGGGGAGGCGGGCCGGCTGGACGAGCTGGCGCCGGAGCGGATCACCGTCCCGAGTGGGTCCAGGATCCGGATCGACTACGCCGACCCGCAGCAGCCGGTTCTCGCGGTGAAGTTGCAGGAGATGTTCGGGTTGCAGGAGTCGCCGCGGGTGGCGGGGGTGCCGTTGCTCGTGCATCTGCTCTCGCCCGCCGGGCGGCCCGCGGCCGTCACCGCCGACCTCGCCTCCTTCTGGAAGGACGGCTACCAGGGGGTACGGGCGGAGTTGCGCGGCCGGTATCCGAAGCACCCCTGGCCCGAGGACCCGGCCGGCGCCGAGCCGACCCGGTACACCAACGCGCGGCTCAGGCGCTGACCGGCTGCGGCTGGGCGGGTTCGGTGGGGGCGTCCGGCCGTGCCGGGCGGCGGGCGCGGGCCTCCAGGTAGAGGGAGAGGGACAGCAGCAGGGCGCCCAGCAGGAGGAAGCCCCAGGGCAGGTAGGACGTCAGGAGCAGGACCAGGGTGCGGTTGGACTCGACCACGGACAGGGTGTGCTCGATGTAGTCCTCACGCATCTTCACGTGCCCGGCGAACGCGGTGACCTTCGCGCGGCCGCCGAGCAGGGATCCGCCGCGCAGTTCCTCCTGGTGGATCTCCTCGCCGTAGACGGGCGCTCCGGTGACCGGTTCGACCCAGAACTTGCGGACCGTGGTGTACCAGCGGGTGGTGCCGGTCTTGGCGACGGTCTCGGGGGTGATGCCGGCGACGGGCATCGTCCTGGGCAGGGCGACCTCGGTCCAGGGGACGGTCTGCTCGAAGTAGTAGACCTTGAGGCCGCGGAAGCTCTGGGTGCCCTTGTAGTGGATGGGGGCGCTGGTGCGGGTCTGCGCGTCGAAGTACTCGTAGTCCCGTTTCTGCGTCAGGAACGGCCACTTGAACTCGATGCCCGTCCGCCGGACCGGGTCGCCGTCGACCATCTCGCCGGTGGCGTGCACGGGTTCCTGGGTGTGGGCGTCGAAGATGTAGCGCTCGGGGACCTTGGAGACCATCTTGCCGTCGGGGCCCTGGACGTAGGACAGGCCGTCCCACACGACGACGTCCCGGCCGGCCGTCTTCTCGATCTTCTCGGAGGCGGCCACGTCACCCTTGAGGGTCTGCACGATGGTGACCTTGGGGACCGTGCGGGCGGTCATGGTGCCGTAGTCGAGGAGGGTGGCGTTCTTCGCCTCCAGGACCATGGTCTGGTACTCGTTCGCGGGGATCTTGGCCAGGCGCGGGAAGGCGTACCAGCGCAGCAGCGGGGACAGCGCCGCGCAGAACACGGCGAGGGCGAGCAGGATCAGGCCGGCCTTGCGGCGCATCTCGGCCTCCTTCGCGAGCGGACCGGGCGGACCGGGCCGACTGGACGGACCGGGCGGTCACGGGTGTGCGGGAACCGTCGTCAGCAGGGGCTTCGGGGAGGTCTTGCCGGTCGGTGCGCCCAGCGCGGTGAGCGTGAGGACCAGGGCGACCGCGACGGCGAGGCCGGTCGCGGCGGCGATCAGGGCACGCATACGGGCCTCCCGTAGCTGACAGGTCGTCAGGTGCGGCACGGTAGCAACGCGCGGGCGAGATGAGAACACGTCGCACAACACGACGGCGGCGCCCCTCCGGGAGGAAGGGGCGCCGCGGTCGTCGTCGTAAGGGTTACGGGGTGGGCGTCGCCGACTCCGACTCGCCGGGCGTGGGGCTCGGCGACGAGGACTCGGAGCCGGAGCCGGGGTCCGAGGCGGCCGCCGTGACGGTCAGTTCGAGCGTCAGGGTCGCGCCGCCCGTGGTGGTGATGCGGAGCAGGTAGGTGCCGGCGGTGGCGTCCGCGTACAGCTTGGGCAGTTGCAGCAGGCCGTTCGCGTCCGTCTGCAGGGCCAGGGTGCGGACGGGGTCGCCGGTCGCGGCGTCCTTGAAGTAGGGGCCCTTGTCGTTCGTGGTCGGGTCGTCGGCCGACTTGATCAGGGTGGCGGTGGCCGCGACCTTGTCCGCGACGGCGCCCTTGTACGTGGCCTTCACCTCGACCTGGTCGGCGAACTCGCCGCCCACGGTGCAGGTCAGCGCGGTCTGGCCGGTGCGGGCGAGCGTGTCGGCGGCGCGGGCGGTGACGGTGGCCGCGTAGTCGAGGGGGGTGAGCGCGCGGCCGAGGACCGTGGCGCGGACGGTGAAGGCACCGGTCTTCTCGCCCGCCACGAGTGCGGGCGCGAGCGCGACGCCCTTGGCGTCGGTGGAGATCAAGGCGACGGTCTCGCCGCCGGTGAAGGCGGCGTCGGTGTCGCCGACGATGCTGAAGCGGATCCTGACCTTGGCGACGGACTTGCCGGCCGCCGTCTCCGCGCGGGCGCTGATCCGGTCGGTGTACGTGTCGCCCGCCATGGCGGTGACGCTCGCCGTGCCCGCGGCCTCGAGGTGGTCGACCGTCTCGGTCGGCGTGGGGGCCGGCTTCGGGGGGGTCGGCTTGTCGGGCGGGCTCGGCACGCTCGGCACCGACGGCTTGGTGGGCTTCGTAGGCTTGCCAGGGGTGCTGGGCGTGGCGGGCGTCCACGGGGTGGACGGCGTAGTGGGCGTGGTGCTCGTGCCGTCGTCGCTGCGGTTGCCCGGGACGGAACCGGTGCCGTCGGCGACCTCGTGCGTGCCCTTGCGGTAGTACTCCAGCCACGACAGGACGGTGTTGAGGTAGTCCGTCGAGTTGTTGTAGCTGAGGATCGCGCTGCGCATCCCGGACGTCGTCGACATGTCCCAGTCGTAGCGGCACAGGTAGTGGCCGGCGGCGAGCGCGGCGTCGTAGATGTTGTTGGGGTCCTTCTTGCCGTCGGCGTTGCCGTCGCGGCCCGCCCAGGCCCAGGTGGACGGGATGAACTGCATGGGGCCGACGGCGCGGTCGTGGGTGCTGTCGCCGTCGTAGGCGCCGTTGTCGGTGTCGCTGATGTTGGCGAAGCCCACGCCGTTGAGGACCGGGCCGAGGATCGGCGACACGGTCGTGCCGTCCGCGCTGACGTCGCCGCCGCGGGCCTGGCCCGACTCGACCTTGCCGATGGCGGCGAGGAGCTGCCAGGGCAGTTTGCAGCCCGGCTTGGACTGCGCCAGTTCCGTCTCGGCCTTCTTGTAGGCGTCCAGGACGGTCGCGGGTATGCCGGCCTCGGCGGTGCCGGTGGCGGCCGGGGTGGTGGCGGAGCTCGCGCTCGGGGCGGGGTTCGGGCTGTTCAGCGGCGGCAGGTCCGTGTAGTACGGCGAGTTGCCGGTGGCGCTGTCACCCGTTCCGGTGCTTGGGTCGGCGGACGGGGTGTCGGCGGCGGTCTGTCTGCCGTGGCCGTCGGCCGTGACGTCCGGTGCCTGGGACGCGGCGAGAGCCGCGACCGCCAGTGCGGCCACGGTCGTGTTGACCGCTCCCTTGCGCAGTCTCGTGCCGAAATGCGCCGACATGAAGTGAAATCCTCCCGTGGACGCCGAACGCCCGTCTCTACGTCTGCACCCAGCCGTTACCGCTGATGTCGCTGTTACCGCTGATTGCCGTTGCCACTGTTGTGACGGTCAACCCGCCCCGAAGGTTGCACTCGTGGGCGGTTTGCGTCGTTCCGTTCCCTTGTGCTAAGCGCTTTCCGGGGCACGGTGGCCCAGGCGACCCTACGACAACTTCTTTTGCACCGGCACCCGTTCGGGCGCCGTTTTCACGGGCCGGTCACGTGCCGTTCGGCCGGGAACCATGCCCGGCACACTGGACGTCGTCGATCACCGGGCCGGCCGGCCCGCCAACATCCGCCCCTGGGAGCCCCGTTGCCGTTCACCCTGAGTCACGCCGCGGCCGTGCTGCCCGCCGTGCGCGCCGACGGAACCGGCCGCGGACCACTGGTGCCGGCCGTTCTCGTCGCGGGTTCGTTCGCTCCCGACATGACCTATTACGCGGCGAGTGTCCTGTCCGGGGCCATGGAGTTCGGCGACGTCACCCACTCCTTCGCCGGTGTGTTCACGGTCGACGTGCTCGTCGCCTGGGCGCTGGTGGGGCTGTGGCTGCTGGTGCGCGAGCCGCTGGTGGCGCTGCTGCCGCGGACCCGGCAGGGCCGGACGGCCGCCCTGACCCGCTGCGGAGCGCCACGCGCGCGTGTACGGCCGTCCGTAGTCCTGTGGTGGTACGTCTCGGCGGCGCTCGGCGCGCTGACGCACGTGGTGTGGGACGCGTTCACGCACCTCGACCGCTGGGGCATGCGGCTGTTCCCCGTCCTCGGCGAGCGGATCGCCGGCTCACCGCTGTACTGGTATCTGCAGTACGGCGGTTCGGCCGTGGCCGCGGTCGTGATCGCCGCGTTCCTGGCGTACGCGCTGCGCCGGGTGCCCGCCGGTGAGCCGCTGGGGGTCCCTGCGCTGTCGGCACGGGACCGGTGGTGGGCCGGTGCCGTGATCGGCGGCTGTGCGCTGGTCGCGGCGGTACGGCGGGCGACGCGGTGGTGGGGCTACTGGGGCGCGCGGGAGGCGAAGCCGTGGGAGCTCGTCCCGACGCTGTGCTTCGGGGCGGGCGCGGGGCTGGTGCTCGGGCTGCTGCTGTACGCCGTCGGCGTACGGCTGTGGCGTCCGGCCCGCCCGGCCGCCCGGGGTGTGTCCGCCGGGCGGCCGCAGCCGGAGGAGGTCAGCGGGGAGCGGAGCCGTCCGGGCGTTCGGTGAGGCGTGTCACGCTCGCGACGGAGACGGGGACGACCGGGAGGGCGGGGACGACCGGGAGGACGCGGATACGGCGGGCGGTACGGATACGGGGTCGGGGGAGCCGGCGGAGGGCGCCGAGGGCGAGGGCCAGGTAGCCGCGCACCGCCTCGGTCCACAGGCGCCAGGTGTCGCCCCGGAACACGAGCCGGAGAACGAACCGGGGGACGAGGTGGCCCAGCCGGGCGGCGACCGTACGGAAGAGCGTGCGGAGGGCCGTACGGAGGGCCGTGACAGGGCGGCTTCCCGGGATGCGGGGTGTGGCGGCGCCGGGTGCGAGGGCTGGGCGCGGTCGCGTCCAGGGAGCCGTGCCGGGGGCGAGCTGCGTGAGCGCGGTCGCCGTGGCGTGAACGCGTGCGGTGGCCGTCCGGCGGTGGTGCATGCGTATACCCATGGCGGCATCCTGGCGGGCGGGGCCGGGCAGAGGCCTGTTCTCGGGGGCCACGCGGGTGAGGGCCCTTCGGGGGATGACCGGGGGTGACGGACAACCCGGCGGAGGGGGCGGCTCATCTCGGGGTGCGGCGAGACACGCGAAGGGGGCCCTGCCGTTCCCGACAGGGCCCCCTTTCAGCAGGCCTGAGACACCACTTCCAGTAGGCCTGAAGTATCACGTCCAGCAGACCTGAGGATCACTTCCAGCAGACCTGAGGTGTCACTGTCAGCAGGCCTGAGGTGTCACTCCCGTCCCGCCGCCGGAGGCTAGTGCGCCGCCGACTCCCAGTCCGCGCCGTCGCCGACCGAGACGCCGAGCGGGACGTTGAGGTCGACGGCGGCGGCCATCTCGCGGCGGACCAGTTCCTCGACCGCCGCGCGCTCGCCGGGGGCGATCTCCAGGACGATTTCGTCGTGGACCTGGAGCAGCATGCGGGACTTGAGGTCCGCCGCGCGCAGTGCCTCGTCCACCTTCAGCATGGCGATCTTGACGATGTCGGCCGCCGTGCCCTGGATCGGCGCGTTCAGGGCCATGCGCTCGGCCGCCTCGCGGCGCTGGCGGTTGTCGCTGTTGAGGTCGGGCAGGTGGCGGCGGCGGCCGAACAGGGTCGCCGTGTAGCCCGTCGCCCGTGCCTCGTCGACCGCGCGGCGCAGGTAGTCCCGTACGCCGCCGAAGCGCTCGAAGTAGGCGTCCATCAGGGCACGGGCCTCGCCCGCGTCGATGTTCAGCTGCGCGGAGAGGCCGAACGCCGACAAGCCGTACGCCAGGCCGTAGGACATGGCCTTGATCTTGCGGCGCATCTCCGCGTCCACCGCGGACGGTTCGACGCCGAACACCTGGGAGGCGGCCGTGGTGTGCAGGTCCTCGCCGGAGGTGAACGCCTCGATGAGGCCCGCGTCCTCCGACAGGTGGGCCATCACGCGCAGTTCGATCTGGCTGTAGTCGGCCGTCATCAGGGACTCGAAGCCCTCGCCGACGACGAAGCCGCGGCGGATCGCCCGGCCCTCGTCCGTGCGGACGGGGATGTTCTGCAGGTTCGGGTCCGTGGACGACAGGCGGCCGGTGGCGGCGACCGTCTGGTTGAAGGTGGTGTGGATACGGCCGTCCGCGGCGATCGTCTTGATCAGGCCCTCGACCGTGACGCGGAGCTTCGCCTGCTCTCGGTGGCGGAGCATGACGACCGGCAGTTCGTTGTCGGTCTGGCCGGCGAGCCAGGCCAGGGCGTCGGCGTCGGTGGTGTAGCCGGTCTTGGTCTTCTTCGTCTTCGGCAGGCCCAGTTCGCCGAAGAGGACCTCCTGGAGCTGCTTGGGCGAGCCCAGGTTGAACTCGTGCCCGGCCGCCGCGTGCGCCTCCTTCACGGCCTGCTGGACGGCGCCCGCGAACATCTGCTCCATGGCCTCCAGGTGGGCGCGGTCGGCCGCGATGCCGTGCCGCTCCATACGGGCCAGGAGGGCGGAGGTGGGCAGCTCCATGTCGCGCAGCAGGTCGGCCGCGCCGACCTCCTCGAGACGGCCCCGGAAGGCCTCGCCGAGGTCGACGATCGTACGGGCCTGCACCATGAGGGCCTCGGCCTCGGCGCCGTCGTCCGCGCCGAAGGCGAGCTGGCCGTCGGCCGCGGCGGCCGGGGCCAGTTCACGGCCCAGGTACTCCAGGGACAGCGCGTCCAGGTCGAAGGAACGGCGGCCCGGCTTGACCAGGTAGGCGGCCAGCGCCGTGTCCATGGCGATGCCGGCGACGGACCAGCCGTGCTCGGCGAAGACGCGCATGGCGCCCTTGGCGTTGTGCAGGACCTTGGGGCGGTCCTCGGCGGCGAGCCAGGCCGCCCACGCGTTCTCGTCGGACTCGTCCAGCTCGGCCGGGTCGAACCAGGCGGCCGCTCCCTCGGCGGCGGCGAGCGCGACCTCGGCGACCGAGCCGGCGCCCAGCGCCCAGGTGTCGACGGTGGCGACGCCGAGGGTCCCGCCGCCGTGCCCGGCGAGCCAGCCGGCCAGCTCGCCGGTGCCCAGCACCGTGCCGTCCAGCTCCACGCCGCCGGTGGCCACCGGGGTCTGTTCGGCCTCCTCGGCGCCCGGGTCGACGGCGAGGAGCCGCTCGCGCAGCGAGGGGTTGCGGATCTCCAGGGTGTCCAGGACCATCGCGACGGCCGTGCGGTCGTAAGGCGCGCGCTCCAGGTCGGTGACCGCCTTGGGCAGTTCGACGTCCTTGACCATCTCGGTGAGGCGGCGGTTGAGCTTGACCGCCTCCAGGTGGTCGCGCAGGTTCTGCCCGGCCTTGCCCTTGACCTCCTCGACGCGCTCGACGAGGTCCGCGAACGAACCGAACTGGTTGATCCACTTCGCGGCCGTCTTCTCACCGACGCCGGGGATGCCCGGGAGGTTGTCGGACGGGTCGCCGCGCAGGGCCGCGAAGTCGGGGTACTGGGCGGGCGTCAACCCGTACTTCTCGACGACCTTCTCCGGGGTGAAGCGGGTCAGCTCGGAGACGCCCTTCGTCGGATACAGCACCGTGGTGTGGTCGCTGACCAGTTGGAAGGAGTCGCGGTCGCCGGTGACGATCAGCACGTCGAAGCCGGCGGCCTCGGCCTGGGTGGCGAGCGTGGCGATGACGTCGTCGGCCTCGAAGCCGTCGATCGCGAACCGTGAGACGTGCATCGCGTCGAGCAGCTCGCCGATCAGCTCGACCTGCCCCTTGAACTCGTCGGGCGTCTTGGAGCGGTTCGCCTTGTACTCGGTGAACTCCTCGGAGCGCCAGGTCTTGCGGGAGACGTCGAAGGCGACCGCGAAGTGCGTGGGCGCTTCGTCACGCAGGGTGTTGGCCAGCATCGACGCGAAGCCGTAGATCGCGTTGGTCGGCTGGCCCGTCGCGGTGGTGAAGTTCTCCGCGGGCAGCGCGAAGAACGCGCGGTAGGCCAGCGAGTGCCCGTCCATGAGCATCAGGCGCGGGCGGCTCTCGCCGGAAGGGCTGTCGGTCTTCTTCGCTGCTGTCTCTGCCACGCCCCCGATCCTGCCACGCCCCACTGACACTCGGTCCCGGCCGCCGCCCGTCGGGCCCGGACCGGGCCCGTACGGGAGCGCTGTCAGTGCCTCGTGCGAGGATCGAGGGGATGTGACACAGGTGAGCGAACGCAGAAGGAGAGCGCGCGATGGCAACGAAGCCGCCCAAGGCCGATCCGGTCCAGGACGCGCCGCAGGTCGCCGCGCCGAAGCACGCGGCGGCGGGCCTGCCGGCCGTCGGGCACTCCCTGCGCATCGCCCAGCAGCAGATGGGCGTCAAGCGCACCGCGCTGACGCTGCTGCGGGTGAACCAGAAGGACGGCTTCGACTGCCCGGGCTGCGCCTGGCCGGAGCCGGAGCACCGGCACGCCGCCGAGTTCTGCGAGAACGGCGCGAAGGCGGTCGCCGAGGAGGCGACGCTGCGCCGGGTCACCCCGGAGTTCTTCGCCGCGCACCCCGTCGCCGACCTCGCCGGCCGCAGCGGCTACTGGCTGGGCCAGCAGGGGCGGCTCACGCACCCCATGTACCTGCCCGAGGGCGGCGAGCGCTACGAGCCGGTCACCTGGGAGCGCGCCTTCGGCATCATCGCCGAGGAGACGGCCGCCCTCGCCTCCCCCGACGAGGCCGTCTTCTACACCTCGGGCCGCACCAGTAACGAGGCCGCGTTCCTCTACCAGCTCTTCGCGCGCGAGCTGGGCACCAACAACCTGCCGGACTGCTCCAACATGTGCCACGAGTCGTCCGGCTCGGCCCTGTCGGAGACCATCGGCATCGGCAAGGGCAGCGTCCTGCTGGAGGACCTCTACCGGGCCGACCTGATCATCGTCGCCGGGCAGAACCCGGGCACCAACCACCCCCGGATGCTCTCCGCCCTGGAGAAGGCCAAGGCGGGCGGCGCGAAGATCATCAGCGTCAACCCGCTGCCCGAGGCGGGCCTGGAGAAGTTCAAGAACCCGCAGACCCCGCAGGGCATGTTCAAGGGCGCGGCCCTCACCGACCTGTTCCTGCAGATCCGCATCGGCGGCGACCAGGCCCTCTTCCGTCTCCTCAACAAGCTCGTCCTCGAGACGGACGGCGCGCTCGACGAGGCGTTCATCGGCGAGCACACCCACGGCTTCGAGGAGTTCGCCGAGGCCGCCCGCGCCGCCGACTGGGACGAGACGCTCACCGCGACCGGCCTCACGCGCGCGGAGATCGAGGAAACCCTGCGCATGGTCCTCGCCTCCGAGCGCACCATCGTCTGCTGGGCGATGGGCCTCACCCAGCACAAGCACTCCGTGCCGACCATCCGCGAGGTCGTCAACTTCCTGCTGCTGCGCGGCAACATCGGCCGCCCCGGCGCGGGCGTCTGCCCGGTACGCGGCCACTCGAACGTGCAGGGCGACCGCACCATGGGCATCTTCGAGCGCCCCGCCCCGGCCTTCCTGGACGCCCTGGAGAAGGAGTTCGGCTTCGCGCCCCCGCGCGAGCACGGCTTCGACGTCGTCCGGGCCATCCGCGCGCTGCGCGACGGCGAGGCGAAGCTGTTCTTCGCCATGGGCGGCAACTTCGTGTCGGCCTCCCCCGACACCGACGTCACCGAGGCGGCGATGCGGCGCGCCCGGCTGACGGTGCACGTGTCGACGAAGCTCAACCGCTCACACGTCGTCACGGGCGCACGCGCCCTCATCCTGCCGACCCTGGGCCGCACCGAGCGCGACCTCCAGGGCGGCGGCGAGCAGTTCGTGACCGTCGAGGACTCCATGGGCATGGTGCACGCCTCCCGCGGCCGCCTCGCGCCCGCGAGCGCGCACCTGCTGTCCGAGCCGGCCATCGTCTGCCGCCTCGCCCGCAGCGTCCTCGGCGAGGACAGCAAGGTGCCGTGGGAGGAGTTCGAGAAGGACTACGCGACGATCCGGGACCGCATCGCGCGCGTGATCCCCGGCTTCGAGGACTTCAACGCGCGCGTGGCCCGCCCGGAAGGCTTCACGCTCCCGCACGCCCCGCGCGACGAGCGCCGCTTCCCCACGGCCACCGGCAAGGCCAACTTCACCGCCGCACCCGTCGAGTACCCGAAGCTGCCCGAGGGCCGCCTGCTGCTGCAGACGCTGCGCTCGCACGACCAGTACAACACCACGATCTACGGCCTCGACGACCGCTACCGGGGCATCAGGAACGGCCGCCGGGTCGTCCTGGTCAACGCCGACGACGCGCGCGCGTTCGGGCTCGCGGAGGGGTCGTACGTGGACCTGGTGAGCGAGTGGAAGGACGGCGTGGAGCGGCGGGCGCCCGGCTTCCGGGTCGTGCTCTACCCGACGCCCCGGGGCTGCGCGGCCGCCTACTACCCGGAGACCAACGTCCTGATACCGCTGGACGCCACCGCCGACACCAGCAACACCCCGGCCAGCAAGTCCGTCGTGGTCCGTCTGGAACAATCGTCGACCGACTGAGCGTTTGCTCAGTGACGCTGGACTGTGATCGACGAACGGAGCCGGACCCCATGGGCGAGCAGCAGCACGTGAAGTTCCCGCAAGAGGTCATCGACGAGTACGCCGTGCTCGGCATCGACATCGCGGCCCTGTTCTCCGCCGGGCACCTCGGCACGCGCATGGGCGTGGAGATCGTCGAGGCCGCCGCGGACCGGGTCGTCGGCACCATGCCGGTCGAGGGCAACACCCAGCCCTACGGACTGCTGCACGGCGGCGCCTCCGCGGTCCTCGCCGAGACCCTCGGCTCGGTCGGCGCCATGCTGCACGCCGGCAGCACCAAGCTGGCCGTCGGCGTCGACCTGAACTGCACGCACCACCGAGGCGTGAGTTCCGGCCTGGTCACCGGCGTGGCCACGCCCGTGCACCGGGGGCGCTCCACGGCGACGTACGAGATCGTGATCAGTGACGCCGAGGGGCGGCGGGTGTGCACCGCGCGGCTGACCTGTCTGCTGCGCGACGCCCCCTCGGCGGGCTGACGGCCCTCGGGAACACCGCACGGTCCGCACCCGTTGCCGCCTGCCGCCCCGGCGGCCTAGCGTCGGAGCATGGCAACGGGAGGCACCCCAGAGGCGAGGACGGCGGCACGGCTGCTCGGACCGGCCCTGCCGGCGGGCGCGCCGGCGACCGGCTGCGGCGAAGACCGCCCCCACGCCTCCCCCGCACCGCCCGGCACCCCGTCCGCATCCGCCGCCGCCCCCGAGGAGTTGTGCACCCGGATCGTCGCCCACTGGTCGCGCGAGGTGCTGGACGGCGACACCTACGGCGACTACCAGTCAATGGGGCTGTCCAACAGGCAGTACGAGATCCTGCGGACCGTCGTGGACGCCGCACGGGCCGCGGAGAAGACCCAAGGGGCCGACGCCGCAGCCGAGTTGATCGACCGGCGGGCCCGCGACGACTGCGCCGCCCGGTACCGCTCCGGCGACCCCGGCGAAGGCGCCTGGCGGTGAGCGGCATCGGCCCCGTGGAGCCCGGCGAGGGCACCCACCCCGGCACCTGGGACGCCCCCGCACCCACCGTCCCGCCCGGCCCCCGGCCCAACTCCCGCCCGCTCGCCCGCCGTTACGCCACCCACCGCCGTCCCGTACTCGCCGCCCTCACCGCCGCGCTGCTCCTCGCGGGCGGCGGCTACCTGTACGCGACCCGGCCCCACAGTGCCCAACCGGCCCCGCCCGCACCGCCGTTCCCGTCCGCACCGCCCTTCCCGTCCCAGGTGGTGGACGTCAGCTACCTCGGCGAGGTCGCCGTACCGCCCGGCACCCCGCCGCGCACCTTCGCCTTCGAGATACTGCTCGGCGTGACCGCGGGACCGCCCGTCACCGTGACCCGGGTGAGCCAGCCGTACGCCGGGCTGTCCCTGACCTCGGCCCCGGCGGCGCCTTTCCGGACCACGGCGGGTTCCGTCCGCAAGATCGTGATCACCATGCATGTGACGGAATGCGGGAAAGTGCCGGGGAACGCCGGACTCCCTTTCCTGGACGTAACTCTACGTAATGCGCGCGCAATAAGGGTCCACAGTTTCATCCTGGGAACGCCCTATGCGCAGGACCTCTCCGCAGCCCTGGAAGTCGCCTGCGGCAACGATTTCCGTCATCACCAAAACGCCTGAGACACCTGAACACATCCGGGTTCGTCCTGCGCGTTCTCACCATGCGGACAGGGCGAATCGGCCGGAATTCCGCTGTTCCACCCGCCAAGTACCGCTCTGCATTACCTCGTGTCATAACAAGAACATCACAGCCTTGGTCAGACCCTCCTCCCCGATACCCCACCCGCTTAGAGTCACGCCCAGTCACCGCGCGGCTGGAAAACCCCCTTCGGCTCAGCGCAGTACTCGGCCCCTTCCAGGGGGGAGGGCCGCCCAGGGAAAGGACTGGAACGTGCGTCAACGTTCGCTCATCGCCATAACCGCCGCGCTGTCCGCCGGAGCACTCACCCTCACCGCCTGCGGATCGCGCGACAGCGGCGACAAGGGCTCCGACAGCGGCGGCACCACCGTCACCATCGGTGTCGACGCCCCGCTGACCGGCGACCTGTCCGCCATGGGCCTCGGCATCAAGAACTCGGCCGACCTGGCGGTCAAGAACGCCAACAAGCAGAAGTACGTCGACGGCGTCACCTTCAAGATCGAGGCCAAGGACGACCAGGCCCAGCCCTCCGCCGGCCAGCAGAACGCCGCCGCCCTGGTCGCCGACAAGAGCGTCCTCGGTGTCGTAGGCCCGCTGAACTCCTCCGTCGCCGAGTCGATGCAGAAGGTCTTCGACGACGCCAAGCTCGTCGAGATCTCCCCCGCCAACACCGGCCCGTCCCTCACCCAGGGCGCCGACTGGCAGACCAAGAAGGTGCGCGGCTACAAGTCGTACTTCCGCACCGCGACCACGGACGCCATCCAGGGCCCGTTCGCCGCGCAGTACGTCTTCAACGACGCCAAGAAGAAGAAGGTCTTCGTCATCGACGACAAGAAGACCTACGGCGCGGGCCTCGCCGGCACCTTCACCGAGGAGTTCAAGAAGCTCGGCGGCACCGTCGTCGGCACCCAGCACATCAACCCGGACACCAAGGACTTCTCCGCGGTCGCCACCGAGGTCAAGAACTCCGGCGCCGACGTCGTCTACTACGGCGGCGAATACCCGCAGGCCGGCCCCCTCAGCAAGCAGATCAAGGCCGCCGGCGCCAAGATCCCGCTGGTCGGCGGTGACGGCATCAACTCCGCCGACTACATCCCGCTCGCCGGCGCCAGCGCCACCGGTGACCTCTCCACCTCCGTCGGCGCCCCGGTCGAGGAGCTCCCCTCCGCCAAGACGTTCGTCGCCGACTACAAGGCCGCCGGCTACAAGGACGCGTACTCCGCTTACGGCGGCTACGCCTACGACTCCGCCTGGGCCATCATCGAGGCCGTCAAGAAGGTCGTCGCCGACAACGGCGGCAAGCTGCCCGACGACGCCCGCGCCAAGATCACCGCCGCGGTCCAGAACGTCTCCTTCGACGGCGTCACCGGCAAGGTCGCCTTCGACGAGTACGGCGACGCCACCAACAAGCAGCTCACCGTCTACGCGGTCGAGAACGGTGCCTGGAAGGCCGTCAAGTCCGGCACCTTCGCCGGCTGACCCACACCCGCACCACAGCTGAGCCGCGCGGGGCGCGTACCACAGGCGCCCCGCGCGGACTCGCATCCGGCCCCCCGTCGAAACATCCGAACGTCTCGGAGGACATGCGGTGAACGAACTGCCGCAGCAGCTGGTCAACGGCCTGCTACTGGGATCCATGTACGGGCTGGTCGCCATCGGCTACACAATGGTCTATGGCATTGTCCAGCTCATCAACTTCGCCCACGGCGAGATCTTCATGACCGGAGCGTTCGGCGCTCTCACGGTCTACCTGTACATCCTGCCCGACGGCACATCCATGGCGATCGCCCTGCCACTGATGCTCGTCGGAGCGGTCATGGTCTCCGTCACCATCGCCGTGGGAGCGGAACGTTTCGCCTACCGCCCCCTCCGCACAGCACCACGCCTCGCCCCGCTCATCACCGCCATCGGCCTCTCCCTCGCCCTCCAGCAGGCCGTCTGGGCCTGGTACCCCAAGGCGACGTCCGCCCTCGTCTTCCCCCAGATCGACGGCGGCCCCTTCAACATCGGCAACGTCACCATCCAGACCGGTGACATCTTCCTGCTGATCGCCGCCCCCGTCAGCATGGGCATCCTCGCCTACTTCGTCATGAAGACCCGCACCGGACGCGGCATGCAGGCCACCGCCCAGGACCCCGACACCGCCAAACTCATGGGTGTCAACACCGACCGCATCATCGTGATCGCCTTCGCCCTCGGCGCGACCTTCGCCGCCGTCGGAGCCGTCGCCTACGGCCTCAAGTACGGCCAGATCTCCTTCACGATGGGCTTCATCCTCGGCCTCAAGGCCTTCACCGCGGCCGTCCTCGGTGGCATCGGCAACATCTACGGGGCCATGATCGGCGGCGTCGTCCTCGGCATCGCCGAAACCATCGCCACCGCCTACATCGCCGACATCCCCGGCATGGACAAGTTCGGCAGCCAGTCCTGGGCCGACGTCTGGGCCTTCGTACTCCTCATCCTCGTGCTCCTGCTGCGGCCCCAGGGCCTGCTCGGCGAGCGCGTCGCTGACAGGGCGTGACACCGATGACGACACAGACCACCACCCCCGAAGCGCTCACCAAGACCGCTTCCCCGCACGCCGGACTCATCGGCATCCCCGAGAACGTCGGCCGCGCCCTCGCCACCGGCGGCGGCATCCTCACCATCATCTCCGCCTTCCTCGCCTGGACCTGGACCTCCGCCTTCCCCGGCGACCTCACCGTCTACGGCTACCCCGGCGGCCTCCAGGTCCTCGTCCTCATCGGCGGCGCCCTCACCACCCTCTTCGCCCTCGCCTCCTACGGCATCAAGGGCCTCGGCTGGCTCATCCCCGCCGGCGCCGACGGCGCCGTCAAGTTCGCCGCCCTCGCCACCTTCGCCACCGCCTGGTACACGGTCATCTCGATCAGCGCCGACCTCGGCGGCATCGTCAACCTCGAAGCCGGCGGCTACCTCGTCGCCATAGGCAGCCTCGCCGCCTTCCTCGGCGCCCTCGCCCTGCCCTTCACCCACCCCGAGCCCGACCCGATCGACCCCGACGACACGTCGTGGGAGCACTCCAAGCACAAGGCCGCCCACCAGTGGGCCACCGTCAAGGCCGCCTTCGGCTCCGGCACCGCCCGCCCCGTCGGCAAGCTCCCCTCCTACGCCGAGATCCTCATCATCGTCGCCGTCCTCGGCCTCGGCCTCACCGTCTTCACCTACGGCATCGGCACCGAGTACGACGAACTGTTCGTCGGCTTCCTCATCACCACCGGCTTCAGCTTCGCCGCACTCAACAAGTGCGGCCTCGTCGCCCAAGCCAGCACGATCACCGCACGACACCAGAACATCACCATCTGCGGCGCCTTCGTCACCGCGGCCCTCTTCCCCTTCACCCAGACCGACGACCAGTACGCGACCCTCGGCGTCTACATCCTCATCTTCGCCACCGTCGCCCTCGGCCTGAACATCGTCGTCGGCCTCGCCGGCCTCCTCGACCTCGGCTACGTCGCCTTCCTCGGCGTCGGCGCCTACGCCGCCGCCATGGTCTCCGGCGCCCCCAGCTCCCCCTTCGACGTGCACTTCCCCTTCTGGGCAGCCGCACTCGTCGGCGCCGGCGCATCCCTCGTCTTCGGCGTCCTCATCGGCGCCCCGACCCTGCGACTGCGCGGCGACTATCTCGCCATCGTCACCCTCGGCTTCGGCGAGATCTTCCGCATCACCGCCAACAACCTCGACGGCACCTCCGGCCCCGACATCACCAACGGCTCCAACGGCATCTCCTCCATCCCGAACCTCGACGTCCTCGGGTTCGACTTCGGAGCCATCCACGACATCGCCGGCATCAACATCGGGCGCTTCGCCAACTACTTCTTCCTGATGCTGATCATCACCGCCATCGTCGTCCTCGTCTTCCGACGCAGCGGCAACTCCCGCATCGGCCGCGCCTGGGTCGCCATCCGCGAGGACGAGACCGCCGCCCTCGCCATGGGCATCAACGGCTTCCGCGTCAAACTCATCGCCTTCGCCGTCGGTGCCTCCCTCGCCGGCCTCGCCGGCACCGTCCAGGCCCACGTGACCTACACCGTCACCCCCGAGCAGTACCTCTTCGCCGGCCCCATCCCGCCCAACTCCGCCTTCCTCCTCGCCGCAGTCGTCCTCGGCGGCATGGGCACCATCGGCGGACCCCTCATCGGCGCCTCACTGCTCTTCCTCATCCCCAACAAACTCCAGTTCCTCGGCGACTACCAGCTCTTCGCCTTCGGCCTCGCACTCATCCTGCTGATGCGCTTCCGCCCCGAAGGGCTCATCCCCAACCGGCGCCGCCAGCTCGAGTTCCACGAGGAGGCGGAAGCACCCACCGTCCTCACGAAGGCAGGGGCCTGACCACCATGACCACCGACACCACCACCAAGACCGCCCCCGCCCCCGTCGGCGAAACGGTGCTCGACGCCCGCGGCGTCACCATGCGCTTCGGCGGCCTCACCGCCGTCCGCAACGTCAACCTCACCGTCAACAGCGGCGAGATCGTCGGCCTCATCGGCCCCAACGGCGCCGGCAAGACCACCTTCTTCAACTGCCTCACCGGCCTCTACATCCCCACCGAAGGCGAAGTCCGCTTCAAGGGCAACGTCCTGCCCCCCAAGTCCTTCAAGGTCACCGCCGCCGGCATCGCCCGCACCTTCCAGAACATCCGTCTGTTCGCCAACATGACGGTCCTGGAAAACGTCCTCGTCGGCCGCCACACCCGCACCAAGGAAGGCTTCTGGTCGGCCGTCCTGCGCCTCCCCGCCTTCCACCGGGCCGAAGCCGCCTCCCGCGAACGCGCCATGGAACTCCTGGCGTTCGTCGGCCTCGACAAGAAGGCCGACCACCTCGCACGCAACCTGCCCTACGGCGAACAGCGCAAGCTGGAGATCGCCCGAGCACTCGCGAGCGAACCCGGCCTGCTCCTCCTGGACGAGCCCACCGCCGGCATGAACCCGCAGGAAACCCGCGCGACGGAGGAGCTCGTCTTCGCCATCCGCGACCAGGGCATCGCCGTCCTCGTCATCGAGCACGACATGCGCTTCATCTTCAACCTCTGCGACCGCGTCGCCGTCCTCGTCCAGGGCGAGAAGCTCGTCGAAGGCGACAGCGCCACCGTCCAGGGAGACGAGCGCGTCGTCGCCGCCTACCTCGGCGAACCCTTCGAAAACGCCCCCGGCGACGAAGAGCTCGCCGAAGTCGAGGCCGCCGAAGCGCACGCCGCGGGCGCCGACACCCCGACGGACGCCGCGCCCGGCAAGGAGAACGACCGATGACCGCACTGCTCGAAGTCGAGGACCTCCGAGTCGCCTACGGCAAGATCGAAGCCGTCAAAGGCATCTCGTTCAAGGTCGAGGCAGGCGAGGTCGTCACCCTCGTCGGCACCAACGGCGCCGGCAAGACGACCACCCTGCGCACCCTCTCCGGGCTCCTCAAGCCCGTCGGCGGCCAGATCAAGTTCAACGGCAAATCGCTGAAGAAGATCCCCGCCTACAACATCGTCTCCCTCGGGCTCGCCCACTCCCCCGAGGGGCGGCACATCTTCCCCCGCATGACGATCGAGGACAACCTCCGCCTCGGCGCCTTCCTCCGCAGCGACAAGGCAGGCATCGAGAAGGACATCCAGCGCGCCTACGACCTCTTCCCCATCCTGGGCGAACGTCGCAAGCAGGCCGCGGGCACCCTCTCGGGCGGCGAGCAGCAGATGCTGGCCATGGGCCGCGCGCTCATGTCCCAGCCGAAACTGCTCATGCTGGACGAGCCCTCCATGGGCCTGTCCCCCATCATGATGCAGAAGATCATGGCCACCATCGCCGAGCTCAAGTCCCAGGGCATGACGATCCTGCTCATCGAGCAGAACGCCCAGGCGGCCCTTTCGCTCGCCGACCACGGCCACGTCATGGAGATCGGCAAGATCGTGCTCTCCGGCACGGGCCAGGACCTGCTCCACGACGAGTCCGTCCGCAAGGCGTACCTCGGCGAGGACTGAGTACCACCCGGTCCTCCTACGGCAACGAGGCCCGCGCCCCTTCTCCGGGCGCGGGCCTCGTCGTGCGTGTGAGGAGGTAGGGGGCGTAGGGACTATCCCTTGTTCGCCTTCTTCTCGTCGGCGTCCTGGATGACGGCCTCCGCGACCTGCTGCATGGACATACGGCGGTCCATCGACGTCTTCTGGATCCACCGGAACGCGGCCGGCTCCGTCAGCCCGTACTCCGTCTGAAGGATCGACTTCGCGCGGTCGACCAGCTTGCGGGTCTCCAGGCGCAGCGTGAGGTCCGCGACCTCGTTCTCCAGTTCCTTCAGCTCGGTGAACCGGGAAACGGCCATCTCGATCGCCGGGACGACGTCACTCTTGCTGAACGGCTTCACGAGGTAGGCCATGGCCCCTGCGTCGCGGGCACGCTCGACGAGGTCGCGCTGCGAGAAGGCGGTGAGCATGAGGACGGGGGCGATCCGCTCCTCTGCGATCTTCTCGGCCGCCGAGATGCCGTCCAGCTTGGGCATCTTCACGTCGAGGATGACGAGGTCCGGCCTGTGCTCACGGGCGAGCTCGACGGCCTGCTCACCGTCACCGGCCTCACCGACGACGCTGTAGCCCTCCTCCTCCAGCATCTCTTTGAGGTCGAGCCGGATCAGGGCCTCGTCCTCGGCGATGACGACACGGGTCGTCAGCGGAGGCACGTGCGACTTGTCGTCGTCGGGCGCGTCTACGGGCTGGGGCGACTCGGGGGCGGTCACGGGGGCTCCTTGTTGCGGGCCGGGCAGGTGCTGCTCCCTTAGAGCCTACCTAGCTGCGGCACGGCATGGTCACCCGGTACACTCCTCTTGGGTTGGCCAACCGGGTTGGCGGAATGGCAGACGCAGATGTCTCAAACACATCTGTCCGAAAGGACGTGCGGGTTCGAATCCCGCACCCGGTACCAATAAGCGGAGGATCACGTTCGCGTGGTCTTCCGCTTTTTGCTGCGCACGGTCGCGGCCAGTCACGCAACGTGTTCGCATGAACTTTCATGGCACCGAGGTTCGACAGAAGGCTCTCACTCTCCTGCGCGACGGCGTAAGCAACGCCGCCGTGGCCCGCGGCCTCAACGTTCCGCTGGGAACAGTCGGCTATTGGAAGCACATGGACCGCGCGAAACGCGGCGAGTGTCCTGGCGCGCATGACCCAAAGTGCCACCGGTGCGACGGGCGAGAGCTCGACGAGCCCGCGTATAGCTACCTCCTCGGCCTCTACCTTGGCGACGGCCACATCAGCCACTACTCCGAGCACCGCGTGCCGAACCTCATGATCACCTGCACCGAATCATGGTCCGGTCTCATGGACGAGTGCGAGCGAGCCATGCGCGCAGTCTTCCCCGACAACTCCGTGTGCCGCGTCCGCAGAACCGGGTGCCGCAACGTCAAGGTCTACTCGAAGCACCTGCACTGCCTGTTCCCCCAGCATGGCCCCGGCAAGAAGCACGAGCGTCTCATCGCCCTGGACCCCTGGCAGCAAGCCGTCGTCGACGCGCACCCCTGGGAGTTCATCCGCGGCCTCATCCACTCCGATGGATGCCGCATCACGAACTGGACCACCCGCATGGTCGCCGGTGAGCGCAAGCGCTACGAATACCCCCGCTACTTCTTCGCCAACAAGTCGGACGACATTCGGCGGCTCTTCACCGACACCCTCGACAAAGTAGGCGTCGAGTGGACCACGCTCGCTCGCGGCAGCGACCCCTTCAACATCTCCATCGCCCGCAAAGCCTCCGTCGCCCTGCTCGACACCCACGTAGGCCCCAAGTACTAACCCCCGCCCCCTACTCGGGACTGTCGTCCTCTCCGATGTGGTGTACGCGGACCAGGTTCGTCGAGCCCGACACCCCCGGAGGAGAACCGGCGGTAATCACCACCACGTCGCCCTTCTGGCACCGCCCGTACTTCAGCAGCAGCTCGTCCACCTGGTCGACCATCCCGTCCGTGGAGTCCGCCTGCGGGCCGAGGAAGGTCTCCACGCCCCAGGTCAGGTTCAGTTGGGAGCGAGTCGCCGGTTCCGGGGTGAAGGCCAGGAGGGGGATCGGGGAGCGGTAGCGGGACAGGCGGCGTACCGTGTCGCCGCTCTGGGTGAAGGCGACCAGGAACTTCGCGTCGAGGAAGTCGCCGATCTCGGCCGCGACCCGGGCGACCGCGCCGCCGTGGGTGCGGGGCTTGTTGCTTTCGGTCAGTTCGGGCAGGCCCTTGGCGAGCATGTCCTCCTCCGCCGCTTCCACGATCTTGGCCATCGTGCGGACGGTCTGGATCGCGTACTTGCCCACGCTCGTCTCGCCGGACAGCATCACCGCGTCGGTGCCGTCGATGACCGCGTTGGCGACGTCGCTCGCCTCCGCCCTCGTCGGGCGGGAGTTCTCGATCATGGAGTCGAGCATCTGTGTGGCGACGATGACCGGCTTGGCGTTGCGTTTGGCGAGTTTGACGGCGCGTTTTTGGACGAGGGGGACCTGTTCCAGCGGCATTTCGACGCCGAGGTCGCCGCGCGCCACCATGATTCCGTCGAAGGCGGCGACGATGCCCTCGATGTTCTCGACGGCCTGGGGTTTCTCGATCTTGGCGATGACCGGCAGGCGGCGGCCCTCTTCGTCCATGATGCGGTGGACGTCCTCGATGTCCTTGCCGCTGCGTACGAAGGACAGGGCGATGATGTCGCAGCCGGTGCGGAGTGCCCAGCGCAGGTCGGCTTCGTCCTTGTCCGAGAGGGCGGGGACGGAGACGGCCACGCCCGGGAGGTTGAGGCCTTTGTGGTCGGAGATGACGCCGCCTTCGACGACGCGTGTGTGGACGCGGGGGCCGTCGACTGCGGTCACCTGGAGGCAGACCTTGCCGTCGTCGACGAGGATGCGTTCGCCGGGGGTGACGTCGTGTGCCAGGCCGGCGTATGTCGTGCCGCACTGGCGGCGGTCGCCTTCGACGCCTTCCTCCACGGTGATGGTGAAGGTGTCGTCGCGTTCAAGGAGTACGGGGCCTTCGGTGAAGTGGCCGAGGCGGATCTTCGGGCCCTGAAGGTCGGCGAGGAGGCCGACGCTGTGGCCGGTCTCGTCGGAGGCCTTGCGTACGCGGTGGTAGCGCTCCTCGTGTTCGGCGTGGCTGCCGTGGCTGAGGTTGAGGCGGGCGACGTCCATTCCGGCGTCGACCAGGGCTTTGATCTGGTCGTACGAGTCGGTGGCGGGGCCCAGAGTGCAGACGATTTTCGCTCGGCGCATGGTTCGAGCCTAGGGCTTACCGGCGGGTAGGGAATTAGCGGCACATGGCTGCTCAACAACCTTTGCGTGAAGGGTTGTTGACAAGTAATAAATTGTGCGGGCCGGTGCTCTGATGAGCGTTTTTCCGAATGGGTTAATTCATGGAACTCAGAGGCGGGGCGGATTCATCGTGAACTGTGCGCTGACTTCGGCGCGGATCTGGATGCGTTGTGGTTCGAGGTCGAGGGGTTCGGGGGCGGCGGATTCGGTTTCCGCGGCGGCCATGGAGAAGCGGACGGCGCGGCGGTCGAAGCCGGCTCGGGGGTGGCCGCCGGGGGTGGCGGTGTCGGCGAGTTCGAGGAGGGCGGCCACGGTGGTGTCCAGTGCTGCGGCGTATTCCTTGGCGCGTTGTACGGCTTCTCGTACGGCTTGCCGGCGGGCTTGGCGGTGGACGGGTGAGCTGGGGCGCAGTTCCCACCAGGGGCCGTCGATGCGGGTGAGGTCGAGGTCGGCGAGGCGGGTGGTGAGTTCACCGAGGGTGGTGAAGTCGGTGAGTTCGGCGGTGAGGTGGACGGTGCCGTGGTGGGTGCGGACGCGTTCGCCTCTGCCGCGGTGGCCGAGTTCGGGGGTGATGGACAGTGCGCCGGTGGAGAGGTTCTCCACTGCGTCGCCGTAGGACTTGACGAGTTCGATGACGGTGGCGTTGCGGCGGGTGAGGTCGTCGAGGGTGGTGCGGCGGTCTTTGCCGCGGGCGGTGACGGTGATGCCGATGCGGGCGATCTCGGGGTCGACTTCGAGTTCGGCCTCGCCGCGGACTGTGAGGAGGGGGGCGTCGGGGGTGCCGTACGGGGGAATTCGCGGGGAGGTCATGCGTCCCACCTTGTCATGGTTTTCCCTGTTCAGGGGCCTGAATCGACCATGGTGGTCACCAGATCGAAACCTCCTGGACCTGTTGCCGTCGGGCTTGGCCGGGGCAGAATCTACGCGCGTCGTTGACCATTCCCCAAGGAGCACGAGACATGCCTTTGAACCGCCGGAAGTTCCTGAAGAAGTCCGCCGTGACCGGGGCGGGGGTGGCGATCGCGGGCGCGGCCGTGGCTCCGTCGGCGCAGGCCGCGGAGGTGAGGAAGCCGGTCGGGAAGCCGGTCAAGCAGCCGAAGCGGTATGCGCTGACCGTGCTGGGGACGACGGACCTTCATGGTCATGTCTTCAACTGGGACTACTTCAAGGACGCGGAGTACAAGGACGCGGCGGGCAACGCGCAGGGGCTGGCGCGTATCTCGACGCTGGTGAACCAGATCCGTGAGGAGAAGGGGCGCGAGAACACGCTGCTGCTGGACGCGGGCGACACGATCCAGGGCACGCCGCTGACGTACTACTACGCGAAGGTGGATCCGATCACCGCCAAGGGTGGTCCGGTGCATCCGATGGCGCAGGCGATGAACGCGATCGGGTATGACGCGGCGGCGCTGGGCAACCACGAGTTCAACTACGGTATCGAGACGCTGCGGAAGTTCGAGTCGCAGTTGCGTTTCCCGCTGCTGGGTGCGAACGCGGTGGACGCGAAGACGCTGAAGCCGGCCTTCCAGCCCTACGTCATGAAGACGTTCTGTGTGAAGGGCGCGCCGCCGGTGAAGGTGGCGGTGCTCGGGCTGACGAATCCGGGTATCGCGATCTGGGACAAGGCGTATGTGCAGGGCAAGCTGGCGTTCCCGGGGCTGGAGGAGCAGGCGGCGAAGTGGGTGCCGAAGCTGAAGTCGCTGGGTGCAGATGTGGTGATCGTGTCGGCGCACTCGGGTTCGTCGGGTACGTCGTCGTACGGTGACCAGTTGCCGTATGTGGAGAATTCGGCGGCGCTGGTGGCGCAGCAGGTGCCGGACATCGACGCGATTCTGGTCGGGCACGCGCATGTGGAGATTCCCGAGCTGAAGGTGACGAACGCGAAGACGGGCCGGACGGTTGTCCTGTCGGAGCCGTTGGCGTATGCGGAGCGGCTGTCGGTGTTCGATGTGGAGCTGGTGTTCGAGAAGGGGAGGTGGGTCGTCGAGTCCGTTTCCTCGAAGGTGCTGAACTCCAACTCGGTGGCGGACGACCCGAAGATCACGAAGTTGCTGGGTGACGAGCACGCGAAGGTCGTGAAGTACGTCAACCAGGTGGTCGGTACGGCGACGGAGACGTTGACGACGGTCGAGGCGCGGTACAAGGACGCTGCGATCATCGACCTGATCACGAGGGTGCAGGAGGACGTCGTCAGGGCGGCGCTGGCGGGTACGTCGTATGCGTCGCTGCCGGTGATCGCGCAGGCTTCGCCGTTCTCGCGGACTTCGGAGATCCCGGCGGGGAAGGTGACGATCCGGGATCTGTCGAGTCTGTACGTGTACGACAACACGCTGGTCGCGAAGTTGCTGACGGGTGCGCAGCTCCGGGCGTACCTGGAGTTCTCGGCGCAGTACTTCGTGCAGACGGCGGCGGACGCGGTCGTCGACACGGAGAAGCTGACGAACGCTGGCAACCGGCCGGACTACAACTACGACTATGTGTCGGGTCTGGCGTACGAGATCGACATCGCGCAGGCTGCGGGTTCGCGGATCAAGAACGTGACGTACAACGGTGTGGCGTTGGACGACGCGCAGCAGTTCGTGTTCGCGGTGAACAACTACCGGGCCAATGGCGGCGGTGCGTTCCCGCATGTGGCGGCGGCGCAGGAGCTGTGGGCGGAGTCGACGGAGATCCGGACGCGGATCGCGGAGTGGGTGACGGCGAAGGGTGTGCTGGAGCCGAAGGAGTTCGCGTCGGTGGACTGGAAGCTGACGCGGAACGGGACGCCGGTGTTCTAGGGCGCGTCATGCGCTGTGGTTCAGCACCGTTTTCTGCCAGAGGGCCGTCGCTTCCTCGGCGGCTCCTGGTGCGGTGAGCAGCAACGGGGTGTTGTGGGGCGGGAGTTGTGGGATGGCCACGGCTCCCGCCTCTGTTGCGATGAGCAGGGGTGGCAGGCCGTCGACGGGGTGGAATTCGCCGATGGCGGCCGCGGTGGCGCGGCCTGCGGCGACTTGGGCCAGGGACAGGGCTGTTGAGCCCATGATCCGTACGGTGCAGTGGCGGGTGGCGAGTTCGCGCAGGAGGTGGTCCATGCCGGGCCAGTGGGCGTGGGCGGCCCATTCGGTGAGGAAGACGTGGCCGGTGAGGGTGGAGTGGGCGGCGGCGTGGATGGGGTGGCCGTTGAGGTGGGCGCCGCCGCCCCGGGTGGCGGTGAAGATCTCCTGTCGCCAGGGGTCGGCGACGACGCCCAGCAGTGGTTCGCCCTGTGGGGTGGCCAGGCCCAGGGAGAACGAGCACCAGCCGATGCCGTGGGCGTAGTTGGTGGTGCCGTCGACGGGGTCGATGAGCCAGTGCGGGGCGCCCGGGGTGCCTGCGTGGACGCCGTGTTCCTCGCCTTCGACGCCGTACTCGGGGAACTCGCGGCGCAGGACGGTGCGGACGTGTGTCTCGACCGCTTCGTCGGTGGCGGTGACGATGTCGGCGGGGCCGTCCTTCTCGCGGACGTCGCTGACGTCGCCGATGGCGCGTGGGCGGCGGATGCGTCGGGTGGCCCACTCGGCGAGTTCCGTCGCGATCGTCAGTTCCCGGTCCATCTGCCTGCCACCGCCGCTGTCGCTGTCCTGCCGTCCGTCGCGGATCATCGTACGGGTCGGCGCTTTGAGTTCTTTCAGTCCTTGAGGCGTACGAAGGTGCCGCGTTGTGCGCCGATGGTGGGGCTGCCTGTCTGGCGGGGGACGGTCGGTTGGAGGCCGAAGGTGGTGAAGGCGGTGCGGGTGGGGAGGGGGTAGGTCTCTTTGGCGGTGAGGGTGTTGAGGATGGTGGCGCTGCGCCAGGCGGCGAGGCCGAGGTCGGGGGCGCCTACGCCGTGGGTGTGGCGTTCGGCGTTCTGGAGGTAGACGTTGCAGCCGGTGGCGGTGACGGAGGGGTCGAGGACGAGGCGGAAGTGTTCGTCGATGCGGGGGCGTTCGCTGTGGTCGCGGCGGATGTAGGGGTCGAGGCCGGCGAGGAGTGGTTCGAGGGGGCGTTCGCGGTGGCCGGTGGCGAGGACGACGGCGTCGGTGGTGAGGCGGCTGCGGGTGTTCTGCTGGATGTGTTCGAGGTGGAGTTCGATTTTGGTGGTGGCGATGCGGCCTGCGGTGCGGACGCGGACGCCGGGGGTGAGGACGGCGTCGGGCCAGCCGCCGTGCAGGGTGCGGCGGTAGAGCTCGTCGTGGATGGCGGCGAGGGTGTCGGCGTCGATGCCTTTGTGGAGTTGCCATTGGGCGCCGACGACGCGGTCGCGGGTGTTTTCGGGGAGGGCGTGGAAGTAGCGGGTGTAGTCGGGGGTGAAGTGTTCGAGGCCGAGTTTGGAGTACTCCATGGGGGCGAAGGCCTCGGTGCGGCCGATCCAGTGGAGTTGTTCGCGGCCGGTGGGGCGGTGGCGCAGGAGGTCTAGGAAGACTTCGGCGCCGGACTGTCCGGAGCCGACGACGGTGACGTGGCCGGCGGTGAGGAGGGTGTCGCGGTGGGCGAGGTAGTCGGTGGCGTGGACGACGGGGACGCCGGGGGCGTCGACGAGGGGGCGCAGGGCGTCGGGGACGTGGGGTTCGGTGCCGATGCCTAGGACGATGTTCCTGGTGTAGGTGCGGCCGAGGGCTTCGGCTTCGCCGTCGGTGTCGAGTTGGGTGAAGTCGACTTCGAAGACGTCGCGTTCGGGGTTCCAGCGGACGGCGTCGGCGTGGTGGCGGAAGTGGAGGCCGGGGAGGTTGTCGGCGACCCAGCGGCAGTAGGTGTCGTATTCGGCGCGCTGGATGTGGAAGCGCTCGGCGAAGTAGAAGGGGTAGAGGCGGTGGTGGGTTTTGAGGTAGTTGAGGAAGGTCCAGGGGCTGGTGGGGTCGGCGAGGGTGACGAGGTCGGCGAGGAAGGGGACCTGGATGCGGGCGCCGTCGATGAGGAGGCCGGGGTGCCAGTCGAAGCGGGGGCGTTGTTCGTAGAAGACGGTGTCGAGTTCGGCGAGGGGGTGGGCGAGGGCGGCGAGGGAGAGGTTGCAGGGGCCGATGCCGATGCCGACGAGGTCGCGGGGGGTGTCGGTGTCGCGGGGGGTTGGGGGGTGCGTGTTCGGGTGCGGGGGCGTGGTCATGCGGGGGTGTTTCCTTCCACCAGTTCCAGGAGGGCGGCCAGGTCGTCGGGCCGGGTGTGGGGGTTGAGGAGGGTGGTCTTGAGCCAGAGCCGGCCGCCGACGCGGGCGCGGCCGAGGACGGCGCGGCCGTCGGTGAGGAGGCGGCGGCGTATCTCGGCGACGGCGGGGTCGGTGGCGCCCGTGGGGCGGAAGAGGACGGTGCTGATGGTGGGCGGGGCGTGGAGTTCGAGGCCGGGGTGTGCGGTGACGAGGTCGGCGAACTCGTGGGCGTGGGCGCAGACCTGGTCGACGAGGGCGCCGAGGCCGGTGCGGCCGAGGGTTTTGAGGGTGACGGCGATTTTGAGGACGTCGGGGCGTCGGGTGGTGCGCAGGGAGCGGCCGAGGAGGTCGGGGAGGCCGGCTTCGGTGTCGTCGTCGGCGTTGAGGTAGTCGGCGTGGTGGTGGAGGGCGGTGAGGTCGCGGTCGTCGCGGACGGCGAGGAGTCCGGCGGCGACGGGCTGCCAGCCGAGTTTGTGCAGGTCGAGGGTGACGGTGTGGGCGGCGTCGAGACCGGCGAGTCGGGCGCGGTGGCGGTCGCTGAACAGGAGGCCGCCTCCGTAGGCGGCGTCGATGTGGAGGCGGGCGCCGTGGGACGCGCAGATCGCCGCGATCTCGGGGAGGGGGTCGATGAGTCCGGCGTCGGTGGTGCCCGCGGTGGCGGCGACGAGGACGGGGCCGGGGTGGGGGCCGGCGTGGGTGGTGAGGGCCTGGTCGAGGGCGGCGGGGTCGAGGGTGCCGGTGGGGGTGGGCAGGACGACGGGTTCGGGGAGGCCGAGGAGCCAGGCGGCGCGGGGCAGGGAGTGATGGGCGTTCGCTCCGCAGACGAGGCGGAGGGTGGGGCCGTGGGTTTCGCGGGCGAGGAGGAGGGCGAGGTGGTTGGCTTCGGTACCGCCGGTGGTGACGAGGGCGTCGGGGGTGCGGGGTGTGCCGGTTCGCTCTGCCGTGACCGTGGCCGTTGGCTCGGGCTGCCGGGGGGAGGGGGTGAGGTGTGGGGGGCCCGGGCGGGTGGGGCCGTAGACCTCGGCGGCCAGGGCCCGGGTGAGCAGGGCCTCCAGTTCGGAGGCGGCGGGGGCCTGGTCCCAGGAGTCGAGGGACGGGTTGAGGACGGAGACGGCGAGGTCGGCGGCGGTGGCTACGGCGAGGGGCGGGCAGTGCAGGTGGGCGGCGCAGAGGGGGTCCGCGGGGTCGGCGGCGCCTTCGGCGAGTGCGCGGACGAGGGTGCGCAGGGCGTCGGGGTCGCCGTGCTCGGGGAGGACGTCTCCCACGGCGGCCCGGACGTGGGCGGCGACCGCGTCCGGGCCGCCCGCGGGCAGGGGTCCGCCGCGGGCTCGGGCGCCGGCGTCGAGCGCGTCGAGGACGGTTGCGAGCAACGGCCTTAGGGCGTCGGGGCCTTCGGGTCCTGAGGCGAGGGGCGGCATGCTCACGGGGCCTCCTCCGGGGCGCGGGGCGGGTGCCCGCAGCGGGGAGTGCCAGCTTGTCGGGGATTACGGCGGCGCGCCCGAAAAGCCCGACGATCAGAACCCGAAAGGGGTATGCGCAGGTGCTTCTACGGTGGGCGTTGCCGGGGGCTGCCGCCCCCGGACCCCCGCTATCGGCCCTGAAGGGGCCTCGTCCTCAGGCGCCGGACGGGCTGGATTGGTCCCTCACCCTCAACGCCCGTGCCAAGTCGTCCAGTTGGTCGATGAGTTTGCGGCGTAGGGAGGGGGTGGGGGCGGCGGCCGTGAGGCATTGTTCGCCCAGGTGGAGGGTGTCGGGGGTGACGGCGTGGGCGGGGAAGGCCCAGCGGCCGGCGGCGTCGGCGATGGCGGGGCCTCGACGGGCGGCCACGGCGACGGCGTCCTCGTAGAAGCGTGGGACGTACTCGCTGACGAGGTCGGCCTGTTCGGGCTGCCAGAAGCCCTGGGCGGTGGCGGTGAAGAGGTAGTTGGAGAGGTCGTCGCTCTCGAACATGGCCGCCCAGGCGGTGCGCTTGGCGTCCGCGTCGGGGAGGGCGGCGCGGCAGCGGGCTGCGCCCTCCTGGCCGGTGGCGGAGGGGTCGCGGGCGAGTTCGGCGGCGATGGCGGCCTCGTCGGTGGCGCCGAGGACGGCGAGCCGGGCGAGGACGCGCCAGCGCAGGTCGGGGTCGAGTTCGGGGCCGCCGGGGACGGTGCCTTCGGCGAGCCAGGCGTCGATGGTGTCGGGGTGGGCGGCGACGTCGATGAAGTGGCGTACGGCGATGAGGCGCAGGCCGGGGTGGTCGCCGTCCTCGGTGCGGCGGATGAGGTCGCGGCAGAGGGCGGAGAGGGTGGCGAGGGCGGCGGGGCGCTGTTCGGGGGTGAGGTAGCGGTCGGCGACCTGGCCGGCGGCGAAGGCGAGGACGCCTTGGACGAGGGCGAGGTCGGTTTCGCGCGGGAGGTGGGCGCGGGCGGCGTCGAGGTAGGCGGTGGGGGCGAGTTCGCCGTCGCGGACGGCGTCGCGCAGGGCGTTCCAGACGACGGCGCGGGTGAGCGGGCCGGGCAGGCCGGAGAGGCCGGTGCGGACGGTTTCGAAGGAGGCGGGGTCGAAGCGGACCTTGGTGTAGGTGAGGTCGCCGTCGTTGAGGAGGAGCAGGGCGGGGCGCTTGCCGAGGGGCTGGGGTGCGTTCTGCGGGATGTCGACGTCGAGGCGTTCGCGCAGGGTGAGGTGGCGGCCCTCGTCGGCGAGGTCGAGGTCGTAGAGGCCGACGGCGATGCGGTGGGGGCGGCTGCCCTGGTGGGTGACGGTGAGGGTGTGGTCGCCGCCTGAGCCGCTGAGGGTGGGGGTGAGGGTGTCGACGCCGGTGGTGCGCAGCCAGGCGTCGGCCCAGGCGTGTACGTCGCGTTCGGTGTGGGAGGCGAGGGAGTCGATGAAGTCGGCGAGGGTGGCGTTGGCGAACTTGTGGCGGGCGAAGTGGGTGTTGATGCCGGCGAGGAAGTCCTTGTCGCCGAGCCAGGTCACGAGTTGCCGTAGTGCGGAGGCGCCCTTGGCATAGGAGATGCCGTCGAAGTTGAGGAGGGCGGCGGCGGTGTCGTCGACGTTCTCGGGGGCGACGGGGTGGGTGGAGGGGCGCTGGTCGGCGTCGTAGCCCCAGGCCTTGCGGACGACGCCGAAGTCGGTCCAGGTGTCGGTGCCCCTCCATCTGGGGGGTTCCCCCCCAGACCCCCCGGGGCGGACTTCGTTGAGGGTCTGGTAGCCCATGTACTCGGCGAAGGACTCGTTCAGCCAGATGTCGTCCCACCACTGGAGGGTGACGAGGTCGCCGAACCACATGTGGGCCATCTCGTGGGCGATGACCATGGCGCGGGTCTGGCGTTCGGTGTCGGTGACGGCGGAGCGGTAGACGAACTCGTCGCGGAAGGTGACGAGGCCCGGGTTCTCCATGGCGCCGGCGTTGAACTCGGGGACGAACGCCTGGTCGTAGGAGTCGAAGGGGTAGGGCTCGTCGAACTTCTCGTGGTAGCGGTCGTAGCACTGGCGGGTGATCTCGAGCAGTTCGTCGGCGTCCGCGTCGAGGTGGGGGGCGAGGGAGCGGCGGCAGTGGAGGCCGAAGGGCAGGCCTCGGTGTTCGGTGCGGACGGAGTGCCAGGGGCCGGCGGCGACGGCGACGAGGTAGGTGGAGATGAGGGGGGTGGGGGCGGCCTGCCAGCGGCCCTCGCCGAGGTGTTCGGTGATGCCGTTGGCGAGGACGGTCCAGTTCTCGGGGGCCTTGACGGTGAGGGCGAAGACGGCCTTGAGGTCGGGCTGGTCGAAGGCGGCGAAGACGCGCTGGACGTCGTCCATGAAGAGCTGGGTGTAGAGGTACGTCTCGCCGTCGGTGGGGTCGGTGAAGCGGTGCATGCCCTCGCCGGTGCGGGAGTAGCGCATGCTCGCCCGGACGCGCAGTTCGTGTTCGCCGGCGGTGAGGTCGTTCAGGGGGAGCCGGTTGTCGTCCAGGGTCTGCGGGTCGAGGGGCTCGCCGTCGAGGGTGACGGAGTGCAGTGCGGCAGGCCTGACCTCGACGAAGGTGTCCCCGCTGGCGCGCGCCGCGAACCGGATGACGGTGACGGAGTCGAAGGTCTCGTCGCCGGTCGTCAGGTCGAGCTCGATGGTGTAGCTGTGGACGTCGAGGAGCTTGGCACGGCTTTGCGCTGCGTCGCGCGTCAGTACGGACATGAACGACATGCTGCCTGATGCCGCAGGCCAGGCACAGGGGCGGATCGGTACGCGCCCTATGTCCGTTCTCGCGCCTGGGCGCCGCCGCGTCGCCCGGGGAGAGAAGTCGGAGGAGGGGGAGGGAGATGGGGAACTGTGACAGATCGCCCCCGAAGTGTCACACTCTGCGCCCTACTACCCTGCCGCGCGCCCGCCCCGGGGGTCAGCTCGGCGAGGAGGCGGTGCTGTTGGCGGTGCCGCTGACGGCGTCCTCGGCGATGCGCTCGTGGTGGCGGATCACCTCGGCGATGATGAAGTTGAGGAACTTCTCGGCGAACGCGGGGTCGAGCCTGGCGTTCTCGGCGAGGGTGCGCAGCCGGGCGATCTGGCGGGCCTCGCGGGCCTGGTCGGCGGGCGGCAGCTGGTGGCGGGCCTTGAGGTGGCCGACCTGCTGGGTGGCCTTGAAGCGTTCGGCGAGCATGTGGACGACGGCCGCGTCGATGTTGTCGATGCTGTCGCGCAGCCGGGCGAGCTCCTCGCGGACGGCGGGGTCGACGTCACCGGTTCCGGCGCCGGGGGTGTTGCTGGTGGTCATGGGCGTCCACCCTAGTGCGCCGGGTCCTCGTACAGTGGAACCGGGTGCACTGGGTGCACGGCGTCCTGGCGTGTTGGGGGTGCGGGCGTGGCGAACGGCGGGCCGGTCGAGCACGGTTATCGGCATCTGGAGACGGTGCGGGCCGCCGTCACGGCGTTGTACCGGCGGTTGTCGTACGACACCATCCACCAGTTCGCCACCAGCGTGGCCCCGGCGGACGTGGCGTTCTGCGACACCGACGATCTGTATCCGGGGGTGCAGCGGGTGGCGCGTGAGCTGGTGCGGCACTACCGGTTGCCGGATGCCCGGATGATCGTCTCCTTCCGGGAGATGGAGCACGCGGCGAACGTCGAACTCGCGGCGGGCCCCGAGTACTTCGTCGAGCTGAACGACCGGTTCCGTACGCATCGGCGGGACATCGGGGCGGCGCTGGCGCACGAGATCATGCACGTCTATCTGCATCGCGTGGGGCTGTCCTTCCCGGGCACGCGGGACAACGAGATCCTGACGGACACGGCGACGACGTATCTGGGGGCGGGCTGGCTGCTCCTGGACGCGTACCGGGAGGACGGGGCGTCCTCGCAGAAGCTGGGGTATCTGACGCCGGAGGAGTTCGGGTACGTGCTGGCGAAGCGGTCGCTGGTGTTCGGCGAGGATCCGTCGGTGTGGTTCACGAGTGCGCAGGCGTACACGGCGTACGAGCGGGGCATGGAGCGGGCCCGGCACGACGAGCGGCAGCCGCCGCTGACGGCCGCCGGCTGGGCGGGGCGCCGCCGCTACGCCCGCGACCGCCGGCACGCCCAGGACGACCGCCCGGCCGCGCCGGCCCCGGACGCCCCGTACGCGTTCGTGCCGGACCCGGATCCGCCGGGGCCGCTGCGGGTGACGTTCCCGTGCCCGACGTGCCACCAGCGGATCAGGGTGCCGGTACGGGGTCGGGTGCGGGCGCGGTGCGGGTTGTGCCGGACGGTGCTGGAGTGCGACACCTGAGCCCGGGCTGCGGAGCCCGGGCTAGGCCCCGTACACCGGCCCCGGCGGCTCGGATCCGGCCAGCAGTTTCCGTACGGCCTCGCCCGCCTCCGCCGGGTTCCAGCGGGCGCCCTTGTCGGCGGTGGGGCCCGGCCGCCAGCCCTCCATGACGGTGATCCGGCCGGCCTCCGCCTCGAAGACGCGGCCGGTGACGCCCTCGCTCCGCGCGGAGCCGAGCCAGACGACGAGCGGGGAGACGTTCTCGGGGGCCATGGCGTCGAAGCCGGTGTCGGGGGCCGCCATGGTCTCGGCGAAGGCGCGTTCCGTCATCCGGGTGCGGGCGGCGGGCGCGAGGGCGTTGACCTGGACGCCGTAGCGGGCGAGTTCGGCCGCGGCGACCAGTGTGAGGGCGACGATGCCGGCCTTGGCCGCGCTGTAGTTGCCCTGTCCGACCGAGCCCAGCAGCCCCGCTCCGCTGCTGGTGTTGACGATCCGGGCGACCGGCGTGCGGCCCGCCTTGGCCTCGGCCCGCCAGTGCGCGGCGGCGTGTCTCAGGGTGAGGAAGTGCCCCTTGAGGTGGACGCGCAGGACGGCGTCCCAGTCGTCCTCGTCGAGGTTGACGAGCATCCGGTCGCGCAGGAAGCCGGCGTTGTTGACGAGGGTGTCGAGCCGGCCGTACGTCTCCAGGGCGGTCGTCACGAGGGAGGCGGCGCCCCCGGGGGTGGCGATGTCGCCGCCGTGGGCGACGGCGTCGCCGCCCGCCGCGCGGATCTCCTCGGCGACGCGGGCGGCCGGGGACTCGGCGTCCGAGGTGCCGTCCGGCCCCACCCCCAGGTCGTTGACGACGACGCACGCGCCCTCCGCCGCGAACGCGAGCGCGTGCGCGCGGCCGAGGCCGCGTCCGGCGCCGGTGACGACGACCACGCGGCCGTCGCAGATTCCTGTCATCTCGGCGTCTCCTCTCACGTCACCTCTCCTTTCTCGCTTTTCTCCTTGTTGGCGGTCGCGGCGTCGAGGAACGCGGGCCGCTCCCCTCCCCCGTGCACGAGCAGGCTCGCCCCGCTGATGTACGCGGCGGCGTCGGAGGCGAGGAAGACGGCCGCCGCGCCCACGTCGGCGGGCCGGGCGAGCCGGCCGAGCGGGACGGTGCGGGCGACGGCCTCGACGCCGTCCTCGCCGCCGTAGTGCAGGTGGGCCAGCTCGGTGTGGACCATGCCGACGACCAGGGTGTTCACGCGCACCTGCGGGGCCCACTCCACGGCCATGGACCGCGCGAGGTTCTCCAGCCCCGCCTTGGCCGCGCCGTACGCGGCCGAGCCGGGCGAGGGGCGGCTGCCGCTGACGCTGCCGATCATCACGACCGAGCCGCCGGTGCGCCTGAGGTGGTCGTAGGCGGCGAGGGAGACCGTCAGCGGGGCGAGGAGGTTGAGTTCGATCACGCGCGCGTGGCGCTCTGGTTCCGCGTCGGCGAGTCTGCGGTACGGCGCGCCGCCCGCGTTGTTGACGAGGACGTCGAGCCGGGGCAGCCCGGCGAAGAACTCCCGTACGGCGTCGGCGTCCCGCACGTCCAGCGGCGCGAACCCGGTCTTCGGGACCGGGGTTTCGGGCGGCCGGCGGGCGCAGACCACGACCTCGGCGCCCGCGCGCACGAGGGAGCGCGCGATACCGGCGCCCACGCCCCGGGTGCCACCGGTGACGACGGCGACCTTCCCGTCCAGCTCCATTCGCTGCTACCTTTCCACCTAACAAACGTTTGGTGGAAAGGTAGCTGATGCTTCCATGGGTGTCTCCACCTCGTCCCCGGAAAAGGGGCCGGAAAAGGGGATCGCGGTCGTCACGGTCGACGTTCCGCCGGTCAACGCGCTGCCGGTGGACGGCTGGTTCGCGCTGGCCGACGCGGTGCGCGCGGCGGGCCGGGACCCGGGGACCCGCTGCGTGGTGCTGACCGCGCGGGGCCGGGGGTTCAACGCGGGGGTGGACATCAAGGAACTGCAGGCGCGGGGCAGAAGCGCGCTGATCGGCGCCAACCGGGGCTGCTTCGAGGCGTTCGCGGCGGTGTACGAGTGCGAGGTGCCCGTGGTCGCGGCGGTGCACGGCTTCTGCCTGGGCGGCGGCATCGGCCTGGTGGGCAACGCGGACGTGATCGTGGCGAGCGAGGACGCCGTGTTCGGCCTGCCCGAGCTGGACCGGGGCGCCCTGGGCGCGGCCACCCACCTCGCCCGCCTGGTCCCCCAGCACCTGATGCGCGCCCTGTACTACACCTCGCGCACGGTCACGGCGGCCGAGCTGCACGCGCACGGCTCGGTGTGGCGGGTGGTGCCGAGTGACGAACTACAAGCTGCCGCAAGGGAGTTGGCCGGTGAGATCGCCGCGAAGGACGGTGAGCTGCTCCGGCTCGCCAAGGCGGCCCTCAACGGCATCGACCCGGTCGACGTGCGCCGCAGCTACCGCTTCGAGCAGGGCTTCACCTTCGAGGCGAGCGTCGCCGGGGTGGCCGACCGGGTCCGGGACACATTCGGCAAGGACGGGACCGAGGGGGCTTAGGTGGGCGACAAGACGATGACCGCCGAGGAGGTCGTCTCCCGGCTGCGCAGCGGGATGACCCTCGGCATCGGCGGCTGGGGCTCGCGCCGCAAGCCGATGGCCCTGGTCAGGGCGTTGCTGCGGTCGGAGGTCACCGACCTGACCGTCGTGTCGTACGGCGGTCCGGACGTCGGGATGCTGGCGGCGGCGGGGCGGATCCGCAAGCTGGTGGCCGCCTTCGTCACCCTCGACTCGATCCCCCTCGAACCGCACTACCGCGCGGCCCGCGAGCGCGGTGCCTTCGAGCTGATGGAGATCGACGAGGCGATGTTCATGTGGGGGCTGCGCGCCGCCGCGCACCGGCTGCCCTTCCTGCCGGTGCGGGCGGGGCTCGGCTCGGACGTGATGCGGGTCAACCCCGGGCTGCGCACGGTGACTTCGCCGTACGACGACCAGGAGACGTTCGTCGCCATGCCCGCGCTGCGGCTGGACGCGGCCCTGGTGCACGTCAACCGGGCCGACCGGCTGGGCAACGGGCAGTATCTGGGCCCGGATCCGTACTTCGACGACCTCTTCTGCGAGGCGGCCGACGAGGCGTACGTGTCGTGCGAACGGGTCGTCGACACGGCCGAGTTGACGAAGGAGGCGGCGCCGCAGTCGCTGCTGGTCAAGCGGCACACGGTGACGGGGGTCGTCGAGGCCCCGAACGGCGCGCACTTCACGTCCTGCGCCCCCGACTACGGCCGGGACGAGGCGTTCCAGAAGCGGTACGCGACCACGCCCTGGCCGGAGTTCGCGGCGCGCTACCTGGCCGGGGACGAACAGGCGTACCGGTCGGCGGCCGGGGAGGAGGCATGAGGGACGACATGACCGAGGTGACCGAGGTGACCCGTGCCGAGTACTGCGTGGTCGCCTGCGCCGAGGCCTGGCGCGGCGGGGGCGAGATCCTGGCGAGCCCGATGGGCGTGATCCCGTCCGTGGGCGCCCGTCTCGCCCGGCACACCTTCGCGCCGGACCTGCTGCTGACCGACGGCGAGGCACTGCTCGTCGGCCCGGACGGCACCGTCGAGGGCTGGCTGCCGTACCGGCAGCATCTGGCCCTGGTCACCGGGGGCAGGCGGCACGTGATGATGGGCGCGAGCCAGATCGACCGGTACGGCAACCAGAACATCTCCTGCATCGGCGACTGGGCGAAGCCGAAGCGGCAACTGCTCGGGGTGCGCGGCGCGCCGGTCAACACCCTCAACAACCCGACGAGTTACTGGATCCCGAGGCATTCGCGGCGGGTCTTCGTCGAGAAGGTCGACATGGTGTGCGGGGTGGGGTACGACCGTGCGGCCGAGGCCGGGGCCCGTCATCACCGCATTCCCCGGGTCGTCTCCGACCTCGGTGTCTTCGACTTCGCCACGCCCGGCCACGCGATGCGGCTGGCGTCGGTGCATCCGGGGGTGAGCGTGGACCAGGTGCGGGAGGCGACGGGCTTCGACCTCGTGATCCCGGACGAGGTGCCCCGTACCCGTGAACCGACGGCGCGGGAGCTCCGGTTGATCCGCGACGTGCTCGATCCGGGCGCCGTGCGCGCGCGGGAGGTCGCCGTCTGATGGAGACGGCACTCACCCGGCTGGTCGGGGTCCGCCACCCGATCGTGCAGACCGGGATGGGGTGGGTGGCGGGGCCGCGCCTGGTGTCGGCGGCGGCGAACGCGGGCGCGCTGGGCGTCCTGGGCTCGGCGACGATGACCGTCGACGGGCTGCGGGAGGCCGTACGGGAGGTCAAGTCCCGTACGGACGCGCCGTTCGGGGTCAATCTCCGCGCCGACGCGGCGGACGCGGGCGACCGGGTGCGGATCATCCTCGACGAGGGGGTGCGGGTCGCGTCCTTCGCGCTGGCCCCCTCCCGCGAGCTGATCGGCGAGCTGAAGGAGGCGGGGGTCGTCGTCATCCCGTCGGTCGGCGCGCGTCGGCACGCCGAGAAGGTCGCGGCGTGGGGGGCGGACGCGGTGGTCGTGCAGGGCGGCGAGGGCGGCGGGCACACCGGCGAGGTGGCGACGACGGTGCTGCTGCCGCAGGTGGTGGACGCCGTGGACATACCGGTCGTGGCGGCGGGCGGCTTCTACGACGGGCGGGGGCTGGTGGCGGCGCTGGCGTACGGGGCGGCGGGCGTGGCCATGGGGACGCGGTTCCTGCTGACGTCGGACTCGACGGTGCCGGACGCGGTGAAGGCGCGGTACCTGGCGGCGACGGTCCGGGACGTGACGGTGACGCGGGCGGTCGACGGTCTGCCGCATCGCATGCTGCGTACGGACCTGGTGGCCTCGCTGGAGAACTCCGGCCGGGCACGGAGACTGCTGCACGCGGTCCGCCGGGCGGCCGGCTTCCGGAGGCTCTCCGGTCTCACCTGGCCTCAACTGGTCCGGGACGGACTCGCGATGAGGCACGGCAAGGACCTGACCTGGAGCCAGGTGCTGCTCGCGGCGAACACCCCGATGCTGCTGAGATCGGCGATGGTGGAGGGCCGTACGGACCTGGGGGTGATGGCCTCCGGGCAGGTCGCCGGGGTGATCGACGACCTGCCGTCGTGCGCGGAGCTGGTGGAGCGGATCATGAAGGAGGCGGAGGAGATCAGGCAGCGGCTCACAGCCTCTCCCTGATCACCGTCACAGCCGCTCGATGACCGTCAAGACCACTCTGTGACCGTCACAGCCGCTCGATGACCGTCACGTTCGCCTGGCCGCCGCCCTCGCACATCGTCTGGAGGCCGAACCGGCCGCCGGTGCGCTCCAGTTCGTGCAGCAGGGTCGTCATCAGCTTCACGCCCGTCGCGCCGAGCGGGTGGCCGAGGGCGATCGCGCCGCCGTTGACGTTGACCTTCTCCGGGTCCGCGCCGGTCTCCTTCAGCCAGGCCAGGACGACGGGCGCGAACGCCTCGTTGATCTCGACGAGGTCGATGTCGTCGATGGACAGGCCGGTCTTCTTCAGAGCGTGCGCGGTGGCCGGGATCGGCGCGGTCAGCATGCGGATGGGGTCCTCGCCGCGCACGGAGAGGTGGTGCACGCGCGCCCGGGGCGTCAGCCCGTGCTCGCGCACCGCCCGCTCCGAGGCCAGCAGCATGGCCGCCGCGCCGTCGGAGACCTGCGAGGAGCAGGCGGCGGTGACGGTGCCGCCGGGGATGACGGGCTTCAGCCCGGCCATCTTCTCCAGAGAGGTGTCCCGGCGCGGTCCCTCGTCGGCGGTGACGTCCCCGTACGCGACGGTCTCCCGCGCGAACCGGCCCTCGTCGATCGCGCGCACCGCCCGCCGGTGCGAGCGCAGCGCGAACTCCTCCTGGTCCGGCCGGCTGATGCCCCACTTGGCGGCGATCATCTCGGCGCCGGCGAACTGGTTCACGGCCCGGTCCCCGTACCGTGCGCGCCAGCCCTCGCTGCCCGCGAAGGGGCCCTGGGTGAAGCCGAGGGGCTCGGCGGCCTGCCGGGTGGCGAAGGCGATCGGGATCTGCGACATGTTCTGCACGCCGCCCGCGACCACCAGGTCCTGCGTCCCGGACAGCACGCCCTGCGCGGCGAAGTGCACGGCCTGCTGCGAGGAGCCGCACTGCCGGTCCACGGTCACGCCCGGCACCTCCTCGGGCAGCCCGGCGGCCAGCCAGCAGGTCCGCGCGATGTCCCCGGCCTGCGGCCCGACCGCGTCCAGGCAGCCGAAGACGACGTCCTCCACCGCCGCCGGGTCGATGCCCGAGCGCGCGAGAAGTTCCTTGAGCACATGGGCGCCGAGATCGGCCGGGTGCACCCCGGACAGACCTCCCGCGCGCCGCCCCACGGGCGTACGGACCGCTTCGACGATGTAGGCCTCGGCCATGACGACTCCCTCGCTGAAAAGGGCACTTGAATCGGCTTGAACCGGCTTGAACCGGCTACGTGCGTACGGCGATCCCGTCGAGGACCATCGACAGGTACTGCCGGGCGATCTCCTCCGGGCTGTGCTGTCCGCCGGGCCGGTACCAGGACGCGGCGACCCACACCGTGTCGCGGACGAACCGGTAGGTGAGCCGGACGTCGAGGTCGGCGCGGAAGACCTGGTCGGCGACCCCGCGCTCCAGCGTGGCCAGCCACGCCTTCTCGAACCGGCGCTGCGAGTCGGCGAGGAACGCGAACCGTTCCTGCGCCACGAGCTGTCTGCTCTCCTTCTGGTAGATCGCGACGGCGGCGCGGTGCCGGTCGATCTCCCGGAACGACTCGGTGACCAGGGCCTCGAGGGTCTCGCGGGGGCCGAGGCCGGCGGCGAGCACGGTGTCGTAGCCGCCCCACAGCTCGTCGAGGAAGGTGCGCAGGATCTCCTCGAGCATCGACTCCTTGGAGTCGAAGTGGTAGTAGAGGCTGCCCGCGAGCATGCCCGCGTGGTCCGCGATCTTGCGGACGGTGGTGGCGTTGTAACCCTGCTCGGCGAAGACCTCTGCGGCGGTGTCGAGGAGTTCGGCGCGGCGCGCGGGCGCGGCGGTCACCTGGGGCTTCTTCTTCGTAGGAGGCACGGATCCATTGTCGTCCTAGGCGTGCTGGCTGCTGACGGAGACGACCTCGCCGGTCAGGTACGAGGAGTAGCCGGACGCGAGGAACACGATGACGTTGGCCACCTCCCAGGGCTCGGCGTACCGCCCGAAGGCCTCGCGCGCGGTGAGTTCCGCGAGCAGTTCGGGGGTGGTGACCTTCACCAGGTGCGGGTGCATGGCGAGGCTCGGCGAGACGGCGTTGACCCGTACCCCGTACGCGGCGGCCTCGATCGCCGCGCACCGGGTCAGCGCCATCACGCCGGCCTTCGCGGCGGCGTAGTGCGCCTGCCCGGCCTGGGCGCGCCAGCCGACGACGGAGGCGTTGTTGACGATGACGCCCCCGCCGCTCCCCCGCATCAGCCGCAGGGCGGCCCGGGTGCACCGGAACGTGCCGTTCAGTGTCACGTCGAGCACCCGGGACCACTGTTCGTCGGTCATGTCGACGAGGTCCGAGGTGCCGCCCAGACCGGCGTTGTTCACGACGATGTCGAGGCGGCCGTGCAGCCGTACGGCGGTGTCGAAGAGGGCCCGCACCTGGGTCTCGTCGGTGACGTCGCACGGGAGGGCCGCCACCGCACCCTCGAACTCGGCGGCGAGCCCGGCCTCGTGCTCCTTGAGCCGGCGCGCGTGGGCGTCGCTGATCAGCACGCGCGCGCCCTCCTCCAGGAAGCGGCGCGCGGTGGCGCCGCCGATCCCCGCTCCCGCCGCCGCGGTGATGACGGCGGTGCGCCCCCGCAGCAGCCCGTGCCCGGGTTCGTAGACCGGACTCTCGACGCCTGTCATAGGGCCACGCTAACCTACCAAACACTTGTTAGGGAAGGATTGCCGCTGATGGACCTCGACTTCACCCCCGCCGAGGAAGCGTTCCGCGCCGAGGCCCGCGCCTGGCTGCGCGCGCACGTGCCGCCGGTTCCCCTCCCGTCGCTGGAGACCGGGGAGGGCTTCGCGGCGCACCGCACGTGGGAGGCCGAACTCGCCGCGGACCGCTGGTCGGTGGTGAACTGGCCGGCGCGGTACGGCGGGCGGGACGCCGGTCTGATCCGCTGGCTGGTGTTCGAGGAGGAGTACTACGCGGCGGGGGCGCCGGGCCGGGTCGGGCAGAACGGCGTCAGCCTGCTCGCGCCGACCCTCTTCGACCACGGCACGCAGGAGCAACGCGCGCGCGTGCTGCCGTCGATGGCGACCGGCGAGGTGGTCTGGGCACAGGCGTGGTCGGAGCCGGAGGCGGGCTCCGACCTGGCCTCGCTGCGCTCCCGGGCCGTCCGCGCGGACGGCGGCTGGCGTTTGAGCGGCCAGAAGACGTGGTCGTCGCGGGCGGCCTTCGCCGACCGTGCGTTCGGCCTGTTCCGCAGCGACCCGGCCCCGGCCCGCCCCCACCAGGGCCTGACGTACCTGATGTTCGACCTGCGCGCGCCGGGCGTCACGGTCCGCCCGATCGGCCGCCTCGACGGGAAACCGGCGTTCGCCGAACTGTTCCTGGACGACGTCTTCGTACCGGACGAGGACGTGATCGGCGAGGCCGGCCAGGGCTGGCGGGTGGCCATGTCCACGGCGGGCGACGAACGGGGGCTGACGCTCCGTTCGCCCGGCCGCTTCCTGGCAGCCGCGGACCGCCTCCACGGTCTGTGGCGGGACAGGGGCTGCCCCGCCTGGGCCCGCGACCGGGTCGCCGACGCGCTGTCCGGCGCCCGCGCCTACCAGCTCTTCGCCTACGCGGCCGCCTCCCGCTTCCTCGACGGCGAGTCGATCGGCCCGGAGTCCAGCCTGAACAAGGTCTTCTGGTCCGAGTACGACATCGCGCTGCACGAGACGGCCCTCGACCTGCTGGGCGAGGAGGGCGAGTCGGCGGACTCCGCCTGGGCCGAGGCGTACGTGTTCGCACTCGCCGGTCCCGTCTACGCCGGTACGAACGAGATCCAGCGCGACATCATCGCCGAGCGCCTGCTCGGCCTGCCGAAGGGCCGCCGCTGATGCGTTTCCTCCTGGACACCGAGCAGCGGGCGTTCGCCGCCTCGCTGGACGCGATGCTGACGGCCGCCGACACCCCGCGCGCGGTACGGGACTGGAGCCGGGGCGAGCACGCGCGCGGGCGGGCCCTGTGGGCGCGGATCGCCGAGGCGGGCGTCTTCGCGCTGGCGGTCCCGGAGGCGTACGAGGGGCTGGGGCCCCGGCCGGTCGAACTGGCCGTCGCCTTCGTGGAGTTGGGGCGGCACGCGGTGCCGGGCCCGCTGGTGGAGACGGTCGTGGCGGCGACCCTGCTGCTCGATCCGGGCCCGGCGAAGCGGTTCCTCCCGGCGCTGGCCTCGGGCGAGTCGACGGCGACGGTGGCGCACGAGGGCTCGTACGCGGTGGACGGCGACGCGGCGACCCTACGGCTGGCCCTGGCCGCCGACGGTCTCCGGCTCGCCCCGGGGCACGGCCCGGTCCGGCCGTCCCTCGACCCGGCCCGGCGGCTCACCCGCCTGCTGCCGGGCGGTGAGCTCCTCGCGCCGGACCCGCCCGTGGACCGCGCGCTGCTCTGGGCCCGCCTGGCCACCGCGGCACAGGCGCTGGGGGTGGGTCTGGCGCTGCTGGAGCGGACGGTGGCGTACGTCGGGCAGCGTGTGCAGTTCGGGGTGCCGATCGGCTCGTTCCAGGCGGTCAAGCACCGGCTGGCGGACGCGAAGACCGCGCTGGAGTTCGCCCGGCCCCTGGTCCTGGGCGCCGCCGTCACGATGGCCCCGGCGGACGTCGCCGCCGCGAAGGTGAGCGCCTGCGAGGCGTCGTACGCGACCGCGCGCACCGCGCTCCAACTGCACGGCGCGATCGGCTACACGGCGGAGTACGACCTGTCGCTCTGGCTCACCAAGGCCCGCGCCCTGCGCACGGCCTGGGGCACGCCGGACGAGTGCCGGGCGGAGATACTGGCGGCCCGCGCCTGACCTCGGCGCCCGACCTCGGCGCCCGACCTCGGCGCCCGACCTCACCTCGTGACCTCAGCTCGTGACCTTGGCGATGAAGGCGGCGAGGTTGGTCACGGTCCGCTGGATCTTCTCCTCCAGGGTGATCGTCTCGGGCAGCCGGGCGCCGATGCCCGCGTCCCGCTTGCCGCGCACGTAGAGCGAGCAGGCGAGGTCGCTGCAGATGTAGGCCCCCACCGAGTTGCCCTGCTGCCCGGCCCGGCCCGCCTTCGGCGCGACCATCAGGGAGACGCCGCCGGAGTGCGTGGTCAGGCACATCGTGCACATGCTGCGCCGCGCCTGCCAGGAGCCGGCTGCGGAGGAGCGCAGTGCGAGCGCCTTCGGCCGGCCGTCCAGCTCCACGACGAGGTAGGCCCGGTCGGGGGCCTGGGGGTCGCGCCAGCCCAGGTAGTCCAGGTCCTCCCAGGGCTGGTCGGCCAGGTCGCGCGGCACGGACAGGCGCTTGGTCTCACCCTTGGTGCAGTTCACGAAGGCGGCACGGATCTCTTGCTCGGTCAGCGGCTTCATAGCGGTGAGGCTAATTTGCCTAAAGGTTTTAGGCAAACGCATAATTGCCGAAGCCGAAGGAGCGGGCGGACGAACGGGAGGACGAACATGGTGCGGGTCGGACTGACCACGGAACGCCTGGTCCGGGCTGGTGCGGAGCTGGCCGACGAGGTCGGCTTCGACCAGGTGACCGTCTCGGCGCTCGCCAGACGCTTCGACGTCAAGGTCGCGAGCCTGTACTCGCACGTGAAGAACTCCGACGACCTCAGGACCCGGATCGCCCTGCTCGCCCTGGAGGAACTCGCCGACCGGGGCGACCTCGCGCTGGCCGGCCGGGCCGGCAAGGACGCCCTGACCGCCCTGGGCGACGTCTACCGCGACTACGCCCGCGAGCACCCCGGCCGCTACGCCGCGGCCCAACTGAGACTCGGCCCCGAGGCGGCGGCCGCGAGCGCGGGCGGCCGGCACGCCCGGATGACCCGGGCGATCCTGCGCGGCTACGACCTCACCGAGCCGGACCAGACCCACGCCGTCCGCCTGCTGGGCAGCGTCTTCCACGGCTACGTCACCCTGGAGCTCGGCGGCGGCTTCAGCCACAGCGCCCCCGACACCCAGGAGACCTGGACCCGGATCCTGGACGCCCTCGACGCCCTGCTGCGCACCTGGCCGCCCAAGGAGTGACCGGTCACCTCAGTGCTCGTGCCCGCCGGTCAGCTCGCGGTACTCCTCCGGCGTCGGCTTGGGTATGTGGCTGTCGGTCCCGAACACGGCCCGCGCCAGCCGCGCCCGCACCCGCTGGGCCACCGTGACCGGCCGCCGGACCCCGTTGTGGTCGACGAGCGGCCCGATCTCGTACGGCGGGGCCTGCTCGTGCTGGGTGAGGGTGAACAGCCGGGCCCGGTCCAGGGGTTCGTGGACCTCGACGTACTCGCCGTGCGGGAGGCGCTTGATGGTCCCCGTCTCCCGGCCGTGCAGCACCAGGTCCCGGTCCCGGCGCTGGAGTCCCAGGCAGATCCGCTTGGTGACCATGAAGGCGACGACCGGCCCGGCAAACACGGAGACCCGCACGAACCAGGTGATCGCGTTGATGGACAGATGCAGATGCGTGGCCACGATGTCGTTGCCGCCGCCGATCAGCAGCACCGCGTACAGCGTCAGCCAGGCCACGCCGAGGCCGGTGCGCACGGGCGCGTTGCGGGGCCGGTCGAGGATGTGGTGCTCCCGTTTGTCGCCGGTGATCCACGCCTCGGCGAACGGGTAGAGGCCGATGGCGAGCAGGATCAGCGGGAACAGCGAGAACGGGATGAGGACGCCCAGCTCCAGGGTGTGACCCCAGGCGTTGATCTCCCAGCCCGGCATCACCCGGACCAGCCCCTCGGAGAAGCCGAGGTACCAGTCCGGCTGGGCGCCGGTCGTCACCAGGTCCGGCCGGTACGGTCCGAACGCCCACACGGGGTTGATGCTCGCGATCCCGCCCATCACCGCCAGCACGCCGAAGACCAGGAAGAAGAACCCGCCCGCCTTCGCCATGTACACCGGCATGAAGGGCATCCCGACCACGCTCTTCTGGTCGCGTCCGGGCCCCGGGTACTGGGTGTGCTTGTGGAAGAACACCAGGATGAGATGGGCGACGACCAGCCCCAGCATGATCCCGGGCAGCAGCAGGACGTGGATCGGGAAGAACCGCGAGATGATGTCGTGGCCCGGGAACTCCCCGCCGAAGAGGAAGAACGACAGGTACGTCCCGACGATCGGGACGGACAGGATCGCGCCGTCGGCGAACCGGACGCCGGTGCCGGAGAGCATGTCGTCCGGGAGCGAGTAGCCGGTCAGCCCGGTGAGGATGCCGAGGAACAGCAGCAGCCAGCCGAACAGCCAGTTGACCTCGCGCGGCTTGCGGAACGCGCCGGTGAAGAACACCCGCATCATGTGCACGAGCATGCCGGTGACGAACACCAGCGCCGCCCAGTGGTGGATCTGCCGGATCAGCAGCCCGCCGCGCACGTCGAAACTGATGTGGAGCGTCGACTCGTACGCCTTCGTCATCACGACGCCGTTGAGCGGCGCGTACGAGCCGTGGTAGACGACCTCGGCGCTGCTCGGCTCGAAGAACAGGGTGAGGTAGACGCCGGTGAGGAGGAGGATCAGGAAGCTGTAGAGGCAGACTTCGCCGAGCATGAAGGACCAGTGGTCGGGGAACACCTTGCGCAGGTTGGCCTTGGCCAGCGCGTACAGCCCGAGCCGTCCGTCGGCCCAGTCGGCGAGCCGCTCCCCCTTGCCGGGCCCATCACCCCCTGACCCCGAACTCCCGCTGTCCACAACCCCGTTCACTGCTTGCGCGCCGTCACCCATACGTCGCCGCCTCCCCGTCGGACCGAGATCAGAGTGGCACGAAGCACCCGCCACGCCAACAGCGCGAACAGAAGCCGGGAGCGGGAGTGGAGAGACGGTTACGGCCGTACGATCCCCGCCGCCCGTGCGGCCACCAGCCACTTGGGGAACTCCCCCACCAGCCGGTCGTACAGCTCCGCGTCCGCCGTCTTCGCCGGGTCCGAACCGGCGTGGAAGAACCCGGCGTTGTCGACCGCCCGCTTCTCCGGGACGGGCAGTTCGTCGAGCTTGCGCAGGAAGTCGAACTGCCTGCTGCCCCGGTCGCCGAAGCCGATGAACTGCCAGAACATCGGCAGCTTCGACGCCTTGCACAGATAGCGTTCCGCGGCGACCTTGTCGATCGGGCCGCCGTCGGTCTGGAACACGACGAACGCCGGGTCCGTCGAGCCGCTGTCGAGGTAGTGGTCGATGACGGCGTCCATGGCGACGTGGTAGCTCGTCTTGCCCATGTGGCCGAGCCCGGCCACGATGCTGTCCACCCGCCCCTGATGGTCGGCGAGGGCGATGTCGGTGACGGCGTCGACGTCCGTGGAGAAGACGACGACCGGCACCCGGCCGTCGTCGTCGAGGTGCGCGGACAGCCCCAACACCCGGTCGGCGAGCGCCTGCACGCTGCCGTCCCGGTAGTACGGCTTCATCGACCCCGAGTAGTCGACGACGAGGTAGACGGCGGCCCGCTGCCCGTCGAGACCGTGCTTCGCGAGTGAAACCCCGGCGCTCTTGTACAGGTTGACCAGCGCGGGCGCGGTCTCCAGGACCTTGGTGAGACTGATCGCGACCATGGCGCACAGCCTCCCACACCGCCTGTGCCATGCCCCCTGTCCGTCCTTTTGTTCGTTCGCCGACTAATTAGTATGGAATGACAAGGAAGATCACATTCCGGCCTTAAAGTGTGCGGCATGAAACGTGCCGCCGCCCTGGTCTGCGTCGCCGTCGCGTCGACGGTGTACCTGCTCACCCCCGCCCAGCCCGCCCAGCCGACGGTCGGCGTCCGGGCGACCCCGCCGGGTCTCGCCGCCCCGGCGCAGAAGGAACTGGCCCAACAGATCGTGGCGAGCGCCGAGAACGGCACCCTGAACTGGCGCAGCGCGTACGGCTACGTCGAGGACATCGGCGACGGCCAGGGCTACACGGCGGGCCTGATCGGCTTCTGCACCGGCACCCACGATCTGCTCACCCTCGTCGAGCAGTACACCCGCGCCCATCCGGACAACGCCCTCGCCCCCTACCTCCCGGCCCTGCGCCGGGTCGACGGCACCGACTCGCACGCCGGTCTGGACCCGGGTTTCCCGGCCGCCTGGCGGACCGAGTCGAGCGTGCCCGCCTTCCGGGCGGCGCAGGACGCCGAGCGCGACCGCGTCTACTTCAACCCGGCGGTGCGCCGCGGCCGGGCCGACGGTCTGGGCGCGCTGGGCCAGTTCATCTACTACGACGCCCTGGTCTTCCACGGCCCCGGCGCGGGCCCGACCAGCTTCGACGGCATCCGCGCCCGCGCCGTGCAGCAGGCCCGCACGCCCGCGCAGGGCGGCGACGAGGCCGACTACCTCGACGCGTTCCTCGACGCCCGCCGCCGCGCCATGCTGACCCGGCACCCCGGCATCGACACCTCCCGCGTCGACACGACCCAGCGCCGCTTCCTGCGCGACGGCAACCTCGACCTGCTTCCGCCGCTGCGGTGGCAGGTGTACGGCGAGACCTACCAGGTGCCGTAAACGCTTCAGGTCCAGGGCGTCCGGGCATGCGGCGGCGCCTGCCCGGTCGTCCGGTCGGGGACTGTTGGGCAGGCGCTGCCTGTGTTCCGCACGCCTTTGTGCGGGACGTTCTACGGGGTGGCCGTCAGACCATCAGCGAGCGGTCCGTCGGGCGGATCGGGGCCGGCAGTTCGCTGGCGCCGGTCAGGAACCGGTCGACGCCGCGGGCGGCCGAGCGGCCCTCCGCGATCGCCCACACGATGAGCGACTGGCCGCGGCCCGCGTCACCGGCGACGTACACGCCCGGGACGCTGGTCTGGAAGTCGGCGTCGCGGGCGATGTTGCCGCGCTCGTCGAGGTCCAGGCCGAACTGCGCGACGAGGCCGTTGTCCTGGTCGGTGCCGGTGAAGCCCATGGCGAGGGTGACCAGTTGGGCGGGGATCTTGCGCTCCGTGCCCGGCTTCGGGGTCAGGCGGCCGTCGATGAACTCGACCTCGGTGAGGTGCAGCCACTGGACGTTGCCGTCCTCGTCGCCCTCGAAGTGGGTCGTCGAGACGGAGTAGACCCGCTCGCCGCCCTCCTCGTGCGCGGAGGTGACCTTGTACAGCATCGGGAAGGTCGGCCACGGCTGACCCGGGCTGCGCTCCTCGCCCGGCCTCGGCATGATCTCCAACTGCGTGACGGAGGCCGCGCCCTGGCGGTGGGCGGTGCCCACGCAGTCGGCGCCGGTGTCGCCGCCGCCGATGACCACGACGTGCTTGCCCGCGGCCGAGATCGGGGAGGTGACGTAGTCGCCCTCCTGGACCTTGTTCGACAGGGGCAGGTACTCCATCGCCTGGTACACGCCCTTCAACTCCCGCCCGGGGACGGGGAGATCACGGGCGGTGGTGGCGCCGGCGGCGATGACGATCGCGTCGTAGCGCTTCTTCAGGTCGGTCGCCTTGAGGTCGCGGCCGATCTCGATGCCGGTACGGAAGCGGGTGCCCTCCGCGCGCATCTGCTCGATGCGGCGGTTGATGTGCCGCTTCTCCATCTTGAACTCGGGGATGCCGTACCGCAGGAGGCCGCCGACGCGGTCCGCGCGCTCGTAGACGGCGACGGTGTGGCCGGCCCGGGTGAGCTGCTGGGCGGCGGCCAGGCCCGCCGGGCCCGAGCCGATGACCGCGACGGTCTTGCCGGACAGCCGCTCGGGGGCCTGCGGGGCGACGTCACCGGTCTCCCACGCCTTGTCGATGATCGAGACCTCGACGTTCTTGATGGTGACGGCCGGCTGGTTGATGCCCAGCACACACGCCGACTCGCACGGAGCGGGGCACAGCCGGCCCGTGAACTCCGGGAAGTTGTTCGTGGCGTGCAGACGCTCCGACGCGGCCGACCAGTTCTCGCGGTAGGCGAAGTCGTTCCACTCGGGGATCAGGTTCCCCAGCGGACAGCCGTTGTGGCAGAACGGGATGCCGCAGTCCATGCACCGGCCGGCCTGCTTGCCGATGATCGGCAGCAGCGAGCCCGGGACGTAGACCTCGTTCCAGTCCTTCAGACGCACGTCGACGGGACGGGACCGGGCGACCTCACGGCCGTGGTTCAGAAAGCCCTTCGGGTCAGCCATTGGTCGCCGCCTCCATCATCTTCTCGGTGATCTCGGACTCGGAGAGTCCCGCCTGCTCGGCGGCGTCCTTGGCGGCGAGCACTGCCTTGTACGTGCGGGGGATGATCTTGCTGAAGCGCTCCACGGACGCGTCCCAGTCGGCGAGCAGCTTCTCGGCGACCGTCGAGGCGGTCTCCTCGGCGTGCCGGCGCACCACGTCGTGCAGCCACTGCCTGTCGGTGTCGTCCAGCGCCTCGACGGCGTCCAGGTTGCCGACGTTGACGTTGTCGCGGTTCAGGTCGATCACGTAGGCGACACCGCCGGACATGCCGGCCGCGAAGTTACGGCCCGTCTCGCCGAGGACCACCGCGCGGCCGCCGGTCATGTACTCGCAGCCGTGGTCGCCCACGCCCTCCGAGACGACCGTCGCACCCGAGTTGCGGACGCAGAACCGCTCACCGGTCCGCCCGCGCAGGAACAGTTCGCCGCCGGTCGCGCCGTAGGCGATGGTGTTGCCCGCGATGGTGGAGAACTCGGCGAGGTGGTCGGCGCCCCGGTCCGGGCGGACGACGACCCGGCCGCCGGAGAGACCCTTGCCGACGTAGTCGTTGGCGTCGCCCTCCAGGCGCAGCGTGACGCCGCGCGGGAGGAAGGCGCCGAAGGACTGGCCGGCGGAGCCGGTGAAGGTGATGTCGATGGTGTTCTCGGGCAGGCCCGCACCGCCGAACTTCTTCGTCACCTCGTGGCCGAGCATGGTGCCGACCGTGCGGTTGATGTTGCGGATGGAGACCTGGGCGCGCACCGGCTGGGCGTCGGTCGCGGAGTCCGCGGCCAGGGCGTCGGCGGCGAGCTTGATCAGCTCGTTGTCGAGCGCCTTCTCCAGGCCGTGGTCCTGTGCGATGACCTGGTGCAGGGCCGCGCCCTCGGGCAGCTCGGGCACGTAGAAGAGGGGGGCCAGGTTGAGGCCCTGCGCCTTCCAGTGGTCGACGGCGCGCTCGACGTCGAGGACCTCGGCGTGGCCGACGGCCTCCTCGATCGAGCGGAAGCCCAGCTCGGCCAGCAGCTCGCGGACCTCTTCGGCGATGAACCTGAAGAAGTTCACGACGTACTCGGCCTTGCCGGCGAACCGGTCGCGCAGCACCGGGTTCTGGGTGGCGATGCCGACGGGGCAGGTGTCCAGGTGGCAGACGCGCATCATGACGCAGCCGGAGACGACGAGCGGCGCGGTCGCGAAACCGAACTCCTCGGCGCCCAGCAGCGCGGCGATGATCACGTCACGGCCGGTCTTGAGCTGGCCGTCGGTCTGCACGACGATGCGGTCGCGCAGGCCGTTGAGCAGCAGCGTCTGCTGGGTCTCGGCGAGACCGAGCTCCCAGGGGCCGCCCGCGTGCTTCAGCGAGGTGAGCGGCGAGGCGCCCGTACCGCCGTCGTGGCCGGAGATGAGCACGACGTCCGCGTGCGCCTTCGACACACCCGCGGCGACCGTGCCGACGCCGACCTCCGAGACCAGCTTCACGTGGATCCGCGCCTGCGGGTTCGCGTTCTTCAGGTCGTGGATGAGCTGGGCCAGGTCCTCGATGGAGTAGATGTCGTGGTGCGGCGGCGGGGAGATGAGGCCCACGCCCGGGGTGGAGTGCCGGGTCTTGGCGACCCACGGGTACACCTTGTGGCCGGGCAGTTGGCCGCCCTCGCCGGGCTTGGCGCCCTGGGCCATCTTGATCTGGATGTCGTCCGCGTTGACCAGGTACTCGGACGTGACGCCGAAGCGGCCGGAGGCGACCTGCTTGATGGCGCTGCGCCGGGCCGGGTCGTACAGCCGGTCCGCGTCCTCGCCGCCCTCACCGGTGTTGGACTTGCCGCCCAACTGGTTCATGGCGATGGCGAGGGTCTCGTGCGCCTCCAGGGAGATGGAGCCGTACGACATGGCGCCGGTGGAGAAGCGCCTGACGATCTCGGAGACCGGCTCGACCTCGTCGATCGAGATCGGCTCGCGGCCGGACTTGAAGCCGAAGAGCCCGCGCAGCGTCATGAGGCGCTCGGACTGCTCGTTCACCCGGTCCGTGTACTTCTTGAAGATGTCGTAGTCGCCCGCGCGCGTCGAGTGCTGGAGGCGGAAGACCGTCTCCGGGTCGAACAGGTGCGGCTCGCCCTCGCGGCGCCACTGGTACTCGCCGCCTATCTCCAGGGCGCGGTGCGCGGGCGCGATGCCGCTGGCCGGGTACGCCTTGGCGTGGCGGGCGGCGACCTCCTTGGCGATGACGTCGATGCCGACGCCGCCGATCTTGGTGGCGGTGCCGTTGAAGTACTTCTCGACGAAGGCGTCGTCGAGCCCGACGGCCTCGAAGACCTGGGCGCCGCGGTAGGAGGCGACGGTCGAGATGCCCATCTTGGACATGACCTTCAGGACGCCCTTGCCGAGCGCGTAGATCAGGTTGCGGATCGCCTGCTCGGGCTCCAGGCCGCTGATGAAGGTGCCCGCGCGCAGCAGGTCCTCCGCCGACTCCATCGCCAGGTACGGGTTGACGGCGGCGGCGCCGAAGCCGATCAGCAGGGCCACGTGGTGGACCTCGCGGACGTCGCCGGCCTCGACCAGCAGGCCCACCTCGGTGCGCTGCTTGGTGCGGATGAGGTGGTGGTGGACGGCCGCGGTGAGCAGCAGCGACGGGATCGGCGCGTGCTCGGCGTCCGAGTGCCGGTCCGACAGGACGATGAGCCGGGCGCCGTTGTCGATGGCGGCGTCGGCCTCGGCGCAGATCTCCTCGAGGCGGGCGGCGAGGGCCTCGCCGCCGCCGTGCACCCGGTACAGGCCGGAGAGGGTGGCGGCCTTGAAGCCGGGCATGTCGTTGTCGGCGTTGATGTGGATGAGCTTGGCCAGCTCGTCGTTGTCGATGACCGGGAACGGCAGGGTGACCGTCCGGCAGGACGAGGCGCTCGGCTCGAGCAGGTTGCCCTGCGGGCCGAGGGAGGAGCGCAGGGAGGTGACCAGCTCCTCCCGGATCGCGTCCAGCGGCGGGTTGGTGACCTGCGCGAACAGCTGGGTGAAGTAGTCGAAGAGGAGCCGGGGGCGGGCGGAGAGCGCGGCGATGGGCGAGTCGGTGCCCATCGAACCGATCGGCTCGGCGGCGGACTTGGCCATCGGGGCGAGCAGGACGCGCAGCTCTTCCTCGGTGTAGCCGAAGGTCTGCTGGCGGCGGGTGACCGAGGCGTGCGTGTGCACGATGTGCTCGCGCTCGGGCAGGTCGACGAGTTCGATCTCGCCGGCCTCGAGCCACTCGGCGTACGGCTTCTCGGCGGCGAGGGCCGCCTTGATCTCGTCGTCCTCGATGATGCGGTGCTCGGCGGTGTCGACGAGGAACATCTTGCCGGGCTGCAGACGGCCCTTGCGGACGACCTTGGCGGGGTCGATGTCCAGGACGCCGACCTCGGAGCCGAGGACGACGAGGCCGTCGTCGGTGACCCAGTAGCGGCCGGGACGCAGACCGTTGCGGTCGAGGACCGCGCCGACCTGGACGCCGTCGGTGAAGGTGACGCAGGCCGGGCCGTCCCAGGGCTCCATCATCGTGGAGTGGAACTCGTAGAAGGCGCGCCGGGCCGGGTCCATGGAGTCGTGGTTCTCCCACGCCTCCGGGATCATCATCAGCACGGAGTGCGGCAGCGAGCGGCCACCGAGGTGGAGCAGTTCGAGCACCTCGTCGAAGGACGCGGAGTCGGAGGCGTCCGGCGTACAGACCGGGAAGATCCGCTCGATGGACTTCTCGTCCTGCCCGCTGTGCCCATGGTCGGCAGAGCCGAACAGATCCGAGACGAGCTGCGACTCGCGGGCGCGCATCCAGTTGCGGTTGCCCTTGACGGTGTTGATCTCACCGTTGTGCGCGACGAAGCGGTACGGGTGGGCGAGCGGCCACGACGGGAAGGTGTTCGTCGAGAAGCGCGAGTGGACGAGCGACACGGCCGAGGCGAAGCGGCGGTCGGACAGGTCCGGGAAGAAGGGCTCGAGCTGGCCGGTGGTCAGCATGCCCTTGTAGACGATCGTCCGCGCGGACAGCGAGGGGAAGTAGACGCCGGCCTCGCGCTCGGCGCGCTTGCGCAGCACGAACGACTTGCGGTCGAGGTCGATGCCCGTGGCGGGCTCGGCCGCGCCGTCGGCCACGAAGACCTGGCGGAAGGCGGGCATCGTGGAGCGGGCGGTGGCGCCGAGGAGTCCCGGGGCGACCGGGACCTCACGCCAGCCGAGGACGGTGAGGCCCTCGTCGGCGGCGATCGTCTCGATCTGTGAGACGGCGTCCTGCATGCCGTCCTCGGGGAGGAAGGCGATACCGACGGCGTAGCCGCCGGCCTCGGGCAGCTCGAAACCGGCCACCTCACGGAAGAAGGCGTCGGGGACCTGGGTGAGGATGCCCGCGCCGTCGCCGGAGTCCGGCTCGGAGCCGGTGGCGCCACGGTGTTCGAGGTTGCGCAGAACGGTGAGCGCCTGCTCGACCAGCGTATGGCTCGCCTCGCCGGTGAGGTTCGCAACGAAGCCGACGCCACAGGCGTCGTGCTCGTTGCGGGGGTCGTACATACCCTGCGCAGCAGGGCGAGCATCCATGAAAGACCAGTTCTGGCCATTCGCGGAATGCTGGGACGGCTGGCGCGGCGTACGCATCGGCTCTCCCGTCGTCGTCTCAAGTGGCTGGGGATCCCTCCCAGGCTCTTAAGGCTCTGGGGGAGATTGCTTGCGAAGGGACGACGTTGGCCCTCTGCGTGACTGCAAAATTTCGTGCAGGTTACATGATGGAGCGGTTCTCGGGAACCGGATGCTCCGTTCCAACATGCGGACGCCACGGGCTCGCGACAGGGGTGTCCCGCACGTGGCTGAAAGTATGTGGGGACCGGACGGAACGAGATCGGTCAGATCGGTGCCCGTCGGTCCGGAAGGCGGGGCGAGCGGCGTCGTCCGCCCCGCGAGTGCGCCGCAGGCTTCATTGCCCACAGCGCTTACGGCTCATGCCCACTGGTCAAGCATCCGAAACCAGTCGGTAACGGCTACTTATACGGCCCAACGCATAAATAGCATCCGACCTATCCTACGGCCGTTCCGAACAAACCGCCCAGGGCGTACGTCACACCCGCCGCCGCACCCCCGAGCACGAGCTGCCGCAGCCCGCTGAACCACCAGGTCCGCGCGGTCACCCGGGCCACCACCGCGCCGCAGCCGAACAGCCCGGACAGCGCCAGCAGCACGGCCGGCCACAGCGAGGCGGCCCCCAGCAGATACGGCAGGACGGGCAGCAGCGCGCCCAGCGCGAACGCCCCGAAGCTCGACACGGCGGCGACCAGCGGCGAGGGCAGGTCCGACGGATCGATGCCCAGCTCCTCACGGGCGTGTATCTCCAGCGCCTGTTCGGGATCGCGCGAGAGCTGCCGCGCGACCTGCCGGGCCAGCGCGGGCTCGACCCCCCGGGACACGTACAGCGCGGCGAGCTCGGCCTCCTCGTCCTGCGGATGCTTCCGCAGCTCCGCCCGCTCCACGTCCAGCTCGGCCTCGACGAGTTCGCGCTGCGAGGCGACGGAGGTGTACTCACCGGCCGCCATGGAGAAGGCCCCGGCGGCGAGACCGGCCAGGCCGGTGACGACGATGACCTGCGGCCCGACCGCCCCGCCGGCCACGCCGGTCATCAGGGCGAGGTTGGAGACCAGGCCGTCCATCGCCCCGAACACGGCGGGCCGCAGCCAGCCTCCGTTGACATCGCGGTGCGTGTGGTTGTCACGGTGCGCCTCGTGCAGCGCGGCTTCGGTCTCGATGATGGCCATGAGGTCCCCCAGGGGGCTTCGGACAGCTTCAGATAGCTGAGGCAAAGCTAAGTTTGGATTGATTCCACTTTTCGACAGAACCGAAGATACGCCGGTGAATCCCCTCCCGCCAGAAAGGAAAGGCTGGGCTAACCTGCGGTTTTCCCACCATCCGCTCATCCGAAGGCTCCCCCGCACAGATGTCGACCGGGTGACATGAAGGCGTTTCAGGCTGAGGTCAACCGCCGATGGTGGGACACATCCGTAAAGGGTTCCGCGCCCGTGCGGACCCCCCAAGGAGAGGCCGTGCATGGCATCGATCCGTGAACGGGCCCGCGGCGCCCTGCTCGGCCTCGCCGTGGGCGACGCGCTCGGCGCACCCGCCGAGAACATGAAGCCGTCCGAGATCCGCGCCCGCTGGGGCCGCATCACGGGCTATGTCAGCGAGAAACCGGCCGGTACGGACGACACGGAGTACGCGATCTTCTCCGGCCTGCTCCTCGCCCGCCACGGCTCGGCGCTCACCCCGGCCCACGTGGAGGCGGCCTGGCACCAGTGGATCGCCGACCTCGACGAGGGCCCCTTCCGCGGCGCCGGCTTCAGCGAACGCGGCACCCTGGAGAACCTCCGCCGAGGCCTGGCGGCGCCGATCTCGGCCCAGCACCGGCACGCCTGGAGCGACGGTCTGGCGATGCGCGCGGCCCCCTTCGGCGTCTTCGCCGCGGGCCGCCCGGCGGAAGCGGCCCGTCTGGTCGCGATCGACGGCGCGGTCAGCCACGACGGCGAGGGCATCTACGGCGGCCAGGCGGTCGCGGCGGGAGTGGCGGCGGCGATGGCGGGCGCCCCGGCGATCGCGGTGGTGGCCTCGGCCCTGGCGGTGATCCCCGAGGACTCCTGGACGGCGCGTTCCCTGCGCCGGGCGGTGACGGTGGCCCACCGGGGCGAACGGGCGGTTCGCTCCGCCGTCGTCATCGGCGGCTACCCCTGGACCGACCTGGCCCCCGAAGCCGTCGCCCTCGCCTTCGGCGCCTACGCGGCAGCCGACGGCGACTTCCGCGAGGCCGTCCTCACGGCCGTGAACATGGGCCGCGACGCGGACACGACGGCGGCGGTGGCGGGCGCCCTGGCCGGCGCGACCCAGGGCGTCTCGGCGATCCCACCGGAGTGGTCGGCCGCCATCGGCCCGGCCCGCGGCACCTGCCTGCCCTCGATGGCCGGCCACCACGTCCTGGACGTGGCGGAACTACTGGTCCCCGAGGAGGGCGGCAAGTGGGGCGAGGACATGGTCGCGGACGAACTGGTCCCGACCCTGATGCGCCTGGACCGGTTCTCCCCGCCGGACCGAACCACCTTCACCCTGACGGCGACCACCGAGACGAAGGCACGACCATGAGACCACCGGGCCCGTGGGCCGAGGGAACGACCGGAGCGACAACAACGCTCCCGAACCCACCCGCAGCCGCCGACGACGAGGGCACCTCACAGGGCGGCACCTCACAGGGGCGGTCCGCCCCCGACACCGCGACCCGCACGACCGACCGCCCACCCGCAGCCGCCGACGGCGGGAACCCCCCACAGGGGCCACCCGCACCCGACAACGAAAGTCGCACGCGCGGTGCGGGTGGGAACGACGAGGCCGACGGCGAAGCCGAGGCCGTTGACCACGCCCAGCCCCTGCAAGGAACCCGCGTGGAAGGCCTCCTGCTGGGCCTCGCCGCAGGCGACGCCGCCGGCTGGCCCGCCGCCCGCCACCGAGCCGCCCGCATGCCCGAGTGGACCCGCCGCCTCACCCGGGAGCTCGACACCTTCGCCGAACACAACGCGACGACGACCCTCCCCGTCCCGATCGCCCTCAACCAACCCCCCGAACCCCTGCGCCTGGGCCCCTCCGACGACGCCGAGTGGGCGGCCTTCGCCGCGGAGGCGGTCCTGCGCGCGGGCGACGACACCGTCCTCGCCGACCTCAGCCGGGAACGCCGTATGCGCGCCGCGATCGACCTCACCTGGAACGCGATCGCCAGCGAGGTCGCGGCGGCAGCCGACCGCGCCCCCGAGGTCGAGTCCGCCGTCCTCCCCCTCCGCGCCCGCATCTCCGTCCGCGCCGGCCTCGGCAACCTCGCCGCCGGTCTGCGCCCGCCCGCCACCGGCCACGACAACCCCCACTACTTCGACGACGCGGCCTGCGTACGCGCCTGCGTCCTCGCGGTGGCCCACCCCGGCGACCCCCGACTCGCCGCCGACCTCGCCGAGTTCGACGCCCGTTACTCCCAGGACGGCGACGGCGTGCACGGCGCCCGCGCGATGGCAGCGGCCGTCTCGCTGGCCCTGGTCGGCGCCGACCCCGACACCTGCGTGGCGGCGGCGCTCGCCGAACTCCCCGAGCACACGGAGATCGGCCGCAACGCCCGCCACGCGCTCAAGCTGGCCCACGACGCCGACAGCGCCTTCGCGCTGGTCCCCCTCCTGGAACACCAGATCGTCGACCACGTCTACAGCTACGGCATCGCGGCTGCGGAGACGGTCCCGGTGGCCCTGGCTCTGGTAACGGCGTCCGGCGGCCGTATCTCCGAAGCCGTACCGGCGGCCGCCTGCCTCTCGCGCGTCGCGGACTCGGCCCCGGCCCTCGCGGGCGCGCTGACGGGCGCGTTGGGCGGCGGCGCCGCGATCCCCGCCGCGTGGCGCGACAGTTGCCGCACCCTCTCCGGCTGCGTACTCCCCCGTCTCACCGGCACCGACCTGGTGGAACTCGCCGAACTCCTGGAAGCCACACAACCGGCCCCACCAGGAGCATGATTCGGGCTATGACGCCCGAAGCACGAAAAAGCAGCACAGCACAGGAAAGAAACCACCAAACCCTCGAAGAACGCATCACCGGCGCCCTCGTGGGAGCCGCCGTCGGCGACGCCCTCGGCGGCCCCGTCGAGGGCTACTCCCCCGACCGGATCCTCGAACGCCACGGCGGCCGGGTGCACGGCATCGTCGGCCCCTGGAACGGCGACGACTGGCGCACCGCCCGCCCCATCGCCCCGTACCACAAGGGCGACGGCCACATCACCGACGACACCTTGATGACGCACGCGCTGATCAGGGTCTACGCCACGGTCCGCGACCACCTGGACGCCTACGCGATCACCGACCACCTGGTCCCGGACCTGATGACGACCCCCCGCTGGATCCCGGAACTGGAGGCCGAGGCCCTCCCCCTGCACCGGATCTTCCTGGCGGAGAAATGGCTGGTGACGAAACTCCACTACGGCCATGCCGACCCGCGCGAGGCCGGCGTCGGCAACATCGTCAACTGCGGTGCGGCGATGTACATGGCCCCGGTGGGCCTGGTCAACGCGGCCGACCCGGCGGGCGCGTACGCCGAGGCGCTGGACATCGCGGGCGCCCACCAGTCGTCGTACGGCCGGGAGGCGGCGGGCGTCTTCGCGGCGGCGGTGGCGGCGGCCTGCGCACCGGACGCGACCCCGGAATCGGTGGTGGCGACCTGTCTGGCCCTGGCGAAGGACGGCACGCGCGAGGCGATCGAGAGGGTCTGCGAAGAGGCCGCCCGCCACACCGACTTCGAGTCCGCGCTGACCCCGCTGCGGGAGGCGGTGACGCCGTACGACACGGTGGGCCCCGACTACCGTCGGCCCTCCCTGGCCGCCCGCCGCCCCTCACGCCTGCACGCGATCGAGGAACTCCCGGTCGCCCTGGGCATGTTGCTGGTCGCGGGCGGCGACTACCGGCAGGCGGTCCTGGGCTCGGTGAACTACGGCCGCGACTGCGACTCGATCGCGACGATGGCGGGAGCCGTGGCCGGCGCCCTGGGCTCGCCGGTCCCGGACGACTGGTCGAAGCGGGTCGCCGAGGCCAGCCGCCTGGACCTCTGGCAGCCGGCGGCGACACTCGCCGAGGTCACCCGGGAGATCTTCGACCGCGACGTGCGCCGCCGCCGCACCCACGAGCAGGCGTTCTCCGCCCTCGGAGGCCCGAGATGCTCCGACTGACCTGGGTCCAGCCGGAGGACCTCCTCGGCCACGAACTGCGCCAGGCCGCCCAGGACGGCCGGGAACCATGGGCGGTCGCCGCCCGCTGGAAGGCGGCGGGAGGCTGCGAGGCCCCGCCCCGGGCAGGTGCCTCCCCCCAACGGGCCTCCCGCTACCTGCGCCTGCTCGCGGACGACCTCCTGGACGAACTGGCCGACCTGCCCGGCAAGTTGACGGACGACGAGCCGACCGACCTGGAACGGATCAGGTCCCGGTGCCCCCACTGGCCGACCCGCCCGACCGACGCCCACGCCCGCACCACGGCCCACTCACCGACCCCGGGCCCGGCCCCCACCCCGACCAGCCTGGAAGCGGCCTGGCTGGGCCGAGCCGTCGGCTGTCTCCTCGGCAAACCCGTCGAGAAACTCCCCCTGGACGCCATCCGCGCCCTCGCCCGCTCCACCGGAAACTGGCCCCTCACCAGCTACTTCACCGCCCGAGGAGTCCCCGAGGCCCTCCTCGAAGCCCACCCCTGGAACCGCCGCTCGGCCACCACCTCCCTCGCCGAGAACATCGACGGCATGCCCGAGGACGACGACCTCAACTACCCCCTCCTCAACCTCCTCCTGCTCCAGCGCCACGGCAGGAACTTCACCACCACGGACGTGGCCCGGCTCTGGCTGGACGAACTCCCGGCGGGCCGCACCTTCACCGCCGAACGCGTCGCCCTGCGCAACCTCCTCGCCGGCATCGAACCCCCGCACACCGCCCGCCACCGCAACCCCTTCCGCGAATGGATCGGCGCCCTCATCCGCGCCGACGTCCACGGCTGGACCAACCCCGGCGACCCGGCCGCGGCAGCCGAACAGGCCCACCGCGACGCCACCCTCACCCACACCGCCAACGGCGTCTACGCCGCGATGTTCACGGCGGCCACCATCGCCGCGGCCACGACCGGCACCCACGACATCCACGCCTGCCTGCACACCGGCCTGACCGTGATCCCACCCCGCTCCCGGCTGGCGAAAGCGATCACCCACGCGGTCCAACTCGCCGAGGAACAACCCGACTTCGACACGGTCGTGGACGAACTCCACGCCACCCACCAGGCCTATCACTGGGTCCACGCGATCCCCAACACCGCCCTGATCGCCGCCGCCCTCACCCACGCGGACGGCGACTTCACCGGCTCCATCTGCCGTGCCGTGTCCGCAGGCCTGGACACCGACTCCAACGGCGCCACCGCGGGCGGCATCGCCGGCCTCCTCGCCGGCGACCCGGCCGCCCTCCCCGACCGCTGGACTGCCCCCCTCAAGAACCGCCTGGCCACCTCCGTCGCCGACCTGGGCGGCGTCGGCTTCGACACCCTGGCCCACCTGACCTGGTCCCTCACCCACCGGGAGGCTTCCCGCCCATGACCGACATCGTCGTGCTCGGCAGCACGAACATGGACCTCGTCGCCTACGTCGAGAAACCCCCGCAGCGCGGGGAGACCGTGACGGGACGGGAGTTCCGTACGATCCCCGGCGGCAAGGGCGCAGGCCAGGCGATCGCCGCCGCCCACGCGGGCGCCACCGTCTCGCTGATCGGCGCGGTCGGCAACGACGCCTTCGGCGCCCACCTGCGCTCCACCCTCGAACACTCGGGCGTGAACACCGACCACCTGCGCACCGTCGAGTTCCCCTCCGGCACCGCGCACATCGTCGTGGACGACGAGGGCGGCAACGCCATCGTCGTCGTCCCCGGCGCGAACGGCACCGTCGACCACCTCGTCCCCGGCGACGAAGTCCTCATCGGCTCCGCCGACGCGCTCCTGCTCCAGCTCGAAGTCCCCCTGGCGGCGGTCGTCGCGGGCGCCCGGGCGGCCCGCGCCCACGGCGTCCGGACGATCCTCACCCCGGCCCCCGCCCAGCCCCTCCCGCCCGAACTCCTCGGCGTCGTCGACCTGTTGGTCCCCAACGAGCACGAGGCCACCGCCCTGACCGGCCGCACCGACCCGCGCGAGGCGGCCACCGCCCTGCTGGGATGCGTCCCGGAGGTGATCGTCACACTGGGCGCGGCCGGCAGCCTCTACGCGGCCCGCGGCGCCGAACCCGTCACCGTCCCGGCCCCGCACGTCACCGCCGTCGACTCGACCGGCGCGGGCGACACCTTCGTCGGCGCCCTCGCCGTGGCCCTCGGCGAGGGCCGCCCCGTCCCCGAGGCCCTGGCCTGGGCCGCCGCCGCAGCCGCCCTCTCGGTCCAGCGCCCGGGCGCCTCCGCGTCGATGCCGTACCGCTCCGAGATCGACAAGCAGCACGCCTCATGACCGGGACATCGGAGACGACGGAGAAGACCGGCCCCCTGCACGGGCTGCGGGTCCTCGACCTGGCCACCCTCTTCGCCGGTCCGCTCGCCGCGACCATGCTCGGCGACTTCGGCGCGGAGGTCATCAAGGTCGAGCACCCCACCCAGCCCGACCCCTCCCGGGGACACGGCCCGTCCAAGGACGGCGTGGGCCTGTGGTGGAAGCTCCTCGGCCGCAACAAGCGCACCATCACCCTGAACCTCTCCCGGCCCGGCGGGCGCGCCACCCTCCTGCGCCTCGCCGCCACCGCCGACGTGATCATCGAGAACTTCCGCCCCGGCACCCTGGAGAAGTGGGATCTCGGCTGGGAGGACCTGTCGGCGGCCAACCCGCGTCTGGTCCTCGCCCGGGTCACCGCCTTCGGCCAGTTCGGCCCCTACGCTCACCGCCCCGGCTTCGGCACCCTCGCCGAGGCGATGAGCGGTTTCGCCGCGATCACCGGCGAACCGGACGCCTCCCCGACCCTCCCGCCCTTCGGCCTGGCCGACTCCATCGCGGGCCTGGCCACCGCCTACGCCGTCATGACGGCCCTCACCGCCCGCGACCGCACCGGCGAGGGCCAGGTCGTCGACATGGCGATCATCGAGCCCATCCTCACCGTCCTCGGCCCCCAGCCCCTCTGGTACGACCAACTGGGCTACGTCCAGGCCCGCACCGGCAACCGGTCCGCCAACAACGCCCCGCGCAACACCTACCGCACGGCCGACGGAGGCTGGGTCGCCGTCTCGACCTCCGCGCAGTCGGTCGCGGAGCGCGTACTGCGCCTGGTCGGCCGCCCCGACCTGATCGACGAGCCCTGGTTCGCGACGGGCGCCGACCGGGCCGCCCACGCCGACGTCCTCGACGCGGCGGTCGGCACCTGGATCGCCGCCCGCACCCGCACCGACGTCCTGGCCGCCTTCGAGAAGGCGGAGGCGGCGATCGCCCCCGTCCAGGACGTCCGGGACGTGATGACCGACCCCCAGTACCAGGCCCTCGACACGATCACCTCGGTCGACGACCCGGAGCTGGGCCGGATCCGCATGCAGAACGTCCTCTTCCGGCTCTCCGCGACCCCCGGCGCGATCCGCTGGTCCGGCCGCCCGCACGGCGCCGACACGCGGACGGTACTGACGGAACTCGGCCTGACCCCGGCCGAACTGACGTCCCTCCACGAAGAGGGCGCACTGTGACGACAGCCTCGACGAAACCCCCGACAACCCCTCTGACCTGGCTGTACGCCCCCGGCGACCGTCCGCGGACCGTCACCAAGGCCCTCGCCTGCGGCGCCGACGTCGTCATCATCGACCTGGAGGACGCGGTCGCCCCGGACCGCAAGGAGTACGCCCGCACGGCCACCGCCGAACGCCTCTCCGAGCCCCAGCCGGTCCCCGTCCACGTCCGGGTGAACGCCCTGGACAGCCCGTTCGCCGCGGCGGACCTCCGCGGCGTGGCCGCCCTCCCCGGCGTCTCCGGCCTGCGCCTGCCGAAGGTGACGTCCCCGCACCAGATCACCCGGGTCGCCGAGACCGTCCCCCGGACCGACCGTGGAGCCACCCCCCTCCACGCCCTCCTGGAAACAGCCCTCGGCATCGAACACGCCTACGCCATCGCCTGCGCCCACCCCTCCCTGCGCGGCATCGCCCTCGGCGAGGCGGACCTGCGCGCCGACCTGGGCCTGCGCAACGACGCGGGCCTCGACTGGTCCCGCTCCCGTGTCGTCGTCGCCGCCCGGGCCGCGGGCCTGGCACCCCCGCCCCAGTCGGTCCACCCCGACATCCGCGATCTGGAGGGCCTGGCCACCACCTGCGCCCACGGCCGCGTCCTCGGCTTCCTGGGCCGCGCCGCCATCCACCCCCGCCAGCTCCCGATCATCGAACGGGCCTACCTGCCCACGGAACAGGAACTGGAGGCGGCCGAGACGATCGTCAAGGCCGCGGCGCGGGAACAGGGCGCCCAGGCCCTCCCGGACGGCCGCTTCGTCGACGCGGCGGTGGTGGCGACGGCCCAGCGCACCCTGTCCCTGGCACCCCGCAGGGCCTGACTCCCCCACACACGACGAAGGGCGCCCGGCAAACCCGGGCGCCCTTCGTCGTACAACCAGCAGTCAGCTCTTCTTACCCGCCGACCCGGCCTCGTCCTTGACCCCAGCGTTGACCTCGGCCTTGACCCCAGCGTTGACCTCGGCCTTGACCCCAGCGTTGACCTCGTCCTTGACCCCAGCGTTGACCTCGTCCTTGACCCCAGCGTTGACCTCGTCCTTGGCCTCAGCCTTCGCTTCCGCCTTGGCTCCGGCTTCGTCGTCGTCGGCGTCGTCCTTCGCGTCGGAGGCCACCGCCTCGCCCGCGGTCTCGCCGGGCGCGTCCTTCGCCGCCTCGTCCGCCTTGTCCTTGGGCTCGTCCTTCGACTTGCCCTCACCCTCGGCGACCTCTTCGGCCTCACCGCCGGAGGCACCCTCACCGCCGGAGGCATCCTCGTCGGCGGCGGCCGGCTCCACGATCTCCTCGCGCCCCGGCCGCTTCTTCGCCGAGATCACGATGTACGCCACCGCGAGCACGAACACGATCAGCGCGGTCCAGACGTTGAGACGCAGGCCCAGGATGTGGTGGGCGTCGTCGACGCGCATGTTCTCGATCCACGCGCGGCCCGCGCAGTACGCGGCGACGTACAGCGCGAACGCCCGGCCGTGGCCCAGCTTGAAGCGGCGGTCGGCCCAGATGACGAGGAGCGCGACGCCGATGCACCACAGCGACTCGTACAGGAACGTCGGGTGGTAGTAGCCGGGCACGCGGCCGTCCACCGAGGACGTGATGTGCAGGGCCCAGGGGAGGTCGGTCTCCCGGCCGTACAGCTCCTGGTTGAACCAGTTGCCCCAGCGGCCGATGGCCTGGGCGAGGGCGATGCCGGGCGCGATGGCGTCGGCGTACGCGGGCAGGGCGATGCCCCGGCGGCGACAGCCGATCCACGCGCCCACCGCTCCGAGCGAGATCGCGCCCCAGATACCGAGGCCGCCCTCCCAGACCTTGAAGGCGTCCACCCAGTCACGGCCCTCGCTGAAGTACAGCTCGTAGTCCGTGATCACGTGGTAGAGCCGGCCGCCGACCAGCCCGAAGGGCACCGCCCAGACGGCGATGTCGGCGACCGTGCCGACCCGCCCGCCCCGGGCGACCCAGCGCCTGTTGCCGAGCCAGACCCCGACGAAGACGCCGATGATGATGCAGAACGCGTAGCCGCGCAGCGGAATGGGGCCGAGATACAGCACTCCGTGCGACGGGCTGGGAATGTAGGCAAGTTCCATAGCAGGTTCGACGCTACCCTGCCGGACCGGGCAGACGGCGGGCGGCCCGGCTACGGCTCCATAACGGGCGGGTGTGAAAGGGCCTTACCCTTTGTCACCCTTTGTCGGCCTCCTCGATCATCTGCTTCAGCTTCGCCGGTGTCATCGACTGGTCCGCGTAGATGTTCTTGCCGTTGAACAGCACGGTCGGGGTGCCGCCGAAGTGGCCGTTCTGGAAGGCCTGGTTGGACTTCTCGACCCAGCTGTTGTGCGTGCCGTCCTCGACGCAGGTGCGGAACGCGGGGGTGACCAGGCCGTCGACCTTGCCCGCGAGCTCGATGAGCTTGGCGTTCTTGGCGTAGGCGTCGTCCGTCTCCACCGGCTGGTTCTCGTAGAGCACGTCGTGGTAGGCCGGGAACTTTCCGGCGTCCTGGGCGCAGGCCGCCGCGTTCGCCGCGGCGCGGGAGCCGGTGCCGCTCATGTTGCCGTCGATGAGGGTGGCCAGGTGGTACTCGACCTTGAGCTTTCCGGCGTCCGTCAGCTCGTGGACCGTGGGGCGGTACGCCGACTCGAAGGCCTTGCAGGCCGGGCAGCGGAAGTCCTCCCACACGGTGAGCGTGGACTTGGCGCTCTCCTTGCCGACGGGGATCGCCAGGGCGTCCTGGCCCTTCGCCCCCGAGGGCGCCACGACCGGGCCCGCCTTGTCACTGCCGCTGTCGTCCTTGCCGGAGTTCGCGGCGACGACGCCGATCACCGCCGCCAGGCCCAGGACGCAGACGACGCTCGACACCACGATCAGCGTCCGTCGCCGCCGCTCGGCGGCCTTCTGCTTGTCGCGCTCCGCCGCCAGCCGCTCCCGGGCGGTGCGCTTTCCCTCACGATTTTTGTCGCTCACACCCCCAGAACGAACCGGGGAGGCGCATTGCGCCTCCCCGACCCCAGGTCCACCCGTTCGAGTGAGCGAACCCCCGTCACGCCTGTCGGCGCACGCCCTTCGCCAGGTCGCCCGCGAGCGCGCGCACGGCCTCGACGCCGGCCGCGTCGTCCGGCGCGTCCAGCATCCGCTTGACGAAGGCCGAGCCGACGATCACGCCGTCGGCGAAGCCTGCCACCTCGGCGGCCTGCGTGGCGTCGGAGACGCCGAGGCCGACGCAGACGGGCAGGCCGGTGCCGGTGGCCCGGGTCCGCTCGACCAGGTCCTGGGCCTGCGCGCCCACCGACACACGGGTGCCGGTGACCCCCATCAGCGAGGCGGCGTAGACGAAGCCGCTGCCCGCCTCGGTGATCTGCGCGAGCCGCGCGTCCCTGCTGCTCGGCGCCACGACGAAGATCGTCGCCAGGCCGTGCTTCTCGGCGTGCTCCCTCCACAGCGCCGACTCCTGCACCGGCAGGTCGGGCAGGATGCAGCCCGCGCCGCCCGCCTCGGCCAGTTCGGCGGTGAAGCGCTCGACGCCGTAGCGGTCGATCGGGTTCCAGTACGTCATGACGAGGATCGGCTTCCCGGTGGCCTCGTAGGCCTCGCGGACCGTGCGCATGACGTCCGCGATACGCACCCCGCCGCGCAGGGCGATGTCGTCGGCGGTCTGGATGACCGGCCCGTCGAGCACGGGGTCGCTGTGCGGCAGACCGACCTCGACGACGTCCGCGCCGCCGTCGAGGACGGCCTTGATCGCCTCGATGCCGCCGTCCACGGTCGGGAACCCGGCCGGGAGGTAGGCGATGAGCGCGGAGCGGTCCTCGGCCTTGGCGGCGGCGAGGGTGTCGGCCAGCAGCCGGATGTTCCCGCTCACTTCGCGTCCCCCTCGATCTCGGCGGTGTCGGCCGCGTTGGCGGCGACCTCGGCGTCGGTGTCGTACAGCCCGAAGTAGCGGGCGGCGGTGTCCATGTCCTTGTCGCCTCGACCGGACAGGTTGACGATGATCAGCCCGTCCTTGCCGAGCTCCTTGCCGACCTCCAGGGCGCCGGCCAGCGCGTGCGCGCTCTCGATGGCCGGGATGATGCCCTCGGTGCGCGACAGCAGGCGCAGCGCCTGCATGGCCGCGTCGTCGGTGACCGCGCGGTACTCGGCGCGGCCGGTGTCCTTGAGGTAGGAGTGCTCGGGGCCGATGCCCGGGTAGTCCAGTCCCGCCGAGATGGAGTACGGCTCGGTGATCTGGCCCTCGTCGTCCTGGAGGACGTAGGAGCGGGAGCCGTGCAGGATGCCGGGCTCGCCCGCGGTCAGGGTCGCCGCGTGCTCGCCGGTCTCGATGCCGTGCCCGGCCGGTTCGCAGCCGACGAGGCGTACGTCGGCGTCCGGGATGAAGGCGTGGAACAGGCCGATGGCGTTGGAACCGCCGCCGACGCAGGCGACGGCCGCGTCGGGCAGCCGCCCGGCGCGCTCCAGGATCTGGCGGCGGGCCTCGACGCCGATGACGCGGTGGAAGTCGCGGACCATCGCCGGGAAGGGGTGCGGTCCGGCGACCGTGCCGAAGAGGTAGTGGGTGCGGTCGACGTTGGCGACCCAGTCGCGGAAGGCCTCGTTGATGGCGTCCTTCAGCGTGCGGCTGCCGGACTTCACGGCCACGACCTCGGCGCCCAGCATGCGCATCCGGGCCACGTTGAGGGCCTGGCGCTGGGTGTCGATCTCACCCATGTAGATCGTGCACTCGAGCCCGAAGAGGGCGCAGGCGGTGGCCGTGGCCACGCCGTGCTGGCCGGCGCCGGTCTCGGCGATCACCCGCGTCTTGCCCATGCGCCTGGTCAGCAGCGCCTGGCCGAGCACGTTGTTGATCTTGTGGGAGCCGGTGTGGTTGAGGTCCTCGCGCTTGAGGAAGATGCGTGCGCCGCCGGCGTGTTCGGCGAACCTCGGCACCTCGGTGAGGGAACTGGGGCGGCCGGTGTAGTGGACGAGCAGGTCGTCCAGCTCGCGGGCGAACTCGGGGTCGTGCTTCGCCTTGTCGTACTCGACGGCGACCTCGTCCACGGCGGCGACGAGGGCCTCCGGGATGAACTTGCCGCCGAACGCGCCGAAGTAGCCCTCGGCGGTGGGGACTTGGCCCTCCGGGTCGGGGATGAAGAACTCGCTGGGCATACGGAAACCTCACGGTGGGTTTGTGGAAAGAACCTAATCGCCGTGGGGGCGGAGCTTGATGAACGACCTCAGGCCGTACGTGGCTGGTCGCGCCCACGCGGCGGAGCCGCACATCCGGGCACTGCCCCGCGCCCCTCAGGGGCGCGTTGCCATCGCTGTCCGTTGACCTGGCCGGGTTCGTCTCCGATGACGTAGCGCACCCTGCGGCCGTGTACGCGCCGTGCGGGCGCGCGACAGCCTCGGGGCCTGCAGCCGCGCGCGAGGCGGGCGTACGGGTCCCTGGTCGCCAGGGTGGTCGAGACGGTCATCGCGGGTCAGCGTACCGGCCGGTCAGCCGCGGCCGTGGCGCAGGGCCGGGTGTTCGCCCGCCGCGACCAGGTCGGCGACCGCTGTCTTGGGGTCGCGGCCCGTCACCAGGGACTCGCCGACCAGGACGGCGTCGGCGCCGGCGTTGGCGTACGCGATGAGGTCGTGCGGGCCCCGGACGCCGGACTCGGCGATCTTGACGATGTGGGCCGGGATCTCGGGGGCGACGCGTTCGAAGGTCCCGCGGTCGACCTCGAGGGTCTTCAGGTTGCGCGCGTTGACGCCGATCACCTTGGCGCCCGCGTCGACGGCGCGCTCGACCTCGACCTCGTCGTGGACCTCGACCAGCGGGGTGAGGCCGATGGAGACGGCGCGCTCGATGAGGGACTCCAGGGCCGACTGCTCGAGGGCGGCCACGATCAGCAGCGCGAGGTCGGCGCCGTACGCGCGGGCCTCCCACAGCTGGTACGAGGTGACGATGAAGTCCTTGCGCAGCACGGGGATGTCCACGCGCGCGCGTACCGCTTCGAGGTCGGCCAGGGAGCCGCCGAAGCGGCGCTCCTCGGTGAGGACGGAGATGACGGCCGCGCCGCCCGCCTCGTAGTCGGCGGCCAGGGCGGCCGGGTCGGCGATGGCGGCCAGGGCGCCCTTGGACGGGCTGGAGCGCTTGACCTCGCAGATGACCTTGACGCCGTCACCGCGCAGGGCGGCCACGCCGTCCTTGGCCGCGGGAGCCTTCGCCGCGCGCTCCTTGAGCTCCTCGAGGCTGACGCGCGCCTGCCGCTCCGCGAGGTCGGCACGGACTCCGTCGATGATCTCGTCGAGCACACTCACGCGAGCGGCCCCCTTCCGGCAACCGGTGGAAAACGATGGTCACTCCGATGGTATCCGGAGGAAGGCGATGGCCTCACATCCAGCCGCCGGCGGTCCCATTACCTGGACATTTGCCGGTTGATCAAGGATGCAGCCAGCCACCGAACGGCAGGTTCCGGACGACCGTGAAGACCAGCAGCGATGCGCCCAGCGCCCAGAGCCGCACCGAGGTGAGGTCGACGCGCACGGGGCGTCCGCGTGCCACGCGGACCACCCAGACGGTCCACACCACCGCGAAGCCCAGGAAGGCGACGACGGCCATGGCGTTGTCCTGGAGGGCGGCCTGGAAGTCCCCGTGCACGAAGGCGTGCGCGCTGCGCAGGCCGCCGCAGCCGGGGCAGTACAGGCCCGTGTAGCGCAGGAGCGGGCAGACGGGGTAGTGGCCGGGCTCGTTGGGGTCGACGGCCCCGACGTAGGCGAAGGCGCCGACGACGGCCGTGAGGATCCCGGCGGGCACGGCGAGTCGTCCCCGCGTCGTTGACGTCACCCTCTGGCTGTCGGCGTTCACGCCTCGCATTGTGCCCCGCCGGGGTGCCACGCGCGCGTGAGGGGCGGCCGGTGTGCACCGGCCGCCCCTCACCAGGTCGCGTCTGTCGTGGGGGCTCAGCCCTCGACGGTGGCCGGCTCGCGGGTCACCGGCGCGGTCTTGTGCACCGGGTGCGTCTCCTTCGGCATGCCCAGGCCGGCCGCGCGCATCGCGCCGCCGACCACACCGGCGAGGAGCACGATCGCCATGCCGGCCCAGAACCCGAGCGGCTCGGCCATCACCATGAACGCGCCCGCGACGGTGAAGCCGATGATGGCGATGGTGACGCCGGTCCAGGCGGCCGGGGTGTGTCCGTGGCTGCTGCCCGCCATGACTTGCTCCTCATTGCTGTCTCTGTGTCCGTCCGAGCCGGACGCTCGTCGTCCATTGTCCCGTACGCACGCGCGTACCGGACGCGGGGGTGGTATCCGTTCGCGTCTGATTCACCACATCGGGAACCGCGGACGGCAACGCATCGGGAACCGCGGACGGCGGCCTGGTCAGACCGGGTCCATGCCCGTCGGGTCCTCGCCGCGGTCCAGGGCCTTCCACATGTCCTCGGGCCGGTCGGGGTCGACGGGCTTGGGGGCGCGCCGGGGGCGCGGGGTGCCGTCGCGTTCGTAGCGGCCGGACATGGCGGGCCACTGGCGGCCGTAGCGCAGGGCCAGCAGGCCGGCCAGGAGGATCAGGGCGCCGCCCGCGGCCGCCGCGTAGGGCCAGGCGGTGTGGGTGAACGAGGCCACGGTGGCCGAGGTGTCGCCGGAGGCCTTCGCGGCCTGCTCGTCGAGCGCGGTGCCGTCGGTGGCGCCGAGCAGGGCGGCGGCCATGATCCCGGCGCCGGAGAGCGCGAGGAGGGCGGAGACCGCGAAACGGCCGGTCCGGCGGACGGCGAAGACGGCGACGAGCGCGGCGAGGCCCACTATGGCGAGCGCCGCGGGCAGGCCCGTGACGTCGCTGCCCCTGGCGGTCAGGGGGAAGGCGCCGCCGGCCACCGTCGCCGTGCCCGCCGACCAGCGCTGCCGGGTGGCCAGCAGGGCCACGGCCGCGCCCAGCGCGCCGCACAGCAGGGCGAGGGCGAGGCTCCGGCGGCCGGACCGGGCGGCGGTGTCGGATGCGGATCGGGGGTGCGGAACAGCAGTCACGTACCCCACTATCGCCTGAACCCCGGGCGAACCGTCACCCGGGGTTCATATGACCCTCGTCCTACTGCCCGAGCCGGTTACCGCCCGAGCCGGCTATCGCCCGAGCCGGTTGGCCGTGTGGACGGCGCGCAGGACCGCCGCCGCCTTGTTGCGGCACTCCTGGTCCTCGGCGACGGGGTCGGAGTCGGCGACGATGCCGGCGCCGGCCTGGACGTAGGCCGTGCCGTCGCGCAGCAGGGCCGTGCGGATGGCGATGGCGGTGTCGGAGTCGCCCGCGAAGTCCAGATAGCCCACGCAGCCGCCGTACAGGCCGCGCCGGGACGGTTCCAGTTCGTCGATGATCTGCATGGCGCGGGGCTTGGGGGCGCCGGAGAGGGTGCCGGCGGGGAAGCAGGCGGTGAGGACGTCGAATGCGGTGCGGCCGGCGGCGACCTTGCCGGTGACCGTCGAGACGATGTGCATCACGTGCGAGTACCGCTCGACGGACATGAAGTCGACGACCTCGACCGAGCCCGGCTCGCAGACCCGGCCCAGGTCGTTGCGGCCCAGGTCGACGAGCATGAGGTGCTCGGCGCGCTCCTTGGGGTCGGCGAGCAGTTCGTCGGCGAGGGCCTGGTCCTCGTGCGGGGTGGCCCCGCGGTGCCGGGTGCCGGCGATGGGGTGGACCATGGCGTGCCCGTCCTCGACCTTGACGAGCGCCTCGGGGGACGAGCCGACCACGTCGAAGCCGTCGAAGCGGAACAGGTACATGTACGGGGAGGGGTTCGTGGCCCGCAGCACCCGGTACACGTCCAGCGCGCTTGCCGTGCACGGCGTTTCGAAGCGCTGGGAGGGGACGACCTGGAAGGCCTCGCCCGCGCGGATGCGCTCCTTGATGTCCTCGACGGCCGTCCGGAAGTCGGGGCCGCCCCACAGGGCGGTGTACTCGGGCAGCTCGGAGGGCGGGAGGACGGCCGGGGGCTGGGCCACCGCGCGCGTGAGGTCGGCCTCCATGGCGTCCAGGCGGGCGACCGCGTCCGTGTACGCCTCGTCGACGCCGGTGTCGAGGTCGTTGTGGTTGATCGCGTTGGCGATCAGCAGGACGGAGCCCTCCCAGTGGTCCATGACGGCGAGATCGCTGGTCAGGAGCATGGTCAGCTCGGGCAGTCGCAGGTCGTCCCGCTCACCGGGGCCGATCTTCTCCAGGCGGCGCACGATGTCGTAGCCGAGGTAGCCGACCATGCCGCCGGTGAAGGGCGGCATGCCCTCCTGGTGGGGGGTGTGCAGGGTCTCGATGGTGGCGCGCAGGGCGGCGAGCGGGTCGCCGTCCGTGGGGACGCCGACGGGCGGGGTGCCGAGCCAGTGGGTCTGGCCGTCGAGCGCGGTGAGGGTGGCGGCGCTTCGGACGCCGACGAAGGAGTACCGGGACCACGAGCGGCCGTTCTCCGCGGACTCCAGGAGGAAGGTGCCGGTGCGCTCGGCGGCGAGCTTGCGGTAGAGCGCGACCGGGGTGTCGCCGTCGGCGAGGAGCTTGCGGGTGACCGGGATGACACGGCGGTCGCCGGCCAGCTTGCGGAACGTCTCGAGGTCCATGGCGGCTGACCTTACTGATCCACGGCGGCGGCGTCGGAATCGGCACCGCCCGTCGGCAGGACGTCCAGCAGGACGTCGGTGTCGAAGCAGGTGCGCGCGCCGGTGTGGCAGGCGGCGCCGACCTGGTCGACCTTGACGAGGACGGTGTCGGCGTCGCAGTCGAGGGCGACGGACCTGACCCACTGGAAGTGGCCGGAGGTGTCGCCCTTGACCCAGTACTCCCGGCGGCTGCGCGACCAGTAGGTGCAGCGGCCGGTGGTGAGCGTGCGGTGCAGCGCCTCGTCGTCCATCCAGCCGAGCATGAGCACCTCACCGGTGTCGTACTGCTGGGCGATGGCGGGGACGAGGCCGTCGGCGCTGCGCTTGAGGCGCGCGGCGATCTCGGGGGCGAGGCGACTGGACGGAGAACTGTGGCGCGAAGCGCCTCGTTGAGGGGCGGTGGTCGGGTGACGGGCGGGCGGGGGCGTGCTGGTCATGGTGCCATTCTGCCGCGCACCACTGACAGTGACGGACGTGCGTCCACTGGGCGGACCCTCTACGTGGCCGTAGGCTGACTGCATGTCGACTTTCGCCAAGCGTGAACGGCTTCTGCTCGCCGATCTCTTGGAGACCGCGGGTCCCGAGGCGCCGACCCTCTGCGAGGGCTGGCAGACCCGGGACCTGGCCGCGCACGTGGTGGTGCGCGAGCGCCGCCCGGACGCCGCCGGCGGCCTGGTGCTCCCCCAGCTCGCGGCCCGCCTGGACAAGGTGATGGAGGAGTTCGCGGCCAAGCCGTACGACGAGCTGATCCAGCTCATCCGGACCGGCCCGCCGCGCTTCTCGCCCTTCCAGCTCAAGCAGATCGACGAGGCGTCGAACACGATCGAGTTCTACGTCCACACCGAGGACGTCCGGCGCGCCCAGCCGGACTGGACGCCGCGCGAGCTCGACCCGGTCTTCCAGGACACCCTGTGGTCCCGGCTGGAGCGCGCGGCGCGCCTGATGGGCCGCGGCACCCCGACGGGCCTGGTCCTACGCCGCGCGGACGGCCGTACGGCGGTCGCCAACCGGGGCACTCCGGTGGTGACGGCGACCGGGGAGCCGTCGGAGCTGCTGCTGTTCCTGCACGGCCGGCGGAGCGCGGCCAAGGTGGAGCTGGAGGGCGAGAAGGACGCGATCGCCAAACTGCACGGCGGCAAGCAGCTCGGCATCTGAGAGGAACCGTTCATGATCAAGGTCGCGATGACCAGCGTGTACGTCGACGACGTCACGAAGGCGCACGCCTTCTACACGGACGTCCTGGGCTTCGAGACGCGCCTGCACATGGACCTCGGCGGCGGCACCCTGCTCGTCACCGTGGGCGCGCCGGAAGGGGCCCAGCCGGATCTCCAGTTGCTGCTGGAGCCCGGCCAGGGCCCCATCGCGGAGCCGTACCGAGCGGCACTGCGCGAGGCGGGCCTGCCGTGCATCGTCTTCTCCGTCGACGACATCGAGGCGGAGTACGAGCGCCTGCGGTCCCTGGGCGTGCGCTTCACCCACAAGCCACAGGAACAGGGCCCGGTCATCGCAGCCGTCCTGGACGACACCGTGGGCAACCTGATCCAACTGACTCAGCCGAAAGGATGAGGCGCGTCACCGCACAGGGTGTCCCGCCCCTCTCAGCGCGTCCTTGACCTGTCCGATGCGTAGGTCGCCGAAGTGGAACACCGATGCGGCCAGGACCGCGTTCGCGCCCGCTTCGACGGCCGGGGGGAAGTCGGTGAGGGTGCCGGCGCCGCCGGAGGCGATCAGGGGGATCGTCACGTGTCTGCGGACGGCCGTGATCATCTCCAGGTCGTAGCCGTCCTTCGTGCCGTCGGCGTCCATCGAGTTGAGCAGGATCTCGCCCGCGCCCAGCTCGGCCGCCCGGTGCGCCCACTCGATCGCGTCGATGCCGGTGCCCTTGCGGCCGCCGTGGGTCGTCACCTCGAAGGATCCGGACGCGGTGCGCCTGGCGTCCACCGAGAGGACCAGTACCTGGCTGCCGAAGCGCTCCGCGATCTCCTTGATCAGCTCGGGGCGGGCGATCGCGGCCGTGTTCACGCCCACCTTGTCGGCGCCCGCCCGCAGCAGCTTGTCGACGTCCTCGGGGGTGCGCACCCCGCCGCCGACGGTGAGCGGGATGAACACCTGCTCGGCGGTGCGGCGCACCACGTCGTACGTCGTCTCGCGGTTGCCCGAGGAGGCGGTGATGTCCAGGAACGTCAGCTCGTCGGCGCCCTCGGCGTCGTACACCTTGGCCATCTCGACGGGGTCGCCCGCGTCGCGCAGGTTCTGGAAGTTGACGCCCTTGACGACCCGGCCGTTGTCCACGTCCAGGCAGGGGATGACTCGGATCGCCAGGGTCATGACGGCACTCCTCGGAACGCCTCCACCTCGACCTCGACGACCAGGCTGGGGTCCACGAAGCCGGAGACGATGATCATGGATGCGGCGGGCCGGACGGCGTCGAACAGCTCCTTGTGGGCGCGTCCGACGTCGTCCACGTCCCGCGCGTGGGTGATGTACATGCGGGTCCGCACGACGTCGCCGCGGCCGAGACCCAGTTGCTCCAGCGCCGCGAACGCGACGTTGAAGGCGTTGACCGTCTGCTCGTGGGGACCGCCGCCGGCGATCTGGCCGTCCACTATCGACGTGCAGCCGGAGACCAGCACCAGCCCGTTCGGCAGCTCCACCGCGCGGGAGTAGCCGAAGGTCTCCTCCCAGGGCGCGCCGGTCGTGACGCGTCGCAGCTCGCTCACCGGGCCACCGCCTCCAGGGCCTCTTCCAGCGTGAACGCCTTCGCGTAGAGCGCCTTGCCGACGATGGAGCCCTCGACGCCGAGGGGCACCAGCTCGGCGATGGCCCGCAGGTCGTCCAGGGACGACACGCCGCCCGACGCCACGACCGGCCGGTCCGTCACCGCGCACACGTTCTTCAGGAGCTCCAGGTTCGGGCCCTGCAGCGTGCCGTCCTTGGCGATGTCGGTGACGACGTACCGCGCGCAGCCCTCCTGGTCGAGGCGGGCCAGCGTCTCGTAGAGGTCGCCGCCGTCGCGGGTCCAGCCACGGCCGCGCAGGGTCGTGCCCCGGACGTCGAGGCCGACCGCGATCTTGTCGCCGTGCTCGGCGATGATCTTGGCGACCCACTCGGGCGTCTCCAGGGCGGCGGTGCCCAGGTTCACCCGGGTGCAGCCGGTGGCGAGGGCGGCGGCGAGGGTGTCGTCGTCGCGGATGCCGCCGGACAGCTCCACCTTGATGTCCATGGCCCCCGCGACCTCCGCGATCAGCGCGCGGTTGTCGCCGGTGCCGAACGCGGCGTCCAGGTCGACCAGGTGCAGCCACTCGGCGCCCGAGCGCTGCCAGGCGAGGGCGGCTTCGAGGGGCGAACCGTAAGAAGTCTCCGTGCCCGACTCGCCGTGCACGAGACGGACGGCCTGGCCGTCGCGGACGTCGACGGCGGGGAGGAGTTCGAGCTTGCTCACAGGGTTCCGATCCAGTTGGTGAGGAGCTGGGCGCCGGCGTCGCCGGACTTCTCGGGGTGGAACTGCGTGGCCCACAGGGCGCCGTTCTCCACGGCGGCCACGAAGGGCTTGCCGTGCGTCGACCAGGTCACCAGGGGCGCCCGTATCGCCGCGTTGGTGGTCTCCAGGGACCACTCCTGGACTGCGTAGGAGTGCACGAAGTAGAAGCGCGCGTCCGGGTCCAGGCCGGCGAACAGCTCGGAGCCGGCCGGGGCGTCGACGGTGTTCCAGCCCATGTGGGGCACGATCTCGGCCTGGAGCGGCTCGACCGCGCCGGGCCATTCGTCCAGGCCCTCGGTCTCCACGCCGTGCTCGATGCCGCGCGCGAACAGGATCTGCATGCCGACGCAGATGCCCAGCACGGGCCGGCCGCCGGACAGCCGGCGGCCGACGATCCAGTCGCCGCGGGCCTCGCGCAGGCCCTTCATGCAGGCGGCGAAGGCCCCGACGCCCGGCACGAGCAGCCCGTCGGCGTTCATGGCCGTGTCGAAGTCACGCGTGATCTCCACGTCGGCCCCCGCGCGCGCGAGGGCGCGCTCGGCGGAGCGGACGTTGCCGAAGCCGTAGTCGAAGACGACCACCTTCTTGGCGCCGTTCGTGCCGGTGGCGGTCAATTCCACACCTCCAGCCGCACCACGCCCGCGACGAGACACATCGTGGCGCCGATCGAGAGCAGCACGATCAGGCTCTTCGGCATCTGCTGTTTGACGAACGAGTAGATGCCGCCGGCCAGGAAGAGGCCGACGACGATCAGGATGGTCGAGAGTCCCGTCATGGCTCTACAGCGCGCCCTTCGTGGAGGGGAGGATGCCGGCCGCGCGCGGGTCGCGCTCGGCGGCGTAGCGCAGCGCCCGGGCGAGCGCCTTGAACTGGCATTCCACGATGTGGTGCGCGTTGCGCCCGTAGGGCACGTGCACGTGCAGCGCGATCTGCGCCTGGGCGACGAAGGACTCCAGGATGTGCCGGGTCATCGTGGTGTCGTACTCGCCGATCATCGGCGCCATCTTCTCGGGCTCGGTGTGCACGAGGTAGGGGCGGCCGGACAGGTCGACGGTGACCTGGGCGAGGGACTCGTCCAGCGGGACCGTGCAGTTGCCGAAGCGGTAGATCCCCACCTTGTCGCCGAGCGCCTGCTTGAAGGCGGCGCCGAGCGCGAGGGCGGTGTCCTCGATGGTGTGGTGGGAGTCGATGTGCAGGTCGCCGTCGGTCTTCACGGTCAGGTCGAACAGGCCGTGCCGGCCGAGCTGGTCGAGCATGTGGTCGTAGAAGCCGACGCCCGTCGACACGTCGACCTTGCCGGTGCCGTCGAGGTTGATCTCGACGAGGACCGAGGTCTCCTTCGTCGTCCGCTCCACACGTCCTACGCGGTTCATGCGCTCTGCTCCTTCGGGGGCGTGGGGGTGTCCCCCACAAAACACTGCAATTCACGTACCGCGTCGAGGAACGCGTCGTTCTCTTCGGGGGTTCCCGCGGTGACCCGCAGCCAGCCGGGGACGCCGTTGTCGCGGACCAGGACGCCCCGGTCGAGGATCTGCTGCCAGACCGTGTGGGCGTCGGCGAACCGCCCGAACTGCACGAAGTTGGCGTCGGACGCCGTGACCTCGTACCCGATCGCGAGCAGCTCGCCCACCAGCCGGTCCCGCTCCGACTTGAGCTGCTCGACGTACTTCAGCAGCGTGCCGGTGTGCTCCAGGGCGGCCAGCGCGGTCGCCTGGGTGACGGCCGACAGGTGGTACGGCAGCCGGACGAGCTGGACGGCGTCCACGACCGCCGGGTGCGCGGCGAGGTAGCCGAGGCGCAGACCGGCCGCGCCGAAGGCCTTCGACATCGTCCGCGAGACGACGAGATTCGGCCGACCTTCGAGCAGCGGCAGCAGCGAGTCGCCGTGGCTGAACTCGACGTACGCCTCGTCGACGACGACCATCGACGGCCGCGCGGCCTGAGCGGCCTCGTACAGCGCGAGGACCGTCTCGGCCGGGACCGCGGTGCCGGTGGGGTTGTTGGGGGTGGTGATGAAGACGACGTCCGGGCGGTGCTCGGCGACGGCCCGCTCGGCCGCCGCGAGGTCGATGGTGAAGTCCGCGCCGCGCGGGCCGGAGATCCAGCCGGTCCCGGTGCCGCGCGCGATGAGCCCGTGCATCGAGTACGACGGCTCGAAGCCGATCGCCGTACGGCCCGGCCCGCCGAAGGTCTGGAGCAGCTGCTGGATGACCTCGTTGGAGCCGTTGGCGGCCCACACGTTGGCCGGGCCGACCTCGTACCCGGCGGTGTCGGTCAGGTACTTCGCGAGCTGGGTGCGCAGCTCGACGGCGTCGCGGTCCGGGTAGCGGTTGAGGTCGCGGGCCGCCTCGCGCACCCGCTCGGCGATCCGCTCGACCAGCGGCTCGGGCAGCGGGTAGGGGTTCTCGTTGGTGTTCAGCCGTACGGGGACGTCGAGTTGGGGCGCGCCGTAGGGGGACTTGCCGCGCAGCTCGTCCCGTACGGGGAGATCGTCGATTCCGAAGCTCATTTGCTCGTCGGTACCTTCCACCCGAACCTCGCCTTGACCGCCGCGCCGTGCGCGGGCAGGTCCTCCGCCTCCGCCAGCGTCACCACGTGGTGCGCGACGTCGGCCAGCGCGTCGCGCGTGTAGTCGACGATGTGGATGCCGCGGAGGAAGGACTGCACCGACAGCCCGGAGGAGTGGCAGGCGCAGCCGCCGGTGGGCAGCACGTGGTTGGACCCGGCCGCGTAGTCGCCCAGGGAGACCGGCGCCCAGGGGCCGACGAAGATCGCGCCCGCGTTCCTGACCCGGTCGGCCACGGCGGCGGCGTCGGCCGTCTGGATCTCCAGGTGCTCGGCGCCGTACGCGTCGACGACGCGCAGGCCCTCGTCGATCCCGTCGACGAGGACGATCGCCGACTGGCGGCCGGCGAGCGCCGGGACGATCCGGTCGTCGATGTGCTTGGTGGCCGCGACCTGCGGCTGGAGTTCCTTCTCGACGGCGTCCGCCAGCGCGACGGAGTCGGTGACGAGGACGGCGGCGGCCAGCGGGTCGTGCTCGGCCTGGCTGATCAGGTCGGCGGCGACGTGCACCGGGTCGGCGCTGTCGTCGGCCAGGACCGCGATCTCGGTCGGGCCGGCCTCGGCGTCGATGCCGATCTTTCCGGTGAAGTAGCGCTTGGCGGCGGCGACCCAGATGTTGCCGGGGCCGGTGACCATGTTGGCGGGCGGGCAGGACTCGGTGCCGTACGCGAACATCGCGACGGCGGTCGCGCCACCGGCCGCGTACACCTCGTCGACGCCGAGCAGGGCGCACGCGGCGAGGATCGTCGGGTGCGGGAGGCCGTCGAACTCGGCCTGCGCCGGGGAGGCCAGGGCGATCGACTCGACGCCCGCCTCCTGGGCCGGCACGACGTTCATGATCACGGACGACGGGTAGACGGACCGGCCGCCGGGCGCGTACAGCCCGACCCGCTCGACCGGCACCCACTTCTCGGTCACCGACCCGCCGGGCACGACCTGCGTCGTGTGCGTCGTACGGCGCTGCGCGCGGTGGACGAGACGGGCGCGGCGGACGGACTCCTCCAGGGCCGCGCGCACGGCCGGGTCGAGCTGCTCCAGCGCGTCGGCGATCGCCTGTGCCGGGACCCGTACGGAGGCCAGCCGCACGCCGTCGAACTTCTCGGCGAAGTCGATCAGCGCCGCGTCGCCCCGATGATGCACGGCCTCGCAGATCGGACGCACCTTCTCCAGGGCGGCCGAGACGTCGAATTCGGCTCGGGGCAGCAGGTCGCGCAGGGCGGGGCCCTCGGGAAGGGTGTCGCCGCGCAGATCGATTCGGGCCAGCGAGAAATGTTGCAGCACGAGGTCAATTCTCTCAGACCGGGATCGGACGTCGTCCGCGCGTATCAATGGCTGATACAGAACGTGGCCGGACCGCGGCCGGAACCCGGAAGATCACCTTCACGTCTAGCGTTCGGGTGACCGAAGGGGTGACGTGTGACGGAGGGGGCCGGCGTGCACGCCGGGGAGCTGCCGGACGATCTGACCGCCGCCGAGGCCGGCATGTGGCAGGCCTTCCGCGACGGCACCGTGTACGACCTGAGCAGCGGGGACACGGTCGTCGACGATCCGCACGGCGGGCATCCGTGGGGCGCGGCGCGGACCGTGCGGGCGCGGATCGTCGCCTGGCTGCTGCTGGCGGGGCCGCCCGCGCTGGCCGGCCGGGTGGCCTCGCTGAAGCTGGCCGGCGTGCAGATCAGCGGCTCCCTGGACCTCGCGGGCGGCACGGTGGTGCCGTATCTGGAGATGAAGCGCTGCAGGTTCGAGCGGGAGGTGCTGATGCCGGAGGCGCGTTTCACGACGATGCGGATGGTGGACTGCTCGGTGCCGCGGCTGGAGGCGGCCCGGGTGCACACCGAGGGCGATCTGCACCTGCCGCGCTGCCGCTTCCACAACGGCGTCCGGCTCACCGACGCGCACATCGGGACGGACCTGCTGCTCAACCAGGCGATCGTCTACCGCGACCGGTCCGGCCGTTCGATCGCCGCCGACGGCATGACGGTCGGCCAGGACCTCCAGGCGGAGCTGCTGGAGTCGCACGGCGAGCTGAGTCTGCGCAGCGCCACCATCGGCGTGTCGCTGAGCCTGCGCGGGGCGCGGCTGACCAACCCGTACACGCGGCTCGCGCTGAACGCGCCCCAGCTGACCGTGGGGCGCTCCCTGTATCTGACCCCGGCCGGCGTCGGCGGCCAGGCGCTGAGCGGCACGACTCCCGCGCGCGGGACGCGCATCCAGCGCTTCGACTGCCGGGGCGGGGTGCGCCTGGACGACGGGCGGTTCGGCGACGCCGTCGACCTGGAGCGGGCCCGGTTCACCTTCACGGAGGACCAGGAGCTGTCGCTGCGCCGGGTGCAGACGCCCGAGCTGCGCTTCCTCGGGGAGCCGCCGGCGCGCGGCAAGGTGGTGCTGTCGGGCGCCCGGGTGATCAACCTCGTCGACCGGGCGAGCGCCTGGCCGGGCCCCGGCCGTCTGCACATGGGCGGCTTCGCGTACGAGAACCTGGTGCCGCAGGGTCCGTTCCCGCTGGCCGAGCGGCTGCGCTGGGTGGCCGCGGCGACCGCCGAGTACGCCCCGGAGCCGTACGAGCGGCTGGCGACCGTACTGCGTACCGGCGGGGAGGACGAGGACGCCCGCGAGGTGCTGCTCGCCAAACAGCGCCGCCGCCGCGAGACGCTGCCGCCCGCGGCTAAGCTCGTGGGCTACGCCCAGGACTGGACGGTCGCCTACGGGTACCGGCCGGGCCGCGCGGCGGTGTGGATGGCGGTGCTGTGGGCGGCCAGTTCCCTGGCCTTCGCGCACGCCGCGCATCCGCCCGTCAACCGCGACGGGCACCCGCCCTGGAACCCGGCCCTCTTCGCGCTCGACCTGCTGCTGCCCGTCATCGACCTGGGGCAGGTCGGCCAGTGGCAGTTGCGCGGCGGCTGGCAGTGGCTGTCGACGGCGCTGATCCTGCTCGGCTGGGTCCTGGCGACGACGGTGGCGGCGGGGGCGACGCGACTGCTGCGCCGGGGCTGACCGCGCCCGGCCATCGACAGGCGGTCGACCGACCACAGTTGTTGAACGGTCACCTTTTTACCGCCCCTTGACTCTGCGCCGTACAACTTTCCACAGGTTGCCCGAACCCTCTGGCGCAATCTGAACCTGCGGCTTTTCAATGGTCGGCACCATGGCTCTGCTGCCCCCCTTCATCCGCGCCTCCCGGGCTTCCCGGACGCCGCGGAACGCCGCCCCCCACAGCGCCGCCGGGCTCCCCGCCGACGACGAGGTGCTCCTCGACGTACCCGACGACCGGCTCGGACCCGCGCTGGTCGCCGCCGCGCTGGGCGCCTACGCGCCCGCCGCCGAGCTGCTGGCCCGCACCCGGGAACGCGCCGAGTGGGAGTACCACGACCGGTACACGACCCGGCTGGCGTCCTTCGCGCACGCGCGTCCGGACTGGTTCGCGGAGTGGCGTGCCGCCGCCCCGCGCGACCCCGACGTGCTGCTCGTCTCCGCCCAGCTCGCGGTGGACCGGGCCTGGCGGTCGCCGGCCCGGGCCGAGCTGCTGCGCGAGGTGAGCCCGCTGATCACGGCGGCCGCGCAGAGCGACGTCCGCGACCCGGTGCCGTGGCGGATCGCCCTGGACCACGCGCGCGGGACCCGTGCCGGACACAAGTACTTCGGCGAACTGTGGGCGGCCGCGGTCCGCCGCGCCCCGCACCACTACGGCTGCCATGTGGCCGCCAAGCGCTACCTGGCCGAGTCGTGGCACGGCTCCCACCGCGAGTGCTTCGACTTCGCCGACCGCGCCGCTCAGGACGCGCCGGCCGGCTCCCTCGTCCAGGCGCTGCCCGCGCGGGCAGCGCTCACGTACCTGACCGACGGCTGCGGCCCCGAGGTGCCGCGCGAGCGGCTGGACGCCGCCGCCGACCGGGCCGTCGCGCTGTCCGCGCGCTTCCCGGGCCTCGACCCGTGGCCGGCCGAGATCCGCAACCTCCTGACGTACGTCCTGGTCCGCCTCGGCCGCCGCGACGACGCCCTCGTACAACTGCGCCTGATCGGCCCGTACGCCACGTCCTTCCCCTGGGGCAGACTGTCGGACGACCCGCTCGGCCACTTCCTCGCGGTACGTGAGGAAGTGCGCTCGGGCCCGTCCGCGCAGCCGCCCTGGCCCCCCGGGAACGGGCACGGCGGACACGCCCACCCCGTGGACCACTAGGCTTCTGCGTCGTGACCACCGTCCGCCTGCCGCTCTTCCCCCTGAACTCGGTGTTGTTCCCGGGACTCGTGCTCCCGCTCAACGTCTTCGAGGAGCGCTATCGCGCCATGATGCGCGACCTGCTGAAGACCCCCGAGGACGAAACGCGCCGGTTCGCCGTCGTCGCCATCCGCGACGGCCACGAGGTGGCGCCCAGCGCCTCGGGGCTGCCCGGCCGGACGGCGCTGCCCGAGCGCGGCCCCGCGGCCGGGTTCGGCGACGACCCGGTGAAGTCGTTCCACGGTGTCGGCTGCGTGGCCGACGCGGCGACGATCCGCGAGCGGGCCGACGGCACGTTCGAGGTGCTGGCGACGGGCACGACGCGGGTGAAGCTGCTGTCGGTGGACGCGTCGGGCCCGTTCCTGACGGCCGAGCTCCAGGAGCTGCCGGAGGACCCGGGCGACGAGGCGGGCGCCCTCGCGCAGGGCGTGCTGCGGGCCTTCCGCCAGTACCAGAAGCGGCTGGCGGGCGCCCGCGAACGCTCCCTGGCCACCGGCGCGGACCTCCCCGACGACCCCTCGGTCGTGTCGTACCTGGTGGCGGCCGCGATGATGCTGGACACCCCCACCAAACAGCGCTTCCTCCAAGCTCCCGACACGGCTTCCCGCCTGCGGGACGAACTGAAACTCCTTCGCGCGGAGACGGCGATCATCCGTAACCTGCCCTCGCTCCCCGCGTCGGACCTGACGCGAGCCCCGACGAGTCTCAACTGACGTCACCGAGAAGGCCCGAACCCCGCATGGCGAAGAAGCCGAAGAAGCAGCAACAGCAGTCCGGGGGCACGCCCGCGACGGTGGCCCTGACGGCGGCCGGCGTGGACTTCACGGTCCACGCCTACGACCACGACCCGAGCCACCCGTCCTACGGCGAGGAGGCGGCCGAGGCGATGGGCGTCTCCCCCGGCCGGGTCTTCAAGACCCTGGTGGCGGACGTGGACGGCACCCTGACGGTCGCGGTGGTCCCGGTGGCAGGCTCCCTGGACCTCAAGGCCCTGGCATCGGCGGTGGGCGGCAAACGAGCGGCGATGGCCGACCCGACCCTGGCAGAACGCACCACGGGCTACGTCCGAGGCGGCATCTCCCCCCTGGGCCAACGCAAAAAACTCCCCACAGTCCTGGACGCCTCGGCAACAACCCACCCCACCATCTGCGTCTCGGCAGGCAGAAGGGGCCTGGAGCTGGAACTAGCCCCGACAGACCTGGCCAACCTGACGGAAGCGGTACTGGCCCCGATCGGCAGAGCCTGAGCCCATTCCAGCCCGTTGGGGCTCCCCTCTGCGGGTGCCCTTCACGACGCCGGTCCGCACATTCCAGCCCGTTGGGGTCCCCCCTCTGGGGGAGTTTGAGGACGAGGCCCCTTCAGGGCCGACAGCGGGGGTCCGGCGGCGCAGTCCCCAGGGACGGGATGGGAACGGGCAAGGGCGGCGGAGGCGAAGAAACCCGCCCTACCCCACAGGCGCCCCGTACCCGCCCTCGGGCACGCCCCCCTGCGGCAGATACGGATCAGGATCCCGAGGCCCGAACAACGCCGTAAGCCCCAGATGCACCACCAACGCCGCCAACGACCACGCCAGCAACGCCCCCTTCGCCCCCAGCTTCAACGGCGCCGAGAACGTCACCCCCTTGCCCACGGCCCGCGCATGCGCGATCACATCGGACTCGGGCCCGAGCCACACCCCCAGCCGCCAGGCCAGCACCGACCCGAGAATCCCCCCGAGGGCGAGCGCGACAACGATCGGCACTCCCCCACGCCGCCGCCACGCGAACACCGCGACCGCACTCACCGCACCGACCGCCAGGGCCAACAGCGTGAACGTCCCGTCCACCCCGATCGCCTGCTCCCCCTCGGTGTCCTTGAAGTAGACGACCCAGTTGCCCTCCACCAGATCACCCACCAGCGGCACCTTCGGCACCAGCCACACCCACAGCAGCCCCAGCAGCGCCCCGAGGAACGCGACCACCACCGTGATCGCGGCGGCTTCGCGCAGTTCGGTCTTCATCCCGGGCCCGTCCTGTCCGTAGGACACGTCGTAAGGCGCGCCGGCCACACCGGCGTACCCTCCGCCCGACGGAGGCCAGGCCTCATACGGAGACGGAGACTGAGACGGGGACGGCTCGTGCGAAGACGGTTCGTGCGGCGGCGGAGGCGGAGTCAGCGGTGCGGTCACTCTGCCATCGTGCCAGGCCCGCCTGTGCGGCGCGTCACCGGACGGCGGCCCGGCGGTACGCCCAGGTGGCGACGGCGAGCGACACGACGCCCACCCCCGCGCACACGGCGAGGTCCCCGAGCACGAACGCCCAGTCGGGGTCGGCCCGGAAGGTCCGGGCGAACGCCTCGACGCCGTACGTCGACGGCAGCAGGTCACGGGCGAAGCGCACCGCGTCCGGCATCCGGTCCGGCGGCAGCACGCCCAGCAGCAGCGCGGCCGACATGCCGAGCTGCCCCAGCACGGTGGCCAGCTCCGGCCGCGACGCGAGCAGCCCGAAGGCCGCCCCGAGCCCGGACAGCGCGGCGCCCGCCAGCGGAATCACGAGGGCGAGCACCCACAGATGCGTCAGCGGCAGCCCGAACAGCACGCTCCCGAACACCGCGGTCACCAAGGTCCCCGGCACGGTGAACGAGGCATACGCCCCCGCCGCCCCCAGCACCACGGCCGCAGGCGGCACCGGCAGCGTCGCGTAGTGATCGAGCCCCCCGCTCGCCCGCAACTGCCCGAAGTACTGCGCGAGCAGATTCAGCGCGACGAAGGCGACGACCAGCACGGCCGACCCCGCGACCACGGCCTCCGCCTCGCGCCCGCCGTCCACGACACCCCGCATCATGATCAGGATGCCGACCGACTGGAAGGTCGCCACGAACAGCAGCGGGATGCGCGCCACCCGCGCCCGGGACAACTGCGCCCGGTACACGGCCACGAGCGACGGCCACAGCCGCGCGCGCGGCGCCAGCTCGGCCGCGGCGGCCCGGGCCGGCTCCGGGACGGTCCGGGTGCTGCCCGGCAGAACCTCGGCGGGTACGACACTCACGTGGCGCTGCTCCTCTTCCCTACGGTTCTCACACCGTCCCATACGGAGATGACGACCCTCGCACTCATGCCCGCACCCCCGCTCACGCCCGCACCAGCCCCTGCCGGGCCGCCCCGCCCAGCGCCAGGTAGACGTCCTCCAGGCTCGGGGTGGCCAGGGTGAAGTCGTCCAGGGCGGCGAAGGCGGCCCCGCCGGTGACGGTGGCGACGACCGCGCGGGCCTCGTCGGGCGCGAGCCGCAGCGTCCAGCGGCGCCCGGACTCCACGGCCCGCTCGCGCAGCGCGGCGACCTCGGGCACGTCCAGCGGCGCCCGCTCCCGCCACACCAGCTCCACCCGCACCTCCCCGGCGACCTGCTCCTTGAGCCCGGACGGGGTGTCGCAGGCGATGACCCGGCCCTGGTCGAGGACGGCGACCCGGTCGAGGACGGTCTCCGCCTCGATGACGTTGTGGGTGACGAGCAGCACGGTCGTCCCGCGTTCGGCGCGCCGCCGGTCCACGGCGGCCCACACGGCCCGCCGCGCGACCGGGTCCATCCCGGTGGTCGGCTCGTCCAGCACCAGCAGCGGCCGCTCCCCCACCAGCACGGCGGCGAAGCAGGCCAGCCGCCGCTGCCCGCCGGACAGCTTGCGCAGCGGCCGTCCGGCGATCGGCGTGAGGCCCAGCTCGTCGAGGACGGCGTCCCGCTCCCGGCGGGCCGTGCGCACGTCGAGGCCGCGCAGCCGTCCGGTGGTCTCGGCGGCGAGGGAGACGGTGAGCTCGTCGAGGGCGGTGGACTCCTGCCCGAGGTAGGCGAGGAGCCGCGCGGCCCGCTCGGGGTGGCGTACGACGTCGTGGCCGAGGATCTCCACGCGGCCCGTGTCCGGCCGCATGAGCCCGGTCATCTGCCGGACGAGGGTGGACTTGCCGGCCCCGTTCGGCCCGAGCAGCCCGAAGATCTCACCGCGCCGGATGTCCAGCCGTACGTCGTCGGTGGCCCGGACCTCGGGCGTCGCGGGAGTGCCGCGCCGGCCCCGGACCGCCGGATACGTCTTGGTCAGCCCGCGCACGGCACACACGACCTCGTCCCCGTGCCGAACTACCGATGCCGCGCGCGTACTCACAAGGGACGAGAGTACGGGGTCGGGGACCTCCGTTCGCCGTCGGGGCCGTCCGGGCCGCCCGGTTCAGTCCCCCGCCGGAGCGTGCTCGGCCGCCGTCCGGACGTCGACCTCGCGCCAGAAGCCCGCCCGGATGGCGTACCGGTCGTGTTCGTCGATCTGGTCGTCCTTGTGGGCGAGCAGGCCGAAGCGGGCCGCGTACCGCAGCAGCTCGCCGTCGAGGCGGTGCGGGATGCGCGGGTACATGCCCGACAGCTTCTGCAGATGGCCCTGGTCGCCGAGGCGCCCCATCCACCGGCGGGCGAAGACCTGCCCCACCTCGTAGGGGTCGCCGCCGACGGTGGTGATGTCCTCCTCGCGGTCGGCCCACCGCTGCTCCGCCGTCGTGACCTGCGCGAGCGTCGGCATCGAGGCGACCTCGGAGGGTTCGGCCACGACGCCGGGGCGGTCGACCCAGCCCTTGTCGGAGGACCAGCGCAGGGTCGCGGTGGTGGGGTGCTGGGCGGCCTGGGCGCCGGGTGCGCGCAGGGCGGCCAGGTCCTTGGGGGTCGGGACGCCCTTGGGGGCGGGGACGCGCTCCTGCGCGCCGTTCTCGGAGGCGGCGGAGGAGGGGTGCTCGGAGGGGTGCTCGGCCTCCTGGGCGGTCCGCTCGGCGGGGCGGGCGAGGCCGGAGTCGGGCAGCGGCGCGGAGAGGATCGCGGCGATCTCGGGCCGGGGCACGGGCGTCGGCGCGCAGATCCCGCCGATCTCCTTGGCGCGGACGGCCTTGGTGATCCACGCACGATCCAGGACGCGCCGTTCGTCGGCCTCGGCGACGAGGTCCTCGGACTGGTTGTAGTCGCCGTCGGCGGCCTGGACGGCCCACAGGTGGACGGCGACGCCGTGCTCCTTGGCGGCCATCATGCCGGGCAGCAGATCGCCGTCGCCGGTGACGAGGACGACGTCGGAGCAGGCCCGGTTGCGGGCCAGCTCGGTCAGCTCGGCGTGCATGGCCGCGTCGACGCCCTTCTGCGCCCAGCGGCCGTCGCTGCGGGTCAGGGCGCCGAGCCGGACCGTGACCCGGGGCATCACCCGCAGCCTGCGGTGCTCGGGCTGGGGGACGCGGTCCGGGGCGCCGTCGAACCAGTAGATGCGCAGCAGTGGCCGCTCGGTCTCGGACTCGGCCTGTTCGCGCAGGCCCTGGACGAGGGCGGAGTGATCCACGGTGATCCGGGATCTCGACGGCTCCCCGGCAAGGAGACTGGCGGCGGCCCCCAGCAGATACCCGGCGTCCACCAGGACGATGCAGCGGTCCACACGACTCACCCTCTTTACGGGAGGTTTGCTTTGGGCTTCCTTCGAGTCTGCCCGACCTGACGGGGGTTAACGGCCCGAACTCGATCTTCGGCGTGGCGTTTCGGGCACTTCCGCTCCGACACCCCCTGTTACAGACGGTAATTATCCAAAATGCGTCATAAGTCAGCCTATGTGAGTCTGGTCCCGTCTCTGGCCCTCAGATCCCCCCAGGAGGCAGATCGCCATGGCCAAGCACAAGAAGCAGGAACGTAAACAGCCGCAGTCCGAGCGTGGTCAGCAGCAGGCCCAGCAGTCCTCGATGCAGGAGCAGGCCGAGCAGCGCATCTCGCAGGTGACGCCCGCCGATGTCGCCCGCAAGGGCCGGCAGAAGCGCTTCGGCCACAACTGACGTCCGCAGGACGGGCTGTTGCAGCCCAGGCACACCGAGGGGCGCATCCGAAACCGGATGCGCCCCTCACGCTTGACTCCCGTCAGCCCGCCAGGCAGGACGGGCCGAGCAGCACCTTCAGGTCGCCGAACAGCGCGGGGTCGGGCTTGACCCGGTGCCGGTCCAGGCGCAGGACGGTCGTCTTCGTCGGGCCCTGGAGCCTGATCCGGACCTCACTGTCGCCCCGGTGGTGGGTGAGGATCTCGCCGAGGCGGTTGATCATCGGCGGGGTGACCCGGGTGGCCGGGATGGTGAGGATCACGGGCGCGTTGGTGCCCGCGTTCGACAGGTCCGGGACCTGGAGTTCCATGGCGACCAGCCGCGGCACGTCCTCGCGCTTGTCGAGGCGGCCCTTGACGAACACGACGGCGTCCTCGACGAGTTGGGTCGACACGAGCTGGTAGGTCGCGGGGAAGAACATGCACTCGATGGAGCCGGCGAGGTCCTCGACGGTGGCGATCGCCCAGGCGTTGCCCTGCTTGGTCATCTTGCGCTGGAGGCCCGAGATGATGCCGCCGATGGTGACGACCGCGCCGTCCGCGTGCTCACCTCCGGTGAGCTGGGCGATGCCCGCGTCGGCCTTGTCGGACAGCACGTGTTCCAGGCCGAAGAGCGGGTGGTCGGAGACGTACAGGCCGAGCATCTCCCGCTCCTGGGCGAGCAGATACGTCTTCTCCCACTCGTCGGTGGTGAACTCGACGTCGAGGCCGAAGCCGGGCTCGCTGGTCTCCTCCTCGCCCATCCCGCCGAACAGGTCGAACTGCCCCTCGGCCTCCTTGCGCTTGACCGCGACCACGTTGTCGATCATCGGCTCGAAGTGCGCGGTGAGGCCCTTGCGGGTGTGCCCCATCGTGTCGAACGCGCCCGCCTTGATCAGCGACTCCGTGGTGCGCTTGTTGCAGGCGACCGCCTCGACCTTGTCGAGGTAGTCGGGGAAGGAGGCGTACTTCCCCTTGGCCTTGCGGCTGCGGATGATCGACTCGACCACGTTCGTACCGACGTTGCGGACCGCTTCGAGACCGAACAGGATCACGTCGTCACCCTGGGCGGCGAAGTTGTGCACCGACTCGTTGACGTTCGGCGGCAGCACCTTGATGCGCATGCGCCGGCACTCGTTCAGATAGATCGCGGACTTGTCCTTGTCGTCCTTGACCGAGGTGAGCAGCGCGGCCATGTACTCGGCCGGGTAGTTCGCCTTGAGGTAGGCGGTCCAGTACGAGACCAGTCCGTACGCGGCCGAGTGGGCCTTGTTGAAGGCGTAGCCGGCGAACGGGACCAGTACGTCCCACAGGCCCTGGATGGCCTCGTCGCTGTAGCCGTGCTTCTTGGCGCCGGCCTGGAAGATGGTGAAGTTCTTGGCCAGTTCGTCGGGCTTCTTCTTGCCCATCACGCGGCGCAGGATGTCGGCCTCGCCGAGCGAGTACCCGGCGATGATCTGGGCGGCCTTCTGCACCTGCTCCTGGTAGACGATCAGGCCGTAGGTGACGGCCAGGACCTCCCGGAGGGGCTCCTCCAGTTCCTTGTGGATCGGGGTGATCTCCTGGAGTTTGTTCTTGCGCAGCGCGTAGTTGGTGTGCGAGTCCATGCCCATCGGGCCCGGACGGTAGAGCGCGGAGACGGCGGAGATGTCCTCGAAGTTGTCGGGCTTCATCAGGCGCAGCAGGGAGCGCATGGGGCCGCCGTCGAACTGGAAGACGCCGAGGGTGTCGCCGCGCTGGAGGAGTTCGAAGGTCGTCGGGTCGTCCAGCGGCAGGGCCAGCAGGTCGAGTTCGACGCCCTTGTTGGACTTCACCATCTTGACGGCGTCGTCCATGATCGTCAGGTTGCGCAGGCCCAGGAAGTCCATCTTCAGCAGGCCGAGCGACTCGCACTGCGGGTAGTCCCACTGCGTGATGGTCACGCCGTCGGTGTGCCGCACCCAGATCGGGGCGTGGTCGACGATCGGCTCGCTGGACATGATCACGCCGGCCGCGTGCACGCCCATCTGCCGGACCAGGCCCTCGACGCCCTTGGCGGTGTCGATGACCTTCTTCACGTCCGGTTCGTTCTCGTACATCGACCGGATCTCGCCGGCCTCGCTGTAGCGCGGGTGCGAGGGGTCGGTGATGCCGTTGAGGTCGATGCCCTTGCCGAGCACGTCGGCGGGCATCGCCTTGGTGAGGCGGTCGCCCATGGCGTACGGGTAGCCCAGCACGCGCGCGGAGTCCTTGATCGCGTTCTTGGCCTTGATCTTGCCGTAGGTGCCGATCATGGCGACCTTGTCGGCGCCGTACTTCTCGGTCACGTACCGGATGACCTCGACGCGCCGGCGCTCGTCGAAGTCGATGTCGACGTCGGGCATGGAGACGCGCTCGGGGTTGAGGAACCGCTCGAAGATCAGGCCGTGCGGGATCGGGTCGAGGTCGGTGATGCCCATGGCGTAGGCGACGATCGAGCCGGCCGCGGAGCCTCGGCCGGGGCCGACCGCGATGCCCTGCTTCTTGGCCCACATGATGAAGTCGGCGACGACGAGGAAGTAGCCCGGGAACCCCATCTGGATGATGACGTCCATCTCGTACTCGACCTGCTTCTGCCGGTCGTCGGGGACGCCGCCGGGGAAGCGGCGCTCCATCCCGAGGCGGACCTCCTCCTTGAACCAGGTGACCTCGGTGAAGCCCTCGGGGATGTCGAACTTCGGCATGAGGTTCTTCGCCTCGAACATGCCGCTGGTGTCGATCTGCTCGGCGACCAGGAGGGTGTTGGCGCAGCCCTCCTGCCAGGCGTCCGAGGAGTCGATGGCGTACATCTCGTCCGTGGTCTTCAGGTAGTAGCCGGTGCCGTCGAACCTGAAGCGGTCGGGGTCGGAGAGGTTCTTGCCGGTCTGGATGCACAGCAGGGCGTCGTGCGCGGTCGCCTCGTGCGCGTACGTGTAGTGCGAGTCGTTCGTCACCAGCGGCGGGATGCCGAGCTTCCTGCCGATGTCGAGGAGGCCGTCGCGGACCCGGCGCTCGATCTCGATGCCGTGGTCCATCAGCTCCAGGAAGTAGCGGTCCTTGCCGAAGATGTCCTGGTACTCGGAGGCCGCCTTCAGCGCCTCGTCGTACTGGCCGAGGCGCAGCCGGGTCTGGAGCTCGCCGGAGGGGCAGCCGGTGGAGGCGATGAGCCCCTCGGACCACTGGGAGATGGTCTCCTTGTCCATCCGGGGCCACTTCTGCAGCCAGCCCTCGGCGTACGCGTCCGAGGAGAGCTTGAAGAGGTTGTGCAGGCCCGTCGCGTTGGCCGCCCAGATCGTCTTGTGGGTGTAACCGCCGGAACCGGAGACGTCGTCGCGCTTCTGGTGCGGCTGGCCCCACTGGATCTTCCGCTTGTTGCGCCGCGACTCGGGGGCGACGTACGCCTCGATCCCGATGATCGGCGTCACGCCCGCCTTCTTGGCGGTGTGGAAGAAGTCGTACGCCCCGTGCAGGTTGCCGTGGTCGGACATGGCGATATGGGTCATGCCCATCTCGTTGCACGCGTCGAACATGTCCTTCAGCCGCGCGGCACCGTCCAGCAGCGAGTACTGGGTGTGGACGTGCAGGTGCGTGAACGGCGGCTTTGACACGGCGTGGCCTCCATGGGCAGATGCAGCGGCGCGAAGCGCCTCGTTGAGGGGTGGTGGTCGGGTGACGGGTGGGCACTGGGCGACGGGCTGGCGGACAGTCTGGGGGGACAGCGTCGAAGTCTAAGCCTCGCCACTGACAATCACCGGGCACTCCCGCGTACCGTCGTGCGTTGGACGGCAGAGACGCTGTCGTCCAACGCACTGCACCAGGAGGCACCCAGCGATGTCGGTTCCGCAGCTCAACGACGAGCACCGCGGCGAGGAGATCCTCGCCGTCTTCGACACCGCGTTCGGCGAGCTCCTGGCCGCCGACCCGGCCGCGTTCCGCGTGAAGTTCCGGAAGATGGCGGCCTCGGCCTTCGCGTTCTACCGGGGCACGGCGGGCCTCTTCTACCACGACCTGGACGCCGAGAAGCGGGGCGGCCCGTTCCTGGACGAGCGCACCTCGCGCGTGTGGATCCACGGCGACCTGCACGCGGAGAACTTCGGCACGTACATGGACGCCACGGGCCGGCTGATCTTCAACGTCAACGACTTCGACGAGGCGTACGTCGGCCCCTTCACCTGGGACCTCAAGCGGCTCTCCGCCTCCCTCGCCCTCATCGGCTACGCCAAGGCGCTCGGCGACGAGCAGATCAGCGAGCTGGTGGAGGTGTACGCGGGCGCGTACCGCGAGCGCGTCCACGCCCTGGCGACCGGCGCCAAGAGCGACGAGGTACCGCCGTTCACCCTGGACACCGCCCAGGGCCCGCTGCTGGACGCGCTGCGCGACGCCCGTTCCCTGACCCGCTTCGGACTCCTCGACTCCATGACGGAGATCCGCGACTTCGAGCGCCGCTTCGCCCCCGGCGGCGGCTCCATCGAGCTGGACGCGGCCACCCGCTACAAGGTCCTCGCGGCCTTCGACGGCTATCTGGAGACGCTGCCGGAGACGTCGCTGACCCGCCCGGACTCCTACCGGGTGAAGGACGTCGTGGGCCGCCGGGGCATCGGCATCGGCTCGGCCGGTCTGCCGTCGTACAACATCCTCCTGGAGGGCCACAGCGACGCCCTGGAGAACGACGTCGTGATCTACATCAAGCAGGCCCAGACCCCGGCCGTCTCCCGGCACATCACCGACCCGGCGATCCGCGGCTACTTCCAGCACGAGGGGCACCGCACGGTGATCTCCCAGCGCGCCCTCCAGGCGCACGCCGACCCGTGGCTGGGCTGGACCGAGCTGGACGGCGCGGGGCAGCTGGTCGCCGAGGTCTCGCCGTACGCGGTCGACCTGGACTGGGGCGACATCGACGACCCGGAGGAGATCGCGGGCGTCGTCGCCGACCTGGGCCGGGCCACGGCCACGATGCACGCGGCGGCGGACGACACCTCCGGCGAGTCCCTGGTGCCCTTCTCCACGGAGCGGGCCATCGACGCGGCGATCGCGGCCGACGAGGAGGGCTTCGCGCCCCTGCTGGTCGACTTCGCGCACGCCTACGGCGCACGCGCGCGTGCCGACCACCAGATCTTCGTCGACCTGTTCCGCAACGGCCGGATTCCAGGTCTCTAACGGTCCGCCGCTCACCAGGGCCCTTTAGCGGTCCCTTACGGGAGCACGTGACACACTCTCCTCCGCTATGGACATATCCGGGACCCGCCTCAGAGCCGTACGCGCGGCGCTGTTCACGGCACTCGTCGTGACACTCAGCACCGCGTCGCACGTGCTGCTGTCGCGGGCCCCTCTGCCGCTCAACACGGTGGCCGCCGTCGCGGCCGCCGTGTTCGCCTGCGCGTACGCCCTCGCGAGCCGCGAGTGCCGCTTCAGGCGGATCGCCGCCCTGCTGATCCCGCTGGAGCTGGCGGCCGACACCGTCTTCACCACCGGCCAGCACGTCTGCTACGGCCGGGCCGGCGGCCCGGTCGCCGGCCCGCTGGCCTCGGTCGGCTGGGACGTGCTGTGCGGCGACGGCACCCCCGTCGGCAGCCCGCTGGCCCAGGTCGCCGGCGCCGACACCGACAAGCTCGGCGGACTGCTGGCCCACGCCGACCCGGCCACCGCGTGGCTGCTGCTCGGCGCGCACGTCTGCGTCGGCCTGATCGCGGCCGCCTGGCTGCGCCGGGGCGAGCGAGCGCTGGCCCGACTGCTGGGAGCGGCGACCGCGACGACCTTCCGGCCGCTGCTGCTGGCCGTCGCCTCCGTGACCGTACGACGCGCCCCGGCGGCCCGCCGCCTGCCGCGGCCCACGCGCCGTACGACCACCGTCCGCGAGCGGATCCTCGTGCACACCCTGGGACGGCGTGGACCGCCGTGCTCGGCCGCCGCGGTCTGAACAGACCGAACAGACCGGCGTACCCGAACACACCCCAGTCCCCCCGGTCCCACACGAACTTCCGCGTACCCACCCGTACGCGTCCCCTTTGGAGAACACCATGAGCAAGCGGAACAGCGCGGCGGCGAAGACGGCGGCCCGGGAGCGGCTGCGCGCCGAGCGTGAGCGCGACGCCAAGCGGGCCAAGATCAGGCGGCAGGTCATCGTCGCCTGCTCGGCCGTCGCCGTGCTGGCCGCGGCCGGCGGCATAGGATACGCCGTCGTCCAGGCCAACAAGCCCAGCCACTGGGAGGCCATGAAGAGCGAGAAGGTCGTCGCCCCGGCCAACACGACGGGCACCGACGGCACCACCGTCGTCATCGGCAAGAGCACCGCGAAGAAGACCCTCAAGGTCTACGAGGACCCGCGCTGCCCCGTGTGCGCGCAGTTCGAGCAGACCGTCGGCTCGACCCTGAAGAAGGACGTCGACGCCGGCAAGTACAAGTTCCAGTACGTCGGCGCCACGTTCATCGACAACAAGGACAACGGCGAGGGCTCCAAGAACGCGCTGAGCGCCCTGGGCGCCGCGCTGAACGTCAGCGACGAGGCGTTCCTCGAGTACAAGACCGCGCTGTACTCGGCGAAGTGGCACCCGGACGAGACGACCGACGAGTTCAAGGACGACGCCTACCTCATCAAGGTCGCGAACACCGTCTCCGCGCTGAAGAGCAACACGAAGTTCCAGGACGCGGTCAAGAAGGGCACCTACGACGCCTGGGCGATGGCCATGTCGAAGACCTTCGACACCAACAAGGAGCGCGTGACCGGCACTCCGGGCTTCGTCATGGATGGCAAGCAGCTCAACAACGCCAGCCCGCTGCTGACGGTGGCCGACTTCGAGAAGGTCGTGGGCGAGGCCCTCAAGGGCTGACCCCGACGGGAATCCCAGACTCCGCATGAAGAGCGGGCGAACTTTCCACGTTCGCCCGCTCTTTCGTCGTACTGGTCAGTAATCTCATCGCCCGTGACCAGTCGATACAGATCGTCCGAGAGCGCCGACACTGCGTCGGAGCGCCCCAACTCCCTTTCCCCGCGCCGCCGTACGGCTCTCAAGGCCGCGGCGGCGACCGCTGTCCTGGCCGGCCCGCTCGTCGCCGCGCTGCCCGCCCGCGCCGCCGAGGCGCCCGTCTTCCTGCACGGCCTCGCCTCCGGCGACCCGCTGCCCGACGGCGTGCTGCTGTGGACCCGCGTGACGCCCACCGCCGCCGCGACACCCGGTTCCGGGGCCGGCCCGGACACCGAGGTGAGCTGGGTCGTCGCCACGGACAGGGCGCTGACGAACATCGTGACCAAGGGCTCCACCACCGCCACGGCCGCGACCGACCACACCGTCAAGGCCGACATCCGCGGCCTGGCGCCCGCGACCGACTACTACTTCCGCTTCTCGGCCGGCGGCACCGACTCCCCGGTGGCGCGCACCCGCACCGCGCCGGCGGCGGACGCCGCCGTGCCGGGCCTGCGCTTCGGCGTGGTCTCCTGCGCCAACTGGGAGGCCGGCTACTTCTCCTCGTACCGTCACCTCGCGGCCCGCGGCGACCTGGACGCCTGGCTGCATCTCGGCGACTACATCTACGAGTACGGCACCGGCACGTACGGCGCGCGCGGCACCGTCGTACGGCAGCACGCGCCCACGCACGAGATCCTCACGCTCGCCGACTACCGCACCCGGCACGGCAAATACAAGACGGACCCGGACCTTCAGGCCCTGCACGCCAAGGCGCCGGTCGTCGCGATCTGGGACGACCACGAGTTCGCCAACGACAGTTGGTCGGGCGGCGCGGAGAACCACACCGAGGGCGCCGAGGGCGCCTGGTCGGTCCGTCAGGCGGCCGCCAAGCAGGCCTACTTCGAGTGGATGCCGGTCCGCCCGGCCATCGCCGGCACCACCTACCGGCGGCTGCGCTTCGGCAAGCTCGCCGATCTGTCCCTGCTGGACCTGCGCTCGTTCCGCTCGCAGCAGGTCGCCGTCGGCAAGGGCACCGTCGACGACCCGGACCGGACGATCACCGGGCGCGCCCAACTGGACTGGCTGAAGGCCGGGCTGAAGACGTCCGACACCACCTGGCGGCTGATCGGCAACTCGGTGATGATCTCGCCGTTCGTCATCGGCTCGCTCTCCGCCGACCTGTTCAAGCCGCTCGCCAAGCTGCTCGGGCTGCCGCAGGACGGCCTCGGCCTCAACACCGACCAGTGGGACGGCTACACCGACGACCGCCGCGAGATCCTCGCCCACCTTCGCTCCAACGCCATCGGCAACACCGTCTTCCTGACCGGTGACATCCACATGGCGTGGGCCAACGACGTGCCGGTGGACGCGGGCACGTACCCCCTGTCGGCCTCGGCGGCCACGGAGTTCGTGGTCACCTCGGTGACCTCCGACAACCTCGACGACATCGTGAAGGTCCCCGAGGGCACCCTCACCGCGGTCGCCGCGCCCCTCATCCAGGTCGCCAACCGGCATGTGCACTGGGTCGACACCGACCGGCACGGCTACGGCATCCTGGACATAACGGCCCAGCGCGCGCAGATGGACTACTACGTCCTGTCCGACCGCACGAAGGCCAACGCGACCTCGACCTGGGCCCGTTCGTACCGCACGCGCACCGGCACCCAGAAGGTCGAGCGGACGTACGACCCGGTGTAACCGGCGGCTACAGCGAGTCGAGGAAGCCGAGCGCCACCCGCCAGGTGGCCTCGGCGGCCTCCGCGTCGTAGTCGGGCAGATCGGGGTCGGTGTACAGGTGCCCGGCGCCCGCGTACCGGTAGATCTCCACGTCGGCTCCGGCTCTGCCCATCTGCAGATACCAGGCGCTCAGCCAGTCGTCCGTCTCGAACGGGTCCGGCTCCGCGACGTGCAACTGCACCGGCAGGTCGTCCACCGAGACGTTCGGCGCGAGGTCCGAGGTGCCGTGCAGGAGCAGCAGGCCCCGCGCCTTGTCGTCGCCGAGGGCGAGGGTCTGCGCGATCGACGCGCCCAGCGAGAACCCCGCGTACACCAGGCCGCGCTCCGAGTAGGGCGCGGCGGCCAGGACGGCTCTCTTCAGCAGCTCGTCCTTGCCGATCTCCTCCTTGCGCGCCCTGCCCTCCTCGACCGTGTCGAACGTGCGCCCCCCGAAGAGGTCCGGCGTCCACACCTCGTGCCCGGCCGCGCGCAGCCGGTCCGCCGCCGCGCGGACCGCGGGCCTGGGGCCGTAGGTCGAGTGAAAGAGCATGATGTTCATGCGCCCATGGTGCCAGCCCGCACTGACAGCGCCGCGCGTGCGCCGGTTCACACGAAGTCGCATGTTCAAGCCCCCGCGGACCCGGTTACGTTCGAAGGCATGGAGAACCTGCTCCGGCCCGTGATCGTGGTCGGCGGTTCGGTCGTGCTGACAGTCCTCATCGGCTGGGCCACCGACCGTCTGCTGTCCAAGGCCGACCGACGCCACCCCGAGACCCCGCTGTGGGGCCTGCTGCGCCGTGGCCGCGTCCCCTACCAGCTCGTGCTGTGCGCGGCGATGCTGCGAGGGTCCTACGACGCGGCACAACTGCTGGAGGACCACCGGACCGGCATCGGCCGGGCCCTGACGCTGGTGCTGATCGGCGCGGCGTCGTGGCTGGTGATCCGGATCACGGCGGCGGTCGTGGAGACGACGTACTCGCGCTACGCGCGCGTGCACCGCGATCCGGCCCGGATCCGGCGGGTGCGGACCCAGGTGTCGCTGATCATGCGGGTGGTCGCGGCCGTCGTCGGCGTGGTGGCCGTGGCCGCGATGCTGCTGACGTTCCCCGCGATGCGCGCGGCGGGCGCCTCGCTGCTGGCCTCGGCCGGCATCCTCGGCATCGTCGCCGGTGTGGCCGCCCAGTCGACGCTGAGCAACCTGTTCGCGGGGCTGCAGATCGCCTTCGGCGACATGGTGCGCATCGGCGACACCGTGGTCGTGGACGGCGAGTGGGGCACCGTCGAGGAGATCACCCTGACCTTCCTGACCGTGCGCACCTGGGACGAGCGCCGGATCACCATGCCGGTGTCGTACTTCACCTCGAAGCCGTTCGAGAACTGGTCGCGCGGCACCCCGCAGATGACCGGCATCGTCTACTTCCACGTCGACCACACGGCGCCGGTCGACGCGATGCGCGAGAAGCTGCGCGACATCCTGCGCGAGTGCCCCGCCTGGGACGGCCGCGCCTGCGGCCTGGACGTCACGGACACCACCCCCAACACGATGCAGGTACGGGCCCTGGTCACGGCGAAGGACGCCGACGACATCTGGACGGTGCGGGTCACGGTCCGCGAGCAGATGGTCCGCTGGCTGGCCCGGGAGCACCCGTACGCGCTGCCGAGGGTCAACACGGCGGACGCGACCCCGCCGCCGGGCGGACGCCTGCCGGGTCCGTCCTCGTCCCGGGACGGGGCCGTCTCCCCGGACGGGGCCGCCCACCGCGCGTGAGGCCGGCGCGGCCGGGTCGGGAGGGGACGGTCGGGCCGGGTCGGGTCGGGTCGGGTCATCTGAGGCTGCGCACGTCCAGATGCCGCAGCACCCGGTCCACGATCTCCGGGTCGGCGCCCGGCTCGCTGCGCGCGGCCACCACCTCGTGGCGGGCGGCGCTGAGCATCTCCGCCTGGATCCGCCGCACCCGCTTCAGCCTGCGCACCCGCTGCTCGTGCGCCTCGCGCCGCTCGTCCTCGCCCACGTCCGGGCTGATCCGCACCCCGATGTCGAAGGCCCGCCGCAGCATCTGCTCGGACAGCTCCTCCGGCAACTCCTCCTCGGCCTCGATCTCCCGCAGCCGCCGCTTCGCCGCCTTCGCGGCCCGCACCGCCAGCTCCTTCTCGAAGGCCTTCTCCCGGTCGGTGTCCGACTGCACGTCGAGCCGCTTCACCAGCCACGGCAAGGTCAGCCCCTGAAGGACCAGCGTCGCCATGATCACGCCGAAGGCGATGAAGATGATCTCGTCCCGGTCGGGGAAGGGGCCGCCCTCCTCGGTCTTCAGCGGGACGGCCAGCGCCAGCGCCACCGAGGCCACCCCGCGCATCCCGGACCACCACATGACGACGGTCTCCCGCCAGCTCATCGGAATGTCCTCGTCGTGGTCCGGCCTGGCGTGCAGCCGCTTCGTCAGCCAGGTCGCCGGCAGCAGCCACAGCAGCCGTACGACGACGACCACGGCCACGATCACCGCCGCCCAGCCCAGCATCTCCCCCCACCGCCCGGACGCCGTCCGGATCGCGTTGTGCAGCTCCAGCCCGATCAGCCCGAACGCGACGCCCGTGACGAGGGTGTCGATGATCTCCCAGAAGGTGTGGCCGGCCAGCCGGGTCAGCACGTCGTCGGGGTCGGTGGCGTACTCGGCGAGGAACAGCGCGGTGGTCAGCACGGCCAGCACCCCGGACCCGTGGAACTCCTCCGCCAGCACGTACGAGGCGTACGGCACCAGGAGCGTCAGCCCGATCTGCAGCGTGGTGTCCCCGAGGACGTCCAGCAGCCGGTTGGCGCCCCACCCGAGCACGACGCCCACCGCGACCGCGACCACCGCGGACAGCACCAGGTCGAGACCGGCCCGCCACGGCGAGAACGACCCGCTCACGGCCGCGGCGATCGCGACGTGGTACAGCACGATGGCCGTCACGTCGTTGAACAGCCCCTCGCCCTCCAGGATGGACACCAGCCTGCGGGGCAGCCCGAGTTGTCCGGCCACGGCGGTGGCGGCGACCGGGTCGGGCGGCGCGACCAGCGCCCCGAGCGCGACGGCCGCGGCGATCGGCAGCCCCGGCACGATCGCGTGGGCCACGGCCGCCACGCACACCGTCGTGACGAACACCAGCGCCACGGCGAGCAGGAGGATCGGCCGCACGTTCGCCGCGAACTGCCGCCAGGAGGTGCGCCGTACCGCCGCGTACAGCAGGGGCGGCAGGAGGAGGGGCAGGATGAGCTCCGGCGGGATCTCGACGTTGGGCACGAAGTCGAGGACCGCGAGGACGATCCCGAGCAGCGTCATGAGCACCGGCGCGGGCAGCCCCAGCCGGTCCCCGACCGGGACGCTCACCACGGCCCCGAGCAACAGCACGAACAGCAGGGCCAGTTGATCCACGGTCGGGCTCCGGGGCTAGGCGATCAAGAAGATCCAGGCCTCCAGCGTCGCACGGCCGCCGGGCGCTACAGCGAACGCCGCATGGACCGGTGCGCGATCCCCGCGTCCGGGAACTCCGGCCCGTACGCCACGTACCCCAGCCGCTCGTAGAAACCCAGCGCCTGTGTCTGCGCGTGCAGGTCCACGGCCGTGAGCCCACGCGCGCGTGCCGCCTCCTCGACGGCCCGCACCAGCGCCGCCCCGACGCCCAGCCCGCGCGCCTCGCGCAGTACGGCGAGCCGCCCGAGCGAGCCCACCGCCGGGTCGCCGTCGGTCCTGGCCGCGGCCGCCTCGCCGGACAGCAGCCGTCCGGTCCCGAGCGGCAGCCCGTCCGCCCGGATCGCCAGCACGTGCACGGCACCGGCGTCGTGGGCGTCGTACTCCAGGTCCTCGGGGACGCCCTGCTCGCCGACGAAGACCTCCTTGCGCACCGCGAAGCACGCCTCCCGGTCGGCCGGGTCCTCGGCGACGCGCAGCGTGTACGCGCGCGGGCCGCTCACCCGTATGTCTCCTCACGCACCTGGTCGAGGGCCTGCTGCAGGTCCTCGGGGTAGCCGCTGGCGAACTCCGCCCACTGCCCGTCCCCGGGGTGCTCGAAGCCCAGCCGGACGGCGTGCAGCCACTGCCGGGTCAGGCCCAGCCGCTTGGCGAGCGTCGGGTCGGCGCCGTAGGTGAGGTCGCCGACGCAGGGGTGGCGGTGGGCGGCCATGTGGACGCGGATCTGGTGCGTGCGGCCCGTCTCCAGCTTGACGTCCAGCAGGGAGGCCGCGCGGAAGGCCTCGATGAGGTCGTAGTGCGTGACGGACGGCTTGCCCTCGGCCGTGACCGCCCACTTGTAGTCGTGCTGGGGGTGGCGGCCGATGGGCGCGTCGATCGTGCCGCTCGTCGGGTCCGGGTGGCCCTGGACGAGGGTCTGGTAGCGCTTGTCGACCGTGCGCTCCTTGAACTGGCGCTTCAGCGACGTGTACGCCCGCTCCGACTTGGCGACCACCATCAGGCCGGACGTGCCGACGTCGAGGCGGTGCACGATGCCCTGGCGCTCGGCGGCACCGGAGGTGGAGATGCGGTACCCGGCGGCGGCGAGCCCGCCGATGACGGTCGGCCCGCTCCAGCCGGGCGACGGGTGCGCGGCCACGCCGACCGGCTTGCCGATCACGACCACGTCGTCGTCGTCGTGCACGATCTCCATGCCCTCGACCGGCTCGGCGACGATCTGCACCGGCGCGGGCGCCTGCGGCATCTCGACCTCCAGCCAGGCCCCGCCGATCACCCGCTCGGATTTGCCGACCACCGAGCCGTCGACCGTGACCTTCCCCGCCGCGGCGAGCTCAGCGGCCTTGGTGCGGGAGAAGCCGAACATGCGGGAGATGGCGGCGTCGACGCGCTCGCCCTCCAGGCCGTCCGGCACGGGCAGGGTACGGATCTCGGGAATCGTGCTCACCCGTCGAGTATGCAGGACAGCGCCGACACCACCGTACGAAGCCTGTGGACAACCGTCCGCGGACCCTGTGGAAAAGGTCGGCCCCGGTGGTCGGTCCAGATGGTCGGTCCAGGTGGAAAGGGTCAGTCCTTGTGGACGGTCCCGTCCGGGTCCAGCCCCTTGAAGGACAGCAGCACGATCAGGATGCCGCCGCAGACGATCGCCGAGTCGGCGAGGTTGAAGACCGCGAAGTGCTTGGGCGCGATGAAGTCCACGACCGCGCCCTCGAAGACGCCCGGCGCGCGGAAGATCCGGTCGGTGAGGTTGCCCAGCGCGCCGCCCAGCAGCAGGCCCAGCGCGATCGCCCAGGGCAGGCTGTACAGCTTGCGGGCGAGCCGGGCGATCACCACGATCACGGCCGAGGCGATCACCGTGAAGATGATCGTGAAGGCCTCGCCGAAGCCGAAGGCCGCGCCCGCGTTGCGGATGGCCTCGAACTTCAGCCAGTCCCCGACGATCTCGATCGGCGCGTGGTGCTCCAGCTTGGCGACCACGATCATCTTGCTGACCAGGTCGAGCGCGTACGCGAACATGGCCACGGCGAAGAGCACGGCGATACGGCGCTTGCCCCTGGGCCGTGCCGCCCCGTTCACCCCGGCGCTCTCCTGCCCGCCCGGTCCGGACGACTGCTCCGGCTCGGATCCCGCCCCTGGGATGTCCGGCGTACCGATGACGCGCTCCGCCTCTGCCACGTGAGTCCCTCAACCTAGGTACCTGACTGAGGACGAGGGTACGGCACACCCCCCGGCGGCCAGGCGATCAGTACCGGCGCTCCTGTTTCTGCTTGCACTCGACGCACAGCGTGGCCCGCGGGAAGGCCTGCATCCGGGCCTTGCCGATGGCGTTGCCGCAGTTCTCGCACAGGCCGTAGGTACCGGCGTCCAGCCGTTCCAGGGCGTGCTCGGTCTGGATCAGCATCTCGCGCGCGTTGGCGGCCAGCGCCAGTTCGTGTTCGCGCGTGATGTTCTTCGTCCCGGTGTCGGCCTGGTCGTCGCCGGCGCCGTCCCCCGAGTCCCGCATCAGCCCCGCCAGGGCCGTCTCGGACGTCGCGAGCTCCGTCCGCAGCCGCTCCTGCTCGGACTGCAGCTCCGCGCGGGCGTCCTCGACCTCCTCCGGCGTCCACGGCTCCTCGCCGGGGCGCACCGCGAGCTCGCCCGGCTCCGCCGCGGCGAGGCGTGCCTTGGGGACGGCGGTCTTCGCCGCCGTGGCCGTACCCGGAGTCTTCTTCGCAACCACTGTCGTGGCTCCCGTCTGCTCCGCGGCCGAGGCCGCGCCCACCTTCTTGGCCGTGCTCTTCCTGCCCGCACCCGTCGCGGCCACGCCCTTGGCGCCGCCGGTCTTCTTGGCGGCCGCTTTCTTGGCGGTGACCTTCTTGGCAGCGGTCTTCCCCGCCACCGACTCCTTGACCACCGCCTTCTTCGCCACCGGCTTCCTGGCAGCCGGTTTCTTGGTCGCCGGTTTCCTGGCCGCCGCCTTCTTCGTCCCCCCGGCGGCAGCCGACGGCACCGTTTCCGCACCCTTGACGGGCTGGGCGGTCTTCTTCGCCACCATGGCCGCGGCCCCTTCACATATTGTGATCTTGCACGCGAATCGTGCTGGGACGATAAATCGACCTGGAGCCCGCGGCAACGGGGCGCACCGCCCGATTCGCCCGCCTCGCGCACGCCTCGCGGCAAGCCTGCATGCGTTGTGCCCAGCTCCCCGCCCGGTAATCCGCCGAGCGAGGCGTCCCGGAATACGATCCCGCATACCGCCACATTCAGCCACCATTCGGGGCATGCCGGACCCGTCTGCCCGTCGCGCCCGACGGCCCCGAAAACCGGTCGGCCGCTGTCGGTGGGGAGCCGTACACTGGGCGGAGCGAAAAGCGTGGATGGGGACGAGTAGCGGCGTACGCAGCCCAGAGCGACCCGGGGACGGTGGAAGCCCGGGGGCGAGCGCGACGCGAAGATCACCCCGGAGCCGCCGGAAGAAGACCCGCAGCGGGTCGGTAGAACCGGCATCGCGACCCCAATGAGGGGGCTCACCGGAGCGCAGAGCGCACCGGAGGGCCAAGGAGGGTGGTACCGCGGGAGCGCGCCGCACACGGCGTCCGCAGCAGCTACTGAGTAGCGGCTCAGGCTCTCGTCCCTCCGGACGGAAGGCAGAAAGTCCGCCGGAGGAAGCTCGCTGATGACAACGCCGACGTACCGCCAGGTGCCCGCCCAGGTCGACCTGCCCGCCCTCGAGCACGCGGTGCTCGACTTCTGGCGCGAGCAGAAGATCTTCGCCAGGAGCCTGGAGCAGTCCGAGGGCCGCCCCGAGTGGGTGTTCTACGAGGGCCCGCCCACCGCCAACGGCATGCCCGGCGCCCACCACATCGAGGCACGCGTCTTCAAGGACGTCTTCCCCCGCTTCCGCACCATGCGCGGCTACCACGTGGCCCGCAAGGCCGGCTGGGACTGCCACGGCCTCCCGGTCGAGCTGGCGGTGGAGAAGGAGCTCGGCTTCGCCGGCAAGCAGGACATCGAGGCGTACGGCATCGCCGAGTTCAACGCCAGGTGCCGCGAGTCCGTGACCCGGCACACCGACGCCTTCAGCGAACTGACGACCCGCATGGGCTACTGGGTCGACCTCGACGACGCCTACCGGACCATGGACCCGGAGTACGTCGAGTCGGTCTGGTGGTCGCTCAAGGAGATCTTCGGCAAGGGCCTGCTGACCCAGGACCACCGCGTCGCCCCCTGGTGCCCCCGCTGCGGCACCGGCCTCTCCGACCACGAGCTGGCCCAGGGCTACGAGACGGTCGTCGACCCCTCCGTGTACGTCCGTTTCCCCCTCACCTCCGGTCCCCTCGCCGGCGAAGCCGCGCTCCTCGTCTGGACGACGACGCCCTGGACGCTGGTCTCCAACACGGCCATCGCCGCGCACCCCGACGTCACCTACGTCGTCGCGACCGACGGCGAGGAGAAGCTCGTCGTCGCCGAGCCGCTGCTCGCCAAGGCGCTCGGCGAGGGCTGGGAGACCACCGGCCAGTCCTTCACCGGCGCCGAGATGGAGCGCTGGTCGTATCAACGTCCGTTCGAGCTGGTCGAGTTCCCGGCGGGCGTGGAAACCCACTACGTGGTGAACGCCGAGTACGTCACGACCGAGGACGGCACGGGTCTGGTCCACCAGTCCCCCGCCTTCGGCGAGGACGACCTCAAGGTGTGCCGCGCCTACGGCCTGCCGGTGGTGAACCCGGTCCGCCCCGACGGCACCTTCGAGGAGTCCGTCCCCATGGTCGGCGGCGTCTTCTTCAAGAAGGCGGACGAAAAGCTCACCGAGGACCTCCAGCAGCGCGGCCTCCTCTTCAAGCACATCCCGTACGAGCACAGCTACCCGCACTGCTGGCGCTGCCACACCGCGCTCCTCTACTACGCGCAGCCGTCCTGGTACATCCGCACGACGGCCGTCAAGGACCGCCTCCTCCAGGAGAACGAGAAGACCAACTGGTTCCCGGACACGGTCAAGCACGGCCGCTTCGGCGACTGGCTGAACAACAACATCGACTGGGCGCTGTCCCGCAGCCGCTACTGGGGCACCCCGCTGCCCATCTGGCGCTGCGAGGACGACCACCTCACGGTCGTCGGCTCCCGCGCGGAGCTCACCGGACTGACCGGCGCCGACCAGTCGGAGCTGGACCCGCACCGCCCGTACATCGACGCGGTCACCTTCGCCTGTCCCCAGGACGACTGCGGGCGGACGGCCACGCGCGTGCCGGAGGTCATCGACGCCTGGTACGACTCGGGTTCGATGCCGTTCGCGCAGTGGGGCTACCCGTACAAGAACAAGGACCTGTTCGAGTCCCGCTACCCGGCGCAGTTCATCTCCGAGGCCATCGACCAGACCCGCGGCTGGTTCTACACGCTGATGGCGGTCGGCACCCTGGTCTTCGACAAGTCCTCGTACGAGAACGTCGTCTGCCTGGGCCACATCCTCGCCGAGGACGGCCGCAAGATGTCCAAGCACCTGGGCAACACCCTGGAGCCGATCCCGCTCATGGACCGGCACGGCGCCGATGCCGTCCGCTGGTTCATGGCCGCCGGCGGCTCCCCGTGGGCGGCCCGCCGGGTGGGCCACGGCACCATCCAGGAGGTCGTCCGCAAGACGCTCCTGACGTACTGGAACACGGTCGCCTTCCAGGCCCTGTACGCCCGTACGTCCGGCTGGGCGCCCAGCGAGGCCGACCCGGCCCCCGCCGACCGGCCCGTCCTGGACCGCTGGCTGCTGTCGGAGCTGCACGCCCTCACCGACCAGGTGACCCAGGCCCTGGAGGCCTACGACACCCAGCGCGCCGGCAAGCTGCTCTCGGCGTTCGTCGACGACCTGTCCAACTGGTACGTCCGCCGCTCCCGCCGCCGCTTCTGGCAGGGCGACAAGGCCGCGCTGCGCACCCTGCACGAGGTCGTCGAGACGGTCACGAAGCTGATGGCCCCGCTGACCCCGTTCATCACCGAGCGGGTCTGGCAGGACCTCGTCGTACCCGTCACCCCGGACGCACCGGCGTCCGTCCACCTCTCCTCCTGGCCGGCGGCGGACCTCTCCGCGATCGACCCGGAGCTGTCGAAGCAGATGGTCCTGGTCCGCCGCCTGGTGGAGCTGGGCCGCGCCACGCGCGCGGAGTCGGGCGTCAAGACCCGCCAGCCGCTGCGCCGCGCCCTGATCGCGGTCACCGGCTTCGACGCCCTCTCCGCCGAACTGCACACGCAGATCACGGAGGAGCTGAACGTCGAGTCCCTGGCCTCCCTCTCCGAGGTCGGCGGGTCACTGGTCGACACCACCGCCAAGGCCAACTTCCGGGCCCTGGGCAAGCGGTTCGGCAAGCGCGTCCAGGACGTCGCCAAGGCCGTCGCCAACGCCGACGCGGCCGCGCTGTCCCTCGCCCTGCGCGAGGGCACGGCGTCCGTGGAGGTCGACGGCGAGACGGTCACGCTCGCCCCGGACGAGGTGATCATCACGGAGACCCCGCGCGAGGGCTGGTCGGTCGCCTCCGACTCCGGCGCCACGGTCGCCCTCGACCTGGAGATCACCGAGGAACTGCGCCGCGCGGGCCTGGCCCGGGACGCGATCCGCCTGATCCAGGAGGCCCGCAAGAACAGCGGCCTCGACGTCGCCGACCGCATCGCGCTGCGCTGGACCGCGACCGACCCGGCCACCGCCGACGCCCTGGACGGTCACGCCGGCCTGATCGCCGACGAGGTCCTCGCCACGGACTTCGCCCAGGGTGTGGCCGACGACACGTACGGCACGCCGTTCACCGACGAGGGCCTGACACTGACGTTCCGCCTGCGCAAGGCGTAGGGCGCAGGTCGTACCAGGTCGTACTACGAGGGCCCGGTTTCCCTTCGGGGGCCGGGCCCTCCCGTTCGTCCGGCAGGCGAACCCCGCCGTGATCGCTGTCAACACGCGTAAAAAGGGCGGGACCCCGGAGGAAAAATTCCGGGGTCCCGCCCTTTGAACGCTGCCGACGCCTAAGGCGTACTACTGGCCGTCAGTTGTCGTCCTCGTCGATCAGGAAGCCGCGCATCGGCGAGGGAGCCTGGCCCATCGGGGAGGGACCCTGCGGACGTACCGGCGCCATCGGCTGAGTCATCGCCGGGGACATCTGCTGCTGCTGTCCGCCGTAGGACGGAGCGGCCGGGCTCGGTGCGCCCATGCCCGGGTTGCCGCCGTAGGACGGGGCGCTCGCGCCGGCCGGAGCCATCGAAGGCGCCGGGGACGGCGGCAGGGAGGCAGCGGCCGGGGCACGCGGCGGAGCGAGGGAGTCGTCGGCCTGGGTCTCCAGCTGGCGCAGCTGGGACTCGAGGTAGGACTTCAGGCGCGTACGGTACTCGCGCTCGAAGCCACGCAGGTCCTCGACCTTGCGCTCCAGCGTCGCGCGGGCGGACTCCAGGGAGCCCATGGCGACGCGGTGCTTCTCCTGCGCGTCCCGCTCCAGGGCGTCGGCCTTGGCACGGGCGTCACGCTCGAGACCCTCGGCACGCGAACGCGCCTCGCCGACGATCTTGTTGGCCTCGGAACGGGCCTCGGCGATCGCCTGGTCGGCGGTCTGCTGGGCCAGCGAGAGGACACGGGCGGCGCTGTCGCCACCGGGGCCCTGACCGGGGCCGCCCATCGGACCACCCATGGGGCCGCCCATCGGGCCACCCATCTGCTGCTGCATGGGCTGGCCGCCCATCGGACCCTGGCCCATCGGACCCTGACCCATCGGGCCCTGGCCCATCGGACCTTGACCCATGGGGCCCTGACCCATCGGGCCGGGACCCTGCGGACCACCCTGGCCGCCGCCGGGACCGGCGGGCAACTGCGGGGCACCGCTCGGCAGCTGGGGCGGGCCACCCATGGGGCCGCCCATCTGCTGCTGCGGCGGGCCCGATATGCCGGCGGGCACCGGGCCGCCGGGGCCTCGCATGCCCTGCTGCGGCATTCCCTGCGGAGGCATTCCCTGCTGGGGCATGCCCTGCTGCTGCATACCGCCCTGCATACCGCCTTGCTGCATGCCACCCTGCTGTTGCATGCCGCCCTGCTGCATACCGCCTTGCTGCTGCATGCCACCTTGCTGCTGCATGCCGCCCTGCTGCTGGTCCTGCTCCGGAGGCTTGCGCATGTTCTGCTGGTTCTGGGCAGCAGCACGCGTCGCCGCGGCCAGTTTGGCGCGCAGGTCCTCGTTCTCCCGGAGCAGGCGGGTCAGTTCGGCTTCGACCTCGTCGAGGAAGGCATCGACCTCGTCCTCGTCATAGCCTTCTCGGAGGCGGACGGTCGTGAACTGCTTGTTCCGCACGTCCTCGGGGGTCAACGGCATCTCTTCACCTCAACGTAGTCGTCGGCATCGGCAAGACGGTAGTTCACATCGCTCACAGCTGGCTCACGATCGAGATCAGGATGTAGACGATGATCATCAGTACGAAGAAGGACAGATCGAGCGCCACGCCCCCGAGACGCAACGGCGGGATGACCCGCCGTAGGAGCTTGAGCGGTGGATCGGTGACAGTGTAGGTGGCCTCCAGAACGACCACCATCGCCTTGCCGGGCTGCCATGAGCGGGCGAACTGGAAGACGTAGTCCATGACCAACCGGAAGATGAGCACGATGAGGAAGACCATCAGCGCGATGTAGACAACATCCAGGACCACGCTCATGTTCGGTGCTTCCCTCTCCCCATGCTCTGTACCGCTTCGTACTTCTTTGTACTGCCGTATCCGGTCGTGCGTCTCAGCTCTGGTTGAAGAACCCGCCCTCTGCGATGCGGGCCTTGTCCTCCGCCGTGACATCGACGTTAGCAGGCGACAACAGGAACACCTTCTGCGTCACCCGCTCGATGCTTCCGTGAAGACCAAACACCAAACCGGCCGCAAAGTCGACAAGTCGCTTTGCGTCTGTGTCATCCATCTCAGTCAGATTCATGATCACCGGGGTGCCCTCACGGAAGTGTTCCCCGATGGTACGGGCCTCGTTGTAGGTCCGGGGGTGAAGTGTGGTGATCCGGTACGGCTCTCGTTCCGACACGACCTTGGGCATGATCACCGGTGCGTTCTTCTCCAGGGACTGACGTTCTTGTGTGATGGATGCCACGGGCGCGATGCGCGCCGGACGCCCGGATTCAGCGCCGAGCGAAGACGATCGGGCCACCGGCTCACGCGGAGCGGGCGGCTGCACGATTCGCATCTCTTCGTCTCTTTGGGACTGATGTGCACCGTGGGACTGGTGAGCCGGCTCGTGTCGCCGGTGGTCCCGCTCGGGCTCAGGGTCGAGCTCGGGTTCGAAGTCGTCGTCGGGGTCGAATCCCCGGCCGTCGTACCCATCGTCCTCCACGAGGCCGAGGTAGACCGCCATCTTGCGCATCGCGCCGGCCATTCTCTGAGTCCTCCGCTCTGTGGTGGATCGACTTTCGACTGCCAAGTCCCGCGATCCACGTGGCCCTTGTACCCGCCATCGGCGGTAATGACCATATTTTCTGCTGTGGTCCGACTTCCTGGCGACGTTACCCGAGCCTGGGGCGGACTCCGAGTACCGAGGTGCCGACGCGTACATGTGTCGCTCCGGCCGCCACGGCCTCCTCGAGGTCCGCACTCATCCCTGCGGACACCATGTTCGCAGCCGGATGGACTCGGCGCAGGTCAGTCGACAAATCCATCAACCGCCCGAACGCCGCCCGTTGGCGCCCCGCGTACTCCCCGGTCAGGGGTGCGACGGTCATCAGTCCGTCAAGCCGCAGCCCCGGGGAGCCGGCGACCAGAGCGGCCAACTCCTCGATGCCGCCGGGGGCCACGCCGCCCCGCTCACCCCGCTCGCTCAGCCCGGCGTCGAGGGCCACCTGGATCAGACAGCCCACCTCGCGCCCGGCGCGCACGGCCTCCTTCGACAGGGCCGTCACCAGCCTGGCCCGGTCGACCGACTGCACCACATCCGCGTAACCGACCACGGAGCGCACCTTGTTGGTCTGCAACTGGCCGACGAAGTGCCACTGGAGGGGCAGGTCGGCGCAGTCTGCCGCCTTGGGCGCCGCGTCCTGGTCCTTGTTCTCGGCGACCTGGCGCACACCGAGCTCCGACAGGATCCGCACATCGCTCGCCGGGTAGGTCTTGGTGACCACGACCAGGGTCACCTCGTCCCGCTTGCGGCCGGCGGCCGCACACGCGGCGGCGATGCGCTCCTCCACCTTCGCCAGGTTCGCGGCGAGTTCGTCCCTACGGTCGGTCATGCCCGTCAGCCCAGCCAGACATATCCCGCGAGTCGCCCCGTGGAGCGGTCGCGGCGGTACGAGAAGTGGTCCTTCGACTCGCGGGTGCACACCGGCGACGCCTCCCGGTCGGGCACCCCGAGCCGGTCGAGCTGCGCGTGCACCCCGGCGGTCACGTCGACCGCGGGAGTGCCCCAGCTCGTCTCGGCGTGCGCGGCCGGTTCGACGGCGGCGACCTCGGCGCGCATCTCCTCCGGCACCTCGTAGCACCGGCCGCACACGGCGGGTCCGGTGCGGGCGACGATCCGGGAGGGGTCGGCGCCGAGCGACTCCATCGCGTCGATCGCGGCGGGCACGATCCCCTTGACCATGCCGGGGCGCCCGGCGTGGGCCGCGGCGACGACGCCGGCGACCGGGTCGGCGAGCAGCACCGGCACGCAGTCGGCGGTCAGCACGGCGAGCGCGAGTCCGCGCGTCGCGGTCACCAGACCGTCGACCGGCGGGGTGGCCGCGGTGGTCCACGGGCCCTCGACCTCGGCGACGTCGTTGCCGTGCACCTGGTTCATCCAGACCACCCGGCCGGGGACGAGCCCCAGCGACCTGGCGGCCAGCTCACGGTTGGCGCGCACGGCCTCGGGGTCGTCGCCGACCGCTCCGCCGAGGTTGAGCTGCTCATACGGAGCGGCGCTCACCCCGCCCCACCGGTCGGTGAAGGCGAAGTGCGCGCCGCTCGCGCTCTCGCGCTGTCCTATCACTTCAGGAAGTCCGGCACGTCCAGCTCCTCGGCCGCGCTGTCCGAGTAGGTCCGCGACGGCGGGACCGGCGGGGAGACCGGGTGGTCGGCCACCGGCTCGGGGGCCGGCTCCGGGTCCTCCTTCGGGGTCACGCTGCCGAGCGAGCCGAAGGACGGGCGGCTCTCGTTCTGCCGTACCGGAGTGGGCTCGTCGCGGCGGGCCGAGGACGAGGACGAACCCATGACGGTCTCCCGGCGGGTCGGGGGCTGCCCCCCGTCGAAGCCGGCCGCGATGACGGTGACCCGGACCTCGTCGCCGAGCGCGTCGTCGATGACCGCGCCGAAGATGATGTTGGCCTCGGGGTGGGCGGCCTCGCTGACCAGTTGGGCGGCCTCGTTGATCTCGAACAGGCCGAGGTCGGAGCCGCCGGAGATGGAGAGCAGGACGCCCCGGGCGCCGTCGATGGAGGCCTCCAGGAGCGGCGAGGAGATCGCCATCTCGGCGGCGGCCACCGCGCGGTCGTCGCCGCGGGCCGAGCCGATGCCCATGAGGGCCGAACCGGCCTCGGACATGACCGACTTGACGTCGGCGAAGTCCAGGTTGATCAGACCGGGGGTGGTGATGAGATCGGTGATGCCCTGAACGCCGGAGAGCAGGACCTGGTCGGCCGACTTGAAGGCGTCGAGGACCGAGACCTGGCGGTCCGAGATGGACAGCAGCCGGTCGTTGGGGATGACGATGAGGGTGTCGACCTCTTCCCGGAGTTCGGCGATGCCGTCCTCCGCCTGGTTGGCGCGGCGCCGTCCCTCGAAGGTGAACGGGCGGGTGACCACGCCGATGGTGAGGGCGCCCAGGGAGCGGGCGATGTTGGCCACGACGGGCGCGCCGCCGGTGCCGGTGCCGCCTCCCTCGCCGGCCGTCACGAAGACCATGTCGGCCCCCTTGAGGACCTCCTCGATCTCCTCGCGGTGGTCCTCGGCGGCCTTGCGGCCGACGGCCGGGTTGGCGCCGGCGCCAAGGCCGCGGGTCAGTTCGCGGCCGACGTCGAGCTTGACGTCGGCGTCGCTCATCAACAGCGCCTGCGCGTCGGTGTTGATGGCGATGAACTCGACGCCCTTGAGACCGACCTCGATCATCCGGTTGATGGCATTGACACCACCGCCGCCGACACCGATGACTTTGATGACTGCGAGGTAGTTCTGCGGTGCTGCCACGTCGAAGGCCTCTCGCCTCGAGTTACGTGTCGTCGCCTCGCAGGTGATGCGATCCGACGACTGATGCCGAATGGGACGGTCCGTTTCCCGACCCGAACCCTAACGGTGAAGTTTAGGGTTACCAGTGTGTCTGTTCCTTGGAGTCTTCTGAACAGGACACTAAGTCGACAAGTGGCGCCCGTTCAACGAACACGCCGAACCTCCCGTTTTTCTTTTCACCCTATGTGATCAGCCGTGTCCGTGCCCAACCAGGGTGCTGGCCTGCGCAGATGTGCGTCAACTCCCTGATGACGCAGGGGCGGTGGGAGCACTCACGTCGAAGTGCCGTGCGGCCGGGGCGGCTTTCATGAGTGCGGTGAGTGCGCGGCCCTTCGCCGCGCCCTTCTCGGCGCTCCCCCACGCGACCGTGCGGCCGCCCCTCAACTCCAGCGAGATGCCGTCGTACGAACGGACCTTGACCAGCCGGGTGTCCCGCGCGACGGCGGCCGGAAGGGAGCCGGCGGCCTTCACCGCCTCCCGCACCAGCCGCGCCTCGCCGAAGCGGCGCAGACTCGCGGCGGCCGAACGCGAGGAGGAAACGGCCATTTCCAGAAGCGGAACGCCTTTCGGAGCCTCGGAAACCGTGGCGAAACGGACGCCTTCGTCGTCCACTTCCATGAACTTCGCCCCTTTTTGGACAAGCAGAATCGGCGTCCGTTCGATCACTTTCAGGCCGATTCCATGAGGCCAGGAACGAACCACGTCAACCGAGTCGATTCGGGGCAGTTCCGTACGCAACCGGGCTTCGATCGCATCGGTGTCGATGGAAATCAACGGCGATCCGACCGGTACGGCGGCGGCTTCGCGCACCTGTTGCGGCGTCAGCACGCTCGTGCCCGAGACGGAGACGCGCTCCACCCGCAGCCACTTGGAGCCGTACAGCACCCAGATGGCGCCCGCGCCGAGGAGCACGACGACCAGCGCGAGAATGATGATCATACGAAGCCGGCGCGGCCCCAGCCGCCGGACAAGGGGCGGGCCGGACGACTCCTGCTGGCGTGCCCCGCGCTCGGCGGTGGCGGATCCGGCCACGCTCCCTGCCCTTTCGTCACACGTGCCTATCGGCGTGCACGAGAGGCGGCGATCGCCTCGTACACCATGCCGACAAGCAGGTCGTCGGCGTCCCGGCGGCCGAACTCGCTGGCGGCGCGGGACATCTCGTACAGCCGGTGCGGGTCGGCGAGGACGGGCAGGACGGTCTCCCGGACCCACTCGGGGGTCAGTTCCGCGTCGTCGACCAGCAGTCCGCCGCCCGCCTTGACCACCGGCTGGGCGTTCAGCCGCTGTTCGCCGTTGCCGATGGGCAGCGGGACGTAGGCGGCCGGGAGCCCGACGGCGGAGAGTTCGGCGACGGTCATCGCGCCCGCGCGGCAGAGCATCAAGTCGGCGGCGGCGTACGCGAGGTCCATCCGGTCCACGTACGGTACCGGGATATAGGGGGGCATTCCCGGCATCTGCTGTACGTGCGGCAGTTCGTTCTTCGGGCCGACCGCGTGCAGGATCTGGATGCCGGCCTGCTGGAGGTAGGGCGCGACCTGCTGGACGACCTCGTTGAGGCGGCGGGCGCCCTGCGAGCCGCCGGAGACCAGCAGCGTGGGCAGGTTGGGGTCGAGCCCGAACATCGCACGGGCCTCGGGGCGCACGGCGGCGCGGTCCAGGGTGGCGATGGAGCGGCGCAGCGGGATGCCGATGTAGCGGGCGTCCCGCAGCTTGCTGTCGGGCGTGGAGACGGCCACCCGGGCCGCGTAGCGGGAGCCGATCTTGTTGGCCAGGCCGGGGCGGGCGTTGGCCTCGTGGACGACGATCGGGACGCCCAGGCGCTTGGCCGCGAGGTAGCCGGGCAGCGCCACGTAGCCGCCGAAGCCGACGACGCAGTCCGCCTTGGTGCGCTCCAGGATCTGCTCGGCGGCCTTGATCGTGCCGCGCAGCCGGCCCGGGACGGTGATCAGCTCGGGGGTGGGCTTGCGCGGCAGCGGCACGGCGGGGATCAGCGCGAGGTCGTAGCCCCGCTGCGGAACGAGCGTGGTCTCCAGGCCGCGTTCCGTGCCCAGGGCCGTGATCCCCACGGTGGGGTCCTGCCTGCGCAGGGCGTCCGCGAGGGCGAGCGCGGGCTCGATGTGGCCGGCGGTCCCCCCACCAGCGAGTACGACATGCACCGAAATTCACCGCTCTCCGGACGAGCGCGCCGCCGAGGCACGCCGTCGCATCGTGTTCCATCTCCGGGGGCTCCGGTCGAACGCGGGGCCCCCCGCCCCCCGTTTTCTACCAAAACGGGGATGCCGCATCGCAAGCGCCGCCCGCGCAGCGGGCTCGTCGCGTGCGAAGGCGATCAGCAACCCGATGGCGAACATGGTCGGCAGCAGGGCGGAACCCCCGTAGGAGAACAGCGGGAGCGGGACGCCGGCGATCGGCAGCAGGCCGAGCACCGCACCGATGTTGATCACCGCCTGAGCGGTGATCCAGGTGGTCACGCCTCCCGCGGCATACCTCACGAAGGGGTCCTCCGTGCGTCCGGCCACGCGGATACCCGCATAGCCTAGAGCCGCGAAGAGGGCGAGTACCGACAGCGTCCCCGCGAGGCCCAGTTCCTCGCCGGTGACGGCGAAGATGAAGTCGGTGTGCGCTTCGGGGAGTTGACCCCATTTCTCCACACTCGCACCGAGCCCCGAGCCGAAGATCCCGCCGGAGGCCAGGGCGTAGATCCCGTGCACGGCCTGCCAGCAGGCGTCGCCCGGACCGGGGTCGGTGGCGCCGATGCACTGGAGCCGGGCCATCCGGTTCGGGCTGGTCTTGATGAGGATCACACCGATCGCGGCGGCGATCGACAGCACCCCGACGAAGAGCCGGGTGGGCGCCCCCGCCAGCCACAGCAGGCCGAACAGGATCGCCGTCAGGATGATCGCCGTGCCCATGTCGCCGCCGAGCATGATCAGCCCGAGCAGCATGAACGCGACCGGCACCAGCGGCACCAGCATGTGCTTCCACTGGGCCAGCAGGTTCTTGTCCTGTTTGCGGGCGAGCAGATCGGCGGCCCACAGCACCAGCGCGAGCTTGCCGAACTCGCTGGGCTGGATCTGGAAGGAGCCGCCGAGCGAGATCCAGTTCTGGTTGCCGTTGACCGACATCCCTATCCCCGGCACCTGCACCAGGGCCATCATGAAGACGGCCCCGGCGAGGATCGGATAGGCGAGCGCCCGGTGCAGCTTCACCGGCATCCGGGACGCGGCCAGCAGCAGCACCGCCCCGATGGTGGCGGCCAGGAACTGTTTGCGGAAGAAGAACGATCCCGGCAACGACATCTGCAGCGCGGTGATCTGGGAGGCCGAGTAGACCATCACGAGGCCCAGCACGGTGATCAGCAGGCTGCCGCCGAAGATCAGGTAGTAGGCGGTCAGCGGCCGGTCCCAGGCCTTCTGGACACGCGTGCACAGCCGGCGCAGGGGGTTGTCGCGGCGCGGGCGGGCGGCGGCGGGTCTGCGGACGGTCCGCCGGACGGGCGGCCGCCCGGTACGGCTACCGGGCATCCGCTGCTCCGCTGCCCGCGGCGCGAGCGCCGTAGCCGGTGTCGGCGCCGTACGTCGGCCGTGACGGTCCCACGCGTCCCTCCCAAGGTCGCCCGGCAGGCGGCCGGGTCAGGTGCCGAGTTCGCCAACGGCAGAAGCGAACGCGTCACCGCGCTGGTTGTAGTTGACGAACATGTCCATGGAGGCGCAGGCCGGGGCGAGGAGCACCGTGTCGCCTTCGGCGGCGAGGCGCCGGGCCTCCTGGACAGCCGCGAGCATCGCCCCAGTGTCGGTCCGGTCGAGGTCGACGACGGGTACTTCCGGGGCGTGTCGCGTCAGGGCTTCGTGGATCAGGGCGCGATCGGCGCCGATGAGCACGACGGCGCGAAGTCGCTGCGCCGACTTGGCGACCAGCTCGTCGAAGGTCGCGCCCTTGGCGAGCCCGCCCGCGATCCAGACGATCGACTCGTAGGCGGCCAACGAGGCCTGTGCGGCATGTGTGTTGGTCGCCTTGGAGTCGTCGACGTACGCGACGCCGTCCACGTCCGCCACGTGGGCGATGCGGTGGGCGTCCGGGGTGAAGGCCCGCAGACCGTCCCGTACGGCCTTGGGAGGCACCCCGTAGGCCCGGGCGAGGGCCGCCGCGGCAAGGGCGTTGGCGATGTTGTGCGGGGCGGGCGGATCGACGTCCGCGACCTCGGCGAGTTCCTGGGCGTTCCTCTGCCGGTCCTCGACGAAGGCGCGGTCGACCAGGATGCCGTCCACGACGCCGAGTTGGGAGGGCGCGGGCGCACCGAGCGTGAAGCCGACGGCCCGGCAGCCCTCCTCGACGTCAGCCTCGCGCACCAGGTCCTCGGTGGCCCGGTCGGCGACGTTGTAGACGCAGGCGACGCGATTGCCCTCGTAGACACGGCCCTTGTCCTTGGCGTACGCCTCCATGGAGCCGTGCCAGTCGAGGTGGTCGGGGGCGAGGTTGAGGACGGCGGCGGAGTGGGCGCGCAGGGAGGGCGCCCAGTGCAGTTGGTAGCTGGAGAGCTCGACGGCGAGGACGTCGTAGCGCTCCTCGCCGAGGACGGCGTCCAGCAGCGAGACGCCGATGTTGCCGACGGCCGCCGTGCGCAGGCCAGCCGCGGTCAGGATCGAGGCCAGCATCCGGGTGGTGGTCGTCTTGCCGTTGGTGCCGGTGACGCACAGCCAGGGAGCCGCGTCGGGTCCCCTGAGCCGCCAGGCCAGTTCGACGTCGCCCCAGACCGGCACGCCGGCTTCGCGGGCGGCCGTGAAGAGGGGCTTGTCGGGCTTCCAGCCGGGTGCGGTGACGACGAGTTCGGTGCCCTCGGGCAGGGTCGCCCCGTCGCCGAGGCGCACGGTGACGCCCAGGGCCCGCAGCTCGGCGGCCTGCTCACGCGCGCGTGCGTCGTCGCCGTCGTTGACGACGGTGACCTTCGCGCCGAGCCCGTGCAGCACCTTGGCCGCCGGGATGCCGGAGACGCCGAGCCCGGCGACGGTGACGTGCTTGCCCTCCCAGGAGGGCCCCTGCCGGTCGGTCACTTGTCTGCTGCCCATCCCGCGTAGAAGAGACCCAGTCCGACGATCACACAGATGCCCTGGATGATCCAGAAACGGACCACCACAAGGACCTCGGACCAGCCCTTGAGTTCGAAGTGGTGCTGGAGTGGCGCCATCCGGAAGACTCGCTTGCCGGTGAGCTTGAAGGAGCCGACCTGGATGACCACGGACATGGTGATCAGGACGAACAGGCCGCCGAGGAGGGCGATCAGCAGCTCGGTGCGGGAGCAGATCGCGAGACCCGCCAGCACACCGCCGAGCGCCAGCGAACCGGTGTCGCCCATGAAGATCTTGGCCGGTGAGGTGTTCCACCACAGGAAGCCGAGGCAGGCGCCCATCAGCGCCGAGGCGATGACCGCGAGGTCCAGCGGATCGCGTACCTCATAACAGGCACTGGGGTTGGTCAGCGTCTCGCCGTTGGCGCAGGACTCCTGGAACTGCCAGACGCCGATGAACGTGTACGCGCCGAAGACGAGGACGGAGGCGCCGGTGGCGAGGCCGTCCAGACCGTCCGTCAGGTTCACGCCGTTGGACATCGCGAGGATCATGAACAGCGCCCAGACCACGAACAGCACCGGGCCGATCGTCCAGCCGAAGTCCGTGATGAACGACAGCTTGGTGGAGGCCGGGGTGTTGCCGCGCGAGTCGGAGAACTGCAGCGAGAGCACCGCGAAGGTGATGCCGACGATGAGCTGGCCGGCCATCTTCGCCTTGGCCCGCAGACCCAGCGAACGCCGCTTGACGATCTTGATGTAGTCGTCGAGGAAGCCGACCAGGCCCATGCCGCACATCAGGCCCAGCACCAGCAGACCGGTGTAGCTCGGCGGATTGCCCGTGATCAGCTTGGACAGGAAGTACGCCGCGATCGTCGCGAAGATGAAGGCGATGCCGCCCATGGTCGGCGTACCGCGCTTGCTGGCGTGCTCGCGCGGGCCGTCGTCGCGGATGTACTGGCCGTAGCCCTTGCGGGCCAGCAGCTTGATCAGCAGCGGTGTGCCGCCCAGCGTGAGGAAGAGACCGATCACACCCGCGAACAGGATCTGATTCATCATCGGGCGGCGACCTCACCCTCGGCCCCGGTCGCGAGCAGCGCCTGCGCGACGCTCTCGAGACCGACCGAACGGGACGCCTTCACGAGTACGACGTCCCCCGGGCGCAACTCGCTGCGCAACAGGTCGACAGCCGCCTGTGCGTCGGACACGTGCACCGACTCCTCACCCCACGAACCCTCGTTATATGCGCCCAGTTGCAGCCAGGCGGCTTCCCTGCCCCCGACCGCGACGAGCTTGCCGACATTGAGCCGGACGGCGAGCCGTCCGACCGCGTCGTGCTCGGCGAGCGCCTCGTCCCCGAGCTCGGCCATCTTGCCGAGCACCGCCCAGGTCCGCCGCCCCTTGCCCATGGCCGCGAGCGCGCGCAAAGCGGCTCGCATGGACTCGGGGTTCGCGTTGTAGGCGTCGTTGACGATCGTCACGCCGTCCGGGCGCTCGGTGACCTCCATCCGCCAGCGGGAGAGGGAGCCCGCCTCGGAGAGTGCGGTGGCGATCTCTTCCACGGACATGCCCAGCTCATGGGCGACGGCGGCCGCGGCGAGCGCGTTCGACACGTGGTGCTCACCGTACAGGCGCATGGTCACGTCGCTGCACCCGGAGGGTGTGCGAAGGCTGAAGGCGGGCTGTCCGCTGTCCGTGAGTCGCACGTTCTCGGCCCGTACGTCCGCTTCGCCGGACTCTCCGAAAAGGACCACCTTCGCGGTCGTACGGGAGGCCATGGCCCGTACCAATGGGTCGTCGGCGTTGAGGACCGCGACACCGCCCTCGCTCGCCGGCGGAAGGGACTCGACCAACTCGCCCTTTGCCTGTGCGATCTGTTCGCGGCCGCCGAACTCGCCGATGTGGGCGGTGCCGACGTTGAGGACGAGGCCGACCTTGGGGGGCGTCAGTTCCGTGAGGTAGCGGATGTGACCGATGCCGCGGGCGCCCATCTCCAGCACGAGGAACCTGGTTTCCTCGGTGGCGGACAGCGCGGTCAGCGGCAGCCCGATCTCGTTGTTGAGCGAGCCGGGCGTGAAGACGGTCGGCGCCTTGCGGCGGAGCACCTGGGCGATGAGGTCCTTGGTGCTGGTCTTGCCGGCCGAGCCGGTGAGCGCGACGAGGGTCGTGCCGAGCCGCTGCACGACATGCCGCGCGAGGGCGCCGAGCGCCGCCTGGACGTCGTCCACGACGATCGCGGGGACGCCGACCGGACGGGCGGCCAGTACGGCCGCCGCGCCCGCCTCGACGACCGCCGCCGCGTAGTCGTGGCCGTCCACGCGTTCGCCGGCGAAGGCGACGAAGAGGCTGCCGGGCGCCACCTCGCGGGAGTCCCGGACGACCGGTCCGGTGACCCGCACGGACGGATCCGGTATGTCGTGCGTCTGCCCGCCGACGACTGCTGCGATCTCGGCGAGGGAGAGGGCGATCACAAGTTCATCCCTGGGTCTGCTGGATAGCTTCGCGAAGCACCTGGCGGTCGTCGAACGGACGGACGACGCCGGCGATGTCCTGGCCCTGCTCATGGCCCTTGCCCGCGACCAGCACGGTGTCCCCGGTGTGCGCGCGGGCGACGACCGCGGCGATCGCCGCGGCCCGGTCCTCGAACAGGAGGACCTCGCCGCGCTCGTGCGCGGGCACGGACGCCGCGCCCTCGAGCATGGTCGCGAGGATCGCGAGGGGGTCCTCGGAGCGGGGGTTGTCTGAGGTCAGTACGGCGGTGTCGGCGAGCCGCGCCACGGCGGCGCCCATCGGGGCGCGCTTGGTCCTGTCCCGGTCGCCGCCGCAGCCGAGGACGACGTGCAGCCGGCCCTTGGTGACCTTGCGCAGCGCCTTCAGGACCGACTCGACGGCGTCCGTCTTGTGGGCGTAGTCGACGACCGCGAGGTAGGACTGCCCGGCGTCCACCCGCTCCAGCCGCCCCGGCACGCCCGGCACCGCGGCGACGCCGTCGGCGGCGGTCTGCGGGTCGAGGCCGGCGGCGGCGAGGGAGACGATCGCGGCGAGGGTGTTCGCCACGTTGAAGGAGCCCGGCAGCGGCGCCCTGGCGGCGACCCGGGCGCCGTCCGGGCCCACGACGGTGAACGTCGAGTCCATGGGGCCGATCTCGACGTCCGCGGCGCGCCAGTCGGCGTCCGGATGGCCCTCGGCGGAGAAGGTGACGACGGGGACCTCGGCCTCGTGGACCAGCCGTCGGCCGTACTCGTCGTCGAAGTTGACCACGCCGAGTTTGCTGCGTTTCCGGGTGAACAGTTGTGCCTTGGCCCGGAAGTAGTCCTCCATGTCGGAGTGGAACTCCATGTGTTCCGGGCTGAGGTTGTTGAAGACGGCGATGTCGAAGACGCAGCCGTCGACCCGGCCGAGGACCAGCGCGTGGCTGGAGACCTCCATGGCGACCGCCTCGACCCCGCGCTCGCGCATGACGGCGAACAGGGCCTGGAGGTCGGTGGCTTCGGGGGTGGTGCGCTCGGACTTGATGCGCTCCTCGCCGATGCGCATCTCCACCGTGCCGATGAGCCCCGTGGACTTGACGGACTTGAGGCCGCCCTCGACGAGGTAGGCGGTGGTGGTCTTGCCGGAGGTGCCGGTGATGCCGATCTGGAGCAGGCCGCGGCCGGGGCGGCCGTAGATGGTGGCCGCCAGTTCGCCCATCCGCGCGCGCGGGTCGTCGACCACCAAGACCGGCAGGCCGGTCGCGGCGGCGCGCTCGGCGCCGGTGGGGTCGGTCAGGACGGCGACCGCGCCGAGGCCCGCGGCCTGCGTGACGAAGTCGGCGCCGTGCAGGCGGGCGCCCGGGAGGGCGGCGTACAGGTCGCCGGGGCGGACCGCGCGCGAGTCGTGGGTGATGCCCGTGACCTCGGCGGCGGCGCTCGCCGGCAGTTCGGCACCCAGTTGGCCGGCGAGCTCCGCGAGGGGTGTGGCGGAGACCTGGGCCGGCCTGGGCGGTCCGGGATATGTCACGGAAGCGCCCCTCTGGGTGGTGTGGGACTGATCAGCGTGTGGCACGGCGGTGAGCGTACCGGGCGCACCGGCCTGCGGGCGAAGCGAGGGCGCGGACGCCGCCGCGGGCGGTGCGGGGTTCCCGGGGTCGGGAGTGATCATGGTCACGGGCTGGTTCCTGGCTTGTTCGGCGCTGAACAGTGACGGTCCGGGTCGGAGGCGGGCAAGGGGGACGAGGTGGGGCGGGGCTGTGCGCGGGCAGGGGGTCAGGGGGTGAAGGAGACCGGGAGGTTCGCGGCCTTCGCGCCGGTCGGCGGGACCTGGAGGGTCTTCAGGGCGAACTCCATGACCTGTTTGAAGACGGGACCGCAGATCTGGCCGCCGAAGTAGCTGCCCTTGGTGGCGTTCTGGATGGCGCAGTACACGGTGACCCGGGGGCTGTCGGCGGGCGCGAACCCGGCGAACGACGAGGTGTAGCCCTTGTAGGTGCCGGTGGCCGGATCCACTCGGTTGGCGGTACCGGTCTTGCCCGCGACGCGGTATCCGGGGATGCGCGCCTTGGCGCCGGTGCCCTCCTCGTCGTCCACGACCGACTCCAGCATGTGGGCGAGGGTCTTCGCCGTCTTCTGGCTGACGACACGGGACTGCGCGGGCGCCTCGGCGGGGGTGAACCGTCCGTCCGGCCCCTTGGTGCCGCGCACCAGGGTGGGCGCGACGCGGACCCCGCCGTTGGCGATCGTCGAGTACACGGAGGCCGCCTGAAGCGCGCTCAGGGACATGCCCTGGCCGAAAGGGATCGTGTACTGCTGCGAGGTCGACCACGCGGCGGGCGCGGCGAGGATGCCTCTGGTCTCGCCGGGGAAGCCGAGCCCGGTGGAGCCGCCGATGCCGAACTTGCGCAGGTAGGAGTAGAGGACCCGGTTGGCCTCGGTCTGCGTCTTGCCGAGCTGGCCGGTGGCCAGGATGGTGCCGATGTTGCTGGACTTGGCGAGCACTCCGTTGAGGGTGAGGTACCAGGTGGCGTGGTCGATGTCGTCCTGGAAGAGCCGGTCGCCGCGGTGCAGCCGGTTGGGCACGGTGACGTGCGTGAGCGGCGTCGCGGCGTTCTCCTCCAGGACGGCGGCCATCGACATGACCTTGGCGGTGGAGCCGGGCTCGTAGGCGTCCTGGACGGCCGGGTTGCCCAGGTCGGCGGCGCTGGCCTTCGAGAGGTCGTTGGGGTCGAAGCCGGGCGAGTTGGCCATGGCGAGGATCTCGCCGGTGCGGGTGTCCTGGACGATGACGTAGCCGCGGTCCGCCGCGGACTCCTTCACCTGCTCGGTGATGGCGTTCTGCGCGGCCCACTGGATGTCGCGGTCGATCGTCAGCTCGACGTCGGAGCCTGGCACCGCGGGGGTCTCGGTGGAGCCCGCGGTGGGCACCTGGCGGCCGCCGGACTGGGCGTAGCGGATCTTGCCGTCCTGGCCGGCCAGGGTGGTGTTCAGCTGCTGCTCGACAGCGCCGCCGCCCTTGCCGTCGGCGTTGACCCAGCCCAGTATCCCGGCGGCGAGCTCGCCGTTGGGGTACACGCGCTTGGTGCTGGGCACGGCGAGGACGCCCGCGAGGACGTTGACCGTGGACTTGTCCGACCGCGCCTTCGTGGCGAGCGCGGACTTCAGGTCCTTGATCTGCTTCCAGACCTGCGGGGTCTGCCGGCCGGCCAGCATCGTGTACCGCGCGGCCGGGTCCTCGGGCCGCAGCTTCTTGACCAGCGCGGGCTGCTCCTGGCCGAGGATCGGCGCGAGGAGCGCGGCCGCCTGCTCGGGGCCGTCGTCGACCTTCAACTGCTTCCGGTTGAACATCGTGGGGTCGGCCGTGATGTCGTACGCGTCCTCGCTGGTCGCGAAGGCGATGCCGCCGCGGTCGGTGATCTCGCCGCGCTCGGCGGCCAGCACCCGGCCGATGTACCGGTTCTGCTCGGCCTTGGCGGCGTAGGTGCTCGCGTCGACGGCCTGCACCTGGAGGAGGCGGACCACGAAGGCGAGGAGCACCAGGGCGAGCGCGAGGCCGACCATGCGCAGCCGGGGGCGGGGGCTGCCGAGCCGGATCACGCGCGCGGGCGCGGGGCGGAGGGCGGGGGCGGTCGGACGGCGGGCCGGGCGGGCGCCGGGGCCCGGGCGCCGCTGGGCGGAGGCGGGGCGGGCGGGCCGGGCGGGGCCCGGTACGCGTCGGCGGGGCGGTTCCCTGTCGGACACTTCCGTCACCTGCCGGGGGTCTCGGGGGCGGCTGCGGTCGGGGCGGGGCTCTGGGCCGGGGGCTCGCCCGGCATGGGCGCCGCGGGGGACGGCGGGGAGACGATCGTCTGGTCGAGCGAGACGGCCTCCGGCGGCCGTACGACGGGGGCGTCCTGGACGGGCAGCCAGGCGGCGGGCGAGGGGACGCCCTTCACGGTGCCGTCGGGGTTCAGGAAGGCCGGGTCGCCACCGGGGACCATTCCGAGTTCGCGTGCGCGGCGCTGGAGGGCGTCCGGGGCGGAGTAGGCGTCGATGTCGCGCTGGAGCGCCTGCTCCTCGTCGGTGAGGCTCTTGGTGTCCCTCTGGAGGTCGTCCATCTTGAACGAGCCCTCGCTGAGCGCGGAGTTCATCACGAGCAGTCCGATGAGACCGCCGCCGAGGAGGAGGACGACGAGAAGGACGAACGGGGTGCGGGCCGCCTGCCGCGGGCCGGCCGGGAAGAGCCGCGCGAACCGGGCGGCCCTCCCCTTCAGTTCGGGTTTCCTTTTCACACGCCCACCCCCAGGTGGAGTTGCGGACCCTCGGCTCACGCCCGTCATTCGATGGACTCCCTGATTCGCTCGGCCCCGCGCAGTCGTGCCGGGGCGGCGCGCCGGTTCTCGGCGACCTCTTCCTCGCTGGGAAGTTCGGCACCACGGGTGAGCAGCTTGAGCCGGGGCTGGTAGCGCTCGGGGACGACCGGCAGCCCGGGCGGCGCGGTGTTGGCGGCGCCGGCCGCGAACACCTGCTTGACCAGCCGGTCTTCGAGCGAGTGGTACGACAGGACGGCGATCCGCCCGGTCACGTCGAGCGTCTGCACGGCGGCCGGGATCGCCCGCTCCAGGACGGAGAGTTCGCCGTTGACCTCGATGCGCAGCGCCTGGAAGGTGCGCTTGGCGGGGTTGCCGCCGGTGCGCTTGGCGGCCTGCGGCAGTGCGTTGCGGATCAGCTCGACGAGCCGCGCGCTGTTGGTGAACGGCTCCTGGACACGCTCGCGCACGACCGCGGACACGATCCGCTTGGCCTGCTTCTCCTCGCCGTACGCCCGCAGGATCCGGACGAGTTCGCCGGGCGGGTAGGTGTTGAGGACCTCGGCGGCGCTGACGCCGGTCGTCTGGTCCATGCGCATGTCGAGCGGCGCGTCCTGGGCGTAGGCGAAGCCCCGGTCGGCCTGGTCGAGTTGCATGGAGGAGACGCCGAGGTCGAACAGAACGCCCTGCACGCGCGCGAGGCCGAGCGTTTCCAGTACGTCGGGCAGCTCGTCGTAGACCGCGTGCACCAGGGTGGCCCGCTCGCCGAAGGGGGCGAGGCGCTCACCGGACAGGCGCAGGGCCTCCTTGTCGCGGTCGAGGGCGACGAGCCGGACCTCGGGGAACTGCGTCAGCAGGGCCTCGCTGTGCCCGCCGAGACCGAGCGTGCAGTCGACGACGACCGCTCCGGGCCGCTGGATGGCGGGGGCCAACAGGTCCAGGCACCGCTGGAGCATCACCGGGACGTGTCGACTCTGTCCCTCCCGTCGCCCGCCGCCACCCTTGTTCGAATGCGCTTCGCGCCCTTCCACTATTGGGGCCCTCTCAGATCCAGCGGGGTGTACGCACCGCCGGGTCAACGCCCCCTCAGGAAGGGAAGGCCTGCCGGCGCCGCGGGGAGATCTCCGGCAACCGGGCCGGGGTCTCACGGGATTCAGTCCAGCAGGGAGATCGTCGCCTCCCGCTTCGCGTCACTTTAGTCCACGGTGTCTCGCGGTCAATCAACCGGCCTGTGCGGCGCGGCCCGTGCGGGGCACCCCTGCGCACAGCCTTGTGGCTTACCTCACAAAGAGACCATGATGACGCTCTTTTTCCCTTCTCACAGGACGACCGGAACAAGCGTGACCAGTACCGTCATGGTTATGACGACTTCTGCATCGGTTCCCGCAGGGCCCGAAGGCGCCATAATCGCGGGCGCCGTCACGGACCGCCTCGTCGAGGCGAACGAACAGTACGCCGCCGCGTTCTCCGACCCCGGGATGGACGCCCGTCCCGTCCTGCACGTCGCGATCGTGGCCTGCATGGACGCCCGGCTCGACCTGCACGCCGCGCTCGGGCTGGAGCTGGGCGACTGCCACACCATCCGCAACGCGGGCGGGGTCGTCACCGACGACGTGATCCGCTCCCTCACCATCAGCCAGCGGGCGCTCGGCACCCGCAGCATCGTCCTCATCCACCACACCGGCTGCGGCCTGGAGACCCTCACCGAGGAGTTCCGGCACGAGCTGGAGATGGAGGTCGGCCAGCGTCCGGCCTGGGCCGTGGAGGCCTTCCGGGACGTCGACCAGGACGTCCGGCAGTCGATGCAGCGGGTGCGCACCTCGCCGTTCCTGGTGCACACCGACGACGTGCGCGGCTTCGTGTTCGACGTGAAGACGGGTCTGCTGCGCGAGATCGACCCTCGCGATCAGGCGTGATCGCCCGTAATCACTGTCGTTACGCTGTGGATTTCCACCCCTCGGGCACCCGATTAGCCATAACACCGACATATCGCGGACAGTTGTCCACAGGCGAGTGACACGAATCGGTAACGGCAGCAAGAATGCGGGTGTGACGCCACGCTGAGCACTTTGCGAACGGCGTCCGTGATTCGGGGTGGGCCGGTTTGCCGCACAGAGCGTCGGCCCGGAGAAAGTTTTGGGCCGAGGAGGGCCGGGTGACGACCTATGACGAGCGAGCGAGCCTCACAGATCTGACCGCCACTGTGGAGCGTGTCCGCAGTTCGGTGGAAGGAGTGATCGAGGGCAAGCCCGAGGTCGTACGGCTTTCGCTGACCGTGCTCCTCGCCGAGGGGCATCTGCTGATCGAGGACGTGCCGGGCGTCGGCAAGACGATGCTCGCCAAGGCGCTGGCGAAGTCCATCGACTGCTCGGTGCGCCGTATCCAGTTCACGCCCGACCTGCTGCCCTCGGACATCACCGGGGTGTCCATCTGGGACCAGCAGCGCCGGGAGTTCGAGTTCAAGCCGGGCGCGATCTTCTCGCAGATCGTGATCGGCGACGAGATCAACCGCGCCTCGCCCAAGACGCAGTCGGCGCTCCTGGAGTCGCTGGAGGAGCGCCAGGTCACGATCGACGGGACGACGTACGAGCTGCCCAGCCCGTTCATGGTGGTGGCCACCCAGAACCCGGTCGAGATGGAGGGCACCTACCCGCTGCCCGAGGCCCAGCGCGACCGCTTCATGGCCCGCGTCTCCATCGGCTACCCGAGCCCCGAGGCCGAGCTGCAGATGCTCGACGTGCACGGCGGGGCCAGCCCCCTGGACGACCTCCAGCCGGTCGCGCACGCGCACGAGATCCTGAAGCTGATCGACGCCGTGCGCGGTGTGCACGTCGCCGAGTCGGTCCGCCGCTACGCGGTCGACCTGGTCACCGCCACCCGCACCCACCCCGACCTCAGACTCGGCGCCTCCCCGCGCGCGACGCTGCATCTGGTGCGCGCGGCCAGGGCGACCGCCGCCCTCAGCGGCCGGGACTACGCGCTGCCGGACGACGTGCAGAACCTGGCCGTGGCCGTCCTCGCCCACCGTCTGCTGCCCACCGCGCAGGCCCAGCTGAACCGCCGCACGGCGGAGCAGGTCGTCGAGGAGATCATCCAGCGCACCCCGGTGCCCGCGGCCCCCCAGCAGCACGGGTACGGGCTGGGCCACGGCACGCAGGCCTACGGCCAGCAGCAGTCGCGGAGGCTGTGATGGCCGCCGGGGGGACCGGGCAGCCGTCCGCCGGCCGCGCTGAGGGCGAGAAGGGCGGCGCGCGGACTGCCCTGGCCGGTCTGACCACCCGCGGCCGCTCCTTCCTGGCCGCCGGCATCGCGGCCGCCGTCTGCGCCTATGTGCTCGGACAGCCCGACCTGCTGCGGGTCGGGCTGCTGCTGTCCGCCCTGCCGCTGATCTGCGCGGCCGTCGTCTACCGCACCCGCTACCGGGTGGCCGGCAGCCGCCGGCTCTCCCCCGCGCGCGTGCCCGCCGGCAGCGAGGCCCGCGTCCATCTGCGGATGGACAACGTCTCGCGGCTGCCCACCGGCCTGCTGATGCTCCAGGACCGGGTGCCGTACGTGCTCGGCCCGCGCCCCCGCTTCGTCCTGGACCGGGTGGAGGCGGGCGGCCGCCGCGAGGTGTCCTACCGGGTCCGCTCCGACCTGCGCGGCCGCTACCCGCTGGGCCCGCTCCAACTGCGCCTGAACGACCCGTTCGGCATGTGCGAACTGACCCGCTCCTTCTCGACGTACGACACGCTGACGGTGATTCCGCGCGTCGAGGCGCTGCCGCCGGTCCGGCTGACCGGCGAGGCCAAGGGGTACGGCGACGGACGGCAGCGCTCGCTGGCCCTGGCCGGCGAGGACGACGTGATCCCGCGCGGCTACCGCTATGGCGACGACCTGCGCCGCGTGCACTGGCGCCTCACCGCGCGCTACGGCGAGCTGATGGTGCGCCGCGAGGAACAGCCCCAGCGCTCCCGCTGCACGGTGCTGCTGGACACCCGGGGCCTGGCCTACGAGGGCGCGGGCCCGGACTCGGCCTTCGAGTGGGCGGTCTCGGGCGCCGCGTCCGTGCTGGTGCACATGCTCGAACGGGGCTTCTCCGTACGGCTGCTGACGGACACGGGCGACTCGGTGCCCGGCGAGGGCGCCGACGGGTTCGCCGGCGCGAACCAGGGGTCGGCGGACGCGGCCGGGCTGATGATGGACACCCTCGCGGTGGTCGACCACTCCGACGGCACGGGCCTGTCCCGAGCGTACGACGTGCTGCGCGGCGGCAACGAAGGGCTGCTGGTGGCCTTCCTCGGCGATCTCGACGAGGAGCAGGCGGCGGTGGCCGCGAAGATGCGCCAGCGCAGCGGAGGCGCGGTCGCCTTCCTGCTGGACGGCGAGGGCTGGATTCGTGAACCGAACGGCGGTCCCGATCCGATGAAGAGGCAGGAGGAGCGGCTGCGGTTGCTGCGCGAGGCGGGCTGGACGGCCGTGAGCGTGCCGCGGGGCGCTTCGGTGAACGAGCTGTGGCGTCAGGCGGACCGCGACCGGGCGGGCGTGATGACGGCGAGCGCGGCGAGCGGCGGGGAGGGAAGCGGATGAGCGGGCGGGCTCGACTGACGCTGTGCTCGGCGGCGGCGACGCTGCTGGCCTCGTGCGCCCTGCTGCCCCTGGTGGAGCCGGCGACGTGGCTGCTCCAGGCGGTGTTCCTGCTGGCGATCCAGTCCGGGGTGGGCGCGGCGACCCGGCGGGTGCCGCTGGCCCGGCCGCTGACCGTGGCCGCCCAGACCCTGGTCACGCTGATGCTGCTGACCGTGGTCTTCGCCCGGGAGCACGCCGTCGCCGGTCTGGTCCCCGGCCCGGAGGCCTTCCGGCACTTCGGCGACCTGCTCCGGTCGGGCGCCGACGACGTGGGGCGGTACGCGATACCGGCCCCGCTGTCCGACGGCATCCAGTTGATGGTGCTCGGCGGGGTGCTGGTGATCGGCCTGGCGGTGGACACCCTCGCGGTGACGTTCCGCAACGCGGCCCCGGCCGGGCTGCCGCTGCTGGCGCTGTACTCGGTCGCCGCGGGCCTGTCCGACGGGGCGGCCGACTGGCTGTGGTTCCTGGCCGCCGCCGCCGGCTATCTGATGCTGCTGCTCGCCGAGGGCCGGGAGCGGCTCTCGCAGTGGGGCCGGGTCTTCGGCGGTGCCGCGCGCGGCGCGGGCGGGCCGCCGGGTCCGGTGGCCCCGGTGCGCACCGGCCGGCGCATCGGCATGGCCGCGCTGGGCGTCGCCCTGGCGGTGCCGCTGCTGCCGCTGCCTGCGATACAGGGCGGCCTGCTGGGCGGGGCGGGCACCGGTGTGGGCGCGGGCAACGGCAGCGGGGGCACGATCTCCGCGGTCAACCCGCTGGTGTCGCTGCGCGACAGTCTGAACGTGGACGAGGACCGCACGATCCTGACCCTGCGCACCAACACCAGCAACACGTCCGACCTGTACCTGCGGATCGTGTCGCTGGACGACTTCGACGGCACCACGTGGAAGCCGGCGAAGCGCCACATCGTCACCGTGCCGGACGAGTTCCCCACGCCCACCGGCCTGGGCCCCGGCGTCAAACGCACGGAGATCACGACCCGGATCGCGGCCGCCCAGGACTACCGCCAGGACTGGCTGCCCATGCCCTACCCGCCCAGCGGCGTGCAGGTCAAGGGCAACTGGCGGTACGAGCCGGTCGGTATGACCCTCGTCGGCGACCACGGCCAGAACACCAGCGGCAAGACGTACCAGGTGACGAGCCTCGACGTGCAGCCGACGGCGGAGCAACTGGCCTCTGCCCCGAAGGCGCCCGGTTCGGTGCTCAGGGACTACACGAAGGTCCCGGACTCCCTGCCGACGGTGGTGGCGGAGCAGGCCCGTGAGATCACCAAGGACGCCGCGAGCGACTACGAGAAGGCGGTCGCGCTCCAGGACTACTTCGCGGTGACGGGCGGCTTCGAGTACGACACCCAGGTCGAGGTGGGCAGCGGTCCGGGCGCGATCGCCCGCTTCCTGCGGGACAAGCAGGGCTTCTGCGTGCACTTCTCGTTCGCGATGGCCGCGATGGCCCGCACGCTGGGCATACCGGCGCGGGTCGCGGTGGGCTTCGCGCCGGGTTCCCCGCAGGCGGACGGTTCGGTGGCGGTGAGCCTGAAGGACGCGCACGCCTGGCCGGAGCTGTACTTCGAGGGCGTGGGCTGGACCCGCTTCGAGCCGACCCCGACCCGGGGCACGACGCCCACGTACACGCTGCCGGACACGTCGGGCGACACGGTTCCCCAGCTGCCGCAGGCCTCGCGTTCGGCGGACGCGGCGCCGTCGGCCCAGCCCTCGGCGAGCACCAGTTGCTCGGCCCAGGACAAGAAGCTGGAGGGCTGCGCGGGCGCGCTGCCGGTGAACCAGGCGGGCCAGGGCGGCGGCGGTACCCCGTGGTACGAGATCGCCGGCTGGACCCTGCTGGGGGTCGCGCTGCTCGGCCTGCCGCTGCTGCCGATGCTGTGGCGGCTGCGGCGGCGTTCGGTGCGGCTGGCGTCCGCCCAGCACTCCGCGTCCGCGGCGGCCGGGTCGCCCCCGGGCCGGCGCAAGGGCGGCGACGGCGGGCGGGCGGACGACGCCGGTCCCGCGGTGCTGCTGGACGTGCCGCCGGGCGAGGCCGGCGATGCGGCCGTCGGTCATGTCCTGGCGGTGTGGCGCGAGCTCACCGACACGGCCTGGGACTACGGCATCGAGCCGGACGAGGCGCTGACCCCGCGGCGCGCGGCGGCGCGGATCGTCCGGATCGGCGAGCTGGACGAGACGGTGGGCCGTGCGGTGCACCGGGTCGCGGGCGCCGTGGAGCAGGTGCTGTACGCCCCGCAGCCGAGGGCCGAGGCCGGGCTGGCCGACGAGGTCCGTACGGTCCGGGCGGCCCTGCGGGAGAAGGCCGGCTGGAGCACACGCGTGCGTGCCGTGGCGGCGCCGCGTTCGGCCGTCCGCGCGGTCTGGGACCTCGCCGACCGCTGGACGGCCCTCAAGGCGTCCTGGACGGCCCGTCTGACGGCCCTGGTGCGCCGGCCGTCCGGCCAGCAGAGCGGCGGCTGAGGGAGTACGGCCGCTGGGCGGCCGGGCACCGGCGGTAGCGGCACATACGTGAGGGGGCGACCACCCGGCCGGGTGGTCGCCCCCTCAACGCTGTTGGTACGTGGGCGGTGTCAGTGGCCGCCCTGTTCGTCACGCCGGCGCTGCCAGCGCTGCTCGATCCGGTCCATCATGGAGCGCTTCTGCCGGCCCTGGCCTCGGGTGTGCGGGGCGCCCGGGGCGCCGGCCGCGGCCTGCTCGCCCGGCTTGGGTGCCTTGCGCCAGCCGGTCACGGCGAGCACCGCACAGCCCAGCATGACGAGGAAGCCCACCACGCTCAGCCAGACCTGTTTGGCGACCATACCGGCCATGAGGAGCGCGATTCCCACGAGGAAGCCAGCGACCGCCTGGTAGACCCGCCGCCGGGTGTACGTACGCAGCCCGCTTCCCTCGAGCGCCGACGCGAACTTGGGATCTTCGGCGTACAGCGCTCGCTCCATCTGCTCGAGCATGCGCTGCTCGTGCTCCGAGAGCGGCACGGAGTCCTCCTCATCGTGCAGTCGCCGGGGCGACCCGGGGGGTCCCTTCAGGATAGGCAGGGAATCGCCCCCGTGAAACCCGCCCCTCTACGCCAATTGGCCAACCGGAGCCCGTCATGGACGTCCCGGCTCGCTGAGGATTCCATTCCCCGGCGGCCGACCCGTCATGCCGGGCGGTCTCCTTAGATCATACGGCGCACTGCGCCCGAACGGGGGGCCTGTGGCGTACTCCATGCGCGGCCAAGGCCCTGATCAGGGGTACGCCCCGGGAGGCGCTCAGGTCGCTTCGGTCCCCCGCGTCTCCCCGAGTACGTGGAGCTGGGTGGCGACGGAGTGGAAGGCGGGGAGTTCGGCGGCGGCCTCCTCCAGCTTCAGCAGGGCCTCCAGGGCGCCCGGCTCGGTGTCCACGAGGACGCCGGGGACGAGGTCGGCGAAGACCCGCACACCGTGTACGGCGCCGACCCTGAGGCCCGCGCCCTCGACCAGTTCGGTGAGCTGCTCGGCGGTGAAGCGGCGCGGCACGGGGTCGCCGGCGCCCCAGCGGCCGTCGGGGCCGGTAAGTGCCTGGCGGGCCTCCTTGAAGTGGCCGGCGAGGGCGCGCGCGAGCACGGCTCCGCCGAGGCCGGCGGCGAGGAGGCTGAGGACGCCCTCCGGGCGCAGCGCGGCCACCACGTTGCGGACGCCCTCGGCGGGGTCGTCGACGTACTCCAGGACGCCGTGGCACAGGACGGCGTCGTAGCCGCCGCGGTCGACGACGTCGAAGAGGCCGTGGGCGTCGCCCTGGACGCCCGTCACACGGTCGGCGACGCCGGCCTCGGCGGTGCGGCGCTCCAGGGCGAACAGCGCGTTGGGGCTGGGGTCGACGACGGTGACCCGGTGCCCCAGGAGGGCGACGGGCACCGCGAAGTTGCCGCTGCCGCCGCCGGTGTCGAGGACGTCCAGCGACGCACGGCCGGTCGCCTTGACCCGGCGTTCGAGGGCGTCCTGGAGGACCTCCCAGACCACGGCGGTGCGGAGTGAGGCGCGGGGCCGGGAGGGGGCGGAGCGCTGCGGCGTCGGTCGCGTGCTGGGGTGGGAGACGGGCGGGCGCATCGGGTCCGACACGGCAGTTGACTCCTCGGCGCGGCACCGCCTCTTGCGCGGCGGAGCGAACGGGCTGCCTCCCCGGGTCCGGCCCGGCCGCGGTGCGGGCGGGCGGGCCGGGGGGAGGCTTCAGGCGTCTTCCACCCTATTGCCTCCGCATGGCCTCCGGCGCCTCGCCCGGTCACGGTGGCGTCGCCCGCGCGTCACGGCGGCGGGGTGCACCGGCCCGGGTCCGGCGGCGCGCCTCAGCCCGCGTCCGGCAGGTCGCGCACCGCGCCGGAGCCGCCCGGCTCACCCCCTTCCCCGTGACCTTCCCGGCGCCCTTCCCGATGCGCCTCCTGGCGCCCCTCCTGGCGTGGCTGCGGCAGGATCGGCTGGAGGACCAGCATGCGTTCGACGAGGCGGAGGAACATCGCCACGTCGCGGATCAGGTCGTCGGCGTCCCGGCGGGTCGCCGCGCCCTCGATGCCCGCCTCGGCCCGGGCGCGGCGCGGGGCCCCGGAGGCGAACAGCGCGCTCCACTCGGTGAGTTCGGGCACTATCTCGGGGAGCACTTCCCAGGCGCTGCGGATGCGGGCCCGGCGGCGCGGGGAGGGGTCCGGGCGGCCCCGGGCGGCGAGGACGGCCGCCGCGGTGCGCAAGGCCGCGAGGTGGGCCGTGGCGTAGCTCTCGTTGGGGGTGTCGAGGACTGCCGCCTCGTCCAGCCCGGCGCGGGCCTGGGCGAGCAGGTCGAGGGCGGCCGGCGGGGCCGTGGTGCGGCGCAGCACGGGGTGCACGTCGCTCGCCGGGCCGGTGAGTGAGGGGGCAGGGCCGGTGGCGCGGCGCCGGTGTGCGGCGGCTGCGTGGTGGTTGGCCATGACGAACCTCCGGTCGTCTGTGTGACGGCACGCCTTCATACGGGTGTGCCGTATGTGCCCATCGTGCGGTATGCCACTGACAATCCGTTCTGACCTGGGGTTTTGCTTCGATCGGGAGTTCGGGCTAATTTCTGCACTGACCAGTCAGTTCAATTCGGGATCCTTGGGGGACCTGTGGACGGAGTCGGTGTCAGCGCCGACGGCTTCGGGCTCCGAGGCCCTCGCGGTTGGGCGTTCCGAGGCATCGGCGTCGACGCGGAGCCGGGCTCGCTGATCGCGATCGAGGGGCCCTCCGGCTCCGGCCGGACGAGCCTGCTGCTCGCCCTCACCGGGCGGATGAAGGCCACCGAGGGGACGGCGACCGTGGGCGGGACGCGGCTGCCGAAGCGGCTGGCGGCCGTGCGGCGCGTCGCCGCGCTCGCCCACGTCACCGGTGTGACCGACCTCGACCCGTCCCTGACCGTCGGGGAGCACCTGCGCGAACGGGCGTTGCTGCAACGGCGGTTCGGCGGCTCCGTACGGGAGTTGCTGCGCCCGCGCGCGGAGCGGGCGACGGAGTCGGGGCTGCGGATCGACGCCGCGCTCGACGCCGCCGGGCTCGACCGCGAGGCTCTGCCCAAGGGTTCGCGGACCGCCGTCCGCGATCTGGAGCGGCTCGAAGCCCTGCGGCTGTCCGTGGCGCTGGCGCTCATCGGACGCCCCGGGCTGCTCGGCGTCGACGACGTCGACCTGAAGCTGACGGGCGCCGAGCGGGAAGCGGCCTGGGCGCTGCTCAGGTCCCTCGCCGAGGCGGGGACGACCGTCCTCGCGGTGTGCGCCGAGGCCCCCGAGGGCACCGTCGCGCTCTCCACGCGCGCGGACGCCGACGCGACCGCCCAGGAGACGGTGACCGACACGGTGACCGCCACCCAGGCGGACACCGACACCGATACAGAGACCGAGCGGGAAGAGGAGAAGGCCGATGCGCTCGCCGAGACTGGCCGCGCTTGAGCTCCGGCGTTTCGGCCGGGGCAAGCTCCCCCGGGCCGCGCTCGTCGCGCTCCTGCTGCTGCCCCTGCTGTACGGCGCGCTGTACCTGTGGTCCTTCTGGGACCCGTACGGCAGGCTCGACCGCATCCCCGTGGCGCTCGTGAACGACGACAAGGGGGCCACCGCCGACGGCAGGAAGCTCAGCGCCGGGGACGAGATCACGAAAGGCCTGCGTGACAGCGAGGTCTTCGACTGGCACGAGGTGAGTGCCGCCGAGGCACGCGCGGGCGTGGAGGACGGCAGGTACTACCTGTCGCTGACCATGCCGGCCGACTTCAGCCGGCGCATCGCCTCCAGTGCGGGCGACTCCCCCGAGACGAGCGCCCTCCAGGTGCGCACGAACGACGCGAACAACTACATCGTCGGGCAGATCTCGCGGACGGTCTTCGGCGAGGTGCGCACGGCCGCGTCCACGAAGGCCTCGCGGTCCTTCCTCGACAAGATCTTCGTGTCCTTCTCCGACATCCACGGCGCGACCGCGAAGGCCGCCGACGGGGCCGACGACCTCAAGGGCGGCATCGGGAAGGCCGAGGCGGGCTCCAAGGACCTCGCCGACGGGCTGAGCGACGCCAAGGACGGCAGCGGCAAGCTGGCGAAGGGCCTGACGAAGCTCGACAAGGGCGCCGACAGCCTCCAGGACGGCTCGCAGAAGGTCGCGGACGGTACCCAGAAGCTCGCCGACAAGGTCAACGGGGTCGCCGACACGCTGGGGCCCTTCCTCGAGGACAACGAGAAGACCATCGGGGACACCGCCCGGCTGGTCGCCGACTCCGCCAAGGTGATCGGCGACAACCTGGAGATCCTGGTGAAGGCGGCCCCGACCGCCGCCGAGGGCGCCCGCACGGCCTCCGACACGCTGGCCGCCGTCTACGAGGCGCGCTGCGAGACACAGGTGCTGCCCGACCCGGCGTGCGCCGACCTGAAGAAGGCCAAGGACGCGGCCGCCGACGTGGCGAAGGTCGCCGACGACCTCAACACGCTGATCGCCGACCAGGACGGCGACCTGAAGACGCTCCGCACGAACCTCGCCGCCCTCCAGAAGCAGGCCAAGTCGCTCGCCGACAGCTCCCCGCACCTCTCCGAGGACCTCGACGACGCCGTGTCCAAGGTCAACGCGCTCAACACGGGCGCCGCGAAGGTCGCCAGGGGCGCCAAGAAGCTCAACACCGGCCTCGGCACGGCCAAGACGGGCTCCGTCGACCTGGACGACGGCGTCGGCAAGCTGGAGACGGGCGCCGAGGACCTCAACGGCGGCATGTTCAAGCTCTCCGACGGCTCCGGGAAGCTCGCCGACGGTCTGCACGACGGCGTCGAGCAGATCCCCGACTACGACGCGAAGCAGCGCGACGCGCGCACCGCCGTCATGGCCGACCCCGTACGGCTCGCCTCGCAGGATCTGCACAAGGCGCCCAACTACGGCACCGGTTTCGCCCCGTACTTCATCCCGCTGTCGCTGTGGGTGGGCGCGATGGTGGCGTACATGCTGATCGCGCCGATGAACCGGCGCGCGCTCGCCTCGGGGGCCTCGGCGTGGCGGATCGCGCTGGCGGGCTGGCTGCCGGTGGTCGCGATCGGGGTGCTCCAGACGACGGCCCTGATGGCCGTGCTGCACTGGGCGATCGGCCTGGAGATGGCGCGGGCGGCCGGCACGGTGGGCTTCCTGTTCCTCGTGACGGCATGTTTCGCGGCCCTCATACAGTGGCTCAACGCGCGCTTCGGAGCGGCGGGCCGGATTCTCGTACTCGCCCTGCTGATGCTGCAGTTGACGTCGGCGGGCGGCACGTACCCGGTGCAGACCAGCCCGGACTTCTTCAACGCGCTGCACCCCTTCCTGCCGATGAGCTACGTCGTCGAGGCCCTCAGGAGGCTCATCACGGGCGGCGAGCTGGCACCGGTGTGGCACGCGTGCGTGGTGCTCACCGCGTTCACCGCGGGCGCCCTCGCGCTGACCGCCCTGTCGGCGCACCGCCGCCAGGTGTGGACACTCGACCGACTGCATCCGGAGCTCAGCCTGTGAAGACAGGCAGCCGGGAGGCAGGGTTCCTGTGACAATCAGCACCATGGAAAGCAGCACCACCCCGGGCGGCCGCACCCGCCGCGAGGCCACCCGGCAGAAGCTCTACGAGGCCGCCGTCACGCTCATCGCCGAACAGGGCTTCTCCGCGACCACGGTGGACGAGATCGCCGAACGGGCCGGCGTCGCGAAGGGCACGGTCTACTACAACTTCGCGAGCAAGTCCGTCCTCTTCGAGGAGCTGCTGAGGCACGGCGTGGGCCTCCTCACCGCCTCGCTGCGGGAGGCCGCCGAGCGCACCGCGCGGGAGGGCGGCGGCAAGGTCGACGCCCTGGACGCGATGGTCCGCGCGGGGCTCGTCTTCATCGAACGCTACCCGTCCTTCACCCAGCTCTACGTGGCCGAGCTGTGGCGCACCAACCGGGCCTGGCAGTCCACGCTCATGGTGGTGCGGCAGGAGGCGGTGTCCGTGGTGGAGGGGGTGCTGCGCGAGGGCATCGAGAACGGCGAGTTCAGCGACGAGATCGACGTACCGCTGACGGCGTCCGCGCTGGTCGGCATGGTGCTGGTGGCCGCTCTGGACTGGCAGGCCTTCCAGTCGGAACGGTCCCTGGACGACGTCCACTCGGCGCTGTCGCGGCTGTTACAGGGGCGGGCGAGCGGTCGCCGCTGACCGGGCGGCACGCGCGCGTACGGCTACGAAGGACCGCACGCGCGCGTGCAACCGGCAGGAACACGAAAGCGCCGGTCCGTCGGTGGCCACGTACCCCGTGGGCCGCCTCGAACCGGCGCTTCCGCATGCTCCCCCCGTTTCCCCCGTTCCCCCGTTACCTCCCCCGTTGTTCCCCCGTGCGGTCGTTCCCCCGGGGTGCCACCCCCCGTGCCTCGCTCCCGCCGAACTGGCCGGCGGAAGGAGCGGATCGAGGGCCGCTCCGTTCCGGCGCCCCGTGTCGCCGGTGCCGGAGCCGTGCCCCTTCTCCGTGCCTCCACTCTCTCCTTCGCGCAGGTCGGCCCCCATCCGCGCGCGTACTCAACTCACCCACTGAGTACGCGTACTCAGAGCTGCGCACGCACCCCCAGGACGCCGCACCGCCGACTGGTTACGATCGCGTCCGTGTCCGTACTCCCCTTGGTCTTCACGAGCGGCTGGGCCAGCGGCGTCAACGCCTACGCGGTGGTGCTGCTCCTCGGCGTCTTCGGCGCGACCGGTCTGAGCGACGACGTGCCGCAGACGCTGCAACGCCCCGAGGTGCTCGTCGCCGCGGGCGTGCTGTTCCTGTGCAAGGCCGTCGCCGACAAGATTCCCTACGTCGACTCGGCGTGGGACTCGGTCCACACGGTGATCCGGCCGCTGGCCGGGGCCTGGGTGGGCGCGCTGCTCGCCGGGCAGAGCGGTTCGCTCCCGGACGTGGCGGCGGGGCTGCTGGGCGGTTCCACGGCGCTGGCCAGCCACACCGTCAAGGCGGGCACCCGGATGGCGGTCAACGCCTCGCCGGAGCCGTTCAGCAACGTGCTCGTGAGCCTGGCGGAGGATCTCGGGGTCGCCGGGATCGTGACGTTCGCGATGTTCCACCCGGGCGCGGCGGCGATCATCGCGGGCGGCCTGCTGCTGGCCGGTCTGACGGTCCTGTTCTTCCTGGTCTCACGGATCCGCCGCTTCCTGCGGCGCAGGGCGCAGCGGCGGGAGGAACGGCGCCTGACGGGGCGGACGGAGTCCCCGCCCTGGTGAGCCACCGCCGGTGAGCCGCGTCAGTGGTGGCCGATAAAGTCGCGGGCATGGGACGGATTGCGGTGATCGGCGCCGGGATGGGCGCGCTGGCGGCGGCTGCCCGGCTGGCCGTGGCGGGCCACCGGGTGACGGTGTACGAGCGGACGGAGACGTACGGCGGAGCGGTGCGCCGCTTCGAGCGGGACGGCTTCGGCTTCGACACCGGCCCGGGTCTGCTGCCCCTGCCCGCCGTCTACCGCGACCTGTTCGTCAAGACCGGCAAGGAGCCGCTGGAGGCCTGCGTCGAGCTGGTCCAGGTCGACCCGTCGGCCCGGCACGTGTTCGCGGACGGGACCGAGGTGTCCCTGCCGAACGCCTCGCGCGCGGGGGTCGTCTCGGCGCTGGACGAGGCGCTCGGGGCGCGGGCCGGGCAGCGCTGGGGCGACTTCCTGGTCCGGGCCCGCGAGGCCTGGGACCGCACCCGCCGCCCGCTCCTGGAGGAGCCCCTGTGGCCGAACTGGTCGGTGCTGGCCGACCGCGAGCCCTACCCGGCGGTCCCGCACAAGCGGCTGCTGCGCACCCGGCAGGCGGGCACCCTCGCCGAGGTCGGCGCCTGGGAGCTGCGCGATCCCCGGCTCGCCGCGCTTCTCGAGAGCCACGCGCTCGCGTACGGCCTGGATCCACGGGTCGCCCCGGCCAGCGCGGCCGTCCTGCCGTACATGGAGCACGCCTTCGGCACCTGGTACGTGCGCGGGGGGATGCGGGAGCTGGCCCGCGCGGTGTACGAGCGGTGTCTCGCGCGCCGCGTCGAGTTCGTCTTCGACGCCGAGGTCACCCGGGTCCTGGAGAAGGACGGCCGCGCGGCGGGCGTGGAGCGATCCGACGGCACGGTCGCGGAGGCGGACTTCGTGCTCGCCCCCGGCAGCGCCGACGGTCTGCCCGCTCGCGCCGAGGGCGAAGTAGCCCCGCAACAGGGCCTGCCCAGCCGTCTGACCGTGCTGCTCGCACTGCGCGGCGCCCGGCCGGAAGGGACCGCGCACCGCACGGTGGTGCACACGGCGGACCGCGAGGGCGAGTTGGAGAGCCTGTTCGGTACGACGCCGTCGGTGCCCGCGCAACCGACGGCGACGGTCGTGCGGCCCGACGACCCCGGGCTGATCCCGGACGGCGACCATGAGGCGGTCACCCTCAGCGCCGTCGTCCCCGCCGGGGCGGAGATACGCGACGAACAGGTGGACGCGCTGATCGCCGCCGCCGAGCGGGCCGTTCCCGGACTGCGGGACCGCGTGCTGTGGCGGGAGGTGCGCACCCCCGCCGACGTCGGGCGGGAGACCGGCGCGGCGGGCGGGGCCGTCCCGGCGCCCGCGCTGGCCGCGGCCGGGGGCCGGCTGCTGCACCCCGGCAACTCCACGGGCCTGCAAGGCCTGTTCACCGTCGGCGGATGGTCGCACCCGGGCGGCGGGCTCCCGCACGCGGGGATGTCGGGCGCGCTGGTGTCCGGCCTGATCGTGGAGGGACCGGAGTTCCGGGGCTCGCAGTGAGCCCCCGGCAGCGCGCCGGGCGGGCGGCGCCCCGGGGACGAACGCGGCCGTCAGAACCGATACCGCTGCTCAGAACCTGAGCACTTCAGAACCGATACTGCTCGTCGAAACCGTTGCCCTGGCCCTGCTGCTGCCCCTGCTGCTGTCCGTCGCCCTGGTACGGGTACTGCTGCTGCTCGGGCGGGAATTCGGCGCCGAGCGGGTCGTCGGTGTTGCGCTGCTGCGGGACCCAGACGCCGCCGGCCGGGGTCTCCCCGTAGCCGCCGGTGCCGTACTGGTCCTGGCCGTAGCCCTGTTGCCCGTACTGCTGCTGGCCGTAGCCGGCGTCGTAGGAGCCGCCGCCGTAGGTCTGGGTGCCGATGTACGGGTCGGAGTAGGCGGCGTACTGCTGCTCGCCGGTGGCGTCGTAGCCGTACTGCTGCTGGTGGTAGCCGGCGTACGTGTCGTATCCGTAGTTCTGGTCCGCGCCCTGGGCGGTCGCCGCGTACTGGTCCTGCTCCTGCGGCGGGGCCTGGCCGTTCGCGGCCGCGTACGCGGCGTCGCTGTATATGCCGTAGGTGCCGGTGTCGTCGGGCAGGGGCTGCGGCTCGTAGACGGAGGCGTTCCCGGCGGCCGTGGGGTCGCCGCCGCGGGCCGCGGGCGTGAAGACGTCGTCGCGGTCGTAGTCGTCGTCGCCGAACGTGTTCCGGTCGCCGAAGGCGTTGCCGCCCTGGCCGAACGCCATGTCGTCGGCACCGTACGGCCCGTCGGAGTCGGGAGCGGTCTGGGCCGCCGCCAGGTCGGAGCCCTCGAGGTTCGGGTCCTGGCGCTCGCCCTTGCCGCGGCGGCGCTTGGTCAGCTTGCCGCCGCCGATGCCCAGGCCGCCGCCGATGCCGAGGCTGCCGCCGATCCCGCTGCTCTTCCCTTCGGCCGCATCCGAGTCCGCGTCAGTGTCGGTGCGCCGGAAGGCCCAGCCCTCCGCGAATCCGCGCCGGAACGAGAGGGTGACGTAGGTCTGGCCGACCGCGAAGGCGACCGCGCCCAGCGCGATGACGACGACCGACGGGATCAGGACACCGAAGACGACGCCGAGGAAGCCCACGAAGGCCAGCAGTCGCCAGCGCAACCGCGCCTTGTACTGGAGCAGCACCTCACCGAGCAGCCACAGCGCGACAATTCCGAACGCGATGTAGAGGACCGTCCAGCCCATGTACGCCCCTCTCCCAGTGGCCGCTACGCAGTGTGTCTCAATCCGGTGCGACCGGTCTAGGCCTGCGGCGGATGGTGCAGGCCCAGGTTCTCGTAGATTTCCAGCGTCGCCGTGGAGTTGTTGAGCGTGATGAAGTGCAGTCCGGGCACTCCCTCGGCCAGCAGCCGTGCGCAGAACTCCGTGGCGAAGTCGATGCCAATGGAGCGTACAGCGGCCGGATCGTCTTTGGCTGTGCGGATCCGCTCTTTCAGGGCGTCCGGGAAGTGGGCGTTACTGAGCGTGGGCAGGCGTTCCAGCATCTTCACGCTCGTCACCGGAAGGACCTCCGGGATGACCGGAGTCACACAGCCGGCCGCCGCGACCCGGTCGCGCAGCCGGAGGTAGGACTCGGGATCGAAGAACATCTGCGTGATGGCGTAGTCGGCGCCGGCCCGGCACTTGTCGACGAAGTGCGTGACGTCCATGTCCCAGTCGCCGGAGCGCGGGTGCATCTCGGGGAAGGCGGCGACGCCCACGCAGAAGTCGCCCGACTCCTTGATGAGCCGGACGAGTTCGGCGGCGTACGTCAGGCCTCGTGGGTGCGGCACCCAGGGGCCCATCGGGTCGCCGGGCGGGTCGCCGCGCACGGCGAGCATGTTGCGGATCCCTGCGTCGGCGTACTGGCCGATGATGTTGCGCAGTTCGGCGATGGAGTGGTCCACGGCGGTGAGGTGCGCGACCGGCGTGAGGGTGGTGTCCACGACGATCTGCTGGGTCTCCCTGACCGTGGTCGCCCGCGTGGAGCCGCCGGCACCGTACGTCACCGAGACGAAGTCGGGGGCGACCGCCTCGACCCTGCGCAGCGCGTCCCACAGGCTGCGCTCACCCTTGGGCGTCTTCGGCGCGTAGAACTCGAACGAGTACGTCGTCTTGCCGGTCGCCAGGATGTCGCGCACGGTGCGCGCGCGGTCCGTCCTGGTGGATGCGGTTCCTAGGGCCATACCCGCAGGTTAGTCAGGGGTGGCCGGTCCCCCAACCGGATGCGGTGATTTTGCCCGGATTGTCGACTTGTTGTCCATCCCTTGGACAGCCGTACGGGGGACGCCGAAGGCTGGGCGACGGGGCTACGCCTCGCCCAGCCGCTTCGCGAACTCCGCCGCCGCGGCGCCGGGGTCGTCCGCCTCCGTGATCGCGCGGACGACGACGACCCGGCGGGCGCCCGCCGCCAGTACCTCGTCCAGGTTGGCCAGGTCGATCCCGCCGATGGCGAACCAGGGGCGGTCGGTGCCGAGGGAGGCCGTGTGCCGGACCAGGTCGAGGCCGGGGGCGTGGCGGCCGGGCTTGGTGGGGGTGGGCCAGCACGGGCCGGTGCAGAAGTAGTCCACGCCCTCCTGGACCGCGGCGGCCTCGGCTTCCGCCTCGGCGTGCGTGGAGCGGCCTATGAGGACGTCGTCGCCGAGGATCGCGCGGGCCGCGGGGACCGGCAGGTCGCCCTGTCCCAGGTGCAGGACGGCGGCGCCGGCGGCGTGGGCGACGTCCGCGCGGTCGTTGACCGCGAGCAGCCTGCCGTGCCGGGCGCAGGCGTCGGCGAACACCTTCAGGTGTGCCAGCTCTTCGGCCGCCTCCAGGCCCTTGTCGCGCAACTGGACGATGTCTACGCCGCCCGCGAGGACCGCGTCCAGGAACTCCGGAAGGTCGCCCTGGCGGGTGCGGGCGTCCGTGCAGAGGTAGAGCCGGGCGTCGGCGAGGCGGGCGCGGGCGGTGTCGGGCATACGAAGGTCCCCCCAGGGTGGTGGCGTACGGGGGCGGGCGGGCCCCCGTACACCGGGTGATGGTTCGAATCTCGGCTCAGACGGCGAGCGCCTGGGCGCGGCGCTTCACCTCCGTGCCGCGATTCTCACTCAGGGCCTGCGCCGGAGTACCGGGCAGGCTCGGGTCGGGAGTGAACAGCCACTCCAGCATCTCTTCGTCCGAAAACCCGTCGTCCCGCAGCAGGGTCAGGGTCCCGGTAAGGCCCTTCACCACCTTGTCCCCGTCGATGAAGGCGGCGGGGACGTGCAGCGCGCGGTTCTCGCCTCGGCGTACGGCGATCACCTGTCCCTCCTTCAGCAGCTGGCGGACACGCGTCACCTCGACATCGAGCATTTCCGCGATGTCGGGCACGGTGAGCCAGGCGGGGACGAGAGCATCGATCTTTGCGTCAATCTCGGTCACGGGAACAAGCCTGCCATCTGCCACTGACAGTCGGAAGCGGAGGTGCTCCGCCGGGGGCCCGGTGGGTCGCCGTTCGGGTGCGGCGCCTAGGAGGTCGCGGTCGCGTCCTTCAAGGGGCGGGCCGGGTCCGTCAGTGCCTCCGCGTCCATGCGGCGGCCCGCCTGGATCAGCCGTCGGCCCTGGGCGAGGTCGCGGGGGCGGCCCACGGCCAGGAGGGCGATCAGACGGTCCTCGCGCAGCCAGCACACCGTCCAGGCCGGTCCGGACGGGTCGCCGCGCCACAGGGTGCTGTCGGCGGCGGCGTGGTGGCCGGCGTACTGGACGAAGCGGCCGAACTGCTCGGACCAGAAGTACGGGACGGGGTCGTAGACGGCCGGGGGCTCGTCGGTGGCGGCGCCGAGGATGTTCGCGGCGACCGTGCGCGGCCCCTGGAGGGCGTTGTCCCAGTGGTGGACGAGGAGCCGCTCGCCGTACCTTCCCGAAGGGAAGGAGGCGCAGTCGCCGACCGCGTACACGTCCGGTACGGAGGTGCGCAGGCAGGCGTCGGCCACGACCTCGCGGTGCGCGCCGAGCTCGATGCCGGAGCCGGCCAGCCAGGTGGTGGCGGGGCGGGCGCCGATGCCGACCACGACGGCCTCGGCGGGCAGCCGCGAGCCGTCGTCGAGGACGACCGCGCCGGCCTCGACACGCGCCACGCGCGCGTGGGTGCGCAGGTCGACGCCGTTGTCGGCGTACCAGGCGGTCATCGGGGCGGCCACCTCGGCGGGCAGCGCGCCCGCCAGCGGCCGGTCGGCGGCCTCGACGACGGTGACCGCGCAGCCGGCCGCGCGCGCGGCGGTGGCGAACTCCGCGCCGATCCAGCCGGCGCCGACGACCACGACGTCGTGCTGCCGGGCGAGCACGGGCCGCAGCCGTTCGGCGTCGTCCAGGGTGCGCAGCAGGTGCACGCCGGGCACGCCCTCGGTGCCGGGCAGCCGGACCGGTTCGGCGCCGGTGGCGAGGACGAGGACGTCGTACGGGACGGGGCCGGTCCCGGTGTCCAGCTCGTGGTCGGCGGGGCGCAGGCCGAGGACCTCGCGGCCGAGGACCAGCTCGATGCCGAGGCCCTCGAAGTCGACGTCGAAGGCGGAGTGCTCGGCCTTGCCGAGCAGGACGGCCTTGGACAGCGGGGGCCGGTCGTAGGGCTGGTGGGGTTCGGCGCCGATCAGCGTCACCGTGCCGTCGAAGCCCTGTTCGCGCAGGGCGACGGCGGTCTGCACCCCGGCCATGCCCGCGCCGACGACCACCACGCGCCGCCCGGCCGGGCCGCCTTCTTCGTGCCTCTGCTCGCTCACCTGATCACCTTAGACAGCTGACTGTTCGTCAGTCAGCCGTCGTGCTCCGTGACCTGCTCCACAACGCTGGTGCCGGCGCCCTCCCGCGACTCCCACTCCCAGGTCTCCGCCAGCCGCACCCGCCCGTCCGGCAGCTCCTCGACCGTCGACACGCAGTGCCCCGAGGACGTCGTCCCGTCGTGCTCGAGCTGGACGTACCGGAAGTCGAGCCGGTCCCCCCGCCGGGTACCCACGAGGTGGCCGCGTACGACGTCGCCGCCCGCGTAGTCCGCCCAGATCACGCCGTCCCGCTCGCGGTACGTGAAGCGGGTGCGGGTGCCGACCTGGCCCGGGGCCTGGTCGGCGACGGGGGCGAGGACGAGGCCGTCGAGCGAACGGGACACGGGCGAAGTCTCCCTCACTGGGACGCACGGCACGGGGACACACGGCCTTACCGAGACGCGAGACGTCGGGCTAGGGTGGCCAACGTAGAGCACTCGCGGGAGCCCGGACGCACCGGGCTGAGAGGGAGGCTGGCGGCCTCCGACCGTACGAACCTGATCCGGGTCATGCCGGCGAAGGGAGGGGCTGGACGCCCATGTCGTCTCCACGTACGTCAGACGTCCTCGTCATCGGGGGCGGGATCATCGGGCTGGTCACGGCCTGGCGGGCCGCGCAGCGCGGCTTCGCCACGGCGGTGGTCGACCCGGCGCCGGGCGGCGGGGCCGCCCAGGTGGCGGCCGGGATGCTGGCCGCCGTCACGGAACTGCACCACGGCGAGCAGACCCTGCTCGGGCTCAATCTCGCGTCGGCGCGCCGCTATCCGGACTTCGTGGCGGAGCTGACGGAGCTGACCGGCCACGACCTCGGCTACCGGCGCTGCGGCACGCTCGCGGTCGCGCTGGACTCCGACGACCGCGCCCACCTGCGCGAACTGCACACCCTGCAACGGCAGTCGGGGCTGGAGTCGGAGTGGCTGTCGGGCCGGGAGTGCCGGCGCCTGGAGCCGATGCTCGCGCCGGGGGTGCGCGGCGGACTGCGGGTGGACGGCGACCACCAGGTCGATCCGCGTCGGCTGGCCGGGGCGCTGCTGGCCGCGTGCGAGCGGGCGGGCGTGGTCTTCCGGCGCACGTGGGCCGAGCGTCTTTCGGTCGTGGGCGAGCGGGCCGCGGGGGTCGTCACCCGGGACGGTACGGCGCTGGCGGCGGAGCAGGTGGTGCTCGCCGGCGGCAGCCTCAGCGGGCGGCTGGCCGGGGTCCCCGCGGACGTGCTGCCGCCCGTACGGCCGGTGAAGGGGCAGGTGCTGCGGCTGACCGTGCCGAAGCGGTACGCGCCGTTCCTGAGCCGGACGGTACGGGCCGTGGTGCGCGGCAGCCAGGTCTACCTGGTGCCGCGCGAGAACGGCGAGCTGGTCGTGGGCGCGACCAGCGAGGAGCTGGGCTGGGACACGACGGTGACGGCGGGGGGCGTGTACGAACTGCTGCGCGACGCCCATGAGCTGGTGCCGGGGATCACCGAGCTGCCGCTGACGGAGACCCGCGCGGGCCTGCGCCCCGGCTCCCCGGACAACGCGCCGCTGCTCGGGCCGACCGGCCTGGCGGGGCTGCTGCTGGCCACCGGCCACTACCGCAACGGCGTGCTGCTGACGCCGGTGACCGGCGACGCGATGGCGCACGCCCTGGCCACCGGTGAGCTCCCGGACGAGGCCCGCCCCTTCACCCCCCGGCGCTTTTGCGCCGCCGCACTCTCGGAGCAGCCCGCATGAACATCTCGGTGAACGGTCAGCGGCGGGAGTTCGCTCCCGGCACGGCTCTCGACAGCGTCGTACGAGCCCTGACCCCGGCGCCCGCCGGGGTGGCCGCCGCGCTCAACGAAACGGTCGTCCCGCGCGCGCAGTGGCCCGCGACGGCGCTGTGCGACGGCGACCGGGTGGAAGTCCTGACCGCCGTGCAGGGAGGCTGACCGCCATGGCCGACGATCCCTTCGTCCTCGGGGGTACGTCCTTCTCGTCCCGGCTGATCATGGGTACGGGCGGTGCGCCCAGTCTGGAGGTGCTGGAACGGGCGCTGGTCGCCTCCGGGACCGAGCTGACCACGGTCGCGATGCGACGCGTGGACCCTTCGGTGCACGGTTCGGTGCTGTCGGTGCTGGAGCGGCTGGGCATCCGGGTGCTGCCGAACACGGCGGGGTGCTTCACGGCCGGGGAGGCGGTGCTGACGGCCCGGCTGGCGCGGGAGGCGCTGGGCACGTCCCTGGTCAAGCTGGAGGTCATCGCCGACGAGCGGACGCTGCTGCCGGACCCGGTCGAGCTGCTGGAGGCGGCGGAGACGCTGGTGGACGACGGGTTCACGGTGCTGCCGTACACGAACGACGATCCGGTGCTGGCCCGGAAGCTGGAGGACGTGGGCTGTGCGGCGGTGATGCCGCTGGGCTCGCCGATCGGCTCCGGCCTGGGCATCCGCAACCCGCACAACTTCCAGCTGATCGTCGAGCACGCGCGCGTGCCGGTGATCCTGGACGCGGGGGCCGGTACGGCGTCGGACGTGGCGCTGGCGATGGAGCTGGGGTGCGCGGGGGTGATGCTGGCGTCGGCGGTGACGCGGGCGAGGGATCCCGAGCGGATGGCGTCGGCGATGCGGGCCGGTGTCAAGGCGGGCAGGCTGGCCCGCCTGGCCGGCCGGATCCCCCGGCGCTACTTCGCGGAGGCGTCGTCCCCCGCGGAGGGCCTGGCGGCGCTGGACCCGGAGCGCCCCGCGTTCTGAATCCAGCCACCCGTCACCCTCCGGTTCGCGTCACAGGTCGGCTGCAGTCAGGGGTCGATCACGGTGGAGGCCGCGGCGGTGTCAGTGACGGCTCGTACACTCACCTGCGTGGACACGACCCTTCAGGACCCTCTGGTCGGGCAGGTGCTCGACGGCCGGTATCGCGTCGAGGCGCGGATCGCCGTCGGCGGGATGGCCACGGTCTACCGGGCCGTGGACACCCGCCTCGACCGCGTGCTCGCGCTCAAGGTGATGCATCCGGCGCTCGCCGCCGACGGCGCGTTCGTCGACCGGTTCATCCGTGAGGCGAAGTCCGTCGCCCGCCTCGCCCACCCGAATGTCGTTCAGGTGTTCGACCAGGGTGCCGACGGGTCGTACGTCTATCTCGCCATGGAGTACATCGCCGGCTGCACGCTGCGTGACGTGCTGCGCGAGCGCGGGGCGCTCCAGCCGCGGGCCGCGCTCGACATCCTGGAGCCGGTGCTCGCCGCGCTCGGCGCCGCGCACCGGGCCGGGTTCGTGCACCGGGACATGAAGCCCGAGAACGTGCTGATAGGGGACGACGGACGGGTCAAGGTCGCCGACTTCGGGCTGGTGCGGTCCGTGGACACCGTCACCAGCACCACCGGGGCCGTGCTCGGCACCGTCGCCTATCTCGCCCCGGAACAGATCGAGCAGCCCGGCGCCGCCGATCCCCGCGTCGACGTGTACGCGTGCGGGGTCGTGCTCTACGAGATGCTCACCGGCGAGAAGCCGCACGACGGGGACTCCCCCGCGATCGTGCTCTACAAGCACCTCCACGAGGACGTTCCGCCGCCGTCGGCCCTCGTCCCCGGGCTGCCGTTCGAGCTGGACGAGCTGGTCGCCGCCGCCACCGCCCGCACTCCCGCCGTCCGGCCGTACGACGCGGTCGCGCTGCTCGGGCAGGTGCGGGAGGCGCGCGCGCCGCTCACCGAGGAGCAGTTGGACGCGCTGCCGCCGCAGGCCGTCTCCGCCGGCCACGACATCGCCGAGGACCGGACGAGCGTGATCCCGCGCTCGCTCACCGTGCCGCGCCCGCTGCCCGTCAACGAGGACGACTACGAGGGCCGCTACGACAGCGTGAACGGGTCGGACGACGGGGTGGCCGACCTCAACCGGACCTCCCGGTTCCAGAGCCCGCCGCCGCTGCCTCCCCGGCGCCGTTCCCTGGGCCGGCCCCGGCGCGGAGTGCTCGCGGTCGTCACCGTCGTCCTGCTGGTGCTCGGGGTCGGTGCGGGCGTCTGGTACATCAACTCCGGGCAGTTCACCAAGGTCCCGGCGGTGCTGACGCAGCAGGAGGCCGAGGCCACGAAGCGGCTGGAGGCGGCCGGGATCGAGGTCGGCAAGGTCGAGCGCAAGTACAGCGACACCGCCAAGCGCGGCACGGTCATCGACACCGACCCCGGGCCTGGCGCCCGTATCCGCAAGCACGACTCCGTGACGCTCACCGTCTCGCGCGGCCCGGAGATCGTGAAGGTGCCGGACGTACAGGGCTCCCGGCTGGACAAGGCCGAGGCGCTGCTGAAGACGGACGGCCTGGAACCGGGCCTGGTCACCGAGGCGTTCAGCAAGGACGTCATCAAGGGCTTCGTGATCAGCACCGACCCGGCGGCGGGCAGCCGGCGCCGTGCGGGCACGGCGGTCTCCCTCGTCGTCAGCAAGGGCAGCCCGATCGACGTCCCGGACGTCACGGGTCAGGACCTGGACGCCGCCAAGGCCGAGCTGGAGGAGGCCGGCCTGAAGGTGCGGGTCTCCGCCGAGGAGGTCAACTCCGCGTTCGGCAAGGGGCAGGTCGCGGCGCAGTCCCCGGAGAAGGGCGGCGAGGCCGCCGACGGCGACACGGTGACGCTGACGCTGTCCAAGGGGCCGGAGATGGTCGAGGTCCCGGACGTGGTGGGGGCGAGCGTCGACGACGCCAAGTCGCTCCTCGAACAGTCCGGGTTCGAGGTCAAGGAGGACCGCGGGCTGCTCGGGCTGTTCGGCGACACCGTGAAGAGCCAGTCCGTGAAGGCCGGCGGCACGGCGCCCAAGGGGTCGACGATCACCATCACCATCCGGTGACCGGCGGGTCTGCGGGGCATGACACCCTGACCGGGTGAGTCCTGAAGCCCCCTTCCCCTCCCGCAATCCCGTCGGCGGCCATGTCCCCGTGGCCGGCGGTCTGCACGACGTGGGCATGTCGTACGCGCACGATCTCCAGGCCGAGACGGTCCAGGTGTTCGTCGCCAACCCGCGCGGCTGGGCCACGCCCGTCGGCAACCCGCGGCAGGACGAGGCCTTCCGGGAGGCGTGCGCGGCGCGGTCGGTCCCGGCGTACGTGCACGCGCCGTACCTGATCAACTTCGGCTCGCACACCGAGGCGACGGCCGAGAAGTCGGTGGAGTCCCTGCGGCACTCGCTGCGCCGCGGGCGGGAGATCGGCGCGCTGGGCGTGGTCGTGCACACGGGGAGCGCGACGGGCGGGCGGGACCGGTCCGTGGCGCTGAAGCAGGTGCGCGAGTACCTGCTGCCGCTGCTGGACGAGCTGACCCACGACGACGACCCGTTCCTGCTGCTGGAGTCCACGGCCGGCCAGGGCGCCTCGCTCTGCTCCCGGACCTGGGACTTCGGGCCGTACTTCGAGGCGCTGGACGCCCATCCCAGGCTGGGCGTCTGCCTCGACACCTGTCACATCTTCGCCGCCGGGCACGACCTGACCGGCCCGTCCGGCATGCACCAGACCCTGGACCTGCTGGTGGACACGGTCGGCGAGGGCCGGCTGAAGCTGATCCACGCCAACGACTCCAAGGACGTCGTCGGCGCCCACAAGGACCGGCACGAGAACATCGGCGCCGGCCACATCGGCGAGGACCCCTTCCGCGCCCTGATGACCCACCCGGCGACCGCGGGCGTACCCCTGATCATCGAGACACCCGGCGGCAAGGAGGGCCACGCGGCGGACGTTGAACGCCTGAAGAGACTCCGGGACGGCTGAGCCGCCGGATGTCAGTCCTCGTTCTCGAACAGCACCTGGGACGTGTCGACGATGTGCACCACGAGCACGATCAGCAGCCCGTCGCTGATGACGTACTCGATGGCCATGCTGTGGGTCAGTGCGAGGGAACGGGTGTTCTCGTCACCGGAGATCGGCGAGGAGATCTTGGTGTGGGGGTCCGTGGAGACTATGGCGAGGCCACGCTGGAGCAGCTCACGGCGGTCGTCCGGGAGACTGTCGCGCACGCGCGCCGCGGCCTCCGAGAAGATCACGTTGAAGACTGTCATCGAGGCTCCTTGCACGGTTGTCGCAGTATCCGGCACCGACCCTACCGGCATCCGCGGTCCCGCAGGTCAGAGTTCCGGCCCGTCCCCCGGGACCTCCTGGTAGGAGTAACGCTGTTCCTTCCAGGGGTCGCCGACGTTGTGGTAGCCGCGTTCCTCCCAGAAGCCTCGGCGGTCGGCGGTCATGTACTCGACGCCGCGCACCCACTTGGGGCCCTTCCAGGCGTAGAGGTGGGGGACGACCAGGCGGAGCGGGAAGCCGTGTTCGGCGGTGAGGAGTTCGCCGTCCTTGTGGGTGGCGAAGATCGTGCGCTCGGCGGCGAAGTCGGACAGGCGCAGGTTGGAGCTGAACCCGTACTCGGCCCACACCATCACATGGGTGACGTTCGCCGCGGGCGGCGCGAACTCCAGGATGGTCCGGGCCTGGATCCCGCCCCACTCGGCGCCGAGCATGCTGAACTTCGTCACGCAGTGCAGATCGGCCATGACCGACGTGTACGGAAGGGCCGTGAACTCCTCGTGGTTCCAGCAGCTCTTCTCGCCGTCGGCGGTGGCGCCGAAGACCCTGAACTCCCAGCGCTCCGGCCGGAACCTGGGCACCGGACCGTAGTGCGTGACCGGCCAGCCCCGTTGCAGTCGCTGCCCCGGCGGAAGCTCGGACACCGCTTCTTCCCCAGACGCGTACTCCACCGGACGACCCATGGCTCCCATCCTGACAGACCCCGGACGGTGCACATGACCGGCCATGACCGGCCATATCCCGAATCGGGCAACTGCTACTAAGCATGCACTAACTTACTAAGTACGCACTTACTGGACGATCTTCGGCGCCGGTGCAATCATGCGGCGGCAACCTCCCCCGATCCCCGACGTGGAAGGAGCCTCTGCGATGCAGGGCGACCCCGAGGTCATCGAGTTCCTCAACGAGCAGCTCACCGGTGAGCTCACCGCGATCAACCAGTACTTCCTCCACGCCAAGATGCAGGAGAACTTCGGCTGGACGAAGCTCGCGAAGTACACGCGCCACGAGTCGTTCGACGAGATGAAGCACGCGGAGGTGCTCACCGACCGGATCCTCTTCCTGGACGGGCTGCCGAACTACCAGCGGCTCTTCCACGTGCGCGTGGGACAGACCGTCAAGGAGATGTTCGAGGCCGACCGGCAGGTCGAGGTCGAGGCGATCGACCGCCTGAAGCGCGGCATCAAGGTGATGCGCGAGAAGGGCGACGTCACGTCCGCGAACATCTTCGAGTCGATCCTCGAGGACGAGGAGCACCACATCGACTACCTCGACACCCAGCTGGAACTGGTGGAGAAGCTCGGCGAGGCGCTCTACCTCGCGCAGCTCATCGAGCAGCCGGAGAGCTAGGCCACCCGCGAAACGGCTACGCGGCTTCCTCGAGCTCGGCGAAGGCCGGCTCAGCGAAGGCCGGCTCGCCGCGGTCGGCCAGGTCCCGGCTCGGGCAGGCGCCCCGGCCGAGGATCGCCTGGATCCGGCGGACGCACGAGCCGCAGTCGGTGCCGGCCTTGCAGGCGGAGGCGATCTGGCGGGGCGTGCAGGCTCCGTCGTCCGCATGCCGCCGGACCTGCGCCTCGGTCACACCGAAGCAACTGCAGACGTACACGCGGATTCACCTCCTGCCGAGATCAATAAGGCTAACCTAACCTTACCCGGCGCTCGGAGGTCGCAAAAGTGGAGTGGGGCGCGGATCGTATGTGATCCGCGCCCCACTCCATGTCCAGGTGACTATCAGGCGACTACTGGTCGCGGTACATCTCCGCGACGAGGAACGCCAGGTCGAGCGACTGGCTGCGGTTCAGGCGCGGGTCGCAGGCCGTCTCGTAGCGCTGGTGGAGGTCGTCGACGAAGATCTCGTCGCCGCCGCCCACGCACTCGGTGACGTCGTCACCGGTCAGCTCGACGTGGATGCCGCCCGGGTGGGTGCCGAGGGCCTTGTGGACCTCGAAGAAGCCCTTGACCTCGTCGAGCACGTCGTCGAAGCGGCGGGTCTTGTGACCGGAGGCCGCCTCGTAGGTGTTGCCGTGCATCGGGTCGGTGATCCAGGCGACGGTCGCGCCCGAGGCGGTGACCTTCTCGACCAGCTCGGGCAGCTTGTCGCGGACCTTGTCGGCGCCCATGCGGACGATGAAGGTCAGCCGGCCGGGCTCCCGGTCGGGGTCGAGGCGCTCGATGTACTGCAGCGCCTCCTCGGCCGTGGTCGTCGGGCCGAGCTTGATGCCGACGGGGTTGCGGATCTTCGAGGCGAACTCGATGTGCGCGTGGTCCAGCTGCCGGGTGCGCTCACCGATCCACACCATGTGCGCCGAGACGTCGTACAGCTTCCCGGTGCGGGAGTCGACCCGGGTCAGGGCGGACTCGTAGTCGAGCAGCAGCGCCTCGTGCGAGGAGTAGAACTCGACGGTCTTGAACTCCTCCGGGTCGACCCCGCAGGCGTGCATGAAGTGCAGCGCCTGGTCGATCTCGCGGGCGAGCTGCTCGTAGCGCTGGCCGGAGGGGGACGACTTCACGAAGTCCTGGTTCCAGGCGTGCACCTGGCGCAGGTCGGCGTAGCCGCCGGTGGCGAAGGCGCGCACCAGGTTGAGCGTGGAGGCGGACGCGTTGTACATCCGCTTCAGGCGCTCGGGGTCCGGGATGCGGGACGCCTCGTCGAAGGCGAAGCCGTTGACCGAGTCGCCCCGGTACGTCGGCAGCGTCACACCGTCACGGGTCTCGGTGCCCTTGGAGCGCGGCTTGGAGTACTGACCGGCGATCCGGCCGACCTTGACGACCGGCACGGACGCGGCGTACGTGAGCACGGCGCCCATCTGGAGGAGGGTCTTGAGCTTGTTGCGGATGTGGTCGGCGGACACCGCGTCGAAGGCCTCCGCGCAGTCGCCGCCCTGGAGGAGGAACGCCTCTCCCTTGGCGACGGCCGCCATCCGGGCGCGCAGCTGATCGCACTCGCCCGCGAAGACGAGCGGCGGATACGACTCGAGGTCCGCGATCACTGCGCGCAGAGCCTCGGTGTCGGGGTACTCGGGCTGCTGCGCCGCGGGCAGGTCTCGCCAGGTGTTGCCAGCGCTCGCGCTGGTCTTAGCGTTCACGGTCACGGAGTCAACATTACGGGGTCGTGTCGAGTCGTTTTCGCACGGCTCGACAGGTGAGACGCCCACCCGCTCAGATGCGTGTGGGATAGGGTGCGGCTCATGTTCGCGCCTTCGACCCAGGACCCGACCCAGAACTGGTGGTGGACCGCTCATCCGGCGGCCCACTGACTGCGCGTACGCAAGACTTCGCGAAGGCCGCCCCGAGGGGCGGCCTTCCGTGTTTCCAGCACCGGGCCGTTCCTCACCGCTCACCGACGGAAGAGGAACCATGGACCTGACACAGCTGCCGCACGACGACCGTCCCTTCGCCCTGCTGTGCCGTCGCGCCCCGGGCCACGACCACGACCTGATCGAGGTCGTGATCGGCCCGGTCGGCACCTACGACCGTCTCGCCGACCTCCCCGACGAGGGCCTGGCGCTCGTCCCGTTCCGGCAGATCCACGAGCGGGGCTTCGACGTCCGCGACGACGGCACGCCGCTGGCCTTCCTCGTCCCCGAGGAGCGCCACGAGATCCCGCTCGCCGACGCCCTCGCGCAGCTCCCCGCGCACGACGTCCAGGTCGCGGGCGGCGGCTTCGACGTGGGCGACGAGGAGTACGCGGAGATCGTCGGGCGGGTGCTGCGGGACGAGATCGGGCGGGGCGCGGGCGCGAACTTCGTGATCCGGCGGACCTACGAGGGTGAGATCGACGGATTCGGCCGGGCCGACGCGCTCGCGCTGTTCCGGCGGCTTCTGGTGGGCGAGCGGGGCGCGTACTGGACGTTCGTCGTGCACACCGGGGACCGGACGCTGGTCGGGGCCAGTCCCGAGGCGCATGTCCGCATGTCGGGCGGCACGGTCGTCATGAACCCGATCAGCGGGACGTACCGGTATCCGGCGGAGGGGCCGACGCCCGGGCACCTGCTGGACTTCCTCGCCGACGGCAAGGAGATCGAGGAGCTGTCGATGGTCGTCGACGAGGAGCTCAAGATGATGTGCACCGTCGGCGACATGGGCGGGGTGGTGGTCGGCCCCCGGCTGAAGGAGATGGCGCATCTCGCGCACACCGAGTACGAACTGCGCGGGAAGTCCTCGCTGGACGTGCGGGAGGTCCTGAAGGAGACGATGTTCGCGGCGACCGTCACCGGGTCGCCGGTGCAGAACGCCTGCCGGGTCATCGAGCGGCACGAGACCGGCGGGCGCGGCTACTACGCGGGGGCGCTGGCGCTGCTCGGCCGGGACTCCGGCGGCGCGCAGACCCTCGACTCCCCCATCCTCATCCGCACCGCCGACATCGACGCGGCCGGGCGGCTGCGGGTGCCGGTCGGCGCCACGCTGGTGCGGGGCTCGGACCCGGCGGGCGAGGTCGCGGAGACGCACGCGAAGGCGGCGGGCGTCCTGGCGGCTCTCGGCGTACGGCCGGGCAGGCCCAGCCAGGAGCGCACGCGCCCGCGGCTGGCCGACGACCCCCGGGTGCGGGCCGCGCTGGACGGGCGCCGGGCCTCGCTGGCGCCGTTCTGGCTGCGGATGCAGGAGCGGACGGCGGAACTGGCCGGGCACGCGCTCGTCGTCGACGGCGAGGACACCTTCACGGCGATGCTCGCGCACGTGCTGCGGTCGAGCGGGCTGGAGGTGAGCGTGCGGCGGTACGACCAACCCGGGCTGCGGGAGGAGGTGCTCGGGCACGAGGGGCCGGTCGTGCTGGGCCCCGGGCCCGGTGACCCGTCCGACCCGAACGACCCGAAGATGCGGTTCCTGCGGGAGCTGACCGCGCTGGTCCTGCGGGAGCACCGGTACGGCGTCCTCGGGGTCTGCCTCGGGCACGAGCTGATCGCGGCGGAACTGGGCCTGGGCATCGTACGGAAGGAGGTGCCGTATCAGGGGGCGCAGACGGCGGTGGAGCTGTTCGGGCGGGAGGAGACCGTCGGGTTCTACAACAGCTTCGTGGCGCACTGCGACGACGAGGCCCTGCGGGAGCTGGCCGCGCACGGGGTGGAGGTGAGCCGCGCCGCGAACGGGGAGGTGCACGCGGTGCGGGGGCCCGGGTTCGCGGGCGTCCAGTTCCATCCGGAGTCGGTGCTGACGTTGAACGGGGCGGTGATCGTGCGGGAGTTGCTGGGGGCGCTGCGGCCCGTCGGTTAGCCGGCTCGCTCGCCGGCTAGCCGAAGAACACCCCCACCTCCGCGTACAGTTCCGGGTTCACGGTCTTCAGGCGGGCCGTTGCCTGGGCGATCGGTACACGGACTATGTCCGTGCCGCGCAGGGCGACCATCGTGCCGAAGTCGCCCTCGTGGACGGCGTCGATCGCGTGCAGGCCGAAGCGGGTGGCGAGCCAGCGGTCGAAGGCGCTCGGGGTGCCGCCGCGCTGGACGTGGCCGAGGACCGTCGTACGGGCCTCCTTCCCCGTCCGGCGCTCGATCTCCTTGGCGAGCCACTCGCCGACGCCGGACAGCCGGACGTGTCCGAAGGAGTCCAGCGAGCCGTCCTTCAGGACCGCCTCGCCGTCCTTCGGCATCGCGCCCTCGGCGACGACCACGATCGGCGCGTAGGAGGAGCGGAAGCGGGAGGTCACCCAGGCGCAGACCTGGTCGACGTCGAAGCGCTGCTCGGGGATGAGGATGACGTTGGCGCCGCCGGCCAGGCCCGAGTGCAGGGCGATCCAGCCGGCGTGCCGGCCCATCACCTCGACGACCAGGACCCGCATATGGGACTCGGCGGTGGTGTGCAGGCGGTCGATGGCCTCGGTGGCGATGCCGACGGCGGTGTCGAAGCCGAAGGTGTAGTCGGTGGCGGAGAGGTCGTTGTCGATGGTCTTCGGGACGCCGACGCAGGGGATCTCGTGGTCGTCGGAGAGCCGGGCGGCGACGCCGAGGGTGTCCTCGCCGCCGATCGTGATCAGCGCCTCGATGCGCTGCGCGGCCAGGGTCTCCCTGATGCGGGCGACGCCGTCCTCCTCCTTGAGCGGGTTGGTCCGCGAGGAGCCGAGGATGGTGCCGCCCCGGGGCAGGATGCCGCGCACGGCGGGAATGTCGAGGGGGACCGACCTGCCGTCCAGGAGACCCCGCCAGCCGTCCCGGAACCCGGTGAACTCATGGCCGTACTCCTGGACGCCCTTGCGGACGACGGCCCGGATGACGGCGTTGAGGCCGGGGCAGTCCCCGCCACCGGTCAGTACTCCGACGCGCATGGACGAGTCCCTTCGCCGTGAGCCGTGGCTGCCTGACGCAGTGTCAGTGTCGCGCGCGCCTCACTCGTCGTCGAGGCCTCGTTCGATGGCGTACCGGACGAGTTCCACCCTGTTGTGCAGTTGCAGCTTGCCGAGGGTGTTCTGGACGTGGTTCTGGACCGTGCGGTGGGAGATGACGAGGCGTTCGGCGATCTGCTTGTAGCTCAGGCCCTTGGCGACCAGCCGCAGCACCTCGGTCTCGCGGTCGGTCAGCCGGGGCGCGTCGGACGCGTCGCCGCCGCCGGTGGCGGGGCCGGGGTCGGAGGCGAGCCGGCGGTACTCGCCGAGGACCAGTCCGGCCAGGCCCGGGGTGAACACCGGGTCGCCGACGGCCGTGCGGCGCACCGCGTCCAACAGCTCGTCCGTGGACGCCGACTTCAGCAGGTAGCCGGTCGCACCGGACTTCACCGCCTCCAGCACGTCGGCGTGCTCACCGCTCGCCGACAGCACGAGGACCCGCAGGGCGGGATCGGCGGCGACGACCTCCTTGCACACCTGGACGCCCGGCTTCGCGGGCAGGTTCAGGTCGAGCACCAGTACGTCGGGCGTGGTGGCCTTGGCGCGGCGTACGGCCTGCTCGCCGTCGCCGGCGGTGGCGACGACGTCGAGGCCGGCCTCGGCCAGGTCCCGGGCGACCGCGTCGCGCCACATGGGGTGGTCGTCGACCACCATGACCTTGATCGGATCCTGCTGCCTGCTCATCGCTGTCCCGCCTTCCCCCGTCGCACGTTCTGCTCCTTCGGCACCGTCAGTTCGACCTCCGTGCCCTGGCCCGGTGTCGAGATCAGCTCGGCGCTGCCGCCGAGGTCGCGCAGCCGGCCCCGGATCGACTGGGCGACCCCGAGCCGCCCCTCGCCCTCGGCCTGCGCGAGCCGCCCCTCCGGGATGCCGGGCCCGTCGTCCCGGACGGTGACGATCACCTCGTCCGGCTCGTCCTCGACCAGGATCCAGGCCCGGGCGTCCGGACCGGCGTGCCTGCGTACGTTGTCCAGGGCGGCCCCGACGGCGGCGGCCAGCTCCCTCGCGGCGGGCGCGGGCAGCAGCACCGGGGCGCCGGGCTCGGCGAGGTTGACGCGGGCGGCGGCGAAGGGGGCGAGCAGCGCGCGCAGGTCGACGGGAGCGTCCGAGTCGTCCCCGGTGTCCTCGTCCACGACGCGTACGACGGCCCCCTCGGCCTCGTCCTCCGACACCCGGGAGACCGGTACGAGCCCGCCGGAGACCAGGGTGCGCAGCGCGACCTCCTGTTCGCCGGCCATCCGGCCAAGCTCGCCCGCCTCGCCGCCCAGGACCGCGCCGCGCCGCTGCACCATGGCCAGCACCTGGAGCACGCCGTCGTGGATGTCCCGGGCGAGGCGCTCCCGTTCCCTGGTGGCGGCCTCGATCTCCAGGGCGCGGGCGAGGGTGCGCTCGGAGGCGCGGGCGACCTCGACGACGTAGCCGATGGCGATGGAGGCGACCCAGACGAGGATCACGTTGTGCACGGTGTCGCGGGCCGGGTGGCCGCGCTCGATCAGGTTGGCGACGGCGACGGGCGTGGAGGCGAACGCGGCCCAGCGCCAGCCGCCCTTGATGGCGAACGCGAGGACCGACCCGGCCGTCCATATCGACGGCAGCGTGGGTCCGCCGTGGTCGATGAACCCGTCGTTTACGACCAGCGGGGTCAGGACGATGCCGGTGAGCGCGACGGCGAGGTCGACGGCGAGGAATCGTTTCGTGCAGGCCGCCGCGTTCTGCACCCGGGGCAGGGTGGCGAGCGTCCAGACGAAGAGGACGGCGAAGTAGGCGATGGCGATGCCGGGCCGGTCGAAGTTCTCGTAGACGGCGGCGAACAGGCCGACCGCGTACAGCATCGTCAGCACCCGGTAGCCGGCGAGCGCGCGCCACAGCGGCAGCTCGACCGACATCCTCATGACTCTCTCGCGCCTGGCCATCCGTCCGGTCCCCCCGCCCGCCCCGCCCCCGAAGCGCCGACTACTGGGCTTCTCTTCCTTCTGCTTCTTCTGTTTCTGCTTCTTCTGTTTCTTCTTCTGCCGCTGCTTCCGCTTCTTCTTTTTCCTTCTTGGCCTGGTCCTTCTCGGCCTGCGCGAGCACCGCCTTGGCGGCCTTCTCCGCTTCCCTGTCGGCCTTCGCCGCGTCCGCGATCTGCCGCTTGGCGGCGGTCGCGTAGATGTCGACGTACTCCTGGCCGGAGAGCTTCATGATCTCGTACATGACCTCGTCGGTCACCGCGCGCAGGACGAAGCGGTCGTGGTCCATGCCGTGGTAGCGGCTGAAGTCCAGCGGCTTGCCGATGCGGATGCCGGGCCGCATGAGCTTCGGCATGACCTGTCCCGGGGGCTGGATCTTCTCCGTGTCGATCATGGCGACCGGTATCACGGGCGCGCCGGTGGCGAGCGCCACGCGGGCGAGGCCGCCCGGTTTGCCGCGGTAGAGGCGGCCGTCGGGCGAGCGGGTGCCCTCCGGGTAGATGCCGAACAGTTCGCCGCGCTCCAGCACGTCCATGCCGCTCTTGACGGCGGCCTCGCCGGCGCCGCGCGCGCCCGAGCGGTCCACGGGGAGCTGGCCGACGCCCTTGAAGAAGGCCGCCGTCAGCCGGCCCTTCACGCCGGGCGTGGTGAAGTACTCGGCCTTCGCGATGAAGGTGACCTTGCGGTCGAGGATCGCGGGCAGGAAGAACGAGTCGGAGAACGACAGGTGGTTGCTCGCCAGGATCGCGGGGCCCTCGGCGGGGATGTGCTCGAGGCCTTCCACCCAGGGTCTGAAGGTGACCTTCAGCGGTCCCCCGATAGCGACCTTCATCGCGCCGTACAACAAGCGAGTGCCTCCTGTGTGTGTCATCAGACCTTATCCCGGAGTGTCGGCAATGGCTCCGACGACCCTGGTCGGTGTCAGTGGGGTCGCGTACGGTGAAGCACACGTCCCTCCCACGAAGAACAGACGAAGAACAGGAGACCGAAGTTGCCGGTCCTTCCTGGAGCCGAGCCGTACCGCCATGAGGGCGGGGAGGTCGGGGTCCTCCTGTGTCACGGCTTCACCGGTTCCCCGCAGTCGCTGCGGCCCTGGGCGCGCCATCTGGCCGGGCAGGGTCTGACCGTCTCGCTGCCCCTGCTGCCGGGGCACGGCACGCGCTGGGAGGACATGGCGCTCACCGGCTGGCAGGACTGGTACGCGGAGGTGGACCGCGAGTTGTGCGCCCTGCGCGGCCGTTGCGCGCGCGTGTTCGTGGCCGGTCTGTCGATGGGCGGCGCGCTGGCCCTGCGGCTGGCCGCGAAGCACGGCGAGGGCGGAGGCGGGGCGGCGGGCCTGGGCGGGGTCGAGGGCGTCATCGTCGTCAACCCGGCGAACAAGGTGCACGGGCTGTCCGCGTACGCCCTTCCGGTGGCCCGCCATCTCGTCCGGACGACGAAGGGGATCGCGAGCGACATCGCGAAGGACGGCGTCTCGGAGACCGGGTACGACCGGGTGCCGCTGCACTCGGCGCACTCCCTGCGGACCTTCCTGCGGCTGGTCGACGCCGAGCTGCCGCAGGTCACCCAGCCGCTGCTGCTCCTGCGCAGCGTGCACGACCACGTCGTACCGCCGGCCGACTCGGCCCGGGTCCTCAGCCGGGTGTCGTCGACGGACGTGACCGAGATCCTGCTGGAACAGAGCTACCACGTGGCAACGTTGGACCACGATGCGGACCGGATCTTCGAGGAGAGCTACGCGTTCATCGCCCGGATCGCGCCCAGTGTCGGCAAGGAAGGGACGGCCGTAGGTGGCTGAGCACGACTCCGACCGCGAGGACCGGGAGAACCGGGACGAGCGGGAAGGCCGGGACGGCCTGGACGGCCCGGATGCCCGTACGGGCCGCGAGCCGGAGGAGCAGAGCGTGCCCTTCGACGAGGCCGCCGCGTGGGCGGCGATCGTCGCGGGGTACGGCGAGGAGCCGGTGGACCCGCCGGGCGCGAAGCCGTTCAAGTCGGTCGAGGACCTGGCGCTCCTCGAGGTCGGGACGAACGGCGAGGAGTCCGGGGCGGACTCGGTGGCGGAATCCGGGGCGGAATCCGGCAAAGAGCCCGAGAAGGACCCCGACGAGGAGAAGAAACCGGCCAAGCCGCTGGGCAGCTCGATCGCCTTCGCGCCGGGCGTCGGCCCGCGCGACTACGCGGCTCCCGAGCCCGTGGAGGAGGACTTCGACGAGGACGACGAGGGCCACTTCGTCCCGCCGGAGCCGCCGCCGCTGCCCGCCGCCGACACCACGGCCAAGTTCGCCTGGCTCGGGGTGATCGGCGGGCCGGTGCTGCTGCTGCTCGCGGTGCTGCTGGGCTGGGAGATGACGTGGTGGCTGTCGACCGTCTGCATCGGCGGCTTCCTCGGCGGGTTCGCCACGCTGGTGGCGCGGATGCGGCCGGACGACGAGGACGAAGAGGGGCCGGGGCGGGGAGCGGTCGTCTAGCCGACAGGGATCTGGCCGACAGGGATCTGGCCGACAGGGATTCTGAGGGCGGCCAGCACCGGGAGGTGGTCCGTGGCCGCCCTCAAGTCGCTCCCGGTGACTCCCGGGAGCTCGTTCGGCACGCCGCAGCCCAGTACGCGTACGTCCCTCGTCGCGAAGATTCCGTCGATACGGCGGTCCGGCCCGGTGGACGGGAACGTGTGCTCGGCGCCCCAGGGTGCGGCCGTGCGGCAGTCCTGGAGACCGGCTGCCAGGCGGGCGAAGGTGCGGCCCTGTGGTCTCTCGTTGATGTCGCCGCCCACGACCGCGTGCTCCACGCCCATCCCGGCGAGCCGGTCGAGGAGCAGGCCGCCCTGGTCGTGGCGCTCGTCGCGGTCGAGGCTGAGGTGGCAACTGACGACGCCCAGGCGGGCGCCCGCGAAGCGGACGACGGCGGTGGCCAGCCCGCGGCGGAACTCGCCGCGGGTGAGGGGCAGGAGGACGTCCTCGGTGCGTTCGACGGTCGCCCTCAGCGAGCAGAGGATCGCGGGGCCGGCCGCTGTTCCGCCGCCGGTGAGGATCACCTGGCCGGTGGCCGCGGCCAGGCGGGCCAGTTTCTTGCGCCAGCGGAAGAAGAGGGGGGATTCCTGGAGGAGGACCAGGTCGGGGGCGCAGGCGGTGATGACGCGGGCGAGGGCGTCGGTGTCGTCCCGCAGGGAGCGGATGTTGTAGCTCAGGACCCGGATGACGGCCGAACCGTCGGACTCGGTGCGGGAGTTGGGGAGCGGCGGCATGGTGATCAATTTACGCCTATTGGGGTGGGGCGCGAGGATTGTGCGCGAGTGCCGGTTCGTTGTGGCTTGTCGCGCCCACGCGGCGGAGCCGCATGTCGATACAGCCCCGCGCCCCTGAGGGGCCCTACATGATGGGGTCGGGTTCCCTCGCCAGGTCCGCCGCGCCCACCAAGCCTGCCTCGTTGCCCAGTTGGGCGGCGATCACCTCGGCGACCGGGCGCCAGTTGCCGCCGACCAGCCAGCGTTTGTAGGACTTGCGGATCGGGTCCAGGACCAGTTCGCCCTCGTCGGAGAGGCCGCCGCCGACGATGAAGGCGGACGGGTCGAAGAGGGAGGCCAGGTCGGCGAGGCCGGCGCCGGCCCAGCGGGCGAGTTCGCGGTAGGAGTCGACGGCGACCGCGTCGCCCTTGCGGGCGGCCATGGAGATGTGTTTGCCCTCGATGCCCTCGGGGCTGCCGTCGCCCAGGCCGAGCAGGAGTTCGGCGTTCTCCGGGGTGGCCTTGGCGCGCTGCTTGGCGTAGCGCACGAGGGCGCGGCCGGAGGCGTACTGCTCCCAGCAGCCCTGCGAGCCGCAGCCGCACAGCAGGCCGTCCGGCACCATGCGGATGTGGCCGAACTCGGCGGCGACGCCGAAGTGGCCGCGGCGCAGCTTGTTGCCGATGATGATGCCGCCGCCGAGGCCGGTGCCGAGGGTGATGCAGATGACGTTGCGGTGGCCCTTGCCGGCGCCGAACTTGTACTCGCCCCAGGCGGCGGCGTTGGCGTCGTTCTCGACGACGACCGGGAGGCCGACGCGGGCCTCGACCTTCTGCTGGAGCGGCTCGTTGCGCCAGTCGATGTTGGGGGCGAAGTAGACCGTGGAGCGCTGGCGGTCGACGTAGCCGGCGGCGCCGATGCCCACGCCGACGATCTCGTGCCCGGCGCGCGCGCCCTCGACGGCGGAGACGATGGCGTCGACGATGCCCTCGGGCGTGCCCGGGGTCGGCACCTTGTGGGTCGAGAGGATGTTGCCTTCCTCGTCGACCACACCGGCCGCGATCTTCGTGCCGCCGATGTCGACGCCGATGGTGAGTCCCATGAATCCCTCAGTTTCGGTCGAGCCCCGCTACGGCCAACCGTACCCGAGGCCCTGCCGCGGGAGGGCCTCAGTCCAGGTCGATGCGCTGGCCGGGACCGGTGTCGTCGCCGCCGTCGCGGCCCGGGCGACGGGGGTCCTCGCGCGGGTCGTCCGCCCCGGTCGTCCAGCGTCGTTCCTGGGTCTGGACGGCGGAGCGGTAGGCGGCGAGGAGCTCGGTGCCGGCGGCGGCGAGGTGGTCGAAGACGTCCGGGTTGCGCTCGATGACGGGATCCACGGCGGCCTTCGCCTGCTGGACGACCTGGCGGACCACCTGCTGGGCGGCCGGCCCGGCGACCGCCCCGAGCAGCGGGGACTGGATCGACGACAGTTTCTCGCCGACCGCGTCGACGAACCTGCGCAGTTCCTCGGCGGCCGAGCCCGGGGGCGGGCCGTGCCGGTCGCGGCGGCGGGCCTTCTCCGCCGCCAGGTCCTCGGCGGTGGCGGTGGCCCAGGCGTCGGCATCGCTCACGCGGGGCTCTTCGTCGACGGGCTCTGTCCCGGCGGGCTCCCCGGCGGCGTCGGGCGTGGGGCGCTCTTCGCTCATGACGGACTCCTGACGACTCCAGGCGGGTCCCGATGGACGCCGCCCGCTCACGGCTCGTCTCTACGACGTTACCCGAACGGCGGTACGGCGTTCATCGTGCCCGCGTCATCGGGCCTGCGGCCACAGCCCGGGATCGGGCGCGAACCGCACGCACAGCTCGCCGTCGCGCAGGGCGGCGCCGTCGACGGTGCAGCGGCGCAGGACGGAGGGCAGCGCGACGATGCGGCGGAACGGCCCGGCGGTGACGACGAGTTCGTCGCCGCGGCGGACGAGGTCCAGCTCGTCGCGCAGGGCGCCGGGCAGCGGCAGGTGCCAGACGAGCACGCCGTCCTGCGCGAGCCGGTCGGCGACGGGCCACTCGACCGGGGAGGTGTCCGGGTTGACGCCGGGCACCGCGAGGGCGGCGAGGTCGTCGGCGCCGCGGGGGTCGTGCCCGAGGTGGGAGACGGGGCGCGCGGCCTCGCCCCACTCCCCCAGGGCCTTGCGCTGCTGGGTGACGAGCCGGCCGAGCCATCCGTCGTCGGCGGCCGTCTCCGGCAGGACGCGGTTGGCGACGAGGGACTCGACGGGCAGGGCGCGCAGGGCGAGGCCGAGGCGGGCCTCGCGGACGGCGTCGGCGCCGGCCGGTCCGGGCTCGGCGACGAGGCGGACGGCGGTGTCGCGGTCGGCGAGGACGGCCTCGACGGCGGCCAGCTCCAGGTCCCAGCGGGCGGTCGTCTCGTACAGCCACTCGGCGGGCATCGGGACGCCGGCGAGGCGGCCGAGCATGGGGCGCAGGGCGCGGGCGGCCTGCCGTTCCGGCGGGAGCAGGCGGCGCAGGTAGCGGCGCAGTTCCTCGGGGAGGGCCAGCAGGGCGAGGGCCTGTGCGACGGGCGGCAGGTCGACGACGAGGAGGTCGTGCGTCTCGGAGAGGGCCGCGTCCCGCAGTGCGCGCAGGAGGGTGAGCTCCTCGGCGCCGGGGAGGGGGGTGACCTCCTCCGGGTCGAGCCGGGAGGCGCCGAGCAGGTCGAGGACGGTGGTGGCGCGGTCCTGGAAGGCGGTCAGGTCGTCCCGGAAGCCGGCCGTCGCGTCGGGGCGCCAGGCGGTGAGGTGCGGGGTGACCCTGACGGGGCTCGCCCCGGTGGGCGTCCCGAGTGCCGCGCCGAGGGTGTCGGTGCGGTCGGCGCTGAGCACGAGGGTGCGGGTGCCTCCGGCGGCCGCGTGGTGCGCGGTGGCGGCCGCGACTGTCGTACGGCCGCTGCCGCCGGGGCCGGTGATCAGGAGGGTGCGCATGAGGGTGAACCGTAACCGAGGAGGGGTGGGGCCTTGACCGACTTCTCCCCGACCTACTTCTCCCCGGGATCCCCCGACTCCACGCGCTTCTTCAGGCCCGCGAGCGCGCGGTCGATGATGACCTTCTCCGCCTTGCGCTTGATCATGCCCAGCATGGGGATCTTGACGTCCACCGTGAGCTGGTAGGTGACCTCGGTCGCGCCCGCGCCGGCCGGCTTGAGGAGGTAGGAGCCGTCGAGCTGGCGCAGCATCTGGGACTTCACCAGCGTCCAGGACACCTCGTACTCGCCGGTCCAGGTGTAGCCGAGGACCTGGTCGTCCTTGATGGCGCCGGCGTCCATGACCAGGCGGACCTGCTCGGCGCGGCCCTGCCCGTCCGTCTCGAGGATCTCGGCCTGCTTCACCTCTCCGGTCCAGTCCGGGTAGCGGGCGAAGTCGGCGATCACCGCCATGACGTCGGCCGGTGCCGCCTCGATCGTGATGCTCGAGCTGGTGTGTTCCGCCATCGCGGTGGCTCCTCCAGATGCGGGCCGGTACGTGCGGGCCGGTGCGTGTGTGCAGCGTGTTCGTGCGGGAAGCGTCTTCGTGCGTGCAGCGTGAAGGCTACCGCGCGCCCGACCAGCCGCCTTCACCCGGAGTCAGGTCGCCGCTCCCGTCCCTCCCGTCACCACTCCAGCGCCCACGGTTTGCCGCTGCCCGCGAAGTGCCCGACGTTGACGCATTCGGTGGCCCCGATCCGCATCCGGGGGGCGAGCGGCTGGTGGACGTGGCCGAAGAGCGAGTAGCGGGGCCGGGTGCGGCGGATGGCGTCCAGCAGGGCGCGGCTGCCCCGTTCGAAGCGGCGCGCCACGGTGTCGTAGACGAGTTCCGGCACCTCGGGCGGGATGTGGGTGCACAGCACGTCGACCTCGCCGACGGCCTCGACCTTCGCCGCGTACTCCTCGTCGCTGATCTCGTACGGGGTGCGCATGGGCGTCCTGAGGCCGCCGCCCACGAAGCCGAAGACCCGGCCGCCGATCTCCACCCGCTCGCCGTCGAGGACGGTCGTGCCCGGTCCGGCGAACTCCGGCCACAGTTTCGGCATGTCGACGTTGCCGTAGGTCGCGTACGTCGGGGTCGGGAACGCCGGGAACAGCTCGGCGTACTGCTTGCGGACCGCCTGCTCGATCAGTGCGGCCCGGTCGCCGCCGACGCCGCCCCACAGCCGGGCGCCGAGTTCGCGGGCCTCCTCGAAGCGGCGGGCGGTGCGCAGTCCGACGATGAGGTCGGCGTTCGCCACGCCGAAGAGGTCGGGGAAGATGCCGCGGGAGTGGTCGGCGTAGTCGAGGAACAGCACCAGGTCGCCCAGACAGATCAGCGCGTCCGCGCCTTCTCCGGCCCGGGCCAGGTCGCGCGCGTTGCCGTGCACGTCGCTGACCACGTGAATGCGTGTTCTGTGGTTACCGGACGGTGTGGGTGCCATGTCGATCAAGGGTAAGCGTGTGCGGCACACGTGAACAGTGGCCGCCCGGATACCGGTTACTGGCCAGTCAGTAAAGCGGTGGACTACTGTCACCCGGGAAACACCAATCTGTGTGACGCAGCGAACATCTCGTCGGACCCCCCTGTCGAAGAGGCCATACCGGCGGGTAACGTCCGGGCAGTCCAGTCGTGCTCAGGATTTCGAACACTCACCGGGACACCTGAGCACAGCCCGAGCCTTGGACCGCACCGTCGCATCACACAACGTCGTGGCGCCGGCGCCCTATGAGGAGCAGCAGTCTTGCGCGAGTTCAGCCTTCCGGCTTTGTACGAGGTCCCTGCGGACGGCAACCTGACCGACATCGTCCGCAGAAACGCCGCGCAGCATCCCGACGTCGCCGTCATCGCCCGCAAGGTGGGCGGCGCCTGGCAGGACGTGACGGCCACGGCCTTCCTGGCCGAGGTGCAGGCCGCCGCCAAGGGCCTCATCGCCTCCGGTGTCCAGCCCGGCGACCGGGTCGGCCTGATGTCGCGCACCCGCTACGAGTGGACGCTGCTCGACTTCGCGATCTGGTGCGCGGGCGCGGTCACCGTCCCGGTGTACGAGACCAGCTCGGCGGAGCAGGTGCAGTGGATCCTCTCCGACTCGGGCGCCACCGCCATGATCGTCGAGCTGGACAACCACGCCGCCGCCGTCGAGTCGGTGCGTGACACGCTGCCCACGCTGAAGCACGTCTGGCAGATAGAGGCCGGGGGCGTCGAGGAGCTCGGGCGGCTCGGCAGGGACGTCTCCGACGAGGCCGTCGAGGAGCGCGGCTCGCAGGCCAAGGCCGACGACCCGGCGACCATCGTCTACACCTCCGGCACGACCGGCCGGCCCAAGGGCTGTGTGCTCACCCACCGCAGCTTCTTCGCCGAGTGCGGGAACGTCGTGGAGCGGCTGCGGCCGCTGTTCCGCACGGGCGAGTGCAGCGTGCTGCTGTTCCTGCCGCTGGCGCACGTCTTCGGCCGGCTGGTGCAGATCGCGCCGATGATGGCGCCGATCAGGCTGGGCACCGTCCCGGACATCAAGAACCTCACCGACGAGCTGGCGTCCTTCCGGCCGACGCTGATCCTGGGTGTGCCGCGGGTCTTCGAGAAGGTCTACAACTCGGCGCGAGCCAAGGCGCAGGCGGACGGCAAGGGCGCGATCTTCGACAAGGCGGCGGACACCGCGATCGCGTACAGCAAGGCGCTGGAGCTTCCGGCGGGCCCGCCGCTCGCTCTGAAGATCAAGCACAAGGTGTTCGACAAGCTGGTCTACGGCAAGCTGCGCGGGGTCCTCGGCGGCAAGGGCGAGTACGCGATCTCCGGCGGCGCCCCGCTGGGCGAGCGCCTGGGTCACTTCTTCCGCGGCATCGGTTTCACCGTCCTGGAGGGCTACGGCCTGACGGAGTCCTGCGCGGCCACCGCCTTCAACCCGTGGGACCGGCAGAAGATCGGCACGGTCGGCCAGCCGCTGCCGGGCTCGGTGGTGCGGATCGCGGACGACGGCGAGGTGCTGCTGCACGGCGAGCACCTGTTCAAGGAGTACTGGAACAACCCGGCGGCGACCGCCGAGGCGCTGGCCGACGGCTGGTTCCACACCGGTGACATCGGCACCCTCGACGAGGACGGCTATCTGCGGATCACCGGCCGCAAGAAGGAGATCATCGTCACCGCGGGCGGCAAGAACGTCGCCCCGGCCGTGATCGAGGACCGGATCCGCGCGCACGCGCTGGTCGCGGAGTGCATGGTGGTGGGCGACGGGCGGCCGTTCGTGGGCGCGCTGGTCACCATCGACGAGGAGTTCCTGGGTCGTTGGGCCGCCGACCACGGCAAGCCGGCGGACTCGACCGCGGCGTCGCTGCGCGACGACGCCGACCTGCAGGCCGCCGTCCAGTCGGCGATCGACGACGGCAACGCCGCGGTCTCGAAGGCGGAATCGGTGCGGAAGTTCCGCATTCTCTCCTCCCAGTTCACGGAGGACTCGGGCCATCTCACGCCGTCGCTGAAGCTCAAGCGCAACGTCGTGGCGAAGGACTACGCGGGCGAGATCGAGGCGATCTACTCCAAGTAGCCGCCCTCTCAGGTCTCTTGACGAACCGTCATGGCGCGGTGTCCTCCACGAGGACCCGCGCCATGATGCGTTCGGCGAGCGCGGTGATGGTGACGAACGGGTTCACGCCGATGTTGCCGGGCACCAGTGAGCCGTCGGTGACGTACAGCTTCGAATACCCCTTCACCCGGCCGTAGTTGTCGGTCGCCTTCCCCAACACGCAGCCGCCGAGCGGGTGGTAGGTGAAGTCGTCGGCGAAGACCTTGTTGCCTGAGCCGAAGAGGTCGTACCGGTAGATGGTGGAGTTCGCCGCGTTGATCCGGTCGAACAGCTTCTTCGCCATGGCGACGGAGACGGCGCTCTGGGCCGCGCTCCAGCCCAGTTGGACGCCCCCGCTCGCCGAGTCGTACGTGAACGCGGCCCGCTGCGGGTTCTTGGTGATCGCCAGATAGAGGCTGACCCAGTGCTCGAGTCCCGTGGGCAGCGGGGCGATCTCCGCGAAGACGGGGTTGGCGGTGTTGGCCCAGTCGTCGATGCCCATGACCGGCATGGTCGACTGGTTGGCGCCGACGGTGTCCCACAGGTGGTTGGCGCGCCCGAGCATCACGTTCCCGTTGGTGCCCCAGCCCGCCCCGACGGACCCGTCCAGCGCGGGCAGCGTGCCCGTGTCCCGTGCCCGGACGAGGAGTTCGCTGGTGCCGAGGCTGCCGCCGCCGAGGAAGAGGTAGGTGCAGCCGTACTGCTTGGTCTCGACGACCGCGCCGGTGTCGTCGATGCGGTCGGCGGTGAGGAGGTAACTCCCGTCGCTCGCACGGCTGATGGCACGCACCTTCTCCATGGTGTGGATCGTGACGTTGCCGGTGCCGAGCGCCGACGCCAGATACGTCTTGTCGAGGCTCTTCTTGCCGTGGTTGTTGCCGTAGATGACCTCCTGCCCGAGGGCCGACTTGGTGGCGGTGCCGGCGGCCTCGCGCTGCATGTAGCCGAAGTCGTAGACGCTGGGCACGAAGGTGGTCTTCAGGCCGGTGTTCGCCGCGTGCTTGCGGGAGACGCGGGTGAACCGGTACCAGTCGGTCGACTCGAACCAGGCGGGGTCGACGGTGTTGACGCCGAGCATGGCGCGGGCGCGCGGGAAGTACGTCGAGTACATCTCGGTCGCGTCGACGGTGGGGAACTGCTCGGCGAAGTAGGACTGGAGCGGGGTGACCGCCATCGAGCCGTTGACCAGGGAGCCGCCCCCGACCCCGCGCCCCACGAAGACGGACATGTCGGCGAAGTGCACGCGGTCCAGGACGCCCGGGTAGAGGTTGATGTCCTTGTTGACGACGTCCAGCCACAGGAAGGTGGCCAGCGGCGCCTCGGTGCGGGTCTTGAACCACATGGAGCGGGAGTCGGGGCCGGCGGTGTTGCAGAAGACCTTGCCGTCGGCGCCGGCCGTGTTCCACAGCCGGCCCATCTCGATCACGAGGGTGCGGATGCCGGCCTGGCCGAGGCGCAGGGCGGCGACGGCGGCGCCGTAGCCGGAGCCGACGACGACGGCGGGGGCGGACTCGACCGCGGCGGGCTCGTCCGCGCGGGCGGACTGCAGGCCCACGCGGGTGAAACCGAGAGTGGCCGCCGTCTGGAGGGCGGCCATACCAAGGATTTGACGTCTCGTCAGGTGATGCTGCGTCAGTTTGGCTGTCATGTGCGCAGCATCAGCGCAAATCCGTCGTCCGCCTAGAGCGCGAACGGAAAAGTCTAGAGCAATGTTCTCAGCCGCTCGGCGAGGAGATCCCAGCGCCATCGCTCCTCGACCCACTGCCGCCCCCGCTCCCCCATCCGGCGGCGCAGTTCGGCGTCCCCCAGCAGGACGGCGATCCGCTCGGCGACGTCGGCGGGGGCGCCGCCCCGTACGACCCACCCCGTCTCCCCGTCGAGGACGGCGTCCGGCGCGCCGCCCGAGTCCCCGGCGACCACGGGCAGCCCGGTCGCCGACGCCTCCAGGTAGACGATGCCGAGGCCCTCGACGTCGAGTCCGCCCCGGCGCGTCCGGCACGGCATCGCGAAGACGTCCCCGGCGCCGAAGTGGGCGGGCAGCTCCGACCAGTCCACGGCCCCGGTGAAGCGCACCGAGGCCGCCACCCCGCGCTCGTGGGCGAGCCTGCGCAGGTCCTTCTCGTAGGGGCCGCCCCCGACGATCAGCAGGACCGCGTCCGGCTCGGCGGCCAGGATCCGGGGCATGGCCAGGATCAGCGTGTCCTGCCCCTTGCGCGGCACCAGCCGCGAGACGCACACCACCACCGGCCGGCCCGTCAGCCCGAGCCGCGCGCGCACCGCTTCGCCGCCCGAGCCCGGGTGGAAGGTCTTCTCGTCGACGCCCGGCGGCAACTGCACCATCCGGCCGGCCGCCTCGGCGCTCAGCGCGGTCGCGATCCGCGAGCGGGTGTACTCGCCGAGGTAGGTGACGGTGTCCGTGACCTCGCCGATCCGGCCGAGGAGCTGCCGGGCGGCGGGCAACTGCGCCCACCCGGCCTCGTGCCCGTGCGTCGTCGCCACCAGCCGTTCGGCGCCCGCCCTGCGCAGCGCCGGCGCCATCAGCCCGAGCGGCGCGGCCGCCCCGAACCACACCGACGCGCACCCGTGCTCCCGCAGCAGCCCGACGGCCCGCCGGGTCACCCGGGGCGTCGGCAGCAGCATCGTCGTGGAGTCCCGTACGACGGTGAAGGGCTGCTCGGCGTCGAACGCGGCCGTCGCCCGGACGCCCTCGCGGGAACGCTTCCAGGTGGAGGCGTAGACGACGAGGCGGTCGGGGTCGAGGCGGAGTGCCATGTTGTGCAGGAACGCCTGGATGCCGCCCGGGCGGGGCGGGAAGTCGTTCGTCACGATCAGGGTCTTGTGCATAGCGGCCATCGCAGCCGACCTTATCCAAACGCCGCGCACAGCCGCGCGGGCCGCGCTTCACAGCTGTCCGGGGGATCATGGCCCCATGACGACGAAGGCCCCGAGACCGCCCCTGGCCTCGCCCTCGACCTCGCCCCTGCCCGCACCCCTGACGCCACTGCTGGCGACCTGGGGCGTGACCCGGCTGATCCTGCTGCTCTTCGTCTTCAAGGTGTTCCTCTTCCCCGGCCCGGACGTCACCACCGACGTCTCCGTCATCTACCAGGGCTGGTACGAGGTGCTGCGCACCGGAACGTTCCCGCAGGCCGACGTCACCTGGCAGTACCCGCCCGCCGCAGCCCTGGCGATCCTCTCCCCCGCCCTGCTCCCGTTCCTCGACTACGCGTCGGCCTTCTTCCTCCTGGCCTTCCTGGCCGACCTGGCCGTCCTCGTCCTGCTGCTGAACACGGGCCTGCGCCCCGGCCGGTCCCTGCGCGGCGCGTGGACCTGGGTGGCGGGCGTCCCGCTGCTCGGCCCGACCGTCTACTCCCGCTACGACGTCATGGTGACGGCGGTCGCGGTCGCCGCGCTGCTCGCCGGCGCCCGGCACCCCCGGGTGATGGGGGCGCTGACGGGTCTGGCGGCGCTGCTGAAGGTGTGGCCGGTGCTGCTCCTGGCGGGCGCGGTACGCCGCCGCGCCTGGACCACGGCGGCGCTGACGGCCGCCGCCCTGTCGCTGCTCTTCGCCCTCGCCATGCCGGGCGCCTTCGCCTTCCTCACCTTCCAGCGCGACCGGGGCACGGAGGTGGAGTCGCTGGGCGCCCTCGCCCTCCATGTGGCCCGCCAGTTCGGCTGGCGGGGCGAGGTTCTGATGAACTACGGCTCACTGGAGTTCCTCGGCCCGTACGTGGACGTGGTGAGCGATGTGTCCCTGGGGCTGACCGCGGTCGCGTTCGGCTGGCTGCTGCTGTGGCGGCTCCTGGCACGCCGCTTCACCCCGCACATGCTCGCCGACGCGGCGTTCACGGCGGTCCTGCTGTTCACGGTCACCAGCCGGGTCATCAGCCCCCAGTACCTGGTCTGGCTGATCGGCCTCGCGGCGGTCTGCCTCTGCTTCCGCGCCACCCGCATGACCCTGCCCGCCGCCCTGGTCCTGGCCGCGTCGTTCGTGACGGTCCTGGAGTTCCCGATCCTGTTCGAGGACGTCGTCACCAGCACCCCCCTGGGCGTCACCCTCCTGTTCCTCCGCAACGGGCTTCTGGCGGCCGCGACGCTGACCGCGGCCCGGCGGCTGTGGCGATCGACGGTGCCGGAGCCCGGGGCGCGCGCTCCACTCCCCGACCGGCCCGCCCTCGCCGACGAGCGGGCCGTCTCCTCCTGAGGCCGAGGAACTCAAGGGCACATCTTCGGTCAGCGCGGCTCTCGGATGCTGTCGATGATGCGGGTCCAGTTGTCGCCGCCGTGTCCGTTCTCGATCGCGCGCCGGTAGTGGGCCTGCACGGCCAGGGGGAGAGCGAGGTCGAGGCCGAGTGACGTGCTGGTCTCGACGATGTGGTCGGACGTCGCGCCCATCATGGTGACCGTGCTGAGGTCGCCGGGATGCCGGCCGGCGTCCAGCGCGGTGCCGGGGGCTTCCTCTCCGGCCCTCAGGATGGCGCCGATCGAGTCGGCGAAGGAGAGCAGCTCCGGCATTGTTTCCGTGGCCTTCATTCCTGCGGCGCCCAGCATCGCGGTGGCGTGCATCAGGGCGGACAGGCTGGTGAGGAACACCGCGAGCTGGGCTTGGTACATCATCTGGGCGAGGCCCGGATCCTCGCCCAGATGCTTGGGCGTGCCGAGGGGTGCCAGAACCGCCCGGTGGTTCTCCATCACGTCGTAGGGGCCGCTGTAGTAGACATGGGCCGCCTCCGTGCCGACCATCGGCGCCGGGGCCATGACACCACCGGTGAGGAAGGCGGCGCCGTGGCCCGCCGCCCAGGTCGCCGCCTCGCGGGTGCGGTCGGGCGTGTCCGAACTCAGGTTGACCAGTGTCCGGCCGGCGAGCGACGCGGTGGCGCCGCCGAGGATGTCGTACATCGCCTGGTAGTCGGTGAGGCTGAGGATCACCAAGTCACTCGCTTCGACCGCCTCGCCAGGTGTCGCCGCGAGCGTCGCCCCGTCGGCGACGACGCCGTCGGCCCGACCGGCCGTGCGGTTCCAGACGGTGACCCGGTGGCCGACGGTGAGGAGGGTGCGGGTCATCGCCTGCCCCATCGGCCCGAGTCCGATCACGGTGACGGCGCTGTCCTGGCTGGTGGCGGGGTTCTGTTGGTCATTCTGATGTTCGTTCAGTTGTCCGTTCAGTTGTTCGTTCACCCCTCCATCCTCGGAGAGCGCCACTACTCTCGGAAGTACCCACTTTTTTGTGTGGTACTTACCTTTTCGTAAGGGGATCAATGATGGCCAAAGCGCCGAGGCACGGGCCTTACATCTGCGGCATCGACGCCGCGCTCGACGTGGTGAGCGGCAAGTGGAAGGGACTGATCCTCTGGGAACTCGACGCCCATGGCGTACGCCGCTTCGCCGAACTCCGTCGCGGTCTGCCAGGAGTGAGCGAGAAGATGCTGACCCAGCACCTGCGTGAGATGGAGGAGGACGGACTCGTGCACCGGGAGGTCTACGCCCAGGTGCCGCCACGGGTGGAGTACTCCCTGACCGAGCACGGGCACACGCTCAACCAGGCTCTCGAGCCGCTCGGCGCCTGGGGCAGTGAACGGACGCGTCGCGAAGGCTTCGGAGTGGTCGACGTGGCCGAGACCTCACACGGCTGAGCACCGAGCATCCCGGCCACCGAGCGGCTCGCTCAGGCGAGTTGGGACCGCAGGTACTGCTGCCAGTCCGTCGTGAACTGGGACAGGGACGTGGCCAGGACGTTCGTCAGCGCGTCCTCGACCGCCCCCGCCCGTTCCCTGTGCTCGCCCACCGCCCGGTAGAACGCGTCCAGCTTCGCCTCGTCCCAGCGTTCGGCGATCATCCGGCAGGCCAGCCAGCCGCCCTCGTACGCCGAGGCCAGCCGGTTCGCGTCGCCGGCGAAACCGAAGTCGGCGTCGGTGGGGAGTGCCGCCGGGACGTCGCCGGCGGTGACGGCGTGCTGGAGTTCCGGGGCGGCCTCGGCGGGCGTGCGGCCGGTGTCGCGGTAGCCGACCCAGTCGGCGTAGCCCTCGGACAGCCACAGCGGGGTGGCGGCGTTGGTGTGGGCGCGGGTGGCGACATGAGTGGTCTCGTGGGTGAGGACCACCTGCCGGCCGACCCGCCCGAGCATGCCGTACGCGTCGGGGTTGACGATGACCCGGTCCGCGGGCGTCCTCGCCCCGCCGCCCGTCTCGCCCGTCGTCACCGCGGCGATCCCCCGGTAGGAGGAGGCGGGCGAGCCGAGCAGCGCCGCCATGCCCTCCAGCGACTTCGGTACGAGGACGACGACATGCCCGGCCCAGTCGGTGCCCCAGGCCGCCGACACCGCCGGGACGGCGTCGTCCGCCAGGTCCGCGAAGGACCGCAGCCGTGCGCCGGACTGGCCGACCCCCAGCACGAGACTGTGCGCGCCCCGGACGGCGCTCACCGTGCCCTGGTCCCACAGTTGCTCGCCGGTCTTCTTCGCGGGCTTCTCGGAGGTCACCGACCACCGGCCGGCCCCGCCACGGGCGAGGCCCAGGACGCGGGCCGTGGTCACCGGGGCCTTGTCGTAGCCGTCGACCCGGTAGCTCAGCTCGGCGTCGGCGGTGGCGGAGTCGGAGCCGCCGTCCCGGTGGACGGCCGTCACGCGGTACGACCAGGCCGCCAGCGGGACGGCCCGTACGGCGGCGTACCCGGCCGCGGTGCCGGTGGCCGCGTAGGCGCTCGCGTCATGGCCGAGGACCGCGGCGGCGCGCCGGTCCAGCACCCGCTGCACGTCGGCCCGCGCGCTGTCCGTCCCGGGGCGCCCGCCGCCGCAGCCGACCAGGGACACCAGCAGGGAGAGGAGCAGCGGGACGAGCAGCAGGCAGCGCCCCGGGACCCCGGAGCCGCGCGTCCGCCGTCGACCAGCCATCCACCCGATCGTACGGGGACCTCCCCGCACGGGCTGCGGTCAGGGCCTGGTGACGGACGACACCGGCATCATCCCGACCGGGTCGTACCGCACCGGCGCGCCCGGGTAGGGGGCGTGGATGACCTGGCCGTTGCCCACGTACATGCCGACATGGCTGGCGTCGGAGCGGTAGGTGACGATGTCGCCGGGCTGGGCCTGGGACAGCGGCACCCGGCGGCCCGCGTGCGCCTGGGCCTGCGAGGTGCGCGGCAGGGAGACGCCGGCCTGCGCGTACGACCACTGCATGAGGCCCGAACAGTCGAAGCCGGAGGGGCCGGTGGCGCCCCACACGTACGGCTTGCCGAGCGCGGAGCGGGCCGCGGCCAGCGCGGCGCCCGCCCGGCCCGACGCCGGGACGACGCCCGAGAGGTCGGGCATGTCCTCGCGGCCGGAACGGGAGGCCCGGTCGTAGTCGGCGCGTTCGGCGGACGGCAGGGAGTTGAGCAACCGCCGCGCCTTGGCGAGCTTCTGCTCCACGGTCCGCTTGTGGCTCACGACGGCCTTGCGGCTCTTCTCCAGCTCGGCGAGCCGACCGGCGGCCTCGGCGCGCTCCTGGGTCAACTCGCGCATGGCGCCCTGGAGTTCCTTCAGTTCACCGGCCTGGCGGGCGGTGATCCGGTCCAGGACGGACGCCTTGTCGAGGTAGTCCTCCGGGTCGTCGGAGAACAGCAGCGCCAGGGACGGGTCGAGACCGCCGGACCGGTACTGGGCGCCGGCCAGCGAACCGAGCCGCTCGCGCATGCCGTTGATGCGCTCCTGCTGCCGGGCGATGTGGTCCTGGGCGTCGCCGACCTGCTCGCGCAGCGTGCCGGCGCGTTCGTCGGCCTTGTTGTAGGCCTCGGTGGCGTTCTCGGCCTCTTCGTAGAGACGGTCCACCTCGGAGCGGGTGTCGTCGTGCGGCGCGGCCGTGGCCGGTACGGCGGAGACGGCGCCGAGTGCGGCGGCCGCGAGGGACAGCACGCTCAGGGCGCTGTAGGCGCCCCCGTTGAACCCGGACTGTGCAAGGCGGCGATGGGACCCCACGGGAAGCCGCGCTCCTTCCGCTGGCGGACAGGGAAACGCGGCAGACAGTAGCCCCGCGGCGGGGGGTCGGCCAAAGACCTCGGTGGGCACAGACAGTGACGCCCCGCCGCTGACGCAGGTCACCGGCGGGGCGTGGGGTCACTTCTCGTCGTCATGATTCGCCCGTTCGGGCGGCGTGGTGTCCCGATCTTGAGATTGATCGGACCCACGTTTCGGGGTTGATCAGACCCGGACGCCGAACATGAACGGGCCGCCGATCGTGCTCATCGACTCGTAGCGCACGACGGTTCCGGTGCGCGGGGCGTGCAGGATCTGGCCGTTGCCCGCGTAGAGGCCGACGTGGTGCAGGTCGTTGAAGAAGAACACCAGGTCGCCGACCTGGAGGTCGCTCTGCGAGTAGATGCGCGTCCCGGTGTTGGCCTGGGCCTCCGAGGTCCGCGGGATGCCGACGCCGGCCTGCGCGTAGGCCCAGGAGGTGAGGCCCGAGCAGTCGTAGGAGGACGGGCCGGTGGCGCCGTAGACGTACGGCGTGCCGATCTTGGACTGGGCGGCGGAGAACGCGGCGGCGGCGCGGCCGGAGGCGGAGCCGGTGTCCCCGAGGTCGACGCGCTCGGAGGAGGAGCGGCTCGCGCGGTCCTGGTCGGCGGCGAGGTCGGCCTTGTCCTTGGCCGTCAGCGTGTTGTAGAGCTCCCGCGCCTCGGCCAGCTTGCCCTGGACTTCCTTCTTCTTCTTGCCCAGTTCGGTGCGGGTGGAGGCGAGGTCCTTGAGCTTGGTGGACGCCTCGCTGCGCTCCTGGGCGAGCTCGCGCTGCTTCTCCTGGATCTTCTTCAGCGCCTCGACCTGCTGGGCGCTGAGCTGGTCGGCGGTGGACGCCTTGTCCAGGAAGTCGTCCGGATTCGAGGAGAGGAGGAGCTGCAGGGAGGAGTCGATGGAACCGGTGCGGTACTGGGCGGCGGCCGCCAGGCCTATGGAGTCGCGCAGTTCGTTGAGGTCCGCCTGCCCGCGGGCGACGTTGTCCTGGATGGTGGAGATCTCCTTCTGGAGCTTCTCCTGCTTCTCCTGGGCCCCGTTGTACTGCTCGGTGGCCTGCTCCGCCTCTTCGTAGAGCTTGTCGACCTTGGTCTTGACCTCGTCCTTGTTGAGCTTCTCGCTGGGCGCCGCGTTGGCGGCCTGGGAGCTCAGGACGACGGCAGCGGCGGCTGCGGTGGTCAGCACGGTCACGCGGGTGCGACTGGGCTGCTTCGGTCGACGGTGGGACGCCACGGAGACGGGCTCCTTCTTTTGAGTGATCACCCGTGTGGAGGTTCGAGGACCAAACCTTAGTGACCTTGCCGTGATCAGTTCAAATCCCCGGGCGAAAAAAACGCATCGCGCAACGCAGTTTTTTCACACAACTCACGTGCAGTGATGCACGATTGACACTACGTTGCGCGACGAATCCGCCAATTCGGTCATTAAACCTGAAACTTCAACGTTCAGGACAGTCGCTTCAGAAGTACCGCGGAAGCCACCGGCCGGGCGCCCGCCCTGGCGACCCCGTCGGCCACCTCGCGGTCGGTCGAGGCGACGATCACCGGCCGGCCGGGCGGCTCGGCCCGCACCAGTTGACGGATCAGCTCGTCGGCGGTCACGCCCGGCTTGGAGAACAGCACCCGCACCCCGCGCGGCGGCGCGAGGAGCACCGGAGCGGCCAGTTCTGCCCCGTCGAAGACGCAGGTGACCTCGGCGCCGGTCTGCGCGGCGAGCTGCGAGAGCTGCCCGAGGAGCCTGAGCCGCTGCTTCTCCAGCGGCATCTGCGGATAGCCGGTCTTGGTGACGTTGTAGCCGTCGACGACGAGATGCGCCTGCGGCAGCGCGAGAAGCTGGTCGAGGATGGCCGGATCGTGCTCCGACAGGGCGCGCGCCGCGATGTCCTTCGGGGTCATCCGGCCCGGTTCGACCGCGTCGACGGTCTCCGCCGGCCGTACCGACAGCGGCGGCAACGCCAGTTCCCGGCGCAGCCCCTGAGCCGCGTCGAGCACGGTGTCCAGCAGCAGCCGCAGCCGCATGTCCTCGACGCTGCGGCCCTCGCGCGCCGCCCGCCGGGTGGCCTCCAGGCTGCCTTCCACCTCGCCGAGCCGCGCCTTCAGCCGCCTGCTCTCGCTCTCCGCGGCGGACACCTGCGTCTGCCCCTCGGAGCGCACGGTCTCCATCTCGCCCTGCACCTTGCGCAGCGCGGCCTCACCGCGCTTGACGTCGCTGAGGGCCGAACGCAGCTTGCGGTGCAGCGACTCGGCCTCCTTCTTCGCCGCGTCCAGCTCCGTACGCAGCCGCTCGGTGTCGGTCCGGGTCTGCTCACGGGCCCGGTCGAGCTCCTCACGCAGCCGCTCCAGCTCGGCCCGGCTCTCTTCGCCGGCGCGCTCGGCGTCCGCCCGCTGGGCCTCCTCACCGGCCGCGGTGACCAGCTTCACCCAGCCCGTGGGCCGCAGCACATAGGCCGCGGCCGCAACGTCCAGCGGGTCCGCGGCCGGGGTCGGCGAGCCGGAGTCGAGAGCGCCGGACAGCTCCGGCTGACCCTCTCTGAACTTCTCGGCGATACGTTGCCGGAACAGCGGGTCGGTCTCCAGCGCCGCCGCCATCGCGGTGCCCGCGAACTTGGCCCGCCGGTTCGGCGCGAACCGGGCGTACTGGCGCAACTGGGCGGGCAGTTCGCCGACGGTCAGCCCGCCGAAGCCGTCGGAGACGATCTGCACGACTCTGCGCCGCACGCCGTCCGGCAGCGGACGGTCGAGCATCTCGGCGGCGCCGTCGCCCGGCCCCCCGCCTGCGCTCTCCACCATCCGTCACACCCCACATATCCGTGCGGGGCCGCCTCCCGTCAGGAGCCGGCGCCCGGCCGATCCACTAGTTCCACCTGGTCCACGGCGTTGCACCAGCGGCACCGCACCGACTCGATGGTCTCACTGACCACCTCGCGCTCCTCGACCTTCGGCTCGCCCGCGAGGTCGAGGTGCACGTACTCGACGACCTTCGACGAGCGCGTCACGTCGAACCGCGTGAGGTTGCCGCAGAGCGTGCAGCGCCACCGCGTCGCGGCGGTCGGCAGGGGAACCGTCATCGTGACTTTCCGCTCCTTCTAGTGTGATACGTCCGTCGTGCTTCCAGGGCCGGGTCGCGCCGGAGGCTCCCCCGTCCATGTGGCTCGTAACCCTACGGCCTGGCGGGTACCCGCCGCCCGTCCGTCCACGGCGGCGAGGCGGTCTGGGGATGGTGCGTCCCGTTACGTCATGCTCTGTGGTCATGATCGGCAACTGGAGCGGGACCGTCCGCAGAGCCCTCCGCAGCCCCTCGGCGCCGGTGACCTACGGACTGATCGCCCTGTGCTGTCTGGTCTTCCTGATCGGCCCGGGCTCGGGACTCGATCCGGCGTACGGCACCGGCGACGAACTGCTGGCCGCGCAGCGTGCCTACTTCCGGCGCTGGGGCGTGGTGCCCGCCGAGCTCTTCGAGGGCGCCCCCCGGGCCGCCCTGACCCCGGCCACGGCCCTCTTCGTCCACGGCAGCTGGGTGCATCTGCTGGGCAACATGATCTTCCTCTACGTCTTCGGGGCGCTGACCGAGGAGCGGATGGGCCGCGTCGAGTTCACGCTCTTCTACCTCGGCTGCGGCTACCTGGCCCTGCTGGGCTACGCCGCCGCCAACGCCGAGTCGTCGCAGTCCCTGGTCGGCGCCTCCGGGGCGATCTCCGCGGTCCTCGGCGCGTTCCTGTACCTGTTTCCCCGAGCGCGGGTGACCAGTCTCCTGCCGTTCCTGTTCTTCCTGCCGCTGCGCTTCCCGGCGTGGGTCGTACTGCCGTTCTGGGCGGCCCTGCAGTGGGTGGCGGCGGGGCAGGCGGCCCAGGGGCCGGGGGTGGCGTATCTGGCGCACCTGGTGGGCTTCGGCCTGGGGCTCGGCTACGCGTGGGCGCGTTTCGGCCGGCGGACGACCGGGGTGGTGCCGGACTCGGGGGCGGGCTGAGCGACCTCCGCCCCGATTCAACCGCGCCCCTGCGCGCGTCACACCGCTCATCCCCCTTTGTTCCGATCGATGCCCTCACCAACGACTCGACCACCGGGAAACAGATCCGTATTCATATCCGCAAGACCCAGTCGGCCGGTGGCCCGCATCACCGCCCGCCCACCAGCACGTCGCCCGGTGCCGCCAGGTCACCATCCGCGGGCTCGGAGAACTCCGCGACACCGTTCTCTTTGAATTCCTCGAGAATCAGATAAAGAACTCCGCGCAACGACAGTTGACCGGCCTCGTGGAATTACCTGAAGAATTCATGGTGGGCGGCAAGCGGATACGCCCGATTCGCACCGTGTTGGGCCGGCAGGCGGCCGGCGGAGAGACCCCGGCGGCCGATCCCTGTCCGCCTTTGGTGAGCCACGGCTCACGTCATAGAGTGAAGCCCGCCCAGTTCCGGCCCCCCGAGGGAGAGAACCAGCCGTGATCACCGCGATCGTCCTCATCAAGACCAGCGTGGACCGGATCCCCGAGATCGCCGAGCGGATCGCCTCGCTGGAGTCCGTGAGCGAGGTCTTCTCCGTCACCGGGACCTACGACCTGATCGCCATGGTGCGGGTGAAGCAGCACGAGGACCTGGCGGAGGTCATCCCGGGCAGCATCAGCAAGATTCCGGGGGTGGAGGGCACGGACACGCACGTCGCCTTCCGTACGTACTCGCAGCACGACCTGGAGGCGGCGTTCGCGATCGGCCTGGACTCCTGACCGCCGGCTCCTGACCGCCTACACCGCCGGGACGCAGCGGCCGCCTTCCGTCCGGTACTGCCACTGCGCGCCCTCGGCGACCAGTTCCCGCACCGCGTCGACGAAGCGCTCCACGTGCTCGTCGGGGGTGCCGGCGCCGAAGCTGACGCGGATCGCGTTGAGGGACTTCTCGCCCGGGGCCGCCTCGGGGGCGCCGCACTCGCCCTGGGTCTGCGGGTCGCTGCCCAGCAGGGTGCGGACCAGCGGGTGGGCGCAGAAGAGGCCGTCGCGGACGCCGATGCCGTACTCGGCGGAGAGGGCGGCGGCGAAGTGGGAGCTGTTCCAGCCCTCCACGACGAAGGAGAGCACGCCGACCCGCGGGGCGTCGTCGCCGAACAGGGACAACACCCTGACCTGCGGCACCTCGGCCAGGCCCGCCCGGACCTTCGCGATCAGGTGCTCCTCGCGGGCGACCAGTGTGTCGAAGCCGGCCTCGGTGAGCGCCTTGCAGGCCGAGGCGATGGAGTAGGCGCCGATCACGTTCGGCGAGCCGGCCTCGTGGCGGGCGGCGCTCTCGTGCCACTCCACGTCCACTCCCCCGTCCGCGCGCCGCGTGACCTTGCGGCTGGCGCCGCCGCCCGCGAGGTACGGGGCGGCCTCGACCAGCCAGTCGGCCCGCCCGGCCAGGACGCCGGAGCCGAACGGGGCGTACAGCTTGTGGCCGGAGAAGGCGACCCAGTCGACGTCGAGGTCACGGACGGAGACCGGGTGGTGGGGGGCCAACTGGGCGGCGTCCAGGACGATCCGGGCGCCGTGCGCGTGGGCGGCGGCGGCCAGTTCGCGGACCGGCCACAGCTCGCCGGTGACGTTCGAGGCGCCGGTGACGCAGACCAGGGCCGGGCCGGAGGGGTCGCGGTCGGCGAGGGCCCGCTCCAGGGTCTCGACGGCCTGGCGCGGGGTGCGCGGGGCGTCGAGGCAGGTCACCCGGGCGTCCTGCCAGGGCAGCAGCGAGGCGTGGTGCTCGGTCTCGAAGACGAAGACCTGGCAGTCGGCGGGGAGCGCCCGCGCCAGCAGGTTGAGGGAGTCCGTCGTCGAACGGGTGAAGATCAGTTGGTCGTCGGGGCGGCAGTCGAGGAACTCCTCGACCGTGCGGCGGGCGTTCTCGAAGAGGTCCGTGGAGAGCTGGGAGAGGTAGCCGGCGCCCCGGTGGACGCTGCCGTAGTACGGGGCGTACGCCGCCACGTCGTCCCAGACGCGCTGGAGGGCGGGGGCGCTGGCCGCATAGTCGAGCGCCGCGTAGGTGACCTCGCCGCCCGTCACGAGCGGGACGGTGACATCCCGGCCGAGAACGGGCAGGGGTGCACAAATGGTCCGGGCGGAGACAGCGGTGGAGGCAGCACTGGAGACAGACATGACGGAACTCCCGTGAGAGGAAGGAGGAAACGGCGCGGCGGCCGGAAAAGGGGTGTGCGGAGGCGGGGCGGTAGCCCTATCGCATTCGCTTGCTCACGGAAGACTCCCTCGAGACCCAGGACCCCTGGACTGCGTCCGCTCGACGAGCGGGAGGGGTCCGCGCTTGCCGTAGACCTCACTGCCTACGACCTGGTCTTCACCCGGGGCACCCCGCCACGGACGGAGGGTTGCCGGACAGTCGGCCGGGGCCTCATGACTGTCACTCATGACCTGGTACAGGAACGTACGTGAAGTGATCGCGATCCCGCAACCCGTGTCCGGATCACGGGACCGCGCCACCGCCGGCTACGCGTTGCTGGCGGCCACCCAGCGCTCCAGGGACCGCTTGGCCGCGCCGGAGTCGATCGACTCGGCCGCCCTGGCCATGCCGGCCCGGAGCTGCCCGGCCAGCGTCCCGGCGCCCGGGTCGAGCGCCACGAGCGCCGCCGCCGAGTTCAGCAGGACGGCGTCCCGCACCGGGCCCGTGTCGCCCTCCAGGAGACGGCGGGCCACCTCCGCGTTGAACGACGGGTCCCCGCCGCGCAGGGCCTCCACCGGGACCAGGTCGAGGCCGACGTCACGCGGGTCGAAGGACTCCTCGGTGACCTTGCCGTCGCGGACCACCCACACCCGGGAGGTGGCCGTCGTGGTCAGCTCGTCCAGGCCGTCGTCGCCCCGGAAGACCAGGGACGAGTTGCCGCGCTCGGCGAAGACGCCCGCGACGACCGGCGCCATGCGCGGGTCCGCGACCCCGACCGCCTGAGCGCGCACCTTCGCCGGGTTGGTCAGCGGGCCGAGCACGTTGAACACCGTGCGGATGCCCAACTGGCCGCGCGCGGCGCCCACATGACGCAGCGCCGGGTGGAACTTGATCGCGAAGCAGAAGGTGATCCCGGCCTCCTGGGCCACCTCCGCCACCCGCCCCGGCGCCAGCTCCAGATTGACGCCGAGCTTCTCCAGGACGTCCGAGGCGCCGGACGCGGAGGACGCGGCCCGGTTGCCGTGCTTGACGACCGTGGCGCCCGCGCCGGCCACGACGATCGCCGACATCGTGGAGATGTTGACCGTCTTCGCGCCGTCGCCGCCCGTGCCGACGATGTCGACGGTCGGCCCCGGCACCTCGATCAGGTTGGCGTGCTCGTACATCGCCCGGACCAGCCCGTTGATCTCCTCGACGGTCTCGCCCTTGGCCCGCAGCGCCACCACGAACCCGGCGATCTGCGCGTCGGTCGCCTCGCCGCGCATGATCCGGTCCAGCGCCCAGAACGTGGCGTCGGCGCCCTGGTCGCGGCCGGACAGCAGACCGTTCAGCACCTCGGGCCAGGAACGGCCCGCCGCGGTGTCGCCTCCAGCGGGGGTCACAGCGCTCATAGCCGCTCCTGTGTCTGTCGTCGTGTGTCGTCATGTGCCGTCACGGTCATGTGTCGCCAGGACAAAGTGACCTGTGAACCCCACCCTATCCAGCCCGTGGGCACGGCAAAGGGCCCCGTCCGAAGACCGGACGGGACCCTTTGGGGTTGGCGTGGCGACGCCTGGTGATCAGGTGATCAGTGGTGGCCGTGGCCGCTCGTGATCTCCTTGTACTCCTCGACAGTCGGCTTCGGGATCTGCTGGTCCTCGCCGAAGTACGCCCCGCTGATCTTGGCGCGGAGCTTCTCCTTGCCCGTCACCTTGCGCTCGACACCGTTCTCGTCGACCGACGGGCCGATCGCGGCCGGCGCGTACTGCTCGTGCGCGGTGAGGGTGTGCAGCTGCTCCTGGCTGAGCGGCTCGTGGATCTCGATGAACTCACCGTGCGGCAGGCGCTTGATGGTGCCGGTCTCCCGGCCGTGCAGCACCTTGTCCCGGTCCCGGCGCTGCAGGCCGAGGCAGATCCGCTTGGTGAAGACGTACGCGATGACCGGTCCGACGAAGAAGAAGATCCGGACGAACCAGGTGATCGAGTTGATCGACAGGTGGAGGTGGGTGGCCCACAGGTCGTTGCCACCGGCGACCAGCGTGATCATGTACATCGTGACCCAGGCGACGCCCAGCGCCGTACGGGTCGGCGCGTTGCGCGGGCGGTCCAGGATGTGGTGCTCGCGCCTGTCGCCGGTGATCCACGACTCGATGAACGGGTAGGCCGCCAGCGCGGCGAGGACCACACCGAACAGGACCAGCGGGATGAACACGCCCAGGACGAGCGTGTGACCCCAGAGGTTGATCTCCCAGCCCGGCATGAAGCGGATCAGACCCTCGGCGAAGCCCAGGTACCAGTCGGGCTGGGCGCCGGTCGACACCTGGTCCGGACGGTAGGGGCCCATGGCCCAGACCGGGTTGATCTGCGCGATGGCCGAGATGACCGCGATGACGCCGAAGACCAGGAAGAAGAAGCCTCCGGCCTTGGCCATGTACACCGGCAGCAGCGGCATGCCGACGACGTTCTTGTTGCTCTTGCCGGGGCCCGCGAACTGCGTGTGCTTGTGGTAGAAGACCAGGATCAGGTGGCCCACCATCAGGCCGAGCATGATGCCCGGCAGCAGCAGGATGTGGATCGAGTAGAACCGCGCCACGAAGTCGTGGCCCGGGAACTCCCCGCCGAACAGGAACATCGAGATGTACGTGCCGACGATCGGCATCGACAGGATGGCGCCCTGGGTGAAGCGGACGCCGGTGCCGGAGAGCAGGTCGTCCGGGAGCGAGTAACCGGTGAAGCCGGTGAACATGCCCAGGACGAACAGCAGGAAGCCGAACAGCCAGTTGATCTCACGCGGCTTGCGGAACGCGCCCGTGAAGAACACGCGCATCATGTGCACGAACATGCCGGCGAGGAAGATCAGCGCCGCCCAGTGGTGGATCTGCCGGATGAGCAGACCGCCGCGCACGTCGAACGAGATGTGCAGGGTCGAGCTGAACGCCTCGGACATCAGCTGTCCCTGGAGCGGGACGTAGCTGCCGTGGTACTCCACCTCGCTCATCGACGGGTGGAAGAACAGCGTCAGATACACACCCGTCAGGATGATGATGACGAAGCTGTACATGCACACTTCGCCCAGCATGAACGACCAGTGGTCGGGGAAGATCTTGCGCATGTTGGCCTTGGCCAGGGAGTAGATCCCGAGCCGGCCGTCGGCCCAGTCGGCGACACGTTCGCCGGCCGGCGCCTTCCCGCGTTCGCGGGACTCTGTGGTCTCTGTGGTGCTCATCCGCGCTCCCAGAATGCAGGACCGACGGGCTCTTCGAAGTCGCCGAGCGCCTCGAGGTAGCCCTCGTCGTTCACACCGATGCGCAACTGCGGCAGGGCGTGACCGGCCGGGCCGAAGATGACCTTGGCGCCGTCGGAGAGGTCGAAGGTGGACTGGTGGCAGGGGCACAGCACGTGGTGCGTCTGCTGCTCGTACAGCGAGATCGGGCAACCGACGTGCGTGCAGATCTTCGAGTACGCCACGATGCCCTGGAAGGACCAGTCGAGTTCCTGCTTGTCCTTGATGTCGTCCGGCTGGAGCCGGACGATCATCAGGGCCGCCTTGGCGATCTCGTTCTGGAACTCCTCGTCGTGCTCCTCCAGGCCCTCGGGCTTGACGAAGGTGAGCGAACCGACGGCGACGTCCGAGGGACGCAGCGGCTCGTTCGTGTTCATGTTGACGAGCAGCTTGCCCTTGGCCCACAGCGTGTGCCGGAGCTTGTCCTCGGGCAGCGGGCCGAGGTCGCGCAGCAGCACGACGCCGGACAGCGGCACCAGGGCGACCGCGCCGAACATCGTGTTGCGGATCAGCTTGCGCCGGCCCATGCCCGATTCCTTGGCGCCCTGCTTGAAGTCCGCGTGGACCTTGGCACGGACCTCGGGGGACGCGGCGATCGGGTGGCGCTCGTCGGCGACCTCCTCGTCCGACATCAGGGTGCGGGCCCAGTGGACCGCGCCGGCGCCGATGGTGAACAGCGCCGTGCCCAGCGTCAGACCCAGCGCGAAGTTCAGCGCGCTGAGGTGGCCGATCGGGAACACGAAGATCGACTTGTCGGCGGGGATCGCCACGTACGAGGCGATGAAGGCGACCGTGGAGAGCATCGACAGCGTGAACAGGAAGGCGACCGCACGCTCGGACCGCTTGGCGGCCCGCTCGTCGATGTCCTGGATGCGGTGCTCGTGGGGCGGCAGCCCCGGGTCTGCGAACGGGTTCTGCTCGTCCGCGACGTCCACGGCGCCGTGCGCGTGGTGGCCCTGCTCAGCGGGCAGGTTCTCTTCTGGAATGTCTTGGCTACTCATGACTTCTTGGCCTTTGCGGTCCGAGCGGCGACCCAGACGGCGACCGCGATCATGGCGCCGAGGCCGAAGATCCAGGAGAACAGGCCCTCACTGACCGGCCCGATGCCGCCCAGTTCCAGCCCACCGGGGTTGTTCGTCTCGTCACTGTTGACCGCGTGCAGGTACGCGATGATGTCCTTCTTGTTCTGCTCCGACAGCGTGGTGTCGGGGAAGGAAGGCATGTTCTGCGGGCCGGTCTGCATGGCCTCGTACATGTGCTTCGGGTCCACGTCCTCCAGCGTCGGAGCGTACTTGCCCTCGGTGAGGGCGCCGCCCTTGCCGGTGAAGTTGTGGCACTGCGCGCAGTTGGTGCGGAACAGTTCGCCACCCTTGGCGATGTCCGCGCCCTCCGGGCCGTAGTCGGCCTCGGTCGGGACGGACGGACCGGCGCCGAGGGCGGAGATGTACGCGGCGAGCTGGTCGATCTGCGCCTGCGTGTAGATGACCTTCTTGGCGGGCACCTGGGCGCCCTGGGAGGTCGCCGCCGGCATACGGCCGGTGCCGACCTGGAAGTCGACGGCCGCGGCGCCGACGCCGACCAGGCTCGGACCGTCAGAGCTGCCCTGACCGCCGGTGCCGTGGCAACTGGCGCAGCCTACGGCGTAGAGCTTCTTGCCCTCGTCGATGGCGAGGGACTGGGCGGTGTCGTCTGCCTGCGCCTTGCTCGCAGGCGCGAACACGGCGTACAGCCCCCCTGTGCATGCCAGCGCGAGGAGTAGGACGACGAGCGCCGCCAGCGGATGGCGTCGTCGTGCGGAGAGCTTTTTCACGGATTACCCCGGTGTCAGGATCTTCTGCGTCGATGCTTGCGATGTGCGGGAGCGGGCCCGGCTACTTGATCATGTAGATCGTGGCGAAGAGTCCGATCCAGACGACATCGACGAAGTGCCAGTAGTAGGACACGACGATGGCCGCTGTCGCCTGCTCGTGAGTGAACCTCTTGGCCGCGTAGGTGCGCCCGAGAACGAACAGGAAGGCGATGAGGCCGCCCGTCACGTGCATGCCGTGGAAGCCGGTCGTCAGGTAGAACACCGAGCCGTACGGGTCGGAGGAGAGCGAGAGCCCGTCCTCCTTCACCAGCTCCGTGTACTCGTAGATCTGACCGCCGATGAAGATCGCACCCATGATGAAGGTGACGATGAACCACATCCGGAGCTTCTTCACGTCACCGCGCTCGGCGGCGAAGACGCCGAGCTGGCAGGTGAGGGAGGAGAGCACCAGGATCGTGGTGTTCGTCGCCGAGAACGGGAAGTTCAGATGGGCTGCCATCTCCTTCCAGTGGTCGGGACCTGTCACCGATCGCAGGGTGAAGTACATCGCGAAGAGGGCCGCGAAGAACATCAGCTCGGAGCTCAACCAGATGATGGTTCCGACGCTGGTCAGGTTCGGCCGATTGACCGACGGGTGCGCGTGCCCGGTTTCTACTGTCGTTGCTGTCGCCACGACCGACATTATGTCGGTCCCTTATCCCGCCCTCACTCCGGGGGGTGCCGTTCGGAGTGTTCACACCGTGTGTACTGCCCGTATGGCCCATCGAAGTGGTGTTCCAACCGGTGTTGACCGGGTGTTCAAGGGAGTAGCATCCGCGGCATCGGTTCTGTCCGTACGACGCTGATGTCACGGAGGAAGCATGCAGGCGACCGCCACGGTGCTGGTCTACAGCGACGACTCCAACACCCGCGAGCAGGTACGGCTCGCGGCGGGGCGCAGGCCCGCGCCGGACGCCCCCTTGGTGGAGTTCGTGGAGTGCGCGACGCCGGCCGCGGCCGTCAGGGAGCTGGACAAGGGCGGGATCGACGTCTGCGTCTTCGACGGGGAGGCCTCGCCGTTGGGCGGCATGGGGTTGTGCCGGCAGATCAAGGACGAGGTGTTCCGGTGTCCGCCGGTGCTCGTGCTCATCGGGCGGCCTCAGGACGCGTGGCTGGCCACGTGGAGTCGGGCTGACGCGGCCGTGACGTTGCCTGTGGAGCCTGTGGAGTTCGCGGGGGCGCTTGCTTCTCTGCTGCGGGCCAAGGGGCTTCAGCAGAGCGCCTGAGGGGCTGGGGCGCAGGGTTCTGTGGCGTCTGCGGGTCCGCTGTGGCTGGTCGCGCCCACGCGGCGGAGCCGCACATCGATACGGCCCCGCGCCCCCAGGGTGCTACACGGCCGCTGGACTGAGTCTTGACGTCTGCTGGTCCGTGTTCTGCTTGGCGGCTGTCAGGGCGCTGCCCTTGGTCCAGTTCGGCCAGGTCAGGTTCCAGTCGCCGAAGCCGTTGCCGAAGGTCTCCATCGTGTCGCCGGCGCTGTTGACGACCTGGACGACGTCGCCGGCGCGGACGTTGTCGAAGAACCACTCGGCGTTGGCCGTGCTCATGCCCGTGCAGCCGTGGCTGACGTTCGCGTAACCCTGGGAGCCCACGGACCAGGGGGCGGCGTGGACGTACTCGCCGCTCCAGGTGACACGGGTGGCGTAGTAGACGGGCAGGTCGTAGGACTCCGAGGAGCCTTCCGAGATGCCGACGGTGGTGCTGCGCATCCGTACGAAGTACTCCTTGCCCAGGACGACCTTGATGCCGTTGCGGGTATCGAAGCCGGGCTTTCCGGTGGTGACGGGGAGCTGTTTGATCTCCTCGTTGTTCTTGAAGACCGTCATGGAGTGCGACGACGCGTCCGTCACGGCGATGACCCGGTCGCCGGTCGTGAGCTTGAGGTCCTTCGCGGGGCCGCCCCACAGCCGGTCGCCGATCTTGATGCCGTCCAGGTTGCTGTGGACGCGGAGGGTGGCGTGGGCGGGCCAGTAGTCCTTGGGGCGGTAGTGGAGTTCCTTGTCGTCCACCCAGTGCCAGGCGCCCGGCGCCGAGGGCGTGGAGTCGACCTTGAGGGCCCGTTCGACGACGGCCCGCTGGGCGGGGTCCTTGACGGGCTGGTCCAGCTTGGCGGTGACGGGCTGGCCGACGCCGTATTCGCCGGCGTCGGGGCCGAAGGTGACCGTCAGGCGCTTCTTCGTGGTGGGCTTGCCGGTGTCGAAGGTGAGGACCCGGCGGCCGGGGGCGCCGTCGTCGTCCTCGGTGCTCACCCGGACCGTGTAGCGGACGCCTGCGGCCAGCGGCTCGGTGCTGTGCCAGCGGCTGCCGTCGGCGGAGAGTTCGCCCGCGAGATAGCGGCCTGTGCCGTCCACGGCGGTGACGTCCGTGATGCGGTCGTCGTCCTCGGCGGTGACTTCGAGCGGCTTGTCCGGATCGGCCTTCCTGCCGTCGTCCTTGGGGCCGTTGAAGGAGATCTGGTCCGTCGCGTCGTAGGGGCGCGCGGAGAGGGGGTTGCCGTCCGAGCCGCAGGCGCTTGCGACCGCGCCCAGGGCGATCACCAGCAGGGTGCAGCCGACGACGGTGCGGGGGCGGGGTTCGTGGCTCATGACTTCACGCTAGGGAGCCGCGTCAACCGTGGCGCGCTGAGTGACACGGACGGAGGACGTCCGCTACGCCAAAAGCGTGAGCCCGGACCCTCCTGACGGAGTGTCCGGGCTCACGCCGCGTTCAACGCGTGCTACTGGGTGCGGCTCTCACCGTGGTAGTACTCGAAGACCCAGCCCCACAGGCCGATGAGGATCAGCGGGACGGAGAAGTAGAGCAGCCACCAGCCCACCGCGACGCCCAGGAAGGCCAGGGCGCCGCCGATGCCGAGCGACAGCGGCTGCCAGCTGTGCGGGCTGAAGAAGCCCAGCTCGCCGGCGTCGTCCGCGACGTCCGCTTCCTTGTTGTCCTGCGCGCCCGCGTCGACCCGCCGGGCGGTGAAGCCCAGGTAGAAGCCGATCATGATGGACAGGCCGAAGGCCAGGAAGAGGGCCGTGGTGCCGGCCGGCTCCTTCGACCACACGCCATAGACGATCGCGATGACGAGGATGAAGACGCTCAGCCAGGTGAACATCCTGCCTTGGACCTTCACTTGCCGGCCTCCTTGCTGCCCGTGATGGCGCTGGCACCGTGGCCGGCGTGCTCCAGCTGCTCGAGCGCGGCGATCTCCGGGTGGTGCAGGTCGAACGCCGGGGATTCACTGCGGATCCGCGGCAGGGTGAGGAAGTTGTGGCGCGGCGGCGGGCAGGAGGTCGCCCACTCCAGGGAGCGGCCGTAGCCCCACGGGTCGTCGACGCCGACCGGCTTGCCGTACTTGGCGGTCTTCCACACGTTGTAGAAGAACGGCAGGACGGACAGACCGAGGACGAACGAGCTGATCGTCGAGATCGTGTTCAGGGCGGTGAAGCCGTCGGCCGCCAGGTAGTCGGCGTAACGGCGCGGCATGCCCTCGGCGCCCAGCCAGTGCTGGACCAGGAAGGTGCCGTGGAAGCCGACGAACAGCGTCCAGAAGGTGATCTTGCCGAGCCGCTCGTCGAGCATCTTGCCGGTGAACTTCGGCCACCAGAAGTGGAAGCCGGAGAACATCGCGAAGACGACGGTGCCGAAGACGACGTAGTGGAAGTGCGCCACCACGAAGTACGAGTCGGACACGTGGAAGTCCAGCGGCGGCGAGGCCAGGATGACGCCGGTCAGACCGCCGAAGGTGAAGGTGATGAGGAAGCCCGTCGCCCACAGCATCGGTGTCTCGAAGGACAGCGAGCCCTTCCACATCGTTCCGATCCAGTTGAAGAACTTCACGCCCGTTGGTACGGCGATGAGGAACGTCATGAAGGAGAAGAACGGCAGCAGTACGCCACCGGTGACGTACATGTGGTGCGCCCACACCGTGACGGACAGACCGGCGATCGAGATGGTCGCGGCGATCAGGCCCATGTAGCCGAACATCGGCTTGCGGGAGAACACCGGGATCACTTCGGAGATGATGCCGAAGAACGGCAGGGCGATGATGTACACCTCTGGATGGCCGAAGAACCAGAAGAGGTGTTGCCACAGCAACGCGCCGCCGTTGGCCGCGTCGAAGACGTGGGCGCCGAACTTCCGGTCCGCCTCCAGGGCGAACAGCGCGGCCGCGAGGACCGGGAAGGCCAGCAGGACCAGGACACCGGTCAGCAGCACGTTCCACACGAAGATCGGCATGCGGAACATGGTCATGCCCGGTGCGCGCATGCAGATGATCGTGGTGATGAAGTTGACCGAGCCGAGGATCGTGCCGAAGCCGGAGAAGGCCAGGCCCATGATCCACATGTCGGCGCCGATGCCGGGCGAGCGGACCGCGTCCGACAGCGGGGCGTAGGCGAACCAGCCGAAGTCGGCCGCACCCTGCGGGGTGAGGAAGCCGGCGACGGCGATGAGCGAGCCGAACAGGTACAGCCAGTAGGCGAACATGTTCAGCCGCGGGAAGGCGACGTCCGGCGCACCGATCTGGAGCGGCATGATCCAGTTCGTGAAGCCGGCGAACAGCGGCGTCGCGAACATCAGCAGCATGATCGTGCCGTGCATCGTGAACGCCTGGTTGAACTGCTCGTTCGACATGATCTGCAGGCCCGGCCGGGCCAGCTCGGCGCGCATGAAGAGCGCCATCACGCCACCGATGCAGAAGAACGCGAACGACGTGACCAGGTACAACGTACCGATGGTCTTGTGGTCGGTGGTCGTCAGCCACTTCACGACGACGTTGCCGGGCTGCTTGCGCCGGACCGGCAGCTCATTCTCGTAGGAGTCTTCAGCTGCCGCGGCACCCTGGGGTTCGTTGAGGATGCTCACAGGTTGTTCGTCTCCCGGTTCTTCTCGTGGCTCGTCTGCTCGATGCCCGCGGGAACGTAACCGGTCTGCCCCTTCTTCACGAGATCCTTGAGGTGCTGCTCGTAGCGCTCCTGGGAGACGACCTTCACGTTGAAGAGCATCCGGGAGTGGTCGACGCCGCAGAGCTCGGCGCACTTGCCCAGGAAGGTGCCCTCCCTGTTGGGGGTCACCTGGAAGGAGTTGGTGTGACCCGGGATGACGTCCTGCTTCATGAGGAACGGCACCACCCAGAAGTCGTGGATGACGTCACGCGAGGTCAGGATGAAGCGGACCGTCTTGCCCTCGGGGAGCCAGAGGGTCGGGCCCGGGTTGTTGGTCTGCGGGTTCCGCTCGTTGGGGACGCCGCAGGTGTACGTGCCACCCGCGTTGTCCGGGAAGTCCGTCTTGAACCGGTCCGGGATGGCGGCCAGGTTCTTGTCGGTCTTCGCGTCCCCGTCGGAACCTTCGACGTTCTCGATGTAGTTGAAGCACCAGCTCCACTGGAAGCCGACCACGTTCACCGTGACGTCGGGCTTCTTGTCGAGGCTCAGCAGCTTCGACTCGTCACGGGCCGTGAAGTAGAAAAAGACCGAGACGATGATGATCGGGACCACCGTGTACAGCGCCTCGATGGGCATGTTGTACCGGGTCTGCGGAGGAACCTCGATCTTCGTGCGGCTGCGCCTGTGGAAGAAAACGCTCCACAGGATCAGGCCCCACACCAGCACGCCGGTGGCCAGCGCGGCGGCCCAGGAGCCCTGCCACAGGGAGAGGACGCGTGGCGCCTCTTCTGTGACGGGGGTGGGCATACCAAGGCGGGGGAAGTCCTTGTATGTGCAACCGGTGGCGGTCGCCAGGACCAGGCCCGCGGTCATTGCCTGCAGCAGCTTCCGCCGCATCGGGCGCCGCGGCGAGCGGTCGGAGCCGTTGGGACTCACGTAGCGCCTTCCCGAGAGTCTCGCCCGCGCGGTTGGCTGCGGCCTGCCTTCTCGCGGGTCGGTCGCCGCCCTGCGTCGGGCAGGGGTTTGGATGTTTATGCGGACCAAACCCTAGCCGACGCCTTCAGGGGGGTCGCGGGGAGGGTGGCATACGCGCCGCGGGTCACCCCGAAGGGGTGGGATAGGCGCCTAATAGGTCGTCAATGCGGGTTGTGCGGCGAGTGCGGCTTTCGTTGTGGCTGGTCGGGCCCACGTGGCGGAGCCGCACCTCGGCACGGTGCCGCGCCCCGGTTCGGCCCGCCCGCGTCTTACCGTTGCCGTGTGTCCTACTTCGACGCGGCCTCCGCCGCCCCCCTTCATCCCGTCGCTCGTCAGGCGCTGTTGGCCTCGCTCGACGAAGGGTGGGCCGATCCCGCACGCCTCTACCGGGAAGGGCGGCGGGCCCGCCTGCTGCTGGACGCGGCGCGGGAGACGGTCGCGGACGCCGTCGGGTGCCGGGCCGACGAGCTGGTGTTCACGTCGTCCGGGACGCGGGCCGTGCAGAGCGGCATCGCGGGGGCGTTGGCCGGGCGGCGGCGGGTGGGACGTCACCTGATCGTGTCATCGGTCGAACACTCCTCGGTACTCCATTCGGCCGAGGCGTTCGAGGCGGAGGGTGGGTCGGTGACCCACGTGCCGGTGACGCGGACGGGAGCGGCGACCGTCGGGTCGTACGCCGAGGCGCTGCGGGCCGACACCGCGCTCGCCTGTCTGCAGTCCGCCAACCACGAGGTGGGGACCGAGCAGCCGGTGGCGGCGGTGGCCGAGGCGTGCCGGGCCGCGGGGGTGCCGCTGCTGGTGGACGCGGCCCAGTCGCTCGGGTGGGGGCGGGTGGCCGGGGACTGGTCGGTGCTGACGGCCGGGGCGCGCAAGTGGGGCGGACCGGCGGGGGTCGGGCTGCTCGTCGTCCGCAAGGGCGTGCGGTTCGCGGCGCGGGAGGCGGAGGAGTTCGGCGGGCTGCCCGCGGTCGTGGCGGCCGCCGCGTCCCTGCGGGCCGTGCGCGCCGAGGCCGACCGGGAGGCGGTACGGCTGCGGGAGCTGACGGAGCGGATCCGGGTACGGGTGCCCGCGCTGGTCCCTGATGTGGAGGTGGTCGGGGATCCGGAGGGGCGGCTGCCGGGGATCGTCACGTTCTCGTGCCTGTACGTCGACGGGGAGGCGCTGCTGCACGAGTTGGACCGGGCGGGGTTCTCCGTCTCGTCCGGGTCGTCGTGCACCAGCAGCACGTTGACGCCCAGCCATGTGCTGAGGGCGATGGGAGTACTGAGTGAGGGAAACGTGCGGGTTTCGTTGCCGGCGGGGGTCGCCGAGGAGGACGTGGAGCGGTTCCTCGCCGTGCTGCCGGGGGCCGTGGCCGGGGTGCGGGAGCGGCTCGGGGCACCTGTGTCGGCGTCCGCGCAGGTGGCGGAGGTGCGGGGGGAGGCGCTCGTCGTGGACGCGCTGGGCAGGCGGTGTCCGATCCCCGTCATCGAGCTGGCGAAGGTCATCGGGGACGTGCCGGTCGGGGGCACGGTGCGGGTGCTGTCCGACGACGAGGCGGCCCGGCTCGACATCCCCGCGTGGTGCGAGATGCGGGGGCAGGAGTACGTCGGTGAGGAGCCGGCGGACCGCGGTGCGGTCTATGTGGTCCGCCGGCTCTCCTGAGTCACACCAGGTTCTTACGTCACACCAGGTGCTTACGGACCTCGGTCGCGGCCTCGTCGCCGTACGCCTTGGTGAAGCGGTCCATGAAGTGGGTGCGGCGCAGGCGGTACTCCTGGGTGCCGACCGTCTCGATGACGAGGGTGGCGAGCATGCAGCCGATCTGCGCGGCGCGCTCGTGGGAGACGCCCCAGGCGAGGCCGGAGAGGAAGCCGGCGCGGAAGGCGTCGCCGACGCCCGTCGGCTCGACCTTGGCGTCCTCCTCCGGGCAGCCGACCTCGATCGGGTCCTCGCCGGCCCGCTCGATACGGACGCCGCGCGAGCCGAGGGTGGTGACGCGGTGGCCGACCTTGGTGAGGATCTCGGCGTCGCTCCAGCCGGTCTTGGACTCGATGAGGCCCTTCTCGTACTCGTTGGAGAAGAGGTACGTGGCGCCCTCCAGCAGTATCCGGATCTCGTCGCCGTTCATCCGGGCGATCTGCTGGGAGAAGTCGGCGGCGAAGGGGATCGAGCGGGAACGGCACTCCTCGGTGTGCCGGAGCATCGCCTCGGGGTCGTCGGCGCCGATCAGGACCAGGTCGAGGCCGCCCACCCGGTCGGCGACGGTCTTCAGCTCGATCAGGCGGGCCTCGCTCATCGCGCCCGTGTAGAAGGAGCCGATCTGGTTGTGGTCGGCGTCGGTGGTGCAGACGAAACGGGCCGTGTGCAGGGTCTCGGAGATACGGACCGAGCTGGTGTCGACACCGTGCCGGTCCAGCCAGGCCCGGTACTCGTCGAAGTCCGCGCCCGCGGCGCCGACCAGGACCGGGCTGGTCCCCAGCTGGCCCATGCCGAAGGCGATGTTCGCGCCCACGCCGCCCCGGCGCACGTCCAGGTTGTCGACCAGGAAGGACAGCGAGACCGTGTGCAACTGGTCCGCGACCAGCTGGTCGGCGAAGCGGCCGGGGAACGTCATGAGGTGGTCGGTCGCGATGGAGCCGGTGACTGCGATGCGCACGGCGTGGACACTCCTGTGGGGAGGGGGGATTGACAGTTCACGCTACCCGGTCGCCCGGCGCCACTGAAGCAGCCGAAACTACCCGATAGTAGATCTTTCTTCGCAGGCCCGGGCGTGCCACGGTTCGGTTATGACGAACCTCAAGGTCCACGTCCCCGTTCCGGCCGACCTCGACGGCGACCTGGCGTCGCTGCGCGGGGACGGCGCCCGGATGGCTCCGCACTGGGCGACCCCGGAGAAGATCACTTCCCTGCCGGTCTCCCCGTCACTCATCCACGGCGTGAGCGTCCCGGCGAAGTCGGCGCGGCTGCTGGAGGCGATGCCCGACTACGGCAACTAGGGGATTTCCCTCGGTTCTCACCTGTTTCCCTCGGCAGGGCGCTCGGAAGGGAACCGTGCGCTCCCCCGGCGCGTCCCATCGGCGTCCCCCGTAAAGGGGATGTGAGGTACGACAGCAGGGCAGCCGAAGGAGCGATGCGGTGACCACCGAGCGACCCGAGAACGACGACGCCGCGCGCGAGCCGGAAGAGCCGGTAAAGACGGAAGCGACGAACGAGACGGACGAGACGGACGAGACGGGCCACGAAGAGGCGAAGGCCGAGGAGTCCGGTCTCCCCGAGGCTGTCGCGGAGCCCGGCCTCCCCGCGCCGGAATCCGCGGAGCCGGCCGCCGCTGCGGCTTCCGGCGCGGACTCCGGCACGGAGGAACCCGTTGCGGCCTCCGGCACGGACGAACCCCCTGCGGCCTCCGTTGCTGACCAACCCGTTGCGGATTCCGTGCCGGACGCCGAGGAACCTTCCGTCGTTTCTGTCCCGGGCACGGATCCGGACGCGGACGAGTCCGGATCCGGGTCGCGGCGGCGCTCCCCCGTGCTGATCGCCTCCGTCGCCGCCGCCGCTGTGCTGCTGGTGGGTGGCGGTGGGGCGTACCTCACCTCCAGCGCCGTCAGCGGCTCGGGCGGCGGGGCCGGCTCCGGGGCGCCCTCCGGGGACGGCACCCCGGCGGCGCTCCTCCTGGACGACTACTCCGGGGGTACGGGTACCCCCGAGGGCGGTACGAACGGCATCGCGCCCGGTGAGCCGAACCCTTACGGGGTGACGTACAAGGCCGTCGGCACGCTTCCGGACGGTCCCGGCTCCGCGTCCGCGTACTGGGCGAAGGGCGAGGTCACGAAGGACGACGTGGCCCGGCTGGCGAAGGCGCTGGGGGCCGCGGGGACGCCGATGATCGAGGGCGATGCCTGGAAGGTCGGTTCCGGGAACGACGGCTCGGGGCCGGTGCTGCGGGTGAACCGGCAGGCGCCGGGCACGTGGACGTTCACCCGGTACACGCCCGGCACCGACAACTGCACGGGCGGCACCGTCAAGTGCACCCCGGGCACCGTGGCCCCGGCCGGCGACCCGGTGAGCGAGGCGGTCGCGAAGAAGGCGGCGGCGCCGGTCCTGAAGGCGGTGGGGCAGGACGACGCCAAGGTGGACGCGAGCCAGATCATGGGCGCCCAGCGGGTGGTGAACGCCGACCCGGTGATCGGCGGCCTGCCCACCTACGGGTGGACGACCGGGATCAGCGTCAACGCGCAGGGCGAGGTCGTCGGCGGGAACGGGCAACTGGAGACGCCGGCGAAGGGCGACACGTACCCCTTGCTGAGCGCTCAGGAGGCGCTGGACGCACTGAACTCGGTGCCGGGGGCTCCGGAGACTCCGGCGACCCCGGGGACCGATCACCGGATGGGCATCGGCGGGTGTGCCAGCCCGGTGCCGTTGAAGGACCGGCTGGAGAGTCCGTGCGGTTCGTCGACGGCGGCGCCGACGCAGGAGACGGTGACGGTCGAGGACGCGGTGCTCGGGCTCGCCCCGCACACCTCGGGCGGCCGGCAGGTGCTCGTACCGTCCTGGCTGTTCGACGTGAAGGCGGCGGGGGCGGCGGACGGCTACACGGTGACGCAGCCGGCCGTCGAGCCGGCGTATCTGAAGTCCGCCACGACGCCCACGCCCGCCCCGACGCCGTCCGGCAGCTCGCAGACGCGTGACGTGCAGGTGGACGGCTACACCGTCGAGGGCGACGCGCTGGTCGTGAGCTTCACCGGCGGGGTGTGCGCCGACTACAAGGCGACGGCGGCCGAGAGCGGGGGCGAGGTGAAGGTCACCGTGACCGAGACGCCCTGGCCGGACAAGATCTGCATCATGATCGCCAAGCAGTTCCACCAGACCGTGCAACTGGACGCGTCGCTGGGCAGCCGCAAGGTGGTCGGCTCCGACGGCACGACGATCCCGCTGGAGAAGCCGGGGGCGCGGCTGCCGCAGGTGCAGTAGCCCGGTGGTCCGGTAGCCGGCGGTACGGCGAACGGCGAAGGCGGCGGCCCCGTTGGAGGGGGTCGCCGCCTTCGTGTGCCGGTCAGCCGGACCAGCCCGGAAACGGGCTGTGACGGCTTAGCTGAAGGAGTCGCCGCAGGCGCAGGAGCCCGTCGCGTTCGGGTTGTCGATCGTGAAGCCCTGCTTCTCGATGGTGTCGACGAAGTCGATCGACGCGCCGCCCAGGTACGGGGCGCTCATGCGGTCGGTGACGACCTTGACGCCGTCGAAGTCCTTGACGACGTCACCGTCGAGGGAACGCTCGTCGAAGAAGAGCTGGTAGCGCAGGCCGGAGCAGCCGCCGGGCTGAACGGCGACGCGCAGGGCCAGGTCTTCACGGCCTTCCTGGTCGAGCAGGGCCTTGACCTTCGCCGCGGCGGCGTCGGACAGAATGATGCCGTCGGTGACGGTGCTGGTCTCGTCCGATACGGACATCTACATCTCTCCCGGGTTGTACGGAGACTGCTTGCCGACGGTTGCAACCGACGGGGCCGCGGATTCATTCCGGGCCCAGCTCTTGTCTTGCTTCTCTTGTCGTTCCCTTCTCATGCTCGCACATGCGGTTGCGAGCGGAAAACGCCTCTCGGCCCGCCTCCAGCGTGTCTTCGGGGCGCCTCCACGGCATCTGCAGGGCGTCTTCGGGATTCACGTCACATCGACGCTATGACCATCGTCAAAGTGACTTTATGCGGGTTATCATAGATAACGTCAGTTCGACGAAAAGCAGAAAGAAAGGGTGCGTGTCGTGACCGCCGCCCAGACCACGGAGCTCGACGTACAGCCGTCTCCGCTCGCCCTGTTGCTGCTCGGCCGTGACGCCGACCCGAAGAGCGAGCGGGGTGTCGAGTGCCCCGGCGACCTGCCCTCCCCGTCCGACCCGGACCTGGTGGAGCGGGCGCGCGCGGCCAAGGAGAAGCTCGGAGACAAGGTCTTCGTGCTCGGCCACCACTACCAGCGCGACGAGGTCATCCAGTTCGCCGACGTCACGGGCGACTCCTTCAAGCTGGCCCGGGACGCGGCCGCCCGCCCGGAGGCCGAGTACATCGTCTTCTGCGGTGTGCACTTCATGGCCGAGTCGGCCGACATCCTGACGTCGGACGACCAGAAGGTGGTCCTCCCCGACCTCGCCGCCGGCTGTTCGATGGCCGACATGGCGACGGCCGAGCAGGTCGCCGAGTGCTGGGACGTGCTGACCGAGGCCGGCATAGCCGAGCAGGTCGTGCCCGTCTCGTACATGAACTCGTCCGCCGACATCAAGGCGTTCACGGGCAGGCACGGCGGCACGATCTGCACCTCGTCGAACGCCCAGCGCGCGCTGGAGTGGGCCTTCGAGCAAGGGGACGGCCCCGCGACGACGAAGGTGCTGTTCCTGCCCGACCAGCACCTCGGCCGCAACACCGCCGTCCGCGACCTGGGCATGTCCCTGGAGGACTGCGTCCTGTACAACCCGCACAAGCCGAACGGCGGGCTGACCGCCGAGCAGTTGCGCGACGCGAAGATGATCCTGTGGCGCGGCCACTGCTCGGTGCACGGCCGCTTCAGCGTGGAGTCGGTGGAGGACGTGCGCGCCCGGATCCCCGGCGTCAACGTGCTCGTGCACCCCGAGTGCCGGCACGAGGTCGTGGCGGCGGCGGACTACGTCGGCTCGACCGAGTACATCATCAAGGCGCTGGAGGCGGCCCCGGCCGGCTCGAAGTGGGCCATCGGGACCGAGCTGAACCTGGTGCGCCGCCTGGCGAACCGTTTCGCGCCCGAGGGCAAGGAGATCGTCTTCCTCGACAAGACGGTCTGCTTCTGCTCGACCATGAACCGCATCGACCTCCCCCACCTGGTCTGGACCCTGGAGTCGCTGGCCGCGGGCAAGCTGGTCAACCGGATCCAGGTCGACGACGAGACCGAGAAGTTCGCGAAGCTGGCGCTGGAGCGGATGCTGGCGCTGCCGTAGCCGCGCTCCCGTGGGCCCGGATCACCCCGCCAGCGGCTCCTGGTCGGGGTGGGCCGGGTCCAGCGTGAAGACGGTGCCGTCGGGGCTGAGCACCACCAGGGCGCCCTTGTCGGTGAACACCTGCGCCGAGGCATAACCGGCCCCGACGACCTGCTCGGCCCGCGCGGGTGACTCCCACAGCAGGCTGCCCGTCCCGATGTCGAGGGCGGCGACCCGTCCGGAGGCGCTGGCCGCGAACACCGCCTGTCCCCGCGCGTCGGCGACGGGAGTACCGGGCTGCTGAAGGGTCGTCGAGGTCCGCCACAGCCGCTCGCCCGTCTCGGGCGAGTGGGCGACCAGTTGCCCCGCGGAGGAGGCGAAGCAGAGCACTCCGCCCACCAGTGCCACCGCGCCGCGCGGGTCGCCCGCCAGCTTCCTCTTGCGTACGGCGCCGGTGCCCGGGTCGATCAGCAGGACCTGGGCGTACGCCGACTCCGCGGAACTCCCGGTGTCCCGCGCGGCGTACATCACGAAGGCCAGATCGCCGCCGACGGTGCCGACGTGGACGACGTCGCCGTCCGGCACGCTCACCTTCCGGGTCGAGCCGTCGGCCGGGTCGACGGCGTAGAACACGGTGCGCGACGGTGTGCCCGCGTCGGTGCAGCCGGCGTACGGGACGCTGTCTACGTCGTAGAACCGGCATCCGTAGGTGGGCCCGGCGGGCAGCGTGGCCGTCCAGCGCGCGGTGCCGTCGCGTGGGTCGCGGGCGGTCACCCCGTCGCCGTCCGGGACCAGCAGCAGATCGCCCACGAGGGCGGCGGCGGTGGCGCCGCTCGTGCTCACCGGGCGCGACCAGAGCCGCTCGCCGGTGGCGGAGTCGAGGGCGACGACGGTCGTGGCCTGGTCGTTGCCCGCGCTGTTCAGGACCGTCTGGGAGACCAGCAGCACGCCGTCGTGCACCCCGAGGACGGTGCTGCCGTACGCCTCCCGTGTCACGCCCGAGGGCAGGGAGTCGGCCCGCCAGACGAGCCGGCCCGTCACCCCGTCGACCCGGACCGGGAGGGTGGCGTTGCCGCCGCAGTACAGGGCGCCCGGTCCCATGGCGCAGGACAGGGAGGTGCTGCCGGTGTCGGAGGCCCCGCCGCCCAGCGGCTTCGTCACCCCGCTCGCGGCGGTCCCGAACACCGAGGTCCGCCAGGGCTGCCAGCCGTTGGGCAGGGGCTCCCAGCCGGCGGAGTCGGAGCCGGTGCTGTCCGACTCCCCCGACTCGCTCCTGGTGAACGGGGTGAAGCCGAGCAGGTAACCGGTGAGGGCCACGGCCAGGAGCCCCGCCACGCCGGCCAGGACCGGCCACCGGCGCAGCCGGGAGCGGCGGCCCGTGCGGGGCGGGGCGGCGACCGGTCCCGGCTCCTCGCTCGCCGCGGGCGCGGGCGGCAGACGCAGGGTCACCGTCTCCGGGTCGCCCGGCGCGGGTTCGGGCAGCGCCTCCGCGAACTCCCCTGCCAGCTCGTCGAGTCCGGGCCGGTCGTCGGCGTCCTTGGCCAGGCAGCGGGTCAGGACCGCGCGCAGCGGCTCGGCGACCGCGTCCACCGTCGGTTCCTCGTGCATCACCCGCCACGCCGTCAGATACGGGCTGTCGGCGTCGAAGGGGCCGCGCCCGGTCACGGCGAACACCAGCAGCGCGCCGAGCGAGAAGACGTCCGAGGCGGGGCCGACCGACCGGGCGTCCTTGAACTGCTCCGGCGACATGAACGGCGGGGTGCCGATCGCGTGACCGGTCTCGGTGAGGGTCTGGTTCTCGGCGGCACGGGAGATGCCGAAGTCGATGACCCGGGGGCCATCCTCGGCCATCAGGACGTTGGCGGGCTTGAGGTCGCGGTGGACGACCCCGGCCCGGTGGATCTCCCGCAGCGCCTCGACCAGCCCGAGGGCGAGGCGCCGCAGTTCCGCGCCCCGTAGGGGGCCGTGCTCGCGGATGCGGGCGGAGAGCGCGGGGCCGGGCACGTACTGGGTGGCCATCCAGGGCCGTACAGCGTCCGGGTCGGCGTCCACGACCGGGGCGGTGAACGCGCCGCTCACCTTGCGGACGGCGTCGATCTCCTGCCGGAAGCGGGCGCGGAACACCGCGTCCTCGGCGTACTGGGCGTGCACCACCTTGACGGCGACCTCACGCCCCGAGCGCGACCGGGCCCGGTAGACGACGCCCATGCCTCCGGCCCCGAGACGGTCGACGATGCGGTATCCGCCGAGTGCCTTCGGGTCGTCCTTGTGCAGAGGCACGGCCCTGTTCCCTTCCCCCGCCGAGCAGTTCGAGTCACAGGATATGAAATGCCCGCGGGGGAAGGGGTGTCGGCACGAGCGTGACCTCGGACGCCGGCCGGTTCCGGGGACTTCTCGGGCGCCTGCTCCCCGCACGGTGCGGGACCGCCGGGCTCACTCCGCCCTCGGGCGTACCAGTCCCGATTCGTACGCGATCACCACGAGCTGCGCCCGGTCGCGTGCGCCCAGCTTCGCCATGGCCCGGTTGACGTGCGTCTTCACGGTCAGCGGGCTGACCTCCAGGCGCTCGGCGATCTCGTCGTTGGAATGCCCGCCGGCGACCTGGACGAGCACCTCGCGCTCGCGCACGGTGAGCGCGCCGAGCCGGGCGGAGCGGGCCGGGTCGTGGTCGTCGTCCGCCGTGCCGCCCTGGGCGAGGAAGCGGGCGATGAGGCCCTTGGTGGCGGTCGGCGAGAGCAGCGCCTCCCCGCCCGCGGCGATCCGGATCGCGCTCAGCAGCTCCTCGGGCTCGCTGCCCTTGCCGAGGAACCCGGAGGCCCCGGCCCGCAGCGACTGCACCACGTAGTCGTCGACCTCGAACGTCGTCAGGATGACCACCCGGACGGCCGCGAGGGAGGGATCGGCGCTGATCATCCGGGTCGCGGCGAGACCGTCGGTGCCGGGCATGCGGATGTCCATCAGGACGACGTCGGCGCGCTCCTCCTTCGCCAGCCGGACCGCCTGCGCGCCGTCGGACGCCTCGCCGACCACCTCCATGTCGGGCTCGGAGTCGACGAGCACCCGGAACGCGCTGCGCAGCAGGGCCTGGTCGTCGGCGAGCAGGACGCGGATGGTCATACGGTCTCCCCCGTGGTGGCCGTGCGGGTCTTGACCGGCAGGATGGCATGGACGCGGAAGCCGCCTCCGTAGCGGGGACCGGTGGTGAGGGTGCCGCGCAGGGCGGTGACGCGTTCCCGCATGCCGAGCAGGCCGTGGCCGCCGCCGGCCGCCGGCGACTCGTCGTCCGCACGGAGCCCGTCGTCGAGGACGGTGACCTCGATGTTCGGTCCCACGCGGACGACGCTGACCTCGGCCTTCGCCTCCGCTCCCGCGTGTTTCTGGACGTTGGTCAGGGCCTCCTGGATGACCCGGTAGGCGGCCAGGCCGACGGCGGCCGGGAGGGTGGTGCCGTCGTCGGTGCGGGCCACGTCGACCTGGAGTCCGGCGTTGCGGAAGGTGCCGGCGAGATCTTCGAGGCGGTCCAGGCCGGGGGCGGGTTCGGTGGGGGCCTCGGGGTCGCCGGACTGGCGCAGCAGGCCGACGGTGGCCCGCAGTTCGTTGAGCGCGGAGCGGCTGGCCTCGCGGACGTGCGCGAGGGCCTCCTTGGCCTGGTCGGGCCGCTTGTCCATGACGTGCGCGGCGACCCCGGCCTGCACGTTGACCAGGGCGATGTGGTGGGCGACGACGTCGTGCAGGTCGCGGGCGATGCGCAGGCGCTCCTCGGCGACCCGGCGGCGGGCCTCCTCCTCGCGGGTGCGTTCGGCGCGCTCGGCGCGGTCCCGGATGGCCTGGACGACGGCCTGGCGGCTGCGGACCGCGTCCCCGGCGGTGGCGCCGATGCCGGTCCAGGCGAGGATCCCCAGGTTCTCCTGCGCGTACCAGGGCAGCGGTCCGGCGAGCATGGCGGCGCCGGTGAGGACCGTCATGGTGAGCAGGCCGGCCCGCAGGGTGGTGGCGCGGTCGGTGGAGGCGGCGACGGTGAACAGGGCGACGACGGCGCACATGGCGACCGGGGCGCGGGGGTCGCCGGTGACGCACTCGACGAGGGAGACGGTGCCGGTGACGGCCAGGACCGGCATGGGGGCGCTGCGGCGGAAGACGAGGGCGACGGCGCCGAGGGTCATCAGGAGCAGGCTCAGCGGGTCCGGGGCGCGGATGCTCCAGCTCACGCCGCGCTGGCCGTGGGGGTCGACGAAGGAGCCGGCCAGCATGGAGAGGAGTACGGCGGCGGCGAGGGTGGCGTCGAGGGCGAGGGGGTGAGCTTGCAGTTGGCACCGGGCTCGGGCGAGGGGGGTCACTTTTGGGGGGTCACTTCTTGGTTACCGTCGCTTTCCGTGCCGTCACTGGGGGCTGCCGCCCCCAGGCCCCCGCTTCGGCCCTGAAGGGGCCTCGTCCTCAAAACGCCGGACGGGCTGAAATGCACCGACCGGCGCTGAGAAGTGAAGGCCCTCAGCCCTGAATGCGTGCCCCTCAGCCCGGGATGAGCCCGTCGTCGCTCAGCATCTCCCGGACCTCCTCCAGGCTGGCGTCCGGGGCCGGGAGGATGAGTTCCGAGGGTTCCAGGGCGTCGTCCGGCAGGGGGGTGCCGAGGCGGCGGACGGCGTCCAGGAGGGCGCCGAGGGTGTGGTGGAAGCCCTCCTCGTCGCCGCTCTCCATCGCGGCCAGCAGCTCGTCGTCCAGCTTGTTCAGTTCGACGAAGTGGGAGTCGGCCAGCTTCCACTGGCCCTCCCCCATGATCCGTACGATCATGTCGCTCTCCTCGGCTCCGGTCCCCGGCGCCGGACCGCTGTAATCAGGTGTTACTGCTTGTCGAAGCGCGGGGTGTCCTGCGGCTGCTGCTGGGACTGCGGCGACTTGCTCGTGCCACCTTCGATGGCCTGCTGCCCGGCGGAGCTGCCTCCGGCGAGCTCTGCCTTCATGCGCTGCAGTTCCAGCTCTACATCCGTACCACCGGAGAGGCGGTCCAGCTCGGCCTGGAGGTCGTCCTTGGCGATGCCCGTGGGGTCGTCGAGGGCGCCGGAGGCCATCAGCTCGTCGAGGGCTCCGGCCCTGGCCTGGAGCTGGGCGGTCTTGTCCTCGGCGCGCTGGATGGCCAGGCCGACGTCGCCCATCTCCTCGGAGATGCCCGAGAAGGCCTCGCCGATGCGGGTCTGGGCCTGGGCGGCGGTGTAGGTGGCCTTGATGGTCTCCTTCTTGGTGCGGAAGGCGTCCACCTTGGCCTGGAGTCGCTGGGCCGCGAGGGTGAGCTTCTCCTCCTCGCCCTGGAGCGTGGAGTGCTGCGTCTCGAGGTCGGTGACCTGCTGCTGGAGGGCGGCGCGGCGGGAGAGCGCCTCGCGGGCGAGGTCCTCACGGCCGAGCGCGAGCGCCTTGCGGCCCTGGTCCTCCAGCTTGGTGGACTGCGACTGCAACTGGTTGAGCTGGAGTTCCAGCCGCTTGCGCGAGGTGGCCACGTCGGCGACGCCGCGACGGACCTTCTGGAGCAGCTCCAGTTGTTTCTGGTACGAGTAGTCGAGGGTCTCGCGCGGGTCCTCGGCCCGGTCAAGGGCCTTGTTCGCCTTCGCGCGGAAGATCATCCCCATACGCTTCATGACACCGCTCATGGGCTTCGCGCGCCCCCTTCTGACGGACAAGCTCACAGGTCTGCGACAGAACCCACAGTACGGGCCCTGCATCCATTGACGCACTGTTCGGGGACGGATGCGCTCATCCCCAAGGACGACTGACCAAGCCCTTGCTCCGGCGTGAGGAGTAGGTGACTTTCAGGGTGAGCGATAGATCACCCCACGCCCCTTCTCCCCCACTCCTGCCCGGTCTGTCCCTTCTACAGACGACTGGTGTTGCCGGATCGTTCCCCTCCGGGCTGGGGTCCATGCCCGGGAGCGCTTACCCTTGGGTTTTGTGTTCCGTAGCCGTGCCAAGGAAGAGAAGGCCCCCGCCGACGCGGTGGTGACCGACTCCAAGCAGACCCGCGACCCGCAGGCCCCCAAGGGCAGGCCCACGCCCAAGCGCAGTGAGGCCCAGTCCCAGCGCCGCAGCGCCGCCAATACGTCGACCTCGCGCAAGGACGCCTCGAAGCGTCAGCGCGAGGAGCGCCGCGCCCAGCTCGACCGGCAGCGCCAGGCGCTGGCGGGCGGTGACGAGCGTTATCTGCCGGTCCGTGACAAGGGCCCGGTGCGCAAGTTCGCCCGTGACTTCGTCGACTCCCGGTTCAACGTGGCGGAGTTCTTCCTGCCGATGGCCGTGATCATCCTCGTGCTGAGCATGGTGCGGGTGGGCTCGCTGCAGACCATCGCGCTGCTGCTGTGGCTCGTCGTGATCGTGCTGATCGTGCTGGACTCGTTCGTCACCGGCTTCCGGCTGCGCAAGCAGTTGGCCGAGCGCTTCCCCGACCAGAACCGGCGGGGCGCGGTGGCCTACGCGCTGATGCGCTCGCTCCAGATGCGCCGGCTCCGGCTGCCGAAGCCGCGGCTCAAGCGCGGAGCGCGGCCCTGAGCACTGCGGCTTTCTCCGGGGGAGCGGCCGAGGCCTGGCTGAGCAGGCTGGGCGGGCTGCGGGACGTCGTACGACAGGAGCTGGTGGCCCGGCAGCTCGACGAGCAGATAGCGGGGCGCTACCCGGTCGGGCAGCGGCTGCGGGTCCTCGACGTCGGGATGGGCCAGGGCACGCAGGCGCTGCGGCTGGCCCGGCTCGGACATCAGGTGACCGGTCTGGAGCAGGACGCGACGATGGTCGCCGCGGCCCGTGAGGCGCTGTGCGGCGAGCCCGAGGGCATCCGGGAGCGGATGCGGATCATCGAGGGCGACGGCCGGGACACCGGGGTGCACTTCCTGCCCGGCAGTTTCGACGTGGTGCTGTGCCACGGCGTGCTCATGTACGTCGAGGAGCCGGACCCGCTGCTCGCCGGGCTCGCACGGATGCTGGCCCCGGGCGGACTACTGTCGCTGCTGGTCAGGAACGCGGACGCGCTGGCCATGCGGCCCGGACTGTCCGGCGACTGGGCGGGCACGCTCGGCGCCTTCGACACGTCGACCTACCGCAACCGGCTCGGCCTGGACGTACGGGCGGACCGGCTGTCGACGCTGACCGGCACGCTCGCCGGGATCGGGGCTCCGCTGCAGGCCTGGTTCGGCGTGCGGGTCTTCACGGACACGGCGGCGGACGACACGGAGATCCCGGGCGACGTAGAAACCCTGCTGGCCGCCGAGGAGCGCGCCGGGCGGACCGACCCCTACCGGCAGGTCGCGGCGCTGCTGCACCTGTGCGGCGTACGCGGCTGAGCGGCGTACGCGGCCGGGTGGGTGAACTCCGCTCGTTCGAGTGAACGGCAGCCGGTGTGCGGCGATCGGTGGGCGGCAGCCGGGGTGGCCTTGTGCGGCCACCCCGACGCATACGCGTGGTCAGGCCTCGTTCGCCTGCAGGCTCATCGGGCCGTAGATCTCGGTGGCGTCCTCGAACAGCCGCACCTGGGCCGCGCCGCCTTCGAGGAGGTCCTTCCAGACCTCCCCGATCCAGGACTCGGCGTCCCCCTGCGTGGTGAACTCCTCGGGCTCCACCGCGGGTGGGACCTCCGTCCCGTCGGCCTTCTCGAACCGCCACGTCCATGCCGCCATGTACGCCTCCCAGCTGTGACCACGTGCAGAGCAGAAGCCGGATCTTGGTCCGGTTCCTGCCGAGCAGCCTAGTCGGATGCGCAAGACCAGGTCAGACGCGCGAAAATCAGCTCCGTGGAAGTCACTCTGCTCGGTACCGGTGCCCCGGCGGGCCTGCCCCGCCCCGACTGTCCCTGCGCCGTGTGCGCGACCTCGCTCGGCGCACACGCGCGTGCGGCGACCGCGTTGCTCGTGGACGGGGCCCTGCTGCTCGACCTGACGCCGGGCGCGGCGTTCGCCGCCGCGCGCGCCGGTCATTCGCTGGGCGGGGTGCGGCAGGTGCTGCTGACCCACCCGCACGACGGCCCCCCGGTGGAGGTGCCGGCCGGACTGCCGCAGCCCGGCCGGGTGCCGGACTGGCGGGAGTTGGCGCTGCTGACGGGGCATCGGGTGCGGGCGGTGGCGATGGACGCGCCGGGCACGGGGTACGCGGTCACCGGCCCGGACGGGCGGCGGCTGCTGTATCTGCCGCCGGGGGGCGCGCCGGCCGGGCTGGAGGAGCGGTCGGGGCCCGTCGAGCGGTACGACTTGGTCCTCGCGGATCTCGTGGGGCGGCCGGACGCGCTGGCGAAGCTGCGGGCGGTGGGCGCGGTGGGGCCGACGACCGACGTGGTCGCCGTCCATCTGGACCACGGCGTGCCGCCGGGCGCGGAGCTCGGGCGGCGGCTCGCGGCGGCGGGTGCGCGGACGGTGCCGGACGGGTCGACGCTGACGGTGGGCGTGTACGAGGACGTACCGGACGTGCCGCGCCGGACTCTGGTGCTGGGCGGCGCCCGGTCGGGGAAGTCGGTGGAGGCCGAACGGCGGCTGGAGTCCTTCCCGGACGTGCTGTACGTGGCGACCGGGGGCACCCGGGGCGGGGACACCGAGTGGGCGTCGCGGGTCTCGGCGCACCGCGAGCGGCGGCCCGGGTCCTGGCAGACGACGGAGACCTGCGACGTCGTTCCCCTGCTGGGCAAGGACGGGGCGCCGCTGCTGATCGACTGTCTGTCGCTGTGGCTGACGGACGTCATGGACTCCGTCGGGGCGTGGGACGACGCGGTGTGGGCGGACGGCGGCGAACGGGCGCTGCGCGCACGGGTGGTGGAGCTGGCACAGGCCGTGCGCGCGGCGCGGCGGACGGTCGTCCTGGTGTCCAACGAGGTCGGCTCGGGGATCGTGCCGGCCACGGCGTCGGGGCGGCGCTACCGCGACGAGCTGGGACGGCTCAACGCGGCGGTCGCCGCCGAGTGCGAGGAGGTCGTCCTGGTGGTGGCGGGTCAGGCACTGGTGCTCCGGGGCTGAACGGCCCGGTTTCCGGGCCCGAACGGCCGGTTCCGGTGGCTCAGTTCTTCCGGGCGATGATCCGGTAGGCGTTGGAGAAGCGGGTGCGGCGCAGGGCCGGGGCCAGGAGGTGGTCGAGCGCCGCGGCCAGGGCGGTCAGGGGTTTGGCCGTGCGGTGCAGGCGGGTCCGGTCGAGGTAGCGCGAGGCGGCCGTCGTCAGGTCGTGGGGGGTGTGCGGGGCCTTGCGGTCCGTCACGACGATCTCGCAGCCCTGGGCTTGCAGTTCGGTGCGGAGGTTGGCCAGGGGGATCAGGTGGAGGTGGCGGGGCTGGTCGTGGGAGGGCCACCACTTGCCGAGGAGGGCGGCGGACGCGCTGGCGGGGTCCGGGAGTTCCAGGAGGAGGTGGCCGCCCGGCCGCAGGGCGGCCAGCGCCGCCGCGAGTTCCCGTCGCGGGTCCCGGGTGTGTTCCAGGTGGTGGAGCATGCTGACCACGTCGTAGCGGCCGCGCAGCCGGGACAGGATCTCCGGGGTCGTCAGGTGGCCCACGTGGGCCTCGTCGAGGCGGCCCGCGGCCTGCGCCCGCTCCACTCTCGCCGTCGGGTCCACCCCGTCGAACGCCGTGTAGGCGAACACTTCCTTCGCCGCCGCCGGGAAGGGCGCGTCGCCCGTCCCGACGTCCAGCCAGCTCTCCGGTTCGGGGAAGGGCAGCATCGCCCTGGCCGTGGCCCTCAGTTGCCCGCGGCCGGTCCGTTCGTCGCCCTCGGCGCCGTACAGCGCCAGCCCCTCGGTGGTCAGGCGCGGGTTCTGGAAGGCGTGGGCGCAGTCCCGGCACTCGTCGACCACGAACGTGCCGGGTCTGCGGTGGCGGAGGTCCGGTGCGCGCAGCCGGGTGCGCAGGCGCTTCGAGCCGCACCAGGGGCAGTCGTCGCGGCGCGGCTCGTGGACGGGCCTGGGGGGCATGAGCGGCTCCGGGGGATGACGGGAAGAGCTGCGGGAGGAGCGAAGGACAAGCGGACAGCGAGCGAACGGCAATTTGCGGCAAAACGGAACGTATGGGATCCCGATCTTGGGCGCAATGACGTCACGCGGGCGTGGTGACGACGGAGCGCGGAACTGTTCGATCGGTGCCGGTACTGTTCGGCGAATGAGCTCGCTTAATCTCGACGACTTCACCGATCTGATCGAGCGCCCCGACGGCGGGGTGCGCCGCGACGCGGAGGCGCGCCGGGAACGTCAGATCGTGCCGCCCGGATCGCTGGGACGCCTGGACGAACTGGGCGAGTGGCTGGCGGCGGCGCAGGGCTCGTCGCCCGTGCGACCGGTCGAGCGGCCGCGGGTGGTGCTGTTCGCCGGTGACCACGGGATCGCCGAGCTCGGCGTCTCGGCCCGACCGGCGGGCAGCGCCGCGGAGTTGGTGCGGGAGGTACTGGAGGGCGGCCGTCCGGTCTCCGTGCTCGCCCGCCGTCTCGGCGTGCCGGTGCGGGTCGTGGACATGGCCCTGGACTGCGACCCGGACACGTTCCCCGAGGACGTCGTACGGCACCGGGTGCGGCGCGGCAGCGGCCGGATCGACATCGAGGACGCGCTGACGGTCGAGCAGGCCGAGGCCGCGTTCCGGGCGGGCATGGCCGTCGCCGACGAGGAGGCCGACTCCGGTACGGATCTGGTCGTCCTCGGTGACGTCAGCGTCGGCGGGACGACGGCCGCGGGCGTGCTGGTCGCCGCGCTGTGCGGGACGGACGCGTCCGTGGTGACCGGGCGGGGCGGCGAGGCGATCGACGACCTGGCATGGATGCGCAAGTGCGCCGCCATCCGGGACGCGTTGCGCCGGGCGCGGCCGGTGCTCGGGGAGCAGGTGCAGTTGCTGGCGACGGTGGGCGGGGCCGACCTCGCCGCCATGACGGGCTTTCTGCTCCAGTGCGCGGTACGGAAGTTGCCGGTCGTCCTGGACGGCGTCGTCGCGGCCGCCTGCGCGCTCGTCGGGCAGCGGATCGCGTTCCGGGCGCCGGACTGGTGGCTGGCCGCGCACACGAGCGGCGAACCGGGCCAGGCGAAGGCACTCGACCGGATGGCTCTGGAACCGCTCCTCGACCAGGGCGTGAAGGTCGGCGAGGGCGCCGGCGCCCTGCTCGCGCTCCCGCTGGTCCAGGCCGCGGCGGCTCTGGCCGCGGAACTCCCCGAGAAGCCCGAGAAGCCCGAGGCGTCTGAATCATCCGCGGTGTCCGACGAGAAGGCCGAGAGTTCGGAGTCCGCGGAGGAAGCAGCGGCGGAGTAGAACCCGAACCCGAGGAAAGGGACAGGCAGCACCAAAAGAGCGGTTTCCCGGAAGTGCACCCATATGATCACCACTCATGGGCAACACCCGGGGCGCCGCCGCCTTCGCCGTCTGGTATCTGCGGGCCGTCGCGTTCGTCAACTTCCTCAGTGCGGTGTGGGTCTCCCTGGGGCAGGACGTCCGACGGCACAACCAGGAGAACCTGTTCACGCCGTACCTGCTGACGGCCGGCTTCGCGTCCGGGGTCTTCACCGCGTTCCTGGCCGTCACCATGCGGCGGCGCAAACGGGCCGCGTGGATCCTGAACCTCGGCCTCAGCGGGGCGTTCCTCGCGCTGTTCGCGCCGGCCATGGCGTTCCCGGAGATCCGGCGGTACCCGCAGAACTGGGTCTCGCTCGCGCTCACCGCCGCCTTCGTGGCCGCGCTGCTCGCCGGGCGGCGGGAGTTCTACGCGAAGGGCGACCGGTCCAACCCGAGGCTCGCCGCGGCCGTCGGCGCCGGCGGGCTGCTGGGCGCCTCGCTGCTGGCCGCCCTGCTGGTGACGGTGACCGACCAGGCGTCCGCCGCGTCCACCTTCCTCGAACGCTGGCGCTACGGCACCCTGCGGCTGGTCTCGGTCGCCGCCGACGACGACCGCGTCCCCGGGATCGCCCCGCCCACCTGGGTGGACGTCGCCGTCAACGTGCTGAGCACGGTGCTCGTCCTCGCCGTCCTGTACGCCGCGTTCCGCTCCCGGCGGGCCGTCGACCCGCTCACCGAGGACGACGAGAAACGGCTGCGGGAACTCCTCGACCGGCACGGTGAGCGGGACTCGCTCGGCTACTTCGCACTCCGCCGCGAGAAGAGCGTGTGCTTCTCGCCGACCGGCAAGGCGGCCGTCGCCTACCGCGTCGTCGGCGGGGTGTCGCTGGCGTCCGGGGATCCGCTCGGCGACCCGGAGGCGTGGCCGGGGGCGATCGAGCCGTGGCTCGCCGAGGCGCGGGCGCACGGCTGGATCCCGGCGGTGATGGGCGCGAGCGAGGAGGCCGGCACCGTGTACGCACGGCACGGCCTGGACGCCCTGGAGCTGGGCGACGAGGCGCTCGTGGAGGTCGCCGAGTTCACCCTCGAGGGGCGTGCCATGCGGACCGTCCGGCAGGCCTGCAACCGGGTCCGGCGGGCCGGGTACACGGTGCGGGTACGACGGCACGAGGACATCCCGGCCGACGAGATGACGTACCTCCTGCGCCGCGCCGACGACTGGCGCGACGGGGCCACCGAGCGCGGGTTCAGCATGGCGCTGGGGCGGCTCGGGGACCCGGAGGACGGGCGCTGCGTGCTGCTGGAGTGCCACGACGCGCACGGCGAACTGCGCGCACTGCTCTCCTTCGTGCCGTGGGGCCCGCACGGCCTGTCCCTGGACCTGATGCGCCGGGACCGCGACGGCGACAACGGCCTGATGGAGTTCATGGTCATCGAACTGCTGCTGCGCGCCCGGGACCTGGGTGTCACCGCGGTTTCGCTCAACTTCGCCGTGTTCCGCTCGGTCTTCGAGAGGGGCGCGCGCCTCGGCGCCGGGCCGGTGCTGAGGCTGTGGCGGTCGCTGCTCGGCTTCTTCTCGCGCTGGTGGCAGATCGAGTCGCTGTACCGCGCCAACGCCAAGTACCGGCCCATCTGGGAGCCCCGCTTCCTGCTCTTCGAGAAGAGCGCCGACCTGCCCCGCATCGCCGTCGCGTCGGCACGGGCGGAGGGGTTCCTGGAGGCGCCGGGACTGCCGAAGTGGCTGCACCGCAAGCACCTGGAGACCCACCGGTGATCCGGATCACGGCGAGCCGGGTCGCGAGGAACCGGGTCGCCCGCTGGGCCCGCGCCGAATGGGGGCCGCTGTACGAGGCCGTACGGGATCCCCTGGTGGCGCGGCGGTGGCGGGCGGCGCCCATGACGCTGGGGGCGGTGTGCCTGACGTCGGTGACGCAGATCGTGCAGAACCAGTCGTGGGGCTTCCAGCCGGTCCAGAACCTCGGGGCGGTGCGGGCCGAGGACCCGTTGTGGCTCGCCCTGCTGCGCACCCCGTTCTCGCTCTTCGTGCCCGCGCTGGACCTGCCGGTCTGGGGCGCCCTCGCGCAGATCCTGCTGGTGTTCGGCATCGCGGAACTCTGCCTGGGCTGGTGGCGCACCCTCGTGATCGCCTACGCCGCCACCCTCGCGGGCACCCTGTACGCCCGTGCGGGCATCGCCCTCGGCCCCGACAGCCCCCTCGGCCTGCCCGCCGCGGACGCCCACATCGTCGACACCGGCCCGTCGGCGGCCGTCGTCGGCCTCGCGGTGTTCCTGGGCTGGCGCTATCGCGCGTACGTGACGGCGGCATCGGTGATCGTCGCCATAGTCGTAGAGGTCCTGCTGAAGAACAACCTCGCGGGCAAGGAGCACGTGGCGGCGATCGTGGCGGTGGTCCTGCTGTGCGGGGCGGGCAAGTACGTAAGGGGCTTCAGGGCAGCGCCCCTTAAGGGGCGCGGGACTGCATCTGTCAGCGGCTCCGCCGCGGGGCGCGACCAGCCACGCACGACCCGCACCCGCCACACCACCAGAACCCCGCCCCAGTAGGCGCCCTCACTCCCGCTCGGCCGACTGAGCGAGCTCCGCGTCCGTCTTCCCGCCCAGCCAGTCCCCCACCACCCGCCGGGGCCGCGCCCACCGCCGGTCGTGGTGAAAGGCACGCAGCATCGCCCGCGCACGGGCACGTGGACGCCGCCGGTAGAACCGCCGTGCCCACGGCGACCCGGGCCGGGCCACCCGAACCAGCCCCACCAGCCCCACGAACGGCACGAACACGCTGAAGACCGCCATCTTGGCCTTGCCCTTCGCCAGTACGGCCAGCGAGAACAGGAAGTTGACCACGACGGTGGAGATGACGCCTCCCCGGTCCTGGAGCTCCTCGTCGCTCATGTCGTCGACGCCGAACGGCGAGAAGCCGACCAGCAGCAGTCCGACCAGGGCGGCGGTCAGCACCACGGCCTCCACGCTCTTGCGGCCCGCCTCCGTCCAGTACACGTCGTCGAGGTGCAGGATCAGCGCGAACTCGTCGAGGACGAGGCCCGTGCCGATGCCGAAGACGACCGCGAAGGCGCCCGAGCCGAAGCCGTGCCGGCCGCTGGCCACCGCGCCGAAGCCGCCCGTGACCGTCAGGACGACGCCCGGCACCACGTGGTGGATGTGCACCCCGCCGGAGCTGACGTTGCCGAAGGGCCCCTTGCCCGCCCGGATGAGACGCGTGATGACCCGGGTGATCAGGAAGGTGAGCACGAACGCGGTCAGGGCGAGCAGCAGCGGGAGCTTGCCCGGTTCGACGATGTTGCGCTGCAGCCAGTGGCCCATGCGGTCAGTCTCGCGGGGCGAGGGGTGGGCTGCCTCGCGGGTGCGGCGTCCGGGCTACTCTGCCGCGGTGCCCATGACCTCGCCCTTCGACGGCCTCCGCTTCGCCTTCGGCACCCTCACCGTGTTCCCGGTCGAGGTGACCCGCTGGGACCGGCGGGCCGCGCGCGGCGGCATGCTGGCCGCCCCCGTGGTCGGGCTGGTCGTCGGCGGCTGCGCGGCCGGGCTCGGGCTGCTGCTGCTCCGCCTGGGCGCGAGCCCGTTGCTGGCCGCCGTCGCCTCCGCCGCCGTACCCGCCGTCCTCACCCGCGGTCTGCACCTCGACGGGCTGGCCGACACCGCGGACGGCCTCGGCAGCGGCAAGCCCGCCGAGGACGCGCTGCGGATCATGAAGCAGTCGGACATCGGCCCGTTCGGCGTTCTCACGCTCGTCCTCGTGCTGCTGGCCCAGGTGGCCGCGCTGACGCAGCTCTACGACGCCTCGTGGGCGCTGGGCGCGCTGGCCGCCGTCGTCTCGGCGACCGCGGCCCGGCTCGCGCTGACCCTGGCGGCCCGCGACGGGGTGCCGCCCGCGCGGCCGGAGGGGCTGGGGGCGGCGGTCGCCGGCGTGGTCCCGGTGCGGGGTGCGGTCCTGGCCGCCGTCGCCGTCACGCTGGCGGCGGCGGCCGGCGGAGCGTGGTGCGGGCCGTACGACGCCGTCCGGCCGGTGCTCGCCGTGCTCGCCGCCCTCGTCGCCGCCGAACTGCTCCTGCGGCACTGCACGCGCCGCTTCGGCGGGGTCACCGGGGACGTGTTCGGCGGCCTCGCAGAGACGGCGGCGACCACCGCGCTCGTGGTGTTCTGCCTGGGGGGTCAGGGCTGACGCGGTGCTAACAGGCCTCGCGCCACACCCCCAGTTCGTACTTCTTCAGCAGTGAACTCAGCTTCAGGCGGCGGGAGTCGGCGCAGAAGTCGCTCGTGGGGAGTTCGTACTCGACGTGGAAGGCGGCCTTGCCCGCCTCGATGAACGGGGTCAACTCCGCGCACTCGTGGTACTGGGCGCACTGTTCGTTGACGGCGAAGTCGAAGTCGTCGACGAGTTGGGGGATCTGCCCGAGGTCGTTCTTCAGGCCGACGGACATGCCGCGGTCGTGGGCGAGGTCGGCGATGAGGCGGTTGTAGCGGAGCTGGTCGGCGGCCTTGAGCGGGAAGCCGGTGGTGTTCTTGTAGCCGTCCATGTTGTCCGGCTCGACCGCGTCGAAGCCCTTGTCGCGGCACATGTCGAGGCGGGCCGCCATCAGGGGTTCCAGGACGTCGGTCTTGCGTATGTCGAGCCAGCGTTCGCCCTTCCAGCCGTTGCCCTTGCCGAGCACCGACTTGGGGAACTTCTCCGCGTCGGGGCGCCAGTCCTCCCACGCGCCGGTGGAGAGGTAGCAGATGACCTTGCGGCCGTCGTCGTGCAGCTCACCGACCGTGTCCTCGGTCTGGTCGAAGCCGTCGATGTCGTAGACCGGCACGTCGACGGTGGTGTCGAGCCGGCCGCTGAGCTGCCACTGCCAGTCGATGCCGGGGGCCGGCTGCCAGAACTTCCCTTCCGACGGCGGGTCGTCCGGCCGGCCGGCCGGTTCGGCGTCCGGCGCGGAGGCGCAGCCCACGAGGAGCAGGACGAGGAGGGACAGCAGAAGGGTCGGACGTCTCACGGGGCGGGCTCCAGGGGGTGCGGCAACTTACCCCAGCATGATCGCCGTCCGCGCGCACCGGAACCCAATGGGTGTGAGCCGACTCATGGAGTGCGAGGATCGAGAAGTGGCTAAGACGCCACCGACAGGTGAACACGCGCGTGCATGGGCCAACGCACACGCACGCGTACGCTCATTGACGGGATTCGCCACGCCGGTCCGCCGCGCCGGTGAGGCAGACCCCCCGGGTAGCACCGCGCCCGCCGACCGGCTCCAGGGCCGATCGTCGGGCCTGGTCGACCCACATCCTCCGGCCACCGCAACTCCACATCGGAAGCGAGATTTCACCACCGTGACTGCTCTCACTCTCAGCACCGCCGCGGCGCCCGGCCTCCGGGCCGACGCGATCGTGATCGGTGTCGCCAAGGGCGCGAAAGGCCCGATCGTTGCCCCAGGCGCCGAAGCCCTCGACTCGGCCTACGACGGCCGGCTCGCCGGCGTTCTGGAAACCCTCGGTGCCTCCGGGGCCGAGGGCGAGGTGACGAAGCTGCCCGCCCCGGCCGGCTTCAAGGCACCGCTCGTGCTCGCGGTGGGGCTCGGAGCCGAGCCCGAGAAGGACGCCGGTTTCGACGCCGAGGCGCTGCGCCGGGCGGCCGGCGTGGCCGCCCGCACCCTCACCGGCACCAAGAAGGCCGCGTTCGCGCTGCCGGTGACCGACGCCGCCGACATCGGCGCGATCGCCGAGGGCGTGGTGCTCGGCGCGTACTCCTTCGACGCCTACAAGCACAACGGCGGTGACGCCAAGGCCAAGAGCGCCAAGGCGCCGCTCGCCGAGGCCGCCCTGCTCGGCGGGAAGCCGCGCGACGCCGCCCACAAGGCCGCGCTGCTGCGTGCCGCCGCCGTCGGCGAGGAGCTCAACCGCGCCCGCGACCTGATCAACATGCCGCCGAACGACCTCGACCCCGAGGCGTTCGCCGCCCTGGCGCAGACCGCGGCCAAGGAGCACGGCATCAAGGTGCAGGTGCTCGACGAGAAGGCCCTCGCCAAGGGCGGCTACGGCGGCATCGTCGGCGTCGGCGTCGGCTCGGCCGCGGCCCCGCGCCTGGTGAAGCTGTCGTACACGTCCGCCAAGGCGAAGAAGCACCTCGCGCTCGTCGGCAAGGGCATCACCTACGACTCGGGCGGCATCTCGCTCAAGCCCGCCGGGCACAACGAGACGATGAAGTGCGACATGAGCGGCGCGGCGGCGGTCTTCGCCGCCGTCGTCGCCACCGCGCGCCTCGGCCTCGAGGTCAACGTCACCGGCTGGCTGGCGCTCGCCGAGAACATGCCGTCCGGCTCCGCCACCCGCCCGGGTGACGTGCTGCGCATGTACAGCGGCAAGACCGTCGAGGTGCTCAACACCGACGCCGAGGGCCGGCTGGTCCTGGCGGACGCGCTGTGGGCGGCCTCCGAGGAGAAGCCGGACGCGATCGTCGACGTGGCGACGCTGACCGGCGCGATGATGCTGGCGCTGGGCAACCGGACCTTCGGGATCATGGCCAACGACGAGGCGTTCCGCTCCTCGCTGCACGAGGCCGCCGAGGAGGTCGGGGAGCCGGCGTGGCCGATGCCGCTGCCGGAGCACCTGCGCAAGGGCATGGACTCCGCCGTCGCCGACATCGCGAACATGGGTGAGCGGATGGGCGGCGGGCTGGTCGCCGGGCTCTTCCTGCGGGAGTTCGTGGGCGAGGGGATCACCTGGGCGCACCTGGACATCGCCGGGCCGGCGTTCAACGAGGGCGGGCCGTTCGGCTACACGCCGAAGGGCGGTACGGGGTCCGCGGTGCGGACGCTGGTTCGCCTTGCCGAACTGACCGCGGCGGGCGATCTCGGTTAGTGCCCTTGGTGCGGGGACTGTGCGCCTGATCACTCGGGTCCGTCCGTTTTGTGGCGGGTGCGGGCCGGGTGTGGTCGGTCGCGCGGTTCCCCGCGCCCCTGGGTCGGGACAGTGGGCGGTCTCACATAGGTGCCCCGTGTCTCGTTGCCCCTCGACAAGTGCGAGGATGGGGCCTGGCAGGACAGGGCCCCCACCACAGGGCCGAGACAGAGCGGCCGGACACCAGCCGCCGACCGGTCACTGGAGACCGGCGTGGCGCACATGCATGGAGGACGTGACGTGGCGAACGACGCCAGCACCGTTTTCGACCTAGTGATCCTCGGCGGTGGCAGTGGCGGTTACGCCGCGGCCCTGCGCGGGGCGCAGCTGGGTCTGGACGTCGCCCTGATCGAGAAGGACAAGGTCGGCGGTACCTGCCTGCACCGGGGTTGCATCCCCACCAAGGCCCTGCTGCACGCGGGCGAGATCGCCGACCAGGCCCGCGAGAGCGAGCAGTTCGGCGTCAAGGCCACCTTCGAGGGCATCGACGTCCCCGCCGTCCACAAGTACAAGGACGGCGTCGTCTCCGGCCTGTACAAGGGTCTGCAGGGGCTCATCGCCTCCCGCAAGGTGACGTACATCGAGGGCGAGGGCCGACTGTCCTCCCCCACCTCCGTCGACGTGAACGGCCAGCGCGTGCAGGGCCGCCATGTCCTGCTGGCGACCGGCTCCGTGCCGAAGTCGCTGCCGGGCCTGGAGATCGACGGCAACCGGATCATCTCCTCCGACCACGCCCTCGTCCTGGACCGCGTGCCGAAGTCCGCGATCATCCTGGGCGGCGGCGTCATCGGCGTCGAGTTCGCCTCGGCGTGGAAGTCCTTCGGCTCGGACGTCACGATCATCGAGGGCCTCAAGCACCTGGCGCCGCTCGAGGACGAGAACTCCTCCAAGCTTCTTGAGCGCGCGTTCCGCAAGCGCGGCATCAAGTTCAACCTGGGCACCTTCTTCTCGAAGGCCGAGTACACCGCCGACGGCGTCAAGGTCACCCTGGCCGACGGCAAGGAGTTCGAGGCCGAGCTCCTGCTGGTCGCGGTGGGCCGCGGGCCCGTCTCCGCCGGTCTGGGCTACGAGGAGCAGGGCGTCGCGACGGACCGCGGCTACGTCCTGGTCGACGAGTACATGCGCACCAACGTCCCGACCCTCTCCGCCGTCGGCGACCTGGTCCCGACGCTCCAGCTCGCGCACGTCGGCTTCGCCGAGGGCATGCTGGTCGCGGAGCGGCTGGCCGGTCAGAAGGTCGTTCCGATCGACTACGACGGTGTCCCCCGGGTGACGTACTGCCACCCCGAGGTCGCCTCCGTGGGCATCACCGAGGCCAAGGCCAAGGAGATCTACGGCGCGGACAAGGTCGTCGCTCTGAAGTACAACCTGGCGGGCAACGGCAAGAGCAAGATCCTGGGCACCTCGGGCGAGATCAAGCTCGTCCAGGTGAAGGACGGTGCCGTGGTCGGCGTCCACATGGTCGGCGACCGCATGGGCGAGCAGGTCGGCGAAGCCCAGCTGATCTACAACTGGGAGGCGCTGCCGGCCGAGGTCGCGCAGCTCATCCACGCCCACCCGACGCAGAACGAGGCGCTCGGCGAGGCCCACCTGGCCCTGGCGGGCAAGCCGCTGCACTCGCACGACTGACCCTCGGTCGAAGAAGCGACTCCGCGATGAACACAGACTTCCGCAATTCGTAAGGAGCAACCGAAACCATGGCGGTTTCCGTAACCCTTCCGGCGCTCGGCGAGAGCGTCACCGAGGGCACTGTCACCCGCTGGCTGAAGGCCGAGGGTGAGCGCGTCGAGGCCGACGAGCCGCTGCTCGAGGTGTCGACCGACAAGGTCGACACCGAGATCCCCTCGCCCGTGTCCGGCATCCTCGCGTCCATCAAGGTCGCCGAGGACGAGACGGTCGAGGTCGGCGCCGAGCTGGCCCTCATCGACGACGGCACGGGCGCCCCGGCCCCCGCTGCCGCCCCGGCCGCCGAGCCCGTCGCGGCCCCGGCTCCGGTGGCCGAGGCCCCCGCTGCCCCCGCCCCGGCCCCCGAGGCCCCGGCCGCGCCGGCCGCCGCCCCCGCCGGTGGCGCGTCCGGTACGGACGTGGTGCTGCCCGCGCTCGGTGAGTCCGTCACCGAGGGCACCGTCACCCGCTGGCTGAAGTCGGTCGGCGACAGCGTCGAGGCCGACGAGCCGCTGCTCGAGGTCTCCACGGACAAGGTCGACACCGAGATCCCGGCGCCCACCTCCGGTGTGCTGCTCGAGATCACGGTCGCCGAGGACGAGACCGCCGAGGTCGGCGCCAAGCTCGCCGTCATCGGCGCCCCGGGCGCCGCCCCGGCAGCTGCCCCGGCACCCGCTGCCCCGGCACCGGCGCCCGTAGCCGCTGCCCCGGCACCGGTCGCTCCGGCTGCCCCGGCACCGGCTCCGGCTGCTCCGGCTCCCGCGCCGGTCGCCGCCGCCCCGGCACCGGTCGCCCCGGCCCCCGCGCCGGTCGCTCCCGCTCCGGTCGCCCCGGCCGCCCCCGCCCCCGCGGCTCCCGCCGCCGGTGACGACGGCGCCTACGTGACCCCGCTGGTGCGCAAGCTCGCCGCCGAGAGCGGCGTCGACCTGGCCGCCGTCAAGGGCACCGGCGTCGGCGGCCGGATCCGCAAGCAGGACGTCATCGCCGCCGCCGAGGCCGCGAAGGCCGCCGCCGCTGCCCCGGCTCCGGTCGCCGCCGCCCCGGCCGCCAAGAAGGCGGCCCCGGCGCTGGAGGTGTCGCCGCTGCGTGGCCAGACCGTCAAGATGCCGCGCATCCGCAAGGTCATCGGCGACAACATGGTCAAGGCGCTGCACGAGCAGGCGCAGCTGTCGTCGGTCGTCGAGGTCGACGTCACGCGTCTGATGCGGCTGCGTGCCAAGGCGAAGGACTCCTTCGCGGCGCGCGAGGGCGTCAAGCTCTCCCCGATGCCGTTCTTCGTGAAGGCGGCGGCCCAGGCGCTGAAGGCCCACCCGGTCATCAACGCCAAGATCAACGAGGCCGACGGCACGATCACCTACTTCGGCACCGAGAACATCAACATCGCGGTGGACTCGGAGAAGGGCCTGATGACCCCGGTCATCAAGGGCGCCGGCGACCTCAACATCGCCGGTATCTCCAAGGCCACGGCCGAGCTGGCCGGCAAGGTCCGCGGCAACAAGATCACCCCGGACGAGCTGTCCGGCGGCACCTTCACCATCTCCAACACCGGTTCGCGCGGTGCGCTCTTCGACACGATCATCGTGCCGCCGGGCCAGGTCGCGATCCTCGGCATCGGTGCCACGGTCAAGCGTCCGGCCGTCATCGAGACGGAGGAGGGCACGGTCATCGGCGTCCGCGACATGACGTACCTGACCCTGTCCTACGACCACCGCCTGGTCGACGGCGCCGACGCGGCCCGTTACCTCACCGCGGTCAAGTCGATCCTGGAAGCGGGCGAGTTCGAGGTCGAACTCGGCCTGTAACCCCCAGGACCAGCACAGCGAGCGCCCCCGTCCAGAGCTTTCCGGACGGGGGCGCTCGTCTTTCGCCTCGCCGATCGGCGTCCTCACGGCAACCTGCTCCTCGGCGTCCAAGTCCCGCGCCCAGCCACACGCGGCCCCGGGCCGCCCCGCGGTGGCGGGGACCGGGCTCCGGGGCGGCCGGGGTGGCCGAACCCCCGGAAAACGCCGTGTAAGTCTCGTCTCACCTGCGTAAAAGCCACCCCACGGGCCCGCCCGGAAAGCGCTCACGGCCGTATTGTCTAGACGTCAAACGCCCCCGGGGCCGATGGGCGGCCCCTGCTCGAAGGAGCCCTCATGACCGCGCCCGTCGTCCACTCGCTGCGCGAACAGATCCGCGAGCACATCGTGGAGGGGATCGTCAGCGGGCGCTGGAAGCCGGGTGAGCGGATCGTGGAGCGGCGGATCGCGACCGAGCTGGAGGTCAGCCAGACGCCGGTGCGGGAGGCGCTGCGCGAGCTGGAGTCGCTGCGGCTGATCGAGTCCGCGCCGAACAAGGGCGTGCGGGTGCGCAACCTCACGGCGGCGGACCTGGAGGAGAGCTACCCCGTACGGGCCGGCCTGGAGGCGATCGCGGCGGAGCTGGCCGCCCAGCGGCTCGCCGAGGACTGCTCGGCCCTCGAACCCCATGTCGCCGCCCTGTACGAGGCCGACCGTGACGCCGACGGAACCGGCCAGGTGCGGCACACCGTCGGCTTCCACCGGGAGCTGGTGCGGGCGGCCGGCAACTCGGTGCTGCTGCACACCTGGGAGGGCCTCGGCATCGAGGTGTTCACGGCGCTGTCCATCCGCTGGCTGGGAACCGTGCAGCAGTCGTACGCGGAGGAGCACGAGGAGCTGGTCGCCGCGTTCAAGCGGCGCGACCCCCGGATCGCCGAGCTGGTGAAGGCGCATGTGCTGGGGTGCGCGCCGAGGGCGTGACCCCCTCGGACACCCCCGCGGACCCCCTCGAACAGCAGCCGGACAGCAGCCGGACACCAGTCGAGCACCCCCTCGCTCACCTGCGGAAACGGCTGGAATTCGCCCCAAATAAAGCGGCACCCGGTGCCCGTGCGAAAGGCACCCCGTGCCGACTTTCTCGTAATCGAGAGGTTTTGCCCTGGAACCCTTTGATCGATCATCGATCAGGGGGTTACAGTCGCCGACGGACTCCCACCAGAGTCCACGCCCTGTCCTGCCAAAGACCAAGGGCACCCCCGGAACACCCACCTCACAGGGAACCCCCTTCGACTGAGGAAGGCGGCGACATGACCGACCCCCAGGCCATCCAGCCGAGCGCGCTCGACCAGCTCCCCGACCGGGACCCGGAGGAGACCGCCGAATGGCAGGCCTCCCTGGACGCGGTCGCCAAGGCGGCCGGGCCGCACCGTGCCGCGTACCTGATGCGCCGCACGCTGGAGCGTGCCGAGGGCAACGGCATCGCGCTGCCGAAGCTGCTCGAGACGGACTACGTCAACACCATCCCCACCGCCGCCGAGCCCTCCGCTCCCGGCGACGAGGAGATGGAGCGGAAGATCACCGCGTGGAACCGCTGGAACGCGGCCGCGATGGTCAGCCGGGGCAGCAAACACGGCGTCGGCGGCCACATCGCCACCTTCGCCTCCGCCGCCTGGCTCTACGAGACCGGCTTCAACCACTTCTTCAAGGGCAAGGAGCGGGACGGGTCCGGCGACCAGCTCTACATCCAGGGCCACGCCTCCCCCGGCATCTATGCCCGCGCCTTCCTCGACGGCCGGCTGACCGAGCAGCACCTCGACAACTTCCGCCAGGAGGCGGGCGGCAACGGCCTCCCGTCGTACCCGCACCCGCGGCGGCTGCCCTGGCTGTGGGAGTTCCCGACCGTCTCCATGGGCCTCGGTCCGCTCTCCGCCATCTACCAGGCGCGCTTCAACCGGTACCTCACCAACCGGGGTATCAAGGACGTCTCGGCGTCCCACGTCTGGGCGTTCCTCGGTGACGGCGAGATGGACGAGCCCGAGTCGACGGCGGCACTCGCCCTCGCCTCCCGCGAGGGCCTGGACAACCTGACCTTCGTCATCAACTGCAACCTGCAGCGCCTCGACGGCCCGGTCCGCGCGAACTTCAAGATCGTGCAGGAGCTGGAGGCCCAGTTCCGCGGCGCCGGCTGGAACGTCGTGAAGTCGCTGTGGGGCTCGGCGTGGGACGAGCTGTTCCAGCTCGACACGACCGGCGCGCTCGTCCGGCGGCTGCGCGAGGTACCGGACGCCCAGGTGCAGACGTACCAGACGCGCGACGCCGCCTACATCCGCCACGACTTCTTCGGCAAGGACCCGGCGCTCGTCGAGATGGCGAAGCTGCTGTCCGACGACAGGATCCTGGAGTGTTTCCACCTCTCCCGCGGTGGTCACGAGGCGCGCAAGGTGTACGCCGCGTACAAGGCGGCCGTCGAGTTCAAGGGCGCGCCGACCGTCATCCTGGCCCAGACCGTCAAGGGCCACACCCTCGGCGAGGGCTTCGCGTCGAAGAACGCCAACCACCAGATGAAGAAGCTCTCGGTGGACGAGTTCAAGACCATGCGCGACCTGCTGGAACTGCCGATCAAGGACAGCGACTTCGTCGACGGTGTCGTGCCCTACGGCCACCCCGGCGCCGACGCTCCCGAGGTGCGCTACCTCCAGGAGCGCCGCGCGGCGCTCGGCGGCCCGGCCCCGGCCCGCCGTACGCACGCGCTCGCCCCGCTGCCGGCCCCCGCCGAGAAGACGTTCGCCTCCTTCGACAAGGGGTCCGGCTCCCAGAACCTGGCCACCACCATGGCCTTCGTCCGCCTGATCAAGGACCTGGTCCGCGACAAGGAGACGGGCAGGCGCTGGGTGCCGATCGTCCCGGACGAGGCGCGCACGTTCGGCATGGAGTCGCTCTTCCCGTCCCTCGGGATCTACTCCCCCAAGGGCCAGACGTACGAGCCGGTCGACCGTGACCAGCTCATGTACTACAAGGAGGCCAAGAACGGCCAGATCCTCAACGAGGGGATCACCGAGGCCGGTTCGATGGCCGACTTCATCGCCGCGTCCACCGCGTACTCCACGCACGGCGAGACGATGATCCCGTTCTACATCTTCTACTCGATGTTCGGCTGGCAGCGCACGGCCGACCAGATGTGGCAGCTCGGCGACCAGCTCGGCCGCGGCTTCCTCGTCGGCGCCACGGCCGGCCGTACGACCCTGACGGGCGAGGGCCTCCAGCACGCCGACGGCCACTCCCCGGTCATCGCCGCGACCAACCCGGCCGCCCTCAGCTACGACCCGGCGTTCGCGTACGAGGTCGCCACGATCGTCAAGGACGGTCTGCGCCGGATGTACGGCGCGGCGGACCCAGGCGTGGACCAGAACGTCTTCTACTACCTGACCGTCTACAACGAGCCGATGCCGCAGCCCGCCAAGCCGTCCGCCTCCGGCGTCGACGAGGGCATCGTCAAGGGCCTGTACCGCTTCAACACGGCGGAGTCGGCGGGGGTGGACGTGGCGGCGGCCAACGCCCCGCGCATCCAGCTCCTGGGTTCGGGCACCGCGATCCACTGGGCGCTCGCGGCGCAGAAGCTGCTCGCCGAGGAGTGGGGTGTGGCCGCCGACGTGTGGTCCGCGACCTCCTGGACCGAGCTGCGCCGTGACGCGCTGGAGGCCGACGCGGCCCTGCTGCGCGGCGAGGAGCGCGTGCCGTACGTCCGGCAGGCGCTGCAGGGCGCCGAGGGCCCGGTCCTCGCGGTCTCCGACTACATGCGCCAGGTCCCGGACCAGATCGCGCAGTGGGTCGAGCAGGACTACTCCTCGCTGGGCGCGGACGGCTTCGGTCTGTCCGACACCCGCGCCGCGGCCCGCCGTCACTTCGGCGTCGACGCGCAGTCGATCGTCGTCGCGGCCCTGGCCCAGCTCGCCCGCCGCGGCGAGGTCAAGGCCACGTCCGTGAAGGAGGCGCGCGAGCGCTACGGCCTGTAGGCGACAGCTCTACGGGAAGGGGGGTGCGGCGGGTGCCGCGCCCCCTTTCTCGTTCCCCCTCGTCCCCGCTGGAGGTGGCGCACGGTCAGCTCACGGCGCTGGGGGCCGAGGCCGAGGTGGTCGTCCCCGAGTCCCTGCGGAAACGGTTCACCGAGGACGCGGCGCGGCTGACGGAGTTGTACGGGCGCGGCTGACCGAGTCGTACCGGCGTGGGTGACCGAGTCGTACCGGCGCGCTGACCGAGTCGTACCGGCGTGGGTGACAATCCCCGGCACTCCGGGTGCGTCGGGCACCTTGAGGCACGATGCTGGACGCGTGATGGACGAGACGGAGTTCTGGGAGCTGGTGGACGCCTCCCGCGAGGCCGCCGAGGGTGATCCCGAGGAGCAGGCCGACCTGCTCGTGGAGCGGCTGGTCCGGTTGGACCCGGATTCCGTGCTCGACTTCGCCCGGCACTTCGAGTCCCGCTACAACCGCGCCTACCGCTGGGATCTGTGGGGCGCCGCCTGGCTGCTGCTGGACGGGGCGAGCGACGACGCCTTCGACTTCTTCCGGTGCTGGCTGATCGGGCAGGGCCGCGAGGTCTTCGAGGGCGCGCTGCACAACGACCCGGACTCGCTCGCCGACCTGCTGGACGACTTCGACGAGGAGATCGACGGCGACGGCGAGGAGCTCGGCTACGCGGCCGACGAGGCCTACGAGCAGCTCACCGGGACCGTCGCCCCGGACCTGGGCATCCCGCCCGTGCCCTCCGAACCCGAGGGCACGCCCGTGGACTTCGAGAACGAGGGTGCGCTGGCCGAGCGGTATCCCCGGCTGTGGCAGCGTTTCAAGGAGTGAGGCTGGCCGGGGCGGCGGGCGTGCCGGGCGTCATACGGCGAGCTTGCGGCGGGTGCTGTCCGCCGGGATGTAGGCCTGCGTCCGGTCGATCCGCACCGCGTGGTGCATGGGCGCCCTGTTGGCCTGTTCCAGGGCGGACGCGGTGGCCGCGGCCGGGCCCAGGACGACCGCGGCGACGGCGCAGAGCACGGTCCAGGGGCTGCGCGCGGCCCTCGACCAGCCCGCGCCCCGCTGCGCGCCCTCGGCGCTGCTCCGCGTGGCCTCCGTGGACCGAGTACGGCTGCTGTTCATGGGATCCCCACCTCCGGTCGGCTTGTGTTGTGCATGACCGTAGGACGTGGGAATGGGAGGACCCTGAACGCCGCCTAAGGGGTTCCTGTGAGCGTGGGCGCGGCCGTTCTGCCCTGGAGGCGGGCGGCCGTGGCGCGGATCTCCGGGAGGCGGGCGGTGAGGGCGGCGCCGGGGCAGGTGGTCATGTAGCCGTCCCGGTGGCCGGCCAGGGCGGGGAGGGTGGCGGTGGTGCCGGCGGCGTAGCGGCTGAGGCTGTTGCTGGAGGTGAGGCGGACGGTCGAGCGCGGGTCGGTGCCGGTCAGGCCGAGTTTCCAGGCGGTCAGGGCGGCGATCGCGTCGACCATCGCCTGCGGCACCGGCACGCCGGCGGTGAACGTGCCGAGTGCGGCGATACCGGCCGTGCGGTGGTTGAAGCCCTGGGTGTGGGCGCCGGTGACGGCGCGGTCGACGCCGCCGGCCCGGCCCTCGTAGACGGTGCCGCAGCGGTCGACGAGGAAGTTGTAGCCGATGTCGTCCCAGCCGCGGGCGGCGGTCTGGCCCGTGTACAGGGAGCGGATGATGCGGGGCGCGTCGGCGCAGTCGTAGCCGTTGGGCGAGTCGGTGTGGTGGACGAAGACGGCGACGACCTTGTCGTCGTAGCGCGGGGGCGGCTGCGCGTGCCGGGCGAGGTCGTCCAGCCAGGCGGCGCGCGGTACGACCGGCGGGCGGGCTGCCCGGTGCCCGGCGGCGGGGCGGGCGGCGGCCGGGCGGCCGGCGCGGGCGGCCAGGGCGTCCGTCGCCGCGTGGTCGACACCGCCCGCGCACAGCCCCAGGGCCGCGACGGCGGCGAGCCCGGGCACGCAGCCCAGGAGCACGAGGAGCGGGCCCGGTATCCGCGCCGGGCGCGGCCCGCGCGGTCCCCGCGGACCGCGGGGGGTCGGCCTGAGAGCTCGGCGGGCGCACATGAACCCACTGTCGTCCGGTTCCGGTCCGCCCGCGATGTGTGGTGTGCCACCTGGTGGAACCATCCTCCCGGTGCCCGCCGTTTCACGAGGTACCCGCACACGTGGCCGGTTGTGGACGTCGTGTGCGCGTGATCGACGGGTAACTGATCACTGGGCCCTTCCCGCACGTACTAGGGGATCTGAGAGAAAGGGGGCCGTGTGGACCTGCTCGACATCCTGCTGGCGCTGGTGATCCTCGCCTACGCCGGCTCCGGCTACCGGCGTGGGCTGGTGGCCGGCTGTGTCTCGCTGGCCGGGTTCGTGGGCGGCGCGGTGATCGGCGTGTGGGTCCTGCCGTGGGTGATGGACCTGGTGACTCCGGGGACCACCGGGGCGACCGTGGCCGCCGTGTTCACGGTGCTCGTCCCGGCGGTGGTCGGGCACGAGCTGGCGGGGCGGCTGGCGCTGCGGCTGCGCCGGGAGCTGGACCGGGGGCCGCTGCGGGTGGCGGACGGGGTCGGCGGCGCGGTGGCGAACGCGGTGGCGGTGCTGATCGTGGCGTGGGTGGCGGCGAGCGTGCTGGGCGCGTCCTCGTCGCCGGTGGTCACGTCGTCGATACGGGACTCACGGCTGCTGGGTGCCGTGCAGGACGCCATGCCGGACACCACGCCCACCTGGTTCTCGCGGGCCACGTCGGCGCTGACCCAGGCGGGCTTCCCGCAGGTCTTCAACCCGTTCGAGAACGAGTCGACGGCCGAGGTCGCCAAGCCCTCCGGCGACAGTGTCACGGCGCTCGCGACCAGCGCGGCCAAGCTGAGCACGGTGAAGATCGAGGGCGCCGCGGGCAACCAGGGCCGCGAGGGCAGCGGCTTCGTGTACGCGAGCGAGCATGTGATGACCAACGCGCACGTGGTGGCGGGCATCGACGAACCGACCGTACGGATCGGCGGCGTGGGGCGGTCGTACGACGCGCGCGTGGTGTTCTTCGACCCGGACAAGGACGTGGCCGTGCTGTACGTGCCGGATCTGCGGGCCCCGGTGCTGCGCTTCGACGACGACGCCTCGCGCGGGGACTCGGCGGTCGTGGCCGGCTATCCGCAGGACGGCGATCTGAACCTCCAGGCGGCGACGGTCGCGAACCGGGTGAAGGCGACCGGCCGGAACATCTACAACGACGAGATCGTCACCCGCGAGATCTACTCGATCCGCTCCACCGTCCGCCCCGGCAACTCCGGCGGCCCGCTGCTGACCACCGACGGCCGGGTCTACGGCGTCGTCTTCGCCCGCTCCACCTCCGACGACGAGACGGGGTACGTGCTGACGGTCGCCGAGGTCGCCGGCGACGCCGAGCGGGCGTCGACGGCGACGCGGCCGGTGGACACGGGTGCCCTGATCACGTCATAGCCGTCATGGACCTCATGGACCTCATAGGGAGCGCCCCATGAGCACGTCGTCCACGTACGCGCCGTCCAGCAGGAACTCCTCGGGCAGCACGCCCTCCACCGCGAACCCCTCGGCCGCGTAGAGCGCCCGCGCCGCGGTGTTGTGGCCGAGGACGCGCAGGGTGATGCGGCGGGCGCCCTGCCGCCGGGCCTCCTCGACGGCCGCGCGGACCAGCGCCCGCCCGACGCCCCGGCCGCGCGCCTCGTCGAGGACGGCGAGGCCCTGGATCTGCCGGACGTGCCGGTTGCAGGCGAGCTTGGTGGGACGGGTGAGGGTGACGTAGCCGACCACGCGGTCGTCGAGTTCGGCGACCAGGTTGTCCTCGGGCGCGTGCCGCTCGTCGAAGAAGGGGCCGTACGGCGGCTGCGGCTCGGGCATCACGGCGTGCAGCGGGGACCACGTGAGACGGTCGACGAGACTCAGCGCCTCGCCGTCGGCGGGCACCGCGGCGCGTATACGAAGTGCGGAGGGTTCGGGCATGGCCGTCACCCTAGAGCGGAGGGCGGCGGCCCGACCGGGCTTTTCTCCGGCCACCGGGCAGGATGGACGGCATGGAACGTACGCGAATCGCGGTGGCCGGTGCGTCCGGCCTGATCGGCAGCGCCCTGGTGCGGTCTCTGACCGCCGACGGACACGAGGTCGCGCGCCTGGTGCGCCATGCGCCCCGGGGCGCGGACGAGGTGCGCTGGGACCCCGAGCGGGCGCAGCTGGACACGGCGGGGCTCGCCGGGTGCGACGCCGTGGTCAACCTGGCGGGGGCGGGGGTCGGCGACCGGCGCTGGAGCGAGGCGTACAAGAAACGGATCCACGACAGCCGGGTGCACGGCACGTCGGCGCTGGCGAAGGCGGTCGCCTCGCTCGACGACCGGCCGCGGGTGTTCGTGAACGGCAGCGCGATGGGTCTGTACGGCGAGACGGGCGACCGGATCGTGGACGAGAGCGCGCCGGCCGGCCGCGGCTTCCTGCCGGAGCTGTGCGTGGAGTGGGAGGCCGCCGCGGCTCCGGCCCAGGAGGCGGGCGTCCGTACGGTCTTCACCCGGACCGGTCTTGTCGTGGCGCGCGGCGGTGGGGCCTGGGGCAGGCTGTTCCCCCTGTTCAGGGCCGGGCTCGGGGGGCGGATGGGCGACGGCCGGCAGTACTGGTCGTACGTCGCGCTGCACGACGAGGTGGCGGCGATCCGGCATCTCCTGGACCGGGACGACCTGTCGGGGCCGTTCAACCTGACCGCGCCCGAGCCGCTGACCAACCGTGAGATCACCGCGGCGATGGGGCGGGTGCTGCACCGGCCGACGCTCTTCACGGTGCCCGCGCCGGTGTTGCGGACGGTGCTGGGCGAGATGGCCGGGGACGTGCTGGGCAGCGCGCGGGTGGTGCCGAAGCGGCTGCTGGAGTCCGGGTTCACCTTCGCGTTCCCCGGGATCGAGGATGCCATCCGGGCAGCCTGATCCCCTTCGTGACCGTATGCCACCGCCGTGCGACCGTGCTCTGTCGATGCGCGACTGTTCCTGACCGATCACGGCCCTAACCTCGATCCGAACTCGGGCATCCCGAACGGCCGTCGGGGGCATGACGTCTCCACCGGCCGCGCAACCTCGAGGAGGGGCACGTGCTTGAGCCCGCGTACCAGGCAGACGTCGTCGTGGTGGGAGCCGGAATCGCCGGCCTCTCCGCGGCACAGCGACTGACCAGCGCAGGAGTAACGACCGCGGTCCTGGAGGCCGCCCCTTACGTGGGGGGCCGCATGTCGACGGAGAAGATCGACGGGTTCCGGCTCGACCGCATCGGGCAGTTGCTGTCCACCGCGTATCCCGAACTGGCCCTGACACCGGGGCTGGACGCGCTCGTCCTGCGTCCGTTCGCGCCGGGGGTGCTGCTGCACAGCGACGGGCGCCATCACCGCGCGGGCGCCCAGGCGGGCGCGGGGAGCGCGAGGGGCGCACTGCATGCCGTACGCGCCCTGGCGAGCGCTCCCTTGCCGGGCTCCCCGCCCGTGCGGGCGGGCGCGCCGCTGGGCAGCGCCGTGGACCAGGCGCGGCTGGGCGCCGCGCTCACCCGGATCGCGGCGACTCCGGCCGAACGGCTGCTGCGCCGCCCGGAGTTGCCGGCCGCGCAGGCCCTCGCGGCGCGCGGGGTGCCGGCCCGCACGGTCGACGGGTTCCTGCGCCCGCTGCTGGCGGCGCTGCTCTGCGACCCGGACCTCACCACCTCCAGCCGGTGCGCGGACCTCGCGCTGCGGGCCTTCGCGGCCGGGCGGCTGTCGCTGCCGGAGGGCGGGGCGGAGGTGCTGCCGGAGCTGCTCGCGCGGACGCTGCCGGCGGGCACCGTGCACACCGGGGTGCGGGTCACCTCGGTCTCCACGACCTTGGTGACCACCGCCGAGCACGGCGAGTTCCGCTGCCGGGCCGTCCTGGTGGCCACCGACGCGCGCACGGCGGCGGAGCTGCTGCCCGGCCTGCGGGTGCCCGGGTTCCACCCGGTGACGGTCGTCCACCACACGACGGACGAGCCGCCCCGGACGGGGGCCTCGCTGCTCCTCGACGCCGACCGGGGCGGGCCGGTGGCGCACACGGCGGTGATCAGCGCGGTGGATCCGAGCCGGGCGCCCGCGGGCCGGGCGCTGATCTCGTCCACGGTCCTCGGCACGCCGCCGCCGGGCGTCGACACCGCCGTACGCATGCACCTGTCCCGCCTCTACGGCGTCCCGACCGCGCGCTGGGAAACGCTGGCCGTGCACCACACCGCCGAGGCCGTCCCGGCGATGCGGGCGCCGCACGACCTGCGCCGTCCCGTACGCCTGCTGGCGGGCCTGTACGTGTGCGGCGACCACCGGGACACCAGCACCGTCCAGGGCGCCCTGCACTCCGCGCACCGGGCCGCGTCGGCGATCGTCTCCGACCTGCGCGCGGCAGGTTCCCTGCACGTGGCCGACCCGCTGCCGACGACCCAGGAGGAACAGGCAGCGGCCTGACCGACACCGCCCCTGGGGGCTGCCGCCCCCAGACCCCCCAATCCAGCCCGTCCGGGGGCACCCCCTCTGGGGGAGTTTGAGGACGAGGCCCCTTAAGGACCGAAGCGGGGGTCTGGGGGCGCAGCCCCCAGGGGGCGGGCGTCACCCCAGGGCCGCCACCTTGTCGCGGTACGTCCGTACCGGGGCCGCGTCCCGGTACGGCTCCAGGCGGCGTTCGAAGTCCCTCACGTACTCCAGGGCACGCACCGACCGCATCTCCGCCGCCTGGCCGGCGGCCTCCGCCGCGTGCTGGCAGGCCTGGTCGAGTTCGCCGAGGCCGAGCCGGGCGGAGGCGAGGACGACGCGGCAGAACAGCCGGCTGCGGGCATGGGCGGCGGGACGCAGTTGCAGCGAGCGCTCGGCGTGCTGGGCTGCGGCCCGGAACTGCTGGAGGTCACGGTGGCAGTGCCCGAACTCGTCGGCCAACTGCGCCTCGTCGAAGAACCGCGCCCAGTACGGCACCTCGTCCCCCGCTTTGGCCGCCTCCAGCGCCCGCTCGGCCCGCACGAGCGCGGCGGTCGAGGCCCGCACCTCGCCCAGCACCCCGTGCCCGCGCGCCTCCGCCGAGTGCAGCAGCGCCTGCACGACGGGCGGGGCGCCCGTGCCGACCCCCTGCTGGGCCACCCGCGCGAGCTGCACCGCCTCGCGCCCGTGCCCGAGATAGACGGCCTGGCGGCTCATGGTGACCAGGACGAAGGAGCCGTACGCCCGGTCCGCGGCCGCCTGGGAGAGGCGCAGGGCCTGGACGAAGTACCGCTGGGCCAGGCCGTGCGCGGCGATGTCGAAGGAGGTCCAGCCGGCGAGCCGGGTCAGGTCGGCGGCGGCGCCGAAGAGACGGCGGCCGGTCTGCTCACCGTAGGAGCCGCGCAGCATGGGCTCGCACTCGTGCTCCAGGTAGCGCACGAGGGCCTGCCGGGCGTGCCCGCCGCCGTACCTGTCGTCGAGGGTGCGGAAGAGCTCGCCGACCGAACGGAGCGCGGAGATGTCGCCGCCGGTGACCCGCTGGGCGGGCGGGCGCTCACCGCCCTGGCCGCGCTGCCGGGGGACGGCCGCAGGACCGGGCATGACCTGCACGGTCGCCGGCGCCGGCTGTGCGGACGGGGGCTGCTGCCGGGGTGTGGCGGACCCGGGCGGCCGGGTGGCCGGGCGGCCCTGGACGGGGACCCGGGCGGCGGCGGGCGGCTCGCTGCGGGCGACCTTCTCGTCGGCCCGCCCGATCAGCCAGTCGCGGCTCGGCACGACGAGTCCCGCGGGCGTGAAGGCGATCTTGCGGAGCTCGGCGTGGCTGCCGGAGTCCTTGCGCCAGAGCCCGCCGACGATGTCGATGGCCTCCTCGGGCGTGGAGGCGAACTCCAGGCCCGCGTAGACGGGGGCGCAGGCGTCCAGACCGAGGTCCTGGGCCGTGAGCCGACGGCCCAGGCGCCGGGTGAAGACCTCGGCGATGAGGGCGGGGGTGGTGCCCCGGGGCTGCTGCCCGCGCAGCCACCGGGTGACGGACGTCTTGTCGTATCTGAGGTCCAGCCCGTGTTCGAGGCCGAGCTGATCGACGCGACGGGCCAGTCCCGCGTTGGAGAAGCCCGCTTCTGCGATGAGCGCGGCTAGTTGGCGGTTGGGAGTGCGCTGCGCGGGTCGTTCCGTCATCTGCGGTGCGGTCTCCTGCCTCCCGGGCCTGTGACGTGCCCGGATGAATGCCCTGATTGCTGTGATCAGCCCTTTTGGCCTCGTGAACGGCGCGAATGTAGCGGAGAGTAAGCAGTCGATCGCACATCTCGGCGCTCATTCATCCGATCGTGTGAGGATTGGCCGTGGGGCTGACGCGGAACGCGCGGACGTACAGTGGCTGGGGCGCGGCACGCGCCTGACGACTTTCAGGGAGGCGCTTGCCGTGAGCGGGCTGCGGTTCGTCCGGATGGGGTTCGGCGGGGACGCCGTCGAGTACCAGGAGGCGTGGGACGAGCAACGCCGGGTGCACGCGGCCCGGTTCGCCGACGAGATCCCGGACACCGTGCTGCTCCTGGAGCACCCCCCGGTCTACACGGCCGGCCGGCGCACCGCCGACGTCGAGCGCCCCCTGGACGGCACCCCGGTCGTCGACGTGGACCGCGGCGGCAAGATCACCTGGCACGGGCCGGGGCAGCTGGTGGGCTACCCGATCCTGAAGCTGCCGCGTCCGGTGGACGTCGTCGCCCATGTGCGGCGGCTGGAGGACGCCCTGATCAGGGTGTGCGCGGAGTTCGGCGTCGAGACGTCCCGGGTGGAGGGGCGGAGCGGGGTGTGGGTGCTCGGCGATCCGGTGGAGCGGCGCCCGTCGCCCGGCGGCCTGTCGCTGGACCTCGATCCCCGGCTCACCGACGAGGAGTTCGACCCCCGGCTGAACGGTCCGGAGTACGCGCCGTCCAACGCCGGCCAGCGGCGCGAGGACCGGAAGATCGCGGCGATCGGCATCCGGGTCGCCAAGGGCGTCACGATGCACGGCTTCGCGCTCAACGTGAACCCGGACAACAAGTGGTTCGACCGGATCATCCCGTGCGGGATCCGCGACGCGGGCGTCGCCTCCCTGGCCGGCGAGCTGGGCCGGGACGTGACGATCGAGGAGGTGCTGCCGGTGGCGCAGCGGCACCTGACGGACGTCCTGGAGAACGCCGAGCCGAGGCCGCGGGAGATCGAGAAGGAACCCGCAGTACCCGTAGTGCCCGCAGCACCCGCAGCCTGAGGCACCGGCGGGCTTTCAAATCCACGGGCGTACCCTTGGGCACGCCGAAGAATCAATCGTTAGGGAGCCGGTCGTGTCCGCAGTCGCACCCGACGGACGCAAGATGCTGCGCCTGGAGGTCCGTAACGCCCAGACCCCCATCGAGCGTAAGCCCGAGTGGATCAAGACGCGGGCGAAAATGGGCCCCGAGTACACGAAGATGCAGAACCTCGTGAAGAGCGAGGGGCTGCACACCGTCTGCCAGGAAGCCGGCTGCCCCAACATCTACGAGTGCTGGGAGGACCGCGAGGCGACCTTCCTCATCGGCGGCGACCAGTGCACCCGGCGCTGCGACTTCTGCCAGATCGACACCGGCAAGCCCGAGGCGCTGGACCGCGACGAGCCCCGCCGGGTGGGCGAGTCCGTCGTCACGATGGACCTGAACTACGCCACCATCACCGGCGTCGCGCGCGACGACCTGGCGGACGGCGGGGCGTGGCTGTACGCCGAGACGGTCCGGCAGATCCACGAGCAGACCGCCGGCCGCGAGTCCGGCCCTACGAAGGTGGAGCTGCTCGCCCCCGACTTCAACGCCGTCCCGGAGCAGCTCGCCGAGGTCTTCTCCTCGCGGCCCGAGGTCTTCGCGCACAACGTCGAGACGGTGCCGCGGATCTTCAAGCGGATCCGCCCCGGCTTCCGTTACGAGCGTTCACTGAACGTCATCACGGCCGCCCGCGACTTCGGACTGGTCACCAAGTCGAACCTGATCCTCGGCATGGGCGAGACCCGCGAGGAGGTCAGCGAGGCGCTTCGGCAACTGCACGAGGCGGGCTGCGAGCTGGTCACCATCACGCAGTACCTGCGGCCCTCCGTGCGCCACCACCCCGTCGAGCGCTGGGTCAAGCCGCACGAGTTCGTGGAGCTGAAGGAGGAGGCCGACCAGATCGGCTTCTCCGGCGTGATGTCGGGTCCGCTGGTACGGTCCTCCTACCGCGCCGGACGCCTGTACCAGATGGCCGTCGAGAAGCGCGGCGCGTTCATCGCCGGCCAGGCCGTCTGACGCTACGTCACCTCCCTTGCGCCGTACGGTCGCAAGCCGAGTGTGTGAACTCGCGCACAAGCCGCTACCCGCCGGTAGTGGCCGATACGACGCGGTCCTGACCGTCCTCGCAGATGAGGACGGCCGTCAGGGCCGCGTCAGCGTTTCGGCCCTGCGCATCAAGGCTTCATTCGCGTTTGACCGGTCGGTCACGCCCTGGTAACACCAATCAGTGACGCTGGTATCACATCACGTACACCAGGCAGTCCACGCAGCCCCGTACCCGAAGCCGTCCGAGGGGGACCTCCGCCATGCAGGCCGCGCCCGTTCACGCCACCGCGATCCCGACCTTCACCAACGCACTGCGCGCCGTCGAGTCGCTGCTCATGAGCAGCGGTCAGCGCACCGCCCGTCGCAACGCCTGGACCTCCGTGCTGGAGGACCGCCGTCGCGCCAAGGACCGGGTCGAGACGCAGCGCGTCCTCGAAGCGGTCACCTCCCCCCGCCCGTGAGCTCCCTCACCCACCCCTGAGGTTCCCCGCCCGCCCCTGAGGTTCGTCTCCCTCCTGCGGTTTCCGGTCCCCTCCTGCCGTCGTAGGCACCTGCGGGGCCACGTAGACTTCGGGGCATGGCGAGAAGTGACAGCGCGGCGGACGCCGCCAACCCCGGGCGACTGAAGCAGATCGCCCTGACGTACAAGATGACCCGCAAGGCCGACAAGACGATCGGCCTGGTACTCGCGGGCATCTTCCTCCTCATCTTCGGCGTCTTTCTCGCGATCGGTTTCCTGATCGGCCACCCGGTCTACCTGGGCATCCTGGGCTTCCTGCTCGCCTTCCTCGGGACGGCGATCGTGTTCGGGCGCAGGGCCGAGCGGGCCGCCTTCGGTCAGATGGAGGGCCAGCCCGGCGCGGCCGCGGCCGTCCTCGACAACATCGGCCGGGGCTGGACGACGACCCCCGCGGTGGCGATGAACCGCAGCCAGGACGTGGTGCACCGGGCCGTCGGCAAGGCCGGCATCGTCCTGGTCGCCGAGGGCAACCCGAACCGGGTGAAGAGCCTGCTGGCCGCCGAGAAGAAGAAGATGAACCGCATCGTCGCGGACGTCCCGGTGCACGACGTGATCGTCGGTACGGGCGAGGGCCAGATCGCGCTGAAGAAGCTGCGCACCACCCTGCTCAAGTACCCGCGCGTCCTGGCGGGCCCGCAGGTGACGGCCACCAACGACCGGCTGCGCGCCATGGGCGACCTGATGACCAACATGCCGCTGCCCAAGGGCCCGATGCCGAAGGGCATGCGCCTGCCGAAGGGCGGCGGCGGCAAGGCCCGCTGAATCGCCTTTCCCACGTCACGAAGGGGGCGCCCAGATCACTGGGCGCCCCCTTCGTCGTACTCCGGGGCCAGATCCGCACCTCGCCTCGGCACTAGATCCGTACCTCGACCGTGCCCGCCAGGCGGTCGTGCAGGCCCCTGCCGTCGCGGTCCCAGACCAGGGCGGGGAGCGCCAGGCAGAGCAGGGCCGTGCGCAGGAGGGCGCGCAGGGGGTTGACCGTGCCGGTCTCGAGGGTGAGCACGCGTACGCCGAAGAGGCGCTTGCCCGGGGTGAAGCCGAGGGTGCCGACGGTGAGGACACCCATCACGAAGAAGATCAGCAGGGCCCAGTTCGAGGTCGACTGCCCATAGCTGTGCGTGATCAGCTGGGATGCAATCAGCGTGCTCATGCCCCAGTCCACGGCCAGCGCGCCGAGCCGCCGTCCCGGGCGGGCGATCGAGCCCGGCCCCTCCTCCGGCAGACCGAGCTGTTCGCCCCGGTATCCGAAGTCGACACCGGCATCCTCGGCCGCCGCGCGGGGGCCCGAGAGCCACGATCCGATTGCATCCCTCTTGTCCACCCGACCACCGTACTGGGAGCGTTTCGCGATACGGACACGAGGGGTGTACCGGACGGCGTCCGGTTAACTTGTGCGAAACAATTGGGTCACGCCCGAGAAATCAGCCGTCCCTAGGGTCGACGGCAGCGTGTGCCACCGCACTGGCCGCACGAACGAACTACCACCCCGGCTCGACGGCCGGGAGTAGGAGGAGCTGGATGTTCCAGAACGCCGACGAGGCCAAGAAGTTCATCGCAGACGAGGACGTCAAATTCGTCGACGTCCGCTTCTGCGACCTGCCGGGCGTCATGCAGCACTTCACGCTGCCCGTCGAGGCGTTCGACCCGGACGAGGAGCTCGCGTTCGACGGCTCGTCGATCCGCGGCTTCCAGGCCATCCACGAGTCCGACATGGCGCTGCGCGCCGACCTGTCGACCGCGCGCGTCGACCCGTTCCGCCGTGACAAGACGGTGAACATCAACTTCTTCATCCACGACCCGATCACGGGCGAGCAGTACTCCCGCGACCCGCGCAACGTGGCGAAGAAGGCGGAGGCCTACCTGGCGTCGACCGGTATCGCCGACACCGCGTACTTCGGTCCCGAGGCCGAGTTCTACGTCTTCGACAGCGTGCGCTTCCAGACCTCCGCGAACGAGTCCTTCTACCACATCGACTCCGAGGCGGGCGCCTGGAACACCGGTGCGGTCGAGAACAACCGCGGCTACAAGGTCCGCTACAAGGGCGGCTACTTCCCGACCCCGCCGGTCGACCACTTCGCCGACCTGCGTGCGGAGATCTCCCTGGAGCTGGCCGCGTCCGGCCTCCAGGTCGAGCGCCAGCACCACGAGGTGGGCACCGCCGGCCAGGCCGAGATCAACTACAAGTTCAACACGCTGCTCGCCGCGGCCGACGACCTCCAGCTCTTCAAGTACATCGTGAAGAACGTCGCCTGGCGCAACGGCAAGACCGCGACCTTCATGCCGAAGCCGATCTTCGGCGACAACGGCTCGGGCATGCACGTCCACCAGTCGCTGTGGACCGGCGGCCAGCCGCTCTTCTACGACGAGACCGGCTACGCGGGCCTCTCGGACATGGCCCGCTACTACATCGGCGGCATCCTCAAGCACGCCCCGTCGCTGCTGGCCTTCACCAACCCGACGGTGAACTCCTACCACCGTCTGGTGCCGGGCTTCGAGGCGCCGGTGAACCTGGTGTACTCGCAGCGCAACCGCTCCGCGGCCATGCGTATCCCGATCACGGGCTCCAACCCGAAGGCCAAGCGCGTCGAGTTCCGCGCGCCCGACTCCTCCGGCAACCCGTACCTCGCCTTCTCGGCCCTGCTGCTCGCGGGCCTGGACGGCATCAAGAACAAGATCGAGCCGGCCGAGCCGATCGACAAGGACCTCTACGAGCTGGCCCCCGAGGAGCACGCGGGCGTCGCCCAGGTCCCGACCTCCCTCCCGGCCGTCCTGGACCGCCTCGAGGCCGACCACGAGTTCCTGCTCGCCGGTGACGTCTTCACGTCCGACCTGATCGAGACCTGGATCGACTACAAGCGCACGAACGAGATCGCCCCGCTGCAGCTGCGCCCGCACCCGCACGAGTTCGAGCTCTACTTCGACGTGTGATCGGACCGCGCGTACCTCACGCGCGGACCGTCCGACGCCCCCGCTCTGTTTCTCAGGGCGGGGGCGTCGTCGTATGGTTTCTGGCACTGCTGTTCGAGAACAGGTGACGGGGGAGACACGGGGATGCCCGAACAGGACGATACGGAGCGGGAGTTCGACCTCAGGTGGGCGGACGACGCGACGCACAAGGAACCCTCCGCGCGGGCCCGGATGCTGGCCGCCCGCTGGAAGGAGAACCCGCCCGAGCCGGTGCCGTTCCGGGGTGACCCCGGGCCGGTGACGCCACGTCGTTCGTCGTGGGTGTCGACGGCACTCGTCCTGGGGTGCGTGGTCGCGGTGATCCTGCTGCTGGGGTACGTGCGGTTCCGGGCACCCTATTAGAACAGGAGGCAATCCGCCTTACTGCCAGGGCTGTTGGGCTGCGCGGTGCTACTTTGTGCCTCTTCGCTCACCCTCGGTGTCCAGGTCAACACAAGAACGGTTGGTCCGGTGACAACAGTCCGTCCTTCGCGTACCGCTGTCGTCGTGACAGCGCTTCCTGTGGAGTTCTCGCCGCTGCTGGACCGTCTCAGGTCCGAGAACGCCCGGTCCAAGGGGCAGCGGAGAGTCAACGCCACCGTGGTGCAGACCTTCGAGCTCGACGGCGCCTACGCCTCGTGGACCGTGCACCTGGCCCAGGTGGGCATGACGAACGTCGTCGCCGCGCTGGGCACGCACGGCCTCCTGGACGAGCTGCGGCCGGACGTCGCGCTCCTGGTCGGGATCGCGGGCAGCCTCAAGGACGACATTCCTCCGGGTGACGTCGTGGTCGCGACGAAGGTGTACGAGATCCACGGCGCCAAGGTGTCGGCCGAGGGCAACGGCGCCCGTCCCGACGCCGTGGACACCTCGCTCTCCCTGTGGCAGACGGCGCTCTACGCGGACGTCCGCAGCAAGTGCCACTTCAAGCCGATCGCCTCCGGCGACGTCGTGCTCGACGCCAAGTCCGGTGACCTGCGGAGGCTGCTCAACAGCACCTATCAGGATGCGGCCGCCCTGGAGATGGAGGGCTTCGGCTTCTGCAAGGCGGCGCAGCGTCACCGTACGGAAGCCCTCGTCATCCGCGGGATCAGCGACCGTGCGGACGGCGAGAAGGGTGCGGCCGACGCCGGCGGCGGCCAGCAGCGGGCGGCCGCCCACGCGGCGGAGGTGGCCGTCGCCGTCCTGCTGCAGCACCAGCCCGAGAGCTCCGGTGCCGAGCTGCCGACGTCACCTCCGTCGTCGCCGCCGGTGAAGAAGAAGACCTCCGCGCGTCCTCCCCGGTGGCATGCCGGCCGCTGGAAGGGCCGGGCGAAGGTCTGGTTGTCGCTCACCGCTGGGGCGGTGGCCCTCGGGCTCGTCATCCACTCGTGCGGGGGCGGTGGCGACGGGGGTGGCAGCGACGACGCCACGACGCTCTCCGGGCCCGTCGCGCCCTCTCTGCCGGCCTGTGATCAGGCGGACACCGTGCCGCTCGTCATCGCCGCCTCCGTCGACAAGTCGGAGCCCATGCGGCGGGCGGCCGAGGACTACGGCGACCGGGCCGCGGGCGGAAAGTGCCTGCGGATCGAGGTCGAGGACAAGAACTCGGGCGACGGGATGCGCGCCCTGGTAGACGGCTGGGGCGAGTCCGACGGGGCGAAGCCGGATGTGTGGGCGCCGGCCGGGAGCTCGTGGCTGTCGCTGGCCAGGGCCGCCGCGAAGGGGAAGAACGCGCAGCAGTTCCCGGAGCGTGCGGAATCGATCGTGCAGAGCCCGTTGACCATCGCCATGCCGAAGCCGATGGCCGAGGCGCTGAACTGGCCCGAGCGGCGGTTCACCTGGAGTCAGCTCGCCGAGTGGGCGAAGAGCGCCGACGGCTTCTGGGCGGGGCACAAGAAGCCGGAGTGGGGTCCCTTCAAACTCGGCAAGACCAACCCGGGGTACTCCACGTCCGGGCTCAACGCGACCGTCGCCGCCTTCTACGCCAGGACGGGCACCAGCGGTGAGCTCGCCGTCCCGCACATCGACGATGTCGGCAACCAGGCGTTCGTCAAGAGCATCGAGCAGGCCGCGGTCCACTACGGCGACACGACGCTGACCTTCCTCGCCCATCTCCGCGAGGCGGACCGCACCAGCCCGCAGAAGGCCATGTCGTACATCTCCGCCGTCACGCTGGAGGAGAACACCGTGGCCGCCTACAACGCGGGCTATCCCTGCGGCGCGCTCAGCACGGCGGACGGCTGTGCGAAGACCAGCCCGCCGGACACCCCCCTGGTCTCGTTCTATCCGAAGGACGGCGTCCCGTTCTCCGAGCACCCGTACATCGAGCTGAACGGGATGAGCACCGCGAAGAAGGCGGTCGCCGACGACTTCCTCCGGTACCTGCAGAGCCCCGACATCTACGGCAAGCGGTTCGCCCCCTACGGCTTCCGCACCCACGAGGGCACCCCCAAGAAGTCCGCGCTGCTGGTCAAGGCCAACGGAGTCCTGCCCGAGGCGGGGTTCACCCGCATGCCGATGCCCGAGGGCGACGTCCTCGTCGAGCTGCTGAAGGTCTGGCCGACGCTGCGCCGACGGGCCAACGTCCGCATCGTCATCGACACCTCGGAGTCGATGAACGACGTGATCCCCGGCACCGGCGACACCAAGATGGAGCGCCTGAAGCAGGCCGAGGCCACCCTGTTCGACGAGTTCACCGGCACCGACCGGGTCGGTCTGTGGAAGTTCTCCGACGCCTTCGTGCTCGGCGGCGGCCACGACTACAAGGAACTGGTGCCGCTCGGCCCGTACAACCAGAAGCTGCCCGGCGGCACCCGCGCCGACCTGCTGTCCGACAACGTCGAGGGCCTGGAGGCGGACGGTGCGACCGGTCTGTACGACACGCTCGACGCCGCGACCAAGGCCATGCGGGACGACTACGACCCCCAGGCCATCAACGCGATCGTGCTGCTCACCGACGGCCGCAACGAGGACGGCGACAGCCTGACCAAGGCGGAGCTGCTGAAGCGGATCAAGGACCCGGCCCGGCCCCAGATCCGGGTCTTCACCATCGCCTACGGGAGCAAGGCCGACGAGGACGACGCGAACGGCAGGAGCGTGCTGGAGGAGATCGCGGACGCCAGCGGCGGGAAGGCCTACGACGCGAAGAAGGCCGAGACGATCGAGCAGGTCATCACCAGCGTGATCTCCAACTTCTGACCCGTTCCTCTACCCGGCCCCATTCCTTTACCCGGCGCAGAGCCGATCTCGGGCTGTCCATGGCAGGCGCGGGCGCACAATGGGCAGTGGGGCGAGTGCCTGACTGCGGGGTGATGCAGATGCAGAGCCGTTTCCGGAGCGACCGGGGTCTGACCGTGCGGATGACGGTCACCTTGTTCCTGCTCGGATTTCTGTACGTGGCGTTCGTCGTCGCGTTGATCGTGTTGCTGAAGTCGTGGGTGCTGGTCGTCGTGCTCATGGCGGTCATGTTCGTCGCGCAGTTCTGGTTCTCCGACCGGATCGCGATGTTCGCCATGCGCGGGCGGGTCGTGGAGCGGGAGGAGTATCCCGAGCTGCACGCCGTCGTGGACCGGTTGTGCGCCCTGTCCGACATGCCCAAGCCGGTCGTCGCCGTGTCCGATATGGACATGCCCAACGCCTTCGCGACCGGGCGCAATCCCGGTCACGCGGTGGTGTGCGTGACGACGGGGCTGCTGCGGCGGCTGGAGCCGGCCGAGCTGGAGGGCGTGCTCGCGCACGAGCTGTCGCACGTGGCGCACAAGGACGTGGCCGTGATCACGGTCGCGTCGTTCCTGGGCGTGATCGCGGGGCTGATCGTACGGTTCGCGTTCTACTCGCAGCTCTTCGGCGGCGGGCGCCGGGACCAGAACACGGCGGTCGTCTTCGCCGTGATCATGGGTGTCTCGGCGGCCGTCTACGCGCTGAGCTTCCTCCTCATCCGGGCGCTGTCCCGGTACCGGGAGCTGGCGGCGGACCGGGCGGCGGCGCAACTGACCGGCCGCCCCTCGGCGCTGGCCTCCGCGCTGACGAAGGTGTCCGGCGACATCGCCCGCATCCCGACGAAGGACCTGCGGACGGCCCAGGCCTTCAACGCCTTCTACTTCACCCCGGCGACGGGCCGGGAGCCGGGCATCGAACGGTACTTCTCCACCCACCCGAGCCTGGAGCAGCGGCTCGAGCAGCTCGGGCGGATCTCCGCCGAGCTGGGCGAGGCGGCCACTCCTGGAAAGGCAAGCTGAGGCGCATGGGGCTGCTGGACATCCTGCTCGGCCGGACGAAGCCGGTCATGCCCGACCTCGATCAGTTGTTCGCACTGCCGTCCGCGGCGGTGACGCTGGAGGCGGCGGCCGGGTTCGTCCCGACCGGGCAGGGTGCCGTGTGCTTCGCGACCGTCGAGGGCTCGGCCTTCGACCAGACCCACCGCGAGGTCCAGGCGCTCCTCGACGCGGACACCGAGCGCACCGGCCCCCCGGTACGGCTCCTGCGCGACGGCTACGGCTACTCCTGGCTGGTCTCGCAACGCACCCCCGACCAACTGCCGCTCCTGGTCAACGACCTGCACGCGGTGAACAGCGCGATGGAGGTCAACGGTTTCGGTCCCCAACTGCTGTGCTCCCTCGCCGGGTTCGAGGAGACGGGGGCGGGAGTGGCGGAGACAGGGGCCGGGGGCGGGCGTCGGCTGGCGCTCGTGTATCTGTACAAAAGGGGTACGTTCTACCCGTTCGCGCCGCTGCCCGGTGGTGGACAGCGGCGCGACAACCCGCTGGAGCTACAGGTGAAGGCCGCCCTGACGAACGACCTACGGATCGAACAGGACCTGAGCCGCTGGTTCCCGGTCTGGGGAGCCCCCGGCCTCTGAACCGGCCCTGGCCGGCTGTACTGCTTGCGGTGTCCGTGATCGACGCGCATGTTCCGGCGGACGGGCCGCTGGTGCTCGTCGGGTTCAGCATGAGCGGACAGACGGTGGCCGACCTCGTCGCGCACTACGGCCCCCGGGTGACGGCCCTGGGGCTGTGCTCGCCCCCTGCCGGTGCGAGGCTGACCTCAGACCCCCGGCGCCGCCGTCACCACCCCCGCCGCGATCGCCGCGCCCAGGGCCGCGTGGTCGGCGGTGGTGCGGTCGGCGTAGGCGAGGGCGAAGTCGGCGACGGCGCGTTCGAAGGTGTCGGCGCCGCCGAGGTAGCCGGCGATGGCGATGCGGTCGCCGGAGCGGGCGTGGGCGCGGGCCAGGGCCGTGCCGCACAGCCGGGCGTACGCCAGGAGGTCGGCCGGGGACATGCCGGCGACGTCGGCGGAGCCCTTCATGTCACGCAGTTGACGCCCGTAGAAGGCGCGGCCCTGCGGCCCGGTCATCCAGCCCAGGAAGATGTCGCCGGCGGCCTGGAGCAGCCGCTGCCCGGCGACGACCCGGTGGCCGGGATGGCCGTAGGGGCCGTTCGGCAGGTGTTCCTCGAGGACGGACGCGCGGGCCTCCTTGATCTGGAGGAACAGCGGATCGCCGGTGTCGCGCCCGGCGAGCAGCACGATGAAGCAGCGGGTGCCGACGCTGCCGACGCCGACGACCTTGCGGGCGGCGTCGACGAAGCGGTAGCGGTCCAGCAGTACGCGGCGCTCCTCGGCGAGGGTGGAGCGGTAGTCGCTGAAGATCTTCCGCAGGGCGGCGCCGTCGGAGGCGCCGGCCGGTTCGAGCAGCGGCGGGTCGACCGACCGCGATGGGCTGGCAGGGCCGGGACTGGTGTCTGGCCCCTGAGCTGCGGCCCGCCCTGTTCGACTACAGCGGCAATGTGGGGCCGACGGTGTGGTGGGACGGGCAGGTGGTGGGGAGTCGGGCCCAGCGGTCCGACGGCGAGGTCGCGTGGCGGATCCTGGACGAGGAGGGTGTGGGGAGGGACGCGAAGGCGGCGATCGGGGCGCAGGCCGAGCGGTTGGGGTCGTGGCTGGGGGCGACCCGGGTGACCCCGAGGTTCCGGACGCCGGCGGAGAAGGAGTTGGCGGGGTGAGTGCTGCGGGTTCTGGGAGTGCGTGGGTGCTGTAACTCGTCACGCGGCGACCCCTGTTACTCCTCTTACTCCTCGCGCGGCAGCGCCGGGCGCCGTCATGGACGACGGCGCCCGGCGCCGGGCTCACCGCGAGTAACGCAGCAGTGCCCGCACCATGTGGCACGTCGTGTCCGACGGCGGGTGAACGTTGATCAGCTGGGCCGTGCTGCGGATCTTCTCGTTGCGGGCCTGGTTCGGCATGTACACCCCCAGGTCGAGGAGGGCGATCGCAAGGCGCATGGCCTTGAGGCGACGGTTGTGCATGACGTACCAGTCGCGCGGTCGCCCGGGCGGCAACGGCCGCTTCTCGACGGGCACATAGGGCAGATCGAGCTGGACGGAACGCTTCGCGGTGGACTGGGTCGGTATCGGCAACGGCTTCGGCTTCAGTGCGGCAGCGGGCACAGGCATCCTCCTGTCGCGGACAGGGCCCGACCCGGAACCCCTCCGGCGGACCCTCGAACACTGCTCCTATTCTACTGCCCACCACTGACAAAAGCCCCTGATCACAGGGGCTTTCGGCACCTTCGCCCGCTACCGTGGGCGCCATGGAGATCTGGATCAACCCCGCCTGTTCCAAGTGCCGCAGCGCCCTCACGCTCCTCGACGCCGAGGGCGCCGACTACACCGTCCGCCGCTACCTGGAGGACGTACCGAGCGAGGACGAGATCAGGGGCGTACTCGACCGTCTCGGCCTGGAACCCTGGGACATCACCCGCACCCAGGAGGCCGACGCCAAGGAACTCGGCCTGAAGGACTGGGCGCGGGACGCGGACACGCGCGAACGCTGGATCACCGCGCTCGCCGCGCACCCCAAGCTCATCCAGCGCCCGATCATCACCGCCGACGACGGCACCGCGCTGGTGGCCCGTACGGACGAGGCCGTACGCGACGCCCTGTCCCGCTAGCCGGGCTGAGAGCCGGCCGGCCGATGCCCCGATCGAGAAGGCGGGGCGAGGCTCAGCCGCCGAGAAACTCGCCGAGGCGGCGGCCCGTTCTGGAGGGCGCGGCGGGCGGCAGCGCGTGATGGGAGACGTCCGGGAGGACGACCGTCTCGACACCGCGCACCATCTCGCCGGCCCGGGTCGTCACCTCGTACGCGTCATGGGTCCTGCTGTTCGCGGCCACGAGCAGCAGGACCGGCACGTCCAGGGTCCGCAACGCCTCGGGCCCGGGACGCGGACCCGTCACCGGCTTCCCCGACGGGAACCCCGCAGCCGTCTCCTGCAACCGCAGCCAGTCGGGGTCCAGAGCCGTTCCCCCGGTCTCCCACTCCAGGAAGGCCCGCACCCGGCGCGGGGTGGGCCGCAGCAACATGGGCAGGGCGTGCAGGAGATACGCCGGCCGGTACCCGGCGAAACACCGCGTCGGGTCGAGGAGGAACAGCCGGCGTACACGCTCGGGGGCGCGCAGGGTGTGGTGCAGGGCGATCCAGCCACCGTAGGAGTGCCCGCCGACGTCGGCCCGCTCGACGCCCAGCCCCGCGAGCACCGCGTCCAGCCAGTCGCCCAGGTCGGCGACGCTCCGCAGGCCGCCTCCTTGGGCGCTGCGCCCCGCCGCCCCGATCAGGTCCACGGCGTACACCCGCCGGATCCGGGCCAGTTCGGCCGCCTGGGCGTACCAGGAGGCGGAGGTCGCTCCCCCGCCCCCGGGCAGGAGCAGCAGCGGGGGCGCGTCACGCGGACCGCAGACGTTGACGTACGTCGTACCGAAGGGCGTGGAGACCGTCACCGCCTCCCGGTCTCCCGGCCACTTGGCCATGACCTTGTCGTAGGCCGCCTGAAAAGCACCGTCGTCGTACGCAACCATCGAGCCTCCCGCCACCGTCCCACGTCCCGTATTATCTCGCTGCACAAGATACTCGCCGACCAAGACAATAACCGAGCAGGACAGCAGCCGTGGGAGCACAGCCGTATGCCGCCGACCGAAAGCCCGGAGCCGGTGACCGAGTTGGAAACCGTCCACCTGCTGCGTGCGGTGACGGTCGAACTCGGCCTGCACAGCGCCCGGTTCGCGAACCGCAACGGCATGCATCCGACGGACGTACGCGCCCTGATCGCCCTCATGGACGCCAGGCGCGCGGACGAGGAGATGACGGCCGGGCGGCTCGGGGCCGCGCTCGGGCTGAACTCGGCGGGCACGACCGCCCTCGTCGACCGACTGGAACGGGCCGGTCACGTCCGCCGGACGCGCGGCGCGGCGGACCGGCGCAAGGTCGTCATCGAGGTGGACGACCACGCGGTCGCCCTCGGCCAGGCCTTCTTCGGTCCGCTCATCGGGCAGGTGACGGAACTGCTCCGGGGTTACGACGAGCGGGAGCGGGCGGCGATCCAGGGCTTCCTGGACGGCGTACGGAAAGCGGCGACCGAGGAGAGCCGACCTGAGGCATGACCCGGTCCCGCGCGTCCCAACCCCATCGCATACGAGTCACCCGGCAGCCGCCGCCCACTGTCGGCTGCCGCCCCTCTGCGACCGCGAACGGCAACTTGCTGCCGGGTCGGTGTTCTCACACCGTGAGTCGCACCACAGAACCACCAGGTAACACGGGGTTCACATTTGGGCAATGATCGGGAAATCGCCTGTTGACAAGCTTCCGGGCAAACAGGTGGCGCCCCAGTGCCGCAGCGCCGCAGCACCCGCAAGTGCGTCAGACACACCCCCGAAGGAAGTGGCCCGTGACCTTCAAGGCTGAGTACATCTGGATCGACGGCACCCAGCCGACCGCCAAGCTCCGCTCCAAGACCAGGATCGTCACGGGCGAGCCCGTCGGCCTGGACGCGCTGCCGATCTGGGGCTTTGACGGGTCGTCCACGAACCAGGCCGAGGGCCACTCCTCGGACCGTGTCCTCAAGCCGGTCTTCACCTGCCCCGACCCGATCCGCGGCGGCGACGACATCCTCGTCCTGTGCGAGGTCCTCGAGATCGACATGACGCCGCACGAGTCCAACACCCGTGCCGCGCTCGCCGAGGTCGCCGCGAAGTTCGCCGGTCAGGAGCCGATCTTCGGCATCGAGCAGGAGTACACGTTCTTCCAGGACGGCTACCCGCTCGGCTTCCCCAGGGGCGGCTTCCCGGCCCCGCAGGGCGGCTACTACTGCGGCGTCGGCGCCGACGAGATCTTCGGCCGTGAGGTCGTCGAGGCGCACCTGGACAACTGTCTCGCCGCCGGTCTCGCGATCTCCGGCATCAACGCCGAGGTCATGCCCGGCCAGTGGGAGTTCCAGGTCGGCCCGGTGTCCCCGCTGGAGGTCTCCGACCACCTGTGGGTGGCCCGTTGGCTGCTCTACCGCACCGCCGAGGACTTCGGCGTCTCCGCCACCCTCGACCCGAAGCCGGTCAAGGGCGACTGGAACGGCGCGGGCGCGCACACCAACTTCTCCACGAAGGCGATGCGCGAGGGCTACGACGCGATCATCACCGCGTGCGAGTCGCTCGGCGAGGGCTCGAAGCCGCTCGACCACGTCAAGCACTACGGCGCCGGCATCGACGACCGTCTGACGGGCCTGCACGAGACCGCCCCGTGGAACGAGTACTCCTACGGCGTCTCCAACCGCGGCGCCTCGGTCCGCATCCCGTGGCAGGTCGAGAAGGACGGCAAGGGTTACATCGAGGACCGCCGCCCCAACGCCAACGTCGACCCGTACCTGGTGACGCGTCTGATCGTCGACACCTGCTGCTCGGCGCTGGAGAAGGCCGGCCAGGTCTGATCCCAGGGTCTCAGGATCCCCGGTTCTTCCCGGAGAGGGGCGCCCGCCGTCACGGTGGGCGCCCCTCTCCGCGCTGATCCGATCCGTGCCAAGTCATGCCAAGGAAGCGTCCAAGCTGTGAGAAAGAGGCTCCTGTAACGGGCGCGTGTCTGCTTCAATGGGGCCATGGCCAGCTTCCAGAAGTACTCCGCGACGGGTCGCCATGACCTCGAGCCCTTCTGGCCTTCCCGTCAGCACCACGACTTCGACCGGGTGTGTTGCCGCGCGACGAACGCGTCGGCCCGCTAAAGCCGTACACCCCGGCCTTCGCCGACGCGAGATGACGTACGTCCCTCCCGACGAACTTCTCGCGCGAAAGAGCTGACCTCTCATGGCGACCACTCGTTCTCTCTCCTCCGCTCCTCTCCCCAGCACCATCAGCCCCGTCAGTCCCGTCGGCCCCGTCCAGAACGCCGCCCGGCACCGGCTGCGGGCCGTCGATCCGGACGAGGTGGTGGACGTCGCGGATCTGCTGCCGCCCGGCGCCACCTGGCTGCCCGCACCGCAGCACACCCTGCCCACGCTGCCCGGCCGGCCGGCGATGGTCGGCTACCTGGTCCTGATCCCGGCGGACCAGCGCCAGCCGTTCCAGCCGGTACCGTCACCGCCGTCGCCGGAGCCGGGCGTCGGCGAGCCGCTCGTGCGGGTCGACGCCGTGCAGCGCACCGCCGAGGTGGACGGGCAGCAACTCGACCTGACCTACCTGGAGTTCGAGCTGCTCGCGCACCTGGTGGCGCACCCGAACCGGGTGCACACCCGCGACCAGCTCGTCACCACGGTGTGGGGTTACGGCCACGTCGGTGACGGCCGCACGGTCGACGTCCACATCGCCCGGCTGCGCCGCAAGCTGGGCGCGCGGCACCGCCAGTCGATCCAGACGGTGCGCCGGGTCGGCTACAAGTTCACCCCGCCCACCGCCCGCTGACCCACGGACCCTCTGCCCCTCTGCCCCTCTGCCCCTCTGCCCCTCTGCCCCTCTGCCCCTCTGCCCCTCTGCCCCTCTGCCCTCAGCAGAGGACGGTTCCGCCCCGCGCCCCGGCCGGGCACAGTCACCGGTATGAGACTTCTGGTGCTGGGCGGTACGGAGTTCGCGGGACGGGCCGTCGTCGAGGCGGCCCTCGGGCGCGGGTGGGACGTGACGGTCTTCAACCGGGGGCGGCACGCACCCGCCCCCGGCACCCGGTCACTGACCGGTGACCGCACCGCGCCCGGGGGCCTCGACGCCCTCGCCGCCCCCGACGAGGGCGAGGGTGACTGGGACGCCGTCGTCGACACCTGGTCGGCGGCGCCCCGCGCGGTGCACGAGGCGGCGCGGCTGCTGCGGGGCCGCGCCCGCCGGTACGTGTACGTGTCGAGCTGCTCGGTGTACACCTGGGCCCCGCCCGCCGGATACACCGAGGACGCGGCCGTCGTCGAGGGCGCCGCACCCGGCGCCGACCGGACCGACTACGTCCGGGACAAGCGCGGCGGCGAGCTGGCCGTGGTCGACGCCTTCGGCGCGGAGGCTTCCGTCCTCGTACGGGCCGGGCTGATCCTCGGCCCGTACGAGAACGTCGGCCGGCTGCCCTGGTGGCTGACCCGGATCGCCCGCGGCGGCCCGGTCCTGGCCCCCGGCCCGCGCGAACTGCCCTTGCAGTACGTCGACGTCCGCGACCTCGCCGAGTGGATCCTCGGGGCGATCGAACGGGAGTTGAGCGGCCCGTACAACCTGATGAGTCGTCAAGGGCACGCCACCATGGGCGAGTTGCTGGAGGCGTGTGTCCGGGTGACCGGTTCTGCGGCCGAACTGCGCTGGACCGCCCCGGAGATCGTCCTCGACGCGGGCATCGAGCCGTGGACCGAACTGCCCGTATGGGTGCCGCCGGGCAGTGACATGCACGACGCCCTCCACGCGGCCGACGTCTCACGGGCCCTGGCGACGGGCCTCGCCTGCCGTCCCGTCGAGGAGACCGTCGCCGACACGTGGAACTGGCTGCGGTCGATCGGCGGCACGGCACCCCGACGCCCGGACCGGCCGCCACTGGGCCTGGACCCGGAGGTGGAGAAAAAGGTGCTCGCGGCGGGCACGAACACAGCCGGCAACGCACCTGGCCAAGCGGCCGGCAACGCGGCCGGGGGTGTATCTGGCACCACCCCCTGACCGGGGGTCTCAGCCCCGTGCCCTCCCCCCGCGGCTCGGCCAGACTGGCCGCATGAACACCAACACGAAGAGCGACGACGGGCGTTCGAGGGCTCGGGGGATGATCCTCGCCGCGGGGCGGGGGCTCGTGCTGGCCGTGCTGGCGCTGCCGTCGGCCGTCCTGGGCATCACCCTCTCCCTCGTCTCCATGGCCCTGATACCGGTCGGGGTCGGGATCGTCACCACGCCCCAGGTGGTCAAGGGGGTGCGTGCCTACGCCGGTTGGCGGCGGGCGCTCGCCGAGCGGTGGGGCGGGGTGCGCGTCCCGTCGGCGTACCGGCCGCTGCCCGACACCGCCAACCCGTGGACGCTCACCTTCGCGCTGCTGCGCGACCCGGCGACCTGGCGGGACCTGCGCTGGCTGCCGGTGGACATGACGGCGGGGTTCCTGACCGCGCTGCTGCCGCCGCTCCTGATCCTCTACCCCCTGGAGGGGTTCGCGCTGGCGGCAGGGCTGTGGCGGACCATGACGGGCGGGCCGTACGCCGAGTACGGGCCGTACTGGTACGCCTTCGTGCCGGTCAGCGGGCAGGGCACCGCGCTCGTCGCCGGCGCCCTGGGGGCCGTCATCCTCGTCGTCGCCCACCGGTACACGGTGAGCGCGATGCACGCCCACTTCTGTCTCACCCGCGCCTACCTCTCCCCCAGCGAGGCCGAACTGGCCGAACGCGTACGGGTGTTGACCGAGACCCGGCAGGACGCCGTGGACACCTCCGCCGCCGAACTGCGGCGCATCGAGCGGGACTTGCACGACGGCGCCCAGGCGCGGCTGGTGGCGATGGGCATGGACCTCGGCACCGTCGAGATGCTGCTCGACAAGAACCCGGAGAAAGCCAGGGAGTTGCTCGCCAAGACCCGCCGGTCCTCCGCCGAGGCGCTCTCCGAACTGCGCGACCTGGTGCGCGGGATCCACCCGCCGGTGCTGGCCGAGCGTGGACTCGGCGACGCCGTACGGGCGTTGGCGCTGCGGCTGCCGGTCGCCACCGAGGTGACGGTCGAGCTCGGCGCGGGCCGCGCGGACGCGCCCGTGGAGTCGGCGGCCTACTTCGCGGTGAGCGAGGTGCTCACCAACGCGGTCAAGCACTCCGGCGCCGACCGGATCTGGGTCGACCTCCACCACACGGACGGCCATCTGCGGATCTCCGTCACCGACAACGGCAAGGGCGGCGCGGTCATCGGGGCGGGCTCGGGGCTGGCCGGGATCGAACGGCGGCTGGGTACATTCGACGGCGTCCTGGCCGTCGGCTCCCCCGCCGGCGGTCCCACCATGGTGACCATGGAGATCCCTTGCGTGTTGTCCTAGCCGAGGACCTCTTCCTGCTGCGGGACGGCCTCGTCCGGCTGCTGGAGGCCTACGACTTCGAGATCGCCGCCGCCGTCGAGAGCGGGCCCGAACTCGAGCGGGCCCTCGCCGAACTGGCGCCGGACGTCGCCGTGGTCGACGTCCGGCTGCCGCCGACGCACACCGACGAGGGCCTGCAGTGCGCCCTTCGGGCCCGCCGCCGAAAGCCCGGGCTGCCGGTGCTGGTCCTCTCCCAGCACGTCGAGCAGTTGTACGCGCGCGAGTTGCTCGCCGACGGCAGCGGCGGGGTCGGCTATCTGCTGAAGGACCGGGTGTTCGACGCGGAGCAGTTCGTGGACGCCGTACGGCGGGTCGCGGCGGGCGGTACGGCGATGGACCCGGAGGTGATCCGGCAACTGCTGGCCCGGCGTTCGGGCGACGGGGAAGGGCCGGTGGACCGGCTCACTCCGCGCGAACGGGAGGTCATGGAACTGATGGCGCAGGGCCGGTCGAACGCGGCGATCGCCGCCCAAATGGTCGTCACCGAGCGGGCCGTCGCCAAACACACCGCCAATATTTTTCTGAAGCTCGGTCTGGAGGTCTCCGACGACGACAACCGCAGGGTGCTGGCGGTGCTGGCCTATCTGGACCGGGACCGGTGAGCAGTGCGACCGCTGTGTGCTGTGCGTGCGTTGGGGGCGGTTTGTCGTTCGGAGCTCTCATCAATTTCTGAGAAGGCTGAACACCTGTGGGGCGACGTTCGTAAGTGAGGGAGCAGCTTCACTCCTGTCGGGCACCTCGATGCTGCCCCGCAAGGAAGTCAGAGGAGTTCCATGGGACGCAACATACGTAAACGCCGTTCGTCGATGGCCACGAAGGCCGTGGCAGCATCGGCGGCCCTAGCGCTCGGTGGGGGCGGGCTGATCTGGGCGAACTTCTACGCTTCGGCGCACGAGTCCAACTCGGGTCAGAACGAGACCAAGGCCTCCACCGCGGGCGCGCAGGTCGCCACCATCTCCTGCCCTGATGTGGGGCAGAAGCTGACGAACGTTCCGAACGGGGCGAAACAAGGCGTAGCGACTGAGCTGGCGAACCTCGACAAGCAGATCACCGAGGCCTACGCCCGGCTCGCTTCGACGCGCCAGGCCCAGGCCGGTGACTCCGGGTTCGTGCAGAACGCGATCACCGGCCCCCTCAAGGAAAAGAGGGCGGCCACGATCGACCGGATCCGGATCAACGTCCAGCGTTCCGGTGGTCAGTTCAACAACTCGCTGAGCCAGCTCGCGGCCTGCACCACGCAGGGCGCGAACACCAACGCCGGGCAGGCCGGTAACGGCCAGCAGAACAACGGCGGCCAGCAGCAGAACGGCCAGAACAACGGCCAGAACAACAACGGCCAGCAGCAGAACGGCGGCCAGAACAACGGCGGCCAGCAGAACAACGGTGGCCAGCAGAACAACGGCAACAACGGCCAGAACAACGGCCAGAACAACGGCCAGCAGCAGAACGGCCAGGGCGGCAACGGCCCCGCCGCCGCGGACTTCGTGGACATCACGAAGGTCCAGGGCAACGCCCAGTTGGGCGTGGGTCAGAACGGTCTCCCCGCGAACGGCAACAGCGGTTCCAAGGGCACCTTCACGTCGAACTGCGGCACCAACGGGAACGACAACCACAACACGGACAACGTGATCGTCGCCCCCGGTGTCACCAACGGCGCCCACCACCTGCACGACTACGTCGGCAACCAGAACAACGACGCCTTCGCGAGCGACCAGGACCTGGCGAACGGCGGCACGAGCTGCCAGAACCAGGGCGACAAGTCCTCGTACTTCTGGCCGGTGCTGCGTATCCAGGACGGCTCGCAGGACTTCGACCAGAACAACGACGGTGGCGGCAAGGAAGGCAACGTCGGCAAGATCCTTCAGCCCGCCCAGGCGCAGCTGAAGTTCGTCGGCAACAAGAAGGGCAACGTCGTCGCGATGCCGACCGCCCTGCGCATCATCACCGGTGACGCCAAGGCCTTCGTCAACGGCAACGCCAACGCCAACGTGAACTGGAGCTGCACCGGCTTCGAGAACAAGGTGCAGCTGAAGGAGCAGTACCCGATCTGCCCGCAGGGCAGCCAGGTGGTGCGTACGACCAACTTCCAGAGCTGCTGGGACGGCAAGAACATCGACAGCGCCAACCACCGCACGCACGTGGCGTTCGTCCAGGGCGACGGCACCTGCGGCAACGGTTTCCAGGCGATCCCGCAGCTCCAGGTCCGACTGGTCTACAACGTTCCGGCCCCGAAGCTCCAGAACGGCACGGTGGTGAACCCGTACGCGGTGGACACCTTCCCGGAGAACCTGCACAAGCCGGTCACCGACCACAACGACTTCATCAACTTCTTCTCCACGAACCTGATGAACACGATGGTCAACTGCATCAACACCGGCAAGAACTGCAAGTAGGCACGTAAGGCAAGCAGCCCACAGCGAAAGGCCGGCGGTGAGGATTCCTCACCGCCGGCCTTTCGTGCTGCCCGCGTTCGTTCGGCGAGCGCTCGAAGAGCGCTCGGCGAGCGTTCAGTGAGCGGAGTGCGAGGCGCCGTCCGACGCCTCGTTCGAGGCGTGCGCGGAGTGGTCCGTGCCCTCCTCGATGTCACCGCCGAGCGTGTTCCGCAGCGAGGTGACGGTGCTGGTCTCCTCGCCCACGGCCACCCACTTGCGGCCGACCAGGTAGTGACCGCCGTAGTCCTTGGCCCCGTTGATCCACTCGCGCTGGCCGCGGTCGGTGGCGAAGGTCAGCAGGATGAACTTGCCCGCGGTGGTCTTGCACAGGGCCTGCCGGAGTTCGTCGGCGTCGGTCTGCATGTTGGGCGTGCACTTCACCTGGGACGCCAGGTGCTCCAGGCTGCCGGTCGCGGCCACCGGCACGCTCTTCGTGTCCGTGCCGTCGCCGGAACCGCAGCCCGTCAGCACCAGCGCCGTCGCGGCGGCGGCTGCCGCCACGAGCATCGATCGGGTCACCTTCATGTGTTCCTCCCTGCAAGAGCCTCGTTCTGGATACGGCTCCCGCGTGCGGTGCGCTCAAAATACCGGTGCCCCACCTGGCACGCTCGTGCGAGGGTGGGCCGGTGAACCGAGACTGGGAAGATCGCGTGACCGCCGCCTGGGCCACCTTCGACGAGTATCCGCAGGACCGGGCCGCCGCGTTCCGGGCCGTGATCGACACGCTCGTCGCCGAGCTCCCCGAGGGCAGCCCGCTGGGCCTCTTCGAGCAGGCCTGCGCCTGGGACTCGACCGGCCACTCGGACCGGGCGGCCCCGCTCTACCGGGAGGCCCTGGCCCGCGGCCTCGGCGACCTGAGCGGCTACAAGGGCCGGCGCGCCAAGATCCAACTCTCCAGCTCGCTGCGCAACATCGGCCAGGCCGACGAGGGCGTCAAGCTCCTCACCCCCGAACTGGACGCCCCGTCCGACGAGTTGGACGACGCCGTACGCGCCTGTCTGGCGCTGTGCCTGTCCAGCCTGGGCCGCGACCGCGAGGGCCTGTCCCTGGTGATCGGTGCCCTGGCCCCCCATCTGCCGCGCTACCAGCGGTCGATGGCCAACTACGCGCGGGCGCTGGTCGAGGACGCCGACGCGGGCTGACCCGTCCGGCGGTGACCATCCCCCGCGTCGCTCGTTCTGCTGGGCGTGCAGTCACAGGATGTCGCCCCGCGCCCCGCACCCGGTTCCGCCGCCGACCGGATCGTCGACGTCGAGCAGGCCGAGGCCGCGCTCGTCGAGCACTACCCGCGCCTGGTCCGGCTCGCCTATCTGGTGCTGCCCCCAGGCCTCGGCCGCGGCCGGCGCGTCCTCACCGCCCACGCCCTCGCCCAGCGCGCCCTGCCCCGCCGCCGCGCCTGCGCCCCGGCCGTCCCGGCCCAGTCCACCGGCCGCGACGGCGACCCCGGGTACGCCTTCGTCCGCCTCCAGGTGGTCCGTACGGCGCTGGAGGCGGGGCTGCCGATGAGGCTGCGGGCGTGGCCCAAGCGCGCGCAGCTCCCGCCGCTGCTCCCCCAGGCGTGGGGCCTGCGCCTCTTCCCGCACTCCGGCGGCGCCGACGAACTCGCCCTGGACCAGCGGCTGTCCGCCCTGTCCGGCCCGGCCCGGGCCGCGTACGTCCTGCGCGGCCTGGAGAAACTCCCCGACGGCGACGTGCGCGAGGTGCTGTCCGAGGCCGGCGTCGACGACGTGGACGGCGCGCTGCGCGAGTCCGGCAAGATCCCCGCCGCGCAGTACGCGCTGCTCGGCTCCCCCGAGTTCGACCCCTGTTCGCTCCAGGCCCGGCCCACCGACCTGATGCGCCGCCGCCAGCACACCAGGGCCGGTCTCGCCGCCGCGGCGGCCCTCGCGGTCTGCGGCGCGCTGGTCGTGCTGCCCGGTGACGGCTGGGGGCCCGACGGCGCGGCCGCCCCGGCGTACGCGCAGAACCCGGCCGCCGAGGCCGCGCTCGACCCCGGGCGGCTGGTGAAGGTCTCCCCCGCCGCCTGGAAGACCTCCCCGCGCACCGACTTCTCGGTCTGGCCGGCGCGCGGCCCCCTCGCCGGCGACACCGCGCTGCTGCGCCGGGCCCTCGCCGTCTGGGCCCGCCCCGGCGAGAGGGTCCGCGTCTCCGCCACTCCGGAGACCCCCTTCGGCGGCCCCGCCGGACCGCCCCAGCTCCTCTACGCGGGCGACGTCGACAACGCGCGCGTGGTGATCCTCTACGACGGTCTGCGCATCGCCCGCTACGCCGAGCCGAAGGACGGCACGGCCGGGGCGGCCCTGGACTTCGCGCGGGTCGACGGCGCGACCGGCGCCGAGGCGGGCGCGCTGGTGCTGGGCCGGGCCGACGGCAACGTCCGCTATCTGACGGCCCCCTGGGTGACGAAGGCCGGCGCGCGGGACCTGTCGAAGCCGGGCGCCGGGGTGATGGACATGACGCTGACGGACGGGATCACCTCGCCGCTGGCCAGCCCGGCCACCCAGACCGGCACCTGCACGACGTGGAACGTGCTCCAACTGACCGACGCCACCGGCAGCCACCTCCTCGGCGACCTGGGCGAACTCGTCCCCGCCCGCCTCACCGCCGGCCGCCCGGCCGCGCCCGAGGAGGCGACCGACGCACAAGCGCTGCGGACCTGGGCGCCGTTCGCCTGTTCGCTGGCCGACGCGCGCGGGCAGGGCGTACGGACGGTCAACGCGTGGGCGTACACACGGCAGCGACTGCCCGACGCGAGCGGGGCGGCGGCCTGGGTGTGCACCCGCGCCGAGACCTGGCGGGGCGACGGGAGCCGGGTGCTGGCCCAGTTCCACACGCCGGGCGGGCTGTTCGGGGCGGCCGTGGCGAAGGCCGGGGACGTGCCGGCGTGCGGGCCGCGCGATCCGCATGTGCTGGCCGGGGTGCTGTGGAAGTCGAAGGGCGGCGACTGGTACCTGCTCGCGGCCGGCGACAAGGCGACGGCGTCCATCCGGTCCACGGGCGGCGTACGCGGCTCCGGGCAGGGCAACCTGCTGACGGTGCCGGCGAAGCAGGGCGCGCAGGCCGGCCTGGAGGGCAGGCTGACGGACGGGCGGTCGGTCAACGGGCTGCGCTGATCCGCGCACAGCGGTTCACCTGCGTCTCGCGGGCGCGAAGTCGACGCCTGGTGCTTGATATGTGACGGAAACAGGGTGAACGTCTGAGCCGGTCTGGTCCGTTGGAGTCCGGATCCGATCGGTAAGGTGCTCGTATGACTACCGGGGTTCGTCGCAGAATGGGAGTCGAGGAGCGTCGGCAGCAGTTGATCGGCGTCGCCCTCGACCTGTTCGCCCAGCGCTCGCCCGACGAGGTCTCCATCGACGAGATAGCCGCCGCCGCGGGCATCTCGCGGCCCCTCGTCTACCACTACTTCCCCGGCAAACTCAGCCTGTACGAGGCCGCGTTGAAGCGGGCGTCGGAGGATCTGGCGAGCCGGTTCGCCGAGCCGCGCGAGGGTCCGCTCGGCGCCCGGCTGCTGCGCGTGATGCACCGGTTCTTCGACTTCGTCGACGCGCACGGCCCGGGCTTCTCGGCCCTGATGCGCGGCGGCCCGGCGGTCGGCTCGTCGACGACGAACGCGCTCGTCGACTCCGTACGCCAGGTCGCCTACGAACAGATCCTGTCGCATCTGGGCATCACCGATCCGCCGCCGCGGCTCGAACTGATCGTCCGGTCGTGGATCTCGCTCGCCGAGTCGACCGCGCTGATCTGGCTGGACGGGCGGCGCATCCCGCGCGGCGAGCTGGAGGTCCAGCTCGTGCACGACTTCGCCGCGCTGACGGCCGTCGCCGCCGCCTACGACGACGAGCTGCGGACGCTGCTGCGCCCCGTGCTGGGCGGCGAGCCGGCCGACGGCCCCTTCGGCGACCTGGTCACCCGGCTCGTCGCCCTGGCTTCCTGAGCCCGGTCTCGTGAGCCCGGCCTCGTGAGCCGGTCCTAGCTCTCGTACTTGCGGTACGACGGGTCGAGATCGCGGACCTCGGCGGAGGCGTGGAGTACGAAGGTGTCGTCCGCCACGTGCTCGCGCAGCAGCTCCAGCACGGTTTCGGTCAGCTTCGTCTTCGTCTCGTCGGTGCGCCCGGCGAGGAGCCCGAGCGTGACGTGGACGACCGCGTGCCGCCGCTCCTCGGGGTCGTCGTAGCCGAACGCGGTGAACTCGGACGGACGGAACAGGGTCTTGCAGGCCTCCGGCTTGGCGGCCGCGATCTCGACCACCGAGGTGTGCAGGGCCCGCGCGAACGAGGCCCGGTCGAAGGCGGACGCCATCGTGGTCGAGTAGTCGACGGTGATCTGCGGCATGGGCACTCCCGTTCTAGGAACAGACTGCGCTCAGCCTAGTTCGTCAGCCGCAGGGCCAGCATGGCGATGTCGTCCTCCCGGTCGTGGTCGAAGCAGGTGAGGAGGGTGTCGCAGAGGGCGTCCAGGCCCGGCATGGCGCCGGTGGCCGCCGCGCGGAGGTGCTCCATGGAGACCGCGAGGTCGGTGCCCCGGGTCTCGATCAGACCGTCGGTGACCATGAGGAGCCGGTCGGTGGGTTCGAGGAACAGTTCGGTGGGCGCCGGGTGGGGCACGCCCAGGCCGAGCAGGGGGCCGGCCGCCTTGGCGTAGTCGGCGCTGCGGGTGTCGCGGACGATCAGCGGCGGGATGTGCCCGGCGTTGGCGATACGGGTGCGGCCGGTGGCGGGGTCGATCAGGACGAGGCAGACGGTCGCAGTGACCTCGGGGTGGTAGCGCTGGAGCATCCGGTCGAGGCGCCCGGCGAGCACGGCCGGGTCGCTCTCGTCGACGCAGTAGGCGCGCAGCGCGTGCCGGATCTCGACCATCACGGTCGCCGCCTCCAGCGAGTGCCCGACCACGTCGCCGACCGCGACCAGCACCCCTTCCCCGGTGCGCAGGGCGGCGTAGAAGTCGCCGCCGATCTCGGTCTCCCGGGACGCGGGCACATAGCGGACGACGACGTCGACGCCCGGCAGCTCGGGCAGCCGGTGCGGCTGGGGCAGGAAGCTGTGCTGGAGGGTGAGGGCGACGTGCCGTTCGACCTGGTACATGAGCAGCGGTTCGGCGGCGAGCACGGCGGCCTGGGCGAGGCGGGCGAGCAGGGACTCGGTCTCGGGGTCCACCCGTCGGACCCCGCGGGTGGGCGTGGCCAGGCACACCGAGGCCCGGCCGTCCTGGGTGGGGATCAGCACCAGCCGGGCGTCGTGCCGCACCTCCGGCCGGAAGAACCCGGCGGGCCACAGCGGCGCGGGCACGGTGGTGATCCGCACCCCCGCCTGCCCGGCCTGCCCCTGGCCGAGGCGCCGCAGCAGGGCGGCGACGGCCCGGTGGGCGCCCGCGTCGGGCAGGGCGAGGGTGGTGCGGTTGCGGGAGAGCGCGCGGTACAGCTCGTCGTCCGGGCCGAGGACGAAGACGGCGGCGGGCGCGCCGGTCAGCCGCGCGGCGCCCTCGGCGGCGGCGTGGGCGAGTTCCTGCGGGGAGCGCGCCGCCTGGATGGTGACGATCGCCTCCGACAGCAGCGTCAGCCGCCGGGTCGCCGCCTGGTCGTCGGCCCGCAGCCGGGCGGCCCGCACCGCGGCCCGGACCACCGCGTCGATCTCCTCGGGCTCGGCGGGCATCGCCAGATGGGCTTCGCCGCCGGCGTCCAGCCCCTCGGCGCGGTCGCCGGGGGCCAGCTCGCCGGCCGAGAAGTGCACGACGGGCAGGCCGGCCATGTGGGGCCGGGCCTTGAGCCGGCGGCACAGCTCGAAGCCGCTCATGTCGGGCAGGTCGACGTCGACGAGGGCAACGTCCGGCAGCGCGCCCTCGCGCCGCCGTACGTCCAGTTCGACGAGCGCCTCGGCGCCGGTGCCGACCGCGACGACCTGGTGGCCGGCCCGGCGCAGCACGGCGCCCAGGGCGAACCGGCCGGCCGACGTGGGGTCCACCACGAGCACGGTCGTGCCGGTCCGTCTGCCGCTGACGTCCATGTGCCAACCCTCGGACTCAACCGTCGGAGCAGACCTGGTTCGAGGCCTGCTCCACCACGGTAATGCCCTTGTCCAGAGCACCAGTTAGGCGCGTACGTCCACGGCGTACCTCTAGGGCGTCGTCCGGGAGAACACCGCAACGGTGCGGCCCGGCACGGTGAACGTTGCGGATCCCGCCTCGTACGACGACGACCTGACGGTGGCGTCCGTCCCCGCCGCCTGTACCGGGTGCAGCCGGTATCCCGTCCCGGCGAGCGCGTCGACGGTCTGCTTCTGCGGGGTCGGCGTCGCGTTGAACACGACGACCAGGTCGCCGAGTCGCATGGTGATGACGCCGGGTGTCTCGTCCTTGCCGGACAGCGGGAAGGACAGCGCCGACTGCACCTGCGCGGCCGTCGCGAGGGAGAACGCCCGCTCCGTCGCATGGATCCGCAGCAGGTCACGGTAGGCGGCGGAGGTGGCGGTGATCTGCGGGCAGCCGACGCTGACGGCGGTCAACAGGGGTTTGGCGTAAGGCCACTTGGACGCGTTGTCGGCGGCCGGCGGCAGTCCGCGCCCGAAGCCGTTGCCGGCGGCGCAGTGCCAGTGGACCGCGTTGAACCAGTCGCCGCTGTCGTAGGAGTTGCGGTCCAGGGACTTGGAGCGCAGCAGGTCCGAGCCCGCCTGGGACAGCGCGGGGCCCTGGGAGAGGGCGGCTGTGGCCAGGGCGAGGACCTGCATACGGGAGCGGTCGGACGCGGAGGTGCCGGCCGGCAACTTGTAGGTGAGGGCGTCGAACAGGGACTCGTTGTCGTGCGCGTCGACGTAGGCGAGGGCGTCGCCGGGCGCGTCCGCGTAGCCGGCCGGGGCGCCGTTGTAGTCGACCTCGGCGCCGGTGACGTCCTTGCCGTCGGTGCCGGTGAAGCGGTAGGCGGCGAGGCTTCCGGAGAGGCCGACCTTGATGAGGTCCTGGTAGTGGAGCAGCCGCGCCTTCTGCTGCGCCGAACTGCCGTTGCCCGTGGATGAGTTGGGGTCGGTGTAGAGCCCGGAGGCGAAGCCCTGGACGCCCGGGTCCCCGTCGAACGGCCCGCCGCCGCGTACGGCGTCCCGGGCGCGGTCGGAGAACGTCGCGATGCCGGTGCCGGCCATGTTCTTCTGCGTGGCCTGCACGAACCGGGCGTCGTCGGCGACCTCGCCGAAGTTCCAGCCCTCGCCGTACAGGATGATCTTCTTGCCGTCGACGTCGTCCCTGGCGAGGGTCAGCGCGTCGAGCGCCTTGCGCACCGCCAGGATGTTCGCCTTCGGCTGGTGCCCCATGAGGTCGAAGCGGAACCCGTCGACCTTGTACTCCCTGGCCCAGGTGACGACCGAGTCGACGACCAGCTTGCCCATCATCGCGTTCTCGGTCGCCGTGTTCGCACAGCATGTGCTGGTGGCGACGGACCCGTCGGCGAGCAGCCGCTGGTAGTAGCCGGGGACGATCCGGTCCAGGACGCTGGTCTGCGCCTGCCCGCTCGCCGCCGTGTGGTTGTAGACCACGTCCATGACGACCCGGAGGCCGTCCCGGTTCAGCGCCGCGACCATCTTCCGGAACTCGACCGTACGGGCCGTCCCGTCCGGATCGCTGGCGTACGAACCCTCGGGGACCGTGTAGTGGTACGGGTCGTAGCCCCAGTTGTAGGCGTCCTTCGCGGCGCTCGCGGTCACGCACTCCTGCTGCTTCTCGGAGGCCGCCGGGTAGGAGGCGAGATCGCAGTCGGCGACCGTCTGGTCGGCCTTGTTCTCGGGGATGGTGGCGATGTCGAAGACGGGCAGCAGATGGACGTACGACGTGCCCGCCGCCGCCAGTTCCCGCAGATGCTTCGAGCCGTCGCTGCCCTGGTCGGTGAAGGCCAGGTAGCCGCCCCGGTCCCGCGCGGGGACCGTGGGGTCGGCGACGGAGAAGTCGCGGACGTGCAGCTCCTGGATCCGGGCGTCCTTCAGCGGGACGGCCTTCGGCTTGCGCAGCGACGACCAGCCGCCGGGGGCGAGGGACTTGTCGTCGAGGTCGACGACCAGGCTGCGCGCGGAGTCGGTGGTGAGGGCGACCGAGCAGGGGTCGGTGACCTTGTTGGTGACGACCTTGCGGACGCTGGGCGCCCACACGGTCACGGCGTACCGGTAGGGCTTGTTCCGCCAGGACTTGGGGCCGGTGACGGACCAGACGCCGGTCGTGTCGTTCCGCTTCATCCGCACGGTGGAGCCGTCGAGTTCCAGTGCCACCCGCTGCGCCGTCGGCGCCCAGACGGACAGTGTGGGGCGGCCGTTGTGGAAGGTCGGGCCGAGCCGCGCCTTGGTCGCGCCGGTGGCGTAGAGGTCGTCCAGCACGCCCGCGATCTGCACCCCGGTCGCGGCCAACACCGCGCCGTTCGCGGCCCGTTGGGTGGCGACGACCTGGCCGGTCAGTGCCGCACGCACCCGGTCCCGGTCGCGCGGGTCGACGGACCAGGCGGTGTAGGCCTTGAGGTGCGGGTACTTGGCCTTCTGGGCGTCGGTGAGCGCGGTCTTCGTCAGCCGCAGCCACTTGGCGGCCCCGGTGAGCGTGCCGTTCGCGACGGCGATCGATCCCTCGCGGCTGTACAGCAGTTGGGTGGAGGCGGCGGCCTCTGAGCCGTTCCAGGCGACCGTGTTCCGGTCGATCCAGACCGCCTTGGAGGTGGTCAGGTCCAGCGCCGCCGCAGAACCGGCCGGCTGCGGGAGCAGGTGCTTCTCCTGGCCGTTCAGCAGCCGCACCTCGTGGCCGCTGGCCGTGAGGTCCAGTGACTGGTCGGCGGAGTCCTCGGTGCCGTTCTTGTCGTCGTGCCGGGCGGGGGCGGCGGCCGGTTTCGCGTCGGACGGCGGCGGGGGCGGACTGTCCGCGTGGGCCGCGAGCGGCTGCACGAGGACTGCGGCGAGCGCGGCGACGGTGACGGCCGCGATCCGTCTTCTCGGTGTCACAGGCGGGAACTCCTAGCGATTGCGGCTCTCTTGCTCTCTTGGGTCCGACCCCGCGCGACCGTATCGCCGCCGCAACACTTACAGCAAGAGTCCTGCAATCGATGGAAAGAATTTTCACCTGAGACTGCTCAGCAGGTCGGCCTCCGTCGCCGGTGGTCCCTTGATGGTGTACGTGACGAGTGACCGGGCCGGGACCGTGGCGGCCAGGGAGCCTCCGTCGACCGCGAGGGCCGGCTGCTGGGCGGTGTTGTGCGTGGCGTCGGTGAGGTACGGGGTCGCCGTGCCCGTCGTGATCCCCGTGTTCGGCAGGCTGAACGACACCTGGTCGGCGCTGGTGCCCGCGTTGAGCGCCACGACCGTCACCGTGCCGTCGGTGTTGCGGAACGCCGAGAGCCTGAGGTCGGCGTCGGGGGTGGTGGCGCCGATGCGGACGGCGCCGGGGCGGATGAAACGGCTGTAGTTGGCCAGCGCCCACAGCCGCTTCGACACGTGGTAGCTGTCGCCGTCCATCTGGATCAGCCCCCGGGTGGCGCCGGTCGACGCGCCGTACCAGTAGACGTAGCCGCTGGTGTTGCCCTTGGTGAGGGCGTCGTGGACGGCGGAGGCGACGGTGAAGCCGTCGTAGCCGCTTCCGTCGTCCCAACTCTCGTTCCAGGTCGTGCCGTTGGGCGACCACTCCGACATCCAGGTGCGTTTCCGGGTGGGCAGCGGCGCGTCGACGGCACTGGCGTAGTTGTGGCCGGTGTGGGTGGCGACGAGTCCCCGGGCCGTCGCGTCGGCCTCGATGGCGCTGCTGTAGGCCTTCTGCTGGTTCCAGCCGAAGGAGTCACAGCAGGCGACCTGGTACCCGGCCGAGCCCGCGACCGGGCCGAGGACCTTCGTGAACTCGACGGCCTGGGCGGGGGTGAGCCGCATGGAGTCGTACGTCGCCGTCCAGTCGGGCTCGTTGGTGAAGCCGAGGTCGGTGACGGGAATGCCTGCCTGGCCGTAGAACCTGGCGTACTGCACAAGGTAGTTCGCGTACGCCCCGCGCCAGTCGCCGCTCGCGCAGGAGGCCCCGGCGAGACCGCACAGCGTCCCGCCGTTGGCATCGGTCCCGTTGGTCTTCATGTAGCCGGGAGCTGTCCAGGCGTCGGCGTAGAAACGGTTCACCCCATAGGCCTTGGCCTGCTGCGCCAGCCACACCTGGCCCTTGTCGTAGCCGTCCCACACGTACCGGGGGGTCGCGTCCGGACCGCCGGGGTCGGTCGGCTGGATGCCCGAGTCGATGCCGAGGCGCAGGATGCTCAGTCCGGCACCGGTGCTGCGGCTCAGCAGCAGGTCGAGGATCTCGCGCTGGCGCTGGGCCGACAGCCCCTGCGACCCGTTCATGATGGCGGCCCGCCCGAAGTGCTCGGAGAACCCGAAGCCGTCGATGGGCTGGTACCTGGTCGAGCCGTCGACGGTCGCCGAGGTGACGGCCTCTCCGACCTCGACGGACACGGCCGGCGAAGCCGCCGTGGCCCCCGTGGCCCCGGCGACGGTGAGGAGGACGGCCGTGGAGGTCAGTGTCCATTTCCTGAGTCTGCTCAGCATGATCCGCCCAATCGTGGGAGCGCTCCCATGTGGTCAGTGCGGAACGTAGAGCGGTGTCATGGAACCGTCAACCCCTCGCGTACCGCGCACTGTTCGCCTGTTCGTCTGTCCGCCTGCTCACGGCGACAGCGCGCGGTACGCGAGGTGGAGACTCAGCAGCTCGACTTGCCGGCGTAGATCGCCAGGGCCGTGTTGGCGCCGAGGGTCGCCGTGAACTGCCCCGAACCGTTCACGTTCACGGTCGAGTTGTTCTGCACGTTGCAGTACGTGCCGGCGGGAAGGGACGTCTGGTACGTCCGACTCAGGGAACCGCTCTCGTGGTTGATGGCGACGTATCCCTTACTGCCCCGCCCGAAGGCGATCGCGTCGCCCCCGTTGTCCCACCAGTCGGTGACCGACTCGCCCCGCGTGGCGTTACGGAAGGCGACCATGCGCCCGATCTCCGGCCAGGCGTGCTGACACTTCCAGCCGTCCTGCCAACAGGCGCTCACGGCCCCGCCGTTGGGCGGACCCGCGTCCGCGTCCGACCATTCGTAACCGGAGTTGACGTCCGGAGCGCCGTACGGATGGGCGAGCATGAACACGTTGGCGAGCGTGTAGTTCGCGCCGTCCTTGTAGTTGAGGGTCGACCCGTTGCGCTCGGTGTCGTGGTTGTCGACGAACACACCGGCGACGGAGCTGCTCAGGTACCCCCAGCCCTCGCCGTAGTTCTTCAGATAGGCGAGGTTCTCGTTGTTGAAGACGCGCTTGAGGTCGTAGGCGTAGCGGAACTCCTGGACGTCCCCGTTGCCCGTGTACTCGGTGGGCTGGACGGCCTCTCCGCTCCCGTAGATGAACTCCTGTTTCCAGTACACGCCCGGATTCGTCAGCCGCGACTTGATGCCGGCGAGGTCGGCGGCGTCGATGTGCTTGGCCGCGTCGATGCGGAAGCCGTCGACGCCGAGGGCGAGCAGGTCGTTCAGGTACCCGGCGATGGTCTTGCGGACGTACTCCTCACCGGTGTCCAGGTCGGCGAGGCCGACGAGTTCGCAGTGCTGGACGTTCCAGCGGTCGGTGTAGTCGGTCACCCGGGAGGTGCAGTCGTCGAAGTCGGCATAGGAGTAGAGGCCGGGGTAGTCGTACTTCGTGTACGAAGACCCTCCGGTCCCCGTGCCGCCGCCCGCCGCCATGTGGTTGACGACGGCGTCGGCGACGACCTTCACACCGGCCGCGTGGCAGGTGTTCACCATGTTCTGGAACGCCGTACGGTCGCCCAGCCGGCCCGCGATTCTGTAGCTGACGGGCTGGTACGACGTCCACCACTGCGAGCCCTGCATGTGCTCGGCGGGCGGGGAGACCTGGACGTATCCGTAACCGGCCGGGCCGAGCGTGTTGGTGCACTCCTTGGCGACCGAGGCGAAGTTCCACTCGAAGAGGACGGCGGTGACGTCCTTGGCGCCGGGCGGGGTGGCGTACGCGGTGGAGGCGCCGGGGGCGATGACGACGGCCGCGGCGGCGGCCAGGGCGAGGGCGCCCGAAAGGGGTTTGCTGCTTGCCATGTGGGGTTCCTTCTCCATTGAAGGCTCTTGCTGAAATCTTTCAGAAACCTTGCGGTGGCGAGATGTTATGGGGCCGCCGACCGAAAGGGCAGAGGGGGAGACGTGAAAGATCTGCAAGGAAAAACGCCCGAGGCCCGCCGCTCGACCAGGGAGCAGCGGGCCAGGGTGATGTGACGGACCATCAGTGAACGTGTCAGGGCACCGTCGTCAGGCGCCGTCGTCAGGCGGTCGTGAACCAGACCGTCGTGTCCGCCGGCAGCTTCGCCTCGCCGGCGTCCGTCTCCGCCACCTCACCGCTCGCGAGCAGTACGCGGCCGTGTGCCGGGGTCGTCACCGACTCGCCCGTGGTGTTCGTGACGCACACGAACTCGCCGCGGCGGAAGGCGAGGACACCCTCCGGGGCCTTCAGCCACTCCACCGAGTCGCCCGCGCCGAGGTCGGGGTCGGAGCGGCGGACGGCGAGGGCCGAGCGGTAGAGCTCCAGGGTCGAGCCCGCCGCGCCCTCCTGCGCCTCCACGCTCAACTCGCCCCAGACGGACGGCTGGGGCAGCCAGCTGCCGCCGTCGCCGAAGCCGTACGACGAGCCCTCGCGGGTCCACGGGATCGGGACGCGGCAGCCGTCGCGGAAGCCGTCCTGGCCCGCGCCGCGGAAGTACGCCGGGTCCTGGCGGACCTCGTCGGGCAGGTCGACGACGTCGGGGAGGCCGAGTTCCTCGCCCTGGTAGACGTAGGCCGAGCCCGGCAGCGCCAGCATCAGCAGCGTCGCCGCCCGCGCCCGCCGCAGGCCCAGCTCGCGGTCGCCCGCGGTGCGGATCTGGGTGCCGAGGCCGGGCGGGTTCGCGAAGCGCGTCGCGTGGCGGGTGACGTCGTGGTTGGAGAGGACCCAGGTCGCCGGGGCGCCGACCGGACGCATCGCCTCGAGGGTGCGGTCGATGACCGTCCGCAGCTCCTTCGCGTCCCAGTCCGTGCCCAGGTACTGGAAGTTGAAGGCCTGGTGGAGTTCGTCGGGGCGGACGTAGTTCGCCGTCCGCTCCACCGTCGGCGTCCAGGCCTCCGCGACGAAGATGCGCCCGCCCGTCTCCCGCCCCCGCCCTTCCGAGGAAGGCCCTCCGGGCCCCTTCCGATTTCCCGAGTACTCGTCGAGGATCAGCCGCCACTCGCGGTAGATCTCGTGGACGCCTTCCTGGTCGAAGAACGGCACGACATCGTTGCCCAGCAGCTTGAGTTGCTCGTGCGCGCCGAGGTCGGGGAGGCCGGGGGCCTTCACCAGGCCGTGGGCGACGTCGACGCGGAAGCCGTCCACGCCCATGTCGAGCCAGAAGCGCAGGATCGAGCGGAACTCGTCTCCCACCGCCGGGTGTTCCCAGTTGAAGTCGGGCTGTTCGGAGGCGAAGAGGTGGAGGTACCACTCGCCGGGCGAGCCATCCGGTTCGGTCACCCGCGTCCAGGCAGGGCCGCCGAAGATGGACTCCCAGTCGTTGGGCGGGAGTTCGCCGCCCTCGCCCTTGCCCGCACGGAAGTAGTAGCGGTCGCGGAGCGGGGAGCCGGGGCCTTCCGCCACCGCCCGCCTGAACCACTCGTGCTGGTCGGAGGAGTGGTTCGGCACCAGGTCGACGATGACCCTCAGGCCCAGTTCGCGGGCTTCGCGGATGAGCGCGTCGGCGTCCAGGAGGTTGCCGAACATGGGGTCGACGGCACGGTAGTCGGCGACGTCGTAGCCGGCGTCGGCCTGCGGGGAGGCGTAGAAGGGGCTGAGCCACACGGCGTCCACGCCGAGGTCGCGCAGGTACGGGAGTCGGGAGCGTACGCCTTCCAGGTCGCCCATGCCGTCGCCGTTGCTGTCGGCGAAACTGCGCGGGTACACCTGGTAGATCACCGCGTCCCGCCACCAGTCGCTGCGCTTGGCCTTGGCGGAGTCGGGTGCTGGGGCGATGACGGAGTGCTGCTGGGTCATGGCGTCCTTGGTCCGTGACGGGGTTCTGGTCATGGGGAGTTGCAGACGAGGCGGCCGTGGTGTCAGCGGGGTCGGATGGACACCACAGCCGCCTCGGGTCTTGGGTGCGGCGGAGTGGGGGCTGGTCGCGCGCACGCGGCGGAGCCGCATATCGATTCAGTCCCGCGCCCCTTCGGGGCGCTCGTGAACCGGCGTTCTAGCCCTTCGTGCCGCCCGCCGTCAGCCCGGTCACCAGGTTCTTCTGCACGAGGTAGAAGAACCCGGCGGCGGGTATCGCGATCAGCACCGCGGTGGCGGCCATGAGGTTGCGCTGCGCGTCGTGCTCGCTGACGAAGGACTGCAGGCCGACGGCGAGCGTGTACTTGTCGTCGCTGAGCATGAACGTCGAGGCGAAGGCGACCTCGCTGAAGGCGGTGAGGAAGTTGTAGAAGGCGGCCACCGCGAGGCCGGGCTTGGCCAGCGGCAGGATCAGCCGGAAGAAGGTGCCGAAGGGGGTGAGCCCGTCGACGCGTCCCGCCTCGTCGATCTCGAAGGGGATGGTGTCGAAGTACCCCTTGAGCAGCCAGGCGCTGTACGGGATGACGGTGGTGCAGTAGACGAGGACCAGGCCGAGGTAGTTGTCGATGAGCTGCAGCTCGGACAGGATCTGGTACATCGGGACCATCAGCACGGCGACCGGGAACATCTGGGTGACCAGCAGCACCCACATGAACTTCTTGTAGCCGGGGAAGCGCATGCGGGAGACGGCGTAGCCGGTGGTGGCGGCGATGAGCACGCCGATGGCCGTGGTGCCGAGCGTGACGATGAGAGAGCTCTTCAACCAGTCGAAGAACTCGGTGTGCTGGACGACGAACGCGTAGTTGTCGAACGTCATCTTGGCCCAGATGCCGCCCGGGTGCAGGTAGTCGTCCTTGTCCGGGCCGAGGGACAGGTAGACCAGCCAGCCGATCGGGAAGAGCGCGATCAGGCTCGCGACGCTCAGGACGCCGTGCGAGACGAGGGAGCCGGCGAGGCTGTTCTCGCCGCGCCGCCGGACCCGGCGCGGGGCCCGGGCGGAGCCGGAGTTCTGCGCGCTCGCGGGGGCGAGGGGCTCGGTTGCGGTGGTACTCATGGGAACTCCTGCCTCAGATCGCGAGCTGCTGCTCGTTGCGGTTCAGCCAGCGGCGGTAGAACGAGGTGAAGACGATCAGGATGGCCAGCAGCAGGATGCCGTAGGCGGCGGACTGTGCGAAGTCACGCGGCTGTTGTCCGAAGCCGAGGTAGTACGCCCAGGTGACGAGGATCTGCGCGTCCGGCGCGGTGGTGCCGAACAGCAGGAAGATGACGGCGAACTGGTTGAACGTCCAGATGACGCCGAGCAGGACGACGGTGGAGCTGACGGACCTCAGTCCCGGCAGGGTGACGTACCGGAAGCGCTGCCAGGCGCTCGCGCCGTCCATCTCGGCGGCCTCGTACAGCGATCCGTCGATGGCCTGGAGGCCGCCGAGCAGCGAGATCATCATGAACGGCACACCGCACCAGGTGTTGACCATGATCGCGGCGAACCGCTGCCAGAAGGTGTCCTCCAGCCACAGCGGTGTCGGCAGATGCAGCGCGTCGAGCGCGGAGTTGATGACGCCGCCGTCCGCGAGCATGAACCGCCAGCCGAAGACGGTGACGAACGTGGGCACCGCCCACGGCAGGACCAGGATCAGCCGGTACACCGTGCGCCCGCGCAGCTTCTGGTTGAGCAGGAGCGCGAGGCCGAGTCCGATGCCGTAGTGCAGGGCGACGCAGGACGCCGTCCACACGATCGTCCAGATGAAGTGCGACCAGAAGCGGTCGTAGGCCGTCGGGCCCCACAGGATGTCGGCGTAGTTGTCGAGGCCGATGAACTTGTAGGTGGCGTCGATGTGGTTGACGCCGATGGTGCGCGCGGTGTTGAGGCTGTCGGCGTCGGTCAGCGTCAGGTAGAGGCCGTACACCAGGGGGTACAGGACGAGGGTGCCGAGCACGATCGCCACCGGGGCGATCATCACGTACGCGTACCAGTGCTTGTGGTAGCCGTGCTTGAGGCGCGTGCCCAGCCCGGGCCTCGGCTCACGGTCACCGCGGCGCTTGCCGGTCGCGCGGTCGATGGCGACTGTCATGATGCGACACCTTCTGGATCTTCAGGCTGGATCTTCGGGCGGATCTTCGAGGGGGCTGCACGGCGGTGTACTGCGACCTGCGCCGCCGTACGACTCACAGTCCGGTGGCCGCCGGATCCCTCCCCCCATGAAGTGGGAGATCCGACGGCCACGCGGGGCTTACTTGCCGAAGTCCGGCACCAGCTTGGCGATGGCCAGTTCAGCGTTGCCCAGGCCCTTGTCGAGGGACTCCTTGCCACCCGCGATCTTGGGCAGTTCGGTGTCGAGCGGACCCCACAGGGAGCTGTACTCCGGCAGCGCGGGGCGCGGCTGGGCGGAGGACAGGACGCTCTGGTAGCCGGCGATGCCCGGGTCGGCCTTGACGGCGGGGGTGTAGGCGTCGTCGCGCGTCGGCAGCGTGGAGTTCTTCTGGGCGATGGCCGCCTGGGACGACGCGGAGGTCATGAAGTCGACGAACTTCAGCGCGGCGGCCTGGTGGGCCTTGTCGGAGCCGGCGTAGACGGACAGGTTGTGGCCGCCGGTCGGGGCGCCCGCCTTGCCGGTGGAACCGGCCGGGACGGTGGCGATGCCGAGGTTGGTCTTGTCCTTGAAGGCGCTGCCCTTGTAGAAGTTCGTGATCTCCCAGGGGCCCTGGATGATCGCGGCGACCTTGCCGTTGACGAAGGCGTCCTGGATGTGGGCGTAGGCGTCGGCGGTGGTGTCGGCCTTGTGCAGGCCCTTGCCGTCGAAGAGGCCGAGCCAGGTGCCGTACGCCTTCTTCGCCGCCGCCGAGTCGACGGTGACCTTCTTGGCGTCGGCGTCGACGGTGTCGGTGCCCTCGCCGTAGAGGAAGGGCTGGGCGTAGTAGCCCGCCGTGGCGGAGCCCCAGTAGCCGTCGACGCCGGTCTTGGCCTTGACGGTGGCGGCGGCCGTCTTCAGCTCGGCCCAGGTCTTCGGGACGGCGGTGAGGCCGGCCTGCGCGAAGAGGCTCTTGTTGTAGACGAGCGCGAGGGTGTCGGTGACCAGCGGCACACCGTACGTCTTGCCTTCGTACTTGGCCTGCTCGATCAGGTTCGGCTTGAACGCGGCCTGGTCCTTGAGGGCCTCGGTGCCGTCCAGCGGCAGGAAGTAGCCCTTCTTGGCGAAGGCGGGGGTCCAGCCGACCTCGGAGCGCATCACGTCCGGGGCGCCGGAGGCGCCGGCGGCGGTGTCGAACTTGTTCAGCGCCTGGTCGAAGGGCACGTTGACGTACTTGACCTTGACGCCCTTGTCGGCGGCCTCGAACTGCTTGACCAGGGCCTGGTAGGTGGGCGACTCGTTGGTGGCGTTGGAGGTGTCCCACCAGGTGATGGTGACCGGCCCGGACGAGTTGTCGCTGCCGCTGCCGTCCCCGCCGCAGGCCGTCGCCGCGAGGGCGAAGGACGCCACCAGCGCGGTGGCCGCTATGCCACGCCGCATGTGTTTCTCCTTGAGGGTGAAAGCCCGGAAAGCTACGGGAAGCGGTCCCGTCCGCCGCCCTGCCGGCTCCGACCGCGCCGTTGCCGCCGCCGGGCGACGTGAACGTAACAGCGATGTAAGCGGCACGAAAGAGCTTGCAGCAAAAAAGTGCAAGAGATCTCCGAAGTTATCCGCACGTGACGTGTGCGTGACCTTTCCTCGACCGCCGTGAGACCGTAGTTGTCGCGGTTGGGCGGCTCCGGAGCGGGGCGCGCGGCGGCTGTGCAAGACTCTGCAAGCTTTTGCCATCAGTTTCATGAGGGTCCATGAGGGAGTGCGATGACGCAGCAGCCCGGGGCGGGCCGTTCACCCGGTCGACCACGGCGTCCGGTCAGGCGTCCGATCGGTGTGCAAGACAGCAACCGACCGGTACAGTCCACCCCTGTGACCACACGGCTTGCCGACATCGCTGCACAGGCGGGGGTGAGCGAAGCGACCGTCAGCCGCGTCCTCAACGGCAAGCCTGGCGTCGCCGCCACCACCCGTCAGTCCGTGCTCGCCGCTCTGGACGTCCTGGGCTACGAGCGCCCGATCCGGTTGCGCCAGCGCAGCGCGGGTCTGGTCGGCCTCATCACGCCGGAGCTGGAGAACCCGATATTCCCGGCCCTGGCGCAGGTCATCGGCCAGGCGCTGACCCGGCAGGGCTACACCCCGGTCCTCGCCACCCAGACCCCGGGCGGCTCCACGGAGGACGAGCTGACCGAGATGCTGGTCGACCGCGGCGTCGCCGGCATCATCTACGTCTCCGGGCTGCACGCGGACACCACGGCCGACATGCAGCGCTACGAGCAGCTGCGCGCGCAGGGTGTCCCCTTCGTCCTGGTGGACGGCTTCTCCCCCAAGGTGCAGGCCCCGTTCATCTCCCCCGACGACCGGGCGGCGATGACCCTGGCGGTCACCCACCTCGTCTCCCTCGGGCACACCCGGGTGGGCCTGGCCCTGGGCCCCAAGCGCTTCGTCCCGGTCCAGCGCAAGATCGAGGGCTTCGTCCGGGCGATGCAGGACCAGCTGGACCTGAGCCCGCAGACGATCGAGACGGAGTTCGTCCAGCACTCGCTCTACACCCTGGAGGGCGGTCAGGCGGCGACCACGGCCCTGATCGACCGGGGCTGTACGGCGGTCGTCTGCGCCAGCGACATGATGGCGCTGGGCGCGATACGAGCGGCCAGGCAGCGCGGTCTCGCGGTCCCCCGGGACTTCTCGGTGGTCGGCTTCGACGACTCCCCCCTGATCGCCTTCACCGACCCGCCCCTCACCACGGTCCGCAAGCCGGTCCCGGCGATGGGCCAGGCAGCCGTCCGCACTCTCCTGGAGGAGATCGGCGGGACTCCGGCGCCGCACAGTGAGTTCGTGTTCATGCCGGAACTGGTGGTGCGCGGTTCGACCGCTTCGGCACCCGGGGACCGGAATCGTCCCTAGGGCGGAGAAACCAGTGTTTTCTCCCAGTACGCCAGGAGTAGACGTGGGCGTCCGCCTGTTGTAGAACATGCGGGGCGAACCCGTCCGGGGGATGATCGGGCCAAGAGGGCTTTTCTGGCAGACTTTATGTCCATGGGTGAATCGACTGTGACTTCGCTGGAAGGCCGTGACCAGGCCGTTCCGTACCCGGTCACGACCGAGCCCCGGCAGCGCCGGCTCGCCCGGCTGCGCACCCCCCGCCGCCCTCGCCTGTGGTTCGAGATCCTCCTGATCGCGGTGAGTTACTGGACGTACTCACTCGTGCGCAACGCGGTCCCGGAGCAACGCGCCGCGGCGCTGCGCAACACGGACTGGATCTGGCGCATGGAGAACCACCTCAGCATCGCCGTCGAGGAGTCCGTAAACCACGCGGTGAACTCGGTGACCTGGCTCGTCGTGGGCATGAACTACTACTACGCGACGCTGCACTTCGTCATCACCCTGACCGTCCTGGTCTGGCTCTACCGCAGCCACCCCGGCCGGTACGCGGCGACGCGCCTGGTCCTGTTCGCCACCACGGCGGTCGCCCTGGTCGGCTACTACCTGTACCCCCTGGCGCCCCCGCGCCTGATGCCGGGCGGCGGCTTCGTCGACACGGTGATGGTGCACCAGACGTGGGGCTCGATGGCGTCCGGCGACCTGAAACACATGTCGAACCAGTACGCGGCGATGCCGTCGATGCACATCGGCTGGTCCGTGTGGTGCGGCCTGACGATCTTCGCCCTCGCCAGACTCCCCTGGGTCCGCGTCCTGGGCCTGCTCTACCCGATGGCGACGCTGGTGGTCATCGTCGCCACGGCCAACCACTTCTGGCTGGACGCGGTGGGCGGCATCCTCTGCCTGGCCTTCGGCTTCACGGTGGCCCGCCTCTGGTACGGCACGCTGCCGTACGCCCTGCCGAGGCTGGTGCCGCCGAGAAAACAGCGCAGCCCGCTGCTCCCGACCAAGGCGTAGCCCCGCGCTTGCCGCCACGACGTAACCCCGCGCTCCCCGCCACGGCGCAGCCCTGCCCTCGCCCCGCGAAAACGTGACACTCACCCCTCCACCTGTAACGTTCACCGCTCCCCCTGCCCCGCCCCCGTCCCTGTCCCCCTCAGGCCCCTCAGGCCCCTCAGGGAGACTCGCTCCCCCCGGCCGCGGCCCGCAGCGCATCGATGAAGGCGTCCAAGGCGGGCTGCGCCGGCGCCGTCTCCCGGACCACGACGTGAATGCCCCGCACCGGCACCGGATCACGCACCTCCCGCACCACCACCCGCGGATGCCGACTGCCCAGCCCCAGCCGAGGCACCAGACTCACCCCGAGCCCGGCGGCGACGAACCGAGGGGCTTCCGCCAGTGCTGGGCGCCCCACCGGCTGGTGTAGGCCGGGTCGGTAGGCCGGGTCGACCGCGATGACCGCGATGCCGGTCCGGTCGGCCATGGAGGTGAGGCGGGCGCGGAGGCGGCCGGTGGGCATGCCGGAGACGAGCTGCCGGAACCGGCGTTTGCGGCCGTGCTTCTCGCGGGTCTTCCCGGCGGTGAAGTCGAGGTCTTCGACGGCGATCTCTGTGACGCCGCAGGCCTTGGCCCAGTGCAGCAGTCGGGTGAGGGCGTGGCGGATCTGGGCGTCACGGTGCTGTGCGGTGCCGGACAGGTCGAAGGGGAAGCGGCGGGGGTGGCCGGTCGGGTGGCCGTGGGTGTCGAGGCGCCGGGCGGCGAGGTGGTCGGCGTTCATGTCGACGCCGATCACGCCGTCGGCCAGGGCCACCGCCATCGGGACGGTCCGGGATGCCGGGATCTGCCAGGACGCGGTCAGGTACCAGCGGTCCCGCTGTACGTCGTAGTGGATGCGGTAGCGACCGCGCGGTTGGCTTCCACCCGGTCCGTCCACTCCTGCCCAGTTCCCGACCCCTCCCCCTACCCCGCGTAGAACAGCTCGTCCACCACCCCCCGGGCCCGCCGCGCGGTACGCCGATAGTCGTCCAGCATGTCCCCCACCCGCCCGGGCCCGTACCCCAAGTACCGCCCCACAGCGACCAGTTCACGAGGATCGGTCGGAAAGGTGTCCCCGGCCCGCCCCCGCACCAGCATCACCGCGTTACGCACCCGGGTGGCCAGCACCCAAGCCTCGCCCAACGTCCCCGCGTCCTCCTCCGAGATGAGCCCGGCGCCACAAGCGGCGGCGAGCGCCTCCCGGGTGCGCGTGGTCCGCAACCCCGGCTCCGTGGCCCCGTGCCGCATCTGGAGCAACTGCACGGTCCACTCCACGTCGGAGAGCCCGCCGGGCCCGAGCTTGGTGTGCAGCTTGGGATCAGCGCCCCGGGGCAACCGCTCCGACTCCATACGAGCCTTGAGCCGCCGGATCTCCCGGACGGCGTCGTCCCCGAGCCCGCCCGCCGGATACCTCAGCGGATCGACCAGTTCGATGAACCGCCGCCCCAACTCCTCGTCCCCCGCGACGGGTTCGGCCCGCAGCAGCGCCTGTGACTCCCACCCCAGCGACCACCGCCGGTAGTAGGCCGCGTAGGACTTCAACGACCGTACGAGCGGCCCCGACTTGCCCTCGGGCCGCAGGTCGGCGTCCACGAGCAGCGGCGGATCGGCACTGGGGATCTGAAGCAGCCGGCGCATCTCGGAGACGACCTTGTTGGCGGCGTCCGAGGCCTCGCGCTCGTCGACGCCGTCCCGGGGCTCGTGCACGAACAGCACATCGGCGTCGGACCCGTATCCCAGCTCGTGCCCGCCGAAGCGCCCCATCCCCACCACGGCGAAGCGCGTGGGAAGGGTGTCCCCCCACCCCTCACGCACGACCGCCCGCAGCGTCCCGGCCAGCGTGGCGGCCGTGAGGTCCGACACGGCTCCGCCCACCAGGTCGACGAGAGCCCCCTGATCGGCCTCGACGGGCTGCGCCTCGGTGCCGTAGGAGCCGACGATGTCCGCGGCGGCCGTACGGAACAGTTCGCGCCGGCGCACCCCGCGCGCCGCGGTGACGGCCTGCACAGCGCCCTCGGCCCGCCCGACCGCGGAGAGTATCTCCTGCTCCAACTGGGCCCGCCCGCGCGGCTCGAGCCCCCCGCCGTCCCCGTCCCCGAGCAGCGCCACCGCTTCGGGCGCCCGCATCAGCAGATCGGGGGCGAGCCGCCCGGCGGACAGGACGCGGGCGAGGTTCTCCGCGGCGGCCCCTTCGTCCCTCAACAGCCGTAGGTACCAAGGCGTCTTGCCGAGCGCGTCCGACACCTTGCGGAAGTTCAGCAGTCCCGCGTCCGGGTCGGCGGAGTCCGCGAACCAGCCCAACAGCACGGGAAGCAGGGTGCGTTGGATGGCGGCCTTGCGGGAGACGCCGGAGGCCAGCGCCTCCAGGTGGCGCAGCGCCGAGGCGGGATCGGCGTACCCGAGCGCGACGAGCCGTTCCCGGGCCGCCGCAGGGCTCAACCGGCTCTCGCCGGGCGCGAGTTGGGCGACGGCGTCGAGCAGCGGCCGGTAGAACAGTTTCTCGTGCAGCCGCCGGACCATCGCCGCGTACCGCTTCCACTCCCGTCCCAGTTCGACGACCGGATCGGTCCGCAGCCCGAGGGACCGGCCGAGCCGCCGCAGCTCGGCCTCGCTCTCCGGTACGAGATGGGTCCGCCGCAGCCGGTAGAGCTGGATCCGGTGCTCCATGGACCGCAGGAACCGGTAGGCGACGTCGAGTTGGACGGCATCGGCCCGCCCGACGTAACCCCCCGCGGCGAGCGCCTGCAGCGCGTCGAGCGTGGTCCCGCTGCGCAACGAGGCGTCGGCCCGCCCGTGCACCAGTTGAAGCAACTGCACGGCGAACTCGACGTCTCTCAACCCCCCGGGCCCGAGCTTGAGTTCACGCTCGACCTCGGCGACCGGAATGTTCTCGACGACCCGCCGCCGCATCTTCTGCACGTCGGTGACGAAGTTCTCCCGCTCGGCGGCCTTCCACACCAGCGGCTCGACGGCGGCGACGTACGCGGCCCCCAGCGCCAGATCGCCCGCCACCGGCCGCGCCTTCAACAGGGCCTGGAACTCCCAGGTCTTGGCCCACCGCTGGTAGTAGGCGAGATGACTGCTCAGCGTCCGCACGAGCGGCCCGTTGCGCCCTTCGGGCCGCAGGTTGGCGTCGACGGGCCAGATGGACCCTTCCACGGTGGTCTCGGAACAGATCCGCATCATGTGCGAGGCGAGCTTGGTGGCGGCCCGCAGCGCCTTCCCCTCGTCGGCCCCGTCGACGGCCTCCCCCACGAAGATGACGTCGACGTCCGACACGTAGTTCAGCTCGTGCCCGCCGCACTTGCCCATGGCGACGACGGCGAGCCGGCACAACGCGGCGTCGTCGGGCGCGTCGGCCCGCGCCAGCCCCAGAGCCGCCCGCAGCGTAGCCGTGGCGAGGTCGGCGAGCTCGGCGGCGGTCTCGGCGAGCTCGGTGGTCCCGCACACGTCACGCGCCGCGATGGCCAGCAGACACCGCCGGTAGGCGACGCGCAGCAGCACGGGATCCGTGGCCCCGGCGAGCCCGCGCTCGAACTCCTCCACGCCGGGGTGCAGATCCCGGGGCTCGTACATGACCAGCGCCTCCCAGTCGCGGGGATGCCGGGCCAGATGATCGGCGAGGGCGGCGGACGCTCCCAGCACCCCCAGCAGCCGGTCCCGCAGCGGCTTGGCCGCTATCAGCGTGTCGAGCAGCTCCCGCCGGGCGGTGTGCCCGGGCTGCGCCTCCAGCAGCCGGACGAGACCGTGCAGGGCGAGATCGGGATCGGCGGTGTCCCCGAGGGCCTCCAGCAGAACCGGATCGTTGCGCACCGGGGACAGCTCGGGCCCGTCGAGCAGCCGCTCGGCGGCTGACGGATCGGTGAAGCCGTGCCGCAGCAGCCGAGTGAAGGTACTGCTCCTGCGCCCCGGCGCCATCCTGGCCTCCTCGTCCGGTCAAGGTCGTAGCACTTGAGCCTAGCCCTCACCTCACGGTGGCGCTCCGGCCCGGTTTCGGGTTCTGTGTCGAGGGCTGAACGCAGAGAACGGCGAGGGAACAAGGGAACACCCAGGACAGGAGGTCCCATGACCACGAACATGAACATGACCCTAGAAGTGATCACGCTGCCGGTGTCGGACGTGGACCGGGCCAAGGAGTTCTACCGCGACAAGGTCGGCTTCCACGTGGACCTCGACGGCGAGGTGATGGAGGGCGTACGGATCGTGCAGCTCACCCCGCCGGGCTCGGGCTGCTCGATCGCCCTGGTCGACGGCCTCCAGATCCCGACGGGAACCCCGCGACCGGGCACCTACCACGGCATGCAGCTCTGCGTGACGGACGCGAAGGCGGCGTACGAGGAACTGACCGCCCGGGGCCTGGACGTCAGCGAGCCGGTGCGGTTCGCCCCGCAGGACGGCGCGACCTTCATGTACTTCAAGGACCCGGACGATGGGGGTCCCCCCGCTCGAGCGAAGCCGAGAGTGGGGGAGGCTGGGCGATCCAGGAGTACCGCCGCCGCGAGACCGAGCCCCTGCACAAGGTGCTGGCACAGTCGGCGGAGCCGACGGACTGACGGGACCGGCGAAGCCGGCGGGCCGACAGAACCGACCAGGCAGCAGGGTTAGTTCACCCGGTCTTCATCCTTCGGGTTGAACGACGTAGGCCAAGGGCATCTTGGCGTGTGCATGCTCTAGCCGCACCGCAGCCCGCCCCCGCCCTTCCCCCCACCGGAGGTAGATGTGTCCGGCAGCTCCCTGTACCGCCGCAGCCGCGCCGTCGTGGCATCCGCACTCGCCTTCACGGCGGCCGCCGTCGGCCTGTGGTCCGGGCTCGGCGGCTCCTCCTCGCCCGCGCGGGCCGCGGCCGGCGTGCCGACCCCGGACCACGTGGTCGTCGTGGTCTTCGAGAACCACGCCTACAGCCAGGTGATCGGCGCCTCCGGCGCGCCGTACCTCAACTCGCTCAGGACCGGCGGGGCCAGCCTCTCCCAGTCGTACGCCGAGACCCACCCGAGCCAGCCCAACTACTTCGCCCTGTTCTCCGGCTCCACCCAGGGCATCACGGACGACGGCTGCTACACGCCCGGCTTCTCCTCGGCCCCGAACCTCGCCTCGGAGCTGATCGCGGCCGGCCGCACCTGGGCGAGCTACAACGAGACGCTGCCCAGCCAGGGCTCGACGACGTGCAGCAGCGGCAAGTACGCCCGCAAGCACAACCCGTGGTTCGGGTTCGGCAACGTCCCGACGTCGACGGCGAAGACGTTCGCGCAGTTCCCGACCGACTACGCGACGCTCCCCCACGTGTCCTTCGTCGTCCCCAACCTGTGCAGCGACATGCACGACTGCTCGGTGGCGACCGGCGACACCTGGCTGAAGAACAACCTGGGCGCGTACGCCACCTGGGCCAAGACCCACAACAGCCTCCTCGTCGTCACCTTCGACGAGGACAACCGCCTCGCCGGCAACCGCATCCCGACGGTCCTCTACGGCCAGCCGGTCACGGCGGGTTCGACCTCGTCGACGACCTACAACCACTACGACCTGCTGCGCACCCTGGAGGACGGCCAGGGCCTGACGACCCACGCGGGCAACGCGGCCTCCGCGACGGACATCACGGGGATCTGGGCCTCCTGAGATGTACGTGGCGGACAGCCGAAACGTGACACATGACCCACCCGGTGTCACATTGTCCGCGGAAGACGCCGCCCGGCCCCCCGCCGGGCGGCGCCGCGCCGCGGTCGCGCCCACGGTCCTCGCGCTGGGCACGGTCAGCCTGATCACCGACGTGTCGTCGGAGATGGTGACGGCCGTCCTCCCCCTGTACCTGGTGGCGGGCCTCGGCCTGTCCCCGCTGGGCTTCGGGCTCCTGGACGGCGTCTACAACGGCTTCTCCGCGGTCGTACGCCTGGCCGGCGGCCACCTCGCCGACCGGGGCGGCGGCCGTCACAAATGGGTGGCGGGGGCGGGCTACGCCCTCTCGGCGCTCTGCAAGCCCCTGCTGCTCCTGGCCCACACGCTGACCCCCATCGGCCTGATCCTGGCCGCCGACCGCACCGGCAAGGGCCTGCGCACGGCCCCGCGCGACGCGCTGATCTCCCTCTCGTCCACGCCGGAGACCCGTGGACGCGCCTTCGGGGTACACCGCGCGATGGACACGGCGGGCGCACTGCTCGGCCCGCTGGCGGCGTTCCTGATCCTGCGCGCGACGGTGGACGGCTACGACGCCGTGTTCACGGTCAGCTTCTGCGTGGCGGTCGTCGGAGTACTCGTACTGATCCTCTTCGTACCGAACACGCCCAAGCCACCCCCACCCGACGCGGCAGAAGCCAGAGAACGGACCGCACGCCCGACCCTCCGCGCCGCCCTCGCCCTCCTCCGCCACCGCGACCTGCGCCGCATCACGCTGTGCGCCCTGCTGCTGGGCCTGGCCACGGTCAGCGACTCCTTCGTCTACCTGCTGCTGCAACACCGTCTGGGCGTCCCCGACCGCTGGTTCGCCCTGCTGCCGCTCGGCACGGCGGCGGCGTTCCTGCTCCTCGCCGTGCCGCTGGGCCGGCTGGCGGACCGTATCGGCCGCCGCCGGGTCTTCCTCACCGGCCACGGAGCGCTGCTCCTCGCCTACGGGCTCCTGCTCACGTCCTGGCACGGCCCCGCGCTGCCCTACGCCGTCCTGCTCCTGCACGGCGGCTTCTACGCGGCGACCGACGGCGTGCTGATGGCGGCGGCCTCGGACTGCGTGCCGGAGGAACTGCGCTCGTCGGGACTGGCCCTCGTCCAGACCGGCCAGGCACTGGCCCGCTTCGTCTGCTCGCTCGCCTTCGGAGCGGCCTGGACGCTGTGGGGCGACCGTACGGCGCTCATGGCGTCGACGGCTGCGCTGGCGCTGTGCGCGGCGTTCTCCCTGACCCTCCGCCCGACCCAGGAGCCCGCCACATGCCCCTGACCCCACCCCCCGCCCCGGCCCCGGCCCTGCGCAACCGCGTCCTGGTACTCCTCGCGGCCGTCGCCGTCCTCGCCGGGGTGGCGACGGCCTCGGTGCTGCACGCGTCGGCGCGGGCGGAGCAGCGCAACCAGGTCCAGGCGGGCGGCCCGAAGGTCACCGCCGGCCGGATCACCCTGACGGACACCGGCCGCATGGTGTTCCGCAACATGGCCTGGGGCCCGCACCGCGACGAACTGACGACGGTCCCGGCATCGGACCCCGCCGGCCCGCGCACCGCCTCGGGCGTCAAGTGCCTCCGCTTCTACGCCGCTTCGGGCACCGGAGTCTGCCTCCAGGCGGTGCACGGCGCGGTGACGGACACGTACCGCGCCCTGATCCTCGACGCCCACCTCAAAGAGACGGCCCGCTACGACGTCCCCGGCATCCCCTCCCGCGCCCGCGTCTCCCCCACCGGCCGCTTCGCCGCCTGGACGGCGTTCGTGGGCGGCGACTCGTACGCGGGCACGAACTTCTCGACCCGGACGGCGATCGTGGACACGCGCACGGGGAAGCCGACCCCGTCCCTGGAGGCGTTCCGCATCCTCAAGGACGGCCACGACTACCACGCGGCGGACGTCAACTTCTGGGGCGTGACCTTCGCCGCGGACGACCGCACCTTCTACGCGACGCTGGCCACGAAGGGCAGGACGTACCTGATCAAGGGCGACCTGAGCACCCGCACGGCGACAACCCTGCACACGAACGTGGAGTGCCCGTCCCTCTCCCCCGACGGCACCCGCATCGCCTTCAAGAAACGGGTGAAGGGCCTCCCGAAGGACGCCCCCTGGCACCTCTACGTCCTCGACCTCCGCACCCTCCGCGAAACCCCGCTCACCGAACCCCGCAGCGTCGACGACCAGCCGGTCTGGCGCAACGCCCACACCATCGTCTACGCCCTCCCCGGCGACTACGGAGCGGACCTGTACACCGTCCCGGCAGACGGCACAGGAAAGCCGCGGCGCATCAGCACCGCGGCGGTGTCCCCTGCGTTCGTGGAGTAGGCGGGGCAGGTGGAGCAGCGGGAGGGACTAGAGAACCGGCAGGTTCTTCCGCAGCTCGAAGGCCGTGACCTCGCTGCGGTACTCCTCCCACTCCGCCTTCTTGTTGCGGAGGAAGAAGTCGAAGACGTGCTCGCCGAGCGTCTCGGCGACGAGGTCGCTGCGCTCCATCAGGCCCAGCGCCTCACCGAGGTTCTGCGGGAGCGGCTCGATGCCCATGGCCCGCCGCTCGGCGTCCGACAGCGCCCAGACGTCGTCCTCGGCGCCCGGCGGAAGCTCGTAGCCCTCCTCGACGCCCTTGAGGCCGGCGGCGAGCAGCATGGCGTACGCCAGGTACGGGTTGGCGCCGGTGTCGAGGGAGCGGACCTCGATGCGCGCGGAGCCCGTCTTGCCGGGCTTGTACATCGGGACGCGGACGAGCGCGGAGCGGTTGTTGTGGCCCCAGCAGATGTAGGACGGCGCCTCGCCGCCCGCACCGGCCGTGCGCTCGGAGCCGCCCCAGATGCGCTTGTAGGAGTTGACCCACTGGTTGGTGACGGCGGCGATCTCGGCGGCGTGCTTCAGCAGGCCCGCGATGAAGGACCGGCCGACCTTGGAGAGCTGGTACTCGGCGCCGGACTCGTAGAACGCGTTGCGGTCGCCCTCGAAGAGGGAGAGGTGCGTGTGCATGCCGCTGCCCGGGTGCTCGCTGAACGGCTTCGGCATGAAGGTCGCCTGGACCCCCTGCTCCAGCGCGACCTGCTTCATGACCAGGCGGAACGTCATGATGTTGTCGGCCGTGGAGAGCGCGTCGGCGTAGCGCAGGTCGATCTCCTGCTGGCCGGGGGCGCCCTCGTGGTGCGAGAACTCGACCGAGATGCCCATCGACTCCAGCATGGTGATCGCCTGGCGGCGGAAGTCCATGCCGACGTTGTGCGGGGTGTGGTCGAAGTAGCCGGAGTAGTCGGCCGGGGTCGGGCGGGAGCCGTCGGTCGGCTTGTCCTTCAGCAGGAAGAACTCGATCTCCGGGTGGGTGTAGAAGGTGAAGCCCAGGTCGGAGGCGCGGGCGAGGGCGCGCTTCAGTACGTACCGCGGGTCCGCGAAGGACGGCGAGCCGTCCGGCATGAGGATGTCGCAGAACATGCGGGCGGTGCCGGGGGCCTCCGCGCGCCAGGGCAGGACCTGGAAGGTGGACGGATCCGGCTTGGCGATCATGTCGGACTCGTAGACCCGGGCGAAGCCCTCGATCGCGGAGCCGTCGAAGCCGATGCCCTCGTCGAACGCCTGCTCGAGCTCGGCGGGGGCCACGGCGACGGACTTGAGGAAGCCCAGCACGTCCGTGAACCACAGCCGTACGAACCGGATGTCGCGCTCCTCCAACGTCCGGAGCACGAACTCCTGCTGCTTGTCCATCTTCCGCTTCCCCATCCTTGCTGGTCAGGCCGCCTGTCTCCCGTCCCACGGAGAGGCGGTCGGGCACCCGAGCATCACACCACAACACCATTTCGTGCGCGTTGCGGACCATGATCGCCTCGGCGACCCTGGCCTGAACGTCTCACGTCCGGCAGATGTACTGCTCTCCCGCCCATCTTGCCTGCTCGGCCCGCCATCCGTAATGCCCGACCCCTTCCGTCTCGCCTCCCCCTCTAATTTGCACTCCAGATGCAACTTTACCTGGCGCATCTGTGACGCCTTCGGCGTCGACACGAGACCGACCGGGACCGACTGAGACCGGCGACGACCGGCCGGGACCCATACGACTACGGTTTCGAAACAAGCACGGTTTCGAAGGTCCACTTGCCGCCGGGCGGACAGTCGGCGCAGGTCCCCGCTGTTTTCGCCGTCCGGGACGGGATCGAACCGCGGATGTGATGCAGACGGCCGCAGCGATCGGACGCGCGCTGGCGCATACTGGTGGCAATGACGAAGCCAGCTGCCCAGAAGCGTTATCTGCCCACCAGCCCCTTCAAGGCCCCGGTGGCGCCGGTCCCCAAGCAGTTCGCCGTGGGAGACCAGGTCACACACGACATGTACGGCCTCGGCCGTGTGGTCGGCATCGAGGATGGGATCGCGGTGCTTGTGGATTTCGGCTCGGCTCAAGAGCGGATCTTGAGTCCCTACGCCAAGATGAGCAAGCTGTAGGACCGCTGCGCCCGGTCACGGCAGACCGGGCCTCCATCATGACCCCGTACCGAATGGGAGACCTCTCATCGAACTGACCTCGCTGTTCTCCGCTCCGGAGGGGGCGCCCCGCGGTGCCACCGCAGCATCGCCGCCTCCGACGACGAACCCCTTCCAGGCCCCCGACTTCGGCGACATCGAGACCTACTCGCTCGACGATGCGCACGCATCCGCCGTCCCCGGCATGGGTGCCACTCAGCGCAGGGCGGGCTAGCTCCGACAACGACCGAGCCAGTCCCAGAACTTCCCCCTCCCGCCGGTAGGCGGGCATCCCGGTATGCCCGTCCTATGATCGGCGTCGGAGCGGGCTCGAGGGGTGGGCCCGGGGGCGGCCGAGTTCAGTACGGTCGTGGGATTCCGTGCTCCTCCAGCGCGGTCGCGTAGCGCTCCAGCAGGGCGTCGAGGCCTGTCAGGAGAAGGCCGGCGGTGTCGCGGGCGTCGGTCAGGTCCCCGCGGTCGCATGCCTCCACCAGCTCGGCCACGTCGCTGCGGAGGATGTGCAGGGAGTCGCCCTGCACCAGAACTCCGGGGAAGCGGCGGCCGGGCAGGCGGACGACGGCGTCGTTGCCGCCGGTGGTGAACAGCTCTGCTTCGATGCGTTCCATCGCGCCATCCAACCCGCCATGACCAGATGTGTTCAAGGGTCAGGTGTGTTCCATGGACGGGGGCAGCGGTGAGCAGGAGGCGCTACGTCGCCCGGGGTGTGCCGGGGGGCTACCGGATCTGGGACAACCGGGGGCGCCGGTGGTGGGGCGATCTGTACGAGCTGTGCCCGGACGATCTCCTCGTCGAACTCAACGGCCAGGCGGACCCGGAACGGATCACCGCACTGCTGAGGCACCACCGGGCCCGGAAGCGATGACCACCACCCGACCCGCCCGACTCCGCATCACTCCGGCCGCGCCGTGATCCCCAGCAGCAACGGCCCCGTCGGCTCCCGCACGATGTCCGCGACCGTGATCGGGTCCAGGGACTCGAAGAACGCCTCCTGCGCGCGACGCAGGGCGCCGCGGAGTCGGCAGGCCGAGTTCAGGGGGCAGGGGGTGGCGCCCTGGCAGTCGACGACGTCGCCGTCGCCCTCGAAGGTGCGCACCAGTGCGCCCACCGACGCCGTACGGCCCCGCTCCGTCAGGGTCAGCCCGCCGCCCCTCCCCCGGCGGGCCTCCAGCAGGCCCAGGTGCTGAAGCTCGGCCACGACCTTGGCCGCGTGGGTGTAGGGGACCTCCATCGCGGCCGCGACCTCGCGTGTCGTGGGGATCACAGGGGTCGAGGGGGTGGCCGCCGGGGCCTCGTCCGTCACCGCGAGCCGCATGAGGACGCGCAGGGCCAGGTCGGTGGATCGCAGCAGCCGCATGGGAGGAAGCGTAGATAATGCGCATCTCCGCTTCAAATTATCGTCCCTGCCTACGGGATCCCCCACCCTCCGCACTACGATCAGCGGACCGTAGACAGAAGTAGACAGAAGCAGTAGCAATCTCAGGACCAGAAGCAGCAGCAGAAGCACCCCTCCCGCCCCGCCCCTTTCACCTTTCCCCCAGAAAAGGACAGGCCTCATGGGTTCCGCCGACAAGACCAGCAGCGTGACGCGCAAGGCGCGTATAGAGGAGATGCGGCGGGCCGAGCAGGCCCGTGAGCGGCGTAACCGGGTTCTCGCGATCGGGGGCAGTGCCGTCGCCGTCGTCGCGCTCGTCGCCGGTGGTGTGTTCGTCGTGAAGTCGCAGTCCGGCGACGACTCCTCCGCCGCCGACTCCAAGTCCTCGGGGCACTTCGTCACCGGTTCGGACGGGGTCAGGACGTGGAAGGGCACCCTCGGCCGTACGCACGTCGCCAAGACCGTGAAGTACGCGACCGAGCCCCCCGTCGGCGGTGACCACAACCAGGTCTGGATGAACTGCAACGGCGACGTCTACACCAAGGCGCTCAACAACATGAACGCCGTCCACTCGCTGGAGCACGGCGCGGTCTGGGTGACGTACAACAGCAAGGCGGGCAAGGCCGACGTCGCCGCGCTCGCCGCCAAGGTCAAGAAGACGCCGTACACGCTCATGAGCCCGGACGACGACCAGGCCGACCCGATCATGCTCACCGCGTGGGGACACCAGCGCACGGTGACGAGTGCGAGCGACGCGAACGTGGACAAGTTCTTCGCGAAGTTCGTGCAGGGCTCGCAGACGCCCGAGCCGGGCGCGGCCTGCACGGGTGGTCTGCCGCAGTGAGGTACGCGGGTGTGGCGGTCGCCGTGGCCGGGGTGCTCGTCGCCGCGGGGGCGATCACGTACTCCGTCGCCGAGGACGGCGGGGCGGGCGGCGCGCCCCCGGCCGTCGAATCCGCCGACGCCGGGTTCGCCCGGGACATGGCGGTGCATCACCAGCAGGCCGTCGAGATGTCGTACATCGTGCGGGACCGGACGGCCGACGAGGACGTCCGGCGGCTCGCCTACGACATCGCGCAGACGCAGGCCAACCAGCGCGGCATGCTGCTGGGTTGGCTCGATCTCTGGGGGCTGCCGAAGGTGTCGTCCGACGCGCCCATGACCTGGATGGGCATGGGCGACATGGCCGACGGCGAGGACGGCGCGCTCATGCCGGGGATGGCGACCAACAGCGAGTTGAAGAAGCTGGGCACCCTCAACGGCAAGCAGGCGGAGGTGTTTTTCCTCCAGCTCATGACCGAACACCACAAGGGCGGCATCCACATGGCGCAGGGGTGTGTCGCCAAGTGCACCGTGGGCGTGGAGAAGCGGCTCGCGCAGGGCATGGTCGACGCGCAGGAGTCGGAGATCAAGCTCATGGCCGACATGCTGAAGGAGCGGGGCGCCGAAGCCCGGTGACGGAACGACCGGCGACTGAGCGATCCCGATGACGGAGCGACTCCGGTGACGGGACGTCCCGGTGACGGAAAGGTCCTGATGACGGAAAGATCCCGGTAACGGGAAATTCTTCGCCCGGCCGTCACACTGCCGAAAGGACCTAAACCCCAAATCGCCTCTGACAGCGGTTACTTGGGTTCTTCTTGGTCTTCACATTCCCCTGACATGAACGGTTCACGGCCAGAGTGGCCGAGACGAGTGATCTACTCGCGTCGAACCACATACAGGGGGTCCTATGAGATCCAACCGTGCCGCGCTGCGCGCCGGAGCGAGCATGGCAGCGACGCTGCCCATGATCGCCGGCGCACTGGCGCTCGGTATACCCGCGGCGCACGCCGCGGACAGCCCCACCCGTGACACGCTGGCCGGGACCAAGCCGGCGTGGGCCACGACGAAGGCGGACAAGGGCTCGACCCCGGACAGCAGCCAGGTCTCCGCCCGTGTCTACCTCGCGGGAGACGCCGCCGGCCTCGCCGCGTACGCGAAGGCCGTGGCCGACCCAAGCTCCGCCGCCTACGGCAAGTACCTCTCCGCCGGCCAGGCGCAGGCCCGCTTCGGCGCGAGCGCGGCGCAGGTGGCCGCGGTCAAGTCGTGGCTGACGGCCGCCGGTCTGAAGGTGACGGGCACCACGGAGCACTACGTCTCCGTGAGCGGTGAAGTCGCCGCCGCCGAGAAGGCGTTCGGCACCCAGCTGCACAACTACGCCAAGAGCGGCAGGACTTACCGCGCCCCCGCGAAGGCAGCCTCGGCGCCCGCGGGTCTCGACGGCGCCGTGCTGACCGTCACCGGCCTGGACAACGCGCCCCACAAGGCCAACTCCAAGGACCAGCTCCCGCCGCCGGACGCGGTGTTCAAGAACGCCGGGCCGTTCTCCTCGTACTACGGCTCCAACGTGGCGAAGACCCTCCCGTCGGCGTACGGCAAGAAGATCCCGTACGCCGTCCAGGGGTACACGGGCAAGCAGTTGCGGGCCGCCTACGGCGCCGGGAAGTACACCGGCAAGGGCGTGCGCGTCGCCATCACCGACGCCTACGCCTCGCCCACGATCGCCTTCGACTCGGCCACGTACGCGAAGGCGCACGGCGACGGTGCCTGGAAGACGAGCCAGCTGAAGCAGGTCCTGCCCGCGCAGTTCACCAGGACCAAGGAGTGCGGGGCGTCCGGCTGGTACGGCGAGGAGACCCTCGACGTCGAAGCCGTGCACGCGGTCGCGCCGGACGCGAACGTCACGTACGTGGGCGCCGCGTCCTGCTACGACGACGATCTGCTCGACTCGCTGAGCAAGGTCGTCGACAACCACCTGGCCGACATCGTCTCCAACTCCTGGGGCGACGTCGAGGCCAGCCAGACGCCGGACCTGGCGGCCGCCTACGACCAGGTCTTCCAGTTCGGCGCGGTCGAGGGGATCGGTTTCTACTTCTCCTCCGGCGACGACGGCGACGAGGTCGCCAACACCGGTACGAAGCAGGTCGACACCCCGGCCAACTCGGCGTGGGTGACGGCGGTCGGCGGTACCTCGCTGGCGGTCGGCAAGGGCGACAAGTACCTGTTCGAGACCGGCTGGGGCACCGACAAGGCCGTCCTGTCGGCCGACGGCAAGAGCTGGACCGGCTTCCCGGGCACGTACAACTCGGGCGCGGGCGGCGGCACCAGCAAGAACGTCGCGCAGCCGTACTACCAGAAGGGCATCGTCCCGAAGGCGCTGGCCACGGCGAACAACGCCGCCGGCAACCGCGTCGTCCCGGACATCTCGGCGATCGCCGACCCGAACACCGGCTTCCGCGTCGGCCAGACGCAGACCTTCCCGGACGGGTCCCAGCAGTACGCCGAGTACCGCATCGGCGGCACCTCGCTCGCCGCTCCGGTGATCGCGGCCGTGCAGGCGCTGGCCCAGGAGGCGCACGGCGGCAAGGCGATCGGTTTCGCCAACCCGTCGATCTACGCCAAGTTCGGCTCGCGGGTCTACCACGACGTCACGGACAAGCCGGCGGGCTCCGAGCTCGCAGTCGCGCGCGTCGACTTCGTCAACGGCCTCGACGCGACGGGCGGTCTGCTGACCTCCGTCCGCAGCCTCGGCAAGGACAGCTCGCTGTCCGCGGTGAAGGGCTACGACGACGTCACCGGCGTCGGCACGCCGGCGAGCGGCTACGTCGACTCGTACCGCAGCAAGCGCTGAGCAGTAGCTGAGCAGTACCGGTAGGCACCGGGCTGAGCAGTACCCGTAGAGGTCGGGGGGTGCGTGAGGTGCGTGACACCTCACGCACCCCCATCGCGTCTCTCTGACGATTACACTGGCCCCGTGCCTCAACTTCGTCTCGCTCTGAACCAGATCGACTCGCGCGTCGGCGACCTCGTCGGCAACACCGAAACGATCCTCCGCTGGACCCGGCACTCCGCCGAACAGGGAGCGCATCTCGTGGCGTTCCCGGAGATGGCGCTGACCGGGTATCCCGTCGAGGACCTCGCCCTGCGCTCCTCCTTCGTCGAGGCCTCCCGCGCGGCCCTGCACACGCTCGCCGCGCGCCTGGCCGAGGAGGGCTTCGGGGAGCTGCCGGTGGTCGTCGGCTACCTCGACCGGTCGCAGAACGACCAGCCGAAGTTCGGCCGCCCGGCCGGCTCCCCGCGCAACGCGGCGGCGGTGCTGCACGGCGGCGAGGTCGTCCTGTCCTTCGCCAAGCACCACCTCCCGAACTACGGCGTCTTCGACGAGTTCCGCTACTTCGTGCCCGGCGACACCATGCCGGTGGTCCGGGTGCGCGGTGTGGACGTGGCGCTCGCGATCTGCGAGGACCTCTGGCAGGACGGCGGCCGGGTGCCGGCGGCGCGCTCCGCCGAGGCCGGTCTGCTGCTCTCGGTCAACGCCTCCCCCTACGAGCGGGACAAGGACGACACCCGCCTGGAGCTGGTCCGCAAGCGGGCGCAGGAGGCGGGCTGCACCACCGCCTACCTCGCGATGATCGGCGGCCAGGACGAGCTGGTCTTCGACGGCGACTCGATCGTCGTCGACAAGGACGGCGAGGTGATCGCGCGGGCGCCGCAGTTCTCGGAAGGGTGCGTGGTCCTGGACCTCGACCTGCCCGCGGCTTCCGCCGACGCGCCGACGGGCATCGTCGACGACGGTCTGCGCATCGACCGCGTCGTGCTGTCCCAGGAGCCGCTGCCGGCGTACGAGCCGGAGCTGTCCGGCGGGTACGCGGAGCGGCTGGACGATGCCGAGGAGGTCTACTCGGCGCTGGTCGTGGGCCTGCGGGCGTACGTCGCGAAGAACGGCTTCACGTCGGTGCTCATCGGCCTGTCGGGCGGTATCGACTCGGCGCTGGTGGCGGCGATCGCGTGCGACGCGGTGGGCGCGCAGAACGTGTACGGCGTGTCGATGCCGTCGAAGTACTCCTCCGAGCACTCCAAGGGCGACGCGGCGGAGCTGGCGCGCCGGACGGGCCTGAACTTCCGCACGGTCCCGATCGAGCCGATGTTCGACGCGTACATGGGTGCGCTGGGGCTGACCGGCCTGGCGGAGGAGAACCTCCAGTCACGCCTGCGCGGCACGCTGCTGATGGCCGTCTCCAACCAGGAGGGCCACATCGTGCTGGCCCCCGGCAACAAGTCGGAGCTGGCGGTGGGGTATTCGACGCTGTACGGCGACTCGGTGGGGGCGTACGGGCCCATCAAGGACGTGTACAAGACGTGGATCTTCCGCCTGGCGGAGTGGCGCAACCGCGCTGCGGCTGAACGCGGCCAGACCCCGCCGATCCCCGAGAACTCGATCACCAAGCCCCCGAGCGCGGAACTCCGCCCCGGCCAGGTCGACACGGACTCCCTCCCCGACTACCCCGTCCTGGACGCGATCCTCGAGATGTACGTCGACCGGGACCAGGGCGCCGATGCGATCGTCGCGGCGGGCTACGACCGTGAGCTGGTCGCCAAGACCCTGCGTATGGTGGACACGGCCGAGTACAAGCGGCGCCAGTACCCGCCGGGCACGAAGATCTCGGCAAAGGGCTTCGGCAAGGACCGCCGCCTGCCGATCACCAACAACTGGCGCGAGTCGCTCTGACCGGCCCTTCGCCCACCCACCCACCCACCCACCCGACTCACTCGGTCAAGAGGTCGCCCTCCTCCGGGGCTCCGCCCCGGACCCCGGCGGATGTCGTGCGGGTGCGGGTGGGTCGTGGCATGGGTCGTGGCGTCACCGGAGAGCGGGTATTTCGCCGTTCCGCCAGTCGTTCACTCGCTTGCGGATGCTCGGGGCCATGGGGAGTGCGTCCACGCCGGCGGGCTCGAACCAGCGGACGACGTCCGCTGGTTTCGCCCGACACCCGACACGGTCAACTCGCCGGCCACGGGCCGGGCCAGGAAGCAGATGGTTTCCCGAGCGGCGCAGCCAGGGTGGGACTCGCCGATGTTCATGACACCGCCGGGCAGAGCCGACATGCCGTTGTCACTGCGGCGTTGGAGCAGGATGCGGCCGGAATCGTCGACCACGACCACGGAGGCTGCCGGTACAGGACTGTTCGCCTTCGGGGCGTCCGGGTCGTCCTCGTCATCACGCCTGGCCATTGGTCTGCCTTTCCCATGCCGGGTCTTCGGACTTGGGCGGTGCGGCTCTCTGCCAGGTGCCTGCCCGGGGGGTGGTCCGCACAGAAAGGTGACACTTCGGTGCGGGAGTGTCACATTCCCGCAGCTCACCTACCGGGGACCCGGCGTGCCCGCGCACCGCTCACCTTCGAAGACCCGCCATGCCGGGGTGCCCCGGTTCCATAGTTCCTGGACGTTTGACATCCTCCCCCAGCTAAAGCAGGGGGATTCCTGGCTCAGGCTGCCTCCGGGAGCAGCGCTCCCGGGGGTCTTGCGCCCTCAGCGCCAGCCGGGTTGAGACCAGCCCGGACGAGCATCACGCGGGCGGAGTTCTTGTCCCTGGGGGACACGGCTCCGCACGCGGTGCATGCGTAGATTCGTTCAGAAAGGGGCAGTGCGTGCTTGGTTCTCGCTCCGCACGACGCGCAGTCCATGGTGGTGTGCGCGGGGTGCACGAGGTGGATGTCCCGTGCGTGTTTGCGGCCCATGTCGATGAGGGCAGTCTTGGTGGCGCCGATCGCGGCGTCCGCTGCTTTGCGGGCCATGGTGGTCTTGGCGAGGAACTTCGGGCGGAAGTCCTCGACGGCGATCGCGTCGTGGTCGCGGACCACGGACTTGGCCCATTTGCGGGCGGTGTCCTGCCGCTGTCGGGCGACCTTCTTGTACAGCTTCGCGGTCTGCGTCTGGGCCTGCCGGTAGCCCTTGGACGCGGCCTGTCCCTTGGCGGGGCGGCGGCGGGCCATCATCCGCTGACAGCGCGCGAGGCGCTGCGCGGCGTTCTTCCCGTGCTGGGCGTGCGGGAGGTCGTGGGCGTCGGACGTGGTGGTCGCGGTCTCCTTGACGCCCCAGTCGACACCGAGGACGCGGCCGGTCGCGGGAAGCGGCTGGGCTTCGGTGGCGACGACGAACGACGCGTACCAGTGCCCGACGCTGTCGCGGTACACCCGCACCGAGGACGGTACGCAGGGCAGGTCCCGCGACCACACCACCATCAGCACGATCCCGCCCGCGAGGTGCAGGCGGCCGTCCTTCAGCCGGAATCCACGGGTTGTGTAGTTCAGCGTGGGCAGGGCCTCACGCTTCTTCTTCACCCTGGGCATGCCCGCGCGCTGCCGCATCGGCAGTCCGGCCCTGATGTCCTTCATCGCCTTGGCGCGGGACTTCGCGAAGTCGCGGATGGTCTGCTGCTGCGGCACCGAGGCGCCCTCATGCAGCCAGGCCATCGCGGTGCGGGCCCCGGTCAGCATCCTGTCGAGCTGAGCCGGGCCGCACGTCGTCTTCCCGGCCGTCTCCCGGTTCAGGTGGTGGACCTTGCGGGACATGGCAACGCACTCGTTCCAGATCCACCGGCAGCGCGCCCACTCGGCCTCAAGGCCGGTGCGGGCGGTCGACGACACGCGGAGCCGGTAGGTGTACCGGGCATGCCCCGTATCCCCCGAAACCTGCCGTCGTGTCGTCATGGTGTCACTCTACCACTCGCAGACCACTCGAAACCCACTAGTCTGGAGTCATGGATGAAGAGAAGCGCATCACGCTCCGTCTGCCCGCCCATCTGCATGAGTGGCTTGCCGCTCAGGCCAAGTCTGCCCGCAGGTCCCTCAACTCCGAGATCGTCTACCGGCTGGAGGTCGAGCGCGCCGCCGCCGGAGCTGACGCCGAATCGCCCTGACGCCGATTCGGCTTTTCCTGCCCTGCTCCACAGGAGTCCGATTCCTCCCCGGCCTCAAGGCCGGGGCATCCTCGGAGGAACCCGGTGAAGCGAAGCGATCGGACATGCCATCGTCCGCCTCTCCCAACTGATCACGATCGCTGGAGACTGACCGGGCCGGGCCATCTGGCTGGCCTGGATCGGTCAGGTGCCGGGGGCGGCGTAGCAGATCGCCTCGATGCTCTGTTCCGCGCCGAAGCGGTGAGTCGTCCGCCCCGTCCTGAACCAGCCGAGGCGCTCGTAAAGGCGTATGGCCGCCTGGTCCTTGACCATCACGTCCAGGACCAGGCGGCGGCCATGGCTCACCGCGTAGTCCATGGCCGCCCGGACCAACTGCTCGCCCACGGCGCACTCGCGTGCGTCTCTGACGACGAAGAGCCGGGCCAGCACCCCGATGTGCCGCTCGTCGTCCACGTCCTGTTCGGCCCACAGCCTCAGGGCGCCCTCGCCACGCGGCCGCATCACCGCCACATGGCCGACGATCCTTCCCCCGGCCTCCGCGACCCAGGACGCCAGTACGTCGTCGGACCGCAGCCAGTCCTCCGGACGGGCCACCCCCTCGACCGGATAGCCGTCGGTGGCGTGCACGTCGGTCAGTGCCGCTGCGGCGACGGGGAGATCCGCGTCCTCGAAGGGGCGGATGACGGTGCTGGTGCTCTGCATGCCGGGCTCCTCGGGCGTTCGGCGATCACTCGACGGGCAGTTCGTAGAGCAGGCCGGTCAGGTCCGCGCGGTGCACGTAGCGGGACACCTCGAACGGCTCGCCCTCCTGGTCCAGGCTGGTGTGCAGGATCTCGATGACGGGGACGCCGGAGGGCAGCCCGAGTACCGCGGTTTCGGCCGGTGTCGGCATGCGTGCGGTGATCTCGTCCCGTACCCGGGTCATGACGTGGCCGAGGTCTTCGAGTCGGCCGTAGATCCCGTTCTTGCCGGTATGGGGCTGCGTCAGCGGCGTGCCGTCGGCCTCGTCCCACCTGAGGTAGGTCGAGACGAGCTCCCCTCCGGAAGGGCGTCAGTGACGCACGCCTGCCTCCGCAGGCTGCGACACGTGGGTCGCGACGACGCGCTCGCGCCCGCCGCCCTGCGGGGCCCTCCGCCGGTCCACCCCGTAGGCGACCCCCGCCACCATCAGACCCAGCACCGCCAGCGCCGCGCCCGCGACCGCCGGGGACGTGACGGTGAAGCCTGCTGCCAGGGCCAGGCCGCCGATCCAGGCGCCGCCCGCGTTGGCCAGGTTGAAGGCTGCCTGATTGGCGGAGGAGGCCAGGGAGGGGCCCGCCGCTGCCTTTTCCATCACCATCAGGTTCAGGGGGGAGCCCGTCACGAACGCCGCCACGCCCAGCAGGAGGACGGCCAGTGCGCCGCCCCACGCGGTCGTCATCAGGAGGGGGAAGAGGGCCAGGACGACCGCGAGGGACGTCAGGCCGGCGAACAGGGTGCCGCGCATCGCGTGGTCGGCGAGGCGTCCGCCCAGCAGGTTGCCGATCGTCGCGCCGACGCCGAACAGGGCCAGCAGCAGCGTCACGCTGGAGTCGGCGTACCCGGCGGAGTCCGTCAGCATCGGCGTGATGTAGCTGTACGCGGAGAAGAGGGCGCCGAAGCCCGCGACCGTCGTGCCCAGCGCCAGCCAGACCGGGAGGGACCTCAGGGCCGCCAGTTCGCCGCGCAGGCCCGCCGCGGGCGCCGCCTGCGGCAGGCCCCGCGGGATCAGCAGGGCCAGACGGAACAAAGCATCCCCGGGCCGCTATTCCAGCAGATGACCTGCTGGTTAAGGTGTGGTGACCTTCACACGCGCCGCCACCGGAAGGTGGTCGCTGCCGGTCCGGGGCAGGGTCCAGGACGTCACCGGGTCCACGCCCTTCACCATGATCTGGTCGATCCGCGCCATCGGGAACGACGCGGGCCAACTGAAGCCGAAGCCGTTGCCCGCCGCGCCCTGCGTGGAACGCATCTGGGACGTCACCGCGTTGAGCGAGCGGTCGTTCATGGTGCCGTTGAGGTCGCCGAGCAGGATCACCCGGGTCAGCGGCTCGTCGGCGATCGCCTCGCCCAGCGCGTCCGCGCTCGTGTCGCGCTGCCGGGCGGTGAACCCGGCCTGCAGCTTGACCCGCACCGAGGGAAGGTGCGCGACGTAGACGGCGACCTGCCCCTGCGGCGTCGTGATCGTCGCCCGCATCGCGCGCGTCCAGCCCAGCTTGATGTCGACGGGCTTCACGGAGCTCAGCGGGTACTTGCTCCACAGGCCGACCGTGCCCTGCACCGAGTGGTACCTGTACGTCGCCGCCAACGCCTTCTCGTACACCGGCACCGCCGCGTCGGTCAGCTCCTCCAGCGCCAGCACGTCCGCCTCGGACGCGGCGACGTCACGGGCGGTGTCGGCGGCGTCGGGGTTCTCGGCGTTGACGTTGTGGGTGGCGACGGTGAGGTCGCCGCCGCTGCCGGTCTTGTCGCCGAGCAGCCCGCCGAAGAGGTTCAGCCAGACCACGGCCGTCAGGACGACGGCGATCAGCGCGATCGCCGACCTGCGCACCAGCGCGAGCACCAGCAGCACCGGCACGAAGACGCCGATCCAGGGCAGGAACGTCTCCGTGAGGCTGCCGAGGTTGCCGTAGCGGTTGGGGATGCGCGAGTGCACCAGCATCACCAGGGAGAAGGCCAGCGCGAACCCGGCGAGGACCAGGCCCCGCCGCCAGACGCGCGGATCGCCGCGCCAGCCCGCGAGGGCCCGCCCTGGAGCGCGGGAAAGGGTGCGGAGGAAAGTGCTGATCAGGCGCCGAAGCCGGGTTCCCCGAGGCTCGGGTCCCGAGCCTCCGTTGTCGTCCGTCTCCGTCATGTACGCCTGCTGCGCCATACCGTCGCCTCACTGCCTGCCGTGCACACCGTCCGTCCCCCGGGTACGACCCTAGGGGATGATCGGGTCCGTTCTCGCCGTCCCGCGACGGCCGTACGGGCACCATGACGAACGCGGCGCTCTCACGGGTTCCGGCGCCGGGGCGCGCGGCCCGCTCTGTGACGAAACGCGCACACGCGGGCTACGGGGCCGGGGAACTGACGGGTCGTAGCCCGGCCAGCAGCGTGTCGACGATGCGTTCCGGGAGGTTCTCGGGGAGCTCGGCGTCGGGGCGCAGGACGGAGCGGACGAGCATCGGGCCGACGACGATGTCGTTCACCAGTTCCACGTCCAGGTCGGCGCGGAGTTCGCCGTTCTCCTGGCCGCGGCGCAGGACGTCGACGCCCATCCGACGCCGGGGCGCTATGACCGCGGCGTGGTAGGCCGCCCAGATCTTCGGGCTGCTCTTCATCTGGGTGTGCGCGTTGTGCAGGATCGCCGAGGAACGGTTGGCGAGGCCGCGCTGCCGCATCGATTCGAGCAGCATGATCAGGTCGTCGCGCATGGAGGTGCCCGGGAGCAGTTCGGGGTCCTCGGGCTCGGTGGCGCGCAGGACGTCGACGAAGAGTTCCTCCTTGCCGCTCCAGCGGCGGTAGATGGTGGCCTTGCCGACACCGGCGGTACGGGCGATGCGCTCGATGGAGATCTCGGCGAGCGGGACGCCCTCCTCCAGCAGCTTCAACGTCCCCTCGATGATGGCCCGTTCCACGGCCTCGCTCCGGGGCCGCCCCCGGACGGGCTGCTCCGCGGCACCGGTCCCGCTGTCGGCGCGGGTCCCGATATCGGTGTCGGTGCCGCTGTCGGTGCCGTCGTCGGTAAGGCTCACGTCCACAGGTCCTTCCTCTGATCCTCTCGTCATACCGGGGAATTGTCGCCCGGTCTACGACTTCGCCCGCACCAACTCCCCCTTCTCCGTGTCCTCCTGGGCGGGCTTCGGCCGGCCCGGCAGGAACGCGGCCACCACGACCGCGCCCACCAGGGCCACTCCGGCGCCGCACAGGGCGGTGACGTGCATGGCGTGCAGGAAGGCGTCGTTGGCGGGGGCGATCAGCGCCCTGCCCGGTTCGCCGAGTTTCGCGGCGACCCCGAGCGTCGCCTCGATGGACTCGCCCGCCGTGTCGCGCAGGCCGGCCGGCAGCGCGCCGAGGTGGCCCTCGATGCCGTTGCGGTACGCCGTCGACAGCACGGAGCCGAGGACGGCGATGCCGAGCGCGCCGCCGACCTGGCGGAAGGTGTTGCTCAGCGCGGAGGCGGAGCCGGCCTTCTCGCGGGGCAGGGCCTGCATGATGACGACGCTGGTCGGGGTCATGATGTGGGCCATTCCGGCGCCCATGCAGAAGAAGACGACCTCCAGGATCCAGATCGGGGTGTCCGCGTCCAGCGTGGCGAACGCCGCCAGCGTCGCCGTCAGGACGAGCATCGCCGCCGTGGTCGTGGCCCTGATCCCGATGCGGTCCACGACCAGCCGGGCGCGCGGCGCGAAGATCAGTTGGGCGGCGGCCAGCGGCAGCAGCAACAGGCCCGTCTTCAGCGGCGAGTAGCCGCGCACGCTCTGGGTGTAGAAGACCGAGAAGAAGGTCACGCCCATCAGCGCGAAGAAGACCAGCGCGATGACGGAGATCGCGGCGGAGAACACCTTGTTCCTGAAGTAGCCGACGTCTATGGACGGATGGTCGCTGCGCTTCTCGAACACCACGAACGCGGCGAGGACGACGAGTCCGGCCCCTATGGTCGCGAGCACGGCCGGGTCCGTGAAGTCGGCCAGTTCGCCGCCCTTGATGATGCCGTACACGAGCAGGACCAGGCCGACGACGGACAGGGCGACGCCGACGGGGTCGAGCCGGCCCGGCTTCGGGTCGCGGGACTCGGGCACCAGCCACAGCATCAGCCCGACCGCGAGCAGCACGATCGGCACGTTGACGAGGAAGACCGAGCCCCACCAGAAGTGGTCGAGGAGGAGACCGCCGGTGATGGGGCCGATGGCGATGGCCAGGCCGACGCCGCCCGCCCAGACGCCGATCGCCTTGGGCTGCTCCTCGCGCTCGAAGACGTTCATCAGGACGGCGAGGGTGGCGGGCATCACGAAGGCGGCGCCCAGCGCCATCAGCGCGCGGAAGGCGATGAGCTGGGCGGGCGAGCCGGACTCGGCGGCGAGCGCGGAGCCGACGCCGAAGACGGCGAGCCCGCCGAGCAGGACCTTCTTGCGGCCGATCCGGTCACCGAGGAGACCGGCGGAGAACAGCAGCCCCGCGAAGACGAGCGTGTAGGCGTTGATCGCCCACTCCAGCTCGCTCTGGGTGGCGCCGAGGCCGATCGGGGCGGGCGTCGAGATCGTCTTGATAGCGACGTTCAGGATCGAGTTGTCGAGCACCACGATCAGCAGGCTCAGCATCAGGACGCCGAGGATCGCCCAGCGACGCCGGTGCACCGCTTCCGGTATCCGCGGCGCTGCGGGAACGGCAGGAGTAGTCATGACGCCGAGCCTAGGACACTTCCGATACGAGACCGTCTCGTATCGATTCTCTTACCGCGTTTCTTACCCTTTTCCTTACTGAGGCCTTACCCACAGGGGGTGCCCTGGTCCTCCCCGACCCGAGGTGCCACCATGGGAGGTGGTCCGGGGACGCCGTAAGGGTGCCTCGAGATGACGAAGGAGCCGTTGCAATGACGCAGCTTTCGGCTGCCCACACGAAGACCTCCGACGGCAGCAAGGCGCTGTACGGAGGGAAGGGCACCCGCCGTATCACCGTCCGCGACCTCGCCGTCGCCAAGGAGCGCGGCGAGAAGTGGCCCATGCTCACCGCGTACGACGCGACGACCGCGTCCGTCTTCGACGAGGCCGGGATCCCGGTGATCCTGGTGGGCGACTCGGCGGGCAACTGCCACCTCGGGTACGAGACGACCGTGCCCGTCACCCTCGACGAGATCACGATGCTGTCGGCGGCGGTCGTACGCGGTACGAACCGCGCCCTGGTCGTCGGCGACCTGCCCTTCGGCTCCTACCAGGAGGGGCCGGTGCAGGCGCTGCGCTCGGCGACCCGGCTGGTGAAGGAGGCCGGGGTCGGGGCCGTGAAGCTGGAGGGCGGCGAGCGCTCGCACCGGCAGATCGAGCTGATGGTGGAGTCCGGCATCCCGGTCATGGCGCACATCGGCCTGACCCCGCAGTCCGTGCACACGACGGGTTACCGCGTGCAGGGGCGCGGCGAGGAGGCCGCCCAGCAACTGCTGCGCGACGCCAAGGCGATCCAGGACGCGGGCGCGTTCGCGGTGGTCCTGGAGCTGGTTCCGGCGGAGCTGGCGGCCGAGGTCACGCGGATGCTGCACATCCCGACGATCGGCATCGGCGCCGGGCCGCAGACGGACGCGCAGGTGCTGGTCTGGACCGACATGCTCGGGCTGACCGGCGGGCGGGTCCCGAAGTTCGTGAAGCAGTACGCCGACCTGCGCGCCGTCATGAGCGACGCGGTGAAGGCGTTCGCGGAGGACGTCGTCGGCGGAACGTTCCCGCAGGAAGAGCACAGCGTCCACTGAGCCGACCCCCACCATCACGGACAGCCCACCTACAGCCCCCACCGACAGCCCGCCGACCGTCCCGTCGGCGGGCTGTCGGCATCGTGTAGGCCTCGTGTCGGTGGTTTGTCGGTGGGGGCTGGCACGGTTGCTCCCATGACGCGAATCGACAAGAACCCCAGTGGCGCGGGAAGCGCTGTAACCGTTCGGGGGTTGGTCAAGCACTACGGCGAGACCAAGGCACTGGACGGCGTCGACCTGGATGTACGCGAGGGGACCGTGATGGGGGTGCTCGGGCCGAACGGCGCCGGGAAGACCACCCTCGTCCGGATCCTGTCCACCCTGCTCGCTCCCGACAGCGGGCAGGCCACCGTCGTCGGCTACGACGTCGTACGCCAGCCCCGGCAGTTGCGCCGGGTGATCGGGCTCACCGGGCAGTACGCCTCGGTGGACGAGAAGCTCCCCGGGTGGGAGAACCTGTACCTCATCGGGCGGCTGCTCGACCTGTCCCGCAAGGACGCCCGCACGCGCGCCGACGAGCTGCTGGAGCGGTTCTCGCTGACCGAGGCCGGCAAGCGGCCGGCGAGCACCTACTCCGGCGGTATGCGGCGGCGGCTCGACCTCGCCGCGTCGATGATCGGCCGGCCGCAGGTGCTGTTCCTGGACGAGCCGACCACCGGCCTCGACCCGCGCACCCGCAACGAGGTGTGGACCGAGGTCAAGGCGATGGTCGGGGAGGGCGTCACGGTCCTGCTGACCACGCAGTACATGGAGGAGGCCGAGCAGCTCGCCTCCGAGCTGACCGTCGTCGACCGGGGCAAGGTCATCGCGAACGGCGGCATAGAGGAACTCAAGGCGAAGGTCGGCGGGCGGACGCTGCGCGTACGGCCGGTCGATCCGCTCCAGGTGCGGCCGCTCGCCCGGATGATCGACGAGCTGGGCGTCACCGGGCTCGCCGGCACCACCGTGGACACCGCCAACGGCACCCTGCTGGTGCCGATCCTCAGCGACGAACAACTGACCGCCGTGGTCGGCGCGGTGATCGCGCGCGGTGTCACCGTCTCCTCCATCACCACCGAACTCCCCAGCCTGGACGAGGTGTTCCTGTCCCTCACCGGCCACCGCGCCGGTGCCCCGCAGGACACCGTGCCCACCGAGACCGCCGAGACCCGCGAGGAGGTCGCCGTATGAGCGCCGCCACGATCACCGCCACCGCCCCCACCGCCGCGGACGCCCGTATCCCGCTGCGCAGCCACCTCCGGCACACCGGCGCGCTGATCCGCCGCAACCTGCTGTGGATCCGCCAGGACCCGGAGTCCATGTTCGACGCCGTGCTGTTCCCGGTGATCTTCACGCTGCTGTTCGTGTACGTCTTCGGCGGCTCCATCGGCCAGTCGCTGGGCGGCGGACAGGAGGCGTACGTGCAGTACGTCGTCCCGGGGCTGCTGGCCATGATGGGGATGAACATGTCCCAGGGCGTGGGCACCGGGTTCAACACGGACTTCAACTCCGGGGTCATGGACCGCTTCCGGTCCCTGCCGATCGGGCGCGGCTCGGTGCTGATCGCCAAGATCGTGGTGGAGCTGATGCGGATGCTCGTCGCGTGCGGGATCCTCCTGCTCGTGGGCGTGCTGGTGGGCTTCGACATCACGAGCTGGCCCGGCCTGTTCGGCGCCGTGGGCCTTGCCACGGTGTTCGGCTCGGCGCTGATGTGGGTGTTCATCACCCTCGGCGTGACGATGAAGAGCCCGCAGTCCGTGCAGGCCATGGGCTTCCTGGTGCTGATGCCGCTGCAGTTCGGCTCGTCGATCTTCGCGCCGACCAGCTCGATGCCGGGCTGGCTGCAGAACTTCACCGACTACAACCCGCTGTCCGCACTCGCGGACGCGGCGCGCGGACTCATGGTGGGCGGCCCGGTCGCGCACGGGCTGTGGGTGACGCTGGCCTGGTCGGTGGGGCTGACGGCGGTGATGGCGCCGGTCGCGATCCACAAGTTCCGCACCAAGAGCTGAAGTTCATGACCGAGCCCCTGGAAGGCTCACACCAGGGCGGCGGCCTCCTCGTAGGAGAGGCCGCCGCCTTCGGCGTACGCGGCCTCGAACTCCTCGTCGCCGAGTGCGGCGCGGGTGCGGGTCATGGCCAGTTCGCGGGCCTCGCGCTCCGGACGCGGGGACACGTGGCGCGACGGCAGCAGGGCGACGGCGGCGCCCAGGCAGCGGGCGGCGTCAGCGGCGCGGCTGCCGCCGTCCAGGCCGGTGAGCGCGGTCGCGGCGACGCAGAGGAAGAAGGAGCGCATGTGCGGGGCCATGGCCACCGACAGCGGGTCCGTACCCCGTTCCAGGGCGGCGCGGGCACCGGCCAGGGCCTGCGTGTACCGGCCGTCGGCCGCGTCCAGCCAGGCCTCCGCGCCCAGGATGTTGGCGTCGAAGAACACGAAGTGCCCGAAGGTGAAGTCCTCACGCAGCAGCCGGAGTTGCTCGCGGGCCTCGGTGACGCGTCCGGTGAAGGCGAGCCGGCCGGCGAGGAAGAGACGGGCGGCCGGGACGGCCTCGCTGCCGGCGTGCTCCGGGCCGTCGATCACCTCGCGCAGCACGCGCTCGCCCCGCTCCTCCTCCCCCGCCTCCAGCAGCACGTTGCCCAGCCGGGCGGAGAGGACCGCCAACTGGGCGCGGGCGCCGAGCCGTTCGGCGAACTCCATGGCGTCCACGTAGTCGGCGGCGGCCTTGCGGTAGGCGCCGAGCCGTTCGTGGGCCTCGGCGCGGGCGGAGAGCGCCTCGGCGGTGCCCCAGGCGTCGCCCAGGCGCCGGAAGATCTCCAGTGCCTCGACAGCGTCCCGGAAGGCGTTCTCGGCCCAGTCGGCGCGGTTGGCGAGGATGTTGGCGCGCAGTTGCAGGCAGGAGGCGAGCTCCCACTCGTAGCCGGGCGTGCGGCGGCAGGTGTCGATGTTGGCGTCGACGATCGTGCGGATGCGCTCCACGTCGCCGGTCAGCAGCACGGCGTAGAACCAGAGCAGGCCGGGTGTACGGCAGGTCTGGGGGAGGCCGGGCTCGTAGGCGCCGGCGATCAGGCGCAGCTTGAGCTGCGCGGCCGGGGTCTGCCAGGCCTCCAACTCGGTGTCCATACAGGCCAGTTGGGCCAGATGGACACCGCGGCGGGCCTCCCGGAGGGCCTCGCCGGTCAGCGGGGGCGGGGCGTCGATGGCGGACTTCCACACCGGGGCTGCCCGGCGCAGGGGTTCGGCGAAGGGGTCGGGGCCGAGGGACATGACCTCGACGCACCAGGTGCGGGCCTCGAGGCGCAGGTCGCGCATCTGCCAGTACCAGACCAGGGACAGGGTCAGGCAGAGCGCCTCCTGCTCGTCGCGTGCGGCGACGGCGCGGCGCAGCGCGGTGCGCAGGTTCTCGTACTCCAGCTGGAAGCGGTCGACGGCGTCGCGCTGGGCGGGGCCGCGCAGCAACGGCTCGGTGGTGCGGGCGAGTTCACGGTAGTACGTGAGATGCGCGCGCTCGGCGGCGGCCCGCCGGCCCGACTCGTCCAGCCGCTCGGCCGCGTACTCGGCGACGGTCTCCAGGAGCCGGTAGCGCATGTCGCCGCCGGGGCCGGGGGCGGCGACGACGAGCGACTTGTCCACGAGGGACGCGAGCGGGGTCAGGGAGTCCAGCGGGTCGCGTGCGTCGGGGCCGCACACCGCCTCGACGGCGGCGAGGTCGCAGCCGCGCGCGAAGACCGACAGCCGGGCCAGGACGTCGCGTTCGTCCTCGTCGAGCAGGTCCCAGGACCAGTCGACGACGGCCCGCAGGGTCTGCTGGCGGGGCAGGACGGTGCGGCTGCCGGAGGTGAGGAGCCGGAAGCGGTCGTCGAGCCGGTCGGCGATCTGACGGGGCGTCAACATCCGTAGCCGGGCGGCCGCGAGCTCGATCGCGAGGGGCAGACCGTCGAGGCGCCGGCAGATCTCGGCGCAGGCCGCCGCCGTGTCGGCGTCGGCGTCGGTCCGGAAGCCGGGGCGGGCCGCCGCGCCCCGGTCGGCGAGCAGCCGCAGCGCGACGGGCTGCGGCAGCGGAGCCAGCGGGCGCAGCACCTCGCCGGGCACGCCGAGCGGCTCCCGGCTGGTGGCCAGCACCGTCACCCCCGGGCAGCGCGCCAGCAGTTCCTCGACGAGGCGGGCGGCGGCCTCGACGACGTGCTCGCAGTTGTCGAGGACGATCAGCATGCGCCGTCGGGCGCAGTGCTCGACCAGACGCTCCACGGGGTCGTCGTGCCGCTCGGAGGCGGCCCGCAACTCCTCGGCACCGGCGCCGAACAGCACGGTCTCGCGGGCTCCCACGGCGGTCAGGACGGCCTGCGGCACGGCGTCCGGGTCGGCGACGGGCGCGAGCTCGGCCAGCCACACGCCGTCGCGCGCGCCGGGCTGCGCCGCGTCATGCACCGTGTCATACGCCGTGTCATGTGCCCCGCGATGGGCCGTGTCCTGTGCCGCGTCCCGGACGGCCTCGGCGGCCTCCTGCGACAGCCGCGTCTTGCCGGCCCCGCCCGGCCCGAGCAGCGTGACGAGCCGCGCGCTCGCGAGGTCCCCCCGGATGGCCGCGATGTCGTCCTCCCGGCCGACGAAGGAGGTGAGACGGGCACGGAGGTTGCCGGGCGGCGGTGCGGGGGACGGCGACTCCCCGGGGACCGGGGTGGGGACGGGGACGGCGGCGACGGGACCGCCGGGACGGGACGCCTCCCTCGCGTTTTTCACGCCCACCCGGCCGTCCGGGGCTTTCTGGGCGGCGGCCGGGTTGAGCAACTCGCTGTGCAGGGTGCGCAGTTCGGGGCCGGGGTCGGTGCCGAGGCGGTCTGCCAGGAGTCGGCGGACGTCGTCGTACGCGGCCAGCGCCTGGGCGGTGCGGCCCGCTGCGCGCAGGGCGCGCAGGCGCAGGGCCTGGAGGGGCTCGTCCAGCGGGTGGGCGTCGCACAGGGCGGTGAGTTCGGGCAGCGACCGCTCGGCGTGGCCGAGGGCGATCGCGGCGGTGTGCCGGGCGCGCACCGCGTCGAGGCGGCGGGCCTCCCAGCGGGCCGCCTCGGCGGCGCGGTCGGGCAGGTCGGCGAGGGCCGGGCCGTGCCACAGGGCGAGGGCGTCGTCGAGGAGGACCGCCGCCTTGGTGGGGTCGCCGTCGGCGAGGGCGCGGGCGCCGTCGGCGGTCAGCCGCTCGAACCGGTGCAGGTCGACGTCGTCGGGGGCGGCGGCCAGCCGGTAGCCGCCGTCGGCGGAGTCGATCGCGCCCGCCCCGAGGGTCCGGCGCAGCCGCCCGACCAGCGCCTGGAGCGCGCCCGGCGCGTCGGCGGGCGGGTCCCCGGCCCACACCTCCTCCGTCAGCAGCCCCGCGGGAACGCTCCGCCCGGCCCGCAGCGCGAGCACGGTGAGCAGGGCACGCAGCCGCGCCCCGCCGACGGCGACGGGGGTGCCGTCGGGACGGAGTGCCTGGGTGGTGCCGAGGATGCGATAGCGCACGGGGTCCATTCTCTCCGGTGGAACCGGGGACGGTCACGGGGTTCGGTCGGGGTGGCGCGTGCGGCCTGGGGTGGGGTGTGCGGGCGGGGGTGGCGTGTGCGGTCGGTCCAGCCTCCGCGGAACCTTCCGTCCACCTTCCTAGGAACCTACGGCCGGTCGCGAGACGTTTTCCCCGTACACCTCGGCCGGGTACGGTCGGGCAGTTCCACGCGTTCCGCGCGTTCCAGACGTTCCACACGTGCTTACGAGCCCAGGGGGCCCCATGACCACCGCCACCACCAGCCGCGGCGAGCGGAGGATCAGTCCCGTCTTCCTCGGGATCCTGGCCGTGACGGCGGTCACCGGCTGGGCGACCTGGACGGGGTTCGCCGAGCGGCCGGGAGTGGCGGTGTTCCTGTTCGTGACGGCCGCCTGGATCGTCTCCCTGTGTCTGCACGAGTACGCACACGCGCGTACCGCCCTGCACAGCGGTGACATCTCGGTCGGCACGAAGGGATATCTGACGCTCAACCCGCTCGCCTACACGCACGCCCTGCTCAGCATCGTGCTGCCGGTCATCTTCGTGATCATGGGCGGGATCGGTCTGCCGGGCGGCGCCGTCTTCATCGAGCGCGGGCGGATCCGGGGGCGGTGGCGGCACAGTCTGATCTCGGCGGCCGGTCCGCTGACGAACGTGCTGTTCGCGGTGGTGTGCACGGCGCCGTTCTGGCTGAACGCGCTGGACGGGGTGCCGGACGAGTTCCGGTTCGCGCTCGCCTTCCTCGCCATGCTCCAGGTCACGGCCGCGATCCTGAACTTCCTGCCGGTGCCGGGGCTGGACGGCTACGGGGTCGTCGAGCCCTGGCTGTCGTACGGCGTCAAGCGGCAGGTGGAGCCGTTCGCGCCGTTCGGGCTGCTGTTCGTGTTCGCGCTGCTGTGGGTGCCGGCGGTGAACCGGGAGTTCTTCGACGCGATCTACTCGGTCCTGGACGCGCTCGGTGTGCGCCCGGGCGAGATCGACTGCGGTCAGTGGCTGTACCGCTTCTGGGAGGGCACGCCCGAGATGTGCGTCAGCCGGTGACGGTCTTGCCGCGCTTCACGTAGTACCAGCACATGTTGCTGGACAGTCCGGCCAGCAGCACCCACACGACGCCCAGCCAACTGCCCTGCACGAAGGAGACGACGGCCGCGGCGGTGGCGAGGAGGCAGACGACGAGGGCGTAGAGGGCGAGGCGGGACATGGGACTGCTCTCCTGTCGGGGACTCGGGGGACGACTCTGTGTGCTCGGGGGGCTCGGCGCACTCGGGGGACACTGACACTGCGGCACCGCCATACTGCTCTGTACCGCGTACCGCGTACCGCGTACCGCCCAGTGTCCCCCATACGCTCATACGTCCGTGACGCGCAGGCCCGCGTGGGCCTTGTAGCGGCGGTTGACCGAGATCAGGTTGGCGACCAGGGACTCCACCTGGTGGGCGTTGCGCAGCCGCCCGGCGAAGACGCCGCGCATGCCGGGGATCCGGCCGGCCAGGGCCTGCACGATCTCGACGTCGGCCCGCTCCTCGCCCAGCACCATCACATCGGTGTCGATCTCCTCGACCTCCGGGTCCTGGAGGAGGACCGCCGAGAGGTGGTGGAAGGCGGCGGCGACGCGGGAGTCCGGCAGCAGGGCGGCGGCCTGTTCGGCGGCGCTGCCCTCCGCCGGCTTCAGCGCGTAGGCGCCCTTCTTGTCGAAGCCGAGCGGGTTGACGCAGTCGACGACGAGCTTTCCGGCCAGTTCCTCGCGCAGCGACTCCAGCGTCTTGCCGTGGCCGTCCCACGGTACGGCGACGATCACGATGTCGCTGCGGCGCGCGGTCTCGGCGTTGTCGGCGCCCTCGACGCCGTGGCCGAGCTCGTCGGCGGCGGCCCGGGCGCGGTCGGCGGCGCGCGAGCCGATGATCACCTTCTGGCCGGCCTTGGCGAGCCGGTAGGCGAGGCCCTTGCCCTGCGGGCCGGTCCCGCCGAGCACGCCGACGACGAGCCCCGAGACGTCGGGAAGGTCCCACGGGTCCTTGGCGGGAGACTTCGCCGGTGCGCCCGCGGGGGTGTTCACAGGGGTGTTCTGTGCACTGTCGGTAGAGGTCATGGGCCGACTTTACGTGGGCGTGGCGGGCGCCCTTTCGCTGCTCCGGGTGAACGCGACGGCGAACCGTCCGCCCCCGGTGGCCGATTGGGGCAGTATGCGGCCGCATGGACGCCGTACGGGTCGCGCTGTTGCGTGAGGTGCTCGCCGGGACCGAGTGGCTGGGGGCCACGCGGAGGTTCGGCGCGGTGCTGCGGGGGTCGGTCGTGTCGCACGGGGGCGGGCTGCTGCTGGTGGGCACGGCGGCGTACGAGCCCTGGCATCTCGCGGCGCATCTGGTGGACGAGGCGGCGTGGTCGGGTACGCCGGAGCTGGCGCCGACGCTCGTACGGCATGCCGCGCGGCCCTCGGACCCCGCGCATCTCGCGGTGGGCCTGGGCCGGATCGAGGCGGCCCGGCGGGGCGAGACGCTGCTGGTGGCATCGCCGTCGGGGGACGCGCCGCTCCTCGAACGCGTGGCGGACGCCCGCCGGGCCGGCGTCACGATCCTCGCCCTCGGTCCCGGCGAGGGAGACCTGACGGCCCTGGCCCACGAGACGCTCCCCGTGCCGGACGGCTCCGAGCTGGACCTCGACACCGTGCAGCACCTGGTGAGCGCGGCGGCCGGCGAGACGCCGCCCCCGACCAGAGGACGCCGCCGCCTCACCGACCGCCTCACCCACCTCGCCGAACGCCTGACAGCCCCGCCCCCTCCCCCGTGGTGACCCCCTCGCCCGCCCGCCCGCCTCGGTCAGACAGCTGCCTTCGGCAGGACAACCCCGGGGCACGACTACCCCCGGCGGACGCTTCTCTGAGCGGTGTCTGTCGGCCCGGGCGGGGATGCCAGGTGCTAGGCGGCGGGTGACCGGCGGCGGGACACCTGTTTCTCCGGACCCCGTCTCAGCCTGGATACCGGCGGCCATCATGCGCGGGTCCGCACGTCCCTCGACCCTGAAAGACGGCACCAGCAGCGGCAGCGTCCAAACCGGCTGCCCCGTGCAAACCGGCGTCGCTCCTCCGCCAGGGAGGCCGTCACCTGAGCGACGGCCGACGCGCGTGGCCCCCGTCACGTCCACCGAAGGTACGCCGGCTTCATCCACGCAGCGGCAGTCGGGGACACCAAAACCACAACGCGGCCACAGTCGTCAGAAAGGCAAACCTGCTCGCTTGGCGAGGCGGGTCAAGCGCGGGTTACTCCGGCGGTGCAGGGACGTGAGCACGCGCATCAGCTCCTGAGACGTCGGGTGGACCCGGGCCATCTCGGGCGCGACGTCCCACGCCTCTTCGAGCGACTCCAGCGCGGCGTCACGATCGCCCAGGGCGAGGTGCGAGCGGCTGAGGTTCATGTGCAGGGGTCCGATGCGGGTCGCGGGCAGCGAGGTACCGCCCCGGATCAGGTCGTCGGCGGTGTCCAGCGCGGTGCGGTGCTGGTCCATGTCGGAGTACGTCGAGATGACGTGCGTGGCGGTCTGGTCGGGCCCGAAGTGGATGCCGTGTTCGTCGGCGTCCGCGCCGTACGCCTCGGCCGTACGCCACGCGGCTTCGATGTGCTGCCGGGCGGTGGCCTTGTCCTTGAGGCGTCCGGCCAGCGTCAGCCCCCGCAGGTGCAGGATGCCCAGGCCGAACGCACGGTCGCGGCCGTGCAAGGTCGTCTCGGCCTCCACAATCGCGCGGTCCACGATGGCCAACCCGCCCCCGAAGTCACCGGAGTTGAGGAAGGTCCCGGCCTCGTCGCGGGCTGCCACTGTGACGGCGATCGGGTTCGCCCGCTCGGCGGCCAGCCGCTGCTTCATGACGGCCAGTTCGGCGAGGTGCATCCAGCGGTGCCGGGCGGCCAGCCAGTACACGACCGAGTAGGTGTCGGCGACGCGTGTCCATGCGTCAGGCGACTGGGTGGCGTGAGCGTAGCTGGTCGTACGGGTCAGCACGCCTGGGGTCTTCTGCAAGACCGCTGACAGCTCGGTCCGGTAGCGGTGCTCGTTCAGTTCTGCCAGCTCGCGCGGCAGGTCCTCAGGGTGAGGAGGTGGCGCGTCGGGGATGTCGAACCGCCGAACGGCGTAGTTCAAGGCGGTCACGCTGGTCTCGTCGCCCTTGGTGACGGGCGCAGTGCCGAGCAACTCGTCGAGGGTCATCCGCATGGCCTGCGCAAGGGAGGCAGCGATGCCCTGCGTCAGCGCGCGGTCGCCCACCTCGATCTTGCTGAGCAGCGAGACCGACACACCCGCCCGTCGGGCAAGAGCGACCTGACTCAGGCCGCGTTCCTTGCGGCAGACCGCAACGTTCGTACCGGGTCCGGGAACCTTGGTCGCGCTCATACTGTGCGTCTTCCCCGCTCGACTTCCGTTACGTCCCATCGTCTCACCGCTGCCACTCGCGCGCCGTGGTGTTGTGCAAGAGGTGTGCAAGTTCGGTTTGCACGGCGGCAGTTCTCTTGGGTGACACACGTATGCCCAGGTGGGACGAGGGATCATGGCACAGACATATGAGAAGCCGCCGACGATGCTCAGCCACGGCGAACTGCCGGACCCGGCGGGGACGCTCGTCGAGGACACGATGCACGAGCGGACCGGCGAACTCGTCGGCGTAATCGAGGAGCGCACCAAGGAAGGCAGGAAGCTCATCAGCCAGACGGCGTACCTGCGCCCCAAGGGGGGTGGCATGGAATGGGAAACGCCTTTGGCCCGTATCCAGCTCGTCGAGAGCCGCTAGACGTACCCACGAAGCGCGCGGCCCTCGTCACCTCAGGCGACGTGATCGGCTACGAGGGCGAGTGGCGCACCGTCAAGGAGACGTCCACCGCTCGGGTCCGATGGGCGGGTTAGCCATCGTGGTCACCTGGGAGGAGGGCGGCACGGCACGCTTCCCCGCCGGTGACGAACTCCTGTCAGGCGAACCGGACTCCACCTGACCAACACTTGAGCCCCAACCCGACTCCACCGGGTTGGGGCTCAGTTGTGTTCCCCGACCTCGCTTGCACGCGGTGGTATCTTGCTTGGCGAGTAGTAGTCGCACGCAATGTGCGGTGAAGCAGACTCGGGAAGAAGCTGACTGGTACACCTCACGGCAACCGTGACGTGTAACTCGCACGGCGTGAGTCAGTTGCCTAGGGCTTTTCCGCCCAGAAGTTTGGATGTTCACACTGGTGGGCAACCGCCTGCCAGCACCGAGAACATTTGCGCACACGTCGGCGCGGGTGTCTCGGTCCGAACCGTAGGGTTCGGATCGAGGCTGCCTACGCACCGCCGATCCGACCCATGACAGGGAAGGTAAGAATCGGTGGACGGCACCGCCATCATCATCATTCTCGCCATCGCTGGCGTGGCTTCCGTGCTGCTCTTCGCGCTTAAAGGGCTGCTGGACCAGGTCCCGGACGTGATCGACTCCGTCGGGAAAGCACGCGACGCATGGCACCGCTTCAAGAAGCCCGAGCTGCCGCCGCGAGCGGACGACCAGGAGCCGCCTGCTGCCGCGTAGACCCGTCGTGGGGTCTCCGTCACTCTCCCTGGACATGAGAAGACCGCCCCGGGCGCGCTCGGGGCGGTCTTCTGTGCGGCGGGAGGGCCGTCCGTGGGCTCAAGCAGCGATGGCCACCCGGAACTGGATCGGAGCCAGAACGGTGCGCCCGGTTAGAGGTGTGGGGTGGCCGGTCTTCGGCGGGTTCGAAAAGCAGTTGCCCGCCTCTTGCGTGGCCGCCGAGCATGACCCCTCGTGACCGACGACGACGCCCCCGCCGCTCCCACACCCGCCCCCTCCCCCACCGGCTTCCGCGCGCTGCTCCCCGATCTCGCCCCCTGGCGGGCCTCGCGGGACTTCCGGCGGCTCTGGGTTTCGGGGGCCGTGTCCAACTTCGGGAGTTTCCTCACCTTCGTGGCGTTGCCGGTGCAGCTGAAGGAGCTGACCGGGTCGGCCGCGGCCGTCGGGGCGATCGGGGCCGTGGAGCTGGTGCCGCTCCTGGTGTTCGGGCTATACGGCGGGGCGCTCGCGGACGCCTGGGACAAGCGGAAGCTGATTTTGTGGACGGAGGCCGGGCAGGGGCTGCTGAGCGCCGTGCTGCTGGTCAACGCGCTGATGCCGGGCCCCGCCGTCTGGCCGCTGTACCTCGTCGCCGCGCTGTCCTCCGCCCTGGTCTCCGTCCAGCGGCCCGCGCTGGACTCGCTGTGGCCGCGGATCGTCGCCCACGAGCACCTGCCGGCGGCGACCTCGCTGAACTCCCTGCGGTGGACCGTGGGCGGGGTCGCCGGACCGGCGCTGGCCGGCGTCGTCGTCGCGTACGCGGGCCTCGGCTGGGCCTACGCCGCCGACCTGCTCACCTTCGTCGTCTCCGTCGCCCTGGTCGTGCCCATCGCCGCCTCACCCGCCGCGCACGAAGCCGCGAAGCCCTCGCTCAGGGCCGTCGCCGAGGGCGCCCGGTACGCCTGGGGCCGCAAGGAGCTCCTCGGTACGTACGCCGTCGACCTGGCCGCGATGTTCCTCGCGATGCCGCTCGCCGTCCTGCCGTTCCTCGCCGACGAACTGGACGCGGAGTGGTCGCTCGGCCTGATGTACGCGGCCGTTCCGGCGGGGGCGATGGTCGTGAGCCTGACCAGCGGCTGGACCTCGCGGGTGCACCGGCACGGGCGGATGGTGGTGCTGTCGGCCGCGCTGTGGGGCCTGGCGATCGCGGGCGCGGGGCTCGTGGGGAACGTATGGCTGGTGCTGCTGTTCCTGGCCCTGGCCGGCGGCTGCGACATGGTCAGCGGGATCTTCCGCGGGGTGATGTGGAACCAGACGATCCCGGACGAGCTGCGCGGGCGGCTCGCCGGGATCGAGTTGCTGTCCTACTCGGTGGGGCCGACGGTCGGCCAGTTGCGCAGCGGCGGTTTCGCGGCCTGGGTGGGGGTGCGGACGTCGGTCTGGTCGGGCGGGGTGCTGTGCGCCGGGGCGGTGGGACTGCTCGCGCTCTGCCTGCCGGGGCTGATGACGTACGACGTCCGCACGAACGAGCACGCGGCGCGGCTGCGGAACCAGCGGACCGCGACCGCAGCCACGGCCGCGCCTGTCGTGGACGCGTGATCGGTGTGACCAGTGTCGATCAGTCGTCGTCCGGTGTGCCGCCGGTCGGGGCGTCGTGCCACTTGGGGTCGTTCTCCCACTGGAGGTTGCGCTCGCGGGCGCTCTCCATCGCGTGTTCGGCCTCGACGCGGGTGGCGTAGGGACCGAAGCGGTCCTTGCCCGGGCACTCCGGGCCCTCCTCGACCTTCTTGTGCTCCAGGCAGTAGTACCACTCGCCCGGTTTGCCGGCGGTCCGCTTCTTGAACAGGGGCATGACGGCTCCTCTCGCCACCGACATGTTCCCCCATGGCCGCTCGTTAGACTCACCGGCATGTCTGGCCAGTCGCTACTCGTCCCAGGGGTGCAGTCCCCCATCCGTTCCGTGCCCGGAAACATCCGCCGCCCCGAGTACGTCGGCAAGCCCGCGCCGACGCCGTACACCGGACCGGAGGTGCAGACGCCCGAGACGGTCGAGGCGATGCGCCGGGCCGGCCGGATCGCCGCGCAGGCGATGGCGGAGGCCGCGAAGCTGATCTCGCCGGGGGTCACCACCGACGAACTCGACAAGGTCGCGCACGAGTACATGTGCGACCACGGCGCCTACCCGTCGACACTGGGCTACCGCGGCTTCCCCAAGTCCCTGTGCACCAGCGTCAACGAAATCATCTGCCACGGCATCCCGGACTCGACGGTGCTGCGCGACGGCGACATCGTCAACCTGGACGTGACCGCGTACATCGGCGGCGTGCACGGCGACAACAACGCCACGTACCTGGTGGGGGACGTCGACGAGGAGTCGCGGCTGCTGGTGGAGCGGACCCGGGAGTCCCTCGAGCGGGCGATCAAGGCGGTCCGGCCCGGCCGGCAGATCAACATCATCGGGCGGGTCATCGAGTCGTACGCGAAGCGGTTCGGGTACGGCGTGGTGCGGGACTTCACGGGGCACGGGATCAACTCGTCGTTCCACTCCGGGCTGATCATCCCGCACTACGACAGCCCGCACGCGACGACCGTCATCCAGCCCGGGATGACGTTCACGATCGAGCCGATGCTGACGCTCGGCACCCACGACTACGACCTGTGGGACGACGGCTGGACCGTGGTGACCAAGGACCGCAAGCGGACGGCCCAGTTCGAGCACACGCTGGTGGTGACGGAGACGGGGGCGGAGATCCTCACCCTGCCGTGACCATCCCTCCTCACCCTGAGCCCGCTCTCCTCTCGGAGGGCGGGCTTTTCGTGGTCCGGGTAGGTTTTTACCGACGGGCTGTCGGGAAACATACCGACAGAAGGTCGGCAAAGCGTTGACTTAGGTAAGCCTAACCATAGAAAATCGAGCCCATGGACTCCTTCTCGACAGTCATCCGCACCGCGTCCCACGAGCAGCATGTGGAGGCCGAGACCTCGACGTTCATGAGCGACCTCCTCGGCGGCAGGCTGGGCGTCGAGGCGTACGCGCGCTACACCGAGCAGCTCTGGTTCGTGTACGAGGCGCTGGAGACCGGCGCCCACCGGCTGGCCTCGGACCCGGCGGCCGGGCCCTTCATACAGCCCGAGCTGTTCCGGCTGCCGGCGCTGGAGCGGGACCTCGCGCACCTGCGGGGCGCCGGGTGGCGGACGGGTCTGTCGGCCCTGCCGGCGACCGAGGCGTACGCGGCGCGGGTGCGGGAGTGCGCCGAGCGGTGGCCGGCCGGGTACATAGCCCACCACTACACGCGCTACCTGGGCGACCTCTCCGGCGGGCAGATCATCCGCGACAAGGCGGAGCGCACCTGGGGCTTCGAGCGCAAGGGCGACGGCGTCCGCTTCTACGTCTTCGAGGGGATCGGCAACCCGGCGGCGTTCAAGCGGGGGTACCGGGAACTGCTGGACGGGGTGCGCGCGGACGATCTGGAGAAGCAGCGGATCGTGAGCGAGTGCAAGCGCGCGTTCGCGCTGAACACGGCGGTCTTCCGGGCCCTGGGCGAGGAGTTCCCGCTCTCGGCGTGAACCGGTCCCCCTCGCCGCACGGCGAGGAGGCCCGGTGCGATGTCACGTCACATCACGTCACGTCGTGCACGTCATGTCAGAAGCGGTGGCAGTGCGCGCCGCCCCAGAAGATGTCGGCGGACGACGTGTCGATGCCGCCGAAGTACGGGCTGCAGATGCCCTCGTGGCCACCGGAGTGGTGGTGGCGGGGACCCTCGTCGGCGGTGGCGGTCGTCGCGCCGACGGCGGCGAGGGCGATACCCAGGACGGTTGCGGCCAGGACGGATCGGATACGCATGGTGTTCCTCTCACGGGGCTGAGTGGTCACGCCCAGTGGTCCCCGCTCGTCTCCGCCCGCACACGCCAGACCACCCGTACGGCCGCCCAAAAGACCACGGACGCGCGCAACCGGCCGTATGGTTCAGCGCTCCAGAAACACGCGTCCGCCGATCTCCACCCAGCCGTACGGCTGCGGGGCGGTCAGGATCTGGGAGCCCGCGCCCTGGGTGATGTTCAGGGCGCGGCCGAGCTGCTCGGTGAGCAGGAGCGCCGCGGCGCCCGTCGCCTCGTCCTCGTCGATGCCGTCGTCGCGGCCGGGGAAGCCGCGGGCGCGGACGCGGCCGGCGGGTTCGTCCTCCCAGGCCCAGGCGTAGAGCCACTCGCCCTTCGGCGGTATGGAGAGGTCGTCGACCTCGGCGGCGGTGGCGTACTGGCGGAGGGTGCGCGGCGGGGCCCACTCCGCGCGCGCCTCGATCCAGGTGAACTCCCCGTCCAGGCGGGCGCCCACGACGCCGGCCGGCGTGACGAGTTCGGGGACGTCGAGCAGCCAGGCGACGCCGACGCACGGGTGGCCCGCGAAGGGCGGGCGCGTGGTGGGCGTGTAGATGTCGACGATCCCGCGCTCGGGGTCGTCGACGAACACCGTCTCGCTGAAGCCGAGTTTCGCCGCGAGGCCCTGACGGTCCTCGCGGTCCGGCAGCACCGAGCCTTCGCGAACCACGCCCAGTTCGTTGCCGTAGCCGCCGTTCGGCGCGCAGAAGACGCGGAGCACGTCGTAATCAGTCACCGGGGAATTGAAACACCGCTCGAGGAGGTGGACCCCCAAGCGGAATCTTTGAATCTCCTTTGACTCTCCCTTGGGGTCCGTTTTGAGCCACCGTGATCGGCTCGTGTCCTTACCGCGCCTATGAGAGGTGAATCACGGCACGGTCGGGTATTACGCAGGTAAGCCTTGGATAAGTTAGGCGAGGCTCACCAATCCTGTGAGTCCTGTCACGTGAATATTCAGCCATCGCTGGGAGCCCGAATGCGAGCCGCCAGACTGTCCGTTGTCACCGCCGTCACCGCCGTGACCGCACTGACCGCCGTCACGGGGTGCACCTCGAAGAGTGACGCGAAAGACGGCGACCGTGTCATCAGCGTGACCGCCACCGACTCCAAGTGCGAGACCTCCAAGAAGGAGATCTCCGCCGGGCACGTCGAACTCGCCATCGAGAACAAGGGTTCCAAGGTCACCGAGGTCTACGTCCTCTTCCCGGACGACCGCGTCGTCAGCGAGCGCGAGAACATCGGCCCCGGCACCAAGCAGCGGGTCACCGCCGAGGTGAAGGCCGGTTCGTACCAGATCGCCTGCAAGCCGGGCATGAAGGGCGACGGCATCCGCCAGGAGCTGAAGGTCACCGGCGGCTCCGTCGCCAAGCGCGACCCCCGCCTGGACAAGGCCGTGGCCGCCTACCGCGCCTACGCGCAGACCCAGGCCGACGAGACGCTGCCGAGGGTCGAGACCTTCGTCGCGGCGATCAAGGCCGGGAACATCGAGGCCGCGAAGAAGGCCTACGCCCCCTCCCGCATCGGCTGGGAGCGCACGGAGCCGGTCGCCGAGTCCTTCGGCGACATCGACCCCCTGGTCGACACCCGCGCGGACGGCCTGGAGGCCGGCCAGAAGTGGACCGGCTGGCACCGCCTGGAGAAGTCGCTCTGGGCGGACAAGAAGATCACCGCCGAGGACAAGACCCTCGCCGACAAGCTCGTCATCGACCTGAAGGACTGGCAGCAGCGGGTCGGCAAGGCCGAGATCACCCCGACCTCCATGGCCAACGGCGCCAAGGAGCTCCTCGACGAGGTCGCCACCGGCAAGATCACCGGCGAGGAGGACCGCTACTCGCACACCGACCTGGTCGACTTCAAGGCCAACATCGAGGGCGCGCAGCAGTCGTACGAGCTGCTGAAGCCGGTCGCCACGGAGAACGACGCGGCCCTGGTCACCGAGCTGGACAAGCAGTTCGCCGCGCTGAACACGCTGCTGGACGCCTACCGCCCGAACACGTCGTCGTACGAGTTCACGTCGTACGACAAGGTCGGCGCCGCCGACCGCAAGAAGCTCTCGGACGCGGTCAACGCGCTCGCCGAGCCGCTGTCCAAGCTCGCCGCCGCCGTGGCGAAGTAGCCGGGGGACCAGAGACATGTCCGAGACCCAGAGCAGCAGCAGCCCGTCCCGTCGGTCGCTGATCGGCTGGGGCGGTGCCGGGCTCGCGCTCGGCGCCGCCGCGGCCGGCGGCGCGGTCGCGATGACCCGGGCCGGCGACGACGTCGCCCCCGCGGCCGCCGACACGGGCGGCGGCGTCGACTTCCACGGCACGTACCAGGCGGGCATCGCCACGCCCGTGCAGGACCGGCTGCACTTCGCCGCGTTCGACGTGCAGACGGGCGACCGCGCCGAGTTCGTCCAGTTGCTGAAGGACTGGACCGAGGCGGCGCGCCGGATGACGGCCGGCAAGACGGTCGGGGAGGGCGCGTACGGCGGTCTCGCCGAGGCGCCGCCGGACGACACCGGCGAGGCGCTGGGGCTCAAGCCGTCCCGGCTGACCCTCACGATCGGGTTCGGGCCGTCCCTGTTCGCCAAGTTCGGGCTCAAGGACCAGCGGCCGGACGCCCTCGTCGACCTGCCGCAGTTCGCCGGGGACGCGCTCGACGCGGCCCGCAGCAACGGCGACCTGTGCGTCCAGGCCTGTGCGGACGACCCGCAGGTCGCCGTGCACGCGATCCGCAACCTGGCCCGGATCGGCATGGGCAAGGTCGTCATCCGCTGGTCGCAGCTCGGCTTCGGCAAGACCTCGTCCACGACGCCCGAGGCGCAGACCCCGCGCAACCTGATGGGCTTCAAGGACGGCACCCGCAACATCGCGGGCACCGAGACGGACCGGCTGAAGAAGTTCGTGTGGGTCGGCGAGAAGGACGGTCCCGGCTGGATGACGGGCGGCTCCTATCTCGTCGCCCGGCGGATCCGGATGCACATCGAGACCTGGGACCGCACCTCGCTCCAGGAGCAGGAGGACATCTTCGGCCGCGACAAGGGCGAGGGCGCGCCGGTCGGCAAGGCCAAGGAGCACGACGCGCCGTTCCTGAAGGCGATGCTGCCCGACGCGCACGTACGGCTCGCGCATCCGGACTCCAACCAGGGCGCGACGATCCTGCGCCGCGGCTACTCCTTCACCGACGGCACCGACGGCCTGGGGCGTCTGGAGGCCGGGCTGTTCTTCCTCGCCTACATGCGGGACGTGAGCGACGGCTTCATCCGCATCCAGCGCCACCTGGCGACCGACGCGCTCAACGAGTACATCCAGCACGTGGGTTCGGCGGTCTTCGCCGTCCCGCCGGGCGTCCGCGACAAGGACGACTGGTGGGGCCGGACGCTGTTCTCCAAGGAGGCGTGACCCGTGTTCTCGAACTACCTGATCGGACTGCGCGAGGGCCTGGAAGCCAGCCTCGTCGTCTGCATCCTCATCGCCTACCTGGTGAAGACCGACCGCCGGGACGCGCTGAAGCCCGTGTGGACCGGCATCGCCATCGCGGTGCTCATCGCGATGGGCTTCGGCTGCGTCCTCGAATTCGGCTCGCAGGAGCTGACGTTCGAGGCGCAGGAGGCGCTCGGCGGGTCGCTGTCGATCGTCGCCGTCTGCCTGGTGACGTGGATGGTGTTCTGGATGCGGCGCACCGCCCGGCATCTGAAGTCGGAGCTGCACGGCAAGCTGGACGCGGCCCTGGCGATGGGCACCGGCGCGCTGGTCGCCACCGCGTTCCTCGCGGTCGGCCGGGAGGGCCTGGAGACGGCCCTGTTCGTGTGGGCGTCCGTCCACGCGGCCGGCGACGGCACCCCGCGCCCGCTGATCGGCGTCGCGCTGGGCCTGGCGACGGCCGTCCTGCTGGGCTGGCTGTTCTATCGCGGGGCCCTGCGGATCAACCTGGCGAGGTTCTTCACCTGGACGGGCGGCATGCTCGTCGTCGTGGCCGCGGGCGTGCTGGCGTACGGCGTCCACGACCTCCAGGAGGCCGACTGGATCCCCGGTCTGACGAACAAGGCGTTCGACATCAGCGGCGCGATCCCGCCGGACAGTTGGTACGGCACGCTGCTGAAGGGCGTGTTCAACTTCCAGCCCGATCCGACGGTCCTCCAGGTCACGGTGTGGCTGCTGTACCTGGTCCCGACGCTCGCGCTGTTCCTCGCCCCGGTAGGGTTCGCCTCCGGGAAGGGGAGGGTGAAGTCACCTGATGACCAGGGAACGCAGCCTGACGACCGGGGTTCGCAGGACTCGAAGGCTCCGCAGGCGTGACCGGTACGCACTCATAGCGGCCTCGCTCACCGCCGTCTCGCTCACGGCGAGCGGCTGCATGGTGGTCCACGGGGAGCGCGAGGTGCTCCCGGCGGCCACGCGGGCGGAGGCCGCGAAGGCGGTCGAGCAGTTCACGACCGCGTACAACAAGGCGGACGCCGCGTACGACAGTTCGCTGGACGCCGCGTACACCGCCGGCACCCTCGGGGCCATCGACGCGGCGCGGCTGAAGGCGGGGCGCGTCAACAGCCCCGGCGGCAATCCGCAGCACTCGCCGCTGGTGTTCTCGGACGTGAAGTACACGATCGTCGAGAAGGCGGGCTGGCCGCGCTGGTTCATCGCCGACGCGAAGGGCAACAAGGGCGACGACTCGCGCTGGCTGATGGTGTTCACCCGGGGCGGGTTGTCGGAGCCGTGGCAGGCGACGTACCTGACGCTGGTGGCGCCGGGGTCGGTGCCGGAGTTCAAGAAGGACGCGGACGGCTTCGCGGCGGCCGTACCGGCGGACACCGCCGAACTGGCGCTCCCGCCCGCGGACTTGAGCGAGGACTACGCGGCGTATTTGCAGAGCGGCAAGGGTGTCTTCGCGGACGGCGCGTACACGAGCGTGCTGCGGGACACGCGTGCGAAGAACACGACCAAGCCGGGGCTTGTCACGCAGTACATCGACCAGCCGCTGACCGAGGACGACTACGCGCCGCTGGCCGTGCGGACCTTGGACGGGGGGGCGTTGGTGTTTTTCGCGACGCATCACTACACGAAGCAGACGGCTGCGCCGGGGGCCGCTGTGCCTACTCCTAACCGGAGTGTGCAGGCGTTGACGGTCGGTGAGGTGAAGCTGTCGCTGACTATGGAGTTCGTGTCCAGCGGTGTTGCTTTGGACCCGGGGACGAGTTCGGGGAGCGGGAAGGTGTCGATGCTCAGCCGGTTGGAGGGGTTGACCGGGGCCAAGGGGGAGTGAGGTTGTTGTTCGTCTGCGGGTGCGCTGTGGCTGGTCGCGCCCACGCGGCGGAGCCGCAGATCAGACACAGCCCCGCGCCCCTAAAGGACGTTGCAGTCACCCGTGATTGCCCGCGCGCCCCTGAAAGCGCTGCAGTCACCCGCGTTGCCCGCGCGCGCCCCTGACTACGCTCCAGCCACCCGTGATTGCCCGTGCCCCAGCGAAATGGGGCCGTCAGCCGCGTAGGGGCCAGGCTCCTGCTGTGTGGTTCTGGTCTCGGTCTACGTGGTGGGCGCAGGCGTCTGTGAGGGGTTCCAGGAGGGTCAGGGGGTCGGGGAGGGGGTGTTCGGGGCCTCGTAGCCAGTGGACCGTGTGGTTGTCGGGGCCGGGGAGGCGGGCGGGGGGCACCAGGACGTAGGAGCCTCGGCAGTGCCAGCGCAGGCCGGGGTGTTCGTCCATGGTCTCGGGGCGGCAGTCCAGCTCGCACGGCCACCACTCGTCCTCGTCCTCGGGGGTGCCGCGGGTGAGGGTGAAGAAGAGCATGCGGCCGTCGTCGCTCACGGCGACCGGGCCGACCTCGACGCCGGCGCCGAGCAGCCGCTCCAGGGCCTGCTGTCCGGCATCCACGGGCACGTCGAGGACGTCGTGCGTCAGGCCGGTGGCGGTGATGAAGTTGGCCTGCGGCTGGTGCCGGGCCCAGCGCTCGACCTGGGCGCGGTCGGTGGTGGACTGCGACTGCCAGGCGAAGGACACCGGGTGCCGGGCGGGGGTCGGGCAGCCGACCCGGTCGCAGGAGCAGCCGTAGCCGGGGGCCGGGTAGGCGGCGGGCGCGAGGGGGAGTCCCGCTCCGGCGGCGGCGAGCAGCAGGGCCTCGCGGTCGCCGTCGTCGACGGCCTCGGCCGGGCCGCTGCCGCGCAGCAGCCGAGAGATTCTGCCCCACAGACCGGTCCGGCCGTCGAACTCCGCGCTCATCTGACCCCTCGCCTCGCTGGTGCCGACAGCATGCCTCATGGTCCCACCATCCTGCGCATCGGGGGTCCGGAGCCGTGAATCGGGGCAGGGGGGACGGGTGGGGCCAGAGCTACCCATGTGCCTCACCGGTCACCGGGTCACCGTGGTGCGAGGCCGTGGAGGGCGTAGTCGACGAGGGTGTCGGTGTACTCGTACGTGATCGGGCCCGTGTACTGGAGCCAGCGCTGGGCGAGCGGGGAGATGAAGAACTCGAGGGCGATGCGCGGGTCGAGGTCGGCGCGGACCTGGCCGGCCTCCTGGGCGGCGCGCAGCCGGTCGACGTAGAGCCGGATGCTCGGTTCCATGAGCTTGGCGGTGAACTCGCGGCCGACCTGTTCGTCGACCACGCCCTCGGCGGCCAGGGCCCGGGAGGGCGCCTCGAACCTGGGGTCCGTCAACTGGTCGACGGTGGCCCGCAGTACGGCCTTGATGTCGGTGGCGAGGTCGCCGGTGTCGGGGATGGCGTACGGCTCCCGCTCCGAGGCTCCCGCGTCCCGCGCCGCCTCTTCGCTGAGGTCGAGGAACGCCTCCAGCAGGACGTCGGCCTTCGACCCCCACCACCGGTAGATGGTCTGCTTGCCGACGCCCGCGCGGGCGGCGATGCCCTCGATCGTCGTCCTCGGGTAGCCGACCTCCGCGACGAGGGCGAGGGCCGCGTCGTAGATGGCGCGCCGGGACCGCTCGCTGCGGCGGGTGGTGTCGGGGGCCGGTTTTCCGGACTGGGTGACCATGGGCCGACGGTACCAAGGCGTGAGACGGGACGTCTCGCGAGCGGTTACTCGTCCGCTCCCGGGTAGCGCACCCCGATCCGCTCGCGGACCGCGTCCAGGGTTCGCATGACGGCGAGGCTGCCGTCGAGCGGGGCGAGCGGGGACTCGGTCTCGCCGGCCCGCAGGGCGCGCATGACCTCGCGGGCCTCGTGCCGGAACGTGTGGCGGGGTCCGTCGGCCGGGTCGGCGGCGAACTCCTCGGGGTCGCGGCCGGCGCGGTGCAGGACGAGACGGTCGGGATAGAAGAAGCCGGACGGGATGTCGATCCGGCCGCGGGAACCGGTGACGGAGGCGGTGGTGCCCGTGCCGCCGACGACCGAGCAGTGCAGGGCGGCGAGCGCGCCGGAGTCCCAGGACAGCGCCAGGGCGGTCTGGAGGTCGACGCCCTCGGCGGACAGGACGGCCTGGGCGGCGATGCCGGACGGCTCGCCGAGCAGGAGGTGGGCGAAGGAGACGGGGTAGACGCCGAGGTCGAGGAGGGCGCCGCCGCCCTGGGCGGGGTCGCGCAGCCGGTGAGCGGGCGGGAAGGGGCCCTCGAGGCCGAAGTCGGCCTGCACGGTGCGGACTTCGCCGATCGCGCCGTCGTCGACGAGGGCCTTGAGGCGGCGGATGACCGGGTTGCAGTACATCCACATGGCTTCCATGAGGAAGCGGTCGTGCTCCTTGGCCAGCGCGACCAGTTCCTCGGCCTCGCGCACGTTCAGCGTGAACGCCTTCTCGCAGAGCACGTTGCGCCCGGCCTCCAGGCAGAGGCCGGCGGCGGCGCGGTGGGCGGCGTGCGGGGTGGCGACGTAGACGACGTCGATGTCCTCGTCGGCCGCGAGCAGGCCCCAGTCGCCGTAGGCGCGGGGGATGCCGAACCGTTCGGCGAACGCCTTCGCGGAGGCCTCGGTGCGCGAGGCGACCGCGACGACCTCCGCGTCGGGCAGGTCGATCAGGTCGGCCGTGAAAGCGGCCGCGATCCCGCCGGTCGCCAGGATTCCCCATCGCACCGTGTCCGTCGTCATAGCCCGCCCGCCCCTTGTCCCGTCCCAGCAGTCTGTTCGAGCTGAGAGCATAGGCGGCTCAGACGTCGGAGAGGGAGGGCGGCCGTATGCCGGAGGGTGGGGCGATACCGGAAGCGAAACCCGGGGCGATACCGGAGGTGTCGCGTACGGCCGTCACAGAAGAGAAGGCCACCGGTACTCGCGAGGTACCGCCGCCGCTGCGCGAGCGGCGGCGGGCCGGATGGTTCGTCACCCTCGTGCTGGGCGGTCTGACCGCCACTCCCCCGCTGTCGATGGACATGTACCTCCCGGCCCTGCCGGAGGTCACCCGCGCCCTGTCCGCGCCCGCCGCGACCGTGCAGCTCACGCTGACGGCGTGCCTGGCGGGGATGGCGCTGGGGCAGTTGGTGGTCGGCCCGATGAGCGACCGGTGGGGGCGCCGGCGTCCGCTGCTCGCCGGACTCGCCGTGTACGTGGTGGCGACCGCGCTGTGCGCCCTGGCGCCGACCGTCGAGCTGCTGATCGCGTTCCGGCTGCTCCAGGGCCTCGCGGGCGCGGCGGGGATCGTGATCGCGCGGGCCGTCGTACGCGATCTGTACGACGGCGTGGCGATGGCCCGCTTCTTCTCCACCCTGATGCTGATCTCCGGGGTCGCGCCGGTGGTGGCGCCGCTGATCGGTGCGCAGATCCTGCGGGCGACGGACTGGCGGGGCGTGTTCGCGGTGCTCACGGTGGTGGGGCTGCTGCTGGCCGGGGTGGTGTGGACGCGGCTGCCGGAGACCCTCGACGCCGCCGACCGGCACGTGGGCGGGGTCGGCGAGGCCCTGCGCTCGATGCGCCGGCTCCTCTCCGACCTGTACTTCACCGGCTACCTGCTCACGGGCGGCTTCGCCTTCGCCGCGCTGTTCGCGTACATCTCCGCGTCGCCGTTCGTGGTCCAGGAGATCTACGGCGCCTCGACGCAGACGTTCGGGCTGCTGTTCGCGGTGAACTCGGTCGGGCTGGTGGCGGTCGGGCAGGTCAACGGCAAGGTGCTGGTGGGCCGGGTGCGGCTGGACCGGGTGCTGGCCGTCGGGCTGACGGTGGTCGTAGTGGCCGCCGCCGCGCTGCTGCTGATGACGACGGGGGTGTTCGGCGAGGTCGGGCTGGTGCCGGTGGCCACCGCGCTGTTCGTCCTCATGTCGGCGATGGGCGTGACGCTGCCCAACGCCCAGACCCTCGCTCTGATGCGGGTGCGGCACTCCGCCGGTTCCGCCTCCGCGCTGCTCGGTACGTCGTCCTTCGCGATCGGCGCGGTGGCCTCGCCGCTGGTCGGGATCGCGGGCGAGCGGACGGCCGTCCCGATGGCCGTCGTCCAGTTGACCGCAGCGGTGGTGGCGCTGGCCTGCTTCGTGGTTATGTGCCGTCCCTGGAGGAACACGGGGGCGGAAGGAGCAAGGAGCTGAGCGCACCGAAACTGCGCGTCGACACACCGGAACGGGCCGGGCTCGACCCCGAGGAGACGCGGCTCCTCGTCCGCGACGTCGTGGACCTCACCGCCGGGGACGAGCCCTGGGCGCCGGGCGCGGTCGTGGTCGCCGGTCGCGGGCCGGTGATCGCCGTGCGGGAGGCGTCGGGGTGGGCGGTGCGGTACTCGGCGTACGACCCGGCGACGGACACGGGCGTGGAGCTGCCGGTGCGGGCACGGGTCCCGATGACCGTGGACACCCCCTTCGACCTGGCGTCCCTGACCAAGCTGTTCACGTCGGTCGCGGCGGTGCAGCAGATCGAGCGCGGCACCCTCGGCATCGACGCGCGGATCGGCGCCTACCTGCCCGACTTCCGCGAGGCCGCCGCCCACGACATCACCGTCCGCCAGCTCCTCACCCACACCTCCGGGCTGCGCCCCGAGCTGCCGCTGTACGACTGCGCGGACGACGCGGCGCGGCTGGAACTGCTGCGCGCGGAAGCGCCGTCCGGCGAACCGGGCGCGCACGGGTACGGGTACGGGTACTCGGACCTGAACATGCTGTTGCTCCAGCAGCTTCTGGAACGGCTGACCGGCCGCACGCTCGACATCCTCGTGCGCGAAGGGATCACCCGCCCGCTGGGGATGACGTCGACCGACTTCGGGCCGTGCCCCGGCGCGGCGGCGACGGAGGACCAGCGGCGGCCGTGGGCCAAGGCGGACCGGGGGATGCTGCGGGGCGTGGTGCACGACGAGAACGCGTGGGCGCTGGGCGGGGTGGCCGGTCACGCGGGCCTCTTCTCGACCGGCCAGGACCTGGCCGTGTTCTGCCGCACCCTGCTGGCGGGCGGCTCGTACGGCCCCGCCCGCATCCTCGGCCCGGACTTCGTGGAACTCCTGCTGACCCCGCCGGGGCTGGGCTTCGCGGTGGACCAGCCGTGGTTCATGGGCGAGTTGGCGGGCGAGGGCGCGGTGGGCCATACGGGCTTCACGGGTACCTCGCTGGTCATCGACCCGGCGACGGACACGTTCGTGGTGCTGCTGGCGAACACGGTGCATCCGGTGCGGAGGGCGCCGGACAGCGGGCCGCGGGCACTGGTGGGGACGCGGATGGCGATGGCGGTGCGGTGAGGGCGGTGCGGTGAGGGTGCCTTGGCGGTGGCGGGTGCCGGCATTTCAGCCCGTTGGGGGTCCCCCCTCTGGGGGAGTTTGAGGACGAGGCCCCTTCAGGGCCGAAGCGGGGGCCTGGGGGCGGCGGCCCCCGGCAACGTCCACACCGACACCGGGTGGCGCATAATCGCCAGGTGAACGTGTCCGTATCCGCCGCCGAGACCCTCCGTACCGCCCTCGGAGAGCTCCTCGACGGGCTTCCGCCCAAGCAGGCCGCGCAGGCCGTCGACCGGCTCATCGCCGCCTACCGGGGCGCGACCCCGACCGACGCGCCCATCCTGCGCGACCGCGCGGACGTCGCCGCCTACGCCGCGTACCGGATGCCGGCGACCTTCGAGGCGGTCCGGTCGGCGCTGGAGGCGTTCGCGGACGCCGTGCCGGAGTGGACGCCGGGCAGCCATGTGGACGTCGGCGGCGGCACGGGCGCGGCGACCTGGGCGGTCGGCGCGACGTGGGAGGGGCGGCGCCCGGTGACGGTCCTGGACTGGGCCGAACCCGCGCTGGCCCTGGGCCGGGAGATCGCCGCCGCGAACCCGGCACTGGCGGACGTCCGCTGGCAGCGCGCCCGCATCGGCGCGGCCCTCGCGCTGGACCCGACGGACCTGGTCACCGTCTCCTACGTCCTCAACGAACTCACCGCCCCCGACCGCGCCGCCCTCGTGGACGCCGCCGCGTCGGCCGCGCAGGCGGTGGTGATCGTCGAGCCGGGCACTCCGGACGGCTACGCCCGGCTGATCGAGGCCCGCGACCGGCTGATCGCCGCGGGTTTCCGTGTCGCCGCGCCCTGCCCGCACAGCGCGGCCTGCCCGATCGTCCCCGGCACGGACTGGTGCCACTTCTCGGCGCGGGTCAGCCGTTCCTCCCTGCACCGGCAGGTCAAGGGCGGCTCGCTGCCCTACGAGGACGAGAAGTTCAGCTACGTCGCGGCGGCCCGCTTCCCCGTGTCCCCCGCCCCCGCCCGGGTGGTCCGGCGGCCCCAGATCCGCAAGGGTCAGGTGCTCCTCGACCTGTGCGAGACCGAGGAGCGGCTGAGCCGTACGACGGTGACGAAGAAACACGGGGACCTGTACAAGGCGGCCCGGGACGCGGACTGGGGCGACGTCTGGCCGCCGGTCCGGTAACGCGTCGTCTTTCGCGGCTCAGGCCGGCTTGAGCCCCTGGTCACCGGCCTCCGTGACGAACGACGCGGCCGTGGTGAGCGGGGCGCCCTGCGTGGTGACGTAGGGAATGGTCTTGAAGTCGGCGCGGGCGAGGTCGCGGCCGAGGGTGACGGTCGCGTAGCCGCGCAGGCCGTTGTAGAACTTCAGGTGCGGGTTGGCGGCCAGGTAGGCGGCCCAGTTGGCGGGCTTGGCCGAGCCGTTGCCGCCGCTGGAGATCGACGAGGTGACGATCTCGGTGCCGAGCGTCTTCGACGCCGGGTCGGCGAAGTCCCGCTTGATGTCGAAGCCGTAGTGCACGTGGACGTCGCCGGTGAGGACCATCAGGTTCTCGACGCCGGTCGCCTCCGCGCCGGCCAGGATCCGTGTCCGGGAGGCCGGGTAGCCGTCCCAGGAGTCCATGGAGACCCGGGCGGGCACGGCGGTCGAGTCGTGCCGCCGGGCGAAGGTGACCTGCTGCGGGACCACGTTCCACAGGGCGTGCGAGTGCCGCCAGCCGTCGATCAGCCAGCGTTCCTGGGCGTCGCCGGTGAGGGTGCGGGCCGGGTCCTCGGACTCGGGGCCTGGGAACTGCCAGCCGTCGCCGTACGCCTGGTCGGAGCGGTACTGGCGGGTGTCGAGGACGTCGAACTGGGCGAGCCGGCCCCAGTGCAGGCGCCGGTAGAGGCGGAGGTCGGGGCCGTCGGGGAGCTGGGGGCGGCGCAGCGGCTGGTTCTCCCAGTAGGCGCGGTAGGCGGCGGCCCGGCGGATGAGGAACTCCTCGGCGGGGTCGTCGTTCTCCGACACCGCGCCCGCGTAGTTGTTCTCGGTCTCGTGGTCGTCCCAGGTGACGACGAAGGGGTGGGCGGCGTGCGCGGCCAGCAGGTCGGGGTCGGACTTGTAGAGGGCGTACTTGAGGCGGTAGTCGTCCAGGGTCACCATCTCGTGGCCGTAGACGGCGGGCACGGTCCCGGCCGGGTAGGCGCGGGCGCCGCCCACGCCGCTGACGGCGTACTCGTAGAGGTAGTCGCCGAGGTGCAGGACGACGTCCACGTCGTCCTCGGCGAGGTGCTTGTAGGCGGTGAAGTAGCCCTGGTCGTAGCGCTGGCAGGAGACCACGCCGAGGGTGAGGGCGGACGCGTCGGCGCCCGGGGCGGGGGCGGTGCGGGTGCGGCCGGTGCGGCTGATCCAGGTGCCCGCCTTGAAGCGGTAGTAGTACACGCGGTCGTCGTCGAGGCCGTCGACCTGGACGTGCGCGCTGTGGCCGAACTCCGGGTGCGCGAGGGTGGTGCCGCGTCTGACGGGCCGGCGGAAGGTCTCGTCGCGGGCCAGTTCCCAGTGGACGGTGACGCGCTCGGCGGGCAGTCCGCCGTCCGCCTGGTAGGGGGCGGGCGCGAGGCGCGTCCAGAGGAGGACGGAGCCGGGCAGCGGGTCGCCGGAGGCGACGCCGAGGGTGAAGGGGTCGTCGGTGAGCTGCGCGGGGTCGAGTTCGGCGGCGGCCGCGGCGCCGGCGGCGGGCAGGTTCACCGTGAAGGCGAGCGCGGCGGCGGCCGCGGCGGTGCTGAGGAAGCGGCGGCGGCCCAAGTGGCGGGCGGTGGCGCGGAGTTCGGGGGTGTACGGGGACGGGCGTGCTGCGGGTGTCATTCCGGTCCTCCCCTGGAAACGGCTGCACCTGGCAAACGGCTGCACCAGGAACATGGCTGCACCAGGCATTGGAGTGGCCGGGGACGGCTCGGGGGAGTCATCGGGTTGGCGCGTACACAACAATCGGATGACGGACGCGTGAGTTCCGCATGCCGGACGACGCATTCCGGCCTGTCGTACGCTGCCGCCCCATGAATACCAAGCAGAGTGCCGAACACGGCAGGATCGCGGTCGTCACGGGGGCCGGTTCCGGGATCGGGCGGGCGGTGGCCGTGGAACTGCTGCGTGCGGGCTGGTCGGTGGCGCTGACGGGGCGGCGGGCCGAGACCCTGGAGGCGACGGCCGCGCTGGCGCCCGAGGGCGCGAGTCTCGCCGTACGGACGGACGTCTCACACCCCGACGACGTGACGGCCCTCTTCGACGCCGTACGCGAGCGGTTCGGGCGGCTGGACCTGCTGTTCAACAACGCGGGCACGTTCGGGCCGGGCGGGGTGCCGTTCGAGGAACTCCCCTACGACGCCTGGCGGCACGTGGTGGACACCAACCTCAACGGGGCGTTCCTGTGCGCACAGGGGGCGTACCGGCAGATGAAGGAGCAGGACCCGCGCGGCGGACGCATCATCAACAACGGCTCGATCTCGGCGCACACGCCCCGCCCGCACTCGGCGCCCTACACGGCGACCAAGCACGCCCTCACCGGGCTGACCAAGTCCCTGTCGCTGGACGGCCGGGCGTACGGCATCGCGGTCGGCCAGATCGACATCGGCAACGCGGCGACCGACATGACGGCGCGGATGCAGACGGGCGCGTTGCAGGCCAGCGGCGAGACGGCGCCGGAACCGGTGATGGACGTCGCCGACGTCGCGCGCACGGTGCGGCACATGGCGGAACTGCCACTGGAGGCGAACATGCAGTTCGTGACGGTGCTGGCGACGGCGATGCCGTACGTGGGACGGGGCTGAGGCGGCCGGGCCGAGGCGGCCCCCAACCTGCACAAGCGGAATCTGTTCATCCGGCCCATTGCCGCCGGTAGCGGCCCTATGCTCGACCCGTCTGCACAAGACCTTCACACTTGAGGCACGAAAGTTCCACAAGTCGCAACCATGAACCATGCCCGAGGGGGGAAGGGCAGCCGTCCCACGGCACCGGGTGGGGGTGGATCTCGCTGGGACCGCGAGGGACCGCGAGATACGCACCGGGCCGTGGGACGACTGCCGCATGCCGCACACGCTCACTTCGCGGAGGACTCCACGGAACTGTCCGCGGAAGCCTCCGCGGGTGGCGTCCCGCCGGCGCGGCGGGCGGCGCGACGCCTGCGCAGTGCGTACGCAGCGCCCGCCGCCAGCGCCACCACTCCCCCGGCCCCGCCGAGCACACCCCAGCCGCCCGGACCGCGCGAGCCGTCGTCCGCCGACGAGGCCTGTGACCCGGCGTGCGGCGCGTCGCCGTCGCCCTCTCCGGAGCGTGACACCCGCGTCCCGCCCTCGCTCAACGGCTCGGCCAGCGTCCCGGCCGCACGTGCCGAACTCCCTTGCGCGAAGCCCCAGTCGAGCAGCGTGGCCGTCTCCTCGTAGACGGCGTTGTGGCCGCTGTCGGGATGCAGCACGGTGACGACGAGGGTGCGGCCGGCCCGGGTCGCGGCACCGGTGAAGGTGTTGCCGGCGTTGCTGGTGTAGCCGTTCTTGACGCCGATCATCCCCGGGTACGGCGTCACCCCGAGCGTGCCCGACAGGAGCCGGTCGGTGTTCTCGATCTCGAACGTCTTTCCGCCGCCGGCCGGGAAGCGGGCGGTCCGCGTGCCGCAGTAGGCGCGGAAGTCGGCGTTCTTCAGGCCGTGCCGGGCGAACAGGGCGAGGTCGTAGGCGGAGGACAGCTGGCCCTTGTGGTCGTAGCCGTCGGGGCTGACGACGTGGGTGTCCAGCGCCTGGAGGTCGGCCGCCCTCGCCTGCATCTCGGCGACCGTCTTCGCGACGCCGCCGTTCATCCGGGCGAGCACCTGCACGGCGTCGTTGCCCGAGCGCAGGAACACGCCCTGCCACAACTGCTCGACGGTGTACGTGATCCCGGCCTTCACGCCGACGAGGCTGGAACCGGACGGAACGCCGGCCAGGTCGGCGTCGGTCACCGTGTACCGCTCGGTGCGCTCGAAACTGCCGAGCAGGGTGTCCGCGAACAGCATCTTCAGCGTGGAGGCGGGCGCGACGCGCAGATGCGGGCGGTAGGAGGCGAGCACCTCGCCGCTGTCGTGGTCGGCGAGCAGCCAGGCCCGGGCGGTCAGCTTCGCCGGCGGGGCGGCGGTGCCCGCGCGCGACGGGGCGGCCAGTGGCGCTGCGAGCGGTGCGGTGGCCGCGACGGCCAGCAGGGAACGCCGGGACGGGCGCGGGGACGAGCGCGGGGGCAGGTGCCGGGACGAGCGCGAGGATGCGTGCACTGCGGGACCGTACAAGACCGCACCCGGACGCACCAGTGCGGGCGGTGGAGGAACTGCACGAGGCGCGGGTGCTGTGGCTCGCGCGGGCGGAGGAGTACGCCGCGCAGCGCCGGGCGGAGAAGCGGGCCGGGCGGCGGGCTGTGGCGAACCCGCGACCGTGGTGGCTGCGGAGCAGGTGGGAGGGCCCGGACCGCGCCTGGTACGAAGACCCGTTTCGCCACCCGCCGCTGCGGTTGTCCGGGTACGTCCGGCGGCAGAACGTGATTCTGGACGGCGCCGATCTCCCCGGCTGCCCTGCCTGCGGGGACGAGGGACCGCTGGAGCCGAACTCGACCGGGCACGGCTGGGTCGAGCTGTGCCGTGGGTGCGCGTGGGCACCGGTGCCATGTCCGTGCGGGCAGCGGCGCCGGCTCGTGCCGGAGACCCCGTACGGCTGGAACGAGATCTGGCAGCGGGCACACATGAGCGATGACGGCATGCCGAACCCACACCGGCCCACGGGCCAGCCAGGGCTGGCCCGTTGGATGCGGCACGGCGAACGCTCGGGACGACTCGGGGAGGCTGCTACGCCTGCCCGGTCTCGAACCGGGAGATCCGCCCGTCGTCCTCGACCGTGAAACTCCACTTGGTGCGCATCTCGCCCCAGGTGTCGTTGCTGTAGTCGGCGATGAGGGCCCGGCCGCCGTCCGACTCCTTGGTGACGTCCATGTGGCCGTGGGAGGAGAGGATCTCCCGCTCGATCCACTGGACGAGGTCACGGTCGGAGCCGTCGTCCGCCATGGTGGCGTCGGGGGTGAGGAGGCTGCGGAAGGCCCCCTCGTCATGGGCGTTGACGGCGGTGACGAAGGCGCGGACGGCGGGGTCGCTGAGTCTGGCTGTCTGAATCGACATGCCAGCCAGACTCACACCGCCGTCCGGCCCCCGCCACCCGAACGGCGTCCAGGACGGGCCGGACGGGTGTGCGGGGTGCGACGGTGGACACACAGACGTCCATGAGGGAGTCACCGTGACGTGTTTCGACCGACGTGACCTGGGCCTGCTGCTGCTCCGGCTGGGCACCGGCGGAGTGCTGGCGGCGCACGGCGCGCAGAAGCTCTTCGGCTGGTTCGGCGGACACGGCCTGGAAGGGACCGGCCAGTTCATGGAGTCCGTCGGCTACGCGCCGGGCAAGGCGAGCGCCACGGCGTCGGGCCTGGCGGAAACGGGCGGCGGCGTGCTCCTCGCCCTGGGCCTGGCCACCCCGGCGGCGGGCGCGGCGGCTGCCGGGGCAATGGCGGGCGCGGCGGCGGTGCACGCCCCGAACGGCTTCTTCAACGCCGAGGGCGGCTACGAGTACGCGGCGACCCTGGGCCTGGCCGCCGCGGGCCTCGCCGTCACCGGCCCCGGCCGCCTCTCCCTCGACCACGCGCTCGGCCACGTCTTCGACCGCGGCTGGATGGTCCCGGTCGCCCTCGGCGCGACGGCGGCGGCCACGGCGACGGTCGTCGGCCTGCGCAACCAGCGCCTGCGCAGGCGCGAAGAGGGCGAACAGCAGGCGCTGTTCGAGGAGTAGTCAGAGGAGTAGTCACCGAGTGCGGGCGTGACCTGGCAGCCTGCGCCCATGACGACCCAGGACCAGCCCGAGCCCACCGCGGCCACCACCCCCGGTGCCCCCGCCGCCGCCGCCGACCTCTGGCCCACCATCGACGCCCTGTGGACCTGGCTGGACGCCAACCAGGCGCGCGACGGCCGCGAGGCGCTGCTCCTGCGCATGTTGAAGCTGTCGGAGGAGGTCGGCGAGGTGGCCCAGGCGGCCATCGGCGCGACGGGCCAGAACCCCCGCAAGGGCACCACCCACACCTGGGACGACGTCCAGGGCGAGCTGTGCGACGTCGTCATCACGGCGTTGGTGGCCCTGCGCACCCTGACACCGGAGCCGGAGGCGGTGTTCGTGCGGCATCTGGGGAGGGTGGCCGAGCGGTCGTTGGCCCCGAAGGCCCAATGACCTCCGGATCCGCGGCGGGGCGCATCACGTGTGCGGCGCGCCGCTTCCCGGTGCGAAGGCCTCCCGTGTCACATCGCGCGCGAAGCTCGCCCGTTGGAACCCATAAGTAGCGATGTCCGAGACTTTGAGGACGACACAGAAGCGCTCGACCGAGGCGAGGCGCCCGGCGACCTCCCGGTAGTTCCGCTTGAGGTAGTGAATGGCGGCCTGATTCGCCAGAGAGCTCTGCCCGCAGATGAGCACGACCGGGCGCGTGGCCTCCGGCGGCGTGAACCTGGCCACCAGGGTGTGTTCCACGTGGTCGTGTTCGAACAGATAGCGGTGCTCCCCCACGACAATGGCCGCCGCGTCGGGACCGGGACCGTAGGGAACGATGCCGACGCCGGGCAGATGGGCCGCCAGATGGCCGCCGGTGCGGACGTTGGCCTCGCCCAGAGGGCCTCCGATGCAGTACTCGGTGCGGCCGTCGTTGCTGCCCCGGAAGTCGTCACTGGACTCCGTGACGACTTCGCAGCCGACTTGGCTGGCCAGCATCGCCACCTCGATGATGGCGCGTATCTCCTTGTGGGTGGCGGCGCCCTTCACGTTGTACTTGTTACCGATGACGACCAGGCAGGTCTCACCCGGCACGAGGCCGAAGAAGTCAGCCTTGCCCCGCAGCACACGGGCGTTCTTCCCCCGCTCCCAGAGCCAGACGACCGCACCGCCGATGAGACTGGTCACCAGTCCGACCAGCACGTTGACCACAAGTGCGTAGATCGCTGCCCCCTTGTCAGAATCCGATCTCGGTGAGAAGCCCGTCGACCGAACGCGACCACGGCAGTCGCTCGGCCAGATCGACGCGGAGTGCCTCGGCTGCCCCGAACTTCTGCTCGCTCCTCCAAAGCATGCTGTCGATCTCGCGGGCCCAGGTCTGGATGTCGGAGTCGAGGTCGCCCGACATGGGCACCACCCACGACGCCGCCCTTTCGTCGCCGAGTACTTCCCTCAGGAGCATGCCGAGCCCGCTCGCCTCGCTCACCAACACCGGGGTGCCGTCCACGATGGCCTCCTGCGCAACAAGGCCGAAACCCTCAGCCCGGGACGGCATGATGACCAGGCTCGCCCGGATGAGGTCGTCTGCGAGCCGCTCCTCGTCAGTGGTGTACAGCCGCGGCACGATGTTCAGCTTCGGGTTGGCCGCCCACTCGTCCAGTTTTCGCTTCTGCTGTTCCGCCTCCTCCTCGGGGACGCCGCGGACCACGAGTTCGACCGGTCGTCTCCGTGCCTTGTGCCGCCAGTCCGCAACCAGGCCGCACGCCGCCGCGGCCAGATCGAGGCCCTTGAGCTCGGCGTCTTCGGTGCGGCCCATGAGCAGGACGGTGAGAGGGTTCCCGTCCGGCGTCTTGCGCGGTCGTGGGTCGGTGAGGTCGAAGCCTGGGTCGAAGCGAAGCGCATCGGTGTCGTCGCGCCCGGCGAAGTAACCGCGGAACCGGCCGTGCAGCCGGGGCCCGACCGCGACCAGCCGATCCGCGGCTCGGCCCAGACGGACCTCGATCCACGTCCGGTTGTCGGCGCTCACGGTGGCATCGTTCTGGCGGTCGGGCTTGTGCCACTCGGTCTCGTCCGGGGCCATGTGCACGAAGTGCAACTTCTTCGCCGACGGGAAAATCGCCGCCTGCACCTGGGCGGCCGGCCCGGTGATCCGGCCGTGCCCAATCACGAGGTCGGGGACCGCACCCTCGGGCAGTTGCGGCCGGTGCATCAGGCTGGCCATCTCGTCCGCCCCGTCGACCGGCCGACTCCGCAGAAGAGTAACGCCGGCTGCCTTCGCCTTGCCCACCTCGTCATCGGTGGCGTTCACCACCAGGCACACGACGCGAACCCGCTCGCGGGCGAGCGCGAGGCAGAGTTCGCGGTTGAACGTGCTCAGGCCGCCGTGTGCGGAAGACCATTCGGTGGCGACGACCAGGGCGGTGCACCGGTACCGAGCGGCAGCACTCGGTCGGGGCGCCGTCGTGCCGACGGTCGCCGACCGCAGATATGCCGCGAGCTCGTCAGAGAACAACCCGACCGAGTCGTCCCTGCGTATGAGTACGCCCTTGTTGACAAGGTCCTGCACGTCCTCGGCGTGAAGAGCGGAGACCGGCCCGCCGGAGGCGACCGCATGCAGCAGCGCTGTGCCCCGTCCGGACAGGTCGAGGTCTACCTCCTCGATGAGCCGGTCAAAGTACGAGTGAAACGACGCGGCTTCCAGCTCGTGGGCCTTGCGTACGTCGACCTCACCGGTCTCCGCGAACTCGTGCACCACACGTCTGCACAGGATCCCCAAGAGGTAGGGATGGCGCCCGCAGCGGGCGAGGAGTTCGGACTCGACCGCGTGGAGATCGACGCCGACGGCCCCGGCCAGGTCCAGCAGTTCGGCTACTTCGACCGGTTCCAGAAGACCGACGTACAACTGGGAGGACATGACGCCGTCCAGCCGCGATCCCCCGGCCGCGTCCGCCTCGATCTCGAAGACCGAACGACGCGACAGCGTCACCAACCCCACGGAGTAGCGGGGTTCGCTGACCAACGAGCGCAGGAGCTGGTAGGCGGAGAGGTCTACCAGGACCCAGGGGGCGCGGTCGAATTCGTCCAGGACCAGCAGGACATGGATCCCCCGGCGACCAGCCGCCTCGAAATAGGTGGTCACCGCGTTCTCGAGGTCGTACCAACCGCGCGCGTTGCGCACGGTGGTGTTGAACCGGTCCAGATCGGGAATGCTCGGGAACTTCGCCGTGACCTCACTCGTGAGGGTGCGGAACAGCCCGAAGACCGAGTCCAGTTCGACCACGGAGACCCGGACGACCGCCAGGTCGACCCGGTCGATCCGGCGCAGCGCCTGCTCGACCACGCTGGTCTTGCCGAACCGGTGCTGGCCGAGGACGCTCAGGTTCCCCAGACGTCCCGGACTCCGCCACACCGACTCGATCGTCCTGACCAGCTCGGCTCGTTCGACGAAACCGTCGGCGGCTGGCACGCCGCCCACGCCCTCGTAGGGATTCGCTGTGCTCATGGGCGTCCTTCCGGGGCCGCGAAGTACCGCCGCAGCCACTCCTCGTACAGACCTACGACGAACTGGTACCGGTCGCCTACTTGTCGGACGACCTCGCGGGAGACGAGATGTTCCAGGAGCTCGGGAGCAAGAGGTCCCTCATGGCACCGCTGGATCGCTTCCCTCGATGCGGGCCCGTCGTGACACGCCCGGGTCACGGCGACCAGGGCGGCACGCAGTTCAGGGGCCGTCCAGCGTGGGTCGCCGGCGTCGGGGGACTCCAGGCCGTCGAAGTGCCCTCGCCGCAGGGTGTCCAGCAGATGCGCCGTGACCTGACGCACGTCGGCGTCCGTGGCCATGCTGGCGTGCTCCTTGTTCATGTGCTGGACGAGCCCGTAGCAGATCTTCTGGATGTAGTAGGGGTTCCCGCCGGTGAGCCGGAGGATCTCGTCAAGGGCCCGGTCGTGATAACGGCTGACCCGGCCCCCGGGAGTGTCGAGCAGGACCGGTTGCTGCATGAGCGCCCGGGCGTCGGGCTCCGCGAGACAGGTGACGCGTTCGAGGCCGAAGACTCCGAATGCGTTCGGGTCATCCTCAACAAGTCGTTCCAGATGTGTCTGGCCGACCAGCACGAGGTGGAACAGCCGGCGCTCGATGATGGCCTTGAACGTCCGCATGAAGGACGGATGCACCAGCTCATCGCGGATCCACTGGTCCATGTATTGGAATTCGTCGATGAACACCACCCAGGGCGGACTGTCAGGCCGGGCGGTCCGGTAGCGGTCGAACAGACCGGTGCAGTCCCCGACCGGATCAGGACTCTCGATCAGCGCCTCGCGGTCGAAGCCGTCGGGAATCAGCCTGGGCCCGGTCGTGATGGTCTTGTCGGCGCCTTCCAGGATCCGCCACAGCAGCGTGCCGAGCAATGTGCCCTGGTCGGTGTTGCGTTTCTGCTGCGGGGTCAGCCCGCCCAGGTTCCCGACATCGACAACGGGGAGCCCGTGGACCACTCTGAGCCGCCGCATCAGCTCCACGCCGATGGAGGACTTGCCGGTGCGCTTCTGGCCGAAGAGCGCGATGCCCGCCCCGGGCTTGGACGCACCGCGAAGTCTGGTGAGGATCTTGTCGATCAGCTCGTCCCGGCCGTAGAGCATGTCGGGATCGTCCACTGGGCTGCCCGAGTCACCGGCCGTGAAGGGGTTGGGCTCGACGGGCGTGTGGTCCCTGTCCACCGCGACAGTCAGACGTGCCTGCCGAACCGCATCGTCCTCGCTGTCGCGGGGCCGGTAGTGGAGAGTCACCTCCACCTCGATCTCGGTGGCGTCCTGTGCGGTCTCGGTGAGCTCCAGCCGGAGCAGAACGGTCGTGGCCGCGCCGCCGCTCACCGGCGCGGGCACCTCGGTCCGCCCGTTCCCCTGAATGAGGAGTGCCGGATCGCCGGTGGCGGTGAGCCACGCCGATTCGATGGGAGCACTGCGTTCGTCCTCGTTGGCCACCTCAACCGGCACGGTGACGATCCTGCCCACGAGGCGGGCCGAGGGCAGGGCCTCGTGGATCCCGGGCTGCGGCTGATGCCGCTTGGCCAGCAGGCGTCTCTCGTCGTGTACGAGGGTCTCGATCCGGGCGGCCGCGGGTTCGGAGAGCTCGACGGACAGGTCCGTCGGAGCACCGCGGACGGCAGCGCGCACCGCCCCCGCGTACCGCGCGGCCGCGCGCAGGGCCGCATCCCGTTCGTCGAACTGCCGGTGTCGCAAGAAGTGGTCGAGCCGGTCGAGCGCCCGGGCGAGTCCCTCCAGTTCGAGCGTCTCGGTCACCTGCTCCTTCAGACAGTCGGCCACTCGCTCCCTGGCGTGCAGCAGCACCTCCTTGCGTAATGCCAGCTGAGCCAGCCCGCAGAACTGGTGCACGAGGTCCCGGCGTGCGCGGTGCCATTTCTCGATGGCCGGTTCCCAGCCGGTGGTGGTCGTCGCACCGGCCGGATCGGTGCCGAGGTCGTCGGCGAATTGCCGGGCGAGCTCCTCATCCGCGCGCAAGGCGTTGACGACCAGTCGGGCGGCCCCCTTGTGAGCGGCCACCAGGGGAACCATCAGTCCGCAGGCCTTGGCTCCCGCCTCCCGGCAGGAGGCGCGCAGGGCCCGTTCGACCTCGGCCTCAACCTCAGGGTCCGCAGTGGAGCCGAGATACGCGAGGCAGGCCAGGCGCACATCGGCCATGCGCGGCCGCTTCCGGTCCAGGTCCCGCAGCGCGGCGAGGCACAGGTCCCGGGAGGACGCGAGGCTCTGTCCACGCATGGCGTATCCCAGGGCGATCAGCCCCTTGAAGCGGTAGCCGCTCGCCTCGCCGTGCCTTGCCGCTTCGGTGGCGAGGACCGCGGCCGACAGGAAGGCGGAGGCGTCGGCCTCGGACCATTCGTGGGCCGGGCGCGATTCCGCTCGCGTCAGCAGACCGGCGATGTCCTCCCGGCCGACCGGCCGGTGCTGATCGCGGGCCCTCCGCAGCAGTTCGGCCGCAGGAGCCGAGTGTTCCTTCTCGACGAACGCGGTCAGCGTGCCCGTCGTCGCCCCAACGGTGCGCTGCGGACGACGCAGCCGGGGCAGCAGCGAGCGTAATTCCGGCTCGATCTGCGGAGTGACCTCCGCGCAGGCCAGAGCCAGGTCCAGCGCCTCGTCGGTACCGCGCGTGAGACACGCCTCGATGAAGGGGCTCGCGTCCGCCGAGGATGCCCAGGTGAGGATGATGTCGCGCCACCGGGGATCCTCCATGTGCTCGACGAGCAGCCGAACCGATCCCTGGGCACCGATCTGTACCGCGGCGAGGTAATCCTGGAACGCGCGATGAGCGAAGGCGTACATACCGTTGCCGGGTCGTACGAGGATGCCGTCCTCGACCATCAGCCGCAGGAACCGTTCCGGGTCCATGGAGCCGGACCTGAGCAGCGCACGTTCGATCATCCGCGCGCACTTCGCCTCGGACGCCTGCTCACTTCCGTCTTCCGTCAGGGCCAGCGCCAGTACCCGGACGACCCGCTGTGCCCGCACCGGTGATATTTCGGGAGAGCCCGCCACTCGGAACTGGCGGCGCGACAGCAGGAACTCGACGAACTCGCCGTACACCGCGGTGCGGCTGCTGGGCAGCTGGCCGGTGAAGCGGTAACGGGTTGTCAGCAGCCTGAGCATCACCGGGTTTCTCGCCAGTTCGAACAGGTCGGGCCGGGCGCGCAGCGCGTCCAGCATCTTGCGCGTGTCGAGGCGAGCGTTTTCCTTCGCGCGACGGCTGACGAGCCCCGAATTGTCACGCAGCCAGTGCTCCAGATACTCGGCGACCTGCTTGTCCGTGAAGCGTTGCAAGGTCAGTCTCTGGGCAGTCTCCGAGGGCCACTCGGGGGCGGGCAGGGCGCGGGAGGTAATCAGGAAGTCGTTGGCCGGATGGCGTGCCACTTGTTCCGCGATCCAGAGGGACACCGCGTGCTGCTCCGCGAAGGCGACCTCGTCCAGTCCGTCCAGGAGTACCAGGCACCGGCCGTCGTCCAGCCTTCTCTGGAACCAGCCGACCCGGCTCCCGCCCTGAGACTCACGAACGGAGGCATGAATGACATCTGCGAGCGTGATCCAGGGGGTGTCGGCGATGTCGTGGGCATGATCCCGTAACTGCAGCAGGACCGGAATGCTTCGCGGTGACTTCAGTTCGCCCTCCGCGGCCTTCAGAGCGAGTTGCTTGAGCAGGGTCGTCTTACCGGCCCCCGGACCGCCGACCAGCGTCAGGACAGCGGGCTTCGATGCGCCCAGACAGTGCGTGATCGGCTGTTGCCCGGTCCGCCCGGCCTTTGTGACGTGAATGTCAACGAAGAACTCGTCCCTCGGGGGAAGGACGGACCCATGTGTCTTCGTTCCTGTCGTACTGCCGGAACCGGACAGGCGGCAGAGGCCTACGACGTGTTGCAAGTACCGCGATGAGAAACTCCCACTTTTCCACCCCATTCGCGCCGCAGCCGTGCCGCCGGCCAAGCCGAGGAATCCGGCAAAGCCGGCGACAACGACAAAGGCCCACCCGCCGCCACCTCTGCCGAACAGCGCAAGGATGACGGTGCTGGCGATGCTGGCGAAGCTGGTCGCTACCACCGCGCCAACGACGCGATACGTGGACAGGGATTGCCTGACCAACATGAAGCCCCCCGATTCCGCGACCTCGGCCAGACCAAGGACACGTCTTTCATACCGCTTGCACGGCTTCGCATGTAGCTCAATGTCCAGATCGGGATGCGGAAACGGGAGAGAGAGTGGCAGCCGAGTCGGGCTGTGCGGCGGCGTTCATCGTGTATGTGGGGCGGTTCGCGTCCGAGCCGGTGGATTGAGTTGTTGCGGGCGGGGGTGGAGGAGGCGGCGTTGCCGCCGTTGTCGGAGCCGCCGGGCACCTGAGGAGTCGGCTGGCTCGGCCGGGTGGCGGCTTCGGTGACCGGTGACATCGAGCCAGTCTCAAGGTCTGGTCAAGCGGTCGGCGTCAGGGTGTTGGCGAGCGAGCAAGCGTCAGCGCAGCGTGCGAGAGCCGGCGACAGCGGCTGCGGACGGAACCGTCCGATCCGCACGCACGACGAGACCAGTGACGAGAAGGCCGATCACGCCGTGACCAGCAGACTTCCTTGGCCCGAGCCCGACCATGACACCGGCGTCGACACGAACGCCGACGCCGACGCCGCGGACACCTCGATCGTGATCGTCGGCCTGGCGGCCCCGGAGGGGGCTCCCGAGGCTGTGCGCTGGCCGGACGGGTCCGGCCAGGTCGGCGTGCGGGTGCGCCCGGTGCCCGACGGGGTCGCGGCGTTCTTCGGGGACTCCGTGCGCGGGGCGTCCCGCGAGCGGCTCGGCGCGCTGCACCTGGTGTGGGCCGCGTTGGAGGACGCCGGGATCGTTCCCGGTTCGCTGCGCGACGCCGATGTGGGTGTGTTTCTCGTGCAGGCGGAGAAAGAGGCGGAAGCAGAGACAGAGGCCGGGGACGGGGACGTCGGCGGCTCGGACGGGTTGGCGGCGGCCGTCGGGGGCGATCTCGGCTGGCCGCGGGGACCCCGGGTGACGCTCGGCGCGGGACTTCCGGCGCGGGCGGCGGTCGAGTCGGCCGCCGAGCGGCTGCGCCGCGGGGAGTGCGACGTGGCTGTGGCGGGTTCCGTCACGGGCGCGGTCGCGGTCCTGCGGCGGGGCTCCACCGCCGTACGGGCCGGTGAGCGGGTGCTCGCGGCGGCGGAGGCGTTCGGCTCCGCCGCTCCGCCCGCCCCTGCTGCCGCCCCCGACGGCGGGCCCGCGCTGTTGGCCGGGCGGCTGGTGCCGCTCGTGCTGTCCGGGCGGAGCGACGCCGCCGTGGCGGCGCTGGCCCGGGGTCTGCTGGCGCGTTTCGAGGCCGACGCCGAGCTGTCGCCGGCCGACGTGGGGTGGTCGCTGGCGACGACCCGTACGACCGGCCTCGGACGGCGGGCCGTGCTGTTCGCCACCGACCGGGAGGAGGCGGTGCGCGGGCTGCGGGCAGTCGCCGAGGGCGGGTTCGCCCCGCTGCTGTTCCGTACGGCACCCGGTGCGAGCGTCGAGGGCGGTGGACGCGCGGTCCATGTCTTCCCCGGGCTGGGCTCCCCGTGGCCGGGCATGGCGCTCGACCTGCTGGCCGCCTCCGACGTTTTCCGTTCCCGGATGGAGGACTGCGCGCGGGCCATCGACCCCCTCGTTCCGTGGTCGCTGCACGATGTACTGCGCGGTGCCCCGGGCACGCCGGCCCTGACGGACGTGGACGTCGTCGTGCCGGTCCTGCTCGCGGTGGGGGTGTCGCTGTCCGCGCTGTGGAGCGCCTGCGGTGTGGAGCCCGCGGTCGCCCTCGGGGCCAGCCTCGGTGAGATCGCCGCCGCGCAGGTCGTGGGTGCGCTGACGCTGGACGAGGCCGCACGGGTGGCCGTCCTGTGGAGCCGGATGCAGGCGGAGGCGGTCGGAACGGGCGCACTGGCCGCAGCGGCCCTGTCGCCCGGCGAACTCCGTCCGCTGCTCGACGCCGGGCACCTGCGCGGCCGGGTCCACTTCGCCGGTACGAACGGTCCGCGCTCCGTGCTGTTCGGCGGGGAGCGCGCGGCCGTGGCCGAAGTCGTCGAGATGCTCACGGCCGAGGGCGTACAGGTCAAGGGGCTGAACCTCGCTCTCGCCGCGCACACGCCGGGCGTGACCGTCGACACCACCGCGTTCCTCGCCGGTACGGCGGCGATCGCGCCGGCCCCCGCCGCCGTGCCCTTCTATTCCTCCGTCACCGGCGGCGAGTTCGAGACGACCGGGCTGGACGGCGCGTACTGGCTCCGCAACCTCACCTCCGAGGTGCGGTTCGAGACGGCCGTACGTGCCCTGTGGGCGGCAGGTCACCGCACGTTTCTCGAGGTCAGCCCGCATCCCGTGCTGCTCGGTGGGGTGGCGGAGACGCTGGCGGACATCGCTGCGGGCGCGGGAGCGGGCGACGGGGCGGCGGCGTCGTCCGGCCTCGTCGGCACCCTGCGCCGGGGGCAGGACGGGGTCACGGAGTGGCTGACGGCGATGGCGCAGCTCTACGTGCGCGGGGTCGCCGTCGACTGGGGCGCCGTCTTCCGGGGCCGTGGCGCCCGGCGGATCGCCCTGCCGACGTATCCGTTCGGCGCCGAGGGGACGGACCGGCAGCCCGGGGCCGTCCCGACGGCCGCGACCGGTGGTGCACCGGGCACGGGTGCCGGCACCGGCACCGGGGGGCTGTCCCTCGCCGGTCTCACGGCGGGTGAACGGGCCTTTGCGGTCGAGGAGTTCGTGCGGGTCCACGTGGCGAGGGTGCTGAGGCACGACGACCCGGACGCGGTCGCCCTGGATCGTGGGTTCCTGCAGTCCGGCTTCGACTCGATACAGGCCGTGGAGCTGCGCAACCAGCTCAACGAGGCCACCGGGCTGCGGCTGCCCACGACGCTGGTCTTCGATCACCCGACTCCCGCGTCCGTCGCGGACCTCATCGGCGAGCTGCTGACCGTCCGGCCGGAGCACGGTCCGCAGCACGGTCCGGGGCGGGGCGCGGACCAGGGCCGGGAACCGGCCTTCCTCGCCCGACTCGACTCCCTGGAAGCCGAGTTGCTCGCCTCCGGCCTGCTGCGCGACGACGACGGCGACGGCCCCGAGCACGCTGCCGGGCGGGAGCGCGTGACGGCACGGCTGCGCGACCTGCTGGAGCGGCTGGAGCGGCTGGAGCGGTCGGCCCCGGACGACGAGGACGAGTTCGAGGGCGCGTCTTTGGAGGAGTTGCTCGACATCGTCGACAGCGAACTGCACAAGTAGCGAACGCACAAGTGACGTACGAACTGCACAAGTCCTGACATGGCGACCCGGCCGTAGACCTCTGCGAACGCCTCGTACGCCATCGGGAAGCTCCCCCCACGCACACGGAAAGGTCACGGCACCATGACGAGCGGTGCGAAGAACGGGACGGCCGGCGCTGCGACCGGCGACAGCAGGGTCGTGGACACGTTGAAGCGGCTCACCCTCGACCTGCGCAACACCCGGCAGCGGCTTCGGGAAGTCGAGGAATCGGCCCGTGAGCCGATCGCGATCGTCGGCATGGCCTGTCGTTTCCCCGGCGGGGTCGAGTCCCCCGAGGACCTGTGGCGGCTGGTGACGGAGGAACGGGACGTCATCTCGCCGCTGCCGACCGACCGGGGCTGGGACGAGCGCCTGTACGACCCGGATCCGGCGCGGCACGGCACGGTCTACGTCCGGGAAGGCGGCTTTCTGGACGATCCGGCCGGCTTCGATCCCGCGTTCTTCGGGATGAGCACCCGGGAGGCGCTGGCGACCGACCCGCAGCAGCGACTGCTGCTGGAGACCTCCTGGGAGGCCGTCGAACGGGCCGGTATCGACCCTACGTCGCTGCGCGGCAGCCGTACCGGCGTGTTCGCGGGCGTCTTCTACCAGGACTACGCGGCCCGGCTGCGCAACGCCCCGGGCGAGTTCGAGGGCTATCTCGCCGGCGGCAGCACGGGCAGCGTGGCGTCCGGCCGCGTCGCGTACACGCTCGGCCTCGAAGGACCGGCCGTCAGCATCGACACGGCCTGCTCCTCGTCGCTCGTGGCCCTGCACCAGGCCGCGCAGGCGATACGGGCGGGCGAGTGCGATCTCGCGCTGGCGGGCGGGGTGACGGTGATGGCGTCGCCGCAGTGGCTGGTGCAGTTCAGCCGGCAGCGCGGGCTGGCCACGGACGCGCGGTGCAAGGCGTTCGCCGCCGCCGCGGACGGCACGTCGCTCGGCGAGGGCGTCGGGATGCTGCTGCTGGAGCGGCTGTCCGACGCGCGGCGCAACGGCCGGCGGGTCCTCGCCGTCATCCGCGGTTCCGCGGCCAACCAGGACGGTGCGAGCAGCGGACTGACCGCGCCGAGCGGGCCGGCGCAGCGCCGGGTGATCGGGCAGGCCCTGGACCAGGCGGGGTTGTCGCCCGCGGACGTGGACGCGGTGGAGGCGCACGGCACCGGCACGAAGCTGGGCGACCCCATCGAGGCGCAGGCCCTGATCGCCGCCTACGGCCAGGGCCGTCCCGCCGGCCGGCCGATGTGGCTCGGCTCGGTCAAGTCCAACATCGGGCACCCGCAGGCCGCCGCCGGGGTGGCCGGCGTGATCAAGATGGTGAAGGCGATGGAGCACGGCGTGCTGCCGCGCACCCTGCACGTGGACGCGCCGAGCCCGAAGGTGGACTGGTCGGCGGGCGCGGTCGAGCTGCTGACCGAGGCCCGGGACTGGCCGGACACGGGCCGCCCGCGCCGGGCCGGCGTCTCGGCGTTCGGCGTCAGCGGCACCAACGCGCATGTGGTGCTGGAGCAGCCGGAGCGGAGCGCCGATTCCGGACCGCTCTCGGAAGCGGACCAGACGCGGACGTGGCCCACCGGGATGCCGTGGGTGCTGTCCGGGCGCAGTGCCGACGCCCTGCGGGCGCAGGCCGAGCGGCTGGCGGCCCATGTGGCGGCGCATCCGGAGGTGACGCGTGCGGAGGTCGGCGCGGGGCTGGCGCGCGGCCGGTCGGTGTTCGAGCACCGGGCGGTGGTCGTCGGCGCGGACCGGGACGAACTCCTCGCGGGTCTGACGGCGCTGGCGGCGGGCCGGCCGTCGCCCGCGGTGTTCCACGGCCGGGTCACCGCCGACAGCCGTACCGTCCTGGTGCTCTCCGACCACGGTCTGGCGCAGGATCTCGACTGGGCGGCCCGGCTCGTGCTGACCTGTCCGACGTTCTCCCGGCGGCTGGCGCACTGCCAGCGGGCGCTGGCCGCGGTCGGCGACCACGCGCTGCGCGGCGGCGCCTTCCCGGGGTCCGAGCCGGGTGTGCGGTGGGCGGTGCTGGTGGCGCTCGCCGGGGTGTGGGAGGAGTACGGCGTACGGCCCGCGGCGGTGGTCGGCGAAGGTGTCGGCGAGATCGCGGCGGCCTGTGTGTCCGGCGCGATGTCGCTGGAGGAGGGCGCGCGGGCGGCCGCGCACGGCACCGGGGTGGAGGCCGACGAGGGCCGGATTCCGCTGCTGGGGACGTCCTCGACGCCGCTCGGCGCCGCCGTCCGCACGTTGAGCGCGCGCGGTCACGCGCTGTTCGTGGAGGTCGGGGCCGACTCGGCCGTCGCGCCCCGGCTCACGGCGGCCCTGGAGGGGCACGCGGCGCGGGTCGTCGTCTCGCCGGTGGGCGGGGCGAGCGGGGCGGACGGGCTGCTGCCCGCGCTGGCCCGGCTGCACGTGGGCGGCACGACGGTGGCCTGGCCCACGGCCTTCCCCGACCTGAGCCTGGCGGGCCGCCCGCCGGCCGACCTGCCGACGTACGCCTTCCAGCGGCGTCGGCACTGGCTGGACGACGGGCCCCGCACGCTCGACACGGTCGCGGCCGGGCTCGCGCCCGCGGACCATCCGCTGCTCGGTGCGACCGTGGAACTCCCGGACGACGGCGGCCTGTTGTTCACCGGCCGGCTGTCGACGGCCGCTCAGCCGTGGCTCGCCGACCACGTGGTGGCGGGCCGGATGCTGCTGCCGGGCACGGCGATGCTGGAGCTGGCCCGGTGGGCGGGGGCGTACGCCGGCTGCGACCGGGTGGCGGAGCTGACCCTGCACAGCCCGCTCGAACTGGCCGCCGATCCGCGCGCGGGCCGGGCGATCCGGCTCCGGCTGACCGACGCGGACGCCACGGGCCGCCGACGCCTCACGCTGTCGTCGCGGCCCGGTCCGGACGAGCCGTGGACGCGCCACGCGACGGGAACCCTCGACACGGACGACACGGACGGCGGCGCGGGCGCGGCGGCGCGCCGGTCCGACCTGGTCACCTGGCCGCCCGCGGCGGCCCGGAGCGTGGACATCGACGACTTCCACCGGCGGGCGAAGGAGCACGGGATCGTGTACGGGCCCGCGTTCCAGGGCCTGCGGGCGGTGTGGCGACGCGGCGACGAGGTGTTCGCCGAGGTCGCCCTGCCGGAGGGGACGCAGGCGGAGGCCGGGCTCTACGGACTGCACCCGGCGCTGCTCGACGCCGGGCTCCAGGCCTGGCATGCGGCGCGCCCCGAGGCGCTGGAGCGGCGGCTGGTGCCGTACACCTGGCGTGGGACGACGACGGCGGGCGCCGCCGGGCCGAGCGGGCTGCGGGTGCGGCTCGCGCTCGTGGACGGTCCGGCGCCCGGCACGGACGGCACCGGCGTCTCGGTGTCCATCGAGGTCGCCGACGCGGCCGGGGTGCCGGTGGCGTCGGTGGCGGCGCTGCACCTCAGGTCCCTGGGCCGGGGACCGGCCGACACCGCCGGCGCGGGCATGCTGCTGCGCAGCCGGTGGATGCCGTACGCCGGGTCCGGGCTGCCGGGCGACGCCGAACCGGTCGCCGCGCTCGGGGAGCCGGACGCGCTGCCGGTGACCGTCGATGCCCGGTACTCCGCTCTCGACGCCCTCGGTTCGGCGCTCGCCGCCGGGGCGCCCGCGCCGGACGTGGTCCTGCTGCCGGTCACTGCGGACGGCGACCACGCGGATGTGCCGGGAGCCGTGCGTGCGGCGACCGCCGGTGTCCTGGCCGTGCTGCAGTCGTGGCTCGCCGAGCCGGCGCTGGGCGCGAGCAGGCTGGTGGCGGTGGTGCGGGAGCGGGTCGGCGAGGCCGCCCTCGTCGACGACGCCGTACGCGCGCTGATCCGCACCGCGCGCACCGAGCACCCGCGCCGGTTCGGGCTGCTGTCCCTCGGCGACGGCGAGGTTCCGGCGCCGGAGGTGTTCACGCGGGCGCTGCGGGCCGTCCGGGAGGAACCGGAGGTCGCCGTCCGGGAGGGCCTGCTGTGGGTGCCGCGCCTGGCGGAGGTGGCGGAAGCGGAGTACGAGCGGGACGGCAAGGCACCGGGGCGTGCCGTGGATCCCGACGGCACCGTGCTGATCACCGGGGGGACCGGCACCCTGGGCGGGCTGGTGGCCCGGCATCTGGTCGCCCGGGGGGCCCGGCGCCTGGTCCTGACCGGGCGGCGCGGTGAAGCGGCGCCCGGGGCCGCCGAGCTGGCGGCGGAACTGACCGCGCAGGGGGCCGAGGTCACGGTGGTGGCCTGCGACGTGGCCGACGCGGACGCCGTGGCGGCGGTGCTGGACGGCGTGCCGCAGGAGCACCCGCTGACCGTCGTCGTGCACGCCGCCGGCGTGACGGACGACGGGACCCTCACCTCGCTGACCGGCGACCGGCTCGCCGCCGTACTGCGGCCGAAGGTGGACGCCGCGTGGCATCTGCACGAGCTGACGCGCGGGCTGGACCTCGCCGAGTTCGTGACGTTCTCGTCCGTGTCCGGCGTCTTCGGCGCCGCCGGGCAGGCGAACTACGCGGCGGCCAACGTCTTCCTCGACGCCCTCGCCCGGTACCGGCGTGCCCAGGGCCTGCCCGGTCTGTCGCTGGCCTGGGGTCCGTGGGCCGAACGCAGCGCGCTGACCGGCGACCTGACGGAGGCGGACTGGGCGCGCATCGGCCAGGACGGTGTCCGTGCCCTGGCCACCGGGGACGCTCTCGCTCTCTTCGACGCCGCCCGCCTGCGGAAGGAGACCGTCGAGGAGTCGGTGCTCGTCGCGCTGCGGCTCGACCTCGCGCAGGTGCGGAAGCGGAACGCCGCCGGTCGGCTCCTGCCGCCGCTGCGCTCGCTGGTGGACGGCCCCGAGACGGCCTCCGAGACCACCTCCGAGACCACTCCCGGGGCGGCTCCCGAGACCGCTCCCGAGGCGGAGCGGCGGCCGGGCGCCGGCGCCGAGGGGGGCGGCCCGGCACCGGCGTCGTCCTTCCCGGAGCGGGTGCGGGCGATGCCGGAGGCGGAGCGCAGGCGGGCCCTGCTCGACCTGGTCCGTACGCACACGGCGAGGGCCCTGGGCGAGGGGACGGCCGAGGACATCGATCCGGACCGGGGCTTCGCCGAGCTGGGCGTCGACTCCCTGTCCGGCCTGGACCTCCAGGAGAAGCTGCTCGAAGCCACCGGCGTCGACCTGCCGAACACCGTGATCTACGACCATCCGACCGCCGCCGCGCTCGCCGACCACCTGTGCGCGCAGCTCGGCGGCACGGCGGACGACGCCGCCTCCGCCGGGCCGGCCCTGGCCGAGGTGGACCGGCTGGAGGCGTTCCTGGCCTCCTTCGCCGAGACCGCCGGCGCCGAGGCCAGGGAGACGGTCGCCCACCGGCTGCTGGACCTGGTGTCCCGCTGGCCCGGTGGCACGGGAGCGGACGACCGCGACGGCAGGGACCCCGACGGGCCACAGCCGGCGGACCTCGCGTCGGCGTCCGACGACGAACTCTTCGAGGTTCTCCAGCAGATGCGCTCCGCCGGCAGCGGAACTCCGTCGAATCACCAGAGTTTTTAGGAGCGGGCTCACGTGTCGCAGTCATCGACGTCACCGTCGCAGCAGTCGCCTTCACCGAAGGGCGCGTCGCCGTCGCAGTCGCAGGTGGAGAAGTTCCGCGAACACCTGCGCTGGGCCACCACCGAACTGGGCGAGGCTCAGCGCCGGGTGGCCGAGCTGGAGGAGGCCGCCCGCGAGCCCGTCGCGATCGTGGGCATGGCGTGCCGGTTCCCCGGCGGCGTGGACTCCCCCGAGTCCCTGTGGCGGCTGGTGACGGAGGGCCGGGACGCCATCGGCACGGCGCCGGCCGAACGGGGCTGGTCCACCGGGGAGTCGCAGGGCGCCGACTGCGCGCGGCCGGGCGCGTCCGCCGGCTGGGAAGGCGGCTTCCTGGACCGGGCCGCCGACTTCGACCCGGCGTTCTTCGGGATCAGCCCGCGCGAGGCCGTCGCCATGGACCCGCAGCAGCGACTGCTGCTGGAGGTGTCGTGGGAGGCCTTCGAACGCGCGGGCATCGACCCGGCGACGCTGCGCGGCACCCGGGTCGGCGTGTACGCGGGGCTGATGTACCACGACCACGCCACCCGCCTGGGCAAGGCGGACGACGACGGCACCGGTTTCCTGAGCGGCGGCAACTGGGGCAGCGTCGCCTCCGGCCGGATCTCCTACACGCTGGGCCTGGAGGGACCGGCCGCCACCATCGACACCGCCTGCTCGTCGTCGCTGGTCGCCCTGCACCTGGCCGTGCAGGCGGTACGGCGCGGCGAGTGCACCATGGCGCTGGCGGGCGGGGTGACCGTGATGGCCACGCCGGGCACCTTCGAGGGCTTCAGCCGACTGGGCGGGCTGGCGCCCGACGGGCGCATCAAGTCCTTCGCGGCCTCCGCCGACGGCACGACCTGGAGCGAGGGCGCCGGCATGCTGGTCGTCGAGCGTCTGTCGGACGCGCGGCGGGCCGGTCACCGGGTCCTCGCCGTCGTCCGCGGCTCCGCGGTCAACCAGGACGGCGCGACGAGCAGCCTGTCCGCGCCGAACGGTCCCTCGCAGCAGCGGGTCATCCGGGCCGCGCTGGCCGAGTCCCGGCTCTCCCCCGACCTGGTGGACGCGGTGGACGCGCACGGTACGGGCACGAAGCTGGGCGACCCGATCGAGGCGCAGGCCCTGATCGCCACGTACGGCCAGAACCGCCAAAGGCCTTTGTGGCTGGGCTCGTTGAAGTCCAACATCGGGCACGCGCAGGCCGCCGCCGGTGTCGGCGGTGTGATCAAGATGGTCATGGCCATGCGCCACGGCGAGCTGCCCAGGACCCTCCACGTGGACGCGCCGACCCCGCACGTGGACTGGTCCGCGGGCAAGGTGGAGCTGCTGACCGAGCGGCGGGAGTGGCCCGACACGGGCCGTCCCCGCCGCGCCGCCGTGTCCTCGTTCGGTGTCAGCGGCACCAACGCGCACGTGGTGCTGGAGCAGGCGCCCGCCGAGCCCGGGGAGGCTGCGGGCGAGCCTGCCGCGCCGGTCGTGCCGCTGGTGCTCTCCGCCCGCGACACCGCCGCGCTGCACGCCCAGGCCGAGCGCCTGGCCGCCCGTCTCGGCGACGGCCCGTCGGACGTACGCGCCACCGCCCGCGCCCTGCTGACGGGGCGCACCGCGTTCGGCAGCCGGGCCGTGGTCCTCGGCGCGGACCGGGACGAACTGCTCGCCGGGCTACGGGCGTTGGCGGCCGGGTCCGAGGCGCCCGGTGTCGTCACCGGGCAGGGTGCCTTCGAGCGTCCGGTGTTCGTCTTCCCGGGCCAGGGCTCGCAGTGGGCCGGCATGGCCACCGAACTCCTGAAGACCTCCGACGTCTTCGCCCGGTCCATCGCCGACTGCGACACGGCGCTCTCCCCCCACGTCGACTGGTCCCTCACCGAAGTCCTGGGCAGCGGTGAGCAGTTGACCCGGGTGGACGTCGTGCAGCCCGCCCTGTTCTCGGTGATGGTGTCCCTCGCCGCGCTGTGGCGCTCCCTCGGCGTCGAGCCCGCCGCCGTCATCGGCCACTCCCAGGGCGAGATCGCCGCCGCCGTCGTCGCCGGGGCGCTGACCCTGGAGGACGGCGCCAAGGTCGCCGCCCTGCGCAGCCGGGCCATCCTGAAGCTCGCCGGGCGCGGCGGCATGGTCTCGCTCCCCCTCCCCCACGAGCGGGCCACCGATCTCATCGCCCCCTGGCGCGAGCGGATCGGCGTCGCCGCCCGCAACAGCGTCAACGCCACCGTCGTCGCGGGCGACGCGCCGGCCCTCGACGAACTCCTCGCGCACTGCGAGGAGCGGCAGATCCGGGCCCGGCGCATCGACGTCGACTACGCCTCCCACACCTCGCACGTCGAAGCCATCGAGGACGACCTCGCCCGCCTCCTCGCGGGCATCGCCCCCCGTACCGGCACGGTCCCGTTCTACTCGACGGTCACCGGCGAACCCGTCGACACCGCCGGACTCGACGCCGGCTACTGGTACACCAACCTGCGCCGGACCGTCCGCCTCACCGACGCCCTCCGGGCGGCACGCGCGGCGGGCCACACGGCGTTCGTCGAGTGCAGCCCCCATCCCGTCCTCACCCACGCGATCGACGAGGTCCTGGAGGAGGCCGACGTCTTCTCCGTCGGCTCCCTGCGCCGCGACGAGGGCGGCTGGACCCGCTTCCTCACCTCCGCCGCCCACGCCCACACCCACGGCCTCCCCGTCGACTGGACCCCCGTCCTCGGCGCCGGCGACCGCGACCCCGACCTGCCCACCTACCCGTTCCAGCGCAAGAGCTACTGGCTGGAGGCCTCGCCGAGCGCCACCGCCGACGTCCGCGCCGCCGGACTCGACCCCGCCGACCACCCCCTGCTCGGCGCCACGCTCACCCTCGCCGACGACGAGGTGGTGCTGACCGGCAGGCTGTCGCTGAAGGCGCAGCCGTGGCTCGCCGACCACACCGTGTGGGGCACGGCCCTGGTGCCGGGAACGGCGCTGCTGGACCTCGCCGTACGGGCCGCCGACCAGGTCGGCTGCACAGTGCTGGAGGAACTGACCCTCCAGGCGCCGCTCGTCCTGCCCGAGGACGGCGTCCTGCGGCTTCAGGTCATGGTCGGCGGGGCCGACGACGGCGGCCGGCGGTCGGTCGCCGTCCACTCGCGTCCGGAGCGGGCGGCGGCCGACGTGCCCTGGGAACGCCATGCGACCGGTTTCGTGTCGCCCGGCGCCGACCGGCCGGACTGGGACCTCGCGCAGTGGCCGCCGGCCGGTGCGCGGCCGGTGGATCTGTCGGGGCTGTACCCGCGGCTCGCCGAGAGCGGGCTCGGCTACGGGCCGGTGTTCCAGGGGCTGCGCGCGCTGTGGCGGCACGGCGACGAGCTGTTCGCCGAGGTCGCGCTCCCGCCGGAGCAGCACGACGCGGCCGGCGGTTACGGGATCCACCCGGCCCTGCTCGACGCGGCGTTGCACGCCAGTCTCGCCGAGGGGGTCGGCACGGTCCGGCTGCCGTTCTCGTGGACGGGCGTCTCGCTGTACGCGACCGGCGCCACCACCCTGCGCGTACGCCTCACCTCCCGGGGCGCGGACGGGCTCTCGCTCGCCGTCGCGGACCAGGGCGGAGTTCCGGTCGCCGAGGTGGAGTCGCTGGTGACCCGGGCGGTGAGCGAGGAACAGCTCCGGGCCGCCCGCGCCGAGGAGCGGGTCCCGCTGCTGACGGTGGACTGGGCCGGCCATCCCCTCCCGGACACCGGGCCGGACCGGGTGATCGTCCTCGGCCTCGACGACCTGGACCTGGGGTTCGAGACGTGCGCCGACCTCGACGCGCTGGCGGCCCTCGCACCCGCCGCGACGGTGGTGCTGGCCTGCGCGGCCCCGGCAGACGGGGCCCAGGCGGACACGGCCACGGCCGTGCGCGGCGAGGTGCACCGTGTGCTCGGCGTCGTGCGGCGGTGGCTGACGGACGAACGGTTCGCCGAGGCGACGCTGGCCGTGGTCACCCGGGGCGCGGTCGCGGCGGGCGACGGCGAGAGCGCGCGGGACCTGGTGCACGCGCCCCTGTGGGGTCTGCTGCGCTCGGCGCAGTCCGAGAACCCCGGCCGGTTCGTGCTGGCGGATGTCGACGGGCGGGAGTCCTCGCGCGGCGTGCTGCGCCGCGCCCTGGCCTCCGGTGAGCCGCAACTCGCGCTGCGCGACGGGCGGTTGTCGGCGCCACGGCTGGTACGGGCCGCGGCCGGGCGGACGCTTCAGCCGCCGGCGGACGGCTCGACGTGGCGGCTGGACACCGCGGGCAAGGGCACGCTGGAGAACGTCGCGCTGCTGCCGTACCCGCAGGCGTCGGCGCCGCTCGCCCCGGGGCAGGTGCGGTTCTCGGTGCGGGCGTCCGGCATCAACTTCCGCGATGTGCTGCTGGGCCTCGGTGTGGTCGACCAGACCATCATGGGCGGCGAGGCCGCGGGCGTGGTCCTGGAGGTGGCGCCGGACGTCACCGACCTGGCCCCCGGGGACCGGGTGATGGGCCTGGCCCGTGGCTCCTTCGGCCCGGTCGTGGTCGTCGACCGCCGGCTGCTCGTGCCGCTGCCCGAGCACTGGACGTACGCGGAGGGCGCCTCGATCCCCGTCGCGTTCCTGACCGCGTACATGGGCCTGGTCGATCTGGCGGACCTGCGCGCCGGTGAGTCGGTGCTGATCCACGCGGCCACCGGCGGTGTGGGACTGGCCGCGCTGCAACTGGCCCGGCATCTGGGCGCCGAGGTGTTCGCGACGGCGAGTCCCGCCAAGTGGGAGACGCTGCGCGCGCTGGGCGTGCCCGAGGAGCGGATCGCCACGTCCCGGTCGCTGGACTTCGAGGAGCGGATCCGGGCGGCGGCCGGCGACCGCGGCGTGGACGTCGTGCTGAACTCCCTCTCCGGCGAGTTCGTGGACGCCTCGCTGCGGCTGCTCGGCTCCGACGGCGGCCGGCTCCTGGAGATGGGCAAGACCGACATCCGGGACGCCGAACGGGTCGCGGCCGACCACCCCGGCGTCTCGTACCTCTGGTACGACCTGGTCTCGGCCGGCGTCGAGCACGTCGGCCGGATGCTGGCCGAGATGATGCCGCTGTTCCACAGCGGGGTGCTGCGGCCCCTCCCGACGGCGGCCTGGGACGTCCGGCGTGCCGTGGACGCCTTCCGCTACATGAGCCAGGCCCGGCACATCGGCAAGCTGGTGTTCACCATGCCGCCGCTCGCGCTCGACCCGAACGGCACGGTGCTGGTCACCGGCGGTACGGGCGCGCTGGGCGGGCTGGTGGCCCGCCGGCTGGTCGCCGAGCACGGCGTACGGCGTCTGCTGCTGCTGGGCCGCCGCGGCCTCGCGGCCGAGGGCGCCGACGCGCTGCGCGCCGAACTGGCCGCGGCGGGCGCGGAGGTGACCGTCGCGGCCTGCGACAGCGCCGACCGCGAGGCACTCGCGGCCGTCCTGTCCGAGGTGCCGCCGGAGCACCCGCTCACCGGCGTCGTGCACGCGGCCGGTGTCCTCGACGACGCGCTGGTGGGCTCGCTGACGCCCGAGCAGGTCGACGCGGTGCTGCGGCCCAAGGTGGACGCGGCGTGGCATCTGCACGAGCTGACCCGGGACATGGATCTGGCCGCCTTCGTCCTGTTCTCCTCGGCGGCGGGCACGCTGGGCACCCCGGGACAGGGCAACTACGCGGCGGCCAACGTCTTCCTCGACGCGCTCGCGGAGCAGCGGCGGGCCCAGGGTCTGCCCGGTGTCTCGGTGGCCTGGGGCCTGTGGGAGCGGTCGAGCGGGATGACCGGCCATCTGGCCGCCGGCGATCTGGCGCGGCTGCGCCGGGCCGGGATGAGCGCGCTGACCGACGCCGAGGGGCTGGACCTGTTCGACGCGGCGCTGGGCGCGGACCGGGCGCCGGTGGTGGCGGTGCGGCTGGACGTCGGCGCGGTCCGCGCGTCGGGCGCCGTCCATCCCCTGCTGCGGCAGTTGGCCGGCGCCCCGGCCCGGCGGGCGGTGGCGGCCGGCCCGGCGGGCGCGGAGCCGGGCGGGCAGGGCCTGCGCGGCCGGCTGGCCGCGCGGCCGGCCGCCGAGCGCGGCAGGCTGCTGCTGGATCTCGTGCGCGATCAGGCGGCCCTCGTCCTCGGGCACGAGACGAGCACGGCGATCGGCCTCGACCAGGCGTTCAAGGAGCTCGGCTTCGACTCCCTCACGGCGGTGGAACTGCGCAACCGCCTGAACACGCAGACCGGTCTGCGGCTCCCGCCGACGCTGATCTTCGACTACCCGACGGCGACGGCGCTGGGCGAGCACCTGCTGCGCGCACTGGACTTCGGCCCGGCGCCGCAGGCACCGGCGGACGTCCCCGACGACGACGTACGGCGGCTGCTCGCCACGATCCCGCCGGCCCGGCTGCGGGAGTCCGGCCTGCTGGCGGCCCTGCTGGAGCTGGCCGGGCCGGCCGAGGAGGCGTTCGGCGGCCCGGCGCCCGCCGCGGACGGCGACCCGGACGACGTCGACGACGTCGACGACCTGGACGCGGACGACCTCATCGAGCTGGCGCTCGGCGCCGGCGAGCAGTGACCGCGTACGGGCCCCGGACAACGACCATGAGCGGAGAGGGAATCCCTGTGACGCAGGACCTGCCGGGCACGCGGGCCGAGGAGGGCGCCGGGACGAGCGGCCCGGGCGGCGACCGGACCGAGCGCATGATGGAGGCGCTGCGCCACTCCGTGAAGGAGAACAAGCGCCTCCAGCAGCAGAACCGGCAGCTGGTGGAGGCCCGCCACGAGCCGATCGCCATCGTCGGCATGGGCTGCCGCTTCCCGGGCGGCGTGCGCTCGCCCGAGGACTACTGGCAGTTGCTGGCCGAGGGGCGGGACGCGATCACGCCGTTCCCGTCCGACCGGGGCTGGGACGTCGAGTCGCTGTACGACCCGGACCCCGACCGGCCGGGCCGCACCTACGGGCGCAGCGGCGGGTTCCTGCGGGACGCCGGCCGGTTCGACGCCGGCTTCTTCGGGATCAGCCCGCGTGAGGCCCTCGCCATGGACCCGCAGCAGCGGCAGTTGCTGGAGACCTCCTGGGAGGCCCTCGAACGGGCCGGCATCGACCCGACGTCGCTGCGCGGCAGCCGCACGGGTGTGTTCGTCGGCGCGGCGCAGCTCGGCTACGGCGGGGCGGATGCCGCGTCCGAGGGCACCGAGGGCTATCTGCTGACCGGCACCACGCCGAGCGTCGCCTCCGGCCGGCTCGCGTACACCCTCGGCCTCGAGGGGCCGGCGATCACCGTCGACACGGCGTGCTCGGCGTCGCTGGTCGCGCTGCATCTGGCGGCGCGGTCGCTGCGGGACGGCGAGTGCGAACGGGCGCTGGTCGGCGGGGCGTTCGTGATGGCGAGCCCCTTCATGTTCGTGGAGTTCAGCAGGCAGCGCGGGCTCGCGGCCGACGGCCGCGTCAAGGCGTTCGCCGCCGCCGCGGACGGCACCACCTGGGGCGAGGGCGTCGGGGTGCTGCTGGTGGAGCGGCTGTCGGACGCGCGGCGGCACGGGCACCGGGTGCTCGCCGTGATGCGCGGCAGCGCCGTCAACCAGGACGGCGCCTCCAACGGCCTGACCGCCCCCAGCGGACCTTCCCAGCAGCGCGTGATCCGGGCGGCCCTCGCCGACGCGCGTCTCACCCCGGCCGACGTGGACGCGGTGGAGGGACACGGCACCGGCACGAGGCTGGGCGACCCGATCGAGGCACAGGCGCTGCTCGCCACGTACGGACAGAACCGGGCGGAGCCGCTGTGGCTGGGCTCGGCGAAGTCCAACATCGGGCACACCTCGCACGCGGCCGGTGTCGCCGGGGTCATCAAGACGGTGCTGGCGATGCGGCACGGCGTCCTGCCCGCGACCCTGCACGTGGACGAGCCGACCCCGCACGTCGACTGGTCGAGCGGGGCCGTGCGGCTGCTGTCCGAGCGGCGGGAGTGGCCGGCGGCCGACCGGCCCCGGCGCGCGGCGGTGTCGTCCTTCGGGATCAGCGGCACCAACGCGCACGTCATCCTGGAGCAGGCCGAGGAGTACGCCGACGGGGAATCCGGGAACGCCGGGACCACCGGGAACACGGACGTGCCGGGCGCGTCCGGCGAGGAGACCCGGGCCGCCGTCCCGGCGCTCGTCCCCTGGTTGCTGTCCGCCGCCGACCCGCGGGCCCTGCGGGCCCAGGCCGAGCGGCTGCGCGACGCGGTCGTCGCGCACCCGGACCTCGATCCGGCGGCGCTCGCCCTGCCGCTGGCCGCCACGCGGGCGAGCCTCGCCCACCGGGCCGTGATCGTCGGCACCGGCCGGGACGAGCTGCTCTCCGGGCTGGACGCGCTGCGCGGCGGCGGTGAGGCCGAGCCCGGCCGGGTCGTCACCGGCACGGCGGCGCGCGGCACCGGCCTGGCCTTCCTGTTCACCGGCCAGGGTGCCCAACGGGCCGCCATGGGGCGGGAGTTGTACGCCGCCCAGCCGGTGTTCGCCGAGTCCCTGGACCGGATCTGCGCGCTGTTCGCCGAGCGGGCGGACCTGCCGCTGCGCGAGGTGCTGTTCGCCGACGCGGGGTCGGAGCAGGCGGCGCTGCTGGAGCGTACGCGGTGGACGCAGGCCGCGCTGTTCGCCCTCGAGGTGAGCCTGTACCGGCTGGTCGAGTCGTGGGGGGTGCGCCCCGACCATCTGCTGGGCCACTCCGTCGGCGAGCTGGCCGCCGCGCACGTCGCGGGCGTCTTCTCGCTCGAGGACGCGGTCACCGCGGTGGCGGCCCGCGGCCGGCTCATGCAGGAACTGCCGTCCGGCGGGCTGATGGCAGCCGTCCAGGCCACCGAGGACGAGGTCGCCGAACTGCTCACGGGCCACACCGACCTGGCCGGCATCGCCGCGGTCAACGGCCCGGCCTCCGTGGTCGTGTCGGGTGACGAGGGCGTGGTGCGCACGGTGGCCGAGGCGCTGCGCGCCCGGGGGCGGCGGACGAAGGAACTGGCCGTGAGCCACGCGTTCCACTCTCCGCGCATGGACGGCATGCTGGACGCCTTCCGCACCGTTCTGTCCTCGCTGGACCTGCGCGAGCCGCTCATCCCCGTCGTCTCGAACGTCACCGGCCGCCCGGTCACCGCGCGGGAGATCCGCTCCGCCGACTACTGGGTGCGGCACGTCCGCCAGGCGGTGCGTTTCCACGACGGCGTGCGCACGCTCCTGGACCTGGGGGTGCGCACGTTCCTGGAGCTGGGGCCGGACGGGGTGCTGTCCGCGATGACCCGCGAAGGCTCCGCCGTGCTGCCCCAGGAGGAGCGCTCCGGCGTCCTCGCGCTGCCGTTGCTGCGCCGTGGCCGCTCCGAGGTCCGCACGGTCCTCACCGCGCTGGCCGAGGCGCACGTCCGGGGCACCGCCGTGGACTGGCGGGCGTACCTCACGGCCGCCGGCACCGGGGCCGGGCGGCGGCTGCCGCTGGAGCTGCCGACGTACGCCTTCCAGGGCGAGCGCTACTGGCTGTCCGCCGACGCGACCCCGCCGGCCGAGCCGGGCGATCTGGGGCTGGACCCGGCCGGGCACCCGCTGCTCGGCGCGGTGCTCACCCCGGTGGACGGCGGCGGGCTGGTCCTCACCGGCCGGCTGTCCTCCCGTACGCCGGGCTGGCTCGCCGACCACGTGGTGCTGGGCTCGACCGTGGTCCCGGGCACCGCCCACCTCGAACTCGCCCTGCACGCTGGCAGGTTGACGGGCTGCGGCACGGTGGAGGAGCTGGTCCAGGAGAGCCCGCTGATCCTCGGCGAGGACGACGCCGTCCACATCCGGCTCACCGTCGGAGCGGACGACGGCAGCGGACGACGGCGGTTCACCGTGTCCTCCCGGCCGGCGTCCGCGGCGCCCGCGGAGGGCGGGGCCGGCGCGCCGCCCTGGACCCGTCATGCCGACGGTGTGCTGTCGGACGCCGACTCCGGGACTCCCGCCGGCACCGGCCTGACGGGCGCGTGGCCGCCCGCCGGGGCCGAGCCGGTCGACCTCACCGGCTTCTACGACGCGGTCGCCCTCGACGGCTTCACGTACGGGACGTCCTTCCAGGGGCTGCGCACGATGTGGCGCTCGGGCCGGGACCTCTACGGCGAGGTGGAGCTGCCGGAGCCCTTCCGGGCGGAGGCGGCCCACTACGGCGTGCACCCCGCGCTGCTGGACGCCGCCCTGCACACGGCCCTGGTCGGCGACACGGGCGAACAGGTGCGGCTGCCGTTCGCCTGGCAGGGCGTACGGCTGCACCGCACCCGCGCCGCGGCGTTGCGGGTGCGTCTGTCGCCGGTCGGCGACGACGCGCTGGCGGTGCTGGTGACGGACGCGGAGGGAACGCCGGTGGTCTCGGTGGAGTCGCTGCGGATCCGGCCCGTCTCCGCCGGGCAGTTGCGGGCCGCCGCCCGGCCCCGGCACCCGGACGGCCTCTTCCACGTCGCGTGGCAGCCGCCGGCCGGGTCCGGCGGCGGGACGGTCCGGGATGTCGTCGCCGTGGGCGACGGCACACTGCCGGACGGCCTGGCGGCCGAGACGTTCGCCGACGTGGCGGCGCTGGGGGCGGCCGTGGCGGCTGGCCGGCCGGTGCCCGGCGCGGTGGTGTGGGACTGCGCGGCGGCGGTGCCCGCCGACGCCGACGTCCCGACGGCCGCCCGAGCGGCCGAGCGGGCGGCGCGGTCCACGCTCGTGTCCTGGGCGGCCGACGAACGGCTCACCGGGGCACGGCTGGTCGTGGTGACCCGGGACGCGGTGGCCACGGGCGACGGCGACGCCGTACGGGGACTGCGGCAGGCGCCGGTGTGGGGGCTCGTACGGGCCGCCCAGGCCGAGCATCCCGACCGGTTCGTCCTGCTGGACGTGGACGGGGCCACGGCAACGGACGGGGAGCTGTGGCGGGCGGCGCTCGGCTGCGGCGAACCGCACCTCGCGCTGCGCGACGGCACACTGCTGACGCCCCGTCTCGTACGGACCCGGGTGGCGTCCTCGGACGGTTCGGCGCCGGTCGCGGGGCTCGGCCCCGAGGGGACGGTCCTCGTCACGGGCGGCACGGGCGCCCTCGGCGGCCTCGTCGCCCGCCGTCTCGTGACGGAACACGGGGTGCGCAGGCTGGTCCTGCTGAGCCGCGGCGGGCCGCGGTCCGCCGGGGCCCGGGAGCTGGCCGACGCGCTGGGCGCACTGGGCGCGGACGTGACCGTGGAGGCGTGCGACGCGGCCGACCGGGACGCGTTGTCGGCCGTACTGGACCGGATTCCCGCCGCCCACCCGCTGACGGCGGTGATCCACGCGGCGGGCGTCGTCGACGACGGCGTGCTCGACGCGGCGACCCCCGAAACCGTGGACGCCGTCCTGCGCCCGAAGCTCGACGCGGCCTGGCATCTGCACGAACTGACCCGGAAGACGGCTCCGGCCGCCTTCGTCCTGTTCTCCTCCGCCACGGCCACGCTCGGCGCCCCGGGCCAGAGCTCCTACGCCGCCGCCAACGCCTTCCTCGACGCCCTCGCCCAGCACCGCGCGGCCCTGGGGCTGCCGGCGGTCTCACTGGCCTGGGGCGCGTGGGACGCGGGCATGGCGGCCCGCCTGGACGACACGGCCGTGCGGCGCATGCGGCGCGCCGGTGTCCTCCCGCTGTCGCCCGAGGACGGACTGGCACTGTTCGACGCGGCCTTGACGGCCCCGGACTCCGGGACCGGGACCGGGACCGGGACCGGGGAGGAGCGGACACCGCGCACGCTGCTGCCGCTCCGCCTCGACCCGGCCGCGCTGCGCGGCGCGGGCGACGCCGTCCCCGCGCTGCTGCGCGGGCTCGTGCGCCCGCCGGCCCCGGAGGCGGCGGCCGGCGCGCCGGCCGGGGAGGACGCCTCCGGCGCACTGCGGCAGCGGCTCACCGGAGCCGACCCGGAGAAGCGGGAGCGGATCCTGCTCGACCTGGTGCGCCGCACGGTCGCCGAGGTGCTCGGGCACACCGACGGCTCCGCCGTCGCACCGGGGCGTGCCTTCAACGACCTGGGCTTCGACTCGCTGACGTCCGTGGAACTGCGCAACCGGCTGGGCGCCGTGACCGGGCTCCGGCTGCCCGCGACCGTCGTCTTCGACCGTCCTTCCGCGCAGGCTCTCGCCCGGTACGTGGACGGCGCGCTGCCCCGGGACGACGTCCCGCCGGTCGACCCGGTGCTCGCCGAACTCGACCGGCTGGAGCGGACGTTGGCCGGCATCGCGGCCGAGCACCCCGACCGCGCCCGGATCACCGCACGGCTGCGGGCGGTCGTCGCCGACTGGGGCCTGGCACCGGCGGCCGGCGCCGGCCCTGCCCCGGACGCGCCGACGTTGCGTCTCGACTCGGCCGACGACGACGCCGTCTTCGACTACATCACCAACGAACTCGGGATCTCCTGACCCGTGCGGAACAGAGAGGACAGCGCGACCGTGGCGAACAGCGAGACCACCGAGGACAAGCTCCGTTACTTCCTCAAGAAGGTGACGGCCGACCTCCAGCAGACCCGCGTGCGGCTGACGGAGCTGGAGTCCGTCGAGGGCGAGCCGATCGCCGTCGTCGGCATGTCGTGCCGCTACCCCGGCGGCGTCGAGTCGGCGGACGGGCTGTGGCGGCTGGTCCTGGAGGGCCGGGACGCGACGTCTCCCTTCCCGACCGACCGGGGCTGGGACCTCGATGCGCTGTACGACCCGGACCCGGACGTGCCGGGGACGACGTACAACCGCGAGGGCGGCTTCCTCGACGAGGCCGGTCACTTCGACGCCGGTTTCTTCGACATCGCCCCGCGCGAGGCCCTCGCCATGGACCCGCAGCAGCGGCTGCTGCTGGAGACCGCGTGGGAGGCGTTCGAGCACGCGGGCATCGACCCGACGACGCTGCGGGGCAGCCGCACGGGCGTGTTCATGGGCACCGGCCAGCAGGACTACGCGGCGCTCGTGCGGCGCGCCCCCGAGCTGGAGGGCTATCTGATCGGCGGCCTCGCCGCGAGCGTCCTGTCGGGACGGCTGTCGTACTTCTTCGGGCTGGAGGGCCCGGCGCTCACCGTCGACACGGCGTGCTCGGCGTCGCTGGCCGCCCTGCACGTGGCCGTCTCGTCGCTGCGGCGCGGCGAGAGCGAACTGGCCCTGGCCGGCGGGGCGACGGTGATGGCGGGACCCGGCATGTTCACCGCGACGGCCCGTCAGCGCGGTGTGTCGTCCGACGGCCGCTGCAAGGCCTTCGCCGCCGCCGCGGACGGCACGGGCTTCGCCGAGGGCGCCGGCGTCCTCGTACTGGAACGTCTGTCGGACGCGCGGCGCAACGGGCACCGGGTGCTGGCCGTCGTCCGCGGCAGCGCCGTCAACCAGGACGGCGCCTCCAACGGCCTGACCGCCCCCAGCGGGCCTTCCCAGGAGCGCGTCATCCGGCAGGCCCTCGCCAACGCCCGCCTCACCCCCGCCGACGTGGACGTGGTGGAGGCGCACGGCACCGGCACCGTGCTCGGTGACCCGATCGAGGCGCAGGCGGTGCTCGCGACGTACGGCCAGGACCGCGAAGAGCCTTTGTGGCTGGGCTCGTTCAAGTCCAACATCGGGCACGCGCAGGCCGCCGCCGGGGTCGGCGGCATCATCAAGATGATCATGGCGATACGCAACGGCGTCCTGCCCAGGACCCTCCACGTCGACGCGCCGACCCCGCACGTGGACTGGTCGGCGGGCCAGGTGGAGCTGCTCACCGAGCAGCGGGAGTGGCCCGACACCGACCGGCCCCGCCGCGCCGCCGTCTCCTCTTTCGGCGTCAGCGGCACCAACGCGCACGTGGTGCTGGAACAGGCGCCCGCCGAAACCCCCGAGGCCACCGAGGCCCCCGAGATGCCCGGGGCGGCGGACGAGCCCGCGCCGCTCCTCGCACCCCGCGCCCCCCTCGCGCCGATCGTCCCGCTCGCCCTCTCCGCCCGTGACACCGCCGCGCTCCGCGCCCAGGGCGAGCGCCTCGCCGCGCGCCTCGACGGCCTTCCGGACGTACGCGAGGTGGCCCACGCTCTCCTCACCCAGCGAGCCGGCCTCGACCACCGCGCGGTGGTCCTCGGCGCCGACCGGGACGAACTCCTGGCCGGACTCGATGCGTTGGCCACCGGTGCCGCGGCTCCCGGCGTCATCACCGGGCAGGGCGCGTACGAGCGTCCGGTGTTCGTCTTCCCGGGCCAGGGCACGCAGTGGGTCGGCATGGCCACCGAACTCCTGAAGACGTCCGACGTGTTCGCCCGGTCGATCGCCGACTGCGAGGCCGCCCTCGCCCCGTACGTCGACTGGTCCCTCACCGAGGCGCTGTGCAGCGGGGAGCAGATCTCCCGCTCGGTCGTCGTGCAGCCCGCCCTGTTCTCGGTGATGGTGTCCCTGGCCGCCCTGTGGCGCTCCCTCGGCGTCGAGCCCGCCGCCGTCATCGGCCACTCCCAGGGCGAGATCGCCGCCGCCGTCGTCGCCGGTGCCCTCGCCCTGGACGACGGCGCCAGGATCGTCGCGCTGCGCAGCCAGGCCCTGTTGGCCGTGACCGGGCAGGGCGGCCTGGTCTCCCTGGCGGTGTCCGAGGAGCGGGCGGGCGAGCTGATCGAGCCCTGGCAGGGGCGGATGCACGTGGCCGTCGTCAACGGCCCCGGAGCCACCGTCATCGCCGGCGAGCCCAAGGACCTGGCCGAACTCGTCGCGCTCTGCGAGAAGCAGGAGATCCGCGCCCGCCGCATCGACGCCGACTACGCCTCCCACTCCCCGTACGTCGAACCCGTCAAGGACGAGGTCCTCCGGGTCGTGTCGGGCATCACGCCCCGTTCGAGCACGATCCCGTTCTACTCCACGGTCACCGGCGAACCCGTCGACACCGCCGGGCTCGACGCCGACTACTGGTACTCGAACCTGCGCCGGCCCGTCCGCCTCGTCGACGCGGCCCGCACCGCGTTCGCCGAAGGCCACACCGCGTTCATCGAGTGCAGCCCCCACCCGGTCCTCACCCTCGCCCTCGAAGCCACCGCCGAGGAGGCGGAGCGGGACGTCTTCGTCACCGGCACCCTCCGCCGCGACGAGGGCGGCTGGACCCGTGTCCTCACCTCCGCCGCCCACGCCCACACGCACGGCCTCCCCGTCGACTGGAGCGGGTTCACCACACCGCCCGGCCGGGTCCTGGAGCTGCCGACGTATCCCTTCCAGCGCAAGCGCTACTGGGTGGACGTCCGGCCGGCGGACACCCTGCCCGCGCACCTGGGCGCCGTCCCCGCGTTCGCGCCGGCGGGCGCCGGCCAGCAGTCCGGGGGCGACGCCGAGGGCACGGACCTGGCCCGCCGGCTGGCCGGACTGCCCGAGGACGAACGGCGGCAACTGGTGCTGGACCTGGTGGTGGACCAGGCCACGGCCGTGCTGGGCCTGCCGGCCCCCGTCGCCGCCGACCGCACCTTCAACGACCTCGGCTACGCCTCGATGACCGCGGTCGAGCTGCGCAACCGGCTGCGCGCCGCGACCGGCAGCCGGCTGTCGGCGTCCGTCGTCTTCGACTACCCGACGCCGCGGTCCCTCGCCGGGCATCTCCTCGACCGGCTCTCCGGCACCAGGAACCCCGCTCCGGCGGCGCGGGCCGACGCGTCCGCGGCCACGGACGGCGACCCGATCGCGATCGTCTCGATGGCCTGCCGCTTCCCCGGAGGCGTGCGGAGCCCGGAGGACCTGTGGCGGCTGGTCGCGGACGGCGCCGACGCGATCTCGTTCTTCCCCGAGGACCGCGGCTGGGACGTCGAGGGGGTCTACGACCCCGACCCGGAGCGCGTCGGCCACACGTACACCCGCGAGGGCGGCTTCATCGACGGCGCCGACCGCTTCGACGCGGCGTTCTTCGGGATCAGCCCGCGCGAGGCCCTCGCCATGGACCCGCAGCAGCGGCTGCTCCTGGAGACCTCCTGGGAGCTGTTCGAGCACGCCGGCATCGACCCGACCACCCTGCGGGGCAGCCGTACCGGCGTCTTCGCGGGCCTGGCCGGGCAGGACTATCCGCAGCTGGTGGCGGGGACGTCCGCGCGGGAGGGCGTCGAGGCCTTCCTGCTGACGGGCGGCGCGGCGAGCGTGCTGTCCGGCAGGCTCTCGTACACCTTCGGTCTGGAGGGGCCGGCGGTGACCGTGGACACCGCGTGCTCGTCGTCGCTGGTGGCGCTGCATCTGGCGGCGCAGGCGCTGCGGGCGGGCGAGTGCGAGATGGCGCTGGCCGGCGGGGTCACCGTGCTGTCGACGCCGGAGTCGTTCATCGGCTTCAGCCGGACGGGCGGACTGTCCCCGGACGGCCGGTGCAAGCCGTTCTCGGCCGGCGCCGACGGTACGAGCTGGGGTGAGGGCGTCGGTCTGCTGCTGCTGGAGCGGCTGTCGGACGCCCGGCGCCAGGGGCATCGCGTGCTGGCCGTCATCCGCGGCACCGCCACCAACCAGGACGGCGCCAGCAACGGGATGTCCGCGCCCAACGGCCCCGCCCAGCAGCGCGTCATCCGCCAGACGCTGGCCAACGCCCGCCTCGTCCCCGCCGACGTCGACGCCGTGGAGGCGCACGGCACCGGCACCACGCTCGGCGACCCGATCGAGGCGCAGGCGCTGCTGGAGACCTACGGGCAGGACCGGGCGGCCGACCGGCCGCTGCGGGTGGGCTCGGTGAAGTCCAACATCGGGCACACGGCCGCCGCCGCCGGCGTGGCCGGTGTCATCAAGATGGTGAAGGCCATGGAGCACGGCGTGCTGCCGCGCATCGTGCACCTGAGCGAGCCGACGCCGCACGTGGACTGGTCCGCGGGCGCCATGGAGCTGCTGTCCGAGGCGGTCCCGTGGCCGGAGACCGGGCGCCCCCGGCGCGCCGGTGTGTCGGCGTTCGGCATCAGCGGGACGAACGCGCACGTGATCCTGGAGCAGCCGTCCCCGGAGGACGGGACCCCGCGGCCCGAGGAGCCCGCGACGGCGCCCGCGACGGCGCCGGGGACCCTGCCGTGGCTGCTGTCGGCGCACAGCGCGGCGGCCCTGCGGGCGCAGGCGGAGCGCCTGCGCGAGCACCTGTCCGCGCGGCCCGGGACGGACCTGGCGGCCGTGGCCGGCACGCTGGCCTTCACCCGTGCCGCGCTGCCGCACCGCGCGGTGGTCGTCGGCGACGGCCGGGCGGACTTCGACGCGGGTCTCGCGGCCCTGGCGTCGGGCGCGGCGGCCCCCGGCCTGGTGCGCGGTACGCCCGCCACCGGCCGACTCGGTTTCCTCTTCCCCGGCGAGGGCAGCCAATTCCCTTGCATGGGGCGCGAGTTGTACGAGCGGTACCCGGTCTTCGCGCGGGCGCTGGACGAACTGTGCGAGGCGCTGGACCGTGAGCTGAACCCCGAGGGCGACGCGGCCCGGCCCGCGCTGCGCGAGGTGCTGTTCGCCGAGTCCGGCACCCCGCAGGCGGCCCTGCTGGACGACACCGGGTACGCCCAGGCCGCCCTGTTCGCCGTCGGCGCGGCGTCGTTCTGGCTGCTCCAGTCGTGGGACGTGGTCCCGGACGTGCTGGGCGGCCACGCGGTCGGCGAGCTGACGGCCCTGTACGCGGCGGGCGTGCTGTCGGCCGAGGACGCCTGCCGGCTGGTGGCGGCGCGCGGGCGGCTGACGCGGGCGGCGTCCGGCGAGGAGTCCGCCGAGGAGTTCGGCCTGGTCGCGGGCGCGCTGGCCTTCCGACCGCCGCGCATCGCACTGGTGTCGGGCGGGTCGGACCGCACGGCCGAGGAGACGGGCACGCCCGAGTACTGGGTGCGCCACCTGCGTGAAGCGGCCGGTGCTCACGACGTCGTGGGCGCCCTGCTGGACGCCGGGGTCACGACGGTGGTCGAGCCCGGCGCGGGCGGTGTGCTGACGGCGCTCGTGCGGGACGCGGCGGCCGAGCGCCCGGGCCCGGCCGTCGAGGCGGTGCCGCTGCTGCGGAGCGACCACCCCGAACAGCAGAGCGCGCTCGAAGCACTGGCCCGGCTGCACGTGCGCGGGACGCGGGTCGACTGGTCCGCCGTCCTGGACGTCCCGGCCGACGCCCATGTCGACCTCCCCACCTACGCGTTCCAGAGCCGCCGTTTCTGGCCGGACGGCACGCTCCCGGCGGCGGCCCGGACGGCCGGCACCGGAGGCGGGGAACCCGCGGGCGACGCGGCGGCGCTGCTGCGCGAACGCCTGGCCCCGCTCACGGCCGGCGCCCGCGAGGACGCCCTGCGCGCCCTGATCGCCCGGCAGGTCGCCACGTCCCTCGGGCACGCCGACACCACGGAGGTCGAGGAGGCGCTGAGCCTCCCGGAGCTGGGCATCGAATCCGTCATGGCCGCGGAGATCCGCGCCCACCTCCAGACGGCCACCGGAGCGCGGCTCCCCTCCACGGCCCTCTTCGAGCACCCCACGCTCGACGGCTTCGCCGCCCACCTCCACACGCTGCTGGTCACCGCGTCGCTGCTGCCCCCGCCGGGGGACCAGCCCGGCGGGGCCCCGGAAGGCCCGACCGTCCCGGAGCCCACCGGCAGGGGCGTCCTCGCCTCGCTGGCCGCACGGGCCGCGAAGGACGGCCGGTTCGCCGAGTTCACCGCGTTCCTTCAGGACACCGCCCGGTTCCGGGAGACGTTCGACGCGAAGGACGTCGAGGCCGGGACGGTACGGCGACCCGCGCCGGTGCGGCTCACGAGCGGCGGTGACGGACCCGCACTCGTGTGCTTCCCGTCGTTCGCGGGCAAGTCCGGCGGCCACCAGTACGCGCGGCTCGCCGCCGGCGCGCGCGGGGATCAGGACGTCTGGGTGCTGCCCGCGCCCGGCTTCGTCGCGGGCGAACCCCTGCCCGCGGACCTCGACGCACTGGTCGGGCTGCACGCCGACGACGTCGAACGGTGCACGGACGGCGCGCCCTTCGCGCTCCTCGGGCACTCCGCCGGAGGCTGGCTCGCGCACGCGGTGGCCGTGGAGCTGGTGCGCCGGGGCGCACGTCCGGCGGCCCTGGTCCTGCTGGACAGCTACGCGCCCGGCAGTCCCGTGCTGCCGCACATCGGCGATTACATCGGCCGTTCGATGGCCGAGTCCCCCGCCGAAGGCGCCGCCGCCCTCCTGGACGACACCGTCCTGACCGCTATGGGCGGCATCGCCCGGGTCTTCGCGGGCTGGCGCCCGGCCGGCCTCGACGTCCCGGCCCTCCAGGTCCGGGCGACCGAGGCGCTGCCGGAACCCGGGTTCCCCGAGTCCGGCTGGCAGGCGCGCTGGCCCGGCCGGCCCGCGCCCGACGAGGTGGACGTGCCCGGCGACCACTTCACGATGATCACCGAGCACGCCGGGACCACCCTCGACGCGGTCCGCACCCGCCTCTCGTCCCTGACCCCGCGCTCCTGACCCCCCTCCCCCCAAAAAAAGCCGCTTCCCCGCAGACCCCGGAAGGACCACCCCCCGATGCCCACCCGCTGGCACCCGGTCGAAGAGGCCGACGACTCGCTCCTCACCACCGCGTCCCTCTACCTGACGCGCTCCGTCGACGTTCCCTACCCGGCCGAGGAGACCTGGGCGGCCCTGACCGACGACAGCGGCCCGGCGCACTGGACCAAGGGCGTGAAGCGGCTGACCTGGACCTCGCCCCGGCCGTTCGGGGTCGGCACGACCCGGGAGGTGGAGACCCGCGGAGGCTTCGTGCTGCGCGAGCGCTTCTACCGCTGGGACGAGGGACACCGCAAGACGTTCACGGTCGTCGGGAGCACCCACAACGTCTTCAAGCGCCTCGTGGAGGACTACGTCGTGGAGTCCACCCCCGAAGGCTCCCGGCTCACCTGGCAGTGGGCCGGTGACCTGCACCGCCCGTGGTCGTACCTGAAGCCCGTGCTGAAGCGGCTCGTCCTGGAGCCGACGGCCGAGTCCCACATCGGCGGCCTGCCGGCCCACATGGCGGCCAACCGCTGACACCGCCCCGCACGGTCCGGACCACCCCCGGACCACCCCCGGACCGACACCGAACAGAACATCAGCAGGAAGAGGACGCACATGTGTGGGATCGTCGGCTGGATCGCCTTCCAGCGTGACCTGGAGAAGGAACGCCCCACCCTCGACGCGATGACCGCCACCATGGCCTGCCGCGGCCCGGACGCCGGGGGCACCTGGATGTCGCCGCACGCCGCCCTGGGGCACCGCCGGCTGTCGATCATCGACCTGGAGGGCGGTGTCCAGCCGATGACGGCGGACACCCCGGACGGCCCGGTGGTGCTCACGTACAGCGGTGAGGCGTACAACTTCCGGGAGCTGCGCGACGAACTGCGCCGCCGTGGCCACGCGTTCCGCACCTCCAGCGACACCGAGGTCGTCCTGCGCGGCTACCTGGAGTGGGGCGAGGAGGTCGCCGACCGGCTCCTCGGCATGTTCGCGCTGGGCATCTGGGACGGCCGGAAGGACCGCCTGATCCTGCTCCGCGACCAGCTCGGCATCAAGCCGCTGTACGTGTACGAGACCGAGGACGGCGTCCTGTTCGGCTCGGAGGCCAAGGCGATCCTCGCCCATCCGGCCGTGGAGGCCGTCGTGGACCGGGACGGCTTCCGGGAAATGATGGGGTACGTCAAGGAACCGGGCCTGACCCCGTGGAAGGGCATGCGGGAGGTCAGGCCGGGCACCATGCTGATCGTCGACCGGGGCGGGGTGCGCGAGCGGGTCTACTGGCGGCTGGAGGTCGAGGAGCACCAGGACGACAAGGAGACGACGGTACGCCGCATCCGTGAGCTGCTGGAGGACAGCGTCCGGCGGCAGTTGGTCGCGGACGTGCCGCTGTGCCTGCTGCTCTCCGGCGGCCTGGACTCCAGCGCCCTGACGGCTCTGGCCGCCCGCGAACTGGCCGAGGAGGGCCGTCAGGCCAGGACGTTCACGGTCGACTTCGAGGACGCGGACGACTTCCGCGGCGACGAGTTCCGCACCTCGCCGGACGCCCCGTTCGCCCGCGAGGTCGTGGACCACGTCGGCACGCTGCACAGCGACATCCGGCTGGACCACAAGGAGCTGGCCGACCCCGACGTACGCCGGGCCGTGATCACGGCCCAGGATCTTCCGTTCGGCTTCGGCGAGGGCGACAACTCCCTCTACCTGCTGTTCAAGGCGATCCGCGAGCACTCGACGGTGGCCCTGTCCGGCGAGTCCGCCGACGAGACGTTCGGCGGCTACCCGTGGTTCCACATACCCGCGGTGCAGCAGACCGCGATGTTCCCCTGGCTGACGGCCGCCCAGCCCGTCAAGATGTACGACCGGGAGCTGGCGTTCGACACCCTGGACCTGCCCGGCTTCTGGGCGCAGCGCTGGTCCGACACGGTCGCGCGGGTGCCGTCCCTGCCCGGCGAGGACGCGCACGAGCGCCGGATGCGCGAGTTCTGCTACGTCCACGTGACCAACTGGCTCGGCACGCTGCTGGACCGCAAGGACCGGATCAGCATGGCGGCCGGACTGGAGGTGCGGGTGCCGATCTGCGACCACCGGCTGGTGCAGTACGTCTTCAACACGCCGTGGTCGATGAAGACGTTCGACGGCCGGGAGAAGAGCCTGCTGCGCGCCGCCGTGCGCGACACGCTGCCGGCGTCGGTGGCGGACCGGGTCAAGGCGAGTTACCCGCTGACCCAGGAGCTGAGCTACCTGGGGGAGGTGCAGCGCCAGGCCGGCCAGTTGATGTCGGACGACCACCGCGCGGTGGAGTTCTTCGACCGGGCGACGCTCACCGAGGCCGTGCACGGAAAGCCGGAGGTCATGACGCGTGTCGGGCGCGACACGATCGAGCGGGTCCTCGACCTGGCGGTCTGGCTGGACCTCTACCGCCCCACCCTCAAGCTGTCCTGACCACCCCGCGGCCCCGGCCGTGCCCACCCCGCGGCGGGCCCGGCCGGGGCCGCGGACGTGCCCTCACGACCCGGCCTCACGCCTCGGCGAGGGCGAGCAGGCTCGCCTGGACCTCGTCGGCCAGCTCACGCATGAACGGCCGGCTGAAGCAGGCGGTGTAGTGCGGGAACTCGATGGCGAGACGGCCGTCGAACGTCGTGATGCAGGCCAGCATCGGGCTGCGGCCGGCCTGCGGGAAGTAGTGCTCGCGGGCGGGCGTGAGCCGTACGTCGGTGACGCGCGTGCCCTCCGGGAGGCGCGGGCCGGACACGGCCCCCAGGTTGGTGACGATGACCGTGCCGAGGTGGAGTGCCGGATGCCGCGGGGCGGACGGCATGATCCGCATCTCCCGGAAGTGGTCGCCGCGGTCGAGGAAGTCCCGCATGCCGTCGCCGACCTCACGCGCCAGCTCCAGTACGTCGCTCTCCTTGCCGACGGGCAGGACCTGCACGTTCATGGTGACCGCGGGGACCATGCGGGCGGCGGGCACCGGCGGCGACAGCCGCGAGCGCAGATCGACCGGTGACGTGCAGCCCAGGAGGCGCGGGTCCGTGCCGTCCATGCGGCGGCGGGCGGCGAGCAGCAGGGCGGCGCTGATCAGGGCGTGCACGGACAGTCCTGCCGTGCGGGCCCGCTCGCGCAGTCCGGTGGTCGCTCCGGAGTCGAGCACCAGCCGCTGGAACTCCAGGCGGTAGGGCTCCTCGGGCGCTTCCTCCGTCGCCTTCACGTCGTACTGGACGAGTTCGACCGGGTGGCTGCCGATCCTCTCCACGCGCTGTTGCAGGTGCTTCGCCGTGTCGGCCAGGTCCGAGGGGGGCAGCAGCGCGCTGACGGGCTCGGCGAGTCCGGCCACGGGCCGGGGCGGGGCCTCGGTGCCGTCGACGATGTCCCGGTAGCGGTCCCAGAGGGTGTTGAGCAGGGCGATCCCGCTGTGTCCGTCGGTGATGACGTGGTCGATGCTCAGGACCAGGGTGTGCCGCTCCTCGCCGGGGCCGGTGCCGGGGTCGGTCACCAGGACCGCCCGGGTCAGCGGACCGCCCACCGTCAGCGGGGTGTTGAGCTCCTCGAGAAACGCCTCCTCGCCCCCGGCGCGGGTCCGCAGCCGGGGCCGCTCGGCCTCCGGGAGGGATTCGAGGGCGTGGCCGTCGCCGTCCGGGACGATGCGCGTCAGGAGCTGCGGCTGCTCCGCCGTGACCGCCTCGAACGCCGCGGACAGCGCCGCCGGGTCGACGGGGCCGTCCAGGACGCAGGAGAGGACCGCCCTGCTTCGCTGGGCGACGTAAAGGTTTTCCACGGGGCACAGTGCGCGTCGCATGCAAACAGCCTTTCTCACTGACGAATTCGCCTGCTCGAATTCTCCGGCTCACATTCTCCGGTCCGAACTCTCCGGCTCGTACTTTCCGCGGATCCTCACACCGGCGCCTCGAGGGGAAGTCGAGCGCGCCTCAAGGGGTCGGCGAGCGGGGGCACTTCCCACCGGGTGGAGAACACCCAGGTGGAGGCGGGTGAGACGTTGCCTCGAGTCTGGTTCGCGTGTCGCTTGAGCCGCCCTGGAGTGCCTTGACTAGCCCGCCGCGGGTCGAGCAATGTGAGGCGACGCAAGGCGATTTCCGCCTGCCCTGATTCCCTGTTCGACAGCATTCAGCGGGTGATTGGTGTGCAATCCCGCTCGTCATCGAGGGTTGGTTCCATGGCAGTCCAGCAGCACGAACATCGCCCGCTGTCGGGAGCCCAGGAAGGTCTGTGGTTCGCCGGACGTCTGGCGGCGCACGCCGCCGCCTACAACACCGGTGAGTACGTGGAGATCCACGGCCCGGTCGACACCGGCCTGTTCGAGACCGCGCTGCGCCGTACGGTCGGTGAGGCCGACACCTTCGCGCTGCGTTTCGTGGAGACCCCGGACGGACCCCGCTGCGTGGTGGCCGACGACCCGGACGCCTGGCCGCTGCACCGCGTCGACGTCGCCGCCGAGCCCGATCCGCAGGCCGCTGCGCGGGACTGGATCCGGCGGGACCTGGCGACGCCGACCGACCTCGTCGCGGGGCCGCTGTTCTCGCACGCGCTGATCACGCTGGGGCCGGACCGGTTCGTCTGGTTCCTGCGGGCCCATCACATCCTGCTGGACGGTTACAGCTACAAGCTGGTGGCCCGCCGGCTCGCCGACACGTACACCGCTCTCGCCGCCGGGCGCGAGCCGGAGCCCGCCGGCTTCGAGCCGGTCGCCCGGCTCCAGGCCGAGGAAGCCGCCTACGCGGCCTCCGAGCGTCACGACCGGGACCGCGCGTACTGGGCGTCCCGGCTGGCCGCGCTGCCCGACCCGGTCCGGCTCACCGAGCGCACGGCCCCGCCCGAGGCGCCCTTCCTGCGCCGCACCCACGACCTCACGCCCGCCGAGAACGAGGCGCTGGGCGCGGCGGCCGTCCGCCTCGGGGTCTCCCCCACCGACCTGCTGGTGGGCGCCGTCACCGCGTATCTGCACCGGATGACCGGCGCCGACGACATGGTCCTGGGCCTGTCCACGATGAGCCGGCTCGGCTCGGCCGCGCTGCGCACGCCGGGCACCGCCTCCGACATCCTGCCGCTGCGCGTCACCGCCTCGCCGACCGCGCCGGTGGGCGACCTCGTGCGGTCCGTGGCCGAGGAGTTGCGGTCGCTGCGCCGGCACCAGCAGTACCGGGGCGAGTCGGTGCGCCGCGACCTGGGCCTCATGGGCGCGGGGCGCGGCGTGCACGGGCCGGTGGTCAACGTCGTCCCGTTCGCCGAGGACCTGACGTTCGCCGGGCATCCCACGACCTCCCACCACCTCTCCGGCGGCGCGGTCGAGGATCTCCAGATCAGCGTGCGCCCGGGAGCCGAGGCCGGTGGCCGGTGGCTGGCGTTCGACGCCAACCCGGCGGTGTACGAGCAGGCCGAACTGGACACCCACCTGCGGCGGTTCCTCCATCTGCTGGACCAACTCGTCGCCGGAGACGGGCAGTCGGCGCTCGCCGACGTGTCCATGCTGCTGCCGGGCGAGGAGCCGCGGACCCGGCCCCTGCGCACCTACACCGTCACGGGCACCCTCACCGGGCGCTTCGAGGAGCAGGCGGCCCGCGTTCCGCACGCCGTCGCGGTGACCTGCGAGGGTGAGCATCTCGGTTACGCCGAACTCAACGCGGACGCCAACCGGTTGGCGCGGCTGCTCGTCGAGCGCGGTGCGGGACCGGGCACGGCGGTCGCGCTCGCGCTGCCTCGCGGGGCGCGTCTGATCGTGGCGCTGCTCGCGGTGCTGAAGACGGGTGCCGCGTATCTGCCGCTGGACACCGGGCACCCGGCCGAGCGGCTGCGGCTCGTCACCGAGGACGTGCCGCCGGCCGTGCTCGTCACCGACGCCGGCACCGCGGGGGCGCTTCCCGCGATACCGGCGCCGACCGTCGTCCTGGGCGACCCGGAGACCGACGCGGATCTCGCCGCCCGCCCGCCCGGCGACCTCACCGACGCGGACCGCACCGGTCCCACGGGCCCGGACGACCTCGCTTACATCATCCACACCTCCGGTTCCACCGGCCGCCCCAAGGGCGTCCCCATTCCGCACTCCAACGTGCTGCGGCTGTTCGAAGCCTCCGACGAGCACTACGACTTCGGCGCGGACGACGTGTGGTCGCTCTTCCACTCGTACGCCTTCGACGTCTCCGTCTGGGAGATCTGGGGTGCGCTGCTGTACGGCGGCCGGCTCGTCGTCGTGCCGTCCGCGGTGACCCGCTCGCCGCGCGACTTCCTGCGGCTGCTGCGGGAGGAGCGCGTCACGGTGCTCAGTCAGACGCCGTCCGCGTTCGAGCATCTGATGCGGTCGGATCTGGACGGCGAGCGCGCCGAGACGGCCCTGCGGTACGTCGTGTTCGCCGGTGAGGCGCTGCGGATGGAGCGGCTGCGGCCGTGGGCCGACCGGTACGGGCTGGACGCGCCGGCGCTGATCAACATGTACGGCATCACCGAGACGACCGTCCACTCCACCTTCCAGCGGGTGACCCGGGCCCACCTGGACGATCCGCGGCACGCCAGCGTGATCGGCGTCGCGCTGGACGATCTGTGCATCCACCTGCTCGACCAGTCGCTGCGGCCGGTTCCGCCCGGGGTGACCGGCGAGATCCATGTGTCGGGGGCGGGTCTGGCGCCCGGCTACCACGCACGGCCCGAGCTGACGGCCGAGCGGTTCGTCCAGGACCCGTTCGGTCCGCCCGGCACGGCGATGTACCGCTCCGGCGACCTCGCCCGGCGCAGGGCCGACGGGACGCTGGAGTACATAGGGCGCGCCGACCAGCAGGTGAAGATCCGCGGGTTCCGTATCGAGCCCGGCGAGATCCAGGCCGTGCTCGCCGAGTACGCGGAGGTCGCCTCGGCGGCGGTCGTCGCACGGCGGACCGCGGGCGGCGACCCGCAGCTCGTCGCGTACGCCGTGCCGGCGGCGGGACACCGCCCGGACCCGGCCGAGCTGCGCGCCCGCCTGGCCGAGCAGTTGCCCGCGCACCTGGTCCCGGCGGCCTGTGTGCTGATCGACACGCTGCCGCTGACCGCGAACGGCAAGCTCGACGTGCGGGCCCTGCCCGAGCCGGACTTCACCGACGCCGCGACGGGGCAGCGCCCGACGACGCCCGAACAGGCGCTGGTCTGCCGCCTGTTCGCCGAGGTGCTGGGGCTGCCCGGGGACTCCGTGGGCGTAAGCGCCGACTTCTTCGACCTGGGCGGGCACTCGCTGCTGGCGGTGACGCTGCTGGCCAGGCTGCGGGCCGAGGCGGGCCGGGACATCCCGATGACGGTGCTCTTCGACACGCCGACGCCCGCGGCCCTGGCGCTCCGGCTGACGCAGGAGTCCGCCTCGGCTCTGCGGCTGCCCCCGCTGGTGGCGGCGGCGCGTCCCGAGCGGGTGCCGCTGTCGTTCGCGCAGGAGCGGATGTGGTTCCTCAACCGGCTGGACGGGGCCGCGGCGACGTACAACATCCCGCTGGCCGTCCCGCTGGAGCACGACCTCGACGAGGAGGCGCTGCGCGCGGCGCTCGCCGATGTCGTGGACCGGCACGAGAGCCTGCGCACGGTGTTCGCGGACGACGGGGACGGCGCGCACCAGCGGATCCTGCCGCCCGGGACGCTGCGTCCGCAGCTGCTGGTCGTGGACTGCCCGGACGAGGAGGTGGACGCGCAGGCCGCCGTGGCGGGCCGGCACCGCTTCGACCTGACGCGGGAGAGCGCCCTGTGGGCCGCGCTCGTCGGCGCCGGGGCGCGCCGCACGCTGCTGCTCGTCCTGCACCACAGCGCCGCCGACGGCTGGTCGCTGCGGCCCCTGGCGGAGGATCTGAGCGCCGCCTACGAGGCCCGCCGGGAGGGCCGGGCACCGCTCGACGAGCCGCTGCCGGTGCAGTACGCCGACTACGCGCTGTGGCAGCGCGCCGTCCTGGCCCCCGCGCCCGAGGGGCCCGGCCGGCTGGAGCAGTTGACCGGTTTCTGGCGCGAGGCTCTCGCGGGGCTGCCCGAGGAGAGCGCCCTGCCCGCCGACCGGGCCCGGCCCGCCGTGTCCGGCGGCGCCGGCGCGAGTGTGTCGGCGACCGTGGACGCGGCGCTGCACGAGCGGCTGGAGCGGCTGGCGGACGCCGAGGGCGCGAGCCTGTTCATGGTCCTGCACACCGCCGTGGCCGCGCTGCTGTCCCGCTGGGGCGCCGGCACCGACCTGGCGATCGGCACACCGGTGGCCGCACGCTCCGAGGCCGCGCTGGACGACGTCATCGGGCTGGTCACCAACACGCTCGTGCTGCGCACCGACGCCTCGGACGATCCCGCTTTCCGTGAACTGCTCGCGCGAAACCGCCGGTTCGACCTCGCGGCCCTGGACCACCAGGACCTGCCGTTCGACCTGCTCGTGGACGCCCTCAACCCGCCCCGGCACCCGGCCCGCCATCCGCTGTTCCAGGTCATGCTGGCCCTGCAGAACAACGAACCGGCGGTGCTGCGGCTCGACGGCCGGCGCACCCCGCTGCGGCCCACGGCCACCGGCACCGCCAAGTTCGACCTCTTCGTGGACGTCATGGTCCGGCGGGACGAGCAGGGTACGTCCGACGGCCTGGACCTCCATGTCGAGTACGCCACCGACCTGTTCGCCCCGCAGACCGCCGTCCGCTTCACCGAGTCGCTGTCCGCCGTCCTCGGCGCCGTGTGCGCGGATCCGGCGCTGCGCGTGAGCGAGCTGCCCGCACGCGGGCCGCTGCCGCAGAGCCTGGCCGGTGACCCGGCCGCCGCGGCGCTGGAGGTCGCCGGTGTGCGCGACGCGGTCGCGCCGGCGCCCCGCGAGGGCTCCGCCGCGCCTGCTCTGTACGTGGTGCCCGGGCGGGCCACCGCGCCCGGCCAGGTGGAGCGGTCCCTCGACGCCCCGCACGTCATCGCCGTGAACGGGCTGCCGCGCACCGCGCAGGGCGCCCTGGACGTCGACGCGCTGCGCGCGCTGCCCGCCGTCGACGCCGCCGCCGCGGCCCGCTGGGAGCGGGAGCTGGCCCAGCTCCCCGGAGTCCGCGAGGCGCGGGTCGAACTGGAGGACATGCCCGAGGAGTTGGGCCGGATCCACCCCGGGCCGCCACGGCCGGAGAACCGGCCGGAGACCTCTTCCGGCCCCGGGTCCGGGTCACGGCCTGGCCGCGTCCCCGCTCTCAGCGAGGGCCCGGCCCTGCCCGAACCGTCCGTCCCGAGCTGGGCGGCGGCCCTCACCCGCGCGGCGGCCAAGCCGCACGGCGAGATCGTGCACGTACGCGCCGACGGCACCGAGACCCGCCGCGGCTACGCCTCGCTCGTCCAGGAGGCCTCCCGGGTGCTGGCCGCGCTGCGGCAGAAGGGGCTGCGGCCGGGCGATCAGGTCGTCCTCCAGTGCTCGGACACGGAGGACTTCGTGGCCGTGCTGTGGGGCTGCGTCCTCGGCGGGTTCGTGGCCGTGCCGCTGACCGTGCCCGCCTCCTACGCCACCCCCTCGGCCGCGGTCACCAAGCTGGAGGGCATCTGGCGGATGCTGGACCGGCCGTGGATCGTCGCCTCGCCGTCGGACGCGCCCGGACTGCGGGAGCTCGCCGAGCGCGACGGCTGGCCGGGGCTGCGGCTGACCACCGCCGACGCGCTGCGCGAGGCGCCCGAGGACCGCGACTGGCACGAGGCGGCGCCGGACGACCTGATCCTGATGCTGATGACCTCGGGCAGCACCGGCCTGCCCAAGGCCGTGCGGATCACCCACCGGGGCGCGCTGACCCGCTCGGCGGCCACCGAGGCGATGAACGGCCTGGGCGAGCACGACGTCAGCCTCAACTGGATCCCGCTGGACCATGTGACCGGCGTGGTGATGTTCCACCTGCGGGACGTGTACCTCGGCTGCCGCCAGGTCCACGCGCCGACCGCGTGGATCCTCCAGGACCCGCTGCGCTGGGCCGACCTCGCCGACCGGCACCGCGTCAGCGTCACCTGGGCGCCGAACTTCGCCTTCGGGCTCTTCGCCGAGCAGGCGCACCGTTTCGGGGGCCGGACCTGGGACCTGTCGCCGATGCGGCTGGTGATGAACGCCGGCGAGGTCGTCGTGGCCTCCGCCGCGCGCCGCTTCCTGCACGTCCTGCGTCCGTTCGGGATGCCGCAGGACGTGATGCACCCCGGCTGGGGCATGTCCGAGACCTGTTCGGTGGTCACCGACAGTGTGCTGCCCGCCGAGCCGCCGGGCCACGACGAGTCGTTCGTCAGCTGCGGGCTGCCGTATCCCGGGTTCGCCATGCGGATCGTCGACGGCGAGGACACCGTCCTGGCCGAGGGCGACGTCGGCCGGCTCCAGGTGCGCGGGACCTCGGTCACCCGGGGCTACCACGACAACGCGAAGGCGAACGCGGAGTCGTTCGCGGCGGACGGCTGGTTCGACACCGGCGACCTGGCCTTCCTGCGCGGCGGTGAGCTGTACATCACCGGCCGGGCCAAGGACGTCATCATCGTCAACGGCGTCAACCACTTCAGTCACGAGATCGAGTCCTGCGTCGAGGAACTCCCCTGCGTGGTACGGAGTTTCACGGCCGCCGTCGCGGTCCGCTCCGATCCGTCCGCGAGCACCGACGAACTCGTCCTCTACTTCCACCTCGCCGAGGGCCACGACCTCGCCGCCGCCCTGCGCGAGATCGGCGGCAAGGTGACCCGGGAGATCGGCGTGAGCCCGGCCTTCCTCGTCCCCGTCGGCCCCGGGGACATCCCGAAGACCGAGATCGGGAAGATCCAGCGCACCAAGCTCCGCAAGAGTTTCGAGGCAGGGGACTTCGACGAGGCGGTGCGCGGGGCCCAACTGCTGCTCGGCGGCGCGGCCACCCTGCCGGACTGGTTCCTGCGGCCGGTGTGGCAGCGGGCCGACGCCCTGCGCCCGCCGCTCAGCGCGGCGGGGCGGCACGTCCTCGTGCTGGCCGGGCGCGAACCCGAGGCCGCCGCACGCGTGGCCGGCCGGCTGCGCGCAGGGGGCGGGCTGTGCACGGTGGTCACCGAGGGGCCGGCGTACGAGCGGATCGACGCCGCCGCCTACCGGGTACGGCCCACCGAAATGGGCGACTTCGCAGCCGTGCTGGAACGGCTCGACGCCGACGGGCGCGAGGTCGACGCCGTACTCCGGCTCGGCTCGGCCGACGGCGCCGACCCCGCCGAGTCCCTGCTCGCCTTCGTCCGCGCGCTGATCGTCCGCCATGATCCGAAGCGCCCGCTGCCCCTGCTGTACGCCACGGCCGGCGCGCACGCCGTCACGCCGCACGACCGGGCGCGCTGCGACCACGCCACGTCCGTGGGGCTGCTCAAGTCCCTGCGCGAGGAGCAGCCCTGGCTGCGGGGCGTCCATGTCGACGTGGCCCCGGACTGGGACGTGGACGCGCTGCTCGGCGAGCTGACGGCCGCGCCCGGGGAGGCCGAGGTCGCCCACCGCGACGGCCACCGGTACGTACGCCGCCTGGCGCCGCTGCCCGACCCGCCGCCGCGCACCCTGCCGTCCACCGCCGGATTCCACCTGGTCAGCGGCGGCCTCGGCGGGGTGGGCGTCGAGATCGCCGAGCATCTGCTCCAGACGCCCGGTACGAGGCTGCTGCTGCTCGGCCGCGGTGAGCCCGGCGACGAGGCGGCGCGGCTCGCCCGGCTCGGGGACGTGCGCTGGGCGCGGGCCGACGTCACCGACACCGCGCAGGTGCGGGCCGCCGTACGCGAGGCGGGCGAGGCGTGGGGCGTGCCCCTGACCTCGGTGCTGCATCTGGCCGGCGCCTTCGACGAGCGGCCGGTGAGCGAGCTCGACACGAAGAGCTGGCGCACCGCTCTGGACGCGAAGGTGCGGGGCGCCTGGGCGCTGCACGAGATCGCGGTGGAGCACCCGGTCGACTCCTTCGTCACCTTCTCCTCCGTCAACGGCTACTTCGGCGGCGCGCTGAACTCCGCGTACTCGGCCGCCAACGCGTTCCTGGACGCGCTGGCCGTGCACCGCCGTCACCTGGGGCTGCCCGGGCAGAGCCTGGCCTGGAGCATGTGGCGCGAGCGGGGCATGAGCCGCGGCTACGGGCTCACCTCGCTGACCGAGGCCCGGGGCTACCGGGTCCTCGACCCGGCCATGGCGGTGCGCTCGTTCGACTTCGCGCGCTCCCTGGACGAGCCGCACGTCCTGATCGGCGCCGACCGTACGGCGCCGTGGGTGCGCAGTCACGTCGTGGGCCCGGTACGGCAGGTGCGGCGGCTCGCGGCGCGGGTCGCCCTCGACGAGGGCACCGACCTCGGCGCGCTGCATCGCGAGGCGGCCCGCAGCGCGGTGGGCGACGCGTGGGTGCTGCGGTCGGCCGGCACGGCCGCCGACCGGCCCGAGGCCGCGGAGGCCGGCGAGGAGTCGCGCCGTCTGGAGACCAGGCTCGCCGCGCTCTGGTGCGCGGTGCTGGGCCGGGACCGGGTCGGCCGGGACGACAACTTCTTCGGCCTGGGCGGCAATTCGCTGCTCCTGGTCGGCGCGCAGGCGGCGATCAACAAGGAACTGGGCTGCGAGCTGAGCGTGGTGGACCTGTTCGCGCATCCGACGGTGCGGGCGCTCGCCCGCCACCTGGCCGAGAGCGGAGCCGGCGCCACCGAGGTAGAGGCGGCACCCGAGCCCGGCCGGCCCACCGGCCTGGACCGGGCCAGGCAGCAGGCGCAGCGGCAGCGGGCGGCCCGCGGCGCCCGGCGCTCCGTACGGGACCGGAAGGACCGAACCGATGGCTGAGCCCACCACCGAGCCGGACGAGGAGCTGCCCGCCGTCGCCGTGATCGGCATGGCGGCGCGCTTCCCGGGCGCGGACGACGTCGACGCGTTCTGGGAGAACCTGGCCGCGGGCCGGGAGGCGGTGCGTCCGGTCACCGACGAGGAGTTCCTCGCGGCGGGCGGCGACCCGGCGGACCTCGACGACCCGACCCTGATCCGGATGGCGTCCGTGGTCGAGGGCATCGACCTCTTCGACGCGGACTTCTTCGGCATGAGCCCCGCCGAGGCGGCCGTCGTCGACCCGCAGCAGCGGCTGCTGCTGGAGCTGGCGTACCACGCGCTGGAGGACGCGGGGCAGGTGGGCGAGGCGCAGGAGACCACCACCGGCGTCTACGCGGGCGCCGGCGACAGCCGCTACTACCCGGCGCACGTCCATCCCCGGTTCGCCGGTCAGCCGGGGTCGGTGGCGCTGGTGCACGCGGCCACGGCCAACTCGCTCGGCACGCTGGCCACCCGGGTCTCCTACGAACTCGGGCTCACCGGGCCGAGTCTGTCGCTGCAGACGGCGTGCTCCACGGCGCTGGTGGCGCTGCACACCGCGTGCCAGGACCTGCTGGACCACCGCGTCGACCTGGCGCTCGCCGGGGCGGTGTCCCTGAACCCCTCGGCGGTTCTCGGCTACCGGCACGTGCCGGACGGGCCGTTCTCGCCGGACGGGCGCTGCCGGGCCTTCTCGGCGGACGCGGCCGGCACCTCCTCGGGCAACGGGGGCGGGGTGGTCGTACTGAAGCGGCTGGAGGACGCGCTCGCCGACGGTGACCGGATCCGGGCCGTGGTGCGGGGCTCGGCGGTCAACAACGACGGGCGCCGCAAGGTCGGGTTCACCGCGCCCAGCGGGCCCGGCCAGACCGAGGTGATCCTCGCCGCGCAGGCGCAGGCCGACATCGACGCCGGCACGATCGGGCTGGTCGAGGCGCACGGCACCGCCACCCGGATCGGCGATCCGATCGAGGTGGCGGCGCTGACCGAGGCGTTCCGGCAGAGCACGGACCGGCGCGGGTTCTGCGCGCTGGGCTCGGTGAAGACCAACATCGGGCATCTCGGCGCGGCGGCCGGCATGGCCGGCCTCGTCAAGGCCGTACTCGCCCTCGAACACCGGCGGATACCACCCAGCCTGCACTTCGGCACGCCGAATCCGCTGATCGACTTCGCGTCCGGTCCGTTCCGGGTGCCGACCGCGCTGGAGGAGTGGCCCGACCCCGGCCATCCGCGCCGGGCGGCGGTCGGCGCCCTGGGCGTCGGCGGCACCAACGCCCACGTCATCGTCGAGGAGGCGCCGGCCGCCTCACCGGAGGCGTCCCGGCCGGCCGGGACGTCCCGGCGGCACGTCCTGCCGCTGTCCGCGCGCACGGCGGGCGCGCTGCGCGGCCAGGCCGAGGCGCTGGCCCGCCATCTGGAACGCCGGCCCGAGCTGCGGCTCGACGACGTCGCGCACTCCCTGCGCACCGGACGCCCGGCCCTGCGCCACCGGCTCTCCGTCAGCGCCACGACGCCCGCCGAGGCCGTGGCCGCGCTGCGCACCCCGCAGCCGCCGGTGGGTCCGGTGCCCGACGATCCGCCGCGGGTGGCGTTCCTGCTGCCCGGCGGCGGCACCCAGTACCCCGGCATGGGCGCCGAGCTGTACCGGGACGACGACGTCTACCGCGACGCCGTGGACCGGTGCGCGGGCATCCTGCGGCCGGTCGTCGGCGGCGATCTGCGGACCGCGCTGTTCGGCGAGGGGGCCGCGCCGGGCAGCATCGAGTCCTTCCTCGCGCTGGTCGTCACCGAGTACGCGCTGGCCACGACGCTGATCGAGCGGGGCGTGCGCCCCGACGCGCTGATCGGGCACTCGCTCGGCGAGTACACGGCGGCCTGTCTGGCCGGGGTGATGGAGCTCGACGAGATGCTGCCGGTGGTCGCCGAGCGCCTGCGGCTCATCGCCTCCCGGCGCGGGGCGACCGTCGGCGTCGCCGCCGCCGCCGACGCCGTCGCGCCGCTGCTCGGCCCGGACCTGTCACTGGCGGCCGTGAACGGCCCGGCGGCCTGCACGGTCGCCGGACAGGACGACGCGGTGGCCCGGTTCGAGGCCGAACTCACCCGCCGGGACGTGCCGTTCCGCCGGCTGCGGATGCCCGCCGCCGCCCACTCCCACGTCCTCGACCCGATCCTCGAGACCTTCGCCGGTCATCTGCGCACCCTGCGGCTGCGCGCGCCCCGGATCCCGTACGTCACCAATGTCACCGGCGCCTGGATCACCGACGCGCAGGCGACGGACGTACGGCACTGGGTCGACCACACGCGGCGCACCGTGCGGTTCGCCGACGGCGTGCGGACGCTGTGGGCGGCCGGCCGGCCGGTGCTGGTGGAGATCGGGCCCGGGGACAGCATGACCAAGCTGGCCCGGGCCGTGCTGGAGCACGAGGACCCGGTGACGGTCACGACCATGCGGCACGCCAAGGCCGACCTGCCCGACGGCTTCGTCTTCGCGGGCGCGCTCGGCAGGCTGTGGGCCGCCGGTGTCGACTCGGCGCTGCCCCACGCCACCGGTCCCACCGGGCCGGCGCGCCGGGTGCCGCTGCCCGGGTACGCCTTCGACCGGCGGCGGCACTGGATCGACGCCCCGGGCGCGCACACCGGGCCGGGGGCGGCCGGGCAGGAGCGGGCCGTGGCCGCGGGCGGCGGGCGGACGCCCCGTCCGCTGCTGACCACCGAGCACGTGGCGCCGCGCACGGAGCGGGAGCGGGCGGTGGCCGAGGTGTGGGAGGAACAGTTGGGCATCGACGGCGTCGGCGTCCACGACAACTTCTTCGACCTCGGCGGCGACTCGATGCGGGCCGTGCTCCTCGCGGGCCGCCTGCGTTCGACGGGTGTCCTGGACGTGCCCGGCGGCTCGCTGCTGACCGCTCCCACGGTCGCCGGCCTGCTGGAATGGGCCGACGAGCAGGCCGACGGGCGCAAGGGCCCGTCCCCGGCCGCGCTCGGCCCCCTGCTGCCGCTGCGCCGCGAGGGCGCCGAGACGCCCCTGTTCTGCGTCCACCCCGGCGCGGGCGTCGCCTGGCGCTACACCGGGCTGCTTCCCCATCTCGGCCCGGACCAGCCGGTGTTCGGCATCCAGGCGCACGGCCTCGACGGCACCCGCCCGCCCGCACCGGACGCCGCGTCCATGGTGGCGTCGTACGTGGACCTCGTGCGCGAGGTCCAGCCCAGCGGCCCGTACCGGCTGCTGGGCTGGTCCTACGGCGGTTTCGTCGCGCACGCCATGGCCTGCGCGCTCCAGGAGCGGGGCGAGCAGGTCGAGTTGCTGGCCATGCTGGACGCCCCGCAGCCCCTCGGCACGTGCTACAGCCCACAGGAGGTCGAACGGCAGGTGGCCGGGCTGCTGACGCGGGTGGCGGGGCTGCCGGCCGACGCGGACACGGCGGTCCCGGACGTCGACGGCGTGCTGGCGCGCATCGGCGAGGATCCGGCCGACGGCGACACGACGGCTCCGGTGACGCGCGCCGAGGCCGCGGCGATCGCCGACGTGATGCGCAACAACCTGCGCATCGCACCGCAGTTCGCTCCGGGCGTCCTCCGCGGCGAGGTGCTGTTCTTCACCGCCGCCGAGGACGCCGGCACGGACGGCGCCGATTCCGCGCTCGCCGCCGGAAAGGCGGACGCGTGGCGGCCGTACGTCGCCGGACCGCTGACCGATCACCGCGTGCCGTGCGGCCACTACGAGATGACCGAACCCGCTCCCATGGCCATGATCGGCGCCGTGCTCGCCAAGGCGCTGAACCCCACTTCCAGGAACAGGAGACGACCGTGACAGGCACCGTGACAGGCACCGTGACAGGCACCGGACGACAGCAGGGCAGGACCGCGCTGGTCACCGGAGGCAGCCGCGGCATCGGGCGGGCCGTCAGCATGCGGCTGGCGAGCGAGGGCGCGCTGGTCGCCGTCCACTACGGGCACGACGAGGCGGCGGCGGACCGTACGGTCAAGGAGATCGAGACGGACGGCGGCCGGGCGTTCGCGATCCACGCGGAACTGGGCGTCCCCGGTGACGCGACCACCCTGTGGTCCGCGTTCGACCGCGGACTCGCCGCGTACGCCCCGGATGCCGGGCCGGGCCTGGACATCCTGGTCAACAACGCCGGGATCACCCTTCCTCGGACGATCGGGCAGGTCACCGAGGAGGACTACGACCGCGTCTTCGCCGTCAACACCAAGGCCCCGTTCTTCATCCTCCAGCAGGGCATCGGCCGGCTGCGGGACGGGGGCCGGATCATCACCGTCTCGTCGGGGGCCACGCGCTTCGCGTTCCCGGGGATCATCGCGTACTGCATGACCAAGGCGGCCCTGGACCACGTGACGCTGTCCCTCGCCGTCGAGCTCGCCCCGCGGAACATCACGGTGAACTCGGTCGCCCCCGGCTTCACCGACACCGAGATCAACCCGACCCTGCAGAATCCGCAGATCCGGCAGGCGCTGTCCGCGTACTCGCCGTTCGACCGGCTCGGCGAGCCGGCGGACATCGCCGACGTGGTCGCCTTCGTCGCGAGCGAGGACGCCCGCTGGATGACCGGCCAGTGGCTCGCCGCGACCGGCGGCGTCCACCTCGGCCTGTAGGCCGGCCGGTTCGCGCATCCCCCAGCCCGTTCCACGAGGACGGCGGTTCCGAGGTTCCAAGGAGCACTTCATGAACGACGACGCGGGCGCGGTGGCTTCCCGGGAGATCTCGGCCTTCGCCGCCGAGGAGGAGCGGCGCGTCCTGAACCTGCGGCCGGTCCTCGCGCCGGTGCACGGGAAGTACGGCGACCATCCCCACCAGACCTACGACGCCTGGCCCGCCGAGGATCCGGGGGCACCGCTGGTGCTGTTGCTGCACGGCGGGTACTGGCGCTACGACCGGATGCACCTGACGCCGTTCGCCGCCTGGCTGGCGGCACAGGGCTTCTCCGTGCTGCTGCCGGGCTTCCGCCGGTCCGGGGGCGCCGGCGGTTATCCGGAGACCTTCGACGACGTCGCCCGGATCGTGGACACGCTGCCCGAGGGCCGGCCGTACGTCCTGGCCGGCCACTGCTCCGGCGGCCATCTCGCCCTGTGGTGCGCGGCCCGCGCCCTCCTGCCCGCCGACTCGCCCTGGCACACGGCGTCCCTCCCGCCCGCCGTGCTCGCCCTCGCCCCGCTGACCGACCTCGAGGCCACCCGCCGAGGCCGGCTCAGCAACGACGCGGCGCTCCAACTCCTCGGCGGATCTGGCCTGTTCGAGGAGCGGCTGCCGTACGCCGACCCGCTGACCCTGCTGACGGGAGCGGGCACGACGGGCGTACGAACGGTGCTGCTGCACGGCGCGGTGGACGAGGAGGTCCCCCTGTCCCAGTTCACGGACTACGCGGCGGTCCACGCCGACCTGGAGACGGTCGTCCTGCCCGGCACCGGCCACTACACGCTCATCGAGCCCGGCGCACCCGGCGCGCTCGCGGTCGCCGACACCATCCGCCGCCTGGCCACGGCCACGACCGCCGGTCGGACACCGCCGTCCGTGCTGTAGTTCCGCTCCACCTCGTCTCAAGCCCGGCCCGAAAAACTCTCGGTGTGGCCGTCAGCCGACTCAGGTCAGCCAGCCCTGGTCGTAGGCGATCCGGACCGCGTCGAGACGGTTGCGCGCGCCGAGCTTGGTGACGACGGTGGTCAGGTAGTTGCGCACGGTCCCCTTGGACAGGCACAGGTTGTTCGCTATCTCGCAGACGTCGGCGCCTCGGGCCGCCTGCCGCAGAACCTCCGTCTCCCGGACGGACAGGAGGTTCTCCTGGCAGTTCCAGGCGTCCAGCAGCAGTTCGGGGTCGATGGCGCGCTGACCGGCGGCGACCGCCCGCACCGACTTGGCGAGCTGGCTCGGCGGGGCGCCCTTGAGGAGGAACCCCGGCACCTGGGCGGCCAGCGCCCGCCGCAGCAGGCCCGGGGCGCTGAAGGAGGTCAGGATCAGGGTGCGGCAGCCCGGGAGCTTCTGGTGGAGTTCCGCCGCCGCGGTGAGCCCGTCCGTGCCGGGGAGCTCGATGTCGAGCACCGCGACGTCGGGCCGGGTCTCGAGAGCGGTCGGGACGATGTCGTCCCCCCGGCTCACCGAGGCCACGACGGTCAGATCCGCTTCCAGCTCCAGCAGGGCGATCAGCGCCCCGCGGACCATATGGACATCCTCGGCGAGCAGGATTCTGGTGTGCATGGTCCTTTACTTTCGCTCTGTGCGTTCCGGCTCCGCGCCGGTGCGATTTCCCTGACCCCCGTTGCTTCGGCGGTGGCCGCCTGACCGTTCGAAGGACACAGTGGCACCTCCGCGACGAGACGGAAGCGACCGTCCTCCAGGACGCCCGCCTCCGTCCGGCCGCCGAGCGCCGCCAGGCGGGTGCCGAGATTGGCCAGTCCGTGGCCGCCGGGGAGTCCGGCGGCGGACGGGACGACCCCGTCGTTCACCATGACGAGCCGCACGGCGACGCCGGACACGGTGAGCGTGATGTGGCAGTTCCTGGCCCTGCTGTGCTTGAGGACGTTGGTGGTTCCCTCCCTCAGCACGATCGCCAGGACGGCGTCGAGCGCCGGGTCCAGCCGGTCGTGGTCGGTCATCATGGTCACGCCCACGTCGGCCGTGGTCAGGACCGACCGCACCGCGTCCTGCTCGGCCGCGAACGACATGGGGTACCGGTAGCCCTTGGCCACCGCGCGCAGGTCGGTGAGCGCCTGGCGCGAGATCTCCAGCATCGCCGCGATCTCCTGACGGGCGCGCCACTCCTCCGCCGGAACCAGCCGATGGGCCAGCTCCCCCTTCAGGATCATGGCGGAGAGGCTGCCCCCCAACAGGTCGTGGAGGTCCCGCGAGAGGCGCAGCCGCTCACGTGTCACCGCCGCCCTGGCCAGTTCGCCCCGTTCGGCCTGCACCTCGACGACGCGATCGGCGAGTCTGCTGAACCCCCAGATCATCCACCCCGCCAGCACCGTGTCCACGGCGTACGAGACAGCCGTGAGGAACGGCGCCTCCGCCCAGGCGATGCCCAGCGCGCTGGCGACGACCAGAGTCCAGACGAGCCAGGCCCAGCGCATGTCGACCAGCAGGACCGAAGCGGCCAGTGGCCCCGCCATCCGGACCCAGGGGGTGCCGTAACAGAGGATGGGCAGATAGGTCAGCGCGGCCTGCGCGCAGAGGAACGCCAGCAGCCGGCCGTTCGTCCGCAGCCGCGCCCCCACCTTCACGACAGCCGTCTGGGCGGCGAACGCGAGCGCGAAAAGCACTAAGAGCGCGAGGACGGGCGCGGGGCGGGTCTGCTCGGCCAGCGCGTCGAACAGGCACCGCGAGGCGATCAGCGCGAGCGGGACGACGCTGATGATCCGGGTCAGCCAGTACGTGGGAATCGCCTGGTCCGGCAGCCGGCCCAGACGGCCCAGACGGTCCCGCCACCACTCCCCGAGCGCTCCGGGGGGCGTCTTACGCAAGGTCCCGACGCGCCTTGCACTGCCCCGGGCGGCACCCACGATTCCGTCTCCTCACGAGCACCGGCCGTTCGCGGTGCGGCAGTGGCCCGACCTCAAACGTGCCGCGCGATGCGGGAGTTCCCCGTCCCCATGACTGACCGAACGTCAAAATTACCGTCGCCCTCCGAATGTCGCATTCATGCCACACGGTTGCCATTTCCGATCGCCCGGGGACGGCCGCGTCGACGACGGTCGACCACGGGTGGATTTTCGCGAGGAAATGAAATAATTAGGGCAAAACAAAAACGCGGAGAAGTCATGGCATTCCGCACGCCACACGAGGTCCGCGCCCCACGGGCCCCGCCGGCGACCCCCCGGGCGGTGAATAACGGCCCCCGATTCCGCGACGTGCCGCGCGGAGATAATTCCGGCGTGGAACTAACGGGGGTGACGAGTGGGGGGAGGCGCATGGATCCATGATGGCTTCCTTTGAAGCCTCTATGCAAGATCTTGAAACTTAAAAGTCAGGCTCCAAGTATACGCGGACAGGATGCCCAACAGGTGGACTCCGCCCACTGGTTGGCCGCCGAGCCGCCCCGGGGCCGCTTGAGCTGTGACGTGACATATTCATGTCCAGACTCGTGAATGGGGCACTGGGCCGCACGGCCACGACCCTGCAAGTCTTCGAGCACGTTCCGCAAGACAGCAGAGGACTCGGATGATGGACATCACCGTTCTCGGGCCGTTCACAGCCGCCTACCGGCAGTCGTCGTTCGTCCCCAGTGCCACCAAGCCCCGTCAGGTCCTGGCGCTGTTGGCGCTGCAGGCCGACCACGTCGTCACCGTGCCGACCCTGATGGAGGAGATCTGGGGCGAGGAATTGCCCCGCAGCGCCGCCACCACACTGCAGACCTACATCCTGCAGTTGCGCCGCAAGCTCTCCGCGGCCCTGGAGTGCGACGGCGTGGACGCGAAGGACGTCCTGGTGACACGGCACGGCGGGTATCTCCTGCGGGCCCAGCCCGGATGGGTGGACGCGCAGGAGTTCGAGAAGCTGGCCGCCTCGGGCGGCAGAGCTCTGGAGGCGGGTGACGACCGCACGGCCTCCGGAGTCCTCGGCCAGGCCCTCGGGCTCTGGTTCGGGCCCGCCCTGGTGGATGTGAAGGTGGGCCGGGTGCTGGAGCTGGACGTCATCCGGCTGGAGGAGAAGCGGATGGCCGTCCTGGAGCAGCGGATCGACGCGGACCTCAGGCTGGGCTGCCATGGCGAACTGGTCCCGGAACTCTCCGTGTTGGCCGCCCGGCACCCCATGCACGAGACGTTCTGCGCGCAGCTCATGACGGCGCTGTACCGGTCCGGCGGCACGTGGCGGGCCCTGGAGGTCTACCAGCGGTTGCGTTCGGCCATGGTGAAGGAACTGGGCCTGGAACCCTCGGAGCGGCTGAAGCGGCTGCACCAGACGGTGCTTTCCGGCGAGGAGATTCCCGACCACCGCCGCTCGGCCATGTCCCACGCTCGCGCCATGGCCCGGCCGGCCGCCGCCTGAGGGCCGGTCCCGGCCGGCGCCGTGTCGCGCCGGCCCGGCAGGTCGCCACCCCCATGGGCGATCTGCCGGGCGAAGGACTCACCGCCCGGCAGCCACGGGCCGGCCCGCGCAGTCGTCCCCTTCCCCTTCCCCCGCGGGTGGAGCGAGCCGGGCGAGCCGGGCCGCCAGGGCCGTCCGGAACTCCGGCTCGTCGAGGAAGAAGTGGCCCGCGCGCACCGGCGTCAGGTCGAAGGGCCGTGAGGTCTGCTCGGCCCAGGCCGCCATGCCCGCCGGATCGGTCAGCCTGTCCTGGAGTCCCACGAAGGCGGCGATCGGCACGTCCAGCGGCTCGCGGTGCGTGTGCGCGTAGGTCTCGACCATCCGCAGGTCGGCGCGGAGCGACGGCAGGAACACCTGGAGCACCGCCGGCTGCGCGAGCAGGGCCTGCGGGATGCCGCCCATCCGGCTCACCCCGGCCGTGAACGACGGATCCGCGAGCGCGTGGAGCGGCTCGTGGGACAGCGGCCACACGGGGCTGTTGCGCGCGGAGACGAGCAGCAGTTCGGGCGGTGTGCCCAGCTGCCGCAGCCGCCGCGTGGTCTCGTAGCCGACGAGCGCGCCGAAACTGTGGCCGAACAGGGCGAAGGGCCGCCCCCGGCCGTCGCCCTCCCCCGTCGGATCCGGCAGACCCGTGAGATCCGGCGACTCCGGCAGCCCCGGCAGACCCATCAGACGGATCACCTCGGTCACCACCTGCCCCATCTCCCGCAGCGGGCGCTCGCGCAACCGCCGTCCGTGGCCTGGCAGTTCCAGCGGGACCACCCGCACTCCCGGCGGCACCGCGGTCGCCAGGCCGGCGTACGGCTGTGCGCTGCCGCCGGCGTGCGGCAGGCAGTAGAGGGTCAGCCAGGTCTCGGGGGCGGAGACCCGCGTCATGGTGCGTCTCCCTTCCGGCGGCACGGGGAAGGCCCGTGCCGCGTCGATCGTCAGTGGGTCCGGCCTCGGTGGGGCCGGGTCAGCCGTAACGGTAGAACCCTCGCCCCGTCTTCTTGCCCAGGACCCCGCCTTCGACCATGCGGGTCAGCACCGGCGGCGGGGCGTAGAGCGGCTCCTTGAACTCGTCGTAGAGGGCTTCGGCCACCGAGTGCAGGACGTCCAGGCCGATCAGGTCGGCGAGCCTGAGCGGGCCCACGGGGTGGGAGCAGCCCAGCACCATGCCGCGGTCGACGGTCTCGGCGGACGCGACGCCCGACTCGACCATCCGCATGGCGGCCAGCAGATACGGCACCAGCAGCGCGTTCACCACGAACCCGGTGCGGTCCACCGACCGGACGGCCTGCTTGCCGAGGCCCACGGTGACGAACTCCTCGGCCCGGGTCAGCACCGACTCGTCCGTGTGCAGGGAGGGGATGAGCTCGACGAGCGGGATGCGCTGCGCCGGGCTGAAGAAGTGCATGCCCAGGACCTGCCCGGGCCGGCCGGTCGCGCTCGCCATGGCCGTGATGGACAGGGAGGAGGTGTTGGAGGCCAGGATCGCCGCCGGATCCTCCAGCGTCTTGTCGAGCTGGGCGAACAGTTCGACCTTGGCGGCCTTGTCCTCGGCGATGCTCTCGATCACCAGGTGACGGTCCGCCAGGTCGATCAGGTCGGTGGTGAAGGAGATCCGGCTCAGCGCCGCGTCCCGCTCGGCCGCGCCGATCCGCTCCGCGCGCACCGCCCGGTCGAGGGAGCTGAAGACCCGGTCGCGCCCGGCCACGAGCGAGCGCGGCGAGGAGACAGCCACCCGGACGTCGTACCCGGCCAGCGCCGACAGTTCGGCGATGCCCGAGCCCATCAGCCCGCAGCCGACGACCCCGACCCGCTCCACTCCGCCGGCCGCTTCCTCGCGGTGTGACGTCGCGTTCATGCGGCGACCCCCCAGCGCAGGTAGGCGGCCGCCATCGACATGCCGCCGCCGAAGCTGCCCAGCATGACCAGGTCGCCGGGGCGCAGGTGTCCGGCGCGGGCGGCGTCGTCCAGGGTGACCGCGACCGAGGCGCTCCCGGTGTTGCCGTAGCGCTCCAGGGTGCGGTGGGTGTGCGCGTGCGCCAGGCCGCTGACCTCGACGAGCTGGGAGAGCAGTACGCCGTTGGGCTGGTGCGGGACGAAGTGCCGCACCTCGCTGAGCGGCAGGCCCGTCCGGTCGGCCAGGCTCTGGGCGAAGGGCGGGAAGTTCTCCATCACGAAGTCCCGCACGCCCCGCCCGTCCATGCGGAAGAAGTGGTCACCGCGGGCGAGGGTCCCGGCGGACGCCGGGAGCCGGCTGCCGCCCGCGTCCACCCGGATGAGCCGCTGGGCATCGCCGCGGCTGGCGAGTTCGAAGTCGACGAACCCGGACCCGTCCTCCGTCCGGCCGACGAGCGCGGCCCCGGCGCCGTCGCCGAGCAGCACCGCCGTACGGCGGTCGGAGAAGTCCAGGGACCGGGAGTACAGGTCGGCGGCGACCACGAGGGCGAGGCTCTCCGGCCGCTGGGCGACCAGGGCGCGGGCGAGCGCGAGGGCGTAGACGAAGCCGCTGCACACCACGTTGATGTCGAAGCAGGCGGCGCGCGTGGCGCCCAGGACGTGCTGGACGAGGTTGGCGGTGGGAGGCTGCGGCGAGTCCCCCGTCGAGGTGGAGACGATCAGGTAGTCGACGTCCTCGGCCCGCACGCCGGCGCGCTCCAGGGCCTCGGCCGCCGCGTGGGCGGCGAGGTCGGACGTGGCTTCGTGGGGTGCCGCGTAGCGCCGGCTCCTGATCTGCGTCTTGCGCTCGATCCATTCGGCTTCCACCCCAACACGTTCGGCGACCTCGGCGTTGCTCACCTCCTGCTTCGGGAAATACGAACTCGTACTCAGGATTCCTATGGTGTGGGGAACCATGGGGCAGTGTCTCCTCGGGACGGGATTCCGGGACCGTTTCGATTCCGGGTCAGGCCGGACTCCCGGTGGGGGCGGAAGTCCGGGTGGAAGTCGGGGCGGGATTCCGCAAGGGGTTGAGCCGGTTCTCCCCGATCCTCACCCGCAGTTCGGGATCGGTGACGCCCAGTCCCTCTTTCGGGGCGAGGCAGAGCACTCCGACCTTTCCGACGTGCCGGTTCTGCTGCACCAGGCGTATCGCCGTGGCGGCTTCCTCGAGCGGATGGACGTCGGACAGTGCCGGAACGAGTTTTCCGAGGGTGAACAGCCGGTTGCACTCCGCCATCTCCTGCAGGTTCGCGGCATGGCTGCCGACAATGCGCTTGAGATTCATCCACAGATAGCGGTTGTCGTACTCGTGCTGATAGCCGGTGCTCGATCCGCAGGTGACGACCGTGCCCCCGCGCCGGACCACGAAGACCGAGATGCCGAACGTCGCCCGGCCGACGAAGTCGAAGACGACGTGGGGATCCTCGCCGGTCTCCCGGCGGATGATCCGGCCCAGCCGCTTGCCCAGGGCGATCGGGTCGTCGGGCGTGGTGTCGCCGTCCAGGCCGATCTCCGCCCGGTTGATCACCACGTCGCAGCCGAGGTCCCGCACCAGCTGCGCCTTCTCCTCCGAGCCGACCACGCCGACCGGGATGCCGCCCGCGTTCTTGACCAGTTGGACGGCGTAGGCGCCGAGGCCGCCGGCCGCGCCCCAGATCAGGACGATGTCGCCGAGCTTGATCCGGGCCGCCCGGTCGCTGATCAGCATCCGGTAGGCGGTGCCCGCCGTCAGCAGGTTGACGGCCGCCTCCTCCCAGGTCAGATGGGCCGGCTTGGGCAGGAGCTGGCTCGCCCGGACCACCGAGTAGTGCGCCAGCCCGCCGAAGTTGGTCTCGAAGCCCCAGGCGCGCTGCCCGTTGCCGAGCACGCCGTCGGAGTGGGTCATCGGCTCGTGGTCGTCGACCTGCACGGGGCTGACCACGACGTGGTCGCCGACCTGCCAGCGGCGGATGCCGGAGCCCACGCGGACGATGACGCCGGCGGCGTCCGACCCGATGACGTGGTAGGGCTGGTCGTGCCGGGCGGAGAAGCCGCCCTCCCTGCCGAAGCGTTCCAGGAAGTCGAAGGTCGGGAGCGGCTCGAACATGGCCGACCAGACGCTGTTGTAATTCACGGAACTGGCCATCACGGCCACCAGCACCTCGTCCGGGGCCAGTTCCGGCATGGGCACCATACCGACGTGGACCGATTTCCGGACGTCCTTGTCCTCGACCCCCGCGAAAATACCCACGTCCTCCTTGCGGAGGTGGGCGGCAAGGTATTCGTCCGGGACTTTCTCCTGCTTCAGTTCTTCCGGGTCCGCGCCGGCCAGTACCGCCTCGGTCAGGGAAAACATGGAAATTCCTCCGATGCGACTCAGAACAACATGATGGATTCCCGCTCGGTGACCTCTGCGGCCTCGAACCTCTCGCACTGCGGAGGTTCTCCGGGCATCGCGGACACCTCCTCCGGTCCGGGAGCACGGGGCCCGGACCGGATCACACCACCGCCGGGTCGCACTTCGGCGGATATCCACTTGAGGCCGGGCGCGGCCGGTTCAGCCGGGGCTCCAGGCGGATTCCAGTCGGCCTGGCCAGGCTCGCGGCATGAGAAACCCCGATGCCCGAGCCGACCCGGCGTTCGACGTCGCGGTGCTCGGCGGCCGTCTCTCGGCCGGCCTGCCGGCGGCGGTTCCGGCCAGGCAGGGCGTCCGGGTTCTGCTGGTGAACCCGCGGGGTGATCTTCGCGCGCCCGCGGGCGAGACGACGGCGCCGTACACCGCCGAGGTCTTCCGGTTGCCGGCCCACCGCTTCGAGGTGCCCGAGATCGCCGCGTTCGGCCGGTTCCCCGAGCTGCCCGCACGGCTGCGCGGCTGCGCGGCGCCGGCGGCGACTGGTCCGCCGAGCCGTTCGCACGCGTCGCCCGCCTCCAGGATGAGCTGGCCCGGCACGGCGACCGGCTGCTGCACGCGGCGCGCACCGCGTGCCAGGACTTCCGGCTGTGGAGCGCCTTCTGCCGGATGTGGCTGGTGTGGCAGCAGCTCGCCCAACCGGCGCTGCGCCGGGCCCGCCTCGACGCCGAGGCGTCGCCGGGGGGCGACTGGTCGGCGGTCGAGTGGTACGAGCTGCGCTGGATGTGGTTCCACGCCCCGGCGGGACTGCGGGAACTGGTGGGGCGTTCGCTGGACGCCATCGACGACGTACGGGCGGGGACCCGGACGCCCGGCCAGGCGGCGGACGTGATCTTACGGGGGCTGAAGGACGGGGCCTTCGCGCCCTCACCGGCCGTCCTCAAGAGCCACCGGCCCCGGCTCCACCACTCCCCGTGGCGCGAGCGGCTGCGCCTGCTCCGGTAACCGCGGAGAGCGCCGTCACCACCAAGCCGCCGTCACCACCAGGCCGCCGACCGTCTGGCCAGGCCGCCCGCCCGCCACACTCGTGGGAGCCCCCATGTCCAGCACCCTCATGTCCAGCCCCCTCGCGTCCGGCACGCCTACGTCCAGCACGCCCGACACCGGCGTCGAGCCGCGGGGCACCGACGTCGTCGCCCTCCGCGACCGCCATGTCCCGGAGGTGAGCGCCCTGTTGCCCCGCGCCCAGGCCGGCGACCGCCAGGCGATGAACGACCTGTTGCAGCACGTCGCCCCGCTGGTCGTACGGCTGTGTCAGCGGGTCACCCTGCGGCACGGCCCGGACGCCGCGCAGGAGGCCATGGTCGCGATCTACCGCGGCATCCGCGGACTGCGCGAGCCGGGTGCCTTCTACGCCTGGGTCCGCGCCATCGCGGTACGCGAGGCCGTCCGCACCCAGCGGCGACTGGGCGACTTCGCCGCCGAGGACCTGCCCGACCTGGTCCAGGACGCCAACCCCATGGCCGCCGTCCACATCAGCGACGTCCTGGACCGGCTGCCGGACCACCATCGCGAGGTGCTCACCCTGCGCGTGCTCTACGGCCTGGACGAGCAGGAGATGGCGACCGCGCTCGCCCTGCCGCTCGGCACGGTCCGCTCCCGGCTGTACCGGGCCCGCCGCAACTTCCACGACGCCTGGCACCAGCAGTCCGCCTGACCGGCCCGGACACCGCCGGCCGGTCAGGTGACGGCGGCGCGCCGCCGCAGGCGCGGGTCCTGGTGCTCCCCCCGGCTCACCGCCTCCCACAGGTGCCGTACGGCGGTCAGCATGTCCTGGTGGGAGACGTACAGGGCGTTGACGCCGAACCGCAGCAGGTCCGGGGCCCGCATGTCGCCGATGACACCGCGGGCGGCGAGCGCGGCCACCAGCGGATACGCGTCCGGGTGCCGCAGCGCCACCTGACTGCCGCGCCGGTGCGGCTCCCGTGGGGTGACCACGGTGAAGCCGAGACCGTCCAGCAGGGTGTCGGCGCAGTCCATGAAGAACCCGGTCAGCGACAGGCTCTTGGCCCGGATCTCCTCCATCCCGGTCCCCTCGAACGCGGTGAGGGCCGCCTCCAGCGCGAGCAGGGAGAGGATCGGCGGCGTGCCGATCCGGGCCCGCTCCACTCCCGGGGCGGGGGTGTAGTCGCCGCTGAGTCCGAAGGGGTCCGCGTGCCCGTTCCAGCCGGTGAGCGGCTGGTCGAAGGCGGCCTGGTGGCGCCGGGCGACGTAGACGAAGGCGGGGGCGCCCGGGCCGCCGGACAGGAACTTGTAGCCGCAGCCCACCGCCAGGTCGACGTCCAGCTCGTCCAGCCGGACGGGCAGCGCGCCGGCCGCGTGGCACAGGTCCCACAGCATCAGCCCCCCGGCCACCTGAACGGCACGGGTGACGGAGGCCATGTCGTGGAGCTCACCGGTGCGGTAGTCGACCGGGGAGTAGCCGGCCACCGCCACCTCGTCTCCCCGTTCGGCGAGGAAGCGGGGCAGGCCGTCCACCGCGACCCGGCAGACCTCCATGCCGAGCAGCCGGGCCACCGAGTCGGCGATGTACTGGTCGGTGGGGAAGTGTCCCGGGTCGGTCAGCAGCAGCCGCCGTCCGGGACGCAGCCGCGCCGCCGCCGTCAGGGCGTTGAAGAGCTGCACGGTGGTGGAGTCGCCCGCCGCGGTCTGCCCGGGCGCCGCGCCGAGCAGCCGTCCGATCGCGTCCCCCACCCGCAGCGGCGCCTGCCACCACTGGTGCTCGTTCCAGGACCGGATCAGGCCTTCGCCCCACTGCCGGTGGACGGCGTCCGCGAGCGCTTCCGGCACCGCGGCCGGCAGCGCGCCGAGCGAGTTGCCGTCCAGATAGACGGTGCCGTCCGGCAGGACGAAGCGGTCCCGCCGGCCCGCCAGCGGGTCGGCGGCGTCGAGCGCGGACGCCCGCACCCGCAGTTCCTCCAGGGCGGGCGCGGCTTCGAGGGTCTCCCTAGACAAGGCCGCGCACCGTCCAGAGCTCGGGGAACACGGCGCGCGTGTTGCGCTTCTCCAGCCAGGCGACGCCCGAGGAGCCGCCGCTGCCCGACTTGGCGCCCATCGCCCGGCGGGTGGCGAGGAGATGGTCGCCGCGCCAGCGCAGGACCAGCTCGGCGACGTCGGTCAGCGCCTCGCCCAGGGCGAGCAGCGGGTCGTTCTGCGGCCCGGCGTAGATGCCCCGCCAGGCCTCCTCGACGTCCGGGTCGGCCTCGTAGGCGACGGTCAGGTCGCGCTCCAGCACGCGCTCCGGGACGGGCAGGCCCCGGCGGTGCAGGTAGGCCAGCGCCGCGTCGTACAGCGACGGCTCGTAGAGCAGTTCCTCCAGCGCGGCGTACGCCCGGGGATCCGCCCGCTGCGGGTTCATCAGCGACCGGGACTTGTCACCGAGCAGGAACTCCATGTGCCGGTACTGCGCCGACTGGAAGCCGGACGCCTCGCCGAACGCCTCGCGGAAACTGTTGAACTGGGCCGGGGTCATCCTCGCGATCGGCCCGAAGGAGTCGTTGAGGGCGCGATGGGCGCTGATGCTGCGGCGCAGGGCGTCCATGGCGCCCTCGTGGTCGTCCTTGGACAGCGCGTCCCGGGCGGCCTTCCACTCGTGGACGACGAGGGTGAGCCACAGCTCCATCACCTGGGTCGTGACCAGGAACGTCATCTCGTCCGGAGAGTCGGTCAGGGGCTGCTGGAGGGAGGACAGGACCGAGGCGTGGACGTACTCGTCGTAGGGGGTCTTTCCCTGGAAGGTCACCACCGGTGCGTCCAGCGGGTCGTCCAGCGGGTCGTCCAGCGGTTCGTCCGTCCCCGGGTCGCAGGGCAGTGACGTGGTGTCGGTCATCGCGTCTCCGTAAAGGTGTGGGGGTGGCCCGGTGGGGCCGGATGCGGCTGATGACGTCGCTTCGTGCGGACGTCGCCGCTCAGAGGTCGAAGTCCAGCGCCGTGTCGTCGGACTCCGGGCGGGCGCGGCAGGCGAGGGTGTATCCCGCCGCGAGTTCCGCGGGCCCCAGCACGTGCTGGCGGCCGGTCGTGACGGTGCCGCGGGTCACCCTGGCGCGGCAGCTTCCGCACAGGCCCTCGCGGCAGGAGTACGGGGTGTCCGGTCTGACCCGCAGCAGCGCGTCCAGCGCCGTCCGGTCCTGCTCCTCCATGACGGCCACGGCCGTCCGGCCGCCGAGGGAGGCCGTGATCCGCACGGTGCGGCCGCGGAGTTCGGCCGCCGGTGGCGGCGGGTCCTGGGGGCCGAGGGAGAAGAGTTCGGCGTGGGTCCGGGCCGGGTCGGCGCCCCACCCGGTCAGTGCCTCGCGCACCGACGTGACCATCCCCCACGGCCCGCAGAGGTAGAAGTACGCGTCGCCGTCCGGCTCGGCGCCGACCGCGCGGAGCAGTCCCGGCAGCCTCGCGGTGTCGACGTGCCCGGAGAGCAGCTCGGCCTCGCGCGTCTCCCGGGTCAGCAGGTACAGGGGCAGGAACCGGTCGACGTAGGCGTCCTTGAGGTCGGCCAGTTCGTCGGCGAGCAGCACCGACCGGGCCGTACGGTTGGTGTAGATCAGCGACACCCGGCACCCCGGGTCGTCCCGCAGGGCCGCCGTGGCCATGCTCAGCAGCGGAGTGATGCCGCTGCCCGCGGCCACCATCACATGGTGCGCGCCAGGCTGCGCCACGAGCCCGAACCCGCCGGTCGGCGGCCCGACGTCCAGCGTGTCACCGGCGGCCAGCACGGTCGTCGCGTACTCCCCGAAGCCGCCCGGGCCGAGCCGCTTGACCACCAGCCGCAGTTCGCGCGGCGCGGAGGGGGGCGGGCAGATCGAGTAACTGCGGCGGATCTCCGTCCCGTTCAGGACATGCCGGACGGTCACATGCTGACCGGGCCGGTGGACGAAAGCGTCGGCATCGTCGCCTGCGTCGCCTGCGTCGCCTGCGTCGGCCGACTGGTCCGGGACGTCCGGGAGGTCCAGGGTGAGGGCCACCGCGTCGTCGGTGAGCGGCCGCACCCGCGCCACGCGCAGCCGGTGCCATCCGGCCGCCCGCCCGGTGGGGGCCGGCGCGGTGGGCGTAGGCGCGGTGGGCGTAGGCGCGGTGGGCGTAGGCGCGCCCTGCTCGGTCGTCGTCATGGGCGCCGTCACACCGCCTTCATGTGGGGGAAGGACTCCTTGCAGGCGGTGCACACCAGGATCGTCTGGCAGCCGGTCTGCCCGAACGGGCCGAGCGGCCGGGTCGCCACGGAACCGCAGTGCGGGCAGGGCCGGCCGAGGCCGAGCCGGACCGGCAGCGGCGCTCCGGCGTCGCCGGGCGGCACGATGCCGTGGTCGGCGAGCTTGCGGCGGCCCGCCTCGCTGATCCAGTCGGTGGTCCACGCGGGCGCGAGCGCCCACGTCACCCGCCCGTAGGGATGCCCGCACTCCGCCAGTACGGTCCGCAGGTCGGCCTCGATCGCCGAGAGCGCCGGACAGCCGAGGTAGGTCGGCGTGACGACGACCTCCACGTCACCGTCCGCGCCCTCCCGCACCGCACGGATCACGCCCAGGTCGGCCAGGCTGATCATCGGCAGTTCCGGGTCGGGTACGGCCCCCACCCGGTCCGCGATCCGGTCGAGGTCCGACCGGAGATCCGACCGCAGGTCCGACCGGAGATCCGCCTGGAGGTCCGACTGGAGGTCCGAGCGGAGGTCCGACCGAAGGTCCGAGCGGAGGTCCGAGCGGAGATCCGCCTGAAGGTCCGACCGGAGATCTGCCTGAAGGTCCGACTGGAGGTCCGCCTGGAAGGCCGCGCTCACCAGACACCCCCCGGGTACTGCCGGAAGACCGACTGGAACTCGGCCAGCAGCGGCGCGAACCCCTCGGTGTGGAGCCCCGCCCGCCCGCCGGTCGCCTGCCAGGACGGCGCCGGGACGGTGAGCTGGGCCTCCGCCAAAACCTCGGCCACGTCCCGTTCCCAGGCGGCCCGCAGGCGCGCCGGGGCGACCGCCGTGCCGTCGGTGTCGAGCCGGGCCGTCAGGTCGTCGGCCTCGAACAGCTCGGCCGCGTAGGGCCAGACCTGCTCCAGCCCCGCCTGCATCCGCCGCCGGCTCTCCCCGGTGCCCAGACCCAGCCGTACGGTCCACTGCGAGGCGTGCATGCGGTGGTACTCCGCCTCCTTGACCGCGCGAGCGGCGAACGACGCCAGCCCCTCGTCGGCCGCCGCCGCCAGTTCCGCGTACAGCAGACACATGTAGTGCGTGTACGCCAACTGCCGGGCGACGGTGACGGCGAAGTCGCCGTTGGGCAGCTCCAGCAGCAGCGCGTTGCGGAACTCCCGCTCGGTCCTGCGGTAGGCGAGGTCGTCGTCGTCGCGGTGCGTCCCGTCGGCACGGCCGCTGAGGCTCAGCAGGGTGCGGGCGTGGCCGAGCAGGTCGACGGCGATGTTCGACAGGGCCAGGTCTTCTTCGATGGTGGGGGCGTTGGTCACCCACGCGCACAGTCGCTGACAGAGGATCAGCGCGTCGTCACCGAGCCTGAGGGCGTACTCGGCGACGTCGCGATCCCGCGTACCGGCAACGGCATCGGTACCGGCATCGACCCCGCCTCCGCCTCCGCCTCCGCCTCCGCCTCCGCCTCCGCCTCCGGCGAGTTCACTCGTCACGGTCGCCTGCCTCGTTCGCCTCGTGCACCTCGTGCACCTCGTGCACCTCGTTGAGCGGTACGTACACCTGCGGATACCGGTAGGGCTTGTCGGCTCCGTTGCTGAAGAAGGGGTCCTTCTCGCCGGGCGACGAGGCACGCACCCCGTCGGAGCGCACCACCCAGATCGACACCGGGTCACCCCGGCGGGTGTAGAGGTCCCGGGCGTTGGCGATGGCCATGTCGGCGTCCGCGCCGTGGACCGACCCGACATGCTGGTGGGAGAGGCCACGACGCGGCCTGATGAACACCTCCCAGGGCGTCTGCGCCCCGGTGACTCCGCGTTCCCGGCTCACTGTTCCCGCCCCTCGGTCGTCCCGCGTGCCGCGTAGGCGTCGGCCGCCGCGCGCACCCACGCCCCGTTCTCGTGGGCCGCCACCCGGTGCGCCAGCCGCTGCCGGCCGCACTGAGCGCCGGCGGCCAGTGCGGTGCGGTACACCTGCCAGTCCACGGGAGTGAAGTCGTGGTGCCCGCGCTCCTCGTTCCAGCGGATCGCCGGGTCGGGCAGGGTCACCCCGAGCCGCTCCGCCTGCGGGACGACGGTGTCCACGAAGCGCTGGCGCAGCTCGTCGTTGGTGTGGCGCTTGATCCCCCAGGCCATCGAACGGCGACTGACCGCGGCGCCCAGGGCCGCGGCCCGCGCGTCCCCGCCACCGCCGTCGACCGTGTCGGGCGGGCCGAACATCAGGGCCACCGCGGGCAGCCACCACCGGTCGACGGCGTCCTGCGCCATCGCCTGCTGCTCCCGCGTGCCCCGGCACAGCGCCCAGAGCAGGTCGTATCCCTGCCGGACGTGGAAGGTCTCCTCCTGGCACACCCGCTGCATGGCCCGCGCGTACGGGCCGTAGGAGGTGCGGCACAGCGGGGCCTGGTTGATCACGGCCGCGCCGTCCGTCAGCCAGGCGATCGCCCCGGTGTCGGCCCAGGTCAGGGCGGGGTGGTTGAACGTGTCCGCGGACCGCTGGTGGCCGCGGTGCAGCGCGTCGAGGAGTTCGGCCCGGGTGACGCCGAGGGTCTCCGCCGCCGCGTACAGGTACAGGCCGTGTCCGGCCTCGTCCTGCACCTTGGCGAGCAGGGCCGCCTTGCGTTGCAGGGAGGGCGCCCGGGTCAGCCAGGACCCCTCCGGCTGCATCCCGATGATCTCCGAGTGCGCGTGCTGGGCGACCTGCCGGATCACCATCCGGCGGTAGCCGTCGGGCAGCCAGTCCCGGGGTTCTATCCGCTCGTCGGCCGCGACGAGCGCCTCGAAGTACTCGTCGAGATGCTCGCCGTCCGCGGCGACGGCCGTGGAACCTGCCTCGGAACCTGCCTCGGTGGTCACCTTGAACCTCCGCTCCCTCTACCCCGCTGTCCGGACCGTGCGAAGAACTCCCTTGCCGGGGGCTTCACATACGGAGGAGTGGCGAAGCGACCGCGGCAATCCCTCCCCCACCCCCCGGAACGCTGTGATCAACACCACAGCGGTGGCAGGGATTGCCGGCGCGCTCCCGCCCCTCCTTTCCGATCCGAGGGACCGGTCCGAGATGCCGGTCCGATCCGAGAGACCGGCTCGGCGCCCGGCCTGGCGCTGTGAAAGGTGGACCCCCATGAGCACCGTACGAGAGCTACTCACCGAACTGACCGGGACGTCGGAGTACGCCGAGAAGCTCAGCGACGAGACCGAACTGGCCGCCAGCGGCATCGACTCGGGAGACCTCGTGCGTCTGGTCCTGCTCATCGAGCAGCGCGTGGGGGTGGAGATCACCGCCGAGGACATGGAGAAGCTGTCCACGATCGCGGACTACGAGCGGTTCCTCGGCGAACACGCCGCCTCGGCCGCGCAGCCGGACGGTGCGTGATGTGGCTGACCCAGTTGCTGGAGCGCAACCGCCAGTGCTTCCCGGAGCGGACGGCACTGGTGGACGCGCACCGCTCGGTCACCTGGGCCGAGTTCCACGACCGGGTGACCCGGCTCGCCCACGGGCTCGCCGGGCGCGGCATCGGCAGCGGTGACCGGGTGGCGGTCCTCTCGCTGGACCGCGTCGAGGTGCTGGAGACGTACTTCGCGCTGGCCCGGCTGGGAGCGCTGTTCGTCCCGCTCAACCACAGCCTCACGCCCGCCGAGGTGGCCGGGATCGCGGAGCGCTGCACCCCGGTCGCGGTGATCGGTGAGTCGGCCCTGCTGGACCGGCATCCGGACCTGCCGGTGCGCCTCCGCGTACCGCTGGACGACGCCGAGTTCGCCGCACTGTGCGAGACGGACCCGGCCGACGGCGCGGACCTGCCCGACGTCCCGGACGACGCCCTGGCGGCGATCCTGCACACCTCGGCGACCACCGGCCGGGCCAAGGGCGTCGCCGTCGACCACGCCTCGTTCCGGGCCATCGCGCTCGGCTGGCTCGCCCAGGTCCGGCCCACGGACGACATGGTCCTGGTCAACTGCTGCCCGCTGTACCACGGCAGCATGGTGATCTCCCTGACCTACATGGCCGCGGGCGCCACCGTGGTGCTCATGCCGGGCTTCCAGCCGCAGCGGGCGCTGGCCGCGATCGAGGACAACCGGGCCACGCACGTCTGGCTGGTGCCGCAGATGCTCCGCTTCCTGATGCAGACGAAGTCGCTGCAGCGAACGGACCTGACCAGCCTGCGCGAGGTGCTCTACGGCGCCGCGCCGATGCCGCCGGAGGTCTACGCCGAGGCCGTGGAACAGCTCGGCTGCGGCTTCCGCCAGGTCTACGGCATGACCGAGGTCGGCGGCCCCTACATCACGCTCGGCCCGGACGAACACCCCGCGCCCGGCACCACCGACGTGATCCCGGCCGGCCGGGTGATCCCCGGCATGTCGGTGAAGGCCCTGGACCCGAAGGACCAGGAGGTGGCCCCCGGCGTCATCGGGGAGATCTGCGCACGCGGCCCCGGGGTGATGCGCGCCTACTGGAACGACGAGAAGGCCACGGCCGAGATCACGACGGACGGCTGGACCCGCACCGGCGACCTCGGCTTCATCGACGGCGACGGCCGGGTACACCTGATCGACCGCTGCAAGGACCTGATCATCCGGGCGGGCCAGAACGTCTACCCCCGAGAGATAGAACAGGCCCTACGCACCCACCCCGCGGTGCACGACGCCGCCGTGGTCGGAGTGACGGACGCGGACTACGGCGAAGTCCCCCTGGCCTTCGTCGTCACCAACCCCGGAACCACCCCCGACGACCTGCAATCCCACCTGACCACCCTCCTGGCCACCTACAAACGCCCCCGACACATCCGCTTCATAGACGAGATCCCCAGAAACCCCGCAGGCAAGATCCTCAAAAAGTCCCTCCCCGTCTGACCCCCCACACCTTGCCGCCCACTCCCCGGCTCCGCCGACCACCCCCAACGAGAAAGGGCCTCCGACACAGGTCGGAGGCCCTTGCGCAAGCAAATCCGCAGGAAGACGTTCACGTACGACACCCACCCATGCCCTCACCCTCTGCCGGGACGGGACACTCACCGGAATCCGTACTAGAATCTGTACAGAATCAAGCCTCTGTATGGGTACGGTGACAGCATGGAGATCCCTGAGGTCGTGACCGTCAGCGACGCGCGCGCGAGACTGTCGCGGATCCTGACCGACCTGTCGGAGTCCGGCGCGGATGCCGACCCGGTCCTGATCGGCGCCCACCGCAAGCCCCAGGGCGTCCTCCTGTCCGTCGAGGCCTTCGAGGCGCTGAGCGGCCGAGCGGCACGACGTGCGGCCGTCGCCTCGGCCACCGGCTCCATCGAGGCCGAGGGGCTCCAGGCCTCCAAGGCCTCCGACCGCGACACCGAGGCGTACGTGAAGGGCGACGTCGACGCGGACACCCTGGTCGCCCGCGCGATCGCCCGCCACCGACAGACTTCGGACCGGCGGGCAGGGTGAACGATCCGTACGCCATGCCCAACGGCGTACTGCGCAACAAACTCGGCATCACCGACCATCAGCTGCTCGCGGCAGCGGAGGCGGACATCACCCGGGCGCGCCTAGTCATGCTCGCCGAACGCCCCCTACCCGGCACGTACGACCTCGGCCATCTCCAAGAACGGCGACGCCATCCTCATGTCTGCAGAGGACTACGACGCCTGGCAGGAGACCATCCATCTCCTACGCTCCCCAGCCAACGCCCGCCGCCTCATGGAAGCCGTCGCCCGCGACCGTGCGGGCCAGACAGGGATCGCGAAGACCCTGGAAGACCTCCAGGAACTGGCCGGTGAGGAGTGAGGGACGTCAACTTCGACCCAGCCGCCTGGGACGACTTCCAGCACTGGCTGGAGACCGACCGCGAGATGGTGCGCCGCGTCGTTCGCCTCATCGCCGAAATCCAGCGCGACCCGTTCAACGGCATCGGTAAGCCCGAACCGCTCAAGGGAGACCTGTCCGGTTACTGGTCGCGACGCATCGACGACGAACACCGCCTCGTCTACCGAGCCGACGACAAAACAGGTCAAGATCCTCAAGGCTCGGTACCACTACACGGACTGACGTCGGCCTCGAAAGTTCTGGTCACAGCCTCTCATTGAGGACTGCGACCAGCACGGTCGCCTCGTAGCCGACGGCAGGCATGCCGTAGCCCTTGCCCACGACCTGGTGGCCTTGCCCTGCGGGAAGTCCCGGGAACGCCCAGGTGTCGGTACAGGGCACACACTTGCTGCAAAGGTCTCCGTCAGGTCTGCGGCTCGTTGCTCACGTCGTCGGGGGTGACCGTGATGATCGCGACCGCCGGCGGATGCGGCTGAGGAGCGTACGCGTACACGATGGTCAGGCCCGGCATGTCTTCGCGTGGTTCGAGCCGAGTCCGGTAGACGACCGTGTCGCCGTTACCGTGCACCGAGCCGCGCCGAATTCCGAGTTTGGGACTGTCCTCCAGCTCCCGTCGCAGTCCTTCGACAGCCTGCTGAGCGACCGGACCGAGCGTCTGGAGGCGTTTCGCCGCCGAGGACGTGATCACGGCGATGGCTCGACTCACTCCTGCTTGCCTTTCTTGACCTCAGCAATGAGGTCGAGCCCCTCCTGAAGCGCATCGTCGAACTCGGGATCACTGAAGGCACGGATGCTGCCGGCATACGTCTTGATGACGTCGGCAACCTGGTGGAGGTCGGTGGCCGTGGCGGCGTCCAGGGCACGAGCAAGATCTGCCTCAAAGCTCTCGGCGTCCCCCGGGAACCCCCGCCCGTCCCGCAGGGCGGCGCGAATGTCGGCCACAGTCCTGAGCTGAGACGGTGATGTGTGCGTGGTCTCGGCGTGCTCCGCACTCATGAATCCTCCTCGGGCCTGAGATGCGCTTACGACCATAGTCGCGCTCACAGGTCGATCACGAGCCGGATGACCCCATTCATACGTCCCCCCGCTGCCGCACGACAAGCGGCTCGGCCGCCTGGACCCGCAACGCCGGGCCCTCGTCCAACTCCAACACCACGGCGGAGTCCGCGGCGCCGATCCGCTCACTCCGTACGCTGACGACCACACGCCACTCACCCCACACCCTCACCCGCTGCCCAGACCGCACCAGAACCGCCGCGACCTCCCTCCCCACGGGCTCGGCCACGAGGTCCGGCGCCTTCAGCTCGACCCACACCGTCTTCCCGATCCCGCCCACGCGCTCCTCAACTCCCCACCGATGAGCCAACGCCTCGACGAGCAACAACCCCCGCCCGCAGGTCTCCTCATCACCGGGCGCCCGCGCTTCGGGCCGACCCGAGCCCGCGTCACTGACCTCCAGCCGCAGCAACCCCTCCGCCAGCGATCGCGCGATCCGTACACCCACCCGCCGGTCGCTCGGCACGGGCACGCACAGCGCGTTGGTCACCAGTTCCGAGAGCACCAACTCGGCTGATTCCAGGACGTCTTGACTGACCCCCCACTCCCCCAGCACGGCATGCGCCAGCGCTCGAGTTCTGGGCACGCTGCGCCGGCAACGGGTTAACCGAAAGGTCACTTCATTCTGTGCAGCCATGGCAGCCCCAGGGGGTCGATGCGCGGCCGGAGCCCCATACAGACGGCCGGTTGGGCCGTGGGACGCCGATGTCATGCCGAGCAGGATGTACGCGCATCACCTCAATCGGCAACGTTGCTGATTGAGATGGCAGCAATATTCCACCTTTCGAGTTAATCCCACCCGCATGTATCCACGGCTCTGCTAAACGTGTTGGCATGCTTACCAAGAGCACCACCCCGAACCCCTCGACCGTGCTCGGCCGCCAACTCGGCGACGAACTGCGTCGGTTGCGAGAGGCCGCAAAGCTGACCACCACTCAGGCGGCGGACGCCCTCGACTGCACCAAGGGCAAGATCAGCCGGATCGAGAACGGTCGAGTCGCGGTGCGGCTCCCGGACCTGACCGCGATGCTGCACGCCTACGAGGCACCGGACCCCGAACTCCGTGAGCGGCTGAGTGCACTGGCGCGCAAGGCCAACCGCCGTCGCCGGCAGGGATGGTGGAACCAGTACGGATCCGTGCTCGCCGACACGTACCGCGACTACATCGCGCTGGAGGCCATGGCCGGGGAGATCCGCACGTTCCAGGCGCAGTTGGTTCCCGGCCTACTCCAAACCCCGGAGTACATCCGTGCCGTGACGGTGGCTTCGCAGCAGTGGCAGACGGCAGACGAGATCGAGAAATTCGTCCAGGTGCGCCTCGCCCGACAGGAACGACTCACCGGCGACTCCCCTTTGCACCTCTGGGCGGTGCTGTCGGAGGCCGTTCTCCTCCAACAGGTTGGCGGACCCCAGGTAATGCAGGCGCAGTTGGAGCACCTCCTGTCCACTTCCGAGCACCCCAACGTGACCATCCAGGTCCTGCCGTTCTCGCGCGGAGCGCACGCGAGTATGTTCGGCCCGTACGTAGTACTGGGTTTCCCGGAGGAGGCAGCGCTCGACGTAGTGCTGGCGGACAATCCGACCGGCTCCATCTGGCTGGAGCGGGAGGCAGAAGTAGCCCGCTACCAGGATCTGTTCGACGCCGCTCGCACGTCCGCGCTCTCTCCGATGGAATCCGGTACCGTCATCCGACGCAGGGCCAAGGAGCACAGAGCATGAATCGCGCACGCCACAGCACGCCAGACCTGTCGGGCGCGAAGTGGCGCAGCAGCACCTTCAGCGGTGGCAACAACGAGTGCGTTGAGATCGCTGACAACGTTCCCGCCGTCATACCGGTCCGCGACAGCAAGCGTCCCACTGGCCCGGCGATCGCCTTCACCCCCCAAGCCTGGCGCGCATTCATCTCCACCTGGGCTGAAGCCGGCGGCCGAGGGCCTTCGACAACGGGGTAGCCGCTCCCCTGCCGCCGCCCCCAGCCGCATTCCGTCTGCGCCGTCCCCTCCTTGTGATCCACGCACTGACCTAGGATGACGAGAACCATCTCAGCGGCCCGACGGGCTTCCTGATCCGCCTGCGCGCGGACATCGGAGGACATGCCCCCACCCGCACGAGTCTTCTTCGTGCTGCCTGGGGGCATTTTCTTGCTGTTCCGTGAGTCCGCGGCGTCCGTGGCCGCCCGCATCCTCGAAGGGTCGCTGGCGCTGTATCTGACCGAGAACTTCCGTCACCAGCATGGCCGGAACGCCGGTCAGGCGGAGATACGGTCCTGGGAACGCAGCCTCCCGGCCCTCGTCAACGCGCTCATGGAGGCCGGCCTCGACAGCGTCGAGGTCCTCATCGAGTACAGCCTGCCCCTCACGAGCAAGCGCGCGGACGCCGTACTCGCCGGCGTGCACCCCACCACGGGCGAACCGTCGTACGTCGTAGTCGAACTCAAGCAGTGGAGTGCGGCCTATCCGGAGGAGGACGAGCCGCTGCTGTGCCGGATCGACGCCTACCCGCAGCCCGTACTCAACCCGATCGAGCAGGTCCGGGGCTACTGCGAGTACCTGGTGTCGTTCAACGGCGCGCTGGAACGGATGCCGAAGTCGCTGGCCGGGGTGGCGTTCCTCCACAACGCGACGGAGTTCGGCGTCGCGGGGCTGCGGAGCGTCAAGGAGGACCAACGCGGCCGGATGTACACCGGCGAACAGCGCGGCGCCTTCCTGGACTTCCTGCGCTCGCGGCTCGCCGCGAAGCCCGGCGCGGAGGCGGCGGACGTACTGCTCGGCGGCAAGATCCGGCCGTCCAAGCAGTTGATGGCCGTTGCTGCTGCCGAGATCCGCGACCGCGAGCAGTTCGTCCTCATCGCCGAACAGCGGGTCGCCTACGAGCAGGTCATGTCCGCCGTACGCAAGGCCAAGCGGTCCAACCACAAGCAGGTCATCGTGGTGACCGGCGGTCCCGGCTCCGGCAAGAGCGTGGTCGCGCTGTCGTTGCTGGGTGAGCTGTACCGGCGCGGGGTGACCGCTTTGCACGCGACGGGATCCGCCTCGTTCACCAAGACCATGCGCAAGGTCGCCGGGGCGCGAATGCCCGCCGTGCAGCAGTTGTTCAAGTACTTCAACAGCTTCATGGACGCCGAACCGAACGACCTCGACGTACTGATCTGTGACGAGGCCCATCGCCTGCGGAAGACCTCCGCCAACCGCTACACCAAGGCGGAACTGCGCACGGGCCGTCCCCAGGTGGCGGAGCTGATCGACGCGGCCCGGGTGCCGGTGTTCCTGCTCGACCAGCACCAGGTGGTACGGCCCGGCGAGATGGGGACGAAGGAGGAGATCAAACGGGCCGCAGCCGCGCAGGGCCTCGACTGCACGGTCGTCGAGTTGGACGGCCAGTTCCGGTGCGGTGGGAGTGACGCGTACGAGAAGTGGGTCGTCGACCTGCTCGGGCTGGAGGGTGGCACGCCCAGCCAGTGGGAACCCGACGGCAAGCTGGAGCTGCGGACCGCCCAGAGCCCCCGGGAACTGGAGGACTTCCTCGTGGCGCGCCGCCAGGAGGACCACTACAGCGCGCGGATGTCGGCCGGCTACTGCTGGAAGTGGACCACCAAGGTCACCCCGGGCATGACGACACTTCCCGCTGACGTCGTCATCGGCGACTGGGCACGTCCGTGGAACGTGTACGGCGAACGGTCCGTCCTCGGCGCGCCGCCCGCGCCCCTGTGGGCCACCGACCCGGCCGGCTTTGGCCAGGTCGGCTGCGTCTACACCGCACAGGGCTTCGAGTACGACTGGTCAGGTGTGATCATCGGCCCCGACCTGGTGTGGCGTACAGACCGCTGGGTCGTGGACCGCACGGCATCGAAGGACCCAATCTTCACGAAGGCGACGCCGGACAGCGACATCGACCGGTTGATCCGCAACACGTACAAGGTCCTGCTGACCCGGGGCATGGTCGGCACGATTGTCTACTCGACGGACCCGGAGACGTGCGAGAAGCTGAGCTCGCTTGTGTCTCCGGTGTCCGGGGTAGCGACACCCGCCGTCGTGTAGTCGGGCGTAGGTGAAACCGACCGGGGCCACACATCGAAATTGCCGCTCACCAAGCTCGCTTCGCCAAAGGTGGATGATCTCCTCGACGCGGCCCGTGTGACCGTCTTCCTGCTGGACAGAAGCCAAGTCGTACGTCCCAACGAAGTGGGGACGGTGGAGCTGATCCAGGAAGCCACGAAGAACCGGCTTATAACGCCCAGAAAATACGAGCTCGACAAGCAGTTCCGGTGCGGAGGCAGCGACCGCTATCGCGACTGGGTCCACGATCTCCTCGGTATCTCCAGCCGCGAGCCGGACAGTTGGATACCGGACGGCCTCATGCATGTCGAGGTGGCGGACTGTCCGTCAATTGGGGTGTCCGTCAAAGGGGAACAAGCTCAGCGTTCTGCGGTGCGCACAGCGATGCGTCATTGCTTTTGGACGTCGGCCGCGACGATGGCGCCATCGCGAACGGTGTACGTGCCGGCGAACAACTGATGCGTTCCGTCCGTCTGCAACGCGTCGAGCCGCATGGTCACGGTGTCCCCGGAGGCGGACTCGATGGTGACCGTATCGGAGACGGTGCCGGAGAAGCCCTTGACGAAGGAGTCGTAGGACCCGCCCAGATTCTTCCCCCCGAGGTCCCATGCGCGCGTGTAGTCCCCGGCGTTGATGGCGGCGAAGTAGTCCTCGACGACCTGCTGGGGAGGCGCGGCGACGGTGGTGGTCGGAGGGGCTGATGTCGATGCGGGGCTGGACCGTGCCGGTGCCGGGGTCTCGTCGGCCTTGCTGGGCGGACTTTGTGCAGCCGTCCGGGTGACGGTGGCCTGCGAAGTGACGGTGCTCCGCGAAGTGACCGTGCTCTGCGAGGTAGCGGGTGCGGACTGCGGGGTGTCTCGGGAGTCGATGGTCATCACCACGGCTGCGGCGCCGCCACCCACCAGTACCACCGCCAGTGCCGCCCCGGCGATCAGCAGCGACTTGCGCCGCCCGGGCCGACCGTCGTCCGCGCCGTCCGGATGGGCGTGGTGGCCGGCGGGGGGCACTCGTACGGTCGGCGGGGTGGCCACCCCATTCTCGTCGTCTGCCGCCGGGCCGGGCTCGGCTCGGTTGTCCCACCCGTGTGCCGGCACCGGCGTGGGCGGTGTCGTCCGGGTCGGTTCCCGGGCGAGGCGCTCCTTGTCGGCGCTGTCCGTCGGCGGCGCCACCTGCGTGGGCGGATGCTCCGCCGCCCCGGGCGCGGGTGCACGCACCGGCAGCCCGGCCGCCACATCGCCCAGCATCCGCTGAGCCTGCTCAGCCGTCATCCGCTCGTTCGGGTCCTTACGCAGCAGCGCTTCTATGACAGGGGCGAGCGGGCCCGCGTGCCGGGGTTCCGGCAGTTCCTCGGCGACCACCGCCTGCAAGGTGCTCATCGTCGTGGTGCGGCGGAACGGTGACTGCCCCTCCACCGCGGCGTACAGCGTCACGCCGAGGGACCACAGATCGGATTCCGGGCCCGGCCGGTGGCCCGTGGCACGCTCCGGGGCGAGGTAGTCCGGCGAACCGATGACGTCGCCGGTGCGGGTCAGGCCGCTGGAGCCTCCCACGACGGCGATGCCGAAGTCGGTGAGCACCACCCGGCCGCCGCGCTCAAGCAGCACGTTGGCGGGTTTGACGTCCCGGTGGAGAACCCCCAGCTGATGCGCCCGGTCCAGCGCCGACAGTAACTGCACTCCGAGTCGGGCCGCGTCTCGTGGCAGCAGTGTCCCCTCCGTGGCAATGACGTCGGCGAGTGACTGCCCGTCGACCAGCTCCATCACGATCCACGGTCGACCGTCCTCTTCCAACACATCGAATACAGTGACGACCCCCGGATGTTTGACCCGCGCCGCGGCCCGTGCCTCCTGCTCCATGCGGGCGTGCAGCACCGCGAGCTCTTCGCGCGGCAGGCCGCTGACCGTCAGCTCCTTCACCGCCACCTCACGGCTGAGCACCTGATCCCGCGCCCGCCACACGGTGCCCATCCCGCCGCGGCCGAGCTGCTCGACGAGGAGATACCGGCCGGCCAGCAGCCGCTCTTCATCGCCACTCATGGCGCTCCCGAGCCGTGATCGGGCAGGCGTGGGCGCCGTGCAGAAGGTGGACGTGTCGTCATGGTTCCTCACTTCCGCGCCGTCATACGGCCGAGGATCCCGCCTCTTTTCCATGCTGTGCCGACTGCTCGGTATTGTCGCGCCGAACCGCGTGCCGACGCCGCCCCGGACACAGTACGTATGAGGAGTCCGGTCCTTGGCGGGAGGTTCCGTGAGTCTTCGAGTGGGCCTGTCGTCGCCTGACGGTGCGGTCACCTCGCGAACCGTCCTCGCACATGCCGGTCGATTGCCGGTTCCGTCGCTCCGTCGTGCCGGTCGTGATCCGCAGCCGGGCTCGATGAGCGGCGATTTCGCAGGTCAGCAGGTATCGGCTCGACCGGGTCGGCCGATACAGAAGGACTCCAGCTTTTCGACGAGGCCGCTTCCTGGGCTGTGATTCAAGAACCAGCCGACCGACGAGGGCTTCGCGGGAAGCCCCTGGGAAATCGGTCGTCCGGCAGTACTTCGCGCAGGGCCGACACTGACGGCCGCATTGTCCGCGCGAACTCACGTACCTCCGATCACACCCACGGGAGAGTCATGCGTATCCGTACCGTCCTGGTCAAGAACCATGACGAGGGAGCGCGTGGATCAAGACCTGTCCGGCCGAGGTCCAGAAGAACATCAGAGGCAAGCCGTACCTCCGCGACTCCCGCCCGAAGGACGCCGAGAGCTGCTGAATGCCGTGACCGGGAACCGCAGGACGGGCGGCCGGCCCGCCCGTCACAGAGCGTGCCCAGCCTGCGGCACCCCGGCCGTGTGTGAGCAAGGCCAGGAAGGGGCTGCATCCCGATGCAGCCCCTTTCGCCATGTCCACGACCGCGGCAGGTGGGGCTGGGTACACCTGCCGTGGGGCTGTTTCGGCTGTTTTCCGGCTGCACCCCCAAACACGCCCGGGGACTTGGCCGGCATCGACACAGAACCGCCCGCCTGGCCGAAGCGCCGCCCCGGCGAACCGGCCCTGAGCAGGGCGATCAATCTTCGCTCGGCCCCGTTTGAACCGGTGCGGAGCGAGATCAGACCAAGCCCGCGATTCGATAAAAAAGGGCCCCTGACCAGCATATTCGCTGACCAGGGGTCCTCTGCGGCAGACGAGTCGGGCTGTACGCCGGGTTCTGTCGCCCGGGTGCCTTGCGGCGGCCCGGGGAGACGGCCATCCATCTAGGGCCGGCGTTGCCGCCGGCCTCGTGCGGTCTACCCGCGGACTCGGGCGGGCAGCCCTCGAACGTCCGCGCAGAGCCGCTTTTCACGGCGGCTCCTTTTGACCTTGCTCCGGGTGGGGTTTACCTAGCTGCCCAGGTCGCCCTGGGCACTGGTGGTCTCTTACACCACCGTTTCACCCTTACCCGACGCCGAAGCGCCGGGCGGTTTGTTTTCTGTGGCACTGTCCCGCGGGTCACCCCGGGTGGCCGTTAGCCATCACCCTGCCCTGTGGAGCCCGGACGTTCCTCGGGAAGCCCCTAAGGGGACTCCACGCGGCCGTCCGCCCGGCTCGTCTGCCGTGCCGACCATGCTACCGGCCCGCCGCCCCCTCGCCGTCCCGAGGCCGCCAGGACCGACGGCTCGGGGATTTCACCGGGCAGCGCAGGTGGGGAGCCGCGCGCACGTCCTCCCCGTCAGCCGGTCCCGAACACCCCCTCCAGCGCGTCGAAGGCCGCCTCCATCCGCGCCCGGTGTTCGTTTGCGACGGTCGCCGCCCGCTCTCCCGCGAGGAGGCGGCGCGCGGTGGTGACGTAGAGCGAGCGGTAGGCCGCGATCGTCATGGCGGCCGCGAGGTGCGGGTCGGAAAGTTCGGGGGCGGTCTCTACGAGGGTCCGTGCCAGGGCCTCTTCCACCTCCTCGACGCCCTCGCGGGCGCGGGCGCTCAGTGCGGGCGAGTCGATGACGATCCGCCAGAAGTGCGGGAAGTTGTCGTGGAGGCCGCCCAACGGGTGCTGCTGGTCGATGAGTTGAAGCGCGAGGGCGCGGAGGGCGGTGAACGGGCTCTCGGCGGGCCCGCGTTGTCGAACCGCTTCCGTGAACATCTCCACGGCCTCGGGGATGCGGTCGAGGAAGAGGTCCTCCTTGCGCGGGAAGTAGTTGAAGACGGTCATCGCGGACACGTCCGCCGCCCTCGCGACCTCCGCGACCGTCACCTCGTCGAAGCCGCGCTCGAAGAACAGGCCGGTCGCCACGTTCGAGATCCGTTGCCGCGTGGCCTGCTTCTTGCGCTCCCGAAGGGACGGTTCCGCTTTCTTTTCCTCCACCATGAGGAAAACTATAGCGGCCACAAACTTTTAGTGACTACAGTGAAACTCATGATGGACATGGAGATGGGGACTGACACGGAGATGGGTACGGAGTACGACGTTGTCGTGGTCGGTGCCGGGCCGGTCGGGCTGATGCTGGCGTGCGAGCTGGCGCTCGGCGGGGTGCGGACGCTGGTCGTCGAGCGGCTGGCCGAGGTGGACGAGACGATCAAGGCGGGCGGGATCAACTCCCCGACCGCCGTCGCCCTCTACCGACGCGGACTGCTGCCCGCGCTCGCGGAGGCCCAGGAGACGGCGATGAGCCTTTTCCGGGAGTTCCGGGGGTTCCGGGGGTTCCGGGGGTTCCGGGGGTTGCAGGAGGCGCAGAAGGCCCGGGGCGAGGACGGCGGCGCGGGGGCGGTGCCGCTGCCGAGGTTCGCCGGGCACTTCGGCGGGATCATGCTCGACGCCCGCCTGCTGGACGACTCGGACCCGGACTTCGCGGACCTCGGACCGGTCGACGGCATCCGTCTGGTCCCCCAGGCGACGCTGGAGCGGCTGCTCGGCGAACGCGCCCGGGAACTGGGCGTGGAGGTGCGCCGCCAGGTCGAAGTGACCGGCTTCGACGCCGGACACGCTGACGGCTCCGACGGCGACGGCGTCACCGTACGCCTCACGCCCGGGCGGGACGTGCGCGCGGGCTGGCTCGTCGGATGCGACGGCGGGCGCAGCACCGTCCGCAAGCTCGCCGGGTTCGGCTTCCCGGGCACGCCCCCGGAGATCACCGGCTACCAGGCGATCGCCGACCTGACCGGCACCGAGGGGCTGCGCAGCGGCTGGCAGACGACGGACGTCGGGACGTACGCGCATGGTCCGATGCCCGGCCGCATCCTGACCGTGGAGTTCGACGGGCCGCCCGCCGACCGCGAAACTCCCGTCACCATCGAGGAGTTGCAGGCCAGTGTGCGCCGCGTGACCGGTGTGGACGTGACGGTGGACAAGGTGCGCTCGATCACCCGGTTCACCGACAACTGCCGCCAGACGAGCAGTTATCGCGCGGGCCGGGTGCTGCTCGCGGGCGACGCGGCGCATGTGCACTCGCCGTTCGGCGGGCAGGGGCTCAACCTGGGCATCGGGGACGCGATGAACCTCGGCTGGAAACTCGCGGCGGTGGTGCGCGGGCACGCCCCCGAGGGCCTGCTCGACTCGTACACACGTGAACGGCATCCGATCGGCGCGTGGGTGCTGGAGTGGACGCGGGCCCAGGTCGCGCTGATGCGCCCCGAGTCGCATGCGCGCGCCCTGCGCAAGGTGGTCATCGGCATGACGGAGACGGTCGACGGCACCACCCACCTGGCCAAGAGGATCTCCGGCGTCTGGCAGCACTACGACCTGCCCGGCGACCACCCGCTCGTCGGCCGCAGCGCCCCCGACCTGGAACTCGCCGACGGCACCCGGCTCGCCGACCACCTGCACACCGGACGCCCCCTGCTGCTCGACCTGGCCGACGACCCGAAGCTGCGCGCCCGCGCGGAGGGCCACGGCGACCGGGTGGACGTCCGCACGGTCGCCGCCCCCGCCCGCCCACAGCTCACGGCACTGCTCGTGCGGCCGGACGGATACGTGGCATGGGCGGCGGACACCGAACGCCTGCCGGAGAACGCAGAGAACACAGAAGGCACGCAGGGCACGGAGGGCACAGAAGGCGCAAAAGACCCAGGGGACACACTGGAGGCGGCGCTGGAACGCTGGTTCGGGGCTCCTGCCCGCTGAGTCGCCGTCAGGCGGGTACGAAGCGGATCGCCGGGGACGTCAAGGCCGTTGAGGCCGTTGAGGCCGTTGAGGCCGTTGAGGCCGTTGAGGCCGTTGAGGCCGTTGAGGCCGTTGAGGCCGTTGAGGCCGTTGAGGCCGTTGAGGCCGTTGAGGCCGTTGAGGCCGTTGAGGCCGTTGAGGCCGTTGAGGCCGTCGGAGATGCCGGGGATATCGGGGACGTCCGGGCCGTCGGATCGGCCTGGGTGAGGCGGACGCGGAGGCGTTCTCCGAGGGGGAGGGCGGTGTCGGGGGCGCCGTCGATGCGGCCGATGACCGCCGGGGATTCCAGTTGGACGGTGCCGACGGTCGGCCGGCGCTCGTCCACGTCCACCACGTACCCGTCGAACACCTCGCCGACCCGGTCCTTCAGCAGCGCGGCCTCGACCAGGTCGACGCAGCCGCGCTCGACGGCGTTCGCGCGCCGCCCGCCCTCCGCCATCTCCTTCGGCAGCGCGTCGAGCACGGCGAGCACCCAGTCGGGCGGGGCGTGACCGGCGACGGCGGCGAGGCAGAGCTCGGTGGCGTGCCGGTCGGCCAGGCGGCGCAGCGGGGCCGTGCAGTGGGTGTACGGGGCGGCGACGGCGGCGTGGGTCGTGATGCCGGGGAGTCTCCCGTCGCGGAAGACGGTGTAGCCGGCGCCCCGCAGCAGGGTCGTGCACTCCTGGAGGAAGGCCGCGTGCCGGGGGTCGTGCGGGTCGAGGGAGCGGATGAGCCGCGCGTACGAGACATGGTGCGGCCAGTCGATGCGCAGCGCGTGCGCGGTGCGGCGCAGGCGGCCGACAGCGCCGTCGGGCGCGGCGGGGAGCGTGCGCAGGATGCCCGTGCCCGAGGCCAGCATCAGGTCGGCCGCGGCCATTCCGGTGAGGAGGGAGAGCTGCGCGTTCCAGCCCTCGGCGGGCAGCGGGGCGCGGTAGCTCAACTCGTAGGTGCGGTCGCGGTCGTGGCCATGGCCGTGGTCATGAGCGTGGTCATGAGCGTGGTCATGGTCGTCGTCGTGCTCGATGATCTCCTGCTCGGGCACGTCGAGGGAGATCCCGCCTCGCTCCGCCTCCAGCCGCTCCCGCAACTTTCCTACGACGGCGAGAAGTTGGAGTGGGTCCTCGGCGGTCCCCGCGTCGATCTGCCGTTGCACGCCCGCGTAGTCGAGCTTGGCGCGGCTGCGGACGAGGGCACGGCGGACGTCGACGGCGACGGCCTGGCCGTCCGCGTCGAGGTCGATGGTCCACAGCGCGGCCGGGCGGACCTTGCCGGGCAGCAGACTGGCGGCGCCCTCGCTGAGCACGGCCGGATGCAGCGGGACCTTGCCGTCGGGGAAGTAGAGGGTGTTCACCCGGCGGTGTGCCTCGGCGTCCAGCAGCCCGCCGGGGACGACGAACGCGGCGACGTCTGCGATGGCGTACCGGACGCGGTAGCCGGCGCCCTGCCGGGAGAGGTGCAGCGCCTGGTCGAGGTCGGTGGAGGCGGGCGGGTCGAGGGTGAGGAAGGGAAGGTCGGTGGCGTCGTACGAGGGGAGGGCCGGGGCCTGCGCGGCGTGCTCCGCCTCGGCGAGGACCGCGAGCGGGAAGGCGGCCGGGACGTCGAGTCTCGTGCGCAGTGCGGTGAGGGCGGCCCGGAGTGGGGCTTCGGGGGCGCCGGTCACGCGGATGTGGCGGCGGGGCATGCAACGAGCGTAGGTCCGGGTGCGCGAGGTGGCACGCCGTACGCTGGCGCGGCAGAGCTCTACCGAAGGAGATTTCCCGTGCTCGTCCTGCTGCCGCCCTCCGAAGGCAAGGCGTCCTTTGGACGTGGCGCCCCGCTCAAGCCTGAGGCTCTCTCCCTGCCGGGGCTCGGCGCCGCCCGCGAGGCCGTCCTCGACGAACTTGTCGAGCTGTGCGCGGCCGACGAGGAGAAGGCGCGCGAGGTGCTCGGGCTGAGCGAGGGGCTGCGCGGCGAGGTCGCGAAGAACCTGGAGCTGCGCACGGCGGCCGCCCGGCCGGCCGGGGAGATCTACACGGGGGTCCTGTACGACGCCCTCGGCCTGGCCTCGCTCGACGCGGCGGCGAGGCGGCGCGCGGCCCGCTCGCTGCTCGTCTTCTCGGGGTTGTGGGGCGCCGTCCGGGTGACGGACCGCATCCCGTCGTACCGCTGCTCGATGGGCGTGCGGCTGCCGGGGCTGGGGGCGCTGGGCGCGCACTGGCGCACTCCGATGGCATCCGTGCTGCCCGAGGCGGCGGGGGACGGGCTGGTGCTGGACCTGCGGTCGGCGGCGTACGCGGCCGCGTGGAAGCCGAAGGGCGAGGTCGCGGGGCGGACGGCGAGCGTACGGGTGCTGCACGCGCCGACCCGGAAGGTCGTCAGCCACTTCAACAAGGCGACGAAGGGGCGGATCGTACGGAGCCTGCTGACGTCGGGGATCGCCCCCAAGGGTCCGGCGGAACTGGTGGAGGCGTTGCGGGACCTCGGGTACGTGGTGGAGGAGCAGGCGCCGGCGAGGTCGGGGACTTCGTGGACGCTGGACGTGCTGGTGGACGAGGTGCACTGAGACACCGGTCGGGCGTGATTGCAGCATGCGCAACGACCTTTGCGCGTGCTGCACACCGGGGGCAGGATGGGGCACATGACCTCACCGCCGCCCTCCTCTTCGGCTGCCTCGGTACTGGATCTGGCCGCGGCGGCCGTCGTCCCCGTAGTGGTCGTTCAGGACGCCGCCGACGCCGTACCGCTGGCGCGGGCGCTGGTCGCGGGTGGGCTGCCCGCGATCGAGGTGACGCTGCGGACGCCGTCGGCGCTCGACGCTATCCGGGAGATCTCCGGGTCGGTCCCGGAGGCGGTCGTCGGGGCCGGGACGGTGCTCACGCCGGAGCAGGTGACGGCGTGCGGGGCGGCCGGGGCGCGGTTCCTGGTGAGTCCCGGGTGGACGGACGCCCTGCTGACGGCGATGCGGGCGTCCGGGCTGCCCTTCCTGCCCGGGGTGTCGACCACGTCGGAGGTGGTGGCGCTGCTGGAGCGGGGGGTGCGGGAGATGAAGTTCTTCCCGGCGCAGGCGGCGGGCGGTACGGCCTACCTCAGGTCACTGGCCGGACCACTCCCTCAGGCCCGTTTCTGCCCCACGGGAGGCATCGGCCCGGACAACGCGCCGGAGTATCTGTCCCTGCCCAACGTCGTTTGCGTGGGCGGGAGTTGGATGGTCCCGGCGGAGGCGGTGGCGGCGCGGGACTGGGCGCGGATCGAGGGCCTGGCCCGCACCGCCTCACACCTGAGGACCAGGACCAATGTCGGGACCGGCCTCGGGACCGGCCTCGGAACCGGCCTCGGAACCGGCCTCAGGGCCGAAGGTGGGACGTGTCGTTGAGGAGGCGGACGCTGGCGTTGCCGTCCGCGTAGTAGGCCACCGCCGACAGCGAGGCGGCCGACAGTTCCATGCGGAACAGCGACTCGGGCGGGGCGCCCAGGGCGAGCCGTACGAACGTCTTGATCGGGGTCACGTGGGTGACCAGCAGGACCGTGCGGCCCGCGTACTCCGCGACCAGCCGGTCGCGGGTGGCGGCGATCCGGGTGGCGGTCGCCGCGAAGCTCTCGCCGCCGCCGGTCGGCTCGGCCTCCGGGTCGGCCAGCCAGGCGTTCAGGTCGTCGGGGTGACGCTCGCGGACCTCGCCGAAGGTCAGCCCCTCCCAGGCCCCGAAGTCCGTCTCGATCAGCCCGTCCTCGACGGTGACCTCCAGCCCGAGGCGGGCGGCGACGGCCCCCGCGGTCTCGCGGGTGCGGGCCAGCGGGGAGGCCAGGATGTGCTGGATCGTCCCACGCCGGGCCAGCGCGGCGGCGACGCGTTCGGCCTGCTCCCGCCCGACGTCCGAGAGGGAGGGATCGGTGCCACCGCTACCGGAGAACCGCTTCTGCGGCGTAAGCAGCGTCTCCCCGTGCCGCAGCAACACAAAGGTGGCCGGCGCCCCGAGATCGGGAGCCGCACCCCAGCCGACGGAGGGGGTGGCTGAGGGAGGGGGAGTCGGAGTCGGCGTGGTGGCGGAGGAGGAGGGAGCAGAAGGGTCCGGAGTGGTGCCGGTGGCGACGGTGTGGGCGGCCCGGAGATCGGCGTCGTCCTTCGCCCCACTCTCCTTACCGGTTTCCCCACCGTCCTCCTTGGCCGGGCCGCCGGGGTCCTGGGCCACCGGGCGATCCTGCGTCCCCGCCCCCGGCCGCCCCTGGGCCAGCGCCGCGCGGGCCTTCGCCGCACCCGCCGTGGCGTCGCCGGGTGGGGCGGAGGGGGCTGGGGCGGAGGGGTCCGGGGCGGACGAGGTCACGGCGGGACGGGCGTCGAGGGCGGCGCGGGACGCACCGGCGTCCCACTGTTCGCCCCGCTTGCCCGCGTCCATCGCCTCGTTCGCCAGGCGGTCGGCGTGCTTGTTCTGGGCGCGCGGGATCCACTCGTAGGTGACCTGCCCGGACGGGAGGATCCGGGCCGCCTCCGCGGCGAGCGGCTTCATGTCGGGGTGCTTGATCTTCCAGCGGCCGGACATCTGCTCGACGACCAGCTTGGAGTCCATGCGGACGTGCACGCGGGCCGACGGGTCGAGTTCACGGGCGGCGCCCAGACCGGCCACCAGTCCCCGGTACTCGGCGACGTTGTTGGTGGCGACGCCGATGTACTCGGCCCGCTCGACGAGTGTCTCCCCCGTCGCCGCGTCGATCACCACGCTGCCGTAGCCCGCGGGCCCCGGGTTGCCCCGCGACCCGCCATCGGCCTCGACGATGAACTCCCGCACGACGTAAGCCCCTTACCGAGTAACCCAGTACCGATTACCGATTACCGATTACCGACTACAGACCGGACTCGGACGTGCGGACCAGGATGCGGTGGCAGTTCTCGCAGCGTACGACCGTGTCGCGCGGGGCCGAGCGGATCTCGTTGACGTCGGTGATCGCCAGCTCCTGACGGCAGCCCTGGCAGGTGCGCTGGAGGAGCCTGGCCGCGCCGACGCCGCCCTGCTGCTCGCGCAACTTGTCGTAGAGCTTCAGCAGGTCGGCGGGGATGGACGCGGCGACGAGCGCGCGCTCCTTCGTCACCGTGGCGGCCTCGCCGTCGAACTCCCCGAAGGCGGCGTCGCGGCGCGCGGTGGCGTCGTCGATCTTCCCCTGCACGGAGCCGACCCGCTCGCTCAGCTCGGCGACCCGCTCCTGCGCGGACTCGCGGCGCTCCATGACCTCCAGGACGATGTCCTCGAGGTCGCCCTGCCGCTTGGCGAGGGAGACGATCTCCTTCTGGAGGTTCTCCAGGTCCTTCGGCGAGGTGACCGCCCCGGAGTCCAGCCGCTGCTGGTCACGCGCGGCGCGCTGACGCACCTGGTCCACGTCCTGCTCGGCCTTGGTCTGCTCGCGGGCGGTGTCGCTGTCCTCGGTCTGCGCGGCCACCAGGAGGTCGCGCAGTTGCGTCAGGTCCTTGTTCAGCGACTCGATCTCGGTGTGCTCGGGCAGGGACCTCCGCTTGTGCGCGAGCTGCTGGAGCCGGGCGTCGAAAGCCTGGACGTCGAGGAGTCGGATCTGGTCGGCGGGCTCGGCGTTCAGTTGGGGGCTCCCGGTGTTTCGGTGGCGGGTGTGGCGGGGGTGGCGGGTGTGGACGCCGCGTGGGCGGTCCAGGGGTCGGTGACCGTACGGGAGACATGGACCCGAAGGCCCCATTCCCTCCGGTCGGAGATCTCGTCGAGCTGGGCGGCGGCCAGCTCGCACCAGGGCCACTCGGTGGCCCAGTGCGCCGCGTCGAGCAGCGCGAGAGGTGAGTGGGGGGTGCCGTGGGCGCTGTCGGCGCTGTGGGCGCGGTCCGCGATGAACTCCGACGCCGGGTGGTGGCGCAGGTCCGCGGTGAGGAAGGCGTCGACGCCGGCCGCTCGGACGTGGTCGAAGAGGCTGTCGCCGGACCCGCCGCTGACGGCGACGGTCCGCACCGTCGCCTCCGGGTCCCCCGCCACCCGGATGCCCTGCGCGGTCGCGGGCAGCCGCTCGGCGGCGCGGGCTGCGAGCTCGCGGACGGTGAGCGGGTGGTCGAGTTCGCAGACGCGGCCGAGACCGCGCCGCCCCTCGGGGTCGCTCGGGTCCGGCACGAGCGGCCGTACGACCCGCAGGTCGAGGGCGCCGGCGAGGGCGTCGCTCACCCCCGGGTCGGCGGTGTCGGCGTTGGTATGGGCGACGTGCAGGGCGATGTCGTTCTTGATGAGGGTGTGCACCACACGGCCCTTGAAGGTGCCGGCCGCGACGGTCGTCGTCCCGCGCAGATACAGCGGGTGGTGGGTGACGAGCAGATCGGCACCGAGCCGCACGGCCTCGTCGACGATCTCCTGGACGGGATCGACGGCGAACAGAACCCGGGAGACCTCCTGCTCGGGGTCGCCCACGACGGTACCGACCGCGTCCCAGGACTCGGCCCGTTCGGCGGGCCACAGGTTCTCCAGCGCGGTGATGACTTCAGACAGACGGGGCACGGGGAAAGGCTACCTGGCCGTTCTGCGAACCCGTACCGATGCACACCGCTTCCGCGACCCTCAGGCGAATCGCTTCTGCACCACTCTTATGAGGGAGCGGACCGCCCGTCGGTCCCACGTCCGCGCGTACGAAAACTAGCTTCGTGGCCGGAGGTGGCGGAACGATGACGATGCCGGCCTGTGCGATCGAGCCCACCGCGGCGGACGGGGCGAACGACGGGGTGAACCCCGAGGTCCCCTACGGGGAGAACTTTGAGGTCCCTGAGGCGCTCTACGGGAGGAACCTCGAGGTACCTCAGGCACCTGAGGTACCTGACGTCTCTGAGGTTCCCGAGGTCGCACCCGAGGCCGCCGTTGAGGTCCCCCTTGAGGCCGCCCATGTGACCCCTGCGGCCTCAGCCGTTCCTGCGGCCCATGTGGCCCACGTGGCCTCTACGGTCCCTGTGGCCTTTACGGTCCCTGTGACCCCCGCGGTCCCCGAGCGCAGCCGCGCCGAGCGTACGCCGCCGCACGCTGACCGCGTGATCGCGGACTGCGTGATCACGGCGGACGGCGCCTACGCCGCGCGCCTCGCCCGCAGCGGTGACTCCTGGTTCCCGGAGCGCTGGACCCTGGACGGCCCCGAGCCGTACGCCGTACCGCTGCCCGGCAACCAGCCCGAGGAGCCCGGCACGCAGGTGCAGCCGATGGCCGACGGCCGGGTCCTGATCCGGCGGCCGACCGACGGACGGCACGCCTTCTCCCTGCTGTACCCGACCGGCCCCGACACGGGCGAACTGCCGCTGGGCGCCGTCGAGTGCCCGGACGAGGGCACCCGGCTGCACCTGCTCCCCCCGGCCCCCTGCGGGAGACGCGCGTACGCCCTCGCCGTCGGCCGCTGGACGACGACCCTGTGGCTGGTCGCGGGCGGCTCCTTCGGCCCCGAGCACGTCGCCGAGATCCCCGGCCGCTGCTCGGGCGGCGTCTGGCTCGACCGTACGGGCCGGATGCTCGCGCTGGACCGTGAGGCCGGCGGCCGGACCAAGGCGATCGTGGTGGACCTGGAGCGCGGCGGCGAGGTGTCGCCGCTGCTGCAGATCTCCGCCGACAGCGACGACCGGCTGCTGCTCGCCGACCCCGACAGCGGCCTGCTGCTCATCGGCTCCGACGCCCCCTCACCGGGCGAGGCCCGCCTGGGCTGGGGGGTCCTCGGCAGCACCCTGCCGGTCCGCTTCCCGGAGTCCCTGCACCTGCCCGGCCACACCCTCACCCCGTTCGCGATCCAGCCGGGCCAGGTGCTCCTGCCGGAGGCCTGCGCGGTGGCGCTGCGCATCGACGGCCACTACGGCGGCCACTTCGGCACCTGGGTCGGCGTGTGGCGCCCGGCCGACCGCCGACTGCACCAACTCGCCGCCCCTGACGGCTGGTTGGCGGGCAGCGGGCTGTGGACACCGGGGGGCGTCCTCCGTCTGCCGTACGCCACGGAGGCGGAACCCTGCGGGGTGGCACCGCTGCCGGCACCACCACCGGCACCTGTCTCTGCGCCGCCCTCACCGGTCCCCGCCCAACCACCCCTCGCCCTCCGTCCGATCCCCCTCCAACAAGCCCCTCTCGGCAGCCTTGTAACGAAGTAGCTGCGGTTGGCGTGGCCGCCTGGATTCACCCCTCGGTGTGCTGGATAAAATCGCCCGGCTGTACAGAAAGATCATGTTGACGGGGTGAACTTTTCCGATGAGCGACGCAAGCACGAAGCAGCCGCTGTCCGCCGACTCCCAGGAGACGGCCGGTCACGGCCGGCACCGGGGCCCGGTCTCGTCCCACGACGGCGACTCGGCCCCGCACGGCCGGCACCGCAAGCCGGCCGAGAGCAGGACCGAGGACAGGGCCGAAGCGACTGTCTGAGCAGTACGAGCAGTACGAGCAGTACACGGCAGGCAGTCTGAGCAGTACGCGGTAGACCGAAGGGGCTCCGGACGTCCGACGACGGACGACCGGAGCCCCTTCGCTTGCCTTACCTCTACCTCTACCTCTACCTCTGTCTCTGTCTCTGTCTCTGTCTCTGTCTCTGTCTCTGTCTCTGTCTCTGTCTCTGTCTCTGTCTCTGTCTCTGTCTCTGTCTCTGTCTCTGTCTCTGTCTCTGTCCCTATCTCTCCGCGCGCCGCAGCCCCAGCACCTCCGCCGCCGCGAACGTCTCCCCCGGCGGCCGGTCCGCGTAGTGCGGGGTGAGGACGGCGTCGAGCTCGTCGTAGCTGAAGGTGTCCTGCTTGCTGTCGAACTTCGCCTGGACACGCGGCCGTTCGACGACGGCGACCATCCCGCCGTGCACGACGAGCAGTTGCCCGTTGATGCGGGCGGCGGCCGGCGAGGCCAAGTAGCCGACCAGCGGGGCGACATGCTCGGGGGCGAGGGGGTCGAGGCCGCCCTCGGCCGACTGGTCGACGCCGGCGAAGACGTCCTCCGTCATCCTGGTGCGGGCGCGCGGGCAGATGACGTTGGCCGTCACCCCGTACTTGGCGAGCGCGAGCGCGGAGGACGTCGTCAGTCCGACGATCCCCCCTTTCGCGGCAGCGTAGTTGGGCTGCCCGGCCGAGCCCGCGAGGAACGCCTCCGACGAGGTGTTCACGATCCGCCCGTACACCGGCCCGCCCGCCGCCTTGGACCGCTCACGCCAGTGCGCGGCGGCGAACCGGGTCGTGTTGAAGTGGCCTTTGAGGTGCACCCGGACGACCGCGTCCCACTCCTCCTCGGCCATCGAGAAGACCATCCGGTCGCGCAGGATGCCCGCGTTGTTGACGACGACGTCCAGCTTGCCGAACGTGCCGACGGCCAACTCGACCAGTTCGCACGCCTGTCGGAAGTCGGACACGTCCCCGGTGTGAACGAGTGCGGTGCCGCCGGCCGCCCGGATCTCCGCCGCGACCTCCTCCGCGGGGCCCACCGACGCCTCGCCCGAGCCGTCCCGCCCCGGCTGCCCGTAGTCGTTGACGACGACGGCCGCGCCGAGCCGGGCCAGCTCCAGCGCCTCGGCCCGGCCGAGCCCGCGCCCGGCGCCGGTGACGATCGCCGACAGCCCTTCCAGTGGCAGTGCCATCCCCAAGTCCCCGCCCCTCAGATCGCCTTGCACTCTCACATCACTCAGCTATATGCAGGTTCAGATCTCTATGCAGGTGCGGAGCGCCGCGCCTGTGCGCATCTGGTCCAGCGCCTCGTTGATCTCGGAGAGCGCCACGCGGTGGGTGATCAGGCCCGACAGGTCGATCCGGCCGGTCCGCCACAGGGCGATCGTCCGCTCGTAGGAGCGCAGGACGTCCCCGCCGCCGTACATCGAGGGCAGGATGCGCTTCTCGTCGAAGAACAGCTCGAACATGCTGAGTTGGAGATAGTCGTCGAGAGCTCCCGCGCCGACGACGACGAGGGTGCCGCCGCGCCGGGTGTTCTCGTACGCGGTGCGGGCGGTGGCGGAACGGCCGACGACCTCGAAGACGTAGTCGAATCCCTCGCCGCCGGTGACCTGTTGCTTGGCGCCCGGCAGCTCGTCCGGTGAAACGGCCTTCGTGGCACCGAACTTGAGCGCGGACTCGCGGCGCGAGGCGACCGGGTCGACGGCGACGATCTCGGCGGCGCCCTTGAGCCGCGCGCCCTGGATCGCGGAGATGCCGACGCCGCCGCAGCCGATGACGGCGACCGTCGAACCGGCCTGCACGTCAGCGGTGTTGAGCGCGGCGCCGAGTCCGGTGGTCACGCCGCAGCCGATGAGGGCGGCGACGTCGAAGGGGACGTCGTCGGGGATCGGGACGGCGCAGCCCGCGTCGACCACGACCTCCTCGGCGAAGGTGCCGGTGCCGGCGAAGCCGAAGACGTCTCCGCCGGGCCGCCTGAAGTTGGGAGTGCCCGCGTTCATGAAGCCGGCCAGGCACAGTTGGGTCTGGCCGCGCTTGCAGGCGGGACACGCCCCGCAGGCCGGCAGCCAGCAGACGACGACCCGGTCACCGGGCTTCAAGTGGCTGACGCCGTCGCCGACTTCGAGGATCTCGCCCGCGCCCTCGTGACCGGGCACGAACGGCGCGGGCTGCGGCAGCACCCCGCCCATCGCGGACAGGTCCGAGTGGCACAGTCCCGTGGCCCGCACCCGGATCCTGACCCGTCCGGGGCCGAAGCCCACCGCCTCGACGTCGTCGAGGACCTCCAGCTTGTCCTGACCGATCTCGTGCAGTACGGCTGCGCGCATGGTGCGGCTCCCCTCAAGTCCCCTCGGATGTTGGGCGGTTCAGGAAGTGCTTCAGACGGTGGTTCAGGAGGTGCTTCAGAACGTGGTCAAGGAAGTGGTTCAGAAGGTGGTTCAGGTGTGTTCGACGATCGTGTCGGTGAGGACGGGCGCGTCGCCGCGCTCGACCGCGCTCACGGCCACCCGCACCTCGCCAGCCCCGCGCCACAGCCGGATGCGCAGGGTCTCGCCGGGGAAGACGACCCCGGCGAAGCGGGTGCTGTACGAGCGCACCCGGCTCACGTCGCCGTCGAGCAGGGTGTCGACGACCGCCTTGAGCGTGATGCCGTACGTGCACAGGCCGTGCAGGATGGGCCGCTCGAACCCGGCGAGCTTCGCGAACTCGGGGTCGGCGTGCAGCGGGTTGTAGTCACCGGAAAGCCGGTAGAGCAGGGCCTGGTCCTCGCGAACGGCCCGTTCGACCGTCCGGTCCGGCTCACCGGCGGGTGGTCGGAGGCGGGCGGACGGCCCCCGGTCGCCGCCCCAGCCGCCCTCGCCCCGGACGAAGATCTGGGCGTCGTTGGTCCACAGCGGCCCGTCCGCGTCGGCGACCTCGGTGCGCATGACGAGGAGGGCGGCCTTGCCCTTGTCGTACACGCCGGCGATGCGCCCGGTGGCGGTCGCCCGGCCGGTCACCGGGATCGGACGGTGGATCTCCAGGCGCTGGCCGCCGTGCAGGACCCGGGCGAGGTCGACGTCGACGCCGGGCATGGACAGTCCGCTGATCACACCGGGCGAGCCGGAGCCCGCGACGGTGGCGAAACTGGGCAGGACGTGCAGCCGTGACTCCAGCGTGTAGCGCAGTTCGTCGCCGTCGGTGGCGGGGCTCGGCTTGTCGGGGTTGGCGCCCGCGCCGATGCCGAGGTGGTACAGCAGGACGTCCCGGTGGCCCCAGGTGATCTCGCCGGTCCGGGGTTCGGCGGCGAGCGCCTTGGCTGCGTCGATGGGCATGGAGCTCCTGACAACTCGGGTCGATCGGACCACTCAGATCGATCGGACTGCTCGGACCGCTCGGATCGGTCAGATCGCTCGGATCACTCAGAGACCTCGGCACGGCCGTCCGCACCGATCGGCCGCACCGAGGTCGTGACGGGGCCGCGGAACCCGCCCGCTCTAGAACGCGTTCCAGTGCGGCGACCCCTGTATAGCCCAGGCCCCGGCACTTGTGAAGACACCTGACGGCATGTCAGATACGGGACTCGGATACGGCCACCCATGACATTTGTCCCGGCCGAGTGCGTACATCCGGCACTGCCGCGGGCGGGCTCACGGCCGTAGCGTCGAAGACAGCCGCACAGCCGTGGAACGACGGAACCGGGGGACGGAGCATGGACATGGGCAAGGGCACAGGCACGGGCACGGGCAAGGGCACGGGCACGGGCACGGGCACGGGCAGGGACTTGGGCAGGGGCACGGGCAAGGGCACGGGCAAGGGCACGGGCAAGGGCACGGGCAGGGACTTGGGCAGGGGCACGGGCATGGCGAGGACGCTGGAGGAACGGCGGCGCGCGCTGGCCTGCCGGCGGGACGCCTGGCGCGCGGCCTACCGCGAGGGGCGGAAGCAGCAGCGGTACTGGCGGGACAACAAGCACCGCCTGAAGGCCGAGTGCAAGGCCGCCCGCAAGGCCGGGCAGGTCTCCGAGGAGCCCGGCCCGCCGGCCAACGGCTTCTCGCTGCTGCCGTGGCTGCTGATGGGGATGGGCGCGTTCTCCAACCTGTTCCAGGGCCAGACCCCGAACCCCTGGATCGGCGGCCTGGGCGTCCTGACGTTCAACTCGCTCTACATCTACGTCGCCTTCCGCTCGTTCGCCAAGGACTGCCGCGACACCCTGTCGACCCGGCTGGCCCTCGCCGGCCTCGGCGTGGTGGCCTGCGCCCTCGCCCTCGGCTACGGCGGCAACTGGCTGCTCTTCCTGCCACTGTTCGGCCTCGCGACGGGCGCCGTCCTGCGCGGCCGCCACCTGCGCAGCCTGGGGACGGCCGTGGCGGTCCTCGCCGGAGTGATCGCCTGCGTCCACGACGGCTGGAACGGCCTGACCATCGCCTACGCCACCTGGATCTCGACCATGGTGACGGCCGCGATCCTCTCCCTCTCCGAGGCCGTACGGGACCTGCGCGCCGCCCGCGAGGAGCTGGCCCGCCGGGCCGTGGAGGAGGAACGGCTGCGCTTCTCCCGCGATCTGCACGACCTGCTCGGCCACACGCTCTCGGTGATCGTGGTGAAGTCGGAGGCGGCCAGACGGCTGGCACCGCGCGACATGGACGCGGCCCTCTCGCAGGTCGCGGACATCGAGGCGGTGGGCCGGCAGGCGCTGACCGAGATCCGGGAGGCGGTCACCGGCTACCGCGAGGGCAGCCTGGTCACGGAGCTGGACCGGGCCCGCTCGGCCCTGACGGCGGCGGGCGTCGAACCGTCGGTGAGCCGGTCCGGGCCGCCGCCCGAGCCGCAGACCGCGGCCCTGCTGGGCTGGGTGGTGCGCGAGGCGGTCACCAACGTCGTCCGGCACAGCGGCGCGACCCGCTGCCGGATCACCGTGTCGGGCACCCCGGAACGAGTCCGCCTGACGGTGACGGACAACGGCACCGGCGCCCCGGCCGCCGACGACTGCCGCCCACCCGGCACCGGCCTGACCGGCCTGCGCGAACGCCTCACCACAGCGGGCGGCGCGCTGACAGCGGGCCCGGAACCACACGGCGGCTTCACTGTCACGGCGGAACTGCCGGCGGAACTCCCGGTGGAGCCACCGGCGGAACTCCCGATGGGCTCACACGCGGGCGGGCGCGGAGACGGGTGCCCCCCGACTTCGGCCCCATCCCCTGCCCCCGCCCCGGCACCGGCCCCCGCCGACACCGCGCCGTCCATGGCCGTCGGACCTACCCTTGGGCCGTGACCGAGACGCCGGGTTGGCCCGTGAACGAGATGCCCCGTGACCACCGCCCCGCCAAGTCCATCAGGGTGCTGCTCGCGGAGGACCAGGGCATGATGCGCGGGGCGCTGGCCCTGCTGCTGGGGCTGGAGGCCGACATCGAGGTGGTCGCACAGGTCGGCACCGGGGACGCGATCGTGGACGCGGCCCTCCTCCACCGCCCGGACGTCGCGCTCCTCGACATCGAGCTCCCCGGCATCAGCGGCCTGGACGCCGCCGCCGAGCTGCGCGAGCAGGCGCCGGACTGCCGGGTGCTGATCCTGACCACGTTCGGCCGGCCGGGCTACCTGCGCCGGGCCATGGAGGCCGGGGCCGCCGGTTTCCTGGTGAAGGACGGTCCGGTGGAGGAGCTGGCGGCGGCGATCCGCCGGGTGCTGACCGGGGAGACGGTGGTCGACCCGGCGCTCGCCACGGCCGCGCTGAGCGCCGGCCCGAACCCGCTCACCGCCCGCGAGTGCGACGTACTGAAGGCGTCCGTGGACGGCGCGACGGTCGCCGATATCGCCGCCCGGCTGCACCTGTCCGAGTCCACGGTCCGCAACTACCTGTCCTCCGCGATCGGCAAGACGGGCACCCGCAACCGGATGGAGGCGATGCGGGAGGCACGTCAGCAGGGCTGGCTGTAGTGGCTGGCTGTAGGTACTGGTTGCCGAGGCCGGCTGTAAGGACTGGACCACTGCTGGCATAGTGCCGGGATGCGTTTACCCATACCCCTACGGATATCGATCCTCCGTCGTCCGGCCGCCCTGCTGACCGCTCTCACGGCCGTGTTCGCGTCGGCGTCGGCCTCCGTACCCGCCGTGGCCGACGGGTATGACGAGTCCGACCAGGTAGTGATGCGCTTCGAGACCGTGAAGACCTTCGTCATGTACAACGCCGACGAGGGGGCCAGGGCCTCGAACGACGACTTCGTCGTCCCCGTCTTCGTCGAGCCGAGCAAGGGCGGCGAACGGGCCCACAACGTCAAGGTCGTCGTGGACGCGTCGGGGCTGGCGGGCATCGCCCGGCTCGGCGACAACCGCGCGTGCGAGGCCGAGGGCCCGATCTACACCTGCGGCTACGGCGACCTGCAGAACGGCGACGGCGAGAGCTACACGCCCCTCACCCTCCTCGGCGTGGACGGCGTCGAGCCGGGCGACAGCGGGACGGTGACGTACACCGCCACCGCCGACAACGCGCCCACCATCACCAGCACCACCCGCATGACCGTCGGCGGGCCGACGCTGTCCGCACCCGGGCGGGAGGAGGCCGTGAACGGACTGGCACCCGGGAAGCCCGCGACCGTGACCCCACAGCTCGCCAACAACACGGGCTTCCCCGCGCAGCAGCCCGTCGCCCTCCAGGTCAACGTGTCGGACGGCCTGACGCTGACCGCCCGGCACAGCAACTGCTTCTACGCCGGGCCCACGCCCACCTCCGCATGGTGCACGTTCCCCACGAAGCCCGCGCCGGGCGCCGCCTACCGCACGAGCGCCCCGCTGGTCTACACGGTCACCGCGCCCGACAAGCTGACCGGCGAGGTGACCTACGCCTGGTCGTCGGCGCCGCAGAAGCCCGCCGACCACACCGTGCGCGGCACCGGCGCCCCGCTCACCCTGGTCCGCACCGCCGCGCACAAGGACTTCGGCGACAGCCAGGGCAGGGTCGCCGTGACCACCGATGTGCAGGCCGACTACCGTCCGGTCACCGCGACCGTGCGGGGCCGGGTCGGCGACACGGTGAAGGTGCGGCTGGGGGTGGACGCCCTCGGCCCCGGCCGGCCGCCCGGCGACGAGGAGTTGGGCTACTTCGAGGTGGTCCCGCCGGAGGGCACCACGGTCACCTCCATCCCGTACACCTTCGAGGACGACGGCGGGAAGTGGGCGTGCGACCGGCCGGGGACGCCGGGCGGGGCGTTCATCTGCGAGATCGGCTACGACAGTTTCCTCGAGGCCCGGCACGAGGACGGCACGACCGCCATCGACTTCCACATCCGCATCGACCGACAGGTCCCCGGCGCGAAGGGCACCATCAGCACCTACAACCCCTTCGACCGCACCCCCGGCAACGACGTCGCCGCGATCCCCCTGGAGGCGTCCCCCGCCCCGCCGTACCGCTCCGTCCTCCGCCCCGCCGTACTCGTACCGACGACCCTGGCGGCACTGGCGGGCGCGCTCCTCTGCTTCCGCCTCCGCCGTCGTCGCCGCAGGGATACGACTTCCTAGATACCGGCGCCCGTGCGCCGCAGCACCCGCAGCGAGCCGGTGTCCGAGACCTCCGTGAAGGCTCCGGAGGCCAGGGCTCGCAGGTAGACGCGGTAGGGGGCCTGGCCGGTGAACTCGTCGACCGGGTCGGGGAACACGTCGTGGATGACGAGGAACCCGCCCTCGGCGACATGCGGGGCCCAGCCCTCGTAGTCGGAGGTGGCGTGCTCGTCGGTGTGGCCGCCGTCGACGAAGACGAGGCCGAGGGGCGCGTTCCAGAACGCGGCGATCTGCGGCGACCGTCCGACCAGCGCGACCACGTGCTCTTCGAGGCCGGCCCGGTGCAGGGTCCGGCGGAAGGTGGGCAGCGTGTCCATCAGGCCGATCTCGGGGTCGACGGTCTCCGGGTCGTGGTAGTCCCAGCCCGGCTGCTGCTCCTCGCTGCCCCGGTGGTGGTCGAGTGTGAGCGCGCTGACCCCGGCCTGGCGGGCCGCGTCCGCGAGCAGGATCGTGGAACGCCCGCAGTAGGTGCCGACCTCGAGCAACGGCAGCCCGAGCGCACCCGCCTCGACGGCGACGGCGTACAGCGCGAGCCCCTCGTCGACCGGCATGAACCCCTTCGCCGCCTCGAACGCGGCCAGAATCTCGGGCTTGGGCGCCGCGGACATGGGGAGCCTTTCGGTTGGTCGTACGCAGGTATGGGACCTCATGCTGCCGTACCCCCGCCGATCGATCGACAGGGGGTACGGAGAGGGCGGCGCAGAGCGGGAACAGGGGCGTTCTGCCCGGTGTCCGTCAGACGGGGTCCGTCAGACGGTGACCGTCGCGCTCGGGAGGGCCAGGTCCAGGTCCACCGGGCGTTCGTCGCCCGCGTGGGTCGCGGAGCTCGCCAGCGGTCCGTGGCCGGTGGCCTTGGCGGCCAGAACATACGCGCCCTGGGCCGGGACGGCGAGGGCGTAGCCGCCGTCCTCGTCCGACAGGGTGGCGCCGGCCTGCCGGCCGCGGCGGTCGATCAGGGTGACCTTGGCGCGGGCGACCGGCGCGCCGTCGGCGTCCAGGACCCTCCCGCGAAAGCCCCGCAGAGCCTCCTGCGCGCGCTCCAGGTCGGCGTTCTCCTCGCTGCCGGCGTGCAGTTGCGCGGCCGTCGAGGGGCGCTGCTGCTTCGGCAGGAAGAGGGCGAGGACCAGGCCGACGGCGACGGCGGCCGTGGCGATCAGGAAGGAGACGCGGAAGCCGTGCATGGTCGGGACCGCGACGCCGCCCACGTCGTTCGCGGTGTTGGCCAGCACCATGCCGATGACGGCGCTCGACACCGACGTACCGATGGACCGCATCAGGGTGTTGAGACCGTTGGCCGCGCCGGTCTCCGAGGCCGGGACCGCGCCGACGATCAGCGCGGGGAGGGAGGAGTAGGCGAGGCCGATGCCGGCGCCCAGGACGACCGAGATGACGAGGCTCTGCCAGGCGGCGCTCATCAGGCCGAGGCCGGCGCCGTACCCGATCGCGATGATCAGCATGCCGAGGATCAGGGTGAACTTGGGGCCGTACTTCGCGGAGAGGCGGGCGTAGACGGGCGCGGTGATCATCATCGTCAGGCCGAGCGGCGCGACGAGCAGACCGGCGGCGACCATCGACTGGCCGAGGCCGTAGCCGGTGGCCTTCGGCAGTTGGAGGAGCTGCGGCAGGACCAGGGAGACGACGTAGAACGAGACGCCGACCATGATCGAGGCCAGGTTGGTGAAGAGGACGGCGGGGCGGGCCGTGGTGCGCAGGTCCACCAGCGGGGCCTTCACCCGCAGCTCCATCAGGCCCCACAGGAGGAGGACGACGGCCGCGGCGGCGAAGAGTCCGAGGGTGGTGCCGGAGGTCCAGCCCCAGTCGCTGCCCTTGGTGATCGGCAGCAGGAAGAGCACCAGGCCGGTGGAGAGGCCGATCGCGCCCAGGACGTCGAAGGTGCCCTCGGCGCGGGCCGGGGACTCGGGGACGACGAGGAGGGTGAGGCCGATCGCGAGGACGCCGAGGCCGGCGGCGCCGTAGAAGAGGGCGTGCCAGTCGGCGTGCTGGGCGACCAGGGCCGCGGCGGGCAGGGCGAGGCCGCCGCCGACGCCGATCGAGGAGCTCATCAGCGCCATCGCCGAGCCGAGCTTCTCGCGGGGCAGCATGTCCCGCATCAGGCCGATGCCGAGGGGTATCGCGCCCATGGCGAAGCCCTGGAGCGTACGGCCCACGATCATCATGAGCAGGTCACTGGTGAGCGCGCTGACCAGGGCGCCGACGACCATCACGGCGAGGCTGAGGATCAGCATGCGCCGCTTGCCGTACAGGTCGCCGAGGCGGCCCATGATCGGGGTGGCGACGGCGCCGGACAGGAGCGTCGAGGTCAGCACCCAGGTGGCGTTGCTGGGCGCGGTGCCCAGCAGTTGCGGCAGATCCTTGATGACGGGGACCAGCAGGGTCTGCATCACCGCGACCACGATGCCCGCGAAGGCGAGGACCGGGACGACGGATCCGCTCGCTGGGCGGGTTGGCCGGTCGGTCGTCGTGTGCGTCATGGGGTGGGGCCTCCGGGGCGGTGCGTCAGGGATACATGGAGACCGAACCTGTATGCATGGGCAACTATTCCGATGCTTCGGCTTACTAACGGTTTCTTTAGCTTCTCTTGACGCTTCCCCGGCCTGGCTGCTCGTGGCGCTCGCCTGCGCCGGGCAGTTCCTCGTCGTGCTCGACGTGTCGGTCGTGAACGTGGCACTGCCGTCGATGCGCACAGATCTCGGCATGAGCCCGTCCGGCCTGCAGTGGGTGGTGAACGCGTACTCGATCGCCTTCGCTGGGTTCATGCTGCTCGGCGGCCGGGCGGGCGACCACCCACCCGAGGCACTGACAGAGAGCTACGCCCTGGCCTTCCGTACGGGCACGGCCGTCCTGCTGGTGGGGGTGGCCCTGATACTGGTGTGGCTACCGCGAAAAATCCCCAGCCACCGAGGCAACGACCCGGACGGCTCAGGGTCGGACTGCCCGGGGTCGGCTGCGCGCCCCCTGAGTCCTCGCCGGGGTGCCCGTTAGGGTGGCAGCGTGTCGTACGCAGGCTCGAACCCCGGCCCCTTCGATCCCTCCGATCCCTCCGCGCCCTTCGGCCCCCCGCAGCCGCGCCGCTCTCCGCTGCGCCGCCCGCTGACCGTGGCGCTCGCCGTGCTCGTGCCCGGGGCGCTGCTGGGCTGGCTGGCGTTCGAGGCACTGGCCGGGACGGGGACCGGGACCGGGACCGGCGGGGACAGCGGGCCGGACCGGGGGGCCGGACCGGCGGCATCGTCGTCCACGCTGCGCTCCCCCACCGACAGCGCGACCGGCGACGGCACAACCGGTGACGAGAAGCAGGGCGTCGGCGGGAAGCAGGATGCCGGCGGCACCGTCTCCACCGCGCCCGCCTCCCTCAAGGGCAAGGTCGTCGTCATCGACCCCGGCCACAACCCCACCAACTTCGAGCACACCGCCGACATCAACCGCAAGGTGGACATCGGCACCAACTGGAAGGAGTGCGACACCACCGGAACGTCCACCAACTCCGACTACAGCGAAGCGAAGTTCACACTGGACGTGGCCCACCGGCTGCGCACCCTGCTGCAACAGCAGGGCGCCACGGTGAAGTTGACGCAGGACGGGGACCGGCCGTACGGCCCGTGCGTCGACGAGCGCGCCCGGATCGGGAACGCGGCGCACGCCGACGCGGTCGTCTCGATCCACGCCGACGGCTCCGCGGCCGGCAACCGCGGCTTCCACGTGATCATGCCGGGCGAGGTGCACGAGGGTGCCGCCGACACCCGTGCCGTCGTCGCCCCGTCGAAGGATCTCGGAAAGCTGATCGCGGGCAACTTCGCTCGTACGACGGGCAGTTCACCGTCCAACTACATCGGCGACGGCTCCGGTCTCGTCACGCGTACGGACCTGGGCGGTCTCAACCTGTCAACCGTTCCCAAGGTGTTCATCGAGTGCGGCAACATGCGCGACAGCAAGGACGCCGCACTGCTGACCAGTGCCACCTGGCGACAGAAGGCGGCACAGGGACTCTCGGACGGCATCGCGGGCTTCCTGAAGCGATCCTCCTGAGACACCCGCGCACCGCGAGCCACGCACTACGAGCTACGCACAGCGCACTACGTACATCGCGCTACATACAGCACCCACTCCCCTACGCTCCGCGTTTTGGAACTCCCTTACCTATCCGCTGGCCATGTGCTGTGCCCGGCTTTACCCCGATTCTGTGAAAGTGAAAACCGTTCCCATCAGAGCAGGGGACATTCACTGCCAACAGGAGTTCGTGATGAAGCGTCAGACGCGCAACCGTGCCGCCCTCGCCGCCGGTGCGGCCGTATTCGCCGCCGCCACCCTCACCGCCGGAGTCAGCGTGGCCGCGCCGGAGCACCGCACGCCCCACGCCGGGTACGACCACTCGTCGTACGGCAACGGCTACGACCGGTCGGGCAAGTCCGCCAAGCCGGCCCAGCCCGCCAAGGCGACCAAGGCGCAGATCGCGACCCTCTTCGACGGCTGGAACAAGGCGCTGCAGACCGGTGACTCCCAGAAGGTCGCCGCCCGCTACGCCCCGGGCGCGGCGCTGCTGCCCACCGCCTCGGACCAGATCCGCACCACGCACGCCCAGATAGTCGACTACTTCGACAAGTTCCTGAAGAACAAGCCGGTGGGCGAGAAGGTCAGAACCGTCATCAACGTCCTGGACAGCGACTCGGCGATCGACACCGGCCTGTACAAGTTCCACGTTACCGACGCGAAGACCGGGAAGAAGAGCACGATCGACGCCCGCTACACCTACGTGTACGAGAAGATCGGCGGCAAGTGGCTGATCGTGAACCACCACTCCTCGGTACTGCCCGCCGCGAGCTGACACCGACCGTTCCCGAAGGAACACGGAGGTGGAGGGCCAGGGAGACACGGCCGCCGGGTCCGTCAGGACCGGGATGAGCGCCCCCACGGCTGATCCCGATCGACGGACCCGACCGACGACCCCGCTCGGGGCCCCGGCAGACCGCCTCGGCCCTCCACCAGGAGCCCGGGCTCCGATCGTCATCCGATCGCCACAGGAGCCCACCCCGGCTCCCATTCGTCGCAGGAGCCCACCCGGCTCCGATCGTCTCGAAATCCGATCGTCTTTGAATGAAGGCTTGAGGGACAAGCTGAGGGAATCGTGAGTTTCCTGCGCGGGTAGTGATCAGTGCGCTGATCCGGGCGGACAGCGCAATCGTGCGGACGATAGGGTCCTCCCTACGATGAGGGGCCACCCCCGCGCTTCACACGGGGGCCTGACGGCGACATGGTGACAGCGACGCCTCTACTGATACCTGTATGCGTACCGATGACGAGACGACTCACGAAGGACCTGAAGTGAATATCCGCTCCCTCACTCGAGGCGACGGCGTGGTGATCGGAGCAGCGGTGTTGCTGTTCATCGCGTCGTTCTTCGATCTCTACTCGATCGACGGGATCCCTGACAGCTACGACATGCCGAGCCTCTGGAGCAGCGGGCCGGTCCTGTTCAGCGTCGTTCTCGCGGGGATCATCGCCGCCGCACTCGTGGTCATCAGCCGGGGACTGCCGCAGGTGCCCAAGGTCGCCGGACTGGACCTCCGCCAGTTCGGCGTGGCCTTCGCGGTCTTCGCCGCGTGGAGCGCGCTCGGCAACGTCTTCGACCCGTCCGGCGGTTACGACAACGTCGGCGACAGCTCGAACAGTCCCAGCCCCGGTGCAGGCCTGATCCTGGCCCTCATCGCCGTGCTGGCCCTGGCCGCAGCCGCCGTCGCCACCCCCCTCGTCCCCGCCCTGCAGGCCGGTCTCGTCCCGGCCCCCAAGCCGCCGGCCCCCCAGCCCTACGGCGCGCAGCCGCCCACCGGTTACGGCTACCCGGGCGCGGCGCAGCCGTCGGCGTTCGGCGGTCAGCCGCAGCAGGGGCAGCCCGGTCAGCCGGGCCAGCCGGGTCCGTCGCCGTTCGCCGCCCAGCCGGGTCCGGCGCAGCCGCCGGCGGCGGACTTCTCGCCGTTCTGGTTCGCCGTGCCGGTGCCGCGTCCGCTGTACGCGGAGGACGGCCAGCCGATGCCGATCGCCGAACTGGCGCCGGGCACCTGGTACCTCGCGGTCGAGCAGGGCGCCCAGGGTCTGGTCGCGCAGACCCAGGACGGCCGTCGCGGCGTCCTGCGGGACGCCTCCGGCATCCAGCGCGGCTGAGGCGGCCCAGGTCACGTTCCGCACGGCCCCTCGCCCTTCCGGGCGGGGGGCCGTTGTCGTACAGTCGCAGCCCCGTGTCCGACGAACTCTGACGGACCGTCAGGAGGCTGGTATGCGGCTCGGTCTGGCGCTCGGCTACTGGGGCCGCGGCCCCGCCCCCGACCATGTGGAGCTGGCGCGCGAGGCGGAACGGCTCGGCTACGACTCCGTCTGGACGGCGGAGTCGTGGGGCTCGGACGCCTTCACCCCCCTCACCTGGATCGCCGCCCGGACATCGACGATCAAGCTCGGTACGGCGGTTGCCCAGATGGCGGCCCGCTCCCCCACCACGACCGCGATGCACGCCCTCACCCTGGACCACCTCTCCGGCGGCCGGATGATGCTCGGCCTCGGCCTGTCGGGCCCGCAGGTGGTCGAGGGCTGGTACGGCCGGCCCTTCCCGAAGTCGCCGCTCACCGCGACCCGGGAGTACGTGGACGTCGTACGCCAGGTCCTGCGCCGGGAGGCCCCGGTGGAACTGGACGGCCGTTTCCACTCCCACCCCTACCGCGCCCCGGACGCCACGGGCCTGGGCCGACCGCTCAAGTCCATCACCCACCCCCTGCGCCCCGACCTGCCGGTGCTGCTCGGCGCGGAGGGGCCGAAGAACGTGGCCCAGACGATCCGTATCGCCGACGGCTGGCTGCCGCTGTACTGGTCGCCGAACCGGCCGGACGCGTACGGCCCGGCGGTGGCGGAGCTGCCCGAGGGCTTCCGGGTCGCGCCGCTCACCCGGGCGCTGGTCTGCGACGACGTCACCGAGGGGCTGCTGCCCGTGAAGGCCATGCTCGGCTTCTACATCGGCGGCATGGGCCACGCCACCCGCAACTTCCACGCCGACCTGATGGCACGCATGGGGTACGAGGAGGAGGCCCGGCGCATCCAGGAACTGTTCCTGGCCGGCCGGCGCGAGGAGGCCGTGCTCGCCGTACCGGACGCCTTCGCCGACGAGATCTCTCTCGTCGGCCCCCACGAACGCATCGCCGAACGCCTTCAGGCCTGGCGCAAGGGCCCGGTGACGGACCTGCTGGTCGTCGCACCGGACCCGCACACCCTGCGGGTACTGGCCGAGCTCAACTCGTGAGCTCAACTCCTAACGGCCCGACGGGGTTTCATACGGCCTCGAACGGCAACTCGAACCACATGTCCCCTCGATATCGCAACGGTGCCAACCAGGCAGGGACGGTCGTCGCGGTCGTCGCCGATGTCATGGCCCTCATCCTGGGCCTGTGGATCCTGATGTACCTGCTCGACGCCAACCGCGCCAACAGCTTCGTGCAGTTCATCCACGACACGGCCGGCTGGCTCGCAGGCTGGTCCCACGACCTGTTCACCTTCGACGAGGCCTGGGCCAGGGTGGTGGCGGGCTACGGCCTGGCAGCGGTGGTGTACCTCTTCATCGGCCACGCGATCGCCAACCGGGTCCACCGCCACTGAACCCCGGGCTCCTGATCTCTCAGGCTCCGGGGATCCCGAACTCTCAGACTCCCGGGATCCCGAACTCTCAGGCGCAGCAGTCCACTTCGAGCCCGAAGGGAAGCTGCTCCCCGCCGAACACGGCGCACGTGGCGTCGTGCCCGCCGAGCGCGGCGACGGCCAGCACCAGCGACCCCGCCGTCCAAGTGGTCAGCTCCCGGGGCCAGATGGCCTGGTCGTCGAACACGAACCCGGTCCAGTACAGCCCCGACTCCGCGTCCCGCAGATGCTGGATCGACTGGAGGATCTCCAGCGCCCGGTCGGACTCGCCCATCGCCCAGAGGGCGAGGGCGAGTTCGGCGGACTCGCCCCCCGTCACCCACGGGTTCGGGACGACGCACCGCACGCCGAGGCCGGGGACCACGAACCGTTCCCAGTCCGCCTCGATACGGGACTTGGCCTCCGCGCCGGTCAACGCGCCGCCCAGCACCGGGTAGTACCAGTCCATCGAGTAGCGGTCCTTGTCGAGGAACCGCTCCGGATGCCGGCGTATCGCGTGCCGCAGTGCGCCCGCCGCCAACTCCCAGTCCGGCTGCGGCTCTTCGCGCTGCTCGGCGATCGCCAGCGCGCAGCGCAGCGCCTGGTGGATCGAGGAGGAGCCGGTGAGGAGCGCGTCGGCGGTCGGGGTGCCGTCGTCCTCGCGCCGCCAGCCGATCTGCCCGCCCGGCTGCTGGAGCCGCAGCACGCACTCGACGGCCGCGTAGACGGTCGGCCACAGGCGGTCGAGGAACATGTCGTCGCCGGTGGAGAGATAGTGGTGCCAGACGCCTACGGCGACGTAGGCGACGAAGTTCGTCTCGCGGCCCCGGTCGGTGACGTCGTCGTAGGCGCCGTCGGCGTACGCCGCGAACCACGAGCCGTCCTCGTTCTGGTGCCGGGCCAGCCAGTTGTAGGCCCGCTCGGCGGCCTCGTGCTCGCCGGCCGCGTCCAGCGCCATCGCGGCCTCGGTGTGGTCCCACGGGTCGAGGTGGTGACCCCGGAACCACGGGATCGCACCGTCCTCCCGCTGCACGGCGAGGATCCCGGCGACGGTCTCGGCGGCCTGCTCGGCGGTGAGGACCCCGGGCAGGACGAGGTGTTCTGTCCGGGGAGTGGTCACTTGGCGTCCACTCGGGGCAGGTGCGGCTTGGTCGCGTAGGCGACGAAGCTCTTGCCGATCAGCGGGTTCAGCGCCTGCTCGGCGACCCGTGTCGCGAGCGGCTTCTTCATGATGTCCCAGACCAGCAGCTTGTGGTACGCCCGCACCGGCAGCGCCCGGTCGTTGTCGACGCCGAACGCGCACTTCAGCCACCAGTACGGCGAGTGCAGCCCGTGCGCGTGGTGGGTGCCGTAGGGCTTCAGGCCCGCCTCGCGGATCTTCGCGAGCAGTTCGTCCGCCTTGTAGATGCGGATGTGGCCGCCCTCGACCTCGTGGTAGGCGTCGGAGAGGGCCCAGCAGACCTTCTCGGGGCCGTAACGCGGGACGGTGACGGCGATCCGCCCGCCGGGCTTCAGCACGCGCACCATCTCCGCCAGCACGCCCTTGTCGTCCGGGATGTGCTCCATGACCTCGGAGATGATGACGACGTCGAAGGACTCGTCGGGGAAGGGCAGCGCCAGGGCGTCGCCCTCCATGGCGGTGGCGGTGGCGCCCTCGGGGGCCTCGCCGGCCTCCTTCATCGCCGCGAACCACTTGGCGACCTCGCGGATCTCCTCGGCGTTCTGGTCGAGGGCCACGACCTGCGCGCCGCGCCGGTAGCACTCGAAGGCGTGCCGGCCCGCCCCGCAACCGAGGTCCAGGACCCGGTCGCCCGGGGCGAGCGGGAACCGGGAGAAGTCGACGGTCAGCACGTGGCCCTGCTTTCGCGATCGGATGCTTCAGAAACATCGGATACATCTGATGCTTCGGATACGACGTCGACGACGTCACTGGTGTCATCGGCGTCACTGGTGTCACCGGCTCGGGGGGCCGGCACCGGTGCCGCGGACGCCCGCCGGTGGCCGACGTCGGCTTTCCCGTGGGCTGTCCCGTCGGCTATCGCCTCGCGGTAGCGGGCCACGGTGCCCTCGGCGGCCCGCGCCCAGGTGAACCGGTCCAGCACCCGTTCCCGCCCGGCCGCACCCAGCCGTACCCGCAGTTCGGGATCGTCCAGGAGCCGGCTCAAACCCGCGGCGAGCGCGCCCGCGTCGCCCGGCGGCACGGCGAGGCAGGTCTCCCCGTCGCGCCCGGCGACCTCGGGGATCGCCCCGCCGGTCGTGGCGATCAGCGGGGTGCCCGTGGCCATGGCCTCGGCGGCCGGCAGGGAGAAGCCCTCGTACAGCGACGGCACGCAGGCGACCTCCGCCGAGCGCACCAGGTCGACCAGTTCGGGATCGGAGATGCCCTTGACGAACTCGACGGCGCCTTCGAGGCCGTACCGCTCGATCGCCTGGGCCACCGGCCCCTCCTGCGGGCGCTTGCCGACGACGACGAGGTGGGCGTGCGGGTGCTCGGTGCGCACCTTCGCCAGCGCCTCGACGAGGAAGACCAGGCCCTTGAGGGGGACGTCCGCGCTGGACGTCGTCACGATCCGGCCCGGCAGCCGGGGCACGGCGGGATTCGGTGCGAACAGGTCGGTGTCGGCGCCGATGTGGACGACGTGGATACGGTCGTCGCCGACGCCGAGGTGGTCGGCGATCTCCTGGCGGGAGGTGCCGGAGACGGTGAGCACGGACGGCAGCCGGCGCGCGACGCGCTTCTGCATCCGGGTGAACCCGTACCAACGGCGCACGGACGCACGGCGCTTGAAGCCCTCGGCGGCGTCCAGCTCCAACTGCCGGTCCACGGTGATGGGATGGTGGATGGTGGTGACCAGAGGAGCGCCGACGTCCCCCAACAGCCCGTACCCCAGGGTCTGGTTGTCGTGCACCACGTCGAACTCCCCACGCCGGGCGCGGAGATGGCGGCGGGCACGGAGGGAGAAGGTCAGCGGCTCGGGGAACCCGCCGGTCCACATCGTCGCCACTTCGAGGGCGTCGATCCAGTCGCGGTACTCGCCGCGCTTCGGGGTGCGGAAGGGGTCCGGCTGGCGGTAGAGGTCGAGGCTGGGCAGCTCGGTGAGGGAGAGGCGGTCGTCGTGGCCCGGGTCCAGCACCGGATAGGGCTGGGAGCCGATGACCTCGACGCGGTGGCCGAGGCGTACGAGCTCACGCGAGAGATGCCGTACGTAGACACCCTGGCCCCCGCAGAACGGGTTCCCCTTATAGGTGAGGAGCGCGATGTCGAGCGGCCGCTCTCCGTCGGCCGCGAGATCATGCCGGGACCCCGCCTGACTGGCCTCCGCGGTCACTCCGGGCCCCCTTCTGCCTGCAATTCCCCGCGAGACTACGACGGGACGGTAATCTAGAACAAGTTTCAGACTTGATCGTCCGGGAGGCTCTGAATCTACCGGCAGGTAGGACCGCCGTGAGCAGTGGATCAGGTGATTCACGCCACCAGGACTGTCACGGAACGGACCGGAACGGGACCCATGCCACCCACCCCACCCACCCCACCGCCACAGTCCTCACCCCTCACCGAGCGGCAGGAGGCGCGCCGCCGCCGGATCCTGCACGCGAGCGCGCAGTTGGCCAGCCGGGGCGGTTTCGACGCGGTGCAGATGCGGGAGGTCGCGGAGTCCTCACAGGTCGCCCTCGGCACCCTCTACCGGTACTTCCCGTCCAAGGTGCATCTGCTGGTCGCCACGATGCAGGACCAACTGGAGCACATGCACGGCACGTTGAGGAAGAAGCCGCCGACGGGCGAGCGGGCGGCGGACCGGGTCGAGGAGACCCTGATGCGCGCCTTCCGTGCCCTGCAGCGTGAACCGCATCTGGCCGACGCGATGGTGCGCGCCCTGACCTTCGCCGACCGCAGCGTCTCCCCGGAGGTCGACCAGGTCTCGCGTCAGACGACGGCGATCATCCTCGACGCGATGGGCCTCACCGACCCCACGCCCGAGCAGCTCTCCACGGTCCGCGTCATCGAGCACACCTGGCACTCGGCGCTCGTCACCTGGCTGTCGGGCCGCGCGTCCATCGCCCAGGTCCGGATAGACATCGAGACGGTGTGCCGGCTCATCGACGTGACGGACCCCCGGGCGCACGAATAGGGCCCGGGCCCAGCCCACGCACCGGACAGGTCCGGACCGGACCGGGCACACAAAAGGGACCTACGAGACGATCGGGGGTCGCCTTCGGGTCCAGTCCTGCGACCTTCAGGTCCCTCAGCCCGTCCGTCGACGTCGGCCCCAGCGGATGCCCGTACCTCTCGGCGTCTCGCCAAAGTCGGCTACTCCGGTCGGACTCCCTCATCTCGTCTCGTAGGCCACTACCAGAGTAGAACGCCCAGGGCGTGATTGAACACCCCAAAAGGAATATTTTTCACTAATCCGGTTTCGGCACCCCGGCTTCTACTCCTCTACTCCTCTACTCCTCTACTCCTCCGGCGGGAACACCGCCTCCCCGCTCCCCACCAGCGTGATCATGATCGCCTCCACCGGGCAGCTCTCGGCCGCCGCGAGCACCCGCTCGTTGGCGTCCGTGTCCGGGGCGACCGGATGCGACTGACGCGCGGTGTCCAGCCGGAAACCCTCGGCCGCGTGGTGGATGCACTGGGCGGAGCCGATGCACAGGGCGCGGTCCACCTCGACGTGCCACCGGTCCCCCATGGCCCCTCAGCCCTCCCAGCCGGCCGGCAGATGGATCATCTTGTGCTCCAGGTACTCGCCGAAGCCCTCGGGCCCGAACTCCCGGCCCAGGCCGGAGTTCTTGTAACCGCCGAACGGCCCGAGCATGTCGAGGCTGAACGTGTTGACGGAGTACGTCCCGGTACGGACCTGCCGCGCGACCTCGATGCCGTGCGCCACGTCGGCCGTCCACACGCTGCCGCTCAGCCCGTAGTCGGAGTCGTTCGCGATCTTCAGCGCCTCGGACTCGTCGCCGTAGGGCAGGAGGCAGATCACCGGTCCGAAGATCTCCTCGCGGGCGATCCGCATGGAGTTGTCGACGTCGCCGAACAGGGTCGGTTCCACGTACCAGCCGCGTTCCAGGCCCGCCGGACGCCCGCCGCCCGTGAGGATCTTCGCGCCCTCCTCCTGCCCGATGCGGATGTAGTCGAGGTTCCTGCGCTGCTGCCGCCGCGCCACCAGCGGGCCGACCTGGGTCGCCGGGTCCAGCGGGTCGCCGACGACCAGCGCCGCCGCGGCGGCGGCGAAGGCGTCCGCGAACTCGTCGTAGCGCGAACGCGGCAGCAGGATGCGGGTCTGGGCCACGCACGCCTGCCCGTTGTTCATCCAGGCGGCCGAGACGATCTGGGGGACGGCCGTGGCGAGGTCCGCGTCCGGCAGGACGATCGCCGCCGACTTGCCGCCGAGCTCCAGCGTCACGCGCGTGAGGTTGCGGGCCGCCACCTCCATGACCCGCCTCCCGGCCGCGACCGAGCCGGTGAACGCGACCTTGTCGACGCCCGGATGCCCGACCAGGTACTCGCTCACCTCGCGGTCCGCGGGCAGGATCGACAGCACGCCCTCCGGCAGCCCTGCCTCGCGCGTGATCTCCGCGAGGATGTACGCGTCGAGCGGCGACTCCGGGGACGGCTTCAGCACCACCGCGCACCCGGTGAGCAGCGCGGGCGCGAGCTTGGCGGCGGCGACGAACTGCGGGACGTTCCAGGGGACGACGGCCGCGACCACGCCCACCGGTTCGCGCCGCACGAGGATCTTCCCGAGCACGCCGTCGCGGCGCTCCTCGTAGGTGAAGTCCCGCGCGACCTTGATCGCCGCGTCCCACACCATCATCGCGCCGAGGGCCTGCGCGAGGACGCTCCAGGAGTACGGGGAGCCGTTCTCGGAGGAGATCACGCGGGCGATCTCCTCGTGGCGCAGGGCGATGCCGTCCTTGATGCGGGTGACGACGGCGATCCGCTCGTCGAGCGACATGCGCGGCCAGGGTCCCTCGTCGAAGGCGCGGCGCGCCGCGGCGACGGCCCGGTCGACGTCGGCGGTCGACGCGTGCGGCACCCGCCCGATGACCTCCTCGGTGTGCGGCGAGACCACCTCGATGACGTCCTCGCCCAGGGGGTCGGTCAACTCCCCGCCGATGAACAGCTGTCCGTGTTCCACGAGCTCGGCCATGACCATCGCCTTCGCCTTCGTCCACATGGTTCTGAATGGTTTCTGACGGTGTATCAGAAACTGATATCAGTTCCAGTCAAACTAAGCCAGGGCCGGGACCAAACAGCCCCCCACCAGCGGGTTTGCTGCTGGGGGGGCGCCGTCATGCCGCCTGGGCCGCCTGTGGGCCGTCGTTGCCCTCACCGGCCGCGCGATACATGCCGTCGACCGCCTTTCGCGTGCGGCTCTCGCTGCTCGGGAGCGGGAGAACACCAGCGGCCACAAGGGCAGGCTTCCATGCCTGCACGTTGAAGTTGTTGCGCACGAGCGCGCCGCCCTCGGGAGCGGTGAACAACAGCTCCTTTCACCGTCAGTCACTCCTCGTTCTCCACGAAGAACAGCGCCGGCCCGTCGACCGGGTGGACGTCGAGACCAGGAACAACCGGATGATCAGCGCGCGGATCCGCACCAGCGTCCAGCCGCTCCACATCCCAGCCGTGCGCCAGACTCCCGTGCCCCAACTCCCCTACGAAACGCTCCCATTGGGCAGGGCCCAGAAGTTCCACGCACATCGGCCCCTTCGAACGCAGCGCCTCCACCCCGCCCTCGCGCCACTTCTCCACCTGGCGCTCCCCGACCCGGAGCTCACGCGCGACGTCCGTGGTCGTCTCCCCACGCGAACCGCTCCGCGGCCTCCAGCCTCAACTGTTCACGAGCCGCCTGCCGCTTCGGCGTCAGCCCGCCTCCCTGCGGATACCTCATCTCAGCATCAGCCGACAAACAGCGACATGATCCACCGGGAGAACCTGTGGACCGTCACGAAACCCTGCCGAAGGAGGTTTGGAGTCCAGAGATTTCGCCCCGCCCCGCTTGACAGGGATTGCGGATGTACTAAACACTTCAAGTACTGCTGAAGAGCTGGTTTATACCAATCGGTAACCAAGGGTGGAGGCGGCGCTGTTAACGGTGACGTCTGCCCGAGCAACTATTTATCCAGAAATCGGAACCAGCGCCGAACCAAGCCGACAACCCGTCGGATTCCGTCGCGGATTGACGAAATAAGCAGCATTTCGGACCGCTATCCAACCTTGGTGTGGAAAATACCTGACTCAAGGATGGCAATTTCATGATAGACGAAATCCCGGCACTCTCGTTCACTGGAACAGTCGATCGCGCCTTGGTTCACCGCGCAGCGGTCGCCGAGGTCTTCGTCACCGATTCGGCACAGCTGAGCGGAAATCAGTTCCTGGTGGCTGCACAGCTTCCGCGTGTGCACGGCTATTACAGCGACCACGTCACCTCACCTGCGGCATATGATCCGCTCCTGCTGCTCGAAGTGTTCAGACAGGCCGGAATCCAGGCCACACACCGCTACATGAACGCCCCGCTGCGCAGCAGCTACATTTTCGACGGCTGTGATCTACGGATCCATAGCCACAGCGCGCTGGGTATCGGAGCACTCCCCGGCGAGGTGCTGATGCGCGGAACAATAATCGAGGAGAAGACCCGCAAAGGCGTATTGTGCGGCGGGCTGATGGAGATCGACGCCACGATCGGAGGCCGACCGGTGGCCTCGGTTCTATTCGACTTCCGCTGGATTCCATCGGAGACCTGGAGGGCACTCCGCAGCCGAATGCGCAGCACATTGCAACAGGAGGCGAGCCGCGCCTACCACACCGATCGTCGTCTGGCTCCGGCTGTCGTCGGCCGGCGTTCGACAGAGAACGTGGTACTCGCCGACGCCACCGTGCATGGGCGCGAAGTACACGCCCAGGTCGTCGTAGACCAGGCACACCCGGCGCTGTTCGACCATCCGCTCGACCACATACCGGGTGCGGTGATATTCGAGTCCCTGCGCCAGACCTCGCTGTATACGGCCCATGAACTCTTCGGCCTCTCACCGCGCGGCCTCGCGGTCTCCCGGTGCCGAACAACGTTTTCGCGTATCGGGGAGTTCGAACTGCCCACCGACTGCCGCGCGGTGGTACTGGGCTCCTCCACCCCCAACCAGCTCGACCTGGAACTCAGCCTGACCCAGGAGGGCGACGAGATCGCCTCGGCAGACATCTCGCTGGTCACCACACGACCCCTCATCGGGTATCCCGTGCCGGCGGCAGAAGCGGCCGCCCTCGTATGAGTGCGAACTTCACTGCGGAAGCGGAGTCACGGAACACCGCCTCCGACATGGTCTGGTTCGACTTCGGAGGCGTCCTGTCGCCACCGCTCGACAGCATCTTCGTCGAGTACGGCCGCAAGACCGGCGTCACCCCGGCCCAGCTCCAGCAGGCCCTGAGGGACTCCAGCGCCATCCTCGGCGGCAACGCGCTGTCCGCTCTCGAACTCAGTGAGATCACCGAGGTCGAGTTCGGCCGACTGCTGCGCAGGGCACTGACCGGGGTGGATCTCTCCGCCGCCAGGCTGGAGACGTTCGGCGCCCAGTGGTTCGAAGGAGTGCAGGCCAATCCCTTGATGATCGGGGCTGCTCGCACGCTGCGGGCGCTGGGACACCGAATCGGCGTCCTGTCCAACAACGTGGTGGAGTGGGAACCGTACTGGCGCCCGATGATCTCCGAGATGGGAGAGCCGGACTGCGTAATCGACTCCTGCCGGGTCGGCTGCCGCAAACCGGACCCACGGATCTTCGGCATCGCCGAGCGGACCGCGAGCGTACGTCCCGGGAACTGCGTCCTCATCGACGATGTGGCCGAGAACTGCACGGCCGCAGTCACAGCAGGCTGGCAGGCCGTCCACTTCCGCACTGACCAGCAAACACTCACCGAACTGAGCCAACTCCTCGGTCACAGCGAGCTGCTGGCAGCCGCCCCTTCCCCTGTCGCGCGGCTTTAGCCTCACTCTTGCGTCACGGTCCGTCGGTTCTTCCAGGGGGCCGTTTCGCTGTCGTCGGCAGCTGATTTGGCGGCCGCCGCGCGCCCGAACCCCGGCCGACAGCACGCCCTTCTTCAGGAATCCAGTGTCGTCAACGAGGGGGCCGACGACAACCGGCAACGACCGCTCCACGGCTGGCCAGAGCGGTTCTCTCGGGCTTCCCTCCTGATTAATCTGACAGCTCGTCAGTTCCGGTTATAGTGGGCAATGACCGTGAGACGGAGGGCAGTTACGGAGGGCCGATGGCGGAGGGCGGACATGGAGGGCAGATGACTGAGGCGTTCGATCACGGCGGGGGTGTGCGGTCCCTGCGGGTCCCCATCCCGGACAACCCACTCGGCCACACGCTCGTCTACGTCGTCGACACCGACCGCGGACCGGTGCTGATCGACACCGGCTGGGACGACCCCGCTTCCTGGGACGCCCTGACCTCGGGACTGACCGCGTGCGGCACCTCCGTCGCCGAGCTGCACGGTGTCGTCATCACCCACCATCACCCCGACCATCACGGCCTGTCGGCCAAGGCGCGGGAGGCGTCCGGGGCGTGGGTGGCGATGCACGCGGCGGACGCGTCGATCGTGCGGCGGACCCGGGAGACCCGCCCCGAGCGCTGGTACACGTACATGGCCGACAAGCTGGCCGCCGCCGGCGCCCCCGACGACCACCTCACCCCCCTGCGCACGGCCCCCCGCCGTACGCTGCCCGGCTTCTCCCCCGCCCTGCCCGACCGCGAGATCACCCCCGGCGAACTCCTCGACCTGCCCGGCCGCCGGCTGCGCGCGATCTGGACCCCGGGCCACACCCCGGGCCATGTCTGCCTCCACCTGGAGGAGAGCCACCCCGCCCAACTGCCGGGCCACGGCCGCCTGTTCTCCGGCGACCATGTCCTCCCCGGGATCACCCCGCACATCGGCCTCTACGAGGACCCCGACGACGCCACGGTCACCGATCCGCTCGGCGACTACCTCGACTCCCTCGAACGCGTCGGCCGCCTCGCCCCCGCCGAGATCCTCCCGGCCCACCAACACTCCTTCACCGACGCCCCGTCCCGGGTACGGGAGTTGCTCACCCACCACGAGGACCGTCTGACGGACCTGCTGTCCCTCCTGGCCGAGCCCCTCACCCCGTGGCAGCTCGCCGAACGCATGGAGTGGAACCGCCCCTGGCGGCAAATCCCCTACGGATCACGCAACATCGCGGTCTCCGAGGCCGAGGCCCATCTCCGGCGGCTCGTGAAACAGGGCCGGGCGGAAGCGGTGACGGGGAGCGATCCGGTGACGTACGCGGCGGTGTGATCCCCGGCGAACCTGGCCCGCTTCGTCGCGTACTGCGTGGCGACCTCGCTGGGCTGGGACCTCGGGCGGGCCGTCGTCACGGTCGTCCTCACCCTCGCCCTCGGCCCGGCGGTGCTCAAGGCGCTACGCAGAGCCACGCGCCGGGCGGCCTTCGAGGCCGCGGTCACATTCGAGGCCACTCAGCAGCCTCCCGATGGCCGTTGACCGGTGAACCGCCCCACATGACCCACATCACCTACTAACCGAACTAGTCGGGCATTTCGGACGGCACATGCGGGCTGCCGCGCCCCCCGACCTGCACATAGAGACCCAGGTCACACGGACGCCCGACTCCACCAAATACGACCACAACTAGCAAAAGGGGTCTTTGCGGACAGCCCTCGATCCTGCTTGTCTGGATGACGTCGCACGGCGCCGACGAGCCCCACAGGCCTCGGCGCCGACGCATGCAGAACACCACCGCACACCACGCGGTGTGGCCACGCACCACGTGGTGTGCGACATGCAGGCGACCGCCACCGTCCCCGAAGAAACAGGTTCTCCGTGTCCGTCTCCGTCATCCGCCGCATCGCCACCCCCAAGAAGGCCCTCACCGCCGTCGCCCTCGCCGCCGCAACCGCCGGCATGGCCCTGACCTCGGCTCCCGCCCAGGCCGCGACGACGTCCGTGGCCTCGGCCACCCAGGCCCAGGCGATCGCGCAGAAGATGATCCCGGACGCGGCTCAGTACAAGGCCTTCTCCAACATCGTCAAGCACGAGAGCGGCTGGGACGTCGACGCCACCAACGCCTCCTCCGGCGCCTACGGCCTCGTCCAGGCCCTCCCCGGCTCCAAGATGGCCTCGGCCGGCTCCGACTGGAAGACCAACGCCAAGACCCAGATCGAGTGGGGCCTCGACTACATGAACTCCCGCTACGGCAGCCCGGTCGCCGCCTGGAACTTCTGGCAGCTGAACGGCTGGTACTGAGCCACGCCGACTGTCTGACCCGCGTCTGACGCGCGCCTGACTCACCTCTGACACGCATCCGACTCGCGCCTCTGGCGCCTCGATACGCGCCGAAGGCGGCGGCCCCCGATCCCCGGGGCCGCCGCCTTCGGCGTTTCGTCACCCTGCCGTGCTGCACTGGGCGGATGACCGGCACTGAGCCCCCGCCCGAACGCCAGCCCGAGCCCCCGTCCAAACACCCGCCCGATCACCCTCAGGGTCCGGAAGCGCGCGGAGTGCGCCTGGTCCCCACCCTCCTCACCCTGACCGTGGTGAGCGGCCTGATCGACGCGGTCAGCTACCTCGGGCTCGGCCACGTCTTCACCGCCAACATGACCGGAAACGTGGTGGTACTCGGCTTCGCGGCCGTCGGCGCCCCCGGCTTCTCGGTCCCGCACACGGCGACCTCGCTGGCCTGCTTCCTGGCCGGCGCGGCGAGCGGCGGCCGGGTGGTCCGGCACCCCGGCAACGGCTCCCGTCGCAAGTCGGCCCGGGTGACGTTGGCGGCCGAGGCGGTCCTGCTCGCCGGGGCGTCCGCCGTGGCCTTCGCCACCTCCGAGCACGACAGGCACCGGATCTACGCGGTCATCGCCCTCACCGCCTTCGCGATGGGCCTGCGCAACGCGACCGTCCGCAAACTGGCCGTGCCCGACCTCACCACGACCACCGTCGTGACCATGACCCTGACCGGCCTGGCCTCCGACTCCCGCGCGGGCGGCGGCTCCGGCCACCGCTCACCCCGCCGCGCGGCGGCCGTCGTCGCGATGTTCACGGGCGCGGTCCTGGGCGCGGCACTGGTCCTCCACCACGACATCGCGGCCCCCCTGCTGCTGGCGGCGGTGATGTCGGCGGTTCTGGCGGTGACGGTGTCGGGACGGGAGTGAGGCCGGAGCGGCGAGGAGCCGGAACGGCGTGGACGGCGTGGACGGCGTGGACGGCCAAGCGCAGCCAGGGCAGGGACAGCCGAGGAGGACTCAGCCGCCCTGCGCCTGCTTGGCCGCGCCACCGAACTGGTCGGCGAACTGGTCGGCGAACTGGTCGCCGGGCTGGTCGCCGATCCCCTATGACTGTCCCGTCGGGTGACGTCACCCGGTGCTGACCTGCAACTCCTTCACCCCGTTGATCCAGGCGGACCGCAGCCGCCGCGGATCGCCCACCAGCCGCAACCCCGGCATGGCATCGGCGATCGCGTTGAAGATGAGGTTGATCTCGAGGACGGCGAGCGACTTGCCGAGACAGAAGTGCGGCCCGCCCCCGCCGAACCCGAGGTGCGGATTCGGATCCCGGGTGACGTCGAAGGAGTCGGGGCGGTCGAACACCTCGGGATCACGATTGGCGGAGGCGTAGAAGATCCCGACCCGGTCCCCCTTCCTGATCAGCTTCCCGCCGAGTTCGGTGTCCTGAGTGGCGGTCCGCTGGAAGGCCACGACGGGGGTCGCCCACCGCACGATCTCCTCGGCGGCGGTGCCGGGCCGCTGGGCCTTGTACAACTCCCACTGCTCGGGATGGGTGAGGAAGGCGTGCATCCCGTGAGTCGTCGCGTTGCGGGTCGTCTCGTTCCCGGCGACAGCGAGCATGAGCACGAAGAACCCGAACTCGTCGGAGCTGAGGTTGCCCTCGTTCTCGGCGGCCACCAGCGTGCTGACGATGTCGTGGGCGGGACACTGTTTGCGCTCGGCGGCGACGTTCATGGCGTACGCGAGGATCTCGGCGGCGGACTGCTGACCGACCTCGGCGGTGACGGCGAACTCGGGATCGTCGTACGCGATCATCCTGTTGGACCAGTCGAAGATCTTGGCGCGATCCTCCTGGGGTATGCCGATCAGCTCGGCGATGGCCTGGAGGGGAAGTTCCGAGGCGACGGCGGTGACGAAGTCGAAGGACCCGTCGCGCTCGCCGCTCTCGCGGGCCCGCTCGACGATGTCGACGGCGCGCGCCCGCAGCCGCTCCTCCAACGCCCGGATGGCCCGGGGTGTGAACCCGCGCTGCACGATCTGCCGCACGCGCGTGTGCTCGGGTGGATCCATGTTGAGCAGGATCAGCCGCTGCGCGTCGATCGAATCCCGTTCGATGTGTTCGTTGAACCGGATGATCGCGGTGTTGAGGTAGGAGGAAAAGATCTCGGGGTGGGTGGAGACGTACCGGACGTCGGCGTGCCGGGTCACCGCCCAGTACCCCTCGTCCTGGAACCCGGCGACATTGCCCGTCTGCGGGATCCAGCGGACCGGTTCGACCCGCCGCGACTCGGCGAACTCCGGGAGAGGCACGTGGTGTTGCAGCAGGTCGGGGTCGGTGAAGTCGAACCCGTCGGGAAGCGCTGGACAGGGCATCGGCGGCTCCAGCCATCTGACGATGCTAGCTACATCGGTATCTGACGAGTCATCAGAAATAGATGCCGTGAAGGTAGTTCAGGACCCTCGAGGCTGCAAGACCCTTGCGGTGACGCACGTCACGTAAGCAGACTACACAGAGCAGAACTAGAACACGTACTAGTTCCGAAGGGATCCGCACCCATGGCCGCCGAACCCGTGATCGTGGAAGCAGTCCGCACCCCCATCGGCAAGCGCGGCGGCGCGCTGGCCAACCTGCACCCCGCCTACCTCCTGGGCGAGACCTACCGCGAACTCCTCGGCCGCACCGGCATCCCAGCCGACGCGGTCGAGCAAATCGTCGGCGGCACGGTGACCCACGCCGGCGAACAGTCCATGAACCCCGCGAGGACGGCCTGGCTGACGATGGGCCTCCCGTACGAAACGGCAGCGACAACGGTCGACTGCCAGTGCGGCTCCTCGCAACAGGCCAGCCACATGGCGGCGAACATGATCGCGGCGGGCGTCATCGACGTCGGCATCAGCTGCGGCGTGGAAGCCATGTCGAGGGTGCCTCTCGGCTCAGGCTCGAAGCACGGCCCCGGAAAACCGTTCCCGGAGGAGTGGAACGTAGACCTCCCGAACCAGTTCGAGGCGGCCGAACGCATCGCCCGCAACAGGGAGTTGACGAGAGAGGAAGTCGACGCCCTGGGCCTGCTGTCCCAGACCCGCGCGGCGACGGCCTGGTCGGAGGAACGCTTCAAACGCGAGACCTTCGCCGTCCAGGTCCCCACGACGGAGGAGGAACAGGCGGCGGGCCAGGGCATGTGGCGCCTGGTGGACCGCGACGAGGGCCTACGGGACACCTCACCGGAGGCCCTGGCAGGCCTTAAGCCGGTGATGCCGAAGGCGATCCACACGGCAGGCAACTCGTCCCAGATATCGGACGGCGCCGCGGCGATCATGTGGTCGTCGAAGCGGATGGCCCGCGCCCTGAAACTGAAACCGAGGGCGCGGATCGTGGCCCAGGCACTCGTGGGAGCGAACCCGCACTACCACCTGGACGGCCCGATAGACGCGACGCGCGCCGTCCTGGGCAAAGCAGGCATGACCCTGAAGGACATAGACGTCGTAGAGATCAACGAGGCCTTCGCCTCAGTGGTGTTGAGCTGGGCAAAGGTCTTCGACCAGGACCTCACCAAGGTCAACGTCAACGGCGGCGCCATCGCTCTGGGCCACCCGGTCGGAGCGACAGGCGCCCGCCTCATCACGACGGCCCTGCACGAACTGGAACGCACGGACAAGGAGTTCGCCCTGATCACCATGTGCGCGGGGGGCGCGCTGGCTACGGGGACGATCATTCAGCGGCTGTAGTCCAGGCGAGGAACCGGGAGAACACGGCGGGCTTGAGCGTGAGCATCGGGCCCGCCGGGTTCTTGGAGTCACGGGTGGCGATGGCGGCGGGGTCTCGGCCCGCACACGTTGTGCACCAGGACCGGCGTGGCGTCCGCCAGCACATAGTACGTGTGCTACGCGGACCCCTCTACCTGCTTTTTCGCAGGTCAAGCGCAGTTTGCTGGTCCGGTGAAGTGCGTGGGCGTTCGTGGTTGTGCGGGGTTGTTGCCGTCGCTACTGCCGTCAGACGGTTCAGCCCAGGTACGGCTTTTCGCGCTGTTCCAGGAAGTGTTGGAGCCTGAGTCGTTGGGTGTGGTGCATCGGCAGCTGCTCGATCTCTTCCGGCGGCACGAACCGGAGCTCGGTGGACTCGTCGGAAATCTCCAGCCGGCCGCCGGTGATGCGGGCGGTGAAGCAGACGTTGAACTGTCGCCGGACCTCGCCGTCGGTGTAGGCGATGATGTGTTTCGGGTCGGTGTAGGTGCCGACCAGGCCGGTGATCTCGACGTCGAGGCCGGTCTCCTCTTTGACCTCGCGGACGGCTGTGCCTGGCAGGGAGTCGGTGAGGTCCATGCCGCCTCCGGGCAGGGCCCACAGGTCGTTGTCGCGGCGGCGCTGGAGGAGGATGCGCCCGTGGTCGTCGGTGACGACGGCGGAAGCGGCGACGACCATGCTGCTCGGCTTGGGCGCGTTGGGGTCGTCGTAGTACTCGGTGCGGGCCACGGTCAGTCTTCCTCTCGTACGGGGGTTGCGGTCGCCCACACGGCGTCGAAGCTGTCGGCGTAGGTGTCGAACATGCCGCTCTCCTGGTGTCGGCGAAGGTGCCACACGGGGGCTGCGTAGGCGTTGACGCCCCAGACGTGTGCGTTGACGAGTTGCTGGTCGTCGGCCCGGTAGAGGGAGTTGTAGAGCGTGGTGCCGTGGGTGCGGACTTCGATGCCGGGGGTGTCGGCGAGCGGCTTGTAGTGCATGAGCGCGAGGCGGCAGCGGGATTCGATGCCGTGGCCGAACCGCTCTTCCTGGCCGCGGGCTTGGACGTTGTCGCTGTCGGGGTCCCCGATCGCGATGCGGACGGTGCAGCCTTCGGCAGCGCGTTCGGTGAGGAGTTCGTTCAGCCGCGGGTACGCCTCGTGGAGGAAGACGGCCGCGTAGACGAGGATGTCGATCCGTTCACGGGCCTGGGCCATCAGGTCGGTGAAAGTCGAGACGGGGATGTCGGCCCGCTGCTCGTAGAGCGCGACCAGTTCGGGGCTGATGGCGCGGGCGGGGCGGGCCTGGCGGAGCGCCGGCCAGAGTGCGTGCACGTCTTCTCCCAGGGCCTTGGCCGCCTGGAGGGCGGTGGCACGACGTGGGATACGCCCGAGGTTCACCCAGCGCTCGACCGACTTGGGGTCGACCTCGACTTGCTGAGCGAGTGCGGCGTACGTCCAGCCTCCCGCCGCCATGACGGCTCGTAGTCTCTCGTTCGGCACGAGTCTCCCCCTTCGTCTCAGGACGGCACTAGGGACGTTCTACACGGTGCAGGACGTCCCGAAGTGGGGTTTGGTGGAGGTTCCTTCGTCCCGGTGACCGGCGTGAGGATCGGTGCCGACCCTGCGGCACCAACAGGCCCAAGGGCACGCATCAACGCCGCCGAGGAGCGTCACCGTGCGAATGAGTGCCACCCCACGTGTTCCCGCCCTGCGACTGGACGCCCGGTCCCGCGCCGCCTCGCCGGGGTGGTCACGATGACGGCCCCCACCCCTGATGCCGACGGGCACACCGTCTCGCCCGATGCCGGCGCCCTGGTGGTCGACCGGCGGAGCGGCAAGGTGGGCGTGGTGATGGGGCATGTGGGGACGTACGTGCAGCTTCGGCCGCCGCGCGGTGGTCGGGAGTGGGACGTGCCACCCGAGGACGTACGTTCGCCGACTCCGACGGAGGAGTTGAGCGCGAAGGTGGCCGTGGCCAACCGGAGGTGGGGACGGTGACCCCGCGCTCGGTCCTGCGCTACGAGACCTGGACGCTCCAGCCCGACCGCGAGCCGGACGCGGAGCCGGTCCTTTACGCGATGCAGTGCGCCGTGGACGGAGAGACCTCGCCGACAAGCGAGGACTTCGCCGAACCGCAGGACTGGGTCCTGCGGCACTGCGGCCAGAACCCGTCCCACCACACCTACCGGGAGATCATCACCCGCCCCTGGCGGACCTGGCGCCAGACGTGACCCGCCTCGCTCGCCCAGGCGCCGCACCGCGCTGACCCACCCGTCTCCCGTCCCTGCCGGGGCGAATCCGATTGAGGCTCCCCCTCCTCATCAGCCCCGGCAGGGACGGGCCCTCCGTGCGTGCCGTGCTCTTGGCTGTGGGGGTTCTGGCCTCTGCCACAGAAAGTCAGCCACGACGGCGGGCGCGCCGACCGACCACCCGCCACGTGTGTCTCGCTCAACCCCGCACCGGCATCAGCCCAGTTATCTCCATCGTCACGGCCCCCAGCCAGGCAGCAAGCATGGGCGTCCGGGACGGCGCGAGCCCGCCGGGCGGCCTCTCAGGTGCCCGGTCAGTCTGCTGCTGAGCGGTCGGACCGGGGCTTCCGATTGGTAGTCCGGCCTACGCTCCCGGGCTCTGCGCGCCGAGCGGTCGGCGGCCGTCGCCAGCGGGGCGGCAGACAGGAGCGGGCGGCGGTCGCCGACCGCCGGCGCGCGGCGGCCCGCGTCAGCGGGGCGCCCTTGATCAAGTAAAGAAACTCTGAACAGCTCACCTGCTGGTCGAGCTGCCCGGACGATGGTCAGGGCCGCTGCTGCCGGCGCAGAGCGAGCCACGACCGGCGGAGACGCTCCGGTCGACCATCAGGTCCAGCTCCGCCGGCCGCGAGGACCACGTGGTCGCGGACGAGATGTTGTTCGTGCGGACCAGATCCACCCAGCGCGGGTCGCACTGGAACGCCCACGGCTCGGTCACCCGGAACGTAGCGTCGAGAACCTTCTTGCCCTTCAGGCTCGCCGGCGAGAACTCGAAGTACAGCTTCTGCACGTATCCCGGACCGCAGTAATAGCCGTTCCAGGAACCGCACTTGCCGGCGCGGCCGTCGTCGCTCCCGTTCCCCTATGTCTGCCGCGTCTACGACGTCCGACCGTGTTTGCCCCACCCCGTGCGAACCGCACAGAACCCCGCCCCCAGAGTCATAAAATATTCAAGTAACCGCATTCAAACCCTCCTCTCACCTTGCGTCAAGGAAGTATCACCAGGCGCAGTCGTCCCTTGACGCTCTTCCCGCACGACGAAGGACCGGCTTTGACCTCCATCCCCACCCCCGGCCGCGACCGGCTGCCCTCGCTGACCGGGCTGCGTTTCTGGGCGGCTCTGCTCGTCGTGCTGTATCACCTGTCCCGGCAGGTGGGGGCCGTGCCGGGACTCAGTGAAGCCGTCTGGTACGGGCGTAGTGGGGTGACATTCTTCTTCGTGCTGTCGGGGGTTGTGCTCGCCTGGACCTACGACGGTGCCGGCGTCCCCGCCCGGGTTTTCCTGTGGCGGCGGTTCGCTCGTGTCTGGCCGTTGCTCGCCGTCAGCGTCGTGGGGTCTGTCGCCGTGTGGGGCGTCATGGGGCGTGCCGTGTCGCTCAAGGCCGTGGGCGCGACGTTGTTGCTGGTGCACGCGTGGTTCCCGGAACCTGTCATCTTCACCGGGGGCAACCCGGCGGCCTGGTCGCTCAGTGACGAGGCCTGGTTCTATGTGACCTTCCCGGTGCTGCTGGCGGTGCTCGCGGGACGGCGCTCCAGGGTCTGGGGGTGGACGGCGGTCGGTGTCAGCGTCGCCACCCTCGTGTTGTGGCCCGCCTTGTCCGGGCTGTCGCCCACCGACCGCACCTGGGCTCTCGACTATCTGCCGCTGACCCGGTTCCTGCAGTTCGCGCTCGGTGTGGTCGCGGGCCTGGCGCTCAAGCGCGGCTGGCGGGCTCCCGTGTCGCTGCCGGTGGCCCTCGGGCTCGTCGTCGCCTGGCACCTCGCCCTGATCCCCTGGTCGAACGCGGTGCCGGACGCCCTCTGGTACAGCCCCTACTCCGCCTCGCAACTGCTCTCCGCGCCCCTCTTCGCGGCCCTGATCTGCGCCGCCGCCCGCGCCGACCTGGACGGCGGGCGCACCGGTCTGGGCGGGGCCTGGATGATCAGGCTGGGGCACTGGTCGTTCGCCTGGTATCTCATCCACGAGATCGTGATCCGCGCGGCCGTCTTCCACTGGGGCAAGCCCGCCCCGGGCGGCGAGACGCTCGTGTTCTGGGCGGGAGTACTGGCCGCAAGCCTGGCTCTCGCCGCCCTCGCCTATCACTGCGTGGAACGTCCCGCCGAGCGGTGGCTGCGAGGCCGCGTGGGTCGCCGTCCCGCCCCGGACGGTGCGCGGCAGTCCGCCGCGGTCTGAACGGCCGGGGCCAGGCCCGGGGCCAGGGCCAGGGCGACAAGTGATCAGTTCGGCGCCGGGTCCTTCTCCGGGTCCTTTGACGTATCCCTTTCCGGAACCGGTGCCGGTGCCGTTACCGGTGCCGACTCGGCCACCGTCGCCGCCCCCGTCGCCATCACCGTAGCCGTGGCCATCGCCGTGGCGAACCGTGCCCGTGGCCCCATGAACAGGTACGACAGGCCGAAGCCGCCCGCCACCACCACAGCGCCGCCGGCCGCGTCCAGGATCCAGTGGTTGCCCGTTGCGACGATCGCCGAGACCGTGAAGAAGGGGTGGAGCAGGCCCAAGGCCTTCATCCACCACTTCGGGGCGACGATCGCGATGACGAGGCCGCACCACAGGGACCAGCCGAAGTGCAGGGACGGCATCGCCGCGTACTGGTTGGTGAGGGCCGTCAGGGTGCCGTAGTCCGGCTTGGAGAAGTCCTGGACGCCGTGGACCGTGTCGATGACGCCCAGGTTCGGCATCAGGCGGGGCGGGGCCAGCGGGTAGAGCCAGAAGCCGACCAGGGCCAGCAGGGTCGCGAAGCCCAGGGAGGCGCGGGCCCAGCGGTAGTCGACCGGGCGGCGCCAGTACAGGACCGCGAGGAGCGTGAGCGGGACCACGAAGTGGAAGGACTCGTAGTAGAAGTCGAAGAAGTCGCGCAGCCAGTCGACCTTGACCACCGCGTGGTTGGCCCAGTGCTCGATGTCGATGTGCAGGAAGCGTTCGAGGTCGAGGATCTGCTGGCCGTTGGCCTCCGCCCGGACCCGGCCGCCGGAGTTCGAGCCGCCCGTCGCCGCCAGCCTGACCTGCTGGTAGGCCGCGTACGTGACCCGGATGAGGAGGAGTTCCAGCAGCAGGTTCGGGCGGGTCAGGACTCGCTTCATGAACGGGAGCAGCGGGACGTGCTTCCAGCGTGTCGGGACGGGGGCCGCGTACTCCGTCGGGACCGGGGCCCGGTAGTACGGGGAGGTGCGCGGGAGGAACGGGACGACCGTCGCCGCGGCGATCGCGGCCAGCAGCACCACGTTGTCGCGCAGGGGGTACAGGGCCGGCATGTTCGGCAGCATCATCTTCGCCGGGAGGGTCATCACCAGGACCACCGCGACCGGCCAGACGTAGCGGTCCGACGCCCGCTTGCCGACCCTGCCGACGACCGCCAGCAGCACCCACAGGAGCTGGTGCTGCCAGGTCGTCGGGGAGACCGCGATCGCCGCGCAGCCGGTCAGGGCCACCGCCAGCAGCAGTTGGCCGTCGCGGGCGTAGCGGACCGCCCGGCGGATGCCGAGGACGGCCACGGCCGCGCCCAGCGACAGGAACAGGCCGATCTCCAGCGGGCCGGCGAGGCCGAGGCGCAGCAGCGCGCCGTGCAGGGACTGGTTGGCGAGCGCGTCCGCCGCGCCGCCGAGGCCGACGCCCGCCACATGGTGCACCCAGTAGGTGTACGAGTCGTGCGGCATCGCCGCCCAGGCGAGCGCGGTGCCCGCGGCGAACGTGGCGCCGGTGGCGGCCGCGGCGCGGCGGCGCCCGGTGAACCAGAGCAGGGCGGCGAAGAGCAGCACCGTCGGCTGGAGGGCGGCGGCCAGGCCGATCAGGACGCCGGCCGCCCGCCAGTCCCGGGCGACGAAGCAGCCGAGGAGGACGAGGAGGACGGGGATGATGCTGGTCTGGCCGAGCCAGAGCGTGTTGCGCACCGGCAGCGACAGCATGAGCAGGCTGATCGCGACCGGCGCGGCCAGCAGCGACGTCCGTCTGCTGATCGGCTGCGGCAGGGCGCGGGCGACGACCAGGCCGAGGGCGGCGACCAGCAGCAGGGTGCCGAAGGTCCAGCCCCAGCCGAGGGCCTGTTCGGCCGCCCGGGTGAGGGGTTTGAGGACGAGCCCGCCGAAGGGGGTGCCCGTGAACTGCGTGGAGTCGTAGAGCGAACCGTTGACGTGCAGTACGCCGTTGGGTCCGACCCACGTCTCGAGGTCTGTCAGCCGTTCTCCGCGTGGGGTGCCGAGGACCACGGCCACCTGGCGTACGGCCAGGACCGCCGCCACCAGCCAGAGGCCGAGGCGGGCCGCGCGCAGCCGCGCCCTCGCCGTGCCGGCCGCCGTCGACCCGAAGGCCTCCGCCGGCCGCCCGCTGTGCTCCGCATTCGCCACGCCTGGTCGGCCTCCGCCCCGTTCGTCCCACGCGTGCCGCGCGTGGGTTTTCTTAGCGCACCCTACGAGGGTCGCGCCTCCCCCGGACAGAGACGCAGGCCACCCCCACTTCACCTGACGTCCGCTCTCCTTTTGTCCGGAAGACGATAGTGGCCCTGAGGCACGGCCGCCTCCGCGGGGTCGGATCCCGGCCGGATCGGGGCGGGAATCGGATCACGGTGCGAACGGAACCCGTCCTTCCGCCGTACCGTCGTTGCCACCACACGCACGGCGGAGAGTGGCGAAGGGGATTCGAGGCATGGTCTGTTTCCTGCGGGGACAGCGAAAACGTTTACGTCAGCGTCTGCGTAGACGTTTACGTGGGCGGGTCGCGGCCGTTCTCCTGGCGCTGCTGGCGATCCAGCTCGGTTCGCTCGTCGCGCCGGCCTACGCCTGCGGCTGCGGCGCGCTGGTCCCGGGCGACGCGCGGCAGGTCGCGGTCGGCCGGGAGGTCTCCGTCGTGCGCTGGGACGGCGCGCAGGAGCAGATCGTCATGCGTCTGACGGTGGCCGGCGACGCCGAGCGGGCCGCCTGGATCATGCCGGTGCCGAACCGGGCGACCGTGCGGCTCGGCGACCCGGAGCTCTTCGACCAACTGGCCGGGGCGACCGCCCCCGAGCACCGCGCCCGCCGCCACTTCTGGCCGCAGGACGACGACTGGCCGCTGACCACCGGCGACGACATGGCGCCCCCGCCGCCGCCCGGCGCGGGGCCCGGCGGCGTCGGCGTGATCGGGCGCGAACGGCTCGGCCCGTTCGACGTGGCCCGGCTCACCGCCACCGACCCGGACGCCCTGGCCGACTGGCTGCGCACCAACGACTTCGCCCTCCCCGCCCGCCTCAAGACCGCCCTCCAGCCGTACGTCGACCGGCGCTGGGAGTACGTGGCGGTCCGGCTGGCCCCCGAGAACACCGGCACCGCGCTGCGCGGCGAGCTCGAACCGCTGCACCTCAGCTTCGCCGCCGACAGCCTCGTCTACCCGATGCGGCTGGCCCGGCTGGCGGCGTCGCCGCAGTCGCTGGGCCTGTACGTCCTCGCCGCCCACCGCATGGAACCGGCCTCCCGGATCGGCGGCGAGCGGCCCCGGGTGACCTTCGCGGGGCCGCTCGGGACGACGACGGGGCCGCTGGCCGAGCTGGCGAAGGGCATGCCGGACACCCCGTTCCTGACGGCCGTCGCCCAGGAGTTCCCGCGGCCCTCGGACATCTCCGGGGACCACGAACTGCGCCGGGCCCGGACCGACACCGCCTTCCGGCAGGTCGTCTACGAGGACCGGCTGCTCTCGGTGGCCGGGATCCCGGTGTGGCTGCTGACGGTGGTCGGCGGGCTGGCCGTCCTGAACACGGCCGCGGTCGTCCTGGGCGTGCGCTGGGGACGGGCCCGGCGCGCGAGCCTGTCGGGACCTCGCCATGCCGGGTCCCCCGCGCCGCACACGCCCCACACGCCCCACACGCCCCACACGCCCCGGGTGCCACCGGTGCCCTCGGCGCAACCGGGGCTCTCGGTGCAACCAGGGCCCTCGGTGCAACCAGGGCCCTCGGCGCCACCAGGGCCCTCGGCGCCGCCGACGCCGCCGAAGCCGTCCGCCCCACCCCGGACACCCCCCGTTCCGCCCCGGACACCCGCCGCGCCCTCCGCACCCCCCTCCGCGCCCACCTCCGCATCCCCCGCCCAACGCGCCGTCGCGCCCCGTGCGCCGAACGGCTGAATTCCTACCGTTGTCGTTAGCATTCCTAACGAGAAATGCCGCCCCTATCCCGTACGTCAGGCACACGAGAGGCAGAACGCATGAGCGAGTCCGAGTCGCAGGTCTGGGACGCCGTCGACGCCTACTTCACCGACCAGCTCTCCCCGGACGACGAGGTGACGGCGGCCGCGCTGCGCGACAGCGAGGCCGCCGGACTGCCGGCCATCAGCGTCACGGCGAACCAGGGCAAGCTGCTCCAGTTGTTCGCCGAGATCCAGGGCGCCCGGGCGATCCTGGAGATCGGCACGCTCGGCGGTTACAGCACGATCTGGATGGCCCGCGCGCTCCCCGCCGACGGCCGGCTGATCTCCCTGGAGTACGACCCCCGGCACGCGGAGGTCGCCGTCCGCAACATCGCCCGCGCCGGCCTCGACAAGGTGGTCGAGGTGCGGGTCGGGGCGGCCCTGGAGTCGCTGCCGCTGCTGGCCGACGAGAACCCGCCCCCGTTCGACCTCGTCTTCATCGACGCCGACAAGGCCAACAACCCCCACTACCTGGAGTGGGCGCTGAAGCTCACGAGCGTGGGCAGTCTGATCGTCGTCGACAACGTCGTACGGGGCGGCCGGGTCGTCGACGCGGACAGCGACGCGGGGGACGTGCTCGGCACCCGCGCCGCCGTCGAACTGATCGCCGCGCACCCGAGGTTGAGCGGCACGGCGATCCAGACGGTGGGGGCGAAGGGCTACGACGGTTTCGCGCTGGCACGCGTCCTGGCGTAGCAGCCTCCGCGAGGAAATGTGACACTCACCCCGGCGACTGTCACATTTCGTGATAGAAGCCCACGTTGACGCTGCGCGGCCCGGTGCGGTCGAGGACGATGATCTCGCCGGAGCCGCCGCGCGCCAGCGGCACGCTCCCGCCGTAGACGAGCGGCTGCGCGTACGCCCCGCTCACCAGCCGCACCTCGGAGGACGGCTCGTCCTGCGAGCCGCGCAGCCAGGACACCTGCCAGGTGCCCTCGGGCCCGCACAGGAACTCCAGGTGCACGCGGGAGACGAACAGCCAGTCGTCCGGGGTCGCGAGGCGGCACACGGACTTGTCCCGGCCCACCCGCAGCACGGCGCCCGGGTCACTGGGCGAGTCGGCCATCAGCATGCCGGCCGTGGCGCCTTCTTCCGTCCCGGAGACGGTGGCCATGGTCAGTTCGAGCACGTGCGCTCCCCTTGAGGTGTCTTTGACATGCCTGTCGGCGTCCTGAGTCCTAAGTGTGCTTGTACAGCGCCGCATGATAAATCGCCCGGGCCCACCGCGTCCGGCACAATGGACGCATGACCGAGCGAAGGCCACCGGGTATTCCGTTCGAGTCCTGGGTGGACAAGCAGATCCGTGACGCGGAGCGGCGCGGCGAGTTCGCCCGACTCCCGGGCGCGGGCAAGCCGTTGCCGCCGGGTACGGACACCTCGTACGACGAACTCTGGTGGATCAGACGCAAGATGGCCCGCGAGGGCCTCTCCGTCCTGCCGCCGACGCTCGCCCTGCGCAAGGAGGCGGAGGACGCGCTCGCGGCGGCGTACGCGGCGCCCTCGGAACGCATCGTCCGGAAGATCATCACAGACGTCAACGTCAAGCTCCGCGACATGATGTTCAAGCCGCCGCCCGGCCCCCCGCTGGGCATGAAGCCGTACGACGTCGAAGCGGTCGTACGGGAGTGGCGGGAGCACCGGGAGGACCGGGCGACGGCCGGGGAATCAGGTGCCTCAGGGGAGTCAGATGTGTAGCAGGCGCTCGGTCAGTTCGCGGTAGTCCCGCAGGGCCAGGCGGAGCTGCTCGGTGTCGACGGCCTCAGCGGACGTCGACGAGGTCGCGGACGATGCCGACGACCGGTCCTTGCCGCCCGCCGCCGTCGGCTGCTGCTGCTGCTGCTGCTGCTGCCAGGATCCGCGCAGGGTGCGGCGGCGCCGGTCCATGGCGTCGGTGAAGCGTGCGGCGAGTTCCTCCAGCACCTGGTCGGCCTCCGCGACGGCGTCCCGGGGCCCGTCGACGAACCCGACGACCGCGTCCCGCATGCGGGAGGCGAGACGGTCGTACTCGTCGTCCGGGAGGAGGGGCGCGCCGGGGGCGGTGGTTCCGGAAGTGGGTGTTCCGGAAGTGGGGGCCGTCCTGGTGGCCGTCGTGCGGTCCTTCTCCAGCGGCGTCGCGGCCCGCATCCGGTCCGTCCGGTCCGGCCTGTCGTCCGTCGGCCGATGCTTCTCCGGGGTCGTGCCCGGCTTGGGTGTGGTGCTCGGGGTCATGTCCGGTGTCGGGTTCGGCGTCACGTTCGGTGTCGTGTCCGGCATGGTGTTCAGCCCTCCTTCGCCTGGTGGCGGTGGAAGCCCCGGGGCAGGTGGCGGCCGGGGCGGGAGCGGTCCTGGGGCGCGGACTGCTGCGCGCGGTGGCGGCCCGAGTCCCGGTGGGCCCGGCCGACCAGGTCGTCGAAGAGGGCGCGGGCCTCGACCATGGCGGCCCGCATGTCCTCCGTACCGCCTGACGTGTCCTCCGCACCGCCGGTACCGCCCTCGCCGCCGGTCGGGCGGGCGCCTGCGGCGCGGTGGACGCGCCGGTAGCCGTGGACGTGGTCGGCGTGGTGGACGGAGAGCGCGCCGAGCTGTTCCTCGTACTGGCCGCCGTCCGGGAAGCCGCGGGCGCCGGCGACCTCCGCGAGCAGGCGGTCCGCCTCGGTGACCGCCTCCCGGGGCGAGTCGACGAACCGCTCCTGCGCGGCCGTCCAGCGGGCCGTGAACCGTTCGCGCTCGGCGGGCTCCAGGGGCCGTTCGCGCAGTCCGCCGTGCCGATGCACGAGCGCGTCGAGCTCCTGCTCGGCCGCGTCGACGTCTCCGCCGTGGCGGGCGACGGCCCGGTCGTACTCGGGCCCGAAGCGGTGCTTCAGGCCGCGTCCGCCGTGCGAGCCGCGGGCCCGCACGGCCAGGACTGCCGCGACGGCGACGATGGCCGCCACGACCACGATCAGAGCGATGATCACTCCTGTGGACATGCCTTGCCTTCCGGTGTGTCGGCCCCACGGGCCGGTTCCCGTGTCGGGTTGCCCGGACGGCCCCACCCAAACCGCGCGGCGCGGTGTGTCGATCCGGCGGCGGCCCGATCGACGCGACATTGAATCCTCCCCATCGTGAACGAGGGGGATTCCTGGCTCAGGCCGCCTCCGGAGGCAGCGCCTCCGGGGGTCTTCCGCCATCAGCACCAGCCGGGTCGAGACCAGCCCGGATGAGCATCACACGTGCGGAGTTCTTGTCCCTGGGGGAGGAGACTCCGCATGTGGTGCAGGTGTAGGTGCGCATCCCCAGCGGCAGTGCGTGCTTGGCTCTCGCATCGCAGTGCGCGCAGTCCATCGTGGTGTGCGCGGGGTGTACCAGGTACACGGCCCGGCCGTGCTTGCGGCCCATCCCGATCAGGGCCTGTTTGGTGGCGCCGATGGCGGCGTCAGCGGCCTTCTTGGCCATGGTGGACTTGGCGAGGAACTTCGGCTTGAAGTCCTCGACCGCGAGGGCGTCGTGGTCGCGGACAACCTTCTTGGCCCACTTGCGGCCGGTGTCCTCACGCTGCCGGGCGGCCTTCTTGTACGTCTTGGCCCGCAGCTTCTTCGCCTCGCGGTAGCCCTTCGAGGCGGCCTGCCCCTTCTTGGGCCTGCGCCGGGCCATCATCCGGTCATACCGGGTCAGTTCCGCCTGCGCCTTCCTGCCGTGCTCGGCGTGGGGGAGGTCGTGCGCGTCGGACGTGGTGGTCGCGGTCTCCTTCACGCCCCAGTCGATGCCGATCACCGAACCGGTCCCGGACAACGGCTGGACCTCGGCGGGAACAACGAAGGAGCAATACCAATGGCCGATACCGTCCCGGTACACCCGTACCGAACCGGGCGGCCTGGGCAGTTCCCGCGACCACACCACGGTCAGCGCGATGCCCCCGGCCAGGTACAGGAGCCCGTCCTTGAGGCGGAACCCGCGCTGTGTGTAGTTCAGGCTCGGGTCGGCCTCGCGCTTCTTCTTGCACTTCGGCATCCCCGCGCGCTGCCGCTGCGGCAGCCGGGCCTTGATGTCCTTCTGTGCTTTGGCGCGGGACTTGGCGAAGTCGCGGATGATCTGCTGCTGCGGGACCGAGCTGCCCTCACGCAGCCACGCGTTCGCGGTGCGGGCCTCGGTCAGCATCTTGTCGAGCTGAGCAGGGCCGCACGTTCGCCTGTCCGCACGTTCGGGGCGGCTCTTGTTCCACACGTGGGTCTGCTTGGACTTGGCGCAGCTCTCGTTCCAGATCCATCGGCAGCGCGCCCATTCCGCCTCAAGGGCGGCGAGCGCGGTGGACGACACGCGAAGCCGGAAAGTCCACCGGGCATACCCGGTGTCCTCGCCTTCCTTCACTGTCACCATGGCCCCATAATGGCCCTATTCTGGGGGTATGGTCAAACTGAACCTCAGGCTCCCCGACGCTCTTCATGCACGGCTGACCGCTCGCGCCGCTGCGGACCGGCGGTCCCTCAACGCCGAGATCCTGCACTTCATCGAGGTCGCCCTCGGCTCTCCCGTGGTGGACTCCGAATCGCCCGGCGGCGATTCGGCTTCTCCTGCCCCGCTACGCGGGAAGCCGGATTCCTCCCCGGCGTGAACGCCGGGGCATCCTCCAGTTTTCAGGGTGAAGGACCGCGGCAAGGAACAAGGGAACAGCGGTCCGGAACAGGAGGTTGTCATGGGTGAGGTCATCGCACGGCTGGCCGTGTCGCTCGACGGATACGTCGCGGGCCCGGAGTCGGGGCCCGAGCACCCGCTCGGCATCGGCGGGGAGCGCCTGCACGCGTGGGTGTACGGGCTGCGTACGTTCCGGCGGATGCAGGGGATGACGGGCGGGGAGACCGGGCCGGACGACGACCTGGTCGCCGAGCACGTCGCCCGGCCCGGCGCGGTGGTGATGGGCCACGGCATGTTCATGAACGGAGAGATCCCCTGGGGCGACGACCCGCCCTTCCACGCGCCGGTGTACGTCGTCACCCACCACCCGCGCACGTCCCTGGTGAAGCAGGGCGGCACCACCTTCCACTTCGTCACCGAGGGCCCCGGGCGGGCGCTGGAGCTGGCCCGGGAGGCGGCGGGCGACAAGGACGTCTCGCTGGCGGGTGGGGCCGACCTGGTGCAGCAGTTCATCCGCAACGGCTGGCTGGACGAGCTGCTGCTGCACGTCGTACCGGTGCTCGTGTGCGGCGGGCGGCGGCTGTTCGGCGACCGGGGCGAACTCGGCGACCAGCACATCGAGTGGCGGAAGACGCAGGTGCTGGACTCGCCGGAGGTCACGCATATCCGGTTGCGGGCCCCGCACACCGTCGCCGCAGAATGAGCGGATGACGCAGAGGCGCGGAGGGCACAGCGGGCCCCGGATGACGCAGAGGGCGCGGAAGACGAGAGGGCGCGGATGAGCTGGACCATTGCCCCGGAACCCGTCGACTCGCCGGTCGCCGTCGCGCTCTGGCGGGAGTACTACACGGAGGTCAGCGACCGCTGGTACCTGCTGCACGAGGGGCGCCGGACCGACCCGGACGAGCTGGAGCGGGAGATCGCCGCCCGGAACTGGGCCGAACTCACCCCGCCCGGCGGGCAGTTGGTGATCGGGCGGCATGACGGTGCGGCGGGCGGCTGTGCGGGCGTACGGCTGCTGGACGCGACGACGGCCGAGCTGAAGCGGGTGTTCGTACGGGAGGGGCTGCGGAGCAGGGGCGGCGCGCCGCTCCTCGTCCGGGCCGCCGAGGACGCCGCCCGCGCGCTCGGCGCCACGCGGATGGTCCTGGACACCCGCGGCGACCTGGTCGAGGCCCGTGCCCTGTACGCCCGGCTGGGCTACGCGGAGACCGGGCCGTACAACGACGACCCGTACGCCGAGCACTGGTTCGCGAAGCCGCTCGGCGAGCTCGGCGAGAACGTCAGGGAAGTCGGTGGTCTGGTACCACCCGGCCGTCGTACGGCTGTTCCCGGTCCGAGCCGCACAGTTCGGCGTTCAGCTCCTTGACCAGTTGGACGAGGTCGGTGGGCCGGTCCGGGCCCCACCAGTCGCCGAGCAGCTCGGCCAGCGACTCCTCGCGGGCCGCGGCGAGGCGTTCGGCGGCCTCACGGCCCTCGTCCGTCAGCACCATGTCGGGCCCGTCGCGCACGGCGAGCCGGCGCCCCTCGACCTGCCGGACGGCCTCGACGATCACCGACAGCGGGACGGTGCTGCGCTCGGCGAGCACGCTCGGCTCGACAGTGCCGTCCCGCTTGATGCGCAGCAGCAGCCAGCTCGCGGCCGGGAGGAGGTCGTAGCCGGACCGTGCGGTGATCGTCCGGTAGATCTCGCGGCGGCCCTCGCGGGTGCCGAGGACGGACAGCGCCCGGCACACCTCGTCGTACGAGGAGCGCTCCACCGGGTTGCTGGCCAGGGTCTCCGTCACATCGGGCGCGGTGACCGAGCCGCGCAGCGGGTCCTCCTTGAGGAACCACGCCAGGACGAAGCCGAGCAGCGCGACCGGGGCGGCGTACAGGAAGACGTCGGTGATGGAGGAGGCGTACGCGTGCAGGACGCGCGGGCGCAGGGCGGGCGGCAGGTCGGCGATGCCGCGCGGGTCGGACTCCAGTCCGCCGACCGAGACCCCGGACGCCCCGGACGGGAGTCTTACGCCGCGGAAGGCGTCCGTGAGCTTGTCGCCGAGGCGGCTCGCGAAGACCGTGCCGAAGATGGCGACGCCGAAGGAGGCGCCGATGGAGCGGAAGAAGGTCGCGCCGGAGGTGGCGACGCCGAGATCCTCGTAGCCGACCGCGTTCTGCACGATCAGCACCAGGACCTGCATGACCAGGCCCAGTCCGAGGCCGAAGACGAGGAAGCAGGCGCTCATCTCGCCGGTGGAGCTGTGCTCGTCGAGCTGGTGGAGGAGGAGCAGGCCGAAGGTGGTGACGGCGGTGCCCGCGATCGGGAACACCTTCCAGCGGCCGGTGCGGCTGACGATCTGGCCCGAGACCGTGGACGACAGGAGCAGGCCCCCCACCATCGGCAGCATGTGGACGCCGGACATGGTCGGCGAGACGCCGTGCACGACCTGGAGGAAAGTCGGCAGGTACGTCATCGCGCCGAACATCGCGAAGCCGACGATGAAGCTGATCACGGCGGAGAGGGTGAAGGTGCGGATGCCGAACAGCTTGAGGGGCAGGACGGGTTCGGCCGCCCGGCGTTCCACGGCCACGAACGCCACGGCGAGGAGCGCGCCCAGCACCGCGAGGCCGACGATCCGCGGCGAGCCCCAGTCCCAGGTGGTGCCGCCGAGGGAGGCCACCAGGACCAGGCAGGTGGCGACGGACGCGATGAGGAAGGTGCCGAGGTAGTCGATGACGTGCTTGGTCGACTTGCGCGGGATGCGCAGGACCGTCGCGATGACGGCGAGTGCGACGACGCCCACGGGCAGGTTGACGTAGAACACCCAGCGCCAGCTGAGGTGTTCGGTGAACAGGCCGCCCAGCAGCGGGCCGAGGACACTCGTGGCGCCGAACACCGCGCCGAACAGACCCTGGTAGCGGCCCCGGTCACGCGGCGGGACGATGTCGCCGACGATCGCCATCGACAGCACCATCAACCCGCCGCCGCCCAGGCCCTGGGCGGCCCGGAAGGCGATCAGCTGCGGCATGTTTTGCGCCATTCCGCACAGCGCCGAACCGATCAGGAAGAGGACGATCGCGGTCTGGAACAGTCTCTTGCGACCGTACTGGTCGCCCAGTTTGCCCCACAGCGGGGTCGCGGCCGTCGACGCCAGCATGTAGGCCGTGACCACCCACGACAGGTGTTCCATACCACCGAGGTCGCTGACGATCGTGGGCAGGGCGGTCGACACGATCGTCTGGTCGAGGGCGGCGAGGAACATGCCGAGCAGCAGGGCGCCGATCGAGACGAGGACGTTTCCGGACACGTGTTCCTGACGCGGATCCGCCGTCCTGCTGTGCGCGTCCAAGGCCATGGATGCCTCCTGAGGCTGGTGACCCTTTACATCGTGTTACGTCGCGATCGGACCATCTACATCGTGATCGGTGTGACGCGTTACGGCCTCTCGAGTCCCCCCGGATTTTGGCGGAAGCCGGCATTCCGGGGGCGGTGGGCAGCCGGTTGTGTGGAGGATCCGCATAATCTCGGGAGCTTGGATGGGGAGGGACGAACACGTGATCGATCCGACGGGGCAGCAGGGGCGACCGGAGCGGCACGGGCTGCTGTGCCCGGAGTGCGGAGCGCTCCGCGCGCCCGACAACACCCCGTCCTGCTCCTGCGCCCGGCGCGCCGCCGAGACCCTGCACGACACCCGCACGACGGAGGCGGCCGCGGCGGAGGACTTCAATCCGCTGCGGATACGGCCGTACGTGGAGCTGGACGGTGCGGGGGCGTCCGCGAAGGGGGCCGACAGGGGGGCGGCCGACAGTGGCGCCGGGGGCGGTGGCCCGTCGGGCTCCTCGTACTCGTCCCGCCCATCGGGCGCGTCCCGCTCGTCGGACGAGGCCGACGGTGAGCTGACCATGCCGTTGCAGGCGGTTCCGGCGGACGCGACGGCGGCGCTGCCCACTCCCTTCGCCCCGCCCGTCTCCGCGCCCAGCACCACCGACCTGCGCCTGTTCGAGGCGGCGGACGTCGGCCCCGCACGCCTCGGCCCCGCACACCTCGACGACGAGGAACCGCGACGCCCGCGTCGCCGCCGCCGGGCGCTGCTGGTGGCGTCGTCCGCCGCCGTCGTGGCCGTGGTGGCTGCGGCCGGGTTCGCGAGCGGGCTGTTCTCCTACGAGAAGCCGACGCGCGACGGGGCCGCCCCCAAGGACGTACGGGCCGCCGTGCCCGACACCTCGACCAGCAGCCCGGCCTCCGCGTCGCCGTCGGTGAGCCGTTCCGCGTCCCCGTCGGCCTCCGACGCCTCGCCGTCGCCCTCCGAGAGCGCGAGCCCGTCGCCCTCCGCGTCGGAGGAGAGCGCGTTGCCCTCCACGTCGCCGTCGGCCACGGCGAGCGAGACCGCGCCGACCGTCCGCGCCACCGGGTCCCTGGGGCCGCCCGAGAACGGGGCCGACAAGAACGGGAACGGAGGGAGCGCCGACGGCACGGTGCTGCGGCGCGGCGACACGGGTGCCGAGGTGATCGAACTCCAGTTGCGGCTGGGGCAGTTGTCCCTCTACACCGGCGAGGTCGACGGCACGTTCAGCGGTGAGGTCGAGGAGGCCCTGCGCGACTACCAGTCTTCCAAGGGGACGACGGCGGACGGGCCGGGCGTGTACGGGGCGTTGACGCGGGCGATCCTGGAGTCCGAGACCAAGGAGCCGTAGGGCGCTCTGGCCGGGCGTACCGGGGGCTGCCGCCGCCCCCCAGGCCCCCGCTTCGGCCCTTGAGGGGCCTCGTCCTCAATCGCCGGACGGGCTAGGTGATGCCCAGCCCTGAAGCGTCCTCACCCTGCGTGAATGCGTACCCCGTCCCCCACGACCTCCACCCGCACCCCCGACAGATCCCGCACCACCACATCCGGCCCGTGCGCAGCCGCCCGCGCCCCTACCCCCACGACCCGCATCCCGGCGGCGCGCCCCGCCGCGATGCCCGCGCCGGAGTCCTCGAACACCACGCAGTCCGCCGGGGCGACGCCCAGCTCGGCCGCGCCCTTGAGGAAGCCCTCGGGGTCCGGCTTGCTCGCGCCCACCGACTCGGCGGTGACGCGCACGCCGGGGAGTTCCAGTCCCGCCGCGGCCATCCGGGCGGTCGACAGGGGGACGTCCGCCGAGGTGACCAGCGCGTGCGGGACGCCCCGCAGGGCGGCGAGGAACTCGGGCGCTCCGGGCACCGGCACGACGCCCTCCAGGTCGGCGGTCTCCTCGGCGAGCATCCGCGCGTTGTCCGCGAGGTTCAGGTGCGTCGGCCGGCCGGGCAGCAGCACGGCCATCGAGGCGTGCCCCTGACGGCCGTGGACGACCTTCATGACCTCGTCCCCGTCGAGCCCGTGCGCGTCGGCCCAGCGGCGCCAGATCCGCTCGACGACGGCATCGGAGTTCACGAGGGTGCCGTCCATGTCGAGCAGGAGGGCGCGGGCGGCCAGGACCGGCATCAGCAGCTCCAGGTAGACGGAAACAAGGTGGTCCCGCCCGCCGGTCAGGGAAAACGGACGGGAGCCACTTTGTTTCCCCACGGTACAAAAAGAGCGGGCCCCGCCGCCACTCCCGCCGGAAACCTGCGCGAACCGTTCACCGGGCGTTCAGCTCAGCCCGCCCGTCGGCCCGCCCCTCAGCCCGCCCCTCGGCCCGCCCCGCACCCGGCCTCAGCCGGCGATCGCCTCCCACAGGCTCCACACCCCGAGCGCCAGCATCAGCAGCGCCGCGATCCGGGTGATCAGCTTCAGCGGCACCCGCTTCATCAGCGCCTTTCCGCCGACGATGCCGAGCCCTGCGACCGCCCACAGCGCGAGCACCGCGCCGAGCCCGACGGAGAGCGGGTCGTCGTAGCGGGCGGCGAGGTTGGCGGTCATGATCTGCGTGAGGTCCCCGAACTCGGCGACCAGGATCAGCATGAAGCCCGCGCCCGCGACCTTCCAGAAGGACTGGTCCTCGGGCCGCCGGATCTCCTCGTCGCCGTCGTCCTTCTTCAGCAGCAGCACCGCCGCGCCGCCCAGGAACAGCACGCCCGTCAGCGCCTGCACGAGCTGCTGCGGGAGCAGGGTCAGCACGCTGCCCGCCGCGACGGCCAGCGCGACATGCAGCGCGAAGGCGGCGGCGACACCTGCGAAGACGTACGAGGCGCGGTAGCGGGTGCCGAGGACGAGGCCGGCGAGCGCGGTCTTGTCGGGCAGCTCGGCCAGGAAGACGACGCCGAAGACGACCGCCGTCACGGTGATGCTGATCAAGGTTCCTCAATCGGTCGGGAGCCGCCCCACCGAGAGTCCCGGCCCTTCAGAACAGACGCCTCGGCACGGCAGCACACGTCACCCGTGCCGTACGGCACGGATGTGCACTGCTTGCCGAAGGTCTCGCTGGCCGACCCGTCACAACGGGTCCGCCTCCGGGCGCCGGCTCAGACGAGCTGAGCAGTATGTCGACGGTCCGGCGAAGAGCTACTCCCCTTCTGCGCTCCCCAGTGTACGAGATCGTTCTGCCGTAAACCTTGTCGTGTCATGCGCGCGTCACTAGCTTCTTACCCGCCGCACACTTCCCCGCAATGCGGTACCGCGAGCATTCCAACGCTCGCGCTCCAACACCCCCGCCTCCCCATGGAGTTCGCATGTCGAAGTTCTACGCGCGTGGACGGCTGAGCATAGTCGCCGCCCTCACCGGCCTCATAGCCTCGGCCGCGCTGTTCACCGCCCCGACCGCCTCCGCCGCTCTCCCCACCCCGGTCAGCGCCGCGACCGCCCGCACCTACCTCGCCTCGCTCACCGTGAAGGCCGAGGACCGCACCGGCTACGACCGCGACCTCTTCCCGCACTGGATCACCATCTCCGGCACCTGCAACACGCGCGAGACGGTCCTCAAGCGCGACGGTACGAACGTCGTCACCAGCTCCGCCTGCGCCGCCACCAGCGGTTCCTGGTACTCCCCCTACGACGGCGCCACCTGGACCGCCGCCGCCGACCTCGACATCGACCACCTGGTCCCGCTCGCCGAGGCCTGGGACTCGGGCGCGAGCGCCTGGACGACCGCCCAGCGCCAGGCCTTCGCCAACGACCTGACCCGCCCGCAGCTCATCGCCGTCACGGACAACGTGAACCAGCAGAAGAGCGACCAGGACCCGGCCGAGTGGATGCCGTCGCTCACCTCGTACCGCTGCACCTACGTCCGCGCCTGGGTCCAGGTGAAGTACTACTACGACCTGTCGGTCGACTCCGCCGAGAAGAGCGCGCTGACGAGCGACCTGGCTAGCTGCTGATCGATCCGGCCGCTGACCGGTCCGTGACCGCCGGGCACTCCCCGCGGACCTCCGTCGTTCCGTACTGTCCGTACCGTACGGGGCGACGGAGGAGGGCGATCACGTGGCCGGACTGCGGCTGGGACCACTGCTGAGATACGCCGACGGCTCGTCCGCGACCGTCTGGGTCGAGGCGAGCCGTCCGTGCGCCGCCGAGGTGCGCTGCGCGGACGGCGCCGGCGGCGCGGCCCGCACCTTCCAGGTGGCGGGCCATCACTACGCCCTGGTCCCGGTGACCGGCCTGACGGCGGGTACGGCGACGGCGTACGAGGTCCTCCTCGACGGCACCCGTGTGTGGCCGCTGCCCGACTCGCGTTTCCCGCCCTCCGAGATCCACGCCCCCGCCGCCGAGGACGACGGCCACGTGGTGCGGGTGTCGTTCGGTTCCTGCCGGTGGGCGGCGCCCGCGGCCGACGCGCACGACCCCGTGGGCCCCGACGCCCTGGACAGCCTGGCCGCCCGCCTCGCCGCCGACCCCGGACGCGAACGCCCCGACGTACTGCTCCTGTTGGGCGACCAGGTGTACGCCGACGAGGTCTCCGACGCGACCCGTGAACGGATCGCCGCCCGCCGCGGCCTCACCGACCCGCCGGGCGCCGAGGTCGCGGACTTCGAGGAGTACACCTGGCTGTACTACGAGTCCTGGCTCGACCCCGAGGTGCGCTGGCTGCTGTCCACGGTGCCGAGTTGCATGGTCTTCGACGATCACGACGTCATCGACGACTGGAACACCTCCGCCGCCTGGCTGGCCGACGTGCGGGCCACGCCCTGGTGGCACGAGCGGCTGCTCAGCGGCCTGATGTCGTACTGGGTGCACCAGCACCTCGGCAACCTCGCCCCGGCCGAGCTGGCCGCCGACCCGGTCTACGCCGCCGTACGCGCGGCCCCCGACGGCACCGACGTCCTGCGCGCCTTCGCCTGCCGCGCCGACGCCGACCCGGCGTCCGTACGGTGGAGCTACCGGCGGGACTTCGGGCGGGTGCGGCTGCTGATGGTCGACACCCGGGCCGCGCGGGTCCTGGCCGAGGACGAGCGGGCGATGCTCAACCCGGGCGAGGCCGAGTGGCTGCGCGACCAGGTCCTCGACGACCCCGGCTCCTACGACCACCTCCTGATCGGCACCTCCCTGCCCTGGCTGCTGCCGCACCTGGTGCACGACGCCGAGGAGTGGGACGCGGCCCTGTGCCGGGGTGAACGCGGGGCGCGCTGGGCCCGGTTCGGGGAGAAGCTGCGGCGGGCGGCGGATCTGGAGCACTGGGCGGCCTTCCCGACGTCCTTCACCGCACTGGCGGAACTGATCGCCGAGGCGGGGACGGGGTCGTCGGCTCCCGCGAGCGTCCTCGTGCTCTCCGGGGACGTACACCACGCGTACGTGGCGGAGGCCCGCTGGCCCGAGGGGAGCCGCAGCGATGCGGACGGCGGAACCGGGCCGGACGCGCGGGTGTTCCAGCTCACCTGCTCCCCCGTCCACAACTCCATCCCCCTGTCGATACGGGTGGGCTTCCGCTTCGGCTGGAGCGCCCTGGCCCGTGCGCTCGGCCGCCGCTTCCGCCGGCACGGGCACTGTCCGCGCCCGCCGGTCAACTGGCGCAGGACGGGCGGTCCGTGGTTCGGCAACCAGCTCATGTCCCTGACTCTGCACGGCCGTTCGGCCCGGTTGCGGTTGGAACAGGCGCGGGGGAACGGGGTGCTGGCGACCGTGAAGGAGTCCGACCTGACACCCTGAGGACAGCACTCGCGCATGGCCCGTCGGTTACGAGGCCGAAGTCACGTTCAAGGGAGAGGAGCGAGGAGACGATGCAGACGTCAGAGGTCCAGCGTGCGGTGGCCGCGGCCATGTCGACGGCCTCGTCGCTCGGCCTGGCAGTCGACGACGCGACCGTTCTCCACGACTCGAACAAGCTCACTCTGCGTCTGCTGCCCTGTGACGTCCTGGCCCGGGTGGCACCTGTGGCGGATCAGGTCGCGCAGTTCGAAGTAGACCTTGCTCAGCGGCTCGCCGAATCCGGGTGCCCGGTGGCGGCTCTCGACCCTCGAGTGGAGCCACGCGTCCATGAGCGCGACGGCTTCGTGCTCACGCTGTGGACCTACCACGAACCCGTGACCACTCGGGAGATCCCACCAGCCGACTACGCCCATGCGCTCGAGCGGCTGCACGCCGGCATGCGCGAGCTCGATGTCCCGACGACGCGATTCACGGATCGAGTCGAGCAGGCTCAACGACTCGTGGCGAACCGCGACCGCACTCCGGCGCTCGCCGACGCGGACCGGAAACTGCTCGGCGACACGCTACGAAACCTGAGACGAGCGATCGCCGAACGCGGCGCCCCCGAGCAACTGCTGCACGGCGAGCCGCACCCGGGCAACGTCCTCACCACGAAGAACGGGCTGCTGTTCATCGACCTTGAGACGTGTTGCCGTGGGCCCGTCGAATTCGACCTCGCCCATGCGCCCGAGGAAGTCGGCGAGCACTATCCGGGTGTCGATCAGGACTTGCTGCGCGAGTGCCGGATCCTCGTGCTGGCGATGATCACAGCCTGGCGCTGGGACCGAGCCGACCAACTCCCGAACGGCCGCCAACTGGGCACGGAGTGGCTCGGCCAGATCCGGGCAGCACTCGATCGCAACGGCTGAACTTCTCAGAAAGGTGACACTTCGGTGCGGGAGTGTCACCTTTCCGCACCGCAGGTACCGGGGACGCGGCGTGCCCGCATGCCGCCGGAGTCGCTGGATCGCTAGCCCGGCTCTCTGGGGTCGGGGAACAACTCCGGGTGTTCCTGGGCCAGTAGGGCGAGGATCGCCTCCTGGGTGGGGTCCACGACGTCCCGCGCGTGCCCGGACGGGTGACCGGTGAACAGTCCGCACGCGTCGCCGGTTCCGGCCTGTTGCTCCGGACACCATGCCAACTCGGTGATCCTCGCCCGGCGTTCGCCCCACCGAACCCACACGGCCCCGCCCTTCCTGTCCTCCTCCCACAACACGGACGCGTGATCGTCGTCATGCGCCTCGCCCAGTTCGCAGAGGACGTGTCCGGGTTCTGCGGGCCGTTCGGGGGTGGCCAGTTGGGTCACGCAATCCGGGGGCAGGAGCAGCGCCACGGCGGTGCACTGGTTCACAACACATCCCCCCGGCTCCGGGCGTTGCAGCGTGCGGTTTCGGCGCGAAGTCGCTCTATGGGGTCTGCGGGGCGGACGTGTTCGGGTTTCGCCTCCCACTCCCTCCCGCCGCAGACGGGGCGCAGCGACCAGTACGGGCCGGCGACTCCCCGGAACTCCCCCACCCGGTCACGGCTGGTGTCCACCACGAGCGTGCCGGATTCCGGGACGTGGACGGGGTCCTGCTCGTCCGTGGGAACGTTCTGCGCAGACACCGCCGCTCCTCTCCGTAGTCATTCCGCTACCAAGAGGGCTCAGCGTGGCCTAGAGTCAGGAAGCGTTCAACGTGTCAGTGACGAACGGAAGATTGGTGTTGAGCCTTTGAACATCAAGGAGTTGAACCCCGACAGCTCACCTCAGGCAGCCTTCGGTGCACGCCTGCGCGCCGCGCGTGAAGCGCTCGGCCTGACGCAAGAGGCCCTGGGCGAACAGATGGGCTATTCCGGCACGCATCTCTCGTCGGTTGAAACCGGTCGCAAATCTCCAACGTTGCGTCTCGCGCGCAGTGCTGACATGGCGTTGGGTACGGGCGACGCGTTCGAGCGGGCGTGGCGCGAGATCCGGCACGGCAGCCTGCTGGAAGGCTTCCCCGAGTACGTCGGGTACGAGGGCCGGGCGGTGGAGATCCGGCTGTACAACATCGGGATCATCCCCGGTCTGTTGCAGACACCTGAGTACGCAAGGGTGTTGGCGGACAGCGCTGTGCGGCGGGGGGCCATCACTCAAGAACACGCGGATGAACGCGTCTCGTTCCTGGCCGAACGGCAGTCGGCACTGGTGCGGACCCGGCCGCCCATGGTGTTCGTGACCATGGACGAGAGCTGCATCCGGCGGCCCATCGGCGGATCTGCCGTCATGGACGGCCAGTTGGCGCGTCTGGTCGAGTTCGCCGAACTGCCGAACACCCTGCTGCAGGTGGCACCGTTCGACATAGGCGAGCGTCGCACGTTCGACCTGCCCGTGAACCTCCTGACGCTGTCGGATCGGTCCGTGATCTGCTACGCCGAGTCCCAGGCCCAGGGGCATCTGGACCGCGAGAGCGTGTCCGTACTGCCCATGCTGACGGCCTACCATCAGCTACAGGCCGAAGCGCTGTCGCAGGCGGCATCGGTGGCCATGATCAACGAGGTACGAAAGGGCACCCCGTGACGACCGAATCCCCCCGCTGGTTCAAGTCCTCGTACAGCAACAACGGTGGTGACTGCGTCGAGGTCGCCGCGAATCTCACCGCCTCCCACGGCATGGTCCCCGTCCGTGACTCCAAGAACCCGGCCGGGCCGGTTCTGGATCTCCCCGCCGCCGCGTTCTCCTCGTTCGTGACGGGCGTCAAGACGGGCGAGTTCGGCACCGTCTGACCACTCGGGCGACCCGCACCGGCTCAGAGGCAGCCCCATCATGCGACGGCATGGTGGGGCTGCTCGCTGTTGAGCGGTGCGCGAGCACGCCCACCCCCCGGTAGGTGAGTTGCGGAAACGTGACACTCCCTCACCGAAGTGTCACATTCCTGCGCGGACCACCCCCAGGCAGGCACCGGACAGAGAGCCGCACCACCCATGTCCGAAGCCCCTCGAAACCAGCCAGCGCCGTCCTCACACGATGGACGGTTACATGACCGGGAAGCTGGACGTAACACAACTCCCCTACCATCTGATGGATCGTCAAGATTGGTTGCAGTCAACGGAGTTCACGTTCGAGGGTGCCCACAACGGGCGCGCCCGCCCAGGAGTGGATTCGGTCACACTTTCGGACGCGGACGCGGTGGCGAGAGCCGTTCTCCGCGCCGTCCACGTGCCACGTAGGCGGAAAACAGAGCCTCGAACGCGAGATAAGTCGTGGCTAAAAGTTGAACTTGCAACCATCTATTAGGTCCGCCTAACGTGACGCTCATTCGGTACCGCCGCCCCCACCGACCGGTCTCGTCCCCTATCCGGGACCGGTACAGACCGACACCGAAGGAGCACCCCCCACCATGTCCGCTCGCCTCAACTCCGCACAGCCCTATGCGGTCGCCCTCTTCCGCATCGTCGTAGGCCTGCTCTTCGCCTGCCACGGCGCGGCCTCGCTCTTCGGCGTCCTCGGCGGCGCCGCGGGCAGCAAGGGCGGCACCATCGACGCCGGCACCTGGCCCGGCTGGTACGCCGCCGTGATCCAGCTCGTCTGCGGCAGCCTGGTGCTGCTCGGCCTCGGCACCCGCGCCGCCGCGTTCCTCGCCTCGGGCTCCATGGCGTACGCCTACTTCAACGTGCACCAGTCCATGGGCCTGTTCCCGATGGAGAACGGCGGCGAGGCCTCGGCGATGTTCTGCTGGGCCTTCCTGCTGCTGGTCTTCACCGGTTCCGGCGCCCTCGGCCTGGACCGCCTGTTCGCAGGCCGTCGCACGGCCGACGAGCAGGAGCCCGCGGCGCAGAAGGCCCCGGTCGCCGCCTGACCGACTCCCGCACCAACGGCACAACGGCACTGCAACGGCGCTGTGTTGTACGACCGCCCGGGCTCCGACGGAGTCCGGGCGGTCGCGGTTCCCGGCACGTGGCACCGCGCGGAACGCCGCGTCGGTGAACATGGTGTGCCGAACACACGAGCCCCCCGTGAATCCCCTGTCACACCCCAGGCGTACGCTGTATGGCTGTCATGGCCGCACCTGCCGCTCCCCCGCGACACAGCGGCAACACACGGTCGGACGTCACGGGGGAGACACGGGGAGAGTCTGCGGTGTTCGAGAGTGTGGGGGCGTTGCTCGGCAGCCCCTGGATCTACGCGTTGGTGGGCCTGTCGGTCCTCCTCGACGTGTTCCTGCCGGTGCTGCCCAGCGGAGTGCTCGTCATCACGGCGGCGACGGCCGCGGCGGCGGGCTCGGGGGCGGCGGCAGCAGGCCAAGTCCCGCACGACGTCCCGGACATCATGGTCCTGATCCTCTCCGCGACGACGGCCTCGGTGCTCGGCGACCTGGTCGCCTACCGGCTGGCCTGGCGCGGCGGTGAGCGCCTGGACCGGGCGATCTCCCGCTCCCGCCGGCTGACCACCGCGCAGGAACGTCTCGGCGACGCGCTCGCGCGGGGCGGCGGCGCCCTGGTCGTGCTGGCCCGGTTCGCCCCGGCCGGCCGTTCCGTCGTCTCCCTCATCGCGGGCGCGGCCCACCGCCGCGCCCGTGACTTCCTCCCCTGGTCCGCGCTGGCCGGTCTGTCCTGGGCCGCCTACAGCGTCGCCCTCGGCTACTTCGGCGCGCACTGGCTGGGCACGACGTGGCTGGCGACGGGCGTGTCGGTGCTCGCGCTGTTCGGCGCGGGCGCGGGCGCGGGGTTCGTGATGCGGCGGCAGCCGGCGTAAGGCGCGCACCGGCCGCGGGCACCACACGTGCACCACTACGAAGGCGTCAGGCGTGCCTCACGCGGCCGGCGGCCGGTGCGCCCCGCGCACCTCCAGCCCGTCCAGCAGCTCCGCCGTGGCCGCGGCGATGACTTCGACCGCTCTGTCGAACACCTCCCGGTTGTGCTCGGCCGGCGCCCGGAACCCGGACACCTTGCGTACGTACTGCAGGGCTGCGGCACGAATCTCGTCCTCCGTGGCCTCTTCGGGCAGCACGGGCGGACGCAGCGTCTTGATACTCCGGCACATGTCCCCAGTCTCCCTCGGGACCCCGGCCGCGTGCCATGATCACGTCCGAGGCGGCCACCGCACCCCTGCGGGGCCGACCTGCGAGAGGAACACCTTCACATGACGAACGACGTGGCGAACGACGTACTCAGCGTGGCCGTGCTCGGCCCCGGCGGGGTGGGCGGCCTGCTCGCGGCCCTGCTGTCCCGGGCCGGACACCGGGTAACCTGCCTGGCCGGCGAGGACACGGCCACGGCCCTGCGCGCTCACGGCATCCGGGTCCGCAGCACCCCGTTCGGCGACTTCACGGCCCCCGTCGACGCGGACACCGAGCTGCGTGCCCCGGTCGACGCGGTCCTGATCGCCGTCAAGCACACCTCCCTCGACGCGGCCCTGACCCGCGTCCCCGCCCGGGCGCTCGGCGACGACACCCTCCTCGTCCCGTTCCTGAACGGCGTCGAGCACCCGGCCGCCCTCCGCGCCCACCATCGCCCGGACCGGGTCGCCCCGGCCGTGATCCGCGTCGAGTCGACCCGCCTCGCCCCGGGCGTGATCGAGCACGGGAGCCCCTTCGCGGAGATCGACCTGACCGGCGACACCGTGCCGCGCCCCCGCCTCGACGCGCTCGGGCGGGCGCTGACGGCGGCCGGCCCGACCGTCCGCGTCCTGCCGGACGAGACGGCCGCCCTGTGGGCGAAGATGGCGTTCCTCGCGCCCTTCGCCCTGCTCACCACCCGGCACGGCCTCCCGCTGGGCGAGGTCCGCACCCGGCACCGCGCGGAGCTGACCGCCCTGGTCGAGGAGACCGCCGCCGTCAGCCGCGCCTGCGGCGCCCCCGCCGACCCGGCGCAGGCACTCGCCCGGTACGACGCCTTCGCCCCCACCACCAAGTCCTCCATGCAGCGCGACGCCGAGGCGGGCCGCCCCCTCGAACTCGACGCGATCGGCGGCGCGTTGCTGCGCGCGGCCGAACGGCACGGGGTGCCGGTGCCCGTAACGGCGGGCCTGGTACGGGAGTTGGCGGACGCTACTCGCTAGTCCCGGTGCTCCGCAGGTCGACGTACCAGTCGTTGGACCGGATCGGGTTCCCCTTCGGGTACTCGGTGTCGACCTGCCCGAGCAGAGTGAACCCGGCCTTGCGGCACACCCCGTTGGACGCCGCGTTGTCGACCTTGGGGAAGGCGTGCAGGGCCGGGTGAGCACCCGGCGACTGCCTGACGACGTCCACGAGCGCGCGGGCCGCCAGCGCGGCGAGCCCTCTGCCCTGGAACTCGGGCAGGATCCCCCAGCCCGTCTCCCACACCGTCCCGCCCCGCCACTCGGTCTCCCAGTACCCGATCGACCCGACGCTCTCCCCGCCGTCCGCGAGCACGACCCGGTACATACAGCCGCGAGACAGCTCGACATACCGCCGGTGCCGGTCGGCGAGCTTCTCCTCGCTCTCCGGGCCACCGAGGTGCTCGGTCATCTCGGGACTGTTGGCCCGCCGCAGCAGCCAGAAGTCCCCCTCCGCCCAGCGCACCAGCCCCACCCGCTCCACACCGCTGAGATCCATACAAGCCACCGTAGAACGAGGGTCTGACATCGCGCGCCGCCCGGGCCCGTCACACTGTGATCGCCGCGGCCGTTGCGCCCAACTCGCCCCAGGCGACGGCCTCTTGCTCCTGACCGAACCGAAGGGGACTCCCCATGCCCGGCTCCGCGCCTCCCGTCCTCGCCCACGACGCGGTCTGCGGCTTCTGCCAGACCTCCGTCGCAATGCCGGTGCCGCGTGGGTGAGGACGCGGGTCGGGACCCGGCGACGCACGGGAGACCTCACGCGCCGCCTCGCCTCGCTCTTCGCCGGCGCGCTGCCCGACGGCGCCTGGGTGGTCGTCCACCGCCTCAACGCGGACCCGGACGGCACGGACGAGCTGGGCATCACGCTCCTCAGACAGAGCCGGCAGAGCGGACAGGGCGGACAGAACTGACTCGAACGCGCATGGTCGGGTGCCGCCCATCGGATTCGCCGGACCGCCGTCCCGTCGGCGGACTACCGTACGGATATGCCGCGCTACCCGCTGCGGTCGTATGCCGTATGCCGCATGAGGAGGAGTCTCCGTGTCGTTGTCGCCCTGTGACCCCAAGTACGCTCCCGTCGGCGAGGTGGGCGCAGCGCTCATGATGATCGACTCCCGGCTCAAGGCCATCTACGACGACAACACCGAGCCCGACCCCGAAGAGCAGGAGATGGTCGCGCAGTTCGCCGCGTCCCTGGGCCCCGAGGGAATCGATGCGCTGCTGGACGGCACGTGCACGCTCATCTACATGTACATGAAGTGGCTGCGGACGATGTGCGAGGAGCACGACAAGGACGTCATCGAGTACGTGGTGCCCACGCACGTGGCCACGATGCGCATGATGCCGAAGACCTTCAGTCCCGAGGTCATCCCCACCATGACCGGCCTGATCATCGCCGCAGGCACCGGACTGAGCCCCAATCTGTGGCGCGCGCAGTACGGGCCCTGGACCGACGCCGAGATGACTCCTCTGGAAGCCACGGCCGTTCTGCTCGCGGAGCGCATCAACCGGATCGCCGACGACACCGACTTCGCCACCCGCCTGATCACCGACGCCCTGTCCAGGTCGGACCAGAACCGACGCTGAAGATCACGGCCGTCGCGCGAGGAAGACTAACTCCCTTCCCGGCCGGTCAGGCGCGTCGCGCACGTCCTCCACCACGTAGCCGTGCGCGACCAGGTCCTTCCCGACCTCTTCGCGGCCCCGGAAGCGCACGGTCGAATCCGACGTCAGCGTCTGTCCGTCCACCGCGAACACGTAGGTCCAGCGGAACGTCACCAACGGCCAGGCCACGGGTTTCGCCGGGGAAGCGGCGCGCCGTCCTCCGTATGGCTCGGCACTTGAATTCGAACAGGCGTACCATTGCCGTGTGGCGACGACCTATGACTTTCCCAGCGACCTGCGCGCCGGTCAGGAGGAGCTGCATCAGGTCCGGGCCGAGCTGTCGGCCCTGCTGAAGCGGCTTCCCTGGTCGGTCGAGCCCCTGGACGGCTTCAGCGACGACGCGGGCTGGCGCAGGGCCGAGCGCCCCGCCTCCCCCGGCTGGACGGCCGACGAACAGGCCGAGGTGGAGAAGCTCCGGCGACGGGAGCACGACCTCGCGGTGTTCGTGTCCTGCCACCGCTTCTGGGCGGAGGTCGCCGCCGCGGACCGCGTGGAGGCCCGCATGAGCCTCAAACACACCCACCCCGACACCTGAACACGCCCACCCGGACACGGGAAAGGGCCCCCGGATCTCTCCGGGGGCCCTTCACTTCTCCTGGTGGGCGCGGACGGTTTCGAACCGCCGACATCCTGCTTGTAAGGCAGGCGCTCTACCCCTGAGCTACGCACCCAGGACGAGTCGACAGCCTACATTGCCGGGGGCCGTGCCCTGCAAACGCCGTGCACGTCACCGACTCCAGCGGGCCGCTGGACCTGCGCACCGACGACGGTTCCGTGCGCGCCGAGGTCTCCTCGCGCACGGTGACCGCCCACACCCAGGACGGCTCGGTCCGCCTCACCCTGAGCGCCGTACCGGACCGGGTCGAGTCGGTCAGCGACGACGGCTCGGTGACGATCGCGCTGCCCACGGCGACGTACCGGGTGACCGCGAAGACCGACGACGGCGGGGTGGACGTGTCCGTGCCGCGCGACGAGTCCAGCGCCCACGTCGTGAACGCGCGCAGCGCCGACGGCAAAGTCACCGTCAGGAACGCGAACTAACGGGCCCGTGTGTTCGTCCTTAACCGGTGGGAGAATGAGACCGGGCAGGGCGGATCACAGCACGGGAGAGGGATGTGACGGCGACACCAGCGCAGCCGAGTTCGCCGCCTGCGCCGCGCGCACGCCGTCGTCCCCCGCGCACGGCGCTCCGGGACGCCCTCACCCTCGTCGCCCTCCCCCTGGTGGTCGCCCTCGCGCTGCCCGCCGCGTACGCCGGCGGCGGCACCCGGCGCTGGTTCGGCGGGCGGGCGGAGGGGCAGCGGGCCGAGGCGCAGGCCGCGAAGGACGCCGCGGCGGCCGCGTTCTACGAACTGGACACCGCCCAGCGCGACCTGCGGATCTCGATCGAGACGATCATGGCGGTGGACGACTCGCCGGCCGCCCGGCGCGCGGTCGCCGACTTCGAGGCCGTCGGCCGGCGCATCGACGAGGCCAGTCACCAGTACATCGACGCCGTCGACGCCCATGACCTCGACCGGGACGACCTGGAGGCCTCGGTGGCCGCCCAGGCGCGCACCGAGCTGACCCGCGCCAAGGACGAGTTGGGGCGCGTCAAGCAGGAGCTGGACCGGTTCGCCGACGGACTCGGCCCGCTGCTCGGCAAGGCGGAGACGCAGCTCGCCCGGCTCGCGCCCGCCGTGGAGCGGGCCCGGCAGGCGCTGCTGGCCGCGTCCAACGCGCTGGACGCCGTACGCGAGAGCGGGCTGCGGGCGGACGATCTCGCGGCGCGGCTGGCGGCGCTCGCGCCCGAGCTGACGAAGCTCAACCAGGGCGCGGGGCAGCACGGGGTGCCACACACGCTGGAGCGCGCGGAGCGGGTCTCACGGGAGGCCGAGGCGGTCCGGGCGGAGGCCGGGAGGCTGCCGGAGCGGGCCGCCGAGATCGACCACCGGCTGGTGTCGCTGCGCACCCGCGCGCAGGCGCTGACGACCCGCTCGGGGCAGGTGGAGCCGATCCTCAGCGAGCTGCGGCGGCGGTTCTCGGCGGCCTGCTGGCAGGACCTCCAGCACGTGCCCGACCAGGCCGGGGAGCACGTCCGGCAGGCCGAGGCGAAGCTGAAGGAGGCGCAGGCCGCGCGGGACGCGCAGCGCTGGCCGGACGCCACCGCGCTGCTGTCGACGGCGCGGGCGCTGCTGAACACCACCGACGAGGCGGTCTCGGCCGCCGGTGACCGGCTGACCAGGCTGAACGCCGTGCAGAAGGATCCGCAGGCGGAGATCGACCGGACCCGGTTCGCGATCCGGGACGCCCAGCGGCTGGCCATGGCGGGCCGCAACACGCCCGATCCGCGGCACGCGCGCCCGCTGGACGACTCGGTGGCCCGGCTGGAGCGGGCGATCGCCACGCTGGAGGGCCGGCACCCCGACTACTGGCACTTCCTGACCGAGACGGAGGCCGTCCGGCGGGCGGTGGCCGACGTGGTGGCCGGCATCCGCGAGGAGCGCGGCACCGCGCACTGACGCCCGCGTACCCGTAGTACCTAGTACCCGCCGTACCCGTAGTACCCGTAGTACCCCGAGCGTCCCGGCATTGCCCCGGGCGCTCGGCGGGCGGATATTGAGAGGTACGTACGGCCTCCGTCAGTACCGTCCACCCTCAGGGAGGCGGAAATGGCCACACACGCGGTGCACAGCCGGTCCGGGCGGTCCGGGCGGTCCCGGCAGCGGATCAAGTTGGACGAGCATCTGCCCGTCGACCACCGGCTGAACCTGGTCTACCGGATCGGCGCCGGGCTGATGGGCCTGGGACTCGTCGTCTTCGGGGTCTTCGGCGTCGTCGACGCGATCGGTTTCTTCGACACCGGCGGGGACCAGGTGTGGAGCCTCAACACCAACGGCGCGCTGAGCTGGCTGTCGATCGGCGTCGGGCTGCTGCTCTTCGTGGGCATGGTGGTCGGCGGGAACTTCGCGTCCACCCTGAACATGACGCTCGGCGTCCTGTTCATCGCCAGCGGCTTCCTGAACATGGCGCTGCTGGAGACGGACTACAACTTCCTGGCCTTCAAGATCCAGAACTGCATGCTCAGCTTCGTGATCGGGATCCTGCTGATGGTCTTCGGGATGTACGGAAGGGTGGGTTCCGCCCTGCCGCACGACAACCCGTACTGGCGGGCCCGCCACCCCGAGGACGGGGTGACGGACCGGCCGACCCACCACAGCTAGGCCATCCGGGCCGGGAGGATCAGGTGCGGTACGCGTAGTAGTACGCGGTCGGGTACGACGCGACGAGGCTGTCCAGCGACCGGCGGAACGTGTTGTTCGAGTGGTACGTCAGGTACGGCACGCCGCCGCTCTTGGACGTGACGATCATCGTGTGGTCCTTGGACCCGTCGCGGTCGAAGTCCACCTGGAGGACGTCGCCGACCTCGAGCTGGTAGACGTTGGCGAGCGGCGTGGTCCGCTTGGAGTTCTGGGCGAACCAGGACCACTCGTTGACGCCGACGAACGAGTCGGACTGGATGTCGGCGTTGCCGAACCACTTGGTGTAGTCGTAGACATAGCCCGGGACGTGCTTCCAGCCGCCGGCCTTCAGGGACTGGCTGACGAAGTTGGTGCAGTCGCCGCCGGCCGTGTGGCTGTTGTAGTCCGGGTAGTCCTTGTTGTAGACGTTCCAGTACTTCTCGGCGTAGGTCGCCATCGCCTTGTAGTCGTAGGCGGTGCCCGTCTTCGGGACGGCGGCCGGGTTGCGGGTGGTCGCCGCGCGCGGGGCGTTCGGCATCGTGTCGTCGGCCGTGGCGGGCGCCTTGACGGGGGCCGGCTTGGAGAGCGTGTTGACCGCGAGACCGCCCTGGTCGGTGTCGCGGATGCCCGTGAGCTGCCAGTCGCCCCGCTGGTCGGCCTTGAACGTCAGCTCGTGCTTGGCCTGGAACCCGGTGCTCTTCGGCGCGTCGCCGCGGGCCTGCGCGTAGGTCAGGGTGGTGGTCTCGGTGACATCGGCCTTCGCCGTACGGCCCGTCACGCGCGTGGCGTTCAGGGTGACGGTGGTGGCGGCCTTGCTGTACTTCTCGCCGGCCTTCGCGAGCGTGTCCTTGCGCTGACCCAGCGAGGACAGGGTGGCGTCCTCGGTGCGGGCCGTGCCGGAGGACAGCTTGACGTCACCGGAGAAGCCGTTGGTCAGCGGCTTGACACGGTCGCCCTGCGCGCCGGTGACGAGGGCGTCCGTACGGTCGGTGAAGACCGCGTCCGCCAGCCGTTGGAAGGTGGCCTTGGTCCGCGCGTCGACGGTGGGGTCGTCGACGACCGCGGCACCGGCGGACCAGTTGGGCAGCAGCGCGACTCCGGCGGCGACCGAGGTCGCGGCTGCCCCGAGTATCGTGACGCGGCGGCGCGTCCCGCTCAATTTCCTTGACTTCACTGATGTTTCCCCTCTTGCCCCGGCGGAGGGATGCCGGGCACGGGCATCTTTGCATGGCGTGTGCAGCTCGTGTGAAGAGGGCCTACGGTTGAGGTTTGGTTACTTCACGACCGTCGACCAGTCCGGATTCTGGGCCGGATCCAGGGTGCGCAGCGCGGCCAGCGTGGCCGGCGTCTGCACGTCCATCCAGTCGGACAACTCCCTGAAGGACACGCACTTGACGTCCTTCTTGGTGCACACGTTCTCGATGACCTGGTCGACGGCCTTCATGTAGATGCCGCCGTTCCACTCCTCGAAGTGGTTGCCGATGAACAGCGGGGCCCGGCTGCCGTAGTACACCCGGTTGAAACCGGCCATGTAGGCGTCGAGGGTCTCCTGTTCCCACTGCGGGTACTTGGCGGGATCGCCCTCGGGCTGGCCGTCGGACTGGTTGGCCAGGAAGTTGAAGTCCATGGACAGGCCCTGGTACGAACCGCCGTCATAAGGGAGCGCCTGGAGCGGGAAGTTCCAGAGGCCGTTCTTCTTCGTGGGCCAGATCTGGAAGTCGCCCGCGGAGGACGCGTCGTAGCGCCAGCCGTAGCTCTTGGCGGCCTTCAGGAGGTTCGCCTGGCCCTCCAGGCAGGGCGCCCGGCCGCCGGTGACCTCCTTCTTGAAGTCGAAGGGCAGCGGGGGTATGTCCTTGTAGCCGGTGTTGGTCTTCCAGTTCTCCACGAACTCGTAGAACTGGTCGATCTCGCTCTTCCACTCGTCGACGCTCCAGTAGCCGCCGCCCTTCGCCCCGCAGAAGTGGCCGTTGAAGTGGGTGCCGATCTCGTTGCCCTCCTTCCACGCCTCGCCGAGCTGCTCCAGCGTGGTGCGGATGTGCTCGTCGGTGGGGAAGCTGATCGCGGACGAGCCCTTGGGGTGCTGCGGCGGGGAGTACAGGTCCTTCTTGCTCTTGGGCAACAGGTAGATGCCGGTGAGGAAGAACGTCATGTGGGCGTTGTACTTCTCGGCCATCTCGCGGTAGTGCTCGAAGAGGCCGTCGTCGCCCATCAGCGCGCCGTCCCAGGAGAAGACGACGAACTGGGGCGGTTTCTCACCGGGCTTGAGCGGCACCGGCTTCAACTCCCCCGTCTGCGGGCCGGTGTACGAGGTGGAGCCGTCCCCCAGGACGTGCGTCTTGCCGTCCCACTCCGGCTCCTTGGTGGCCGTCGCCGCAGCCTTCTTGCTGTCCCCCTCGGCCGCGGTCGGCTGGGTGTTGTCCGTGCGGTCGAGCACCAGGTAGCCGACCATCAGAGAGGCGACGACGAGGAGCGCCGCGACCGTCAGGAACCCCGGGTGCGTGGCGGCGGGGCGGGGCGGTGTTGTTGCCGGGGCCTTGCGGCGGCGGCCCGACGGTGACTTCATGTGCGGATCATTTCTCCGGTTTCGGTGGACGCGGGTGCCCGCGGTTCGGTGGTCAGCCGAGCGGGCTCATGGCACCTGACCAGATGCCGTACGGGACGCTGTCGTCGGTCGTGCCGGCGATGCCCTCCAGAGGAAGCGGTTCGAGGCTCTTGGTGAGGTCGATGCGGTAGACGACGACCGCCGTGGACACGGCCTTGGCCGTGCCGACGTACCAGGCGGCGGTGTCGCCCTCGGTGGTGCCCTTCTTCCCGGCCACCAGGCCGAGGGAGCCGGTGCGGGTGGACTCCCGCTGCGAGGACGGCACGTCGCCGGGGTGGGCGGTGCTGAAGGAGTCCGCCAGCGCGGAGTTGACCTCCTCGGCCACGTCGGCGCCGAACGCGCGCTCGGCGGCCGGCGTCTCCAGGGCGACCTTGGTGCCGTTCTTGGTGATCAGGCGCACCGAGTACGGCTCGGTGTGCTTGCCGCCCGCGGCGAACGTGGAGTAGCCGCTCGCCATGCGGATCGCGCTGGGCGTGGAGCTGCCCGTGGACAGCGCGGGCACCTGCGCCCCGAAACTGGAGGGCAGCAGCCCGGACTTCTCGGCGGTGGCGCGCACCATGTCCAGGCCGGTGTCCATGCCGAGCTGCATGAACGGCGTGTTCACCGACAGCGCCAGCGCCCGGTGCAGGGAGATCTGCCCGTACGACCGGCCGCCGTCGTTCTCGGCCGCCGCCTTCTTGCCGCTGCGGTCCCAGTACGGCCCCTCCGGCGTCGTCACCGGCACCAGGTCGTTGCCGTCGTAGAGCGACTGTCCGGTGACCGGTTCGGTGGCCCCGTCGCGGGTCTTGTGGATGCCGTGCTCCAGACCGGCCGCGTACACGAACGGCAGGAAGGCCGAACCGGCGGGCACCGTCGTCGCGTTGGACTCGTTGTAGCCCTGCGTACGGTGGTCGGGGCCGCCGTAGACGGCGAGGATCCGCCCGTCCGCGGCCACCGAGGAGGCGCCGTAGTGCGCGGCCGCCGCCTTCTTCGGGTCGTCCTTCAGGGCCTTCTTGCGGGCCTTGGCGACGGCGTCGGTGAGCTGCGTCTCGCGCTTCTTGTCGAAGGTCGTGTAGATCTGGTAGCCGCCCAGGTCGAAGTCCTTGTCGGAGATGTCCCCGGCCTTCTTGGCGTACTGGGTGGCGAGTTCGACCAGGTAGTCGCTCTGCTCACCGGTGTCGTACAGCGGGTTCGACTTCAGCGGCTCGGGGAACTTCTTGTAGGTCGCGCGCTCGGCCTTCGACAGCTTGCCGATGTCGACCATCCGGTCCAGGGTCCACGACCAGCGCTCGACGGCGCGGGCGCGGTTGGCGGAGTTCAGCGTCGGGTCGTAGAGGCCCGCGCCCTTGAGGAGGGAGGCGAGGAACGCGGCCTCGCTGGCGTTGAGATCGCCGACGTCCTTGCCGTAGTAGGCCTGGGCGGCGCGCTGGATGCCGTAGGTGCCGCGGCCGAACCAGCTGGTGTTGAGGTAGCCCTCGAGGATGTCGTCCTTGCTCATCTGGTTGTCGAGCTTGAGGGAGATCATCGCCTCGGTGAACTTGCGGCTGACCGTCTGGTTCTGGTTCAGGTAGACGTTCTTGACGTACTGCTGGGTGATCGTCGAGCCGCCCTGGGTGTCGCCCTGGCCGATCGTGCGGAACAGGGCGCGGCTGATGCCCTTGACGGAGATGCCGGGGTCGCTGTAAAAACTCGCGTTCTCCGCGGCGAGCACCGCCCAGCGGACGTCCTCGGGTATGTCCTTCAGCGGCATCGCCTGCCGCTGCACCCAGCCGGTGCGGGCCATCGGCGTCCCGTCGGCCCAGAAGTACACGTTGTCCTGCTGGGTGGCGTACGAGTTGATGTTGTCCGGAATGTCGGTGGCCGCGTAGGCGACGACCAGGAGCAGGCTGCTGAGCCCCATGGCCGCGAGGGCGCCGCCGAGCCACTGCCGCCAGGAGGGTATCCAGCGCCGCCAGTCGTAGCGGCCCGGGCGCGGGTACTGCGGGCGGAGCTTGCGGGCGTAGGGCGTGACACGAGCAACGTACGGCGCCAAAGCCCCGGCGAGCGGGGCGAGCGCGGGTCTCAGAACCCCGGAAATTCGGGCAAAAACGGAGGGACGGGGGGCTTTACGGCGGTTTTTCGACGAACGCGCTTTCTTTTTGCCGTGCGCCTCATTTACCGCCTCTTCACCCCCCTCGGATATGTCCGGCACGGCCGGAATATCGGACACCCGCAGTTGCATGGTCTCGTCCGCCCGGAAAGAGGCGGGCACCTTGAACTGCATGGTGGCATCCGGCTCCTGGGGCTCCTCCCCCTGCCCCGCCTGGGTCACGACGCGTCTCCCTCCGCACTCCGTATTGCTCGCAGGCAGACGTACAGACTGACGAGGGCCTGACATGGTTGCCGTTGACGCGGCCGCACATCTCGAACCCATCCGGCCTCGGGGTTCAAGACGGCGCTCTCAAATTACCAGCGCCCTTCGCAAATTCTCCACATAAGAAATCGACAGAAGTGAACAGAGGAGAAACCGCTGACACCGTGTCCGAGCTTAAGGGCCTAGCCTGGGGTCATGCCTCGCTACGAGTACCGCTGCCGGACCTGCGGCGACACCTTCGAACTGTCCCGTCCGATGGCGCAGTCCGCCGACCCCGCGGACTGCCCCGCAGGCCATGACGACACCGTCAAACTTCTCTCAACGGTAGCTGTAGGCGGCACCAAGTCCGCCCCCGCACCCGGTTCGGGCGGCGGGGGCGGAGGCGGTGGCGGCTGCTGCGGGGGCGGCTGCTGCGGCTGACGGGCGCCGAGCGACGGCCGCCGTCAGCCGGCTGACAGGCGACGGGTGACGGGTGATGACCGCCGGGCGGATTCTCAGGAGTTCTTCAGGAACTCCCGCAGGATGCGCTCGCCGGCCAGCACGCCCCGTTCGGGCAGGGCGGTGAGACCGGGAGCCGTGAACTCGGTGTCGGCCAGTTCGCCGTGCCCGGGGCGCCAGCTCCGGTCGGCGGCCAGCAGCAGGTCGGCGTCGAGCAGGGAGTCGCCCGCGGCCAGCGTCAGTTCGGCGCCGGTGCGGCGGGCCACCTCGCGCACGGCCGCGCTCTTGGTCAGCGGCTTGGGGACGGCGTACAGCTTGCGGCCCTGCACGGACACCGTCCAGCCGCGGTTCTCCGCCCAGGCCGCGAGCTCCTTCACCCACTCCTCGGGCAGCAGTTCGCGCTCCACGACGAGGTAGGCGAACAGGTCCTCGGCGACGCGCTGCTTGCGCAGCCAGAGCGGGTCCGCCGTCTCGGCCAGGTACTCCTGCACCTCGGCGAGCGGCGCGCACTCGTCGGCCAGCCGCGCCAGCACGCCCGCGTGCCAGTCCTGGTCGGTCACCCCGTCGACCAGCAGATGGCCGCCGTTCGCGCAGATCGCGAACTTCGGCGGCGGGCCGGGCAGGTTGATGCGCTGGTACTGCTTGCGGGTGCGGGTCGTCGTCGGCACGAAGACGGCCGTGTCACCGAGGTCGGTGAGCAGCCCCGCCGCCGTCTCGGTCATGAACGACAGCGGCCTCGCCTCGTGGACCTCCACGCACAGCAGGCGCGGCGCCCGCGCGTCCGGCATGGTCAGCGCCAGGGCGGCCGCCGAGTAGATGAGCGTACGGTCGAGATCGCTCGCCACCAGAACCGGCATCAGACCGTCACCGCCTTGCCGTCGGCGCCGGTCGCCCCGCGCGTGTACTGGGGGTGGATCAGCCCGACGCAGGTGTACGGCAGGTCGCCGACCTCCTCCACCGGGACTCCGCGCTGCTCCGCGAGGAGGCGTACGTGGTCCAGGTCGGCGCCCGCGCCGGCCCGCGCGAGGATCTTCCAGGGCACCCGGCGCAGCAGCACCCGGGTGGTCTCGCCGACGCCCGGCTTGACCAGGTTCACGTCGTGGATGCCGTACTCCTCGCTGATCCGCTCGACGGCGGCCCAGCCCTCCCAGCTCGGCGTGCGGTCGCCCGCGAGGAGCTCCTTCACCGCGCCGTCGACGGCGTCCGCGACCTCCGGGAAGCGGGCGGCGACGGCGTCCAGGAAGGCCACCGAGACGTCCGTGCCGGCGAGCTCGCGGTAGAACTTCGCGCCGTGGAAGTCGTCGGGGCCGACGAGGTCGGCGCGCAGGACGGTCCGCGAGATGAGCCCCGAGACGGTCGAGTTGAGGCAGGCGGACGGGATCAGGAAGTCCTCCCGGGTGCCGTACGTCCGCACGCACGAGCCCGGGTCGGCCAGCACCGCGATCTCCGCGTCGAAGCCGGCCGCACCGCCGCCCGCCTCGAACTCCTCGATGGCGGCGGCCAGTTCACGGGTGATCGCGCCCTTGCCGGTCCAGCCGTCGACGAAGACGACCTCCCGCGGGTCGTGGTGGGCGGCCAGCCAGCGCAGCGCGTTGGCGTCGATGCCCCGGCCGCGCACGATCGACACGGCATAGTGCGGCAGGTCGAGCCCGTGCCGGTACTGCGCCCAGCGCCGCATCAGCACACCGACCGGGGTGCCGGCGCGGGCCAGCGAGACGAGGACGGGCCGCGGCGACCGCTCGGCGAGCACGGCCTCCGTGACGACGCCGGTGGCCTGCGCGATGCGCGCCGCGGAGGTCTCCAGGGCCGCGTGGAACAGCTCCTGGTACTGCTCGCTCGGCTGGTACTCGACGGGCAGCGACTCGGCGTAGTGCGCGCCGCCGCTCTGGATGGCCTCCTCCCGCTCCTCGGTCGGCGCCTCCAGCGTCACGTCCGAGAGGTCCTGGAGCAGCCAGCCGACCTCCTCCGGCGGGTACGAGGAGAAGGCGGGGCCGCGGAGCGGTTCGGGCAGCATGGCGGGCCTTTCGGGTACGTACAGCGGCTCGGGGACGTACGACGGTACGACCGCGAGGACGACGTGCGGGGTGTGCGCGCCGAGCTGCGCGAGCAGCCCGTCGGGAGCGTGCAGGGCGGCGGTGTCGGCCACCGAGTCCACGACGGCGACGACGGCGTCGAAGCCGGCGCCCGCGACGTTGTAGGCGTAGCGCTCGCCGGGGCCGTCGGCCGGGTCGTCGTGCGCGGGGAAAACGATTCGGCTGCGTATCGCGTAGCCGGGGTCGTCGACCGCGAGGACGGGTGAGCGGGTGGTGGTCGAGTACCGCACCTCGGCGGCGACGCTCCGCTGGAGTTCCTGGGCGAGGCGGAGGGGGGCGTACATCAGCTCCTCGAAGCCGAGGACGTGCACGCGGCGGGTGCCTGCCGGCAGCGCGGCGGCGAGTTGTGCCGCCATCTCGGGGAGGGCGCTTTCCAGCCGTATTCGGTGTTGCGGGGTGAAGCCGTGCCGGCCGCCGTCGGGGAGGCGGTCGGGCCAGCCCAGTTCGACGCGGGTGAGGTGGCCTTGGGGCCGCGTCTGCCGGGTGCGGTCGCCTTCCGGGTGCGGGCCCGTTGTGGCTTGGCGCGCCCACGCGGCGGTAGCCGCAGATTCAACACAGCCCCGCGCCCCTAGGGGGGTGGCACTCCCGTCGGCTTCGGCGTCACCGGCCTGTTCTGGGGGCGCGGGGAACCGCTCGACCGGCCCCGACGCAGCCGCGGACGTCTGACGGCCTGTCGCGGCAGCCTCGTACCGCGCCACCAGCTCCTGGCCCTTCTCCAGTACACCCTCCGGGAGGCGTACGGTCCCCGAGGCCGTCGTGATCAGGTCGACCCTGGCGTTGATCTCGCGGGCGAAGTCCGCCAGGCGGCCCGCGTCGGACGCCGAGCGCATGTCGACCAGGGCGACGACCACGTACCGGCCTCGTGGGTAGCGCTCGTGGAGGGCGCGGATGGTGTTGAGGACCGTGTTGCCGGTGGAGAACTCGTCGTCGACCAGGACCAGGGGGCCGTCGCCGACCAGCAGCGTGGGGTCCTCCGGGAGGAGGAGGTGGGACGTGGCGTGGGAGTGGGACTCCTCGAAGCCGCCCGCCGCCGCGACGCCCGCGACCGGGCGGCGGGTGGAGTGCAGGTACGGGGCGCTGCCGAGGCCGTCGGCGACACAGTGGCCGAGCCCGGTCGCGGTCTCCGCGTAGCCGAGGACGACCGCCCGGGCCGCCTCCTGCTCGCCGAGCAGCTCCCGCACCCGGCGCCCGAGGGCGAACCCGTGGCCGTGGACGACGGACGGGGACTGCGGGACGTGCTTGCCCAGCACGTTGGACACCAGCAGATGCGCCCGCTTGGGGTTGCGCCGCAGGGCCAGCCCCAACAGGTCCGTCAGCGTGCCGTCGTCGCCCACGAGCTCGACACCGAGCCGCTCGGCGACCCAACTGCCGGACCAGACCCCGTTGTTCACTGCGTTGTTCATGCGTCCCTTGGTGGTGAGGTGAGTTCAGTGAGGTATCGCCGCGGCGAGCAGGTCGACGAAGCTGACGTCCTCGTGCGCGACGCCGAAGACCTCCGCGCGGAGCATCGTGCGCTCGGCCCAGGCGCGGTGCGGCTTCACCTCGTTCATCTTGTTCGTGTACTGCGACCGCAGTACACCCCCGCCGCCGCGTTCCGGCCGCAGGATGTCCGCCGCGTCGCTGTACTCCTCGTGACTGACGACGGACAGCGCGTGCACCGCCGGCACGTGCGAGGGGTGGATGCAGGTCTTGCCGAGCAGGCCGTTTGCGTGGTCGAGGGAGATCTCGCGCAGCAGCCCGTCCATGGCGTGCTCGATCAGCCGCTCGCGCAGCTCCACGGCCTGCCCCTCCAGGAAGGGGCTGTGCCGCAGCATCGGCTTGAACATGCGCTCGGGGACCCGGAAGTACTCCCACACCGGCCCGGTCACCGTGAACCCGGTGCCGTCGGCCCGCCCCAGCATGTTCACCACGTCGGCGATCACGGAGGCGACGATCTGGACGTCGTAGGCGGTCATGTCGGGCGCCCGGCGCAGCCCGTAGGAGGAGCAGAAGTCGGTCACACCGAGGCGCAGCGCGAGGACCCGGCTGCGGTACTTCTCGACGGCGCGGGCGATGCCCTCCAGGGCGTCCACCCGGGACTCCCGGTACATCAGCTCGGGCGTCTCCAGCACGGGCATGCCGAACAGCCGGCGGCCGCTCGCCGCCTCGGCGCCCGACAGCGCCTCCAGGAAGGGGATGCCCCGCTCCTCGGTGAACTTCGGGAACACGAACCCGCTGAGCAGCTCCGCGGTGGGCCCGAGCCGCCGGACCAGGTCGGGGATCTGCTCGGGCGTCCGCACCCGGATGAAGAGCAGCGGCAGCACTCCCCCTCGCTCGTCCTCGCGCGCCGCCAGGTCGGCGAACTGGCGGACGAGGTTCTCCTCGCCGGCCGCGACGTCCTCGTCGCCGATGGAGTCCTCCAGGCACAGCACCATCGACACCACGCCGCGCCCGGTCTGCTTGAGGACGTCGTCCGCCAGCCGGGGCCGGGTGGCCGGGCTGTAGAGCGTGGCGCCCAGGGCGGCGGAGAGCAGCCTGGCCGGGGAGTCCCGGTCGAAGACGCACGGCTCCCGGTGGAACAGGCGCTGCCGCACCTCAGGGGCGAGGTGCCCGAAGTGACGCATATATCTCCCCCGTGATGCAAGGTAAGTCTGTGGATTCGGCAAGAGGTGGCCGGTAATAGTACGTAGGGATCCGTGTCAGAGGTTCCCGTCGGGCATGAACTTCAGGTAACCCGCCCGTGAGAGTTGTCCGGACTCGCCATGCACCCCGCGTTGTCGTGAGCAGGACCGAGAAGGCAGGATGACCGCATGACGCACGCGATGCTGAAGGGGTCGAACGTCCCGCTGAGAACCACCACGGTACGCGCCGTGCTGCGCTGGACCCCCGGGCAGGGGGTCCCGGACGTCGACGCCTCCGCGCTGCTCCTCGGCCTCGACGGTCGGGTGCGCTCCGACGAGGACTTCGTCTTCTACAACCAGCCCCGGCATCCGTCCGGGAAGGTGTGGCGACTCGGCAAGAAGCGGGTCGCCGAGGGCCTCACGGACACCATCCAGACAGATCTCTCCGGTGTCGAGTCCGGCGTCGGCCAGATTCTGCTGGTCGCCTCGGCGGACGGCGTCCCGTTCGACCGCGTACGTTCCCTCACCATCCTGCTGTACGACGCGACGACCGACGGCGAGCCCCTGGCCACCTTCGACATCCGCCCCGAGACGGGCGAGGAGACGGCCCTGATCTGCGGCGAGCTGTACCGGCGCGGCGACGGCTGGAAGTTCCGCGCCCTGGGCGAGGGCTACTCCAACGGCCTCAAGGGCCTGGCCACCGACTTCGGCATCTCGGTCGACGAGTCGGAGGAGGCCCAGCCGACCCCGAGCCTCTCCCAGCCGCTGCCCCCCGAGCAGCCCACGGCCTCCGTCCCCCCACAGCAACCGGCCTACGGCTACCCCGCCAACCTCCCGACCCACGGCTACGGCTACCCGGACGGCGCGTTCCGGCTACCTCCGCAGGGCCCACAGTTCGTCGGACGGTGAGCGACCGGTTTGGCCTTCAGGGGCGCGGGGCTGTGTCAATATGCGGCTCCGCCGCGTGGGCGCGACCAGCCACAGCGGGCCAGCTGTCGCCACACAACAGAACCCCCACCCCCATAGGCGCAGGCCCTAAGACTTCTCAGCCTTCGCCTTGTACCCCCGCCCCCACTGCAACCCCCACCCGTACAACCGATCCAACTCGGCCTGAAACCCATACACGAACCGCACCTCACGCCGCACCATGAGCTCCCCCTTCACGTTCTCGATCATCACCACCGCACAGGACCGCGCCTGCGGGTGCCGCTCGTCGAGGCCTATCTCGATCCGCGGCCCGTTGCTCGGATACAGCGTGACGATCGCGTGGGTCCGGTCGAACGCCGGCGTCTGGTCGTAGATGTACACGAAGACCAGCAGCCGCTTGATCGCGTCCCGGTGGTCGAGGTTCACGTACATCGTCTCGCCGGACGCCGACCCGAACCGGTCGTCGCCGCTGAGCTTCACGAACGGCGCCTCGTTGATGTCCCCCAGCAGCCCGCCCAGCGGCTGTACGACGCCCTTCGTGCCGTCGGCCAGCTCGTAGAGGCAGCCGAGGTCGAGGTCGACGTTCACCATGCTCTGGCTGTGGCCGATGACCTCCGGGGGCCGCAGCGCCTTGAAGGGGTGGCGCAGCAGACTCTCGCGCTGCGGCCCGCCGATGTCGGACGTCCGCATCCGCCAGGTCAGGTTGACGCGCAGGTTGCCCGTCGCTGCCCCCTGCTTGGTGAGGGAGACCTGATGATGCCGCTTGGTCAGCTCGATCGCGTTGCTGGCCGCGCTGCCCGAGTCGAACTCGGCCGTGCGGCTGCCCAGGATCCCGTCGAAGAAGCCCATTCCCGCCCCCAACCTCCACACCGTCCGCCACGAAGTCCGGCGGGGCGGCCGCGGAGGACAGTTTCCTCACCGGCCGCCCCGCACAGAGCGTTCCTCACTCAGAAGGTGATCACACCCCGGACGAGACCTCAGTCTTCTCGTCCGAGCCCTGGGCTTTTCCCTCGGCGGCCGCGAGTGCCTTGTTGCGGCGCACGGAGGACCAGAAGGACCAGGCGATCAGGCAGACGCCGACGAGACCGGTGATGACCTCGTGGATCTGGTACTGGATGGTGACCATGAGGAGCACGGCCAGGGCGCCGATCGCGTAGTGGGCGCCGTGCTCCAGGTAGACGTAGTCGTCCAGGGTGCCCTGGCGGACCAGGTAGACGGTCAGCGAACGGACGTACATCGCGCCGATGCCCAGGCCCAGCGCCATCAGGACGATGTCGTTGGTGATGGCGAACGCGCCGATCACACCGTCGAAGGAGAAGGACGCGTCGAGGACCTCGAGGTAGAGGAACATGAAGAACGCGGCCTTGCCGGCGAGGGCGACCGCCGGGCGCTTCCTGCCGCTGCGCGCCGCCTCTTCCTCCTCCTCGTGCTCGCGTTCCTCCTCTTCCTCGAGTTTGTCCTCGAAGTAGCCGGAGAGACCGCCGACGACCATGTAGGTGATCAGGCCGGCGATGCCGGAGAGCAGGACCGTCTCCGCCTTGTCGGCGTGCCCGCCGCCGTGCTGGTGGGCGTGGGCGGCGAAGGTGAAGGAGGTGATCAGCAGGACGACCAGGGCGATGCAGACCGACAGCATGTCGACCTTGCCGAGCTTGGCGAGCGGGCGCTCGATCCAGCGCAGCCACTGGATGTCACGGTCCTCGAAGATGAAGTCCAGGAAGATCATCAGCAGGAACATGCCACCGAAGGCGGCGATCGACGGGTGGGCGTCGGTCACCAGTTCCTGGTACTGGTCCTTGTCGTTGAGTGCGAGGTCGACCGCGTCGATCGGGCCGATCTTGGCGCTGATGGCGACGATGACGACGGGGAAGACCAGCCGCATGCCGAAGACGGCGATGAGCACACCGACGGTGAGGAAGATCTTCTGCCAGAAGGCGTTCATCTTCTTCAGGATTCCGGCGTTGACCACCGCGTTGTCGAACGACAGCGAGATCTCGAGGACGGAGAGGATCGCCACGATGCCGAAGGCCTCCCACCCCCCGTAGAAGACCGCTGCGACCAGGCCGAGCGCGGTGACCGCGAACGACCAGCCGAAGGTTTTCAGAAGCACTGGCTACCCAATCCTGTCTGGGGGCACTCCCAGACGAAGTCTGGGGGAGGGTCTCCCCCGCGCCGTACTCGGCTTTACGAAAAGTTGACCTAGCTGAGCAAGTCTAGAGGCGGCTGCCCCGATGGGCACCGGCACCCCCATACCAGTCGGTAGCGGCACGCGCGCGGGGAGGTCCGGGGCCGGCTAGGAGACGTGGACGCCGAAGTCCAGAGCGATGCCGCGCAGACCGGACGCGTACCCCTGACCCACGGCCCTGAACTTCCACTCGCCCCCGTACCGGTACAGCTCGCCGAAGATCATCGCGGTCTCGGTCGAGGCGTCCTCGCTGAGGTCGTAGCGGGCGAGTTCCTGGCCGTCGGCCTGGTTGACGACGCGGATGAAGGCGTTGGCGACCTGGCCGAAGGTCTGGCCGCGCTCGTCCGCCTGATGGATGGAGACCGGGAAGACGATCTTGTCGCACCGGACCGGCACTTTGGCAAGATCGACCAGGAGCGATTCGTCGTCGCCGTCGCCCTCGCCGGTGAGGTTGTCGCCGGTGTGCTCCACCGAGCCGTCCGGACTCTTGAGCTGGTTGTAGAAGACGAACCACTCGTCCCCCATCACCCGCCCGCTGTCGCACAGCAGCGCGCTGGCGTCCAGGTCGAAGGGGGCTCCGGTGGTGGAGCGCGCGTCCCAGCCGAGTCCGACCATCACCTGAGTGAGGTTCGGCGCGGCCTTGGACAGGGAGACATTGCCCCCCTTGGCGAGTGTGACGCCCATTGCTGGTCCTCCCCTAGGTACTGCTTCTTCGGTTGTCCTGCACTCCCCCAGAGGGGGGACCCCCAGGCGCCGCCCGTAAACGGTGCGGCGCCTGACGATCAGACGTTCAGGTGGCTCGGATCCTCGAGGTGACTCGGATCCTTCGGGTGACTCAGACGTTGACGCCGAAGTCCTGCGCGATGCCGCGCAGGCCCGACGCGTAGCCCTGGCCGATGGCGCGGAACTTCCACTCCGCGCCGTGCCGGTAGAGCTCGCCGAAGACCATCGCGGTCTCGGTCGACGCGTCCTCACTGAGGTCGTAGCGGGCGATCTCGGCGCCGCCGGCCTGGTTCACGACGCGGATGAACGCGTTGCGGACCTGGCCGAAGGACTGCTGCCGGTTCTCGGCGTCGTAGATCGACACCGGGAAGACGATCTTGTCGACGTCGGCCGGGACCGTGGCGAGGTTGACCTTGATCGCCTCGTCGTCGCCCTCGCCCTCACCGGTGGTGTTGTCACCGGTGTGCTCCACGGAGCCGTCGGGGCTCTTGAGGTTGTTGAAGAAGACGAAGTTGGCGTCACTGGCGACCTTGCCGGCGTTGTTCACCAGCAGTGCGCTGGCGTCCAGGTCGAAGTCCGTGCCGGTCGTGGTGCGCACGTCCCACCCCAGACCGACGATGACCGCGGTCAGGCCCGGGGCCTCCTTGGTCAGCGATACGTTGCCGCCCTTGCTGAGGCTGACTCCCACGAGTCCTCCATTGGTGTCCTGGGGCGGGGAGCCCCGTGGTGCTCGGATATCGGATCTATCGGATCAACGACTCGATCCTAGTGAGGGGTTCCCGCGCCACGCAGGCCCTGGAACCGAACAATCACAGGGTGTCGAGTGCCGCGACGTACTCGCCGAGGTCGCGCGCGTCCGGCAGCGCGTTGACGACCGTCCAGCGCACGACGCCCTCCTTGTCGATGACGAAGGTGCCGCGCACCGCGCAGCCCTTGTCCTCGGCGAAGACGCCGTAGGCGCGGGAGACCTCGCCGTGCGGCCAGAAGTCGCTGAGCAGCGGGTACTCCAGGCCCTCCTGCTCGGCGAAGACGCGCAGGGTGTGGATGGAGTCGTTGGAGACGGCGAGCACCTGGGTGTCGCGGTCGGAGAACTTCGGCAGGTTGTCCCGCACCTCGCACAGCTCACCGGTGCACACGCCGGTGAAGGCGAAGGGGTAGAAGAGCAGGACGACGTTCTTGCTGCCCCGGAAGTCGGAGAGCCGCACGGCCCTGCCGTGGTTGTCCTTGAGCTCGAAGTCGGGGGCCTTGTCGCCGACCTGGATCGCCATCGCGTGGATGTCCCTTCGGGTGGGGCTGTCTGGGTGACAACACCCTACGCAGCGGGCCCCACAGGACGGCGGACGGGACGACCGGCAGCGCGGCGGCAGGACATGCCTGCGGGCCGGGCCGGATGCCGGACGGGCCGACCGGAGTCGGTCGGCCCGTCCGGTCTGAGACCGGATTACCTCGACGAGGTCACTTCTTGGACTTGGCGGCCTTGGGCGTCACCAGCCGACTGCCGCTCCAGTCCTTGCCCACGCTGACGCTCTTGCTGGCCGACAGGCCCGCGGTCGTCGAGGCTTCGGAGACGTCGCTCGGCTCCACGTATCCCGTCCGGCCGGTCTTCGGCGTCAGGAGGAGGATCGACCCGCCTTCTTCGATGTACGTGGTGGCGTCCACCAGCGCATCCGTCAGGTCTCCGTCATCGTCGCGGAACCACAGGACCACGGCGTCGGCGACGTCGTCGTAGTCCTCGTCCACCAGATCGCTGCCGATGACTTCCTCAATGGACTCGCGGAGCTCCTGGTCGACGTCGTCGTCGTAGCCGATCTCCTGGACCACCTGCCCGGGCTGGAAACCCAGCCTGACGGCAGGGCTGGTCCGCTCCTCCGCGTGGTCCGCGGTCGCGCTCACGGGTTGCCTCCTGATCATGATTCGGATGGGGGTGCCCCCGGGCCCGTCCAGGGCGTGGGGGAAACTCAGCCACGCGCGTGCGCGAAGCATTGGCCGTAGTCCACACGGGCGGGACGGATCGCGCAAGTACCCGGCGGTTCGGACCGCCGAAACGGTGACGATCCTGGCCGTGTCGACACAACTCCAGGGATGAGATCCAGACGGAAGGTGACATACACCACACCCATCTGCCCTGTTTGCGTATTTGAGAACCATCCAAGGGTACGAGATTCGAACGGGTGCCGGTTACCTCGGGGTAGAGATGACGTTTGCGGCCCCTAGGTACACGATGGGGGCTGTGCGGGTCCCCCTCGCCCCCACTGCCCCGCACGGCGCCCTACGGCCCCATACAACCCTCTGACAGGTAAGGAACAGCGTGGCTTCCGGATCCGATCGCAACCCGATCATCATTGGCGGCCTTCCGAGTCAGGTTCCTGACTTCGATCCCGAGGAAACCCAGGAGTGGCTCGACTCCCTCGACGCCGCGATCGACGAGCGCGGCCGGGAGCGTGCCCGCTACCTCATGCTGCGCCTGATCGAGCGGGCCCGCGAGAAGCGCGTGGCCGTGCCCGAGATGCGCAGCACGGACTACGTCAACACCATCCCCACCAGGGCCGAGCCGTTCTTCCCGGGCAACGAGGAGATCGAGCGCCGGATCCTGAACGCGACCCGCTGGAACGCGGCCGTGATGGTGTCCAGGGCGCAGCGCCCGGGCATCGGCGTGGGCGGCCACATCGCCACCTTCGCCTCCTCCGCGTCCCTCTACGACGTCGGCTTCAACCACTTCTTCCGCGGCAAGGACGAGGGCGACGGCGGCGACCAGGTCTTCTTCCAGGGCCACGCCTCGCCGGGCATCTACGCGCGCGCGTTCCTGCTCGACCGCCTCAGCGAGCAGAACATGGACGCGTTCCGCCAGGAGAAGTCCAAGGCGCCCAACGGCCTGTCCTCGTATCCGCACCCGCGTCTGATGCCGGACTTCTGGGAGTTCCCGACCGTGTCGATGGGCCTCGGCCCGATCGGCGCGATCTACCAGGCGCGGATGAACCGCTACATGCACGCGCGCGAGATCGCCGACACGTCGAAGTCGCATGTGTGGGCGTTCCTCGGCGACGGCGAGATGGACGAGCCGGAGTCGCTCGGCCAGCTCACCATCGCCGCCCGTGAGGGCCTGGACAACCTGACCTTCGTCGTCAACTGCAACCTCCAGCGGCTCGACGGGCCGGTGCGCGGCAACGGCAAGGTCATCCAGGAGCTGGAGTCGGTCTTCCGCGGCGCCGGCTGGAACGTGATCAAGCTGATCTGGGACCGCTCCTGGGACCCGCTGCTCGCCCAGGACCGCGACGGCACCCTGGTCAACCGGATGAACACGACCCCGGACGGCCAGTACCAGACCTACGCCACCGAGTCGGGCGCGTACATCCGCGACCACTTCTTCGGCGACGACCAGCGGCTGCGCGCGATGGTCGAGGGCATGACCGACGACCAGATCCTGCACCTGGGCCGCGGCGGGCACGACCACCGGAAGATCTACGCGGCGTTCAAGGCGGCCGTGGAGCACACCGGCCAGCCGACGGTCATCCTGGCCAAGACGGTCAAGGGCTGGACGCTCGGCCCGAACTTCGAGGGCCGCAACGCCACGCACCAGATGAAGAAGCTGACGGTCGCCGACCTCAAGGGCTTCCGCGACCGGCTGCACCTGCCGATCTCCGACAAGGAGCTGGAGGGCGGCCTCCCGCCGTACTTCCACCCGGGGCGGAACTCGGAAGAGATCCAGTACATGCACGACCGGCGCAAGGGCCTCGGCGGCTACGTCCCGACCCGCGTCGTCCGCTCGAAGCCGCTCGCGCTGCCGGACGAGAAGACGTACGCGAGTGTGAAGAAAGGTTCGGGTCAGCAGTCCATCGCCACGACCATGGCGTTCGTACGGCTACTCAAGGACCTGATGCGGGACAAGGAGCTCGGCAGGCGGTTCGTGCTGATCGCGCCGGACGAGTACCGCACGTTCGGCATGGACTCCTTCTTCCCGAGTGCGAAGATCTACAACCCGCTCGGCCAGCAGTACGAGGCCGTGGACCGGGATCTCCTGCTCGCCTACAAGGAGTCGCCGACCGGTCAGATGCTGCACGACGGCATCTCGGAAGCGGGCTGTACGGCGTCGCTGATCGCGGCGGGCTCGGCGTACGCCACGCACGGCGAGCCGCTCATCCCGGTCTACGTCTTCTACTCGATGTTCGGTTTCCAGCGCACCGGCGACCAGTTCTGGCAGATGTCGGACCAGTTGGCGCGCGGTTTCGTGCTGGGCGCGACCGCCGGCCGTACGACCCTGACCGGTGAGGGGCTCCAGCACGCGGACGGCCACTCGCAGTTGCTCGCCTCGACGAACCCGGGCTGTGTCGCCTACGACCCGGCGTACGGCTTCGAGATCGCGCACATCGTGCAGGACGGGCTGCGGCGGATGTACGGCAGTTCCGCCGAGCATCCGCACGGCGAGGACGTCTTCTACTACCTCACGGTCTACAACGAGCCGATCCAGCACCCGGCCGAGCCGGCGGACGTGGACGTCGAGGGCATCCTGAAGGGCATCCACCGCTTCAGCGCGGGCACGGCGGGCCGGATCCCCGCGCAGATCATCGCGTCCGGTGTGGCGGTCCCCTGGGCGGTCGAGGCGCAGAAGATCCTCGCCGAGGACTGGAACGTCAAGGCCGACGTCTGGTCGGCGACCTCCTGGAACGAGCTGCGGCGCGAGGCCGTCGAGGTCGAGCGGCACAACCTGCTGCACCCGGAGGAGGAGCAGCGGGTGCCGTACGTGACGCGGAAGCTGTCCGGGGCCGAGGGGCCGTTCGTGGCCGTCTCGGACTGGATGCGGTCGGTGCCGGACCAGATCGCGCGCTGGGTGCCGGGCACGTACCAGTCGCTGGGCGCGGACGGCTTCGGCTTCGCGGACACCCGGGGCGCGGCCCGCCGGTTCTTCCACATCGACGCCCAGTCGGTGGCGGTGGGCGTGCTGACCGAGCTGGCGCGGGACGGCAAGGTGGACCGGTCGGTGCTGAAGCAGGCCATCGACCGCTACCAGTTGCTGGACGTCTCGGCGGCCGACCCGGGGGCGGCGGGCGGCGACGCGTAGCGCGTACCGGTAGGGCGGACCCGTAGCACGGGGGTGAGGGCGGTGGGGCTCGTGGCCACACCGCCCTTACTGGTTCTTTACGATGCGACCATGCAAGAACAGTCGGCGCAGGGCCGGTGGGAGTCGCAGCGCCGGTGGGAGCTGTGGACGCAGCGGCCGTTGCTCGCCCTCGCCGTGGTGTTCGCCGTCGCCTACGCCGTACCGATCGTGGACACGTCGGCGGACCGCGCGGTGACGGCCGTGTGCACCGCGGTGGAGTGGGTGGTGTGGGGGGGCGTTCGCCGTGGACTACGTGGTCCGGCTGGCGCTGACGCCCGACCGGCGGCGGTTCGTCCGGACGCACTGGCTGGACCTGTTGGCGGTGGTGCTGCCGCTGGTGCAGCAGCTCAAGCTGTTGCGGCTGGTCTCGACGCTGCTGCTGGTGGGGCGGCGGGCGCGGATGGCCTCGCAGATCCGGATGACGACGTATGTCGTGGGGGCGGTCGTCGGGCTGCTGATGTTCGGTTCGCTCGCCGTGCTGTCGGTGGAGCGGGGCGCGCCGGAGGGGAACATCCGCACGCTGGATGACGCGCTGTGGTGGTCGTTCACGACGATGACGACGGTGGGGTACGGGGACCACTCGCCGACCACCGGGCTGGGCCGGATCATCGCCGTGGGCCTGATGCTGTCCGGGATCGCCCTGCTCGGTGTCGTCACCGCGAACATCGCGGCCTGGTTCATCGAGCGCTTCGAGAAGGACGACGTCGAGGAACGCGCCCAGACGCAGGCGATCCAGGCCCTGACGGAGGAAGTGCGGGCGCTGCGCCGCGAGGTGGCCGCGCTGCGGGAGCGGTCCCTCAACCGCTGACCGCAGTGGCGGTCGGACGGCAGCAGTCAGGGCCGCGGCGCGCTGTCCCCCTCCGGCAGCGCGCCGCGGCCCTGGCCGCCCTCCCATCCGGAGGGCTTGACTAACTGTGACCTGCGGCGCGTGCCGGATGCGAGGAACCTTTAGCCTTGTCACCCTGATAGGGGAAAGTTCTTGAAATCCCGTCAGATATGACCGACGCCCGCGCCCGCCTCCGCGTTCGCGCCCCGCTTGGTGAGCAGCGCGACGAACACGGCGACGACCGCCACCCCGGCGGCGACCAGCGACGCGAGGCTCATGCCGGAGATGAAGGTGTCGTGGGCGACGTCCGCGATCTTCGCGGCGACCGCCTCGGGCGTCCCCTTGGCCACCGGCGCCACGCCGACCTGGACCGCCTCGGAGGCCTGGTCCAGTTGGGCGGGGGTGAGCTCGGGCAGGCCCGCGCCCGTCCAGTTGCCGGGCAGGTCGCTGTCCACCTTGGACGCCATCACCCCGCCGAGCACGGCCGTACCGAGGCTGCCGCCGATCTGCATGGCCGCCTGCTGGAGACCGCCCGCCACACCCGACAGCTCCATGGGGGCGTTGCCCACGATGACCTCCGTCGCGCCGACCATGACCGGGGCGAGGCCGAAGCCCAGCAGCGCGAACCAGATGGACATGACACCGCTGCCGGTGTCCGTCTCCAGCGTGGACATGCCGTACATGGCGATCGCGGTGGCGGCCATGCCGCCGGCCAGCGGGATGCGCGGGCCGAGCTTGGTGATCGCCGCGCCCGCGAGCGGGGAGCCGACGATCATCATGCCGGTGAGCGGGAGCAGGTGCAGTCCCGCGTCGATCGGGCTCATGCCGTGCACGTTCTGGAGGTAGAACGTCACGAAGAACAGGCCGCCCATGAAGGCGATCGCCATCAGCACCATGAGGACCACACCAGCCGACAGCGGGACCGAGCGGAACAGTCCCAGCGGGATCAGCGGTTCCCCGACCTTCGTCTCCCAGAAGGCGAAGGCGGCGAAGAGGACGACGGAGGCGACGATGAACGTCCAGGTCAGGCCGTCGCCCCAGCCCCAGGTCGGGGCCTTGATGAGGGCCCAGACCAGGCTGAACATCGCGCCCGAGAGGAAGGCTATGCCCAGGAGGTCGAAGGAGCGCGGCGCGTTCTCGGCGCGGTGGTCGAGCAGGATCAGCACGCCCAGGACGAGGGCGAGCGCGCCGACCGGCACGTTGATGAAGAACACCGACTGCCAGTTGACGTGCTCGACGAGGACGCCGCCGAGGATCGGGCCGCCGGCGGTGGAGGCGCCGATGACCATGCCCCACAGGCCGATGGCCATGTTGAGCTTCTCGGCCGGGAAGGTCGCACGCAGCAGCCCGAGCGCGGCCGGCATCAGCAGCGCGCCGAACAGCCCCTGGAACACGCGGAAGGTGACGACGAAGGCGATGCTGTCGGACAGGCCGATCGCGCCGGACGCGGCGGCGAACCCGACGACGCCTATCAGGAACGTCTGGCGGTGGCCGAAGCGGTCACCGAGCTTGCCCGCGGTGATCAGGGAGACCGCGAGGGCGAGGAAGTAGGCGTTGGTGATCCACTGGACCTGGGCGAAGGTGGCGCCCAGGTCGCTGGCGATGGCCGGGTTGGCGATGGCGACGATGGTGCCGTCGAGGGCCACCATCATGACGCCGACGGCGACGGTGATGAGGGTGAACCACGGATGGCCGCGCAGCCCCTTGGCGGGCGGCCCGTCCGACGGATCCGCCGGTGCTGTGCCCCCCGGCCCCGCCGCGCTGATGGTGGTCTGACTAGTCATGCGTTCGAGGCTAGTGACAGCCACTGACAATTGACAAACCAGTTCACAAGTCGGTAACTGACACGTATGGAAACACTGCGCGAACGCAAGAAACAGCGCACCCGGGACGCGCTGCTGCGGGCCGCCGTGGAGCTGTTCACCTCGCAGGGGTACGAGGGGACGACCGTCGACGAGATCGCCGAGGCCGTCGACGTCTCGCAGCGCACCTTCTTCCGCTACTTCGCCGGCAAGGACGAGGCCGCGCTGGCCCTGGTGGAGATGACGGTGGCGCGGTTCGTGGCGGCGGTGCGCGAACGCCCGCCGCACGAGGCGCCGATGGAGGCGCTGCGGCACGCCGTCGTGGACGGCTGGGACGAGATCAACGACATCGTCGAGTCCGTCGTCCCGGTCGAGACCTACCTGCGGCTGTACCGGGTGATCGAGTCGACGCCGGTGCTGCTCGCCGCGCATCTGCGGCGCTCGGCGGCGGTCGAGGAGACCCTCGCGCGGGTGATCGCCGAGCGCGAGGGTCTCGACGTGGACGCCGATCCGCGGCCGCGGCTGGTGGTGGCCGTGTTCAGCGGGGTGATGCGGGTGACGGAACGGCAGTGGGGCACCGGCGGGGACTCCAGCCTGGCAGGCATCCGCACCCTGACGTCCCTGTACCTCGACGGGGTGGGCCCCGCGCTGCTGGGGAACTGGCGCGCATCCCGGGAAGAGACGGCCGGAAAAGCAACGGCCCGAGAAGAGACGGCCTGAAAAGTCAGGGCCTGAAGGGAAAGGGAGAGGCCTGAAGGGCTTTATGACCATTCCCACGTTCAGCGAAACGTGATCCCCGTCACTTGGGTCTCCCGAGACCCTCTCGTTCTCCTAGTGTGTCCTTTCAGTGACTTCCTTCGACACCTCCCCTCAACTCAGCGTCTGGCGCGCACTGGCCGCCCTGGCCGTGGTGTTCGTGATGCTGGCGACCACCGGCTGGACCGCGGTGCGCCACCACCGGGAGAGCACCGCCCTCCAGGTCTCGCGCACCGCGTGGGAGCAGGGCCGGCTCGACGGCCACCGGCTGCCGGATCCCGCGTCGGCCCCCGGCCGGCTCGCCCGCTTCTTCGCCTCGCTGACCGCCCAGCAGCGCACCGCCCTCGCGCGGGACTACCCGCTCGCGGTCGGCAACATGAACGGCGCCCCGGCCGAACTGCGCTACCGCGCCAACCGGGTCGCCCTGCGCCAGCAGATCCGCCTCGAACGCGCCCGCATGCACGACACCCGGCTCACGCCCTCCGGGCAGCAGTTGGCCGGCCGGCGCATGCAGCGCTACGAGTCGATGAGCGGCGCCGACCGGCAGATCCTCGCCTTCGACCCGGACGGCTCCGGCCGCGCCGCCGAGGTGCTCGGCAGCCTCGAGCAGGCCGAGCGGATCTCCGTCGTCGTCCCCGGCGTCGACACCGATCTGCTCACCTTCCAGCGCACCAACCGCAGATACTCCGCGCCCGTCGGCATGGCCGAGGCCCTCTACGCCGCCGAGCGCGAGGCGAGCCCCTCGACGCGTACGGCCGTGATCGCCTGGGCCGACTACACCTCGCCCGACGGTCTGGGCATCGACTCGGCCACCGCGATGCGCGCCGAGAGCGGCGCCGTCCGGCTGAACGCCCTGCTGGACGCCCTGCCGGGCAGCGCGCCCGTCTCGATGTTCTGCCACAGCTACGGCTCGGTGGTGTGCGGGGTCGCCGCGCACGCCATGCCGGGCCGGGTGACCGACATAGCGGTGGCCGCCAGCCCCGGGATGCGGGTGGAGAACGCGGCCCAACTGGGCACCGACGCCCGGGTGTGGGCGATGCGGGACGCCACCGACTGGGTGCAGGACGTGCCGCACCTGGAGGTCGGCGGCCTCGGGCACGGCGAGGACCCGATGGCTCAGGAGTTCGGCGCACGGCTGCTGTCGGCGCAGGAGGCCAAGGGCCACGGCGGCTACTTCGAACCGGGTACGGACAGCCTGCGCAACCTCGCCGGTATCGGCACCGGCGCGTACCGCTCGGTGGAGTGTGCCCACGACGATGACGCCTGCACGGCGGGTTTGTCCGACACGACGAAGGCCGGACGCGCGTAGAGACGCAGCAATTGCGGGGCGCGCGGGGAGGGGACGAAGAATGGGTGTCCCGCATACGATGAGCCGCATGGGTGACGTACTGGCCGGATTTCATGCCGCCTGGGAGTTCGATTCCGACTCCGTCCTCATCCGCTACGAACGGGGGCTGCGCACGCCCAAGCTGCTGTCGGCGCTGGGCGAGCGCCGGATTCCACTGGCGGCCATCGGCCGGGTGACGCTGGCCCCCGGCAAGCGGGGGACGGTCGTCCTGCACGCGCAGCCGCGGCCGGGAGCCGATCCGTTGACGGAGGCGGCGGCGGGGCAGCTCAAGGAAGGGTGCGACCCGTACCGGCTGGTGCTGCCCGCCGAACGGGAGACGCTCGCCGAGTACTACGCCGACGAGTTGCGGGACCGGCTGACCCACGCCGACGCCGGTCCGGCGGAACGTTTCCTGGTGGACGCTCCCGAGGTGCCGCTGTCGTTCAAGGCGTACGACGGGAAGGCCTCGTTCGACGGGAGCACGGTGCGTTTCCGGTGGTTCTGGACGGGGGCGTCGTCGGCGAAGTGGAAGGCGGGCGACCAGCGTTTCGCCGTGTCCGAGCTGACCGGCGTGGAGTGGCGGTCCCCGGAGGTCTTCGAGGGGCACCTGCGACTGCTCCGCCGAGACGGGGACGAGCAGCCCGCGCAGGCCGACCAGGATCCCGCGACGGTGGTGTTCGGCCTGGGGTACGGCCCCGTGCACGAGTCCCTGCCGTTCGCGGCGGCGGTCCTGGCCGCCGTACGCACCCGTGGGCCCGCGGCCGTGGTCACGGCCCCGAGCCCACGTCGTGATCCCGCCGACATCGCCGAACGCATCCGCCACCTCGGGGAACTGCACCGGTCCGGACTGGTCACCGACGAGGAGTTCTCCGTGAAGAAGGCGGAGCTGCTGTCGGAGCTGTGATCACTCGCGTCCGGCGGAGGTGAACCTCATGTCGGCGTAGCGGTCGCCGGCGACCTTGGCCGCGATCGGCTCCAGGACGGCCAGTTCCTCCTTCGTCAGGTGGAGGGCCGTGGACGCCGTGTTCTCCTCCACCCGGCTCGGCTTGCGGGTGCCCGGGATCGGGATCACCGGGAGGCCGTGGACCTCGGACTGCTGCTGGACCCAGGCCAGGGCGATCTGGCCCGGCGTCGCGTCGTGGGCCTTGGCCACCGCGCGGATCGGCTCCAGGAGCGCCCCGTTCGCGGCGGCGTTCTCGCCGGTGAAGCGGGGCTGCTGGCGGCGGAAGTCGTCGGCGGTGAGGTCCTGGTCGGCGTTGGCGAAGGAGCCGGTGAGGAAGCCCCGGCCGAGCGGGGAGTACGGGACCAGGGTCACGCCCAGTTCGCGGGCCGCGGGTACCACCTGCGCCTCGATGTCCCGGCTGAACAGCGACCACTCCGACTGCACGGCCGCGATGGGGTGCACGCCCTGTGCCGCGCGCAGTTCGGCGGCCGTCACCTCGCTGAGGCCCAGTTGCTTGACCTTGCCCTCGCGCACCAGCTCGGCCATCACGCCGACGGTCTCCTCGATCGGCGCGTCCAGATCGCGCCGGTGCATGTAGTAGAGGTCGATGACGTCGACGTCCAGCCGCCGCAGGCTCGCCTCGACGCAACTGCGGATGTAGGGCACGTCGTTGCGGATGATCCGCTTGGTCGGGTCGTCCGGGTGGACGGCCAGGCCGAACTTCGTGGCGATCACGAGCTCGTCGCGGTGCGCCTTGAAGAAGGGGGAGAGGAACTTCTCGTTCTCGCCCGCGCCGTACGCGTCCGCCGTGTCGTAGAACGTGACGCCGAGTTCCAGGGCGCGTTCCAGGGTGGCCCGGGACTCCTCCGCGTCCGCGGGGCCGTACGCGAAGCTCATGCCCATGCAGCCCAGGCCCTGGACGCCCACCTCTGGGCCGTTCTCGCCGAGTCGTGCCGTCGGGATCCTGCTGTCGGTCATCCGACCTTCTCCTTCTCGTACACGCGGCACGCGTCCGCGTAGAAACTGATCTTCCGGTCGAGCACGGCGAGCGTGTCCTGCAGTTCGGAGATCCGGGCCAGGACGTCCCGGCGGGTCGACACGAGGAGGTCGAAGCGCTCGGTGAACGTGCCGTCGCCCTCGCGCACCAGCTCCGCGTACCGCACCATGTCGGCGACCGGCATGCCGGTGAGCCGGAGCTTGCCGACGAACTCGAGCCAGTCCAGGTCGCGGTTGCTGTAGCGGCGCTGGCCGGTGTGCGAGCGGTCGACGTGCGGCATCAGGCCGATCCGCTCGTACCAGCGCAGGGTGTGGGCCGTCAGGCCCGTGAAGGCGACGACCTCACTGATCGTGTAGCTGTCCTGGCCGTCCGGTCGCCGATGCGGTTGCGGCGGGGCGGCACAGTTGTCGGTCCTGGTGCCCGTGGTCTCCATCACCGTCATGCCCCCAACGCTATGGCCTTGGAGTGCGCTCCAAGCAAGCCGAATCGGTAAGAAAGCCGGGGGCGCGCGGCTTGATCAGGCCGGTACCGGCGACGCCGGACCCCTTGACGGTGCCGCCGCCGTGCGCCGCATAGGCTCGGCGGCATGTCGTTGAAGAGCCTCGCGCTGATCGAGAACTGGCCGGTTCCCTCCGCCTCGGCGGGTGTCGTACGGGCCGACGGTGCGGTCCTGGGGACCCACGGACCCGTCGGGCGGCGTTTCCCGCTGGCCTCGGTCACCAAGCCGCTCGCCGCGTACGCCGTGCTCGTCGCGTACGAGGAGGGGGCGGTCGAGCTGGACGAGCCGGCCGGGCCGCCCGGGTCCACGGTCCGCCACCTCCTCGCCCACACCTCCGGGCTGGCCTTCGACGAGCACCGGGTGACCGCGCCCCCCGGGGAGCGGCGGCTGTACTCCAACGCCGGGTTCGAGCAGCTCGGCGACCATCTCGCGAAGGCGACGGACATCCCGTTCGCGGAGTATCTGCGGCAGGCGGTGCTGGAGCCGCTGGGGATGGCCGACACCGCCCTGGCGGGCGCGGGCTCGCCGGCCAGGGACGGCGTGTCGACCGTGACGGACCTGCTGCGGTTCGCGGCGGAGGTGCAGGCGCCGCGGCTGCTGGATCCGCGGACGGTGGCCGACGCGATGAGCGTGCAGTACCCGGGCACCAAGGGCGTCCTGCCGGGTTACGGGCACCAGAGCCCCAACGACTGGGGGCTCGGTTTCGAGATCCGCGACGCCAAGTCCCCGCACTGGACGGGGAGTTCCTCGTCGCCGCGCACCTTCGGGCACTTCGGGCAGTCCGGTACGTTCCTGTGGATCGATCCCGAAGCGGGCGTCGCCGGAGTCGCCCTGACGGACCGTCCGTTCGGGCCGTGGGCGGTCGAGGCGTGGCCGCCGTTCACGGACGCGGTGCTGGCGGAACTCCGGTAGCTAGCCGAGTGGTTGGCCGGCCGGCAGGCCGGCCATCTCCCACAGCAGCAGCTCCGCCCCCGTCACGCCCACCGCCTCCATGTCCTTCGCGTCGGTGATGCGCGCCGCGTCGCCCGGCCCCAACTCCACGCCGTCCAGCCGGACTTCGCCGCGCACGACCTGCGCGTACACGTACGGCCCGTCCGGCACCGCCGTCCGCTCCCCCGCGAGCAGCCGCCGTACGTGGAGCATCGCGCCCGCCTCCGGGACGGCGTACGGCGTCGAGTCGGCGATGCCGTGGACGATCTCGTACGACGGGTCGCCGCCGGGGTCCAGGGGGGCCAGCCACATCTGAAGGAACGTCAGGGGCGTGGGGCCGTCGTTGCGTTCGACGTGCCGGACGCCGGACGCCGAGCTGAGCCGCTGCACGTCCCCGGGGCGCACCAGCGTCTCGTGGCCGGCCGAGTCGCGGTGGGTCAGCTCGCCCTCGACGACCCAGGTGACGATCTCGGTGTGGCTGTGGGGGTGCTCGTCGAAACCGGCGCCGGGGGCGAGGCGTTCCTCGTTGCAGGCGATCAGCGGGCCGAAGCGGAGGTTGCCGGGGTCGTAGTGCGGGCCGAAGGAGAAGGCGTGCCACGACTCGATGCCGGCGGCCGGGTCGCCGCCTGGGTAGCGCTCGTCGGCGCGCCGTACGTCCATCACGCGACCACGGTAGACCCGCCGCCCCTACGATGACCGCCCCGACGGCCGCGCAACGGCCGTTGCCACGCCCGTGGGCCGTCCTCAACCTGCGACCCGGCGGCACACGGCCCCGTCCCGATAAGGCAGTCTTGTCCACGTGCCCGAACCCGAAACGAGTCGCCCCGACCCCGCGGCGCGCGCCGTCCACTCCCACCCCGCGACGCTGAAGCGGCTGGAGAAGTCCTCCGGAAGTCTCGCCGCCCAGGCCATCGCGCGGATGGACGAGACACTGTCGTGGTACCGGGCGATGCCCCCGGAGAACCGTTCCTGGATCGGGCTGGTCGCCCAGGCGGGTATCGCCGCCTTCACCGAGTGGTTCCGGCATCCGGACGCCCCGCAGGCCATCTCCACCGACGTGTTCGGCACGGCGCCGCGCGAGCTGACGCGGGCCATCACGCTGCGGCAGACCGTCGAGATGGTGCGGACCACCATCGAGGTCATGGAGTCCGCGATCGACGAGGTCGCGGCCCCCGGCGACGAGAACGTGCTGCGCGAGGCGCTCCTCGTGTACGCCCGGGAGATCGCCTTCGCCACCGCCCAGGTCTACGCCCAGGCCGCCGAGGCGCGCGGCGCGTGGGACGCCCGGCTGGAGTCGCTCGTCGTGAACGCCGTGCTGAGCGGCGAGGCCGACGAGGGGGCCGTGAGCCGGGCCGCCGCGCTCGGCTGGAACTCGCCGGAACACGTGTGCGTGATCCTCGGGACCGCGCCCGACGGGGACTCCGAGCTGACCGTGGAGGCCATCCGGCGGGCCTCGCGGCACGCCAAGCTCCAGGTGCTCACCGGGGTGCTCGGCACCCGGCTCGTGGTGATCGCGGGCGGCAGCGACAATCCGCTCGCCGTCGCCAAGTCGCTGATCGGGCCGTTCGCCGCGGGCCCCGTGGTGGCCGGGCCGGTCGTGCCCGACCTGCTCGCCGCGACCCGGTCCGCGCAGGCCGCCGCCGCCGGGCTCAAGGCCTGTTCCGCGTGGCAGGACGCGCCCCGGCCGGTGCTGGCGGACGATCTGCTTCCGGAACGCGCGATCGCCGGTGATCCCGGTGCGCGCGATCAGTTGGTGGAGGAGATCTACAGACCGCTGGAGGAGGCCGGGTCCGCGCTTCTGGAGACGCTGTCCGTCTATCTCGAACAGGCGTCCAGTCTCGAAGGGGCCGCACGGATGCTCTTCGTTCACCCGAACACCGTGCGCTACCGGCTTCGACGTGTGACTGACGTCACCGGATGGTCACCCTCGGATGTACGCTCCGCGTTCACGCTCCGGATCGCGTTGATCCTGGGGCGCCTGGTCGACGGCGATCCCCAGACCTAGGCATTTGTCGGGAGTCCACAAAACCCCCTGCCGTTCTTCGTCCCTGTCCTCACGGGCGGCTTTGGCCGTCCCCAAGAGAGAGTGTGAGAGTGCTCGTACTCGTCGCTCCCGGCCAGGGCGCCCAGACGCCCGGCTTCCTGACCCCCTGGCTCGAACTGCCCGGTGCCGCCGCCCGCGTCGCCGCGTGGTCGGACGCCATCGGCCTGGACCTCGCCCACTACGGCACGCAGGCCGACGCGGACGAGATCCGTGACACCGCGGTGGCCCAGCCGCTGCTGGTCGCCGCCGGCATCCTGTCCGCCACGGCTCTCGGCGACCTTTCCGACCTCGCGCCCGGCGCCGTCGCGGGCCACAGCGTCGGCGAGTTCACCGCCGCCGTCTTCGCCGGGGTCCTCGACGACACCGCCGCGCTGGGCCTCGTCCGCAGGCGCGGGCTGGCCATGGCCGACGCCGCCGCGATCACCGAGACCGGCATGTCGGCGCTGCTCGGCGGCGACCCCGACGTGTCCGTGGCGCATCTGGAGAAGCTGGGGCTGACCCCCGCGAACATCAACGGCGCGGGCCAGATCGTCGCGGCGGGCACGCTGGAGCAGCTCGCCGCGCTGGCCGAGGACAAGCCCGAGGGCGTCCGCAAGGTCGTCGCGCTGAAGGTCGCCGGCGCCTTCCACACGCCCCACATGGCGCCCGCCGTCGAGACCCTCGCCAAGGCCGCCGCGGAGCTCTCGCCGGCCGACCCGAAGATCCGTTACGTCTCCAACAAGGACGGCCGGGCCGTCACCGGCGGCGACGAGGTGCTGCAGCGGCTGGTCGGCCAGGTCGCCAACCCGGTCCGCTGGGACCTGTGCATGGAGACCTTCAAGGAGCTCGGCGCGACCGCGATCGTCGAGGTCTCCCCCGGCGGCACGCTGGTCGGCCTCGCCAAGCGCGCCCTGCCCGGCGTGCGGACGCTCGCCCTCAAGACCCCTGACGACCTCGACGCCGCTCGTGCGCTCATCGCCGAGCACGGCGTCGCCTGAGGAGCCGTGATGGCGAAGATCAAGCCCAGCAAGGGCCATCCGTACGCGCGCATCCTCGGTGTCGGCGGCTACCGGCCGGTCCGGGTCGTCCCCAACGAGGTCATCCTCGAGACGATCGACTCCTCCGACGAGTGGATCCGCTCGCGCTCCGGCATCGAGAGCCGGCACTGGGCGAACGACGAGGAGACCGTCGCCGCCATGTCCATCGAGGCGTCCGGCAAGGCGATCGCCGACGCCGGGATCAACGCCGGGCAGATCGGCGCCGTGGTCGTCTCGACCGTCTCGCACTTCAAGCAGACCCCGGCCGTGGCCACCGAGATCGCCGACCGGCTCGGCACGGACAGGGCCGCCGCCTTCGACATCTCGGCCGGCTGCGCGGGCTTCGGCTACGGCCTGACCCTGGCCAAGGGCATGGTCGTCGAGGGTTCGGCGGAGTACGTCCTCGTCATCGGCGTCGAGCGGCTGTCCGAGCTGACCGACCTGGAGGACCGTGCGACGGCCTTCCTGTTCGGCGACGGCGCGGGCGCGGTCGTCGTCGGCCCGTCCGCCGAGCCGGCGATCGGCCCGACGGTCTGGGGCTCCGAGGGCGACAAGTCGGACACCATCAAGCAGACCGTGCCGTGGACGGACTACCGCGACGGCGTGGTCGCCAGGTTCCCCGCGATCACGCAGGAGGGCCAGGCGGTCTTCCGCTGGGCCGTGTTCGAGATGGCGAAGGTCGCCAAGGAGGCCCTGGACGCCGCCGGCGTCACCGTCGACGAACTGGACGTCTTCATCCCGCACCAGGCCAACGAGCGGATCATCGACTCGATGGTGAAGACTCTCAAACTGCCGGAGTCCGTCACGGTCGCCCGTGACGTGCGCACCACCGGCAACACCTCGGCCGCCTCGATCCCGCTCGCCATGGAGCGGCTTCTGGCGACCGGCGAGGCGAAGAGCGGGGACACCGCGCTCGTCATCGGATTCGGGGCGGGTCTCGTCTACGCCGCCACTGTCGTTACCCTCCCCTAGGCACTCCGTGCCGGACCATCCGGTCCGGGGCGGGAAGCACCACTGCCACACCCTCTGGAAAACTACGAAGGAGCGCCCGAAATGGCCGCCACTCAGGAAGAGATCGTCGCCGGTCTCGCCGACATCGTGAACGAGATCGCCGGCATCCCGGTTGAGGACGTCCAGCTGGACAAGTCCTTCACCGACGACCTGGACGTCGACTCGCTGTCCATGGTCGAGGTCGTCGTCGCCGCCGAAGAGCGCTTCGACGTCAAGATCCCGGACGAGGACGTCAAGAACCTCAAGACGGTCGGCGACGCGACCGAGTACATCCTGAAGAACCAGGGCTGATCCACCCGGTCTCCCTGGACCGAACTGCCCCGCCACCCGGCGGTGGCGCCGCTCTCCCCGCACCGGCGGGGGAAGTCCTCCTCGCACCGTTGGAGAAAGAATCCGTGAGCCCGACCAATCGCACCGTGGTCGTCACCGGTATCGGCGCAACCACACCGCTGGGTGGCGACGCAGCCTCGACCTGGGAGGGTCTGGTCGCCGGTAAGTCCGGTGTCAAGGCCCTGCAGGAAGAGTGGGCGGCCGACCAGGCCGTCCGGATCGCGGCCCGTGTCGCGGTGGAGCCCCTCGAGGTCATCCCCCGGCCGCAGGCCCGCAAGCTGGACCGCTCGGCGCAGTTCGCGCTGATCGCGGCCAAGGAAGCCTGGAAGGACGCCGGTTTCTCCGGCAAGGCCGGTGAGGCCGACAGCGACGGCAAGGTCGACCCCGACCGGCTCGGCGCGGTCATCGCCTCCGGCATCGGCGGCGTGACCACCCTGCTCGACCAGTACGACGTGCTGAGGGAGAAGGGCGTCCGCCGCGTCTCCCCGCACACCGTGCCCATGCTGATGCCGAACAGCCCGTCCGCCAACGTGGGCCTGCTCGTGGGCGCCCGCGCGGGCGTGCACACGCCGGTGTCGGCGTGCGCGTCGGGCGCGGAGGCCATCGGCTACGCCATCGAGATGATCCGTACGGGCCGCGCCGACGTCGTCGTCGCCGGCGGTACGGAGGCGGCGATCCACCCGCTGCCCATCGCCGCCTTCGGCAACATGATGGCGATGTCCAAGAACAACGACGACCCGCAGGGCGCCTCGCGCCCCTACGACGTGGCCCGCGACGGCTTCGTGATGGGCGAGGGCTCCGGTGTGATCGTCCTGGAGTCCGCCGAGCACGCGGCGAAGCGCGGCGCCCGGGTCTACGCCGAGGCGGTCGGCCAGGGCATCTCCGCCGACAGCCACGACATCGTGCAGCCGGAGCCGGAGGGCCGCGGCATCGCGCACGCCCTGCAGAACCTGCTCGACAACACCGACCTGAACCCGGCGGAGATCGTGCACGTCAACGCGCACGCGACGTCGACCCCGGCCGGTGACGTGGCCGAACTGAAGGCGCTGCGCAAGGTCTTCGGCGACGACGCGGACCACTTCGCGGTGTCCGCGACCAAGTCGATGACCGGTCACCTGCTGGGCGGCGCGGGCGGTGTCGAGTCCGTCGCGGCGGTGCTCGCGCTGTACCACCGGATCGCTCCGCCGACCATCAACGTCGAGAACCTCGACCCCGAGGCCGAGGCGAACGCGGACATCGTGCGGGGCGAGGCGCGCAAGCTGCCCGTCGAGGGCCGTATCGCCGCCCTGAACGACTCGTTCGGCTTCGGCGGGCACAACGTGGTGCTGGCGTTCCGCAGCGTCTGAGCGGTTCACTGAACGGCGTGTGGCCCGAACCCCCTCCCGGGGTTCGGGCCACACGCCGTTCGATGAGCGGGGCGGTTCACACCACCTGGTGCAGCCAGCGCACGGGAGCGCCCTCTCCCGCGTACCGGAAGGGCTCCAACTCGTCGTCCCACGGCTTGCCCAGGAGCCTGGCGAGTTCGGCCTCGAGGTCCGTCTCGCCCCGCTGAGACCGTGTCAGCGCGGCGCGCAGCCGGTCCTCGGGGATCAGGATGTCGCCGTGGATGCCGGTGACGGCGTGGAAGATGCCGAGGTCGGGGGTGCAGCTGTAGCGCTCGCCCTCGGCGGTGGCGCAGGGTTCGGCGGTGACCTCGAAGCGGAGCAGTTGCCAGCCTCTCAGCGCCGACGCCAGCTTGGAGGCGGTCCCGGCCTCGCCCTTCCAGGAGAACTCCGAGCGCCAGGTGCCGGGCGCGGCGGGCTGCCGGATCCAGTCGAGGCTGACGCGGGTGCCGAGCACCCCGGCGATCGCCCACTCGACGTGCGGGCACAGCGCGCGCGGCGCGGAGTGCACGTACAGAACTCCACGTGTCGTCACCGGGACCTCCGGGCAGAGCGGGACAGTCTTGCAGGCTGGCATGGCGGCGATGGCAGGCAGCCGCGTTGATGGCGAGGCTACCCTGCGGCGGCGCGAGGAGTGTGACGTACCGTCGCCTCCGGTGCCGTGAACCTCCGCCATTCACCCGGCAGGACGCCTGTACGGGCGGGAGGCGTTCCATCTTGTGGGTGGTTGATTGGCCGGGAACTCCCGCACGTTGTCATGGGGGAGCGTTGTCGCGGGAGTACGTGGAGTTCGAGGAGCGAGGGGAACAGCAGCGGATGGGGAAGCGGAACCGGCGGGTGCGGGCCGTGCTCGCGGGCACGACGGCGGCCGTCCTGGGCCTGGCCGGCTGCGCCGCGTCGGGCGACGGCGACGGCACGAAGTCCTCGGGCGCGCGGGCGCGGCAGGTGAAACCGTCTCCGTCGCCGACCCCGGTGTGGGACTCCAGCCCCGCGTCGGTCGCGGCGGTGGGCGACTCGGTCACGCGCGGCTTCGACGCGTGTACGGTCCTCGCGGACTGCCCCGAGGTGTCCTGGGCGACCGGCAGCAGCGCCGAGGTGAACAGTCTCGCCGTACGGCTGCTGGGGGCGGCGAAGGCGGCCACGCACAGTTGGAACCACGCGGCGAGCGGGTCGCGGATGGCGGACCTGCCGGGCCAGATGGCGCGGGCGGCGGCCGACGAACCGCAGTTGGTGACGGTGATGGCGGGTGCGAACGACGCGTGCCGGGCCTCGACTGCGGCGATGACGCCGGTGGCCGACTTCCGCGCCCAGTTCGAGGACGCGATGGGCACGCTGCGCCGCGCGCTGCCGAAGACCCAGGTGTACGTGGCGAGCGTGCCGAACCTGAAGCGGCTGTGGTCGCAGGGGCGGACGAACGCGCTGGGCAAGCAGGTGTGGAAGCTGGGCATCTGCCCGTCGATGCTGGGCGACGCGGACGCGCTGGACTCGGCGGCGACCCTGCGGCGGGAGACGGTGCAGAAGCGGGTGGAGGACTACAACACGGTGCTGGCGGCGGTCTGCGCGAAGGACGTGCGGTGCCGGTTCGACGGCGGCGCGGTGTACGACTTCCGGTTCGGCACGGCCCAGTTGAGCCACTGGGACTGGTTCCATCCGAGCAAGGACGGGCAGGCGCGGCTCGCGGAGATCGCTTACCGAGCGATCACCGCGAAGGCCTCGTGACTTAGGGTTTCGGTCATGAGCGAACACTTCGGAACACTTTCCGACGGCACCCCGGTCCACCGCTGGACGCTGGAGCGGGCGGGCACGCGGGTGCGGGTTCTGTCGTACGGCGGCATCGTGCAGTCGGTCGAGGTCCCGGACCGGGACGGGCACGCGGCGAACGTGGTGCTGGGGTTCGCGGACCTGGACGGCTATCTCGCGCATCCGGAGCCCTACCTCGGCGCGCTGGTCGGGCGGTACGCCAACCGGATCGCGCACGCCCGCTTCCCGCTGGACGGGGTGACGTACGCGCTGGAGCCGAACAACGCGCCGAACTCCCTGCACGGCGGCGGGCGCGGATTCGACAAGTGGGTGTGGGACGTGGCGCCGGTGGCGCACGGGCTGCGGCTGAGCCGGGTCGCCGCGCACGGCGAGGAGGGTTTCCCGGGCCGGCTGGAGGTCTCGGCGACGTACACGCTCGACGCGTCGGGGGCGCTGCGGCTGGCGTACGAGGCGGTCACGGACGCGCCGACGGTGGTGAACCTGACCAACCACAGCTACTTCAACCTCGGCGGGCCGGGCAGCGGGGCGGCGAGCGGGCACGAGCTGCGGCTCGCGGCCGGCCACTACACGCCGGTCGACTCCGATCTGATCCCGGCGGGCGAGCCGGCCGCCGTGGCCGGCACCCGCTTCGACTTCCGCGGCACCCGCAAGATCGGCACCGACTACGACCACAACTTCGTGCTCGACAAGGGTGTCACCGGCGCACCGGAGGAGGTGGCCGAGCTGCACGATCCGGCGACCGGGCGGGTCCTGACCGTGGCGACGACCGAGCCGGGGCTCCAGGTGTACACGGCGGAACATCTGGGCGAGCCGTTCGTGCCCTGCGAGGGCGTCGCGCTGGAGACCCAGCACTTCCCCGACTCCCCGAACCGTCCGGATTTCCCGAGCACGGTGCTGCGGCCGGGGGACGTGTACCGGTCGGAGACGGTGTACGGCTTCTCGATGCGGTAAAGAGCCGTAGGGGTCCCGAGCCGTAAGCCCGAGCCGTAAAAAAGATGTTGCCCCGGTCCGGGGGTCAGGTCCCGGACCGGGGCTGTTCATGGGGGCGACGGGCGCCTGATCACACGTTAATCGTCGCGGTGATCCTACGGTCGGCGATCGAGCGGCCCACCTGGATTTCGTACGAACCCTTCACAAAGGACCACCGGCGGTCCGCCTCGTCCCAGATCTCGAAGGCGCGCCGCGGGAGGTCGACGGTGACGTCCACGGTCTCGCCCGGGCCGGCCTCGGCGCCGGCGAATCCGGCGAGCCAGCGGACGGGGCGGTCGGGGGCCGGGGCGGTGTCGGCGGGCGCCAGATACACCTGCACGACCTCGCGGCCGGTCCGCTCGCCGGTGTTGCGGATGCGCACGGTGAGCGTGGAGCCCTCGACGGCGACCGACTCGTACGCCCAGTCGGTGTAGCCGAGGCCGTGGCCGAAGGGGTGGACGGGGGTGCGGTTCGCCTTCTCCCAGGCGCGGTAGCCGATGAAGACGCCCTCGGTGTACGGGAGTTCGCCGTCGGCCGGGACGACCTGGGTGACCGGGGCGTCGGCCAGGGAGCCCCAGGTGGTGGGCAGCCGGCCGCCGGGCTCGTGGGCGCCGGTGAGGACGTCGGCGAGGGCGGCGCCGCCCTCCTGGCCGGGGAACCAGCTCAGCAGGACCGCGGCGACCTCGTCCCGCCAGGGCATCTCGACCGGGGAACCGGAGTTGACGACCACGACGGTGTTCGGGTTGGCGGCGGCGACGGCGTGCACGAGGTCGTCCTGACGGCCGGGCAGGCGCAGGTTCTTGCGGTCGAAGCCCTCGGACTCGACGCGCTCGGTGGTGGCGACCACGACGACGGCGGTGTCGGCGGCGCGGGCCGCGGCCACGGCCTCCGCGATCAGCTCGTCGGGGTCGTGCTGGGGTTCCTGGTAGGTGAGGGCGAAGACGACGGCCTTGAAGGGGATGCCCGCGGGGAGGGTGACGACGAAGGTGAGGGAGATCTCGACCGGCTGTCCGGCGGTGAGTTCGGTCTCGGCGTGGGGCTGCGGGGTCCCGAAGAACGACTCGAAGGGGTCGCCGTCGTCGGCGGGGCGCTGGACGTCGTCGAAGTACGTCGTGCCGTCCACGGTGAGGGTGAAGGCGCCGGTGCCCTTGATGCCGAAGACGTGCGGGCCGCTCTCGCGCGGGGTGAACGTGCCGGTCAGCTCCACGGTGTGGAGCGTGTCGTGGGTGACGCCGTCGGGGAGGTCGGAGCCCATCCAGTTGATCTCGCCGGTGGGGGCGGCGCCGGTCCCGATGAGGGTGCCCGCCTCGTCACGGCAGAGAGCGCGCAGCTCGAACCCCTTGTCGGCGACGGCGAGTTCGGTGTTCGGGTCGGCGCCGACGGCGTAGCTGAGGCTGCCGTCGGGGAGGGCGGCGGTGAGGCCGTCGAGCGGGGAGACGACCCGGGCCGGGAAGACGACGGCGGAGCCGCCGCCGAGGACGCGGGCGTCGCGGGCGGCGGCGCCGATCAGCGCGACCGTCGTGTCGGGGCGCAGGGGCAGGGCCCGGTCCTCGTTGCGGACAAGGACGAAGGCACGGCGGGCGATCTCGCGGGCGAGCGCCTCGCCGCCGACGGTGTCGGGGAGCTCGGTGACGGCGGGCCGCGCGCCCTCCAGGATGCCGACGCGGGCGGCGAGGCGCAGGACGTTGCGGACGGCCCCGTCGACCGTGGACTCCTCGGCCTTGCCGTCCCGTACGGCCTGGGCGAGGGCCTGGCCGAAGATGGTGCGGGGGCCGGGCATGGCGACGTCGAGGCCGCCCTCGACGGCGGCGACGGTGTCGCGGGCGGCCATCCAGTCGGAGACGTTGTAGCCGTCGAAGCCCCATTCGCCGCGCAGGACTTCGTTGACCAGGTAGCGGTGTTCGGTCATCGAGGTGCCGTTGACCGTGTTGTAGGCGGTCATGATGCCCCAGGGGTGGGCGTTCTCGACGATCGCCTCGAAGGGGGCCAGGTACAGCTCGCGCAGGGCGCGTTCGGAGACCAGGTTGTTCACCGTGAAGCGGTCGGTCTCGGCGTCGTTGGCGACGAAGTGCTTGACGGTGGTGCCGACGCCGCCGGACTGGACGCCCCGCACGTAACCGGTGCCGATCCGGCCGGTCAGGTACGGGTCCTCGCTGTAGGCCTCGAAGTGGCGGCCGCCGAGCGGGGAGCGGTGCAGGTTGACGGTGGGGGCGAGGAGGACGTGGACGCCCTTGCGGCGGGCCTCCTGGGCGAGCAACACCCCTGCCCTGCGGGCGAGTTCGGGGTCCCAGGTGGCGGCGAGGGCGGTCGGTGAGGGCAGCGCGACGGACGGGTCGCCGGAGGTCCAGCGCACGCCGCGGACGCCGATCGGGCCGTCGGACATGACGAGGGACTCCAGGCCGATCTCCGGCAGGGCGGGCAGGGACCACATGTCCTGACCGGCCAGGAGGCGGGCCTTGGCATCCAGGTCGAGCTTGCCGAGTGCCGCCTCGACGGCCGCTTCGAGGGCCGCGTCGCCGGCCGCGTCGAGGGCCGCGTCGAGGGCCGCGTCGCCGGCCGCTTCGGTTCCGGCCTCGGGTCCCGCCATGGGGGTGCCTCCTCGTTGAGCGTGAGTGCTGTTCCCCCATCGTGCACCGGTTGCCTGTAGAGCGGTAGGTTTCGTTATCCTGCCGTTACCTTTCCTGCCCGGATGCCGTACCGTGACGGCATGAGCGCCAGGACGACCAGGAGCGAGGAACGGCGGGCGGAGATCGTCCGGGCCGCCCTGGAGGTGATCGCCGAGCGCGGTTACCGGGGTGCGAGCCTGGCCGCGGTGGCGGAGCGGGTGGGCCTGACCCAGCAGGGGCTGCTGCACCACTTCCCGTCGAAGGAGGCGCTGCTGGTGGCGGTGCTCCAGGAACGGGACCAGTGGGACGCGCGGCCGGACTCACAGTGGCGGCTCGACCTGCTGCTCTCGCTCGTCGAGTACAACGCCATGCGGCCCGCGATCATCCAGACCTTCTCGGCGCTGCTCGGCGAGAGCGTCACCGAGGGGCATCCGGCGCGCGACTACTTCACCGACCGCTACCGCACCGTGCGCGAGAGCATGGCGGCGGTCCTGCGCGCGAAGTACGGCGACCGCGTCCCCAGCGGCCTTCCTCCCGAACGCGTGGCGCCCCTCCTCGTGGCCGTACTGGACGGCCTCCAGTACCAGTGGCTGCTGGACCCGGAGTCGGTGGACATGCCGGCGGCCTTCCGGGACTTCCTCATGCTGCTGGGCGAGCCCGTGGACTGAGAGGGCTGCGGGGGAGCAGGGCCTGCGGGGGAGCAGGGCCTGCGGGGGCTGAGGGGGAGCGGGGCTGAGGCATGGCGTGGACCACTTCCGGCACGGGATACTTCCGCCGTCCCACACCCACGCTCCCCCAGTCCCCCGCTCCCCCGCTCCCCCGCTCCCCACAGCGACGGAAGGACCCGAACCCCCGTGCATTCCATACGAGTTCGTGTCGGCGTTCTCAGCCTGGCCCTGCCGGCCGGCCTCTCCGCTCCCACGACCGCCACCGCCGCCGCAGCCAGCGAGGCGGCCCCAGGCGGCACCATTGAGGAACAACGGCTGGACAAGGCCGTCCCCCAAGAGATCCTGGCCCGTTCCGGATTCGACTCCGTGGCACCGGAGTTGGCCCGCGCGCTCGACTCCGCGCGCTCCTACGCCGAGGCCCGTCAGGTCGTCGCGCGCCAGGGGTCGGCGCTGTGGCGGCGGGCCGTCGACCGGGTGCAGGGTCGGGGGCCGGCCGGCGGTGATCTGAGCCGGGACGACGACCGGCCGCTGTACTGGGCGCGGTTGGGGATGACCCGGGAAGTGCGAACCTGCCACCCTCCTGCGCGACCGGCTGGGACTGCACGGCAGCCTGCCGGGCGGGCATGTGCACACGCCGGTGCTGCAGTTCGGGACCGGCAACACCGATCCGGCGACCGGGAAGGTGACCGACCCGGAGTTCGTACGGAACCGGCTGGACATCGTCGCCCAGGTGCGGGCGATCCTGGGCGTGGCGGCGGCCGGTGCGTAGGCGTGGTCGCGTAGGCGTCGCCTCGGTCAGGAGGCGGCGGTCTCGCCTTCCGGGGCGTCGGCGGGCTGCTCGTAGTCGTCCCGCGTCTCCTCGCCGAGCAGGTCGCGGGCCATCAGGGTCGCGCCCGCGACCGCGCCCGGCATCAGGAACACCGCGACGAACGGGACCAGGAAGGCGAGGCCCAGCGGGGTGCCGAAGCCCCAGACCAGGGTCTTGCGGGAGCGGAGCAGGGCGAGGCGGGCGCGCAGGTCGACGCCCCGGCGCTGGAGGGCGACGGCGGCGAGTTCCTCGGTGAGGAAGAAGCCGGTGACGAAGAAGCCGACCACCGGGACGACCGTCTGCCCGGCGACCGGGACGAACCCGAGGGCGAACAGCAGCACGCCCCACACCAGCGCGCGGGCCAGGATGCGGAGGCTGTCGCGGGCGGAGAGCCACAGTTCGCGCCAGAGCGGCAGCCCGGACTCGGGGGCCGTGCCGTCGGGCGAGACGTCCCGGTCGACCTTCTCGGAGAGGGCCTCGTAGAAGGGCTGGCCGAGCAGGAGGGTGACCGCGGTGAAGGTGAGGACGGCGAGGAGGAGGCCGAGGGCGAACAGCACGGCGGTGAGGAAGCCGCGGAAGAGGCCCTGCCAGGGGCTGGACCAGTCGTCGGCGAAGGGGGTGGTCCAGGCGACGAAGCCGCCGCCCCAGAGGGCGAGTGCGACGAAGGCGGCGATGTACAGGACGAGGGTGATGAGGCCGGGGATCAGGCCGAAGCTGTACTGCCTGCCGTGACGGGCCACCCACTTCTGGCCCTGTAGCAAGTAGTTGAAGCCCACCCCGAGATCGCGCATGGCCGGAACTTTACCGTGGGCGCTCCCGTACCCGTCCGGCGGTCCTCGCAGGCCACATCCCTAAGCCGTCCCCAGGCGATCCCTCGGCTGTCCCTAGGCCATCCATGGGTCGTCCCGGGGCCGTCCGGGGTGTCGAGGACACCAACACCCTCTTGTTGCAGTTGAGTCGAACAGGTACACCTCGCCGTACCGATCTCCGGAAGCAACGATCTCGGCAAGTCCAGAGGAGGTACGCGTGCGCACCACGAGCACCTGCCCTGCCCGGCCTGTTCTGATCACCGCCCTCGCCCGCACGCTGTCCTGTTCGGCACGGAGCCTCTCTTCCGGGATCATCCGAAGGGGGAGTTCCCGCAGGTCGCACAGGCATTGATCACCATGGCACACGCAGACGCACACGCACAGGCACACGCAAGCAGCGGGCTGGTTGAGGAGAGCGGATGACTCGGTTGCATCGGTCGGCCAAGGAGATCCACGGCACCGTCGCCGACGGTTTCGAAGCGGTGCGGGAGGAGTTCGCCGCGTTCGTCGCGGAGGAACGGCCCGACTACGAAGGCCAGTTGTGTGCGTACGTGCACGGCAAGCGGGTCGTCGACCTGTGGGTGCCCGGGGACGATGCCGACGTCGGCCCCGAGTCCCTCTACGGCGTCTACTCGTCGACCAAGGGCGCCGCCCATCTCGTGGTCGCACTCCTCGTGCAGGAGGGCACCCTGGAGCTGGACCGCAAAGTCACCTACTACTGGCCGGAGTTCAGCGCGGAGGGCAAGGGCGCGCTGACCCTGCGCGAGCTGCTCGCGCACCGGGCCGGGGTGGTCGGCACGGACAGCGGCTTCACGCGGCAGGAGCTGGCCGACGACCGTCAGATCGCCGAACGCCTCGCCGACCAGCGGCCGTACTGGCGTCCGGGCACCGCCTTCGGCTACCACGGGCTGGTCATCGGGGCGCTCACCGGCGAGGTCGTACGGCGCGCGACGGGCCGTACGCTCCAGGAGGTGTACGAGGAGCGGGTGCGCGCCCCGTACGGGCTGGACTTCTTCCTGGGTCTGCCGGCGGTGCACGAGCCGCGCTTCCGCACCGCGCAGCCGATGGCGCCGACCGCCGAACAGCGGGCACTGCTGGACGCCCGGCCCGGCGGGCCGCACACCCTCGCCGCCATCGCCTTCAACCGCCACACCGCCGAGCCGACCGACCTGGAACTCCTGCCCAACGACCCCCTGATCCGCGCCAAGGGGCCTGCCTCGGTGGGCGGGGTCGGCTCGGCGCGCGGGCTGGCCGGGCTGTACGCGGCGGCGATCAGCGAGGTCGACGGGAAGGCGCCGCTGCTGAAGGAGGACACGGCGGCGGAGTTCGGGCAGTTGCACTCCGTGGGGTACGACGTGGTGCTGCGCACGCACAAGGCGTTCGGGCTGGGTTTCCAGGCGACCGCGGACACCTGGTACCCGTTCCTGGGCGCCGGGGCGTTCGGGCACAGCGGGGCGGGCGGCTGCCAGGCGTTCGCGGACCCGCGCAGCGGGCTCGCCTACGGCTACACGCGCCGCCGGTACGCCTTCCCGGGCGCGGCGGCACCGGAGAATTACCGGCTGGCGGAGGCCGTCCACCGGGCGGCGACGGCATCGCGCTGAGGTACTGGCTGACACGGACTGACGCTGACTGGCACTGACTGATACGCAGGCGAAGGCCGCACCCCCCGCCGAGGGTGCGGCCTTCGGTCATGTGCGGACTGACGCGGGGAAGACGGTCAGAGCTTGACGATCATCTTTCCGGTGTTGTCGCCGCGCAGCACCCCGAGGAACGCCTCAAGGTTGTTCTCGATGCCCTCGACGACCGTCTCGCGGTACTTCAGCTCGCCGGAACGGATCCAGCCGCCGACCTCCTGGACGAACTGCGGCTGGAGGTCGTAGTGGTCGCCGACGAGGAGGCCCTCGATGCGGCCGCGGGTCTGGATGAGGCGGGCGAGGTTCTTGGGCCCGGGGGCGGCCTCGGTGTTGTTGTAGACCGAGATCATGCCGCAGATCGCGATCCGGCCGTGCAGGTTGAGGGAGCCTATGGCGGCCTCGAGGTGGTCGCCGCCGACGTTGTCGAAGTAGACGTCCACGCCGTCCGGGGCGGCCTCGCGGAGCTGCTCGGCGACCGGGCCGTTCTTGTAGTTGAAGGCCGCGTCGAAGCCGTACTCCTCGACGAGGACCTTGACCTTGTCGTCGGAGCCGGCCGAGCCGATGACCCGGGAGGCGCCCTTCAGCTTGGCGATCTGGCCGACCTGGCCGCCGACGGCACCGGCCGCGCCCGACACGAAGACGGAGTCGCCCTCCTTGAAGGAGGCGGTGCGCAGGAGACCGGCGTAGGCGGTGAGGCCGGTCATGCCGAGGACGCCGAGGTAGGTGGAGAGGGGCGCGGCCTCGGCGTCGACCTTGACGGCCTGCTTGGCGTCGAAGGTGGCGTACTCGCGCCAGCCGCCGAAGTGCAGGACGTGGTCGCCGGCCGCGATGCCCTCGGCGTTCGAGACGACGACCTCGCCGACCGCACCGCCCTGCATGGCCTTGCCCAGCTCGAAGGGGGCGGTGTACGACTTGGCGGCGCTCATGCGGCCGCGCATGTACGGGTCGACGGAGACGTAGGCGTTGCGGACCAGCACCTCACCCGGGCCGGGCTGCCGGATCTCCGCCTGGACCAGCTCGAAGTCCTCCGGCTTCGGCCAGCCGACGGGACGGCTGAGCAGACGCCATTCGCGGCTGGTGGTGGGGAGGGCGGAGTCGGTCATGGGGGGCTGCCTTTCACACGTCGCACGCTTCAAAAGCTTCACTGAGATGCTTCACCGAAATGCTTCACTACCTGAAACAACCATGCACCTTAATATTTCATGTTGTCAAGTAAAGGGGGTACCCTCGAACCATGGCCACCCCACATCCGACCCCCGTTACCGACCCTCTGACCATGGAGGTCGTGGAGCTGATCGGCGAGGTCGTGGACCGCTTCTACCAGGACTACGAGGAGGCCGCCGCAGGTCACGCGCTGACCGGCGCGCAGGCCCGGCTGCTGAGCCTGCTCTCGCTGGAGCCGCTGCCGATGCGCAAGCTGGCGCAGAAGCTGAAGTGCGAGCCGTCCAACGTGACCGGCATCGTCGACCGGCTGGAGTCCCGCGGCCTGGTCGAACGGCGGCCCGACCCGGCCGACCGGCGCGTGAAGCTGGCGGCGGCGACGGACGAGGGCCGGCGCATCGCCAAGGGGCTGCGCGAGTCGCTGCGGTTCGCACGGGCGCCGCTGGCGGGGCTGGGGGAAGAGGAGCGGGTGGTGTTGCGGGGGATGCTGCAACGGATGCTGGCGGTGTAGGGCACCCCTGGCTCCGGCGCCTGACTCCAGGGCTTGACCCCGTGGCTTGCCCCAGGGGCTTGACCCCGGCTTGACCCCGGGGCTTGATCCGCCCCCGCCGCCGGACAGGCCCTGGTCGGCCCTAGTCGTCCGAGTTCGACTGCTGGTTCCTGCGGCCTCCGCGGTCCGACTGGCGCAGCAGTTCGCCCGCCGCCAGGGTCGCGGTGGCCACGGCGCGTGCCCAGCGGGGGCCGCCTCGCGATGCCCACCAGACGCAGGCGCAGCCGCCGAGGACGAGGACGAGAATCACCGACAGGACGAGCACGATCACGCTCCTCCCTCTCTTTCTTCTGTGGCTTGTTCTGTCGCTTGTTCTGTCGCTTGTTCTGTCGCTTGTTCTGCGGCTGGTTCCGTGGGTTCCGCCGTGAACTCGTACTGGAGCTCGTAGAGATGACCCGCCTTCACCATCACGGTCACCTCGACGGGGCGGTCGTCGTCGCTGCGGACGACGCGCAGTGTACGCAGCACCGGCATGCCGCTGGTGAGGCGGAGAGCCTGGCACTGCCGTTGGGTGGGGACCCGGGCCGAGACGCCGTCCGTGCTGCGGCGGGGCGGGTGGCCGAGTTCGGTCAGCAGGGCGGGGGTGCCGCCTCTGATCCGGCGGCGGTCGGTCAGGGGCGTGCCCCGGGCGATGCCCAACGGGTAGTAGGACTCGACGAGTTCGGCGGGTTCGTCGTCGACGAGGAGGATCTGACGGCGCAGCAGGGCGGTGCCGTCGGGCGGCAGGCCGAGGACGGCGCGGACGTCGGCCGGCGGGCGGGTCTCCGTGACGTCGAGGAGCTCGCTGCGGGCGTGCGTGCCGTGCTTGGCCGCCTCGGTGAGCCAGCGGTAGGGCCCTCCGGGGCTGCCCGGGGCCATCAGGGCGGCGGGCCGGACGGTGCGCTGGCGGTGCTCGCGGACGGTGACGGAGGCGCCCGCCCGGCCGACCACCAGGCGTTCGTCCTTGAGGAGTCGCAGGGCCTTCTGGACCGTGGCGCCGGCCGCCGCGAAGCGTTCCTTGAGCTGGGCGGTGGTGGGCAGGCTGGCGCCGGGGGCGAGCTCTCCGGTCATGATGTCGTCGCGCAGATCGGCCGCGATCCGCTCGTGCAGGGATCGGCGGTCGACGGCTTCCGGTTCTGCCTTGGGCACGGTCATCCGATCCTGATCTGGTAGCGCAGCCGCTGCCGTAGGGCCGGCATCACCATACGGTCGACCTGGATCGGCCGGTCGTCACGGTCCAGCGTGAGCCGCAGGAGCCGCAGGACCGGCTCCTCGGGGGCGGTGCGCAGTGCGTGGCGCTCCTGTTCGTCGGGCATCCCGGCCGTCACGTCCTCCCGGACGAGGACGCCGACGTGGCCGAGTTCGGCGAGCAGGGTGAGCGCGCCGCCGGGGATCTTCGCGGTGCCGGCGAGACGGGTGCCGCCCGCTATGGCGGTCGGGTAGTAGGTGTCGGCGAGTTCGCTGGGCTCGTCGTCGAGGAGGATCAGGCGCCGGCGTACGACGACCGGGTCGCCCTGCGGGACGCCGAGCAGCTCCGCCACGTCGGCGGGGGCGGGGACCTCGCCGGCGTGCACGATGCGCTGGGTGCCGCGCCGGCCGCCGGCCGCGGCCTCGGCCGCCCAACGGTCGCCCTGGCCCGTCCCCGGGGGCGTCAGATACGGCAACGACGTGCTGACCCAACCGCTCGCACCCACGACGCCTCCCTGTGCCGGCCCACCGGTCGGACGGCCGACCGGCCGACCGTTCTTCCGACCCTGCCGCCCTACACGGTAGGCGACTTGCCTCATCCGCCAACCGCCACCCCGAGCCACCCTCAGCCACCCTGGACTACCTTGTTACCTTTCGCGAACAACAGTAAGGTATCGCCGCAGGACGCCCCAGAACCACCGGAGGTGGCCCCCGTGCCCTTGACACGGCAACGTCGTTTCCCCCGCTCGCGCGCCTCCGTACGGGCCGCCCGCACCTTCGTCCACGAGGCCCTCGCCGACTGGGGGTGCGTCGACCGGCTGGACGACATCACGCTGTGCGTGTCGGAACTCGCCACGAACGCCCTGCTGCACGGTGTCCCTCCGGGCAGGCAGTACTGCGTGACCCTCACCCTCGACGGCCCCCTGATCCGCCTGGCCGTACGCGACACCGGCGACCACCCCGCCCCCGCGTCCCCGCCCACCCCGGACGCCTGCTCGGGCCGGGGCCTCCACCTGGCCCGCAACGTGGCCGACGACTTCGGCATCACGCCCCACGTCGTGGGCAAAACCGTCTGGACCCTCTTCAAGACGGACGCCTGCGCGGCACGGGCCGACCGGGCTGGATCGGCCCTGCGGAACTGATCTACGTGGGCCAGGTCGCCCTACGTGCACCACCACAGGAAGCGGTTGCAGGTTTCCGACGGTGATGGTTCGGGGGTGGGGGAGGTGGTCGGGTCGGCGCTCGGGGCGGTGGTCTGGTCCGTCGGGGGCGTCACGTCGGACGTGGAGCCGGAGGAGCCCGGGCGGGTTGCGGACAGGGGGTCCTTGGCGGGGGTCGCCTCGGCGTCCCCGGAGGGCGTCGAGGACGCCGAGGCCGAGGGGGACGTGGAGGGTTCCGGGGAGGCGGAGGAGGTGCTCTTGCCGGTGGCCGTCTCGTCGTCCAGGGGCTGGGCCGTCCGGTCCGGGGACGGGGTTCCCTCGTCGACCTCCGAGGACTCGCCGCCGGCCGCCGCCGGGTTCGGGGAGCTGAAGCCCGGCGCGTCCATGCCGAGTTCGGCCAGGCTCAGGCCGGCGGCCGCCAGGACGAAGCCGGTGGTTATCAGCACGGCGCGACGGCGGCGCCTGCGGTGCACGGCGGCCTTGCGATCGCGACGACTCGCGTCGACGGCGCCCGGTCCCTCCTCGGCGTCGTCCACAGAGTCCTCGGCGTCGCCCGTCAGCGGCGCGGCCTGTCCGCGCCCGCGCCCCCGGCCACGCCCCTGCCCACGGCGACGAGCGGCCCGCCCCTGCGGCTCACCCTCACCGCCGCGGTCGACCTCGCCCTCAGCCACCGGACCGGCCTCGCCCTCAGCCGCCCGTCCTGTCTCGATCCCGCCGCTCCGGTCGGGCTCGAACGCGCCCTCCCCGGCGGTGCTGCTCGCGCCGCCCCAGTCCGCCGCCAAGGCGGCGTCCTGGGTGCCGTAGGGCGCCGGAGCCGACGGCGGGTATGCCGTCGCTTCCGCGGTGTACGCGCGTAGCTGATGGGCTGGGGCGCCGCACCCCGGGCAGGTGAGGGCGCCGTTGAGGTGCCGTCGGCACGGGTCGCAGTAGTCCATGACGCGGGAAGACTAAGTTGCCGGATGGTCACGTTCCTAGGTCAGCCTGTGAAAGTTGTGTGGGAAACCAGTCATCCTGGCACGGGGGCCCGACCGACCCGTTATCGAAAGCCGGGGCCGAAAGTGTCGAAACCGTTACGTGTTCGACCCATTGACACCCCCCTCACTCCGTCCTTACTGTCACGCCAGCATTTCGAACGAGTGACGAAATCTCGAACAGCCCTGAAAGGCAGCTTCCGTGCGCATCACCGGAATCAGCACACACGTGGTCGGGACGCCCTGGCGCAACCTGACCTACGTACTCGTGCACACCGACGAGGGCATCACGGGTGTCGGCGAGACCCGCATGCTGGGCCACACCGACGCGCTGATCGGCTACCTGAAGGAGGCCGAGGCCAACCACATTCTCGGCTCCGACCCGTTCGCTGTCGAGGACCTGGTGCGCCGGATGAAGTACGGCGACTACGGCCGCGCCGGCGAGATCGTGATGTCCGGTATCGCCGTCGTCGAGATGGCCTGCTGGGACATCAAGGGCAAGGCCCTCGGCGTGCCGGTCTGGCAGTTGCTCGGCGGCAAGGTCACCGACAAGGTCAAGGCGTACGCCAACGGCTGGTACACCACCGAGCGGACGCCCGAGGCGTACCACAAGGCGGCGCAGGGGGTCATGGAGCGCGGATACAAGGCGCTGAAGATCGACCCCTTCGGCACCGGCCACTTCGAGCTGGACCACGCGCAGACCCTGTACGCCGTCTCCCTCATCGAGGCCGTGCGCGACGCCATCGGGCCGGACTCCGAGCTGATGCTGGAGATGCACGGCCGCTTCTCCCCCGCCACCGCGATCCGCCTCGCCCACGAGCTCGCGCCCTTCAAGCCCGCCTGGCTGGAGGAGCCCTGCCCGCCGGAGAACCTGAAGGCGCTGGAGAAGGTCGCCGCCAAGGTCGACATCCCCGTCGCCACCGGTGAGCGCATCCACGACCGCATCGAGTTCCGTGAGCTCTTCGAGAGCCAGGCCGTCGACATCATCCAGCCGGACGTCGGCCACATCGGTGGAATCTGGGAGACGAGGAAGCTCGCCGCGACCGCCGAGGCGCACTACGTGCTCGTCGCCCCGCACAACGTCGGCGGCCCGGTCCTGACCGCCGCCTCGCTCCAGGTCGGGTTCACCTCCCCGAACTTCAAGATCCTCGAGCACTTCAACGACTTCGCGGACGCGGAGATCAAGAAGGTCGTCAAGGGCGCGCCCGAGGTGATCGACGGCTACTTCCACCTCTCCGACGCGCCCGGCCTCGGCGTCGAGCTGGACGTGGACGCCGCCGCCGAGTTCCCGCAGCAGCAGGCCCGCTTCGACCTGTGGGCCGACGGCTGGGAGCAGCGCAAGCCGAAGGGCGGCGACAAGTGAGCGGTGCCGCCGTCGTCGTCGACTCGCCGGGCAGGCACCGGCTCGTCCCGTACGAGCCCCGGCCGCCGGAGGCCGGTGAGGCGCTGGTGCGCGTCCACGCCACCGGCATCTGCGGCAGCGACCGCGAGGTGTACCAGGGCAACCGGCCCGAGGGGTACGTCCGCTACCCGCTGACCCCGGGCCACGAGTGGTCCGGGACGGTCGACACGGTCGGCGCCGGGGTCCCCTCGTCGCTGGTCGGGCGCAAGGTCGTCGGTGAGGGCTCCCGCAACTGTCAGGTCTGCGACCGCTGCCACGCGGGCGAGACCACGCTGTGCACGGACGGCTACGAGGAGACGGGCTTCACCCAGCCCGGGGCGATGGCCTCGACCCTCACCCTGCCGTCCCGCCTGCTGCACGTGCTCCCCGAGGACGCCGACCTCACCGCCGCCGCCCTCCTGGAGCCCGCCGCCTGCATCGCGGCCGCCGCGATCAAGGCCCGTGCGCTGCCCGGCGAGCGGGTGGCCGTGGTCGGCACCGGCACCCTGGGCATGCTCGCCGTCCAGTTCCTGAAGGCGGGTTCGCCGGCCGAGCTGCTCGTCGTGGGCACCCGAAACGACCGGGAGACGCTGTCCCGGCAATTCGGGGCCACCGACTTCCGCACCTGGGACCAGGAGCTGCCGGACGACTTCGACGTCGTCGTCGAGACCGCGGGTTCGGCCTCCGCCGCCCGGATGGCCACCTCGCTGCTCAGGCGCGGCGGACGGCTGGTCCTGACCGGGATCCCGGCGCCGGGCGCCGAGGGGCTCGACCCGACGGACCTGGTGGTGCGCCAGCTGGAGGTGCTCACCGTCTTCGGGGCGCCGCCGCAGGCCTGGTCGCACACCGTGCGGGTGTTCGGTGCCGGGCTGCTGGATCTGCTGTCGCTGGTCACCCACGAGCTGCCGCTCGCCGACTTCTCCGAGGCCATCGAGCTGGTGGGATCCGGCGATCCGAAGGTGGGCAAGGTGCTGCTCCGGCCTTAGAAGGCCCCCTAGTCGTACGCCGGTACGGGGGCAACCTGACGGTCTCCGTACCGGCGTACACCCAGACATCGCATCACGCACCCCGCATGCCTTGAGCCGCGAACCTCGTCCGAAATATCGAACATGAAGGACAGCTAGTGACGACCGACGCCTCCGACACGGCAGCCCGTCGACCCGGCGAGCAGACGCTCGCCGCGCTCGGCCTCGGCGCGCCCGCCCTCGACCCCGCCGACGCCTCCTCCCACGCCTTCCCGGGCGGCGGCCGCTGGCGCACCGAGGTCCCTTCGTGCGAGGGTCCCGAAGCGCTGGCCGTCATCCTCAAGGAAGCCTCGCTGCTCGACGTGCCGGTCCACCGGATCAGCCAGGGCAGCGGCGTGTGGATGCTCTCCGACGCCGAGATCACCGAGATGGTCCAGGCGACGGGCGAGCGTGACATCGAGCTCTGCCTGTTCACCGGTCCGCGCGGCACCTGGGACATCGGCGGCTCCACCCGGACCGACTCGCGCGGCGGGGGCCTGCGGGCTCGCGGGCACGACGCGGTCGCCGGATGTGTCGAAGACGCCGTCCGGGCCACGGAGCTGGGCGTCAAGTGCCTGCTCGTCGCCGACGAGGGCGTGCTGTGGACGCTGCACCGGGCACGACGGTCCGGCATCATCCCGGCCGACACGACGCTGAAGGTGTCGGCGCTCATCGGCCCCGTCAACCCGGCCGCGTACGCGGTGTACGAGCGGCTCGGCGCCGACTCGCTCAACGTGCCCAGCGACCTGACGCTCGATCACCTCACCGAGATCCGCCGGGTGTCGGGCGCCCCCATGGACATGTACATCGAGGCCCCCGACGATCTCGGCGGCTATATCCGGATGTACGAGGTCGCCGAGCTGATCCGGCGCGGCGCACCGCTGTATCTCAAGTTCGGCCTGTCCAAGGCCCCGGGGATCTACCCGTACGGCCACCACATGCGCGACCTGACGCTCTCCACGGCCCGGGAGCGGGTGCGGCGCGGAAGGCTCGCGCTGGACCTGCTCGCGCGGCACGGAGCGGACGGCGACATGGCCCCGCTCGGCTCGCGTCTGCCGGGTGAACTGAACCGCTTCGACATCCGGTCATAACGTTCCGGAAACCCCGCTTCACAGAAGCCGACACAGGCGCGCAGAATCCCACACACCCCCTTCTCGGTCTTCCCGGCGTCAGATCCGGGAGCGCCCTTCGCACCGCGAGACCGATCACTGCACACACATCAAGGATGATGACCATGCGTAACCGCAGAGCCGCCCTCGCCGCCATAGCCGGAGCCGCCTCCCTCGCCCTGACCCTGACCGCCTGCGGGCAGTCCGGGGAGGGCGGCAGCAAGACGGAGTCGGGCGACGCCAAGGGCGGGACGATCGGCATCGCGATGCCGACCAAGTCCTCCGAGCGCTGGATCACCGACGGCGCCAACGTCGAGAAGGACCTCAAGGCCAAGGGCTACAAGACCAAGCTGGTCTTCGGCGAGGACGACCCCGACCAGCAGGTCTCGCAGATCGAGAACCTGATCACCCAGGGCGTCAAGGCGCTGATCATCGCCGCCATCGACAACAAGTCCCTGAACAACGTCCTCCAGCAGGCCGCCGACGCCAAGATCCCGGTCATCTCCTACGACCGCCTGATCCTCGGCACGAAGAACGTCGACTACTACGCGTCCTTCGACAACGAGAAGGTCGGCAAGCTCCAGGCCGGCTACCTCGTCGACAAGCTGGGCCTGGCGGCCGGCAAGGGCCCGTTCAACATCGAGCTGTTCGCCGGCTCCAACGACGACAACAACACCAAGTACTTCTTCAACGGCGCGATGAGCGTGCTCCAGCCGTACATCGACAGCAAGAAGCTGGTCGTCAAGTCCGGCCAGACCAAGATGACCCAGGTCACCACCCTGCGCTGGGACGGCGCCACCGCCCAGAAGCGCATGGAGGACATGCTCACCTCGTCGTACACCACCGGCAGGGTCGACGCGGTGCTCTCGCCGTACGACGGCATCTCGATCGGCATCATCGCCGCGCTGAAGTCGGACGGCTACGGCACGGCCGGCAAGCCGCTGCCGGTGATCAGCGGTCAGGACGCCGAGCTGGCCTCCGTGAAGTCGATCATCGCGGGTGAGCAGTCGATGACCGTCTACAAGGACCTCCGCAAGCTCGCCCAGGTCGCCACGGACATGGTCGACGCCTCCCTCAACGGCAAGAAGCCCGAGGTCAACGACACCAAGTCGTACGACAACGGCACCAAGGTCGTCCCCGCCTACCTGCTGCAGCCGGTCAGCGTCGACAAGACGAACTACGAGAAGGAGCTCGTCCAGGGCGGCTACTACACCGCCGACCAGCTCAAGTAAGCGTCGAACCTCACGGATTGGAAGGCACGACCATGGCGGGACCCGTCCTGGAAATGCGCTCGATCGTCAAGACCTTTCCCGGCGTCAAAGCGCTGTCGGACGTCACACTGACCGTCCGGCAGGGCGAGGTCCATGCCATCTGCGGGGAGAACGGCGCCGGCAAGTCCACCTTGATGAAGGTGCTCTCCGGCGTCCATCCGCACGGCACCTACGAGGGGGAGATCCTCTTCGAGGGAGAGGTCTGCTCCTTCAGGGACATCCGGGCGAGCGAGCAGCTCGGCATCGTGATCATCCACCAGGAGCTGGCGCTGTCGCCGTATCTCTCCCTGGCGGAGAACATCTTCCTCGGCAACGAGCACGCCAAGGGCGGGTTCATCGACTGGCGGGAGACCCTGCGGCACGCCTCGCAACTGCTGCGCCGGGTCGGTCTCGACGACCACCCGGAGACCCGCGTCACCGACATCGGCGTGGGCAAGCAGCAGCTCGTGGAGATCGCGAAGGCGCTCTCCAAGAAGGTGAAGCTGCTCATCCTGGACGAGCCGACCGCGGCGCTGAACGACGAGGACAGCGGCAAACTCCTCGATCTCATCCTGGAGTTGAAGAACCAGGGCATCACCTCGATCATCATCTCGCACAAGCTGAACGAGATCCGCAAGGTCGCCGACTCGGTGACGATCCTGCGCGACGGGCGCTCCATCGAGACGCTCGACGTAGCGGCGGCGGAGACGACCGAGGACCGGATCATCAGCGGCATGGTCGGCCGCGACCTCGACCACCGCTTCCCCGAGCGCACCCCGCACCAGCCCGAGCAGGGCGCGGCCCCGGCCCTGGAGATCCGCGACTGGACCGTGCACCACCCGATCGACCAGCAGCGCAAGGTCGTCGACGACGTGTCGATCCAGGTGCGGCGCGGGGAGATCGTCGGCATCGCCGGCCTGATGGGCGCGGGCCGCACCGAGCTCGCGATGAGCGTCTTCGGCCGCGCCTACGGCCGCTACGCGGGCGGCACGGTCCTCAAGGACGGCAAGGAGATCCGTACCAGGTCGGTCGCCGAGGCGATCGGGCACGGGATCGCGTACGTCACCGAGGACCGCAAGCACTACGGCCTCAACCTCATCGACACGATCAACCGCAACATCTCGCTGACGGCCCTGAACAAGGTCGCCAAGCGGGGTGTGGTCGACGAGCAGGAGGAGCGGCAGGTCGCCGAGGGCTTCCGCAAGTCGATGAACATCAAGGCGCCCACGGTCTTCGAGTCGGTGGGCAAACTGTCCGGCGGCAACCAGCAGAAGGTCGTCCTCAGCAAGTGGATCTTCGCGGGTCCGGATGTGCTGATCCTGGACGAGCCGACGCGCGGGATCGACGTCGGCGCCAAGTTCGAGATCTACACGGTCATCGACCAACTGGCCGCCCAGGGCAAGGCGGTCGTCTTCATCTCCTCCGAGCTGCCCGAACTGCTCGGCATGTGCGACCGCATCTACACCATGGCCGCCGGGCGGCTCACGGGTGAGTTCCCGCGGGCCGAGGCCACGCAGGAAGTGCTGATGCGCCAGATGACGAAGGACAAAGAGGTAACGCGATGAGCACGGACGTGACCGACAAGAGCCCGGCGGCCGCGCCGCCCGGGAAGAGCGGGGGCTCGGCCTCCGGCGGCGGGCTGCTCCGGCTCGTGCTGGACGGGCTGCGTCGCAACATGCGCCAGTACGGCATGCTGATCGCGCTCGGCCTGCTCGTGATCCTGTTCCAGGTGTGGACGGGCGGCGACCTGCTGCTGCCGCGCAACGTCTCCAACCTGGTGCTGCAGAACAGCTACATCCTGATCCTCGCGATCGGCATGATGCTGGTGATCATCGCGGGCCACATCGACCTGTCGGTCGGTTCGCTGACGGCGTTCGTGGGCGCCTTCGCGGCCGTACTGACCGTGCAGCACGGTGTGCCGTGGCCGCTCGCGCTGGTGCTGTGCCTGGCCATGGGCGCGCTCGCCGGCGCGGCGCAGGGCTTCCTGATCGCCTACTTCGGCATACCCTCCTTCATCGTCACCCTCGCGGGCATGCTGATCTTCCGCGGTCTGACGGAGATGTTCCTGAAGGGCCAGACCCTCGGCCCGTTCCCCGACGGCCTGCAGAAGATGGGCAACGGCTTCCTGCCGGCGGTCGGCCCGAACACCAACTACCACAACCTCACGCTGCTGCTGGGCTTCGGCCTGCTGGCCTTCGTGGTCCTCCAGGAGGTCCGCGACCGCAAGCGGCAGCAGGAGTTCGCCCTCGAAGTGGCGCCCAGGAACCTGTTCCTGCTCAAGCTCGTCGCCATCGCCGCCGCGATCCTCGCCGTCACCATGCTGCTCGCCAGCTACAAGGGCGCGCCGATCATCCTGATCATCCTCGGCATGCTGGTGGTCGGTTACGGCTACGTCATGCGCAACGCCGTCTTCGGCCGCCACATCTACGCGATCGGCGGCAACCTCCCGGCGGCGAAGCTGTCCGGCGTCAAGGACAAGAAGGTCACCTTCCTTGTCTTCCTCAACATGGGCGTGCTCGCGGCCCTGGCGGGTCTGGTGGTCGCCTCCCGCCTGAACGCGGCCTCGCCGAAGGCGGGCCTCAGCTTCGAACTCGAGGCGATCGCCTCGTCGTTCATCGGTGGCGCGTCCATGAGCGGCGGTGTGGGAACCGTCCTCGGCGCGATCATCGGTGGTCTCGTCCTCGGCGTGCTGAACAACGGCATGAACCTCCTCAGCGTCGGCACCGACTGGCAGCAGGTGATCAAGGGCATGGCCCTGCTGCTGGCCGTCGGGTTCGACGTGTGGAACAAGCGCAAGTCCGGTTCGTAAGTCAGCTCGGGCCCCGCCGGAAGGCGGGGCCCGACCTTTGTCGGGGGCGCACGCACGGAACCGAACCGACGCACCGTCATCGCATCAGCCGCGGCCGCGGGAGCCGCCGCCACCACACTCGGCACCCTCACCGGCACCGGCGGCCGCACCTACCGCCAGGGCGACGCCCTCCGCCTGGAGACCCAGCACTTCCCGGACGCGCCGAACCAGCTGTCGTTCCCGTCGACGACACTGCGCCCGGGACAGACGTACAGGACGACGACGATCCACACGTTCGACGCCTGCCAGGTCCCCGACAGAAAACGGGGACGGGCAACTGGACAGATAACCAGACAGGCAACGCGCCTTCACAGGTGGGGCACAAGTTCTTACCGATTCCTCAGCGGTTGAACAGCCCCACCCCAGCCTCCGTATGTACGGGTGGCCCGCGCTCCCCCGCGCGGGCCACCCAATGACGACGGGCCCGGTCGTCCCCGCCGGCTCCGCCCCATACGGAGGTTCCATGGCCGACAACGTCTCCTCGTTGTTCCGCAACACCGCGGCGCACAGCCCGTCGATGGCGGCGCTGACTCGCGAGGGCGGCGAGGGGGTCGGCCCGGTGGACTTCTGCATCCCCTGCAACCCGTACTTCCCGACCCCGGCCATGTTCGACGAGATGGCCGCGCGGCTGCGCGACATCATCACGTACTACCCGAGCAGCGCCGACACGATCACCGCCGAACTGTGCAACCTGCTCCAACTCCCGCCGCAGGCCGTGGCGATGGGCAACGGCTCGACGGAACTCATCACCTGGATCGACCACCTGCTGGTCCGCGAGTCCCTCGCCATCCCCGTCCCCACCTTCGGCCGCTGGACCGACCAGCCCATGGAGACCGGCAAGCGGGTCGACATGTTCCCGCTCCAGGAGTCCAGCGGCTTCGCCCTGGACCTGGCCCAGTACGCCGAGTTCATCCGCGCACGCGGCACCCGGGCCGCCGTGATCTGCAACCCGAACAACCCCGACGGCGGCTTCCTGCACAAGCACGCGATCGTGCAGTTCATGGACGCGATGGCCGACCTGGACCTGATCGTCATCGACGAGTCGTTCCTGGAGTTCGCGGACGCGGAGGCCGAGCCGAGCGTCGTCCAGGAGGCCATGCTCCGCCCGAACGTGATCGTGCTGCGCAGCCTGGGCAAGAACTTCGGCCTGCACGGCATCCGCTTCGGCTACCTGGTCGCCAACCCGGCGCTCGCGGGCAAGGTCCGCTCGATGCTGCCGAAGTGGAACCTCAACTCCTTCGCCGAACACGTGGTGTTCATCCTCAAGCAGCACGGCCTCGAGTACGCGCAGAGCCTGATGCAGGTGCGCCGCGACCGCCTCGACATGGCGAGCCAGCTCAGCGCGCTGCCCGGCCTGACGGTCTATCCCTCCCAGGGGAACTTCCTCTTCGTGCGCCTGCCCGTCGGCGCCGAGGGCACCGTGGTCCGCGACCGGATGCTCGCCGACCACCGCATCCTGGTCCGCGAGTGCGGCAACAAGATCGGCTCCTCCAGCCGCTTCCTGAGGCTCGTGGTGCGCCCCCAGGTGGACGTCCGCCGCCTGGTGTCCGGCCTGGAGCAGGTGCTCTACGGGACCAGGAGGGGAGCCCCCGTGCCCGAGCTGAGCGCCGGCGTCGGCTACAGCTCGGGGATGGCGGCCGTGGACCGGCTCGTCACCAACGGTGCGGGCATGCCGGGCCTCGCCGCCCAGGCGATGAGCATGCCGGCACCGGGACTGGTGGCCGCGGCGGCACCGATGGCACCGGCGGCGGCGATGGCCCCGGCCGCGATGGCCCCCGCGATGGCTCCGGCGATGGCGCAGCCCACGCCCTCCGACGGCGCCGGAATGCCGCTCCCGGCGGCGGCCCAGATCTTCCCCCAGTCGGTGCCGACCCCGGCCCCGGCGCCGACTCCGTTCCCGACCCCCGTCCCGACTCCGTTCCCGACCCCGGCCCCGGCGCCGCCGATGGCTCCGGCGGCGGCGATGGCACCGGCTGCGATGGCACCCGCGATGGCACCGGCGGCGATGACTCCTCCGTCCATGGCCCCGCAGTCCATGGCTCCGCAGTCGATGGCCCCGGCGATGGCCCCCGCCATGGCCCCGGCGGCCATGGCTCCCCAGATGGCCCCGCCGATGGCCGCCCCGCCCATGGCCGCTCCGCCGATGGGTCCGACGCCCACCGGCGTCCCGGCCCGCGGCGGCCTCACCGCCGCCCAGGTCCGCGGCACCAACGGCCTCTCCCCCGCGGCGGCCACCGGCTGGCCCAACGCCCAGAGCTGGCCGAACGCGGCGGGCATGGGACAGGCGGGCTAGTCACTCCGCCGCGTCAGTAGGCGACGGGCCAACCTCCGTTCCAGTTCAGGAGGTTGATGCCCAGCTTGGGTGTGCCGTTGTCGTTGCCGTCGTGTTCGGCGGCCAGTTCATGACGAGCGTCGCAGGCCGCCTGAGCGGCGCGGGGGTCTTCGAACTTGGGTGGCGCGACTCTCTGCCCGGTGCCTGCCCCGGGGGTGGTCCGCACAGAAAGGTGACACTTCGGTGCGGGAGTGTCACCTTTCTGCACCTCACCTACCGGGGGCCCGGCATGGGCGCGTTCCGCTTCCGCCGTCTCGCGCATCCCCACGCCCGACGCGGCGAAGTTTCGCAGCACCTGCGAACGGTGCGGCTCCTTCACCACGACCGTACCGAACCCGGACCGACTCGTGTCCCTCCCAGCAGGAGGCTCACGTCCAGCGAGAGCATGCGAAAAACGGCATGAAGCGCCCCTCAACACGAACGGCTCCCCCGGAGGATTCTCCGGGGGAGCCGCTGGTGGCACGTTCGCCTCAGAGGGCAGTCGTCCCGAGGCTACGCAAGGATCGAGATCAGATCTCGCGCAGCCTTGGAGACCTCGTGGTCCGGATCATCCAGCAAGCGCCGGAACACCCCGGCGCCCGCTAGAACAGCGCCCTGGCTCGCGGCCTCCCAGGCGATCTTCTCCTGATACCCCTCCGCGTCCTTTCTGCGCCGCCCGCTTCACCTGCGACGGCTTCGGGCGCGACTTCGGCTGGGAGCGGGGCTTGGCTCGGGGCTTCGGGCGGGCCGCTGCCTTGCGGGCCACCGCACGACGGGCTGCCGCCTTCTTCGCCGCCGCCCGGGCCGCGCGGGCGCGGGCCTGGGATGCCGCCCTGCGCGCCGCCGCCTTCTTCGCCGCCGCGCGGGCCGCTGCCCGCTTGGCCGCCGCTCGCTTCGCCGCGGCCGCCTTACGGGCCGCTTCCCGCTTCGCCTTCGCCGCCGCTCGCTTCGCGGCCTCGAGGGCGCGCTTGCGGGCCAGTGCCGCCGCCCGGCAGGCCGCCGCCTGGGCCGCCTTGCGGGCCGCGATGATCGCCGCGCGGCGGGCTGCCGCGCGGATCGCCGCCTGGATGGCGATGCGGGCCGCGATGCCGATCAGGATCGGGAAGAACTCGCCCGACGGGTCGGAGAACGTGGCCGGGGCGTTGTTGCTGTAGGCGTACGGGTTCATCGTGGCCGGCCGGCCGTAGTCGACCATCGGGTCGACCGTGATGAACCGGCCCGTCGCCGGGTCGTAGTCACGGGCGCCGAGGCGGGTCAGGCCCGTGTCCTTGTCGACCGTGCCGCCGACGAAGCCGCGCTGTCCGGGCCAGGCCATGGGCGACCGACTCCAAGGGCGCGCAGGCGCGGATCACCGTGCCGAAGGCCCTGCTCGACCAGCACAAGGGCGCGAGCGGCGGGCAGTTCTCGTGGAAGGCGCAGGCCGAGGACACCGCCGACTCGGCGTTCGCCTCCGACTGGACGCCGACGGCGGGCGCGGCCGGCTGCCGGTTCGGCTTCGACCCGAACGCGCCGAAGGTGATGCCGACGGTCGGCTCCAAGGACGACGTGTATCCGGAGACGACGCCCGACATCGAGCCGGTCGAGGGCGCGTTGGCGCGCACCGAGGGCACGTTCGAGTTCGGCGCGAACGGCGTGTCGGACACCACCGAGTACCTCTACAGCCTCGACCGCACCCCGCCGAGCAGTTCGGCGAAGCCGACGGCCAAGGGCGGCCCGGCACAGGCGAAGGTCACCCCGCTGACGCCGGGACCGCACACGCTGTACGTGCGTCTGGTGGACGTGGGCGGCAATCCCGGCCCGATCTACCCGTACCGCTTCTACGTGAAGAGCCCTGGGGTCACGGACAAGCCCGGTGACGTCAACGGGGACGGCATGCCGGACCTGTTCGCCGTGGACGGCTCCAACAACCTGCGGCTGTACGGCGGGACGGGCGGCGGCAAGCTGGCGACGACGCTCCCGCTGTCCTCAGGCGGCGGCTGGAACGGCGCGCTGCTGACCCACCGCGGCGACTGGACCGAGGACTTCTACGAGGACCTGGTGGCCCGCCGCTCCGACGGCAAGCTGTGGCTGTACCCGAACAGCGGGCAGGGCGAGTTCACCGAGGACACCAAGCAGGAGGTGTACGTCTTCCCGGACCCGGAGACGGAGGTGGCGACGGACACCGCCGCCATCAAGCAGATCGTCTCGGTCGGTGACATCACGGCCGACGCCGAGGCGAGCCACCCCGACTTCGTGGCGGTCATCGGCGACCAACTCTGGTTCCTGCCGGGCAGCTTCAGCGGCACGCTCGACTCCGGTTACCTGATCGGGAACTCGGGCTGGAGCGGGATGCTGCTCGCCTCCCCCGGCGATGTGGACGGCGACGGCTTCACCGACCTGATCGCCCGCAACACGGCAGGCGGCGACGTGTGGCTGTACCACGGGCGCAGCCCGGGGGACGCGGACGGCGACGGGGTCTCCGACGGCGGCACCGACCCGGCGTCGCTGGGCACGGGTGCCAACAGGGCGGCGTACGCGACGGGTTGGACGACGGCGGCCCGACCGCTGATCACCGCCTCGGGCGACTCCGACGGTGACGGCGTCTGCGACCTGTGGACCACGACGGCCAACGCCTCGGCGGGCCTGGACTTCGTGCCGGGCCGGGCGAGCGGGCTCGTGGGCACTCCGGTCCCGGTCGGCACGACGGGCTGGCAGGCGATGAAGCTGCTGTCGTGACAGCCGCGCAGTAGGTGAAGAGGAGGCCGGTCGCCCAGCGGGCGGCCGGCCTTCACCATTCCCATCTTCCTTGTCCTGCAAGGAACTTGACGGATCGTCACTTTGCCTACCTGACAGCCTCTCAACAGGCTCCCGATAGGAACCGGCCCTACGGTGCCGTGTTCATGACAGACACCTCAGAAACGCGCACTCCCGTCGCGCGCCGAACCGTTCTCGTCGCCTCGGGTGCGACCGCAGCGGCCCTGGCCGTAGGCGCCGCTGCCACGTCCGAGGCCCCCACCGCCGAGGCGGTCGACGCGGCTCCGGTCGCCGCCGCGGCCGTCTGCACCCTCACGAAGGAGATGACCGAAGGCCCCTACTATCTCGACGGACAGTACGTCCGCGCCGACATCACCGAGGGCAAGGCGGGCATCCCGCTGAAGCTGGCCCTCACGGTCGTCGACGACGACACCTGCGTCCCGCTGAGCAACGCGCTGGTGGAGATCTGGCACGCCGACGCCCTCGGCGAGTACTCCGGCTTCGTCGGCAACAACGGCCACAGCGAGCCGGACAGCGGCACCTTCCTGCGCGGCGGCGTCCTCACCAACTCCAGCGGCGTCGCGTCGATCACCACGGTCTACCCCGGCTGGTACCGGGGCCGCTGCATCCACATCCACATCATGGTGCACACCGGCGTCACGCTCACCGCCGACGGCTCCTTCACCGGCGGCCAGGAGATCCACACCGGGCAGCTCTTCATCGACGAGACGATCACGACCGCCGTCGCGAGGATCTCGCCGTACTCGACCAACACGGTCACCCGCACCACCCTCGCCCAGGATTCCATCTACGACGAGGGAGGGGCCGCGTCCGGCCTCATGACCCTGACGGCACTGGGCAGTTCGACGTCCGCCGGGTACGCGGGAACGCTGACCCTCGGCGTCGAGAGGTGACCCCGCACCCGACCCCGCTCCAGACCCGCACCGCGTAACCCCCGCACCTACACCCATATCTGACTGGGCGTCACCATAGCTTCGGTGGCGCCCAGTCGGTATGTCGCCGCCCGCACGCCCGCACTCAAGCCCTGGAACGCGCCGATCACCTACTGGCTCGGATGCGTTGGTCACCGGTTCACCGACGCCCTTCACCCCTCCGCCCTCACTCAGTTCGATGAGACACATGTGCGACTGCGCAAGGTGGTCGAACCGGCCCGTCCAGTTTCGGTCATATCGTCCTCGCGACGCCTCCCACGTGCCCGGCGACGGCCCGCACGGCGCGTAGATCTCGCGGGCGGCCCCTATACAGGCCCCCCGTGGCGGCGAAATCGCGGCCACGCGCAAGACCGGACGCCCTGTCTCTTCCCGCCCGAAATGGCATGCTGCAGGGGCGGGTCGACACTGCTGTGAGTGGGCAGGACTGGAGAGCGGTTGCTGTTGTGGCCAGAACCAGCCATTCCCTGAAGCGGCCTGTTACCTCACCATAAGACGCATGAATAGCGACACTTCCACGCGGGAATTGTCAGTGCCGAGTGTGTTGTGCCCGTTTCCGGTCACATACGACGAGGCGGCGGCTCGCAAGGCGGACGATGAGATCGTCGCCTGGGCGCTGGACCTCGATCTCTTCCCGGGACAGCGGAACGAGCTCGGCGGGTACCGCTTCGGAACGTTCGCGGCGCTGACCCACCCTGACGCGGTCGACCACGATCACCTGATGCTCGCGGCCCGCAACATGACCGCCCTGTTCGCGGCGGACGACCACTACTGCGACGAGGGCGTCGAAGGCGTCCGGCTCGCGATGAGCGCCTCCCGGCTCGCGGGGGCGTTGACCGCGCTGGAGAACGGCCCCCGGCTGTCCGACTGCCCCTCGACCGAGGACTTCGTCGGCGGCGACCCGGTGACAAGGTCGCTGCGCCTGACCGCCGAACACATCACCCGCCTGGGCACGCCGACGCAAGTGGGCCGTCTGCGCCACGAGACGATCGCCACGTTCCTGGCGATGGCGGCGGAGAACTCCTGGCGCATCGCCGGGCACGTGCCCGACCCCGCGGAGTACATGGCGCATCGCAAGTACAACGGGGGCATGGCCTGTCTGGCGCTGATCGACGTCGTCGGCGGCTACGAACTGTCCGCCCGCGACTGGGAGGAGCCCGGCGTGCGGTCCCTGTCGCTCGCCGCCTCGCTCATGATCATGCTGGTGAACGACCTGTACTCGGTCGCCAAGGAGAGCGAGGACATCGGCAGCCACAGTCTGCCGACCGTGCTGTCCGCACGCCACGGCTGGTCCCTCGAACAGAGCATGCGCGCGACCGGTGAACTCCACGACCGTCTCATGTGCGCGTACCTGCGCATGGAGCCCGAGGTCGCGCGCGACGCCTCGCCCGAACTCACCCGCTATCTCACCGGACTTCGGCACTGGATGCGGGGGAACCTCGAATGGCACACCCTCACCGGTCGCCACAACAACCGCGAGGGACGCCCGACTCCGAAGACGGGACCGCTGGGTGCCACCCACGACCGCGCGGACGTACGCTCCGCTGCTGCCGCCGGCCTCTGCCCCCACTGCGGGGACGACCACCACCAGGACGCGGCCACAGCGGTGGCGTAGAAGGGTCGGAGTGGGTCAGGGGGCCTTCTTGGCGAGGGCGAGCCAGTTCGGTACGTCGACCTCGACCCGTACGGTCTTGCCGGGCGGCGGCTCCCGGTCCACGACCTCCCAGCGGGCGGCGAGCGCGTCGACGAGGACGAGCCCACGGCCGGCCTCGTCGAGGGGGCGCGGGACGGACACGGCACCGGGTCCGGGCGGCAGCGGCCCGCTTCGCGTGTCGGTGACCTCGACGCGGACGCTCCCGGGCGGGAAGGAGAGCCGCAGCTCGAAGTCCCGTCCGGGCACCCGTCCGTGGGTGACGGCGTTGGCGGCCAGCTCGGCGACGACGACAGCGACGTCGTCGGAGACGTCCGTGCCGTGCGGGATGCCCCAGACGTGGAGCTGGTGCAGCGCGAGATGCCGTGCCAGGCGGGCACCGCGCGGCGTCGCGCTGAAACGCTGCTTGAACACACGTACGGTAAGCAGCGGTTGGGGGGCGTGGCGTGCAGTCATGAGGCCAATGTGGCGCGCGCGGAGGGTGAATCTCCAGGTGACCACCGCGTACAGCGGAAAAGCGTACGCGGTCACGGACTGGACAGTACCGGTGACTGGCCGTGACCATGGGGCGCAGGAGGTGACCATGACGGTCGAAGGTGAGCCCGAGTCGTCGGACAGCATGCGGACGTTCGGGGCGGTGGTCCAGGCGTTGCGCATCTTTCACGGGCTGAGCAGGGAGGAGTTCGCCGGCCTCATCGGCTTCTCCAAACACACGGTGGCGTCAGTGGAGTTGGGGCGGCGACTGGCGGATGTGGACTTCGTCGAAGCGGCGGAGGCGGTGCTCGGCAACACAGGGGCCTTGAGGAAGGCGGCAGAGTGCCTTGAGCGCCAGCCGGGGTTGGCTTCTTGGTTCCGGCGGTGGGCCGGACTGGAGAAGACGGCGATCACGCTCTATACGTACGAGTGCAGGATGATCCCTGGGCTGCTTCAGACAGAGGCGTACCTGCGGGCACTGTCCGCCGATCAGCTTCCGCCACTGGACGACGAGCAGATCGAGGAACTGTGGGCCGCTCGGGCCGATCGGCAGCGACTGCTGCATGAGCGACCCAACACCGCGTTCAGCTTCATCCTCGAAGAGCACCTGTTCCTGCGGCGCACCGGCGGGGCGGAGGTCACACTCGGGGTCATCGACCACCTGCTGGACATCAGCAAGTTGCGGAACGTGGAGATCCAGATCATGCCGACGATCCAGGAGTCACATGCGGGACTTGCAGGCCCGCTACAGCTGCTGGAGACGCCAAAGAATAAGTGGTTCGGCTACGCCGAAGGGCAGGAGAGCGGCCAGTTGATCTCCGACCCCAAAGTGGTCAGCGTGCTCCAGGCACGGTATGCCAGGATGCGTTCACAGGCTCTCACCCTCGGAGACTCCGTGAGCCTGCTGCAACGGATGCGAGGAAACTTATGAGCACCTCCGAACTGGCCTGGTTCAAGAGCAGTTACAGCAGCAGCGCTTCCGGCGACTGCGTCGAGGTCGCGCTGACCTGGCACAAGTCCAGCTACAGCAGCGGCTCCGGCGATAACTGTGTCGAGGTTGCCCAGGCCTGGCACAAGTCGAGCCACAGCAGCGCGTCCGGCGACGACTGCGTCGAGGTTGCCACCTGCCCCGCCCGGATCCACGTCCGTGACTCCAAAGACAAGCGCGGCCCCCAACTCGCCGTCTCCCCCGCCGCGTGGGCCGACTTCGTGGTCCACGCGGCAGGGTGACTGTGACCCCAGCACTCCCAGGGCCCCTAGGGTCGAGGCCGGCTCACTTGGCCGACTTGGCGGGGCACTGCTGCCACGCCATGTGGTAGATGGTGCTGAGGTCGCCGTCGGTCGAGTCCATGGTCATGAAGCTGACCTTGTTCGACGGCGAGGTGCCCGCGTTCACCCGGAGTTCGGTGTTGATGTTGAAGTTGCGCTGAACTCCGCAGGGGGCCCAGACCAGTTGGGCCCACTCGGTGCTGTCGGTCGCCTGCCAGTTGTCGTTGTACGAGCCGGTGTAGTTGTGGTTCTTGAACACCGTCTGCGACGAGCCCTGGAAGTAGTACGAGGCCCGCTGCTGGGCGGTCGCGCCGCGCTGGAGCGAGGCGTAACCGCGGTAGTCCGCCTTGGCGATGGCGTAGGTGAAGCCCGAAGGGACATGGACGATCAGGTTGAGCTGGCAGTTCTTGCGGAACGCCGTCGGGTTGGAGCCCCCGCCGACCTGCGCGAGGTAGTCGCTGTAGGTCACGGTGAAGGCGGTGTTGTCCTCGGAGACGGCGACCGCCGCCGTACCCGCGGGACAGCCGGAGCCGTTCACCGTCGCGACGTTGATGACGATCTTGTCCGGGGGTGGGTCGACGAACCCGGTGGACGGGTTGTGCGCGGGAACCGCAGCGGTCAGCAGAGCGGCTACAGCGCCGCCCAGGAGCAGCCCACTTGCCATGGTCTCTCCCCTTCGTTCGGATCGGTGGGGGGTGGATGCGCCAAGGCTCCGCACAGCGACCTTGTGAAGGATCAATGGGGTTGCTGTGAAGAAAACAGGGCGATCGCATCGTAAGGAGCCCACCGGGAACCGCCCAGGTTGAAGTCCGGCCATTCACCCTGGCCCGTTCACACACTGCGGGTTCACACACTGCGGGTTCACACACTGCGGGTTCGCACACTGTGGGTTCGCACACTGCCGATGCGTGTCAGGACACCAAGGGCTGCTCTTCCGACTCGGCCAGTTTCACGGTGCACAGGCCGCCTCGCTCGGTCTTCACATCCACCACCTCGAGCTGCGTGCCCGGCAGCAGGATGAACTCCTCCTCGTCGGTGAACGCGGAGAAGCTGCGGATGCCTACGGCCCGACGGGGCTGCACCTCGAAGAGAGTCCGCTTGCCACGGCTGCCGAGGAACGCCCGTGCCACACTGAACTTGGACGTGCACGAGGACACGCCCCACCAGGTCACAGTCCGCCCGAGCGGGTACTGCGCACGCAGGTCCAGCGACACGCCACGCCACAACGACTCCGTGCGGGCGGGGAGTTGTGACACCGCCGAGAACAGCAGCCGCAGATACGGCAGGTAAGGGACGGCCTTGGTCCGGTCCGGTGAGCGCAGGATGGCGTTGATCTCCCGGTAGAACGCCGACTCGCAGGTGTAGAGGTAGAGGGCGGCGATCACGTCGGCGGACAGCCCGACGGCCGCCTCGTCCGCCCGCCGTTTGCCGAACTCGTGCGACTTCTGGACGTGCCGGTCGAGACCGGACAGCAGTGCGGCGACCGGCGAGACGGCGTCGCGGAAGTCCATGACCGGGGTGTCGAACACCCCGCTGATCGCGGGGAGCACGAGCCCCTCGTCCTTGACGCTGGAAAGCCGCTCCAGGTAGAGCTGGTGCAGTTCCATGGTGGACGCGATGAACGCGCCCATGCGTTCGGCGGTGCCGCCGTCCGTCCCGCCGGCCTCCGCCACGGACTTGTCCCAGCCCTTGCTCGGCAGCCAGTCGATCTCGTCGACGCCCATCGACGCGAGGGCCGCGTTCACCGTTCCGAAGTGCTCGCCCTCGCAGAAGACGTCGCCCTGCGCCGCGGGATTGGGGTGGTCGATGTGCCGGACCTCGACGTCCGGGTACTTCTGCTGAAGCCGGAGGACGACCTTCTTCAGACTGCGCGCGTGAGCGCCCCACCACGCGAAGACGACGGCACGGTCCTCCTCATCGGCGTTCTGCTTCGCCTTGAGGATCTCCTCGACGATCCGCTCGGCGACCGGACGCCAGAACGCGGTGTGCGGGTCGGCTCCCCTCGGCCCGTCGCTGCTGGCGGTGAGGGCCGCGTTCAGCAGCAGCACACCCTGGGTGAGCATCGCCTGGAACCACTCCGGCGGCTGCACGGTGTCCTGCTTCTTCAACAGCGCGCGTACGTCGGCGATCGGCGTCTTCTTGGGAATGCCGTACTTCCACATCGCCGCCGCCTTGATGATGCAGCGGATGCTGACGACCCTGCCGAACTGACTGTCCGTCCAGTCGTGGAAGGTGTTGTCGAACATGGCGATGCCGGTGGCGCTCTCCGGCCGCGGGTAGGGGTTCTGGCCGAAGACCACGACCTTCCACTTGTGCGGCAGGTTGGGCTTGAGCGCCTGGAAGGTCAGTTCGCGCACGGGAACGACCTCCGGGCTGCGGCCCGGGCCGATGAACGCGGCCGCGTCCGGCTGCGCCTCGATGACCGGCTTCAGCAGCGGAAGCCACGGTTCACCGCCGCCCTTGAACAGCTCGGCGAGAGCCAGCGGGTCGGTCGGATCGTGCTGGTCAGGGGTGTTGGCATCGCTCATGGCCGGGAGGCTAGCAGCGGGGTACGACAACGACTCGATCTTCGAACTCCGTTGTCAGTGGGGCGCGGTAGCGTCGTGAGTGGTGGAAAGACCGTTTCTCACGTGGGAGTGCACTATGACCGTGAACTGCGAACAGGCACCGCTGAAGGTCGTGTTGACCGACATCAACGCGGCCGTGGTGGAGGCCTGGCGGGCGGCGTTCGCCGACACCCCCGAGATAGAGATCCGCAAGGGCTCGATCCTCGACGAGGACGTCGACGCCTGGGTGAGCCCGACCAACTCGCGGGGCCGGATGGACGGCGGAGTCGACGCGGCCGTCAAGCGGCACCTCGGCGCGGGCATCCAACTGCGCGTGCAGCGGGCGATCCGCGACCGGTTCGAGGGGCGGCTCCCGGTGGGCAGCGCGGTGTGCGTCCCGTCCGGGGCGGTCAGCCCGAGGTTCCTGATCTCGACGCCGACGATGGAGACGTCCTCGCAGAACGTGAGCGAGACCTTGAACGTGGCCCTGGCCTGCGCCGCCGCGTTCCAGGCGATCCACCAGCAGAACCGGGAGTCGGCGGGCAGCATCGGGTCGGTGGCGCTGGTCGGCATGGGCGCCCACACCGGTCGGGTACCGGCCCGGGTGTGCGCCAACCTGATGTGGACCGGCTACACCCTGTTCAACGACCACCGCTTCGAGGACTACGACGACCTGCGCGCCACGATCGTCGCGCAACTCGACGACATAGAGAGCGCGCCCGCCGAGAAGCGGGTGCGCATCGCGCCGCCCAAGCGCCCGGCCGCCCGCCGCTGACCGGCACCCACTGACCGGTATCCACTGACCGGCACCTGCGGCGTGATGCCCGAACTCGTGAGTAAACAACGGCAGTTGACCGTTGGATCCCCAGGTCCCGCACAGCGCAACGTTAAGGATTTCCTCAGATACGCCCCTAACTTCCTCGGCATGACGGGAAACACCGAGCACCACCACGAGACCATCGGCTCCAACTCCGGCTCCGGCTCCGACGGCGACCGGTCCGGGAAACACCGGCTCGACAAGTCCATGAAGCGGCGGCGCGTGCTGATCGGCGGTACGGCGGTCGCCGCCGCGGGCGGCCTCGCCGTCGCCGGGTTCGCCTCGGCCGACACCCCGAGCGGGGACACGGAGGTGTCCGCCGAGGCCAAGGCCTCCACCAGCGCCTCCGCCACCAGCGGCATCTGCACCCTCAACGCCGAGGTCACCGAGGGCCCTTACTCCCTCGACGGCGCCCTCGTCCGCGAGGACATACGGGAGGACAAGGAGGGCTTCGAAGTCCAGTACACGTTCACCGTCGTCGACCAGGCCAACGACTGCGCGCCCCTCGCCGACGCCCTCGTGGAGATCTGGCACTGCGACGCCCTCGGCGAGTACTCCGGCTTCGTCGGCGGCAACGGACACGAGGAGGAGGACAACGGCACCTTCCTGCGCGGCGGGCAGATGACCGACGCGAACGGCGAGTGCAGCATCACGTCGATCTGGCCCGGCCACTACGTCTCGCGCGCCGTCCACGTCCACATGCGGGTCCACACGGAAGTGACGCTCACCGACGACTCGTACACCGGCGGCGAGGTCATTCACACCGGTCAGCTCTTCTTCGACGCCGACATCAACGAGGAGATCCAGGCGACCTCGCCGTACTCCGCGAACACCACCAAGGAGACGGCCCTCGCCGACGACAGCATCTACGACGACGGAGGCTCCTCCTCCGGCCTCCTCACCCTCACCGCCCTCGGCATCGGCGTGTCCGACGGCTACAAGGCGACGCTGACAGTCGGCGTCAACTCCACCTGATCAGACGGAACTTGATCAGAGGTGACCTGATCAGACGGGACCTGATCGGACGGAGGGAACGGCGGCCCGGTACCTCGTAGTGCACTACGGGTTCTCCCAGGCCGCCGGTTCCGCCGCCAGCTCCCGCACGGGGGCCGGGAGCGCGTCCGCCGCGATGTCGGCGATCGTGACGCCCTCCAGGACCCGGCGCACGTTCGCCCGCAGCGCGATCCACAGCGGAAGCAGGGGCTGCGCGGAGCCCGTGTACGTCAGGCCGGTCGGACGTTCGCCGCGTACGGAGACGATCGGGCCGTCCACCGCCCGGATCACGTCCGCGACCGTGATCGCGGCCGGGTCGCGGGCCAGCCGGTAGCCGCCGCCCCCGCCGCGCCGGCTGTCGACGATCCCGCCGCGCCGCAGGTCGCCGAGGATCCCCTCCAGGAACTTGTGCGGAATGTCCTGCTCGGCGGCGATCGACTCCGCCTTCACCGGGTCGCCGCCGCCGCTCCGTACGGCGAGCTCCAGAACCGCCCGTACCGCGTAGTCCGCCCGTGCCGAGATCCTCATGGCCCCATTGTGGGGTCCGCCGGTCGCGGGCTCCGTTCCTCCCGTTCCTCCCGCTCCTCCCGCTCCTCCCGCTTCTCCCGCTTCTCCCGCGCCCGCAGGGCCGCCCACAGCACGGCCCACGCGGGGACCAGGTACCAGGGCAGCGGCCAGGCCGTACGCCACCATCCGGCGCTCGGCGAGACGACGGCTTCGACGGCGGCGGACGCCATGGCTGCGGCCAAGGTCCAGCACAGCAGCCCGCCCGCCCACCGCGCCGCCCGGCCCGGACGGTTCATGCCGCCAGTGTGCGGCCGACGGCGCGATGATCGGAAGTGCCGGGAGTGACCCCGTGCAGGCCCTACCCGCAGGCCCTACGCCAGCCTGATCACGTTCCACGACAGCGGTTCCAGCGTCGCCGTGAGCGTGCCGCCGTCCGTCAGCGCCGTGCCCTCGGCCGCGTGCGGGGCGACCCGCTCGGGGTCGGCGAGGGTGTTACGGGCGTCCGGGTCGGCGTCGGCGAGCACGCTGTGCTCCACGACCGACGTCAAGTCGAGCCCGTTCAGGCCGACTTGGAGGGGCAGCGCGTCGGTGCGGCTGCGGTTGACGGCGAAGACGGTGACGGTGCCGTCCTCGGCGCGGACCGCGGTGGCGTGCAGCAGATCCGCCTCGCCGTACTTCAGCGTCTCGTACGTCGGCGAGTCCACGCGCACGTCGAGGACCGTGCCCCGCCCGTACTTCGAGGCCTGCGCGAACGGGAAGAACGTCGTCTGCCGCCACGCCGGGCCGCCCGGCTCGGTGAGGATCGGGGCGATCACGTTGACGAGCTGGGCGAGACAGGCGACCGTCACCCGGTCGGCGTGCCGCAGCAGCGCGATGAGGAGCGAGCCGAAGACGACGGCGTCCGTGACGCTGTAGTTGTCCTCCAGCAGCCGGGGGGCCTCCGCCCAGTCCCGCGCGGCGGAGTCCTCGATCGCGTGCCACTGCGAGATGTACCAGACGTTCCACTCGTCGAAGGAGAGGTTGATCTTCTTCTTGGACTTGAGCTTCGCGCCGACGTGGTCGCAGGTGGCGACGACGTTCTCGATGAACGACTCCATGTCGACGGCGGAGGCCAGGAAGGAGTCGACGTCGCCGTCCTGCGGCTGGTAGTAGGCGTGCAGGGAGATGTGGTCGACCAGGTCGTACGTCTCCGCGAGGACCGTCGCCTCCCACTCGGCGAAGGTCGGCATGGACTGGCTGGAGGAGCCGCAGGCGACCAGTTCCACGGACGGGTCCATCTGGCGCATGGCGCGGGCGGTCTCGGCGGTCAGGCGGCCGTACTCCCCGGCCGTCTTGTGGCCGGTCTGCCAGGGGCCGTCCATCTCGTTGCCCAGGCACCAGAGGCGGATGCCGAAGGGGGCCTTGTCGCCGTGCGCGACCCGGAGGTCCGAGAGGGCGGTGCCGGCGGGGTGGTTGGCGTACTCCTGGAGTTCCAGGGCCTCCGCGACGCCCCGCGTGCCGAGGTTGACCGCCATCATCGGCTCGGCCTGCGGGCCGATCTTGCGGAGGAAGGAGATGTACTCGGAGAGCCCGAAACGGTTCGTCTCCGTCGAGCGCCAGGCGAGGTCGAGGCGGCGGGGGCGGTCTTCGGCGGGGCCGACCGAGTCCTCCCACTTGTAGCCCGAGACGAAGTTTCCGCCGGGGTAGCGGATGGCGGTGACGCCGAGTTCGCGGACGAGATCGAGGACGTCCGTGCGCAGGCCTTCGGCGTCCGCTGTGGGGTGGTCCGGTTCGAAGATGCCCGTGTAGACGCAGCGGCCCAGGTGTTCCACGAAGCTGCCGAAGAGGCGGGGGTTCACTTCGCCGATGGTGAAGGCGGGGTCGAGGGTGAGACGTGCGGTTCGCATGGGCGCCTTTCCAAAGGGGATGCAAAGTTTCGTTGGCGGGTGCCGGCTCGTCGTGGCTGGTCGCGCAGTTCCCCGCGCCCCCAAGGGCGACTGGTCCGCCGGCTTGAAGATCGACTCGCCGCCCCTGCCAACGTATCGGCCGTGGCCTGCGGGCAGTAGGCCTCCTGATCCCTCAACTGGGCCTCACCGATTCGCGTACGGCCATCTCGTGACGCGGACACGACCGGCCGCGTAGGCTCGGGCGGCTGCCGACGGGTGGTCGAGGAGGGGGAGCGGAGGGGGAGCGGATGGATGTCGCGGGCGCGCGCGGGAGGGCGGCCCGGATCGCCTCGACGCTGCGGCGCGTGCGGACCGGACCGGCCATGCGTGAACTGACCGGCGAGCTCTCCGCCGCGTTGCGGGAACGTTCCGGGCGGCCGTCCGGGCAGCCCTCCGGGGTGCGGGACGTGTGCCGGGCGCTGTGCGAGGAGATGACCGCGCGGCGCGACGGGCGGCCCGTCGAGGTGCGGTTCGAGCGGTTCCCCGACGAGATCGAGGTGACCGGACTGTGGGTGGAGTTCCAGGACTTCGACCTGGTCATCGTCGAGGAGCGGGCCGAGGCGGTGCAGCAACTGGTCATCCTCGGCCATGAGTTGTGGCACCTGCACGCCGGACACCACCACCATCACGGGGCCGGCACGGCAGCCGCCGCGGCACGCGCGTTCGCCGACCGCCCCGGCTGGCGGGACGCGGCCGCCGCCCTCTCGGTCGCCGCCCGCAGCGGCTCCCGGGCGGACGAGGAGGCCGAGGCCGACGACTTCGGCCACCGGCTCGCCGCCCACTTCCGCCACTACCTGGCGGAAGGGGACCAATCCGGCACCGGGCCGTCCGGCACCGGGCCGTCCGGCGAGACGGCGGCGGTGCAGCGGACCCTCGGCTATCGCGGGCGGCGGGGTCCGGGACGGTGAGCGACGGAATGTACGTCTCCTTCTGGCTGCCCACCGTCGTCCTGGGCGCCGCCCTCGCCATCAAGCTGCCCAGCATCCTCAAACTCTGGCGGGACCCGCTGCTGCGCGCCGTCGGCGGCCTGCTGGTCTTCGCCTGCGCGGTGTTCGTGTTCGCCGCCCCGAAGACCATCGCCTGGACCAACCGGGTCACCGGGGTGCCGAACATCGCGGCGCCCTGGGTGTACTCCCTGCTCACCGCGCTGTCCGCGTCCTGGCTGCTGCTGGTCATCGCCTGGCGCAACAACCTCACCGAGCGCGGGGCCCAGACGCGGCGCGCGACCCGCTGGGTGGTCTCCGTCTACGCCGGTGTGGTGGCCCTGCTGTGGGTGCTCTTCGCGCTCGCCGACGTGCCCGTGGAGCGGATCCAGGACCTGGACACGTACTACGCCAACACGCCCTTCATGCGCGAGGAGATCCTGCTCTACCTGCTCGCACACACGGTGGCCTGCTCGGTCACGGCCCGGCTCGTCTGGAACTGGAGCCGCACCACGGGCCTGGACGCCTGGCTGCGCTGGGGACTGCGCTTCCTGGGCGCCGGCTACGTGACGAACCTGCTGTTCAGCGCGGCCAAACTCACGGCCGTCGGGGCCCGTTGGACCGGGCACGACCTGGACTGGCTGAACACCAGCATCGCCCCGTCGGCGGCCTGTATCGCCGCCACCCTGGTCGCGGTCGGCTTCATCGTGCCGCACGCCGGCCAGTACCTTCAGGAGCGGTGGCGGGTCCGCCGCCGGCACCGGAGCCTGCGGCCGCTGACCCGGCTGATGCGGACCGTCACGGGCGGCCGCGTGCCGTTCGACCTGCGCGCCACCCCGGAACTGCGGCTGATCCGCCGCGAGACGTTCATCCGCGACGCGCTCCTCCAACTGTCCCGGCACCTCGACGACGACCTGCGCGCCCGCTCCTACGACGCCGCCGTCGCCCTCGGCGTCGAACGCGGCCGGGCCCAGGCGCTGGCCGCCGCCGTGACACTGCTGGACGCGATCGAGACGCGGCGGCGCGAGCAGCAGCCCCCGTCCGCCGCATCGGCCACTCCGGACAGTCCGGCTACTGCGGCTACTCCGGACGCGGTGCGCCCGCCCAGCTCTGCCTCCGGCCCGTCCAGCCCCTCCGGCCCGGACACCACCTACCTCCTCCGGGAGATCCAGGACGTGTCCCGTGCCCTTCGGCACCCCGTCGACATCCAGGCGGTCCGCGCCCGCGCGGTCGCCCCGGCAGAGAGCTTGTCCACGCATGAGTGAACCCTCCAACCCCGCCAGAACCGCCGTAGTCCTGGGGGGATCCCATGCCGGCATGCTCGCGGCACGCGCCCTGACCGGTCTGGGCGGTCCGGCCGGCCTCGCCGACCGGGTCGACCGGGTCGTCGTCGTCGAGCGCGACGTACTGCCCGACGGCCCCGCCCCCCGCAAGGGCCTGCCCCAGGCCCGCCACGCCCACATGCTGTGGTCCGGCGGAGTGCGGGCGGTGTCGGACCTGCTGCCGGGCATCACCGAGGCGCTCCAGGACGCCGGGGCGCGCCGGACGCCGGTCACGACGGACATGGTCGTCCTGGGCACCCGGGGCTGGTTCCGCCGCTGGCCCGAGTCCCACCACGTGCTCCTGGCCGGCCGCGACCTCCTGGACGCGACGATCCGCACCCGGGTTCTCACCGACCCCCGGGTCGAACTCCTCACCGGCACCGAGGTGTTGGGGCTCGTGGGGGACACGGGGGCGATAACCGGGGTGACGGTCAGGTCGCGGGACGGCGACGACGTACGCGTCATCGAGGCCGATCTCGTCGTCGACGCGACCGGGCGGGGGTCCCGGGCGGGGCTGTGGCTGGTGGAGTTGGGGCTCGGGGCGGTGGAGCGGCGGGAGGTGGACTCCGGGCTGGCTTATGCCAGTCGGCTCTATCTGGCGCCCGAGCAGGCACGCTCCGGGTACCCGATCGTCAACGTGCAGCCCGACATGCGGGACGGTGAGCCGGGGCGTGCGGGGTTTCTGCTGCCCATCGAGGACGGCCGCTGGATCGTCACGCTCAACGGCACCCGGGGCGGCGAACCCTCCCCGGTCAACGACGACTTCGTGCGCTTCGCGCGTGAGGAACTGCGGCACCCCGTCATCGGGGAACTCCTCGAACAGGCCGAGCCGCTGTCCGACGTGTCGTACACCCGGGCGACCGTCAACCGCCGGCACTTCTACGAGCGGATGCCTGCCTGGCCGGCGAACTTCGTCGTCCTCGGCGACGCCCTCGCCGCGTTCAACCCGCTCTACGGTCACGGTCTCGCCGTCGCCGCCCAGAGCGCGGTGATCCTGCGGGACGTCGTCCGGCGGCACGGGTGGGGCACGCCCGGACTGTCCCGTCGTATCCAGAAGGCGCTGGCCCGGCCGGTCGGCACCGCCTGGGACCTCGCCGTCGGCCAGGACGTGTTCTATCCCGGCGCGACGGAGAAGGGACCCACGCTCCGGGACCGGCTCGTGGCGTCGTACGTCAACCGGCTGATGCACACCGCCACCGGCAACGGGCGGATCGCCCGCCGGGTGACGGACGTGACCTCGCTGGAGCGCGGCCCGGAGGCGCTGCTGAGTCCCTCGGTGCTGGTGGCGGCCGCGCTGGGGCCGTTGAAGCCGGCGTTGACCGGGCCGCCGTTGACGGGGGACGAGTTGAAGCGGGCGGGGCTGCGGTAGGCCCAGGGGCCGGGTGACCTGGCGAACCGGGCACCCGGCCGGTGTTCAGCCTGCGAACGGCGGTTGGGCCAGGCCCTTCCCCGCGCCCGGGACCACCAGCAGTGACCCCGCCACCGGGTGGGGGGCCGTGAGACCGACGCGGGCCGTGGTGATGTACAGGTCCGTCAGGTCGGCGCCGCCGAACGCGCACGCCGTGATCCTCGGGGTGGGGAGGGTGATCACGCGGTCCAGTTCGCCCGCCGGGGTGTAACGGCGTACCGCTCCCCCGTCCCACAGCGCCACCCACACACAGCCGTCGGCGTCGACGGTGAGGCCGTCGGGGTAGCCGGCGCCGTCCTCGATCTGGACGAGGGGGCGACGGTCGGAGACCCTCCCGTCCGGCGCGTATGTGAAGACGTCGATCCGGCGCGTGGGCGAGTCGATGTAGTACATCAGCGTGCCGTCCGGGCTCCAGCCCGTCCCGTTGCTCACCGCCACGTCGTCGAGGACCGCCCCGGCCGCGCCGTCGCCGGTGAACCGGGACAGCGTGCCGCCGCCCGGAGCCTCGTCGTAGCGCATGGTGCCGGCCCACAGGGAGCCGTCGGGGGCGACGGCGGCGTCGTTGGCACGGCGGCCGGGGACCGGCTCGTGGTGCAGCCAGCGGAAACTGTCGTCGGGGTCGAGGAGGCCGACGCCGTCCCGCAGGTTCAGGACCAGGCCGCCGCCCGCGCGGGGCTTGGCCGCGCCCACGTGCTGGTCGGTCACCCGGACCGTGCGGCGGCCCGTCGCGGGGTCGTAGGTGTGCAGGCGGGCGCCGAGTATGTCGAGCCAGAGCAGCCGGCCGGTGGCCGGATCCCAGGTCGGCCCCTCACCGAGGGTCGCCTCGGCCCGGACGGCGACTTCGTACGAGGACGAGGACGATGCCGACGAGGAGGACGTGGACGCGGGTGACGTGGAAGTTGTCATGCCACGCTCCGGTAGCCCAGGAGTTCGGACAGCTCGGCGGCGCCCTTCGCCGCGAGCTGCTCCAGCTCGCCGCGGCGCTCGTCGCTCCAGCGGATCATCGGCACCGAGATGGACAGCGCGGCGACGACCCGGCCCGTGCGGTCGCGGACCGGGGCGGCGACGCAACTGACGTCCGGGTTGGACTCGCGGCTCTCGACCGCGACGCCCCGCTCCCGGATCTCCGCCAGGGCCTCGCGCAGCGCGCCGGGGTCGGTGATGCTGTTCGGGGTCATCCGGACGAGGTCGGCGTCGTCGGGGACGCGCGCGCTGAGCTCCGGCTCGGGGAGCGAGGCCAGCAGCATCTTGCCGACGGAGGTGCAGTGGGCGGGGAGGCGACGGCCCGCGGCCGAGACCATCCGGACCGCGTGCGTGGAGTCGACCTTGGCGATGTAGATGACATCGGTGCCCTCGAGGATCGCCACGTGGACTGTCTCGTCACACGTTTCGGCGACGGAGCGCGCGACCTGCTGACCCTCGGCGGCGAGGTCGAGCTGCTCGGCGTAGCGGCTGCCGAGCTGGTACGGGCGGACGCCGAGACGGTACCGTCCGGGCTGTCCGGGCACGGCGACGATGTACGACCGCGCGGAGAGCGTGGTCACCAGTTCGTGCACGGTGGTGCGCGGAAGCTGCAGCTTGCGCACGATGTCGGGGGCGGAGAGCGAACCGTCCCCGTCGAGGAAGAGCTCGAGAATGTCGAGAGCTCGGGTCACGGCAGGTACGAGGCGTCCCACAACCGGCCCCCTCCCTTAGTTAGTCGTCTCAGTGGCTGTCAGGCGGCCATACGGTGATCGTGTTCGAGATTTCAACAGGCGATCGGCATGACGAACATGACGACCACAGGCTGTCATAGCGCGTCGCGCCGGGCAATGGTCGGGAAACGTGAGGGCAAGTACGTCGCCCCCGCGTTTGGGCCAGGATGGTACGCATGCCGACTCAGAAACGTCTCGCCGGCTCCTTCACGCCGCTCGACTTCGAACTGGTCCTGCTGCGTCGTATGGCCGACCACAATCCGGACCTGGTGGAGAACGCCCGCCATGAACTGGGCGTCTCCCTCACACAGATGCGAGAGGCCAACAGACGCTGGCAGGCGATGACGCACTCCCCGCACGCCCGGGGCGCCCTCGCCCGCTACCGATCCGTCCTCGGCGAGCCCGAGACCCGGACGCCCCGCCGCGTCGGCGACCTCGACTGCGAGGCCTGGCTCTGGCCCGTGTCCTACTGGCCCGACCTGCGCTTCGAGGTCCTGCTCGCGCCGAACGGCAGCGTCTGGAACGAATGGCTGGTCCGCTCCCCCGTAGGCGAGCCGCCACCCCTCAAGTCCCTCGACGACCTCACCCCCTGGTCCTGCACGGTCGACGAGGCCGCCCGCGCCTTCGCCCCGGCCCGCCCCCTGGAAGGCACGGCCCCCACCCGCTGGGGCCTGGCCTTCACGGCACCGGACCGGCACGGCGTGCGGCAGGAGGTCGTCGCCGAGTTCACCTGGGGACTGCTGCAACGGACGGCGGTCAGGGAGTAGCGCGGTCCGGAGGTCCGGAGGTGAGGGCGGCGGCCGTCAACGAGTGACGGTCGTCAGCGGGTGGCGGCCGCCGCCAGGATCGCCGCCGCGACGGCCGGCACCGACTCCGGGTGCAGGAACAGGAAGAGGTTGGGCTCGACCAGTTCCAGTTCCATCACGCACGGCTCCCCGTCGTCGCCGTCCACGAGGTCGACCCGGGCGTACAGCAGCTCGGGCGACTCCGGTACGGCGGCCAGGGCGCGTTCGGCGACGGCGATCTCGGCCGGGGTAGGGGTCCAGGGCTCCAGTCCGGGGTGGGCGACCTTCACCGCGTCGAAGGCGGTGCCGGGGGCCAGCACCGCCCGCTTGCGGCTGGCGTGCAGCAGGCGTCCGCCGAAGAACTGCACGGCCCGCTCACCGCCGCTGTCGATGCCGCGCACATACGGCTGCACCATCGCCGTCAGCCCCTCGGCGTGCATCCGCGCGAGCTGCCGTACGGCCGTCTCGTGCTGGTCGGGCGTGTAGCGGGCGGCGTAGCGGGCGCCGGCGCCGGAGGTCGGCTTGACGACGTACTCGTGATCGGCGGGGAGGTCGGCCGGGTCGCCGGGCTCGAGGTAGCGCGTCGGGACGGTCGGCACTCCGGCCGCCGCCAGTTCCCCCAGATACCGCTTGTCGGTGTTCCACCCCACGACGTCGGCCGGGTTGGCGAGCCGGGTGACGGCCCCGACCTTCCGCGCCCACGCCGTGAACTCGTCCGCGCGCCAGCTGTAGTCCCAGGTCGAGCGGATGACGACGAGGTCGTAGGACCCCCAGTCGACGTCGGCGTCGTCCCAGAACACCCCGTCCGCCTCGCCCCCGGCCGCCCGCAACGCCGCCACCAGCACCGGAAGATCGCCGTCCCGGCTGGGCTCGGGCCGGGTGGGGTGAAAGCTGCTACAGATTTTCTAGTCATTCATAGTCATCCGTAGTCGTGTGTCTCAGGTACCTTGGTCTCGTGAAGCTTTCGGAGTGGGCCCGTCAGCAGGGCGTGAGCTACCAGACTGCCTGGCGGTGGGTGAAGGACGGGAAGATGCCCGTCCCCGTTCGCCAGGCGCCGTCCGGGACGTGGTTGGTCGACGAGGTCGCCGTCCAGCCGTCCGGGCGTGTGGTGGCGTACTGCCGCGTGTCGTCCGTTGACCAGAAAGCCGATCTTGAGCGGCAGGCCGCCCGGGTCGTGTCCGGCGCGAACGGGCTGGGTCTGGCCGTCGCTGAGGTCGTCACCGAGGTGGGATCCGGGTTGAACGGGCGGCGGCGCAAGCTGCACCGGCTGCTGTCCGACCCGCAGACGGCGGTGATCGTGGTCGAGCACCGCGACCGGCTGGCCCGGTTCGGCGTCGAGCACCTGGAGGCCGCACTGTCGGCGTCCGGGCGGCGCCTGGTCGTCCTCGACCCCACCGAGACCGCCGATGACCTGGTACGCGACATCACCGAGGTGCTCACTTCCATGTGCGCCCGCCTGTACGGGCCGGGGGCAGCGAAGAACCGGGCCGCCCGCGCGGTGGCCGTGGCGACCGGCGAGGCCGCCGAGTGAAGAAGTTCCAGCCGCAGCCCGGGTTCGTGGTGCAGGCGTACCGCTTCGCACTGGACCCGAACGCCACCCAGGAGCATGCTCTGCGCTCGCACTGCGGCGCGGCGCGTGCCGCCTGCAACTGGGCCGTCGGCTGGGTGACCGCCTCCTGGTGGCAGCGCCGCGCGGAGGAGTCCTACGGCATCGGCGAGGCCGGGCTGACGGAGTGGCGGCCGTGGTCGCTGCCCGCGCTGCGGAAGGCGTTCAACGAGGCCAAGCACACCGATCCGAGGTTCGCCGCCTGGTGGGAGGAGAACTCCAAGGAGGCGTACTCCACCGGCCTGGCGAACGCGTCGGCCGCGTTCGGCAACTACGCGAAGTCCAAGAACGGCAAGCGGCGCGGCAAGCGGATGGGTGCGCCGCGGTTCAAGTCGAAGCGCAAGGCGTGCCTTGCCTGCCGGTTCACCACCGGCGTGATCCGCGTGGACGCTGACGGCCGTCACGTCACCCTGCCCCGGCTGGGCACGATCCGCACCCACGAGCCCACGGTGAAGCTCCTCGACCGTACTCAAGCCGAAGCCCTCACGCTCTGGTGACGAGACGGATCTTCCGGGCGGAAACGTACGGAATGCCGAGACCTGACTACGGTCTCGGCAACGGTCATAGGTGACGAGCGCTCTCTAACGGGCCACGACGGACTCCCTGTTCCTTCAAATCCTTCATGCCCTTCATGCGACTGTCCGATATCCGATCATCTCTCTGACCGCCTATCCGATCGTCCGAAGGCTAACAAGGGGCGCCTGACAGGTGGGGGCGCGGTCCCGTGGGGTAAGACACCGTTTGATCGTGTCCCGCAGCCACCAGGAGCCCGTCCCGTGTCATCGCCCTCGGCCTCATCTTCGTCCTCACCCTCGTCCTCGCTCTTCCCGGCGCTGACGGACGACCCGTCCGGTCGTCCCGCCCTGCGGTTCGGGGAGCGGTCTCTGACGTATGCGGAGCTCGCGGCGGCGGCCGGTGCCGTCGGGGAGCGGGTGCGGGGGGCGGGGAGGGTCGCCGTGTGGGCGACTCCGTCGCTGGAGACCGCCGTCGGGGTGGTGGGCGTGCTGCTCGCCGGGGTGGCCGCCGTGCCGCTGAACCCGAAGTCGGGCGAGAAGGAGCTCGGGCACATCCTGTCCGACAGTGCGCCGGGGGTGGTGCTTGCGGCTCCGGGTGATGAACTGCCGGAGGCATTGCGGGAGTTGGAGCGGATCGACGTCGACGTGGACGTGGATGGGGATGGGGTCGGGGGGTTGGGCGGTGAGGCTGTGGGCGATGAGGACCCCGCCCTCGTCGTCTACACCTCCGGCACCACCGGGCCGCCCAAGGGCGCGGTGATCCCGCGTCGGGCGGTCGCCGCGACCCTGGACGCGCTCGCCGACGCCTGGCAGTGGACCGGGGAGGACGTCCTCGTGCACGGGCTGCCCCTGTTCCATGTGCACGGGCTGGTGCTGGGGGTGCTCGGGCCGCTGCGGCGGGGCGGGTCCGTGCGGCATCTCGGGCGGTTCGACACGGAGGGCGTGACGCGCGAGCTGAGCAGCGGCGCGACCATGCTGTTCGGGGTGCCGACGATGTACCACCGCATCGCCGAGGCGCTGCCCGCCGACCCCGCGCTCGCCAAGGCGCTCGCCGGGGCGCGGCTGCTGGTGTCCGGTTCGGCCGCGCTGCCCGTGCACGACCACGAGCGGATCGCCGCCGCGACCGGGCGCCGGGTGATCGAGCGGTACGGCATGACGGAGACGCTGATGAACACCAGCGTCCGTGCGGACGGGGAGGCGCGGGCGGGGACGGTCGGGGTGCCGCTGCCGGGCGTGGAGCTGCGGCTCGTGGAGGACGACGGGTCGGTCGTCGCCGCGCACGACGGGGAGACCGTCGGGGAGATCCAGGTGCGCGGGTCGAACCTGTTCACCGAGTACCTCAACCGGCCCGAGGCGACCGCCGCCGCCTTCACCGCCGACGGCTGGTTCCGGACGGGCGACGTGGCGGTGCGCGATCCCGACGGGTACGTGCGGATCGTCGGGCGCAAGGCCACCGATCTGATCAAGAGCGGGGGTTACAAGATCGGGGCCGGTGAGATCGAGAACGCGCTGCTGGAGTATCCGGGGGTGCGCGAGGCCGCCGTCACCGGGGAGCCGGACGCGGACCTCGGGGAGCGGATCGTCGCGTGGGTCGTGCCGGTGGATCCCGAAGCGCCCCCGACCGAGGGTGAGTTGGCCGATCACGTCGCCCGGCGGCTCGCCCCGCACAAGCGGCCCCGCGTGGTGCGGTACCTCGACGCGCTGCCCCGCAACGACATGGGGAAGATCATGAAGCGGGCGCTGCCGTCATGACGACGGGACGGGCGAGCGCGCGGGAGATCATCGCCCTCGTCGCCGACGAGTTCCACGAACTCTCCGGACCCTCCGGACCCTCCGGATTTTCCGAGCTCTCCGAACTCCCCCACCCCGAGAGGGAGTTCGCGCCCGACGGCCCCCTCGGCTGGCCCGGCTACGACGCCTCGCGCGCCCGCGCCGCCCGGCGCACCGGCGAGACGGAGTCCGTCGTCTGCGGCACCGCGAGCGTCGAGGGCACCCGGGCCGTCCTGATCGCCTTCGAGTTCGGCTTCCTGGGCGGTTCCCTGGGCGAGCGCACCGGCGACCGGCTGGAGGCGGCGTACACGTACGCCCGTGAACACCGGCTCCCGGTCGTGCCGTTGGTCGCCACGGGCGGCAGCCGGATGCAGGAGGGCATGCTCGCCCTCACCCAACTCCAGCGGGTGGCACGGCAGTCGGCGCTCACGAGAGAGGCCGGGCTGCCTCAGATCGCCGTCCTGCGGGACCCGACGACCGGCGGCGGCTGGGCCACCCTGGGCGCGGGCGCCGACGTGGTCCTGGCCCTGCCGAACGCCCAAGTCGCCTTCGCCGGCTCCCGAGTCCGCCCACGGGACGCCGACCCGTCCGCCTACACGGCCGAGGCCCAGGTCTCGGCGGGAGCGGCGGACGCGGTCGTGCCTCCGGCGGAGCTGCGGGGCGCGCTGGGGCTGTGGCTGCGACTGCTGACGGGCGGGACGGCTGGAGTGAGGCGGTCGGCCGAGACGGGCGAGCCCGCCACCCGGCCGATCGAACCGACTCCGGCGCCGGAAGCCCTCGGGTCGAGCGGGGCGAGCGGGGCGAGCGCATCGGGCCGGGCGAGCGACGCGGGGCAGGGGATCGAGCCCGCCCCGGTGCCCGGGGCGCTCGGGGTGACGGGGCTGCCGGTCTCCGGGTGGGACGCGGTCGCGCGTGCTCGTTCGCCGGAACGGCCCCGGGCGCAGGCCTACTTGGACGTCTACTTCGGCCACCGGGTCGCGATCTCCGGGGACCGGTGTGGTGGTGTCGACGCGGGCGGGATGCTGTGCGGGTTCGGCGAGCGTCAGGGGCGTACGGTCGCGTATGCCGCGCAGACCGGGGCGGCGACCCGGCCCGCCGGTTACCGCACGGCCGTCCGGCTGATCCGGCTCGCGGACCGGCTCGGGATCCCGGTGCTGACCCTGGTGGACACCCCGGGCGCGGCCAACGACGCGGAGGCCGAACGGCAGGGCGTGGGCGCGTCGATCGCCGAGTTGTTCGGGGCGGTCGCCACCGCGCGGACGCCGATCACCACGCTCGTGATCGGCGAGGGCGGTTCCGGCGGGGCGCTCGCGCTCGCCGCACCCGGCCGTACCTGGGCCACACCGGACAGCTACTTCTCCGTCATCGCACCGGAGTCGGCCGCCGCCATCCTCAAGCGGCCACCGGAGGAGGTGGAGGCGACGGCGGACCAACTCCGTATCCGGCCCCAGGACTTGGCGGCCTTGGGCGTGATCCGGAGCGACCAGGCCGACTGAAAGGCCGAACTCGGGAACAATCTCCAGCACCGTCCGTGACAATGGATGTGCGCAGAGCCGCTGGTGATGTCGAGTTGTTCAGGACTGGACCGGACTTGACTGGACCGCTTTGGACTGCTCTGGGCTGGACTGGACTGGAAGGGGTTACGGGGACACTGTGGACGGACTGGTGGAGTTCAAGACCGACGACGGTGCCGTGGTCGCCGTCGAGGCGGTCACGGAGCAGCGGCCCGGGTCGCGGCTGGTGGCCCGGGGCGACGGTACGGTCCAGGCGGCCCGCACCTTCGAAGGCGCCCTGGAAGGCGTGCGCGCCGCCGCCGAGTCGGCGCTGCGCGTCTTCCGCGACGGGGCGTTACGGCCGGACGGCGTGGAGATCGAGTTCGGGGTGAAGCTGTCGGCCGAGACGGGCGCGATCATCGCCAAGGGCACGGCGGAGGGCCACCTCGTCGTACGACTGACCTGGTCGCCGTCCTCCCCCTCATGAGCAGCGTGAGCCGCATGAGTCGCATGGGCGGCGTGGGCCGCACGGGGGGCGTGAACAGTGGGAACAGCGCCGAGTGGCACGCCCGGATCGAGAGCGCCGGCCAGGTCGCGGGCGCGGGTTTCCTAGTCACCCCGCGCCGGGTGCTGACCTGCGCCCACGTCGTGCACCAGGCCGCCGCCGACACGCTGACGGTGACCTTCACCGAGCGGCCCGGCTCCCCCGCCGTCCCGGCCCGGGTGGTCGCCGACGGCGGCTGGGGAGGCGGCACGACCGACCTCGGCGACCTGGCCGTCCTGGAGCTGGCCCACGACGTGCCGATCGCCCCGGCCGCGCTCGCCCCCGTGGACACCGCCCACGGCCACCGGCCCGACCGTCCCGACCTGCCCCGCAAGCTCGTCGTCTACGGCTTCCCGGTGGGCTTCGACGAGGGCACCCTCGCCGAATACCGCATCACCTCACCCCAGTTGCTCAACCGCGAGTGGATCCAACTGGAGGCCTGGCAGCCCGGCGGGCAGCCGCTCGCCCCCGGGTTCAGCGGCGCCGCCGTCACCCTCGTCGAGACCGGCGAGGTCGTCGGCATGGTCACCGCGGCCGCCGGCGACCGGGGCGTGCACAACGGGCGCATGATGCCCACCGAGGTCATGACCCGCTACTGGCCCGCCCTGGAGGGCCTGGTCCCCACCGCCGACCACCGCACCGCCGACCGCGCGCGCCTGCGCGAACTCGTCGAACGCGCCGTCCGGGCGGGCCTGGACGGCGATCCCGGGCGGCGCGTACGGCTCTACGAGGCCGCCCGGGGCCTGCTGGACCCGGACGCGCCCGAGGAGGGGTTCGACTCACTGTGGTCGGCCGCCCTGTTCGTGCTGTGCGAGATCGACGGCGCCGACGCGGCCACCACCGTCACCCGCTTCACGGCCCACCTGGAATCCCTCCTGGAATCCCTCCCGGACTCCCGTTCCCTGTCTCACGTCACCGTCGAGACGGCCGCCGCACCCCACTGGTCGCCCATCCTCGTCGACCTCCAGCACAGCGGCGCGGGCGACGGGCACGTGCGCGTCGAGGTGTCCGCGTACAGCGGGGGCCGCCGGCATCCGGTCGGCTCGGACACCGTCCCGCAGGCCGGGCTGCGCGCCTACGTGCAGGACCGGATCGAGGCCGCCTTCCGGTATCTGACGCCCGGCTGCGACGAGTTGATCGCGTTCGCGCTGCCCCGCGACTGGATCGACCTGCCCGTCGACCGCTGGGCCAGCAACCCCGACGACGACACCCCGCTCGGCTGCGTGTACCCGCTCGTCGTCACCGACCAGGCCCGCCGCCGGGCGGGCGTCCGGCACCAACTGACTCGGATGTGGAACCGGTTGGACTCCGTGCCCGGCGCGCGCGTGCACCGCGTCGAGTGCGGCAGCCCCGAGGAGCCCCGCCGGCTCCGGATGCGGCTGCGCCAGGACGACGCCTGCCTCGCCGGCTTCGCATCCGCCCCGGCCGCGCCCCGCACCCGCCCCCACTTCGACACCTCGCTCAACGCGCCCGCCCCGATGGTGATCTGGTCCCGCGAGGGCTGCGCCGCCGGGCCCGACGAGCCCTGCGCCGGCGGGGACGGCTGCGCGGGCAAGACGTTCCTGGACGAGCTCGACACCTGCCTGTCCGGCGTCCCGCCCGCCCAACTCCCGCGCCGCGTGCTGGCGTTGCGGGAGGAGGCCGACGCGGAGGACGGCCACTGGGCGCACGACATCCAACTCCTGTGGGACGACCCGCGCGTCTTCACCGACCCGCACGGCGAAGCGCCCGCCCACGCCCACTCCCCCGTGGCCTGAGCCCGCCACCGAGTCACCAGGCCACGCCAGGTCATGCCAAGTCACGCCATGCCACACCGAGTTCGGAGAACCATGCCCCACTGGTCCGTCTACACCGGGAACAGCGAGCCGCACGACGGCATCGACCGGCTGCCCGCGCCGCCGCCCTGGCGCGCGTTCGACGGCGAGCCCGTCGTGCCGGCCCCCCGGGACGCCGACGACGAGGCCGCCGTCTCCCCCGACCGGGTCCACCGCGCCCGCTCCTACGTCGCCACCCCGGAGAGCGTCCAGCTCGTCAACGCGGCCCTCGTGCTGCGCCGCCCCCTGCTGGTCACCGGCCCGCCCGGCACCGGAAAGTCCTCCCTGGCGTACGCGGTGGCACGGGAGTTGGGGCTCGGCCCGGTGCTGCGCTGGAACATCACCAGCCGCTCCGCCCTGTCCGACGGCCTCTACCAGTACGACCCCCTGTCCCGGCTGTACGCGGCGCGGCAGGCGGCCCGCACGGGGCAGGACGTCCACGAGGCCGGCGGCGTCGAGGACCACCTGCGCCTCGGCCCCCTCGGCACGGCCCTGCTCCCGTACGACCGTCCCCGCGCCCTGCTGGTCGACGAGATCGACAAGAGCGACCTCGACCTGCCCAACGACCTGCTGAACGTCTTGGAGGAGGGCCAGTACGAGATCCCCGAACTCCTGCGCGCCGCCCGCCACTCCGCCGAGGACGTCACCGCCGAGGTGCTGGCCGACGGCTCGGACTCCCCGGTCACCGTGACACGCGGCCGGGTCCGCTGCCGCGCCTTCCCGTTCGTCGTGCTGACCAGCAACGGCGAGCGCGAGTTCCCGCCCGCCTTCCTGCGCCGCTGCGTCCGCCTGAAGCTGCGCCGCCCCGACCGCGAACAGCTCACCGAGATCGTCCGGGCCCACCTCGACACCCCGCCCGGCGAGGCGGAACGCCTCATCAACCGCTTCCTGACCCGCGCCGCCGACGGCGAACTCGCCACCGACCAGCTCCTCAACGCCCTCTACCTCACCGGCGTCACCGGCCTCGACACGGACTCCCGCGACGCCCTGGCGGAACAACTCATGCCCTACCTGAGCACGACGGCGGACGGCGATGGCTTCTGACGCCGCGCCGCAGGGAGATGTGCCGCCGGGGGACACGTCAGCGCTTGCCCGGCTGACGGCGCTGCTGACCACCGCGTCGGAGACAGCGCCGACGGCGCGCGAACTGGCCGAACTGCTATGGCTGGCAAGGGAGTTGGAGGATCCGGACGCGGCTCACACGGATACCTCCGGCGACCCGTGCTCGGACCCGGACGGCACAGCGGCCACGACGCCGTCACCGCCGCCCCCCGCTCCGGCCGGCCCCGAGGACCGGCCGTCAGAGACCCCGCCCCTCCCTGAATCCCAGCCCCCGTCCCCCACCGACCGCGTCCCCCTGCACCTCCCCGCCCCGCCACCGCCGACGGACGCCCCGGCACGCACGACCACGGCCACCAGGCAACTCCTCGCACCCGCACCCCCGATGCTCCCCCACCCCCTCGCCCTCCAGCGGGCGCTGCGCCCGCTGAAGCGGACGGTGGCGTCGGCGCGCGCCCGTCTCCTCGACGAGCGGGCGACGGCCGACCGCATCGCCCGGCTGGGCGCCCACCCCGACGTCTGGCTGCCCGTCCTGCGCCCCGCGCGCGACCGCTGGCTGCGCCTGAGCCTCGTCCACGACACGGGCCCGACGATGCCGGTGTGGCGGCCCCTCGTCCGTGAACTGCACACCGTCCTGGCCCAGTCGGGCGTCTTCCGCACGGTCACCCTGCACCCGGCGGCGCCCGACGGCCGGGCCCGGCACGTCCCCGACCCGGCGGACGGCCGGACGGTCACCCTGGTCGTCAGCGACTGCATGGGCCCGCAGTGGCGACCCGGCCCGGCGGGCGACCTCTGGTACGGCACCCTGCGGCACTGGGCGACGCGGATGCCGCTGGCCGTCGTACAGCCGCTCCCCGAGCACCTGTGGCCCACGACGGCCCTGCCGGCCCAGCCGGGCCTGCTCTCCTCCCCCACCCCGGCGGCCCCGCTCTCCGCCCTCACCTTCACCCCGTACGACCCGGACCCGGACCCCGAGACCTGTCCCGCACCCGGAACCGCCTTTCCCCTGCCCGTCCTGGAACCGGGCGCGCCCTGGCTGGCCAACTGGGCGGCGCTGGTGGCGGGACCCGGCGGCGTCCACGCCCCGGGCGCTGCGGCCTGGCTTCCGCCGGCCCCCACCCCGCCCGCACCCGCCGAGCCGGGGACCACCGACCCGGGGTCCCTCCCCGCCCAGGACCTGGTGCTGCGCTTCCGGGCCACCGCCTCCCCGGAGGCCTTCCGGCTGGCCGGTCACCTGGCGCTCGCGGTGCCGTCCGTGCCGGTGATGCGTCTGGTCCAGCGTGCCGTGAACCGGGACCCGCGCCCGCAGCACCTGGCCGAGGTGATCCTCAGCGGCATGCTCACCACCGCCCCCGGCCCACCCGGCTCCTACGACTTCCGCCCCGGCGTACGCGACCTCCTCCTGCGCACCCTCCCCCGCACGACCCGAGGCCGCACCCGCGAACTCCTCGACCGCATCGGCGGCCTGATCGACGACCAAGCGGGTTACACGCCGGGCGGGTTCCGGGCGGAGACCTCCACCCCCCAGGCCAACGGCACCGGCACCGACACCGGTGCGGACTCCGGCTCCGACACCGCCCCGGCGTTCGCGAGGGTGAGCGAGGAGACGGTGCAGCGGATGGGCGGGGGCGGCACGGAACCCGCCGTCCAGGAACCCTCCGCCCAGCATCCGGATGTGCAGGAGCCCGCCGGCCCTCTGCACATCCGGATGCTGGGCCCGCTGCACGTCAGCCGTCCCCCGGAGCACCCGTCCCTCCCCCTCCCCTCCGTCGAAGCCCAGGCGCTCCTGTGCATGCTGCTCCTCGCCCCCGAACAACAGACGCCGACGACCTACGACGACCTGGCCGCCGGCCTGTGGGAGCAGCGGCCCGGCAGGGTGGAGTCCGTCCGCCGTATCGACGCGCTGGCCAGGGAGGTCGGCCACCTGCTGGGACCCGCGCGCCTGACCCGAACCCCCGACGGCTACACCCTGGACGCCACCGGCACCGGCACCGGCATCGGCACCGGCATCGGCATCGAGGTCGACGCCGTCGCCTGCGAGAACGCCGTCGCCTTCGAGGGACTCCTCGCCCACCCGCCCCAGGACCCACGGGCCCAGCGCTCCCGGCTCGAAGACGCCCTCGCCCTCTTCCACGGCGACCCCCTAGACGGCCTCCCCGGCCCCGCCGCGCGGGAGACCCGCTCCCGGTTGCGCTCCCTCCGCGACACCCTCCGTACCGCCCTCGCCGAACTCCACCCCGCGATCCTCTTCGAGACCGACGCCGATCTCACCGTCCACCCCGAAACCCGCATCACCCTCGAACTGGCCGTCCACGAAGTACTCGCGCGCGGCGATCTCACCCCCCAGCAGTACGAGATCCGCGTCCGCCGGAACGGCTACGTCGTCCAGGTCCACCCCGACGCCTACCTCCTCCCCGTCCTCGCCGCCGCCCTGCGCTGGCTGCCCGGCCCCGTCGCCGACCTGGCCGAACCGCCGCGCCTGCGCGTGACGTTCCGGAACGGCCCGGCATCGACACCGGCACCGGCCCCCGCACCCCGGCACGTCACCGCCCCCGTCCTCCTCACGATCCCCCCCGCCCTCTACGACGACTTCGCCCACAGTTCCGCCGCCTCCGGCCCCCACCGTTTCCGCCCCCTGTACGGCGACGCCCCGGACGGCCCCCCACTCGCCTGGTACTGCCGGCTGCCCGCGCCGCGCCCCGAGGACGGGAACGGGAACGGGAACGGGAACAGGGACAGGGACAGGGACAGGGACACGGACAGGGACACGGACGAGGCGCGGGACCTCGTACGGGGGCCGCTGCTCACCCCCGATCTACGGCAGCTCGGGATACCCGCCCCCGGCCGCACCGCGATCGTGCACACGGGCCCCGACGGCCCGCTCACCCTCCTCAACCCCGCCGACCCGTACGGCGGACGCCCGCCGCGCGCGGCGACGTACTACGAGGTCGACCTCACCCCGCACCACGCCGTCCGCCAGGTGTCGCTGCCCAGCTCCGGCAAGGGCGCCTTCACCGCTGCCGTGGAACTGACCTGGCGGGTGGCCGACCCGGTGGCGTACGTACAGGCCGACGCACGGGCGTACGTGCGGGCGGAGGCCACCGGCGTGGCCGAGCGGCTGCTGGCGCATCTGGTGGAGGCGGCATCCCGGGTCACCGGCCACCACTCCGTCCGCCGGGCGGCCGGCGCGCAGCGGGCCGTCAACGCCCAGTTCGGCACGTGGCCGGTGCCGGGGCTGGCGGTGACCTGCGCGGTCACCCTCGCGCCGGACTACGCCCCGCCCCCCGAGGTGCGGCGGCCCGCCGACCCCTCCGCGCGCCCGCTGGCGGGCCTGCTCGCGGACGCCGAGACCGTCCTGTTCGGCTTCGACGGCCCGCTGACCCGCCTGTTCACGGCGAACACCGCCCGCGAGGCCGCCCTCGACCTGCTCGCGCTGGTCGCCGAGCACCGTCACCCCGAGGACGCGCTGACCGGGCAGCCCCTGGGCGGCGGCGGGGCGCGACGGGAGCTGTTCGTGCACCCGCTGGACGTCCTGCGCGCCTTCGCCCAGGACCCCCTCGGCCCGCTCCTGCGGGACCGTCTCAACGAGCTGGAGCTGAGGGCCGTACCGGACGCGCCGACGACGCACCACTCCGTCACGCTCGTGCGCACCCTGCACGACAGCGGACGCCGGGTCGGGGTGGCCACGGACGTCAGCACACAGGCCGTCCACCGCTATCTGGAGTCCCACCGGCTCCCCCTCGCGCGCGTGCACTGCCGCAGCAACGACCTCGGCCGGCTCATGCCGCACCCCGACTGCCTGCTGCGCGCCCTGCGCCCGCACGGCACGCCCGCCTTCACCAGCGTCCTGATCGGCTCCACCCTCGCCGAGCTGACCGCCGCCCAGCAGGTCGGCCTGCGCTTCATCGGCCTCGCCCGCAATCCCACGGTCGAGACGGGCCTGCGCGAGGCGGGCTGCGAGGTCACGGTCACCTCCCTCGCCCCCGTACTGAAAGCGGCACAGTCGCTCTGAGAGAGCGGTCCCCTCACTCCCTTACATGAGCCCCACTTTCGACATGTGCGACAAAACCCCCATTCGGTCGCGCCCCGCCCGGCCCCCTCCAAGGGGCGGCCCCCGCCCCGCCCCCGCACGATGCGAAGGAGGCCGACCGCCCGGCGGCCCCACGGTCTGTGCTCTCGGGAGGACCTGCCATGACCGCCAGTCTGGAGCAGCTACGCCGCTGCCACTTCGCCGTCGACCTCGGAGCGGCGCGGACGCGGGTGTACGTGAAGGGGGCCGGGCTCGTCGTCGACCAGCCGTCCGCCGCCGCCGTGAACACCCGCACCGGCGCGCTGATCGCGGTCGGCGAGTTCGCCGAGAAGATGACGGGACGCACCCCGCACTACATCCGCGTCGTGCGCCCGGTCTCCGGCGGCACGGTCGTCGACATCGAGATGGCGCAGCGCATGCTGCGGCACCTGCTCGGCGACAAGATCCGCCGCCAGTTGCGCCGCAAGCCGTTCCTGCGCGGCGCCGCCTGCACCCCGCACGACGCCGACCCGCTCGCCCAGCGCGCCGCGATCGAGACGCTGGTCGGGCTCGGCGCGCGGCGCGTGGAACTCGTCGACACGCTGATCGCCGCCGCCGTCGGCTGCGGGCTGCCCGTCGAACGCCCCGAGGCCACCATGATCATGGTGTGCGGCGCGGCCGCGACCCAGGTCGCCGTGCTCTCCCTGGGCTCGATCGTGACCGCCGAGCGGATCCCGGTCGGCGGCGAGGCCGTGGACCACGCGATCGTCCAACACCTGCGCCACGAGCACGAGTTGATGCTGCCGAGCCAGTCCGTACGCCCCCTGCAGGTCGCCCTCAGCGGCAACGGTCTCACCCCGCACGGGCCCACCTCCACCGAGATCCACGGGCGGGACGTCGCCACCGGTCTCGCCCGCTCCGTGCGGGTCGACACCGCGGCCGTACGGGACGCCATCGAGACCCCGCTGACCGCCGTCCTCGACGGCATCGGCCGGGTGCTGCGCGAGTGCCCGCCCGACCTGGTGGCCGACCTCGCCGACCGCGGGATCATGATGGTCGGCGGCTCCGCCCTGCTGCCCGGCTTCGACCAGATGCTGCGCCAGGCCACCGGCATGCCGGTGCACATCGCCGAACGGCCCGACATCTGCGCCGCCCAGGGCCTGGGCGCCATGCTGGAGGGCAAGATCGCGCCACTCACCCTGGAGCCGATCGCCACCACCTGAGCCGCCCGAGCCGCCCGTGCCGCCTGCGCCACCTGCGCCACCTGCGCCACCTGCGCCACCTGCGCCACCTGCCGAAACAAACCGACTACGTGAGCCCCGGCAACAGGAGACACAGGAAGCACAGGAAACAACAGACGGCGACAGGAAACACCAGATGGCAACAGGCGGCAACAGACGTTTACCCGCGTGAAACCTTGACGATCACCCGGCCGGGTGCCACGATTCCGGCGCCGCCATGTTTACGCAAACATCAGCCATCGCGGGGCTCCGATGTTTACGCAAACATCAGAGCCGAAAGGGCACACGTCCATGCGTCACACCCCCGCCAGCGCCTCCCGCTCCCCCCGCCTGCGCGCCGCTCTCGTCGCGGTCGCCGTCGCCGCGGTGAGCGGCAGCACCCTCGCCGCCACCCCCGCCTCGGCCAGCGCCCGCCCGGCCATGGACACGACCCAGTTCAAGGGCGTGAACTGGGCCGACCCGCGCGACAACTTCGCGGACGACTACCTCCAGTTGTCCGGTCTGTCGACCAAGGACACCTACAGGCAGACCTACGCGAAGGCGACCCGGATCATCTCGGCGTTCCGCGCGAACCTCGGCGCCAACACCGTGCGGCTGCCGATCAACCCGTACACGGTCAACGGCGCGTACTGGAAGTCGTACCGCGGGGTCATCGACGCGGCCTCCGACCAGGGTTTCAAGGTCATCGTGTCCTACTGGGAGGGCACGGGTGACCGCAAGGACGGCTTCATCGACGACACGGCCACCTACTGGCCGATGTGGAAGACCGTCGTCAAGGCCTACAAGAACGACAAGCGCGTCTACTTCGAGCCGATGAACGAGCCGCACGGCTACACGGACACCGAGTGGGCCGACATAGCGGCGAAGTGGCTGACCAGGTACAAGTCGGTCCCCCGCAACCGGGTCTTCGTCAGCGGCGCCGGCTACAACGACCACGTGACCACGGTCTGCGCCGACCCCCGTCTCAAGGGCACGTACCTCTCCCTGCACCACTACGGGTTCTGGAAGGAGTACGCGACCTACGACCAGTGGGTGGCCGACCTCAAGGTCCGCATCGGCGACTGCGCCAACCGGACCGTGGCGGACGAGTTCGGCGCGCCGATGACCGACGGCCTGAACTACAACGTCAAGACCCCCGACAACAACTTCATCAACTACGTCCAGGCGGTCACGGACACCTTCCGCGAGCTGAAGATGGGCTCGGTGTACTGGCCGGGCCTGCGCACCGACGACACCTACTCGCTCCAGAAGCTCGTCGGCCCCGTCAACCGCCCCTGGCTGACCACCACCAACCAGTCCGGCGCGGACCGCCTCGCCTGGGCATGGGGCCGGGGCAAGCCGGTCAAGGGCTGACACCGGTCAAGGGCCGACGCCGGCCAGCCCCGAGGTGCTCACCGGGCCCGCTGACCTGACGGTCGGCGGGCCCGTCGCCTTTCGGCGGGGAGAGGGTGCGATGCGTCACGATGAGTTGCGACGATTTGCGATGAGTTCCGGCCGGGTCGCGAGTCTGTTCTGGTGAGCGTCGTAGGACGTTGCAGGACGTTTGCAGGACATTTGCAGGACGTCGTACGACGCTGCCCGACGCGAGACACCTGGGAGGACACCTGGAGCTCGACGGGACGGTCGAGGTCACCGGCGCCGACGGGCCGGTCCCGTTCAACGAGCCGGTCAACGGGTCGCTCGGCCTGCTCGACATGACGCCCTACGGCCGCGGCGAGGCGTGGGAGGACAACCCCGAGGGCCGGCCCGTGATCGGCGACGTCCGCGAGGGGTACCCGTCCGAGGGCCGCCTGCTGGTACTGGCGCTCGGACGCCGACGGCGTCGCCACCTGGGGCCCGACCAGCCGGCCCGTGCCGCAGTGGACCCGCCCCGGCGCGACCCCCGCGGAGACCCTCGGCCGACACGGCCACCACCACTGAGGCGACGTCAACGCGCCCCGAGGCATACGCCGTTGATCCACACACCGACCACCCCGTAGGTTCCGACACATGACGAACACGAACGCGAACACCAACGTGAGCACGAATGTGAATGCGAACGTGCCGAACGTACGGATCGGTGTCATGTACGACCGCGACTGGGCGCCGGAAGGGCTGCCCGGGTTCGCGCGGCAGGCCGAGGCGCTCGGGGTGGACGATCTGTGGGTCGTCGAGGATCTCGGGTGGAACGGCGGGGTGTCGGCGGCGGCCGTGGCGTTGGGGGCGACCGAGCGGCTGCGGGTGGGGCTCGGGATCGCACCGGCGCCGTTGCGCAGTCCGGCGCTGCTGGCGATGGAACTGGCCACGCTGGCCCGGGTGTTCCCCGGCCGGCTCGTGGCCGGGGTCGGGCACGGGGTGCGGGAGTGGATGGTGTCGGTCGGCGTCGCGCCCCGGTCACCGCTGGCCCTGCTGGAGGAGACGATCACCTCCGTGCGCGCGCTGCTGCGCGGGGAGCGGGTCGAGCTGGACGGGCGTGAAGTGCGGCTGGACGGCGTCCAGTTGGTGCACCCGCCGGTTCAGGTGCCGCCGGTGGTGGCGGGTGTGGTCCGGCCCCGGTCCCTCGAACTGTCCGGCCGCGTCGCGGACGGCACCCTGATCGCCGAGGGCCACGGCCCGAGCGACCTCGAGAACACCCGCGCCCTGACGGCGAAGGGCGGCGCCGGGCCCGACCACACCCTGACGGTCCTCTCCTTCGCGTGCGTCGGCGACGACCCCGACGAGGTCGCCCGCACCCTCCACCCCCACACCGAGGGCCACGGCGCCTGGCTGGGCCGCCCGCAGGAGGAGGTGTTCACCGTCTCCGGAACACCCGCGCAGGCCGTCGGCGACATCCACGCCCTGGCGGCGTCCGGCGCGGACACGGTCGTCCTGCGTATCGTCGGCGCGGAGCCGCTCCGCCAACTCGAAGCCGTACTGGACTCCCTCGGCCGCCCTCGGACACCGGCGCCGACCGCGAACTGACAAGTTCCGGACGGCACACGGAAGAACGCGGAGCAGAGCCGATCAGACTGAAGCAGCACACGGAAAAGCGGGGGATAGGCATGGCACGTTTCCTGGTCATCGGCGGCGGCATCGCCGGCACGGCGGCGGCTCTGGCGCTGCACAAGGCGGGCCTGGAGGTCGCCGTGTACGAGGCGCACCCCGACTCCGCCGAGGACATCGGCGCGTTCCTCACCCTCGCGAGCAACGGCCTGCGGGCCCTCGCGCAGCTCGACGCCACCCCCGCGGTCACCGCGCTCGGGTTCCCGCTCACCTCGATGCGCGTCGTGGACGCGACCGGCGCCGAGGTGGCACACGTCCCGCTCGGCGAGGCCGACGACCCCGCGCTGCGGTACCGGTGCCTGCGCCGCGGCGAACTCGGCGCGGCCCTGCAGGCGGAGGCGGTGCGCCGCGGCATCGCCGTCGTCCACGGCGCCCGTCTCGCCTCCGTCGAGGACGGCCCCGACGGCGTCACCGCGCACTTCGCCGACGGCAGCACGGCGTCGGGCGACCTGCTCATCGGCGCCGACGGCCTCAACTCCGCCGTCCGCCGCACAACCACCCCCACCGCACAGCCCCGTTACGCCGGACAGCACGTCTTCTACGGCTACACGAACGCAGCGCCGGAGGCCGTGCAGGCCGGTCAGGAAGATGCGGCGTGCATCACGATGACGCGCGGCAGCACAGCCGCCTTCGGCCATACGACGTCACCCGACGGCGAGACGTACTGGTTCGCCCGCGTCTCCGCCCCCGAACCCCTCACCGCCGACGAGCTGACCGACGCCGCCCCCACCCATTGGCGCGACCTGCTGCTCCCGCTGCTGCGCAAGGACCCCACCCCGGCCGCAGGCATCGTCGCGGCCACCACGGCCCCCGTCCTGGTCACCAACGCCACCGAGATGCCCAACGGCGCCCCCTGGCGCACCGGGCGCACCCTCCTCGTCGGAGACGCGGCCCACGCCGCCTCCCCCGCGACGGGACAGGGCGCCTCCCTGGCCCTGGAGGACGCGGTGATCCTCGCCAAGTGCCTACGCGACACACCGGACCTCGACTCCGCACTCCCCCTCTACGAGGCACTGCGCCGCCCGCGCGTCGAACACAACACCACCGCCAGCGGCAACATCTCCCGCGGCACCCAGCGCCCACCCCGCCCCACCGGAGCAACGCCCGCACCGGCGCCCCGTCCCGGCGACGACGAACTCATCCGCCAACTGGACTGGCCCTCCACCGTTCCTAATCAGTGAGCAGAAGTGAGTCTTGGACCCATACCTGGTCACCGCGGACACCCCGAACGGTTTTGGATGTCCTGGCGGGAGTGTCATGAATTAGGTGTGATCCTTCCCGAAGGAGTCATCTGATGAATGCGACGACAGGTCACCTGATTGAGGTCCCCACCGAGAAGGTCTACGGCCCCACCCAGGACCGCGCCCTGCGGCTGATCACCTGCGACGGCGACTTCGACGCCCAGGGTCACCCGGTGAACAACCTCATCGTCTACGCGAAACTGAGGTGAGCCCCGGCAACCGCCCCCCTCACCTGCCGCGGAGGCGGGCCGCCAGCGCGGCCAGGGTCTGGGCGGTGTCGGTCAGGGACTGCACGGCCGCCTCCAGGTCCGCCGCCACGCTGGTCGCGGGGACGCCGTCGGCCTTGGGCGCGGGGACCGGCGTACCGCGATAGCCGATGGGACCCTCGTTGTAGCGCTGGTAGTAGCCGACGAACCCCTGACCGGTGGGGGCTTCGACGAAACGGACCTGGGCGAGCTGGGTCTCGTTCGAGCCGGAGTTGGAACTGATCTCCAGACGATAGTGGCGGTAGGCCGTGGTGTGGGCGGCGCCCCGTACGACGAAGTCCCTGGTCTGGAAGCGGCTGGTGAAGGTCTCGCCGGTGCGGGTGTCCAGCGGCGTCCAGGTGTGGCCGTCGAAGGAGCCGAGGAGCGTCCAGTCGCGGGGGTCGCGGCCGGGGGCGTCGTTCGCCGACCTCAGGGAGTACGACGAGACGACGGCGGGGCGGGCGAGGGTGAAGTCGAGCAGGGCGGTGTCGTCGAAGGCCAGCCACTTGTTCCGGGCGTCGTCCAGGAGGTTGGCCGCGCCCTCCCCACCGCCGTCGAACTCCTCGCTCGCCGCCACGCCGGTCACCTTGAGGTCGCCCGTCGCGGACTGCAGCATGACCACGCCGGAGTTGCCGCGCTGGTCGCGCCAGGACACCCGCTCGACGGGAACCGGTCCGTCGTCCACCAGCAGCCGCAGCTCGTGCGAGGCGTGCCAGCCGCCGCCCCAGCCCTCCTCCGTGCGGAAGCGGTGCAGACGGGACTCCGAGGCGTCGTCGAGCCCCTCGGGGAACGCCCAACTGCCGTTGAGGTGACCGCGGTACTCGTAGACGGTGCCGTCGGCGGCACGGTGACTGCCATGGAAGCCGGACATGTTGGACTGGAAGCTGATGGCCGACTCAGCGCCGTCCGCCGCACGCCAGTTGAGCTGCGCGGGCAGCGAGTGCTCGTCCCGGTCGATGTGGAACAGCAGCCGCGGACCCACCTCCCAGGACTCGGAGGACGAGGAGGAAGTGTCGGCGAAGGGGGCGCGGAGTTCGGTGCGGTAGGCGAAGACCGAGTCCTGGGCGGCCTGTGCCGCCCGCGCGCGCTCCGAGCGGCCCCGCTCGTCGATGGAGTCGAGGGTGATCCGGTAGAGCCAGAACATGCTGCGCGCCTCGGCCGAGGTACGTATCTCCAGGGTGTTGCCGCCCGGCTTCAGCAGCCGCGCGGGCACCGCGAACACGTTGTCCGTCGGAAGGTCACCGCCGCCGGGCACGGTGAGTTCCTCGGCCAGCGCCTCGCCCTGGAGCAGTACGTCGATCGGGGCGTACCCCGGTGAGGAACCGAGCCTGGAGACAAGGCCCGTGACGGTGAGCGTCGCCTGCGGTATCGCCTCCGGATCCACCACCTCGAACTCCAACGTCACGCTCCCGCCCGCGTCCAACGCCAGATGATCCCCGGCGAACCCGCACCCATGGCGCTGGACCTCGGCGTTGGACAGAAGAGCCGGCTCGACGGAGAAGTCCGCGAAGGTGGCCTGCAAGCTCATGACGGCTTCAGCTCCTGATAGACAGTCAACTTCGGTCATGCCGAAGGGCGATGACCGTGATCAGAGAACTTAGCGCCAGGCTCTGACACCCGACGGAAGCAGCGGCTCGGGAAGCAGCTACTTTCCATACCGGAAACCATCCGCTACTCTTTCCAACATGGAAACTAACGGGGAACCGCTCACACCACTCACACCGGAGCAGGCCCGCTCCGCCCTGGCCGACACGCAGCGCGTCCGGGCGTCCGCCACGGCCCTGGCGGCCACCCCGTGGCCGAACTGGTTCTTCGCCACGCTCACGCTCTACGTCGCCGCCCTCCCGATCGTCTACGGAGGGGTCATGGCCGACCCGGAGTGGCTGCTGCCGCGCCCGGCCTGGGCGGGCGTCATGCTGGCGATGACGGTGGCGTACGCGTCGCTCTTCCGCGTTGCGGCCAAGGGCTGGCGCGACAGGACCGGGGTGGCGCTGCGGTTCGACGTGCTGCCGAAGCGGGCGACCGTACCGCTCATGATCGGCCTGCCGGTACTGCTGGTGGGGCCGGGGTTCGCGTTCCGTGTCACGGGATGGCCGGGTTGGCTGATCGCGGCCTCGCTGACCGGCGCCGCCGTGTCGGCCGGCTTCCACCTCACCTTCGTCCGCCTGCACCGCAAGACCGAGCAGAAGCCCGCCTGGAAGCCGGCATGAGCACCGACGCCCCCGACCCGCTGGCGGGTTTCGACGCCACCGTCCACGCCCCGAACCGGCTGCGCATCTGCGCCCTCCTGGACACGGCGGGCGAGGCGGAGTTCGGCCTCGTCCAACGGCAACTCGGCGTCTCCGCCTCCGTGTTGAGTAAGCACGTCACCGTCCTGATCGACGCCGGCTACGTCGAACAGCGCAAGGCCGCCCACGACACCCGCCGCGTATGGCTCCGCCTGACCCGCCAGGGCCGGGACGCCTACCAAGGCCATCTCGCGGCGCTGCGGGCGATCGTGGGACCACCGGATCCGGCCCCCTGATCACCCGCAGATCACGCGGACTTGATGGGATACGTCACCGCGCCTGACGGCGCGCCCTTCGCGGCCGCTTCACCGCCGCACGGATCCGCCACCACACCTTGCGCACCTGAGGGGTCTCCGTGGAACAGCTGACCGGCGTGTTCGACTCATAGTCGGGACCGTGCCCCAGCGACTTACCCTCGGCCGGGTATTTCTCATGCGGAGTTTGCGCCATTCGCCCCTCCTGCGGACGATACGTGCCGCAGTTCTTGCGCAGGTCGTTGTCGGACCGGGTCGTCGGGCTGGACCCGAAGCCGGCCACACCCACCATGACAGGATTTCCGGTGTGAGTGACGACGAGGAGTACCTGGACAAGAGCCCTGCCGCCGCGCGGATGGGGAAGGCCGCCGAGTACCTGGTCGCGGCCTCCTCCATCCTCGCCACAGGCGGGGAGTTGAACGTCTCCACCTCGCTCGTGGACGACGAGGGCGTGGACCTTGTCTTCCACCGGCGCGGGAGTTCCGCGACCCTGGCCGTGCAGGTGAAGGCCCGGATGTCCACTGGAACGCAAGTGCAGCAGGGCAGGCTGACGGCCTTCGTGCGGGCGCAGACGTTCCGGCCGCGGACCGGCCTGGACATGCTGTTCGTCGCCGTGGATGTCGAGCGAGGGGCGATCATGACGGCCTGGCTGATACCGAGCACCACCTTCGGAAAGATGGTGACCGAGCCCAACGGCAAGGGTCGCTTCGCGTTCTCGGCGTCCATGAAGCCGGACTCCAAGGACCGCTGGACCCCGTTCCGGCTGACAGCAGCCGAACTCCCCAAGCGCGTCCTCGCCCGACTCGCTGAGCTGGAGAAGGCGCCCGGAGCCCTGGCGTGAGCAGCGGATTCAGTCCGCTGGGCGAAAGCTGACGCTCCAGCAGCTCACCAGGAAGGTTCCCGCCCTCGCGGAGGGTTGGGTTTCCGGTCCTTGCCGGGACCCGCTGACCGAGACCGAGACCGAGACCGAGAATCGCCTCTCCGGGACAGCATGAGCGATGTACCGTCAATCGCACTGCGTCAGGGACGCCTCTGACCTGCGGTGTCGGTGTCGGCTACTACGCAGTGGCACATTCGGGATGAGGAGACCTTGGAGCGCGCGCCTGAGCAGTTGGGGGCCTGGCTCGAAGGCCGCCGGAGACGGCTGGGGCTGAGTCAGACGCAGCTTGCGGAGCTGGCCCTTGTCAGCACGCGCAGCATCCGCGACATCGAGCACGGCCGGGCACGCTCCCCGCGCAGCCTCTCGGTGCTCAGGCTGATGGCGGCACTGGGTCCGGAGGCCGAACCGGAGCCGGTCGGCGGCCCGGAACCGGTCAGGCTGGACGTCCTCGGTCCCCTCGTCCTGCGCGTGGCCGGACGACCCGTGGAGTCCGGCGCGCCGAAGCAGAGCTGCCTGCTCGCCCTGCTGGGCCTGCATCCGGGTGTGCCCGTGTCCCGGGACGAGATCGTCGACGTCCTGTGGGACGGCCGCCCTCCCGCCAGCCGTCTGAACGTGGTGCACACCTATGTGTCCCGGTTGCGCCACCTGCTGGCCCCGGCGGCCCGCCCCGAGGACGGGCCCGCCGGCGTGCTGCGCCGGACCCGCACCGGCTACCTGCTGCAACTGGACGAGGACCGGTGCGACGCGGCGAAGTTCACCGCCCTGGCCGCCCGGGTCTCCCCCACCGCCTGCTCCCCCACCCCGTCCGGCGACGGCGACCCCAGCCAGATGTACGCCACCGCGCAGGGCGCGCTGCGGTTGTGGCGCGGCGCGGTCCTCCAGGACATGCCGTCCCGGGTACGCGAGCATCCCCCGACCGTCGGCCACGCCGTCACCGCTCCCGGTGTGCCACGTACCCCCCGGTGACGGTCAGCCGTACCGGCGCCTGAGCCAGCTCGTCCGCCGGCGCCTCGACCGGATCCAGGGTCAGAGCCGTCAGGTCGGCGCGGTGGCCGGGGGCGATACGGCCCGCCGTCCCGCTTTCCCCCGCCGCCCGTGCCGCGTGGGTCGTGCAGCCTTCCAGCGCCTCCAGCCCGGTCAGTCCCGCCCGCGTCGAAGCCGCGCCCCTCGGCGCCCGTGCCGCGGCCAGGACGGCTCGTACGTCGTAGTGGGCGATGGGCCAGTCCGAACCCAGGGCCACCGTCGCGCCCGCGTCGCGCAGGTCGCGCAGGCGCCAGGCGTGACCGGCGCGGGCGGTGCCCAGACGGCGGGACCACTCGTCCGTGCCGTCGGCCCGTGTGTACGCGGTGTGCGGTGGCTGCATGGACGCGGCCACCCCCAGCTCCGCGAAACGGGGCAGCAGGTCGTCCGGCGCCGTCTCGATGTGCTCGATCCGGTGCCGCCCCCGCGCGCTCGGCCCCAGCCCCGCCACCACGTCCAGAACGTGCCGTACCGCCGCGTCACCGATGGCGTGCGTGGCCGTGCTGACCCCGGCGGCATCCAGCCGCCGTACGGCGGCGGCGTACGCCTCGGGGTCCGGCCAGAACGCCTCGGTGCCCTGGCCGTGGCAGTCGGCGTGCTCCAGCCAGGCCGTGCCGCCCTCCACGGTGCCGTCCATGAAGAACTTGACCCCGCCGACCTGCCAGTGCCGGCCTGCTCGGCCCTGGAGGGCGATCAGTTCCTCCAGACCCGCCTCGTCCACCCCCGGCATGCACCAGGGCGCGAACCGCAGCCGCACCGGCAGCACCGTCTCACGGGCCACGGAGTCGACCAGCTCCTGATCACCGGCGTCCATGACGTGCGCCCCGGTCAGACCGGTCGCCGCCATCGCCGTCAGGAGCTCGATCAGGCGGGCGCGACGGGCGGTGTACGACGGCCGGGGCATGACGGCCGTGAGCAGCTCCATCGCGGCGTGCTCGACGAGGTGTCCGGTGGGCCGGCCCGACGCGTCGCAGACCACCTCGGAACGCTGGGTGAAGTCCCGCGGCCCGGTCACGCCGGCCGCGGCGAGCGCCGCGCCGGTCGCGAGGGCGGAGTGGCCGTCGTAGAGGCGCAGGAAGGCCGCGGCTCCGCCCACCGCGTCCTCGACGAGCGCGCGGTCGATGGGCCGGCCTTCGAACGCGTTGTGGTCGAGGCCGAAGCCGAGCACCCACCCGTCGATCCGCTCGGCCCCCGCGAGGGCGGCCCGCAGCCCCGCCAGGTCCGCCACTCCCGACAGATCGACACCGGTCGCCATGTCCAGCCCCCACACGGGGTGACTGTGCGCGTCCACGAGTCCGGGCACGAGATGCGCCCCCTCCAGAGGTACGACCTCCGTGCCCGGCCCTCGCCAGTCGCGTACGTCGCTCTCGTCTCCGATCGCGGCGATCACCCCGTCGCGTACGGCGACAGCGGTGGCGTAGGGCAGGGCGGGGTCGAGGGTGCGCACCTTGGCGCCGGTGAGGATCAGGTCGGGGGCAGGCATGCGGCGGTGAACTCCTTTGGTCTGTACGGCTATTCGGCGGGTTCGGCAGGTTCGGCGGCGAAGTTCGCGTACACCTGCGGTCGTGCGCGGCGCAGCCACCACGCGAGGACCAGACCTACGACGAACGTGGCGGGGGCCATGAGGATCAGGACGGTGTTGACGGTGGGCGAGGCACCGGTGAACAGGTCGATGTGGGTGACGACGAGCCCAATCACCGTCGCCAGGATCACAGCGGCGAGGACCGGGGCGACGACCGTGCGAAGGACGCCCTCCTGGTGGCGTACCCGCCGGAAGTAGCAGGGAACGGCGATCGCGGCGAGCAACTGGAGCACGAACAGGCCGATCATTCCCGGGGTGTTGACCCAGAGGAGCAGCCGTTGGTAAGGATCGGCACCGGCAGCCCAGAAGGCGATGACGACGACCGCGCCGAGGGCGGTCTGGGCGATTCCGGCGACGTAGGGGGAACGGTGACGCGAGTGGATGCGGCCCAGCGTCCTCGGCAGGACTCCCTCTTCGGCGAGGGAGAGGGCATACCGGTTGATCGCGTTGTGGAAGGCGAGCAGGCAGGCGAGGATGCTGGTGATGATGAAGAGGTGCATCAGGTCGGCCGCCCAGCCGCCGACGTAGGTGGTGATGGCGGAGAAGAACAGGCCGCTCGGATCCTTGGCCGCGGCCGCGATCACTTCCTCGTTCCCGAACGCCTGGATGACGATCCAGACGATGAACGCGTAGAAGACGCCGAGGAACCCGATGGCCACGTAGGTCGCGCGCGGCACCGTGCGGTCCGGGTCGCGCGCCTCCCGCCGGTAGATGACGGTCGACTCGAACCCGGTGAAGGCGGCGAAGGCGAAGGCCATGACGACGGCCATGCCGGAGACGAAGACGTGGCCCGCGCCGAAGGAGACACCGGACAACCCGTGCGCACCGCCCTTGATCAGCACGCCGCCCGCGAGGAGCACCAGGATGCCGGTTTCGGCGACAAGCAGGACGCCCAGGAGTTTGGCGCCGAAGTTGACGGAGCGGAAACCGCCGTAGCCGACCAGCAGCAGGCCGGCGAGGGAGATCGGCAGCCAGGACACGTCCACGGAGAAGAGGGCGTGCAGGCTGCTCGTGGTGGCGCTGGCGAGGAGGCCGTAGATGCCGATCTCCATGCCGTTGTAGCCGATGAGGGCGAGCAGAGCGGCGCCGATGCCGACGGGTCTGCCCAGGCCACGGGTGATGTAGGCGTAGAAGGCGCCGCCGCTTTTCACGTGGCGGCTCATGGTGGTGAAGCCGACGGCGAAGACCGCGAGGGTGATGCCGGCGATGAGGTAGCCGGCGGGGGCGCCGATGCCGCCGAGCAGGATCGCGAGCGGGGCGACGCCGGCCATGACGGTGAGCGGGGCGGCTGCGGAGATGACGAAGAAGGCGATGTCAGCGGTGCCGAGGGAGCCGGAACGGAGGGTCGCCGTGGTGGGCGGCGCGCTCTCCTCGGAGGCGTCGGGGGTGGTCACGGACATGGGCAAGCCCTTCGGGCGCGGCGGACGGGGAGGGATCCGGACGTGCGGGGTGGCCGGTGTTTCCGGGGCTGCTGCGAGGCGATGGCGGCCTCGGACCCATTAATCTAAAGGCTTTCGGTTTCGGCAATGTAGCCTCATCCCGGGCATCCGGGAAGCCCCATCTCACACCCTTGGGGGGAACACACATATGGGACGGCCGCGCACACCGCTCCTCGACCGTGAGCGCATCACCACGACGGCGCTGCAACTCGTCGCCGAGCACGGCGACTTCAGCGTGCCGCAGATCGCGAAGCGGCTCGGGGCGCAGACCGGGTCGGTGTATCACCACGTGGACGGCCGGGACGGCATCGTGGAAATGCTGCGCGAGCGGGTCGCGTCCGCGATCGACCCCGGCACGCTGGACGTGAGGCCGTGGGACGCGGCCCTGGAGGCCTGGGCCCGCTCGTACCGGGCCGCGTTCGCCGCACACCCGAAGGCGATCCCCCTGCTGATGACCTCACCCGTACGAGCGCCCCGGGTACTGGAGCAGTACGAGCGCGCGGTGACGCTGCTGCTGAACGCGGACTTCGCACTCGTCGACGTGATGCCGCTGATCATCGCCCTGGAGAACCTGGTCCTGGGCTCGGCCCTCGACCTCGCGGCGCCGGAGACGATGTGGGTCATGACGGAGTCGACACCGACTCCTCGGCTGGCCGAGGCCCTGGCCGTGGTGGGCGAGGGGCGCGCGAATCGGGCGTTCGAGGTGGGCCTGGAGGGGCTCCTGAACCACGCGAGAGCCTTGCGACCGGCCGGGTGACGGTACGGAACGCGACCAGCGAACCTTCCACCCCGCCCTGGAGCGATTCAGGAGGCGGTGACGCCCCTTTCCGGCTCCTGAAAGCCTGACGTCGTTCAGCGACGTCTCGGAACCCAGACCGATCCGTGCGCGTACGCGGCCCGCCGGCCGTTCCGCTTCCGGCTCGAACCTTCGTCGCGCTCTCTGGCCACTTCGGGTGGGGCCGCTCCTGTCGACCGACCGGCCCTGCCCTGCCCCGGTCGAGGACTCCGTGCCGGCCCGCGCTCAGCCCTTGACGGCGGAGCTGGCGACGCCTTGGACGAACCAGCGTTGGAAGAACGAGAAGACGATCAGGACGGGCAGGACGAGAAGGACGCCGAAGGCGAGGATCTGGCCCCAGTCCGGGGGCTGTTGGCCCTGGAAGACGCTCATCTCCAGAGGGAGGGGGCGGACGGAGGGGTCGGAGACCATCAGGACCGGCCACAGGAAGGCGCCCCACTGCGTGAGGAAGGTCAGGATCGCGACGGAGGCGAAGACCGGTTTGCTCATCGGGACGATGATCGCGAAGAAGGTGCGCCACGGGCCCGCGCCGTCCAACCGGGCGGCCTCCTCGATGCTCGGCGGGATCGAGCGGAAGAACGTGTGGAACTGGTAGATCGAGAAGGCGTTGGCGACGAACGGGATCGCCTGGACATAGACGGTGTTGCGCTGCTCGTTGAACATGTAGAACAGCGGCACCGCCACCGACTCGAACGGGACCAGCATCAGCAGCAGGACGAGCGTGAAGACCGCCTCCCTGCCCCGCCACTTCAGCCGTGACATGCCGTACGCGGCCATCGAGTTGACGAACAGACCGCCGGTCACGACCACGAACGCCACGAGCAGCGAGATGCCCATGAAGCGCCAGAAGTAGCCGGTGCTGTCGGAGTTCAGGGCGTCGAGGACGTGCGCGTAGTTGTCGAAGGACAGGTGGGTGGGGAGGAAACCGCTCAGGCCGTTCAGTACTTCGTCGGAGGGCTTGAGACTGCCGAGGAGTAGATACAGGACCGGCAGGACGAAGGCGAAGGCGAGCACACTGAGGACGGCGTAGTCGCCGATGCGACGCAGGCGCAGCCGACGGCGTGGCGCGCGGGTGGTCGTGGTCGTGGCCATGGTGGGGTCAGTCCTCGTTGTCGGGCCGGACGACGCGGCGCTGGATGAGGGTCAGGGCGACGACGATCAGGAAGAAGACGACCGTGATCGCGGACGCCTGGCCGATGTTGTTCTGGTCGAAGGCGGTGGTGACGGCCTGGTACATGACCGTCCGGGTGGCGTCCTCGTCGAGACCGCCGCCGTGGATGAGGACGTACACCTGGTCGAAGACCCGGAAGGACAGCACCGAGGTGAGCATGGCGACGAAGACGAGCGTGCCGCGGATGCCGGGCAGCGTGACGTGCCGGAACCGCTGCCAGGGCGTGGCACGGTCGAGCTCGGCGGCCTCGTAGAGTTCGCCGGGGATCTGCTGGAGGCCGGCCAGCAGGATGACCATCTGGAAGCCGACGCCCTGCCACACCGAGAGCACGATCACCGAGGCCATGGCGGTGGCGGAGTCGCCGAGCCAGTCGAAGGCGCCCCAGTTGCCGAAACTCACCGCGTGCAACGCCGAGTTGAGCAGACCCTGGTCGCTGCGGGCGAGGATGAGCCGCCAGATCACGGCGACCAGCGTCATGGGGAAGACGACCGGCATGAAGAACAGGGACCGGAACAGGCCGATGGCCTTGAGCTTGCGGTTGAGCAGGATCGCCAGCGCCAGCGCCAGGCCCGTCTGGAGGGGTACGACGACCACGGCGAACGTCAGGTTGTTGAGCAGTGCCCGCAGGAACGGGCCCGACAGGTCCGGGTCGGTGAACAGCCGCCGGTACTGCTCCAGGCCGAAGAACGAGGGGGCCATGGGCGAGCCGAGGCGCACGTTGTAGAACGAGAGGACGACGGCGTAGCCGAACGGGATGCCGACGAAGGCTACGAGCCCGGCGACGGCCGGGGCGGACATCAGCAGTCCGTGCAGCCGGTCGCGGTTCCTGGGCCGGTTGCCGGGCCCGCTTCTGGGGCCGGAACGTGTCGGCCGGGCGGTTTTCACGGCGGTCATGGGCGGGCTCTGCTCCCGGTCGGGGGGCGCGGCGGGCGCGGGGTCCACTGGTTCCACTGTCTTCACGGGTGGGTCCTGTTCCCGGCGCGGCGGGCAGCGTCTGCGCGTGCCCGCCGCGACCGACACGGTCCTACGGGATCTTGTATCCGGCGTTGTCGGAGAAGTCCTGGTCGATGGCGCGGGCGGCCTTCTCCAGGGCGCTCTTCGGGTCGGCGCCGCCGTAGATCGAGTTCAGGGCGTCGCTGAACTTGGCGGTGACCGTGGGGTATCCGGCGGTGACCGGGCGGGTGACGGCGACGCAGGACTTGGTGATGTCGCTGTCGCCGCAGGGCTTGGCGAGCTGGTCGGCGAAGAGCCGGAGCGGGCCGCCCTGCTTGTAGAGGGGGCTGGCGGCGAGCGCCGTCTTCGTCGCGGGCGGGGCGCCGTTGGCCGTCGTCATGGCGGTGACGTCGGTGTCGTTCATGAGGTAGTCGAGGAAGGCGCCGGCCGCCTTGGCGTTCTTGGTGTCGGCGCCGATGCCCCAGGCCCACGATCCCTGGCCCGTCTTGGGGCCGTTGCCGAAGTCGGGCAGGGGAAGGACGACGAGGTCGCTGCCGAGGGCCTTGCTGTAGGTGGGGTACATCCAGTGGCCGACCCAGCTCAGCGCGACGCGGCCCTTGGCGAAGGCGTTGCCGTCGGTGTTGGGGTCGACGTAGGTCTTCCAGGACTGGAAGGTCTTCATGGCCGAGACCACGGCCGGCGTGGCGAGCGCGCCCTCGGCCTTGCCGTCCTTCAGCAGCGAACCGCCGGCCGACCAGACGATCGGGGCGAAGCCGTAGGTGCCCCACTCGGTGGCGTAGCCGTTGTTCTCCTGGAGGTCGAGGGTCTTGCCGTCGGAGTCCTTGGCCTTGAGGGCCTTGAGCGCGGCGGTGAACTGGTCCGCCGTCCAGTCGTCGGAGAGGCCCGTCGGGTATTTCACCCCGGCCGCGTCGAGGAGCTTCCTGTTGCCGTAGACACCGAGCCCGGAGTCGTACATGCCCAGGCCGTAGTGCTTGCCGTCGATCTCGCCCTGCGCCTTGCTGCCGGCGGTGGCGTTGCTCATGGTCTTGGCGGAGACGTAGGAGTCGATCGCGGCGAGCTTCTTGTTGTAGACGAAGTTCGCCATGGTCGGGCCGTCGAACTCCATCACGTCCGGCAGCTGGGAGGCGTCGGTGGCGGTGATGGTCTTGGTGTAGTCGTTGCCGGGGATGAGCTTCAGCTCGACCTTGATCTTGCTCTGTGAGGAGTTGAAGGACTTCACCGCGCTCTGCAGGGCACCGTCCTCGCTCTTCTGGCCCTGATGGGCCCAGACGCTGATCGTGCCCTTGCCGCTGCCCGCGTCGGCGGAGGTGCCACCGCTGCCACCGTTGCCGCCGCAGGCGGCCAGGGCGGCGAGGGGCAGGACGAGGGCGAGGCCCGTACAGGCCGTGCGGCGGTACCTTCTGCTGGTCGGGCTCATGGTTGTGCCTCCGTACGGTGCGAGGGTTTCGAAGTTCGCTGGTGCTTTCCGGCGTGGGGGTGTGGGGCCTCGGGGCCTGACGGTCACAGAGGGGTCACTGGGGTCCGCGCGGGCGCGGCGGGGCGGTCGTCTCGCGCAGGACGAGACGGATGGGCATCTGCACATGCCCGGGCACCTCGGTGCCCGGCTCGTCGAGCTGCCGCAGCAGCAGCCGGGCGGCCTCGGCGCCTTGCCCGGCGACCGGCTGGGCGACGGTGGTCAGTCCGATCACGTCGGCGAGTTCGTGATCGTCGAAGCCGACGACGGACACGTCGTCAGGCACCTTCAGCCTGTGTCGCCGCAGGGCCCGCAGCGCACCCATCGCCATCTCGTCGGACTGCGCGAACACGGCCGTCGGCGGCCGGGAGGCGGCCAGCAACTCGGTCATGGCCCGCTCGCCGCCCTCGACGGTGTAGTCGCCGTCCGCCTCCAGGGCCGGATCGTGCTCGATCCCGGCGTCGGCCAGTACGTCGAGGTACGCCTGGCGTCGCGCGATGGGCGTGGTCCAGTGCTGCGGTCCGCTCGACCCGCTGATCATGCCGATCCGGCGGTGGCCGAGGTTCACCAGATGCCGTACGGCGCTCTCCGTGCCGGCCCGGTCGTCGATGCCGACCACGGTGAAGCCGGGCCGGGCGCCGCCGACCGTGCTGGCCAGCGGCACCCCGAGTGAGCGCAGTGCGGCCGACTCCTCTTCGTCGGGAATGAGCAGCGACAGCACCGCGTCCACCCGCTTGCGGACCGGCATCCCGGTGAAGAAACGCTTGCGGGTCTCCGGCGAGCCCAGGTTGTACAGCAGGACGTCGTACCCGGCGGCACTGAACACGTGCTCGGCGGCGTCCAGCACCGTGCCGAAGAACCAGCGGCCCACGTACGGGACCACGACCCCGATGGTGAAGGTGCGCCCGCTGGCCAGGCTGGACGCCGAGCGGGACGCCGTATAGCCGAGTTGCGCGGCGACGGCCGTGATCTGGGCGCGCACCTCGTCGGACACGCCCTGCCGGCCGCGCAGGGCGCGGGACACAGTGGACGCCGAGACTCCGGCGGCGCGGGCGACATCGGTGATGCTGACGGTCACAGCGCATTTCTCCCGTCGGTTTCACGTCGGTGTGATCTGGGGGTGACGTGACCGTAGACCCGGCCTCGTTGTTGCACAAGCGTTTGCGTTCGGTTCTACTTGGGCCGATTCTCAAGCGAGACCTTCTGGGTCAATGGTCAGCGCATGCGTTTGGGCGCTGCGAGCCGACAGGAACTGTGCATGCGATACGCCCCGCCCGGCCTCTGCGTGAACGACTTCGCCCTGCTCCGCGACGACGACGGCGGTTACGCGGTGCTGCATCTGCAGGGCCCCTGGACGGCCGAGTTCGACCATCTGCGGATGGAGACCTCCTACGGCCGGGCCACCTCCACCGACCTGGTCGACTGGAAGCCCGAGGGCACCGCCTTCGGCAACGGCCTGCCCGGCCGCTTCGACCAGCAGGCGGTGTGGACCATGCACCCGATCAGGCACGGCACCGGAATGGCGATGTTCTACACGGGCGTCTCCGGACTCACCCCCGAAGGCTGGCCGCTGCAGTCGGTCGGTCTGGCCTACTCCGACCGCACCGACGGCACCGGCTGGCGCCGCCACGGCACCGGGCCCGTCGTCGAGGCGGACGAGCGTTGGTACCGCACCGGCGAACGTATGGGCTGGCGCGACCCGTTCGTCGTACGCGACGACGAGTCGGACGGCTGGGTCATGGTCGTCTGCGCCGCCGACACGTCACTGCCCGTCGAGGTCAGCGGCTGCGTCGCCTGGGCCACCTCCGACGACCTGGAACACTGGACGGTCCACCCGCCGCTCATCGCACCTGGCGATGTCGACGAGTTGGAGTGCCCCGTCCTCGAACGCCTCGACGACGGAAGCTGGTTGCTGATCGGTTCGATCGGCGCGACGCGCGGCTTCGAGGCATGGACCGCACCGCGCCTGAGGGGGCCGTGGACCCGCCGTGGCCCGCTGGGCCCGACCGGCTCGTACGCCCCCCGCGTCATCGCCGCTCCCGACGGCTCACGTGTCGTGCTGCACACCACCCCGCGCCGAGTCGACCTCACGGACTCCGGCGAGCGTTGCCGGGGGATGCTCGCGCAGCCCAAGTCCCTTGTGACGTCGGATGATTCGGCACCCCGCCTGGAGTGGTGGCCGGGCCTGGACGGCTGGCTGGGGGAGGAGACGGAGGAGCCGGTGCTGCATGCGGTCGGCGATCTCCATGTCACCGGGCGGGTCGAGATCACGCTGCGCACCGACGGCCCCGGCGGCGACGGTCCCGCCCTGGTCGTCGGCTGCGACGGCAGGAGCCTCCGGATCACCGGCCCCGCCGGCGCGCCCATGGGCGAGACGCTCCTGACCGAGCCAGCCGCAACCCTGCGCATCCTCACCATCGGTGAGTACGTCGAGGTCTACGCCGACGGCGTCTTCGTCCTGACCAGCCTGTGCTACTCGGGTCACCCCGCCGTCTGGACGGCGGTGGCGGAAGGACGTACCCGCGCCGTCCCCGTCCGCCCGGTCCGCCTGCCCGACCCCGACCGCGACGACGCCTCGGCCATCTGGCCCGGACCGGCATCGATCTGAAAGGCCCGGCTGTGACCACTCCTTTTGCCGGGCCGTCTCCAGAACGCGCTGCCGGGTCTCGGTGTTGACGCGCTTGCCCTCGACCTCGTTGAGGATGTGGGAAACGGGCGTGACCGAGACTCCGGCGGCTGCCGCCACGTCCTTTGTCCCGATCCGCCTGCCAAGTGGTGCCCCATCGTTTCGGCAAGTGAGTGCGGGATGAGACCGCGCCCCGGTGGAGGCCCTTGTCAACGGCTCGCTACGGATTCGTGGCCAGCGGGTTCAGGAACGTCAGCACGGAGGCGTCCTCTTCGATCAGCGGAACGAGGGCGGCGTTGAAAGGGCCGCCGTACGGGGCGTTCAGGTGCGCCTGGAAGGCGTCCTCGTCCCGGTACGCCTCGAAGATCCAGAAGGCGCGCGGGGCGGCTGCCTTGGTGTAGACGTCGAAGGCGAGGTTGCCTTCTTCCTCGCGCACTTTCAGGGCGTAGTCGCCGATCAGACGGGCGACCTCGTCCTGTGCTCCCTCGCGGGCGGTGAACTCGGCGAGCAGGGTTTTCTTCACGGTCTCGTGTCCTTGTCAGTCGGGGGCGTCGGTCGTGAACGTCACTTGTGGGCGGAGTCGAGGTGCCGGACGACTGCCTTGCCCAGCTTCACGAGCCGATCTCGGCGAAGACCTGCACTCCCTGGCCGGCGGGGTCGGGGAGGATCTGGTCGGTGATCGGAACCTCGCCGCTGTCACCGAACACCTCGACGGACGACCGACCGGTCGACCGGTCGACCGGTCGACCGGTCGACGAGGATCCGCGACTTCACCTTTGCCGCAGGGACGACACGCTGGTCACGGGCCGGCTGGTCAGCCGGATGCTGCCGTCGACCGTGCGCAGGGCCATCTCCCGGGGGATGCTCTGCGCGCCGCGCCAAGGTGACGTGGGGATGGCCCCGCCGAAGTCCCAGCAGCTGGGCCTGGGTGTCCGAGAGCATGCCGGGATACACGTCCAGGGCTCATGGTGTCTCCTGTGCTGTGGCCGTCCACCGGGCGGAGTCTGCGGCTCGTGCGTGGACCGACCGAAACGTGACGCCCTGGTCGGCGTCGTCGTCCACGCGGCCGACCCGGAGGTGTCATCGTCGACTCGTGTCATCGATGACATCAAGTGGCCCGATGATGAGCGGAATCCGGCCGACGCGTCAAGGGTCGGGGCGGAACCGCCCGGCGCGGCCCGCCCGCCCGTCAGGCGCCGTCGGCGGTCGTGAGCTGCGCCAACTGGTTCCGCCACGGCGGATTGGGACCGGCGACCGAGCAGGTCAGGGACGCGACCCGGGCGCCGAACCGGCAGGCCTCCGCGACCTCGTCGAGACCGAGATCGGCCAGCCGGCCACCGAGGAGTCCGCGGGCGCCGAGGTGGTGCAGCAGGCCGGCGGTGAAGGAGTCCCCCGCGCCGACCGTGTCGACGACCCGCGTGGCCACCGCGGGCACCAGCAGCCGTTCGCCGTCGAGCGAGGCCAGGGCGCCGTCGGCGCCGAGCGTGATCACGACGAGCCGTACCCCCGCCGCATGCCAGATGTCGCACGCCTGCTCGGGCGGAGTGCCCGGCAGGAGGAGTTCCAGGTCGTCCTCGCTCAGCCGCAGGACGTCGGCGAGAGCGCACCAGTGCGCCAGCCGGGCGCGGTAGACCTCGGGGCGCACCAGCAGCGGCCGGACGTTGGGATCGATGCTGATGGTGGCCCGCGGAGCAGCGGCCGCCAGGAACTCCTCCACCACCGCCCCGCCGGGCTCGCGGACCAGCGCCAGCGACCCGGTGTGCACACAGGCCGTTTCGGACAGATCCACCCTTGCCAGTTCCGCCGGGGTCCACTGCCAGTCGGCCGTGTTCTGCGCGTGGAACGAGAACGCGGCCTGCCCGGTGGCGTCCAGTTCCGCCACGGCCAGCGTGCTGGGCTCGGCGGCGGCGACGGCGTACGACAGGTCGACGCCGGACGCCTCCAGGTGGGCCCGGAACAGGCGGCCGAACACATCACCGGACAGGCGTGCGAGGAAGCGGGCCGGCGTGTCCAGCCGGGCCAGGGCCACCGCCGTATTCGCAGGTCCGCCGCCAGGCAGCACCCGCAGGGCGAGCTCGTTCGAGGCGTTTGCCGGTTCGGCGAAGGCGTCCGCGACGCACTCGCCCAGAACGGTGATCTGACGCGGGCTCATGGGCTGCTCTCTCTCGGAAGGCTCGGAAAGACCGGGCAAAGGGGCGGCGCGGCGACACAGCCACTGACCGACCGCGCGGTGCCGACGGCTACGGGCGTTGCCGATTTGTGACGCGTGGAAGGCATTGACGTTGCCGGGATCCGGAGTCCATCATCCTGGCCAGGCAGTGTCAACGATGACATAAGTCAACGATGACACCTCGGGCAGCATGCTCTGATCCCAACCCCCGTGCCGCCCGCTATCCCACAGGAGTCGATCATGCCTCGCACCAGTCGCCTGTCCTCGTCCCTCCTCCGAGCCGCCGCGGTCACGGGCGTCGCGGCACTCACCCTGACGGCCTGCGGGTCCGGTTCCGGGTCCGGGTCCGGGTCCGGATCGTCGAGTTCCGGCTCCGGCTCCGGCTCGGGCTCGGGCGAGGCGAAAGTCGGTCTGATCACCAAGACCGACACCAACCCGTTCTTCGTGAAGATGAAGGAGGGCGCGGAGAAGGCCGCCAAGGAGAACGGTGCCCAACTGTCCACCGCGGCAGGCAAGTTCGACGGGGACAACGCCGGGCAGGTCACCGCCATCGAGAACATGGTCGCCGCCGGGGTGAAGGGCATCCTGATCACCCCGAGCGACTCCAAGGCGATCGTGCCCGCGATCCAGAAGGCCCGTGACAAGGGTGTTCTGGTCATCGCGCTGGACACGCCGACCGATCCGGAGAGCGCGGTCGACGCTCTCTTCGCCACCGACAACCTCAAGGCCGGCCAGCTGATCGGCGAGTACGCCAAGGCCGCCATGAAGGGCAAGACGGCGAAGATAGCCGCCCTCGACCTGGCGCCGGGCGTCTCCGTCGGCGTCCAGCGGCACAACGGTTTCCTGAAGGGCTTCGGCGCCACCGACAAGGACGTCGTGTGCGCCCAGGACACCGGTGGCGACCAGGCCAAGGGCCAGACGGCGATGGAGAACTGTCTCCAGAAGGAGCCCGACATCAACGTCGTCTACACCATCAACGAACCGGCGGCCCTGGGCGCGTACACCGCGCTGAAGGCCAAGGGCCGGGAGAAGGACGTCCTGATCGTCTCCGTCGACGGCGGCTGCACCGGCACCCAGGCCGTCAAGGACGGCAAGATCGCCGCGACTTCGCAGCAGTACCCGCTGAAGATGGCCGCCGAGGGCGTCAAGGCGGTCGTGACGTACGCCAAGGGCGGCAAGAAGGCGTCCGGTTACACCGACACCGGCGTCACGCTGATCACCGACAAGGCGCAGACCGGGGTCACGTCGAAGGACACCGCCTACGGCCTGGAGAACTGCTGGGGCTGAGCCCCCCAGGGCCTGTCGTCACCTTCCCGTCGTCCGCCCGAGGCAGGCGAGAAGGTGACGACAGCCCAAGGACCGTACGACACCGCCACTCCCCTCAGCGGGGCGGCCGCCCCACCTCCCCAGCCAGGGACGGCCGCCCTCCTTGTCCCGTCGGCGGGGCTTCTGCCCTCGTCCTCCGACAAGGGACATCTGTCTTCCGACAAGGACTTCGCATGACAGCCACGACAACGCCGTACTCGGAGCTCAAGGCACCGACCACGGCCCGCAGACTGCTCACGGCGCCGACCACCGGACCCCTGGCAGCCCTCCTCCTGGCCTGCGCCTTCTTCTCCTTCTCGAGCGACCAGTTCCTGACCGGCGGGAACTTCTCGCTGATCGTGCAGCAGGTCATGGTCGTGGGCATCCTCGCCATCGGACAGACCCTGATCATTCTCACGGCGGGGATCGACCTGTCGTGCGGGGCCGTGATGGCGTTCGGCAGCATCGTGATCGCCAAGATGGCGGCCGAGGGATCCGTACCGCCGCTCGTCGCGATCGCGCTGGGCCTGGTCGTCTGCGGCGGATTCGGGCTGCTCAACGGGCTGCTGGTGCAGAAGATCCCGCTGCCGCCGTTCATCGTCACCCTCGGCATGCTCAACGTGGCGTTCGCGCTGACCCACATCTACTCCGAGGAGCAGACGGTCACCGACCTGCCCGGCCCGCTGACGGCCCTCGGGGAGACCTTCCCGCTGGGCCACACGGACATCACGTACGGCTCCCTCGTCACCATCGCCCTGTTCCTCCTCCTCGCCTACGCGCTGAGCAACACCGGCTGGGGCCGGCACGTGTACGCCCTGGGCAACAGCGCCGAGGCCGCCCGGCTGAACGGCATCCGTACCTCCCGCCTCACCATCGGCATCTACACCGTCGCCGGTCTGCTGTACGGCATCGCCGCCCTGCTGCTCATCTCCCGCACCGGAGTCGGCGACCCGCAGGCGGGGCAGACCGACAACCTCGACAGCATCACCGCCGTGGTCCTCGGCGGCACCAGCCTCTTCGGCGGACGCGGCTCGGTCCTGGGCACCTTCATCGGCGTCCTCATCGTCGGTGTGTTCCGCAACGGCCTCCAGCTGATGGGCGTCGCCTCCATCTACCAGACCCTGATCACCGGCGTCCTGGTGATCCTCGCGGTGACCGTCGACCAGCTCTCCCGGAAGAAGGCCCGATGACCGCCACATCCTCCCCCACGCCCGTGCTGCAGGCCCGCGGCCTGGTCAAGCGGTACGGCCAGGTCACCGCCATCGACGGCGCCGACTTCGACCTGCTCCCCGGCGAGGTCCTCGCCGTCATCGGCGACAACGGCGCCGGCAAGACCAGCCTGATCAAGGCCCTCACCGGCGCGGTGACCCCCGACGCGGGCGAGATACGACTGGGCGGCGAGCCCATCGCCTTCTCCGGCCCGCAGAGCGCCCGCGCCCACGGCATCGAGACGGTGTACCAGGACCTCGCCGTGGCCGCCTCCATGGACATCGCCTCCAACATGTTCCTCGGACGGGAGCTGCGCCGCCCCGGCGTCCTCGGCAGCGTCTTCCGCATGCTGGACAAGAAGCGCATGCGTCAGGAGGCCGCCGAGCACATGGCCGACCTGAAGATCGGCCTGCGTTCGCTGACGCAGTCGGTGGAGACGCTCTCCGGCGGACAGCGGCAGGCCGTCGCGGTCGCCCGTTCCGTCGCCTGGGCCAGCAGCGTCGTCGTCATGGACGAACCCACCGCCGCCCTCGGCGTGAAGGAGTCGGGCCAGGTTCTCGACCTGATCCGCCGGGTCCGGGACAAGGGCATGCCGGTCGTTCTGATCAGCCACAACATGCCGCACGTCTTCGAGATCGCCGACCGGATCCACGTCCACCGCCTCGGCCGGCGCGCCGCCGTGATCAAGCCCTCCGACTATTCCATGGCCGAGGTCGTCGCCATCATGACCGGCGCTCTCACCGTCGACGCGGCCGGAGATACTGTCGTAGCGGATTCGGAGGCCGCGAAGGCCGCCGGAGTCCAGGCCACCTGACAGCACAACCCCGCTCTCACAGATTCCGGCCGAGGCCGAGGCCGGAACCGAGAGCCCTCAGGAGACGGTTTCCTCCATGGCAGCGAACCGCCGCCCCACCCTGGCCGACGTCGCCCGAGAAGTCGGCGTCAGCGCCAAGACGGTCTCCCGGGTCCTCAACGAGGACGGACCCGCCTCCGCGCAGACCAGGGAACAGGTACTCGCCGCAGTGGCCAAGCTCGGCTTCCAGCCGAACCTCATGGCCCGCAACATCCGCGTCGGCGGCCCGGACACCACCATCGGCCTGGTCATCCCCGACCTCGCCAACCCCTTCTTCGGAGCCGTGGCCCGCGCCATCGAGGACACCGTCCGCGAACGCGGACTGACCCTGCTCATGGGCTCCTCCGCGGACGACCCCGAGCGCGAACGCGCCCTGACGGACAAGTTCCTCGCCCGCCGCGTCAGCATCCTGATCGTCGTTCCGTCCGTCGGCGCCGACCACTCCCACCTCAAGTCCCACCGTACGGCGGGACTGCCCGTGATCTTCCTGGACCGACCCGGAGTCGGCCTCGCCACGGACAGCATCGTCAGCTCCAACCGGGCCGGCGCCCACGACGGCGTCGCCCACCTTCTCGCCCACGGACACCGGCGCATCGGCTTCGTCGGCGACCTGCCCGTGAAGCTGTACACCCGCCGTGAACGTCTGGCCGGCTACCGCTCGGCCCTGGAGGAAGCCGGCATCCCCGACGACCGCTCGCTCGTCGCCAACGCCCACGACCAGCGAGGGGCCGAGGCCGCGACCGCCCAGCTCCTCGGCCTGGCCGATCCCCCCACGGCCCTGTTCGCCGGCAACAACATCATGGCGCTGGGCATCGTCGCCGAACTGGCCCGCAGCAAGCGCAAGGACGTCGCCGTCGTCGCGTTCGACGACGTACCGCTCGCCGAGGCACTCGAACCGGCCCTGACCTCCGTCGCCCAGGACGCGGAAGAACTCGGCAGAACGGCAGCGACCACCGCCCTGACCCGCCTCGACGGCGACCGCACCCGCGCCCGCACCATCACCGTCCCCACCCGTCTGATCATCCGGGGCTCGGGCGAGCTCCCTGTCCCTGGGCTGCAGGAGGCCTGACCTGGAGTTGCGCCGAGGCACAGCGCCGTGATCGCCAGGATCGGGCCAGCGGACGCAGGGGGCTTCGCCGCTGCGTCAAACGGAGTTGACGGGGCAGTTCCGTTCGGTGGGCGGCGCGGTCAACGACGTCGGTCCATCGGCCACCGCCTACGCCCACCGCACCCAGAACGTCCAACGGGCCCTATTCTTCCCCGGCCGTGACGAACATGGCCGGGTCCGGAAACACAACGGGCAGCACCTGCTCGGCCCAGATGGTCTTGCCATTGGACGACTGGCGGGTTCCCCAGCCCTGGGTGAGCTGGGCGACGAGCAGGAGCCCGCGGCCTCCCTCGTCGAACAGTCGCGCACGGCGCAGGTGCGGGGCTGTGTTGCTGGCATCCGAAACCTCGCAGATCAGCGTGCGGTCGTGGATGAGGCGCAGTTGAATGGGCGGTTCGGCATACCGGATGGCATTGGTGACCAGCTCACTGACCACCAGTTCGGTGGTGAAGACGGTCTCGTACAGTCCCCACTCGGCCAGTTGGGCGGAGACGTCCTTGCGCGCCTGGGCCACCGATCTGGGGTCGGCCGCTATGTCCCAGGTGGCCACCTGCCCGGCGTCGAGTGCCTTGGGGCGGGCGATCAGCAGGGCGATGTCGTCCTGTGGGCGATCGGTCAACAGGGCCGCGAGCACCGCGTCGCACACCTCGTCCAGGGACTGGGCCGGCCGGGTGAGCGCCTGGCGCAGAATGCCGAGGCCGTCGTCGATGTCACGGTCACGGGCCTCGACGAGTCCATCGGTGTAGAGGACCAGCAGGCTGCCCTCGTCCAGCTCCACTTCGGCCGATTCGAAGGGGAGGCCTCCCAGGCCGAGCGGCGGGCCGGCCGGGAGACCGAGAAGCTCGGCGGTTCCCTCCGGCGTGACCGTGAAGGGAAGCGGATGGCCCGCACGGGCCAGAGTGCAACGGCGGGAGACCGGGTCGTAGACCGCATAGAGGCACGTGGCCCCGACATCACCAGCGGTTTCTGTGTCCGTGACTGTGTCCGTGGCTGTGGCTGTGGCTGTGGCTGTGGCTGTGGCGCCGGAATCGGGATCGGCGTCGTACACGTCGTCCGCGAGGTGGGTGACCAGGTCGTCGAGATGGGTCAGCAGTTCGTCAGGAGGGAGATCCACGTCGGCCAGGGTGCGCACCGCCGTACGGAGACGGCCCATCGTCGCGGACGCCTGGATCCCGTGGCCGACCACATCACCGACCACCAGCGCCACCCGGGCTCCGGAGAGCGGGATGACGTCGAACCAGTCGCCGCCCACGCCGGCCTGTGCGCCGGCGGGCAGATAACGGGACGCGACCTCGACCGCCGCCTGCCGGGGCAACCGTCGTGGCAGAAGGCTTCGCTGCAGGGTGAGCGCGGTACTCCGCTCCCGGGTGTAGCGGCGGGCGTTGTCGATGCAGACCGCGGCGCGTGCCGTGATCTCTTCCGCCAGGAGCAGGTCGTCAGGGTCGAACGCTTCCTGGAACCGGCGGCGTCCGAAGACCGTCACTCCCAGCGTCACACCACGGGCCCGCATGGGCACCGCCATCAAGTGGAGTTTGAAGCGCTGCCCGGCGCCGTGCGGCGCGTCCTGTGTCTGCCGTCGGCCTTCGGCGGAGTCGGGCTCCGCCAGCGTTCGCGAGACGGTCCGCCCGGTCGACAGGCACTCGGCCTGTGGCGAATCCTCCGCGTATGTTTCCAGGTCATCGACGACGAGGGGGATCTCGGGGCAGCTTTCGGTGGCAGCGGCCTTGGCGATGTGGCGGAGGGTGACTGGCCCGACGCGTTCCGTCCGCACGCGTGAGGTCGGCTCACCGCCGTTCTCGCGCGGGCCGAGCATGTCGACGCTGACGAAGTCCGCGAGCCCTCGAATGGCCACGTCGGCGAGTTCCTGTGCGGTACGCACGACGTCGAGGGTGCTGCCGATGTCGGCACTGGCCTCGTTGAGCAGTTGGAGCCGCTGCCGCGCCCAGTACTGCCGGGACTCGTCGTGCGCGGCGAGACATACCGCCTTCACCTGGCCGTCCTCCGCTCGCAGCGGGACGATGGACACGGCCCACGCCTGCTGGCGACTCCGGCCCGGCGTCGGGAGGAAGTTCTCCCGATGCTGTGGTTCGCCGGTCTCCAGCACCTCACGTATGGCCTTGTCGGTCTCCTCGATGTGGGGGTGAAGGATGATCTCCGACACACGCAGCCCACGCATGTCCTCCTGCGCGAGCCCGAGCGCCTGTTCCATGTCCGCGTTCGCCCGCTGCAGACGCCTGCCGCTGTCGTAGATCGCGGCAGCGCACGGCCCCTGGAGGAAGGCCTGCTCCATCAGCGGTTCCCCGTTGTACGGGGAACCGGCCTCGCCCATGACAGGCGCTACGACCAGCCACTCGCCCTGCCCCTGGCCGTCGAACGACCGGCGATGGACCAGCAATCTTGCTTCCACATCCCGGCCGTCGCGATGCCGCAGCCGGACCGTACCGTGCCAACGGAGCTCGTCCGGGAACGATCGCAGTGCCGATTCGGAAAGGGACTCCGCCAGCAGGAGAGTGGCTGCCCGCCCCACGATCTCTGCGGCTGAGAAGCCCAGAAAACGGTGGGCTTCCTCGCTCCAGCCCGTCACGACGCCCCGCTCATCGATGACAGCTGAGGCGGTGTAATCGAGGGTGCTGTCGCGCTCCATGGCCCGTGTCCCGTCGTCCGAAGAAGTCCTCGGAGCCCGGCCGGCAGGAGACTCACGGGCGAGCTCCACGGACCCATGGTGCGCTTTCAACCACCGCCGCGTCCAACAACCCCGTCGGGAATCGTCGGCCGAGAAGGCCGAGAGGCCACTCCGGCAGTGCCACCCGTCCACCCGTCCTCACCGGTGGCATGGGAAGCCCGGACCGAGGCAGCATCGCCTCCTCCACCCCCACGGTAGAGACCCGACCACGCCACCATCCCCCAGAACGGCGTTCTCGCAGCTCAGCCCGTCCCCGAGGAGAGCTACGCCCTTCCCCGGCCCGTGCGGGCTCACCAGCACGCGGCCGGGGCCCGCAAAAGGGGACCCGGCCGGCGAGCCGGACGACCATGCCGTCGGCCCGTCCCGCGGCGGACCGACCACGAAGATCCACCTTGCCGCCGACAACCGCTGCCGGCCGCCGGTCTTCCATCTCACCGCCGGACAGGCGGCGACGCGCCCGCCTTCATGGAAGTGATGGCACGCCTGCGCGTTCCCCGCCGCCGTGGACGGGCCCGCACCAGGCCAGACATAGTCCTGACATGGACCTGGCCGACAAGACGTATGACTCCGAGACCGCCTAGTAGCTGTCGTAGCTGGGCTTTCCGTTCGGCCGGTAGACGCCGACGACGGTGCCGCCCTTCGTCGTCGAGACGCTGACCGGCTCCAGCGCAGTGGGGATCGCTCCGTCGGCGAACAGCCTCTTGCCGGTACCGATGATCACCGGATGGATGGTCAGCCGGTACTCGTCGACGAGGCCGTGCCGCATGAGGGTCTGGGCGAGGTCGCCGCTGCCGACGACGTTGACGTTGCCGCCGTCGGACGCCTTCAGCCTGTGTACGGCATCGACGACGTCGCCCTCCAGCAGCGTGGAGTTCTGCCACTCGACGGACGTCAGGGTCCGAGACGCCACGTACTTGCGCATGCTGTTCATCCGGTTGGTGAACGGGTTGCCGGGATCGGCGGTCGGCCAGTACGACGCGAAGATCTCGTACGTCTTGCGGCCGAGCAGCATCGCGTCGGAGTGCTCGTACCAGCCGGCGATGGCCGTGCCGACCTCGTCGTCGTCCACCGGTTTCTGCCAGCCGCCGTGCTCGAAGCCGCTCTCGGCGTCCTCGTCCGGACCGCCCGGCGCCTGCATGACGCCGTCCAGCGTCAGGAACGTGCAAACGATGATCTTGCGCATGGTGCGCTCCCTTCGTCGACGGGTAGACGGCACAACCACCGGAAACTCATCGGCGGAACTTCCGCAGTGCAGCACTGGAGCGTGTTTCGAAAGTGGATCTGGCGGAAGGTCGGGAGGACCGCCGGAGATCGCCCCTCCCCTTCCCCGAATGTCGCACCCCGCTTCTAGGATTGCCCGATGACGACCGAGACGACCGACCGCGAGAGCATCGCCCCTCTGGTGTTCCTTGCGTACGATCACGCCCCCGGCACCTATGGCCTGATCCTGAGCGACGGCATGGACGCCACCGGCGCAGTGTTCGACGAGCACGGCCACGAGGGCGGCGGCTACGACTGGGAGGCCGTCGCCCGCTCCGCCGTGCGGTCCCGCACCCCGGAGCTGGCGGACCTCGTCGCCTACGACTGCGAGGCCGGTATGTTCGTCGCCCACGGCAAGGACGCCGAGGCGCTGCGGCGCCTGGGTGTCCTCCTCCACGAAGCCCACCGCGACCCGGCCGTCCTCGCCGCGCACATAGCCGCTGCGGATCCGGACTGGTTCGACTGATCCGCGGCGGCTCGACGGCTCCCTGGGCAGGCCCGTTTCAGACTGGCAAGGCGCTCGCGGATCGTGTGGGCGCTCGTACACAGCGCCTCAGCGAGTTGGCTACCCAACCCCGTGGGGAGTGACCCGGCTCCGAGTGCGCTGGCGTGGAGGAGAGCGCGGCAGTCCTGCGCCTCTCGCAGCATCGGCGTCGCACTCACCGCGGCCGCCATGAACCTGCTGGCAGCGGGGGCCTCGTTCGGCGCCATCGTGGCGATCTTCCAGTGGGGCTGGCTCAGCGAGCCCCTCGGCCTGGGTTGAGGCACCGGCTGGGGCCGCAACTGAGCCCGGCTACATCGGATGCCAACGCTCCGCTTCCATACTCCAGTCCCTACCCCGGCCTGCGCACCAGACGTACGGCATCCGCGCCGCCTCCGCTGCCGGCCCGGTACTCGGCTACCGCGCAGGGGACAGTAGCCCGTGCCGCGCAACCAGCAAATGGGACAACGAATCGGCCCGGAGAAACCGTCGGCCTGGCCATTGCCGCGCCGTCCCGGCCCCTGTACGGTCCCTGGCTCTTGGCATCGGCCCTCAGGGCAGCCGCCCGGACCGCGAGCGGCAATCCCGATCACCTGCTCCACCGCAGGTCAGATGGGTTGAAGGTCCCCCGAGCACCGCCGGACCAGGGTGGTGACCGATGCACCAGTCGAGGCGGTCGACGAGAACGAAGCCGGGTGCCGTCGCAGCGATGAGTCTGCAGGCGCCCGCAGGTCTACCTCCCGACCGGGACAACCACCTCATCGGGAGTACGGCATGGGCCTCATCCACATCGAGATGTTCGCGACCCTCGACCTCGTCGGGCAGTCGCCCGGCGGCCCCGACGAGGACCCGGAGGGGTTCCCGTTCGGCGGCTGGCAGGCGCCCCTGATCGACGAGGTCGCCGGGGCGCAGATCGGTGCCGCGTACGAGGGCACGGACGCCCTCCTGCTCGGCCGGCGCACGTATGACATCTTCGCCGCCTACTGGCCGCACCAGGAGGGCGGCGAGGACAACGAGATCGCCACGCTCTTCAACAGCGTCCCGAAGTACGTGGCGTCCCGCGGCAGGCCCGACCTCTCGTGGGCCGGGTCGACGCAGCTCGGCCCGGATCTGGCCGGGGCGGTGCGCGAGATCCGTGACCGGCACGAGCACGTGAAGGTCGTCGGAAGCCTGAACCTGGTGCAGACCCTTCTGCGCGAGAAGCTCTTCGACCGTCTCGACCTCTGGGTGCACCCGATCGCGCTCGGCGTCGGGAAGAAGGTGTTCGACGGTGGCGCGGTGCCCACGAACCTGACACTCCTCGAACCGCCGGCAGCCAGTCCGAAGGGCACCGTGTACCTGCGCTACGGGATCGCCGACGGCACGCCCGGGACGGGGGACATGAGCGCACCCGATCGCGGTGTCGGGCACGACTGAAGCCGCCCCGTGCAGGTGGATACGTGTCGTCAGCAGTGTCCGCCAGGCCGACATTCCGTCACGACGTCGGTGGTTCGAGGTGCCGACGCCGTGACGAAGTGCCTCGCATCAATGACTGACTCCACGTGATGCACAAGAGATGCCCGAGGGCCATGCCGCACCCGCGCGCAGTCACACCGGCCGCATCTGGGGGCGCCGGTGTGGCCGCCGTGGTTCGCGTCAGTGGGTGACCGAGTAGGAGTGGGCGCCGGTGCCGGCCAGGGCGCCCCCGTCGACGATCAGGTACGCGTCGCGGATCGGGCGGCCCGCCAGCCAGGACTCCAGGATCTCGCGGGTGCCGGCCGCGTAGCGGGCCTGTGCGGAGAGGGAGGAGCCGGAGATGTGGGGGGTCATGCCGTGGTGCGGCATGGTGCGCCAGGGGTGGTCGGCGGGGGCGGGCTGGGGGTACCAGACGTCTCCGGCGTAGCCCGCCAACTGGCCGCTCCGCAGGGCGCGTTCGACGGCGTCCTGGTCGACGATCTTCGCCCGGGCCGTGTTGATCAGGTAGGCGCCGCGTTTCATCGTGGCCAGCAGCGCGTCGCCGAACAGGCCCTCGGTCTCGGGGTGCAGCGGCGCGTTGATCGTGACGACGTCGCAGTGCGGGGCCATGTCGGCGGCTGTCGGGTGGAAGGTCAGGCCCAGTTCCTCCTCCACTTCGCGCGGCAGCCGGTGCCGGTCCGTGTAGTGCAGTTTCACGTCGAAGGGGGCGAGGCGGCGCAGGACCGCGAGGCCGATGCGGCCCGCGGCGACCGTGCCGACGTGCATGCCTTCCAGGTCGTAGGAGTGGGCCACGCAGTCGGCGATGTTCCAGCCGCCGTCGAGGACCACCTGGTGCGAGGGCAGGTAGTTCCGGACGAGGGACAAGGTCATCATCACGACGTGTTCGGCGACGCTGATGCTGTTGCAGTAGGTCACCTCGGCGACCGTCACGCCGTGGGCGATGGCCGCGTCGAGGTCGACGTGGTCGGAGCCGATGCCCGCGGTGACGGCGAGCTTGAGGTTCTTCGCGGCGGCGATGCGCTCGGGGGTCAGGTACGCGGGCCAGAACGGCTGCGAGATCACCACGTCCGCGTCGGGCAGTTCGCGGTCGAAGACGGAGCCGTCGCCGTCCTTGTCGGAGGTGACGACGAGGGTGTGCCCGGCCTTCTCCAGGAAGGCGCGCAGGCCGAGTTCACCGGAGACGCTGCCGAGCAGGTGGCCCGGGGTGAAGTCGATGGCGTCGGGGGTGGGGGCGGTCTGGCCGCCGGGGTAGTGGTCGATGGCGGGGAGGTCGTCCCGGGCATACGTGGTGGGGTGTCCGTCGGTGGGGTCGTCGTACAGGACGCAGAGCACCTTGGCCATGGTCACGGCTCCTCAACTGCGTTGCCGGTAAGTGCTGTTCACGATCCCCGGGGCCGAATGCCCTGGTCAAAGCGAACCTCGCTATGCCGGGATAGCCCTCGTCTATCAGGTGTGACCGGCGCCCTCCAGGTGCGTCCGCAGCAACGCGTCCAGCGCGTCCCGTACCCGTGCCTCCCGTGCCACCTTGAGCAGCGCCTGCGCCAGTACGGACTGCGGCTCGCTGCGGGCGACGACGAGTCCGACCCGTGGTCCGTGCGCGGGGCCGTCCAGGGGCACCACCCGCATGCCGTCGGGTACGCCGAACATGTGCAGCCAGGCGTGCGAGATGACGCTGGACCAGCGCCCACCGGGCAGGTGGGCGTAGAGCCCGGCGACGCTGTCCGACTCGATGGCGGGCGTGGCGGTGGCATCGTCGGCGGCGAAGCACTCGTCGATGATGCGGCGGTTGCGCATCCGCGGGTTCAGCAGGCACAGCGCAAGGGTGGCGGCCTGCGACCAGCGCGCCCGGGTCACGTCGGCGAGCGGGCCGTCGACCGGGGTGAGGAGCACGTACCGCTCCTCGTACAGCGGGAAGCGGCGCACCTGCCGCAGGGAGTCGTCGTCCAGGTACGTCATCGCCGCGTCGAGCTCGAACTCGGTCAGTTTGTGGGTGATGTCGGCGGAGGACAGTGACTCCAGGGAGACCCTGGCTCTGGGGTGCCGGTCGCAGAACGGGGTGGTGAGGAGGGAGGCGGCGGGCAGTGCGGTGGGGACGACGCCGAGGCGCAGGGTGCCGGTCAGGCCGCCGCGCAGGGCGGACAACTCCTGCTGCAGGGCGTCTTGTTCGGCGAGGATGCGGTGCGCCCAGGCCAGGACGAGCTCGCCCTCGGGCGTGAGGCCTTCGTAGCGTCTGCCGCGCCGCACGATCGGTACGTCCAGTTCGTGTTCGAGGCGGCGGATCGCGGCGGACAGCGAGGGCTGGGAGACGTGGCAGGCGGCAGCGGCGCGGGCGAAGTGGCGTTCCCGGGCGAGCGCGACGAGGTACTCCAGCTGGCGCAGCAGCATGATCGTCCTCCACGGCCGGGATGCGGCTCTAGGCTTCGGGTGTGCCGACGTACAGCATTGGGCAGGCCGCGCGCCTGTTGAGGGTGAGTCCGGAGACCGTGCGCAGGTGGGCGGACGCGGGACGGCTGCCGGTGGGGCGGGACGGCTCGGGGAACCGGGTGGTCGACGGGGTGGGGCTGGCGCGATTCGCCAAGGAGCGGGCGGCCGAGGACGCGCGAAGCGTGGTGGAGGGGCCGCCGGTGTCGGTGCCGAACGCGTTCACCGGGGTGGTCACGGCCCTGACGGTCGACGACGTGGTGGCGCAGGTGGAGATCCAGGCCGGGCCGCATCGGGTGGTGTCCCTCGTGACACGGGAGGCGGTCGAGGAGCTCGAACTGGCCGTCGGCGTCACGGTCACCGCGCGCGTGAAGTCGACGAACGTGCACGTCGACCGCCGGTAACGGCCGGGACGGTCGGGGCTGCGTGGCAGAGGAGCGCGGCCCGTAGGTCGAGGCGGTCGTCGAGGCGGGACAGGCTTCGTCCCGTGAAGTGTTCGATGCGCTGGATGCGGTAGTGGACGGTGTTGACGTGCAGGTGGAGGGCTTCCGCGGTGCGGGCCCAGGAGCCGTCGTGGGCGAGGAACGTTTCCAGGGTCTGCAGGAGTGCGGTGGTGCCGGCGTTGTGGGGGGCGAGGAGGGGGCCCAGGACGGTGCGGCTGTAGGCGGTGCGGACGTCGGCCGGTATACCGGTCAGCAGGGCTTGCAGTCCGGTGAGGGCCGTGGCGTCCGTGAGGGCGGAGGCGTTCGGCGCGGTCGTCCGGGTGGAGGCGAGGGCGTAGCAGGCCTGGGCCAGTGCTCCGGAAAGGTCCGGCGGTCCTGACGCGGCAGCCCCGGTGCCGCCGTGCAGGGGCATGGCGGGGGCGGAAGCCTGGACCAGGGCCCAGATCTGCTGAAGGCTTCCGGTGAGGGCTTCGGCCGTCTCGGGCATCACCGCGAAGGCGGTGCCGTCCGGTAGACGTCCCACTGCGGCAGGGCCTACGCCGGCGTGGGCATGGGCCACGACCTCGGCCAGTGCCCCTTCCGCCTGCTCATGGCGTCGCGTGCCGGTGTCGGCGGCGATCACCCGGTACGGGCCCTCGGCCGGGAGCCCGCAGGTTCGCAGTGCGGCCTCCACCCCGGCGGTCTCCGCCGCGGGATCGGTGAGCAGGGCGCCGAGTTCGTCCGCCGCCTGGCGCTGGATGTCGCGCTGCCGGGCCCGGGCCTCCTGGGAGAGGCCCAGGATCGCGGCGATCTCGTGCAGCATGCGCGGCGGTGCGGCCGCGGAGTCCGGGACGTGCAGGTGTCGGCGTTCGTACGGGGAGACGGCGTCGGCTTCGACGGCCACCGTTGCTCCGGTCTCGCTGCGCAGCAGGGCGGCCGCGTCGCGGGCCGGGATCTCGGCGGCGCCCGGTGTGGCCGCGACGGTCCGCCCGGCGGCGGTGAACAGGTACGCGGTGGCCGGGGCTGCCGGGTCGAGGTGGGTGAAGGCGGTCGTGAGGATCGTTTCCGGGGCGGCTTGCTGGGTGACGAGACGGGTCAGGCGGGCGCGCAGGGCCTCCGGGAGGGCCTGGCGGCGGCTGAGGTCGCCCCACTGCCGCAGATACACCGTGTCCGTGATCGCGCGGAACATGACATGGGCCGGTACGCCTGCCACCGGCACGTCGTGGCGGGCGCACGCCTCGACGAGGTCGTCGGGGACCGAGCCGTGGGTCTCCTCGCCGGCCAGCAGGACGGCGGCGCCGGCGTGTTTCAGCGCGGAGACGAACCGCTCGGCCTTGCCCCGCCCGTCCTGAGGGGTCCACCAGACCAGGCCGCTGAGCACCGCCTCGCCGGGCCGGACGAAGCGGGCGGGGTCCTCCAGGTCGGTGACCGTGACCCCGCTGATCACCCGTCCCAGCAGCGTGTCCTCGGCCCACAGCAGGCGCAGGCCGAGGGACTCGTCCTTCAGGAGGTGTTCGACGCGCATGTGCTCCGGCTCCTCGTACGGCGGCCGGGTACGGGGGCGCGTACCCGGCACGCACCTCACATTCACCAGGTGAATGCGCACAATCGCATAGTAAGTGCCAGGTGAAACAAAAGGTATGCCTCTTGGTTGATTCACCAGGATCGCCGCCGGGAACGTCTGCGTTTCCGTGCTGTGAACCAGTCGTCCCGGCCGGGTCCTGGTTGCTTCACTGACGCTCATGGAGTGCTCATGGATTTGAACACGGTGGTGGAGATCCGGGACGCGCGGCAGCCCGCGCCCTGGCGGCCGGGCGACGCCTGGCTGGGGGGCGGCACGTTTCTCTTCTCCGAGCCCCAGCCGCACCTGAGGCGTCTGGTGGACCTGAGCCGCACCGGCTGGACGCCGGTGGAACTCCTCGCGGACGGCTCGGTGGAGATCGCCGCCACCTGCACCGTCGCTCAGCTGTCGCGCTTCGCGAAGGGACTGGACGTCCGGGCGGCGCCGTTGTTCGAGCAGTGCTGCCGGGCGTTCCTCGCTTCCTTCAAGATCTGGAACATGGCGACGGTCGGCGGGAACCTGTGCAACGCCCTCCCGGCCGGCCCGATGATCTCGTTCACGGCCGCGCTCGACGGGGAGTGTCTGCTGCTGGCCCAGGACGGCGTACGGCGCCGAGTGCGCGTCGCGGACTTCGTCACCGGTGCGGGCCGCAATGACCTCGCCGAGGGTGAACTGCTGCGGTCCGTCACCCTGCCTGCCCGCGCGCTCGCCTGCCGCACGGCGTTCCGGCAGGCGTCGCTGTACGGGCTGGGCCGCTCCGGGGCGCTGGTCATCGGCACGCTGGACCCCGTGGACGGCTCGCTGGCCGTCACGGTCACCGCCGCCACGGTCCGCCCGGTACGGCTGTGGTTCCCGCTGCCCCCGACGGCCGAGGCGCTGCGGGAGGCGATCGGGGACGCCGTCGCGGACGACGAGTGGTTCGACGACATCCACGGGCTGCCCGAGTGGCGGCGGCACATGACGTTCCGGTTCGCGGAGGAGATCCGCCGGGAGCTCGAAGAGGTGGCGCGATGAGGATCGTGGTCAACGGCCGCTCCCACGAGGAGGAACCCGGCCCCGGCCAGTGCCTGCGCACCTACCTGCGCGCACGCGGCTGGTTCGGTGTGAAGAAGGGCTGCGACCAGGGGGACTGCGGCGCCTGCACGGTCCATGTGGACGGCGAGCCCGTGCACAGCTGCCTCTACCCGGCCTTCCGCGCCGACGGCCGGAGCGTCACCACCGTTGAGGGCCTGGCCTCCCCCGGCGGCGAACTCCACCCCGTGCAGCGGAAGTTCCTCGACGCACAGGGCTTCCAGTGCGGTTTCTGCACGGCCGGTTTCCTGATGACGACGGCAGCCCTGGACGAGGATCAACTCGCCGACCTGCCAAGGGCGTTCAAGGGCAACCTGTGTCGCTGTACCGGCTACCGGGCCATCGAGGACGCCGTGCGCGGGGTGTGTCACGTCGAGGCGCCGGAGGCCGGTGAGAGCGTGGGCCGCAACCTGCCGGCCCCCGCCGGGCCCCAGGTCGTCACCGGCACCGCCCGCTACACCTTCGACCTCGACGTCCCCGGCCTGCTGCACATGAAGCTGCTGCGCTCCCCGCACGCCCACGCCCGCATCCTCGCGATCGACACCACGGCGGCCCTGTGCGTGCCCGGCGTCCACGCCGTGTACACCCACCACGACGCCCCCGAACGGCACTTCTCCACCGCCCGCCACGAACACCCGACGGAGGACCCGGACGACACCCGCGTCCTCGACGACACCGTCCGCCACATCGGCCAGCGCGTCGCGGCCGTCGTCGCGGACAGTGAGGCGGCGGCCGAGGAGGGCTGCCGTCGTATCCGGGTGACGTACGACGTCCTGCCCGCCGTCCTCACCCCGGAGGAGGCGATGCGGCCGGGTGCGCCGGTCGTACACGACAAGGACCCCGCGACGGCTCGCATCGCCCGCCCCCGTGACAACGTCGTGGGTGAGGCGCACGGCGAGATCGGCGACGTAGAAGCCGGGTTCGCCGAGGCGGACGCCGTGTACGAGGAGACATTCCGCACTCAGCGCGTACAGCACGCCAGCCTGGAGACGCACGGGGCGGTGGCCTGGCTGGACGAGAACGAGCGGCTTGTCGTGCGCTCCAGCACGCAGACCCCGTTCCTCACCCGCCGCGCGCTGTGCGCCCTGTACGACCTGCCCCGCGACAAGGTCCGGGTGGTCGCGGGCCGGGTCGGCGGCGGCTTCGGCGGCAAGCAGGAGATGCTCGTCGAGGACATCGTGGCCCTCGCCGTCCTGCGGCTACGGCGGCCGGTGAAGCTGGAGTACACCCGTGCCGAGCAGTTCTACGGCGCGACCACCCGGCACCCCTTCACCATCGGCGTGAAGGTCGGCGCCCGCCGGGACGGCACGCTGACCGCGCTGCGACTGCGGGTGGTGTCCAACACCGGTGCGTACGGCAACCACGGTCCGGCGGTGATGTTCCACAGCGTCGGCGAGTCGACGGCCGTCTACCGCGCCCCGCACAAGAAGGTCGACGCCTACTCCGTCTACACGCACACGGTCCCGGCCGGTGCCTTTCGGGGCTACGGCCTCGGCCAGGTGATGTTCGCCGTCGAGTCCGCGCTGGACGAACTCGCGCGCCGACTCGGCCTGGATCCACTGGAGTTCAAGGCCCGCAACATCATCGGGCCGGGCGAGGCGATGATCACCGCGGGCGGCGAGGAGGAGGACCTCTACATCGCCAGCTACGGCCTCGACCAGTGCCTGGGCATCGTGCGCAAGGCCCAGGCCGAGCCCGCCACCGAACCCGTCCCCGACGGCTGGCTGGTCGGCGAGGGCGCGGCCCTGGCGATGATCGCCACGGGCCCGCCCGGCGGCCACATCGCCGACGCGCGAGCCGCCCTGCTGCCGGACGGCAGCTTCGACCTCGCCGTGGGCACCGCCGAGTTCGGCAACGGCACGACCACCGTGCACCGCCAGATCGCGGCGGGCGAACTCGCCACCACCGTCGACCGGATCGCCGTCCGCCAGTCCGACACGGACGTCGTGCGCCATGACACAGGCGCCTTCGCCTCGACCGGCGTGGTGGTCGCGGGCAAGGCGACATTGCGCGCCTCCCGCGCCCTGGCCGACCAGATCCTCGACTTCGCCGCCGCCCACCTGCGCGTGCCGCGCGGCGACTGCCGGCTGGCGGAGGAGGCGGTGCTGCATCCAGGCGGACGGCTGCCCCTGAAGGAGCTGTACGCCGCCGGCCACGCGGTCGGGATGCACTTCGCCGCCGACGGCCACTTCGGCGGCACCCCGCGCTCGGTGGCCTTCAACGCCCAGTGGTTCCGGCTGGCCGTCGACCCCGGCACCGGAGAGATCCGCATCCTGCGCAGCGTGCATGCCGCCGACGCGGGCAAGGTCATGAACCCGATGCAGTGCCGCGGCCAGGTCGAGGGCGGCGTAGCCCAGGCACTGGGCGCGACGCTCTTCGAGAACGTCCGCATCGACGAGCACGGCGCGGTGGAGACGGCTGCCTTCCGCCGTTACCGGCTCCCCCAGTACGCCGACATCCCGCGCACCGAGGTGCATTTCATGGAGACGGCGGACGAGATCGGCCCGTTGGGCGCCAAGTCGATGAGCGAGAGCCCCTTCAATCCGGTCGCCCCCGCCTTCGCCAACGCCCTGCGGGATGCGACCGGCGTCCGCTTCACGGAGCTCCCGCTGACCCGCGACCGTGTCTGGCTGGCCCTTGACGAAGCCGGGGTGACGGATCAGCCGAGGGTGAGCAGTTCCTCGTAGAAGCCGCCGAACTCCCGCTCCCGGTCGATGAGATGGATCTCCAGGATCCAGTGGCAGGAGCGCCCGGCCCTGTCGGTTCGCCGCAGCGGGGTGTCGTTGGCGGGCGTGATGTACGACTCCGTGTCCGCGCCGTCGATCTTCTCGTGGGGGAACTCACCGACCAGGTGCCCGGCGTGCCAGCCGCCCAATGCCCACCCGGCCTGCTTCGCGAGCCGCTCGACTTCGGCGTACAGCCGCGCGCCGGTGATGTCGGGGGCGGCCTCGAAGAGGCGGCGGCCGGCCTCGAAGACCTTGGGCAGGTCGTCGCGCAGCCGGTGCTTGACCGGGTCGTCGCCCAGCACGAACGTCCGGCCGAAGTCGGCCTCGTACTCCTCGAAGATCGGCCCGAAGTCGGCGAACACGATGTCGTCCGCGCCGATGACCCGGTCCGGTGGGTTCTCCCGGTAGGGCTTCAGCGTGTTGGGTCCGGAGCGCACGATCCGCTTGTGCCAGTGCCGGGTCGTGCCGAACAGCTCGTTCGCCAGGTCCCGGACGCGGTCGCTGACCGCCCGCTCACCCTCACCCGGCGCGACGAGCCCGCGCCCCTCGATCTCCGTGAAGAGCCGTTCGGCCTTGGCCTGGGCGTCCAGCAGTCGGGCCGCGCGCGTGGGTTCGTCGTCCGCCATGGGCCCGAAGGTAGGCTGCCAGATCGTTTCTCGGCAACCGAGAACGGCCACGGGGAGAGGTGGGTGTCCTGCACGTGCCCGAGACGATGCGCGGCAAGCTCAGGTCGGTTCCGGTCTTCGCGGGCGTGGGCGGCGGCCGTTTCCAGGAGCACGCCCTCCCGGACAACCCGTTGTCCGCGATCGGCGAGTGGATCCTGGCAGCCGGCGCGGCGGGCCGGCCGGAACCGCACGCCATGAGCCTGTGCACGGTCGATGTGTCGGGGGTGCCGTCCAGCCGGGTCCTGATCGTCAAGGACATCGATGACGACCGCCTGTTCTTCGCGACCCCGCCCGACAGCCGCAAGGGCCTCGACATCGCCGCGAATCCGCACGTGGCGGCCCATTTCCACTGGCCGGTGACCGGTCGGCAGGTACGGATCGTGGGCACCGCGGCCGGCCAGGGCCGCACCGCTTCGGAGACGGACTTCGCCGAGCGGGGGCGCGGTTCCCGGCTCGCCGCCCACCTCCACCGACCCGGTCCACCCCGGACCGGCAGGCGGCGCCGGACGAGTTCGAACGGCTCGACGCGCTCTACCCGGGCGAGGTCCCGTGCCCCCCGGCCTGGACCCTCTACGCCATCACCCCCACCGAGGTGGAGTTCTGGGAGGCGAGCGTCGACCGGGTCCATCACCGGGTGATGTACCGCAGGGACACCACCGGCACCGGCTGGCGGCACGAGCTGCTCCGGCCCTGAAAGACGAGGCCAGGGGCTCAGGAGAGCAGGATCAGCGGCACCGGGTCGCCGGCGCTCCAGTGCGGGGGTACGGCGGCCAGCGCGTCGGCGAGGGCGGCGCCGTGCAGGAAGGCGGGGCGGTGGCCGCCGACGGGGCGTGCGGTGGCGCCGTCCCAGGTGACCGGGAGGAGGCGGGTGCGCCCGGAGGCGGTGCGGATGTCGCCGGTCAGTGGGATGCGGGGCAGGGCGGGCAACGGGCGTCCCGTCAGGCCCGCGAGGAGCGGGGCGAGCAGGGTGTGTGCGGCGGTCAGGGCGGCGTACGGGTTGCCGGGCAGGCCCAGGATCCAGTGGCCGTCCGGGAGTTGGGCGAGCAGCTGCGGATGACCGGGGCGACAGGCAACCGCGTCCACGATCCACCGGGCGCCGCTCTCTCCCAGCAGCACCCGCAGGTGGTCGGTGGCACCGACCGAGGTGGAACCGGTCACCACCGTGACGTCGGCGCCTGGCGTGGCGTGGACGGTGGTGGCCAGTGACCCGGCGGGATGGTCGGGCACATGGCGTACGTCGGTCGTCTCGCCACCCATCGTGTCGATCAGCGGGGGCAGCAGTGGGCCCAGTGCGTCGCGTACCCGGCCGGGGTCAGGACGGCCGGTGTGGACGAGTTCGTCGCCGGTGACCAGGACACGCACGCGGGGGCGGGGCCGTACCGGAAGGGTGTCGTGGCCGCAGGCGGCGGCCAGGCCGATGAGGGCGGGGCCGATCCTGGTCCCGGGCGGTGCCAGGCACGCCCCGGCCGGAGCGTCCTCGCCCGCCCGCCGGATGTGCTTGCCCTCGCCCGGAGCCGGGCCGCGCACCCTCGCCGCGTTGCGCAGGGCATGCTCCAGCGGCAGCACGGCTCGCGCACCGGGCGGCACAGGCGCGCCGGTGGAGATCTCGACGGCCTCTCCCGCGGCCAGCGCCCCGCCCTCCCAGGCGGCACCCGCGCGCACCACGCCCTCCAGCCGCCAGGGACCAGGACCGGGGCCGACTGCGTAGCCGTCCATCGCCGCGGTGTCGAAGCCGGGCAATGGCTGCGGCGTGCACAGACCCTCGGCCAGCGTCAGTCCGGCGGCGTCCGCGAACGGGACCTGTCGTACGGGCAGCGGGTGAGGGGCCGCATGGGCCAGTTCGCGTGCCCGCGCCCACGGCACGTCACGGCACGAGACGGTGGCAACCGGTTCTGCGGCAAGGAGGGTCATGCCACCCACCGTGCAGGCGTGGCTTTTCTCCCGACGGCACCTCAGGTTGCCGATGTGCTCCCGTCCGCTCACCGGTGACCGCATCCGGCGGTGAGGGCCGGCGACGCACCATCGGGCGCGCACCGGCGGTGGTACCCGCGTCGCACGCGTGGGCCCCTGCCTGGGGGACGCTGGGCGCGTACCGCCGGCGACGGTTCCACCGGAAGGACGTGCGGGTCGAAATTCGGCACGCCGCAACCCCTCCGCGAGGTTCCCATGAGCCTGAGCATCCGCAACCAAATCGCCGGCAGGGTCACCGCCGTCACTGGTCTCCCTCTCCACCGCCTGACTCTCACCTGGGGACCTGCCGTCAGCATCGCCCTGCATGAGCACATACGCTGCTCAAGGAGGAAGTACCGATGGGGCGAGAGGGAGTGGACAGTGGCAGGTGAGCGTTCCGGCCCGACCGGCACACCCCACCACGTTCCTCCCGGCCAGCGTCGCGTGAACGGCTGGCCCGTCTCCCACTACGGGCCCGTCCCACGGTTCCGCCCCGACCGCTGGAATCTCCGTGTCCACGGCGCCACCGCCGCCGGCACCGAGCACAGCTGGACCTTCGACGACCTCACCACGCTCCCCCACCTCACGGTCGTCGCCGACCTGCACTGCGCGACCGGGCCCACCTCCACCGACCACGAGTGGTACGGGATCCCCGCCGCTGCCGTACTGGACCTGATCCCGCCTCGTCCGGAGGTCACGCACGTCATGGCCTGGGCGGAGTACGGCTACTCCGCGAATCTCCGCCTCTCCGACTTCGCCGCCCCCGACACCCTCCTGGCCACCCACCACAACGGCGAGCCCCTCACCGCCGAACACGGCTTCCCGCTCCGCCTGGTCGTGCCCCACCTGTACGGCTACAAGAGCCCCAAGTGGCTGCGCGCCATCGAGTACCTCACCGAGGACCGCCGCGGCTTCTGGGAGGAACGCGGCTACCACAACGTCGGTGACCCGTGGAAGCAACAGCGTTACTCCCACCAGGAACACGAAGGCGACGGTCCTGCGCTGTAGCCGTCCTTGCCGAGTGTGGCGCGAGTGCTGCGGTGCTGGTCCTCGGGCCCGTTCTCATGATCCGGGGCGCTTACGGGCTGCCCCGCGATTGATCTCGGGGCGGGCCGGCCTGGCGGTCCGGCTGGCCAGCGGTTCAGCAATCGCAGGTCGGCCCGTTACTCGTACCGGTACTTCAGCGAGTCCGCCTCCGCCTGCTCGATGTCGGCGATCGTCAGCTCCGGCATCCGCAGTTGGGCCAGCGTCACCTCGGCCGAGGCCGGCTGGGCGTCCGCCGACAGCCACTCCTCCGGCTTCCAGGCCCCGCTGCGCAGCAGCGACTTGGGGCAGTGCGGGTAGACCTCCTCGATCCCCAGCACCAGCGCACTGGCCGGCGGCTTGCCCACGGCGGTCAGCCGCGACAGGAGCTCCGGGCGGGTGGAGACGCAGGCCCGGCCGTTCACCCTGAGCGTCGTGGTGCGCCCCGGGATGACGAACAGCAGCCCGGCCCGTCCGGTGGCGACGACGTTCTGCAGGGTGTCCAGACGCTTGTTGCCGGTCGCGTCCGGTATCGCCACCGTCCGTGCGTCCAGGACGGCGACGAACCCGGCGGGGCCGCCGCGCGGGGAGACGTCACAGTTGCCCTCGGCATCCGCGCTGGCGACCAGGACCAGTGATGAGCAGCCGATCAACCGCCGGGTCTGCTCGGTGAGTTCGGTCATCTGCTTGCGCACGGCCGCGTCGCCGGGGAGTTCGTAGACCCGGCGCAACGCCTCCTGGTCGGGCACGGCGTCGAGGCGGAGCGCGTCGAAGGCACTGCCGGCAAAGGGTGTCGTCATGCCTCCGACCCTATTGGGCCGACCAGCGATTGATCTTGGCCGGTGAGTGTGGGGACATGGAGACGGCCTCGCGAGTTGTCTGATGCGTGAAGATCAAACAGGTCTGCGCGGCCATGTCCCATCCTGCCTTACATCCACATACCGCCTGCATGCCGTACTCGCCCGCGATGAGGATCATCGGAGTCACCGCGCTGAAGGTCGCACCGGCGACAACCGGTAGCCGCTCACCCAGCACCTTGCCCATGCCGAGCGCCTGCAACAGCGTCACCAGGCCTGCCACCAGCAGCTCAGCGTTGATCAGCAGGCCGATGGTGGACGTGTCCAGCCTGGCCGCAGCTCCGAAGACCAACGGACGGTGAGGCAGCCGGTGTACATGACCAGCACATGCCGGATGCGTCGTGCTCGCAGCGACAGTGACGCACCACCGCGACGTCGGCATTCCATGGCTGGTAGCAACAGCCCATTGCCCCGCATGGTGCCGAAACGTGTCGGAACTGGGCAAGCCCCAGGAGGTACGCAGTTCTTCCCGATCACGCGGATGAGGATCCACTGCGGCGCGCGGTGTGGCTCGCGCCGCACCTCCCCTGAGCTCCGCCCGTCCCCTCGGCACGCGAGCGGAATCCGCTGCCGCGGCGCAGGTACACGTTCCCGATGTGGTGCTCTTCGCACGAACGGACTCATTGGGGACTCAACCCGGCTGAATGGCAGCAGGCACCGAGGACCTGCCCTACCAGGACGCCCCTCCCGGATGATCCCCGTCCGAGGCCAGAAGGGTTGTCTCCTCGGTCCAGCTCCCTGGGCACGCAGCCGCCATGCCGTGTGAGCCGTCTCGGCGCACCCCGAGTGTCCCTCGGGCAGTTTCCTGTACGGGCCGTTTTCCCCGCACTGCGGTCGGCGCTTGCCCCTGAGGGAAGGAACGCTTCATGGGTGTCGTCGAGTGCTTTCCGTGGATTTGCAGATAGCGGAACCGGTGGATTCCAGCTCCACGCGCCAACGTTGTGCCCTGCTCGGTACAACAGCGGGCGATCAGCGACTTCCAGGTCCCAGACCGGGCAGCGGTACTCATCCTGGTTGCAACTGCGATCGCTCAGCGCCATGTCCGGATCAGAGGCATGTCCGCGCCGAAAACGGTGTATCGGGGCGCCGTCGCGCTGTGATACTGCTCCGATGATCAATCTTCCAACAGCTGCGCTGGATTCGTTGCAGGGGCTTGCCTTCGGTGACGCCTTCGGTGACCGCTGGTTCGGCATCCTGCGCGGGGACGGTTCGGCAGCCTTGGAGGCGCGGACACTGCCCCCGGAGCCGCTGTGGCAGTGGAGTGACGACACCGTCCAGGCGCTTGTTCTCGTCCGGGAACTCGCCGAGGGGGGCGGCACCGTGGACCAGGACCGCCTCGCCCTGGGCCTCGCGACGGCCTACGCCGAGGACACGCACCGCGGCTACGGAGCCTCGATGCATGACGTGCTCCGTCGGATCGGCGCGGGCGAGCCCTGGCGGGAGGTGGTCGCCGGACAGTTCGGCAGCCAGGGCTCCTGGGGCAACGGCGCGGCCATGCGCGCCGCCCCGCTCGGCGCCTGGCACGCCGTCGACCTCGACGTCGTCGCCGAGCAGGCCGCCTGCCAGGGCGCGGTCTCGCACCACCACCCGGAGGCGATCGCCGCGGCGGTGGCGGTCGCCCTTGCCGCGGCGCTGGCAACACGCAGCCGGGGCGGGCCTGCCCCAGCACGCCCGGACTTCCTTCAGGCAGTCGCCGAACGACTCCCCGAAAGCGACGTCCGGTCGGGAGTGCGGATCGCGGCCCGGATGCCGGAGCACACCTCGGTTCGGCACGCTGCGGAGGTCCTGGGCTCCGGCTACAGGATGTCTGGGCCTGACACCGCCCCTTACGCCCTGTGGTGCGCGGCGGGGCACCTCGGCGACCTGCACGAGGGCCTGTGGCTCACGGTCGCCGGGCGCGGTGACATCGACACCACCTGCGCTATCGCGGGCGGGGTGATCGCCGCTCGCACGGGCGTCGCTGCCCTCCCCCCTGCCTGGCACGCAGCTCGTGAACCGCTGCCACCAGTCGTGCCGGAGAAAGAACCTCTATCCGGATGAGTTCAGGCGTCTCCAGCAGATCAGTGCGCATCCGAGGGTGAGGAAGGCTTCGTGGATGTCGTCGCGGATCTCCCAGCGGATCCGCAGGCGGCGGAACCAGTGCAGGTGGGCGAATGTGCGCTCGACGACCCAGCGTTGGGTGCCAAGTCCGGAGCCGTTCGGTGCCTCGGTGGGCGATCACCGGTTTCACTCCGAGATCCCCGGCCAGACGGCGGTACTTGTCGTGGTCGTAGCCACGGTCGCCCAGCACGATGTCCGGGCGGCACCGGGGCCGGCCTCGCTTGCCCCGCACCGGTGGTACCGCCTGGAGTAGTGGGATCAACTGGGTGACGTCGTTGCGGTTTCCGCCGGACAGGGTGGCGGCGAGCGGGATGCCGGTGGCAGCGGTGATCAGGTGATGCTTGCTGCCGGTTCTGCCTCGGTCCACTCGGCCAGGCGGCGCCAGCAAGTCGTGCCCGAGCCGAAGCCGAGTTCCTGCGGCAGGTGTTCCCAGGAGATCCCGGTGTGCAGCACGAACAGGATGCCCTGGAAAACCAGCCGGTCTGGATGCCGCTTGCGCCCGGGATTCCGGGCCCGACGCCCCACCTTGGGCAACAGCGGCTCGACCACCGCCCGCAACTCGTCAACTTCCCACGGCTTCGGCCGCGCCACCCCAGATCGCCAGGCCCAGAGCGATCCAACCATTTCGAAGATCATTTCGTTAGGAGTTCTAAGCCGCCAAGGTCCCTTGGGGGATCTTGGCGGGCCTTGCCGATCCACGTTCTTCCTTGACGTTTTCGCTGGTCGGACTGGCCGCAGAGGCTCTACCCCCGGATGAGTAGAGCCTCTGCGGCCGTTTTCGCGGGCAAGGACGTCTACGTACAGGTCACCAACCGGTGACAGACCACGCCAGGGCGGGGCCGCCCCGGGGAGCCGTTCGCGGTGATGGTGATCTGATCTGACAGCTGCTGGACCACGCGCGGCCCAGGGCATCCAGTACCGCATGACCGTCCGTGCTCTGCGCCAGCCGCCGGCGCGTCCAGTCCCTGCGGGCCGAGGCTGAGGATCTCGGAAGGGAGATCCTCAGCCTCGGCCCGATCACCACGGCACAGGTTCTGGTCGGCTGCCGCCGAAGGCGGTGCTCAGTCCGCCTGTCACCGCTCCGTGCCGGTCGTCGGCGGGACCACTCGGAGGTTCGCCATGGGCTGCACCCAGGACAGGTCCATGCCCTCGAGTTCGACGACGGCGCTCCAGCCGGGGGTCAGTTCGGTGAACTCCCCGAAGGGCTGTCTGTATATCCGGAGCACCCGGGCCGGGGAAGTCCGGTCATCCGGTGGGCTGTCCTCCGGAAGCACTGAATCGCCGGGGAAGACGCTCTTCCCCACACTGATGCAGCGGGCGTGACAGACCACCTTGTGCGCCGAGGGCCGCTCGTACACGATCGCCACTTGCAGTAGTCCGACAGGCTCGGTGCTACTCATGCTGAGGATGCCTCCATCCAGGGTCAGAACCAATTCATGACCTTGTCGGCCACGTCGGACGCCGCACCGCTGCCGATGATGCCTCCGACGACACCCCCGACGACACCGCCCACGACGGTACCCACACCAGGAAATGCCGAGCCGATCGACGCACCCACCTCCGCGCCGTAGGCGGCGCCCGCGAGGCCGCCCGCAAGGCCCGCGGCGTCCCGCGTGGCGGTGTGGAGCCTCTGGGCCGGCGGCGCCTTGGCGACGTCGTAGGCGGAGAGAGCCACCGCGCCGACGAAGAGGCTGCCCTTCAACGCGCCTCCGACCGTGATGAAGCCCGCGTCGCTGCCCGCCGAGTCCGCCAGCTTGCTCGCGGTCGAGGCGGCCCCGCTGCCCGAACCACCGGTGGCCCCGGCGCTCTTGGCGAACTCCTCGATCTGATCGGGAGTCATTTTGGGGGTCATTTTAAGGTTGCCGTTCAGGTCCGCGAGCCTGGTGGACGGATCGACGTCGACACCCATCTTGGACAGCATGCTGCGCGCCTGCTCGACCGGAATCGTCACCCGGGCCCGCTTGGCGATATCGGTGGCGGACCCCCCGACCAACACCTCGCTCTCCTGCGGGAGCGATTGGTAGTAGTTGTCTACCACTTCCAGATCGACGAGGTCCTGCCTGTTCAGGATGTGGAGCACACCCTGCCCGTGATAGTCGTTCGCGGCCTGGGTGGCGAAGTGGGTGGAGACACCGGGGTCCGAAGAGGTCGGTGTGAATCCGGTGGACTGAATGTTCTCCGAACCGCCGAAGCCCACGGTGGAGCCGCGGAAGAGCCAGTCCGTCGCGTCCGTCGGCGGGCGGTAGGACGGCCCGGGGCCCATGTCCGCCGGGTACATCTGGCCACTGGGGTCGGCGTTGGTGACGGGGTTGTCACCGGAGTAGGCGTAGCCGCCGAGCTGCTGCGGGTCGGTGGCCTCGAACTTGGGGTCGACGCTGATGAAACGTCCCAGCGCCGGGTCGTACTTGCGGACGCCGACGTCGGTGTAACCCGTGGCGGCTTCCTGGGACTTGCCGAGGTACGAGTGGGTGGGGTCGGGCCACGCGGTGTCGTTGGCGTTGGCCCGCTGCTGCCCGTACGGCGTGTACTGCTGACGGGACACCTTCTGTGTGGTGGTGTCCATGGCAATGGTGCCGGTGCCGTGCGGGTCGTCGAAGAGGTAGTCGATGCCTCCGCCGGGCAGGCTGGAACGGACCGCCACCGCGCTGCCGGCGCCACCGTGCGAGTAGGTGCGAACGGCGCCGAGCAGGACGTTCGGAGTGACGCCGGTGTTGACGACGATCTCGGTGTCGCCCGCGAACAGCGTGGTCTTCCCGGGATCGCGGCGTATCAGTTGGTTGCCGTCGGCGTCGTAGACGTATTTGGTGGTGGTGGGGCTGCTTCCGGTGGTGTCGACCTGGGCCAGATGGCCTTCGTCGTCCCAGGTCAGGTTCTGGCCCGCGCCGCTGCCGGTGGGGGTGCGAGTGAGCAGGTTGCCCGCGGCGTCGTAGACGAAGTCGGCCGGGTTGCTGCCGCCGGTGGTCTTGGTGAGGGTGTGCGGCTGGGTGCCGGTGGCATTGCAACCGGTGGTGCAGCCTTCGACGTAGCCGGTGGTGACGTCCGCCCCACCGGTGGTGGAGTGATCGACCACCTGGGTACGGTCACCGATGGTGTTGTAGTTGTAGGACTGCCAGTACGACCCGGCCGTGCCGGCGACGGTCGCGGCGGTGGGGTCGGTGCCCTGCGCCGGGCAGGCGGCCTTCGCGGTCCATGCCTGGGACAGTCGGTCCAGTGCGTCGTACTGGTAGCACTGGGTGTCCGTGGCCGTGTTGCCGGTCTACGGGAGGGTGTCCTACGAGGTGGCCTACGCCACCGTCCTCGGCGCCGACTTCGTCTTCGACCGCTGGCAGGCACACGCAGCCGCCTGACCGGACGTCTACGGCCCCGCTCTTCATCGGAGGGCGGGGCCGCCTTCGTCATGTCCGGGGTCAGTGCAGCGCCTCGATGGCCCGGAGGATCAGGGCGCGCGCCTCCGCCCCGTACACCGCCAGCTCCGTTAGCCGTGCGAACGCCCGGAGATAGATGTCCAGTTCGCCGGGGGCCGTGACGGTCACCTTCGCGGCGAGCAGCTCCACGTGGATGCGCACGTCGTCGAAGACGGTGAACTGCTCCAGCGGCCACATGATCTGTTCCCGGGGCGCTGCTGCGGGGATGATCCCGATCGACATCGCCGGCAGTGCCATCGCGGCGAGGAGACTGCCGAGCTGGCCGGCCATCACGTCCGTGTCGCCGACCTGGTGGTGCAGGACGTTCTCCTCGATGAGCGTCGCGAACCTGTGGTCGCCTTCGTGGACGACGCGGGAGCGGCGCATGCGGGCCTCGACTGCCTCGCTCACGTCGTCCGGGGTGCCGCGGAAGCTCGCGATCGTAATCATGAGGGCGGTCGCGTAGCCGGGCGTCTGCAGGTAGCCGGGGATCACGTGGGAGGCGTACACGCGAAACAGGCGGGTCTGCTCGTACCGCGGGGTGGACGCCTCCTGCAACTGCTTCATGCCCGTGCGCTGAAGCCGCTTCCACTGGACGTACATGGAGTCGGCCTGCCGGTTGGCAGCGACCAGATCCGCCGCCTGACCGTCTGCGCCGCAAGCCGTGCACCAAGCGCGGATGTCCGCGTCGGACGGGGCGGTGTGCGCGTTCTCGATGCGGGACGACTTGGCGACGGACCAGCCGCAGCGCCCCGCGAGTTCCTTGCCGGTGATGCCCGCGTCCAGGCGCAGCTCTCGCAGGCGTGCGGCGAGAGCTGCGCGTGCTTCCTGCACGCTGGACGTCGGGAAGGAGGGCATGTCGGGCTACTTGATCTCGTACTCGTCGTGCGGGATGGCGCGGCTCCAGACCCGCTCGAACGCTGCGGCGTGCTGCGTGACTACGGCTGGATCGTCGCACAGCTCTTTGCTGTTCCACTCGCCGTCGCCGGAGAAGTGATGGACGCGCATCATCTGACCGTCGAACACCCACAGGTCGCTGCCCGGCAGCAGGAGATCCCACGCCTGGTGCCGGGGCAGCCACCGCACCTGTTCGCCCGCCTCGACGTTGGCGCGGGTCTGGTAGTGCTCCCAAGCGATGTAGTCGGTGACCGGCTCCGAGATCACACGGGCCCTGCGGACCTGGACGCCGCGGGCCACAGCGTCTGCGATGTCCTGGTGGTACGGACGCCACCAGGCCGACCGGTCGTCCCAGTTGATGCGCTCATCGTTCTGCCAGGCCTCGAAGCGGGGGTTGCTGAAGTAGGCGTCCCGCATCTCCAGGTGGACTGCCGTCTTCGCAGCGCCGGCGAGGAGTTCAGCGAACTCCGGGGTCGAGCTCATCGCACGCCTTCCTGATGATCGGGACCAGACGGGCCGGAATCCTGATCACGGTCTCGCCGGGCGGGATCGGTGCCCTGGCCGGAGAGAGTCCGTCGCACATCGCGGTCGTCTCCTCGTCGGCCCGGTAGCTCTGGATCAGCAGGTCTGCTGTGTCCGCGTCCACCCAGACTGTCGGGCATCCGTCCTCGTCCGTGTCGGGGTCGATCCCAACGAAGTGAATGCTCATGGGTGCTGGCCTTCCGCGCTAGTCGGTTGCAGCGATTTACACCCCCGTCATGCCCACGGGTCACGGGGTCAAGAGGGCATGCCAACCACACCCCGGACGGGTAACTGCCATGTAATTCGGTGCAACTTCGTGGCGCTTGCGCGGTGCGCCTTCCTAGCGTCGGGAGACACGACAAACCCCGGCGACCGCGTGAACGGCCCCGGGGCGCGGCCAACGCTTCGAGGAGCGCCGACGTGAGAACTTCTACCACCCCACCGCCGACTCCGGCAGACCGGGACCAGCCGCCGTCTGACCCCGGCTCATACGAGCCTCGCATCGACGACATTGCCGTCGATGCGGGAGCGAACAAGACCGGCCGGGTGGTGGACTTCGTCGGCTCCCGCGTCTGGCTCCGCCCGGTCGGGGGCGGCATCGAATGGAACGCCCGCCCCGAAGACCTCCGGCCCGCCACCACGGCGGAGACCCTCAGCAAGGACGTGGCCGCCGCCAACGCCCGCTCGAGGGGCGAGTGCCCGTGACAACCGCCGCCGACACTCTGTCGGCCGAGTGCGCGGTGGCACGCAGGCCCGGCTGGGAAGACCTGCACGACCGGTGTCGGCAGACCCGGGACATTCCTCTGCCGTATTCCAGTGGCGTGGTGCTCATGCCCCGCTGCCGCTGCACCTGCCACCAGCGCTCGGAAAGGACACAGTCGTGAGGAACCACGTCGACCGCCTGTTCCCGCCCCAGCCGCCCGAGCCCGCGCCCGAGTGTGCGATCTGCGCCGACCTGGACCGTAAGCGGGCCACGGCGAACGCCGAGGGCGACTACTCACGGGCGTCCGACTGCAACGTCCTGCTGCGCCAGCACGGGAAACACGCCCGATAGCCCACTGATCTCCCGCCCGCCCCGTACCCCGTACTTTCGGGGGCGGGCGGGATCCTGGCCCCGGTCGTAGCGCGTCGCGACCGGGGCCAACCCGTGCCACTCTCCGGGAGATGGGCCAGTGTCTTACTGGTCCATCCCCCTGACCAGTGCTTTCGGTTGACCCTCTTCCGCCAAGTTGGCGGCAGAGGTGCGCGGAGGACGCCCCGTCGCCGGCCGGGGCCGCATCACGTCTACTCCGGTTCGTACTCTCGGCCAAGGTGAGGGTCGTCGAACACGCGGACTTCCCACCACTCCTGGAAGACGTAGGGATCGCTGTGCCCCACCGGGATTGCGACCCGTCGCACCTGGAGGCCGGTGCCGAGCATCTCGGCGCCTTCCATGAAACGGGTAACGTCCTCGACGCTCTGGGTCATGAGGAGCTTGGTCTCTCGCGGGTTAGTGACGTAGCCGCCGGTGGGGTCTTCGGGCATCAGTGCCTCCTGATCGTGAGCCGAGCTCGCCAGGCTGCCAGAACGGCGTACCCGCGGCGGGCAGCTTCGGGTGATCAACTGCACCTCGGTTGAGCCCCGGCTGAGCTAACGATCTTCGGAGACGAAGAAAGCCCCTCCGCTCGGAGGGGCTTGATGCTCTGCCGCAGGTGAGAACGTTCCTGCACTCGACCGTGAAAGTGGGGCGGGTGGGACTCGAACCCACGGCCGACGGATTATGAGTCCTTTGGAGATCTTGGCGGGCCTTGCCGATCATTGCCGATTCACGCCGTTCTTGCAGGTCAGACGTGCTGATCTGTGTCAGCCTTGTGCAGTGCTTGTCGGTCTGTTCCTGTCCTTGTGGCCCCTCAATGGCCCCTGGGGGGGCGATGAGTTGGACGCTTACCACACCAGCAGCCGCGTCCGCCCAGTTCAGCCAAGAGGATGGAACCCTCGCACAGCGGAGTCCTCTACCGACGCGACGATGCTCCGTCCCAGGTACCGGGGCGGAGCATCATCCCTGCCTTCAAGAGGCGAGCTTGTCCATCAGAGACGCATGGACCTGGGTCCCAACCTGTCGATCAGGTCAGCCGAGGACGTAGGTCTCATCACCGAAGTCAGCGACGATCTTCAGCTTGCCGCCGAGCGCCTTGACGTAGGCAGCGAGGGCGTCGACCTCGCTGCGCTCCAGTTGGCCCTTCTCGATGCGTGAGACGCGGGCCTGGGTGACGCCCATCGCTTCGGCAACCTGGACCTGTGAGCGGGTACCTCGCCCAGATCGCGGGGGCAACGCCAGCTGGATTGTCTACGCCCACGTCCGACTCCAGCGCGACGCCATTGACCTGCCGTCGGCGTCGTACAGGTAAGTGAGGGCCTTGCAGCTGGATCGGCATTGCCCCCTATTAGCCCATCTTCAACGAAAGGAACTTTTCTACTTCACTAATATCGGTTGACCACTCAGAAATTCGATCGCCATACTCACTCACTGCGCGACGTGGGCCAACAAAGCGCCACGGCTCCTCGACGTTAAATGTCTCGACTAGTTCATCGAGAAATATGACTGAATTCTGAACAAATACCTTTTCCCCTTCACGGTAGAGCGGCCAACAAAAGAGAAAATTACTCACCTCTGGGTCCGTTATGGACGCGACAAGGCATGAAGTCACTGCCGTTCCACTGCCAAGCTCCCGAAGAGCGCGGCACCACGACTGGAGGTAATCTGACTCACTCCAGAATCCCAAGGCCATGCGGAAGGTCTCATTGAAGTCACCAACTACGATCCGGCCAACCGCCTCGGAGGAATCGGTACCACCCTCCGAGGCCGGGGCCACCATCTCAATCGCGAAGGACTCACTCCTTGAGGTACTTGAGACCCTCGTCATAGGTTCCAATTCGACTCAAATCACATCCAAAGGCGGAACTCGCCCGCACTTACCCAGCTGCCGCGGAGCGCCAATCCCAAAGACGTTCACGACGAAAGCGCGCCAAAACCTCCTCATACTCAATGATTTCACCGTAATTTGTATCCATCAAGCCCGACACTCCCTGAATCACCTCACCCAAGAGATCGCGAATACAGAAAACTCCGGAATATTCGAGTAGAATCGCCTGAAATTCGCCAATCCGGCGGCCGATTTCATCCAATTCCTCTTCGTCGAATTCACCTAGAACGCCCCCGGACACGTCTACCCCGAAGCTGCATTCCCCTCGATCGAGCCGATCGAGGATCGCCTCCTTTTTATAGGTCCCAACTTGTTGAAGTCGGGCCACAATCCGCTGATGATCCTCCGGGGGGCTGAGGAGAACGATGGTAGGTCGCATGGGTCCTTCCTATCTCGATAGACAACTAGACCCCAACTTGAGCTATGGGGCCAGAACGTCCAGCAGAACATTTTTGTCGCGAGTAACCATGATGCCATTCTCTTCCAAGCTCTTGATCACACTTCCGCGACCTTGCGGGAGGTAGACAATTACCGGATAACCCGTCAATTCCTCAGTCCTTTGGGCCTGTTTCAATGCACCCTTGCCGGAGCCCGACTTGACCTGAACCACCGCGTTCCGAGTCACAATATCGAAATCTGTGAGCACCCGCCCATCTGCTCCGAAGATATCAATACCCTGAGCCCGGACGTGCCCGGGGTATCTGGCATTGATATCGTCAACCAATCCAGGAACCAGGGGGTCGTCCCCCTTCCCGACCGCGTGCCCAGAAGCGCCCGGCCCCTCGCCGCCGCCCCCGGTGAGGGCGAATATCGCCGCTGCGGCCACCCCGACGGAGGTACCTGTCTTGCCCAGGCATCCGGTTCCGTGGCCGAGTGCCATGCAGGTGAGGAACTTCAGATGGGTAATGATGTGTTGGTCGGCCTCAGCCTCTGAAGCGTCCTGCGGGTCAGCCAGGCAGTCCCAACCGAAGTCCCGGCACGCGGTGTCGGTCTCTTGGTTGAAGATCTTGGCGAACTGGTTGGCGTATTTCCATTTGCGAGGGATGAAGACCTGCGGGTAGATCTCCACGTATTTCTTGTGGAAAGCGGGGCTGAGAACGTTGCCCTGGCCCAGGGCTGCCTGGTAATTCTGGGAGTTCCTCCTGGGGCCCGGTGCGTGTCCCGGTGTGGTGTTCTCGGCGTTCGGGTCGGGGCGGGTCGGGCAGTCGATGTCAGGGCACAGTCCGGTGGGATCTGAAGTGGTGACAGGGTTGTCGTCGGCGTAGGTGTAGCCGCCGAGTGACTGCGGGCTGGTCGGCTGGAGGATTGGGTCGGCGCTGATGAAGCGGCCCAGGGTGGGGTCGTACTTGCGGGCGCCGATGTCGGTGTAGCCGGTGGTGGTGTCCTGGGGTTTGCCGAGGAATGAGCGGGTGGGGTCGGGCCAGGTGGTGGTGTTGGCGCTGGCTCGTTGCTGGCCGTAGGGGGTGTACTGCTGGCGGGCGACTTTCTGGGTGGTGGTGTCCATCGAGAGGGTCGCGGTGCCGTGCGGGTCGTTGAACAGGTACTTCAGTCCCCCGCCCGTAAGGCTGGAGCGGACGGCCACGGGGGTCCCGGCGCCGCCGTGGGTGTAGGTGCGGACGGCGCCGAGGAGGACGTTGGGGGTGACGCCGGTGTTGGCGACGATCTCGGTGTCGCCGGCGAAGAAGGTGGTCTGTCCGGGGTCGCGGCGGATGAGCTGGTTGCCGTCGGCGTCGTAGAGGTATTTGGTGGTCGTGGGGCTGGAGCCGCCCGTGTCCACCTGGGCCAGGTGGCCTTCGTCGTCCCAGGTCAGGGTCTGGCCAGGTCCGGTGGTGGGGGTGCGGGTGTGCAGGTTGCCGTTTTCGTCGTAGCCGAAGGTCGTGGGGTTGGTGCCGCCGGTGGTGGCGGTGAGGGTGTGGGGCTGGACGCCGGTGGCGTTGCAGTTGGCGGTGCACCCGTTGGTGTAGGTGGTGGCGGTGGTGCCTGAGCTGCCGATGGCGTGGTCGACGCTCTGGTGGCGGTTGCCTATGGCGTCGTAGCTGAAGGACTGCCAGTAGGAGCCGGGCGTTGTGGTGAGGGTACCGGCCGTGGGCGGGTTGGCGGAGCAGTTGTCATTGGCCGTCCAGGCGTCGGTGAGCCGGTCGAGGGCGTCGTAGTTGTAGCACTGCTGGTCGGTGACGGTGTTGCCGGTTTCCGACTGCTGGTCTGTGGTGGAGGTCGGATTGCCGGAGGCGTCGTAGGCGTACTTGGTGTCATCGACTGTCGGGCCGGGCGCCTGGGTCCGGCTGATGACGCGTTCCTTCAGCCGGAGGGTCTGGTCGTCGTAGTCGTAAACGGTCGTGGCCGGGTTGGTCGAGGCGCCCTGAGTGACCCGGGACAGCGCACCGAAGTCCGTGTAGACGGTCGCGGCGACGTAGATGTTGGCGCTGCTGCTCGTTTCCGTCGGGTTGCCCAGCACGTCGTGGTCGTAGGTGATGCCCTCGCTCGTCAGCCCCTGGGTACGTGGGTCGCTCTGGGTCTGCAGCAGCTGGTTGTTGATGGTGTAGGTGTAGGTCGTCGTGTAGGTCGACGGCAGCGGCGCCTCGGAGGCCGGCAGGGTGATCGTCGTGCCGGTCGGCTTGCCGAGGGCGGTGTAGCCGGTGGCGGCGACCGTGTAACCGCCAGTGGTGCCCTGGACGTAGCGGGTCGATGAGGTCGGCAGGCCGATGCGCTTCGTGTCGTACAGCCAGGAGGCGAACTGGAAGTTGCCCTTCGACTTGTCACTGCCGGTGAGTTTGCGGCCCAGGAGGTCGTAGGTGTAGTCGAGTTCGGTCTGCTTTGCGTCGTCGGTGGTGGACACGAGGTTGCCGGCGTCGTCGTAGCCGTAGCTGCTCTTGCCCACGTCCGGGTCGTTCTGCGACGTCTTGCGCCCGAGCAGGTCGTAGTTGAACGTCCATACCGTCTGATCGGGGCCGGTGACCTGGTGCTGCTGTCCGGCAGCGTCGAAGCCGTAGGCGGTGGATGAGGTGGTGCCGCCGGTGACGGTGAACCCGTTGGCCGCGGTGCCGGAGAGGGCGGGGGCGGCGGTGTACTGGTCGAGTTCGGTGCTCTGGCCGCGTGCGTTGACGACTGTGGTGGTGGCCACGCCGCCCTTGGGGGGCAGGACGGTGGTCTTGTCCCCGGTGTAGGCGGTGGTCGTGGTCCAGGTCTTGAGGCCGTTGTGCTCCTCGGTGACCAGGTCTGCGCGGCCCATTCCGTCGTGGTCGGTGACGGTGGTGTCGGGGATGGTCACCTGGGAGACGGGGACCGGGACGCTGCGAGGGCTGCCTGCGACGTTGTAGGCGTTGTTGGTGACAACGGTCCAGCCGTGCGAATCGTACTGGGTATCACTGACCGTCATGCTCGAGTTCTCTGCGGTCGCCTGCGTCTGCAAGGGGCGCAGCATGGCGTCGTACAGAGTTTCGCTGGTCGCGTAGCTGCCGTTGTCCAGGAGGGAGTTGGCGGCAACGAACGAGGGCCCTGTCTGGGACAGGCTGTAGGTGTAGGTCGTGTTCGCGGGGGCGCCGTTGATCTTGCTCTCGTTGGGTAGCCATGCCCCATTGAGGCGGCCGAGCGCGTCGTATGTAAGTGAGGTGAGTCGGCCGGCCGCATTTGTCTGGGTGGTGGGCTGGGCGCGAGCCGGGTCCATGGTGCTGCTGGCGACCTGGCAGTCCTTGGAGCTGGTGGTGGCGGTGGTGCAGGTGGCTCCGGGGGTGACCTGAGTGGCTGTGACGATGCCCGTCGGGAGCTCTCCCGTGGCCGGCGTGTAACCGGTGGCAGTGTTTTGGGACAGGCTGGCGCCGTTGGGGGCGGTGGAGTGGGGCGTGCGTGTGGTCAGTGTGACGCGGCCGTAGCCGTCATAGGTGACCGAGGACTCGTCGACGAACGCGGTCGCGGTGGCGCCGGTGGAAGCGGACGCTTTCTGGACCAGGGTGACGTCACCGTTGTTGGGAAGCGCCGGGTTGTGCTGGCCGTCCCCGTCGTAGGTGAAGGCGTTGCTGTCGTAGGAGGTGCGGACGTCGGAGATCAGTGTGCTGCCGGGAGTCGCTCCGGCTGCGGAACAGTCCTGGTCGGTGGCGATGGTCTCGGCAGGCAGCACGAGGGTGTCCACGCTGCCGGTGACGTAGCGGTTGTACGTGCAATTGGTGACGTTGTTGCTGTCCGCGGTTTCGCCGCGGTCGTCGACCTGTACGGGCATGCCGGTCGTCAGCTTGCCCAGGGTGGTGTTGTAGAAGGTGTCGGTCTCGGTCTTGCGCCAGCCGGAGGAGACCGCCTGCCGAGTGAGGCTTTTGGCGGTGCGGACCATCTGCCCGGTGAGGTCCGGTAGGCCGCTGCGGGACCGGGAGGCCGTGGGCCCGAGGATCGTGGGCACGGTGACGGTGGCTGTGTTCAGGCTGCCGGTGGCGCTGGCGTAGGTGTCGGACTCGAAGACCCGCCCGGCCAGCGCGTTGTTGTCCGCCACACTGACGGTGCTGTCCTGGCTGGTCAGCGCCGGCACTGAGCGTGTCTTGCCGCCGGGCAGGGTGTCGCCGTTCATGCCCAGGAAGTAGTAGGTCTTGCTCAGGGTCTTCTGGTCGTAGACGTTGGCGCCGTTGGTCTTGTGGAACACGCTCGGGTCACCGGTGGTGACGTCCACTTCGGGGTAGCCCCGGAACTGGCCCCAGGTGCGGTTCTTCGCTTTGACGACCTCGCTGTCGTCGTAGTGCCAGCCGGGGTTGCCCTTGTAGGCGTAGTCCGTTTCCAGCTTGGGCTCGGTGCCGTCCTGGTAGGAGTTGTGCGTATCTTCGGTCACGACCGCGGTGACCTTGTACTTGTAGAACCAGTCCATCCACGGCGCCGGCTGTCCGTCGGGTGTCCAGTACACGGGGAAGCAGGACAGCGTATTGGTCGACGCAAACGTCTTGGCGGCGGCGTCCGACGGGTCGTTGGGGTCGCTGGCCGGGGCACTGGAGCAGTTGGGCCGGTCGTAGGTGACGGTGGTCTGGGCGCCGGTTTCGCTGGTGACCGTCTGGATGCGGTCGTGGTACATCAGCGGCATCTGGGGGATGGTGCCGACGCGGTTGGGCAGTTGCAGCGGCGGGTCGAAGCTCACCGCGGGCGTGGAGGTGCTGCTCGACGCGCCGCCCAGGGTGTCCAGGCCGGTGCGCTTGATGGAGTCCAGCCACAGGGTGGGGGCGTGGTCTCCGCCGTCGGGGAAGGACTGGGTGAAGGTGTACTTGTCGACCTGCTTGGTTGTGCCGCCCGTCTGGATCTGGGTGGTGATCGCCGTGAGGCGTTTGCGTGACCAGAAGCTCGGACCGTGGTTGGTGCAGCTCGACGAGCCAGAGGTGCAGTTGAGGTCGACCGGCACATCCGGCCAGTACGCGGCATTGGCGGTGGTGAACTGGCTGTCCGCGCAGGTGTTGCCGGAGGGGGTGCCGGCGATGCAGCGTTCGGCGGAGGCGTCGAACACGATCTGTTCCGGCGCAGTGCCGGAGTAGATCGTTGTGGCGGTCATGCCGTAGTCGATGCGGGACAGGGTGCCGCCTCGGGTGTAGGACACCGCGGTGTCCTTCATGTCCGCGCCGTAGTAGCCGGTTTCCGGCGTGTAATACCAGGCGGTGGCGTTGCCGTGCAGGTCAACGGCGTAGTCCAGGTTGAAGCGGTAGCCCAGTGTGCAGGAGGTGGAGGCGAAGTCGGTGTTGTCCGGGCAGTCCGACACGGCGCTGTGCGCGTGGTACACCGGGACAGTCCACACGGACTTGGTCTCGTCTTTACCGCTGGACCAGCCCGGCAGGCGGTTGAGGCCGAAGAAGTACTGCACTCCGCCCTCAGTGACCTTGAAGTACTCCCCGTTCTTGGTGCCGTTCGTGCCGTTGCTCAGGTCCTCGATCTTGGTGGTGGAGTTGTCGTCGGCTGGACGGAAGGTCTTGGTCGCGTCGTCATAGACGATGTCGGTGGAGCTGCCGTTCAGTGACAGGGTCAGGATCTGTCCCGCCCAGCACTCGTCGCCGTCATTCTTCGGAGCGCCGGACGAGGAGTCGTCGTTGCACGACTTGTAGGTGCGTTCGACGAAGTTCTCCGTCGAGGCCCAGCCGTCACCCAGCCACGAGGACTGGTTGTTCGTCCCCTCGGTGCGCGCGTCCTGGCCGGCGGAGTTGTACGACAGGTCCACATTCGGGGCCGCTCCGCCAAGCGCCGACGGCACCGCGATCGGGTAGCTGTAGGTGAACGAGCCGGTGTTCCCCGAGGTCGACCAGGAGCCACCCGGCGTCAGGCTGGTCGCCGAGTAGTCACCGGACGAGCCGGAGGCGCCCGCGGTCGCAGCCAGAACAACCATGGCACCGGACGACGCCGTCACCAGCCGGGCAGAGCCGACGGCACCCGACGCCGCCGCACTCGGGCCCGGAACAGCGACCTGCGCGGACAGCGGCGTTCCAGGGACGGTGCGCACCGCAGTCTGAGCCTGGCACTTGGCCAGCTCTGGCGTGGTCAGCGCACAGACGGGCAGCTGAACCAGGTGCAGGCGCGAGGCGAAGTCACCGCCGAAGGCGTAGCGGAACGACGAGTCGTCCACTCGCAACGCGACCTCACCGCTCCCGAGGCTGATGCGCTGCAGCGTGAACAGCACACCGTGGACACCGGCCACGCGCGCGGACTTCTGGGCCAGCATCGTCACCCGTACCCGCTGCGACCGGGGGACAGCGGCTGACCGGGGCTGCGGACCCGCGGCAGCACCGAGCAGGACGGGCAGGCTTCCGGCCCGCACCTGAGTCGCCTTGGCGCTCAGGCTCGCGGAGGCAGCCGCGTTGGGCAGGGTCACCAGGGCGCTGCCCGGCGCGGGGAGCTTCATGTGCCCGCTGGGGTCAAAGTGCTTGAAATGCTTGGGAGATGAACTCCGCTTGGGCCAGGGCCGGGCCAAGGAAACCCGTTTGTTGTGCGGAGCGGCGGGAACCGCCACCTGCGGCTTCACCGGAGAGGCTGCCGTGGCCACACCGAAAGGCAGCAGGCCCACCACCAAGGCACCGGCCATCACCACTGCCGTGCGACGAACCCTCTGGGCAGCCCAGGCCGCTCGACCGCGTCTCCACCCCGAAATCCGCGCCATGCTGTGCGTCCCCTCCCCCGGCCCCAAACCGCCCAAGTTGCCTTGAAATACGGCTATTTGAGTGCACGTCAAAACGAGGGCACACGTCGATCAAGTCCCCCCGCCGGGTGATCACGCTACGGCCTGATATCGACCCCATACGCAAAGTGTCTCCACAGGAAGAACAAAGGCATTACCCAAACTGGAGCGCAAGTTGGCGCCAATGCGTCAAAAGCGAACTGCAGATGGGCGCTTGGCGATCCATTGACGATGGACCCCGCACACACCGGCCACACAGAATGCACAGCGGCGCGGGGCCCACGGGGGGAACCGCATGAACCCGCGAAGGACCCCAACCCCGATGTCCGCTCCTCACAAAACCGTGCGCGCGCCCAGACGCCCCGCCTCGAGGCCGATCGCCGCCGCCGTCGCCGCCACCCTGACTGCCGGATCACTGGCCGCTACGGCACCGGCGCACGCCGTATCCGGCGCGCCGGCCCCATCACACCAGGCCACTTCGCCTGGCGACGGAGCCCAGTCCGCCGCCAGGCCCCTCAACCCCACAGAGTCGGCCTCCGTGAAGGCGAAGGCGACCGGCAAGCCGGTGACCATCGACCAACTCACCGACACCGGCACCCAGGTGGTCGCCAACCCGGACGGCACCTTCACGCGGACCGACTCCTCGATGCCACAGCGTGTGCAACAGCAAGGAAAGTGGGTCCCCATCGACACCTCCCTGGTGCGGCGCGGGGACGGGACCTGGGCGCCCAAGGCCGCAGTTACGGACGTGGCGTTCTCCGGCGGCGGCTCCGGCGCGCTGGTCACGCTGCGCAGCGGGCCGGACAGGCTGGGATTCTCCTGGCCAGGCGCGTTGCCCGATCCAGTGGTCTCCGGTGACACCGCCACCTACCCGGAGGTGTATCCCGGAGTCGACCTCCAGCTGACCGCGGACGCCTCCGGCTACTCCTCGATCCTGGTGGTCAAGACCCCCAAGAGCGCGTCCGATCCACGACTGCAAAGCCTCGCGTGGAACACCACCTCGGCCAACCTCAAGCTGGCCACCACCTCGAACGGCGGTGTACAGGCCACTGACAAGGGCACCGGCAAGACGGTGTTCCACAGTGACACCGCGTTGATGTGGGACAGCACCGGCAGCGGGCAGAAGGCCGGCGCCACTGCCCTCGCCCGCACGGCAACCACCCCCACCGCCCTGGCCGAACACGCGGCAGCCGCCAAAGTCGGCAAGCACCGCGCCCAGGTCCATGTGACCCTCAAAGACGGCAAGCAACTGCTCGGCCTGGACAAGTCCCTGCTCACCGCGAAGACCACCACATACCCCGTCTACGTGGACCCGGAGTGGAGCGGCAGGCCCTCCCAGCTCGACTGGGCCCGGATCTCTGACAACGGGTGGAACGTCTACAACTCCACATCCACCACCGGTGCCACCAACGCCCGGGAAGGGTGGGACAACAACACCCCCGGCAATGGGGAACGGGCCCGCACCTACTACCAGATCAACACCAGCGGCATCAAAGGCGCTGTGGTCAGCCACGCCTCGCTGTATGTGAAGCAACTCTCCGCCGCCTCCTGCTCCGACACCCCGGCCGCCGTCTACGGCACCGACCGCCCCGCGGGATGGAGCTCCTCCTCGCTGTACTGGGGCCATGAACCCGGCGGGCGCACCGGCGCACTCGGCACCAACCCGATCAGTCACGAGGCCGGCACCTGCCCGGTCACCAACGGTGCCAACTCCTGGGTCAGCCCGCCGTCACTCGAATTCAACGTCACCTCCCGGGCGGTGAGCGCCGCGGCAGGCAGTTGGAGCAGCATGACGCTGATGGTCCAGTCGCCCAACATGAACGACGCCACCCAGTGGAAGCAGCTCGCCTACGGCGGCGGTGCCACACTCTCGGTCACCTACAGCTACCGCCCCAAGCTCAAGAACGGAACCGGCACACCCGCCATCAAGCCCTCCATCGTCAGCTCGGGCAAGACGATGACCACCACCCACACCCCGACTCTCTCCGCCCGCGCGGTCGACCCCGACCTCGCCGGCGGCAGCGAGCTCCTGCGCATCGAGTACAACGTCTACAACTCATCGGGCACCCTGGTGCACCAAGGCTTCGGCCCGAACCTCGACTCCAAGAAACGCGCCCGGTACAACACCAACGGAAGCGACTGGACGACACCGAGCCTGCCGGACGGCACCTACACCTGGAAAGCCACAGCCCAGAACGCCGCAGGCTACTGGGCCGGCACCGGCTCCGGCATCTGGACCAAGACCCAGACCTTCACCGTGGACACCAGCGCCCCGCCCTCCCCCACAGTGGCGTCCAGTCAGTTCCCCGCCAAGCAGATCGGCGCCGCCTTCGGCGACCAGGGCACCTTCGTTCTGGGCAACAACCGCACCAACAACATCACCGGCTACCTGTTCTCCCTGGACGCCACACTCGGCAGCACGGTGTACACCAGCAGCGGCGTCATCCACCTGGCAGCAGGCACGAAGATCGCACAGGGCAAGATCTACTACGCCACCTCCGACAACGGCCCCGGCACCGGCACTTCGGTCATCAACGGAAGCGCCTCCCCTGCCTTCGCCCCTGGCGTGGTGGGGCCCCACACGCTGTATGCCAAGGCGGTGGACCAGGCAGGTTCGACGTCCATCTCCCAGACGGCCTACGCCTTCTACGCCGGGACCAGCACCCCGACGTACGCCTACGGCGACAAGATGATCAGCGGCTGGACCGCGACCAACACCGACGGCACCACCAACGCCGTGCCCAAGGCGACGACCACCAGCACGGGCGGCCAGCTGGTCAGCCAGGCCGCCGGCAGCGGCTACGAGTTCGCCGACGGCTACCAGGCCGTGATCGGCAACAAGAGCACCACCTCGAAGGCCGTCAGCGGTGACAGCGCCACCTTCAGTTTCGACGTCCCCAAGGACGGCCCCTGGAGCTTCGGGGCCAACCTCACCAAGGCCAAGGACTACGGTATCTACGGCCTGGTCCTGGACGCGGGCAAGAGCACCCAGTCCACCCTGATCGGCGGCTTCGACGCCTACAACTCCTACACGACCACCCAGTTCGTCAACCTCGGCATCCCCAAGGACGCCGGCGGGCACCTGCTCACCCTCAATCAGGGCGTACACACCGTCACTCTGACCCTGGACGGCAAGAACCCCAGCTCGACCGGCTACCAGGCGGGCATCGACGTGCTGCGCCTCGGGCCGGCGCTGACCTGCGCGATCAACGCCACCAGCGCCTGCCAGAACAACACGGCCACCAGCACGTTCACCACCACGACCAGTCCGGCCGACGCCGACGGCTCCGGCAGCAGCATCAACTCCGCCGACCTGACGAGCACGGCCGGCTGGCAAAGCAACAAGACAGTCACCGTCAACGGCGCCACCATCACGTTGCCGAAGTTCGGCACCGGCACCTACGACAACATGCTGGCCTCCGGGCAGACCATCACCCTGCCGGGCAGCGGCGTGGTGAACACCGGCGACGCCCTGGTCTTCCTCGCCTTCGCCACCGGCGGCGCCGCCAAGGGCGCCAAGGGCGCCCTCACGTACGCCAAGAACAACTGCCTGAGCAGCGATCCCGCCGACCAGGACTACCAGCTGGACACCGTGCCCGACTGGCTCTCCGGCCCGACCTCCGCGGCCTCGGTCACCCTCGTCCACGAGAACCACAGCAACAACACCCAGACCAGCCCGGCCTCCGGACCGAAGCTCTACGCCATCAGCGTCCCGCTGCAATGCCCCGGCTCGGTCATCAGCAGCATCTCCCTGCCGCTGTTCACCAACGGCGTCCAGACCGGCCAGCCCGCCCTGCACGTCCTCGGACTGGGCGTGCGGCCGATGACCCTCACGGGCAGCGGATCGAGCGCCAAGCACTGGGTCGGCACCTGGGCCTCGGTCCAGGACACCGCCAAAGTGCAGCTGTCCAGCGGCAGCACCGCCACAGTCAACGGACAGACGCTCCGTGTCCCCGCGCACGTCAGTGTCGGTACCGATGACGGCAACGGGGTGCGTATCCACCTGTCCAACGCCATGGGCACCAACCCGGTGACCTTCGACGCGGCATCCGTCGCACTGCAGGACACCACGGCGGGCGGCGCCACCGCAGCCGCGGCACCCACAGCACTGGCCTTCGGCGGTTCCGCCTCCGTCACCATCCCTGCAGGCGGCGACGCCACCAGCGACCCGGTGACCCTGGCCGTCGCGCAGCAGGCGACCGTCCTGGTCAGCCTGCAGGTGCACGGCGCAGTGTCCGCCATGCCCGGCCACGCCACGGCCCAGACCCCCGTCTGGACCAGCGACGCCGCCAACCGAACCGGCGACACCGCCGCCACCAACTACACGCAGACCACCTACACCGGTCTGCCCTACCTCGCCGGCATCGACGTCACCACCCCCACCGCCGCGCCCACCGGCTCGCTCGTCCTCTACGGCGACCAGACCGTCAACGGGGACACGGCAAGCGGCGACGGCCAGCACCACCTCAGCGACGCCATCACAGGCGCCCTGGTCAGCGACTCCAACGGGGACAACTCCGTCGACTACGGGGTCCTCAACGCGGGCACCAACAGCACCAGCCTGAGCAACAACCTGCTGCCCCAGATCACCAACAGCGCCACCCCGAAAAACGCGCTCAACCCCGTGGACCACAACGTGCTGGCCCAGGGCAACGTACGCACCGTCCTCATCTCCACCGGCGCCGCCGACCTGCTCAACTGCACCAGCGACGCCGGCACCTGCGCCACCAACGTGGAGAACGGACTGGGCTCCCTCAACAGCCAGTTGAGCTGGTACTTCACCGACGACAGCCAGACCTACGACGCCTCCGGCCAGCCGATCACCCAGAACTCCAACATCACCGTCTACCTCGCCACCATCCCGCCCTTCACCGCCGCCCACCCGGGCACGGCAACCCAGGAATCCGCGCGCGAGCAGGTGAACAGCTACCTGCTCGACAACTTCCCCAGCCAGGTCATCGACTTCGCCGCCGCGGTCTCCACGGACGGCACAGCCACCTCCTCGACCGTGAAAGCGGCCGACCTGTCCGGCGGCAACCCGTCCAACGCCTACTACACCGACCTCGCCGGCCGGTACCTCAACGACACCAACACCGTGGTCGGCATCGCGCCGAACCTGATCGTCCCGCTCGCCACGGGCAGTGACACCCCCGAGGACGATTGGGAGCTGGCCACCGACGGCACCGACAGCAATGGAGACAACCCGCTCACCGCGGTCGGCGGTACGACCTTCGGCTCCGACGGCCCGGACGCGGTCAACGCCGGTGCCGGCACAGCGTCCTTCGACGGCAGCACCGGATTCCTGGAGAGCGACCACACCGCCGTCAACACCTCAGGGGACTACACCATCTCCGCCTGGGTGAAAATCAACTCGTCCGTCGACGCCACCGCCATCTGCCAAGGCACCAGCCAGCACCAGGCGTTCTACATCGGCTACGACAGCGCCAACCAGGGCTGGATGTTCCAGACCACCACAACCAACGACGCCAGCTCCGGCTTCCCCACCGCGGAAGGCGACAGCAACACCGGCGCCGTTGGCACCTGGGCCCACCTTCTGGTCACCTACACGGCCCCGGTCGACGGGGACACGAGCACAGGCGTGATGTCGATCTACCAGAACGGCAGCCTGATGGGAACGGCCACCAACCTCACCCCTCAGTACGACTCTTCCCTCCCGCTGACCATTGGCGGCTGCGTCAACAGCGTCGATGCGACCAGTCCGTACGCCGCCTTCCCCGGCTCCGTGGCCGACGTCCACACCTACCCGTACGCGATGCAGGCGAGCCAGGCCGGCGCAGACAGCGTGATCGTTCCCATGGGCTGGAACAACGGCATGCCCGAGGACGAATGGAAGCTCGCCGCCAACGGGGCCGACACCGCCGCCCTCAACCCGCTCACCGCTTCCGGCAGCGCCGCCTTCGGCACCGACGCACCGAGTGGGGCCGCCGGCAGCGTGGCCTTCGACGGCAGCACCGGCTTCCTCAAGAGCAAGCAGAGCGCGGTGAACACAGCCGGTGACTACACGGTCTCGGCCTGGGTGAAGATCAACTCAGCTCTCGGCACCACCGCCGTCTGCCAGGGCACCACCCAACATCAGGCGTTCTACCTCTCGTACGACAAGCCCAGTAGGGCCTGGATGTTCCAGACCACCACCACCAACGACGAGAACTCCGACTTCCCCACCGCAGAAGGAGACCCCGACACCGGCCCCATCGGCACCTGGACCCACCTCGTCGCCGCCTACCGGGCACCCATCGCCGGAAAGTCCGGCACCGGCTCGATGGCCCTCTACCAAAACGGAACCCTGATGGGGACCGCCACCAACCTCAGCCCCCAGTACGACTCCTCACTCCCCCTGACCATCGGCGGCTGCATCAACAGCGCAGCAGCCGCCAGCCCGTACCTGGCCTTCCCCGGCTCCGTGGCCGACGTCCACGTCTACCCACGGACACTCTCGGCGACCGAAGTCGGCGCGCTGCACTGACCCCATCGCCGACCAGGGCCCCGCCGCACCCGCCAGTTGCGGCGGGGCCCTGCCGAAGGGCCGGGAAGACCTTGCGCCCTACGGCAGGCGCGAGCCGCATCGGCCTCCTCGTACGCCGAAGGGCCGCTTTCTGTTCGGGCCGTTTCGGGACAGCCCAAAACGCTCTACGCGGGGATAGCTCCGGGACCGTCAGGGTCTTCATCGGGATCAAGTGATCGGCCCCGCGCACGCGGGGCACCTCAGGACCAGTGAGCACGGATGGACTGCTGCCGCCGGACACCACGGTCCTGCTGCACCTGGACTGACGGACGGCGACGGGATCGCCCCAGCTGATCTCCCCCGCAACCAGTGGACCCCGAATACGCCAGGGCCTGTCCGGTGTCATCCCCGCTGACCGGATGGGCCCTGGTCTCCATCTACAGGAGCCCATTGGATGTGTCGAAGCCGAGGGCGCGGAGCGCAGCCACGAGAACGGTCGCCGCGTAGGGTCCGCAACCTCGTCGTACCTCGCGGCCACGACTCGAGCCCCGTGACACGACTCATCGAGAAGTCTCTGGACCGTCTCCAGTACGGGCTGTAAACCCTCGCTCCGGCCGACCTCAGCAGCGGCTCTGTGATCAGGAAAGCCCAGACACAACGTCCTGCCACCCGCCATTCCAATGCCCCTGCCTACCCCTGGCAGGGGTTGAAGGCACGCAGCGGATCAGTGGCTTCCGTTTCCTTGCGTCCTGCGAGCGTCCCGAATTCGACATCCAACCGCCCGCACCAGCCGCACTCGGCGCCTTCCCGAACCGCGACGCCAGCGCATCTCTGCAGGTCAGGCCAGCTCGGCCGCCCACAGACGGCAACGACACCAAACCCACGAGCAGCGGATTCAGTCCGTTCAGGCAAAGTTGACGCCCCGACACCCAAAAACGAACGTTTCCGCAGGTCAGAAGCCTGCACAGGTGGGGCGGGTGGGACTCGAACCCACGGCCGACGGATTATGAGTCCTTTGAGGATCTTGGCGGCCCTTGCCGATCATTGCCGATTCACGCCGTTCTTGCAGGTCAGGCGTGCTGATCAGTGTCAGACCTGTGCAGTGCTTGTCGGTCTGTTCCTGTCCTTGTGGCCCCTCAATGGCCCCTGGGGGTTGATGAGTTGGACGCTTAGCACAGCAGCAGCTGCGTCCGCCCAGTTCAGCCAAGGGGATAGAACCCTCGCACAGCGGATTTCCCTTCCAACGCGCAGAGGCTCCGCCCCTGAGTCGGGGCGGAGCCTCACGGCCGTTTTCGCAGGCCAGCACGTCCGGCTTCAGCCTATCTCTCCCAGCCCTCCGCAACAGCGTCGGATTGTCAGCCGCTGATCATCCCTGCGATGTTCGTCAGCCCGGCGAGGATCGCCTCGACTCCGACGGCAGTGCCGCCCTGGATGAGCGCAGCCTTGATGCGCTGTCCGGCGCTGAGCCGTTCCTGCGGATCCTGGTCCGAGTCTTCCAAGACCTCGACATCTTGCAGGAACTCATCCCGCGCCGGCTGAGCCAACTCAAGCCGAGGAGCTACGTCCCGGAGCTGACGGACCAGGTCGGCCAGTTGTGCGGGTTGGACACCCACATTCTGGGTGACGCTCATCCCCTGAGCCCCAGCCCCGCCTGCCGAGATGTACTGGTTGAAGGTCGGCCCTGTCGCCGACGTATTTTGATCACTCACGAACTTCCTCACTTTCGTACCAGCCAGCGCACAGTCGATACCGCGCGATGTCAGGGTCAACGTCTCCGGCTGGCCGCCGGCACCCGAACCGATCACTGCCAAACCGTGGTCGTGCAGGTAGCGGGCTGCGCGCAAGACCTCGTCGATCTTCAAGTGCTCGCCCAGGAACATTGCGGTGGCAACGAAAAGGCCCAGCCGGAGTCCGTCGGCCGGGTCGGCATACGCCGTCTTCACCAACCCGCCGAGTGCGTGGTCGAGCCGGGCCACGGGATCGGCGCGCTCCGCAACAATCCGCTCCGCCTCCGACACTCCCTCCGCGGTCAGCCGGGCATCGATGGTGGGGCCGGAAGCTACATACAGCGTGACGTAACCACGGGCTTCGAGGAGCTGCGCAGCGCCCTCCAAGAGTCGAGCGGCTCGCTCTTCTTGCGCCACGGGCAGATTCTCCACAGCAGCGAATTCGACAATGTTGACCACCTGGTAGGTGTCCCGACCGGTGTGGTCAGCGAGCCAGACTAGAAGCCGGTACGCGTAGATCTCGGTCGTCACGATGCCCCTGCTCCTTGGTCCCCTGAGTGCTGGTGGACGTCGAGGCCCTGGGCTCCGACTCCGCCAGAGTGGATGTTCTGGATCAGCTGAGTGCCCTGGGGACGCATGTACTCCCGCACGGGCTGGCCGGACATCACGCAGGCGCGGCCTTCCGGCGCCAGCCAGACTCCGGTGAGCGGCCCGCCGGTGGTGGTGAGCATCTTCAGCTCGACCAAGCTGGTCGCGGCCTCGGTAACTTCCTCTGCGGTGAGCTTGCTGGCGTAGAAGTAGCCCGCCGGGGAGCCGATGAAGTCGATGAGTTCCACCGGACGACTGGGCAAGACCGTCTCGAACACCCAGGCCAGGATGGCGTTCTCGGCGTATGCCAATCGCTCCCGGCGACTGCGGACCGCTTCGAATCGGCGTCCCGCTTCCCGTACCCCGACAGGGGTCAGTGCAAATTCCACGACCTCGTGGGTAATCGCCCGCTTCCCGACAACCAGCTCCTGCCCCATCAGGATGGAGACAGCCCGTTGGCCGGCGTCCTCCGAAGCATCAAGAGTCGAAGGCACCCACGATTGGATCCTCATCCAGTACGTGGTGTCACCTTCGCTCGACTCCAACGCCCAGAACAGCAGCTCGTCGACGAGCCAGTCCGTTGCCATGGCGAGAGCCTAGTGGGCAACATGCCCTACTTCTTGGCGCTCCGGAGGGGCGCGGAAGTTGTCCGCGCCCCTCAGCCGGTTCAGGACTCAGGTTCGGTGGCCGTGGCTGTTGCCGGGCGCTTCGGGCTTCGCCTGCGGGGGCGCCGACCGAGGGCGGGACTCGGCTCGGGGGCGGGCTGATCTTCCATGCCGATGTCAGCGCCTTCGCGTGTCGGTTCCGGGGCGACTTCGATGTCGGAGACCGCCTCGGGGCTCGGCGGCTCCTCGGGGGCGGCATCCAGCTCCTGCGGCGCAGATTCCTCGAGGTCCTGGTCGTGGCCATCAAGGGCCAGCGGGGCTTCCCGTTCGGCGGCTACGGCGGCAAGGGCGTTATCGAAAAGGGCTATCCATGGCCGGTGGCCGACGTAGCGGGGTTTGTAGTCGAAGGCGGGGAGGAGATCGTCTTCGAGGATGCGCAGGATGATGAGTTCCGGATCTTCGTCGGCTTCGGTGACGAGGGTGGTCGCCTTGTTGTAGCGGTGACCTTCAGGGAGGCGTGCAGTGACTTGCGCTTCATAGAGGGCGTGGTCGGCCAGGGTGGCGCTGTCGGGGGGCGGGGGTGCGGCGCTGCCGGTGATCCAAAGTTGGACAGTGGTTCCGCCGAAGATGGGGCGGAAGCTGATGCCTCGTCCGTCGCTGCAGAGGAGGTGGGCTGCGCCGTCGGCGGGCGCTTCGGCGTCGATCGCCCACTCTCCGCCGAGGCTTTGGGCGAGGTGGGCCGCGGCTTCTCGAACTGCGGCGTCGGTGATGAGCATGTGTGGTTCTCCAAGAGGTCTGCGGGTGAAGCGGCGGGCCCGCCCCCGCGGGGGCGGGCCCGGTATGGCTATGCGGGGCGTACTTCGTCGCCGTCGTCGAGGAGCATCGAGAGGGTGGAGCCGCTGTCCCAGCTCACGGAGAGGATGGAGAGGTTGGCGTCGAACCGGTGGACGGTGCCTTCATCGCCGGGCTTGAGTTCAGTGTGCGAGTCGGTGGTGTGTACGAGGGCGATGCGGTCGCCCCTTTTGTAGGTCATCTGCGCTCCAGTCGTGATGTGTTGTGGAAGTCCTGGTGGGCCGACTGCTAGGCGTCGTGGTCGCATACCTCGGTGGGGCAGGCTCCGCAGTCGAAGCAGTGGTCGCATGCACAGGCGTCGCAGCCCGGTTTCTGGCACCGGACGTCGTGGCTTCGGCAGTACGGGAATGTGAACGGTGGCTCTTCCATGACTCCCCTCCCCTTTAGTTCTATTCTATATGCATTAAGGGGAGAGTTCAAGATCGGATAAGGCAATTTCCGCAGGTCAGGCCGCTACATCGCGTATCAGAGCTTCGACCTTCTGGATGGCCGCGAGGAAGACGGCCTGCGAGTGCAGTCGATCGCGCCGCTCCAGGGACTCCAGTGCCTCCCGGGCAGCCCTGGCGGGCACGTTGCCTTCGTGCAGGGTGTCGCCGCACCCGATGAGCACGTGCGGGCCGAGGTCCCAGAGGATCGCGTTGACGGCGGCGCCCGCCGCCGCGAGGGGGTCGATGTCCGTCAGCGACCATCCGAACTGGTGCGGGTCGATGCCGCGTTCGCGCATGACCTGTACGGCGGCGCGGTACATGCCACCGGTCCCGCCCGCGGGCTCGTCGAACTTCATGCCGGGCTCAAGCCGCATGTCGTCGAGCAGCATCCTGGCCATCAGGTAGGCGACATCTGGCGGCGTGTGTATCTCCGCGAGTGCATCGTGAGCGCCTTCGGAGCGCATGACGGCAAGCAGGGTTCCGATCACGTCGGTGGTGGAGCGGAGATCGGGGTCATCGCTTGCGGTCAGGTGCAGGAGCCCGTTGGTGAGCGCGGCCTCGACGACGGCTCGTACGGCAGCGGCTCGCCGAACATCGGGCTTCTCGTCGTCGACCCACTTGTGGAGAGGTGTGGCTCGGTCGATGAGGTCGGGTCGCGTGATCCACACGCGGGCCCAGCACTCGCGGAAGGCGGCCAGCAGCTCGGTGTCGTCGAGGCTGAGCCACCAGTCGGCGGCAAGGTGGGCGTCCGGGCCGCGCAGGGGCCACAGGGCGAGCGCGGCAACCGTGCCGATGGGAATTTCGATGCTGCTCCCCCCGTGCGCGTGGTGCCAGGCGTAGCTGACGGCTTCCGCGATCTCGAATGCGTGCGCGTGCGGGTTGCTCTGCGCCGGGCGGTAGTGACCCAGCTTGGGCTTGACGACCGCGAGCGAAGGGCGAGGCATGGCGGCGGGGATGGTTACGGGCGCGGGGGCCGGCGGCAGATTGGTGAGGTACTTGCGGGTCGGGGCGGCAGGGGTGGGCGGCGCGGGTGGCTGGTCGGGCTCGTCGGGGTCGGCGAACAGATCGAGTTGGCTCATGCTGGTCCTCCTGGCTCGTAGGTCTGCGCGCGGCGTCGCGTGTCGGCCCGCGGGGGTGCTGGCCGACACGCGTCGCCGTCAGGGGGCGTGCTGGATACGGCGGAGCAGGATGGCGGCTTCCTCGGCGCGTCCGGCGTCGACGAGCGCGGCGTGGTGGAGCAGCTCGGTCAGGTCCTCTGCGGTGAGCTGCGCGAGGACGTCGGTGAGACTGAGGTGCCGCATGTCTGCGGAGCGGTAGGGGTAGCCGGTCGCGATGGTGAAGACCAGCCCGGGTATGAGCCGGTCGGTGTGCTCGTCGGTGAGGCCGAGTTGGCGGCCGACGCGGTGGATGGCGTCCGGGTCGCCGAGGATGGCGTTCGCCGGTACGGCCTGATGGGCGAGCCTGGTGGTCTCCATCTCCCGGTCGAGATAGGCAGTCCAGGTGAGGCGTGCGTCGGCGTCCCGGCCAGCGGCCGTCAGGGTGGCGGCGATGAGCAGGGCCTTGAATCGGTCGCTCTTCAGCGCGAGGGCGAGGTATTCGGCCGGTGTGATGCCGGCGTTGACGATCGCGGGGTGGTGGGCCTGGGCGCGGAAGAGGCCGAGGGCGGCGCGCAGTGCGCGAACGGCGGCGTCCGGGTGAACACCCAGTTCTTCGGCGACGCGGAGGGACAGGGTGTGCAAGACGGTCGGGCTCATGTGGTCTCCAGAGGTCTAGTCGGTGGACTGGTTGAGGGTGGCGAGGTAGGCGTTGGCCGCCGCCAGACGTGTCGGGCTGTTGACGAGCTCTTCCGACCAGATCCGCAGGGCGACGTCGCCCGCCACGTCCTTGTCGGGTGCGGTGATGACGTAGGCGGCCTGGCCGGATGCCTCCAGTTCGGCGCACCGTTTGTCATGGGCGGCGTCGTCCTCGGGAGGGGTTTCGACGGCAACGACTTCTATCTGTGCAGGGTTCGGCTCCTGGTAGATGACCCACCACTGCCGTGCGGGTGGACTGGGCATAGCTCTCCTTTGGTGTTCAGGGGCGGGCGTCAGACCTGGGGGTCCGGCGCGGAGTAGTGAGTGAGGAGTTCCGCGATCTCTCGGCCGATGTGGTCCATGAGCGTGCGGATGTGCTTCCTGTCGCCGCGCAGGTAGAGGGCCAGGTCGAGGACTTCGGGAGCGGCGGCGTAGGCGAGCAACTCCCGGTACTGCTCGACGGTGAGGGGTTCGAGGTCGTCGGGGCGCAGCGCCCAGGCGGCGACGGCTGCGCTGTCGGCGAGGCGCGTGGCGGCGCGGAGTGTGGCGGTGTCGGGCGCGCGGGCGAGAAGGATGAGGAACATCGCAGCGAAGTGGTGGTCCGGCGTGTTGATGACCGGTACCGAGGGGCGAGCGGGCACGGATGCCTCCGGTTGAGGATGAACGGGACCCCGAATGCTTCTTTTCTATATGCATTCAGGGGATACTGCGGCCCTGCCGCGAGCGAGCGCGGAGGGGGTCAGCCCTGACTGATGTCGACCACGAGCGCCACTCCGCCAACGGGGCGGTCACCCTCACCGACGGCTACCACCGAAGGTGACCGATCTCGCGAGGAGGGAGGCCGCGAGGGTTGGCGGGGAGAGGGATGGCGATGTCGCGCTCGTCGGTCAGCGGGTGGACGAAGTAGTAGCCGGGCGGGTGCGTGCGCAGGTCCGCGAGCCGAGCGAGGAAGCACAGATCGGCGGTGAGCTTGACCCAGATCGGGTCCGGCTGCTTTTGCAGGTCGAACCGGAGAAGGAGTCGTCCGTCGTCGCCGTGCAGACTCCATAGGGCATAGCCGGGGTCGTCGCGGGTGGCGACGAGAGTCCTGATGCGCGGCTCGATCGCCACCGCCGTCACGGCCATGCGCCTCAGTACGGCGCGGGCGAGGTTGCGGGTGGCCTCACACACCCGCCGGTCCGCGAGCGGGCAGGGATCTTGCACTTCACGTGCCTCCTTGACATAAGGCCGCCCGGCGGCCGGGATGCGGTGGTCACCGGTCGCCGGACGGAGTCGCCGACGGCGTCAGCCGACGGGGATGGGACGGTTCTGCAGATCCAGGAAGATGCAGGTAGCTGCGGCGGTGGGCCTGTAGTCGGCCACGATTCGACCGTCCTTGTCCCAAGTGAGGAGTTGGACCAGGACGTCGAGCAGCGGTTCGGGGAGCATCTGCCGCCAGTTGCCGTAGTCGGTGCCGGGGAACCACTCCTTGCAGGTCCGCTGGAGGGATTCCACGATGGCTTCGGCCAGCCGGTCCGCCTGGGCGGGGCTGATCTGCTCGGCACTCAGGCGCTGGCGGATGCCCTCGGGACTGAAGGGGTCTGTCACGGTCTCTCCTGACGGTTCAAGAAGGGGGCCGCCCCCCCTTCCTTCTAGTTCTATTCTATATGCATTTGGTAGGGAGGCAAGATTTCCGGCAGATTTTCTTGATCACCGGAGGACTTTATTTCCGCAGGTCAGCAGCCAAGTCCGCAGGGGTGAGGTCGCGTATGTGGAGGACTAGCCGCGCGCCCTCGACCACGTGCCCCATGCGCATGTCCGGGCCGACGACGCGCGTGTGGTCGTCGTCGTCCAGGACGCCTTGGTCCACCAGCCCGTCGATGCACGCCTTGAAGCTGGGATACCAGTTGGCCGGGTCTCTCCTCTGCCTGTCCTCGGGGTGCAGAACGCCGATGACGTGGACCCGTTCCAGGTGCGGCACTGCGCGTGAGGCGGCCCAGGCCGCGCGTCGCAGCACCCTGGTGATCTCCGCGCGCTTGTGGTGGTGGAGCCGCTGGTTGGCGTTCAGGAGCGTCAACCGGGGCGGTAGCGCGACCCTGAACTGGCGGCCGGGCATCCCCTCGAACCAGTCCGGTTCCTCCTCACCCAGAACTCCGACCGGGGGAACTGCTGTGGGCGTTGCCAACTCCGTTGCGTCGGGGGCGTATCCGCTCCGGCGGGGCACGCCGGCGTTGGTGAAGGCCGACGCGTGCAAGGCGGAGATCAGCATGAGGCGGCGTCTGCGGCCGGTCGCGGCGTCTGCGACCAGGGCGCGTATGTCCCCCGGCTTGTACTGCTCGATCCGTATGCGGATGCTGTCCCGCGGGTCGCAGGCCGCGAAGATCCGTCCGGGCTTGATATGGGTCACCCGCGCCCCCGGTCGACGAGATGCGACAGGGCCTTCGCCGCCACCGCCGCCGGCCACGCGACGATGACCACCGCGAGGTACAAGGCGACGGCGCCTGGGCGCAGTTGGCACACAAGTCGCAGGGTCGGGTCGTAGGCGAGCAGCCTCCGGAAGGCGTCCGCCAGGATCACGGCTCCCGCTGCCCACGCGAGGAGGACGAGCAGGGCGAGCGCACTGGTCACGACTCCACTTTTCTGGTGTCGACGTGAACCCAGACGGTACGAAGGACGCGGGCTCGGGCCAGGCGCAGGGCAAGGGAAGCTGCACGGCCGTTCCGGTGCGCGGCGAAGCCCGCGCAGATGGCGGGGGAATCGGTGCCGAGCGTGGCGTGGCAGACAATGTGCCCCTCCTCGGCGATGGCGTTGGCGATCATCTCTGCCACGCGCCCCTCTTCCAGGCGCATCAGGTTGCCCGGCCGGAAGATGCACGTGCCGCATCGCCCCGCGCAGATCCGGACGCTCCATGTCGCCGGGTCGGCAACGTCGTGGCGCAGCCCGTCGGACGAGTAGGTGGCAGAGCTGGTCATCGATCGGCCCCCGGAGTGGCGGCACGAACTGCCTCACCGGTCGCTGCCAGCAGCATCTCCAGGCAGTGGGAGAACAGTTCGGGGTCCGGCGCGGTGAAAGCGGCCCCGTAGAGGGCAAGCGTGGTCGCGGTGTCCCCATTGGCGAACGCGGTGATGAAGCGTGCTGCGAAGAGATGCGGCTGCGGGACGATGTCCTCGGGACGGCTGTCGTCGGAAGTCAGAATGATCCAGGACGCCGTGTCGGCATCGAGTCCCTGCATCTTCGCCAAGGCTGCCTTCGCCATAACGGCGAGCCCCGTCGCGACGCCGTACATCAGCGAGGGTGTCCCGTTCCGTGCGAGGTCCGCCAGGATCTCCTGGGCCTCGTCGTGGCGCCCTTCCGTCCAGTGGGTGACCGCCTCGACGAGGCGCTCGCTGACCATCGGGTGCGTCACTGGGGCGCCCCCGTTCGTCGGCATGACCGGCACGGACCAGGTTCCGGGCTGGCCCGGAACCTCTCTCCAGCCGTTCACCGCCTCCGGAGTTCGGGCGTCGGGTCGAATCATGTAGCCGTGCTCGATCAGCCGGTGCCCGGCGCTGGCCGGGCGGAAGCTGTCCCAGTCGAAGACGAGGTCCACCAAGTCGCCGTCGTGGTCCTCGGCCAGAACTCGAATCCGGTAGCCGTCCGGCGTTCCGGTGCACATTGCGGTCAGGTGCTTCACTGCGATTCCTCTCGGTTGGTCAGGGAGCGTCGGGGAGTTCGAGCTGCTGCGCGGCCTGTTCCTCCGCGTCGAGTGGGTTCGGTCCGGGGCGGTAGTAGGGCAGGCACCGGGGGCACTGCTGCTCCACAGCCCGGCGGTGAGCGCGCGATCCGGCGGCCGTGCCGCACGACTTGCGGATGACCGGGACTGGCAACTCGCTGGGGTCGGCGTCCGGCAGCTCGTGGATGATCACGCCGTTGAGCCAGATCCGGCCGCCGCAGATGCCGGTGAACAGGCTTTTGGCTGGGACGACTTGGCGGATGCAGGCGGCCCGGTAGGGGCAGCCGCCGCAGACGTAGAGGACGGGTTCGCAGATGGCGACCAGTTCGATGCCGTTCTTCCATCTGTCGTCGGCAACGGCGAAGTCCTCGTCGCCGAAGCACGGGGCGTGGGAGGTGACGTGGGTGCCGATCAGGGTTCGTGATCCGGTCACAGGACGGGCTCCAATCGCTGGCCGATCCACCGTGCGACGTTGACCGAGACCGCGTTGCCTGCCTGCGCGGTCTGCTCGGCCTGGTTGCCGTAGACGACGTACTTCTTGGGGAACCGCTGCCCTTCGAGCTGTTCGCGGGGCTTGAGCATGCGGAAGTAGCAGTCATTGATGTCCGGGGCGTTTTGCACCAGGGCAGCTGAGTCGCGGGTGGAGAGGGTGTGGACGGGTTCGGCGGCTGTCTTCACCGCGGCCTTGCGGTACGGCACGACGAGGGTGTTCCGCGCACGCTCGGGGGCTGTGCCGGCGTGCGTGACGAGGCCGTGGTGGTTGCCCTGGGCGGTGACGACGCTGAGTGGGTCGCTCGCGGGGCTGGCGGTGGCGTGGTTGCGGTACTCGATGATGAACGGGTCCATCGTCAGCAGGGCTTCGCTCTCGCGGGTGGTGCGAGTACGCATCGGCACATCGAGGGGGACGGCGTCGGTGTTCCACGAGCCGCCGGTCGGCACCAGAAGCGCGTCGCCCTGCTTCACCGTCCGCGCGGGCAGCGGCCGGTCCTCGACAGCGAACGCTCTGTCCCCGCCGTCCTTGCCGTGGGTGAGCGAGATCGAGTAGGGACGCCAGGGGAACTTGAGGCGGCCCGCGCGGATGCGGTCCATGGTGGTGTCGGCGAGGGGCTTCTTGCGGTCGCCGATCCGCTTCCCGAGGTCGCTCCAGTCGATGATGTCGCTGGCCGGGCGTACGTACGGCTCGACCATGGCGTGGCGGCAGCGGGTGTTTGGGCAGCGGTAGATGTAGTCGCGCCGGTACTTCCCGATGCGCAGGCCCTCGGTCTTGGTCCACGACTGGACCGCATGAACGTCCTCACCGCAGTCGACGCAGGGAGCGAGCGGCCTGGGTTCCAGGTCGGGCTTGCGCATGGTCTTGAGCGTGAAGACCACGTACATCCGGTCACGCCACTGCGGGGCGCGCAGGTTGACCTCGTCGCCGACGTGGGCGCTGCTGACGCACACGATCTGGTACCGGTATCCGAGCACCTCCATGGATTCGAGCCACTTCTCGAACAGGATCCAGTCGAGCCCGAATTCGACGACGTTCTCAACAACGACCGCCTTGAACCGCTTCGCCTCAGCGGCACGCAGGACGCACCAGGCGGTGACCCGCGTCGCCTCGAAGGCATCCTTCGAAAGGGCCTCCCAGTCGCCGCGTTCCTCTTCCAACAGGTCAAGCAGGTCAAGCTGGTTCGTCTCCCGGCGCCGCCCGCCCGCAGGGCTGATCTCGGTGCAGATGACAGACGCCCACAGGGCATCGGCCTTGGGCAGCATGCGCATCGGGAAGGCGTCGGTGAGGGTCATGACGGCGTGCTCGCACGTGGGGTGGTTGGCTGCGTGCGTCTCAATCGCCAAGTCCCAGTGGTTGATGCCCAGGATCAGTTCGTGCCCGGCTTCGACGAGCCCGGTACTGCTGCCGCCTGCGCCGCACAGCAGGTCGATAAAGGTGGCCATGGTGGTGGTCGGGTCTCCAAGAGGTCTTTCAGGGCCCGGCCCCGCGTCGCGGGGCCGGGCGACGGCCGAGATCAGTAAGTGCGGAGGCCGCCGTGCGCCTGCGCGCGGCGCAGGAAGGCGATCCAGTACCCCCACATCGGGTCGCCCACGGGCATCTCGGCGATGGCCACGCCCGGGTGGGCGTCATAGGCGGTGAGGGCAGCAGTGATCTCGGCGACCGTCACGAGGAAGCCGTCGTTGTAGTCGAGCTTGTACCTGGGTATGCCGGTCGGCACCGTCTCGGAGGCGTCCTTAACGGCCTGGTACGCGGTCCGGAACTCGGCGATGCGGTTCGCCGTGCTCTCGTCGTGCTTGATGCCGGGCCGGTGATCCACGCCCGCCAGCCCGTAGGCGGTCAGCTGGGGGTATGACGGTATGGGCGGCTCGACGAGCATCCCGAAATTGTTCATCGTGTCGAGGGTGCGCGGCATCGCGGTGTAGGCGAACCGGAAGTAGTTCTGGTCCCCTTCGGCGGGCTTACCGTCGGAGTTCTGGATGTAGATGTCGTATCCCACGGGGGTGTTCTCCAAGAGGTCTGCGGCTGCCCGGCCCGGAGTCGGGCCGGGCAGCGCGATCAGCGGTGGGCGGCGTGGCGGTGGTGGACTTCGCCGTAGGTCTTGCGGCGCGGGACCCGGCTGCGGGCCTCCCAGCGGAGCTCTTCGATGACGATCACGGTGAGGCCGGCACCGACACCGAGAGCGAGCACGAGCAGCGCGTACAGCACGTACAGCGCGGTCACCGCGCCACCACCTCGTAGCGAGCCGGGCAGGGCTGAAGGAGCTGCATGCAGGCGACGAACACCCCGTGGGCGTCGTTGGTCGCGAGTCCGTTGTCCAACGCGGCCTGGGCTCGGGCTCGTTCGGCGTCGCCCTGCGGGTGCGCGATGACGCAAGCGCAGGGACGCTTGCCGGTCTCCTCCGCAGGATTCGGCGGGGCCGCTTCGGTGTCCGCCATCAGACGATCACCTGCCCGGCGGACGCGAGGTAGAGGATGCCGACCTCGTCGTTCAGCTCCCACACAGTGAGCGGCCAGTCCGTGCCACCTTGCGCGTGGACGCACGTCCAGCCCTTCTCCGCCATGGCGCGCACGACGTTGCCGTACTCCTTGATGGCCGCGTCGTTGTCGGTGAGAGGGCCGTGGAGCAGCTTGGACAGCGGTAGGCGCTGCGCTGTCACGCCCCGAAGCCGGACGGAGACCAGGTCGATGACGCGTGGCGCGAGGCACCGCTCTGTGACGAAGGCCGTGATGGCCTGGATGAGCGGGACGGCGTTGTTGCCGTGTTCCGACTGCTCTCCGCTGTCGGTGGAGTCGTAGAACACCTCGTCGATGTTCGGGTTGTCGTCGTGGAGGCGCTTGACCTGGAAGCCCTCCAGCGCGGCCGGGTCCATGGGCAGGTCCTCGACCGAGGAGATCCACAGATACGAGCCGTCGGTGAGCTCGGCGGTGATGGCGAACATGTTCCCGGACTCGACGTTGGTCACGAGCGGGATGCGGCGCAGCGCGGTGATGACCGGCTCGTACGCGCTCCACAGGGCCAGCCAGAGCGGGTCTTCGGTGTTGTTGTGCACGGTCATCGGGGCCAGCGGCGCCAGGTCGTTGCTCACAGTTCCTTCTCCAAGAGGTCGTGTGCCAGTCAACACTACAGAGTTGGGATCTATCTCAGGGCAAATTGATGCACGTGGACGGACTCACCACAGGCGGGTGACGAACACCAGGCGGGGGGCCTTGCGCCGTTCCTCTCGGGCCTGCCGGGCGAGGGCGGTCGAAGCCTCCAGCTCGTCGGCGCGCTGGATGGCGACGTCGGCGATGTCCAGCGCCTGGTGGGCGAGGTCGCGGGCCTGCATGAGCGCCCGGTGGTTCTCGCGGTGGTCGAGGTGGATCTCAGAGCCGCCGACGTCGTCGAGGAGTTCGCCGACGATCTCGTCTCGCACCAGCTTGGCGCGCCCGAGCCCGCCGAGGTGGCGCTCACAGTCGACCAGGTCCTTCAGGTCGGCGATCTGGATGAGCATGCCGCCGACACCCTCGGGGTCTTGACGGAAGAGGTCAGCGAGGCCGTGGATCTGCTCGCGGGCGGCAGCGCCATTGTCGAGCACGAGCGCGCCCCTGTGGCAGCGGCGAAGGATGGGCAAGTAGTTCATGTCGTCCTTCCGATCAAGAGGGGGGCTTCTCTCCCTCTTTCTGGTTCTATTCTATATGCATTGCCAGGGATGTCCATATTCCTGGTGAAATTTTCTTTCGGGTGTCTAAGTTTTTCGCTGACTGCCGCCCTTTCGTGCTCGTACGGCCTCGCGCGCAGCTCTGCGCGCCTCTTCGGTCGCCTCCGGGTGCTCCTCGACCCGTTGGCGGCGCCTGGCGGCGTCCTCGTGCCACTCATCCCAGAAGCGCCCGTGCTCCCGGTGTTCCTCGTCCTTGGCCTCCGCCTGTTCCCTCCGGCGGCCTGCCCGCGGGTTGGTGCCGCACCCACGGCAGGAGGCAGCAGGGCGCCCTCGGTGCTTCGTGCAGCCCCTGCGCGGCTCCCCGCGCTCGTCGGCGGAGCCGTCTGGCGGAGCGGACGCGGGCTCCCCTGCGGCGTCAGCCGTGGGGGTAAGGGGGGAAGGAAGGACAGAGGAAGAACCAGGTAAGGAAGGGGTTCCACCGCTGGAACCCAGTGGGTTCCCCCCGTGAAACTCACCGGGTTCCACCGGTGGAACCCGGCTGTCCTCCCCATCTGGGTTCCCTCCGTGGAACCCTGCTTCCTCGCCTGGGTTCCCCGCGTGGAACCCAGCCTCGACCTGCGACGATTCGGTCTTCTCTCGGCGAGCAACCTCGCGGTCTTCGACGTCCTGATAGGTCATCGCAGGCTTGGCGGGGGCCGACCGCGTGACTCCGGGGCGGGCTTTGTTGGGGTTCTTCGGAGCAGCCTTGCGGGCCTCCAGACGCTCCTTGAGCTCCGGCGTGGTCGGCGTGGGCGGTACCCCGAGGGGGAAGACCCGGTAGACCGCCGAGCGTCCCGCCTTGCCTACCTCCACGCGCTCGACAAGCCCTTTGGCTATCAGCTCCGTGACGATGGTGATGGCGCGTTTGTCGGTCACGCCGACCCAGGCCGCGAGGCGGGTGATGCCGGGGCGCGCGAGTCGCGTCTCGTCGTCGGCGCTGTCCGCGATCTTCATGAGGGCAAGTTTCTGGCTCTGGCTGAGCACGTCAGGCGGCAAGTAGGCCGCAGCGATCATCAGTTGGATGGACACGGTTCCCCTTGGGCGGTACAGGCACGGCGGCAGGACGGGGTGCCCCGCCCGGTCGCTCCCGGGCGGGGCTGAGACTCATCGAGTCGGGTCAGGCCGGCGCGATGTTGATGACCGCGGGCGTCTTCTTGCCGGTCTTCCGCCGGGGGATCGCCAGTCCTGCGTCCTTGAGGTTCTTGACCATGCGGTTGACGTCCGGCGTCATCGGGACCGGGATTCCGGCGACCTCATGCAGGTCGACCATCGCCTCCACGTCGTCCTTCTCCTCGTCGTTGCCTCCGCGCCAGGACAGCTTGTTGGGGCCGTAGATCCCCTCCGGGGACTGGTCGAGCTTCTTGCGTGCGAACTTCTTGGTCCTGTCGCCCTCGCTGGCGAGTTCGTGTCCCTTCACGTAGTCGATGAGCGCCTGTTCGCGGTCGGCGTCGCTGCGGATGAGCGCGGTCTGCTCGGGCACGCCCGGAGCTGTCCCGGGCCAGCACAGGGAGCGGAACGGGCAGTAGTCGCAGATGGCGTCCAGACCGGGGCCGTTGAAGTCGCGGGGCATCTCTTCGGGATTGCCAGTCTCGCGCACACGTTCCACCCACCACTGGGCCTCCGCCGCGCGCTGCGGGTCGAAGTCGATCTCCTGGACGTGCTCCGCGCCGGAGTCCCGGTTGATGAACCGGAAGCGAATACGACCGATGTTCAGTGGCCCCAGGCGGGACAGGTACCGCTGGCCGGGAACGTCCTCGAACCCGACCTCGAACAGCGCGCCCGCGTACAGCTGGACCTGCCGCAGCTCGGCGGCCGTGGCACCGTAGCGAAGAACGCGGTCCCACAGATACGTGGACTTGGTCTTCACGTCCTCCACGGTGAGGACGTCGGCGGGTATCGCTGGCCTGTGACGAGCGGGCAGGCGAGCGGCGGTCGCCGCGTCGAGCTGTACAACGTCGACATGCCCCCGGATCAGGTTGTCCTGGACGCTGCGTTCCACCAGCCATCTGTACTCCGTGCGCGCGGACTCAAGCAGCCCGTGGTGAATGAACGTTCCGAGGATCGCCGCACGCTTGTCGGGGTGATCGGTCGGTGTGGTGCCGTGCAGGATGTAGGCGGCGCGTCGACCGCACACGGTGTCGGACGCGCCGAGCTGGGTCTGACGAGAGCGGGGGCGGCGGGCGTCCACGTCGTGTGCGGCATCCCAGATGGAAGGTGCGATGCCGTCAACGGTGGCTACGGACATAGGGGAGTTCTCCAAGAGGTCAGCGTGGGCGGTCACTGCTCGGCGTCCGCGTCCTGCTCGTCGGCCTTGCGCTGGGCGGCGGCACGGAGCTTGTCGGCGTCGGACAGTGGGCCCTCCCCCATCTCCCGCCGGGGGCTGTCGAGTTCGGCGGCGCGCTGCTCGGCGGCGGCCCGGATGGTGAGGATCTCGTCGTGGCTCAGGCGGTTCACCGGATCTGGGACGGCCCGCCACAGCGCCTCAAGGAGCTTCTTGTCCGTCAGGCCGGCGATGCGGGCGAGCCAGGGCTGTACGAGATCGCCGACGAGCGCGGGCATGATGCGCGGCTGGGACTCGACGGAGCAGCCCAGTTTGTTGAAGACCAGGTCCTCGATGGTGAAGTCCCGCAGCGGCAGCGGTTTGTTCCGCTCGACGCGCATCCGCAGTGATCGGACCTTGATGACCTGCGGGTCGGTGTTGCGCTTCATGCGCACCCAGCACGACGAGTCGAAGCCGAGGTCTTTCTGAGCCGAGACCTTCCACTCGCTTTTGTTCTGGATCGGCTGGCCGTTGTCGTCCGTGGCGCTGACCTGCTTGCCGCGGGCCAGCACGATGGCAATGCCGGGCAGTGTGCGCAGCAGGTAGATGATCCTGTTCCACCGCTCCGTGGCGTCGTTCCACAGATTCCGGCCGATGTCGAACGCGGCGTCCGGGTCCTCCTGGAGCAGGGCGCGGTTCTTGCGCGTCCGGCGACCGCGTTCGTAGGTCCAGTTGGTGAGCATCCGCCAGAGGGCGGATCCCGAGTCGATGGTCAGGACGACCGGGGGCTCTCCGGCTGCCGCCGCGCGCCTGGCCTCGGCGTGCACGGCCTCAACCTGTTCGAGAATGTCTCGGTAGGTGCCGTCGTGCTCGATGATCAGATAGTTGGCGCCCTCGATGGCCGCGTACTCGTCGGCCGATCCCTCGTCGAGGTCGATCCAGTACATCTGGCCGATGCGGTCGCTGCTGGAGAACTGTGCGGCTGAGTAGGTCTTGCCCGCGCCCTCCTCGCCCTCGATGAGGAGGAGGGGCCAGGGGACGATCCCTGTCGGCTTGCGTGTTTTGAGTTGGACTGCGGGCGGCATCGCGGTGCCCGCTGGTGCATTCACGATCTGGCTCCAAGAGGTCGTGGTCAGTCCGTGCGCAGGGCCCGGACTTCGAAGAGGGCTGCCCACTCCGGGTGTTCGGCCAGCAGGAGCCGTACGTACCGGGAGCGGTAGTCGTTGTTCAGCGCGAACTCGTCGCCTCGGGTCGCCGCGCCGTACTGGTAGCGCAGGAGCTCGAAGAGCATCCCGATGCCGATGCGGCCGAATCCCTTCTCTGCGCAGTCGGCGGTCATCCGGATCAGCGCCCTGAGAACCCAGGGGTTGAGCGCGTGGAACGCCTCGAATCGCTGCTGGATGGTCAGGCTGCCGACATCGGCGGGGTGGCGAACGGGCTGGATGGTGCCGAACAACGGTGGCTGTTCGATCAGCAAGGCTCCCCCCTCAGAGATAGACCTAACACACTGGAGTGTTGGAATCTATCTCTGGATAGAGGGATTGTCGATCGACAACACCACCAATGACCCCTCGGCGGCCCCCTGGATCGCTGCACGACCCCCCCCCTTGAACGAGTGAAGCGCACCCCCCTGGATGCGCTTCCATTCTATATGCAATTAGGGGTTAGATCAAGGCGCGCAAGCCTCTGACCTGGGGTTATTCGGCGGTCTTGTTTGCCGCCTTACCTCGCGGCACAATCCTGGATCCGGGCCCGTCGTAACTGCCGTCACGCAGGGCAGCCAGGACTTCCCCATCGACCACCCAGTCCACTCCACGCGCACCCGCCTGTAGCGCGGGTGCGTCTGCAACGACCGGCTCCAAGAGCCAGATCGGTGATCCGGACAGGTTGTAGTCAGCGGGCCGGAACCGGCCCGTACCCATGGCCTTCCGCAGGAGCGCGCCGGACGGAAGCCGGAACAGGGCCACCAACTCGGCCTGACCTACCAACGGGGGGAGTTGCTCAACCTCCCGCACCCAATAGCCCGGGTCCTGCTCCTTGGTCAGCCGCTCAAGCTCCGTCTGATTGAGGTGCTTCGGGCGCGGGGTCGTCTCTCCGAAGCCCTTCACGAACTGGAGGAGCCAGTACGGCGACCCGCTGATGATCTTGGCGTAGCGGTAGTCGAGGGTGTGGTCCCTGCTGATCCACTGGCTGACTTGGAGCCGCTTCACGTCGTACAGCGCGGCGAACTCAGCTCCGCCGGCCAGGTACGGCTTCCTTCCCGCCGGCGCCTTGTCCTCTGCCACTCCATCGCCTCCAGCTCACGTCACGTCTGCATATAGATTGTAACCAACGTGGAAGCAGAGTCCGAACCCTCCACAGAGGCGATAAGGTGGAGTCTCCAAGAGGTCGAAGGCCCCCGTCGCGAGACGGGGGCCTTCTTCCATGCTGGGCTCTCTGGCTGCTCGACGTCACCTCATCGTGGGTCAGGTACGCGGCAGGGTGAGCGACGTGTTCTCGTACTTCGGGGGACGGGCGTAGCCGAGCAGCCAGCCGAACCGAGGCGACAGGTGCTCCTCGGCGAACCGGAAGACGCCGTAGTAGGAAAAGGTGGCGACCGGGGTCAGGACTCCCGTGACGGCCGTGGCGTCGAGATCGAGTCCGTGGCGGAGTGCCACCGCGACGAGCCAGCCGACCGCGGCCGGGACTCCCGTGCGCAGCAGCGAGGCATAGAGGTTCATGGGGATGTACTCCTTGGGCTGGTCAGAGGGATCAGGCGAAGAGACGGCGCCAGGTCTCCGGGCCGGGGTAGCCGTCGGCATCGGAGCCGGTCCACTTCTGGGCGTGCTGGAAGTCGACGACGTTGAGGCGGTCCGCCTCACCCCAGTCGCGGGACGGGCCGACGCGGTAGTGCTTGCCGTAGCCCTTGCGCACGAGCTGCTGGCCCAGCAGGAGAATCGAAGCGTTCGACTTGCCAGGGCCGAAGGCGCTTCGGCCGGGGAACGCCGGCGGGCCCGGCTTGGGCGTCGTCGACGTGGTGGTCGGCCACTTCGGCATAGGGCCCGGGTCGGTGTGCTGGTTCTCGGGCGTCTGGCCGTGGCCGTAGTGCCCGCCCTCCGTCTCCCAGGTGTGCTCGCTGCGGTTCGCCTTCCAGGTCGGGGCGCCCATCGGCCAGGTGTCCAGCACCCCCCAACTCCGGGCCCAGGCGAGAATCTTGTCGAGACCCTTGGCCGGGGTGTCCCGGACGGTCGCGTACGACTTCCCGTTCACGCGGCAGTATGGGAAGAACAACGTCTCGACTTGGAGACACACCTTCCCGGTGCGGTTGGTCCGGGTGCCGCCGGCGGTGTCGACGACCGACTTGGACCGGCTGTTCGCCGGATAGAACTGGGCGGTCCTACCCGTGAAGGGATCCCAGAGCAGATGCGGCGCGACTCCCTTGCCGCCGCCGGTGAAGTACCGCACGAGCTTGTCGAATGCCACGAGATCGGCGGGCTTGGCCACCGTGGCGTTCTTGTCCCACGTGATGTGCCAGATGACGCGTGGGTCGTACTGCGTGTCGGTGGGTGCGGTGTCGCTGAGCGGGTGCCGCTCAGCTCCAGGCAGCCAGAGATCAGGCATGGCGCGTTCCTTGTTCTCCCCCGCGCCTGCTGTTCCGAGCCTACAGTCCGAGCTTGCCGGTCACGATCGCGACGATCACGCCCACCACGACCGGGGCCACGAGGGCGGTAAGAGCCAACCGCCGTACGCCCCGGGCCTCTTGACGCTCCGTCTCGCGCTCGCGCCGCATCTGGGCGATGTCGTCCTCGACGGCTTTGATCCGCACTTCGTCGGTCCGCCGGTCGGCGTCGTACTGGATCTTCGTCACCATCTCGGCCAGCCGCGCGCTGAAGGCAGCGAAGTCGGCGCGCAGGTCGTCGCGCATCTGCTGCATGGCCCGCAGCAGTTCCCACGGCGTGGGGTCCTGTCCCGGCGGCGCGGTCACGGCGCTCCCTTCGGCAACCCCGCGCCGCTGACGACCAGTCTATGAGACACGAGGCAGTCCTGAACTGCCGTGCCTACCTGCTTGATGCTCTTGCATGGTGCTGCGCAGCTACCGCTCCAACTCGACGTCGAAGAACTTCAGCACCGACGTGACGAGCATGAGCCCGTAGACCGCGTTGATCCGCGAGTACTGCGTACGCGACACACCATGGGCACTCGGGTGCCTGCCGAACACGCGTGGGATCGGGTCGCCGTTCTTCGGCCAGTACTCGGCGTGCGCGTACCAGACCGGGGCGAACGTCAGGGCAACCCGGAGCTGGTAGTCGTTCAGGTCGAACTTCGCCTGGCCCTTCTTGTTGAACGTGATCTTCTTCCTGGCTGGCTCATCGAAGTGGGCGCGCATCAGGCTGTCGAGCAGGTTGGCAGCGAGCGCCTGGGCCGCGTTGTTGTGCCCGTCGCGCAGTGCCGCCACGCAGTCAAAGGCGAAGCTTCGCGACTCCTGTAGGTCGGGAAGGTCAACGTCCTCGATCACGGCTTCGCAGTCGTTGACGATGCCCTTCCACCGACGCCCGATGATCTCGCGGCGACCAACGGCGTCGGGCGCGTCCAGGAGGGCACGAACGACCTTCGGGCCAGGAACCCACATCAGAGGTATGCCCTCTTCAAGCAACAGCTGCTCGAACTCCTCGACCGACGGCGTAGCGTCGTGCAGGTTGGGCGGGTAGATGCGCTCCTTCAAGGAGCCAAGCCCCTCGAAGACGCCCGCCCAGTACTCCCGGAAGTGCTCGTGCAGCGGTTCAAAGGTCTCGCGGAGCATCGCGTTCACCCCTGCCGCTTCGGCCAGTTGCTTGCCGATCGCTTCGCCAATGCGGTTCGTCGAAATGACCATCTCGGCCAACGGCCTCAATATCTCAGCCATCGTGGTGCGGTAGTAGTCCGTCAGCGGCTGGAACGCGCGAACCAAATCGAAGGGGTCGACCGGCCCCGGCTCGGAACCCTCCTCGGGCTCCTCAACCTCGTTGCTCATGGTCTGCATGCTGACACGCGACTGATCGTAAGAGCGACCGATTACATCGGTTCGTCCACCTTGCACCGCGGTGCCGCCTTGATGGCCGCGACCTACAGTGACCGCCGACGCGGGTTGGGTACGCGGCCACCAGACGCACCGCGCCTGTTGATGGTGCTGCTCGCTGTCAGGCGTCAGGCGTGAACGTCTCTTGCGTGCCGTCAGCTCGGGTGATGGTGATCGTCACCGACTCCGTAACCCGCACCGTGTCAGACACACCAACGAACACCTCCTTGAGGAAGCGGAACATGTAGTCGGTGCGAGTGCTGTTCTCGTCCATGTGCACGGAGCGGATGTTCTCGGCCTCCGCCACCTTGGCCGCGCCCTCTTGGAGTCCTAGGGGGCTCACGATGATGCCGCCCGCAGCACCAGTGTCGATGATGCGGTAAGCCAGTCCGCCCATGTGTTCCTGCTTCAGCTTGGACGTGGTGTAGCGGCGGCACTCGATAATAACGAAGCCTTCGTCACCAACCTTGACACCTTTGCCGTCGATCTCCCAAGTGGTGCCAGTGCGCCGGCCGATCACGCCTTGCTTCTCCTCGACTCGATCGAGCCCAAGCTTCTCAGCGATCTGGTCGAGAAGGTAGACGGCTACCTCCTCGTACGACTTCCAACCCTTTTCCTCATCCGTCATATGAACCCCTGCTTCGTGAGCGTAGAACGACGCACTACTTGCATCGGCACTCCCTGTCGTAATGTTTAACAGCAGTCGGACGACCCGCAGGACTGCGAGCAATATGCCGCACCCATCCATGATGATGTAGCACTTTGGCCGGAGACCGCTCTTGGTCGACGGCTGCGGGCCAGGCGAACAGAGCCAATCCGGTCAGGTGATGGCCTGGCCGATGTAGTCGTCGGCGGACCCGCAGTCCTCTACCAGCAGGTAGGCGACGTTGCTGCTGCTGGCGGCGAGCGTCCACGTCTGTGCGACTCCCCCTTGAGTCCCGGTCCAGCACAGTGCGGCTGTGACGTCGCTGCCGGTGGTGTTGGTCAGGATGGTCTGGACGGAAACGGCTGCGTTCGCTGTGGAGGCTTGCAGATTGTTGACCCGCATCTGGTCCTTGTAAATCGTCCCGGACACGGTGTTCTTGCGAATTCGATATAGCGCATAGCTGTCGCTGGCCGCACTATGCAGCGCCCAGAGGGAGACACGGTAGGCGCGGCCGGCCTTGAACGTGATGCTGCCAGTTGTGATGACGGCCGTCTCCGTGCTGGAGAACGTGACGTTCGCGGTCAGAGTCTTCTGCGCGACGAATCCGCGACCCTGGGATTTGCCGTAGACGCTGAGGTCTCGGTCAATCGCGAATCCGCTGGATGTGAGCTTGGCAGTGGACGGGGCCGATGCGGACGGCACATCGCGAACGTGCAGCTCGATGGACGATCCGGCGGCCGAGGTATCAGCTCCGTATCCGTTGATGTAGGCAACTCCGTTGCCGCTCAGATCGTTTGCGTAAAGGTTGAAGACTGCTCCCGAATAGCCCGGAACGTGGCTTTGCAGGAACACCCCTGTTTCCTGGCTCGAACCAGTCACCTTCGGGGCGCTCAGCGAAACGCTCGGAACTTCGTAGGTACCGGAGGAATCTGAGGCGTACCCGATGGCGGTATTGAGTTCTGCCGGTGCTGACTCATCGGCGCTGCCGGAATAGAACTCAATCGATCCAGTCTCCGGATTGGTGTTTCCGGGGCTGATGACAACTCGCTGTCCACTCACGGCAGTTTGGAGGGTGCTACCGGTGAGGACGGCTCCGTTGATCGTCTTGCCGTTGATGGCGTCCGCGTCAAGTTTGTCCGCCGTAATTGCCCCGGCCTTGATATGGGTCGCTTCGATCGCGCCCGCCGAGATCTTCGTTGCCGTCACGGCGTTGGCCGCGATCTTGTCCGCTGTGACGGACAGTGCGTTCAGCTTGTCCGTGGTGACGGACAGCGCCGCGATCTTCTCGGCCGTGATGGCCAAGGCCGCGATCTTCTCTGCCGTCACCGCTCCCGCGAGGATCTTGGGCGCGGTGACTGCGCCGTCGGCGATCTGCACGCCCGGCACCACTGGACGGACGACTGCGTTGTCCCACAGCACGGCTCCGGCGGTCGACTGGTACGTCTCCACCCAGACCGTGGCCGCGGTGGTGTTGGCCGGCGCCGTGACCGTGGCGGCAAGGCGCTGCCACGAGCCGCGAGCTGGGACGTCCACCTGGGCGACACCGAAGCCGACGGTCGCGCTTGTGCCGTCCAACCACCGGGCGTAGAACTTGAGCGCGCCTCCCGCCCAGTCGGCGGACGCGTTGGCGTCGATGGCGAGGTAGACCTGCTCTCCGCTCAGGATCGGCATCGACGTGAGGTTCAGGGACCGTGTCGTGGCGACCGTCGCCGTGGCGTCGACGCGGAGCGCCTTCGCGGAGCCGTTGCCGCCGGAGACGACGGACCATACGGTCGTGGCGATCGCCGCGGTGTAGGCACCTTCGAACGATGGGTCGCCGAGGACGTTAGTGCCGCCCGCGACGACCAGCTTGTCCGTGGAGATCGAGGCCGCCGCGATCTCGGTCGCCGTGACCGAATTCGCGGCGATCTCGCGGCCCGTGATCGCGTCGGCCGCGACCTTCCCGGCGATCACCGAGTCAGCCGCGAGCGCGGCGGCGGTCACCGAACCGCTCACGAGGTTGGTTGCGTCGACGATCCCGGTCTTCAGCGCCTCGATGGCAACGGCGTCGACCTGCATGACGGCCGGGGAGCCGGAGACGCCCATCGAGGCGTAGTTGAGCCACAAGTAGGGGGTGATGAAGCGGACGGCGTCGTGCACGGTGCCGGGCGAGCGCGGGTCGTTGTTGGGACCGGCGGAGCCCGCGGCTGCGCGGTCCTTGAGGTAGCCGACGACCGTGACCCAGCCGTCCGTGGTCGGCAGCGATCGATACGACGCCGCGATGTAGTAGTGGCTGTTCGGGGTGTTCGCCCCGGCGCGGTTGACCAAGGTGGTCTGGTCTGCGCCCACGCCGAGCACGCCGACGTAGAACGCGTCCGGGCCGGTGGCGAGTTGGGCTGTGGCCCGGATCCGGGCGCTGATCCGGTACAGGACACCGGGCTCGTACGGGACGAGGGTCGTGCCACGAAGCCGGATGAAGCCGCAGGCCTCACCGACGTTCCGGCCGGTGGGCGCATCCAGTACGCCGGTGAGGTGCGCCCACGTGGCGCCGCTGCCCTGGTCGGTGGTCTGCCAGGCGGCGGCCTCGCCCATCGTGTCGACGAGGCGCTGGCTGGTGGCGTCTGCGAGCGCGCCGCCGAGCGCGCTGAGGGTGATCGCGCCGCTCGCGACCTTGCCCAGCGTCACGGAGTTGGCGGCGAGCTTCTCGGCGAGCACCGCGCCGTCCGCGAGCGCGGTGGAGTTGACGGCCCCGAGGGCGAGCGCCGCGTCGGTGACCGCGCCGCGTGCGAGTTTGGTTTCGTCGATGATCGCGTTGACGAGGTCGTCGGGGACGGCCTTGCGGGCCTGTCCCTGCACAGCGGTCGAGGGCTGTCCGGCCGTGCCGGAGGTGTTGACCGCGATCAGACGCACCCACAGCGGGGTGTAGGTGTCGGTGGCGAGGGTGATGCTTCCGCCGGCGGCCGTGTGGAAGGCGGCCACGGGGCTGGTGGTGTCCGGTTCGACGTCGGCGGTTGTCGACAGGTGGACCTGGACTTCGGCCAGATCGAGCGGAGCGGTCTCGGCGTCTGTCCACGTTCCGGGCCAGGTCACGGTGAGCCCGGACAGCGCGGACTCGACCACGGGCGGCGTGGGTGTGGGGGGCGGCGGCCCGTTGTGGGCGATGAAGCCGACGGTGCCGTCGTCCTGGAGGCCCATGCTGCCGCGCAGGGTGCCGTCCTGGTCGTAGACCTCGATCGCGCCGTCCTCGATGGACGAGTACGCCATGCGGGCGGTGCGGGTGGTGCGGGCCAGTTGCCGTTCCAGGACGGCGACGCGTGCGGCCAGTCGGGCGATGTCGCTGCTCACGCGGTGCCTCCCCCGTAGGTGAAGCGGTCCGCGCGCTGGAGTTGGATGACGGCCTGCTCGGGGGTGTCGCCGGAGGCGGGCTGGATCTGCCAGCCGACGATGCGGGACCATGCGTCGAAGTCGGTCCACTGGTCGTGGACCCGGGCCCGTACGTCGTCGCCGATCTGCCAGGAACCGAAGCGGGCCGCGGGGTGGTCGCGGACGGTGATCTCGGTGACTTCGCCGATGACCTGGCGGGAGATGCGTTCCGTGCGGGCGCGTGCGGCCAGCCGGTCGTTCGCCTTCTCCTCTGGTACTTCGAGGAGGTGCTCCAGGCGGAGCCGACCGTCACGTACGGCGTCGACGGCGCGGCGCCGGTTGCGGCCCTCGCCGGCGCCGAGCGCGATGACGACCTGGGCCAGGTTGTCGGCGTCGTACTCGACCGGGACCGCCTTGACGACGTTCACGCCGGACTCGAAGTGGATGTCCGTGCGGCGGCGGCCGAGGCGGGGCCAGCCGATTCGGACGCGGCCCTGCGGCGTGCCGTTCTGCCAGGTGGCTTCTTCGGTCCACTCGGGGCCGCCTTCGACGGCGACCATGTCCGAGATGACGTCCCCGAGCGAGGGGGTGTCCCACCAGTCGATCCGGTAGGGGTCCTCCGGAGTACCGACGGTGACCTTCGAGGTGGTGTCGTCGACCTGGATGCCGAGCTGGCCGTCCGGCGTCTCCTGGCAGTACGCCCACACGTCGCGGATGACCTTGCACGGGTCCGCGTAGGTGTAGGGGCCGCGTGCGTTGAGCTGACCGTGGAGGTCGTAGCGCCGGTAGGGGTAGGAACCCCAGCCGGATGCCTCGATGTTGAGCTGCTGGCCCTGGGGGTCGGCTCGCCAGATCAGGCCGCCCCACAGCAGCCGACCGTCACGCTCGGCGTAGATCTTGGTGTTGCCGGGGTCGAGCTGGGAGCGGACGAGGTGGGCAAGGCGGGGTTCGACCGCGCCGGTGAGGCTGCCGGTCGCGGACAGTGCGGGCCCGAACTCGACGCCGGTCAGGGGCAGGTCCCAGGCGAGGACCTTGTTGGTGAGTGCGTCGGTGGTGAGGTAGCGGTACGACGGCGACGCCATCAGGCGCGATCCTGCTTCTCCCCCGCGCCGTGGTGTGGTGGTGCCGGTGTCGTCTCAGACGACGCCTTCGGTGAACTCCACGTCGGCGATCAGGGAAGTCGCGGCGTCGACGCCGAGGTTGCCCCACTCGGATTTGGAGGGCTGGGTGCGCACGAAGAGGTCCTGTGTGGTGCCGCGCAGGACCGCAGAGAGGGTGATGGTGTCGGCGAGGACGACGGTGTTGCGGCGGATGTTGGCGCCCTGGTCGTCGTCGATGGCGGTGGTCTGCCCCGTGTCGGTGCCCAAGGAGGTCTGCATGTTGGCGAACACGTCGGATTCCGAAAGGCGCAGGCCCGCGAGCGTCACCAGCAGCTTGGCGCTCGTCGCCCAGCTCGGGATCGGGACCTTCCAGCGGGCGGCGGCTGGCCAGTTGTACCACTGGCCGTTCTGCGCGGTCAGCCTGTTCAGCGCGCTGGGATAGGCGGTGTACAGCGTCCGCTCGCGTCGAGGGTTCGCGATCAGCCGCAGATCCGTGACCATGGCGTTGGTGATGGTGGCGGTGTTCGCCGGTATGTCGAGGCGCGCCAGCGGGATCGCCGTCATTCCGGACGGGACTGCCTTCGCGGTCGCGGAGACACCGGACACGACGTGGAAGTAGCCGATCTCGTCGGCAGCAGGGTCACGGTTGCCTTCGTACTCGGGATCCTCAACGCGAAGGCATATGAGGTCGGACCGGGCCGAGGAGCCGGTGGGAGCGATCGGCACGATGGCGTCGCCCACGTTGTACTGGGTGTAGGAGCCCTGGCCCCACGCAGCTCCGGTCACGACCGCCGAGCCGTCGCCGACTCGGACGCCGGCACCGGGAGTGGACCACTCTCTGACCTTCAAGTCGTTGCCTTCGGTCACGCCCTGGTTCCCGGACGCGAGGTCCCGCACCATCATCCGGAAGGCGCGTGCGGGGTGGGTGCCGCCGTGGGTCAACATGGGCGGCTGGATCAGTGCCATCTGCTCTCCTTTACAGGGCGGTGTAGGCGTCGCGCCACGACACCGCGAGGCGGGTGGAGTTGGTGTAGTCCGCGCCGGTCCACCGGACTTCGCTCGTTCCGGGCGGGACCTGGAAAAGGTCCAGGCGCGACACGGCGGACAGGGCGTACGCGGCGTTGGCGCCGTTGCGCAGCACCCAGCGCGTGCCGGGGCGCGTGTCGATCTGAAGGGTGTCGTTCTCGCCGAGGGTCAGCGACAGGTCGAGGACGCGGCCTGTCTCGGTGATCCATATGCGGGGGTTCACGACCGGGCCCTTGATCTTCAGGGAGGGCCAGGCGGGGAGGTCCCCGGCGTTGGTGACCCAGCCTCTGCGCTCGGTCGGGTCTGCCACACCGGTGGTGATCGGAGCAGTGACGGGGGCCTTGAAGCCTGTGCCGCCCGTGAAGGACAGGGGCAGGGTGACCTGCTGTTCAACCTCTCCGTGCCATCGCGGGTCGGTGGCCGCGAATTCCAGGGTCACGGGGATCCAGCCGTAGACGGCCTGCGCCATGGACACGGCCTCGACTCGGCGGACCCTGCCGTAGAGCCGCTTGGCGCTGTCCCGTCCGGGCCAGAGCAGCCGCAGTGTCTGCAAGGCACCTGCTGTCTTCCGCACGGCCGGGTCGGAGGCTGCCTGGTCGAGTGCGGCGAGCGCGTCGGCGGCGGCCTGCGGGTCACCCGGGGTCCGGATGCCGGCCTCGATCGTCACCGTGCGAGGGCTGTAGTAGTCCACGCCGGGGAATGAGCCGTCCTCTGTGGGCAACTCGACGTCCTGGGCGCGGACTTCGGGCGTGCCCAGACCGGTGATCTCGCTGATCGGGTACGACGTTCCGGGGCCCATGAGGACACCGGCGAAGTCGACTTGCCACTCCTGGGTGATCGTGGCCATCAGATACGGCCTCCTCTCTGGGCGTTCCGCAGCCGCCGCATGATCTCCGTGCCGACCTGGTCGGCCGCTTTGGCGTCAGCGCCGCCGTTGACGGTCACGGGCATGGACCCGACGAGCGCGGCGGGCCGCTCTTCTCGGACGACGACGACTTGGACCGGGGCGGGCCGGGCGTCGACGAGTCGTACGAGGCCGCTGTCGCCCGCGGGGGTGAGCTGGTAGCCGAACCTGTTCGCCACGTCCGCCAAGACGGCCGTCGCCGATCGCCGCTTGTTCACGCCGAGCGGCAGGTATGCCTCTCCTCCGGTGGAGGGCTCGGCGAAGCGGATGATCCCGTTGTTGGTGGCATACAGGCCGGTACGGATGCCGCCGTCCTCGTACGCGAGTTGCTTGTTGGCCTTGTCCAGGTCGGACAGGAAGCGCGTGGCCTTCTTCCCCAGCGCGTCCTTGATACGGGTCCGGCCGAGCGTGGCGATCTCGATGATTCGGTCCTCGCCGAGTTCTGTCGTCTCAGCGACATCGTGGATACCGGTCTTGCTAGAGGTGATCGCGGAGATGATCGCCACGAGGTCCGGAAGGTCGTCGTTCGGGATGGCCTTCGAGGCAGCCTTGGCCTGGGTGTTGGCCTTCTTGGCCTTGCTCGGGGACTTGGCGGCTTCGGCGGCGAGGTCCTCCGCGTCCTTGTCTCCCTGCTGGGCGAGCATCGTCGCCAAGTCGCCGTAGCCCATGGCCGCGAGCTTGGAGAGGTTCTTCTCGAACGCGGCCTGGTCCTTGATGGCCTGCTTGAGCTGGGCGGTGTAGTCGGACAGCGTGGCTCGTGCGACCACGCCCAGCTTCTCCAGGTCCTTGGTCATCTCCGTGACGTACTTGGAGCTGCCGGTGGCCATCTTGTGGGTGAGCTCCACGCCGTCCTCGCCCATGTCCTTCAGGGCATCGGCGACATCCTGGCCAGCGCGCCGGGCGACGGTGGCGAGGTCCTTGCGCCACCGCTGGGCTCGCTTCACCGCCTTGTCGAGATTCTTCTCGAAGAGCTTGAGGTCGAAGACCTCGGTCTCCTTTCCGCCCTTCTTCACGGTGCGCATGGAGTCTGAGCGGATAGACGAGACAGAGATCAGCTCCGTCGAGCCGGAGGGACTGTAGGACCAGCCGGTCAGCCCTCCGTCGGCGTACCATTCGACGCCCTTGCCTCCCAGACGTCGTACGACTTCCTCGGTGATGGCGCGGGAGCGAGCGCGCTTGTTGTGGGCCAGGGGTACGTAGGCCTCCCCGCCTGTGGCTTCTTCCGCCCATATCCGCCAGGTTCCGGCCTTCGCGATCTGCGCCATGTGGTCTTCCCGCCTGGCGGTGACACCTCCGTCTGCGAAGAACGACAGGATGCCTCCGTCCTTCCACTGCGGCTTGTTCGCCCACGGCAGGTCGGTGCCGGGCGCCACGCGCGGAATCACGGACACCGACACGGGAGCGGGAGGGGTCACGGAGATCGCGATGCTCTTGGAGCCGGGGATGTTGGTGACGCTGACGCCGATCGCGTCCAGCTGTGCCTGCACCGCGGCCATGTCGCCCGACAGGAGTGCGGAGGTGAGCGCGCTCGCTGCTTCCGTGCCCTTGGACTGTGCGACCTGCCGGATCAGGTCGAGGGCGCCGGACCATTCGGCGTTCGCGTCCTTCCCCGCCTGGGAGAAGGCGGACACGACCTTCGACAAGTCGGGCGCGGTGATCGGTACGTCGGCTCCCCAGATGCTCTTGAGGGAGTCCATTGCCCGCTCCACGTCGCCGGACAGCAGCGCGTCCTGGAACGCGCCGGCGGCATCCTTCCCCTTCCTCTTGGCGACCTCTGCGAGGAGTTCCATGCCGCGGTCGAACTCGCTGCGCGCGTCGCCCACGGACTTCTTCACGGCCTTGCGCAGATCGATCAGCGCCATCTGCTCCGTGACCTTCTGAAAGGCGGCCGGGTCGTTGCGCTCCGACGCCTTGGCCCAGGCGCGGCCGATCTCCTTGCCGTACTTCTCGGTGATCTCGGCGGTCTTCTGCAGGCCGAGCCGGTACGCCTCCGTCGACCGTTCCGCGTCCTCGGTCACGATGTCGCGCAGTTCGTCGGCGACCTTCGTCTTGCCCTTCTTCAGCTGTCCGACGAGTTCGTTGAGCATCGGTGCGGCGTCCACGCCGAGTTCCGCGAAGTGGTCGGCCAGGTCGTCGTAGCCGAACACCGCGAGTTCGGACAGGTTGCCCTGGAAGTCGCGTTGCGCCTGGAGCTGCTTGTGCAGCTCCTTCATGTAGTCGGACAGCTTGACCTTGGCGGTGTCGGCGTCCTTCCCGGCTTTGCGCATCGCCTCGGCCGCCGCGGTCTGCGCGTCCCTGAAGGCTCGGGACGGGTCGACGGCGTCGCCGACGGCCTCGGCGAGTGCCTTCATCTCGTCGGTGATCTCGGGCGCACCGGTGCGGTCGATGTCCGCGAGGGAGAAGAGGTCGAAGATGCCGCCGCTGGTCTTGGCCTGCTGTTTGATCTTCGCCTCGACGATCGCCTTCTGCTGGGCGATCTCGGCTTCCTTTTTGACCGCCTCGGACCACATCTTGTGGCGGTCTTCGAGGGTCTTCTCTGCTTTGGAGTACTGGGTGATGCTCTCGTAGTCGCCGGGTGCATCACCGGATTTCGCCTTGCGGGCGTACTCGTAGGAGTCCTGCTGAAGGCGGCTCTGGAGGATGGCGAGCTTGGCCCCGCCGGAGGTGATCGCGTCGATCGCTTCGGTGGTGCCGATGCCGACCTTCTCAAGGTCCTTCAGCGCGCCGTCGGCGGTGAGCTGGTCGTACAGCTTGTTGATGCTGGCACCGGTCGTCGCCTCCTCGCGCTCCTGCTGCAAGGCTTGGACCAGTTCATTGGTCGCGTCCTTCGCCTTCTGTTTGGAGGCGGTGTAGGCGGCGTATCCGGCGATGCCGAGGGTGAGGACAGCGGCAAGTCCGGTGACCGCGAGGCTGGTACCCGCCAGCACGGCGGGCATCACGGCCCCGCCCGCCTGAGCGGCGGCCAGGGCGGTACGGAACGCGGCGATCTGTACGGTGACCTTCGTGTAGGCAGCCCGGAGCAGCAGCAGTCCCACGATGGACGCGGTGACCATCGTGAGGACGGACTTCATCGGACCAGGGAGGTCCTCGATGCTGCCGACGACGGTGTGGACGACGGACCCAACGGCCTTGAGCGCCGGCAGCAGGGCTCGGCCGACGTCGATGGCGAGCGCACGGGCCTGGTTGGAGGCCAACTGCCACTGGCCAGTGACGGTGTCGGTCTGGAGGGCGTACGCCTTCTGCGTGGCTTCGGCACGCGACACTTCGTTCGCGATGCCCGCGTAGGTGTTGGCGTAGTTCTCGCCCCCGGCGGAGGCCAAGGCAAGGGCCGCGCGTGTGGCGCGGATGTCCTTCCACATGTTCGAGATGCCCTCGGCGGTGTTGCCCGCCGCCCCGTTCAGCTTGTTCACGACCACGTACAGGCCGTCCTGTTCGACGGCGGAGGCGGCCGACTCGTAGCCCAGGTCCTTGACGGCCTGCTTGAGGTCCTGCGTCGGCTTCATGACGCGGGTGAGGAGCATGTTCAGGGCCGTCACGGCCTCGGCCGCGGGGATGCCGGTCAGCGTGATCGCGGCGAGCGCGGCGCTCATGTCGTCGAACTCGACGCCGGCCGCCGCCGCCATCGGTACGACGTCGCCCAGCTGTTGCGCGAGTTCCTCGAAGGAGATGACGCCGTAGTTGACGGTCTGGAACATCACGTCCATGACGTCGTTGGCGTCGGACGCCGACATGCCGTAGGCGTTCAGCACCCCGAGAACAGCGCGGGCAGAAGTCTCCGTCGTGGTCAGGCCCGCTGCCGCGCCCCGAGCCGCGACTTGGAGGATCTCCATGGCGTCCGCGCCGTCGAAGCCCGACGAGACGATCTGATAGAGGCCGTCGGCGAGCTGGTCGGCGGTCTGCGGCAGCTCGGTGGACAGCTCGACGATCTGATCGGTGAAGGCTCCGACGTTCTCGGAGGTGATCTGCTGGGAGATCGTCAGTACGTTGGCCATCGCCCGCTCCAGCGAGATCGCCTGAGCCACGCCGACACCAAGAGCGGCACCGATGAGTAGGCCGTTCTTCGCGGTCCGCGCAGCCTGGGCGCTCCGCGCGGCGGCCAACTGGGCTTCGGCCCTCGCGACTTGCTGCGCCTGTCGCTGCGCGTTGCGCGCGGCAGTGGTCTGCACCTCGTCCCGCATCCGGACTGCGGACAGGGCACGGGCATCGGCCGAAGCCGCGAGGCCAGTGGCGCGCGTCGCCGTGGCCTGGGCCGCAGCCGCACGCCGTTGGGCTTCGGCGTGCTCCTGGGCGGCGCGGGCGGCGGCCGTCTCAGCCGCAGCGGCGGTACGTGCGGCGGCTGCGGCCCCGGCGCCCGCCGTGGCCTGGGCGCGGGCGTTCATCGTCTGCGCCAGCGCCTGCGCCCGTGCGGCTCGCTCTCCCGTCGCCGCCACCGCAGTCTGTTCCGCTGCCGTACGACGAGCCGCTGTCGCCGCCACCGCCTGTGCACGGCCAGCGCGTTCCTGGAGCACGGTAGTCCGCTGCACAGCCTGAGCCACCTGCGCCTGGGAGCGAACCATCTGCGCGGACGCGGCAACTTGGGCGCGGGCCAGATTGTCACCGGCCAGGCGCACCTGGTTCAGCCGGGCGGCCGTTCCGTCCAACTGCCCGTCAAATGCGCGGAGTTGCGCAGCTCCCTGTCGCAGACCGGTGGACAGCCCACCGGTTGACGCGAGCAGGTTGACGTACAGGGTGTAGGCACCAGCCACGTCAGGATGCCTCTCTGGGCCTCAGCCCGATCTTGAGCCCCCGCGCATCTGGTCCATCAGGAATGTGTTCGCGCTCCATCTCGATGACCTCGCAGCCCACACAGCGGTAGGGCTCGGCCACGTACGCGAAGCGATCGCCGCCCTGGCTCTCGTCCCACTCCGCCGCCCGGGTCCCGCAGGTCTCGCAGACGCTGCGCTGGTACGCGAGGTAGGCCATCGCCTTCGCCCGGTCCAAAGCCGTCCACCGGCCGTCCCCCGCACCCGTGAACTGCGAGTGCGGGAGTCCGTAGGCGTGGCACAGCTCCATCTCGGCCCTGAACTGGGCGTCGACGATCAGCCTTTTCCCAGGTCGGCCCTCATGGTCTGGTTGACCAGCAGCGCGGCCGTGAACAGGGCCTTGGCGTCCGCGTCGCTCCAGCTGTCGAGGAGTTCCTGCGCCTCCGCCTCACTCATGCCGTCCACCGAGGAGGCCGAGACGAGAGCGGCGGGGAAGGTCTCGACGTTGTACTCGTGGCCGAGATCCGCCTGCTCCTCCGTGGGGGCGTGCTCGCGAAGCAGTTGCTCCCAGGCGGGTCGCGGCAGAGCCCGGAAGGTGAGCTTGAGGGTCCCGGCTGCCAAGGCTCGCCGGGCCTCGTCCAGCGCGGCCTGGGCGGCCAGCACTTCCGGTTGGGCGAGCGCCCAGCTCTCACGCTCGTCGGCTGGTACCTCCATCTCGGAGGCCCGGCCAACGGCGCTGGTGCGTGCCTTGGCCATGTCGAGCGCCGCGTCGGTCACGCGCTGCTTCAGGTCTTGGTCGTCGAGGAAGGAGACGGCGCGCTCGGGAAGTCGACGGGCCCGCAGACGGGCCATCTTGGCCGCCCAGTGCGGATCGCGGGCGACGGCATCGGCCGGCGGTTCAACGAAGGTCGTAGTCATGCAGCACCCCCGCCGATCAGGCCGCGGCCGGGACGGCTACGTCCTGGACGGGCTTGCCGGTCACGTTGAAGCTGACCTTGAACTTCGCCGGCTCGGAGGCGGTCGTGTACGTGCTCGACCTGGAGCCGACGCGCACCGGGAAGATGTCCATGGACTGCGACGCCGGGATGTCGCCCTTGCGGAGGATGACCACGTAGCCCTCGGTCCCCTTGGCGAGGAGCGTCTCCAGGGCGTTGTCGACCTTGTCCTCGTAGAAGGTGAGGCTGGAGTTGTCGGCCTTGTCCTCACCAGGGATGTTGCCGGTGAACTCGGTCGCCAAGTCCGGTGTATCGATGGGGGTGTTCTCGACGGCGAAGCCCTCGATGTCGCTGATGGCCGGGGACAGGTCGGTCCCGTTGGTGCCGCCGAGCTCCGGACGGATCGGGATCAGTTCCTTCGAGACGATGTCCTTCAGGAAGAAGAACTTCGTGGTGCCGCGACGGGTGAACCGCTGCTGTGACACTGATTCTCGCTCTCCGGGAACCGGTGTTCCGGAGCGCGCACACGCCGGGCCGGTCCCCATGAAGGGGGAATCGGCCCGTGCCGGGTGGCCGGGCGTCCGCGAGATGCCTCCGCGGTGAGGTAGCTGGAACGTCAGGACCCGAGAGTGGTCACAGTAAGGACGTACCGCTGCACATAACTGTATACGCCACCGCTGACAGACATCCCTTCCTCCTTGTCCAGCTCGCGGTCGATCACGATGTAGCCGGTGATGGTGATGGTGTTGACGTAGGACCCGCTCAAGCGCGCCAGGAGCGCGGTGCGGACCTTGTCGGCCATCCACTCGACCTGTTCGGCGGTTGAGGCGACCGAGGTGACCTGGACGAGCACGCGGGCGTCAGCGTCGCCGTCACCGTAGGGCGGGCCGCTCGTAGTCACGCCCAGCGGGTAGAGGACGCTGTAGGGAATCGTGGCGCCGGTGGGCGTACTTGATGCCGTGGGGGCGGTCCCGTACCCGCAGCTTCGGGCGGTTGCTGTGGCCAGTGTCTTCTGGATCGCGAGGGACACTTCTCTGCCGGAGACGGGCACTACTCCTCCTCTACTCCTGCGGGGCTGGTGATCCGTCGCCGGGCGGCGTGGCGGTCGCTCACGAGTCGTCGTCGATCGTGTCGCCGAGCGCGGCGATGAACAGCGGCCGGATCTCCTCGACAGCTGGCCCGACGTGCGGGTAAGGGGGCTGGTTGTAGATGCGCCCCAGGCTGTCGGCGCCGACGAAGCCGTACTCCAGGCGTCGGGCCTGGGGCTTGTTCGTGCCGACGACCGCCGTGACGGAGAGCCCGTCCGTGGACACCTCGTGCGTCCAGGAGCGCCGGTAGTCGCCCGTGGGTGCGTTGGGGCCCGGCCTGCCGCTGGCCTTGGCCTTGATCCTGGTCTCCAGCAGCATCGCGTAGTGCTGGACGGTCGCCGTGACCTCGGGCAGAGTGCGCGCCGCCCTCGCGTCGAGCTGCGCGGCGATCTGGAACGCATTGGAGTAGGCGCCCGCAAGAGGGTGGGCGTTGGGGTGCGGGTTCAGCGAGGACGCCACTGGCTCACTGCCCGTCTTCCGGTTCCGGCTCGCCCCACTGGCCAAGGGCCCATTCCCGCAACAGGGCGAGCATGGCGCGGGTCAGCTCGTGCGGGCGGCCGTCCATGAGGTCGTGACGGTCGAGCGCGACCTTCTCCAACTCGGCGGGACTGATCGCGGACAGGAAGGCAGCCGCCGCCGGGCCAGGGTCCGGCGGATCGCCGATGACGACGTGCGCCAGGCCATCGAACACACCGGTCGCCGTGGATCTCGGGGAAAGCTCGATGACCATCTGCGGTACGTCGCCCGCTCGGTGGGCCAGTGAATAGGCAGCGAGGTCTCGGGAGACGTCATGGCCGCCGATCTCCACGACGGCGGTACGCCCCTGCCCGGTGACGCGCACCGACAGGGGCTCACCCTCGGGAGAGATAGGTTTTTCACTCTGATATGTTGGCACCTATCTGAGGTTACGGGTATCCGCTGACAGTCCAGCTCGCCCGGCGTCTACGGAGGGGTGATCTCGTCGAGACGGGTCACCCGAACGATCTCGACCGTGGACGCCTCCGATGGGTCGAGGACCTGCCACACCCGATTCGCTGTCGCTGCGTGCTCGCCTGCTGCGGCCACAACTTCCACGCGGTCGTACCGCACGGGAACGGGCGCCGAAATCGGCGTGAGGAGCCGATACCAGCTGACCGTGTCGTCCAGCCATTCCCGCCCGAGAACGTGCTGCGCGGTGACCTGGCCATGGCCGGACAGGACAGCTCCCGGCCCCTCGTAGACCGACTCCGCCGGCATGGACCCCAGGAGGCCGGTCGCGGGGTCGAGTTGGGGAGTTCCCGTTGGGCGGGTGATCCGTACTGTGTCCACCAGCAGCGTCGACTCCAGCTTCTCCCGTTCCGCCTCGGTGTCGATCGGCGTGCTCACGAGGTGCTGCCCGAAGTGCTGGACTGGGTGTTCTGATCCAGGAACGTCGTGCGGACCACGGCCAGAGTGGAGGTCTGCCCGACATCGAGGACGCGCCAAGTACGGCCGATCGCTGCCGGGTCGGCGGCGTTGACGACGCTCACCGTGTCCTCGCGCGAAGCCACCGGGGCGTCCAGAGGCGTGATCAACTTGTACTTCGAGGTGGAGTCGTCGACGTACGCCTGGCCTTCCAGGTGCAGGACGATCCCGGGATCTCCATTCGGGAAGACCCCGCCGTGCCCTTCGTAGATGATGACGGGCGGGCCGGGCTCGTACTGGCCTGTGTCCGGATTGAAGACCGGCTCGCCGTCCCTGCTGATTCGTACGGTGTCGGTAAGGATCTTGCGTTCGACCAGGGCGCTTACGGCCCCCAGCGTCAGCCCTTCAGTAGGTACGCTCATACGTTCGAGCGTAGCGCCGCTGGCGAACCGCCCGACTTCCCAACAACTGCTGCCCTGCGCCATCGATAGTTAATCTTTGCTCCCCAAGAGCATCGCAGCGAGATCGCGCTATGGGCTCATGGCGGGCTAAGGGTGCCGAGTAGCACCATGCCGAGCGTCGGCCGGCCATCGTCACCGACATCATGGACGCCCCTCAGGCTGGCTGCGATGATGACGGTCAGCCTCTGGCCCGGGCGCCTCCGTTCAGATGCTCAGACCAGCCAGACGACCGCGAACCGAGGGCTTGATGACACATCCGCCGAGTGCTGGAGGACAGCAGCTCAGGCCGAGCCAGACGGCACAAGGCGGAGCCTGGCTATCCAACTTTAGGCCCGACGACGCCCCCGCCGCGCAGCAGCTGATCGACAGCCTGCACTTCTTCTCGTCAACCACGTTCCGGCAGGGCCTGACGAAGCACCTGCACTCGGTGCTCACACACACGGTCCCAGCGGAGCGACCCGCGGCGCTGTATAGCGTCCACTCCTCCGATACGAGCGGCACCATGTTCACCGGCTGCCTGGAACCGCTGGTCCCCAGCGCGGGGGGCAGCGAACTGATCGTGCAGAACATCGTGCGCGCGACGGAGCGGGAGTTCGACAACACCGTGGTGTCAAAGCAGACGACGTCCTTGGAGCTACTGAAGGACCGTCGGGTTCGCCGTCTGGTGTTCTTGTCCGACTACGCCGGATCAGGCGACGAAGCAATCAACTACGCGCGGACCTGGCTGCGCAACCCCACAATCCGCAGCTGGCGCTCCCTCAAACTCGTCCAGCTGCACCTGGTGTTGTTCGCCGCCTCCACGACCGCCCTCAAGCGCCTCGAAGCGGGCTCCTGGTACGACGGCGTACACGTCCTCCACTACGGCATGGACTTCCCGTCTGTCGACTGGGAACAGTCCGAGCGCGATCACATCAGGACGGTATGCAACACGTACGCACCTTCGATGAACGCTGCCCGCGGCTGGGGAGACAGCGAAGGCCTCGTGGTGTTCGAGCACACCATCCCGAACAACCTCCCGATGATCGTGCGTCAGACCAAAGGGCGGTCTCCGTACGGCAAGTGGGTACCGTTCTTCAGTCATCGCACGGCGCCGCAGGAGCTGATGAAGTCGCTGGCGGACTACCGGCCGGACTTTGACCGGCAGCGCCGACTCCGGGCCATCCGGCAGCCGCGTCTGGCTGCAGCGAGCCATCTCCAGACGATGGAGCGGCCGGAACTGGCGCGGATCATCGACGTCCTCGCCCATGTCGCCGGAAGGCGGCGCAACCCGGCCCAGCTGGCGGCAGCCCTGGGCATCTCTATCCCAGCTGCCATGGAGATCACCCTGCTGGCGCAGCATCTGGGTCTGCTGGACGAGCAGACGCGACTGACGGACGCTGGTTGGCAAGAGCTACGCAAAGCGAAGGCCAGGCCCCGGCGAGTCGCCAGCGGATTGCAGGGCAGCACCGAGCCCTACTATCCTCGCCAACTGAAGGGGAGTCGGTGACGCCTAGAGCGATCGGCGAGGTTCTCGTCGAGGCAACGGCCCACTCGTTGTGGGTCAGGCCGTAGCTATGAGTTGCGGCTGTGAGCAAACTGGCGATCGCATGGGACTTGGAACGCGCCAGCGCCTACGTGAGCCTGGTGGCCCGTCCCAAGGCCCTAGCGGGATACGACCAAAGGTAGGCCGTCATCGACTCCCCCCACGCCTACCGAAGGCAGGGCCTGGACAAGCAGATCGATGCTCAGGTTCTGGACGAGGCCCTGACACAGATCCGGCGGGCCGAAGGCTACTCAGTCACACCGATTCTGACCCTGCGGCATCTGGCGCATCTGACAGGCGCGGACTACCTGTACCTGCGTAGCATCGTGCAGCGGCAGATCGACCCCTATACCGTGTTCTCACGGCCAAAGCGCGAGCCGGGCAAGGTCCGAACCATCGCGTCGCCAGGTCCCGTGCTGATGGATATCCAGCGGTGGCTACTCTCCAACCTTTTCGAGCGCGTCCGCCCCCATCGGGCCAGTTACGCCTACCAGCCGGGACGCTCTGCTGTCCAATGCGCGAAGCGACACCTGGGCGCCACCTGGCTTTTGAAGTTCGACCTCCACGACTTCTTCCACTCTGTCGACGAGCGGGCGGCGTACCGCGTTCTACAGACCGTGGGGTACAACAAACTGATCTCCTTCGAGATCGCGCGGATGTGCACCCGGCTCCCCGATGGGGAGGCGCGAGCCTTCACCAGGTTCAATTACCCGACCATCGACTCCTATCCCGGACGGGCTCCCGGCTTCCTGCCGCAGGGTGCCCCGACGAGCGGCGCCATCGCGAACCTGGCCGCCCACGCGCTGGACGACCGGCTGTGGGAGGTAGCCGATCGGTACGACCTGGTCTACACCCGCTACGCGGACGACATGACGTTCTCAACACTGGGCCACCTGGACCGCGTCACCGTAACCCACTGCATTGCGGACATCACCAAAGCGGTGCACCAGTCGCACTTCAGGGTGCACCGCAAGAAGACCCGCATCATCCCGCCCGGTGCCCGAAAGGTTGTCCTAGGGCTGCTCGTGGATGGCGACAGGCTACGGATCCCCGTGCCGGTACGCCAACGGCTGGAAGCCCACATTCGGGGCGCTGCCACCTTTGGGCTTGCTCCGCACGTCGAACATGCCCGCTACAGCTCGCTCGGCGGCTTCGTCCGCCACGTCGACGGCCTGCTGCGGTACGCGCAAGGAGTCGACCGTGCCTGGGCAGGTCCGCTGACCGAGCGATGGGAGACGGTCCTGAAAGCAGAGGGCGTCACCGCGCTCGACCGCGAGCTCTGGTAGCGCCTGAGGCTTCACGACGGCCGAACAGCCCTACCGGATACGCTCACCAACAACGACTCACAAGATCGCGTTACGGGCTCTAAGCACCATCTCACCGCTGCCCAGAGCGGTTGCGAGGTCCCGGCGCAGCCCTTCTGGGAGTACCCCAGAGCCGAGCGCGCAGCTCCGAAGCAAGTCCTCGCAGTCCTGCCACTGGGTGTCCTTGGCGAGCGCGTCGAACAGAGGGTGGGCCAGGACCTCGCGGGCCGCATACCCGTTGCGCGCTTCCACTGTTCGCCGACACAGATCGTCGAAGAGAAGGCGGGCACCAGGGTTTTTGGCTGATCCGGCGGCGTCCAGGACGGTGAGTCCGAGACGGACGTCGAAGACGGTCATACCCGCGTTCGCCTCGTGGCTCAGGAAGGTGTTCGTCAACGACGCCAAGGAGTCGTCGACTGGTTGGCCTGCGTCGCGGCGGCACAGCGTCGTTAGGCAGGCAGTGACGGCCTGTTCCCACGGCTCCCCCGGTGCTGTAGAGGCCAGGAGCTCGTGAGCAGGGCCGGTCTGGCCAGAGGTGAGAGCCGCGATGACGGCGACTTGGCGCCCGTCCAGCATCCTGGTGCCCACACCCCGGTGTTGTTCGATGTGGGCCAGCGCCTCGGACCATCGCCCTGTGGTGGTGAGGCTGCGTGTGCCGTCAGCCAGGACGACGCGCCATAGCCATGCTCGTACTTCTCGTCGGTCGCCCTCGGTGCAGATAAGGTCGGCCGGCACGGTGATGCCCTCGAAGGAGACTGCGTCGGCGGCGCCGACAGCCTCGTACAGGTCCAGCAGCCGCTGACGGCCTTCATCGGTTCGGCCGGCGCGGATCTGCAAGCGGGCGAGGTTGACCAGGGGCTCCAGCGCGCGGATGGCAGCCATGGCGGGGAGCGGGCAGGCATTCAGGTAGGCCGCCGCGTGCCGGTGGCACATCGCTCGGGCGAGATCAGGAAGGCCGAGGTCGGAGGCGATGAGCGCCGTCTGGTTGAAAACGGTGGAGGCCAGTCCCTGGTCGCTCCGCTCAACGGCTCTTGCGGCCAGCTCGGTCACGGACCGTACCCGGTCGGGCAGCGGCAGGCAGGCGGGCCGAAATCGGGCGACAAGCGGGAAACGCCTTGCTATCGGGCCGTGCGGGTCCATGGGTCCCCCTGGGGGTGACGGTGTTGGTCGGGACCGGTGGAGCCCGTGGGCGTTACCCACGGGCTCCACCCCCTTCACGTCCGGGCTGGCGTCACCGCCAGTCGACGACGATGCGGTTCAGCGGAGTGTCGAGGGAGAAGAGGCCGGGCTGCTGCTCGATCGCGGGTGCGTCGAGACGCTGGATGCCGAAGGACGCTTCGCGTCCCCGGTAGTTGCGGTCCCAGCTGCGGATCGCCTCGGCGACCTTCGCAGCCAGTTCGTCGCCGCCGGGCCCGTGGCCGATGACGCCGAACTCCCAGAGCTTGCCGCCCTCGGGGGTCTTCTCCTCCGACAGGCGGCGGGCGAGGTACGTGACGGCACCCTTGTCGACGGCCGCGGTGGAGGACGGGTAGGGGTCCTCGGTGAGCAGCGTGCCCTTGGCATCCTGCGGGAACAGCATCCGGATCAGACCGCTGGGCAAGGAGCAGGAGACGAACAGCTCCATCCACTCCGGCGACTCCATGGCGCGGACCGTCATGCCGGTCCACTCCTCGGTGCGCGGCTGCTCCAGCACACCGGCCAGTGCCTCGGCGTCGATGGGCTGCCCGGCGGGGGCCTGGAGCCGTACGGAGCCGTCCGTGCTGAGCGGGATGACGCGGCGGTCGTCATCGGCGATTCCGCGTCGTAGCGGCATGAAGGTGTTCATCTTGCTGCCGACGCTCGTCCAACGGCCGTCGCGCTGCTCGTAGGCGATGGAGCGGGACACACTGCCCTTGAGACGCTGGGGAACGACGAGCCGTCCGCCGGGCGCGAGTTGGTCGAGCCAGGCGTGGGGGACGCCGTGCGCGCCGACGGTAGCGATGATCCGGTCGTACGGGGCGCCCTCGGCATGGCCGACGGCGCCATCCCGGGTCAGTGCCTCCACGTTGGAGAACCCCGCCGCGGCGAGGTGTGCGCGGGCTCCTTCCACGAGGTCCTCGTCGACGTCGATCGTGGTCACATGTCCAGCCTCGCCGACCAGGTGGGCGAGCAGGGCGGCGTTGTAGCCGGTGCCGGCGCCGAGTTCGAGGATGCGTTCGCCGGGCTGGGCCTCCAGTTGGTCCAGCATGAGCGCGACGATTCCGGGCTGGGAGGCGCAGGAGATTGATGTGCCGTCGGTGTCGTACTTGATGTTGACCGGCACGTTGGCGTACGCGTCTTCGAGCGAGGCGTCGGGCACGAACAGGTGCCTGGGCACGGTGCGCAGAGCGGCCTCGACGGCGGGCGTGCGGGCGTACCCGGCTTCGCGGATCTGGTCGACCAGGGCGTTGCGGAGTCGTTCGGCCTCGGCCCCGGGGGTGGCGATCGTGTCGGTATTCACCGTCCTGACGCTAGTGGTTTCCGACGTGCCCTCGGCGGGCGACGCGGTGTTGTCACTCGATCCCATGACTGCCTCTCGTGCGGTGTTGAACAGGGCGCTTTGGTCGTCCGGGCGGAGACCTGCGCGGTTGGAGTGGAAGATCACGTGGTGGGCGATGACTGCTCGCAGACCGCGCGAGAGCCCGCCCCCGGTGGCGAGGTAGGCGAGAGTCGTACCGGCCCGCTCGAAGGCGGCCACCCACTCGGCGTGCCCGTCGAGCGGGCCGTCCGTTCGGCAGAGACTGCGAGCGTCGACGGTCATCAACGTGCGCATTGCGGGTATCAGGACGGCGGCCCGCTCCGGGGTGAGGGCTTCGGTTGCTGGTCGCATCTGGGCGGCTTTCGCCCACACGTCGCCTTGCTCGAACCAGTCCAGATTGGCGGCCCGCATCAGGGAGCTGAAAAGGAGGACGGCGGTCTCCCGGCGCCCCAGTAGCCCGGGGCCGGGTTGATAGGTGAGCAGGTGCCGACTGTCCTCATGGAACAGGTCATGTGCGGCTTCCATGGCCTCCGTGCCGCCGAAGGCAGTGGTCTCCGGCTCGTAGATGCCGTAGGTCCACGATCGAACCGTGCCGTCGAAGACCAGGTCGCTCAGCAGGGACTCAACCAGCGGGGATGGCCCCGCAGCGCGGTACCGCAGTGGCCAGGGCTGCTTGTTCATGAACCACCAGCCGGTGAGCTGGCCCTCTTCCTCTGCTGCAAGCAGGATGGGGCCGAGTCGTTCGGCGATAGCGCGCTTGCCGGTCGCGCGGTCGGCGAAGGTGACGTTGTGCTGGTGCCAACGGTCCGGGGGCATGGCGGTGGTCCTTCGATCGGGGGTCAGGCGATGAGCAGGCAGGAATCCCAGGCCGATTGGGGCGGCGTGGCGGTGGCAGGTGCGAGGAGCGCCAGGGCTATACCGGCGGCACCGTTGAGGAACCCGGGCCCCACTTCCTCGTCCCGCACCAAGGCCGCGGCCGCGGTTGCCGGGTCGGTGCCCGGAGGACACACCGCGGTCAGGAGTGCCGGGATCGCCGCCTGGAGCTGGCCAGCGGTCGTGAGGTGCGCGTCGGTGCCGGTCCGGGCGGCGATGTGGGCGAGGCCGGCGAAGCCGTGGCACAGGCCGTTGTCCGTGGTCGCCTTGAGCTGAGTGCGCTCGGTGAGGGCGGCCACGAGCGCGCTCCCCGCCTCGACTTCGCGGACGGTGTCATCGAGGACGAGGGCAGCGAGCTGCTGGGCGCGGACGAGGCCAGCGGTGCCGTAGCACCATGAAGGGCGGCGCGGTGCGGAGGGGGCGAGGTGCCCCTGCCTAAGTTCGGCACGCGTGACCCAGTACGGCCAGGCAACGCCGAGGTCGGTCTTCTCCTGCCAGCGGTCCAGCCACGCCACGATGGTGCGCATGGCGTCGTGGTGTCCGCCAACGACGGTGCCGTACCGGGCGGCAAGTGCCAGCAGCGCGAGCACCCCGCCGATTCCATGCGCGAGACCGCTGTTGGCGTGCCCGCCGGGGAACCGCTCGTCAGCTCGGCCGGAAGGCCCTGTCTCCGTCCACCACCCCGGCAGAGCCTCGCCGTCGGCACTGAGCGGTTCGGCGAGGCGTGCGCAGTAGCCGAGGACCGCGTGCAGGTCGGAGCTGGACGGGTCCCGGCGGAGAAGGTAGGCCCCGTAGCCGGTGAGTCCACGGATCACGTCGAACTCCGCCAGTTGTGGCAGGTGGCCTGCATCGATACGGCGGTGCGCGGCGTCAAGGCGCGTGCGGATGTCGGTGATGATCTGCACGTCGAGGGTGTCCAAGGCGCCCTGGTAGGTACCGGGGAGGTGGTCGGCCGCGCAGGCCACGGTGTGAGCGAGGGCGGGGGCGCCGTAGAACGGGTGGCTGTCGGGTCCGCTGGTGAACGGTTGCCGGGTAGCGGCTGTGAGCCAGTCGTGGGCGCGTTGCCACGGTCCGAGGCTGCGCGCGGCCCGTTCGATGTGCAGCAGCGCAATTCCCAGGGGACCGTAGGCGAGTTGCTGCCGTTCGGTGGTTGTCGTGCGGGGACTCACGGGCGCTGTGGCGGGGTCGGCCAGGAGGTCGGCGACGGCGTCCGCCATCTTGAGCGCGAGAGGGTGGGTCACCGTGTCCTCCGGGAGATCCGGGCCAGGGCAGCGGCGCGTGTGAGATACAGGCAGATCGCTTCCTCAGGGAAGTCCACTGCCAGGTGCCGTACGAAGTGGACGTGCAGGAGCGAGGAGAGGACGTCGTCCAGGCGGATGCCCTGGGTATCCGGGCCGGGGAGATGGGGTCGGTAGGCGGCGAGCGTGGCGTCCCGGTCCGCCCATGCCGCCACGATGGCCTGTCCGCCGGGTGCGTCGCGCAGTGCCGCCCAGTGGTCGGTCGGATCGGCCAGCCGTACGGTCTCGGTGAACTGGGGACGCGGCACCGGTGCGGGCGCGGTGGGCGGAATGTTGTCGATCAGCCAGCTCATGGCGGCCTCGGTACTGCCGAGGAACGAGGTGGCGATGGCGATGGTGTGCGCGGCTACCAGGGCGCGCGGATGCGGACGCCGGGGTTGGGAGAGCTGGGTGGCGACAGCTCGCGAGTCAGCGCGGAACACGTTCTCAGCGGCATCCCAGGCGGCGCCGGAGCCCCAACGGCCCATCTCGCGGTAGGAGGTGGGAAAGCGCACGTCCGACAGCAGCCCGGCGCTGCGCAGTTCGTTGGCCCAGATGCCGACGGTGCGTGCGGTCGCGGCGAAGGCTTGGGGATCGGGCAGAGCGATGCGTACCCGGAGGTGATGGTTGGGGTCGCGGAAGCGGATGAACCACCACGGTGGACTGCCGAGTTGGTCCAGCAGGTCAGGGATGTGCTGGGTGAGGAGGGTGTCTTGACGGCGCAGGTCGCCGTACAGAGTGGCCAGCAGCAGGGATGAGACTCCGGGCGTCTGGATCTGCGCTGGGGAGAACGTGCGGGCCGGTGCGGGGGTCGGCAGGAGCGGCCACGCCGGAGGCCGCCTGGCCTTGAGCGGTACGACGACCTCGTGCGCGCGGCCGTCGCACCAGCCGTAGGCGTCGGCGTCCGGGCCCTCGACGAGGACGGCCAGGCTGGCGCGGTTGAGGTGCTCGCGCAGGAGGGTTCGGTGGGCGGCCTGGTCGAGATCGAGGAGCAGACGACGGTCCTCCTCGGCCAGGCTGACCCGCTGAGGCATCCGCCGCCGGGTCCGCCACTCCTCCAGGGCGGTGTCCCACTGGGCCTGGGGGCGGTCGCGGCGGGGCAGTTCGGCTGCTTCCAGCCGCCACCGTGCAGAGGCGAGCACCGTACGCCCGTAGCGCAGCCGGGGCAGGAACGGCATCGCGGTCGCGGCGCCCCAGTTGAACAAGGTGACCTGCGCGCACTGAGCGCGCGAGAGCTCGGTGAGGAACCGGACCAGCGGCGGGGTGTGCTCCTTGAGATTCAGCGCGTGCATTCCCACGGCCTCGATCCGCTGCCCGCGCTCAGGCGCGGCCAGATACATGCGGCGCCCGTCGCATGCCACCGCCAAGTCGTCAGGCGTGAGCACGTCGCTGCTTGCGGCACGGTGCTCCTGCACGCTGATCACGGTGGACAGAACCTGCGGAGCGCGCGTGACATGGGCGCTCGTGGCTAGCAGCGGCGGGAACGACAACTGGGCGGGGACGGTGCCGGCGTCTGCGCTCGGGAGGTCGGCCAGTTCCGCTGACAGACTCTCGCGGTCCTCAGGTGCCAGCACGCCGAGGAACCGGCCGGTCGTGACACCGACGCCACGGGACACGCTCGCAATCTCCAGCCGGAACCGCCCGCGCTGCAGTTCCTCGGTGCTCGCAGCGTGCACCCGGACACCGACCTCCAGGTGCGGCGGCACCCTTGGACGCTCGGGTCCCAGATCCATCGCCGCGATCAGCTCATCAGTGAGAACCACCTCGTCGCGGCCGTCGAGGACAGCGGCCTGCGCCAGCCGCACCAAGGTGTCGTCTCGTACAGAAAGGCGGGAGCGGCGCCCGTCGGCCGGGGCGCCCGGATACCCGTCGGGGAAACCAGTGCCGCTGTCGGCGACGACTTCGTTGAGAGGCACCATCGTGCCGATGCCGTACCGCTCGTAGAACCGCCGCTGGTACGCCTTCCACGCCGCGGTCCCGTACGGGAGGGCGCTGACCCGGGCCAGGACGCTGGCTGCACGCTCGACCTCGCGGGCAACCGCTTCAGGCAGCTCCACCTCGGCGTCCAGACGAAGGTCGAGGGCGAGAGGGTGACGGCGCAGGCGTGGGACCAGAGCCCGCATCCGCGCGGTGGCACGGGCCCGGCCGCTTCCGGAGCCACAGCCGCGCAAGTCGCTCTGTACGGCGCGGAGTTCGCGGATCATATCGGCGACCTGGGTTACGGCGTCTGCCTCCACGGCGTCCAGTTGCGCCAACAGGTAGTCCAGGGCATCGGTCTCGGTGCTCGGTGCGTGCAGGCTGGTGATCAATACCTCGTTCCGGATCAACCCCTCCACGAGCCGCTGCGCCTTTCCCTGGCCTGCTGTGGGGAAGTCCGCAGCCAGCTTGTCCGCGAGAGCACCGGTGCAGATGGGCTCTCGGGCTGCCTCCAGGACCACCTGCACCGGTTCGGTCAGGGCCACGGATGCCTCGACCGCACGCCTCCGGTCGCTTTGGGTGTCGGCCTTGTACGGCACAATCAGCCGGTCACCGCGTCTCGTCGCGGTGTTGTTGAGGACCACCGGAAGGCGCTCCAGCAGTTCGGGGCACGACTCCAGCCGTTCGACAACGGCCGTCAGCCACTCCGCGCCCGCACGACCGATGACGACGTGGTCCGGACCCCAATTCGCGCGCGCCTGCCCGCCGATGACGGCCGAGGCCACGCCAGCAAACAGGCCGAACGGAGTTGCCCGCTGTTCGGCACGCAACACGTAGCGGGCCACGGAGGAGACAGCGCGCCGCACATCACGCGCGGCCGGGGTGCTGGAGGAGCACAAGGCCCGCACCTGGGAGGCGAGGACAGGACTGGCGTGCTCCAGGGCCTCGGCAACGTCCTCCTCGGACCACAGCTCCCGCAACCATGCGAGCCGGGCCGCCGCGCCACGGGGGGAAAGGTCGTCGAGGCCGGGACACGGGGAGACAGGAAGCTCCGGCCGAGCGACCGCACGGACGAGCGCGGTCGTACCGGCATGGAACGCGGTGCTCGAAGCCATCACACTCTCCTGGTCCAGACGGGCGGCCGGTGCCTTCGCACTGCGGGTCACGAAGACACCGGCCTGGGTACCGTGCGCCTTAGGTCAGGCCACGTTGGTGGTGCAGGCGCCGCAGGTCTCGCCGCAGCCGTCGTCCGTCAGGTTGACCAGGCCGGCGGAGTCGCCTATCTCGACCAGCGTGACGTCGAGGTCGAAGCCGTCCGAGGTGGTTGCCGGGCTCGCCTTGGTGGTGTGGTTGATGTTGGGGCTCATGCCAACTCCTGTTCGTCGAGTGCGAGTTGCGAATGGTGGTACGACCAGGCGTCTACGTGCGGAGCGTATTGAGGGAGCTACGTCACGGAGGCAGTTCCCGGCCACCGACCCGAGGCGCTGTGAGGCCGATTCCTCAGGCCGCGTGCCGCCCCGATGAACCCGGCTCGAAGCAGCCAGCTCATCAGCGCGGCCGTCTATCAAGCCGCGATCTCTGCGGCTTGCTGATTGAGAACGTCCGAGATGCAGTCGGCATCGAGCGTGACGCGGACGATGTGGTGGTCCGACACGTCTTCGGGCACCTCAACCACGTCCACACCGGTCACCGCGGTCAGCAGGTCAGTAGTGCCGTAGACGCGGTCGACGCGGGAGTCCGGGCCGTGCGTCGCACAGGCGTTGACTGTCCGAGACACCGCCCTTCTGTTCCCCTGTCTCGCCGTCGCCCAGTAGCGGGCCAGGTCCTCCAAGCCAGCGGTGCGCAGCGCCTCGTCCGGGCGGGTATCCATCACCCGGGTGCCGTTCGCTCCGACGTACGAGCGATGCAGCCTGTGGGGCCTGTCGTCTATCTGCTCAAGCACCGGCAGCGCCGGGTCGCCCTCGACGCCAGGACCCGGATAGCTGTTGTTGTCTCCAGCAGCCAGGCATGGCATCCGTACGATCTCGCCCTGCGGCCCGGTCCACTTCTTGTCGGCCCAGGTCGAGACCCATTCCGACTCGGCTACCCGGTTCGTGCCGGACGCGTAGTTGAGGTGGTAGGAGACCAAGGCAAGCGGCATCGCCTCGTCACCGGCAGGCAGGTAGCGCATGACCAGTGCCGTGGGCGGCAGCACCCACATGGGGGCGGCCTTGTCCCACTCCCGCACCGGCCGGAATACGCGCGGGTCGGCGAAGATCGCGGTGCACGACTCGGGGCCGAGCCAGCCTCGCAGGCCGAGCACGTGCTCCAGCTCGTACAGGATCGCGTTGCCGTTGGCGTCCGCTCCCCACATCTCCTGACGGAACACGATGTGAGGGTTGAGGGAAACCAACAGCTCTTGTGCCTTCAGGCGCTTTGCCGGGTCGTTCCCGCCGTTGTTCTCGAAGTTCCAGGACAACAGAGTGATCTCGCTCATCGGTTCCTCTCTTCGTCGCGGCTCTGCTGTGGCATCGCTGTCCGTCCCGGTTCAGGCGGCGAGTGCAGGTTCGACGGACAGGGCACGGCGCAGCGCCGAGAGACTGAAGGTGGCGACCACCGGGGGGTGGTCGGATGCCTCGGTCACCTCATCGGTGACGATGACCTCCAGCCCCGTCAGGGCACCGGCGACCTGCGGCGTCGCATACAGCCGGTCGATCCGCTGCCTCGTGCCCTGGTCCGTGCGCCACAACGACGCGGTCGGTTCGAGGGCTCCCTCCAAGCCGAGTTCGGTCGCGGCGTAGTGCCCCAGTTCCACGAAGACGGGCGGTCGCCCCTCGAATTCGCCCGCGAGGATTTCGTCCGGCAGCGTGTCGGAGACCCGCTTGCCGTCACGCTCGATCGTGCGCGCCTCGAAGTGGGCCCGGTCCTTGATCTGGCTCCAGTCGGGCAGCGGATGCCCGTTGCTCGGCCGGTGCGGGTACGAGTTCATGTCGCCCCCGACGATCGCCGCCATGCCCGGCCGGCCCAGCGTGGCCACTCGTTTCGCCTCGCTCGCCCGCGTGGCGGGGTCGAAGGAGCACAGATGTACCGACGCCAGACTCAGCTTGTTCAGTGCGCCCTTGATTCGAACCACCGGGTTGCATACCGGGTGCCACATCCCGGTGCGGTGCTCGAAGAACTCGGTCGGCTGGCACAGGTCTCGGTCCACATAGACGCCGGTCGGGTTGGCCGACTCGGGGGTCGCGCTGGCAAGGAATGCGGCGTGGCCGCCGAGCCGGGCGGACTCCGCCCAGACCGCACGCCCACCGAACATGTCCGCACGGGTCAGCTCCTGGCGGAGGAGTACGTGCGGCTGGAGGGTGGCGAGAACGTCCATGGCCAAATGCCATCGTGCGTCGTCACCGCTGTTGGTGATGCCGTTGTGCTCAACGTTCCACGTGACCACGCGGAATGCGTCGTCCTCGGACGGCCTGGTCAAGAGGTTCTCCCTCAGGAGTTGGAGTTGTTCGGGCATGCCCAGCCCTGCGAACAGGGCGGGGCCGTCTAGGCGGCGGGCGCGAGGTCGTCGAGGTCGTCGAGGTCTATGACCGTGAAGGCTCGTAGGGTGCGTACGAGTTGCGAGGCCAGGAACCAACGCAGGTTGGGGCTGCCGTACGGCAGGGGTATGTCGTCACCTGCCAGGGCCCGCACACCGTCACTACCCCACTGGTACGGGGTGCCGATAACGCCGTAGAGCGGGGCACTCTGCACCATCAAGGCGATGTGTCCGTGCCGGACCAGGTTGGGACACAACTTGGCTGCGGCGCGCGCGTGCTTCAGACAGACCGGAGGCTGTGCAGTGCGTACGGTCGCGCTCGGCCCGGGAACGGTGCCGCTCTCCAGGAACAGGTATCCGTCGGGGGTCTTGGTCGATCCGACACAGACCTGGCAGAGGAGGTTCATCATCGTGTGCCGCTGCCGGGCAGGGTGCACTAGCCGCCACCGCGGCGAGCCCTCCGGCATCCCGTCCCGGCCTATCGACTGGGACGTCCGGGCCCACAGAGTGCCACGCACGTCCCGGTCGTCTCGGGTCTCGTCCCAGTAAGAGAGGCGGGAGCGGCCGTCGGCGCCGAAACTCGCACGCAGGGCCAGGAAAGTATCAGCCTCCTCACCCTCACGCGCAGTGATGTACGGAACCATGCGGCTGGCGGTCGCGGTCATACGGCTGCTCCCGTCGGCACGGCGGGACGGTGAGGAGCGATGATCCGGCCGTCCGGCAGCAACTCGCCGGTGTCCGCGAAGAGCAGCACACCGTTGCAGAGCAGAGTCCAGCCCAGCACGTCGTCCCGCAGGACGGTCCTGGCCGCCTCGCGGTCGGATGCCTCAGCCGCTGGGCATGGGGGGTCGTGCCGACACATGAGTGCTCTTCCTCTCGAATCTGCTCGTACGGGGTAGGGCCCCTCTTCGACGTCACAGCCCCGCGGGGGAACGGGGGGACGTCGAAGAGGGAGTCGTGGGTCTGCGCGCGGTGGAGCGGAGAAACTTGGAGATCGCGGTGTCGCTGTAGCCGTAGAAGCGACCGCGAGCCACGTCATCCTCGGCCGGTGGTGCATCGCCCCACTCGACCAGGAGGCAGACGTCGCGATCCAGCGACCAACGAAGCCGCGGCTGAATGAAGCCCGGTCGGCCTTCGAGCAGGTCGCACACTGCGAGGCCGATGAGCATGTTGTGTACGGGGAAGTAGCCACCACGGCGCGGGCCGCCGGCGGGCACCGCCAGGAACGGCATCCGGAGGGCGCGGACGGCGACGCTCTGCTCCAGCACGCAGGGATGCGCGAGCCGGGCGCGGTAGTAGTCGTAGTCGTACGCTTCCGCCGCGGGCAGGGCGGTTGCGGTCAGCAGGGTCGGAGTTCTGGCGGCAGTCGTCATGCGGCGTCCTTGAAGTGCCCGGTCCTGGACAGGAGTTCCACCAGCTCGCTGGTGACCCACCCCAAGCGGCGGAGGTGACCGAGCGCCATCCAGTAGTTGCCGGGCAGTTCCACAGAACGCAGGGTCCGGGCCCGCGCGATCAGCACGGCTGCTTCCTCGTCCTCGTCCGCGAGTCCGGCCACGGCGATGGTGACGATCTGCATGAGGGCACCGCGTAGGCGCTGGGCGAGTTCTTCGAGCTCGTCGTCCAGAGGTGCCTGGCAGTCCAGGACGCTGGCTAAGGCGTCGAAGGTCGCGTCCCAGTCGAGCGGTTCCCAGTCCCGGAGCTTGGCTACGAGGCGGACCATGGTGTCCGCCGTCGTGCTCGCGGAACCTCCACACGGCATCAACATACGGCTCCACCTGCCTCGGAGGAGTGCGAGAAGAGGCGCAGGGCACCGCCCAGGAAGGGCCCAACCACGTCGGTGCTGTGGAGCTTCACCGGCACCCGCTCGCTACGTCGCCACGGCGGCGTGTCCCAGCGTGCCCCGGCCGTCGGCGGCAGGATCATGCGAGCGGCGTCCCCCGCGGCGACTTCGACACCACCGAGTGCCGCTACGCGGTGGCCACTGCCGGCCTCGACCAGGAAGGTGCCCCTCTCGCCGCTCAGCAGGCAGGGCACTGAAAGCTCCTTCCGTTCGAGCCTGATGAGCGCCTCCATGGCCGCTCTGTACGGGATCGATACGGCGTCGAAGGAAGAGCACGACGCGAGCAAGACGGTGTGCGGGTTGGAGGTGAAGGCGTCCTCCATCTCACGCGGTTGGACCGGGTCAGAGCCGACGAAGAGCGTCCACCCCAGCAGATCGACGTACGCGTGAAACAGAGCAGACCGGTCGCGCGTTCTCGGAGGCCATAGGGAGGTCGTCATCACCGTGTCCTCCAGGAGCCGGGCAGGACCGATCGAACCCGGTGGGCTCTGCCGCGATGCTCCGGTCGCTGCTGCACCTCGGCCCTGGCTTCGGCGAGGCAACGGGCCAGCGGGACCGGGCTGGTCAGGTGGGGAGGGAATTCGTCCGACACCTCCGGCTCCTGCAACCACCCGACCGAGGAGGCGGATGCGGGGGCCGGAGCAGGAACTTGGATGGCGTGCCCGTTGCCCAGGCAGGCAGGTCGGGACACTCGCTCTGGCCACTGGGTCGCAGCGATCAGCTCGGGCCACCGCGCATCGGTGCCGCGAGGAACGAGGATCGCTCCCGCATCCAGCTGAGGAAGGATCAGGGCTGGCCCGAGGGGCTGCTCGTATCCCGCGAGGATCCTGTACGCCGCTTCAACGAGGATCCGGTGGCACAGCACCACATCGAAGACGACTCCGCAGTGCAACCGCCGAGGAAGCGTCGGGCGGAGACGCCAGACATCCGCCGCCAAGTCCGGGTGAGGCGCTGCCTTGGCGAGCCAGGCGCTGAGCACGTCGGCTTCCATCAGCGGCGTCGCCATCGGTGTCACCATCGAGCCCTCCCTGGTCTGAATCGCCCTCAGCCGACACGCATGGTGTGCGTCGTGTCACCAAGTGCAGCGAAGTTCGGGTGGCATGACCAGGTCCTTTGGCCGGACCTCTGTGGGCCCCCTACCGGCCTCTGACCGGCCCTTTTGCGGCCCTTTTGCGGCCCTTCTGCACGTCGACGGGGCAATTCGAGGAAGACCGCTCCCGCCGTGCCTGACACAGCCACTACGGTGAAATCAGAAGGAGAGACCGAGAGGCGTCCATGTCCGAGCTGGAGCGCGTGAACACCCATCTGTGGCGGCTGCGCCTCGACTTGGCGCGCTCGCAGGAAGAGATCGTTCAAGATCTCAGGGACTGCGCTGTTCGCATGCACGCACAGGGCAAGCTGGACAAGCGCGTGGACTTCAGCGTCCGGCAGTGGCGGAAGTGGGAGGGCGAGAACCCTCCGTGGCCGCACCCTCCCACTCGCCGTGTTCTCGAAGAGTTCTTCGAGCGGCCGATGGTCGAACTCGGCTTCGCACCCCCGCGCGGAGAGCGACCGACACCTACCAAGGCGGCGCCCTTAACCCGACTCGCGTCCGCCGCTCAGGAAGCTCTTACGGAACTCGTACCGGTATCGGCTGGCCCAGCCGCCGGCCAGAGCCTTCCATGGCTCATGTCCCCAGGCACCGGCTCAGCCAGCGCATCAGAGTGGCGGATCGGCGAAGCCGAAGTCGAACTCCTGCGCACGGCCGCTGACGACATGGACGCCATCGACCAGCAGTTCGGCGGAAACCGCCTGTGGCGGCCCACTCGCGCTCACCTGATGTGGGTCCATCAGATGATCGACCGTGGCATCTACGACGACAAGCTCGGCCGACAACTCCACACTGTCGCCGGAAAATTCACGACCAGCTTGGGCTGGTTCTGCTATGACGCCGGACTCCAACCGGAGGCCCGTGCGTACTTCTCGGAAGCTCTGAACACTGCCAACTTCACGGGCGACGACGCGCTTGCCAGCCGCACCCTCAGCAACATGGCGCGCCAGGCCGTGGACCTGAGCAAGGGCCGGGAGGCCGTACGCTTCGCGCGGCTCGCACAGGCTCACGCCCAGGAATGGTCCGCGCCGCCTCGCGTAGCGGCGCTCCTCGCTATCCGGGAGGCCCAGGGCCACGCGACGGTGGGGGATGACATCTCCTGCGAGGCGAGCATCCGGCGCGCCTGGAAGGAATGGGAACGCGGGCTGGATGACCGCGACCCGGACTGGACGACCTTCCTCAACGAAGCCGAACTGGTATGCCTCGAAGGAATGTGCCGACTCGACCTCGGACAGAACCTCCGGGCACAGAAGCTCCTCGCGCGATCCGAGGCGTTGCAGGACATTGCGCATTCCCGGAACCGGGGGATGTGCCTCGGCCGACTGTCCGCCGCCGCTCTGTCGACCGGAGATCTCAACCACAGTGTCGACGCGGCAGCGGAGTCGCTCCGGCTGATCCAGGGCGGCATGCGCTCGGCGCGCACGGTCCAGCAGCTGACGATCGTCCGGGATGGACTGGCCCCGCACCACCGAAGCAGCGAGGTACGGGACCTGTTGGAGCAGATCCGCGAATGCGTCGCGTGATCACCGCATTGAAGGGAAGTCGCAAAGAGTGGACGCGCAGTTTCAGCGGCATGACGGGACTACGGCCAAGGCCGTCTTGGAAGAGCTGGTCGACGTCTACGCGGAGGTGTACAACGTGCCTCCGTACATCGGAGACCCGTTCTTCTCCGTCCAGTCGTACCGTGACCGTCTGCTCGCTGCTTTCGACATGCCCGGCTTCGAGACCGTCACCGCGAGCCAGGACGGGCAGATCATCGGCTACGTCCATGGCGTGACCTTGGCATCGGACAGAGCCTGGTGGGTGTCACTCGGCAACGACCGCCCTGAAGAACTCCGCCGTACCGCCGAGGATGGACAAATCTTCTGGCTCCGGGAGCTGATGGTGCGTCCCGACCACACCAATCAGGGCCTCGGCAGGCAGCTGCACGACACGGTCATCGCCGGGCGCGCGGAGACGGTCACGACTCTCACCTGCATCATCGACAACCAGCCTGCCCACGACGCATACCTTCGCTGGGGCTACAGCATGATGGGACAGATCAAGCACGCGCCGGAGAGCCCCGTCTACGACGCGATGTTCCTGCCCTCTAGCTGATCCAGGAAGACCTGTATGCGCCACCCTCACTCTGAGGCCCCGGTCGCCCTGACCGCGGGTTCTCGGGATCGCCTCGCCTCCGAGCCAGGCGCTCTCTTCGTATATGGAACGCTGCAATTCCCGACGGTCCTGGAAGCACTGATCGGCCGAATACCGTCTGGCAGGCCAACGGCCGCACCCGGATGGCGCGCCGCCGCGCTCGAACGCCGGGTCTACCCCGGCCTGGTCGCGGCTCCAGGGTCCACCGCGACCGGCCTCCTCATGGAGGATTTGACACCGACCGAGTGGAAGATCCTCGACGACTTCGAGGACGACCGATACGACCTTCGGGAGATCACGCTCGCGGAGGGCCTGACGGGATGGGCCTACGTCTGGCCCGAAGGCGAGGTTCTCCCCTACAACTGGCAGGCCGACTACTTCGCAGATCGTCACCTCGCGGCCTACACCGCTCGATTCAAGGCCCGCGTCGCACAACGGGAATCGCCTGCTTGCTGATCAACTCCATGGTTCGGCCTCCCCAGGTGGAGGCCGAACGCATCGGGGAGCCGGGCGCCGCCGTAGCCGGTCCGGGATCCGTCCAACTCAGTCCAAATTCATGCCGAGTTCGGTGTCCGGGCGGCAGAATCCGCATGCCTGCACCATCGGGTCGAGCAGCGCCGCGCGGGCGTCGTGCGCGGTGATCGGATGCGTCGGGCCGGCGCTCCGACAGTCGTCGGTGTGGATGCGGGCTGGCTCGGGCCCGATCGCCCTCGGCTGCCTCTCCACACTGAAGCCGGTCGCCTTCGGCCCGCGCTGGCTCCCTGCGAAGGCAGGCAGGGCGGCCGGACGCTGCCGGGGCGTCTGGGCAGGCTGAGGCGTTGCGTGGCCTTCGGCGCGACCCAGAGCCTTGGAGACGGCATCGCGCTGAAGCCGCAGGTAGAGGCCCACGGTCTCGTTGTCGGTGATCTGCTGGTCGAGGTGCCGCAGGATCGCCCGGAGGCGAGGTGTATCAGGCGGTAGCGCGGACATGGCCTGTACCGCTGACCACGTCAATGCCTTTCACCTTCAGCTCCTTTCTTCCCGTCCGACACTGCGCAGCTGCTGCCAGGCTGCCGGAGTCAGGCCGCCGCGCTCTGTCCAGTGCGGATGGAAGAGCACCGCGGTCGACAGCTGGTACAGGCGACGCCGCAGCCCTGTGTGGCCGGGCAGGTCGGCGAGCTGACGGTAGGCGGAGATCCACTCCTGCCGTGCCTGAACGAGGTCGTCGGGGAACGGTCGCATGACCGGATTCAAGCATGTGTTCGATTTTCTGCACCACTGGGAACTCACCCCCGCACCCAATGTGACTGGCACCAGAGTTGGAGAGCGGGCTACCTGGCCACTTGAGTGGCTGTTGGCCACCATGTCTTCGCAGTTCCCCGGGACAGCCTGGACGGCGCTCTTGGTCGCGATGAACACGTAGGCAGACATGCCGCACAGGGTGAACGGGCCAGGCGGCCTGCGCCCCCGACTTCGCGGCCGCGTACGCGGCCGTCCGGATCCAGCGCGGAGGAGAGACGCATCATGGCGGACGAGCCCATCGAAACTGCAGTGAGCCGCTGATACTCGCTGAGCGAAGGCTGTGCGAGGAATCAGTGAGGAACCACCAGGGTATTTTTATCCCAGTGCAAATTCAGTAGATCAATGTTCGAGGATGCCCACTCGTTCACCTTTCCCGCATTCCAGTTTCCTGACAGATAGAAGCGGGTCGCCGAATAGTCGAATACATTCCTGGCCTGCTCTATTCTTCCTCGACGCAAATATTCGAAGGCGAGTACTTCGGTAAACTCTCCAACACCGGCCAGGTCGCCGCCATAGAACGGCGGCATGAAATATTCATTCGGATCAATTGGTGCACTGCTACCTGCAACGAAGTTCTGATATATTCTGGATCTTCCGAGTATCGTGCCCGGGCTTGTCATAGCTGCATCAATCGGATTCGTGCCTTCTGAGCACTTCTTGGCCGCCTCTCGCGAGCGGTCAAGGAGTCCTGAGATGACGGCACTCGGCAGCTTTTGGGTCCGCAGAAGGTATGCAAGCGCCGAGATCCAGACCTGTTCTGAATCCCGGAAATATGATGCCATCATGAGAGCGGGAAATATTCCCGGGTGGCTGACTCGATTTCGGATATGCCCCATGAGGCACCGCATGATCATGCAGTAGCGAATAGTACCTTCCATACCCGAGGAGAATGATAGGAGGCTGGAAGAGAGGGCATTCAGGCAGACATTCGGATCCACGGAGGAAACTAGGACGGTCGCGAGAAGATCGACCAATTTCTCTGGAACCTTCGACTTCAACTGCAAGTAATTACTTTTAAGGGCTACCTCGGTGTCAAGGAGTCCTAGAGCTGCTAGTAGCTCTCGCAGATCACCTTCGTAGACAAAAACACCGGGTCGACAGAGAAGCCTGCGCTTGGCTGGTATCTGCATGTCGTATTCGAGATCTTTAACGCACCAAAGCTGTGCATTGCCTCCGTGCAGATGATCGTAGAGGCTCGGCTCGTACCCTGAATATCCCAGAAAGGCTACCGGATGATCCAGCCAATGCGGCGCGACAGGCAGCTGGATCACCTCACGCGTGTAGGAGCAGACCACGTCCCTTGTCTGAAACGAGCCGTGTGGATGGAAGACGGTTATCGCGTCGGCTTGCGTAAAGGACTCGCCGTTCCCTTTGACGCGCTGGCTCGGGCTCGCGACAAGAGCTTCGTAACCTAGTTCTCCGAAGGCGCGCTCCTGCAAAGTGTCCCAATTCACCGTGAAGCACAGTGGTGAGGAGGCAAATCCATCGTGGTAGTACCTCGCGACAGCTCGGTGCAGATCGTTTGGCCTTGCCTCCCCATTCACGTCATTGAAAAAGGAGAGCAGAGACGCCGAGAGATCAAATCCCGCCAATTCGAAGAGATCCAATAGACTCTCAAGAGGCCAGCGAGGCTGGATTGTCTCGATCAGCTGCTGGCGCACGTCGCCTGTGAAGGAACTAGGAATCAGGAGATCGAGGATCGATTCGGTAACGGCCGCGCCGGAAGGAAACCCTGACGGATCCGGCACTGAGAATATGGATCCAGTCCAAAGTAGGGGTTTCTCCTTTCTGATCCAGTCGGCCGCACTTTTCGCGTTTTCGAGTATGGTCGGACTAGACGTTCGCTGCACTTTCACGTCTGGGTTCTTCGCAAATACCCATTCGGCGGGAGGAATTCCTAGTCGAAATTCTCCCTCTTCGCCGTCGCTCGCCATTTTGCCTCCCATAGGAGCCTTCTCAGTGGATGGGTATGGCGGCTCCTGATGGATCTGGTGACATACACTTCCGCAGGCGGCATGAGTACAGTAGACCGTCGCGAGCACAGGGACTCAGTCAGTCGAAGTTCTTGCTCTCCGCCTGCCGCTTTGCCGTTTACCTCCGGTGGTCGACTTGCGACGCCTCTGCAGATGCCTGCGTGTCTATCGTCTACCGATCTGGGCGGCCTGTCGCGCGGAGTCGGCGTGCGGTGGTGCGTAGCGTCCGGAAGATTCGGCTCACGCCCCCTACGGAGTCTGGCGGAGCTATCGTCGGCGGTGCCTACGGCGTTCAGTCACACCCACACGGACGCCGAAGCTGACTACCCGTCGCTGATGTCCGGACGCGGACCAAACCCCCGCCGACAGCGCGGATGGGAGATCGGCCACTCGGCAGCATCTTCGACGCTCCGCACTGTGCGGTTGGCCTTGTCTGTGTCCTGATGGGAGGTCCAGCCGCAGTCGAGGCCGTCGAAGACCTCGACCATGGCGACGCCCGCCTGGCGGGTTTGGTTGAGGGTGCCGGCGTTGTAGGCGACGGCCGACTTGGCGAGGGTGGCGGCCTCGGCCCAGGCACGGACCGGGACGCGAGCACCATTGCGGTAGACGACGTGGGTCAGCTTGTGCTCGGCGGCGAGCCTGGCCGCCAGATTCTTCGCGGCCTGCTTCACTGTCATGTTGCCCGCCGCGAGCAGCGGGACCTCTCGGCGGGCCGCCTCTCGCGCCGCCCGATAGAACTGGTTCGCCATTCGCTCGGCTTCCTGTGAACGGCGCAGGAAATCAGCGTAGGAGTCAGCCGCGAGCGACTGTAGGGCGTCGCGGTGGAACGCGGTCCAGGAGAAGGTCACGTCGAGGGCCTCGGCGGCGGATTCAGCACCAGAGGCGTACAGGTGAGGAAGCTGCCGCTGGACGAACTGCCGGGCCTCCTGGTCTACGCGCTGGCGGAAGGCGCGGATCGCCTGCTTGAACTCCTCCAACGTCGCAACGGTGTGCGGCGTCCTCGGGTTGTCGGCGAACTGGGTGATGACGGCGCGCTGTTTGGCGGCGAGTCGCTGCCAAGCGTCCTCGAGTACCGCCGCAACGCGGCGCGCGATCTCGTCCGAGTCTCCGGGCACCAGCGGTGGCCACTCGTACGGCATGCCGGTCTACCGGCCCCGGCGAGTGCGCAGCAGCGGCGCGGTCACGAGGTCAGTGCTTTCCTCTCCTGCTGCCAGTTCGTCCGGCGCGACCAGGTCCACGAGCGCGGTGATCTGGCGTTCGAGCCCTGCGAGGTTGTTGCTCTGGTCGATGGTGACCACGCCGTCCACGGTCATGCGGAGCGGGTCGGCGAGCAGCTTCGCGCGCCGCTCGGCCAAGACCTCATTCGCGACAGCGCGAGCGGAGGTCAGCCGCGCGTAGCGTGCTTCGAGGTCGGAGGTGTCAGTGGTGGGGCCGAGCTGAGCCAGCAGCCAGGCGCGTACGGCGTTGTCCACGAGGTGCTCCTGTCGTACGAGGTGAGGCCCGGCACCGTGGCGGTGCCGGGCCTCCCTGGTCGTGTGCTGCTACTCGATGTTGGCGGCCGCCATCTTCGTCGCGCGCCGCCTCGGGGCCTTGGCCGGCTCCGAGGCAGGATCCGCCACGGAGGGCGTCTCTCCCGCCTCACCGTCTGCGCCGATCGGGTTCGGGGTGTCCTCCTCCGCAGAGGGAGCCTCCCCTGACCACGCGGCCGGGTTCGGGATGAGTAGGGCGAGCCGCTCGGGAACCTCCTCCCCCGCTTCCAGCCGGATCGAGCCCTGCTCGGGGTCTCGTACGAACACCGTGCGCGCCAACTTCGCCATGACCAGCTCCTTTTAGAAGACCGTCGCCGCGATGTGGATGTCCGGCACGTACAGCACGGGCATCGCAGCAGCGGCGGAGATCGTGGATAGCTGGACTGGGGTACGCGTCTGCACGTGGGTGGTGATCACGATGCCGGGGGCCTCCTCGGCAGTGATGACTCCCTTGCCGCGCAGCTCGATCGCCTCGGCGGTCAGGCCGTACTGCGTCTCCCCCCACTGTTCGCGGCGCGGCGGGATCATTGCCCACAGCGACTCCGGGGTCGTGCGCACCAGGTTGTCGCTGCTGTCGTACGCCTGCACGTCGTAGGTGGTCACGGGCGGCAGGTTGTATTTGGCGCGGACCCGGTTGACCTCCTCCGGCGCGAGCATCCCGGTCGGGATCTGCTCGGTGGATGGCGAGTTGTGGAACGCGGCCCGGTACTCCGCCGTGGCCCCGAGCAGCGACAGCGCCTTCTCCGAGCTGATGACCCGCTCCGGGCGCGGCGCGCCGATGCTCTTCAGGTACTGGATCCACGCCAGCTCGTCGGTGATCGGGGCGGCTGCATCCGATTGGGACCACGGCACCGCCACCGTCGGCCGGTTGGCGGCTGGCACCTTCCAGTCCACATCGAGGGCGACCCCGGGCAGGGACACCACACCGGTGGACAGCATCTGTCCGGCGGCGATCTCCATGGCAGCCTTCGTGGCCTCCACGTGCTGTTCGAGGTCGTCGTACAGCAGGTCGAGGAACTCGCTGGTGTCCTGGCCGCGGTCGACGGCAGCCAGGATGATCTGGAGCTCGGAAAAGGGAAGTTCCTGGCCGACCCAGGGCAGCATGCCTTCGTTGATGACCTGCTCGGCACGCCGCCTGGCGAGCGTCGGCGCGGCTTCCCATGCGCGGAACTTCGCCGCGTTGACGCGCCGCTTGCTGCTCTTCGTACGGAACTTGACGTTGTCGATGTTCCGTTCGGCGAACACCTCGCGGGTGAGGAGATAGTCCTCCGGCGTGGTGATCGCTCGGATGAACGCTTGGATGTCCTCGGGGACGATCGCCTCAAGAAGCTTCTCAAGTGCCATGGGGTCTGCCTCCTTACCGGTAGTGGATGAACGCGGTCGTGTTCGCTGCGGCCGGGGGCGCGAAGGTGACGGGCAGCTTCGACGTCTGCACCTCGCCGCGCCACAGCAGTGCGCCCGCGGTCTTCGCAGAGCCGGGGGTGAACGCGGTCTCGGCAACGAGGAATCCGGCGAGGATCTGGGTGCCGTCGCTCGCCGCGGAGTTGTACGGGGCGTACAGGCCAGATGCGGTGATCTTCCCCAGTGGGATGCCGGACTTGATGATGTTGCGGGGCTGGTTGAGCGTGCCCGCCGTGTAATGGGTGCCTGACGTCAGCTTGCTGGTGTCGACGGTGATCGTCTGGGCTTCGTGGACGCCGTCCAGCGAAGTCAGCCATGTGCGGTCGTCGGTGACCGTCGTGGCAGTGGTGAGGACCTGGTAGTCGCTCACGATGTCTCCCTCTTGGGTGCGGATCGGATTCCTCCCGCACCCGGCGCGAGCGGCAAGGGGCGGTGTCCACGAAACGACGACGGCCGAGCCGCGCCAAGGCGTGGTCCCTGATCAAGCCCGACCGGCGTCCGGAAGGGCGTCCACGTTTTGAGGGGGCGTGGTCCCAGAGCCATGTCTCGTTGACGTGGTCAGTCGCTGATGAGCCCTCGTCGCCGGGCCATTTCGAGACCCGCCGCTCCGCGCCTGGGCGGAATGCCTCCGCGCTTCGGCGGACCGCCGGCGGGAGATCCGCCCGGAGCGGGCGGCACGGTCTCCCGGGCCAGGCTGAACAACTCGGGGCGCCGCCCTTTCAGTTGCTCAGCGGCAGCGACGACAGCCTCCTCGCCGGCGTCGGGCTGGTCGTGAAGGGCTCGGTCGATCAGGAGCACCGCGTCATCAAGGTCGTCCCCGGCCGCGCCGAGTCCTCCGAGGGCGGCACGCCGGATGGCGGCGCGCTCCCTGGCCAGGGCCTGCGCCTCGCGCGTCTCGGCTGACCTCAGTTTCTCCTCGGCGGCCTGCTCACGGCGTTCGACCTCGGTCAGCGCGGCCTGGTCAGCGTCGCGCTTCGTCGTGATGAACTCGGTCAGCGCCTCGGAGTTGTCGAAGCCGAGGTCGCCGAGCAGCTTCTTCACGGCAGCCCGGCCGCCCTGGGTCTTCTCGCGGGCCAGCAGCCGCGACAGGTCTTCCTGCGTAACGCCGCCGCTCGGGGCGTCGCCCTCGTCGCCGGGCTTGTTGGAGTCGTCGTCGGACGAGGCCCCGAGGATCGGATAGATCGGCCGCCCGTCACGGCGGTGCCCCACCGGATCGAGCGGGTTGGGGAGCGAGGGGCGAGTCATGCGTGAACCATCCACAGGTCTCCAGCGCCCCCGCGCCGATGATCAGTGTAACAGTGCTGCCGCTCCCCCCAGCTCCACCGACACAAGGAGTGCTTGAGCAACGGATGCACAAATTGACAGCTGAACGACCTCAACAGGACAAGCGACACAGGCAGACCTACGCTTGATTCGTCACCATAAGCCTCATGCATTGATCCGTGCCCGTGGACTGGAAGTCGCACCTACGACCAAGGGGCGCTGCAAAATGGGCTGGCAATTCGAGCTTCGCGACGCCAACATCGTGGCATACCTTACGCGATCAATATCCGAGGAGCCTCCTCGCACCAAGGGCGAGGACCTGGTGCGATTCCTGGGAGCGTTGGGGCATAACCCACAATCTCTAATATCAAGTGACCCCGTCTGGATCGAGAGAATATCGGCGAGTGCAGGAGAATCGAGCCGACGCCTCGACCGCAGCCTCCGCGGCAAAAGTTGGAGTGAGTTCATCAGCCCACCTTTGATCAAAGAGGCACTTTCGGACGTGCGTCGGATTTTCGAAAACTTTGACCTGTACGCCCTCGTGGCCACAGGAGATCAACATAGTCACGACCGAGAGGACGCCTTCTTTCGGCACTCTGCTTACAGAACTGGACACAATGCACTGATCCTGAGTCCCCATGATGGAATGGGGGCAGATAGCTTGGATTTTTTCGACCCACTACCTCCTGTGCAGCTAATCGCCAACCATCCGGAAAATTTCCCTGGTGTGCTCTTTTGGTTGAGAACAGGAGAATCAACATTTGCTCCGCTTCCTGAAGCAGAATTCCTATTTCATCAACTCGCAGGAGAGCTTGATTCAGGCACCATTGGACTGTCCAGGATCATCAATGACTACAACCGTAAAATCTCGGGAGTTCGACGCAGCCGCATCTTGCATCTCAGCGACCTACATTTCGGCAACCGTAACGCGCTGGACAAAGAACCGTACTTGGAAACATGCCTTCTGAGCAGGCGGGGCGACTTCGACCGGATCGTCATCACAGGCGACCTCTTCGACAATCCGAGAACGGACGACTATAGAGCGTTCTACCGGTTCTTGACCTCTCTGAAAAATTGGAATCCGAAGGATCCAGTTCTGGTGCCGGGCAATCACGATCAGCGAGTCTTCGGCAATAACTTTGGGAGGATAGGTGAACAGTATCAGCAACTAGCCAACATGAAGTGGGGGCCGGGAGTTGTAATCGATAAAGACCTGCATTGCGCATTCCTCTGTTTCAATTCGTCAGAGGAGGGAGATTGGGCGCGCGGGAAAATCTCAGAATCGCAACTGCGGAGCGTGGCTACAGATCTCCAGATTGAACTGAGCCGTAACGAAGAGCTGAACGACTACGAGCGAATCGCGGTAATCCATCATCACCCCTTCCCCTATGCTCCGGAAGAGCTACCGGTTCAGAGGGGGCGCAAGAAGCTCTTCAGAGGCAATGAACGATTCATCCAGATGGAGGATGCGGATCGATTTCTATCGTGGTGCGCAGCCCGTCAGGCACCACTTATTCTGCACGGCCATAAACACATCTCCAGGCATCGATCCGAAACCGTACATCCTGGACATGCACCCCCCAGGGAAATAACAGCTGTTGGCTGCGGCACTTCACTTGGGGTAGGGGGAAAACCGCTCTCCTACAATATAGTCAGCTGGACCCCTGGCGCGGAAAGGTGGTCTGCAAGTTTCTTCAGCGACCCAGGTGATGGGAGCGGCTTCCGTCAAGATTACCTCACCCTTTATAGAGGCCCCCTGCGTGATATCGCGTAACGTCAATCTTGGGCAGGCGGAAGCAACGACACAGGGTGGACTTCGCTATCTACCTCGGGCATTCCCAGGTACTCACGCACTGCGGCGTTGTCGCCTGTGGCATCGGCAAGGCGGGCAGCGGCCTCAAAGGCGCGAGACTGGATACGCTCGATCTCGGCCTTTACGTCGTCGATGGGGTATCCGACGTCGATCAGCATTCGGATGCCGGTCTCCACGGACAAGACGCCAGCGCCGACGCCCTTGATGACTTCGTCGAGAACGGCGGCTCGGTCGGTCGGGGTGTGCGGTCCCCACATCAGGCGCGCGGGCAGCGACTCCCCCGCGGGCCAGCCTTCGGCCTGTCCGGCTTGGTGGAGACGCTGCACCATGCGCAGCAGGACGATGTACTTGTGGTTGCGGGCCAGGCGCATGGCGGCGACAAGCGAGTCGAGCGGACCGAGTGCGAGCTGTAGCGCGTAGCCGGACGGTAGGGCGGTCGGGTCGAGGGTGCCGAGGCCGGCGGCGGTGAGACGGCTGTTCGCGGCTATGCGGTCGAGGATGTGGTCGACGCGGGCGCGCAGTTCGGCGAGTTGCGCCGCGGTGTTGAGGACATCCATGCGCCCGTTGTCGTTGAGCTGCCACACCGTCCCGGCCCGCACCCTGACCGGGAGCGGCTGGCCGGTGGAGCGGTCGATGGGCAGTCGGGCGCCGGCCAGACCGATGATCGGCGAGCCGGTGGTAGCCGAAGCGCCAGAGCTGTCGGTGTCCGTGGCGGACAGTTCGTCGAGGGCCTGGAGGACGGTGGCGACGGTGGGCTTGCCCCAGTGCTCTCCGCTGGCGGGGATGCTGTTCGTGATGTGGACGACGGGTATGAAGTCCGCCATCAGGTCGAGCCTGTCGAGGACTTCTCCGTCGGAGCGGACCCGGTATCGGGCCTTGTGCATCGGCAGGTCGTACAGCAGGTCGGCGTACTTAAGGTCGTCCAGGTCCCATTCCGCGTCGGTGAGATGGCACGTCCACGGGGAGGGCCGGTTGGGCGCCCACGGGTAGGCGCGGGTGATGAGTCCCGTGTCGGCGTTGAGCGCATCGCCCTTGCCCAAGATCGGGTCGCCGCTGTCGGTATACAGGTACTCCCGTGCTGGGTTTCCGTCCTTTGCTGCAGCGCGCCGGCTGGCCGGACCGATCGGACCGAGTTCGTAGGTGACCCGCCGAAGCCTCGCCTTGAGCCCGCGCCGTTTGTCCTCAGGCAGCTCCCAGGCCAGGTGAACGCGCAGCGGGAACTCGGCACCGTCCTGCTCCCCGTCCTCCGGCCACTCGGGGAAGTACAGGCCCGGGTCCCAAGTACGCAGTAGGACTCGGCCCTTCGCGGGATCCCACGCCAGGGTGTAGACGGCGTCGCCCAGTAGGATCGCGGTTCGCTCGGCCTGCTGAAGGCGCAGCGGCAGCATTTCCTTCTCCGCCCAGGTTCTCAGCTTGTCCTGTGCGGCCAGCGCCGCGGCCGCCTCAGGGGTCGGCTCGTCGTCGGTGTGCTCTGCTCCGGCGACGCTGATGACCTGCTGGGAGCCAAGAAGGTAGCCGAGCGCGGTGTCGACCAGCTTTGAGGCGTCGCCGAGTTCCCTCCGCTCGATGCCCGCCTCGTCATCGCCCGTCACGGCGGCGACCTGGCCTGCCTGGTTGGAGTCGTACGCGGCCAGGAGCCGGTAGGCGGCCAGGCGTCGCAGATCCTCGTCTGGCATCCAGGAGCGGGTCAGTTCCGCCCAGGTGTTACGGCCGGGTCGGCGCGGGTCGGCCATGGCTGGCTTGTAGTCCAGCCAGCTCCAGACGTCGGTGATCAGCTCGCGCAGGCCCACAGTGCCCCTCCAGCAGTCGGCCCCGCGCCGCAGACAGCCACCCTACGTGCCCCACACCCACGCCAAGAGTCACACATAACGAATAGATAACGGCAAGCAGAGGCAGGTGAAGGGTTTCGTGCATATTTCAGCCGATATATGCCATCTGAGCACCGCCCCTGTTCACGTGACCGACTAAAGTCACCATCTCCAGTCAGGGTGACCGAGGTAGTCTTCACGGCATGGGAGGTGAGGAGATGTCCGAGGATGAGCTGAAGCTAGGCGAGGTAATAGCGCGGCACGATCTGCATGCTCGGTTCGGCGGTACCCCCCAAGGCGGTATCTCACCATCGACCCAAGCTCAGATGGTCATGGCCTTCGTCACCGAACGGCCAAACCCAGATGACTTCACAGGGTGGGGGGAGGACGGAATCTTCCACTTCTCGGGCGCCGGTATTCACGGCGACCAGGAGATGACAAGGGGGAATCTGGCACTACTGCGCCACAAGGAGCAGGGTCGCGCGGTGCACCTGTTCCACCAACTCCACAAGCAGGCACACAAGCCCGGTCGGCTCTATCGCCACCTGGGCCGCTTCGAGGTCGACGCCGAGCAGCCGTACTACATCGCGGACGCACCAGACGCGAGCGGCCACATGCGGAACGTGATCGTCTTCCGGCTGCGACCAGTAGGCGCTAGCGTCCCTGAAGGGCCCCGCTTGCCAGTCACTCCGCTTACTGAAACACGCATCACCCAGGCACCCGAGATCACCGTTGCCGGCGTGCGCCGACTGCCTCAGGAATCCCCAGACGGCATCGTCGGACGCTTGACCGCCGATTATGCGAGCCACCTGCGCGGTCTCGGACGGGAGGCCGTCAGCGCACAAGTGCGGGTGAAGGGCGAGACCAGGATTGCCCGCGTCGATCTTCTGGATGCCACCAAGAACAGGCTCATCGAGGTGAAACACAACTCCACCCGGCAGTCAGTTCGAGGTGCGATCGGCGCTCTGATGGACTACCGGCGCTTTTTCCACCCGACGCCCACCCTCACGCTGCTCGTGCCCGCAGCGCCGAGAGAAGACCTCCTCGACCTCTGCGCGTCCCTGTGCATAGAGGTCGTATGGCCGAACCCAGAAGGAGGCTTCACATCCACCCATGACTAACGGCTGAGGCAGTACGCGCACTGCAATGCGCCGCCGCCTCAGCCGCCGTCTGGTTACCACAGGGGTCCTAGTCGCTGTGAGTAACCGTGTGCCCATGTCCAGCAAAGAACAGGAGCTACTCCATTATGTGCGAAAACAACGCCGTACCCGAAGTCACCAGCGGCCACGACGCCGCCGCGGCCCGAATGTACGGGCTCGCCCTGGTGGCCGGCGTGCTGCTGATCGTCTTCGGGAACACCAGCCCGGTCGAGGCCACCGGGTTCGTTTCACCGTTCCTGGTGATGTTCGAGCAGCGCCGCTAGCTTGACCGTGTCGGCTGCCCCACCCCCCGGGGCAGCCGACGCCACACCCCGACGGCTGGCTCGCGCAGGCCCACAGTGCCCCTCCGGCTGTCGGCCCCGCGCCCCGCCTACGGGACGTCTCTCCTACGTCGGACCTCCGCAGTCCCCAGCGCCTCGGTCTGGAAATTCCGAGCAGCCGAACGCTCCGGGGTCGAAGATTCCGTCATGAACAGCAACCTGCCGGATGATTGGTCCCCAGCGGACAATCCGTACTCGATCGCGCTCTCGGAATCGAGCTGGCTGCGTGCCACGGTCGCCTTGACCGTGGCACGCATGCACGGTGACGACGTCCAAGTCGGCTGGTTCAGCTCCCGGCAGATCGACGCACGAACACTGGTCGTCGCCCTGCGCCAGCTCCTCGCCGCGGTCAAGCTCGAACGGATCGCCCTCACAGACCTCGGCATGGATCCCGCGGTGATCACCGCATTCGATGACGCCGAGCAGGTCTTCCTTGACGCCCTGCCGAACATCAAGCACGTCCGCGACGGCCTCACTCACTTCGAGGACTGGGCCCGCGGCAGGGGCGGCGGGCCGCAGAAAGACGCCCGCAAGACCGCTGACCCACGCGACGTAGCCCGCGACTTCTGGAGCTTCGGCTACGACCCGCTCACCGACACCGTCACCATGGGATCGTTCACCCTCTCCGTCAGCGCGGCAGTCCCCGCTGCCAATGCACTGTGCGATGCGATCTACGCCGCGACACGCGCGGTCGACCAGCGGAGCACGGCCGAACTACGGGACCAAGTCGTCCAGGCGCTGACCGACGCGACGATTCCCTGTACTCCCCCACAGGACCCGGTCCTCGTCTCGCAGGGTCACGACATGCGTGTCTGGCTCTCCTTCAATCTCAGCAGCGTTCCGGGCGGAGAACACAAGGAACTGGCAGAGCGTGTCGCGACGGTGATGGCTCACGCCGGGCTGCGGCTGACGTCGTCGGCGTTCCCGGAGGCACAGGACATCGCTGACCGCCTGCTCGCTGGTGAGCCGCTGCGTGTAGAGAGGAATGGCCCGTAGATCGGCAAGTCCCCAGGTAGGCCACCGGGGGCCATATCCTCCTGGGCAGTTTCCTCTTGGGGCCGTTTCCGGTCGTGCGTCTGCCCTCGCCAGTTCAGCGGCGGCCGTCGAAGCGGTCGTCATCGGTGTCGGTGGGCAGGGTGTCGAGCTGGTCGGGGTCGGCCAGTTCGGTCAGTCCGTGCACGGCAGCGTCCATGCGGTCGGGGCTGTCCATTCCCTCGACCCAGGTGACCATCTGACCTTCCAGCTCGGGGTATTCGCCGACGTGGTGCACGAGCTGCTGTTCGTACAGCTGGGCTACCGGAGCGGCCCGCAGGCGTTTACCGACCTTGGCGGTGACCTCCAGGATCATGGGCATGAGAAGCCCCTTGGTCACGCCCTCGCGGCGCAGCTGCTCCCACGCCTGGGTGACGATCTGCCGCGCCATGTCTCCGCCGTAGTTCTTCTCGACCACGATCGCGTCGGCCTTGAGTTCGAGGGCTAGACGGCATGCGGCCAAGCCCCAGTCGTTGGCGCCCATCGAGCCGGATCGGTCGGCCAGGACGTACAGCTGCCGGTCGAAGTCGCGGCCGACGCCGATGACGCCTGTCTCGTCGCCGACGGTGGTCTCTCCGCCGGCGGGGTCGACGGCTACGACAATGCGTGCCATGTCGAGGCCGGAGAACTGGACGGCGTTGATGCGGGCGGTCTCGATCCACTCCCGCTTCCAGACGCCTCCCTCCGGCGGCCGGGGCTTCTGCAAGTAGAGGGCGGCCCAGACGCGTTCGCCGACTCGCTTGCGGGTCTTGGCGTGGTGGGTGACGTCGAAGCGTACGGGCCACAGCGCCTCGCCAGGAGCGCGGCCGAGCGGATCGTCGGGACTGTCGGCGATGGCGGGCAGGTCGATGACCCGCCAGGCGTCGCGCTCGGTGGCGAGGATGCGTCCGGCGAGGTCGTCTTCGTGCCAGCGGGTCTGGATGAGGCAGATGGCGCCGACGGGTTCGAGTCGGGTCTGCAGGACGGAGGTCCACCAGTCCCAGGCGCGCTTGCGCATGGTGGGGCTGTCGGCGTCGGCCATGTCCTTGACCGGGTCGTCGACGATGGCGATGTGTGCTCCGCGTCCGGTGAGGCCGCCACCGATACCGGCCGCGAGGAGGCCGCCTTCGCCGCCGACTATGTCGAAGCGGTTGGCGGCCTGGCTTCCTGCCTTGAGCTGGATGCCGAGGTCGTCGCCCCAGGTGTTGATGGCGTCCCTGATCCACCGGCCGTGGTCGTCGGCCAGGTCGGCGGAGTAGCTGGCGATCATCATGCGGTGGCCGGGGTTGCGCCGCAGGTACCAGAGGGGTGCCCAGCGGGAGGCGCGTCGGCTCTTACCGTGCCGCGGGGGCATGGTCAGCATGACGCGGTCGCACCGGCCTGCGGCCATGTCGATGAACGCCTGGTCGATGAGGTCCAGGTGCGGCGCCTGCATCTCGCGTCCGTCGGTGAGGACGGCGGCGAGCGCACCTGGCGAACGGTCCATGGCGAGTTGGCGTTCGGCGCGTGCCAGCTCGGCGCGCAGCGTGGGAGATGCGACCCGTGCGATCGTGCGGCGCCGCGCTGGCGGGAGGGTCTTGTACTGGGCGATGACGCTCTCTTGGTCTCGCGGGGTCATTCCCTGTCCGCCTCGGTGAGCGCGATCAGGGCGTCGAGTTCGTCCACGGTCACGCTCTCGACCTGGACCGGTCCACCGTCCGGGCCGGACAGTTCCGCTCGGACAGGCACGTCGAGGCCGAGCAGCCGTGCGCGGCGCTCCATGATCCGTAGGGTGCGGTCGATGGCGGCGAGGTCCTGGTCGCGGACGGCCTTCTTGTAGGCGACGAAGAACAGCCGGTCGAGTCGGTCGGCCTCCAGCGCGCGCAACTCGTCAACGTCGTCTTTCAGTTCGGCGCGGCGGCCGGCGAGCGCAGTACGGACGTCCCGGCAAGCGGCATGAATCAGGGCCTCGTTGGTGGGCGAGTCCTGGTTCTTGCGGTACCGCTCGATCCCATACCCCTGCGGGTAAGCGATGCCGTCGGAGTTGACGGTCGGGTCGGCAGCGAGCTTGCGAGCGATCGTCAACCAGTCCACGCCCGCGAGGCGTAGATCGATGGCGTCCGAGCGGCGGCGCGCGATGGCCGCACGCGCGGCTTTGTCGGGGCGTCCCACGGCGGGGGTCCTCCACAGCTCGGGTGCGCCCCCGCGCCCGCCACCATGATCGCACTGTGCGCTTGCCTTCCACACCAGCGGCCGGGCGCAGGAGCTGAACACTCGGTGGGTTGTCGTCCGCGCATGGGCTTGTCCAGGAACACTCGGGCCTACGGCCAATGGCTCCAGTACCATCGGTTTTGGGTGGGGGCCTGTCGTGTGCGACAGACTGAGTGCGCGGTGGGGCGTCCCCCGAATCTGGAGTGCTCGCCCGCTCGGTTCCGCTGGATCTCCCGGACGACTGCACTCCGAGCAACGCTCGTAACGGGGAAGCAGGGCTGGAACCACCCATGACGTACGACATCGCGGCCCCCGAGCCCGCGGGAATGGTGGCTTCGCTCAGCTCCCTGGGGTACTCACTGCCGGCAGCCGTCGCGGACCTCGTGGACAACAGCATCTCGGTGGAAGCCCGGAACATCGACGTCGAGTTCGCCTGGTCAGGACGGGACTCCTGGATCGCGGTGGTCGATGACGGCTGGGGCATGACCGCTGAGGAGCTCGTCACGGCGATGACCGTGGCGGCTCGTGGGCCTGCGACGTCGCGTTCCTCCGCAGATCTGGGCCGCTTCGGCGTCGGCCTGAAGTCGGCCTCGTTCTCCCAGTCGAGGCAACTCACCGTGGCCACCGCCAAAGCCGGTGGTGAATGGCACACACGCACCTGGGACCTCGACGTCGTCGAGGAGTTCGGCGAGTGGCGACTGCTCCATGGAGCCGACGACGACACAACAGCCGTGCTGGACAGGGTCCGTAGCGCCACCGGCCATGGCACGATCGTGCTCTGGCGACGGCTCAACGGCTACCACGGCGGAGACGTCAGCGAGGACGACGAGCGCACCCAGAAGCAGTTCTACGCCGAGGCGGCCCGCACGGAGTTGCACCTCGGAATGGTCTTCGCCCGCTTCCTCACCGGGACCCGACGTCGGAACCTGCGAGTGTCCGGGACCCCGGTGGAACCCTGGGATCCGTTCATGGGCAACCACCCCTCGGTCCAGCGGCTCCCCATTGAGGAACTGCCTCTCGGTGGCAGTTCCATACGGGTCGAGGCATTCATCCTCCCCAGCGCCCACCGGCTCACGCCGGAGGAGTACGGCAGGGCCGCGGGGCCGCAGGGGTGGCTCGACCAACAGGGCTTCTACGTCTACCGCCGGAACCGCCTGATCCTGGCGGGCGACTGGCTGGGGCAGAGAGGCATGCGCCGCGAGGAGAAGTACAACCTGGCGCGCATCGCCGTCGACATCCCGGCCGAGACGGACGCCGAGTGGGGCGTTGACGTGAGGAAGTCGAGCGTCGTCCCGCCAGTCGGTCTGCGTCCGCACCTCCACCGCATCGCGCGGCAGGCCCGGGCGAAGGCCGCGGACGTACTGCGGCACCGCGGACAGGTCGCTGCGCGTACCCACGGTGATCCTCTGTCGTACGCGTGGAACGTGCGCCGACCGGACGGGAGGGTCACCTGCAAGATCAATCGCAGTCACCCACTGGTCCAGGCTGCTCTGAGACCTGGCGGCAACAGCACTGCAGACGTACGAGCGTTGATCCGGCTCTTGGAGGAGACGGTGCCTGTCGCCGCCCTCCGTGTGATGCACGAGACGGACACCAGCGACGACCCGGAACCGTTCGGTGGACCGGGGCCCGCCGACGAGGCAGCGAACGAGGTCGCACAGCGCATCTACCAGTCGCTCGTCTCGGGCGGCCGCTCGCCGGCCGCCGCGCGCGAGAGGTTGCGGACTATGCCTCCCTTCGACCAACTGCAGGGCTTCTGGAGCGGATGAGCCCTGAGCCATTGTCAGTGGTCGCCCCTACCCTGCTCGATACCGTTCCAAGTTCCGCTGGAGGTCCCACGTGAGCGCCGTTCCCGACGAACCCATGGCCAAGGCCACACGCCTGGTTCTCGGATTCCTGCCACAGGACCGTCAGCCGAAGCCGGAGGAGGTGCAGAACGCGGTCAACGCCATCTTCGGGATGCTGGCCGCGCAGGGAGAGAACCTCGACCGGGACCGGCTGGCCAAGGAGATCGAGGCCATGACCGCCGTGTTCCAGGAGCGGTCCCTGGCACTCGTCGACCCCAAGGGCCACGAACCGTGGCTGCCCGAGGCGAAGAACGACCGTGCCTGGGACTTCTGGGAACGCTACCGGCGCTACCTCGAAGACGTCGCGAACCTTCCGCCGTGGGTCGTGAGGCGCCTGGACCAGAGCTCGGATGAGGTGCTCAGCCAGCTGGAGGACCCTCGCCGCTCCGGCCCCTGGCGCCGGCAGGGTCTCGTGATCGGCCAGGTGCAGTCGGGCAAGACCGGCCAGTACATCGGGCTCGCCGCGAAGGCCGTGGACGCGGGATACCGGTTCATCGTGGTCCTAGCCGGCATCCACAACGACCTCCGAAGCCAGACACAGCTGCGGATCGACGAAGGGCTCCTCGGGTTCGACACCCAGCACCAGAACCGGTCGAACGAGGACGGTCGTTCCCGCGCGATCGGTGCGGGAGCCATGCCCCTTGCCAAGAAGCTCGACATCGCGTCGCCGACAAGCAGCGCCGAGAAGGGGGACTTCGGCCTCGCGACGGCCAAGGCCATCAACTTCCCCCTCGGCAGCTTCCCCGTCGTCCTCGTAGTCAAGAAGCACTACAAGATCCTCGAGTACCTGCGTAACTGGGTGATAGACGTCCACGGCACTGAGGACGAGAACGGCGAGAAGGTCGTGAAGGACCTCCCTCTGTTCGTCATCGACGACGAGGCCGACAACGCCTCGATCAACACCGTCCGTGACCCCGAGGCAGACCCGACCAAGACCAACGCCGCGATCCGCAAGCTCATGAAGAGCTTCGACAAGGCCGCGTACGTCGGGTACACGGCCACCCCCTTCGCCAACATCTACATAGACCCGGACGTGGACCACGACGTCGCTGGAGAGGACCTCTTCCCCGCCAGCTTCATCCGCAGTCTTCCCTCGCCGTCGAACTACCTGGGTCCTGAGCGGGTCTTCGGGCTCCAGGTCGACGACGAGGACGAGGCGGACGTGCAACCGCTGCCACTCGTGCGCCACGTGGACGACGCGGACGCCTGGCTCCCCACCAAGCACAAGTCCGGTGACAGCCCCGGCGACAAGCTCCCGCAGTCCCTGCGCGACGCCATCTTCTCCTTCGTGCTCGCCTGCGCGGCCCGCCGGGCGCGCGGGCAGACGAAGGTCCACAACTCCATGCTGGTGCACGTCACCCGCTTCACCGCGGTGCAGACCCTCGTACGCGACCAGGTCGACGACCACCTGCGGCTCATCGTGGACATGATCCGAGACCGGTACGGGAAGGGCCCCGAACTCCGTGCCGAACTCCGGGCTCTCTGGGAACGGGACTTCGTTCCCACCACGGACAAGTTCCCGGCTGACGAGGCGGAGCCCCTGACCTGGGAGCAGGTCTCCGAACAGCTCCTTCCTGCCCTCAGGAAGATCCAGGTCAAGACGGTGAACGGCACCTCCAAGGACGCGCTCGACTACTACGAGAACCGGAGGAACGGCCTGTCCGTGATCGCTATCGGGGGGCAGAAGCTCTCCCGCGGCCTCACCCTGGACGGTCTGACCGTCAGCTACTACCTCCGCGTGTCCAAGACGTACGACACCCTCCTCCAGATGGGCCGGTGGTTCGGATACCGCCCCGGCTACGAGGACGTGTGCCGTCTGTACACCACGCCCGCGCTCGAGGACGCCTACGTGGAGGTCACCGCCGCGACCGACGAACTCCGCAGGGAGGTCGAGGAGATGGCGGCGCTCAGCCTCACCCCGAAGGAGTTCGGCCTGAAGGTCCGGTCCTCTTCACTGGGTCTCACGGTGACCGCGGCAAACAAGATGCGGCAGGGAACGAAGATCCTTCTCAGCTACTCCGGTGAGGGTCCCGAGACGGTGATCTTCAAGCTCGCAGCCATCGAGAAGAACTACAAGGCCCTCGAGACCCTCGTCCGTCGGCTGGACGGCGTAGCCGAGCCGGCCGTGGGAGCTCCGGGCGGCAATGTGCAGTGGGGGGCGGTGCCGCCCGAGATCGTCTCCGAGTTCCTTGCCTCCTACGAGGCTGACCGCATGGCTCAGCGGGTTCGCCCAAGGCTCATCGCGAAGTACGTGGAACAGTGCGCGAGAGTGGGCGAACTGGGCAACTGGACCGTGTGTCTGATCGGTAGCACGACGTCGAAGGCACCACGGGACATCGCCGGACACACTGTCGGCCTCGTGACACGCAAGGCGCTCAACGACGCCTTCAAGGCCGAGGGAAGGTACACGATCCGCCGGGTGCTCAGCCCGCCGGACGAGCTGATCGGCCTCGACGATGCGCAGGAGGCTGCGGCACGTGAGGCCGCGAGGAAGGCCGCGGAGCAGAAGGAGAAGGCGTCGGCCCCGAAGACGCCGGCGGGCCCGCACATCCGGCGGCAGAGGCGAACCGACCAGGGCCTCCTGCTCATCTACCCCATCGAGCTGCCGCAATCGGCCGACGGCGAGTCGACGACCCCCCTCGTTGGCTTCCAGGTGAGCTTCCCGCACTCCGAGTACCAGTCCAAGACCGAATACATCGCCAACACCGTCTGGCTCCAGGAGGACATCTACACCATCGACGAGGAGGACGAGGCGTGACGGTCACCGAGGACGAGTGGCGTGAGCTGGAGAGCCCCCAGGAGACCCCGGGGCGGTCCAGCCTCCGTCTGCACCCAGAGTCCCCGCTCGACATCTTCCTCTCCGTCTCCCACCCCGGCCGACAGCGCATGCTGGTCCTCCGGGCGGACGCCCGCTCCGCAGATCCGATCGTGCGCTCGGTGGGCCGTCTTCCCAAGGCAGCCGGGATCGAGATGAACCTCAGTGCGGTGTCCCGGGTCGAGTACGAACTCCAGGTGATCCTGACCGCGAACGAGCTCCGCGAGGTGTTCAACCCGCTCGTCGCCGACGTCGCCGAGACCGCCAAGGCCGCTCCGGCCGCCGCAGAGGCCCTGGCAGCCGCGGTGGACAGGTTCGGGAGGTGGCAGGACCTCCTGCGTGCCGTAAGCAGGGACGGGCTGAGCGCCGAGGCCCGTCGTGGACTCTACGGCGAACTCCTGGTACTGGGTGACGTCCTCCTGACCTCGCTGGCCCAGTCTGAGACGGTCGAGGCATGGACCGGTCCCACGGGGACCAACCAGGACTTCCAGCTGCCCGAGGTGGCGATCGAGGCCAAGGCCAGCGTCGCGAAGCGCCCCCGGAGCATCCGGATCGCCAGCGAGCGACAGCTGGACGGGACCGGGACCCCTGCTCTGCTTCTCGCCCTCGCGCAGCTCGACGAACGACGCGGTGGATCGGGAGAGAGCCTGAACACAAGGGTGGAGGGCATACGGCAGCAGCTCACGAGCCCCGCCGCTCGCGTCCGGTTCGACGGTCTACTCATCCAGGTCGGCTACCTCCCCGGACACCATGACCTCTACGAAGAACCCCGGTACACCCTCCGCGAGCTTCGGTTCTGGCATGTACGGGAAGGCTTCCCCAGGCTGGTCGAGTCGGACCTGCCCGAAGGAGTCGGCGACTGCACGTACAACGTGAGCACCTCGGGTCTGGACGCCTACCGCGCCACGGCCGACGAGGTGAGGGAACTGATCGGGGGGTCCCATGGCTGAGCTCGACCTGGCCGAGTTCTCGCGGAGCCTTGTCGCCGATGTCCAGGCGACAGCTGACGCCGAGGGGACGACCACCCCAGAGGCGTTCACTCGTCGGGTCTTCGAGGACCTGGAGCAGGCCGGCGTCGTGTCCAACACCTTCACCGCCTACCACAAGATGCACGGCCACGAGGTACACGGTTACGGCATCGGCGAGTCAGGCGAGTCCCTGGACCTGTTCGTGACCGACTTCCAGCTGGCACCGCTGGAGACCAAGCTCACGAAAGCCCAGACCGAGACGTCCTTCAGACGGCTTCTGGCATTCGTTCAGCGTTGCCGGGACGGGCTGCAGCAGCACATCGACGAGTCCTTCGACGTGTACGACATGTGTGCGGCGGTCGAGAAGGCCCTTACCGAGGTACAGCGGATCAGGCTCTTCCTGCTCAGCAACCGGGTGAGCACCTCGACCGAGCTCCCGGTCTCGCACTTCGACGGCCTGCCGGTGACCCACGAGGTGTGGGACCTGGCACGCCTGCACCGTCACGCGACGTCGGGCGCCCTCGGCGAGCCCATCATGGTGCCCTTCAGCCCCCCGCTTCCCTGTGTCTCCGCCCCTAGTTCGGAAGAGGACCACTCAGTGGTCCTGGCGGTCATACCCGGAGAGTTGCTCGCCGAGTTGTACGCGGAGTACGGCACCCGGCTCCTCGAACTCAACGTCCGTTCGTTCCTCCAGACCCGCGGAGCGGTCAACCGGGGTATCCGGGAGACCCTTCTGCACGCACCAGGCAGATTCCTGGCCTACAACAACGGGATCACCGCGACCGCGTCGCAGGTCGACTTCGTGAGGGGCCCGGACGGCGAGCCGACCCACATCTCCGGAGTACACGGACTCCAGATCGTGAACGGCGGTCAGACGACAGCCTCGCTTCACTACGCGCGGAGCCGCGACAAGGCCGATCTGTCCCACGTCCGGGTCCAGATGAAGCTCACGGAGGTGGCGCCCGAGCGGCTCGCGGAGATCGTTCCGAAAATCTCGGAGTACTCCAACACGCAGAACCGAGTGACCCAGGTCGACTTCAGCTCCAACCACGACTACCACGTGGACATGCAGCGCATCACCCGCTCCCTGTGGGCTCACGCGACGGACGGCAGCGGCCAGGAGACCCACTGGTTCTACGAGCGTGCACGCGGCCAGTACACGGACGAGCTCGCGAAGGCCCGCACCCCCGCCAGGCAACGGCAGTTCAAGAAACTGAACCCGACGAAGCAGAAGTTCACGAAGGCGGACCTCGCCAAGTTCGTCCACTCCTGGAACCAACTGCCGTACCACGTGAGCCGCGGAGCACAGAAGAACTTCGTCGAGTTCATGGTCAACCTCGACGAAGCGCCGCCCCGCGTCGACGTCCAGTACTGCCAGCGGGTGATCGCAATGGCCATCCTGTTCAAGGCAGTGGACCGGATCGCCGCCATCCACGGAGCCGGCAGCCACAAGAGCATGATCACCACCTACACCGTGGCTCGCCTGTCCCTGGCGACGGACCGAAGGATCGATCTCGACCGGATCTGGCGAGAGCAGGGCGTCTCACTAGTGCTGGAGGCCGCGATCCACGATCTCTGCCCTCGCGTCATGCGGGCGGTGACCACGCCGCTTGAGGGGAACCACGTGGGCGAGTGGGCCAAGAAGGCGGCCTGCTGGGACGCTGTGTCAAGGGTGCCCTGGACGATTCCTCGTGCTCTGGTGTCGGAGTTGTTGGACCATTCGCTGGACGAGGCGGCACTCGCCGGCGGCGACGGTGATCACGAGGGGGCGGCCGAGGCGGTAGCACTGATCCCCTCCGACGAGTGGTTCGCGATCGAGCGATGGGCCAAGGAGACCCGCAACCTCGAACCCTGGCAGCGACAGCTGACCCAGTTCGTCGGCAGGCGCCTCGAACTGGAGCAGGAAGTTCCCGAAACGCAGGCCGTCCAAGCCCTGCACGCTCGTACCGAGGCACTGCGGCTGGGATTCACGCCCAGCCGTAGCCGGTGGTTCGCACCTCATGCGAGAACCACTGACATGTCAGAAGGCAGTTCGCCAAGATAGAGCCATGATTCCCGAGTTCGATGTGGACATCCGTCGCGACTACGACCTGAAAACGCTACTCACGGGCCTGAGCGCAGAAGACGTGGCCAGAGGCTTCACGGAACACCACGAGTACGAATGCCTGGGGCTCCCGAGCTGGGAGGAGGCCGCAGAGTGTCTGACGGAGGAGGCCGCATTCCTCGAACGGGCGGGAAAGTCTGACGCGCCCGACGGGGTGGAGGCGCTCCTTGACGAGTTGCGGGACGCTGACGACATCGGCTACGCCGAACTGATGGCGTACACGTTCCGCTGGAACGATGTCGGGGTGGCAGGGCTCAGTTTGGCGCTCAGTGCCGCCCGGATTGCCACCTTCTACTCCTGCTCGAGCGGGCTCGACAAGCGTCATCACGCCTACCATCCGATGGTGGGTGCTGTGCCCGATCCTGAGCGCGCCGGTCTGCTCGTCCGGCTGATCGAGACACACGGCTGCGGCGTCGGTCAGAAGTACGGGCGTTGGTATATCAACGGGAGCTCCATCAAAGACATGCATGCTCTCGGTAGGGCGGTCCTACTTGCGCGCGATACCTTCGATGCACTGCCCCAGCCAGCGTGGACCGAAGGGCTCACCGAGCTGCTCGAGGAACTCGCCGACGAGTAGAACCGCTGATGGCCTTTGGCAACCCTGGCAGCGGCAGCTGGCCCGTTCGTCGACAGTCTCGAACCGGAGTGGCAAGGTCCCGAGACGTGGGCCGTTCCGGCCAGTGGTTCGCACCTCAGCAGCGCGCCACCACTCAGAGTGTTCCCTTCTCGATCAGGTCCTTGATCGCGTCCTCGGCCCTCTTGAGCACGATACGCCCGTCGCCATCACTGAAAGCAACGAGACCGGTGCCGGGTGTGATGCCGGCTTCTGCGAGCAGGCCGAGTGGCAGCTCTACACGTCCCTGGTCATCGACATGAAGTTCGGCTGGTTCTCGGATCATGAGGAGAGTGTGGCACTCTCCCTATCGGAGAAGGTCGACAGGCTGGGGCTGTGAACATGGCCGGAGGCAGCAGGACACCGGACCAGCAGTGGGTTGCCACTGCGGAAGGGGAGCACCTTCGCGGCCGGCGCGTGAGGGACACCAAGCCGGAAGTGGCACTCAGGAAGGCAGTACACCGGCTGGGCCTCAGGTTCCGTCTCCACAAGCGGGTGGCGCCACGGTGCACTGCCGACTTCGTGCTTCCCCGATATCACCTAGCGGTTTTTGTCGACGGTTGCTTATGGCACGGCTGTCCGGATCACTCTCCTGCGGAGTTCCGAGGGCCAAACGCCGCCCTGTGGCAGGAAAAGATCGAGACCAACAAGAAGCGGGACCGGCGCAACACCGAGCAGGCTGCGGCCGCCGGGTGGACTGTGGTCCGCGTCTGGGAGTGCGAGATTCGGCGTGATGTCCAGGGGGCGGCAGAGCAGGTGGCGGCGATCGCCGGCGCCGACAGGGCGGCGTCCCGAGGGCCGGTTACGCCTCGGTGACGGCTGCCAGTGTCAGCAGATCGTCTGCTTCCCGCCGGGGACAGTACGCGGCGAGCGGACATCCCGAGCACATGGGTTGCTCTTCCCGACAATGGTCCAAACCGATAAGGCGGATCGCCCCCATGCGGAGCGGTGCTTCCTCGCCCGCCCCCACGAGCTTCACCAGGTTGACGCGGCCCTCACTGAGCCGGTTCGGGTGATCCGTGTCCACGTCGTTTATCCGCGCAGCGACCCGCAGCGTCCCTTGCGCGACCAGCATGAGATCCTCTCCGATCAGCAGTCGGTAGAGGGATGCCTCGGCTGGCTTCATGGCCAGCTTGGCAGGTACGTCGAACCGCTTGTTCCACTGCCAGTCGTAGGGCTTGTCCACCAGCGGCGCCAAGCGGTCGACTCGGGCTCGGACAGGTGCCGTTGGCGCTGCGTCGACCAGCTTCTTGAAAAGAGTCGCGGTGAGCCGCTTCGACTTTCTGACCAAGGCCATCATGTCGGCCATCACGGCCGGCTTGGCCTTCGCTCCGGAGAGTATGGCCACGATGGCGGCATGAAGCGACACAGGGTCCTCGCTGGGGAGCTGATACCAGTCCCTGCTGTCGCGCCGCTGTTCCGCCCACACGGTGAGGGCGCTCCGGACCTCCCGCCAGTGTGGCCGGAGCCCGACGGTCTCCGGAGCCTCGTCACCAACGGGCTTCAGTACCGACGCGGCAGCTGCCCCCAGCAAGGGAGGTACGGCGTTCCCGATCTGCCGGAAGGCGTCACTCCGGGTACCGGCGAAACGGAACCGGTCCGGGAACGTCTGAACGCGTGCCGCCTCGCGCACGGTGAGGGTCCGCAGCTGCTCCGGGTGGATGTACCAGTAGCCGTCCTTGGCGATGTGCGCGGTGATCGTACGGCTGAGTTCGTCCCAGGCCAGCTTCTTGTACTTGTCCGTATAGTTTGTTGCGCTGTACCGCTGGTACTCCATCTCCTGCTTGGTCAGCTTCTTGTGGAGATCCGAGTACTTGGTGTCGGACTCCATGACCTCGAAGATCCGATGGTCGTCTTTACGGACTCTCCGGGTCATGTGGTCCCAGATCACTCCACGAGGCGCGTCTTCCCGCATCCTCGTGGCGAAATCGGACAGATTGCGCGGCTTTCGGTACGTCAGGACCCGCTGTCCAACTCGCTCGGTGGGGACGACCTCCAGCTCGGGCAGGTCCCCGATGGCGTCGCGAAGGGTGGTGCGCTGCAGGTCGGGCTTCTGCCAGGCGAACTGGTCGACGTCGTTCCGGGCCAGGAGAATGAGACGCTTCCGATGCTGGGGGACTCCGTAGTTCCACGCGTCGACAAGTCGCACCTGTGTCGCGTAGCCCAGGTCCTCCAGTTCATCCTCGATCGTCCGGATGACGAAGAAGTCGTCGTGCAGTCCCATGTCGGGGACGTTCTCCATGAGGACCGTCCGCGGGCGGATCCGCTTGACCATGTCCAGGTAGGCGCTCCAGAGCTCCTTCCGGCGGTCCTCCGGGTCACGGCCGTGGTTCTTGACGAGGTCGCGAATCTTGTTACGCCCGGCCCGACTGAAGGGCTGGCAGGGAGGCCCTCCCGCCACAAGGTCGATCTTGGCAGGCTTGAGGATCTCCTCGAGCCTGTCGCGCTCAGCAGGGTCACCGAGGTCCATCTTCAGGCTGAGGCCCGAGAAGTTCGCCCTGTGGGTGTCCAGCGCCGGGTCGTCGAAGTCCACGGCGGCCGCGATGGTCCAACCTGCCTGCTGGACGCCGGAACTGAGGCCGCCGGCACCCGAGAAGAGGTCGACAGCCAGCCTCTTGCCCTTACCGAAGCCTTCAAGCCACTCCGGGAAGCCCTCGGGATCGCAGCTGTTCTCGTCTGGATCGAGCTTGAGGTAGTCGCTGCGTTCAAGGGGTACGCCGTACCATCCCTTCTTCACAGCACAGCCCTTCGTACGCCTGACATGAACGAGCACCAGGAGATCACAGATGCCCTGGTGGAAGCAACGATTCCGGCATGTTGATCAACGGAACTACCTGGGGTGACTGTCCTTGTTCCTCTCGGGCGCCTGCGACGAATGTGCAGACTCCCAGGCAGTGACTCTCGGACCGGCGTTCCGTTGCACTCCGCAGCGGTCGATCATAGTGGTCCCCGCCGACAGTGTTGCAGGCAGGGTCGGTTCGGGACGCTACCGCCTTCACTCGATCTAGCTAACGACACCGAGGGGCTGAAGACACCTTCGAGTCGTTGCCACGTCATCGCAAGGACCGGGTAGACGCTGCCGCCGCCCGTGGAGCGCCGGATCCTACTCGGGGGACCGCTCGCAGACCCCGTTGAGACCTCTGGTCACGGGACGCGAACGAGCCAGAGACGGAGAGGGCCCGGAGTCGGAATCCGACTCCGGGCCCGAACGGATGTCACAGCAATGACATCTGCTCACCTTCTCCGGGACGCCGCGGCGGCACGTACTCGGGTGGGGCGTTCGGCGCGTTGCGCTCCGTCCGTAGCCACCAGGCGAACTGGTAGTTGCGGCAGGTGCGGAATCGGTAGGACTTTCGGCGTGGTTCGCTCTCTGGGATGTTGTGCTCACCCCATCCGGTGATGGGGCGAGCATTGTCGAGGTGCACGTACAAGCCGGGAACCAGGGCGGGCCCGTCCCACTGTTCTCCGGGTGCGCCTTCGAAGGCAAGGTGCGCGTTGTCGCTCCACTTCCAGGGGTTGGGCAGCGCGCACAGGTACCAGGCCAGGGGCGGGTTGCGCTCGGGGAGTTCGAGAGTCTGGTGCCGGCGGCTGATGTCGAGCCGGGGGCGGTCGGGCTGGCCGAAGCTGCGCAGGCAGTGGTGGTCGAGGGCTACGTGCCGCACGCCTGCCAGCCACATAATGTGGTATCGAGTTCGAGATTCAATTTGGACCTGTATTCGCTGCGACATCCGTTCCCCATTTACCCGTTTAATTGGCGAGAGATTCATTTCTCCCTACTACCAATTTTATCAAATTTTCCACCAATTCCAGATGCCTGTCATGCCGGAAGCCATTCGGGTAAGGCATGTTGAATTCCTCTTCAAATGCCTTCTCGTATTCCTCCTTGGGGAGCGCGATGGGGCGGCGGCAGGTGGCCTTGATGTTGGAACCGCTGAGGTCGGTAACCTGCACGTCCTCGAAGTAGCGGCGGAGCAGCGGCTCCAGGGTCTCGGGGGTGTGGAAACGCAGCTTCTGCCACTTCCCCTTGACGAAGTTCATCTCGACGTTGTCCTCGTCGAGGAAGCTCATCTTCGTGGTGGCTGTCTGGGAGGTGACCCGCTTGGCCTGCTCGTCCCGGAGTTCGCGGGCGAGGTTGCGGGTGCCGAGGCACACGACCCCGTCCGTCGAGCAGAGGGCGTTGACGGTGGTCATCACCCAGTGCTGGTAGTCGAGGGAGGTGGTGGCGTTGATGACGGAGTCGAGGACCACCACGTCGTACAGGCCGTTGGCCTGGATGTCCTTGTCGATGTCGCGAATCATGCCGACGACGGCCCGGATGTCGACGGCGTACGAGCCGTCCCGGCAGCGGTAGGGCTCGTAGTCGTGGATATTGAAGCCCTTGGCGCGCAGGTGCTTGGCGTAGTCGCCGTACCCGGCGCCGAAGTCCACGACGCGATGGGTGGGCTTGAGCCAGGGCGTGACCAGCTGGTCCCAGGTCTCGGAGCCGTAGGCGAGCTTTCCGGCCTTGGCCTTGGAGGAGAACTTGCGGAGCCTCTTGGGCTGCACGATGTGCTGGTTCCACACCGGGGCCTTGCTCTCGATGGCCGTCCAGTCGTAGACGCCGTACTCGCCCGTGAGGTCGGCGTGGAGCTGGGCGGCGTCGGCCGACGTGACGGTCCAGGCGAGGAGGTCGAAGCGGTTGATGGAGGCAACGACGGCGTATTCGGCGTTGAGGACGATCCGGCCCTGGTCGTCGATGACCACGCTCCCCCAGGGGCCGTGGCCGGCGGTCATGTGCCCGATGGCGTTGACGAAGGAGAGGTTCTTCCGTTCCGCGACCCGGATGGACTGCCATGGAATCCACGACCAGGCGCCGATGACGCCGGGCTCGGCGTAGACGATGCTGGCCTCGGTCTCGACCCGGTTGTGCAGCAGGTTGAACTGGATCTCGTCCTGCAACCTGACCTTCGTGCCGAGCATGACCGCGGGCGTGTGCGTCAGGCCGATGGCATGGAGGCCCTTGGTTCTCTGGTGGCCTGCGACCAGCGTGCCGTCTGCGTTGAGGATGACGGGCTTCACAACGCCGTGGCGACGCAGCGACGCCTGAAGCCGGACGAACGCCTCCTCGCTGAGGCGGCGCGGGTTGTAGTCGGCGGGGCGAAGTCGGTCGAGCGGGTACGCCTCGTAGAACGTCGTGGTGGGGGCGCTGCTCATGCCGCGTCACCCTCCTCATGGGCCTGCTGCAAGACGTGCCAGCCGAAGCCGAGGTCGCTGTTGGTGTCGTCCACGAACTTCGTGTAGATGGCGTTGAGGGCTTCGACCTCTTCGGAGGTGATCCGGACCCGCTTGGACTCCCACTGGAGGTAGCCCCACTGGAGGTAGTCGACGGTGGCTGCGGCACCGGTGCCCGCGCCGTCGGAGGTGAGTTCCAGCGTCTCGGGAAGGGAGGTGTCGTCGAGAAGCCGGTCCACGCTCTCGCGGTCGTAGCCGGTACCGGCCAGGTCCGGGATCTCCGAGAGGATCTCGGCCAAGAGCACGCTGTCGTATCCAGCGAGGTCGTTGGTCCGGTTGTCTACGATGACGATGCGAGCCGCCGCGTCGTCATCGACGTTGACCCAGGTGACGGCGATCTGGTCCCAGCCGAGCTGCTGCGCCGCCGCGTAGGTGTGGTTGCCCGCCAGGATCTCGTTGTGGCGGCCTGTGTGCGTGCCCTTGTTGACGACGATCGCGCGGTACTGGCCGTTGACGGTCAGCGATTCGGCGATCGAGGGGAGGTCACCGTTGCGGGGGTTCCGGTAGTACGGAGTGAGGTCCGCGGTGGGGACTGCGAGCGGCAGGAGCAGTTCGGGGATGTTGGCGGGCGTCGGGGTCACTGGGCTTCCCTTGTGTAGGCCGTTCCCCGCGCCCTACAGCTAGTTCAGACTAGACGATCACGCCGGGCCGCGGCGGTCGCCGGAGCGAGGGTTCAGCTGGTGCGTCAGTCGCCGACCGCGCACCCATCGCTGAACGTGATGAATGGCGGCGGCCACCAGCCCACAGCCGGGGAAGGCCAAGAGGCTGGCGAGAAGGATCCCGCCGTCGCCGAGCTGCACAACGACCCAGGCGACAACGGCGATGGCCGCCATGAGCAGGACGGCCATCGCGTCGGCGGCGAGGCGAAGGAAGGCGCGCATCACCGGTTGTTGCAGCGGCAGATACCGGATGGCAAGCACCACGAATCGCAAGATCGGCACCACACTGCCCCAGGTACGGGAGGCGTCCGGCGCTCCGGCTCTGCGGGCGGTGTCTGCTTGGCGGTCATGCTCTATGTCGCTTTCGTCGTCGGGGAGTTGCGGCGGCTTCGAGATCCGCGAGGTGCAGGGCCGCGTCTGGATCCGGGCCTCCTCGGACTTCGAGGCCCGGGTCCCGTTCAGCGAGGGCCCTGGTCGGCGTCCCATCCCGCTCGACGAGGAGACGTTCGTACAGCTCGCGATCCTCTGGGTCCCCGGCGAAGTCCTCTGTGTTCATGGCGCTCCTGAGTGCACGGGGACCCGCCCCCGACGTGAGGCGGGGACGGGTCCGGTCGTGATCGTGGATCTTGGCGGCGCTCCGGCGGCTCCGCTCAGTCGCGGGGCCGGTGCCTGGCGGGTAGGGCGCGGGGGATTGGCCACCCGCCAGGCACCGAAGGGGAGTGCCGCATGCCACGGCACGTTGGTGAGCCGGTTCCTCGGCTGAGGCCGCCCCCACCAACGAGATAGACCGTATCACGCACCAGTGTTGGGATCTATCTTTGGCCATGGTGCAGCCCCGTACTCGAACCCGTCGAGGGGCGCTGTGCCGTGGGCTGTCGGCTCGTCCGTGAAGAACAGCCCCTGCTGGGCCGCCGCGGGCTTTGCAGTGAAGTCCTCGGGCCTGGGTGCCTGGGGGTTGAACCGAGAGGGCGGCGCGGGCTCACGGACCGGGATGACAGCGACCACCGTGGACACGCCGATCGGGAATGCGTCGTCGGGCAGTTCCGTGATAGTCCCTCGCGCCTCCCGAACCCGTGCCCGGAAGTCCTTGGCCTTACGGTCGCTCCGGTAGGGGAGGCTGCCGTACATGACGGCCACGACCAGGCCGCCCGGCTGGACGAAGCGCAGCGCCCGCTGGACGTGCCGGATGTCCTGCCGGTCAGCGAACGGCGGGTTCATGATGACCCGCTGGTAGCGGCGCCGCACCTTCACGTTGAAGAAGTCGGCGGCCGTGATCTCGCGGGCGTAGCCGCCGGCGCGGATGTGCTCGGCGCGAGCGGTGTCGAGTTCGATGCAGTCGACTACGGCACCGCGGGCAGCTGCGGCCTCAGCGATGGCGCCGCGTCCGGCCGACGGCTCCAACACCTCACAACCGGCTTCGAGTTCCGCCAGGTCTAGGAGCTGTTCGACAAGGGGCTTCGGCGTGGGGAAGTACCCGCGGTCGACATCGGTGATCACCTCGCCCGTGGCAAGCAGTCCCGCGATGGCGTCGGCAGCGGCGAAGGGGAAGATGTGGGCGCGTTGGTAGCGGTTCCAGGTGCCGCCGACCGCCTGAAGGGCCAGGTTGACCCGGTCGTACAGTGTGCGGTCGAGCTTGCCGTTGAGACGGAGCGTCAGACCGTCAACCGTGGCGGAGCGGATGACCTTGAGAACGTCGGTATCTATCTTCACGGTTGTTTCCTCACTCGCTGGCGGTCTTGGCCTCGGCGGCGAGCAGCGCCGCTTCGAGCTCGACCAGTCGGGCCGTGACCATGAGGTGGGTGCGCACGTACACCGAACTACCGGCACCCTTCATGAGGTCGGAGGCGGCGAGCAGGGTGAGGTTGTACGCCTCATTCAGGGCGGCCCCGTCGTTGTCACGGCGCGCCTTGAACAGGTGCGTCGCAGCCTCGCGGACGAGTTCGGCCACGTCGGAGTCGTACTCCTCAAGGGCGTTGGCCGAGGCCGGCACGTCGAACAGGTTGTGGTTGATGTTGCGCATGGCCTGGATGTCGTTCATCGCTGTGGGGCTCCATAGAGAAGGGGGCGGCCCGCTGAGGGCCGCCCCGGGATGGGCAAGTCAGAGTCAGGCTGCGACGGCGACCGGCTCGGCCGCCGCCTCGGCCTCGATGTCGTCCCCCTCCGGCTCCGCCGGGCTCTCGGGCTCCACGTCAGCGGCAGGGGTGGCCTCGGTCTCCGCGTCGGCGTCGGCGGCCGGGGCGGCCTCCAGCTCCGGGGCAGGCTCGGCCTGCGTCTCCGGCTCGGCGTCGCCTGCAGCCGGGTCCAGCTGGGCGAGTACGGCATCGGCCTCGGCCACCAGGTCGGGCGCTGCGGCGGCGGGGTTGACCATGATCTCGCTGGCGTCGGCGTGAGCCTTCGCCTGGCGGAGCTGGAACCGGGCCTTCTGCACGACGTCCGCGACCCGGTCCATCTGCTCAAGCCGCTTGCCAACCTCCCCCGCCAAGGCGCGGGCCAGCTCCATGGGGTCCGCCTTGCCGATGCCGTCCAGCAGCGCCCACATCCCCTCGATCGCGTCGAGGTCGCTCTTGGTCTTGGCCTGCGCGCGGCTCCGCTCGGCCTTCTCCTCGGGGGTCATCTCGTCGACGTCGACCATGGAGTCCTGCGTGGCCGCCTTCTCCTGCTTGCGCATGGCGTAGGCGATGTGGACGAGCTGGTTGTCGTTCTTGTCGCCCTTCTTCCAGTCCTGGAAGACCGCCTTCTGGTTGTCCTTCGAGAGTGCGGCGATCTGGACGGCCGCTTGGGTGCCGATGTGCCCGAGGTCGACGGCCGCCTGGATCTCGGGGCGCAGAGCGAGCAGGGCCAGGCGCTGGTTGACGAACTGGACCGACTTGGAGAAGGTCTTCGCGACGCTGGCGGGCGTGGCGCCCTCCTTCTCGTCCAGGACCTTCTTGAAGCCGCGCGCCTCCTCCAGCGGGAGCATGTCCTCGCGGTTCAGGTTCTCGGCCATGGCCTTCTCGAAGGAGTCCATGTCGCTGATCTCGGACTCGCCCTCGGCCAGCAGGATCTTCGCCTCGATGGTGATGTTGTCCGCGAGTTCGTTGGCGCGGAAGCGGCGCTCGCCGGCCACGAGCTCGTAGCCCTCCTCCACCTTCCGGACGACGATCGGCTGGAGGAGGCCGTGTTCCTTGATCGACTCGGCCAGCTCGTTCAGCGCGTCCTCGGCGAAGGCCTTGCGGGGCTGGTTCGGGTTGCGGTGGATCTGGCGCATCTTCAGGGTGGCGTACTTGTGCGACATTTCGAGCTCCAAGAGGTGAGTGGGGGCTTCTTCTTTCCCCCTCCTTCTGGTTCTATTCTATATGCATTCGAGGGAGGGGTCCACAATTTTCGAGAAGTTTTTGCAGGTCAGCGACCCAGGGCGACTCCGCCGCCCACCGTGGGGCGGGCAAATCGAAGGCGTCACGGCCTTGATGACCTTGGAACGAATCTATTTGCGCGTCAGACCCGTGAGAGCGGGCCCCTCACGGGGCCCGCTCTCGGCTACTCGCGTAGATCAACTCGCGGCAGCGCCACTCGCACGCTCCATGTCGCAACCGACGCGTTTCGCGTCAACGATCGCTAAAGCCCCCAGTGCGGCGAACGCAGCCTCGTCATCCAGGATGACGTTCTCCGTGCCGCCCGACTCCTCCAGCCGGGCCAGCACTCGATCCAGCTCGATCCCCACCCGTACCCTCCCCGCGTTACAGCGTTCCGCCCCCATAACGAGCCGCGGCCCACTTAGATCCCCACACAGGCGAGTTAGCGGCACACATCGAGGCCCATTTGGGTGCCCGTCGCGATCTTGCACCCAAGGAGGCGGTAGAGGGGTGGCGGCCCCGCATGCCGAGCACACGCTTACTACGCCTGACTTATAGATCTTGCTTCGAGCGTTACCTAATGTCAACCAACATAGACATTGTGCTGCCTCACCAGTCACTGCCGCCTCACAGGGATACTGAGTGCGCACCACATCCACCGTCCAGCGCCAGGTCGGGCCTGCCGCATCACTAGGAGTAGCCAGCACCATGCCGCTCGGCCCGGACACCCCTCTCTCCAGCAAGCTCGCTGTCCTGATCGGCAGGAAGCTCAGGGCGGATGGGAAGACCCTGAGCACGCGCGACATCGCTGCCGCCACAGCCGAGACTCCCGGCGGCAAGCCCGCGATGACGCACCAGGTCGTGAACGACCTCCTGAACGGCGTCAAGTCGAACCCTTCGAGCGCCCAACTCTGCGGCCTCGCACGGGCGTTGAACTCTCCGGTAGCTTACCTACTCCCCGGTTACAACGGATTGACGTCCCTGTCGGTCTACGAGGAGTACCAAGACGCGCGCGAGGCACTTCGGCTCATCCATGACCTGGGCGACGCCGGAGCTGCCGAACTTCTGGAGGCCGCACGTGAGATCCGTCAGCGACACGGACACAGCGATCTCGCCGTCCCAGAGGTGCCCGAGCCTCTTCCGCCTGCCCCGGAACCACCGCGGCCAGGCCGGCGGAGGCGTCTCAGCTTCACCGAAGCGGCTGAGCGCGCCGTCTCCGACCTGGAAGGAACCTGAACCAAATGGACGGCATAGTCTTCGGCCTGTGCGCTCTGATCGGCCTGGCGGGCACCGTGCTCTCGGCTCGGGAAGCCTGGCGTCAGCGTGACCGAAGCGACTACCGCGTAGCCCGTTTCACCCGAGCCGTGGCCATCGGCATCTGCACGGTGGGCGTCACCCTCGCCGTCCCGGCGATAGAGGACGTGATCGAGTCTGCGACCGGAATGAACAACGCCGCCAAGCTCGGGGCGCACATCTGCGCAGTCGTATGGTGCGGAAGCCTTCAGCTGATGCTCGTGGACTGGTCCTACAACCACGAGGTGTTGAAGGCCAGCTTGTACGCACGTGTCGCCTTCGCGGCGTGCGTCCTAGCGGCGATGCTGCCACTGTTCGTCGGCACCACCAACGAGACAGTGGAGTTCACGACCGAGTTCGCCACGGTGCCAGGCGTCACCGTCTACCTCATGGTCTATCTGGCCTACGTGGCGATCACCTGCGGCGAGATCGCGTTCCTGTGCACCGGGATGACTCTCGTTGCCCGGCGCGCAGGACACGCCTGGACGGCTCGCGGCCTCGCCCTGTCGTCGATCTCCGCGCTCCTCGGAGTGGCCTACGCCGCCAGCAAGGGGTCATACCTGGTGACCCACTACCTGGGCCACCCGTGGCCGCTGCGGTACGAGGAGATCATCTCCCCACTCCTGGCCGGGCTCGCCGTGATCTCACTGATCACGGGGCTGACCATGGCGATGGTAGGCAGGCGGCTCGCATCGCGGGTGGCGGCCTCAGCCATCTGACATGCCGGACAGCTTGCGCCAGTGAAGGACGACTCGTCCCGGCTCGATTGTCCGGACGCCGCGGGCGCTCGCGGGGAAAACCTCGATCTTCTCCAAGAGAAGCAGCGTGATGGCTCTCTTCGACGCGGTGGGTGCAGTGTTCCACCACTTCACCAGGTCCTTGGCATGGCCGAGTGAGAAGTTCGCCATCTGCTCCGCGTACCGAAGGCGCGGACGGATGTCCTTGAGGTTGGCCGCGATCTCGCGCTCTCCGGCTACCAGTGCCTCGCTGCTGATCTCGCGGTTGCCGTAGAGCCTCCCGAGCTCCGACTGGCGGCCCTCCAGGTCCGTGATGTCCCGCTTGAAGTTCTCAACCTGCTTGCGCACAGCGGCCTGGGCCTTGGCGATCGAGGCTCGGATGCCGGGCTTGAGGAGTTCCGCCACGACGTTCTCTCCGACGTAGTCCTCCAACAGCTCGGCATCAATCCTGACCTCACCACAGCCACCGTGCCCGTTCTTGTCCTTCGGGCGACAGCGGTATCCGGGCGTACCCGAATTGGTACGGGCGCCCCCGAGATCCTGTGTGCACTTGCCGCAGGTGCTGCCCCCGCCAGTCAAGAGATAGTCGTACGCGGGCTCCGCATCCTTCGTACTGCGAGCCTTCTCCCGCTCTAGAAGAGCCTCGAACTCTTCGCGCGTGATAGCTCCGGGGTGACCCGCGTCGACGAGTTCGCCGTCATCGTCGTAGCGCAGTCCGGCGATCGCCGGGTTGCGGAACAGGCGTCCAACCGACGCGTCCTTCCACTCCCCTCCGAGCGTTCCCCGGTAGCCCTCACCGTTCGCCCAAACCGCAACGTCCTGGTTGGACTGATTGCTCAGCGCCCGGCTCACCATCTGGCGGAGCGGGTCCACTTCGTCGTCACGTAGCCGACGACGTGAGGCGTCATCGAAACCGTAGAGCCGTGGCATGCGGTGGTCCGTTCTCGTCTCGTGCGCCCGTAGCCGCCTGATCCTAGGCCACGGCACATGTCCGAGCTATGGCCCAGCGAGACCGCCAGACTCAGGGCTACACAGATCACTGCACCAGTGGCGTCACCCCGAGCACTTGCCAGAGTGCAGCAGTGGGGACTCTCACCGTGCCGCCCAGGGGGAGCGTCTGCACGGGGAAAGACCCCTCCTTGATCAAGTTGTAAGCCTTGTGCGTGCCGATCCCGAGTGCTCGCGCAGCCGTCACAACGTTCACGGTCGGCGGCAGCGCGAGTAGTTCCTCCAGGGTCATCGAACTGACCCCGGCGTCCGTAGCTACAGATGCGTCCTTCGTTGTCATTCCCGTTGTCGCGTTCTCCCCCACGCCAACGTGCCATAAGGATACGCCAACACTGGAGTGTTGGGGCAAGATAGGCATCGGTTCGACAAGGACCGACACAAAAGATCCACATGCCACCACGCGGGGAGAAGCGTGTCAGACATCAGCTACTTCAAACGCTGCCAGTGCAAGGCTCCGGCGACAGACGACGCCGGGGAGCCCATATTCAAGATCGACGGCTCACAGAAGATGAAGGACATCGGCCAGACCTGCCCCAAACTCATGAGTAAGGGCCACGGGACGTGGTACTTCGCCTTCGACGTAGATCCCGGAGAGGGGGGCAAGCGGCAACGCGCGCGGCGGGGCGGGTTCGCGACCAAGGACGCAGCGAAGGACAAGGCCGTCAAGGTCTACCGCGACGCCTTCGGCGGGACCGACGTGCTCAGCGATACCACCGTCGGTGAGGACCTGCGGTCCTGGCTCAAGCGCAAGAGGAGCCTGGCCCGTACCACGCGCCACGGCTACGAGGAGCACATCGACCTCTACCTCGAACCGCACCTCGGTCACGTCAAGCGGCGCGACCTCAGGCTGCGCCACATCGAGGCCATGTACGACGCGATTGAGCGTCAGAACGCCTTGCGCCTCATCCACCACGCCCAGGTGGTCGAACTGCAGGATGCTCGCGACGCCGCCTACACGACCTGGGTGCGCGCCGCAGGCAAGAAGGAGGACCGCCGTGCCGCACGCCGGGCCTACTTGGATGCCAACGCCGCCCTGCGGGAGGAGCGCAAGGGCAAGCGGAAGATCACCAGCGCCGCGACCATGCACCGGATCAACGCCACCCTCAGCTCGTTCCTGGGAATCGGCATCAAGCGAGGCGAGTACTCAACCAACTGGGCCCAGTTCGTCGAACTTCCGGCAGCCAAACGGCCCAAGCCGCTGGTGTGGACACCAGAGCGAGTTGAGCAGTGGAGACAAACGGGCGAGAAGCCAGGCCCGGTCATGGTCTGGACCCCCGAGCAAACTGGCCAATTCCTGGACTTCGTGAGCGACGACCGGCTCTACCCCCTGTGGCACACCTTCATCTTTCTCGGCCCTCGACGCGGTGAGATGTGCGCCCTGCCGTGGCCGGAGGTGCATCTGACGAGCCGATGGCTCCGCGTCTCCGCCCAGATCGTGGAAGTCGCCTACCGGCTGTACGGAGAACCCCCGAAGGCCGACAGCGTCCGCACGATCTCTATGAGTGCGGAGTCGGTAGAGGTGCTTCGCGCATGGCGGACCGCCCAAGAGCAGGAACGGACTCAGTGGTCCGGCGTGCGGGCCTGGACCGAGTCGGACCGGGTCTTCACCCAGGAGAACGGCGAGCCCTACCACCCGGACTGGATCAGCCGACGCTTCAAGCGGCTGGTCGAGCTGTCCGGGCTCCCGCCCGTCCGCCTGCATGACCTGCGCCATATCTCCGCCACGCTGTCGCTGCTTGCGAAGAACGACATCAAGGTGGTGCAGGAGCGTCTGGGCCACAGCTCCCGTCAGATCACATCGGACACGTACACCAGCGTCCTGCCGCAGCTGATGACCGCCGAGGCAGAGTCGACCATCGCCACGGTGCCGCGCGCCGAGCGCAAAGCCAGTCCCAAGAAGGATGAGGAGGGGGCTGAGGAGCCGGCCGAGGACTCCACGGCAACATCCGAAGTGGGCGACTCGGCCCCTGACGAGGGCCCCGCGCAGGCGGCATGACCCCTCTGGCCCCTGGCTGGCCCCTGGATCATGTTTTCTTGATCCACTAGATCCGCCAAGATCTCTCAAGTCACCCGACCCGCCAGCTAAGTTGCTGGTCAGAAGGTTTCTCCTCGCGTAGCGAAGAGTGGGGCGGGTGGGACTCGAACCCACGGCCGACGGATTATGAGTCCGCTGCTCTAACCGGCTGAGCTACCGCCCCATAGCGGCGTGTCGCGTACATGTGTGCGCGCCGTCTGCCGCAGCATAGCCGCTCATACGATCTCACGCTTCGGCTGGTCGACCTTGCACGACCATGGGGACCGCGCCCTGGCCTGCACGGTTCCCGCCGACATGAAAAAGGACCCCCACGGGGCCCTCGTTCACGCTGCTCTCCCGACTGGACTCGAACCAGTAACCTGCCGGTTAACAGCCGGCTGCTCTGCCAATTGAGCTACAGGAGATCGAAGCTCCCCCGACTGGACTCGAACCAGTAACCTGCCGGTTAACAGCCGGCTGCTCTGCCAATTGAGCTACAGGGGAATGCCTCGTTGCATCGAACGTACCTACCTGGGTAGTGGCCAGGAAGCGCTCGCTCGCTGCGACACATACATTAGCGCAAGCTGGGGGGTGCTCCGCCAATCGGTTCCCCGGCGCCGGCCGTCATGCCGGGGACGTACACGAGGGAAAGGGTGGCCGTCATGCGCTACAAGCTCACGTTCGCCGTCGGGCTGGCTGTGGGGTACGTACTGGGCACGCGTGCCGGACGCGAGCGGTACGAGCAGTTGAAGAAGTCCGCTCGGCAGGTCGCCCAGAACCCGGCCGTGCGCAACACCGCCGAGACCGCGGCCCACCAGGGCCGTGAGTACGCGGGCAAGGCGTACCACGCGGTCAGCGAGAGGGTCGGCGACCATATGCCCGAGTCGGTGGCCGGCCGGGTGCGCTCGCTGAAGGAGCGCAGCGCCCACAACGGTCGGGGCGACGACTGGGGTACCAGTAACACCTGAAACACCTGAGCGCCCGCCCAGTCCGGCTTCCAGTCCTCATCAGTTCCTCATCAGTTCCTCATCAGTCCGGCCGGCCCACCCCGTCGTCTCAGTCCTCCCGCTGCGTTTTCTCAGGGGTGCGACCAGGCACAACGTGGCCGTACCCGCCCGGCGGCACCCGCCCCGGCGGTCTCCACGGCCGCATCCGAGCGGAGCGTGCGGCAGAATTTTCGCCATGGGGATAGTCGCCGGGTTGGACAGTTCGCCCGATTTCACTCGTATCGTCGTCTGCGACGCGGACACCGGAGCCGTGCTCCGGCAGGGGTATGCGCCGCATCCGATGGAAGGCGCCGAGAGCGGTGGGCGGCCCTCCGATGTCGATCCGCAGGCCTGGCTGCTGTCCCTGGGCGAGGCCGCGGGGGGCGGGCTGCTCGAAGGTGTGCAGGCCATCGGGGTGTCCTCGCAGCAGAACGCCGTCGTGCCGCTGGACTCGCAGGGCAACACCGTGCGCCCGGCGATGGTCGGCGGCGACAAGCGGGCGCAGGTCGCGGCGGCCGATCTGCTCGACGCGCTCGGCGGGCGCGAGGCGTGGGCGCAGGCGGTCGGCTGCGTGCCGCAGGCGGCCCAGCCGGTGACCAAGCTGCGCTGGCTGGCGAAGAGCGAGCCGGAGGCCGCCGCGCGGACCGCCGTGCTGCTCCAGGCCCACGACTGGCTGGTGTGGCAGCTCCTGGGGCGGCCGGTCCGCAGGACCACCGACCGGGGTGGGGCCTCCGGGACCGGGTACTGGTCGGCCGCCACCGGCGGGTACCGGCCCGACCTGGTGGAGCTGGCGCTCGGCCACCAGGCCATGCTGCCGGAGGTGATCGGGCCGTCCGACGCGGCCGGTACGACGCCGGAGGGGCTGCTGATCTCCGCCGGCACCGGCGAGACCATGGCCGCCGCCCTGGGGCTCGGGATCGGGCTCGGCGACGCGGTCGTGTCGCTCGGCGCCTCCGGGTCGGTGATGGCCGTGCACCGCGAGGCGCTCGTCGACCAGAGCGGGATGATCACCTCCCTGGCGGACGCGACCGGCATGCACCTGCCCGTCGTCACCACCCTGAACGCCGTACGGACCCTGCGCGGCGCCGCCGAGCTGGTCGGGGCGGCCGATCTGGAGGCGCTGTCGGACCTGGCGATGAAGTCGACGCCGGGGTCGCACGGGCTGGTCATGCTGCCCTACCTGGAGGGTGAGCGGACGCCGAACCTGCCGCACACCGCCGGGACGCTGGCGGGGCTGCGGCGCGAGTCCATGAAGCCCGAGCACTTCGCGCGGGCCGCGTTCGAGGGCATGCTGTGCGGGCTCGCGGACGCGCTGGACGTGCTGCGCGGCCGGGGCGTGGACGTGCGGCGGATCTTCCTGCTGGGGGCGGCGGCCGAGCTGCCGGCCGTGCAGTCGGCGGCGCCCGCACTGTTCGGGGCGCAGGTCGTCGTACCGCAGCCGGCGGACTACGCGGCGATCGGGGCGGCCCGGCAGGCGGCGTGGGCGCTCGGGGTGTCGCAGGGCACCCTCGACCCGCGGAACCCGCCCGCCTGGCAGGGGCCGGCGGCGCAGGTCCTGGACCCGGGCGAGGAGCTGGCCGTGGGGCAGGCGGTGCGGCAGCAGTTCGTGTCGGTGCGGGAGCAGACGCATCCCGGGGCGTTTCGGGCGTAAGGCCCGCTCGGGGGTTCGGGGCGCCCACCCGTAAGGCCGGAAAAGCACTGCCCCTTGGGTTAATCATTGGGGTAACACGGGCGAGGTGTTCGACGATAGGGGCCAGGGGCAACCGAATGCCCGTGCCCCGCCCGCCGACCCCGAGAGACGTAGCGTGCTCATACGACTGCTGAGGACCTACCTCAGGCCCTACCGAAAACCCATCACCCTGCTGGTGCTGCTGCAGCTGCTGCAGACCTGCGCCACCCTCTACCTGCCCACACTCAACGCCCACATCATCGACAAGGGCGTCGTCGAGGGGGACACGGGATACATCCTGTCCTTCGGCGGCGTGATGATCGGCGTCTCGCTGGCGCAGGTGGTGTGCAACATCGGCGCCGTGTACTACGGCGCCAGGACCGCCTCCGCGCTCGGCCGGGACCTGCGGGCGGCCGTCTTCGACCGGGTGCAGTCCTTCTCCTCCCGTGAGGTCGGTCACTTCGGCGCGCCCTCGTTGATCACACGGACGACGAACGACGTCCAGCAGATCCAGATGCTCGCCCTGATGACGTTCACGCTGATGGTGTCGGCCCCCATCATGTGCGTGGGCGGCATCGTGCTGGCGCTCGGACTCGACGTGCCGCTGTCCTCCGTGCTGGTCGCCGTGGTGCCGGTGCTGGGCATCTGCGTGACGGTGATCGTGCTCCGGCTGCGGCCGCTGTTCCGGTCCATGCAGGTGAAGCTGGACACCGTGAACCGGGTGCTGCGCGAGCAGATCACCGGCAACCGGGTCATCCGCGCCTTCGTCCGCGACGAGTACGAGCAGCAGCGGTTCCGGAAGGCCAACGCCGACCTCACGGACATCTCGCTGAAGTCCGGCAACCTGCTCGCGCTGATGTTCCCGGTGGTCATGACCACGGTGAGCCTGTCGTCGATCGCGGTGGTCTGGTTCGGGGCCCATCGGATCGACGCCGGCGGGATGCAGATCGGTGATCTGACCGCCTTCCTCGCCTATCTCATGCAGATCGTCATGTCCGTCATGATGGCCACCTTCATGTTCATGATGGTGCCGCGCGCGGAGGTGTGCGCCGAGCGCATCCAGGAGGTGCTGGACACGTCGTCGAGCGTCGTGCCGCCGCTGGCGCCCGTCACCGAGCTGCGCCGGCACGGGCATCTGGAGATCCGGGGGGCGGGCTTCCGCTATCCCGGCGCCGAGGAGCCCGTCCTGAAGGCCGTGGAGCTCGTGGCGCTGCCCGGTGAGACGACCGCGGTGATCGGCTCGACCGGCAGCGGCAAGTCCACGCTGCTCGGGCTGGTGCCCCGGCTGTTCGACGCCACCGAGGGCGAGGTGCTCGTCGACGGGGTGGCCGTCGCGGACGTCGATCCGGTGCTGCTGGCGAAGACCGTGGGGCTCGTGCCGCAGAAGCCGTACCTGTTCGCGGGGACGGTCGCCACCAACCTGCGCTACGGCAATCCGGACGCCACCGACGAGGAGCTGTGGCACGCGCTGGAGGTGGCGCAGGCCAAGGACTTCGTGAGCAAGCTGGAGAACGGGCTGGACTCCCCCATCTCGCAGGGCGGGACGAACGTCTCCGGCGGTCAGCGGCAGCGGCTCGCGATCGCCCGTACGCTCGTGCAGCGGCCGGAGATCTACCTCTTCGACGACTCCTTCTCCGCCCTCGACTACGCCACCGACGCGGCGCTGCGGGCGGCGCTCGGGCGGGAGACCGCCGAGGCGACCGTCGTGATCGTCGCCCAGCGGGTGGCGACCATCCGCGACGCCGACCGGATCATCGTCCTCGACGAGGGCCGGGTCGTCGGCACGGGCACGCACACCGCGCTCATGGCGGGCAACGAGACCTATCGGGAGATCGTCCTCTCCCAGCTCACGGAAGCGGAGGCAGCCTGATGGCCGGGCCCATGGGGCGCATGATGGGCGCCGCCGGTCCCGAGAGCCGCACGCTGGACTTCAAGGTGTCCGGCAGGCGGCTGCTCGCGTACTTCAAGCCGGAACGGTTCACCCTCTACGCGATGCTGGCCAGCGTGGTGCTCAGCGTCGGCCTCAGCGTGGTCGGGCCGAAGATCCTCGGCCAGGCCACCGACCTGGTCTTCGCGGGCATCATCGGCCGGGAGATGCCGGCCGGGGCGAGCAAGGAGCAGGTGCTCGACTCGATGCGGGCGCGCGGCGAGGGCAGTGTCGCCGACATGCTCCGCAGCACCGACTTCACGCCGGGCCAGGGCATCGACTTCGACCAGGTCGGCCGGGTCCTGCTGTTCGCGATCGTCGTGTTCCTCGTCTCCGGTCTGCTGATGGCGGTGGGGACGCGCCTGGTCAACCGGGCCGTCAACCGGACGATGTTCCGGATGCGCGAGGACGTGCAGACGAAGCTGTCGCGGCTGCCGCTGTCGTACTTCGACAAGCGCCAGCGCGGCGAGGTGCTGTCGCGCGCGACGAACGACATCGACAACATCGGGCAGACGCTCCAGCAGTCGCTGGGCCAGCTCGTCAACTCGCTGCTGACGATCATCGGCGTGCTGGCGATGATGTTCTGGGTGTCGTGGATCCTCGCGCTGGTCGCGCTGGTGACGGTGCCGCTGTCGGCGGTCGTCGCCACGCGCGTGGGCAAGCGGTCGCAGCCGCACTTCGTGCAGCAGTGGCGCACCACCGGCAAGCTCAACGCCCACATCGAGGAGATGTACACCGGTCACACGCTGGTGAAGGTGTTCGGCCGCCAGGACGAGTCCGCCGAGCAGTTCGCCGAGCAGAACGACGCGCTGTACGAGGCCGGGTTCAGGGCGCAGTACAACAGCGGGGTCATGCAGCCGCTGATGATGTTCATCTCGAACCTCAACTACGTGCTGGTCGCGGTCGTCGGCGGGCTGCGCGTCGCGTCGGGCGCGCTGTCCATCGGTGACGTGCAGGCGTTCATCCAGTACTCGCGCCAGTTCTCCATGCCGCTGACGCAGGTCGCGTCGATGGCGAACCTGGTGCAGTCGGGCGTCGCCTCGGCGGAGCGGATCTTCGAACTCCTGGACGCGGAGGAGCAGGAGGCGGATCCGGTGGCGGCGCAGCGGCCCGCGGAGCTGCGCGGGCTGGTGTCGCTGGAGGGCGTGTCCTTCCGGTACGACCCGCAGAAGCCGCTGATCGAGGACCTGTCGCTGACGGTGGAGCCCGGCCACACGGTCGCCATCGTCGGCCCGACCGGCGCCGGCAAGACGACGCTGGTGAACCTCCTCATGCGGTTCTACGACGTCTCCGGCGGGCGCATCGCCCTCGACGGCGTCGACATCGCCACGATGTCCCGCGACGACCTGCGCGCCGGCATCGGCATGGTCCTCCAGGACACCTGGCTGTTCGGCGGCACCATCGCGGAGAACATCGCGTACGGGGCGTCGCGGGAGGTCACCCGGGGCGAGATCGAGGAGGCGGCGCGGGCCGCGCACGCCGACCGGTTCGTCCGCACCCTTCCCGACGGCTACGACACCGTGATCGACGACGAGGGCAGCGGGGTCAGCGCCGGTGAGAAGCAGTTGATCACCATCGCGCGGGCGTTCCTGTCCGACCCGGTGATCCTGGTGCTCGACGAGGCCACCAGCTCCGTCGACACCCGTACCGAGGTGCTGATCCAGAAGGCGATGGCCAAGCTGGCGCACGGGCGTACGTCGTTCGTCATCGCGCACCGGCTGTCGACCATCCGGGACGCCGACACGATCCTGGTGATGGAGAACGGCTCGATCGTCGAACAGGGCGCCCACGCCGAGCTGCTCGCGGCCGACGGGGCGTACGCGCGGCTGTACAAGGCGCAGTTCGCGGAGGCGGTGGCGGAGGTCGACTAGCGGTCGGTCAAGCCCGGGGGCCGCTCACGCGAACGTGAGCGGCCCCTTTTTCGGCCCGGTGCTCAGTCCAGGTAGCCCCTCAGCTGGTCCGCGAAGGCGTGGTCGCGCAGCTTGTTGAGGGTCTTGGACTCGATCTGCCGGATCCGTTCGCGCGTCACGCCGAAGATGCGGCCGATCTCCTCCAGGGTGCGCGGGCGGCCGTCCGCGAGGCCGTAGCGGAGTTGGACGACCTTCCGCTCGCGTTCGCCGAGTGTGGAGAGCACGGCCTCCAGGTGTTCGCGCAGCAGCAGGAAGGCCGCCGACTCGACGGGGCTGGCCGCGTCGCCGTCCTCGATGAGGTCGCCGAGGGCCACGTCGTCCTCCTCGCCCACCGGGGCGTGCAGGGAGACCGGCTCCTGGGCGAGGCGCAGGACCTCGCCGACGCGTTCGGGCGGCAGGTCCAGTTGGGCGGCGACCTCTTCGGGGGTCGGTTCGTAGCCGCGTTCCTGGAGCATGCGGCGCTGGACCCGGACGACCCGGTTGATGAGCTCGACGACATGGACCGGGACGCGGATGGTGCGTGCCTGGTCGGCGAGCGCCCGGGACATGGCCTGGCGGATCCACCAGGTGGCGTACGTGGAGAACTTGTAGCCGCGGGCGTAGTCGAACTTCTCGACCGCCCGGATCAGGCCGAGGTTGCCCTCCTGGACGAGGTCGAGCATGGTGAGCCCGCGCCCGATGTACCGCTTGGCGACGGAGACCACGAGCCGCAGGTTGGCCTCGATCAGCCGGCGCTTGGCCATCCGGCCCATGACGACCAACCGGTCGAGGTCGAGGGCGAGTTCACTGTCCAGGTCGGGCGCGCCGGCGAGTTTCTCCTCGGCGAACAGGCCCGCCTCCACGCAACGCGCCAGCTCGACCTCCTCGGCCGCGGTGAGCAGCGGGATGCGGCCGATCTCGCGCAGGTACTGGCGGAACAGGTCCGAGGAGGGGCTGCTGTTGTCGACGACGCGGGCGCGGGGCCGGGCCTCGGCGGGTTCGGGCTCCGGGCCGTCGTCGAGCGCCTCGGCGGGCGGATCGGCGGGTTCCGCCTCTGCCTCCGACTCCGTGTCCGACTCCGGATCCGTCTCCGGGTGGCGCGTGGCACGGTGCTGCGGCGGGACCGCGGCCAGGACGTCCGTATCGGCGTCCGGATCCGTACCGTCGGCGGCGGTGCTGTTGCTGGTGCTGGTGGTGCTGTCGGTCGTGCGGTCGGTCTGCGTCAGAGTCTGGGTCTGCACGGGGGCGACCTCCAGGATGATCGCTGCTGAGGTGAGCGGCAGCGGTGCTCCGTGGGCCGCTCCGAGGACTCAGGCACCGGACCCAGTGTGGCGTACGACACATCCCTCCCACGAGGGGCGTGCGGTGACTTTTTGAGTCCGGGGTGTGACGGCCTGTTCAGAGGGCCGAGGCGCCGTGTGTCTGGAGGGCCTGGTCGTACTGCTGAAGGACCCACAGTTCGTTCTGCACGGCGGCGAACCGGGCCTGGTCGCCGGCGGCACCGAGGCGGGCCAGTTGGGAGTTGGCGTCGCGGATCCGGCGTTCCACGGCGCGGCGGCGGACGGTCACCAACTGGAGCCCCGCGTAGATCTCGTCGACCGCCTTGCGCATGATCGCCTCGACGGCCAGCTCCGTGACCATGGAGCGGACCGTGTCGTCCGGCGCGGCCTCCCGGACCCGTACGAGGTACTCCTGTTCGTCCTGTACGCCCCACTCGGCGCCGCCCGCGTCCATGATCGCCTGGCGTACGGCGGCGTAGGGGGCGGCGGTGAACTCGTCGATGCCGTACGCGTCGAAGGCCGGGGCGACCAACTGGGGGCGCTGGAGGGCGAGTTTGAGCAGCTCGCGTTCGGTCGCGTAGACGGGGTTGCGCAGGGTGAGGGCGGGGCCGCCGCCGGCGGGGCGGGGGGCGGCCTCGTACTGCTGGGGGGCGCGGTTGCCGCCGGGGGCCGGGGCCTTGCCGCCGCCGCGCCGGTGAAGGTGGCCGACGCGGTCCACCACGAACTCCGGGTCCAGGATGCCGACCAGGCCGGCGAGCTCGACGGCCATCTCGCGCCGCGCGGTGCGCTCCTTGATCCGGGCGGCCACGGGGGCCGCCTCGTCCAGGGCCGCCGCGCGGCCCCCGGGGGTCTCCAGGTCGTAGCGCTGCACGATCTGCTGGAGCGCGAACTTGAACAGCGGGGTGTGCGGCTGGACCAGTTCGGCGACGGCGTCGTCGCCCTTCGCCAGGCGCAGTTCGCACGGGTCCATGCTGTCGGGAGCGATCGCGATGTAGGTCGAGGCGGCGAACTTCTGGTCGTCCTCGAACGCCCGCAGCGCGGCCTTCTGGCCCGCCGCGTCGCCGTCGAAGGTGAAGATGACACGCGAGGTGCCGTTGTCCATCAGCAGGCGGCGCAGCACCTTGATGTGTTCGCTGCCGAAGGCCGTGCCGCAGGTGGCGATCGCGGTCGTCACCCCGGCGAGGTGGCAGGCCATGACGTCGGTGTAGCCCTCGACGACGACGGCCCGGCTGGCCTTGGCGATGTGCTGTTTGGCGAGGTCGATGCCGTACAGCACCTGGGACTTCTTGTAGATCGCCGTGTCGGGCGTGTTGAGGTACTTGGGGCCGTTGTCGGCCTCGTAGAGCTTGCGGGCGCCGAATCCGACGACCTCGCCGCCGATGTCGCGGATGGGCCACATCAGACGGCCCCGGAAGCGGTCGATGGGGCCGCGCCGGCCCTCCTGCGCGAGCCCCGACAGGAACAGCTCCTTGTCGGTGAAGCCCTTGCCGCGCAGGAAGCGGGTGAGGTGGTCCCAGCCCTGGGGGCTGTAGCCGACGCCGAAGTGGACGGCGGCGGCCTGGTCGAAGCCGCGCTCGGCGAGGAAGATCCGGCCGGTGTCGGCCTCGGGGCCGCTGGCGAGCTGTTCCGCGTACCACTCGGCGGCGATCTTGTGGGCCTCGACCAGGCGGATGCGTTCGCCGCGCTGGTGGGCGGGGTTGTAGCCGCCCTCCTCGTAGCGCAGGGTGATGCCGGCCTGGGCGGCGAGTCGCTCGACGACCTCGGAGAAGGTGAGGTGGTCGACCTTCATCACGAACGTGATGGTGTCGCCGCCCTCCTGGCAGCCGAAGCAGTGGAAGAGCCCCTTGCTCGGGCTGACCTGGAAGGACGGCGACTTCTCGTCGTGGAACGGGCACAGCCCCTTGAGGTTGCCGCCGCCCGCGTTGCGCAGTTGGAGGTACTCGGACACCACGGCGTCGATCGGGACCGCGTCCCGTACCGCCTTCACGTCCTCGTCGTTGATCCGTCCTGCCACGTGGCGATTCTACGGGGCAGGACCGACGCTCCCGGAGCGTCTAGGAGACCAGGTCCCCGAGCGGAACGTGGGGGTCCGCCAATGCCTCCGTGTTCACGGGGGTTCGGGACGTGATCAGCTTCTGGATCGGCTCTGTGACGTCCCACACGTTCACGTTCATCCCGGCCAGGACGCGGCCCTCCTTGAGCCAGAACGCGATGAACTCCCGCTTGCCCGCGTCGCCCCGGATCACCACCTCGTCGTACGTCCCCGGCGGGGCCCAGCCGCTGTACTCCATGCCCAGGTCGTACTGGTCGGAGAAGAAGTAGGGGACGCGGTCGTAGGGGATGTCCTTGCCGAGCATCGCGCGGGCGGCGGCCGGACCGCCGTTCAGCGCGTTGGCCCAGTGCTCCACGCGCAGCCGGGTGTCGAAAAGGGCGTGCGGGAAGGACGCGACGTCGCCGGCGGCGTGGATGTCGGGGTCGGAGGTGCGCAGCCGGTGGTCCACGGCGATGCCCCCGCCGTGGGCGCGCTCGGCCAGCAGCAGCCCCGCCGCCTCCGCGAGGGAGGTGCGCGGGGCCGCGCCGATCGCCGCGAGGACGTCGTGCGCCGGGTGTTCCTCGCCGTCGTCGGTGCGGGCGGCGAGGACCATGCCGTCCTGGCCGACGATCTCGGTGAGCCTGGCGCCGAAGTGGAAGCGGACGCCGTGCTCGCGGTGCAGGTCGGCGAAGATGCCGCCCAGTTCCGGGCCGAGCACGCCGTGCAGCGGGGTCGGCTCCGGTTCGACGACGGTGACCTCGGCGCCGTACTCACGGGCCGCCGCCGCGACCTCCAGGCCGATCCAGCCGCCGCCGGCGATCACGATGTGGCCGTTGTCCCGGCCGAGGGCGGCCAGGACGCCCTTGAGGCGCTCGGCGTGCGAGAGACGGCGCAGGTGGTGCACGCCCGCGAGGTCGGTGCCGGGGATGTCCAGCCGGCGCGGTTCGGCGCCGGTGGCCAGGAGCAGCTTGTCGTAGTGGACGAGGGTGCCGTCGTCGCCGAAGCGGACCGTCTTCGCGGTGCGGTCGATCGCGTCGACGGTCTGGCCGAGGTGCAGCTCGATGTCGTTCTGCGCGTACCAGGCGGGCTCGTGCACGAAGACGCTCTCGCGGGGCTTCTTGCCGAGCAGGTAGCCCTTGGAGAGCGGCGGGCGCTCGTAGGGGTGGTCGCGCTCGTCGCAGATCAGTATCACGCGGCCGGTGAAGCCCTCCGCCCGCAGCGTCTCGGCCGCCTTCGCGCCGGCCAGGCCTCCTCCGACGATGACAAATGTCTGATCCGCGTCGACCACGTGATGCCTCCTCGTAAGCGTTTCGCCACATGCGAGCGTCCCGCACGCGGCGCGGTGGGGGAAGGGGGACGTGCCCGATCAGCGCATGCCGGGCCGGGTTCCGGCCCGTTTGGGTGCACGGGGCGGGGCCGGGGTGCGGAGTTGAGGGCGGCTGGTGTGCGGGTTGGCGTGCGGGCGGGGGTGCGGGTCGGGTGCGGGTGCAGGTCGGGGTGCGGGTGCGGGCCCGGGTGCGGGTCGGGGTGCGGGCCCGGGTGCGGGCTGGGGTGCGGGTGCGGGCCCGGGTGCGGGTCGGGGTGCGGGTGCGGGTCCGGGGTGGGGGTGCGGGTGCGGGCGGGGGTGCGGGCGCCCGGTCAGCGTCTCGTCTGTGCCGTCAGGCGGGTGTGCAGCGAGCGGGCCGAGGCGTCGGTGAGGGAGGCGATCTGGTCGACGACGACGCGCTTGCGGGCCCGGTCGTCCGGTGCCCGGTCGAACAGGGCGCGGAACTGGGGGTCGAGGCCGTCGGGGGCGCGGACCGTGAGGGCCTCGGCGAGCTCGCTGATGACGACGCGCTGGTCGGCGCGCAGGAGTTCCTGTTCGGCGCGCTGCATGACGTACCGGTCGGCGACCGCCTTGAGGACCGCGCACTCCAGGCGCGCCTCGTCCGGGACGACGAGTTCGGCGTCGTAACGGGTCAGACGGCCCGTGCCGTGGCGGGTGCGGGTGGCGGCCTCGGCGGCGAGGCAGAAGCGGCCGATGAGCTGGCTGGTGGCGTCCTTCAGGCCGGCCTGGGCGACCGCCGTGCCGTCGTAGCCGTGCGGCCACCACTCCTGGTCGAGGAGGCGGTCTAGGGCGGCGGCGAGTTCGGCCGGATCGGTGTCGGCGGGGACGTAGCGGCCGATGGCGACCCGGAAGACCTCCTGGCGTTCCGGTTCGGCGTGCAGGCAGTTGGGGTCGATGTGTCCCGCGTGCAGGCCGTCCTCCACGTCGTGCACCGAGTACGCGACGTCGTCCGCCCAGTCCATGACCTGCGCCTCGAAGCAGGTGCGCGTGCCGGGGGCCTCCTTGCGGACCCAGTCGAAGACGGGCCTGTCGTCCTCGTAGACGCCGAACTTGCCGGACGCCGGGTCGGTGGGGTGGGCGCCGCGCGGCCAGGGGTACTTGGTGGCGGCGTCGAGGGTGGCCCGGGTGAGGTTGAGGCCGACGGAGCCCTCGTCGGTGAAGCGCTTGGGCTCGATGCGGGTGAGCAGGCGCAGCGACTGGGCGTTGCCCTCGAAGCCGCCGCAGTCCCGCGCGAAGTCGTTCAGGGCCTGTTCGCCGTTGTGGCCGAACGGGGGGTGGCCCAGGTCGTGGGAGAGGCAGGCCGCCTCGACCAGGTCGGGGTCGCAGCCGAGGGCCGCGCCGAGTTCGCGGCCCACCTGGGCGCACTCCAGGGAGTGGGTGAGGCGGGTGCGGGGGGTGGCGTCCCACACCTGGCTGCGGGTGCCCGGGGTGACTACCTGGGTTTTGCCCGCGAGTCTTCTCAGCGCCGAGGAGTGCAGGATTCTCGCGCGGTCGCGTTGGAAGGCGGTGCGGCCGGGGCGCTTGTCGGGTTCCGCCGCCCAGCGTTCGGTTGACGGCAAGTCGTAGGGCATGTCTCGACAGTAGGCGGCGGTACTGACAAATGGGTGCCTACTCGTCTGCCGGGTTCTGTGTGTGGGCGCGTGCGGGCCGGATGTGGTCGCTCGCGCCCACGCGGCGCAGCCGCAAATCGATACAGCCCCGCGCCCCTTCAGGCGGCGTTGGTCCCGGCCCCCATTGCAAGTGACTGGTCGTAGCGGTGGAGGAGGAGGTCGGCCATTGCCTGGTGGGTGCCCAGGGGGGCCGAGGCGATCCAGGGGGCTGCCTGCGCGCACTCCGTCGCGAAGCGGCCCGGGGCGGTGAAGCAGGAGGCCACGGCCACCCGGTCCCGGCCCCTTGCCGCCAGTGCGCGCAGCGCCGTCGGGACGGCCGGGGTGGCCGTCGAGGCGTACGCGGGGATGACCGGGACGCCCAGGCGGCGGGCCAGGAGGCGGGCGGTGCGGCGAGTGTCCACGGCCGAGTCCGGGTCGCGGGAGCCCGCCGCCGCGAGGACCACCGCGCTCGTCCGGCGCTCCGCCGCCGTCAGGTCCGTGCGCCAGCCCGCCTCGACCAGACGGGTGTGGAGCGCCTCCACCAGCAGGGGGTGCGGGCCCAGCGGGGCCGCCACGCGCGCGCGTACCCGTGCCTTCGCCGCCATCTCGGGGATGTCCCGCTTGACGTGGTAGCCCCGGGCCAGCAGCAGGGGGACGAGGACGGCGTCCGGCGTGCCGTGGGCGTCGAGGTCGGCGAGGGTGTCCGTCAGCAGGGGCTCGTTGAGCTCGATGTGGCCGAGGTGGACCGGCAGGCCGGGGCGCTGCTCGCGGACGCGGTCCAGGAGCGTGCGGACGGTGCTCAGGGCGCGCGGGTCGCGGCTGCCGTGGGCGACGACGACCAGCGCGGGCGGGCCGGGACGCCGGCGGCCGTCGAGGTGAACGAGGCTTGGCTGGCTCATGGACCGATCCTGACGGCACGAGGTTGCACTCCGGTTGCCTGACCGTCACGAGTCTTTTCCGGTCGTTCACCGTGGGCGGGGCGGCGGTGTGAGATGCGATGTGAGATGCGGCTCGGCAGGCCGCTCGGTGAGGGGGCGAACCGGATCGGCGTCGGGTGCGTCTTGCGAGGCCGGAGGGGTTGTCGATCCGGGGGGACACCGTATGAACATCCGTCTGAACGTCCGTCGACCGCGACTGCCGCGCACCCGTGCGGGGCGGCGCCGGCTGGTGCAGGGCGTGATGGCGGGGTGCGTGCTGGCGCTGCTGCCGGCCACCTGGCTGTACGTGTCCACGGCCGACCGGCTCGGTACGACGGCCGACGCGCCGCGCACCGACGTCGCCGTCGTCTTCGGCGCCGGTCTGTGGGACGGCGAGCCGTCGCCGTATCTCGCGCACCGGCTGGACGCGGCGGCCACGCTGTACCGGGAGGGCCGGGTCAGGGTCGTGCTCGTGACCGGCGACAACAGCCGCGAGGACTACGACGAGCCCGACGCGATGCGTACGTACCTGACGAAGCACGGGGTGCCGGACGCGCGGATCGTCAGCGACTACGCCGGTTTCGACACCTGGGACTCCTGCGTCCGCGCCAAGAAGATCTTCGGCGTCGACCGGGCCGTACTGATCAGCCAGGGCTTCCACATCCGGCGCGCCGTCGCCCTGTGCCAGGCGGCGGGGGTGGACTCGTACGGCATCGGCGTCGCCGCGAAACATGACGTGACCTGGTATTACGGCGGCGCCCGGGAGGTCGTCGCGGCCGGCAAGGCGGCCCTGGACGCGGTGTTCGAGCCGGAACCCCGGTTCCTGGGGCCGAAGGAACCGGGCGTGACGCGGGCGCTGGGCGGCGGGGGCGGCGGCGACCGGTAGGGCCGGCCGGGACACGAAGGGGATCGGCTACGTTCGGCGTGGCTGTCGTCAGCCGGCGGCCGTCCAGCCGGGGATCGCGGGCAGCACCTTCGCCGCGACGCGGAGCAGGGCCGCGTCGTCGGGCGGGACGCTGTCCTGGCGCCAGATGGCGAGTTCGTAGGAGCCGCCGCCGTCCTTGGTGTCCGGGGCGACGATCAGGGTGCGGGCGATGCCGCCGGGGCCGGTCTCGGACTTGCCGCCGCCGAGGTTGAACTGGATCGCGAACGTCTGACCCGAGTAGAGCACCGCCGGGTGGCCCAGGATCGTCTTCTTCGCCCCGTCGTTCAGCAGGTCCTCCAGCCCGGCGACCGGGAGGTCGTCGTAGGACCGCGAGAGCTTCACGGTGTAGGTGTCCAGTTGGACGTTCCCCTCGGGTGTGGGGGTCTTGGCGCCGCCCGCCGACTCGACCGAGCCGTCGCTCGCGTAGGCCGTCAGCGCGTGCTCCTGCGGCGTGCCGAGGAGTGTCGGCAGGTCCGCGCGGTTCAGCGCCGTGCACAGTTGCGTCCCGGAGACGCGGTGCGCCGCCTTCGCGGCCTTGTCGGCCTTCTTGTCCTCTTCGTCGGGCGAGCAGGTCGCCGGTTTGTCGGCGGCCTTGGCCTCGTTCTTCTGGATCACGTACAGCCCGCCCCCGAGCGCCCCGACCACGACCAGCGCCGCGATGGCCTGAGCCCACGCGTTCGGGCCCTTCTCCGGCGCGCCAACTACCTCTGCCATGTGCCCCGTTACCCCCGGTACCCCCTGCTCGCGCCGGATGCGCGCTGGGGGAGCGTAACGGGTGATCCAGCCACGGGGAAGCGAGATTCCTCACCAGTAGGTCGCGTCACCAGTAGGTCACGTCCAGTACCCGCGCACAGTGCGGATCCCCGTCGTCCGCCGCCATCTGCTCCCCCTCCCCTTCGAGCAGCGAGGGGAGCGCCGCGATCAGCGCGGTGAGCGCCCCGGTCGTCCGGACGTCGGCGGCGGTCACGCCGGGCATCCCCGCGACACGGAAATAGAGCCGCACCCGGTCCTGGTCCAGGAAGAGGAAACCGTGCAGGAGGGGATCGCCCCAGGTCTCGTCGTACGGGCGGACGAGGGTCCGCAACAGCCGCAGCCCACGGTCGGCGTCCGTCTCAGGGGCGCGGGCCACGGCCGCCGGGTCCACGGCAACGAGCGGCATCCCCATCACCGTGCGACCCCTCCCGGACGGCCGACTGCCGCCCGCGCCGCCGCCCGCGCCGCCGCACAGGCTGCGCAACATCCCGATGACGTCGTACGCGGTCACGCTGTCCTCGCCTACGACGAGCGGGAACTGATAGAGCGTCAACTCGCGCGTGCATACGGCGTTTACGGCCCCGACGGCTACTCGTACGGCGTCGGCGCCGCCGGGGGCGGGCAGCACTCCGCGCAGGTACGACGTCCCGGTGAGCGGGGCGTGGAGGTGCTGGAGCAGGAGGGGGATCAGGTCGGCCTGGTCGTGTTCGGTGTCGTCATGTTCGGTGTCTTCATCCACGGGGCCATTGTGAATGGCGCGCCGGACGGAAAATTCCGCCGCGTCAGATCTGACATTACGTTAACTGCCCATATTGGCAGGCTATTTCTCACAGGAGAATTTCCCCTTTCAACGCACTGTCATCTGCCTTCGGATGACGCCGTCCGGTTTCGCAGATTCGATTCCTACGACACTCCACACCCCGTCGAATACGCGGCCGGCCGGCCCCGTGGCCGCACCGGAACGGGGCGTGCAGCCGCGGAAGCCTTCGTAACCGCCGGCCGTCAGTAGCGGTGGCCAGGCCAGTGCGGATCCGTCCAGCGGTCCTCACCGGTGAGTCCGAGCAGCCGTATCCGGTGCCGCAGATCCGCCGATGCGCCCGATTCGCGGAGGCGCACCGCAGCGTGGCCGAGGAGCCAGGCGACCAGCTCGGCCCGCAGCGCCTCCTCGTCGTGCTCGTGCCCGTACCAGCCGACGCTCCACGGCAGACCGTCTCCCAGGAGCTCGTACGACCATTCCGCGGCCGCCTCGGCGAGACGTCGGTCGCTGAGGTACCCGGTCTGCCCTTCCCAGTCTGCAAGCCAGGGGCCGAGCGTTCCGGACGCCTCGGCGCACATCACGAAGACCTGGTGCGCCGGGACGGCCGCGTCCGGATCGGTGAGGCTCTGCACCCACCAGGCATGCAGGAACTCGCCTACCGGACCAGCCTGTTCGGCAGGCCATTGTTGCCAGCCGCCGAGGGCGAAGGAGTGTCCGGCCTCTTCCAGCCCGAACAGGGGGTCCACGCGACCGGCGACCAGGGCCGTGGCGAACTGCGGCAGGACGCGGCGCAGCACGGCCGCGTGATCGGTCCAGTCGACGGCCTGCCAGGCCCGGCGCAGGAGGTCCGGCTCCAGTTCCACGTCCGGCGTCTTCAGAAGGTCGACTTCCTCCCGACTGCCCCAGTGGCACTCGCAGTTGTGCTCGTCCGGATGCGCGGTCATGCCGCGGAAGGTGACGGAGAGGTTCTCCAGGGCGGCGCTGAGACGGCGGCGCGCGGGACGGTCGGCGAGATGCAAGATGTGCCCGGCCTTCGAGGACTCCGTACGGCTTCCGCCGGCCGAAGATCGCTACGTTACCCGGTGAGACGGGGCCTTGGATCATCGCCCACAAGCGCGGCCTGGAAGGCCAGCCATCCGCGGGGCGTGACGCGGAGGTTGGGGCCGGTGGGGTGCTTTGAGTCGCGTATGGAGATGGTGGTGGGGATGTTGGTGGCTACTTCGACACACTCTTCTTTGTCGTCGCTGTAGGTGGACTTGCGATAGTGGAAAACGGGCACGGCTCAGAGTTCCTTGCAGAGGTGGTGGAGGAACGACAGGGATTCTCGCTCATCGAGTGCGCGGGTGGCGATCAGCTCGAACAGATCGTCATAGCCTGCCGCCCCTTCCCCACCTTCGACCCACGTCTGCTTGAACGCGGCCTCGGAGTAGGCCACATCCATGGCCCCCGGTTCGGCGAAGGAAATGATGTTGAACGAGCCGTTCAGGCCTTGATGCGTGCCGTTGCGGAACGGGAAGACCTGGATCGTGACGTTCGGCAGGTCGGCCATCTTCGTGAGGTGGTCGAGTTGGCCGCGAGCCGTCTCGACTCCGCCTGGGAAGTTCCGTAGCACCGCCTCGTAGAGCACCGCGTACAGGGCGAGCGGCGGATCGTCGGTGAGCCGCCGCTGTCGCGCCAGGCGCGAGGCGATGAACTCCTCGTCGGGGTCATTGCGACGGGCCACTGAAGCAGCGTTGGCGGGAGTGGCCCTCAAGCCCCGTACGTAGTCCGGGGTTTGGAGCAACCCGGGCACGTACGCGGGTTGCCACGCCTTGATGGACGTTGCCGCGCTCTCCAGCGTGACGTACTCCTGCATGGTGCCGAGCATCGCGTAGTCGTCCCACCAGCCCTTCGCCTTGCGGCGCTCGCGGTCGAGTCTCGCCAGTTCCTGGAGTCTGCCGACAGTGCCGGGGTCGTGGACTTCGTACAGCTCGCACAACGCTCGGATGTCCGGGTCTCGCATGGGGACCCAGCCTCGTTCCATCTTGGTGACCTTCGTGATGGACGAGGTCAGCGCCTTGGCCGCGTGGCTCTGTGTCAGGCCGGCCGCAGTTCGCAACTTGACGAGTTCGCCGCCCAGTCGACGCCCCAGTACCGAGGATGTGCTGTTGCCCAGCATCGGTTGACTTGCTGTCACGTTGCGCTCCTCCTGGCATCAGTGCGCTGCCAGTTTCGCGTGACGTCGATCCACCCCACAAACCCTGTAAGGATTAATTGTTCCGAGACTAATTTGCCCACGGCTGGGCGAGCCTCTACCGTCAGTGATGCATCGATCACAGAGCAGTGGAAGTGAGCGGCATGACCGCCCCCGATGAGCCCGAGCCCCTCGCGTACGACCGTCTCGACTACACCCCGCTCCCCAAGAGCGTCAGCCTGGCCCGGCGCAGAGCGCAGCGTCTTCTCACCGAGTGGGGGCACCCCGAACTCGCCGCCGACACCGCTCTGCTGGTCTCCGAGTTGGGCGGGAACGCCGTACTGCACGGCTGCCTTCGTGACCGGCTCTTCCGGGTGGAGCTCGCCCTCACCGAGCGCTTCCTGCGGATCGCCGTGTCCGACCCGAAGGGTGAGTTGCGGCCGTACCTGCGGGAAGCGACCGCCGACGACATGTCGGGCAGGGGCTGCTGATCGTCGGGCGGGTCGCCGATCGGTGGGGTATCCGCGAGCTGACCGTCGGCAAGGTCGTGTGGTGCGAGCTGGAACGCCGCGACGGCGCCACGGAAGGCCGCCGAGACCACCACGGGTGATATCTTCTTCTGGAATCGTATATACAGGCCAGGGAGGCGCCATGTCTCGCACCGTGATCGACCTCGACGACGAGGCGCTCGCCGAAGCGGCCCGGCATCTGGGCACCACCACGAAGAAGGACACCGTCAACGCCGCGCTCCGGGAGATCGCGGACAAGCGGCGGCGAGCGGCTGCCGTGGAGCGGATGCGGCAGATGGTCGCAGAGGGGGAGATCGACCTCTCCGCCATCGAGAAACCCGTCCGGAAGCCCTGCTCCGACCACGATTCCGGCTCCGGCTCCGATGCCGGGCATCACGCGGCATGAGCGAGGCTTTCCTCATCGACACCAGCGCCCTGATCCGCTTCTACCGGAGGCAGACAGGCCCGCACTGGGACCAGCTCGTGACCTCCGGCCTGGTCGGACTGTGCGAACCCGTGCGACAGGAGTTCCTGCGCGCGGTCGGCGGGCGGCCTGCGTACTACGAAGCGGACGGGCTGTTGCGGGAGACCTTCCCGTACCACCCGATGCGCGACTCCGTCTGGGACGACACCGCCGCGCTTCAGCAGACCCTCGCCGATCGTGGCTGGCACCAGTGCGCGAGCCCCGTCGACCTGCTGGTGGCCGTCACCGCGCAGCACCACAAGCTGACCCTGCTGCACGAGGACGCGGACTTCGAGACCATCGCCCGCCTCACGGGCCAGCCGGTTCGCCGCCTCAGCGAGTGACGTATGCGTCGCGACCGCCCCGGTCCCGGCGTTCCGGGGCCGAGGCGGTCGTGTCATGTGGCCTTGTGGTGAGATCAGTTCACGTTGACCGCGCTCCATGCCGCCGCCACCGCGTTGTACTCCGTGGTGCCGGAACCGTAGAGGTCACGGGCCGCGTTCAGGGTTGCTGTTCTTGCTGCCGCGTAGTTCGTGGATGACGTCATGTAGACCGTCAGCGCCCGGTACCAGATCGCGCCCAGCTTGTCGCGGCCAATGCCGGTGACCGTGGAGCCGTTGTACGTCGGGGAGTTGTACGTCACGCCGTTGATGGTTTTCGTGCCGCTGCCCTCTGCCAGGAGGTAGGCGAAGTGGTTGGCCACGCCTGAGGAGTAGTGGACGTCCAGGTTGGCGACCGAACTGCTCCAGTAGTCGGCGGAGTTGGCGTCCTTGCTCGGCTTGTCCATGTAGCGCAGGGCGTCCCGGCCGAAGCCGGAGCGGACTATCTTCTCGCCGATCAGGTAGTCGCCGGGGTCGGAGGCGTTGCCCGCGTAGAACTCGACCAGCGATCCGAAGATGTCGGACGTCGCCTCGTTCAGGCCGCCCGACTCGCCCGAGTAGGTCAGGTTGGCCGTCTTCGACGTCACGCCGTGGGACATCTCGTGGCCGGCGACGTCCAGGCCTACCAGCGGGCCGAGTTGGGTGGCGTTGCCGTCGCCGTACGTCATGCAGAAGCAGCTGTCGTCCCAGAAGGCGTTCGCGTAGTTGTTGCCGTAGTGGACGCGGTTGTAGGAGCCCTTGCCGTCGTTGCCGATGCCGTTGCGGCCGTGGACGTTCTTGTAGTAGTCCCAGGTGGTGTCGGTGCCGTACTGGGCGTCCACGGCGGCCGTCGAGCGGTCCGAACTCGCCCCCGTTCCCCAGTGGTTGTCGGTGTCCGTGAAGAGCGTCGCGGGGGCGCGGCTGATGCAGATGCCGAAGATGCACAGGTCGGTCTTGTTGGCCGCGTCACCGGTGTACGTGTTGCCGCGCGTCGGGTCCTTGAGCTGGTACGTCGATCCCGAGAGGGTCGTCTCCAGCGGGACCGTGCCGCCGTACAGGGAGTTGCCGTCGCCCGTCGCCGTCTCGATGGTGTCCCAGGCGTCGATCTGGGCGCCGGTGCGGGCGTCGGTCAGCACCGCGCGGGCGACCGGGTTGCCGAGCGGGTCGAGGGCGACGACGTTCGTCTGCCAGGCCAGTTTCGGGGCGCCGTGCAGGGCGTCGACCACCAGTTGCGGCTTGGCTTTCACCTGCTTCAGAGTCTCACCCAGGTTGGCCGCGCGCAGGGCGTTGACGGCCGCGTCGGCGGCCTTCGGGGCTGAGAGGGCCGGGGTGATGCTCGGCAGCGAGATCGCCGCCCGCGTCGCCCGGTTCGCGCTTCGGTACGTACCGTCGGGGGCCAGATGGACGACGAAGTCGCCGCCCAGGACGGGGAGTTGGCGGTACGTACGGTCGTAGCGGACGTGCTGGGCGCCGTCCTTGTCGACGACCACGTCACGGACGGAGGTGCCCTGCACGGAGGTGAGGCCCAGGGCCGTCGCGTGGTCGGCGAGGGCCGTCGCCGCGTTGTCCAGGGCGGTGGCGCGGGTCGGTCTGTCGGCCGCGTCGGCGACCGGGGAGAGTACGGCGGCCAGGAGCGTGGCCGTGGTGGCGGCTATGCCGGCGGTGGCGAGACGGGAACCTCGGACGTGCTGCCGTATCCGACTCATCAGTGTCTGAAGTCTCCTCGGGAAGGCGCCCATGAAGGGCGCGTGTGGGGGCGGAGGCGAGGTGCGGTGCGGTGGCGCTGACTTCGTCCTGGCATTTAAGTGGGCATGACATGTCGTGTCCATAGCGCCTACACAGGGAGCCTGCGTGGGGCGATGAGGGGGTGGTGAGGGTAGGCGAGGGTCGGTGAGGGCTGGTGAGGGTCGGTGAGGGGAGAGAATCGGTTTCGTGACCGGCCCTGGACTCCCCTCACCAACCCCCGAACTCCCCTTCTTCGTCTACGGCACCCTCCGCCCCGGCGAGGTCAACCACGACCGCTTCCTGCACGGCCGCACCCTCCGCGAGGAGCCGGCCCGCCTGGCGGGCGCGGTGCTGTACCACGGGCCCGGCTATCCCTACGCGGTCGAGGTGCCGGGGGGTGGACTCGGGCTGGCCGTCACCGGGGATCTCGTGACGGCCCGTCCGGCGGCGTACGCACGGCTGCTCGCCGAACTCGACCGGCTGGAGGAGTACCGGCCGGGCGACCCGCGCAACCTCTACGAGCGGGTCGAGCGGACGGTGCTTCGTGGGAACCGCTCGTCGCCCGCGCGTGCCTGGGTGTACGTCGCCGCGCCCGCCGTCGCCGCCCGGCTGAGGGCCCGGGGAAAGCTGGTCGAGGGCGGCGACTGGCTCTCGCGGCCCGACGACGGCCGATGACGACCGATGACGGCTGATGACGGCTGATGGCGGCTGATGGCGGCTGATGGCGGCTGATGACGCCCGGCGAGGTCCCTTTGGCCCGTCCCGGCAGGTAGGTCACCCGTTCACACCCCCTGCGGGCCGTTTTCCGCACTGTGCCGTCGCCACGGCGGTGACCTGCTGAAACACCGTCACCGACGCGCGCGCCGCACCGCCATCTGACACCCATTCATCCCATTCCTGACGTGGCACCAGGAAGCGCGCTCGCGCCCCTGCGACTTACCTCGGATCAGAAGGGCAGGGAATCTCGAAGAGCTCGAAGGAGCATCCATGCGACGTACCGTCCGGCTGCTGACCGGTACCGCGCTCGCCGTCGTCGCCGCGGCCGGGTTCGCCGTACCCGCTCACGCGGCCGGTTCCCGGGGCGGAAGCCTGGACGTGTACCCCTCCAGCGCGGTGCCGGGCGGGCAGGTGTCGGTGAACACGGCCGCGTGCGGGGACGGCGGGGCGGCGACGGGCGACGCCGGGGCGGTGGGCGCCTCTCGTTTCACGCTCGCGCCCAGCGCGCACGAGGGTGAGGCGATCGGGCAGTTCCTGGTGCCGCCGAGCGCGCAGCCGGGGACGTACGAGATCGTCGCGCGGTGTGCCGGGGACGGGCGGCGGATCACCGGGGACCTGGTGATCACGCTGGCCTCGGACCGGCAGCCGGTGCTTCCGCGAGGAAGTGTGAAGACGGGGGTCGGCGGCGCACTGGGCCCCGACCCCGTACAGACCGCGGCCGGTGTGGCGGCTCTCGCCGTCGCCGCCGCGGGCGGTACCTGGCTCCTGCATCGCCGGGCGAGAGGCGACGGGTTCTGACGGACACCCTCCGCTGTCCGTCAGCCGGTACCGCATGTCCCCGCCCCCTCCGGGTCCGACGCCCCTCGCGGCCCGGAGGGGCACGGGGATCCCCCTCGACACCGCTCATCACCGTTCGTCCCGCCCATCACCGCCCAGCACCGCTCATCAGGCGTTCACGGAGAGGGGTTCCGGCATGCGCAAGGTCGGCAACACCGCCATAGCGGCCGTCACCGCGGTCGCCCTCTGCTGCGGCGCGTGGCTGCTGCACAGCGGTGCCGAGACGCACCCCCCGCCGCAGCCGTCCGCGGCCCAGGCCCACTCGGGCGGCTCGGGCGGCGCGGACATGTCGACCCGGTCGGCGCGGTCCGCCCCGGCGCTGCCGCCCTCCCCGCCCGACCGCGTCCGTATCCCCGCGATCCACGTGGACGCCCCCCTGACGGGCCTCGCCCTCACCTCCGCCGGCAGCCTGGACGTCCCGCCCGCCGAGAAGAAGAATCTCGCCGGCTGGTACGAGGCCGGTACCACCCCCGGCGAGACGGGCACCGCGATCGTCGCCGGCCACGTCGACAACGCCGACGGCCCCGCCGTCTTCTACGACCTGGGCGCCCTGCGCAAGGGCAGCGCCATCGAGGTGGACCGGCGCGACGGAAGCGTCGCCGTGTTCACCGTGGACGCCGTCGAGGTCTACCGGGCGCGCGCCTTCCCCGACGAGAAGGTGTACGGGGCGGCGGGCCGGCCCGAGCTGCGGGTGATCACGTGCGGTGGGGGGTATTCGCGGTCGACCGGTTACGAGGGGAACGTCGTCGTGTTCGCGCATCTCACCGGGAGCCGCTGACCGCTGACCACCGACCGTTGATCACCGACCGGGCGATGGCCCGCGCGCACTCCAGCGCCTCGGTGTGCGTGGTGTCGACCTCCAGGTCGTAGTCCACGCCCCGGTGCACCGGCTCCGCCTGCCGCTCGGCCATCCCCCGCACCCGGTCGCCTCGTACGATCTCCCGGCCCGCGGCCACCGCCGCCTCGCAGCGGACGCCGACCCAGAGGACGTCCAGCCCGTCGAGGACCTTGCGCCACCGTTCCTGGGTGGCGGCGCCGCCGAGGAAGACGTCGTCGACGATCACCCGGGCGCCGGCGTGGACCATCGCGGCGATCCCCGTCGCCCACGCCGCCTCCAGGGTCATGAACTCCTCGCCGACGCTCACCCCGCCGTCCGCCGCGAACTCGATCCCCGTGCCCGCACCGGGCATCGCCTCGATCAGCGAGTCGACCCCGAAGGCCAGCCAGGGTTCCGGCAGAACCTCCTGCAGACACCGCACGATCCCGGACTTGCCGGAGCTGGAGCCGCCGTTCAGCACGATCACCTGAGTCGTCACGCGGGTCACAGTAGGGGGCTACGTGACGAACCCCCCCCACAGGTTTTCAGGCGACCCACTGCTCGTAGGCCAGGTTCGCCACCAGCGCGAACACCACTGTCAGCAGGACGACGCGGACGAAACCGCTGCCCTTCTTCAGGGCCGTGCGCGCGCCCAGCGTGCCGCCCACGAGGTTGAAGACGGCCATCAGCGCCGCCAGCTTCCACAGCACGGCCCCCTGCCAGGCGAAGGTCGCGAGCGCGCCCGCGTTGGTGCAGCAGTTGACGATCTTCGCGGTGGCCGAGGCGGTGACCAGGTCGAGGTGGAGGACGGCGGTGAGGGCGAGGACCAGGAAGGTGCCCGTGCCGGGGCCGATGAGGCCGTCGTAGAAGCCGATGCCGAGGCCCGCGAGGCCGATCGCGGCGAGCATCTGGCGGCGGGTGGCCGGGCCGGGGGCGGGCGCGGTGCCGAAGGCGGGGCGCAGGATCACGAAGGCCGCCACGCACACCAGCACCACCATGATCACCGGCTTCAGCACCTCGGTGCTCATCCCCGCGGCGAAGAAGGCCCCGCCGGACGACCCGGCCAGCGCCGCCAGCCCGATCCGCACCGCGAGCCGTACGTCCACGGGTGCGCGGCGCGCGTAGGTCACGGCCGCGCCCGAGGTCCCGACGATGGCGACGGCCTTGTTGGTGCCGAGCGCGGTCGCCGCCGGGGTCCCGGCCGGGAGTCCGAGCAGCATCGCGGGCAGGAGCAGCAGGCCTCCCCCGCCGACCACCGCGTCGATCCAGCCGGCCGCGAGCGCGGCGAGGCAGAGCAGCACGAGTGTGGCCAGGGATATGTCGGGCATGGTCAGGAACCCTATGCGACGGCGGCCGGGGCCTACGTGCGGGACCTCCGCGCAGAACTTACGTGTGGGGCCCGCGTGTGGGGCCCGCGTGTGGGGCCCGCGTGTGGGGCCCGCGTGTGGGGCCCGCGTGTGGGGGACCTCCCCACCGGACCTATGCGCCGGAAAACTGTGACAGTCGCCAGGCCATGTGTCACCTTTCCGCGGGACAACCCTCACACCCACCCCCCGCCCCCGCTGAGGGCAGCGTTCCTCGCGGGAAACAGCGGTGATGCGGCTGGGTAACGTCCGCGTCGCACGCTCCTGGACATGACCTCGAATGCGCGTGTGGTGGTGATCGGCGAGTACCGGCGACCGGTCGGCCGCCGGCACGTCCCCGAGGTGATCGCATACGAAATCGGCCCCGACGGCGGCCCCCGCTCCACCTGCTCACCTACGACGGAGGCTCCTGAATGACCGCCACCGAAGGGGCCACCCCGGCCACTCCCACGATCGTGCTCGTCGGCCACGGCATGGTCGGCCAGCGCTTCCTCGAAGCGCTCGCCGAGCGCGGCCTGACCGCCACGCACCGCGTGGTCGTGCTGTGCGAGGAGCCGCGTCCCGCATACGACCGCGTGGCCCTCACCTCGTACTTCTCGGGGAAGACCCCCGAGGAACTGTCCATGACCGACCCGGAGTTCATCGCCGCGCACGGCATCGAGCTGCACGTCGGCGACCCGGCGGAGACCGTCGACCGCGAGGCGAGGAAGGTGACGTCGCGCTCCGGTCTGGTCGTCGGCTACGACGTCCTCGTCCTGGCCACCGGCTCCTACCCGTTCGTGCCGCCGGTCCCCAACAAGGACGCCGAGGGCTGTTTCGTCTACCGCACGATCGAGGATCTCCTCGCCATCGAGGCGTACGCGAAGGCGCGTGCCACGACGGGCGCGGTGGTCGGCGGCGGACTGCTGGGTCTGGAGGCGGCGGGTGCGCTGAAGGGGCTCGGACTCACCAGCCACATCGTGGAGTTCGCGCCGCGTCTGATGCCGGTGCAGGTCGACGAGGGCGGCGGCGCGGCCCTGTTGCGCACCATCGAGGACATGGGCCTGTCCGTGCACACCGGTGTGGGCACGCAGGAGATCGTGGTCGACGAGTCCGGCGCGGTCACCGGCATGAAGCTGTCCGACGGTTCCGAACTCGCCACGGATCTCGTGGTGTTCAGCGCCGGTGTCCGGCCCCGCGACCAACTGGCCCGTGAGTGCGGCCTGTCGGTGGGCGAGCGCGGCGGCATCTCGGTCGACGAGCGGTGCCGTACCGTCTCCGACCCGCACGTCTTCGCGATCGGCGAGTGCGCGCTCGCGGCGGACGGCCGGGTGTACGGCCTGGTCGCCCCCGGCTACGAGCAGGCCGAGACCGTGGCCGCCGCCATCGCCGCCGACGAGAGCGAGCAGCTGTCCTTCACGGGCGCCGACCTCTCCACCAAGCTGAAGCTGCTCGGCGTGGACGTGGCATCGTTCGGCGACGCGCACGGAGCGACCGCGGACTGCCTGGACGTCGTCTACTCCGACGCCCGCTCGGGCCTGTACAAAAAGCTGGTCATAGGTCGCGACGGCACCCTGCTCGGCGGCATCCTGATCGGCGACGCGGACGCCTACGGCACCCTGCGCGCGTTCACCGGGTCCGTACCGCCCGTCGCCCCCGAGTCGCTGGTCCTGCCGGCCGGCGCCGGGGACGCCGTACAACTCGGTCCGTCCGCGCTGCCGGACGAGGCGATCGTCTGCTCCTGCCACAACGTGTCGAAGGGCACGATCCGCGGGGCGGTGACGGAGCACTCCTGCACGACCGTGCCCGAGGTGAAGAAGTGCACCAAGGCCGGTACCGGCTGCGGGAGTTGCGTGAAGGTGCTCGGCCAGCTCGTCACCGCCGAGCTGGAGGCGAGCGGCGTCGAGGTCGACAAGGGCCTGTGCGGCTGCTTCACGCAGACCCGCGAGGAGCTCTACGAGATCGTCCTCGCCCTGCGCATCAACACCTACCAGGATCTCCTCGACCGCTACGGCCGCGACGACGCCCGGGGCGGCGACGGCTGCGACGTCTGCAAGCCGGCGATCGGCTCGATCATCGCCTCCCTCGCCCCGACGATCGGCGCGAGCGGCTACGTCCTGGACGGCGAGCAGGCGGCCCTGCAGGAGACCAACGACCACTTCCTCGCCAACCTCCAGAAGAACGGCTCCTATTCGGTCGTCCCGCGCATCCCCGGCGGTGAGATCACCCCCGAGGGCCTCATCGTGATCGGTGAGATCGCCCGCGACTTCGGCCTCTACACGAAGATCACCGGCGGCCAGCGGATCGACATGTTCGGCGCGCGGGTCGAGCAACTCCCGCTGATCTGGACCCGGTTGGTCGACGCCGGCTTCGAGTCAGGACACGCCTACGGCAAGTCGCTGCGCACGGTGAAGTCCTGCGTCGGCCAGACCTGGTGCCGCTACGGCGTCCAGGACTCCGTCCGCATGGCGATCGACCTGGAGCTGCGCTACCGGGGGCTCCGGTCCCCGCACAAGCTCAAGTCCGCCGTGTCCGGCTGCGCCCGCGAGTGCGCCGAGGCCCAGTCGAAGGACTTCGGCATCATCGCCACCTCCAACGGCTGGAACCTCTACGTCGGCGGCAACGGCGGCGCCACCCCGCGCCACGCCGACCTGCTCGCGCAGGACCTCGACGACGCCGAACTGGTCAGCCTCATCGACCGGTTCCTGATGTTCTACATCCGCACCGCCGACCGCCTGGAGCGCACCTCGACCTGGCTGGAGCGGATCCCCGGCGGCCTGGACCACGTACGCGACGTGGTCGTGGAGGACTCCCTCGGCATCTGCGAGGAACTGGAGTCCCTGATGACGGACCACGTGGCGCACTACGCCGACGAGTGGGCCACCACCATCAACGACCCCGAGAAGCTCGCCCGGTTCGTGTCCTTCGTCAACGCGCCGGACACCCCCGACCCGGTCGTCGGCTTCGTCCCCGAGCGCGACCAGATCAAGCCCGACCTGCCGCTGCTGACCATCGGCACGCGTCCCATGGAAGCCCTGGAAGGGAGCACCCAGCGATGACCCTGGCACCCGAGACCACCGACCTCAAGGTCCAACTGCGGCTGAAGGAAAGCGGATCGGAGGGTGGGGAGGAAGTCGGAGAGGGCTGGTTCACGGTCTGCGACCTCACCCATCTCCTCCCCGGCAGGGGCGTGGCCGCCCTGCTGCCCGACGGCCGCCAGGTCGCCCTGTTCCGCGACCGGGCGGGTGAGCTGTACGCCGTCGACAACCGCGACCCGTTCGGCGGCGCGGCCGTCCTCTCCCGCGGCCTGACCGGCACCGAGCAGGGCCGCCCGTTCGTCGCCTCCCCGCTCCTCAAGCAGCGGTTCGACCTGCGCAGCGGGGAGTGCCTGGACGACGAGACGGTGCGCATCGCGACGTACGAGGTGCGGACGGCCTGACGGCCGCGCCCCCGTTTCACCGTCACCGTCGACCGGTTACCGCCGGCCGGTTGCCGTGGTCTGCAGCGGTCTGGCCGGTGACCGTGGTGTCGGCACGCCGGGCAGGGACGGTACCGCCGGGAGGCGGACCACCGCGTCGAGGCCGCCGCGCGGTGCGGGCCGCAGGACCACCTCGCCGCCGCTCGCGTGCGCGAGGCGCTGCACGAGGGCGAGGCCCAGGCCGGTACCGCCCTTGGGGGCGTCCGGGGCGCGCCAGAAGCGGTCGAAGGCGCGGCGGCGCTGCTCCTCGGTCATGCCGGGGCCCTCGTCCATGACGTGCAGTTCGACCCACGCCGGGCTCGCCGGGCGGTTCGGATGCCGGTGCGGGAAGCGGCGCTCGTGGGGTGTGCGGGGGGTGTGGTGGCGCGGGTCGATCGAGACCGTGGAGCCGGGGGGCGCCACGCGCAGGGCGTTGGAGAGCAGGTTGTCGAGGATCTGCTCCACCGCCCCGGGCAGCGCCAGCACCTCGCCCTCGTAGTCCCCGGCCAGCGCCAGCCAGACGCCGTGCTGCTCGTACAACGGGGTCCAGGCGCGGTGGCGTTCCGCGCACACCCGGCCCAGGTCGACCGTCTCGCGTTCGGCGGCGCTCTCGTCGAGCCGGGCCATCGCGAGCAGCCCCTCGACCATCCGGGCCAGCCGGTCGGTCTCGGTCAGCGCGGCGGTGAGCGAGCCCCGCGCGTGCAGGGCGATGTCGTTCTCCAGGTTCTCCAGCCGCAGCCGTAACGCCGCGAGGGGGGTCTTCAGTTGGTGCGACGCCTCACCGGCGAAGGCCCGTTGGGAGGCCAGGAGGTGTTCCAGGCGGGCGGCGGTGCGGTTGAAGGTCGCGGCGAGACTGCGGACCTCCGGCGGCCCGTTGGTGATCGCGACGGGGGTGGCGGTGCCGCCGACGGCCAACTCGTGGGTGGCGTGCTCCAGTTCGCGGATGGGGCGGCCGGTCCAGCGGGCGATGACGAACCCGAGGGCGGCGACCGCGGTGAGCGTCGCGAGACCGCCCAGCGCCAGCAACAGCCAGACGTGGTGCACCCGTTCGTGCACCATCCGGGTCGGCACGGTGATGCGTACGGCGCCCTGTTCCGCGACGCCGTGCCGGACCGGGGTGGCCACCGCGAGGTACTGCACGCCGCCGATGGTGGAGGTGCGCACGTCCGCCGTGGCGGTGCCCCGCAGTGCGGCGGCGACGCCCGGCGAGGAGGCGAGAGTGCGCACCTCGTCCTCGGACAGCGGGTGCGAGGAGGCGAGCAGCGCGCCCGCGCTGTCCACGATCAGCACCTTGCCGCCGATGCGTGCGGCGCAGTGCGCGGCCCGCTCGGGCAGGTCCTGCGCCGCCCGGCCGGCCGAGATGGACAGCGAGGCGAACGCCGACACCGACTCCGCCTCGTCCGTCGCCGCGTTGATCACCCGCTCCCGCTCGCCCCGCGAGTACACGAAGCCCAGCGGGATCTCCAGGCAGAGCAGCACCAGGGCGGCGAGCGTGAGGTAGCTGAGCAGCAGCCGACGGGTCATCGGTAGGCCGCCGTGTGGTGGTGGGACTGGTAGGGCTGGTGGGTTCGGGTGAAGTCGTGGTCCTGGGTGAAGTCGTGCGTCTCGTGGGGGCGGATGGGCGGCCGCTCGTACGACGACGGCGACGGCGGCTCGTAGGGCGTCGTCTCGTAGAGGGGCGGCGCGGATGCCTGCGGCGCGGGGGACTGCGGGGCGGGGGACTGCGGCGCGCCCGGTGAGGTGGTGTGCACGGCCAGCCGGAAGCCCACTCCCCGCAGGGTCTGGATCCACGCCGGGTTGCCCAACTTGCGGCGCAGGGTGGCCACATGGACGTCGAGCGTCTTCGTCGGGCCCTGGTAGTGCGGGTCCCACACCCGGTCGAGGATCTGCTGCCGCGAGTACACGGCCCCCGGGTCCTCGGTGAGCAGCGCGAGCAGCTCGAACTCCTTGGGCGTCAGCGTCACCGTCTCCGGCCCGACCCAGACCTGCCGGGTCCGCCGGTCGACGACGAGGGGGCCGGCGGCGCCGGACGAGGCGGGGGCAGCGGCCACCGGGGGCGGGGACAGGAGCGGGGGTGCGGGGTCGTAGTACGCGGCGGCACCCGCGAAGGCCTCGCCGCCGACCGACGTCGCCGCCGCCGGAGCCGGAGCCGGAGTGTAAGTCGGAGCTGGAGTGTAAGTCGGAGTATGAGTCGCCGTCGGCATCGCGGCCTGCGCCGGCTCCCCTCCCCCGAACTCCCGTTCCGGCAGCCCCCGTTGGGTCCGCCGGGTCACCGCGCGCACCCGGGCCACCAGCTCACGCATGCTGAAGGGCTTCGCCAAGTAGTCGTCGGCGCCAAGCTCCAGGCCCAGTACGCGGTCGGCCTCCTCGCCCCGCGCACTGAGGATGATGATGGGGACGTCGGAGTTCTGCCTGATGCCCCGGCAGACGTCGATGCCGTCGATGTCGGGCAACCCCAGGTCCAGCAGGACCACATCGCCGTACGGACCCCTCAACCCCTCGCTGCCCGTGCTGACATGATGCACCGTCAGCCCGAAGTTACCGAGGCCCTCGACGAGCGGTTCGGCGATCGTCCGGTCGTCCTCGATGAGCAGGACTCGTACACCCATGCGTTCCCGTCTCTCCCGCTGAACCGAATTCGCGTGTTCCGTGGATCCGTTGTCCCGTCACGCTACAAGAACGGTCGGGAAAACACCCCACACCTCTCGGACAATGTGAGCAGCGGCTCAACTCCGGACGAAAACTGTCCCATTCTTGTCGGCGGTTTAGTGTTCCTCTAACCTTCGCCTGGCAAAGGCTCCTCTACGGTGATGAGGAACTGGTCGGACCCCCACGCCGACCAGCTCTGAACTGGGAGGATCCACGTGAAGGCATTGCTGGACCGCGCCCGCTCGTTCAAGCGGCGGGTCGATTTCGAAAGCGGCGAATACCGGCGTCTGGCCGAGGGCCAATATCCCGAGGCATTGTTCATCACCTGCTCGGACTCACGGGTGATACCCGCCCTGATCACGGGCGCACGGCCCGGTGAGATATTCGAGTTGCGGAACGCGGGCAATATCGTTCCGCCGCACGGCCGACAGGGCGCCTCGGGCGAGGCCGCCACCATCGAGTACGCACTGGAGGTGCTCGGCGTTCAGGACATCGTGGTGTGCGGTCACTCCTACTGCGGGGCGATGGGCGCCATCAAGTCCGGCGACGATCTGTCCGCCCTGCCCGGCGTGGACGCCTGGCTGCAACTGGCCCGCCCGAGGCTGGCGCCCGTCCTGGACGGCCACGTCGAGGACCCGTCCATGCCGGACGTCGCCCAGCTGAACGTCGTCAACCAGCTTGCCGTGCTGCGGAGTTACCCGGCGACGCGGCGACGTCTCGACGCGGGACGGCTGCGGCTGCACGGCTGGTACTACGAGGTGGACACCGGCCAGGTGCACGAGCTGGACGAGGACGGCCTGTTCCGGGTGCACGCGGCATGAGCGGCGCACACGCCACCAGGATGCGAGGCTCCAGGGCCCGCGACCCGAGGTCCGGCGACACGAGGTCCCACGATACGAGTGCCTACGGCACGAGCGCCCGCCCCCCTTCCGACACGGCGATGGACACGGCGAGGCCCCGAAAGGGCGGCTCGAAGGAAGGCAAGGGAGGGAAGGGAGGCAAGGGCGACAAGGGGCCGAAGGTCGATCTGGCCACCGAGATCACCGCGTCCCTCGTCGTGTTCCTGGTCGCGCTGCCGCTCTGCATCGGCGTGGCCGTCGCCTCCGGTGTCTCCGCCGAACTGGGCATCATCTCGGGTGTCATCGGCGGTCTGGTGGTGGGTGCGGCACGCGGCAGCACGCTCCAGGTGAGCGGTCCGGCCGCCGGTCTGGCCGCGCTGGTCGCGGAGACCGTGCTGGAGTACGGCGTGGCCATGCTCGGCGTGATCGTGCTCTTCTCCGGCCTCCTCCAGATCGTCCTCGGCCTGGTGAGACTGGGCCGGTTCTTCCAGGCGATCTCGCTGGCCGTCGTCCAGGGCATGCTCGCGGGCATCGGTCTGCCGCTGATGTTCAGTCAGGCGTACCCGGCGATGGACGCGAAGGCCCCCGGCACGCCGCTGGAGAACATGGCCGGCATCCCCGGCCTGCTCGCGGACACGTTCGCCGACCCGCAGGCTCTGATCGCGGCCGGTCTGGGCGTCGTCACGGTCGTCCTGAGCTTCCTGTGGAAGAAGGCGCCGGGGCCGGTCAAGAAGGTGCCCGCGGCGCTGGTCGCGGTGGGCATCGGCATCGCGGTGGCCGCGCTCCCCGGCGTGGACGTCAAGACGCTCCAGGTCGGCAACCTGCTGGCCTCGGTCGACGTACCCGGCGCGAAGGAGTTCGCGGGCCTGGCGGACGCCGGGATCATCACCGCGATCCTGACGTTCACGGTGATCGCCTCGGCGGAGTCCCTGTTCACGGCGGCCGCGGTGGACCGTATGCACGACGGGGCGCGCACCCGCTACAACCCCGAGCTGATCGCCCAGGGCGCCGGCAACACCCTCGCCGGACTGCTGGGCGCGCTGCCCATCACGGCGGTGGTGGCGCGGAGTTCGGCGAACGTCCAGGCGGGCGCCAAGACCCGGCTCTCCCGCACGCTGCACGGCCTGTGGCTGCTGGCCTTCGCGATCCTGCTCCCCCAGGTGCTGGCCCTGATCCCGATCTCGGTCCTCGCGGGCGTGCTCGTCCACAGCGGCTGGAAGCTCTTCGCGCCCGACGAGTTCCCGAAGATGTGGCGGCAGGACCGCGGCGAGTTCGCGGTCATGACGCTCACCACGCTGGTCATCGTGGCGACGGCGCTCCTGGAGGGCGTCCTGATCGGCCTCGCGGCGGGCATCCTGCTGGCCGCGGTGCGCATGTCGCAGACGGTCATCCGGCAGCACATCGAGGACGACACCGCGAAGGTGGTCATGGCCGGCAACGCGACCTTCCTGCGGCTGCCCCAGGTCATCGAGGCCCTGGAGTCCGCCGCCGAGGCCGGCAAACCCCGCATCCGCCTCGACCTCACCGGCGTCACCCACCTCGACCACGCCTGCCGCAGCCAGGTGGAGGAGTTCACCGCCCAGCAGCGCGGCAAGGGCCTACGGGTGGAACTCCTGCTGCCGGGCCCGGCGAAACGCCCGCCCGCCGGCGCGGGGCCTGTCGCGGACGAGGACACGTTCCCGTCGGCCGACCGCCCGATTGTGGTGCCGAAGCCGATACCGATGCCGATGCAGTCCGACCAGTTCGACCAGTTCGACCAGTCCGACCCACTGCCCCGCCGCGCGCCCGCGCCGGCCAACGCCTCCGTCGCAGCCCCGGGCCCCACCGCCGAGTGGTTCTACCTGGACACCACACCGATGCCGGAGGACTTCGCACAGCGGTACGCGGAGGAGTACTCGGGCGAGTACTCGGGCGAGTACGCGGGCGAGCACTCGGGGAACTACGTGGACGGGTACACGGACGGATACGCCCCGCAGTACACGCAGGGCTACGGCCAGGGTCAGACCTACGGCGGCCAGGGCCATGGGCACGGGTACGCGCAGGGCTCACAGGGCGCGCAGGGCTACGCCTCCTACTGAGGCGGCGACGAGACGGTACGGGCGGCGGCTCAGGCCTGGCTCAGGCCTGGCTCAGGCCTTGAGAGCGGCGGCGTAGGACACGCCGGTCAGCCGCTCCGAGGCGGCCCACAACCGCTCCCCCGCCCGGTCGTCGAGGGTCCAGGACGCCCGCCGCGACGGTGCGGGCGCCCCGCGCCACATCGCGAGGGACGGCCCGGTGAACGAGTCCGGGCGGACACGGGGCGCGGTCGCCGCGTACAGGGCGGGCAGCGCTCCGGCCTCCGCGGACTGGGCGATCACCCGGTTGCCGAGCGCCATCAGCCGCTCGGCGACCCGGCGCCCCGCCGCGCGCGGCCCGGCCGTCTGGAGGTTGGTCGCCGCGTACCCCGGGTGCGCGGCCGCCGCCACAACACCGGACCCGGCCGCCGCGAGCCGGCGCGCCAGCTCGTGCGTGAAGAGCAGGTTGGCGGTCTTGGAACGGCCGTAGGCACTCCAACGCCGGTACTGCCGCTCGGAGTTGAGAGCACTGCTGTCGTTGCCGTCATTGCTGCCGTCGTTGCCGAGGTCGCCCGCTTCGATGTTGCCGAGCAGGTGGGCCATGCTGGAGACGGTCACGACCCGCACTCCGGACGACCGTTCCTCCGCCGCGAGCAGCGCGGGCAGCAGCAGCCCGGTGAGGGCGAAGTGCCCGAGATGGTTCACCCCGAACTGCGTCTCGAACCCGTCGGCGGTGGTGCCGTACGGCATCGCCATCACGCCCGCGTTGTTGACGAGCAGATCGAGCCGCTCGTACGGCAGCGAGCCCGCGAACTCCCGTACGGAGGCGAGGTCCCCGAGATCGAGCCGCCCCAACTCCACGTCCACACCCGGCACTTCACCACGCAGCCGCTCGACGGCGTCCCGCCCCCGCGCCTCACTCCGGCAGGCGAGCACGACCCGTGCCCCCTTCCGCGCGAGCTCCCGCGCCGTGACGTACCCGAGCCCGCTGTTGGCCCCGGTGACGACGGCGGTACGACCCCGCTGATCAGGGATGTTCTGCACACTCCAGCCGGACATGCCCGTACTCCTTCCACTGCCCCCACGCCCCCGGGGCAGCCTACGGCGACTCCCGGAGACGACGTTCACGGCGGTGGCGGTGTCGCTCTGACGAAACTCAACGGACAACAAGGGGGCGGAGGATGAAATGATGACCGGATGACAAAGACCACCACTGCCTCGGCTGTCTCAGCCGCCTTGGCCGCCTTGGCCGCCTCCGCTGTCTCGGGTGTCTCCACCTGCCGAAAGGCAGATGCCGCGTAACCGCCCCGGCGCCCTGCGCGCCGACCGAACCCCCGGCCCACACGCCCGGCCCCGCACCCGCGACGTCCCCCAGCCGCCACGCATCCGCGGCCTCTCCGCCCGCACCAGCCTCGCGATCCACCACGTCGAGTACGAGGGCGGCGACCGCCACCTCTTCGCCGGCGCGACCGCACTGGCCCTGCACCGCTACCGCGAGTTCCTGAGTTCCCCCGGACGCCACACCCTCTACCCCCGTACGTCCGTGTGCCCTGGCTGCCCCGGCTGCGGCCTGGACGACGTCCGCCACGCCCGCGACGTCCTGGACGAGACCCTGCGCCTGCTCCCGCGCAGACCCCGAGCCGAACTGGCCCGCACGCTGTCCGCGCTGGACCGCCGCTACCTGGACCGCACCCTCCCCGACCCTCGCCCGCACCCGGCGACTTCGGCGGCCCCGGCGACCCCGGCCCCTTGGTGGCATCGCCGCCTGGGAGAGGGAGCGGAAGGCTGGTGACGCCGACACCCCCAGGTGACGCACACATAAAAGTCACAGAACGGCCACACCGCATCCACCACCGGCAAATCGGCCATACCGTCGTCCCCTCACACCACAGTCCAAGCAGCCCCGGGGGACACCATGAGCAACCCGTACACCACACCGCCCACACCTCCCACGTCGCCCACGCAGACCCCCGCCCCCCGATGGGCCAGAAAGAGATACGTCCTGCCCGCCATCGCCCTGGCCCTGTTCATCGGCGCGGGCATCGGCGCCGGCGACGAAACCTCGAAAGCCAACGCGAAGACGACGCCCGCCAAGCCCCAGCCGACGGTGACCGTGACGACCACGACGACGGAAACCGCCATACCCAAACCGGCGGGCACGGTGACCGCGACGGTGACGGCGACGGAAACGGTGAAGGTCACGAAGACGGTGACGGCGAAGGCGGACACCGCGAACGAGGGCACCACGGAGGACAACTCGGCCGACGACGACTCCGGAAGCGTCTACTACGAGAACTGCACAGCCGCCCGAGCGGCCGGCGCCGCCCCCGTACACGTCGGCGACCCCGGCTACGGACGCCACCTCGACCGCGACGGAGACGGAGTCGGCTGCGAATAGAACAACCGCCGCCGTTTGCCGAACCGGCAACAGAACTCGCGACAGCCGACCCAGCCCCAACATGCTCGGTGACAAGGACTCACGGATTCACAGATTTCACGGAGTCACGGAGCCCTGGAGGGCTGACTGATGTCGTCGTCGCAGCAGACCACGACCAACGCCGAACACCGCCTGCTCCCCTCGCCCGCAGGCCGTGTCCACGTGGTGGAACAGGGCGAGGGCCCGCTGGTCCTGCTCGTGCACGGCTTCCCGGAGTCCTGGTACTCCTGGCGCCACCAGCTCCCGGCCCTGGCCGCGGCCGGCTACCGCACGGTCGCCATCGACGTACGCGGCTACGGCCGCTCCTCGAAACCCCGCGCCACGGACGCGTACCGCATGCTGGAACTGGTCGAGGACAACGTCGCCGTCGTGCACGCGCTGGGCGAACGTTCCGCGGCGATCATCGGCCACGACTGGGGCGCGACGATCGCGTCCCACTCCGCCCTCCTCAAGCCGGACACCTTCCACGCGGTGGCCCTGCTGAGCGTCCCCTACACACCCCCCGGCGGCCCGCTCCCAAGCGAGCTGTTCGCGCAGATGACCGGGGCTGACGGCGAGGAGGAGTTCTACGTCTCCTACTTCCAGGAGCCGGGCCGGGCCGAAGCCGAGATCGAACCGGACGTACGAGGCTGGCTCGCGGGCTTCTACGCCGCCCTGTCCGCCGACACGATGCCGCCCCCGGACGCCCCCAGCCCCCACTTCGTCCCCCGCCCCGGAACCATGCGAGACCGTTTCCCCACAGACGTACTCCCCGCTTGGCTCAGCGAGCAGGACCTCGACGTCTACGCGGGCGAATTCGAGCGAACGGGCATGACGGGCCCCCTCAACCGCTACCGAAACATGGACCGAGACTGGAAGGACCTGACGCCCCACCACGGCGCCCCGCTCACCCAGCCGTCCCTGTTCATCGGCGGCACCCTGGACGCCTCCACCACCTGGCTCGCCGCCGCGATCGAGGCATTCCCCACCACCCTCCCGGGCCTACGCTCCGCACACCTCCTCGAAGCCTGCGGCCACTGGCTCCAACAGGAACACCCCACCCAGACCAACCACCTCCTGATCAACTGGCTGAACTCCCTCCCAACCTGAACCCTCCCCAACCGCCAGGACTACCAGGAGCATCAGGACCGCCAAAAGGGGCGGCATCCCATACCCGGGATACCGCCCCCTTCCTGAAACCCCGACCGTCAATCCCGCCGAATCAACTCCGGGTCGATGCGCCGCCCGATCAGCGGCAGGGATCCGAAGGCGGCGACCGCCACGACCCCAAGAGCGCAGGCCAACAGCAACGGCACGCCGGCTCCGTCCCAGAAGACCTCACCGCCGCCGGTGACGAGATAGCTGGATTCGGCCGCCTTCCCGGCAACGATCGCCAACACCAGGCCTACCGCCAGCGGCAGGACAACCTGCACCACCTGCACAGCCCGCAACGTACGAGGCCGCGCGCCGAGCAGAGAAAGAGCGGTCACCTGCGGTCGGCGTTCGACCGCGCGGTCGGTGGCAGCCACAAGGTAAGCGGCTACGCCGATGACGAGGCCGAGGACCATGCCCATGGCGAGGATCGTCTTGACGACGGTGATCTGCTGGAGGGCGGTGACCACCACGCCGGGCGTATCCACGTCGGCGGTCGGATCGACTCCGCCGAGGTCGTCGAGAACGCCCCGGACGGTATCGGGCGCTGAGTTGCTGACCAGGGTGAGGCTGGCGTCCTCAGGCCGGAAGCCGACAGGCAGGAGAGACGGCGGGATCACGACGTCGCCACTGCTCAACGCCGAGAGTCCTGGTTCGGCCCGGAAGATCACCTCTTGCTTCGGCACTCGAACCGTCATCACACGCCGTTCGCCCCTGTCATTCCCGAGGTGGAAGGGGAAGCTTGCACCGGGCTTGCTGTCCTCGTCGTAGGACTCCCGAGGGTTGACGGCCCGAAGAGGCCGCCCATCCGTGCATCGCCCGATTTCAGGCACCATCCCCCGAAGTTGACTGCACGTGGCGATCACGGCGCGGATCACCGGTGGAAACTCGCCTTGCCCGTCCTTCCACGAGCTCGCCTCCATGCCATACCCACGGACACCCGGCACCGCCTCGAACGCCCGCTGCCGATCTTGGGTGACGCCGTCAAGAGACAGCGTGTACAACTGCACAGGTGACGTGTTCTTGGAGACCTGGTCCAGCTCGATGAGCACTCCTTGCGCGAGCGACGCCGCGTAGACGAGCAGCACCAGACCCGTCGCGACGCGCAGGGCCCCGCCTGGTTCCATCTCGTTACGCCTCATCGCCAGGCCGAGAGACAGCGAACTGGTGCGTGCCGCCCTCCGGGACAGGCTCCGCGAGAGGATCGGGAGAGACAGTACGAGCCCGACGCCCACCAGCACGACGGCGAGCGGCATCAGGATCGACGAGATCGAGGTGTCCCGGGGCACGTGCCCCGTCGCACCGGCCACGCAGTACCCGGCGACGATGCCCAGTCCTGGCAGGAGCGGCAGCAGCCCCCACTTCGCGGGCGGTTTCTCAACCGCACTGCGCCTCACAGCCAAGGGGTTGGCGGCAGCCTTCCTGGCTCCCACCGCCCCTGCGAACCAGGCGAGCGCCGGACAGCCGATCAGGCAGATGAGGGTGTCGGACAAAGACAGCGATCCGTCAGACGGATACCACCGGAACCCGGGAAGACCGACACGGGAGATGAGTTGGTTGGCCACCGCGTAGACGCCCAGGCCGAGCACCGCTCCGAGCAGCGCCGCAGCAACCGTCTCGGCCGCGTTGACACGCTGAACACCCTTCTTGCTCAATCCGACCAGCCGAAGTGCGGCGAGCCGTCGGGCCCGCGCCGCGGCCGACAGCCGCGCGCACACCGACAGATAGACGGCCAGCGGAAGCAGGACGACACCAGACAGCGTGAACCGCACGATTTCCAGTGTCGAGGGCTCCACCGTTTCGTGGTTCGTATAGGGCCACCCGTAGGACGTGACGGGATCACCGCCCTTCAACTGGTCCCGGGCGACGCCGATGTACGCGTACAGCTCATCGGGGTGAGCCAGCCCCTGAGGGCCGATGAGTCCCCTTTCCCGCCCCGGCACGAGCTGGGCCAGACCTGGCTCCTTCTTGAGCTCTTCATGCAGCCGCGGCGACACGAACATCTCGCCGGGAGCGGGCAGTTCACTCAGACCTGGTGGAGGGTCGATCGCGAAGGAGCCTGGCGAGTGGAAGACGCGGGTCATGGGGCGGGACCCGTACGGGTCCGTCAGACTGAGCTCGTGGGGTGCTCTATCAGCGCCGATACAGAGTTGGCGATCGCCGATGGAGCATTCGCCCTCACGCGCCGCCTTACGTCCGTCCTGCGCTGCCAGGATCCCGGGAATCGCGAGGACCATGGCCAGGCAGCAGACACCGACGGCGCTGCCTCCGGCCATGAGGAAGAAACGCACACGGTTGCCACGTCCACTGCCCAGCAACAGCCGCAGGCCCAGCAGGAGTTCCGTCACGTCGTCTCCCGCGCCACGGCCGAGAGGACGCCGTCGCGCATCGCGAACTGGCTGTCGGCGCGGGAGGCCACCTGAGCATCGTGCGTGACGAGCACCACGGCCGTCCCCTGGGAACGCGCAAGGGTCAGGAACTCCTCCAGCACAGCGGTGGCGTTGGCGCTGTCCAGCGATCCCGTCGGCTCATCAGCGAACACCACGGCCGGCCGATGCACCAACGCCCGTGCGACCGCGACGCGTTGACTCTGCCCTCCGGACACCTGCGAGGGCCGACGCTGTCGCAGGTCGGCGAGACCCAGGCGGCCGAGAACCTCCCCTGCGGCGGTCAGCGCCTCGGCCTTGCGCTGCCCGGCCAGACGCAACGGCAGGGCGGTGTTCTCCTCCACGGTCAACTCCGGGAGCAGTTCGCCGTACTGGAAAACGAAGCCGAAGCGCTCACGGCGCAGTGCGCTGAGTTCCTCATCGTCGAGTTCGCCGAGGACGCGTCCCTCGAATCGGACTTCACCGCGCGCCACGGGCAGGACCCCGGCAAGGCAATACAGCAACGAGGACTTGCCGGAACCGCTCTGCCCGGTGATCGCCGCGACTTCACCCCGGCGCAGGCTGATGTCGGCGTTCCTGACGGCGGGCGTCTCGCCGTAGAAGAGGTCGACACCCGTGGCGGACAAGACTTCTGACGTGTTGATGATGCTTCCCCTATGACGAGAGGGAGCCCAGACGCGGACATCTGGGCTGTGGAGTGCAGAAGGCTTCTAGCGACCGCTCGGGTAGCTCTTTGTGCGCGAGCAGTTGTCCGGGTGCAGACTGCCGCGGTTTCGGCATGCCTTGATATCGGCATGGCTGGTGTAGCGCTGGGCGCCATCCCAGTTCGAGTGGTGCAGGGAGACGGTCTTCCCCTGCTTGCCGTTGTAGCGCACCCAATCGTGCCCCTCGACACGTACCAGCATGTAGACGTTGTGGCCGTCTTCCGGGTCAGCGTCCTTCAGTTGGCCTTTCCACTCGAAGGCACCGTGGTTCTGGCCTGCGGGATTGAAGCGGTACTCGCCCTCCAGAAAGTCGACGCCAGACGAGTGCAGCTCCGGCATACCGTGCCAGCCCGCCGTACCAACTGCCGTACCCGCACCCACGAGAAACGCCCCCGTTGCCAGCACTCCGACCAATAGCTTCCGCATAGCGCACCTCTCTGACGGCCAGGCAGCCCCTTCGGCCACCACAGGCAACAGAAAGTAGTCGATCGATCACGTGCTGAAACCTTCAGTCATCCACCCACCATCACATCAGGTGATCGAAATCCAGACACCGCCGCACAGGCCATCGACCAGCACAAGAGGACGGCACCCCCGCACAGGGCGCCGTCCTCCATGGTGCTCCGGAGCCGCCGCCGATCGGTGAGGGTCGGGGACCGGTGGCGGCTCCGGGGTTCAGTGGCCCGTCATGGGCCAGTGGCCCCTCGTACGCTCGAAAGCGGGAGCGGGCTCAGCGATGGTCGCTGCCCGCCGACTGCGTGGCCGCCCGCCCCGCCTCCAGTCGGGCCACCGGGATGCGGAACGGGGAGCAGGAGACGTAGTCGAGGCCGACCTCGTGGAAGAAGTGGACCGACTCCGGGTCGCCGCCGTGTTCGCCGCAGACGCCGAGTTTGAGGTCGGGGCGGGTTCGGCGGCCCGCCTCGGCCGCGGACTTGACCAGGGAGCCGACGCCGTCGCGGTCGATGGTCTCGAACGGGGAGACGCCGAAGATGCCCTTCTCCAGGTAGGCCGTGAAGAAGCTGGCCTCGACGTCGTCGCGGCTGAAGCCCCACACCGTCTGGGTCAGGTCGTTCGTGCCGAAGGAGAAGAACTCCGCGGCCTCCGCGATCTGGCCCGCGGTGAGGGCCGCGCGCGGGAGTTCGATCATCGTGCCGATCGCCAGTTTCAGTTCGACGCCCGTCGCCGCCTCGACCTCCGCGACGACCTGGTCGGCCTCCTCGCGGACGATCTCCAGCTCCTGCACGGTGCCGACCAGCGGGATCATGATCTCGGCGCGCGGGTCGCCCTTGGCGTTCTTGCGTTCCGCCGCCGCCTCGGCGATGGCGCGGACCTGCATCGTGAACAGGCCCGGGATGACGAGGCCGAGCCGTACGCCGCGCAGGCCCAGCATCGGGTTCTGCTCGTGCAGGCGGTGGACCGCCTGAAGCAGGCGCAGGTCGTTCTCGTGGGACTCCTGGCGGGACTCCGCGAGCGCCACCCGCACCGACAGCTCGGTGATGTCGGGCAGGAACTCGTGCAGCGGCGGGTCCAGGAGGCGGACCGTCACCGGGAGGCCGTCCATCGCCTCGAAGAGTTCGATGAAGTCCTTCTTCTGGAGCGGCAGGAGCTGCTTCAGCGACTCCTCGCGCTCCGTCTCCGTGTCCGCCAGGATCAGGCGCTCCACCAGCTCGCGCCGGTCGCCGAGGAACATGTGCTCGGTACGGCACAGGCCGATGCCCTGGGCGCCGAAGCGCCGGGCGCGCAGCGCGTCCTCGGCGTTGTCGGCGTTCGCGCGCACCCGCAGCCGCCGCTTGCGGTCCGCGAAGGCCATGATGCGGTGGACGGCCTCCACCAGTTCGTCGGCGTCGTCCGCACCCGCGTGCATCCGGCCTTCGAAGTACTCCACCACGGGGGACGGCACGACCGGGACCTCGCCCAGGTAGACCTTTCCGGACGAGCCGTCGATGGAGATGACGTCGCCCTCCTCCACCACGTGGCCGCCCGGGACCGTCATCCGGCGGCGCTTGGTGTCGACCTCCAGCTCCTCCGCGCCGCAGACGCAGGTCTTGCCCATGCCGCGCGCGACCACGGCCGCGTGGGAGGTCTTGCCGCCGCGCGAGGTGAGGATGCCCTCGGCCGCGATCATGCCGTCGAGGTCGTCGGGGTTGGTCTCGCGGCGGACCAGGATGACCTTCTCGCCCGAGCGCGACCACTTCACGGCCGTGTACGAGTCGAACACCGCCTTGCCCACCGCCGCGCCCGGCGAGGCCGCGATGCCCCGGCCGACCTTCTCCACCTTCGCCTGCTCGTCGAAGCGAGGGAACATCAGCTGGGCGAGCTGGGCGCCGGTGACGCGCTGCAGCGCCTCCGTCTCGTCGATCAGGCCCTGGTCGACGAGTTGGGTGGCGATCCGGAAGGCCGCGCCCGCCGTGCGCTTGCCCACGCGCGTCTGGAGCATCCACAACTGGCCGCGCTCGATGGTGAACTCGATGTCGCAGAGGTCCTTGTAGTGGTTCTCCAGCGTCTCCATGATGCCGAGCAACTGGTCGTACGACTTCTTGTCGATCTGTTCCAGTTCGGCGAGCGGGACGGTGTTGCGGATGCCGGCGACGACGTCCTCGCCCTGGGCGTTCTGGAGGTAGTCGCCGTAGACGCCCTGGTGGCCGGAGGCGGGGTCACGGGTGAAGGCCACGCCCGTACCGGAGTCCGGGCCCAGGTTGCCGAAGACCATCGAGCAGACGTTGACGGCCGTGCCCAGGTCGCCCGGGATGCGCTCCTGGCGGCGGTAGAGCTTGGCGCGGTCGGTGTTCCAGGACTCGAAGACGGCCTTGACGGCGAGGTCCATCTGCTCGCGCGGGTCCTGCGGGAAGTCGCGGCCGGCCTCGGTCTTGACGATCTTCTTGAAGCGGGTGACCAGCTTCTTCAGGTCCGCCGCCTCCAGCTCGGTGTCGACGTGGACCTTCTTCGCCGTCTTCGCCGATTCGAGGGCGTCCTCGAAGAGTTCGCCGCCGACGCCCAGGACCGTCTTGCCGAACATCTGGATCAGCCGGCGGTAGGAGTCCCACGCGAAGCGGTCGTCGCCGGACTGCCTGGCCAGGCCCTGGACCGACTTGTCCGACAGCCCGATGTTCAGGACCGTGTCCATCATGCCCGGCATCGAGAACTTCGCGCCCGAGCGGACGGAGACCAGGAGCGGGTCGTCCGACTGGCCGAGCTTCTTGCCCATCCGCTGTTCGAGGGCGTCGAGGTGCGCACTCACCTCGTCACGCAGTGCCGCCGGCTCCTCGCCGCTGTCGAGGTAGACCTTGCAGGCCTCGGTGGTGATCGTGAAACCGGGAGGGACGGGAAGGCCCAGGTTGGTCATCTCGGCGAGGTTCGCACCCTTGCCGCCGAGGAGGTCCTTGAGGTCCTTGTTGCCCTCGGTGAAGTCGTAAACGAACTTCACCACGTGGGAATCCTGGGGATCTTTGTTTTCCGACACGGGTCTCGACTCCTCGAGGACGCGGTGGCTGCCCTGACGGCCAGGAACATACCCAGATCGAAGGCTCCTGGGTACGTCCACTTGCGCGTCATGTGCCTGTAACCAGCAGTCCGCCAGCGGATTGAAAGTCAAGGCTTGGCAAGTCCAGGGCAGCGGATGTTTTCACTTCTTGAACGCGAGCACCCCTCTCTCCGCCCCACCATCGCTCACATGAGCATAGAGTGCCACGTTTGATTTCGATCGATGAACGATCAAGGGGTGGCACCCAGTGCCACCCCTTGGAGAAGTGCAATCGATCGCAGGTGCGCTCATCTGAGCATTACCCCCCTCAAGGGTGGCGAGAATCACGCCGCCGCACGGCCCCGGATTTCACCATGCGGACGCCGTCCCGGACAGGAAAGCCGAGGGAAACACCCTCGTCACGCAGAGGGAGACACCCTCATCACACGCAGGGAGGCACCCTCGTCACCCGGAGGGAGACCCGCCACAACAAGCGTCCCTCGTCACAACGAGCGTCCCTCACACCCCCAGCGCCAGCAACCGCTCCTCGACCCGCTCCGGCGCGTACAGGTGCTCCACGACCAGCGCACCCGCCCCCACCAGTGCCGCCCGCTCCCCCAGCCGCGAGGTCACGACGTCCAGATGGGCTGTGGAGCGGGGCAGCGCCCGCTGGTAGAGCAGCTCGCGCACGCCCGTGAGGAAGGCGGTTCCGGCCAGATCCCCGGCGATCATCAGGACCCCGGGGTTCAGCAGCGTCACGACCGTCGCCAGTACGTCCCCGACCCGGCGCCCCGCCTCCCGGGCCAGCGCCGCCGCCTCGGGGTGCCCGGCGGCGAGCAGATCACGCACGTCCGAGCCCGAGGACGCCGGAACGCCCGACTCCGCGAGCCGTCGCGCCACGGCGCCACCACTGGCGACGGCCGCGAGACAGCCGTAGGAGCCGCAGCGGCACAGCGCCTCCGCGCCCACCCGGATGTGCCCGATGTCGCCGGCGCCGCCGTCGACGCCCCGGAAGATCGAGCCGTCGACCACGACCCCGGCGCCGATGCCCGTGGACACCTTGACCAGCACGAACGCCGAGCAGTCGGGGTGCCCGGTGCGCTGTTCGCCGTACGCCATGAGGTTCGCGTCGTTGTCGACGAGGACGGGCACGGGCCGGGCCCTCGCACCCTCGCCCGTGTGCTCGGTGAAGGCCCTGGCCAGGCGGCTTCGTATGTCGTAGCCGTCCCAGCCCGGCATGATCGGCGGCTGCACGACCCGGCCCGTCTCGCTGTCGACGGGGCCGGGGACGGCGAGCCCGATGCCGCAGACCTCGTCCGGCCGGTGGCCCGCCTTCTCCAGCAACTCGGCGAACCAGCCGCCGAGTTCGCCGAGTACGGCGTCCGGGCCGTCCTCGATGACGAGCGTGCCGCCGTGCTCGGCCAGGATCTCGCCGGTCAGCGTCAGGACGGCGGCGCGGGCGTGCCGGGTGTCCAGGTCGGCCGCCAGGACGACCGCGTGGGCGTCGTCGAACTCCAGGGTGATCGAGGGGCGTCCGCCGAGCGGGGAGTCGACCGGGCCGCCGGCGCCCTCGCGCAGCCAGCCCGCGCGGAAGAGGCGGTCGAGGCGCTGGCCGACGGTGGCGCGGGACAGTCCGGTGGCCTGCTGGAGGGCGCCGCGCGTGGTCGCCCGCCCGCTGCGCACCAGTTCGAGCAGATCGCCGGCACGAGCCTGGCCGCGTCCGGTCATGCGCACCCCCTTGTGTTTCTCAAGCTTGCATTACATATTGAGTTTTGCGTGTTAAATAGACGTAACCCTACGGTAGCCACTGCCGAACCAGTCGGCCTTGTCGTCTTCGGGGAGCCCCGAGTGGATCGCACCGCCCAGCTCATCGCCCGCCCGGCGGAGTACGCCGTTGCATACGATCCGGCGGTCGATCCGGCGGCTCCGCCAGGTCCGTCGGGTCCGCCGCACGTCAGGACACCGCACCTCAGGGCGCTGCACACCGGCGCGGTGGACGTGCTGGAGGGCAACTGGACGGGGACGTCGACGGTCCCCTCCCGCCATCTGTACCCGCACCAGTGGTCCTGGGACTCGGCGTTCATCGCGATCGGGCTGCGGCACGTCTCGCCGCACCGGGCGCAGACGGAGCTGGAGACGCTGCTGGCCGCCCAGTGGGGCGACGGGCGTGTCCCGCACATCGTCTTCAACCCCTCCGTACCGCTCGACGCGTACTTCCCGAGCCCCGACTTCTGGCGCTCCTCGACCGCGGGCCGCGCCGCGGGCGCCCCGCGCACCGTACAGACCTCCGGCATCGTGCAGCCACCGGTGCACGCGCTCGCGGCCTGGCTGGTGCACCGCGCCGACCCGGGGCTCTCGCGGGCGCGCGGCTTCCTGGCCCGGGTCTACCCGCGGCTGGCCGCCTGGCACCGCTATCTGCTGCACCGGCGGGACCTGGGCGGCGGCGGGCTGGTGTCGGTCGTCCACCCGTGGGAGCAGGGGATGGACAACGCGCCGTCCTGGGACGCGCCGCTCGCCCGGGTCACCCCGGCCCCGACCCGCTCCTTCCGGCGCGCCGACCTCGACCACGGGGCCGCGGACGACCGTCCGACGGACCTGGACTACGGGCGGTACGTGCGACTGGCGACGGAGTACCGGGACGGCGGCTACGCCGACGGGGGCGAGGGCGGGGGCCGGGAGTTCGCCGTCGAGGACCCCTCCTTCAACGCGCTGCTCATCGCCTCCGAACACGCCCTCGCGCGCATCGCGCAGGAACTGGGCGCACCGGGCACGGCCCGCCACGCACGCGCGGAACGCCTGACGGCGGCGCTGGTGGAGCGGCTGTGGGACCCGACGGAGGGCATGTTCTTCTGCCGCGACGTGCGAGACGAACGAGGTGGGCGGGGCGACCGAGGCGGGCGAGATGAACGAGGTGGGCGGGGCGAACAGGGCGGGCGAGATGAACGAGGTGGGCGGGGCGAACGGGGCGGGCCGGGCGGCGGGTTGATCCCCGAGCGCGGGGTCTCCGGGCTCGTCCCGCTCCTCCTGCCCGGGCTGCCGCGCGAGGTGGTGACGGCCCTCGTACGCACGCTGCGCGGCCCGCACTTCGGTCTCGGTACGACGACCCGACTCGTCCCCAGTTACGACCTGCTCGGCGAGGCCTTCGACCCGCACCGCTACTGGCGCGGCCCCGCCTGGTTCAACACGAGCTGGCTGCTGGAGCGGGGCCTCAGGCTGCACGGCAAGCAGGCCGACGCGGACGCGCTGCGCCTGGCCGTGCTGGACATCGCGGCCGGCTCGGACTTCGCGGAGTACGTCGACCCGTACACCGGCGAGGCGTGCGGCGCGACCGGCTTCAGCTGGACCGCCGCACTCACGCTCGACCTGCTGCACGGCGGCGACCCGCCGCACGGCAGCGACGTACCGCACGGCGACGACCTGCTGCACGGCAACGACCTATCGCACAGCGGTGACCTGTCACACGGCAGCGACTCGCCGCACAGCAGCGACCTGCCGCACCGCAACGAAGCGATCGCGCTCAAGGGAGGGGACCAGGGATGACCGACCGGCATCATCTGCTCGTGTACGGCGGGACGTTCGCCGCCGTGGGCGACCGCGGGGACATCAGCGGCGTAGGGGGCTCCGGCGCGGCCTCCGGATCCCCGGAGGGGTTATTCGTCCGGGACGCCCGGCACCTCAGCCGCTGGCAGTTGACCATCGACGGCGCCGTACCGGAGGCGCTCTCGCCGGTCGCGGAGGGGGACACCACGCGGTGCGTGCTCGTGCCGCGCGGCGGTCGCAACGAGCCGCCGTCCTGCACGATTTTCCGTGAACAGGCCGTCGGGGACAGCTCGTTCGTGGAGTCGCTGCGGGTCGTCAGCAACCGTCCGGTGCCGACGACGGTCCGCCTCGCGGTCACCGCCGACGCCGACTTCACCGACCAGTTCGAGCTTCGCTCCGACCACCGTACGTACGCGAAGACCGGGGTCGTCCGCCGCCGCCAAGTCATGGACGACGGGGTGGAGTTCACGTACCAGCGCGGCGAGTGGATGTCCCGCACGACGGTGACGGCCGAGCCCGCGCCGGACGGCGTCGAGGAGACCGGCACCGGCGCGCGTCGTCTGGTGTGGAAGCTGGAGCTCGAGCCGCACGGCTCGGCCGAGTTGACCCTGCGGGTGATGGCCCGGCCGCACGGTGAGAAGCGGGCCCTGCGGGTGCCCCGCTCCCCGGCCGCGGTGGCCGATCAACTCCGGGCGCTGGAGGGCGAGTTCGTGGAGGGCGTGGCCTTCCCGACCGGCTGGCCCGAACTGGCCGCCGCCTGCGCCCGCGGTCTCGCGGACCTGGCCGCGCTCCAGGTCCAGGCGACCGGCCCGGACGGCGAGGAACTGCGCGTCCCGGCGGCGGGCGCCCCCTGGTTCCTGACCCTGCTGGGCCGCGACGCCCTCCTCACCTCCCTGTTCACCCTCCCCTACCGGCCCGGTCCGGCCGCCGCCACGCTGCGGGCGCTGGCCGCCGGCCAGGCGACCGAGACCGGCCGGGAGTCGGTGTCCCAGCCCGGCAAGATCGTGCACGAGGTGCGGCACGGCGAACTCGCCCACTTCGGGCAGGTCCCGTTCGGCCGCTACTACGGCTCGGTGGACGCGACGCCGCTGTTCCTCGTCCTGCTCGGCGCGTACGTCGAGCAGACCGGCGACACGCGGCTGGCCCGCCGCCTGGAGCCGAACGCGCGGGCGGCGATCGGCTGGATGCTGGACCACGGCGGACTCACCTCCCGCGGCTACCTGGTCTACCGCGCCGACCAGGGCGGCCTCGCCAACCAGAACTGGAAGGACTCCCCCGGCGCGATCTGCTCCGCCGACGGCACCCGGGCCGGTGGGCCGGTGATGGCGGCGGGGGCTCAGGGGTACGCGTACGACGCGCTGCGCCGCACGGCGTGGGTGGCGCGGACGGCGTGGGAGGACGAGAAGTACGCGGCGCTGCTGGAGCAGGCCGCCGCCGACCTCCGCGACCGCTTCCAGCGTGACTTCTGGATGCCGGGCCGCTCCTTCCCGGCGCTCGCGCTGGACGGCCAGGGCCGCCAGGTCGACGCGCTCGCGTCGGACGCCGGCCACCTGCTCTGGTCGGGGCTGCTGGACAAGGAGTACGGCGAGATCGTCGGCCGGCGTCTCCTGGAACCCGACTTCTTCTCCGGCTGGGGCGTCCGCACCCTGGCCTCCGGCCAACCGGCGTACCACCCGCTCTCCTACCACCGCGGTTCGGTCTGGCCGCACGACAACGCGCTGATCACGCTGGGCCTGGCCCGCTACGGCCTGCACGACGAGGCCCGCACGGTCGCCCACGCGCTGGTCGACGCGGCGACGGCGACCGGCCACCGGCTCCCCGAGGTCCTCGCCGGCTACGGCCGCGACACCCACACGGAGCCGGTCCCGTACCCCCACGCATGCGTACGGGAATCCCGCTCGGCAGCGGCCCCGTTGGCACTGCTCACGGCGGTCGGCGGAGCGTAACGCTGCGCTCGGCTCGGGCGGGGCTTGGCTTCGGCCTGGCTTGGTGCTTGGCTTGGGCCTGGCTCCGTGCTCGGCGTGGTGCTTGGTCTGGGCTCGCTTGGTGCTTGGCGTGGCGTTTGCACGGTGTTTGCCGAGGCCTGGCCGGGGCCCCTGAACGCGGGCCGAGGGCAGGCCGTACGAAACTGTGGCGGATCCACCCCACACCGGATCCGCCGAACCGCCGGGCTTCGTACGGAAGGACCCTCGGGTGCCTGTCTCCACTCACTCATCCCACCTGCCTGAACCGAAAGACCCCGAGGACAACACCGCGACGGGTACGGCGACGCCGGAAACGGGGGCGCCGGAGGTGGCCGAGCCGGTGACGGGAACCCCTGAGGCCCCGGAGGCGGAGACCCCGGAGGCGCAGGCCCCGGAGGCGACGGCTCCCCAGCCGGTGGCCGCCGAGGCAGAAACGCCGGGGACGACGGACCCGGAGACCTCAGCAGAGGCCCCGGAGCCGGCAGTCTCGGAGACGGTGGCCCCGGAGACGGTGGCCCCGGAGACGGGCGGCGCTGAGGCGGCTCCCCCGGAGCCGGCGTCCTCCGAGTCAGCGGCCGTCGGGCCAAAGGCGGCCGCCGTCGGCGAAGGGGAGCGGGACCGGCCTCGTGGGGTCAAGGGGCGTGTTGCGTACTGGCGGGGGTGGCGGGGGCGGCATCCGCAGGCCGCTCGGGCGGTGCGGTGGGGGGTGACTGTTCTGTGTCTGGTGCTTGTGCTCGGGGCGCTGGTGTTGCCGAACCGTCTCTTCTCGGTCCACGTGAGCCGGTTCCTGCGGCTGCCGGGTGAGGCGATCATCGGCGCGGCCGTGCTGCTGGTCCTGCCGCGCCGGCCGCGGGTGGCGCTGGCGGCGCTGGCCGGCGCCGCGCTCGGGGCGCTGACCGTGCTGAACCTGCTCGACATGGGGTTCGTGGAGTACCTGGGCCGCGACTTCAACCTCGTCCTGGACTGGGGTCTGCTGGACGACGCCCAGTCGTACGTGGCGGACTCGATGGGCGGGACGGTCGCGATCGCCGCGGCGGTCGGCGTCGTCCTGCTCGTCGTCCTGGTCATGGTGCTCATGGCGCTGGCGACGGTCCGGCTCAGCGGGCTGCTGGCGAGTGACACCCTGCGGGCGACCCGGGGCACACTGGTCGCGGGCACCGCCTGGATCACCTGCTCGGTGCTCGGTCTGCAGTTCGCCGGGGCGCCGGTCGCCTCCGACCAGGTCGCGCACACGCTCGCCTCCGAGGCCAAGCGGGTCCGCGACACCCTCCGGGACGAGGCCGCGTTCGGGAAGGTGGCGCGCAGTGACACGTTCGGGGCCACGCCGGCCGATCAGCTCGTGCCGGATCTGCGGGGCAAGGACATGATCTTCACGTTCATCGAGAGCTACGGCCGCAGTGCCATCGAGGACCCGGTCATGGCGCCGGGCGTCGACAAGACCCTCGACGCGAGCACGCAGGCCCTGGCGAAGGCCGGCTTCCACGCGAAGAGCGGCTGGCTGACCTCGGCGACGTACGGCGGCAGCAGTTGGCTCGGCCACTCCACCACCCTGTCCGGGCTGTGGGTCGACAACCAGCAGCGCTACCGCACGGTGATGGCGAGCGACCACCTGTCCCTGACCAAAGCGTTCCAGAAGACGGGCGCCTGGGACACGGTGGGTGTCATGCCGGGCGTGCAGAAGGGCTGGCCGGAGGCGAAGTTCTACGGCCTGGACAAGGTCTACAACGCGTTCCAGATGGGTTACCAGGGACCGAAGTTCAGCTGGTCCACGATGCCGGACCAGTACGCCCTGGAGGCGTTCCAGCGGCTGGAGCACGGCCGCGCGAACCGTGACAAGCCGCTCATGGGGGAGATCATCCTGACCTCCAGCCACCAGCCCTGGGCGCCGATCCCGAAGATGGTCGGCTGGGACGAGCTCGGCGACGGTTCGGTCTTCGACGGCATCGAGAAGGCCGGCAAGAAGGCGTCCGACGTCATCGCCGACAGCGCCAAGTCCAAGGAGGAGTACGGCAAGTCGATCCAGTACTCGGTGACCGCCCTCACCCAGTGGCTGGAGCGCTACGGCACCGACGACACCGTCCTGGTCTTCCTCGGCGACCACCAGCCGATAGCGCGGGTCAGCGGCGACAACGCCAGCCGTGACGTGCCGATCTCGGTCGTCGCCAAGGACCCGAAGGTCCTCGACAAGATCGCCGCCTGGAACTGGACGGACGGCCTGAAGCCGGCCCACAACGCCCCGGTGTGGAAGATGGACGCGTTCCGCGACAAGTTCCTGACGGCATACGGCTCGACCCCGCACCCGAGCAACGGCTGAGCTTCTTCAGGGGCGTCAGCCCCCGGAGGTGTCCAGTTCCGCGTCCTCGCTCACGCCCGCGCAGTCGTACGGGTCCTTGAGCCAGCCGTCCGGGAGGACGACGCGGTTGTTGCCGGACGTGCGGCCGCGGGGGCCGTCGGCGCCGGTGGGCCAGGGCTGGGCGAGGTCCAACTCGTCGAGGCCGGTGCGGAGTTCCTCCAGGGAGGACGTGATGGCCAGGCGCTTACGCATCTCGCTGCCGACCGCGAAGCCCTTCAGGTACCAGGCGACGTGCTTGCGGAAGTCGATGACCCCGCGCGCCTCGTCGCCGATCCACTCGCCGAGGAGGGTGGCATGGCGGACCATGACGTCGGCGACCTCCCCGAGGGACGGGCGCGCGACGTCGTCCGTACGGCCCTCGAAGGCGGCCACCAGGTCCGCGAACAGCCATGGCCGGCCGAGGCACCCGCGCCCCACGACCACCCCGTCGCAGCCGGTCTCGCGGACCATCCGCAGCGCGTCCCGCGCCGACCAGATGTCGCCGTTGCCGAGGACGGGGATCTCCGGGACGTGCTCCTTGAGGCGGGCGATCGCCTCCCAGTCGGCCGTGCCGCCGTAGTGCTGGGCGGCGGTGCGGCCGTGCAGGGCGATGGACGTCACGCCCTCCTCGACGGCGATGCGGCCGGCGTCGAGGTAGGTGATGTGGTCGTCGTCGATGCCCTTGCGCATCTTCATCGTCACCGGGAGGTCGCCGGCCCCGCTCACCGCCTCCCGCAGGATGGCGCGCAGCAGGTGCCGCTTGTAGGGGAGGGCGGATCCGCCGCCCTTCCTGGTCACCTTCGGGACCGGGCAGCCGAAGTTCAGGTCGATGTGGTCGGCGAGGCCCTCCTCCGCGATCATGCGGACGGCCTTGCCGACGGTTGCCGGGTCGACGCCGTACAGCTGGATCGAGCGCGGCTTCTCGGTCGCGTCGAAGTGGATCAGCTGCATGGTCTTCTCGTTGCGCTCGACCAGCGCCCGGGTCGTGATCATCTCGCTCACGAACAGCCCCTTGCCACCGCTGGCTCCATCCTTTGATTCGCCTCCGGCGAAGGACCTGCACAGCGTGCGGAAAGGCGCGTTGGTGATCCCGGCCATCGGGGCCAGGACGACGGGCGGCTGGACGGCGTGCGGGCCGATCTGGAGGGTCCGGTGCTCGGTGGGCGCGGTCGTGGGCATTGCCCCATTCTCACTTACCGGACCGACTGCGGCGAAATTCATTAGTTAGGCGTACTATTCACGCATGCCCGAGCTCAGCCCCCGTCGGCGGCTCCTCGTTCTCGCGATCTGCTGCATGAGCCTGCTGATCGTGAGCCTGGACGTCACCGTCCTGAACGTGGCCCTGCCCGCGATGCAGCGCGACCTGCACGCCACCACCGCCGGCCTCCAGTGGACGATCGACGCGTACACCCTCGTCCTGGCCGCGCTGCTGATGCTCGCGGGCTCGACCGCCGACCGGATCGGCCGCAGACAGGTCTTCATGGCCGGCCTGGTCGTGTTCTCGCTGGGCTCGCTGCTGTGTTCCCTCGCGCCGAACCTGGAGCTGCTGATCGCGGCACGCATGGTGCAGGCGGTCGGCGGTTCGATGCTGAACCCGGTCGCCATGTCGATCATCACCAACACCTTCACCGCCCCGCGCGAGCGCGCCCGGGCGATCGGGGTGTGGGGCGCGGTCGTCGGCATATCGATGGCCGCGGGCCCGCTGCTGGGCGGACTGCTGGTGGAGTCCGTGGGCTGGCGCTCCATCTTCTGGCTCAACCTGCCGGTCGGCCTGGTGGCCCTCCTGGCGACCCTGCGCTACGTCCCCGAGTCCCGCGCGCCGAAGGCCCGCCGCCCCGACCCCGTCGGCCAGTTGCTCGTCATCACCCTCTTCGGCTCCCTGACGTACGCGATCATCGAGGCGCCGGAGGCGGGCGCGACGACCAGCGGCCCCTTCGCCGCCGTCGCGCTGGCCGCGCTGCTGGGCCTGCTCCGGTACGAGCCCCGGCGCGACGAACCCCTCATCGACCTGCGCTTCTTCCGCTCGGTTCCGTTCAGCGGGGCGACGGTGGTGGCGATCAGCGCGTTCGCCGCGCTCGGCGGGTTCCTCTTCCTCTCCACCCTGTACCTGCAGAACGTACGGGGCCTGGACGCCCTGCACGCGGGCCTGTGGATGCTGCCGATGGCCGTCCCGACGTTCCTGTGCGCCCCGCTGTCCGGCCGGCTGGTCGGCACCCGGGGCCCACGGCTGCCGCTGCTCATCGCGGGGATCGCGATGACGGCGAGCGGCGTGCTGTTCGCCGCCTTCGACGCGGAGACGTCCGACACGACCCTGTTCCTCGGGTACGTCCTGTTCGGCATCGGCTTCGGATTCGTGAACGCGCCGATCACCAACACGGCGGTGTCGGGCATGCCTCGCAGCCAGGCGGGCGTCGCGGCGGCGGTCGCCTCCACCAGCCGCCAGCTCGGCCAGACCCTGGGCGTCGCGGTCGTCGGCGCGGTCCTGGCGGCGGGCGTGAGCACGTCGTCCTACCGCGACACGTTCGTCTCCGCCGCCGTCCCCGGCTGGTGGATCCTCACCGGCTGCGGCCTGTCCGTCCTGATCCTGGGCGCCGTCACCACGGGGGCCTGGGCCCGGCGCACGGCGGAACGCACCGCACGGCAACTGGAGGCACCGGAGATCCGGGAGACGGCGCCGAGCGTCAGCGCGTGACGCCGCCGCTGTCCCCGGCGGCGGCGTGGAGCACGTCGTCGCCGTGAAGCGCGTACAGCTTCTCCAGGCGCGCCCGGGTCTCCGCGTCCACCGGTACGTACGTCACCATGCGGGCTTCGCATTCCGGGGTCAGCCACATGTCGGTGTGAGTGAGGGTGAGGAGGCCGACGTCGGCGTTGCGGAACTGTTTGGTCCTGTTGCGGGTCGCGACGACCTCGTAGCGCTCCCAGTTCTCGCGGAACTCCGGGGACTCCGTCTGCAGGCGCTTGACCAGCATCTTCCAGGCCGGCTCGGAGAGATGGCCGCCATGGAGGCGCGGAGTTCGGCGGCCATCCCAACAGGCCTCGCTGGCACTGGGCGTGGCGACCCTCGGCACCCTGTTCCTCTCCCTGGTACCGGGGTCGGGCATGCGGGACGCCCTGGTGACCACGATGGCCGTGCAGTTGGGCGGGGTGGTCGTGACGGCACTGCTGAGCCTGCGACTGCCGCGCAAGGTCGGCTGAGGCAGGCCGCGTTGGGGGACGGCTCGGACAACTCGTCGGGCCGGAAGCCCTGTTGATGTTCGGCGTGCCGCACACTCGTCGAATGCCAGAGATCAGCACGAGCAAGGTGAGCCGCTGGGACCAGCACGGGCGGCAGCACGTCGTCCGGGTGCGGCGCGCCGGAGTACAGCGCACGATCAGGTGTGACACGTGCGGCTGGCGCAAGGGGGCGCAGTTCCTGCCCTGGCTGAAGGCGGAGGAGCATCTCGCCGAGGCCCACCAGGCGACGGTGGACCCCTCGGAGGGCCGCGAGTCGCGGTGACTCCCCGAGCGGAACTCGCGCCGGAAGGCCGGCGGCCCATGAGTACGTCGCCGACGGCACCGTCCCGGGGGCGGTGGGCCCGGTGGCCCCGGCGTGGTGCGGAACTCCGCTGAGATCTCCCGTTTCCGGGCGCACATGACGCGGCCGTCCTTCACGTTTCGAACCCCGGAACGGCCCGGCGCGCGTGCGCGTGCCGGGCCGTTCCATGAGCTGTGGAGGTGTTACCCCCTCCTGTCCAGGTAGATCTGAAGGATCATGAGGAGCAGCGTCACGAGGCTCAGGAACCTGTCGAAGTCGATGCTCCTGACGCTCCTTCCGAAGCCCCTCAGCCGGGTGTCGTCGGGGGGTGACCAGGTCCCTTGCACCGGGGAGAGCCGCAGCCGGGTCGCGGTGTTGTGCCATTCGTGGATGTAGCGCTGGTCGACATCGCAGGCCACCAGGAAGGCGTGCAGTGTCTCGGTGGTGGGGAGAGCCGGGCCTTCCAGGACGGAACGGATGTCCCGTAGGCCCAGGGTGCGTTTTTTGCGGCGGGCGGTGGCCTTTATCTGGTCGTCCGACAGGTCCCTCCGGAGATCGTTCAGGAGATCGCGGAATTCGGCGGCCGTAGTGCACAGGCCGAGAGCCATGCGTCCCGCGTCGACGTCGAGCGCGCCCGGGACGGGTGCCTGCTGCTGACGGTTCAGCTCGTCCTGGACGAGTTGCCTGATGGAGAGACGGCGTTGCTGTTCAGGATCGAGCGCCGGCTCCTCATCGGTCGTCGAGTCGGAGGCACGGGCCGCAGCGAGATCGGCCTGTGCCTGCGCGGCGCTCTCATACAGGGATTTCCAGTGGTTCCAGTGGTGCTCGCGGTTCTCTTCGGTGATCTCGACGCACGCCTGCACGAACGCCCAGGTGATCTCCCACGTCGGCAAGCTCTTGCCCGAGGCGGCCTTGGACAGAGAAGCGGTGGAGCAGTGGGCCAGAGGGGCGAGCGCCCGGTAGGACAGCCCGGCGGTGTGCTTGATCTCCCGGAGCGAACTGGCGAGCTGCGCCAGTTGGACCGTGGCCTGAGGGTGGATGGGGTCGTCAGCTCGAGGCATCTGCGGCCGTCCCGAGCTCGTTGGCGGGCCGGGCGGGCGAAAGCGGGACGGGCGAAAGCGGCCAGAGAGCCGCGGTCGCACCGGCGACGTTCAGCCCGAGGGAGACGGCCTCCACCGGGGACAGACCCGCGGTGAGGCCGACGCAGCCGGTGCCGACGCCGGTCGCCGTGTAGATGGAGAGTTTGCGGACGGTCCCGGCGTGACGCCGGGCCGCGCCCGCGAGACGGCGAGCCGTCCGGCGAAGCGCGGCGGGCCACTGGGGGACCGGCCAACGGGGAGAGGGGAGACAGATCCCCCCGAGGGGATGAAGCAGGTACTGCATGCTCGTTCCTCCGTGATCGCGCGGAGCACGGGGCCCTTGAGCTGGCTGCGATCACAGATCTGCGCAAGGACCCCGTGTACCTCGGATGCGCCACCGGGAGCGCCAACTCCCTTGCGGTGGTGCGATGTGACGGTCACTAGTGTTGCGGGGCCCCACATACCTGTACAGAGTTCTATGTCCGTCCTTCGACCACCCTTCCCGCCGCGGATGCTGAACAACGGGTTCACGCAGCTCACAGCCCTGCCGACCCCCTCGACGGGGTTGTTAACGAACTAACATGGCCTTCGCTCCCCTGAACGGCCATGATGGAGACCAGTCAGCCTCGTGCTGGCATCAGCGCTGGTCCCTACCTCGGACACGCTGTGACAAGAAGTCCGCGCCAACGGGCTTCTACGGGCCCGCCCTGCTTTAAGAACACTCGCGGTCAGCCACCGAGTGTCCTTAAATCAGGGCGGGCCCTTCCCGTTGCACTCCGGCCATGGCGTACCCGCGCCACCAGGTCACCACCGCCGTTCGTGGGGCAGGCTGGAGAAAATCCGGAGAGTATGGGACCCCGTCTGGCGACGCACGGCGGAGTAACCCGGGAGGAAAAGTGCGAAACCTCCCCTTACTCTCCGAATATGCCCCCTACGCGTGCCCGCTTCAGCATCATGGCGACGGTCCTCGGCCTGGTGGCGGTGCTCGGCATCGTGTGGCTGGTCAGATCCGCCACCACCAACAGCGAGAACACCGCCGGCGTGGACACCACCAACTCCACCGACACGCCGGACGGCACCGCCACGGACGGCGGCGGCACTCCGGACGGGGGCAGGGACAGCGGGGGGACGCCGAACGGCGGTAAGTCGCCTGGGGGCGGTAAGACGCCGGGAGGCAGTCGGCCTGCCGTTCACCTGAACGGCGTAAATCTTCAAGGCGGCGGAGACCTCGACGGCTGTGTGACCGTCATCAACAAGACGTCCACCCCTGTGGACATCGAGAGCGTCTCCTTCGTCATCGTCCACGGGCCGCCGGGGAAGGCGACAGTCGGCTCCGACAACGGCGCGCACTGCTTCAACGAGGAAGGGGACGAGAAGCCCGGCCCTCCCTGCCTCGGCCACCGGCTGATCGAGGGCAAGCAGTGCCTGACGGGCGCGGTCCTCGCACCAAACGCAAAGCCAGGCGAGTACACGATCGACACAGTGATCGACGCAAGCGTCCTGTGCGACAACGACCAGATCAATCCGTGCAACTACGTGAAGGACTGGCACGGTCCGCCGCCCACCCCGCAGGCCCCTGTGCAGGTCCAGATCTCAAGGTTCACCAGCGAGAGACTCCGGTCGACGATCGTGGTCGAGGGCACAGGCCCCTCCCCGTCCGAGGACTCGTCCTCGCCGGACACCCCATCCGTCCCCGAGATCTCCCCCTCACCCGAGGTCGACAACCCGCCGCTCCCCGACACCTCCCCCTCCCTGGGGGACGAGGAGGACGAGGGGGAATGACGGACACGGACCCGCCGGAACCCGGGTCCGCCGTCGCGGCCCGCGTTCGGCAGCTCGCGGAGGCGCTGGGCCCGGCGACGCTGGCGACCGCGCTGCTGTTCTACTTCGGCTACGTCGCCACCCGCGCGCGGTACGCCTACTTCGGCGTGCCCGTGGACATGACCGGCCGGTCCAACCAGGATCTGATGCTGGACGGCCTGGAGGTGGTCTTCGTCCCGGCGACCATGATCTTCCTCGGCATCATGACCCTCATCGGGATCCACGCCCTCACCCTGTGGCTGCTGTCCCGCGACGCCGACGCGGGGGACGACACCTCCGCCGCCACGTTTCTCGCGTACGGCTTCCTCCTCGTCGGCGTCCTGCTGATCGGCAGGGCGCTGATCGGCATCTTCGTCCAGGGCCCCGAGGTCAGCGTGATCATCGGCGCCACCCCGCTGTCGCTGGCCTTCGGGCCGGCGGCGGTGGCGTACGGCGTCTGGATCCACGGACGGCGGCGCGGGCGTCCGGTGCTGCCGCTGCACCTGGCCAGGAACGGCGTGATGTGCGCGCTCGCGCTGGGCGTGGCCGGGCTGTTCTGGGCGTCGACCCAACTGGCGTGGGCGTACGGCACGGGACGGGGCAAGCAGGACGCGGCCGCTCTCGCCGACCGCCCCGAGGTCGTCGTCGACACCAAGGAGCCGCTGGACGGTCTGCCCACGGGCGTGACCGCCGCCCGGCTCGGAACGGCCGGGGAGAGCGTGCGGACGTTCCGCCACCGGTACCGGGGCTTCCGGCTGCTGATGGCGTCCGGCGGACAACTGTTCCTGGTGACCCCGCAATGGATGTCCGGCCGGGACCAGACCGTCGTCCTGCCCTACGGGGACGACATCCGGGTGCAGCTCATCCCTCAGAACTGAAGTCGGGACTGTCAGGGCTGCTGCTGGGCCCGCAGCCCCAGCAGCAGCAGTTCCACCAGCGCCCTGAAGTCGTCCTGCGCGCCCGGCTGTTCCCACTCCTGGGAGTAGGAGGGGTCGTGGAAGCGGCCGGTGGCCTGGAAGACGGCTCGGGCGGTGGCCGGGGGGTCGGGGGTCGCGAAAGTGCCCGACTCCACGCCTGCCTCGATGATCAGGGTCAGCTGGCCGGTGAGGTCGTCGATGTGGTCGGTGACCGTCGAGCCGATCTCGGGGACCAGGACCATGTACGTGGCGAACAGTTCGGGGTCGTCGCCCGCCTTGCGGCGCTTGGCGTCGAAGAGCTCCGCGAGCCAGTCGCGCAGCCGGGCGTCGGGGGCGCGGGTCTCGTCGGCGGTGATGCCGGAGAGGGTCTGCGAGGTGCGGTCCAGCCACCGTTTCGTGACCGCCTCGCGCAGCGCCGCCTTCGTACGGAAGTGACGGTAGACGCTGCCGTGGCTGACGCCGAGCGCGCGGGCCACGTCGACCACGGTGGCCTTGGCGGGGCCGTGGCGGCGCAGCACCTCCTCGGTCGCCTCGAGGATGCGCTCGGCGGTCAGGGTCTCGGTGGTCGGTGCCATGCTCAGACCGTACCTGGCATGGGGATCACGCTTCGAGGTGAGCCATCTGGGCCGCCGGGTAGCGGTCGCCGGCGGCGGCGTCGGCCGGGACCGCCTCCTCGATCGCGGCGAGGTCGGCCGCGTCGAGCGTGACCTCCAGCGCGCCGAGCGACTCCGCGAGCTGCGCGCGGGTCCGCGCGCCGACGAGGGGCACGATGTCCTCGCCCCGGCTGAGCACCCAGGCGATCGCGATCTGCGCGACGGAGACGTCCTTCTGCTCGGCGATCTTCCGCAGGGCGTCCACCAGGGTCAGGTTGTGCTGGAGGTTGTCGCCCTGGAAGCGCGGGGACACGGCCCGCCAGTCGTTCGCCGCGAGCTGCCGGCCGGCCGTGAAGTGGCCGGAGATCAGACCCCGGGAGAGGACGCCGTACGCGGTGACGGCGATGCCCAGCTCACGCGTGACCGGCAGGACCTCCCGCTCGATGTCCCGCGAGATCAGCGCGTACTCGAACTGGAGGTCAGAGATCGGCGCCGTGGCGGCGGCCCTGCGGATCGTCTCGACGCCGACCTCGCTGAGGCCGATGTGCCGGACGTACCCCTGCTCGACCAGTTCGGCGATCGCGCCGACCGTCTCCTCGATCGGTACGGCCGGGTCGAGCCGGGCGATGCGGTAGACGTCGATGTGGTCGACGCCGAGGCGCTGGAGCGAGTAGGCCGCGAAGTTCTTCACGGCTGCCGGACGGCCGTCCATGCCGTTCCAGCCGCCGTCCGGGGCGCGCAGGGCGCCGAACTTCACGCTGACCTGCGCCTGTTCGCGGCGGGCGGCGGGAGCGGAGCGCAGGGCTTCGCCGATCAGCAGCTCGTTGTGACCCATGGCGTAGAAGTCGCCGGTGTCCAGCAGCGTCACGCCGGCCTCCAGGGCCGCGTGGATCGTCGCGATCGACTCGGTCCGGTCCGCGTCGCCGTACATCGGGGACATGCCCATGCAGCCGAGGCCGAGGGCGGAGACCTGGGGGCCGGTGGTTCCGAGAGTGCGCGTGTGGATCGTCATGCCCATCAGCATGGCATGACAGGTGACAGATTTCAATATCTGTCACCTGTCAGCCGTCGTCTGCCATCCGTCATCCGTCATCCGATAGTTGTCAGCAGGACACGGTTCGTGTCCGCTCGGAGAATGTGAGGTACCGAAGAGGAGGTACGTCATGACGATCCGTATCGCCACGTTCAACATGGAGAACCTGTTCCGCCGGCCCACGGCCTTCCGCCTCGCGGACCCGGTGGAGCGCAAGGACATCCTCGACGACTTCGCCGCGCTGGCCGCGCTACTCGACCTGCCGGTGTACCGGGACCAGGACAAGACGGAGATCGCCCGGCTCATCAAGAAGCACCGGGCGTACGACACCGACCCGAAGAACCCGCCGCCGCCGATCTTCGTCAACCAGTCCCGCCCGGGTAAGGACTCCGGGCTGTTCAAGACGTCCGGGTCGGGACGCAGAACCAGTGTCGAGGTCACCGCCAAGGGCCGTGGGGCGTGGGCGGGTTGGGTCGAACTGGGGCAGGACGACCTCGACCTGGACGTGGTGCGCAACACCGGCCGGGTGGTCTCGGAGGTCGACGCCGACATCCTGCTCACCGTGGAGGTCGAGGACCGGCTCGCCCTTGAGCGCTTCAACACGCAGGTACTGGCCGGGGCGCTCGGCCGGCGGCCCTACCCCTACGCCCTGCTGATCGACGGCAACGACAGCCGGGGCATCGACATCGGGATCCTCAGCCGGCACCCGATCACGTCCGTCCGGTCCCACCTCTTCGACACCAACCCGGACCGTCCCGACCAGCGCCTCTTCAGCCGGGACTGCCCCGAGTTCGAGATCCAGCTCAACGGCACGCCCCTGGTGATCCTCGGCAACCACCTGAAGAGCAAGTCCCACGACGATCCGGAACTGCGGCTGGCCCAGGCAAGGCGGGTCGCGGAGATCTACCGGGCCGCGCTGGAGCGCACCCCGCACGTCATCGTCGCCGGGGACCTCAACGACGACCCGGACAGCGACACGGCCAGGACGCTGGAGGGCACCGGGCTGCGGGACGTGATGAGTCACCGGTCCTACCGCGGCCTCCCCGGCACGCACGGGGAGTGCGAGAGCGAGCGGGACAAGCTCGACTACCTGCTGCTGGCACCGGAGTTGTGGCAGGAGGTGCAGCACGTCGGCCTGGAGACCCGCGGCATCTTCGCGGACGGCATCAAGGCCTTCGACACCGTGACGTCGAAGGCCGACGCGGCGTCCGACCACGCGGCGCTCTACGCGGACGTCGACCTGTAGGAACCGATGAAGGCCCCCCAGGCCGCCGCCCCGAACACGAGCGCGGCCCGGGCGGGTGCCTTGCTGTCCCGGACGGGGACGAGGGAGGGGAGGTTGTCGGCGAATTCGAGGCACTGGCCGCCGTCCGAGTTGCTGTGACTGCTCTTACGCCAGGCCACAGTGCGGAGGAGGTCGTCAGAAACTTCTACGCAGTTACCGCCGTCGGTGTTGCTGTAGGAGCTCTTGCGCCACGTCACGCTGCTCAGGTCGATGGCTCGCACGGCAAATCCTCCAACATACGCAAGATGAACGACCGCGACTCGGCTGGGCTCAACGCCAGGTCACGTACCGCATCATATGTGCGGTGAAGACGCTCAACCTTGCCTGATTCCTCGATCAGTTCGCCGCGTACGTCGTTTTCGGTATAGGCCACGGTCCGACCATCCAGCAGCCGCAGGAACATCGTGTCCGTGTTCATCAGACCGTGCGGGCCGGTACCGAACGGCAGCACATGGACAGTGGCGTTCGGGCGTTCCGCCACCTCCAGCAGGTACTCCAACTGACACCGCCATTCCCGAGCGTCACGCAGCGACATCCGCAGCACAGCCTCGGAGAGGATCGCCCGGAACGGAGGGGCTTCGTCCCCCTCCAGCAGCTTCCGCCGACTCGTACGCGCCTCGATCTGCTGCTCCAGTTCCGCCCCTTTGAAGCCGCCCGCCACAAGCGCTTCACGCACGTAACCATCTGTCTGAAACAGACCCGGGGGCGCGCTGACCGAGTACTGCCACAGCCCGACGGCCTCCCCCTCGAAGTTCATGTACCGCCGGTACTGCTCTTTGAACTGCGACAGGTCCGCGATCGCCAGCTCCCACAACGTGAGCAGCATCGGCCCTGTCCCGTAGTACTGGTCCAGGGCCTCCACGACCTCCGGACTCCCCAGGTTCTGCCCGCTCTCCATCTTCCCGAAGGTCGACGCGGTCCAGCCCAGCACCTCTTCCAACTGCCGCAGGCTGTCCCCCTTCTCGGCCCGGAGTAAGCGCAGTTCCTCCGCGAACCGTCGCCGAGGGTCCTGACTCCGTCCCGTGACCGCACGCCTCGCCGGCATCTCACTCCTCTTCGCGTTTGTGGATTTTGCGCCGCCGGATGAGCCCCTAGCCCCCGCCCACGGCATGTCGCACCTGCGCCGGGGTCATTCTTACGACGACCCCCACCACTCACAGTAGCCCAACTATCACATTTCGTATGTAAGTTGGGTGAAAGGAGCAAACGACATGCAGCACGAAAGCGGCACCCTCCTCTACGACCCCGCGACGGACAAGGTCGGTGAGTTCCAGGCCCGGTCCGGCCCCTACGCGATGCTGCGGCCGGTCGGCGGCGGACGGGAATGGCAGGCCGACCCCACCGCCGTACGCCCCGCCACCCCGCAGGAGCGGATGCGCGCCGGAGTGCGCGCCGCGAACCAACGGCCCCGGACGGACGCGCCGTTCCTCGTCGGTGTGGGCATCGGCCGTCCACCCGCGCCGATGCCCGACTGCGTCGAGTGCGAGGACCTGGCGACGCAGCGCGCCGACGCGCGGGCCGAACACGACTACAGCGCCGAGACCGACGCCAACGTGCTGCTGCGCCGCCATCAGCGCCAGGACCACCAGGCCTGACGTCCGCCCGACGTCCACAGGGGACCCGTCGCGAAAACGTGACACTCCGATCACCAAGTGTCACATTCCCACGGAGAAGCCCCCCTGGTCTCCGCGGTACACCGAAGGGCCGCACCGCTCACCTTCGAGGACACCGGCCCCTCGGCCCTCCACCGCCCCGACAGCAAAAAGCTGACGGGGGACCCCGCCCCGGAGTCCCCCGTCAGCTTCAGTTTTTACCGGCCAGCCGACCGGCCAGGTGCTACGCGCCGATGAGACGCGCCGCGAGGTAGCCCTCGATCTGGTCGAGGGACACCCGCTCCTGCTTCATCGAGTCGCGCTCGCGCACCGTCACCGCGTTGTCGTCCAGGGTGTCGAAGTCGACCGTCACGCAGTACGGCGTGCCGATCTCGTCCTGGCGGCGGTAGCGGCGGCCGATGGCGCCGGCGTCGTCGAACTCGATGTTCCAGTTCTGGCGCAGCGCGGCGGCGAGGCCCTTGGCCTTCGGGGACAGCTCCGGGTTGCGGGACAGCGGCAGGACCGCGACCTTCACCGGGGCGAGACGGTGGTCGAGGCGCAGGACGGTCCGCTTCTCCATCTTGCCCTTGGCGTTCGGGGCCTCGTCCTCGACGTAGGCGTCGAGCAGGAACGCGAGCATCGCGCGGCCGACACCGGCGGCCGGCTCGATGACGTACGGCGTCCAGCGCTCCTGGGCGTCCTGGTCGAAGAAGAAGAGGTCCTGGCCGGAGGCCTTGGAGTGCGCGTTGAGGTCGTAGTCCGTGCGGTTCGCGACGCCCTCCAGCTCACCCCACTCGTTGCCGCCGAACTGGAAGCGGTACTCGATGTCGGCGGTGCGCTTGGAGTAGTGGGAGAGCTTCTCGGCCGGGTGGTCGTACCAGCGCATGTTCTCCTCTTGGAGACCAAGGCCCGTGTACCAGTTCCAGCGCTGCTCCATCCAGTATTCCTGCCACTTCTCGTCCTCGCCCGGCTTGACGAAGAACTCCATCTCCATCTGCTCGAACTCGCGGGTGCGGAAGATGAAGTTGCCGGGCGTGATCTCGTTACGGAAGGACTTGCCCATCTGGGCGATGCCGAACGGCGGCTTCTTGCGCGAAGTGGTCTGCACCTGGGCGAAGTTGGTGAAGATGCCCTGGGCGGTCTCGGGGCGCAGGTAGGCGATGGAGCCGGTGTCCTGCGTCGGGCCGAGGTGGGTGGAGAGCAGGCCCGAGAACTGCTTGGGCTCGGTGAACTGGCCCTTGTTGCCGCAGTTGGGGCAGTTCACGTCCGTCAGGCCGTTCTCCGGCAGGCGCTTGTGCTTGGCCTCGTACGCCTCTTCCAGGTGGTCCGCGCGGAACCGCTTATGGCAGGAGGTGCACTCGGTCAGCGGGTCGGAGAAGGTGGCGACGTGACCGGAGGCCACCCAGACGTCGGGGGCCAGGATGACGGACGAGTCGATGCCGACCACGTCCTCGCGCGACGTCACCATGTAGCGCCACCACTGGCGCTTCAGGTTCTCCTTCAGCTCGACACCAAGGGGTCCGTAGTCCCAGGCGGCACGCTGTCCGCCGTAGATCTCACTACAGGGGAATACAAAGCCACGGCGCTTGCTCAGGCTGACGATGGTGTCGATCTTGTCGGCGGCCACGGTGCTCTCTTCATAACGACGACGGGCGACGAAGCGAGGTGCTTCCAGCGAAGCCTTCAGGGTACCGGCGGGGCCTCCCCCTCGACCAAATCGGGACCCCGTCCCCGAGGGCTATACCGCTGCTCTTCGGTGTTTACCAGGCCCATACCCGAGACCTTGTTGACAACGGTTTCCATATTTGTTGAAAATGAGTGTCATGAACGCACGACGACTCATATCCGGCACCGCGATCGCCGCCGCCACCGCGCTGGGCCTCGGCACCCTCTCCGCCTGCTCCCCCGACAGCGCGGCCGCGGCCAACACGGACAAGTTCGACGTCGTCGCGTCGTTCTACCCGATGGCCTTCCTCGCCGAGCAGATAGGCGGGGACCATGTGCACGTCACCAGCCTGACCCAGCCCGGCCAGGAGCCGCACGACCTGGAGATCAGCGCCAAGCAGACCGCCGCGCTCCAGGAGTCCGACGCGGTGCTCTACCTCAAGAACCTCCAGCCCTCCGTCGACGACGCGGTGGCCCAGTCCGAGGTCAAGACCAAGATCGACGCCGCCTCCCTCACCACGCTGGAGAAGCACGGCAACGAGGTCGGCGGCCACGCGGCCGAGCACGACGACCACGCGAACGAGGAGCTGGCCGGCCTCGACCCCCACATCTGGCTCGACCCGGTGCGCTACGCCCAGGTCGCCGAGGGCGTCGGCAAGGCCTTCGAGAAGGCCGACCCGGCCAACGCGGCCGACTACACGAAGAACACCGCGACCCTCGTGGCGAAGCTCGAGGCTCTCGACACCGGGTTCAAGACCGGGCTGGCGAACACCAGGACGAAGGTCTTCCTCACCACCCACGCCGCCTTCGGCTACCTCGCCGAGCGCTACGGCCTGACCGAGGAGGCCATCAACGGCCTCGACCCCGAGTCGGAGCCCAGCGCCGCGCGCGTGAAGGACCTTGAGAAGATGGCCAAGGCCGACGGCGTCACGACCGTGTTCTACGAGACGCTCGTCAGCGACAAGACCGCGAAGACCATCGCCTCCGACGCCGGCCTGAAGACGGACGTCCTCGACCCGATCGAGGGCATCACCGCCAAGTCCAAGGGCACGGACTACTTCTCGGTCCAGGAGGCCAACCTCAAGGCGCTGAAGACGGCCCTGGGAAGCAAATGACCAGCTCGATGATCAGTTCAGCTCGATGATCAGCATGGAGGACGACGACATGGCCGAGCCCGAGCCCGTCATCTCGCTGCGCGGAGTCCGCGCAGACCTGGGCGCACGCCCCGTCCTCCGGGGCATCGACCTCACCGTGCGGCGCGGTGAGGTCGTCGCCCTGCTCGGCGCCAACGGCTCCGGCAAGTCCACCGCCGTACGCAGCGTGATCGGTCAAGTGCCCCTCGTCGAGGGCGAGATCGAGCTGTTCGGCACCCCGCGCCGCCGCTTCCGGGACTGGTCGCGGATCGGGTACGTCCCGCAGCGCACGACCGCCGCGGGCGGGGTCCCGGCCACGGTGACGGAGATCGTCTCCTCGGGCCGCCTCTCCCGCACCCGCTTCGGCGTCTTCCGCAAGGCCGACCGGGACGCCGTACGGCGCGCCCTGGAGCTCGTCGGCATGGCGGACCGCGCGAAGGACAACGTCGACGCCCTCTCCGGCGGCCAGCACCAGCGCGTGCTGATCGCCCGCGCCCTGGCCTGCGAACCCGAGCTGCTGATCATGGACGAGCCGATGGCGGGCGTCGACCTGGCCAGCCAGGAGGTCCTGGCGCGGACACTGCGCGAGCAGGTCGCGGCCGGTACGACCGTCCTGCTCGTCCTGCACGAACTGGGCCCCCTGGAGCCCCTGATCGACCGGGCGGTCGTCCTGCGCGACGGCTGCGTGCTGCACGACGGCCCACCCCCACAGGCCGTCGGTCAGCATGCCCTCCCCGGCCACGACCACGTGCACCCGCACGCACCCGCGGGCGCCGAACCGATCCGCACGGGACTGCTGAGCTGATGGACCTCCTGAACTACGCCTTCATGCAGCGGGCGCTGCTCGCCGCGGTCCTGGTCGGCATCACCGCCCCCGCCGTCGGCATCTACCTCGTCCAGCGCCGCCAGGCCCTCATGGGCGACGGCATCGGCCACGTCGCGATGACCGGCGTCGGCCTCGGCTTCCTGCTGTCCTGGTCCCCGGTGTGGATGGCCACGGCCGTCTCGGTCCTGGGCGCGGTCGTCATGGAACTCATCCGCTGGTACGGCAGGACCCGCGGCGACATCGCCCTCGCCATGCTCTTCTACGGCGGCATGGCCGGCGGCGTGATGTTCATCAACCTCGCGCCGGGCGGCTCCAACGCCAACCTGACGTCGTACCTCTTCGGCTCGCTGTCGACGGTGTCGGATTCGGACGTCACGGCGATCTGCGTGCTCGCCGCCTTCGTCATCGTGGTCACCCTCGGCCTGCGCCGCCAGCTCTTCGCCGTCAGCCAGGACGAGGAGTTCGCGCGGGTGACGGGCCTGCCGGTGCGGGCGCTGAACCTGCTGACGGCGATCACGGCGGCGGTCACCGTGACGGTCGCGATGCGCGTGGTGGGCCTGCTGCTGGTGAGCGCGCTGATGGTGGTCCCGGTGGCCGCCGCCCAGCAGCTCAGCCGCAGTTTCGCCGCCACCTTCGCCATCGCGGTGGCGATCGGCGTGACCGTGACCATCGGCGGCACGGTCACCTCGTACTACCAGGACGTCCCGCCCGGCGCGACGATCGTGCTGCTGACCATCGCCGCGTTCGTCGCGCTGAGCCTGCTGGCCGCGCCCCTGACCCGCCGCCGCGCCCGCGCCCTGGCCGCCGGGCAGCCCGCCGGCGACCCTGCGGAGTGTGCGATTCCGGCCACCCGGGGGTCGGGGGACGGGACCGGCGTCTGACCGCGCACAGTCCGGGCTGGCACAATGGCCCGGCAAGCCGCAGACGTGAGGAGGCAACGGTGACTACCGCTGGACCGCCCGTGAAAGGCCGCTCCACCCGGCAGCGGGCCGCCGTGGCAGCGGCGCTCGACGAAGTCGACGAGTTCCGCAGCGCGCAGGACCTGCACGACATGCTCAAGCACAAGGGCGACTCCGTCGGCCTGACCACGGTCTACCGCACCCTTCAGTCCCTCGCCGACGCCGGCGAGGTCGACGTCCTGCGCACGTCGGACGGCGAGTCGGTGTACCGGCGCTGCTCCACCGGCGACCACCACCACCACCTCGTCTGCCGCCTCTGCGGCAAGGCCGTGGAGGTGGAGGGGCCTGCGGTGGAGAAGTGGGCGGAGGCGATCGCCGCGGAGCACGGGTATGTGAACGTGGCTCATACGGTGGAGATCTTCGGGACCTGCGCGGACTGCTCCGCAGGGTGAGCCGTGTGTTCGGTGCGGGTGGGTCTGGCGGTTGAGCGGGGGCTTCACCGGCCACGGTGGGCGCGGTTGAGGGAGAGGGTTGTCTCGCCGCCTCGGTTACGGCTGGCCAATTGCGGCGAGGGGAGATTCTTGGCCCGAAGCCGCTGTCGTACCGCGCTGTACAGCGAATCCACGGAAATCAGCTCAGGTCCGTCGCTCAGGCCCTCACGCAGGACGTTGATGAGTTCTCCGGTGAACGCCGTGTACCTCCCTCCAGCCGGAGCCATCGCGCTCCGGTCGGTCGCCGCCATCACAACAGTGTCAGCGGTGTCCACATCGATGACGAGGGAACCACCGGACTCAGTGCGCAGGGCTGAACCGCTGTAACAACAGTCCAGGATGACGATCTTGTTGCGGGCTCGGCTGTTGCGCAGCACACTTCGGATGTGGTCGTACGGCAGCGCTGTGTAAGTCCGGTCCGGATGGGTCCGGCCCACCGCCAGACTCAGTCCTCCCGAATACGGTTGGAGCAGACTGTGCCCGGCGAAGTACACCAGCAAAGTGTCCCTGGCAGACTCGGCCGCCTCGTGGACGGCATCCAGGATCACCATATCGCTCGCCGGATTCTCCAGCACGGCGGTGCGGTCCGGGGCAAAGGCCCCTCCCCACGGATCCGTCAGCAGTGCTGCCAGGTCACGGAGCCCGCTCACCACCTGCGGCAGGTCCGGCAGCTCTTCGTAGACTCCGGCTCCGATCAGGACCGCGTTCGAGCCGTCGCGGGCGGGAAATCCGGAAGGCAGGGGGCGTTCGGGCAGGGACGGTTGCAGCCAGGCCCAGGCCCGGTAGTTCTTGAGGTCCACCCGCACGCGCTGGAGTCGTCCGTGCAGGGCGGGCACGCTCTCGTAGAGCGGCTCGGACACGATGAGCGCGAACTCCTCCGGGGCGTGCGGGGTTTGCGTCGTCTCTCGCAGCAGGGGCGAGTCGAGGAGCCGACGAGTGCGGTGCACCACCTCCCCCACGAGACCGTCCGTGTGCGGGGCGACCGTGCCCTGATCCATGGCCACCCGCAGACGCATGAGTGGTCGCTCTCCTCCAGACCTGTTTCTCAGGCCCTCGCGCAGGCCATCGAGGAAGCCGGGGACGGCTGTTGTCTCGTCCGCTCCAAGGGGCAGAACGAGGAGGACGCCGTCACCGCCGTCCGTCAGGACACCCGCATCAGGGGAGACTCCGGCCGCCCGCAGCGCGTGGGTGACGACCGTCAGCATGGCCTCCCGCTGTCTGGGCTGCTCCTCAGCAGCCAGCAGCCCGAACCCCGCCACGTCGACGGCGACGCACACCCGTCGGGCGGCGCTTGTCCGCATGTCGGGCAGCAGCATCGGCTGGAAGCGCAGCCCGATGACCGGTGCCGCGCCCGATTGCCAGGTGGGGGGAGCCCAGTAGGCGACGCACTCGTCGATCGGCACCGGCCCGCCACGGTTCGCGCCGTCGTCCAGGGCCACGAGGAAGGCCACCGGAGCGAGCTCTCCCGGCTCGCCGAGAGTCCGTGGGGTATCGGTGAAAGCCGACCATGTGAAAGGGGAGCTGCTGCGCTCGACGTCCACGGGGTAGCAATGGCCGTCGGCGCGCCACACCAGGTCGTTCCGAGGCACGTCGCGTGGCCCACGCGGGATCTCACGGTCGAGGGCGAGCCCTCGCGCGTCGAGGAAGTGCCCCAGATCCTCGACGAGCGCTCTCTCGAACCGCCGTTGCTCGGTCGGTCTCTGGAGGTACATGAGCAGGTGCAGGAACAACAGCTCCGCGTCCTGCGGAACCTCCCACGACCGCAACGCATCGCGCACGCGGTTGAACACCGACGTGAAGGCCGGCGGGGACAGCAGCAACGCCGCTTCGACGTACTGCTCACTCAGGCGTCCTCTGGTGTCGGCGGGCGGCTCCTGCCTGAGGTCGGCGACCATGCCCAGGAGGTCTGTGACAAAACCCCACCAAGGAATGGCGATGCCGTTGAAGTAGCGGGCGAGTTCATCAGGCGTCAGGGCGTGCCGGACGGCGAACCCGTGCTCATGGCTGCCCAACGCCTCGTACAACAACCGCAGCGACTCGCCCAGCCCCTCGCTCGACACCCACCCGGAGGTCTCGCCGGCGGAGGGCGAGAGGACCACCGAGTCGGAGACGTCAGGGGCGGCCGGCCAGGTCGGCAGCAGCCCCAGGCGTGCCTGAAGCGCGGGGCCGAGGTACGCGAACGGCAGGGCGGACCCGGGACCTTCTCGGACTCCCCTGGGGTCCACGGGCCACGCGGGGAAGTCCGAGGACAGGCCGACCAAGGACTCGATGCGTTTTCCCACCCGACGGCTGCAGTCGATGAGTTCGGCGGTGGGGACCGCGTCGAGGAGCAGATCCTTCGCCTCCGCTGTGAAGTCGAACAAGGGGTGACGCCCGGTGAACTGGGCGCCCCGGGTCGGCGGAAGCGGCCGCATCAGCCCGCCGAGCATCACCTCGGCCAACGGAGCCGCCCCACGGCGTTGATCGAGGCAGGCTTGGACAAGTTGCATCACCGGCACGGTCACCGGGGCCATGGCCGCCAGATGCGCGGCCAAGCGCAGCGCCTCGGGTGAGGCGGCCCGGCCGAAGCCGTCTGCGGAGACGGCCGTGTCGTCGGCGCGGGTCGAGGTCCGGTGAGGTGTCCACAGGCGCACCGGGACGGGCCGTCCGACGATGGTGTTCACGGCTGCCCAGGTGGCGAAACCGGCTGGTGTGAGCTCCAGAACGGGGACGGGGACCGCCGGGGCGGGCGCGACGCTCGGAGGCAGTACCTGATCCGTCGGCTGCCAGTGATGGTTCGGTGCGCCCGGCCGGGGTGAGGTGACCTGCCAGGTCTCCGCCCGTACACCGGATCCGGCCCAGAGCCGCCGCGGCAGCGTGTGGATCACGGCCGTCGGGCCCTTTCTGGCCCACCCCTCCAGCACAGGGCGCATGCGTCCGTCACGCCACGCGGCCGCCGCGCCGTCGGTCACCACGAGCACCATGGTCCGCCCGGAAGTGTCCGACAGGGACCCGGTCGCCCGGGTCGCCGAGGCGGTGGTCCACGGGCGTCCGAGCCGCACCGCGGTACCGGGCCCGTAACGGATCTGGTGGGTCTCCACCTGCCGGAACGCCCCGCTGCGCTCGAAGAGGCCCTTGAGCTCGGCGCACTGGCGCTCCCACAGGAGCATCGACATGCCGCCGTCGATGACCAGGGCGAGCCGCAGCCATCGCTCCGGCTGTGGCCGCAGGACTATGTGCCGAGTTCGGGTGTCCGCTTGCACGGTGACCGTCGCCGCTTCGTCGAGTTCGCTGTGCCGATGACTCGGAATGGTCCGCTTCAGCGGTCGCAGGGCCCTGCCGAGCGCCAGTACCGAGGCCAGTGCCCTGTCCCCGGGCGCCCACAGGGCCTCGGCCGGCACTTCGCCGGCGCCGGGACCGGAGGTCACGCCGATGTACTGCGCCCGCTCGCGCACGGGCTTCGCCCCCGCTTCCGGATCCTCGCTTCCGGAAGGCGGGGCGGTGCGGGCGGACGGCTCCCGCTCCGGCTCGGCATGGGCGTCCGGCGGCACGGCGTCGGCCTCACGGATCGGCGGGACCAGGTCGGGAGGGGCATGGGCGGCGAGGGGCGCGGCCGAGCCGGACGGGATCCGTGGGGCGAGCCAGAGAACGTCGAGGAGATCCTCCTGATCCATCGGCAGGCCGGCGGCCGCGAGGACGTCCCGCAGTTCCTGGAACATGGCTCAGCGGTCCGCGTTGAGCCGGTGCAGCACGGTCCCCAACAGGCCGTCGGTGGCCAGCCGGGCCCCTCCGTTGCGCAGGAACACCGCGTTGAGAAGCTGATCGGTGGCGAGTTCTCCCACGGCCCGCTGTTCCAAAAACTTCCCCACCAGATCGTCGGCGTCGGCGAGGGCGTCCGGACCGAGGTGCCCGGTGATGATCTTGCGCAGGCGGGTCCTGTCCGGATCGCCGAGGTGCAGGGGCAGGCACCGGCGCCGGAACGCAGGGGGAAAGTCCCGTTCACCGTTGCTGGTGATGACGACGAGGGGGAACTGCGTGCACCGCACCATCCCCCTTCGCACCCTCGCCCGCTGATGCCGGTCGGCAGTGAGCACGTCGACAACCGACTGCTCATCGCGCAGCCTGGACAGTTCCGGGATCTCGAAACTGCCCTCCTCGAAAACCGTGAGGAGGTCGTTCGGCAGGTCGACGTCCCCCTTGTCGAGTTCGTCCACGAGCAGTACCCGGGGGCGTGGAGTGGGGACGAGCGCCGTGCCCACCGGACCCAGCCGGAGGAAGGAGCCGATGTCGGGCGGAGTCGCCTTGGAAGCCCCGGGCAGACTGCTCTCCTGGAGCCGCCCGATGGCGTCGTAGCGGTACAGCGCCTCCTGGAGCGTGGACCGGCTGTTGACGGGCCAGTGAAGAACCGGTCCCAGCTCCAGCTCGTACGCGATGGCGGCCGCGAGCGAGGACTTGCCGGTTCCTGGGTGTCCGGTGACGAGCAGGGGCCGACGCAGGTGAATGGCCGCATTGACCACGTCCGTGTCCGCCCGGTCGATCACGTAGTGGGGTGGGGTCTCACCCCCCGGAGCAAGCTCGCCCTCTGCGTCCGCGAAACGGCGCCAGGGCGGGGCGTCGGGAATCCTGGCGCGGTGCTGCCTGCCATCCCCTCGAAAGATCTGCCAGTCCTCGTCCTCGAAGACAGGACCGGTCACCGTGGAGGCGTCCGCCTCAGTCGGCTGCTGCGTCATCAGGAACTCGCTTCATCGGAGGCGGACGGTTCGGTCAGTGACAGCACAGGCGGCAGCGGGCGGTCGGCGTCCTCCAGCAACACGGCCGGGCGTACGGGGTGAGCCGCGCCGTCTCTACAGGCCCTCGCGCGGTAGTCACGCACCCGCCAGGGCAGCCCGTCCACGGGCGCCTGGGGGCTCAACGGGTCGAAGTGCGCGTTCGGGACCTGTCCCGGTGCCTCTCGGTCCCACAGCACGACGGGGTAGCCGAGGAGGAGTGCGGCCCGGACCAGGCGGTCCCGGTTGGACGGGCCTGCCCGCACCACGGCACGGGCCGCGTCGATGTCCTCCTTCAGCGCCCCGTAGGCCGCGTAACCCTCGGCGTGCCGGTCGTCGAGATAGATCACCGTGTCGTTGTGGCGCCCGGCCCAGCGGCGTTTCAGTTCCGCCCGACGCTGCTTCTCACGCTCGGGCGAGGCCAACGGGAAGGAGCGCAGCACCGTTTCCCACTCCACGCCGAGCAGAAAGGGCAACAGATCGTCGTCATCAGCGCCGTCCCAGGAGCCGACGGGCAGTTGCATGGCGTCCGGCTGCAACACGATCTCGACGACCGGAGTCATGTCGGTGATCGCGCCCAGTCTGTGTACGGCCGCCTCGATAAGGCGCACCACACCCCGAGGAGGCGTGGGCGCGCCGCTCTGGTCGGGGGCCTGCATCAGCTCACCGGCACCCGTGTCGATCCAGATCACGCAGGCGAAGTGCGGTCCTTCGTCGCCGGCGGCGGTGTCCGACGTCTCGACGTGCACCTGGGCCACTACACGGGGCCGCCTCGTGGTCCCGCCCAGCGAGTCGGCCCAGGTCGTGGCATCCGCGCGCCGCTCGGCGAGTCCACCGTCGTCGACGCCCAGCCTGCGGGCCACGCGGTCTCCCCACTCGCGCAGTCCCGACCGGGCGACCGGCGTGGCCGCGGCGAGCAGCTCGGTGAAGCGGACGACGGCGGGAACCAGCTGTCTGCCGGGACGCACCATGCTCTGGCCGCCCGTGTACTCCTCGAAATGCGCCACACACGCCATGAGCTGGCCGACGGTGGGACCGTCCGGATCGGTCGGCGGCAGCCACGCCCGTTCTCCCGGCAGGGCGGCGCGTACCGCGGCGACCACGTGGGACGTCGGCGGCAGCACCGACGCCCCGTCCAACAGTGCGCGCAGGGAGTCGTACTCCAGGGGAGACAGCAGACCGGGCACCCCGAGCGAGCGGGCCAACGCCAGAAACTCGTTCGCGGCCTCCCGGTCCTGGAGGTGGACCACCTCCACCACGGCCGCCATCGCCCGCTCCACCGTGTGCAGCGCGTGGGCGAGTTGATCGTCGGAGGGGCACTGCCCGAGTCCGGCATCCGGACACGCCGATGCGAGGTGCTCGACGCACCGCGCCCGCAGGTCCGCGTCGGTGAGCGTGTTGCGCAGGGCGATCCGGTCCCGTTCGGTCGACGCGGGCAAGGGCGGAGGGCACGGCGCAGCCAGCGACTCTTCGGAGCCGCCGAAGGTGCGAATGTGGAGACTGACCGGCGTCTGCCGGGGACCGCCCGCGCTGTGCAGGCCGCCGAACCGTACCTTGACGTGCTGGACGAGAGCGGTCAGATCCGGTCGCAGATCAGTGGCGTGCGCCTCCAGCCAGTCGAGTACGACGCGGGAGAAGACCCCACTGCCCAGCGCCGCGTCGTTCTCCGCGACCTGGCCGGGGGCAGCGGCGCACAACAGGAACTGCTCGACGCCGCGCCGGGGAGCGGTGGGGAACGCGGCGACCGCGGGCCCGGTCGGCTGGTGATAGTGCTCCAGGAACGTCGCGCACGCGTCGAAGATGAGCACCTGCTGCTTGAAGCCGAGCAGATCGTCGCGCTGGAGGTACTCGGTCAGGTTGGCCGTGTCGATGCAGCGTTTGTCCTTCATGGAGGCGTCGGGACACAGCAGCAGGCGACGGTCGCCGTGGTCCAGGATCCCGTGGCTGCCCCAGAAGACGTACAGCAGATCACCGGCCCGCCCGTCGAGGCCGCTGGTGAAGGCGTCCATGAGCTCGTGCCGTGACGAGATCGAGCACCAGGTGAATTCGCCGGGCTCGCTGTGCGCCTCCAGCAAGCGCAGGCCCTCCTCCCCCGGTGCCAGGAGCAACTGGATGTTGGCGGCTGGCACACCGCCCTTGCTCAGCCACCGGGCGAAGCGCAGGCCGTCGCCCACGGCGCCGGGCAGATCCCAGTCCGGATGCCGGGGATACCGTTCCACGCCGACCACGACGGCGTGGATGCGCTCCGGCTCGACGACATTCAGCCCATCCATGTGCCGATGGCGTCCCAGACTCTACGGTTGGACCAGTACGCGCTGTGCGAGAACGGGAACGGTTGGCGGTTGTCGACCTCGTGGTCGGAGGCGTGTGCGGGGAACACCCGGGCGGCACTGAACGACAGCAGGTCGCGTCTGTCGTACAGATTCAACCAGCGCCTCGGAAAGTGCTCGGGCGGCATCTGCGGATGTTCGAGTGAGACCAGGGCGCCCGTCTCGTAGAAGAACGGTGCCTGCGAACCGACGGTGATCAGTTGGTCGACCCTCTTGATCTCCTCCTGCATCATGAGGTCGACGCAGGCCACACCGCCGAGGCTGTGGGCGATCACGGTGACGGCGTCCCCGGGCGCATGCTCGATGGTGCGCTTGATCAGCCGGCGCAGGGCGTGGCCACGGGCCTGGTAGCGCAGGATGTCGCCGACCGCAGGCAGGATCAGGCCGTCGTTGAGCGCGCCTCGTCGCCGCCGGGCCTGCCAGGACAGCGCGAGCAGGGCCGGCGTTGCGGCAGCCCTGGCCACTGTTCCGGCAAGGGTGCGTCCCTGGGTGTGGAGATCGGCGCTGACGAAGGAGAGCAGGGCATCCCGCTCGATGCCGTCCACGGAGTCGGCCCCGCGCTCCACCGCCGCTGCCAGCGTCGCGGCCACCACAGCTCGCGCGAAGGCATGCCGGTGCTCATAGCCGCCTTCGTCCGCCGTGGCGGCGGCATCACGTAACTCGGGCGACTCGGCGACCGTCCGGACGGCGGCGTCGAGGGCGCTGCTCATGCCTCGTTCCGCGAAGGCGGCACGCACCTCGGGGGACGGAACATAGGCGGAGAGCTGTTCGAAGAGCTTCTGAGCCGGGCTCTGTCCCCGCCCCATCCCCGAGACGACGGCCGTACGAAGGCTCAGCAGGCGCAGTTCGTAGCCGGGGTCCCGGTAGAGCACCCCCCAGACGGCCACGTCCTCGTCCTCCTTGCGACCTCCGCCGGAGCCGGTGTAGTCAGGGATGCTCGCGCCGTCCAGGGCCAGCCCGGCGCCCGCCTCACGTCCCCAGAAACAACCGCGCACGTCGACACCGGGCCGCAGTCCTGCCAGTGCCGACCGCACGGTCTCCAAAGTGGCGTTGTACGACTCTTCGCGCACACCCGTGCCATGCACGAAAACCACTGAGCGCTGCATGTTCCCCACCCCGCAGACACGTGACCGGGCATCCTCGCGTGACCCTCGCCCGATGCTAGTGGGGACTGCGGCCCCGAGCGCCCGATTCGCACAAGTCCGCCGTCCACCCTGTTCAGCTACGCCCGAAGCAGCGCTCCAACTCGTCCAAGTCGTAGAACTTGCTGCCCTTCGAGACGGGCTTGCAGCTCGCCTTGAAGGCGGTCTCCTGCTCGTTGTAGAGCATGCGGAGCAGGTAGCGGCCGTTCTTCTCGTAGACGTCCCACTGGATGTTGGAGCCCAGGGGGGCCACGTCGGCGCCGCGCCACGGGTTGGCGGGGTACGTGTACGGGTGCTTCGGGGTCGCCGGGGTCGTGCTGCCGGGGAGGCCCATCAGGGCGCCCAGGGGGATGATCTCCTCGGCGTGGGTGAAGCGGAGTTCGGCACCCAGGGTGCTGGTGCCCGCGCGCTTGGCCTCCACCTGCTTGAAGAGGTCGTCGAGCAGGACGCCGGCCATCTTGTACGTGATGTCGCTGCCGGCGAAGCCGGGACCCTTCTCGTAGAAGTCCTCGGTGTCGCTGAGGTACCCGAACCAGGCGGCGTCGGAGGTGGAGATGTACCGCTGCATCCCCCAGCCCTTGCCGTCCGGTGACTCGTCGGCCATCGCGGGGGCGATCGCGTACAGGTTGTAGACGGCCGTCGCGGCGGCGACCCGGTCGGCGGCGGCGAGCTGCTCGACGAACGCGGCCTTGAAGAGGCGGCGCAGGACGCTGTCGGCGGCCTTGTGGGTCTTCGGCTGGTCGGTGATCTTCGCCAGGGTGTCCGCGAGACGCTGGTCGTTCGCGATGTAGTCGCGGTAGGCCGCGCCGCCGTCCGCCTTGTGGAAGTACAGCAGGTCCTTGTCGGTGCGGGTCGCGCCGATCAGCGGCTTCAGGGCCGGGACGGCGCGGGCGAGGGCGCCCGCGTAGAGGTTGGCGCTGTCGACGGCCCTGCCCTGCCCGGAGCTGACGACGTCGATCTTCTCGCCCTCGCGGGCGATCCCGGCGAACAGGGACGGCAGGCGGTCGGCCATGCGGACCGCCGTGTCCTGCAGTTCCTGCTTGCCGAGACCGCTCAGATTGCCGTAGCCGACCTTCGCCATGGCGGCCTGGAGCGCACGCACCTTCGGGCCGAACTCCTTGCCCTTTCCGGTGAGTTGACCCGCCGCCTGCGCCTTGTCCCACAGGGCGAGGATCAGGTCGCCGTCCTCGCTGTCGGTGGCGGAGCGGGAGCCGTGCCGGGAGACGTTCTCCGTGAAGACGGGAGTGAAACCGGCCGGGGCCTTCTGGTAGGTCCGCGCGCTCTGCTGAGGCGCGTACGTGGCCTTCGTGCCGTAGCTGTCGCGGTGTGCCGACTGGTCTCCGGCCTGCGCGGGCAGGGCCGTGACCAGCACGGTGCACGTGGCGAGGGCCAGGACGGGGGTGAGGCGGGTGCGGTGGGTGAGGCGGTTCATGAGCGGATCGTCAGCGACCGTCGTGAACCGCCGGTGGCTACGAGGTGGCCGGATTCCCCGCGATGTCCCGCTCCATGGCCAAGAGTTCCTCATTCGGCACGGCCCCGCCGAAGCGGCGGTCGCGGGAGGCGAACTCCATGCACGCCCGCCACAGGTCGCGGCGGTCGAAGTCCGGCCACAGCACGTCCTGGAAGACCATCTCCGCGTACGCGCTCTGCCAGAGCAGGTAGTTGGAGGTGCGCTGCTCGCCGCTGGGGCGCAGGAACAGGTCGACGTCCGGCATGTCCGGGTAGTACAGGTACTTCGCGAGGGTCTTCTCATTGACCTTGGACGGGTCGAGGCGGCCCGCCTTCACGTCCTCCGCGAGCGCCTGCGCGGCGTCGGCGATCTCCGCGCGCCCGCCGTAGTTCATGCAGAAGTAGAGCGTGAGGCGGTCGTTGTCCTTGGTCTGCTCCTGGGCGATCTGGAGCTCCTTGGCTACCGACTTCCACAGCTTGGGCATCCGGCCCACCCAGCGGACGCGGATGCCGAGCTCGTCGAGGGTGTCGCGGGTCTTGCGGATGAAGTCGCGGTTGAAGTTCATCAGGAAGCGGACCTCGTCGGGCGAGCGCTTCCAGTTCTCGGTGGAGAAGGCGTACAGCGAGATGTTCCGCACGCCCATCTCGACCGCGCCCTGCAACACGTCGAGCACCTGCTCGGCGCCGACCTTGTGCCCCTCGGTGCGCGGCAGGCCGCGCTCCTTGGCCCAGCGGCCGTTGCCGTCCATGACGATCGCCACGTGCTCGGGCACCAGCTCGCCGGGGAGCTTCGGCGGACGAGCGCCGGACGGGTGCGGCTCCGGCGTCCTGTACTCCCGACGCTGCCGCCCCAGGAACCCGCGTACGACCATGTCTTTCTCGTCTCCCTCGGTCTTGCAGTCTTGCTTTCGGCGTTCTGTGTCTCTGCCGCGTTCTGTCTCTCTGCCTGCGTTCTATTTCTCCACGTACCGGAGTGAGCGCAGGCCGCGCTCCAGGTGCCAGTGCAGGTAGGCGGACACCAGCCCGCTGCCCTCCCGGACGTGGCGCGGCTCGCCCGCGTCCGCCGTCTCCCAGTCTCCCGTGAGCAGCGCGCCCAGGTGGACCAGGGTCTGCGGCGACGGTACGACGCTGCCGGCCACCCGGCAGTCGACGCAGACGGAGCCGCCGGCGGCGACGGAGAAGAACCGGTTGGGGCCGGGCATGCCGCACTTGGCGCAGTCGCCGAAACTGGGGGCGTACCCGTTGACGGCCAGCGACCGCAGCAGGAACGCGTCCAGGACGAGGTGCGGGGCGTGCTCGCCGCGGGCCAGGGTCCTGAGCGCCCCGACGAGCAGCAGGTACTGCTGCACGGCCGGTTCGCCCTCGTGGTCGGTGAACCGCTCGGCGGTCTCCAGCATGGCCGTACCGGCGGTGTAGCGGGCGTAGTCGGTGACGATGCCGCCGCCGTACGGCGCGATGGTCTCGCTCTGCGTGCACAGCGGCAGCCCGCGCCCGATCAGCTCGCTCCCGCGCGCGAAGAACTGCACGTCGACGTGGGAGAAGGGCTCCAGCCGGGCCCCGAACTTGGACTTCGTCCGCCGCACGCCCCGTGCCACGGCCCGCACCCGGCCGTGCCCGCGGGTCAGCAGCGTGATGATGCGGTCGGCCTCACCGAGCTTCTGGGTCCGCAGGACGACACCGTCGTCCCGGAAGAGACTCATCCCACACCGCCGATGCCCTGGCCTTCGCCCGCCCGCACCACGAAACGGCCCGCAGCACCCGGCCTCCGGCTGCGCGGCCCGCCGTCGTCGTCGCGGAACAGGCTCATGGCACCCATTCTCGCCTACCCGGAGTGGGTGGTGTGCCGGGCGGTTAGGATCCGCCGGGTGGTGCGGCGGGCGCTGGGGCGCGATTTCGGGTGGTTGTGGGGGGCGTACTCGGTCAGTGCGCTCGGGACCGGGCTGGCGTTCAGCGCGTTTCCGTTGATCGCGGTGCTGGTGTTGCACGCCGGGCCCGCCGAGGTGTCGGTGCTGGCGGCCGTGGGGCCCGCGGTGGGGGCGGTGCTGGCGGTGCCGCTCGGGCCGTGGGTGGAGTTCCGCCGGAAGCGGCCGGTGATGGTGGCCGCGGACCTGCTGCGGTGTGGGGCGCTGCTGAGCGTCCCCGCCGCCTACGCGCTCGGCGTCCTCGGCCTCGGGCAGTTGCTGGTCGTGTCGGTGATCGTCGCCGCGGCCGACATCTCTTTCACGGCGGCGAGCGGCGCGTTCCTGAAGTCGCTGCTGCCGCCGGAGGATCTGCTGGCCGCCAACGGCCGGTTCGAGTCGACGATGTGGACGACGACCATGCTGGGGCCGCCGCTCGGCGGGGCGATGATCGGCCTGTTCGGGCCGGTGGTGACGGTCGCGGCGGACGCGGTCAGCTACCTCCTCTCGGCCGCGGGGCTGCGTGCGATCGGCGGGCGGGAACCGGAGCCGGTGCGTCCGGCACATCCGGTACATCCAGCACATCCGGGTCGTAAGAGCTCCGCGGGGCGGCTGACCGGCGGGGACCTGCTCGCGGGCTGGCGGCATCTGCTCACCCATCCCGGGCTGCGCCCCCTGTTCCTCAACGCGGCGCTCGTGAACGGTCTGATCATGGCGGGCGCCCCGCTGATGGCCGTGCTGATGCTCGGCCCGCTGCACTTCGCTCCCTGGCAGTACAGCCTCGCCTTCGCCGTGCCCTGCACGGGCGGCCTGCTCGGCTCCCGGCTGGCCCCGCACCTGGTCGCCCGGTACGGACGCCGCCGGGTCCTGCTGACGGCGGGGACGCTGCGCGTGTGCTGGCCGCTGGGGCTGGCGTTCGTCGGACCCGGCGTGGGCGGGCTGGCGCTGGTGATGGTGGTGGAGTTCGGGCTGATCGCCTGTATCGGCGTCTACAACCCCGTCCTCGCCACGACCCGCCTGGAGCTGACGCCGACGGACCGGGTGGTGCGTACGTTGTCGGCGTGGTCGGTCGGCACCAAGGCGTCCATCGCCTCGCTCACCGCCCTGTGGGGCGTCCTGGCCGGCGTCACCGGGCCCCGCACCGCCCTCGCCGTCGCGGGCGGCCTGCTGCTGGTGACACCGGTGCTGCTGTTCGCGGTGCGCGGGAGCGTCAGCGGGCCCGGGGCCGCCACGACGGTTCCGGTCGATCCGGTGGATCCGGAGGATCCGGGCGGGGAGTCGGCTCGGCGGCGGCCTCTCACAAGCCCCGCACACCCCCGCCGACCGAACACACCCCCGCACACCTCACCGCACACCTCGCCGGACCCGGGCAACCGATTCGGCCCGGCCGGTGGTCTGGAGGGCGAGGAGGGTGGTTGATGCAGGCCGAACAAGAGGAGCGGTTCCATGAGTTCGTCAGAGCACGGTGGTCGCGGCTCGTACGGACCGCGTATCTGCTCACGGGGGACGTCCACCACGCGGAGGATCTGACGCAGACCGCGCTGGCCAAGGCGTACCGGTCGTGGTGGCGGATCTCGCGCACCGACAACCCGGAGGCGTACGTCCGGCGGATGCTGGTCAGTTGCAACAGTGACCGGTTCCGCAAGCGGCGGGTCGCGGAGGCGCTGACCGCGGCGCCGCCGGAGCGGGCGGGGCGGGACGAGGGTGCGGGGCGGGTGGAGGAGCGCGGCTCGCTGCTGGCCGGGCTGGCCCAACTGCCGCCGAGGCAGCGGGCGGTGGTGGTGCTGCGGTACTGGGAGGACCTGTCCGAGGCGGAGGTGGCCGAGGTGCTCGGCTGCTCGCCGGGCACGGTCAAGAGTCAGGCGTCGAAGGGGCTGGCGAAGTTGCGTACGTATCCGGGACTGACCCCCGTCGGTCGGGCGGCGACCGGTGGTCAGGGGCAGGGGCGGGGTGGCAGCCGGTGAGCGGGGCAGGGGATCAGGACGATGTCAGGGACGACTTCAGGGACGGCTTCGGGGACGACTTCGGGTTCGAGGAGCGGATGCGTGAACTGCTTGCGGAGGACGCGTACACCATTCGGCCCTCGCCGGCGCCGTATCCGGCGATCCGGCGGCGTGGACTGGCCGAGCGGCGGCGGCGCGCGGCGGTGACCGGGGCGGCGCTGGCGGCGCTGGCCGCGGTGCCGGTGGGGGCGTACGCCGTGGCCGGGGGGAACGGGGGGCGGGGCGCCGACACGGCGGTGCCGAAGCCGTCGGTCAGCGCCCCGCGCAGCCCGGCCGCCACACCCGTCACGCCGGCCGGACCCGCGCGGCCGGCCACCACCGGGCAGTTGCTCGACGGGATCACGTTCACGCAGGCGGCGGACGGGCTGCGGAAGTGCATCGACCGGTACGGGCGGAACACGGCGACCGGGACCGGGTTGCCCGGCTCGGATCTGGGTGACACCGCGGACTACCGGATCATCCTGGCGATCAGCAGCACCGGCGACTCCAACGCGCCCGGCGACGGCATGTACGTCGTCGCGACCAAGGAGCGGCCGGCCGGCTTCCGGGTGATCTGCAACGTCAAGGACGGCCAGGGGGAAGGGCTCAACTCCGGCTCGAACGGGGGCGATTCACCGGACGCGGGGCCGGTCTTCGCCGACATCAACGGCGGCAAGCTGTACCAGCAGTCGTTCCTCGACAAGGGCGACTGGAAACTGCCGTTCCGCTGGGGGTTCATCGGCACGGTCGAGCCGTCGGTCGCCGAGGTGACCGTCTCCTACGGCGACGGCGACCCCGTGACCGCCGCCCTGGACCACGGCTGGTTCGTCGCCGCCGGCATCCTGCGCCGCCAGGTCACCCTGGCCCCGCACATCAAGGGCTACGACGCGGCCGGCAAGCTCGTCTACGACTCCGACGACGACAAGACGTACGAACGGACGCTCCCCTAGGGGACGTTACGTGCGTCAGGACGGGGTGCGGGCCGAGACCAGGAGGCGGGTCACGTCGTCCGCGCAGATCGTCAGGGCCGCGCCCACCGTCGCGAGGACCTCGCGCTCGGCGGGGGTGTACGGGCCGTCCGCGAGGGCGATGCGGGCGCCCTGCAGCAGGATCGATTCGCGGCCGACCGGCGCGAGGTGCGGGGCGAGCGGGTCGAGGGCCTCGTGCAGCTCTATGGCGAGGCCGGCGCCGTACGGTTCGCCGTAGCTGTGGCCGGTGTCGCCGGCGAGGGCGTCGACGAGCGCGGCGAGCTGCTCCTCCGTGCAGTCGGTGAAGCCGGCCGCGCGCACCGCGCCCGCCGCCGTCTCCAGGGACGTCCGCGCGCAGCCGCCGCCCGCGGACAGCACCGCGAGGGCGACGGTGTGGACGGCGTCGCGGAGCATCGCCGAGAAGCGGATGGTGGTGGGGTGGCCGAGGACGTCGGTGCCGAAGTGGCGCTGACAGGCCGCGCACTCGACGACCGGGCCGGTCTCGCCGCGCGGCACGACGGGCACCCCGAGGACGGTGAAACGGCGCTGGCCGGTCAGCCGCTGGTAGTTGCGGTCACCGCCGCACCCCGGGCAGTAGAACTCGCCGTCGCCCACGGGCGTCCACGCGGTGCGGGTGCCCAGGATGCGGGCAAGCCCGTTGACACGGCCGTCTCGTCCCCGTACAGGCAGCACGTCGCACCTCCGTAACCGCGCGGCAACATCGCCGCACGTCCCGTGATGTTAGCCACATCCATGAGCCGTAGTCAGCACCCAGGACGAGACCTTCCCGTGACCTCCACGCAGGGATGGCCGATATACGACGGAGCCCCGGCCCGTCGCATACGGCTGTATACAACGGGCCGGGGCCTCAGACCACCGATAAACCACCGGTCAGGCTGGTCAGCGGGTCGCGCGGTTGACGGCCGAGACGACCGCCTTCAGGGACGCACGCGTCGTGTTCGCGTCGATGCCGATGCCCCACAGAACCTTGTCGCCGATCGCGCACTCGATGTAGGAGGCGGCCTGCGCGGAGGCGCCCTCGCTCATCGTGTGCTCCTGGTAGTCCAGCAGGCGTACGTCGATGCCGACGCTCTCCAGGGCGTCGAAGAAGGCCGAGATCGGACCGTTGCCGGTACCGGTCAGCACCGTGTCCTCGCCGTCGACCGTGGCCTCGACGGTGAGGGTGTCCACGCCGTCGGTGTCGGTCGTCGACTGGCCCGTGCGGACCTGGATGCGGCCCCAGGGGTTCTCGGGGTTGGGCAGGTACTCGTCCTGGAAGACGGACCAGATGGCGCCGCCGGTGACCTCTCCGCCCTCGGCGTCCGTCTTGGCCTGGATCAGCTTGGAGAACTCGATCTGCATCCGGCGCGGCAGGTCCAGCTTGTGGTCGTTCTTCAGGACGTACGCGATACCGCCCTTGCCGGACTGCGAGTTGACCCGGATGACCGCCTCGTAGGACCGGCCCACGTCCTTCGGGTCGATCGGCAGGTAGGGGACGGCCCACTCGATGTCGTCGACCGTGACGCCCTTGGCCGCCGCGTCGGCCTCCATCGCGTCGAAGCCCTTCTTGATGGCGTCCTGGTGGGAGCCGGAGAAGGACGTGTAGACCAGGTCGCCCACGTACGGGTGGCGCGGGTGGACCTCCATCTGGTTGCAGTACTCCCACGTACGACGGATCTCGTCGATGTCGGAGAAGTCGATCTGCGGGTCGACGCCCTGCGAGAACAGGTTCATGCCCAGGGTGACCAGGTCGACGTTGCCGGTGCGCTCGCCCTGCCCGAACAGACAGCCCTCGACACGGTCGGCGCCGGCCATCAGCGCCAGCTCGGCGGCGGCGACGGCCGTACCGCGGTCGTTGTGCGGGTGGACGGAGACGACGACGTGCTCGCGGCGGGAGAGGTTGCGGCTCATCCACTCGAAGCGGTCGGCGTGGGTGGACGGCGTCGAACGCTCCACCGTGGCGGGCAGGTTGAGGATGATCTCGCGGCCCGGACCGGGCTGGTAGACGTCCATCACCGCCTCGCAGACCTCCAGCGCGAAGTCCAGCTCGGTGTCCGTGAAGATCTCGGGGCTGTACTGGTAGCCGAACTCCGTCTCCGGGCCCAGATGCTTCTCCGCGTACTCCATCACCAGGCGGGTGCCGTCCACGGCGATCTGCTTGATCTGCTCCTTCGAGCCGCGGAAGACGACCCGGCGGAAGACGGGCGCGGTCGCGTTGTACAGGTGGACGGTCGCCCGCCGGGCGCCCTTCAGGGACTCCACGGTCCGCTCGATCAGGTCCTCGCGGGCCTGGGTCAGTACGGAGATCGTGACGTCGTCCGGGATCGCACCCTCTTCCTCGACGATCGAGCGCACGAAGTCGAAGTCGGTCTGTCCGGAGGCCGGGAAGCCGACCTCGATCTCCTTGTAGCCCATCTTGACCAGCTGGTCGAACATCCGGCGCTTGCGCTCGGGCGACATGGGGTCGATCAGGGACTGGTTGCCGTCACGCAGGTCCGTGGAGAGCCAGCGCGGGGCGGCGGTGATCCGGTTCTGCGGCCAGGTGCGGTCGGGGATGTCGACCTGCTCGTACCGGCCGTACTTGTGGATCGGCATCTGGCTGGGCTGCTGGCGGTTCGCCATGGTGCGGTGGCTCCTCAGAAGGACCGGAGAATGTCCGGACGGAAGGACGGCCGACGCGCAACACCAAGCTCCGCGGGGAGGGGGTCGGCCTCGACTACAGGCCCTCGCCGCGGCAGCTAAGGAGAAGCAGCCCGAAATGCATAGTGCTGCGCAGCCTAGCCGAGCCGCTTCGGTCACGCGGGTCCGTATCAGTATGCGGGACCGTCGGGACCAAAGGGACGAAACGTGCTCCATACCACTCGAAGCCATGAATCGGCCATGTTTGTCACTGTTTTTCACCGATCATGGTTGCCGATGGTGACATCGGCATGACGCAGTGCAAAGGTGCCGGTCATGACGACTCACGGGGGCTTCGAGCCCGTCTTCTGCACCGTCGTACCGCCGCACATCCTCGACCGGCTGGCCAGGAGCGACAACCCGGCACTCTCCGGTCCCGCCCAGCGCACCCTGGTGCGCGACGGAGAGCTGCGCGCCCGCCGCCGGGTGACCACCGAGTACGGCCTCGCCGCCGCCCCGACGGCGAAGGCGCCGTCGGACCAGCCGCTGCGCACCATCTACGACGCCGGGCACGGCACCGACCTGCCCGGCGCCAAGGTCCGCGCCGAGGGCTCCGACCCCGGCCAGGACGCCACCGTCAATCGCGCCTACGCCGGTCTCGGCGCCACCTTCGACCTCTACCTCAAGGCGTACCAGCGCCACTCCATCGACGGCGACGGCCTGCCCCTCGACGCCACCGTGCACTACGACGAGGGCTACAACAACGCCTTCTGGAACGGCGAGCAGATGGTGTTCGGCGACGGCGACGGCGAGATCTTCGTCGACTTCACCAACTCGATCGACGTCATCGGGCACGAACTCACCCACGGCGTCACGCAGTACACGGCGAACCTGACCTACTACGGCCAGCCGGGCGCGCTCAACGAGTCGATGTCCGACGTCTTCGGCTCGCTCATCAAGCAGTACACGCTCGGCCAGACCGCCGCCGAGGCCGACTGGCTGATCGGCGCGGGCCTGCTCGCCCCGAACGTCACGGGCACCGCCCTGCGCTCCATGAAGGCGCCGGGCACCGCGTACGACGACGACGTCCTCGGCAAGGACCCGCAGCCCGCGACGATGGACGACTACGTCCGCACCGGCCGCGACAACGGCGGCGTCCACATCAACTCGGGCATCCCGAACCACGCGTTCTACCTGGCCGCCACCGCCCTCGGCGGCCACGCCTGGGAGAAGGCCGGGCAGGTCTGGTACGACGTCCTGACCGGCGGCGAGCTCACCGAGAAGGCCTTCTTCACCGACTTCGCCAAGCTGACGGTGAAGGCCGCGCGCGAGCGCTTCGGCGACGGCGGGGACGAGTTCCAGGCCGTGGAGAAGGCGTGGGAGCAGGTGGGGGTGCGGATTCTCTGAGTCCGTAATAGACAGGGACCCATGCGTATCCAGGTGAGTCGCACGGGCGGTTTCGCGGGCATCGAGCGCCGTGCCGAGGTGGACACCTCGGGACGGCCCGATGCCGACGAGTGGCACGCCCTGGCCGAGCAGGCGGTCGCCGCCGGCCGGGGCGCGCCCGCGATCGGCGTCCCGGACGGCTTCAGCTACGAGATCACCGTGGACGGGAGGACGGTGTACGCCGCCGACCCCCGGCTCACGGACGAACAGCGGAGACTGATCTCCCGGGTGCTGAAAGAAGGGGCGTGAGGAAGGGGGCGCGGGAGGGCATGCGGGAGGGGCCTTGAGAGGGGCGTGAACTGGCAATTCATGTCCGGGCGTTGACTTCCTTACCGATCGGTAAGGATGATCCCGCCCATGGCGAACGATCCGCGCGACGCGGCGCACCCGATACCCCAGTTCCCGGCCGGCTTCCTGTGGGGCGTGTCCACCTCGGCGCATCAGATCGAGGGCGCGGTGGACGAGCGCGAGCCGTCCGTCTGGGACACCTTCACGGCCGAGCCGGGCCGGGTGAAGGACGGCTCGACGGCGGCGCGGGCCTGCGACCACTTCCACCGCTACCCCGAGGACGTGGCCCTGCTGAAGGGCCTCGGGGTGGACGCGTACCGCTTCTCGATCTCGTGGCCCAGGGCCGTCTTCGACAACGGGCGCGGCCTCGACTTCTACGACCGTCTCGTCGACGAGCTGTGCGCGGCCGGCGTCCGCCCGGTCCCCACCCTCTTCCACTGGGACCTCCCGGCGAACCTGGACTGGCTGGAGCGCGACACGGCGTCCCGTTTCGCCGAGTACGTGTCGGTGGTCGCCGACCGCCTCGGTGACCGCGTCAAGAAGTGGATCACCATCAACGAGCCTGCGGAGCACACCCTGTTGGGGCACGCGCTCGGCACCCACGCCCCCGGCAGGCAGCTCCTCTTCGACGCGCTCCCGGCCGCCCACCACCAACTCCTGGGCCACGGCCTCGCCGTGCAGGCCCTGCGCGCGGCCGGCGCCACCGACATCGGCATCGCCAACTCCCACGGCCCGACCTGGCCGGCCTCCCGGGAGCCCGCCGACCTGGAAGCCGCCGCCTTCTACGACGTCCTGCTGAACCGGCTCTTCGCGGAGCCGGTGCTGCTGGGCGAATACCCGGAGGGACTCGGCGAGTTGATGCCGGGCGGCGATGTGCAGGCCGACCTCAAGGTGATCTCCGAGCCGCTCGACTGGTACGGGATCAACTACTACGCCCCGACGAAGGTGGGCGCCCCGCAGGGCACCGAGATCGAGTTCGGCGGGATCACCATGCCGGCCGAACTCCCCTTCTCCGTCCAGCAGATCGAGGGCGTCCCGGTGACCGACTTCGGCTGGCCGGTGGTCCCCGAGGGCCTCACCGAGCTTCTGACGACCTTCCGCGAGCGCTACGGCGACCGTCTCCTGCCGGTCGTCATCACCGAGAACGGCTGCTCCTACGACGGCGTCGACGACCAGGCCCGTATCGCCTACCTGGACGGCCACCTGCGCGCCCTGCACCGGGCGTCGGAGGCCGGCGTCGACGTGCGCGGGTACTTCGTGTGGTCGCTGCTGGACAACTTCGAGTGGGCGGAGGGGTACGAGCAGCGGTTCGGCCTGGTCCACGTCGACTACGAGACGCAGACCAGGACCCCGAAGGCGTCGTACGCCTGGCTGCGGGACGTGCTGCGGGACCAGAAGTCACAGGCGCAGAGATCACAGGCTCAGGGATGACGGCCACTCCCCGGGCGGCCTCCTCGGCAGCCGCTCTGGCCGAGCCCGTCGAGCGGGTCGGCCGGGGCTGGACGTCGGCGCTCTCCCTCGCCAACGGGGCGATCTGGGTGGGCTGGTACGGCCCCCTGCAGATCCTGCTGGCCTCCCAGGCCGAGGACTTCGCGCCCGGCTCCGGCATGTCGAAGGAGACGATGCTGGCCTGGGTGACGGGCCTCGGCGCGGTGGTCTCGCTGGCCGCGAACCCGCTGGCCGGCGCGCTGTCGGACCGTACGACGTCCCGGTGGGGCCGGCGTACGCCGTGGATCGTGGCCGGGGCGGGGGGCGGCGCGCTGTCGCTGCTCCTGCTCGCGGGCGCGGGCGGGGTCTGGACCATGGCGGCGGGCTGGTGCCTGGTCCAACTCACCCTGAACGCGGCCTTCGCGGCGGTGACGGCGGCCGTCCCGGACCGGGTGCCGCGCCTCCAACGCGGCTCGGTGGGCGGCTGGTTGGGGGCCGCGCAGATCCTGGGCGTGGTCGGCGGCACCGGGCTCGCGACGGCCGCCGGGGGCGTCGGGGCCGGGTACGCGGCGTGCGCGGTGTTCACGGTGGTGGGCGTGCTGCCGTACGTCCTGCGGTACGAGGATCTGCGGCTCGCGGTCGCGGACCGGCCGGCGTGGTCCTGGCGGGGCTTCGCGGCCGGGTTCTGGCTGAGCCCGCGCAGGTATCCCGACCTGGGGTGGGCGTGGCTGACCCGGTTCCTGATGAACCTGAGCAACGCGCTGGTGCTGCTGTACCTGCTCTACTACCTGCGCGACCGGCTGCACTACGCCGACCCCGAGGGGGGCGTGCTGATCCTGACGGCGGTGAACGGGCTGACGCTGCTCGCCACGGTCGTCGTCGGGGGCGTCTGGTCGGACCGGGTCGGCCGGCGCAAGCCGTTCGTGATCTGGTCGGGCGTGCTGATGGCGGTGGCGACGGCGGTGCTGGCGGGCTGGCAGACCTGGCCGGGGGCGATCGTCGCGGCGGCGGTGCTGGGGGTCGGCTTCGGCGTGTTCACCTCGGTCGACTTCGCCCTGATGACGGACGTACTGCCGAAGGCCGGCGACCGGGGCAAGGACCTGGGCATCATCAACGTGGCCAACGCCCTCCCCCAGGTCGCGGCCCCCGCCCTCGCCGCCCCGATCGTGATGCACCTGGGCGGCTACCGGGGCCTGTACCTGGTGGCGGCGGCGATCGGCCTGGCGGGCGCGGTGCTGGTACGGCGGATCAGAGGGGTGGACTGACCCACCGGCCCACAGCGCTCCCGCGTCCCGGACATGTCCCCGCAGGCCCTTGGAAGCCTTTAGAAGCCCAGCTTGCGGAGTTGCTTCGGGTCGCGCTGCCAGTCCTTCGCGACCTTCACGTGGAGGTCGAGGAAGACGGGGGTGCCGAGGAGGGCCTCGATCTGCTTGCGGGACTGGATGCCGACGTCCTTCAGGCGCTTGCCCTTGGGGCCGATGATGATGCCCTTCTGGCTGGGGCGCTCGATGTAGATGTTGGCGTGGATGTCGAGCAGCGGCCGGTCCGCCGGACGGTCCTCGCGCGGGAGCATCTCCTCGACGACCACCGCGATGGAGTGCGGCAGCTCGTCCCGGACGCCCTCCAGCGCCGCCTCGCGGATCAGCTCGGCGACCATCACCTGCTCGGGCTCGTCCGTCAGGTCGCCCTCGGGGTACAGCGGGGGGCTCTCCGGCATCATCGGGATCAGCAGGTCCGCGAGCAGCCCGACCTGCTGGTCGCCGACCGCCGAGACCGGCACGATCTCCGCCCACTCGAACCCCAGCTCCTTGCTGAGCTGGTCGAGCGCGATGAGCTGCTCGGCGAGCGTCTTGGAGTCCACGAGGTCGGTCTTCGTGACGACGGCGACCTTCGGCGTCCGCTTGATCCCGGCCAGCTCCTTGGCGATGAACCGGTCGCCGGGGCCCAGCTTCTCGTTGGCCGGCAGGCAGAAGCCGATGACGTCGACCTCGGCCCAGGTGGCGCGCACGACGTCGTTCAGCCGCTCGCCGAGCAGCGTGCGCGGCTTGTGCAGGCCCGGGGTGTCGACCAGGATCAACTGGGCGTCGGGGCGGTGCACGATGCCCCGGACCGTGTGCCGCGTGGTCTGCGGACGGTTCGAGGTGATCGCCACCTTCTTCCCGACCAGAGCGTTCGTGAGGGTGGACTTGCCCGCGTTGGGGCGGCCCACGAAGCAGGCGAAGCCGGCACGGTGTACGGACTCGGCCGACTGCTCGGATGACTGGTTACGAACGCTCATGGCCCCCATTCTCCCTGATCCACGAAGCCCCGCCGTACACACGAGCGGCAACGCCCTCCACGGTGGGCTCCCGGAAACACGAGCACACCGGCCTGGACCTGGACCTTACGGTGCACGCCGAGAGCGCATACGATCGCGGCGTCCTGGGCCATGGCGCCCCGGTCGGCTCGCACCCCGCCCTCTCCGCCCAGAACCAGAAGGTCAAGCCACCGGCATGAAGCTCATCACCGCGATCGTCAAGCCCCACCGCCTCGACGAGGTCAAGACGGCCCTGCAGGAGATCGGCGTGCACGGGCTGACCGTGACCGAGGCCAGCGGGTACGGCCGGCAGCGCGGCCACACCGAGGTGTACCGGGGGGCCGAGTACCAGGTCGACCTCGTGCCCAAGGTGCGGATCGAGGTCGTCGTCGAGGACGCGGTCTCCGAGGCCGCCATCGACGCGATCGTGCTTGCCGCACGGACCGGGAAGATCGGGGACGGGAAGGTGTGGGCGGTGCCGGTGGAGAGTGTGGTGCGGGTGCGGACTGGGGAACGAGGCCCCGACGCGCTCTAAGCGTCGATCGTCGTCTGCGGGTGCGTTGCGGCTGGTCGCGCCCCGCGGCGGAGCCGCATGATGTGAGCGCCCCGCGCCCCTAGGGGGTTGCTCCGCCGCCTGAGCAGTAGCCACCCCCCTATCGCGATCCCGGCCACTACGAACGACACCGCCAGCCACGGCACCGCCACGAACGTCGCCGTTGCCGACTCGGTTGTGTTCTTGGCGGTTGCCGTCAACTTGACGTCTGTCCAGTCGAGTTGGGGGGCGTCGGTCCAGCGTTCGGTCAGGCTGACGCTCTGGCCCGGGAGGAGTTGGGAGGGGAGCTTCCTCAGGTCTCGGGTCAGGAGGGTGCGGCCGAAGAGGCCCCGCGCCGTCAAGGCGGCCTTGGGTTCGAGCGTGACGTTTCCCGTGTTGTGCAGGGTGTAGGAGATCGTCGCCGTGCTGTCGCCGAGGCCGGGGATCAGGGGCTGGTGGTGGCTGATGTGGACGTTCTCGACGGCCAGGGCGGGCACCGTGGGACCGCCGACCGTGAGGTAGACGCGAGCGCCGACCGCCCGCTGCACCCCGAGCGCGACCGAGCCGTCGCCCTGGTCGACCCGCTCGTCGAGGGCGACGATCGCGCCCGGATGGTCGCCGGGTTCCGCGCCCTCGGGCACCTTGACGGTGAACGGCACGGTGACCGTCTGCCGGGCGGGCACGGTGACCCGGTCCTTCGGCAGTTCGGCCCACGCGCCGACGCCCCGCATCCTCTCCCCCACCGACTTCACGGCGAACCCGCCGTCGCGCGCGGTGTTGTAGGCGTCGGCCGCGTACAGCCGGAAGGTGAGGGGCTGGTCGGTCTTGTTGGCGACGACGACCTTGTCCTCGATCGTCTGACCGGGGTCGGCGGAGACGTAGAAGTAGGGCCGCGCGGCGACGGCCGAGGAGGCGGGGTAGACGGACCAGTCGCCGTTGTCGGCGGCCCGGGCGGCGGGAGCGGCGAACAGCAGGCAGAGGAGGAACGGCAGGAGGAGGACGTACGGCTTGCGCATGGGTGCGGACCCCCCACGGGCGGGCTTCGGCGTACGGGCCGGCGCGTACGGATTGCTGGCGCGTACGGGCTGTGGTGGCTCGGGTGGGGACGGGCGGGTGCGGACCTGTGGGGCGGGCGCCCGGCCACCGGTGGACGTGGTGCGTCGGCTCAGGTGAGCGTCAGGGTCAGGACGCCGGCGTAGCTGCCCGGAGGCGTGAACGCCGGTACGCCGAGGGAGAGTCGGGCGTCGGCGGTGAACTCGCCGCCGGTGGCCGTGCCGTCGGGCGTGGACGCCAGGGTCGCCCCCGAGGCGCCGACCGTGCCCGCCGAACCGGCCTGACAGGTGCTCGGGCTGCCCGCCTTGGTCGTGCACGCGGGCGTCCAGCTCAGCAGCTCGCCGTCGATCTTGGCGCCGGGGCCGCTGAAGTCGGTGACCTTGCCGGTCAGGGACCAGCCGGCGGGGCCGCCGCGGAAGTCCTTGACGGTCACCGCGTTGAGGCCCCCGGTCGAGGCCTGACCGGAACCGAAGTCGACCGCGGACATCGCCACGGCGTCCCCGGCCTGGGACATCGACAGGGTGCCGGCCTTCACGGTGGCCGTCAGTTTCTGACTGCCCGCGGGTACGGGCGTGTCGTCGACGACGACGTACGCGGCGGGCGCGGTGCCCAGGTCGGAGGTCCAGGCGCCGCCCTCGTACGCCACGATGCCGGTGGTGGCGAGGTCGTTGACGGCGAGCGACCCGGAGATGTTCCCCTGCGCGCTCGCGGTGAGGGTCGCCCTGTCCGCGGTCTGGCCGGACCCGGACCGTCCGGCGACGGTGACCGAGGCGCCCGCCGTGAAGCCGCCGCCGCTGACGGCGACGCTCGCGCCCGGGCTTCCGGAGGCCGAACCCAGGCTGATGGCACGGGTGTTGGCCGGCGGGTTGGCGGCGGCGGTGACCGTCTCCGACACCGGGGCGGGCGGGTTGGTCACCGTGCAGGGGGTGTCCAGCTCGAGGATGTAGCTGGTGTGGATGTTGTAGTCGCCGGGCGAGAGGGTGATCGCGCCGGGCGAGGTGACCGTGAAGGTGCCGGTCATGGAGAACGACGGGAAGACGCCCTTGCCGGGCACCGGGTCGTTCTTCTTCGGCCCCGTGACCGTGACGGTGCCGGTCTGCGCGCCGCCGAGGGCGACCTTGCCCGTCGGCGTCATGATGTCGGCCGGCAGGGCCAGGTCGGTGGGGTTGTTGGCGGCGGGCGTGACCACCGTGTACGTGACGGTGACGGTGTCGCCGACCTTGGGACTGGTGTTGTCCGCCGTGACCTTGGCGGTGGTGGTGCCGTCGATCGGCGGGAGTCCCGCGATGGCCGGCGGGATGCAGTGCGTCGGGAAGTTCACGTTGGTCGCGGCGCCCGCCGGACAGGCCAGCGCCCCGCCCGCGGTGACCGCGAGCGCGGTCACCCCGAGCAGCGACGCCCAGCGCCGTCTTCGGGAACCTCGGGAACTTCCGGAACCTCGGGGTGAACCCATGATTGCCCCCTCCTCCGGGGTGCGGGCGCAGCGGCTCTTCTGCGCCGACAGGGGGCATTGACGTGCGGATCGCACGAGAAGTCAATGGACACGGCAGAGCGAACTGATGGACCGTCAGTTTCCTGGTCCCGTAAGGAAACTGACGGCCCGTCTGCTCAGTTTCCAACCGCTATCAGTCGAACACGAAGGGTCCCGGCGACTGCGGCCCGGCCGCCGTGCAGGTGACGGTGATCCCGAAGATGACCATCTTCAGCGAGCCTCCGTTGAAGTCCAGCTTGTCACCGGAGGCCACGGTCCCGTTGAGCGGACCGACCGTGATCGAGGCGCCGGTGGCCATGGCGGGGTTCACGGTGCCGCTGAAGACCCGGGCGGCACCGGTCGAGTTCGCCATCGTGAGCGTGGAAGCGATGCTGTTCGCGCTGATCGGGATCGGCGCGGTGATCGCGGTGGACGTGAGGGTGAGGGTGGCGGCCGTGCCCGTCTGGGTGGCCGTGAGGGTGGCGGCACCGCCGCCGAACAGACCGCAGTTCGCGGTCACGGCCGCCGTCGTCGGGGTGACGGCGGCGGCAGACGGTGCGAATGCCAGCCCGGTGACCGCGAGGGCCCCTGCCAGCAGTGCCGCACCTGATCCGATTCGCTTGCCTCTCATGGGTGTTCCGGCTCCTTCCCGGATGTGGGGAGACGGACTGCCGGAGCGGGACGGGTGGGTGCGGACACCAATGCCGGTGGGGGGTGAATCTGACGGTCCGTCGGAAATTACGGTTCCATTGACGCGTCAGGGACGGGAGAAGGGCAAGGTTGAATTCCGGCCTAGTTCGGCGCGGTCAAGCAGGCAGGCATCGGTCAGGCATGACTCAGGGCTCAGCCCGCTGTCACCGTGTCGCGGAGCGTTCCGTCCGGCCCGGCCACCAGCACCGGCGTGCCCGCCCCGCCCAGGTCCGCGACGGCGGCCCGGTCCGCGTCGGCGGCGCCCGCCGCCTCCGTCACCACGGCCGCCGCCTCCAGCGACTTCGCCCCCGAGGCCACCGCCATCGCCACCGCCGTCCGCAGCGCGCTCAGCTTCAGCGACGGCAGATCCACCGTCCCGGCGACATACGTACGTCCCGTCTCGTCCCGTACGGCGGCCCCCTCGGGCACACCGTTACGGGCCCGCGCGGAACGGGCCAGGGTGACGATCTTGCGGTCCTCGGGGTCGAGCGCGTTGCTGTCGGTCATACCCCGAGCATACGAAGACCCGGGCCGCTCACCCCGCCACGGGGTACCCGGCCCCGCGCCGCCCGTGCCTGGTGGCGCCACCACCACCATTGCCCCCGACTCCCACGCGCGCTCCGATGGCCGCAAGCTCGACGCCATGGCGAACGACACCGGCACGAACGACACCAGCGCACAGAGCGACAGACTTGTCCTCCTGGTCCTCTGCGCGGCCCAGTTCATGGTCGCGCTGGACTTCTCCGTCCTGAACGTCGCCCTGCCGGTCCTCGGCGCGGACCTCGGCATGAGCCGGTCGGCGCTGCCGTGGGCGGTCACGGCGTTCGCCCTCCCGTCGGGCGGCTTCCTGCTCCTGTTCGGCCGCGTCGGCGACCTGTACGGCCGTCGCCGGCTGTTCCTGACCGGCCTGGCCCTGTTCGGCGCGGCCTCACTGCTCGCGACGCTCGCCTGGGACCCGGCGTCCTTCCTCACCGGGCGCGCGTTACAGGGGCTGGGCGCGGCGGCGATCGTCCCGACCGGCATGTCCCTGCTGACGACGACCTTCCCGGAGGGCCCGGCCCGCGACCGCGCCCTCGGCATCTCGGGCACACTGCTGTCGCTGGGCTTCACCGTCGGCATGGTGAGCGGCGGCGTCCTGACCGACGTCCTCGGCTGGCGCTCCACGATGGCCCTGCTCGCCGTCTTCGCCCTGCTGGTGCTCCCCCTCGCCGCCGCCCTCCTGCCGGAGTCCCGCACCCCGGAGCGCCCGCGCCTGGACCTGCCCGGCGCGATCACCGTCACCGGCGGCCTCCTGGCCCTGATCCACGCCCTGTCGACGGCCGCCGACCGGGGCTTCGCCCACCCCGACGTGATCGTCACCCTGATCGCCGGCGTCGCATCGCTGACGGCGTTCGGCGTCGTCGAGTCCCGGGCGAGGACCCCGCTGGTCTCCCTCCCGATGCTGCGCCGGCGCACGGTGGCGTGGGGCAACCTGGGCGGGCTGGTCACCTTCTCGATGATGTCGACGGTCCTCTTCGTCCTGACGCTCTACCTCCAGGACGTCCTCGGCCTGTCGGCGTTCGAGACGGGCCTGGTCTTCGGCGTCCAGGGCGTGCTGTCGACGGTCGCGGGCACCTTCATCCCGAGGGTCATCGGCCGCGTCGGCGCCCGCCGCGCCCTGGTCGGCTCCCTCGCCGGCCAGGGCGCGCTGACCGCCGCCCTGCTCGGCCTGAACACGCACCCCTGGTCGGTCTGGCTCGCCACGGCCGCGGTCTCCCTGGCCGGCATGTGCCACCTGGGCGCGATCATCTCCTACGGCCTGACGGTCACCTCGGGCGTCCCGGACGGCGAACAGGGCCTCGCCACCGGCCTGGTCACCTCCACCCAGCAGCTCGGCGCCACCATCGGCATCCCCCTCCTCGGCGCACTGGCGACGACCTCGGACGCCCTGCTGCCGGGCATCCGCACCGTCCTCGCCCTGAACGCGGCGATCGTGACGGCGACGGCGGTCCTGGTCGGCCTGGGCCTGCGCCCGGGCCGCACCGCCTCAGGGCCGGTCGAGACGGAGTCGCTCGGCGCGCGGTAGGCCGGCGACGACCAGGTCGTACGAGTCCTCGACCAGCTCCCGGAGCAGCCCGTCCGGGAGGTCCGCGTCGGCCGTCACCGTGTTCCAGTGGCGTTTGTTCATGTGATAGCCGGGGGTGATCAGGCCCGGGTGCTCGGTGCGCAGGCGTACCGCGTCGTCCGGGTCGCACTTGAGGTTCACCGTCAGGGGCCGGGCGTCCAGGGTCGTCAGGGCGAACAGTCTGCCGCCGACCTTGAAGACCGAGGTCTCCGGGCGGAAGGGGAAGTCCTCCACCGCCGCGCCGAAGGAGAGGCAGAGGGCGCGCAGTTCCTGTGGGGTCACTCCGGTTTCTCCTGCTCGGGCGGGCCGGCCGCCGGGTCCACCGGCTCCACCAGCACCGTCACGATCTTGTTGCGGCGGCCGGCCGCCGCCTCCGCCGTCAGGCGCAGGGTCCGGCCGTCCGGGAGGTCGACCGTGCTCGACGCGCCGGCGATCGGCACCCGGCCCAGGGCCTTCGCGAGCAGTCCGCCGACGGTCTCCACGTCCTCGTCGTCGTACTCCTCCAGGCCGTACAGCTCGCCGAGGTCGGTGATGTCGAGACGGGCGGTCACCCGGTGGCGGTCGTCGCCGAGCCGCTCCACGGGCGGGAGTTCACGGTCGTACTCGTCGGTGATCTCGCCGACGATCTCCTCCAGGATGTCCTCGATGGTGACGATGCCGGCCGTGCCGCCGTACTCGTCGATGACGACGGCGACGTGGTTGCGGTCCTGCTGCATCTCGCGCAGCAGGTCACCGGCGTTCTTGGTGTCGGGGACGAACGCGGCCGGCCGCATCGCCGTCGACACCAGCTCGCCCTCCGCGTCCCGGCTGATGTGCGTCTTGCGGACCAGGTCCTTCAGGTACACGATGCCGACGATGTCGTCCTCGCTCTCCCCGCTCACCGGTATGCGGGAGAAACCGGAGCGCAGCGCCAGCGTCAGGGCCTGGCGGATGGTCTTGTAGCGCTCGATGACGACGAGGTCGGTCCTCGGGACCATGACCTCCCGTACGAGGGTGTCGCCCAGCTCGAAGACCGAGTGCACCATGCGGCGCTCGTCGTCCTCGATCAGGGACTCCTTCTCGGCGAGGTCGACCAGCGCCCGCAGCTCCGCCTCGGAGGCGAAGGGGCCGCGGCGGAAGCCCTTGCCGGGCGTGAGCGCGTTGCCGATGAGGATGAGGAGCGACGGGATCGGGCCCATGATCCGCGCCAGCGGCAGCAGGACGTACGCCGCCGCCGTCGCCGTGTTCAGCGGGTGCTGGCGGCCGATGGTGCGCGGGGAGACGCCGACGGCGACGTACGACACCAGGACCATGACGCCGATCGCGGCGAACAGGGCCGGGGTCGTGCCGTCGATCTCCTGGAGGCAGGCGTAGGTGACCAGCGCGGCGGCGGCCATCTCGCAGGCGACGCGGACCAGCAGCGCCACGTTCAGGTAGCGGGTGGGGTCGGCGGCGATCTGCGCCAGCTTGGCGCTGCCGCGCCGGCCGGACCGTACGGCCTCCTCGGCGCGGAAGCTGGAGACGCGCGCGAGGCCCGCCTCCGCGCAGGCGGCGAGCCAGGCGACGACGACCAGGGCGATCGCGCCGGAGACGAGCGCGGGGCTCATGAGACGGTCGGGGCCGGAGACGGGCCGGTCATGCCCTTCTCCGCGCGCCAGCCATCCACGATGGCCTGCTGGAGGCCGAACATCTCGGCCTTCTCGTCAGGCTCCTCGTGGTCGTACCCGAGCAGGTGCAACGCCCCGTGGACGGTGAGCAGTTGGAGCTCCTCGTCCATGGAGTGCCGCGTCGCCGCCTCCTTGCCCTGCCGCTCGGCGACCTCCGGGCACAGCACGATGTCGCCGAGGAGGCCCTGCGGGGGCTCGTCGTCGTCCTTCGACGGCGGACGCAGCTCGTCCATCGGGAAGGACATGACGTCCGTCGGCCCCGGCAGGTCCATCCACTGGATGTGCAACTGCTCCATGGCGTCGGCGTCCACGACGATCACCGAGAGCTCGGAGAGCGGGTGGATGCGCATCCGCGCGAGCGCGTAGCGGGCGATGTCGAGGATCGCCTGCTCGTCGACCTCGGTTCCGGACTCGTTGTTGACGTCGATCGACATGGTGCTGGTTCGTCTACTTCCGCTTGTCACGGCCGCCCTTGTGGGTGCCGTTCTCCGTACCGTTCTCGCTGTCGTACTGCTCGTACGCGTCGACGATACGGCCGACGAGCTTGTGCCGGACGACGTCCTGCGACGACAGGCGGGAGAAGTGGACGTCGTCGAGCCCCTCCAGAATGTCCTGAACCTGCCGCAGCCCCGACTTCGTGCCGTTCGGCAGGTCGACCTGCGTCACATCACCCGTGATCACGATCTTCGACTCGAACCCGAGCCGGGTGAGGAACATCTTCATCTGCTCGGGGCTCGTGTTCTGAGCCTCGTCCAGGATGATAAAAGCATCATTAAGGGTCCTTCCTCGCATATATGCGAGGGGTGCTACCTCAATCGTTCCCGCCGCCATCAGTTTCGGGATCGAGTCCGGGTCGAGCATGTCGTGCAGGGCGTCGTAGAGCGGGCGCAGGTAGGGGTCGATCTTTTCGTAGAGGGTGCCGGGGAGGAAGCCGAGGCGTTCGCCGGCCTCTACCGCCGGGCGGGTCAGGATGATGCGGTTGACCTGCTTGGACTGGAGGGCCTGGACGGCCTTGGCCATGGCCAGGTAGGTCTTGCCGGTGCCGGCGGGGCCGATGCCGAAGACGATCGTGTGGGTGTCGATCGCGTCGACGTACCGCTTCTGGTTGAGGGTCTTCGGTCTGATGGTGCGGCCGCGTGAGGACAGGATGTTCTGTGTCAGTACCTCGGCCGGGGTCTCCTGGCCGTCACTCGTCCCGTTCTCACTCGCCCGCAGCATGGCGATCGAGCGTTCCACTGCGTCCTCCGTCATCGGCTGCCCGGTGCGGAGCACCAGCATCATCTCGTCGAACAGGCGCTGGATGAGGGCGACTTCCCGTGCGTCGCCGACCGCGCTGATGTCATTGCCCCGGACGTGGATGTCGGCCGCCGGGAAGGCCGTCTCGATCACGCGCAGGAGGGAGTCTCCGGATCCCAGCAGCGCCACCATGGTGTGCTGGGCGGGAACGGTGAACTGTGCTCTCGCCTTGCCCTGCGCGGGCGTGTGAGCTGTCGGTGTCTGAGTCATAGGCCGGCCCGAGGGCCTCTACGTCCTCCCGGATGCGTCTCGCCTGCCACGAGGGCGGCCTGGCGTGTTCCAGCGTACGCCAGGGGGGTGACAACGCCGTAGGGCTTTTCCCTGGGTCGCCGCAGGGCTTTTCTCTGGGCTGGTACAGGGCTTTTTCTTTGGGCTGGCGCAGGGCTTTCCTCTGGGCCGGTGACTATGCCGAGCGGCCGAAACCGATCGTCGGTACCGCTCTGCGCAGCGGCCACGGGGCGGCCTCCTCCTGCGCCGAGAGCAGTGTCGGGAGCAGGTCGTCCAGGAACGTGTAGCGGCGCAGCGCCTCGGGGGTCTGGCCCTCGACCGACTGGACCCTGCGCCACCAGGCGGCGATCTCGGACCAGCCGGGGGCGGAGAGCGAGCCGCCGAACTCCTGGACGGACAGGGCGGCGGTGAGGCCGGCGAAGGCGAGGCGGTCGGCGAGGGGCCAGCCGGCGAGCGTGCCGGTGACGAAGCCGGCCACGAAGACGTCCCCGGCGCCGGTGGGGTCGAGGGCCTCGACGGCGATGGCGGGGACCTCGGCGCTCTCGCCGGTGCGGCGGTCCACGGCGTACGCGCCCTCCGCACCGAGCGTGACGACCGCGAGCGGTACGTGCGCGGTGAGGGCGTGGGCGGCGGCGCGGGGGCAGGTGGCGCCGGTGTAGCGCATGGCCTCCTCCGCGTTCGGCAGGAAGGCCTCGCAGTGCGCGAGGTCGGTGAGGCCGGAGAGGTCCCAGGCGCCGGTGTCGTCCCAGCCGACGTCGGCGAAGACGCGGGTGCCGCGGGCGGCGGCCTGGGCGATCCAGGGAGCGCGCTTGCCGGGGGTGAGGGAGGCGACGGCGGCGCGGGCGGGGGGCGGGCAGGCGGGGGCGCCCTCGTGCAGCGGTACGGCTTCCGGGGGCGGCTCGTGGCCGTGGGAGACCATCGTGCGTTCGCCCTCGTAGGCCATGGAGACGGTGACCGAGGAGTGCCAGCCGGGGACGGTGCGCGAGGTGCTGAGGTCGATGCCCTCGCCCCGTTCGAGGGCGTCCCAGCAGTACTCGCCGTAGTGGTCGTCGCCGAAGGCCGCGGCGAGGGCGGTGCGCAGGCCGAGGCGGGCGAGCGCGGTGGCCATGTTGGCGACGCCGCCGGGGCTCGACCCCATCCCGCGTGCCCAGGACTCGGTCCCGCGCACCGGGGCGGAGTCGAGCCCGGTGAAGATGATGTCGAGGAAGACGGGGCCGGTGAGGTAGACGTCCCACGGCGGGTCGTCGGAGGTGCGGTGGGCGGCCAGCGGGTCGACCCCGGCGGCCTGGCCGCTACGACCGGCGTGTCCGCCCTGGCCGGCCTGTCCGCCCGGGCCGCCCTGTCTTCTCTGGCTGCTCGGGCCGTTCTGGCCGGTCGGGCCGGTTCGGTGGTGGTGTCCCTCTCCGGTGGACGCGTGGGACGCGGTCACGGTGTGCTCCCTGACGTGGTGCCGATCCGGCCAGTGTGCACCACACCGCCGACGACACGCCGTCCGTCACACGCGCCACGGGGGCACTTACCAGCGCGGCACCGACGGCGTCACCCAGTCGGGCTCGGCGACCCGCATCGCCGCCGCGTCGTCGCGCTCGCGCAGGGCGCCGTCGTCGTCCAGCCAGCGTTGGTGGAGGAACGCGAGCTTGTCGCGGTCGAGTTCGACGCCGAGGCCGGGCGCGTCGGAGACGGCGAGCCTGCCGTCGGTGAAGGTGAGGCGCTCGGTGAGGACGTCCTCGGACTGCCAGGGGTAGTGGGAGTCGCAGGCGTGGTGGAGGTTGGGGACGGTCGAGGCCACGTGGGTCATCGCGGTCAGGCTGATGCCCAGGTGGGTGTTGGAGTGCATGGAGACGCCGACGCCGAACGTGCGGCAGATCGCGGCGAGTTGCTGCGTGTTGCGCAGTCCGCCCCAGTAGTGGTGGTCGGACAGGACGACCTGGACGGCGTCCTTGGTGAACGCCTCCTTGATCTCGGCGAACGTCGTCACGCACATGTTGGTGGCGAGCGGCACGTCGGTCTTCGCGGCGACCTCGGCCATGGCCGGGGTGCCGAGGGCCGGGTCCTCCAGGTATTCGAGGATGCCCCCGATCTCCTCGGCCACCCTCAGTGAAGTCGCCACGGACCAGGCGCCGTTGGGGTCCAGGCGCAGGGGGTGGCCGGGGAACGCCTCGGCCAGGGCGCGGACGGCGGCGATCTCCTCGTCCGGCGGGAAGACGCCGCCCTTGAGCTTGAAGGAGGTGAAGCCGTAGCGCTCCTTGAAGCGGCGGGCCTGCTCGACGACCCCGGCCGGGTCGACGGCGGCGCCCCAGTCGTCCTTCTCGGCCGCGACGCCCTCGGGGTGGTCGGCCCACTTGTAGAACAGGTAGGCGCTGTACTCGACGGCGTCGCGCACCTTGCCGCCGAGCAGCGCGTGCACGGGCAGGCCGAGCGCCTTGCCGAGGGCGTCGAGGCAGGCGACCTCGAAGGCGGAGACGACGGACAGGCGCAGCTTGTCGGCGGTCTGGACGCCGCGCAGTCCGCCGACGTCCACCTGCCCGGAGACCCGGGAGCTGTCGACGCTCACCTCGTCGGCGACCGTGAACAGTCCGTTCAGGTCGCTGACTTGACGGCCTGTCAGCTTCTCCGCGAACGGGCGGGCCAGTTCCAGGTACTTGGTGTCGCCGTAGGTCTCGCCGACGCCCGTGGTCCCGTCGGCCGTCACGACCTCGACGATCAGCCGGGGGGTGTAAGGCTGGTGCACGCCCTGGGTGTTGAGCAGGGGCGGGTCGGCGACCAGGATCGGGGTGAGGCGGACGTCCGTGATGGTGAGGTCGGGGCTCACAGGGCGGCTCCTACGAGGTCGAGGCCTGCGGTGAGGACGGTCGTGAGGTCGGCCAGGTCGGCGGGCGAGGGGTCGGTGAGCGGGGCGCGGACCGGGCCGACGGGGCGTCCGCGCAGCCGGGCCGCGGCCTTCACCAGGGACACGGCGTAGCCGGGCACCCGGTCGCGGAGCTCGACGAGCGGGACGTAGAAGTCGCGCAGCAGCCGCTCCACCGTCTTGTCGTCGCCGTCGCGCAACGCGCCGAAGAAGGCATTGGCGATCTCGGGGGCGAAGGCGTGGACGGCGGAGGAGTAGGCGGGGACGCCGACGGTGGCGTAGGCGCGGGCCTGGATCTCGGCGGTGGAGGCGCCGTTGAAGAAGAGGAAGCCCTCGGGGGCGGCGAGGGTGAGGCGCTGGAGGCGGTCGAGGTCGCTGTGGCCGTCCTTGACGCCGATGACGGTCGGGAGGGCGGCGATGCGTCTCAACGAGGCTGCGGTGAAGGTGACCTGGCCGCGCTGGTAGGCGATGAGGGGCAGCGGGGTGCGGGCGGCGATCTGCTCCAGTTGGGCGACGAGGCCGTCCTGCGGGGCGGCGACGAGGTAGTGCGGGAGGACGAGGAGGGCGTCGACGCCGGCCTCCTCGGCGATGCGCGCGAACCGCACGGCCTGCGCCCAGCCGTAGCCGACGCCGGCGACGACGGGCACGCGGCCGGCCGCCTCCTCGACGGCGATCGTGACGACCCGGCGGTACTCGTCCTCGTCGAGGGAGAAGAACTCGCCGGTGCCGCAGGCGGGGAAGACGGCGCCGGGGGCGGTCGCGATCTGGGCCGCGACGTGCGTGCGGAAGCCGTCCTCGTCGAGGGAGCCGTCGTCGTGGAAGCTGGTGAGCGGGAACGACAGCACCCCCTGCGCCATGCCGTCCCGCAGCCGCCGGACGGTCTCCCGAACGGTGTCCGGAGCTGTTTCCTTGTCGAGGCCCACCTCGTCCATCTCCCTATGTAGACGTCATCCATGTATGAAGATGGAGATTAGATACGCGAACGCCGACCGTCAATGGATGCGCGCACACCCGTACGATCGGCACATGTCGGAGACAGGCGGCGTCCGCGCGGTGAAGTCGGCGGCGCGCACGGTCGAGCTGCTGGAACTGCTCGCGGCGCGCGGGGACCGGCCGGTGCGGCTGCAGGAGCTGGCGGACGAGCTGGGCGTGCCGCGCAGCTCGATGTACGCGCTGCTGCAGACCCTGATCGGCCGGGGCTGGGTCCGCACGGACGTCACCGGCTCGCTCTACGGCATCGGCATCCACGCCCTGCTGACCGGCACCAGCTACCTCGACTCCGACCCGCGCGTCCGGCTGGTGCGGCCCTACCTCGACGAGGCGTCGGAGGCGCTGGGCGAGACGATCCACCTGGGGCGGCTGGACGGCCGGAGCGTGGCGTATCTGGCGACGCGCGAGTCGCACGAATACCTGCGCACCATCAGCCGGGTCGGACGCCGGCTGCCCGCGCACGCCGGCGCGCTCGGCAAGGCACTCCTCGCCCAGCGGCCGGACGAGGAGCTGCCCGAGGGGCCGTACGAGGCGCTCACCCCGCACTCCCACACCGGCCGGGAGTCGCTGCGCGCCGACCTCGCCGAGGTGCGGGCGCGCGGGTACTCCGTGGACCGCGAGGAGGGCGTCCTCGGCATCGTCGGCTTCGGCTTCGCCCTGCGCTACGACACGCCCGCCCAGGACGCGGTCAGTTGCTCGGTGCCGGTGGCCCGGCTGACGCCGGAGCACGAGGAGCGGATCGTCGCGGTGATGCGGGAGATCCGGGCGAAGATCGAGACGACGGCGACGGGGACGGCGACTCGGGCTGCGCCAGGCTTCGGCGGGGCCGTCGACTGGCGTTAACGCGCCCGGGCGCTCTCCTCAGAACGCGTACGCGGCCACCTCGGCGAGATACCGCGCCCGCCGCTCCTCGTCGTCCTCCAGGAAGGAGGCGACGAAGGAGTTGCGGGCCAGCTCGCGCAGTTGCTCCGGGCCGAGCCCCAACTCCCGCCGTACGGCGTCGAAGTTGTCGCCGGCGTACCCGCCGAAGTAGGCGGGATCATCGGAGTTGACCGTGCACACGAGGCCCGCGTCGAGCATGGCGGGCAGCGGGTGGCCGGCGAGGACGTCGACGGTCCGCAGCCGTACGTTGGACAGCGGGCACAGCGTCAGCGGGATCCGCTCGCGCACCAGCCGCTCGACGAGGGCCGGGTCCTCCATGCAGCGCAGCCCGTGGTCGACGCGCTCCACGCCGAGGACGTCGAGGGCCTCGGTGATGTACTGCGGCGGCCCCTCCTCGCCGGCGTGCGCGACGCGCCGCAGTCCCAGCGCGGCGGCGGCCTCGTACACCTCGCGGAACTTCGCCGGCGGATGCCCGACCTCGGCGGAGTCCAGTCCGATGCCGGTGATCCGGTCGAGATAGGGCCCCGCCGCCTCCAGCGTCCGCAGGGCCGACTCGGCGGACTCGTCGCGCAGGAAGCAGAGGATGAGGCGGGTGGAGACCCCGTGGCGGGCCTCGCTGCCGCCCAGCGCGCGCCACAGCCCCTCCACGACCGTGCCCATGCCCACCCCCCGGGCGAGGTGGGCCTGCGGGTCGAAGAAGATCTCCGCGTGCCGCACGCCCTGCCCGGCGGCCCGGGCGAGGTAGGCATTGGCGAGATCCTCGAAGTCCCGCTCGGTGCGGAGCACCGCCATCAGCTCGTAGTAGAGGTTCAGGAAGGACTGGAGGTCCGCGAACTCGTACGCCTTGCGGAGCTCTTCGGTGTCGGCGTACGGCAGGGCCATCTTGTTGCGGGCGGCCAGCTCGAACGCCAGCTCCGGTTCCAGGGTGCCTTCGATGTGCAGGTGAAGTTCGGCTTTGGGGAGGGGCATCAAAGCATCGTACGGCCGCTTTACCGCCGTTTCGGAACCGGCACCCGCAGGAGGTCGTGGGCCACGGTCAGCTCCCCCTCGAACCCGGCGGCCCGCGCCTGCCGTTCGAACTCCTCCGGCTGCGAGTAGCGCTGGCTGAAGTGCGTGAGGACGAGATGGCGTACGCCGGAGTCGCGGGCCACGCGGGCCGCCTGACCGGCCGTCAGATGCCCGTGGTCGACGGCGAGTCGCTCGTCCTCGTCGAGGAAGGTCGACTCGATGACGAGCAGGTCGGCGCCCTCGGCGAGCGCGTACACCCCGTCGCACAGCCGGGTGTCCATGACGAACGCGAACCGCTGTCCGCGGCGGACCTCGCTGACGTCGTCGAGACGGACGTCCCCCACCGCCCCCTCCCGCTGGATCCGGCCGACGTCCGGGCCCCTGACGCCGTGCGCGGCGAGGCGGTCGGGCAGCATGCGGCGGCCGTCGGGTTCGACGAGCCGGTAGCCGTAGGACTCGACGGGGTGGGAGAGCTTGCGGGCTTCGAGGGTGTAGGAGGCGGTGACGGCGAGCGGGCCGTCCCGGTCCACCGGGACCTCGGTGACGCCGACGGTCTCCCGGTAGGCCGTGGAGTAGCGCAGCCGGTCGAAGAAGCGCTGCCCGGAGCGCGGGAAGTGCGCGGTGACCGGGTGCGGGACCTGGTCCAGGTTGATGCGCTGGATGACCCCGGCGAGGCCGAGGGAGTGGTCGCCGTGGAAGTGCGTGACGCAGATCCGGTTCAGGTCGTGCGCGGCGACGCCGGCCCGCAGCATCTGGCGCTGGGTGCCCTCGCCCGGGTCGAAGAGGATGCCCTCGGCGTCCCAGCGCAGGAGGTAGCCGTTGTGGTTGCGGTGCCGGGTCGGGACCTGGCTGGCGGTGCCGAGGACCACCAGTTCTCTTACGGACACGGCGGGTTATCCGGGGGGCCAGTGCATGCCGCGGCCGCCGAGGACGTGCGCGTGGGCGTGGAACACGGTCTGGCCGGCGCCCGCGCCGGTGTTGAAGATGACGCGGTGGCTGTCCAGCTTCTCGTCGTCGGCGACGGCCTTGGCCTCGCGCAGGACGTCCGCGGCGATCGCGGGTTCCGCGGCGGCGAGGTCGGCGGCGTTCGCGTAGTGCACGCGGGGGATGACGAGCACGTGCGTGGGGGCCTGGGGGTTGATGTCCCGGAACGCGACGGTCGTCTCCGTCTCCCGCACGATCGTCGCCGGGATGTGCCCCCCGACGATCTTGCAGAACAGGCAATCGTCCTGCGCTTCCCCTGCCATGCGGGTCTCCTCTTCGCCGGTGATCTCTTGCGGGCATCGTATCGATCCCAGGGGGCTCTGCCCCCTGGGCCCCCGATCGGCCTGAACGGCCTCGTCCTCAAGCGCCGGACGGGCTAAAAGGGGAGCGGGGGTGCCGTCTTCGCCGGGGTCTCCTCCAGGGACGTCAGCGCGAGCCTTACCGCCTCGTCCAGTTGGACGTCCCTCCCCGCCCCGTAGTCCTGCGGAGCGCAGATCACCTCCACGTCCGGGTCGACGCCGTGGTTCTCGACGCCCCAGCCGTATCCCTCGAGCCAGATCGCGTACTTGGGCTGGGTGATGAGGGTGCCGTCGACCAGGCGGTAGCGGCTGTCGATGCCGATGGTGCCGCCCCAGGTGCGGGTGCCCACCACCGGCCCGATGCCGAGCGCCTTGATCGCCGCGTTGACGATGTCCCCGTCCGACCCGGAGAACTCGTTGGCGACGGCGACGACGGGCCCCCGGGGCGCGTCCTCCGGGTAGCTGGACGCCCGCATGCCGCGCGGCACGTCCCAGCCGACGATGCGCCGGGCGAGCTTCTCGATCACCAACTGGGAGGTGTGCCCGCCCCGGTTCTCCCGGACGTCGACCACGAGCCCCTCCCGCGCGACCTCGATCCGCAGGTCACGGTGGATCTGGGCCCAGCCGGGCGCCTGCATGTCCGGGACGTGGAGGTAGCCGAGCCGGCCCCCGGACGCCTCGTGGACGTAGGCCCGCCGGTCCGCGACCCACGCGTGGTAGCGCAGCGGCTCCTCGTCCGCGACGGGGACCACGACCGCGTGCCTCGGCTCGCCCCCGCCGGACGGCGAGATGGTCAGCTCGACGACCTTGCCCGCCGTGCCGACGAGCAGCGGTCCGGGGCCGGTGACCGGGTCCACGGGATGGCCGCCGACGGCGACGATCGCGTCCCCGGCCCGCACCGCGACGCCGGGGGCGGCCAGCGGGGAGCGGGCATGGGGGTCGGAGGTCTCCGAGGGCAGGACGCGGTCGATACGCCAACTGCCGTCCGGATGACGGGAGATGTCCGCGCCCAGCAGACCCTGCCGGGGGGCGCGCCCGCCGTGGCCGCCGCGGGGCGTGACGTAGGCGTGCGAGGTGCCGAGTTCGCCGTGCACCTCCCACAGCAGGTCGACGAGGTCGTCGTGGGTCGCGACGTGCTCCAGCACGGGCCGGTAGCGGTCGAGGACGCCGTCCCAGTCGACGCCGCCCAGGTCGGGCCGCCAGAAGTTGTCCCGCATGATCCGGCCGGTCTCGTCGTACATCTGCCGCCACTCGGCGGCCGGGTCGACGCTGCGGTGGATCCGGGCGAGGTCGACGGTGATGTTGCTGTCGCTGTCCTCGTCGCCGGAGGCCCGCCGGTCGCTGGGGACGACCTTGAGCTTGCCGTCGGTCCACAGCAGCAGCCGCTTGCCGTCGCCGCTGACCTCGAAGCCGTCGGCGTCGGAGGCGAGGTGCTCCAGGCGCTGCTGGGCGAGGTCGTAGCGCTCCAGCTCGGTGTCGGGATCGGGGTCGTCCGGGGTGGCGCGGGAGGCGCCGAGGACGCCGTGCACCGGGTGGCGCAGCCACAGCACGCCGTCCTTCGCCGCGGCCAGCCCGGAGTAGCGGCCGGCCTCGACCGGGAAGGGCACGATCCGGTCGGCGAGCCCTTCGAGGTCGATGCGGGTGGTCGGGGTGCCCTCGCTGTCGGGCGTCTCCTCCTTGTCGGGGGCCTCGAAGGGGCGGCCGTGGCGCTGCGGGCCGAACGGGGACGGGGTCGTCGCCGCGAGGGTGACGAGGTGCGGGCGGGCGCCGGCCACGAAGGACAGGTCGAAGACGTGCTGGTCGTAGACCGGGTCGAAGGCGCGCGTGGAGAGGAACGCGAGGTGCTTGCCGTCGAGGGTGAAGGCGGGCGCGTAGTCGTGGAAGCGCAGCGGGGTCGCCTCGGTGACCGACAGGTCGGTGACGTTGGCCAGCTTGATCTGGGCGAGCGGGCGCGGGCCCGGATGCGACCAGGCCAGCCAGCCCGAGTCAGGTGAGAAGACCAGGTCGGACACCTCGCCGTCGGGGCTGCTGTCGACCTCGCGGACCTCGCCGGTCTCCCGCTCGACGAGCAGCAGCCGCCCGTCGTGCGCGGCGACGGCGGCCCGGCTGCCGTCGGGCGCCATGGCCAGCTCCAGGACCCGCCCGAGCCGTCCGGCGGCGAGTCGGCGCGGGGTGGCGCCGGGGGCCGCACCGGTGGCCGGGGCGAACTCGAGCGCGTCCTCGCCTTCCGCGTCCGTCACCCACACCACCCACTCCTCGCCCTCCGTGCGGAAGGTGCGCGGCAGCCGGGCGCGGACACCGGGTTCGGCGGCGAGCGCGCGGGCGGGGCCGGCCCGGTGGGTGATCCAGTGGACGGCGCCGCGCACCTCCACGGCGCTGCCGCGCGCGGTGTGGTCGGGGGCGGCCCCGCCCAGCCAGCGGGCGGCGGTCACCTGGTAGGGGCGGCGGTCGGTGCGCTGGCCGCCGAGACGGACGTCGAGGCGGCGCGGTTCGGCGCCGTCCAGGTCGTCCAGCAGCCACAGCTCACCCGCCGACATGTACACGATCCGCGTACCGTCACCGGCGGCGTGCCGGGCGTAGAAACCTTCGAGGGGCGTGTGGCGTCGCAGGTCGGACCCGTCGGCGAGGGAGGAGTACAGCGCGCCGGTGCCCTCGTGGTCGGAGAGGAACGCGATCCGGTCCCCCGCCCACACCGGGTACTCGATGTTCCCGTCCAGCTCCTCGTGCAGCCGGACGAACTCCCCCTGCCCCTCCCGGTCGATCCACAACTTCCCCGCCGTGCCGCCCCGGTAGCGCTTCCAGTGGGCGGCCTCGCGGCCCATCGGCGCGGACAGCAGCACGGTGTGCGGCCCGTGGGCGACCGCGCCGACCGGCCCGTACGGCAGGGTCGTCGCCGGTCCGCCGTCGACCGGGACGGCGCGGGCCCAACTGCGGCGCAGGGTCGCCTGGTCGTAGGTGCTGACGGCGAGGACCTGGCCGTCCGGGGTCCACCCGCGCACCCGGGTCTGCGCGCAGCCCCAGTACGTCAGCCGGGTCGAGGGGCCGCCGTCGACGGGCGCGATGTGCACCTCGGGGGCGCCGTCGCGGGTGGAGGTCCAGGCGACGGTGGTGCCGTCGGGGGAGATCCGGGGCAGGGACACGGGCATGTTGTCGGCGCTGACCCGCCAGGCACGGCCCCCGTCGAGGGGCGCCAGCCACACGTCGTCCTCGGCGGCGAAGGCCACCAACTCGCCGTGCAGGTGCGGGAATCTGAGGTACGCGGCAGGCATCGCGGGCTGAGTCACCCGATCACTGTATTCAGCAACGGCACCGCAGGTCAGGGGTTTCCGTCACTTCTTTACGCCGCCGCCGTCCCCGTCCACGGTCTCGGTGACCGTGACGGTGACGGTCACCGTCGGCCCGGCACCGGGCCGCTCGGAGGACCCGGAACCAGAACCGGAGCCCGAGCCGGAACCGGAACTGGGCGCCTCCACCGGCGACGGGGTCGCGGACTCGCAGTCGCCGAGCCCGCTCACCCGGAACAGCTCCTTCTTGCCCACGTCCGCCGACAGGTCCCCGCGCACACACGCGCCGTCGACCGCCCGCGCGACCTTGCCGGTGACGGTGATGTCCTTCCCGTCGCCGGTCTCCCCCTGGCAGTCGACGGAGACCAGGTCGTCCTGCCGCTGCGCGGTGCAGGTCAGCCAGCGCACGTCCACGTCCCGGCGCCCGATCTCGGCCGTGGCGGCCTGGTCCGTCGTGTACGCCACGGACATGCTGCTCACCCCGCCGCCACCCGGTTCGCAGGCCACCGCCGCGCCCAGGACCACGGGAACGAGCCCGAGAAACCAACTCCGCCTCAACGCCCCCATGAAGGGCAGCGTGCCACTCGGGCACGCGGCACGGAAGCCCGTATGCGGCCACGTTCCACACCCGCCGCCCGAGGATCCTCGTCGTGGACGGAGTCGAGCGGTGCGCGGGCACGCCGGGTCCCCGGTAGGTGAGCTGCAAAAAGGTGACACTCCCGCACCTGAGTGTCACCTTCCTGTGCGGACCACCCCCCGGACAGGCACCCGGCAGAGAGCCACACCACCCAAGTCCGAAGCCCCGCGAACCGGGAACTCCCGCCCCTGGTCGCACTCAGCCGCGCAGCAGCAGCCACTCCTGGAGTTCCACCAGGTTCCCCTCCGGGTCCTTGAGGTGGGCGACGCGCATCCGGTCGGTCATCGGGGCGGGGCCGTGCAGCAGGGTGGCGCCACGGGCGGCGAGCTGCGCGCAGTAGGCGTCCAGGTCGTCGACGCGCAGCACCACCAGCGAGCGGTGGCCCGTCGCCGCGTCGGCCAGTTCGCCGAGGACGGCGGCCATCATCGCCCGGTCCTGGAGCGCGATGCCGGCCGAGCCGGTGGCGGGGCTGAACTTCTCGTACGGCCCGTTCATCGCGCCCGACTGCGGCTTGAGGCCGAGGACTTCGGCGTAGAAGCGGTAGCAGGCGGCGAAGTCGGTGACGAGCAGCCGTACTTGGGCGAGTTCCACAGCGGTCTCCCTGGGCTCAGGACCAGCGTCCGGTGCGGCCGAGGAGCAGGGCGGTCGCGGCCGTGCCGGCGGTCGACGTACGCAGCACGGTACGGCCGAGGCGGTACGCCTTCGCCCCCGCCTCCTCGAACAGGGCCAACTCCTCGGGGGAGACGCCGCCTTCGGGGCCGACGACGAGCACGATGTCACCGGAGGAGGGGAGTTGGGCCGTCGCGAGGGGTTCGCTGCCGTAGGCGCGGTCCTCGTGGAGTACGGCGGCGAAGTCGGCCTGGGCCAGAAGTGCCGCCACCTGCTTGGTCGTTGCCGCCTCGGCGACCTCGGGGAAGCGGACCCGGCGGGACTGCTTGCCGGCCTCGCGGGCGGTGGCCCGCCACTTGGCGAGGGCCTTCGCTCCGCGCTCGCCCTTCCACTGCGTGATGCAGCGCGAGGCCGCCCACGGCACGATCGCGTCGACGCCGGTCTCGGTCATCGTCTCGACGGCCAGCTCACCCCGGTCGCCCTTGGGGAGGGCCTGGACGACGGTGATCCGGGGCGACTCGACGGACTCCTCGACCACCTCTCCCAGGCGCACGACCAGCCGGTCCCTGCCCTCGGCGGCGACGACCTCGCCGTCCGCCCAGCGCCCGGCGCCGTCGGTGAGGACGACCTCCTCACCGGCCCGCAGCCGCTTCACGGACACGGCGTGCCGCCCTTCGGGACCGTCGAGCACGAACTCCCCGCGTCCCGGTCCCGGCAGCTCGTCGACGACGAACACCGGCGCGGTCATGCGGCGCCGCCGTCCCCGAACTCCGAGAACTCCGAGAACTCCGAAACTTCCGACAACGCTGTCCACGCCTCGGTGAGTTCGGACATCAGGACCTCCACCAGTTGCCCGGCGGGCAGGTCCCGGGCCAGCCGGTGGCCCTGTCCCGCCCACAGCGCCATGCCCTGCGCGTCGCCCGCCTTGGCGGCCGCCTTGCGCAGCGGCGCGGTGAGGTGGTGGACCTCCGGGTAGGCGGCGGGCGCGTACGGGCCGTGCTCGCGCAGGAAGCGGTTGACCAGGCCACGGGCCGGGCGGCCGGAGAAGGCTCGGGTCAGCTCGGTGCGCACGAAGAGGGGGTTGGTCAGCGCCTGCTTGTGCACGGCGTGCGCACCCGACTCGCGGGTGGCGAGGAACGCGGTGCCCAACTGGGCCGCACTCGCGCCGGCCGCGAGGACCGCGGCGATCTGGCTGCCGCGCATGAGGCCTCCGGCGGCGACGATCGGCAGGTTCACGGACGCCCGGACCTGGGCGATCAGGGCGAGCAGTCCGATCCCGGAGTGGTCGTTCTCCGGGTTGTCGCGGTGGGCGCCCTGGTGGCCGCCGGCCTCCACGCCCTGCACGATCACCGCGTCCGCGCCGGCCCACTGCACCGCGAGGGCCTCGTCGGCGGTGGTCGCCGTGGCCAGGGTGAAGGTTCCCGCGCGCCGCAGGGACTCCAGCACCTCGGGGCGGGGCACGCCGAAGTGGAACGACACCACCGGCACCGGGTTGTCCAGCAGCACCGCGAGCTTGGCGTCGTAGCCGTCGTCGCGGCCGCTCTCCGGGTCGCCGAGTTCCGTCTCGTACCAGGCGGCCTCGCCGGCCAGCTGATGTGCGTAGACCTCGACGGCGCCCGTCTCCGCGTTTTCGGGCTGCGGCATGAAGAGGTTGACGCCGAAGGGGCGGCCGGTGAGGCTCCGCAGTTGCTTGATCTCCTGGTACAGGCCGTCGGCCGTCTTGTACCCGGCGGCCAGGAAGCCGAGCCCGCCGGCCTCGGCCACGGCGGCGGCGAGCTGCGGGACGGAGACACCGCCCGCCATGGGGGCCTGCACGATCGGGTGCGGGAAGAGATCGGTCAGCGCGGAGGACGACATGACGGCATGTTGTCACGCCTTCAGAACAAGTCCGAATCGGCCCGTCTCATTGGCACATGCCAGTGCTTCACAACGCCGGTCAGGGCACTTTCAGCCTGTCTGGGGGAGCTTGAGGACGAGGCCGTTCAGGCCGATGGCGGGGGCCTGGGGGCGGCAGCCCGCAGCGAGGCCCGCACCAGCGCCGGGTACCTTCCGACGCCGGTACGGAAAAGGCCTCAGCGCCCGTTGAACGCGTCCTTCAACCGCGAGAACAACCCCTGCTGCCCCGGCTGGAACTGCCCCAGGGGCCGTTCCTCACCGCGCAGCTTGGCCAGCTCGCGCAGCAACCGCTCCATCTCGGGATCGAGCTTCGTCGGCGTCTGCACCTCGACGTGGACGATCAGATCGCCGCGCCCGCCGCCCCGCAGATGCGTGACGCCCCGGCCGTGCAGCGGGATCGACTGGCCGGACTGGGTGCCGGGCCGGATGTCGACCTCCTCCAGTCCGTCCAGCGTCTCCAGCGGCACCTTCGTGCCGAGGGAGGCCGCCGTCATCGGGAGGGTGACCGTGCAGTGCAGGTCGTCGCCGCGCCGCTGGAACATCGCGTGCGGCAGCTCGTGGATCTCGACGTACAGGTCGCCGGCGGGGCCGCCGCCGGGGCCGACCTCGCCCTCGCCCGCGAGCTGGATGCGGGTGCCGTTGTCGACACCGGCCGGGATCTTCACCGTCAGCGTGCGCCGGGAGCGCACCCGGCCGTCGCCTGCGCACTCCGGGCACGGGGTCGGCACGACGGTGCCGAAACCCTGGCACTGCGGGCACGGCCGGGACGTCATGACCTGGCCCAGGAAGGACCGCGTCACCTGCGACACCTCACCGCGACCGCGGCACATGTCACACGTCTGGGCCGTGGTCCCCGGCGCCGCGCCCTCGCCGCTGCACGTGGCGCAGACGATGGCCGTGTCGACCTGGAGGTCCTTGGTCGTGCCGAAGGCCGCCTCCTCGAGGTCGATCTCCAGCCGGATCATCGCGTCCTGGCCGCGCCGGGTCCGCGAGCGCGGCCCGCGCTGCGACGCCGTACCGAAGAACGCGTCCATGATGTCCGAGAAGTTCCCGAAGCCGCCCGCGCCGAAGCCGCCCGCGCCACCGCCGCCCGACTGGGACAGCGGGTCGCCGCCGAGGTCGTAGACCTGCTTCTTCTGCGGGTCCGACAACACCTCGTAGGCGGCGTTGATCTCCTTGAACCGCTCCTGGGTCTTCGGATCCGGGTTGACGTCCGGGTGCAGCTCGCGTGCGAGCCGACGGAAGGCCTTCTTGATCTCTTCCTGCGACGCATCGCGGCGCACGCCGAGAACGGCGTAGTAGTCCGTGGCCACTTACGACTCCGCCAGGATCTGTCCGACGTACCGTGCCACCGCTCGTACCGCTCCCATCGTTCCCGGGTAATCCATGCGGGTCGGTCCGACCACGCCCAGTTTGGCGACTGCCTCGCCGCCCGAACCGTAGCCGACCGACACCACCGAAGTGGAGTTGAGTCCCTCGTAGGCGTTCTCGTGACCGATCCGTACGGTCATGCCCGAATCCCCCGCCTCGCCAAGGAGTTTGAGGAGCACGACCTGCTCCTCCAGAGCCTCCAGGACGGGGCGGATCACGAGAGGAAAGTCATGTCCGAAGCGGGTGAGATTGGCGGTTCCGCCGATCATCAGCCGCTCCTCGTTCTCTTCGACGAGCGTCTCCAGCAGGGTGGAGAGCACCGTCGTGACCGTGCCGCGGTCCTCGGACTCGAAGGCGTCCGGCAGATCCTCCACCAGACGCGGCACGTCCGTGAACCGGCGGCCCGCGATCTTGCTGTTGAGCCGAGCCCGCAGATCCGCCAGCGACGATTCCCCAAAGGGCGCCGCGCAGTCCACCAACCGCTGCTCGACCCGCCCGGTGTCCGTGATCAGCACGAGCATCAGGCGCGCGGGCGCGAGCGAGAGAAGCTCCACGTGCCGCACGGTCGAACGGGTCAGGGACGGGTACTGCACGACGGCGACCTGCCGGGTGAGCTGCGCCAGCAGCCGTACCGTACGGGCCACCACGTCGTCGAGGTCGACGGCGCCGTCGAGGAAGTTCTGGATGGCCCGCCGCTCGGGACCGGTCATCGGCTTGACGCCGGCGAGCTTGTCGACGAACAGCCGGTACCCCTTGTCCGTGGGGATCCGCCCGGCGCTGGTGTGCGGCTGGGCGATGTACCCCTCGTCCTCCAGGGCGGCCATGTCGTTGCGGACCGTCGCCGGGGACACGCCGAGGCTGTGCCGCTCGGTGAGCGCCTTGGAGCCGACGGGCTCCTCGGTGCCGACGTAGTCCTGGACGATGGCGCGCAGCACCTGGAGCCTGCGTTCACTCAGCATCCGCGCACACCTCCAGCTGTCGTCCCCAGTCCCCTGGGCGCCTCGCCTGGCACTCTTCACATCCGAGTGCCAGCGTTCCCCGGCCCAGTGTACGGCCGTGGGGTGCGCGAAGGGCAAGGTCGGTCCATCGCGAGCGTGCTACGACTAGCGTCGCGGTATGACGGTGACTTGGGAAGAGCTCGGGTGGGAGCGGGTCGCGGCCGGGGTCGGGCGGTGCCGGCTGCCGGGCTGGGACTGCACGGCGGGGCTGGTCGTCGGGGCGGGCGCGGTGCTGATGGTCGACGCGGGGTCGAGCCTCGCGGAGGGGGCGCTGCTGCGGGCGCGGGCCGAGGAGCTCACCGGCGGACGTGTGACCCATCTCGCGCTCACCCACCCCCACTTCGACCATGTCTTCGGCGCCGCGGCGTTCGCGGGCGCGGAGGTCTTCGGGGCGGTGGGCGTGGACACCGTGCCGGGCGAGGAGCTGCGGGCGGACGCGGTACGCAACGGTCTGGACGGGGCGACGGCGGCGGAGGCCGCGGACGCGCTGGTGCGGCCCCGGCACCTGGTCTGCGGCGAGTGGACCCTCGATCTGGGCGGCGGCCGGCAGGTCCTGCTGGCGAACGTCGGCCCCGGCCACACCGCGCACGACCTGGCGGTCCTGGTCCCGGGCGACCCTGCGGACCCCGGCTCGCCGGAGGTGGTGTTCTGCGGGGACCTGGTCGAGGAGTCCGGCGAGCCCCAGGCCGGGCCCGACGCCGTCCCGTCCCGCTGGCCGGCCGCCCTCGACCGGCTCCTCGAACTCGGCGGCGAGGACGCGCTGTACGTGCCCGGTCACGGGGCGGTGGTGGACGCGGCCTTCGTACGGGCGCAGCGGGACGCGCTGGCGGCCCGTTTCGGCGTGTCGCGCTGATCGTGTGTCCGTAGGCCCGGCGCTTCTCCTATCGTCATCCGAATGCGCCCACCCGTCTCCCACCACCGCCCTTCCAACGAGGGCCCTGCGGGCCCGCACCCTCGTACGTACTCCGCCGACCTGACCCCTCCGTGGAAGAAGCCGAAGCCCGTCCCCGAGGTGGCGGCGGATCCCGGCCTGGTGGTGGAGGAGCCCGGCACCGGGTTCTGCGGCGCGGTGATCCGCTGCGAGGCGGGCACGGTGACCCTGGAGGACCGCTTCGGCAAGCACCGGGTCTTCCCGCTGGAGCCGCGCGGCTTCCTCCTGGAGGGGCGGGTGGTGACCCTGGTCCGCCCGCCGTCGTCGTCTCCGGTACGTCCCACCCGTACCGCCTCCGGTTCGGTCGCCGTCCCCGGCGCACGCGCGCGGGTCGCCCGCGCCGGGCGCATCTACGTCGAGGGCCGGCACGACGCCGAGCTGGTCGAGAAGGTGTGGGGCGACGACCTGCGGGTCGAGGGCGTCGTCGTGGAGTACCTGGAGGGCGTGGACGACCTGCCGTCGATCGTCGCCGAGTTCGCGCCGGGCCCGGACGCCAAGCTGGGCGTCCTGGTGGACCACCTCGTGCCCGGTACGAAGGAGTGGCGCATCGCACAGTCGGTGACCAGCGAGCACGCCCTCGTCGTCGGGCACCCGTACATCGACATCTGGGAGGCCGTGAAGCCGTCCGCCCTCGGCATCGCCGCCTGGCCGCGCGTACCGCACGGCCAGGACTGGAAGACGGGCGTGTGCCGGGCGCTGGGCTGGCCGTCGGAGAACACCGGGGCGGTGTGGCAGGCGATCCTGAAGCGGGTGGGCTCGTACAAGGACCTGGAGCCGGAACTGCTGGGCGCTGTGGAGCGCCTGATCGACCACGTGACCGTGGCCTGAGGCCCGGTCCGCCCCCTCAGTGCTCTCGGCCCCCTCAGTCCACCAGGTCCCGCACGACCGCGTCCGCCAGCAGCCGGCCCCGCAGGGTGAGTACGGCGCGGCCCTGTTCGTAGGGGCCGGTGTCCAGGAGGCCGTCCGACAGGGCACGCCGGGAGGCCGCCAGGCCGTCCGGGCGCAGCAGGTCCAGCGGCGCCCCCTCGCGGAGCCGCAGCTCCAGCAGGATCCGTTCGACCCGGCGGTCCTCCGCCGACAGCAGCTCGCGCCCGGCACCCGGTGAACGGCCTCCCGCGAGCGCCGCCGCGTACGCGCCGGGGTGCTTGACGTTCCACCAGCGCACCCCGCCGACATGGCTGTGCGCCCCCGGTCCGGCGCCCCACCAGTCGGCGCCGCGCCAGTACAGCTCGTTGTGCAGGCAGCGGCCCGCCTCCGAGGTGGCCCAGTTGGAGACCTCGTACCAGTCGTAGCCCGCGGCCGACATCACCTCGTCCGCGATCAGGTAGCGGTCGGCGTGGACGTCGTCGTCGGTCATCGGGACCTCCCCGCGGCGGATCCGGCGGGCGAGCCGGGTGCCCTCCTCGACGATCAGCGCGTACGCCGAGACGTGGTCGGGGCCCGCGCCCAGGGCCGCGTCCAGCGAGGCCCGCCAGTCGTCGTCCGACTCGCCCGGGGTGCCGTAGATCAGGTCCAGGTTGACGTGGTCGAAGCCCGCCGCCCTGGCCTCCGCCACGCAGGCCTCGGGGCGGCCGGGGGTGTGGGTGCGGTCGAGGATCTTCAGGACGTGCTGCCGGGCGCTCTGCATGCCGAAGGAGATCCGGTTGAAGCCGCCCTGGCGGAGGGTGGCCAGGTAGGCGGGGCCGACGGACTCCGGGTTGGCCTCCGTCGTCACCTCCGCGTCCGCCGCGAGGCCGAACTCGTCGCGGATCGCGCCCAGCATCCGTACGAGGTCGGACGCGGCCAGCAGGGTCGGCGTGCCGCCGCCGACGAAGACCGTGCGGACCTCGCGCGGGTCGTCGCCGAGCACCTTGCGGGCGAGGCGGACCTCGTCGATCAGGGTGTCGGCGTAGTTGTCGCGGGAGGCGAGGACCCCGCCCGTGCCGCGCAGCTCGGTGGCGGTGTAGGTGTTGAAGTCGCAGTAGCCGCAGCGGGTCGCGCAGTACGGGACGTGCAGATAGAACCCGAGGGGGCGGTCGGCGGCGCCCGCGAGGGCGTGCGGGGGGAGCGCGCCGTCGTCGGGGACCGGCTCGCCGTCGGGAAGTACGGAAGGCATGCCGCCCATTATCCCGCACGTCCGTCACGTACGTCCGTCCCGTGCGTCCGTCCCGTACGTCTGCGGCACGAGACCCGGTACCGAGCGCGTCCTCAAGCCGGGCACCCTCGGGCCGACAGCCCTCAGGCCAGCAGCTCCGCCCCCAGCGGCAGTCCCGGACGCGCCCCCGGCAGGACGTACGCCACCGCCGAGCCCCGCGCCTCGGTGAACCCGCTCAGCTCGTCCCGCGCGGCCATCCGCCGCTGCACCCGGGTGAACAGCGCCGGGTCCCGCATGAAGGCGAGGAACAACAGGCCCTGGTCGGTGGGGCCGTCGGCGTAGGAGTAGTTGCGGCGCAGCATCCGGGCGCCTCCGTCGAGGCCGGGGCCGGCGGCGCGGACGTGGGAGCGCAGCGGGGTGACGTACCGGCCCTGCGGGGTCTTGGCGAAGATGTCGACGTCGGCGTCCTCGGGGCCGCCGTCCAGCGGGCCGCCGGACGCCCGGCGGCGGCCGACGATCTCCTCCTGGCGGTGCACGGCGAGCCGCGCGAAGTCCTCGACGCGCAGGTGGATGCGGCGTACGACGAGGTAGGTGGCGTCGTCCGACCACACCCAGCGTTCGCACTCCTGGCGGGTCGGGTTGGCGGTGCCGTCCTTGAAGCCGAGCAGGTTGCGCGGGGTGGCGCCGGCGTCGGGGGCCGGGGGCAGGAAGCCGGCCTGGCGCCAGCGCGGGAAGAGGGTGTCCCCGGCCAGCCGGGTCAGGGTCGCGGCGGTCGTCCCGGTGGCGTCGGCAGTGTCGGCGCGGAGCTGGAGCAGCAGGTCGCCGCCGCAGCGGGCGGGGTCGAGGCGGTCGCCGGGGAAGGCGGGCAGGTCGCGCAGGGCGGCGGGGGCGGGGAGGCCGAGGCGGGCGGGCAGTCCGGGGCCGATGCCGAGGGTGGCGGTGAGACGGACGGCGCGGGAGCCTTCCGAGTCCAGCGTCCTGGCGAGGGCGTGCGTCCACGCCCCGAGCGCCGCCTTCAGCGCCCGCGCGCCCGCCGCTCCGCGCAGGGCGGGGTCGAGGTCGTAGGCGAGGAGCAGTGCGGTGGCCTGCTGCGGGGTCGTGACTCCGGCCTGGCGTGCGCCGTGGAAACCGAGTCCGTGGGAGCCGGAGGCGGGGGCGCCGGGTCCGTGGGCGTCTTGCTGCGGATCGCTGTCGCTGTCGCGGGTACAGGCGGTCGCGGCCAGCCCGAGGCCCGCGCCGGCGATCAGGACGCGTCGACGGATGGACGTGTCATATACGACATTCGTTGCCTTAGGCACGAACGGGACGATACATCTGCGAGGTGCGACCGGACCGTTTCCCCCGCCCCGTCCGACAGTTCGCGCCCCCGTCAGCCATTCTCCTGGCCGTCCTCACCGCTCTGGCCGCCTCGCCGCTCGCGGGCCGGACGGCCCTGGCCGGACTCCCTGGACTTCGGACCAGGGAGCACGTCAATCCGCCTGAAGTACCAGCAGCGCCAGATCGTCTTCCGGCGGCAGGTCCCCGAAGTCGTGCACCAGCCTCCGGATCCGCTCCGCGATCAGCTCCGCGTCGAGCCCGGCGCAGCCCGCCAGCGCGGTGGCGAGACCGTCCTCGTCGTCGAACTGGCGCAGGCCCGAGCGCCGTTCGGTCACCCCGTCGGTGACGCACAGCAGGCTGTCGCCGTGCCGCAGCTCCAGGCTGTCGCAGGTGTACGTGACGTCCTCGATGACCCCGAGGAGGGTCTGCGGGTGGGCGGCCGTGGCGACCGAGCCGTCCGGCCCGAGCAGCAGCGGCAGCGGGTGACCGGCGGAGGCGAGGGTGCAGCGGACACCGCCCTCGAAGGGGGCCAGTTCGCCGTAGAGGAGGGACAGGAAGCGGGTCTGCGGGCCGTCGCCCGGTCCGGCGGGGCCGACGAAGGCGCGGGCGGCTGCGTCGGCGGCCTCGGTCGCGTCGTCGAGGAGGAGCTGGTTGAGGCGGTCCAGGACGTCGGCGACGCCGTAGCCCTCACGGGCCAGCAGCCGCAGCCAGGGCCGGGCGAGACCGATGACGACGGCCGCCTCCGGACCCTTGCCCTGCACGTCGCCGATCGCGAAGCACCAGCGGCCGTCGCCCGCCGGGAACAGGTCGTAGAAGTCGCCGCTCGGCCCGCCCCGCTCGCGCGGCTCGTGGACGAGGGCGCTGCGCACCCCGGGGATCTCCGCGACCGCGCCGGGCAGCAGCCCGCGCTGCAGGACGGCGCTGATGGTGACCTGACGGGCGTACTGGCGGGCCGCTCCGATGGCCAGCGCCACCCGGCGGCCCAGATCCTCGACGAGCCCGGTGACCTCGTCGGGGAAGGCCCTCAGCCCGGCCCGCCCGATGACCAGCGTGCCCAGCGGACGGCCGCCGGCGATCAGCCGGTAGACGAGGGCCGCGCCGTGCGCGCCGAGCACCGCGCCGGGCCAGGGGAACGGCTCGGGCCCGGAGTGCGGCATGCGCAGACCACCGTCCGGCGGATACGACGGACCCGGCGGATCCTTCTCCAGGGCCCGGCGCAGCTCCTCGATGCGGTTCTCGCTGGCGTGCCAGACCCGGGCCAGCCGCGGCCCCGGCCCACCGGCCCACTCACCGCGCCCGCTGACCTCGTCCTCCAGCCACACCGCGCACCAGTCGGCGAGCCTCGGCACCAGCAACTGGCCGGTCAACGCGGCCACCAGATCCTCGTCGAGCTGCCCGGCGAGCAGGTCGGAGGCCTCGGCGAGGAAGGACAGAGCACCCCGGTTGAGCCACTCCCGCTCCTCGCAGCCGACCGGCTGCGGTGCGAGCGACTGCGGCCGCGGTTCGGGGGCGAGGGCTTCGAGGAGACCGGGGGCGGAGGCAAGGAGGCCGTCCGAGAGGTCCGCAGGGTTCGCGTGGTCGTGCTCGTGGCCGGAGTCGTCGTCGTAGGGCTCGGCGGTCGGCAGCAGGCGCGCCCAGACCGTCTTCGTCCCCCTGCGGTACGTCACCCCCCAGGCGTCGGCGAGCCCGGCGACGATCCGCAGACCACGGCCGTACTCCGGTGTCTCGTACGGCGGTTCGGGGGCGCCGTCGCGCGGGGCGCGGGAGGGGTGATGGTCGCAGACCTCGACGACGACCGCGAGCCGGCCGCCGGGATGCCCGGGCTCCTCCTCCAGCCGGCAACCCAGCTCGACGTCGGTGCCGGCGTGCACGACGGCGTTGGTGACCAGCTCGCTGACGACGAGTGTCGCGTCCTGCGTGAGGCGCTCGCCGAGGGTGTCGGCGCCGGGCAGCGCGAGTCCGGCCCACTCCGTCAGCGCGGCGCGGACCAGGTCGCGGGCGGCGCCGGGCGCGAGGGGGCTGCCGGCCAGCTTGGCGCTCGTGTGCGGGAGCGCGCCCGGGCGCGCGGGCGCGCCGCCGGCCCGGAAGGCGGTCTCCCGTTGCGTCGGAATGGCCCCCATGCGCAGCTCCCCGGACGGTTCGAATGCCCACAGGGTGACAGACGGATCCCAGCCGTGAACGCTGGGTTACCGAACTGGCCCGCCAAGAGCGGGAACCGTGCTACGCAGGGGTGCGCGCGTGTACGGGTGTGCCCGATGACGCTCGGTTGAGGGGCGCAATCCGAACATCCGAGCATGCGCGCATGCGCGCATCCATGCCCACGAACTCCGCCCCGACCCCGCGCGCCCGCGCTACGCCTCGCGCGCTCCGGCGTACATCTCGTCGATGAGGTGCTTGTACTCGCGCTCCACGACGGGCCGCTTCAGCTTCAGGCTCGGCGTGATCTCGCCGTGCTCGATGTCGAGGTCGCGGGGCAGTAGCCGGAACTTCTTGATGGTCTGCCAGCGCTGGAGGCCCGTGTTGAGCTGCTTGACGTAGCCGTCGATCAGCTCGACCGTCGCGGGCGCGGCGACGACGTCCGCGTACGGCTTCCCGGCCAGCCCGTTGTCCTTCGCCCAGGCGAGGATCGACGGCTCGTCCAGCGCGATGAGCGCCGTGCAGAAGTTCCGGTCGGCGCCGTGCACGAGGATGTTGGAGACGTACGGGCACACCGCCTTGAACTGTCCCTCGACCTCGGCGGGCGCGATGTACTTGCCGCCGGACGTTTTGATGAGGTCCTTCTTGCGGTCGGTGATGCGCAGGTAGCCGTCGGGCGAGAGCTCGCCGATGTCGCCGGTGTGGAACCAGCCGTCGGCCTCCAGGACCTCGGCGGTCTTCTCGGGCAGCCCGTGGTAGCCCTCCATGATGCCGGGGCCGCGCAGCAGGATCTCGCCGTCGTCGGCGATGCGCACCTCCGTGCCGGGCAGCGGCTTGCCGACCGTGCCGGTGCGGTAGGCCTCACCGGGGTTGACGAAGGAGGCGGCGGAGGACTCGGTGAGGCCGTAGCCCTCGAGGATGTGGATGCCGACGCCGGAGAAGAAGTACCCGATCTCCGGCGCGAGCGCCGCGCTGCCGGAGACGGCCGCGCGCAGGTTCCCGCCGAACGCCTCGCGGATCTTGGCGTAGACGAGCGCGTCGGCGACCTTGTGCTTCGCGGAGAGGCCGAAGGGCGCGGAGGCCGTCCCGGTGCGCCGGAAGTTGTCCTGCGTCTCCTTGGCGTACTCCCGGGCGACCTCGGAGGCCCACTGGAAGATCTTGTACTTGGCCCCGCCGCCCGCGCGGGCCTTGGCGGCGACCCCGTTGTAGACCTTCTCGAAGATGCGCGGCACGGCCGCCATGTACGTCGGCCGGACGACCGGCAGGTTCTCGATGATCTTGTCGACGCGGCCGTCGACGGCGGTGACGTGACCGACCTCGATCTGGCCGGAGGTGAGGACCTTGCCGAAGACGTGCGCGAGCGGCAGCCACAGGTACTGCACGTCCTCGGCGCTGATCAGCCCGGTCGCGGCGATCGCCTTCGCCATGTACGACCAGTTGTCGTGCGGGAGGCGGACGCCCTTGGGGCGGCCGGTGGTGCCGGAGGTGTAGATGAGGGTGGCGAGCTGGTCCCTGGCGATCGCGCCGACCCGCTCCTTGATCAGCTCGGCCTCCTTCTCCAGCCGGGCCGCGCCGCGCTTCTCCAGCTCGTCGAGGGTGAGGATCCAGTCCTCGCCCGCCTCCACACCCACAGGGTCGATCACGACCACATGGGTGAGGGCGGGCAGCTCGGCACGCTTCTCGGCCACCTTGGCGAGCTGGGCCGCGTCCTCGGCGATCAGGATCCTGCTCTCGGAGTCCGAGAGGATGAACGCCGACTCGTCCGCGTTGGTCTGCGGGTAGACGGTGGTCGTGGCGGCCCCGGCGCACATGATGCCGAGGTCGGCGAGGATCCACTCCAGCCGGGTGGCGGAGGCGAGCGCGACGCGCTGTTCCGGCTGTACGCCCAGCTCGATGAGGCCGGCCGCGATCGCGTAGACCCGTTCGGCGGCCTGCGCCCAGCTCAGCGACTTCCAGTCGTCGGGGCCCTGGCCGGACGCGGCCGGCACCGGGTACCGGTACGCCTCCGCGTCGGGCGTGGCCGCCACGCGCTCCAGGAAGAGGCCCGCGACGGACGGCGGACGGTTCTCGATCAGGGTCTGTGTGTCGCTCACGACATCCTCCGGGCCCGCGGCGATGCGGCTGGCTTGGGCTTGGGTCAAACGGCCGGCTTCGTCGAACGGCCAGCTTGTTTAACTCACGAGTAACTATCCGGGCAGGGTTCAGATTAGAGGGCGACCGCCCGGCGCGTAAGGGGCGACAGAGGGTCACTTTCACCTGAACACAGGCACGGGTTCACCTGAACACAAGCACGGGGTCCGGCACGCCGCAGCGCGCCGGACCCCGGAAACCGGCGGTCGTCCCGGCTGGTACCGGTATCCCGTCCCGGCTACTTCTTGCCCTTGCCGGAGCCCGCGTTCTCGTCGCTGCTCAGGACGGCGATGAAGGCGTCCTGCGGAACTTCCACGGAACCCACCATCTTCATCCGCTTCTTGCCTTCCTTCTGCTTCTCCAGCAGCTTCCGCTTCCGGGAGATGTCACCGCCGTAGCACTTGGCGAGGACGTCCTTGCGGATGGCGCGGATGGTCTCGCGGGCGATGACCCGGGAGCCGATGGCAGCCTGGATCGGCACCTCGAAGGCCTGCCGCGGGATGAGCTCGCGCAGCTTGGCGACGAGCCGCACACCGTAGGCGTAGGCCGCGTCCTTGTGGGTGACGGCGGAGAACGCGTCGACCTTGTCGCCGTGCAGCAGGATGTCGACCTTGACCAGGCTGGAGGCCTGCTCGCCGGTGGGCTCGTAGTCCAGCGAGGCGTAGCCGCGGGTCTTGGACTTGAGCTGGTCGAAGAAGTCGAAGACGATCTCCGCGAGCGGAAGCGTGTAGCGGATCTCGACCCGGTCCTCGGAGAGGTAGTCCATGCCGAGCAGGGTGCCGCGCCGGGTCTGGCACAGCTCCATGATCGACCCGATGAACTCGGAGGGCGCGAGGATCGTGGCGCGTACGACGGGCTCGTACACGTCGTCGATCTTCCCCTCGGGGAACTCGCTCGGGTTGGTCACCGTGTGCTCCGCGCCGTCCTCCATGACGACGCGGTAGACCACGTTGGGCGCGGTGGCGATCAGGTCGAGCCCGAACTCGCGCTCCAGCCGCTCACGGATCACGTCGAGGTGCAGCAGGCCGAGGAAGCCGACGCGGAAACCGAAGCCGAGGGCGGCGGAGGTCTCCGGCTCGTAGACCAGCGCGGCGTCGTTGAGCTGGAGCTTGTCGAGGGCGTCGCGCAGCTCGGGGTAGTCGGAGCCGTCCAGCGGATACAGGCCCGAGAAGACCATCGGCTTGGGGTCCTTGTACCCGCCGAGCGCCTCGGCCGCGCCCTTGTGCAGGGTGGTGATGGTGTCACCGACCTTGGACTGACGGACGTCCTTCACGCCGGTGATCAGATAGCCGACCTCACCGACCCCGAGGCCGTCGGCCGGCGTCATCTCGGGGGACGAGACACCGATCTCCAGCAGCTCGTGGGTCGCGTTGGTGGACATCATCCGGATCCGCTCACGCTTGTTGAGCTGCCCGTCGATGACACGTACGTACGTCACGACACCGCGATACGAGTCGTACACCGAGTCGAAGATCATGGCCCGCGCGGGAGCATCGTGGACGCCGACCGGGGCGGGGACCTCGGCGACGACCTTGTCGAGCAGCGCCTCGACGCCCAGGCCCGTCTTCGCGGAGACCCTGAGGACGTCCGCGGGGTCGCAGCCGATGAGGTTGGCGAGCTCCTCGGAGAACTTCTCCGGCTGCGCGGCCGGCAGGTCGATCTTGTTCAGTACGGGGATGATCTTGAGGTCGTTCTCCATCGCCAGGTAGAGGTTGGCGAGGGTCTGCGCCTCGATGCCCTGAGCCGCGTCGACGAGGAGGACGGTCCCCTCGCAGGCCGCGAGCGACCGCGAGACCTCGTACGTGAAGTCGACGTGCCCCGGGGTGTCGATCATGTTGAGGATGTGCGTGTTGCCGGGCTCATGGGTCGGAGCCCAGGGCAGACGCACGGCCTGGGACTTGATCGTGATGCCGCGCTCGCGCTCGATGTCCATCCGGTCGAGATACTGAGCACGCATCTGCCGCTGGTCGACCACGCCGGTCAGCTGGAGCATGCGGTCGGCGAGCGTGGACTTGCCGTGGTCGATGTGCGCGATGATGCAGAAATTGCGGATCTGAGCCGAGGGGGTACGGCTCGGCTCGGGCACATTCTTAGGGGTCGCGGGCACGCAGGGTCCTGATTCTTGAGATATCCGCAGGGTCAGCGGCTCGGGTCGGATCGATACGTAGGCTCCATGGTCCCACGGGCGGCGACCGGGGGCCGGTTTGGGCCACTCGCGGGGCCGCTGGTAGTCTGGGCAGCTGTGTCTCGTGCCCTCTCAGCGTGAGGCACATCGGAAACCTGAAAAGAAGAGGCTTACTTCGTGGCGAACATCAAGTCCCAGATCAAGCGGAACAAGACCAACGAGAAGGCTCGGCTGCGCAACAAGGCCATCAAGTCCTCTCTGAAGACCGCGGTCCGCAAGGCCCGTGAGGCTGCTGCCGCGGGTGACGTCGAGAAGGCCACCGAGTACCAGCGCGCTGCCGCGCGTCAGCTCGACAAGGCCGTCTCGAAGGGTGTCATCCACAAGAACCAGGCCGCCAACAAGAAGTCGGCGCTTGCTTCCAAGGTCGAGTCCCTCAAGGTCTGAGCTTCTCAACTGATCCGACTCTGATCTGATCGCCGGAGGGGTCCAGCGGGCCCTCTCTCATCCGCTCCCGTCCGGCACCCTCGAGCCTGTGCGCGACTGCGTTCGCCACGCGGGTACGGGCTCACACCAGCTTGATCAGCGTGAACCGGAGGCCCCGGTGCCGCCCTTCCCAAGGCGGCACCGGGGCCTTCGGCATGCGCTCACCGGGCTGCGGCATTCTCCGGGGCTTCGGCACTCTCCGGGGCTGCGGCGCTCTCCGGGAGCTTGGCGCGGCTCACGACCGGTCACGCTCACGCCCAGAACGTGTTGGCCTTGTCGATGTTCGCGACGCACTCGTCGAGGTCGGTCATCTTGTCTCCGACGATCCGGAAGACGATGCCTCCCATGTCGTCGATGTGCTTGCCGTTGCGGTCGGCGGTGAAACGGTGCAGGGAGATCGCGTGCCCTCGGCCGTCGACGAGTACGTTCTGCAGCTCGACGCGCATCGACCCGCCCGTCTCCGAGAAGAGCCGGCCGTACATGCCGATGATGGCGTCGAGGCCCTTGAAGTCCCCGGACAGCGAGTGGGAACCGGGCACGTGGTGCGTACAGTCCCCCGTCATCATTCCGCGCAGGGTGTCCATGTCTCCGCGCGTGAAGGCTTCGTATCCCTTGCGGACGAGCATTGCGTGCGGGTGTTCAGCCATGTCGATCGCCACCTTTCGCATGCGTCGGCGCTGTGCGGCCGCTAGGTCCGATTCTCCTCTCCGACGGGGGAACGGCGACTGGATCACACGACCGCATCGCCCCCAGGGGCGCCTTGCAAAGCCCCGGGAAGGGCTCGGGCAACCCCTGGGAAGGACCCGGGCAAGCCCCGGGAAGGGTCGCTATCCGCGGCCCCCGGACCGGGCCGCCCGCGCGACCGCAACGACGGCCTTCTCAAGGGCGTACTCGGGATCGTCGCCCCCGCCCTTCACCCCGGCGTCCGCCTCGGCCACGGCGCGCAGCGCGACGGAGACGCCGTCCGGCGTCCACCCCCGCATCTGCTGCCGCACCCGGTCGATCTTCCACGGCGGCATGCCCAGCTCCCGCGCGAGGTCGGCCGGCCGGCCGCCGCGCGCGGAGGACAGCTTGCCGATGGCCCGTACGCCCTGGGCGAGCGCGCTGGTGATCAGCACCGGCGCGACGCCGGTGGCCAGCGACCAGCGCAGCGCCTCCAGCGCCTCCGCCGCGCGCCCCTCCACCGCCCGGTCGGCGACGGTGAAACTCGACGCCTCGGCCCGCCCCGTGTAGTACCGCCCGACGACCGCCTCGTCGATGGTCCCCTCCACGTCGGCGACCAACTGGGTCACCGCCGACGCCAGCTCCCGCAGATCGCTGCCGATGGCGTCGACGAGCACCTGGCAGGCCTCGGGCGTCGCGGACCGCCCGGTCGCCCGGAACTCCTGCCTCACGAAGGCCAGCCGATCAGCCGGCTTGGTCATCTTCGGGCAGGCCACCTCGCGCGCCCCAGCCTTGCGCGCGGCGTCCAGCAGCGCCTTGCCCTTGACCCCGCCGGCGTGCAGCAGCACGAGCGTGATCTCCTCGGCGGGCGCGCCGAGGTACGCCTTGACGTCCTTGATCGTGTCGGCGGACAGGTCATGCGCGTTGCGTACGACCACGACCTTGCGCTCCGCGAAGAGCGACGGGCTGGTCAGCTCGGCGAGCGTGCCGGGCTGCAACTGGTCCGAGGTCAGGTCACGTACGTCCGTGTCGGCGTCGGAGGCCCGGGCGGCGGCCACCACCTCCTGCACGGCACGGTCGAGCAGCAGGTCCTCCTGGCCCACGGCAAGCGTCACCGAGGCGAGAGGGTCGTCATTCGCAGTCTTCCTGGCCATTGCGCCAAGCATGGCACGGCCCACTGACAACGCGGCCCGCTGAGCCAAGGGGCCACTGAACGACTGCGCCACTGCGCGACTGCGCCACTGCAGACGCGGCTCACTCGACGACGAGGCCCCGAGCGGCTGCCCTACGGCTCCTCCCGCCAGCCCTCCCACTCACCCGCGAACGCGTCCAGCGCCGCCGCGTCGAGCCGCTCGTCCTCGTCCCGCAGCAGGACGAGCCACTGCGCGTCCTCCGCGTCGTCCTCCCCGGCCAACGCGTCCCGGACGATCTGCGGCTCCTCTCGCACGCCGAAACGCTCGGCGAGCTCCTGCGCCGCCTCCTCCGCGGCATCGCGATCGGGCAGCACCAGCACATGTCTCACATCGCTCACGGGCCCATCTTCAGGCACGCGCGAAGGGGACGGACCGCCGGGTCAGCCGGCAGAAGGGCAGGAGGGCAGATGCGCAAACGGGCAGTGGGGCAGACGGGCAGTCGGGCGGACGGGCAGTCGGCACGGACCGCAGCTCAGCCCTTGGGGACGATCTGCACGTCCAGCTCGATACGAATACTGGGCCCGACCACCGCGATGCCCCGCGCCAGCATCGACTGCCAACTGACGGTGAAGTCGTCCCGGTGCAGTTCGGTCCGCGCCCGACAGGCCGCCCGCGCCTCGCCGCCCATGCCGTTGCCGATCCCGAGATACTCCGTGTCCAGCGTCACCGTCCGCGTCACACCGTGCAGCGACAGCGCCCCGGTGACGGCCCACCGGCTGCCGCCCTTGTGCACGAACCGCTCGCTGTAGAACTCGAGCGTCGGAAACCGCCCGACGTCCAGGAAGTCCGGGGACCGCAGATGGTCGTCCCGCATCCTGACGTTCGTGTCGATGGACGCCGCGTCGATCACCACATGCATCGCCGACTGCTCCACCCGCTCGGCGATCCGCACCGCCCCCGCGAACGAGTTGAACCGTCCGTGGATCCGGGCGAGCCCGATGTGCCGCGCGGTGAACCCGATCGAGGAATGCGTCTGCTCGATCTCCCAGTCCCCCGCCGCCGGCAACTCCGGCGGCCGCGCGACCTGGAGCGTCACATCACCGAGCGACGCCAGCGCGTTCTCCCCGACCGTCGCGGTCACCCGGTAGGGCGTGTAACCCTCGGCGGACACCGCGAGCCGGTACTCCCCCGCCGGCACCGTCGTCATGAACGCCCCGAAAGGATCCGTGCCGCCGCTGACGACCTTGCGGCCCCGCGCGTCGCTCACCGCGAACTCCGCGTGCGGCACCGGCTCCTTGACCGGGTCGAGCACCCGGCAGCTCAGCACTCCGGCGTTCGCCGGGGTGTGGACCGCAGCGAGGGGACTCGTCCGCTGCGCCCGGTTCGTGCGGTTTTCCAGCCAACGGCCCAACATCCACGACACCCCTGCGCGACTTGACATCACCTGCTGTCGAAGAAGCATTCGATCACCGATGCGGCATACGAGGCAAGACAAGCCCACATCGCGGGAAACCAGCAGATGTGCTGGTACTACGCACGAGTAGCCCCGTCTGGCCGGAATCTACCCCTCCGATCACCGACCCCGATCCGCCGCCTGTCCCACGGCCCGCACCGTCGGCACCCCCTCCAACTCGATCCCGAACACCTCCCGATACACCCCCAACACCTCGTCATCGCTGCCCAGCTCTCTCTCCTCGCGCTCGCCGCCGCTCCCGCTCTCCCCGCCGCCGTACGTCACCTTCAACCGGCGTCCGCTGAGTGTGATCCGCCCTCCGTCCTCCGTGACCCGCGAACAGATCAGCGACCGCGTGAAGTGCGACTCCGGCGAGGTGCTGTGCCACCAGGCCCCCGCCACGAAGTCACCCAGCACCCGGGGCCGCACCTCCAGCCGGTACACCCGCACCCCGTCCCGCAAGACGTCCAGGTCCCCCGCCCCTGCCACCAGCCCGGCCCCTCCCCTCGTCGCCCCGGCCGGGTCCGGACCGGCCTCTACGATCCGGAACACCCCGCCGGGATCCCCCTGTCCGCCACCGCGCTCCCACCGGAGCGGGTAGTGGCTGTGCGCCCCGAACCCCACATCGGCCAGCCACTCCCCCGCGTCCACCGTCCCCACCAGCAGCGCGAGATGGTCGTACGGAATCCCGAGCCGCCCCTCCTCTCCGTACACCCGCCCCGCCAGCAACGTGACCTCGAACCCCAGCCCCGCGAGCAACGCCCCGAACGCCCCGTTCAACTCGTAACAGAACCCTCCCCTCCACGCCCCGACGACCTTCTCGACCAGCCTCCTCTCCTCCAACACGATCTCCTCCCCGAGATGAACCGCCAGATTCTCAAACGGCACAGCCCGCAGATGCCGCAGATGCAGATCCCGCAGGAGTTCGGCGGTGGGGGCGAGGGCGCTGACGGGGGTGGCCACGCCCCTGGCTGGGGCCGTGCCGGTGGCCGGGTCCATGCCGGTGCCGGTGCCGGTGCCGGTGCCGGTGGCTGTGGCTGTGGCTGTGGCTGTGGCTGTGCCGGTGCCGGTGGTGGGGGCCGGGTGATCGAAACCGAGGCGGCGCAAGTAGGCGTCGATCAGTCGGGCGTCCAGTGGAGCGGCGTGCGGTCCAGGAGCATGCACCGGAGGGTCGTGCGTCGCAGGGGCGTGCGTCGCATGCTCCTCTGGCGGAGCGGCGTCGAGCTGGGGTGCTCCGTGTGCGGAGGTGTCGAGCCGGGTGGCGGGTGCCCGGGGCGGCTCGCCCTCGGCGTGGGCATGGGCCTGGGCCTCGGCATGGGCATGGGCATGGGCATGGGCATGGGCGGGGTTCATGACCTCAGTCTCGCGCCACTCGCACCTCCCCGCCCGGGCCCGCGACGACCGCCAGCGCGCCGTCCCGGTCCGTCCGCAGCACCACCGCGCCTCCCGCGCGCAGTGCCGCGACCGTGCTGGGCGCGGGATGCCCGTACGGATTGTCCGCGCCACACGAGATCAGCGCCAGCCGTGGCGCCACCGCGCGTATGAGCCCCGGGTCCTGGTAGGCCGAGCCATGATGGGCCACCTTGAGGACGTCCACTCCGCGCAGCAACGCAGCCGCCGGGGAACGCAACAGGGCTTGCTGGGCCGGGGGTTCGAGGTCGCCGAGCATCAGCATCCGCAGCCCGGCCGACCGGACGAGCAGCGTCACGCTCGCGTCGTTCGGCCCGTCCGGTTCCGGCGCCGGGCGCGGTGGCGGCCACAACACCTCCCAGTCGAGAGCACCGGCCCGCCGCTGCTCCCCGGCCACGGCACGCACCACGGGAACGCCCCGCGCCTGAGCCTCCTTCCGTACGAACTCCACCTGGTCCACGGGCTGCTCGAACCCCGTCGTCTCGATCGCGCCCACCTCTCGTCCACGCAGCACCCCCGGCAGTCCGGCCACATGGTCGGCGTGGAAGTGGGTGAGCACTACGAGCGGCACCCGGGTGATGCCGAGCGCGCGCAGGCAGCGGTCGACCAGCGTCGGATCCGGCCCGGCGTCCACCACCACGCCGGCTCCCTCGCCCGCCGCGAGGACGGTCGCGTCGCCCTGTCCCACGTCGCACATCGCCAGCCGCCAGCCCGGCGGCGGCCAGCCCGTGAGCACCCGGGTCAGCGGCGGCGGTTGCACCACCACCAGCAGGAGCAGCACCCCGCAGACCCCGCACAGCCACGGATGCCTCAACAACCGCCGCCCGAGCATCACCACCCCGGCCGTGACAAGGGCGAGCAACAGCGCCCCACTCCAACTCCCGGGCCAGTCCACTCCCCCGCCGGGCAGCGCCGCCCCGCTCCGCGCCACGCCCGCGATCCACCCGGCCGGCCAACTCGCGCACCACGCCAGCGCCTTGGCCACCGGCATCGCCACGGGCGCCGTCGCCAGCACCGCGAAGCCCAGCACCGTCGCCGGCGCGACCGCGAACTCCACAAGGAGATTGCAGGGCACCGCCACCAGACTCACCCGCGCCGACAGCACAGCGACGACCGGCGCACACAGAGCCTGCGCGGCTCCCGCGGCCGCCAACGCCTCCGCGAGCCTCGGTGGCACCCGGCGCCGGCGCAGCGCGGCACTCCAACGCGGCGCCAGCGTCAGCAAGGCCCCGGTGGCCAGGACGGACAGCAGGAACCCGTAACTCCGGGCCAGCCACGGGTCGTACAGCACGAGCAGCAGCACCGCCGTCGCCAGCGCCGGGATGAGGGATCTGCGGCGGCCGGTCGCCAGGGCGAGCAGCACGATCGCCCCGCAGGCCGCCGCGCGCAGCACACTCGGGTCGGGCCGGCACACGACCACGAAGCCGAGCGTGAGCGCTCCGCCGAGCAGCGCGGTCGCTCGCAGGGGGACGCCGAGCCGGGGCGCCAGGCCGCGGCGCTCGACATGCTGGGCCAGCCCTGGCGGGCCGAGGAGCAGAGCGAGGATGATCGTGAGGTTGCTCCCGGAGACGGCGAGGGTGTGCGCCAGGTCCGTCTCCTTGAAGGCCTCGTCCAGTTCGGGCGTGATCCGCGAGGTGTCCCCGACGACCAGCCCCGGCAGCAGCGCCCTGGCGTCCGCCGCCAGTCCGTCGGTGGCCGCCCGAAGTCCCGCCCGCAACCGCCCCGCCAACCGCTGCGCAGCCGACGGTTCCCGCACGACCGACGGCACCGCACGATCCCGCACCCGCAACACAGCCGCGATCCGGTCCCCACCGGCCAGCGCGGGCACCAACCGCCCGGTCACCTGGACCCGAGTCGACGGCAACAACCCCAGCCACGACACCGCCCCGGACCTCACCCCGGCACCCCGCCCACCCCCGAACGGCTCCCGCCCACCCGACTCCGCACGCCCACCCCCGAACGGCTCCCGCCCACCCGACTCCGCACGCCCACCGCCGGACAGCTCCCGCCCATCGAGCGCCGCACGCGGCCCACCCTCGCCCCGGCTCGACCCGACGTCCACTACCACCAGCACCGGGGCCCGCGTCGCCACCGCCGTCCCGGCCGGCCCTTCGACGCCGCGCACCTCCGCGTTGATCAGGACGGAGTCCGGGGTCACGTGGTCGCCTCTGACGCGGGGCCGGGTGAGCCGTGGGTCGGAGGTGATCTCGACCTCGGCGGTGACGGTCGCGTACTCCCGCGCCAACGCCGGCACCGGCCCCCGTCGCAGATCGGCCCCGTGCAGCCCGGCCGACGCGGCAGCGGCGGCCACGCAGAGCAACGAGGCGGCAAAGGTGACACGGGGCCAGATCTTCCGGCCACCACCGGACCGAACGCCGGGAGACCGGAAACCGCCCGCCCCGTGCCCCACTCCCTGCCCCGCTCCATGCCCTGCGCCGCGCACCCCACCACGCCTCGCGGCACGCTCTGCACCGCGCCCCGCACTTCGCCGCCCCACGATCAGCAGAGCACCGGCAGTCACCAGGCAGACGATCACGATGCCGCCGACCAGCCCCGGCGGCGCGTCCAACGTCAGCGCCGCCGTCGCCCAGGCCGCGAGCGCGGGCGGTACGAGCCGTAGGTCCACCGGCCCTTCCTGACGCGGGTTCGCATCACCCAGGCGCCTCCCGGAGGCTGCGTGCACGGCTTGGCGGGCGCGGGAACCAGATGCGGCCCGAACACCGACGACCTCAGCGTCTTCGCTGTCTTCGCTCCTCATGGCCGCACGAGATTCCGCAGGTCGGCGAAGCGCCGCTCGCCGATGCCGTTGACCTCGCGCAGCTCGTCCACCGACCGGAAACCGCCGTGCTGCGCGCGGTAGTCGACGATGTGCTGCGCCAACACGGGCCCCACACCGGGCAAGGTGTCGAGTTGATCCACAGTGCCCGTGTTGAGAGAGACGGGAACCGGCGGCCCGGCCCCCATACCGGCACCGGCGGAACCCGCTGTCCCCGTTCCCGCCCCCGTCCCGGCAGCCCCAGCCAGCGTTGGGCCGCCGACGACGACCTGCTCCCCGTCCACAAGGAAGCGGGCGCGATTGAGACCGTCGGTGTTGGTCCCCGGCCGCACTCCACCGGCCGCGCCCAACGCGTCGACCACCCGTGAACCAGCGGGGAGGCGGTGGATCCCGGGCTTCCGCACCTTGCCGCTGACGTCCACCACGATCTCAGCCCCGGCCGTGCTCCCCATACCCGGCGGGCCGACGGAAGCGGCGGGCTCGGCAGCCCGGTTCTGCTCACCTGCCTCGTAAGGGGCCGCAGCTCGCACCACCTCCGGCGCCCTTACCGGCTGAGCCCGGCCGACCCAGAAGTGCTGCACGGCGAAGGCAGCGGCGGCGACCAGCAGCGCCGTGAGCGCGAGCACGCTCCTGCGCTCCAGGCCGCAGCGCGCCTGCAACCACACCGGCATCCGCTCCCGCAGAGCCAGCCCCGCCCGCTCCTGCCAGGCCCCAGCAGCGCGAGGAGCCGTCCCGTGACGATCCTCACCGTGGCCGAGGCCGAGGCCAAGTTCGGGGTCGACGTCGAGGTCAAGGTCGACGTCAACACGCTGCTCACCCGAACCACCGACCCCACCCCCGACTTCCCCCACATCGGACGCCTTCAGCGCACCCGACCCAACCGACCCAACCGGCGCACCCGCCACCCCCGTCGTCGCCGACGCACCCACCCCCGAATCCACACCCCCACCCCCGCCATCACCACCCCCACCCGGCGGCCCCATCCCCAATTCCCCCCGCTCCCGCTCCCGTTCGGCGAACAACACCCGCGCCCGACGACGAACCTCCTCTGCCGAGGCATGCCGCTGTCCGGCCCGGCCGGCGACAGGTGGACGGAGACGGTGGGAGCGGCCGTCCGAGCCGGGAACCCGGCCGGGGCCGCTGGTCGCGTTCGTGCTGCGTGAGCGTGATCGAAGTGCCATGCGACGAGGATCGGACACTTCACCGAACTGCGATGATCTTGCTCAATTTCCGGGGATTACCGCCCAGTTGTGGATAACTCCGCCACCCATACGAGTGAGGGAAACCGGGAGCCGGAAGCCGAGAACCGGAAGTTGGGAACCGGTGGCCGGTAGCCGAGAACCAGGAGCCTTCAGCGCGGCGAGACCACGACGCCCAGCAACCCCGGCCCGGTATGCGCCCCGATCACCGCGCCGACCTCGCTCACGTGCAGGTCGACGAGCCCGGGCACGCGTGACCGCAGACGGTCCGCAAGGGCGGACGCCCGGTCGGGGGCGGCGAGATGGTGCACGGCGATGTCGACCGGCGCGCTGCCCGCCCGGTCGGCCACCAGCTCCTCCAGGCGGGCGATCGCCTTCGACGCCGTCCGCACCTTCTCCAGAAGGTCGATGCGCCCCCCGTCCAACTGGAGCAGCGGCTTCACCGCGAGCGCCGAGCCCAACAGGGCCTGGGCGGCACCGATCCGGCCGCCTCGGCGCAGGTAGTCCAGGGTGTCGACGTAGAAAAAGGCGGAGGTGCCCGCAGCCCGCTTCTCCGCCGCGGTGACCGCCTCGTCGACCGTGCCGCCCGTCTCGGCAGCCTCGGCCGCCGCGAGCGCGCAGAAGCCGAGCGCCATCGCGACCATGCCGGTGTCCACCACCCGCACCGGCACCGGCGCCTCACGCGCCGCGACGACCGCCGCGTCGTACGTGCCGGACAACTCGGCGGAGAGGTGGAGGGAGACGATGCCGGTGGCGCCGGACTCGGCGACCCTGCGGTACGTCTCCGCGAAGAGCTGGGGGCTCGGGCGCGAGGTGGTGACGGGGCGTCGCTTCTGCAGTGCCTGGGCGAGGGACCGGGTCGAGATCTCGGTGCCCTCTTCAAGAGCCTGGTCGCCGAGGACGACGGTCAGGGGCACCGTGGTGATGCCGTGACGCTCCATCGTCCGCTGCGGCAAGTAGGCCGTTGAATCCGTGACGATCGCGACATGGCGGGACATGACCTGGAGGTTACCTGGCGTAGCCCCCGTGTGGCAGCCCGGCCCCTCACAGTCGGTCCGCCCTTGACCGAATCACATACACCACCAGGCAGCACCTGCCCCAGGACACATCAGGTAGTGCTCTCAGGCCGCCGTTTCTTCTGCCAAGGGTAGGTAGGTCGCGGTCCCGGTGGGGTAATGGCGGGCCGGCTCGGCTCCTCCGGGGTGTCCGGAGTGCGGGCGCCGGGGGTCTCAGGCCAGGTCTGTCCGGCCGCCGCGCTGTCGGCGGCCGGTGCCTCGGGCCACGGGGGCGGTGTCCGGACAGGGTCCGACGTGGAGTCGGCCGTGGAGTCCGCCGTCGTCCAGTGCCGCAGGGCGCCGGCCTCGACGTCTATCTGCGCGCTGAGGGTGTCCAGGTCGTCGTCGGCGAAGCGGTGGGCGCGGTCCTGGGCCGCCCAGCGCAGCGAGTCCGCCGATCCCGTGATGCGCTCGGTGCGCTCCCGCAGTGAGGGCAGCCGCTCGGCGAGTTTCGCCCGGTCCGGCTCGGACTCCAGGCGCTTGAGTTCGCCGTCCAGTTCGTAACCGTGTGCGCTGAGCCGCTGGAACAGGCCGAGGGACTCCCTGAGGGATTCGTCCTCGGCGACTCCCGCGTGCAGCGCGTCCTGCGTGGCCCGCATCGACGTGCGCAGCTTGAGCCGCAACTGGGCGATCTCGCCGGCCGGGCCGAGCTGGGCGAAGGACTTGGCCCGCAGGGTGTGGTCCTCGACGGTGCGGCGGGCCTGGGTGATGGTGCGGTCGACGCCTCGCTTGGCGGCGCGGACCACCTTCACCGTGGCGTAGGCGCCGAGCGCCAGGAACAGCACGAAGAGCAGGGCGACGACTGTGATCACTGCTTCCACCAGCTCCTCCTTCGACCCGCCACGACACATCCGGCGTCACACCCGGCACGCCTCACTTAAAACCGTAAACGACGCGGGCAGGCCCGGAGTTCCAGAAGAACCCCGAACCTGCCCGTAGGGGACTACCCGGAGCCGTACTCACGGCTCGCGACGGTCACGGCCCGCGACGGTCACTTACGCGTGGCGGTCACACCGTCCCTTGATCACCACACACCCGTGATCGCCACGCCCTCGTGACCGTCACCCCATGCCGCTCCCGATGCCGATCACGCCGGAACGATGTTCACCAGCTTCGGCGCCCGCACGATCACCTTGCGGATCCCGGCCCCGCCCAGCGCGCTCACCACAGCCTCGTCGGCCAGCGCCACCTTCTCCAGCTCCTCGTCGGAGATGGCCGGGGACACCTCCAGGCGCGCCTTGACCTTGCCCTTGATCTGCACGACGCAGGTCACGCTCTCGTCCACGACGTACGCCGGGTCGGCGACCGGCAGATCCTGGTGGACGACCGAGTCGGTGTGGCCCAGCCGGCGCCACAGCTCCTCGGCGATGTGCGGGGCCAGCGGGGCGACCAGCAGCACCAGGGCCTCGGCGACGGAGCGCGGCACCGGGCCGCCCACCTTGGTCAGGTGGTTGTTCAGCTCGGTGATCTTGGCGATGGCGGTGTTGAAGCGCAGGCCCTCCAGGTCCTGGCGCACCCCGTCGATCGCCTTGTGCAGGGCACGCAGGGTGTCCACGTCGATGTCGGCGTCCTCGGCGTCGACAACGGTCACCTCGCCGGTGGCCTCGTCGACGACGATGCGCCACAGCCGCTGCAGCAGGCGGTACTGACCCACCACCGCGCGCGTGTCCCAGGGCCGCGAGACGTCCAGCGGGCCCATCGCCATCTCGTACAGGCGCAGCGTGTCGGCGCCGTACTCGGCGCAGATCTCGTCCGGAGTGACCGCGTTCTTCAGGGACTTGCCCATCTTGCCCAGCAGCCGGGAGACCTTCTCGCCCTGGTGGAAGTACGCGCCGTCGCGCTCCTCCACCTCGGTGGCCGGCACCGCGATGCCGCGGCTGTCACGGTAGACGTAGGCCTGGATCATGCCCTGGTTGAACAGCTTGTGGAACGGCTCCACGGAGGAGACGTGCCCCAGGTCGAACAGGACCTTGGACCAGAAGCGCGCGTACAGCAGGTGCAGCACGGCGTGCTCGGCGCCGCCGACGTACAGGTCGACGCCGCCGTGCGGCTGACCCGCGCGCGGGCCCATCCAGTACTGCTCGATCTCGGGGTCGACCAGCTGCTCGCTGTTGTGCGGGTCCAGGTAGCGCAGCTCGTACCAGCAGGAACCGGCCCAGTTGGGCATGGTGTTGGTCTCGCGGCGGTACTTCTGGGGGCCGCGGCCGTCACCCAGGTCCAGGGTGACGTGGACCCAGTCCCCGTTGCGGGACAGGGGCGTCTCCGGGGACGTGTCCGCGTCGTCCGGGTCGAAGGTGCGCGGCGAGTAGTCCTCGACCTCCGGCAGCTCCAGCGGCAGCATCGACTCGGGCAGGGAGTGCGCGATGCCGTCCTCGTCGTAGACGATCGGGAAGGGCTCGCCCCAGTAGCGCTGGCGGCTGAACAGCCAGTCGCGCAGGCGGAAGTTGACGGTGCCCTCGCCGATGCCCTTGCGGGCCAGCCACTCGGTGATGCGGGCCTTGGCGTCGACGACGCTCATGCCGTCCAGGCTGATCTCGTCGTTCGACGAGTTGATGATCTTCGCGTCGTGCGCCCCGAAGGCGTTCTCCCACGTCGACGTGTCTGTGCCCCGGCCGTCGGTCGGCTCGACGATGCAGTGGATCGGCAGTTCGAAGGCGCGCGCGAACTCGAAGTCGCGCTGGTCGCCGCACGGGACGGCCATGATCGCGCCGGTGCCGTAGCCCATCAGGACGTAGTCCGAGATGAAGACGGGGATCTGCCCGCCGTTGACCGGGTTGGTCGCGTACACGCCGGTGAAGACGCCGGTCTTGTCCTTGGCCTCGGCCTGGCGCTCGACGTCGGACTTCGAGGCGGCCTGCGCGCGGTACGCGGCGACGGCCTCGGCCGGGGTCGCGTGGCCGCCGGTCCAGACGTCGTGCGCGCCCTCGGGCCAGGCGGCCGGGGTGAACTTGTCGACCAGCGGGTGCTCGGGCGCCAGCACCATGTAGCTCGCGCCGAACAGGGTGTCGGGGCGCGTGGTGAAGACCGTGATGCGCTCGCCGTCCACGGGGAAGTCGACGCGGGCGCCCTCGGAGCGGCCGATCCAGTTGCGCTGCTGCAGCTTGATGGCCTCGGGCCAGTCCAGGGCGTCCAGGTCGTCCAGCAGGCGGTCCGCGTAGGCGGTGATGCGCATGTTCCACTGGCGCAGCTTGGCCTTGAAGACGGGGTAGTTGCCGCGCTCGGAGCGGCCGTCGGCGGTGACTTCCTCGTTGGCCAGGACGGTGCCCAGGCCGGGGCACCAGTTGACCGGCGCGTCGGAGGCGTAGGCCAGGCGGAACTCGCTCAGGACGTCGGCGCGCTCGGTGGCGGTCAGTTCGTGCCACGCGCGCGTGTGCCCCGGTACGGCACGGTCACCGGACTCGAACTGGGCGATCAGCTCGGCGATCGGACGGGCCTTGTCCGCCTCGTCGTCGTACCAGGAGTTGAAAATCTGCAGGAAGATCCACTGGGTCCACTTGTAGTACTCCGGGTCGATCGTGGCGAACGACCGGCGCCTGTCGTGACCCAGACCCAGCCGGCGCAGCTGGACCTTCATGTTCTCGATGTTGGCCTCGGTGGACACGCGCGGGTGTGTGCCGGTCTGCACGGCATACTGCTCGGCGGGCAGACCGAACGCGTCGAAGCCCAGGGTGTGCAGGACGTTGTGGCCGGTCATCCGCTGGAAGCGCGCGAAGACGTCCGTCGCGATGTAGCCCAGGGGGTGGCCGACGTGCAGGCCCGCACCGGAGGGGTAGGGGAACATGTCCATGATGAACTTCTTGGGGCGGGCGACCAGCTCGGGGTCACCGGCCAGGTCACCCTTGGGGTTGGGAGCCGCGTACGTGCCCTCGGCGTCCCAGAAGTCCTGCCAGCGTGCTTCGATCTCGGCGGCCATGGCCGCCGTGTAGCGGTGCGGCGCTGCCTCCGCCGGGACAGCGGCGGCAGCGGGGTTCGTCTCGCTCATGGTCCTCAAAGCTCCATCGATCGTCTCTGCCAGCGGCTTGGCGTCCGGCCTGTCGTCCAGGAAACGAAAAATCCCCTCGCACAGGAGGGGACGCCGCGCCGATTCCGAACCGTCCGTTCACCGGAGGTCGGGACTGATCAGCGCGGCTCGCTAAGCAGAAGGCGTACAGCACGCATGGCGCTAGGGTACCGCAGGCCTTGAGCACGCCGCGACGCGCTTACGTATGCATGGTCGCGACAACGTTGCTGCGATCAGAACAGGCCAACCGGAACTGAATAAAGGTCAAGGGTTACTTCGCATAACGGTCACCAAGGGACATCACACCAGCCACATCGTCGTTTCATAACAACGCAATAACTCAAACCTCGTACCCATCGGTATGGAGCCACTTAGAGTTCGGCAGCGGGACCGCTTTCCCGAAACTGCTCGGAGTTGCCCCCATGAACCCTCGTCGTAGTAACAGCTCGCTCCCCAAGCCCGGCCGGTCGGCCTACGGGGCGGCGACAGCTGTCGTCCTGCTCCTCATACCCGTGGTCGTGCTGGTCGGAGGCGACCAGTTCCAAGCCTTCCTGAACTTCGGCGCGGGTGTGCTCTCCCTCGTGTCGCTCAGTTGCTCGGTGATCTGGGGCCTGGTCGCCCAGGACCGGATCTTCCTCAACACCCGCCAGCGGATCATCGGCCAAGCGGTGCACCGGACGACGGCGGTCGCCTCGATCGCGTTCCTGCTGCTGCACATCACCACGAAGATCGCGCTGGACCACACCCAGCTCATCGCCGCGATCATCCCGTTCTCGCTCGGCGTCACCGGAACCGCCGGCCTCATCGGCCTCGGCTCCCTGGCCGGCCTGCTGATGATCTTCGTCGGCATCACGGGCGCCCTGCGCAGCAACTTCGCCACGCCGGCCGAGAGCGCCGCCCGCTGGCGTGCCATGCACATGCTGGCCTACCCGGCCTGGTGCGCCGCACTCGTGCACGGGCTCTACGCGGGTCGCCAGGCCAAGCCGATCTTCACGATCCTGTACAGCCTGTGCCTGCTGGGCGTCATGGCCGCCCTCGCCCTGCGCGCCGCGCCGCGCCCGTTCAAACGCCAGGTCGCCGACCAGTTCGGCTCGTTCCTGGGCGGCGGCGAGGACCGCTCGACCATGGACGGCCTCGAGGCGTCACGCGCGCGCGTGACGGAGACCGGATCGTCGGCGCTGCCCGGCTACGAAGGCCGCTCGGGCCGCTCTCCGCTGACCGACACCATGGGCGCCACCCGGATGGCACCGCCGTCGGCGTCGCCGCTGTACGACACCCCCGCCACCCCGGAGCCCGCCAATGGCTTCGCGGCCGCCTACCGGGCCGTCAACACGCCGCCGCGCGGCCAGCAGCAGCCCTTCGCGGCCGACCAGACCGCGCGGATGAACATGCCGTACGACATGCAGGCCACGGAGGCGATCCAGCGGGTCGACAACGGCGGCAGCACCTCGGGCACTTGGCCGGTCCCGTCCCCGCCGCCGCTCGGCGAGGCGCCCCCGTCGGCCTATGACCCGCTCCAGGACACGGGATTCAACATCCCGGTCTATGGCAATTCGGGCAATCCCGGGTACGGCGGACGTGACGTGTACGACACAGGTGAGACGAACCCGGCTTACAACACGTACAACCAGAACGACACGTACAACAGCGGTCCCGCCAATGAACCATCGCCCGGCGCGTCCTTCGACGCACCGGGTTCGGGCGAACCTTGGAACACGCCTTCCGGAGGCTATAGGTGAACGAGGCCCTGCCCGACGTCCCAGAAGTCCGCGTGGTCGGCCTTCCGCAGCTCACGTCCGGCTTCGACCTTGTCGAGAGACTCGACCTGCCCATGCACCTGAAGGTGCACGGGCCGCTCGAACCCCTGGGCGGAGAGGCCCTCGCGAAGCTCTCCGAGAACATCAACCTGAAGGGCCGCGGCGGCGCGGGCTTCCCCTTCCACAAGAAGCTGCGCTCGGTCGCCGAGGCCGCGATCAAGCGCGGCGTACGGCCGGTCGTCGTCGTGAACGGCAGTGAGGACGAACCGGCCTGCCGCAAGGACACGGTGCTCATCAACCGTGCCCCGCACCTCATCCTGGACGGCGCGCTGCTGGTCGCGGAGGCGCTGGGTGCCCGCACGCTCGTGGTGGGGGTCACCCGCGAATCCACCCAGCGCTCCATGGAGGCCGCGCTCGCCGAACGCGGCCTGAGCAACGGCCGCCGTTCGGCGCTGAAGGCGTTCGTCCAGCGCAACCCGATCCGCATGGTCACCGGCGCCGCCGCATCGCTGATCCGCTCCATCGACGGCGGCCCGCCGATCCCGCCCGGCCGTAAGGTCAGCGCCTCGCAGAACGGCGTCGGCGGCGCGCCCACCCTGCTGTCCAACGCCGAGACGTTCGCCCAACTGGCCATCGCCGCCCGCATCGGCCCGGAGCGCTACGGCAACACCGGCCTCTACGACGAGCCGGGCACCGTCATGCTGACGGTCTCCGGCGCGGTCGCCCGCCCGATGGTGATCGAGGTTCCCACGGGCGTGCCGCTGCGTTACGTCCTTCAGCTCGCCGGCGCGCCGCCGGTGCCCCAGGGTGTGCTGACCGGCGGTTACCACGGCAAGTGGATCGACGCGGCGACGGTCAACGAGGCGATCGTCTCCCGCAACTCCCTGGACGCGGTGGGCGGGGCGCTCGGCGCCGGCGCCATCCTGCCGATCAGTCAGGAGACCTGCCCGCTGGGCGAGTCGCTGCGTGTGGCGCAGTGGCTGGCCGACGAGAGCGCCGGACAGTGCGGTCCCTGCTACCTCGGTCTGCCGGCCGCCGCGCGCGGCATGGAGGACATCCTCAACGGCGGCGGCCCGGCCGCCCTGGAGGCGCTCAAGCAGGTCGCGAAGAACGTGAAGCGGCGCGGTGCGTGCTCGCATCCGGACGGCTCCGCGATGTTCCTGGAGTCGACCGTCAAGGCGTTCACCGACGACCTGGCCGCCCATGTCCTCGGAAATGGCTGCGGACGGCCCGTGGAGGGCGTTCTGCCGCTCTTCGAGGCCGGTATGGCCCCGGCGGCCATCACGAGCGGCATCCCGCCGCAGGAGAGCGGCTCGAGCCGTCAGAAGATCTTCGTCGACTGGACGCTGTGCCGCGGGCACGGCCTGTGCGCCGACATCCTCCCGGAGGTCTTCCAGCTCGGCGCCGACGGCTTCCCGACGGTGGCGCAGGCGAAGGTGCCGCAGAACGCGGAGGCGAAGGCGCTGCGCGCGGTGCGCCGCTGCCCGGCGCTGGCCCTGCGCGTCGAGGAGGACACGCGCGCGCAGGCGCCCGCCCGCAACCTCCCGGTCCTCTCCCAGGGCCGCGGCCGCCGCGCCCTGGGCCGCTGACCGAGTACGGCGAAGAGACGACGAGACGAACAGGACAGACAAAGCCGGACGTGACGACGAAAGGGGCCGCCTGAGAACAGGCGGCCCCTAATCCCTTGCCCGGCTCCTCCGGAATACAAAAAGATCCCGCCGGATCGAATCCGATCCGGCGGGATCTGCTGTGGAGCTAAGGAGAATTGAACTCCTGACCTCCTGCATGCCATGCAGGCGCTCTACCAACTGAGCTATAGCCCCTCGTGGTGTTCCACCGGGCTTCCCCGGCGGCGACGCCAACATTACCAATCCCTGCCGTGGACCACCAAATCGTTTCCCCCATGCCCGATTTCACCCGATATGCAAGATCAAGCCATGCAGGGCAGGGTCAAGCGGTGACGAACGAATAGAACCGTTTGAGCGTGCAGTGCTCTTCGAGGAGCCGCCCGTAGATCGGCTCGCCCTCCAGCTCGCGGTACGTCTCGATCGGGTCGCCTTTTATGATCAGCGCCCGCGCGCATTCCTCGCACCAGTACTGGTAGTCGGGGTTGACCGGCTCCATGTCACGGACGATCGGGGTGCCGCTGCCGCACCAGTCGCACTTTCGCCTGTGTGCACCCATCGATCAGCTCCAGCTGTGGCCGCAGGCCGTGCACACGTAGGAAATCCCGCCGTTGTCGCCGAGCACTTGGGCCACATGGCCGGAACCGCAGGAGGGGCAGCTGAGCCGGGTGGCCTTGTCCCGTGTCAACGCCGCTTCGGAGAGGTGGCCGACCTCTCCGAGGATGCTCGCAGGCATCGCTACTCCCTCCCGTCGGGCCGCGCCCCCTTCCGGCCGTTTGATTCTGCCACGGCCGGGCCAATACGGTCAGCGACGCCTCAGTACCAGTCCGGACACGGCACCGAGGACGGCTGTCGTAGCGAGCGCGAACATGCATGTGAGAAGCGCTTCCGAAGAGGTATACGCCTCCGGTGCCCCAAGTGACTCAAGCCGTTCGAAGAACAGTGTGCCGAGGACGGCCACGCCGTACCCGCTGCCAGGAGGCGGGGCACCCCCCGCGCCGGGCGACCCGGTCCTCGCGACAGCCGAACACGACAGCGGAACGCGACAAAAAATCCCGCCCCCTGAGGGGCGGGATCTTCGTGAAACGGTCTCAACCGACCGGCCGTTCTGTGGAGCTAAGGAGAATTGAACTCCTGACCTCCTGCATGCCATGCAGGCGCTCTACCAACTGAGCTATAGCCCCTTGCGTTCTTCCCGCTCGGCGGGGCGAACAAGAAGAACTTTAGCCTGCGACCTGCCGGAAAGTGAAATCCGGGTCCCGGCTGCCCCACGGCGGTCAGTCGTCGTCGCCGAGCACCGGCTCGGGCAGGGTGCCGGCGTTGTGCTCGAGCAGCCGCCAGCCCCGGGCGCCCACGCCGAGCACGGACCAGCAGCAGTTGGAGAGACCGCCGAGGCTCTCCCAGTTGTGCGCCTCCAGGCCGAGGAGCCGGCCGATGGTAGTGCGGATGGTGCCGCCGTGGCTGACGACGACGAGCGTGCCGTCCTCGGGCAGCTTCTCGGCATGCCGCAGCACCACGGGGGCGGCGCGGTCGGCGACCTCGGTCTCCAGCTCGCCGCCGCCGCGGCGCACCGGCTCACCGCGCTTCCACGCGGTGTACTCCTCGCCGTGGCGGGCGATGATCTCGTCGTGCGTCAGCCCCTGCCACACGCCCGCGTACGTCTCGCGCAGGCCCTCGTCATGGGTCACCGTCAGGCCGGAAAGCTCGGCGAGCTCGGCGGCCGTGTTCGCGGCCCGCGACAGGTCCGAGGCGACGATGGCGTCGGGCTGGAGGGAGGCGAGCAGCCGAGCGGCACGGCGGGCCTGGGCCACGCCGGTCTCGGTCAGCTCGACGTCCGTCGTGCCCTGGAAGCGGCGCTCCACGTTCCAGGCGGTCTGGCCGTGCCGCCAGAGGATGACGCGGCGGCCACGGCCCGGCGTGCGGTCGGCGGCCGCCTGGGCGGGGTCACTCACCGCAGCTCCCCGAACTCGGCGGCGTCGTCCTCCTCGGCCTGCAGCTTGGCGTGCTCCTGGGCCTTGCCGCGGGTGGCCTTGGCGTCGGCGGGCAGCTCCAGCTCGGGGCAGTCCTTCCACAGCCGCTCCAGGGCGTAGAAGACGCGCTCCTCGCTGTGCTGGACGTGGACGACGATGTCGACGTAGTCGAGCAGGATCCAGCGGGCGTCCCGGTCGCCCTCACGGCGTACCGGCTTGACGCCGAGCTCCTTCTGGAGGCGCTCCTCGATCTCGTCGACGATCGACTTGACCTGGCGGTCGTTGGGCGCGGAGGCCAGCAGGAAGGCGTCCGTGATGGACAGCACGTCGCTGACGTCGTAGGCGATGATGTCGTGCGCGAGCTTGTCGGCGGCCGCCTGTGCGGCGGCGGTGATGAGCTCGATGGAGCGGTCAGTGGCGGTCACTACATGGCTTTCCGTCGGCGGACTTTTGTCCTCAAGGGTCTCACGGACCGCCGACGGCACCCCACGTCATGAAGGGATCGCCCGGATCACTGGGATCATCCGGACGAGGAAGGCTTGTAGTCCTCCCCCAGGACGACCGCCACGTCCGCGCTCCCGGAGACCGTGCCCTTCTTCACCGCGCCGCTGTCCAGGCCCAGGGTCTTGGCGACCTCGACGGCGTTCTCCTTGTCGGCGGCGTCCGCGTAGAGCACCTGGGAGGTGGCCTTCGTGCTCGCCGGGGTGCCGCCCTCCAGGAAGGTGAAGCCGCCGTTGAGGAGCACCACGCGCGCGTCCTCGGTGTTCGCCTTGGCGCCGCTGGCGTTCTGCACGGAGACGCTGACGGCCGCGTCCTTGTCGGGGCTCTTCGCGGTGCCGCCGAGGACGTCCTTGACGACGCTCGCGCTCGCTTCGGCGCTGAGTGTGCCGTCGGTCTGGACGGGCAGCAGGGCGGTCTTGTAGTCGCCGCCCTTGGCGAGGTCGGCGAGTTTGGCGAGGAAGGCGCCGAGGTCGGTGTCGGTCAGCGAGGGGTCGAGGATCTGCGCCAGGGTCTGGACGGTGACGGTGGCGCCCTGCGCGTCGGAGGACACCTTGCGCAGCACGCCCTGCATGACCTGGCCGAACCGCTCCAGTTGGGCGTTCTGGGCCTCGCCCGCGGCGCGGTACGTGGCGTAGGCGACGGCCATCTTGCCGCTGAGGGTCTGGCCCTCCCCCTTGGTGACGAGCGGGGCCTCGCCCTTCTTGGCGTCGGGCGCGGGCACGGCCGTATTCGTGTCGACCTCGATGTTGCCGACGAGGTCGACGAGGTTCTGCAGGTAGGGGGTGTCGAGGCGCCAGGTGCCCTGGATCCGGGTGCCGAGGACGGTGTCCAGGGCGTCGCGCGTGCCGGCCGAGCCGTCGTCGTCGACGGACTTGGCGAGGGTCGTCGTGGTGCCGTCCTGGTCCGTGAGGACGAGGGAGTTGGGCAGCAGGACCGTGGTGGCCTGCTTGGTGGTGGTGTTGTCGACGAGCAGCGCCGTGGCGGTGCCGCCTCCGGCCGTGTTGTGCAGGTGGACGACGACCACGTCACGCTTCTGGGCGGTGGTGGCGGTCGTGGTGCCGGTGCCGGAGTCCGAGGACGACGACAGGCCGGGCAGCTTCCCGGCGTACCAGAGGTAGCCCACTCCGCCGACCGCGAACACCGCCAGGGCCACGACGAGGGCGACCATACGGCCGCGGGCGCGGCGCTTGGCCTCCTCGCGGCGCTCGGTGCGGTTCTCGGTGAAGTTCAGCCAGTCGATGACGTCCTCGGAGTCGCCGTCGGGCACCTCCACGAACGCGAACTGCTCGGTGTGGTACTCCCGTTGCCCGTCAGCCGCCGTCGCGTCACCGGACTCGGACGCGGACTCGGACTCGGCTTCGGTCCCGGCCCCGGTCCTGCGCTCGGTCCCGTTCTCGACCGGACCGGCCTGTTGCGGGATGTAGGCGGTCTGCTCGGCCACGCGGGGCTGTTCGACCCGCGGCTGCTGTCCGCCGGCGGCGGTCTGCCCGTAGGGGTCGTACGGGGCCTGCGGGGCGGTCCCGTAAGGGTCGTACGCGGGGGTGGGCGGCTGCTGACCGGTGTCGTACGGGTCGTAGGCGGGCGGCGACGACTGCTGCTGCCCGCCCATGGCGTACGGGTCGTAGCCGTAGCCCTGCCGGCCCTGACCGTGCCCCTGGCCCAGGTCCTGGCTGTGCCCCTGGCCCTGGCCCTGGTACGGCTGCCCGTACGGGTCGTAGGCCTGCTGCGGGACCTGCTGGGGCGGGACCTGCTGGTAGACGGGCTGGCCGTACTCGTCGTAGCCGACGAGTTCGTACTGGTCGGCCCCGTACCCCGCGTCGTATCGGTCGTTCACCGGTACCCCTCTCGGCTCACTCGCCGCGGTACAGCTCGCGCTTGTCGATGTAGCGCACGACGCCGTCCGGCACCAGATACCAGACGGGGTCGCCCTTGGCGACTCTCGCACGGCAGTCTGTGGAGGAGATTGCGAGCGCGGGGACCTCGACGAGCGAGACGCCGCCCTCGGGCAGGCCTTGGTCGGACAGGACATGGCCCGGCCTGGTGACCCCGATGAAGTGCGAGAGGGAGAAGAGTTCCTCGCTGTCCCGCCAGGTCAGGATCTGGCCGAGGGCGTCGGCGCCGGTGATGAAGAAGAGGTCGGCGGTGGGGTTGAGGGACCGCAGGTCGCGCAGGGTGTCCACGGTGTAGGTAGGGCCGCCGCGGTCGATGTCGATACGGCTGACCGAGAACTGCGGGTTCTCGGCGGTCGCGATGACCGTCATCAGGTAGCGGTCCTCGGCCGGGGAGACACTGCGGTGGGTCTTCTGCCACGGCTGCCCGGTCGGCACGAACACGACCTCGTCCAACTGGAACTGCGCGGCGACCTCGCTGGCCGCCACGAGGTGTCCGTGGTGGATCGGATCGAACGTCCCGCCCATGACACCGAGGCGGCGCTTGCCGGGGTTCGACGGGCCGGTAGGCATGTCCTGCTCTCCCATGCGTGCAGACCCTACCGGCCCGGCCTGAGGGCCCCGGCCGACGGATGCCCGGAGCGCCCCGCTATGCCGGAACCCCCGTCGGTGAACGCGGTGAACACTCCGAACACAGTGGACACGTGGTGTCTCAGCGGTCGCGGTTGAAACGGGTGGTGATCCACAGCAGGAGCAGCAGGATGAGGAAAGCGCCGCCGCCGGTGATCAGCGGGTTGAGGCTCTCGTGGTTGCCACCGTGCTCCTCGCCCTCGGCGGCGAGGGTGACCAGCTGGGCAGCGGCGCTGTGAAGGCTCATCTTCGGCAGGACCTATCCGGTGTGGGCGGAATAAAGACGTCGGCCCATCGTAAGCGGGCGGCTCGGCGGCGATCACGCCGACTCCGCCATCGGGAACCTTCCCGACGGCTCAGTCGTCCTTCCGCTTGTAGCCCCGTAGCAGGAACCACGCGGTGAGCACACAGCCCAGGATCATCACGACCAGTACGACGCGGAGCAGATTCCCCGCCCCCTGCTGCTGGGCGGCGCCGGCGGCTTCGGTGAGCCAGGCGGCTGTGGGACGGTGCTCCATGGTGTGGGACTCCTTCGGTGTAGTGCCCGTCCACGGTAACGCCGCCTAGGCTGGGCCCTGCTTCGGGGGCGCAAAGGGCCGCACAAGGGTCCGTAAAGGGTCAGGACAAGGGTCAGGCAGAGGGCCACAGAGACGCACATGGGGGAAGACATGTCCGACGACGCCCACGAGAACGACGGCGCGGGCCATGAGCACGTGCCGAGCAGGCAGCGCAGGCGCTTCCCCGGAATCTCCTCGCGAGCCTACGAGCACCCGGCCGACCGTTCCGCCCTGGTGGCGCTGCGCAGGCTGAGCGGTTTCGACACGGTGTTCAAGGCGCTCAGCGGGCTGTTGCCCGAGCGCAGTCTCCGGCTGCTGTTCCTGTCCGATTCGGTGCGGGTCTCCGACCAGCAGTTCGCGCACCTCAACGACATGCTGCGGGACGCCTGTCACATCCTGGACCTGGAGAAGGTCCCGCCGATGTACGTCAACCAGGACCCGCAGCCCAACGCGATGTGCATCGGTCTGGACGAGCCGATCATCATGGTCACCACCGGGCTCGTCGAGCTGCTCGACGAGGAGGAGATGCGGGCGGTCATCGGCCACGAGGTGGGTCACGCCCTGTCCGGGCACGCCGTGTACCGCACGATCCTGCTGTTCCTGACCAACCTGGCGGTCCGGGTCGCCTGGATCCCGCTGGGCAACCTCGCGATCATGGCGATCGTGACGGCGCTGCGCGAGTGGTTCCGCAAGTCGGAGCTGTCCGCCGACCGCGCGGGGCTCCTCGTCGGCCAGGATCTGAAGGCGTCGATGCGGGGGCTGATGAAGATCGCCGGCGGCAACCATCTGCACGAGATGAACGTGGACGCGTTCCTGAAGCAGGCCGAGGAGTACGAGGCCGGCGGCGACCTGCGCGACTCCGTGCTGAAGATCCTCAACGTGCTGCCCCGCACCCACCCCTTCACCACCGTGCGTGCGGCCGAGCTGAAGAAGTGGGCCGAGTCCCGCGACCACCAGCGGATCATGGACGGCCACTACCCGCGGCGCGACGAGGACAAGGACACCTCGGTCACGGACTCCTTCCGCGAGTCCGCCGCCCACTACGCGACCAGCGTCAAGAGCTCCAAGGACCCGCTGATGAAGCTGGTCAGCGACATCGCGGGCGGGGCGGGCGACCTGGGCGGCCGGGTACGGCGCGGCTTCGGCGGCTTCGCGACTCCGACCTCTCCCCCGCCGAACGACCAGCCGCCCCGGAACGGCTCGGCCGACCCGACGGACCCCCCGCCGCACGACGAGCACTGACGACTCCCACCACCGGCCCCCAGCCCCTCACAACCCCTCACACCTTCGGCTGCGCGCTGGTCGACAAGGCGCCGCACAAGGGTGTCGTGCCGCCGGTCGCGTAGGGGTCCGTGCCGGCCGGGCCGCCCGTTTTGGCGGTCTCGCCGGCCAGCAGGGGGCGTAGGTGGTTGGTGGAGTTCTCGGCGCAGGACAGGGGGCCGGCCTGGACGTAGGCGACGATCAGGTGGAGCTGGTGGGTGCGCAGGTCGTCGCGGTCGAAGCGGAAGTGCAGCTCACGGCGGACGGTGAAGAGGGAGGCCGGGGCCGTGGCGGCGGCGCCGGTGGGCCGTAGCGCGTAGACGAAGGTGTGGTCGGCCGTGACCTCGAGGGTCGAGGCGTCGGTCTCGGCGGCCTGCAGGGTCCCCTGGACGCGGATGCTGCTGCCGGCGAGCTGGGCCTGGGTGGGGTCGAAGCGGACCAGCCAGCCGGTCGGCGCGTGCCTGCCGTCGGCGGCCGGGTGACTGAAGCTCTCGTCGAACTGGTCGAGCTGCTCGGCGTCGATCAGGGCGCGCACGGGCCGCACCTGCTGCCCGGTGAGCACCTCCGGGTAGAGGGAGGAGTGCACGATGTAGTCCTTGGCCGTGGTCAGGGCGGTGACGACCTGGCTGTCGGAGAAGTGCGCGGTGCGCCGTGAGGCGGGCAGCGGAATGCCCTCGGCGCCGATGCGGAACCGCGCGGCGGGGCTGTGCGCGAACAGCGACTCGGGGTCGGCCGCCCCGGGCACGGCGCCCTGCGGGGAGAGCGGGATGACGGTCATCCGCAGGGGCTCCACGGGCCCGCGCAGCACCGAGTCCTGGTACGGGCTGCGTACGCCCATGTAGACGGCGGTGCCGAAGGCGACGGCGATCAGCAGGACCAGGATCAGCACCTGCCGGGACAGCCCCCGGCGCAGGGGCGGGCGGCGGCGGACGGCGGGCGCGTGGTCGGCCAGGCGCTCCTGCGCGGAGTACTCCTGGATGCGGGCAGCGCGAACGAACGATTCGTCGAAGACGACGGATCGGTACTCGTCCTCTCCGCCTCCGGAAGTGCTCTCGGGTGTCCCCTCGGGTGGGTCTCCAGGCCCGGCCATACTTTGAGAGTAGGTCGCACGGAGCCCAGGTAAACGCCCTGCTGTACGACAAGTTCTGACAGGTTCTCACCGGCTTCGGCCGCGCGCCCGGAGCCTTCGCACAGCCGTGCGTCACACATCCGTCAAACGTGTGTTCAGGGCGTGTGCGGGAACGCCGAGACGGGTGGCTGGGAATAGCTGGCCGACGCCGACGGGGGCGGCACGCTCCCCTGCTCGAGACCGGTCGTGGCGGGCAGCGGCACCTGGTCGCGGCTGCCGGAGGAGGACGCGCCCCGGTAGACCGCGGCGAAGGCCAGCGCCACCATGCCGACGCCCATGATCACGGCGAGCATCCAGGCCACCGGGCGATGCCAGCGGACGTGCCTGCCGTAGGTCCCGGGAGCTCCGTAGCGGCCTTCGAGGAGGTCGGCGTCGTCCAGGTCGTCGAGTTCCGGATCATGGCCGAAATCGCCGGGTCCGTCGGGGCCGTAGGCGTCGTCGTAGCGGTCGCCCCGGGCGCGGGCCCGGCGGGCCTCCGCCTCGGAGGCCTCGGCTCTCGCCTCCGCGGCGGCCAGGAGGCGTTCGACGGCGGTCGGCTCGTGCACCACGGCCGCCTGTACGAAGGCCTCGTCGAAGACCACGGATGCGAACTCTTCGTCCGACACCCCGCGGTCGTGTTCGTCGTCGGGCTCCCAGCCGTCAGGGAACGGCATACCCCCCACGTCCTCCGGCACGAGTCCAGAGTAGACCTGGAGGGTCAATTTGGGCAGGCGGTACGGAAATTCGTCAGCGGCGCACGTGCCCGTCGCCCGTGACGATGTACTTGGTGCTGGTCAGCTCCGGCAGGCCCATCGGGCCCCGGGCGTGCAGCTTCTGGGTGGAGATGCCGATCTCCGCGCCGAAGCCGAACTGGCCGCCGTCGGTGAAGCGGGTGGAGGCGTTCACGGCCACCGTGGTGGAGTCGACCAGCTGGGTGAAGCGGCGGGCCGCCTGCTGCGAGGTGGTCACGATCGCCTCGGTGTGACCGGAGGTCCACAGCCGGATGTGCTCGACGGCCTTGTCGAGGGAGTCGACGACCGCCGCGGCGATGTCGTACGACAGGTACTCCGTCTCCCAGTCCTCGGGCGTGGCCTCGACCACGGTCGCCTTGGAGTCCTTGGCGTAGGCCAGCACCCGCTCGTCGGCGTGCACGGTCACGCCCGCCTCGGCGAGCGCGTCGAGGGCGCGGGGCAGGAACTCGGGGGCGATGTCCTGGTGGACCAGGAGGGTCTCGGCGGAGTTGCAGACGCTCGGCCGCTGCGCCTTGGAGTTGATCAGGATGTCGATCGCCATGTCGAGGTCGGCGTGAGCGTCGACGTAGACGTGGCAGTTGCCGACGCCGGTCTCGATGACCGGGACGGTGGACTCGGTGACGACGGTCTGGATGAGCGAGGCGCCGCCGCGCGGGATGAGGACGTCGACCAGACCGCGGGAGCGCATCAGCTCGCGCACGCTGTCGCGGCCCTCGCCGGGCACGAGCTGTACGGCGTCGGCGGGCAGCCCGGCGCCGCCGACGGCGTCGCGGATCACCCGCACGAGGGCGGTGTTCGACTCGTAGGCGGAGGACGAGCCGCGCAGCAGGACCGCGTTGCCGGACTTCAGGCAGAGGGCGGCGGCGTCCACGGTGACGTTCGGCCGGGCCTCGTAGATGATGCCGACGACGCCGAGCGGGACGCGGACCTGGCGCAGGTCGATGCCGTTGGGGAGGGTGGAGCCGCGGACGACCTCGCCGACCGGGTCGGGCAGCGCGACGACGTCCCGCACGTCGGAGGCGATGGCGCGGACCCGCTCCGGGGTGAGGGTCAGCCGGTCGACGATCGACTCGCTGGTCCCGGCCTCGCGCGCCTTGGCGATGTCCTTGGCGTTGGCCTCGACGATCTCACTCGTACGGACCTCCAGCGCGTCCGCGATGGCGAGCAGCGCGTCGTCCTTGGCGGCCCGGGGCAGCGGCGCGAGGTCGGCGGCGGCCGCCTTGGCCCGGTAGGCGGCGCGGGTGACCGGGGACATGGAGTCGTACGGCGAGAGCGTGGTCATACGGGAAGGGTAGTGCGCCGCGCGGGCCCCTTCACCCCTCGTTCCAGCCCCCGAGACCCCCTTTGCGCCTAAACCGGCGCCGCTCTCGCGGACGTGGTTGCTCGCCGTGGGGGTTCCTCAATCAATGGTCACGGTCCGTGGTCGCTATCAATTCCGTGACCGCTGTCAATAGGGATGTACACCCACCGGCGTCGCCGGGGCCGGGCCGTAGCCCTCCGCGATGCGCTGGTGGTAGGTCTGGCGGTCGATGACCTCCAGGCCGACGATCTCCCAGGGCGGCAGGCCGGCCGTCTGGCGGTGCTCGCCCCACAGGCGCAGGGCGACGGCCGCCGCGTCGTGCAGGTCGCGGGCCTCCTCCCAGTACCGGATCTCGGCGTGATCGCCCGCGTATCTGCTGGTCAGGAGGAAGGGGTGGTCGTGGGCGAGTTGTTCGAGCGCGCGCCGGACCTCCGCCACCGGGGCCTCCTCGCCGGAGACGCTGAGGGTGACATGCCACAGCCGGGGAAGGTCCGCGGGCCGTCCGCCCTTCGACTCGGCGTCCTCCTGGGCCTGGGCCTGGGCCCGGTACCGCTCGCCGGCCGCCACGCTGGTCAGGGCGCGCTCCTCGCCGGGCGCCCGCGCCGCCGACGAACCCGCCGCGCGGGACGCCGTCGCCGACGACGATGACGCCGATGACGTGGAACCGGTCCCGCCGGTACTCCCGCGGGCCGCTGCCACCCCAGGGCGCACTCGTCTCACGACGGCCTCCTTTACGCAGCGCTCGTGCGGGGATGTGTCCGGCGGTGACCCGCCGGACTCCCGCAGCCTGTCCCTGAGACAAAGTTGAGCAGGCCGCACGGCTCCGTGGGGCGGTTTCACGGAACGTCCCCCACCGGTACGGACCGTTCGAGCGGGTTTACGGGTTCAGGATCACCAGGTCGTCCCGGTGGACGACCTCGCGCTCGTACTCCGCGCCCAGTTCCCGCGCCAGATCCCGGGTCGACCGGCCGATCAGCTGGGGGATCTCCTTGGCGTCGAAGTTGACGAGGCCGCGGGCCACCGCACGCCCCCGGGTGTCGCGCAGTTCGACGGGGTCGCCCGCGCTGAACTCGCCCTCGACGGCGGCGATCCCGGCCGGCAGCAGCGAGGTGCGCCGCTCGACGACCGCGCGCACGGCCCCGTCGTCCAGCGTGAGCGACCCCTGCGGGGTGGACGCGTGCTGGAGCCACAGCAGCCGGTCCGCGGAACGTTTGCCGGTGGGGTGGAAGTAGGTGCCGGTGTCCCCGCCGGTGAAGGCGTCGGCCGCGTGGACGGCGCTGGTGAGGACCACGGGGATGCCCGCGGCGGCCGCGATCCGGGCGGCCTCGGCCTTGGTGGCCATGCCGCCGGTGCCGAGGCCCGCCTTGCCGGCGCTGCCGATCTCGACGTGCGCGAGATCCTCGGGGCCCCGCACCTCCGCGATCCGCGACGTGCCGGGCCTGCTGGGGTCGCCGTCGTAGACGCCGTCGACGTCGGACAGCAGGACCAGCAGGTCGGCGTGGACGAGGTGGGCGACGAGGGCGGCGAGCCGGTCGTTGTCGCCGAAGCGGATCTCGTCGGTGGCGACGGTGTCGTTCTCGTTCACGATCGGGAACGCGCCCATCGCGAGCAGCATGTCCAGGGTGCGGGAGGCGTTGCGGTGGTGGGCGCGCCGGCTCATGTCGTCGCTGGTCAGCAGCACCTGGCCGACGCGGACGCCGTAGCGCGCGAAGGAGGCGGTGTAGCGGGCGACGAGGAGGCCCTGGCCGACGCTCGCGGCGGCCTGCTGGCGGGCGAGATCCTTGGGGCGGCGGCGCAGTCCCAGCGGGGCGAGGCCGGCGGCGATGGCGCCCGAGGAGACGAGGACGACCTCCTTCTCTCCCCCGCTGCGGCTCCTGGCGAGGACGTCGACGAGCGCGTCGACCCGGTCGGCGTCGAGCCCGCCGGCGGCGGTGGTCAGCGACGAGGAGCCGACCTTGACGACGATCCTGCGGGCCTCGCCCACGGCCTGCCTGACCTCTGCGGCCTGCCTTGCCCCTGCCACCTTGTTCTGCGCCCCTTGCGTAGGTCCACGGCTGCCCGCCTGGCAATCTACGCGAACAGGGGCGGAGGCCGCGCGGGGGTTTCACTTCGCGGACGGTGCCGGCGTCGTGACCGTTCGCTCATGCTTTGCGTACGGCACGAAGGGCGGTCCCGGTCTGGCTCACACCGCCGCCGTACCGCCCGGTCTCATCGTCCGCCGGCGGAGTCTGCTGAGCTTTCGGCGGACCTTGCGGGTGAAGCCGCGCAGGAAGGTCTCGGTGGTGTCCTTGCGCCAGCCCGGGTAGGCCTTGGCCTCGCGGGGTTCGGCGAGGTAGACGCGGTCGGGGATGCCGGCCGTCTGGGAGCCGTAGTGCGGGTAGGCCAGGAAGAGCTGGGTGTTGCGCTTCTTCAGGACCGGCGTCGGCTCGGTCTTGGCCTGGATGAACTCCAGGACGTCCACGAGGAGGTCGGGGCGCTGCCGGGCGACCAGCTCCAGGCGCAGCCGCTCGTGGACGTTGAGGCGCTGGGCCACGCCCTCGTTCCAGTACGCGTCCATCAGGGGCTTGGCCAGCTCCAGCTTGGTGCGCCGGATCTCCTCGTCGTTCCTGAGGAAGACGGGCCCGAACTGCGGCAGCACGGTGACCAGGAACGGGCGGACCATGAGCACGTCACGCTTGGCGCCGGGCGGGAGCAGCCGCTCCAGCAGGCCCATCAGGGCGCGCGCGGAGTCGAAGCGCAGCGTGTAGCTGCCGCTCTTCGTCACGTGCTTGCCGTCGCTGCGGCCGACCAGGTAGTAGCAGGTGTAGTCGGCGACCACGGAGACGCCGTCGGCCCGCAGATAGGCCTCCATGGTGAACAGCGCGTCCTCGCCGGTCCACAGGGACTCGTCGAAGCGCATGCCGTGGCGCTCCAGGAACTCCCGGCGGAACAGCTTCTGCGCGCTGAGCGTGAACTTGATGTTGGAGGAGAAGACGTCCGTCCGCTCGAGCGTCTTGCCCCACATCGACTTCGGAGGGTTGCGGTTGATGCCCTCGACCCGGCCCAGGACGACGTCCGTGCCGTTGCGGTCGGCCATCGCGACCATGCGTTCCAGGGCCTCGGCGCCGAGCCGGTCGTCGGCGTCGAGGAAGAAGACGTAGCGCCCGGTGGCCTTGGCGAGGCCGACGTTGCGTGGGCCGCTGGGGCCGCCGGAGTTCTCCTGGCGGATCACCGTGACGGCCATGGGGACGCGGGCGGCGAACTCCTCCAGGTACTCCCCGGTGCCGTCCCGTGAGCCGTCGTCGACGGTTATGACCTCCAGGCGTGCCGGGTCCAGCGTCTGTGCCTCGACCGACGCCAGGCACTCCACCAGGTACGGCATGGCTTCGTACGCCCCGATGACCACCGTGACGTCAGGCTGCACAACGGTCACTGTTCCCTCTCACCACGCAACGGTCCCCTCTTGAATGCTCAGGAATCCTCTGGATATCCGATAGACGGCCGATGAACAGGAAGGGTTGCTTCGGTTCTGTCACGTGTTCCACATCACAGGATGCACGAAAAGCCGGGCCCCCGGAGAGTTCACTCCGGGGGCCCGGCCGGGGAGAACGCGGACGTCAGGCGGTCGTGACCCCGTTGGTCAGGGCCGGCTCGTCATCCGGCGGCCCGTCCAGCGGGCCGCCCGGCGCGGCGCCGTGGGACTCCTGGCCGGCATTGCGGGCCTCGGCCTTCAGCGCGAGGGCGGCGAGCGCGGCGTCGAACTGTTCGAGGGACGTCGGCTCGTCGGGCCCGAGCAGGTACTCCTTGAGTTCCCTGCGGTCCTTGGCCAGCGGATCGGCGGCCGGGTCGCGCACCGCGTCCAGCAGCCGGTCCAGCTCGGCGGCGCCGTTGCCGAGCAGCACGGCCGCGCGCACCGCGGTGTTCTGCCGCCGGAACTCCTCCGCGCCCAGCTCCGCGGAGTCCGTGACCGCGTAGGGCTTACCGCTCGCGATGAAGTCGGAGACGACGCTGGAGATGTCGGAGACCATCGCCTCGGAGGCGTTGAAGCAGTCGTACAGCCGCGGTCCGGCGCCGGTGATCACCCGGTGCTCGTAGGACGGGAAGGAGCGCCAGTAGGTCTCGTTCCACTCGGCGCGCAGCCGGGCGGCCTCCTCGTGCTTGCGGACGTCGACGATGCCGTCACGGCTGGTCACGGCCTCGTCGGCGCGCTCGTCGAAGGCCAGCGAGAGGCCGTCCAGGCGGGCCTTGAGGCGGGCCAGCTCCGTCTTGGCCCGGGCCTGGGCCGCCGGGTCCGCGGTGAAGCGGGCGTCGGCGGCGCGCTGGGCCGCGGCCTTCTTGATCAGGGCGGTGACCCGCCGGTGCGCGGCGGCCGCCTTGGCGCTGCGGTTGCCGGTGAAGGGGTGCGGCTTGTAGAGGACGCGGACCGGGGGCTCGGCCGCGACCAGCTTCCTGACGATGTTCTCGCCGGCCAGGATGAGCGAGGTGTTGCCCGGGTTGTCGTCCCAGCCCTCCCAGGTGGGCGCGTACAGGACGGTGGGGATGCGGTCCTGCGGCGGGGCGTCCCGCGCGGTCTTGATCGGCGCCAGTTGCGGGCGGCCGACCTCGACGACGTCCTCGTCGCGGATTCCGACGTCGGCGATGGCATACCGGTCGCGGCCCGCGCGGCCGGCGGTCCAGACCTCGTCGTAGGCCTTGCTGAACGGGTTGACGCTGGCGGCCTTGTCGCTGTCGCCGTGGCCGATGAAGACGTGCTTCATGGTCGGCACGCGCAGCAGGTGGATGTTCTTGCCGACGTTGGCGCAGTACAACGCGACCCGCACCATGGACAGGTCCAGGTTCATCAGGTGCACCCCCCCGGGCACGCAGATGACCGGGACCGAGGTGGGCGCCATGTTCTCCAGGACGTCCCGCTCCCGCAGCAGGATCAGGGGCCGGGCCTCCATCTGCTCCATGGTCTCCAGCCACATGTTGACCTGGTAGGCGGAGTCGTCGCCGCCGGAGAAGTACAGCACCGTCTCCGGCCGGTACTCGCGCAGCCAGGCGCTGACCGTGCCCAGGACCTTGGGGGCCCTCGGCGGGAGCCGCTTCGCCCGCAGGTGCGGCACCAGTACGACGACGTACAGCGTGCCCAGCGCGAGCGTGACCGCGATGCCGGCGTAGCCCGGGCGGACCGCATCGGTGAACGCGCAGACGAGCAGGCCCACGACGGCCGCGAGGTCGAGGTGGAGCATCTTCACGGTGGCGCGGTTGAGCAGGAGGCGCGGCGGGGCGTCCGGGATGGTCAGCCGGGAGGCCACGTCGACGTTCCTGGTCACGACCGGCATCTGACGGCGTTTGCCGATCAGGGTGACCAGCGCGCCGTGCGGGGCCTGGAGACCGAAGAACACCGTGAAGCACGCGATCGCCGCGTAGAAGACCGGCTCCTGGGAGAGGTCGAGTCTCGCCAGCAGCAGGATCAGCAGCAGTTCGCGGACCAGGAACCGGGTGGACAGACCGGCCCGCACCTTGCCCAGGAGGCCGATGAGGCGACTGCGCTTGCGGTGGAGGTAGAGGTCCGCCAGGTACGTCACGGCGGCCGCGGCGGCGAAGGCGGGGGCGCTCGGGACGAGCGCGGCCGCCATGAGGCCGGGGTAGCCCAGCATCATGAGGACCGCCGCGGCCAGCTCGGCCACGGAGCCCACCCGGGCTACGCGAATAGCGGTGGATATCACGGAGAAACCTGCTCTGGGAGGGGGCCGGTCATAAGTGCTAAAAGTCCGGAAAATCCTTTGTGAAGATTTCGGGAGTTTTGCTGGAGTTTTACGCTTCAGGCCTCTGTGAATTCTCCGTAAACAGGGAGTCACAGAGGCCTGAAAATTCAGTGGCTATTTACGCTCGATTATGCCACGCCATCCTGTACGTCGAGGACGCCGGCCAAGGCCTGCTCGAAGCCGGAGGCCTTGCCCGCGGCCGCCGTCGGGTCCTGCTGGCGGACGTCGATGACATGCCCGGTGAGTTCGGAAAGCAGCACGTCGAGCGAGGTGCGGGCGACCGCCTCGGAGGAGAGCAGGCTGCCCGCGGGCTCCTGCCCGAAGGCCTTGGTGCGCATCGGAGTGGCCGTCCGCTCCGGGTTGACGCAGTTCACCCGGATGCCGTCACCGGCCCACTCGTCGGACAGGGCCTGGGTGAGGTTCACCATGGCGGCCTTGGTCGAGGAGTAGAGGCTGTACTCGGCGCGGCCGCGGGTGTAGCTGCTGGAGGTGTACAGCAGCAACTGGCCCTTCGTCTCCGCCAGGTACTTGTAAGCCGAACGTGCGATCTGCACCGGCGCGAGGTAGTTGACCTTCAGCGCTTCCTCGATGGTCGCGTTGTCGGTCTCGGCCAGCTTGCCGATGCGCAGCACGCCCGCGGTGTTGACGACGTAGTCGATGCGCCCGGTCTCGCTGTACGCCTTGGACAGGGCGTCGTCGACCTCCTCCGGGTTCTCCACGTGCGTGCCGGTGGTGGAACGGCCCAGGGCGTAGACACTGGCGCCGTAGGACCCGGCGAGTTCGGCGATGTCCTTGCCGATGCCGTACGAACCGCCGAAGACGACCACGGTCTTGCCGGTGAGCAGGTCGCGGTAGACCTCCTCGCCGTACGGCTCGGGCGTGGCGGTGGAGGCCAGCTGGAAGAGCTTGTCGGCGATGAAGACGTCGACGGGCTGGGTGACCTTCATGTTGTACTCGTCGCCCGCCACGACGTGGATCGGCACGTCCGGCAGGTAGCGCAGGACGACCGTGCAGTCGTCGGTGGCCTGGAAGTTGGGGTCGCCCGCCGCCACCTCGTAGGCCCGGCGGATGGTGGACAGCTTGAACGCCTGCGGGGTCTGGCCGCGGCGCAGCCGGGAGCGGTCCGGGATCTCCGTGATGAACTCGCCGTCCTCGCCGTGCGTACGCGTGACGATGATGGTGTCCGCGGACGGGATGGCGACGTCCACGGCCTGGTAACGCTCCAGCGCCACCACGCAGTCGTCGATGACGCGCTGCGACAGCAGGGGGCGTACGGCGTCGTGGAAGAGGACGTTGAGGTCCTCGCCGTCGGCCAGTCCCTCGCCCAGGGCGGCGATGGCGCGCTCGGTGGTCTCGTTCCGCGTGGAACCGCCCTCGATGATCGCCCGGACCTTCTTGAACCCGGCCTTGGACACGATCTTCTCGACGTCGGGCACATAGCCCGGCGCCATCAGCACGATGATGTCGTCGACCGAGTCGGCCTTCTCGAAGGTCGTCAGGGTGTGCTCGATGACTGCCTTGCCGGCGACCTTCAGCAGTTGCTTGGGAATCGACAGACCCACCCGCTGGCCGGTGCCACCGGCCAGGATCACTGCGGTGGTACGGGGCTTGGCTATGTGCTGGGACACGGAGGACCTACCTTGTGGCGACAGGGACGAAGAAAGGGTCCCACTTGCGGTTACCGCGATGCAAGGCGAGCGCCGTTCGCTGCAAATGTGCTCGCAACCTGGCATTCACCTTGCGTCGCCGGCGATTGCTAAGACATCGACGCGGCTTCCCCGGATGCTGCCTGGAAATCCTGTGAGTAACTGCACAGGGAGTCGCGCATTGCCGAGAGTGACGAGCTGACTCTAACGTCTGCCGACCGCTGCCAGCGCCGCCACGGGCGTTCGAGCCGCCCGTGTCCGGGCCCGTATCCGGGTACGGGCAGCCGCCCCGACCGCCCGGTCCGGTGTGGAGATCTTCACGTCCTTTGAGGCGGGACTACAGCGGGACCGCACCGTTCTTCATATCGGGCAGCCCATTACCGCGGAATTCGTTGTCGGGGTTCACGGCATTCGGCGCACAGCGAGGAACAAAGAGGGACCCGTTGCGGAGCTGGCCGCAACGGGTCCGGAACTGCGGGACTGGGACTGGGACTGGGACTGTCCGACAGAACTTGCAGGAGTTGTGGGACTAGAAGGGCTCGAAGCCCTCGAACTCCTCGGTCGCCTCGTCCCGTTCGGCCTGCTTGTCGCGGCGGCGGGTGGTCGCGGGGCGCGGGGCCTCGAAGCGGTGGTCCTCGCCGCGGCGGCCGAGCATCTCGGCGCCGGCCGTCACCGACGGCTCCCAGTCGAAGACGACCGCGTTGTCCTCGGGACCGATGGCCACGCCGTCGCCGCCCCGGGCGCCCGCCTTCATCAACGCGGCCTCCACACCGAGGCGGTTGAGCCGGTCGGCGAGGTAGCCGACGGCCTCGTCGTTGTTGAAGTCGGTCTGCCGCACCCAGCGTTCGGGCTTCTCGCCCCGGACGCGGAACAGGCCGTCCTCCTCCATCGTGACGGTGAAGCCGGTGTCGTCGACCGCCTTCGGGCGGATGACGATCCGGGTCGCCTCCTCCTTCGGCTTGGCCGCGCGCGCCGCGCCCACCATCTCGGCGACGGCGAAGGAGAGCTCCTTCAGACCCATGTGGGCGACGGCGGACACCTCGAAGACGCGGTATCCGCGAGCCTCCAGCTCCGGCCGCACCATCTCCGCGAGGTCCTTGCCGTCCGGGACGTCGATCTTGTTCAGCACCACGAGGCGCGGCCGGTTGCCGAGACCGCCGTACTGCTTGAGCTCCTCCTCGATCATGTCGAGATCGGAGAGCGGGTCGCGCTCGGATTCGAGGGTGGCCGTGTCGAGGACGTGCACGAGGACGCTGCACCGCTCGACGTGGCGCAGGAACTCGAGGCCGAGCCCCTTGCCCTGGCTGGCGCCCGGGATCAGGCCCGGCACGTCGGCGATCGTGTAGACCGTGGAGCCGGCCGTCACCACGCCCAGGTTCGGGACGAGGGTGGTGAACGGGTAGTCCGCGATCTTCGGCTTGGCGGCGGACAGGACGGAGATCAGCGACGACTTGCCCGCGCTCGGGTAGCCGACGAGGGCCACGTCCGCGACCGTCTTCAGCTCCATGACGATGTCGTGGAAGCCACCGGGCTCGCCGAGCAGCGCGAAGCCGGGCGCCTTGCGGCGGGCCGAGGACAGCGCCGCGTTGCCGAGCCCGCCGCGACCGCCCTGGGCAGCGACGTACGAGGTGCCGTGGCCGACCAGGTCCGCCAGCACGTTGCCGGCCTTGTCCTGGATCACCGTGCCGTCCGGGACCGGCAGGATCAGGTCCTGGCCGTCCTTGCCGGAGCGGTTGCCGCCCTCGCCGGGCTTGCCGTTGGTGGCGCTGCGGTGGGGCTTGTGGTGGTAGTCGAGGAGCGTGGTGATCGACTGGTCGACGACCAGGATCACATCGCCGCCGCGCCCGCCGTTGCCCCCGTCGGGGCCGCCGAGCGGCTTGAACTTCTCACGGTGGACGGAGGCACAGCCGTGGCCTCCGTTACCCGCGGCGACATGCAGTTCGACGCGGTCCACGAAGGTGGTCATGGGATGTGCCTCCAGTTACGTACAGGAAAGTCTTTTAGGTACAGCCAGGTGCTGCGCTAGTAGAAACACGCGAAAGGCGGACCCGCTTCCCGTAGGGGAAGTGAGGTCCGCCTCGCGAAAGCTTCCGGTCAGGTGCCTCAGGCGGCGACCGGAACGATGTTCACGACCTTGCGGCCACGGTGGGTACCGAACTCCACCGCACCGGCGTTCAGCGCGAACAGCGTGTCGTCGCCGCCACGGCCGACGCCCGCGCCGGGGTGGAAGTGCGTGCCGCGCTGGCGGACCAGGATCTCACCCGCGTTGACGACCTGACCGCCGAAGCGCTTCACGCCGAGCCGCTGGGCATTGGAGTCGCGACCGTTCCGGGTGGACGATGCGCCCTTCTTGTGTGCCATCTCTCCTCAGTCCCTTACTTCGCAGCCGCGGGGATCTCAGTGACCTTGATCGCCGTGTACTGCTGGCGGTGGCCCTGACGACGGCGGTAGCCGGTCTTGTTCTTGTAGCGAAGGATGTCGATCTTGACACCCTTGTGGTGGTCCACGATCTCGGCCTGGACCTTGATGCCGGCCAGGACCCACGGGTCGCTGGTCACAGCGTCGCCGTCGACAACGAGCAGGGTCGAGAGCTCGACCGTGTCGCCAACCTTGGCAGTGGGAATCTTGTCAACCTCAACGGTGTCGCCGACAGCAACCTTGTGCTGGCGACCACCGCTGCGCACGATGGCGTACAAAACGGATCTCACTCTCTCGCTCGGGACGGCATCCCCGCAGTCCAGCCACCCGGCAACAGACACGGACGGCCTCTCCCGGCCACCGAGGTACCGGCATCCGGGAGGAAGAGGTTTACGGGAATGTGGCGTGTCAACCGACACGCCGAGGGTCAAGGCTACGGGGCGGCAGTTCGGGGGTCAAACCGGGCCGGGCCCGCCGCTCACCTCTGCTCGTCTTCCGGGTTCTCGGCCTCCTCGACGGCGAACCCGGACGTGTCGAGGTCGAAGTCGAAGGGTGCGGGGATGCGGACGGGCCGCCCGAAGGGGACGTTGGTCCGCGACCGGTACCCCTTGGGAGACGGATCCCACAGCACGTTGATCTCCCCGACCCGCATGTCGAGAAGCAGATACACGGGGACGACCCGCCCGTACGTCTCCATCTTGTCGAGCCAGTCGACGTCCTTGGTGGAGTCGGAGGTCAGCTCGGCGGCGAGGGAGAGGGCGGTGCCGTCGGCGTGACGGCCTTCGGCGTCGAAGGCGGATTCGTCGGCGACGTGGAGATCGGGCCCGTATCCCCGCTCAGACCCGGGGAAGGTGAAGAGAAAGGGGGCCACGTCCACGTCGTGCCCTTCCGGAGCATGCGGCTCCAACTGAAGCCGGAGCGCTTTCATGACCTTCTTGTAGCGCAGCTTCGACCACGGCGACACGACGATCTTCCCCCGGATGAGCTCGGCCTTGCAGCCGGCAGGTGTGTCCAGTCCTTCGACGATCTGGAGCAGGTCCTCGAAGGCTCCGCTCGGAGGGGTGTCTATGGCCCGGGGGCGCTCGGTCATGACGGTCACCACGATCCTCCACTGATTACAGAGCGTGTCACCTGAACCACGATAGCGCCGGGCTGTGACAGCCGCCCGCCCCTCGGCAACGCTCACCCGCCGACCTCGCACCACAGGAGCTTCCCGCCACCCCCGGAGGGGCTGCCGCCGAGCGGATACCCACCCCACGTCTCGGCGTAATGACACACGAGGAAGAGCCCACGCCCACCCTCCGCTTCGACACTCGCCGAGGCGGGGAGGTGGATGGACCCGGACCGCTTGTCGAACGGGGGCGGGATGTGGGGATTGGCGTCCCAGACGCTCACCCGCAGCCGACTGCGACCGAGGCCGCGGAGGCGGAGGGTGGCGGGGCCGGTGGAGTGCCGGTAGGCGTTGGTGACGAGTTCGGTGGCCAACAGTTCGGCGGAGTCCTGGAGTTGGACCATGCCGTGTCCGGCGAGGACGGCCCGGAGGGTGACGCGGGCGATGCGGGCACCACGGGGATCATGGGGCAGTTGAAGCACGTACGCCCAAGTTGGAACTGCTTCGCACTCCGACGGGGATACGGTGACCATGAACGCCTCCTGCGGTGGGGGAAGTTGGCTCTTCGGTCCGCTCGACGGCCTGGCCCGGCCGGGCGGTGGCAGTGCCACGCACACGTGACGTGCTGCGCGGTGCGCTTCCGGGTTATCGGCGGGGCGGTTGAGCGGCTCGAGACTCACCGTAGAGCAGTTCATGGACTACATTCCATGAACCGACGGGAATACAGCCCCCATTACCTTCGTATGGGTGACTTGCGCGACGTACGTACGAACGGGAAGTTCCAGCCGATGCCGCAACCGAACCCCCTCCCCACCGCCCGGCGCCGACGCCTCGGTGTCGAACTGCGCAGGCTGCGCGAGCGGGCCGACCTCTCCGCCACCCAGGCCGCAGCACTCGTCGGAGCAACGCAGTCACGCGTGAGCAACATCGAAGCGGGACGCTACGGAGTGAGCGCCGACCGCGTCCGCACCATCGCCCGGCACTACGACTGCACCGACGAACCCCTGATCGACGCCCTCACCACCCTGACCGGCGAACGTCGGCGCGGATGGTGGGAGGAGTACCGGGACATCCTCTCCCCCCGCGTCCTGGATCTGACCGAAGTCGAACACCACGCCACCGCGCTACGCGTGGCCCACGTCATCAACATCCCGGGCTTGCTCCAGACCCCCGACCACGCCCGCACCCTGTTCAACCACACGGTCCCGACCCTCAAGCCGCACGAGATCGAGCACCGCGTCTCACACCGCATCAAACGCCAGGAAATCCTGCACCGCGAACAGCCCCCGCCCTACACGGCGATCATCCACGAAGCCGCACTCCGCATGCACTTCGGCGACCGCGCCACCGTCCATGCACAGCTCCACCACCTCAACGAGATCAGCGAACTGAACCACGTCACGATCACCGTCATCCCCTTCGAGAACGGCCCCTTCCACACCTCGGGCCAAGGCATCGACTACTTCCACGGCCCAGTACAACAACTGGATACCGTCCAGCTCGACACCGACCATGGCGCGGAACTCATCGACTCCCCCGCCCAATTGGAGCGCTATCGCCTGATCCTGGACCGCACCGCCCAGGCAGCCCTCCCCCCACCCAATTCCCGCGACTTCATCTCCCAACTCGCCCAAGACCTCTGAAGGAGCCGTCCATGCCAGAACTGCACTGGCAGAAGTCCACATACAGCCAGGAGGCCTCCGCCTGTGTCTACGTCACTGCCACCCACGCCGGAACGGTTCTCCTCCGCGAAAGCGACGAACCGGAAACCATTCTCGCCACCGATTCACGCCCACTCGCCGCACTGATAACCATGCTGCGAGCACCCGCATGAACAAGGCGAGGCTCAACGGTGCGGTACCCGTTGAGCCTCGCCTTGCTTATGCTGTGAGCGGAGTTGTCCAAGTCGGCATGCATTACGAAGATGGCAGCGACACCAGTTAGTGAGGCTTCGCAGCACAGACCTGCACCCGTCGCGTTAGACCCGAATTCCAACAGAGCGGAAATTCGGAAAATGCAAGGCTCGGCCCATTTTCACCAACGAAGGCTACTCACCAATCAAGGCAACATGCCGCCGTGACTCTCAGTGAAACTGCGAGAAACTTCCCGGATTTCAGGATCGCCACTCTCGGCAGCTTTGCCAATCACGGCACTCAGAGCCTCCCACGCTTCAACCTCGGCCAACACGTCAGCCAGTCTGAGATAGTCTTCGACTTCACCGTCAGATAGGCAGTCCAGCGCTACCCGCACGAATTGCGATGGCTCAATTCCTTTCCGAGCTGCCCGGATCGCCTCGAGGGCGGGCTGCGCCCACCCGGTTGACAAGGAAAGGTCAACCAGTAGATCGAGCAGCTTCGGAACGTCTTCAGGGAAGAGGCGCAGGAAATCCAGAGCGCCAGACCGATCCCACGCCGAACTACTTGAAAGTGCCTTCGCCAGCAAGTCCATACGTGAGGGCAACTGGTTCACCTCGGCACGACATCGAGCGACCTCTTGCTCGGCTGCCACCAAAGCACGCCATTCCTCCATCCCCAGGGCATCTCTTTCTGGACTCACAGCTTCTTTCCTATGTTCTGCCAGTTCATCCCTTGGATGAGCCCTACATACTCATCGAACGACATGCGACGCGTCGGGTAGATGGTGTGGTGACCAAGTGCGCGCGGACCTCCGACCCCTCTGCCGTCGGCGATAACACCCAACCCGTCAGGAAGTGGACCCGTAGGGGTACGAACCTGCCCCTTCAGTCCGATACGGCTGGCGTTCTCCACCGAATCAAACGTCGAGAGCCCCTGCACATCCAGAGATTTCAGTTGCTCAGCAGTAGACCCATTGACGAAGCCATCCGCATCCACATCGATATCTTTCCCTGGGCGAACCCTCGGCCCACCCACCGTGTGCAGAGGACAGTTGTTGTTGTGAACGAGGACCGGAGTCGCCCCCGCCAGCACATAATACGTGTGCAGGTCGCTGACAGTCAGGTTGTGGACCGTTGACTGCTGGGTCCAGCGTTGGACCGCGGTGATCTGGACGAGCGTGCCGGCCGAGGTGCGGAGCCGTTCGCCCGACTTGAGGTCTGTCGCGTCGATCCACTCGCGCAATTCAGGAACCCAGAACGGGTGGCCGTCGGTCGCGGTGACCGATGCGGTCTTCGGGCCCTTGTCGCCATCGGTGTCGATGGTGACCTTGACCAGGTGCTTGGTTCCCTTGCCCTTGATCTCCGCCGTGACCGTCTGGACCTGGGTCTTGCCGGTCTCCGAGTCGGTGGCGATGACACGGTCGCCTATGTCGATGTCCTCGATCGACTTCTGACTTCCGTCAGCCATCAGGACTTTCGTCTTCGGCACGAAGCTGTTGCATTTCTCGCCGGCTTCGACTGCTGCTTCAGCCTCTTTCTCTGCCTTCTTCGCCAGCTTGCTGGACTTGTACCAGTCCTTGGCCGCGGAGGTCAGCTTGCTGCCAAGGCCCCCGATCCGCTTGGCGAGGGCCCATGCCTTGTCCCACTTCAATGGGGAGGCATACTTCGTCGCCAACTTGCCCACCAGGCCTCCGGCGAAGCTGGTGGCGATGTTGAATGCCGTCGCCCCGCAGGCGCCCAGGTTGCCCGTGGTGAAGCAGTCCAGCCCGTCCGTGATGCCGAGCTCGTCCATCGCGATCTTGGCGAGTTCCCTGGCGACGGACTTCACGCGCTGCTTGGCGTCGTCCGCCTGCGCGCGGGCATCCTCCGCCTTCGCCTCGGCGACGGTCCTCGCGCTGCCGCTGCTGTTGCTGCTGGGAGAGCCACCGGTGCCAGCGGTGGACCCACTGGAGACAAACGACGAACCGGGTCCGCAATCGCTCCAGCCGCCCACGCAGTCCGCGAGTCTCAGCCCCGTCGCGTCGACGAAGGCGATCGGGTTGTTGTTGGCGTACGAGTAGCCGTTGATCTGCTGCGGGTCGGAGAAGTCGATGATCGGGTCGGCTGAGATGAACCGGCCGTTCTCCACTTCGTACTCACGGGCGCCGACATTGACCAGGCCGGTTGACTCGTCGACGGTCTTGCCGAGGAAGCCCTTGTCGTTGACCCAGGTCTTGCCGTCGTCGCCCCGCTCGTTGCCGTAGGGATCCATGCGGCGGCGGGTGGTCTCACCCGTGGCCGCGTCGACGGCTATCTCGGCCGTGCCGTGCGAGTCGGCGGACAGGAACTGGACTCCGCTCGCCGTGCGCATCGCGACGGTGAGGGCGCCGAATGTGTAGTACCGGGTGCCGGTGACCGCCTTCGTCGTCGGGTTCAGGCGCAGTTCCATGCCCGGCAGGTACAGCGTCTTCTCGCCGCCGACGTTGCGCAGCAGGCGCTGGCCCGAGGCGTCGTACACGTAGTCCGTCGTCTTGGCGCCGGTGACCTTGGAGAGCTTGCCCTGGGAGTTCCAGTCCAAGGTCTGGGTGTTGCCGCTCAGGACACGTGCGGTCGTGTTGCCCGTGCTGTCGTACTTGTACGTGTCCTGGGACTTGACCTGCGGGTTGCCCTGGTAGGCCGGGGTGAGCGTCTCGACCTTGGTCAGGGCGTGCGGGCCGCCGTCGCCGGTCTCGCCTGTCGTGCCGTCCTGGTCTGCGTCACCGTAGGAGTAGGTGCGGGTGACGTCCGGCGTGGTGGTCGTGCCGAAGCCGTGGGCCGTCTCCTTCTTGCGGTTGCCCGTCACGTCGTCGAACTCGTACGAGCGCCAGTACGGGGCCGGGCCGCCGACGGTGGACGTCGACGGCGCTGCGGCGCAGGACGCGTTCGTCGTGCCCGTGCCGATCGCGCTGTCCGGCGTCGTCGTGCTCGTCCATGCCTGGGTCATCCGGCGCTGGTAGTCGTACTGGAAGCACTGGGCGTCCGTCTGGCCGCCGGTCGGCTTGTCCGTGATCGACGTGACGTTGCCGACCTGGTCGTAGGTGTAGCGGGCGTCGTAGGTGACCGCCGTGGCGCCTTCGCGGTCGACGCGTGAGCTCGTCAGACGATTCGTGCCGCGCTCGTAGCCGTACGTCAGCCAGGTTTTCTTAGCCCCGTTGGTGTTGCTGTTCAGTTCCAGTTGTTTCAACTGGCTGGTGTTGGAGTAGCTCGCCAGGTTGACGATCGTGTTGTTGTCGAACGTCGAGCCGTAGGCGCTGTGGAGTGCTGTCTGACGCTGAAGCCCGTCGTACTCGGGGAACAGGCCCTCCGACGACAGCCCTCCGGCCGCCGGCATCCTCGTGGACTGGACGGTTCCGTCGGTGTTGTAGGCCGTGTTGTACTCGTACGCCCCGCCCAGTTCCGGTTCGGCCGTCTTGGAGACCGAATAGCGCACGGTCAGGGGCTGGTAGGTGGTGTCGAGTTGGGTGACCAGCCTGACGGCGTAGACCGCACCGTTCACGTAGGTGTAGGTGCCGTAGGCCTGCCCCTTCGCCACCACGTCGTAGTTGAAGGCGCTCAACTGCTTTCCGGTGGTCGGCTCGCCCTCCCACGTGGCCGTGGTGCGGCCGAGCTTGTCGTAGACCGTGGAGGTCTTCTTGCCGCGTGAGTCCGTGGACGACGTCAGGCGGTCCAGGATGTCGTAGGCGAAGTCGGTGTGGCCCGTGTCGGGGTCGTCGGCGCTGATCTTGCGGCCGCGCTTGTCGTAGCCGTAGGACCAGAGGTTTCCGCTGCCGTCCTTCACCGTCCCCAGCAGGCCGGCCTTGTTGTACGTGTACTTGGTGGAGACGTAGTCCGCCGAGGTGCCGGTGGGCAGGGGGGCACTGCCCTTGTACTGGCGTATCTCCGCCGTCTGGTCACGGCCGTCGGTGATCGTCGTGGTCGGTGCCTGGCCGTTCGGCGGGTCGGTGTGGACGCGGTCGCCGCCGTACGCGTACGTGGTCCGCCACCGCTCGTCGCCGGCCACCGCGAAGATGTCGGCGGTCTTGCGGCCCGCGCCGTCGTACTGCGTCAGGTTCTGGGTGTCGACGTCACCGTTGACCACCGCGAAGGGCGTACCGCTCGGGGCGCCGGTCGTGTAGTAGTCGCCGTTGGTCTTCACGACGCGGCCGAGACCGTCGTAGAACGTGTCCGCGATCATGCGGCCGCTGTTCGGGCCCTCCGTCTGGACCTGGATCGGACGCAGGTTCCCGTCGTAGAGCGTGTACTCGGGAATCGTGTATCCGCCGCCCACCTGGACCTTTTGTGTCGTCACGACGGACGGCGCGTTCTTGCGGACGGTGTACGCGTACTTGATGCTGGGTGAGGAACTCGACTTGGGAAGGTCCGGGAGCCAGACGCTGGTGAGGCGGCCCAGGCCGTCGTAGTCGAAGTCGGTGCGCTTGCCGTTGGGGTCGGTCTGGCCCGTCGGGCTGCCCCAGGCCGGGTTGTAGTCGGTCGTGGTCTGCCAGCCCAGCGTGTTCGTCTCGACCTTCTTGGTGGCCAGGCCGTTGGTGTCCGTGTAGACCATCGAGGTCTCGGTGCCCGCGGCGTCCTTCACCTTGAGCGGGCGGCCGTTGGCGTCGAAGTCGGCGGGGGCGAGGTCGGTGATCGTCTCGTAGACGGGGGTGTTGTCGACCGTCAACGAGGCGAGGCGCTGGACCTTGGTGGTGTCGCCCTTCGTCGGGCCGGTGCCGAGGGCCTGGCCGTCGTAGAGGGTGAGGTCGTCGGAGAGCGTCTCCTTGCCGTGGTTGGCGGTGTCGGCGCAGGTGGTCGCCGTGGTGTGCACCCGGTACGGGAACGCCAGCATGTTCTTGTCGGCGTTGTCCGCGTAGTACGTGAGGGTGCACTGGTTGTCGGTGGCGTCGCCGTCGACTCCGAAGTCGTCGACCTTGGTCGCCCGGCCCGTGACGGTGTCGTAGGTGTTGGTGCTCTTCGTCACCCGCCACTTGGGGCTCTGCGCGGTGTGACCCTCCAGCGCCGTGTAGCTGTTGGTGTCCTTCGGGCGCAGGTACCAGGACTCGGTCGTGCCCCAGTCCTGCTTGCGGGAGCCGGTGCGCTGGGTCCAGGGGGTGCTGATGCTCTTGGAGACGACCGCGTCCGCGCTGAAGGAGCCGTTGTACGTGGTCGTCTCCAGCTCGAAACCGGAGAGGTGGTCGGCGTCCGTGTACGTGGTGCCGGTCGAGTCCTTGAGTGTCTCGGTGCGTGTGCCGCCCGCCGCCGTCGCGTCACCGTTGAGACCGCGGAAGAACGCGTGCTCGGTACGGGTGTTGTTGGCCGCGGCGACGCCGCCCTCCGAACCCGTCACCCGCACCTTGGCATAGCCGCGCCAGTCGCCCCACGTCAGGTACTTCGCCTCGGTGACGCCGTCCGCGCGGGACTTCCGCCAGCCGGCGTCGCCGATGTAGTCGTACGACGTGGACATGTCCGGGGTGCCGCCGACCAGGTCGGTCTGGGTGACCATGCTGACGACGTACTTGTGGAACCAGTCGGTGATCGGCTCCTCGACGCCCGGCGGATTCCACTTCACCGGGTAGCAGCGCTTGGCGGACTCGCCCTCCTTCGGCCGCGCTCACCCACCGACCTCGCACCACAACAACTTCCCGCCACCCCCGGAGAGACCGCCGCCGAGCGAATACCCGCCCCACGTCTCGGCGTACTGACACACGAGGAAGAGCCCACGCCCACCCTCCGCTTCGACACCCACCGGGGCGGGGAGGCGGATGGACCCGGACCGCTTGTCGAAGGGCGGCGGGATGTGGGGATTGGCATCCCAGACACTCACCCGGAGCCGACCGCGACCGAGGCCACGGAGGCGGAGGGTGGCGGGGCCGGTGGAATGCCGGTAGGCGTTGGTGACCAGCTCGGTGGCCAACAGTTCAGCCGTGTCCTGGAGTTGGGCCATGCCGTGTCCGGCGAGGACGGCCCGGAGGGTGACGCGTGCGATGCGGGCGCCACGGGGATCATGGGGCAGTTGAAGCACGTACGCCCAAGTTGGAACCGCTTCGCACTCCGACGGGGATACGGTGACCATGAACGCCTCCTGCGGTGGGGGAAGTTGGCTCTTCGGTCCGCTCGACGGCCTGGCCCGGCCGGGCGGTGGCAGTGCCGCGTGCTCGATGGGCGGCGCGGTGCACTTCCGACTTACAGGCGGGGCCGGTTGAGCGGCTCGGGTCTCACCGTAGACTGCAATCCCTGAAGGTTTTGCACTCACGAGCAAAACCTTCAGGGATTTACCTCGTGTGGGTGACCTCCACACCAGGTGTACGGAACGGAGCGAGGACTTGGCACCACGAAACGCCCCCACTGCACGCCGCCTCCGCGTCGGCATCGAGCTGCGGCGCCTGCGGGAACGCGCCGGCATGACCGCTGCCGAGACCGCCCGCTCTCTGGGCACCACTCAGGCGCAGGTCAGCAACATCGAGGCCAACCGCTTCGGTGTCAGCGCGGAACGCGTGCGCACGCTCGCCCACATCTACGGCTGCACGGACCAGAGCTTGGTCGACGCCCTCGCGGGCATGGCGGCGGACCGAACGCGTGGCTGGTGGGAGGAGTACCGGGACACGCTGCCACCCCGCCTTCTGGACCTCGCGGAACTGGAGCACCGCGCCACCGCTCTACGCGTCACCCAGGTCATCAACATCCCGGGCCTGCTTCAGACCCCGGAGCACGCCCGCGCGTTGTTCCGCGAGGCGGTTCCGTCCCTTCGGCCGCACGAGATCGAGTACCGCATCTCCCATCGCATCAAGCGCCAGGCCATCCTCCACCGCGAGCAGCCGCCGCCGTACACCGCGATCGTCCACGAGGCCGCCCTGCGGATGCAGTTCGGCGGCCGCGAGGTGGCCCGGGCCCAACTGGAACATCTGGCCGGAGCCAGCGAGCAGGCAAACGTCTCCCTCCGCGTGATCCCGTTCAACGGCACGTCGTTTCCCACCACAGGCCATGCCGTGGACTACTTCCACGGTCCGGTACCGACCCTCGACACGGTGGAGGTCGACACCGCCCACGGCAGCGAACTCGTCGACGCCGCCGGACAACTGGAGAAGTACCGCCTCGTCCTGGACCGTATGGAGGCAGTCACCCTGAAGCCCACCGCCTCCCGCGACCTCATCCACCGCATCGCCCAAGACACCTGAGAGAGACGAGACATGGCCGAACGGAACTGGCAGAAGTCGACGTACAGCGAAGAGGGCTCCGCCTGCGTCTACCTCACCACCACCCCCACCGGAACGATCCTCCTCCGCGAAAGCGACGAACCGGAAACCATCCTCACCACCAGCCCACGCCAACTCAGAGCCCTGATAACCACCCTGCGCCACAGCTGAAGCAGCGCACTGCTCACAGGAGTCACGGAAACGCTCGGCCGAGAGAACCCCGCTGAGCGCTTACGCAAACGGTTCGCGGCCTGATCGTGCATCAACCACCAGCCCCTCTGTCAGCATTCTCCACATCTCGGGGCGGTGGATCTTGGCCAGGACACCGTCTACGACGAGCTACTTCGTCAACTCTCACCAGCCCAACCAGCACGCCCTATTGGCAGGCTGAAAGGGAGTCATGTGACACGCAACACCATTGACCAGCATGTTCGATCAACACATGATCCCCATAGCTTGTGTAATGAAAAACTAAAGGGGACGGGTGGGGCGTGTTTACGCGGCAACGGGGGCACAGTTGGCGGCAGGCGGTACGGAGTGCGGCGATAGCCGTCGCGCTCCTGGCGGGCGCGGTCCAGACGATCGGGGCCGGGGCGACTCCAGCACTCGCCGAGGACGGGGCGGCTTCGGCAGCGGCTGACAGGAGTCCGGAGTCGCAGGCGAGCGCTCTCGCGGCGAAGACCGGTGAGCGGGTGGCCGTGGACGCGGTGACCACCGATTCGTCCCAGGTCTTCGCCAACCCGGACGGCACCTTCACGCAGGAGACGAACGCGGCCCCGGTCCGTGCCCGGAAGGACGACGGCACCTGGGCCTCCATCGACACCACCCTCGTGCGTGAGTCCGACGGCTCCGTGCGGGCGAAGAACACGACGGCAGATCTCACTTTCTCGGGCGGCGGCAGCGGGAACGGACTGGTCACGCTGGAGGACGAGGGGCACGAGCTGAAGCTCGGCTGGCCCGCCGCGCTCCCTGAGCCCCGGCTCGACGGCGCCACCGCCATCTACGCCAAAGTCCTCCCCGACGTCGATCTGAAACTGACCGCGCTGAGTTCCGGCTACACGTCGGTGCTCGTGGTCAAGACCGCGGAGGCGGCGAAGAACCCGGCGCTCGCGACGATCCGGATGACCGTCTCCGGCGGAGGCCTGGACATCTCCCCGACGGCCGATGGCGGTTTCGTCGCGCGCGACGGCGACGGCACCCCGGTCTTCGAGAGCCCGGCAGGGCGGATGTGGGACTCGGCCGGTGACACCACGGCCACCGCCACGGCCGGGGTCTCGACGCAGCTGGCCCGCACCGCTTCGGCAGAGGCGGAGACGGAGGCCGAGCCGGAACCGACAGAGGCGGCCCCGCTGCCCGCCGCCGGGGGCGAGCCGGCTTCTTCGGAGGGCCCGGGCATCGGTGACGCGGCGGCCGAGATCCCGCTCAAGGTCACCGGCACCACCCTGGAGATCACGCCCGATCCGGCTCTCCTCCACGGCGAGGACACCGTCTTCCCGTTGTACATCGACCCGCCGACCAAGGGCATCGCACTGGGCGACTGGACGGCCCTCGCCTCCAACGGCACCAAGTACTGGGAGTTCGACGGGGACAAGGGCGTGGGTCGCTGCTCCAACTACGCCGGCTACCTCTGCGCCAGCATCCCGTACACCCAGCGCATGTACTTCGAGTACCCGCTCTCGTCGATCCACGGCAAGAAGATCCTGGACGCGACGATGGAGGTGTACCAGCTCTGGACGTTCAGTTGCGATCCGCACTGGTACGACCTGAGCCGCGTGGACAAGGGCATCTCCTCCAGCACCACCTGGTCGTCCCGCCCCGCCGGCGTGGATCTGATGGGCGACCGGGAAGTGGCTTACGGGCGAGGCACCCTGTGCAGCCCGTCGCAGCCGGCGAACTGGGTGCGCTTCAGCGACAACGTCTCCGGCGGGGAGACCAACGAGAACCTGACGACCACCCTCGCGTCCTACGCCGCGAGCAAGAAGGCCGAGATCACCTTCTCGCTGACCGCGCACGACGAGTCCGACGCCGGCGCCTGGGCGCGGTTCCGCAACGACGCGAAGCTGTCGGTGACGTACGTCTCCTACCCCTCCGCGCCGACCGAGGCAAAGGTCCAGGACGGCACCAGCGGCAAGGCGTGCGGGACTTCCGCCGTACCGCAGGTCACCGGCGACACCACACCGAAGGTGTACGGCACGGTGCAGTCGGCGGACGGATCGCAGGCACAACTGCGTGCGGCGTTCGAGATCTGGAAGGCGGACGGCACCAGCCGTGCCTGGGCGGCGAACTCTCCCGCCGGCGCCTGGGTGGCGGACAACGCGGTGCGTGACGCCACGTCGCCCGCACTGACCCCGCAGACGGACTACAGACTGCGGGTCAAGACACAGGCCTACTACATGACTGACCGAGGCGCCACCGGTGTTCTGGACTCGGCCTGGTCGTCCTGGTGCTACTTCCGGGTCGACACCGATTCCCCGCCGCCTCCGGTGGTGTCCAGCTCGGACGGCCGCTACCAGCCCGCCGAGACGAACCAGGCCGCGGACGGTGTGGGTGTGACGGGCGAGTTCCTCTTCACCCCCGCTGACACCAACCCCGCCACGGCCGGCATCCAGTCCGACGTCGTCAGCTACAAGTGGCGGCTGAACAGCGGCGCGGTGTCCGCACCGATCACCGTTGCGAAGGGCACGGCCGCCAAGGCGAACATCACGCCGAACCAGGTCGGTGAGAACACCGTCCAGGTCTGGGGCTACGACGCGGCCGGTCACAGCTCACTCACGGGCTACTACAGCTTCCTCGCCAACTCCGGTGCGAAGCCCTCCGGCATGTGGCACTTCGACGGCAACGGCAACGACTCCACGACAACAGCCACGCCCCATGCACTGTCCACGGGATCAGGGGCTTCGTACGACGGCCCAGGCCGTGGAGGAGCGGCTTCGCTGAAACTGGACGGCACGGCGGGCTATGCCCAGTCGTCCGGGCCAGTGGTGGACACGACCAAGTCGTTCAGTATCTCCGCCTGGATCCGGCTCTCGGACGCCTCCCGCAACCAGACCGTCGTCTCTCAGCAGGCCACCACGCTGTCGGGTTTCGCGCTGCACTACTCGGCCACCAGCAAGCGGTTCGTATTCTCCCGTTACCACACTGACGTGGCTGCTCCGACGGCGAGCCGCTCCATCTCTCTCGCCGCCCCCGCGGCAGGGGTGTGGACCCACCTCACCGGTGTGTACGACGCTGTGGGCCAGACCGTGCTGTTGTATGTGAACGGCCGTCCCCAGGGTTCTCCCGTGGCCTTCACCACGCCGTGGGCGGCGGCCGGACCACTCCAGATCGGTCGGTTCCACAACAGCGTCGGCTACGCCGAGCAGTTCAACGGGCTCATCGACGAGGTACACGTCTGGTCCCGGGTGCTCGCCGATTCGGAGGTCGTACAGGACGCCGGCCTTGAGGACGAGGACAGCAGCGACGGCACTTCCGGTGATCCGGTGTCGACGCTCGTCGCCAAGTGGGACGCCACGGACACGGTGAACGCGACCGGCACCACGATCAAGGACAACACCAGCGGATTCGCCCGCGTTCTGACCCTCAGCGGGGCGACGCTGACCCAGATCACCACCGGTGCGGATCCGGACACCGGCGAGACCGGCACGACCAAGCAGACGATGCAACTGAACGGCACCCAGGCCTACGCCTCGGCGACCGGCCCGATCGTGGACGACACCGGCTCGTTCACGGCCACCGCCTGGGTGACGCTGGACCCCGCCAAGTTCACCGACACCACCAAGTCGTACGCGGTGCAGGTGTTCGGTCAGTCAGGGGCGACGCAGTCTTCCTGGGGCGTCTGGTACGAGCAGCCGGCCGGGAGCAGCCAGGGTCGTTGGACCTTCGGCCGCCCCGACAAGGACGGCACCGGTGCGGTCTGGACGAAGAGCGAGTCCGACGCCGTCAGCGCCGCTGAACTCAACGGCGATCCGGTCATGCTGACGATCGTGTACGACGCGCAGACGGCAGTCGACACCGCCAACGGCCCGAAGCTCGGTTCGCTCATCCTCTACGTCGACAGCGCACGCATGGGCAGCGAGGACGACGTGTCCTTCCCGGCTCCGTGGCAGGGCAGCGGGGCGTTCGAGGTTGGACGGGCGAAGATCGACGGCGCTGCCACGCGCTACTTCCCCGGAACGGTCGACAGCGTCCGGGTCTGGTCCGGCGCCACGCCCACCAGTGTGATCGCCGACCGCTGGAACACCGAGCAGTAGTCAGTTCCCGGGTGGCCCGGCGGGACCTCCGCCCGGCCACCCGGCCTCTCCGCACCTGCCAGATCTCCGCTCCGGTATCGGTCCTGCCCTCGGAGCGGCTCCTACTCGTTCTCGAATCCAGGGAATCACGTGTCCCCATCCCCCTTCCGCACACGCTTGCCAGGGGCGGTCGTACGCCGCTGGCTCGGCCGTGGCGCGCTTGTCGCCTCTCTCTCCGTCCTGCCCCAAGTCGTGGTTCCCACGGGCTACGACTTCACCGCCCAGGCCCAGTCCCAGGCGGCTCGCAAGCAGCTGGAGGACCAGCCCGACGCGAAGATCGACAAGGTGGGCGTGCTCAAGCCCGGCACGTCCAAGGCCCCGAAGGACAAGGCCGCCTCCGCCTCCCGGGAGACCCGTGAGCGGCTGAAGAAAACCGCGTGGCCGAAGGCCGGCCAGGCCGCCGCCGAGGTCGCGGCGACCGGTAAGGCCGCTGTCACCGTCGGTGGGCTCGGCGTCAAGCTGGCCCAGGAGCCCGCCACCCCGGCACCCGGATCGGCCATGAGCAAGACGGCGGCCAAGGCCACCGGTCCGGCCGAAAAGGTGACGCTCAGCGTCCACGCCCAGTCGGCCGCGAAGAAGGCGGGCGTCAACGGCGTCCTGCTCACCGTCGACCCGGCGGGAGCCGCATCCCGAGACTCCGCCGGTGACACCGACAAGCTCCGCGTCTCCCTGGACTACTCGTCCTTCAGCGATGTCTACGGCGGCAACTTCGGCCCCCGTCTGCACCTGGTGACGCTCCCCGCGTGTGCGCTCACCACTCCGCAGAAGGCGTCCTGCCGCACCCAGAGCACGGTGGCGGGCGCGGGCAACGACGCGAAGTCGCAGACCCTAACCGGCACCGTCTCCGCCCGCGCCCTTGCCGCCGGCACCCCGATGCTGCTCGCGGCAGCGGCCGAGAGTTCGGGCGGCGGAGGCGACTACTCCGCCACCTCGCTGTCCCCGACCGCGACCTGGGAGGCCGGCGGCAGCACGGGCGACTTCACCTGGAACTACCCGCTGCGCGTCCCCCCGGCGACCGCCGGCCCGTCCCCGAACCTGTCGATCTCCTACGACTCCGCCTCGGTGGACGGCCGTACGGCAGGCGAGAACAACCAGACCTCGGTGGTCGGCGAAGGCTTCTCGATCACCGAGTCCTACATCGAGCGCAAGTACGGCTCCTGCAAGGACGACGGCCAGTCCGGCAAGGGCGACCTGTGCTGGAAGTACGCCAACGCCACCCTGGTCCTCAACGGCAAGGCGGTGGAGCTGGTCAACGCCTGCGCCGACAAGGCGGCCTGTGACACCGCCGCCCTGTCCGAGGCGTCCGGCGGTTCATGGAAGCTGAAGAACGAGGACGGCACCCGCGTCGAGCATCTGACCGGCGCCACCGGCAACGGCGACAACAACACCGAGTACTGGAAGGTCACGGACGTCTCCGGCACCCAGTACTTCTTCGGCAAGCACCGCATGCCCGGCTGGAGCGACAAGGGCACCACCTCCACCGCCGACGACGACCCGGTCACCAACTCCGTGTGGACCGTCCCGGTCTTCGGCGACGACTCCGGCGAGCCCTGCCACAAGTCCACCGGCTTCGCCGACTCCTTCTGCAACCAGGCCTGGCGCTGGAACCTCGACTACGTCGTGGACACCCACGCCAACGCCTCCACCTACTGGTACACCCCGGAGACGAACTACTACTCCAAGAACGCCGACACCACCGTCAACGGCACCGGCTACACCCGCGGCGGCTACCTCGACCGCATCGACTACGGACTGCGCAGCGACCTGATCCACACCAAGCCCGCCGCCCAGCAGGTCCGCTTCACCTACGCCGAGCGCTGCGTCGTCTCGGGCGGCTGCTCCAGCCTGACCGCAGCCACCAAGGCCAACTGGCCCGACGTGCCCTTCGACATGATCTGCGCGGCCAGTACCAAGTGCACCACCCAGATCGGCCCGTCCTTCTTCACCCGCAAGCGCCTCACCGACGTCACCACCTCGGTGTGGACCGGCACCGGCACCACCCGCCGGGACGTGGACACCTGGCACCTTGAGCAGGACTTCCCCGACACCGGCGACGCCTCCTCGGCGAGCCTGTGGCTGAAGTCCATCCAGAACACCGGCAAGGCCAACACCACCGCGGCCGCCATGCCGCCGGTCGTCTTCGGCGGCATCCAGCTGCCCAACCACGTCGAGGGCAGCGGCCCGGACACCCTGCGCTACATCAAGTGGCGGGTACGCACCATCAAGTCCGAGACCGGCTCCACCCTCACCGCCAACTACTCCGACCCCGACTGCGTCTGGGGCTCGAGCATGCCGGCGGACGTCGACAAGAACACCCGCCGCTGCTTCCCGGTCAAGTGGTCCCAGTCCGGGGCGACTCCGACCACGGACTGGTTCCACAAGTACGTGGTGACGTCCGTCTTCCAGGACGACCCCTACGGCCACGGCGACACCGGCGAGACGTACTACGACTACCAGGGCGGCGCCGGATGGGCCTACGCCGACGACGAGGGCCTGACCAAGACCTCCAACCGCACCTGGTCACAGTGGCGCGGCTACGGCAAGGTCGTCGAGACCTCCGGCGACTCCGAGGGCCCGCGCTCCAAGAAGTCCACCCTCTACATGCGCGGCCTGAACGGCGAGAAGGAACTCGACGGCACCGCCCGCGCCGAGAAGGTCACCGACTCCACCGGCACAGCCATCGACGACTCCCGCCAGTACACCGGCTTCGTCCGCGAGACCATCGTCTACAACGGCACCGAAGAACTCAGCGGCACCATCAACACCCCCTGGTCGTCCAAGACCGGCAGCCACACCTACACCTGGGGCACCACCGACTCCTGGATCGTCCAGGCCGGTGAGACCGCCACCCGCACCAAGACCTCCACCGGCACCCGCACGGTCAAGCAGAAAACCACGTACGACACCACGTACGGCATGCCGATCACCGTGGAGGACAGCGGCGACGCCGCCAAGACCGGCGACGAGTCATGCGTGCGGACCAGCTACGCCCGTAACACCTCGGCCTGGCTGGTGGCCAAGGTCAGTCGCGCCGAGGTGTACTCCGTCTCCTGCGCGGCCACTCCGGTGGTTCCCGGGGACGTCGTGTCCGACGTCACCACGGCCTACGACGGCCAGGCGGTCGGCGTAGCGCCCACCAAGGGCGACGTCACCGCCTCCTACCGGGTGGCAAGCTACGACCCGGTGAACAAGACGCCCGCCTACCAGAAAGTCTCCAGCTCCACATACGACAAACTGGGCCGGCCGCTCACCGAGACCAACGCCCTGAACCGCACGGTCTCGACCACCTATGTCCCCGACGACAACGGCTACGGCCCGCTGACGTCCAAGACCTCCATCGACCCCAAGCTCTACACCTCCACCACTCAGGTGGACCCGGCCTGGGGCACGGCCGCCAAAACCACCGACGCCAACGGCAACGTCACCGAATGGTCCTTCGACGCGCTCGGACGCCTGGTCTCGATCTGGAAGCCGGACCGCTCCCGCAAGCTCGGCGACGCCGCCACCACCGTCTACGCCTACAGCGTCAACAACGACAAGGAGACCTGGGTCCGCACCGACGCCCTCAAGGCCGACGGAAAGACCTACAACAGCTCCTACGAGATCCTCGACGGCCTGCTGCGCTCCCGCCAGAAGCAGGTCCCCGCGCCGAACGGCGGCCGGGTGATCTCCGAAACCCTCTACGACGACCGCGGCCTGGCGTACGTATCCAACAGCCAAGTGCACGACAACAGCGCCCCCTCGGGCAGCCTGGCCAACACCTACCCCGGCTCCGTCCCCGCCTCCACCGAAACGGTCTTCGACGCCGCTGGCCGCGCCACCGAATCGATCTTCCGGGTCTACGACCAGGAGAAATGGCGCACCAAGACCGAATACCAGGGCGACCGCACCGCCGCCACCGCTGCCGTGGGCGGCACCGGCACCCTGAGCATCACTGACGCCCGCGGCAGGATCATCGAGCGCCGCGAGTACGGCGGCCCCGACCCGACCGGCAGTGACTACACCCGCACGCTCTTCGAGCACGACGCCTCCGGCCGGCTGACGAAGATGACGGGCCCGGACAACGCCGTCTGGTCGTACGGCTACGACCTGCGCGGCCGCAAGACCACCTCCACCGACCCCGACAAGGGCACCGTCACCACCGCCTACAACGATGCCGACCAGCCGGTGACCACCACGACGACGCTCGACCAGGTCACCCGTACCGTGATCACTGACTACGACGAGCTCGGCCGCAAGACCGGCACCTGGGACGGGGTGAAGGACAACACCCACCAGTTGACCAAATTCACCTACGACTCTCTCGCCAAGGGACAGGTGACCGCGGCCATCCGGTACGTCGGCGGCACCACCGGCAAGATCTACTCCCAGGCCGTCACCGGCTACGACGCGCTCGGCCGTGCCAAGGGCACCAAGACCGTCCTCGCCGCCACCGACCTGCTGGTCGTCGCAGGCGCGCCGCAGACCTTCACCACCTCCACCGTCTACAACAGGGACGGCACGGTCCAGTCCACCTCGATGCCCGCGGTGGCCGGCCTGCCCGCCGAGACCGTGGCCAACAGCTACAACGACCTCGGCATGCTCACCGGCACCGACGGCATGACCGACTACGTCCAGAACATCGGCTACTCCTCCTACGGTGAGATCGAGGAGACCCGCCTGGGCACCTCCACCGGCGCCAAGCAGCTCCAGATCCTCAACCGCTACGAGGACGGCACCCGCCGGCTGGCCAACACCCACACCGTCGACCAGACCAACACCGGCTACACCAGCGACGTCGACTACGCCTACGACGCCACCGGCAACGTCAAGTCGATCGCCGACAGCGCGGGCGGCAAGGACACCCAGTGCTTCGCCTACGACGGCTACCGCCGTCTGACCGAAGCCTGGACCCCGTCCTCCAACGACTGTGCCACCGCCCGCTCGGCGAGCGCCCTCGGCGGGCCGGCCCCGTACTGGACCAGCTGGACCTACAAGCCCGGCGGCCTGCGCGACACCCAGACCGACCACAAGGCCACCAGTGATGCCGAGACCGACTACGGCTACCCCGTGGTCAATGCCTCCGGCACCGGCCAGCCACACACCCTGACCTCGCTCACCGTCGACGGCAGCACCGCCAAGGCGCTTACGTACGACGAGCAGGGCAACACCACCAAGCGCTACGGCCCCACCGGCATCGCGCAGAGCCTCACCTGGGACATCGAAGGAGAACTCACCCACCTCGCCGAGGGCACCAAGGCCACCGACTATCTCTACGACGCCAATGGCGACCTGCTGATCCGCCGCGGCCCCGACAAGAGCGTCCTCTACCTGGCCGGCCAGGAACTCCACTACGACACCGCGGCCAAGAAGTTCAGCGCCCAGCGCTACTACGCGGCCGGTGACGTCAGCGCCGTCCGCACCGAGACCAGCCTGACCTGGATGGTCGACGATCACCACGGCACCGCCTCGATGACAGTGGACGCCACCACCCAGGCTGTGACCCGCCGCTACACCAAGCCTTTCGGCGAGACTCGCGGAGCGGCACCGTCGGCCTGGCCCGACGACAAGGGTTTCCTCGGCAAACCCGCCGACGCCGACACCGGACTCACCCACATCGGCGCCCGCGAGTACGACCCGGCCACCGGACGCTTCCTCTCCGTCGACCCCGTCCTCGCTCCTGAGGACCACGAGTCCCTCAACGGCTATGCCTACGCCAACAACACCCCCGTCACCAAGTCCGACCCCACCGGCCTACGACCGATCACGGGCTGTGAGCAGGGGTGCAGCGACGGCAAGGGCGGTACCTACCGGGACCACATGACGATGGGCGCCAACGGGACGTGGGTCTACCACTCCACCAAGACCTACGTGACCAAGGTCCCCGGCACGTCGAGCACGTACATCAGCGCGACGGTGCAGACCCGCGGCGGAAAGACGACCTCGGTCAACGTCGCTGTCTTCAAGAAGGGGCCGAACCCTGCGCCGGATCGGAAAGACGGCAAGAAGGGGCCCGACGGTACCGAGACCACAGACCTCTCTGCCGAGGAACTGGTCGCGGTCTGGGCGATGGGCGGACCGACGGAGATCACCCTTCCTCCGGACGGCGAATTCGTCAGACAGCTACGCACGGAGGACCACTTCAGATCATTCACCAGAAAGATACAGGGCCTGATCAAGGACGGAGTGTATCGCACGAACAAGGAGTCGTTCGATAAGTCTCACGCCAAGCGCAGCGATTTCGAAAAGGCATGGGAAGGACTTACTGACTTGACTGGGTTCTTCACTGCGGGAATCTACGGGGCCAGCCCCGCAAGCCTTGCGCTCGGCTCCTACAACCTCGACTACGAACTGCTCGGGGTGTCCTGCCGGCCGGCTCAGACGGATTCAGAGTGGGACAAGGGAGCTCTTGTCGGCCAAGTGCAGGTGGAGGTGTCCAACCGCATGACGGTAGCCTCGGCCACGCGCAGCCTTTCGGACGACGGGTACAAGAACGGAAGCAGCAACCCTGTCATGAAGGCGGGTTCGGACGCCGTCAAGCGGATCTGGCCTGACGGCCAGAGAGACATAGAAGTGAAGATCTCCTGGGTCGAGGAAGTATATGTACCGAATTAAGCGAAGCCGACGGGACCTACTCGCCGTTGCCCTCTTCACTGCCCTCGTGACCGGTGTGTCCGGATGTGGAAGTGAAGAAGAGCTCCCCGTTCCCAAGGAAAGCCAGATCGTCGGTCTGTGGAAAAATCCCGGAGGGGATTGGATCGACTTCAAGAAGGATGGGACGGGTACCATTTCCCCAGGGGCACAACTACAGCTAAACTCACTGGTGAAGGAATCCGAAACCGAAGAATTGTGCATGTTTTCCTGGAGAGTGGACACTGTACCCGCAGGGGGGAGTAAATGGGTTTCCCTGACCTTCAAGGAAGGGCAGTGCGGATCCTCAAAATTGGGGAGTTCCGGCCTCAACTACTACTATGGGGATCCCTCCGGCGAACTACTCCTGGCGAATCCTGTCGATTCCCCGGATCCCGGCGAGGTCTATTCTCTATCGAGCGCGACTTAGACTGCCGCCCCGGCAGGAAAGTCGCAAATCCAGGCCGATAGGCGACCGAGGGGCACCCACCGCCTGCCTCGGACCTCAGATAGGTAGAAGTCCGCCATGCCTCACGGGGTCCCTCCGAAACCGCAGAGGGACCCCGGTTCGGCTCAGCAGCCTGATGGAGGGAACTGATTTCTTCACCAACGGCGTCGCCGGCACCCTCAAGACGCTGAAGTACCCCCAGCCGCGCACCCTCCAGTTCGACCGCAGGGCGGTCGTGAACGGGCGGCCGATGGTGCGGATCACCTCGGAGGAGTTCGCCGGGTGCTGGATTCCGGCCAACCAGGTCACCACCGACGGGCACTGAGCACAGCCGTTCTGGAGGGAGGGGTCGCCGGGCGTCATGCCGGCACCCCCTCCCCGTATGCTCGCGATGCGTAGCCAGACACCGGAAGGCGGAGAAGTGAACTACAGGGTCCAGCCCAGTGCGCAGGTCGACGCGAGTGCCGAGATCGGCGCCGGGAGCAGTGTGTGGGACCTCGCGCAGATCCGGGAAGGCGCGCGGCTCGGCGAGGGCTGTGTGGTCGGGCGTGGCGCGTACGTCGGCTCCGGGGTGCGGATGGGCGACAACTGCAAGCTGCAGAACTACGCGCTCGTCTACGAGCCGGCCGAGCTCGGTGACGGTGTCTTCATCGGCCCCGCCGTGGTCCTCACCAACGACCACAACCCGCGTTCCGTGGACCCCGAGGGCAAGCAGAAGCGCGGCGGCGACTGGGAGGCCGTCGGCGTGAAGATCTCCGACGGGGCGTCCATCGGGGCCCGCTCGGTGTGCGTCGCGCCGATCACCATCGGCCGCTGGGCGATGGTCGCCGCGGGCGCCGTCGTCACCAAGGACGTGCCCGACTTCGCGCTGGTCGTGGGCGTGCCGGCCCGTCGGGTCGGCTGGGTCGGACACGTCGGCGTGCGGCTGGTCGAACGCGACGGCGAGCCGGGGGTGTGGGAGTGCCCGCAGACCGGTTCCCGGTACGAGGAGAAGGACGGGGTGCTCACCGAGCGCGCCGTGTGACAGTCGGGTGACAGCCGCGTGGCAGCCCTTACGGAGCTGTCCGGGTTGACCCTTTTTCTACACGTGCAGGCACAAGGTTCACGGAATCGTTACCCGAGCGAGTCGAAGCCCGAAAGCCGTGTGCTGACCACGGCATGGACACGACGCGCTCGCCCCAGGGCAACCCCGCGCGGACCTGGTGCGTCCAACGCTCTGCCTACCATTTCCTTGTCCGTTCTTTTCCCGTAGTCGACGCAGTCACCGCAGCCGTCTTACCCAGCAGGCCCAGTCCCAGCACCAGCAGCCCGCCGCCCCCAGAAGAAGAGTGCTCTGTGAAAGTCATCAGCATCGTCGGTGCCCGTCCTCAGTTGGTGAAGCTCGCGCCCATCGCGGCGGCCTTCGCCGAGACCGAGCACGAGCACGTCATCGTGCACACCGGGCAGCACTACGACGCCGACCTCTCCGACGTCTTCTTCTCGGGACTCGGCATCCCCGACCCCGACGTCCACCTGGGCGTCGGCTCCGGCAGCCACGGCGTGCAGACCGGCGCCGTCCTCTCCGCGCTCGACCCGGTCCTCGAGCGTGAGCAGCCCGACTGGGTGCTCGTCTACGGCGACACCAACTCCACGATCGCCGGCGCGCTGTCCGCGGTGAAGATGCACCTGCCGGTGGCGCACCTGGAGGCGGGCCTGCGCTCCTTCAACCGGCGGATGCCGGAGGAGCACAACCGCGTCCTCACCGACCACAGCGCCGACCTGCTGCTCGCGCCCACCGAGGAGGCCGTGCGCCACCTCGCGAGCGAGGGCCTCGCCGACCGCACCCGGCTGGCCGGCGACGTGATGGTCGACATCTGCCTGCGCATCCGCGACCAGGTCCGCGCCGGCGAGTTCGCCGCGCCGGAGCTGCCCGAGGGCATCGACCCGGCGAAGCCCTTCCTGCTGGCGACCCTGCACCGCCCGGACAACACCGACGACCCCGAGCGGCTCGCCGCGATCGTCGGCTCGCTCGCCAAGCTGCCGGTGCCGGTGGCCCTCGCCGCCCACCCGCGGCTGGTCGCCCGCGCCCAGGAGCACGGCATCGACCTGGCCCAGGGCAACCTGCACGTCTGCCGCCCGCTGCCGTACGCGAGCCTGGTCGCCGCCGTGCTGGCCTCGGTCGGCGTGGTGACGGACTCCGGCGGTCTGCAGAAGGAGGCGTTCCTGCTGGAGCGCATCTGCACCACCATCCGCCCGGAGACGGAGTGGGTGGAAACCGTTCACACCGGTTGGAACGTCCTCGTACCCGACCCGCACACGCTGTCGCCCCAGGAGTGGGCCGAGACCGTGACCCGTGCCGTGCCGACCGACGACCCCGGCACGCCGTACGGCGACGGCCGCGCGGCGCACAACGTCGTCCGTCTCATGGAGGAATGGAAGGGGGGCAGCCGGCCCGCCTGACATGAGCACCGGAACCGGGGCCCTCGGCGGCCGCCTGCGGGCGGTCGCGCAGAGCCACGGTCCGCGCATGTCAGCGTGCTAGCGTCAACCGCTATGTCATCGTCTCCCCCGTCCGGGCCGCCTGCGGAAGGCAAGCGACCGCACGTCATCTACCTCGCCATCGGCTTCCCGCCCGCCGCCAAGAGCTCCACGTACCGGATGCGCGAGACCGCCAACCAGTTCGTGAAGGCCGGCTGGGACGTCACGGTCGTCAACATCGCCCGGGAGTCCTGGGAACTCGACTCGGGCATCGACCTCTCCCTGCTGGAGCAGGTCGACCCCCAGGTCAAGATCGTCGAGCTGCCGCTCGCCCGCGAGGACCTCGAGACGGACATCCGCCTCTTCGACGAGGCGCGTGCCCTGGATCCCAACGGCTGGGTCGCCAAGCTGCGCCGCCGCCACACCGAGACGTTCCCGGAGCCGAACTTCGGCGAGTGGCGCGACGACCTGGAGCAGGCCGTGCTGCGCATCCACCGGGAGCACCCGGCGGACCTGCTGCTCGCCAGCTGCGTGCCCTACGTGAACCTCGCCGCGGCCTGGAAGCTGTGGGAGGAGGCGAAGGTGCCGTACGCGGTGGACTTCCGCGACGGCTGGTCCATCGATGTCATCGACGGCGTCGAGGCCTTCGCCCGCGACTCCTCCGAGGGTCGCTGGGAGCAGAAGATCCTCGACAACGCGGCCTCCCTGTGGGTCGTCAACGACCCCATCGCCGAGCACTACCGCAAGCGCTACCCGCAGTTCGCGAGCCGGGTGCACGTGGTGCGCAACGGGTACGACGCGGACAGCTCGCCGGGCCGGGCGCACAACCCGGACCCCGAGGCAGGGCTGGTCTTCGGCTACCTCGGCACGGTCAACTTCACCGTCCCGCACCTGGAGACGGTGCTGAACGCCTGGCGGGCCGCCCGTGCGAAGGAGCCGCTGCTGGCGAACGCGCGCTTCGAGCTGCGCGGCCACCTCGGCAACGGCGCCACCCGCGGTGCGAACCGGCACGCCGAGGTCTTCAAGGAGGCCGAGGCCGACGGCGTCGTCTTCGGCGGTCCCGCCGCGAAGGCCGAGGTCTCCTCGATCTACGCGAGCTGGGACGCCATGGTGCTGATCCTCATCGGCGGCCGGTTCGTCACCTCGGGCAAGGTGTACGAGTACATGGCGACCGGCCTGCCCATCGTGTCGGCGCACGCCGCCGAGCACGACGCCTCCAACGTGCTGCGGGGCCACCCGCTGTGGACGGGCGCCCCCGGCATCGACGAGGCGGGCCTGACCGAGTCGTTCATCAAGGCCGCCCACATGGCGGTGGAGACGACCGACGAGGAGCACGCCGAGGCGATGGCCCACGCCGACCAGTTCACTCGTGAGGCGCTGATGTCCGTCGCCGTCAAGAACCTTGTCGAGGAGCTCGCCAAGTGACCGAAGTCCTGCTCGTGGCGTACGTCCGGCCGCAGCTCGGCGTCCTCGCCGACGCGGTACGCAAGTTCAACGCCCAGGGCGCGCGCGTGCATCTGGCGGGCATGTTCGACCTGGAGGCCGAGGGCCTCCCCGAGGAACTCGCCAAGGTCGGGCTGGCCAGTGCGCACCAACTGCCGCGCACCCTCAAGCACCGCAGCCAGGCGGTCCGCCGCCGGCTCGGCAAGGCCCCGCGCGGCCTGCGCAACTGGACGCAGATCAAGGGCGACTCCTGGCTGCGCTCCCACGGCCGCAAGGCCGACGTGCTCGTCGCCCTGGACGTGGCCACCGTGTACACGGTGTGGCGGCTCGCCGAGTACAACCGCTCCGCCCCGGCCAGGTTCGGGCTCGCGCCCGCGCTGAAGGCCGTCGAGGAGCTGAAGGCGCAGGGCGGCGTCACAGTCCGCCGATCCTCCGTCCTGCCGCCGCTGCACGCGATCACCCGTGACGTGAAGCGCAGCGTCGACCGTCTGCCCGCCCAACTGGTGCGGACGGCGACCCCGCGGCCCCTGATGCGGTCCGGCGTCGGCGCCCGGCTGTGGCGCTCGGCGGTGACCGCGCCCGGCATGCCCATAAGGGTGCGCGCCGCGACCTCGCGGTACGTCGCCGAGGGCATGCAGTGGGCGGGCCGCACCAGCGGTGCCGCGCTCACCCTCGCGGACGCCGCCACGAAGATCCCCGATCCCCAACTGCGGGCGGACCTCTACTACGAGGGCGTCATGCAGGAGCTGAAGAAGGGCATCAGCCCCCGGCATCTCGGCAAGGCGGTCGAGGCGCAGCTCGCCAACGCCGACGCGCTCTACGCCCGGGGCAAGAGCGACGACTCGGCCGAGGCGATCAACCGCGCCCTGTTCCTGCACTTCCACCGGGTGCTGCACATCGACCAGCTGTCGTCGCCGCTGGCCAAGGACGCCGAGGGCTTCGTGGCCCCGCTGCACCGCTCCAAGGCGTTCCAGGCGCTGAGCCGCCCCCGCGGCCGCAAGATGCCCGCCGCGCCCGCCCCCACCGACCGCCCGCTGCGGCTGCTGGTGACGACGAGCGCCAACGACAACTTCCTGCACCTGGTCAAGGAGCACTTCGCCGACTACCCCGGCGTCGAGCTGCGCTACCTCGACCTGGACTCGAACAAGCACCTGAAGCGGATCTCCTGGGCGGCCCCGCGCATGGTCAAGGACCGCCTGGCGGACGGCACGAGCGACTACCAGGAAGAGGTGGAGCGCCTGATGCGCCCCTACCTCGACTGGGCCGACACCGTCTTCCTGGAGTGGGCCGCGGGTCCGGCCGGCATGCTCACCGCGATCGACCCGGGCGACACCCGGATCGTGGTGCGCCTGCACAGCTACGAGGCGTTCACGCGCTGGCCGCACATGACGGACTTCTCCCGGGTCGACGACCTCGTGTTCGTCGCCCCGCACGTGAAGGACCTGAGCGCCTCGCTGGTGCCGACGCTGCGCGGCGAGCAGGCGCCGCGGTTCCACCTCATCGACAACGCCATGGACCTGTCGGGCTTCAACCGGGCGAAGCCGGCCGAGGCCCGCTTCAACCTCGGTCTGGTCGGCATCAGCCAGGTCGCGAAGGACCCCAAGTGGGCCCTGGACGTCCTGGAGCGGGTCCGCAAGCACGACGACCGCTACCGGCTGCTCCTGGTCGGCGGCGACATGGACCCGAAGACCAGCCAGGCCACCCGCCAGTACCTGAACGAGTTCGAGGAACTGCTGGCCCCGCTGGAGGAGTCCGGCGCGGTGGTCCGGCTCGGCGCGACGGACGACGTCCCGTCCAAGCTCGTCGAGTTCGGTACGATCCTCAGCTCCTCGGTGCGCGAGGGCTGCCACGTCGGTCTGATGGAGGGCGCGGCCAGCGGCGCCGTCCCCGTCGTCCGCGACTGGCCGTTCTACGCGGGCAAGCCCAACAGCGCCCGCACCCTCTACCCCGAGGACTGGGTCGTGGGCTCCCCCGCCGAGGCGGCCGAGCGGATCCTCAAGGTCACGGCCACGGAGGAGTCCTGGCGGGGCGCGGGCAAGCTCGCCACCGAGCACGCGCTGACGGTGTGGGACTGGCCCGTGGTGCAGAAGCACTTCGAGAAGCTGATCCTCGACGAGAACTAGCCGCACCTGCACCACTGAGTGAGGGCCCCCGGGACACGTTCCCGGGGGCCCTCACTCATCTGTGCACGTGTGGCTCAGGGGTGCCGCAGCCGCCACCCCGCCCACGCGGACTCCACCATCTCCCGCACCCCGCGCCGGGCGCTCCAGCCGAGTTCCTCGCGGATGAGGTCGGCGGAGGCCACGACCCGGGCCGGGTCGCCCGGGCGGCGGCCGGTCACGTCGGGCGCGGCGTCCGCGCGGCCGGTGACGTCCTGGATGACGTCGATCATCTCGGCCACCGAAACGCCCTCGCCGCGGCCGATGTTGAGGACCAGCCTGGCCTCCGGGTCGGCGGCCAGCCGGCGGACGGCGGCGACGTGCGCGGACGCGATGTCCTCGACGTGGATGTAGTCGCGCACGCAGGTGCCGTCGGGCGTCGCGTAGTCGGCGCCGAAGATCCGCGGCGCCTCACCCGCCTCCAGGCGCTCGAAGACCATCGGGACGAGGTTGAAGACGCCGTCGTCGCCCAGCTCGGGCGTGGCCGCGCCCGCCACGTTGAAGTAGCGCAGCGAGGCCGTCGCCAGCCCGTGCCGGGCGCCGGCCGCCGCCACCAGCCACTCGCCGGCGAGCTTGGTCTCGCCGTAGGGGTTGATCGGCGCGCACGGCGTCTTCTCGGTGACGAGGTCGACGTCCGGCATGCCGTACACGGCGGCGGACGAGGAGAACAGGAACCGGCCGACCCCCGCGGCGACGGCCGCGTCGAGCAGGACCCGCATGCCCTCGACGTTCTCGCGGTAGTAGTACAGCGGCCGGTCCACGGACTCGGCCACCTGCTTCTTGCCCGCGATGTGCACGATGCCGCTCACGCCGTGCTCGCGCAGCACCCGCGCGACGACGTCGCCGTCGAGCACCGTGCCGACCTCCAGGACGACGCCGTCCGGGAGCCGCTCGGCGCGGCCTGTGCTCAGGTCGTCGAGGACGACGACCCGCTCACCGGCGTCCGTCATCGCCTTCACCACATGCGAGCCGATGAAACCGGCACCGCCCGTGATCAGCCAGGTCATGGGAAACCTTTCTGCACCAGGGCCCCGCACCCGGTCACGGGGCGGGGCCACGGGGTTGTTCGCGTACGAGTGCCTCAGCCGCCGATGACGACCCGGCGGACGCCCTTCCAGGCCTCCGGGTCCGTCGTACGGCGACCGTCGACGAGGACGGTGACGTCGGGCAGGTCGGCCGGGGTCAGCGTGCGGTACTCGGCGTGGTCGGCCTGCAGGACCGCCGCGGTGACCTTCTCGCCCGCGTGCGGGGCCAGGCCGTGGGCGGTGAGCTCCTCGTCCGTGTACATCGGGTCCGAGACGAACGGGACCGCGCCGCGCGCCTTGAGGGCCTCGACGGTCGGGAAGACGCCCGAGAAGGCCGTCTCCTTCACGCCGCCGCGGTAGGCGGCGCCCAGCACGAGGACGTTCACGCCGGTCAGGTCGCCGTAGGCGGCGGCCAGCAGGTCGACGGCGTACTCGGGCATCGCGGCGTTCGCCTCACGGGCGGAGCGCACGACGGTGGCCGCCGGGTCGTTCCACAGGTACATCCGCGGGTAGATCGGGATGCAGTGGCCGCCGACGGCGATGCCCGGCTGGTGGATGTGGCTGTAGGGCTGCGAGTTGCAGGCCTCGATGACCTTCTTGACGTCGATGCCGTTGCTGTCGGCGAACCGCGCGAACTGGTTCGCCAGGCCGATGTTGACGTCCCGGTAGGTCGTCTCGGCGAGCTTGGCGAGCTCGGAGGCCTCGGCGGTGCCCAGGTCCCAGACGCCGTTGGCCTGCGGCAGGTCGGCGCGCTCGTCGAAGTCGAGGACAGCCTCGTAGAACTCCACGCCGCGGGCGGCGGACGCCTCGTCGACGCCGCCGACCAGCTTGGGGTAGCGGCGCAGGTCGGCGAAGACCCGGCCGGTGAGGACGCGCTCCGGGGAGAACACCAGGTGGAAGTCCTCGCCCGCGGTCAGGCCCGAGCCCTCGGCCAGCATCGGCGCCCAGCGGGTGCGGGTGGTGCCGACCGGCAGGGTCGTCTCGTACGAGACGAGGGTGCCGGGCTTGAGGCCCTGGGCGATCGCCTTCGTCGCGGAGTCCATCCAGCCGAAGTCCGGGGTGCCCTCGGCGTCCACGAACAGCGGGACGACCACGACGACGGCCTCGGACGCGGCGACCGCCGACGCGGTGTCCGTGGTCGCGCTGAGCAGCCCGGCGTCGACGGCCTGCTTCAGCTTGACGTCGAGGTCGTGCTCGCCGGGGAACGGCTCGACGCCGGCGTTGACCAGCTCGACGACCTTCTCGTTGACGTCCGCGCCGATGACCCGGTGGCCCTTGGAGGCGAACTGCACGGCCAAGGGCAGGCCGATCTTGCCGAGTGCTACTACACAGATGTTCATGGAGGGTCGCTACTTCCTTTTGGAACCGGTCGGCTTCTTGAGACCGGCGGACTTCAACTTCCTTACACCGACCGCCCGCGCGCGGACGGCCAGGGACTTCAGCTTCCGGAAGGGAGCTGCCACCGCCCGGAGGACCAGGGCCCTCTTCGGCGGATACATCCGGGCCGTGTCGATCACGACACGCCCCTTGTCGTTCACGATGGCCGACGCCCGGTAGGGGTCCCCCTCCCGGCCCCACCGGCGGGCCAGCGGCATGGGCAGGTCCGTGCCCCGCACGGGCACCTCGTACGTGGCGCCGGCCACGTCCAGGTATACCCGCACCCCCCGCTTCGCGGTGACGTACTCCAGCGGAACCCGGGCGTGCAGCACCGTCGAGGCGCCGTCCGCACCGGGCTCCCGCCGTATCTCGCCCACCGGCGCGGGCAGGGCGTGGTCCGCCTTCAGCCTGCGCGCGCCGGGCTTGTCCGCCGACTTGGGCATGGCCTTGCCGGCCAGCCGCAGCACCGCGCCGTCGATGTCGCCGAGGACCGGCACCCGCACGGACACCGTGTAGGTGAGCGCCTCGCCCTGCTGCTCCCAGTCGGAGGCGAGCAGCAGGGTGCCCTGGGCCAGCGGGGCGGCGACCGACTCGCCGAACACCTCGTAGACCCGGTCGGACAGGCCGATGCGCGGGTCGCGGAAGCCGGGGTAGCGGGCGTGGGCCCGGCCGCCCTCGACGACGAACGGGGTCGCCCCGTCCGCCTGCGCCGACTCCGCCGAGATCGCCTCGACGAGTTCGTCGATCGCGCCGGCCTGCGCCAGCGCGATGCGCACCCGGCGCTTGACGTCCATCGCGTCACGGATGCCGTCGGTGAAGTAGGCGTCGGCGAGCCGCGCGACGCCCGCGCAGATCTGCCGCTGCAACTCCCGCTCCAGGCCCGGGAAGTCGTCTTGGACGAGCTTGGCGAGCTCCCAGGTGAAGTGCCGGCGCAGCACGTGGTCGCGCTCGGGGCCCGCGTCGATGAGACCGGCCGTGAAGTCCATGATCTCGGCCGTGGCGCGCAGCCGCGCCAGGTGGTCGGCGCGGTAGGTGATGTTGCTGGCGTCGCCGCGCTTGACCGCGTAGTAGCAGGTGTAGTCGGCCACCACCGAGATCTTCTTCGCGCGCACGCACGCCTCGATGGTGAACGGCTGGTCGCTGCCCACGGGCAGGTGCTCGGGGAAGCGCAGCTTGTACTTCTCGACCAGGTCCCGGCGGAACAGCTTGGTGTTGGCCAGCGTGAAGGGCAGCGCGGAGTCGTAGAGGCTGACGTCCCGGTCGTTCTCCTTGTACAGCGCCTGGTGCACGTAGCGGCCGTTGGTACCGACCATCTTGCCGACGACGACGTCCGAGCCGTGCTTGTCGGCGACCGTCACCATGCGCTCCAGGGCTTCCTCGCCGAGGTGGTCGTCGGCGCCGATGAAGTACACGTAGCGGCCGGTGGCGGCCTCCAGCGCCCGGTTGCTGGGCGCGGCCGGGCCGCCGGAGTTCGGCTGGTGGATCACCTTGACGGTGTCCGGGTACAGCGCGGCGAAGCGGTCCAGTTCGCGGCCGCTGTCGTCGGTGGAGCCGTCGTCGACGGCGACGATCTCCAGCCGCTCACGGCCGATGCTCTGCCCGACCAGCGAGTTCAGGCACTCCGTCAGGTACGGCATCGTGTTGTACACGGCGACGACGACGCTGACGTCAGGCGCAGCACACATTCTCCGGCTCCTGGTCTCCGACAGCCGACGGCCGGCTGGGTCCTGCGGGGAAAGTCTCACAGAACATAGGAGTCCCGCCGAGCACGCACCGTTCCCCCGATGTGTGATGCTCAGCTGCCATGTGCGGCCAGGTCCTCCGGCTGAAGGGACACACTGCGACCGGTCGTCGCCGACTCGAGCACCGCGGCCGCCACCTCGACGGTACGCATCCCCTGGCGCAGGGTACAGATGTCGGCGGCCTTGCCGAGCACCGCGTCCCGGAACAGCTCGTGCTCGACCTGGAGCGGCTCGCGCTTCGGGATGGCGTAGCGGATCATGTCGCCCTCGGACACACCGCGGAACGCCTGAAGGGCCTCCCACTCGGTGGTCACGGCGGCGTTGGAGTGGAACGTGAGGTCGGCGGTGAGGGTGTCGGCGATGAAGCAGCCGCGCTCACCGGTGACCGAGGTGAACCGCTCCTTGAGCGGGCTCAGCCAGTTCACCAGGTGGTTGACCATGGTGCCGTCGTCGAGCCGGCCCACCGCGGAGACCATGTCCTCGTGCGCCCGGCCGCTCTTGGAGACGGTGTGCGCCGCGATCGACAGGTACTGGCGGCCGGTGACCCAGCCGGTGAGGTCGATGTCGTGCGTCGCGAGGTCCTTGACCACGCCGACGTCCGCGATGCGGTGCGGGAACGGGCCCTGGCGGCGGGTGACGACCTGGTAGACGTCACCGAGCTCGCCGGCCTCCAGCCGGGTGCGCAGCGACATCAGCGCCGGGTTGCAGCGCTCGATGTGACCGACGCCGGCCACCAGCCCCCGCGACTCGAACGCCTCGACGAGACGGCGGGCGCCGTCCACGGTCTCCGCGACCGGCTTCTCGATCAGCGCGCAGACGCCGGCCCCGGCGAGCGCCAGACCGACCTCCTCGTGCAGGTGCGTGGGGCAGGCCACGACGGCGTAGTCCACGCCGAGGGCGATGAGCTCCTCGACGGTGTCCAGGATCGGCGCGCCCTGGGCTGCGCCGAACTTGTCGCCCATCGGGTCGACGACGGCGACGAGGTCGACGCCGTCCAGACCGGACAGGACACGGGCGTGGTGACGCCCCATGGAACCGAGGCCGACGAGTCCCGCCCGCAGCGACTTCCCGGTGCTCACAGCTGCTCCCCCAGAGCATTGACGGCGGTGACGATGCGCTCCAGGTCCTGCGTGGACAGGGCCGGGTGCACGGGCAGCGACACGACCTCGGCGGCCGCGCGCTCCGTCTCGGGCAGGTCCCAGGTGCGACCGGCCTTCTGGTCCGGCTCCCAGTACGGCTTCAGCCGGTGGATGGGCGTCGGGTAGTACACGGCGTTGCCGATGCCGGCCTCGGTGAGCTTGGCCATGGCGGCGTCCCGGTCGCCCTGGATGCGCACCGTGTACTGGTGGTAGATGTGCCGGGCGCCCTCGGCGACCTTCGGCGTGAGCACGTTCGGCGCGGTGATGTGCTCGGTGAGGTACGCGGCGTTGGCGATGCGCTGCTCGGTCCAGCCGTCCAGCTTGCGGCGCTGCACGCGGCCGATGGCGGCGGACACGTCCGTCATGCGCACGTTGACGCCGACGATCTCGTTGGCGTAGCGCTTCTCCATGCCCTGGTTGCGCAGCAGGCGCAGGGTGCGGGCGGTCTCCGCGTCGCCGGTGGAGATCATGCCGCCCTCGAGGCTGTGCATGTTCTTCGTCGGGTAGAAGCTGAAGGTTCCCGCCGCGCCGAAGGCGCCGACCGGAGTGCCGTGCAGCGCGGCCGCGTGGGCCTGGCAGGCGTCCTCGACGACGGCGAGCCCGTGCCGGCCGGCGATCTCCATGATCTTGTCCATGGCGGCCGGGTGGCCGTACAGGTGCACCGGCATGATCGCGGCGGTGCGCGGCGACAGGGCCGCCTCGACGGCGGCCGGGTCCAGGCAGAACGTCTCCGGGTCGATGTCGACGAAGACCACGTCGGCGCCGACCAGCCGCACCGCGTTGGCGGAGGCGGCGAAGGAGAACGACGGCACGATGACCTCGTCGCCCGGGCCGAGACCGAGGGCGAGGAGCGACAGGTGCAGCGCGGAGGTGCCGGAGTTGACCGCGACGCAGTGGCGTCCGTCGACCAGCTCCGAGAACTCCTCCTCGAAGGCTGCCACCTCGGGACCCTGGACGACCATGCCACTGCGCAGCACGCGCACCGCGGCGTCGATCTCCTCCTCGCCGATCACGGGTTTGGCTGCCGGAATGAACACATGGGCGTCGGTCATCGACATCCCCTCCTCTACGGCGACCTCGAAGGCGCACCACGTCATACATGGCCGGGAAGGCACCGTGTCGATGCTCAGCACGGCCGCATCCCCGTTGTCCGCCGGCGCCGGTGGGCGGGCGGACGGCTTGTACACAGGACCCCGCCCCGTGAGGGTTCCTTGCGGGAAGTCAGCCGTGTCCGGCTGCAAGACCGGATGTGCTCATCGGCTGCGGTCACGGTGTGCATGCCTTTGGCCACCGGGACCAGAGTGCACGTTACCAGCCCGGAGAAGGCGATTTTCCCTAGGGTTACCACAGCGAAACCCACCGCGCGGGTGCCCTCTATCACAAGCGAGACACAGAGTAACGCCCCGATGAACCCAAGGCGACGCGAGTACACAGGGCGTCTGTGGAGGGCCTGTGTGGGTCGGGTACGACACGGGCGCGGGCGCCCGGATGCATCATGCACCGGACGCCCGCGCCACCGCTGTCAGCCCTCGCCGACGTCAGTCCTCCGTCGAGGCCGAGGCCGAGACGGACGGGGCGCTCTGCTGCGCCGCCACCGTCTTCTTCGCCACCGACTTCGTCGCCTTCTTGGCCGTCGTCTTCTTGGCGACGGTCTTCTTCGCGGCCGTGGCCGTCTTCTTGGCCGCCGCCGTCTTGGTGGTGGCGGCCTTCTTCGCCGTGGCCTTCTTCGCCGTCTTGCGGGCGGCCGTCTTCTTCACCGGAGCGGCCTCCGCCTCTTCAGCGGCGGGCGCCTCGGCCTCAGGGACCTCGGCCTCCGCGGTGGCCGACGGGACGACCATGACGGCCGTCTCCTCGGACGCGGTCGGCGCGGTGGCCTTGCGCACGGCACGACGCCGCGGGCGGGCCGGAGCCGCACTCTCGACGACGGGCTCGGCGACCTGCCCGGCCTCGGGCTGCTCCACCGGAGCGACCTCCGCCACAGCAGCCTCCACGACCACCGGCTCGGCGACCGTCACCACGGCGGCCTCCGCTCCCGCGGGCGAACCGGCCGGCGCGGACACCTTGCGGGTGGCGCGACGGCGCGTACGGCCCTTGGGCGCGGCCTCGTCGACGGCCGGAGCCTCGACGACCGGGTCCTCGACGGCGACCGGCTCGGCCTGCGCGACGGCCGCCTCGACGACGACGTCCTGCACGGCGGGCGTCTCCTCGACCGGCTCGGCGGCCGGCGCGGCGACCGCCTCGACGGCCTCGGCCACCTCGGCGGGCTCCGCCGCGGCGAACGACTCGGAGCCGCCCGACCTGCGCGACGCACCGCCGCGCGGCGCACCCGCCGGGGCGGACGCCCTGCGGCTCGCCCGGCGGCGGCCCCGGCCACGGCCGGCAGCGGCCTCCGCCTCGGCGATGCTGCTGTACAGCTCCTCGTCGGGCGTGAACTCGGGGGCGGCGAGCGCGACCGGCTCGGCGACCTCGGCGGCGACCTCGGCCTCGGTCTCCGCCTCCTGCTCGACGCTCACGAGGGGCTCGACGAGGTCGGCCGACCCCGTCTCGAACTCGTGGTCGTGATCGTGGGCCTGCCCGTCGCCACCGCGGCCGCGCTTCTTGCGCTTGCCACCGCCGCCGACGGCGGTCGGCTGCTCCATGTGGACGATGACCCCGCGCCCGTTGCAGTGCACACAGGTCTCGGAGAACGACTCCAGCAGCCCCTGGCCCACCCGCTTGCGGGTCATCTGGACCAGGCCCAGCGAGGTCACCTCCGCCACCTGGTGCTTCGTACGGTCGCGGCCCAGGCACTCCAGCAGGCGGCGCAGCACCAGGTCCCGGTTGGACTCCAGCACCATGTCGATGAAGTCGATGACGATGATGCCGCCGAGGTCGCGCAGCCGCAGCTGGCGCACGATCTCCTCGGCCGCCTCCAGGTTGTTCCTGGTGACCGTCTCCTCCAGGTTGCCGCCCTGGCCGGTGAACTTGCCGGTGTTGACGTCGACGACGACCATCGCCTCGGTCCGGTCGATCACCAGCGAGCCGCCGCTGGGCAGCCAGACCTTGCGGTCCAGCGCCTTGGAGAGCTGCTCGTCGATCCGGTACGTGGCGAAGACGTCGACCTCGGAGGTCCACCTCGACAGCCGGTCGGCGAGGTCGGGCGCGACGTGCGAGACGTACCCGTGGATCGTCGACCAGGCCTCGTCACCGCTGACGATGACCTTGGTGAAGTCCTCGTTGAAGATGTCGCGCACGACCCGGACGGTCATGTCCGGCTCGCCGTACAGCAGCGTCGGGGCGTTGCCGCCCTTGGCCCGCTTCTGGATCTCCTCCCACTGCCCCTGCAGCCGCTCGACGTCGCGGCGCAGTTCGTCCTCGCTCGCGCCCTCGGCGGCGGTGCGCACGATGACGCCCGCGTCCTCGGGGACGATCTTCTTGAGGATCGTCTTCAGCCGGGCCCGCTCGGTGTCGGGCAGCTTGCGGCTGATGCCGGTCATCGAGCCCTCGGGCACGTACACGAGGTAGCGGCCCGGCAGGGAGACCTGGCTGGTCAGCCGGGCGCCCTTGTGTCCGATCGGGTCCTTCGTCACCTGGACGAGGACCGGCTGGCCCGACTTCAGGGCGGCCTCGATGCGGCGCGGCCCGTTGGCCATGCCGAGCGCCTCGAAGTTGACCTCACCGGCGTACAGGACGGCGTTGCGCCCCTTCCCGATGTCGATGAACGCGGCCTCCATCGACGGCAGCACGTTCTGGACCTTGCCCAGGTAGACGTTGCCGACGTACGAGGTCGCCTGCTCCTTGTTGACGTAGTGCTCGACGAGCACGCCGTCCTCCAGGACGCCGATCTGGGTGCGCTCGCCGCTCTGGCGGACGACCATCACCCGCTCGACGGCCTCGCGCCGGGCCAGGAACTCGGCCTCGGTGATGATCGGGACGCGCCGGCGCCCCTGCTCGCGGCCTTCCCGGCGGCGCTGCTTCTTGGCCTCCAGACGCGTGGAGCCCTTGATGGACTGCACCTCGTCGGACGGCTCGGCGGGCTTGCGCGGCTCGCGGACCTTGACGACCGTGCGCTCGGGGTCGCCGTCGCCCGGCTGCTCGGCCTCGCCCGAGGAGTCACCGGCACGGCGACGGCGACGACGGCGACGACGGCTGCCGGCGGTGGAGCCACCGGCCGCGTCCTCCGCGTCCTCGTCCTCGTCGTCCTGCTCGGCGGCGTCCTCGGCGTCCTGCGCGGTCTGCTCGGCGGCGAACTCGTCGGCGCCATCGTCTCCGGACTCGCCCTCGCCGTCGGCGGTATCGCCACGGCGACGGCGACGGCCGCCACGGCGGCGACGGCGACGCGACCCGGTCTCCTCGGCGTCGTCGTCACCCTCGACGACGTCCTCGGCGTCGGCCTCGTCCGGCTCGGTCTCCGACTCGTCCTCGACGACGGGTACGGCGGCCTGCGCGACGGGCGCGGCAGGCGCCGCGGCGCGGCCGGTCTCGGCCTCGTCGCCGAAGCCACCGGCCCGGCGCCGACGGCGGCGGGAACGCGACCCGGTCGGCTCCTCGGGAAGCTCCTGCACCTCCTCGGGCTCCTCGACCTCCGTGACCTCCGCCTCAGCGGCGGCGGCCTCGGCGGCGGCCCGCTGCGGCGTCTGGAACTGCGGCTCGGCGAACACGGGCGCCTGGAACACGGCGACCGAGGGGCGCGCCGGACGACGCGGCGCGTCGTCCTCGCCGCTGCCCTTCGCCGGCTCGGGCGCGGAGAAGCCACCGGCGGCCCGACGGACCACCCGCCGCCGACCACCACGCCGCGGACCGGCGTCCTCATCGGCCTGAGCAGCCTGAGCAGCCTGGGCGGCAGGCTCCTCGGGGGCCTTGACCTCTTCGACAGCGGCGACGACCGGCTCCGCGGCGGCCGGCTCGGTGACCTCCGCCACTTCGGTCGCCTCGGCCTCGGCGGGCGCGGAGACGCGGCGCGTGGCGCGACGACGGCCACGGGGAGCAGCCTCGGCGGGCGCCTCTTCGGTCACGGCGGCGACGTCGGGCGTCGTCTCGGCCTCCGGCGCACCGGCGGGCGCGGTCGCCCGACGGGTGGCCCGGCGGCGCGCACGGGGCGCGGCCTCGACGGGCTCGGACGCGGGCTCGGACTCTGCGGCGGGCTGTTCCACGACGGCGGCCTCCTGGGCGGCGGTCTCGACGACCTCGGCCGGAGCGGCTCCGGCGGGCGCGGACACGCGACGCGTGGCCCGGCGGCGGGTACGGCGAGGAGCGGCGTCCTCGTCGGCGGTTTCCTGGACTGCGGCGTCCTCGACGGCGTCCTCGACCGGGATCTCCCCGGCGGCAGCCACGGGCACGACCGTCTCGACGATCTCGGCGGCCTCGGCGACGGCCGGCGTACCGGCAGGCGCGGAGGCACGGCGGGTGGCCCGGCGCCGCGTACGGGGCGCGGCTTCGGCGACCTCAGCGGCCTGTTCGGCTGCCTCGGTCTCAAGGCCGTCTGCGGGCTGGGCGGACTGGATGTCCTCCTCCGCCAGTTCCTCGACGGATTCCACGGCCGGTATGGCCGGCGTGGTGATCTCGGCCGAGGCGTCGCCGGCGACCGGCGGACCCGCCGGCCGGGAAGCGGCACGGCGCCGACGACGCGGCGGCAGGGTGTCGCTGGGGGTGTTCGCTTCGGAGTCCGGCGCGGACCCTGTCACGGATTCGGTGGATTCGGTTGGCTCGAGCATGCGGGCGTTTCTCCCGTCAGGCTCCCGGGCGCCGCGCCTGGTCCGGCGTCGATCACGGGGGATCGATCGCCGTTGACGTCCGCGGCTCGCGCGATGCGCGGTGCCGCCGTCCGGGGCGCGGGCGCCGCACGGGAGCTCTCTGTGTCCTGTCTCGCCGGTTCCGTACGCCGAATGCGTACGGCCTGGCGAAAGTCTTCTGGTCGGTGCGCTGCCCGACCCAGGTGGCTCCCGAGTACGAGGGCGGCGCTACGACATCCGTCCCTTCGCGGAACTTCCCTACGCGGGCGCCTTCGCGGCGGCAGCGGGATCGGCCGTTGTGGGGGCCTGAGCTGCCTCGCGGTCGGGCGCGAGCGGGTCGGTCACCGTGCCGGTCTCTTCATCGAGCAGCCCCTGCGCCAGCCTGGTCACCGCAGCGGGGACCGGCGGCGCCAGGTCGGCCACGGCGCGAAGACCGGACAGGACGTCGTCGGGTCGTACGGCAGGCGTCACGTGCCGAACAACCAGCCGCAGTATCGCACAGGGCTGGTCGGTAGGCCTATCAGCAGGTTCACTGTGCGTTTCCAGGTGGACGACCGCGGCCCTGGCGTCGAAGGTGCGGACGCCGTTCTTGGCCATGCGCTGGACCTCCACGGCGTCGGCCTCGTTGAAGGCGGCCACCGCGCGGTCGGCGTCGGCCGGGTCCACCCCGGCAAGCCGCAGCTCCCACACGGAGGCCGTCAGCCGGTCGGCGAGCCCCGAGGTCCGGACCTCGACCGCGTCGACGATGTCGAGCCCGGCGGGCAGCGACTCGTCGAGGAGGATTCTCAGCTTCTCCGGGTCACGCGCCGCGGTCAGCGCGATCTCCAGGTACTCCGCCTCACTGCCCGTGCCGGTGGGTGCGGCATTGGCGTACGACACCTTCGGGTGCGGTGTGAACCCCGCCGAGTACGCCATCGGCACCTCGGCACGGCGCAACGCACGCTCGAAAGCGCGCTGGAAGTCACGGTGGCTGGTGAACCGGAGGCGGCCGCGCTTGGTGTAGCGCAGTCGGATGCGCTGCACCGCGGGTGCGGGCGGCGGGCCTTCGGGCTGTCGCTTGCCCAGTGTCGTCAGTCCTTCGTGAGAGCGGTCGTACTTCTACCAAGAGTACGTGTCTCGCCCGCCGATGGTTCCCGCCGGACGACCGCCTCCCGCTCCCCCGGCTCCTTCGGCTCCCCGAACAGCATCCGGCGGACGTCCGCGCGGGTCTGCCGGGCCGTCTCCCGGGCGGCGGTCAGCGCCTGCCGGGCGGTGCGGCCCACGCTGCGCGCGGCCCGGGCGGCGGGGCGCAGCACCGCGTCGCGGACGACGTGCCCGACCGGGGTGAGGACGGCCCGGTACACCCAGCGCACGGGCTCGACGAAGATCCACCGGAAGAGCGTCCCGAGGAACCGGCCGACGGCGAGCGAGATCCGTCCGGCGATCCGCCAGGCGTGCCCGAGGGCGTCCCCCACCTCGCGCGCGAGGACCGCGAGGAAGCGGCCGACGGGGGCGAGCACCCAGCGCCACAGGGCGAGCGCGGGCAGCACGACGAGGATCCGGCCGGTCCAGTACAGGACGAGGCCGATCCCGCTCGCCAGCATCCCCAGGAGCAGCCACGCCCCTCGCGCACACCAGGCGATCCCCCGCCCGGCCGGCGCGAGGAACCACGCGTAGACCCAGCCGGCCGGAACGACGACGAGGTAGCGCACCAGCCACGCCACACCGGTGTACGCACCGACGCCGACGGCCCCGAGAACGGTCCCGATCCCCCTCAGGAGCCACAGCGCCGCGAGCCCGACCGGCGTCAGCACGCGCGCGTACACCCACGCGAGGCCGTGCCCGGCCGGAGTCAGGAGGTACCGGTAGAACCACACCGCCGGCACGACGAGCAGCACGTGCCCCAGCCACCCGAGCGCCCTGCCCCCAGGGACGACGGCGTACCGCCACAGCCCGATCAACGGCCGGACGAACAGCGCCTTCCCGAGCCACGACAGGCCCCGCCCGAGCGGCCGGAGCACCGCGTCCCCGAGGAACCGTCCCCCGACGACGAGCGCGTCCCACACCATCCGCACGGGCAGCACCAGCACGAGCACGACGATCCGCACCGGCAGCCGGATCGCGACGACGAGACACCCCTCGGGCGATCGAGCGGGCGGCGGCTGCACGGGCGGCGCGGCGGGCGGTTTCTGCAGGTCCATGTCGTCGTAGACGCTACAGGCACCCCGGTGGATGCATTGCTGAGCAGCCGTCAGGGAGGTGCTACCTCTTGCGCTTCTTCCGGCTGTTCTGGCTGTTCCGGCTGTTCTGGCTGCTGCGGGGCTCGGCGTGCGGGGCGGAGAACTCGCGGTTGGTCTCGGTCTGACGGCGGATCGGCTCGGGCAGGTCCGGCATCGCCAGCAGGGCGTCGCAGGCCCGGACGGCGGCCGTGTGGTCGCCGACCCAGTAGGCGCAGATGGAGAACTCGAAGAGCAGACCCCACTGGTACACCCAGGACCTGGTGAACAGCAGGTCGTCCGGCTCGGGTGCGCCGACGACCCCGCCGAGCAGGGCGTACGCGGTGTGATAGCGGCTGCGCAGCCGCAGTCGCGAGGCGAGTTCGTAGACGGCTTCGAGGCGGGCGGGGCGGGACTCCCAGGCGCGGGAGAACGCGTCCAGGGCGCCGGGGAAGTCGTCGGTCTGCTCCGCTCTGAGGATCCCGGCCTCCAGGAGCGAGCAGTAGACCTCCTCGCCCCAGCCGCCCAGTTCGGCCCGCCGTTCGTACAGCGCGATCGCCTCGTCCGCGTGCCCGAGGTCGCGCTCGGTGTTGGCGAGGTAGAAGACGGTGCGCGCATTGGCGGGGTCGCGCTCCAACTCGCCCCGCAGCAGGCGGGCGTCGCGCTCGAACTTGTCGCTGCGGCAGCCGCCGTCCGCGTGGTCCTCGATGACGAGCGCGTCCAGGTTCTCCTGCTGGTCGCTCTCGTCGGTGCACGGGTACTCGTGGGTGACGCCCTCGTAGCGCCACGCCCGGTCGCCGCGCATGAGGTGCTTGAAGCGGTGCTGGGTGCCCGGGGTGTCGTAGCGCAGCATGTACGAGCCCGCCGTCAGCCGGGGCAGCGGGGCATCCTGGCGCATGACGTGGTCGGCGTCGAGGGTGAGCAGGTAGTCGGCCTTGCCCCGGGCGTGCCGGATGTTCCGCGTCCGGTTGTGCCCGAAGTCGACCCAGGGGTCCTCGTGGAGCTCGCCCGGGATGCCGTCGAGCACCTTGCGGACCAGCTCCTGCGTGCCGTCCGTCGACCCGGTGTCAGAGATCACCCAGTAGTCGATGAGGGGGCGTACGGACTCCAGGCATCGTTCGATCACCTGCGACTCGTCCTTGACGATCATGCACAGGCACAGGGTCTGCTGTTTCACGGTCGTCAAGGTGGCACAGGCCCGATCCCGGGCCGTCCATCCCACGCGAGGAATGACCCAACAGTACGTATCAATTAGTCCGATACGTTCATAAACATACTCATTCGGCCTCTACGCCTCGCTCGACCCCGTTCGGTCAGGTCAAGCTCGCCCTCAGGTTGGGAGACCTCCCGTACCGGTCAAGGCAAGGAGCATGTAGATGCGCCCTCAGTTCGGACCGTACTCACTTCTCGGGCCCGTGGCCCGGCACCGATGCAAACAGGCCGGCATGGTGGCCTCGCTCGCCGTGATCCTGTCGGCCGGCGTGATCAGCCCGGCCGCCGCGGCGGCGCGCAACGTCACCGACCACGCGAGGGCGCAGGCCCCCAGCCCCGGCGACAAGTGCAGGCCGGGCAAGCCGGGCCACCACGAGTCCCGGGCGATCGAGTCCGGCGACAAGGACAAGTGCAAGGGACCGAAGGGCCCCACCGGCCCCAAGGGTCCCAAGGGCGACAAGGGCCCGAAGGGCGACAAGGGAGCCACCGGCGCGACCGGCCCGACCGGGCCCACGGGTGGCACGGGCGCGACGGGTACCCAGGGCGTGACGGGCGGGACCGGCCCGACCGGGGCCACGGGCGGCACCGGGGCCACAGGCGCCACCGGAGCCACGGGCACGGCAGGCACCAACGGTGTCACCGGGGCCACAGGAGCCACGGGAGCCACGGGCACGGCAGGCACCAACGGTGTCACCGGGGCCACAGGAGCCACGGGAGCCACGGGCACGGCAGGCACCAACGGTGTCACCGGGGCCACAGGAGCCACGGGAGCCACGGGCACGGCAGGCACGAACGGTGTCACCGGGGCCACGGGAGCCACGGGCACGGCAGGCACCAACGGTGTCACCGGGGCCACAGGTGCCACCGGAGCGACCGGCCCCTGCTCCGACATCGACGCCATGCAGGAGTCGAACACCTTCGAGCTCAGGGTCGCGCTGACCGGCGGCCGTACCTACGCGGGCATCCACGACCTCCGCGCCGCCGGTGCGCCCCACAATTTCCTGTGGACCGACCTCAGCACCCACGACAACTACCCTGCGGGCGGCTCGGATCCCGACGGACGTGACGTCGGCTTCGTCTGCGGAGCAGCCGTCAACGGGCACAACGCCAACATCGGGGAGCCCATCAAGTTCGACGTCATGACCACCACCGGGCAGGTCTGGGAGACCACCTGCGTCGCGGTCGGCACCACCAACCCGGCCACCCTGAACTGCAACGACGCCCTGGGCATCCCCATCCCGTGGACCAAGGTGACACTGCAGCCGGCGCCGAACGCCGTCAACGGCGGCACGTGACGGACCCCGTAACACCCGAGGACGAGTAGAGGGCGCCCGGAGGTCAGCCGACCGGCCTCCGGGCACCCCTTGCGACACGGGAGCGCCCCCTCAGTGACTGTGCGCCGCGCTCCCCGCCGACTGCTTCACCGTCAGCGGCAGCAGCGTCTTGCCGGTCGGCCCGATTTGAATGGTCGTGTCCATGGCAGGACACACCCCGCAGTCGAAGCAGGGCGTCCAGCGGCAGTCCTCGACCTCTGTCTCGTCGAGAGCGTCCTGCCAGTCCTCCCAGAGCCAGTCCTTGTCGAGGCCCGAGTCCAGGTGGTCCCAGGGCAGGACCTCCTCGTAGGTCTTCTCGCGGGTCGTGTACCAGTCGACGTCCACGCCGAAGGCGGGCAGCGTCTTGTCCGCGCAAGCGATCCAGCGGTCGTAGGAGAAGTGCTCGCGCCAGCCGTCGAAGCGGCCGCCGTCCTCGTAGACGGCCCGGATGACCGCGCCGATGCGGCGGTCGCCGCGCGACAGCAGGCCCTCGATGATGCCGGGCTTGCCGTCGTGGTAGCGGAAGCCGATCGAGCGGCCGTACTTCTTGTCGCCGCGGATCTTGTCCCGGAGCTTCGTGAGGCGCGCGTCCGTCTCCTCGGCGGAGAGCTGGGGCGCCCACTGGAACGGCGTGTGCGGCTTCGGCACGAAGCCGCCGATCGACACCGTGCAGCGGATGTCGCCCTGGCCGGAGACCTCACGGCCCTTCTGGATGACCTTCATCGCCATGTCGGCGATCTGCAGGACGTCCTCGTCGGTCTCCGTCGGCAGACCGCACATGAAGTACAGCTTCACCTGCCGCCAGCCGTTGCCGTACGCGGTGGAGACCGTCCTGATCAGGTCCTCTTCGGAGACCATCTTGTTGATGACCCTGCGCATGCGCTCCGAGCCGCCCTCGGGCGCGAAGGTCAGGCCGGACCGGCGGCCGTTGCGCGTCAGCTCGTTCGCCAGGTCGACGTTGAAGGCGTCCACGCGGGTGGACGGGAGGGACAGGCCGATCTTGTCCTCCGTGTAGCGGTCCGCGAGGCCCTTCGCGATCTCGCCGATCTCGCTGTGGTCGGCGCTCGACAGCGACAGCAGCCCGACCTCCTCGAAGCCGGTCGCCTTCAGGCCCTTCTCCACCATGTCGCCGATGCCCGTGATGGAGCGCTCGCGCACCGGGCGCGTGATCATGCCGGCCTGGCAGAAACGGCAGCCGCGTGTGCAGCCGCGGAAGATCTCCACCGACATGCGCTCGTGGACCGTCTCGGCGAGCGGGACGAGGGGCTGCTTGGGGTACGGCCACTCGTCCAGGTCCATGACCGTGTGCTTCGACACCCGCCACGGCACGCCCGACTTGTTCGGTACGACACGGGCGATCCGGCCGTCCGCCAGGTACTCGACGTCGTAGAACGCCGGGATGTACACCCCGCCCGTCTTCGCGAGGCGGAAGAGGACCTCCTCGCGGCCGCCGGGCCGGCCCTCCGCCTTCCACGCGCGGATGATCTTCGTCATGTCCAGCACGGCCTGCTCGCCGTCGCCGATGACCGCCGCGTCGATGAAGTCGGCGACCGGCTCGGGGTTGAACGCCGCGTGGCCGCCCGCCAGGACGATCGGGTCGTCGATCGTGCGGTCCTTGGCCTCCAGGGGGATCCCGGCGAGGTCGAGGGCGGTCAGCATGTTCGTGTAGCCCAGCTCCGTGGAGAAGGACAGGCCGAACACGTCGAAGGCCTTCACGGGACGGTGGCCGTCGACCGTGAACTGCGGGACGTCGTGCTCCCGCATCAGCGCCTCCAGGTCCGGCCACACGCTGTACGTGCGCTCGGCGAGGACGCCCTCCTGCTCGTTCAGGACCTCGTAGAGGATCATGACGCCCTGGTTGGGCAGCCCGACCTCGTACGCGTCCGGGTACATGAGCGCCCAGCGGACGTCGCAGGACTCCCAGGGCTTGACCGTGGAGTTGAGCTCGCCGCCCACGTACTGGATCGGCTTCTGCACATGCGGGAGCAAGGCTTCGAGCTGCGGGAAGACCGATTCGACAGACATCGCGGCGTTACCTTCGTGAGCTGACAGGGGTGGCCATCTAGCCTAACCCGCCCACAGCCCCTCCCCCGCCCGCGAAAAACCCGCCGCAGACCGCCCCGAAACTCTGTCCTCCAGCCCTCTGTCCTCTGTTCTCCAACCCGCCGTCCTTCAGCCCCGGTCCTCCGACCTCCGACCTCCGACCCGCCGTCCTCACACCTCCATCGCCCCCTGAGTCGTCTCCCACTGCACCGGCAGCTCCGCCTCCACGGCCGCCGCCCGCTGCTCCTCGCGCCCGTACAGCACGCCGTACGTGAAGGCGCTCTCCCCGGCCGCGTGCGCCACGGCCGACAGCTCGCGCAGCGTGACGCGGGCCATGAAACTGTCCTGGTGCTCGCCGAGCAGGCTCTGCAGCGACTTCATGGACTTGGTGAGGGCCTTGGCGGGGCCGCCGAGCGCCGGGTTGGCCGTCTCGGCGGCGTACCGGGTCCGCTTGGCCTTCTTGCGGGCCTCGTGCAGACCGAGGTCGCGGTCGGTGCCGGGCGGCTGCCGCATGGCCTCCTCGACCAGCGCGGACACCTTCGCGAAGTCCTTGCGTACGGCCTTGGCGAGCACCTTCTCCGGCTTGCCCCCGGCCGCCTTCAGCAGCGGCGGGCCGGCGACCAGGGCGTCCAGGGTGTCGAGCAGGGTCAGGTAGCGCTTGGAGTCCAGGACGCCGAGCAGCCGGCGGCGCGAGCCGTGATGCTGCGCCTTCGCCCAGCTCTGCAGCCGTTCACGGACCGGACCGGAGACGAGGGGGTGGGGCAGGTCGTCGAGGCCGGCCGCCAGACGCTCGCTGAGCACCTCCGAATCGCGGCCCACACCCAGCTCACCCGCGAGCCACTTCAGCTCGACGGCGATCGGGTCGGTGACGGTCCGGTCGAGAACCTTGCGGAAGGAGCGGAAGGTGCTGCGCAGCCGTCGGGTGGCGACGCGCATGTCGTGCACGGACTCCTCGGCCTCCAGACGGACGGCCGGATCGAGCTCGACGATCGCGTCCCGCTGGGCCCGGACGTACGCCAGCACATGATCGCCGGCGGTGCCGCCCTCGACGCCGTCCTCGGCCCCGGCGTCACCGGCGAAAGGTCTCTCCCCCTTCGCCTCCCCCTGGCCTTTTCCCTTCGCCTCCCCCTTCTTCTTGGACTTCTTCTTGGACGCCGTCTCCGTCAGCGCCCGCGCCAGCTTCGACGACGACTTCGACGGCCGTACGCCCGCCTTGCGCAACCGCTTCTCCACCTTGTCGAGGAGGGCCGGGTCGCCGCCGTCGGCGAGCTCCACCTCGATCTCGGTCCACTGGGCGCTGCCCGTACCGCCGAACAGCCGGTCCGCCCGTACGGCGTCCACGCTGGCCTCGGCGAGCAGCCGGCCCTCGGCGTCGACGAGGTCCCGGACGTCCCGGCTGGAGCGCAGCCGCACCACGGGCACCAACTGCCCCTCGCGCACGCGGGCGCGGACCAGCCCGGCGAGTTCCTCGGGCATCGTGTCGGAGAGCGGGGCGTGGATCTCGTCCCGGACGCCCGGACTGACCGGCAGTTTCAGGTGCCAGCCGGCGTCGGAGCCTCCGGTACGGCGGCGCAGCGTGATCGAGGCCGCGGCCAGGCGCAGGTCGGAGGTGTCGTAGTAGGTCGCGTCCAACTCGGCGACGCCCTTGTCCAGGACGGACACGACTCCGGCGACGCCGGTGAGGTCGGGCAGCCCACTGTCATCGGATTCGTACTTGCGTTCGATCTCGCGTTTCGTCTCCGCCATGAATCGAATTTAGTCGCATTCGGGCCCGAACGGCAGTGCGCGCCGGACCCGAATCACGGCTGAACTCCAGGAAACCGCAAGGTGTCCGGGGCCCGGCCGGGCCTGCCCGGGCCTTACGCCGACATGGGTCTCTGCACCCGGATGGACTGCAACAGCCCGACCGCCACCCACACCGAGAACATCGACGTGCCGCCGTACGAGACGAAGGGCAGCGGCAGGCCCGTCACCGGCATGATGCCGAGCGTCATCCCGATGTTCTCGAAGGACTGGAAGGCGAACCAGGCCACGATGCCGGCGGCGACGATCGTGCCGTACAGCTCGGTCGTCTCCCGGGCGATGCGGCAGGCGCGCCACAGGACCACGCCGAGCAGGACGATGATCAGGCCCGCGCCCAGGAAGCCCAGCTCCTCGCCCGCGACGGTGAAGACGAAGTCCGTCTGCTGCTCGGGGACGAACTGCCCCGTCGTCTGCGAACCGTGAAAGAGCCCGGCTCCCGCGAGGCCGCCGGAGCCGATGGCGATGCGTGCCTGGTTGGTGTTGTAGCCGACGCCGGCCGGGTCGAGGCTGGGGTTGGCGAAGGCGGCGAAGCGGGCGATCTGGTACTCGTCCAGGATGTGCAGTTGCCAGACGGCGATCCCGCCGGCCGCGCCCGCGCCGAGCAGCCCGAAGACCCAGCGGTTGGACGCGCCGGAGGCCAGCAGCACACCCAGCACGATCATCACCATCACCATGACCGACCCGAGGTCGGGCATCAGCATGACGATCAGCATGGGGACGGCCGCGAGACCCAGTGACTGGATCACCGTGCGCTGGTCGGGGTAGAGCTTGTCGCCCGCGTCGACCCGGGCCGCCAGCAGCATCGCCATGCCCAGGATGATCGTGATCTTCACGAACTCCGAGGGCTGGAGCGAGAAGCCGCCGCCGAGCACGATCCAGGAGTGCGCGCCGTTGACCGTCGAGCCCAGCGGCGTCAGCACCGCCAGGATCCCCATGAGCGAGAGGCCGTACAGCACCGGTACCGCGTTGCGCAGGGTGCGGTGGCCGAGCCAGACCGTGGCGATCATCAGGGCGAGCCCGATGCCCATGTTCATGAGGTGCCGGATGAGGAAGTAGTACGGGTCGCCCTGGTTGATCTCGGTGCGGTTGCGGGTCGCCGAGAAGACCAGGAGCGAGCCGATCAGCGACAGGGCGATCGCACACAGCAGTATCGGCCAGTCCAGCCGCCGGGCCAGCGAGTCACGGGCGAAGACCCGCGTCCAGCCGGCCCGCTCGGGCCCGTACCCGGAGACGGAGAAGCTGTTCACGCCGGTCATGTGCACATCCTCCGGCTTCCCCGCCTCCGCCGTCGCCTGCGGGTGTCGCGGTTGGTGTCCGTGTTCTGCTGGACGGTCGCCCCCGGCTGCGTCTCGCCCGGCTTCGGCGCGCCCTCCTGGACGACGCGCTGCTCCTTCCCCGGGTCCTTGGAGATCTTCGGTGACTTGATCGTGCCGTCCGCCTGCACCTTCGGCAGGCTGGTCTGCGGGGTGGGCAGCAGGGCGTTCTTCTTGTCGATCTTGCCGTCGTCGGAGACGCCGTACATCGCGTTGTAGATGTGCCGCACGGCCTCACCGGAGGCGCCCGAACCGGTACCGGCCTGGGCGATCGTCATGACGATCGTGTAGTCCTTGCTGTACGTGGCGAGCCAGGACGTCGTCTGCTTGCCGTAGACCTCCGCGGTACCCGTCTTGGCGTGCAGCGGGATCTTGTCCTGCGGCCAGCCGCCGAACTTCCACGCGGCCGTACCGCGGGTGACCACGCCCTCCAGGGCGGCGTCCATGCCCTTGATCGTCGCCTGGTCGACCGGCAGCCTGCGCTGGACGTGGGGCTTGATCTCCTGGACGGCCTTGCCGTCGGCGCTGACGATCGCCTTGCCGATGGTCGGGGTGTACATGGTGCCGCCGTTGGCGAGCGCCCCGTAGATCACGGCCTCCTGGATCGGGGTGACGAGGGTGTCGCCCTGGCCGATGGAGTAGTTGATCGAGTCGCCCTCGCGCATCTTGTTGCCCTCGAGGCAGTTCTCGTACGCGATCATCTCGACGTACGTGCCGCCCTTCTTGCCGTACTTGCACCAGGCGTCCTTGTTGGCCTTCCAGTAGGACTCCTTCCACTGGCGGTCCGGGACGCGGCCGGTGACCTCGTTCGGCAGGTCGATGCCGGTCTCCTTGCCGAGGCCGAACTGGTGCGCGGCCTTGTAGAAGTAGTCCTTGGGCTCACCCTTCTTCGGGTTGATGCCGCCGTCCCGCTTCCACTCCCGGTCCGCGAGACCGTAGAAGACGGTGTCGCAGGAGACCTCCAGAGCGCGCCCGAGGGAGATGGGGCCGAAGCTCTCCCCTTCGAAGTTCTTGAAGACCTGGCCGCCCACCGAGTACGAGCTCGTGCACGGGTAGCCGCCGTCCCACTCGTAGCCGGCCTCGACCGCGGCGGCCGTGGAGACCACCTTGAACGTCGAACCGGGCGCGGACTGACCCTGTATGGCCCTGTTGAGCAGCGGGTAGTCCGAGTTCTTCCCGGTGAGCTTCTTGTAGTCCTTGGCGGAGATGCCGCCGACCCAGACGTTGGGGTCGTAGGCCGGGGCTGACGCCATGGCGACGACCCGGCCGGTCTTGGCCTCCATCACCACGACCGCTCCGGAGTCGGCCTTGTAGTTCTCGCCGGTGATCTTGTCGAACTGGGTGCGGGCGATCTTCATCGCGTTGTTCAGCTCGTACTCGGCGACCCGCTGGACGCGGGCGTCGATGCTGGTGACCAGGTTGGCGCCGGGCTGCGCCGCGTCCGCCTCGGCCTGGCCGATGACGCGGCCGAGGTTGTCGACCTCGTACCGGGTGACGCCCGCCTTGCCGCGCAGCTCCTTGTCGTACTGGCGCTCCAGACCGGAGCGGCCGACCTGGTCGGAGCGCAGGTAGGGCGAGTCGCTGTCCTGGGCCTTGGTGATCTCCTCGTCGGTGACCGGGGAGAGGTAGCCGAGGACCTGGGCGGTGTTGGCGTTGCCCGGCGCCGCGTAACGGCGCACGGCCTCGGGCTCGGCGGTGATGCCGGGGAAGTCCTCGGCGCGCTCGCGGATCTGCAGGGCCTGCTTGGCGGTGGCCTCGTCGGTGATCGGGATCGGCTGGTACGGCGAGCCGTTCCAACAGGGCTGCGGGGTCTGCGCGTCGCACAGGCGCACCTTCAGCGCGACCTCCTCGGGCTTCATGCCGAGGACGCCCGCGAGCTTGGCCAGGACCGCCTTGCCGTCGTCCGGCTGCTTCAGCAGGTCGGTGCGGGAGGCGGAGACCACGAGCCGTGTCTCGTTGTCGGCGAGGGGCACTCCGCGCGCGTCCAGGATCGAGCCGCGCACGGCGGGCTCGACGACCTGTTGGACGTGGTTGCCGGAGGCCTCCTTGGCGTACGCCGCGCCCTCCCTGATCTGCAGGTACCACAGGCGGCCGCCGAGGGTGCCCAGCAGGGAGAGGACGAGGATCTGGATCACGACGAGCCGGATCTGAACCCGTGGTGTCCGGCCGGTCTCGGGAATATTGGTCACTGCGGCTGCCTCCCCCTCTCAGTGAGCGGACGTGTGTGCGCGGCTGTGCGTGCGGCTGTGGCTGCGTACGAATGATGAACGTCCGGCCTGTGAGCCCGCGTTCCGCCGGAACTTCCCCGTTCGAGTGAACCTTCGAGCGAACCCTCGAGCGAACCTGCCCGCCTTCACAGCCGCTTGACCCCCTTGATGCGGCCCGCCCGGGTCGCCCGTGACTTGGCCGCCTTCAGTTTCAGGCCGCCGCGCTGGCCGCCGATCCGCAGGCCCGTCCCGGAGGAGAGCCAGCCGGAGGAGATGTCGGTGCCCTTCCCGGCGGAGTTGGTCTCCGCGAGCGGGTCGTTGTCGGCGCGCCGCGCCAGGAACATGACCGCGGGCACCACGAACGGGGCGAGCAGCAGGTCGTACAGAGCGGCCGTGAACAGCAGCCCGGTGAGGCCGACATGACGGGCGGCGGTGTCGCCGACGAGGGCGCCCACGCCCGCGTACAGCAGGGTGGAGCCGAGCGCCGCGCCGACGACCACGACCATCGGACCGGTGGCCGACTTGATCTGCCCGCTCTCGGGCTTGACGAGCCCGGCGAGGTAGCCGATCACGCACAGCACGAGGGCGTAGCGCCCGGCGGCGTGGTCGGCGGGCGGGGCGAGGTCGGCCAGCAGACCGGCGCCGAAGCCGATGAGGGCGCCGCCGACATGGCCGTAGATCATGGCGAGGCCGAGGACGGTGAGCAGGAGGAGGTCGGGGACGGCGCCGGGGAGGTGGAGGCGGGCGAGGACGCTCACCTGGACGACCAGGGCGACCACGATCAGCGGGACGGAGAGCAGGATCCGGTTGACGCGCATGGGGGTTGTCAGCTCCTACTGCTGCTGGCCGTCTACGGGTGCGTTCGCGTTCGGCGTGACCGTGACGGTCACCGTCGGCGTGGGGACCGGTTTGGGCTTCGAGGGGAGCACGGTGTCGCGCGGATCCTTCGTCGGGGCCTGGACGACGACGCCGACGATGTCGAGCTTGGTGAAGCTGACGTACGGCGTGACGTAGAGGGTGCGGGTGAGGTCGCCGCCGGAGGGGTCGACGCGGGAGACCACGCCGACCGGCACACCCGGCACGAAGGGCTTGTCGGCCTGCGAGCCGAAGGTGACCAGCCGGTCGCCCTTCTTCACGTCGGCCTTACCGTTGAGGAGTTCGACGCGCAGCGGCAGGTCGCCCTGCCCGGAGGCGAAGCCGAGCTCGTCGGACGCCTCCATGCGGGTGCCGACGGTGAAGTCGGGGTCGCTGGCCAGGAGCACGGTCGCCGTGTCGGGCCCGACGGTGGTGACCCGGCCGACCAGCCCGTCCCCGTTCAGGACCGTCATGTCGCGGCGGACGCCGTCGTTCGCGCCGACGTCGATGGTGATGGTCCAGGAGAAGCCCTGGGCCGCTCCTATCGCGATGACCTCCGCGCCCTTGATGCCGTACTGGCCCGCGCCGGCGATCTTCAGAATCTTGTCGAGCTGCGCGAGGCGGCTGCGGTTGCGGTCGTCGCTGCCGAGTTTCGCCTTGAGGGCCGCGTTCTCCTTCTCCAGCCCGGCGAGCCGGTCATGGCGTTCACCGGAGTCGCGGACGGCGGAGACGGCGTTGCCGACGGGGTCCACCGCCGACGCCACACCGTCCTCGATCGGACCGAAGGCCGCGGCCGCGGCCTGCCGGGCGCCGTCGACCGGGGAGTCCTCCCCACCGCGGATGTCCACCGTGATCAGCGCGAACGCGACGGCGATCAGCAGCACCAGGAGCAGCCGGCTCTCTCGTGTGTCCCTCACGTGCGGCGGCCGTGCCCTTCCTCGAGAGAAAACATGAACAGGAATCAGAAACAGGTTCAGGAACCGCGATCGGGAAGTGGGATCGGAACCTGGATCGGGAAGTGGGATGGGATCGAGATCGGATCGGGATCGGGAATTCCGGTAGCCCCGGGCCAGGATGACCAAGGGCGCTTTGTGGGAGCTTATGCCGAGATATCAACGATCCGCCGCACGAGAGGAGATCATCCCGTACGGCGGAATCGAAGCGTCACGTCATCTGCGGGGCGCGGCGTCCAGCACCTGCTGGAGCGCCTCGAACTCCTCGACGCACTTGCCGGAGCCGAGCGCCACGCTGTCCAGCGGGTCCTCGGCGATGTGGATGGGCATGCCGGTCTCCCGGCGCAGCCGCTCGTCCAGACCGCGCAGCAGGGCTCCGCCGCCGGTCAGAACGATTCCGCGGTCCATGATGTCGCCGGACAGCTCCGGCGGACACTTGTCGAGGGTGGTCTTCACGGCGTCGACGATCGCGTTGACCGGCTCCTCGATCGCCTTGCGCACCTCGGCGGCCGAGATGACGACGGTCTTGGGCAGTCCGGAGACGAGATCGCGGCCACGGATCTCGGTGTGCTGGTCGTCGTCGAGGTCGTACGCGGAACCGATCGTGATCTTGATCTGCTCGGCCGTCCGCTCACCGAGAAGGAGCGAGTACTCCTTCTTGATGTGCTGGATGATCGAGCTGTCCAGCTCGTCACCCGCGACACGGATCGACTGGGCGGTGACGATGCCGCCGAGCGAGATGACCGCGACCTCCGTGGTGCCGCCGCCGATGTCCACCACCATGTTGCCCGTGGCCTCGTGGACCGGCAGGCCGGAGCCGATGGCCGCGGCCATGGGCTCCTCGATGATGTGCACCTGACGGGCGCCGGCCTGGGTCGACGCCTCGATGACGGCGCGGCGCTCGACGCCCGTGATGCCCGAGGGCACACAGACGACGACCCGCGGCCGAGCCAGATACCGGCGCTTGTGGATCTTCAGGATGAAGTAGCGCAGCATCCGCTCGGTGATCTCGAAGTCGGCGATCACGCCGTCCTTCAGCGGGCGCACGGCAACGATGTTGCCGGGCGTGCGCCCGATCATCTTCTTCGCTTCGGCGCCGACCGCGAGGATGCCACCGGTGTTGGTGTTGATCGCGACGACGGACGGCTCGTTGAGTACGATCCCGCGACCCCTGACGTACACCAGCGTGTTGGCGGTCCCGAGGTCGACAGCCATGTCACGGCCGATGAACGACATTGAGTTCCCCATCAGGATTCGACTGGCCTTCCATGGGCTTTTGAGGGCTTTTCAGGTCGGCGTGGTGGGTGCTGTGACGTGAAGGCTTCCATCGTAAACGCGCCTGCACGAACACTGCGGAGCGGTCTCCGCCATTGTTTGCAGATGCTGTGTGGGTTCGCTTCTGGAGACGGGCGTTCGGGGGCACACGTTCCCTCGATCGCCCGCTTCAGCCGCTTTCGACCGCGCCGATCGCGTCGGCCGTCGCCGGCCGTCGTCGGGCCGCCGCCGGTCTCGGACGGGACTTCGGACGCGACCTCAGACGCGGCCTCAGACGCGACCGGGGAAGAAGATCTTCACCTCGCGCTCGGCGGACTCCTCGGAGTCGGAGGCGTGGATCAGGTTCTCGCGGACGATCACGCCGTAGTCACCGCGGATCGAGCCGGGGCCGGCCGCGATCGGGTCGGTCGGACCGGCGAGCGCGCGCACGCCCTCGATGACCCGCTCGCCCTCGACGATCAGCGCGACGACCGGACCGGACGCCATGAACTCGACCAGCGGCTCGTAGAAGGGCTTGCCCTTGTGCTCGCCGTAGTGCTGCTCCAGCGTGTCCTGGTCCAGCGTGCGCAGCTCCAGCGCGGTGATCTGCCAGCCGGCCTTGCGCTCGATACGGCTGATGATCTCGCCGGTCAGGCCACGACGGACGGCGTCGGGCTTGAGCAGGACGAGGGTGCGCTGGCTCACGAGGTGACTCCTTCTACTGCGGCTTCTGCTGCGGCTTCTGCTGCGAGTTCTGCTGCTGCGGTTCTACTACGGCAGCTCTTACCGGTACTACTACCGGTTCGGCTGCCGGTGTGTGCGGTGGGATGAGGTTACAGGGCGTGTCCGGGCGCCTGTTACGCAGCGTCAGCGGTATCCGGAGAGGCCGCGTCGGCCTGCGCGGCGAAGCGTGCCTTGGCCTCGTCGACCTTTCTGCCGAAGTGCACGGACGCCCACCACAGGGCCCCGAAGAGCACCCCCATGAAGAACATGACCGGGACGAAGAAGCCGGACGCGACGAGGGCGATCTGCAGCGCCCAGCCGAGGGCGACACCCCCGGGCCGGGTGACCACGCCGCACAGCAGCAGGCTGAAGAGCATGGCGATGCCGCAGACCGTCCACACCGTGGACGTGGACAGGTCGGCGTCCTTCATGGCGACCAGACCGGCGAAGCCGATGACGAAGAACTCGCCGATCAGGGTCGAGGAGCAGAGCGTACGCATGGCGAGACCTCAGCCCTTCCCGAGGAGCAGTCGGGCCTCGCCGACGGTGATGACGGAACCGGTGACCAGTACGCCGCCGCCGGTGAACTCGCCGTCCTCCTCGGCGAGCGTGATCGCCGCCTCCAGGGCGTCGGGCAGCCGCGGCTCGACCTGGACGCGGTCGTCGCCGAACACCTCGACGGCGATCGCGGCCAGCTCGTCGGCGTCCATCGCGCGGTGGGTGGAGTTCTGGGTGACGACGATCTCCGCGAAGATCGGCTCGAAGGCCTCCAGGAGCCCCCGTACGTCCTTCTCGCCGCTGGCCCCGACCACGCCGATCAGCCGGCTGAAGTCGAAGGCCTCGCCGACCGCTTCGGCGGTGGCGCGGGCACCGGCCGGGTTGTGCGCGGCGTCGAGGACGACGGTCGGGGAGCGTCGTACGACCTCCAGGCGGCCCGGCGAGGTGACGGCCGCGAAGGCCTTGCGGACCGTGCCGATGTCGAGCGGCTCGGGCCGCTGGGAGCCGACGCCGAAGAACGCCTCGACGGCGGCGAGCGCGACGGCCGCGTTGTGCGCCTGGTAGGGGCCGTGCAGCGGCAGGTACACCTCGGGGTACTCGCCGCCCAGCCCGCGCAGGGTGAGCACCTGCCCGCCGACGGCGACCTGCCGGGCGACGATCCCGAACTCGAGCCCTTCGCGGGCCACGGTCGCGTCGACCTCGACGGCCTTCTTCAGCAGCACCTGCGCCGCGTCGACGGGCTGCTGGGCCAGGATGACCGTCGCGTCCTGCTTGATGATCCCGCCCTTCTCGGCGGCGATCGCGGCGGGCGTCTCCCCGAGCCGGTCGGTGTGGTCCAGGTCGATGGGCGTGACGACGGCGACGTCACCGTCGATGACGTTGGTGGCGTCCCAGACCCCGCCCATGCCCACTTCCACGACGGCGACGTCGGCGGGCGCGTCCGCGAAGGCGGCGTACGCCATGCCGGTGAGCACCTCGAAGAAGGACAGCCGGTACTCCTGCATACCGTCGACCATCTCGACGTACGGCTTGATGTCCTGGTACGTCTCGATGAAGCGCTCGGCGGAGACGGGCGCGCCGTCGAGGCTGATCCGCTCGGTGATCGACTGGACGTGCGGGGAGGTGTACCGGCCGGTGCGCAGCTCGAAGGCGCCGAGCAGCGCCTCGATCATGCGGGCGGTGGACGTCTTGCCGTTCGTCCCGGTGATGTGGATCGAGGGGTACGAGCGCTGCGGGTCCCCGAGCAGGTCCATCAGCGCGGCGATGCGGGTGACGGAGGGCTCCAGCTTGGTCTCGCCCCAGCGGGTGGCGAGCTCCGCCTCGACCTCGCGCAGGGCCTTGTCGACCTCGGGGTCCTCGGGGCGCCCGGGGACGTCGCCCTGCGGCGCGCCGCCCTGGGTGCGGAGGGTGCGGCTGCCGGCCTCGATGACCGCGAGGTCGGGGTCGCGGTCGGTCTCGGCGGCGACGATCTCGTCGAAGGGGTCGCTTTCACTCACGGGGCCAGTCTACGGACGACCACTGACGTAGGCGAAGGCCCCCGGAACCGTACTGGCAGTACTGGTCCGGGGGCCTTCGTCGACGTACAACCGGCCGCTTACGCCTGCGGGAGGCGGTCCAGTTGGGTCTGGATGCGGGTGATGTCCTCGTCCGCCTTGGTGAGACGGGTGCGGATCTTTTCGACGACGTTGTCCGGGGCCTTCGACAGGAACGCCTCGTTGCCGAGCTTGGCGTTGGCCTGGGCCTTCTCCTTCTCGGCGGCGGCCAGGTCCTTGGCCAGGCGCTTGCGTTCCGCGACCACGTCGATCGTGCCGGACAGGTCCAGCGCGACCGTGGCGCCGGAAACGGGCAGGGTCGCCGTCGCGGAGAAGGCGTCGCCCTCCGGCTGGAGGCGCAGGAGCTGGCGGATGGCGGCCTCGTGCGGGGCGAGCGCGGTGCCGTCGAGGTCCAGGCGGGCCGGGACGCGCTGGCCGGGCTGGAGACCCTGGTCGGCGCGGAACCGGCGGACCTCGGTGATGACCGACTGGAGGCTCTCGATCTCCCGCTGGGCGGCCGGGTCCCGGAAGCCCGAGTCGGCCGGCCACTCGGCGATGACGACCGACTCGCCGCCGGTCAGCGTCGTCCAGAGGGTCTCCGTGACGAAGGGGACAACCGGGTGCAGCAGCCTCAAGGTGACGTCGAGGACCTCGCCCAGGACGCGCTTGGAGACCTCGGCCGGATCACCGCCCGCCTGGAACGTCGTCTTGGACAGCTCGACGTACCAGTCGAAGACCTCGTCCCAGGCGAAGTGGAACAGCGCGTCGGAGAGCTTCGCGAACTGGTAGTCCTCGTAGAACGCGTCGACTTCGGCGACGACCGAGTTGAGGCGGGAAAGGATCCAGCGGTCCGTCGCCGACATCTTCGAGGCGTCCGGCAGCGGGCCGTCGACCGTCGCGCCGTTCATCAGCGCGAAGCGCGTCGCGTTCCAGATCTTGTTGGCGAAGTTACGGGAACCCTGGACCCAGTCCTCGCCGATCGGGACGTCGACACCGGGGTTGGCACCACGGGCGAGCGTGAACCGGAGGGCGTCGGAGCCGTACTTGTCCATCCAGTCCAGCGGGTTGACCGCGTTGCCGAAGGACTTCGACATCTTCTTGCCGAACTGGTCGCGAACCATGCCGTGCAGGGCGATGGTGTGGAACGGCGGGGTGCCGTCCATCGCGTACAGACCGAACATCATCATCCGGGCGACCCAGAAGAAGAGAATGTCGTAGCCGGTGACCAGGACGGAGTTCGGGTAGAACTTCGCGAGCGACTCGGTCTGTTCGGGCCAGCCAAGCGTCGAGAAGGGCCACAGACCGGAGGAGAACCAGGTGTCGAGGACGTCGGTGTCCTGACGCCAGCCCTCGCCGGTCGGCGCCTCGTCGTCGGGTCCGACGCAGACGACCTCGCCGTTCGGCCCGTACCAGACCGGGATCCGGTGGCCCCACCACAACTGCCGTGAGATGCACCAGTCGTGGAGGTTGTCGACCCAGTCGAAGTACCGCTTCTCCATCTCCTGCGGATGGATCTTGACGCGACCGTCGCGGACGGCGTCACCGGCCGCCTTCGCCAGCGGGCCGACCTTGACCCACCACTGCATGGACAAGCGCGGCTCGATGGTGGTCTTGCAGCGCGAGCAGTGGCCGACGGAGTGGACGTACGGCCGCTTCTCGGCGACGATCCGGCCCTCGGCGCGCAGGGCGGCGACGATGGCGGAGCGGGCCTCCAGCCGGTCCAGGCCCTGGAAGGGACCGTGGGCGGTGATGACGGCGTGCTCGTCCATGATCGTGAGGGACGGCAGGTTGTGGCGCTGGCCGATCTCGAAGTCGTTCGGGTCGTGCGCCGGGGTCACCTTGACTGCGCCGGTGCCGAACTCCGGGTCGACGTGCGTGTCGGCGACGACCGGAATGGAGCGCTCGGTCAGCGGGAGGCGAATCTCCTTGCCGACCAGGTGCTTGTAGCGCTCGTCGTCGGGGTGGACGGCGACGGCCGTGTCGCCGAGCATCGTCTCCGCGCGCGTGGTGGCGACGACGATGGTGTCGTCCCCCTCGCCGTACTTCATGGAGACGAGCTCACCGTCGTCGTCCTGGTACTCGACCTCGATGTCGGAGATCGCGGTCAGGCAGCGCGGGCACCAGTTGATGATGCGCTCGGCGCGGTAGATCAGCTCGTCGTCGTAGAGCCGCTTGAAGATGGTCTGGACGGCCTGGGAAAGACCCTCGTCCATGGTGAAGCGTTCGCGCGACCACGCGACGCCGTCGCCCAGGCGGCGCATCTGGCCGCTGATCTGGCCGCCCGACTCGCCCTTCCACTGCCAGACGCGCTCGACGAACGCCTCTCGGCCCAGGTCGTGGCGGGACTTGCCCTCCTTGCCCAGTTCACGCTCGACGACGTTCTGCGTGGCGATGCCGGCGTGGTCCATGCCGGGCTGCCACAGCGTCTCGTAACCCTGCATGCGCTTGCGGCGGGTGAGGGCGTCGATGAGGGTGTGCTCGAAGGCGTGCCCGAGGTGCAGGCTGCCCGTGACGTTCGGGGGCGGGATGACGATCGTGTACGGGGGCTTCTCGCTCTTCGCGTCCGCCTCGAAGTAACCGCGCTCCACCCAGCGCTCGTACAGCGGCCCCTCTACGTCGGCCGGCGCGTACTGGGTCGGCAGTTCGATGGGGGGCGCTGATGGCTGCTGCTGAGCGTTCTCGGTCACGGGGCCAGTTTAGGGGTGTCACGGCGCCGTCCCGAAACGTGTTTGCCGTGTAACGGTGGGGCCCCCGCCGCCGTGCAGGTGTTGGCTTTGAGCCAGGATGTGAAAATCCCATAAGCATCTGGAGGGGAACCCAGAAATGAGTCACAACCAGCCGGGCCCGTACGGCGGGCAGCCTCAGCAGCCCGGACCGTACGGCCAGCCCGGCCCGTACGGCCAGCCGCCGCAGGCGCCCCAGCCCGGCTACGGCTACCCCCAGCAGCCTCCCGCCCCGCAGCCCGGCTACGGCTACCCGCAGCAGCCCCCGCAGGGCGTCCCCCCGCAGACCCCGCCCTACGGCCAGCAGCCGCCGTACGGTCAGCAGCCGACCCCTCCGTACGGCCAGGCCCCGTACGGTCAGCAGCCGCCCTACGGCCAGGCCCCCTACGGTGTCCCGCAGCCCCCGGCTCCGAGCGGCGGCGGCAAGAAGGCGGGGATCGTCATCGGCGCGGTGGCGGTCGTGGCGGCGATCGGTGTGGGCGCGTACTTCGTGATCGGCGGGGGCGGCGGCGCGGGCGGTCTGCAGGACGACGGCGCGCACAAGCTGGACACCCCGGCGACCGTGCTCACGGACTACAAGCGGGCCTCCAAGGAGGGTGCGAGCGCCGGCGACGACTCGGCCGCGGACCTGGAGAAGAGCGGCGTCAAGAACGGCACGTCCGTGATCGGCTTCTACACGACGGCGGACCTGGCCGGGTACGACCCCGACGACCCGAGCACCGCCCCCGACGCGGCCGCGCTCGCGACGGCCAAGGGCATCACCTACGCCGGGGCCTACGGCACGATCGCCGACCCTGAGAAGGCGTTGGACGTGTTCTTCGCCAACTTCAAGAAGTCGTCCGCGGAAAGCTCCTCCGGCAGCAGCGGCAGCAGCAGCGCCTCGAAGAGCAAGCTGGTCGGCGAGCCCGAGGCGGTCGAACTCGACGGCGCGGTCATGAAGTGCCAGGCGGCCGAGGGCGTCAACTCGCTCACCAAGCAGGAGAAGACCGACTGGTTCTGCGCGTGGGCCGACTACAGCACCATCGCCATGGTGTCGCCGGGTGACACCACGAAGGGCGTCACCAAGGACGTGGCGATCGACCTCACCACGAAGCTGCGCGACGAGGTCCGCGTCAAGGCGTGACGGGACCTGATGTGACATGACGTGACCCGGCCGAGCGTGCTCGGGCGTTCAACACCGAAGGGGCCCCGGTCAGTTGTGACCGGGGCCCCTTCGGTTTCGCCGAAATACTTGCGCAGTCGCTGAAGCGCTTACGCCGTCTTCTGCTCGCCCGGGCCGCGGCCGCCGCGCGCGTCGCGCGGGATCAGGGTCGGATTGACGTTGGAGAGGACGACGTCCGCGGTGATGACCACGCGGGCCACGTCCTTGCGGGACGGGACCTCGTACATGACCGCCTGGAGGACCTCCTCCATGATGGCGCGCAGGCCGCGGGCGCCGGTCTGTCGCAGGATCGCCTGGTCGGCGATGGCCTCCAGGGCCTCGCGCTCGAAGTCCAGCTCCACGCCGTCGAGTTCGAAGAGCCGCTGGTACTGCTTCACCAGCGCGTTGCGCGGCTCGATCAGGATCTGCAGGAGCGCCTCGCGGTCCAGGTTGTGGACCGAGGTGAGGACCGGCAGACGGCCGATGAACTCCGGGATCATGCCGAACTTGACCAGGTCCTCGGGCATGACGGCCTCGAACTGGTCCTTGGACTCCAGCTCGCGCTTGGAGCGGATCGTCGCGCCGAAGCCGATGCCCTTGGCGCCGGCCCGGGTCTCGATGATCTTCTCCAGGCCCGAGAAGGCGCCGCCCACGATGAACAGGACGTTCGTCGTGTCGATCTGGATGAACTCCTGGTGCGGGTGCTTGCGGCCGCCCTGCGGCGGGACCGAGGCCGTGGTGCCTTCCAGGATCTTCAGCAGGGCCTGCTGGACGCCCTCGCCCGACACGTCGCGGGTGATGGAGGGGTTTTCGCTCTTCCTCGCGACCTTGTCGATCTCATCGATGTAGATGATCCCGGTCTCGGCCTTCTTGACGTCGTAGTCGGCGGCCTGGATCAGCTTCAGCAGGATGTTCTCGACGTCCTCGCCGACGTACCCCGCCTCGGTCAGCGCCGTGGCGTCGGCGATGGCGAACGGGACGTTCAGCATGCGCGCCAGGGTCTGGGCGAGGAGCGTCTTGCCCGAGCCCGTGGGGCCGAGCAGGAGGATGTTGGACTTCGCCAACTCGATGGCGTCCTCGCGGCTTTGGCCGCCGCCGTTCTCACCGGCCTGGACGCGCTTGTAGTGGTTGTACACCGCGACCGACAGGGCCTTCTTGGCGGGCTCCTGGCCCACCACGTAGCCCTCGAGGAACTCGTAGATCTCGCGCGGCTTCGGGAGTTCCTCCCAGCGGACCTCGCTCGTCTCCGCGAGTTCTTCCTCGATGATCTCGTTGCAGAGGTCGATGCACTCGTCGCAGATGTACACACCGGGCCCTGCGATGAGCTTCTTGACCTGCTTCTGGCTCTTGCCGCAGAACGAGCACTTGAGCAGATCGCCGCCGTCACCGATGCGTGCCACGGTGTGCTTCCCCTTCGCCTGGGAGACGCCTGGACGCTTTCGAATCCAGCGGCTCCTGGTGCTGCCTTATTCCGACGGTACCTTGCCTGGGCCCCCGTTCGGGTCCCCCTTGGCACGGTTCACTGTGACGTGGACCGTGTCACACCGTGCCGAGGAGGGCCCGAACGGGACGAACCCGTGGGTCAACGCAGAGAGCCGTTGTTCATCTTCCGGGTGGAGATGATCTGGTCGATCAGGCCGTACGCCAACGCGTCCTCGGCCGTGAGGATCTTGTCGCGCTCGATGTCCTCGCGGATCTTCTCGATCGGCGTGGTGGAGTGCTTGGCCAGCATGTCTTCCAGTTGCGCGCGCATCCGGAGGATCTCGTTGGCGGCGATCTCCAGGTCGGAGACCTGACCGCGGCCGGTCTCGCTGTAGGGCTGGTGGATCAGCACGCGCGCGTTCGGCAGCGCCATGCGCTTGCCCGGCGTACCGGCCGCCAGCAGGATCGCGGCGGCGGAGGCCGCCTGGCCCATGCAGACCGTCTGAATGTCGGGCTTCACGAACTGCATCGTGTCGTAGATCGCCGTCAGCGCGGTGAAGGAGCCGCCGGGGCTGTTGATGTAGACCGAGATGTCGCGGTCGGGGTCCATCGACTCCAGGCACAGCAACTGCGCCATGACGTCGTTGGCGGAGGCGTCGTCGATCTGCACGCCGAGGAAGATCACGCGCTCCTCGAAGAGCTTCGCGTACGGGTCGTACTCGCGCACACCCTGGGAGGTGCGCTCGACGAAGCGCGGGATGACGTAGCGGGATTCGGCGCGGGGGCCGGTGTATTCGGCCTCGGTGCGGGCGAAGAGGCCGCTGCCGGGGAAGTCGTTCACGGTGTCTCCTGGAGAGAGGGCTGGGGCGGTGGGCTGGAGGGGCTGGACGGGGCGCTGACGGCTTCCGAGACCCTGGGTGGCCCCGGGGGGCCTGAGAGTCCTCCGGGGCCCTGAGAGGCCCCGAGGGGCTTCCTGGAACTCCCGGAGGGCCTCAGAGCCCCGGAGCCTTGATCCCTTGAGCCCCATGGGGCTGTCGGGCCGGGCTCCTGGGCTCAGGACTTTCGGATTCCGGACTCCGGACTGCTCCGGGCTTCGGAAGAGGGCTCGCGGGGCGGGGCTCCGGGGAGCTCCCTGTGCGGCCCTGCTGCCGTCAGCGGCCCTCAGGCCGCCCCGGTACCGCCGCCGCCCGGCATGCCGGCCGCGGTCGGGATGACGTCGTCGATGAGGCCGTACTCCTTGGCCTCGAAGGCGTCGAACCAGCGGTCGCGGTCCGAGTCGCGGGTGACCTGCTCGACCGTCTGGCCGGTGTGCTGCGAGGTGAGTTCCGCCATGCGGCGCTTGGTGTGCAGCAGCCGCTCGGCGTGGATCTTGATGTCCGAGGCCGAGCCGGCCAGACCCGCGGAGGGCTGGTGGATCAGGATCTCGGCGTTCGGCAGCGCGAAGCGCTTGCCCGGGGTGCCCGCGCTGAGCAGGAACTGCCCCATCGAGGCCGCGAGGCCCATGGCGATGGTCACCACGTCGTTCTTGATGAACTGCATCGTGTCGTAGATCGCCATACCGGCGGTGATCGAGCCGCCGGGGCTGTTGATGTACAGGAAGATGTCCTTGTCCGGATCGGCGGCAAGGAGCAGCAGCTGTGCGGTGATCTTGTTGGCGATGTCGTCGTCGACCGCCTGGCCGAGGAAGATGATCCGCTCGCCGAGCAGCCGGTTGTAGACCTGGTCGCCGAGGCCACCGATGGAAGGCTCGCCGGCGGCGTAGGGCATCAGATTCGTCACGTATCCACCTGCTCGTCTTACGACGGCGCCGGGCCGTCTCACGTGTACTGCGGGGGGCAACGGGGACTCCCCTGCCCTCGTACTCATGGACCCTAACGCGCGGGTCCCTTCAGGGAATCCCGGAGAGTGGAGTGTTCGCCGGGGGCGTAGTCGCCGGCGACGCAGCGTGTTCCCCGCACCTCTGGGCTTCGGCGCCCTGGCCCCGTGGGCTCGGGCACTCCGCACCCGTGGGTTCGGGCGCTCCGTACCCCTGGGTTCGGGCGCTCCGTACCCCTGGGTTCGGGCACCCACGCGCGTGGGTTGCGGGAGGCCCCGCGTGAAGCACGAGGGGCCCCGGAGCGACTACCGCCCCGGGGCCCCTCGTGTCTACATCGGATCTACGTCAGAAGTACCGCGAAGCCGCTCAGGCCTCGGGCTTCTCCTCGGGCTCGCCGGCGCCCTCGACCGTCTCCGTGGCGGCCTCGACCTCGTCCTCGTCCTCTTCGTCGTCCAGGTCGATGACCTCGCCGTTGGTGTCCTTCACGATGGCGGACTCGACGACCGTGGCCAGCGCCTTGCCGCGGGCGACCTCGCCGACCAGGAGCGGAACCTGGCCGCCTTCGACGACCGCCTGGGCGAACTGGTCGGGCGACATGCCGGAGGAGGCGGCGCGGCGCATGAGGTGCTCGGTGAGCTCCTCCTGGTTGACGTTCAGCTTCTCGCGCTTGACGAGCTCGTCGAGCACGAACTGGGTCTTGATGCCCTTCACCGCGGCCTCACGGGTCTCGGCGTCGAACTCCTCGGCGGTCTTGCCCTGGATCTCCAGGTACTTGTCGAGGTCCAGGCCCATCTGACCGAGCTGGTGGTGCTCCAGGTTGTGCTTGCGGGTGTTGACCTCGTCCTCGAGCAGCTTCTCGGGGACGGGCACCTCGACGAGCTCCAGCAGCTTCTCCAGGACGCGCTCCTGGGCCTGCGTGGCCTGGTCGTACTGCTTCATGTTCTCGAGGCGCTTGCGGCTGTCGGCCCTCAGCTCGTCGAGGGTGTCGAACTCGGAGGCGAGCTGCGCGAACTCGTCGTCCAGCGCGGGCAGTTCACGGGCGGCGACCTGGGTGACCTTGACGGTGACCTCGGCCTCCTTGCCGGCCGCCGAGCCGCCCTTGAGCTCGGAGGTGAAGGTGGTCTCGCCACCGGCCTCCAGGCCCTTCACGGCGTCGTCGATGCCCTCGAGCAGCTCACCGGAGCCGATCGTGTAGGAGACGCCGCTCGCGACGCCGTCCTCGAGGACCTCGCCGTCGACCTTGGCCTCCAGGTCCACGGTCACCACGTCGCCGTCCTCGGCGGCGCGCTCGACCGGGGAGGTCGAGGCGAAGCGCTCACGGAGCTGCTCGACCGACTTGTCGATGTCCTCGTCCGACACCTCGACGGCGTCGACCTCGACCTCGATGGAGGAGAAGTCCTCGGGGAGCTCCAGGGCGGGACGGACGTCGACCTCGGCGGTGAAGTTCAGCGTCTCGCCGTCCTTCAGCTCCGTGATGTCGACCTCGGGCTGGCCGAGGACGTCGATCTCGGCCTCGTTGACCGCCACGGTGTAGAACTTCGGCAGCGCGTCGTTGACGGCCTCCTCCAGCACGGCGCCACGGCCGAAGCGCTGGTCGATGACCCGGGCGGGGATCTTGCCCTTACGGAAGCCCTTCACCGTGACCTGCTGGTTGATCTTCTTGTACGCCGCGTCGAGGCTGTCCTTGAGCTCCTCGAAGGGCACCTCGATGCTGAGCCGAACCCGAGTCGGGTTCAGGGTCTCCACGGCGCTCTTCACGGTTCGGTCTCCTTGGGGGCTGACTTCTTGAGTTTCTGCCGGAGCCAGACTGGCCCGGCGGATTTCGCCGCCCGGAGGACTTCAGTGGATGAGGACGCACGGGCGTGCAGCTTGCATAGTAACGGCAGCGACGACACGCCCCAAAGGCGATCAAGCGAGCTGACCGCACAAGTGGCCGGTCACGGCCGGTGAGGGCCCTTCCATGACCGGTGAGGACCGGTCGACGGCCGATGGTGTCGGCCGGTGGTGCCAATCGATGCCGTTCGGTGTCGTTCGTCGACCGACACGACCGGCGGCCGATCGTGATGGTGTCGGTCAGTGGTCGGGGTGGCGGGATTTGAACCCACGGCCTTCCGCTCCCAAAGCGGACGCGCTACCAAGCTGCGCCACACCCCGTCTGGTGCGACACGTAGGGTACATGCCCGCAGCCCGTCTGACCGCCTCTTTTGCCGAGCGCCGGGGCGGGCCGCGGCGGGGCCGGGAAACGGGGTGTGCGACACAGGGGGCCGACCCGCTACGATGCTGACAGTGCCGCGGTCGGCTGACCTGCGGCGCGTCCTGTGCGGGCGTAGCTCAATGGTAGAGCACTAGTCTTCCAAACTAGCTACGCGGGTTCGATTCCCGTCGCCCGCTCTGTACGACCCGGGCCGGGTCGGAGACCAGTTCTCCGACCCGGCCTTCGTCGTGTTCGGCGCACGCCGTGTCGGCGCGCGCTCCTCACGACCCGGGCCGGGGTCAGAAGTTGATCGAGTTGAGCGTGTCCGCGAGGGAGTTGAGGAAGCGGTTGATCGACGGGGCCATGCCGGTCGACGCGAGGAAGAAGCCGAACAGGATGGCGACTATCGCCGGGCCCGCCTTGATCGACCCTCCTCTGATCAGTACGACCAGGATGATCGCCAACAGCAGCACTACTGACAGTGAAATTGCCACAACTGATCACACACCCTCGATTGGTCCGCACTCCCGAGACCATCGTGCCACCAACCCGGCCTCCCTATGCGGCCCGTGACGCATCATCGCGCGAGTCTCTCGGGCGCGGCCGCACCGCAGGGTAATTCGAGCGTGTATCCGCACCGGGAATTGGGGCAGTTGGTTTCCATGTCCACACAACGTGTGCGCAGGTAATTCGAATTATGGCCGCGGGCACGTCAACTACAGGCACACAATCGGCGTTATGCACCTTTTAGTCGGGATGAATCGTGACATCAAGGGCAGTTGTGAGGTGGGTGAGGTGTTCGCAGCTCAATAGCAAAGGGGGCGGCAAGGGGGGCAACGAGGAATGACCTGGGGTGTTTTACGAATGCGCGCACGGGACGTAGGGTGCCTTGGATGTTCCCCGCCGCCGCGTCTCTCGTTCCGAGTCAGAACGATCAGCAGCACGACCAGTCCTTGGACAGATCCGAGGAGCGGCCGTCCCCGCGGCCCGTCGCGCAGCGTGACGCGTTCTTCGACAACGCCAAGTATCTGGCGATCGTGCTGGTGGCGGTGGGCCACTCGTGGGAACCGCTCAAGGGCGACAGCCGGCTGCTGCAGGCCGCCTATCTGCTCGTGTACTCCTTCCACATGCCGGCGTTCGTCGTCGTCTCCGGTTACTTCTCGCGCAGCTTCGACGCGAGTCCCGGTCGGCTCAAGCGGCTGATCACGGGAGTCGCCGTGCCGTACGTCGTCTTCGAGACCGCCTATCCGCTCTTCCGGCGTGTCGTCGACCACAACCCCGCCCAGGAGATCAGCCTCCTCGACCCCTGGTACCTGACCTGGTTCCTGTGCGCGTTGTTCGTCTGGCGGCTCACCACGCCCGTCTGGAAGCTCGTCCGGCATCCGCTGCCGCTCGCGCTGGGCGTGGCCATGCTCGCGACCGTCACCCCGGCCATCGGGGACGACCTGGACCTCCAGCGGGTCCTGCAGTTCCTGCCGTTCTTCGTCCTGGGGCTGTGCCTCAGGCCCGAGCACTTCCGGCTGGTGCGCCGCCGCTCGGTGCGGATCGCGGCGGTGCCGGTGTTCGCCCTCGCGCTGGCCTTCACCTGGTGGGCGGTGCCGCGGATGAACGTCTCGTGGCTCTACCACCGCGACTCCGCACAGGAGTTGGGCGCGCCCTGGTGGGCCGGACCCGTCATGCAGCTCGCCCTGTTCGGCTGCTCGCTGCTGCTGACGGCCTGCTTCTTCTCCTGGGTGCCGGGCCGCACGATGTGGTTCACGGCACTCGGCGCGGGCACGCTCTACGGCTATCTGCTGCACGGCTTCCTGATCAAGGGCGCCGACTACCGCGGCTGGTTCGACCACCCCGCGCTGCACCGGCCGCTCGGCGAGATCGCCGTCAGCGTCACGGCTGCCGTGGCCGTCACCCTGTTGTGCACCGCGCCCGTGCGGCGGGTCTTCCGGTTCGCGGTGGAGCCGAGGATGGAGTGGGCGTTCAAGCGGGACGCCGCAGCCCTCGCCCGCGAGCGGGAGGAGCACGAGAAGCGGGAGAAGCGGGAGAAGCGGGAGAAGGCCGGCGTCGTCTAGGTCCGGTCACTGCTCCGGTCATCGCTCCGGTCACTGCTCCGGTAAGGCAGGCCGAGCAGTGCGTGCATGTGCGCGTACTTCTCGGTCAGTCGGGTCCGGGTCGGGGCGTCCAGGGCTGCCAGGCGGGCCGGGTTCGCGTTGTGCGCCAGGTCCGCCTGCTTCACCAGCAGTGCGCCCGGCGTGGCCAGGATGCGCCCCGCGTACGCCTCCGGTGTCTCCCCCGGGCGCTTGGTGACCGCCAGGACGACCGTCTTCGTGCGGTCGCTCAGCGCGGCCTCGTCGAGCCAGGTCTCGGACAGGGCGTCGTCCTCGACGGCGTCGTGCAGCCAGGCGGCGGCGATCTGGTCGGCGTCGCCGCCACGCGCGCGTACGCCCTCCGCGACCGCTTGGAGGTGCTCGGCGTAGGGCCTGCCCGCCTTGTCGCTCTGGCCCTCGTGGGCGGCGCGGGCCAGGGCCTCGACCTCGGACAGGGTGAGCATGCGTGTCCCCCTTGCTCAGGTACTTACAGACTCGGGTACTCGGGTGCTCAGGCGAGGCTTGCTCAGGCGAGTGGGTTCATCTGGGACGTCGGGCCCTCGCGGCAGACGAGCAGCAGGGCGCGGTCGTCGTTGACGTCCTTCGCCACCGCCTCGATCAGGTGCCAGGCGGCGCCCTGGAAGCCGCCGGCCACATAGCGGTCGGCCTCGCCGGTGAGGCGGTCGATGCCCTCGACGATGTCCCGGTCGGAGGTCTCGACCAGGCCGTCGGTGAAGAGCATCAGCACGTCACCCGGGCGCAGCGAGCCCTTCACCGGGTCGAACTGGGCGCCGTCGTACACCCCGAGGAGGGGGCCTTCGGCGGCCTTCTCCTCCCAGCGGCCGCTGCCCGCGCTGAGCTGGAGGCCCGGCGGGTGGCCGGCGGAGTAGAGCTCGTAGTCGCCGGAGTCGAGGTCGAGGACCAGGTGGATGGAGGTCGCGAAACCCTCGTCCCAGTCCTGGCGGAGCAGATAGCCGTTGGCGGCCGGGAGGAAGGCGTGCGGGGGCAGGGAGCCGAGCAGGCCGCCGAACGCGCCGGACAGCAGGAGGGCGCGCGAACCGGCGTCCATGCCCTTGCCGGACACGTCCGTGAGGACGACCTCCATGGTGCGGCCGCCGTTCGTGCGGGCCGCGACGACGAAGTCGCCGGAGAACGACTGGCCGCCCGCCGGCCGCAGCGCCATCTCGCGGTGCCAGCCGTGCGGCAGGCTCGGCAGCTTGCTCTGCACGCGGATACGTTCGCGCAGGTCGAAGAGCATGGTGCCGCCGCGCCGCCAAGGCACGCCGACCCGGCTGCGGAACTGGGCGATGAGCAGCCCGAAAAAACCACATGCCGCGACGACCAGGACCACGCCCGGGGTAACCCGTGAGGGACCCTGGGTGTACGGGCCGAGCTGCACGGACTCCACGATGAGGGCCGTGGCGGCCGCCGCGTACAGGCCGAGCAGGCTCGACGGGCGCAGCAGCAGGCCGCCGGCGACGATCGGCAGGACCAGGGCGGCCGGCGAGCACCACACCGAGTTGGCGAGCGTGGTGACGGCGATGAGCGGGACGGTGAGCAGCAGGAAGGCCAGCGCGATCCAGTCCGAGCCGTCGCCCCGGAAGTAGTCCACGGCACTTCTGCGCACGCCGGTGCGGACCCGGTGCATCCAGTGCTTCAACCGGGCCGCCAACGTCTCGGCTTCCGCGCGCCGCTGTCGTCCTTCTGCCATTAGTTCGGGACCCTATCCATCGAACCCGCCGCTTGGCACGGGAGGTCCCACTTGTCCCCCGTCCGAGGCCCAACTTCACAGTGAACTTCACGGAAAGCGCTCGCGCCGCCAGGAGGGCGAAATTGCCTGGCTCGTCCCGCACCGGGCTGCTAGGCATGTGCCCATGACGAGCGAGGCGAGTGAGGCGAGGAGCGGCGGGTCCCGGCCGGCGGACGGCCTGCGGACGCTGCGGCGGGACGAATGGGACGAGTGGTACGACACCCTGATCCGCGCCTTCGGCGGGGTCGGGGAGCCGGCCGAGGAACGGGAGCTGTTCAGGGCGCTCACCCCGTACGAGCGCTCCGTCGGGGTGTGGGACGGCGGCGCGTGCGTGGCGACGTCGGGGGCGTACGACTTCCGGCTGACCGTGCCGGGCGGGGCCTCGGTGCCGGCGGCGGGCGTGACGATGGTCGGCGTGAGCGCGACGCACCGGCGGCGCGGGCTCCTGACGTCGATGATGCGGCGGCAACTGGACGACGTGCGGGCGTGGGGCGAGCCGCTGGCCGTCCTCACCGCCTCCGAGCCCGCGATCTACGGGCGGTTCGGGTACGCGGCGGCGAGCTTCGGGCTGCACGCCGAGATCGACACGAGTCGGGTACGGCTGTCCGTCCCGGCCGGCACGGACGACGTACGGCTGCGGTACGTCGACCCCGGCGCGGAACTCGACGTGTGCGAGGCGGTGTACGCGCGGACCGTGCCCGGGCGGCCCGGGATGCTCGCGCGGCGGCCCGGGTGGGAGCGGCTGGGGCTGCTCGATCCGGAGAGCGGGCGGGGCGGGGCGTCGCCGTTGCAGTGCGTGCTCGCGGAGCGGGACGGGGAGGTCACCGGGTACGCCCGCTTCCGGGTGCGGCCCGAGTGGACGGACAGCGGGCACGACGGGCGGGTGCTGCTCCAGGACCTGGCGGGGCTCGATCCGGTGTCGGAGGCGGCGCTGTGGCGGTTCCTGTTCGGGATCGACCTCACGCACACGCTGAAGGTGCGGGGGCGGCCGGTGGACGAGGCGTGGCAGTATCTCGTGTCCGACATCCGGCGGTGCGAGCTGCGGGTGCGGGACTCGTTGTACGTGCGGCTGGTGGAGGTGGGCGCGGCGCTGGAGGCGCGGACGTATCAGGCGCCGGTGGATGTGGTGTTGGCGGTCGAGGACGTCTTCTGCCCCTGGAACTCCGGGCGTTGGCGGCTGTCCGGGGACGCCAAGGGGGCGGTGTGCGAGCGTACGTCCGACGCCGCCGATCTTTCCCTGTCCGTACGGGAGTTGGGGGCGGCGTATCTGGGTGGGGTGAGCCTCGGGGCGCTCGGGGCGGCGGGGCGGGTGCGGGAGTTGCGGCGGGGGGCGCTGGCTGGGGCGGCCGTGGGGTTCGGGGCGGGGGCGGCGCCTTGGTTGCCGCATGGGTTCTAACGGAACGGGTTGGAATGGTTTCTGAAGGTTCCAACGGGGGGCGGTCTGGCGGCTGTCAGGGTTTCTGGCAGGTCGGGCACCAGAAGAGGTTGCGGGCGGCCAGGTCGGCGGTGCGGATGGTGTCGCCGCAGAGGTGGCAGGGCTGGTGGGTGCGCCGGTAGACGTACACCTCGCCGCCGTGGTCGTCGACGCGGGGCGGGCGGCCCATCGCCTCGGGGGTGTGTTCCGGGCGGACGGTGTCGATGCGGTTGTTGCGGACGCCCTCGCGCATGAGGGCGACCAGGTCGGTCCAGATCGCGTCCCACTCGGTGGGGGTGATGGTCCTGCCGGTGCGGTACGGGTCCATGTGGTGCCGGAAGAGGACTTCGGCGCGGTAGACGTTGCCCACGCCGGCGATGATCTTCTGGTCCAGGAGGAGGGCGGCGATCGTCGTACGGCTGCGGGAGACGCGGGTGTACGCGGCGTTGGGGTCGGCGTCGGCGCGGAGGGGGTCGGGGCCGAGGCGGGCGTGTACGGCCTGCTTCTCCGGGTCCGTGATCAGAGCGCAGGTGGTGGGGCCCCGGAGATCCACGTACCACGTGCTGTCGGCGAGGCGGAGCCGGACGGTGTCCGTGGGAGGCGGGGCCGGGGCCGGGCCGAAGGTGACCTTGCCGAAGAGGCCGAGGTGGATGTGGACCCAGACGTCGCCGGTGAAGCCGAGGAAGAGGTGTTTGCCGTGGGCCTCGGTGTGGGTGAGGGTGGCGTTCCCGAGGAGGGCGGCGGAGTCGGTGAACTTGCCCTGGGGGCTGGTTACTTGTGTGGTGCGGTGGGCGAAGCGGGCGTAGTCCTGCGCCAGTCGGTGAATCGTGTGGCCTTCCGGCACCGGCGTCTCCTCATCGTCACACTCTGCCCACCCGCCCATCCACCCACCCGCCCGACTCGCTTGGACGGGAAGTGACCCCACCCCGGGGCTCCGCCCCGAACCCCGCGGGGGCTCCGCCCCCTGTACCCGACGCCGTCGGCGAATCCACGGGCGGCCGGGGGTACCAGTTCCACGAATGTGACACCCCCGGTAGGAAGTGTCACAGTTCGCGGCCGACAACACCCCCGGTCTCCGGCACGGACTCACCTGGCCCGGATCGCCCAGGCGGAAATTCACCAACAGCATCCCTGCGCCCCGTCAGACCCTCGGGCCTGCGCCCGGCGTCCGGCGTCCGCGCCTCAGCCCTACGCCCCCAACCGACCCTTCGCCCGCGCGCCCCCGTCAGGCGCGCTTCGTGCCTGCGTCCGTGGTGGGGGGGGTTGTGGGGTAGTCGGGCGTCAGGGCTGGGGGTGGTGAGCGGGGATGGCGGGGAGGGTGCCGGTGGTTTCGTAGGTCGCCAGCATGTCGATTCGGCGGATGTGGCGCGCGTCCTCGGAGAACGGGGTGGCCAGGAAGGTTTCGACGAACTTCGTCGCCTCGTCCTGGGTGTGCATGCGGGCGCCCACCGCGACGACGTTGGCGTTGTTGTGCTGGCGGCCGAGGGACGCGGTCTCCTCGCTCCAGGCGAGGGCGGCACGGACGCCCTTCACCTTGTTGGCCGCGATCTGCTCGCCGTTGCCGGAGCCGCCGATCACGATGCCGAGGGAGTCGGCGTCCGCGGCCGTCCGCTCCGCGGCGCGGAGGCAGAAGGGCGGGTAGTCGTCCTGGGCGTCGTAGATGTGGGGGCCGCAGTCGACCGGGTCGTGACCCGCCTCCTTCAGCCATTCGACGAGGTGGTTCTTGAGTTCGAAGCCGGCATGGTCCGAGCCGAGATACACGCGCATGGGACGAGTGTGACACGGGTGTTGCCGGGCAGCAGCGCCGGGTATCGCGGCCGAGAACCGTCAGCGATCCTGTGAAGCTCAGGGAAACCTCAAGTAACGATCTGAAATCAAAGGTTCCCGAATTCATTCACCTCGGATTCACTGGACCGGCCCGTGCGCTCCCCAGCACTGGCCAGCGTTCCCCACGCACGATTCCCATCACGCGGCGCAAAGGAAGACCGTCCCCATGACTTCGCAGCCGACCCTCACCAAGGCCGAAAGCGGCCCTGGAGGTCCCGGACAACCCGGTTCCGGACTTCACGCAGGTCTCAAGAACCGGCATCTTTCGATGATCGCCATCGGCGGTGTCATCGGTGCCGGGCTGTTCGTAGGTTCCAGCTCCGGTATCGCCACCGCCGGACCCGGCATTCTGCTCTCCTACGCCCTCGTCGGCACGCTCGTGGTGCTGGTGATGCGGATGCTGGGGGAGATGTCGGCGGCCAATCCGACCTCCGGTTCGTTCTCCGCGCACGCCGACCGGGCGCTCGGCCGCTGGGCCGGGTTCTCCATCGGCTGGCTGTACTGGTTCTTCTGGGTCGTCGTGCTCGCCGTGGAGGCCACGGCCGGCGCCAAGATCCTCGAAGGGTGGATTCCCGCCGTCCCGCAGTGGGGGTGGGCGCTCATCGTGATGGTGGTGCTGACCGCCACCAACCTCGTCTCCGTCGGCTCCTACGGCGAGTTCGAGTTCTGGTTCGCCGGCATCAAGGTCGTCGCGATCGGCGCGTTCATCGTCGTGGGCGGGCTCGCCGTGTTCGGCGTGCTGCCCGGTGTCGACAGCGCCAAGGCCGGACTCGGCAACCTCACGGACCACGGCGGCTTCCTGCCCAACGGGCCCGGCGCCATCCTCACCGGCGTGCTGCTCGTCGTCTTCTCCTTCATGGGCAGCGAGATCGCGACCCTCGCGGCCGGCGAGTCCGAGGACCCGCAGCGGGCCGTCACCAAGTCCACGAACAGCATCATCTGGCGGATCGGCGTCTTCTACCTCGGGTCGATCTTCGTCGTCGTCACGCTGCTGCCCTGGAACGACCCGGCCATCAAGGAGCAGGGTTCCTACGTCGCCGCCCTCGACTCCCTCGGCATCGCGCACGCCGGTCAGCTCATGAACTTCATCGTGCTGACGTCCGTGCTGTCCTGCCTCAACTCCGGGCTCTACACGGCCTCCCGCATGGCCTTCTCGCTCGGTGAGCGGGGCGACGCGCCGAAGGTCTTCGCCCGGACGACGAACCGTGGCGTTCCCCTCGCGGCGATCATCGCCTCCGTGGTGTTCGGGTTCGTCGCCGTCTTCTTCAACTACCGGTTCCCGGACTCCGTCTTCCTCTTCCTCGTGAACTCCAGCGGGGCCGTGGCCCTGTTCGTCTGGCTCGTGATCTGCCTCTCGCAACTGCGGATGCGGAAGATCATCCAGGCCGAGACGCCGGAGAAGCTGGTCGTGAAGATGTGGCTGTACCCGTACCTGACCTGGGCGACGGCCGCGCTGATCGTCTTCGTGCTCGGTTACATGCTGACCGACACCGAGGGTGAGAGCAGCGGGCGGACGACCGTGCTGCTGTCGCTGGCCGTCGCGGCGGTCGTGGTCGTCATCGCCTTCGTGAAGGAAGGCCGGATCAAGAACATGGCCAAGGCCAAGGCCGACGCCGACACCGACGCCGTCCAAGCCGAGGTCAAGTAGTCAGCTCTCCCTGGCGTGTGAAAGGGGTCCGCTTCGGCGGGCCCCTTTCCCTTTGCCCTTTCCTCCTCCGCCTTCCCCCCATCTCTCACATCACCGTGAAGCCGGCCTTCACCCTCTCGTACGTCTTCAGGGCCGTCGTCTCGGTCCCGGGCTGGTACCAGGTGTTGATCTGGTACGACTTCCCGCTCTCGTTGAAGCCCAGGAGGCGGGCGTGCCAGGGGGTGCCCTGGAGGGTGAAGGTGTACTCCCAGACGACCGCCGGCCGGCCTCGGAACGTCGTCTCCTCCAGACGGATCTTGCGGTAACCCTGGCCCTGGTGGGCGTTGAGTTCGGAGGTCTGCCAGGTGTCCATGAGGTCGCCGCGGGCCAGGGAGGACTTGGCGACGAGTTCCTGGGTGCCGTCGGGGGACGTGTAGTGCACCTCGGCGCCCGTCTTCACGTCCCGCCGCCAGCCCTTGGGCGTCGCCCACGCGAACCCGCCGGCCTCCTGATGCGCACCCGGGGGCAGGCTCGGCGGCCTGAACGTCCCCTCGACCGTGGGCGACGTCGAGGGGGTGGGGGTGGGGGTGGGGGTGGAACCGGGGGTGAGGGTGGGGCTGGTGATGGGGGTGGGGGCCGTGGCCGTGGCGGGGGATGGGTTGGGCGAGGAGCCGTTGGCCTGGTCTACGGCGTCGTGCGAAGCAGGGGGTGACGCCAGCACGATCGCGACGACCGTGCCCACGGCGACGACACCGAGGGCGGCCATCACACCGGTACGACGTCCCGGACGGTCGCTGCTCCTTCGTCGCCGGGCAGTGGACGGGACGGCCGGGCCGGGCAGTTCGCCGCCCGGCGGTATCTCGCTCGGCCGGGTCTCCGAGTGCGGGTACGCCGGCGGGTACGCGTGCGGGGTGGGGGTGCCGTCCGGAGCCGGCCTGCGTTCGGTCAGTGCCTGGGCTCGGGTGAGGGAGACACCGGAGCGGGGGCGAGGGCGGGGGGTCAATGTCGGTGTCGGTGGCGGTGGCGGTGGCGGTGGCGGTGGCGGTGGCGGTGGCGGTGGCGGGTGGGCGATAGGGGCGAGGGCGGTCTCCAGGTCCGTGAGGGAGGCGCGGACCGTGGGTTCCTTCTGGAGGAGGGCGGTGAGGATGTCGTACAACGGGCCTGCGGCGGCGGGGAGTCGGGGTTCCTCGTAGAGGACCGCGTGCAACGTAGCCAGGGTGGTGTCGCGGGAGAAGGGGGAGTGGCCTGCCAGGGCGGCGCAGAGTGTCGCGCCCAGGGACCACACGTCGGACGGTGGGCCCTGCGGGTGGCCCGAGATGCGCTCGGGGGCCATGTAGTCGGGGGAACCGACCAGCATGCCGACCATCGTCAACGCCTTCGCGTCCTGGATCGCGGCTATGCCGAAGTCGGTGAGGACGACGCGCCGTTCGGCCCTCTCCCCGCCCCGCCCGCCGGCCCCCTCCCTACGTCCCTCCTCACTCCCCGCGTTCTCCACCAGCACGTTGCCCGGTTTGATGTCGCGGTGCAGGACCCCCCTCGCGTGGACCTGGCGCAGTGCCGTGACCAGGCCCAGGCCGATGCGGGCGGTCTCGTGCGGGCCCAGTGGTCCTTCCTCGGCCATGATCTGTTCGAGGGAGCGGCCGACGACCAACTCCATGACGATCCAGAGGCGTTCGCCCTCGTCCACGACGTCGTAGACGCGCACCACGTTGGGATGGTCGATGCGGGCGGTGGCCCTGGCCTCGCGCAGGGTGCGTTCGCGACGGGTGCGGGTGTCCTCCGGGTCGAGGCCGTCGATGCGCATCTCCTTCACCGCGACCTGCCGGTCGAGCACCTCGTCGGTGGCTCGCCACACCCGTCCCATTCCCCCCTGGCCGATACTCTCGACCAGCCGATAGCGCCCCGTCACCAGTAACCCCGGAAAACCGCCACTCCCGGGATTCCCCGCGCTCCCCATATTCCCCGAGTTCCCGGGATTCCCCGCGTCCCCTGTGTTTCCCGAATTTCCCGGCAATCCGCTGCACCCCCTCGACCGTTCTCCATTACCCGACCCCTGAAACACAATAGTCACACTTACTGCCGTACCAGCATAGTGTGGAGAAATCTTGTGGTACCTCTTCAAGTACTGCGAATTCAGGCGCAGCCAAGGGGGACGAACATGAGTTCTCGTCGTGCGACGACCATCGCCGGATCGCTGGTCATGGCATCTTTCTCGGCAGTGTTGATCCTTTCCTTCCCTGCCGGGGCGGATGACCAGGGACCCGGCAGCAGCAAGGGGGGAAAGCCCGTCGACGAGGCGCCTGCGGGCGTGAAGACGACGACCCTGCTGCCGGAGCGGATCTCGGTCGACAACAGTTCCAGGAAAACGGCGATCACCGCCACGGTGAAGAACGAGGGGACCAAGGACAGCGGGCAGATAAGGCTTTTGGTCGTCGGGTTCGACGGACTCACGGTCAAAAGCGTTCAGGGATGTTCCGCGATTGCGGAGAAAGATCTTCCGGAAGGATCCAACAGCGGTTTCTCCTGCCCCATCGACAATCTCGCGGCCGGGGCGTCGAAGTCGTACGCCGTCGACGCGACCTTCGATCTGAGCAAGACCGGGAAAATCTGTCTGCCCGTCCAGACCAGTGACGGGAAGAAGACGTTCTGGCAGCAGGGCCCGGTGCCGTTCGGTACGACGAACCCGTCGCCGAACGCGCCCGCCACCCCCCTGCTGCTCGGCACCGACAACACTCCCGCGGCCCCCGGCGGCGACGAACTGCCCAAGACCGGCGTCGGACGGGACCTGCTGCCGCTCGGCGCGGCCGGGGCGACGCTGCTCGCGGCGGGCACGGCCGGGCTGTGGTGGTCGCGGCGGCGGCCGGGATCCGGAGAGCTGATCCCGCACGGAAAGTGAGAGACGCGGAAACTCGGAAGAGGCTCGTCGGGGCACTTCGCAGTGCGGGACCCGGCGAGCCTCTTCGGCAGCGGCTGAAGGCGGTTGCGCGGCTAAAGGCGGTTGAAGGAGCGTTACCGCTGGACGAGCTTCCACGTCGTCGGCAGCAGCCCCATCGCCAGGATCGCCTTGACGGCATCGCCGATCAGGAACGGGGTGAGGCCGGCCGCGAGCGCCGCGGAGGCGGACATTCCGGCGGCGTAGGCCAGGTACGGGACGCCGACGGCGTAGATGATCGCCTCGCCGATCAGCATCGCGCCGGCCGTGCGCAGCATGGAGCGGTCGGCGCCCCGGCGGGCCAGGGCGCCCACGGCGGCGGACGCGAGGATCATGCCGAGGATGTAGCCGAAGGAGACGGAGATGCCGGAGGCGCCGCCCGCGAACCACGGCACGCCGGCGAGACCGGCCAGCGCGTAGACGGCGAGCGCGGAGACTCCGCGGCGGGCGCCGAGGGACGTGCCGACGAGCAGTGCGGCGAAGGTCTGGCCGGTGACCGGGACCGGGCTGCCGGGTACCGGGACCGCGATCTGGGCGGCGAGGCCGGTGAGCGCGGCGCCGCCGAGGACGAGTGCGACGTCCCGGACCCGGGAGGCGGGGAGCAGGTCGGCGAGGACCTGCCCGGGGCGGGCGGGGTTGGCGACGGCGGTGCTGCTCATGGGGACTCCGCAAGGTCGGGACGGGTGCCGGGACGGATCGGGACACGGCGACGCTATCCCAGGGGCATGCGGCCGATCACCGTCGGTGTTCGACAAACGGGCGTTCGGGGGTTTGGTGGGCTCCGGACAAAGCGTGGGGTCTACACGCGGTACGAGGTGATGCCGGTCACTGAGGTGGCGTGGTTTCGGATACGGGAGCGTCCTGAGCGGTCTCTGTAGGGTTTCGCCAATCGCGCAGCCGCCCCGTCTCGCCCGTCGGTCGCCGTCTGGGCAGGGCTGGTCCGCTTTGCTAGCTTCGAGCCATGGTTGCCCAGGCCCAGGCCCTGAACTTCTCGTCGCGTCGCCATGTCGACCTGCGACGCGTGGGCGCGTCCGCCTGTCGCCCTCCGGTGTGAGGCGGGCGGAGCCGATCATCCGGCGCGCCGCGCTCCACAGACGGCGCAGTGTCGGACCGGCTCCTGACTTCCGAGGAAGTTCCCCATGCCCCGTACCGCGGCTCCCCCCTCCCCTCTGGCCTCCTCTGCTTCTCGTGTCTCGCCCGTCGCCCGGGTCGCCGACAGTGATCGGCGGCGGACCAGTGCCCGTGTGATCCTGCGGTCCGTGCTGGAGCACGGGCCCGTCGCGCGTTCCACCATCGCCCGGCTGACCGGGCTGTCGCCCGCGTCCGTCACCGAGCACTGCGCCCGGCTGGCCGGGCTCGGGCTGATCCGGGAGGCGGCCGTGCCCCGGCGCAGCAACGGGGTGGGGCGTCCGCACGTTCCCGTGGATCTGGACGACTCGCGGTTCCTGGTGGGCGGGGTGCATGTGGCGGTGCCGTACACGACCGTCTCGCTGCTGGATCTGCGGGGACGGGTGGTGGCGCGGCGGGAGTTGAGGCACCGGAGCCTCGACCCGGACGAGGTGCTGGCGCGGGCCGCCGACGGGCTCGGTGCGCTGCTGGACGAGGCTCCCGGCTGCCGGGCCCTCGGGGTGGGGGTCGCCGTGGGCGGCTGGGTGGACCGGGATTCGGGGACCGTCGTCGAGCATCCGCTGCTGGGCTGGCGGGACGTGCCGGTGCGGGAGGCGGTCGGCGCGCGCGTCGGGCTGCCGGTCCATGTGGACGGGCACGCACGGGCGTTGGTCAACGCGGAGCGGTTGTTCGGGCGGGCGCGCGGCAGCCGCAGTGTGCTGCACCTGTTCGTGGGGAACGTGGTCGACGCGGCGTTCGCCACCCACGACGAGGTGCACCACGGGCCGCGTTCACAGGCGGGGACGATCGCGCATCTGCCGTTGGCCGGCAGCACGGAGCCCTGCGACTGCGGACGGGTCGGCTGCCTCCAAGTCGAGCTGAGCGAGCGGACGTTGTGCCGGCGGGCCCGGGAGGCCGGGGTGATCGACGGGGTGGTTGACGGCGTGGTCGACCGGGTGAACCCGATGCACGTCCTCGCCGCGGCGGATGCCGGAAACCCTGTCGCCGTACGGCTGTTGCGGGAGCGGGCGCGGATGGTGGGGCGGGCGGCCGGGCTGCTGCTGGACGTGCTCAATCCGGAGCGGGTCGTCGTCACCGAGCTGGGCGTGCTGTTCCGGGAGGACTGCCTGGCCGCGCTGCGGGAGGAGGTCGGGGCGGGGCGGTCCGCCGCGGTCTCGCCGAGCAGCTTCCCCGACTCCGTGCTCGCCGTGGCGGGCGGGGCGGTGGCGCTGGACGTGCTCTACCGGGATCCGCTGGCCGCGTCCGCCGGCCTCGTCCCCGGGCGCCTCACCGGAACCTCTCACCTGAGCGTCTCGCCTGAGGCGAGTTAATTCAGAAACTCCGAATGTTGACAGACCTTGCACGCGGACGGGAACATTCATCTCATGAGCTGTCGCACCTTCTGTTGCTGACGCCCCGGCGCGCCGGGAGCGCGCCCCTTCTTCTGCCTTCGTCGCGTGAATTCTCTGTGAATTACCCGCGCGAAGCCTTTTTCTCGGGCTGGTTTACGTCTGGCTTCTGCCTGCCTTCTGCCTGCCTTCTGCCTGCCTTTTCGCCGCCGTTTTCCCTGGGGGTTCTCCCATGCCTGTTTCCCGTGTGCCCGGTGTCGACCGGCGCCTCTTCCTCGCCTCTCTGCTCGGCGCCGCCGCCGGTGTCGCGGGGCTCAGCGGCTGCGCCGAGAGCAGTGCCGCCACCGGTGGCGAGGGCGCCTCGGCCGCGCCGCTCGCCGACAAGGTGCCCGCCGGCACCAGCCTGAAGATCGCCTCCTACCAGAATGTCCAGCAGTTGCAGTTCGAGCTGGCGAAACTTCCCGAGCTGCCGTTCACGGTGTCGAGTTGGGTGAACATCGGGGCGGGTCCCGACGTCATCAACGCCTTCCGCTCGAAGTCCCTCGACCTCGCCAACAACGCGGGTATTCCGCCGATCCAGGCGTATTACCAGCGTTTCGACGCGAAGATCGTCGCCATCAACGTCACGCGCAAGCCGAACTATCTCTTCGCCACCAAGCCCGGCAGCGATATCCGGAGCGTCGAGGACTTCCGGGGCGCGAAGCTGGCGTTCTCGCAGGGGCAGGCGCAGGGCGTCGTCCTGTTGCGGGCACTGAAGCAGGCGGGACTGGAGTACGACGACGTGACGCTGGTGCCGCTGACCAGCAACCAGTTCCTCACCGCCCTGCAGTCGGGCCAGGTGGACGTCGCCCCGCTCGCCAACCAGCAGGCCCCGGCCTATCTCAAGCAGTACGAGTCCAAGGGCGCCCGCGCCATCACCACCGACGTCGTCGACCTGCTCAACCTGCTGTGGGCGCCGGTGTCCGTACTGAACGACAAGGCGAAGGCGGCTGCGGTCGCCGCGTACATCCCGCAGTGGGCGCAGGGCCAGGTCTGGCAGTACGAGAACCCGGACGTCTGGAACGAGGAGTTCTACGTCAAGACGCAGAACCTGACCCTCGACCAGGCCAGGTCGATCACCGCTCTCGCCAACAAGCCGCTGTTCCCGCCGAGTTGGGACGAGGCGATCAAGTGGGAGCAGGAGACCGCCGACCTGCTCGCGGAGGGCGGCTTCGTGAAGAAGTTCGACGTCTCCTCCCTCTTCGACCACCGCTTCGAGGGCATCGCCGCGAAGTCCGTCGCCGCCGAGTACCGGAAGTGACGGCCATGACCACGAGTGCGAGCGTGACCGTGAGTGCGGCCGGCCCTGTCGCCGTCGACGACGACGTGCCCCTCGTCCGGCGTCGCCGTCGGCGCCGTGGACTCGCCCCCGGCAGGCGGCTGCCCGCCGCCCGGCTCGCCGGGCCGCTGCTCCTCGTCGCCGTGTGGGCGGTCGCCTCGGCCGCCGGACGGCTGGACACCGGGGCGGTCCCCGCGCCCTGGACGGTGCTGGAGACCGGCGTCCGCCTGTGGACCGAGGGGACGCTGTCCACCGACGTCCTCACCTCGCTGGAGCGCGCCGCGTCCGGCTTCGCGATCGGGCTGGTCGCCGGGGTGGCGCTCGCGCTGGCGTCGGGGCTGACCCGGACCGGGGAGGCGTTGATCGACGGGACCGTGCAGCTCAACCGGGCGATCCCGACCCTCGGTCTGATCCCGCTGTTCATCCTGTGGCTGGGCATCGGCGAGACCTTCAAGGTCGCGATCATCGCCATCGTCGTCTACATCCCGATCTACCTCAACACGCATGCCGCGCTGTCCGGCATCGACCACCGGTTCGTCGAACTCGCCGAGGTGCAGGGGCTGTCCCGGCTCCAGTTCGTCCGGCAGATCGTGATCCCGGGTGCCCTGCCCGGGTTCTTCGTGGGACTCCGGCTCGGGGTGACCGGCTCCTGGCTGGGCCTGGTGGTCCTGGAGCAGATCAACGCCACCAGCGGCCTCGGCTACCTGATGTTCCAGGCCCAGAACTACGGCCAGTCGGACGTCATCCTCGTCGGCCTCCTCATCTACGGCGTCTTCGGCCTCGTCTCCGACAGCGCGGTCCGTCTCATCGAACGGAGGGTGCTGTCATGGCGCCGCACACTGAGCAACTGACCCGACCGGCCGCCGCCGTCCAACTGCGCGGCCTGACACGGTCGTTCGAGGGACGTACGGTCCTCGACGGCATCGACCTCGACATTCCCGACGGGCAGTTCGTGGCGCTTCTCGGGCACAGCGGGTCGGGCAAGAGCACCCTGCTGCGGGCGGTCGCCCATCTCGATCACGAGGTCGTCGGCAGTGGTCAACTCACGGCGTCCGAACGGGTGTCGGTCGTGTTCCAGGACTCCCGGCTGTTGCCCTGGCGGCGGGTGCTGGACAACGTCCTGCTCGGGCTGGACGGCAAGGAGGCCGAGCAGAAGGGGCGGGCGGCTCTCGCCGAGGTGGGGTTGGAGGGGCGTGAGCGGGCCTGGCCCAACGAGTTGTCCGGCGGTGAGGCGCAGCGGGCCGCGCTTGCCCGGTCGCTGGTCCGTGAGCCCGAACTTCTGCTCGCCGACGAGCCGTTCGGGGCGTTGGACGCGCTCACCCGGATCAAGATGCATGTGCTGCTGCGGGAGTTGTGGGAGCGGCATCGGCCGTCGGTGCTGCTGGTCACGCATGACGTGGACGAGGCGATCGGGCTTGCCGATCGGGTTCTCGTGCTCGAACGCGGTCGGATCGGCCTCGATCTGACCGTCGACCGGGGGCGCGCGCACGGCGAGTACCGGGCGCGGTTGCTCGCGGCGCTGGGTGTGGACGGTGACCCTCGGCTGTCGTGACCGTCCCTGGGGGCTGCGCCCCCAGACCCCGCTGTCGGCTCTGAAGGGGCCTCGTCCTCAAACTCCCCCAGAGGGGGACCCCCAACAGGCTGAATTTCCGAACCGGCGCTCGAAAGTAACCGACCGGTTGAAGGCAGACACCCCACCGGCTCTTGAAAGAACCCGAAAGAAACCGGCCGGGCTGAAAGTCAGACACCCGACCGGGCCCAAACAGGCACCCCACCAGCCCCCCAAGTCACCCTCCAAGGACACCCCATGCCCCGCAAGCTGCACCTCAACGCCTTCCTCATGAACACCGGGCACCACGAGGCCTCCTGGCGGCTTCCCGAGAGCGATCCATACGCTCACGTGGAGTTGGATCATTACGTCCACCTGGCCCGGACCGCCGAGCGCGGCACCTTCGACTCGCTCTTCCTCGCCGACGGGCCGCAGCTCTGGGGCAACGTCTCCCAGCGGCCGGGCGGCGCCCTGGAGCCGCTCACGCTGCTCACCGCCCTCGCGACGGCGACCCGGCACATCGGGCTGATCGCCACCGCGTCCACCTCCTACAACTCCCCCTACAACCTGGCCCGCAAGTTCGCCTCGCTCGACATCATCAGCGGCGGCCGGGCGGGCTGGAACATCGTCACGACGGCCGGGGCGGAGGCCGCCCGGAACTTCGGGCTGGAGGCCGAGCCCGCGCACGCGGAGCGGTACGCCCGTGCCGCCGAGTTCCTCGATGTGGCGCTGAAGCTCTGGGACAGCTGGGAGGACGACGCGATCATCGCCGACAAGGCGTCCGGGGTCTGGGGCGACGACGGCAAGATCCATCCGCCCCGGCACCAGGGGACGTACTTCAGCGTCGAGGGCGCCCTCAACGTCCCGCGTTCGCCGCAGGGTTACCCGCTGCTCGTGCAGGCCGGCTCCTCGGAGGACGGCAAGGCGTTCGCGGCCCGGTACGCGGAGGCGGTGTTCACCGCGCAGCAGACCCTCGGCGACGCGCAGGCCTTCTACGCCGACCTCAAGTCCCGTACCCGGCAGGCCGGTCGGGATCCCGAGCACCTCAAGGTGCTGCCCGGCATCGTCCCGGTGCTCGGCTCCACGGAGGCCGAGGCGCGGGCCAACGAGCAGATCCTCGAGGACCACATCGTGCACCGGCACGGGGTCGCCAACCTGGAGCGTCTGCTGCAACTGCCGTCCGGTTCACTCGAATTGGACGCCGAGCTGCCGGACGGGCTGCCCTCCGAGGACTCCATCGAGGGCGCCAAGAGCCGCTACACCCTGGTGGTGGAACTGGCCCGGCGTGAGCGGCTCACCGTGCGGCAACTGATCGGGCGGCTGGGCGGCGGGCGCGGGCACCTCACCTTCGCGGGCACGCCCGAGCAGGTCGCCGACGCGATCGAGACCTGGTTCACGCAGGGCGCCGCCGACGGCTTCAACATCATGCCCGCCGTCCTGCCCTCCGGCCTCGACGCCTTCGTCGACCACGTCGTCCCGCTCCTGCGCGCCCGTGGCCTGCTGCGCACCGAGTACGGCCCCCGCCAGACCCTCCGGGACCGCTACGGCCTCCCCCGCCCCGCCAACCAGTACGTCACCGCCGAAGAAGCCACCCCTCCCCCTGCCCCCACCGCCACCCCCACCCCCACTCCCACCCCCACCCTCGCCCCCGCCCCCGCCCTCGTCTGAAAGGACGCCCCCCATGAGCACGCTCGACATCCGCAAGGTCACCGCCCACATCGGCGCGCACGTCTTTGGCGTGGACATCTCCCAGCCCCTCGACGACAAGACCGTCGCCGCCCTCCGCGAGGCCCTCAACGTCCACAAGGCGCTGGTCTTCGACGACGTGCGCCTCGACGACGCGGGCCAGCAGGCCTTCGCCCGGCGCTTCGGCGACCTCACCACCGCCCACCCGACGGTCGCCGCCGTCGACGGCGCCCCGAACGTGCTGCCCGTCGACAGCGAGCAGGGCAGCGCCAACCAGTGGCACACCGACGTCACGTTCGTCCTCAACCCGCCGCAGGCCAGCACCCTGCGCAGCATCACGCTCCCGCCGTACGGCGGCGAGACGCTGATCGCCAACTCGGCCGCCGCCTACCGTCAACTGCCCCAGCCGCTGCGCACGTTGGCGGACACCCTGTGGGCCGAGCACACCAACGACCACGACTACGCGGTACCGGTGGAGGAGGTCGACGAGGTACGGGCCGCGCAGCGCGCCCGGTTCACGTCCATCAAGTTCCGCACCGCCCACCCCGTCGTCCGCGTCCACCCGCTGACCGGTGAACGCGGCCTGTTCATCGGCGGGTTCGCTCAGCGCCTGGTGGGGCTGTCGGTCGGCGAGTCCCGCAGGATCCTCGACCTGCTCCAGTCGTACGTCGTCCGGCCGGAGAACATCCTGCGGCACCGCTGGTCGCCGAACCAGCTCGTGCTGTTCGACAACCGCATCACCCAGCACTACGCGGTCGCCAACTACGACAAGCTGCCGCGCCGCCTGCACCGGGTGACCGTCGCCGGGGACGTACCGGCCGGCGTCGAGGGCAAGGAGAGCCACTCGATCGAGGGCGACGCGGCGCACTACACCCCCGTAGCGGCCTAGGCACTCCTGGTAGCCGGTCCATCCACATAGTGGGCAGGCCCTCCGCTCGCCCGGAGGGCCTGCCCAGAATGTGGGCGTTTTTGTCCATCTCACGCATTGGACGAGCCGCGCCCATGCCCAGCACCACCAAGGCGGAGACGTCCCACGAGGACGCCGTCGCCCCTCTCACCCACGGCCTCAAGCAGCGCCACCTGTCGATGATCGCCCTCGGCGGCGTCATCGGCGCGGGTCTCTTCGTCGGTTCGGGGGCGGGAATCGCCGCCGCCGGGCCGTCGATCGTCCTCGCCTACACCGTCTCCGGTCTCCTCGTGATGCTGGTGATGCGGATGCTGGGCGAGATGTCGGCCGCGCATCCCTCGTCGGGCTCGTTCTCGGCGCATGCCGAGCGGGCGTTCGGGCCCTGGGCGGGCTTCACCGTGGGCTGGGCCTTCTGGGTCCTGCTGTGCACGGCCGTCGGCCTGGAGGGCATCGGCGCCGCGAAGATCGTCACGGGCTGGCTGCCGGGCACGCCCGAGTGGGCCTGGGTGGCCCTGTTCATGCTCCTGTTCTGCGGGGCGAACCTGGCCGCCGTGAAGAACTTCGGCGAGTTCGAGTTCTGGTTCGCGGCCCTGAAGGTCGGTGCGATCACCCTGTTCCTGCTGCTGGGCGTGCTGGCCGTCGTCGGCGTCCTGCCGGGCACGGACTCGCCGGGGACGTCCAACCTGGGCGACCTCCTCCCGCACGGCAGCGAGGGTCTGGTCGTCGGCCTGCTCGCCTCGGTCTTCTCGTACGGCGGCCTGGAGACGGTCACCATCGCCGCCGCCGAGTCCGAGGACCCGGTCAGGGGCGTGGCGAGCGCGGTCCGTACGGCCATGTGGCGCATCGCGCTGTTCTACATCGGCTCGATGGCGGTCATCGTCACGCTCGTGCCCTGGGACTCGGCGGCGGTCGTGGAGAAGGGCCCGTACGTCGCAGCCCTCGACCATCTCGGCATCCCGGGCGCCGGTCAGGTGATGAACGTGGTCGTGCTGGTCGCGCTGCTCAGCGCCATGAACGCCAACATCTACGGCGCCTCGCGCATGGTGCACTCGCTGGTGGAGCGGGGTCACGCGCCGAGGACGCTGGGCCGGGTGTCGGGCGGCGCGCCCCGCGTCGCGGTGCTGGCCTCCTGCGTCTTCGGCTTCGTGTGCGTGGTGCTCAGCTACTGGCGGCCGGACGACGTCTTCCCGTGGCTGCTGAACATGATCGGCGCGGTGATCCTGGTCGCCTGGATCTTCATCGCGCTCTCCCAGTTGCGGCTGCGCCGCCGGCTGGAGCGGGAGTCGCCGGAGAAGCTGGTCGTGCGGATGTGGGCGTTCCCGGTGCTGACGTGGGTCGCGCTGGCGGGCATGGCGGCGATCCTCGTCCTGATGGCGCGGGAGCCGGGCACCCGGGTGCAGTTGTACTGGTCGGGCGGGATGACGGCGTTCCTGGCGGCCGTCGGGTACGCGTGGCAGCGCAGGCGGACCAGAGGCTGACCCCGGCCCACGTGCACGGAAAGGCCCTCACGCGGGAAGGACACGTGAGGGCCTTCCTGTCGCTATCCTGCACTTGCGACCAGCTTGCAATAAGCTGGCGAAGTCCTGCACGGACGTGTTGTGCCGGCGCCCTGAGACAGACATGAAGCGTCCTGCCTCGTGATCGTCTTCTCACCCTTCACGGCGGCGGGCGGAATGAAGGAGCGGCCCCGCGAGGACATGACTCGCGGGGCCGCTCCCGTATGCGCGGCGGTCACCCGACACGCGCGCGGGTGGCGGAGGCTTCCCTTCGACGCGCGTTCCGGGCGACAGTGGCCCGCATGGGTCTTCCGACGAGGCGGTGCCCCAACTGCGGGGACACCGACCAGGGCTTCCGGCCGCTGCACGGCAACGAGACGGTCTTCGCCCTGACGCGGGTGGAGCGGGCCGATCTCGGCAAGTACCGGCGCTGCACCCGCGAGGGCTGCGTACGCGTGCAGTCCTACTTCAACTGGCGGTCCGGCTTCGACCTGCCGGAGGAGTTCCGGACGCCCCCGCCGCCGCCCCCGCCGCCTCCGCCGTCGTCGGACAGGTAGTCCGGCGAGGCCCTCGCGTAGCGGCCGACGTGCGGGGGTTTTCCCCCTCCTCCGGGTCAACCGATCGGTGGACGCCAAGTTCCACCGGATACCCGTGTCCCTCAACTGCCCTGCTCGGCAAGGCTTTTGGGCATGAAATCACTCACTGTGCACTCACTCGCCGTGCACTCGGTCACCGTGCGCATGGCGCGTTCCAGCGCGCGGCACCCGTGGCGGGCGATCGTCGGCTGGCTGGTGTTCGTGGCGCTGTGCCTGGCGGTCGGCGGTGCCGTCGGGATGAACAGCGCGCGGACGGCCGACTACCGGGTCGGCGAGGCCGGCCGGGCCGAGGCCATGGCGGCCGAAGGGGACCTGGCCCGCCGGTCCACCGAGCAGGTGCTGATCTCGGCCCGGGCCGGGTCCCTCGACGCCTCGTCCGCGTCCGCCGGGTCCCTCGACGCGTCCGCCGCCCAGGCCGCCGTACGGGATCTCACCGCCCGGATGGAACGACTGCCCAAGGTCGCGGAGGTCGCCGCGCCGGTCCGCTCCGCCGACGGGCGGATCCTCATGGTCGAGGTGGCCCTGAAGGGCGAGGAGCGGGACGCCAAGGACAAGGTCGACGCGCTCACCGCGCAGACCCGGGCCGTGCAGCGGGCCCACCCGGAGCTGCTGCTCCAGGAGACCGGAAGTCCCTCCATCAGCAAGGGAGTCGACGAGCAGCGCGGTGACGATCTCGCGCTCTCCGAGAAGATCACCCTGCCGGTCACGCTGCTGACGCTGCTGCTCGTGTTCGGCTCGCTCACCATGGCCGCCGTGCCGCTGCTGCTCGCGCTGTCGTCGATCGCGGCGGCCGTCGGACTGTCGATGGCGGCCTCGCACGTCACCCCCGACACCGGGGTCGGCACGAACGTGATCCTGATGATCGGCCTCGCCGTCGGCGTCGACTACACGCTCTTCTATTTGAAGCGGGAGCGTGAGGAACGGGCCCGCAGTGGGGGCCTGTTGAGTCCGGAGGCGCTGGTGGAGCTGGCGGCGGCCACCTCCGGGCGGGCCGTGGTGGTCTCCGGGTTCGCGGTCGTCGCCTCGACGGCCACGCTGTATCTCGCCTCGGACGTCGTCTTCTCCTCGCTCGCCACCGGCACCGTCCTGGTCGTCCTGGTCGCGATGGCCAGCTCCCTGACGGCGCTGCCCGCGCTGCTGACCGTGCTGGGGAGGCGGGCGGAGCGCAGGGCCGAGCGCAGGGCCGAGCGGGCAGCGGAGCGGCGGGCGGCTCGGGGGAAGCCCGCCCGGCGCACCCGCGACGGCGAGAGCGGCGAGCGCGGAGGCGGCGAGAGCGGTGGCAGCCGGGTCTGGACCGCGCTCCTGCGGCCCGCCGCCCGGCACCCCCTCGCCACCCTCGGTGTCTCCGTCCTCGCCCTGCTCGCGCTCGTCGTCCCGCTGGCCGGTCTGCACATCACGGAGATGAGCCGGGACACGCACTCCCGCGAGATCCCCGCGATGCGGGTGTACGACCGGCTCAACGCGGCGTTCCCGCAGCAGCGGGTCACCCATCAGGTCGTCGTGCGCGCCGACGCCGCACAGACCGGCCAGGTCGGCGACGCGCTGGACAGGCTGGCCCAACTCACCGACTCCGACCGCCTGTTCACCGGAACGACGCGGCTGCGCACCTCCGCCGACCACCGGATCAGCACCCTCGAACTGCACGTGCCGTACCTGGGCGACTCCGACCAGGCCCGCGACTCCCTCGACCACCTGCGCCACGACTACCTGCCCGCCACCGTCGGCCGGATCACCGGCGCCGAGTACGGCGTGAGCGGTGACGTCGCCCGGTACACCGACTATCCGGCCCACCAGAACGCCAAACTCCCGCTCGTGCTCGGGGCGTTGCTGCTGGTGACCTTCCTGATGACGGTGTACGCGTTCCGCTCCGTGGTCCTCGGTCTGCTCGGCGTGGCACTGAACCTGCTGTCGGCGGCGGCCGCGCTCGGGCTGCTGGTGCTCGTGTTCCAACACACGTGGGCCGAGGGACTGTTGGACTTCCGCTCCACCGGTTCGATCGGGTCGCGGGTGCCGTTGTTCCTGTTCGTGATCCTCTTCGGGCTCTCCATGGACTACCAGGTGTTCGTCGTCAGCCGGATCAGGGAGGCCGTGCTCGCCGGGACACCGACCCGGGAGGCGGTGCTCGACGGGGTCCGCCGGTCGGCGAGCGTGGTGACCAGCGCGGCGGTCGTGATGACGACCGTGTTCGTGAGCTTCGTCTTCCTCCACATCATCGAGATGAAGCAGATCGGGTTCGTGCTCGCGGCGGCCGTCCTGCTGGACGCCTTCGTCGTACGCATCCTGATCCTGCCGTCGGCGATGCTGCTGCTGGGCGAGCGGAGCTGGTGGCCGTCGCGGCCGGTGCGCGAGGCGGCGCCTGCGCAGACCCCGGTGCCGCCCGACCGGCCGGTGGTCGACGTACGTTGAGTCGGCGTACGTCGAGTCCGCGTACGTTGACCGGCGTGACCGCTCTCGTCGGGCCGCTCGCCGGGCCCTCCGCCGACCCGTTCCGGGCCACCTCGCTGCGCCGCTGGAACGCGGTGTGCTGGGTGCTGTTCGCCGCGATGGCCGTCGGGATCGCGGTGATGGGCCGGCCGGGCGGGGGCATGTACAAGGCGCTCGGGCTGCTGGGCTGCGTGGTGCTGAGCTACGCGCTCGTGGACCGCTTCCCGGACAACCCCGTCGTACGGCCGCACGGTTACCTCACGGTGTTGGTGCTCGCGCTCGGCGGGCTGGCGTATCTGCGCACCAGTTACGCGGCGCTGTTCATGGTGACGCTGCCGCACTACTGGATGTTCGGGCGGACCCCGAGGATCTCCATGTGGTTCCTCGGACTCGCCACCGCCTCGACGCTGCTGGGGAGTTGGCTGCTACAGGGCTGGACGGCGGAGTTCCTCGGCGAGACGGCCGTGTCCACCCTCATCGTCGTCGCGGTGGGGGTGCTGATCGGGCTGTGGGCGCACTCGGTGGTCGAGCAGAGCGCCGAACGGGCCCGGCTGATCGATGAGTTGGAGCAGACGCAGGCCCAACTGTCCGAGGCGCACCAGCGGCAGGGCGCGGCGGACGAGCGGGAGCGGCTGGCGCGCGAGATCCACGACACCCTCGCCCAGGGCTTCGCGTCGATCGTCGTGCTCGCGGAGGCGGCCCGGGCCGGGATCGCCGCCGATCCGGCGCGCAGCGCCCAGCAGTTGCGGTCGATCGAGTCGACGGCGCGCGAAAACCTCACGGAGGCACGGGAGTTGGTCGGCTCGGGCGGGCGGCCCGGCGGGCTGGCGGCGGGCTCCGTGGCCGTGACCCTGCGGCGGATCCTGGACCGATTCGTCGAGGACACCGGGCTCACCGTGGACGCCGACCTCACGGACCTCGACTGCGACCAGCAGACCCGCATCGCGCTGCTGCGCTGCACGCAGGAGTCCCTGGCCAACGTGCGCAAGCACGCGCGGGCCTCCACGGTCGGCGTGGTGCTGGCCCGGCGGCCGTACGCGGTGGAGCTGGAGATCACCGACGACGGCGCCGGGTTCGCGGTGGAGGAGTCGACGGGCTTCGGACTGGACGGGATGCGCAAACGGGTGGCGGAACTGGGCGGACGGCTGACGGTGACCAGCTCGGTCGGGGACGGGACACGGGTCCTGGCGATGATCCCGCAGGAGACTTCGGGAGAGGGGCCGGCATGAGAGGGGTGGGCATGAGCGAGAGAACGACTCTGCGGGTCGTCGTGGTCGACGATCACACCGTCATGCGGGCCGGGGTGGTGGCCCTGCTGGCCTGTGAGGACGGCATCGAGATCGTCGGCGAGGCGGGCGACGGCCGTGCCGCCCTCGACCTCGTCGCGCGGCACGACCCCGACGTGGCCCTCGTCGACCTGCGGATGCCGGTCCTCGACGGGGTCGCGACGACGGCCGAGATCGTCGCCCGGCATCCGCGTACCAGGGTGCTGATCCTGACGACGTACGACACGGACGCCGACATCGAGCGCGGGGTGGAGGCCGGCGCCATCGGCTATCTGCTGAAGGACACCACGCGCGAACAGCTCGTCGACGCGATCCGGGCGGCGGCGCGCGGGGAGACGGTGCTCGCGCCCCGGGTGGCGGAGAAGCTCGTCGCCCGGCTGCGGCGGCCGGTCCAGGAGGCGCTGACCGCCCGGGAGACGGACGTCCTCGGCGCGGTCGCGGACGGGCTGACCAACGCCGAGATCGGCCGGCGCCTCGTCATCTCCGAGGCCACCGTCAAGACCCACCTGCTGCGCCTGTTCGCCAAGCTCGACGTGAACGACCGGACCCGGGCGGTGGTGGTGGCCATGGAGCGGGGGATGCTGCGCCGGCCGTAAGACGGCCTGCCGGCGGACCGGGGACCGGGGACCAAAAGGTCAGGGCTTGCGGCCCAGGCCTCCGTGCTGGCCGATCGGGGGCGGGGCCGTGCCCGGCTCCGGGCGCCACAGGGGGACGGAGACGACGCCCGGATCCACCAGTTCCAGTCCCTCGAAGTAGCCCTCGATCTGCTCGACCGGGCGCAGGAAGTACGGGACCGCGCCGGTCTCGTTGTAGGCGTCCTGGGCGGCCTCGTAGGCGGGGTCCGTGCCACGGGAGCCGTCGTTGACCGACAGGTAGCTGCCGGCGGGCAGGCCGGACAGCAGGGCCCGGACGAGGTCGCGGGCGCGGTCGTAGCCGTCGACGTGGCCGAGGATGCCGCTGAGGATCAGCGCGGTGGGGCGGTCGAGGTCGAGGGTCGCGCCCGCCGCCTCCAGGATGCGCTCGGGTGCGTGGAGGCTCAGGTCCTCGTACGCCGTCACGCCCTCGGAGGTGGAGGTGAGCAGGGCGCGGGCGTGGGCCAGGACCAGCGGGTCGTTGTCGACGTAGACGATCCGTGCCTCGGGGGCCAGGCGCTGGGCGACCTCGTGGGTGTTGTCCACGGTGGGCAGCCCGGTGCCGACGTCGAGGAACTGGCGGACGCCCGCCTCCTCGACCAGGTACCGGATGCTGCGGCCGAGGAAGGCGCGGCTGCTGCGCGCGACGGTGACGATGCCGGGGAAGACGGCGGTGTAGGCGTCGCCGGCCGCCTCGTCCACCGGGTAGTTGTCCTTGCCGCCCAGCCAGTAGTTCCAGATGCGGGCCGAATGCGGCACCGAGGTGTCGATCTTCGTCATGGGAACCATGGTGCCCCCGCGAGGCCGGCTCGCGGGGGCCTTGCGGCGCAGAATTTGTTACAGATTGCTGAAGTCAGGGCCCTTGGTTCGGGTGCGCTTGATCTCGTAGAAGCCGGGGACCGAGGCGACGGCCAGGGTGCCGTCCCAGAGGCGCGCGGCCTCCTCGCCCTTGGGGGTGGGGGTGACGACGGGGCCGAAGAAGGCGATCTGCTCGCCGTCGGCGCCGGGGACGGCGATGACCGGGGTGCCGACGTCCTGGCCGACCTTCTCGATGCCCTCCTTGTGGGAGGCGCGCAGTTGGGCGTCGAACTCGAAGTCCGACTGCTCGGCGTACTCGATGAGGGACGCGGGCAGACCGACGTCCTTCAGCGCGCCCGCGATGGCCTCCACGGTCGGGCCCTCGCCGTTGTTGTGGAAACGGGTGCCGAGCGCCGTGTAGAGCGGGCCGAGGACGTCCTCCCCGTGCAGCTGCCAGGCGGCGGTGACCACGCGGACCGGCGGCCAGGCCTTGACCGCGAGCATCTCGCGGTACTCCTCGGGCAGCTCGTCGAGCTTGTTCTCGTTGAGGACGGCGAGGCTCATGATGTGCCAGCGCACCTCGATGTCACGGACCTTCTCCACTTCCAGGACCCAGCGGGACGTCATCCAGGCCCAGGGGCACAGCGGGTCGAACCAGAAGTCGACGGGGGTCTTCTCCGACATGTCTCTCCTCAACGGGAAGTCTTTCCCCACTGAACACCGCCGCCGGTGCCGGTCATTCCCGCCGGTCATTCCCGCCGCCCGTTCCCGCCGCCCGTTCCCGCCGCCCGTTCCCGCCGCCCGTTCCCACCGCCCGTTCCCACCGCCCGTTCCCACCGCCCGTTCCCACCGCCCGTTCCCACCGCCCGTTCACTGCTGCCGGGCTTGACGGGCGCGTGGCAGGATCGCTCCTGTTCACGAGACCCGTGAAACCCGTACACACCCTGTTACACACCCCTGTACATCGCAGCCTGAGGGAGTACCGCCCGTGCCCGGTGAGAACCTGTCCCGCGACGAGGCCCGGGAGCGGGCCGCCCTGCTGTCCGTCGACGGGTACGACGTGTCACTCGACGTGCGTTCGGCTGTCGGCGACCCGGCCGTGGGCGACCGGGCCGACCGGGCCGGGGACGGGCCGCGCACCTTCCGGTCGGTCACCACGGTCCGCTTCCGCTGCAACGAGCCCGGCGCGTCGAGCTTCGCGGACCTGATCGCGCCGAGTGTGACGTCCGTCTCCCTCAACGGCCGCGATCTCGACCCCGGCGAGGTCTTCGACGGCGTCCGGATCCTCCTGGAGGACCTGGCCGCGGAGAACGAGCTGGTCGTCGACGCGCAGTGCGCCTACTCCCGCACCGGCGAGGGCCTGCACCGCTTCGTCGACCCGGAGGACGGCGAGGTGTACCTGTACACGCAGTACGAGCCGGCCGACGCCCGCCGGGTCTTCGTGAACTTCGAGCAGCCCGACCTCAAGGCCCCGTTCCGGTTCGAGGTGCGCGCGCCCGAGGAGTGGGTGGTGTGGAGCAACGGCGCCGGGGAACCGGCCGACGGCGTATGGCGGTTCACGGAGACGAAGCCGATCTCGACGTACATCACCTGCGTCGTGGCCGGCCCGTACCACTACGTGACGGACTCGTACACGCGCGACCTCGGTGACGGTACGACGCTGGAGATCCCCCTCGGCGCGATGTGCCGCAAGGGTCTGGCCCCCTACTTCGAGGCCGACGACGTCTTCCTGATCACCAAGCAGGGCCTGGACTTCTTCCACGACCACTTCGACTACCCGTACCCCTTCGGGAAGTACGACCAGGCGTTCGTCCCCGAGTACAACCTCGGGGCGATGGAGAACCCGGGCCTGGTGACCTTCCGCGAGGAGCTCGTCTTCCGCGGCAAGGTGACGCGGGTGGCGTACGAGGGGCGCGCCAACGTCATCCTGCACGAGATGGCGCACATGTGGTTCGGCGACCTGGTCACCATGGAGTGGTGGGACGACCTGTGGCTCAAGGAGTCCTTCGCCGACTTCATGGGCACGTTCGCGAACGTCGGCGCGACGCGCTTCACCGACGCCTGGATCACCTTCGCCAACCGCCGCAAGGCGTGGGCGTACCGGGCCGACCAGCTCCCCTCCACCCACCCCGTCACCGCCGACATCCGCGACCTCCAGGACGCCAAGCTCAACTTCGACGGCATCACCTACGCCAAGGGCGCCAGCGTGCTGAAGCAGTTGGTGGCGTACGTCGGGCAGGACGCGTTCATGGAGGGCGCCCGCCGCTACTTCAAGCGGCACGCGTACGGCAACACGCGCCTCGGCGACCTGCTGTCGGTGCTCGGCGAGACCAGCGGCCGGGACATGGGCGCGTGGGCCGGGTCCTGGCTCCAGACGGCCGGCGTGAACTCCCTGACGCCGCAGGTGCTGCTGGACGCGCAGGGCCGTGTCGACGAGCTGGCGGTCCTCCAGGAGGCCGCAGAGTCGCACCCCGAGCTGCGCCCGCACCGCGTGGCGATCGGCCTCTACCGTCTCGAAGAGGGCCGTCTCGTGCGGTACGCGCGCGCCGAGGCGGACGTCGACGGGCCGCGCACGGTCGTGCCGGAGCTGGTGGGCGAGGCGGCCCCGGAGCTGGTGCTCGTCAACGACGACGACCTGACGTACTGCAAGATCCGCTTCGACGAGACCTCCCTGGACACCCTGCGGGAGCACCTGGGGGCCATGACCGACCCGCTGGCCCGCGCCCTGTGCTGGTCGGCGCTGTGGAACCTGACCCGGGACGCGCTGCTGCCCGCGCGGGACTTCGTCGACCTGGTGCTGCGGTTCGCGGGGCGCGAGTCCGACATCGGGGTCCTGCAGATGCTGCACGCGTGGGCGGACTCGGCGCTGGTGCACTACGTGACCCCGGAGGCGCGGCCGGACGTCGGCGCGCTGCTCTCCGAGGGCGCCGAGCGCGAGTTGCGGCGCGCCGAGCCGGGCAGCGAGCACCAGTTGGCGTGGGCCCGCTTCTACGCCCAGAAGGCCGCCGACCCGGCCGCCTTCGAGCTGCTCCAGGGTCTGCTGGACGGCACGTCCGGCGTCGACGGCCTGGACGTCGACCAGGAGCTGCGCTGGGTGTTCCTGGAGCCGCTGGTCGCGCACGGGTTCGCCGACGAGAAGGCGCTGTCCGCCGAACTGGCCCGCGACGACACGGCGTCCGGCAAGCGGCACCAGGTCCGCTGTCTCGCCGCCCGCCCCTCGGCGGCGGTCAAGGCGCAGGCGTGGGCCCAGCTCGTCGAGTCGGACGCGCTGTCCAACGCGCTGGTGGAGGCGACGATCGCCGGGTTCGACCAGCCCTCGCAGCGGGAACTGCTCGCGCCGTACACGGAGAAGTACTTCGCGTCGATCGAGCGGATCTGGGCCGAGCGGTCCATCCAGATCGCGATGAACACCGTCAAGGGCCTGTTCCCGTCGCTCCAGGACTCTCCGGGGACGCTGGAAGCGACGGACGCGTGGCTGGCGGCGCACGAGTCGGCGGCTCCGGCGCTGCGGCGGCTGGTGCTGGAGGCGCGGGACGATCTGGCGCGGGCGCTGCGGGCGCAACATCGCTAAAAACCTTGGCCAAGGATTCCGCTGACGGTCACCGTTACGGAATTCAGTCAATCGGAACCGTAACCCCTGGCTCCCCCATTCGGGACCAGGGGTTTTCGGTGCCTACTCGGCATCCGAACACCCGTCCTTTAGGGCGAGCTTGTCCGGATTTGTCGACGGGCGTGTAACAGCGGTTATGCGGCGGTCCGGGTGCGGAATCCCCGTTGCATGAACCCCAACACCCCGCTCCCCCAGGTTCCCTCGGCGTCCCCCCGCCCGGTCCGCCACCTGTCCGACGTCCAGCGCCGCGTGACGACGGCGGCCCAGCTCCGCGCGCAGGGCGTGGCACCGGCCGAGGCGAACGATCAGTGCCGTCCCGGCGGCCCCTGGCAGCAGCTCCTCCCCGGCGTCTACCTGCTCCACCCGGGGCCGCCGACCAGCGAGGAGCGGCTGCACGCGGTGCTGATGTACGCGGCCCGCGAGGCGGCGGCGCCCGCCGTGCCGGCCCAGCCGGGCGCCGGGGGACCGCACCGGCAGGTGTACCAGGACGCGATGATCACGGGCCTGGCCGCCCTGAACCTGCACGGCCTGTCGTCGGCTCCGCCACTGCTGTCCCTGGAGCACATCGACGTCCTCGTCCCGCGGCTGCGCCGGCTGCGCTCGACGGGCGACGCGCACATCGTCCGCACGGCGGCCATGCCCGCTCCCGAGCTGGCCACCGGCATCCCGGTGGCGCCGGTACCGCGCGCGCTGGCCGACGCGGTGGCCCAACTGACGGACGCGGGGGCCGTCCGGCGGCTGCTGTCGGAGGCGGTACGCGGCGGCCACTGCGAACCGGCGGCGATCGTACGGGAGTTGAACGACGCGAAGCTGCTGAACCGCCCGCACGTGGTCGACGCGGTGGACTCGCTGCTCGCCGAGGGCCGCGCGATCGCGGAGGACCGTCTCTACACGATGGTGTGCGAGTACGGCCTCCCCGACCCGGTGTGGAACGTGGACCTCCGCCTGCCGGGCGGCCCCCACCTGGGCGGCCTCGACGCGTACTGGCCTGAGCAGGCGGTGGCGGTGGAACTGGACACCCGGGCGCCGAGGCAGGACGAGGACGCGCTGTGGTCCGAATACGCCCGCAAGCGGGAGCACTTGGAGCGGCTGGGCATCACGGTCGTCCACATCACCCCGAGGAAGCTGAGGGACTCGATGGAACAGCAGGCGGCGGTGGTCCGTACGGCCCTGATGGCGTCGGGCGACAGGGACCCGGCGGCGTATGTCGTGGTGCTGCCCCGGTAGGGGGACCGGGGCCGGGGGGCCTGGATCCGGGGCGGCGGCCGGGGTGCTGTCGGCCGCGAATGGTGACACTTCCTACCGGGAGTGTCACCATTCGCGGAACTGTGACCCGGCGGCGCCAGGAGGGGAGAGGAGGGGTCGTCGGGGCCGCTGGGGGGCGGCAAACCCGGCGGCCCCTCCTCGCGTCCGCCATGTGTACGTTGGCCGAAGATCCGCGCCGCGCTTCGAGGCGTCGGCAACAGTTGTCGGCACAGCTACCGGCAACAGCTACCGGCATCAGCCAGGGAAGGCACACATGGCACGCGTCGCCGTCATCACCGCGCCCAACATCGGGTACCGCAACACAGGAATGCTGACCGTCGACCTGGCCTTCGAGTCCCTGCGGCGGCGGATGGGCGCCGGGATCGACGCGACCTGGTACACGCTGCACACGCCGGAGACCGTGCCGCTGCGCGCGGGTGTGCGGGGCGCCGATCTCCCGTTCCGGTTCCGTTCGCTGATCGAGCACCCCGACGAGCACCTCGCCGAACTCCGCGACCACGACGCCGTCGTCTTCTGGGGCGACTTCCTCCACACCCGGCACTATCTGGCCCAGGACGCGACCAACCGCCTGCTCGACTTCGGCTTCGCCGAGGACCGCGACGCCGCCCGCGTCCTGCTCAACCGCACCCTGCTGCTCGCGGACCAGCCGGACGAACTCCTCGCCCGCACCCTCAGCTACGGCGGCACGATCCTGCACAACACGCAGTCCGACTACGAGGACAAGGAGTACGGTCCCCTGTTCGCACGCCTGATGACGCGAAGTCACCGGGTCTGGATGCGGGAACCGCTCTCGGCGGCCAAGCTCGCCCACTTCCGCGGGGACGACCCCACGACCGAGTACTTCGGCTCGGACGCGGCGCTTCTGTCCCGCCCCGGCGACCTCGACGACCATCTCCCGACCACCCAGTGGTCCCAGGAGGTCCCGGACGGCGGTGCGATCGGCGTGTTCCTCGGCGCCCGTACGGCCGTCCCCGCCTGGCTGCCCGCCTTCTGCCAGGGTCTGTCCGACCGGCTCGGCGCCCCGTTGGAGTGGCTGCCCTGGTTCGACCGCGACGTCCCCTCCCAGGTCGGCCACATCGGGCGGCGCCCGGGTGACCACACCGTCGGCGACCTGGTGGGCGTACTCCCCCGGTACCGGCTGGTCATCACCGACACCTACCACCTGTGCGTCAACTCGTGGGGCGCCGGTACCCCGGTGGTGTGCGTCGGCGCGCCCGAACCCGTTCCGACGACCGACGACGACTATCTGACGCTGAGCGACGTGAAGAAGCACGTGTTCCACATGGCGTACGACGCGGCGGACTTCTACCTGTCCACCCTCCCCGACACCGAGGAGGCCCACGCGCGCCGTGCCGACCGGCTCGTCCACCTCGTCGAAGGCGGCGGGGCCGATGCGATCGCCGCGCGGATACGCGCACACGCCGACCGTTCGGGGGCCGCCTTCACCGAGACGCTCACGTCACTGCTCGGCACTGCCTGCCGTTGAGGCGGGCGCGGACCGTCTTGCCGACCTCGGCGCGCAGGAACCAGTCCAGTTCCGTGGCGATGGAGGAGACGACGAGGAGGCCCCGGCCGTTCTCCCCGGTCGTGTCCTCCCTGATCTCCGGGATCTCCGGGAACGCCCTCAGCGGGTCCGACACCTCGATGCTCAGCGTGCGGTTCTCTTCCAACTCGTGGATTCTCAGCCACAGTTCGTGACCGGGGACCCGGCCGTGCCGTACGGCGTTGGCGACGAGCTCGGAGGTGACGAGCACGGCTTCGTCAATGTCGCCGGGCCACAGCCACATCGTCAGCCGACGACGGACGTGGAGCCGGGTGAGGCGGACGGTGCGGGCAGTCATGGGGTAACCCATCGACCAGTCGGGGGCGAGGAGGGTGGGGGGCATGAGGTTCCCTTTCACGCTTGGGTTGCACACCCCACGGTGACGGGACCTGCCATTCGACTTCAATCGAAACGCCGCTGATTAATCAGTCGGTTGAGAAGTGGACTATGCCCAGTTCTGCGCAATCGGCTGCGCGGGCCGCACACGCGGTGTCACACTCTGCACACGGGGGTTCACCACACGTACTGGCGCGCAAAGGAACGCACATGGCAGCAAAGCGTGGACGCACGGCCCAACGGCTGGAACTTGGCCTTCAACTCCGTCAGTTGCGCGAGAACTGCGGTCTGGGCGAGCGGGGCGGGGGCTACACCCGCAAGCAGGCGGTTGTCGGACTACGCATCTCCGAGGCCTCGTTGCAGAGGATCGAGTCGGGATCGCTGAACTTCCGCAACATCGGCGACCTGCGCAAGCTGCTCGCCAAGTACGGGGTCACCGACGAAGAGGTCGTCGAATCACTGATCAACCTCAACAAGGACTCGAACCAACAGGATTGGCTCACGCAGTACCGGGGGCTCATGCCGGCGGGGATGCCCGGGTTCGTGGGACTGGAGCCCGAGGCGCGCAGCATGAAGGCGTACCACCCCACGCTGATCTACGGCCTGCTACAAACGGAGCAATACGCTCTCGTCAAGAACGAGGTGGACAAGCCGATCGAGGAGTACACGACGGAACTCATCCGAAGCAGCGTCGAGGTGCGGATGAAGCGCCAGGACGTGCTCACTCGGGAGAACCCCGTCAAGCTCCATGTCATTCTCGGCGAAGCCGCCTTGCGCTATGTGGTCGGAGGCACCGATGTGATGCGCGAACAGTACGTGAAGATCGAGAAGTTGTCGGGCTGGGATCACATCACCATCCAGGTGCTGCCGTTCCGCCGGAGCTACCGCTCGACCCACGACTTCGCCATCCTTGAATTCGGCAACGCACTGCCTCCTCGTGTACAGGCTGACAGTGCCTGGGGTTCCGTATCCACCTCGGACAAGCCACGTGAAGTCGACCGGTTCAACCGCCGGTTCGACGCCATGGCAGCATCGGCACTGCCACCCGAGGACACCCCTGAATTCCTCCACCGCCTAGACCGAGAGCTGTAGGCCCATGCACCCGCGCTTCACCGCACCGGAACTCGCCCCTGAGCACGCCTGGTTCAAGTCGTCCTACAGCGACTCCGGCGGCCAGAACTGCCTCGAAGCCGCCTGGATCAAGTCCTCCTACAGCGATGCGGGCCAGAACTGCGTCGAGGTCGCCCTCGTAGCCCCGGCCGTCGGCGTCCGCGACTCCAAGAACCCCGCCGGCCCCGCCCTGCTCCTCCCCGCGCCCGCCTGGGCGGAGTTCCTCAGTTCTCTTCCGGGGATGTGAGGGAAAGCGGCGCGCCCGCGTAGACGCGGTCGATCAGGGCCGCGTAGGACGCGATCATCCGTGTCCTGCTGAAGCGTTCGCGGCTTGCGGTGAGGGACGGGGTGTAGGTCGCCCGGTCCGTCACCGCCGCCTGCCAGGCCCCGGCGATCGCCTGCGGGTCCGGCGGGGTCACCAGGCCGTGGCCCGCGACGATCGCCGCGCTGTCGCCGACGTCCGTGGTCACCGGGACGGCCCCGCACATCATGCCCTCGATGAGGCAGAGCGGGGCCGCCTCGCCCCACGCGGAGGTGAGGGAGACGACGTCGGCGGCGGCGTAGACCGTCTCCATGTCGTGGCGGACGCCGAGGAGGTGCAGGCCCCCCGGCTCCGGGGCGCCGAACGCGTCCGCGATGTCACCCGCCAGGCCCGGGTTCGTCGTCGTCATGCCCGCCCCGCACATCAGGACGTGCCCGTCCGGTACGGCGTCCAGCCATGCCCTGGCCGCCGCCAGGAACAAGGGGACGTTCTTCATGCCGTCGTAGCGGGCCGCGAAGACGATCACCGGGGCGGCGGGTGAGATGTCCAGGGACGTGCGCAGGCTCAGCCGTCTCGCCGCGTCGGGGCGGAAGCGGATCAGGTCGACGCCGTTCGGGATCACGTGCAGCAGAGCCGACGGGACGCCCGCCGCCTCGTACGCCGCCCTCGTCGACTCCGCGCAGCACACCGCCGCCGCGACCGTGCCGTCGGCGATCGCGGCCTTGAGGTCGTCGAGGGCGCGGCCCTGGTTCTCGGGGTCGGAGCGGTGCAGGCCGACCACGACCGGGCGGCGCGGCAGGCCCGCCTGGCGGAGGAGGGCGAGGGGCTGTTCCTTGAGGGACAGGATGACGTCCGCGTCGGCCGTCGCCCGAGCGGTATCAGCCAGCTCGGGGCCGGTGAAGACGGCCGGATCCGTACCCCCCGTGCCGAACGTACGGCCGAGAGACGTGACGCCGACGTCCGCCGCCGTCAGCTTGCGGTAGCAGGCGTCGTCCTCCATCCGCTGGCGGGTGGCCTCGCGGTGCACCTCGCCGTGGATGCTCAGCACCCGGTGGTGCTGGCCGCCTTCGCGCAGGCCAAGCACCACATCGCTGTGCACGATCCGGGCCCCTCCGGAGAAGAACCCCTCGTAGACCGAGAGCACCCGCAGCCCGTTGCCCCTGCGCACGTCATTGCGCATACGATCACCCGCCTTGCACCGATATCAAGCCATCCCCGTGAAGTGCGGGTTAGCCGATATGAGGCGGTACGGACATTTCACATGGATGAACGTGGCGTCACATGTCCGCGCATGCTGTGTGACGTGCGGGTCACACCTTCGGCGGCACGTGGGCCCTGCCGTTCGCCGGGCGGTCGCGCCACAGTTTCAGGGCCACGTCGATCAGGCGTACGTGGGTCAGGGTCGGGACCTCGTCCAGGTCGTGCCAGGCGGCCAGGTCGGTGGAGCCGTTCACCTCGTTGCGCAGTTCGCCGCCGACGATCCGGGCCTCGTAGAGGATGCGGAGGGCGTGGTGGTCCGAGGGGCCGCGCAGGCCCTCGCGGGGGAGCGTGCGGCGGGAGGAGTCGATGCCGAGGAGGCCGGTCACCTCGACGCGGTAGCCGGTCTCCTCGTCCAGTTCGCGGACGACGGTGTCGAGCGGGTCCTCCCCGTGTTCCATGCCGCCGCCGGGCAGCACCCACTCGGGAGTGCCGTCGGGAGCGGGTGAACGGGCGAGCAGAATCCGGTCGTCACGGACACAGACGGCGTAGGCCGCCACCCTCAACTTCTTGCGCATACAGGGACGTTAGCCGTTCGAGGGCGGATCGGGAGAGGGGAAAACCGGCATAACCCTCACAAGAAGCACACCGTCTTCACACAGGGGGCTCGTAGAGGGTTTTCCCCATCCGTCCATATCGATTCGGTCAACTCTCCCCAAACAGCTGTCCCTTAGGCAAAACTTTGCGGTCATCCGGGATCGCATTCCGGACGACCGTGATCAGGCAGGAACGTACTGATCATGTGCTGCTCGTTCCTTTACCTACAAGGGATGCCGATGACCCTCACCCCCCAGCCCGAGTCGACGTCGGGCGCGAGACGCGTGGTGCGGATAGCCGTGGCCGCGGGCCTGGTGGCCGCGCTGTCCGCGGCCGGTCCGATCCCGCTGGCCTTCGCCGCCGCCGGCTCGACCCCGGCCGCGGCCGACCCGGGCGTGAAGTCCGCCCACGACAAGCTCGGCGCCGACGACGCCGACCTCCTCGCCGACGCCAAGGCCGACGGCGACAAGAACGTCACGATGATGATCGCGACCGCCCCCGGCCAGACCGAGCAGGTCGCCAAGGAGCTGGACGCGGTCAAGGGCGGCTCCGTGGGCCAGTCCTACGACAAGGTCGGCTACGTCCGCGCCACCGTCCCGACGGGCAAGGCGGACTCGGCGATCGCCGCCGCGGCCAAGCTGACCTCGGTGCACGCCATCGACCTGCGCCAGGACATCGCCCTCGACGACCCGACGCCGAGCGCGGACACCGCGACGGGCGCCAAGAGCGCCGCGTCCTCCGCGAAGGCGAAGACGTACGCGGCGCCGAACAACAAGACGCCCGCCGAGAACCCGTACAACCCGTCGTTCGAGACGGGCGCCGTCGACTTCGTGAAGAAGAACCCGAAGGCGGACGGCCGCGGCGTCACCATCGGCATCCTCGACTCGGGTGTGGACCTGTCGCACCCCGCGCTGCAGAAGACCAGCACCGGCGAGCGCAAGATCGTCGACTGGGTCACGTCGACCGACCCGATCATCGACAACGACGCCTCGTGGCGTCCGATGACGACGTCCGTGTCCGGGCCCAGCTTCACCTTCGGCGGCCGGACCTGGACGGCGAAGGCCGGCTCGTACCAGATCAACCTCTTCCGGGAGTCCGCCACCGCGGGCGGTGACGCCAAGGGCGACGTCAACCGCGACGGCGACACCACCGACGCGTGGGGCGTCCTGTACGACGCCGCGGCCGGTACGGTCACCGTCGACGTGAACAACAACGGCGACTTCAGCGACGACACCGCGATGAAGCCGTACAAGGACGGGTACCAGGTCGGGTACTTCGGCACCGACGACCCGAAGACCGACGTCGCCGAGCGGCAGCCGTTCGTCGTGCAGATCCGCAAGGACGTGCCGATGGACCCCTTCGGCGGCGACTGGGTCGGCAAGAAGGCCGACTTCGCCAACATCGGGCTCATCGCCAGCGAGCACGGCACGCACGTGGCCGGCATCACCGCCGCGAACGGCCTGTTCGGCGGCAAGATGAACGGCGCCGCGCCCGGCGCGAAGCTCGTCTCCTCCCGTGCCTGCGTCTTCGGCCCGGGCTGCACCAACGTCGCGCTCACCGAGGGCATGATCGACCTCGTCGTCAACCGCGGCGTCGACATCGTCAACATGTCGATCGGCGGCCTGCCGGGTCTCAACGACGGCAACAACGCGCGCTCCGAGCTGTACACGCGCCTCATCGACACCTACGGCGTCCAGCTCGTGATCTCCGCGGGCAACGAGGGCCCCGGCGCGAACACCATCGGCGACCCCGGTCTGGCCGACAAGGTGATCTCGGTCGGCGCGGCCATCTCCAAGGAGACGTGGGCCTCGAACTACGGCTCGCAGGTGGAGAAGAAGTACGCGCTGATGCCGTTCTCCTCGCGCGGCCCGCGTGAGGACGGCGGCTTCACGCCGACGCTCGTCGCGCCCGGCGCCGCGATCAACACGACGCAGACCTGGCTGCCGGGCTCCCCGGTCGCCGACGCGGGCTACCCGCTGCCGGCCGGCTACTCCATGCTCCAGGGCACCTCGATGGCCTCCCCGCAGGCCGCGGGCGCCTCGGCGCTGCTGATCTCCGCCGCCAAGCTGAACAAGGTCGCGCTCACTCCGGCGATCCTGCGCACGGCGCTGACCTCGACCGCCGACCACATCAAGGGTGCGCAGGCGTACGAGGAGGGCGCGGGCGCCATCAACATCGTGGACGCCTGGAAGTCCATCAAGAAGGGCGCCACCGCCCACGACTACACCGTCAAGGCCCCGGTCGACACCGCGCTCGACCAGGCGCTGAAGACGCCGGGCTTCGGCACCGGCATCTACGACCGCGAGGGCGGCCTGAAGGCCGGGCAGAAGAAGACGTACGACGTCACCATCACCCGTACGTCCGGCGCCGACAAGGCGATCCGCCACGAGCTGCACATCGAGAACAACGCGGGCGGCACCTTCAAGATCCTCGGCTCGGACGAGGTCAAGCTGCCGCTGAACAAGCCGGTCACGGTCAGGATCCAGGCCAAGGCGGGCTCCGCGGGCCTCAAGAGCGCGATCCTCGAGGTCGACGACCCGAAGACCGTGGGCACCGACAAGCTGATCCTCAACACGGTCGTCGTCTCGACCCCGGTGAGCCACACCTTCGCCGCGAAGGCCAGCGTCCAGCGCAACAGCTCGCAGTCCTACTTCCTGACCGTGCCCGAGGGCGCGAAGTCGTTCGAGGTCGGGATCAGCGGTCTGAAGGACAAGAGCCAGACCCGGTTCATCTCGATCCACCCGTACGGTGTCGCGGTCGAGGACACCGGCACGCCCTACTGCTACAGCAACTACCCGATCACCAACGGGTGCAGGCCGGACGCCCGTTCGTACCAGAACCCGCAGGCCGGGGTCTGGGAGATCGAGGTCGAGTCGCGCCGCACGTCGCCGCTGCTCGACAACCCGTACAAGCTGGACGCCACCGTCTACGGCGCGGCCTTCGCCCCGGAGACCGTGACCCTGCCCGAGGCGAAGGTCGGCACCCCGGCCCCCGTCTCCTGGAAGGTCACGAACAAGTTCGCCGCCATCGACGGCAAGCTGGTCGGCGGCCCGCTCGGCTCGTCCAAGAAGGACCGTCCGACCATCGCGAACGGCGTGACCCAGACCAGCACGGTCGAGGTCCCGGCCGGCGCCAAGTCGCTCGACGTCTCCATCGGCAACGTCTCCGACGCCTCCGCCGACCTGGACCTGACGGTCTACGACGCGAGCGGCACGCAGGTCGCCCAGTCCGCCGACGGTGACTCGGAGGAGGCGGTCTCCATCCCGTCGCCCGCCGCCGGCACGTACACCATCGAGGTCGCGGGCTACTCGGTCCCGGCCGGCACGACGGCGTACGACTACCTGGACGTGTTCTTCTCGTCCACGCTCGGCACCGTCAACGTCGACGAGTCGACGCCGGTGAAGCTCGGCACGGGCGCCTCGGCGCCGGTCTCCGCGACCGTCACCGCCGCGGCCGCCGCGCCCGCGGGCCGCGCCTTCTTCGGCCAGGTCCAGCTGGTGAACGCGCGGGGCACCGTCGCGGGCATCGGCAACGTGGCCATCCAGAAGGTCACGCCGTAACCGGCACCGGTTGAGCAGTGAGGGCGGGCGTCCGTACGGGCGCCCGCCCTTCGCCGTTCCCGGCCTATTCGCAGGTGAGGCCCGGCGTCTCGGGCAGTGCGCGGGTGAGCGCCTCCCGCTCGGGGGCGATGCCGGGTTCGCCGACCGCCCACACGTCGGGGGTGTCGGACCCCTTCGCCAGCGCCACCAGGACGTGGTCGCCCGCGGCGAGCAGCGGGTCCATGTCGTCCTCCATGACGAAGTCGACCTCGGGGGCGGTCGTGGCCGGCCGGTACGCGTGCGTGACGCGGAGGGTGACGCGTTCGCGGGTCGTACCGGGCAGCCGGTGGACGTCCGTCACGTCGCCCTCCACGACCAGCCGGGCGCAGACGAGGTAACCGGGGTCGCCGAGGAGCCCGCCGTCGCCCCCGGACGCCTTGCCGCCCGCCTCCTCACCACCGACGCCACTGTCGGCACCGGCATCACCGGCGTCACTGGCGGCGGACTTGCTCGCCGCGCTGTCGGACACCCCCTGCCCGGCCTGGACGACGACCCACCTGGCCCCGAACACCAGCGCGCCGGCGGCGGCCACGCCCACGGCGCCCAGCGCGAGGGGGCGCAGGCGGCGCAGGCGGCGCAGGGGCAGCCGCAGCACGGCGGGAGCGGTGCCGTGCTCCCGGGCGGGCTCGCCGGCCGGTCGCGTCGCCGGTTCCGTCGCCGGTTCGGTCGCCGGTTCCGTCAGGGCGTCCGCGACGACGCCGAGCTGCTCGCGCAGCAGTGCGAGGTCGGCCGTGGCCGAGCGGTACCCGGTCATGAAGGCGTCGTCGGCGAGGCTCTCGTCGGGCGGCCGCTCGTCGGTGATCGCCGCCATCAGCGCGTCGTCCGGTCCGGCGCGGTCCTCGAATTCCGTGCTCACGTCACACCACCTCGTCCTCGTGCAGGCGGGCGCGCAGGGCCCGTACCGCCGTGTGCAGGCGGCTCTTGACCGTGCCCTCCGGGACGCCGAGCTCGGCGGCTATCGAGCGCACCGGCAGATCGGCGTAGAAGCGCAGGACGACGACCTGACGCTGGGCGTCGGGCAGGTCGTCCAGGCCCTGGGCGACGGCGAGGGACAGCACGCTGGTGTCCTCGCCGGAGGGGTGCTCGTGCTGGCGCAGCGAGGCCAGCCGCTCCCCCAGCCGCTCCTGGCGGCGCTTGGCGCGGTGCCAGTCCATGGCGAGGTTGGAGGCGACGACGGCCGCCCACGCGGAGACGTCGCGCGGGGCCTCGTACCCCTTCGCGGCGCGCTCCAGCAGCCGCAGCCGGACCTGCTGCACCCCGTCCGGCAGGTCCGCCTGCGGCACCCCGCCCAGCGCGAGCACCGCCCGCACCCGGCGTTCCTGGGCCGCGTCGAGCGGATCAGCGCTCTTTCTGCGCAGCAAAGCCACCCCTCCCCCCTCCCCGCGTTTCCTCTACGACGCCGTAGCGCGCGGAAACGTTCGACGGAACGGTCTTCGCATGTTCGGAGGCGTACGTCACACCGTTCCGTGTTCCACTCCTCGGGCATGGTGCCCAAAGAATTGGACAAGTGGACCGGGATCGGTCTCATGATGGAGAAAACCACGTTGTAGGGAGTCGCTGTGAGGGTCGGAATCGTCGGAGCCACCGGTCAGGTCGGCACGGTCATGCGCGGGATCCTCCAGGAGCGCGCCTTCCCGGTCACCGAGCTGCGCCTGTTCGCGTCGGCCCGTTCGGCGGGCACGACCCTGGACGGAGTGATGGTGGAGGACGCGGCGCTTGCCGACTACACCGGCCTGGACATCGTGCTCTTCTCGGCGGGCGGCGCGACGTCGAAGGCGCTGGCCGAGAAGGTCGCCGCGCAGGGCGCGGTCGTGATCGACAACTCGTCGGCCTGGCGCAAGGACCCGGAGGTCCCCCTCGTCGTCTCCGAGGTGAACCCGCACGCGATCGCGAACCGCCCCAAGGGCATCATCGCCAACCCGAACTGCACGACGATGGCCGCGATGCCGGTCCTGAAGCCGCTGCACGCGGAGGCGGGGCTCGAGGCGCTGATCGTCGCGACGTACCAGGCGGTGTCCGGGTCGGGTGTCGCGGGCGTGGCGGAGCTGCACGGGCAGGCGCAGAAGGTCGTCGCCGACGCGGACAAGCTGACCCACGGCGGCGAGGCGGTCGACTACCCCGAGCCGCAGGTCTACAAGCGCCCGATCGCCTTCAACGTCGTCCCGCTCGCCGGCTCGATCGTCGAGGACGGCCTGAACGAGACGGACGAGGAGCAGAAGCTCCGCAACGAGTCCCGCAAGATCCTGGAGATCCCCGGCCTCAAGGTCTCCGGCACCTGCGTCCGCGTCCCGGTCTTCTCCGGCCACTCCCTCCAGGTCAACGCCCGCTTCGCCCGCCCCCTGTCGGTGGAACGCGCGACGGAGCTCCTCGCGAGCGCCCCCGGCGTGGAACTGTCGGAGATCCCGACCCCCCTCCAGGCAGCGGGCCAGGACCCGTCCTACGTCGGCCGCATCCGCACCGACGAGACGGCCGACAACGGCCTGGCCCTGTTCATCTCCAACGACAACCTCCGCAAGGGCGCGGCGCTGAACGCGGTACAGATCGCGGAACTGGTGGCGGCGGAGCTCACGTCCGACTGACCTCGTAGAGGAAACAGCCGTACTCGACGGCCCTGACGTGCACGAACTCCACGTCCGGGTCGTCGAACGCGTCCCGGAACGCCGCGTCGAGCCCGCCGACGCCGACGAGCGCGCCGCCCAGGATGCGGCCCTCGGCGGAGTAGCGCCGCACGGTGCGATGCGCCTGGGCGAAGGGATACCCGTCCCCGGCGAACCCCGCGCAGTCGCCGGCGTGGACGAACACGGGCCCCTGCTCGTCATAGGCCCCGGGGTCGACCCCCGCCCCGGCCGCCCAGCGACGCAGCGGCGCGTACGAGACGAGCGCGATCCGCTCCCCCACGGCACTGCGCCGCAGACAGCACCGCAGTGGCGCTCCGCCCTCCTCGTCGACGAATGGCTCCGTCCTCCGTCCGGCGTCGTCGACGACCCGAAGCTCGTCGAGCACGCCGAACGGGATGGCCCGTGGCCCGCAGACCACGTCGTTCGCTGTGCAGGTCATCCCTCCACCCTGACGGCCGGCGCCCGAGGGGACCGGCGGTTTCCGGACGCCGTACTCGAGAGCACCGCGACCCTCACCGCGCAGACGGCGCAAGCCCTCATCGCCCAGGGCGTCGCCTGACGGTCGGCCATAAGGTCGTCGACCCAGGCAGCCGCCCCGTGGAAGGATGGCGCAACCCACACATAACGAGGAGATGACCGCGTGCCTGGCACAAACCTGACTCGCGAAGAGGCGCAGCAGCGGGCGAAGCTGCTGACCGTTGACTCGTACGAGATCGATCTCGACCTCTCCGGCGCGCAAGAGGGCGGTACCTACAGGTCCGTGACCACGGTGCGTTTCGACGTCGCCGAAACCGGTGCCGAGTCCTTCATCGACCTGGTCGCCCCGGCCGTCCACGAAGTGGCGCTGAACGGCGACGCGCTGGACCCGGACGACGTCTTCAAGGACTCCCGGATCGCGCTCCCGGGACTGCTCGAAGGCCGTAACGTCCTTCGTGTCGTCGCCGACTGCGCCTACACCAACACCGGTGAGGGCCTGCACCGCTTCGTCGACCCGGTCGACGAACAGGCCTATCTGTACACGCAGTTCGAGGTGCCGGACGCCCGTCGCGTGTTCGCGTCGTTCGAGCAGCCGGACCTCAAGGCGACCTTCCGGTTCGCGGTGAAGGCCCCGAGCGGCTGGACCGTCATCTCCAACTCCCCGACGCCGGAGCCCAAGGACGACGTCTGGGCGTTCGAGCCGACCGCGCGGATGTCCACCTACGTCACCGCGCTCATCGTCGGCCCGTACCACAGTGTCCACAGCGTGTACGAGAAGGACGGGCAGTCGGTGCCGCTCGGCATCTACTGCCGGCCCTCCCTCGCCGAGTTCCTCGACTCGGACGCGATCTTCGAGGTCACGCGGCAGGGCTTCGACTGGTTCCAGGAGAAGTTCGACTACGCGTACCCGTTCAAGAAGTACGACCAGCTCTTCGTGCCGGAGTTCAACGCGGGCGCGATGGAGAACGCGGGCGCGGTGACCATCCGCGACCAGTACGTCTTCCGGTCCAAGGTGACGGACGCGGCGTACGAGGTGCGGGCCGCCACGATCCTGCACGAGCTGGCCCACATGTGGTTCGGCGACCTGGTCACCATGGAGTGGTGGAACGACCTGTGGCTGAACGAGTCGTTCGCCACCTACGCCGAGGCGGCCTGCCAGGCCTACTCTCCGCAGTCGCGCTGGCCGCACTCGTGGACCACGTTCGCCAACTCCATGAAGACGTGGGCGTACCGGCAGGACCAACTGCCCTCCACGCACCCGATCATGGCCGAGATCGGCGACCTGGACGACGTGCTCGTCAACTTCGACGGCATCACGTACGCCAAGGGCGCGTCCGTGCTCAAGCAGCTCGTGGCGTACGTCGGCATGGACGAGTTCTTCGCGGGCGTGCAGGCGTACTTCAAGCGGCACGCGTTCGGCAACACCCGGCTCTCCGACCTCCTCGGCGCGCTGGAGGAGACCTCCGGGCGTGACCTGAAGACCTGGTCGAAGCTGTGGCTGGAGACGGCCGGCATCAACGTCCTGCGCCCGGAGATCGAGACGGACGCCGAGGGCGTCATCACGTCCTTCGCGATCCGCCAGGAGGCCCCGGCGCTCCCGGCCGGCGCGAAGGGCGAGCCCACGCTGCGCCCGCACCGCATCGCCGTCGGCCTGTACGAACTCGACGAGGACAGCGGCAAGTTGGTGCGCGACGAGCGCGTCGAGCTGGACGTCGACGGCGAACTGACCGCCGTACCGCAGCTGGTGGGCAAGCGCCGTCCGGACGTCGTCCTGCTCAACGACGACGACCTGTCGTACGCGAAGGTCCGTCTCGACGAGCAGTCGCTCGCGTTCGTGACGGAGCACCTGGGCGACTTCGAGTCGTCGCTGCCCCGCGCGCTGTGCTGGGCGTCGGCCTGGGACATGACCCGGGACGCCGAACTGCCCGCCCGCGACTACCTGTCCCTCGTCCTGTCGGGCATCGGCAAGGAGTCGGACATCGGCGTGGTGCAGTCGCTGCACCGTCAGGTCAAGCTCGCCGTCGACCTGTACGCGGCCCCGGCGACGCGCGAGGCCCTGCTGACCCGTTGGACCGACGCCACGCTGGCCCATCTGCGGTCCGCCGAGGCGGCCGGCGACCACCAGCTGGCGTGGGCCCGGGCGTTCGCCGCCACGGCCCGCACGCCGGAGCAACTGGACCTCCTGGAGGCCCTGTTGGACGGCTCGCAGACGATCGAGGGCCTGGCCGTCGACACCGAGCTGCGCTGGGCGTTCGTGCAACGCCTCGCGGCGGTCGGCCGGTTCGACGAGGCGGAGATCGCCGGCGAGTACGAGCGCGACAAGACGGCCGCCGGTGAGCGTCACGCGGCGACCGCCCGGGCCGCTCGTCCGACGCCGGAGGCCAAGGCGGAGGCGTGGGCGCGGGTCATCGAGGACGACAAGCTGCCCAACGCCCTCCAGGAGGCGGTCATCGGCGGCTTCGTCGACACCGACCAGCGGGAGCTGCTCGCGCCGTACACGGACAAGTACTTCGAGGTCGTCAAGGCGATCTGGGACGCCCGTTCGCACGAGATCGCCCAGCAGATCGCGATCGGCTTCTACCCGACGATCCAGGTCTCCCAGGAGATCCTGGACAAGACGGACGCCTGGCTGGCCTCCGCCGAGCCGAACGCGGCCCTGCGCCGCCTCGTCTCCGAGTCCCGCTCGGGCGTGGAGCGCGCACTCCAGGCCCAGGCGGCGGACGCGCAGTAGTCCGCAGTCGGTAGTCAGCAGTCGCCAGTAGTACGTCGATGGGGGCGCCCGGCATGGTCGCCGGGCGCCCCCATCGGGCTCAGCCCGGGAACATCCCGCCGGTGACGTTGACGAAGGTGCCGACGGGCCTCGCCGTCCAGACAGAGGTCCTGTCCGCCGCCCTCACCGCCGAACAGTCCGACCAACTGGCCGACCTGCTAAGGCAGTTGCTGACGGAGACGGAGACGCCGGGGAGTTGACCGAGGCGTCGACGAGGAGTTGACCGGCCTCGGAGTCGGTCAGTCGTCTTCGGGCGGCCAGGGGAACCCGAGTTGCTCGGCGCGTTCGCGGCTGCCGCCGCAGAACCGGCCGTAGGTTCTCGGGTCCTCCTCGGCCAGTCGGCGCAGGGCGGCGGCGGCCTGCGCCTCGGGTGGGGTGCCGTCGTCCGGGACGGTCCAGCGGAACTGGAGCGGGTCGCCGTCCGCCTCCCCCGTACGGGGTCCCGGCGACCACCAGAAGTTCACCACGGCGGTGTCCGGGTCGGCGAAGCCGCTGCCGATCCAGCCCGGGCGCGCGTCCCACCGGCCGAGCAGCTCCGGCCGTTCGACCAGCCCCGCCTTGATCAGACGGGCCACGGTCCGGGCCGGCCACGACCAGTCGGCGTCGGTCTCCGCCCGGGCGATCTCCGCGTCGTAGGCGGCGGCGTCGAACCGTTGCGCGGGCAGCTCGGGTGCGGGTCCACGGGTGCCCGGCGGGGCCGGCCGCCGCCAGTCCTCCCATACCACCTGGTCGCCGTCGCGGCGGATGGTGACGTACAGCGCGCCGCAGCAGCCCTCGGTGCACCAGGCCTCCGCGAGTTGCACCCGGCGGGGCTCGGGACCGGCCCGGAGCAGGCCGTCGTCCAGGAGGCGTTCGGGGCTGTGCGCGGGACCGTGCGGGAAGACGGCCGGGACGAGGGGACGTCCGTCGAGGAGGATGCGGGTCTCGACGGGCTCCCCGTCCACGGGGTCGCCGGCCACGACCTCGATGCGCAGCCTGCCGCCGGACGAGGCCGGACGGGTGAACGGCCGCCGCCCGGTACGCCGGATCCAGCCGGCCCACAGCCGTCGGGCCGTGGTGTCCGCGCCCTCCGCGCCGTCCCTGCCGGGTTCGGCCGGAGGGGTCCGGGAGGGCTCGGCCAGGAGTCGGCCGAGGGAGGCGAGGAGCGTCTCGTGGTAGCCGGAGCCGGAGGGCCAGTCCAGCAGCGCTCCGGTTCCGCTGCTCAGGCCGAGGGCGAGGGAGAGGAGGGTTGCGTGGTGTTCGAGGGTCGGGGGCAGGAGACCGGCCCGGCCGACGACGGTCTCGTAGACGCCGGGCGCGTCGCGGTAGGCGAGGAGTTCGGTCGGGTCGTCGCGGGTGGACGCCATCCTGATCAGGAGGCGGCCCGCACGGGCGAGCAGGACCGGGTCGGCGGGGTGTTCGGCGAGCAGTTCGGGCAAGCGTGCGGCCTCCGAGATACGGCGGGCGATGGTGCTGCTGACAAGACGGGGCTCGGCGGCAAACGCCACCAGCTCCCTGTGGACGGCTCGCCCGTCCCCCGCGGCCAGGGCGCGCACGAGCGGCCGTAGTTCGGCACGGCGGACGGAGATCACGAGCCAGACGACGGCGGCGGACCGGCGGTCGAGCGCGTCCAGGGCGTGTACGGCCGGACCGGTGAGCGACCGGAGCAGGCCGAGGGCGGAGAGGTACGGGACGTCCTCGGGCTCGCCGAGGCGGGAGAGGAGGGCGAGGCCCGTGGTGACGGCGGGCACGGTGGTGCCGGTCCGGGTCAGCCGTCTGGCCAGTGTGCGGACGGTGGCGTGCTGCTCGGCCGGCAGCGGCAGGCCGGCGACGGCGGACTGGATCAGGTGCCGGTGACGGCCCCGCACACCGAGTTCGGCGAAGCGGCGGTGAAGGGCGGCCGAGTCGTCCGGCAGGGGGTGCAAGGCCTCCGCGATGACGGCCGCGAGTTCCTTGCGGGACAGCGGCGTCTCGTTCTCGTTGCTGTTCTTGCTGTTGTTCTCGTAGTTGTTCTCGCCGGCGTCGGGGAGGCCGAAGCCGCGGCCGGGCGGGAGCCCGTCCGGGGACTCGCGCAGCAGGCGCAGTACGTGGTCGTACAGGGCGGCGGGCCCTTCCTGGGCGCTCACCGAGCGGTGGGGAACTCGATTCCGTAGGTCATGCGCGGCAGCCTGCCAGCCGGGCTCACGGCCTGTCGACGGAATTACCCGCCAGGGAAGACCAGGAACACCAGGGAACACAACGAGGGCGTCGGCCTCACCCACGTACGGCGTGCGCGTACGCGGGCGAGGCCGACGCCCTCGGAGAGCGTGCGGCGGCTACACCAGACCAGAGGCTTGGCGCTGGCCCTCGTGCCTTGAACTCAGGCCTTGGCCCGTGCTTTGGTGTCGTCCCGGTCCGTCGAACCGTCGAGGACCCACACCAGTCCGGAGATCAGCAGGAAGAGCCCGATGGGGGCCACGACGTAGAGGCCCAGCGTCTCGACGACGCTGAGACCCGGACCGGGGTCGTCGCCGTCGTCGCGGGTCAGCGCGAGGGCGGGGGACGACATGAGCAGCATCATCAGCGTCGTACCGGCGGCCAGGGCGCCGGCGCGCAGGGCGTTCTTCTTGTCCACGGTGCCAAGTTAGCGAACGGTGTCGGCGGGCGCGCGCCCGGGGTGCCGTATGAGGTGCCCTACCCGGTGTCGTACGAGGTGTCGTGCGCGGTGTCGTACCGGGTGCGGAGCCGGGATCACGGGCTGCCCCGCTCCCGCAGGACGTCGATCAGCGCCCGCAGTCTCGGCGAGGCCGCGAGCTGCTCCAGGGTGACCGGACGGCCCTCCGCGTCCGCGATGGGCAGGCGCCAGTTCGGGTACTGGTTCCAGGTGCCGGGGAGGTTCTGCGGGCGGCGGTCGCCGACGCCGTCCGGGAGCCAGACGCCGATCATGCGGGCGGGGGTGCCCAGCAGGAAGCGGTGGACGGCCTGGACCTCGGCCTCCTCCGAGGAGCGGTCGCTGCCGCCGGCGGACCCGGCCAGCAGTCCGAGGCGGGTGAGCAGCCCCAGCCACTCCGCCGTGTCGTTGGTCGCGTCGGCGCGCTCTTCCTCCACCGGCCGGGTCAACAGGCCCAGCCGGTCGCGGAGTTCGACGTGTTCGCCGGTGAGGCGGGCGGCGGTGGACGGCAGGTCGTGGGTGGTGACGGTGGCCAGGCAGTCGGCGCGCCAGCGGTCGGGGGGCAGGGGCCGTCCGTCGCCGTCCCAGTCCCGCTCGAACCACAGGACGGACGTGCCGAGCACCCCGCGTTCGCGCAACGACTCCCGCACACCCGGCTCGACGGTGCCGAGATCCTCGCCGATCACGACCGCCCCCGCCCGCGACGCCTCCAGCACCAGGACGGCGAGCATGGCCTCGGCGTCGTAACGGACGTACGTCCCCTCCGTGGGCGGCTGTCCCTGCGGCACCCACCACAGCCGGAACAGGCCCATGACGTGGTCGATGCGCAGGGCGCCGGCGTAGCGGAAGAGGCCGCGGAGCAGTCGCCGGTAGGGCGCGTAGCCGGAGTCGGCGAGCCGGTCCGGGCGCCAGGGCGGCAGGCCCCAGTCCTGGCCGCGGGCGGTGAAGGCGTCCGGCGGGGCGCCGATCGACATGCCGGCGGCGAAGTACTCCTGCTGCGCCCACGCGTCGGCGCCCTCGGGGTGCACGCCGACGGCGAGATCGTGCACGATCCCGATATCCATCCCCGCCTCGCGCGCGGTGCGCTGGGCGGCGGTGAGCTGGGTGTCGGTGAGCCAGGCGAGGCGGGAGTGGAAGTCGACGCGGTCCATCAACTCGCCGCGGGCGCGGGTGGTTTCGGCGGACCGGGGGTCGCGTAGCCCGCTCGGCCACTGCCGCCACTGAGATCCGTGCACCTCGGCGAGGGCGCACCAGGTGGCGTGGTCCTCCAGGGCCTGCCCCTGCTCGGCGAGGAAGTCGCAGTAGGCGGCGCGCCGGCCGGGCCCGAGCGGCACACGGACAACCGCTTCGAGCGCCTCTCGCTTGACCGCCCACACGGCGTCCCGGTCGATCAACTCCCCCTTTTCCAGCACGGCTTGACGCAACCGCGCGGCGCGTTCGAGAAGCGCTGCGACGCCTTCGCGATCGTCGACGTACGCGTACTCGGGAACGTCCTCGACGCGCAGGTGCACCGGGTCGGGGAAACGCCGCGAGGACGGCCGATAGGGGGACGGGTCGGTCGGCGCACCGGGCACCGCCGCATGCAACGGGTTGACCTGCACGAACCCGGCCCCGAGAGCCCGCCCGGCCCAGGCGGCCAGCTCCCCCAGGTCGCCGAGGTCACCCATGCCCCAGGAGCGCCGGGAGAGGAGGGAGTACAACTGGACGAGAAGTCCGTACGAGCGTCCCGTGGGCATGGGCGTACCCGTGGGCCTGGGCAGACGGGCCGGGGCGACGACGAGGTGGGCGCGGCCGGTCCGCCCGTCGGGCGCGGTGACCGTCAGCTGATGCACCCCGGGCGGAAGCCCCTCGACCGCGTCACGGCTCTCGCCCTGCTCGGTCTCGACGAGCAGCCGGCTGCCCTCGGGAAGCACGGCAAGCGCCTCCGCCCGGCTCTCGCCCCCGCCCCCGCCCCCGCTCTCGATCCCGCTCCCGCTCCCGCTCCCGCTCCAGCACACCACGGTCGGCGGCAGCAGCCGCTCGCGCAGCTCCGCCTCCCGGGTGACGAGCGCACCCCGCACCGCCTCCGGGGTCCCCGCGTCGACGCCGAGGGCGGCCAGGGCGCGGGTGACGGCGGCGGCCGAAGCCGTGACCGTACGGTCCGGGGAGGGCTGGTAGGAGGTGCCGACGCCGTGCAGCGCGGCAAGCCGGGCGAGCTCCTCTCCGGGCGGCGCGGCCACCGCTACGGCCTCGTGGATCCGGAGTCCGCGGCGGCGAGCGGCGGCTCACTGGTCAGCGGCTCGGCATCGGGCAGCGGGGGTTCGCTGGTCAGCGGCGGTTCGGCGCAGGTTCCTTCGGCACGGGTCGGCTCCGCCAGACGTTTGGACTGGACCGGAAGCGGGGGATATGCCGGTGCGACCACGGTGGCCTCCTTGTGGGGGGGGTACGGCGTCGGTTACCGCTACCGCAGGCCTACCCAGCGAGCGCGACGACAGACGTCCGACGAACATCCGTCATCGCAACACACGCTGCCATAGCCTCGCTCGACCCGCTCAGGCCCGCGCAGACCCGGCAGACCAGCAGCCCGGCCGTAATTCGGTTGACCCGGCCACGGGGCGTCGCTGCACTGTGGCGGGTACCACGCGTCGTGGTGCCGGCATCCCGGAAAGGCGGCAGCGGCAGCGATGGAGATCCGTTCCACGACCGAGCAGGACCGCGAGGTCTTCGTCGACACGCTCCATGCCGCGTTCGGACGCTTCCCGGAGACCCCGGCCGAGGGCGGCGGCGGGGTCTGGTGGGCGGCGCTCGAAACGGACCGCGGCCTGCTCGCCACGACGGCGGACGGCCGGCCCGTCGGCACCGCCGGTGCGTACTCCTTCGAGCTCACCCTGCCCGGTGAGATCCTCGCCCCGGCCGCCGGGGTGAGCTTCGTCGGCGTCCTGCCCTCGCACCGACGCCGGGGCGTGCTCAGCGCGATGATGCGGCATCAGCTCACCGAGCTGCGGGCCCGGGGGGAGTTCCTCTCCGTGCTGCTGGCCTCCGAGGCCCTGATCTACCAGAGGTTCGGCTACGGACCGGCGACCTACACACAGCAGCTGACGGTGCCCCGCCGCCAGGCCGCCCTCGCCCTCCCCCGCGCACGCGGAACGGCCGACACCGCAGCGACCGGCTCGGACACAGGCTCGGAAACCGGCACGATCGAGGTGCTGCGGCGTGCCGAGTGCGGCGAGATCCTGGAAGAGGTCTACGACCGGTACCGCCGCGCACAGCCCGGCGCGCTGTCCCGGCCGCACCTCTGGTGGGCCTCGGGCGCGGGGCACCCCCCGGTCGCTCCGGCACCGCGCTACGTCGCCGTCCACCGGGACGCCGACGGCGTCCCGGACGGGTACGCCAGCTACTCGATCGGCGAATCCGACGCCTTGACGGTCGACGAGACCATCGCCGCCGACGACGCCGTCTTCACGGCTCTGGCCCGGTTCGTGCTCGGGCACGACCTGGTCCCTCAGGTCGTGTTCAAGCACGTCCCGCCCGGGCACCCGCTGCGCTGGCAGCTCGCGGACTTCCGCGCCGGCCAGGTGAGCGGCGACACCGACTGGCTCTGGGTGCGGCTGCTGGACGTCCCGCGTGCGCTGACCGCGCGCGGCTGGTTCACGGACGGCGAGCTCGTCCTCGACGTCGACGACCCGTTCCTCGGCGAACACGGCCGCCACCTGCTGACCGTCCGGGACGGCAAGGCCGACTGCGTCCCGACGGGCCGGGAGCCCGACCTCTCCCTGGACGTGAGCGACCTGGGCTCGATCTACCTCGGCGGCACCACCCCGAGCACCCTCGTACGCGCCGGACACATCACAGCCCACCACCCAGCCGCGGCCCCCCTCGCCGACGCCCTCTTCCGCACCGACCGCGCCCCACACTGCCTGCACTGGTTCTGATCGCAGGTCCGGCCGCCGGACACCTCGCGGTGCGCCGCTGACACCGCCGCGCCCGACGCCCGCCCCACAGAAACGTGACACTCTGCCCGCGAAGTGTCACATTTCCACAGCCACACCCACCCAGCCCCAGCCCCAACGCCGCACGAGAAGCCCGCACAGGCGCCTCCTGACGTGAACCGGCTGCCCCGGGCGCTGCCAATGACCAGCGCGAACCTGTACGCCCCGGCCGTGCGCGTCCCGAAGGGCCCCGCGGCCGGGCTGGGGGTGGTGCCACGGGGCATGCAAAAGCCCGGATCGTCTAGGCGGAGATGCCGTCGATCCGGGCCAGGGCGTCGTCCGCGCCGTACGGCTGCAAGTACGGCAGCCAGCGCGGATCCCTATGGCCCGTGCCGATGATGCGCCAGGCGAGGCCGGAGGGAGGGGCGGGTTTGTGACGCAGCCGCCAGCCGATCTCGACGAGGTGCCGGTCGGCCTTGGTGTGGTTGCAGCGACGGCAGGACGCCACGACGTTGTCCCACACGTGTTTGCCCCCGCGGCTGCGCGGGATGACGTGGTCGACGCTGGTTGCGACGCCACCGCAGTACATGCACCGGCCCCCGTCCCGCGCGAACAGCGCCCTGCGGGTGAGAGGAACGGGCCCCCGGTAGGGAACCCGGACGAATCGCTTGAGCCGGACCACGCTGGGTGCGGAAACCGTGACGGTCGCGCTGTGCATGAAGGCGCCGGATTCCTCCAGGGAGATCGCCTTGTTCTCCAGGACGAGGACGAGCGCGCGGCGGAGCGGTACGACGCCGAGCGGCTCGTACGACGCGTTGAGGACCAGGACATGCGGCACGGATGCCTCCTTGGGCGTCGGCGGCGCGTGGCTCGCGCCGGGACGATCTGCAGTCAGTCTCTCCTCTTGCCTGGTGGACGCGCCACCATGTCCCGGTAACGGGCTGGGAGTGTTTTCGACCACACCCTGATTCATCCCCCGGATCATGGCCGGTTCAAGCGCAGGTGAGGACCGTCTCTCCTTCACGCATCTCGCCGAACCACTCCCAATGCCCCGTTAGTGTGGTGGTTCTGTCTGTCCGGTGACCTTTTCGTGACCTTGCAGCGCGTGTCGCCCTTGACCGCCGCACCGGATGGAGCAGTGCAGCACCTGGAGGTACCTGCCGTGTCCTTGCCCGCCGTCCTACTGGCCGCCGGTCCGTCGCCGTCGCCGACTCCCTCGGAGTCGCCGACCACGGTGACGGTCCCGTCCCTCCAGGACGCCCAGGAGAGCGCGACGAACGCGGCCAGCTGGGTCGAGGAGAACTGGTCGACGTGGCTGGCGATCGGCCTGCGGGTCCTGCTGATCCTGGTGATCGCGGTGGTGCTGAGAGTGGTGGTGCAGCGGTCGATCACCAAGCTGATCGACCGGATGAACCGTACGGTCGGGTCGGCCGACGGCACCTCGCTGGGCGGGCTGCTGGTCAACAACGAACGGCGCCGGCAGCGCTCGCAGGCGATCGGCTCGGTGCTGCGCTCGGTGGCGAGTTTCCTGATCCTGGGCACGGCCGCGCTGATGGTGCTGGCCACCTTCGAGATCAACCTGGCCCCGCTGCTGGCCTCCGCCGGCGTCGCGGGCGTCGCGATCGGTTTCGGCGCGCGCAACCTGGTCACGGACTTCCTCTCCGGCGTGTTCATGATCCTGGAGGACCAGTACGGCGTCGGCGACCAGATCGACGCGGGCGTGGCCTCCGGCGAGGTCATCGAGGTGGGGCTGCGCGTGACCAAGATGCGCGGCGACAACGGCGAGATCTGGTACGTCCGCAACGGCGAGGTCAAGCGGATCGGCAACCTCTCGCAGGGCTGGGCGACGGCCGGCGTCGACGCCACCGTGAAGGCGTCCGAGGACCTCGACCGGGTCAAGGCCACGCTGGACGAGGTCGCCGAGAAGATGAGCAAGGAAGAGCCCTGGAACGAGCTCCTGTGGAGCCCGATCGAGGTGCTCGGCCTGGACAGCGTCCTGCTGGACTCGATGGTGGTCCGCGTCTCCGCGAAGACGATGCCGGGCAAGGCCCTGACCGTCGAGCGGGAGCTGCGCTGGCGCGTCAAGCGTGCCTTCGACGCGGCCGACATCCGCATCGTGGGCGGCGCGACCGCCCCCGCCACGGAGGACCCGGCCGACCCGACGGCCGCGGTCGCGGCGCCCTCCGTCTTCGCCAACGCGGACTCCCCGCAGTCGGCGGCGGCGACGCCGATCGCTCCCCAGCGGGTGACGACGCCTCCGGCGAAGTAACCCGCACGAGGAGGCAGGCAGCGCCTGCCCCCGCGCCCCTGCGCCCTCGCACCCCTGCGCCCTCGCATCCCTCTCCGCCCCTGCGCCCCTGCGCCCTCGAGGTAACGACTCTGTTGCCTCGGGGGCGTTTGCCGTTTCGCGCCTTGACGCCCCCTTCGCGCCGGGCTTACCTTCCCCTTCATTGATAGGAAACTTTCCTAACAGTGACCGGAAGTGGACTTGTGTCCCGCGTCACTGAAAAGCTGTGCAGTTCAGAAAGGCAGGTGTCGACCCCATGGCAGCAACCGCAGGAACCGCCGGAACGCCGGGCACCCCGCGCGTCCTGCGCGCCATGAACGACCGCGCCGCCCTGGACCTCCTGCTGACGCACGGCCCCCTGTCCCGCACCCGCATCGGCAAGCTCACCGGGCTCTCCAAGCCCACCGCCTCCCAGCTCCTGGCCCGCCTGGAGGCGGCGGGACTGGTCCTGGCCACCGGCACCACCGAGGGGCGACCCGGCCCCAACGCCCAGCTCTACGAGGTCAACCCGGCCGCCGCGTACGCCGCCGGGCTGGACGTCACCCCCGAACGCATCCTCGCCGCCGTCGCCGACGTCACCGGCCGGACGGTGGGCACGTACGAGGTGCCCACCCCCGGCAGGAAGACCGCCGGGGCCGTCGTACGGCAGGTCACCGACGCCCTCGACGGCGCGGTGAAGGCCGCGGGCCTCACCCGGGGCGACGTGCGGCGGCTCGTCGTCGCGACCCCCGGCGCCTTCGACCCCACCACCGGTCGTCTGCGCTACGCCTCCCACCTGCCCGGCTGGCACTCCCCGACGCTGCTCGACGACCTCGCCGCAGCCCTCCCGATGCCGGTCGAGTACGAGAACGACGTCAACCTCGCCGCCGTCGCCGAACAACGGCTCGGCGCGGCCCGCGGCCACGAGGACTTCGTCCTCCTGTGGAACGAGGGCGGTCTCGGCGCCGCACTCGTCCTCGGCGGCCGGCTGCACCGCGGCTGGACCGGCGGCGCGGGAGAGGTAGGTTTCCTTCCGGTTCCGGGCGCACCCCTCGTGCGGCAGGTAACGAAAGCCAACAGTGGCGGCTTCCAGGAGCTGGCCGGCTCGCAGGCCATCCCGCAGCTCGCCCTGGAGCTCGGCATGAACGGCATCCCGACCGGACCGTACGCCGAGGTCGCCGCCGCGCTCGTGCAGCGGGCCGTCACCGAGGACACGGTGCTGAACCGGCTGCTGCTCCAGACGTACGCGACCCGGCTCGCGACCGGTCTCGCCTCGCTCGTCTCCGTGCTCGACCCCGAACTCGTCGTCCTCAGCGGCGCCAGCCTGACCGCCGGCGGCGAGGTGCTGCGCGCCCTCGTCCAGGACGAGCTGGAGGAACTCGCCGCGTCCCGGCCCAAGCTGGTCGTGGGCGACGTCACCGAACAGCCCGTGCTGCGCGGCGCGCTGGAGAGCGCGCTGGCGGCCACCCGCGACGAGGTCTTCGACACCACCTCACGCTGACCGGCGCCCCCTCCCCCTAGACCCCCTTCGCCTCACCTCTCACCTCTCACCGCACCTCTCTCCTCACCTCCCCTGTCCCTGGAAGGCTCCGCCATGCCCACACGCATACCCGAAGTCGTCCGAAAGGCGGCTTTTGCCCTCACCGCCTCCACGGCCCTGCTCCTGTCCACCACCGCCTGTACCGGCCAGGCCGCGTCCTCCGGCGCGGGCGACGACGCGTCGAAGGAACAGACCATCACCTTCTGGCACGCCTGGAGCGCGCCGAGCGAGGTGAAGGCCGTGAAGGCGCTGGTCGCCGGCTTCGAGAAGGCGCACCCCACCATCCACGTCGACGTCGTCGGGAACATGACCGACGACAAGATCAACCAGGCGCTGCGGGCGGGCGGCAGCACGGCGCCCGACGTGATCTCGTCGTTCACCACCAACAACGTCGGCAAGTTCTGCTCCTCCGGCGCGCTGGTCGACCTCAACCCGCTCTTCAAGAAGGCGGACATCGACCCGGGCACCACCTTCCCGAAGGCGATGAGCGAGTACACCGAGTACGACGGGAATCGCTGCGCCGTGCCGCTGCTGGGCGACGCCTACGGCCTCTACTACAACAAGACCGCGTTCCAGAAGGCCGGCATCACCGCCCCGCCGAAGACCTGGTCCGAGTTCGAGGCCGACGCCAAGAAGCTGACGATCACTCAGGGCGACACGTACAAGCAGCTCGGATTCATGCCGAACTACCACGGCTGGGAGACGACGACCGAGCACTACATGGGCCAGTTCGGGCCCACGTACTTCGACTCGTCCGGCAGGTCGACGGTCGCCACCGACCCGGCCGTCGCGGGCGCCTTCACGCTCCAGAAGAAGCTGGTCGACGAACTCGGCGGCTTCAAGAAGCTGGAGAGGTTCCGCGCCGGCCTCGGTGACGAGTGGGGTCCCAAGCACCCCTTCCACACCGGCCAGGTGGCCATGCAGCTGGACGGCGAGTGGCGCCTCGGGATGGCCCTGGACGCCAAGCCCGGCTTCGACATCGGCGTCGCCCCGCTGCCCGTGCCGGACGACCAGGCCGACCGGTACGGCCGGGGCTACATCACCGGCACCATCGCCGGTATCGCCGCCACCAGCAAGAAGCAGGCCGCGGCCTGGGAACTGGTGAAGTACATGACCACCGACACGGCCGCGGTGGTCGCCTTCTCCAACGCCATCCACAACGTGCCGTCCACACTGGCCGCGCTGAAGTCACCCGACCTGAAGTACGACCCGCGCTTCAAGACCTTCCTCGACATCGCCGCGAACCCGAACTCGACCACCTCCCCGGCCTCGGTCAACGGCGGCGTCTACCTCACCACGATCCAGCAGCTCGGCTACGACTACGAGAGCGGCAAGGTCACCGACCTGAGGGCGGGCCTGACGAAGGCGGGCGCGCAGATCGACACGGACATCGCGCAGGCGAAGTAGCGATGAGCACCCTCACGTCGACGCCGACGTCGAAGCGCCGCTCACCCGGCCTCGCCGCGAAGCAGCGGAAACAGGCCCTGCGCACGCTCGCCTTCCTCTCGCCCTGGCTGATCGGCTTCACGGTCTTCTTCGCGTACCCGATGATCTCGACGGTCTACTTCTCGTTCATGCACTACGACGGCTTCAAGCCGCCGACCTGGAGCGGGACGAAGAACTGGACGTACGTCTTCGAGCACTACCCCTTCTTCTGGCCCGCCCTGCGCAACACCCTCTGGCTGGTCGTGATCATGGTGACCACGCGGGTCCTGTTCGGGCTCGGGATCGGCATGCTGATCACGAAGATCAAGACCGGTACGGGCGTCTTCCGGACCCTCTTCTACCTGCCCTACCTGGCCCCGCCGGTGGCGGCGACCATGGCGTTCGCGTTCCTCCTCAACCCCGGTACGGGCCCGGTCAACTCCATCCTGGAGAAGATCGGCATCCCGGCCCCGGGCTGGTTCAACGACCCGGACTGGTCCAAGCCGGCCCTCACCCTGATGTTCCTGTGGGGCATCGGCGACCTGATGGTCATCTTCATGGCCGCGCTGCTCGACGTACCGAAGGAGCAGTACGAGGCGGCGGAGCTGGACGGCGCGTCGGCGTGGCAGCGGTTCCGGTTCGTCACCCTTCCCAACATTTCGCCGATCATCATGTTCGCGGTCGTCACCGGTGTGATCGCGGCGATGCAGTGCTACACCCAGCCGCTCGTCGCCGGAAAGGTCGCCTCGGGCGTGATCCAGGGCGCGGGCACCATGTTCGAGCCCGGCTACCCCGACCACTCCACGCTCACCCTCCCCCAACTCGTCTACAACCTCGGCTTCCAGCGCTTCGACTACGGCTCCGCCTGTGTCGTCGCCCTGGTCCTGTTCGCCCTGTCGATGGCGTTCACCGCGCTGTTGATGCGGCGCCGGGGCGGCCTCATCCAGGCAGGTGACTGACATGGCCCAGGACACGGCCCAGGGCATGGCCCCCGTACAGGAACGGCCGGTGGAGTCGAAGAACCCGGCCACGCCCGCCGAGCGCACCGCCCGCCGCAAGGCGCTCCTGGAGTGGATCGGGATCCACTCCCTCGGCGTCGCGGCGGCCCTCTTCTTCGTCCTGCCCTTCGTGTTCGTCTTCCTGACCTCCCTGATGAGCGACTCGCAGGCGCTCAGCCGGGACCTGATCCCGCACACCTGGGAATGGGCCAACTACCGGAAGGTCTTCGACACCCCGGGCTTCCTCACCTGGTGGAAGAACACGCTGCTCTACGCGGGACTGGGAACAGTCCTTACAGTCGTGTCGTCCGTCCCCGTGGCGTACGCGCTGGCCAAGTTCCGCTTCCGGGGCCGCAATCTGTCGCTCATGCTGGTGATCTCGATGATGATGCTGCCTCCCCAGGTGGTCGTCATCCCGATGTACCTGTTCTGGGCGAAGCAGCTCGACCTGTCGGGCACCCTGTGGCCGATGATCATCCCGCTGGCGTTCGGCGACGCGTTCTCGATCTTCCTGCTGCGCCAGTTCCTGATGACCATCCCGGGCGAGTACCTGGACGCGGCGAGGGTGGACGGCTGCGGTGACCTGCGCATCCTGCTGAAGGTCGTGCTGCCGATGGCGAAGCCCGGCATCGCCGCCGTCGCCCTCTTCCAGTTCTTCAACGCCTGGAACGACTACTTCGGCCCGCAGATCTACGCCTCCGAGAACCCGGGCGCGTGGACCCTCTCCTACGCGCTGGAGTCCTTCAAGGGCGCGCACCACACCGACTGGAACCTCACCATGGCGGCCACCGTGCTGGTCATGGCCCCCGTGATCCTCGTGTTCTTCTTCGCGCAGAAGGCGTTCGTCGAAGGTGTCACCCTCACCGGAGTAAAGGGTTAACAAGCCATGAAACTCACCGTGGTCGGCGGCGGCTCGACCTACACCCCCGAACTCATCGACGGCTTCGCACGCCTACGGGACACCCTCCCCGTCGAGGAACTGGTCCTGGTCGACCCGGCGGCCGACCGGCTGGAGCTGGTGGGCGGTCTGGCCCGGCGCATCTTCGCCCGCCAGGACCACCCCGGCCGGATCGTCACCACCTCCGACCTGGACGCGGCCGTCGAGGGCGCCGACGCCGTCCTGCTCCAACTCCGCGTCGGCGGCCAGGCGGCGCGCCAACGGGACGAGACGTGGCCCCTGGAGTGCGGCTGCGTCGGACAGGAGACGACCGGCGCGGGCGGCCTGGCCAAGGCGCTGCGCACGGTCCCGGTGGTCCTCGACATCGCCGAACGGGTCCGCCGCACCAACCCCGACGCCTGGATCATCGACTTCACCAACCCGGTCGGCATCGTCACCCGCGCCCTGCTCCAGGCCGGCCACAAGGCGGTCGGCCTGTGCAACGTGGCGATCGGCCTCCAGCGCAAGTTCGCGGCCCTCCTCGGCGTCGCCCCGGCCGACGTCCACCTGGACCACGTGGGCCTCAACCACCTCACCTGGGAGACGGGGGTGCGCCTGAACGGCCCCGACGGCGAGGACGTCCTGCCCGGCCTCCTCACCGCCCACGGCGACACGATCGCCGCCGACCTGCGGCTGCCCCGCCCGCTCCTGGACCGCCTGGGCGTCGTCCCGTCGTACTACCTGCGCTACTACTACGCGCACGACGAGGTCGTACGGGAACTGCGCACCAAGCCGTCCCGGGCCGCGGAAGTGGCCGCCATGGAGCGCGAGTTGCTGTCGCTGTACGCCGACCCGGCCCTGGCCGAGAAGCCGGCGCTGCTGGCGAAGCGCGGCGGCGCCTTCTACTCGGAGGCGGCGGTGGATCTGGCAGCCGCCCTGCTCACCGGCTCCGGCAGCCCCCACCAGGTGGTGAACACCCGCAACAACGGCACGCTCCCCTTCCTGCCGGACGACGCCGTGATCGAGGTCCAGGCGGCGGTGGGGTCCAAGGGCGCGTCCCCCCTCCCCGTGGCGCCGGTGGACCCGCTGTACGCGGGCCTGATGGCGAACGTCACGGCCTACGAGGACCTGGCCCTGGACGCGGCCCTGCGCGGCGGACGCGACCGCGTCTTCAGGGCCCTCCTCTCCCATCCCCTGATCGCCCAGTACGAGTACGCCGAGCAACTGACCGACCGACTCGTCTCGCACAACCGGGAGCACCTCGCGTGGGCCTGACGGCAAGTGTGCTCGCCATCGACGCGGGCAACAGCAAGACCGACGTCGCGGTCGTGGCGCCCGACGGGAACGTCCTCGCCACGGCCCGCGGCGGCGGCTTCCGCCCGCCCGCCGTGGGCGTGGAGGCGGCGGTGGACGCCCTCGCCGACACCGTCACGCGCGCGTACCGGGCCGCCGGCGTCACGACGGCGGCCCATGTCTCCGCCTGCCTGGCCAACGCCGACCTGCCGGTCGAGGAGGAGCAGTTGGCGGCGGCCCTGCACGCGCGCGCGTGGGGCGATTCCGTGGACGTCCGCAACGACACCTTCGCGATCCTGCGGGCCGGCGTGGCCGAGCCCCGGGGCGTGGCCGTGGTCTGCGGCGCCGGCATCAACTGCGTGGGCATGCGCCCCGACGGCCGCACCGCCCGCTTCCCGGCCCTCGGCCGCCTCTCCGGCGACTGGGGCGGCGGCTGGGGCCTGGCCGAGGAGGCCGTCTGGCACGCGGCGAGAGCGGAGGACGGCAGGGGCGGCCCCACGGCCCTGACGCACACGCTCCCGGCCCACTTCGGCCTCCCGACCATGTACGCCCTGATCGAGTCCCTCCACCTGGAGCACATCCCCCCGTCCCGCCGCCACGAACTGACCCCGGTCCTCTTCGCGACGGCCACCGAGGGCGACCCGGTGGCCCGCACCATCGTCGACCGCCTGGCCCGGGAAGTGGCAACCATGGCAACAGTGGCCCTGACCCGCCTGCACCTACTGGAGGAGGAAACACCGGTACTGCTGGGCGGCGGAGTCCTGACTGCGGGCCACAACCAGTTGGACGACCAGGTGAGGGACCTGCTGGCGGCCAGGGCGCCGAAGGCGGTGCCGAGGGTGGTAAGCGCACGTCCAGTGCTGGGCGCTGCGCTCCTGGGCCTGGACAGACTGGGGGCGGGGGCGGAGGTAAGGGAAAAGGTACGGAGCCATTTCACCGCAGGCTGAGTGCAACCCGTTAGGGGCGCGGGGCCGCATCGATGTGCGGCTCCGCCGCGTGGGCGCGACCAGCCCCCACGCACCCGCGCCCCGAACACAACCAAACCCCCCGCGAAGGAACCGATCTCACACCCCAGACGTATTCATGAGCAGGGCTGACTGCGATCTGATCAAGATCCAGTGAAGGCCGGTGCGCAGCACACCTCCCGCCAGCGATACTTGCCGACGGGAGATGACCATGGGGGAGGTCAAAGAGTGGCAAACCTGGCAAGCCCGCCAACCGGCACGACACCACCGCCGACACGCCGTACGGCATTCGCCGAGGGCGTGGACAAGGCGCGCGCGGCGGCGACCACGGAGCCGGGCCGACTCCGCATCGTCGGCGCCCTCCTCGCCCTCCTCGTCCTCGCCTTCGGCGCGGTGACGGCCTGGCAGACGACCGACCGCGAGGCCGCCGCCGACGACGTGCTGCACAAGAGCCAGCCGCTGAGCACGGCCGCCGCCGACATCTACCGTTCGCTGGCCGACGCCAACACGGCCGCCTCCAGCGGCTTCCTGGCGGGCGGCCAGGAGACGGCGGCGTCCCGGCAGCGGTACGAGGACGACATCGACACGGCCGCCGCCAAACTCGTCACCGCGGCCAACAACGCCGACCCCGGTTCCCCCTCAACGGCGGCGATCACCAAGCTGAACACGCTGCTGCCCGAGTACAAGGGCCTGGTGGAGCGCGCGCGGACGTACAACCGGCAGGGCTTCCCGGTCGGCGGCGCCTATCTGCGGTACGCGAACCAGAAGATGCAGTTGGAGATGCTCCCGGCGGCCGAGGATCTCTACAAGAAGGAGAACCAGCGCCTCGACGACGACTACGGCGACGCCACCCCCTACCCGTGGGCGGCGATCGCGCTGGGCGTCCTCGCGCTGGCCGGCCTCGCCTGGGCGCAGCACCGCAACTACCGCCGTACGAACCGCCTCCTGAACCACGGCCTGGTGTCGGCGACGGCGGCCACCACCGTCGTCCTGCTCTGGCTGGTCGTCGGGCACACCGTGGCCCGCGCGGGTCTCAACGACTCCTACGACGACGGCGTCCGCTCGCTGACCGTGCTGCACGACGCCCGGATCGCCTCCCTGAAGGCGCGCGGCAACGAGAACCTGACGCTGGTGGCGCGCGGCGCGGAGACGGTGAAGGTGACGGCCGACGGCGAGGACGTCACGCTCGACAAGTACGACCACGACTTCACCACCGACATCACCGCCCTCGGCAAGGGCCTCGCCCTGGCGGCGAAGTACGCCGACGACCAGTCGGGCGAGAAGCCGGTCGCGTCGGCCGAGAGCAACATGGCGGAGTGGAAGAAGCGCCACACCGCGGCCCGCGCGCAGGACGACAACGGCAACTACGAGCAGGCGCTGTCCCTGGTCATCGGCGGCAAGGACGCGACCGGCGCGTGCTTCGACAACGTCGACGAGAACCTCGCGGACGCCCTCGCGCACGAGCAGGCCGAGTTCAAGCGGGCGGCCGGGGACGGTCTGGACGCGATGAGCGGCCTGGCCGTCGGCGCCGCCGTGCTCGCCGTGCTGGGCGCCGCGGGCGCGGTCCTCGGCATCGGCCGCAGGCTGTCGGAGTACCGGTGAAAGGGGGCGCGCCGATGCGTGCGCAGCGTGTGCGGGCCGGTCTGAGGGGCTGGGGCGGCGTAGGGGCGATGGCGGTCGCCTGCGCGCTCGCGCTGACCCTCGTCCTGCTGCTGCCGTGGGCGCGGTCCCACGGCGACGGAAGCACGGGCCGCGGCGGCCCGGGCGTCGCCGAGGGCAGCCCGGTGGCCGACGCCACCTGCACGGCCCCCGAGAAGCAGACGCTGGCGCCGTCGAGCGCGGACGGCCCGACGATCGCCGCGATCAAGGCCCGGCAGGGCGAGAAGCGCAAGCTGATCGTCGGCGTCGACCAGAACAGCTACCGCTGGGGCTACCGCGACCCCAACAACACCGGCGCGGAGCTGGAGGGCTTCGACATCGACCTGGTGCACCGGATCGCTCAGGACATCCTCGGCGACCCGGACGCGGTCCAGTTCAAGGCCATCCCGACCAACCAGCGCGTCCCGGCCATCCAGGAGGGCCGGGTCGACATGGTCGTGCGCACGATGACGATCTCGTGCAACCGCCTCACCGACGTCGCGTTCTCCGCGCCGTACTTCAAGACGGGTCAGCAGGTGCTCGCCCCCAAGGCCTCGACGATCACCGGCTACAACGACACGCTGGCGAAGAAGAAGGTCTGCACGGCGACCGGTTCGACCGCCAACACCAAGCTCGACGACGACAAGAAGGCCGACCGGCTGCCCGCCACCGTCGACATCCGCACCACCGTCCCCAACCAGCTCGACTGCCTGGTGCGGTTGCAGCTCGGCGAGGTCGACGCGGTGGTCACCGACGGCGCGCTCGCGGCCAGCCAGGCCGCCCAGGACCCGACGGTCGAGCTCAAGGGCGCCCCGTTCACGGCCGAGTACTACGGCGTGGCGATGAAGAAGGACGCGAGCGATCTGGTACGCCGGGTCAACCAGATCCTGGTGGAGTACCGCGCGAGCGGCTGGCAGGCCTCGTACGACAAGTGGCTGTCGGCGACACTGGGCAGCGACGCGACGACGTCGAAGCCCCCCGCACCGCAGTACCTGCGCACGAGTTGACGAACGCCGAGGAGCGTCGAGCAGAACGTCAGGCAGGCAGCGCACCGAGCGAAGATCCGACAAGGCAGCGAGAGGTGATCGATGGGCGTCACGGGACCCCCCGGGCCGGTGATGGACCGGGACGAGGTCGACCGTGCGCTGGCGCGGCTCGGCGCGGAGCACGAGGCGATCGAGACCTCGCTTCTCGCCCTGCAGGACCACGCGGGCCGCAGGCTGCTGGAGGGCGCCGAACTCACCGGTTTCACCAAGGAGCGCTGGGCGTCTGCGGACGCGTCGATCACCCTCCTGTGGGCGTACTTCGACGCGTACACGGACGCGTTGCGCGGCGCCCGTGACATCCGTTCGCGCCGCCGCTGGTCCAGCCGCGAGGACCTGGTCGAGCTGACGGAACTGCTGCGCGGCGAGTCCGTCACCATCGCGGGATCCGTCACGGGGTCCATCGCCGGACCGGCCGCCGCCAACGCCAACGCGCCGACGCTGCACGGCACGGCCAAGCTCAGCGAGAGCTTCTCCCTCGTCGCGCTCGTCGACCGGATGAACGAGCTGTACGCGTCGTCGCTGGACATGGTCGTCGCCGCCGACGCGGTGTGGTCGGCGCTGCCCGCGCGGATCGATTTACTGGCCGCGGAGCTCCAGCGCACCCGCCGGCTCGCGCATTCCGTGGGCGTCCGCCCGGGCGAGCACCCGGCGGGCGACGACCTCGAGCAGATCACGCACACGCTGACGCGGCTGCGCGAGGAGGTCGTCTCGGACCCGCTCGCGTACTGGGTGCGCGCGCAGGGCAGTTCGGCGCCGGGCGGCGGCCGTCCCGACACCACGGTGTACGACCGTGAGGCGCGCGCCCTGGAGGACGTACGCCGGGAGATCGACGCGGTGCTGACGGTCCGTCAGGACGCGGAGCAGCGGCTGCTGAAGCTGCGGGACATCCTCAGCCGCGCCGACCGGACGCTCGCCGAGGCGCGCACCGCGCGCGGTGAGGTGCTCGCGAAGATCGCCGCCACCGAGGTGCCGGTGGTCGGCGGACCGCCGACCGCGCTGCAGGAGCAGTTGGCGACGGCCGCCGAGTACCGCCGGTACGCCCAGTGGCACCGGCTGTCCCCGCTCCTGGAGTCCCTGGAGGAGAAGGCCGAGGACGAACTGCTGCGTGCCCGCGAGTCGTTGAGCGCGGTCACCCAGCCGCTGGCAGTCCGCGCGGAGCTGCGCGGGCGCCTCGACGCGTACAAGGCGAAGGTCGCGCGGCACGGGCTCGCCGAGGACCCGTTCCTCATCGAGCGCTACGACGCGGCGCGCCGCATGCTGTGGAGCGCGCCCTGCGATCTGCGCGTCGCCGAACAGGCCGTCCTGCGCTACCAGCGGGCGGCGGCCGAACTGCTCGCCGCCCCGCGCGTGCCCGAGCAGGGCGGACCCGAGGACCACAGGGGGGAGCGGTAGCCATGAGTCAGGCAGGGCAGTCGTGTCAGCGGCCGGGCTGCGAGGGGTCGTACGAGGACGTGGGCGGCGGCGAGCTGTACTGCGACACCTGCGGTCTGGCCCCGGTCGTCTCGTCCGGGGGTCTCCCCTCCGGGGGAGGGCTGGTCGGCTCGCCGCCGACCGGGGTGACCGGCGGGGGCGGCAAGGGCTCGTCGGGGAGCGGCAGTTCGCGCTCCAGCGCGCACACCGGGCACAGCGCCCGCAGTGCGGGCAGCTCCCGTACGTCGTCGCAGTCGTCGAAGTCGCGCCGCTCGGTGTCCGGGCGGCTGTCGCGCTCGCTGTCGGGCAGTTCGACGGGCCGCTCGGTGTCGGTGCGTTCGTCCGGCACGTCGGCCGGCTCCTCCGGGCGGGCCCGGCTCGGCGTGGGCCTGGTCTCGGTGCCGCAGGTGCCGCGTCCCGACCCGCGCGCGATGGTCCTCGACAACCCCGAGGTGCCCGAGCGCAAGCGGTTCTGCTCGCGCTCCGACTGCGGGGCGCCGGTGGGCCGTTCGCGCGGTGAGCGGGAGGGCCGTACGGAGGGTTTCTGCACCAAGTGCGGCAACCCGTACTCGTTCGTCCCGAAGCTGAAGTCCGGGGACGTCGTGCACGGCCAGTACGAGGTCGCGGGCTGTCTCGCGCACGGCGGCCTGGGCTGGGTCTATCTGGCGGTGGACCGCGCGGTGTCCGACCGCTGGGTGGTCCTCAAGGGCCTCCTGGACACGGGCGACCAGGACGCGATGGCCGCCGCGATCTCCGAGCGGCGCTTCCTCGCGGAGATCGAGCACTCCAACATCGTGCGGATCTACAACTTCGTCGAGCATCTCGACCAGCGCACCGGCTCGCTCGACGGCTACATCGTCATGGAGTACGTCGGCGGCAAGTCCCTCAAGGAGATCGCCAACTCCCGCCGGACGACCGGGGGCAAGCGGGACCCGCTGCCGGTCGAGCAGGCCTGCGCGTACGGCATCGAGGCCCTGGAGGCGCTCGGCCACCTGCACAGCCGCAACCTGCTGTACTGCGACTTCAAGGTCGACAACGCGATCCAGACCGAGGACCAGCTCAAGCTGATCGACATGGGCGCGGTCCGCAGGATGGACGACGACGAGTCGGCCATCTACGGCACGGTCGGCTACCAGGCGCCGGAGGTCGCGGAGGTCGGCCCGTCGGTCGCCTCCGACCTGTACACGGTGGGCCGTACGCTCGCCGTCCTGACCTTCGACTTCCAGGGTTACACGACCGTCTTCGTCGACTCCCTGCCCGACCCCGACAACATCGAGGTCTTCCGCCAGTACGAGTCGTTCTACCGGCTGCTCGTCCGCGCCACCGACCCGGATCCGGCCCGCAGGTTCGCCTCCGCGCAGGAGATGGCCGAGCAGTTGACGGGCGTGCTGCGCGAGGTCGTCTCGCTGCAGAGCGGCCGGGCCCGGCCCGCGCTGTCGACCCTGTTCGGCCCCGAGGTCAAGGTCACGGACACCGAACTGTTCCCGAAGCTGGACGGGGAGGTGTCGCGGCTGGGGGCACGGGTCGCGGCCGGGGTCGGGATCGAGGGCGGGGTCGGGGGCGGGGTCAAGTCCCGGCGGCTGTTCGGGGGTTCGGGACGTTCGGGGGCCGCGACGGCTCTCGGCGGCGGTGCTCCCGCCCTGCCGGGCGCCGCTCCCGCCCCCGCCCCCGCTCCTGTTCCCGCGCTCGCCTTCGCGGGCGGCGGCGGACTGCCTAGTGCCGGCGCTGGTGTTGTTGCTGGTGCTGGTGCTGGTGCTGGTTCCGGTGCCGTCGGCGGTACCGGTGGCGTCGTGGCCTCGCCCGGTGTCGGATCCACCCTCGGGGCCGCCCTCGTCCCCGGCGGGCTGGTGAAGATCGTCCCCGCGTCCGCCGCGGGTCTCGCGCTGCCCGTTCCGCACGTCGACCCCGCCGACCCCAACGCGGGCTTCCTCGCAGGTCTGTTGGCGTCCGCGCCGGGCGAGCTGATCACGGCTCTCACGGCCGCGCCGGCGCCGTCGGTCGAGAGCCGGCTGCGGCAGATCCGCGCCTGGCTGGAGAACGGCGACCATCAGGCGGCCCTCATGTCCCTCCAGAAACTGGAGGGCGAACGGCCCGACGACTGGCGGGTGGTCTGGTACCGGGGCGTGGCCTCGCTGGTCACCGGCGACCACGAGGGCGCCGCGCTCGCCTTCGACGCGATCTACGACGCCTTCCCGGGCGAACCCGCGCCCAAGCTGGCGCTCGGCCTGTGCGCGGAGGTGCTGGGGCAGCTCGACAACGCCGCCGAGTACTACCGCCTGGTGTGGTCGACCGACCCGAGCTATGTGAGCTCGGCGTTCGGCCTGGCCCGCGTACAGCTCGCCGCCGGGGACCGCCAGAGTGCCGTACGGACACTGGAGTCGGTGCCGGAGTCCTCCATCCACTACACGGCGGCCCGGGTGGCGGCCGTGCGCGCACGGCTCCGGCAGCGGACGGCGCTCGCCGCCGACGTACCCTTCCAGGAGGATCTCACCGCCGCCGCGGCCCAGGTCGAGGCGTTGGACGCGTACGGTCTGGATCCGACGCGGCGTGAGCAGTTGTCGGCGGAAGTCCTCGGCTGCGCCCTCGACTGGATACTCTCCGGAGGCCAGGGCGCGGGAGCGGACACCCGGCGGGTACTGCTCGGCAGCGAACTGGACGAGCGGGGCCTGCGCTTCGGCCTGGAACGCTCGTACCGCACGCTCGCCCGGTTGGCGACCGGCGGTGAGGAGAGGATCGACCTGGTGGAACGTGCCAATCGCTACCGCCCCCGGACGTGGGTGTAGTTGATGTCCCAGATGCCCCGGCAGGCCGCCCTGCCGACGTGTCCGAGCTGCGCGGAGCCGCTCGACGCGGGTGACCGTTTCTGTGGTGCGTGCGGATGCGACCTGTCCGCCGTACCGCCCCGCCCGGACGACCACCCGACCCTCACCATGAACGGCTCGGCGCAACCGGCTCCCCCGGAGGGGGCCCCGGCGAGCGGGACGACCGTGTCGGGTACCGGTGTGAGCGGCGTCGCCGGTGTGCCAGGTGCGGCGAGTGCGACGGGTGCGCCCGGTGTGACCGGTGCGCCCGGTGCGGCGGGTGTGACCGGTGCGGGATCGCCCGCGCCCGGTGCCCCCGGACCCGCCCCCGCCTCCGCTGCCCCCGCCGCCTCCGGTGTGCGGTTCGACCGGCCCGCGGAGCCGGACGAGTACGCGCTCCAGGCGCCGGATCCCCGGGTGGCCGCCGAGGTCGCCCCGGTGGCCGAGTCCGCCAAGGTGTGCGTGGCCTGCCGCAGCGGCCGGGTCGACGGCGACGGGTACTGCGAGAACTGCGGGCACGCCCAGCCGCGCGAACGCGACCACATGGAACTGGAGTCGGGCCCGATGGCCGCCGTCAGCGACCGCGGGCTGCGCCACCACCGCAACGAGGACGCCTTCGGCCTCGGCCGCGCGGTCCTGCCCGACGGCACCCCCGCGCTGGTGGCGATCGTCTGCGACGGCGTGTCCTCCGCGACCCGCCCCGACGACGCCTCCCTCGCCGCGTCGAAGGCGGCCGGCGAGGCGCTGCTGGCCGCCCTGCCGCAGGGCACGCACCCGCAGCAGGCCATGCACGAGGCGATCATCGCCGCCTCGTACGCGGTCAACGCGCTGGCCGACGAGCCGGCCACGGCCCGCGAGCACGCCCCGCACCAGAACGCCCCCGCCTGCACCCTGGTCGGGTCGGTCGTCACGCCCGGGCTGCTGGTCGTCGGCTGGGTCGGCGACAGCCGCGCCTACTGGGTGCCGGCGGACCGCAGTTCACCCCCGGCCCGGCTCACCGAGGACGACTCGTGGGCCGCGCAGATGGTCGCCGCGGGCCTGATGAACGAGGCGGAGGCGTACGCCGACGAGCGCGCCCACGCGATCACCGGCTGGCTCGGCGCCGACGCCTACGAACTGGAGCCGCACACCGCTTCGTTCAAGCCGGACCGGCCCGGTGTGGTGGTGGTGTGCACGGACGGCCTGTGGAACTACGCCGAGGCGGCGGAGGAGATGGCCGAGGCGGTCCCGCCGGACGCCGCCGCACGGCCCCTGCACTGCGCGCGCGTTCTGGTCGGCCACGCCCTCGACGGCGGGGGCCACGACAACGTAACAGTGGCCGTCGTGCCGTTCCCCGCCCCCGCACAAGGGGCAGGATCGGCCTGAGGCCCGCAAACCGGAAACGCGGGAAAACACAGGCACAACACAGGCAACAACACGGGGAAACAGGGGCACGGACCGGTGGGGACCGGTCCGGGTCCGGACGGACATCGCTCCACGAACGTGGGGTTTTCAAGGGGGATTTGAGTAGGCATGGCCATTTTCTCGAAGTCGAACGTGCCGCAGTTCTCGGTGGACGTCTATCAGAACGAGTACCTGCCGGAGGGCGGGCGCGAGGTCAGCGCGATCGTCACGGTGAGCGCCACCGGCGGCGGCACGGTGGGCAGCGCGGTCGCCGCGCCGCACCTGTACTCGACGAGCCAGGGCCCGTCCGCCGCCGTGGCGATCATGGTGGACTGCTCCGGCTCGATGGACTACCCGCCGACCAAGATGCGCAACGCCCGCGACGCCACCGCCGCCGCCATCGACACCCTGCGCGACGGCGTGCACTTCGCGGTGATCGGCGGCACGCACGTCGCCAAGGAGGTCTATCCGTGCGGGGGCCGGCTGGCGGTCGCCGACGCGACCACCCGTGAGCAGGCCAAACAGGCGCTGCGCCGGCTGAGCGCGGGCGGCGGCACGGCGATCGGCACCTGGCTGCGGCTGGCCGACCGGCTGCTGTCCACCGCCGACGTCGCCATCCGGCACGGCATCCTGCTCACCGACGGCCGCAACGAGCACGAGGCGCCGCAGGATCTCAAGGCCGCCCTCGACGACTGCGCCGGACGTTTCACCTGTGACGCCCGTGGCGTGGGCACCGACTGGGAAGTGAAAGACGTCACAGGGATCGCCTCCGCCCTGCTCGGCACCGCCGACATCGTCGCCGACCCGGCCGGCCTCGCCGCCGACTTCACGCAGATGATGGAGACGGCGATGGGCAAGGAGGTCGCCGACGTCGCCCTGCGGCTGTGGACCCCGGTCGGCACCGCCATCAAGTTCGTCAAGCAGGTCGCGCCGACGGTCGAGGAGCTGACCGGGCGCCGTACGGAGGCGGGCCCGCGCGCGGGCGACTACCCCACCGGTTCCTGGGGCGACGAGTCCCGCGACTACCACGTGTGCGTCGAGGTCCCGATCGCGAACGTCGGCCAGGAGATGCTGGCCGCGCGGGTGTCCCTGGTCATCCCGCAGCCCGACGGCACCGTCCAGAACCTGGGCGCGCAGGGTCTCGTACGGGCCGTGTGGACCGACGACATGGCCGCCTCCACGTCGATCAACCCTCAGGTCGCGCACTACACCGGCCAGGCAGAACTGGCGCAAGTCATCCAACAAGGTCTGGATCTTCGCAAAGCGGGCGATATGGATGGAGCAACGGCCAAACTGGGCCGGGCCGTTCAGCTCGCGAGCGTCTCGGGGAACGGAGATACTGCGAAACTGCTTGCGAAGGTGGTGGACGTCGTCGATGCGACGACAGGTACTGTGCGACTGAAGGCGAAGGTCACGGACGCCGACGAGATGACGCTCGAGACCCGGTCCACAAAGACTGTTCGTGTAAAGAAGTGACCTGAACCAGCCGTGAACTGAACAAGTTGTACGACGTTTTGGGACACCGAAGGAGAGAGGGGGACGCGCCGACATGCCGACCTGCCCGAACGGACACCAGTCGGGTTCCGACGACTGGTGCGAGGTCTGCGGTCACCGCATGGCCGGTTCCGTACCTCCGCTCCCTCCCCCACCGCCCCCGACCGCCGGCTACGGCTTCCCGCCGCCCCCGCCCGGTCAGGGCGGCCAGCCCGGTGGACAGCACCTGTCCTCCGTACCGGATCACGAGCCCGAGCTCTGCCCGCAGTGCCGTACGCCCCGTGAGGGCGGTGCGCCGTTCTGCGAGGAGTGCCGGTGGAACTTCCTGACCAACACGGCGACCTCGTACACCCCGGCCGCCCCGCGCCCGCCGGCGCCCGGCCAAGGCCCCGGCCAGGGTCCCGGCGGCCCCGACGCCCGCTTCCAGCCGCCGCCCCCGTCCTACGGCGGCGGTGACTCCTTCGAGTACCAGGGTTCCCGTCCGTCGCAGGTGAACCGCCCCGCAGAACCGATCCCGCCGTTCGGCGGCGACCCGTCGGGACGGCCGGGCGGCCCGGGTGGTCCCGGTGGTCCTGGTGCGCCGGGCAGGCCCAGTGGGCCCCCGCCCGGTCCCTACGGGCGTGACCCCTCCCGTCCTGCCGGTCCGGGCGGCGACCCCTTCGGGCAGCCTCCCGGTCCTCCCGTGGACCCCTACCGGCGTGAGCAGAGCGGGCAGTCCTCCGATCCCTTCGGACGCGAGCCTTCCGGTCCGGGTCCGGGTGGTTTTGGTGGTCCGGGTGGTTTTGGTGGTCCCGGCGGTCCTGGTGGCCAAGGTGGCCAGGGTGGTCCGTCCGGCTACGGCGGCGACCCGTCGCGGCAGGCTCCGCCGCCGCCCGGGCCCACGCCCACGGCCGGACCCGGCTTCCCGGGTCAGGGCGGCTACGGCGGTCCTGGGGGGCAGGGCGGTCCCGGCGGTCAGGGTCATCTCGGAGGCCAAGGTGGTCCCGGCGGTCAGGGTGGTCCCGGGGTTCCGCAGGCGTTTCAGCCGTCCGGGCCGTCCGGTCAGTCGGCCCCGCCCGGCTATCCGCAGGAGACGGGCCGTCCGCAGCCGGGCGGTCAGCCCTTCGGCGGCGGTGACGACGACTGGGTCATCTCCCCGCCGTCCAACACCGACCCCCGCCAGGGCGGCCCCGGCGGTCCCGGTAACACCCAGGGTCGGGGCCAGGGCGGCGGCTACGGCTACCCCCAGCCCGGCGTCACGCAGGCACCGCCCCCACCCGGCCCGGCGTTCCCGCAGCAGCCGGCGACCTGGACGGCGACCATCGGCCCGGACCGCGGCTACTTCATGGCGATGATGCACCGCTCGGGCCCCGAGGCCGCCGGCCTGAACCTGCCCGCGTACTCGCCCGAGCAGCAGCGCACCCTCACCGGCAACCAGATCACCATCGGCCGCCGCCGCCACTCCACCGGCGAGACCCCCGACATAGACCTGTCGGTGCCGCCGGAGGACCCGGGCGTCTCGCACCAGCACGCGGTGCTGGTCCAGCAGCCGGACGGCAACTGGGCCGTCGTCGACCAGAATTCGACGAACGGCACGACGGTCAACGGTTCCGAGGAGCCGATCCAGCCGTTCGTCCCGGTGCCGCTACAGGACGGCGACCAGGTGCACGTGGGCGCCTGGACGACGATCACGGTCCGACGCGGCTGAACAGCGGGGCAGCCGCTCAGCCGGGCAGCCGGGTAATCGGGTAATCGGGTAATCGGGTAATCGGATGCCGGTCGGCCAACCCCCGGCTAACCCGGCAGGGGCCACGCGTACGGCCCCTCCGGTTCGTCCAGCCACGCCCACGCGTGTTCGGCGCCGACCGTGATGCCGTAACGCTCCCGTCCCGGCATGCCCTGGCGCTCCCACAGGGCGCACGCCTCCTGGGGGTCGAGGGTGCCGCGGGTCAGGGCCAGCAGAAAGCGGAACCGTTCGCTCTCCCTGGCCCGGCGTGGCACCCCGGCCAGCGCCACCGGCTCCGGCTCGGCCCGGTCCGACCCGCGCAGCGGCACGAAGTAGGCCGCGGTGTGCAGGAAGTGGCCCTCCGCGTGTCCGGCGTCCCGGACGGTCAGCGCGATCAGTCCGGTGGCCAGCGGCGCCAGGATCAGCGCACCGGGGACGCACTGGGCGAGCCAGGCGCGCGGGACCGCCGTCACCGTGCAGGTGGCGATGATCCGGTCGAAGGGGGCGCGTTCGGGAACCCCGCGCGCCCCGTCCCCGGTGACGACGGTCGGCCGGTACCCGGCGGCGGCGAGGTGCCGGCGGGCGGACTCGGTGATCTCGGGGTCGAGATCGACGGTGGTGACGTTCTCCGCGCCGAGCCGGTACGACAGCAGCGCCGCGTTGTACCCCGTCCCCGCGCCGATCTCCAGGACCGTGTCGCCGTCCTCGACCCGCAGCTCGGCCAGCATCAGCGCCATCAGCGAGGGCTGGCTGCTGGAGGAGAGCAGCACGCCGTCGCGCAGCCGGGTGGCCAGCGGGACGTCCTCGTACGCGCCGCGCATCCACCGCTCCCGGGTGCGCGGGTCGGGACTCTCGCCCCAGCGCCGTTCGTATCCTCCGACGCCGCCCAGGCCGCCTGTGCCGTCGCCGCCGCCGGCGCTGGCGTAGTAATACGGCACGAAGAGGTGGCGCGGGACCGTTGCGAAGGCCTCCCGCCACCCCGGGTCGGCCGCGAAGGCCCCGCTCGCCTCGATCTCGCGGACCAGCTCGGCCCGCGCGACCCGCGCCGAAACGGCGAGGCCTTCCGGATCCCTGTCGGCGGCGTGGGTGCCCATGACTCAACTGTGCGGCGGAACGCGCCCCGAGGCGAACGTGGGTGGTCCTAAGCCTCAGGTCCTCCGTCTCCCCGTCTGAGACCATGGGAGACGTGAAAGAGATTCGGCGCGGCACGCTTCAGGAGCAGACCTTCTACGAGCAGGTCGGCGGGGAGGAGACCTTCCGCCGACTGGTCCACCGTTTCTACGAGGGAGTCGCCGGGGACCCGATCCTGCGGCCCATGTATCCCGAGGAGGACCTGGGCCCGGCCGAGGAGCGTTTCGCGCTGTTCCTCATGCAGTACTGGGGCGGTCCGACGACTTACAGCGACAACCGCGGCCACCCGCGCCTGCGTATGCGGCACGCCCCGTTCGCGGTGGACCGGGCCGCGCACGACGCCTGGCTGAAGCACATGCGGGACGCGGTCGACGAGCTCGGCCTGTCCGAGGAGCACGAGCAGACGCTGTGGAACTACCTGACGTACGCGGCGGCGTCCATGGTGAACACCCCGGACTGACTGCCGCAGGCTAACCACCGCGGGTCAGGGTGTTGACGCACCCCAAAACCCGCTGCCATGGTACGAGACATCAGACGTCTGACGTCAGATGCCCAGCCCCCATGCTTCCTGCTCCCGCCCGCCCCCGGAGGATCGATGTCGCTCTCCGAAGACCTCGCCGAGCGTCTGCTCAGCGAGATCATCGACGGCACCCACCAGCCGGACGCCGCGCTCCCCCCGGAGGCCGAGCTCGCCGAGCAGGCGGCCGTGAGCCGGCTCACGGTGCGCGAGGCCGTGAAGCAGTTGCGCGCGAAGAACGTCGTCCGGGTGGTCCGCGGCCGCGGGACCTACGTGAACCCGCCGGACCGCTGGACGGCCCTCGAGGCGGTGGTACGCGCCGCGTCCCACTCCTCGCACACCTCCCGCTCCTCCCTCTCCGAGCGGCTGATCGAGGCCCGGCGCCTCATCGAGAACGGCGCGACGGAACTGGCCGCCCTGCGCCGCGACGAGACCCACCTCGCGGAACTGCGCGAGCACCTCGCCACCATGCGGGACGCCGCCGGCGAGGCCGACACGGAGAAGTTCGTGCAGGCCGACATCGACTTCCACGCCACCGTGATGCGGGCGACGGGCAACCTCTTCGTCCCCCTCCTCTTCGAGCCCTTCGGCGCCCTCCTCGCCGAGGGCCGACGCGAGACCTGCGCCGTCCCGCAGATCCGCGTCAACGCGATCGCCCACCACGAGGAGGTCCTCGCGGCCCTGGAGTCCGGCGACCCGGACCGGGCCCGCGAGGCGATGAACGCCCACATGAACCAGACGGCGACGGACTACCGCACACACGTGGTCAAGTCCGCCGAGTGACTGAGTGACCGAGCAATCGAGTTACTGAGTAGCCGCGCAGCCGAGTAGCACTCCCCCCACCACACCCCACCCCAGGAACCCGCCATGCCCCTGCCTCGCCATGCCCTCCCCGAGTCCGAAGTGCTCGCCGGCCTGCCTCCCGTCAGGGAGATCGCACCGTCCTAGGTGGCGGCCCGCATGGAGTCGGCCCCCCGCCTCGCCGTCCTCGACGACGACCCCACCGGCACCCAGACCGTCAAGGACATACCCGTCCTCACCACCTGGACGGTGGACGACCTCCGCTGGGCCCTGCGCCAGGACAGCCCCGCTTTCTTCGTCCTCACCAACACCCGCAGCCTGGCCCCCCAGGACGCCGCGACCCGCAACCGCGAGATCGTCCGCGCCCTGCACGAGGCCTCCGAGGCCGAGCAGGTCCCGTACGTCGTCGCCTCCCGCGGCGACTCCACCCTCCGCGGTCACTTCCCGCTCGAAACGGACGTCCTGGCCGAGGAGTTGAGCTCTGGCCTTTGGTGTAACCCTGGACAGGCGACGGGGGGTGACGGGGATGGTCAGCGGACGCTGAGGAGCGGCATTCCCAGCCCCGCCCGCCGTACGGCGATCGACCCGTACGGCGTGCGCAGCCGCAGCCAGCCGCCGAGGGAGAGCAGCGCGAGATCTCCCGAACTCGCCGAAGGGCGAAGGAAACCGAGTGACTGGGCCGCGTGCACGGCCCGTACGGGAAGGCCGGTGTCCCCGACCGTCCGGGACCAGATCTCCCGCCCGATCCGGTCGAGTTCGGCGCGCGTGCGCAGCTCGTCCGCCAACTCCTCGCTGCGGGACCGGAATTCGGCGACGACCGCACCGACCATCGCCCGCAGCGCGTCCGGCGCGGGCAGCCCCGGCTCGGGCCGCCAGCCACCGCGCGGCGGCAGTACCCCGGCCCACGGCGGCCCGGTGACGGCCCCGGGAACGGCGGCCGTCGCGGCGCTCTCGTCGACGGCCTCCAGCAGCTCACCCGCCGACACCGTCACGTCCAGCGTGACGTCGAGGCCGTTCTCGTACGGCTTGGCCAGCCGGACCGCGCGGATCGCGAGCACCTCGAAGGACGGCGGGCGCCCGAAGACGGCGAGCGCGGTGCCGGCCGCCTGGAGACGCACCGCCGCTCCACGGTCGTAGTGGAGCAGCCGGGAGAGGAAGGCCGCGAGGTCCGCCGCCTCCCCCTCGTCGGCGAGGTGGAGCACCGTCATGCGGCGACGGCCTTCTCGGCGTCGTCCCGGTACTCCTGGAGGAACTCGCGCTCCTCGCCGGTGAGCCGGCGCGGTCGCTCGGTCTCGAAGTCGTACGGCACGACCACCGTCGACGCCCGTACGTAGACCAGGTCGTCGTCCTTCACCTCGTAGGCGATGGTGAAGGACGCCGCCCTTATCTCCGTGATCCACAGCTCGATGTCCACGGGCGTGTGGCGGTGGACGAGCTGCCGCTTGTAGTCGATCTCATGGCGCGCCACCACGGACCCCTGCTTGAAGTTCTTCTCCGGACGGAACAGGAAGTCGATACGGGCTTCCTCCAGGTAGCGGAGGAAGACCACGTTGTTGACGTGGCCGTACGCGTCCATGTCCGCCCAGCGCAGCGGGCAGCGGTAGATGTGCCGCAAGATCGATCAGCCCCGGGTCAGCTTCTTGTAGGTGGCACGGTGCGGACGAGCGGCGTCCGCACCGAGCCGCTCGATCTTGTTCTTCTCGTACGCCTCGAAGTTGCCCTCGAACCAGAACCACTTGGAGTCGCCCTCGTAGGCGAGGATGTGCGTCGCCACCCGGTCCAGGAACCACCGGTCGTGGGAGACGACCACGGCCGCACCCGGGAACTCCAGCAGCGCGTTCTCGAGGGAGGACAGCGTCTCGACGTCGAGGTCGTTGGTCGGTTCGTCGAGGAGCAGCAGGTTGCCGCCCTGCTTGAGGGTGAGCGCGAGGTTCAGCCGGTTGCGCTCACCACCGGAGAGGATGCCGGCGGCCTTCTGCTGGTCCGGCCCCTTGAACCCGAAGGCGGAGACATAGGCGCGGGAGGGCATTTCAACCTGCCCGACCTTGATGTAGTCCAGCTCGTCGGAGACGACGGCCCACAGCGACTTCTTGGGGTCGATGTTCTCGCGGCTCTGGTCGGCGTACGAGATCTTGACGGTCTCGCCGACCTTGATGGAGCCGGAGTCCGGAGTCTCCAGAGCCTGGATCATCTTGAAGAGGGTGGTCTTGCCGGCGCCGTTCGGACCGATGACCCCGACGATGCCGTTACGCGGCAGCGTGAAGCTGAGATCGTCGATGAGGACCTTGTCGCCGAAGGCCTTGGAGAGGTTGGTGACCTCGACGACGATGGAACCGAGCCGCGGACCCGGCGGGATCTGGATCTCCTCGAAGTCCAGCTTCCGCATCTTGTCGGCCTCGGCGGCCATCTCCTCGTAGCGAGCGAGACGCGCCTTGGACTTGGCCTGACGCCCCTTGGCGTTGGACCGCACCCACTCCAGCTCCTCCTTGAGCCGCTTCGCCCGCTTGGCGTCCTTCTGCCCCTCGACCTTGAGGCGGGACGCCTTGGTTTCGAGGTAGGTGGAGTAGTTGCCCTCGTAGGGGTGGGCGCGACCGCGGTCGAGCTCCAGGATCCACTCGGCGACGTTGTCCAGGAAGTACCGGTCGTGGGTGACGGCGACGACGGTGCCGGGGTACTTCGCGAGGTGCTGCTCCAGCCACTGCACGGACTCGGCGTCCAGGTGGTTGGTGGGCTCGTCGAGCAGCAGCAGGTCAGGGGCCTCGAGCAGCAGCTTGCACAGCGCGACGCGGCGGCGCTCACCACCGGAGAGGTTGGTGACCGGCCAGTCGCCGGGCGGGCAGCCCAGGGCGTCCATGGCCTGCTCGAGCTGGGTGTCCAGGTCCCACGCGTTCGCGTGGTCCAGGTCCTCCTGGAGCTTGCCCATCTCGTCGAGCAGCGCGTCCGAGTAGTCGGTCGCCATCAGCTCGGCGACCTCGTTGAACCGCCTCAGCTTGCCCATGATCTCGGCGGCGCCGTCCTGCACGTTCTCCAGCACGGTCTTGGCCTCGTCGAGCGGCGGCTCCTGCAGCAGCATGCCGACGCTGTACCCGGGCGACAGGAACGCGTCACCGTTGGAGGGGTGCTCGAGCCCCGCCATGATCTTCAGAACGGTGGACTTACCGGCACCGTTCGGCCCGACCACACCGATCTTCGCGCCGGGCAGGAAGCTCAGCGTCACATCGTCAAGGATGACCTTGTCGCCGTGCGCCTTGCGCGTCTTGCGCATGGTGTAGATGTACTCAGCCAAGAGAAACCGTCCGGCAGCTTGAAATCAGGCAGTGGGCAGATACACCCCATCTTGCCTGAGGTCCAGCCCTGGGTGGTAACCCGTTTGGTCGGGGGGCTGTGAGCTGGGGGTTCGGGGTGGACGGCTGGGGCTCGGAACGTTGGGGAACGTCGGCCGGGAGTCAGCCGAGGATTTCATGGTCAGCCGGGGCCTTGTGAGGACCGTATGGCAGGCCCCTTCGGGCTTCCCTCCTGGCGTGAGGTCACTGACGTGCGTCGCGGATGCTGTTTCTTGCTGTCGTCGTGAAACTTCGCAGCGAGTCCCAGAACGCGTGGTAGGCCGTGTCGAAGTCGGGGCTGTACACGGCGGAGGTTTCGGCCATGGCCTCGATGGCGACGTAGACGTCCTTGGAGGTTGCCTCCAGGCGGCCGGCCGCCTGCGAGACATCGTCCGGGCCCTCCAGGTTCGCCGTGTAGATCGCGAGGGTCATCTCCGCGTGCAGTCGGAGGTGCTGACGAAGGACTTCTCTCAGCGCTGATGTTCGCTCTTCCGGGTCGGTCAGTTGCACCGCCGGCAGGATGCCGAGGAACGAGTCGCCCACGACGTGTGACTTGTGGACGACCTGGGCGTATGCGGACCGTCGTGAGGCTCGTATGTTCTCCGCCTGTTGTGCGGCGCGGGCCGTCTCGGCCTGAATCCGTGCGGCCCGTGTGCTGCCCCGGTTGCCCACCCAGCTCGCGAGGATCGCTGTGGCGCCGGTGACTGCGGCGACGAGGAACCCTAAGTCCGGCATGGGGAGATGCTGCCAAGTGGCGAGTTGACACAAACGTCGGAATCTTGCGCTCCGGAACGGCGCGGGGTCGTCGTGCCATCGGCCATCCCGGCCTGCGCCCGACGTCCTACGCATCTCCCCTCTCCCCCTTCTCGTGGGCGCCGGTGAGGTGTCTTCGGGCGGGTGTAACGGTGGTGATCGCCGACGACGCGGGAGCCCTCCCGGGCGGACCAGCGGTACGACGACACGGTCCTCTGGCGATTGCACGGCACCGGAGAACCCTGACCCCGAGGCGCGCGGGGCGCGAGCCCGACAGGATCGACGCTTGGCGGATCCATGGGGGGGCAGGGTCACAGTTCCGCGAATGTGACACATCCCCGGCGATGTGTCACATTCGCGGCCGACTGCACCCCAGGGTCAGGCTACGAAGGCGTGCGACTCGCCGGCGCCGGTGACCGTGTCCCAGCAGCAGATCAGGTCGTGCAGACCGTCCGCGTTCACCATCTCGGTCGCCTCCAGCATCTGCAGGTCCTCAACCTTGTCCGTCATCGTGCTCACCTTTCTGTCGTGTTCCTGTCGTATTCCTGTCGGGTTTCTGTTGCGGACGGTCCTGCCCGCGGCCGGGTGCCGCCGGCGTGGAGTCGTCCGCCATCCACCAGCGGTCACCGCCGTGGCGGAAGCGGTGGAGGAATCCGATCGGTCCGGCCATGCCCAGGTTGTAGCTGTGGAGCAGGTCGGTGATCCCGGTGGCGGATTCCGCCACGACGACCCACCGGTCCTCGTGCAGCGCACAGAACCGGTGCAGCGCCGTGACGTGTTCTGCGGCCCAGTCCCGATAGCAGGACTCACCGGTGACGGCGGCCATGTCCAGCAGGAACTCCCCGTTTCCGGCGAGCCCGTGACAGTGCGAAGGGCCCAGCAGCCATTTCTGGCGGCGCGCGCTGACCGCGGCCCGGTGCGCGGCCTCCCGCAGCCGGTCGTCACCGGTGACCTGCCACAGCCGGATCAGGAAGGTGCCGATTCCCGGCGCCCCGTTGCACCACCCGCACCCGTAGGCCAGGCGCATCGCCATGTCGTCCGTGGGGCCGCCGCCCCGGGCCAGGTGACGCCGGCGCCGTCCTCGCGGGCCAGCGAGACCAGCAGCTCTCCGCTGCGCACCGCCGCGTCGAGGAGGTCCGTACGGTCCAGGTCCCGCGCCGCGGCCAGGACGAAGGTGGCGATTCCGGCGATCCCGTGAGCGAAACCGAGGTCACCGGGGTTGGGCGTGCCGCGTAACTCGTCCGGTTCCAGCCACCTCCTCCCCTGTGCCGTACGGGCGTCGAGCAGGGAGGTGACGCACCGCTCCACCCGGTCCCGGAACTCCTCGTCCCCGGTGCGGCGCCACAGGTGCGACTGCGCGAGCCCGTTCCCGGCGAGGCCGTGGGTGACGTCGGCCACGGGCCACACCGTGGGCAGCCGCTTGGCACGCCGCGCGCTGCGCTGCCGGATCTCCTCCTCACCGAGGGTGTCGGCGGCCTCGTACATGGCCCAGTAGGTGCCCGCGCGGCCGAAGTGGAGGCCGGGCAGTTGGCGCGGCTCCCGGTCGACGTGCCGGTCCAGCCAGGTCAGAGCGGTGCGCAGGGCGGAGAACAGTCTCTCTCCGCCGTGCCCGGTCAGGGCCCCGCGACGCAGTACCTCGAGCGTCCCCGCACCGCCCGCGTGCACGGCGAACGGGTCGAAGCGCTTTCCGCCGACCGCCGGAGCGGACCACGGGGCGAGCCCGGACCGCGGGGTCAGGGCGGCGGCGAGTTCGTCCCAGCCGTCGGCGAGCAGCCGTTCCGCGTCCACGGGTACGAGGGGCTGCCGCGGCTCGACGACCACCCGAGCCGCGGGCGGTGCGTGCAGGGCGTCCCTCGCCTCGGCCGGCGCGGGCCGCCGCGCCGGCCGCTCCCGCATGAGTGCGGTGACGAGCGGGGCGAGGGCGGCGAGCGCCGGGTTGTCGGCGGCGACGGCGCCCACCAGGTTCCGCACCCGCTCGTCGTGCGGGCGCGGCTGCGGGCGCGGCCGTGGCCGCGGGCCGTCGGCGGGGCCGGGCCGGTCGTCGGTGAGGTGGGGGACGCTGCCGGTGCACAGGTAGAAGAGCGTCGCGCCGAGGCTGTAGAGGTCGGCGGCCGTTGTCGCCACGAGCGTGCGATCCACTCCGGTGCGGGCCGCAGGGGGACGGACCGCAGGGGTACGGTCCTCGCCGGTACGGACCTCGGGCGCCATGAATCCGGGGGTGCCCACAGGGGTCACCTGCTCGCCGGCCACCGCCACGAACTCGGTGTCGATGAGGAGCAGCGCGCCCTCCGGAGTCACCATCACGTTGCCGGGGGTGAGGTCCCGCAGCACCAGCCCCTTGTCGTGCACGGCGGCGACGAGGTCCACCAGACGCCGGGCCACGGGGCGCACCTGCTCGGGGGTCAGGAACCGGCCGGGTTCCGCCTGGACCCGGTCCCGCGCCCAGGTCCGCAGACTCGCGCCGGGCACCTCCTCCTCGGCGAGAAAGACGTGGCCCTGATACTCGAACAGGCCCACGGGCCGCACCGCGATACCCAACGGCTCCAGCACGGTCAGGACCCGGTGCTCGTTCCAGAGCTGGTCACGGATGTCCGTACCGTCCGGCTTCGCCTCGATGTGGGGACGCGCCTCCTTCAGCACCACCGTGCGGTCGCCGTCGTGCCGGTCGAGCGCACGGTAGACGCCCCCCTTGTTGGAGTGCCGGATGGCCTCGCGCACCAGGAAGCGACCGCCGAGAAGAACGGGAGACGGGGTCGTGCCGCCCGAGGACGAAGCCGAGGGCGAGGCCGAGGCCGACGTCCCGGCCCGCGCGGGCGTCTCGACCTCAGCCTCGGTCTCGGCCTCGGTCTCGGTCTCGGCCTCGGTCTCGGCCTCGGCCTCGGCCTCGGTCTCGGCCTCGGCCTCGGTCTCGGCCTCGGTCTCGGCCTCGGTCTCGTCGCCGGGCAGCGGCGGCAGCACCGCCCAGGACGGGGGCGCGAACCAGGCGTTGCGCTCGTCGGGAGTCCAGCCGCCGTCGGGCGCGACGAGGACGGGCACGTAGAAGCCGTCGTCATCGAGCCTGGGCGGAATACCGCCGAAGCCTCCGTAGCGGTAGTGCACGACGCTGTCCGGCCGGTAGCGGCGGTCGGACAGGACGGCCGGCCCCTCCATGCCCTCCGTGGCCCGGTGCAGGGCATCGAGAAGCCGGACGAACTGCGTGTCGTCGCCCGGGCAGACGGTGACGAACTTGCCCGCCGAGCCCCGGTCCGTACTCCTGGACAGCAGACTCCGCAAGCGGCTCGGGTCCCGGGCGAACTTGAAGACGACCCGCTCCCGCAACAACACCCGGGCGGCAGCGCCCAGCACCTCCTCCGCGGAGCCCGGGGTCGCCGACAGATGGATCTTCCAGCCCTGCGTACGAAGCGCGGCGCCGGGCGGGCTCATGACGCACCAGATGTCGCGGACGTCGCTCCGCCAGTCCTCCCCCGCTGCCGCCGCCGCGCCGAGGCGGGTCACGATGTCCCGGTAGGTGCGGTCGTCGTCACCGGGCCCCCCTGGGCCGACCTGAACTCCGTGCGCTCAAGCCCGGGTTCGGGGCGACTCGTGTTCATTCCGCACCTCCGCGTTCGTCCCACCCCACGCTAGGACGCCCGCACGGCAGCCGGTGACGGCCGATCGACCCACCTGGCGTTGCCGTGAAAACGTGGCACCGCACGACCTTCGGCGTCTGCCGGGAGGCCGTGCGGGGCGGATGTGGCGGGGGTGGGGCGGGGGTGGGGCGGGGGTGGGGCGGGGGTTACGAGGAGGCGGTCCAGGAGTGGGCGACGTCCACGATCAGGTGGTCGCCCGACTGGGTCACCCGGAACGGCAGTCGTGCCCGCACGCCGACTCCCACCAGTACGTCGTCCTCCAGGGCATCCACGTAGCGGGTGTCCTGGAACGTCCTGTAGCCCGTGATGTCCACTCCGGGGAGCGGCTGCGCGTGCTGCGCCGGGTAGGACTCCGCGCCGGTGGCCGGGTCGTAGTTCGGACTCACGGAGATCTGCAGGATCGCCCCGCCGGAGACGGGGATCTCCCCCGTGCCGGGCGTGGTCAGTTTGTCGACGTACTTGACGCGGTAGCCGAGCGCGCCCGGTGTCGAACCGCCCTTGAAGTCGAGGACCATGCGGTCGAAGCACTCGTGCTGGCCGGTCCTGATGTTCGTCAGCGGGGGCTTGTGGTCGTCCGTCGGCGCGACGCGCTTCTCGAGGCTCCCCCACCCGGTCTCACACACTGCCGACGCGGCGGTGCGGGCCTGCGCCGTCCCCACCGCTCCCGCGATGCCGGTTCCCGCCAGCACGAGCACTGCCAGTGTGGTTCCAAGTCGTCGCATGCATGCTCCCCATGATCGAGTACGGGTGGACTTGGTGATCCAGACTGGGTTCACGATGTGACCGGACCTGGCCCGGACGATCACGAAACGGCAACGGACGGGCGGACTCCGCACCGGCCTCATCGACCGTCATCGGCCGTCAGGTTTTCGACGGCCCGTCGTCGGCGCAGGCAGCCGCGTGGGCGGCGACGTGTGCACCTCCGCCGCTGAAGCGGCTCTTGTTCTCAGCAGTCGTTCTAGACACCGCAGTTGATCCAGTTCACACCGCGGGGATAGATGAATGCGACCTGTCGGCAGTCGAGGCCCGTGTCCGTACGGTCCGAGTTGGCCGGAAGCCGGTAGGCGGCCGCGCCGGAGACCTCGGCACCGGAGCAGTCGGTGCTCCGGTAGGTCCTCAGCGTGTACACCAGGTCGGCGCGGATGGTGGCCCTGAAGTTGAAGTTGCTGATGACACCGTCGCGATTGATCGTGGAGCAGGCACTGCCCCCACCCTCGCTGATCCGGACGCTGTTGGTTCCGGACGGAAGTCCGCGGTTGGTGACCTGCCCGGTCCACACAGTCGCGGCCGACGCCGTGCCCGCGCCCACGGCGGTCGCACCGACAACTGTCGCGAGAACAAGACCGGCGCTGACGCCGGCACCGAGGGCCCGACTGCGGAGAAGACGACCGGATGAAAGCATGGTGGAACCTTTCGGATGGTGCGAGGGGGGTGGCCGCCAAAGGATTCGTCAGCAGAAGTCCCGCCGCTCTCCTTGGCTTTCCGATTGTCGAGGTCGAACGCCCGACCGGAATAGAGCAAAACGTCACCGACTCGGCGTCGAATCCCGTCAGCTACGGCAAGTTGCCGTCGACGCTCGTGTCCCCTCGTACCCTCCCCGCTCTCAGTCCTGGGCCCCGTTCTCCTTTCGGCCGACGAGGAGCAGGGCCGCGCCGCCGATGACCACCAGGCCGATGGCCGTGCCCGCGATCAGCGGGGTGGCGCTGCTGCCGCCCGTCGCCGCGAGGTTGGTGTCGTCCACCGTGGAGGTGCCGCCCACCGTGGCCGGGCTCGGCTCGCTGAGGGTCTGGGTGGTCAGGCCGGCGGTCTCGTCGGCCTGGGTCTTGCAGTCCAGGACGCCGGTGAAGCGGTACTCGGCGCCTTGCGGGCCGTTGATCGTGAAGTCGTAGGCCTGGTCTTCCTGGAGGGGGATCGTCACCGTCTGGGACGCGCCGGCCGGGATGGTGTGCCGGGTGCCCATCAGCCCGAAGTCGAAGGCCGCGTCGCCCTGGTTGGCGGCGGTGATGTCCACGCCGCTCTTGGCGCAGTTCTTCGCCGCGGACAGTGCCGGTATGGCACCCTGCTTCGCCCAGGTCGCGCTCGCCGTCGCCGACACCGTCGACTCGCTGGAGCCGGCCAGGATCTGGGTCTGGCTGCGGCTCTCGGAGGTGAAGGCGCGGCCGACGGGGACGGTGGTCGAGGCCTGGACGGTCAGCTCGGCCGAGCCGGCGACCGCGTCGGCGGGCACGTCGAAGAACAGCTGGCTGCCGTCCGTCACGGACGTGACCACCGTGCCGTCCTTGCCGACGATCCGTACCCCGCTGGTGGCGGCGTCCAGCGGCGGTGTCACCGTCACGCCGGTCGCGTCGGTGTGCACCGTCACCGGGCCGAGCAGCTCGCCGGGGTGGCCGGAGACGGCGGACGCGTCGAGGGTGAGCGACGCCTTGGGCTCCGCCACGGTGCGGGCGGCCTTCTGGAGGTAGTCCGCGAGCCGCTCGGCCTGCGGGTCGACGGCGTCGACGTCCGCGCCGTCCGAGTAGCGCCAGATGGCCACCTGGGTGCCGGCGGCCGCGTCCTGCTCGGTGAGACCGGCGTCGATACCGGCCTTGTCCGCGAGCGCGGCGAGGTCGTTGACCTGGGGGTAGGAGTTCTGCAGGATCCAACGGATGCGGCCCGCGTCCTGGTTGGCGCCCAGCGAGGTGCCGCTCCAGGGCGTCTCGTGGTACTTGGCGTCCTTCTGCGTGGGGTTGTAGAGGTCGACGCAGTAGGTCTGCAGGGTGCCGCCGCCCTCGACGGACATCTCGAACAGGCCGGCCGAGACCTCCTGGTCCCCGCCCTGGCCCTCACCCTCAACCCGGCCCTCGCCCTGCTCCCCGCTCCGGTCCCCGCCCTCGGCGTGGATCACCGCGGCGCCGTAGGTCTTGAGGCCGCCTATGGTCGCGGTCGCTCCGCCCTGACTCTGTGTCATCTCGGTGGCGGCAGCCGTGCCCGCACCGGCGATCACGCCGGCGGCGACGAGGCCGGACACCAATGTCGCCGCGGCGAGACGGACCACCCCTCGTCCGCGCGCGAACGGCGCGGAGAACGAAGAAATCACGCAAATCCCCTTCGAGCAGGACACGTTGACGTGGGGGGTACGGTCCCACCAGCAGAATCAGAAGCCCCGTGGGCCACGTCCGGCATCCTAGAGACGCCACGCACCACGCCTACCGGTCATCTCATCGGATCGCCGATCCGACTCGTAATCGTTATCCCCAAGATCGACTACGAGTCGCCCGCGAATTCGGCTTATCGACAAATCCACTCAGTCGTTCGGGGCGCATCCGCTGATAAGCCTCAGTTCGGTCAGCGGTTGAGCGGGGTGGGGCAGGAGTGGGGCGGAGTGACCGCTGACACTCCGTCACCACCCTCCTCCGTTCACGTCACCTCCATCGGCTCACGTCACCGCCACCGGCTCGCCTCGCTGCAACGTGTCTGGCTCCCGCTCCCGATCCCGATCTCGCCCCGGCTCCCGTGCCGGGGAAGTCGCGGCCGGTGTCTCCCAGTTGGGCTCGGGCTGCGCCGGTGCGCCGGCGGTCGTCGGCTCGGGGCGGCCCGAGCGCCGGAAGGCGGACGTGCCCCTCGCGATGTCATGGCCGATCGCCACGGCGTCGATGTCCGCCGACGTCCAGCCCTGCTGTCCCTCGCGCTGCTCCGTGCGCACCTTCAGCCTGCCCTGCACGATCACCGGGTCACCGACGCTCAGCGAGGCCATCGCGTTCGTGGCCAGGTGACGGTTGGCCCACACCGTGAAGAAGTTGGTGTGTCCGTCGGTCCAGGCGCTCTTCTCGCGGTCCCAGTAGCGCGAGGTGACCGCCAGCCGGAACCTCGCCGACGCGCCCGCCGCCAGGTCCCGGTAGACCGGCGTCGTCGCCACGTTGCCCACCGCGCAGATCGTCGTCTCGTTCACGCGAACCCCTCCCTCGCCGGACGGTCGCGCCGCCCGGATACGCGTACGGGCCCGTCCCGTACGGCTGCGTCCGTCGCGGCGGTCGCGGTCGTGATCGCCGCGATCGCCGTGAAGCCAGACTGCCTCCGCCGGGCCGGGCCCGCCGAGCGCTGTGGATCACCGTCCGCCTGTGGAAAACTCCACCACCCGGACGAGTGACCACCGTCCCCGCCACCTGTGGATCACCCCACCCGTGCCCGCCCGTACCCACCTGTGGATCACCCCCACCGGTGGATCACCCCTCGCCCAACAACCGCACCGCACCTCACCGCACGCTCCCCCAGCTCACCGCACCCCGGCCCCGGCCCCAGCGCCGGCCCCTGTCTCCACCCCCGCGCCCGTGACCCGCCCGTACTGCTCCCGGACCTCCCGGTACCGCAGCAGCTCCGCGGCCACGGGGTCCAGTACGCGTGCCCGGCCGCAGCCGGCCGCCGCCTCCCGCAGTCGGCGTTCCGCGTCCTGCCCGTACCGCCGGGCCGGTCCCCGGGCCGCCATCCGGCAGCTCCACTCGACGAGCGGGCCGCCGATGATGCCTGCCACCATCAGCAGCACCGGAACTCCGAGGTTCGGCGCCATGAACCCGACGATCTGGCCGATCAGCCACAGCCCGCCGACGACCTGGAGCAGGGTCATGCAGGCCTGCGCCAGGACGGCCACCGGCCACCAGCCCGGTCGGGGCGGCCGTCCAGGCGGCAGCCCGGCCCGCGCCGCCAGGTCGTCCAGCGCCTCGGGCAGCCCCTGCGCCCCGCGTACGGCCGCCTCCCGCACGGCCTGCGCCCACGGCGTGGGCAGCCCCGCCGAGGCCCGCTCGGACACCGTGCGCACCGCCTGCTCGACGCGCTGCCGTGCCGTGGCCTCCTCGTCGGCCTGGGCGCGGACCGAGAGCCGTCCGGTGGGCGGTTCGCACCGGTCCTGCTGCCAGCGCCACAGCCGCAGCCACGGCGTCCCGCACGCGCGTCCCGCGTGGCGCAGCCAGGCGCGTTCGGCGGCCTCGCCCGCCGCGGTGGCGCCGACGGCGTCCGCGAGCCGGCCTGCGAACTCGTCCCGCGCCTCCTCGCTGAGCCCGCTGCGCCGACCGGTGGCGTAGACGGGCCGCAGCCGCCACGCGGTGGCGTCGACATCGGCCGAAATCCGCCGTGCCGCGGCGCCGCGCTCCGCCACGAACTGGCCGAGCACTTCGCGCAGTTCCCCGACGCCGTCCCCGGTGAGCGCGGACAGGGCGAGCACGGTCGCGCCCGGTTCGCCGTACTCCCCGAGGGCTACGCCGTCCTCGTCCAGGAGGCGACGCAAGTCGTCGAGGACCAGCTCGGCGGCCTCTCCGGGCAGCCGGTCGACCTGGTTGAGGACGACGAACATGACCTCCGCGTGCCCTGCCATGGGCCGCAGATAACGCTCATGGAGGACGGCGTCCGCGTACTTCTCGGGGTCGACGACCCAGATGACCGCGTCGACGAGCCCCAGCACGCGGTCGACCTGCTCGCGGTGCTGCACGGCCGCCGAGTCGTGGTCGGGCAGGTCGATCAGCACGAGCCCGCGCAACTGCGCCTCCGCGTCCGGGCTCTGCACCGGCCGCTTGCGCAGCCGGCCCGGGATGCCGAGCCGGTCGACGAGGGTCGATGCGCCGTCGCTCCAACTGCACGCGATGGGCGCGGCGGTCGTCGGACGGCGTACGCCCGTCTCCGAGATGGTCACGCCGGCGAGGGCGTTGAACAACTGCGACTTGCCACTCCCGGTGGCGCCCGCGAGGGCGACGACGGTGTGCTGCCCGGAGAGCCTGCGCCGGGCCGCCGCCTCGTCGAGGACCCGGCCGGCCTCGGCGAGCGTCCTGCTGTCGAGCCGGGTCCGGGAGAGCCCCACGAGCTCGCGCAGCGCGTCCAGCCGGGACCGCAGGGAGCCGTCGTACGCGAGCGGGGTCGCGGGCAGAGCACTGCCGCCCGCACCCGTGCTACCAGCCCCCGCGCCACCACCGCCTGCGCCGCCGCCGCTCGCACCCCCGCCACGGATCCTGCTCGCCATGACGGCGGCCTGCCCGGCGGCGGAGTTCTCGCTCACCCGGCGGGCGATGAGCCCGTCGTCCCAGGCTCCGGCGGATTCCGTACGCGAGTCCGGAGGCGAGGAGGGCGGCGAGGAGGGCGAGGAGGCGTCCTTGCCCTCCTCGGGCAGCGCCTGCGCCCCCGCCTCCGGGTTCTCCTCCACCCCCGGGCTGCTGCTCTCCGCCTGTTTCTTCCGCTCCGCCTGTGCCTGCTGTGCCTGCTGTTGCGAGTGTCGCTGCTGTTCAGGCTGCTGCTGCTCTTGCTGTTGCTGTTGCTGTTGCTGTTGCTGTTGCTCTTGTTGCTGATCCCTGTTGCCCGTGTGGTCCTGGTCAGTGACGGCGGTCACCGGTCACCTCTCCTTCTGCAGTACGGACAGCGCGGCGATGAGTTCGGCCTGGGGTTCGGGGTGGACATCGAGTCCGTCGAGGGGGGCGAGGCGGCGCTCGCGTTCGGTGCGCATCACGCGGTCGAGGTGCTCGGTGAGCAGCCGTCCGGCCCGGTCGCGCAGGCGTAGCGCGCCGTGGGCGCCGATCCGCTCGGCGAGTCCCTCGCCCGCGGAACGCGCCCTGCGGCCGCCCAGCAGGGCCGTGGCGACGAGCGCGGCGACCGGCTCCGGATCGGGCGCGACGCCGCGTTCCAGGCCGCGTACCTCGTCCTCGGCGTACTCCTCCAGCTCGCGCCGCCACCGTCGTACGGCCAGGCCGATCCGGTGTTCGGCGTTCTCCGGGGAGGTGTCCGGGCCGGTCAGCTCGGGGGCGCTCGCCGCCGGTTCGCGCCGCCAGGCCTCGTCGACGCGCTCGTCGGCGGCGGTGACGGCGCACAGCAGGAGCGCGCCGAGGCTCTCCACCAGGGCGTCGAGGAGTTCGCCGGCGGTGCAGTCCAGCGGGAAGGCCCGCCAGCGCTTGAGCGCGTCGCCGGCGAGCACGGCGCCGCCCTGCAGACGGCCCCGCACGCGCGCGTGCTCGCTGTCGTACGCCCCGTCGACGGCCGAGGTGAGCCGGAGCGCGGCCGCGTACTGCGCGGCGGTGGCGCCGGCCAGTTCGGGCAGCCGGGCCTTGAGGGAGTCGAGGACGCCGTGCGCCGTGCGGGTCAGGGCGTAGCGGCGGGAGTTGGAATCCTGGACGTGGTGGACGAGCCAGGTCCGCAGCGGCGCCACGGCGGTGGCCGGAAGCAGCCCGCCGCCCCAGGCGGACTCGGGCAGCTCGGGCACCGTGAAGCGCGGTACGTCGCCCAGCCCGGCCTTGGTCAGCAGGGCACCGTACTGCCGGGACACCTCGCCGACGACCTGGTGGGGGACCCGGTCGAGGACGGTCACGAGCATGGCGTCGTACTCCTTGGCGGTGCGCAGCAGATGCCAGGGCACGGCGTCGGCGTAGCGGGCGGCCGTCGTGACCATCACCCAGATGTCGGCGGCGCAGATCAGTTCGGCGGCCAGGACGCGGTTGTCGGCCACCAGGGAGTCGATGTCGGGTGCGTCGAGGAGGGCGAGGCCCGGTGGAAGGGTGTCGGCGGTCTCGATGCGCAGCACGCGTCTGCCGTCCTCGCCGGGGAGCAACAGGTCGTCCGCCGACTCCTGATGGGGTGCCCACACGCGCGTGAGGCCGGGCAGCACCCGCATGCCGCTGAACCAGTGATGGTCCTCCGGGTGGCATACGAGCACCGGCGTTCGTGTCGTCGGCCGCAACACGCCCGCCTCGCTGACGCGCTGTCCCACCAGGGAGTTGACGAGCGTCGACTTGCCGGCGCCGGTGGAGCCGCCCACGACGGCCAGCAGCGGCGCTTCGGGCTGCCTGAGCCGGGGCACCAGATAGTCGTCGAGCTGGGCGAGCAGTTCGTCGCGGTTGGCACGCGCGCGTGGAGCACCCGCGAGGGGCAGCGGGAAGCGTGCGGCGGCGACACGGTCGCGAAGTGCGGAGAGTGCGTCGAGCAGCTGAGGCCGTACGTCCAAGGTCACCACATGCGAAGAATGCCCAATTTTAGGGGATTTATGAAGCATATAGGCATGCCTGCGCGCCGATAGGACACAAGGGATGGAAGGTGCGACTGGGACAGAGGCACAGCCCAGGCATAACGAGTGCACAACACCCGTGGCCGTGGACGCCAAAAGCGATGCACGATTCGCACCTGCCTGCGATTATCAGGACCGCTTCACCGAACCTCCACATTGAGCCACGGAGGTGAAGGAACCAGGACAAGGAACCGGGAGCCCTATCCTTGTCCCCGGCAACGTCACGGATCAGCCCACACCCGGGCAGCACGTACGAGGCCACCACACCCGGCCCCCGTAGCTCAGTGGATAGAGCAGGCGCCTTCTAAGCGCTTGGCCGCAGGTTCGAGTCCTGCCGGGGGCGCAAGTCTCCGCCCTCCCCCGGGAGGGCGTTTTTGCTGTTCAGGGCAGGTGCAGCCACACACAGAAGAGTGCCGGGCCGCCCCGGTGATCATGGGGAGAGTCCGACGCTGTCCGGCTGTCACCGGGTTTCTGCGGGTGGCTGCGGTGAATAGGCGGTGACGTCACAGCCCACCGAGCGAGGGAAACGCCGCAGGAACGGCACTGCGCGCTGGCAGGATGGGGCGATGGTTCGCAGGCCGTACCCGACATACCGTGACCAGTCCCATCCCCCGACGCCAGCAGTGTGGCGGGCCCTACGGGAGCTCCGCGCAGCCCCACCCGGCTACGCCGGCAGCGGCTCGCGCCAGAAGTTGTTCAGTGCGGCACTGGAGCAGTCTGAGCAGCTGTTCACCGCAGCAGCCTCGGTTGGGCCGGCTTCCCAGCCCCTCATGCTCTTCTACGGCCTGAGCCAGGCAGGCAGGGCCATCGCGGCGTGCGCCCCCGTCCCCTTGGACAAGTGCCGCTTGAACGGCCATGGCATATCTGCCACCCATATGGATCAGCCCGGCCTGGGCTCCGTGATCATCAAGGACAAGGGTAAGGCGGGCGCTGAGTCATTCACGCAGGTTGCGGCGATGCTCGGGTCGCGATCTCTACCTGAAGAAACCCGGCTCGCTGACGTGTGGGCCGCAATCTTGGAGGTCAGCCTCTGGCCCTTGCAGTCGCCATCCCGTCCGCAGCTTCCGATCAGCCGTGCGACTCGCCAGGTGACTCCCAACACCCTGGAGGCCATGGTCTCCGGCTTGCCCGGCGAGCTTCAGCGGCATAAGGACCCGAGTGACCGTGAACAGGCCGTGCGCACGTGGCTTGCTGACTATCCAGCGTTGAGGGGTTATCGCTTCTGGTCGAGAGGTGCCATTCCCGAGAGCGGGCCGGAGAGCCGGGATGAGAGGCAAGGCACCATCGGCTGTCGGCTCACATGGCAGATCGAAGACGCCGAGACATACGCGCACGGCCTCGAATGGGGTTACGAATGGGAGGATTACGGCGAGGGGGTCGCGAAGCGTCGATTTGAAGAAATAGCCCCCTGGAAGGGGCGTAGCTTGACCGATTCCGCGCGAGTGATCCACGCGCGGTTCGGCGGTGACGACCGTCAGCTTCACCCGTTGCTGGCCTGGTGGGCAGTACTGTTCGCACTTTCGATGCTCGCTCGCTATCAACCGGGACAGTGGACAGCGCAAATCGATGTCAACCGCAGCAAAGACGCTGTAGCGATCGAATATCTGCTGGACAGCGCTCTCGCGGCCGTGCCTGAGTTGATCCTCGCCGCCATCGCCGAGGTGACGGCCTGACCCCGTCCACCAGTTCCGCCGGCCCGCATTGAGGCCGGCGGAAATCCTCGCATGTCAAACTTCGGGTAGGTCTCCGCGCGCCAGGATCCGCTGTCCGAGGTCGCGCAGCTGCCCGGAGATGCACCCGGCGTAGATGGCCAGCAGCACGGCCGTCCTGTGCCTTGCGCCGTGCCGTACGTCGTGGACCGGGTCCGCGGACAGCGCCACAGTTCCTCGGCGTACGGCATGACGACCCCCGTCGCGACGACGCCGGCGATTCGACGCCCCACGGGAACGCGCCGGGTCAGAAGGCCGCGGTGTCCGGGCCCTGCCGCGTTCACACTCGTATCGTGGGACAGCACAGTGACGCTCGACCGAGGCAGACGGGCAGGACATGAGGAAACCGCAGATCGACTACACGGCGGTCTTCCGGGCCCTCCCCGGCATGGTGGCGCTGCTCACTCCCGATCTGGTGTACGCCGACGCCAACGACGACTTCCTGCGGCTGGCCGGGCGCACCCTCGAGCAGTTGCTGGGCCGCTACATCTTCGACGTCTTCCCCGAGAACCCGAACGACCCGGCCGCGGCCGGCATGCGGGAGACCCGGGCGTCGATGCTGCGGGTGGTGGCCACGGGCGAACGGGACACGATGGCGCTGCTCCGCTACGACATCGAGGATCCCCAGCGGCCCGGCGTATGGCGGGAGCACTACTGGAGCCCGGTGAACGCGCCCGTCCTCGGCTCCGACGGGCGGGTGGCGCTGGTCGTGCACCGGGTGGAGGAGGTCACCGAACTCTTCCACGCGCGCGGCGGCCCGAACGGCGACAGCCGGGCGCGCGTGCTGGAGGCAGAGCTGTACACGCGAGCCCGCGAGCTGCAGCAGGTCAACGAACGGCTGCGCCAGGCGCACGCCCGCGAACGCGAGGTCGCGCTGGCCCTGCAGGCGGCGATGCTGCCGGCGCCCGGCCCGACCGGACCGCACGAGGCAGCCGTGCGCTACCGGCCCGCCGTCGGCGCGCTGAACGTGTGCGGCGACTGGTACGACCTGGTCGACCTGCCCGGCGACAACCTCGCGGTCGCCGTCGGCGACGTGGTGGGGCACGGCCTCGCGGCCGCCGGTGTCATGGGGCAGTTGCGCAGTGCCCTGAGCGCGGCCTGCCGGGTCGCCGACGGCCCGGCCCAGGCTGTGGAGGCGCTCGGCCTGTACGCCCGCTTCGTCGACGGCGCCGAGGCGACGACCGTCGTGACGACCTTCATCGACTGGGACAGTCACACCATCACCTACAGCTGCGCCGGCCACCCGCCGCCTGCTCTCGTGCGCCTCGACGGCACCGTCGTCTTCCTCGACCAGGCCACCGATCCCCCTCTCGTCGCCCGCCCCGAACACCTCCCCCGCCCTCAGGCCCGCACTCCCTTCGCCGAAGGCGACACCCTCGTTCTGTACACCGACGGCTTGATCGAGCGCCGCGACGAGGACATCGACACCGGCCTGGGCCGCCTCGCCGACTCCCTCACCCACCATCGGCACGCCGCCCCCGAGACCCTCGCCGACGTCCTCCTGGCCGAACTCCTTCCCTCCACCGGCAACACCGACGACACCGCCCTGATCGTCCTGCGTCTCTGACCCGCGGCGCTCGACTTCCGGTTTGGCACGTTCGGGCAGGGAAACCCGGACCGCATGAGGCTTGCGCGGACATTGCAGAGTCCCGGTTCCCGTCATGCTTCGGTGGCCCCGCCCCTGGCGGCCGCGCTGGACGCCGTAGAGCGACTGGAGTGGCTGGACGGGGCCGTCGGCGGGGTGCGGTGGGCCGTGCGGTCCCTGCCGCTGGGAAAGGGGCGAGACGTCCTGCGGGGGCGGTGGCTCGGCCACCCGCTGCATCCGGCGCTGGTGCAGGTGCCCATCGGGGCCTGGACATCGGCGGCGGTGCTCGACCTGGTGCCCGGCCAGAGCCGTGCGGCCCGCCTGATGGTCGCCCTAGGCCTGGCCGGTGCCGGGCCGGCGGCGCTGGCCGGGTGGGTGGACTGGGCCGAGCAGCGGCCGCCGCAGGCCCGTGTGGGCCTGGTGCACGCCGCCGCCAACATCACGGCCGTCTCCGTGTACGCGGGCTCGCTCGCCGCCCGGCTGAAAGGCCGCCCGGTCCTCGGACGCGCGCTCGGCTTCACCGGGCTCACCGTCGCCACGGTCGGCGGCATCCTCGGCGGCCATCTCGCATACCGTCAGGCCGCGGGCGTCAACCATGCCGAGGCGGTGCCGCTGCTGGTCGAGCCCGGCTGGCACCGGGTGGGCGCGCTGACCGGGTTCCCCGCCGGGGAGCCGGTCCGCCGCATGGCCGGCGAGGTCCCTGTGCTGGTGGTCGTCGTCCCGGCACCCGACGGCGAGGCGGACCAGGTGCACGCCCTGGCCGACCGCTGCAGTCACCTGTCCGGACCCCTGTCGGAGGGCAAGGTCCTCGCCGGGTGCGTCGAGTGCCCCTGGCACGGCAGCCTGTTCCGGCTCTCCGACGGCGCCAACCTCAGCGGCCCGGCGACGGCCCCGCAGCCCGCCTTCGACAGCCGCGTCACCGCCGACGGCCAGGTCGAGGTACGTATGACGCCGCCCCGGTGACCCACGTCCGCCTGTCGGTGACCCACATCCGCCTGATGGCCCCCGTGCCGCGCGCGCCCACCCGTAGCGGTGGGAGTACGTCGGCGTGGGTCAGTCCCGCCGCAACAGGGGCCCGAGCGGTCCGAGGTCGATGTTCAGATCGTCCTCGGACAGGCCGAAGTGCTCACGCAACTCGGCCATCCGGTCTTCCAGCGCCATCAGGGTCAGTCCGAGCTGTTCCACCTGATCGTCGCTGAGACCACCCTCGTCCACGCGGCGCAGCGCCTGCCGCTCCATCAACTGACGCAGCAGCTCGACGACGGTGAGCACCAGGCCCGCCAGACCGCGTTCCACCGACTCCGGATCCATCGTGACGCGCCGCGTCGGGAGCGGGGCTCTGCCGGTGCGGGTCCGACGGGTTTCCCCCGCGGGGGCGGCCGCCGCCGCCCTCCCGTACCGCCTGTAGTGCCGCGTCCGCCACACAACCGGCTCACCGTTCCGCCGTGGGCGACGCTCAGCAGGGCGGTGGCCGGTCATCGGACCGTCTCCTCGGCGTCGAGGCTCCCGACACCGGAGTCCCACTCAGAGCGGACCGAAGCCACCAGCGCGCGCAACGAGATGCGGACCAGGTCGACGTCGGCGATGCACAAGGTCACCTCACCGGTGATCACCACACCTCCGGCCAGCACCCGGTCGAGCAGGTCCACCAGCGCGATCCGCCGGGAGTCGAGCGCGGGTGCGGTCCTGCGCGCGGGCTGTTCGTCGAGCACGGCGCTCATCCCTTCCGTCCGCTGTCGCCGCTCCCGGTGAAGGAGTACGCCGGCCAGGGGCCGCTGAGTTCCAGCCGGATCTCCGGGAACCGCAGTTCGAGGGAGGCCACCGCGGCGGCGAACTCCCGCGCGCGGGAGTCGGGCACCAGATAGGAGTTGTTGAGGAGCATCCATCCCTCGTACTCGGCGAGCCGTGCGTCCTGCGGCGGATGCTCCGCCGTCCTCACGGCCAGCTCGGCGAGGGCCGCGTGGATCGCTTCCGCGCACTCCGCCGCACGCAGGTGCGCGGTCTCCCGTCCTCTCCGCTGCTCTCTCCGGCGCAGCAGATAGGCGGTGCCAGGGCTGTCCTGTTCGCTGGTCCGGGCGCTGGTCCGGTCGCCAGGGGGGTCCGCGACGAACGCCTGCGGATCCGCGTACGCCTTCACGCCCCACTCGGTGCGGCCGGCCAGCAGGTCCAGCGCGGAATCGAAGTCGGCTCGCCGCTCGTCCAGAAGGAAACGGATCCGTGCGTCGTCGTGGTAGACGGTCGCGAAACGCAGCGGGACGACACATCCGCCGCGGGCCGCCGTGTCGATCACCCGGTGGTGAGCGCGGACAGCCGCCTCCAGCCAGGCCAGATCCTCCAGGTGGGCGCCGAGTTCCTCCTCCCCGAAGTCACTCAGCGGCACCGACCCGACGACGGCCGAGAGCCCCGCGCCCTCGACGATGCGCACGGGCTCGCCCGCGACGCCCTTCAGGCCGGCCGGAAGACCGGGCCTCTTCCCGGACGCCACGGCATAGAGCCAGGCGGCCGACGCGCCGTTCATGGCCCTGGCTCCCTATCGCCCTCGGAACGCCGCCGATCCGGTGGACGCCGTCGCGGCTCCTCATGCCGGGGCCGCGGCTCCTCCCGCCGGGACTCCTTCTGCCGGGACTCCTCCTGCCAGGGCTCGGCGGTCCCGGGTCCGGCCGCTTCGGGAGGCGAGCGGCGTCCGGCCTCCAGCTCACCGATACGGCGGCGCAGGCGCTCGTTCTCCTCGACCACGTCCCGCTTGCCCACCGACAGGGTCGGATCGTGCTCCCACCAGTCGATGCCCATCTCCCGGGCACGGTCGACGGAAGCGATGACCAGCCGGATCTTGATCGTGAGCAGTTCGATGTCCAGCAGGTTGATCCGGATGTCACCCGCGATGACGATGCCCTTGTCGAGCACGCGCTCCAGGATGTCGGCCAGGTTCGCCGGTTCGGAGGGGGCAGGACGGCGCGCGGGGCTCAGGCCGCCCCTGCTCGAACCGGCCCAGCCCGGACCCTGGCTCATCGTCACTGGTCATCCGCCCTTCCCCGGTAGTACCGGCGGTCGCGGTGGTACGAGACGAGTTCTCCCTCGCCGTCCACCTCGACGCGGTAGACGGCGAGGATGTCGGTGGAGTCGGGTATCCGGTGCGTCTCGACGACCTCGATGCCCACCTCCCAGCCGTCCTCGCTGCGCTCCAGGGAGGTCACGCCCTCGGCCGGTTCGCCGGTGAGTTCCTGCACATGCTGCGCCGCGTACCGGGCGGCCTTGCGCGCGGTGACGCCCGGGCGCCGACGTGACTCCGGCTCGCGTGCCTCCGGCTCGCGTGACTGCGGCTCGCGTGACTGCGGCTCGCGTGACTGCGGCTCGGGCGCGCGCCGACGGCTTCGCGACTCGTCCGCCTCACCTTCGTCATCCTTCGGGCGGGACCGCCGGGGCGTCCCGCTCTTCGTCCCGTGGCTCGTCCCCTGACTCATCCCGTGGCTCGTCCCGTGGCTCGTCGCGTGGCGCTCCGGGGCCGCCCGTTCGTGGGCCCGGCGCCGTGGCGCTGACTCCTCGGGCACGGGGCGGTCGCGTCCTGTCCCGGGCATGGCTCACACCTCCAGGCCGCCGCTCGGAGGCCCCGCCTCCATCAGACGGCGAACGTATTCCTCCTCCAGGTCCGCCGCCTCCTCCTCCGTGATCTCGCCGCTCTCCCGCGATTCCTGGACTTCCTCCAGCCGCTGACGGATGACCACGGGATCAGCGAACTCCCGGTTCGCCTCCTCGTGCACCCGCTCAGCGATCCACGCCACGCCGCGGACCGGCGCGAGCGGCAGGGTCAGCAGTCCGGTGAAGAGTCCCATCGCTAACGCCTTTCCTCGAAGCCGGCCATCGCCTCGGTCACGAAGGCGTACGGAGCCACCGGCCCGAGCAGGCGCAGCCGGATCCGGCCGTGCCAGCGCCGGGCGAGGTCCTCCGCCGCCTGCTCGAAGGCCGGACGCCGCTCCCGCTCGACCAGGAAGGAGACATCCGCGACCGCGTCGGCGGCAGCCGGTTCGTCCGGTGTCACGGCGACCGAGAGCGGTGCCAGACAGCGGTCGATCTCCACGGCGTCGCTGTCCCGTTTGTCCGCGATCGCCTCGGCCACGAGTTGACCGAGCTGGATCCTCCGGTAGTAACCGGCCTCCTCGGGCATGCCGTTCAGCTCGTCCCGCAGCCGCTGGGCCTCCGGCCGCTCGGCGAGCACCTCCCGCAGCACTTCGTCCTGTACGTACCGGGCCTTGAGTGTGAACTGGGCGGAACCTTCCAGCCGGTCGAGAGCGGTCACGAAGTCGTCGTAGCCGCCCGCCAGCAGCTCATCGGTCACCGCGTTCTCATCGGGAAGCACCGTCCCGAACCGGAAGGGCAGTACCGTCGCGGCCGCGGCCGCGAGCGAGTCCAGCACCTGAGCGTGGGCGCGCAGGTCGTCCGGCGTCCCCAGCGGCCGGTCGGCGGACACCGCACTCACGACGGCCGCGATGCCGCGATGCCTGACGTGGGTCACCCTGGCGTCGGCACTCCCCACCGCAGGCAGCCCCTCCACCACCGTGGTGGCTGCGGACCCCCGGACGACTCCGTAGACGTACCGGCCGCTCTCCGCCCCGGGCGTTTGCGATGCGGCCCCCGTCATGGCCCCCGTCATCGGTCGCGTCCCTTACGACCGGCGGTGCGCGAGGTGCGTCGGGGCTTCGTCTCCGCCGGCTCCAACTGCTCCTCGTCCTCTTCCTCGCCCTCTTCGTCGTACGCACCCTCTTCGTCCTCGGGCTGCTCCTCCTCGTCCTCGTCGCGCCCGCCGAGGATCTCCTGGGCCTTGTCCTTCGCCCCCTCCAGGACACCCTTCGTCTTGTGCTCGGCGCCCCCCTCGTGGATCTCGTCCATGATCCCGGGCAGGCCACGCGTCTCGGTTCCGCTGCGGGCGAGGTCGAGACGGTTCACCGCCTCCGCGAAGCGCAGATACGTGTCGACGCTGGCGATCACTATGCGGGCGTCGATGGTCAGCAGCTCGATGCCCACCAGTGACACCCGGACGTAGATGTCGATGACCAGACCCTTGTCAAGGATCAGGTCGATCACCTCGACCAGACCGCCCGAGGAGGGCCGGTCCAGGTAACGGTTGCGTTGGCCGGCGACGGTCATCACGCTCACCTCGCCTTCGCCGAGGACCGCCTGCGCCGATGGCCGGCCGGTTCCTCGTCCTCGGGTTCGTCTTCCTCAGGTTCCTCGTCCTCCGCCGCGGGTTCCTCTTCCTCGGGTTCCTCTTCCTCCTCGTCGCGCGGCTCTCCTTCCTCCCCTTCCGCCGCCTCGTCGTACGCGTCCTCGGGCTGCTCCTCGGGCTGCTCCTCGCCCTGCTCTTCCTCGTCCGCCGTCTCCTGGTCGCGCACCTCCTCATCGCTGCGCACCACCTCGCCGTCGCGCACCTCGCCCCGCCACCCCTCGACCTCCTCGGGGTGCAGAAGTACCTGGCTCATCGCGTGCCGGCGGAAGTGCTTCAGTTCGAGCCGGGCCCTGCGGCCCTGGGCACGCCAGAGGTTCCCGGTCCGCTCGAACATGCCCTGCGGGTAGTACTGCAGAACCAGCAGGATCCTGGTGAGGCGCGGCCCGACCTCATGGAAGGTCACCGCCCCGTCGACATGGCCCTTGTCGCCCTTCGACTCCCAGACGATCAGCTCGTCCGGCGCCTGCTCGATGACGGTCGCCTTCCACTTGCGGTGCGAGAGGAAGATCTGCGCCTTCCAGTTCGTCTCCGTCTCGGATTCCTGCTCGACGTCCTCCACCTTCTTCATGAAGCCGGGGAAGTCCTCGAACTGCGTCCACTGGTTGTAGGCGTCGGAGACCGGAAGACCCACGTCGATCTGTTCGACGATGTTGACGACCGTGATCTTCTTGTTCTTCTTGTCGCCGTCACCGCCGCCCAGGCCACCGGAAACCGTCTCCTTGGCCTTCTCCGTCACCTGGGAAATGCCGCCGCCGACGGCGGACTTCAACTGCGAGGCGCCCTCGGACAGAAGGTGTTTGCCCCCCGCGAGCGCCACTTTGGGCCCGAGACCGCCGCCCAGTCCCCCGCCGTGAGCCAGATCCTCGACCTTGTCGGTCACATTGGCGACCGCTCGCTCTCCGAGGGCGGCGAGGAGGTTCTGCGCTTCCGCCAGGAAGCGGTCGGTAGGCAGTTCTCTGGTCAACGTGCCCAGGCCGCCCGAAGTCTGACCGTCCGATCGTTCAGTCATACGTCATCACCCTCGGCCTCGCCGTGCGGTCCCGCCACCCCCGGACGACCCGGAACTCGCGGTCCTGCGACTACTGGCGGTCTTCCGGCTCGCGCTCTTGCTGCTGCTGCCGCTCGTCTTCTTCCTGTCCGCGGCGGAAGTGGACGGCGCCCTCGTACGGCCCTTGGCGCTGGGGGCCCGACTCCGCGCCGGGCGCCTCCTCTCCCGCTGTCCGGCCTCGGCCGGCTCTTCCTCCTCGCCGGGCTCCTCTTCCTCTTCGTCCTCGTCCTCGTCGCGAGGCTCTTCCTCCTCGTCGCGAGGCTCTTCCTCCTCGTCGCGAGGCTCTTCCTCCTCGTCGCGGGGCTCTTCGTTCTCGGGCTGCTCCTCCGCCTCCGGTCCGGTGCGGAGCGACGAGGCTCGTCGTTGCATCCGGTCACTCAGCGAGTCGATGCGATTGCCGGCGGCGGCCACGGCGGCGGCCTTGCCCGCCGACAGCACCTCGTCGCGCAGACTCTGCGTGAGCTTGTTGATCTCGGGGGACTTCAGGAGTTTCGTCCCCGCCCCGCCGCCGCCAGGACGGAGGCGACTGCCCGCCGCCGCGCCCGCAAGCGCCAGCGCCCACCGCATCTTGTGCGAGCGCCCGAGGAAGTAGCCGCCGGCGAGGGCTAGTGCTACCTGGCCGTTCTTCATGATCTCTGTCTCCTCCTGCATCGAATCGATGCACTGCCGGAGACCCCGCACTCGCGTCGGATCGTTTCAGACTCTGGCCACGTTCTGCGCGAGGTCTTCCCGAGGCGTCCCGGATCTCGTCCTGCCGCCTCCCGGCCCCTACCCACAGGAGGCGGCACTTATATACCATTATTCAGCATTGGTCACATTTGTAACACTTGGGCCCGACAGGGTGGTGGTCTTCCTGCGTGTGATCGCGGGGGCCGGCGGGCAAGCCCTTCCACGCTTGAGCCCTGGTCAATGCACACCAGCACCAGCGCCATGGAGGACGGGTTTTCTTGGCGTGGGCGAACGGTGACGCTCCGCGGCGGCCGACGTCGTCGCCCTCGGCCTGGGTGCCACCCATTACGCCGCGTTCCGCGGCCTCGAAGCCCCCGCCGAACACCACGGAATGACCAGAGCCCCCTGCTCAGCCCCGCACGGGCCGTGCATGGGCTTTTGTCGTGCCCGCCCTCGTCACGCAGTCCGCCCCCACCCCCGCCCCCTCTGCACCACCCGCGTGATCTCGAACCGAACCCTCGGCTCACCGGCACCGCCCACCAGCCGGACGCGGGCGGTGCCGGTGAGTTGGAGTGTCGCGCCGCTGTGCTCGTCGACGAACAGCGCGCCGGCGCGTGGGTTGAGGGCGAGGTTGCCGAGGGTCATGAGCATCGAGTTGCCGGGGTATTCCGGCCACATCAGCTCGGTCGATGACAGCACCTCGACGAAGCCGGGCTCGCCGCCCCGGTGACTGGCGTCGGCGGCGCCCGTGTCCGAGGCCGTGGCGATGAAGAACGTGTCCGCCGCCGTGATCCAGGCCCGCTGGTCCGGGGTGAGCGACTCGCCGGAGGAGGTCGGTCCGCAGGCGAGGGGAGGGCGGGCCGGGCCGGTGCGGCGGCGCAGTCGCCCCGGGCAGTTGGTGAAGACCTGGGCCGTTTCGATCGCAATCCCCCGCGCGGTGGAGCGGGCGATTCCGTTGACCCTGAGCCGCAGCCGCGTGCGCCCGTCGGGAAAGAGCAGACCGATCTCGAATGGTCCGTCCCCGAGTCTCAGGGACAGAGGCAGCGGCAGTCGCTCCCGGTCCAGGGCCAAGGAGAGCGAATGCGGGCCGGTGCCCTTTGCGAATCCCGGCGGACCTGTCACGGCCGAAGCCCAGATCAGGCCGTCGGAATCCGCCGATCCGATTACCGCCAGAGTCTGCATTCCGACAAAGGCCGCGAGAACCTCCGTCAGGCCGCTCCGGATCACTCGGGAAGATCGGTCGGCCTCGGCCGACCGACCGAGCATCTCCTGCATTTCACGTTCACCTCGATGGTAATTCACCCTGATGACAACTCCCTTTCGGTCCCTTCCGGCCCTTCCGAAGATTACGGAATGCCGCACTCCACCCTCGTGACAAGTCGAACGAAAAGCAAACAGATCGTCAGCGGCTGCCGGCTCCCTGGCTCTTCACCACACGTCACCATGGCACCGGCCCGGCCGGGTCGCAGCCATCCAGACGGTATACAGGCTTCATCCAGAGAGGCCCCCGCGGAATGGCCGAGGCCTGCCGCCCGTCCGGGCTCCGTCGACACAGAGGGGCCGGGAACAAAGGCCGGATCACGTCTTGTGTCTCCGTTCTGTCGGGCACTCCCCGTATCAGGAACGGCAGGCCGGAGTCACGTTCACGGCACGCTGACAAACAGGGGGAGGGCGTTCCGGAACCATGCCGTCGGACCGACCGCAAGATCTGCCGACCGAAAGCGGTCGGGACCGCGAACTGGCGTCCACTGCCGCCCGGAGCCGCCTTCCGGCGCTGACATCTGGCGCTGACATCTGGCGTCGGCTTCCGGCGCCGGCCTCAGGCACCGACTTTCGGGCGACGGCTAATAACTTGACGACGACATTCCATTCGTCCTGTGAATGAATCCAAGTGAATCCGTAGGGGGAAAACTCATGCCACAAGTCGGCAGTTCCAAGGGTCGGGCGGCAACCGGCGACCCGTTCCTGGCCACCGTGGACACGATCGGCTCATGGCTCGGTTCCGCACCCGGGAAGGTCGACTCCGTCCTGTCGGGCGACGAGCGGGACCGCATCCTGGGCGAGGTCGCCGACATGAACAGAGCGGCAGCCACGGGCGACAAGAGCGCCCTGTACGCGCAGCAGTACCTGCTCGACCGGATCTACCAGCTCTACACCAAGATCCCGCTGGGCGAGACCGCCGAGGGCTCCGTCGTCGTGTACGAGATAGGCCGGCTGCTGGAGACCGCCACCGCCGAGGCGCAGGACCGGCTCATCGATCCGGGACTGCTCGACGAGGCGCCCGCGGAACCGCGGGAGTACCTGTCCTGGCTGAAGCAGATGGCCCGTGGGCACCGGGTGTACAAGCACCCCTACTACCACGAGTTCATCCGCAACACGGCGACCGAGAGCGACCTGCGCAACTACGTGATGCAGGAGTCGGTGGTCGACGGCCGCTTCGACGACCTGCTCGCGCTGATGCAGGTGGGCACCGCCGGCGAGGCCAAGATGGAGATCGCCTCCAACTTCTGGGACGAGATGGGCAACGGCAAGCCCGCCGAGGTCCACACCACCCTCTTCAACAAGATCTTCGAGGTGTTCGAGATCTCGGAGGAGGAGCTGGAGCGCTCGCTCACCGCCACCTCGCTGCTCAACGGGAACCTCGCGGTCATGCTGTGCCGCCACCGCTCGCTGTACCCGGAGGCCGTGGGCTTCCTGGGGATGACCGAATGGATGGCGCCGGACCGGTTCGTCCAGGTCGTGCACGCCTGGGAGCGCCTCGGGCTGCCGGAGGTGGGGATCACCTACCACCGGCTGCACATCACCATCGACTCCCAGCACGCGCAGGGCTGGTTCCACAACGTGGTGCTGCCCGCCGCCGAGTCGGCGTACATGCGCCGCGCCATCGCCCGCGGCATCCTGTGGCGGCTCAACTCCTCCGCCGCGTACCTGGACGAGCGCATGCCGTCCGCCGCCGTCTGACGTCCCACCACCTCACTCCTTTCACCTCACTCCTTCCACCCAACTCCGTCCGCCTCACTCCGTCCACTCCCACTTCGTCTGGAGGACAGACATGCCGCTTGGCAGTGAAGGGTTCGTCATCATCGACCTGCCGGATGTCTCGGCCGACATCCTGCCCAGTTACGACGACTGCCCGGTCGACGAGTACATGGGCAACGGCACCCGCTTCAAACGCTTCTCCCAGTACCGGCTGAGCCCGCAGGGCGAGAACGCCTGGTCGTTCGACCGGCTCGCGCACCGCGACTACACGACGTACAAGAAGTTCAACTCGGTCGGCGGCGGCATCCGCCGCGTCTACGAGCCGATCAAGGTGGACTTCACCCCGCTGATCGAGGCCGGCATCCGGGAACTCGGCCTCGACCGGTCCGAGGACTGGCAGATCAACGTCCACCAGAACCGCACCCGGGCCGACGGCGGCAAGCCCGGCCCGCTCACCCCGGAGGGCGTGCACCACGACGGGCACGAGTTCGTCATGATCGCGATCCTCAACAAGGTGAACGCGGCGGGCGGCACCACCCGTCTGTGGCACCCCGGGGCCGACGCGCCCTTCTGGTCCGGCACGCTCGAACCGGGGCGGGCGGTCCTGCTGGACGACCGGGCGCTCGCCCACGACGTCACCGACGTGCTGTCCGGCGACGGCGGTCCGGGCCACCGGGACATCGTCATCATCGCGTTCTCGCGGTGGGCGGAGAAGTGGTACGGCGAGGAGCACGACGCCGCCGCCCTCTCCCAGACCGAGAACACGCTCGAGACCGAGACCGCGAAGTAGCACCCGCTCTCGCCGAGAACCAGAACCAGAACGAGAACCGGGTCTCGGCCGAGAAGCGGAACCGGAACGCGGTGGAGCCCCGGGGCGGTCACGACGCCCCGGCGCTCCGCCGCGCCCAGCAGCGGAGGGAGATCAGCCATGACCGACTTCTTCAAGTACCAGGCGGCGGGCAACGACTACCTGGTGATCGATCCCCGCCACACCGACTTCGCCGTGAGCCCCGAGGCGATCCGGCTGGTCTGCGACCGGCACCGGGGCATCGGGGCTGACGGTGTGCTGTACGGGCCGCTGGAGCAGCCCCGGGCCGGCGTGCCCGTGCCGCTCGCCCTGTACAACGCCGACGGCTCCGACTGCGGCCGCAGCGGCAACGGCCTGCGGATGTTCGCCCTGCACCTGGCCGCGCAGGAGCCGGGCGGCGAGTCGCGGGACGGCCGGGAGTTCACCCTGCGCACGACCGCGGGCGAGTGCCCGGTACGGATCCTCGACGCCGCCGCGGGGCGTGTGCGGGTCGGCATGGGCCGCCCGAGCTTCGACGGCGCCGATCTGCCGCTGCTCGCCGAGGACGGCACCCCGTACCGCGGCCGGGCGGTGTCCGTCCCGCTGACGGTCGACGGGGAACGGCTGATCGTCACCTGTGTGTACAACGGCAACCCGCATACCGTGGTCCTGGTGGACGAGCCGACCCCACGGCTGGCCCGTCTGCTCGGCCCGAGGATCGCCCGGCACCCCCGCTTCCCGCAGGCCACCAATGTGCAGTTCGCGCGCATGGTGGACCGGAACGTGATGGAGCTCGAGGTCTTCGAGCGCGGCGCCGGCTATGTGACGGCGTCCGGCGCCGGCGCCTGTGCCGCGGCGTCCGCCGCGCGTGAACTCGGGCTGTGCGACGAGCGGGTGGAGGTCCGGATGCCGGGGGGCGGCGTGGAGATCACCGTGGGGGCGGACGGCCGGGTCACCATGACCGGCGACGCCGAGCAGGTGGCCGTCGGCACGTTCGCACCCGCGCTGCGCGCCCGACTCGACCGGCTCCACGGGCTCGACCAACTCGACCATCTCGACCGACCGGCGACGCCGACCGTTCGAAGCGCGACGGAGACGGAAACGGCTACGGCCACGGCCACGGCCACGGCTACGGCTACGGAGACAGCGGCGAGAGCGGCGGTGGCCCGGTGACCACGTCCGCCGAGCGCTCACGCGACTATCCGATGCAGCGGTGGGTGTTCGAGGACGCCGCGGGGCGCTTCGACATCGACCTCGGCGACAGCAACATGCTCCCCGGCCTCCTCGACGACCTCACCCTCCCCGCCGGTCTGGAACTGGACTACGGCCACGACCACGGCCTGGGCTCACTGCGCGAGGCGGTGGCCGGACTGTACGGCGGACGGCCCGAGTCGGTCCTCATCACCCAGGGCGCCCAGCAGGCCCTCTACCTCGTGTACGCGACACTGCTGGCCCCCGGCGACCGGGTGATCGGCTTCCGGCCGGGCTGGCAGCAGTCCTGGGACGTGCCGGCCGCGCTGGGCTGCGAGGTCGATCTCGTCGGGTTCCGCCCCGACCTGAGTTTCGACGTCGAGGCCGCCGAGGCGGTCGCCGGGCCCGACGTGAAACTGATCGTGGCCAACAGCCCCTGCAACCCGACCGGTCGGCGCATCGCTGAGCGCGACCTGCGCGCACTGCGCGCCCTCGCCTCGCGGACGGGCGCCCATCTGCTGCTCGACGAGGAGTACGCGCTCGACCTGTCCCGGTCCGCCGCGCTCGACGACGGCGGCCGGGTGATCTCCGTGTCCAGTCTGTCCAAGGTGTACGGGTTCCCGGGGCTGCGGGTGGGCTGGCTGTACGGTCCGCCGGCCGTGGTCGAGGGCTGCGCCGAGCGCAAGTTCCTGTCCACCATCTCCAACTCGGTGCTGTGCGAGACGCTGGCCCGCGAGGTGCTGGCCGACCGCGACCGCCATCTGCGGTCCTATCACGAGCTCACCGGTCAAGGGCTGTCCCTCGTCAGGGAGTTCGCCCGGCGCAACGCGGACGCGGTGACCCTCGTGGAACCGGAGGGCACCCCGTTCGCCTGGCTCTGGCTCGGCACCGGCGAGCAACCCTTGACCATGTGCCGCCGGGCGCTGGACCTGGGCGTCCTGCTCATGCCCGGCGAGACGCTCGGCGCCAGCGACGGTTTCCGCGTCTGTTTCGCCCGCTCTCCCGAGGCGGTGACCGAAGGCCTGCGCCGCGTGGAGACCGTACTGAGGCCCAACTCCCTTGAACAGCCGATAGGAGTCCGACGATGAGCGCCTCGCTCCCCGCCGCCGAGTCACGTATCCAACTGTCCTTCGGGCAGGAGCAGTTGTGGTTCCTGGACCAGATGAGTCCCGGGGAGACCACCTACAACGTCATCCAGGCCTACCGGCTGCGCGGCCCGCTGGACGTGCCCGCGCTGGAGCAGTCCCTCAACGTGCTGGTGGCGCGCCACGAGCAGTTGCGGGTGACCTTCCACTCGGCGGACGGCGTCCCCTACCAGGTCGTCTCCCCGGTCCAGCACCGTCCGCTGCCGCTCCAGGACCTCTCCGGACTGGCCCCCGAGGAGGCGGAGCGCGCGCTGGGCACCGCGCTCCAGACCGAGGCCGACACCCCGTTCGACCTCGCCGCGGGGCCCGTGTCCCGGTTCCGGCTGCTCCGGCTGGCCGCCGAGGAGCACGTGCTCTGCCTCGGCTTCCACCACATCGTCACCGACGGCTGGTCCGGCGGCGTGATCAGCCGCGAGATATCCCAGGCCTACGGGGATCTCGCCGCCGGCCGCACCCCCGAACTCCCGGAGCTGACGGTCGGCTACGACGACCACGTCAAGGGGCAGCGGCAGCAGCGGGCCGAGGGCGTCTGGGAGGAGGAGCTCAAGTACTGGCAGGAGCGGCTGGCCGGACTCGAAGCGCTCGAACTGCCCGCCGACCGGCTGCGACCGGCCGAGCCCACGCAGGGCGGCGAGACCTTCGTCGTCGACTTCCCCGCCGAACTCCTCACCAAGGCACGCGCGTTGGCGCACGAGCGGGGCGCGTCGCTGTACATGGTGGTCGCCGCGGCGCTGAACGTCGTACTGAGCCGGTACAGCGGCCAGGACGACATCGCCCTCGGGGTGCCGATGCTCGGCCGTACCGACCCCGAACTCGAGGACGTCGTCGGCCTGTTCATCAACATGACGGTGCTGCGCTCCGACCTGTCCGGCGGCGTCACCTTCGCCGAGCTGCTGGAGCGCATCACCGACGCCAACCTCGACATGTACGACAACCAGGACGTGCCGTTCGACCATGTCGTGGACCGGGTACAGCCGGTCCGGGACGCGGGCCGCAACCCGCTGTTCCAGATCGCCTGCCAACTGCTCGGCGAGACGACCACCGGCGACGCGTTCCAACTGGCGGGCCTGACGGCCGAGACGGTCGCGGTGTCCGGCACCCGCTCCCGGTTCGACCTGTCGTTCAGTTTCGTCGAGGGCGCCGAACGGCTGCGCCTGGTCGTCGAGTTCGCGACCGACCTGTACGACCGCTGGCGCGTCGAGGCCCTGATCGCGCACTTCCAGACGGTGCTGACGGCTGCGGCGGACGCCCCGGACACCCCGGTCTCGGCGCTGCCGCTGCTGTCCGGGGCGGAGCGCGAGGAACTGCTCGCGGTGGGGCGCGGAGCCGACTTCGACTATCCGACGGAGCCGGTGCACGCGACGATCGCCCGGATCGCCGAGGAGCATCCGGAGCTGGTCGCGGCGGTCTGCCGCGGCGTGGAGCTGACGTACGGCGAGCTGATGCGGCGGGCCGGCAAACTCGCGCGCCACATCCGTTCCCGGGGCGTGGAGCGCGAGCAGGTCGTGGCCATCGCGATGGACCGCGATCTGGACGCGCTGGTGGCGATCCTGGGCGTCATGGTGTCCGGCGCCGCGTACACGATCATCGACCCGTCGCACCCCGACGCCCGGCTGGACCACATGCTGCGGGACACCGCGACCCCGCTGGTCATCACGCGGGAAGCGGCGCTCGGGGACCTGCCGGACTCGTGCGGCTGGGAGAGCCTGCGCATCGACGCCGACTGGGACGTCGTCGAGGCGCAGCCGGACGACGTCCCGCTGGCGGAGTGGGCGGAGCCGACCTCCCTGGTGTACGTCCTCTACACCTCGGGGTCGACCGGGCGGCCCAAGGGCGTGATGATCGAGCAGCGCGGTCTGCGCATGTTCATCGAGGCGTACCGGCGCAGCTTCGGCGAGTGGGACCACACCGACCGGCTGCTGCAACTGCCGGCGCTGACCTTCGACATGTCGCAGGGCGAGATCTTCGCCGGTCTGATCAGCGGCTCGGCGATGGTGCTGGTGGCGCCGGAGGACGCCTCGTCGCCGGAGTCCCTGGGCGGTCTGATCCGGGATCAGCGGGTCACGTACGCCGGTCTGTCGCCCGCGATCCTGTCCGTGGTGGAGGCGGGGCCGTACCCGGACCTGAAGTACATCATGGGCGGCGCGGAGGCCCTGCCGGCCGAGCTGGTCAACAAGTGGAACCTGCCGGGCCGCAAGTTCGTGAACCTCTACGGGCCCACCGAGGCGTCGGTCGCGACCACCGAGTACCTGTGCGAGCACCGGGAATGGCAGTCGTCGCCGCCCATCGGCCGGCCCGAGTTCAGCCGGCTGCACTACGTGGTCGACAAGGAGTTCAACCTCGTGCCGGTCGGCGTGCCGGGCGAGCTGCTGATCGGCGGCGACGAGGGGCTGGCCCGCGGCTATCTGAACCTGCCGGAGATGACGGACGAGAAGTTCGTGCCCGACCCGTTCCTGGGCGAGGGCCGGGTCTACCGCACGGGTGACCTGGTGCGCTGGACGCGTGATCTGCAGATCGACTTCATCGGCCGCCTGGACAACCAGGTGAAGCTGCGCGGCCTGCGGATCGAGCTCGGGGAGATCGAGTCGGGGCTGCTGACGCACCCGAGGATCCGGATGGCCCTGGTCCTGCTGCGGGAGGACGGCGGGGAGAAGCAGCTCGTCGCCTACTACACGGTGCTCGGCGACACCTCGCCGACCGTGGCCGAGCTGCGGGAGCACCTGGGCCGCACGATGCCCGAGTACATGGTGCCCACGGCCTGGGTGGAGCTGACGGAGTTCCCGCTGACCCCGGCCCGCAAGATCAACCGCGGCGCGCTGCCCGCTCCGGTGTCCGCGGCGGCCGACGGCGAGGCGAGTTTCGTCGCCCCGGCGACCGCGACGGAGGAGAAGGTGGCCGAGGTCTTCGGCGCCGTGCTGTCCATGCCGCAGATCGGAGCCGACGGCAGCTTCTTCGAGCTGGGGGGCAACTCGCTCCAGGCGATGCGCGTGGTGAGCCGGCTGAACAAGCACTTCGGCGTCAAGGTCAACGTCCGTCTGCTGTACGGCGGTGCCACGGTCGCCACCATCGCCACGGCCGTCGACACCCTGACCGAGGCCAAGAAGGCGGCGGGTACACATGCTTGAGGCCCCGTCGGCCACGACGACCCCGACCCGCAGACACAACGACGCCCCTGCCGTTACCGGCTCCGCGCAGGCCCTGCTCCTGCGCCGTGGGGCGGAGCTGCTGAACCGGACCGATCCCGAGCTGGCCGTGCTGCTCGACCGGGAGGTGGAGGAGCAGACGGCGACGCTGGCGATGGTGGCGTCCTCCAGTGCCGCGAGCCCGTCGGTGCTGGCCACGGGCGGCGCCGCCCTGTCGAACGTGACGGCCGAGGGCTATCCGGGGGCCCGCTACCACCCCGGCGCGGGCCGGTTCGACGTGGTGGAGCGGCTGGCCGCCGACCGGGCCCGGCATGCCTTCGGCGCCCGCTACGCCAACGTCCAGCCGCACTCCTGCTCCTCGGCGAACCAGGCCGTGCTGGCCGCGTTACTGCCCCCGGGCGGCGTCCTGCTCGCCCTCGACCTGGACTCAGGGGGCCATCTCACCCACGGGTCCGCCGCCTCGGTCACCGGGCGCCACTACCGGGCCGTCCACTACGGCCTGGACGAACGGGGGTTCGTCGACTACGACCAGGCGGCCGAACTGGCCCGGCTGCACCGCCCCACGGTGCTCATCGCGGGGGCCAGCGCCTATCCGCGGATGCTCGACTTCGCCCGGTTCCGGGCGATCGCGGACTCCGTCGGGGCCTTCCTCGTGGCCGACGTCTCGCACATCGCCGGCCTGGTGGCCGCGGGCGAACACCCCAGCCCCATCGACCTCGCCCACGTCACCACCACCAGCACGTACAAGCAACTGGGCGGCCCGCGCGGGGGGTTGATCCTCATCGGCCGGGAACACCGCACCCCCGGCCCCGACGGCCGTACCCCGCTGGACCGGCTGATGCAGCGGGCGGTGTTCCCGCAGTCGCAGGGCACTCCGAGCCCGGCGGCGATCGCGGCGAAGGCGCATGCGCTCAAGTCGGTGGCGGAACCGGCGTTCAAGGAGACCATGCGGCTGGTCGTCGACGACGCCGCGGCGCTCGCCGGCGACCTGGCGGCGCTCGGCCACCGGGTGCTGACCGGCGGCACCGACAACCACATGGTGCTGCTGGACATGGCCGTACGCGGCATGACCGGTGTCGTCGCCGAACGGGCCCTGGAGGACTGCGGCATCCTCACGAACCGCAACCGCATCCCCGGCGACGTCAAACCGCCGCTCGTCGCCGGCGGCCTGCGGCTGGGCACGAACGTGCTGGCGCAGCGGGGCATGGGGCCCGCCGAGATGCGGGTCTGCGCCGGTCTCCTGCACGAGGTGCTCACCGCCACCACCGTCCGCACGGACACCGAGTACCGCACCGACCCGGCGGTCCGCGACCGGGTACGGGCCGAGGTGGCCGCCCTGTGCCGCGCCCACCCGCTGCCCTTCGCGGCCGCCGTTCCCGACGACGTCCCCGACCTCGCCCCAGGAGAGCGGCCTTGACCCTGAACGCGTCTCCCCACGCCCCCTCCCCGGCCGGTCGCCGCCCCACGCCTCCCGCGCTACTGCCGGCCGACCGGCCACGGCTGCCCGAAGCCGCCCCGGACCGCACCGCCACCGTCCGGGTGCGGCTCGGCCCCTCGGCCCGCACCGCCCCGGACGACCTGCTCCTGGCCGCGTTCACCGCGCTGCTGCACCGCTGGACGGGCCAGCCCGAGTTCACCTTCGCCGCCCGCACACCCGAGACGGGCGCGGTACACCTGACCTGCGCCGTCAAGGCGTCGGAGACCCTCACCGAACTGGCCCGCGCCACCGCCACCGCCACCACCTACCGGGCGGCGGCGGCCACGGACCCCGCCCACCCCGACGAGTTCGAACTCGTCCTGCACCCGCCGCACGCCGACGACGACCACCCGCGCACCGCCGAACTGCGGTACGCGCCCGCCCTGTTCGACCACGACACCATGGTCCGGCTGCTGGCCTGCTACCGCACCCTGCTGGACGACGCGCTGGCCGCCCCGGACCGTCCGGTCTCCGGGCTGCGTCTGCTCCCGGAGGCCGAGCTGCACCGCATGCTCGTCGAGTGGAACGCCACCGGCACGGACCTCCCGCACGACGTGTGCCTGCACACCGCGTTCGAGGCCCGCGCCGCCGCGTCGCCGGCCGCCCTCGCACTGGTCAGGGGCGGCAGCGGCCGGCGAACATGGACGTACCGCGAGGTCAACGAGGCGGCGAACCGGCTCGCCCACCATCTGCGCGACCTGGGCATCGGCCCCGACCGGCGGGTCGGCATCTGCCTGGAACGCTCCCCCGACCTGCTGGTCGCCGTCCTCGGAGTGCTCAAGGCGGGCGGCGCGTACGTACCGCTCGACCCCGACTACCCCGAGCAGCGTCTCGCCGCGATGATGACCGGCAGTTCGTGCACGGCGGTCGTCACCCGCAGCGGACCGGCCGCCGGCCTGCCCCTGCCGGACACCGCGCCGGGCGGCCCGGTGGTGCTCCTCGACCGCGACGAGGCCCTCCTCGCCGCCCGCCCGGCCCACAACCCGCAGGGCGGCGCCACCCCCGACGACCTCGCCTACGTCATCCACACCTCGGGCTCGACCGGCGCGCCCAAGCCGATCGCCCTGCGCCACCGCGGGGTGATGAACAACATCGCTGACCTCAACTCCCGTTACGGCGTGGGCCCTTGCGACCGGGTCCTCGCGCTGTCCTCGCCCAGCTTCGACATGTCGGTGTACGAGTTCCTCGGGCTGACGACCGCCGGCGGCACCGTGATCCTGCCGGAACCGGAGCGGGCCAAGGACCCCGAGCACTGGGCGGAGCTGCTGGCCGCCCACCGGGTCACCGTCTGGAACTCGGCCCCCGCCCTCCTCGACCTGGTCGTCAGCCACCTGGACGGCGTCGGCGCGCAGCCGCTCGGCGATCTGCGGCTGGCTCTGCTCGGCGGCGACTGGATCCCCGTGTCGCTGCCCGACCGGGCCCGCGCGGTGGCCCCCGCCCTGCGCTTCGTCGCCCTCGGCGGAGCCACCGAGTCGTCCATCCACTCCACCCTCTACGAGGTACGGGAGACCGACCCGCGCTGGACGAGCGTCCCGTACGGGCGCCCCATGGCCAACCAGCGCACCTACATCCTCGACGAGGCTCGCCGGCCGGTGCCGCCGGGCGTCCCCGGCGAACTCCACCTGGCGGGCATCGGGCTCGCCCGGGACTACCTCGGCCGGCCCGAGCAGACGGCGGAGCGGTTCTTCACCTGGTCCTGCGGCGAGGTGCGGGACGAGCGCCTCTACCGGACCGGCGATGTGGCCCGCTACGGCCCCGACGGCCTGATCGAGCTGCTGGGCAGGTCCGACTTCCAGGTCAAGGTGCGCGGTCTGCGCATCGAACTCGGCGAGATCGAGGCCGTCCTGCGGGCCCACGACACCGTCCGGGAGGCGGTCGTCACCGCGCACCCCGACGGGTCGGGCGACACCCGGCTGGTCGCCCATGTCGTCCCGGTGGCGGGCGGGGCCGTGAAGCCGGAGGCGGTCGGTGAGCATGCCGCACGGTCGCTGCCCCGCTTCATGGTGCCGAGTACCGTACTCGTCCTGGAAGAGCTGCCGTTGACGCCGAACGGCAAGGTCGACCGCAGGGCGCTGCCCGCCCCGCCGGCGGCCGTCGGCGAGCCGGACCGGTCGTACACGACGCCGGTCACGCCGACCGAGCGGACGGTGGCCGAGGTCTTCGCCACCGTGCTGTCCGTGTCCCGAGTCGGCGCGGACAGCAGCTTCTTCGCGGTCGGCGGCAACTCACTCCAGGCCATGCGCGCCGTCACCCGCCTCAACAAGCACTTCGGGGTGCGGGTCAGCGTCCGGCTGCTGTACGGCGACAGCACCGTCAGCGGCATCGCCTCCGTCATCGACGAGCGGCTCGCCCAGTCCGTACCGACCACGAACGGAGCACCGGAGCAGTGACCGAACCCTCCGTCGACAGCATCGTCCCCCTCCGCGAAACAGGCGCCCTGCCCCCGCTCCACTGCGTCCACCCGGTCTCCGGCTCGCCCTACTGCTACGCGGGCATGACGCACCAACTCGACGCCGAACGCCCGGTGTTCGGCTTCGAGGCACCCGGTTTCGACGGTGTCTCCGAGCCCGCGCGCTCCATCCAGGAGCTGGCCGACCGGCACACGGCCGCCCTGCGCACGGTCCGCCCGCACGGCCCGTACCAGTTGCTCGGCTGGTCGCTCGGCGGGGTCGTCGCCTACGAGATGGCACGCCTGCTGACCGCCGCGGGAGAAGACGTACCCCTGCTCGTCATCGTCGACGCGGCCCTGCCCGGCACGCAGTCCGTGCCGCCCGAGGACCAGCTCGCCCGCTACTTCCTGTACGACTTCCTCGGCGTGACGAGCGACCGGGCACCCGGCATCGACAAGGCCCTCGCGGGCATGCGGCCGGAGGCGGAACCGGCCGAGATCTTCGCCGCGGTGGAGCACGACGGCGCCGTGCCCGAGGAGTTCGACGCGGAGTTCCTGCTGGAGCGCTACGCCCTCTTCAGCACCCATGTCAGGGCCCTGCGGCAGCACTCCCTGACGTCGGACCACGACGGCCCCACGATCCTGATCAAGGCCGCGCGGTCGACGGAACGCCTGCTGGACTGGCACCCCCACCTGAGCCGGCTGACCGAACACACCGTGCCCGGCGACCACCACTCCGTGTGGCAGGAGCCCGGCCTCGCCGCCCTCAGCCGCATCGTCGACCAGGCCCTACGAGAGGCGACGCCGGCATGACGGAGCACGGCACCCACCCCGAGGCGGTCGCCACGGCCGAGCCGGACGGCCCACCGCCCCGCTCGCTGTGGCACCACCGGGACTTCATGGTGTTCTGGACGGGCGAGGCGCTCTCCCTGTACGGCACCCAGATCACCGCCCTGGCGCTGCCGCTCACCGCCGTCCTGGTCTTCGACGTGGGCGCGGAGCAGCTCGGCCTGCTGCGGTTCGCCCAGTTGGTCCCGTTCCTGGGGCTGGCGCTGCTCTTCGGCGTGTGGGTGGACCGGGTCCGCAAGCGGCCGGTGATGCTGGGCGCCAACCTGGCCCGGATGGTGCTGATCGGCCTGGTCCCGGTCCTCTACCACTACGACCTGCTGACGCTCCCGCTGCTGTACGTGCTGGCGCTGGGCGTCGGGGTGGCGACGGTGCTCTTCGACGTGAGCTGGATGTCGTACGTCCCGGTGCTGGTGAAGGACCGGCGCAGTCTGCTGGAGGCCAACACCAAGCTCAACGCCACGCTGTCGTCGGCGGACATCGCCGGTCCGGGCGTGGCCGGCACGCTGGTGAGCGCGTTCTCGGCGCCCTTCGCGATGACCGCCAACGCCTTCTCGTACGCCGTGTCGGTGGTCTCCCTCCTCCTCATCAGAACCCCCGAACCGGCCCCGCAGGCCCCCCGCGACAAACGGCCGCTGCGCGCCGAGCTCGCCGAGGGCCTGCGCTGGGTGTTCGGCAACCGGTGGCTGCGCGCGATCGGACTCGTCGGCTGCTCCTGCAACTTCCTGCTCACCATGGTGCAGTCGCTGTTCCTGCTGTACGCCGTGCGCGACAAGGACCTGTCGGCCGCCGCGGTCGGCTTCGTCATGGGCGCGGCGGCCGTGGGCGGTCTGCTGGGCGCGCTGGTGTCCGGCATGGTGGTGCGCCGGCTGACGGTGGGCCGCGCCTACCAGGTGTCGGTCTCGGTCATCTTCCTCGGCCCGCTGCTGATCCCGGTGGCGGCCGGTCCGAGCTGGCTGCTCATGATCTTCTTCGTCGCCTCGTTCTTCCTGGAGTACTTCGGCACCAGCGTCTCGAACGTCCTCATCGTGAGCCTGCGCCAGACCATCACCCCGCAGCACCTGATGGGCCGGATGACAGCCGCGATGCGCATGCTCCTGTACGGCGGCGGCGCGCTCGGCGGCCCCGTGGGCGGCCTGCTGGCGGCCCTGGCCGGACTGCACGGCGCCCTGTGGATCGCGGGCGTGATCTCCGCCGCGATGCTCGTCCCGATCATCCTGTCCCCGGTCGGCCGCCTCCGCGCCATGCCGACGGGGCCCGAGGACGGCGCCCTCACGGGCACGCCGGGTCCCGGGTAGGCGAGTTGCAGAAAGGTGACACTCCGGCACCGAAGTGTCACCTTTCTGTGCGGACCACCCCCGGGCAGGCACCCGACAGAGAGCCGCACCGCCCACGTGGTCAGCGGCCGTACCCGGCCAGCACGCCCGACCCGTCGCTCGGCTCGACCCGCACCGGGCCCGCCCCCGCCCCCGCCCCCGCCCCCGTCACGGCCACCGCCGCCGGATGCACCCCGGCGACGACCAGGTCCGCCATGCGCAGTCGGGGCCGGACGGTCACCTGTCCGGGCCAGGACAGCACGGCCGGCGGCAGGTCGGGCGCGGTCACTTCCAGCCCGCGCGGTGACACGCCCAGGCCCACGCCGAGGGCCTTCAGCACGGCTTCCTTCCTGGTCCAGACGCGCAGGAAGGCGGACGGCCGCTCGGCGTCGGGCAGGGCGTGCAGGGCGGCCAGTTCGGTGTCGGAGAGAGCGGCCCGCGCCGCGTTGTCGAGGGCGACGCCGACGAGGCTCCCGGCCTCCTCGACGTCCAGGCCCACCTGCCCGCCCCGGCACACGGCCACGCCGATGACGGCACCGCTGTGGGTGACGGAGAAGTCGTAGGGCACCGGCGCGTCCGGGGGCACGTCCAGCCGGGCCTTGCCGTGCGGTCCGCCGCAGCGCGGGCACACGCGCCGCAGGGGCACGTCCGCCGGGGGCAGACCGAGCAGCTCACCCAGGAGCAGCCGGCTCAGCGCGCAGCCGACCAGGAAACGGGCCTGGTCGGCGGGGTGGACGGTCGCGTCGTAGCGGCCACGCTCCACGGGGTCCAGCAGAGACAGCAGGCCCTCGTGGGCGTCACCGAGGCGCGCCCACGAGACCTGCACGGAGAACGTCAGTGCACGGCGCGCAGCATGCGCGTCACGTTGATCCGCGTCGGCGAAAGACCGAGCTCGACGCTCTGCATCATCCGCTCGCCGTTCAGCCGGCCGTAGGCCAGCAGATCCACGTTGGCCAGGCTGAATTCGGGCCAGGTGTGAATGCTCAGGTGCGACGCGGAAAGCAGCAGAATCGCGGTGACGGCACCGTTCGGGAAAACGTGCGATGCCTCGCCGAGTACCGTGGCGTTTCCCTTTTCGGCGGCCGTGCGCAGCACCTGGAGGAGGCGCTCCTCATCGGTCAGGATACTGTGATCGCTCACCCATACGTCGACGGCATAAGAGCACAGATCGTCGACGTTTATACCCTCGGTGGCGAGGTCGGTGGAGTTGGTCATGGGGAACCGGGGGTGACGAACCGCTGCCCCCGTCTCCTTTCACATAGGCGCTCGATGGTGCCCAGAGTAGCATCCGAGCCACCCTGCGGCGCGCAACCCTTTCCGGAAAGCGTTCCCGAAACACCTCGGTAAAACGTCCGACGGAAACTCCCGGGGAAATTCACAGAGAATATGCCGAGGGCCTTACCGAGGGATATGCCGGAGGCCACGGCAGGGAATGTGACGGGGAATATGACGGGGGAATTCGCAAGGCAGCCCACAGAGCGGGTCCGGACGGCTCCCCACCTGCCCGTATACTCGATAACCCGGAATCCATCATTCAGCCTGCCTGGAGCGGCATTGTGACGAACGCGCGTCGGCATCCTCGGAGTACCCCGGCCGATTCTGTACTCACGGAAGTCGCGGACGCCGTCCGGCTCCAGGAGGGCCCGCCCGGAGTACGGTCCGTCCTCCGCGCCCTGCGCCGCCTCGCCCCCGCCTCCACGAAGGATCTCAGCCGCGCGACCGGCCTGCCCGTCCCGATCGTGGCCGCGCTGGGGAACGAACTGCGCCGCCGGGACCTCGTCACCAAGCAGCGCCCGTCCCGGCTGACGGAAGCCGGTATGGACCTCGTCTCCCAGCTCGGCATGGACCTCGCCCTGGACGCCACCTGCCGCACCTGCGACGGGCGCGAGCTGGTCATCCCCGACGTGCTGGCCGAGGCCGTGCCGCGGCTGCGCGCGCTCATGGAGTCCGGCCCCGCCGCCGACATGGCCATCGACCAGTCGCACTGCACGGCCGAGACCAAGGTCCGCCGGGTCCTCGCGCTGCTCACGGCGGGCGCGCTGCCGGGCGGCTCGCTGCTGCTGATCGGCGACGACGACCTCGTCTCCCTCGCCGTCGCCGTGGTGGGCGACGTGCTCGGCGCCCCGATCGTCGAGCGGGTCACCGTCGTGGACATCTCCCCGGAGATCCTCGACCACATCCAGAAGGTGTCGGCCGGCCTCGGCACCCGGGTGGAGACCGTCCAGCACGACCTGCGCCTACCGCTGCCCGCCGAACTCCACCGGCAGCACGACGTGGCCATGACCGACCCGCCGTACACCCCCGAGGGCGCCCGGCTCTTCCTCTCCCGTGCGGTGGAGGGGCTGCGGCCGGGCCCGGCGCACAGCATCTTCTTCTCCTTCGGCGGCAAGAGCCCGGACGAGATGCTGGAGGTGCAGCGCGAGATCATGGCCCTCGGCCTGATCACCAACGGCTACATCCGCAACTTCAACGAGTACGAGGGCAGCGGCATCCTCGGCGGGGTCGGCTTCTTCCAGCACCTCCTGACCACCAACTCGACCACCCCCTCCCACGAGGGCGAGTTCAGCGGTCCCCTCTACACCGGCGACAAGCGGACCCGGCAGCGCGAGTACACGTGCGTGGCGTGCGACGCGCGGCTCCGCGTCGGCCCCGGCGCCCGCTGGGCCTCGGTCGCCGCCCTGCGCACCGAGGGCTGCCCGACCTGCGGCAAGGGCCCCTTCCGCCCGGGCCGCCTGGTCCCGGCGGAAGAACCGACGACGCCCCCGCCCCCCGCACAGTCCCCGGCCCCCGCCACCGCTCCCGCTCCCGCTCCCGCTCCCGCCACTCCCCCTGCCCCCACCGCGCCCACCCCCCGCGCCCACGGCTGGCATCCCCCGTCCGACGCCGACCGCGCCGCCCTCGCCGAGCGGGCGCGGCCGTACGCCACCCGGCAGGCCGGCGAGCGCGACCTGCCCGCCATCGGGGCGTTCGAGGCCGAGATCGCCCGGGTGTCGTTCGGCGAGGACGCCATCGACGATCCGGCCCGCTGGTCGGCACGCCTCGGCAAGGCCATGGAGAAGTCGAAGGAGGGCATGATCGTCGCCCACCGCCCGGGCGAGGACCCCGTCGGCTGGTGCTGGGTGAGCATCAACCAGAACGCCATGACCGGCGACCGCTACGCCAACTTCCGCTCCCTGGCGGTGTCCCCGCTGGACAACCGCGGCGACGTCGCCGAACTCCTCCTCACCGCGGGCCTGGAGTTCTGCCTGGCGAACGGCATCACGGAGGTCGTCGGCCGGGTGCACGTGAGCAACGTCCCGATGCGCACGGTCTACCGCAAGTTCGGCTTCGACCCCACCAGCCTGTCGATGAAGCTGTTCCTGCCCAAGAGCCGGGGGGACGCGTGACGTTCCCCGACCCCGGCCACGTCAAGTGCGTCGTCTGGGACCTCGACGGCACCCTCTGGGACGACATCGCCGTAGAGACCCCCACCGACGAACTCCCCACCCCCCGCCCGGAGATGCTCGCCGCGATCGACGCGCTGGCGGCACGCGGCGTGCTCAGCAGCATCGCGAGCCGCAGCGCGCCCGCCGTCCTGGACCGGCTGGCCGCCGGACGCCCGGAGGTGCGGGGCCGCTTCCTGGCCCCGCAGGTGTCCTGGCAGGACAAGAGCGAGTCGCTGCGCAGGATCGCCAAGGACCTCGGCATCGCGGCGGACGCCCTCCTCCTGGTCGACGACTCCCCGTACGAGCGCGCCGAGGTCGAGGCCCTGCTGCCGGGCGTGCGCACCCTCGCCCCCGAGGACGTGCCCGCGCTGCTGGCCGCGTTCGAGGGCCGGGAGGTCACCCCCGAGTCCCGTGAGCGCGTGCGCCGCTACCGCACCGAGGAGACCCGCCGGGCCGAGGGCGAACGCTTCCAGGGCTCACGCGAGGAGTTCCTGCGCTGGTGCGGCATGCGCCTCGCCGTCGGCGCGGCCACACCCGACGAGATCCCCCGCGCCCTGGAACTCGCCGCCCGCACCCACCGCCTGAACTCCTCCGGCCTCACCCCCGACCGGCTGCGCGAACTGGCCGCCTCGCCGGGACACGAGCTGTACACGGCCCGCATGGCGGACCGTTTCGGCGCGTACGGCGTCATCGGCGCCGCCCTCGTCGACCGCACCGCCCCCGCCGTCTGGTCCGTCCCGCTGCTCGCCCTCTCCTGCCGGGTCGCCGGCCGGGGCGCGGCGGCGGCCTTCCTGTTCCGGCTGCTGGAGCGGGCCCGCGCGGCGGGCGCCGAGGAGTTCCGGGTCACCCTGCGCCCGACCGACGCCAACCTGGAGATGCGCATCCTGCTCCGCCAGGCGGGCCTACGCCGCACGGACGACACCGGCCCCGCCCCTGCCACCGCCGCCGCCCCCGATGCGGCGGTGCTGGGCAGGCCCCTCCACGGCGACCTGCCGACCCCGCCCCCCTGGCTGCACGTATCCGACCGAGAGGAAGCCGACGCGTGACGGACACCCACAACCGGGCGACGGTGGAACGGCAGCTCCGTTCGATGATCGCCGAAGCCGCCCGCCTGGACGAGGCCGCCGTCGCGCGACTCCCCGCCGGCACCGAGCTGTTCGGCCCGGAGATCGCCCTCACCTCGCTGGCCGGCGTGACCCTGCTCGGCGCGATCGACCAGCGCTACGGCGTCGACGTGGCCACCCTGGACCTGAGCCTGGACAGCCTGCAGTCCATCGCCACCCTGACCGACTTCGTGACGGCACACCTCCAGTCGCACTAGCCACCCGTCTGTACGTCCCCCTTGTTCAAAAAGGGTGATCCGTACGGACGTGCCGTGACTCGTCCGGCGCGGCGGCGTTGAAGGGGAGTGCGGTGGCGCCCCCTGCCGCCGCGCGAACCGAATCACTAAGGAGAACGTGATGTCTCGCATCGCGAAGATCGCCGCTGTTGCCCTCGGCACCAGCGCCGTCGTGGTCAGCGGAGCCGGCCTGGCCATGGCGGACGCGGGCGCGCAGGGTGCGGCCGTGGGCTCGCCGGGCTTCCTGTCGGGCAACGTCGCGCAGGTTCCGGTCCACGTGCCGGTCAACGTCTGCGGCAACGCCATCAGCGTCATCGGCCTGCTGAACCCGTCCTTCGGCAACGCCTGCGCCAACGTCAGCGACCACGACCACGGCGACAAGCACGACGACAAGCACGGCGGCGGCTACGGCAACTGAGCAGTCTTCCGTACCCCCCGGTCGTACTCACCGTACGCACCACCAGGAAAGCCCCGGCACCTCGAGCGCCGGGGCTTTCCCCTGTCCCGGACCGGTCCGGGAACGACTCACGCGTACCGGCTCACGCGTACCGGTAGATCCCGGACACGTCCTCCAGTTGGTCCGGGGTCACGTCCCACGGGGGCATTTTCTCCAGCCGGGCGACGACCCGCCGGTACTGGCGGCCGGCCGGGCCGGGCGGTTCGGCGGGCAGGTAGCGGTGCTCGCGGTGCCGGCTCTGCCAGCGGGTCCACAGCAGGTCGACGAAGGCGTGGTGCAGCCAGAACACGGGGTCGTTGACGGAGGCGCCGCCGAGCATGACCCCGCCGACCCACCGGTGCACCCGGTTGTGGGTGTGCCAGGCGGCGCTGCCCGAGCCGGTCCCCCAGCCCTCCAGCTTGTTGCGGAAGCCCCGGGTGACCGTCGAGTCCCACGGCGAGGTGTCGTAGACCGGGTCCTGCAACGCCGCGTCCACCTCGCTCTTCGTGGGCAGGTCGATGGGGCTCGCGGCGCGGCCGAGGTCGCGGGTGAGGAACTCCCCGTCGGTCACGTTCTCCTTGAGGGTCCAGTCGCCGGTGGCGTAGGCGAACGGCCCGGTCGTCACCTGGTGGTCGGAGCGCCGTCCGTTGCCGCCGAGGAGATCCTTCGTCCAGGGCGCGGAGGTCGCGGTGCGCTCGCGCGTCCAGTCCCAGTACGGCACCGTCACCGAGGAGTCGACCCGGCGCAGCGCCCGCTCCAGGTCCAGCAGGAACCTGCGGTGCCAGGGCAGGAAGGAGGGCGCCATGTGGGCCGTCCGCAGCCCGCCGTCGCCGTCCGGGACGTAGTGGTCGATGTGCATCCGGACGAACTCGTCGTACTCCCCCGTCCGTTTGATCTCCAGCAGCGCCTTCACGAAGCGCCGCCGCTCGGCGGCGGTGAGGGTGCTGACGTCCTTACGCGTGTAGGCCATGGTGTCCCCCCATGTGTGTGTGATCGTGTGCCGCGGCCGCCTCGCGCAGCCGCTCGCCCGGCCCGAGTCCGTCGACGGCGGCGCGGGCCGCCTCCAGCGGCGTCGGGTACGAGCGGTAGTGGTCGACCATGCTCAGCCAGGTGCCGTCGGCGCGGCGCATGAGGTGCAGCGGGCGGCCGTCGACCGTGACCTCCCACTCGGCGCCGACCGCGGCCGCGGGCCCCGTCGGGGTGAGGACCCCGTGCAGGTGCCGGCCCCGGTAGGTCTCGTCGAACGAGGAGCCCGTGGGGCCGCCGTCCGCCGGGCGCGGGGGCCGGGAGGCGGCGAGGACGGGGACGATCGCGAGGGCGGCGGCGCCGCCGAGCAGCCCGCGCAGCAGGTCCCGGCGGCGGGCGAGGCGTGGCGGGCCGGCTCTGTCCGCGCCCGCCGGCAGTGCGGTCACGGGTACGGCGGTCACGGGTACCGCGTCGACGCTGACGGCCATGGTGTGCTCCTCGTCCGGTTGGGTTGTCCGAGGGAGTAACCGTCCGGTGGCCCGCCGGGACACGCGGACCGGGACACGCGGACCGGGCACGGCGACGGGCCCGGACGAGATGTCCGGGCCCGTGGTCGTGACGGTTCGTCGGTTCGTCGTCGGTCCTACAGTCCTTCGCCCAGACCGAGGTCCGCGCCGGGCACCGCCTGGAGCACCGGGGTGACCACGCCCGCCTCGGGCAGCTTCAGGTCCGGCAGACCGAAGCGGTCGGGGTTGGGCGCGGTGAGCGGGGAGTCCAGGGTCAGGCCGGGGCCGAGCGTGCGCAGGTCGGAGGCGGGGGCGTCGAGGGCGACGTGGTTGAACTGGTCCCCGAGGACCTCCGGCAGCGGCGCGCGCAGCCCCAGACCGGGCAGTCCGGCGGCGACCGGCAGTTGCGGGATCGCCCGCTCCGGGACGAGGCGGCCCTCGACGAAGCGCGGCCCTTCGGGCGCCCCGGGCGTCGGCAGCGGGATCTCGCCGCCGATCGTGGGCAGTTCCACGTTGAGGGACTTCTCGACGCCGTTCAGCGGTACGGGGACGGGGACCGTACCGATCGCGGCGGCGGGGGTCACGGAAGCGGCTGCGCCGGCCGCGGCCGCCACACACGTCAGCACTGCGGCGAGGGTTCCTCGGGTGGTCGACTTCATCTCGGGTACGGGCCCTTTCGAAGGAATACGGGAAATTCGGGGGGCGTTGCGTCCGTACCGGGTAACGAGCCGGAAAACGGCATCAGTTCACAATTCCCCCGACTGCCGTAATCGTGCGCATCATCAGCTCGTCCAGAAATCCCACCATCGGGTCAGGATCAGCATGCCGACCACGCCGATGTGCAGCAGCGGAGGCGCCCAGGCGAACTCGGCGAGGAAAGTCCGCACCCCGGCCGGGGCCGGCAGGAATCCGTGGCGTACGTCGAACGCGACGGCGTACCAGAACATGAGGATCGTGGCGACCCACGCCAGACAGCACCACAGGCACAGCGCGTTGATCCGGTACAGGGACTCGAACTGCAGCCAGGACACGAACCCGACGCCGAACAGGCAGCCGGCGGTGAAGGTCAGCCAGTACCAGCGGGGGAACGCGGCGCGGGCCAGCAGGCTCACGCCGACGCACACGACGATCCCGTAGGCCACCAGGCCCAGCATCGGGTTGGGGAACCCGAACGCCGAGGCCTGGTCGCTCTTCATGACGCCGCCGCAGGAGACGACGGGGTTCAGGCTGCACCCGGGCGTGAACCCGGGGTCCTCCAGCAGCTTGAACTTGTCGAGGGTGATGACCCAGGCGGCCAGCAGCCCGGCCGCGCCGGTGAGGACGAGCAGCAGGGCGTACGCCCGGCCGGCGCCCGCGGGCGCCGGGTGCGGATCGCTCATCAGCCGCGCAGGCGGCGGGCGGGCAGGACGATGTGCGCCGCGGCCGTCAGGGTCTCCTCGGCGCCCGCGAACGCGGTCAGCGCCTCGGCCGTGACGGCCTGGCCGGGCAGGGCCTCCGGCCAGGCGCGGGTGGTGAACACGAGGTAGGCGTAGCCGCGCTGCTCGACGGCCGCGAGCCACTCGGGCGGCGGCAGGCACTGGGCGTTGAGGCTCGGCATGTTCAGGACGGCCGCGCCGGACTCGACGAGCAGCGTGAACGGCAGGCTCGGCCGCTCGGTGCCGTCGACGACGTCCCCGCCGACGGGCATGCCGTTGTCGGTGAGCATCCGCTCGACGGCGGCGGCGGTCCCCTCGGGACCGTCCGCGGTGTCGCCGAGGGAGTAGGCCAGGAGGTAGGGCATGTCGCTGCCGTCGGGGGCCTCGCCGCTCCACGGCATCACGACGAGGGTGCCCAGGTCGGCCACGCGGAAGGGGCGGGTTGCGCTTGGGGTTGAGGTCACCGCGCGACCCTATCGGCGCGGCACGGGGCCGCCGGACGCGTTCTCACCCGACCGGAGGACGCCGGCCCGTTGCTCCACACGAACGAGGGACGCGCCGCTCGACCCGCCTCGAACAGCGCGAGGGCCGGTCCCGTCGGTGACGGGACCGGCCCTTTCGGTGGGACGCCTTCGTGGGGCCTTCGCGGGATGCCTTCGGGGGCGTCTCAGCCCTGCAGCGGCAGTCCGCCGAGGAGCGGGTTGTTCGTGTTGAGGGCACCGGCCGCGCCCTTGACGGTGCTGAGCACGGAGTCCTTGTTCTCGGTGTCGAGCGCGTTCGACTGGTGCTGGAGCGGCATCGCGTCCTCCAGCGTGATCGGCCCCCTGGTGAGGGTGTCCACAGCGCCGTTGAGGCTGGTGGGCGTGAGGTCGGCGGGGGTGGCGAACGCGGGTGCGGCGACACCGGCGAGAACCACGGATCCGGCAACGACAGCGGCAGCCTTCAGGGACTTCATCGGATTCCTTTCAGGGGAAACAAGGGAAATGACGACGTCGTGCCTAACGAGCCCCGCCGGGAGCGGAAACCCTGTACGCAGAAAATTTCTGCACCCCGGGGAGGAAGACACCGGGGTGCAGAAATCAGGGTTCGGAAACCGCGTGCGGAAACCGGGAAGGGGCCGTCAGCCGACGGGCAGGGCCGGCAGCGCCGGGGCCGCCGGAACGGCCGGTGCCGCGGGTACCGCCGGAGCCGCCGGAACCGCCGGTGCCTCGACCGGCAGGGTGGGCAGGGTCAGGCCCGCCCCGGCCAGCACCGCGGTGACCACACCGAGCAGACCGCCCACCACACCCGTCAGCGCCGGGGCGACCTTGCTGACGTCCAGCGACGTCGCCGCCGCGAGCAGCGCGTCAACTGCCTTCTGCAGCACCGCGACAGCGTCGGCCACGGGGTCGGCGGCAGCCGCCGCCCGCGACGTGCCGTGGCCGTGGCCGCTCTTGGCGAGCGCGGGAAGCGTGAGCACCGGCTTGGCCGGGAGAGCCGGGGCCGCCGGGAGAACGGGCGTGGCGGGGAGCGCCGGCGTGGCCGGGAGCGCTGGTGCGGCGGGGGTGGCGGGGAGCGCGGCGGCCGGGTCCGCGGGCAGCGCCGCGACCGGGTCGGCGGGCAGGGCGACCGGATCCGCGGGCAAGGCCTCGGTCGGGTCCGTCGGCAAGGCCTCCGTCGGATCCGCGGGCAAGGCCTCCGTCGGGTCGGTGGGCAGGGCCTCGGTCGGGTCCGTCGGCAGGGCCGGGGCCGTCACCGGGGCCGCTGCAGTGACCTTGGCGAGGGCCGCCTTGGCCGCGTCGCCGAGCTGGGTGGCCTGGTCGGCGGTGAGTTGACCGTCCTCGGCTTTGAGGACGGCGTCGACCAGGTCGGTGACCGGCTTGAGGACGGTGCCGAGATCGCCGAGGCCCTTGGCCTGGGTGAGCAACGCGTCGGTGCCGGGGACGGGCGCATCGGAAGCCGCGGCGGTGCGCTCACGGGCTGCGGCTCCGTCGGACGCCATGGCGGCGGGGGCGGCGATGCCGAGGACGAGGGTGGCGCACAGTGCGGTGCAGGCGATACGCCGTGTGGACAGGCCACGCATGAGGAAATCCTTTCGGTTGCGTCGGGTCTCGTGTCCACCGTGCAAACCGCCGTCGCACTCCGCAACAGATCCAACGCGCCGCGTAATCACCCATGGCCCACGTCGCACGCATCACCCCTGGTGAGGCGGCCTGTCAAGGTCCGTCGAGCGTGTCACGCGCTCCTCCCCCCATTCGGGGCAACACCTCAGGCGACGCATCCGGCAATGCGAACGGCCGCCCTCCTGGCGGGAGGGCGGCCGTTCGGCGAATGACGTGTCGTGACCTCTGGGGGGGGGAGGCGACGTCAGTCGTTGATGCAGGTGTTGCCGAAGGCCGGGTTCAGCAGGCCGACCAAGTTGAGCGTGTTGCCGCAGACGTTGACCGGAACGTGCACGGGAACCTGAACGACGTTGCCGGACAGCGCGCCCGGGGAGTGCTCGGCGACGCCGTTCGCGCCACTGTCGGCGGCGGCGATGCCGGAAGCGCCGGCGACGGCCGCAGCGGCAACGGAGGTCAGGACCAGGCCCTTCGCGATACGCGACATGGAGAGGTGCTCCTTGGGGGGTTTTGAAACAAACACCTGGGCGGGGATGCCCGGCGCTGAAGTCAACGCGCGGGGCGCACGGGAGTTGTGCCGCCGAACGAGTGATGCGACCGGAGAACAGGCTTCACCATTCCGACACAGTTGTCCGGTTTCGACGGATTAATCCGGACAGTGGTTAGAGTTACGCCTCGTCCGACGCACGCCTATAGCAGGCAAATCGCACGAAAGGGCACGCAGGTCATGCGTATTTCCCTGGGTTCCCTGGGCCCGACGCTGCGCCACGCGACGGCCGGCGTCCTCGCCCTCGCCTCCCTCTGGGTACCGGGCGGCGCCCGGGCGGCCGGCGCGCCGCCCGCGTCCGAGGCGCAGCGCCTGGCGTTCGCGCAGCGCTACCACGCGACACAGCACGGCGGGATCGTCCGCGCCGCCAACGCGGCGATCAGCTGCCGCGCGGCACCGGCGGCCGGGGCGACGCCCGTCTGCCCGTCCGTGCGCCAGGGCAAGGCTGCCGTCAACAACGAGTTCGACATGTTCTACGTCGACGTCGACGTAGACCCGAACACCTACAACTCCTCCAGCGCCGAGGTCCGTCTCCCGCAGGGCGCGCAGGTGTCGTACGCGCGGCTGTACTGGGGCGGCAACCTGCGCGTCGGCGAGCAGAAGCCGCCGAAGGACAACGGGCGGGTGCTGCTCGCCGAGCCGGGCGGGGAGTACAAGGCGGTGCTCGCGGACACGGTCGTCGGCCACCGGGTGGCGCAGGGCGCCGACGCCTTCCAGGCCTCCGCCGACGTCACCGACCTGGTGCGCGACAGCGGCACGGGGCTGTACACGGTCGCGCAGATCAACGTGGCCATGGGCAGGTCGGCGGCCGGCGCCTGGGGCGGCTGGACGCTGGTGGTGGCGTACGAGAACCCGGCGGAGCCGCTGCGCGACCTGTCGTTGTGGGACGGCTTCGACACCCTCGACGCCGCCGCCGGGAAGGAACTGCGGCTGCTCGGGCTCGACATCCCCCCGAACGCGAGTGGCCGGGCCGGGCTCGTCGGGTACGACGGCGACCGCGGCCGAACGGGTGATTCGCTCATGTTCTCGACCGGTGGCCGGGCGGCCTCCCCGCTCACGGACCCGGTCAATCCATCTGACGATGTGTTGAACTCCACGATCAGCGAGCCGGGGGAGGCTCCGGCGGCGCGTGCACCGGCGTACGTCAACACCCTCGGCTACGACTCCGACGTGTTCGATCTCGGCGGGGGTTTGCAGCGCGGCGGTGACCAGCTGGCCGTCCGGCTCGTTTCCCCCCGGGACGCGGCGTGGGCCGGGGCGCTCTTCGTCGCCGTCGACACACGAAAGAAGCAGTCAGGCGCGTTCCCGCACGTCCCGAGCGCCACCGTGAGCGAGGAAACCGCGCCATGCACCAGCCAGAACCCGACGACAGACCCCGGGTCCTGCACCTCACCCAGCCCGTGGACGGCGGCGTCGCCCGCGTCGTGACGGACCTGGCCCGGGCCCAGCTCGCGGCCGGTCTGCACGTCACCGTCGCCTGCCCCGGCAGCCCCCTCTCCGACACCCTGCGCTCACTGGGCGCGGACGTACGCGACTGGGCGGCGACCCGGTCGCCGGGACCCTCGCTCCCCGGGGAGGTGCGGCGGCTCGGACGCCTGCTCGACGAGGTACGCCCCGACCTGGTGCACGCGCACAGCGCCAAGGCCGGACTGGCCGGGCGGCTCGCGGTGCGCGGGCGGATCCCGACCGTGTTCCAGCCGCACGCCTGGTCCTTCGAGGCGGTCGGCGGCGCCACCGCCGCCCTCGCCCTCAAGTGGGAGCGGTTCGGGGCGCGTTGGGCGGACCGGCTGGTGTGCGTGAGCGAGGCGGAGCGCACGACCGGGCTGCGCGCCCGGATCGCCGGGCGGTGGAGCGTCGTCCCCAACGGCATCGACCCCGAGCGCTTCCACCCGGCCCCCGCCGGCACCGTACGGGCCTCGCTCCTGTCCGCTCTGCCCGCGCTCGACCCGGCCGCCCCGCTGGTGGTGTGCGTGGGGCGGCTGTGCCGGCAGAAGGGGCAGGACGTGCTGCTGGCCGCGTGGCCGGACGTCGCGGCGAAGGTGCCCGGGGCCCGGCTGGTGCTGGTCGGCGACGGGCCGGACGGGGAGCGACTGCGGTCCCGGGCACCGGAGTCGGTGCTGTTCGCCGGCGCCGTCGCCGACGCCGTGCCCTGGTACCAGGCCGCCGATCTCGTCGTCCTGCCCTCGCGCTGGGAGGGCATGGCGCTGGCCCCGCTGGAGGCGCTGGCCTGCGGGCGGCCCGTCGTGCTGACCGACGTGGACGGCGCCCGGGAGAGCCTGCCGGCCGCGCTCGCGCCCCGTGCTCTGGTGCCCGCCGAGAACCCGGCGGCGCTGGCCGACGCCGTCGCCGGACTGCTGCTCGACCCGCCGCTGCGCGAGGAGTTCGGCCACCAGGGGCGCCGGCACGTCCTGGCCACGCACGACGTGCGGCGGACGGCCGAGGCGGTCGCGGGCGTGTACCGCGAGCTGCTCACGACCACGGAAGGGGCGCGTGTCGCGCCCCCCGAGTGCAGGGAGTCCATCCTCTCGTGACTGCGGAAAGCACCGTCCCCTCTCCTGGCGTGCAGCCCGGATACTCGCCCGTCTCGGTCATTCCGCGGCGGGAGAGCGGAGCGGGATTCCGGTTCCCCACCCGGCGGCCCCCGGCGCGACCCCTGTCGCCGCTGCCGCTGCTGCTCGCCGACTGCCTGGCCGCGTTCCTCGGCGCGCTGGCCCTGACCGGGGCACAGCGCCGCCCCTTACTGGTCGCCCTGCTGGTCGCGGCGACGATACTGCTGCGCCCGCAGCGCCCGCGCCCGGTGGCGGGCGTGCTGGACGAACTGCCCGTCGTCTGCGGCCGGATCGCGGTGGCCTGGCTGACCCTGGGGGCGCTCGTCGCGGCCTGGCAGCCGGCGCACGCGCTCTCGGCCCGCACCCTGCTCCTGGGGTGCGCGGCGCAGGCCGTGGCCGCCTGCCTCGGCCGCGCTCTCGTGCACCGGCGGCGACGCCGGACGTTGCTGCGCCGGCCGCACGCCGCGCTCGTCATCGGCCCCGCCACGACCGCGCAGCGCGTGGCCGCCGCCGTGCTGCGCCACCCGCGCTGCGGCCTGCGGCCGGTGGGCATCGTGGCCGAGCGCCCCGACGGCTCCGACAGCCCCGACAGCCCCGACGCGCTGCCCGTGCTGACCACCGGTCAGGAGGTGCAGCGGGCCCTCATCCAGAACGGCGTCCGGGACGTCCTGTGCGTCCACCCCGCCGTCCGCACCGTGCAGGGCCCGCTGCTGCGGGCGCTCGCCGAGTCGGACTGCACGGTGTGGGAGGTCGACGCCGACACCCCCTCGTACGCGAGCCGTGAGCAGCTCGCCGGGTTCTCCTGCCGGCGTCTCGACATGGGCGGCCGGCGCCGGGGCGGCATCGGCAAGCGGCTGCTGGACATCGCGGCCTCCGGGACCCTGCTGCTGCTGATCAGCCCGCTGCTGCTGGTGTGCGCGGTGGTGCTGCGGCTGACCGACGGGCCGGGCGTCGTCTTCCGGCAGGAGCGCATCGGCAAGGACGGCCGGCCCTTCACGCTGCTGAAGTTCCGCACCCACCGCCCGGTCGACGAGCACGAGGCGGCGACCCGCTGGAGCGTGGCCGGCGAGCGGCAGATGAACCGCTTCTGCCGCATCCTGCGCCAGACCTCGCTGGACGAGCTGCTCCAGCTGTGGAACGTCCTGTGCGGCGACATGAGCCTGGTCGGGCCGCGCCCCGAACGGCCCTTCTTCGTCGGCGAGTTCAGCCAGACCTACCCCGGCTACGCGGCCCGCCACCGGATGCAGACCGGCATCACCGGCCTCGCCCAGGTGTACGGGCTGCGCGGCGACACCTCGATCGAGGACCGGGCCCGCTTCGACAACGCGTACATCGACAACTGGTCGCTGTGGCAGGACGTCTGCATCCTGCTGCGCACCGCGGCCTCCCTCGTCCGACCGACCGGGAGCTGACCCGCCGATGACCCTCGCCCTGCCCGTGCCGCGCGCCCGGACGCTGTCACCGGTCCTGCCCGTGGTCGCCGTGGTCGCCCTGCTCGGGCTGCCGCTCAACCCCGGCGCCGAGGGCGGCGCCGGGCCGGCCGACGCGCTGTCCGCGCTGGTCGTGCTGTTCTGCGCGGTCCGGCTGCTGCGGCAGCGGCACCGCCCCCTGTCCCGGACGGCCGCCCTGGTCCTCGGGCTGCCGGTCGCCGGGCTCGCGCTCGCCGCGATGGGCGCGTCCTCGCCGGGCGCGGGGCTCACCGGCCTCGGCCGCTACCTCCAGATCTTCGTGCTCGTCCCGGCGGCCGTCGTCCTCCTCGTCCGTGACCGGGCCGGCTTCCGGGTGCTGGCCTGGTCGTTCGTGGGGCTCGCGGGGTGGCAGGGGGCGGTCGGCGTCCATCAGTTCGTCACCGGGACCGGCGCCTCGTACCAGGGCGAGGAGATCCGGGCGGTCGGCACCTTCGGGCCGCAGGACGTGATGGGCATGGCGACCGTCGTGTCGTTCGGCCTGATCTGCGCGGTCGGGCTCGCCCTCGGCCGGACCTCGCTGCGGCAGCGGGCGATCGCCGCCGGCTTCGCGCTCGCGCTGCTGGTGCCGCTCGCGCTGTCCTTCAGCCGGGGCGCGTGGATCGCGACCGCGCTGACCTGCACGATCCAACTGGCCCTCGCCGGACTGCGGCGGGCGCTGAAGGTGGGCGCGGTGGCGGTCGCCGCCGGGGTGATCCTGGTCGGCGGCTTCGGCGTCGGCTCGGCGATGCTCCAGGAACGCATCAGCAGCATCACGCAGGTCGCGGACGCGCCCGACCAGTCGGTCACCGACCGGTACACGATGTGGGCGGCGGCGATCGGCATGTGGCGCGAACAGCCGCTCACCGGCGTCGGGTTGAAGGGTTTCCCCGAACACCGCGACGCGCACGCCTCCCTCGCGCTGTCCTCCGGCAGCGACACCGAGGGCGCCGGCTCGGGCTTCGTCCGGCAGCCGCTGCTCTCCCCGCACAACATGTACCTGCTGGTCCTCGCCGAACAGGGCCTGATCGGACTGCTCGCCCTCGCGGGCGGCTGGCTGGCGCTGCTGGCGTGCGGGCTGCGCGGCTGGTTCCGCGTCCGGCGGAGCGGCCCCGGCCTCGACTGCGCGCTCGTCGCCTGCGGCCTGCTGGTCTGGCAGCTCGTCGACTTCATGTACGCCGACATCGGCGGCCCCTCGACCGTCCTGACCGCCGTCGTCTTCGGGCTGGTGGCCTGGTGGGCACTGGTGGGCGCGGACACCGGCGACACCGGTCGCGGCGCCGACGGCAGCGCCGATGGCAGCGCCGGTCGCGGCATCAGTCGCGAGGAGACCCTCACCCGATGAAACCGACGCCGCCCCCGACCCCCCGCACGAACGACCCCGTCACCATGCCGTCGGCACGCTCCGCCGCGGAGACGGAGGAGCCGACCGAGCGGCCGACCGGGGAGACGGCAACGGCGACGGGGACAGTGGGGGCAGCGGGGGCAGCGGGGACAGCGGGGACAATTGAGCCGACGGCTGGGGAAGTACCCCAGGGGCCCGCCGGCACCGCCCGCCCCACGGCACCCACGGCACCCACGGCACCCACGGCACCCACGGCACCCACGGCCGAACACCCCCCGCCCTCCCGCGGTTTCCTGGCCAAGGCCGCTCTCGTCACCGCCGTGCTCTCCGTCGCCGGGGCGTTGCTCGGGCTGGTGCGGGATCAGGCGCTGGCGCGGCTGTTCGGGGCGGGGAGTGACACCGACGCGTTTCTCGTCGCGTGGACCGTGCCCGAGTTCGCGGCCACGCTGCTCATCGAGGACGGACTGGCGTTCGCGCTGATCCCCGCCTTCAGCATGGCACTGGCCCGCCGCTCCCAGGGCGCCCCCGGCGACCCGGTCCGCGCCCTGGTGGCCGGCACCCTGCCCCGCCTGTCGCTGGCGTTCGTCGCGGTCGGCGCCCTGCTCATCGGCATCGCCCCGCACCTGGTCGAGGCCCTCGCGCCCGGTCTGCCCGACCCGGCCCTCGCCGTCGACTGCACCCGGCTCACCGCGACCTGCGTGGTGAGCTTCGGCCTCGCCGGGTACTGCAGCGCGGCCCTGCGCGCCCACCGCCGGTACGTGGCGCCCGCCGCGATCTACGTCGCCTACAACGTCGGCATCATCACCGGGATGTTCGTGCTCGGCGGACGCTGGGGCGTGCGGTCGGCGGCGGCCGGGGTGGCGGTGGGCGGGCTGCTGATGGTCGTCGTCCAACTTCCTTCCCTGATCGGTCAGTTGAGGAGGCGAAAGGCAGGCGGGGCGGACGGTGACGTGGCCGCCGTGCCGGAGGCGCCCCGGCCGCTCGACACCGCTCTCCTCGCGACCGTCCTGCTGTTCGCCCTGTGCCGGCAGTCCCAGGTCCTCGTCGAGCGGTTCCTCGCCTCGCATCTCCCCGCCGGGGCGATCTCGCACCTCAACTACGCGCAGAAGGTCGCGCAGATGCCGATGATCCTGTCGGTGATGGTGTGCACGGTCACCTTCCCGGTGATCGCGCGGGCGCTGGCCGAGGGCGACACCGAGCGGGCCCGCGGCCGGGTGGAGCGGGATCTGGCGCTGGCCGCGTGCATCGTGCTGCTGGGCACCGCCGCCGTGGTGGCCTGCGCGCCGCAGATCGTCGAAGTGCTCTTCCAGCGGGGCGCGTTCACCGCGCGGGACACGGCGGCCACGGCCGGCGTGATGCGGGTGTACGCGCTCGGACTGCTCGGCCAGACCATGGTGGGCGTCCTGGTCCGCTCCTACTTCTCGGCGGGCCGCGGCTCCTGGTACCCGGTCGGCGCGATGGCCGCCGGCATCGCCGTGACCTCCTGGATCGGCGTCCTCGGCGTCACCGCCTGGGGCGTGTACGGGATCGCCGCCGCCAACGCGACCGGCATCACCGTCACCGCCCTGGTGCTGCTGGCCGGGATGGGCCCGCGCAGTGTCCCGGTCAGCGTCCGGGGCGTGCTGCGCGAACTGAGCCGGCCGGTGCGGGCGGCCCTGGTGGCGACCCTGACCGGGGCCCTCGCCGCCGCGCAGTTCACCGACCCGCTCGCCGGTCTCGCCGCCGGCGGGCTCACCGTGACCGCCGTCTTCCTGCTGTTCGGCCGGGCCCTGGGCGCCCAGGGCATCGTCTGCGCACTCCGTTCCGTACGTTCCGCGACCCGAAGGCTCTCCCATGGCCGCTTCTGACAACAGCAGACGCACTCCCGTCCCGTGGGTGGCGATGTACCACTCCGTGAACGACTGCCCCGAGGACCCGTACCACATCACGGTCACCCCCGAACGGCTGGAGAAACAGCTGATGTGGCTGCGCCGGCGCGGACTGCGCGGCGTCTCCATGTCCCGGCTGCTCGACGCCCGCGCCCGGGGCGAGGGCCACAACCTGGTCGGTCTCACCTTCGACGACGGGTACGCCGACTTCCTCACCGACGCCCTGCCCGTCCTGCGCCGCCACCGCTGCAACGCCACCCTCTTCGTGCTGCCCGGCCGGCTCGGCGGCGACAACGCCTGGGACCCGATGGGCCCGCGCAAGCCCCTGCTGACCGCCGACGGCATCTGCCGCGCGGCCTACGAGGGCGTCGAGATCGGCTCGCACGGCCTCACCCACGTCGACCTCACCCAGGCCGACGACCTCACCCTCAAGGCGGAGACCGTCGAGAGCCGCACCGCCCTCAGCGCACTCCTCGGCACCGAGATCGCCGGCTTCTGCTACCCGTACGGGACGATCGACCAGCGCGCCATGGACGCCGTGCGCGAAGCCGGATACTCCTACGCCTGCGCCATCGACCCCGGCGAGCTGAACGGCCTGCACGCCCTGCCCCGCCTGCACATCGGGCAGAACGACAACGCCCTGCGCATGTACCTGAAGTACCGGCTGCACGGGTTGCGCCGACGGCCCGTCGAGGGGCTGCGGTGAAGGCGCTGCACATCATCACCGGGCTGGGCGTCGGCGGCGCCGAGCAGCAACTGCGGCTGCTGCTACGGCACTTGCCGGTCGACTGCGAGGTGGTGACGCTGACGAACCCGGGGTCGGTGGCCGACGGGCTGACCGCCGACGGGGTGCGGGTCGTGCACCTCGGCATGGCCGGCAACCGCGATCTGGGCGCGCTGCCCCGGCTGGTCCGGCTCATCCGCTCCGGCGGCTACGACCTCGTCCACACCCACCTCTACCGGGCCTGCGTCTACGGCCGGCTCGCGGCGCGGCTCGCCGGGGTCCGCGCGGTCGTCGCCACCGAACACTCCCTGGGCGCCTCGCAGTTGGAGGGGCGCAGGCTGACCTCCGGGGTGCGCGCGCTCTACCTCGCCAGCGAACGCCTTGGCCGCACCACGGTCGCCGTCTCCCCCACCGTCGCCGACCGGCTGCGCAGTTGGGGCGTCCCGGCCCCCCGCATCGAGGTCGTCCCCAACGGCATCGACCTGACCCGCTTCCGCTTCGACCCGGACGCCCGCCATCGCACCCGCCGCCGCCTCGGCCTGCCCGACGACGCCTTCGTCATCGGCGGCATCGGCCGCCTCACGGCCGGCAAACGCTTTGACGTCGTCATCCGCGCCCTCGCCCAACTCCCCTCCGACCACTGGCTGTTGCTGGTCGGCGGCGGCCCCGAGGAGAACGTGCTGCGGCGCACCGCCCACGAGGCGGGGGTCGCCGACCGCGTCCTGTTCACCGGCGAACGCCCCTACGTCGCGGACCGCACGCCCGGCCCCGACCTGCCCTCCCTCACCTCCGCCATGGACCTGTTCGTCTCCCCCTCCCCCGAGGAGACCTTCGGCCTGGCGGTCGTGGAGGCCCTGGCCTGCGGCCTGCCCGTCCGCTACGCCTCCTGCCCCGCGATCGAGCACCTGCCCGCCCCCGCGACGGCCGGCGCCCACCGGGTGAGCGGCGGCCCCGAGGCGTTCGCCGCCGCGCTGGCCGAGGCCCGCGCGCAGGCCCCCGGCCCGCGCACCGCGCCCGACGCCGCCCGCCACTACGACATCACCCGCAGCGCCGCCCAGCTCATGGACGTGTACGCGGCCACCGTTTCCGGAGCACCCGTGCTCTCCCCCGCTTCCCCGACACCCCAGGGAGTCAGTTCCCCATGACCGAGAACCCCCGTCGTCCTGCCGGCCTGCGCCGCGCCAAGGCGCTCCCGCCCTGGTCCCTGCTCGCGGCCGGCGCCGCCGCCGGCGGCCTGCTCGGCGGCGTGTACGGGGCCGTCGAGCCGCCCGTGTACACGGCCACCGCCTACGTCGTCGCCGTCCCCACCGAGAAGTCCGACCCGGCGTCCGCGCTCGGCTTCGCGCAGGCCTACGGCCGGGTCGCCACCCAGCTCGCGGTGCTCGGCGACGCGCAGGTGTGGGCGGGCGTGCCGGTGAAGACGCTCCAGCAGAGCGTGCAGACGTCGACCTCGCCGGACGCCCCGATGGTGTCGATCACGGCGACCTCCGACCGGGCCGACCTGGCCGCCGACATGGCCAACGCGGTCTCCCGCTCGCTGACCCAGCACGCGAAGAGCTCCCGGGCCACCACCAACGTCGAGCTCCAGCAGTTCGCCCGCGCGATCCGGCCGACCGCCCCCTCCTCGGCGTCCCCGACGGTGACCGCCCTGGTCGGCGCGAGCGCGGGCGGGCTGCTCGGCGGGCTGGTGCTGCTCGTGCGGCCGAAGCGGGGCCGCGAGGAGGAGGCCGCGCGCCCCGCCGCCGTCCCCGGCCCGGCCCTCGCCGCCGACGCGCACGGAGCACTGTGAAACCGACGTTCACCACCGAACTCGTCACCGACGAGCAGGCCTTCGCCGCGCTCGCCCCCGCCTGGGGCCGCCTCTACCAGCGGTGCGCGACGGCCACCCCGTTCCAGAGCCACGCCTGGCTGCACTCCTGGTGGCTGTCGTACGGCAGGCCCGGCCGACTGCGCCTGCTGCTGGTCCGCGACGGCGCCGAACTCGTCGCCGCCGCCCCGCTGACCGCCGTCCGCCGACCGCTGCCGGCGCTCGTGCCGCTCGGCGGGGCGATCTCCGACTACGGGGACGTCCTCGTCGACGACGAACACGGCGAGCGGGCCGTCGCCGCGCTCACCGAGGGGCTCTCGGCGGCCGCCCGCACCGCGCTGATCGACTTCCGCGAGGTGCGGCCGGGCAGCGCGGTCGAGCAGGTCTACGAGCGGTGGCACGGGCCGCGACGCCGGGTGAGCGACTCGGTGTGCCTGGAGCTGCCGGCCGTCCCCATGGACGAACTGCTGGCCCGGCTGCCGTCGGCGAAGGCCCAGCGGGTGCGCGCCAAGCTGCGCAAACTGACCGCGCTGGGCGTCCAGCGCCAGATCGTCCGCCCGGAGGAGGTCGACTCGGCGCTGCGCCGCCTGCTGGAACTGCACCAGTTGCAGTGGCAGGGCCGGCAGGTGACCGGCGAGCACCTGCGCTCCCGTTTCTGCGAACACCTGGTCCGCTCGGTCGGGCCGATGGTGCGCTCCGGGGACGCGGTGGTCACCGAGTTCCGGCTGGACGACGACGTGGTCGCCGTCGATCTGACGCTGCTGTCGCGCCGGCTGGCCGGGGGCTATCTCTACGGCGCCCATCCGCGGTTGCGGGAGCGCAAGGCGGACGTCGCGGTGATGCTGCTCGACGCGTGCGCCGAGCACACCCGGGGCGGCGGGCGGGCCGCGCTGAGCCTGCTGCGCGGCAACGAGCCGTACAAGCACCACTGGCGGCCCGAACCGGTCGTCAACCAGCGGCTGCTGCTGGCCCGCCGGCGCACCGCGCCGCTGCTGTCGGCGGCCGTCTGCGACGTGGCCGCGCGGCGGCGGGGCAAGGAGCTGCTGCTCCGGCTGGAGCAGCGGCGGAAGGAGCGCGACGGTGGCGGCGGGTCCTGACGCGGGCCCGCCGCCACCGCACCGCGGTTCACCGGTTGCGCGACCACCAGTCCAGGCGGATGCACAGCTTGCCGCCGAGCCAGTACTCGACCCAGTCGCCGAGGTCCATCGGTGTGCAGTTCACCGGGGTCTCGGTCGTGGGCGGCTGCGGGGTGGGCTCGGTCGTGGGTTCTGTCGTGGTCGTCGGGGCGGTCGGTGTCGGGCTCGGCTCGTCCGTGCGGCCGGACAGGAGCGAGCGGTAGACCGCGGACGACTGCGGGTTCTGCCCGCACTGCCACACGCCGTGCGGGCAGTAGTCGGTCACCGTGTTGTACAGCGGTTTGTGCTCGTCCATCCAGGCGAGCATGCGCCGCATGTATTCGGCGTTGTCACCGTTGCGGAAGAGTCCCCATTCGGGATAGGAAATGGGTTTCCCGTGGGCTTTGGCGAATTCCACGTGTTCCTGGAGCCCGTAGGGTTCTTTCACCTGCTCGTCGAAGGACAGGCCGGTCGGCTGGTCGTAGGAGTCCATACCGACGATGTCGACGGTGTCGTCCCCCGGATAGCACCGGGTCCAGGGAACGGCGTCCCTGCCGCGGGTCGGCGTGAAGTCGAACCGGAATTTCTGGCCCGGCACCGAACGCATCGTGGAGACGATCCTGTTCCAGTACATCTTCCAGGCCTCCGGGTCCGGCCCGCACCGATGGGTGTACGTGATGCCGTTCATCTCCCAGCCGAGCACGATCACCGTGTCCGGCACCTCCAGTGCGACCAGCCGTTCGGCGAGAGCCCTGAAGTGGTGATCGAACTCCCCGGCCGCGCCCTGCCGCAGCAGCCCGCGCACCTCGGCGTCGGACACGCCCTCCTCGTTGCGCTCCATCATGGGCACGTTGAGGACGAGCATCCGGTCGTCCTTCTCCAGCCGCCAGTCCGCCCACACGTCGAGGAAGCCGGGCGGGCCCTCGATGTTGCGCCAGCGGTCGCCCGGCAGGTAGGTGTGGCCGACGCGCAGTTCGGCGCCGCCCAGCCAGTCGCTGAGCTCGGCGATCCGGGCCACGCCCCGGGCGCCGTAATCGAGGTAGGCGCCGAAGGCGGGGGCGACCTTCGCGGGCAGGGTGGACGGGGAGGCGGGGACCGGGGTGGGCGACTCCGCGGGGGTCTCCGGGGCCACCGGGACCGCTGGTGTCACCGGGGTCACCGGTGCCGCCGGGGTCGCGCTCGGCACGGGGGCGAACGGGTCGGCGTCCTCGGACACCGGGTCGGCCGCCGCGGGCGCCGGCTGGACGACCGCGGGCGCCGGGACGGTCGGGGTGGGAGCGGGAGGATCAGCGACCCGCACCACCCCCGCGCCCGCGGCGAAACCAGGTCCGGACGCCAGTGCGGCCGAGGCCGCGACCGCCGCCGCGACAACGGCCAGCCGTCGGGACCGCGCGCGGCGCTGTTGTGGAGCCATGCCTGCTCCTTTCTCCACTCTCACGTAACGCGCACTGCTCGCGCATTACCGACACTCAGTCATATGAAAGTCACACGAAAAGGAATCACGCCACCGCCGTTACGGCTTTCGAGTGCCTTGATCGCCCATATCGGTGACCTGAACCGAAGGACCCGGAGAAAAATGCCCGAGTCGCTGCTCGACACCCGCGTCCCCGCCGTTCTCCTGCGGATCGACCGGAATCCCTTTCACCACGGAACGCTGGGTGCCGTGCGCTCCCTCGGCAGAGCCGGCGTCGACGTGCACGTGGTCGCCGACTCGACGGGAAGTCCCGTACGCAAGTCCCGTTTCGTCCGCCAGTTGCATCCCCCGCCGCCGCCCGGCGCCACCCCCGCCGACATCGCCGCCGTCCTGCTGCGGGTCGCCGCCCGCATCGAACGGCCCGCCGTGCTGATCCCGATGGACGACGCGGGCGCGATCGCGGTGAGCCGGCTGCGCGAGGAGCTGGGGCCCGCCTACCTGCTGCCGCAGCAGCCCGGCACCGTGCCCGAACGGGTCGCCGACAAGGCGGAACTGGCCGATCTGTGCGCGGCGGCGGACGTGCCGCATCCGCTCACGGTCGTCCCCGACAGCGCGGCCCAGGCCGCCTCCGCCGCCTGGCGGCTCGGCCTGCCGGTGGTCGCGAAGTGGAGCCGGCCCTGGCTGCTGCCCGCCGGCTCGGGGCTGCGCAGCACGGTCGTGGTGCGCTCCACGCAGGAGGCGCGTGACCTGTACCTGCGCACCGAGGAGGCCGGCAGCCCGCTGCTGCTGCAGAACTTCCTGCCGCCGGCGCCGGACGGCGACTGGTTCTTCCACGGGTACGCCGACCGCACCGGCGCGGTCGGCGGCGGCGGCCCGGGCCGCAAGCTGTGCGCCTGGCCGCGCGGCGCGGGCCTCACAGCGGTCGGCGAGTGGACCGAGAACCCGCAGGTGCGGACGCTGGCCGAGCGGCTCACCGGCAGCCTCGGCTACCGGGGCATCTTCGACCTCGACTTCCGCCGCTGCGGCCTGACGGGCGACTACCACCTGCTCGACTTCAACCCGCGCCCCGGAGCCCAGTTCCGGCTCTTCGCCGACGGCGCCGGACTGGACGTCGTACGCGCCCAGCACCTGGACCTGACGCACCGTCCGCTGCCTGCCGGGGTGCCGCTGCCGGGGCGGGCGTTCGTGGTGGAGAACTACGCGCCGCTGGCCGCGCTGCGGCCGGCGCGGGCCGGCCGCGAACTGGCCTGGCACGCGGGCGACGACACCGCTCCCGGCCGGGCCATGTGGGGCCTGTGGGGCACCCACGTCGCACACCGGCTGCTCGACCGGGTCCGCCGGCTCGGCCCGGCGGGCGGGGCGGGGCTCCGCCCCCGCGTGATCCGCCAGGCGCCGCCGCCCCCGGTGTCCCTGACCGGCCTGACCGAACCGGCCGAAGCAGCCGAACCGACCGAACCGACCGACGACGAGAAAGCGAGCAGTTGCTGATGTACGACCTGCTGGTGGTGGGCGCGGGCCCGTACGGCCTGTCCATCGCGTCCCACGCCGCGGCCGCCGGGCTGAGCCTGCGCGTCTTCGGCCGACCGATGGCCTCCTGGCGCGACAACATGCCGGGCGGGATGTTCCTCAAGTCCGAGCCCTGGGCCTCCAACCTCTCCGACCCCGCGGCCCGCTGGCGGCTCGACGTCTACTGCGCGACCCAGGGCGTGACGGCCCGGCACGGGGAGCCGATCCCGGTGGAGATGTTCGCCGAGTACGGCCTGTGGTTCGCCCACAACGCCGTCCCGGACGTCGACGAGCGCACGGTGACCCGGATCGCGCCCCGGCCGGGCGGCTTCGAGGCGGTCACCGAGGACGGCGAGACCGTGCACGCCCGGACGGTCGCCCTCGCCGTCGGCGTGATGCCGTTCGTCGAGATCCCGGCGGCCCTGCGCGGCCTCTCCCCCGACCTCGTCTCGCACAGCAGCCACCACGGCGACCTCGAGCGCTTCCGCGGCCGGGACGTCACGGTCATCGGCGGTGGCCAGGCAGCCCTGGAGACGGCCGCCCTGCTCGCCGAACAGGACACCCGGGTAAGGGTGTTGGCCCGCGCCGGCCAACTGTGCTGGAACGACGTGCCGCCGCCCTGGGAACGCTCGTGGTGGCAGTCGGCCCGCTCCCCGCACAGCGGCCTGGGCCCCGGCTGGCGCAACTGGTTCTACGCCGAGCGCCCCGGCCTCTACCGCCGGCTCCCGGAGCCGACCCGGGCCCGGATCGCGGGGACAGCGCTCGGACCGGCCGGCGCGTGGTGGGTACGGGACCGGGTGGAGGGCTCCGTGGAGGTGCGCCTCGACCACGAGGTGACGGCGGCGCGGGCGGTGCCGGGCGGGGTGCGGCTGGAGGTGACGGGGGCGGAGCCCTTCGAGACCGAGCACGTCATCGCGGCCACCGGCTTCAAGGCGACCCGCGAGCGGCTCGGCCTGCTCTCCGGCGAACTGCGCGACGCGCTGGGCACGGTGGCCGACGGCTCCCCCGAGGTGGGCCGGGACTTCGAGTCGTCCTATCCCGGCCTGTTCATGGCCGGCCTGGTGACGGCGGCGGGCTTCGGCCCGGCGATGCGCTTCGTCCACGGCGCGACCTTCACGGCGGGGACGCTGGTCCGAGGCGTCCGGCGCCGGCTGCGCACGGGCGCGGCGAGCGGGGCGATCCCGGCGCCGGGCCGGCACGACGCGACGGAGACCGTGCGGGGTTGAGCGAGGCGGAGCGTGGGTGCCGGGCGCGAGGGCGTCCGGCACCCGCCGCGTTCACCGACCGGACGCCGCCCTGCCCCGCCGGTACAGCACGGCGCCACCCGCGATGAGCGCCGCACTGACCCCGGACGCGCCCAGCAGAGCCGCACTGTCACCACCGGTGTGCGCCAACTCCGGCGGCGTATGCCGACCACCCCCGTGGGGAGGCGTGGTGTGACCGCCACCGGGAGGGGGCGTGCTGCTGCCACCACCGCGGGGCGGGGTGGTGTGACCGCCACCGGGGGGCGGGGTCGTGTGACCCCCACCGGGAGGAGTACTCCCGCCGCCACCGGGGGGTGGGGTCGTGTGACCACCGCCGGGCGGAGTACTACCGCCACCACCACCGGACGGGGGCGTCGTGTGTCCCCCACCAGGCGGAGTGCTCCCGCCGCCACCGCCAGGCGGGGGCGTCGTGTGGCCTCCTCCACCCGGAGGCGGGGTCGTGTGGCCGCCACCTCCCGGGGGCGTGGCGTGACCGCCACCGGGAGGTGGAGTCGTGTGACCACCCCCGGGTGGAGGCGTGGTGTGACCACCGCCGGGAGGCGGGGTCGTGTGGCCACCGCCGGGGGGAGGCGTCGTGTGGCCGCCACCAGGCGGCGGAGTCGTATGACCCCCGCCGCCGCACGTGTCGCCGTAGCCCCCGCAGTCGTCACCCGGACCGTGGTCCCCGTATCCGTGGTCCCCGTACCCGTGGCCTCCGTACCCGTGGCCTCCGTACCCGTGGCCTCCGTATCCGGAGTCGCCGTATCCGGAGTCTCCGTACCCGTGGCCCCTGTGCCCGGAGTCCCTGTCCCCGGAGTCCCCGTAGCCGGAGTCCCCGTAGCCGGAGTCCCCGTAGCCCGAGTCGTCGTCGCCGTACGGGTTTGCGTGGGAGCGGTTCTTGTGGGTGTCCGCATGGTTGCCACAGGAGTTGCCGAACGCGGGGTTGAGCGCGGCGACGACGTCGACCGAGTTGCCGCAGGCGTTCACCGGTACGTGTACCGGGACCTCGACCTGGTTGCCCGACAGGGCTCCGGGCGAACCCTTGGCGGCCCCGTCGGCCTGCGAGTCGGCGAAGGCGTAACCGCCCCCGCACAGGGACAGAATGCTCGTCGCGGCGGCCGCCGCGACCATTCCCCTGCTCAGGGTCTGTCGCAATCTCGTTGTCTTCCTGCTTGAAGAAGTGGGAAGAGCCGGCCCTGGACCACGGGAAGTCGGTCCAAGGCCGGCCCTCGACCCAGCCGTACGGCTGGTGTGACGTGTCGTCAGTCGTTGACGCAGACGTTGCCGACGGTCGGGTTCAGCAGCGCGATGATGTTGATCGAGTTGCCGCACGCGTTGATCGGGATGTGGATCGGAGCCTGGACCACGTTGCCCGACAAGAAACCCGGGGAGCCGATGGCAGCACCGTGGGCGTCGGCGTCGGCGAAGGCCGGGGCGGCCCCGCCCAGCGCCAGGATCAGACCCGCGAAAACAGCAGCGCTCTTCTTCATGTCATTCCCTTCTCTGCGGTCATGCCTAGATGACGGTCGAAACCGAGCGAGCACAACTGGAACGGCTCACCATGACTCACAGACTGCAAACGAGAGATAGACAACCGAAGAAACTAAGGAACGTACGTCGCCAGGGAATTCACTCGAACGCCTTCATATAATTGACGCATCAGGCCCACTGGAGAAGAAACGCTTCGCCTGAGCAACTAGCCAAAATTGGCAGAATGTCAGTGGAAAACGGTGAACGAGCCGGTCCAACCAGTCCGCCGACGGCCCGCCCGCCGGAAGCGTGCGGGCCGTCGGCGGGCGATGCCGGTGAACGTCAGTGGTTGGCCACACCGTTGCCCGAGAGCGCCGAGATGTCGTCCAGGATGTGCGACAGGGGCTCGTCGCCCTTGGCCTGGGTGCTGTTCTCGACACACTGCTGGTTCTGCGGGGAGGACAGGATGTTGATGTCCTGGACCGCGACCGGGACCACGCCGAGGAGCGAGCCGGGGTTGACCTTGGCGGGCAGGCCGACGCACAGCTTGTTGAGGGAGCCCTGGACCAGCGTGGCCTGCGGGCTCATGTCGCCCTTGGTGATCGAGTTGCCGAACGCCTCGTGCGCGCCGTTGCCACTGGCGGAGGTGGTGCCGGCGTCGTCCCCGATGGCAAGCGCCTGAGGGGCGACCGCCGCGGACATACCGACGACGGAAGCGGCGACCGCCGCCACGGCCATTGCCTTCTTCAGCATTTCGCTATTCCTTTCCCTGTCCTGGCTCCGGGCCAGGACCATGTGCCTGCCACCGAACAACCGGATGCGTCGGGTTTGGTTGCGGCCCTTCACCCGATCGGTTTTTCCGACCCGCCGAAGGGAGTTCGCACCAATAGGCCATCGGAGTGAAGCAGAGCAACCAAACAGGGCGAGGGGAGTTAATCAGAACGCTCCGGTGGACGGGGTTTCTCACGAAGGGACTTATCAAGTGATCAAGAAGGTTCTGGCCACCGCCGCGGTCGCCGCCTCCGTCGTCGGTGTCTCCGCCGCCGCAGCAGCCCCGGCGCTCGCCATCGGCAACGACTCCGGCACCACCTCCGCCAGCGGCAACGGTGCCAGCCAGTCATTCGGCAACTCGGCCACCTTCGGCAACATGAGCCCCCAGATGGCACTCATCCAGGGCTCCCTCAACAAGCCGTGCATCGGCCTGCCCGCCAAGGTCAACCCCGGCTCGCTCCTCGGCGTGGTCCCGGTCGCGGTCCAGGACATCAACATCCTGTCCTCCCCGCAGAACCAGCAGTGTGTCGAGAACAGCACCCAGGCCAAGGGCGACGAGCCCCTGTCGCACATCCTGGACGACATCTCCGCGCTCTCGGGCAACGGCGCGGCCAACCACTGACCCGACGCGCTGAACGGGTTCTTTTCCTGAGCCCCGGGGTGGTTTCTCCGCCCGGACAGCGGGCCGCCGGATCATCGGCGGCCCGCTGTTCTAGCGTGCGGCGCGTGACGATGAAGAGAAACCTTTGGCCACGCCGCCTGGCGATTCCCGGAATCGTCCTGGCCGCCACCGGCGCGCTGCTCGGCAGTTCCGCGGCTCCCGGCCGGGAGCACGCTCCGCGCGCGATGAACATCCTGCTGATGGGCACCGACGAACGGGACACCATCACCACCGCCGAGAAGCACGCGTTCCACGCCGGCGGTCAGCCCTGCGGCTGCTCGGACGTCCTGATGCTGGTCCATCTCTCGGCCCGCCGGGACCGTGTCAGCGTGATCGGCATGCCCCGTGACTCGGCCGCGGAGATCCCGCCGACCCGCGACGAGGCGAGCGGCGTGAAGCGGCCGCCGCATCCGGCGAAGATCAACGCCGCCTTCCAGGAGGGCGGCCCCGGACTCGCCGTCCGGACCGTGGAGTCGATGACCGGGGTGCGCGTCGACCGGTTCGTCCAGGTGGACTTCCGGCGGTTCATGGACAGTGTGGACGAGGTCGACGGCGTCGAGGTGTGCACTCCGCGGCGGCTCAGGGACTCCGCGACCAAGCTCGACCTCGAGCCCGGCAAGCACCGGCTGCGCGGCGGGCCGGCGCTGCAGTACGTCCGCTCACGGCATGTCGACGACAGTGCCGACCTCGGCCGGATCCAGCGTCAGCAGCGGTTCCTCGTCCAGGCGTTGCGCGGGTTGCAGGCGCGCAGGCTGCTCAGCGATCCGGCGCGCACGGCGCATCTGGCGCGCACGCTCCTCGGGTCGGGCCCCCAGGGCTTCACGGTCGCCGAGCTCGCGGAGCTGGCGGCCCTGCTGCACCGGCTGCCGGCTTCGGCGACGGAGTTCACGACCGTGCCGATCGCCGGGTTCACCCCGCCCGACCTGGGCATCGGCGCGGCGCTGGCCTGGGACCGGGAGCAGGCGGACGCGCTGTTCGCGAAGGTGCGCGAGGACCGGCCGCTGGTCGCGAAGGGCGCGCAGTCCCTGCCGAAGGACCCGCCGACCGTCCTCGGCAGCACGGCCGCGGTGCGCGGGAGCGCGTACGCGTGCCGGTGAGGGGCGCACGGCCGTCGGGCGCGATGCGCTACGCCGATCGGGGCACAGCACGCAACCCCGGGCGGGGGCGGGGCGTTGATGATCACGCAGCTCCTCCCCCGGAGTCCGCATTTCGAAAGGGAACGAACATGAAGAAGCTGTGGGCATCCGCGGCCCTCGCCGCCTCCATCGCCGGTCTCGCGGGTGTGAGCGCCCCGCAGGCCCTCGCCATCGGTGACGACAGCGGCACCACCTCCGCCAGCGGCAACGGCGCCTCGTCGGAGTTCGGCAACTCCGCCACCTTCGGCGACTTGAGCCCGCAGTTCTCGCTGGTCCAGGGTTCGCTGAACAAGCCGTGCATCGGCCTGCCCCTCAAGGCGAACGCGGGCGGGGTTCTCGGCGTGGTCCCGGTCACCCCCCAGGACATCAACGTCCTGTCCTCCCCGCAGAACCAGCAGTGTGTCGAGAACAGCACCCAGGCCAAGGGCGACGAGCCCCTGTCGCACATCCTGGACGACATCTCGGTCCTGGCGGGCAACGGCGCGGGCAACGGCTGAGCCACACCCTGACGTACCGCGACGGCGGGTCACCGGTTCTCCGGTGACCCGCCGTTTCGTGCGCGGCCTACGACACCACGTCCTTGCGGGCGAAGCCGCGGAAGGCCAGGGCGAACAGGATCAGGGCGTAGGTCACGGAGACGGCGGTGCCCTGGATCATGCCGGACCACTCGGGGGTGGGCTGGACGGCGTCGGCCCAGGCGAACTGCCAGTGCGCGGGCAGGAAGTCGCGCCAGTCGCCGAGAGCGGTGACGGCGTCGAGGACGTTGCCGACGATGGTCAGGCCGACCGCGCCGCCGACCGCGCCGAGCGGGGCGTCGGTCTTCGTCGAGAGCCAGAACGCCAGCCCCGCGGTGACCAGTTGGGAGACGAAGACGTACCCGACGACGATCACGAGGCGCCCGGCCGCCGTGCCCGGGGCGAGGGCGCCGCCCGTGGGGAGTTCCAGCGGGCCCCAGCCGTAGGCCGCCGTGCCGACGGCGAGGGCGACGACCGGGAGCAGGACCATCGCGGCGAGGCTGAGGCCGAGGCCGACGACGAGCTTGGACCACAGCAGGCGGGCCCGGGGCACGGGTGCGGCGAGGAGGTAGCGCAGGGAGGACCAGCCGGCCTCCGAGGCGACCGTGTCGCCGCAGAACAGGGCGACCGGGATGACGAGGAGGAAGCCGGCCGACACGAACAGGTTGACGGCGGCGAAGTTGGCGCCGGACGCGGTCGCCGTGTCCATCAGGGTCACCCGGTCGTTGCGGCCGCCGGGCTCGCCGCCGATCGCGAAGGCGATGAGCAGGACGAACGGGAGGGCGGCGAGGATGCCGCCCATGATCAGCGTGCGGCGGCGCTTGAGCTGGCGGACCAGTTCGACGCGCAGCGGCAGCGTGCGGCCCGCCTGGTAGCCGGAGGCGACCTCGGTGAGCGTGCTCATGCGGAACCTCCGATCAGGGTGAGGAAGGCGTCCTCCAGGCGGCGGTGCGGGCCGACCGACGTCACGGGCACGTCGAGCCGGACGAGTTCGGCGACCAGGTGCTGGGCGGTGCCGCCGGTGTCCAGGCGGATCAGCAGGCCGTCGTCGGCGGGGACCGCGGAGGCCACGCCGGGCAGGGCGGCGATCTTCTCGGCGAGCGGCTCGTCCACGGGGGCGGCGGTGCCGACGAGGAGGGTGTCGCCGGAGCCGACGATCTCGGCGACCGGGCCGGCCTGGACGAGCTTTCCGCGGTCCATGACGACGAGGTGCGTGCAGGTCTGCTCGACCTCGGTCAGGAGGTGGCTGGAGACGATCACCGTGCGGCCGGCGGCCGCGTAGCGGATCATCACCTCGCGCATCTCGCGGATCTGCGGCGGGTCGAGGCCGTTGGTCGGCTCGTCGAGGATGAGCAGGTCCGGGAGGCCCAGCATGGCCTGGGCGATGGCCAGGCGCTGGCGCATGCCCTGGGAGTAGGTGCGTACCGCGCGGGCGAGGGCGTCGCCGAGGCCGGCGATCTCCAGGGCCTCCGCGAGGTGGGCGTCGGCGGCCGGGCGGCCGGTGGCCTGCCAGTACAGCTCCAGGTTCTCCCGGCCGGACAGGTGCGGGAGGAAGCCGGCGCCCTCGACGAAGGAGCCGACGCGGGAGAGGACGGGGGCGCCGGGGCGGATGGCGTGGCCGAAGACGTGGATCTCGCCGGCGTCGGGCCTGATCAGGCCCATCAGCATGCGCAGGGTGGTCGTCTTGCCCGCGCCGTTCGGGCCGAGGAGGCCGAGGACCTGGCCCTGCTCGACGCGGAAGGAGAGGTCGCGGACGCTGTAGCGGTCGCCGTTCGCGTACTTCTTGCTCAGGTCGGTGATCTGGAGCGGGACGCCGGCCAGCTCCGGGTCGGGGGCGGGGGTGGCGGTGCGGCGGCGGGCCGTCAGGAGCAGGGCGAGCGCGATCGCCGCGCCGGTGAGGGGCAGCCACCAGACCCAGGACGGGAGCTGGGCCGCCGCTGTCGTCACGGCGGGGGCGGTGGGGACCTCGAGGTCGCCCTTCACGGAGACGGTGTACGTCGCCGGGGTCAGCGGGGAGGCGTAGCCGAGGTCGGTGGAGGCGAGGACCAGGCGCAGGCGGTGGCCGTCGTCGACCTTGTGGTCGATCGCCGGGAGCGTGATCGGGACGTCCTTGCCCGCCTTGGCGCCCTCGACGCGGACCGGGGCGACGAGCTGGGAGGGCAGCACCTGCCGGGCGCCGTCGGCGCCGACGTCGTAGACCTTGGCGAAGAGGACGGCCGTGTCGGACGTCGATTTCACGTGGACGGTGACCGTCGGGGAGCCGGTGACGCGCAGGTCGTCGGTGACCGGCGCGGATTCGAACGCGGCGTACTGGCCGGGGAAGTCGAGGGAGACGCCGACGCCGAGGGCGGAGAGCTGGGAGAGGCCGCCGCCGCCGAGGCCGGGCAGGGCGGAGACGGCGGGCGGGCTGGCGCCGGCCGGGTTGGCGAAGGACTGCTCCTCGCGGCGGCCGGTCAGCGCGAACGCGCGCTCGCCGCTCTCCAGGCCGGGGTAGCTGTCCGCGCTCGCGCCCCGGAGCCGGGCGGCGCCGTCGGTGGAGTCGACGCCGCCGGTGCGGGTGACGCGGAAGGCGGGGCCGGTGTCGGCGGACTTGTCGTCCTTGAGGTAGCGGTCGAACCAGGACCGCACCCGGGTCTGCACGCGCGCGGTCTCCAGGTCGCCGCCGTCGTGGCCGCCCGCGATCCAGTCGACGTCGACGGGCGCGCCGTTCGCGCGGATCGCCTTCTCGGCGGCGTCGGACTGGGCGAGGGTGAAGAGGGAGTCGGTCTGGCCCTGGATCAGGAGGGTGGGGACCTTGATGCGGGCGGCGACGGCGGACGGCGAGCGCGCTTCGAGGAGCGCGCGGGCGGCGGCGTCGGGGGTGCCGGACTCGGCGACGCGCTCGTACATCGCGGCCAGCGCGGGTTCGAAGTGGGCGGCGCCGCCACCGGTGTTGAAGAAGATGCCGGACCACAGCTTCTTGAAGACGCCGTCGGGGAACAGGGCGTCCGCGAGGTTCCAGTAGGTGATCGCGGGGGCGATGGCGTCGACCCGGTCGTCGTGGCCGGCGGCGAGCAGGGAGACCGCGCCGCCGTAGGAGGCTCCGGCCACGCCCACGCGCGGGTCGCCGGTCTTGTCGAGCTGGACCTGCGGCTGCTTCGCCAGCCAGTCGATCAGCTTCGAGACGTCGGCGACCTCGCCCTTCGGGTCGTTCAGCCCGATCCTGCCGGTGGACTCGCCGAAGCCGCGCGCCGACCAGGTCAGCACCGCGTAGCCGTCCCGGGCGAGGTTCTCGGCCTGCTGCCGGACGTCGTCCTTGCTGCCGCCGAAGCCGTGCCCGAGGAGAACGGCGGGGCGGCGGCCGGCGGAGCCGGAGGTGAAGAAGGACGTGTCCAGCTTCACCCCGTCCACGGCCATGACCCGGTCGGTGCTCCGCACCGCGGGCGTGCCGTCGTCGGAGGCGACGGCCGTCCAGGTACCGGCACCGGCGAGTACGACGACGGCGGCTGCGGCTGCGGCGGAGAGGAGCCGCCGCGGCCGCCGTAGCCCTCGCAGCCCGGACAGTCGAAGATCCATGCTTCAACCGTACGGGGTCAACCTGTCGGAGACGTGTCACCGGAGGCCGAACTCCGGGACCTCCCCGGGGCGTACGGGCCGGTGTCGTCGTACACCAGCCGCGGTACGCCCCCGGTGAAGGCGCGTGCTCAGTGGTTGCGCGGGAAGCCCAGGTCGACGCCGCCGGGGCCGTCGGCCGGGTCGGGCCAGCGGGTGGTGACGACCTTGCCCCGGGTGTAGAAGTGGGTGCCGTCGTTGCCGTAGACGTGGTGGTCGCCGAAGAGGGAGTCCTTCCAGCCGCCGAAGCTGTGGTAGCCGACGGGGACCGGGATCGGGACGTTCACGCCGACCATGCCGGCCTCGATCTCCAGTTGGAAGCGGCGGGCCGCGCCGCCGTCCCGGGTGAAGATCGCGGTGCCGTTGCCGAAGGGCGAGCTGTTGATCAGCGCCACGCCGTCGTCGTACGACTCGACGCGCAGGACGCACAGGACCGGGCCGAAGATCTCCTCCTGGTAGGCCTTCGCGGTCGTGGGCACCTTGTCGAGGAGCGAGATGCCGATCCAGTGGCCGTCCTCGAAGCCGTCGACCGTGTAGCCGGTGCCGTCGAGGACGACCTCCGCGCCCTCGGCCGCCGCGCCCGTGACGTACGACGCCACCTTGTCGCGGTGGACGGCGGTGATCAGCGGGCCCATCTCGCTCGTGGGGTCGTTGCCGGGGCCGATCTTGATCTTTTCGGCGCGTTCGCGGATCTTCTGCACCAGTTCGTCGCCGATCGCGCCGACGGCGACGACCGCGGAGATCGCCATGCAGCGTTCGCCCGCCGAGCCGTAGGCGGCGGACACGGCGGCGTCGGCCGCCGCGTCCAGGTCGGCGTCCGGGAGGACCAGCATGTGGTTCTTCGCGCCGCCCAGGGCCTGGACGCGCTTGTGGTTCGCGGAGGCGGTGGTGTGGATGTGGCGGGCGATCGGGGTCGAGCCGACGAAGGAGACCGCCTTGACGTCCGGGTGGTCGAGGAGGCGGTCCACCGCCACCTTGTCGCCGTGGACGATGTTGAACACGCCGTCGGGAAGGCCCGCCTCCGCGAGCAGTTCGGCGATCTTGAGCGACGCCGACGGGTCCTTCTCGGACGGCTTCAGCACGAACGTGTTGCCGCACGCGATGGCCATCGGGAACATCCACATCGGGACCATCGCCGGGAAGTTGAACGGCGTGATGCCCGCGACGACGCCCAGCGGCTGGCGGATGGACGAGACGTCCACGCGGCTGGCGACCTCGGTCGACAGCTCGCCCTTCAGCTGCACGGTGATCCCGCACGCCAGGTCGACGATCTCCAGGCCGCGCGCGACCTCGCCCAGCGCGTCGCTGTGCACCTTGCCGTGCTCGGCGGTGATCAGCTCCGCGATCGCGTCCCGGTTCGCGTCGAGCAGCGCCCGGAACTTGAACAGGATGGTGCTGCGCCTGGCGAGCGAGGTGGTGCCCCAGCTCGCGTACGCGCCCTTGGCCGCGGCGACGGCCGCGTCGACCTCGTCGACGGTCGCGAACGGGACCTTCGTGGTGACCGCGCCGGTCGCCGGGTCGGTGACGGGTCCGTAGGTACCCGACGCGCCTTCGACGGACTTGCCGCCGATCCAGTGGTTGAGGATCTTCGTCATGGCCCAGTACTCCTTCACAGATGGTGGCGTCGGGTGGAGACGTGCCGTTCGTACAGCTCGCGTGCCCTGACCGCGGACGGTCGGGTCGCGGTCTCGGCCACAGGTACATCCCACCAGGCCTGCGCGGGCGGCGGCCCCGACACAGTGTCGGCTGTTTCGGTCTCCACGTAGACACAAGTGGGAGTGTCGGCGCGGCGCGCCTCGGCCAGGGCCTCGCGCAGTTCGCAGACGGTCTTCGCGCGCAGCACCCGCATGCCCAGGCTGGCCACGTTGGCGGCCAGGTCGACGGGCAGCGGGGCCCCGGTGAAGGTGCCGTCCGCCGAGGTGAAGCGGTACGCGGTGCCGAACCGCTCGCCGCCCACCCTCTCCGACAGACCGCCGATCGAGGCGTAGCCGTGGTTCTGCACGAGCAGGATCTTGATCGCGATCCCCTCCTGCACGGCCGTCACGATCTCCGTCGGCATCATCAGGTACGTGCCGTCGCCGACCAGCGCCCAGACGTTGCGTTCGGGGGCGGCCAGCTTCACGCCGATCGCGGCCGGGATCTCGTACCCCATGCAGGAGTAGCCGTACTCCAGGTGGTACTGGTCCCGGGAGCGCGCCCGCCAGAGTCTGTGCAGGTCGCCGGGGAGCGAACCGGCCGCGTTGATGATCACGTCCGACTCGTCGGCCAGGGCGTCGAGCGCGCCGAGCACCTGGGACTGGGTGGGGCGGACGTCGGGTTCGTCCGCCTCGTAGCAGGCGTCGACGCGCTGCTCCCAGCGCTCCTTGTCCTCGGAGTACTCGGTGACGTACGCGTCCGCGACCCGGTGGCCGTGCAGGCCCAGGGCCTGGGTCAGCTCCGTCAGGGCGCTGCGGGCGTCCGCGACGAGCGGGAGGCCGGCGAGCTTGTGGCCGTCGTAGGGGGCGATGTTGAGGTTGAGGAAGCGGACGCCGTCGCCGGTGAAGAGGGTGTGGGAGGCGGTGGTGAAGTCGGTGTACCGCGTGCCGACGCCGATGACCAGGTCGGCCGTGCGGGCGAGTTCGTCGGCGGTGGCGGTGCCGGTGTGGCCGACGCCGCCGACGTCCTGGGGGTGGTCGTAGCGCAGCGAGCCCTTGCCTGCCTGGGTGGAGCCGACCGGGATGCCGGTGGCCTCGGCGAACTCGGCGAGGGCCTCCTCGGCGCGGCTGTGGTGGACTCCGCCGCCGGCGATGAGGAGGGGGCGCCTGGCGGCGCGGACGGCGGTGACCGCCTCGGCGAGTTCGGTGGGGTCGGCTCCGGGGCGTCGTACGACCCAGGTGCGCTCGGCGAAGAACTCGTCGGGCCAGTCGTGGGCCTCGGCCTGGACGTCCTGGGGCATCGCGAGGGTGACCGCGCCCGTGTCGACGGGGTCGGTGAGGACGCGCATGGCCTGGAGGGCGGCCGGGATGAGGGCCTCGGGGCGGGTGACGCGGTCGAAGTACTTCGACACCGGGCGCAGGGTGTCGTTGACCGAGACGTCGCCCGCGTACGGCACTTCGAGCTGCTGGAGGACCGGGTCGGCGACGCGGGTCGCGAAGACGTCACCCGGGAGGAGGAGGACCGGGAGGTGGTTGACGGTGGCGAGGGCGGCGCCGGTGACCAGGTTGGTCGCGCCGGGGCCGATGGAGGTCGTCACCGCGTGGGTGGAGAGGCGGCCCGACTGGCGGGCGTACCCGACGGCCGCGTGCACCATCGACTGCTCGTTGCGGCCCTGGTGGAACGGCATCACGTCGCGGGCCTCGATGAGCGCCTGGCCGAGGCCGGCCACATTGCCGTGGCCGAAGATGCCCCAGGTCGCGCCGATCAGCCGCTGCCGGACACCGTCGCGCTCGGTGTACTGGGCGGCGAGGAACCGCACGAGCGCCTGGGCCACCGTGAGCCGCGTCGTCGAGGTCCGCACCGTCATCGGTAACCCTCCGAGTGGTCCGGGTGGAAGCAGATCCGCCACTCCCGCTTCTCGCCCGGCCCGGCCATGACGTTCAGGTAGTACATCGCGTGCCCGGGCTGGGCGATCGACGGACCGTGCCAGCCGTCCGGGACGAGGACGGCGTCGCCGGAGCGGACCTCGGCGAGGACCTCGGAGCCGCCCTCGCGCGACGGGGACACCCGCTGGTAGCCGAAACCGTTCGGGCCGTCGATCTCGAAGTAGTAGATCTCCTCGAGCTCGGCCTCCTCGCCCGGCCGGTTCTCGTCGTGCTTGTGCGGCGGGTACGAGGACCAGTTGCCGCCGGGGGTGATCACCTCGACGGCGATCAGCTTGTCGCACTCGAAGGCGGAGGCGGAGGCGAAGTTGCGCACCAGGCGGGTGCAGGCGCCGCTGCCGCGCTCTTCGACGGGGACCTCCGGCGCGGGGCCGTAGCGGGCGGGGAGTTGTCGCTCGCACTTCGCTCCTGCCAGGGCGAAGCGGCCTCCCGCGCCGGAGGCGATCGTGGCCCGGGCGTCCCGGGGAACGTACGCGAAGTCGGAGACCGACGCGAACACCGTTTCCCTGCCCAGGAGTTGGAACTCTTCTCCATCTGTTTGTACGATACAGCCACCTTCGAGCGGAAGGACGATCCACTCACTGTCACCGGTGGCGAAGGTGTGGGTGCCGCCCGGCGCCAGCTCGACGATCCGCAGACTGCTGTGGGTCCAGCCGGCCCGCTCCGGATCGATGTCCAGGACGTGGTCCCCGTCGGCGGTGGCGCCGCGCGGGATGTACAGGTCCTTCGTGTTCGTCATACGGCGGCCCTCACAGCAGTCCTACGGCGGTGTCCACGGCGGCGACGACGTCCCCGCCGGCCGGGTACAGCAGCGAGCGGCCGACCACCAGGCCCCGCACGGTGGGCAGGCGCAGCGCGCTGCGCCACTTCTCGTACGCGCCGTCCTGATCGTCGCCGACCTCGCCGCCCAGCAGGACGGCGGGGAGCGTGGACGCCTCCATGACCTCGGCCATGTCGTCGGGGTTCTCGGTGACGGGGAGCTTCAGCCAGGTGTAGGCCGAGGTGCCGCCCAGGCCCGAGGAGATGGCGATCGACTTGATGACGGCCTCGGCGGAGAGGTCGTTCACCACCTTGCCCTCGGGGGTGCGCCGGCTGATGAACGGCTCGACGAAGAGGGGCAGCTTGCGGGCGGCCATGTCGTCGACGGCGCGGGCGGTGCTCTCCAGGGTGGTGAGGGAGCCCGGGTCGTCGTAGTCGAGGCGCAGGAGCAGCTTGCCCGCGTCGAAGTTCAGGCGCTGGATGTCCTCGGGGCGGTGACCGGTGAAGCGGTCGTCGAGCTCGAAGACGGAGCCCTGGAGGCCGCCCCGGTTCAGCGAGCCCATGACGACCTTGCCGTCGAGCGCGCCGAGGAGGAGCAGGTCGTCCAGGATGTCGGCGGTCGCGAGGACACCGTCCACACCGGGGCGGGACAGTGCCAGCACCAGGCGTTCCAGCAGGTCGGCGCGGTTGGCCATGGCCAGCCCGTTACCGCCGACGCCGAGCGCGCCACGCGCCGTGTGGTCGGCGGCGACGATCATCAGACGGCCGGAGTCCTGGATGAGCGGCCTGCGGAGGCGGCGGGCGGCCGCCTCGGCGATCGCCTCGGGGTGCTGCGCGCGCAGCCGGACGAGTTCGGAGACGTCGACGTTCGTCACAGTACGGCTCCTGCCTCGATCGCGGCTTCCACTTCGTCCGGCGTCGGCATCGCGGAGGAGCACTCCAGACGGGAGGCGACGATCGCGCCGGCGGCGTTGGCGTGACGCATGATCTTCTCCAGGTCCCAGCCCGCGAGCAGGCCGTGGCAGAGGGAGCCGCCGAAGGCGTCACCGGCGCCGAGGCCGTTGAGGACGTTCACCGGCAGCGGCGGGACCTCGGCGGTCTCGCCCTCGCGGTTGACGGCCAGGACGCCCTTGGGGCCCTGTTTGACGACGGCGAGCTCGACGCCGGCGTCCAGCAGCGCCTGCGCCGCCGCCCGCGGCTCGCGCACGCCGGTGGCCACCTCCACCTCGTCGAGGTTGCCGACGGCGACGGTGGTGTGGCGGAGGGCCTCCTCGTAGAAGGGGCGGGCGACCGCGGCCGGGTCACCCCCGGACGGGTGCTTCCAGAACATCGGGCGCCAGTCGAGGTCGAAGACCGTGGTGCCGGCCTTGGCCCGGTGGGCGAGGGCGGCGAGGGTCGCCGTACGGCTGGGCTCCTCGCTGAGGCCGGTGCCGGTGACCCAGAAGACGCGGGCCTCGCGGACGGCGTCGAGGTCGAGCTCCTGGGCGTCGATCTCCAGGTCCGGGGCCTTTGGCTGCCGGTAGAAGTACAGCGGGAAGTCGTCCGGCGGGAAGACCTCGCAGAAGGTGACGGGCGTCGGCAGGCCGGGCACGGGCGTGACCCAGCGGTCGTCCACGCCGAAGCCGCGCAGGGCCTCGTGCAGGTAGGCGCCGAAGGGGTCGTCGCCGGTGCGGGAGATCACGGCCGTCTCCCTGCCGAGCCGGGCGGCGGCCACTGCGACGTTGGTCGCCGATCCGCCCAGGAACTTCCCGAAGGACGTGACCTGCGGGAGTGGGACACCCGTCTGCAGCGGGTAGAGGTCCACGCCTATCCGCCCCATGGTGATCAGGTCGTACCCCATCGAGTTCCCTTCGTACCGGCTCGTCCTCGTGTCGTATCCCATGCCGTACCCGTGTCGCACCCGGTCGTGTCGGCTCGTGGCCCGCGGCGCGCGGCGCCGCTCGTGGCGTGCCTCGGCGCACGTCGCCGTTATCGGCTCTCACGGCTTTGTAGCCCCGGTCGGCGGGCCCTGTCAATGTTTTGTCCAGACATTCGGACCACCCTTGACACCCCCTTCCGAAGACCGCACCCTGGCGCCCATGACGTCGTTGTCACCTGAGTCCTCTCAGTCCTCACTTTCCCGCATCCGGGTCGGATCGGCCCCCGACAGCTGGGGCGTCTGGTTCCCGGACGATCCCGCCCAGGTCCCCTGGCAGCGCTTCCTCGACGAGGTGGCGCAGTCCGGCTACGAGTGGATCGAGCTCGGCCCCTACGGGTACCTGCCGACCGATCCCGCAATCCTCACCGCCGAGACCTCCAGGCGCGGCCTGAAGGTGTCCGCGGGCACGGTCTTCACCGGCCTGCACCACGGCGAGGCCGTGTGGGAGAAGACCTGGGCGCACGTCGCGGACAACGCGGTGCTCGCGCAGGCGATGGGCGCGAAGCATCTGGTCGTCATCCCGTCCTTCTGGCGGGACGACAAGACCGGCGAGGTGCTGGAGCCGGACACGCTCACGCCCGAGCAGTGGCGCAGCCTCACCTCGCTGACCGAGCGGCTGGGCAAGGAGGTGCGGGAGCGGTACGGGCTGCGGATCGTCGTCCACCCGCATGCCGACACCCACATCGACAGCGAGGAGAACGTCGTCCGGTTCCTGGACGGCACGGACTCCGACCTGGTGTCGCTGTGCCTGGACACCGGGCACTACGCGTACTGCGGCGGCGACAGCGTCAAGCTGATCGAGACGTACGGGGAGCGGATCGGGTACCTGCACCTCAAGCAGGTCGACCCCGAGATCCTCTCCGAGGTGAAGGCCAAGGGGACGCCGTTCGGGCCGGCCGTGGCACAGGGCGTGATGTGTGAACCGCCCATGGGAGTACCGGAGTTGGGGCCCGTACTGGAGGCTGCGGGGAAGCTGGACGTCGATCTGTTCGCGATCGTCGAGCAGGACATGTACCCCTGCGCGCCGAGCGCTCCGCTGCCGATCGCACAGCGCACGCGGGCGTTTCTTCGATCGTGCGGGGCATAAACGGGCGCCTATCGGGGTGCCGGGTTTCGCCGAGTGGGCGCGTGCGGGTTTTTTGTGGCTTGTCGCGCCCACGCGGCGGAGCCGCAGATCGGCACAGCCCCGCGCCCCTTGGGGGACTGCGGTTGCCGCTCGTGGCATGGGTGCCCGTGTGCCTTTGTCGACGCGCCCATCCCGTAGGTACCGCGTGCGCCTTTGCGGCGTTCGTGTCACAAAAGACTCCTTCGTGTCACACATGTCGCGTGTACGCGGGTCTTGCGTCACACGCGGTCAACAGCCGCTTCCCGGCAGTCACCGAGCGTCGTTCACGGGGCACTGGCTTGGTGATCGCCAGCGTGCGCCGGGCTCCCCCGGGCGGCCTCCCGGCCGCCGCCCCCGCGTACGCAGGGAGGTGCAGCTCATGACCGACCGAAGGCTCTGGTCCTACAAGGAGATCGCGGCTCACATCAAGGTGCAGCCGGACACCGTACGGTCCTACCGCAAGCACGGACTGCTGCCGGCGCCCGACCACGTCGAGGGCGGCAAGCCCTTCTGGTACGCCGACACCGTCCACGCCTGGGTCGCCTCCCGACCGGGCAACCGGGGCCGCCGGTTCGACTGATCCCCACCGGGAGGGCTCCCCCGGCCGGCGGGCCCTCCCTCAGCTCCCCCGTTTTCTCAACTCCCTCAGCTCCCTCAGCTCCACGGCTCGATGACCGTCACTCCCGCGCCCGGCGCCGTCCCCAGTGCCGCCAGTGCCTGTGGGGCGGCGTCCAGGGTGATCGTCGACGTCACCAGGAGGTCGGGGCGCAGCACCCCCGTCCGGACCAGCTCCAGCATCTGCGGGTAGGCGTGCGCGGCCATGCCGTGGCTGCCCAGGATCTCCAGTTCCAGGGCGATGGCGCGGGCCAGCGGGACGGGGGTCGTGCCGTCCGCCGAGGGGAGCAGGCCGACCTGGACGTGCCGGCCGCGACGGCGCAGGCCGTTCACCGAGGCGGCGCAGGTGGCGGGAGCACCGAGGGCGTCGAGGGAGAGGTGCGCGCCGCCGCCGGTCAGCTCACGGACCGCCGCCGCCGTGTCCGGTGTACGCGTCGCGTCCACGCATTCCGCCGCGCCGAACTTCCGCGCCAGGTCCAGGGCCTTCGGGGAGACGTCCACGGCGACCACCCGCGCTCCCGAGGCCGCCGCGATCATCACCGCCGAGAGGCCCACGCCTCCGCAGCCGTGCACCGCCACCCACTCCCCCGCCGCGACCCGGCCCTGCCGCACGACCGCCCGGAACGCCGTGGCGAACCGGCAGCCGAGGGAAGCGGCGGTGGCGTACGACAGGTCGTCGGGGATCGCGATCAGGTTCACGTCGGCGTGGTCCAGGGCCACGTACTGGGCGAAGGAGCCCCAGTGCGTGAAGCCGGGCTGGGTCTGCCGCTCGCACACCTGGTGGTCGCCGGCCGCGCAGGACGGGCAGGTGCCGCAGCCGCACACGAAGGGGACGGTGACGCGGTCGCCGGGCCGCCAGCCGGTGACCCGGTCGCCGACCGCCTCGACGACACCGGCGAGTTCATGCCCCGGCACGTGCGGCAGGGTGATGTCCGGGTCGTGGCCCTGCCAGCCGTGCCAGTCGCTGCGGCAGAGGCCGGTGGCTTCCACGCGTACGACCACTCCGTGAGGGGCGGGTCGGGGGTCGGGGACCTCCCGTACCTCAGGGGGTTCGCTGTACCGCTCGAAGACCACCGCTCGCATCTGTGCTCCCATCGTCGTCTCCGTCTGCCGGTACATCGTGGCCGGTCGCGTAGTTCCCCGCGCCCCTCGCGGGGCGCTCGTCGTCACCTTCGCTCAAGCCGAACCGTTCGTGGAAGTGCCTCAGCGGGCCCGGTGCCCACCAGGTCGCCTTCCCCGTCAGCCGCATCACTCCGCAGACGCACAGAACTCCGGCGCTTCGCGCCTCCGGGCCGAGGACCGCATCCCGCCCGGCCTGAAGGACTCTGAAGGCCGGGGCTCGTGAAGCCGAGCAGGCCGGAGAGGTGGCCGTCCTGGAAGACCCGGACCACCGCGCCGAACATCGCCGTCAGGCTCAGCGCGTTGAGCAGCACCGCCGGGAGCGGGATCAGCACGCTGCCGGTCAAGAGGACGACCCTCACACGGTCGACCCTTCTTTGGGAAATACCCCCTAGGGGTATAGTGTGAGTCAACGGGAGACCTCTCACGGTCCCGACCGCCCCACCTGTGCCGCCACGAGGAGAACGACATGACCGCTCAAACCGACACCCCGGGCTCCGTCACCACCCTCTACAAGGTGAGCGGCATGAGCTGCGGCCACTGCGAGGGCGCCGTCTCCGGCGAGCTCTCCGAGCTCTCCGGGGTCACCTCGGTGAAGGCCGTCGCCTCGACCGGTGAGGTCACGGTCGTCTCCACGGGCCCGCTCGACGACGCGGCCGTCCGCGCCGCCGTCGACGAGGCCGGTTTCGAGCTCGTCGGCCCGGCCTGAGGCACCCTCCAGCACCCTCCAGCACCCCCAGCACCCCCAGCACTCCCCTTCCTCCACCCACCGGGCGTACCGACCAGCTGATACTGGTTCCGTACGGTCCGGCCCGCTTCCTGGAGTACGGACATGACCAGCACCGCGACCGCTGAGACACCGATAGCCTCCCCGGCCTCCGGGTCCGAGGTCGAACTGCTCATCGGCGGGATGACCTGCGCCTCCTGCGCGGCCCGCGTCGAGAAGAAGCTCAACCGCGTGGACGGCGTCACCGCGACGGTCAACTACGCGACGGAGAAGGCGAAGGTCAGCTATCCGGCCGGCGTCGAGGTCGCCGACCTGATCGCGGTCGTGGTGAAGACCGGGTACACGGCCGAGGAACCCGCGCCCGTGGCCGTGCCGGAGCAGGTCCAGGAGGAGCACGGCTCCCGGGATCCCGAGCTGGCGAGCCTGCGGCACCGGCTGCTCGTGTCCGTGCTGCTCGCCGCGCCCGTCGTACTGCTCGCGATGGTCCCGTCGCTGCAGTTCGACAACTGGCAGTGGCTCTCGCTGACGCTCGCCGCGCCCGTGGTCGTCTGGGGCGGCGGCCCGCTGCACCGGGCCGCGTGGACGAACCTGCGGCACGGCGCGGCCACCATGGACACGCTGGTCTCCGTCGGCACGCTGGCCGCGCTCGGCTGGTCGCTGTGGGCGCTGTTCTTCGGCGACGCGGGCATGCCCGGCATGCGGCACCCCTTCGAACTCACCGTCTCCCGCACGGACGGCGCCTCGACGATCTATCTGGAGGTCGCCGCCGGCGTCACCGCGTTCATCCTGCTCGGCCGCTACCTGGAGGCCCGCTCCAAGCGGCGCGCGGGCGCGGCCCTGCGGGCGCTGATGGAGCTGGGCGCGAAGGACGTCGCCGTCCTGCGGGGCGGGAAGGAAGTGCGGGTTCCCGTCGACCGGCTGGCGGTCGGGGACCGGTTCGTCGTACGGCCCGGGGAGGAGATCGCCACCGACGGGACGGTCGTGGAGGGTACGTCCGCCGTGGACGCCTCGATGCTGACCGGCGAGTCGGTGCCGGCGGACGTCGGGCCGGGCGACGCCGTCACCGGGGCGACCGTGAACGCGGGTGGCCGGCTGGTCGTCGAGGCCACCCGGATCGGCGCGGACACGCGGCTCGCGCGGATGGCGCGGCTGGTCGAGGAGGCGCAGACCGGCAAGGCGGAGGTGCAGCGGCTGGCCGACCGGATCTCCGGGATCTTCGTGCCGGTGGTGCTGCTGATCGCGCTCGCCACCTTCGGCGGCTGGCTCGGCGTGACGGGTGACACGGTCGCCGCGTTCACGGCGGCCGTCGCGGTCCTGATCATCGCCTGCCCGTGCGCGCTCGGGCTCGCCACGCCCACCGCGCTCATGGTCGGCACCGGGCGCGGCGCGCAGCTCGGCATCCTCATCAAGGGCCCCGAGGTGCTGGAGTCCACGCGCCGCGTCGACACCGTCGTCCTCGACAAGACCGGGACCGTCACCACGGGACGTATGACGCTCCAGGACGTCCACGTCGTCGACGGGACCGACGAGCGGGAGCTGCTGCGGCTCGCGGGCGGCCTGGAGCACGCCTCCGAGCACCCGGTCGCGCGGGCGGTGGCGGCGGGCGCCGAGGAGCGGGTCGGGGAGCTGCCGGTCGCCGAGCGGTTCGAGAACGTGCCCGGGCGGGGCGTGCGGGGGCGCGTGGCGGGGCGCGAGGTGGCCGTGGGCCGTCTCTTCGAGACGGTCCCGGACGCGTTGGCGCGGGCCAAGGACGAGGCCGAGCGGGGCGGTCGTACGGCCGTCCTCGTCGGGTGGGACGGAGTGGCGCGCGGAGTGCTCGCGGTCGCCGACGCGGTGAAGGAGACCAGCGCGGAGGCGGTGCGGGAGCTGCGCGCGCTGGGGCTCACGCCGGTGCTGCTGACCGGGGACAACCGGGCGGTCGCGGAGGCGGTCGCGCGGGCCGTGGGGATCGACCGGGTGATCGCCGAGGTGCTGCCCGAGGACAAGGTCGCCGTCGTGCGGGAGCTGCAGGGCGAGGGGCGGGTCGTCGCGATGGTCGGGGACGGGGTCAACGACGCGGCGGCGCTCGCCACGGCCGATCTGGGGCTGGCCATGGGGACGGGGACGGACGCGGCGATCGAGGCGAGCGACCTGACGCTGGTGCGCGGGGATCTGCGGGTGGCCGCGGACGCGATCCGGCTGTCCCGGCGGACGCTGGCGACGATCAAGGGGAACCTGGTGTGGGCGTTCGGCTACAACGTGGCCGCGTTGCCGCTGGCCGCGGCCGGACTGCTGAACCCGATGATCGCGGGCGCGGCGATGGCGTTCTCGTCGGTTTTCGTCGTGACCAACAGCCTGCGGCTGCGGACCTTCAAGTAGGACCGCCATATCTTCAACTGAGACCGTGCCTTTGTCCGAGACCCCTGGAGTCCTGCGCGAGCCTCACATAAGCTCTTCACAAGGCTCCCGCATCATGCTTACGCTTGGGCCTCGATCGCCGTATCCGGTCTCTTGCGCATCTAACGGACATATGCAAGAGACACAGATCACAGTGATGGGAACGTAACCATCGAAGGGGCTCGAAGGTCTAAGTTGACGGTGTCAGGAAGCGTCTTGGGGGGCGTGACCTGACGTCTGGGGAATGTCTTGGGGGACTTCCTCGGAGATGCGTTGCCGGGGCAGTACACCGGGAAGCTTTGAGCGGCCCTCCCAACGTGCGCTGTCCCGGCAGATCGCACACGCGGTAGTACGGCGAGTTCTGCTCGTTCTGCTCAACCGCGGGCACGACAACCGAAGATGGTCACGTAGAACCGAAGCGCAGCCGAAGCACGTACAACCGAAGATGGTTACGAACAGCGAATTCAGGCGCTGTCCTCACAACGCCCGGCCGGATCCCGTGGGGGGAATCCGCACCGGGACATGGGAAGGCGCCCTGGTCGTCGGCCCGTGGGGGGACCGCCGCCGGGGCGCCTTCCGTATGCCTTGCGCCAAGCGCCGCGCGCCATGCGCCACACGTCGTGCGTCTTACGTCGTATGCGTTACGGCTTCTGCGAGAGGCCGCGCATCTCACGCCTCACGCGAGACTCCGCCCCGCCCAGGCAGCCGTCCTGCCTCCTGCCCGGGCGACGGTGACCACGGAGCTCCCCGAACCCGCAGCGGGCTCGACCCCGGCGACGGGGCGCCCTGCCGAGCGGCGCCCCCATCGGCAGGTGTCAGCGCTCCTCGACCGGGACGAAGTCGCGCTCGACGACGCCGGTGTAGATCTGGCGGGGGCGGCCGATGCGGGAACCCGGCTCCTTGATCATCTCGTGCCACTGGGCGATCCAGCCCGGGAGGCGGCCGAGGGCGAAGAGGACCGTGAACATCTCGGTCGGGAAGCCCATGGCCCGGTAGATCAGGCCGGTGTAGAAGTCGACGTTGGGGTAGAGGTTGCGCGAGACGAAGTAGTCGTCGGAGAGCGCGTGCTCCTCCAGCTTCAGGGCGATGTCCAGCAGCTCGTCGGACTTGCCGAGGGCCGAGAGGACGTCGTGCGCCGCCGCCTTGATGATCTTCGCGCGCGGGTCGAAGGACTTGTACACCCGGTGGCCGAAGCCCATCAGGCGGACGCCTTCTTCCTTGTTCTTCACCTTGCGGATGAAGGAGTCGACGTCGCCGCCGTTGGCCTGGATGCCCTCGAGCATCTCCAGCACGGACTGGTTGGCGCCGCCGTGCAGCGGGCCCCACAGGGCGTTGATGCCGGCCGAGATCGACGCGAACATGTTCGCCTGCGACGAGCCGACCAGGCGGACCGTGGACGTGGAGCAGTTCTGCTCGTGGTCCGCGTGCAGGATCAGCAGCTTGTCGAGCGCGGAGACGACGACCGGGTCGAGGTCGTACTCCTGCGCCGGCACCGAGAACGTCATGCGCAGGAAGTTCTCGACGTAGCCGAGGTCGTTGCGCGGGTAGACGAACGGGTGGCCGATCGACTTCTTGTACGCGTACGCCGCGATCGTCGGAAGCTTGGCGAGCAGCCGGATCGTGGAGAGGTTGCGCTGCTTCTCGTCGAACGGGTTGTGGCTGTCCTGGTAGAACGTGGACAGCGCCGAGACGACCGACGACAGCATGGCCATCGGGTGCGCGTCGCGCGGGAAGCCGCGGTAGAAGTTCTTGACGTCCTCGTGCAGCAGGGTGTGCTGCGTGATGTCGTTCTTGAAGACGGTGAGCTCGTCGACGGTCGGCAGCTCGCCGTTGATCAGCAGGTAGGCGACCTCGAGGAAGGTCGACCGCTCGGCCAGCTGCTCGATCGGGTAGCCGCGGTACCGGAGGATGCCCTGCTCGCCGTCCAGGTAGGTGACGGCGGATTTATAGGCGGCTGTGTTGCCGTATCCGCTGTCCAGGGTCACCAGACCGGTCTGGGCGCGGAGCTTCCCGATGTCGAAGCCCTTGTCGCCGACGGTGCTGTCGATCACCGGGTAGGTGAACTCTTCGCCGCCGAACCGCAGTACTACAGAGTTGTCGCTCACGTCATCCCTCACCGACGTTGTGCCTCTTCTTCGAGGTTGCCCTGACTGTCTCTACCATCCCCCATTTGGCGCAGGAGAGTGCACTCGGGGTCGACCATTGGGCGTATTGGCGGCACTCAGTGCCGCCAACTAGCTCATCCTGCCGCCTTCGTCACGGCGGGGGAAGTCCCCTGTGACCTTTGTGACTCATTTGATCGATCATTTTTTGTGGTCACCTGCCATTGACCGGCCCGCCCAACCACCGGTCCACCGGCCTGCCGACCTACCGGCCCACCGGCCCCACCCGTCGCTCACTGCCGCGCGAGCCTGAAATCGAGGGCTGTGCAGCGGCGGCCCGCCGACACCGTGCGCACCGCCTGGCCGATCGCCTTGCGTGAGCCGACGAGCACGACCAGCTTCTTCGCACGGGTGACGGCCGTATACAAAAGGTTCCGCTGGAGCATCATCCATGCTCCCGTGGTGACGGGGATCACCACTGCGGGATATTCACTCCCCTGTGAACGGTGGATCGTCACCGCGTACGCGTGGGCCAGTTCGTCCAGTTCGTCGAACTCGTACGGAACCTCCTCGTCCTCGTCGGTCAGGACCGTGAGGCACTGCTCGACCGGATCGAGCGAGGTGACCACGCCCACGGTGCCGTTGAAGACGCCGTTCTTCCCCTTGTCGTAATTGTTGCGGATCTGGGTGACCTTGTCGCCGACGCGGAAGACCCGGCCGCCGAACCGCTTCTCGGGGAGGTCGGGGCGGCCGGGGGTGACGGCCTGCTGGAGCAGGCCGTTGAGGGCGCCCGCGCCGGCCGGGCCGCGGTGCATGGGGGCCAGGACCTGCACGTCCCGGCGCGGGTCGAGGCCGAACCTGGCCGGGATGCGGCGGGCGGCCACGTCCACCGTGAGGCGGCCGGCCTCCTCCGTGTCGTCCTCGACGAAGAGGAAGAAGTCCTTCATGCCGTCGGTGAGCGGGTGCTGCCCGGCGTTGATCCGGTGCGCGTTGGTCACCACGCCCGACTGCTGGGCCTGGCGGAACACGCGCGTGAGGCGCACGGCCGGGACGGGGCTGTCGGCGGCGAGCAGGTCGCGCAGCACCTCGCCCGCGCCGACGCTGGGGAGCTGGTCGACGTCCCCGACGAAGAGCAGGTGGGCGCCCGGCGGTACGGCCTTGACCAGCTTGTTGGCGAGCAGCAGGTCCAGCATCGACGCCTCGTCGACGACGACCAGGTCGGCGTCCAGCGGGCGTTCACGGTCGTAGGCCGCGTCGCCGCCGGGCTTGAGCTCCAGCAGGCGGTGGACGGTGGAGGCCTCGGCGCCGGTCAGCTCGGCCAGGCGTTTGGCGGCGCGGCCGGTGGGGGCGGCGAGGACGACCTTGGCCTTCCGCGCGCGGGCCAGCTCCACGATCGAGCGCACGGTGAAGGACTTGCCGCAGCCGGGGCCGCCGGTGAGTACGGCGACCTTCTCGGTCAACGCCAGCTTGACGGCGGCCTCCTGCTCGGGCGCGAGCTCGGCCTTCGTACGGGCCTTCAGCCAGGTCAGCGCCTTGTCCCAGGCCACGTCCCGGAAGGCCGGCATCCGGTCCTCGCCGGTGCGCAGCAGGCGCGAGAGCTGGGCGGCGAGGGACAGTTCGGCGCGGTGGAAGGGGACCAGGTAGACGGCCGTGACGGAGTCTCCTCCGTCGGCGGCCGGGACCTTCTCGCGTACGACCCCGGGGTCCTCGCCCTCCTCCGGCGGCGTCGCGAGGTCGGCGAGGCACTCGATGACGAGGCCGGTGTCGACCTGGAGCAGCTTCACCGCGTCGGCGATCAGGCGCTCCTCGGGGAGGTAGCAGTGGCCCTGGTCGGTGGCCTGGGACAGCGCGTACTGCAGGCCCGCCTTGACGCGCTCCGGGCTGTCGTGCGGGATGCCGACGGACTGGGCGATCTTGTCCGCGGTGAGGAAGCCGATGCCCCAGACGTCGGCGGCGAGGCGGTACGGCTGGTTCTTCACCACCGAGATCGAGGCGTCGCCGTACTTCTTGTAGATGCGCACGGCGATGGACGTGGACACCTCGACGGTCTGGAGGAAGAGCATGACCTCCTTGATCGCCTTCTGCTCCTCCCAGGCGTCGGCGATCTTCTTCGTGCGTTTCGGGCCGAGGCCCGGCACCTCGATGAGCCGCTTCGGCTCCTCCTCGATGACGGTGAGGGTGTCCATGCCGAAATGCTGCGTGATGCGGTCGGCGAAGACCGGGCCGATGCCCTTGACCAGGCCGGATCCCAGGTAGCGGCGGATGCCCTGGACGGTGGCGGGCAGGACGGTCGTGTAGTTCTCGACGGTGAACTGCTTGCCGTACTGGGGATGCGAGCCCCAGCGGCCCTCCATCCGCAGGGACTCCCCCACCTGCGCGCCGAGCAGCGCTCCGACGACCGTGAGAAGGTCGGCGGCGCCTCTGCCGGTATCCACTCGGGCGACCGTGTAGCCGTTCTCCTCGTTCGCGTACGTGATGCGTTCGAGCACGCCTTCCAGCGTGGCCAGTTGCCGCTCTCCCGCCCCTGGGGCGGCCCCCGTCTGTTGGGACATGATCCGACGGTACCGCCCGGCACTGACAGCCCCGCCCGGACGGTCCTTTCCCTATCAAGCCTGCGGGCATATCCGGTCCTCCCCCGCCGATTGACCACCGCTTGGCACGGGCATGCCACCCGTTGCCGACAAAGGCAGCCCGGATCCCTTCGCACCACCGTTCATCACGATCGGGTTTCAGCCGCGTCGGAGGCTTGATTCACGGGCTTGTAATCGATTCCAATCCTTCGGTACACGTTCATGTAATCGATTCCACGAGGAGGTGGAGTGGCGATGGCGAGCATGAAGGACGTCGCTGCCGAGGCGGGGGTCTCCGTCGCCACGGTGTCGCGCGTCCTGAACGACCATCCGTCGGTCAGCGCGGACGCACGCGCGCGCGTGCTGGTCGCCGTCGAGGCGCTGGGCTACCGCCCGAACGCCGTCGCCCGGTCGCTGCGCACCGACCAGACCCGCACGCTCGGCCTGGTCATCAGCGACGTGATGAACCCGTACTTCACCGAACTGGCCCGTTCCGTCGAGGAGGAGGCCAGGGCGCTCGGCTACAGCGTGATCATCGGGAACGCCGACGAGCGGCCGGATCTTCAGGACCACCACGTACTGACGCTGCTGGACCGCCGTATCGACGGGCTCCTGGTGTCCCCCACGGACGGCGGCTCGCCGCTCATCATCGATACCGCGCGCGGGGGGACGCCCATGGTGTTCGTCGACCGGTGGATCCCGGGCGTGGACGTGCCGGTGGTGCGGGCGGACGGGCGCGCGGCGGTACGGGACCTGGTCGCGCACCTGCACTGGCTGGGGCACCGGCGGCTCGCCATCATCGCGGGCCCCGCCGCCACGACGACCGGCAGCGAGCGCGTGGAGGCCTTCCGGGCCGCCATGGCCGAGTACGGGCTTCCCCTGCCGGACGCCTACATCGGCCAGGGCGACTTCCAGGCCGAGAGCGGGCGCCGCGTCACCGAGGGCTTCCTCGACCTGCCCGAGCCGCCCGAGGTCGTCTTCGCGGCCGACAACCTGATGGCCCTGGGCGCGCTGGACGCCGTACGCGCGCGTGGGCTGCGCGTTCCGGACGACATCGCGCTCGCCGCGTTCGACGACATCCCGTGGTTCGTGCACACCGATCCGCCGGTCACGGCGATCGCGCAGCCCACGGGCGAGCTGGGGCGGGCCGCGGTGCGCGCGCTGGTCGACCGGATCGAGGGGCGGCCCCCGCAGTCCGTCACCCTCGCCGCCCGGCTCGTCGTGCGCCGCTCGTGCGGCGAGGCCGCCCCCCGGCGACAACCGGCTTCCGCTGAGCCGTCTCACGAGTCGTCTTCCGAGCCGTCCCCCGAGTCGTCTTCCGAGTCGTCTTCGGAGCCGTCTTCCGTAACGGACAGGAGTAAGTCGTGAGCAGCCACGACGAGTTGCTGCGCATCGAAGGCATACGCAAGACCTTCCCCGGGGTGGTCGCGCTCGACGGCGTCGACTTCGACCTGCGCCGGGGCGAGGTGCATGTGCTGCTCGGTGAGAACGGCGCGGGCAAGAGCACCCTCATCAAGATGCTCTCCGGCGCCTACACGCCCGACGCCGGGCGGATCCTGGCCGGTGGCGAGGAGGTGCGCATCCACGGCGCGCAGGACTCCGAGCGCCTCGGGATCGCCACCATCTACCAGGAGTTCAACCTCGTCCCCGATCTGACGGTCGCCGAGAACATCTTCCTGGGACGGCAGCCGCGCCGTTTCGGGATGATCGACCGGAAGCGGATGGAGGCCGAGGCCGCCGTCCTGCTGGAGCGGGTCGGGGTGAACGTGTCGCCACGCGCGCGCGTGCGTGAACTCGGCATCGCGTGGCTCCAGATGGTCGAGATCGCCAAGGCGCTGAGCCTCAACGCGCGCGTGCTGATCATGGACGAGCCGACCGCCGTGCTGACCTCCGAGGAGGTCGAGAAGCTCTTCGGCATCGTGCGCAGGCTGCGCGAGGACGGCGTGGGCATCGTCTTCATCACGCATCACCTGGAGGAGATCGCCGCCCTGGGCGACCGGGTCACGGTCATCCGGGACGGGAAGTCCGTCGGCCAGGTGCCCGCCACCACGCCCGAGAACGAGCTCGTACGGCTCATGGTGGGCCGTTCCATCGAGCAGCAGTACCCACGCGCGCGTGCCGAGAAGGGTGCCGCCCTGCTGTCCGTCGAGGGGCTGACGCGGGACGGCGTCTTCCACGACGTCAGTTTCGAGGTGCGCGCCGGTGAGGTCGTCGGCGTCGCGGGGCTCGTCGGCGCGGGTCGTACCGAAGTGGTACGGGCCGTCTTCGGGGCTGACCCCTACGACCGGGGAGCTGTGCGGGTCGCGGGTGACCGGCTTCGCGGGTATGACGTGAGCGCCGCGATGGCGGCCGGGATCGGGCTGGTGCCCGAGGACCGCAAGGGTCAGGGGCTGGTGCTCGACCAGTCGGTCGAGGAGAACCTCGGGCTCGTCACCATGCGGGCCGCGACCCGGGGCGGGGTCGTCGACCTCAAGGGCCAGCACGTCGCCGCCGCGCGGATCGCCGAGCAGCTCGGCGTGCGGATGGCCGGGCTCGGCCAGCAGGTGCGCACCCTCTCCGGCGGCAACCAGCAGAAGGTCGTCATCGGCAAGTGGCTGCTCGCCGACACCAAGGTGCTGATCCTCGACGAGCCGACGCGCGGGATCGACGTCGGCGCGAAAGTCGAGATCTACCAGCTGATCAACCAGCTGACGGCCGCCGGGGCCGCCGTCCTGATGATCTCCAGCGATCTGCCCGAGGTGCTCGGCATGAGCGACCGGGTCCTGGTGATGGCGCAGGGCCGGATCGCCGGCGAACTCCCGGCCGACGAGGCCACGCAGGACGCCGTGATGGCGCTCGCGGTAAGCAACCCCGTTACCACCGAACTGGAGGCCGGCAGTGGCCGCTGAAACGCTCGAGAGCACGACGGGCGCCGGTGGTGGCGCCGCGGCGGTCCGCCGTCTGCTCCTCGACAACGGCGCGCTGACCGCGCTGATCGTCCTCGTCATCGCCATGTCGGCGTTGTCGGGCGACTTCCTGACCACCGACAACCTGCTCAACGTCGGCGTCCAGGCGGCTGTGACCGCCATCCTCGCCTTCGGCGTGACCTTCGTGATCGTCTCGGCGGGCATCGACCTGTCGGTCGGCTCGGTGGCGGCGCTGTCGGCCACCGTGCTGGCCTGGAGCGCGACGCAGCAGGGCGTGCCGGTCGTCATAGCGGTCGTACTCGCCGTTGCCACCGGTGTCGCGGCCGGTCTGGTGAACGGTTTCCTCATCGCGTACGGCAAGCTGCCGCCGTTCATCGCGACGCTCGCGATGCTGTCGGTGGCGCGCGGTCTGTCGCTGGTGATCTCCGAGGGCTCGCCGATCGCCTTCCCCGACTCGGTGTCGCACCTGGGGGACACGCTCGGCGGCTGGCTGCCGGTGCCGGTGCTGGTCATGGTCGTGATGGGGCTCATCGCGGCGTTCGTGCTCGGCCGGACGTACATCGGCCGTTCGATGTACGCCATCGGTGGCAACGAGGAGGCGGCCCGGCTGTCGGGGCTGCGGGTGAAGAGGCAGAAGCTCGCGATCTACGCGCTGTCCGGTGTGTTCGCCGCCGCGGCGGGCATCGTGCTCGCCTCCCGGCTGTCCTCCGCGCAGCCGCAGGCGGCCGACGGCTACGAGCTGGACGCGATCGCCGCGGTCGTCATCGGCGGCGCGTCCCTCGCAGGGGGTACGGGCAAGGCCTCGGGGACCCTGATCGGCGCGCTGATCCTCGCGGTGCTGCGCAACGGCCTCAACCTGCTGTCCGTGTCCGCGTTCTGGCAGCAGGTCGTCATCGGCGTCGTCATCGCGCTGGCCGTGCTGCTGGACACCGTGCGCCGCAAGGCGGGGTCCTCCCCGGGGGCGGCGGGTGCCGGTCTCGGCGGCGCTCTCGGCGGCGGCAAGGGGAAGCAGGCGGCTACGTACGGGCTCGCGGCCGTGGTGACCGTGGCGATCGTCGGCGCGACCTCCTTCCTGCACGGCGGCACCTCGTCGACGGCGAACCCGAAGGTCGGGCTGGCGCTGTCCACGCTCAACAACCCGTTCTTCGTGCAGATCCAGTCGGGCGCGCAGGCGGAGGCGAAGAAGCTGGGCGTGGACCTGACGGTCACCGACGCGCAGAACGACGCCTCCCAGCAGGCCAACCAGTTGCAGAACTTCACCAGTTCCGGCTTCGACTCGATCATCGTCAACCCGGTGGACTCGGACGCGGCGAGCAACTCGGTGAACGCCGCCGACAAGGCGAAGATCCCGGTCATCGCGGTCGACCGGGGCGTCAACAAGGCCACGGTGGACGCGCTGGTCGCCTCCGACAACGTGGCGGGCGGCGAGCTGGCGGCGAAGACGGTCGCCGAGACGCTGGGCGGCAGCGGCAAGATCGTGATCCTCCAGGGGCAGGCGGGCACATCGGCGGCGCGGGAGCGGGCGGAGGGTTTCGCCAAGGGGCTGAAGGCCTACCCCGGCATCCAGGTCCTGGCCCAGCAGCCGGCCGACTTCGACCGCACCAAGGGGCTCGACGTGATGTCGAACCTGCTCCAGGCCCACCCGGACGTCCAGGGCGTCATCGCCGCCAACGACGAGATGGCGCTCGGCGCGATCAAGGCGCTGGGCTCCAAGGCCGGCAAGTCCGTCCAGGTCGTCGGCTTCGACGGCACCCCGGACGGCCTGACCGCCGTCAAGAACGGCACGCTGTACGCATCCGTGGCGCAGCAGCCGTCCGAACTGGGCAGGATCGCCGTGCGGAACGCGCTGGACGCGCTGCGGGGCAAGAAGGTCGAGGCGACGGTGAAGGTGCCGGTGAAGGTCGTCACCAAGGGGAACGTGGCGGGGTTCAGCGGCTGACATGTGACACCTGACCCCCGAGGTGTCACATTTCGCAATTGGCCATGGTCCATTGGCCATTGGCATCGGCGAGGAGTGCTTCATGTACGACTACGACCTGCTGGTCGTAGGGTCGGCCAACGCCGACCTGGTGATCGACGTCGAGCGGCGCCCGGGTGCCGGTGAGACGGTTCTGGGCGGCGACCTGGCCGTCCACCCCGGCGGCAAGGGCGCGAACCAGGCCGTGGCGGCCGCCCGCCTCGGGGCCCGCACGGCCCTGCTGGCCCGGGTCGGCGACGACGCGTACGGCCGGCTGCTGCTCGACTCGCAGCGGGCGGCCGGGGTCGACACGGTGGGCGTCCTGGTGGGCGGGGCGCCGACCGGGGTCGCGCTGATCACCGTGGACCCGTCGGGCGACAACAGCATCGTGGTGTCGCCGGGCGCGAACGGGCGTCTGACGCCGGAGGACGTCCGGGCCGCCGCCCCTCTCTTCCACACCTCCCGGGTGGTGTCGGCCCAGTTGGAGATTCCGCTGGAGACGGTCGTGGAGGTCGTGAAGGTCGTACGGGATCTGGCGCCGGGCAGCCGCTTCGTGCTGAACCCGTCTCCGCCGCGCCCGTTGCCGGCCGAGGTGCTGGCGGCGTGCGACCCGCTGATCGTCAACGAGCACGAGGCGAAGGTGCTCCTGGGTGAGGCGGGCGGGAGTCCTTCGGGAGGCGAGGAACCCGAGGACTGGGCACGGGTGTTGCTCGCGAAGGGGCCCAAGTCGGTGGTCGTGACGCTGGGTTCGCGGGGCGCGTTGGTCGCCTCGGCGGAGGGCGTTGCGCGGGTGGCGTCGGTGAAGGTGGACGCCGTGGACACGACGGGTGCGGGTGACTCCTTCACGGCGGCGCTGGCGTGGAAGCTGGGCACGGGCTCGTCCCTGGCCGAGGCCGCGGCGTACGCGGCACGGGTCGGGGCGGCGGCGGTGACCCGGCGGGGCGCGCAGGAGTCGTTCCCGACGGCGGAGGAGGTCGAGGCTCTGTGCTGTGCCTTCCCGGGGGACAACCCCCGGACCCCCGGCCGGAAAAGCAGCCCGGAGGGGACGGCCGGAGAGACCTTGCGAGGCGACCACCAGTGAAGAAGGCCGGGATTCTCAACCGTCAACTCTCCGGGGCGCTGGCCGAGTTGGGGCACGGGGACGGGGTGCTGGTGTGCGACGCCGGCATGCCGATACCGGACGGGCCCCGGGTCGTGGACCTCGCTTTCCGGGCGGGGGTGCCGTCGTTCGCGGAGGTGGTCGAGGGGCTGCTCGCCGAGCTGGTCGTGGAGGGCGCCACGGCGGCGGCGGAGGTCCGGGAGGCGAATCCGGCGGCGGCCGGACTGCTGGCGGGGCACTTCGCGGAGCTGACGTTCGTCTCGCACGAGGAGCTGAAGAGGCTGTCGGCGGGGGCGCGACTGGTGGTGCGCACGGGTGAGGCGCGGCCGTACGCGAACGTGCTGCTGCGGTGCGGGGTCTTCTTCTGACGGAGCCTGGGCGGCCGCCGGCACCGCAATGTGCAGGTCGACAACGGGATCAGCACCGGTTACGTCAACGACTGGTACTTGGACACCCGGGGACCAGGCACCTGGAAGCAGCAGCTCCCGCAGTGCCGACGGGGAACGCGGGAAGAGCTTCGAGAAAGCCTCGAGGGGGTCTGGTCGTCGACCAGGCCCCCTCGGCTTTTCCCCTCCGTGTCAGAACCCCCGCGATCCCCCCGGATCCCCCTCCAGAAGTCCTGATGCCATGTACGACACGCATAAGCCGGTAAGGGTTGCGCGGTCCTCAGGAAATTTTTCGGAGTGAGTTCCGAGCGAGTTCGCCATGCGCTCGGTATGCGTGCGGCGTGGAACGGGTTAGCGAAGAGAACAGGCCAACGGCACATGCCGGACGCACTAAACAATTTCCATGCATATTCCATCATTTGTGGTGAACACCCCAGCTCAAATGGGTGATACGCCCGAATTACCCCGCATGATGACGTCGTCTCCCCACCCCTCCCCGAGTCTCATGAGGAGTACGACCATGTCCGAGACGACCGAGCCCAACGTCGGTACGTTCACCCTCGGCGCCGCGCCGACCGCCGAACGCGCCACCCCGGTCGAGGTACCGGAACACGAGGAATGGCCGCTGCCGAACGGCTTCGCCTGGGTCTTCCCCGGCGACGGCAACGACACCGGCGGCCTCGTCCGGCCCGTGATCATGGCCGACGGCTTCAACCTCGGCCGCAGCAAACTCGACGAGCTCTACCAGGGGCTGGAGAGCGGCTACCCGTTCGTCAGCGAGCTGCGCCGGCGCGGCAGGGACGTGATCCTGCTCGGCTTCGAGGAGCGCAGCGCGTCCATCCTGGACAACGCGCAGGCGGCCGAGGCCCTCATCCTGGAGGCGATCGGCCGCCGTGTCGGTGACGCCCGGCTGGTCGTCGGCGGCTTCAGCATGGGCGGCATCGTCACCCGCTACGCGCTGGCCAAGCTGGAGACGCAGCGGATGGACCACCAGACCGAGCTGTACTTCTCGTACGACAGCCCGCACCGGGGCGCGTCCATCCCGGTCGGCGTGCAGGCGTTCTCGCACTTCATCCCGTTCCCGAACGACTTCGCGAGGCAGATGGACAGCCCGGCCGCGCGCCAGATGCTGTGGCGGCACTACGACAAGGACACCGGCAAGATCGGCGTAGCCCCCGAGCGCACGCACTTCCTGGCCGCGCTGGAGCGGTTCGGCGGCTGGCCGATGATCCCGCGCAAGATCGCCGTCGCCAACGGCCGCGCGGACGGGGTCGGCCTGCCCGACGTACTGCCCGGCGAGGTCGCGCTGCGGATCGACCAGATCTACCCCGGCACCACCTTCTACACCCAGGCCCAGGGCGACGACGTGACGGTCGCCTACCTGAACCGCAGGTTCCCCAAGGCCGATGACACCATCACGACCAGCGGCTTCCCGGAGCTGGACGGCGCGCCGGGCGGCACGCTGCACACGTACAAGATCCTCGCCGACGCGATGCGCAAGCTCGGCGGCACGGTGGATCTGCGGCACGAGGAGGTGTGCTTCGTCCCGTCGGTGAGCGCGGTCGCGATCCGCGACGTCGAGCGGCAGGACGACCTGTACGCGCGGATCGACGAACTCCCGCAGGAGGAGAGCGAGTTGGACGAATTCCTCTGCTCTCCCACGACCACCGCGCACACGGCCATCACCGAGGAACTGTGCACGTGGCTGCTGGCCCGCCTCCCCAAGTGACCTCTTTGACCCCTTGATCCCGGCCATGCGCCACCGGGGCCGCCCCGTCCGCTCACACCCGGCGGAGGGCGGCCCCTTCCTCGCGTTCCTCGCCTTCGTCGGCGTCCTCGCTCCGGCCGCCGAGCCGTGCTCCCCGGCTCTCCGCCACCCTCCTGACGTCCCGCAGGGAGTCGACCAACAGCCGTGCGAGGTAGCGCAGTTCGGCACCGGTCGTCCGGTGTTCCGCGAGGAGTGCGCCGGCGTGGCCGAGGAGGTCGTCCGCCATGCCGAGTTGTACGCACTCGACGTCGTCCGCCATCCGCCACACGTAGCCCGTCCCGTCGCCCACGACGTAGCAGGGCTTGCCCTCGGGAGTCGTCCAGGGCAACAGGCGGGCGGGCGACTTCTCGTGTTCCGTAGCGCTCACGTGTCGCTCCCCACGCGAGGCCAGAACAGCGAGCCGAGCCCGATCCCCAGGACGACGGGCGGCACGACTTCAGCCGGACGCTCCCCCGTGCCGTAGCCCGTCGGGCCGCTGACGTACGCGCACGAGTACGGGCGGACCGGCGGCGCGGGCTCCGTACGGCGGCGTCCCCACGCCAGGGACAGGAGCCTCCCGAACGGCCTGAAGAGTCGGGTCAGTTGTGTCACGTCAACCTGCTTTCCCACCTGCGGCGACTTCGCTCTGTTGCGAATCACTCACAGCGTGGGGTCGACGGTGGCTACGCTGCCAGTACCTGGAGGTTGACAACGCGCTTGTCAAGTTGGGAGTCAGCGGCATGACCAAGCCTCGTGCGCCACGAACACAACGGGAGAAGTACGGGGAGGAGCTGAGACTGCGGCGCATCGCGGCCGGCCTCACGCAGGAGGAACTGGCCGATCAGGTCTTCTGCTCTCCCACTCTGATCAGCCACTTCGAGGCGGGCAGGCGGCTTCCCAGGCAGGCCGACGCAAGGCTGATCGACCGGGCGCTGGGGACGGACGGGTTCTTCCTCCGCTGGCTGGAGGAGTTGGAGAACCGGTACGCGAGGCACTTCTCCGCAGTCGCCGAGCTTGAGCGAAAAGCGGTGATGATCCAGCAGTTCGCACCCACCTTGATTCCGGGGATCTACCAGACCCCCGACTACGCACGGGCTGTGTTCCGCGCCTACCGGCCCAACTACACAACCGAGGAGATTGACAGGGAAGTTGTCATTCGAACGGAGCGTGCCGATGTAGTGAACGGCTCGTCGCGTCCCGTCCTGTGGACGCTGCTCGACGAGGCCGTGCTCAGACGCCCGGTCGGCGGGCCAAAGGTCATGGCCGAACAGCTATGGAAAATGGCGGACTTGGCAGAGGAAGGACGCGTGCGGCTCCATGTGCTCCCCTACAGGATCGGGGCGTACGCGATCCAAGAGGGCCTGCTCACGCTGATGAGCTTCGAGAAGGCGGCCACGGTGGCCTACATGGAAGGGTTTGGCATCGGGCAACTCGTAAAAGGCCGAGCACGGGTGAGTGAGTGTCAGACGGCGTACGAGCTGGTGCTCGGTGAAGCGTTGCCGCAGCAGGAGTCACTGGCCTTCGTCAAGTCCGTAGCGGAGGAACACGCGCATGACCAGCAGTGAGCCCATCACCCTCACCGGGTGGTACAAGTCCAGCCACAGCGGCGGCAGTGGGAACGAGTGCCTCGAAGTCGCCCGTGGCCACGCTGGTGTGCCCGTCCGCGACAGCAAGGCCGTCAGCGGTCCGGCGGTGGTCTTCTCGGGGCGCGGATGGTCGGAGTTCGTCGGGGCGGTCAAGGAGGGGCTTCGCTAGCTCGGGTTCAGGAATCCGGCGCGGAGTCCGGGGTCTCGGAGGAGAATGCCTGCGAGGCTCGTCGCCGACCGGATCTGCGAAGTTGAGCGGTGCACCCCTTCGACGCGCTGCGGAGAGCCAGGGCCGCCCCGTGGAAATGTGACACTTCCATGCTGGAGTGTCACACTTTCGCGCCACGTCCACCCACCCCCGGAGGCTCGCCCGCACCGCTCACCTTCGAAGACCCGGGAAACCGGTTCCGCTTCTGGTTGCTGTTGCAGAACGAGCAGGCGAGCAAGTGGTTGAGCCAGTCGAAGGTGCACAGCGGCACGTACAGGGGAATCGATCCTACGGTCGGGGGCGGACCCTCAGCGGTTCAGGTCCATGATGCCGACTCCGAGTCCTTCGTACGGTTGCGGTGTCACGGTGGCGATCAGGCCGCCCATGGGGAGCGTCTGGTTGGGGCGCGCTGCGTGGACGGCCGCCGAGACGCCGAAGTCGACGCCCGCGCGGCCCAGTTCGGCGATGGTCACCGCCATGGCGTGGTCGTCGCCGACGAGATGCAGTACGTCCACCAGCACGCCCGCGTGGTCGACGATCCCGGCGCGTCGGCGCTCGGCCTCCAAGAGGCACAGGACAGGTACCCACAGGCGCATGTCGTCGCTGGCGGCAGCGGCATGGATGAGTCCGGAGACCTGCTTGTCGCCTCCCATCGCCAGGAGGGTGGGGGTGTCGAGTACGTAGTGCTCGGTCCAGCTCAAGGGGACGGCTCCGTCCCGGCCGTCCCGGCCAGGGCGGCGCGGTGAGCGGCGGAGGCCTCCCGCATCTTGCGCCGCATCTCGGCGGACTCCTCGTCCGACACGTGGTGCCCGAAGCGCTCGGCGAGCAGCGTGCGGGTGCGGTCGGCCCGTTCCCTGATCTGCTCGGGAGTCAGCGTCTGAGCGGCTATGTCCTGCATGAGGGCACGAAGGCTGGTGCCCCGCGCCTCGGCGACGGCGGCGAGCTGGTCACGGACTTCGGCGGGTACACGGATCATCACGTCGGCCATCCGGCAAGTATACGTCACGTATACAGCAGTGTCCGGAGAGGTCGACGCCCCTCTCCGGACACTGCCTCCACGACGCGCTACGACTCGCTACGCCGTGTGCTTCACGAACCGGGCCGCCGTCTCCGCCAGCACCTCGCGGCCGTCGCGGGCCCACAGCCCGTCGTTGAACAGTTCGACCTCGATCGCGCCGGTGTAGCCGGCCGTCTCCACGTAGGCCTGCCATTCGCGCATGTCGATCGTGCCGTCGCCGATCTGGCCCCGGCCGGTCAGAACGCCCTCGGGCAACGGGGTGGTCCAGTCGGCGAGTTGGAAGGTGTGGATGCGGCCGGTCGCGCCGGCGCGGGCGATCTGGGCCGGGGCCTGGTCGTCCCACCAGATGTGGTACGTGTCCACGGCCACGCCTACCTGGTGGGCGGGGAAGCGTTCGGCCAGGTCCAGGGCCTGGGTGAGGGTGGAGACCACGCAGCGGTCGGCGGCGTACATGGGGTGGAGGGGCTCGATGGCCAGTTTCACGCCGTGGTTCTCGGCGTAGGGGCCCAGCTCCGCCAGTGCGTCCGCGATGCGTTCCCGTGCGCCGTGCAGGTCCTTCGAGCCGGGCGGGAGGCCGCCGGAGACGAGGACCAGCACCTCGGTGCCCAGGGCCGCGGCCTCGTCGATCGCCCGGCGGTTGTCGGACAGGGCCGTCGCGCGTTCGGCCGGGTCGATCGCCGTGAAGAAGCCGCCCCGGCACAGCGTCGTCACCGTGAGGCCCGCGTCGCGGACCAGTTCGGCGGTCGCCTCCACGCCGTACGTCTGGACCGGCTCGCGCCACAGGCCGACCGCCGGCACGCCCAACTGCACGCACGCGTCGACCAGTTCGGGCATCGACAACTGCTTCACCGTCATCTGGTTGATGCTGAAGCGGGTCAGAGAGTCGGTGGTCACTGCGTTACTCCGTACTGGGCCAGCAGGGTCTTCATGCGTTCCTCCGCCAGCTTCGGGTCGGGGAACAGGCCCAGGCCGTCGGCGAGTTCGTAGGCGCGGGCGAAGTGCGGGAGGGAGCGGGCCGACTGGAGGCCGCCGACCATCGTGAAGTGCGACTGGTGGCCGGCCAGCCAGGCCAGGAAGACCACGCCCGTCTTGTAGAAGCGGGTGGGAGGCTGGAAGAGGTGGCGGGACAACTCGACCGTGGGGTCGAGGAGTTCACGGAAGCCTGCCACGTCGCCCGTGTCCAGGACTCGTACCGCCTCCGCCGCCAGCGGGCCCAGGGGGTCGAAGATGCCCAGCAGGGCGTGGCTGAAGCCCTTCTCGTCGCCCGCGATCAGCTCGGGATAGTTGAAGTCGTCGCCCGTGTAGCAGCGGACGCCCTGCGGGAGTCTGCGGCGGATGTCGATCTCGCGCTGGGCGTCCAGGAGCGAGACCTTGACGCCCTCCACCTTGTCGGGGTGGGCCGCGATGACCTCCAGGAACGTGTCCGTCGCCGCGTCCAGGTCGGACGAGCCCCAGTAGCCCTCCAGCGCCGGGTCGAACATCGGGCCCAGCCAGTGCAGGATCACCGGGTCGGCGGACTGGCGGAGAAGGTGGCCGTAGACGTCCAGGTAGTCGTCGGGGCCGGTCGCCGCCGCTGCCAGGGCTCGGGACGCCATCAGGATCGGGCGGGCGCCCGACTCCTCCACCAGCGCGAGCTGCTCCTCGTAGGCCGTCCGGACCTCCGCGAGGGACGCCGGAGCGGTGAGCTGGTCCGTGCCCACGCCGCACGCGATCAGGCCGCCCACCGACCTGGCCTCCGCCGCCGACCTGCGGATCAGCTCCGCCGCGCCGGCCCAGTCCAGGCCCATGCCGCGCTGGGCGGTGTCCATCGCCTCGGCGACGCCCAGGCCGTGGGACCACAGGTGGCGGCGGAAGGCGAGGGTGGCGTCCCAGTCGACGGCGGCGGGGGAATCGGGGGACACGTCCGCGAACGGGTCCGCCACGACGTGCGCCGCCGAGAAGACCGTACGGGAGGTGAAGGGGGCGCCGGCGGTCAGGGGGAGGGGCGTCGTGCGGGGCTCGTATGTCCGCAAGTCACCTGCTGAGTCCGGGAGTTGGATCGTCACAGCGTGACCTCCGGGATGTCGAGGCGGCGGCCCTCCAGCGAGGACTTCAGGCCCAGCTCGGCGAGTTGGACGCCGCGGGCGCCGGCCAGCAGGTCCCAGTGGTAGGGGGCGTCGGCGTAGACGTGCCGCAGGAACAGTTCCCACTGGGCCTTGAAGCCGTTGTCGAACTCGCCGTTGTCGGGCACCTCCTGCCACTGGTCGCGGAAGGAGTAGGTGGCGGGGATGTCCGGGTTCCAGACCGGCTTGGGGGTCGTGGAGCGGTGCTGGACACGGCAGTTGCGCAGGCCGGCCACCGCCGAGCCCTCCGTGCCGTCCACCTGGAACTCCACCAGTTCGTCGCGGGCCACGCGGACCGCCCAGGAGGAGTTGATCTGGGCGATCGCGCCGCCCTCGAGTTCGAATATGCCGTAGGCGGCGTCGTCGGCCGTGGCGTCGTAGGGCTTGTCGTTCTCGTCCCAGCGCTGCGGGATGTGGGTGGTGGCGATGGCCTGGACGGACTTCACGCGGCCGAACAGCTCGTGGAGCACGTACTCCCAGTGCGGGAACATGTCGACGACGATGCCGCCGCCGTCCTCCGCGCGGTAGTTCCAGGACGGGCGCTGAGCGGCCTGCCAGTCGCCCTCGAAGACCCAGTAGCCGAACTCGCCCCGGACGGACAGGATCCGGCCGAAGAAGCCCCCGTCGATGAGGCGCTTCAGCTTGAGCAGACCCGGGAGGAACAGCTTGTCCTGGACGACGCCGTGCTTGATGCCGGCCGCATTGGCGAGGCGGGCCAGTTCCAGGGCGCCGTCGAGACCGGTCGCCGTCGGCTTCTCCGTGTAGACGTGCTTGCCGGCCGCGATCGCCTTCTTGATCGCCTCCTCGCGGGCGGACGTCACCTGGGCGTCGAAGTAGATCTCGACGGTCGGGTCGGCGAGGACCGCGTCGACGTCCGTGGAGACGTTCTCCGGGTCCAGGCCGTGCTGCTCGGCGAGCGCCCGCAGCGCGTGCTCGCGGCGGCCGACGAGGATCGGCTCCGGCCACAGCACGGTGCCGTCGCCGAGGTCGAGGCCGCCCTGTTCGCGCAGGGCCAGGATGGAGCGGACGAGGTGCTGGCGGTAGCCCATGCGCCCCGTCACGCCGTTCATGGCGATCCGCACCGTCTTGCGTGTCACGTCGATCCCTTCGTAGGCGTCGTGCGCGGCATGCCTCCGTGCTGCGTGCTCGGTGGCATGCCTGCGCGTTTCGTACGCGGTTCGTGCGCGCCGCGTACGCCTCTTCCTGATCAGCGTTACAGCAAGCGCTTTCTATGCAAGAAGAAGCTAGCCTCTGACCGGTGGTCCGGACAAGACCGTGTCCATCCCGAGTTGTTCGAGGGGGCGAACAACAGGGGTGCGGGGCCGTAAGGTCTGCTCGACACGCCCGGAACCGTGCCGAGCCCGGCTGCTGTCTACCACCAGGGCGTACGACGACGTACGACGATATGCGTAACCGGAGGACTAGTAGATGACGGTGACCCTGGCGGACGTGGCGGCCCGCGCGCAGGTCTCGCCCGCGACGGTGTCGCGCGTGCTGAACGGGAACTATCCCGTCGCCGCCACCACCCGGGAGCGGGTGCTGCGGGCGGTCGACGAGCTGGACTACGTGCTGAACGGGCCGGCGAGCGCGCTGGCCGCGGCGACGTCCGACCTGGTGGGAATCCTCGTCAACGACATCGCCGACCCCTTCTTCGGGATCATGGCGAGCGCGATCCAGTCGGAGATCGGGGGGCCGGGCGGGCGCGCCGGGGGCGAGCGGCTGGCGGTGGTCTGCAACACCGGGGGGTCGCCGGAGCGGGAACTGACCTATCTGACCCTGTTGCAGCGGCAGCGGGCCGCGGCCGTGGTGCTGACCGGCGGGGCCGTGGAGGACGAGCCGCACGCGTCGGCGGTGGCGGCGAAGCTGCGCAGGCTGGGGGAGGCGGGGACGCGGGTGGTGCTGTGCGGGCGGCCCCCGGCGCCGGAGACCTCGGCGATCGCGCTGACCTTCGACAACCGTGGCGGCGGGCGGGAGCTGGCCGAGCACCTCATCGGCCTCGGCCACCGGCGGCTCGGCTACATCGCGGGCCCCGAGGAGCGGACGACGACCCGGCACCGGCTGGAGGGCCACCGCGCGGCGCTGGCCGCGGCCGGCATCGAGGAGGACCCGCGCTGGACCGTGCACGGCCCCTACGACCGGCGCGCGGGCTACGAGGCCACGCTGGAACTGCTGCGCCGCGACCCGTCGCTGACGGCGGTCGTCGCCGCCAACGACTCCGTCGCGCTGGGCGCGTGCGCGGCGCTGCGGGAGTCGGGGTTCCGGATCCCGGAGGACGTGTCGGTCGCGGGCTTCGACGACCTCCCGTTCAGCATCGATGTGGTGCCCGCCCTCACGACGGTACGGCTGCCGCTGGCGGAGGCGGGGGCACGGGCGGGCCGCATCGCCATGGGGCGCGAGGAGCCGCCGCCCGGGGGGATCGCCACGGTGCGGGGGGAGTTGATGGTGCGGGGGTCTTCGGGGGTGCCGAGGGGGTCTTCAGGGGGGCCGAGGGGGTCTTCAGGGGGGCCGAGGGAGTCTTCGGGGGTTCCGGGGGTTCCGAGAAGTTGAGACTCCCTCGCTCTCACGAGAGGGCCGAACTCGTCGAGGTGGTCCGCATCACCGATTCCGCCCGGCATCTCACCTCGCGGGATCTGACCGGCGACACCGTGAGGTCTGGGCCGGGGACGAGGTGCGGCAGGCCTGGCCCTGGTCGTCGAGTTGCCCCCACTGGACCCGCGCCCCCGACCGGGTGACAGTAGGACCATGAAGCTCGCCTTCTCCACCCTCGGTGTTCCAGGGCTGCCGGTACCGGAGGTGCTGGCGCTCGCGTCCGCGCACGGGTACCACGGGGTCGAACTGCGCGCCCATCCGGAGGAGCCGGTTCATCCCGGGATCGGGCCGGAAGAGCGGGCCGGGGTGGCCGCCGCGTTCGAGGCGGCGGGGGTGGAGGTGCTGGGGATCGCCGGGTACGCGCGGGTCGCGGCTCCCGGGGACGACGCGGCGGTCGTGGAGGAGGTCAGGACGCTGATCGACCTCGCCGTGGACCTCGGGGCGCCGTACGTCCGTGTCTTCCCGGGCGGGGCCGACGGGCAGACGGACGCCGACGCCGTCGCCGCGCGCAGGCTCGGCACGGCCGCGGAGTACGCCGCCGACCGCGACGTACGCATCCTGCTGGAGACCCACGACTCGCACCGCACGGGCGCCGCCGCCATCCGCGTCCTCGGGCCGGTCGGGCACCGGCAGGTGGGCGCGCTGTGGGACGTCATGCACACCTGGCTGGGCGGCGAGCAGCCGCAGGAGACGTACGCGGCGCTGTCCCCGTACCTCGGATACGTCCAGGTCAAGGACATCTCCTCGGCCGAGGACACCACCCCGCTGGCGCTGGGCGCCGGGGGGCTGCCGCTCGCCGAGTGCGTGGAGGTGCTGGCGCGGCACGGCTGGGACGGGTGGCTGTGCTGGGAGTACGAGAAACGCTGGTACGAGGCGGCGGCGCCGCTGCCGGGTCTGCTGGGACGCGGGCGGGAGTATCTGGGACGGCTGCTCAACGACTCGGCGTGAACCACGGCCGGGGTCGGCCAGGGTCACGGTCTCCAGGTGGTTTCGGTCAGGTGATGATCGCCGTCATCAGCAGGGCAGCCCATACCGCGAGCACCGTGACCGCCCGGGCCTGGATCACCCCGTCGAGGGTCCTGGCCAGTCGGCCGGTCCCGTCGCCCGTGCGTCGGCGTAGGGCCCGGGTGAGCAGCAGTGACGCCCCCGCCGTGCAGGCCGGCAGGAAGAAGGGGCCCTCGCTGGGGTAGTCCGGGTCCCATGGCTCCCTGGCCTGGTTCTCCAGGTGGAGGAGCAGGCCCGCGGCCAGCCACAGCAGTGCGCTGCCGCCGGTGAGCACGGCTTCCTGGGCGGCGGACAGGCGCCTCGGTGTCCTCGGGGTCCTCGGGGTCATGACACGCTCCGTTGCGCTCCCGCTCGCCGAGATCGCCGAAGCCCATCGCACCGGCGAGCAGGGCCGCGTACGAGGCAGGCTGGTGCTCGTGATCGGCTGATGATGGTGGCCGTGGGGGTGAGCCCTGTGCCGCCGTCAGATTCCGTCTACCGCTCTGGATGGACGACCGGTATGTGATACCGCGCAGGTTTACCAGGGACGTCAATCTCCGGCTGTACGCGTGTGCGAAAACATTCTGTGATTCTCCTCCTATACCACACAGCGAACACGCGCTGAACCACCTCGGACTTCTCCTGGTTACGTGGGATGACTGAAGGGCGAATCCATGAAACTCATCAGACGGCTCGCACCGGCGGCAGTGACCGCCGCGGCTCTCGTGATCGCCGGCCCGGTGGCATCGGAGGCCGCCGCGGCCACGACCGCCGTAGCCGCCGCCAACCCTTGCGCCACCCACTCCATCAGCCTTCGGCAGGGATCGTTCAACTACACCGAGTGTCACTACGACTGGGGTGTCCGCGTCACCGGCAACCTGCACAACAACGGCTACCGCGGCTGCGTGAAGATCGAGGTCAACTTCGACAACGGCGCCTACCGCTACAAGACGAAGTGCGGCAGCTCCGGCGGCGTGGACGTCAACTGGAGCGAGGGCGGAGCTCGCGACGCCTACCTTTACCTGAGCTACTCCTAGCCGGCCGCTGCTTTGGCCGGGGACGTCCGGAAGCGTTCTCGGCGTCCCCGGCCAGAGTGGTCAGAGTGGTCAGAGTGCCGACTGTGTGCCGGCTACCCAAGGTCTGCACGGATAGCGTTGCCACAACGTCTGGTTGATGCCTGTCTCCGCCAAGCCGGTCTACTCTGCGCGCGTGCTGCGGAACAGAGGGCTGGTGGACGTGGGCTTGGCGCTGGCTTTCGCAGTGGCGAGCATGCTGCTCGGGCGCGAGCGGGTCCTGCCGCCCGGCTGGGAGCCGCTCGACTCCTTCGGCTATGCGCTGACCGCACTGGTCAATCTGCCCGTCGCCGCCCGCCGCCGGGCCCCCGTCGCCGTCTGCCTGATCGTAGGCACCGCGTGGGCCGGCTACATATACGCCGGCTACTGGCCGGTGGTGAACTGCCTCGCGCCGATGCTGGCGCTCTACACCGTCGCCGCCGCGCGCTCGCTGCGCACGGCGCTGGGCTGCGCGGCGCTGACGGGCGGGGTGTGGCTGTATGCGGGGCTGAGCGCCCAGGCGAGTTCCATGGCCACGGTGACCGTGCAAGCGGTGGTGTTCCCTCTGGTCATGTGCCGGTTCGGTCACGCGGCCCAGGTGTCCGCCGATCGGGGCGACCAACTGGCCCTACTGACCGAGCAACTGCGCCGTGAGCAGGCGGAACGTGCCCGGCGAGCGGTCGCCGAGGAGCAGGGCCGCATAGCGCGCGAGCTGCATGACGTGGTCGCCCACCACATGTCGGTGATCTCGGTGCAGGCCGGGATGGCCGGATACGTCTTCGGCTCCGACCCCGGCGCGGCACACGACGCGTTGCGCACGATCAGCGACACCAGCCGGGAGGGGCTGGAGGAGCTGCGCCGCATGCTGGCCGTCCTGCGCACCGACGACAACGGCGACGGCAAGGGCCCGGCTCCGTACGACTCCGTGCCCGGCCTCGGTCGGCTCGACGAGATGGCCGGACGCATCCGGGCCGCAGGGGTACCGGTGGAGTTGACCGTCACCGGGCGGCCACGCCCGCTCGCACCGGGCGTGGAGCTGTGCGCGTACCGAGTGGTGCAGGAGGCGCTGACGAACGTACTCAAGCATGCGCATACGGCGCGGGCGGTCGTCGTGGTCGCGTACGAAGCACGGCAGCTGTCGGTGACCGTCACGGACGACGGCGGCGCGAAACAGCGTACAGATCCGGACAGAATCCTTCCGGGCGCCGGACACGGCTTGATCGGCATGCGCGAGCGCGCAAGGCTCTACGGCGGGACGGTGGACATCGGCCCCCGGCCCGAGGGGGGCTTCGGCGTCCGGCTGACGCTGCCCACCTCGGCGTCGGCCACGCCTCAGGGGGACGAGACACGCACATGACGAGGGTGCTTGTCGTCGACGACCAGTTCCTGATCCGGGCCGGACTCGTGGGGCTGTTGCGCGCCGCACCCGGCATCGAGGTCGTCGGTGAGGCGGCCGACGGGGCGGAGGCCGTCGAGCAGGCGGCGGCGACGAGCCCCGACGTGGTCCTGATGGACATCCGCATGCCGGGCATGAGCGGCATCACCGCCACCGAACGGATCCTGGCCGGGGCGGACGGCGCGGGGCCGCCGCCCAGGATCCTGGTGCTGACCACGTTCGACCTCGACGAGTACGTCTACGCCGCGCTGCGCGCGGGAGCGTCCGGCTTCCTGCTCAAGGACGCCGGCCCCGAGCGGCTGCTCGCCGCCGTGGCGGCGGTCGCGGGCGGCGACACACTCTTCGCGCCGAGCGTGACCAGGCGGCTGATCGAGGCTCTCGCCCCCCATAACCGGGCGGCGGAGCCGTCGGCCGATCTGGCGGTCCTCACGGCGCGCGAGGTGGAGGTGCTCCGGCTGATCGCGCAGGGGTTGTCGAACATGGACATCGCCGACCATCTGTTCATCAGCGAGGCGACCGTCAAGACGCATCTGAACCGCACCATGTCCAAGCTCGACCTCGGCAGCCGCGCGCAGGCGGTGGTGCTGGCGTACGAGACCGGGTTGGTGAAACCGGGGCCCGCAGGTCTTCCTGGCTGATGTGCCACGTGTCGGTGATCGCTCGCCGGTTCCACGCTGCCCCGGTGACTGATCTGACTGAACTGACTGAACTGACTGATCCCTGACGAGCGTTTTCCCAGATCAGAGTTCGGCAGGGGCGGCGTCATTCGTATGAACAACCGGGGGAACCCGCGGCGGGGCAACCGGGGGAACGGAGGGCGGAACCGTCGGCGAACCCGTCGGTGGAACCGTCCTCCTCGTCGGCGCCAGGGACGTCAGTGCCACGCCGCCCACCAGCAGTGCCGCCGCGCACCAGCGCAGGCCGCTCACCGACTCGTCGAGGAACACGGCGGCCGACGTCATGCCGAAGACGGGGACCAGGAGGGAGAAGGGCGCCACCGTGGACGCCGGGTGGCGGTGCAGCAGCCAGCCCCAGGCGCCGAAGCCGAAGACGGTGGTGACCCAGGCGACGTAGACGACCGTGCCCGCGCCCTGCCAGTCCAGGGCGCGCAGGGCGGCCAGGTCCCTCGCCGGGCCCTCCGTCAGCAGGGACAGGGCGAGCAGCGGCAGCACCGGGACCGTGCTGACCCAGACCATGAAGTTCAGCGCGTCCGGCGGGGACGCCTTGCGGGTGAGGACGTTCGACGCGCCCCAGCACACCGCCGCCGCGATGACGAGCGCGAACGCGCCGAGCGGGCCTGAGGCGCCCTCGTCGACGGCCGCGACGCCGATGCCGGCGAGGGCGACGCCCATGCCCAACAGGCGGACGCGGGTGGGGCGTTCGCCGAGCGCGACGAAGGCGATGGCCGCCGTGAACACCGACTGTATCTGCAACACCAGCGACGACAGTCCGGCCGGCATCCCCGAGGCCATCCCGGTGAACAGCAGCCCGAACTTGGCCATCCCCAGCACCAGCCCCACCGCCACGATCCACTTCCAGGCCACCTTCGGGCGGCCGACGAAGAACACCGCGGGCAGCGCCGCCACCAGGAAGCGCAGGGCGGAGAAGAGCAGCGGCGGGAAGTGGCCGAGGCCGATCTCGACGACGGTGAAGTTCACGCCCCAGACGGCGGCGACGAGGACGGCGAGAACGAGGTGAGAGGGGGCGAGGTGAGAGGGGGCGAGTTGAGAGGGGCGCATACGGTGAGGATCACCGCAGCGGACCAGGTAGCACCAGCGCTGATTGCTGCATGGTTGGATGAAGCAACGCTACCGATTGGATTCACGGTGCTCGATCTCCAGCGCCTGCGCGCCCTGCACGCCGTCTCCGTCCACGGCACCGTCGGCGCCGCGGCCGTCGCCCTCGGCTACACCTCGTCGGCGGTCTCCCAGCAGATCGCCAAGCTGGAACGGGAGACCCGGACGGTCCTGCTGGAGCGCGAGGGGCGCGGTATCCGGCTCACCGACGAGGCACTCCAACTCGCCGCCACGGCAAAGGAGTTGCTGGCGATCGTCGAGCGCGCCGAGACCGAGCTGGAGGAGCGGCGCGGGGTGCCGGCCGGGCGGCTGGCCATCGCCGCGTTCGCCTCGGCGGCGCGCGGGCTGCTGCCCTCGGTCCTGGCCGACCTGGCCCGTCGGCACCCCGCCCTGGACGCCCGGCTCACCGAGGTCGACCCGCATCTGTCGGTGGACCTGGTCGCGAAGGGCGCCGTGGACCTCGCCGTCGCGCACGACTGGGACATCGCGCCGCTGCCCGCCCCGGCCGGCGTGGAGCAGGCGGTGATCGGGGACGACCTGTGCGACCTGCTGGTCCCCGCGGGCCACGCCTTCGTGGGGCGGACGACCGTACGGCGGGAGGAGCTGGGCGGCGAGCGGTGGATCTGCCAGCCGCCGGGCCGGGTCTGCCACGACTGGCTGCTGCGCACGCTGCGCGCGGCCGGGCACGAGCCGGACCTCGTCCACACCGCCGACGAGAACCCGACCCTCGTCGCCCTGGTCGCCGCCGGCCTCGGCGTCGCCCTCATCCCCCGGCTCGGGCGCGGCCCGCTGCCGGCCGGGGTGGTGGAGGTGCCGCTCGACCCGATGCCCGTACGACGCCTGTACGCGCTGTGGCGCACGGGCGCGGCACGGCGGCCGGCGATCGCGGAGACGGTGCGCGTGCTGCGCGAGCAGTGGCCGCAGGCGTCGGCCCACTGAGGCCCTGGAAGGAAGGAAGCGAGGGGGGAGGGAGCGAAGGAAGGAAGGAAGGCCGCCGCTGAATTCCGGGAATGGCCGGCTCAGGAGCCCCTCCCGTCACACCTGTCCCGACTTCCGGAAATCCGGGCGCGGGCGGGAACCCTGCCGACGGCCCGCTCGTCCAACTCGCAGGCTGTCGGACGAGTCACCTCCTCGGTGCGGTGTCGGCCCTCGCTGCTGGCTGCGATCGCTGACCCACCCTCTCCGCCGCACCGCCGGCAACCGAGCCGTCATCGGCGCGCCCCCTCCAATGCGCCGATGGCGGCGCCCGCGCGGGTAGCGTGCGCCCCGGACCCCCACCTCTCCCCACCGGACCCCCCTCCGGAAGGAGCGCGCCCATGCCCTCCAGACGCACCGTCCTCGCCGCCACCGCAGGCGTCACCGCCGCCCTCACCGTCGGCGCCGCGCCCCCCGCGCACGACCGCGACCCGAGCGCTCCCCTCTCCCGGACGACCTCCCGGATGATCTCCCGCACGCTCTCCCGGATGACCCTGGAGGAGAAGGTCGGACAGGTCTTCGTCTCGCGGGTCTACGGCCACTCGGCGACCGCGCCCGACCAGGCCGACGTCGACGCCAACCTCGCCGAACTCGGCGTGCGCACGGCCGCCGAGCTGCTCGCCCGCTACCGGCTCGGCGGGATCGTCTACTTCACCTGGGCGCGCAACACCCGCGCCCCGGCGCAGATCGCGGACCTCTCCAACGGCATCCAGCGGGCCTCCCTCCAGCAGCCGCGCGGGCTGCCGGTGCTGATCTCCACCGACCAGGAACACGGCGCCGTCTGCCGGGTGGGCCGGCCCGCCACCCTCTTCCCGGGCGCGATGGCGATCGGCGCCGGCGGCTCCCGCGCCGACGCCCGCACCCTCGGGCGGCTCGCCGGGCGCGAGCTGCGGGCGATGGGCATCCGGCAGGACTACTCCCCCGTCGCCGACGTCAACGTCGACCCGGCCAACCCGGTCATCGGCGTGCGCTCCTTCGGCGCCGACCCGGACGCGGTGGCCGGTCTGGTCGCGGCGGAGGTCGAGGGCTTCCGGGCGGCGGGGGTGGCGGCGACGGCCAAGCACTTCCCCGGGCACGGCGACACGGCCGTCGACAGCCACACCGGCTTCCCCGTCATCACCCACACCCGTGAGGTGTGGGAGGCGCTGGACGCGGTGCCCTTCCGGGCGGCGATCGCGGCCGGCGTCGACTCCCTGATGACCGCGCACATCCTGGTCCCCGCCCTCGACGTCCCCCACTCTCGGCTTCGCTCGAGCGGGGGGACCCCCATCGGCGACCCCGCCACCCTCTCCCGTCCCATCGTCACCGGCATCCTGCGCGAGAGGCTCGGCTACGACGGGGTCGTGGTCACCGACGCCCTCGACATGGCGGGCGTGCGCACCAAGTACGGCGACGACCGGGTGCCCGTCCTCGCGCTGAAGGCCGGCGTCGACCAGCTCCTCAACCCGCCCAAGCTGGACGTGGCGTTCAACGCCGTGCTGAAGGCCGTCCGGGACGGGGAGCTCACCGAGCGGCGGCTCGACGAGTCGGTCCTGCGGATCCTGCGGCTGAAGGCACGGCTGGGACTGTTCGACGAGCCGTACGTCAGCCTGGCCGACGTCGGGCGGACGGTCGGCGCGCGGGCGCATCTCGCGGCGGCCGACGAGATCGCCGAGCGGACGACGACCCTGCTGGTCAACGAGGGCCCGGTGCTGCCCCTCTCCCCCCGCACCCACCCCCGTCTGCTGGTCGTCGGCGCCGACCCGGCCTCGCCCACCGGCACCACCGGCCCGCCCACCGGTGTCCTCGCCGCCGCCCTCACCGCCCTGGGCTTCGGGGCGACCGCCCTGTCCACGGGCACGGACCCGTCGCCCGAGGCGATCACGCGGGCGCTGACGGCGGCGGGCGCGGCGGACGCCGTGGTGGTCGCCACGTACAACGTCACGGCGGACGGTGCGCAGCGGACGCTCGTGGAGCAGTTGGTGAGGCAACTGGCCGCGACCGGGCGGCCGGTGGTCGCGATGGCGATCCGCAACCCGTACGACGTGGCCCAACTGCCTTCGGTGCAGGCCTGCTTGGCCACCTACTCCTGGACCGACGTCGAACTGCGCGCCGCCGCCCGGGTGATCGCAGGGACGGTCGCACCGCGCGGAAAGCTACCGGTGCCCGTGCAGCGGGCGGACGATCCGACGCGGGTGCTGTACCCGACGGGACACGGCCTGACGTACTAGAGAACGTACGTGCGCACCAGAGGACGTACTCGGCCTACGCCGACCGTCGGGCGCGCGCCCCGCACCACGGCGGCGCGGGCAGGGGTCAGGTCCGTGAGACGGCGTGCGACGGGTCGGGGACCAGGAAACCGAAGTACAAGGTGACGAAGGCCGTGGACGTCCGCGCGATGCCCGGCGTCAACGGCCCTCTACGTCCAACTCGGCGGCGACACCCACCCGGTGGGCTGCGCGCGGCCGGTCTGAGTCACGTCACGGACGCAGCGCGGGCTCCCGCTCCACGTCCCGCACGTCCAGCTTCGCGTCGAACTTCGCCAGCGGCCTGGCCTGGGAGACGGCGGTGGCGGCGACGCCCGCCCAGTCCAGGATCCGGGCCGTGGCCAGCGACTTCTGGTCCGCGACGAGGCCGGCGACGTTCGCGCCGTGGTTCAGGCCGGGGGCCGTGAAGACGTACGAGTCCTTCGCGCCCTTGCCGAGCCGGAACGGCTCCGCGCCCCACGGGTCGTTCTGGCCGTAGACGAAGAGCATGTGGCGGGCGTTGTGCTTGACCCACGTGTCGACGTCCCGCATCGCGCCCGGCTGGAACTTCATCCGGATGTCGCGGGGGACGAAGTTGCGCGGCGGCTGGTAGCCGTAGCGGATGTACCGCTTCTCGATGTTCGGGAAGTGGATGGTGGGGGCGCCCAGTTGGGTGCCGGCCTGGTAGTAGTACGGGGTGTACGTCTCCAGGCCCTGGTCGGCGTAGGCGGAGAACCCGGAGATCGTGTCGATCGAGTCGAAGATCTCGTCGTCCGTGGCGGTCGCCGCGTTCGCGGGGATCGTGGCGCAGTCCGACAGCAGGCTGTACTGCCAGAAGCCCCAGACGTAGTCCAGCACCACGGCCTCGTAGGCGCGGTCGAGGCTGCCGATGGTGGTGAACGTGTAGCCGTTCTCCGCCGCGTACGCCTCGTACTTCTTCTCCAGCGGCTCCCGGCGCACCAGCGCCTCGCGCTGCACGGCGTTCAGCCGGTCGCGGCACTCCTTGGTGCCGACGCGGGCGAAGAAGCGGTCGTAGGCGGAGTCCTCGTCGTTGACGACGTCGTTGGGGGCGACGTAGGCCACCACGCCGTCCATGTCACGCGGGTAGAAGCGCTCGTAGTACGTCGCCGTCATGCCGCCCTTGGAGCCGCCGGTGGAGATCCAGTTCTTGGCGTAGATCTTCTTCAGCGCCTTGAAGATGCGGTGCTGGTCGCTCGCCGCCTGCCAGATGTCCAGCTTGGACCAGTCGGCCGGGTCGGGGCGGGAGGGGTTGAAGAAGCGGTACTCCATGGAGACCTGGTTGCCGTCGACGATCTGGGTCGGCTCGCGGCGGCTGGGGGTGGTGGAGACGTTGTAGCCGCCGGTGTAGAAGACTGTGGGGCGGCTGACGTCCTTGTGCAGCACGGTGATGCGCTGCTGGAAGGTGCCCTTGGACGGGTGCCGGTGGTCGACCGGCTGCGTGTAGTTGAGGACGAAGTAGCGGTAGCCGGGATACGGCTTCTCCTGGACCAGGCTCATGCCCGGGACGGAGAGCAGCCGGTCCTTGATGTCCGTCGGCTCCGGCGATGGGGGTCCCCCCGCGCGAGCGAAGTCGAGCGTGGGGGAGGCGGTCGCCGCTCCGGCCGTGCTCAGCGTGCCTATGAGCACGGTGAGCGCCAGCAGCCATCTGAGCGCTTTGCGCATGCGCGTGCACCCTTCCCTGTGAGACAGATGTGCACACCGGAAGCTATCCGGGGCAACGCCCGTCGCACCAGAGGGGGTTGCCGAGGGTTACCCCTACACCGGGTTCAGCACACGATCCAGCCCGAGCTGTACGAGCCGCCGCCCACCGAGCCCCTCACCCACACGCTCCGGTGTCCCGCGTAGACCCGCACCACCGGTGAACTGCGGGTGTGCCGCCTCGACTTCGGTACGGCGACATGGCCGCGCGCCTGCACGCTCACCGAGATCAGCCGCTTGGTGCCGGGCTTCTTCTGGACGGTGTAGGCGCAGACCAGGCCGCCGTCCCTGTACACCAGTACGGAACCGGTGGAGAAGGACAGGGTGCGCACCTTCCGCCCTGTACAGGAGGTGGCGGAAGAGGCGGCGGAGGCGGACGCGGCCTGGGCGCTGCCCGGCGCCACGACGGCGAGCAGCGCGGCCACGGTCAGCAGAACCAGTCCCCCCACCAGCCGCCGCCCCGCCGTACTCCCCACACTCCCCGCGCCCCCACCACTCCCCGTACTCCCGCTTCTCCCTCTGCGCCCTCGGTTTCCAGGCCCCCAAGTCCCCCCTGTGCCCACGGTCCCCGTCCCCTCCCGCCTTCGCCGTACGCGATTGCCGTACTGGTGTACGGACGCACGGCGTGTGTCGGATGGTTGCGCGACCGTCACCGGGACGCGCTCACCGACTCCTCGGGCTCGTCCGCGCCGACGAAGGTCCGCCACAGGCGGGCGTAGCGCCCGTCGAGGGCGAGGAGTTCCGTGTGCGTGCCGTCCTCCACGACCCGGCCGTGGTCCATCAGCACGACACGGTCCGCGCGGGCCGCGGTGGTCAGGCGGTGGGCCACCACCAGGGTGGTGCGGCGGCCCGCGAGGCGGTCCGTGGCCTGGTTGACCTGGGCTTCCGTGGCCAGGTCGAGGGCGGCCGTCGCCTCGTCGAGGAGCAGGACGTCCGGGTCGACGAGTTCGGCGCGGGCCAGTGCGATCAGTTGGCGCTGGCCTGCGGAGAGGTTGCGGCCTCGCTCGGACACCTCGTGGAGGTAGCCGCCGTCGAGGGTGGCGATCATGTCGTGCGCGCCGACCGACCGCGCCGCCGCCTCGACCTCGGCGTCGGTGGCGTCGGGCCGGCCGTAGGCGATGGCGTCGCGGACGGTGCCGGGGAAGAGGTACGCCTCCTGCGGGACGACTCCGAGACGGTGGCGGTACGAGGTGAGGTCCAGGGAGCGGAGGTCCGTGCCGTCGACCGTCACCCGGCCGCCGGTCGGGTCGTAGAAGCGGGCCACCAGCTTGACGAGGGTCGACTTGCCGGCGCCGGTCTCGCCGACGAACGCGACCGTCTGGCCGGCCGGGATGCTCAACTCGATCCCGGTCAGGGCCTCTTCCTCCGCCCCGTACGTGAAGTGCACGTCCTCGAAGGCGATTTCGCCGCGCAGCGAGAGCACTTCGAGCGGCTCGTCGGCGGACCGCGTGGACGTCGGCTCCTGGAGCAACTCCTGGATGCGGCCCAGGGACACGGTCGCCTGCTGGTAGCCGTCGAAGACCTGGGAGAGCTGCTGGACGGGGGCGAAGAACAGGTCGATGTAGAGGAGATACGCGACCAGGGCGCCGGTCGTCAGCGTCGCCGCGTCGACCCGGCCCGCGCCCGCGACCAGTACCGCTGCCGCCGCGATCGACGACAGGAACTGCACGAAGGGGAAGTAGACCGAGATCAGCCACTGGCCCCGGACGCGGGCCACGCGGTAGCTGTCGCTGGCCTCCGCGAACCGCGCCCGGCCGTCCCGCTCGCGCCGGAAGGCCTGCACGATCCTGAGCCCGGACACCGACTCCTGGAGGTCGGCGTTGACCGACGACACGCGCTCGCGGGCGAGTTCGTACGCCTTCACACTCGCCCTGCGGAAGAAGTAGGTGGCGATGATCAGGGGCGGGAGCGTCGCGAAGACGACGAGCGCGAGCTGTACGTCGATCACCAGCAGGGCGACCAGGATGCCGAAGAACGTGACGACCGAGACGAAGGCGGTGACCAGCCCGGTCTGCAGGAACGTGGACAGGGCGTCGACGTCGGTCGTCATCCGGGTCATGATCCGGCCGGTCAACTCCCGTTCGTAGTAGTCGAGTCCGAGCCGCTGGAGCTGGGCGAAGATCTTCAGGCGGAGGGTGTAGAGGACGCGTTCGCCGGTGCGGCCGGTCTTGCGGATCTCGCCGGTCTGCGCGACCCACTGCACCAGCACGGCGAGCAGGCCGAGCAGCGAGGCGGCCCAGACGGCGCCCAGCGCCATCCGGCTCACGCCCTGGTCGATGCCGTGCCGGATCATCACCGGCAGCAGCAGGCTCATCCCGGCGTCGACGGCGACCAGGCCGAGGCTGACGAGGAGCGGGGCGCCGAAGCCGCGCAGCAGCCTGCGCAGGCCGTAGGACTCCTCCGGCTGCACCGCCCGCCCCTCGTCGACGTCCGGTGTGTCGGCGGCCGGGGGCAACTCCTCGATCTGGGCGAGGAGTTCGGGGGTGGCCGGCATCTCGGAGAGCGCGGTGTCCTTCGGCTCACGGTCGCCGGTCCACAGCCGGGGCGTCACCCCGCGCTCGGCGTCGAACTCGGCGTCCAGTTCGTCGCGGACGGTGGTGTCCTCGCCCGCTGCGAGCGGCCGGGCGTGGCCGGGCGAGACGCCGCCGAGCTCGTCCGGGTCGGTGAGCAGGCGGCGGTAGAGCGGGGAGCGTTTCTGGAGCTCCTCGTGGGTGCCGAGGTCGGCGAGGCGTCCGGCGTCGAGGACGGCTATGCGGTCGGCGAGGCCCAGGGTGGAGCGGCGGTGGGCGATGAGGAGGGTCGTACGGCCCTCCATGACCTGCCCCAGCGCCTCGTGGATCTCGTGCTCGACGGCCGCGTCCACGGCGGAGGTGGCGTCGTCGAGGACCAGCAGGCGGGGGTCGGTGAGGATCGCGCGGGCGAGCGCGACGCGCTGGCGCTGGCCGCCGGAGAGGGTGAGGCCGTGTTCGCCGACCTTCGTGTCGTAGCCCTCGGGCAGCTCGGCGATGAACCCGTCGGCCTGGGCGACGCGGGCGGCCTCCTCGATCTGCTCCCGGGTCGCGTCGGGACGCCCGTACGCGATGTTGTCGCGGACCGTGTCGGAGAAGAGGAAGGAGTCCTCGGGGACCAGGCCGATCGCGGCGCGCAGCGAGTCGGAGGTGAGCTCGCGGACGTCGTGGCCGCCGATGAGGACGGCGCCCCGGGTGACGTCGTAGAAGCGGGGCACGAGGAGGGAGACCGTCGACTTGCCCGAGCCGGAGGAACCGACGACGGCCAGGGTCTCGCCGGCGCGGATCTCCAGGCTGAGGCCGTCGAGGACGGGGCGCTCGGGGTCGTAGCCGAAGGAGACGTCGTCGAACTCGACCGTCGCCGGGGCGTCGGCGGGGAGCTCCTTGGCGCCGTCCGTCATCGACGGCTCGGTGTCGATCAGCTCCAGGACGCGTTCGGTGCCGGCGCGGGCCTGCTGGCCGACCGTGAGGACCATCGCGAGCATCCGGACCGGGCCGACGAGCTGGGCGAGATAGGTGGAGAACGCGACGAACGTGCCGAGGGTGATGTGCCCGCGCACGGCCAGCCAGCCGCCGACCGCCAGCATGGCGACCTGGCCGAGCGCGGGGACGGCCTGCAGGGCGGGGGTGTACGCAGAGTTCAGCCGGATCGTGCGCAGCCGGCCCGCGAAGAGCCGGCGGCCGACCTCGCGCAGCTTGCCCGTCTCCTGGTCCTCCTGCCCGAAGCCCTTCACCACGCGTACGCCGCTGACGGCGCCGTCGACCACGCCCGCGACCGCCGCCGCCTGCGCCTGCGCGTACCAGGTGGCCGGGTGCAGCTTCGTACGGCTGCGCTTGGCGATGTACGCGAGGGCGGGCGCCACGGCGAGGGCGACCAGGGTGAGCGGGAGCGACAGCCACGCCATGATCACCAGGGAGATCAGGAAGAGGAGCAGGTTCCCGATCGTCATCGGGAGCATGAACAGCAGGCCCTGGATGAGCTGGAGGTCGCTGGTGGCGCGGCCGATGACCTGCCCGGTGGACAGCTCGTCCTGGCGGCGGCCGTCGAGCCGGGTGATCGTCTCGAACATCTCGGTCCGCAGGTCGTGCTGGACGTCGAGGGCGAGCCGGCCGCCGTAGTAGCGGCGGACGTAGGTGAGGGCGTACACGACGAGCGCGGCGGCGAGGAGGGCTCCCGCCCAGGGCGCCATGGCACGGGTGTGGCCGCCGATGACGTCGTCGATGATCACCTTGGTGACCAGCGGGACCAGTGCCATGACGGCCATGCCGGCGAGCGAGGAGCCGAGCGCGAGGACGACGTCCGTCGGGTGGCGCCATGCGTAGCCCGCCAGGCGGTGTGCCCAGCCTCGCGGTGTCTCCCCCTGCTGCGCTGCCACCCGGTGCCTTCCTTCAGACCAGACCTTCAGGCCTGATGTTCGGCCTGATCTTCCGGAAGGCACCAACGCGGAACGGGGCGGATTTCATCCCGCCGCGACAATTCGCTCCGCAGGTTCGGCCGTCTTTCGGGTGCTGCGCCGTGGGGGCTGGTCGCGCCCAAGCGGTGGAGCCGCAGATCGATACAGCCCCGCGCCCCTAGCCCGCGACCCTCACCCGCAGAAAATAGAGACGGGTGACCTGTGCGGCGTTCTGGTTGTCGTCGCTGACCAGGAGGACCTTGAGGCGGCCCTTGGCCTGGCCGGTGATCACCATGCCCTCGATGTTGTCGAGGAGGGGGTTCGGCTGGGGCTGCTCGGCGGTCGCTCCCAGTGACGGGCACGTCGCCACGTCCGTCAGCAGGGTCTTCTTGATCAGGCGGACGTCGCCCTGGCCCGTGAGGCTGTCGACACCGCTCGTGTTCGTCGCGTGGCGCGGGTCGGCCAGATAGAGGCGGACCGTGTTGCCGACGCCCGGGGTGAAGCCGCGCTCGAGGACGAGGAGGCGGCCGTCGGGGGTGGCCTGGACCTCGGGGACGCCGAGCCCGGCGTCGGTGCGGTAGGCGTACTGGGCGCCCAGCGCGAAGTGCCCGCCCTTGGTCCCGGCCCGGTTCCAGGTCTGGAAGCGAACCATGTTCGTGCTGTCTCCGGAGATCGCGTACTCCATCGACGCGAGGAGGGTGCGCCCGCCGGGCAGGAGGGTCAGGCCCTCGAAGGTCTGGTTGGACGTGGCGCGCCCGGCGGGGGCGACGAGCAGCGAGGACGGAACCGGAAGCCGGTCGAGGATCTTGCCGGTGCGGCTGTAGCGGCGGATCGACGGCTCGGTCTCCGAGGTGATCAGCCGGGTGCCGTCACGGTCCACGACCAGGCCCTCGGAGTCGAGGGCGGCGCCGTTCTCGTCGGCGAGCGGGACGACGCCCTTCGGCTGGAGCGTCTTGGCGTCCAGGTCGAAGAGGGAGGAGCGGTCGGAGAGGGCCGCGAGGGAGCCGATGGGGGTCCCCCCGCTCGAGCGAAGCCGAGCGTGGGGGACGTCCACGGCGAGCGCGGAGAGGTTTCCGACGAAGGTGCCGTCGTAGGTCGTCCTGTCGAGGGCGTCGGAGAAGCGGTCGATGGCGACGGAGGGTGAACAGGCGTTGCCAGCACCCGAGTCGGCACTGGCGACGGGCCCGGCGGCGGTGACGGCGGTGGCCGCCGCCAGGCCGGCGACGAGGGCGGCGAGTACGGTTCGCAGACGCATGGACGTCACCGTAGGACGCGGTGGTGACGGCCGGTAGGACTGCCGGTTAAAGATCGCGGCCCGGCCACGAACACGGCTAGGAGGCCGCGAGATCCTTGTGGATGACCTTGGCGACGCCCTGGATGGTCGCGATGCCGTAGTTCATCGTGCTGTTGCCGTGGGTGAGGACCGTCATGGTGTAGTCGTGGCCGCCGCCCTTGAAGGTGCCGACGCTGTGCACCCGCCAGCCGAGCGTGGCCCGCGACAGCCAGCCGTTCTTGACATGCCAGGTGACACCGGCGGGCACGCCGTACGGCGTGCCCCAGCGCTGGGCGGAGACGACCTGGCCCATCAACTGGTTGACGTAGGCGCGCGAGGCGTCGGTGAGGACGGTGTTCTTGGCCGTGAGCAGGTTCAGCAGTTTCTGCTCGTCGGTGACGGTGATCTGGGTCAGGCCCCAGTAGCCGTTGGCGCCCGGCTTGGTCAGGGTCATCTTGGCGGCCGTCAGGAAGTTCTTGATCTTCGTCGGACCGAGCTGCGTCCACAGGGTGGAGGTGGCGGCGTTGTCCGACTTGGTGATCATGGCCGTGGCGAGGGACTTCTCCCGGCTGGTCAGCGCCCGGCCGGTCTTCTGCGCGTCCCACAGCAGCGCGGACAGGACGGTGACCTTGACGACGCTGGCCGAGTCGTAGGCGGTGGTGGCGCGCAGGGTGCAGGTGGTGTTGGTGGTGCGGTCGTACAGCCCGACGCCGACCGTGCCCGTGCGTCCCACGAGCGCGGCGGTGATGTCCTTCTTCAGCTTGGCCGCGAGGGCCGCCTTGGACGACGTACAACTGACGGTGGGCGTGGCGGCGGCCGCGGCGGGTGTGGCGACGGCCACACCGGTTATGAGGAAGCCGGCGCCGAACGCGGTGGCGACCAGTCCTCTCCTACGTCTTACGGTCGGGTGAGTCATGCCCAGTTGACTCACACATACGACCGATAGTTGTACTCACGTTCCATCCGGCGCACCACGGCGAGGCAATCCGCCGCCCCTTGCGCTCACTTCCTTACCCGTCTCTCACCCACCCACAGGTCGCCCCCAGGTGGAGCACAGCCCTCGCTCATCGGCCGTACGCATCGTGCAGTGGTGACCTCTGCCACCGATCCACTCCCCAACCCGACCGCGCCCCCCGCGTCCCCCGCGTCCCCCGTGTCTGCGGACTGGGCGCCGCCGACGGCGACCGGTGAGGCGCCGCCGGCGGACAAGGCGCCGCGCTGGTCGTTGCCCGCGCTGCTCGCGATCCTCGCCCTGGCGGCCGTGCTCTACGGCTGGAACCTGTCGTCGAACAGCCTCAACAGCTTCTACAGCGCCGCCGTCTACAGCGGTACGCAGAGCTGGGAGGCGTGGTTCTTCGGCTCGCTCGACGCCGGGAACTTCATCACCGTCGACAAGCCGCCGTTCGCGCTCATGATCATGGGTCTGTCCTGCCGGATCTTCGGGTTCGGCACCTGGCAGATGATGGCGCCGGAGATCGCGGCGGCACTGGGCACGATCTGGATCCTGCACGCGTCCGTGAAGCGGGTCTTCGGGCATGTGGCGGCCGCCGTCGCCGCGCTCGTCCTCGCGCTGACGCCGATCACCGTCGCCATCAACCGCGACAACAACCCGGACACCGTCCTCGTGCTGCTGATGGTCGCGGGCGCGGCCCTCGCGCTGCGCGCCACGCGGGACGACCGGCTGCTGCCGCTCATCGGCTCCGCCGTCTGCTTCGGGCTCGCCTTCAACACCAAGATGCTCCAGGGCTACATCGCCCTGCCGGCCGTCTTCGCCGTGTACGTGTACGCGTCGAAGCCGGGGTGGAAGAAGAAGGTCGTCAACCTCGCGCTCGCGGCGGTGGCGCTGGCCGTCGCCAGCTTCTGGTGGGCGACAGCGGTGTCGCTCGTGCCCGCCGACGACCGTCCCTACATCGGCGGTTCGACCGACGGCAGCGCCTGGGACCTGATCATGGGCTACAACGGGCTGGGCCGGGTCCTCGGCGGCGAGGGCAACGGCGGAGGCGGCGGGGGCGGCGGGGGCGGCACCTTCGCCGGGACCGCGGGCATCGGGCGGATGTTCAACGACATCCTCGGCGGCCAGATCTCCTGGCTGATCCCCTTCGCGGGCATCGCGCTCGTCGCCGGGCTCGTACTGTGCGGGCGCGCCCCGCGCACCGACGTGACGCGCGCCGCGCTGGTGCTGTGGGGCGGCTGGCTGGTGCTGCACTACCTGACGTTCGCCATGGCCGAGGGCACGATGCACCCGTACTACACGACCGCGCTCGCCCCGGGCATCGCGGCGCTGTGCGGGGGCGGGGGCGTGCTGCTGTGGCGCGCCTTCAGGAGCGGTGACGCGAAGTGGTCGTGGGTGCTGCCGGCGGGGCTGGCCGTCACCGGCGTCTGGGCGATCGTGCTGCTGCGCCGGGCCGGCGGGTGGAACACCTGGTTGTGGCCGGCGATCGGCGTGGTCATGGTTCTGGCCGTCGTGGGGCTGTTCGTGCTGCGGTCCGCGAGTTCCGGTACCCGGCTGCGGCTGCTCGGGGTGTCCGTCGCCGCGGCGGTCGTGGCGGCCCTCGCGGGTCCGACGGCGTACGCAGCCTCGCCCGCCTTCGGTTCCTCCAGCGGCATGATGGGCGGCACCAATCCGACCGCGGGTCCCTCCACCGGGGGCGGCATGGGCGGCCCCGGCGGCGGCGGCGGCCGGGGTGGCTTCGGCGGCAACGGCAACGGTGGCGGCGGGGGCGGTAACGGTGGTCCCGGTGGTCCCGGTGGTCAGATGTCGGGGGGCACGCAGCAGGGTGGCCAGGCGGGCGGGGAGTTCCCCGGCGGCAACGGCAACGGCCAGATGACACCGGGCGGCGGCACCGGGGAACTCCCGCAGGGCGGCCAACAGGGTGGCACGAACGGGGAGTTGTCGGGCGGCGGCACCCAGGGTGACCGTGGGACCAGCGGTGGGCCCGGTGGCGGCGGAGGCGGTACGGGCGGTGGTGGCGGAGGCGGTATGGGCGGCGCCGACAGCGAGCTCGTCTCGTACCTGGAGAAGCACCAGGACGGCGCCAAGTGGCTGATCGCGGTGTCGAATTCGCAGAGCGCGGGCCAGATGATCCTCAGCACCGGTAAGCCCGTCATCTCCATGTGGGGCTTCACCGGCTCCGACCAGGCGATGACGCTCGCCAAGCTCAAGGAGCTGGTGAAGAGGGGCGAGTTGCACTACATCCAGCTCGGCGGCGGGATGGGCGGTGGCGGTATGGGCGGCAACAGCAGCCTGAACCAGGAGCTCACCGCCTGGGTGCAGGAGAACGGGACGGCGGTGAAGGAGAGCGAGTACAGCAAGAGCACGTCGTCGAGCTCCGAGACCGGCACGTCCGCCGAGTCCGGCACGTCGTCGAGCGCCGAGTCCGGCACCTCCGGCACCACCTCCAACACCTCCACCGTCTATCGGCTGGACCCCTCCGACGTGAGCTGACCCTCACCCCGACCGGCACAGCACCAACGGCCCCTGACTCTCCTGTCAGGGGCCGTTTCCTCACGTCAACTCGCGTAGACAAGGGGCAATTTGCCGGTTCTCGTCATCTGAACGACACGTCGGATTCATTGCCATGACTGCATGTGCATGCCACTCTCCCGATTGCCGCCTCCAATCCACCCGCGTAGATCGGACCCCACATGCTGGCGACACGCATACGCCGATGGAAGTCGGTGGCCCTTGCCACCACTACCGTCCTGGTCGGCCTCACCGCGCCCGCGCTCACGGCGACCCCCGCCGCCGCGACCACCACGGCGTACGACTCGACGTACTACAAGAACGCGGTCGGCAAGACCGGTACGAGCCTGAAGTCGTCCCTGCATACGATCATCAGCGCCAACGTCACGAAGATCTCGTACTCCGCGGTCTGGAACGCGCTGAAGGTCACCGACCAGGACCCGAACAACAGCAGCAACGTGATCCTGCTGTACAGCGGCGTCTCGCGCAGCAAGTCCCTCAACGGCGGCGACCTCGGCGACTGGAACCGCGAGCACGTGTGGGCCAAGTCCCACGGCGACTTCGGCGAGGTGACCGGTCCCGGCACCGACCTGCACCACCTGCGGCCCGCGGACGTCCAGGTCAACAGCATCCGCGGCAACAAGGACTTCGACAACGGCGGCAGCACGGTCTCGGGCGGCGGCGGCAGCCTCACCGACTCCGACTCCTTCGAGCCGCGCGACGCCGACAAGGGCGACGTGGCCCGCATGATCCTCTACATGGCGGTCCGCTACGACGGCGGCGACGGCTTCGCCGACCTGGAGCCCAACGAGAAGGTCGACAACGGCAGCAACCCGTACATCGGCAAGCTGTCCGTCCTGAAGCAGTGGAACGACGAGGACCCGCCGAGCGCCTTCGAGGAGAAGCGCAACCAGGCCATCTACGACACCTACCAGCACAACCGCAACCCGTTCATCGACCACCCGGAGTGGGTCGAGTCGATCTGGTAGGACACGGCACAACGCAACACGGCAGGACACAGCACAGGGCCCTCCCGGCAACTCCCGGGAGGGTCCTGTGCGTTCGGTTCACGCCCTGGTTCTCATTTTCCGATCCATGACACGGACGCGTGGACGATGGCGTTGAACGTACGCGTACCCGGTGACCGAGGCGCTGGCCAGCAGGTCCACACCGGGCAGCACCTCGCGGTACTCGGCGGTGTCGCCGGACAGCACGGGCTCGGGCAGCGGCCTGGGCCAGCGCAGGGTGAAGGACCTGCCGTCCTCGCCGAGGGTCACGAGGTCGGACGAGCCGCCGGCCGCGAAGGCCAGGTCGACGACGGCGGCCTTCGGCCCGACGGTCCCGTCGGCCCGCCGCTCCAGCGTCGGATCGGCGGCGGCCCAACTGCCGTCCGCCCGGTGCACCCGCTGGGGCTGCACGCTGGTCTCACCGGTGAGCGAGCCGTCCGGATTGGCGAAGACGAGTTCGTCCTCGGTGCGGCGCGGCACGATCTCCACCGGTTCGCCGGTGGCGGCGGCCTCGGCGAACGCGGTCGCCTCGGCGGTGGTCGCGGCGCTTGTGGTTGCGGTTGCGGTTGCGGTTGTGGTTTCGGTGGCGGCCTCGGCCGCACTGGTGACGGCGGGCAGCGTGCCCAGGACGACGGCGCTGCCGAGCAGCACACCGAGCGTCCGGGTACGACGAAGCCGCCGGAACCAAGGGTTGGTCATTCCCTTGTCTCCCCCTGAAGCTCTCCCCAGAGCTCCCTATGACGAATATGAAGTTGATGCGGCCAGAGTCGATGCGGCCAGAGTCGATGCGGCCGAAGCTGATGTGGCCGGAGCTGATGTAACCGAAGTCGACGACGCTGCCGAAGTTGATGTGGCCATGCCGTACTTCAGTGGCGAGGGAGAACGTATGGGGGTTCCTTTACCGATTCAAGCCACTTTCCATATCGAACGACGAGTTCCCTCACACCGGTGATGTGGATCTTCATCCCGGGCATGTCGCGAGCCGGGCCGGAAGCATGGGGTCCGCCAAGGCAGCAGCCGAGGCGATTCCTGTCCCACCGCTCCCCCTCCCCCGGAGACCTTCATGAACCTGCGCGCCTGGTCCTTCGCCGCCGCCCTCGCCCTGACCGCCCTCGCCCTGCCGGCCCAGGAAGCCACGGCGGCTGCGGCGCCTTCCTGTCCCGACGGCTCGATCTGCTTCTACAGCGGCGAGGGCTTCGGCGGCAGCACCTGGGAGTGGACCGCCCGCAGCGGCTACCGCGACATGCCGCCCTACCTCCACGACCATGTCGGCTCCTTCGTCGCCAGCACCCGCGCCTGCTTCATCAACTGGGGCCCGGTCGAGAAGCGGGACGTCTTCAACGGCGACTACCGCTCGCGCTACCAGGGCGACTTCGGCGGCAGGATCGACGGGGTGGGCCCCGGAGCCTGCTGAGCCGCTTCACGGGTCATCGAAGTCGAACGGTGCGGCCCTTCGACGCACGACGGGGACCCGGGGGCTTCCCCGTGAAACTGTGACACTTTCGACCCGGAGTGTCACAGTTCGCGCGCCACACCCCCCGCCCTCGGACGCTCGCACGCACCACCGCTGACCGTCGAAGCCCCGTTTCACCGCTCGCCCCGGGGAGCGCCGTACCACCGCCACCGCGTGAGGCGCGCGTGACCCGGAATCTCCCCTCGACCGGTGGCCCAGAGCAGAGTGGGCCACCGGTCGGTGCCGGTAGGGGCGTCGGGAAACAGCCGCACCAGCACCCGGTCGCACAACCCGGCATCCGGCGCCCACCCGACCCCGAGCCCCTCGGCGACGTCGTACAGATGCACCAGCGTCTCGACGACCCCCATGGCGGCGAACCCTTCGGCGTCGGAAACCCCGAAGTCGTGAAGTCGCGGTCAGCCCAGGTGTGTAGGCGCGAACATCCGTAGTAGCGCCGGGAGCACGAGCACCGACGGGCCGGGCTCGGACAGTGCCTTCGTCAGGTCCGTTTCCAGGGTTTCCGGGGACGTCAGCACCGCCGGTACCCCGAACGACTCCGCCAGGGCCACGTAGTCCGGGCGGGTCAGGTCCGTTGCCGTGGGCTCGCCGAAGGTGTCCGTCATGTATTCGCGGAGGATGCCGTAGCCGCCGTCGTCGATGATCAGCCAGGTGACGGGGAGGGCGTACTGCTTCGCTGTCGCCAGTTCGGCGATCGAGTAGAGGGCGCCGCCGTCGCCCGAGACCGCCAGGGCCGGGCGGGTCGGGTCGGCCGCCGCCGCGCCCAGGGCCGCCGGGAAGGCGTAGCCGAGGCCGCCGGCGCCCTGGGCGGAGTGCATGGTGTTGGGGGCCTCGGGGTCGAAGGCCGACCAGGCCCAGTAGGACAGGATCGTCATGTCCCAGAAGGACGGGGAGTCGGCGGGGAGGGCGCTGCGGATCGACTTCAACAGGCCCTGTTCCAGGGTCAGTTCCTGGGACGCGATGCGGTCGGCGACCTTCGCGAGGAGCGTCCGCACGCGGTCCCTCGCCGTCTCACCCGCCCGCGCCCCCCGCTCCTCCCGCTCCTCCCGTTCCCCCCGCTCCTCCCGTTCCTCCACCGTCTCCAACAGCGCCTGCAACGCGAGCCTCGCGTCCGCGTGGATGCCCAACCCCGGGTGGTTCGACTCCAGTTTGCCGAGGTCCGCCTCGATCTGGATGACCCGGCCCCGCGGCTTGAACGTGTGGTAGTTGGACGAGAGTTCGCCCAGGCCCGAGCCCACCACCAGCAGGACGTCCGCGTCCTCCAGGAAGTCCGTCGTGTGGCGGTCCTCCAGCCAGGACTGGAGGGAGAGGGGGTGGTTCCAGGGGAACGCTCCCTTGCCGCCGAAGGTCGTCACCACCGGGGCCTGGAGTCGCTCCGCCAACTGCCGCAGCTTGCCCGACGCGTCCGACCGCACCACTCCGCCGCCCGCGATGATCGCCGGACGGTCGGCCGTGGACAGCAAGTGGGCTGCCAGCGCCGTCAGTTCGGGGCGCGGGGGGAGTTCCTCCGGGAAGGCGTCGCCGCCCGTAACCACCGGGATCGACGTCTCGGCGAGCAGTACGTCCTGCGGGATCTCCACCCACACCGGCCCGTGCGGAGCCGTCAGCGCCGACTTCCAGGCCTCCGCGATCGCCGACGGGATCTGCGACTGGGTGCGGACCAGGTGGACCGACTTCACCACGCCCCGGAACGAGGCCGACTGGTCGGGGAGTTCGTGCAGGTAGCCGTGCCGGCCGCCGCCCAGACCCGGCGTCGGGATCTGGCTGCTGATCGCCAGCACGGGGGCCGAACCGGCCGCCGCCTCCTGGAGCGCCGCCAGCGACGTCAGCGCGCCCGGACCCGTCGACAGCAGCAGCGGCGCCGCCTCGCCCGTGATCCTGCCGTACGCGTCCGCCGCGAAGCCCGCGTTGTTCTCCACCCGCAGGCCGATGTAGCGCAGCGACGAGCGGCGCAGGGCGTCGAACAGGCCCAGCGCGTGCTGGCCGGGCAGCCCGAAGACGGTCGTCGCGCCGAGCCCGGACAGCGTCTCCACGACCAGGTCTCCGCCGTTGCGGCCGGCGGGAGGGTTCAGCGCGGCCTCGGTCTGCGCCTCCGTCGGGCGCAGCACCAGGTCGTGGTCGTGGGTCACTTGCCCTCGTTCTCCTTACGCGCCGCCGCGATCTGGCGGGACATGATCGTGGTCAGTTCGTACGCCGTGTGGGACGCGGCCACCGACGTGATCTCCGCGTGATCGTACGCGGGGGCCACCTCGACGACGTCCGCCGAGACCAGGTTGCAGCCGGCCAGGCCGCGCAGGATCTCGAGCAGCTCCCGCGACGTCATGCCGCCCGCCTCCGGCGTCCCCGTGCCGGGCGCGTGCGCCGGGTCGAGGCAGTCGATGTCGATGGAGATGTAGAGGGGGCGGTCGCCGATGCGCTGACGCAACTGGTCGGCGACCTCGTCGGCGCCGCGCCGGTAGACGTCCGACGACGTGACGATGCCGAAGCCCATCTTCTCGTCGTCCGTGAGGTCCTGCTTGCCGTACAGCGGGCCGCGGATGCCGACGTGCGACAGCGCCGACGTGTCGAGGACGCCCTCCTCCACCGCCCGCCGGAACGGCGTCCCGTGCGTGTACTCCGCGCCGAAGTACGTGTCCCAGGTGTCGAGATGCGCGTCGAAGTGCAGCAGGGCGACCGGGCCGTGCCGCTTCGCCACCGAGCGCAGCAGCGGCAGCGCGATGGTGTGGTCGCCGCCCAGGGTCATGAGCCTCGCCCCCGTGCCGAGCAGTTCGTCCGCCGCCGCCTCGATGGTGTCGACGGCCTCGTTGATGTTGAACGGGTTCGCCGCGATGTCACCGGCGTCCGCGACCTGCGCGAGGGCGAACGGGGAGGCGTCCTGCGCCGGGTTGTACGGGCGCAGCAGCCGGGACGCCTCGCGGATCGCGTTGCCGCCGAAGCGGGCGCCCGGCCGGTACGAGACGCCCGAGTCGAACGGCACGCCCACCACGGCGACGTCCGCGCGGCCGACCTCGTCGAGCCGGGGCAGCCGGGCGAAGGTGGCGGGTCCGGCGTACCGCGGGATGCGGGAGGAGTCGACGGGGCCGCGGGGCGTCTCGTTGCCGCTCATGGTCACATGCCTTCTTTCTTACGCTGGCCGCGTGCGCGAGGGAGGCCCCTCCCGACGCCGCACGACGAGCACGATCACTTGCCACGTATCGCGCATGACGAGCACCGACCATAGGCGGCCGGACAGCGACTGCGAAGCGCGTGCGGCAGCGGATCGCCCGTCGCACGGCCCTGCTGGGGACGGACCTGGACGATCCGGACGTACGGATGGAGTTGTGGTTCGCCCTGAAGCAGGGCTGGGCGAAGGCCGAGTGACGCGTGTCGCAGCGTCCGGAACAGCGAAGACGACCGCTGTCCGCTGCCTCACAATGGGACCATGCCGATACCCGGGACGCCCAGCCGCGCCGAACTAGTCGACCACCTCGTCAGAACCCGTATCGCCGGGGACGTCGCCACTCCTCGCGAGAACAACCTCTCCCACTACCGCCAACTCGCGAACGGCGTCCGCAACTTCTGGCTCGGCCTGGAACTCGGCGACCGCTGGAGCGACGAGCAGGACGTGCTCGCGGTGATGGCGGAGCGGGTCGGCGTGAACGACGATCCCGAGCACCGCTACGGCCAGGACACCATCGACCCCGAGCTGACGGTCGACGGCCTGGACCGGCTGGCGGCGCGGCTGCGCAAGGCCGCCGAGGGGCGGCAGCGGGTCCTGTGCGCCACCGGCCACCCGGGCGGCCTGCTCGACGTGCACCGCGCCACGGCCGCCGCCCTGCGCACGGCCGGCTGCGAGATCGTCGTCATCCCGGAGGGGCTCCAGACGGACGAGGGGTACGTCTGGCAGGTCGCGGACGTCGCCGTCCTCGAACACGGCGCGACCCTGTGGCACACGCACTCGGGCGAGCCGATGAAGGCGATCCTCACCGCGCTGGAGCGCGCGGGCCGCCCGCTGCCCGACCTGGTCGTCGCCGACCACGGCTGGGCGGGTTACGCGGGGCAGCACGGCGTCGACTCCGTCGGGTACGCCGACTGCAACGACCCGGCGCTGTTCCTCGCCGAGGCCGAGGGCACCGTCCAGGTGGCGGTCCCGCTCGACGACCACGTCGTCAGCCCGCGCCACTACGACCCGATGATCGCGTACCTGCTGGCGGCGGCGGGGCTCTAGAACAGGGCTCGGCGGGGGGACGCCTCAACGGGGGACGCCTCGGCGGGGGACGCCTCAACGGGGGACGCGGACCACGCCCTCCTGGATCACCGACACCGCGAGCCGGCCGTCCTGGGTGTAGATGCGGGCCTGGCCGAGTCCCCGGCCGCCGTGCGCGGACGGCGACTCCTGGTCGTAGAGGAGCCACTCGTCGGCGCGGAACGGGCGGTGGAACCACATCGCGTGGTCCAGGGACGCTCCGACGACGTCGCCGACCGCCCAGCCGCCGCGGCCGTGCGCGAGGAGGACCGAGTCGAGGAGCGTCATGTCGGAGACGTAGGTGGCGAGGACGACGTGCAGCAGCGGGTCGTCGTCGAGTTTGCCGTTGGTGCGGAACCAGACCTGGCTGCGCGGTTCGCGCGGCTCGCCGAACTTCCCGTACGGCGGCTCGTCGACGTACCGGAGGTCGATCGCCTCGCGGGCCTCGATGAACCGCTCGACGATGCCCGGGTCGAGGTGGTCGTAGCCGCGCAGGCGTTCCTGGCCGGTCGGGACGGTCTCCGGGTCCGGCGCCGGCGGCATGGGGGTCTGGTGGTCGAGTCCGTCCTCGTACGTCTGGAAGGACGCCGACAGCGCGAAGATCGGCCGGCCGTGCTGGACGGCGACCACGCGGCGGGTGGTGAAGGAGCGGCCGTCGCGGATCCGCTCGACGTTGTAGACGATGGGCGCGCCCGGGTCGCCGGCGCGCAGGAAGTACGCGTGCAGGGAGTGGGCGTGCCGGTCCGCGGGGACCGTACGCCCGGCGGCGACCAGCGCCTGCGCCGCCACCTGGCCCCCGAACACGCGGGGGACGACGGCGGAGCGGGACTGGCCGCGGAAGATGTTCTCCTCGATCTGTTCCAGGTCGAGCAGATCGAGGAGATCGAGAAGTGCCTGGCTCATGGCGTTCATTTCTACCGGCGAGCAGTTGCCGGAACCTTACAGACCCATGTCCTTGCAGTCCTGTGTGCCTACAAACCTGTGTGCCTACAGACCCATGTCCTTACAGGCCCATGTCCTTCGCGATGATCGACTTCATGATCTCGCTGGTGCCGCCGTAGATGCGGTTGACGCGGTTGTCCGCGTACAGGCGGGCGATCGGGTACTCGTTCATGAAGCCGTAGCCGCCGTGCAGCTGGAGGCAGCGGTCGATCACGCGGTGGGCGACCTCGGTGCAGAACAGCTTCGCGGAGGCGGCCTCGGCGGGGGTCAGCTCGCCCGCGTCCAGGGCCTCCGTGGCGCGGTCGGCGACGGCCTCGGCCGCGTCCACCTCGGCCTGGCAGGCGGCCAGCTCGAACTTGGTGTTCTGGAAGTGCGCGACCGGCTTGCCGAAGACGACGCGCTCCTGGACGTACTGCTTGGCGAACCGGACGGCGGCCCTGGCCTGCGCGTACGCGCCGTAGGCGATGCCCCAGCGCTCGGAGGCGAGGTTGTGGCCGAGGTAGTAGAAGCCCTTGTTCTCCTCGCCGAGGAGGTCCTCGACGGGCACCTTGACGTCGACGAACGCCAGCTCGGCGGTGTCGGAGGTCTTCAGGCCGAGCTTGTCGAGCTTGCGGCCGACGGAGTAGCCCTCGGCCTTGGTGTCCACGACGAAGAGGGATATGCCGTGGCGGCGGTCCTCGGCGGTGGGCGCGGCGGTGCGGGCGCAGACGATCATGCGGTCGGCGTGCACGCCACCGGTGATGAAGGTCTTGGAGCCGTTGAGGATGTAGTGCGTGCCGTCCTCGGAGAGCTTGGCGGTGCTCTTCATTCCCGCGAGGTCGGAGCCGGTGCCCGGCTCGGTCATCGCGATCGCCCACATCTCCTCGCCGGAGACGAACTTCGGCAGGAAGCGCTTCTTCTGCTCGTCGTCGGCGAGCAGCTTGATGTACGGCAGACCGAGCAGCACGTGCACACCGGAGCCGCCGAAGGACACGCCCGCGCGGGCGGTCTCCTCGTACAGGACGGCCTCGAACTTGTAGGAGTCGATGCCGGCGCCGCCGTACTCCTCGTCGACGCGGATGCCGAAGACACCCAGCTCGGCGAGCTTGTAGTAGAAGTCGCGCGGCGCCTGGCCGGCGGCGAACCACTCGTCGTAGACGGGGACGACCTCGGCCTCGATGAAGGCCCGGAGAGTCTCCCGGAACGCCTCGTGATCCTCGTTGAACACCGTACGGCGCACTCTCCGCCACCTCCACTGACCCGCATCGGACGTATCTGCATCGCGCAATACGCGCACTACGCCATGCCTAAGCGCTTGCTCAGGCAACCGTACCGGCGAGTAAGGAAGCCGTCCAGGGTGAAACCGGGGTAACGCTCGTCACGCCCCGGCGGCGGAGAACGCCCCCCTGGCCATCCGGTGCAGCAGCTCCGCCGTGACGACGCGGCCCGGCAGGGCGCCCGGCCTGCCCAGGTGCGGGGTCGAGTTCAGCAGGCCGAAGACCGAGTGCACGGCCGAGCGGGCCGTCGGTTCGGTCAGCGCCGGGTACACCTCGCGGACGACCTCCACCCACAGTTCGACGTACTGCCGCTGGAGCTGGCGCACCAGCTTGCGGTCGCTGTCACGGAGGCGGTCCAGCTCGCGGTCGTGCAGGGTGATCAGGGAGCGGTCGTCGAGGGCGAAGTCGATGTGGCCCTCGATGAGCGAGTCGAGGACCTCCCCGGCGGGCACGCCGTCGGCCTCCCCGAGACGCCGCTTCGCACCGGTCAGCAGCCGGCCGCTGATGCCGACCAGCAGCTCGGCGAGCATCGCGTCCTTGCCCGGGAAGTGCCGGTACAGCCCCGGACCGCTGATGCCGACCGCGGCGCCTATCTCGTCCACCCCGACGCCGTGGAACCCGCGCTCGGCGAACAGCCGCGCGGCCTCCTTGAGGATCTGCTCACGGCGGGTGGGGGCGTCGGTTCTCGTGGCCATGAAAGCAATTCTAGACAGGGACGTTAGCGGTCGTTAACCTGGAGGAAATGGTTAACGCTCATTAACAGCCGAGCGCGGCCGAGAAACACGAGAGCACGCGAACACGAGAACAGCCGATCACGGGTCTCACCGGGTGAGGGGAAGCCGCAGGATGGAGCAGGCACCGGAGCTGACGAGCGCGGCAGATCCCGCGTCGGAGGTCTGGCGGGCCAACGAGGAGGCGCACCGCGTCCTCGTCGAGGAGTTGCGCGGCAAGCTCGCCGCGGCCCGGCTGGGCGGCGGGGAGAAGGCGCGGGCCCGCCACACCGCGCGCGGGAAGCTGCTGCCCCGGGACCGGGTGGACACCCTCCTGGACCCCGGGTCGCCCTTCCTGGAGCTCGCGCCGCTGGCCGCCGACGGGATGTACGAGGGGCAGGCCCCGGCCGCCGGGGTCATCGCCGGGATCGGGCGGGTCGCCGGACGCGTGTGCGTGATCGTCGCCAACGACGCCACCGTCAAGGGCGGCACGTACTACCCGATGACGGTGAAGAAGCACCTCCGCGCGCAGGAGGTGGCTCTGGAGAACCGCCTGCCCTGTCTGTACCTGGTCGACTCCGGCGGCGCCTTCCTGCCCCTTCAGGACGAGGTGTTCCCGGACCGCGACCACTTCGGGCGGATCTTCTACAACCAGGCCCGCATGTCCGGCGCCGGCATCCCGCAGATCGCGGCCGTACTGGGCTCCTGCACGGCCGGCGGCGCCTACGTCCCGGCCATGAGCGACGAGGCCGTCATCGTCCGCGACCAGGGCACGATCTTCCTGGGCGGGCCGCCGCTGGTGAAGGCCGCCACCGGCGAGGTCGTCACCGCGGAGGAACTGGGCGGCGGCGAGGTCCACGCGCGCGTGTCGGGCGTGACCGACCACCTCGCGGAGGACGACGCGCACGCGCTGCGCATCGTGCGGAACATCGTCGCCACGCTCCCCGCGCGCGGGCCGCTCCCCTGGGAGGTGCGGCCGTCCGTCGAACCCAAGGTGGACCCCTACGGGCTCTACGGCGCGGTCCCCGTCGACTCTCGTACCCCCTACGACGTACGGGAGGTCATCGCGCGCGTGGTCGACGGCTCCCGGTTCGCGGAGTTCAAGTCCGAGTTCGGGCAGACCCTGGTCACCGGCTTCGCCCGGATCCACGGCCACCCGGTCGGCATCGTCGCCAACAACGGCATCCTGTTCTCCGAGTCCGCCCAGAAGGGCGCCCACTTCATCGAGCTGTGCGACCAGCGCGGGATCCCCCTGGTGTTCCTGCAGAACATCTCCGGCTTCATGGTCGGCCGGGACTACGAGGCGGGGGGCATCGCCAAGCACGGCGCCAAGATGGTGACGGCCGTGGCGTGCACGCGCGTGCCGAAGCTGACGGTCGTCATCGGCGGGTCGTACGGCGCCGGGAACTACTCCATGTGCGGCCGGGCCTACTCGCCCCGCTTCCTGTGGATGTGGCCGGGCGCCAAGATCTCCGTCATGGGCGGCGAACAGGCCGCGTCCGTCCTCGCGACCGTCAAGCGCGACCAGTCGGAGGCACGGGGCGAGGAGTGGCCCGCCGAGGCGGAAGAGGCGTTCAAGGCCCCGATCCGCGCCCAGTACGAGCGGCAGGGCAACGCCTACTACGCGACCGCCCGGCTCTGGGACGACGGGGTCATCGAGCCGCTGGAGACCCGGCAGGTGCTGGGCCTGGCCCTGACCGCCTGTGCCAACGCGCCGCTGGGGGAACCCCGGTTCGGCGTCTTCCGGATGTGAGGAGGGGAGCCTTGATGTTCGACACCGTGCTTGTGGCCAACCGGGGCGAGATCGCCGTCCGCGTCATCCGCACGCTGCGCGCGCTGGGGGTGCGCTCGGTGGCCGTCTTCTCCGACGCGGACGCCGACGCGCGGCACGTCCGGGAGGCGGACACGGCCGTCCGGATCGGTCCGGCGCCGGCCGCCGAGAGCTATCTGTCCGTGGAGCGGCTGCTTACGGCCGCCGCGCGCACGGGCGCCCAGGCCGTCCACCCGGGATACGGCTTCCTGGCCGAGAACGCGGGCTTCGCACGCGCGTGCGCCGCCGCGGGGCTCGTCTTCATCGGGCCGCCCGCCGACGCCATCGCCCTCATGGGCGACAAGATCCGCGCCAAGGAGACCGTGCAGGCGGCCGGGGTGCCGGTCGTCCCCGGCGGGCGTGACCCCGACCTCGCCGAGGCCGCCCACGCGTTGGGCGCGCCCGTCCTGCTCAAGCCGTCGGCCGGCGGCGGCGGCAAGGGCATGCGCCTGGTGCGGGACCTGTCCGTGCTGGACGAGGAGATCGCCGCCGCCCGCCGCGAGGCCCGCGCCTCCTTCGGCGACGACACGCTCCTCGTCGAGCGGTGGGTCGACCGGCCCCGGCACATCGAGATCCAGGTCCTGGCCGACGGCCACGGGAACGTGGTGCACCTGGGCGAGCGCGAGTGCTCCCTCCAGCGCCGGCACCAGAAGGTCGTCGAGGAGGCCCCGAGCGTGCTCCTCGACGAGGCCACGCGCGCGTCGATGGGCGAGGCGGCCGTACAGGCGGCGCGCTCCTGCGGGTACCGGGGCGCGGGCACGGTGGAGTTCATCGTGCCGGGCACCGACCCGTCCTCGTACTACTTCATGGAGATGAACACCCGCCTCCAGGTGGAGCATCCGGTGACCGAGCTGGTCACCGGCCTGGACCTGGTGGAGTGGCAGGTGCGGGTCGCGGCGGACGAGGCCCTGTCCTTCGGACAGGAGGACGTCCGGCTGACCGGCCACGCGGTCGAGGCGCGGATCTGCGCCGAGGACCCCGCGCGCGGTTTCCTCCCGTCCGGCGGGACGGTGCTACGACTTCACGAACCCCAGGGCGACGGCGTCCGCACCGACTCCGGGCTCAGCGAGGGCACCGAGGTGGGCAGCCTGTACGACCCGATGCTGTCCAAGGTGATCGCCCACGGCCCGGACCGCGAGACGGCGCTGCGCAGACTCCGCGCCGCCCTCGCGGAAACGGTCACACTGGGTGTCCCGACCAACGCGGGCTTCCTGCGCCGCCTCCTCGCCCATCCGGCGGTCGTGGCGGGCGAGTTGGACACCGGGCTGGTGGAGCGCGAGGTGGAGGGGCTGGTATCGGACGCGGTGCCGCAGGAGGTCTACGCGGCGGCGGCGCTGCTGCGCCACGGCGCGCTCGCCCCGACCGCCGGCTCCGGGTCCGGCTCCGGGTCCGGCTCCGGCTGGACGGATCCCTTCGCCGCCGCCGACGGCTGGCGCCTGGGCGGCGAGCGGGCCTGGACACCGCACCACCTCCAGGTGCCCGGCCACGAGCCGGTGACCGTGCGCGTGCGCAGCACGCCGGACGGCGCGACGGACGGCACGGCGGAGCTGCTCCTGCCCGGCGCGGACCACCCCCTGCGGGGGTCCGGGGGCCTGCCCCCGCGACACGGCACCGACCACCGGTTCACCTTCCTGCTCGACGGCGTCCGTCACACCTTCGCCGCCCTGCCGGACGGCACCTGGCTCGGCCGCGACGGCGACGCCTGGCACGTGCGTGACCACGACCCGGTCGCCGCGTCCCTGTCCGGTGCCGGTCACGCGGGCGCCGACTCGCTCACCGCGCCCATGCCCGGCACGGTGACGGTCGTGAAGGTCGCCGTGGGCGACGAGGTGACGGCGGGTCAGAGTCTGCTGGTGGTGGAGGCGATGAAGATGGAGCACGTCATCTCCGCCCCGCACGACGGCACGGTCGCCGAGCTGGACGTCACACCGGGGACGACGGTCGCCATGGACCAGGTGCTCGCCGTCATCACACCGGCAGAGGAGACCCCGTGACACTCCCCATGGTCGTACCGGCCCCCGATCTGCCCGCGCGGGTCAGGATCCACGAGGTCGGCGCGCGGGACGGGCTGCAGAACGAGAAGTCGACCGTGCCGACGGCGGTGAAGGCGGAGTTCGTCCGCCGGCTGGCCGACGCGGGCCTGACGACGATCGAGGCGACGAGCTTCGTCCACCCCAAGTGGGTGCCGCAACTCGCCGACGCCGAGGAGCTGTTCCCGCTCGTCTCCGACCTGCCGGTGGCCCTCCCGGTCCTCGTGCCGAACGGGCGCGGGCTGGACCGGGCCCTGGCCCTGGGAGCGCGGCGCGTCGCCGTCTTCGCCAGCGCCACGGAGTCCTTCGCGAAGGCCAACCTCAACCGCACTGTGGACGAGTCGCTCGCGGTGTTCGAGCCGGTGGTGCGGCGGGCGAAGGACGCGGGCGCGCACGTACGCGGCTATGTGTCGATGTGCTTCGGCGACCCCTGGGAGGGGCCGGTCCCGCTCCACCAGGTGGTCCGGGTCTGCGCGGCGCTGCGCGCCATGGGCTGCGACGAACTGAGCCTGGGCGACACGATCGGCGTCGCCACCCCCGGCCATGTCCTGGAACTGCTCTCCTCCCTCAACGAACAGGGCGTGCCGACGAACGTGCTCGGCGTGCACTTCCACGACACCTACGGCCAGGCCCTCGCCAACACCCTCGCCGCGCTCCAGCACGGCGTGACCACCGTCGACGCCTCGGCGGGCGGTCTCGGCGGCTGCCCGTACGCCAGGTCCGCCACCGGAAATCTCGCCACCGAAGACCTCGTGTGGATGCTGCGGGGCCTCGGCATCGACACCGGGGTCGACCTCGGCCGTCTCGTCGCCACGAGCGAGTGGATGGCCGGACAACTGGGCCGACCCAGCCCTTCCCGCACCGTCCGAGCCCTGTCCCACAAGGAGCAGTGACCCGACATGGACCACCGTCTCTCCCCCGAGCTGGAAGAACTCCGCCGTACCGTCGAGGAGTTCGCGCACGACGTCGTCGCGCCCAAGATCGGCGACTTCTACGAGCGGCACGAGTTCCCGTACGAGATCGTCCGCGAGATGGGCCGCATGGGCCTGTTCGGACTGCCGTTCCCCGAGGAGTACGGCGGCATGGGCGGCGACTACCTCGCCCTCGGCATCGCGTTGGAGGAGCTCGCGCGCGTCGACTCGTCCGTGGCGATCACCCTGGAGGCGGGCGTCTCGCTGGGCGCCATGCCGGTCCATCTCTTCGGCACGGAGGCACAGAAGCGGGAGTGGCTGCCGCGACTGTGCTCCGGTGAACTGCTGGGCGCGTTCGGCCTGACCGAGCCCGACGGCGGCTCGGACGCGGGCGCGACGCGGACGACGGCCCGCCTCGACCCGGGCACCGACGAATGGGTGATCAACGGCACCAAGTGCTTCATCACCAACTCGGGCACGGACATCACGGGGTTGGTCACGGTCACGGCGGTGACGGGCCGCAAGCCGGACGGCAGGCCGCTGATCTCGGCGATCATCGTCCCGTCCGGCACCCCGGGCTTCACGGTCGCCGCCCCCTACTCGAAGGTCGGCTGGAACGCCTCCGACACCCGTGAGCTGTCCTTCTCCGACGTGCGCGTCCCGGCGGCGAACCTGCTGGGCGAGGAGGGGCGCGGGTACGCGCAGTTCCTGCGGATCCTCGACGAGGGCCGCGTCGCCATCGCCGCGCTCGCCACCGGGCTCGCGCAGGGCTGTGTGGACGAGTCGGTGAAGTACGCGAAGGAACGGCACGCGTTCGGCCGTCCGATCGGCGCGAACCAGGCCATCCAGTTCAAGATCGCCGACATGGAGATGAAGGCCCACACGGCCCGCCTCGCCTGGCGCGACGCGGCCTCCCGGCTGGTGTCCGGCGAGCCCTTCAAGAAGGAGGCGGCGGTCGCCAAGCTCTACTCCTCCACGATCGCCGTCGACAACGCCCGCGAGGCCACCCAGATCCACGGCGGCTACGGCTTCATGAACGAGTACCCGGTGGCCCGCATGTGGCGCGACTCCAAGATCCTGGAGATCGGGGAGGGCACGAGCGAGGTACAACGGATGCTGATCGCCCGCGAGCTGGGACTGCCGGGCTAGGCCCGACGTACTGACAGGCTGACAGGCTGACAGGCTGACAGGCTGACGGACTGACGGACTGACGGCGGCCTGGCGGCCGGAAATCGACCCACTGGGGCGGCCTCAGAGACACCTCTGAGGCCGCCCCATCGTTCTTCACTTCCTCGGGTGGACACCAATCCCGAGTCAGAACCAGGCTCCTGACAGCCCGTACACCTTTGATCCATAGGTTACGCACAGAAACGAGGCACTTACCGCCCCCCGCCCTCCATGTCCTGAAATCACCCACTGGACAACAGGTGAGGTTAGGCTAACCTACATTCGAACTCGCCCCCGGGTGATCCGCCCCGTTCGAAAGTAGCCAGACACATGTCCAACGCCAGAGCCGCTCGTCCCACCCGCCGTGGCATCCTCGCCGCCGGTGGCGCCCTCGGCCTCGGTGCCGTACTCGCCGCCTGCGGAGACGAAGACGCGAGCAGCAGCGGCTCGGAGTCGTCGGCGGGCGCCTCGGCCAAGTCCGGCCCCTGGACCTTCAAGGACGACCGCGGCACCACGGTGAAGCTCGACAAGATCCCCGCGAACATCGTCGCGTTCACCGGCGTCGGCGCCGCCCTCTACGACTACGGCATCCAGGTCAAGGGCGTCTTCGGCCCGACCAAGACCACCGCCGGCAAGGCCGACGTCCAGGCCGGCGACATGGACGTCACCAAGGTCGAGATCCTCGGCAACGTCTGGGACGAGTTCAACGTCGAGAAGTACGCGGCCCTCACGCCCGACGTGCTCATCTCCACGACGTTCGACAGCGCCGGCACCCTCTGGTACGTCCCCGAGGCATCCAAGGACAAGATCGCCAAGCTCGCCCCGAGCGTCGCCGTGTCCGTCTACGACCGTCAACTGACCACCCCGCTCCAGCGCATGTGGGAGCTGGCCGAGTCCCTCGGCGCCGACATGACGGCCGCCGCGGTCACCGACGCCAAGAAGAAGTTCGAAGCCGCCGCAGCCCGGCTGCGCGCCGCCGCCAAGGCCAAGCCCGAGATCAAGGTGCTGGCCGGTTCCGCGAGCGAGGCGCTCTTCTACGTCTCCGGCACCAACCTCTCCATCGACCTGGAGTACTTCAAGGCCCTCGGCGTGAACTTCGTCGAGCCGCCGGAGAGTGCGAAGGCGCAGGGCGGCGGCTGGTACGAGTCGCTGAGCTGGGAGAACGTCGACAAGTACCCGGCCGACGTCATCATGATGGACGACCGGTCCTCGACGATCCAGCCTTCGGCGATCACTGAGGCGACCTGGAAGAAGCTGCCCGCGGTGAAGGCGGGGCAGGTCATCGCTCGGTCGCCGGAGCCGATCCTGTCGTACGACAAGTGTGTGCCGCTGCTCGAGAACCTTGCCGAGGCTCTCGAGAAGGCGAAGAAGGTCAGCTGAAGAGTCGGCTGGCGTCGCGGGTGAGCCGCGGGCCCGTCGTGGCTGGTCGCGCCCACGCGGCGGAGCCGCGAATCGATACAGCCCCGCGCCCCTCAAAACGCTGCCCTGCCCCCGCCCAAAGCCTGACGAAGTTTCAGGAGGCCACATGACCACGGCCGTCGTCGCTCCCTTCCGGTTCTTCTCGCTCCATGTCGTGCGGACCCGGCAGCTCTCGCCGTCTCTCGTCCGGGTTTCGTTCGGCGGGGAAGACCTCGAGCACTTCTTCTCCGACGGGCGGGACCAGTCGCTCTCGCTGTTCCTGCCGCATCCCGGACAGTCCGCGCCCGCCGTCCCCATCGAACTCGGGGACGGCTGGTGGCAGGGATGGCGTGAACTGCCGGACGACGTACGGGCCGTTATGCGGTCGTACACCCTGCGCGCCCTGCGCGCCCTGCACGGCGGTCCCGCCGAGATCGACATCGACTTCGTGCTGCACACCCCGGCCGGCCCCGCCTCCGCGTGGGCCGCCCGGGCCGTCGCCGGGGACCGGGTCGTCGTGCTGGGGCCGGCCGTCGCCGACAACCGGGCGATCCGGTTCCGGCCGCCGCAGGACACCGACCTGGTCGTGCTGTGGGGCGACGAGACCGCGCTTCCGGCGATCGCGTCGATCCTGGAGTCGCTGCCGGCCGGCCAGCGGGCACGGGTGTGGCTGGAGGTGCAGGACGCCAGGAACGTACTGGACTTGGCGACCGCGGCGGACGCCGAGATCACATGGGTCGTCGGGGAGAGTTCCGTCGACGCCCTCAGGGAGGCCGAACTGCCGCCCGCCGGGCATCCGTACGTGTGGATCGCGGGCGAGTCGGGGTGCGTGAAGGCGTTGCGCCGGCACTTCGTCCAGGAGCGCGGCGTCGACCGGCGCCGGGTCACCTTCGTCGGGTACTGGCGCCAAGGCATGAGCGAGGAACAGCTCCGCGAGGCGGAGTAGCAGCAACCACCGTGCCCCCGCAGGCAGTTGCGCGGGGGCACGGTGTGGCCGACACGACTGACGTGACCCACGTGACCCACGTGACCACAGTCACGGCAGAGGCAGGGTTCCCATCGCGTTACTTAGGTTAGGCTAACCTAAGTTGAACCCGAGGCCTCGTCCCTCGAACCGTCCCGCAGCGGACCCGTCCCCTTACCCCGGAGGACCCTCACCATGCGCTCGCACCTGCTCAATGACACGACCGCGGAGCAGTACCGCCGTTCCGTGACCGAAGGAGTAGAGCGGGTGGCCGCCAAACTCGCCGCCACCGACCGTCCGTTCACCGGCGTCACGGTCGACGCCCTCGCGCCCCGCATCGACGGGATCGACCTCGACCAGCCGCTGCACGACACCACGGCCGTCCTGGACGAGCTGGAGGAGGTCTACCTCCGCGACGCGGTCTACTTCCACCACCCCCGCTACCTCGCCCACCTCAACTGCCCGGTCGTCATCCCCGCCGTGCTGGGCGAGGCGGTCCTGTCCGCCGTCAACTCCTCCCTCGACACCTGGGACCAGTCGGCCGGCGGCACCCTCATCGAGCGCAAACTGATCGACTGGACGGCGGAGCGGATCGGCCTCGGGCCGGCCGCCGACGGCATCTTCACCTCCGGCGGCACGCAGTCCAACCTCCAGGCGCTGCTGCTCGCCCGCGAGGAGGCCAAGACCGACAGCCTGGCCGAACTGCGCATCTTCGCCTCCGACGTCAGCCACTTCAGCGTGAAGAAGTCCGCGAAACTCCTCGGGCTCGGCGCGGACTCGGTCGTGTCGGTCCCCGTCGACACCGACAAGCGGATGCAGACCGTCGCGCTCGCCCATGAGCTGGAGCGCTGCAAGAAGGCCGGGCTGACCCCGATGGCCGTCGTCGCGACCGCCGGCACCACCGACTTCGGCTCCATCGACCCGCTGCCCGAGATCGCCGAGCTGTGCGCCCAGTACGGCACCTGGATGCACGTCGACGCCGCCTACGGCTGCGGACTCCTCGCCTCCCTCAGGCACCGGGGCCGGATCGACGGCATCGAGCGCGCCGACTCCGTCACCGTCGACTACCACAAGTCCTTCTTCCAGCCGGTGAGTTCGTCCGCCCTGCTGGTCCGCGACGCGGCCACCCTGCGCCACGCGACCTACCACGCCGAGTACCTGAACCCGCGCCGCATGGTGCAGGAGCGCATCCCCAACCAGGTGGACAAGTCCCTGCAGACCACCCGCCGCTTCGACGCGCTCAAGCTGTGGATGACGCTGCGCACGATGGGCGCCGACGGCATCGGGCAGCTCTTCGACGAGGTCTGCGACCTGGCCGTCGAGGCCTGGAGACTGCTGGCCGCCGACCCCCGCTACGACGTCGTCGTGCAGCCCTCCCTCTCCACCCTGGTGTTCCGCTACATCCCCGCCGCCGTCACCGACCCGGCCGAGATCGACCGCGCCAACCTCTACGCCCGCAAAGCCCTGTTCGCCTCCGGGGACGCGGTGGTCGCGGGCACCAAGGTCGGCGCCCGCCACTACCTGAAGTTCACCCTGCTCAACCCCGAGACGACGACCGACGACATCACGGCCGTCCTCGACCTGATCGCCGGCCACGCCGAGCAGTACCTGGGAGAGTCCCTTGACCGCGCTTCCTGAGCCCGTTTCCCTGACGAGGACCTACGACTTCGTGGGCATCGGGCTCGGCCCGTTCAACCTCGGCCTGGCCTGCCTCACCGAGCCGATCGACGCGCTCGACGGCGTCTTCCTGGAGTCCAAGCCCGACTTCGAGTGGCACGCCGGCATGTTCCTCGAAGGCGCCCACCTCCAGACGCCGTTCATGTCGGACCTGGTCACCCTCGCCGACCCGACGTCCCCGTACTCCTTCCTCAACTACCTGAAGGAGAAAGGGCGGCTGTACTCGTTCTACATCCGCGAGAACTTCTACCCGCTGCGCGTCGAGTACGACGACTACTGCCGCTGGGCGGCCGGCAGACTGAGCAGCGTGCGCTTCAACACGACTGTCTCGGCGGTGACTTACGAGGACGAGCTGTACGTCGTACGGACGGCCGCCGGGGACGAGTTCCGCGCCCGGCACCTGGTCCTGGGCACCGGCACCCCGCCGTACGTCCCCGAGGCCTGCCAGGATCTGGGCGGCGACTTCATCCACAACTCCCGCTATGTGCAGCACAAGGCGGAGTTGCAGAAGAAGGAGTCGATCACCCTCGTCGGCTCCGGCCAGTCCGCCGCCGAGATCTACTACGACCTGCTCAGCGAGATCGACGTCCACGGCTACCGGCTGAACTGGGTCACCCGCTCCGCGCGCTTCTTCCCGCTCGAATACACCAAGCTCACGCTGGAGATGACCTCCCCGGAGTACATCGACTACTTCCGCGAGCTGCCGGAACAGACCCGCTACCGGCTCACGGCCGAGCAGAAGGGCCTGTTCAAGGGCATCGACGGCGACCTCGTCGACGAGATCTTCGACCTGCTCTACCAGAAGAACATCGGCGGCCCCGTCCCCACCCGCCTCCTCACCAACTCCGCGCTCACCAGCGCGCGTTACGCCGACGGCAGCTACACGCTCGGCTTCCGCCAGGAGGAGCAGGAGAAGGACTACGCACTGGAGTCCCAGGGCCTGATCCTGGCCACCGGCTACAGGTACGCCGAACCGGAGTTCCTCGCGCCGGTCAAGGACAGACTCCGCTACGACTCCCAGGGCAACTTCGACGTCGCCCGCAACTACGCCGTCGACACCACGGGCCGAGGCGTGTTCCTCCAGAACGCGGCCGTGCACACCCACAGCATCACGTCCCCCGACCTCGGCATGGGCGCCTACCGCAACAGCTCCATCATCCGCGAGCTGCTCGGCAGCGAGTACTACCCGGTCGAAAAGACCATCGCGTTCCAGGAGTTCGCCGTATGACTTTCGCCTTCCGCCCGCTCGACCCCCTGAACGACGCCGAGTTGCTGCACTCCTGGGTCACGCATCCCAAGGCCGCCTACTGGATGATGCGGGACGCGACACTGGTGGACGTCGAGCGTGCCTACATGGAGGTCGCCGCCGACGAGCACCATCACGCGCTGCTCGGGCTGCGGGACGGCGTGCCCGTCTTCCTGATGGAGAAGTACGACCCCGCCCACCGTGAACTGGTCGGCCTGTACGAGCCGTTGGCCGGTGACATAGGCATGCACTTCCTCACCCCGGCGACCGACGCCCCGGTGCACGGCTTCACCCTCGCCGTCATCACGGCCGTCATGGCGCACCTCTTCGAGGACCCGGCGGTGCGGCGCGTCGTCGTCGAGCCGGACGTGTCCAACAAGGCCGTGCACGCGCTCAACGAGGCCGTCGGGTTCGTGCCCGAGCGGGAGATCCAGAAGCCGGAGAAGAAGGCCTTGCTGAGTTCCTGCACCCGGGAACAGTTCCGCGCGGCGACGGCGGTGGCCGTATGAGCCTCGCCGACGCCGTGGCCCACCTCTCCTCCGAGCGCTGGGAGAAGGCCAACCGCCTGCTGGTCCGCAAGGCCCTCGCCGAGTTCGCGCACGAGCGGCTCATCACTCCCGAGGAGAAGGACGGACGCTACGTCGTGCGCAGCGACGACGGGCTGACGTCGTACCGCTTCACCGCCGTCCGCCGCGCCCTCGACCACTGGCAGGTGGCCGCCGACTCGATCACCCGCACCCGCGACGACGCCGAACTCCCCCTCACCGCACTGGACTTCTTCATCGAGCTGAAGAAGACCCTGGGCCTCAGCGACGAGATCCTGCCGGTCTACCTGGAGGAGATCTCCTCCACCCTCTCCGGCACCTGCTACAAGCTCACCAAACCGCGGATCACCTCGGCGGAGCTGGTCGGGAGCGGCTTCCAGGCCATCGAGACCGGGATGACCGAGGGCCACCCCTGCTTCGTCGCCAACAACGGGCGGCTCGGCTTCGGCGTCCACGAGTACCTGTCGTACGCCCCGGAGACGGCGAGCCCGGTCCGGCTGGTCTGGCTGGCCGCGCACCGCTCGCGCGCCGCGTTCACGGCGGGCGCCGGCATCGAGTACGAGGCGTTCGTACGGGCCGAGCTCGGCGATGTGACAGTGAATCGTTTCGCTGTCACCTTGCGCGAACAGGGGCTGGACCCCGCCGACTACCTCCTCGTCCCCGTTCACCCCTGGCAGTGGTGGAACAAGCTCACCGTCACCTTCGCCGCCGAGATCGCGCGCGGGAACCTGGTGTGCCTGGGCGAGGGCGACGACGAGTATCTGGCGCAGCAGTCCATCCGGACGTTCTTCAACTCCTCGCACCCCGAGAAGCATTACGTGAAGACGGCCCTGTCCGTCCTCAACATGGGCTTCATGCGCGGCCTTTCGGCCGCCTACATGGAGGCGACCCCGGCCATCAACGACTGGCTCGCCCAACTCATCGACAACGACCCGGTGCTGAAGTCGACCGGCCTGTCGATCATCCGGGAGCGGGCCGCCGTCGGCTACCGGCACCTGGAGTACGAGGCGGCGACGGACCGCTACTCGCCGTACCGCAAGATGCTGGCCGCGCTGTGGCGGGAGAGCCCGGTGCCGACGCTCCGCGGCGGCGAGTCGCTCGCGACGATGGCCTCCCTGGTCCATGTGGACCACGAGGGACGGTCGGTGGCCGGCGCGCTCATCGAGCAGTCGGGACTGGCGCCGGTGGAGTGGCTGCGGCACTACCTCCAGGCGTACTACACCCCGCTGCTGCACAGCTTCTACGCCTACGACCTGGTCTTCATGCCTCACGGCGAGAACACCATCCTGGTCCTGAAGGACGGGGTCGTGCAGCGGGCGATCTACAAGGACATCGCCGAGGAGATCGCCGTCATGGACCCGCACGCGGTGCTGCCGCCCGAGGTCCGGCGCATCCGCGTCGAGGTGCCCGAGGACAAGAAACTGCTGTCCGTCTTCACCGACGTCTTCGACTGCTTCTTCCGCTTCCTCGCGGCCGGCCTCGCCGCCGAAGGGATCCTGGAGGAGGACGACTTCTGGCGCACGGTCGCCGAGGTCACCCGCGCCTACCAGGACGCCAACCCCGAACTGGCCGACAAGTTCCGCCAGTACGACATGTTCGCGCCCGAGTTCGCCCTGTCCTGCCTCAACCGGCTCCAACTGCGCAACAACGAGCAGATGGTGGACCTCGCGGACCCGTCGGGCGCCCTCCAGCTGATCGGAACCCTGAAAAATCCCGTCACAGGGTTCTGATCACGACAGGCGGGCGCCCCCGAGTACGGTCCTCGGGGGCGCCCGTCGCGTTCTTTGGAACAATCCCCCCATGGCGGAAATCATCCAGAAGGACGGCACCTGGGTCTTCGACGGCGACACCCTGCGCCTGACCCCGGGGCGGGACAAGAACGTCGGCCTGCTCCGCAGGGAACTGGGTGAACTCGTCGTCCCGCTGGGCGCGTTGGCGGGGATCTCGTTCGAACAGGGAAAGAGGACCGGGCGGCTGAGACTGCGGCTGCGCGACGGCGCGGACCCCCTGCTGCACGCGACCGGCGGCCGGCTGGCCGAGCCGCACGACCCGTACCAGCTCGTCGTCGAGTCCGACCGGTACGGCGTCGCCGAGTACCTCGTCGACGAGGTGCGCGGCGCGCTGACGCTGGACCAGGTGCCGGCCGGACCGGTGGACGCGTATCTGCTGCCGGGACCGTCCGTGCCCCTCACGGCCGCCGCCGGGGACGGCACGGCGAGCTTCGACGGCGAGCAGGTGCGCCTGGAGTGGAACTGGAAGACGGAGGACGCCAAGGCCGCCGCCGGCACCCGCACGATCGCCGTCGCGGACATAGCGGGCGTCGAATGGCAGCCGTCGGTCGGCCTGGAGAACGGTCACCTGCGCTTCACCGTGCGCGGCGCGCCCACCAAGGCCCGGCCGAAGCACGACCCCAACGCCGTCGAGCTGTGGGGCTTCCGGAAGGACCCGCTGATGGCGCTGGTCGCGGCGGCGGTCCAGGCCCGGCTGCCGCATCCGGCGACCACGACGACGACCACAGGGCCAGGGGGCGCCGTCGTACCGGCGTTGGAGCCCGCCGACGACCACGACGCGTTGCTGCGCCGACTGCGGGAGCTGGGCGAGCTGCACCGGGACGGGGTCCTGACGGACGAGGAGTTCACGATGGCCAAACAGGCGGTCCTCAAGCGCCTGTAGCGCGGACGAGGACCGCCTGTCGGAGGTGACCGGGCCTGACCGGGTGTGCGCCCCGCCTTCAGGGCGCATCCGGGATACGGGCCCTACTTGGCCCTACTTGGCCTTGCGGGCCACCGTGAAGTGGTCGATCTGGTCGCCGGTCTCGGCGATGCCGCGCACGGTCAGGGTGGCCGTACGGCCCTTGGCGGCGGGCGTGACGTCGACGCGCAGGAACGAGTAGTCGAGGTAGCGCACGCGCGACCACGTGACCGTCTCGTTCACCTTGCCGGACTTGGTGTTGATGAAGGAGGCCACGGACTCGACCTCGTTCTCGTGGCCCTCGTAGGACAGCGGGGCGGTGAACGCGTACAGGCTGCGGCCGGCCGCGCCCGCCGTGACGTAGACGACGCCCTCGGTCTCGGGGTAGGCGGTGCCGCCGATCGGGAGCTTCTTGGTGACCGCGCCCTTCTTGATGACGTCGGTGCGCTCGTACTGGTGGTTGTGGCCGTTGATCACCAGGTCGACGGTGTACTTCTCGAACAGCGGCACCCACTCCTGGCGCACGCCCCCCTCCGAGGCGTGCGCGGTGGAGGTGCAGTAGGCGCAGTGGTGGAAGAAGACCACGACGAAGTCGACGTCCTTGGACGCGCGGAACTTCTTCAGCTGGGCTTCCAGCCACTTGGTCTGGGTGCCGCCCGAGATGCCGAGGTTGGCCGGGATCTCGAAGGAGATGTCGTTGGCGTCGAGCGAGATGACCGCCGTGTTGCCGTAGACGAAGGAGTAGACGCCCGGGAGGTTCTTCCGGTCCGGGCCGTTGTCGGGCAGGTTCCAGCGGGCTTCCTCGCCGCCGTAGCCGTTGGGCGAGTACCAGGCCTCCATGTCGTGGTTGCCGAAGGCCGGCATCCACGGGACGGACTTGGCGACGGACTCGGTCTGGGCGAGGAACTGGTCCCAGATCCGCGAGTCGAAGCCGGTGTCCGAGGTCTGGCCGGAGCCCGACGGGTCGGCGTAGGCGATGTCGCCGGCGTGCAGGTGGAAGGCCGGGTTCTGGCCGAGGAGGAGGCTGTTGTTGGCGAGGCCGTGGTAGCCGACGCCCTCGTCGCCGAAGGCGGTGAAGGTGAACGGCGCCTTGTGGGCGGGGGCGGTGGTGAAGGTGCCCAGGGTGCCCAGCAGGTGCGCCGCCGCCGGGTCGAAGCCGGCGTGGCCGACGCCGTAGTAGTACGTCTTGCCGGGCTTGAGGTGGGTGAGCTCGGCGTGCAGGTAGTACTGGGTGTGGTTGCCGCTCGCGCCGACCCCGGCCGGCGTGAACAGGGTGCGCACCTCGGCCTCGATCTTGCGGGAGAGGTCCCAGGGGTGGACGCCGATGCGGATGAAGGGCTTCTGCACCGCGACCGGGACCTGCCAGGAGACGCTGACCTCGGTGCGCGGGTCGTTGCCGTAGGCGAGGTGGCGGCCGAAGGGGGCGACGAGGGAGCCGTCGACGCGCTCGGTGCTCGGCGCGGGCTTCGGGGTCTGCGCCGGCACGGCGGCCTGGGCCGTGGCACCGGTCACGAACGCGCCACCGGTGACGGCGCCCAGCGTGACGGCGCCGGTTCTGATCATCGAGCGCCGGGAGAACTTGGCGCGCAGGTACTCGTGCTGCTCGGCCATGCTCATGTGTGCGGCGAGCTGGTCGGGTACGCCCATGCGAGGAGTGTCCATGACGTCTGAAACTCGTGGGCCCGGACGACCAGCCGCAAGACGCCAAATGGACGGTTCGCGAACAGGGGCTCATAACACATTCAACGTTGTCCCAAGGTTCCTTAACAGGCACGTGCCCGAAATCGGGCAGGTTTCTTGCGAAACCGGCTCGCGTCCCTCAGGATCTACCGGGTGCACGACGAACTCGTTGATCACCTGACGCGCTCCACACCCCTCCAGCGGGGCGAGGCGCTGCGGGTGATCCAGGACGTGCTCGCCTACTTCGACGAGACGACCGAGGACTACGTCCGTCGCCGCCACCGCGAACTCCAGGCCCAGGGCCTGGTGAACGCGGAGATCTTCGAACGGATCGAGGCGGACCTGAAATACCGTGCGGTGGCCCCGCCCGAGCTCACGCTCAGGCAACTGCGGCGCATCGTCTACGGCTGAACCGAAGCTTGGGGATACGTATATATGTGCGGAATCGTCGGATACATCGGGAAGCGTGACGTCGCTCCCCTGCTCCTGGAGGGCCTGCAGCGCCTGGAGTACCGCGGGTACGACTCCGCGGGCATAGTCGTCACCTCCCCGAAGACGGCCGGCCTGAAGATGGTCAAGGCCAAGGGCCGGGTCCGTGACCTGGAGGCCAAGGTCCCGGCGCGCTTCAAGGGCACCACCGGCATCGCCCACACCCGCTGGGCCACCCACGGCGCCCCCTCCGACGTGAACGCCCACCCGCACATGTCGGCCGACCTCAAGGTCGCCGTCGTACACAACGGCATCATCGACAACGCCTCCGACCTGCGCAAGAAGCTGGAAGCGGACGGCGTCGAGTTCCTCTCGGAGACCGACACCGAGGTCCTCGTCCACCTCGTCGCCCGCTCCCAGGCCGACAAGCTGGAGGACAAGGTCCGCGAGGCGCTGCGCGTGGTCGAGGGCACGTACGGCATCGCCGTCATGCACGCCGACTTCAACGACCGCATCGTCGTCGCCCGCAACGGCTCCCCGGTCGTCCTCGGCATCGGCGAGAAGGAGATGTTCGTCGCCTCGGACATCGCCGCGCTGGTCGCCCACACCCGCCAGATAGTCACGCTGGACGACGGCGAGATGGCCACCCTCAAGGCCGACGACTTCCGCACCTACACCACGGAGGGCACCCGCACCACGGCCGAGCCCACCACCGTGGAGTGGGAGGCCGCCTCCTACGACATGGGCGGCCACGACACCTACATGCACAAGGAGATCCACGAGCAGGCCGACGCCGTGGACCGCGTGCTGCGCGGCCGCATCGACGACCGCTTCTCCACCGTGCACCTCGGCGGCCTCAACCTGGACGCCCGCGAGGCGCGCCAGATCCGCCGCGTGAAGATCCTCGGCTGCGGCACCTCGTACCACGCGGGCATGATCGGCGCCCAGATGATCGAGGAGCTGGCCCGCATCCCCGCGGACGCCGAGCCCGCGTCCGAGTTCCGCTACCGCAACGCGGTCGTCGACCCCGACACGCTGTACATCGCCGTCTCGCAGTCCGGTGAGACGTACGACGTGCTGGCGGCCGTCCAGGAGCTGAAGCGCAAGGGCGCGCGGGTGCTGGGCATCGTCAACGTGGTCGGTTCGGCGATCGCCCGCGAGGCCGACGGCGGCATGTACGTGCACGCCGGCCCCGAGGTCTGCGTCGTCTCCACCAAGTGCTTCACCAACATGACGGTGGCCTTCGCGCTGCTCGCCCTGCACCTCGGCCGCACCCGCGACCTGTCCGTGCGCGACGGCAAGCGGATCATCGAGGGGCTGCGCAAGCTGCCCGGCCAGATCGCGGAGATCCTCTCCCGCGAGGAGGAGATCAAGAAGCTGGCCGAGGAGTTCGCCGAGGCCCGCTCCATGCTCTTCATCGGCCGCGTCCGGGGCTACCCGGTCGCCCGTGAGGCCTCCCTGAAGCTCAAGGAGGTCTCGTACATCCACGCCGAGGCCTACCCCGCCTCCGAGCTCAAGCACGGCCCGCTGGCCCTCATCGAGCCCGCGCTCCCGACGGTCGCGATCGTCCCGAACGACGACCTGCTGGAGAAGAACCGCGCGGCCCTGGAGGAGATCAAGGCCCGCAGCGGCAGGATCCTCGCGGTCGCCCACCAGGACCAGGAGAAGGCCGACCAGACGATCATCGTCCCGAAGAACGAGGACGAACTCGACCCGATCCTCATGGGCATCCCCCTCCAACTCCTCGCCTACTACACGGCAAAAGCCCTCGGCCGAGACATCGACAAGCCCCGCAACCTGGCCAAGTCGGTAACGGTGGAGTAAGGGCTTTTGCTTCAGGGGCGCGGGGCTGTATCAATTTGCGGCTCCGCCGCGCGGGCGCGACCAGCCCCCACGCGCCGCAGAGGCCAGACAACGGAACGGCCCCCCACGTGTGCCACCGACACGTGGGGGGCCGTTCGCCTGCCGGGGAGGCCCGACTCCCCGGCCCCGGCTGCCGATCAGCCCGTAGCCGTCACCCCGGGCCGGGCAGCCCGCCGCGAAAACGCCGTAGGCCAATGGGCCAGCGCCGCGGTCGCCGCGTACCAGGCAACCGCCCCCGCCGCGACGGCGAACCAGCCACCCACCTTGGTCAGCCCGTCGCTGCCGGCGAACCGGGCGACGGCCATCAGGACGAGCGCGGCGAAGAACAACCCGTACGCGCCCTGGCCGAGTTGGTCGCCACCGGCGAGGGTCAGGGAGAGCGCCACGAGGGCGAACAGGAGCAGGAAGAGCCCCGCTGCGTTGTCGGAGACCTGGGCCCCGGCAGAGACGGCCCAGGTGAACCAGAAGGCGCCCAGGACGGTGTAGGCGGTGCCGGAGGCCGTGTCGCGGTCCCGGAGGGCGAACAGGCCGGCGACGAACAGCGCGACGCCGCCGACGTAGTGGGCGATGGAGACGGCGTCCGCAGCCGTCACGCCGTCGATGAGGCCGGTGTACCCGAGGCCGAAGGCCAACAGGGTGACGCCGAGGGCGAGTCGGCCGGCGATCGTAGTGGTGCTGCTTCCCGCGGAGACGTCATTGTCCACGGCGGGCTCCCTTCACGCTTCATGCTTCACGCATGTGCAGGTGTGTAAGCGATATATGCCCTTCACAAGCACACAAACACCCTGCGAGCACCGCGAATTCGGGAGAAAAGCGAACTACGGAATCACGATGACCGGCCGCTTCGCCCGCTTGGCGAGCCGTCCGGCGACGGAGCCGAAGATCCGCCCGACGATGCCGTGGGTCGAGCCGACGACGATCGCGTCGGCCTCGTACTCCCGCCCCACCTCTTCGAGTTCGTGGCAGATGTCGCCGCCGCGCTCGACCAGGATCCAGGGCACCTCGGCGAGATACTCCGCGCACGCGAGCTCCAGACCGAGCACCTCGGTGCGGTGGTCCGGGACGTCGACGAAGACGGGCGGCTCGCAGCCGGCCCACACCGTGGTGGGCAGCCGGTTGGCGACGTGGACGATGATCAGGCCCGAGCCGGAGCGATGGGCCATGCCGATCGCGTACGCGAGCGCGCGCTCACTGGACGTGGAGCCGTCGAAGCCGACGACCACGCCGTGCTTGAAGGCTGGATCGCAGGAATGGCGTGCGTCTTCCGCCGCCAGGGGCTCGGCCGCCGTAGGGTCGGCGACGGGCCGCTTGCGGTCCGCGGGTTCGAAGAATTCGTGACCGGCCATGGCTGTCTCGGCGAATCGATCCTTATATACGGGTGGGGCGGCGGTGATCAACGGGGCCGTGGAGCTGTCCGGGAATCATCTTCCCAACCCCATACCCCCAAGGGTACGGCTGCACGCCTCCAAGGCCCAGATCCCGCACACCACCGGTGGGGGTTCCAGGGAGCATGCACGAGCGGACGGCCGTAACGCAATGGTTGCTGCCCCGTACAGGCGGTTTGCACAGCGTTCACTTACGCGGAACCGACCTCGACAGTGACCGACCGCCCGAAGCGGCGTTGAACCCCTTGCACCGCCGGACCCCCGTACCGCCGTCACACCGCCCCCAGGAAGGAGCCCGCCCCCGTGTTCTCGCCCCGCGCCACCCCCGACACCCGCCCCGGCGACGACCGGACGACCGACCTGATGCGCTGGGCGGCCTTCAGCTGTGTCCTGGTTCCGGTGGTCCTCCTCTGGTACGGCACCTCGCTGGCCGGCACCGCGGGCACCGCCCTGGGCCTCGCCGCCGTCACGGCCGTCTGCCGGGTGCTGCTGCGCCGGTCCGAGCGGTACGCGGCCCGGCTGCTCGCCGAGGACCACGCGCCGCAGGCGCACCACCGGGGGCGCCGTCAGCGCACCGGATCGGGGTCGCATCGTGGCGGTCGTCACTCCGGGGGAAACTCACCGGTCGGTTGACCGGTTTTCGCGCACGGACCCGCATCTTTTCAGCCAACTTCCGGGCACCGCGCACCCCTTGCCGAAACTACCCCCCACCCCCCGTTCCACCTGCACGGATTGGGCCCCAGAGCCCCTGCGCACCCTACGGGGATTGGCCACCGCACCGAGGCGCACTTCCCTGCACGGCCCACTAGTGCAACGCTTCGTGATCGAATGCTTCACGCCAAGTTGCCATGTCGACAATCTGCCGGGTGCTGAACTGGCCACGCCGGCATCATGCGACACAGTAGATTTCGATCTTGACTGTCTACGGCGGGGGACTCGTGCAGGACCGAGGGGAAACGTGCAGGAGCGACACAACCGAGGAGCCGCGACCACCGAGGGGGGCTTAGCAGGATGAGCCACGACTCCACTGCCGCGCCGGAAGCCGCGACCCGGAAACTCTCCGGGCGACGCCGCAAGGAGATCGTCGCGGTGCTGCTGTTCAGCGGCGGCCCCATTTTCGAGAGTTCCATTCCACTGTCGGTGTTCGGGATTGACCGCCAGGACGCCGGCGTGCCGCGCTACCGCTTGTTGGTGTGCGGCGGCGAAGAAGGCCCGCTGAGGACCACGGGGGGCCTGGAACTCACCGCGCCACATGGCTTGGAAGCGATCGCGCGGGCGGGCACGGTCGTCGTACCGGCCTGGCGTTCGATCACTTCTCCGCCACCGGAGGAAGCGCTCGACGCGCTGCGCCGGGCGCATGAAGAGGGTGCCCGCATCGTGGGCCTGTGCACCGGCGCGTTCGTGCTGGCCGCAGCGGGCCTGCTCGACGGCCGGCCGGCGACGACCCACTGGATGTACGCACCGACGCTGGCCAAGCGCTATCCGTCGGTGCATGTGGATCCACGAGAACTCTTCGTGGACGACGGAGACGTCCTGACGTCGGCGGGTACGGCGGCCGGAATCGATCTCTGTCTGCACATCGTGCGGACGGATCACGGCAACGAGGCGGCGGGCGCGCTGGCCCGGCGTCTGGTGGTCCCGCCGCGCCGGTCGGGCGGCCAGGAGCGCTATCTCGACCGGTCTTTACCGGAGGAGATCGGCGCCGACCCGCTCGCCGAGGTCGTCGCCTGGGCGCTGGAGCACCTCCACGAGCAGTTCGACGTGGAGACGCTGGCGGCACGCGCCTATATGAGCCGCCGCACCTTCGACCGCCGTTTCCGGTCGCTGACCGGAAGCGCGCCACTGCAGTGGCTGATCACCCAGCGGGTGCTGCAGGCGCAGCGGCTGCTGGAGACGTCGGACTACTCGGTGGACGAGGTCGCGGGCCGTTGCGGGTTCCGCTCGCCGGTGGCCCTGCGCGGCCACTTCCGCCGCCAGCTCGGGTCGTCCCCGGCGGCGTACCGGGCGGCGTACCGGGCCCGTAGGCCGCAGGCCGAACGGACGACGGACCACGAGCCGTCGTCCCCGGCGCCACCGCCTCAGGCGCTGCATCCGGACGGGCCGGGGCCGGTCCCGCCGCAGATCCGGCGCACGGCCGGCGCGATGGGCTCGTCGGCGTCCCTGCCGTCCGAGCACGCGCGCGACGCGTACGCGACCTCGCGGGCGAGCCTGCCGGGGCAGCGCAGCGGTATGTGAGCGACCGCGAGATGAGTGACCTCGAACGCCGGAGGGGCTGGGCCGACCCAGCCCCTCCGGCGTTCGAGGACGAAGCCCACACAGCCCACACAGACGAAGCCCACACCGCCGTGGGCACCTCAAAAGCCGACGTCAGCTTTAGGGTGGTCGCATGAACGATCGCATGGTGTGGATCGACTGCGAGATGACCGGCCTCTCGCTGTCGGACGACGCTCTCATCGAGGTTGCCGCCCTCGTCACCGACTCCGAGCTGAACATCCTCGGCGACGGCGTGGACATCGTCGTCCGCCCGCCGTCCAAGGCCCTGGAGACGATGCCCGACGTGGTGCGCGAGATGCACACCGCGTCCGGACTGCTCGACGAGCTGGCCGGCGGGACGACGCTCGCGGAGGCCGAGGCGCAGGTGCTGGCGTATGTCCGCAAGCACGTGAAGGAGCCGGGCAAGGCGCCGCTGTGCGGCAACTCCGTCGGCACCGACCGCGGGTTCCTGGCGCGGGACATGTCGGCCCTGGAGACCTACCTCCACTACCGGATCGTCGACGTGTCGTCGATCAAGGAACTCGCCCGGCGCTGGTACCCGAGGGCGTACTTCAACAGCCCCGAGAAGAACGGCAACCACCGCGCCCTCGCCGACATCCGCGACTCCATCGCGGAACTGCGCTACTACCGCGAGGCCGTCTTCGTGCCGCAGCCCGGCCCTGACTCCGACACGGCGAAGACCATCGCCGCGAAGCACGTCGTGCGCGCCCCGTAGGGGGCGCCGGGGGCGGCCCGGAAAAGCCGTGCACGAGCACCCCTTCGGACCCTGTACACTTTTTCTCGGCCGGTAGGGAGACCACAAAGTCCAACTACCGAACGTGGTGGGTGTAGCTCAGCTGGTAGAGCACCTGGTTGTGGTCCAGGATGCCGCGGGTTCGAGTCCCGTCACTCACCCTGAGTCATCAGCCGGTGACTTCCCGTAAGGGAGGTCACCGGCTGATGTGTTTCCCGGGTCCTCTCAGGTCCCCTCAGGTCGCGTCAGCTCCCCTCAGCTCGCGATCACGAGGAAGCCCGTCCCACCAACTCCGTGGCCAGCACCACCTGGCGGCGTTCCAGCTCCCGGGAGGCCGCCGGACGGCGGTCCGCGATCTCGGTCAGGAGCAGGTCCAGCATTCTGCGGCCCATCTCCTCTATCGGCTGGCGGACGCTCGTCAGGGGCGGGTCCATGTGGCGGGCGATCGCCGAGTCGTCGTAGCCGACCAGGGCCACGTCCTCGGGGATGCGGCGGCCCGCCTCGCGCAGGGCCTGGCGGGCGCCGGCCGCCATGACGTCGGAGCCGGCGAAGACCGCGTCGAGGGCGGGGGTGCGGGCGAGGAGTTCGCGCATCGCGCGGTGGCCGCCCTCCTCTGTGAAGTCGCCCGCGGCGATGAGGCCTTCGTCCGCCCCGTACCCCGCGTCGAGCAGGGCGTCACGGTAGCCGTCGACGCGCCGCTGGGCGCCGTAGACGTCGAGGCGGCCCGTGATGTGGGCGATGCGGGTGCGACCGTGGGACAGGAGGTGCTCGACCGCCGAACGGCCGCCGCCGTAGTTGTCGGAGTCCACCGACGGGAGCGTTTCCCCGGCCGAGCGCGGGCCGCTGATCACCGCCGGGATCTCCAGTTGGGCGAGCAGGTCGGGCAGCGGGTCGTCCGCGTGGACCGAGACCAGCAGGACGCCGTCCACCCGGTGCGCCGCCAGGTACTGGGCCAGCCGGCGTCGTTCGCGGTCGCTACCGGCGAAGATCAGCAGCAACTGCATCTCGGTGTCCGAGAGTTCCGCGCCGACGCCGCGCAGCATGTCCGAGAAGTACGGCTCCGCGAAGAAACGGGTCTCCGGCTCGGGGACGACCAGCGCGATCGCGTCCGTGCGGTTGGCGGCGAGGGCGCGGGCCGCGGTGTTCGGGACGTAGCCGAGCTCGGCGACCGCCACCTCGACCGCCGCGCGGGTCGCGTCGCTGACTCTCGGCGAGCCGTTGATCACCCGGGAGACCGTGCCGCGGCCGACGCCGGCGCGTGCGGCCACCTCTTCGAGGGTCGGCCGACCACCACTCCGCCCCCGCGCTCCGTGGCTTGCCATGGGCTCCGCCTTCCCGCCTGTAGTTCGCGCTGGCCTGGAATCTAACAGTCCCGGCTGTTCGGCCGGTCGGTCGTCCGATGCCTCCAGGACACCGTCCGACAGTCCGATATGAGGTGAAACACCGTTTACATACGTCACTCCTCCGGGTTAGCTAACAGCCCGATAACTGAACGCATCCTTCCGCGCCCCCACCCTTGACACCCCCGCGTGAACCGACGACTCTTCAACACATCACCTGTGGGAGCGCTCCCACGGTACCTGACACATACACATCCCGCACGTTCCCCGCCCGAGCCGCAGCGCGTAACTAACGGGCCCAACAATGCAGTTGGCCGGGGGGTCGGCACGTCAGGGCAACAGGAGGACGTAATGCGAGCACGTACCCGAACCACCCGCCGGGTGGTGGTCCTCGCGGCCGTCGCGTCGCTGGGCGCCGGGCTGCTGGCCGGCTGTGCCGACGACGGCAAGAGCAGCGCTTCCGACGACTCGTCGTCGGGCAGCGGCAAGGGCCAGACGACGATCACGCTGGGCCTGTTCGGCACCTTCGGCTTCAAGGAAGCCGGTCTCTACACCGAGTACGAGAAGCTCCACCCGAACATCAAGATCTCCGAGAACGTCACGGAGAAGAACGAGAACTACTACCCGGCGCTCGTCAACCACCTCACCACCAACAGCGGCCTGATGGACGTCCAGGCCATCGAGGTGGGCAACATCGCCGAGGTCGTCGCCACGCTGGCGAACAAGTTCGAGGACGTGTCGAAGATCTCGGGCGTGGACAAGAGCAACTGGCTGGACTGGAAGTGGTCGCAGGCCACGACCAAGGACGGCGCGACGATCGGTCTCGGCACCGACGTCGGCCCGATGGCTCTCTGCTACCGCAAGGACCTCTTCCAGGCGGCCGGTCTGCCCACCGACCGCGAGAAGGTCGGCGCGCTGTGGGCGGGCGACTGGAACAAGTTCATCACCGCCGGCGAGCAGTACAAGAAGAAGGCCAAGGCCGGCACGTTCTTCATGGACTCCCCCGGCGGCCTGCTCAACGCCATCCTCAGCAGTGAGAAGGAGAAGTTCTACGACTCCTCCGGCAAGATCATCTACAAGACGAACCCGGCCGTGAAGGACGCCTTCAACCTGACCGCGAAGGCCGCCGAGGAGGGCCTGGTCCAGGCCCAGCCGCAGTTCGCGCCGTCCTGGAACACGACGATCGCCCAGAGCAAGTTCGCCACCATCGCCTGCCCGCCGTGGATGCTCGGCACCATCAAGGGCAACGCGAAGGCCGAGGACGCCGGCAAGTGGGACGTGGCCGTCGCGCCCAAGTCCGGCAACTGGGGCGGCTCCTTCCTGGGTGTGCCCAAGAGCGGCAAGCACGTGAAGGAGGCCGAGGAGCTCGTCAAGTGGCTGACCGCGCCCGAGCAGCAGGCGAAGCTCTTCAAGGTGCAGGGCAACTTCCCGAGCGCGCCGAGCACGTACACGCTGCCCGAAGTCACCGGCGCCAAGAACGAGATGACCGGTGACTCGCCGATCGGCACGGTCTTCTCCGAGGCCGCCAAGTCCGCCCCGGTGCAGGTGATCGGCCCGAAGGACCAGATCATCCAGCAGGGTCTGAACGACAACGGCGTCATCCTCGTGACGAAGGGCAAGTCGGCGGCGGAGGCCTGGGACACGGCCACCAAGACCATCGACAACAACCTGGACAAGTGACCCGTATGGCCACCCGCCACGACACCGCCGCGCCCCCCGCCAAGGAGGGGGGCGCGGCCCCGGGCCGCCCGCCCGCCGCTGCCGCGGACGCGGAGCAGTTGCGCCGGGCCCGGCTGTCCCGCCGCTGGCAGCGGGACAAGCGCTGGAGCCCCTACGCCTTCGTCTCGCCGTTCTTCCTGCTGTTCGTCGCGTTCGGCCTGTTCCCGCTGCTCTATACCGGCTGGGCGTCGCTGCACCAGGTGGAGCTGACCTCGCCCACCGACATGACGTGGGTGGGGATGCGCAACTACACGCGCATCTTCGGCGACGACTTCTTCTGGAACGCGGCGAAGAACACGCTGACGATCGGGATCATCTCGACCGTCCCGCAGCTGATGATGGCCATGGGCCTCGCCCACATCCTCAACTACAAGCTGCGCGCCTCGACCTTCTACCGGGTCGCGATGCTCGCGCCGTACGCGACCTCGATCGCGGCCGCCTCGCTGGTCTTCGTGCTGCTCTTCGGGCGCGACTACGGCATGATCAACTGGGCGCTGCACTTCGGCGGGATCGACGCCGTCGACTGGCAGAACGACAAGTGGCCGTCGCAGATCGCGGTGTCGACGATCGTCATCTGGCGGTGGACCGGCTACAACGCGCTGATCTACCTGGCCGCGATGCAGGCGATACCGCAGGACCTGTACGAGTCGGCGGCGCTGGACGGCGCCAGCCGCTGGAAGCAGTTCCTGCACGTGACGCTGCCGTCGCTGCGGCCGACGATCCTGTTCACGGTCGTCGTGTCCACGATCGGCGCCAGCCAGGTCTTCGGCGAGCCGCTGCTGTTCGACGCCAACAAGGGCGCGTCGGGCGGCGCGGAGCACCAGTTCCAGACGCTGGGCCTGTACCTGTACGAGCAGGGCTGGGTGAACCAGCACCTCGGCCGGGCCTCGGCGATCGCCTGGACGATGTTCCTGATCCTGATCGTGGTCGGCATCGTCAACTACGTCATCTCGCGCCGGCTGCGCGCCAGTAGTTAGGAGTACCGGCCGTGACGACGACGACAACGACCGCGAAATCCGTGCAACCCGAGGACACCGTGCCGACGGCCCGCCGAGTGCGCCGGCCGAAGTCCGCGCGGGCGGGCGGGCAGATGCACGGCGGCCCGATCGCCTACATCATCCTGGCCGTGTTCACCATCGTTTCGCTGTTCCCGCTGGTGTGGACGGCGATCGCCGCGTCCCGCGACAACAACCGACTGGCGGAGAACCCGCCGCCGTTCGTGTTCGGCTCCAACCTCTTCCACAACCTGGACGTGGCCTGGAACGACGCGAACCTGGGCAAGGCGTTCGTCAACACGACGATCGTGGCGGGGACTTCGGCGGCGACGATCGTCTTCCTGTCGACGATCGCCGGGTTCGCCTTCGCCAAGCTCCGGTTCCGGGGCCGGGGCGCGCTGATGCTGATCGTGATCGGCACGATGATGGTGCCGCCGCAACTGAGCATCATCCCGCTGTACATGATGGTCGCCAAGCTGGAGTGGACCGACCAGTTGCAGTCGGTGATCCTGCCGTCGCTGGTGAGCGCGTTCGGGGTGTTCTTCATGCGGCAGTACCTCACCCAGGCGCTGCCCGACGAGATCATCGAGGCGGCCCGCATGGACGGCGCGAGCAGTTGGCGCGTGGTGTGGCACGTGGTGTTCCCCGCGGCGCGCCCCGCGATGGCGGTGCTCGGCATGCTGACGTTCGTCCAGACGTGGAACGACTTCCTGTGGCCGTTCCTGGTGCTGAGCCAGACCGGCAACCCGACCGTGCAGGTCGCGCTCGCGGGCCTGGGCCGCGGCTACACCCCGGACCAGTCCCTGATCATGGCGGGCGCCCTGCTGGGCACCCTGCCGCTGCTGCTGGTCTTCGCGGTCTTCGGCAAGCAGATCGTGGGCGGCATCATGCAGGGCGCGGTGAAGGGCTGAGGCCCTGCCGCCCTACGACGCCCCGCGCGTCCGGCAGGTCCTGCACGTCCTTCGCGTCCTTCGCGTTCTCGGGGGGCCGGGTCACCGCCGCCCCGGCCCCTCCCCCTCGCACCATCGCGCACCACTCCGCACGACTTCCCCCCATCCTCCGTCGGTCTCGACGACCTCGATGACCTGCGACGACCTTCATGGGAGCGCTTCCATGCCCGAGTCTGTTACCCCGGTGACCTTTCCGCCCGCCTTCCTCTGGGGCGCCGCGACGTCCGCGTACCAGATCGAGGGGGCGGTGCGGGAGGACGGCCGCACGCCTTCGATCTGGGACACCTTCAGTCATACGCCGGGCAAGACGGCCGGCGGCGAGACCGGTGACATCGCTGTCGAGCACTACCATCGCTACCGCGACGACGTCGCGCTGATGGCGGACCTGGGCCTGTCGGCGTACCGCTTCTCGATCTCCTGGTCCCGGGTCCAGCCGACGGGCCGCGGTCCGGCGGTGCAGGTGGGCCTGGACTTCTACCGCCGGCTGGTGGACGAGCTGCTGGCGAAGGGCATCAAGCCGGCCGTCACGCTCTACCACTGGGACCTCCCCCAGGAGCTGGAGGACGCGGGCGGCTGGCCGGAGCGGGACACGGCGTTCCGGTTCGCCGAGTACGCGCAGATCGTCGGGGAGGCGCTCGGCGACCGCGTGGAGAACTGGATCACGCTCAACGAGCCGTGGTGCAGCGCGTTCCTGGGCTACGCGTCCGGGGTGCACGCGCCGGGCCGCACCGACCCGGCGGCGTCGCTGAAGGCGGCCCACCATCTCAACCTGGCGCACGGCCTGGGCACTTCGGCGCTGCGCGCGGCCATGCCGGCCCGCAACTCGGTGGCGATCAGCCTCAACTCCTCGGTTGTGCGCCCGCTTTCGCCGGGCGACCCGGCGGACCTGGCGGCGGTCCGCAAGATCGACGACCTGGCGAACGGCGTCTTCCACGACCCGATCCTGCGGGGCGCGTACCCGGAGACCCTGCTCGCGGCGACCTCGTCCCTGACGGACTGGTCGTACGTCCTGGACGGCGACCTGCGCGCCGTCAACCAGCCGCTGGACGCGCTGGGCCTGAACTACTACACGCCGACGCTGGTCTCGGCGGCGGACACCACGGCGAAGGGCCCGCGCTCGGACGGCCACGGCGCGAGCGCCCACTCCCCGTGGCCGGCCGCCGACGACGTGGCGTTCCACCAGACTCCGGGCGAGCGCACGGAGATGGGCTGGACGATCGACCCGACGGGCCTGCACGACCTGATCATGCGCTACACCCGGGAGGCCCCGGGCCTCCCCCTCTACATCACGGAGAACGGCGCGGCCTACGACGACAAGCCCGACCCCGACGGCCGCGTCCACGACCCGGAGCGCGTCTCCTACCTGCACGGCCACCTCTCGGCGGTCCGCCGCGCCATCACCGACGGCGCGGACGTCCGCGGCTACTACCTGTGGTCGCTGCTGGACAACTTCGAGTGGGCGTACGGCTACGAGAAGCGCTTCGGCGCGGTGTACGTGGACTACGCGACGCAGACCCGCACCCCGAAGTCGAGCGCTCTGTGGTACGGGGAGGCGGCCCGGACGGGCACGCTGCCGGAGACGGGCATCGACCCGGCCTGACGGGGGGAACGGGGCGCGGCACGCCGTGGGGGCGTGCCGCGCCCCGCAGTCTTCCGCGGCTAGCGGAACACCGACGGCGGCGGGGCCGGGGACGCCACCGCTGACGCGTCCGTGACCGGTGTCGCGCCGCCGGTGGAGTCGGTGAGGGCGCGGCCGTGTTCGACCCGGCCGGGGTGCGGGTCGGAGGCGGCCCGGCGGGTCAGTTCGGCGATCGGCAGGGGCAGGTCGGAGGCGACGAGTACGGCGTTGCCGAACCGTCTGCCCCGCAGCACGGTCGGGTCGGCGACCAGCGCGAGTTCCGGGAAGCGGGCGGCGGCGGTGGCGATCTGGCCGCGCAGGTGGGCGAGCGGCGGGCCGTCGGCGAGGTTGGCGGCGTAGCGCCCGCCGGGCTTCAGCGCCCTGCGGACCTCGTCGAGGAACTCGGTCGAGGTGAGGTGGGCGGGGGTGCGGGCGCCGCTGAACACGTCGGCTATGACGAGGTCGGCCCACCCGTCGGGCACCTTGGCGAGCCCCTCGCGCGCGTCGAGCGACCTGACCCTGATCCGCGCGCCCGGGTCCAACGGCAGCTCCCGGCGCACCAGTTGGACGAGGGCGGCGTCCCGTTCGACGACCTGCTGGGTGGAGCGGGGGCGGGTGGCGGCGACGTAGCGCGCGAGGGTGAAGGCGCCGCCGCCGAGGTGCACGGCGTGCAGGGGTCTGCCGGGCGGTGCGGTGAGGTCGATGACGTGGCCGAGGCGCCGCTGGTACTCGAAGGAGAGGTAGGCGGGGTCGTCCAGGTCGACGTGCGACTGGGGGGCTTCGTCGATGAGCAGCGTCCAGGCCCGCGCGCGGTCCCGGTCGGGTACGAGCCGGGCGAGTCCGCCGTCGACGGTCTCGACGACGGCGGCTTCGGCGTCCCGCTCGCGCCGGGTGTTCCTGGACTTTGCCATGCCCGCATTTTCGCAGGCCCCGAGCGCTCCCCGCGCGCCCGGCCGGCTGCCTGCGCACTCGGTCGGCCGCCTGTGCGCTCGGGCCGGCTCCTCGCGCACCGAGCCGCCGCCCGCCCGCGGCCTCAGCGGCAGCTGTCCGCCGCCTCGATCAGGCGGGCCGCCTCGCCCAACGCCCGCCGCAGCACCGCCGGATCCGTCGCGAGGTCCGCCTCGCCGGGGGGCACCAGCCAGTCCGAGCCCTCGACCGGGGGCTCGGGGGCGAGTCTCAGTCCGCGGCTGTCGGTCTCCGTGCAGGTGCTGCCCGGTACGTTCCAGGCCGCCGCCGTCCCGGCCGGCACCACGAAGCCGAGTGTGCCGCAGTCGTCGTCGTGCAGGACGGGCCCCACTCCGTCCCGGGCCGGCCCCCGCCGCAGGATGTCCACCGCCTCCAGCCCCTGACGGGTGGGCACCGTCACTAGGTCGCACGCCGCCACCGACGGCATACAAAGATCGTTGCTCTGGCTGGTCTCCATCCCGGCCTCCACCGCGCAGCCCGCCTGTACTCCGCAAGGCTCAACGCGGCACGGCGTCAAGGGCTACGGCGGAAGTCCGCCGCAAAGGATGGCAGTTCATGGCAGATCGCGGATGAGATATCCGGTTTGTAGCCAAACACCGCGTGACGACCCGGCCACAGCAGGTACGTTCTTGCCCGCCGGGAACAAGGGTGCCACACGGACAACTCACCCCAAATCCGGCATGGTTCGACGGTTCGCACGAGAGGACCCGGCCATGGCGTCGTCAACAGTGCCCCCACTTCGGCCCGACCGGCCGGCCCGGCCTAACCTCGCCTTCCGGCAGGTGCGCGGACGGCGCTCGCCGGCCGAGTTCGCCGCGCTCGTACGGCGGGCCGCGCGCGAGATCGGCGAGCGGGTCAGCTGTGACGCGCGCTACATCGGGCGGGTCGAGGCGGGGGAGATCCGCTGCCCCAACTACGCGTACGAACGGGTGTTCCTGCACATGTTCCCCGGCCGCACGCTCACCGACCTGGGGTTCGCGCCCCGAGCGTCCGTTCGCGGACGGGGAGCGCGCACCGCCGAGGACGCGCCGTGCGCGCCCACCACGGAACCGGCACGCACCACAAGTGACGGCCGGGACCCGGGTGAGACGGGTGAGACAAGTGAGACGGGCGGAACGCACGAGCCGTATGACACGCAGGACCCGTACGACACGCACCACCACGACCACGAGGAGAGCGACGTGCTGCGTCGCGCATTCATGACCGGCGGAGGCGCCACGATGGCCGCCGCCACACTGGGCCCCTTCACACTCGCCCGAGAAACGTCGGCGGCGGCACAACCCGTGCGCCGCGCGGGGACGACCGAGGCGGGCGCCCTCGAAGAAGCGGTCCGCAGAATCCGGCTGCTGGACGACCGGCACGGGGCCGACGGCCTCTACCGGCGCGCGGCCGCTCCGCTGCGCGCCGCCTTTGCGCTGCTGGACGCCGGGACGACCCGCCAGACGACCGCCGACCGGCTGCACTCCGGCGCCGGGGAGCTCGCCATCTCGGTGGGCTGGCTGGCCCACGACTCGGGCCGGTTCGACGACGCTCGCTCACACTACGCGGAGGCCCTCGCGACCGCGCGGATGAACGGGGACGAGGCGCTGGAGGCGCACGCGTTCTGCAACACGGCGTTCCTCGCGCGGGACGCGGGCCGCCCCCGCGAGGCCGTCCGCGCCGCCCAGGCCGCCCAGCGCGTCGGCCGCCCGCTGGGCTCGCCCCGACTGATGTCGCTGCTCGCGCTGCGCGAGGCGGGCGGCTGGGCGGGGCTCGCCGACCGCACCGGCTGCGAGCAGGCCCTCGTCCGCGCGCAGGCCCTCTACGAGCGGGGGTCCTGCGACAACGACCCCGAGTGGATGAGCTTCTACGGCGCGGCCGAACTGGAGGGGCTCAAGGCGCAGTGCTGGTCGACGCTGGGCGACTGGCCGCGCGCGGCCCGGCACGCGGGGCGGGCGGCGGACCTCCAGGACCCGCACTTCACCCGGAACATCGCGCTGTACACGGCCCAACTGGCGGACGACCTCGCGCGCGGGGGCCGTCCCGACGAGGCGGCGGTGGCCGGGATGCGGGTCCTGGACCTGCTGGGCCAGGTCCAGTCGTCCCGGATCCAGACGATGCTGGCCGGCACGGCACGCGTCCTGCTGCCGCACCGGCGGGCGGGAGGAGTGTCGACGTTCCTGGAGCGGCACGCCTCCACACCGCGGACGGTGTGAGCCCACGGGTTCCTCGGACCGCACGGACACGCCCTGCGCGAGGTGCCCGTGCCTACGCGAGGTGCCCCAGGTCGTTCCAGCTCTCGATCGCCGGCTCGCCGTAGGCCCAGCCCAGGACCGACAGGGACGTCGGGTTCAGGCGGATGCGGGCCGCGAAGTCCAGCGGCAGGCCCAGCCAGCGGGCCCCTATGGAGCGAAGGATGTGCCCGTGGGCGAAGACCAGTACGTCCCGGTCTGCCGCGCGGGCCCAGGCGACGACCTCGTCCGCGCGGGCGGTCACCTCGGCGAGGGTCTCGCCCTCGGGGACGCCGTCGCGCCAGATGAGCCAGCCGGGCCGGACGGCCTGGATCTCGGCGGGGGTCAGGCCCTCGTAGGCGCCGTAGTGCCACTCCATGAGGGTGTCCCAGGGCGTGGCCCGGTCGCCGAAGCCGGCGAGTTCGCACGTCTCACGCGCGCGTGCCAGCGGGCTGGTGCGTATCTCGACGTCCGTCAGACCGTCGAACGGCGCCCGGCGCAGCCGCTCGCCGAGCAGCTCGGCGCCCCGGCGACCCTCCTCCAGGAGGGGCACATCGGTCCTGCCCGTGTGCTTGCCGGACAGCGACCACTGCGTCTGTCCGTGCCGGGCCAGCAGGATGCGCGGTGCCATGGGGGGCCTTTCCGGGGAAACCCTGGGAGCGATCAGGGGAAATTCGGGGGCGGATCCCCTCCATCATCGCTCACCCTTGAAAGGGGCAACCCGGGGGGCGATCCCTGCGTCTTTGAGATCCGGGGCGGCCATAAGAGGCGCGTACATACGCCGTAAAGTGGCACGTCCCGCGCCACCGGGCGCCGCAGCGACCAGACAGCGACGAGACAGCGACACGAAGGGGGAGGCGATCGGATGCCGCAGACCGAGACACCAGGCACCGAGGCGGTCCCGCGGACACGGCTGCGCTGGTGGACCGAGCTGCCCCTCATCCTGCTGGTGTACGCCTGCTACTCGGCGGGCCGGCTGCTCGCGCGGGGCGACGTCACGACCGCCGTCGACCACGGCCTGGCGATCCTGCGCATCGAGAAGTTCCTGCACATCAACGCCGAACACCCGCTGAACCGGCTGTTCCGGAGCCAGGCGTGGATCGGCGTGCCCGCCGACTTCTGGTACGCGTCGCTGCACTACCTGGTGACGCCCGCGATCCTGGTCTGGCTGTTCCGCTCCCGGACCCTGCACTACCGGGCGGCCCGCACCTGGCTGATGGCGTCCACCTTCATCGGCCTCATCGGCTTCACCCTGCTGCCCACCTGCCCGCCCCGGCTGCTGTCGGCGGGCCACGGCTTCGTGGACACGATGGCCCAGTACAGCTCGTACGGCTGGTGGGGCGGCGAGGCGAGCGCGCCGCGCGGCATGGGCGGCATGACCAACCAGTACGCGGCGATGCCGAGTCTGCACGTCGGCTGGGCCCTGTGGTGCGGCGTCATGCTGTGGCGGCACGGCGGCACACGCCTGGCGAAGACGGCGGCCGTCGTCTACCCGCTGGTGACGACGATCGTGGTGATGGGCACCGCCAACCACTACTTCCTCGACGCGGTCGCGGGCGCGGCCGTGATGGGCGTCGGGCTGCTGCTGGCCCCGTTGGTGATGCGCGGCGCGGACCGGGCGCGGGTGTGGTTCACGGCCCGTGTCCCGCTGCTCCCGGCGGACTCTCCCGGCGCATCGGACCCGATTGTCAGTGGCGGATGCCAGACTTCCCCGGGTGAGCGAATTCCACGGCAGCGCGAGTCACGGCTTCGGCCCGGAGCCGAGCCGGGTGCCTCTCCCTCGGACGCGGGGGACGGCGCTCCGGCAGCGGCTCGCTGACCTGCGCGGCCCAGACGTACCGGCCAAGGCGCTGGACGCCCGCGCCCTCGCGGCGCTTGCCGCGAACCCGGGCTGCAAGCGGCGCGCCATCCTCGACGGCGCCGGGGTCGACAAGGCGGCGCTGGCCGGTGCGCTGGGCTCGCCGTCGGCGTTCGGGCAGTCGCAGTTCGCCCTCACGCGCGGCAACGCGTTCGAGGCGAAGGTGAAGGCGGACGGCGGCGCGGAACTGCTCCGGCTGGTGCACGAGCGGCTGGACCCGGGCGCCGCAGCGCCCACCCGGGCGGCCGTGCCCGACCTGTCGGCGATCGGCCCCGAGGGCCGCACCGCGCGCACGGCGCTGGCGCTGCGCGAGGCAACCGCGGCGAGCGGCACGTGGACGCTCCTGGACCACCCGATGATCGCGCTCGACGTCGCGGGCTCCCCCGCCTTCCTGGAGCCGGACGCGGTGGTGGTGCACCCGGACGGCGGCTGGACGGTCGTGGAGATCAAGTCCTTCCCGATGCTGGACGGTTCGGCGGACCCGGCGAAGGTCGGCGCCGCCGCCCGCCAGGCCGCCGTCTACGTGCTGGCCCTCGAACAGGTCGCCGCCCGCCTCGACCCGGCCCCGCGCGTGCGCCACCGCGTGCTCCTGATCTGCCCCAAGGACTTCTCCAACCTGCCCACCGCCTCCGCCGTGGACGTACGCAAGCAGCGCGCCGTCACCAGCCGCCAACTGGCCCGCCTCACCCGCGTCCAGGACATCGCCGACGCCCTCCCCGAGGGCACCTGCTTCTCCCCCGAGCTGCCCGCCGAGCAGCTCACAGCCGCCGTCGAGGCCGTCCCGGCGATGTACGCGCCCGAATGCCTGGCCGCCTGCGAGCTGGCCTTCCACTGCCGCGAGCGCTCCCGCGCGGGCGGCGCGGTCACCTCGCTGGGCCGGTCCGTGCGCGCCGAACTGGGCGGGCTGACGACCGTGGAGGACGTCCTCGCGGCGGCGCACGGCGAGGCCGGGGACCCGGCGGATCCCGCGGTGGCGGCCCTGCGCAGGGCCGCGCTGCTGCGCGCCGAAGCCCTGGGGGCGATGTGTCACTGATCGCCACCCTCGCCCGTCTGGAGGCCGTCAGCACCGGCCACGCCCAGCCCACCGCCACCGTCCGCCACCGGCACCTCTCCGCACGGCCACTGGTCCTCGTGCCGCTGACCACCGCCGGTGAGGCCGGCGCCCCCCTGGGCGCGCTGGTCGGCACCGACCGGGACACGCCGCGCCTGCTCGTCGTGGCGCAGCCGCGCGACCGCGACCTCAGGTTCGCGTTCCTCGCCGAACTGGCCGACGTCGTCCTGCCCTACATCGACGGCTACGCCGACGCCGTGGAGGCCGCCGAGCGCAGCGAGACCGACCCGGAGACCGGCAAACGCGTCAAGGTCGAGGTCGAACTGTGCGCGGACGCACCCCAGTTGATCGTGCCGAGCCGCGCGGGCGTCGACTTCGTACGCCTCCTGGGCCGCTCCATGCGCTTCCGGCGTACGGCGGAGCAGGACCCGGAGACACCGCATCCCGCGCCCCCGCGCGTGCCGCTGCTCGGGCGATGGCTGACGCACTTCGGGGAGCGGTCCCGGGTGCCGGGCTCGTCGCTGCTGCTGGCCCTGACGGAGGTGCTGGGCCGGCACTGGGCGACCGGGCAGTCCAGCCTGGAGGACCAGCACCTGGGCGCGCTGCTCGCCTGGCTCGCCCCGCCGGCCGGCGAGGCGGGCGCGCAAGCGGCGCTGCGCGCGGAGCTGGCGCGGGACGCCGAGGGGCAGTTGCTGTGTCCGCCGGCCGGTCCGGCGACCGACCCGGCGTTCGACAACAAGCTGCTCGCCCCGGCCATCGAGCGCTACGACCGCGCGCGGACCGCCCTGGCCGCCGCCGAGGACGGCCTGCAGGCCGACGACCGGCTGGGCGCGCTCACCGCCGCCGAGCGGGAGATCCACGAACTGGTGCGCAGCCGCACTCTCCCCACCTGGCAGAAGGTGTGGGACGGCCTGGACCTGCTGCGGGCGCTGCCCGAGGGCGCGCACGTCGAGGAGCGGTGGACGCGCGACCGCTGGTCGTTCACCGGCCACCGCGACCGGGTCGTCGCCGGCGAGCCCCCGCAGCCGCGCCGGGACGACGCGGTCACCGCCGCCAGCAAGCTCGCCACGCGTGAGCGCGAACAGGCCCGACTGGAGGCCCAGGAGGCGCTGGACGATCCGCTGGTGATGGCGGGGCGGCGGCTGGCCGGGGAGGCGTTCGCGGGGGAGGTCGTCGACGTCGTCATGGCGTACAGCGAGGGCAAGCGGCCGAGCCCGCGCCCGCTGGTCACCGTGCGGACGGACGACCGGCCGCGGCTCGGGGAGCGGGCGAGGGTGTTCCGGTCGCTGGGCGGGAAGCCGCAGGCGGCGGAGTTCGTGCGGCGGGACGGCGAAGAGGGCGAGGAGGCTGCGGACGGCGAGCAGGGCGACGGGGGTGGGGGTGGAGGGCTGCTGGTGCTGCGGATCGTCGACAAGATGGGCCGCGGCAAGGAGCCCGAGGCGGGGTCCGTGCCCGAGAAGGGCGACCGGCTGTGCTTCACGCTCTTCGAACACGAACAGCGCGGCGGCGCGAAGCTGCCCGACCCGGAGGACACGCCGTGGACGCACGGCGGGCCGCCGGGTGAGGCGGCCGCCGTGCCAGAAGTCGCCGACCCAGTGACCCAGGAGGACGTCCTTTGAACCCTCCCCCTCGCGAACGAGGAGGATTCCTGGCTCACGCCGCTCGGTCGCTCCGCGAGCGCCCCAGTCTTACGCGATCAGCACCAGCCGGGTTGGAACCAGCCCGGTTTCCCCAGAGGTTGGAGTTGTTGTACCGGCTTGGTTCTCGCTCAGCACGCCACCGACACCACCATCTGCTACGAGGATGACACTACCGGTGACCAATCATGCCGCCTTCGACCCCGGCGCCGCCGCCGGCCGGGCCACCGACGCGATCCTGCGCGACACCCTGCACGGCACCGCGCGCGGGGTGGTCGTCGACTCCCCGCCCGGCGCCGGGAAGTCCACGCTCGTCGTCCGCGCGGCGCTCGAACTCGCCGACGCGGGGCGCTCGTTGATGGTGGTAGCGCAGACCAACGCGCAGGTCGACGATCTGGTCGTACGGCTCGCCGAGAAGAACCCCGAGCTGCCGGTGGGCCGGCTGCACAGCAGCGACGCCGACCCGTACGACAAGGCGCTGGACGAGCTGCCGAACGTCAGGAAGTCGGCGAAGACGGCGGAGCTGGCCGGACTGCCGGTGGTGATCTCCACCGCCGCCAAGTGGGCGCATGTGAAGGTCGACGAGCCGTGGCGGCACGCGATCGTGGACGAGGCGTACCAGATGCGGTCGGACGGGCTGCTGGCCGTGGCCGGACTGTTCGAGCGGGCGCTGTTCGTGGGCGACCCGGGGCAGCTCGACCCGTTCTCGATCGTGGGCGGCGAGCAGTGGGCGGGCCTGTCGTACGACCCGTCGGCCTCGGCGGTGAGCACGCTGCTCGCGCACAACCCCGAGCTGCCGCAGCACCGCCTGCCGGTGTCCTGGCGGCTCCCGGCGTCGGCGGCGCCCCTGGTGTCGGACGCCTTCTACCCGTTCACGCCGTTCCGCAGCGGCACCGGCCACGGCGACCGCCGTCTGTCCTTCGCGGTGCCCTCGGACGGCTCGGGCGCCGACCGGGTGATCGACGAGGCCGCGGAGTCGGGCTGGGGCCTGCTGGAGCTGCCCGCCCGGCACACCCCGCGCACCGACCCGGAGGCGGTACGGGCGGTCGCGACGGTCGTCCGGCGCCTGCTGGACCGCGGCGGCGCGGCCACCTCGGAGCGCTCCCCGGCCCCGACGCCCCTGACCCCCGACCGGGTCGCCGTCGGCACGGCCCACCGCGACCAGGCGGCGGCGGTACGGGCGGCACTGGCCGAGCTGGGCGTCTCCGGCGTGACGGTGGACACGGCGAACCGGCTCCAGGGCATGGAGTTCGACGTCACGGTGATCCTGCACCCGCTCTCCGGCCGCCCCGACGCCACCGCCTTCCACCTGGAGACGGGCCGCCTGTGCGTCCTCACCTCCCGCCACCGGCACGCGTGCGTGGTGGTCTGCCGCGCAGGCGTGACCGACCTCCTGGACGACTACCCGTCGACAGAACCGATCCAGCTCGGCACCCTCGTCAAGTTCCCGGACGGCTGGGAGGCGAACCATGCGGTGCTGGCGCATCTGGCGGAACACCGGGTGGTCTGGCGTCCCTGACCGCCCCTCCGGCACCTGTCTGGCGAACGATCAGCGCGACGCCGCCCGATCCGCCGGACGGAGTCCGGCACGCCGCCGGAGGCGGCCGATGGTTACAGCCCCGGACGGCTGGGAGGCGAACCATGCGGTGCTGGCGCATCTGGCGGAACACCGGGTGGCCTGGAAGCCCTGATGTGCCGGGAACATCGTGTGGCCGGGAAGCCTTGTAGGTGCGGGGCCCCGGGCCTCTTGCGCCGCCGGGGGACAATGGAAGGCGGTCCGCATCCGAACCGTACGAGGAGGCCGAGACATGGCGGAGCCCACGCCGCGCCGGAACGAACCGCGGCTACGCCCCGCGCCCCTGCTGTTCGAGCCCGCCGAGGCGGCCGGTGATCCGGAGCACTTCTTCGACCTGGAGTCGATAGACGATCCGGGCGCGCTGCTGAGCCGGGCGACGGAGCTGGCGCTCGCTTTCCGGGCGGCGGCCGACCGGGCGGTGGAGTTCCAGGCCATGGCGGCGGCGCAGCTCGCCGATCCGCGCCGCTTCGACCGGCTGACGTCGGCGGACATCGCCGAGCGGGCCGAGTGGACCGAGGACTACGCGAAGAAGATGGTCGAGTTCGGCCGGGATCTGCTGCGGGGCGACGCCGAGGGGCGGGGGCACGCCGACCCCGGGTAGGGACGGGCGGCCGTACGGACAAGCGGCCGTCCGGACAAGCGGCGGTACGGACGAGTGGCCGTCCGGACAAGTGGCGGTTGGCATATGCCGGGTGGGCAAGATACCCGTTCCGGTCGGGTCTCGTACCCGTTTCCCGCAACCCTGTGAATTCGGCCGCTCACTGCCGGTAGACCTGACGGTATGAGCAGCGCATGCGACGAAACCATCGGTGTCACCCCGGACGGCGCCGCCTGGCTGGCCTCCGCCGGGACGTATCCGCGCAGCACGCTCGCCCTCTGGGAGGAGCGGCCGCACGCCCCGGTGGTCCTGCCCTGCGGGTCGGTGTTCGACATCGTCAGCGCGCCGGCGATGTTCGGGCGGCTGATGCTGGACCGGCTGTGGGGCGAGGGGCCGGGCTCCGGTCCGGTGGCCGCGTTCCGGGGGCGGACGCTGCTGTTCTCGGCGCCGGGGACGGCCCAGCGGCTGCCCTCGCTGCTGGAGTGGGAGGAGTGGAGCGCCGACGGCCGCCGGGACGGCCGGGCCGCCACCGTGCCGCCGCTGCTGTGCCACGGCACCGGGGACGCGGTGACCGTGCCCGCGCTCGCCCCGGCGCTGGAAGGTGCTTCGACGCGCTGGGTGGTCGCCCCGGACACCCGTCACCCGTGGCTTCCGGGGCCGGAGATCCTGCTGTGGGCGGCCGTCCGGGCGGCCCGTGCGGCCGTGCGGATTTCGATTTCTCCTCCCCAGGATCAGGATGCTAAGGTCTACGACGTCACCAAGCGCCGCTAGCTCAGTTGGTTAGAGCAGCTGACTCTTAATCAGCGGGTCCGGGGTTCGAGTCCCTGGCGGCGCACAGACGGCAAGGCCCCTCGCATCAGCGAGGGGCCTTTTGCGTACCCCTTGATCACCCGTGCCCGACTCGACCACCCGCCCTCGGCGTGATCGTCACCGTCCACTCCCCCGACACCGTGCGCCCCTCCACGTCCACCCGCACCCCATCTCCGCCCCCGCCCCCGTCCCCATCTCCGCTCCCCGGCACCGTGAAGCTCTCGCCGAGGGCGACCGGGGCGTCCGCGAGGGGTGGGTAGACGGAGTTCTCCCAGCAGGCCTCGGTGCGCGGGTGGGCGTCGATCACCTCGACCGGGCCGCGGCCGGAGCGGGCGCCGCTGCTGACGCGGTAGACGAGGATGCCGGCGCGGCAGGCCGCGTGGTCGTCGCCCACCGGGCCGCGCGCCTCGAAGGCGAGCACGCTGTCGGGGCCGGTGCGCACCACCGCGAGCTTGACGCCGTGGCCGAGCCCGAAGGCCGGCGCCCCGAAGGCGCGGGCGACCGGCACGCCCGGTCCGGCGCCGAGCGGTTCCAGGGTCAGCCGAGTCGGACCGGGTCCCCGTACGCACGCCACCTGGCGGGGTTGCAGCCAGCCCAGCTTCCACTTGTGCCAGGCGAACAGGTCGGGGGCGAGTCCGAACTGGCTGCCCATCAGGTCCCAGTCGCCGACGTAGGTGTCCCAGTCGCCCTTGCCGTCGGCGGGGCGGTGGTAGAGGTCGGGCAGGTCGAAGACGTGGCCGGTCTCGTGGGCGAGGACGAGACGGTCCGGGGGATGCTTCTCGAAGACCGTGACGATCCGGCGGATGTCCGTGCCGTCGGCCCGCAGCGGGGTGTCCAGGTTGACGACCTTCGTCGCGTCCGAGTCGACGCCGGGCGCGTCCGGGTCGGCGACGAAGTAGACGACGTCGTAGCGGGAGAAGTCGACCTGGGGGTCGGTGGCGGTAAGCGCGTCGTGCAGGTAGGCGGCGCGGTTCTCGGGCTTCCAGTCGCGCTGTATGGCGTACGCGGTGGACGGCTTCGGCATGCGGATCCAGTGCTTCAGCGGATGTGGGCGCAGGGTGAACCTGCCGTAGGACGCCTGGCGGAAGAAGCGGCTGGTGGCGGGGAAGTGGTCGGCGGCCAGTTCGGCGGGGGTGGTCCGGGGGGCCGCGTCCGGGAAGGACAGGAAGATCATCACCGCGTCGAGGGAGCGGGCCGGACGGGGGTAGGCGGCGTTCCAGGTGTCCAGGCCCTCGGAGTGGTGGGCGGCGGTGCGGGTCAGGGCGCAGGGGGCGACGGCGAAGGGTTCGGCGACCGAGGGGCCGCCGATCAGGCAGTTCGCGGCGAGTGCCGAGAGGGTGGTGCCCACGGCGGCGGTACTGCGCAGTCGGGGGCGCTGGAGCAGGCGCGGACGTCGCGGCAGTCGCGGCACTTCAGACCTCCGGGGGCGGTTCACGGGACACCGCCACCCAGCCTGTGTGAATTTGTCGTACTACGCCCTGTTTGTCTGCCCCAGACGAGTGAGGCGCCGGAAAGCGGGCATTACTTCGACACCCCCGGAATTCTCACGGAACGTCACAAGCGGTCGTCCGGCCGCAGAACCGGTCCAGGTGCGGGCAGAAACGATCTGTCAGAAGGGTGGGTTGTTCGGGGACACTGGGCAGTGGCTGCGCGGGTCCGGGGGCAGCCTCTATGATCGGCAGACTTTCCTGCACGGACAGCGATCGAGTGCACTGCGGGAGCGAGCGGTGAGCGGAACGTCCGAAGGGCCGACGCCCGCGGCAGACCTCGACCGGTCAGCCGTCACAGAGAGTGACATCTACAGCACGGACAGCGGGCCCGGGGCCTACCAGCCTCCGGCCTACCGTTCCGTGTTCGCGGCGGCGCCACTGGCCATGGCCGTGGTCGACCGCGAGGGTCTGATCGTCGACGCCAACGACGCGCTCGGCGCGCTGCTCGGCGGCGGCGGTGCGCGGCTGGTCGGGCGGGTCGCCTCCGACCTGCTGGACCTGGCCTCCGACGTGCGGACCTGGCACGCCTACCGCGAGGTGCTGCGCGGCCGGCAGGCGAAACTGCGCTGCACCCGGCGGCTGAAGCAGCCCGACGGGCGCTCGCTGTGGGCGCAGGTCACCGTCTCCCCGCTGGACGCCGACACGCCCGGCGTGCTGCTGTCCGTAGCCGACGTCAGCGCCCACCGTGACCTCCAGGCCAGGCTGCGGCACCTGCAGATGCACGACCCGGTGACCCGGCTGCCCAACCGCACCCTGTTCTTCGAGCGGGTGTCGGCCGCACTGGAGGCCGAGGCCTACGAGCAGAGCGGAACCGGCCGGATCGGCCTGTGCTACCTGGACCTGGACGGCTTCAAGGCCGTCAACGACACCCTCGGTCACCGCGTCGGCGACCGGCTGCTGGCCGCCGTCGCCGACCGGCTGACGGAGTGCGCGGAGGAGGCCGGGCGGACCCGGCCGAGCGTGCCGCTGGTGGCCCGGCTGGGCGGCGACGAGTTCGCGCTGCTGGTGGAGGACTCCACCGGCACCGAGCAGCTCGCCGACCTCGCCGAGTCCGTCCTCAAGACCCTCCAGGCCCCCTTCGACCTGGCCGGACACCGGCTGAACGTGTCCGCGTCGATCGGCGTCGTGGAGCGGCACGCGGCCGGCACCACCGCGACCGGGCTGATGCAGGCCGCCGACACGACCCTGTACTGGGCGAAGGTCGACGGCAAGGACCGCTGGACGCTGTTCGACCCCGAGCGCAACGCCCATCTGATGACCCGCCAGGCCCTGGCCTCCACGCTGCGGCCCGCGATCGAACGCGGAGAGTTCCGGCTCGACTATCAGCCGCTGGTCGGCATGTCGGACGGCCGGCTGCGCGGGGTGGAGGCCCTCGTCCGCTGGGATCACCCCCGGTTCGGGCTGCTGTCGCCGAATCGGTTCGTCGCGCTGGCCGAGGAGGACGGCTCGATCGTGCCGCTCGGCCGATGGATTCTGGCCACCGCCTGCCGCCAGGCACGGCAGTGGCAGGTGGACAATCCGGACGAACCGCCGCTGTTCGTCAGTGTTAACGTGGCGGTCCGTCAGGTATGGGACTCCGACCTGGTGGCGGACGTCGCGAAAGTCCTCGCCGAGACCGGACTCGCCCCGCATCTGCTCCAGTTGGAACTCACCGAGTCGGCCGTGATGGGGTCGGCGGGACGGCCGTTGCAGGCGTTGCAGGCGCTCAGCGACATGGGCGTGGGCATCGCCATCGACGACTTCGGCACCGGCTACTCCAACCTCGCCTACCTGAGCCGGCTGCCGGTGTCGGTGCTGAAGCTGGACGGCTCCTTCGTGCGCGGTTTCCAGTACGAGGGCGGCGGCGCCCCGAACCCGGCCGACGAGGTCGTCGTCGAGGCGATGATCGACCTCGCCCACCGGCTCGGGCTGACCGTGACCGCCGAGTGCGTGGAGACCTCCGCGCAGGCGACCCGGCTGCGCAGCATCGGCTGCGACACCGGGCAGGGCTGGCTGTACTCCCGTCCGGTGTCGCCGGACCGTATCTCGGAGCTGCTGAACACCGAGACCTACGCCGTCGGCAACCCGTAGGCGTCCGCGACCAGTTCGTAGGAGCGCAGGCGCAGCTCGCCGCGGTGGGCGTGGCTGGTGAGCATCAACTCGTCGGCGCCGGTGCGCTTGTGGAGGCCGTCGAGGCCGGTGCGGACCTCGTCGGCGGTGCCGTGGATGATGTTCGCGGTCCAGGAGTCGACGAACTCCCGCTCCAGCGGGCTGAATTGATGCGCCTCCGCCTCCTCGGGGGAGGGGAACAGGCCGGGCCGGCCGCCGCGCAGGCGGACCATGTTGAGGCCGGTGGCCAGGACCTGCCGGCGGGCCTCGCGCTCGTCGTCGGCGGCGAGCACGGAGACGCCGATCAGCGCGTACGGCTCGGTGAGCACCGCGGACGGCCGGAAGGACTCCCGGTACAGGTCGAGGGCCGGGACGGTGTTCTGCGCGGAGAAGTGGTGCGCGAAGGCGAAGGGCAGACCGAGCACACCGGCCAGCCGGGCGCTGAAGCCGGAGGAGCCCAGCAGCCAGACCGGCGGCCGGTGCGCCGACTGCACTCCGCCCGGGGACGTGCCCTGGACCGGGCCGGGGATCGCGTGGACACGGCGGTAGGGGTGGCCGTCGGGGAAGTCGTCGTCCAGGAAGCGGGTGAGCTCGGCGAGCTGCTCGGGGAAGTCGTCGGCGCCCTCGTGCAGCCGCTCGGTGCGGCGCAGGGCGGCGGCCGTCGCCCCGTCGGTGCCCGGGGCGCGGCCGAGACCGAGGTCGACGCGGCGCGGGGCCAGCGCCTCCAGGGTGCCGAACTGCTCGGCGATGACGAGGGGCGCGTGGTTGGGCAGCATCACGCCGCCCGAGCCGAGCCGGATGCGGTCGGTGTGGGCGGCGAGGTGGGCGAGGATCACCGCGGGCGAGGAGGAGGCGACGCCCGGCATCGAGTGGTGCTCGGCGACCCAGTAGCGGTGGAAGCCGCGCGCCTCGGTGAACCGCGCGAGGTCGACGCTGGTGCGCAGGGCGTCGGTGGCGGTACGGCCGGAGCCGACGGTGACCAGGTCCAGTACGGAGAGGGGGGTCGGGGCGCTGCCCTGCGCGACGCCCCGGATCTCGTCCGCCGCGGTCGCGTCGGTCGCCGTCGCATCGGTCGCCGTCTCGCCTGCCGCCGTCTCGCCTGCCGCCACGGGGGTCCTCCTGTTGTCGGCCGTGTGCTGTCCTCGGACGACCAACAGGAGGGTGTCCCCGCTTATTCCCGGGTGCCGGACGGGGTGGTTCCCGGGTCCGGGAACGGCGTCACACCTGCACGATCGGCTCCCGGGTGAACAGGGCGCCGAGGCCCGGCGCGTTCACCCGGCGGTCCGTCAGCCGCAGCGCCTCCCAGACGGTGACCTGGTTGGCGGTGAGGACCGGCTTGCCGAGCTCCTTCTCCAGGAGGGGGAGGTGGGCGGCCGTGTGGAGGGCGGTGTCGGGCAGCAGGACCGCCTCGGCGCCGGGGTCGTCGGCCGCCCGGGCCAGGGCCAGCACCTGCGCCTCGTCCAAGGCTCCGACCTCGGCGGCGGTGACGATCCCGGCGCTGCTCAGCGCCGTCACCTCCAGCCCGCCCGCCCGCAGGAACTCGACGAACAGCCCGGCCACGTCGTCCGGATACGTCGCCCCGACGGCGACCCGCCCGACGCCGATCTCCTTGGCCGCGTGCACGAAGGCGAACGAGGTGGAGGAGGCCGGCATGCCGGCGGCCGTGGCCAGGGCGCGCACCTGCTCCTGCGCGCCGTCCCAGCCGTGCACGAAGCCGCCGCTGGTGCAGGCCCACACGATCGCCTCGGCGCCCGCGAGCCGCACTTGCCCCACACCGTCCGCCAGCCGCTCGGGCGCGTACATCCGTCGCAGCGCGTCGACGCGGCGCGCGTCCTCTCCGATGTCGGTGTGGACCACGTCCAGTCGGACGTCGCTGCCCAGGAGCTGCTCGATACGGGGGTAGTCGTCCTCGCCCGAGTGGCCCGGGTAGAGAAAACCGAGTGCGGTCATGTCCAACCTTCCTGCTGCTCTTCTTCCGGCGGTACCCGTTCCGGTGGTACCAGTGGTTCCCCCGGCACCGGGGGTTCCGGCGGTTCGGGGGGCCACACGCGCGCCGAGGTGTCCAGCAGCGCTTGATACGGTCCCACCGCCCGGGTACCCAGTCGGCGCAGCGCCGCCCACATGGTCACCTGGTTGGCCGAGATGACGGGTACGCGCGGCTCGGCCTCCAGTCGGGGGACGACGAGGTGATGCCCATGGTCGGCACCGCCCTCACCGGGCGACGGGATGCGCAACAAGCCGTATGGACAACCGTGTTGACGACGGTGGGTTCGGGTGCGAACGTGGTCAATCCGCGCACGTCAGACCCGTGGTCACGAGCGAGAGGGGGCACCGGATGGCCGTCGCCCCCGCCTCCGCCGCCACGTCCGTCCCCGCTCTCCCCACGCTGCTCGTCCTGGACGCCGATCCGCTGCCCCGGCTCGGGCGGCTCACCGGTCAGGCCCGGGTGCTGCACGCCGACGAGGACTCGCTCGCCGCGCTGCTCCCGGCGGCGGACGCCCTGCTGATCTGGGACTTCACCTCGCACGCGGTGCGCGCCGCCTGGCCGGGCGAGGGGCCGCGACCGCGCTGGGTGCACACGGCGAGCGCGGGCGTGGACCATCTGATGTGCCCCGAGCTCGCCGCGTCGGACACGGTCGTGACGAACGCGCGCGGGGTGTTCGACCAGCCCGTCGCCGAGTACGTGGCCGCGCTGGTCCTGGCGACGGCGAAGGACCTGCCGCGCACGTGGGAGTTGCAGCGGCGGGGCGAGTGGCGGCACCGGGAGAGCCGGCGGGTCGCCGGGACGCGGGCCGTCGTCGTCGGGTCGGGGCCGATCGGGCGGGCGATCGCCCGCGTGCTGAAGGCGCTCGGCATGACGACGTCCGTCGTCGGCCGGGTCCCGCGCACCGGCATCCACGGCCCCGACGACCTCAACCGCCTTCTCGCCCGCGCCGACTGGGTGATCGCCGCCGCCCCGCTCACCGAGCAGACGCGCGGCATGTTCGACACCCGGCGGTTCGGCGTGATGCAGCCGTCCGCCTGCTTCGTGAACGTCGGACGCGGGCAGTTGGTCGTCGAGGACGCGCTGGTACGGGCGTTGGAGCGGCGGTGGATCGCGGGCGCGGCACTGGACGTCCTCACCGCTGAACCCCTCGCCCCCGAAAGCCCGTTGTGGCACGTGCCCGGGCTGCTGATCTCCCCGCACATGAGCGGCGACACGGTCGGCTGGCGGGACGAACTCGGCGTGCAGTTCGTGGAGTTGTTCGAGCGGTGGGCGGCGGGGCGGCCACTGAAGAACGTGGTCGACAAGCAGCGCGGATACGTGCCCGGACACTGACGTCCCCGACGTCCCCGGCCCTTGGGTCCCTCGCCGGTCAAGGGGGCCTCGGCCCGGAACGGGGGTCGAAGCGGGCTGCATAAGTCGCATCGTCCCGGGTAGCCGCGCCGCCATGGCTCCACCACTGGAACATCGCGAACGCGAACGCATACCCGGGACCGGGACCACACGTCGGTCGCTGCTCGCGGGGGTGGCGGCGGCCGGCGTGCTGGGCGCCGCCGGCTGCTCCCGTGTGGCGACCGCGTCGACCGAGAACGGCGGCGACCTCCTCGACCGGCTGAAGGCGGCCGGTGTCGTACGGCTGGGCATCGCCGGGGAGATCCCGTTCGGGTACATCGACAGGGACGGTGATCTGACCGGCGAGGCCCCTGAGCTGGCTCGGGTCGTCTTCGAGCGGCTCGGCGTCGGCAGGGTCCAGCCCGTGCCCACCGAGTTCGGGTCGCTCATTCCTGGGCTCAACTCGCGGCAGTTCGACGTCGCCGCCGCCGGGATGTACATCACCCCCGAGCGCTGCGAGCAGGTGCTCTTCGCCGACCCCGACTACCAGATGCTCGACTCCTTCATCGTGCGCAAGGGCAATCCGAAGGGGCTGCACGGCTACCAGGACGTCGTCGGGAAGAAGGCCAGGTTCGCTACCGGGACCGGGTACGCGGAGATCCAGTACGCCGTCGACGCGGGGTACGAGGAGAGCGACATCCTCATCGTGCCGGACCAGGTGGCGGGGCTGAACGCCGTCGAGGCCGGGCGCGTCGACGTGTTCGCCGGTACCGCGCTGACCACCCGTGAGGTGGTGCGGAAGTCGGCCAAGGCGGAGGCGACCGAGCCTTTCAAGCCCCTCGTCGACGGCGAACCCCATGTCGACGGGGGCGCGTTCGCCTTCCGGCTGACCGAGACACGGCTGCGGGACGCCTTCAACGCCGAACTGCGGAAGATGAAGAGGAGTGGGGAGCTGCTCCGCGTCCTCAAGCCGTTCGGGTTCACCGAGGCCGAGATGACCGGTCTGACCGCGAAGGAGCTGTGCGGCGGAGGGGTCGGAGGGAGCACCTCATGACCACCGGGCTCTGGGAACTCGTCCTCCAAGGGATCTGGACCACCGTCCAGTTGCTGGTCTTCAGCGCGCTGCTGGCCGCGGCCGTCTCCTTCGTGGCCGGTGTCGCGCGCACTCACCGGCGGTGGATCGTCCGCTTCCTCGCGGGGTTCTACACCGAGGTGTTCCGCGGGACCTCGGCGCTGGTGATGATCTTCTGGGTGTTCTTCGTGCTGCCCCCGGCCTTCGGCTGGCAGTTGGTGCCGATGTGGGCGGGCACGCTCGCGCTCGGCCTGACGTACGGGGCGTACGGCTCGGAGATCGTGCGCGGCGCGCTGAAGGCCGTCGACCCGGCGCAGCGGGAGAGCGGGCTCGCGCTGAGCTTCACGCCCTGGCAGCGGATGCGGCTGATCCTGCTTCCGCAGGCGGTGCCGGAGATGATCCCGCCGTTCTCCAACCTGCTGATCGAGCTGCTCAAGGGCACCGCCCTGGTGTCGGTCATGGGCATGGGCGACCTGGCGTTCAGCGGGAACCTGGTGCGGCTCGCGCTCCAGGAGAGCGCGGAGATCTACACGTATCTGCTGGTCGTCTACTTCGTGATCGCGTTCCTGCTGACGCGGGTGATGCGCGGCCTGGAGCAGCGGCTGAAGGCGGGCGCCGGGAAGGCGCCCGAGCGCCGCAGGGCCGTACGCCGCAAGGCCGTCACCGCCGTGGCCGAAGTCGCCGAACCCGGGCCGCCCGTCGGCCCCGGAGTGGGCGCCGGAGCCGGAGGGGGTTCCCGATGACGTGGGACTGGGGCGCGGTCGCCGACTTCATGCCGCACTTCCGGGACGGGCTGCTGATCACCCTGCAGGCCCTCGCCCTCGGCTCGCTGATCTCCTTCGCCCTCGGGCTGGTCTGGGCGCTGCTGATGCGGACGCCGTCGCTCCCCCACGCTCGAACACACTCGCGCGGGTGGTACCCCCTGGTGCGCTGGCCGGTGGGCGTGGTCACGGAGTTCGTGCGCAACACCCCGCTGCTGGTGCAGTTGTTCTTCCTGTTCTACGTGCTGCCCGAGTGGGGCCTGACCTTCTCGGCGCTGACGACCGGCGTCTTCGCGATCGGCCTGCACTACTCGACGTACACGATGCAGGTCTACCGCGCCGGCATCGAGGCGGTGCCCGCCGGACAGTGGGAGGCGGCGACGGCGCTGAACCTGCCGGTCGGCCGGACCTGGCGGGTGGTCATCCTGCCGCAGGCGATCCGGCGGGTCGTCCCGGCGCTCGGCAACTACGTGATCTCCATGCTCAAGGACACGCCGATGCTGATGGCGATCACCGTCCTCGACATGCTCGGGCAGGCACGGCTCTTCTCCCAGGAGCACTTCCAGTTCACCGAGCCGCTGACCGTGATCGGCGTGGCCTTCATCCTCATCTCCTACCTGGCCTCCCTACTTCTGCGAGCCCTGGAGCGACGTCTTGTCCACTGACACTCCGCTGACGAAAGCATCCGACCCCGATTCCGGTCCCGGCCACGGTCCCGATCCCGAGGGCGCCAATCCGCCGGTGGACGGCAGCGAGCTGATCCGCCTGGAGCAGGTCAGCAAGCGGTTCGGGTCCAACACCGTGCTCGACCGGCTCGACTTCGCCGTGGAGTCCGGCAAGCACGTCACGCTGGTCGGCCCGTCCGGCTCCGGCAAGACGACGATCCTGCGGCTGCTGATGACCCTGGCCAAGCCGGACGAGGGGACGATCACGGTCGCCGGGGAGAAGCTGTTCCCCGCCCCCGAGAAGCAGGTCCGCGAGGTCCGCAAGAAGATCGGGATGGTGTTCCAGCAGTTCAACCTGTTCCCGAACATGAGCGTGCTGCGCAACATCACCGAGGCCCCGGTGACCGTCCTCGGCCTGTCCAAGGACGAGGCCGAGCAGCGCGCCCGGGAACTGCTGGACCTGGTGGGCCTCGCCGACAAGTGCGACGCCTGGCCCACCCAGTTGTCGGGCGGCCAGCAGCAGCGCGTCGCGATCGCGCGGGCGCTGGCGATGCGGCCGCAGGTGCTGCTCCTCGACGAGGTCACCTCGGCGCTGGACCCCGAGCTGGTCGCGGGCGTCCTCGACGTCCTCAGGGACATCGCCCGCACCACCGACATCACGATGCTCTGTGTGACCCATGAGATGAACTTCGCCCGGGACATCTCCGACCAGGTCCTGATGTTCGACTCGGGCCGGGTCATCGAGTCGGGTCCACCGGAGCAGATCTTCGGCTCCCCGGAGCAGGAACGGACCCGGGAGTTTCTCAGCGCGGTGCTGTGAGGCCGATGCGGTGAGACCCCGTGCTGTGAAGGCCGGTGCGGTGAGGCCGCTGGCCCGAGCGCGGGGTCATGACGCTGGCATATGCCAGCGGGCCGGTGCCGCAGTTGGGAGGGGCGCGGAGCCGCGGTCGAGGGGGTCGTAAGTGCGACAGATTCTCACCTACAACCCCTCCCCTCCGGCCCCCTGGCCGTTATCGTGGAAGCTGATTCGCTGTCAGGATCACGGACTGCCGATCAAGGATTACCGATCAAGGATCACGGTTCACGGATCACGGCCAGAAAGCGACCAGGGGGGAAACCGTGGCGCTGAAGCACGAGCCGACCGCGCCGTACCACTCGGCCCAGGAGGCGCTGCGCGTCCTGGAGACGGTGGCGCGGCACTCCACCGGTGTCACCGACGCCCAACTCGCCCGCCAGACCGGCCTCACCGCCGACCGGCTGACCACACTGCTGCGCATGCTGCGCCGCGAGGGCTACGTCGAGCAGATCGCCGACGGCGCGTACGTCACGGGCGATGCCCTAGCCCGGCTGGGCTCAGCGCACCAGCACGAGCAGGCCCTGCACGACAAGCTCCAGCACACCCTCGACCGGCTCCGCGACTGTGTCGGCGCCGCCGTCTACATCAGCCGGTACGTCGACGGCGAGGTCACGATCACCCAGTACGCCGACGGCCCCGGCACACCGTCCGTCAACGAGTGGTTCGACTTCCGCTCCTCCGCGCACGCCACCGCGCTCGGCAAGAGCCTGCTCGGCCAGCTCGACCACAACGGCCGGCGCGACCACCTCTCCCGGCACAGGATGGCCCGGCTCACCTCACGCACCATCACCAGCGACACGCTGCTGCTCTCCCGCCTGGAGGCGCAGCCGCCGACGGTCCCGGTGCTCGACCTCCAGGAGTACGCGGTCGGCACGGTCTGCGCGGCCGTCCCGATCACCGCCGGCTCCACGGCCGGCTGCCTGGCCCTGTCCCTGCCCGTCGCCCACGCCCACCGCCTCCGCCAGGCCGCCGACGCCCTGAACAGGAACGCGGCACCGGTACTGCTGTCACTCGCGATCTAGGAGCCGGTCCAGGGGGTCATCCGTGGCCGGCCAGGAATTGGTCAGAAGCACCCCTGCGGACCAGGTAGTATTTTCTCCGTCGCCAGCCGCCGAAGGCGGAGGGCGAGGGTCATGCGCCGCTAGCTCAGTTGGTTAGAGCAGCTGACTCTTAATCAGCGGGTCCGGGGTTCGAGTCCCTGGCGGCGCACAGATGAAGGGCCCCTCGTGGACACGAGGGGCCCTTCGCCTTGCCTGTCAGCTTTCGTCGGCCTCCGTCAGCCTGCGGTACGTCGCCTCCCCCGGCGGTCGCCACCACACCGGGTCGGCGCAGCGGACGCCCTCCCTCCGCAGCAGCGCCCGGTGGATCTTGTTGGTGGCGGTGACGGGCATCCGTTCCACCACCCGTACGAACCGGGGCGCCATCTTCGTGCCCAGGTCGGGCTGGGCGAGCAGGAACTCGGCGAAGGCGAGCGGGTCGAAAGTCCCGGCCAGCGTCGCCATCACCTGGTCGCCGGTCACCGGGTCCGGGACGGCGTAGACGGCGACGGCGGCCGCCCCCTCGTACCGGGCGAGGATGTTCTCGATCATCGCGGCGGCCAGGTTCTCGCTGTCGACGCGGAGCCGGTCGTCGGTGCGGCCCGCGAAGTAGAGGAAGCCGTCGCGGTCGCGGTAGAAGAGGTCGCCGGTCCAGTACGCGCCGTCCTCGCGGCGCCGCTCCGCCTCCGCCGCCGGGTTGCGCCAGTAGCCCTCGAAGGGGTTCGGCCCCCGGTTGACCAGCTCCCCGATCGCCGCGTCGCCGTTCAGCAGCCGGCCCGCCGTGTCGAACTCGGCCGGCGGACACTCCGCGCACGTCTGCGGGTCGAGGACGACGAGCCCGGGCCCCGCCCGGCCGACCGCGCCCACCGGCGTCCCCGGCGACCAGTGCACGGCCGCCCCGCCCTCCGAGGAGCCGTACCCCTCCACCAGCCGCACCCCGAAGCGCCGTTCGAAGGCCGCCGCGTCCACCGTCCCCGCCTCGGTGCCGAAGCCGAGCCGCAGCGCGTGGTCCCGGTCGTCGGGGCGCGGCTCGGTGGCCAGGACGTACTGGATCGCCCGGCCCACGTAGGTGAAGTACGTCGCCCGGTAGCGCCGTACGTCCGCCAGGAAACCGGAGGCCGAGAAGCGCCGGCGCAGCGCCACCCCGGCCCCCGCCGCCAGCGCGGGCGCCCAGTCGGCGATCACCGCGTTGCCGTGGAACATCGGCATGCAGACGTAGTGCACGTCGTCCGGGCGGACGGCGAACTGCCCCGCCAGCGAACGCCCGGCGGCGGCCAGCCGGCCCTGGGTGCACAGGGCGGCCTTCGGCGCGCCGGTCGAACCGGAGGTGAAGTAGAGGAGGAAGTGGTCGGCGGGGGTGGCGCGGGAGGGGTCCGGGCGGGCGTCCGTATACGGCGCGAGCAGGTCGTCGTACTCCGGGGTGCCGGTGATCAGCAGCCGCACGCCGGGCAGGTCGAGGCCCCTGAGGAGGGGGAGGTGGGTGTGCTCGGTGATGAGGAGCCGGCACTCGGTGTGCAGGATGTCCCGGGCCAGTTCGGGGCCGCGCCGGGTGGGGTTGACGCCCGCGACCGCCGCACCGGCGAGGGCCGCGGCGGACAGCCACAGCGGGAACTCGGGGGTGTTGTCCAGCAGCACCCCGATGTGCGGCGGCCCGTCCGACGGCAGCAGGTCGGCCAGCAGCGCCGCCCGCGCGGCGGCACCGGCGGCGACCTCGTGGTGCGTGAGGACCGTCTCCTCGGGGTCCCCGCACCACAGCCCCGGACGGCGGTCGCCCCACCGGGCCGCTACGAGTTCGGCGACGGTGCCGAAGCCATCGCCGAGGCCGGTTCCGGTGCCGGTGCCGGTGCCGGTGCCATCGCCGAGGCCGGTGCCGGTATCCCTGGTGGACTTCATGGCCGCGCACGGTAGTTGACGTACCGTCAGATGTGGAGGGCTACGGCATGAAGCCGTCGCTCACGTCGAACATCCAGTGGGCGGTCACCATGAAGAAGACGCAGAAGGCGGTGATCACGCCGAGGAAGAGCAGCACGCATCCCGACTCGGCGAAGAGCCGGCCACGGGCGGGGGCCTTGGCCGTGGCCTCCTCGGGGCGGTCGGCCGCGTAGTGGACGGGGACGATGTCGCCCTCGATGGTCGTCCCCGGGCCGTTCGCCTCCTCGAAGCGGACGGTGCGGCCCTCGCGGGTGGTGAACTCGTAGACGTGGTGCAGGGTCGTGTGCACCGAGGTGTCTCCGCCGCCGCCGCTGGTCGTCGCGTACGACCGCAGACAGCGCGCCTCCGCGGTGAGACCGCCACCCCAGGCCCGGGTGACCCGCCGGGAGCGGCGGACCACGCCGAACGCGCCGAACATCGCGCCGACGATCATGACCGACGGCACGATATAGAAGAAGGCTTCCATGAGTTCCCCCGATGTCCAGGCGCCGACCTGGTCAAGTCGGCGTGCAGGGAACGTACCCGTGCGCGGGCCCGGGGGAGCTCAAGCCATGCTCAGAACCTGACGTCGGAGCAGGCGCGAGCCGAGCTGTGCCAGTGCAGGTCTAGACCAAGTTCGAGATTATTGCCGTTCTTTGACGGTGTTCATACCCGTCACCCGTCACCCGTCACCCGTCACCCGTCAGCCCTGTTCTCCGCGCCCCGCACAGAAGGCGACGGTCAGGTCCTTCACCAGCGCCTTGCGCTCGTAGTCGTCGAACTCCACGAGCCCCCGCATGGTCAGCCGGGTCACCGTGTCCTCCACCGAGTCGACGACCGACGTCAGCACGGTCGCCCGGTGCTGGGCGTCGAGCGCGGCGATCCGCCGGCGGTGCATCGCGGGGGCGACCTCGGGGGCGTACTCGACCCGGACCGGCTGCACCGAGAACACCTCCAGCCCGATCGCGCCCGCGTCCCGCGCGACCAGCCGGGTCAGCGCCTCGCCCGCCGCCTCCACCGATCCCCGCCCCGCGCCCGGCGTCTCCACCGGGATCCGGGCGAGGGCCGCCTCGACGCACTCGCGCAGATACGTCTCGTGGTCGTCGACGCCGAGCGTGGCCCGGGCGGTGTCCCGCACCCGCCACACCACCAGCGCCACCACCCGCAACGCGACCCCGCTGCCGTCGGCGGCCGGCATCGGCTCACTGCGCCAGTGCCGCAGCCGTACGTCCACCCGGCGGCGCAGCAGCAGCGGGTTCACCCACAGCAGGCCGGTGCGCCGTACGGTCCCCCGGTAGCGGCCGAACAGACCGAGCACCCAGGCCCGCCCGGTCCGCCCCCGGGCCAGGCCGCCGAAGCCGAACAGGCCCAGGGCGCCCGCGCCCGCGTACGCCGCCCACTGCGCCGGCCCGAGTCCGGCGCCCGCGAACTCCGGCAGCCGCAGCGCCTGCGCCGCGAGCGGCGGCAGCACCCCGGCCCACCACGAGGCGGCCACGCACCCGGCCGCCCCGCAGGTCCCGGCGAACACGCCCGCCGCGCCCGGCAGCACCCGGGCGGACCGCTCCACCAGGTCGGGGTCGACCTGCGCCACCGGCCGGGGCCGGGCCTGCGTCGGCCTGCGCAGCCGCGGCTGCTCGCCGGTGCCCGCCCGGCTCCCGACCACGGCCGGCCCGAGCGGCACGGGCCGCGGCTCGGGTTCGTCGCGGAACAACAGGTGGACGGGGATCTCGGTGGTCGCCTCGTTCTGGATGAGCCGAGCGGGCCTGGACGGTCCCTCGGACTCGGGTGTCTGTGAAGTGGTCGTGTGCATGCGTGCCTCCAGCCTCCGCGCCAGATACGCCATGACAGTGGGTTTTTGTTGTGGTTTACGCGTTCTGCGCGTTCTGCGCCTTCTGCGCCTTCTGCGCCTTCTGCGCCTTCTACGCCTTCTACGCCTTCTACGCCTTCTACGGGGCTTACGCGGTCTGCGAGAAGAGTCGCCGCCAGGTCTCCGGGCCCGGGTAGCCGTCGGCCGCGCCGCCGCGCCAGCCCTGGGCGCGCTGGAAGGCCTCGACTCCGCGCCGGTCCGCCTCGCCCCAACGCGGTCCCGGCCCGGTCGTGTAGTACTTGCCGAACCCCTTCTTCACCAACTGCCGCCCCAACTGAGTGACGTACGCGTTCCGCGCGCCGGGCCGGAACACGCCCCGGCCGGGGTACGGGGGGATGCGGGGCGCCGAGGCGGGCGGGCCGGCGGCGCCGGTCACGGGGTTCGCACCGGTCCCGGTCCCGGTTCCTGTGCTGGGGCCGGTCCCGGCGGGCATCGGGGCGTCGATGTTCCTGCCCTTTCCGGTGACCAGCAACGACCAGGTCCCCGGGCCGGGGATGCCGTCGGCGTCGGCGCCGGTCCAGCCCTGGGCGCGCTGGAAGGCCAGGGTGGCCCAGCCGTCGGAGGCCGACCAGCGCGGGCCGGGGCCCGAGGCGTAGAAGCGCGCGCCCCCGCGCTCTACGAGGAGCCGGCCCAGCAGGGTGACGTAGTTGTTGTTGGCGCCGGGTCCGAAGGCCATCCGCCCCGGGAACGGCGTCGCCGCGACGTCACCGGTCGCGGGCTTGTTCCCGCCGCCGTCGCCATTGCCCACCTGTTCCCCGGTGCCGGTGCCGATACCCGTGCCCGTGCCCGTGCCTGCGTCCGGAGTGGTCGGAGTGGTCGGTGTGAGGCCCTTGTAGCGGTAGGGCACATAGCGGTCGGAATTGCTCCAGTAGGCGTACGGGGTGGCCTGCCGGCGGGTGGTCGGGCGGGTCTGCTCGTAGGCGATGTAGTAGCTGTGCGTGTAGTCCGTCCAGCCGCCGAAGACAACGACGTGCGAGCCTTTCTCGGGGTCGGTCGGATTGTGGAACAGCAGAATGTCGCCGGGCTGGAGTTCATCCCTGGAAATCCGCGTCCCGTACTGGTTGAGGCTGCCCGTCCACTCGTTCCGGGGCAGGTTCCAGGCCATGGAGACGAAGCCCGAGCAGTCCTGCCGGTAACCGTCGTACCAGTAGGTGCTCATGCTGTACGGCACCTGCGCCGAAACCCATTCCCTGGCCCGTCTGATGATGTCCGCCCGGGTCGTGGCGGGCGTCTTGACCGGTCCCGCCACTCCCCCGGGGTTCGCCGGCTGCCCGGCCGGTCCGTGCAGCGGCGCCTTGCCGCCCTGCGGGGTGTCGGGCTCGTCATCTGCGGGAACGCCGGGCCGGTCGGGGGCCTGCGGGGCGGCGACGGCGGGCAGTGCGTGGGCGGCGCCGAGCGCGGCGGCCGTCGCGGTGGCGACGATCAGGGTGCGATGGGCGGCCGGGTGACCGCCGAACCGGGCGGGCGGTGAATTCGGGCTCAGCCGCCGCCGGGATACGCATCCGGGGCAGTCGCAATCGCTCGCGGGATCGAATTCCTCGAATACCGGAGCCTCCATGCGATTCCCCTCACACTCCAGCTGGAAATGTCCGCGACTGTGCACGTACGCCAGTTTCTCAACTGTCTTCCCGACGCGCATGCTGACGGTCCGAATGATGTACGCGGGACCCGCCCGGCCCACTGCCCGACCCAATGCCCGGTCCGGTTCCGGGGCGGGTGGTGGCCCCGGGTGGTCCGGACAGTCCGGGTGGTCCGGGGCACCCTCGGGGGTCCTGTAGAGTTCTCTCGTCAGCAGGCGCCGCTAGCTCAGTTGGTTAGAGCAGCTGACTCTTAATCAGCGGGTCCGGGGTTCGAGTCCCTGGCGGCGCACAGACACCGAAGGCCCCTCGCGAAAGCGAGGGGCCTTCGTTCGTATCCGCACCCGCGTCTGCGCCCGCGCCCGTATCCGGGTTTCGTATCCGCGTGCGATTACCCACATCGGTTCCACGAAGGCCACAACACTCCCACATACGCCACAATGCGCCCGTATGACCGGTAAACAGCGCGTTTCGCATCTTGCGATCAAGCTGAACCGCATAGAACCCTGGTCCTCAAGATGCTGCGGATGCGCGGCAGTTGGGGGGAATTACACGTGGTTCTCCGCGTGTGGGCTGATGGTTCCGGATCTCTTCCGACGTACGACTACGAGCACTACAGCCGGCTGGCGGGACCCCTCACCCAGCCGGAGCCGGGCAGACCGTACACCGTCCGTTACCGCTCGCTGCTGGCGCGGGAGCCGCACCGGATCCGGGCCACGCTGATGCTCTGCGCGGCGCCGCTGCTGTCGGTGGTGCTGCTGGTGTGGCTGCTGAGGCCGGCGCACTGGACCGAGCGCGACCACCCGGCCTACGGTTTCCTGCCGGCCCTCGACATCGTGATGCTGGTGTCGATCGGCCTGATCGAGTTCTTCCGCTGTCTGAACGTGCTGTCGAACGCGCACGCCACCCTGGTCGCCCGCGACCCCGTCCCGGTGGTGCCCCGGACCGGCACCCGCGTCGCCTTCCTCACCTCCTTCGTGCCCGGCAAGGAGCCCCTGGAGATGGTGACGAGGACCCTTCAGGCGGCCGTGCGGCTGCGCCATCAGGGTCTGCTGCACGTCTGGCTGCTCGACGAGGGGGACGACCCGGAGGTGAAGGAGGTCTGCGCGCGCCTGGGCGTGCACCACTTCAGCCGAAAGGGCGTCGAGCGCTGGAACCGGCCGTCGGGCCCGCACCGCGCGAAGACGAAACACGGCAACTACAACGCCTGGCTGGAGGCCCACGGCGACGCCTACGACTACTTCGCCTCCGTCGACACCGACCACGTACCGCTGCCCAACTACCTGGAACGGATGCTGGGTTACTTCCGCGACCCGGACGTCGGCTTCGTCATCGGCCCGCAGGTCTACGGCAACTACGACACGTTCGTCACCAAGGCCGCCGAGTCCCAGCAGTTCCTTTTCCACGCCCTGATCCAGCGGGCCGGCAACCGCTACGGCGCCCCGATGTTCGTCGGCACCTCCAACGCCGTACGGATCAGCGCGCTCCAGCAGATCGGCGGCCTGTACGACTCGATCACCGAGGACATGGCCACCGGCTTCGAGATGCACCGCACGCGCAATCCGGCCACGGGACGGAAGTGGCGGTCGGTCTACACCCCGGACGTGCTCGCGGTCGGCGAGGGGCCGGCGGCCTGGACGGACTTCTTCACCCAGCAACTGCGCTGGTCCCGGGGCACTTACGAGACGATCCTCAAGCAGTACTGGAAGGGCTTCTTCAGCATGCCGCCGGGCAAGCTCCTCAACTACACGCTGATGATCGTGTTCTACCCCATGTCGGCCCTCAACTGGATTCTGGCGGCGCTGAGTTGCGCGCTGTTCCTGGGGCTGGGCGCCTCGGGTGTGAACATCGACCCAGCGGTGTGGCTGATGCTGTACGGCAACGCCTCGGCGCTGCAGATCGGCATGTACCTGTGGAACCGGCGGCACAACGTCTCCCCGCACGAGCCGGAGGGGTCGGGCGGGATCGCGGGCATGGCCATGTCCGCGCTGTCGGCGCCGGTGTACGCCCGCTCGCTCATGGACGCCGTACTGCGGCGCAAGAGCCGGTTCGTGGTGACGCCGAAGGGGGACTCCGCCAGCCCGGACACCCTGTTCGGGACGTTCCGGATCCATCTGTTCTTCGTGCTGGTCTTCGCCGCGTCGATCGTCGCCGGGTTCGTGTTCGGGCACGCCCATCCCGCGATGATCGTCTGGGCCTCGTTCGCGCTGCTGGTCACCGCCTCGCCGATCGTGGCGTGGCGGGTGGTGGTGCGGGAGGCGGCCGGGCGGCGCGAATCCCGGGAGCCGGGAGAGCCGGAAGAGCCGGAAGAGCTGGGAGAGTCGGTGGAGTCCGAAGAGTCGAGTGAGCCAGGGGACCCGGTGTCAGGGGACCGGGTGCCAGGGGGCCGGGTGCCGGTGGGGCTGCCCGTCGGGCGGGCGGGGGGACGTGAGGGATGACGGACGCGGTCGGGCGTTTCGCCCGTCGGCGGGCCCGCAGGTTCGCGATCACCACGGGGGTCGTCGCCGTGCTGGCCGGGATGAACGGGCCCTGGCTCTACCGGTTCGGGACGGAGACGTACCACCAGTACGCGATCAACAGGCCCGAGTACAAGGCGGCCGACGGGCGCTGGCAGATCGTCGAGTTTCCCAAGGAGTATCGCCAGGACACCATCCACGCGGTGCTCCTGCACACCGGGAAGGTGCTGCTGGTCGCGGGCTCCGGCAACAACCAGGACAACTTCGACGCGAAGAGGTTCGACACCCGGATCTGGGACCCGGTGCGGGGCACGGTCAAGAAGGTGCCGACGCCGAACGACCTGTTCTGCACCGGCCATACGCAGCTCGGAAACGGCTCCGTCCTCATCGCGGGCGGCACCAAGCGGTACGAGAAACTGAAGGGCGACGTCACCAAGGCCGGCGGGCTGATGATCGTCCACAACGAGAACCCGGACAAGCCGATCACGCTGGCTGCGGGGACCAGGTTCACCGGGCGCGAGAACCGGAAGACGTTCGTGTCGAAGGACCCGGTGCTCGTGCCGCGCGCGACGAAGGTGTTCGACAAGAAGACCGGGAAGTTCCTGCGCAACGACCCGGGGCTGGGCCGCATTTACGTCGAGGCGCAGAAATCGGGGACGGAATACGAGACCGGCACGCAGGACAATTACCGGATACGGGGACTGGCCGACGCCGACGGGCGCAACACGTACGGTATCGCGCAGAAACTCGCCCTCGACAAGAAGGACTTCCAGGGGATCAGGGACGCGTACGAATTCGACCCGGTCGCCGAGAAGTACATCAAGGTCGATCCGATGAACGAGGCCCGCTGGTATCCGACGCTCACCACCTTGGGCGACGGGAAGATCCTCAGCGTCTCGGGACTGGACGACATCGGGCAGTTGGTGCCCGGGAAGAACGAGGTGTTCGATCCGGCCACCGGAAAATGGACGTACACGAAGAAGACGCGGCAGTTTCCCACCTATCCCGCACTGTTTCTGACGCAGGACGGGAAGATTTTCTACTCCGGGTCCAACGCGGGGTACGGGCCGGCGGACGTGGGGCGGGATCCCGGTATCTGGGACGTGGCCGGCAACGGATTCACCAAGCTGCCGGGCTTGAGCGATCCGGACCTGATGGAGACCTCGGCGACCGTGCTGCTGCCGCCCGCGCAGGACGAGCGTTACATGGTCATCGGGGGTGGGGGCGTCGGGGAGTCGCCACGGTCCAGTGCGCGGACGCGGCTCGTGGACCTGCTCGACGAGAGTCCGCGTTTCGTGAACGGCCCCTCACTGGAGAAGGGGACACGGTATCCGCAGGTCTCCGTCCTGCCCGACGACAGTGTGCTGGTTTCGGGTGGCTCGGAGGACTATCGGGGGCGAGGGGACTCCGACATTCTGCAGGCCCGCCTCTACCATCCGGAGAGCAATGCCTTCGAGCGGGTGGCCGATCCGCTGGTGGGCAGGAATTACCATTCCGGGTCACTGCTGTTGCCCGACGGGCGGGTGATGTTCTTCGGTTCCGACTCGTTGTACGGGGACGCGGCGAACACGAAACCGGGGAAGTTCGAGCAGCGGATCGAGATATATTCGCCGCCGTATCTTTATCGGGGGGAGCGGCCCGAGGTTTCCGGAGGGCCGGAGAGTATTGCCCGGGGGGCGTCCGGGGTGTTCACCTCCGCCGACGCGGCGTCCATCCGGAAAGTGCGGCTGATGCGGCCCAGCGCGTCGACGCATGTGACCGATGTGGATCAGCGGTCCGTGGCGTTGGAATTCCGGGTGACGGGAGACAAGGTGACGGTGACGGTGCCTGGTAGTCGGAACCTGGTTCCGTCCGGGTGGTACATGGTGTTCGTGGACGACGAGCGAGGGGTTCCGAGCGAGGGGCGGTGGGTGAGGGTGCCGTAGCCCTCGATGCGGTGGCTCTCGATGCCGTAGCGCTCGGTGCGGTGGTCCTCGGTGCGGTAGTCCTCGGTGCCGTACCGCTCGGTGCGGTTATCCGCGGGCGAGTTGTAGTGCGTACGTCGGCCACCAGTCGCCTGCCTTCGGGCCGCCCTTGCACTCGCCGTCCGACTCCCCCGGGCGCTTCACCCACAGGTAGGCGTCCACCAGGGGGTCGGCCGTCGTGGTCGTCGGGGTGGGGCCCAGGGCGCGGCCCGGTGGGTTGCACCAGCGTTCCGCCGGGTCGCCGTCCTCGTACGGGCCGTTGCCGTTGCGGCTGGTGTCGATGACGAAGTGTTTGCCGCCGACCTTCGCCGAGAGCTGCCTGCCGTAGTCGACGGAGATCTCGGTGGAGTAGAAGTTGGAGACGTTGACCGCGAAGCCGTCGGCCTTGCCCAGGCCCGCGCGCCGCAAGGGCTGGAAGATCTGGTCGGGACGGCCCCAGCCGGCATTGCCCGCGTCCAGATAGACCTTCGTGTTCTTCAGGGACTTGAGGGCGGTGACGGCGTCGTCGAGGAGGTCGTAGCGCTCCTCGTGGAACTCCTGCGGGGTGCAGCCGTCCACCAGGTGGAGAAGGGCGTCGGGTTCGAGGACGACGAGCGCCGGGCGGTCGGCGATGCCCCGGGCCACCGCGGCGATCCAGGCGCGGTAGGCGGCTCCGTCGGCCGCGCCGCCCTGGGAGTACTGGCCGCAGTCGCGGTGCGGGATGTTGTAGAGGACGAGGAGCGGGGTGCGGCCCGCCCGGTCGGCGGCCTCGGTGAAGCCGCGGGCCTCCTGTTCCGGGTTCTCCGGTCCGAGCCACTGGCCGGTCGGCTGCTCGGCGATCTCCCGCACCGCGGCGGCCTCGTCCGTCTTTCCGGCCTTCTCGTAGGCCGCCGTCTGACGGGCTGCCGAGCCGTCCGGATTGACCCAGAACGGGTCGGCCTCTTTGGGTTGTTGAGTGACGGCGGGGGTGGGGGCGGGGGCGTTCGTGGGATTTCTGGGCTTCTCCGCCTTGCCGTTTCCGCTGTCTCCGCCGCCGTCGCCCGCCGAGCATCCGGCGAGCAGCAGTAGCGCGCCCAGCAGTACGGCGCCCAGCGGGGACGCGGTCCCCCTCTTGACGTACATCCCACTGACGTACATCCAAATCCCCCTTGGGTGCACGGACTTGCCTACCCCGGCCCCAATCCTGACATAAGACCCGCACCGCCCACGAGGGCGCCGGAGAGCGGTCGTGACGTCAGACGGCCGTGCCTGTCAGGTAGGCCGACACGATCACGTTGGCCGTGTAGCTGTGGCTGGCCCGGTCGTAGGTGCCGCCGCAGGTGATCAGGCGCAGTTCGGCACGGTCCGACTGGCGGGGGCCGTAGGCCTGTCGGGCGTCGAAGTGGTCGCGCTGGACGACCTCGACGTCGTCGACGGTGAACTCGGCGACCTTGCCGTCGTCCCGGACCACCCGTACCGTCTCGCCCGCCTTGAGGGTGCTGAGCTTGTAGAAGACGGCGGGCCGGGTCTCCGTGTCGACGTGCCCGACCAGCAGGGCCGTGCCCTTGGCGCCGGGTTTCGCGCCGTCCGCGTACCAGCCGACGACGCCCGCCTGATCGAAGGGCGGTGGGTCGATGGCCCCCTGGGCGTCCAGACCGCGCGCGACGACCGGGGCCTGCACGCCCAGGTCGGGTATGTCGATGCGCTGCGGCAGCGCCTGCCCCAACGGCTTGGCGGCGGGCGGGAGTTCGGTGTCCGGGGGACGGCCCACCGCGGCCATGTCACCCGTGGCCGGGGCGGATACGCCATGCCGTACGTCGGTCACCTCGCGGCCCCACAGCCACAGCCCGAGCAGCAGCACCGCCCAGGCCAGACCGGTGAGGAAGCGGCCGCCGGGAGAGCGTTCGCGGGCGGACGTGCGTTCGTGGTCGTACATGGCTCAGCCCGTCGCACGTCTGCGGCGCAGGCCGCGGAACACGACGACCGTCGCGGCGACGCCCGCGAGCACCAGTCCGATGACCGTCTGCGCGGTCCCGGGACCTCGGTCGTCCACGCGTGCCTCGTCGACGGAGGCGACCGGATGGAGTGCGTGGAGCGGGTGGAGTGGATGGAGCGGGGCGGTGCCGCCGCCGCCCGCGTGCACGGGGGCGACGGGTGAGGCGGGAGAGGCGGGGGAATCCGGAGCGTCGGGCCAGGTGGGTGTGGTCGACTGGTCCGGCTGCGTCTGGGACCGCGACCGCGCCGATGCCACGACCTTGATCCGGCCCTTCACCTTCAGGTCGACGCAGGTGATCCTCACGTCGTAGGTGCCCGGATCGATCGAGGTGCGGACTCGGGTGTCGCCGGCGAGCGTGCCGCCCGTGGCGACGAGTTGGGCGTCCGTGACGAAGGCGTCCGAGGCCGCGGTGGCGGTCCTGCCGCCGCAGCCGCTGACCTTCAGCGTGACCTCGGCGCCGGGGGTGGGCGTGGACGGCGTCATGGAGACGCTTCCGCCACCGCCCCCGCCACCTCCGCCGTCGCCACCGCCCTCGCCCGAGGCGTAGGCCGTGGGGATGAGTACCGCGCCTACGACCGCGACACCCGCACAGAGAGTTACTTTCAATGAACCCATCGTGAACCTCCAGCTACCTGGAGAGTCCCCCGCCTGGAGCCGGTGCGCATCCCCAGGGGGTTCTCGCTGCTCCGTACGGGTGGGTTCCGTGCTGCTTCGGGTTTCGGACGCCGTTCTCGGACGCCGTTCTCGGACGCCGTTCTCGGACGGGGTTCCCGGACGGGGTTCCCGGACGGGGTTCCCGGACGGGGTTCTCAGATGCGGTCCACGAGGTCCGCGATCGAGTCCACGATCTTCGACGGGCGGTAGGGGAAGTTCTCGACCTGCTCGGGCCGGGTCAGGCCGGTGAGCACCAGGAACGTCTGCATCCCGGCCTCCATGCCGGCCAGCACGTCGGTGTCCATGCGGTCGCCGATCATCGCGCTGGTCTCGGAGTGGGCGCCGATGGCGTTCAGCCCGGTGCGCATCATCAGGGGGTTGGGCTTGCCCGCGAAGTACGGGTTCTTGCCGGTCGCCTTGGTGATCAGCGCGGCGACGGCCCCGGTGGCCGGGAGCGGGCCCTCGGCGGAGGGGCCGGTCTCGTCCGGGTTGGTGCAGATGAAACGGGCGCCGTCGTTGATGAGCCGGACGGCCTTCGTCATCGCCTCGAAGGAGTAGGTGCGGGTCTCGCCGAGGACGACGTAGTCGGGCTCGTGGTCGGTGAGGATGTAGCCGATGTCGTGCAGCGCGGTGGTCAGACCCGCCTCGCCGATGACGTACGCCGTGCCGTCGGGCCGCTGGTCGCCGAGGAACTGGGCGGTGGCCAGCGCGGAGGTCCAGATGTTGTCGATCGGCACGTCCAGGCCCATGCGCTGGAGGCGGGCGTGCAGGTCACGGGGGGTATAGATCGAGTTGTTGGTGAGGACCAGGAACGGCTTGCCGGACTCGCGCAGCCTCTTCAGGAAGGCGTCGGCGCCGGGGATCGGCACGCCCTCGTGGATGAGCACACCGTCCATGTCGGTGAGCCACGACTCGATGGGCTTGCGGTCTGCCATGTGCGGGATCTCCCTGCCGTACGCGAGTACGCGGTTGCTGCGCGGGGGCTGCGCGGATGCGTCGTTGCTGCGCGCGCCCCAGCCTAGCCACAGGCCCGATCTTGAGGGAATGGCCGGTTTCGGGGCGTTCGCGGGCTGAGACGCGATCCCGGTTCAGCCGAGACGCGGTCCCCGGTTCAACGGCGTCGGCGGGCCAGTCGTCGGGCCAGCAGCAGGGCCGCGCCGGCGGCGAGGAAGCAGGCGCCGGCAGCGGCGGCGAGGACGGTGGGCGAGGCGAGACCGGTGCGGGCGAGTTCCTCGGCTTCGTCGGCGAGGGAGAAGGGGCCGGGGTCGGTGGCGGAGGCGGAGGGGTGAGGGGTTGGGGTCGTGGGGGTGGTGGGCGTGGTGGCGTCCGGGGTGGGGGCGGGAGTAAGGGGGGATGTGCCGGGGGTGGGGGCGGTGCCGGCATCGGCGTCGGGGGTGGCGTCGGGGTCGGCGTCGGCGTCGGACTCGATGGCGAAGCGGTAGTCGTTCGACTGGCCGATCCAGTCGCCGTCGTCGCCGTGCCGCTGGACGACCGCCGCGTTGGCGGTGACGGCGTTGGGGACGGCGTCCGAGCCGAGCGAGAGGCGCAGCTTGACGGTGAGGGTGCGGCCGGGGCCGACGGTGAAGCCGGGAAAGTCGTCGGCTTCGACCGCTTCGTTCGCTTCGCCCCCTTCACCGGTCTGCTCGTCGGCGTTCTCGTCGGTGAACGCTCCGACCAGTTCGGCGTCGTCGGTGGATTCGAAGCGGACCTGGTGCGGTTGTCCGTCGGCGTAGAACTCCAGGTGCGGCTGGGACGGTTTCAGGGCGCGCCGGGCGTCGACCAGGACGACGACCGGGTGGACTCCGTCGCAGGTACGGCGGGTGGTGTTGGTGAGGTCGAGATACCAGATGCCGTATCCGCCCCCGGCCCGGTAGGAGTCGGGGCCGCCGTGGAGGCGGGTGGTGAGGGGGAAGCCACCGGCGTCGGGGCCCGCGCAACTCGGGCCGGCTTCCGCGTGCGCGGAGGCGGGGAGGAGGGCGGCGGCGACGGCGAGGCAGAGGGAGACAGACGGGCACAGTCGCATGAACACGTGAGCCTGCACGAGGCGGCGGCGGGGGGAGGAACGGCACACCGTACGACCGTACGAATCCCCTACGAATCCCCTCGTTCGGGGGAGAGCTACGGGGGAGGTCGGGGCGGGCTTCGGGGGAGGTCGGGGGCGGGCTTCGGGGAGGGCTACCCGTCCCCCCGGCCGAACACCGGTGCCAGCGACAACTGTGCCGCGCCCTCCGCGACCGCTCGGGCTCCGCCGGGAGCGAGGCGTACCGGAACGGCGCCCTCCGGGGAGCCCTCGCGGCGGGCGCGGGCGTCGAGGACGGCGGCGACTCCGTGGACGAACGGCGCCGGGTCGGCGGCGATCGTACGGCCGCCCAGCAGCACGGCGTCGATGTCGAGCAGTCCGGCGAGGTTCGCGGCGGCCTCGCCGAGCACGCGTGCCGCCTCGGCCACGTCCCCCCGGCCGATGGCCGCCAGGCACAGCGCCTCGACGCAGCCCCGGTTGCCGCAGGTGCAGGGCGGCCCGTCCAACTGGATGACCTGGTGTCCGAACTCCCCCGCGCCGGTGCGGGCGCCCCGGTGCACGGTCCCGCCGATCACCAGGCCGGCGCCGAGGCCCGTCCCGAGGTGGAGGCAGGCGAAGGAGCCGCGCTCGCCGCCGACGGCGAGGCCGAGCGCGGCGGCGTTGGTGTCCTTGTCGACGATCACCGGCACCCCGAGACGCGCCGCCAGCACGTCCCGCAACGGAAACCCGTCCCACTCGGGAAACCCGGTGACCCGGTGCAGCACGCCATGGGTGTGATCGAGGGGGCCGGGGAGGGCTACACCGACGCCGAGGAGGGGGGGCGCGGGGGGCTTAGCGGGAGCGCTCGGTGCGGCGGGCGCGGTCGGCGCGAGACCCGCACTCGGGGTCAGGGTCGGAGTCGGAGTCGGAGTCGGGGCAGGCGTCGGGGCCAGAGTCGAGGCCGGAGTCAGGGACAGGCCCAGGGGTTCTCCGGCGAGGACGCCCCCGAGGACCCCGGCCGCCCCCGCCGTCTCCGCCACCTCCATCACCCCCCGCACCTCCCGCACCACCGCCCCCACCACCGTCTCCGCCCCCGCGCCCAGCGACAGCGGGACGCACCGCTCCCCCACCACGCGCCCGTCGAGTTCGGCCAGCACCACCCGCAGCTCGTCGCGGTCCAGGTGGACGCCGATCGCGTGGCCGGCCTCGGGGACCAGGCGCAGGACCGTGCGCGGCTTGCCGCCGGTCGAGGCGCGGTGGCCCGCCTCCGCCGCCAGCCCCTCCTGCCGCAGCCGGGCGGTGATCTTGCTGACCGCCTGCGGGGTGAGCCCGGTGCGCTCGGCGAGTTCGAGCCGGCTGATGCCGTCCGGGCCGGCCGTGCGCAGCAGGTCGAGCACGAGCGCGGCGTTGTGGTTGCGCAGGGCCAGCAGGTTGACGCCTGTGCCTACACCCGGACCTCTGCCTACGCCCGTACCTACGCCTGTGCCCGTGTTGCGGCCGACGCCGTTCGTCCTGTTCACGCCCCCATTCTCACCCGCGCTTGCGCTTTGGCAACAGCGTTGTGAAAGTGGAGCCCATGACAGGTACTCCTCTCCGCGTGGGCCTGATCGGCTACGGTCTCGCCGGCTCCGTCTTCCACGCCCCGCTGATCGCCGCGACCGAGGGCCTCGTCCTCGACACGGTGGTCACCTCGAACCCCGAGCGGCAGGAGCAGGCCCGCGCCGAGTTCCCGGACGTACGCGTCACCGCCACCCCCGACGGCCTCCTCGCCCGCGCCGACGAGCTGGACCTGGTCGTCGTCGCGTCCCCGAACAGGACGCACGTCCCGCTCGCGACCGCCGCCCTGAAGGCCGGTCTGCCGGTCGTCGTCGACAAGCCGGTCGCCGGCACCGCGGCCGAGGCGCGTGAGCTGGCCGCCCTCGCCGAGGAGCGCGGCCTGCTCCTCTCCGTCTTCCAGAACCGCCGCTGGGACAGCGACTTCCTGACCCTGCGGGCACTGCTGGCGGACGGCGAGCTGGGCGACGTATGGCGCTTCGAGTCCCGGTTCGAGCGGTGGCGGCCACTGCCGAAGGGCGGCTGGCGGGAGTCCGGCGACCCGGAAGAGATCGGAGGTCTGCTCTACGACCTCGGCAGCCACATCGTCGACCAGGCACTGGTCCTGTTCGGCCCGGTGGTCTCCGTCTACGCCGAGACGGACGTCCGCCGGCCGGGCGCGGAGACGGACGACGACACGTTCATCGCGCTGACGCACGCGGGCGGCGCCCGTTCCCACCTCCACGTCTCCGCGACGACCGCCCAACTCGGGCCGCGCTTCCGGGTGTTGGGCTCGACGGCGGGCTACGTGAAGTACGGCCTGGATCCGCAGGAGGCGGCCCTGCGGGCGGGCGGGCGACCCGGCGGCTCGGGCTCAGGATCCCGTTCTGGCTCCGACTCCGGTGACTGGGGTACGGAGCCGGAGGAGCTGTGGGGGCGTGTCGGTGCCGGAGAGTCGCCGCTGACCGGCGGCGGACGACCCGTACGGTCCCTCCCCGGCGACTACCCGGCCTACTACGCTGCGGTGGCCAAGGCACTGATCGACGGCGGCCCCAATCCGGTGACCGCCGTCGAGGCGGCCGCCGCCCTCGACGTCCTGGAGGCGGCCCGCCGTTCGGCACGAGACAAGGTGGCGGTGACGCTGTAATGGGCACCCACGAGATCACCCCGAAGTTCACCCCGGAGATCACCCCGAGCCTGGAGGAGCTCCAGCGCCAGGAACGGCGGCTGGTCTTCCGCCAGTTCACGAACGACGACGCGTGGGCGCTCGGCTCACTGCTGGTGGAGCTGGCCCGCGAGCGCCAGGCGCCGGTCGCCGTCGACATCCACCGGGCCGGCCAGCAGCTCTTCCACGCGGCCCTGCCCGGCTCGACCCCCGACAACGACGCCTGGATCGCCCGCAAGCGCCGGGTCGTGGAACGCTTCGGCGCCTCCTCCTACCTGGTGGGCGCCCGCTACCGCGCGAAGGGCACGACGTTCGAGGACTCCGCCCGCCTGGACCTGGACGAGTACGCGGCCCACGGCGGCTCCTTCCCCATCAACGTGGAGGGCGTGGGCATCGTGGGCGCGGTGACGGTGTCGGGCCTGCCGCAACTGGAGGACCACCGGTTCGTGGTGGAGGTACTGCAACAGTTCCTGGAGAAGTACCTGTAGGTGCCCCACCCAAGGGGCGCGGGGAACTGCGGGCGGGGAACTGCGCGAGCAGCCACGGACTGCCTGCCGCCGACGAACCACCGCAGTTCCCCCGCCCCCGTAGCGGAGCGTCTACGCGTCCTTGAACTCCTGCCGTTGCCTGCCCAGCCCGGCGATCTCGAGCTCCACCACGTCACCGGCCCGCAGGAACGGCTTCGGCTCGGGTGCGCCCAGCGCCACCCCCGCGGGCGTCCCGGTGTTGATGACATCCCCGGGATAGAGGGTCATGAACTGGCTGACGTACCGCACGACCTCCCCTACGGGAAAGATCTGCTCGGCCGTCGTCCCGTCCTGCTTCAGCTCCCCGTTGACCCAGAGCTTCAGGGAGAGTTCCTGCGGGTCGGGCACCTCGTCGGCCGTCACCAGCCACGGCCCGAGCGGATTGAACGTCTCGCAGTTCTTCCCCTTGTCCCAGGTCCCGCCCCGCTCGATCTGGAACTCCCGCTCGGACACGTCGTGCGCGACGGCGTACCCCGCGACATGCGCGAGCCCTTCCTCCGCCGACCCCAGATAGCGTGCCGTGCGCCCGATGACGACCGCCAACTCCACCTCCCAGTCGGTCTTCACGGACCCACGGGGGACGAGCACCGTGTCGTACGGCCCGACGACCGTGTCCGCCGCCTTGAAGAAGATGACGGGCTCGGCGGGCGGCTCGGCCCCGGTCTCCCGGGCGTGGTCGTGGTAGTTCAGCCCGATGCACACGATCTTGCCGATCCGGGCCAGCGGCGGCCCGATCCGCAGCCCGGTCGGCTCCAGCGCCGGCAACTGTCCGGCCTCGGCGGCGGCCCGGACCCGGCCGAGCGCCGCGTCGTCGGCGAGCAGCGCGCCGTCGATGTCGTCCACGACGCCCGACAGGTCACGCAGCGTTTCGTCGGCCTCGAGCAGTGCGGGGCGCTCCGCGCCCGCCGTACCGACTCGCAGCAGCTTCATGGTCCGTCACCATCTCCCTCGATCGCGGAGCGTCCGCCGACGGGTGCAGCCATCGGACGACTGGTCGATCCTCCAAGCTGAACGTCCGCTCCGCAATACCCGGTTCACGTACTGGACCCTGGTTGCTCTGCGCGCCGGTCCTGGTCCTGATCGGTCCTGGTCCTACGAGTAGAGAACCGCCCGTTCGACCGCGCTCCACGTCGAACTCGTGATGACGTACAGCGCTGCGGCCAGCGGTACGACGGCCACGGTGACCAGCGTGAAGAAGGACAGGAACGGCACGGCCTTGGCGACCGCGCCGAGCCCGGGCACCTGCTCACCGGCGGCGACCTGCGGCAACGGCCTCCGCCTCGCCCGTACGAAGTTGAAGGACGCGACGGTCGCGACGACGGCGAACAGCCCGAGGTAGACCAGTCCCGCCGCGCCGAACACCCCGCCCCCGGACCCGGTCAGCGCGTCCGTCCAGCGGTCGCCGAGGGGCGCGGCGAAGAGCTGATGGCCGAGCAGCCCGTTGGCCTCGCCGCCGATCGAGGAGCTGGAGAAGAGGTGGTAGAGGAGGAAGAAGGCGGGCAACTGGCAGAGGCTGGGCAGCAGTCCGGACAGCGGCGACACCTTTTCCTCGGCGTGCAGGTCCAGCACCGCCCGCTGGAGTTTCTCGGGGTTCCTGGCGTGCTTCCTGCGCAGTTCGGCGATCCTCGGCTGCAACGCCGTACGGGCCTTCTGTCCCCGGGCGGCCGCGCGGGACAGGGGATGGACGAGGAGTCGTACGAGTGCGGTGAACAGGACGATCGCGGCTGCCGCGGCTGCGGCGCCGAACAGGGGCTGGAGCAGGTCGGCGAGGTGCTCGACCAGGCCGGCGAAAACGGACATGGGTGAAGACAGCGCTGCGGGCATGGCTACGGACATGGGAGAGGAGCCCTCCGGGGGTCTCGTCGTGCCGAGGAGAACGCGGTTGACGGTTCACGGTTGACGGCATGACGACCCGCGCGGGGTCACCCGATGAGGCGGGAGGGGTGCCCTACGCGGCGGTCGTCGGGAGGGCGTGGCCGGGCGCGCGGGGGCGGGGCCGGCCGGAGGCGTCGGGGTCACGTTGCGGCAGGAAGGCCGTACGGCGGGCCCGGTCCCTGATGGCCGTACGCACCCGGGTGGGCGGGACGGCGGGGGCGCTGCGCGCGGCGACGAGCGTGCAGACGGCGAGTGCGGAACCGGCGGCGGCGGTCGCGGCGAGCGCGACGGTGGCGGACAGGCTGCCGGCGTCGAGGAGGAGGACGTCGAGGAAGACGAGGAACAGCAGCACGGGGGCGGCACGGCGCGACGCCAACCGACCGCCCGTCATACCTCGCCCCCTGTCTCTCCTGCCCATGATGACGTCCGGACCGGCACGAAGGTTCCCGAGGCGGGAATTCGGGTGGGGAGTCGGGTGGGCAGTCGGGTCGGGAGTTCGCCCCACGCCGGGTACTTGTATCAAGCGTTTGACACAAGATCCGACCGACGGCATCTTGTACTCACCACTTGGTACAAGACCGCTTGACACCAGACCCGCTCGACACAACACCGCTTGGCACAAGGCCACTTGACGCAAGCATCACTCACCGGGGGCTCGACATGATCGACACCGTCCCGCCCGAAAGACTCCTGGCCCGCGCCGATCTCTGCGCCCGCTGGGCCGGGCTGGCGCTGGGAGCCGTGGTCGCGCAGGCGCTGGCCACCATGGACAGCGACGACATGGCCATGCCCTTCGTCTCCGCCGTCACCGCGTTCGGGCTGTGCGCGGTCGGCGGGGTCCTGCTCGGCGACTCCCTCACTCCCGCCCCGCAGGAAGCGGTCCGCACCGCCGGTCTCGCCCCGCGCCGGGTCCGGGACCACGTACCGCCCCGCATGGCCCCGCTGCTCGTCTTCCAGGCGGCCTGCATCGTCGTCCTGCTGACGATCGGGGCCGCCGCGGCCTCCCCGGACAAGATCGGCCGGACGGGCCGCGCCCTCGCGGTCACCTGCCGCAGCGCGACCAGGCACCTCGGCCCGTGGCCCGGCCTCTACTACGCCGCCCCGGTCCTCGTCTCCCTCACCCTCGGCACCGCCGCCTGCGTCTGGTCCCTGCGCCGCATCGCCCACCGCCCGGGCGACAACCTGCGGCGCCATGACCGCAGTTGGGCGATCACCGCGGCCTGGGGACTGCTGGTCTCCAGCCAACTGCTGCTCGTCGTCGGGATGATCGCCAGAGTGCTCTTCTACTCGAAGTGCGCCGGCATGCTGGGCAACGTCACCGCGCTGGTGATCTACCCGCTGGGCCTGCTGAGCCTGTTCAGCCTGGGATGGTGCCTGTTCACGATCGTGATGCCCCGGGCCGTCGGCGATGAGTGAGCCCGCCGTCCGCGTCGACACCACCAGCCAGGTACCGCCGTACGAGCAGATCCGCGCCCAGCTCGGCGCCCTGATCGTCACCGGCCGGCTGACCGAAGGCGAACGGCTGCCGACCGTACGCCAGCTCGCCTCCGACCTCGGCCTCGCGCCGGGCACGGTGGCCCGCGCCTACCGGGAGCTGGAGGCCGCCGAGTTGATCCGCACCCGGCGCGGCGCGGGCACCCGGGTGGCCGCGCCCCCGTCCGAACCGGCCCACCCCGACCCGGACCAACTCGCCACCCTGGCCCGTGACTTCACCGCCTCCGCCCGCGCCCTGGGCGCCGGCACCGAGGCCGTCCTGACCGCCGTCCGAGAGGCGCTGGAGGAGGGTGCGTAGCCCTGCCCCGGCGGGGGCCTGCCCTCGCGGGGGCCTAGTCTCGCGGGGCGGTCGCGGCCAACTCGCCCCACACGACCAGGCGGTACCGGGAGGTGTACTCGGGGGTGCAGGTGGTGAGGGTGAGGTAGCGGCCGGGGGCGTCGTAGCCGTAGGCGGGCTGGGTGAGGGAACGGGGCACGGGCCGGATGACGCCCGCGTCGCGGGGTGAGGTCTGCGGCAGGATCTTGTCGACGGTGTAGGTGTAGGTCGCGTCGCGGGTCTCCACCTCCACCTTGTCGCCCTTCCTGAGGCGGTCGAGGTACCGGAAGGGCTCGCCGTGGGTGTTGCGATGCCCGGCGACCGCGAAGTTCCCCTGCCCGCCCGGCTGTTGACTGCCGGTGTAGTGGCCGACGTACCCCTTGTTCAGCACCTGCGCCTTGCTGGTCCCCTCGGCGACGGGGACGCGGAGGCCGAGGCGGGGGATGCGGAGGACGGCGTAGGTCTGGGAGGAGCGGGGGGTGGACGAGGACTTCGCCCCGTTCTCCCCGGTGCCGCCGCCCGTGCCACCAGTCGTGCTGCCGCTCGTACCGCCGCCGGGCCGTGTGGACGTACCGGCGGAGCCGGAGCCGAGGCCGGGCCCGGTGTCGTCGTCGCCGGTGTCCGGGTCGGCGGCCCCCCACTCCCGCTCCAGCGCCGCCACCCTCCGCTCGGCGCCGTCCTTCGCCTCCCGGTTGGTCCACCACAGCTGGTGCACGACGAGGAGCAGCACCAACACCCCGGTGGTGACGAGGAGTTCGGCACCGTTCCAGAGCACCCGCCGGTACCGGGCGTGCCGTCGCCGGGTGCTGTGCTGTACGAGGGGAATCCGTACGCGGGACACGCGGGGCACGATAAGGCGTGCCGGACGAGGTCTCCAGAGCCGTACGGACCAGAGCTGAGAACCGGACGGACGAGACCTGTCCCGTTCGCCCCGTCGAACCCCTCCGTGTCCTTTCTCCACAGGTTTGTGAAAGGGCTGTCAGAACTCTCGACAACCCCGTGCGTCGCACCAGATGCTTCGTGTCGGCCGAACGGGACCGGCCACGATGCGAAGCGGAGAAGCCATGATCCGACGCAGGACACTGCTGGCGGCCACGGGCGGCGCGCTCTTCGGAGGAGCCCTCGCCACGGGCACCGCCCACGCCGACGCGACGATTTCCGTCAACCCTTCGACTACGTACGGCACTTGGGAGGGCTGGGGCACCTCCCTGGCCTGGTGGGCGAACGTCTTCGGCGCCCGGGACGACTTCGCCGACATCTTCTTCACGACCAAGTCGGTGTCCTACAACGGCAAAACCCTCCCCGGCCTCGGCCTCAACATCGCCCGCTACAACCTGGGCGCGTGCAGCTGGAACTCGGTGAGCGGCACGTCGATGACGGCCTCCGCCAACATCCCCGCGTTCAAGCAGATCGAGGGCTTCTGGCAGGACTGGAACAACGAGGACCCGACGTCCTCCGCCTGGGACTGGACGGCGGACGCGGCCCAGCGCGCGATGCTGCAGAAGGCGACGTCGCGGGGCGCCACGACGGAGCTGTTCGCCAACTCCCCCATGTGGTGGATGTGTCTGAACCACAACCCGTCGGGCGCCTCGGGCGGCGGCAACAACCTCCAGTCCTGGAACTACCGCCAGCACGCGTCCCATCTGGCCGCCGTGGCCCTCTACGCCAAGAACAACTGGGGCGTGAACTTCGCGACGGTCGACCCCTTCAACGAGCCGTCGTCCTCCTGGTGGACGGCGACCGGCACGCAGGAGGGCTGCCACATGGACGCGACCGTCCAGTCGGCCGTACTGCCGTACATACGCAGCGAGTTGGACAAGCGCGGCCTGACGTCGACGAAGATCTCGGCGAGCGACGAGACGAGCTACGACCTGGCGCGTACGACGTGGAACTCGTTCTCGTCGACGACGAAGGGACTCGTGAACCGGGTCAACGTCCACGGCTACCAGGGCTCGGCCGGCCGCCGGGACCTGCTCTACACGGACGTGGTGACGACGTCCGGCAAGGCGCTGTGGAACTCGGAGACGGGTGACAACGATGGCACGGGCCTGTCGATGGCGAGCAACCTGCTCTACGACTTCCGCTGGCTGCACCCGACGGCCTGGGTCTACTGGCAGGTCATGGACCCGTCGGTGAACTGGGCGATGATCGCGTACGACGCGAACACGCTGGCGGCGGGCGCGGTCACGACGAAGTACTACGTGATGGCCCAGTTCAGCCGTCACATCCGGCCGGGCATGACGATCCTCGACACGGGCGTGAGCTACGCGGCGGCGGCGATCGACAAGACGGCGAAACGCCTGGTGATCGTGGCCGCGAACACCTCGTCGTCAGCCCAGACCCTCACCTTCGACCTCTCCCGCTTCACGACGGTGAGCGGCGGCTCGGGCGGCCTGGTCCCCCGCTGGAACACGGCGACGAACGGCTCCGGCGACCTCTACACCTCCCACTCGGACACCCACCTGACCGGCAAGACGATCAGCGTGCCGTTCGCGGCAGGGGCGGTACAGACCCTCCAGGTGGACGGAGTGACGATCTAGGAACCTCCAGGGACCTCAAGGAACCTCTAGGGACCTCCCGGAACCTCTAGGACCGGGCCCCTCCAGGAGTTTTCGGAGCCGTGAGCCGGGGGCGGCCCCTGGCCTGCAGCTATCTCCTCTTTGTCATCGGCGGGCAGTACCGTGTCGTGCATGCGCCCCGACACGCCTGCCGAGAACGTCGACCACACCGCCGAAGCGGCACGCCTGGAGCGGACCGCCGGCCTGTATCCCGAGGACGCGGAGGCCCTGCTGCTGCAGGCCGCGGCCCACCTGGAACTGGCCGGCGACCGCCCCGCCGCGACGACCCTGTACGACCGCCTCCTGACCTCCTCGGACGGTCCGGAGACCCTGGACAGCCCCCACCTGGTCCGCGCCCTGAAGGCGTCGAACCTGTGGGAGTACGGCCACGAGGCCGAGGCCAGAGCGATCATCGACGGCATCCGCGCCGCGGCCCCCCGCGACCCGGCCCCCTGGGTGATCGTCGCGGAGTCCCTGGAATCCCACGACGAGCTGGAAGCGGCGCAGGAGACGTTCACGGAGGGGGTGACCCTGCTCCTGAAAAACGTGACAGAACCGCCGTATGTGTCACATCCGCTGCTCTTCGGCCGCCACCGCGTACGCAGGATGCTGGGCGCGTCCCACGACGACTGGGACGTCCTCGCGGACACCCTGCACTCCTCCCCCGTCTCCCTGGACGAACTCCACGACCCGAAGCGCGTCTGGTCCCTGGGCTCCGACAACCCGGCAGAACTGGAGGCGGAGATCTCCCGCCTCCGAGCCGAGTTGGGCGCGTATCGGGAGGCCCTGTCCCGCCCGTTCCCGGTGGCGGTCCTGCACTGGCCGGCGACCGAACTGACGGAGCTGATCGCCGCTTATCCCTCGCTGGAGGCGGAGTACCCCACGCACGAGGAGCACCTCGGGACGATAGAAGCGTCGCTGAGGGAGCTGGCCGCTTCGGGGACGGGGAACCTCGGCATCGTCACGGGAACGGTGCCGTCGTACGAGGCCTTCGCGGCCTCGGAGGCGTCGTCACCGGGCGACGCGGACCTGCTGCCGCAGTATGCGACGACGTTGGCGGCGAGGGGGCGGGCTGTGGGGTGGCCTCCGGAGCGGGGGGCGTCTTGTTGGTGTGGGTCGGGGCACGTCTACACGGAGTGCCATGGGGTTGAGGCCTGAGGGGTGCTCTACCGAGGTCGCCGGAACCGCTAAGCCCTTGAAGATCACCGGCGCTTAGCCGGCATCCGAACACACAGGAAACCCATCCCACGAACCTGACGGGCCCGCTCTGCCCGTACAGGGGGACCTTGCTGGTGCGGGCTGACAACTACCCAACAAACGGGCGAGAATCAGCTTCCCCGTCTTCAGTTGAACGACCCAAGCGATGGAGTAACGCGTGCCACGGCTCATCCTTCAGCTACCAGGAGAGATCTGCACAAACACAGATTCTGGAGAGCACCTACTGCTCGCGCCTGAGGACGACACTGAGCTGCAGTCGGTCGCCGCCTGGCTGGGTACCCACCCTGTCGCCGAGTTCTACACCGACGCGATTCGCAACTCGATCGACTACGTACTCGACGGCGGCAAGACAGGAAGGTTTGATTTGCTATCGCCCGAGGTGCATCCGGGCGAGCGTGCCTCGGTGGGAGCAAAACTCGAGTATGAAGTCCTTCGGACCTTCCAGTTGCCGAAGACCAAGCCCCTGGACACTCATATTGCCGACGCTCCGGTGGACATAAAGGCGACCGTTGGCGCAAATTGGGCAATCCCGACCGAAGCCCACTGTCAGCTATGCATCTGCACTCAGATACAACTCAAGAACAACCGACACAGGTCTTGGCTCGTCCGCGCCCATCGATCGTGGCTTTATCGAGGCAAGGGCAACAAGGACCAGAAGCGTGGCCTCGCAGTGCACGCGCGAGACCACTGGAGCATGCCGCTGTACGACTGGACCGATCTGCCCATCAACCCACTGCGCTACTTGACCGAAGAACAAGCTGCTGAAGTACTCGCCAAGAGACCAGGTCAGGTTCAGCGCATGCTGAAGATGTTTCATTACCTGGAAGGGCACATCATCCCCAGGAACGTCTTCCTCACCGTGGGGGCGGGCAAACAGGATCCCATGCGCCGCGCCCGCCAACTACGAGACAAGGCGGCAGAGCAGGGGCTCACAGTTCTGTGTGGCACCTGGACGGAGTCTCGGGACCAAGCCACCGCGCGCGGTATTGCCCTCCGCACTGGAGAGTGGATTGCACTGCGTGAGAATGCTGAAGAAATCAATCAAGAAGCCGAAGCACAGTCTGGCTGAAGCAGATGCAGGAGTGGACTCCCAGTGCCCAACTCTGAGGATTGGACCCCACCCACGGGGTCATGGGCATCCTCCGCGGCGCGTCGCCGGAACATGCAAGCCATCCGGAACCGGGACACCAAACCGGAATGGCTGATCCGGAGACTCGTGCACGCCCGAGGACTGCGCTACCGGGTCGCCGCCAAGCCACTTCCAAACCTCCGCCGGACCGCCGATATGGTCTTCGGCCCGACGAAGGTGGCTGTCTTCATCGACGGCTGCTACTGGCACGGCTGCCCTGAACACTACGTGCCACCGAAGACCAACCCGGGCTACTGGTCAGACAAAGTAGCCCGGAACATGGCCCGCGACCGGGACACCGACCAGCGTCTGGAGGACGCGGGCTGGACGGTGCTCCGGTTCTGGGAACACGAACGCTCGGAAGACTGCGCCGAACGTATTGCCGCCGAGGTGGAGAAAAGTCGCGACGGAGCCCGGAAGGCAGGAGAGGGTCTCTGATCAGCCCTTCTGCTGATCACGCTCCCGGGCCGCTTTCAGCACGTCGATGATCGACTTACCGACGGCCTTGGCGACAGGCGGCGGGAACGCATTGCCAATCTGGCGGTACTGCGCGGTCTTCCCACCGGAGAAATCCCACTCGTCCGGGAAGCCCTGGATGATTGCGGCTTGCCGCACGGTGAGCATAGGACCGTCAGAGCCGAAGAGGTCTCGGTCCTCCGTCTCCTTCTCTGCGCATTTCTCGATGTCGTTAGCGACGCCCATGCCAGAAACGCCAAGCTGCTTCCAGGCCGCCTTCGCACGGCTGGGTCCCAGGTCAGCGCCGCCGTGCTTCTTTGACCCGCCGACAAGAGTGGGAGCAATACCGCCACCCTTTCCCTTGAGTTCGGCATCACGGCCGCGAGCCTTCTGGAGCCACTGGTCGAACTTCTCGTGTGCCAGCTCTGAGTACGCTCCGTTGAAATACCGTCCGTAACGCTCGCGCATGGACGGCTCAAGGCTCTCTGCGACACTGACCGGATCCCCGTGCGTAGGCGTGGGCCATTCGTACTTAAGGTCCTTGATGACATCGTCCCGGAACGCGACGAGGATGGCGCGAGGCCTCAACTGTGGCACCCCGAAGTCACTGGCTTCCAGGACGTCCCACCTACATACGGTGTAGTCGAGCCCCTTGTCGGTAACCAGCTCCCCGTTTTCACCCCGGTAAGTACCGCCCTCAAGGCGTGCCTTGATGTAGTCGCGGTAGTCCGAGAACTTCGGATCCATGATTCCTCGGACGTTCTCGATCATCACCGCCCGCGGCCTGAGGGTATCGACCAGTTCCAGCATGCGCGGAAAGAGGTCTCGCTCGTCGTCCTTGCCGAGTTGCTTCCCTGCGTGGGAGAACGGGGGGCATGGGACCCCGCCGGCCAGCAGGTCCAGATCTTCCGGCTTCAGGAGTTCGGCGCCCTTGCTCAGATCCCGGAAGGGCTCAAATTCCTTGACGTCGGCCGACAGGACGTCGCAGTTCTCCCGCTCCCACGACCACACCTCGTGGTCATCGATGTTCAACCTGAGCGTGTCAACCGCGTGCTGGTCGATCTCAACCAGAGCCAGATGCCCGAAACCCGCCTGATGCAGACCGATCGCCTGGCCACCTGCGCCAGCACAGATCTCGATCGACGTGAACTCGGGCTCCGTCCGCGCCATGGCGGCACCCTCGGGTTCCTTCATGTGGGTCATGCCCCCTCCTTACAGCCGTGCAGCGGCAGACACATCTTGCAATCCACCATCACTGAGGGTGACAGACCCCACTGACAACGAGACCTCACCAAGTGTGCAGCACGCCCCGCGGTTCGCTGAATACACCCTCCGCCACACCGAACACTCATACGATATGGCTCATGCGGATACCGTCGTGGACTGAGGACGAGCTGCTGCTCGCCGGGGCACTCGTAGTGAAGAACGGCTGGCGCGAACTTCGGACCCACGACCCGGAGGTACAGGAGCTGTCGGAGCTGCTCCGCTCGCTGCCTATCCACGAACCCGAAGCGCTCGCGCTGCCGAGCTTCCGGTCTCCCGCCAGCGTCAGCCACAAGACCAGCGATTTCATGACCAACCACGGGCTCTACAGCGGCAGGGCTACCCGATGCGGCAAACCCACACTGCTCATGATCGATGCCTTCACGGAACGTGAGGCCGAGATGCTCCAAGCCGCTCAAGCCATCGAAGAGGGCATCGGCACGGGTGAACTGCACCTCATCCCCCCACAGCCCGACGAGGTCGACGAGACGGGGGCCAGCGCCATCGAGGGACGTCTCCTTGTCCGCTGGGCGCTCGCACGTGAGCGGAACCCGAAACTCCGCGCCCAGAAGATCAAGCAGATGCGGCAACACGGAGGCCCGCTCCGGTGCGAGGTGTGCGACTTCGATTTCGCCCGCACCTACGGGGATCTGGGCGAGGGCTACATCGAAGTGCACCACATCACTCCCCTCCACATCTCCGGAACGCGGGAGACCAAACTCGACGACCTGGCATGCGTCTGTGCCAATTGCCACCGCATGTGCCACAGATGCCGTCCCGGAGAATCGTGGCGTACACCGGCAGTCCTCCGGGAGTGGATCCGCAAGTCCAGCCCGGAAGGCACCCACTAGGCCACGTCCGCCTCGGCTTCGTAGTGCATCTGCGCTCGGTCGAGGACGTCGTCCGGGTCGTGGCCGCGGGCAGCGGTCCAGTGGAGCAGGTCGGCGATCAGCGCGACCGCTGACTCCGCAAGTCCCGCGTCACGCCTTCTTCCCTGCAGAGCGTTGCCCCTGTCGACGCTTTGATAGTTCTCAAGCGCCGCGACGGCCCGTTCGATGCGCTGGCAGGCGGATCCTGAGCTAATCGAGATCTCACACCACACCGCCTTGCCCGCCGCTGTGAGCACTGTTCCCCAATCGACTGCCAGCGATGCCAGCAGGTGCAGGCCGCGGCCACACACGTCGTCGCATCCAGCCGACTTCAGCGAGGGAAGGCTCTGGCTCTTGTCATGGACTTCGAGCCGCAGCCGCTCTCCCTTCCACTCAAGGATCAGAGTCGCCGACGCCCCCTCGCCGACGTGCTTGACGACGTTGGTGGCCAGCTCTGTGACGAGCAGCTCTGCTTCGTCGACCACGACAGGCATGCCCCACTGGCTCAGTTGCTTGGAGGCCGCTCTCCGGAGAAGGCGCACTTCCGCCGGCGCCGCCTCAAACGGCAGGACACAGCGGAGTCGGGGCTCGATGACGTCGTAGCCAGGCATGGCTACTCCTCCCTCCCAGGCCACGCACATACTGCGCCTGCCGTGTCCGTACGGCTGCACTGCGTAGCGATCTGAGAACGAGCATGGCATGGAGAAGTCTCGCTGTGTAACTTCTCACGAGAATCCATCGAGTGAATCTGATGGTGAGGCCGCCTCCCGACTGCCTAGCCTGATGAGGTTCTCCGGGCCTGCCGCCCGGCCATGGCGAAGGAGCCGCATGTCCGAACGGACCACAACCCGCCGCCGCCAACTGGGCGTGACGATGCGCAAGTTGCGCGCCCGCAAGGGACTGACCCTGGAGGAGGCCGGGCGGCTCGTCGGCGTGTCCAAGGCGACAGTCAGCCGGTACGAGACCACGGCCGGGACGGTCAAGTGGCTCGTCATCGACGCGTTGTGCCGGGAGTACGGGGCAACTGAGGCCGAGCGCAAAGCCGTTGTGAACATCGCCAAGGACGCCAAGCAGCAAGGCTGGTGGAGTTCTTTCGCCGACTCCATCCCGGAGAGCATGAACCTGCTGCTCACGCTTGAGGACGAAGCCGTGCGCGAGAGTCACTTCTCGTGTGTCTACGTCCCGGGCCTGCTGCAGACGCGCGCTTACAGTACGGCGCTGCAGAGAGCCAACGAAGTGCCCCTGGCCCCCGCCGAGATCGATCGCCTGGTCGACATCCGCATGAAGCGGCAGGAGATCCTCGCTCGCCCGAAGCCCCTGCGCCTGTGGGCGATCCTCGACGAGTCCGTGATCCGCCGCGTCGTCGGGTCACCTCAGGTCATGCAGGAGCAGCTCGACCGACTACTCGCAGCGAACGAGTCTCCTCACATCACGCTTCAGGTACTCCCCTTCTCCAAAGGAGCCCACGCTGCCGCACTGGGAAGCTTCGTCATCATCGGCGGCACCGAGCCGGCTCTCGATGTGGTCTACGTCGACTTCCACACGGGCTCCCTCTTCCTGGAGAAGGAGGAGGAGCTGGAGCGATACAGACTTGCGTTCGAGTACCTCCAGGCACAAGCGTTGGACATGGAGGCCTCCTCCGCCATGATTCATCGCGCCCGCAAGGAGTTGTGAATGTCCGCCGGCCCCCCTCAGCCTCCCTCCGAGCCCGTCTGGTTCAAGTCGTCGTACAGCGGCGGTAATACGACCGAGTGCGTGGAGACCGCCGCCGTGCCCGCTGGTGTGCTGGTGCGGGATTCCAAGGCGCCGGATGGCCCTTGGGTGTCGGTGTCGGCTGAGGCCTGGTCCAGGTTCGTGGGTGCCGCGGTGGAGTGATCTACGGGTGCTCCCGGTTTATACGGCCATGCTGCGATGATGCCGAGCGAACCGCCGGGAGCGCCCCGGCGGTGAGCAGGTAGCCGAGTTGTGCGGCCATCGCGTCCGCGTCGCCGAGCTGGTGGTAGAGCACTGCCTCTTCTACGTCGGTGAGTGTCCTGTGGACGAGACCCGTAAGTACGGCGTGTGAGCCGACTGGGCGCGCTGTACCTCGCATCCGACCCAGGAGCGGGCACGCTGCCGTGACGTGGCGGGGCTGTATCAAGGCTCGTAGAAGTTCATGCAAGTCGCTGGCTCGCTCTCCTGCTCAGGTGCAAGCCTGTCCATGTCGATCACCACCGACGGCTCTGGAGGACACCATGGCGTTGCACCGTCTGGGCAAGGACCCGGAGAGCCCCAACAACGGCTCTCCGACTGTGTACTTGGACGACGAGTCCGGAAACTACATTCTGCAGGGGTGGCGTGTCACGGATGCTGGTCGGCTGTCGCAGTTGAACGTCCCCGATCATGAAACGGTGATCGAGTTCCCGAGACGCATGATGCAGTTTTTCCCGGAGGTGAGCGGTGGCGACGGAGTCGACGTTTGAGGATCTGTTCCGCTCTGCTCAACACCACGCGTATCACTTGGAGATGAGGGACGCGTATGGGCTCGACGACGACTACCAGGAGTGGGCTGCGGGCAACCGGTTCGATCCTGCGGAGCGATGGCCCTGGTGGATCGACCTGGTTTCCTCGTCGGTTGCCCGTGGCCTCGACGTCCGCCGGGCGCGCATCGTGTCCGAGCCCGTCTCCTCGTATGTGCGGTACGAGTACGAGCTGACCAGCGGGCACAACGTGAAGGCGGGTGAGGTCGTGCGCTGGCTGCCACGCCGTCACGCCTCCGGGTTGGCTCTGCCGGGCAACGACTTCTGGCTCTTTGACGACGCCAGGGTCCTGTTCAACCACTTCGCCGGGGAAGGGACGATGACGGGCGAGGAGTTGGTGACCGACCCCGCCGTGGTGGAGCTGTGCGCCTCCGCGTTCGACACCGTGTGGGAACGGTCCATCCCGCACGAGGAATACCGGCCGGGCTGACCGTACGCACCCCGGGCCAGTCGAGCGTGTCATCGTCATCCAGCATTCAGCAAGCCCGAGAGGCACTCGGTAAGCGTCTGCGCGAGATCCGTAAGGATTCCGGGTTGACGGCCCGGGAGCTCGCCTCTCGGGCCGGCTGGCATGAAAGCAAGTGCAGTCGCCTCGAGAACGGCCGTACAACACCCTCAGACGGCGACCTACGCGCGTACGCAATGCACTGCGGCGCTACCGGACAAGCGGCTGACCTGATTGCCACCGCACGCAACATCAACGGTTCGTATGTCGAATGGCGACGCATGGAGCGCTCCGGTCTGCGTCGCGCGCAAGCGTCCGTAATCCCATTGTGGGAGCGAACTCGACATTTCCGGGCCTACTCGTCGTGGCTGGTTCCCGGACCTTTCCAAACGCGTGCGTACATCGAGGCACTCCTCAGGTCGATTCGCGATCGGCGGGCATTGCCCGACGACCTGGAAGAAGCCGTTCAGGTACGCGTGGACAAGCAGCGCATATTGCACGAGGGTCCGCGCCGATTCGCCGTGATCCTTGAGGAGAGCACACTCCGGCACCGGATCGGAGGCGCTGAGACGATGGCGGGACAACTTGGCCATCTGCTCTCTTTGGCAACTCTGCCGAATGTCAGCCTCGGCGTGATTCCGCTGAGTGCAGACCGCACCGCGCTGTGGCCCGTTGAAGACTTCTGGATCTTCGACGATGCTCAAGTCAACATCGAGTTGGTCTCTGCCTTCCTTACCGTGACACAGCCGCACGAGGTTGGCATGTATGCCCGCACGTTTGCAGATCTTGCTGACCTGGCAGTCTACGGCGCTTCGGCCCGCGCCCTGATCACCTCGGCCATTGACTCGCTCGGGTGACCATCTGCAAGTTCGCGCACGTTCGTTGAGGCCGCGTCCCCTCCCTTCGTAGCGTGATCCCTAGAAACGGCGGCGAGGGCTGGCAAAGGATGATGAGTGATGCCTAGCACGGCGAGAGCACTACTCCGTGAAGCCACAGAACTGTTCGGATACCAGGGGTGCCTGCTCGTCTTCAAGAACCCGGAAGAGGAGCTGGGCGACTACGCAGAATCGGCGGACGAAACCCCTCACTCCGTGCTGACCGCGCCGTTAAACGGCCGCGCTCCGCTCCGTGAGCGGGTGCGCCACGCCAATGCGCGGAGTAGAGGTGAGCTGCTTTGAGCTCGCTCTTGCACTTGCTCGGTTGTTTCACAGCGAAACGCGCGTGACTCGTTAAGCCCACGTGCCGACACGAGTTGGCGCGGCGCATCGCTGCATGAATTCCTTTCTCACGGATTCCCGCCGTTGAGTTGCTGGGGGGTGGTGGATATGGAGCCCCTCATTTACGCGACTGGATGCACGATCCCTCCCCCGAGCACACGACAGGCATGCGGGATTCCGGGAGAGGCGACCCAAAGGTCATCCCACTGTGAGGTGAATCAGTGCTCCACACAAGCCTGCTGCTCCCCGACAAAGAGGTCACCCGATGACTCCCACCGCCGCCGTCACCAAGACCCGCACCGGCCGTTCCCTCGTCACCGACGCAGAGTTCGAGACTCTCGCCGCGTTCTGCGCCAGCGAGTACGGCCTGGAGCGCTGTGTCGCCGACCGGGTCGTCGACCAGGCACTCGCGCTCGTCTTCGTCATGGGGACCAGCGGTGACGGCGCGAGCATGGCGCCGTCGCGGCAGGTCGATCCCGGCTGGCACACGCTCATCCTGCACACCGGCTGGTACGCCGACTGGTGCGAGCGCAGCTTCGGCCGCTTCCTGCACCACCAGCCCAACTCGAAGGTCCGTACCCGCGGGCTGATGGTCGACGTCGTCGGCAGGATCCGTGCCGCGGGCTTCGACGTCGACGAACGGCTGTGGGGCACCGACGCCGAGTGCAGCGCGCCCGCCTGCTGCGGCGACGGCCCCTGCTGCTGACGCCCCCTCCCCCACCACCGCGGGTCGGCCGTCCCGTCCTGTTTGGCCGGCCCGCGCCTTCCCGCGCCAGAACGGACCCAACCCCGTGTCCATGACCGAGCTGACCGCCAGCAGCCGCGTCACCGTCTTCCCCCTCGAAGACCTCACCGTCGCCTACACCACCCAGTCCAGCGACGCACGCGGACTCGGGGACATCGGGCTCGTCACCATCGTCGACGAACAGAGTGACGGCGACGAACTCTGGCGACTCGCCCGCGACCTCGGCGGCCGACCCCAGAGCTCGGACCAGGCCCGATGGATCCTCACCCAGGCGAGCCGCGCCCGCGTGGTCAACGCGTACACGACACTGCTGGACGCCAAGTGGACGGCGCACATCAGTCGGCGCTTCGAGCTCGACGCGCTCTTCGCGAACCACGAACTCCTCATGACCGGACGGATCACCCTGCCGAATCACTGAGTGAGTGACGGGTACTTCGACGCGGCGGTCCGCTGCCCTGGTAGTCGGTGGATTGCTGTCGGGTTCGTGGTGCGTGACTGTGATCGACGACACGGGAACTGCCTCCCTCTGTTCGGAGAGGTAGGTGTGTGAGGTCCAGCGGAGAAAGTGAAGAGGGCGAAGAGCGCGGTGCGTTCGCGTCGGGCGACGGGTGTCGTTTGCGGGGGCGGGTGCGGGGTGGGGAGCGGGCGGCGTTCGCCGAGCTCTACGAGTTGTACGCGACCGCGGTGTATCACCATGCGCTTCGGCTCACCGGTGACTGGTCGGTCGCCGAGGAGGTCATGTCGGAGACGTTTCTCGCTGCCTGGCGGGGGCGGGGGGACGTGGCCGTCGAAGGGGGGTCGTTGCGGCCCTGGTTGTTCGGGATCGCCACCAACAAGGCGCGTAACGCGGACCGGAGTCTGCGGCGGCGGCTCGCCTTTCTTGCCCGGCGGTCCGAGGCCGAGACGGTGGACGACTTCGCCGAGGACGTCGTCGGGCGGGTGGACGACGCTCGGCGGCTCGCCGAAGTGCGGCGGGTGCTGGGGCGGTTGCGGCGGCACGAGCGGGAGGTCATCGCGCTGTGCGTGTGGGGCGGGCTCGACTACGCGCAGGCCGCCGAGGCGCTCGGGGTGCCCGTGGGGACCGTCCGGTCGCGGTTGTCGCGGGCTCGGGCGCGGCTTCGGGAGATCGTCGAGCGGGAGGCGGGTACGGCGCGCACAAGCCGTACGGAACCTCGCCCTCGTCGCGGAGAGGTAGAGAGTGAGGCCGCGTTCGCGGTCCTGCCCATTCAGGAGGAAGCCCGATGAACTCCACTCCGGAGGAACTCGATGGACTCGACGAACTCGGGGAGCTGGCACGGCTGTTGCCCGTTCCTCCCGTCGAGCGGGGGCTGCCGTCCGGGCGTCACTCCCATCACCAGGACGTTTTGATGCAGCTCATCGACCGAGATCGCGATCGTGACCTTCATGAGGAGAACACTGGTTCTCTGTCCGCCCGGCCGGCCCGTCGGTTCTTGCGGCCCGCGCTCGTCGCCGGTGCCGTCGCCGTGGCAGCCGCCGTCGTCGCCGGGCTCACCGTCGGGATCGGGGGCTCGGGGCAGCACGGTGACGGTGGCGGTACGAAAACGGCTCGGTCCGGCGTGAGCAGTGCGGGAGAGGGTGGTCGTAGCGCCGTCGCGACGCTCGGGCGGATCGCCGCCGTCGCCATGCGGACGGACGTCGAGCCCGTGGACGACGGTCAGTTCGTGTACGTGCGCAGCAAGGTCGCCGGGAACGAAGGCGTCTTCGACGGGCCCGTCAAGCTCGGCGAGCCGCACGAGCGGCGGGTGTGGTTCTCGCAGCGGCAGGGGCCCGTGACCGACGTCGGGCTGATCCGCGAACACGGGCAGGACTGGCCGATCGAGGTCGGCGGGCCGGACGGCGAGGATCCGAAGGACGCCGGGTATCCGGCCGGATACGACCGGCCCACCTACGCCTGGCTCGCCGCGCTGCCCACCGATCCCGCCGCCCTGCTGAAGCTGCTCTACGCCGGCACCCACGTCGAGCAGGGGGACGACAAGGACCAGGAGGTCTTCGACCGGATCGGCGATCTCATCAGCGAGCAGATCATGCCGTCCGCCACCGCCGCCGCGTTCTACCAGGCCACGGCCCGGATCCCCGGTGTGACCGAGGTGACCGACGCCGTCGACGCGGCGGGACGGCACGGGATCGCCATCGCCCGCGAGGACACGGCGCAGGGGACCCGTGCGGAGTGGATCTTCGACCGCACCACCCTCGACTACCTCGGCGAACGCATCGTCTTCAGCCGGGACACCAGGCGGGCCAAGGCGGGGACGGTCTACGACACCAGTGCGGTGCTGGAACGGGCCGTGGTGGACAAGCGGGGGCAGGAGCCCGGCGAGCGCCGCCGGGCCGGGCGGAGTTAGGGGGGAGGGAGGGGTCGGGGGCTGGGGGTTACGCGGCGGTGTTCAGGAAGGTTGTCACCGCCTTGTGCAAGGCCTCCGGGCGGTCCAGGTGGACGTCGTGGGAGGCGGGCGGTCAGGTCGTCCCATTCGCCCAGGTGGCCCGCCAGGCCGTGGAGGAGCAGGACAGGGGGTGGCGGCGGTGCCGTGGGGGAGGGGTGGGGCGGGGACTCGTCGCGGTAGGCGAGGGTCGTGCCGTCGGGAGTGGTGAGGGTGGTGAGGGTGGGCAACTCGGGGTCCGTCCTGCGGGGGCGGGTGTGCGTCATGGGAAGAGTAGGAACGGTGGGACGCGCTTGCGGCTGCTTTTCTTCTCAGCGTTAGCCTCGTAACCGCTCAGGAGACGGACGTATCAGGGCAGGAGGCAGGCGGACATGGTGAAGGTTCCCGGTGCGGTGATCGCCGCGGGTGGGCTGGTCGGTGGGTACGGGGTGGCCCGGTGGACGAAGAAGCGGCCGCTGGGCGGGGTCGTGCTCGCCGTCGCGGGGGCCGCTGCCGCGCGGCAGTGGCGGCGGGAGGCGGGCGGGGCGGCCGCGGGGGCGTTGACCGTGGCGTACGTGGCCGCCTTCGCGGGGTCGCATCCGCTGGCGAAGAAGGTGGGGGCCTGGCCGTCGGTGTTCGGTGTGGCGGGCGCGGTCGCGGTCGTGTCGTGGGCGGTCGCCGACCGGCGTTCCTGAAACGTCCGCGGTCCCGGCCCACCTTGGGCGGCTGCTCCAGCGAGGGCCGCTTACCCGCCGAGGTCTACCGTCCCAGCGCCGACCGCAGCGTCACGCCGTGCCGGCGGCGCAGGCGTCGTATCTCCCACACCGACAGCAGGGTCACCGACAGCGGGCCGCCCACCAGGAAGCCGTAGAGGACGAGCGGCGGGGCGGCCACCTCCGGGTCGTCGAACAGGCCCAGACCGAAGAGGGACCAGACCAGGAGCGGGGAGATGAAGGCCGGCAGCAGGTCGTGCACGTCGCCGAGGCGGAAGCAGGAGTTGAAGGCGTAGACCAGGGCCGCCACGGTGACGGGGATCGCGAGGAGCAGCGCGGCGGCGCAGGCGAGGGTGCCGAGGACGAACGCCACGATCAGCAGGATGCCGAAGAGGATGCCGTGGTCGCCGAAGTCGGACGGCGTGATGATCTCGCCCTTCAGCAGCCGGACCAGGAACCAGCACACTCCGGCGCCGAGCACGATCGCGAACACGGTCAGCAGCGGGCCCAGCAGGCGACGCGCGTACACGCCGCCGAGCGGTGAGCGGGCCGCGGAGATGAACGCCGTCACGGCGACGAGCGCCGTACCGAAGGTGATCCCGCAGCCGGTCAGCAGGTCCTCCAGCTTGTCCATGACGAACTTCTCGCCGCCCTTCCGCAGCGGGTACGCCATCAGCAGCCAGACCGTCGCGGCCACCCCGACCGCCGTCCGGGCCCACTGCAGGACGCGGACCGTGGGGTCGTCCACCCGGTCGGCGCGGGAGGGTTCGGCCAGTGCCGAGGCGACGGCGAACGGGTTGGGCAGGGCGCGGAACGCGCCGGTGCGGCCCGGGTGGCCGGTGTTCACGTGCAGATCCCCCCGAGTACGTACGTGCCACGGTTCACGCGTTTGCGCGTGCCACGGCGCGTCACCTTATCCGATCTTCACCCAGGCGATCATGCTCGCGTCACGCCTGCCCTACTCCTGAACCGCACCCGAGTTCGCCCTCGATGCTGCACCCAAGGTCGCCCCCGAAGTCGTCCTCGAACGGAACGCCCGCCGGTACCCCTGGGGGCTTGTGCCCACCACCGTCCGGAAGCGTTCGCGGAAGGCTGTCGGGGAGCCGAAACCCGCCTGGGCGGCGATCCGTTCCACCGGGTGCGCCGTCGACTCCAGCAGGTACTGGGCGCGCCGCACCCGCGCGCGGTGCAGCCAGCGCAGCGGTGTCGTGCCGGTCTGTTCGCGGAAGCGGCGGTTGAGGGTGCGGGTGCTCAGGCCGGCCCGCTCGGCGATCCGGTCCAGTGTCAGATCGCTGCCGCAGTTGTCCTCCAGCCAGGTCAGCAGGGGTTCGAGGGTCGCCCCTGCGGGTGCCGGTGAGAGGTCCTGGACGATGAACTGAGCCTGGCCGCCCTCCCGTTCGAGCGGCATGACCGACAGCCGGGCCGCCTGTGCGGCGATCGTCGAGCCGTAGTCGTGGCGGATCATGTGCAGGCACATGTCCAGCGCCGCCGCCGCGCCCGCCGAGGTGAGGAACTGGCCGTTGTCGACGTAGAGGACGTTCGGGTCGACGGTCACCTTCGGGTAGCGCTCGGCCAGGTCCCGCGCGGCGACCCAGTGCGTCGTAGCGCGCAGTCCGTCCAGCAGGCCCGTCGCGGCGAACAGGAACGCGCCGACGCAGACCGACGCGATGCGCGTGCCGTTCGCCGCCGCGTCGCGCAACGCCTGCGCGACGCCGTCCGGCAGCGTCTCGGGCGGGCTCGCGACCCCGGGCAGGATGATCGTGTCCGCCTCGGCCAGCGCCTCCAGCCCGTACGGCGCCCGCACGGTGAACGCCCCCGCGCTCACCTCCCGGGACGGGGACGGCGAACAGACCCGCACCCGGTACGCCGCCCGCCCGTCGGGCAGCCGCGCCCAGCCGAAGGCGTCGATCGGGGCGGACAGATCGAACGGGACGACCCCGTCCAGGGCCAGTACGGCGACGGTGTGCATGGCGAGAGCGTAGGCATACGACGGATTCCCGCCGAGCCCGGGTGGCAGAGCGGCCAGACCTCCGGTAGCCGTCGGATGTTGTTGGCGAATTCCGAATTCCGTCTGGGTCCGGGCCTCCGGTGCTTGGTGAGCCCGTGCCGGAGGCCCGGCCCCAGACCCGGACCCGGACCCGGACCCGGGATGCTGTCGGCTGTGAATGTGACACTTGCTGCCGGAGGTGTCACATTCGCGGAACTGGTACCCGGCCCCGGCCGCCCCTGGACGCCACGCCACAGCGTCCCCGCTGGCCCGGTGCCCACCGAGCCCAGGTGTCTGTCCACCGGGCCCCGGCTTCCCGTCGCCCCTCAGGTGCCCGTCGCCCCCGGGTACCCGCCAGTCACACGCACCCCCTGGCCAGAACCCGTTGCCCTCTGGCATTTCTGCCACTTCTGCATGATCCCCGTGCCGCCTAGCGTCGGGCCGTGACCAAGTTTCTTCTCGCCGTGCACGTTCTCGCCGCGATCGTCGCGGTCGGACCCGTCACCGTCGCCGCCAGCATGTTCCCGCCCGCCGCGCGCCGCGCTCTGGCCGCGCCCGACGACGTGCGCGCGAGCGAGACCGTACGGCTGCTGCACCGCATCTGCCAGGTGTACGCGGCCGTCGGCATCGCCGTCCCCGTCTTCGGGTTCGCCACGGCGGGCGCGATGGGGGTGATGGGCGACCCGTGGCTCATCGTGTCGATCGTGCTGACCGTCCTGGCCGCAGGGGTGCTGCTGGTCCTCGTCCTGCCCCGGCAGGAAGTGCTCGTCGAGGGGCGGGGCGCACGGGAGGCGACCGTCCAACTCGCCATGTTCACCGGGGTGTTCAACCTGCTGTGGGCCACGGTGACGGTCCTGATGATCGTGCGGCCGGGGTCGACGACCGGGGCGTAGACGGTCCGGGTTTTTTCGTTATCGGTCCCGGCCCCCGTCCGTCTCCCGGGCATGCACCTGACTCGACCTCTACCTCCGCAGACCAGCCTCAGCCGCCGGAGCATGCTGAAGGCCACGGGTGTGGCCGCCGGGGCGACCGCCATCGGTGTCGCCGCGGCCCCGGCGGCGACCGCGGCCCCGCCCGCGACCGCCGCCGGCTACGCGCACCCCGGCCTCCTGCACACCGGCACCGACCTGGCGCGCATGGCCGCCAAGGTGAAGGCCGGCGCCGCGCCCTACACCGCCGGGTACGCCAAGCTCACCGCCAACCGGCACGCGCAGAGCGGCTGGGCGGCCAACCCGCAGGCGATCGTGTACCGGGGCTCGGGCGCGCCCCAGAACTACCGGACCCTCTACAACGACATCCACGCCGCCTACCAGAACGGCCTCCGCTTCCACGTCGGCGGCGAGAGCGCGTACGCCGACACGGCCGTCGCGATCCTCAACGCCTGGTCCGCGACGCTGACCTCGGTGCAGGGCTCGGCCGACCGGTTCCTCGCGGCGGGGCTGTACGGCTACCAGTTCGCGAACGCCGCCGAACTCGTCCGCGACCACGCCGGCTTCGAGCTCGAACGCTTCCAGAAGATGCTGACCACCGTCTTCGCCCCGGCCAGCGAGAGCTTCCTGACCAACCACAACAACGCCGTCGTCACCAACTACTGGCCCAACTGGGACCTCACGGCCATGGCCTGCGTCCTGGCCACCGGCATCTTCTGCGACGACCGTGCCCAGGTGGAGCGGGCCGTCGAGTACTTCAAGAGCGGCGCCGGGCTCGGCGCGGTCAAGAACGCCATCCCCGTCGTGCACGAGGACGACGGCCTCGCCGAGTGGCTGGAGGCCGGCCGCGACCAGGGGCACGCGCTGCTCGGCGTCGGCCTCATGGGCACCTTCTGCGAGATGGCCTGGAACCAGGGCATCGACCTCTACGGCTACGACGACAGCCGTTTCCTCAAGGGCGCCCAGTACGTGGCCAAGTGGAGCCTCGGCGGCGATGTGACCTACACCGCCAACACCCGCAGGAAGGGTGCGATCGGGGGCTGGTCGGGCAAGGAGACCGCCGCCGACGCGGCCGGCGTCGACCCGACGATGACCCGCCCGATCTGGGCGATGATCGCCAACCACTACACCAAACGCCGGGGACTGTCCGCCCCCTACCTCACCCGGATCGCCGCCAAGGCCGCTCCCGAGGGCGGCGGCGGGGACTACGGCCCCAACAGCGGCGGCTACGACCAACTCGGCTTCGGCACCCTGGCGTTCACCCGGGACGCGACGAGGACGACCCCCGGCGGCACGGGCGGCTTCAGCAGCTCCAGCGCCGCCGGCGGCTCGGGCGACTCGGCCGCGTCGGCGACACCCTCCGCCTCGACGACCCCGGCGAACCCGGCGAACTCAACAACCCCGACAGCCTCGACGACCCCGGCCAACGCCGCGTCCGCCGCCGGGAAGCGCGGTGACCTCGCCACCACCGGCTCCACCGACCTCGTCGCCTGGACCGCCACCACCGGCCTCACCGCCCTGGCCGGCGGCCTCCTGTTGCTGCGCCGCCGGGGACGGACCCGGGACGGAGCGGAGTAAGCAGCGGCCTCCCGAAGGCCCCGGCCCCCGGAGACCCTGGACACCTGGAGACCCTGGACACCCGGAGACCCTGAACTCCCGAAGGCCCCGGACTCCCGGAGACCCCATGTCGCCGACCTTGCCCGCGCCGGTGAGGTCGGCAAAGGACACGCCGCGCCGCTCACGCCCCCAGCGACCGCGCCACCGTATAGATCACCAGCCCGGCCAGCGAACCCACCACCGTGCCGTTGATCCGGATGAACTGCAGGTCACGGCCGATGTGGGCCTCGATCTTGCGGGTGGTGTGCTCCGCGTCCCAGCCCGCGACCGTGTCGGTGATCAGGGAGGTGATCTCGCGCCGGTACGTCGTCACGACGTGCACCGCCGCGCCCTCGACCCAGCTGTCGACCTTCTCCTGGACCTTGCGCTCCGTGGCCATCCGCGCGCCCAGCGACAGCAGCGAGGCCCGCACGCGCAGCCGCAGCTCGCTGCGCTCGTCCTCCGCCGCCGCGACGATCATGGAGCGGACGGCCGTCCAGGCCGACGCGATCAGGTCCTGGACCTCGCCCCGGCCCAGCACCTCGACCTTGAGCCGCTCCACCCGCGCCCGGGTGTCCGTGTCGGACTGCAGGTCGGAGGCGAAGTCGGTGAGGAAGCGGTCCAGGGCGCCGCGGGCCGGGTGCGAGGGCATGTCCCGCATCTCCGCGCAGAAGCGCAGCAGCTCCTTGTAGACCCGCTCGCCGATCCGCTTGTCGACGAACCGCGGGGTCCAGCCGGGCGCGCCGCCCTCCACCGCGTCCATCACCGAGTCGGCGTGCAGCTCCAGCCAGTCGTGCGCCCGGGTCACCACCAGGTCGACGGCCCGCCGGTGACCGCCGTCCGCGACGACCTTGTCCAGCATCTTCCCGATGCCCGGCGCGATCTCCTGCGCGTCCGCCCGGCGCGTGATCGCCTCCCCCACCACCGCCTGGACGTCCGAGTCGCGCAGCACGGTCAGCGCGCCCCGCAGCGCCGTCGCCAGCTCCGCCGTCACCCGGTCGGCGTGCTCCGGCTCGGCCAGCCACGCGCCCAGCCGGGTGCCGATGCCGACCGAACGCAGCCGCTGCCGTACGACGTCCTCGGAGAGGAAGTTCTCGCCGACGAACTCGCCCAGCGAGACGCCCAGTTGGTCCTTCTTGTTCGGGATGATCGCGGTGTGCGGAATGGGCAGGCCCAGCGGGTGGCGGAAGAGCGCCGTGACCGCGAACCAGTCGGCGAGCGCGCCCACCATGCCCGCCTCCGCGGCCGCCGCCACATAGCCCGCCCAGGCGCCCGCGCCCTCATGGGCGGCCCACTCGGCCAGCACGTACACCACGGCCACGAACAGCAGCAGCCCGGCCGCGGTGATCTTCATCCGGCGCACCCCGCGCTGCCGCTCCTCGTCCGCCGGGGTGAAGGAGTTCATGGCGCGATAGGACGTCGTCCCGTCCGGTGCCGTCGCTTCGCTACGTTCCATTTGCTCCACCCGTTCGGTGATCCCGCACACATTGTCCCTTCCTGACCGACTCCTGGAACAGAACAAGAGTTCCCGGCGTCTCTCAAAACGGGAGATCTACGAGAGCTATCAAGAGATAAACCGCGCTCAAGGGTGAATTCCCGCACCGCTCGGTGAAATTCCGCACCGTTCGGTGAACTCACGCACTGTTCCGGAGCCTCGGGCTCCCCTTCGCCCGAGGAGACACGCACCCGCATGACCAGGCATCACACCGGGGGTGTGGGGGTGTCCCCCACACGGCACTGCGTGCTGCTGTCCGCGATCGCCGCCCTGGTCGTGGCCCTGTCCGCCGCCATATACGCCGGAGCCGGAGCCGCCGCCGACCACGGCCCCGGCCACCGCCGCACCGGGGACACCCTCGCCGCGGCCCCCGGCACCGGTGACGCCGCCCCCGTCTCGACCGGCGTCTGGGTCGGCACCTGGGCCGCCGCCCCGGCCGGCGGGGAACCCGGCACCGAGACCGACGGCATGGCCGGCCGCACGGTCCGCAACGTCGTGCACACCAGCGTCGGCGGCACGAGCGCCCGCGTCACGCTCTCCAACCTCTACGGCACCCGCCCCCTCACCATCACCCACGCCACCCTCGCCGTCGCCGTCGGCACCGGCCACAGCGCGGCCGCCGACCCCGCCACCCTGCGCCGGCTCACCTTCGGCGGCGCCACGACCGTCGTCGTCCCGGCCGGCGGACAGGCCGTCAGCGACGCCACCGCCGTCCCCGTCCCGCCCGACGCCGACGTCCTGGTCAGCACCTACTCCCCCACCTCCGCAGGCCCGGTCACCTTCCACCCGCGCGCCCGGCAGACCAGCTACGTCGCCGACGGCGAGTCCACCGAGGACGTCACCGGCGCCGCGTTCACCGGGACCAGCGCGTACTGGCGCTACCTGACCGCGCTGGACGTGCTCGGCGGCGAGGCCGACGGCACCGTCGTCGCCCTCGGCGACTCCATCACCGACGGCGTCACCTCCACCCCGGGCGCCAACCGCCGCTGGCCCGACGTCCTCGCCGGCCGGCTGCGGGCCATCGCCGCCACCTCCACCTCCACCACCGGCGGCCGGGCCACGCCCCGCTACGGCGTCGTCAACGCGGGCATCAGCGGCAACCGGCTCCTCGTCGACGACCCGCTGCGCGGCCCGGCCGGCCTCGACCGCTTCGAACGGGACGTCCTCGACCGGCCGAACGTGAAGGCCGTCGTCATCGACCTCGGCATCAACGACATCCTGCGCGGCCGGCGGCTCGCCGACCCGCAGGCCGTGGTGGACGGCCTGCGCGGCCTCACCGACCGCGCCCACGCCCACGGCGTCAAGGTCGTCGGCGCCACCCTCACCCCGTTCCGCGGCCACCGCGGCTACACCGGCGCCCGCGAGGCCGTACGGCAGCGCGTCAACGCGGCGATCCGGGCGGGCGGGGTGTACGACACGGTCGTCGACTTCGACAAGGCGCTGCGCGACCCGTACGACCCGCGCGGCCTGCGCGCCGAGTACGACTCGGGCGACCATCTGCACCCCAGCGACCGGGGCTACCGGAAGATGGCCGGGACGGTCGACCTGACGGAGCTGAAGGGCCTGGAGGTCTTGGAGCGCCGGGAGGAGCCGGAGGGGTCGGCGCGCGCCGTGCTGTAGCGGCTGCGCGGTACTACTCGGCGCTACTCCTCGTAGCGCCGTTCCCGCCGCTCCTGCCGTTCCCCCTGAGGCCCGTGTCCGATTCCCCGCAGCAGGTCCTTGTGGCTGTCCAGCATCCGCTGGTGCGCGCCGTGGATCTCGTCCCGGAAGTTGGAGCGCGCTTCGCGCATCTCCGCCTTGCGATCCAGCTTCTCCTGCCGACGCGCCGCCCGCGTCTTCTTGCGCTCCACCCCGACCCCGCCCCAGAAGGCGAACCCGGTGACGACCACCCGCGGCGCCCCCGGGTCTCCCCGGACGCCCGTGTCCCCCTGGTCGAAGCCGCCCATCACGCCGATGCCGCGGACGACCACCTCGACGCCCGGCGGCACGGTGATCTGCACCCCGCCCATGATCGCCACGCAGTTGATCTCGACCTCACCGGCGGCGAAGTCCGCCTCGCGCAGGTCGATCTCCCCGCCGCCCCAGAAGGCGACGCAGGTGAAGCGCCGGGGAACCGTCCAGCGGCCCTTGCGCTGGAAGCCCGACATGACGGCCACGGCCCAGGACGACGTCCCCTCGCCGCCCACGATCCGCCCGGTCCAACTCCCCTCCTCCGACGGCTCCTTGCTCAGCGACACCACCGGCGGCGGCACGACCCCGGCGACCGGCAGGTCCCGGGTGATCGGCGCCAACTCGCCGTACGTGCGCGCCTTGTACGTCTGGTCCAGCCGCTCCTCGAACTCCACCATGTCGAGACGGCCCTCGGCGAGGGCGTCCCGCAGGACCTCGCTGACCCGCTCACGGTCGGCGTCGGAGGCGCGGAGGTCGGAGGGACCCGGGACTGCGTCAGAGGGACCCGGGACCGCGTCGGGGAGACCCGGGACTGCGTCGTCGTCGGTCATGTCAACAGCCTACGAGGTCCCGGCCCCGGGCACTACGGGCTCCCGCCCGACCTCCCGATCGGCCTCACGCCCCGCCTCCCGATCTGCCTCCCTATCGGCTTCCCGCCCGGCCTCCCGATCCGGCGGGGGTTTGGGGGCGTCGCCCATCGAGTACAGCATCTTGGCGATGACGGCCTCGATGTCCGGCTCCCGCACCGACAGGTCGACCAGCGGATACTCCGCCGCGATCCGCGCGACGAGCGGAGCCGCCGACTCCGACGCCGGGAACGCCAGCCACTGGCGCGGACCGTCCACCTTCACCACCCGCGCCGACTCCCCCACTTCGACCGGCGGCAGCTCCCGCGCAAGGTCCACCACCAGGGTCCGCTCGCTCTCCCCCGCCTCGTGCAGCCCGGCCAGCGCACCGTCGTAGACCAGACGGCCGTGGTCGATGACCATCACCCGGGAACACAACTGCTCGATGTCCTGGAGGTCGTGCGTGGTGAGCAGCACCGTCGTGCCGCGCTCGGTGTTCAGCTCCCGCAGGAACTCCCGCACCCGCGACTTGGAGACCACGTCCAGGCCGATCGTCGGCTCGTCGAGGTAGAGCACCTCGGGATCGTGCAGCAGCGCCGCCGCGATGTCGCCGCGCATCCGCTGGCCGAGCGACAGTTGGCGTACGGGGACGTCCAACAGGGCGGACAGATCGAGGAGTTCGACCAGCCGGTCGAGGTTCTCGCGGTAACGGCCGTCCGGGATGCGGTACATGCGGTGCATCAGCCGGTAGGAGTCGATGAGCGGGAGGTCCCACCAGAGGGTCGTCCGCTGACCGAACACGACCCCCATACGGTGCGCCAGACGCGTCCGCTCGCGGGACGGGTCGATGCCCGCGACCCGCACCCGGCCGCCGCTCGGGGTCAGGATCCCCGTCAGCATCTTGATCGTCGTCGACTTCCCGGCGCCGTTCGGCCCGATGTAGCCGACCATCTCGCCGCGCGCCACGGTGAAGGAGATCGAGTCGACCGCCCGCACCTGCCGCGTCTCCCGCTTCAGGAAGCCGGTCTTCCGGCGCACGTCGAAGACCTTCTCGACGCGGTCCAGCTCGATGAACCCCATGTCGTATCCCATGTCGAACCCCGTATCGAATCCCGTGTCGGATCCCACGTCGAACCCCGTGCCGGTCACGCTCAACTCAACTCCCCGTACTCCGATACGACCTGAGCCCCGCCCGCCACGCCAGCCCCGCCAGCGCACAGCACGCCACCGCCACCAGCGGCGGCGCGAACGCCGCCCACGCGGGCAGTCCCAGCGGGTACGGCCGCCCCAACACATAGGCGGCGGGCACCCAGTTGACGAAGGCCAGCGGAAAGATGAAAGTCACCCCGCGCACCAGTTCCTGGCCGAACACCGTCGGCGGGTACTGCAACATCGTCTGGCCGCCGTACGTGAACGCCGCCTGCGCCTCCGACGCGTCCTGCGCCGCGAACTGGAACGCGGCGCCCGCCACGAACACCGCGCCGAAGATCCCCGCACCGCTGACCACCGTCAACGGCAGCAGCAGCACCTTCACCGGCGTCCACGCGACGTCCATCGTCAGCAGCGCGTACCCCAGCACCAGCGCCCCCTGGGTGATCCGGGCGACCCGGCGCAGCGCGAACCGGTCCGCGGCGATCTGGGCCAGCACCGGCGCCGGCCGCACCAGCAGCGTGTCGAGCGTGCCGTCGCGCACCCGCCGGCCCAGCCGGTCCATCGAACCGATCACCAGGTCCGCGATGCCGAACGCGGTGGCCGAGAGACCGTAGAGGAAGGCGACCTCCGGCAGCGTGTAGCCGCCGAGCGCGTCCACCTGCGAGAACATCAGCAAGATCGCGACAAAGTCCAGCCCGGTCACCAGCAGCCCGCCGAACGCCGTCAGCACGAACGACAGCCGGTAGGCCAGCGTGGACCGGATCCACATCCCGGAGATCAGCCGGTAGGCCCGCAGCCCCTCCAGCACCCGGCTGTCCCCCATGGCCCGGCTGTCCCCCATGGCCCGGCTGTCCCCCATGGCCCGGGTGTCCCCCATGGCCCGGTCGCCCTCCGGCACCCGGTCTCCCTCCAGGCCCCGGCCGCCCTCCAGCACCCGCTCGCCCTCGCCCTCACCCACCCTGGACCACCACCCGTCGGGTCGCCGCGCCCTGCACCAGCCGCCCCAGCGCCAGCAGCGCCACCGCCCACGCCGCCTGGAACGCGAAGACCGGCAGCGGATCGGCCTCCCCCATCAGCAGGTCCGCCGGCATCTGCAGCAGCGCCGCCCACGGCAGCGCCTGTACGACGTCGCCGAGCGCCCCCGGGAACGCGTTCAGCGGCAGCGCCATCCCGCCGCAGAACATGCCCGTGACCATCAGCATCTGCAACGCGCCCGTGCCGTCCAGCAGCCAGAACCCGCTCATCGCCACCAGGAACCGGATCGCGAAACTGACCACCATCGCCAGCACGATCGCCACCAGCAGCGCCAGCCACACCACCGGATCGTCCGGCAGCGCCGTCGGGAACAGCAGCGTCCCGACCGCGAACGGAATCACCCCCCGCCCGATCAACTGGAACAGCGCCCGCCCCAAGTCCCCTGCCAGCCACCACAGTTGGAGGTCGGCCGGCCGGTACAGGTCGATGGCGACGTCGCCCGTGCGAATACGCTCCATGAGGTCGGTCTCGAAACCGCCGCCCTGGATCGCCAGCGTCGCGTACAGCGCCTGCCCCAGCCACACATAGGTGACCGCCTGTGCCTGGTCGTAGCCCCCGAGGTGCGGCCGCTCGTCCCACAACGCCAGGTATGTGTAGACGAGGATCAGGCCGAAAACGGTGTTGGTGAACACCCCCGCCGCCGTGGCCACCCGGTAGGTCGCGTACCTTCTGAAACCCCCCGCCGCGACGGCCGCGTACAACCGCGCCGATCCCAAGGCAACCTTCTTCCTCGCCCGATTGTCACCCTTGGTGCGCTTCGGCACCGAAACGCACGAGCCTAGTGCGCCGACCCGGTCGCGTGCCACGCGTTTTCCGGGCACGGCGTGTGACGGAACGCGCGCCGATTGCCGGGAACGGAACGCTCGGTGCGAGAGTCTTCAGCAGGGGGCGCAGAACGCGTACGAGGCGTAAGAGACGTACGGGGCGTAAGAGGCGTTACAGGCGTACGGGAACGTACGACGCGACACAGGAGTCCTGCAGCACATGAGTGACGAGCCACAGCCGAAGCAGCCGCCCGAGGGCTGGGCAGCACCAGGAAAGCCCGAGGCGGGTGACGGAGGAAGTGGCGAGGGAGGCAACGGCGGCCAGGAGGGCAAGAAGGTGAAGCGGCCCAAGCGCACCGGCTGGCGCCGGCTCCTGCCGACCTGGCGGATGGTGCTCGCCGTGTTCGTCCTCGGCGTCGCGGTGATCGTCGGCCTGTTCTTCGTCGGCTACTCGAAGGTCAAGATCCCGCCGGCCAACGCGCTCGCCACCAAGCAGTCCAACGTCTACCTCTACGCCGACGGCACCGAGATCGCCCGCGACGGCACCGTCAACCGCGAGAACGTCAGCCTCGCGCAGATCTCCAAGGACGCCCAGCACGCCGTCCTCGCCGCCGAGGACCGCGACTTCTACACCGAGTCCGCCATCGACCCCAAGGCGATGCTCCGGGCCGGCTGGAACACCGCGACCGGCAAGGGCAAGCAGTCCGGCTCGACGATCACCCAGCAGTACGTGAAGAACTACTACCTCGCGCAGGAACAGACCGCCACCCGCAAGGTGAAGGAGTTCTTCATCTCGATCAAGCTGGACCGCGAGAAGTCCAAGGACGCCATCCTCGAGGGCTACCTCAACACCAGCTACTTCGGCCGCAACGCCTACGGCATGCAGGCCGCCGCCAAGGCCTACTACGGCGTAGACGCCACCGAGCTCACCCCCGCCCAGGGCGCCTACCTCGCCGCCCTGGTCAACGCGCCCAGCGAGTACGACATCATCGCCCACCCCGAGAACAAGGCCGCCGCCCAGGCGCGCTGGAACTACGTCCTCGACGGCATGGTCACGAAGGGCTGGCTCAGCCAGGCCAAGCGGACCGGCATGAAGTTCCCCACGCCCAAGGAGACCTCCGGCGCCGACACCGGCATGTCCGGTCAGCGCGGCTACCTCGTCACGGCGATCAAGGACTACCTGAAGGACAACAAGATCGTCACCTCCGACGAGCTGGAGGCGGGCGGCTACCGCATCACCACCACCCTGGACAAGGCCAAGCAGGACGCCTTCGTCGACGCCGTCAACGACAAGCTGATGGCCAAGCTCGACCCGAAGGAACGCAAGGTCGACTCCTACGTCCGCGCGGGCGGCGCCGCCGTGGATCCCAGGACCGGCGAGGTCCTCGCCCTGTACGGCGGCATCGACTACATCAAGCAGTACACCAACAACGCCACCCGCCGGGACTTCCAGGTCGGCTCCACCTTCAAGCCGTTCGTGTTCACCTCGGCCGTGGAGAACGACTCCACCACCCAGGACAACCGCACCATCACCCCGAACACGGTCTACGACGGCACCAACAAGCGCCCCATCCAGGGCTGGTCCGGCGGCGCCTACGCCCCCGAGAACGAGGACTACGTCGACTACGGCGACATCAACGTGCGCACCGCCACCGACAAGTCGGTCAACTCGGTGTACGCGCAGATGGCCGTCGACGTCGGCCCGACCAAGGTCAAGCAGACCGCGATCGCCCTCGGCCTGCCGACCGGCACCCCCGACCTCCAGCCCTACCCCTCCATCGCCCTCGGCACGGCCAACGCCAGCGTCCTGGACATGGCCGAGGCGTACGCCACCCTCGCCAACCACGGCAAGCACGGCGTGTACACACTGATCGGCAAGGTCACCAAGGACGGCTCCGACGTCATGGAGCTGCCCGGCCGGAAGGCCTCGCAGGTCGTCAGCCGCAAGGCCGCCGACACCACGACGTCGATCCTGCGCAGCGTCGTCGAGAACGGCACCGCCACCGCCGCCCAGGCCGCCGACCGCCCCGCCGCCGGCAAGACCGGCACCGCCGAGGAGGACCAGGCCGCCTGGTTCGCCGGCTACACCCCCGACCTGGCCACCGTCGTCGCGGTCATGGGCCAGGACCCGGAGACCGCCCACCACAAGTCCCTCAAGGGCGTCATGGGCCTGGACCGCATCAACGGCGGCGGCGCGCCCACCGAGATCTGGGCCCAGTTCACCAAGACGGCCCTGAAGGGCACCCCCGTCAAGGACTTCGACCTCGAGATCCAGTCGGGCGGCGAGGAGACCGTCTCCCCCTCGTCCCCGTCCTCCTCCGAGGACGAGCCCACCGCCGAGGAGACCGGCGGCGGCGCGCCGAGCGACACCGGCACCCCGGGCCAGGCGCAGGGCCAGACCCAGGGCCAGACGAACGGCGGCACCACCACCGGCGGCACGACCGGGGACGCGACCGGCGGGACGACGACGGGCGGCACCCCCACCACCGACGGCGGCACGACGGGCCAGACCACGGACGGCGGCACGACCGACGGCGGCACGACGGACGGGGGAACGACCGACGGCGGCACCACCACCGACGGCGCCACCGGAGACCCGGGCAACTCGGTGGGAACGACAGCGGGCCCCCAACTCACGGGCACGGGCTGGGACTGACCGATACCGGTATCCCGATCGGGCAGCGGAAAGGGCCGGTGACGATGGTCACCGGCCCTTTCGGCTGTTCTGTCGTTCTCTGGTCTGGTCTACAGGTAGAGGGTTCTACAGGTAGAGGCCGGTGGTGTCCTCGGACCCCTCGAACCGGTCGGCCGCCACCGCGTGCAGATCCCGCTCCCGCATCAGCACGTACGCGACGCCCCGCACCTCGACCTCCGCGCGGTCCTCCGGGTCGTACAGCACCCGGTCCCGCGGCTCCACGGTCCGTACGTTCTGCCCCACCGCGACGACCACCGCCCAGGCCAGCCGGCGGCCGACGGCCGCGGTGGCGGGAATGAGGATGCCGCCACCGGAACGCCGCTCGCCCTCGCCGGCCTCCTGCCGCACGAGCACACGGTCGTGCAGCATGCGGATGGGCAGCTTGTCGTGCTCGGGACCGTGGTCGTTTCTGTTGGCGCTCACACCACTGAACCTACCTGCCCGAAGCGGCTCCGTGAGCGCGCGGGGGTCGGCGTGATCAGCCCTTGCGCCGCCGTCCGCCGAGGACGAGCAGCCCCACGACCCCGACGACGACGAGCGCGACCGGCACGACCCGCTCGAGTCGAGGCGCACCGTCTTCATCGACGAACTGGGCCTTCACCTCGCTCACCACCCGGTTGGCCTGGACGTAGGCCTTCCCGAGGGTGTGATCGACGTTGGCGACGACCTTGGCCCTGGCGTCCCCGACGATGGTCTTCGGGTGCACCCGCACCCCGATCTCGTCCAGCGTCTCCGCCAGCACCTCGCGGCGGGCCCTGATGTCCGCCTCGATCTGCGCCGGGGTTCTGGTGTCCGACGTCTCCGCCACGGTAAGGCCTCCGAAGTCAGCTGTGTCTTGTTCCGGACAGTCTGTCAGCTCCGCCCGTCGCCGCACGGTCAGGACCCCCGGTTACGCTGGCCCGATGAGCGAGCGACTCCAGCCCGGGGACGTGGCCCCGGCCTTCACCCTCCCCGACGCCGACGGCAACGAGGTGTCCCTGTCGGACCACAAGGGCCGCAAGGTCATCGTCTACTTCTACCCGGCCGCCCTGACCCCCGGCTGCACGAAGCAGGCCTGCGACTTCACCGACAACCTCGACCTGCTGACCGGCGCCGGGTACGACGTCATCGGCATCTCCCCCGACACCCCCGAGAAGCTGGGCAAGTTCCGCGACAAGGAGTCCCTGAAGGTCACCCTCCTGGCCGACCCCGACAAGACCGCCCTCGACGCGTACGCCGCCTTCGGCGAGAAGAAGAACTACGGCAAGACGTACCTGGGCGTCATCCGCTCCACGTTCGTCGTCGACGAACAGGGCAAGATCGAACACGCCCTGTACAACGTCCGAGCAACCGGCCACGTCGCCAAAATCATCAAGGACCTGGGCATCTGACCCCCTGCCTCCACCGACGAGCGGCCCGTCCCGGGGTGTCCCGGGGCGGGCCGCTTCACGTTCCGGGCGCGACTGTCCGATAAACGGTTCGTTACTCCGCACGAGACCACGAACGGGTGGTCGGGGACGGAGGGGGCAGGAACGTGCGGAAGACAGCCGAACGATCGGACGCATACAGCAAGGAAAGGCTCACGCCGCAGGTCGCCGAGGCGCGCAACTGGGTCGATCTGATGCGGCGGCTCGGTCTCGAGCCGAGTGGCGGCCAACGGCGGGTGTTGCAGGCGCACGTCACACGCCACGCACTCGATACGAGCCGATTCACCAAGCGCAGCCCATGACGTAAATATCCTGACGCCGCTATCGCGGAAGCTGCCGCCTCGTCGTCCTCTCTACGGGAAACTGGCGGGACAATCGCGAAGCGAACCTGCGTTACTTGTGCCCCAATCGCCATGCGCTGACGGAGACGTGGTGCCGGCGGAAAGAGAGAACGCCGCTCGCCGGATAGGCGCGGATCCCCGTACACTTGCAGGCACCCGTCGCTCGACGACGGGCGGCCAGCGGCCTTGGCGGAACGGCAGACGCCTCGCGTTTAGGGCGCGATGGGAGAAATCCCGTGAGGGTTCGAATCCCTCAGGCCGCACTTACCTTCACTGGCAAGGTCCGGCGTGCGACTTCCGCAATCCGGACCTTGCTGGTGGGTAGTCCTCAGCCCAACAGTTCCCGCACCACCGGCACCAGTCCCCGGAACGCCTTGCCGCGGTGGCTGATCGCGTTTTTCTCGGCTGCCGTCAGTTCCGCGCAGGTGCGCGTCTCGCCGTCCGGCTGGAGGATCGGGTCGTAGCCGAAGCCGTTCGTGCCGGTGGGGGTGTGGCGGAGTGTGCCGTGCAGCCGGCCCTCGACGACTCGCTCCGTGCCGTCCGGGAGGGCCAGGGCCGCCGCGCAGGCGAAGTGGGCGGCGCGGTGGTCGTCCGCGATGTCGGAGAGCTGGGCGAGGAGCAGGTCCAGGTTCGCCCGGTCGTCGCCGTGGGTGCCCGACCAGCGGGCGGAGAAGATGCCGGGGGCGCCGTTCAGAACGTCCACGCAGAGGCCCGAGTCGTCGGCGACCGCCGGGAGGCCCGTCGCGCGGGCCAGGGCGTGGGCTTTGAGGAGGGCGTTCTCGGCGAACGTCACGCCCGTTTCCTTGACGTCGGGGACGTCGGGGTAGGCGTCCGCGCCGACGAGGTCGTGGGGCAGGCCTGCGTCGGCGAGGATCGCCCTGAGTTCGGTGATCTTTCCGGCGTTGCGGGTGGCGAGGATCAGGCGGGTCATGGGGTTCAGTATCCCCAGTTCCCCCGGCGTCTCTTACGGGTCTTACGGGTCTTACGGGGTGCAGACCTTCGTCAGTTCGCCCGCCGCGTCCGTGACCGGGCTGAGGTCGGGGGTGTTGTCGCCGGCCTTGACGGCCGTACGGACGTTGCCGACGGCCGTCTGGAGGTCGTCCACCGCCTTGTTGACGTCGGTGTTGTCCGTCTTGTCGCCTATCTTGTCGAGGCTGTTCTCGATGGAGGTCAGCGACGCCTCCGTCTGCGTGGGGTCGTTCGCGGCGTTCTCCACGGCCTGCTGGAGGTCGGTGACGCTGTCGGCGATGGAGTCGGCGGTCTGGACGCAGTCCAGGGCCTTGTTGACTGCGTCGCAGCCGGTCGTCGTCAGCCCCAGGGTGAGGGCGACGGCCACCGTGGCGGTGGCGATGACGGTACGACGACGCCGGTGCGGGCGTCGGCTGGCGGCCGTGGACATAACGGTGTTCCTCCCTTGCCAGGCCCAGGAGGCCCCGGTGACGCGCTGCGCCGTGTACTGCCCAAGACGCCGGGACGGGCGGGCCGGTTGCTCGCGCCCGCCGCCCCTCTTGGTGTTCCCTTTACTTTTCCAGGACCGTATCAAGTGCCGTGCGCTGCACGACAGTCAGTTCCGCGCAGCCGGAAACGGCCAGGTCCAGCAGGGAGTTGAGCTCGTCGCGGGCGAACGGCTCGGCCTCGGCGGTGCCTTGGACCTCGACGAAGCGGCCGTCGCCGGTGCAGACGACGTTCATGTCGGTCTCGGCGCGGACGTCCTCCTCGTAGCAGAGGTCCAGGAGCGGGACTCCGCCCACGATGCCGACCGACACCGCGGACACCGTGCCGGTGAGCGGCTGGCGGCCGGCCTTGATCAGCTTCCGGCCCTGCCCCCAGGTGATCGCGTCCGCGAGGGCCACGTACGCGCCGGTGATGGCGGCCGTGCGGGTGCCGCCGTCGGCCTGGAGGACGTCGCAGTCGAGGACGATGGTGTTCTCGCCCAGCGCCTTGTAGTCGATGACCGCGCGCAGGGAGCGGCCGATGAGGCGGGAGATCTCGTGGGTGCGGCCGCCGATCTTGCCGCGGACGGACTCGCGGTCGCCGCGGGAGTTGGTGGCGCGCGGAAGCATGGAGTACTCCGCGGTGACCCAGCCCTCACCGCTGCCCTTGCGCCAGCGCGGGACGCCTTCGGTGAAGGAGGCGGTGCAGAAGACCTTCGTGTCGCCGAAGGAGACGAGGACGGAGCCCTCGGCGTGCTTGCTCCAGCCACGTTCGATGGTGACGGGGCGGAGCTGTTCGGGGGTGCGGCCGTCGATTCGAGACATGGCGCTGAGCCTAGCCGTAGCAGCGCGGGGGGCTCCTCCCACAGTGGGAAGAGCCCCTGAAGAGTGAGCGCGCGGGCTCGTCTCTCAGCTCACATCATGTCCTCGATCTCCGCGGCGATCGGGTCGGCGTCGGTGCCGATGACGACCTGGATCGCGGTGCCCATCTTGACGACGCCGTGGGCGCCGGCGGCCTTCAGGGCGGCTTCGTCGACCAGCGAGGCGTTGACGACCTCGGTGCGCAGCCGGGTGATGCAGCCTTCGATCTCTTCGATGTTGTCGAGGCCGCCGAGCCCGGCGACGATCTTCTCAGCCTTGGTGGCCATGTTCCGTCTCCCTGAATTCCCGAGTTCCCTGATGCGACCCGCGCTACGAATCATGATTCGAACCGCTTTGTCGCAGTAACCCACAGTTGGCCCAACTTCGCGAGCGATTGCGGTGCGTGTACCGAAGGATGACCTCACAGCAGCCCAATCGTCCGTAGCTGGTCTACACCACCTGACAGGCGGTCGCCAAACGATGAGTGCCGAGAGCGCCGAGACCGAGATCAGTCCCGCCCGCCGGCGCTGGCACGGCATGTTCCAGGGCATGCAGAAGATGGGGCGCAGTCTGCAGTTGCCGATCGCGGTGCTGCCGGCCGCGGGGATCCTCAACCGGCTTGGCCAGCCTGATGTGTTCGGGGACGAAGGGCTCGGCTGGACGAACGTCTCCAAGGTGATGGCCAGCGCGGGCGGGGCGCTGCTCAACGCCGAGTTGGGGCTGCCGATGCTGTTCTGCGTGGGCGTGGCCATCGGCATGGCGAAGAAGGCGGACGGTTCCACGGCGTTGGCGGCGGTCGCGGGGTTCCTCGTCTACTACAACGTGCTGCGCCAGTTCCCGAAGGACTGTCCCGCCGGGTCGAAGGCCATTCCCAACATCGGTTGCCTGGCGACCGTCGACCAGACGGTGGTGGCGTTCACCTTCCAGAATCCGGGGGTGTTCGGCGGGATCGTGATGGGGCTGCTGTCGGCGTTCTTCTGGCAGCGTTATCACCGTACGAAGCTGGTGGACTGGCTGGGCTTCTTCAACGGGCGCCGGCTGGTGCCGATCATCATGGCGTTCGTGGCGATCGTGTTCGCCGCGCTGTGTCTGTGGGTCTGGCCGCCGATCGGCGACGCGCTGGAGAGCTTCAGCGACTGGCTCGACCGGCTGGACGCGTGGGGCGCGGGCGTCTTCGGCGTCGCGAACCGGGTGCTGCTCGTGGTGGGGCTGCATCAGTTCCTGAACGTGCCCATCTGGTTCCAGTTCGGCAGCTACACGAAGCCGGACGGCACGGTGGTGCACGGCGACATCAACATGTTCCTGGCGGGCGACCCGGCGGCGGGTCAGTTCACGTCCGGTTTCTTCCCGATCATGATGTTCGCGCTGCCGGCCGCCGCCCTCGCCATCACGCACTGCGCGCGGCCGGAACGCCGTGCGGAGATCGGCGGTCTGATGCTCTCCGTCGCGCTGACGTCGTTCGTCACGGGCATCACCGAGCCGATCGAGTACTCGTTCCTGTTCGTCGCGCCCGCGCTGTACGCGGTGCACGCGGTGCTGACGGGAGCGTCGATGGCGGTGACGTGGGCGCTCGGCGTGCACGACGGCTTCAGTTTCTCGGCCGGGCTCATCGACTACGTCATCAACTGGAACCTGGCGACGAAGCCGTGGGCGATCATCCCGATCGGCCTGTGTTTCGCCGCCGTCTACTACGTGATCTTCCGTTTCGCGATCACGAAGTTCGACCTGAAGACGCCGGGGCGGGAGCCGGAGGACGAGCGGGAGGACGTCACCAAGGCATAGGCCACCAGTGGGTTCCTTATGCCGCCTTCATCGTGCTAGAACATGGTCTACACCACTGAGTGGTGTAGACCACCACGATGGAGGAAGTCTATGAGCACCGCCACCGCGCCCACGGCGGCCCCCACGAAGAAGCGGGGATCCGGTCTGTTCCAGGGCCTGCAGAAGGTCGGCCGCAGCCTGCAGCTCCCGATCGCCGTGCTGCCGGCGGCGGGCATCCTGCTGCGACTCGGCCAGCCCGACGTCTTCGGCAAGGACGGCCTCGGCTGGAACAAGGTCGCGGCCGTGTTCTCGACCGCGGGCGACGCCGTCTTCGCGAACCTGCCGCTGCTGTTCTGCGTCGGCATCGCCATCGGCTTCGCCAAGAAGGCCGACGGCTCGACCGCCCTCGCCGCGCTGGTGGGCTTCCTCGTCTACAAGAACGTCCTGACCGCGTTCCCCATCAGCGACGCGAAGATAACCAAGGGCGCGGACGTGGCCGCCACCTATAACGACCCCAAGGTCTTCGGCGGCATCATCATGGGCCTGATAGCCGCGGTCACCTGGCAGCGCTTCCACCGCACCAAGCTCCCCGACTGGCTGGGCTTCTTCAACGGCCGCCGGCTGGTCCCGATCCTGATGGCCTTCATCGGCACCGGCGTCGGTGTCTTCTTCGGCCTGGTGTGGGAGCCCGTCGGCGACGTCATCACCAACTTCGGCGAGTGGATGACCGGCCTCGGCGCGGTGGGCGCGGGCATCTTCGGCGCCGTCAACCGCGCGCTGCTCCCCGTGGGCATGCACCAGTTCGTCAACACGGTGGCCTGGCAGGAGATCGGCACCTTCAAGGACTCCTCCGGTGCCGTCTGGCACGGTGACCTCCCGCGCTTCTTCCACGGCGACCCGACCGCCGGCCAGTTCATGACCGGCTTCTTCCCGATCATGATGTTCGCGCTCCCGGCCGCCGCCCTCGCCATCACGCACACCGCCCGGCCCGAGCGCCGCAAGGCCGTCGGCGGCATGATGCTCTCGCTCGCGCTGACCTCGTTCGTCACCGGCATCACCGAGCCGATCGAGTTCGCGTTCATGTTCATCGCGCCCGCGCTGTACGTCATCCACGCGGTGCTGACGGCACTGTCCATGGCCGTCACCTGGGCCCTGGGCGTCCACCACGGCTTCAGCTTCTCGGCCGGCGCGATCGACTACTTCCTCAACTGGAACCTGGCCACCAAGCCCTGGATGATCATCCCGGTCGGCCTGGCGTTCGCGGCGATCTACTACGGCGTCTTCCGCTTCGCCATCGTCAGGTGGAACCTCGCCACCCCGGGCCGCGAGCCCGAGGAAGAGGTCGAGGACCTCACCAAGGCGTAGCCGTACACAGCCGCACAGCCGATGCACATGCGAAGGCCCCCGGAGCCCTGAACTGCTCCGGGGGCCTTCGCATGGCCCGGCGTGACCTGGTCCGGCCTAGATCTCGTACGTCGCCCGCGGTGCCGCCAGTTCCACCGGGCCGTCGAACACCGCTCGGGCGTCGGCCAGGTTGACCTGGGGGTCGGTCCACGGCGGGATGTGGGTCAGCACGAGCTTGCGGGCGCCCGCCCTGCTCGCCGTCTCGCCCGCCTCGCGGCCGTTGAGGTGCAGGTCGGGGATGTTCTCCTTGCCGTGCGTGAAGGCGGCCTCGCACAGGAACAGGTCGGTGTCGCGGGCGAGTTCCTCCAGCGCGGGGCTGACGCCGGTGTCGCCGGAGTACGTCAGCGACCTGCCGCCGTGTTCGACGCGGATGCCGTACGCCTCCACCGGGTGCGCCACGCGTTCCGTGTGCACGGTGAACGGGCCGACGTCGAAGGTGGACGGCTTGACCGTGTGGAAGTCGAAGACCTCGCTCATGGAGGACGCCGAGGGCGTGTCGGCGTAGGCCGTGGTCAGGCGGTGCTCCGTGCCCTCCGGGCCGTAGACCGGGAGCGGGTCGCAGCGCCCGCCGTCGTGCCGGTAGTAGCGCGCGACGAAGTACGCGCACATGTCGATGCAGTGGTCGGCGTGCAGATGACTCAGGAAGATCGCGTCGAGGTCGTAGAGACCGCAGTGGCGCTGCAGCTCGCCCAGGGCGCCGTTGCCCATGTCGAGAAGCAGCCGGAAGCCGTCGGCCTCGATGAGGTAGCTCGAGCAGGCCGATTCCGCGGATGGGAACGACCCCGAGCAGCCGACGACGGTGAGCTTCATGAAACAGAAACCTCCGCTGGCGGGAAACCCGGAAGTACCGAGAAAGTACCGGGAAGGATCCGGGGGACGGGTCGTGGAAAACGAATGATCGTCGAACGGGGCGACGGGTGTCGTCAGGTGTCGTGCGGTCCGTCGAGCGTAAGGCGCGAAACCCCGGGTCGCTCCTCCGCCAGGGGCCGTTGTGGGCGAACTCACCTGTGGTGTCACCGGTTCGGCTGGACCGGGGGCGTGTGGGGTATGTGAGAGGGCGCGCGTTGGTTGTCGCGCGCCGGTAACGTCGTCGTATGGACACGTCCTGGTGGCTCGCGCTCGCGGCGGTGGTACTGCTGGCGCTCGTCGCCACGCTCGTGGACGGCTGGGGGCGGGGGCGTCGGCCGCAGGGGCGGCGGACGCGTCCGCCGGGCCGGGGGCCGGGCCGGTCGACTCAGAAGTACGGCCTCGCCGGGCATCCGCAGCCCGCCGAGATCTGGTGGGCGAACGTGCCGTTCGAGGACGGGCCGGGGACGAAGGACCGGCCGTGTCTGGTGCTGATGGTGCGCGGGGATCGGGTCACCGTCGCGAAGATCACCAGCAAGTACCACGACGAGCGGGCCGGGGTGATCCCGCTGCCGCCGGGCGCCGTCGGGGACGCGCAGGGGCGGCCGAGTTTCCTGGAGACGGACGAGCTGCGCCAGGTCCGGGTGCGGGACTTCCGGCGCCGGGTGGGTGTGGTGGACCCGGTCCTGTGGGACCAGGTCCGTCACCTGGCTACCTGAAGCCCCGCGCCGCCCTGCGCCGTAGGAACTGCTGTGCGCCGTAGGAGCCGCTACGCCCAGAGCTGGCCGTGGAGGGTCTCGATCGCTTCCTCCGTCGTGGCCGCCGTGTAGACGCCCGTCGAGAGGTACTTCCAGCCGCCGTCCGCCACGAGGAACGCGATGTCGGCGCTCTCCCCCGCCTTCAGCGCCTTCCTGCCGACGCCGATCGCGGCGTGCAGGGCCGCGCCGGTGGAGACGCCCGCGAAGATGCCCTCCTGCTGGAGGAGTTCCCGGGTACGCGTCACCGCGTCCGCCGAGCCGACGGAGAAGCGGGTGGTGAGGACGGAGGCGTCGTAGAGCTCGGGTACGAAGCCCTCGTCGAGGTTGCGCAGGCCGTACACCAGGTCGTCGTAGCGCGGCTCGGCGGCGACGATCTTCACGTCCGGCTTGTGCTCGCGGAGGTAGCGGCCGACGCCCATGAGGGTGCCGGTGGTGCCGAGCCCGGCCACGAAGTGGGTGATCGACGGGAGGTCGGCGAGGATCTCCGGGCCGGTCGTCGCGTAGTGGGCGCCGGCGTTGTCGGGGTTGCCGTACTGGTAGAGCATCACCCAGTCGGGGTGCTCGGCGGCGAGCTCCTTGGCGACGCGGACGGCGGTGTTGGAGCCGCCCGCTGCGGGGCTGGGGATGATCTCGGCGCCCCACATGGCGAGCAGCTCACGGCGTTCCTGCGAGGTGTTCTCGGGCATCACGCACACCATGCGGTAGCCCTTGAGCCTGGCCGCCATGGCGAGGGAGATGCCGGTGTTGCCGGAGGTCGGCTCCAGGATGGTGCAGCCGGGGGTGAGGCGGCCGTCCTTCTCCGCCTGCTCGACCATGTGCAGGGCGGGGCGGTCCTTGACCGAGCCGGTGGGGTTGCGGTCCTCCAGCTTCGCCCAGATGCGGACGTCGGAGGACGGCGAGAGCCGCGGCAGGCGCACCAGAGGGGTGTTGCCCACCGCGGCCAGCGGGGAGTCGTAACGCATCGCCGGTCTGCCGGCCTAGGCCATGCCGCCGGCCACGGCCGGCAGGATGGTCACGGTGTCGCCGTCGGTCAGCTTGGTGTCGATGCCGTCGACGAAGCGGACGTCCTCGTCGTTCAGGTACACGTTGACGAAGCGGCGCAGCTTGCCGTCGTCCACGATGCGGGCGTGCATTCCCGCATGCCGGGTCTCGAGGTCGGTGAACAGGTCGGCGAGGGTCTCACCGCTGCCCTCCACCGCCTTCTGACCGTCGGTGTACTGGCGGAGGATGGTCGGGATGCGGACCTCGATGGCCATGGGGCAGGGCTCCTGTCGGGAGGAAGGTGCGGTGCGGTGGTGCGGTGCGGTTGTGCGGTGCAGTGGTGCGGGCAGCGCCGGATACAGCGGGAACATGCTGGTGAGCGCCGCGGCTCACGGCCGTACGGCGGCAGGGGCGGCGTCAACAGATGGCGCTGGCGAGCCTGCACAGGTCGACGTGCAGCCGCGCCACGAGCAGTGCGCCCGGCGTCTTCTCGCTCACGTCATGGGAAACCATGGGCTCATCGTATCGATTCCCGGTCCGCGTCCTGGAGTGTGATTCCACATGGTGGACGTATTCGGGTCGGGGAGTGAGACCAGCGGCCGCAGGCGGTCAGTACTCCAGGGTCGGGTACCAGTCGCCCCGGCCCCGCGGCGTCAGGTCGAGGAGGTGCCAGACGGGGGCCAGCAGGTCGATGCCGCGCTCGCCGATGTCGTCGGCCATGCGGGGGTGGGCGGAGTAGCGGTGGCGGACCGTGCCGTCGGCGTCGCGGGTGAGGACGGAGACGGTGGAGTCCTGGGCGCCGTCCGCGTCCTCGCTGCCCAGGTCGTACTTGAACGTACTGTCGCCGCAGCTCAGCAGCCGCAGCCGGTGCCAGCCCCGGGTGCGGGCGTGGCGGCGCAGGGCGGGCGGGTCGGCGGCGGCCACGACGACGAGGTCGGCGTTGCGGGCCACGTGGTGCGCGACGCCGTTGAAGCCGTCGAGCCACAGGGTGCACATCGGGCACGGGTCGGTCTGCGCCTTGCCGTACATGAGGTGGTAGACGATCAGCGGGCGGTCGGGCGCGGTGAAGAGTCCGCTCAGGGCGACCTCGCGGAGCGGGCTGTCGCCTGCGTCGAGATCGGCGGGGCCCTCGACGAAGGTGTAGTCGTCGAGGGTCGGCCCGGGCGGGAGCGCCCGCCGCAGCGCCGCGACCCGCTCATCGTGCCGCATGAGATCGATCTCGGCGAGACGCAGCTCTTCCCGAGCGTCGAGATACACCGCCGATTCCCCGACCAGCCGGACCTGCCGCCGCACCATCGCGCCCTCCAGGGTGACTGTCCCCCTGCCGCACCGTCTTTCGCACGTCTTTCGAGCATAGGGCGGGGTTGGACGACCGGCTTCCCGGAGAGCTCCACTCATCGCTGGTCCTGGACGTAGGAGCGGACCAGGGCAGCGGTTTCGAGTGGTCGGTGCGTCTCCTCACGGGCGGCGCGGGCGGTCGGTGACCGCCAGCAGGGTTCCTCGGGCAGGGGCGGCAGCATCCACCCCTCGTCGCGGGCCCGTTGCGCGCTTTTGCTCCAGCGGCGCCAGCGGGCGTTGCAGGGGGAGGGGAGAGGGGAGACGTACGGGTCGTGGACGTGGACGCGTGGGGTCTGGGGCAGAGCGTGTGGGTCTCGCCAGGGCGGCTCGGGCTTGCGCATGCCCAGCCGGGCGAGCAGCCGGCCGATGAGGTGCTTCACCGTCGCGGGGCGCTGAGGGCGGTGAGGGTCTTCTCGGCCCACACGGTCTTTCCGACGGCTTCCCCGGTGACGCCCCAGGTGCAGGTGAGGGCGTCGACGAGGAAGAGGCCCCGGCCGTTGTCCTCGTCGCCGTCGGCCTTGCGGAGCTGCGGCATCCTGTCGCTCTGCGTGTCGCGGACCTCGACACGGAGGAGGTCGCCGGTCCTCCCGATGGTCAGCCGGACCTGTCGGCCGGACGTCCCGGGGACGCGGCCGTGGGTGACGGCATTGGTCATCAACTCGTCTACGACGAGGACGAGTTCGTCGGCGAAGTCGTCGGTGTCGGGGATGCCGCAGGCGGTGAGGAAGGCGCGGCAGTCGGTCCGGGCACGGCCCACGGACCGCTTCGTGGTGGGGTATTTGTAGCTGGCGAACGTTTCAGGCATGGCTGACATCCCCTCGGAGGGCACGGCAGGGCGGTTGGTGATCGTCCGATGACGGACGGTTGAGTACAAGGTTGTAGCCTTGAGCAGTCGAGCACAACCTTGTACGTGAGATTCGCCCTTTCGAGTGGTTGCCCGGCGGTATGGTGTTTGGGCGTTCCGGCAGCCTGCTATCGCTGGTCAGACCAGGAAAGGGGGTCAACTCATGGCAACGCGCCGGATGTTGCAGCCAACTGCCCGTCAGGTTCGGCTGGGGTCCATCCTTCGAGGCATGCGGGACGAAGGGCCGCACGGCAGTCAGGGTGCCATCTGTAGTGAACTCGGCTGGCCGGAGTCCAAGTTGAGCCGTGTCGAATCGGGACGGTTGGGGATCAGCGAGAGCGACTTGGAGCTGTTGCTCGACCGGTACGACGTCAAGGACCGGAGCCTGCGCGGTTACGTCGTCGACCTGCGTCGGCGAGGCAACATCCGCGGCTGGGAGACCCGCGTTCGCTCGGAGGTGAGTGCACCGTATGCCGACTTCATCGGTTACGAGTCAGATGCCGCCGAGATGTATAACGCCCAAACGACGCTGATCCCAGGGCTGTTGCAGACACGCGACTACGCGGCGGCTGTTATTGGTCAACAGACCCCGGATATGTCCGAGGGTGAGCGCCATGAGCGACTTGATATCCGCGACAAGCGGCGCGAGGTGTTCGACCGTCCACATTCTCTGGTCTTCTGGGGCGTCATCTCCGAGTCGGTCTTCCGGCATGTCATCGGCGGGCCCGAGGTGATGGCCCGCCAGCTCGAATACTTGCTCAGCCAGGCCAAGGACTACCCGAGCACGATCAACATCCACGTGCTGCCGGAGGAGTCGGAGTCGCACGGAGCCCTGTTCGGCCCGTTCGTCGTCCTCTCGTTTCCCCAACGCTGGGAGCCGGACATCGTCTACCTGGAGGGTTTCACCAGCACCAAGTTCCTGGAGGACACGGAGCAGGTGCAGGAGTACAGCAGGCTGTTCAGGCGCTTGATGATGACGGACTCGCTCCGAGGGCCGGAGTCGCTGACGCTGATCGAGCGTTACCTCGATGATTACCGCAAGGATGGATAGGAATGTCGCACTACATAATCGCGGACGCTTCTACGATAAATGTCTCGTGGCATAAATCTTCGGCTTCCGGAGCCAATGGCGACTGCGTCGAACTCGCGCACTACCAAGGCGTCATCGCGGTCCGGGACAGCAAGGTGCCCCGCGGTCCGGCGATCCTCTACCCCCGCGCCGGAATCACCGCCCTGATCGCCGGAATCAAGGCAGGCGAGTTCGACCGCTTCACCCACGACCGCTGACGAGACACCCCACCGAACGCGGCTTCTCCCGCGGTGCGGCTCTCTGCCCCGCGCCCGCCCCGAGGGGTAGTCCGCCCAGAAAGGTGACACTTCGGTGCGCGAGTGTCACCTTTCCGCAGCTCACCTACCGGGAACCCGGCACCCGCCGACGAGGCGGGCTTGGTCAGACAACCGGCTTCCCCGTGAGTGTCACGCCCGCTCCCCGCAGTTCCTCCAGCGCCCGGTCCGTGGTCTCCTTCGCGACGCCCGCCGTGAGGTCCAGGAGGACCTGGGTGCGGAAGCCCTCGGTGGCCGCGTCCAGCGCGGTGGCGCGTACGCAGTGGTCGGTGGCGATGCCTACGACGTCCACCTCGTCGATCTGGCGGGCGCGCAGCCAGTCGCCCAGTCTGACGCCGTTCTCGTCGGCGCCCTCGAAGCCGCTGTAGGCGGCGGCGTAGTCGCCCTTGCTGAAGACGGCGTCGACGGCGCCGGAGGCGACCGCCGGGGCGAAGTTGGGGTGGAAGCCGACACCCTCGGTACCGGCGACGCAGTGCGCGGGCCAGGAGTGGATGTAGTCGGGGTTGTCGGCGAAGTGGCCGCCGGGGGCGATGTGGTGGTCGCGGGTGGCCACGACGTGCCGGTATCCGGCGGGGGCCTGCCCGATCAGCTCGGTGATCGCGGCGGCCACGTCGGCACCGCCGGACACCGCGAGACTGCCCCCCTCGCAGAAGTCGTTCTGCACGTCTACGACGATCAAGGCGCGGCGCATGGGCGGTGTCCTTCGACTGGGGGTGAAGTAATTGAGCCTAGAGACTTTGTCGGTCGTGCGGGAGAGGGCGTCGCCCGCTGTGCCCCGGTGTGCCCCGGTCGGGCACCTCAGTTACCCGGGTTACCCGAGCGGGCCTGTACATACTCCGTGGGGATGACGGGTTCGCCCCGGGACAGCTGGGTCGCGGAGAGCGGGAGGTGGGCGCGGGACGCCGTATGACGGTCGCGGACGACGTCCAGGGGCTCGCGGGCGACGACCTCGCCGCCCTTGACCAGCTCGACGAGCAGTTGGTGGTCGGCCAGCTCGGCGGGGACGGCCCCGGTGCCGACGACCTCGGCCTCCGCGACGCCGTACGCGTCGGGCCGGCGCGCCGCCCACTTGCGGCCGCCGACGGAGGTCTTGCCGCCGGACGACTTCTTCGCCACCGAGACCAGCGGGGCCTTCGGGTCGGCGGACTCGGCGCGGGCGACCAGCTTGTAGACCATCGAGCAGGTCGGGTGCCCGGAGCCGGTCACCAGTTGGGTGCCGACGCCGTACGCGTCCACGGGCGCCGCGGCCAGTGAGGCGATCGCGTACTCGTCGAGGTCGGAGGTGACGATGATGCGGGTCTCGGTCGCGCCGAGCGCGTCGAGCTGCTGGCGTACCCGGTGGGCCACGAGGAGCAGGTCGCCGGAGTCGATGCGGACCGCGCCCAGCTCGGGGCCGGCCACCTCCACCGCCGTACGGACGGCCTCGGCGACGTCGTACGTGTCGACGAGCAGGGTGGTGCCCCGGCCGAGCGAGTCGACCTGGGCCCGGAAGGCGTCCCGTTCGCTGTCGTGCAGCAGGGTGAAGGCGTGGGCGCTGGTGCCCACGGTGGGGATGCCGTAGCGGAAGCCTGCGGCGAGGTCGGAGGTGGTGGTGAAGCCGCCGACGTACGCGGCGCGGGAGGCGGCGACCGCGGCCAGCTCGTGGGTGCGGCGGGCGCCCATCTCGACCAGCGGGCGCCCGCCGGCGGCGGAGGACATGCGGGAGGCGGCGGCCGCGATCGCGGAGTCGTGGTTGAGGATGGAGAGGATCACCGTCTCCAGGAGCACGCACTCGGCGAAGGAGCCCTCGACCCGCATGATCGGCGAGCCCGGGAAGTAGACCTCGCCCTCCGGGTAGCCCCAGATGTCACCCGAGAAGCGGTATCCGGCGAGCCACTGCGAGGTCTCCTCGTCGACGATGCCGCGCTCGCGCAGGAAACCGAGGACGGCCGCGTCGAAGCGGAAGTTCTCGACGGCGTCCAGGACCCGCCCGGTGCCCGCGACGACGCCGTAGCGCCGCCCCTCCGGCAGTCGCCGGGTGAAGACCTCGAACACGCTGCGCCGCTCGGCCGTGCCCGCTTTCAGGGCGGCCTGCACCATCGTGAGTTCGTACTGGTCCGTGAAGAGCGCCGTCGACGGAACGCCCACCCGTCGCCCACCACCACCCTTCTGAGGAAGCGCTTCGCGCCTTTCTTCTTGTGGCAGCCCGAGGTCCGCTGTGTTCATGGCAACGCATCGTACTCCCTTCTCGTCGGTGTGACGATTTCCGGGAAGCGTGGCAGCATGGGGCTGTGACGTCACCCGCTCCCCTTGAGATCGAACGCACCGAGTCGGCGGAGGAGGTCTTCGCCGTACCCGAGCCGGACGTCCCCTGGGTCACGATCGTCCACAACGACCCGGTCAACCTCATGAGCTATGTGACGTACGTCTTCCAGACGTACTTCGGCTACTCCAAGGACAAGGCCACCAAGCTCATGCTCGACGTCCACCACAAGGGCCGGGCGGTCGTCTCCAGCGGCAGTCGCGAGGAGATGGAACGCGACGTGCAGGCCATGCACGGCTACGGCCTGTGGGCCACCCTCCAGCAGGACCGGAAGTAGCCTCCCCTCATATGCCTGGACACTTCGAACCGATTCCCGGCGGCGGCGCGGCCGTCGCGCTCGACGACGTCGAGATCTCCATCATCCGGTCGCTGGCCGTGCAGCTCCTGGAGCTGATCGGCCCCGGCCCCGCCGAGGACGCGCCCGACGACCCGCTCGCCGAGCTCTTCGCCGAGGGGCCGAGCGAGCCCCCGGCCGACCCGGTGCTGCGCCGGCTCTTCCCGGACGCCTACACCGACCCGGAGGGCACCCCGGGGCCGAAGCGGGCCGACGAGCAGAAGGCGCACTCCGCCGAGTTCCGCCGCTTCACCGAGAACGACCTGCGGGCCGGCAAGCGCGAGAACGCCCTCGCGGTGGTCCGCTCGCTGGACGCGCTGGCCGCCGAGACGGCCGGTGCGGGCGGGGCTGCCGGTGCGGGCGGGGCGGTGCTGAAGCTGACGCCGCAGGAGTCCCAGCAGTGGCTGCGCGCGCTCAACGACCTGCGGCTCGCGATCGGCGCCCGGCTGGAGATCACCGACGAGGACGACACCGATCTCCTCTACCGGCTGCCGGACGAGGACCCGCGCAAGCCGATGGTGATGGCGTACCTGTGGCTGGGCGGGCTTCAGGAGACGCTCGTGACGACCCTCCTGCCGTGACCCTCCGCCCCTGACCCTCACCCTGACCCCTTATGCCGTGATCTGTGGCGGTTCGGCGTTCGCTCAGCGGACGCTCAAATCGGGATAACGATCCCATTACCCCGGCGGCCTGTTATGCCGTTCCGGGGTGCGCTTTGTCCGCTTCTTCCTGTGGTGTGCGCCACTTGTTCCGCCGGTGATCAGTCCGTGACGAGCGTCGCGGGCGTGATAGATCTTCACGATCGCCCGGCGGACGCCATCCCTGTCCCGCCGGGTGCGCCGTGTGGCCGACGGACCGTCGACCGGGCAACTCCAGTACATCGGGGGGATTCGGAGAAAGGCGCACCACACATGTCGGAGAAGGCCCCCGAAGAGGGGTACGAGCGCGGACTCGGCAGCCGCCAGGTCCAGATGATCGCGATCGGCGGCGCCATCGGCGTCGGCCTGTTCCTGGGGGCCGGGGCGAACATCGCCAAGGCCGGACCCAGCCTCATCTTCATGTACGCCCTGGCCGGCGTGATCATCTTCTTCATCATGCGGGCGCTCGGCGAACTGCTGCTCTACCGCCCGGTCTCGGGCTCGTTCGCGGAGTACTCCCGCGAGTTCCTCGGCCCGTTCTTCGGCTACTTCACCGGCTGGACGTACTGGCTGATGTGGGTCGTCACCGGCATGGCCGAGCTGACGGCCGCCGCGATCTACGTCAACTACTGGTTCCCGGCCGTCCCCCGGTGGGTGACCGCCCTGGTCTTCCTGGTGGTCCTCTTCGGGGTCAACCTGATCTCCGTGAAGCTCTTCGGTGAGCTGGAGTTCTGGTTCTCGATGGTGAAGGTCACCGCGCTCATCGGCATGATCGTGATCGGCCTGGGCGTGCTCACCTTCGGCTTCAGCAGCGCCGGTGACACGGCCGCCGTCTCCAACCTGTGGGCGTACGACGGCTTCTTCCCCAAGGGCGTCGGCTCGTCCCTGATGACCCTGCAGGGCGTCATGTTCGCCTACCTCGCGGTCGAGCTGGTCGGTGTCACGGCCGGCGAGTCGGAGGACCCGGAGAAGACGCTCCCGAAGGCCATCAACACGCTGCCGTGGCGCATCGCGCTGTTCTACGTCGGCGCGCTCACCGTCATCCTCTGCGTCGTGAAGTGGACCGAGTTCGCGCCCGGGGTCTCGCCGTTCGTCGAGGCGTTCGCGAAGATCGGCATCCCGGCGGGCGCCGGCATCGTCAACTTCGTCGTGCTGACGGCGGCCCTGTCGTCCTGCAACTCGGGCATGTACTCCACGGGCCGCATGCTGCGGAACCTGGCCGACAGCCGCGAGGCCCCGGCGGTCTTCCGCAAGCTCTCCTCGACGAAGACCCCGGCCTTCGGCATCACCGTCTCCGTCCTCTTCATGGGCATCGGCGTGATCCTGAACTACGTCGTCCCCGAGAAGGCCTTCGGCTACGTCACCTCGGTGGCCACCGCGGCCGGCATCTGGACCTGGCTGATGATCCTGGTCAGCCATGTCCGCTACCGGCGCGAGGTCGTCGCGGGCCGGCTGCCCGCGTCCAGCTTCCCGGCCCCGGGCGGCTCGGCGTTCAGCTGGGTGGCCATCGTGTTCCTGCTCTTCGTCACCGGCCTGATCGCGTACGACGCCGACTCCCGCATCTGCCTGTACGTGATGGCGGTCTGGGCGGCGGCCCTCGGCATCGGCTGGGCGGTCCTGAAGCGCCGCGACCCGCAGATCGCCGACCGCGGCGCGGAGGAGTTCGAGAAGGTCGGCTGAGCGCTCCGCCGGGAGGGCCGTCGATCGGCTGCGGCGCCGTCGTGGTTGTTCGCGCCCACACGGCGGAGCCGCACATCGACAGAGTCCCGCGCCCCTCAGGGCGCCGCCCGACCGCTTCTGCAGGCAACGTCCGGCATGTGGGCCGCTCCGTACCACTCTTCGGTACGGGGCGGCCCTCTGCTTATCCTGGCGACCATGCTGACCATCACCCAGGCCCTCGTCGACCAGATCGTCGCGCACGCGCGCAGGGACCACCCGGACGAGGCGTGCGGCGTCGTCGCGGGCCCGGCGGGCACGGACCGCCCCGAACGCTTCGTCCCGATGCTGAACGCGGCCATGTCGCCCACGTTCTACGAGTTCGACTCGGGCGACCTGCTCAAGCTCTACCGCGAGCTGGACGACCGCGACGAGGAGCCGGTGATCATCTACCACTCCCACACCGCGACCGAGGCCTACCCCTCCCGCACCGACATCTCCTACGCCAACGAGCCCGGCGCCCACTACGTCCTGGTCTCCACGGCGGACACCGACGCCCTCGGCGACTTCCAGTTCCGCTCGTTCCGCATCGTGGACGGCGTGGTCACAGAGGAAGACGTGAAGACGGTGGAGGCGTACTGAGACTGAGCAGGGTCGGCGTCGAGGCGGAGCCCCCTACGCCGCCTACGCCCTCCTACGCTCCTACGCAGCCGCTCGTCGCAGCAGTGACGTGATCGGGCGCCACAGCTCCGGGACCACCAGCGCGCCGAGGGGGGCGCCGTTGTCGGGGGCTGTGCGCCAGATGAGGCCGTCGGGGTGGTGGAGGACCGCCGTGATCTCGTCCGGGGTGGGTGGTGCGGCGTTGCCCCGCAGGTAGACGGCGCGCAGGCCCAGGTTGCGCAGGCGGGTCAGGGCTCGGGCGCGGTTCTGGGCGAGGACGAGGACGCGGACGTCCGTGGCGGGGCCCGGGAGGCCCTCGCGGGCGGCGGGGCGGGGCAGGTTCAGCGCCACCACCACCATGCCGTCGGGCAGCTTGCAGAAGCCTCCTGCGGCCATGCGGTCACACCCCCGTGCGAGTCGGTATCGAGGTCGGCGCCGGTGCCGGCGTCCGTGTCGGTGTCAATAAGAAGTCCACAGGACGCACCTAAACACGATCGGCGGCAACCCGCCAGGGGGTCACCGCCGATGTGTGTCTGACCTGCTAAAACGTCGGCTACTTCACCGAGGGGCCGACCTGGACCTTGATCGTCGAGCCGTTCTCGGGCTCGCTGAGGATCTTGATCGAGGTGTTGGTGTCAGTGACCTTCACACCGGCCAGCGGGGTCGCCGCGTCGTAGTACGTCGACTTGCCGTCGTCGAAGGTCGAGACGCCCGAGACGGGCTTGATCGTCACCGCGACGCCCGCCTGGTGCAGCTTGATCTTGTCCGTGCGGTGGCGGCTGAACGGCGAGTCGAAGCTCTGCAGACGGCTGTTCATCACCGTGCCGTCGGCCCACTTCAGCGGGGTCGGGTGCGCGTCGATCGGGAGGATCAGGCCCTCACCCGGGTGGACGCTGGTGTTGTCGTCCGCCTGGGAGGTGTCCCACTTCCAGATCAGCAGACCGTTCTGGTACGCGTAGTGCTCCACCCAGCCGGGACGGGTGTTCGAGAAGCCGAAGTTGTACGGGCCGACCTGGAGGGTCTTGTCGTACGACACGTACTGGCGGTTCTCGGCGATGTAGTACTGGGCGTAGTCGTCCGTGATGGACACGCCGATGCGCGAGAAGCCGGTCGCCGTCCAAGCCGCGTCCACGGTCTCCGCGTTGTCGGAGAACAGCGGTGCGCCGTTCGCCGTCAGCGTGATCTCGTCGGCCGTGAAGCCCTTCTGGGCCACGCCGCCGTCGCTGGCGTAACGGAAGCGCAGGTTGATCTTCTTGCCCGCGTAGGCGTCCAGCGGGAACGTCAGCTTCTGGTAGGCGTCGACCGTGCCGGTGAGGGCCGGCTTGCCGCTGCCGTCACGCGGGACGGCGGAGCCGTCGGCCAGCTTGCCGTCGACCGGCGTGTAGCTGGCGCCGCCGTCGGTGGAGACCTCGGCGTAGAGGTAGTCGAAGTCCTTCTCGATGTCCCACCAGGCGTCCAGGGACAGCGAGGCGGAGGACTTGCCGGTCAGGTCGACCGTGCGGGTCAGCGTGTTGCGCAGGTTGTCGCCGCTGCCGCTCCACCACTGGGTCGCGCCCTGCGCCGGGGCGACCACCTCGGTGGTGACCTTCTTCTCCGGCAGGTTGACCACGAGGGCCTGGGCGTTCTTGGTGTTGTACGCCGCGACGCCGAGCGTGTGCTGGGACTTGACGCCCGCCTTGGCCACGTCGTAGTCCAGCCAGCCCAGTTGCAGCTTGTCCCAGGCGTTCATGTCGCCGGGCAGGTCGCCGATGGACTCCTTGCCGGTGCCCAGCCACGAACCGGAGGACATCAGCGTCCAGAAGCCGGTGGAGTTGTCACCGCCGCCGGAGGTGTCGTACTCGTCCGGCAGACCGAGGTCGTGGCCGTACTCGTGGGCGTAGACGCCCAGTCCGCCGTTCTCCGGCTGGATGGTGTAGTCGCCGACCCAGATGCCGGAGTCGCCGATCTGCGCGCCGCCGAGCTTGTTGGTGTCCGGGCCGGTGGCGCCGGAGTCGGTGCCGAAGGCGTACCAGCGGTGCGCCCAGATGGCGTCCTTGCCCTGGGCGCCGCCGCCCGCGGACTCGTCCTCGCCGGCGTGCACGATCTGGAAGTGGTCGATGTAGCCGTCGGGCTCGTTGAAGTTGCCGTCGCCGTCGAAGTCGTAGCGGTCCCACTGGTCGAACGCGGCCAGCTCCGCCTTGATCTGGGCGGGGGTGGCGCCGGCGGCCTTACGCTCGGCGACCCAGGCGTTGACGCCGTCCTGGACCGCGTACCAGGCACCGGTGTTGGCGTCGTTGGAGCCGTAACGGGCCTCGTTGTAGGGGACCTTGACCCAGTCGGTCACCTCGCCGTCGACCGAGTAGCGGCCCGAGGACTGCTTCTCGTAGTACTTCTTCAGCGACTCGGTGTTCTGGCCGGTGCCGAAGTACAGGTCCTGGAAGTGCTTCTGGTTGTAGTCCGCCTGCCAGGCCGTGGAGTTGTTGTCGGCCCGGTCCGGCTTGGCTATCCGGTTGTGCAGCGGGCCCGCGGTGCCGCCGTAGCGGGGGTCGACCTGGTCGCCGAACTCGACGAGGATCGTGAAGATCTTGTCGGTCTTCTCGCGGCCGAGCTCGACGTACTTGCTCTTGTCGCCCTTGCCGCTCTTGAGCTGGACGACCTTCGAGCCGTTCCGGTCCTTCACGGCCGCCTCGCCGGAGATGACCTGCTTGAGGGCCTCCTCGCGCTGGGCGTCCTGGGTCTTGCTGAGCGGCCCGTCGAAGTCGTGCTCGTGCGCCTTCGCCGGCTGCGGGTCGTGCCCGTCCGCCGCGGGGGCCTGGGCCGAGCCTGTCTCGGCGGCCTGCGCCACTGCGAACGTCGTGAACGTCGCCGAGGCCGCCGCAAGGGCGACGACCGTCGCGGCAGTCCGATACGTCCAAGATTTGTTGGTCACTTGATGTCCTCCCACGCACGCGCCCTGCTCGCGGACAGAGGGGATCCCCGTAAGGGGAGGCCCGCGGCTTCTACGCGTGTAGTCAAGTGACGCCATTTGACTACTGGTTTAAAAGAAAAGACAGACCTTGACTTGAACAAGTCAAATGCATTATCGGGAGCCGCTGTTCGCATTGCGGACACATGACCGTTACGTGACCGAGTCCGGGGCGAGATCCGTGACGGGGTCCGGCGGGGTCCGGCGGGGTCCGGCGGGGAACTGACGGGAGCCTGGCGGGGACCCGACGGGCGCGCGGGGCAGTCCACTTGGTGGACGCCATGACTCCGTGCGCCCCCTGTGCACCGGCGCCGTGGGTTAGGTCACGCTTACCGTTCGGTCCGCTCGGGCATGCAGCCGAATAGAGTCGAGACCGCCCCCGCTTCCGAGGACACGATTGCCATGCCTCGTCCGACTGTCGCACAGCTCACGTACGGTTCCTGCACCGTCATCTTCTCGACGCTCGCCATGCTGCTGCTGTCACAGACGAGTTCGGGCCCCGGGATCGCCGTCGTCGTCGTCGCCGCGGTCGCGCTCGGCGTGCTCGTCGCCATGACGGTGCCGACGCCGAAGCCGCCGCGGGCCCCCGTGGCCCGCTCCGCGGCCAGCAACTCCGCGGCCCCGCCCGCGAGTCGGCCCGAACCCGTCTCCATCTCTGTCCCTGTCTCCGTTCCCGTCTCCGTTCCTGTGTCCGTCTCGGCTGCCGAGCCCGTCCGGGAGCGCACGGCACCCTGAAACGCGGCGGTACGACGGAGGGGCCGGCCCACGCCTCATGGCTGCGGGCCGGCCCCTCCGCCGTGCGGCGGGCGGTACGTCAGGGGGTGCTGACCACGACCGTCTTGGCCGCCTTGTCGTGCAGGCCCTGCTTGTAGGGCTTGTCGAAGTAGCTCCAGCCGCCGCAGATCGCCGTCCACAGGCAGGCGCAGCAGAACGCGAACGGCAGCCACAGCACCAGGGCCCGCACCAGTGACGTCTGCACGGAGGGCGTGGAGCCGTTGTCGAGGTTGGCCACGCGCATGCCGAGCCACTTCTTGCCGAGCGTCTGGCCGGCCTTGGCGGTGAGGATCGTGTCGTACGCGACGTACAGGATCGCGGCGACGAGCTCCCGGCCGAAGGTCTTGCCGAACTCGAGCTCGTCCGCGTCCGTCGTGTACTGCGCGACCCCGAAGGCCCACGACAGCAGCAGCACCACGACGAAGACGAGGATCATGTCGATGATCCGGGCCAGCGTGCGCCGGCCGCTGTCGGCGAGCGGCGGCATCCCGGCGAGCGGGTCGGCGGGGTAGCCGCCGTAGGGGTCACCCCCGTAGGGACCGCCGCCGTGGGGGTCACCGCCGACGGGACCGCCGCGGTACGGATCCTGGGGTCCCTGCGGGGTGTCGTACGGCGAGCCCTGCCCCCCGCCGTACGGCGGGGGCTGCTGCGGCGGCCGCTTCTTGAACGGGTCGTCCTCCGGCGGCTCGCCGCCGCCGGAGCCGGGGGGCGGTTCGGTGGTCATGCCCCCGAGTCGACCCCGAACCCCTCCGCTCCGCATCCGGCGAGCGGCCGTCCGGGGTACCGGAGTACCGGTGCCGGAGTACCGGTGCCGGAGTACCGGTGCCGGAGTACCGGTGCCGGAGTACCGGTGCCGGAGTACCGGTGCCGGAGTACCGGTGCCGGAGTACCGGTGCCGGTCAGCCGGCGACGAACGTGTGCGCCGCCTTGTCGTGCCAGCACTGCCGCCAGGGCTTGTCGAACGCGCCCCATACGACGCCCACGACGCCGACCACGAGCAGACCCGGCACGCTGTACACGAGCCAGCGGCGCAGGGCCGCCCCGAAGGACGGGGGTTCACCGCCCCCGATGTCCCGCACCTCGAGTCCGAACAGCTTCTTGCCCAGCGTGCGGCCCCACTTGGCGGTCGGCAGCGCCTCGTAGACGACCCCGAAGACCAGCAGGACGCCGAGGACGATCCCGAGGTACACCGACGTCGTGCCGTCCAGCAGCCAGACGGTGACGGTCTCGCCGGTGAGCTTGGCCGCGTCGATCTTCGCGTTGACGTGGTCGAGGGCCTTCACGCCGAGCGGTACGGCGGCGGCGGAGGTGACGGCAGCGAGGACGAGCGTGTCGACGAGACGGGCCGCCAGCCGCTTGCCGAGGCCTGCGGGACGGGCCGAGGCCTGCCGCCGGGCGGCCGCCTGGAAGATGTCCTCGACCGGCGGCTTCCAGGGCGCGACGGGCCCGTCCTCGGCCCCCGCGAGCCGGTGCACCTGCTGCGCCCAGGACGGCTGCCCGCCACCGGGACCGGGGGCCGGCGGGACGGACGCGGATGCGGATGCCTGGGCGGCACCCTGGGCGGCGACTGCGGCGGGCTGAGGCTGGGGCACGGCAGGAGCACCGGCCTGCTGGGGAACGTTGGGGGCGGCCTGCTGGGGTCCGGGGTGAGCGGCGGACGCCCGCACGCCGGGCTGGGCGGCGGGTTGCCCGCCGGGCTGGGCGGCCGGGAAGCCGGCGGGACCCTGCGGGGCGGGGGCGCCCGGCGGCTGAGCCGCGGCCGCCCGTTCGGCAGCCGCCTTCCCGGCCCCGAAGCCGGGCCTGGCAGCGGCGGGGGCGGCGGGCGCCGCCCCGGAGGCCACGGCGGGGTCAGTGCCTGCGGAGCCCGGCGCCCCGAAACCGGTGCCGGGGGCGGCAGCGCCCTGCCCTTGCCCGCCGAAACCCGAGCCGGGGGCAGCAGCGCCCGAACCCGGCGCGCCGAAACCCGCCCCAGGCGCCGCGCCGCTGCCGGCCGCGCCGACAGGTCCCTGGGTCCCGAAGTCGGCCGCGGCCGGACCCGCCGGACCCGGCGCGCCGAAACCGGTCGCGGCCCCGCCGCTGTCCTGCGCCGCCGCAGGGAACGTCGGGGCGGGCGTGCTTCCGGGGTGTGCGCCGGGGGCGGCCGGGTGGTGGGGTGTGCGCGGGGGCGGCGTGCGGAAGGTGACCGTGCCCTCGTCAGGGACGGGGCCCCCGGGGCCGGACGCACCGGACGGGGCCGTACCGGACGGCGATCCGGCCACCCCCGCTCCCCCGTCGCCCGACGTCGGCCGGCGGAAGACGAACGTGCCCCCGGAGACCACGTCCCCGGCCCCGGCCCCGCCGCCGTCCTCCGGTTCTGTGGGCGGGATCGTCGCCGTGCCGTCCGTGCTCGTCGACTGGCCGCCGGGCTGGGCCGGAGACGGGAGCCTCGGGTCGGGGGTCTGCGGGCCGCCGCCCCAGGAGACCCGGCGGTCCTGGTCACCGCCGAAGCCGGACTGGTGGGAGCGGTCGGCGCCCCACGCGGAGGCCGGCTCGGGCCGGCCGGCGTAGGGGTCGGCCGGGGCCGGGTCCTCGTCGAAGAAGTGCGGGCCGGTCTCCTCGACGGAGGCCGGGGGCGCGCCGGACGGGGGCGTGAGCGGTCCGCCGTCGGACGGGGCGGGTCGGCTGGTGCCCGGTACCCAGGCGGAGCCGTTCCAGTACCGGACGTATCCAGGGATGGACGGGTCCGGGTAAAACCCTTCGCGGGGCCGGTCGTCGCCGGGTGCCGGGGTTGGGGCGCTCATGTCCGTCGTCCCGTATCTGCTCGGGGGTGGGATGGGAACCTCCACATCTATCAGACCGGCGCGGCCGCCATCGCCAGTCCCGTCGGACCCGCCCTTTTACGGGCAACCCCGTGCACGCTCTTCACAGGTTCGGAACCACCCGCCGGAACACCCGTAGGGACACCAGCCGGAACCCGTCGCCGGAAGCCGCCGAAAAAAGTTCTCCGAACCCGCGTAATGGATCCGGCTCCACCCTCTCTCCACTCGTAAGGGCCCAACGGGTGCCCGTACGAGGTCCGTATCGAGAGGAGAACCGACATGCATCACACCGTGGTGGAGCGCGAGCTGGAGCTCAAGCTCATCCTGTCGCCGGAGCGCAGCATCCCCGTCCCGGCCCGGCTCAGCTACCGCAGCGACGACCCCTTCGCCATCCACGTCGCCTTCCACACCAACTCCGAGCACCCGGTCGACTGGACGTTCGCCCGCGAGCTGCTGGTGGAGGGCGTGTTCCGGCCGTGCGGGCACGGGGACGTGCGGGTGTGGCCGACGAAGGTGAACGGGCGCGGCGTCGTGCTGATGGCGCTGAGTTCGCCGGACGGCGACGCGCTCCTGGAGGCGCCCGCGGCCCAGGTCTCGGCCTGGCTGGAGCGGACGTTGCGGGTGGTGCCCCCGGGGACCGAGGGTGAGCAGCTCGGCATCGACGACGGTCTGGCCGAACTGCTCGCCCCCACCCCGGCCGACGACCTGTGGCTGCGCGACCCGTGGCCGTCGGACGAGTCGAGGGAAGGGGAGTGACTCCGAAAAACTGTGACACTTCGCTACCCAGGTGTCACAGTTTTTCGGGAAGGGGGTGTCCCCCCGGCGACCACCGGCGACCACCGGTGACCACGGGCGACCACCGTCAGAACAGCTTGCCGGGGTTGAGGATGCCCAGCGGGTCGAAGGCCGCCTTGACCGCCCGCTGCATCTCCACGCCCACCGGGCCGAGTTCGCGCGCGAGCCACTCCTTCTTCAGCACGCCCACGCCGTGCTCGCCGGTGATGGTGCCGCCGAGTTCCAGGCCGAGGCCCATGATCTCGTCGAAGGACTCGCGGGCGCGACGGCACTCGTCGGGGTCCTGCGCGTCGAAGCAGACGGTGGGGTGGGTGTTGCCGTCCCCGGCGTGGGCCACGACCCCGATGGTCAACCGGTGCTTCTGCGCGATGCGTTCGACGCCGTCGAGCAGCTCGCCGAGTCTCGACCGGGGCACGCACACGTCGTCGATCATCGTCGTGCCCTTGACCGCCTCCAGGGCGACGAGCGACGACCGCCGTGCCTGGAGCAGGAGTTCGGACTCGGCGAAGTCGTCGGCGGGGACCACCTGGGTGGCGCCGGCCGCCTCGCACAGCGCGCCGACGGCGGCGAGGTCGGCGGCCGGGTCGGGGGTGTCGAAGGCGGCGAGGAGCAGGGCTTCGGTGGTGTCCGGCAGGCCCATGCGGGTCAGGTCGTTGACGGCCCGGACCGTCGTACGGTCCATCAGTTCGAGGAGGGACGGGACGTGCCCGTCCGCCATGATCCGGCACACCGCGTCGCAGGCGGCGGCCCCGGACGCGAACTCGGCCGCCAGCACCAACTGCCGCGGCGGCTGCGGCCGCAGCGCCAGGACCGCCCGTACGACGATGCCGAGCGAGCCCTCGGAGCCGACGAACAGGCGGGTGAGGTCGTACCCGGCGACGCCCTTCGCCGTACGGCGGCCGGTGGACATGAGCCGGCCGTCGGCCAGGACGACGTCCAGGCCGAGGACGTACTCGGCCGTCACCCCGTACTTCACGCAGCACAGGCCGCCCGAGGCGGTGCCGATGTTGCCGCCGATCGTGCACAGCTCCCAACTGGAGGGATCGGGCGGGTAGTACAGCCCCTGTTCGCCCACCGCGCGGGAGAGGGTCGCGTTCACGACGCCCGGTTCGACGACGGCGATCCGGTCGACCGGGCTGATCTCGAGGATCCGGTCCATCTTCGTCAGGGAGACCACGACGCAGCCCTCGGAGGCGTTGGCGCCGCCGGACAGGCCGGTGCGCGCGCCCTGCGGGACGACCGGGACGCGCAGCTCGCTCGCCGTGCGCATGACGTGCTGGACCTCCTCGACCGTGCGCGGCAGCACGACCACGGCCGGGGTGCCGGCCGGGCAGAAGCTCGCCATGTCGTTGGCGTAGGAGAGCGTGACGTCCGGGTCGGTGAGGACGGCGTCGGCGGGCAGGCCGGCGAGGAGACGGTCGAGGAGGTCGCCCGTCGCCACGGACGCGGCGGTGTGTCGTGCTTCCGAACGGCTCATGATCAAAGGTTCGCACCCGGGGCCATCGGTGTGAACCCCGTCCGGCCACCCCTTCGGCTGACGTCCTCCGGTCGCCGTACTGCCGCACAGTGAGCGCCATGGAGAGGGAGAAGGTCTCTTGGTTGCGTCGGCGGCTGCTGCTCGTCGGCTCGCTCGTGGGGTGTCTCGTGCTGGGCGGCGGGGTGCTGATGTGCCTGCCGGGCGACGAGCCCGCCGTCCGCTCGGCGCCGGCGGCGGGGGCGCAGGCGGGCACGGCGGTCCGGGCGGGGGTGCCGGCCGCGCTGCCCGATCTGGCGGTGCTGATCGGCGAGCGCGAGAGCCGGGTGCGGGCGCATCCGCGGGACGCGCGGTCCTGGACGGTGCTCGCCGCGGCCTACGTCGAACAGGGCCGGCGCACCGCCGACGCGGCCCTCCTCTACCCCAAGGCCGAGCAGGCGCTGCGGACCTCGCTGAAGGTGCGCCCCAAGAACAACGCCGAGGCCCTCGACGGCCTGGCCGCGCTGGCCAACGCGCGCCGCGACTTCCCCGCCGCCCTGGCCTTCGGCGAGGCCGCGCGCAAGCTGGCGCCGGCCCGCTGGACGACGTATCCGCAGCTCATCGACGCGTACACCGGGCTCGGCGACTACAAGAAGGCCCGCAAGGCGCTCGACAGGCTGACCGCGCTGCACTCCGGTCCCGCCGTGCGGGCGCGGGCGGCGGGCGTCTACTGGGAACGGGGCCGACGCGAGGACGCGCAGGCCGCGCTGGCCGACGCGGCGGCCGGCGCCACCGCCCCCGCCGAGCAGGCGGCCTGGCTGGAGCGGGCCGGGGAGTTCGCCTGGGAACGCGGCGAGCGGGAGGACGCGCTGCGGCACTTCCAGGAGGCGGTGCGGCTCGACCCCGACCAGCGGGCCGCGCAGGCCGGGCAGGGGCGTGCGCTGGCGGCCCTGGGGCGGACGTCGGAGGCGCTGAGCGCGTACCGGACGGCGCTCGCCCGGCAGCCGCTGCCGCAGTACGCGCTGGAGCTGGGCGAACTGTACGAGTCGCTGGGGCTCGCGCAGGCGGCGCGCGTGCAGTACGACCTGCTGCGGGCGCGGGTCCGGACGGACGCGGCGGGCGGGGTCGACGGGGACCTGGTGCTGGGCCTCTTCGAGGCCGACCACGGGGATCCGGCGTCGGCGGTCCGACGGCTGCGCGCCGAGTGGCGTCGGCAGCCGGGGATCCCGGTCGCGGACGCGCTGGGCTGGGCGCTGCACCGGGCCGGCGACGACAAGGAGGCGGTGAAGTTCGCCGCGATCGCCACCGACCGGGTGCACGGGGGCGCGGTGCACAGCGCGCCGTACCTCTACCACCGGGCCATGACCGAGCGGAGCCTGCGGCAGGACGGGCCGGCCCGCCGGCACCTCCAGGAGGCGTTGCGGATCAACCCGTACTTCTCGCCGCTGCTCGCCCCGGCCGCCCGCGCCACGCTGACGGAACTGGGCGCCGAGCCGGCCCCGGCGGACCTGCCCGAGTAACCCGGCCCCGGCCCGGTGGGCCTACAGGTTGCCGCGCTTCTCCTGCTCGCGCTCGATCGCCTCGAACAGGGCCTTGAAGTTGCCCTTGCCGAAGCCCATCGAGCCGTGCCGTTCGATGATCTCGAAGAAGACGGTCGGCCGGTCCTGGACCGGCTTGGTGAAGATCTGCAGCAGGTAGCCGTCCTCGTCGCGGTCGGCGAGGATCCTCAGCTCGCGCAGGGTCTCGACGGGGACGCGGGTGTCGCCGACCCACTCGCCGAGGGTGTCGTAGTAGGAGTCGGGGGTGTTCAGGAACTGGACGCCCGCCGCGCGCATGGTCCGTACCGTCTGCACGATGTCGCCGGTGTTGAGCGCGATGTGCTGGACGCCCGCGCCGCCGTAGAACTCCAGGTACTCGTCGATCTGGGACTTCTTCTTGGCGATGGCGGGCTCGTTGATCGGGAACTTGACCTTGAGCGTGCCGTCGGCGACGACCTTGGACATGAGGGCGCTGTACTCGGTGGCGATGTCGTCGCCCACGAACTCCTTCATGTTCGTGAAGCCCATGACCTTGTTGTAGAAGCCGACCCACTCGTTCATCCGGCCGAGCTCGACGTTGCCGACGCAGTGGTCGATCGCCTGGAAGGTGCGGTGGGCGCGCGGTTCGACGATCGGGGCGGCGGCGACGTAGCCGGGGAGGTAGGGGCCGTCGTAGCCGGAGCGGTCGACGAGGGTGTGGCGGGTCTCGCCGTACGTCGCGATCGCGGCCAGCACCACCGTGCCGTGCTCGTCCTTCAGCTCGTACGGCTCGGCGACCGGGCGCGCGCCGTGCTCGATCGCGTAGGCGTACGCGGCGCGGGCGTCCGGGACCTCGATGGCGAGGTCGACGACGCCGTCGCCGTGCTCGGCCACGTGCCCGGCGAGGAAGTGGCCCCAGGTGGTGGCGGGCTTGACGACGGAGGTGAGGACGAAGCGGGCCGAGCCGTTCGTGAGGACGTACGAGGCGGTCTCGCGGCTGCCCGTCTCCGGTCCGGAGTAGGCGACCAGCGTCATGCCGAAGGCGGTGGAGTAGTAGTGCGCCGCCTGCTTGGCGTTGCCCACGGCGAAGACGACCGCGTCCATTCCCTTCACCGGGAAGGGATCGGCCTGCCGGGCGGTGTCGGGAGTGTGGTGTGTGGTCTGCGTCATGACGAAAGCCTCGCGCCGGGCAGCAAGGTGCGCAATAGTTCGCTCCATCGCTGGGCAATGTGTGCAGCGGTACGACGGTTTCTGCGGGCTTTCTGTACAGGGTGACCATCACGGTGACGATCTCGGAGGCGGGCGGCGTGGCGATCGATCATCTGGACGGCCGGATCATCGTGCTGCTGGCGCGGGAGCCGCGGATCGGGGTGCTGGAGATGTCCCGGCGGCTGGGAGTGGCCCGGGGGACCGTGCAGGCGCGGCTCGACCGGCTTCAGTCGAGCGGAGTCATCCGGGGATTCGGCCCGGAGGTCGATCCGGCGGCCCTCGGCTACCCGGTCACCGCGTTCGCCACGCTGCAGATCCGGCAGGGGCAAGGGGCCGACGTACGGGCGCACTTGGGATCCGTCCCGGAGGTGCTGGAGCTGCACACCACCACCGGCGGCGGGGACATGCTGTGCCGGCTGGTGGCCCGGTCCAACGCCGATCTCCAGCGGGTGATCGACCTGGTCGTCGGTTTTGATGGCATTGTCCGGGCCTCCACCGCGATCGTGATGGAGAACCCCGTTCCGCTGCGGATCATCCCGCTGGTGGAGCAGGCGGCCGCACAGGCCCTGGACGACCGGGAAGGGCCTGGCCGGCCTGTGGGGTGAGGGCGTGTGAGCTCCTGGGAGTACCTGGCCGACCGGCACCGGCAACTGCTCACCGACGCCTGTCAACACGCCGGCGTCGTCTTCCAGTGCATGGTCGTGGCGACCCTGCTGGGCGTGCTGATCGGGGTCGTCGCCTACCGCAGCGACTGGGGCGGCAACCTCGCCGCCACCGCCACCTCCACCATCGGCCCTGTGGCAGCAGGTCCAACTGACCGTGATCTCCACCTTCTTCGTGCTGGTCATCGCGATCCCGCTGGGCATCCTGCTCACCCGGCGCAGGTTCCGCAGGGCGACCCCGGTCGCGCTGGCCCTCGCCAACATGGGGCAGGCGACCCCCGCGATCGGTCTGCTGGCGCTGCTGGTGATCTGGCTGGGCATCGGCCGCCGGGCCGCCCTGATCGGCATCATCGCCTACGCCATCCTGCCCGTGCTCTCCAACACCGTGGCGGGGCTGAAGGCCAACGACCCGACGCTGCTGGAGGCGGCCCGCGGGATCGGCATGTCCCCCACCGGGGTGCTGTCCCGGGTGGAACTGCCGCTGGCGATGCCGCTGATCCTGGCGGGCGTACGGACGGCTCTCGTCCTCAACGTCGGCACGGCGACCCTGGCGACCTTCGGCGGGGGCGGCGGCCTGGGCGTCCTGATCACGGCCGGCATCACCAACCAGCGCATGCCGGTCCTGGTCCTCGGCTCGATCCTCACCGTGTCCCTGGCCCTGCTGGTCGACTGGCTGGCCTCCCTGGCCGAGGTACTGCTGCGGCCACGGGGACTGGAGGCGGGGAAGTGAGCAGGGCGGCGAGAAGGCGGAGGTCCTGGGCGGTGAGCAGGGTGCGGTGTCTGGCCGGGGGGCTGGTGCTTCTGGCGGCGTCCGGCTGCGGACTGAGCAGCGGCTCCCCCATGGTCGACGACGTCTCCCCCGGCTCCATCGGGCAGGGCGAGCCGCTCGAGGGCGCTCAACTGACCGTGACGTCCAAGTCGTTCACCGAGAACCTCATCCTCGGCGCGATGATCGGCATCGCCTTCCAGGCGGCCGGCGCGGACGTGCTGGACCGCACCGGCATCCAGGGTTCCATCGGCAGCCGGGAGGCGGTCCGCAAGGGCGACGCCGACGCCATGTACGAGTACACGGGCACGGCGTGGATCACGTACATGGGCAACAGCGAGCCCGTCACCGACCCGCAGGCGCAGTGGCGGGCGGTCCGGGACGCCGACCTGAGGAACGGGGTGACCTGGCTGCCGCAGTCCCGGCTGGACAACACCTACGCGCTGGCCATGAACCAGGCCAACCACAAGAAGTACCGCACCAGGACGCTGTCGCAGGTGGCCGCGCTGTCGAAGTCGGACCCGAGCGCCGTAACACTGTGTGTGGAGGGCGAGTTCGCCAACCGGGCGGACGGGCTGCCGGGGATGGAGAAGGCGTACGGCATGAACGTGGCGTCGTCCCGGATCACGCAGATGGACACCGGGATCATCTACACCCAGGCGGCGAAAGGGAGTTGCGTCTACGGGGAGGTGTACACCACCGACGGCCGCATCAAGTCGATGAACCTGGTCGTGATGGACGACGACAAGGACTTCTTCCCCAACTACAACGCGGCCCCCGTGGTCAACTCCAAGGCGCTGAAGAGGTGGCCGGCGATCGCGGGCCTGCTGAACCCGATCACGAAGAAGCTCGACAACACGGTGGCACGGGAGCTGAACGCCAAGGTGGACGTCGAGGGGGAGGATCCGCATCAGGTGGCGCTGGAGTGGATGAAGGACGAGGGGTTCGTCAAGTAGCCCCCGCCGGAGGCCTCTTGGGGGACGTGGTTCAGCAGCTCGGTACCGAGCCCTTCCCCTTCTCCAGCGCTACGAGTGCGCTCACCGCGCCCTTGAGCGTGGTGACCGGGATCAGCCGCAGGCCCTTGGGCAGGTCGGTCTTCGCGTCGCCGCACTCGTCCTTCGGCACGAGGAACACCGTCGCCCCGTCGCGCCGGGCGGCCTGCGTCTTCAGGGCGACGCCGCCGACCGCGCCGACCTTGCCGTCGGCGTCGATGGTCCCGGTGCCGGCGATCGTGCGGCCGCCCGTGAGGTCGCCGCCGCCGCCGTCGCCGTCGAGCTTGTCGACGACGCCGAGCGAGAACAGCAGCCCCGCGCTGGGACCGCCCACGTCGGACAGTCTCAGCGTGACCTTGATGCCGTCGCCGGTCCGGTCGAGGTACTTCAGGGCGGCCTCGGCGGCGGCGTCCTGGGACTGCCGCATCTGCTCGGTGTTGTGCTGCTCGATCTCCTTGGTGCTCTCCCCGCTGGGGTACACGGAGTCGCGCGGCATGATCGCCTGGTCGGCGCGGAACCAGCCGTCGATCACATCGCCGAGCGAGACGTCCGCGTCGGGGCCGGTCGCCTCGATCGTCGTCATCCGCAACTGTCCGCTCGTGTCCCGGGTGGGCGCGCCGGAGACCGTGATGACCTGGTCGCCCTTGTTCTCGCCGAGGACGTTCGCCGTCATGCCCGGCTGCGCCACCGAGAACGGCAGCGGCGCGAAAGCGGCCATGGCGAGCAGCGCCACGAGGGGCAGGGCGCAGACGGTGAGGGCCTTGGGGCGTGAGAGACGAGAGAGCACGGGGTCAATGTAACCGCCGGGCCTGCGCAGACGACCGCGCAGGTACAGCCCACAGGCACAGCGCGCAGGCACAGCACAGGCACGCCGGGCCTGCGCAGACGACCGCGCAGGTACAGCCCACAGGCACGCCGACACAGCGCGCAGGTACAGGCAGCCTGCGGGCAGTCGTACCGCTTGGGTGCGTCACGGGCGAGCCGCTGGGGCGTCACGGGTGGGCGCGGGCGGCACCCGCCAAGCACCCCCGCGAGCGCCCGGCACCAGCCCACGGCACCCGCCCAGTGAACGTCAGCGCAGCGCCTCCGCCACCTCCCGCGCAGCGTCCAGCACCCGTGGTCCCACCCGCTCCGGCACCGCGTCCGCCAGCATCACCACGCCCACGCTCCCCTCGACGCCCGTCACCCCGAGCAACGGCGCCGCGGCCCCGCTCGCGCCCGCCTCCAGTTCCCCGTGCGTCAAGGTGTAGCCGGGCTGGTCCGGCAACTGCTGCCGGGCGGCGAGGATCGCCCGCCCCGCGGCACCCCGGTCCAGCGGGTGCCGGAACCCGGCCCGGTACGCCACGTGGTAGTCCGTCCAGGTCGGTTCGACGACGGCGACGGCGAGCGCCTCCGTGCCGTCCACCAGCGTCAGATGCGCGGTCGCCCCTATGTCCTCGGCCAGCGAGCGCAGCGCGGGCAGGGCGGCCTCCCGCACCAGCGGATGCACCTGGCGGCCGAGCCGCAGCACTCCGAGGCCGACCCGGGCTCGTCCGCCCAGGTCACGCCGTACGAGGGTGTGCTGCTCCAGGGTGGCGAGCAACCGGTACACGACGGTCCGGTTCACCCCCAGTTTGCTGGAAAGTTCGGTGACGGTCAGCCCGTGGTCGGTGTCGGCCAACAGCTTGAGAACCTTCAGTCCTCGATCGAGCGTCTGGGAGGTCTCCGCGGTCACGACTCCCACTCCTTAAGTGGTGAGGTCGGCAGGCCCCCATCGCGACGGATGCGTCACCGAGTCCCGTCGGCGACGCGCTACAGAGGCCGCCGATCGAAGACGGGCCCGGCGTGTCCGGGCCCAGTCGCTTCACGGCTGCGCTCCGCGGCGGCGCTGCCACGGGGCGTGTGCGTAGGCGGGACAGTAGCGAAGCAGGTTCGCTGAGCGGAAGGCTCCGTCCAGAATCCGGGCATGAGCCGGTACGGACTAACAGGATTTATCCCGATACGTACGGGGCGTGACAACGTTGTGCGCGCCCCCCGGAGCTCGCAGGACGCGGCCTCGCAGGGCACTGGACGTGCGGACGTCACTTCATCCGCGTGGCCCACTCCTGCACCTTGGCGATGCGCTGCCGCAACTGTCCCGCCGTCGCCTCCGCGCTCGGCGGTCCGCCGCACACGCGCCGCAGCTCGGTGTGGATCACGCCGTGCGGCTTGCCGCTCTGGTGGACGTACGCGCCGACCATCGTGTTGAGCTGCTTGCGCAGCTCCATCATCTCCTTGTGCGAGACGACCGGCCGCCGCTCGGCGGGCAGTTCCAGCAGGTCGGCGTCCTCGTCCGGCTTCTTCCTGCTGTGCGCGATCTGCTTGGCCTGCCGCTTCTGGAGCAGCATCTGCACCTGGTCGGGCTCCAGCAGCCCCGGGATGCCGAGGTAGTCCTGCTCCTCCTCGCTGCCCGGGTGGGCCTGCATGCCGAACTCGGCGCCGTTGTACATCACCCGGTCGAAGACGGCCTCGGACTCCAGCGCCTCGAAGGCGAACTGCTCCTGCTCGCCGGTGTCCTCGTCCTGCTCCTTGTTCGCCTCGTCCATCTCCTGCTCGGACTCGGCGTACGGATCCTCCTCGCCCTCCTTCTTGGGCTTGTCGAGGGCGTGGTCGCGCTCGACCTCCATCTCGTTGGCGAAGGTGAGCAGATCGGGCACGGTCGGCAGGAACACGGAGGCGGTCTCGCCGCGCCGCCTCGACCGCACGAAGCGCCCGACGGCCTGCGCGAAGAAGAGGGGCGTGGAGATGGTCGTCGCGTACACGCCGACGGCGAGGCGCGGCACGTCGACGCCCTCCGACACCATCCGCACCGCGACCATCCACCGGTCGTTGCTCGCGCTGAACTCGTCGATGCGGTTGGACGCGCCGTTGTCGTCGGACAGGACGAGGGTCGCCTTGTCGCCGGTGATCTCCCGGATCAGCTTCGCGTAGGCGCGGGCGGAGTCCTGGTCGGAGGCGATGACGAGCGCACCGGCGTCCGGGATGGCCTTCCTGACCTCGGTGAGCCGCCGGTCGGCGGCGCGCAGCACGCTCGGCATCCACTCGCCGCGCGGGTCGAGCGCGGTACGCCAGGCCTGGCTGATCGCGTCCTTGGTCATCGGCTCGCCGAGCCGCGCCGCGATCTCGTCGCCGGCCTTCGTCCGCCAGCGCATGTTGCCGCTGTAGGAGAGGAAGATGACGGGCCGCACGACGTTGTCGGCGAGCGCCGACCCGTACCCGTAGGTGTAGTCGGCCGACGACCGCCGGATCCCGTCGTTGCCCTCCTCGTACGTCACGAAGGGGATGGGGTTGGTGTCGGACCGGAACGGCGTACCGGTGAGCGCGAGACGGCGGGTGGCCGGCTCGAACGCCTCCAGGCACGCCTCGCCCCACGACTTGCTGTCACCGGCGTGGTGGATCTCGTCGAGGATGACGAGGGTCTTGCGCTGCTCGGACCGGTTGCGGTGCAGCATCGGCCGGACGCCGACGCCCGCGTACGTCACGGCGACCCCGTGGTAGTCCTTGCTCAGCGGTCCGGCGCTGTACTCGGGATCGAGCCTGATCCCTATCCTCGCGGCCGCTTCCGCCCACTGCTTCTTCAGGTGCTCGGTCGGCGCGACCACCGTCACCTGCTGCACGACGTGGTGGTGCAGCAGCCAGGAGGCGAGGGTCAGCGCGAACGTCGTCTTGCCGGCGCCGGGGGTGGCGACGGCGAGGAAGTCGCGCGGCTGCTCCTGGAGGTACCTCTCCATCGCCCCCTGCTGCCAGGCACGCAGCTTGCTGGCGGTGCCCCAGGGCGCGCGGCCGGGAAAGGCGGGCGACAGGTGGTGGGAGGACGTGGAGGTGGCGGCGGTGGTAGTCACGGTCTCCGGGTTCGTGGTCGAAATCAGAGGGGCCGCGCGAAGCGCGTCGGACAGGGCTGTGGTGGGTGACGGGCGGGCGGCTCAGCTGTATGGAGCTGTACAGGGCGTACGGGGCTGTGTGGAGCTGTGCGGGGCTGTGCGGGGCTGTGCGGGGCTGTGCAGGAAGGACTCGGCTGCGTATGACAACCGGGCCACCCTACCGGCGGCCCGACGGTGCCGATGGGCGAACGAGGCCGGGCAGCCGGTGGGTGGGACTCACGTCACAGCGCCCGCAGTCGCCGCGCGATCACCGCGACCTCGGACTCCGTACCGGACGCCACGTCGATGACCAGGTCGTACGCCGCGTCCTGGTCACAGGCGGCGAGATCCACACCGTGCAGCGCGAGAAAGGTCGCGGTGGCCAGCCAGGCCGCGCGCTTGTTGCCGTCGACGAGGGGGTGGTTCGTGGCGATCGCGTGCAGGAGGGCGGCGGCCTGCTCGTGTAGGTCGTCGTACGCGGCCGTACCGAACATCCGGGCACGGGGCCGATGCACGGCGGACGCGAGCAGACCGGGCTCCCGCGCCTCAGGAGCCCGCCCCCCGAAGGCGATCCGCGCGATGTCGGCGACCTCGGCGAGGGTGAGATGCCGGGTGGGGTGAGGGGCGGACCGAGGGGCGGGGCGGTTCCCGGGGGTGCGGCTCATTCCCCCAACCTCCGCAGCAGGCCGGCGTGGGCTCCCGCGAGCCGCTCGGCCACGGCCCGCACCCGCGCCTCCTCCACCCGCAGACCCGCCCGTACGGCGTCCAGCGCGACGTCCTCCGGCCGACGCCCGGTGGCGTCCGCGAGGTCGTCCAGGGCATGCCGGAGACCGGGGTCGAGGGGGAGGGCGAGGGCGAGGGAGGTGTCGGGCTGCATACGGCCGAGCGTAGGAGGCGGACGAGGTCACCGGCGAGGGGTTTTGACCCCGGGCTTCACCCGCACCCGGGTGCCGGCCCCCCAAGCCCCGAACAACGCGACGGACGGCAGTCCCCGGGCCGCCCGCCACGTCCCGCGCGGCAACAGCCCGAGCACGGCGGGCACGAGCAACGCGACACCGACCGCACCCGGCAGCAACGCGACCGGCCGCAGATCCTGGGCGGCGTACTGCAGCAGCCCGGCACCGAGGCCAGAAGTCGGTTCCCCGACGGTCCGCCGGTCGTACGCCCACGCACCGCCTTCCCCGTTTCATGAACGCGGTATGGCAGTCCCATTGCAGCCCGCCCCGCCCCCTTGAACCCCACCTCACCCCACCCATACGGTCAAAGCACCAAGTCCGGACGGGAACTCCAACTCCCCACCCCGACCTGGCCGTGTGCCCGAGTGGTTTAGGGGCTCGCCTGCAAAGCGAGTTACGTGGGTTCAATTCCCGCCACGGCCTCTGTAGCTGGTCTGACCAGCGGACGTGACCACTGGGACCTCTGGGTCTGAAGACTCCCCCAGCCGCCTGCTCCCCCGTGTCAGATGACAGGGGTTTACCGGGTCTTCGAGCTTGGGCAGTGCGGCTCTCTGTCGGGTGCCTGCCCCGGGGGGCCGCACAGGAAGGTGACACTTCGGTGCGGGAGTGTCACATTTCCGCACCTCACCTATCGGGGACGCGGCGTGCCCGCGCACCGCTCAACTTCGAAGAACCGGCTCACCCCCTGCCCACGACCGATCTGCACTATGCCAATGGCCGCATCCGCTGGACGCGCCAGTCCTGCTCCGCTCCGCCTGGGCGTGTCTGGAAGCCTGGCCGCCCGACAGGCGGCCGCACGCTTGAGAGCGCGTCAGCCTGCGGAGCAGAGCCCGTCCGTCGGGCAGAACATGACCCAGGTGGAGTTGTAGCCGGTTCGTATGGTCGCGGGGTTCGGGGTGGGGCCGTCGTTCAGGTAGGAGCCTGTGTCGGGGGTGGCGGTGAAGGTGACCGTCGTTCCGATGTCGAAGGTCGCGGTGCAGGTGCCGGTCGGGTACGGCTGGGGTTCGTTCGATGCGTACGGGTCCCATGCCGACTGGTGGCAGTTGATTCCGGCGGGCTGGCTGGTGATGGTGCCGCCGCCCCAGCCGTCGCTGACCCACGCGGACAGTTGAGCGGTGGACTGAGCCTGGACCGGGGTGACTGAGGCGATCGCGGCGGCCGTGGCGAGTGCGGTGACGACTCCCGTCACGCGCCAGGCGCCGTTCCTGTTCTTCCTCTGCTTCCGCTGTTTCCTCTGTCTTCTCATGGGTGGCTCCCTTGGAGCGAACCGTGTCGACCCCCTGCGACCAGCCTATTCGCCCCCTCGGGAGTGTGCTACGGGACGGGTACCCGGTCGGCGTCGGCTCTCCCCGGTGGGCAATACAGCTAGGCGCACAGGCCGCCGCCCGCCTCGTCCTCGAACATGCCCGGCCAGTAGCGCAGGCCGTCGTCCGTGGGGATGGTCGGGTTCGGGGTCGGGTCGCAGGCGACCGGGTCCACGGCGGCCAGGGTGCGGGACATCGCGTCGGCCAACTGGTCGTAGGCCGCGGTCAGTTCGTGTACCGCGTCCAGGGCGCGTTCGCGTCGTATCAGCCAGAGGGTGAACGCCAGGGTCGAGATGTCGGCGTTGAGGGGGCGCAGGGCGAGGTCCGGCTCGCTCCAGGTCAGGACCGCGCCCGTGGTGCCGTCGACGACCAGGCTGGTGTCCTCCAGGAGGTGGCCCAGGCGGATCAGGCGGTCGGCTTCGGCGGGGAGCCGGTGCTCGGTGCGGACGCCGCCGCGGTCGTCCGCGCCGTACTCGGCGAGGGTCTGGAGCGGCATGTCCGTCTCCAGGGAGAACCAGACGGCCTCCTCCGGCAGGCCCACCTCGCGCAGGAAGTCGCGGGTCGGGGCGTGCGTGAGGGCCTTCGGGAAGTCGACGTCCTCGAAGCGGACGACCTCGCCGGGGCCGAACTCCTCGTCCAGGAGGCGGACCGGCAGGTCCAGGGCCAGGCCGGACCGCGTGCCCGGGCCGGCCACCAGGGCGAGCGGGCGGATCACGGCGGCCAGCTTCCAGAAGAGGCCGGACCGATCGCCGTCCCCGCCCTTCACCGCATCCGCATCCTCCTTCGCCGCATCCCCCTCCGCGCTCTCCTCGAAGACCGCCAGCAACTGCCGCGTCGCCTCCTCCACCGCCTTCGGGCCGAGGCGGCCCGCGTAGGAGGCGAACTGGCCGCGCAGGGCCGCCAGTTCGTCCACCGCCGTCGCGCAGCGCACCAGCCTCTCCAGGGACGGGGCGAGCGGGCGGGTGTCCATCAGGTCGAGGCGGTCGTGCAGGAAGTACGTCGTGGAGATCTCGCCCGTCATGCCGTCCAGCAGGACCGACTCCCGCGACCGGCCGTCCGCGCCCAGGATGCCGCCTATCACCAGGCGGTCACGCAGCTCCGCCGCCAGGCGGCCGCCCGGGTCGCCCGTGGAGTCCGCGACCGTGCGCAGGCCGTCCGTGCGCAGCGCCTCGAACGTCAGCAGGCCGCCGTCGCCCGGCAGTCCCGGCAGGCCGGGGCCGGTGAGCCAGCGGCGCGTCGGCGCGTGCGTGACGTACGGGTCGAGCTGGTCCTCGGTGAAGGTGATCGTCGTGATCGTCGTCGTGCCGGTGGTGCTCCTGGTCGTGCTCATCGGGTCCCCCGTGCGGAAAGTTGCGTGCGCCGTCCCACTGCTTCGCAGCCTACGCGGCACCACTGACAACGCCCCGGCCCGTCAGATCACCTGACGTCACCTCACGTCACGTCAGGTACACGCCACCGAGTACCACGGCCACCGCCGCCAGCACGAACAGCACGATCCAGCCGATCAACTTGCCCACACTCGGCGGGGGTTCGTAGCTCTGGGGTTCCCGTTCGCTCATCGGTCCGTCACCACCGCCGCCTGGGGCCTTATCGGCAGGCGGTTCACCGGGCGGCCCGTCGCGGCGCGGACGGCGGAGGCGATCGCCGCCGGTGAGGTCACCACCGGGACCGCGCTGGCCGCCTTCGCGCCGAACGGGGCGACCACGTCGCGCTCCTCGACCAGTTTGACGATCCGGATGTCCGGGGTGTCCAGGGCCGTGGGCAGCGCGTAGCCGGTGAGGTCGGGGTGGCGGATCAGGCCGCGCGGTGTGCGGAGGTTCTCGGTGAGCGCGATGCCGACGCCCTGCGTCACGCCGGCCTCGATGCGGGCGACGAGCTGCGCCGGGTTCAGGATCCGGCCGACGTCCTGGGCGATGGCGAGTTCGACGACCCGCACCGAGCCGAGTTCGATGTCCACGTCCACCACCGCGCGGATCGCGCAGAAGGCCAGGCCCACGAAGGCGTCGCCCTGGCCGGCCCCGTCCAGCGGCTCGGTCGGGTGCGGGCGGCACTGGGCCGTCGCCCACAGCTCCTTGCCGTGCAGCTCCTCCGTGACGGTCGTCGACAGGACGCCGTCGTACGAGGTGATCTTGCCGTCGGTGATCTGGAGCAGCTCCGTGGACATGCCGAACTTGTGCGCCAGGGGCTGGAGGAGCTGGGTGCGGACCATCTTCGCCGCCCGCTCCACCGCGCCGCCGGACACCCAGGTGTGGCGGCCCCGGCAGCCGGGGCCGGCCGGGGGCTGGTCGGTGTCCACCGGGGCGACGTGCACCTCGTCGATGCCCAGCGTCTCCTGGACGATCTGGCGGGCCAGCGTGGTGAAGCCCTGGCCCGTCTCCACCGCCGCGCACAGGACCGTCGCGACGCCGTCCTGTACCTTCACGGTCGCCGTGGACACCTCGTCGGCGCCCTCCGCGCCCAGCATGTGCACCATGCCCAGGCCGTAGCCCACGCCCCGGCGCACCGCGCCCGGTTCGCCCGCGCCCTCGGGGCCGCCGGGCAGCAGCCAGTCCGCCTCGGGCGTGTCCTTGGGGAGCTCGGGGAGGGGGAACTCCTGGACGGCCTGGAGGAGTTCGGCGACGGGGGCCGGGCAGGTCACCGTCTGGCCGGTCGGCAGGACGTCCCCGGTCGCCATGACGTTGCGCAGCCGCAGCTCCGCCGGGTCGACGCCGAGTCTCTTCGCCAGCTTGTCCATCTGCGCCTCGTAGGCGGCGCACACCTGCATCGCGCCCTCGCCGCGCACATGGCCCGAGGGCGGGTTGTTCGTGCGTACCGCCCAGCCCTCGATGAAGGCGTTCGGGACGACGTAGGGGCCGCAGGCGAAGGAGACGGCGGCGGCCAGGGCCTCGGCGGAGGTGTCGGCGTAGGCGCCCGCGTCCAGCAGGATCTGCGCCTCGACCTTCACGAGCCGGCCGTCGGCGTCGGCGTGGTGGCGGTAGCGCAGGAGGGTGGGGTGCCGGTGGACGTGCCCGAGGAAGGACTCCTCGCGGGTGGCCGTCAGTTTCACCGGGCAGCCGGTCCTCAGGGCCAGCAGGCCCAGCGGGAGCTGGAAGCCCTGGTCCTCGCGGTCGGCCGTCGCGCCGGGCACCCCGGTGACGACGATCTTCACCTGGTCGGCTGTCAGGCCGTAGACGGCGGCGGCCGTGTCGCGGTCGCTGTGCGGGTCGGTGGAGGCGAGGTAGAGCTCCACGCCGCCGTCGGGACGGGGCACGGCGAGGCCGGCCTCGGCGCCGATCGGGGCGGGGTCGGCGCGGCCGATGCGGTACTGGCCCTCGACGACGACCTCGCCGGCCGCGGACGGGTCCCCGTGGTGCAGCGGGATGTGCCGGATCAGGTTGCCGTCGGGGTGCAGGGGCTCCGCCTCGAAGGCCTGCTCCGGGTCGATCACCGGGTCGAGTACCTCGTACTCGACGATGACGGCGGCGGCGGCCATCCGCGCGGTGTCCGGGTGGTCGGCGGCGACGGCGGCGATGGGCTCGCCGTGGTGGCGGACGACCTCGGAGGCGAACACCGGACGGTCGGCCTTGCCACGGCCGTGCAACGGGCGCCCGGGGACGTCCTCGTGGGTGACGACGGCCCGTACGCCGGGCATCTCCCGCGCGTGGGACGTGTCGATGGACACGATGCGCGCGTGCGCGTGCGGGGAGCGCAGCACGGCCGCCCACAGCAGGCCCTCGGCCCACAGGTCGGCCGCGTAGGGGAAGGTGCCCTCCGTCTTCGCGCGCGCGTCGGCGGGCTGCAGGGACGCACCGATGCCGTGCGGGATCGGCTCGGGGGCCTGGGCCGCCGCCATGGTGGTGGTCACGGTGGTCGTCGCGGTGGCTGCTTCGTTGCTCACGCCTGGCCTCCGTCCTGGCCCTGGCCGTACGCCGGGTCGTGCGGGTGGGGCTGTGCCGGGTTCTCGAACGCCGACGCGTGGATGCCGCCCGCGCCCGGACCCGCCTGGTGAGGGATACGCGCCTCGTCGCCGTCCGACTCGGCGTCGGCGGCGGCGTGCGCCTCGCGTTCGGCGACGACGTCCTGCACGGCCTGGAGCACGCCCCGGTAGCCGGAGCAGCGGCACAGGTTGCCGCACAGGGCCTGGCGGGCCTCCAGTTCCGACGGCGCCGGGTTGCCCTCCAGCAGGTCGTGCACGGTCATCGCCATGCCGGGCACGCAGAAGCCGCACTGCACGGCCCCGCACCTGGCGAGCGCCCGCTGCACGTCCGAGGGCTGCCCGTTGACGGCCAGGCCCTCGACGGTACGGATCTCGCTGCCGGCGGTGGTCACGGCGGGCACCAGGCAGGAGGCCACGAGACGGCCGTCCACCTGCACGTTGCAGGCCCCGCACTCGCCCTGCGAGCAGCCGTCCTTGGCGCCCGCGAGGCCGAGGCGCTCGCGCAGGACGTAGAGCAGCGACTCGCCGATCCAGGCGTCGGTGACGGGCCGTTCGGAGCCGTTGACGCGCAGCACGTAGGCGGCGAGGGGGTGTTCCTCGTGGAACGGGGGCGGGGTGTCCTCGGACGCCTCGACGGCGTCGGCGGCGTCGTCGTCGGACTGCGGGGCGACGACGTCGGCATCGGCGACCGCGGCGGCGTCGGGAGCCGTGTCCGCCGCAGGCTCCGGCGCCGGCTCCGTTTCCGGCTCGGGGTCCTGCGGGGCGTCGCCGAAGGGGTCCTCGTGCCCGGCCTCAGCGGGCTCGTGAGCGGCCTCGTGGGCGCGCTCCGGATCTCCTGAGGCCTCGGCGGCTCCTGCGAGCTCAGGGGCCTGCCCAGCGGCTTCCGCGGGGCCGTCCGGGGACACCGTGTACGCCTCGGCGGAGACCTCCGGGGCGAACGTCCCGGTGTGCCCGTGCTCCGCCCCGTGGTGGTCGGCGGGCGCGTGCTCCCGTGTGTGGCCGAACGCGGGCGTCTCCGTGGCCGCCTGTCGCACGGCCGGGTCGGCCTCGTCCGTGGGCGCGTCCATGGGCGGCGCCCATGCCTGGCCCGCCGTGCTCAGGTGGCCCGCCGTGGCCGTCGGGTCGGTCGCCCAGGGCGCGGGCGCGCCGCCGGGCAGGGTGGCCGGGGGCGTGCCGCCCCACTGCTCGACCAGGGCCGACGTGGTGAACTCGCCCGACTCGTCGGGCAGGTCGCCGCCCGCGACGGGGATCGACCACTGGCCCGTCACGTCGTGACCGGGAGCGGACCGCGGTGCGCCGGGGGCCGCCGAGGTGTCGTCGAAGGCCCACTGGCCGGTCGCGCCCGGCTGGTACGTGAACCGGTCGTCGCCCACCGTCTGCGGGGTGCCCTGCGGGGCCGGCCAGTCGCTGCCGCCGGCCGGGGCCGCCCAGGTTCCGCCGGTGTCCGGCTCGGGCGCCACAGCTATCTGCGGCGGCACGTAGCCGTGGCCCGGCGCGGCGAGCGGGGTGTCGCCGCGTCCGGCCAGGAGGGCGTCGATGCCGCCCTCGGGGAACTTCACGAAGGCGGTCGCGCCGTCGTCGTAGTCCCCCTGGGGCAGCGGGTCCCAGCGGCCGCCCTGCGGCGCCCCCTGGGCCTGCTCGGTCTCCTGGCCGTGGCCGTGGCCGCGTCCCTGCTGGTCGTCGGTCACGACAGCGCCCTCCCCAGTGCTCGTCGGGCCAGCGCGGCGACGGTGCGCCGCAGGTGCAGTACCGCGGGCGGAAGTTCCGGTACGGAGCCGTCCATGCCGGGCACCGGGTCGGGGATGCAGGCGGCGGCGACGTACTCCCCGAAGGCGGTCAGGGCCTCGGGGACGATCGTGCGGTTGTTGTCCCAGTCGATGAGCCGGGCGACCCACTGCTCGGCGTCCAGGGGGCGCAGCGGCATCGGCGCTATGGCGCCCACCGCGCACCGCACTCCGCGCCGGGCGGGGTCGAGGACCAGGGCCACGGAGGCGACCGCGCGGCCCGGCCCGGTGCGGCCGGTGGCCTTCAGGAAGACCTGCGGGGCGTGCAGCAGCGGCACGCGCACGTACCCGATGAGTTCGCCGCCGCGCAGCATCTCCATGCCGGCCAGCAGGTGCGACACCGGCATCTCCCGGCGGGCTCCGCCCGGGCCCGCGATGATCAGGGTCGCCTCCAGCGCGGCCAGCACGGGCAGCGCGTCGCCCGTGGGGGCGGCCGAGGCGATGTTGCCGCCCAGGGTGCCCGCGTTGCGGATCTGCGGCGGTCCCGCGGCGCGGGCGGCGGCGGCGAGCGCCGGGATGAGAGCGGCGAAGTCGGGGCGGCCCATGCGCGCGTGCGTGAGCCCGGCGCCGAGCAGCGCGTGGCCGTCCTGGTACTGCCAGCCGCGGATCTCGCTGATCCGGCCGAGGCCGACGAGCCCGGTGGGCCTGAGCTGTCCGGAGTTGACGGCGGCCATCAGATCGGTGCCACCGGCCACCGGTACGGCCGCGGGCATGGCCGCCAGCGCCGCCACGGCCTCGTCCAGTGTCGTGGGCAGCGTGACGGCCTGCGCCGCCTGCGGTGCGTGCGTGCTCAAAACCGGCTGCCCCTTCCCGCTGCCCCACCTGGTCCCACCTGTGCTGCCGTACGGTACGTGCTGACAGGGCGGACGTGGCAACTCTGGCACATCTTCGCAACACCCGAACGCGGGGGTCCGCTAGGAGGCATTCGCCCACCTCATCGCACCGATGGTCCGTTTTCGTACGGCATCACCGGTGCGCGCGAATTGCCACTCTTCGGTGATCCTGCCGGGGTTTATCCGTGACGTGCGCCCGGGTCACGGCGTGGGCCGGCCGGGACTACCGGTTCGGGGGCGGGCCGTCGATCGGGCGCCCGAGGACGCCGGGCCGCCGCTGCCACGGCCGGGGTCCGGACGGCGGGCGGTAGCCGACGCCCAGGGCGTCGAGGCGCGCGTAATGGGCCGTCATCCGCTCCTCGAAGCCGGCGAAGTCCCGTTCCGCCGGGGCGGGCAGGGCGCTCCACGCGACCTCGGCGAAGGCGGCGAGCCGGGGGAACGCCTGATAGTCGACGCGCGCGTGATCCTCCATCACCTCGGTCCACAGGTTGGCCTGCGTGCCGAGCACGTGCGCCGCCTCCCGGGGCGTCAACTCGGCGGGAACGGGCTCGAACCGGTAGACGTCCTCCAGGGTGCGCACGTAGCCGATCGGGACGGGCTCGTCCGTGCCGGGCGCCTGCCGGTGGTCCAGGTACACCTGCTGCTCGGGGCACATGACGACGTCGTGCCCCGCGCGCGCGGCGGCGATCCCGCCCGCGTACCCGCGCCAGGACGACACCGCCGCGCCCTCGGCGAGCCCGCCCTCCAGGATCTCGTCCCAGCCGATGAGCCGACGCCCGCGCGCGGAGAGCCACGTGTCGAAGTGGCCGATGAACCAGGACTGCAACTGGTCCTCGTCCGCGAGTCCGAGTTCCCGGATGCGGGCCTGTGCGGTGGGCGAGCGCCGCCACTGGTCCTTGGGGCATTCGTCGCCCCCGATGTGCACGAACTCCGAGGGGAAGAGATCGAGGACTTCCTCGAAGACCCCTTCGTAGAAGCGCAGGGTGTTGTCAGTGGGGGCGAGTACGTTCGGGTTGACGCCCCAGGTGTCCCAGACGGAGAGGGAGTTGGTGTCGGTGTCGACGACGTCGGTGTTGCCGAGTTCCGGATACGCGGCGATCGCGGCCTGCGAGTGTCCGGGTACGTCGATTTCGGGGACGACGGCGATATGCCGCTCGGCGGCGTACGCGACGATCTCCCGGATGTCGTCCTGGGTGTAGTAGCCACCGTGCGGCTTCTCGTCCCAGAGCGGTGAGGCGCGGTGACCGAATTTCGTGCGTGCGCGCCAGGAGCCGACCTCGGTCAGCCGGGGGTACCGCCTGATCTCGACGCGCCAGCCCTGATCGTCCGTCAGATGGAAGTGGAAGACGTTGAGTTTGTGCGCCGCCATCAGGTCCAGGTAGCGCAGGACGCCTTCCTTGGGCATGAAGTGCCGGGCCACGTCGAGCATGAGGCCGCGCCAGGGGAAACGGGGCGAGTCCTCGATCGTGACGTGCGGTACGGCCCAGGCGCGGTCGCGGTCGAGCGGGGCCCTGCGGTACGCGTCGGGGCCGAGGAGCTGCCGCAGCGTCTGGGCGCCCCGGAACACGCCGGCCGCGCTGCCGCCGACGACGAGGACGCCGGTCCCGTCGCTGACGAGGCGGTACTCCTCGGGGCCGAGGCCGGCATCCAGCCGGAGTCCGATTGCGCCGTCGCCGGCGTCGTCGGGCTCCCGCCCCTCGCGCAGCGGCAGGCCGGTGGCCTGCCACAGGACGGTGCGCAGCCAGTGACCGACGCCCTCCGTCCCGGGACCTGCGCAGAGCCGGGAGCGCGCCGTCAGCCGTACCTCGCCGGAACCGGCGACGACCCGGCGGGGCGCCGGAATCAGTGACGTCATGGTCAGTCCTTAACCGCGCCGCCCAGCCCGGAGACCAGTCGTCGCTGTACGAGTACGAAGAACACCAGGACCGGAATCGTCATCACCGTGGAGCCCGCCATCACGCCGCCCCAGTCCGGGTCGTCCGGCTTGTAGAAGACCAGGAGAGCCATCGGCAGGGTCGACCGGGAAGTGTCGCTGATGTTGAAGGACTTGGCGAAGAGGAAGTCGTTCCAGGCGGAGATGAAGGAAAACACGCTGGTGGCCACCAGCCCCGGCAGGACGAGCGGGAAATGGATCTGCCACAGAAAGCGGCCGCGGCTCGCCCCGTCGAGGTACGCGGCCTCCTCCAGCGCCTCCGGAACCGCTTTCACGAACCCGCGCAGCATCCAGATCGCGAAGGGCAGCGAGAAGGCGATGTGGGGCAGGATCAGCGACCCCAGGGTGTTCAACTGGCCGAGGTCCCGCATGAGGAAGAACAGGGGGATCGTCAGGGCCTCCACGGGCACCGTCTGAGCCACCAGGAACATGATCAGCAAGGTGGTCCGGAAGCGGAACCGGAATCGGGCCACGGCGGTCGCGGCGAGAAACGCGATCACTCCGGAGGCGATCACCACGGCGCCCGCCACGACAAGACTGTTGAGGAAGTAACGGCCGAATTCCTGCTGCCCGAACACCCGCCGGAAGGAATCCGGAGAGGGCGCGAGCGTCCACGGCCGCGGCTCGCCGGACTCGGTCTCCCCGGCCGGTTTGAAGGCGCTGAGCACCATCCAGTGGAGCGCTCCCTCCGAGCGAGCGTTGCGCCATGCGCAACGACTGTTTTGCTCTGCACAACACACCGGAGGCTAGGGACTACATGAACATGCCGACAAGAGGTCTCAACCACTCTGTGACCACCTGACGCACCCCGCGCAACGACAGAAGGCGTCAGAACGCGTCAGAAGACGCAAAAAAGCCCCCGAAGCGCGCCGGACGCGCCCCGAGGGCCCTGGAACACCGCTAAGAGCATCAGGGGAAGGCGGGAAGGGCCCGAAGGGCTACTTCTTGTCGCCGCCCTTGCCCTTGTCGTCGCCGCCCGCGCCCATGGACTCGAAGATCTCCTTGCACATCGGGCACACGGGATACTTCTTCGGGTCGCGGCCGGGCACCCAGACCTTGCCGCACAGCGCCACGACGGGCGTGCCGTCCAGGGCGCTCGCCATGATCTTGTCCTTCTGGACGTAGTGAGCGAAGCGCTCGTGGTCCCCGTCGCCGTGCGACACCTGCGGCGTCGGCTCCACGAGGGTCCCCGTCCCAGTGCCTCGCTGGGGCTGGGTCTCAGGCTCAAGAGTGCTCATGCTGTCCAGAGTACTGAAGCCGAGCAACGAAACTCACCCGCGTCGGAAGCTCGCAGACGTCGGAACCTCGCGGACGTCGGAAGCTCACCCGCGTCAGTTGAGCGAGGCGTCGTCCGGATACGTCGCCACCATCGCCAGTTCGCTGCGCTGCCGGCGCAGCACCTCGCGCCAGAGTCTCTCCGGGAACGGGCACGAGACGTCGCCGGGCTCGGAGTCGACCACGTACCAGGCGCCCTCCTCCAGCTCGTCCTGCAACTGGCCGGGGCCCCAGCCGGCGTATCCGGCGAAGATCCGGAGGGAGCCGAGGGCCGGGGCGAGGAGCTGCGGCGGGGCCTCCAGGTCGACGAGGCCGATCGCGCCGTGCACCCGCCGCCAGCCCAGCGGGGTGCCGTCGACGGCCGGGCCGCCCGGGATGACGGCGATCCCGAGGGCGGAGTCGAGGGACACCGGGCCGCCCTGGAAGACGACGCCGGGCTCGCCGGTGAAGTCCGCCCAGCCCTCCAGGATGTCGCTCACGCCCACCGGTGTGGGCCGGTTGAGGACGACGCCGAGGGAGCCCTTCTCGTCGTGGTCGAGAAGGAGCACCACCGCGCGGTCGAAGTTCGGGTCCGCCAGGACGGGCGTTGCCACGAGCAGCCGTCCTGTGAGCGAGGACACCTCGGTCATGCCAGACATGATCCCGCACATTCCCGGGAAGTGGGGAGCCAATGCGGGCAGGAGCTCGCATGGCAGGTCGGGCGCACGGGTGCGGTCACGGCGCGCGGACCGGCGGGACGGCCGACGGTGACCCCCTGTGCCCGCCGCAGAACCGTTCGTGTTGTGACAGGGCTATGACGATCCCGGGTCGCCCGCGGGCTTACGGGACAGGGGGCGACGGCGATTACTCTGTCTCATCTGGCCCCTGCCCCGACCCGAGGCCGACTCAAGGCCGACCCGAGGCCGACTCAAGGCCCGCTGCCCCATCCACCATCCATGGAACGCGAGATACATGACCGTCAACGGCTCTGACGACGTACTGCTTGTCCACGGCGGAACCCCGCTCGAGGGCGAGATCCGTGTCCGCGGTGCGAAGAACCTCGTACCCAAGGCCATGGTCGCCGCCCTGCTGGGCAGTGAGCCGAGTCGGCTGCGCAACGTTCCGGACATTCGTGACGTGCGGGTCGTACGCGGCCTGCTGCAACTGCACGGGGTGACGGTCCGTCCGGGCGAGGAGCCGGGCGAGCTGGTGCTCGACCCGACCTACGTCGAGAGCGCCAACGTCGCCGACATCGACGCCCACGCGGGGTCGAGCCGTATCCCGATCCTCCTCTGCGGTCCGCTGCTGCACCGGCTGGGGCACGCCTTCATCCCCGGCCTCGGCGGCTGCGACATCGGCGGCCGGCCGATCGACTTCCACTTCGAGGTGCTGCGGCAGTTCGGCGCGAAGATCGAGAAGCGGGACGACGGTCAGTACCTGGAGGCCCCGCAGCGGCTGCGCGGCACGAAGATCGTGCTGCCGTACCCGTCCGTCGGCGCGACCGAGCAGGTGCTGCTGACGGCCGTCCTGGCCGAGGGCGTCACCGAGCTCGCGAACGCGGCCGTGGAGCCCGAGATCGAGGACCTCATCTGCGTCCTGCAGAAGATGGGCGCCATCATCGCGATGGACACCGACCGCACCATCCGCATCACCGGTGTGGACAAGCTCGGCGGCTACAACCACGCGGCCCTCTCGGACCGTCTGGAGGCCGCCTCCTGGGCGAGCGCGGCGCTGGCGACCGAGGGCAACATCTACGTCCGCGGCGCCCAGCAGCGCTCGATGATGACGTTCCTCAACACCTACCGCAAGGTGGGCGGCGCCTTCGAGATCGACGACGAGGGCATCCGCTTCTGGCACCCCGGCGGCCAGTTGAAGTCCATCGCGCTGGAGACGGACGTCCACCCCGGTTTCCAGACCGACTGGCAGCAGCCCCTGGTGGTCGCGCTCACCCAGGCGACGGGCCTGTCGATCATCCACGAGACGGTCTACGAGTCCCGCCTCGGCTTCACCTCCGCGCTCAACCAGATGGGCGCCCACATCCAGCTCTACCGCGAGTGCCTGGGCGGCTCGAACTGCCGCTTCGGCCAGCGCAACTTCCTCCACTCGGCGGTCGTCTCCGGCCCGACCAAGCTCCAGGGCGCCGACCTGGTCATCCCCGACCTGCGCGGCGGCTTCTCGTACCTGATCGCCGCCCTCGCGGCCCAGGGCACCTCCCGCGTCCACGGCATCGACCTCATCAACCGCGGCTACGAGAACTTCATGGAGAAGCTCGTCGAACTTGGCGCAAAGGTCGAACTACCGGGCAAGGCACTCGGCTAGAGCCACAAAACCCAGCCTGGTCGACAATCCAGCCCGGTGACAAATCCAGCCCGGCCGGCACAACCCAGCCCGGCCGGCGTTTGAGGCCATCGGTGAGCGAACCACGAGGGGGCGGCACCCGGATTCCGGGTGCCGCCCCCTCGCATTGCCAACGGCGCTCTCAAGCGGAGCGCTTACTTGCCCTTGGCCGCTTCCTTGAGCTTCGAGCCCGCGGAGACCTTGACGCTGTAGCCGGCCGGGATCTGGATCGGGTCGCCGGTCTGCGGGTTGCGCGCGGTGCGAGCGGCACGGTGGGTGCGCTCGAAGGTCAGGAAGCCGGGGATGGTGACCTTCTCGTCGCCCTTGGAGACGATGTCGCCGACGACCTCGGCGAACGCGGCCAGCACTGCGTCGGCGTCCTTGCGGGTCACCTCGGCGCGGTCGGCCAGCGCGGCCACCAGCTCACTGCGGTTCATGTTGTTACTCCCGTGTTCTTCTTGCCGTTGAGGCGTGCCACGCGGCGGAGCCGCCTGTGGGGCACAGCGAAGTCGTTGTGCTCGCGCCCAGGGACGCATCCTGCCCCTACCTGCGGCGGGAAAGCCAATCCGGCACCCGCTCGGAGTGGTGGGACAACCCTTGTGTGTCACGCCGGAGCGCTTAGCTCGGGCGCAACCCTAGAGGGCCGCGATCGGCGCGCCGTTCCGCGACGCGCCGTCACGGGGCCGTCGTGGCCATCCTCACAGCCGCACGGCCCCGCCGCTCACCCGTCAGAGCCTACGAGGCCGACGCGCCGACCGCCTTCGCGGCCTCCCGCACCGCGCCCGCCACCGCGCCCGCGACCTTGTCGTTGAAGACGCTCGGGATGATGTAGTTCGCGTTCAGCTCGTCGTCGCTCACGACCTCCGCCAGGGCCTTTGCAGCCGCCAGCATCATGTCGGTGTTGACCGTGCGGGACTGCGCGTCCAGCAGGCCCCGGAAGACACCCGGGAAGACCAGCACGTTGTTGATCTGGTTGGGGAAGTCGGAGCGGCCGGTGGCCACGACCGCGGCCGTCTGGCGGGCGATCGCCGGGTCCACCTCGGGGTCCGGGTTCGCGAGTGCGAACACGATCGCGTCGTCGGCCATCGCGGCGACGTCGGTGCCGTCGATGACGTTCGGGGCGGAGACGCCGATGAAGACGTCCGCGCCGCGCACGGCCTCCTTCAGGGTGCCGGTGAGGCTCTCGGGGTTGGTGTTGTCGGCGATCCAGCGCAGCGCCGAGTCCGGGGCCGCGTCGACGAGGTCCTCGCGGTCCGCGTGGACGACGCCGTGGATGTCGGCGACGACCGCGTTCTTCACGCCGGCCGCGATCAGCAGCTTGAGGATGGCCGTGCCGGCGGCGCCGGCGCCGGACATGACGACCCGGACGTCCCCGACGCCCTTGCCCACGACACGCAGGGCGTTCGTGAGGGAGGCCAGGACGACGATCGCGGTGCCGTGCTGGTCGTCGTGGAAGACGGGGATGTCGAGGGCCTCGCGCAGGCGGGCCTCGATCTCGAAGCAGCGCGGGGCCGAGATGTCCTCGAGGTTGATGCCCGCGAAGCCCGGGGCGATCGCCTTGACGATCTCGACGATCGCGTCGGTGTCCTGGGTGTCCAGGCACAGCGGCCAGGCGTCGATGCCGGCGAACCGCTTGAAGAGGGCCGCCTTGCCCTCCATCACGGGGAGGGCGGCCATGGGGCCGATGTTGCCCAGGCCCAGCACGGCCGAGCCGTCCGTCACGACCGCAACGGAGTTGCGCTTGATGGTGAGACGGCGGGCGTCCTCGGGGTTCTCGGCGATCGCCATGCAGACGCGGGCCACACCCGGCGTGTAGATCATCGAGAGATCGTCACGGTTGCGGATGGGGTGCTTGGACTGCATCTCGATCTTGCCGCCGAGGTGCATCAGGAACGTACGGTCGGAGACCTTGCCGAGGGTGACGCCCTCGATGCCGCGCAGTTGCTCGACGATCTCGTCGGCGTGGGCGGTGGAGGTGGCCGCGATGGTGACGTCGATGCGGAGCTTCTCGTGCCCGGAGGCGGTGACGTCGAGGCCGGTGACCGAGCCTCCGTGGGACTCGACGGCTCCGGTGAGCTGGGAGACCGCGGTTCCGCTCGCGGGCACCTCCAGCCGGACCGTCATCGAGTAGGAGACGCTGGGCGCCGTTGCCATGGCCGACTTCCTCTGCACTGCTGGGTCGCGGGTTTGCGGTCCGATCGTCGCACCTACCCCCGAGTACGTGGTAGCCGCCCTGGTATTGCGGACGTTTTGTTCACGGGACGGGGAACAACTGCGACTTCGGAAAACGACTTCCACCATACGAGAGTTGATCGGCCAACGAAAGAGGCCCACGTCACTGATGTGACGTGGGCCTCTCTCACGTAGGTGACACCGACCCGCCATGCTCGCCTCGCGGCAAGTGGTCGCTCGTAGCGACGAAGGTTGGGCCCGGGGGCTTGGATCGAGCCGGTGTCACACCCAGGCTAACAAACGGATCCCCGAACGCCATTCCCGTCCGGCCTGTTCACTGGAAACAACCGGCCGCTCGAGCCCCGTTCGGTCCCGTTCAGTCCCTGAGGAGGTCGGGGACGCCGTTCGCGTCCGGCTCGTCGCGGTCCCCGGAGACGACCGTGAGCTGCTGGGTGGCCCGGGTGAGGGCCACGTACAGCACGCGCAGGCCGGCCGGGCTCTCGTCCGCGATCTCCGCCGGGGAGACGACGACCGTGGCGTCGTACTCCAGGCCCTTGGCCTCCAGGCTGCCGAGGGCCACCACGCGATCGCCGAGCCCGGCGAGCCAGCGCCTGGCCTCCTCGCGGCGGTTCATGGCCACGACGACGCCGACGGTGCCGTCGACCCGGTCGAGGAGCCGTTCGGCCTCGGCCCGGACGGCCGACGCCATGGTTCCCGTCACGGCGGCGCTGTGCCTTTGGTTCGTTCCCACGAAACGGGGCACGACGCCCGTCGACCTGACCGCCGACGGGGACTCGGCGCCCGGCATGGCCAGCGCCAGCACCTTGGCGGCCAGCTCGGCGATCTCGGCCGGGTTGCGGTAGTTCACGGTGAGCTGGAAGCGGCGGCGGGGGCGGCTGCCGAGGGCCTCGTCGCGGGCCTCGGCGGCCTCGTCGGGGTCGGACCAGGAGGACTGGGCCGGGTCGCCGACGACCGTCCAGGTGGCGTGCCGGCCGCGGCGGCCGACCATCCGCCACTGCATCGGGGTGAGGTCCTGCGCCTCGTCGACGATGACGTGCGCGTACTCGGTGCGCTCCTGCGCGAGCCGCTCGGCGCGCTCGCGCTGCGTCTCCTCACGCGTCGGCATCAGCTCCTCCAGCCCGGTGAGGTGGTCCAGCGGGTCGAGCTCGCGGCGCTTCCTCGGGCGCAGCGGGGCGCCGAGGATCGACTCGAGTTCGTCCAGCATGGCGATGTCGTGGACGGAGCGGCCGTCCCGCTTGAGGGCGCGGGCGACCTTGCGGACCTCGCCGGGGTTGAGGATGTGTCTCGCCCAGCGGCCGAGCCGCCGTTCGTCGGCCATGGCCGCGAGCACGGCCTGCGGGGTCAGCTCGGGCCACCAGGCGTCGAGGAAGGCGACGAAGGCGTCCTCGGTGGTGACGTCCTCGTCGAAGGAGGAGCGCAGCTCGGCGGCGAGCTCGGGGTCGGTGTGCCGGCCGGCCGCGCCGGAGCGCTCCCACAGGGCGTCCAGGAGCAGCTTGCGGGCGCGCGGGCGCAGCAGGTTCACCGGCGCGGTGCCGCTGAGGGCGCTCTGCCGGACCCGGTCCAGGTCGGCGGCCTCCAGCTCCAGCCGGCGGTTGAAGGCGACGACCCGCAGCCGCGTGGGAGTGCCGGCGGCGGGGGCGGGGGCCTCGTCGAAGCTCAGTTGCCCCGCGTTCCGCTGCCCCGGGTGCCGGCCGCCGGTACCGGATTCCAGCGCGCCGCGCGCGGCCTTGCGCAGCACCTTCAGCATCCGGTGCGAGCCCTTGGCGCGGGCTACGGCCGGGGAGTCGTACAGGGTGGCCTCGGCGCCGTCGACGAGGGAGCCGATGGCGCGGATGGCGACCTGGCCCTCCTCGCCGAGGGACGGCAGCACGCCCTCGGTGTACGCGACCAGCAGCGGGGTGGGCGAGACGATGAGGATGCCGCCCGCGTACCGGCGCCGGTCCTGGTAGAGGAGGTAGGCCGCCCGGTGCAGGGCGACGGCCGTCTTGCCGGTCCCCGGGCCGCCCTCGACGTAGGTCACGGAGGCGGCGGGGGCGCGGATGACCAGGTCCTGTTCGGCCTGGATGGAGGCGACGATGTCCCGCATGGTGTGGCTGCGGGCCTGTCCGAGGGCGGCCATCAGGGCGCCGTCGCCGATGACGGGAAGTTCGTCGCCGGCCAGGAACGCCTTCAGCTCGGGACGCATCAGGTCGTCCTCGACGCCGAGGACGCGCCGCCCCTTGGAGCGGATCACCCGGCGCCGTACGACACGCCCCGGGTCGACCGGGGTGGACCGGTAGAAGGGCGCCGCGGCGGGCGCCCGCCAGTCGATGACGAGCGGGGCGTACTCGGAGTCGAGGACGCCGATCCGGCCGATGTGGAGCGTCTCGGCGATGTCGGCGGTGTTGTCGGGCCGCACCGACCCCTCCGCGGGCTCGACGGCGGTGTAGGCGCCGTCGGGGCCCTTCTTGCCGTCCTTCCCGAGGAGCAGGTCGATCCGCCCGAACAGGAAGTCCTCGAACTCGTTGTTGAGCCGATTGAGGTGGACGCCTGCGCGGAACACCTGCGCGTCCCGCTCGGCGAGGGCGCCGGGCGTGCCGACCTGGCCGCGCTTGGCCGCGTCGTCCATGAGGAACTCGGCTTCGTGGATCTTCTCCTCGAGCCGGTGGTACACCCGGTCGAGGTGTTCCTGTTCGACGCTGATCTCGCGGTCCCGTACCGAATCCGGCGTCATGTGCCGAACCGATCCGACCGCGGTTTCCTGCTGAGCCTGAGCGGCCACCGGGCCCCCTTCTGACGTGCTGGGCAGCCGTCAACCGTACGCGAAAGGGGCCCGCAATAGCTACGCGTCGACCTGGACGATCTTCTTGCCGTCGAAGGTCATGATCTCGAAGTGGTCGATCTCGTCCGGGGCGAAGGCCGCGCCGCCCACCACGTAGAGCGGGTTCTTGGCCTGCTCGGTCGTGGCGGTGGGGATGCCGTAGCCCTGCGGCGGGACCGCCCAGGAGGAGACCGTCTCGCGCTCGCCGTTCTTGCCGACGGCGATGAGCGAGCACTTCTCGGGGCCCGTCACGTTCTTCAGTTCGACGCCGATCTCCGTGCCCCACGCCTTCTGGCCCATGGCGACGGTCGCCGTCGCCTTGGAGGTGGAGTCGGTCGCGGTGACCCGGTCGGAGAGCGTGTCGAAGGTCGACTTGGCGGTGCTGGCGGACTTGGTGGCGCTCGCCTCGGTCCCCTTGGTGCCGCTGTCGCCGCCGGTCGCCGCGAGCACGGTGAGCGGGCCGCCGATGATCAGCGCGGCCGCGGCCGCCACCAGGAAGAAGGAGCGGCGGCGCTTGACCGCGCGGCGCTCGGACACCTCGTCGACCAGCCGTTCCGCGAGGCGCGGGCTGGGACGGGCGGACAGGGACTCGCCGATCGCGGGTGTGCCGGTGCCCGGCAGGTCCGCGAGGGCGGCCAGCATGGGCTCCATGCCGGCGAGCTCGTCGAGCTGCTGGGCGCACCATTCGCAGCCCGCGAGGTGCATCTCGAAGGTGGTCGCCTCGGCGTCGTCGAGAATGCCGAGGGCGTAGGCGCCGACGGTCTCGTGTTCGCTGGGGCTCGGAGATCCCACTGATCCCTGCATGGGACCAGACATACCCGAACCACCCGCGCCGAATCCCCCGTAACCGCTCATCACGCCGTCACCCCCCGCTCTTCCAGAGCCAGCTTCATCGACCGCAGGGCATAGAAGACCCGAGAGCGAACGGTGCCGCTGGGTATGCCCAGCGTCTCGGCCGCCTCGTTGACGGTGCGCCCCTTGAAGTACGTCTCGACGAGCACTTCCCGGTGGGCCGGGGTCAGGTCGTCGAGCGCGTCCGACAGCGTCATCAGCCACAGCGCCTTGTCGATCTCGTCCTCCGCAGGAATGACCTCCAGCGGCGACGGGTCGACCTCCTGCGGCCGGGCCTGCCGGCTGCGGTGGCCGTCGATGACGATGCGACGTGCGACCGTCACCAGCCAGGGGCGTACCGATCCGGTCGCCCGATTGAGCTGACCGGCGTTCTTCCAGGCACGGATGAGCGTCTCTTGTACGACGTCCTCGGCACGCTGCCGGTCTCCGGCAACCAGGCGCAGGACATACGCAAGCAGGGGTCCGGCATGCTCCCGATACAGAGCACGCATCAGCTCCTCGTCAGGCTCCGAGGGCTGGGACATGCGATGTCGGGCCCTCGATCCACGTTCATTGGCCACGGCCGCATCCTTGCGCACGCCCACCTCCGGTGTCCGGGGGTTCCCCCAGTCGGTCGCTCGATGACGGGTACGCAAGCGGGGTGACGGATGTTCAAACCGAGGCGACAGTTTTCTTCGGAGTGTCATGACGAGGGGGACATGGCGGCACATTCCCACCCCGTTTTCTTTACATTTCCGCCACACCGACAAGATCGGGCCGACTGCCCGAGGCGTGACGCGAGTAAACGACGTGTAATCGAAATCACGTCGACAGTTGGACCGTTCCACCCTCATGAAAGCCGCATACCAGACAGGGCAGTTGAGGAGCTCACCCGCGCGCGAGTGCCGCCACGCGCCGGCGGTGGCGTGCGACCCGCTCCCGGTTCCCGCAGACCTCGCTGGAACACCAGCGCCTCCTGCGCCCCCGGGACGTGTCGACGTACACGATCGGGCAGTTGTCCCCGGCGCACTGCCGCAGCCCCGCCCGCACGACGGGATCGGTGAGCAGCTCCACCGCGTCCCGGGCCACGGCGGCGAGCAGCGCGGCACACTCCGGCGGCCCGTCCAACGCCCGCACGAGCGCCCCGTCTTCACCGCGTACGGCACGGGGGGTCGGGGGCGCGCCCCGGGCGACGTCGTTGACCCGCGCGAGGGCGAGGTCGTACACCCCGGCATCGCTGCGGGCCAGCCACCCGTGCACCAACCGGCCGACGTCACGCCGCAGTTCCCGGAAGGCCGGCGGCCAGGAAGCGTCGGCGTGGGCGAGCGGGGTGCCCGGCGGGACGAGCCCGCACCCACGGATCCACGCCCCCAACGGCCCGACGGCGTCGAGCCGTTCACAGGGATGCGCGGTCGCGAGCAGGTCGAGACAGACCCGCCCGGCATCGAACCGAAGCCCGTCCATGCACGCGTCACCACCAACTGAGGAACCGTCCCCTCCACCACACTGCCAGCGCCGGACGCTATTCACTAGCCCGTCCGGCATTCACCAGCCCGTCCGGCGTTTGAGGACAAGGCCCCTCAAGGGCCGATAGCGGGGGTCTGGGGGCGCAGCCCCCAGTGACTCCCACACCAACACAGGGCGCCGACAACCCGCCTACGCGTCCGCGTACTTCGCGTCGGCGGCGGGATCCAGCGCCAGCCGATACCCCCGCTTCACCACCGTCTGGATCAGCTTCGGCGCGCCGAGTGCCGTCCGCAGCCGGGCCATCGCCGTCTCGACGGCGTGCTCGTCGCGCCCCGCACCGGGCAGCGCCCGCAGCAGATCGGAGCGCGGCACGACCCACCCCGGCCGCCGCGCCAGCGCCCGCAGCAACGACATCCCCGCCGGCGGCACCGGCTTCAGGCAGCCGTCCACCAGCACGGCGTGCCCCCGGATCTCCATCCGGTGCCCGGCGACCGGCAGCGCCCGCGCCCGCCCCGGCAGCTCCCGGCACAGCAACTGCACGAGCGGCCCGAGCCGGAACCGCTCCGGGGAGACGGTGTCCACGCCCTGCGCCTGCAACGGCAGCGCGGTGACCGGCCCGACGCAGGCGGGCAGCACGTCGTGCTGGAAGGCGGCGAGCAGCTCGGCCAGCAGCCCGCGCTCCTGCGCCCGCGACAGCAGGGACGCGGCGGCGGGCGCGCTGGTGAAGGTGATGGCGTCCAGTCCGCGGGAGACGGCGGCGTCGAGGAGCCGGTCGAGCGGCGAGATGTCCTCCGGCGGCATCCACCGGTAGACGGGCACCCCCACGACCTCCGCGCCCGCGACCCGCAGCGACTCCACGAACCCCGGCAGCGGCTCGCCGTGCAGCTGGACGGCGACCCGGCGGCCCTCGACGCCCTCCTCCAGCAGCCGGTCGAGCACCTCGGCCATGGACTCGCTCGACGGCGACCACTCCTCCGTCAGCCCGGCGGCCCGGATGGCGCCCTTGACCTTGGGCCCGCGGGCCAGCAGCTCGACGCCGCCGAGCCGGGCGAGCAACTGCTCGCCGAGCCCCCAGCCGTCGGCGGCCTCGACCCAGCCGCGGAAGCCGATGGCCGTGGTGGCGACGACGACGTCCGGCGCCTGGTCGATGAGGCCCTGGGTGGCGGCGAGCAGTTCACCGTCGTCGGCGAGCTGCACGATGCGCAGGGCGGGCGCGTGCAGCACCGCCGCCCCGCGCCGCTGGAGCAGCGCGCCGAGCTCCTCGGCCCGGCGCGCGGCCGTCACGCCCACGGTGAAGCCCGCGAGGGGCCCGTGTTCGGCGGCGGCCTCGGGGCCGGTGTCCGGTCGTTGCTGTCCCTGGTACATAACACTCGTCCCGCGTTCGAGTCGCACTGCATGGCACCTACATGCCGAGCGAGCCTGTCAATGGTGCGTGACAGGCTCGGTTCGGCTTCATGTCGCCAGTGTTACGTCACACCTCGGCGTAGCTGAGCTGCGACTCGGCCTGCGAGGCGGTACCGGCGGCGGTGACGCGGCCGGGGGCCGGGCGGCGAAGGTATACGGCCCAGGTGACCACGAAGCACGCCGCGTAGAAGGCGAGGAAGGCGACGAAGGCGCCGGTCCCGGAGCCGTAGGAGAGGAAGGACTGCCGGAAGGCCAGGTTGATGCCGACCCCGCCGAGCGCGCCGACCGCCCCGATGAGCCCCATGGACGCGCCGGACAGCCGGCGCCCGTAGCGGGCCGCCTCCTCGCCCGACAGCCCCTTGGCGACGGCCTTCGCCTGGAAGATGCCGGGGATCATCTTGTACGTCGACCCGTTGCCGAGCCCGGTGAGGACGAACAGCACCACGAAGACGGCGACGAAGAGCGGCAGCGACTTCTGCATGCTGGCGAAGACCAGGACGGCGGTGGCGGCGGCCATGCCGACGTAGTTGTACAGGGTGATGCGGGCGCCGCCGTAGCGGTCGGCGAGCCAGCCGCCGACGGGCCGGATGAGGGAGCCGAGCAGCGGGCCGATGAAGGTGAGGTAGGCCGCCTGGAGGGGCGTCCGGCCGAACTGGTTGGTCAGCACCTGGCCGAAGGCGAAGGAGTACCCGATGAACGAGCCGAACGTGCCGACGTAGAGGAAGGACATGATCCAGGTGTGGCCGTCCTTCGCCGCGTCGATCGCGGCGCCGGTGTCGTTCTTCACGGACGCGAGGTTGTCCATGAACAGCGCGGCGAGGGTCGCGGCGACGAGGATCAGCGGGATGTAGATCCCGAGCAGCACGCGCGGCCCGCCGCTCGCCCCGATGACGCCGAGGGCGATCAGCTGGATCACCGGCACGCCGATGTTGCCGCCGCCCGCGTTGAGCCCGAGCGCCCAGCCCTTCTTGCGGAGCGGGAAGAAGGCGTTGATGTTGGTCATGGAGGAGGCGAAGTTGCCGCCGCCGATGCCCGCCAGCAGGCCGACCAGCAGGAACGTGTTGAAGGAGGTCCCCGGCTCCATCACCGTGAACGCGGCGACCGTGGGGATCAGCAGCAGGCCGGCGGAGACGATCGTCCAGTTCCGGCCGCCGAAGACCGCGACGGCGAAGGTGTACGGCACCCGCACGACCGCCCCGACCAGCGTCACCATCGACGTCAGCAGGAACTTGTCGGCCGGGGTGAGGCCGTACTCCGGGCCCATGAAGAGCACCAGCACGGACCACAGGGTCCAGATCGAGAAGCCGATGTGCTCGGACAGGACGGAGAAGAGCAGGTTACGGCGGGCGATCTTCTCGCCCTTCGCGTTCCAGAAGGTCTCGTTCTCCGGGTCCCACTCCTCGATCCAGCGGCTCCCCTTCTTCGTGGGCGACGGGGGTGCGGGGGCTGTACTAGGGGCTGTCATGACGCCTCCACGGTGGTCCGGGACTCGGGTAGTCCCGAAGGTAGGGAGAGCGCGTTTCCGTGCTGTGCCTGCGGGTGACCGGAAAGGAACGTTGCTCTCACCTTGCGCTGCGGCCCGGTGAGAGGTTCTGGGGAGAGGTTCTGGAGAGAGCTCAGCGCGGGGGTGCCTGGCCGGCGCACCTGGCGTCGCGGCGCCGGGTGACGCCGATGCCGATGCCGACGCCGGCAGTCTTCCACAGGCCCCACAGCCCCCACAGGCCTTCAGGTCCTCCGCCCTCAGGCCCGGCGCCCTCCAGCCCTCAGGCCCGGCGCGTGCCCCCGCGGCCGTCCGGCCACAGGCGGGGCCTGCGGCGGGCCGCCAGGTCCTCGACCCAGCCGAAGGAGACGACGCAGGCCGCGGTGAGGAGCCAGATGACCGGCAGTTGCGGCCACGGGCTCTGCAGCAGCCACGGGGTGTTGACCTCCAGCCACGGGAAGTTCCACAGCCGGTCCCACAGGGCCTCGACGATCCCGATGCACACGTTGTGCCACAGGTAGATCGTCACGGCACGGGAGTTGAGGAGGGTGACCAGCCGGTCCCAGCGGCGCAGGGGGGCCGGCCACTCGGTCCAGGACGGGCTGAGGTGCAGGAGCAGCAGGACCGCCGCGAAGGACCACAGGGACTGCGCGAACGGCATGTCGTCGAGGTCGTGGCCCTCCCTGATGTGGTGGCCCAGGGCGTACCAGAGGCCGACCGCGCCGACCGCCGGGGCCAGCGACGGGACGACGTAGCGGGGCAGCCGGCGCAGGATGCCCTCCTGGTGCGCCATGCCCAGCAGCCAGCACGCGCCGAACGCGCCGAAGTCGCTGACGCTCGCCTCCAGCCGCCAGCCGGGCACCGACAGCGCGCCGAACTCCAGGGCGGCGGACAGCGCGACCGGCGCGAGGATCGTCGGCCAGGGCAGCCGGCGCAGGGCGCGCAGGAGGAACGGGGAGAGCAGCACGAACCAGAGGTAGGCGCGGATGTACCAGAGGGGTACGCCCAGGTCGGCGCCCCAGTCGGCGCCGATCAGCCCGTGCACGCCGGGCAGGCCGTCGCCGTACGGCGGGTCGCTCAGCGGCAGGATCCAGTAGCCGAGGTGGAGCCACCACCAGCCGGGGTGTCCCTCGTCGTCCGGGCTCCAGCCCGCCAGCAGCATGCCCGTGACGCCGACCGCGCCCAGCAGCCACAGCGGGGGCAGCAGCCGGCGCAGCCGTCCCCGTACGACGTCCAGCGCGGGGCGGCTCGCCAGCGAGCGGGCCATGAGGTTGCCGGCGAGCGCGAACATCACGCCCATGGAGGGGAAGACGATGGGCAGCCAGGCCCAGCCCATCAGGTGGTAGAAGACGACGCGGAAGAGGGCGATGGCGCGGAGCAGGTCGAAGTAGCGGTCGCGTCCGCCGCCGCTCTTCTTCTCCTTCCCCTCCTTCCCCGCCGCCCCCTGGTGCTGAGTCGGCAGCGCCGGTGACTGCTCCGCCGTGTCGGTCGCGGTGTCAGTCGCGGTGTCGGTCGTGGTCCCGGTCTCTGTCGGCTGGGTGCTCATCAGACCGCTCCCCCGTCCATGGCGGGAGTGGCGGCGCCGGGCGGGGCCGCCACCTGGCCCTTGCGGCGCAGTTTCTGCCAGCGCAGCCGGCCGCCGGTGAGGGCGGTGATCCAGGACTGGAGCAGCACGATGTACATGAGCTGGCGGTAGAGGAGTTGCTGGAGCGGGAGGGAGATGAGGGGGGTGAGGCGTTCGCGGTCCAGGGCGAAGGCGTAGGCCGCGCAGCCCGCCTGGACGGCGAGGACGCCGAACCAGGCGGCGATCGTCTTGCCGGTCGGGCCGAAGAGCAGGCCGTAGACGAGGAAGAGGTCGATGAGCGGCGCGAGGAGCGGGGCGACGACCATGAAGAGGGAGACGAGCGGCAGTCCGACCCGCCCGAACCGCCCGGACGGACCCTTCTCCACGATCGCGCGCCGGTGCTTCCAGATCGCCTGCATGGTGCCGTAGCACCAGCGGTAGCGCTGGGACCACAGTTGCTGGACGGACTCGGGGGCCTCGGTCCAGGCGCGCGCCTTCTCCGCGTAGACGACCTTCCAGCCGTCGCGGTGGATGGCCATGGTGATGTCGGTGTCCTCGGCGAGGGTGTCGTCGCTCATGCCGCCGACCCGGTCGAGGGCGGTGCGGCGGAACGCGCCGACGGCGCCGGGGATGGTGGGCATGCAGCGCAGGACGTCGTACATGCGGCGGTCGAGGTTGAAGCCCATCACGTACTCGATGTGCTGCCAGGCGCCGATGAGGGTGTCCTTGTTGCCGACCTTGGCGTTGCCGGCGACGGCGCCGACCTGCGGGTCGGCGAACGGCTGGACGAGTTCGCGGACCGTGGCCGGCTCGAAGACGGTGTCGCCGTCCATCATCACGATCAGGTCGTACGAGGCGTTGGCGATGCCCCGGTTGAGCGCGGACGGCTTGCCCGCGTTGAGCTGCCGGACGACGCGCACGCCGGGCAGGCCGAGGTCCTCGACGATGCGGGCGGTGCCGTCGCTGGAGCCGTCGTCGATGACGAGGATCTCGATCGGGTGCTCGCTCTGCATCAGCGAACGCACCGTGTTCTCGATGCACTTGGCCTCGTTGTAGGCCGGGACGAGCACGGACGCGGGTTCGGTGACGGGCGCGTCGGGCCCCCAGACGAAGCCCTTGCGGCGGGTGCGGCGGGTGTGGATCGCGGACAGCAGCAGCATCAGGCCGAAGCGGGCGAAGACGAGGACGCCGATGACGGCAAGGCCGACGACCAGGACGCCGGTGATGTCGTCGGACGCCTCGACCAGGAAGATCCAGGCCTTGCCCTTCCACAGCTCGACCCCGGTGACCGGGGTGTGCGCGCTGGGGGCGTGCAGGGCCTCGGTGAGGTTCTCGAACGTGTAGCCCTTCGCCTGGAGCTCGGGGAGGTAGGTGTCGAGGGCCTGGACCGTCTGGTGGCGGTCGCCGCCGGAGTCGTGCATGAGGACGATCGCGCCCTTGCCGCCCTTCGGCGTGGAGTTGCGGATGATCTGCCGCACGCCCGGCCTCTGCCAGTCCTCGCTGTCGGCGGTGGTGAAGACGGTGAGGTAGCCGCGGCTGCCGACGAACTGGGTGACCGGCCAGGAGTCGTTGTCGAGGGCGTCGGCGGACGAGGAGTACGGCGGCCGGAAGAGGGAGCTGCGGATGCCCGCCGCGCCTGCCAGCGCCAGTTGGTTCTGGGTGAGCTCCCAGTCGATGCGCTTCGTCGACTGGTAGGAGAGGTCGGGGTGGTTGAAGGTGTGCAGCCCGATCTCATGCCCCTCGTCCACCATCCGCCGGACCAGGTCCGGGTAGCGGGAGGCCATGGTGCCGGTGATGAAGAAGACGGCGTGCGCGTGGTGCTTCTTCAGGAGGTCGAGGACCTCGGGGGTCCACTTCGGGTCGGGGCCGTCGTCGAAGGTGAGCACGATCCGGTGGTCCGGCACGTCCAGGCTGCTCTGCCGGCCGCTGCGGGTGTCGACGACCGGCCCGCCGTCGAGGATCTTCTCCGGCACCTTGTCGGTGGCGGCCTCGGGGTGGATGCGGTAGTCGGCGAGGATCTCGCTGTGCACGTAGCCGCGCAGCATCAGCATCGCCATCATCGCGAAGAGCACGAGCAGCGGCAGCAGGTGCCGTAGCCGCAACGGCACCAGACGCTTCCGCTCGGGCGGCGCCGCCCCGTGCGCGCCCCCGCCACCACCGTGCCCGGCGGCCCGCCCCCGCCGCACCCTGCGCCCACCGCCCGACGCCGAGGAATCGGACCCGGACCCGGACGCGGCCTGGCCGCCGGACGAATACGCGGACTGCCCGACAGACGACCGTCGAGTCGAGCGCCGGCTGGTACGTGGTGCCATGAGAACTGTTTCTCCGAGAACGGCTCACCGCGCGGCTCCGGGCGGCGAGGGTGGGTGACGAGGAGTGGCGGTGCGGAGTGAGCGGTGCGGAGTGGGGGTGAGCTGGGTGGCGCGGGTCGCGTCACGTGGCCGCGCCTGGCTGAGCCGGACAGGGCGGGGCGGAGCGGAGCTGCTGTGTGGAGCTGTGAGCTGTGTGGGGCGGGCACCCAGGTCGGACGACATGGGGCGAGCTACGGGCATCGGCCGCCCGGGACGGATGGGGCAGCCGGGTCGGATGGGGCAGCCGGGCAGACGGCGGGCATCTGACCGCGAGAGGCCGAGCTGCGGATCAACCCGCCAGGTCAGGTCGGGTCAGGTGACGGGTTGAGCGGTGTGGGCCGGACGGTTCACACCGCTTGCGGGTGCCGTTCTGCGCGGACCGCCCACCCCGGTGGTCGACGCCCTGGCCGGACCGGCCCGAGCCCCCGCCGGGTGACGCCCCCACGCCCTCTCAGGCCGCCGGGACCGGGCTCGAAGCGGCCGGGGCCGGGTCGGGTGGGCCGTTGGCGACCGTGGTGGTTCCCCCGGCCGGGGACGGGGAGGAGGCGGGCGGTTCGGGGGTCGCGGCGGGTGAGGATGCCGCCGGCGGCGGCGTGGACGCCGTCGGAGCGATCACCGGGCTGCTCGGGCCGGGCGACGGCGAGACCGCGGCCGTGGGAGCCGTGCTGGGACGGGCCGTCCCGCTCGCCGAGGGCCGGGCCGGCATCGACGCGCCGGGCGAAGCCGCCGCGCTCCCCGACGCGCCCGGCACCGCGCTCGCCCCCGGCTTGCCCGGCATCGTGCCGAACCCGGAGGCGGTGCTGCCCGAGCCGCCCGGGAACAGGCCGCCCGGCTCTCCGGGCCGCGGAGTCGTGGAGTCGTCCGGCGCCGACGAACTGTCGACCTTGCCGGCCGCCGGCTTGTCGTCAGGTGCGCCCGGCACCGGAACCGGCAGCCAGGGCGCGCCGGCGTTGCCCGACAGCAGCGTGGCCACGATGAGGACGGCGTACGCCCCGCACGCGGTCCCCACGAAGATGCCGATGCGGCGGAACGTCCGGCTGCGCCGGCCCGACTCGTCGACGAACACCGGGACGTCGGAGGCGCCGGCCTCCGGACCGTCGGGCCGCCCCTTCTTGAGGGGGTCGAGCTGGACGGTCACCTCGCCGGGATCGTTGCCCTTCCCGTCCGCCCCGCCGGGCTCCTCCCCCCAGGGATCCCGGAGATCGCTCGACCGTTCGTTTTCAGAAAGGCCGTTCGAGGATTTCGGGGCCGACAGCAGACCGTTCTCACGCGGTACGTCCATCAATGACCGGTATCTGGCGCTCTCTCCCGCCATGGACGTCAGGGATTGCCCCACCGCCCCGGAAAAGCTCTGGGATCCTGCCCCCACGACCGGTACGTCCCGGGTCGGCTTTGCCGCCTCCGGCCACTCCGGTTGGGCGTCTTCTCGCCAATTCTTCACGTGCGTACTTCCCCCCACAGAACTGTTCTGGGTGCGCGCGACCCGAGCACACGTCGACGGAACCGGGCCCCCACCCAGTTCCTGCGCCCCTTTTACCCCACTGCGCTCGGTTCGACGAATCTAGCGCAGGCTTGGGCCCCGTGTTCACGGTGTGTCTTTTATGGACAGAAGTCATGTTCATGTCTATGTCCAAAATTCACCTCTTGACGGCCCGTCAGAATCGCGTTCTCGCCGCTCTCTCCCACCCCTCACCCCGTCGAAGCGCATCAAGAGCGGAACGGACCAGCCCCTTTCGCCACACCAGCGACACAGGGGACAAAGAGACCGGGCGGACGGGAGCACGGAACCCCCCTCTCAGGCATGGCCGGAAAGTTCACGTTCACGAGCGCCGAATTGCCTTCTTTACCCTAAATCTGACAGCAGACAGCCCCCCGAAAACCACTCCAACGAGCGCACGCCCCTGTCGGCCATTTCCCGCACACGCCATTGACGCGGTCAGAGCGGCCACATACCTTCCCCCGTCGAAACGCTTCGACGTCCCGCGTCGAATCGGTTCGACGCGACTCGCTTCGACGATCGCGTCGCTCCATCCGGCTCCCTGAGAGGCACAGGATGTTGACGGCACGCAAGCGTGTGTCCACATGAAGTTCTCCGACGGTTATTGGCTGCCGCGCGAGGGCGTCACGGCCGCGCACCCCGCCGAGGTCCTCGACGTCACCGAGTCGGACGACGGCGCCCTGGAGATCCACGCGCCGACCCGGCCCGTCCGCGGCCGCGGCGACCTGATGACCGGCCCGGTCATGACGATCCGAGCCCACACCCCGATGCCCGACGTCATCGGCCTCACCCTCACCCACCTCACGGGCGGCCACCCCCGCGAGCCCGCCTTCGACCTCACCGCCACACCCCCGGGCCCGGCCTCAGACCCCTCCCACCGGCTCTCCCTCGTCTCCCTGGACGACGAGCACGCGACCCTGACCTCCGGCGCGCTCTGCGTGAGAGTCGCCCGCTCCGGCCCCTGGCACGTGGAGTTCCTCGCCCACGGCCGCCCGCTCACCTCCAGCGGCCCCCGGGGCATGGGCATCATGCGGGACTCGGACACCGGCGGCCACTACCTGCGCGAACAGCTCGACCTGGGCGTGGGCACCGCCGTCTACGGCCTCGGCGAACGCTTCGGCCCGCTGGTCAGGAACGGCCAGAGCGTCGACATCTGGAACGCCGACGGCGGCACCTCGACCGAACAGGCCTACAAGAACGTCCCGTTCTACCTGACCGACGCGGGCTACGGCGTCTTCGTCGACCACCCGGGCAAGGTCTCCTTCGAGGTCGGCTCGGAGACGGTCTCGAAGGTCCAGTTCAGCGCCGAGACCCAGGAGTTGACGTACTACGTCATCCACGGCCCCACCCCGAAGGAGATCCTCCGCAGATACACCGCCCTCACCGGCCGCCCCGCCCTCCCGCCCACCTGGTCCTTCGGCCTCTGGCTGTCGACGTCGTTCACCACCTCCTACGACGAGGAGACGGTGACGTCCTTCATCGAGGGCATGCGGGAACGCGAACTCCCCCTCTCCGTCTTCCACTTCGACTGCTTCTGGATGCGGGAGCACCACTGGTGCGACTTCCGGTGGGACCCGCGGGTCTTCCCCGACCCGGAGGGCATGCTGGCCCGGCTGAAGGCGAAGGGCCTGCGCGTCAGCGTGTGGATCAACCCGTACATCGCCCAGCGCTCGCCGCTCTTCGCGGAGGGCAGGGCCCTCGGCCATCTCCTCCGCCGCCCCGACGGCAGCGTCTGGCAGACGGACATGTGGCAGCCCGGCATGGCCCTCGTCGACTTCACCAGCCCCGCCGCGCGCGAGTGGTACGCGTCGAAACTGGAGGCGCTGCTCGTGCAGGGCGTCGACTGTTTCAAGACCGACTTCGGCGAGCGGGTGCCCCTCGACGTGGAGTGGTCCGACGGCTCCGACCCGGAGCGGATGCACAACTACTACTCGTACCTCTACCACCGCACCGTCTTCGACGTGCTGCGCAAGCACCGCGGCGAGGGCGAGGCCGTGCTCTTCGCGCGCTCGGCGACGGCCGGCGGCCAGCAGTTCCCGGTCCACTGGGGCGGCGACTGCGAGGCGACGTACGCGTCGATGGCCGAGTCCCTGCGCGGCGGCCTGTCTCTCGGCCTGTCCGGGTTCGGCTTCTGGAGCCACGACATCGGCGGCTTCGAGGGCACCCCGACCCCCGCCCTCTTCAAACGCTGGCTGGCCTTCGGTCTCCTCTCCTCCCACAGCAGACTGCACGGCAGCTCCTCGTACCGGGTGCCGTGGCTGTTCGACACGGAGTCGGTGGACGTCCTGCGCCACTTCACCCGCCTCAAACTGCGCCTCATGCCGTACCTGTACGAGGCCGCGCGCGTCGCCCACGAGGAGGGCGTGCCGGTGATGCGGGCGATGGTCCTGGAGTTCCCGGCGGATCCCGGGTGCGCGCATCTGGAACGGCAGTACATGCTCGGCCCGGACCTGCTGGTCGCGCCGGTCTTCAGCGATGGCGGGGACGTGGCGTACTACGTCCCCGAGGGCGCCTGGACCCACTACCTCACCGGCCGGACGGTGACCGGCCCCCGCTGGACCCGGGAACGGCACGGGTTCCTCGGCCTGCCGCTGCTGGTGCGGCCGGGCGCGGTGCTCCCGGTGGGCGCCCACGCCGACCGGCCGGACTACCCGCACGCCGACGGCGTCACCCTGCGCACCTACGGCCTGGAGCGCGGTGCGCAGGTGACGGTACGGGTCGGGGACGTGACCTTCACCGTCGTCCGGGAGGGGGACACGCTGCGGGCGTCCGCGAGCGAACCCTCGGCGCCGTGGGCGCTGGCCGCCGGGGACCGGGTCGCGTGGGCGGAGGCGGGAACCGGGTTCCTGACGCTGGACACCGTGGAGGCGGACTGATGGTGAAGATCACCGATGTGGCGCGGCACGCCGGGGTCTCCCCCAGCACGGTGTCGTACGCGCTGAGCGGCAAGCGCCCGATCTCCGTGGCGACCCGGCGGCGGGTCGAGGAGGCCGCCCGGAAACTGGGTTACCGCCCGCACGCGGGCGCCCGCGCCCTGGCGAGCAGCCGCTCCAACGTCCTGGCGCTGGTCGCCCCCCTGCGGGCCGGCATCCACGTCCCGGTCGTCATGCAGTTCGCGGTGTCGGTGGTGACGGCGGCCCGCCGCCACGACCACGACGTCCTGCTCCTCACCCAGGAGGAGGGCGAGGACGGCCTGCGACGCGTCGCGGACACGGCGCTGGTCGACGCGCTGATCCTGATGGACGTCCAACTCCACGACCCCCGGCTGCCGTTGCTGCGCTCCCTCGACCGGCCGTCCGTGATGATCGGCTTCCCGCTCGAGGCCGCCGGGCTGACCTGCATCGACCTCGACTTCCGGGCGGCGGGCGAGCGGTGCGTGGAGCATCTGGCGCAGCTCGGGCACCGGGTGGTGGCCCTGGTCGGGTCACCACCGGAGGTGTACGTGCGCGGGACGGCGTTCGCGCAGCGCGTGGTCCAGGGTTTCACCGAGGCCGCCGACCGCGCCGGCCTCACCTCCGCGGTCCACCCCTGCGAGGCGACACCGGCCGCGGCCCGCCGCATGGCGGAGCGACTCCTGCGCGAACAACCCGCGCTGACGGGGGTCGTCGTCCACAACGAAGCCATCCTGGAACCCCTGATCGACGCCTTCGAACACCTCGGCCTACGTATCCCCGCCGACATCTCGATCACGGCGATCTGCCCGGACGAACTCGCCTCGGCCCTCCGCGTCCCGGTCACCTCCATAGCCCTGCCCTCCACGGAAGTCGGCGAGCGCGCGGTGACCCTCCTGATGCGGAAACTGACCAACGAGCCGGTCCCGGAGGCAACCCTCCTGCCACCCCGCCTGACCCCCCGCGCCAGCACCACACCACGCACCACCGGGTGAGCCGCCGAGCACCGGACGAGAGTCGGCTTCCGCTCCTCCAGGGAGAGCGGAGACGACAAGAACCCCGCCGCTCGGGAGCGACGGGGTTCTTGTTCACATGGGGTGAAGTGGAGATGGCGGGAATCGAACCCGCGTCCAACGGTGCAGAATCAGGGCTTCTCCGTGTGCAGTTCGCTGTGATTTTCTCGGCCCCGGTGATCACGCGAACAAGTCGCCGACGGGCCCAGTCACTGTTTGATTTCCCATCCGACCCCGTGACCGGGCCAGATGGTTTAGTCCCCTAGATTATGCCAGGGTCCGGGTCGGGAACACTCCCGGGCTGACACCCATTAAGGGTCCCTCACTCACTGCTTATTAGGCAGCGAGGGCGAAGGACTGGGAATCGCTCTTGGAATTGGCGATTATTGGTTGCGACATATGGTTAACGAGATCATTGCCGCTTTCTCGACACGCTTCCCCTGCTTCGACATCCGCTGTCGAAACCGATCATCCCCATGTTGATTTTTCAATCCTCTTCGGATACTTCTCCAAGCGAAGAGGGTCGCACCCGCTGTGGGGCGCTAGTGCCATCGTACGTGACCAACGCGCACCGATGCCACCGTATTCCCGGCGGCCACCCGTGAGGTGCCTGCCTACCTGCGTACCTGCATACCTGCGGCTACGCGCCCCGCTGCTTCCGCTTGGCCGCCGCGATCGCCCGGTCCGTCTCCCGGCGGTCCTGCTGCTCGCGCAGGGTCTGGCGCTTGTCGTACTCCTTCTTGCCGCGCGCCAGTGCGATCTCGGCCTTCGCCCGGCCGTCCTTGAAGTAGATGGCGAGGGGCACGATCGTGTGCCCCGTCTCCTCCGACTTCACCGACAGCTTGTCGATCTCCTCGCGGTGCAGCAGCAGCTTGCGCTTGCGGCGCGCGGAGTGGTTGGTCCAGCTCCCCTGGAAGTACTCGGGGATGTGCGCGGCGTGCAGCCACGCCTCGTTCCCCTCGATCTGGACGAACCCGTCGGTCAGCGAGGCACGCCCCTCGCGCAGCGACTTCACCTCGGTGCCGGTGAGGACGAGACCGGCCTCGTAGACATCGATGATCGCGTAGTCGTGCCGGGCCTTCTTGTTCTGCGCGACGATCTTGCGCTTGCCGTCCTTGACCTTGCCGGACGGGGCCGCCCCGCCCTGCTTCGGCTGGGACTCCTTCGGTACGTACATTCCCTTACTCATAGTCCCGCCAGTTTCGCACCTCGGAGGGGTATGAGGGAAAGCCGATTACTTCCCGTCCCCGAGCGCGTCCCCGAGGCCGCTCAGCACGGTCTCGGCCCGCGCCAGCGCCCCGGCGTCGGCCTCCAGGTCCGGGGTGATGCCGCGGCCGTCGACGCTGTGGCCGGCGGGGGTGCGGTAGTGCCCGACGGTCAGCTCGGCCACGGAGCCGTCGGGCAGCCGGTTCGGCATCTGGACCGAGCCCTTGCCGAAGGTGCGCGACCCCACGACGACCGCGCGGCCGCGGTCCTGGAGGGCGCCGGTGAGGAGTTCGGCGGCGCTCATCGTGCCGCCGTCGACGAGCGCGACCAGGGGCCGGGCGGTGTCGCCGCCGGCCTCTGCGTGCAGGGCGCGCTGGGCGCCGTCGACGTCATAGGTGGCGACGAGGCCGCCGTCGAGGAAGGCGGAGGCGGCGGAGACGGCCTCGGTGACCAGGCCGCCGGAGTTCCCGCGCAGGTCCAGGACGATCCCGGCGCCGGCCGGGGCCCGCCGGACGGCGGTGCGCACGCTGTCGCCGACGCCCTTGGTGAACGCGGCGACGGTGATGACGGTGATGCCGTCGGGAAGCTTGTGGGCGGTGACGGAGTCCGTGGACAGCAGGGCCCGGCGCAGGGTCTCGCTCCACGCGCGCGTGCCGCGCTCCAGACCGAGCCGGACGGTGGTGCCGGCGGACGCGTCCTTGGCGTCACCGCGCAGTAAGGAGACGACGTCGGTGACCGGGAGCCCGTCCACGGACCGCCCGTCGACGCTGCGCAGCCGGTCGCCCGCGCGGACCCCGGCGCCGGCCGCGGGCGACCCCGACTGCACCCTGGTCACCTCGATCCGGCCGTCCCGCTCGCGCCGCGCCTCCAGGCCTACGCCGGTGTACCGGCCGTCGAGGGACTCCTCGAACTCCTCGTACTCGCCCTCGGAGTAGACGGCCGCCCAGCGGTCCCCGCTGCGGCTGACGGCGCGCTCGGCGGCCTCCAGCGGCGACTTGCCGTCCGCGGCGGCCTCCTCGGCGGCCCGCGTCACGTCCTCGGAGTGTCCGGCGGGCGCGGTGGAGGGGGCGGCGCTGTCCGGGGCGGTCCTGCGTCCGCCGCCCAGCTCCTGCGGCAGCGATCCGGTCGCGGCACCGGCGACGAGCACGCTCGCGAACACCAGTGTCAGGGCGGCCCCGCGGCCGAAACGGCGGGGCTGGCAGAACAGGTCTCGGCCTGACATGGCGGCGAGTCTAGGGGAACGCGAAGGGCCGCACGGTCGGTTGACCGTACGACCCTCGGGGCGTGCGTCACACCTTCAGGTACTTGCGCAGCGCGAAGAAAGCGGCCAGGGCCGGCATCAGCAGGCTGGTGGCGAGGATGAGCGGGAGTTTCGTCAACACGGCGTCCCAGCCGATGAAGTTGATCAGGTTCAGCTTCTCGGACAGGGCCAGGCCGTGGTCGATGATGAAGTACCGGGCGACCACCAGGAATCCGCAGGCGACCGTGCCGCCGATGAGCCCGGCGACCGCCGCCTCGGCGATGAACGGCGCCTGGATGTAGAAGCCGGAGGCGCCGACCAGCCGCATGATCCCGGTCTCGCGCCGACGGCTGAACGCCGAGACGCGCACGGTGTTGACGATCAGCATCAGCGCCACCACCAGCATCAGCGCCATCACCGCCCGCGCCGCCCAGTTCATGCCGTTGAGCAGCCCGAACAGGTTGTCCAGGATGCCCTTCTGGTCCTGCACCGACTGCACGCCGTCGCGCCCGTCGAAAGCGGTCGCGATGACCTGGTACTTCTCCGGATCCTTCAGCTTGATGCGGTACGACTCCTGCATCTGGTCCGGCGTGAGCGAACTCGCCAGCGGGGAGTCGCCGAACTGCTCCTTGTAGTGCTTGTAGGCGTCGTCCTGCGACTCGTACGTCACCTTGTCGACGACGCCCATCTTGTCCAGGTCGGACTTGATCTGCTTCTTCTGGTCCGCGGTGACCGCACCCTTGGCACAGTTCGCGTCGGACTCGGCGTCGCTCTTGTTGCAGAGGAACACCGAGACGTTGACCTTGTCGTACCAGTAGCCCTTCATGGTGCTGACCTGGTCGCTCATGAGGAGCGACCCGCCGAAGAGCGCCAGGGACAGGGCGACGGAGACGATGACGGCGAAGGTCATCGTCAGGTTGCGGCGGAGACCGACGCCGATCTCCGACAGTACGAACTGGGCGCGCATGGCGAGTTGTTCAGGCCTTTCCGGGGACGTCCGCGAGGGCGGAGGCGATGGCTGGGGCGGTCAGTGCTGGTAGCCGTAGACGCCGCGCGCCTGGTCGCGGACGAGACGGCCCTGCTCCAGCTCGATGACGCGCTTGCGCATCTGGTCCACGATGTTCTGGTCGTGCGTGGCCATCACGACGGTCGTGCCGGTGCGGTTGATCCGGTCGAGCAGCTTCATGATGCCGACCGAGGTCTGCGGGTCGAGGTTGCCCGTGGGCTCGTCGGCGATCAGCAGCTTGGGCCGGTTGACGAAGGCCCGCGCGATGGCCACCCGCTGCTGCTCACCGCCGGACAGCTCACCGGGCCTGCGCTCCTCCTTGCCGCCCAGCCCGACGAGGTCGAGCACCTGCGGCACGGACTTGCGGATCTCGCCCTTCGACTTGCCGATGACCTCCTGCGCGAAGGCGACGTTCTCCGCCACCGTCTTGTTCGGCAGCAGCCGGAAGTCCTGGAAGACCGTCCCCAGCTGGCGGCGCATCTGCGGCACCTTCCAGTTGGAGAGGCGCGCGAGATCCTTGCCCAGCACGTGCACCTGACCGTGACTGCACCGCTCCTCGCGGAGAAGCAGCCGCAGGAAAGTGGACTTTCCGGAGCCGGAGGACCCCACGAGGAACACGAACTCGCCCTTCTCCACCTCGAGGGAGACATCCCTGAGTGCGGGGCGGGTCTGCTTGGGGTAGACCTTGGAGACGTTGTCGAATCGGATCACGGATGCACCACGGGTCGCCGGGGGTAGATGAGCGTGACCATACGCGAACCGAGCAGTGCGCCGCAGGCGTCGGGAGTGGTTGGGCGGAGCTTGTGGTCTTTTGTCTGGCGGGGGCCAGGGGCGCGGGGCTGTATCGATATGCGGCTCCGCCGCGGGGCGCGACAAGCCCCCACCGCCCCGCAGCCGCGAAACCAAGCCCAGGCCCCCCAATGGGAGCGACCCGCGCAACCTCCGGAGGAACCTGGCACAGTGGTAGGGGGAACGTTCGCGTTCCCCCAGGCGTTGTGTACATGGAACCGGTGCAAGGAGGGCGAGCGCATGACGTACGACCGGCTGGTGTGCGCTAACTGCGCCGCGCCCGTGAGCGAGGGCCGGTGCCCGGTGTGCCGCGCGAACCGCGAGCGGCTGCAGCAACAGGAGAACTTCTTCGCGGGGCTGAACCCGATGGCGCTGATCGCGCTGCTGGCGGTGCTGGTGGCCGCGCTGGCGCTGCTGGCCCACCAGACCGCGTAACAGGCCGCGCAACCCGCTGGGACAGGCACGCAGAGGGGCCCGGAGCTGATCGCTCCGGGCCCCTTCGCGCGTACGTCACGTACGGGTGCGGCTGCCTACCGTCAGGCAGCGGCCCCGCCGCGGCCAGCCGCGAGGCGCGGCAGCACACGGAAGCCGATGCCGCCGGCGATCATCGTGGCGGCGCCGATGATCAGGAACGTGGTCTCCCCGGCACCGGTCTCGGCCAGCTCCTTGCCGCCGCCCTGGGCGACGGCGTCGGCGCGGGTGTCCGAGGTGTCGGTCAGCGCGGAGCTGCCCACGTCCTGGGTGGACGTGCCGTCGGTGCCGGTACCGGTACCGGCGGAGGTGCTGCCCTCCGAGGACGAGCCGGACGAGGTGTTGCCCTCGCTGGAGCTGCCGGAGGACGTGTTGCCCTCCGAGGCGGAGCCCGAGGAGGTGTTGCCCGTCGAGGTACCGGCCGAGGTGCCCGTGGACGTACCCGCGGACGTACCCGTCGAGGTACCGGCCGAGGTGCCCGTCGAAGTACCGGCGGACGTACCCGTCGAAGTACCGGCGGACGTACCCGTCGAAGTACCGGCCGAGGTGCCCGTCGAGGTACCCGTCGAGGTGCCCGTGGACGTACCCGTCGAGGTACCGGTGGACGTACCCGTCGAGGTACCGGTGGACGTACCGGACGAGGTGCCGGTGGACGTGCCCTCGGACGTACCCGTGGAGGTGCCCTCCGACGTGCCGGTGGAGGTGCCCTCCGACGTACCGGACGAGGTGCCCGTGGACGTGCCCTCGGACGTACCGGAGGAGGTGCCCTCCGACGTGCCCGTGGAGGTGCCCTCGGACGTGCCCTCCGACGTACCGGCGGACGTGCCGCCGTCGGTGCAGATGATGATGATGGGGCACTCGCCGTCGCGCGAGGCGGAGGCGTCGTCCCCCGTGGCGGTGGTAGTGGTGCTCGTGTCGACAAGGCCGTCGTCACCGGTGGCCGAGGCGACGCCGGCGACCGTCAGTGAGGCGCCCGCGGCGATCACGGCGCCCGCGGCTATGCGCGCGACCCGGATCCGCGTCTTCTTGGTCATATGGTTGCTACCCCCAGTAGCTGATCGTCGATGAGGCCGCGCCCGGGGCCGTGATCGACGGAGGTAGCTGAGAAGCAGCTGAAGCCCCCCGGTTCACATGCGCCCCAGAGATACGCATGCCACAGTGCACCTTCCCCATTTTCAAAGGCAACGTCAAGGTCGTTGCGTACGCAATGTCCAACAGGGGGCGCTTTGCCGGATGTTGGAGCTGTGAGTGTGATGTAAAACCCAGACATTGGGGAAGTTGAAAGGGAGTGGGAAGGGAAGTAGCAGGGCGCGAAAAAGGCAACCGCCCCCGAATCGGAGGCAGTTGCCTTGTCGACAAACCTACTTCTCCTGCTGCTTGCGCCAGCGAATTCCGGCTTCCAGGAATCCGTCGATCTCGCCGTTGAACACGGCCTCGGGGTTACCGACCTCGAATTCGGTGCGCAGGTCCTTGACCATCTGGTACGGGTGCAGGACGTACGAACGCATCTGGTTGCCCCAGGAGTTGCCGCCGTCGCCCTTGAGGGCGTCCATCTTGGCCTGCTCCTCCTGCCGGCGCCGGTCGAGGAGCTTCGCCTGGAGGACGTTCATCGCGGACGCCTTGTTCTGGATCTGCGACCGCTCGTTCTGGCAGGAGACGACGATGCCGGTGGCGAGGTGGGTGAGGCGCACCGCGGAGTCGGTGGTGTTCACGCCCTGACCGCCCGGGCCGGAGGAGCGGTACACGTCGACCCGCAGCTCGGACTCGTCGATCTCGATGTGGTCGGTCTGCTCGACCACGGGGAGGATCTCGACGCCCGCGAAGGAGGTCTGACGGCGCCCCTGGTTGTCGAAGGGCGAGATGCGCACGAGGCGGTGCGTGCCCTGCTCCACGGAGAGCGTCCCGTACGCGTACGGGATCTGGACGGCGAAGGTGGTCGACTTGATGCCGGCCTCTTCGGCGTACGACGTCTCGTAGATCTCGGTCTTGTAGCCCTTCTGCTCCGCCCACCGCAGGTACATGCGCTGCAGCTTCTCGGCGAAGTCCGCGGCGTCGACGCCGCCGGCCTCGGCGCGGATGTTGACGAGCGCCTCGCGGGAGTCGTACTCACCGCTGAGCAGCGTCCGGACCTCCATCTCGTCCAGCGCCTTCTTGACGGCGGTGAGCTCGGACTCGGCCTCGGCGCGGGTGTCCGGGTCGTCCTCCTCCTCGGCCATCTCGAACAGCACGACGAGATCGTCGATCCGGCCGCGCAGCGTGTCCGCCTTCCTGACCTCGGCCTGGAGGTGGGACAGCTTGCTGGTGATCTTCTGCGCCTCGTCCGGGTTGTCCCACAGGGACGGCGCGGCCGCCTGCTCCTCGAGCACGGCGATGTCTGCCCTCAGCTTGTCGAGGTCCAGAACGGCCTCGATCGACTCCATGGTCGAGGAGAGGGACTTGAGCTCTTCGGATACATCGACGACTGCCACGCCTCCCAGCGTAACGGACCCGGCATCCCGGCCCGTCCGGCGTAACGGCATCACGGAGTCATGACGTCACGGCATCACGACGTCACGGTGCCGTCGGGGCCGAGTTCTTCGTGTCCTGCGGGGTCGCGCCCGCGTCGTCGCCCGAGGTGGCCGCCCAGGTGCCGGCGCCTACCGCCACCACCAGTGCCGCCGCGGCCACGCCCAGCGTGATCCGGCGCCGCCTGGTGACGGAGCGGTTCCGGGCCGAGCCGGGGCGCGGGGCGCCGGCCGCCCTCGGCACCCGGGCGGTGCCGTGCGCGCCGCCCGCCAGTTCGTCCGGCGCGGGCACCCGCATCGAGGTGTGCGTGTCACGGTTGGAGTCCGGCTTCGCGCCGGGCACCAGCGGGACCGAGCCCCGCCGCTCACGCCCGCCGGAGGGCGCCGGCGCCTCGGGGGCCGCACCCGGCTCGCCGCCGCCGTCCCCCTCAGCCTCCGGTTCCGTGTCCGGCTCGTCGACGTCCAGCGGGGGCATGCCCGCCAGCGTGGGCAACTGCTCGCGCAGGCGGGCCGCCAGTTCGGAGGCGCGCAGCCGGGAGGCCGGGGCCTTCGCCAGGCACTGCACGAGCAGCTGCCACAGCTCGTCCGGGATGCCCGGCAGCGGGGCGACGGCCTCCGTGACATGGCGGCGCAGCACCGCGCCCGGGTGGCCGCCGCCGAACGGCGTGAAGCCCGCGAGCAGCTCGTACAGCACCGTCGCCAGGGCGTAGATGTCCACCGAGGCGCGCGGCGGCAGGCCCTCGACGATCTCCGGGGCGAGGTAGTCCGGCGTGCCGATGATCTTCGTGGCGCGGGTCCGTTTGGGGGTGTCGATGAGTTTGGCGACGCCGAAGTCGGTCAGCAGCGCGCGGTGCGAGCCGCCGGGGCCGAGCGGACCCTGCATGTCGAGGAGCACGTTCTCCGGCTTGACGTCCCGGTGGACGACCCCGGCCGCGTGCGCGGCGGCCAGTCCCTCGGCGACGTCCGCGACGATCGCCACGGCGGCCTCGGGCGCGAGCCGCCGGTCCCGTTCGAGCCGGGTGCGCAGGTCCGTGCCGCGGACCAGGTCCATGACGAGCGCCAGGTCGTTGCCGTCGACCACCAGGTCCCGTACGGACACCACGTTCGGGTGCTCCAGGCCGAGCAGGGCCGTGCGCTCCTGCACGAAGCGGCCCACCAGCTCCTCGTCGGAGGCGAGGTCCTCGCGCAGCAGCTTGACGGCGACGGGCCCCTCCGGTCCCTCGCCCAGCCACACCGTGCCGGCGCTGCCCCGTCCGAGGATCTGGTGGGCGGTGTACCGGCTGCCGATCTTCCGTGCCAAGGCTGCTCCTACAGACGCGTGTTGCCCATCAAAGTACGCGTCCGAAGCGCCAACCTTCACCGCGGAGACGGAAATCACCCGCCAGGTGTCGACAAGTCCACAAACTCGCGGTCAGCCCCGGTGTCCCGGCCGGTGTCTCAGTTCGCGCCACCGCCGGAACCGCTCCCCGAGCCACTGCCCGAACCGCTGCTGCCCAGGTCGCCGATCCATCCGGTGACGTCCCCGACCCAGCCGCTGACCAACTGCCACCAGCTCTTGCCCGTGCCGATCCAGCCCTGCAGCGGGCTGAACTCCCAGACCAGCCAGCCGGCCACGAACAGGATGACGATCGTGAACAGGCAGCCCTTCAGACAGCCGAGCCCGGGGATCCGCATCGGGTTGGCGCTGCGCTGCCTCGGCTCACGCGGCTGCCGGGGTTCCGGCGCGGGCCGCTGCTGAGGCTGCTGAGGCTGGGGCGGCGGCGCGTACCGCTGGGGCTGCTGCTGGGGCTGCTGGTGCTGCGGAGGCGCGTACTGCTGCTGCGGCTGCCCCTGGTACCCGTAGCCGGGCTGCTGCGGTTGCTGCGGACGGCGCTGGGGCCGCTGCTGCTGCGGTTGCTGGGGCGGATACCCCTGCTGCGGCTGCTGCTGCGGGGGCTGCTGGCGGGAGACCTGCCGCTGGGGGCGGCGGCGCAGCGGGTCCTGGCCGGGGTCGAGGTAGGGCTGGACCTGCGTCGGTTCGTTGCGGTCGCGGGCGGCCCGCATCTGGTTCTGCCAGGGGTGCGGCTGCTCGGGCTGCTGGCCGGACTGCTGTCCGGGCTCGTGCGGCGGCACCGGCGGCAGGACGGCCGTCCGGTCGGCCGCGCCCGCCGGACCGCCCGTGTGGGGCAGGACGGCGGTGGGGTCCGCCGCGCCCGCCGGGCCGGCCGTGTGCGGCAGGACGCTGGTCGCGGCGTTCGGGTCGTAGGCCCCGGCCGGAGCCCCCGGCACGGTCGCGGGCGCCGGGTTGGGCGCGAGGATGTGGCCGACGCCGTCGGCGGCGGCGATCTGCATCGAGTTCGCGTGCACCCCGATGCCCTCGGCGACGATCCGCAGCCCGCGCGCGAGGTTCTCGGCGCTCGGCCGGTGGTCGGGGTTCTTGCTCAGGCAGCGCTCGATGACCGTCCACAGCGGGTCGGGGACCGTGGAGGGGCGGCGCGGCTCGGCGCTGAGGTGCTGGTGGAGGACTTCCAGGGCGGAGCCGCCGGAGAACGGCGGACGGCCGGTGACCAGCTCGTACAGCAGGATTCCGGCGCCGTAGATGTCCACGGCGGAGGTCTGCGGGCGGCCCTCGGCGGACTCGGGGGCGACGTACGCGGGCGTGCCGACGAACTCGCTGGTGCGGGTCAGGCCCGGGGAGTCGGCGAGGCGGGCGATGCCGAAGTCGGTGAGCAGCGGGTGCATCTCCCCGCCGTTCTGCCTCAGCAGGACGTTGGCCGGCTTCAGGTCGCGGTGCACGACGCCGTCGGCGTGGCTGGCGGCGAGCGCGTCGGCGACCTGGGCGGTGAGCAGGGAGGCGGCGACGGGCGTGAAGGGGCCGTTCTCGCGCAGGTAGCGGTGCAGGTCGGGGCCCTCGACGAGGTCCATGACCAGGGCCAGCAGATCGCCCTCGACGACCAGGTCGCGGACCCGGACGATGTTCGGGTGGGTCAGCCGCAGCAGCACGGACCGCTCGCGCAGGAAGCGCATCACGACGTCGGGGTCGTTCGCGAGCTCTTCCTTGAGAACCTTGATCGCGACGGTCTCCCCGGGCTGGCCCGGCACGGCCGCCTCGGCGCCCGCGGTCTCGCGCTGGCGGGCTCGCCAGACGGTGCCCGTGGCGCCGCGTCCGAGCGGCTCCTCGAGCAGGTACTTGCTGCCGACTGGCCGCACGTCACGCGCTCCCTGCTGCTTGCTTACCTGTGCTGTCCGTGTTCCGACCCACTGTAGTGCCGCCGTCCGGACACCGGGCTGTCGTCTTTGTTCGCAGAAAGACGCGTGGCCCGGTCCCCTTGGTTGCCCGAGCCGGACGTGACCGATCTCAACTGATCGCCGGTGGCGTACTTGTCCGGCACTTTTGCGGGCAGAGCCGACCAATCAAGATCACTTGCCATCGGGGGGCGGGCGCGTTGTCAGTGGCAGGTGCGAGGATGCCTTCAGTACTGGCAGTGCTCCTGCGGAACTGCCGCGGGAGCGGCCGGTACTGGCAGTACTGGCCGCTGTGCTCGTGTGGGGTGGGGGGAAGTCCGCGCCCGTGCAGAAGGGACCGCTGACGGCGATGCAGATCCGGCTGACCGTCGTAGACCCGACGGGCCCGCCCGCCGACGCACGGGCCCGGGCCGCGAGCTGCGACGTGCTGGTCACGGCGCCCGCCGGCACGGCCCTGGCGGCGGTGGCGTCCGCGCTGGCCGCGGCGGTCTCCGGGGAGGGCGCCGCGTCGTCCTCGTCGGCGGCGGCGGTCGTGCTGTACGCGGGCGTGGAGCGGCTCGACACCCAGCGCTGCACGCTCGGCGAGCCCCCGCTGATCGACGGCGCGGTGCTGTCCCTGGGCGCCCCGGCCGACCCCGAGCCGCATCCCGAGGTCGACGACGCCCCGGCCCGCCTGCACGTGGTGGCCGGTCCCGACGCGGGCGGCGTCCATCTCCTGCACGGCGGTCAGGTCCGCGTCGGCCGCTCCGCCGACGCCGACGTGCCTCTCGACGACCCGGACGTCTCCCGCCTGCACTGCGCGGTGACGCTCTCGCCCGACGGCCGCCTCACGGTCGCCGACCTCGGCTCCACCAACGGCACCACCCTGGACGGCACGCGCGTACAGACCCGCCCCGTCCGCCTCGCCCCCGGCGCCCTGCTCCGCATCGGCGAGTCGGCCCTGCGCCTGGCCCCACCCGGCGGCCCGGGCCCCCGGATGCCGACGACACCGGACGGCGAGGGTCATGTACGGGTGCCCCGCGGGGGCACGGACGGAGAGGGGGGCGCGGACGCGGAGGCAGGGGCTGACCGCGCGGGCGACCATGAGGGCCCGTCCGGCCCGTCCAGCACCTCGGGCCCTTCCGGTCCGACCGGTCACGCCTACGGGACGGTCGACTGGAGCGGCTCGGGCGACGACGCCCGGGGCGAGCGGGGGCAGGGCCAGCGGCGGGGGCGCGGTACCGGGGAGACCCTCAGGGTGCCGCCCGTCGTGCGTCGCACGGCGCCTCCGCAGGTGCCGGGCCAGGGCACGGCACCGCGCATCGAGAGCACGTCCGGAGCGGGCGAAGGCTCCCTGCCCGGCTCCGTGACCGGTTCGACGGCCACCCACGGCGGACGCTCGGGCCTCGGCTCGTTCACGACGCCGTACGACGACGACGTCCGAGGCCCGCACACCGCCCACACCCCCGACACCTCCGCCACCACGTCCCCGTACGACGTCGACGCCCTGGAGACGATCGACGACCCGCGCGGAGCCTCCCGCCGTAAAGGCACCCCCCTGCGCGGCACCGACGTCCCGCCGGGCGTGCGCAAGCGTGGGGGGCTCTCCGCGTGGGCGCGGCGGCTGGCCGGGGGCCGTGGGGGCGACGAGGACACCGTCGTCCCCGGGAGCTGCGGCGAGGAGGCGGCCGGAGTCGAGTCGCCGCCGTCCGCCGCCGCCACCCCGCCCCCCGCGCCGGAGACCTGGCCGGACCCGGCGGCGCTGCTGCTGACGGCGCTGGGGCCGGGCCCCCGGCTGTGGGAGCGCGGTCCGGGGCACCCGGAGGCGCTCACCGTGCGGCTCGGCACGGCCGACCGGGCGGCGCCCGACGGCTCGGGTCTGCTGCCCGCCGTCCCGGTGACGGCAGGGCTGCGCGAGGTCGGCGCGCTCGGGCTGGCCGGGCCGCGCCCGAGGCTGTCCGGGCTGGCGCGCGCGGTGCTGGCCCAGCTCGCCGCGCTGCACTCCCCCGACGCCCTGGAGATCGTCCTGCTCAGCACGGACCGCGCGCGTTCCGAGGAGGAGCGCGCCGCCGAGTGGTCCTGGCTGGGCTGGCTGCCCCAACTGCGCCCCGGGCACGGCCAGGACTGCCGTCTCCTCCTCGCCTACGACCGCGACCAGGCCACGGCCCGCACCGACGAACTCCTGCGCCGCCTGGAGGACCACGTCTCCGACAGTGCGAGCGGCCCGGGGCCGGCGCAGGTGCCCCCGCCGCGTGGCACCGCGCGCCGCCCCTCGTGGGCCGTGGCGGACGACACGGGCGGCGGCTTCCCCGGCCCGTACACGGTGGTCGTCGTGGACGGCGACCCGGGCGGCGCCGACCTGCGGGACGCGGTGAGCCGGCTGGCGGTGACCGGTCCGCGCGCCGGGATCCACGTCGTCTGCCTGGCCGAGACGCCCGCCGCCGCCCCCTCCGCGCCGCCGGCGCAGACGTACGAGGCGGCGTGCGCGGCGGTGCCCACGTTCCGCGCGTGCGGGGCGGTCGCGCTGCTCAGCGGGGACGTGGCGACGGCGCTGCGGCTGCTGCGGGTGGCGCGGTCCGGGGCGGACACGGAGCGGCCGGGCCCGGTGGGCGCCGGCACGGTCGGCGCGGTGGACGCGGTCTCCCTGGCCTGGGCCGAACGCTTCGCGCGCGCCCTGGCCCCCCTGCGCCCGGACAACGCCGGCGGCGGTGCGGAGCGGCACGCGCGCGTGTCCGCGCCGCTCCCCCAGTCGGCCCGGCTCCTGGACGAGCTGGGCCTCGCCCGTGCCACGCCCGCCTCCCTGATGGCGCGCTGGGCGGCCGCGGCGGACGACGCCGAGGCGCTCGGCGGCCGGGCGTGGGCCGTGCTCGGCGCCGGTCCGCGCGGCCCGGTCGGGGTGGACCTGGCCGCCGAGGGCCCCCACCTGCTGATCGAGGGCCCGCCCGGCAGCGGGCGTACGGAGCTGCTGCGGGCGGTCGTCGCCTCGCTGGCCGCGGCCGAGCGCCCGGACCGGCTGGACATCATCCTGCTGGACGGCCGCGACACCGTCGGCAAGGGCAGCGGCGGCGGCCCCGGCGACGGTCTGCAGGTCTGTACGGACGTCCCGCATGTCAGCACCCACCTCACCGCCAACGACCCCGTCCGGATGCGGGAGTTCGCGCAGTCGCTGAGTGCCGAGCTGAAGCGGCGGGCCGAGCTGCTGGGCCGCTCCGACTTCGCGGAGTGGCACACGCACCGCTCGGTCTCCGGCCGCATCCTCCCGCAGCGCACCCCGAACACCCCGCCCCCGGCGACCGGCAGCACCGCGGCAGGCGCCGCCGACCTCGACACCCCGCCCAGCACCACGCTCCGCCTGCGCCCGGGAGCGGCGGCCCGGCAGCGGACCGAGACGGCGCCCCCGCTGCCCCGCCTGGTGGTGGTGGTCGACGACCTGGACGCCCTGGTCTCTCCCGCCCTCGGCTCCCCGGGCCGCCCCGCCGCCGGTTCGGTGATGCGCGCGCTGGAGGCGGTGGCCCGCGAGGGCGAGCGGCTCGGCGTGCACCTGGTGGCGGCGGCCGGCCCCGGAGTCCGTACGGCGGAGTCGGAGCCGGCCCGCAGGTCCACCGTTCGGATCACTCTCGAAGCACCGGGTTCCGGCGCGGACGAACCGGCCCCGGGCCGAGGCCGCCTCAAGGGCGCGGACGGCCGCCTCACCCCCCTCCAGGCCGGCCGCGTCACCGGCCGCATCCCCCGCACGGCGACCCTCCGCCCCACGGTCGTCCCCCTGGAATGGCCCCGCATGGGCGACCCCCCGACCCGCAGACCGGTACGAGAACTGGGCAACGGCCCGACGGACCTGGCCCTGCTGGCGAGCGCCCTGGAACGAGCGGCCCGCCAGCACAGCCCATCAGGCGTCCACTGATGCTTGTCAGCCCGTCCAGCGTCCACTGACAAGCGCCCGGCCAGAGCATCCCAGCCCGTCCGGCGTCCACTGACGATCACCGGTCAGTGCACTTCAGCGGGTCGGGCGCTCACGGACAGGGCACCGGTCAGGACAACTCAGCCGGTCGGGCGCTCACGGACAAGGCACCGGTCAGGACAACTCAGCCGGTCGGGCGCTCACGGACAAGGCACCGGTCAGGACAACTCAGCCCGTCCGGCGTTTGAGGACGAGGCCCCTTAAGGGCCGACAGCGGGGGCCTGGGGGCGGCAGCCCCCAGCAACGCCCACACCAACACCCCGCACCGACACCCCCGCACCAACACCCCTCACCGATCACGACGCGGTCACGATCCCCCGCCCCACCGCGTGGGCGCTCTTGCCGAGCCATGGCACCCGGCGTAGACCAGTGCCCACGGGACAACGCTCAACGTTCGACGAGGAACGAAGAACGGGGCCAGTGATGCGTAGCACGAGCAGCAGCACCATCCGGACACACCAGACGCACCGCACACGCCAGACCCACCGCACACGCAGCACCGTGAGAGCAGCCGCCACGCTCCTGGCGGGAGCCCTCGCGCTCTCGCTCACCGCCTGCGGCAACGACGACAAGAGCGGCAGCACCGGCAGCGGCACCGGAACCAAGGATTCCGGCAGCGGCCTCACCCTCCCCAAGCTCGACGGCACCACGCTCGAGGTGGCCGCCGTATGGACCGGCACCGAACAGGCGAACTTCAAGAAGGTCCTCGCCGAGTTCGAGAAGCGCACCGGCGCGAAGATCACCTTCGTGCCCGCCCAGGACCCGATCATCAACTTCCTCGGTTCGAAGATCGCGGGCGGCTCACCGCCGGACATCGCCATGCTGCCGCAGCCCGGCGCCATCAAACAGGCCGCCGACAAGGGCTGGGCCAAACCGCTGGGCGCCGAGGCCCAGGCAGAGCTGGCCAAGAACTACTCGCAGAGCTGGCAGGACATCGGCAAGGTGGGCGGCAAGCAGTACGGCGTCTACTACAAGGCGGCGAACAAGTCGCTGATCTGGTACAACGCCAAGGTCTTCGAGAACGCGGGCGCGGCCGAGCCCGCCACCTGGAACGACCTGGTGAAGACCGCGCAGACGGTCTACGACTCCGGCGTCACCCCGTTCTCGATCGGCGGCGCCGACGGCTGGACCCTCACCGACTGGTTCGAGAACGTCTACCTCTCCCAGGCGGGCCCGGAGAAGTACGACCAGCTCGCCCAGCACAAGATCAAGTGGACGGACCCGTCCGTGAAGGCGGCCCTGACCACTCTCGCCCAGATCTGGGGCAAGAAGGACTGGATCGCGGGCGGCGCGAGCGGCGCGCTCCAGACCGAGTTCCCGGCCTCGGTGACGCAGACCTTCACCGGCGGCGACCAGCCGAAGGCGGCCATGGTCTACGAGGGCGACTTCGTGCAGGTCAACATCGCCGACACCAAGGCGAAGGTGGGCACGGACGCGAAGGTGTTCCCGTTCCCGAAGGTCGGCTCCACCGCGCCCGTGGTCTCCGGCGGTGACGCGGCCGTCATCCTGAAGGACTCCAAGGGCGCGCAGGCGCTGGCCACCTTCCTGGCCTCGCCGGACGCGGCGGAGATCCAGGCCAAGCTCGGCGGCTACCTCTCGCCGAACAAGAACGTGGACATCTCCGCGTATCCGAACGAGGTCCAGCAAAGAATCGCCAAGGCGCTGATCGCGGCCGGCGACGACTTCCGCTTCGACATGTCCGACCAGGCCCCGCAGGCCTTCGGCGGCACCCCCGGCAAGGGCGAGTGGAAGGAGCTCCAGGACTTCCTGAAGAACCCGACCGACGTGGCCGGCATCCAGCAGAAACTGGAGTCGGACGCGGCGGCGGCGTACGGGAACTGACCCGGCGATGAAACAGTCCGTGACCGGCACGCGCAGGAGCGTGGCGGCGCTGTTCCTGCTGCCCGCCCTGGTCCTGCTCGGCGCGCTCGTGGTCTACCCGATCGGGTACTCGGTCGTGCGCAGCTTCTACGACCAGTCCGGCGACGGTTTCGCCGGCGCCGACAACTACAAGGCCCTCTTCACCGACGCCGGCATCCGCACCGCGCTGAAGAACAACGTGATCTGGGTGGTGTTCGCGCCGACGGTCGCGACCGCGCTCGGGCTGATCTTCGCGGTGCTGACCGAACGGGTGCGCTGGGGCACCGCGTTCAAGCTGGTCGTCTTCATGCCGATGGCGATCTCGATGCTGGCGGCCGGCATCATCTTCCGGCTGGTCTACGACCAGGACCCGGACAAGGGCGTCGCCAACGCGGTGTGGGTGGGCGTGCACGACACGTTCGCCCAATCGTCGGCGTTCCCGAAGGCCCACCCGGGCCGCGACTCGCCGCTGCGGCCCGACCAGGGCGGCTTCCTCACCAAGACCCCCGTCCGGGCCGGCACCCCGGTCGCCCTCCCCCTGGTCGGCGTCGCCCCCGACCAGATGCCGGACAGCGCGAAGAACGCCGTCACAGCGCCGGCGGACCCCGGCAGGATCACCGGCACCGTCTGGCAGGACTTCACGCGCGGCAAGGGCGTCGGCACGCTCGGCGCGCCCGACCCGTCGGAGCTGGGCTACGCCGGGATGCGGATCGAGGCGGTGAAGGACGGCAGGGTGGTGGCGTCGGCCAAGGCCGCCGACGACGGCACCTTCACCCTCCCCGCCCAGGCCGACGGGGCCCGACTCCGGCTTCCGGCAAGCAACTTCAAGGAGGCGTACAACGGCCTGGACTGGCTGGGCCCGACGCTGGTCACGCCGTCGATCATCGGCTCGTACATCTGGATGTGGGCGGGCTTCGCGATGGTGCTGATCGCGGCCGGTCTGGCGGGCGTGCCACGGGAGTTGCTGGAGGCCGCGCGCGTCGACGGCGCGACCGAGTGGCAGGTGTTCCGCCGGATCACGGTGCCGCTGCTCGCGCCGGTCCTCGCGGTCGTCACCGTCACCCTGATGATCAACGTGCTGAAGGTGTTCGACCTGGTGTTCATCATCGCCCCGGGCTCCTCGCAGGACGACGCGAACGTGCTCGCCCTGGAGCTGTACCGCAAGGGCTTCTCCGAGGACCAGCCCGGCATCGCCAGCGCCATCGCGGTGTTCCTGCTGCTGCTGGTGATCCCGGTGATGTGGTTCAACGTGCGTCGGCTCAGGCGGGAGGTCAGGCGATGAGCGTGCACCTGTCCTTCTGCTGGGGGTCTGGGGATTGTCCCCCGGACGGAAGCAGCAACGTGCGTCGGCTCAGGCGGGAGGTGCGGCGATGACGGCGGCGGGCAAGTGGCTGGTGGAGAAGCTCAACGGCGGTCTGGTGCGCGCCTTTCTGCTCGTCGTCGGGCTGTTCTGGCTGGTCCCGACGATCGGGCTGCTCATATCCTCCCTGCGCTCCCCCGAGGACATGAGCGCCGGCGGCTGGTGGAAGGTGTTCTCCCAGCCGTCCCAACTCACCTTCGACAGCTACCGGAAGCTGCTGGAGAACGGCGACATCACCAGCTCCCTCGTCAACACCGTGCTGATCACGGTGCCGGCGACGGTCCTGGTCGTCGTCATCGGCTCGCTCGCGGGCTACGCGTTCGCGTGGATGGAGTTCCCGGGCCGGGACTGGTGGTTCCTGGGCGTCGTGGGCCTGTTGGTGGTGCCCGTGCAGGTGGCGCTGATCCCGATCGCCGAACTGTTCGGCAAGATAGGCCTGTTCGGGAACATCCTGGGCGTGATCCTGTTCCACGTCGGGTTCGGGCTGCCGTTCGCGGTGTTCCTGCTGCGGAACTTCTTCGCGGAGATCCCCCGCGAACTGCTGGAGGCGGCCCGCCTCGACGGGGCCGGTGAACTGCGGCTGTTCGCACGGGTCGTGATGCCGCTGGGCGGGCCGGCGATCGCGTCCCTGGGCATCTTCCAGTTCCTGTGGGTGTGGAACGACATGCTGGTGGCGCTGGTGTTCACCAACGCCGACAGCCAGCCGATCACGGTCGCCCTGCAGACGCAGGTACGGCAGTTCGGCAACAACATCGACGTGCTGGCGCCCGGCGCGTTCATCTCGATGGTGATCCCGCTGGCCGTGTTCTTCGCGTTCCAGCGGCAGTTCGTGTCCGGCGTGATGGCGGGCGCGGTCAAGTAGCCGCAAACGCACGGGGAATCACGTAAGAGCACCGAAAACCAGGGGAAACCACGGGAAACCAGGGGGCGGGCAGGGTCATCGGCCCGCCCCTCTCCGTTAACCCGAAATCCCCCGTATGCCTCGGAAACCGTAACCAATTCACTCCTTCGGCCGTTCCCGGGCAAGGCCCTGTCCCGCCCGCGCCGACCCATGGATGTCCCTTGCCCAGGTTCAGTGTCATCGTCCCCGCGTACAAGGTTCAGGCGTACCTGCACGAGTGCCTCGAATCGGTGCTGTCCCAGTCGTACGCCGATCTCGAACTCATCGCCGTCGACGACCGTTCGCCTGACGCCTGCGGCGAGATCATCGACGAGTTCGCGGCCCGCGACGCGCGCGTGCGCGCCGTGCACCTGCCGCACAACGTCGGGTTGGGGCAGGCCCGTAACGCGGGACTGGAGCACGCCCGGGGCGACTACCTGCTGTTCCTCGACTCCGACGACACGCTCACCCCGGACGCGCTGCGCGCGATCGCCGACCGGCTGCAGGACACGGGCGAGCCGGACGTCCTGGTCTACGACTACGCGAGCACGTACTGGACGGGCGAGGCCGTCCGCAACAAGTTCGCCGACCAGCTCGACGAGGAGGGCCCGGCGCCGTTCAGGCTGGCCGACCGGCCGGGGCTGCTGAGGGTGCTCATGGTGGCCTGGAACAAGGCCTACCGGCGGGAGTTCGTCGAGAGCGTGGGCCTGACGTTCCCGCCCGGCTACTACGAGGACACGCCGTGGACGTACCCGGCGCTGCTGGCGGCGAAGACGCTGGCGACGCTGGACCGGGTCTGCGTGCACTACCGCCAGCGCCGCCGGGGCAACATCCTGTCGACCACGAGCCGGGGCCACTTCGACGTCTTCGAACAGTACGACCGGGTCTTCGCGTTCGTCGAGCAGCACCCCGAACTCGCGGAGTGGCGGCCGGTGTTGTTCCGCCGCATGGTCGACCACCTGTCGACGGTCTTCACCAAGCGCGACCGGCTCCCGCGCGGCTCGCGCGCCGAGTTCCTGCGCAGGGCCCGCGCCCACTACCGGCGTTACCGCGTCCCGGGCGCCTCGGTCCCGCTGCGTTCCCGGCTGCGCCACACCCTCGTCCACTTCGGCGTGCACCGCACCTACCGGCTGTTGCAGGTGTCCATGACCGTGCGCCGGCGCACGCAGAAGGCGGCCTCGAAGCTGACCCGCGCCCTGCGGGCGGCCGCCCTGCAGGCGCACTACCGCGTCCAGTTGCGGCTGCCGCTGCGCGCCGACCGGGCCGTGTTCGCCGCGTACTGGGGCCGTGGGCACGGCTGCAACCCGGGCGCGCTGGAAGAGGCGTTCCGCACGTTCGCGCCGCAGGTGCGCACGGCGTGGATCGCCCGCCCCGAGCACCAGGCGACCGTACCGCCGGGCCCGCGTCACGTGCGCCCCGGCACGGCCGCCTACTGGACGGCGCTGGCCCGCTCCAAGTACCTGGTGAACAACGTCAACTTCGACCGGCGGCTGGTCAAACGGCCCGGCCAGGTCTTCGTGCAGACCCAGCACGGCACCCCCCTCAAGCACATGGGCCTCGACCTCCAGGAACGCCCGGCGGCCGCCCGGGACATGGACTTCGCCGCGCTGCTGGACGGCGTCGACAAGTGGGACTACGTCCTGTCCGCCAACCGCCACACCACCCTCACCTGGGAGCGCGTCTACCCGGGCCGCTACGAGACCCTCGAGTACGGCTACCCGCGCAACGACGTCTACCAGAAGGCGACGGCGGCGGACGTGGCCCGGCTGCGCGAGACCCTCGGCATCCCGCGCAGCGCGGTCGCCGTCCTGTACGCGCCCACCCACCGCGACTACCGCCGCGTCCAGGGCTCCCACCTCGACCTGGAGCGCGTCCTGCGCCGGCTGGGCCCCCGCTTCGTGATCCTGGCCCGCGCCCACTACTGGCAGGACGCCCCGCTCGCCCGGCGGACGCCCGGCGTCATCGACGTCACCGGCCATCCGAGCGTGGAGGCCCTCTGCCTGGCCTCGGACGCCCTGGTCACCGACTACTCGTCCCTGATGTTCGACTACGCCAACCTGGACCGCCCGATCGTGATCCACGCCGACGACTGGGAGGCGTACGAGGCGGCCCGCGGCACCTACTTCGACCTGCGGGCCTTCCCGCCGGGCGCGGTCGCGCGCAGCGAGGACGAGCTGATCGACATCTTCGGCACCGGCCACTGGCGCGGCTCCCGCTCGACCCAGTTGCGCACCGCGTTCCGTGAGCGGTTCTGCGCCCACGACGACGGGCGCGCCGCCGAGCGGGTCGTCCGGCGGGTCGTGCTGGGCGAGACCGAGCTGCCCGCGGTGGTGCCGCTCGCCGAGCGCTGCCCGGCGGCGTCGGCGGCGCAGACGGCGGCGCAGGCGCAGTCGGGACGCCCGCCGCTCGCCACCGTGCCCCGGCCGTCCGGCTCCCGCCCCGTCACCGACAGCCACTGACCGCCGTTCGCCTTCCGACGCCTCACGACGTCTTCCGACGCCTTCCGGCAGAGAAATCAAGACACAGACAGAGAAAGAGCAGCATGCCCCGCTTCAGCATCATCGTCGCGTCCCATGGGGACGGGGGTCCCCCCGGTCGAGCGGCCACGAGACCGGGGGAGGGCCGGCTGTCCCTGGCGCTGGACTCCGTCCTCGCCCAGTCCTTCGCCGACTTCGAGCTGATCCCGGTCGGCGACGCGCCCGACGCCGTCGCCACGGCCGTCGCCGACCGGTACGCGGAGCGCGACTCCCGGGTGCGGCCGGCGCAGTCGCCGCCCGCGGCGGGTCTCGCCGGGGCGCGCAACGCGGGGCTGCGGGCGGCGGGCGGCGCATACGTGCTGTTCCTCGACGGCGACGACACCCTCGCCCCGGGCGCCCTGACGGCGCTGGACGCACGGCTGACCGAGACCGGCGACGTGGACGTCCTGTACACCGAGCACGAGCGCGTCCCCTGGTGGGAGGGCGAGCCGGCCAACCCGGCGGCCCCGCTGCTGGCGAAGACCCCGACGGGCGCGTTCTCCCCCTTCGAGGCCCCCCAGGTGACCGGGGTGCACCTGCCGGTGTGGGGCACCGCCTACCGGCGCTCCTTCCTCACCGAGCACCAACTCGCCTTCCCCGACGGCAACTTCACGGACGTCGGCTTCGGCGGCCTGGTCACCGTGTACGCCGAGCGCGTCGCGACCCTGCGGTCGGTCGTCGTACGGCACCTGCTACGGCGGCAGGGCGACCCGCTGAACCTGCCGGGCGAGCACCACATGGAGCTGCTGGACCGCGCCGACGAGGTGCTGACCCGGGCGGGCGAGGTCGCGCTGTCCGAGGACCGGTCGGGGCCGCTGTTCGAGCAGCTCTTCGCGGCCGTCCTGAAGACCGCCGCGCATCCGGCCCGGCTGTCCGGGCGCCGCCGCCGGGCCTTCTTCCGGCGCGCGGGCCGGCTGTACCGGCGCCACCGGCCGGCCGGTTTCCGCAGGCCTGGCGGGAGTCTCGGGGTGCAGCACCGGCTGCTGGCGGCCGGCGCGTACACCGCGTTCCGCGCGCTGCGCGACGCCAACCGCAGGGCGTCCGCGGCCGGCCGGCGCGTCCCGCGCGCCCGGGGCCTGCGCACCCGCCTGTACTACCGGCGTCAACTGCGCCGCCGTATCGACCCCGACCTCGCGGTGTTCTGCGCCTACTGGGGCCGCGGCTACGCCTGCAACCCGGCCGCGATCCACGCCAAGACCGCCGAACTCGCCCCGCACATCCGCTCGGTGTTCCTCGTCGAGTCCGACCAGGTGCACGCGCTGCCCGAGGGCGTCGACCACGCCGTGATCGGCAGCCGCCGCTACTGGCAGGTGCTGGCCCGCGCCAAGTACCTGGTCAACAACGCCAACTTCGAAGGGGCCGTCGTCAAACGCCCCGGCAGCGTCCATCTGTCGACGCAGCACGGCACCCCGCTGAAGCGGATGGGCGTCGAGCAGGCCGAGTACCCGGTGGTCGCCGCCGCCACCGGAAGCTTCGACCGGCTGCTCGCCCGGGTCGACCGCTGGGACTACAACCTCAGCTCCAACCGGCTCTCCACCGAGGTGTGGGAGCGGTCCTTCCCGTCCTCGTACGAGATGCTCGAGTACGGCTATCCGCGCAACGACGTCTACTACACGGCGACGGCGGACGACGTGCGCCGCGTCCGCGAGCGGCTCGGGATCCCGGCCGGCCGGACGGCGCTGCTGTACGCGCCGACGCACCGCGACCACCAGAGCGGCTTCCACGCACAGCTCGACGTCGAGGCGCTGTGCGAGGCCCTCGGGGACGACTTCGTGGTCCTGCTGCGCGCCCACTACTTCTACGACGACGACCGCGACCGGCCGCGCGACGAGCGGATCATCGACGTCACCGGGCACCGCTCGTCCGAGGACGTCTGTCTCGCCGCGGACGCCCTGATCACCGACTACTCGTCGATCGTCTTCGACTACGCCAACCTCGACCGGCCGATCGTCGTGTACGCCGACGACTGGGACGTGTACCGCGAGACCCGCGGGGTCACCTTCGACTTCCTGGGCTCCGCGCCCGGTCCGGTCGCCCGCACCGCCGACGAACTGGCCGCCGTCTTCCGCTCCGGCCGCTGGGCCGACGCCGAGGCGGCCGGGCTGCGGGCCCGGTTCCGGGCCCGGTTCTGCGAGTTCGACGACGGGCGCGCCGCCGAGCGCGTCGTGCGCCGCGTGCTGCTCGGGGAACCGGCCGAGCGCATCGAGCCCGCCGTTCCGCTCGCCCGGCGCAGGCCCGCCCCCGCCGCCGTGACCTCTCCGAGGAGCTGACCTTCGTGCCCCGCTTCAGCGTCATCGTCCCTGTCTTCAAGGTGCAGGGGTTCCTTCGCGAGTGCCTCGACTCCGTGCTCGGCCAGTCCTTCGACGACCTCGAGGTGATCGCCGTCGACGACTGCTCCCCCGACGGCTGCGGAGCGATCCTCGACGAGTACGCGGCCCGCGACCCCCGGCTGCGGGCCGTCCACCTGCCGGAGAACGTGGGCCTGGGCCGCGCCCGCAACGCCGGCCTGCCGCACGCCACCGGCGACTACGTCCTCTTCCTCGACAGCGACGACCGGTACACGCCCGGCCTGCTGCGGGCGGTCGCCGACCGGCTCGACGTGACCGGCGACCCCGACATCCTCGTCTTCGACCACGTTCGCACCCACTGGTGGGGCCGCGCGGGCCGCAGCGACGCCGCCGACCTCTTCGAACAGGCCGGCACCGACACCTTCGACCTGCGCACGAACCCCGAGTACCTGGGGCTGTTCCTGGTCGCCTGGAACAAGGCCTACCGCCGGGACTTCTTCCTCGGGCACGGCTTCCGGTACCGGCCGGGGCTGTACGAGGACGCCCCCGTCACCTATCAGACGATGGTCACGGCGGAGCGGATCGCCTGTCTGGACCGGGTGGGCGTCGAGTACCGGCAGCGGCGGCAGGGCGCGATCACCCGCACCCCAGGACGCAAGCACTTCGACATCTTCGACCAGTACGAGGGACTCTTCGCCTTCCTCGCCGAGCGGCCCGGCCTGGACTGGGCCCGGCCGCTGCTGTTCGAACGGGCCCTGGACCACATGCTGTTCACCGTGGCCCGCCCGGAACGGGTGCTGCGGGGCGACCGGCGGGAGTTCCACCGGCGGATCCGGGCGTTCTACCGCACGCACGTGCCGCCCGGCTTCGTCCCGCCGCCGGAGTCCCGCCGTACGGAGATCCGGCTGCTGGCCCTCGCCCCCTACTCCGCCCACCGCGGCCTCGGCGCGCTGCGCGGCGCGGGCCGGGCGGCCGGGCGCAGGACGCGCAGGACACGGGACCTGGTGGTCCGGCGCCTCAAGCGGTGCTGGTACCGGATCCAGTTGCGGCGGCCCCTCGACCCGGGGCTCGCCGTGTACTCCGCCGGACACAGCCGCGCCGTGAACGGCGACCCCCACGCGATCCACTCCCGCGCCGCCGAGCTGGCGCCGCAGGTGCGGGGCGTGTGGGTGGTGCGGCCCGACGCGGTGGGGCTGGTGCCGCCGGGCACGGAGTACGTGACGACGGGATCCTGGCGCTACTACCGGGTGATGGCCCGCGCGGGGCACTGGATCAACGACTGCAACTGGGCCGGTGACCTGGTGAAACGCCCCGGTTCCGTGCACGTCCAGACGCACCGGGGCACGCCGCTGAAGTACATGGCCCTGGACCTCCTGGACCGGCCGGGCGCCCGGCACGGCACCAACGTCCGCGGCATGCTGCGGCGCAGCGACCGGTGGGACGTCAGCCTGGTCGCGAACCGGCACTCGGAGGAGATCTGGCAGCGGGCCTACCCCTGTCACTTCACGTCGCTGCGCAGCGGCAGCCCGCGCAACGACGTCCTGGTGCGGGGCGGGGAGGCGCGGGCGGCCGAGGTGCGTGAGCGGCTGGGGGCGGGGCCGGCCGAGACGGTCGTGCTGTACGCGCCGACGCCGCGCGACTACCGCAGGGGCCGCCATGTCGGGCGGGTCGGCCTGGAGGCGCTGGCGGCGTCGCTCGGCCCCGGGCACCGGCTGCTGGTGCGCCTGCACCCCGGTCTGGCCCGACATCACGAGAGGGCGCTGCTGCTGCGTGACCTGCACCGGCGGGGCGTGCTGACCGACGTCACGGACGAGCCGCACGTCGAGGACGTCCTGCTGGCCAGCGACGCCCTGATCACCGACTACGCGGCGCTGATGTTCGACTACGCGAACCTGGACCGGCCGATCGTGATCCACGCCGACGACTGGGCGGCCTACCGGGCGGCCCGGGGCGCCTACTTCGACATCACCGCCGAGCCGCCGGGACACGTCACACGCTCCGACGAGGAACTGGCGAAGGTGTTCACCTCCGGCGCCTGGCGCGACACCGAGTCGACCCGGCTGCGGGCGGCGTTCCGGGAGCGGTTCTGCGAGTACGACGACGGGCGGGCCGCGGAACGCGTCGTCCGGCGGATCCTGCTGGGCGAGACACCGGACACGAAGGGTGGCGGCGGGGTCGTCGACGGTGACGGCGGGGTCGTCCGTATCCCGGCGGCCGTCGACCGTTCGGCGCGCCTGCCGGAGTACAGCTGACCTGCGTTCGGCGGGAGGCGGACGGGTTTCCTTCGGGGCCGTCGGCCTAGCCCGCCGGGAACAAGACTCCGCGAGGGGCAAAATGCGTGGAATGCGCACCACTGCCCGTCTCTTCCGGCATCCGACGCCGTACCAGTTCTTCGGAACCCTGGTCTGGCTGGCGATGTCCCTCGCGTACTGGCGGGACCCGCTGTGCCGCGCGGCGGTGACCGGCCCGGTCAACCTGCTGGTGCTGCTGACCGGGATCGGCCGCTTCACGCGCGTCCTGACGGACCGTCGCCGGGCCGCGGTGCTGGTCCTGCTCGTCCTGGCGCTGCTGTGGGGCGGCGACCCGTCCTGGTCCGACGGCGACCTCGGTCGTCCGTCGACACTGGCCGTCGGGCTGACCTGCTGGGCCTGGGCGGGGACGGCCACGCGCGCGGGGGCGGTGCGCTGCCCGGTCCGGTACGTCGGTCCGAGCGGCCTGCGGAGCTGCTGGGGGTACGCGTGGCTCGGCGCGCTGTACGCGCTGATCCTGATGCTGCACCCGGTGACGTTCGCCGCGGCGGCGGTCGGGGCGGTGGCGCTGGTCGCCGGGTGGGAACGGGACCGGCGGCCGGCCGTGCTGAGCCGGTGGGCGCTCACGGCGGCGGTGCCGTCGACGGCGGCGTACTTCCGGCCGTACGTCGACGCGCTCGCCCTGGCGGCCGGGGACCCCGGTGCGGGACTGACGCCCGAGCGGCTGCCCCTCGGGGTGCCCGGGCACTTCTGGCTGGTGCTGCTCGGCGTGCCCGCGCTGTGGCTGCGGGCGTGGCGGGCGAAGCGTACGGCGGGACACTGACCGCGTGTCCCGCCGGCGCCGAGGTGTGTGCCGAGTGGCGAGGGACTACTCGATGACGAGGTCGACCTCGATGTTGCCGCGGGTGGCGTTGGAGTAGGGGCAGACCTGGTGGGCCTGCTCGACGAGCTTGCGGCCGGCCGCCTCGTCCACGCTGTCGGGCAGCTCCACGCGCAGCGTGACCTTCAGCGCGAAGCCCTCGCCCTGCTTGCCTATGCCGACCTCGGCGGTCACCGCGGCGTCGCTGACGTCCACCTTCGCGGCGCGGCCGACGAGGCCCAGGGCGCTGCCGAAACAGGCGGCGTAACCGGCGGCGAACAGCTGCTCCGGGTTGGTGCCCTGCCCGTTGCCGCCGAGCTCCGCGGGCATGGCCAGCGCGAGGTCGATCTTGCCGTCGGAGGAGACGGCGCGGCCCTCGCGGCCGTGCGTGGCGGTGGCGACAGCGGTGTAGAGCGCGTCCATGGAAAACCATCCCTCTCAGATCACGTTCCGGCGGCCCGGTCCGGCCGCCTGACGGGGGTAAGTAGAGCACACAATTAAATTGGGCACAACTAAGTTGTGGATACGGGCTACCCTGGAGACATGACCGCCCCGCTGCCAGCCGTCGGCCCGGAGAACGCCACGGAGAACTGGCTCCGTCTGGACCACCAGATCTGCTTCTCCCTGCACGCCGCGTCGCGCGCCTTCAACGGCGTCTACCGCGTGATCCTCAAGGATCTGGGGGTCACCTATCCGCAGTACCTGGTCCTGCTGGTCCTCTGGGAGGAGGGCCCGCTGCCCGTCAAGAAGCTGGGCGAACACCTGCGCCTGGACTCCGGCACGCTCTCGCCGCTCCTCAAGCGCCTGGAGGCGGCCGGTCTGGTACGGCGCGAGCGCAGCGCCCGCGACGAGCGCTCGGTGGAGATCCGGCTGACCGAGGAGGGCACGTCCCTGCGCGACCGCGCCCTGGAGGTCCCCCGCAGAATCCTCACCGCCACCGGCTTCGATCCCGGCGAGATCGGCGCCCTGCGCGAGCGCCTGGACGAACTCACGGCGGCCCTGGACGCGGCGGCCTCGGAGGAGACGCCGGGGAGCCGGTAAGCGGGACGGCGGCGGTCGGGGTGGTAGTGGCCTGGGCGCCGGTCGCCGGGCGGCGGATGTAGAGGCGCAGGGCCACGCCGGGGCGGTCGTACTCCCAGCTGGGGGTGAAGCCTTCCGCCACGGTCAGGAGCTTGGCGCGCTCGGTCGGGTCGCCCGGGAACCAGCGGGAGCGCAGCGCGTACGGCTCGGCGACGACCCACAGCCTGCTCACCGCGGCCAGCCTGCGGCGCAGTTCCCGGGGGCCGACCTCGCGGCCGTACAGCGTGCCGGACTGGGCGCCGGGCACCTTCAGCGCCAGGTCCCGCGCCCCCTGGAACCCCTTCGGGTACGCGAGCGCGGCGCGCCGGCCGAGCGACGGCAGGAACAGCACCGGGTCGCCGGGGCGGACCTCGCGCGTGGCCAGGGCGGAGACGGCGGCGAGGTTGTCGGGGCGGTGGGCGAGGGTGCGGTACTGGCGGTGCAGCGGGAGCAGGTCGAGGAAGACGAGGGCGACGACCGAGGCGCCCGCCGCGGTGATCGTCCACGAGCAGGACCGGCGCCTCGCGAGGCCGGCCAGCCGGTCGGCCCCGGCCGCGATCAGCAGCGGCGCCCCGGCCAGGGCGTACAGCACGTAGCGTTCGTGATACAGGGGCCTGACCTGCGAGAGCAGCATCAGCAAGGCCGGCGGGACCACCATCAGCGGCGCCATGACGACCGCCGTCCGCCCGGCCCACAGCCCCGCCGCCATCAGCACCACGCACCCCCAGAACACCACCCCCTCCGGGCCCACGGCGAAGCTCCGCAGCAACCTCTCCGCACTCTCCCGGTCCGGCACCGGCAACCACTCCACCTGCCGCGACTGCCCGTGGGAGACCAGCACCAACGGCAGCAGCACCACGACCGCCGCCCCGGCCGCACGCCCCCACCGCCACCACACGCCCCAGGACACCCGCAGCAGCGCGAGGGTGACCGCGTGGGCGCACAGCATGAACACGGCCAGCTCGTGCAGCAGGCAGGTCACGGCGACGACACCGCCGTACCGCCACCACGGCCGCCCCGCCCCGGCCCCCTCGTCCACCGCCCGCACGAGCAGCAGCGTCGCCCCCGCCGCCCCGGCGGCGACCAGCGCGTACGAGCGGCCCTCCTGGGCGTAGTGACCGGCGAGCGGGGTCACCGCGTACAGCAGGCCCGCCCACAGCCCGACCCGGCGGCCGGCCAGCCGTACACCGAGGGCGGCGACCAGGCCCGCGGTGACGGTGGCCGCGCAGACGGACGGCAGACGCAGGACGACCTCGCCCGGGTGGAGGGGCAGCACGGCGTGCATGAGGAGGTAGTACAGGCCGTGCACCGCGTCCACCCCGTGCAGCAGCCGCCAGATCTGCGGCACCGTCCGCCGCGCGACCTGGTAGGTCACGGCCTCGTCCCGCCATATGCCACCACGGTCGAGCCCCCACAGACCGACGGCGAGCATGACAACCGCGGGAACGGCGACGGCCGAGGCGCCCAGGACGCCGGCACGGCTCACCTTCTGCACACGAACACACACCACGCCGCCGATTCTGCGACGCACACCCACCCGGCACGGCGATTGACGGCGCATCAGGCATCTCATATTCACGCAATGCACTCTGTTGACGTTGTCGCGTGTCCACGCGCGCGTGCAGGATGGCCGCATGATCGATTCCGTCGGCCGTCCCATGAACGACGTCATCGCCCGCGCCGTCGGCTGTGTCGTCGGCTCCGCCGTGGGGGACGCGCTGGGCGCTCCCTTCGAGTTCGGGCCGGAGGGGGCGTTCTCGGAGCGCTTCCCGTCCGCCGGGCAGGGCGGCGAGATGTGCGGGGGCGGCGGCTGGGATCCGGGGGAGGCGACCGACGACACGCAGATGGCCGTCTTCGTCGGGGAGTCCCTGCTGGAGTGCGGCGGACTGGAACCGGCGGACGTCTTCCGGCGGTTCCAACGCTGGGCCGCCGCCGACCCCAAGGACATCGGGCTGCAGACCGAGGCGGTCCTGAGCAGCGGCGACCCCTGGGACACCGCCGCCGCGCTGCACTTCCAGACAAGTCAACGGGCGGCGGGCAACGGCTCGTTGATGCGGGCGGCCACCTCCGCCGTGTACTTCGCGCCCCACGGCCGCGGCGCCACCATGGACGCGGCCCGTCGGCTCGCCGCCCTCACCCACGGGGACCGCGCGGCCTGGGAGGGCACGGCCGTGTTCCACGAGCTGGTGCGGATCGCCCTCACGGGCGCCGACCCGCTGGCCGCGCTCCCGGAGACCCTCACCGAGGTCCACGCCGACCACCGCGAGCGCTACGCGGCCGTCCTCGCCCCGGGCTGGCACCCCGACCTGGCGACGGAGTTCAACGGAGCGGTGTGGCCCTGCCTCGGCTCCGCCGTCTGGGCGCTGCGCACGACGTCCTGCTTCGAGGACGCGGTCCGCGCGGCCGTCGACCTCGGCGGCGACACGGACACCGTCGCGGCCGTGACGGGCGGCCTCGCCGGGGCGGTGTACGGCATCGACGGCGTCCCCCGGCGCTGGACGACCGCCCTGCACGTCCCGCTACCGGGCTCCGACGACCACCGCGTCCTGCGCCTGCCGGAACTCACGGCCCTGGCCCACGGACTGGCGGCCGGGTCCCCGATGCCCTGAGAGGGGCTGGTTCCGAGACGGGCTGGTCCTGAGACGTACTGGGAGAGCACAGCACCCAAGGCCCCTACAGCCCCCAAAGCCCCTACAGCGTCTTGATCGCCTCGGCCGTGGCCCGGGCCAGTGCTCCCAGGTAGCCCTTGGGCAGTTTCGGGCTGCGGATCACCACCGAGCGCCAGTAGAGCGGGCCCGAGATCAGGTCGAGCGCGAGCTCCTCGTTGAACCCCGCGCGGATCTCGCCGCGCTCCTGCGCCGCCGCCACGATCTTCAGGGCGACCCCCTCCTGCCCCTCCTTCAGCGCCTTCTGCAGCGCCTCGGCGATGTCGGGGTTGCGGGCCGCCTCGGCCTGGAGATCCGGGATGATCTGCGAGGCCACGGGGTGTCGCAGCGCCCGCGAGGTCACCTCGTAGAGCATGCGCAGATCGCCCTCCAGGCTGCCCGTCTCCGGGGCCGGCAGGCCCTGCACGGCGATCACCGAGACGATGTCGAGGACCAGATGCAGCTTGGAACGCCAGCGCCGGTACACGGCCGTCTTGCCCACCCCGGCACGGCGGGCGATGCCCTCGATGGACATGCGGGCGTAGCCGACGGTCGCGAGCTCCTCGAACACGGCGGCGCGGATGGCCTCCGTCACGTCCTCGCGCAGCACGGCCGCCCCCGCCGGCGCCCGGCGGCGCGGTCGCACCTGGGGTCCTTCGGCGTTCGTCGCGTTCGTCGTCATGCCGACCAGCATAGGGCGTCACGACGAAACGGTTGCGTTCCGACGTCAACTCGGCCTACTCTCACGTTGCGACGATACGGCCCCGTTCCGACGTAAGAGAAAGTAAAGAAAAGCGTAAGAAAAACGTCGGACGACTAGGGAACGGCGCCCGCACCCCCCTCCCCCCGAGTGAAAGCAGCGGATGTGAGTCAGGTCCTCCACACACCGCCCAGGACACCGGCCGACGGCCACGGCGATCTCGCTGCCCTGGCCGAGCAGTACGGCCTCACGGTCAGCGGTGCCCGTCCCCCCCTGCCGGAGTACATCCGCCAGCTCTGGGCACGCCGCCACTTCATCACCGCGTTCGCCACCGCCAAGCTCACCGCCCAGTACAGCGCGGCGAAGCTGGGCCAGGTCTGGCAGGTGATGACCCCGCTGCTGAACGCGGCGGTGTACTACTTCATCTTCGGTGTCCTGCTGGAGACCAAGAAGGGCGTGGCGGACTTCATCCCCTTCCTGGTCACGGGCGTGTTCGTCTGGACGTTCACGCAGAGCTCGATCATGGCGGGCACCCGGGCCATCGGCGGCAGCATCGGCCTGGTGCGGGCCCTGCACTTCCCCCGCGCCGCACTGCCGATCTCGTTCTGTCTCCAGCAGCTCCAGCAACTGCTGTTCTCGATGGGCGCCCTGCTGATCATCCTGTTCGCGGTGGGCGTGCCGCCGGCCCTGTCCTGGCTGCTGGTCTTCCCTGCCCTCGCGCTGCAGTTCGTCTTCAACGCGGGCGTCTCGATGATCCTGGCCCGGCTCGGCGCGAACACCCCGGACATCGCCCAGCTGATGCCGTTCATCCTGCGCACCTGGATGTACATCTCGGGTGTCATGTGGAGCATCGACAACCTCATCGGCAAGCACCACGGCATGCCATCCTGGGTCGCGGACCTGCTGCGGGCCAACCCCGCCGCGGTCTACATCGACCTGATGCGCTTCGCGCTGATCGACAGCTTCCACGCCAGCCAGTTGCCGCCGCACGTGTGGCTGGTCGCGACCGGCTGGGCGCTGCTCGCCGGCGTCGGCGGCTTCATCTACTTCTGGAAGGCTGAGGAGACGTACGGCCGTGGCTGACAACACCGAGACCGAGGCGCGCACCGCGCCCGCCGAGCCCTTCGACGAGCGCGCCCCCACCGTCGTCGCGGACGGCGTCGACATCATCTACCGGATCAACGGCACCGGCAGCGGCCGGGGCAGCGCGACCGCCGCCCTCAACCGCATCCTGCGCCCCAAGCAGGCCGAGAAGGCCGCCGGCATGCGGATCGTGCACGCCGTCAAGAAGGTCTCCTTCGTCGCCTACAAGGGCGAGGCGATCGGCCTGATCGGCACCAACGGCTCCGGCAAGTCGACCCTCCTCAAGGGCATCGCGGGCCTCCAGCCGGTGGAGAACGGCAAGATCTACACCGACGGCCAGCCCTCCCTCCTCGGCGTCAACGCGGCCCTGATGGGCGACCTGACCGGCGAGCGCAACGTCTACCTCGGCGGCCTGGCCATGGGCATGACGCGCGAGCAGATCAAGGAGCGCTACCAGGAGATCGTCGACTTCTCCGGCATCAACGAGAAGGGCGACTTCATCTCCCTGCCGATGCGCACCTACTCCTCCGGCATGGGCTCCCGGCTGCGCTTCTCCATCGCCGCCGCCAAGGACCACGACGTCCTCCTCATCGACGAGGCCCTGTCGACCGGTGACGCACGGTTCCAGGCGCGTTCGGCGGAGCGCATCCAGGAGATGCGCCGGCACGCAGGAACCGTCTTCCTGGTCAGCCACAGCAACGCCGCGATCCGCGACACCTGCGACCGCGTGCTGTGGCTGGAGCGCGGCGAACTGCGCATGGACGGCCTCACCGAAGAGGTCCTCCAGGCCTACGAGGCGTTCACCTCCGGCAAGAAGAAGTAGCCGGCACGGCCCGGTACGCGGTCGGCACACGACGAGAAGGGCGCCCCCCGATGGTTCGGGGGGCGCCCTTTTGTCGTACCTGAGACCGGGCCCTACCGCCTGACCGGCCTACCGCCCGACCGGCCTACGAATGCGTCCGCAGCAGCGTCCGCATCGTCCGCATCGCCACCGACAGGTTGGCCAGGTCGAACGTCTCCGAGCTCTGGATCTCCTCCAGCGTGGTGCGCGCCCGGCCCAGGATCGCCGCGTTCTTCTCCTCCCACGCCTTGAAGCGCTGCTCGGGCGTCGAGGTGCCGTTGCCGACGGCCAGGACGTCCGCGGCCACCGCCGCGTGGGCCGCGTACAGGTCCTCGCGGATGGAGGCGCGGGCCATGGACTGCCAGCGGTCGGCGCGCGGCAGGTCGATGATGCGGTCCATCAGCTGGGTGATGCGCAGCCGGTCGGCGAGGTCGTAGTAGACGTCGGCGACGTCCAGCGGGTCCCGGCCCATGCGGTCGGCCACCGACACGATGTCCAGCGCCGGGAACGCCGACGAGAACCCGGCCACCCGGGTGGCCAGCTCGTCCGGGACGCCCCCGTCGGTCAGCTCGTCGTAGATCTTCTGCCACCACTCCAGATCCGCGCCGCGCATCAGCTTCGTCAACTGCCCCCACACCTGCTCGACGCGCTCGGCGAAGAACTCGACGGTCTCGGCCAGCTGCAGCGGCTGCGGCCGGTTGTTGAGCAGCCAGCGCGTGCCGCGCTCGACGAGCCGCCGCGAGTGCAGCCGGATCCGGGTCTGCACGGCGGCCTCGACCCGGTTGTCGAGGGCCTCCACCGCGTCCCACACCGGGGCCGCGCGGAAGATCGCCCGGGCCGCGGTCTGGGCCCGCACGATCTCCTCCAGCGAGGCGCCCGTCTCCTCCCGCAGCCGGTGCAGATACGTCGTACCGCCCGTGTTGACCGTGTCGTTGACCAGGACGGTCGTGGTGATCTCGCGGCGCAGCGGGTGGCTGTCGATGCCCTCGGGGAACCGCTCGCGCAGCGCCGTCGGGAAGTACGCGTGCAGCAGACCGCGCAGGTAGTCGTCGTCGGGCAGCGAGGTGTGCAGCAGCTCGTCCGACACCGTGATCTTCGTGTACGCCAGCAGGACGGCCGTCTCCGGGCTGGACAGGCCCTGGCCGGCGCCGAGCCGCTCGCGGATCTGCCGGTCGGTGGGCAGGAACTCCAGGGCCCGGTCCAGGTGCCGCTCCCTGACCAGGTGGCGCATGAAGCGCTGCTGGGCGTGGAGCATGTCCTTGGACTGGAAGAGGGCGTTGGCGATCGCCGTGTTCTGCGCGTAATTGTTGCGCAGGACGAGTCCGCCGACCTCGTCGGTCATCTCCGCGAGCACCTTGTTGCGCTGCTTGACGGTCATGTCGCCCTCGGCGACCAGGCCGTTGAGCAGGATCTTGATGTTCACCTCGTGGTCGGAGGTGTCCACGCCCGCGCTGTTGTCGATGGCGTCCGTGTTGATCCCGCCGCCGCTGCGGGCGAACTCGATCCGCCCGAGCTGGGTCAGCCCCAGGTTGCCGCCCTCGCCGACGACCTTGACCCGCAGGTCGGCGCCGTCCACCCGGATCGGGTCGTTGGCCTTGTCGCCGACGTCGGCGTTCGACTCCGTACCCGACTTGACGTACGTGCCGATGCCGCCGTTCCACAGCAGGTCCACCGGCGCCCGCAGGATCGCCTTCATCAGGTCGGCCGGGGTCAGCTTGTTGACGCCCGCCTCGATGCCGAGCGCCTCGCGGACGTGCGCGCCGACCGGGATCGCCTTCGCCGTACGCGGGAAGATCCCGCCGCCGGCCGACAGCAGGCCGGTGTCGTAGTCGGCCCAACTGGAGCGGGGCAGCTCGAACAGGCGGCGGCGCTCGGCGTAGGAGGTCGCCGCGTCCGGGACGGGGTCGATGAAGATGTGCCGGTGGTCGAAGGCGGCGACCAGGCGGATGTGCTCGGAGAGCAGCATGCCGTTGCCGAACACGTCACCGGACATGTCGCCGATGCCGACGACCGTGAAGTCCTCGGCCTGCGTGTTCACGCCCCGCTCCCGGAAGTGCCGCTTCACGGACTCCCAGGCGCCGCGGGCTGTGATGCCCATGCCCTTGTGGTCGTAGCCGGCCGAACCGCCGGAGGCGAAGGCGTCCCCGAGCCAGAAGTCGTACGACTGCGCGACCTCGTTGGCGATGTCGGAGAACGTCGCCGTGCCCTTGTCGGCGGCGACCACGAGATAGGTGTCGTCCTCGTCGTGCCGGACGACGCCGGACGGCGGCACGACCTCCCCGCCGACCATGTTGTCGGTGATGTCCAGGAGCGCCGAGATGAACGTCTTGTAGCTGGAGATGCCCTCGGCCAGCCACGCGTCGCGGTCCACGGCCGGGTCGGGCAGCTGCTTGGCGACGAAGCCGCCCTTGGCGCCGACCGGCACGATGACGGTGTTCTTCACCATCTGCGCCTTGACCAGGCCGAGCACCTCGGTGCGGAAGTCCTCCCGCCGGTCGGACCAGCGCAGACCACCGCGCGCGACCTTCCCGAACCGCAGGTGCACGCCCTCCACCTGCGGCGAGTACACCCAGATCTCGAACGCGGGCCGGGGCGCCGGCAGGTCGGGGATGACCTGCGGGTCGAACTTCATGGACACGTAGTCGTGCGGACGGCCGTCCGCGCGCTCCTGGAAGAAGTTCGTGCGCAGGGTCGCCTTGATGACGGTCAGGAAGGACCGCAGGATCCGGTCCTCGTCGAGCGAGGCCACCTGGTCGAGCGCGGCGTCGAGCTCCTCGAGCAGCGCGTCGACGATCTCGAGCCCGGCACGCTGCCGGTCGGGCGACATACGCGCCTCGAACAACGACACCAGCAGCCGGGTGGTGTGGACATTGGTGCGGAGGGTGTCCTCCATGTAGTCCTGGCTGAACGTGGACCCGGCCTGGCGCAGGTACTTGGCGTACGCGCGCAGCACCATCGCCTGCCGCCAGTTCAGCCCGGCGCCCAGCACCAGCGCGTTGAACCCGTCGTTCTCCGCCTTGCCGGTCCAGGTCGCGGAGAACGCCTCCTGGAACCGCTCACGCCCGTCGTCCCCGAGGAAGTCGCCGCCGGGACCGGCCAGCGACCTGGGGATGCGCAGCCCGAAGTCGTAGATCCAGGCGTTGCTGCGGTCCGTGCAGCGCAGCTCGTACGGCCGCTCGTCGATCACCTCGACGCCGAGCCGGCTGAGGACCGGCAGCACGGCCGACAGGGAGATCGCGTCGCCCTTGCGGTAGATCTTGAAGCGGCGCTCGTCGGGCGCGGCGCCCACCGGCTCGTACAGGCTCAGCGAGAAGCTCTGCTCCCCGGTGAGCCGCTCCAGGTGGACCAGGTCGGCGACCGCGGCGCGCGGCGAGTGGTCGGCCTTGTAGCCCTCGGGGAAGGCGTTGCTGAAGCGCCGCTGCAGCTCCGCGGCCCGCTCCTCGCCGCACTCGGCGTTCAGCGCCTCACCGAAGGCGTCGGCCCAGGACCGGGCGGCCTCGACGAGCCGCGCCTCGATGTGGTCCTTGTCGGCGTCGGACAGCTCGGGCAGCTCGGTGCCCTGCGGGACGCGGACGACGAAGTGCAGCCGGGACAGGATCGACTCGGTGTTCCAGGCGGTGAAGTCGACGCTCGTCCCGCCCAGCTCCTCCTTGAGGATGTCGATGATCCGCAGCCGGACGCCGGTGGTGTAGCGGTCGCGGGGCAGGTAGACCAGCGCCGAGTAGTAGCGCCCGTACTCGTCCTGCCGCAGGTAGAGCCGCAGCCGCCGCCGCTCCTGCAGATACAGCACGCTGGTGACGATGGACCGCAGCTCGTCCACCGGCGTCTGGAACAGCTCGTCGCGCGGGTACGTCTCCATGATCTGGATCAGGTCGCGCCCGTCGTGACTGTTCGGCGAGAACCCGGCGCCCGTCAGCACGGCCTGCACCTTGCGCCGCACCACGGGAACCCGCCCCACGGACTCGGTGTAGGCGGCGGAGGAGAACAGCCCGAGGAACCGCCGCTCACCGACGACGTTCCCCTCCTTGTCGAACCTCTTCACACCGACGTAGTCGAGGTAGGAGGGCCGGTGCACGGTGGCCCGGCTGTTCGCCTTGGTCAGCACCAGCAGCTTGTGCTCGCGCGCCTTGGCCCGGGCGTCGGCGGGAAGCCGCTCGAAGGAGGGGCTGACGGGGTGGGTCTCCGTGTCGGTGTGATGCGGGTCGGCGCGCAGAATGCCGAGCCCGGTGCCGGGGACGGCGGCGAGGGAGTCGTCGCCCCGCAGTTGGTACTCGCGGTAGCCGAGGAAGGTGAAGTGGTCGGCGGCCAGCCAGCGCAGCAGCTCACGGGCCTCGTCGACGTCGGGCCGCGCCAGATCACCGGGGACGGGCTCCTTCGGGAGCTCGTCGGCGACCCGCAGCGCGGTCTCCCGCATCTTCTCCCAGTCCTCGACGGCCTCCCGCACGTCGGACAGGACGCGCAGCAGGTCGGCGGTGATCTGCTTCAGGTCGGCGCGGTCGCTCTCCCGGTCGATCTCGACGTGGATCCAGGACTCGATGTGCGCGTCGTGGGGAAGGTCCCCGGCCGCGGTCGCGGTGGGCGGCGCGCCGAGCACCTCGACCAGCCTGCCGGTCACATCACGCCGCACCACGATCTGCGGATGGATGACGAGATGGATCCCCCGCCCCTGCCGGGACAGCTCATTGGTGACGGAGTCGACAAGAAACGGCATGTCATCGGTGACGACCTCGACAACGGAGTGGCTGCACATCCACCCGTTCTCTTCGACGGTCGGGGTGAGGGCCCTGACGTTGGCCGTCCCCTGTGGCCGGCTCTCGGCCAGCCGGTAGTGCGAGAGTGCGGCACCGAAGACGTCGACCGGGTCACGGCCGCTGAGATCCTCCGGGGCGGTGTGCAGGTAGTAACGCTGCAGGAACGCGAGGAGGGCGGCGTGGTCCGGGGTCCCCGGAGCGCCCTCACCCGTCGTCCCAGTCGGTAGGTGCCCCCCGACCGGGCTGTTCTCAGCGACCCGCGCCGCCCTCTCGAGCAGCTCGGCCTTGGCTTCGTCCAGCTTGGTCTGCATTGTCCTCTGGCTCCTGTCGCGCGCCGTTGCGTGACGTAGAAGGAAGTACGGTCTCTTCCCCTGCGGCTCGCCGCCACGGCCCGAGGTCTCCGGGCTGCTTCGACGCTATGCCGCAAGGCGAGATGAGCGGGGGGTTATCGGCCATGTTCGACACGATCCCGGGATGTGACACTGCTCTCCGTGCCACAAGCGTCCGGGGCGAATACGACGTCCAGGGGCCCCTTGCGCCCCCGTCCCGCCCGCGCCGACCAGCGTCCACCACCCGGCCGCGGAGACGATCCGCACACACCGGGCGCAAGGCAGGGGCAACAACACCCCCGCGAACTATCGCGCTGATCACGCCACCAGGCTATCGCTCCTCCCGGGCTCCCCGTCATGAGCCGTATGTGTACAAAACAAGGGCCATAACTTTGACGTTCTGCACAGAAGCGGAGCGGGGACGACGTGTACGGGGTCAGGGATGACGTGCACGGGGCCGGGGACGACGTGGGAGAGGCGGGTCGGAAAAAGTCGACGCCGGCCCCGCCCCGCGGGACGCTGAAAGCACCCCCTCTTGGCAAGCCCGCCGCCAGGAGGCACGGTGCCCAGGACAGCGCCCTCCCGAGAGGAGCCGCCCACCATGACCACGAAAATCCTCATCGTCACCGGCGACGCAGCGGAATCCCTGGAAGTCCTCTACCCCTACCAGCGCCTCCGCGAGGAAGGCTACGAGGTCCACATCGCCGCCCCCACCCGCAAGAAGCTCCAGTTCGTCGTCCACGACTTCGAACCCGGCTTCGACACCTACACCGAGAAGCCCGGCTACACCTGGCCCGCCGACCTCGCCTTCTCCGAGGTCGACCCCGGCCAGTACGCCGCCGTCGTCATCCCCGGCGGCCGCGCCCCCGAGTACCTCCGCAACGACCCCGAACTCCGCAAGATCCTCAAGTCGTTCTTCGACGCCGACAAGCCCGTGGCCCAGATCTGCCACGGCCCCCTGCTCACCGCGGCCGCCGACGCCCTCCGCGGCCGCCACGTCACGGCGTACCCGGCCCTGGAGCTCGACATGCAGTCGGCCGGCGCCGTCTTCCAGGACGCCGAGGCAGTGGTCGACGGCACCCTGGTCTCCGCCCGCGCCTGGCCGGACCACCCGGCCTGGATGCGCGAATTCCTGACGGTACTGCGCGCAAAGGCACCGGTGACCTGACCTAACCTGACCCCAACCCGCCCCCGGCCCGATCTCCCGGCCGGCCCCCACAGGTGCGGCGCCCCAGGACGCCGCACCACCCCCGCCCGGCGAAACCCTACGCAGCCGCAGCCAACCGCCCCGCGACCTCCACCGCCTCCCCCAACGTGTCCACCACCGGCACCCCCACCCCCTCCAAGCTGGCCCGACTGTGCGACCCCCCGGTGTACAACACGGCCCGCGCCCCCACATGCAGGGCGGCCACCGCGTCGTCGGCGGCGTCCCCGATCACCACCGTGCGTGCCGGCGCGACCCCGCCCAGCGCCCGCAGGTGCCGCACCATGTGCTCGGCCTTGCTGCCCCCGGACGGCCCGGTCCGCCCGTCGACCCGCACGAAATGCGGCTCGATCCCGAACCCCCGGACCAGCGGCACGAGCTCCTCGTGCACGTACATGCTCAGCAGCGACTGGCTGTGCCCCGCCGACCGCCACCCCGCGAGCAGCTCCACCACCCCCTCGGTGAGCCCGCACCGCACCCGGTGCTCCGCGTAGTACCGGTGGAAGACCTCGTCCATGACCTCCCACTCGGCATCCGTGGGCAGCCTTCCCATCAGCCGCTCGTAGAACCTGGGCACCGGCACGCAGTACAGCGCCCGGTACCGCTCCAACGTGAGCGGCTCCAGCCCAAGCTCGGCGAACGCCGCGTTCGTCGCCCCGATGATCGCGTCATTGTCGTCGAGCAGCGTCCCGTTCCAGTCCCAGACGATGTGCGCCGCTTCCTGCTGCATCCCCATACCGGAAAACGTACCCGCCACCACTGACAATCAAGTGGCCGACCGAGGACCGCCCCGCAGCGGACGGGAAATCGGGCAAACGGCAGGCTCAGCCCCCGGACCCCACCAGGTTCGGAATCTCCTGCGTGGCGAACCACAGCAGCTCATGGTCCTCGGCGCCGTCCACGACGAACTGCGCGTCGTCGTCCCCGCCGTCCGCCGCCGCGAGCGCCTCCGCCGCGGCGGTCACGTCCGCCTCCGCGTCCCCGGCGTCGACGTGCACCGCGGCCGCCTTGCCCAGCCGCACGGCACCGCTCACCCGCACCTCGCCCAGCGCCGCCGGATCGAGCCCCCGGTCGGGGTCCGCGACGGCCGCCCGGTCGGGTACGTCGACGGCGACGACGACCCGCCGCCGCGGGGCACCCGGGTCCGCCGCGAGCAGCCGCAGCGAGGCGAGCGCGGCCCTGCTCAGCGCCGCGTACTCCAGCTCCTCGATGTCGTCGGACAGATACCACTCACGCAACCCGGGCGTGACGGCGTACGCGACGAGCGGCCCGGACCCCAGCTCCCCCGTCTTGTGCGCCTCGGCGAGACCGGGGAGGGTCAGGGGGACGTAGACGCGCATGGCTGGCCGCTTTCTTTCGTGGTCGCAGACTCGGACTCGGCACCTCGGGAGGCCGGTTCCGCGCCTCCCTGGGGGCCTTCAGGATACGTGCGGGCCCGTCCCCTTTCGGGCCCCTGCCCCTACCCCGTCAGACGTCAACCCCGAACCCCGGAACTCACCCGGCCCACCCCCACGACGCCGGGCCCTGCACCCCCTCGACCACCCCTGATAGGTGAACTTTCCGACCCCTCGCCCACTACTCCCCGCTTCCTTGCCGCCACGGACCGCGACCCCGTACAAGATCCCCAACGGCAAGTTACCGCCCGGTATGCACCGGGCCCACGGAACGGGGACACCCATGAACAAGGTCATGACGAGGACGCAGCACCACCCCGGCACCCGCCCGCCCGGCCGCCGCGACACCCGCCGCCCCACAGGCACCCCACCCCGCACCCCGAACGGCGTCACCCCTCGCCCGTCACCCCACAGCACCCGCCCACCCACCGCCCCCGGCACCACCTCCCCCACCGGCACCGCCACCCGCACCCGCCACGCCGACGGCCGCCCCGCAACCACCCAGGCCCTCACACCCCCGACCGTCCCCGCCCAAACCCCCCGCCGTCCCCTCTCCCAACCGCGCCCCACCGACCTCTTCGCCGACCGCCTCCTCGCGGTCCTGACCGGCCAACGCCCCGTCCACTTCATGCTCCGGCACACCCTCGGCCACGCCTACGACGACCTGGCCCACCTCGCCGAACGAGGCCCCTTGCGCAGCACCGCCCACAGCGCCCGTCCCGTCGTCCGCGACATCGGCTACTTCGTCCCGCGCACCGGCGCCATCGAGGCCTTCGCCCGCATCAGCGCCGGCGACCGCCTGCGCGCGATGGCCTTCCGCCTGGAACTCGGCACGGACCGCCGCTGGCGCTGCACCGCCGTGGAACTCGACGGCCCCCGCAGGCCCCACCCACAGGACGACTGAGCAGCCTCCAGGGCCACCGAACAGCACTGCCCAAGGCAAACGGGGCCACAAGCCGCGGAAAGCCCCCAGAGGCCCCAGAGGCCGCCCGCCCAACCAACCCCACGCACGCCAAAGGGCCGGGCCACCCGAAGGTGACCCGGCCCCAAAGCGGCGAAGCCGCCACAAAATCGCTGTCCCTGATCCCTACATCTGATCCCTACATCTCGGGATCCCTACTTCTTGCGGCGCCGCCCGGCCTTCGCCTGCTTGCGGCGCTCCGCGCGCGTGAGGCCGTCGGCCTCGGAGCGGACGGGCTCGTCGTCGTCACTGTCGAAGTCGCCCTCGATCGTGCCGCCCTCGCCGTCCACCGTCGGCGCCGAGAAGTGCAGCTGACGACGCTGCGGAGCGTCCAGCCCCTTGGCGCGGATCTCCGGACGCCCGCCCGACTGCGCGGGCACCACGTCCTGCTTCTCCATGTCGACCGGCTCGGCGTCCTCTACGAGAACCTCCTCGACCTGCTGCTCGACCTGGACCTCCAGGTTGAACAGGTAGCCGACGGACTCCTCCTTGATGCCGTCCATCATCGCGGAGAACATGTCGAAGCCCTCGCGCTGGTACTCGACCAGGGGGTCCTTCTGCGCCATCGCGCGCAGGCCGATGCCCTCCTGGAGGTAGTCCATCTCGTAGAGGTGCTCACGCCACTTGCGGTCCAGGACCGACAGCACGACCCGCCGCTCCAGCTCACGCATGATCTCCGAGCCGAGCTGCGACTCCCGCGACTCGTACTGCTCGCGAATGTCGTCCTTGATGGACTCGGAGAGGAACTCGGCGGTCAGACCGGCCCGGTCACCGGCCGCCTCCTCCAGCTCCTCGACGGTGATCTTCACCGGGTAGAGCTGCTTGAAGGCGCCCCACAGCCGGTCCAGGTCCCAGTCCTCCGGGAAGCCCTCGGCGGTCTCCGCACCGACGTACGCGTCGATCGTGTCGTCCGTGAAGTGGTGGATCTGCTCCTGCAGGTCCTCCCCCTCCAGGACGCGGCGCCGCTCGCCGTAGATGACCTCACGCTGACGGTTGAGGACCTCGTCGTACTTCAGGACGTTCTTACGCGTCTCGAAGTTCTGCTGCTCCACCTGCGACTGCGCGGACGCGATCGCGCGCGTGACCATCTTGTTCTCGATCGGCACGTCGTCCGGCACGTTCGCCATCGACATGACGCGCTCGACCATCTGCGCCTTGAACAGCCGCATCAGGTCGTCACCAAGCGACAGGTAGAACCGGGACTCGCCCGGGTCGCCCTGACGGCCGCTACGGCCGCGCAACTGGTTGTCGATACGCCGCGACTCGTGCCGCTCGGTACCGAGGACGTAGAGCCCGCCGAGGTCCTTGACCTCCTCGAACTCCGCCTTGACCGCCTGCTCGGCCTTCTCCATTGCGGCCGGCAGGGCCGCGGCCCACTCCTCGATGTGCTCGTCGGGATCGAGGCCACGCTGACGCAGCTCCGCCTCGGCGAGGTCGTCGGGGTTGCCGCCGAGCTTGATGTCCGTACCACGGCCGGCCATGTTCGTGGCGACCGTCACAGCGCCCCTGCGGCCGGCCTGGGCGATGATCGGCGCCTCACGGTCGTGCTGCTTCGCGTTCAGCACCTCGTGCTGGATACCGCGCTTGGAGAGCTGCTGCGAGAGGTACTCGGACTTCTCGACCGACGTCGTACCGACGAGGATCGGCTGGCCCTTCTCGTGCTTCTCGGCGATGTCGTCGACGACCGCCTCGAACTTCGCGACCTCGGTGCGGTAGATCAGGTCCGACTGGTCCTTACGGACCATGGGCCTGTTCGTCGGGATCGGGACCACGCCGAGCTTGTAGATCTGGTGGAACTCGGCGGCCTCGGTCATCGCCGTACCGGTCATGCCGGACAGCTTGCCGTAGAGGCGGAAGAAGTTCTGCAGGGTGATCGTGGCGAGCGTCTGGTTCTCGTCCTTGATGTCCACCCCTTCCTTCGCCTCGATCGCCTGGTGCATGCCCTCGTTGTACCGGCGGCCGGCGAGGATACGGCCCGTGTGCTCGTCGACGATCATGACCTCGCCGTCGATGACGACGTAGTCCTTGTCCTTCTTGAAGAGCTCCTTCGCCTTGATGGCGTTGTTCAGGTAGCCCACCAGAGGCGTGTTCACCGACTCGTAGAGGTTGTCGATGCCCAGCCAGTCCTCGACCTTGGCGACACCGGACTCATGGATGGCGACCGTGCGCTTCTTCTCGTCGACGTCGTAGTCGCCCGTCTCCTCGAGACCCTTGAGGGGGTTGCCCACCTCGCCCTTCTTCAGGCGCGTCACGAGCTTGGCGAAGTCGCCGTACCACTTGGTGGCCTGGTCCGCCGGGCCGGAGATGATCAGCGGCGTACGGGCCTCGTCGACCAGGATCGAGTCGACCTCGTCGACGATGGCGAAGTTGTGGCCGCGCTGGACGAGCTCGTCCTGCGACCACGCCATGTTGTCGCGCAGGTAGTCGAACCCGAACTCGTTGTTCGTGCCGTACGTGATGTCGCACGCGTACTGCTCACGGCGCTGGGCCGGCGTCATGTTCGCCAGGATGCAGCCGACGTCCAGGCCCAGGAACTTGTGGACGCGACCCATCATCTCGGAGTCGCGCTCGGCCAGGTAGTCGTTGACCGTGATGAGGTGCACGCCGTCGCCGGAGAGGGCGTTGAGGTACGCGGGCAGCGTGCCGACGAGGGTCTTGCCCTCACCGGTCTTCATCTCGGCCACATAACCGAGGTGGAGGGCGGCACCGCCCATGAGCTGCACGTCGTAGTGGCGCTGGCCCAGCGAGCGCTTGGCGGCCTCGCGCACGGTGGCGAACGCCTCGGGCAGCAGGTCGTCCAGGCTCTCACCATCGGCGTACCGCTGCTTGTACTCATCGGTGAGGGCCCGCAGCTCGGCGTCGGAGAGGTCGACAAAGTCCTCTTCGATGGAGTTGACCTGGTCCGCGATGCGGTGCAGCTTGCGCAGGATCTTGCCTTCGCCTGCACGCATGATCTTTGAGAGGACGGACACGGGGGTTGGTCTCCTTGCCGGTCGGGCCGGGACGGTCGGTTCTTAAACTCACTGAGCAACGGCCATCGTATGCGAGGACCCCGCCACGCCGGGAGACCTGCCGCGACGAGGACCGCACACTGCTGCGCACCTGCTCCAAAATCTTCTTCAAACGGGACAACGGCCGGGCCCCGCCGATGGTGCCGCGTCCACCGAACGAATTGCGCGAATTGTGATCACGCGCTCACGCACGGCGAAATCGATGGCGCCCGCCGCACACCCCGAGCAGAATCGGCCGATGGAGCCCGAGCCCGTCACCCTCACCACCCCCCGCCTCGTCCTGCGCCCCCTCGACCCCCGGGACGCCGACGCCGTGTACACCGCAGCCCAGGACCCCGACGTCCAGCGCTGGACCACGATCCCCTCTCCCTACCTCGCCGAACACGCCGAGACCTTCACGGAACTGCTCGCCCCGGAGGGCTGGGCGACCGGCTCGATGTTCACCTTCGGCGTCTTCCTCCCCGACCTTCCCGGCCTCCCCGACCGGCCCGGCCTCCCCGACGCCGGGCCGCGCGCCCTCACCGGCGTCCTCAGCCTCACCATGCGCTCCCTGGGCACCGCCGAGGTCGGCTTCTGGGCCGTCAAGGAACACCGGGGCCGGGGCTACACCACCGAGGCCACCCTCGCCGCCGCCCGCTGGGCGTTCACCTCCCTCTCCGTCGACCGCGTCGAATGGCGGGCCGAAGTCGGCAACACCGCCTCCCGCGCGGTCGCCGAAAACGCCGGCTTCACCCTGGAAGGCACCCTGCGCTCAGCCATCAACAACAAGGGCGTACGACGAGACTGCTGGCTCGCCTCCCTGCTCCCGTCGGACCTGGGACTGCCGTCGGCGGCACCGTACGTGCCGGCACCACACAGCCCGCCCGGCGAGTGACCGCCTTCCCGGCCCGTCCAAGAGGGCGCCCCTTCCCGGGGAATCTCCCCAAAACCCCAGCTCACCCCCCGATGTCAGACCCACCCCCTATCGTGCGAGCCATGACGACCCCGCGCCCTTCCACCGAGCTCTCCGCGGACGAAGCCCGCCGCATCGCCCTCCGGGCGCAAGGCTTCCTCGGCACGCCCGACCGCAAGGCCGGCGTCCGCGGCGTCCTCCGGCACCTCGGCGCGGTCCAACTCGACACCATCTCCGTCCTGGCCCGCTCCCACGAGCTGATCCCCTACGCCCGCCTGGGCGCCGTAGGCCGCAAGACGGTCGAGAACGCGTACTGGAAGCCCATGTCCGCGGGCGCGCCTGCGGCCCGACCGCACGCCTTCGAGTACTGGTCCCACGCCGCGTGCATCCTCCCCATCGAGGAATGGCCCCACTTCGCCTTCCGCCGCCGCGCCTACCGGGCCCGCCCGCACTGGAACCACGCCCTCCCGGACGGCACGTACGACCAGGTCATCAAGCAGCTCCGCACCGAAGGCCCCCTCACCGCCACCGAGTTGGGCGGCGCGAAGAAGACCAGCGAGTGGTGGGACTGGTCCGGCACCAAGGTCGCCGTGGAACGCGCGCTGATGTACGGGGAGGTGGTCTGCGTCGAACGCCGCGGCTGGAAGCGCGTCTACGACCTCGCCGAACGCGCCGTACCCGCCGACCTGCTGCACGACGAGCTGGACGACACCGAGTGCCTGCGCCGCCTCGTCCGCCTGGCCGGCCAGTCCCTCGGCGTGGGCACGCGCGCGGACATCGCCGACTACCACCGTCTCAAGGGCGAACAGGTCGACGCGGTGATCGCCGACTCGGGCCTGGTCCCGGTCACCGTCGAAGGCTGGGGCAAGCCCGCCTGGGCCGACCCGACGGCCCTTCAGACGCCCCCGCGCGGCCGCCACCGCACCACGCTCCTGTCCCCGTTCGACTCCCTGATCTGGGAACGGGCGCGCACCGAGCGCATCTTCGGCTTCACCCACCGCCTGGAGGCCTACGTCCCCAAGCCGAAGCGGGTCTACGGCTACTTCGCGATGCCGGTCCTGGCCGGCGGCCGGCTCGTCGGCCGCGTGGACCCGGCCCGCGAAGGCCGCACCCTGGTCGCCAGGCAGGTCACCCTGGACGGCCCGAAGGCGGTCCCGGCGGTGGCACAGGCCCTGCTCGAGGCGGCGACCTGGGTGGACTGCACGGACGTACGCGTGGAACGCGTGGACGCCCCCGACCTGCGCGAGCCGCTCACCAGGGTACTCACCCGCGCACTCGCCTGACCGAAGCCGGTGGAGCCGGTGGAGCCGGTGGAGCCGACGAAACCGGCGCGGTCACCGGATCCGAAACCACCGGATCCGGAGTCACCGACGTCAGCGATCCGGAGTCAGCGGATCTCGAGGATCTTCTCCCGCATCGCGTACACCACCGCCTCCATCCTGGAGTGCAGTTGCAGCTTCTCCAGGATGTTGCGCACATGGTTCTTCACGGTGTTCTCGGAGATGAACAACTCCTTGGCGATGTCACGGTTGTTCATCCCCGTGGCGACCAGCTTGAGCACCTCCAGCTCCCGGTCCGTCAGCCGAGGCGCGGGCACGAGGCGACGCTCGTCGGTCCGCTGGATCATCGACTTGAACTCGGTGAGCAGCTTCGACGCCATGGAGGGGCTGATCTGCGACTGCCCGTCGGCGACCGCGCGGATGGCGGTGGCGACCTCGTCCGTGGAGATCTCCTTGAGGAGATATCCGGTCGCGCCCGCCTTGATCGCCTCGTAGAGGTCGGCCTCCTCGTCGCTGATCGTCAGCATGATGATCTTCGCGCTGGGGGCCACCTCCTTGATGGAGGTGCACGCCTCGATACCACCGCGCTTGGGCATCCGTACGTCCATCAGCACGATGTCCGGCAGCAGGTCGGCCGCCTTGTCCACGGCCTCGGCGCCGTCCCCCGCCTCACCGACGACCTGGATGTCCTCCTCGGCCGCGAGCACGATCTCCAGTCCGCGACGGAACAGGGCGTGGTCGTCGACGACAAGGACTCTGATCGGCTCCTTGCGTGAAGTGCCCGCGTCCGGGCCCATGCCGACGACGCCGTCGTCGGCGCCTTCGTCCCGCATCGGTCCGAAGCTGTCCGCCATCGTTCCTCCCCCTGAAGGCTGTGGCCGTGGTCCCGAGCCATCGCCAACCCAAGGCAACGGCCCACCGGTTGAGCCGCCCTGCCATGATTCCATGCCCGGACGACAACGCGGTGACAGAGCGATGCCCGAAGGGGTCGCGCACAGGTGCCCCTGGGGGCGCACACCGCGCTCCCAGGGGCACATCGCTCATCTGTCACCACTCACGCTGTCACCCGTCACACTGTCACCGGATGCAGCCGGCACAGGATTCAGTCGGTACCGGATTCGGCCGACACCAGATCCGGCCGGCACCGGATTCAGCCGACACCGGGCAGCGTCAGCCGCCCAGCGCGCCGCCCGCCTCGGGGGAGTGCGCCTGGGCCACCATCGGGTCGGTGTCGAGGTAGATCACGCCGTAGTCGTAGGCGTGACGCCGGTAGACGACGCTCGGCTGCTTCGTCTCGGAGTCGACGAACAGGTAGAAGTCGTGTCCGACCAGTTCCATCTCGTAGAGGGCCTGGTCGAGGGTCATCGGAGCGGCCACGTGCGTCTTCTCGCGGACCACGAGGGGGCCGTCGCCCTGCACCTCCAGCGAGCCGATCCTCTTGGTCGGCACACTGTGCGACTCGTCGGCCTGGACGGGATGACCGTTGCCGTTGAGCGTCGCCACACCCTGGACGTGGTCGGGAACCTCTGCCGCGGAGAGCCTGCGGGCCCCGCGGCGCGTGTATCGCTTGTCGTGCTGCTTGCGCAGCTGGGCGTCGAGCTTCTCCGCCGCCAGGTCGAGTGCCGCGTACGGGTCGTTGGCCGCCGCCTCCGCCCGGATCACCGGACCGCGGGACCGGAGCGTGATCTCCACCCGGTCGCATCGGTCGGCCTGTCGCGGGTTGGGCTCCTTGGAGACCTCGACGTCGAGGCTGATCACCTTGCCGTCGAGCTTCTGGATCTTCTCCAGGTTCAGCTTCTCGGCCACGTGCTTGCGGAACCGCTCGGGCACTTCGGTCTTGCGGCCCTTGACGACGATGTCCACGCAGAACTCCGTTCCCGGATCACTCCGCTTCAGTGGCGGAGCATCTCCCTTTTGCACCAGGCCCCGGTGAGCACCGGAACCTCTGACTCGGTGACTTCCACCTCCTCCTCCCCCATCGGCGAGATCTACACCCCAGGCGCTGCGGCCGTTTACGCGAAACCGCAGCACGGCATTCGGATTTGAGAGGTGTGGCCTGCGGCTTTCCCTCACAACCGAACATATCTCGCCCGGACGGATGTCGTCACCCTCTACTGCGGCGTACCTCCGTTCAGGTGAATTGACCCTCTCATTACCTGCAACGACACAAGTTCTCACTCAGTTCCGGTTTATTTCGAAAGAGTCCGGCGAGGCCGCGACCACGGCCGCGCAGAGCACGTCACCGGCACCGGCACCGCCTGCCTCCCTTGCTCCGAACGGCTTCACCTGTCTGCGTTCCCTGGTGACACCCACGTACACGGCCGACGCACCTTCCCCACTCAACGCGCGCTCCGGCTCCGCCATCTGCCCCATCTGTTCCCCTTCCGACGTCGCCGTCGTCGCCGCCGCCGTCGCCTCCCGCACCGCGCGCGCCGCCTCCGCGAGCGATGCGCCCGTCGTGACCAGGTCGTCGACGAGCACCACCGCACCACCGCGCAGCAGCAGCCGCGCGCCCCCGGGCACCACCGCCAAGGCGCCCACCAGGTTGTCCAGCCGCTGGCGCGAGTCGAGCCCCGCCTGGTCGGCCACGGCCCGCCGCTGCCGCAACACCGCTGCCACCCGCACCGGCATCCCGGCCCGCCGCAGCTCACCGGCCGCCGCGAGCGCGATCCGCCGCGCCGGATCATGGCCACGGGCCCGCACGGCGGCACGGGCGGAGGGGACGGGGACGAGGAGTACTTCTCCGGGGGGCTGGGGCCCCTCCCCCACCCCCACCCCCACCCCCTCCCACCCCTCCCTCACCCCCACCCGCACAGCCCCCGCCAACGCCGCGCCCAGCGGTCGCGCCAGCGTCAGCGCGCCGCGTTCCTTGTGGGCCAGCAGCACTGCCCGGACTTCGTCCGCGTACCGGGCCGCCGCGTGCACGGCGGGCAGCCCCGGTGGTGGCGGCGCCGGCCGCACCCGGAACGGCTCGGTCCCGCTCAGCGCTGCACGGCACTGCGGGCAGAGCACCGTACGTGTGCTTCCGCAGCCCCCGCACTCGGCGGGCAGCACCAGGCCGGCGAGCTCCTGCCACCACTTGCGAGCGCCTTCCACGTGGATCACTCTGCCAAGGCCCGAGGCGGCTCACCACCCCTGTGGATAACTCGCTGTGGATAACCCGCGAGCTCGACGACGGGGAGGGCAGAGAAGGGGTGGGACGGAGGGGGACGGAGTGGGAAGTGACGGGGGAAGGCATGGATCCGAAAAAGATTCGCACGGCGATGTCGAGAACCCGTGCCCGGCTCCGTCCCCGCAGTGAACGCGACCACAAGTGAACGCGACCACAATGGATCGCACCAGCACCGAGGAGAACACCATGGCCAAGTATTTGCTGCTCAAGCACTACCGCGGCGCCCCGGCTGCGGTAAACGACGTGCCGATGGACCAGTGGACGCCGCAGGAGATCTCGGCGCACGTGCAGTACATGAACGACTTCGCGGCCCGGCTGGAGAAGACCGGCGAGTTCGTCGACAGCCAGGCCCTCGCACCCGGGGGGACGTTCGTCCGCTACGACGGCGAGGGGCGCCCGCCGGTCACCGACGGCCCGTTCGCCGAGACCAAGGACGTCATCGCCGGCTGGATGGTGATCGACGTCGACAGTTACGAGCGCGCCGTGGAGCTGGCCGGTGAGCTGTCGGCCGCCCCCGGAGCGGGTGGCGAGCCGATCCACGAGTGGCTGGAGCTGCGCCCGTTCCTGGGCGTGCACCACACCGTCACGGAGTGACCTCCGAGGTGAACGAGGTCCTGCTGAGGAGCCTCACCCCGAGTGTGCTCGGGATCCTCGTCCGCCGCGGAGCCGACTTCGCGGCGGCCGAGGACGCCGTACAGGAGGCGCTCATCGAGGCGGTCCGCGGCTGGCCGGCCGACCCGCCGCGGGATGCGAAGGGCTGGCTGGTCACCGTGGCCTGGCGCAAGTTCCTCGACGCGACCCGGGCGGACACCGCCCGCCGTAGGCGCGAGGACCTGGTCGACGAGGAGCCGGCGCCGGGCCCCGCACCCGCGGTGGACGACACGCTCCAGCTCTACTTCCTGTGCGCCCACCCGTCGCTGACGCCGTCGTCGGCGGTCGCGCTCACGCTGCGCGCCGTCGGCGGGCTCACCACCCGCCAGATCGCACAGGCCTACCTGGTGCCCGAGGCGACCATGGCGCAGCGCATCAGCCGGGCCAAGCGCACCGTCTCCGGTGTGCGCTTCGACCGGCCCGGTGACGTGGCCACCGTGCTGCGCGTCCTCTACCTGGTCTTCAACGAGGGCTATTCGGGTGACGTCGATCTCGCCGCCGAGGCCATCCGGCTCACCCGGCAGCTCGCGGCCGCGATCGACCACCCGGAGGTGGCGGGGCTGCTCGCCCTCATGCTGCTCCACCACGCCCGGCGGGCCACCCGGACCGCGCCCGACGGCAGCCTGGTGCCGCTCGCCGAGCAGGACCGCGGCCGGTGGGACACCGCGTCGATCGCCGAGGGCGTCTCGATCCTCCAAGCCGCCCTCGCCCGCGACCGGCTGGGCGAGTTCCAGGCCCAGGCCGCCGTCGCCGCCCTCCACGCCGACGCGCCCACCGCCGAGGAGACCGACTGGGTGCAGATCGTCGAGTGGTACGACGAGCTCGTGCGCCTGACCGACAGCCCGGTCGTCCGGCTCAACCGCGCGGTGGCGGTCGGCGAGGCCGACGGACCGCGTGCCGGCCTCGCCGCGCTCGCGGCGCTGGACGACGCTCTGCCCCGCCACACCGCGGTGGCGGCATACCTCCACGAGCGCGACGGCGACCTGGCGACGGCGGCACGGCTGTACGCCGAGGCGGCCCGAAAGGCCCCCACCCTCGCCGAACGCGACCACCTGACCCGCCAGGCCGCCCGCCTCAACACCCGCCGACGTCACTGACAGACGGAGGAAAAAGATCACCCCAAACACCACCCCAGATACCGCGCCAGACACCACCCCAGGCATCACGACAAGCACCACCCCAGACACCACCCCAAGTACCGCGCAAGTACTACCCGGGTATCACCGGTATCACCGGTATCACCCCGGGTAGAACGCGACGGAAGCGGTCTCCTTCAGCGTCCGCCATCCACTCCCGCCGGGCAGCCACAGCAGCCCGTCCTTGGAGGTCGCGAACAGCGGGGTGTCGCTGTCCTCGGAGGCGGCGATGCTGGTGACCTCGGTGAGGCCGGGAAGGGTGCCCGCCTCGGGGATCGAGCCGTCGCACTGCACGTACTGCGCCTGTTCCACGCCGCCGGCCTCGCGCCCGACGACCACGAGCCGGCTGTCCCCGGCCCACGACATGGTCCTGACCTGTTCCAGCTCCGGTGTCGCGGAGCGCAGTTCCTGGACCGAGACCTGCGCGGAGGCCTGTGCGCCGCTGCCCGGACCTCGTTCGCCCTGCTCGCCTCGTTCGCCCCGTTCGATCCGCCCGATGAGCAGGGACTGCCTGCCGCCCTTGTCCACGACGAGCGCGATCCGCACCCCGTCGGCGGCCACGCGCACGGCGTTGATCCGGCCGTCCAGGCCCGGCGTGAGGACCTCCAGGGGCTGGCCGCCGCCCTTCGCCAGCAGGAGCAGCCGGGGGTCGTCGGGGTCGCGGTCGGCCACCCACAGGTCGCCCTGGGCGTCCCAACTGGGCGTGGTGAGCCGGTCGGTCTCGGTCTTGCCCTTGCTCTGGAGTACGGGGTCGCCGATGGAGCTGCCCGTGACGGTGGAGGTGACGTAGAGCGCCTTGCCGTCGAGGGCGACTCCGGCCGCGCTGTGTTCGTCGCGGGCCACGGCGACCGAGCGCAGGGCCTTGGCGCCGTCGCCGAGCGCTCCGGGCACGGGTTCGGCCCTGGTGTTGCCGCTGCCGCTCGTCATGCGGACGAGGCGGTGCTGGCCGTCGATGAAGTACAGGTAGCCGGGGTTGCTCTCGGAGCCGCGGGCGGCGACGGCGGCGGCCCGGTCCTCGGTCAGGGCGCACAGTTGTGTGCCGCCCGCGCGCAGTGCGATCTCGTCGATGGTGGGGGTGAGGCTCTGCAGGGAGAACAGCAGTTGTGCCGCCATCTCGTCGCACTTGCTCTGCCCGATGTGGGCCGCCTTGTCGTTCAGCGGCACGGTGAGTTTGTTCTGGTCGTCGGGTGTGAGCGACGTGACGCCCTTGGGCAGCGCGGTGCCCGTGGGGAAGCTGGATCTGACGACGTGGCGCAGCCAACTGGTGGGTCCGGTGAGCACGGAGCGCACCATCTGTGTCATGGGGTCGACGCGTTCCCGTACGTAGACGGGGTCGGCGACGGCCATGGGCTGGCCGGAGCCGTCGGCCGTGGTGTTGGAGGCGAAGTAGTACTTGTTGACGGACACGTAGTTGCGCTGGAAGTCGGACTTGCCCATGACGACGCCCGAGGGGAGCGCGTCGATGCGCCACTGCCGGGTCTTCTTGTCGCGGGTGAGGTGGACTGTCTGCCCGTAGTTGCCGGAGGCGGGCGAGTACGACTGCTGGGCGTCGACGGTGGCGACCTTCGTGCCGGTCAGGACGTACGAGTAGTCGTCGCCGTCCTCCCTGCTCCCGGCGGGGACGGTCTCGGTGGCGGGTCCGTCCGCCAGGACCGTCGTGGACCGTTCGGGCTGCCATTTCTGGGCGGTTTTGGTGGCCAGGTACTGGCGTGCCGTCGCGTAGCCCGGGTCGTCGCTGGTGAGTGCCTCGAGGAAGCCCTGGACGATCTCCTGGGGCGGTGCGTCGTCCCGGGGCGGCATCGCGAACACCCGTACCTGGGTGTCCTGGCGCGGGGTGGATTCGACGCCGCGCAGGTCTCCGCTGTCGGGCATCGAGGCGCACCCCGCCAGCAGTACGACGCCACAGGCGGCGTACGCCACCGTGCGCTCCGGCGTGCGCCGGGTTGTCCCCGCGCGCCGTTCACCGCCCACGAAATGCCTCCCCTTGCTCGTCCGAGCCCTCTGCCCTGGCCCCGGCCCCGGCTCCCCGCCGTCCCGGAGTCCCCCTCAACGCCGCACCCGTAGCACCCGTAGCACCCGTAGCACCCGCGTCAGCCATATCGGCCGTATCGGCCGTATCGGCCCCATCAGCCGTGTCGGCCGCATCACCCGTACCACCGGCCGCCCCAGGCGGCTCTTCCGGCCGCCGTCCGCCGGCACCCGTGCCCGTGCTCGTGCCCGGGGCGGCGGGCCGGGACACCACACGCGCGCCGTTGCCGGGCAGGGCCGTCGGGTCGGCCGTGGGGGCCACGGTGGCCGTGCGGGGCGTGAGCGGGGTGCGTGCGGCGGACTGCTGCTCGCCGGCGGGCCGTACGGGCACCGTGGCGCTCTTCTCGCCGCCGCGCGGCTGGCCGGCGTCGTCGCGTTCTCCCCGGTTGCGGCGGGAGTCCTTGGGTTCGAGCGGTATCGGTGAGCCCCGCAGCGGCTCGTCGGCGGTCCTGGGCAGCGTCAGCCGGAACTGGGAGCCGCCGCCGGGCTCTCCCCAGGCCTGTAGCCAGCCGCCGTGCAGCCGGGCGTCCTCCAGGGCGATGGACAGCCCCAGGCCGGTGCCGCCGGTGGTACGCGCGCGTGCCGGGTCGGCGCGCCAGAACCGGCTGAAGACGCGGGTGGCCTCGCCGGGCTTGAGCCCGACGCCGTAGTCGCGCACGGCGATGGCGACGGCCCCGCCCGCGGCGGCCAGTTTGACGATGACGTCCTTGCCCTCGCCGTGTTCCACGGCGTTGACGACCAGGTTGCGCAGCACCCGCTCCACGCGCCGGGCGTCGGCCTCGGCGACGACGGGCTGCTGGTCGCCGATGACGTGGACGGTCGTCCCCTTGCGTTCGGCGAGCGGCGCGGCCCCGCTGACGACCCGCCGTACGACCTGCCTGAGGTCGATCGGCTCGGCTTCGAGGGCGGCGGCGCCGGCGTCGAAGCGGCTGATCTCCAGCAGGTCGGCGAGGAGCGTCTCGAACCGGTCGAGCTGGTCGGCGAGGAGTTCCGCGGACCGGGCGGTGACGGGGTCGAAGTCGACGCGGGCGTCGTGGATGACGTCGGCGGCCATGCGGACGGTCGTCAGCGGTGTCCGCAGTTCGTGCGAGACGTCGGACACGAACCGCCGCTGCATCCGTGACAGGTCCTCCAGCTGCTGGATCTTCAGCTGGAGGTTCTGGGCCATCTTGTTGAAGGCCTCGCCGAGGCGCGCGATGTCGTCCTCGCCGGTGACCTTCATCCGTTCCTGCAGCCGCCCGGCGGACAGCCGCTCGGCGATCCCGGCGGCCATCCGCACGGGCGTGACGACCTGCCGCACCACGAGCCAGGCGATCGCGCCCAGGAGGACGACGACGAAGAGTCCGGCGGTCGCCAGCGTGCCCTTGACCAGGCTGAGCGACTTCTCCTCCTGCGTCAGCGGGAAGAGGTAGTACAGCTCGTACGGGTCGCCGTTGGGGTCGTTGACCTGCTTGCCGATGACCAGGGCCGGCTGGGACTCCTTGTGGTTGCTGTAGCGGATGCGGGAGTAGCTCTGGACCGCGCCGGTGCTGGTGTTGACCCGTGCGCGCAGGTTCTCGGGGACGCTCTTGTTGGGGTCGACGAAGCCGGAGGCGCGCGGTCCGCGTCCGGCTTCGCTGTCGTCGCCGGGGGGCAGGGTGACCACGTCGAAGGCGCCCTGGCCGCCGCTGGACAGCGACGACACGAGTTCGCTCATCCATTCGATGACGTTCTGCGAGGCGCGGCCGTCCGCCGGGGTCCCGTCGTCCGCGGTCGCGCTGGCGGCCTCGTCGGCCTTCTGCTTGGCCACGGCGAATCCGCCGGTGGCCTGGCTCTGGGACGCCTTGACCTTGGCGTCCAGCAGCCCGTTGCGGACCTGCCCGATGACGACGAAGCCCAGCAGCAGGACGACGCCCAGTGACATCAGCAGTGTCGTGGCGACGACCTTGAGCTGGATGTTGCGCCGCCACAGCCGCATGACGGGCAGCAGCGGCCGGCGCACCCAGCGCAGCAGCAGCCTCAGGACCGGGCTGCCCTGCACCCCGCCCTGGAGGAGCCCGCCTTCGAGGAGGCGCGCGAAGCGTGAACCCCGCGGCCCCCGCGGCCCTCTTGGCCCCCGTGACCCCGGTGTCTTACGGCCGACAGGCCGCTCCGGACGGGCCCCGGACCGACCGGGGGCCGAAGCGGCACTGTCCCCGGACATGTCAGCTGGGCCCTGCCTTGTATCCGACGCCACGGACGGTCACCACGATCTCGGGCCGCTCGGGATCCTTCTCGACCTTGGAGCGCAGCCGCTGGACGTGCACGTTGACCAGGCGGGTGTCGGCGGCGTGCCGGTAGCCCCACACCTGCTCGAGGAGCACCTCGCGGGTGAACACCTGCCAGGGCTTGCGCGCGAGCGCGACCAGCAGGTCGAACTCCAGCGGTGTCAGCGCGATCGACTGCCCGTCCCGCTTCACGGAGTGCCCGGCCACGTCGATGACCAGGTCGCCTATGGCGAGCTGCTCGGGCGTCGGCTCCTCCGACCTGCGCAGCCGGGCCCGGATCCGGGCGACCAGCTCCTTCGGCTTGAACGGCTTCACGATGTAGTCGTCGGCGCCGGACTCGAGGCCGACGACCACGTCGACGGTGTCGCTCTTCGCCGTGAGCATCACGATCGGCACCCCGGACTCCGCCCTGATCAGGCGGCACACCTCGATGCCGTCCCGGCCGGGCAGCATCAGGTCCAGCAGCACCAGGTCGGGTTTCGCCTCACGGAAAGCAGCCAGCGCCTTGTCACCGTCGGCTACGAAAGACGGCTCAAAACCTTCACCACGCAGCACGATGCCGAGCATCTCGGCCAGTGCGGTGTCGTCGTCGACGACAAGGACTCGTCCCTTCATAAACGACATCATCCCATTCTCGTAACAGTGACAGAGGCGCTGGTGAGCAGGGTCACTGGCCCGTGACGATAGTCGTACGCGACGGTCACTGTCTGCCCCGGCCCCCGGACACCGGTCCCGGCGACCGCCGCCGGGAGCTACGCCGACGGAAAAACCCCGGTGCGTGGTACCGCCTTCCGGTGGTGGGATGCGCCGCATGAGCGACCCGTCGCGCGACCGCATCGAGCGGTACTACGCCACCGTGCCCCTCCTCTTCGCCGACGCCGAGGACTTCGGCCCGCTGCGCCTGTTCGTACGGCGGGAGCCGGGCGCCCCGTACTACGGCGGCCCCGGCCACGCCCAGCCCACCGCGGCGGGCGCGGCTTCCGTCGGCTCCGCCGACATCGCCCGGGTGCGGGCCCGCCAGCGCGAACTCGGTGTGCCGGAGGCGTTCGAATGGCTCGCCGAGTCGGCGCCGGCGCTGCGCGCCCGTATCGAGGCCGCAGGCCTCTCGGTGCTACGACGCCCGCTCATGCTCCTCCCACCCCACCACCCGCTCCCTCCGCAGCCCCTGCCGGACGGTGTGACCCTTCGCGCGCTGACCGAGGACGACCCCGCGCTCCCCGCCGCACTCGCCCTCCCCCGTCTGGCCTTCGCCCAGCCGCCCACCCCGACGGCCGGCGCGTCGGACCGTACGGAACTGTCGAGGCTGGCCGCGGAGTTGGCCGAGGACGGCACGGTGGCCGCCGTCCGCCCCACGCTTCGCGCCGGACACAAGACGCTCGTCGCCGCCCTCGCCCCGGACGGCACCCCGCTCGCGACCGGCCACTACCACCCGGCGACCGGCACCACGGAGATCGGCGGCGTCGGCACCCTGCCCTCCGCCCGCCGCCAGGGTCTGGCCGCCGCCGTGACAGCGGCGCTGGTCGGCCACGCCCGCGACCACGGCGTCGACACGATCTTCCTCGCCTACGCGGAGGAGACCGCCGCCCGCATCTACGCCCGCCTCGGCTTCCGCCCCGCCGGCACGACCCTGCTGATCGCCGGCCAGCCCGCCCGCTCGTAGCACCGCACTCCGGTTCACACAGACGCCGACGGCCGGTCAGGTCAGTCCGGGCCAGGGCAGTCCGGGTACGGTCAGTCCGGGTCCCCGTCCTGGCGTGCCCGGCCGCACAGTTCGGCCAGCGCATCGGCCGTCACCGGCGATATCGCGCCCTCCTCCGTGACGATCGCCGTCAGCAGCTCGGGCGGCGTCACGTCGAACGCCGGGTTGTACGCCTGCGTCCCCAAGGGCGCCACCGGAATCCCTCCTCCCGCTCCCGTCACCGGCGCCTGGGCCGCCATGACCTCCGTCACCTCGAACCCGGGACGCTGCTCCACCTCGATCGACGCCCCGTCCGGCGTCCGCGCATCCACCGTCGTCACCGGCGCCACCACGATGAACGGCACATGGTGGTAGCGCGCGAGCACCGCGAGCGGATAACTCCCCACCTTGTTCGCCACCGACCCGTCGGCCGCGATCCGGTCCGCGCCGATCAGCACCGCGTCCACCTCTCCCGCCGCGAACAGCGAGCCCGCCGCGCTGTCCGTCAGCAGGGTGTACGCCATGCCGTTGCGCGCCGCCTCGTACGCCGTGAGGCGGGCGCCCTGCAGCAGCGGACGCGTCTCGTCCACCCACAGCCGGCGCAGCCGTCCCGCCCGGTGCGCGGCGAGCGCCACCGCGAACGCGGTCCCCTCCCCGCCCGACACCAGCGAACCGGTGTTGCAGTGCGTGAGGACACGGTGCCCGCCGCCGGGCAGCAGCTCGTCGAGGAGCGCCAGCCCGTGCCCGGCCATCCGGGCACTGGCCGCGGCGTCCTCCCGGTGCAGTTGCCGCGCGGCCGCCAGCGCCGCCCGCGCACCCTGCCCCGGATCACCGCCCCGAACGGCTCCCGCCCGGTAGGCGGACCGGGCCCGGCGCACGCCGACGGACAGGTTCACCGCGGTGGGCCGGGCGCCCGCCAGCGCGTTCGCGGCCTCGTCCACGTCGAAGCCGCGCGCGGCGGCGAGCGCGACGCCGTACGCTCCGGCGATCCCGAGCAGCGGCGCTCCCCGCACGGCCAGCGAGCGGATCGCCTCCACCAGCACGGACGCGTCCGTACACACCAGTTCGACTTCTTCGGCCGGCAGTCTCGTCTGGTCGAGAACGACCAGTACGGGACCTTCGGGCAGCTCCTCCCAACGGATCGCCGGTGTCTGGGCCGGCGGCCCCTTGTCCTCGCCGGGTCGCGCGTACTGATCAGCCATGTGGTGAGTCTGCCCACGATCCGGCGGACCATGGAGGGCGGGCAGCCAGGGATGCGGCCAGGTGTCCAGCCCGTACCGCGGCCGGTCCCCCGACCAGGCCCCCATGGCACGATGGCTCCCAACCTGCCGCCGCGACCGCGGACGGGCACGCTGAAGGAGCGACGATGAAAGACACTCCGGGCTGGGCCTCGCCCGGATCCGCCCCGTCCGACGGACAGGAGCCCGGCGCGTCCCACCCCGCCGAGCCCTCCGGCCCGCAGCCCGTGGACCAGCCGGGCGCGAACCCACCGAGCCCCGGCGCGAAGTGGTCCAAGGAACAGCCGCCACCCGCCCAGTGGTCCGCGCCCACAGGCCCCCAGAACCCCGGCCAGACCCCACCGCCGCCCCCACCGCCCGGCCCGGGCTGGAGCACCCACCCGCCCACCGGACCGGGTGCCGGCCACCCCGGCGGCCCCGCAGGCCCCGGCGGACACGGCGGCTACGGCGGACAGCCCGGACAAGGCGGCTACGGCGGTTACGGCGCTCCCGGCGGCTGGGGTACCGGCTGGGGCGGCCCCCCGCCCGCCGCGAAGCCCGGCGTGATCCCGCTGCGCCCGCTCGGCGTGGGCGAGATCCTCGACGGCGCCGTCGCCACCATGCGCACGTACTGGCGCACGGTCCTGGGCATCTCGCTGACCGTCGCGGTCGTCACCCAGGTCTTCGTCGTCCTGCTGCAGGGCCTGATCCTCGAAGGCGCCACGGACACGACCGCGCTCGGCGACCGCAGCGCCACCGTCGACGAGCAGCTCGACGCCATGAGCGACGCCCTGCGCGCCTCCGGCCCGGTCCTCCTCATCACGCTCCTCGGCACCATCACGGCGACCGCCCTGCTCACGGCCGTCACCAGCCGCGCGGTGCTCGGCAAACCCGTCACGCTCAGGGAGGCCTGGCGCGACGCCCGCCCCCAGGTGCCCAGGCTGTTCGGTCTGATCTTCCTGGTGATGCTCATCACCGCGGGCGCCGCCTTCGCGTGCCTGCTGCCGGGCGCCCTCGTGACCGCCGCCGGAAGCACCGCCGTGGGCGGCGCGCTCACGGCCTTCGGCGTCCTCGGCTCGATCGTCGTCGGGCTGTGGGTGCTGATCCGCTTCTCCCTCGCCTCGCCCGCGCTGATGCTGGAGAAGCAGGGCATCAAGAAGGCCCTCGGCCGTTCCGCGAAGCTCACCCGCGGCTCCTGGTGGCGCGTCTTCGGCATCGAACTGCTCGCCGTGATCATCGCGAACATCATCGCGATGATCGTCGTCGTCCCCTTCGTCCTCGTCGGCGCCGCCCTCAGCGACGGCGGTGTCGGCGGCGTGGTCGAGGCGGGCGGCGGCGACTTCGGCTGGACCTACCTGATCGTCAGCGGCGTCGGCTCGGTCATCGGCTCCATGGTCACCTTCCCGATCGTGGCGGGCGTCTTCGTGCTGCTCTACGTCGACCAGCGCATCCGCCGCGAGGCCCTCGACCTCGACCTGGCCCGCGCCGCAGGCCTCCAGGACTACGGCTCCCCCGCTCCCGGCACGACCCCGGGGAGCTGATGCGGTGAGCCCGGCGGGGGGAGTTCTCACAGCGGTACCGCTCCCGGGCAGCCTGCCCGTACAGGCGCTGCCCGGGATGTCCGGCATCACCGACGCGATCACCGACGCGCTCCCGGCGACCCTCTCCCGCGCCGCCGACAGAGCCGTAGCAACACTGCTGCGGGCGGGCGGCGACGGCACCGTGCTGTCACTGGCCCGCTCCGGCGACGCGCCGCCGGTGACCGTCCCCCGTGACCCCGCGCGGGAGGCGGTCCGCCGCGAGCTGTCCAAGGACCTGTACCACCAGAACGACCCCAGCCTGCTCCAGCGCGCCCTGGACACCTTGTGGGACTGGATCGGCGACCTGTTCGCCACCGCCTCGACCGCCACCCCCGGCGGCACGCTCGGCCTCCTGGTCGTCGTCCTCGCCGTCGCGGCCGTCGTGGGCGCCCTGTGGTGGCGCCTGGGCACCCCACGCCGCCAACCCTCCTCCACCGCCGCCCTGTTCGACGACCGCCCCCGCAGCGCCGCCGAACACCGGGCGACGGCCGAGGCGCACGCCGCCCAGGGCCACTGGAACCAGGCCGTCCAGGAACGCATGCGCGCCATCGTCCGCTCCCTGGAGGAACGCGCCCTCCTCGACGCCCGCCCCGGCCGCACCGCCGACGAAGCCGCCGCCGACGCCGGACGCACCCTGCCCGCCCACACCGACCGACTGCGCACCGCCGCCCGCGACTTCGACGACGTGACATACGGCGGCCGCCGCGCGACCGGGCAGTCGTACCGGCACATCGCCGAACTCGACCTCGACCTCGAACGCACCAAGCCCCGACTCACGGCGAACAGCACCCACACCGCGGCCCACACCGCCCGCCAGGGAGCCGCCGAATGACGACCGAGGCCACGCTCCCCGCCACCTCCACCTCGGCCTCCTCCACCTCTGCCTCCCCCACCGCCCTGCGGCTGTGGACCCGCGCGCGAGGACTCACCCTCGCGCTCGTGCTGCTCCTGGCCGGGGCCGTCACGCTCGCCGCGCTCCAGTCCGACGCCCGTCACGGCGCCCTCGACCCACGCTCCGCCGACCCCTACGGCAGCCGCGCCGTCGCCGAACTCCTCGCCGACCGCGGTGTGTCCACCCGCGTGGTCGCCACCCTGGCCGAAGCCCGCACCGCGGCGGGCCCCGACACCACCCTCCTGGTCGCCGCCCCCGACCTCCTGACGGAGCGTCAACAAAAGGAGCTGCACGCGGCGATCGCCGGCTCCGGCGGCCGCACCGTCCTCGTCGCCCCCGGCAGCCCGTCCGTGGGCACCCTCGCCCCCGGCGTGACCGCCGACCCGGCCAACGGCCGCGGCTCCACGCTCTCCCCCGACTGCGCCCTGCCCGCCGCCCGCAGCGCCGGCACCGCGCAGACCGGCGGCATCCGCTACACCACCCACCAGCTCGACGCCGACGAGTGCTACCCCAGCGAGCGCCTGGCCACCCTGCTGCGCGTCCCGGACACCACCGGAGACGGCGACACCGTCGTCCTCGGCGCGCCCGACATCCTCTTCAACAACCGTCTCGACAAGCAGGGCAACGCCTCGCTCGCCCTCCAACTCCTCGGCTCCCGCACCCATCTGGTCTGGTACCTCCCCTCGCTCTCCGACACCACCGCCGCCAACCCGGACGACGAAAAGGACTTCCTCGATCTGCTCCCCTCCGGCTGGCTCTGGGGCACACTGCAGCTCTTCGTCGCGGCAGCCCTCGCCGCCCTCTGGCGGGCCCGTCGCCTCGGCCCCCTCGTGCCCGAAAAACTCCCCGTGGCGATCCGCGCCTCCGAAACCGTCGAAGGCCGCGCCCGCCTCTACCGCAAGGCCGGCGCCCGCGACCGCGCCGCCGCCGCTCTTCGCTCCACCACCCGCACCCGCCTCGCCCCTCTCCTAGGCGTCCCCGTCACCCAGGCGCACGCGCCCGAAGCCCTGCTCCCCGCCCTGTCCGCCCACCTCCACGGCGACGGACACGCCCTGCACTCCCTCCTCTTCGGCCCGCCGCCCGGCGACGACGCGGCCCTGATCGCCCTCGCCGACCAACTCGACGCCCTCGAAAGAGAGGTACGCCGTCCATGATGGACCCGACCACTGACAACGCCGGGAGCATCGGGGATCCGGGCCGGGCCCGAGCCTCCCTGGAAGCCCTGCGCGCCGAGATCGCCAAGGCCGTGGTCGGCCAGGACCCCGCTGTGACCGGCCTCGTCGTCGCCCTCCTCTGCCGCGGACACGTTCTCCTGGAAGGAGTCCCCGGAGTGGCCAAAACGTTGCTCGTCCGCGCCCTCGCCTCCGCACTCGAACTCGACACCAAGCGCATCCAGTTCACCCCCGACCTCATGCCGAGCGACATCACCGGCTCCCTCGTCTACGACGCCCGCACCGCCGAGTTCTCCTTCCAGCCCGGCCCGGTCTTCACCAACCTCCTCCTCGCCGACGAGATCAACCGCACCCCGCCGAAGACCCAGTCGTCCCTCCTCGAAGCCATGGAGGAACGCCAGGTCACCGTCGACGGCACCCCCCGCCTCCTCCCCGACCCGTTCCTCGTCGCGGCGACCCAGAACCCCGTCGAGTACGAGGGCACCTACCCCCTCCCCGAAGCCCAACTGGACCGTTTCCTCCTCAAACTGACGATCCCTCTCCCCTCCCGCCAGGAGGAGATCGACGTCCTCACCCGCCACGCCGAGGGCTTCGACCCACGCGACCTGCACGCCGCCGGCGTGCGCCCCGTCGCAGGCCCGGCCGACCTCGAAGCCGCCCGCACAGCCGTCGCCAAAACAACCATCTCCCCCGAGATCACGGCCTACGTCGTCGACATCTGCCGCGCCACCCGCGAGTCCCCGTCCCTCACCCTGGGCGTCTCACCGCGAGGCGCGACCGCCCTCCTGGCCACAGCACGCGCGTGGGCATGGCTCACCGGCCGCGACTACGTCATCCCCGACGACGTCAAAGCCCTCGCCCTCCCCACCCTCCGCCACCGCGTACAGCTCCGCCCGGAGGCCGAGATGGAAGGCGTCACCGCCGACTCCGTCATCACCGCGATCCTCACCCACGTCCCCGTCCCCCGCTGATGGCCCTCACCGGACGCACCGCACTCCTCGCGGCCCTCGCCTCCCTCCCCGTCGGCATCTGGGACCCCGGCTGGACGGGCATCCTCGCGGTCAACGCCCCCCTGGCCGTGGCCTGCGCCTGCGACTTCGCCCTGGCAGCCCCTGTACGCCGACTGGGCCTGACCCGCTCCGGCGACACCACGGCCCGCCTGGGCGACCCGGCGGACATCACCCTCACCCTCACCAACCCGTCCCGCCGCCCTCTGCGCGCCCACCTCCGCGACGCCTGGCCCCCCAGCAGCTGGCAACCGGGAACGGAGACAGAAGCCTCCCGCCACCGCCTCACGATCCCGCCCGGAGAACGCCGCCGCATCACCACCCGCCTACGCCCCACCCGCCGCGGCGACCACCAGACCGACCGCGTCACCATCCGCTCCTACGGCCCCCTCGGCCTCTTCTCCCGCCAAGGCACCCACAAGATCCCCTGGACGGTACGCGTCCTCCCCCCGTTCACGAGCCGCAAGCATCTCCCGTCGAAACTGGCTCGCCTGCGCGAACTCGACGGCCGCACCAGCGTCCTCACCCGCGGCGAGGGCACAGAGTTCGACAGCCTGCGCGAATACGTTCCCGGCGACGACACCCGCTCCATCGACTGGCGCGCCACAGCCCGCCACTCCACGGTCGCGGTCCGCACCTGGCGGCCCGAACGGGACCGGCACATCCTCCTGGTCCTCGACACGGGCCGCACCTCAGCAGGCCGCGTCGACGACGCTCCCCGCCTGGACGCCGCGATGGACGCGGCACTGCTCCTCGCCGCCCTGGCATCCCGCGCCGGCGACCGAGTCGACCTCCTCGCCTACGACCGCCGAGTACGCGCCCTGGTCCAGGGCCGAACGGCACGCGACGTCCTTCCGTCCCTGGTCAACGCCATGGCCCCCCTCGAACCCGAGCTGGTCGAGACGAACGCCCGCGGCCTCGCCGCCGCAGTGCTCCGCACGGCTCCCCGCCGCTCCCTCATCGTCCTGATGACCACGCTCGACGCCGCCCCGGTCGAGGAGGGCCTCCTCCCCGTCCTCCCTCAGCTCACCCAACGCCACACGGTCCTGGTGGCCTCGGTCGCCGACCCGCACATCGCCCGCATGGCCACCTCCCGCGGCAATGCCGACGCCGTGTACGAGGCCGCAGCCGCCGCCCAGGCCCAGTCCGAACGCCACCGCACGGCCGAACAGCTCCGCCGGCACGGCGTCACCGTCGTCGACGCAACACCGAACGAACTTGCCCCGGCACTGGCAGACGCCTATCTGGCACTAAAAGCAGCAGGACGCCTCTAACGCAAAACGGGCTCTCCGGAGGAAGAGCCCGTCAAAAAATAATCGTGAACGCAGAAAACCCCCGCACCATGATGGTGCGGGGGTTTACCGGAATGATTGTTCGGCGGTGTCCTACTCTCCCACAGGGTCCCCCCTGCAGTACCATCGGCGCTGTAAGGCTTAGCTTCCGGGTTCGGAATGTAACCGGGCGTTTCCCTCACGCTATGACCACCGAAACACTATGAAACTGTTTCAGCCGCACCACACCCCGGCCAAAGGGGGTGTGGGGCTGTTCGTGGTTTCAGAACCAACACAGTGGACGCGAGCAACTGAGGACAAGCCCTCGGCCTATTAGTACCGGTCAGCTCCACCCATTACTGGGCTTCCACATCCGGCCTATCAACCCAGTCGTCTACTGGGAGCCTTAACCCCTCAAAGGGGGTGGGAATACTCATCTCGAAGCAGGCTTCCCGCTTAGATGCTTTCAGCGGTTATCCCTCCCGAACGTAGCCAACCAGCCATGCCCTTGGCAGAACAACTGGCACACCAGAGGTTCGTCCGTCCCGGTCCTCTCGTACTAGGGACAGCCCTTCTCAATATTCCTGCGCGCGCAGCGGATAGGGACCGAACTGTCTCACGACGTTCTAAACCCAGCTCGCGTACCGCTTTAATGGGCGAACAGCCCAACCCTTGGGACCGACTCCAGCCCCAGGATGCGACGAGCCGACATCGAGGTGCCAAACCATCCCGTCGATATGGACTCTTGGGGAAGATCAGCCTGTTATCCCCGGGGTACCTTTTATCCGTTGAGCGACGGCGCTTCCACAAGCCACCGCCGGATCACTAGTCCCGACTTTCGTCCCTGCTCGACCCGTCGGTCTCACAGTCAAGCTCCCTTGTGCACTTACACTCAACACCTGATTGCCAACCAGGCTGAGGGAACCTTTGGGCGCCTCCGTTACTCTTTAGGAGGCAACCGCCCCAGTTAAACTACCCATCAGACACTGTCCCTGATCCGGATCACGGACCCAGGTTAGACATCCAGCACGACCAGACTGGTATTTCAACGACGACTCCCCCTGAACTGGCGTCCAGAGTTCAAAGTCTCCCAGCTATCCTACACAAGCCGAACCGAACACCAATATCAAACTATAGTAAAGGTCCCGGGGTCTTTCCGTCCTGCTGCGCGAAACGAGCATCTTTACTCGTAGTGCAATTTCACCGGGCCTATGGTTGAGACAGTCGAGAAGTCGTTACGCCATTCGTGCAGGTCGGAACTTACCCGACAAGGAATTTCGCTACCTTAGGATGGTTATAGTTACCACCGCCGTTTACTGGCGCTTAAGTTCTCAGCTTCGCCACACCGAAATGTGACTAACCGGTCCCCTTAACGTTCCAGCACCGGGCAGGCGTCAGTCCGTATACATCGCCTTACGGCTTCGCACGGACCTGTGTTTTTAGTAAACAGTCGCTTCTCGCTGGTCTCTGCGGCCACCCCCAGCTCGGAGAGCAAGTCCCCTCACCAGTGATGGCCCCCCTTCTCCCGAAGTTACGGGGGCATTTTGCCGAGTTCCTTAACCATAGTTCACCCGAACGCCTCGGTATTCTCTACCTGACCACCTGAGTCGGTTTAGGGTACGGGCCGCCATGAAACTCGCTAGAGGCTTTTCTCGACAGCATAGGATCATCCACTTCGCCACAATCGGCTCGGCATCAGGTCTCAGCCTTAATGTGCGACGGATTTGCCTATCGCACGGCCTACACCCTTACCCCGGGACAACCACCGCCCGGGATGGACTACCTTCCTGCGTCACCCCATCACTCACCTACTACAAGTCTGGTCCGTCGGCTCCACCACTTTCCATTCCCCGAAGGGTCCGGAACGGCTTCACGGACTTAGCATCGCCTGATTCAATGTTTGACGCTTCACAGCGGGTACCGGAATATCAACCGGTTATCCATCGACTACGCCTGTCGGCCTCGCCTTAGGTCCCGACTTACCCTGGGCAGATCAGCTTGACCCAGGAACCCTTAGTCAATCGGCGCACACGTTTCTCACGTGTGTATCGCTACTCATGCCTGCATTCTCACTCGTGAACCGTCCACCACTGCCTTCCGGCGCGGCTTCACCCGGCACACGACGCTCCCCTACCCATCACAGCAGGCGTTGGCCCTATATGCTGCAATGACACGACTTCGGCGGTACGCTTGAGCCCCGCTACATTGTCGGCGCGGAATCACTAGACCAGTGAGCTATTACGCACTCTTTCAAGGGTGGCTGCTTCTAAGCCAACCTCCTGGTTGTCTCTGCGACTCCACATCCTTTCCCACTTAGCGTACGCTTAGGGGCCTTAGTCGATGCTCTGGGCTGTTTCCCTCTCGACCATGGAGCTTATCCCCCACAGTCTCACTGCCGCGCTCTCACTTACCGGCATTCGGAGTTTGGCTAAGGTCAGTAACCCGGTAGGGCCCATCGCCTATCCAGTGCTCTACCTCCGGCAAGAAACACACGACGCTGCACCTAAATGCATTTCGGGGAGAACCAGCTATCACGGAGTTTGATTGGCCTTTCACCCCTAACCACAGGTCATCCCCCAGGTTTTCAACCCTGGTGGGTTCGGTCCTCCACGAAGTCTTACCTCCGCTTCAACCTGCCCATGGCTAGATCACTCCGCTTCGGGTCTTGAGCGTGCTACTCAAACGCCCTATTAGGACTCGCTTTCGCTACGGCTACCCCACCCGGGTTAACCTCGCAACACACCGCAAACTCGCAGGCTCATTCTTCAAAAGGCACGCAGTCACGAGAATGCATGCAAGCATGCACTCCGACGCTCCCACGGCTTGTAGGCACACGGTTTCAGGTACTATTTCACTCCGCTCCCGCGGTACTTTTCACCATTCCCTCACGGTACTATCCGCTATCGGTCACCAGGGAATATTTAGGCTTAGCGGGTGGTCCCGCCAGATTCACACGGGATTTCTCGGGCCCCGTGCTACTTGGGTGTCTCTCAAACGAGCCGTTGACGTTTCGGCTACGGGGGTCTTACCCTCTACGCCGGACCTTTCGCATGTCCTTCGCCTACATCAACGGTTTCTGACTCGCCTCACAGCCGGCAGACTGTGAAAGAGAGATCCCACAACCCCGTATGCGCAACCCCTGCCGGGTCTCACACGCATACGGTTTGGCCTCATCCGGTTTCGCTCGCCACTACTCCCGGAATCACGGTTGTTTTCTCTTCCTGCGGGTACTGAGATGTTTCACTTCCCCGCGTTCCCTCCACATACCCTATGTGTTCAGGTATGGGTGACAGCCCATGACGACTGCCGGGTTTCCCCATTCGGAAACCCCCGGATCAAAGCCTGGTTGACGACTCCCCGGGGACTATCGTGGCCTCCCACGTCCTTCATCGGTTCCTGGTGCCAAGGCATCCACCGTGCGCCCTTAAAAACTTGGCCACAGATGCTCGCGTCCACTGTGCAGTTCTCAAACAACGACCAGCCACCCATCACCCCCAACCCTCACCGGGTCGGAGTGCACTGGGGCCGGCACTGAAGACAGACCTTGCGGCCATACCCTCAGACACCCAACAGCGTGCCCGACCAACCCCCGCCCGAAGATCATGCTTTCCACACCCTTACGAGCAGTACTTGCAGCCTCCGACCCGGAAACCGGCCGAATAATCAACGTTCCACCCTTGAGCAACCACCGTCGGACATACGCCGACGTAATGGCCCTGGACCACCGGGCAAGCCCGGCAGCCTAGATGCTCCTTAGAAAGGAGGTGATCCAGCCGCACCTTCCGGTACGGCTACCTTGTTACGACTTCGTCCCAATCGCCAGTCCCACCTTCGACAGCTCCCTCCCCGTGAGGGGTTGGGCCACCGGCTTCGGGTGTTACCGACTTTCGTGACGTGACGGGCGGTGTGTACAAGGCCCGGGAACGTATTCACCGCAGCAATGCTGATCTGCGATTACTAGCAACTCCGACTTCATGGGGTCGAGTTGCAGACCCCAATCCGAACTGAGACCGGCTTTTTGAGATTCGCTCCACCTCACGGTTTCGCAGCTCTTTGTACCGGCCATTGTAGCACGTGTGCAGCCCAAGACATAAGGGGCATGATGACTTGACGTCGTCCCCACCTTCCTCCGAGTTGACCCCGGCAGTCTCCTGTGAGTCCCCATCACCCCGAAGGGCATGCTGGCAACACAGAACAAGGGTTGCGCTCGTTGCGGGACTTAACCCAACATCTCACGACACGAGCTGACGACAGCCATGCACCACCTGTACACCGACCACAAGGGGGCGACCATCTCTGGCCGTTTCCGGTGTATGTCAAGCCTTGGTAAGGTTCTTCGCGTTGCGTCGAATTAAGCCACATGCTCCGCTGCTTGTGCGGGCCCCCGTCAATTCCTTTGAGTTTTAGCCTTGCGGCCGTACTCCCCAGGCGGGGAACTTAATGCGTTAGCTGCGGCACCGACGACGTGGAATGTCGCCAACACCTAGTTCCCACCGTTTACGGCGTGGACTACCAGGGTATCTAATCCTGTTCGCTCCCCACGCTTTCGCTCCTCAGCGTCAGTAATGGCCCAGAGATCCGCCTTCGCCACCGGTGTTCCTCCTGATATCTGCGCATTTCACCGCTACACCAGGAATTCCGATCTCCCCTACCACACTCTAGTCTGCCCGTATCGAATGCAGACCCGGGGTTAAGCCCCGGGCTTTCACATCCGACGTGACAGACCGCCTACGAGCTCTTTACGCCCAATAATTCCGGACAACGCTTGCGCCCTACGTATTACCGCGGCTGCTGGCACGTAGTTAGCCGGCGCTTCTTCTGCAGGTACCGTCACTCTCGCTTCTTCCCTGCTGAAAGAGGTTTACAACCCGAAGGCCGTCATCCCTCACGCGGCGTCGCTGCATCAGGCTTTCGCCCATTGTGCAATATTCCCCACTGCTGCCTCCCGTAGGAGTCTGGGCCGTGTCTCAGTCCCAGTGTGGCCGGTCGCCCTCTCAGGCCGGCTACCCGTCGTCGCCTTGGTGAGCCATTACCTCACCAACAAGCTGATAGGCCGCGGGCTCATCCTTCACCGCCGGAGCTTTCAACCCCCACCCATGCGAGTGGAAGTATCATCCGGTATTAGACCCCGTTTCCAGGGCTTGTCCCAGAGTGAAGGGCAGATTGCCCACGTGTTACTCACCCGTTCGCCACTAATCCACCCCGAAAGGCTTCATCGTTCGACTTGCATGTGTTAAGCACGCCGCCAGCGTTCGTCCTGAGCCAGGATCAAACTCTCCGTGAATGTTTTCCCGACTATGCTTAATTAAAAGCGCGGGTCGACACCACGAGAGCGGAACAGCCAGGCGGAATAAGCCCGGCCGTTCACAGCGTCCTCGCTGTGTTTTGTTTCAAAGGAACCTCATCCCCGGCTATCACTGCCGGGAACGGGGTATCAACATATCTGGCGTTGATTTTTGGCACGCTGTTGAGTTCTCAAGGAACGGACGCTTCCTTTGTACTCACCCGAGAGACTCTCTCAGGCTTTCCTCCGGGCTTTTCCCTTCGGTCTTGCGTTTCCGACTCTATCAGACCGTTTCCCGATCCGATTTCCTCGGTGCTTTCCAGGTTCCCGCTTTTCTTTCGCGGTTTCCCTTTCCGGCGGTTCCGACTTTATCAGAAGTTTCGAGCCGGTCTGACCGGCCATTCATTTCCGACTTATCGGGGAGCCCCTGTGGAATCAGAGATTCAAGAGGCTGGCAGATACTAACTGCTGCCGACCGGACTGCGTCCAGTTCCAGGCAACTGTTCAAATCTACCTCCCCACGCACTCCGTGTCAACGGCTTTTGCGGGGCGAGGAGGAGACTAGCAGTTGAACGGGGCCGTCCGCACATCAGGCGGCTGTCGGCACCGTGGCGCTGCGCTCGGCCACCTCGACGTCACCCGTGGCTCCGGCGCGGGCAGCCCGGCCGCCGAGGACGTAGACGTATGCGAGGAAGGCCAGTTCGGCTGCGATGCCGATGGTGATGCGGGCCCAGGTGGGCAGGCCTGACGGGGTGACGAAGCCTTCGATGGCGCCCGAGACGAAGAGGACCAGGGCCAGGCCGATGGCCATACCGACCGCGGCTCGGCCTTCTTCGGCGAGGGCGGTTCGCCTGGTACGGGGGCCCGGGTCGATGACCGTCCAGCCCAGGCGGAGTCCCGTGCCGGCTGCGACGAAGACCGCTGTCAGTTCGAGCAGGCCGTGTGGGAGGACGAGGCCGAGGAAGGTGTCGAGTCGGCCGGCCGAGGACATCAGGCCGGCTCCGATGCCGAGGTTGAGCATGTTCTGGAAGAGGACCCAGAGGACCGGTAGGCCTAGGAAGACACCCAGGACCAGGCACATCGCGGCGGCCTGCGCGTTGTTCGTCCAGACCTGGGCGGCGAACGCCGCTGCCTGATGGCTCGAGTAGTACGTCTCGTACAGGCCGCCGGGGCGGGTGAGCTCGCGGAGTTCGTCGGGGGCGGCTATGGAGGACTGCACTTCCGGGTGGGTGCCGATCCACCAGCCCAGGAGAGCCGCTACGGCGATGGAGAGGAGCGCGGTCGGTATCCACCAGTGGCGCGACCTGTAGACCGCGGCGGGGAAGCCCTGTGTGAGGAAGCGGGTCACGTCGCGCCAGGAGGCGCGTCGGGTGCCTGTGACCGCGCTACGCGCGCGTGCCACGAGTTGGGTCAGCCGGCCGGTGAGCTGGGGGTCGGGGGCGCTGGACTGGATCAGGGAGAGGTGGGTGGCGGTGCGCTGGTAGAGGGTGACGAGTTCGTCGGTCTCGGCGCCGGTGAGGCTGCGCCGGCGGCGCAGGAGGGCGTCGAGGCGGTCCCATTCGGCCCGGTGGGCGGAGACGAAGACGTCGAGGTCCATCGGTGTGCCTGCTCCTCGGCTGTTCGTCGGCGGCCGGTGGTGGATATCAGCTCGTCGCACTGGCGCGCGGTGTGCCCTCAGCTTGGCAGACTGGCCGTTCTCGGGGCAGGCCAGGGAAGGGACGTCGGACGTGAGTGAGCTGGTGACGGGTGAGGCGGTGGCGCTGGAGCTGCGGCCTGCCAGGCTGCCCAGCCGGGCGTTGGCCACGTTGCTGGACCTGGTCGTGGCCTTCGTGGCGTACATCGTCGTGAGCGTCGTTCTGGTGGCGGCGACGGCTTCCTTGGACGAGGCGGCGCAGGTCGCGCTGTCGATCGCCGCGTTCCTGCTGGTGCTGGTGGGTGGGCCGATCGCGGTGGAGACGCTCAGTCATGGCCGGTCGCTCGGGAAGATGGCGTGCGGGTTGCGGGTGGTGCGGGACGACGGTGGGCCGATCCGGTTCCGGCACGCGCTGGTGCGGGGCGCGCTCGGTGCGGTCGAGATTCTGCTGACGATCGGGGTGGTGGCCTGTATCGCGTCGCTCGTGTCGGCTCGGGGGCGACGGCTCGGTGATGTCTTCGCGGGGACGCTGGTGGTGCGGGAGCGGGTGCCTGAGGCGCGTTCCGGTTTCGTGCCGCCGCCTCCGCCCTGGCTCGCCGGTCAGTTCCAGGGACTGGATCTTTCGGCGGTGCCGGACGGGCTGTGGCTGGCGGTCCGCCAGTACCTGGGGCGGATGAACCAGCTGGATCCGCAGGTCGGCTGGGCGATGGCGGAGCGGCTGGCCGGTGATCTCGCGGCGCGTACGGGGGTTCCGGTGCCCCAGGGGGTGTGGTCGGCCGCGTATCTGGCGGCGGTGGTGCAGGAGCGGCAGGTCCGGGAGGCGCGGCGGGCCTTCGGGAGCGGTCCGGTTGCGAGGCGGCCTGTGGGGGACGGTGGCGGCGGGGCTGTGGGCGGTGCGGTGGGGGCCGACGGTCCGCCGGCGTCGTACGGGGTTCGGCCTGTGGTGCCTGTGGAGGAGTGGTCCGGTGATCGGGGGGAGGGGCCGGGTACCGGGTTCGTGCCGCCGGCGTAGGGCTGGCTGTCCGGGTGTGGTCAGGCGAAGGTCGACGGGGGTGTTTCGAGGTCTTCGAGTTCGATGCCGGGGGCTGAGAGGACGACGTCGCCGGCGATGTGCACGGTGTGCTGTTCGCCTGTGTCCAGGGCTGTGACCTGGTATTCGTCCACGGTCAGGGGGCCGTTGTCAGTGGTGTGTGCTTCTCTTTTGAGTAAGGCCCAGGACTGGTCCACGGTGCGTGGGGCGAGGACCGGTTCGGTGAAGGCGACGAGGCGTACTCGGGTTGCCGAGGAGGAGGGGGTGAGGCGTAGGAGTCGGGTGGTGGCGATGAGGAATGCGGGGGATGTGCCGGTGAAGGCGTGGGCGGGGACGTTGCCTTCTGTGGCGTGGGTGCCGGTGGGGTCGGTGCGGACCCAGGTGACGCCGTCCAGGGCTGCTCCGCGTACCTGCCAGCTGCGTGCGTGGAGTTCGAGGCGGAGGGGGCGGCCGAGGTCGTCGAGGGTGAGGTCGACGGAGCCGGTGTGTTCGCCGGCGGGGGTGGTGAGCTGGGAGACGTAGCGCCAGCCGGAGGGGCCGGGGGCGCAGTGGAAGTGCTCGTGTGCGAGGGGGGTGTGATCGTGCGGATCGTGGAGCGAATATCGGCCGCGGGGCATCGGGGTCCTGGGATGTGACGGGACAGGCCCCCGGCACGGGGGTGCGGGGGCCTGTCTCTGAGGTGCTGCGGACTACGCGCTACGGGTTACGGGCTGCGGACTCAGTAGCGGTAGTGGTCCGACTTGTAGGGGCCGTCGACCTCGACGCCGATGTACGTGGCCTGCTCGGGGCGGAGGGTCGTCAGCTTGACGCCGAGGGCGTCGAGGTGAAGGCGGGCGACCTTCTCGTCAAGGTGCTTGGGCAGCGTGTAGACGCCGATCGGGTACTCGTCGGGCTTGGTGAACAGCTCGATCTGGGCCAGGGTCTGGTCCGCGAAGGAGTTGGACATCACGAACGACGGGTGGCCGGTGGCGTTGCCCAGGTTCAGCAGGCGGCCCTCGGACAGGAGGATGATGACCTTGCCGTCGGGGAACTTCCAGGTGTGGACCTGGGGCTTGACCTCGTCCTTGACGATGCCCGGGATCTTCGCCAGGCCGGCCATGTCGATCTCGTTGTCGAAGTGGCCGATGTTGCCGACGATGGCCTGGTGCTTCATCTTGGCCATGTCCGCGGCCATGATGATGTCCTTGTTGCCGGTCGTGGTGACGAAGATGTCGGCCTTGTCGACGACCTCGTCCAGCGTCGTGACCTGGTAGCCGTCCATCGCCGCCTGGAGGGCGCAGATGGGGTCGATCTCGGTGACGATGACGCGGGCGCCCTGGCCGCGGAGGGACTCGGCGCAGCCCTTGCCGACGTCGCCGTAGCCGCAGACGACCGCGGTCTTGCCGCCGATGAGGACATCGGTGGCGCGGTTGATGCCGTCGATGAGGGAGTGGCGGCAGCCGTACTTGTTGTCGAACTTCGACTTGGTGACGGCGTCGTTGACGTTGATCGCCGGGAACAGGAGGGCGCCGTCGCGCTGCATCTCGTAGAGGCGGTGGACGCCGGTGGTGGTCTCCTCGGTGACGCCGCGGATCTCCGAGGAGAGCTGGGTCCACTTCTGGGAGCCGTCGGTGATGGTGCGGTTGAGGAGTTCGAGGACGACGCGGTGTTCGTCGTTCTCGGCGGTGTCGACGGAGGGGACCTTGCCGTCCTTCTCGTACTTGACGCCGTTGTGGACGAGGAGGGTGGCGTCACCGCCGTCGTCGAGGATCATGTTGGGGCCGCCGGTGGGGGTGTTCGGCCAGGTCAGGGCCTGCTCCGTGCACCACCAGTACTCCTCCAGGGTCTCGCCCTTCCAGGCGAAGACCGGGACGCCCTGGGGGTTGTCGGGCGTGCCGTTCGGGCCGACGGCGATGGCGGCGGCCGCGTGGTCCTGGGTGGAGAAGATGTTGCAGGAGGCCCAGCGGACCTCGGCGCCGAGGGCGACCAGGGTCTCGATGAGGACGGCGGTCTGCACGGTCATGTGCAGGGAGCCGGTGACGCGGGCGCCGGCGAGGGGCTGGGCTTCGGCGTACTCCTTGCGGATCGCCATGAGGCCCGGCATCTCGTGCTCGGCGAGGGTGATCTCCTTGCGGCCGAAGGCGGCCAGGGAGAGGTCGGCGACCTTGAAGTCCTGTCGGTTGTCGACAGTCGTCATGGGGTGCTGCTCCTCGGGGGTCGGTTCGCGAGAGTGGGTAGGGCTGGTCTGCGCGGCTGCGGACACAGGAGTGCCCGAGGGGTGCCCCAAGGGGACCCGGGCATGACCGCAGTACGCACAGCGCAGTCCGTCGGAGGCCCTCTCTCCCTCGGTCGGTCCGCAGTGGGACCGCCCGACCGCCATCAGCAGCGACGTCTGGCTCCGTTCCAAGCTACACCGGAGGCGTGGGCTGCCCCAGTCCGCCTCCGGTCGGAGCGCGCCGGTCAGTGTTCGGTCGGGGACTGGGTGGGGCCGCCCGGGGTGGCCTCGGGGTCGGGGCCCTTGGCGGCCTCGGTCTCGCTGTAGATGTCGGGTTCGAGGTAGATGACTCGGGCGATGGGGACGGCGGTGCGGATGCGGGTCTCGGCGGCGTTGATGGCGGTGGCGACCTGGGTGGCCGTGTCGTCGTGCTGGACGGCGATCTTGGCGGCGACCAGGAGTTCTTCGGGGCCGAGGTGGAGGGTGCGCATGTGGATGAGGCCGGTGACGGTGTCGCCGTCGACGATGGCGGCCTCGATCTTCTTGACGTCTTCCAGGCCGGCGGCCTCGCCGAGGAGCAGGGACTTGGTCTCGGCGGCCAGGACGAGGGCGATGAGGATGAGGAGGATGCCGATACAGAGCGTGCCGATGCCGTCCCAGATGCCGTCGCCGGTGATGAGGGCGAGGCCGACGCCGCCGAGGGCGAGGACGAGACCGATCAGCGCGCCGAAGTCCTCGAGGAGGACGACGGGCAGTTCGGGTGCCTTGGCGCGGCGGACGAACTGCGACCAGGAGAGCGAGCCGCGCAGCTCGTTGGACTCTCTGATGGCGGTGCGGAAGGAGAAGCCCTCGGCGATGATCGCGAAGACGAGGACGCCGACCGGCCAGTACCAGTGCTCGATCTCGTGCGGGTGCTTGATCTTCTCGTAGCCCTCGTAGACGGCGAACATGCCGCCGACGGAGAAGAGGACGATGGAGACGAGGAAGGCGTAGATGTAGCGTTCGCGGCCGTAGCCGAAGGGGTGTTGCGGGGTCGCTTCGCGTTGGGCCTTCTTGCCGCCGATGAGGAGCAGGGCCTGGTTGCCGGAGTCGGCGAGCGAGTGCACGCCTTCGGCGAGCATCGACGACGAGCCGCTGAAGGCGAACGCCACGAACTTCGATGCCGCGATCGCGAGGTTGGCCCCGAGTGCCGCCACGATCGCTTTGGTGCCGCCTGACGCGCTCATGTGTTCGCGTTGTCCCTTCGCCTTCGTCTGTCCGGTTCGTCGGCCGGGTCTTTGCCCGGGCTTTGCCGGTGGGCCATTCTTGCAGCCCTCCGGGGCGACACCGCGTCAGGTATCCACAAGCCCGGTCAGACAATCACAGTGGCTCGGAAGAGGGTTCCCTCACCGGAGACCTCGGCCTTCTCGCCGGCCGGGACGAAGACCGACCGGCCGGGTGTCAGATCGTGCTCTCCGGCCAGGACCGTGCCGGCCGTGCAGAGCAGGATCTGCGGGGTGGCGAGCGTCAGGTCGTGGGCGTCGCCGCCCTTCGTGAGGACGTACCGGGAGAGGCGGAACTCGTCGACCGGGGTGTCGTAGAGCTCTTCGCCGTCGGGGGACGCCTCCGGGCGCAGGACGCCGGGGTCGCCGGGTTCGAAGCGGACGATGCGCAGGAGTTCGGGGACGTCGACGTGTTTGGGGGTGAGGCCGCAGCGCAGGACGTTGTCGGAGTTGGCCATGATCTCGACGCCGAGGCCGCTGAGGTAGGCGTGCGGGATGCCGGCGCCGAGGAACAGGGCCTCGCCGGGCTGGAGTCGGACGTGGTTCAGCAGCATGGCGGCGATGACGCCGGGGTCGCCGGGGTACTGGTGGGCGATGCCGGCGTAGGGGGCGTAGTCGCCGCCGAGGCGGTCGCAGGCGGTCGCGGCGGCGGTGACCGTGTGGGCCGTCTCCGCGCGGTCGGCGGTGAGGATCGCGGTGAGGACCTCGCGCAGGGCGGCCTCTTCGGGGTGGGCGCGCAGGAGGTCGACGTACGGCTTGAGGGAGTCGACGCCTAGGCCGTCGAGGAGGTCGGCGGTGTGTGCCGGGGCGCGGAAGCCGCAGAGGCCGTCGAACTCGGTGAGGGCGCAGATGAGTTCGGGCTTGTGGTTGGCGTCCTTGTAGTTGCGGTGCGGGGCGTCGACGGGGATGCCGCGGCGCTCTTCGTCCTCGTATCCCTCCCTGGCCTGTTCCAGGTCGGGGTGGACCTGGAGGGAGAGGGGGGCGCCGGCGGCGAGGATCTTGAGGAGGAAGGGGAGGCGGGGGCCGAACTTGGCGGCGGTCCGCTCGCCGAGTTCGCGTCGCGGGTCGGCCCCGATCACCTCTGCGAGGGTGCCCCGGTCGGTGCGCGAGGGTGCGCCCGCGTGGGCGCCCATCCACATCTCGGCCTGCGGTTCGCCGGTCGGCGTGAGGCCGAGGAGGTGCGGGATCGCGGTGGGGGAACCCCAGGCGTAGGGGCGGACGGTGTTGTCGAGGCGGTCCATGCGGTTCTTTCTGCCGTTCTCTCTGCCTGCGCGTTCTCGGTCGGCTGTCGTTGGCGGGCTGTCAGCCGTCGGGGGTGCGTCAGGCTCCTGAGGCGAGTGCCAGGTAGACGGCGGCGAAGTCCGTGGTGGCGATCAGTTCGGCGAGGGTGACGAGTTCGTCGCCTGCCTCCGGTTCGAGTTCGCTGATCGGCGTGTCGTGGCCGAGGGCCAGCTCGCGGGCGGCCGGGGCGGCGGTGAGGCCGCCGATCGGGCGGTCGCGCAGCAGCACCACGCGCGCGTGCAGGGCGGGGGGTTCTTCGACTCGGTCGCGGAAGAAGTCGTCCGGGTCGGCGCTGGCGGCGAGGGGGCCGGCGAGGAGGGCGTTGTGTTCGGCGAGGGCCTCGGGGAGTTCGGCCACGAGGGCGGGGCGGCCGGCGAGTTCGGCGAGGGCGGCGGCGAAGCGACGGCCCGCGGGGCCGGCCGAGGTGCCTTCGGTCCAGATCACCGGGAGGGCGTCGGCGAGTTCGGCGGCCAGGGTCTTCGCCGGGTTGCTGTAGGTCGCGATGGCGGGGCCGCAGCGTTCGGCGATGCGGTCGAGCCGGTCGGCGACCTTCTCGATCTCCTCGGGCGGGGCGGAGAGCAGGGCGATGCGGTCGAGGAGGGCGAGGAGGGGGGTGAGGAGGGCCCAGAGGACGCCGGGGGCGGAGGCCGCGACGGGGGGCTGTTCGTCCTGTTCGTACGGGGCGGTGGCCAGCGGGACGAAGAGGCCGTGCGTGGCGGTGAGCGCCTCGGTGAGGGGGGTGGCGGCGGGGGCCACGGCGACGACGGTGCAGCCTCGGCGGTAGGCCTGCTCGGCGAGGAGGGAGAGGCCGGGTTCGCTGCCGTCGGGGGTGGTGATGAGGAGGAGGTCCACGGAGCCTGCCCAGCCGGGGAGTTCCCAGCGCAGGGCGCCTGCGGCGGGGGCGACGCCGGTGGGTGTCAGGCGGATGACGGGGCAGGCGGCGCCGGCGAGGGTGCCGAGGAGGTCGGCGACGCAGGTGGCGGCGGCGCCGGGGCCTGCGATGAGGATCGCGCGGGGGCGGCCGTCCGGTTCGAGCTGGTGGACGCCGGCCTCGGCCGCGTGCCGGGCGGCCGTGCGGACGCGGGCGCCGGCTTCGGCCGCGCCGCGCAGGAGGGCTCGGCGGTCGGCCTCGGCGAGGGCCTCCGGCCTGTCGAGCAGAGAGTCGTCGAGCATGGCGGCAGTCTCCGATCGCCTGGGGCGTCGTCGGGTTGCGGGGCCGGGGACGAGGTGCGGCGGCGGGAGGAGGGGGTGGGGGCTGTCCTGTATCCCGTTTTCCCGGTTCCCGGGTCCCGGTTCCCGTTTTCTTCCCTGCGGTGCGCTGTTACGCGGGGTTGCGGGCCTCGTCGACGAGGAGGACGGGGATGCCGTCGCGGACGGGGTACGCCAGACCGCAGTCCTGACCCGTGCAGATCAGCTCTGTGTCCTGCTCCTTGAGGGGGGCGTGGCAGGCGGGGCAGGCGAGGATCTCCAGGAGGCCGGCTTCGAGCGGCATGGGGTTTCCCTTCGGGGTGGGCGGGTGTGTGGTGCGGTGTGCGGATGTGCCTGGTCAGGGTACCGCTGGTGGGGGTGGGGTGCGGGGGTTGGTGGTCGGTGTGCGGGGGTGGGCGTGGTGGGGTTTCGCCCCCGCCGCCCTTACCCGTTCCCGTCCCCAGAACCGCCGGTCACGAGGCTCGGGCTCGGATGATGCTGAGGGCCTCGTCGCGGATTTTGGCCATCGTCGGTTCGTCGCGGGCTTCTGCGTTGAGGCGGAGGAGGGGTTCCGTGTTGGAGGGGCGGACGTTGAACCACCAGTCGGTGGAGGAGACGGTGAGGCCGTCGAGTTCGTCCAGGGTGACGTCCTCGCGGTGGCCGTACGCCGCCTTGATCGCGGCGATGCGGTCGGCCTGGTCGGCGACCGTGGAGTTGATCTCGCCCGAGCCGGTGTAGCGGTCGTATGCGGAGACCAGTGAGGAGAGGAGGGCTTCCTGGCCTCCCAGGGCCGCGAGGACGTGAAGGGCGGCCAGCATGCCGGTGTCGGCGTTCCAGAAGTCCTTGAAGTAGTAGTGGGCGGAGTGTTCGCCGCCGAAGATCGCGCCGGAACGGGCCATCTCCGCCTTGACGAAGGAGTGGCCCACGCGGGTGCGGACAGGGGTGCCGCCGTTCTCGGTCACCACCTCCGGGACGGTCCAGGAGGTGATCAGGTTGTGGATGATCGTGCCCTTGCCGCCGTTGCGCGCGAGTTCGCGTACGGCGACCAGGGCCGTGATCACGGACGGGGAGACCGGCTCGCCCCGCTCGTCGACGACGAAGCAGCGGTCGGCGTCGCCGTCGAAGGCGAGGCCGAGGTCGGCCCCCTCTTCGCGGACGCGCCTTTGCAGGTCCACGAGGTTCGCCGGGTCCAGGGGGTTGGCCTCGTGGTTGGGGAAGGTGCCGTCCAGCTCGAAGTACATGGGGACGAGGGTCAGGGGCAGGCCCTCGAAGACCGTGGGGACGGTGTGGCCGCCCATGCCGTTGCCCGCGTCGACCACGACCTTCAGGGGGCGGATGGAGGCCAGGTCGACGAGTGCGCGGAGGTGTGCCGCGTAGTCCTTCAACGTGTCGGTCCGGGAGACCGTTCCCGGCTCTGCCACCGCTTCCGGTGCTGCCCCGGCGTCTGCGGCTGCCGTGGTTTCGGGGGCGTCCGTGTCCGTCCAGCGTTCGACCAGCTCGCGGATCTCCGTCAGGCCGGTGTCCTGGCCGACGGGGGCCGCGCCCGCGCGGCACAGCTTGATGCCGTTGTACTGGGCCGGGTTGTGCGAGGCCGTGAACATGGCGCCGGGCAGGTTCAGCGCGCCCGAGGCGTAGTACAGCTGGTCCGTGGAGCACAGGCCGATCTGTGTGACGTGCACGCCGCGTGCCGCCGCTCCGCGCGCGAAGGCGTCGGTGAGGCCGGGCGAGGAGGGGCGCATGTCGTGGCCGACGACGATCGCCTCGGCGCCGGTCACCTGGGCGAAGGCGGCCCCGAAGAGCTCGGCCAGGGACTCGTCCCACTGGTCCGGGACCACCCCGCGCACGTCGTACGCCTTCACGATCTGTGACAGATCAGCAGCCACGGCCAACCTTCCTGAATTCCCTGACGTCCTGTGGGTCACCACAAACTACCTGGGCCGGTTCGGCGTCGGCTGTGAGGTCGCCGTCGTCCGGGCCCGGGGTGCGGTGGTGCTCCGTCACGCGGGAAGCGGTTTCTCGTTTCCCGGCCGAGCGGAATGGTCGGGTCCGCGACGACGACGCGTCAATGGGCGGGCGTCAGCCTGTGCGAGACGGGAGGGGTGGGGGAGGCGGGAACCGGTCAGTTGTCCGGTGAGCGCAGGACCCGCAGGTGGCCGCGGCGGGCGACCTCCATCGGGTCCACCGCGCGCCGGCCGACGCCGGGCCCGGCCGCGCGTTCCTGCGGGCGGGCCGCCTCGCGGACGGCGTTGGCAAGCGCTTCCAGATCGTCGCCACTGGGCCGCGCGGGAGCCGAACTGTCGAGGAGCCGGACCACCTCCCAGCCACGCGGGGCTGTGAGGCGCTCGGAGTGCTCGGCGCACAGGTCGTAGCAGTGGGGTTCTGCGTAGGTGGCGAGCGGGCCGAGGACCGCGGTCGAGTCGGCGTAGACGTACGTCAACGTCGCGACGGCGGGTCGGCCGCAGGCGGTGCGCGAACAGCGACGTACAGGGCTCACGACGTTGGACGGTACCGCACTCTTGAACGGGCCGCGACGACTCTCCACCAGGTCACTCCACCGTGTCGTGTTGTGAAACGCCCCACGCGCCACTCCAGTCATACCCCGCTGACCTGCGCGAACACCAGTCATTCGGCGCAGGAAGACGGCGGTCCGCGGTCAACACTCGGCACAAACAGCATCAATTGCCGTGAGTTCGCCGGTCTGGGAGGGATACGGATTCGAGCCCAACCTTGGCTGGAATGGTCATCCTGCGACATGGTCCGTATGCCGTGTGGGGCCGGGGACCGGGTCGCGGCGGGGCTACGCTTCAGTAGTGATGGACAGCCCCGTACCGCCCCCCGCCGCAGGCCCCGGCCCCCGTCGTCGCGATCGCCATGGACGGGGCATGCGGGGGCCGATCGCGCCGCCCCAGGTACCGTTGGCCGCCAGCCGCGCGGAGGTGTTCGCGGATCTCGTGCAGGACTCCGTGGAGCGGCTGGAGCGGCGGTGGCCGCAGCTCGCCGACATCGACTTCCTGGTGCTGGAGGTGCCGCGCCTGGACGCGACCCCGGAGCCGTGGAACGACGAGGCCGTCCCGTTGGGCGGGACGATTCCCGCGCGCGAGGGGCGGCGGGCGCGGGTCGTGGTCTACCGGCGGCCGGTCGAGATCCGCACCAAGGGGCGCGACGAGCGGGCCGCGTTGGTGCACGAGGTGGTCGTGGAGCAGGTCGCGGAGCTGCTGGGGCAGACGCCGGAGGCGGTGGATCCGCGCTACGGCGAGGACTGAGCACCGCCCGCCCCGGCGCTCCCTCTATTGCCCCTCGCTTGCCCCTCTTTCGGGGTACCTCCGCCGCCCTTTCGGGTCAGTGCCGTACTTCTACTTCTGCAGCACCGCGACGTCCTCGTCGGCCTCCGGTACGGCCACCGTGCCCCGGTCGTCCGGCAGGGTCTGGACCGTGAAGCCCGGGACTCCCTCCTCCGTGGCCGCCAGGGTGCGGGAGGCGTAGACCGGAGTGTCGGTGAGGGGTTCCACGGTGAGCGCGTAGGTGCCCTTCAGGCCGGTGGGGACGGGGAGTTCGACGTCCTGGGTGGTGCCGGCCCTGACCGTGTACATCTTGGAGACGGCCGCGCCGCCGCCGCTGCCCGCGGACGCGGTGACCTTGACCTTGGCGGTGCCCTTGGGGGCCGTCAGGGAGAGCGTGGCGCCCTTGGCGCTGTTGTCGGCGACGGACGCGCGCGTGCCGACCGGCGCGGTGGCGGGGATGAACGCCGACTCCTGGTCGGCGCCCTTGCCGCGCAGGACCCGAACGGCCGCGACGACGGGGACCGACGAGCCCGTCGGGGTCAGGACCAGGGAGCCCGCCTCGCCGCGCGTGAGGTTGCCCAGGTCGACCGAGGTCGTCATGCCCGCCTTGACGTGGAGCGTCTCGTGGCCGGCGGGGGTGATCAGACCTGAGGGGGAGGCGAGTTGGACCTTGAGGTCCGCGTCGGCGTCGCCCGGCGCGTAGGCGACGAGGCGGACGGCCGTGGCGTCCTTGGGGATGCCGGGGATGACCTGGCTGCCCGCCGGTTCGGTGGAGGCGGCCAGCCAGTCGCCGCCGAGCTTCTCGTCCAGGGCCTGTACGGCGGCCCCCAGACGGCCGCTGCGGACGTTGACGTGGACGGTGAGGTCCTCCTGCTTCTCGGCGGTGAGCGTGGACAGCAGGATCGGCTCGCTGGAGTGCGCCGGGACCGTGATGCCCTCCCCCACCGTGCTCGCGAGGGCGCCGGTCTTGCCGAAGAGTTCGAGGTCGACGACGGCGGCGGAGTCGTCCGGGTTGGTGAGGTGGACGTAGTCCGTGCGGTCGGCGAGCGTGCTGACGCCCGGGAACCAGAACTCCGTGTCCGGCGCGGTGCAGGTGACGCCCTGGAGGCCGCGGCCGCTGCCGGCGGCGACCTCCGTGGTCTCCTGGACGGTCCAGCCGGGCGCGAACTTCCCCTCGGCGGTGCCCAGGAGCGCGGGCGCGGAGCCGCCGGTGGTGTCGCCGACGGCCGGGGTGCCGGGCGCCTTGGGTGTGACGACGGGCTTCGCGGCCGTCTTCTTCTTGCCGCCGGTCTTCTGGCCGCCGGTCTTCGCGCCGCCGGTCTCCTCGGTGGCGGTCTCCTCGGTGGCGGCCTTGAGTTCGGCCGTGCCGTCGGCGTCGGTGCCCTGGGTGACGGGTGTGAAGGACGTGTACGACGTCTCGGCGAGGTCGGAGGTGCTGGGCGCGGGGCAGAGCAGGCTGGTGCGCTCCACCGGCAGTTCGGCGGCCGCCTTGGCGGTGTCCGGGGCGGCGGCGTCCGGCTGGTTGAGCGTGGCGAACCCGGTGACGGCGGCGAGCGCGGCCGTGCCGGCGATCAGGGACAGGGTGGTGCGGTTCACTGCTGGCTCCCGTCGGGGCGCTCACTGCCGGTGCCCTGGGGGTGCTGGGCCGGGTCGTAGGACTGCTGGTCGTAGCCGCCCTGGCCGTAGGCCGACGGGTCGTAGCCCTGCTGCTGGTAGGTCGGGTCGTACGGGGCCTGCTGGGTCTGGCCGTCGTAGGCGTACGGGTCGTACTGGCCGGCCTGGTAGGGGTCGTAGGACTGCTGGTCGTAGCCGCCCGCCTGGTACTGCTGGGCGTTCTGGTACTGCTCGGCCGTGTAGCCGTTGTACTCGGCGCCCTGGTAGCCCGCCTGGTCCCACTCTCCGTAGGGCTGCTGCTGCGGGACGGCGACCGGGGTCTGCTCCTCCTTCGGAGGAGCTGGGAACTCATCGCCCTGGGTGGGTTCTTGGGTCTCGGTGTCGGTGTCCGCCTCGGCCTGGGCGCGCAGGCGGCGGGCGCGGCGGCCCTCGCCTTCGGTGGCCTGGGCGGGGATCGGCTCCTCCTCGGGGAGGTCGTCGTCGACGTCGCGGCGGCGGCCCGGGAGGGCGAGGACGACCAGGACCAGGCCGAGCAGGCCCTGCGCCCACAGCCAGGCGGTGTGGGTGAACGGGTCGTCGTAGGTGACGTCCAGTTTCCCGCCGGTGGCGGGGAGTTCGAAGCCCTGGGCCCAGCCGTCGACGGTGGTGCGGGTGAGGGGCTTGCCGTCGAGGGTGGCCGTCCAGCCGTCGGCGGCGGCGTCGGCCAGGCGCAGGACGCGGCTGCCGGCGCCGTCGGGGACGGTGGTGTGGATGTCGACGGGGCCCGCGGCGACCGGGGTCGCCGTGCCCTTGCCGGAGGCGGCGACGATCGCCGCGCGGGAGACCTCCTGGTCGACCCGCCACAGGGCGCTGCCGTCCTGCTGGCTGAGCCGCTTCAGGCCGGGGGTGGCGTCCAGGACGCGGGTGACCTGGCGGGGGGCGCCCTTGTGGACGAGGACGTAGCCCACGGCGAACTTGCCGAGCTGGTCGGCCTGGTCGGCGCCGGAGCCGGCGACGAGACTGGCGACGACCTTGTCGAGCTGCTTGTTCTCGCCGTCGGCGGCGGCGAGTTCGGCGTCGCCGAGGCGGGCGCCCGAGCCGCGGACCAGCATGTAGCCGACGTGGGCGGCGGAGTCGCTGTCGAGGACGAGGGTGCGGGCCTGGTCGCGGTTGCCGGCCTCCTCGGCGACGAACGCGGGCACCTGTACGGGGTCGCGGCGCTCCAGGGGGCCGTCGGCGCCGCCGATCATCCAGCCGGCGGCGAGGAGCAGCGGGCCGGCGGCCGAGGCGAAGGCGATGAGGACGGCGACGGGCTGGCGCCAGCCGAAGCTCTGCTCGGCGACACGCGTGCGTGCCCCGTCGGCGCCGATGACGGCGGCGGCGAGGAGGGCGAGGCCGTAGACGAGGGTGGCGGGGCCGGCCCAGGTGGAGCCGTTGGACAGGACCGCGAAGACGAGGCCCACCAGGGCGACCGCCCAGGCCGCCCAGACGCCGAAGTGGCGCTCGGAGCGCAGGAGGGCGGCCAGCGCGGCCAGCACGATGCCGATGAGCATCAGGCCGTCGACGGTGCCGGGGCCGCCGGGGCTGGCGCCGAGCAGGTCGAGCGCGGTGGCGGTCGACGGGCCGTAGTCGAGGCCGGCCTGGGTGAAGAAGCCGAACGGCAGCAGGGACAGCGACCAGGGCGCGAGGATCAGCAGGGGTGTGCCGAGCTGGGCCAGGAAGCGCAGGCCGTAGGCGGTGATGTCGCGGCGGCGCACGGCCAGGACGGCGAGGCCGAGGACGAGGGCGATGGGCCAGACGATCGGCGTGAACGCGGTGGTGATCGTCAGCAGCAGCGCGAACGCCCAGGTGGCGCGCCAGCTGCCGCGGGCGCCGGAGGCGCGGGTCAGGCCGCTCGCGGCGGCGCCCGCGCGGGCGATGAGCGGCAGCAGGACGGCCAGGACGGCGGTGCCGACGCGGCCGCCCGCGAGGGCGCCGGTGGCGGCCGGCAGGAAGGCGTAGACGACGGCCGCCCACGCGCGCAGGAGGCGCGACTCGACCAGTGGCCGGGAGGCGAAGTAGGCGGTGAAGCCGGCCAGCGGCACCGAGCAGACGAGCAGCACGGTGAGGGCGAGGCCGGTCGAGCCGAGCAGCAGGGTGGCCAGCGTGGCGATGATCGCGAGGTAGGGCGGGGCGGCGGGGGTGCCGCCGGCGCCGACCGGATGCCAGGCGTCGAGGTAGCGCGACCACAGCTCGGAGGCGTCGGCCGGGGCGGGCAGCAGGGCGCCGCCCGCGAGGGCTCCGCCGCCGATGAGGTTGCGGCAGGCGACCAGGGAGACGAGCAGGAGGATCAGGAAGAGCACCGGGCCGGGTTTGCGGGCGATGCGCTTGAGGCGGACGAACTGCTCGATCTCCAGGAACTCGGCGTCGTCGCCGCCGGGTCCGGACTCGACGGCTCCGCCGTGCCGGCCCGCGCCGGCGGTGGCCTCGGGGTCGTCGGAGCCGAAGAAGTCGCCGGCGACCTGTTCGACGGTGGCCCGCACGGTCGCGCCGGGCGGCGGGAACAGGGGGCGCAGTTCGTCCTTGTCGACCGTCGGCTTCCCGCGGCTGCGCCGCCCGGCGATGATCCGCTCGGGGCGCACCAGGGTGCCCAGCAGGCCGCGGATCTCGTCGACGGCCTGTCCGGGTACCTTGCCGACGAGGTAGGCGACCGTGCGCAGCACGGTGCCGAGGAGCAGGCGCACCAGGATCCAGGGCAGCAGGGCGGTGCGGCTGTTGACGAGGAGGGTGTAGACGGCGCCGGCCTTGTCGACCTTGTGCGGGGAGGCGCTGGTGCGGCCCGCGCAGTCGACGGCGCGGCGCTCGCGGGAGGCGGCCTCGGCGTGCCGTACGACGGCCTCGGGGGCGATGAGGACGCGGTGGCCGGCGGCCTGCGCGCGCCAGCACAGGTCGACGTCGTCCCGCATCAGGGGCAGGCGGCGGTCGAAGCCGCCGAGCTGTTCGAAGACGTCGCGGCGGATCAGCATGCCGGCGGTGGACACGGACAGCACGGACCGGACGTGGTCGTGCTGGCCCTGGTCCTGCTCGCGGCGGTCCAGGCCGGTCCAGCGGCGGCCGGAGTGGGCGATGGTGACGCCGACCTCGAGGAGCTGTCGGCGGTCGTACCAGCCGCGGAGCTTGGGGCCGACGACCGCCACGTCGGCCCGGCCGAGTTCGAGTTCGTTCTCCACCACGCGCAGCAGTTCGGCCAGCGCGTCCGGTTCGGGGGCGCAGTCGTCGTGCAGCAGCCACAGCCACTGGACGGGCTCTCCGTGCGGGAGCTCCGGCAGGTCGTAGGCGTCGTCGCGCCACGCGCGCGTGACGGGGTCCCAGCCGCTGGGGCGCTTGAGGTACGGCAGTTCCTCGGGGGTGAGGACCGGGGCCGTGCGGTTGGCCTCCTCGACGGCCTGGCCGAAGCCGGTGCGGCGGGCGAGGTGCAGGACGCGGTCGTCACCGAGGGCTTCGGCTACCAGGCGCGCGGAGTCGTCCGAGCTGCCGGTGTCGGCGGCCATGACGGACTGGACGGGGCGCTCCTGGCCGAGCAGCCCGGCGAGCGCGTCGGGCAGCCAGCGGGCACCGTCATGGGAGACGATCACCGCGGTCACGACATGACGCGGGAACTCAGGTGTGGCAGCGCTGTCTTGATGGGCTGCCGTGTGGCTGTGCACGGACATCGAGGTACGGGCCCCGGTTCGGTGGACTGCGGTGGACGCCTGCGCCGTGTGGGGGCGGCGGGGTGTCTCGGACGAGCGCCCACACTATCGGCTGGGCAGGACGACGGCCCGCCGCCTGTGGATAACCCACCTGCGACGGGCCGTTCGGACCCTTGTGCCTCGATATCGCGATGCGGTGCTGCCGTGGCGCCTGTGTGGAGCGGGCGGTTCTCAGACCGCCGCCTTCTTCAGCCGGCGGCGCTCCCGTTCGGACAGGCCGCCCCAGATGCCGAATCTCTCGTCGTTGGAGAGTGCGTACTCGAGGCATTCGGAGCGGACCTCGCAGGCGAGGCAGACCTTCTTGGCCTCGCGGGTGGAGCCGCCCTTCTCGGGGAAGAAGGACTCGGGATCGGTCTGGGCGCACAGCGCGCGCTCCTGCCAGCCGAGTTCCTCGTCCGCGTCGTCGACGTCGACCAGCAGTTGCTGCACCAGCTCGGTCATGTGCGCCCCTCGCTCTGTCTTTCGCGTCCCCGTGACGTGGCCGTTACCGATTTCGGCTGAACGACACGAGTGAAATTACAAGTGTGCTGCTCCGGGCGAGTCAAGCCGAGATCTGCTATTGGGCCCCTTATTCACTCTGCGGAACCAAGGCCGTGCAGTAAGTGTTCAAATCGCCATAAACCTTGACAAGCAGATGAAGCCCCGGAGGACCACCGGCCCCGCACAGCACTTGCACCAGGAAGGACGCCCAGAGGATCGATCTCGTTGCGGCACGCGCGCGGAGAGCGAGCGGCGGCGATCCGGATCACGGTCCGATCGGTCCACAGGGGGATCGATCGCAGTCGGATCACAGGCTCGCCGCGAGGCTTGCGCGCCCGGCTTGTGCCCCATGTGTCCCGGCCTGCGCCTGCACAAACCTTTCACCTCACAGATGAACCGGATGAGGTGAAGCATGTCCCACATACCGGGCGTCGAGTTGACAGTGAGGGTGTGAACCGCTGTCCTTGTGGGCATGCTCGCGAACTTGGCACTCACCTCGACCGGCTCCGCCGGATCCCACGGTGCTGCCCGCGCTCGCTGTAGCTGTTGTCGCTGTTCCAGCTGTTGAGCCCAACGCGCTCCGGCTGCTCCTCCTGAGTCCACCTCGACTCGGCTGCTGTTCCCCTTGGCCCACACCAGGGCGCCCCTGTTCCACCCGTGATCCGGGCGGACGGTACGCGAGACCCAGCGAGTCCCCCCACTCTTCCGCCTCTTCCGCCGAGGAACCCCGCACTCCATGAACAGCGACAGCGACCTCCAGATCGCCGGCGACATCCTCGAAGTCCCGCACCTCCTCCAGGCACCGCGCGAGCACCCGGCCACCGTCGCCGAGTTCGTCGGCCTGGCCCGCTCCATCGCCGCCGACCGTGCCCAGTGGGAACACCTGGTCGAGTACGACGCCACGGCCCGCTGGTACCACCGGCTGCGGACCGGCCCCGGCTACGAGGTGTGGCTGCTGTCCTGGGTGCCCGGCCAGGGCAGCGGACTGCACGACCACGGCCGCTCCTCCGGTGTGCTCACCGTCCTGGACGGCGAGCTGACCGAGCGCACCGAGCGCGGCAAGCGTGCGCTGGGGGCGGGCGCGCAGCGGGTGTTCGCGCCGGGGTACGTGCACGAGGTCGTCAACGACGCGCTGGAGGCCGCGGTGAGCCTGCACGTGTACTTCCCGGGGCTGACGGAGATGCCGATGCACACCGCGTGCGCGGCCCTCGCGAGCTACGAGCAGGTGGACGCCGTCGGCGCGTAGACGGCCTTCATCGGCGGGTGGGCGGCTTTCAGCGGCGGGTGGGCGGCTTTCAGCGGCGGGTGGGCGGACGCGGTCGGCTCGTACGGGTGAGCGGGTTATCCACATGCGGGCGGTTGTCCACAACCGGCCGTCGCGTTGTCGTAGGCGCCTGCAAGACTTGCTCTCATGCGCATTGTGGTTCTGGCAGGCGGCATCGGCGGTGCCCGGTTCCTGCGCGGTCTGAAGCAGGCCGTGCCGGACGCGGACATCACGGTCATCGGCAATACCGGCGACGACATCCACCTCTTCGGGCTGAAGGTCTGCCCGGACCTCGACACGGTGATGTACACGCTCGGCGGCGGCATCAACGAGGAACAGGGCTGGGGTCGGGCCGAGGAGACCTTCCATCTGAAGGAGGAGCTCGCGGCGTACGGCGCCGGGCCCGGGTGGTTCGGGCTGGGCGACCGGGACTTCGCCACGCACATCGTGCGGACGCAGATGATCGGCGCCGGATATCCGCTGAGCGCGGTGACCGAGGCGCTGTGCGACCGATGGAAGCCGGGGGTGCGGCTGATCCCCATGACGGACGACCGTGTCGAGACGCATGTGGCCGTCGAGGTCGACGGTGAGCACAAGGCCGTCCACTTCCAGGAGTACTGGGTGCGGTTGCGGGCGGCGGTGCCGGCGGCGGCGGTCGTGCCCGTCGGCGCCGAGCAGGCGAAGCCCGCGCCCGGGGTGCTGGAGGCGATCGCGGAGGCGGACGTGGTCCTCTTCCCGCCGTCGAATCCGGTCGTCTCCGTCGGCACGATCCTCGCCGTGCCCGGCATCCGGGAGGCGATCGCCGAGGCCGGGGTGCCGGTGGTGGGCCTGTCCCCCATCGTCGGGGACGCTCCGGTGCGCGGGATGGCCGACAAGGTGCTCGCGGCGGTCGGCGTGGAGTCGACGGCCGCGGCGGTGGCCGAGCACTACGGTCCGGGGCTGCTCGACGGCTGGCTCGTCGACACCGTGGACGCGGGCACCGTGGAGCGGGTCGAGGCGGCAGGGATCCGCTGCCGGGCCGTTCCGCTGATGATGAGCGATCTCGACGCGACCGCGCGGATGGCCCGGGAGGCGTTGAAGCTGGCGGAGGAGGTGCGGGGGGCGTGAGCGGATCCGTGGACGTGGGGGGCGCAGCGGAGGTATTGGGGGGCGCGGCAGAGGTGGAGGTGGAGGTGGAGGTGGAGGTGGAGAACGGTTATCGGGTCTGGGCCGTGGGCGGGTTGCCCGAAGTGCAGGCCGGGGACGACCTCGCGAAGCTGATCGCCGCCGCCGAGCCGGGGCTCGTCGACGGGGACGTGCTGCTCGTCACCTCGAAGATCGTCTCCAAGGCGGAGGGGCGGGTCGTCCGGGCGGCGGACCGGGAGGCCGCCATCGACGCCGAGACCGTACGGGTCGTGGCCCGGCGCGGGACGCTGCGGATCGTCGAGAACCGGCAGGGGCTGGTGATGGCGGCGGCGGGCGTTGACGCCTCCAACACCCCTTCGGGGACAGTGCTGTTGCTGCCCGAGGATCCGGACGCGTCGGCGCGGGCGATCCGGGACGGGCTGCGGGACGCGCTCGGCGTCGACGTCGGGGTCGTCGTCACCGACACCTTCGGACGCCCCTGGCGCGCGGGGCTCACGGACGTGGCGATCGGTGCCGCCGGTGTGCGGGTGCTGGACGACCTGCGCGGGGGCACGGACGCGTACGGCAATCCGCTGAGCGCGACGGTCGTCGCCACGGCGGACGAGCTGGCCGCGGCGACCTCGTGAAGGGGAAGGCCGCCGGGCTGCCCGTGGCCGTGGTGCGCGGGCTGGCGCATGTGGTGGCCGACGGGGAGGGGGCGGGGGTGGCGGAGGGTGCGCGGGCCATGGTTCGGGGCGCGCGCGACGACATGTTCCGGCTCGGGACGTCCGAGGCGGTGCGGCTGGCCGTCACGCAGCGGCGGACCGTGCGGTCCTTCACCGACGAGGCGGTCGATCCCGGGGCGGTACGGCGGGCGGTGGCGGCGGCCGTCACCGCGCCGGCGCCGCATCACACGACGCCGTGGCGGTTCGTGCTGCTGGAGTCGGCGGGGTCGAGGGTCCGGCTGCTGGACGCCATGCGGGACGCGTGGATCGCGGATCTGCGACGGGACGGGAAGTCCGAGGAGTCCATCGCCAAGCGGGTGCGGCGGGGGGACGTCCTGCGCGCCGCGCCGTATCTGGTGGTGCCGTGTCTGGTGATGGACGGGTCGCACACCTACGGGGACGAGCGGCGGGACGCGGCCGAGCGGGAGATGTTCGTGGTCGCGGCCGGGGCCGGCGTGCAGAACTTCCTGGTCGCGCTGGCCGGGGAGCGGCTGGGGTCCGCGTGGGTGTCGTCGACGATGTTCTGCCGGGACGTGGTGCGGGAGGTGCTGGAGCTGCCGGAGGGGTGGGATCCGATGGGCGCGGTGGCGGTCGGGCACGCGGCTGAGGAGCCTCGGGCTCGGGGGGAGCGGGGGGTGGGGGGGTTTGTTGTGGTGCGGTGAGATGGGAGGAGCGGTGCCGTACGCGGTGTGGTGAGAATGGGAGGAGCGGTGCCGTACGCGGTGTGGTGAGAAACGTGGTGTTGTGCGTGGTGCGGGCGGTGACTTACGCCGTGTGGCGATGGGGGCCGCCTACTCTCTTAGCAGCCTCTTCGTCACTCTCTTAGCAGCCTCTTCGTCGACCCCGGGACTTCATCGTGGCAGGACGGTTTTCTCCCCGGCCCACGCGTACGACCGTGCGCGGCGGGCATGTCGGGGTGCCTGGTGCAGGGCCTGGTGCAGAGCCTGGTGCAGGGCCTGGTGGGGTGCCGCGGCAGGGTTCGGGGGCGGGGCCTGGACGGGTGCGGGATTACGTCCCGGAAGGGGTGCTGGATCTTGGGCTGGTGCTTGGGCCGCTTCGTCGTGGGCCGGGTGACCCTACGTTCCGGGTGATGCCGGACGGGTCTGTGTGGCGGGCCAGTCTCACGCCTGCCGGGCCGGGGACTCTGCGGGTCGCCGCGGTGGATGGTGGTGGTGCTAGCGGTGGTGGTGGTGGTGGTGCGGTGCGGGGGGAGGCTTGGGGGCCTGGGGCAGAGTGGTTGCTGGAGCAGTTGCCGGAGATGCTGGGGGCCGCTGACGCTCCGGAGGCGTTCGTGCCTCGGCATCGGGTGGTGGCGGTGGCCCGGCATCGGCGGCCGGGGCTCAGGTTGACGCGGACCGGGCTGGTGCTGGAGTCGTTGATCCCGTCCGTGCTGGAGCAGAAGGTCACGACCGATGAGGCGTATCGGGCGTGGCGGTTGCTGGTGCGGAAGTTCGGGGAGCCGGCGCCGGGGCCTGCGGCGGGTGGGCGGCTGTGGGTGATGCCGGCGCCTCGGACGTGGGCGTTGATTCCGTCGTGGGAGTGGCATCGGGCAGGTGTCGACGACAAGCGGGCGTCGACGATTCTGCGGGCCGTGCGGGTGGCGGGGCGGATGGAGGAGGCGGTGGGGATGGCAGCGGAGGATGCGCGGGCTCGGTTGGAGGTCGTGCCGGGGGTTGGGCCGTGGACTTCGGCGGAGACCGTGCAGCGCAGTCATGGGGCGGCGGATGCGGTGACGGTGGGGGATCTGCATCTGCCGGGGATCGTGGGGTGGGCGTTGGCGGGGGATCGGGGGGCTGATGATTCTGTGATGTTGGAGTTGTTGGAGCCGTATGCGGGGCAGCGGCATCGGGCGGCTCGGTTGATCTTGTTGAGTGGGCGGGTGCCGGGGCGGCGGGGGCCGCGGATGCCTCGGGGGGATATCGGGGGGTTTTGACATCCTCCCCCTGCTAAAGCAGGGGGATTCCTAGCTCAGGCTGCCTCCGGGAGCGGCGCTCCCGGAGGGCTTACGCCATCAGCACCAGCCGGGTTGAGACCAGCCCGGACGAGCATCACGCGGGCGGAGTTCTTGTCCCTGGGGGATACGGCTCCGCACGCGGTGCACGCGTAGATTCGTTCGGAGAGGGGGAGTGCGTGCTTGGTTCTCGCACCGCACCGTGCGCAGTCCATCGTCGTGTGGGCCGGGTGCACCAGGTGCACGATCCGGCCGTGCTTGCGGGCCATCTCGACAAGCGCGGTCCTGGTCGCGCCGATCGCGGCGTCGGCCGCCTTGCGGGCCATCGTGGACTTCGCGAGGAACTTCGGCCGGAAGTCCTCGACCGCGAGCTGGTCGAAGTCGCGGACGACCTTCTTGGCCCACTTGCGGCCGGTGTCGTGGCGTTGTCGCGCGATCTTCTTGTGGACCTTCGCGGCCTGCGCCTGCGCGCGCCGGTAGCCCTTGGACTGGGCCTTGCCTCGGGGGGTGTGGCGGCGGGCCATCTGCTTCTGGTACCGGGCCAGGCGGGCGGCGGCGGTCTTGCCGTGCTGTGCGTGGGGCAGGTCGTGGCCGTCGCTCGTGGTGGTCGCGGTTTCCTTGACACCCCAGTCGATACCGATCACCGCGCCCGTGGCGGGCAGGGCGTCGGTGGTGGTCGCCACGACGAACGAGGCGTACCAGTGGCCGAGGCTGTCCCGGTAGACCCGCACGCTGGACGGGGCGGCCGGGAGGTCGCGGGACCACACCACCGTCAGGCTGATGCCTCCGGCCAGGTACAGACGCCCGTCCTTGAGGCGAAAGCCGCGCTGTGTGTAGTTCAGCGACGGTTCGGTGCCGCGCTTCTTCTTGTACCGGGGCATACTGGCCCGCCGCGCCATAGGCAGCCGGGCCTTGATGTCCTTCAGCGCCTTCGCGCGGGACTTGGCGAAGTCCCGGATCAACTGCTGCTGCGGGACCGAGGAGCCCTCGCGCAGCCACGCGTTCGCAGTGCGGGCCTCGGTCAGCATCTTGTCCAGGCGGGCCGGGCCGCACTTCTCCTGGTCGGCGTGGGCCTTCTTCGACCGGGCCACGCATTCGTTCCAGATCCACCGGCACCGCGCCCACTCCGCCTCCAGGGCGGCGGTCGCGGTGGATGACACGCGGAGACGGTAGGTGTACCGGGCGTGCCCGGTGTCCCCGCCTGCCTCCGCCGCAGTCATGCCACCACTCTACCACTACCATAGGGGCATGAATGACGAAACAAAGATCACCCTCCGCCTGCCCGCCGACCTGCATGAGTGGCTGGTCGCTCAGGCCAAGGCCGCCCGCAGGTCCCTCAACTCCGAGATCGTCTTCCGGCTGGAGGTCGAGCGCGCCGCCGCCGGAGCGGACGCCGAATCGCCCTGACGGCGATTCGGCTTTTCCTGCCCTGCTCCGCAGGAGTCCGATTCCTCCCCGGCCTGAAGGCCGGGGCATCCTCGGGAACCCGGTGAGAGGTTCTGCGAGGGCTGGGCGAGGAGGTTTCGCCCCCGCCGCCCCTACCCGTCCCGTCTCCAGGGGCGCTGCCCCTTCGGCCCCGTCCAGGGGGCTGCCGCCCCCTGGACCCCCGCTTCGGCCCTGAAGGGGCCTCGTCCTCAAACGCCGGACGGGCTGGAATGCACTGGCCGGCGTTCGAGGCTTGCCGTCGGACGGGCTGAGATGTCCGGCCGGCGCTCACGCCTTGCCGTCGGACGGGCCGAAAAGCGGACACCTGACCGGCGTTCGGAAGGCACTCGGTCCTACTGGTCCGACGAGAAGCGCACCGCGCCTGCTGGGATTCTTGCGTCGCACCAGATTCTGGCGCCCTCGCGGAGTTCGTTGTCGGGGCCGATGATCGCGCCGTCGCCGATGACCGTGCCGGTGAGGACGGAGCGTTCGCCCACTCGGGCTCGGGTGCCTATGAGGGAGTCCGTGATGACCGCGCCGGGTTCGATGACGGCGCCGGGGAGGATCGTCGAGCCGAAGACCCTCGCACCCTCCGCCACGTACGCGCCCTCGCCCACCACCGTGCCGCCGGTCAGCTTGGCGTCGGGGGCGACCCTGGCCGTCGGGAGGACCAGGCGGTCGCCGCAGCGGCCGGGAACCGCCGGGGACGGGGCGCGGCCGAGGACCAGGTCCGCCGAGCCTCGGACGAAGGCCGCCGGGGTGCCCAGGTCCAGCCAGTACGTCGAGTCGACCATGCCCTGGAGGTGGGCGCCGGCGGCGAGGAGGTCGGGGAACGTCTCGCGCTCCACCGACACCGGGCGGCCGAGCGGGATCGTGTCGATGACCGAGCGGCGGAAGACGTACGCCCCCGCGTTGATCTGGTCGGTGACGATCTCCTCGGGGGTCTGGGGTTTCTCGAGGAAGGCGAGGACCCTGCCCGTCTCGTCCGTGGGGACCAGGCCGTAGGCCCTGGGGTCGGTCACCTTGGTGAGGTGGAGCGAGACGTCCGCCCCCGTCGTCTCGTGCGTGGCGACCAGTCGCCTGATGTCCAGGCCGGTGAGGATGTCGCCGTTGAAGACCAGGACCGGGTCGTCCGGGGCCGAGGTGAGGCGGGACGCCACGTTGCGGATCGCTCCGCCGGTGCCGAGGGGTTCGTCCTCCGTCACGTACTCGATGTGCAGGCCCAGGGCCGAGCCGTCGCCGAAGTACGGTTCGAAGACCTCCGCCAGATAGCTCGTCGCCAGGACGATGTGGTCCACGCCCGCCGCTCTCGCCCGCGCCAGTTGGTGGGTGAGGAACGGCACCCCCGCCGCCCTGACCATGGGTTTGGGCGTGTGCACCGTGAGTGGGCGCAGCCGGGTGCCCTTGCCGCCGACCAGGAGGATCGCTTCTGTCACCTTCGTCTCTGCTTCCTGCCGGGACCGGCCGAACTGTCTTTCGACCGGCCAGTGTATGCAGACCGTGCATGCAGACCGTTGTGTGGCGACTTCCAGGCCGAGAACCGCCCCCCCTCCCGCCCCCGACGGCTGTTGAACGTGTGCTCCGGTCGTTCGCTCGCCTCAGCGCCCCTGGTAGCGCGCCGCGGTCGAACGGGCCGAGCCGAGCTTGCCGTAGAGCTGCTTTCCTGGGCATTCGGTGGCGAAGCCGTCCCGGTGACCCGAGATCACGTTCAGTCGTACGTTCTTTCCCTTTGCGTAGAGATTGCCACCCCCGGACTTCAGGTATGTCTTGGCTTTGGGATTCGCCCCGAAGACACCGAGTTTCCATGCCGTCAGTCGGGCGATGGCCGTGACCGTCGCGGCGCTCGGCTTGGCGCTGCTGAACGTGCCGAGGACGGCGATGCCCATGCTGTTGGTGTTGAAACCGAGGGTGTGGGCACCGAGGACCGGCTTCGCCACTCCCCCGGCGCGGCCCTCGTAGAGGGTGCCGCACTTGTCGACGAGGAAGTTGTAGCCGATGTCGCGCCAGCCCATGCTCTTGACGTGGTAGCGGTAGATACCGCGGATGACGGACGGGGCCTGCGAGCACTTGTAGCTGTTGCCCGTCGCCGTGTGGTGCACGAACGCCGCCTTGACGGTCGTCGTGTAGCGGAAACCGCTCTCCCGCAGGCTCTCGTCTGCGCCCCAGCCTCGCCTCGTGACGATGCTCGGGCGCGGGCCGATGTACGGCTTCGCCCGCTGGGCGGGGGTCAACTCGGCCGCGCGCAGGGCGAAGAGCTCGCGTTCGGTGCCCGGGCGGTCCAGGGCGGGGATCTCCGTGGCGCCGAGGGGGGCGAGGGGGGTGTTGGCGGCCGAGGCCTCCGTCGTCTCGGGCGTCATGGCGACCGTGTCGGTTGCGGTTGTGGGGGCATCGGCTGTTGCAGTGCGTGCGTCGGCTGTTGTCGTGGGGGCGTCGGCGTTTGTTGTGGGTGGGTCGGCTTTCGGGGCCGTTCCCTTGGTCATCGTTCGGGTTCGGCTGCGCGGTTGGCCCGCGGGCGCGTGCTCGCGGGTCGCGGGGGTGGCCTCTCCCGGGTCGACCAGGTCCAGGCGCAGGCCGGTGGGGAGGGGGGCGGCAGTCGAGAGGGTGCGGGTGCCCCGGCTCGTTTCCTCCGTACGGCGTTCCGTGTCCGGGTGGACTCGGATCTCCACGCCGTCGGAGTCGCCGACCCAGAGCGGGGCCGTGGCGCCGCGGACCCGCCCCGAGGCGCTCTCGGGGGTGCCGGGGTCGGCGCCGTGGTCGGCGTTGTGGGTCTCGACGTCCTGCCAGCCGGACCAGCCGCCGGTGCCGGCCGGGCGGGTGCGGACCTGGACGCGGCCGTGGAGTTCGGCGGCCGGGTCGTCCCAGACGACGCCGAGGAGGGAGAAGTGGCGTACGTCCCGGCGGGGCAGGCCCTGGTCGGCGCCGGTGCCGCCGGCGCCGCCGAGGGCGCGGTCGCCGGTCAGGGGGGTCAGGGGCAGCGACTGGGTGCTGCCCGGGAGCTCGGGGAGGTTGGGGAGGGATCTTGTCGGTGGGGTGTCGGGGCTTGTGGCCCTGGCCGTCCCGGCGGACGCCGCCTCCGCGGCCGGCGCCGGTCGCACCGTCGCCGCGGTGGCGGAGGGGGTCAGCGGGAGGGCGAGAGCCGCCACGCAGGTGACACCGATCGAGGAAGCAAGCAATCCACGCATGCCACCGATCCTGGACATAGTCATACATTTCTGTCCATCGGGGAATTGACGGGCCGTCGGGTGCGTTCCGCCGAACCGGTGGCCCGAAGACGGCTCCCGGTGGGTCCGGTGACGCGTGCGGCGGTGGGGCGGCGCGTACGCTTGCGCGGGTGACTGCCACCGATCGCACCCCTGCCGACCTGCTGCGTTCCGCGCTGGCCGCGGACCCCGCGCGTCCCCTGGTGACCTTCTACGACGACGCCACGGGCGAGCGGGTCGAATTGTCCGTGGCCACCTTCGCCAACTGGGTGGCCAAGACCGCGAACCTCCTCCAGGACGGGCTGTCCGCCGAGCCCGGCGACCGGGTCGCGCTGCTGCTGCCCGCGCACTGGCAGACGGCGGTGTGGCTGCTGGCGTGTTCGTCGGTGGGGGTCGTCGCGGACGTGGCCGGGGATCCGGCGCGGGCGGACTTCGCCGTCGCCGGGCCCGGGTCGTTCGAGGCGGGGCTGGCGTGCCGGGGGGAGCGGTACGCGCTGTCGCTGGCGCCGCTCGGGCGGCGGTTCGTGCCGGGTCCTCCGGAGGGGTACGACGACTACGCCGTGAACGTGCCGAGTTTCGGGGACCGCTTCGTGCCGTACGTGCCTGTCGATCCCGAGGAGCCCGCGCTGATCGTGGCCGGGGGGGAGTACAGCGGGGCGGAGGTTGTCGCTCGGGCGCGGGCGGAGGCGTCGGGGCTGGGCCTGACCGGGCCCGGGGCTCGGTTGCTGTCGGGGTTGGGGTACGACACCTGGGAGGGATTGAGTGCCGGGTTGTACGGGCCGTTGGCCAGTGGGGGGTCCGTGGTGTTGTGCCGGAATCTGGAGGGGGTCGGGGAGGAGGCGCTGGCGAAGCGGATCGAGAGTGAGCGGGTTTCGGTGACGGTTCGGTAGGCGCCCTGCGTCGGTTCGGCACCCCGCGTTGACGCCGGCCTCGCTGGGGGCTGCCGCCCCCAGACCCCCGCTTCGGCCCTGAAGGGGCCTCGTCCTCAAACTCCCCCAGAGGGGGGACCCCAGACGGGCTGAAATACAGGCACCCGCGCCTACAGGGCACCGACGGGCCGGATTTACGTACCCGCCGTCCGCAAGGCACCGACCGGCTGAAATTCACCTGCCCCCGCTCACAAGGCACCGACCGGCCGAAGGTACGCACCCCCGCCCCCAAGCCACCGACCAGCCGAAAACGCGCACCCCCCACGCTCACCCCCACCCCCCAACCACCGCCCCCTCACCCATTCAGCCCACCCCCACCCGCCCCCGCCCCCCACTTCGCGCCATGGTCGTAAGAGCAGCTCCGCATGCTCGTACGGCCGAAGTGGGAGGGGGTGGGTGGGACGTGAGGCGTTCCGTGCGGCGGTGGCCCCGGCAGCCGTCCCAGCGACTGCCCCGGTCCCGGCCTCGGCGGCGGTGGGTGCGGTACGGGGTGGGGGGTGTTGCCGTCGTCGTCGTGGGGGTCGGGGTTGCCGGGTGGGTCGTCTACGCGAAGCTCGATGGGAACATCACGCCTGACGAGGCCGCCGCGGCGGAGTTGGCGCGGTATGCGAGAGAGCGGCCCACCTCGTTGGTGAAGGACGCGCAGAACATCCTGCTCATCGGGTCGGACTCGCGGGCCGGGGACGGGAACGCGGAGTACGGGCGCGACTCCGGGACCGAGCGGTCGGACACGGCGATCCTGTTGCATCTGGCGGCCGGGCGGGGCAGTGCCACCGCTGTTTCGCTGCCCCGCGATCTGATGGTGCATGTGCCGGCGTGTCTGCGGGTGGACGGGAAGCGGGCCGGGCCGATGTTCGCGATGTTCAACTACGCCTTCCAGACCGGGGGTTCGGCCTGCACGATCCGGACGGTGGAGAAGCTGACCGGGGTGCGGATCGATCATCACGTCGTCGTCGACTTCAGTGGGTTCAAGGATGTCGTCGACGCCGTGGACGGGGTCGAGGTCTGTCTGCGCGAGCCCATCGACGACAAGGCCGCCAAGCTGCGGCTGCCGGCCGGGAAGGTCACGCTCGACGGGGAGCAGGCGCTCGGGTATGTGCGGGCCCGCAAGTCGCTCGGGGACGGGAGTGACACCGACCGGATGGAACGGCAGCAGCGGTTCCTGGGGGCGCTCGTCAACAAGGTGCAGAGCAATGACGTCCTGCTGAACCCGGTGAAGCTGTATCCGGTGCTGGACGCGGCCACGTCCTCTCTCACCACCGACCCGGATCTGGCGAGTCTGCGCGGACTGTACGAACTCGTGCGCGGCCTGCGAGACATTCCCACCGAACATGTGCAATTCCTGACCGTTCCGCGGGAGTCGTACGTCTATAACGCCAATCGCGACCAACTAGTGGAGCCCGAGGCGGAAAAGCTCTTCGAACGGCTGCGGACGGACACGCCGGTCGTGGTTTCCAAGGAAATTCCCACGGAATCCGGCTCCTCCGGTTCTTCGGGCTCTTCGGAGTCGGGTGACCACGGGCCGTATCGGACGTCGGGCGGGGCCCCTGCGGCTTACGGTGCGGTTTCGCCCACTCCGCCCGCTCCCACGTTCCGCGGGAACACCGCCGCCGAGGACGGCTGCGGGTAAAGCGCTTGCCAAGCCCAGCCCTTCCGGGGAACTGGAGTTCAAAGAATTGGGGCGGAATGCCCGCTTGTAGGGGCGTGGAATGTGTCACGGACGTCGCTCGACGCCGAACCGGGCGGCTAGTGTGAGCGATCCGGTGCACCCGGCCGCGAGGTCCATCCCGGGGTCGTGCATCGGTGACCGAGACCCGAGCGCCTTGAGAGGGGAAAGGCGCCGCGTGGCCCCGACGGAGGATTCGGACAACCGTGGACGCGCAAGGCCGTGGGCGGGCGGACAACATCGATCCCGCAGACCAGTGGGTGCTCAATCCGAACACCGGCGAATACGAACTGCGACTGAGTCCTTCCGGACCGCAGTCGGCGGTACCCGGACCGCGTAGATCCGGCTCCGGCCGACCCGCCGGTGGCGGGGGCCGGGGCAGAGGCGCCGGCAGTGGTCATGCCGCTGCCGGTGGCTCGGTGCGTGGGCGTGCGGACGGAGCGGATCACGATGCGGCATCGCCGTCGTCGCTGTCCTCGCCGTCTCCGTCCTCCGCCTTGTCGTCGTCCGCGGCCGTGCCTGGGGGCGAGGTGCCGGGGCCGCGCCGTCGTAGAGGTGCGGCTGCCGAGGAGGCCGCGTCCAACCGGCGCGGGCGTCGGCCGGTGAAGAAGAAGTCGAAGGCCAAGAAGGTCCTGCTGTGGACCGGCGGGATCATGGCCTTCGTCCTGGTGGGGACGGCCGGCGCGGCCTATCTCTATCTCGAGCATCTCAACGACAACATCACGTCCGTCTCCGACGACGGCGCGAGCACCGGTGGCTTCAGCAAGGACAAGGCGATCAACCTGCTGGTCATCGGCACCGACAAGCGCACCGGCTCGGGCAACGCCGGCTACGGCGACTCCGGCAGCGTGGGTCACGCGGACACCACGATCCTGCTGCACGTCTCCAAGGACCGGACGAACGCGACCGCGCTGAGCATCCCGCGCGACCTGATCGTGGACGTCCCGGACTGCCAGACCGCTCAGGCGGACGGCTCCAGCAAGGTCATCCCGGGTACGTCCGACGTCCGGTTCAACACCAGCCTCGGGCAGGACGACCGGACGCCGAGCTGCACCATGCGCACGGTGACGGAACTGACCGGGATCACCCCGGACAACTTCATGGTCGCCGACTTCAACGCGGTGAAGACGCTGACCACGGCGGTCGGCGGCGTCGAGGTGTGTCTGGCCAAGGACATCGACGACCCGGACTCGCATCTGAAGCTGTCCAAGGGCACGCACACGGTCCAGGGCGAGCAGGCGCTGGCCTTCGTGCGCACCCGGCACTCGGTGGGCTTCGGCGGCGACCTGAGCCGGATCCAGATCCAGCAGCAGTTCCTCAGCGCGCTGATGCGGAAGCTGAAGTCGAACGACACGCTCACCAGCCCCACCAAGATGATCAAGCTGGCGGAGACGGGCACCAAGGCGCTCACCGTCGACTCCCAGCTCGACAGCATCGACAAGCTGAAGGACCTGGGGCTGGAGCTGGGCAAGCTCGACGTCAAGAACCTGACCTTCACCACCGTGCCGGTCGTCGACAACCCGGCCGAGAAGGTCAAGGCCACGGTCGTCCTCGACAACGCGACGGCGCCCACCGTCTTCCAGATGATCAAGGACGACGTCTCCTTCACCAAGGTGAAGGAGGAGGCGGCGGCGTCGAAGGGCGCGGCGGCCGCTGCCGCCGCGGCGCGCCTGAAGGGCGCCCAGTCCGCCGCCTCCGCGGTGCGCGTGCAGGTCATGAACGGCGGCGCGCCCCCCGGCAGCGCACAGGAGACGCTCAACTGGCTGCAGATCCAAGAGGGCATCACGAAGTCCGAGAACGCGGGCAACGCGCCCGCCCAACTGGCCAGGACGACGCTCGAGTACGCGCCCGACCAGGCCGACCAGGCGCGTAAGCTCGCCGCCGTCATGGGGCTGGCCGGTACCGCTCTGAAGCCGGGCAAGAGCGTCGAGAACTCCCAGGGTCTGCCGACGATGACGCTGACGCTGGGCAAGGACTTCAAGGGCGCGGGCGTCTCGCTCACGGCTCCGACCACCGTGCCGGACACGGTCCAGAAGTCCACGGCGGACAAGGTCCAGTGCGCCAAGTAGGTCCGGGCAGCAGGTAACCCTTCGGGCCCGTCACGCGTCTGACTGGACGCGGGACGGGCCCGTGTCAGGCGCACGGCGGGGAGGGGCAGGGGAATGGCGGGGAACAGTGGGGTGCAGGGGGAGGTTCCCGCGGTCGAGGACACGAAGTCTCCGACCGCCCGGGACCAGCAGGACCGGAAGAACCAGCAGGACGACAAGCAGGACCAGGACGCGTCCGACGAGGGCGCCAGACACGGCGGCGGAGCCAAGGGTGCAGGCAAGGGCGTAGGCAAGGGCGGCGGCGGAGCCGGCGGCGGTGCGCGCGGGCCGGGTCGTATACGCCGACGTCGACGCGCGTTGCGCTGGTCGGCGACGGTGCTCGCGGTGGTGATACTCGGCGCCGCGGGGGCCGGATACCTCTACTACGAACACCTCAACGCGAACATCAAGAGCGACGACCTGAACATCGGCGACGCCAAGGACCGGGCGGCCGAGACGGAGGCCAACTCGGCCGGGCAGACGGCGCTGAACATCCTGCTGATCGGCTCGGACGCGCGTGACACCGCGGCGAACCAGAAGCTCGGCGGCGCCAAGGACACGTTCGACGGTCCCCCGCTCGCGGACGTCCAGATGCTGCTGCACATATCGGCGGACCGCAGCAACATGTCGGTGGTGAGCATGCCGCGCGACACCCTGCTCGACATACCCAAGTGCACGGACCCCGACGACAAGACCGCCTACGGGGCGTTGCGGGACACGATGACGAACGTGTCGCTCGGCCGCGGCGGCCCCGGCTGCACGGTGGCCACCTGGGAGAAGCTCACCGACATCCACATCGACCACTTCATGATGATCGACTTCTCGGGTGTCGTGTCGATGGCGGACGCGATAGGCGGCGTACCGGTCTGCGTCGACGCCAACGTCTACTCGCACACCAGCAGCGGCAAGGGCTCCGGTCTGAAGCTGGCGGCGGGCACCCACGCCGTGAAGGGCGAGCAGGCCCTGCAGTGGCTGCGCACCCGCTACGGCTTCGAGGACGACACCGACCTGGCCCGCGCCAAGGCGCAGCACATGTACATGAACTCGATGGTCCGCGAGCTGCGCGCCAACGCCAAGCTGACCAACCCCAACAAGCTGCGCAAGCTCGCCGAAGCCGCCACGAAGGCGATCACCGTCGACGACGGCCTGGACACCATCACGAAGATGTACGACCTGGCGGGCGAGCTGAAGAAGGTGCCCACCGACCGCATCACGATGACGACGATGCCCAACCGCTACCAGGGCGAGCGGGTGGTGCCCACGGAGGACGCCACGCAGTTGTTCCGGCTGGTGCGCGAGGACATCGCCCTCGACGGCAAGGACGCCAAGAAGGCCGCCGCGAGTCCGTCGCCGACGGCGGCGGCGTCCGCGGACCCGGCCGCCGCCGACGACAAGATCGCGGTGCAGGTCCACAACGGCACGTACACGGACGAGCTGGGCGCGGCCCGCGGGCGGGCGCGCGACGTGACGCAGGTGCTGACGGACAAGGGCTTCGCCCAGGCCGTCGCGGACAACTCGGCGGCCACGGCCGTCGCGCAGACCGTCGTCCGCTACCCGAGCGCCGACCTCCAGGGCGACGCCCAGGCGGTCGCGAAGGCCCTCGGCATCCCGGCGAGCCAGGTGAAGAAGTCCACCGAGGTCTCCGGGGTCACGCTGACCGTGGGCGCGGACTGGCGGTCGGGGACGACGTTCAAGGCCCCCGTGAAGGACGACAGGACGCCCGTCTCGGCCGGGGCGATCAACGCGTCCGACACCACCCAGTGCATGCACGTGGACCCGAACTACACCTGGTAGTCCGGGTGCGGTGGAGGTGCCCTGCGGTGCTCAGTGCGTGTGCGTGTCGCTGAGGACCGCGGGACGCCGCGACGCGATGACCTTCCTGGCCAGCGCCTTCGGGCTGGTCAGGAAGCCGAAGCCCCACGACATGTGCATGGTGGCGAGGGCTACGGGGATCCGCAGCCGGGCCTTCGCCGGCAGCCCCTTGCCGGCCGGCAGCGACCCGGCGACGATCGCCGCGAGGTAGCCGCCGGGGATCAGGAAGCCCAGCGGGGTGAGTACGGCGCCGACCACGAGGCCGGCCGCGATCGCGCACACCGCGGTCGGCGGCGCGAGGTAGCGCAGGTTGATGGAACCCTCGTGGTAGCGGGCGACGACGTGCCGCCAACGGCCGTAGTCCTTGTACTGCTTGGCGAGCGCCCGCGCGCTGGGCCGCGGCCGGTACGACACCTTCAGCTCCGGCGAGAACCAGATCAGGCCGCCCGCCTCGCGGATGCGGAAGTTCAGCTCCCAGTCCTGGGCGCGGACGAACTCCTCGTTGTAGCCGCCCTGTTGCTCCAGCGCCTCACGCCGGAAGACACCGAGGTACACGGTCTCGGCCGGGCCGGCCTGTCCGCCCGTGTGGAAGGCGGCGTTGCCGACCCCGATCTTCGAGGTCATGGCGGCGGCGACCGCGTGCTCCCAGTCGTTCTCGCCCTCGGCGTGCATGATGCCGCCGACGTTCTGCGCGCCGGTCTCCTCCAGGAGCCGTACGGCGGTGGCGATGTAGTTCGGCGAGAGCATGCCGTGCCCGTCGACGCGGACGACGATCGGATGGCGGGAGGCCTTGATCGCGGCGTTGAGGGCGGCGGGCGTGCGGCCGGTCGGGTTGGGCACGGTGTGCACGCGCTTGTTCTCGGAAGACGCGGTCTCCGCCACGAGCTGGGCCGCGATCTCGTCCGTACGGTCCGTGGACGGACCGATGGCGATCACGACCTCCATCTCGCCGGCGTACTCCTGCGCGAGGATCGCTTGGACGGCTCCGCGCAGATGCCGCTCCTCGTCGAGGACGGGCATGATGACGGACACGGCGGGGAGCTGCACGTCGGGCTTGGCGTTCATAGGGGGTTCACGTTACCGCGAACGGGGGACACGGCCCGCCCCGCCGGGTGCGCTGCACCGGTCGGCAGATCGTATGGGCCTACCGTTCCAACGGCTCCCCCCGCCCACGGCCGCCGCCCGGAGGTGCCCCGTATGCCCACCACTCCGCCCCGGTCCCCGCGCCGCCCCCACCCGCAGCGCCACGCCCCGCGACCGCCCGTCCGGCCCCTTCGCCGCACTCGCCGTCCGCGCTGGGCCATGCGGGCGGCGACGACGCTCTCGGTGGTGCTGCTCGCCGCCGCCGGGATCGGCCACTCGGTGATCAGCAGCCTCGACGCGGACATCGCCCGCGTCGACCCCTTCAAGGACATGAAGAACCGTCCGCGGGCCGGTCACGGCATGAACGTCCTGCTGGTCGGCACCGACGGCCGCGACCGGATCACGAAGGCCGAGCGCAGCCGCTACCGGCTGGGCGGGGCCCCGTGCCACTGCACCGACACGATCATGATCGTGCACATCTCGGAGGACCGGGAGCGGGCCAGCGTCGTCAGCCTCCCGCGCGACTCCTACGCCGAGACGCCCCCGCACACCGACCAGGTCACCGGCAAGGCGCACCACGGCCACCCGATCAAGCTCAACGCGGCGTACGCGGAGGGCGGGCCGCAGCTCACCGTGCGCACGGTCGAGAACATGACCCACGTGAAGATCGACCACTACCTGGAGGTCGACTTCGTCAGCTTCATGAAGACGGTGGACGTGCTGGGCGGCGTGAAGATCTGCACGGCCAAGCCCCTCAAGGACTCGTACACGGGCCTGGACCTGGCGCCCGGCACGCACACGCTGCTGGGCGGCGAGGCCCTGCAGTACGTCCGCTCCCGGCACGCGGACGCCACCTCCGACCTGGGCAGGATGAAACGCCAACAGCGTTTCCTGGCGGCCCTGGTGGCCCGGGCGACCTCCTCCGGGATCCTGCTGAACCCGCTGAGGTTCCGGGACGTGACCCGGGCCGTCCTCGGCTCGGTGCGCGCCGACCGCGACTTCGGCACCGACGAACTGCTCGACCTCGGCCGGGCGATGCGCTCCTTCTCCCCCTCCTCCTCCGAGTTCACGACCGTCCCCATCGGCCGGATGGGATACCTGGTGAAGGGCATCGGCTCGACGCTGAAGTGGGACCCGGTGAAGTCGCAGCGCCTCTTCAAGGCCCTGCGCGACGACGAGCCCCTCGCCGCCGCCCACGCCCGGCCGGCCGCCGGCCGGGGCACGCGCGTGGACGTGGCCCCGCAGCAGATCCGGGTCCAGGTCGAGAACGGCACGAGTACGGCGGGCCTGGGCAGGCGCGTGGACGCCGCGCTGGCGGCGACGGGCTTCGACACGACCCGCAGCCCGGCCACGGCGGCCGACCCCACGGTCGCGCGCACGGTCGTCGCCTACGACCCCCGCTGGGACCGCTCCGCGAAGTCCCTCGCGACGGCCCTCCCCGGCAGCGAACTGCGCGCCGTGAAGGGCCTCGGCCCGACGCTCAAGGTCATCGCGGGCGCCGACTTCCGGCAGGTGCGGAAGGTACGGGCGGCGGAGCCGGAGTCGGGGGCGGGGGCCGGTGGTGCGGAGCAGGGGGCGTTCGGGGTGGTTCGGGGGGATGAGGTCGGGTGCTCCTGAGGGGTGTCACGTAGGGGGCGTGGCATCGAGGCCTGACGTTAGGGACGCAGGGGTCTGATGGGGGTCTGATGTAAGGGGGACGTGCGGGACGGTCCCTGAGCCTTAGCCCTGATGGCCGTCGGCCCGATGGCGTGGGGTCCCTGGAGGGCGTAGGACGGAAGGGCACGCGTGGGCCCGCCACGGGCCCCGCTCACCCCCCAGGAGGAGCCATGACCCAGCCCGGAACCATGACCGCCATGAGCCAGCAGATGCAGGACTGCGTCGAGGCGTGCATGTCCTGCCACAGCGTGTGCGAGGAGACCATGAGCTCCTGCATGCAGATGGGCGGCCAGGCCCAGATGCAGATCATGCGCGCGCTCATGGACTGCTCCGAGATGACCCGCATGTGCGCCGACATGATGATGCGGCGCTCGCCCATGTCGGCCGAGATGTGCGCCCTGTGCGCCAAGGCGTGCGAGATGTGCGCGGAGGCGTGTATGGCCATGCCGGACGATCCGCAGATGATGCGCTGCGCCGAGTCCTGTCGGCGCTGCGCCGAGATGTGCCGCACGATGGCGGGCGCCCGGATGTGACCGCTGTCTGAACGCGCTCAGGGGCACCCCCTACGGGTGCCCCTGAGTGCGCCGGCTCGCGGGTCGGGTCAGTTGCCCGAGACGGTGACCTTCTCGTCGTTGTTCAACTCGCTCACCAGCTGCTTCACCTTCGCCTTGTCCCAGACGAGGTTGCCGCCGGAGGAGCCGGAGATCGGCATGTTCATGGAGGTGCCGTCGCCGCCGTTGACGCCCTTCATCGCGAAGAACATCGACCCCAGGTCGTACAGCCCCATGTCCTTGTCGACGATCAGGGAGTCCAGGCCCGCGCCCAGCGTCGGGTACAGCTTGAAGGGGTTCAGGACCGTCGACGGGGTCGCCACCTCGTGGGCCAGGGCCGCGAGGAACTTCTGCTGGTTCTTCGTACGCTCCAGGTCGGACGCGGCGAACGCGTGCCGGGTACGGACGAAGGCGAGGGCCTCCTCACCGTTCAGCTTCTGCTTGCCCGCCTGGAAGTCGGCACCCGAGTACTTGTCCTTGAACGCCTTGTCGATGGTGATCTCGACGCCGCCGACCGCGTCCACGATCTTCGCGAAACCGGCGAAGCCGATCTCGACGTAGTGGTCGATACGGAGGTTGGTGTTGAACTCGACGGTGCGCACGAGGAGTTCGGGACCGTCCTCGGCGTAGGCGGCGTTCAGCTTCACGTGCCGGCCGGTGCCCTTGTACGTCTTGCCGGACTCGGAGCCGACGAACGACGGGATCTCCACGTCGGAGTCACGGGGCAGCGAGACCAGGGTGTCGCCGTTGGACCCGACGTGCAGGATCATCATCGAGTCGGTGCGCTTGCCCTCGGCGGAGCCGGTGTGCAGCTCCTTCTTCTCCGCCGCGGACATGCCCTCACGGCTGTCGGAGCCGACGATCAGGTAGTTCGTGCCGTCGCCCGCCTCGGGCCGGTCGATGACCTTGGCCAGGTCGACCTCGCGGCGCAGCTTGGAGTCGGCCCAGAAGTAGGTGCTCACCGACGTCACGACCAGCACGGTCACGACGGTGATCGCCGTCCACTTGACGCGGCGGCGCCAGTTCGGCGCGGGCCGCGGACCACGGGTGGCGGTGCCACCGGGCCCACCCGGTCCGCCCGGTCCGCCGGGGTCGCCGCCGCCGTAGACCTGGCCCGTGCTGTAGCCGCTGTCGTACCCGGACCCGCGCGCGTCCGTGTAGTCGCCGTGTCCCTGACCGTTGACGTACGACGGCTGCGGCGGGACGCCGGCGCCCTGCGGCGGGGCGGCCGGGCCGCGACGGACCTGCCGCATGACGCGCGCGCTCTCGGGCTGTGCGCCCGCGCTGCCGCTTCCGTACCGGTTGCCGCGGTCGTTGCCGGACCATCCCTCGGGCCAATCGTTCATGCGGACCAGTGTGCAGGGCAGGACTGTGTGCCGTACAAGGGCTGTCGGAAAATCAGGGCCCCGCCGTTGCCAAGCTGACACAAAGTCCCGGCTTGTCCCCGCGGCATAAGGTGGAGGACATGACAGACCAGGTCACCGCGGCGGACTCGGGCAGCAGCACGGACATCCCGGGCAAGCCCACGTCCGCGTCCCGCACCACCCTCAGCCACATCATGACCCACGCCGACACCAACCTGCTGGGCACGGTGCACGGCGGTGTGATCATGAAGCTCGTCGACGACGCGGCGGGCGCCGTGGCCGGACGGCACTCCGGCGGGCCCGCCGTGACCGCGTCCATGGACGAGATGGCGTTCCTGGAGCCGGTCCGCGTCGGTGACCTCGTCCATGTGAAGGCCCAGGTCAACTGGACCGGCCGGACGTCGATGGAGGTCGGCGTCCGGGTCCTCGCCGAGCGCTGGAACGAGTCCGACCCGGCCACCCAGGTCGGCTCGGCCTACCTGGTCTTCGCCGCCGTCGACGCCGACGGCACACCCCGGACGGTCCCCCCGGTCCTCCCGGAAACGGAACGCGACGAACGCCGCTACCAGGAGGCCCAGATCCGCCGCACCCACCGCCTGGCCCGACGACGGGCGATCAGGGAACTGCGGGAGCGGCGGGTGGCGGAGGGGTTGGGGGACTGAGGGCTCTCGGGGCCGGGGGCCAGGGGCAGTCATGCGGTCATGCGCAGACGGCCTCCAGGGAAAAGCCGGGGAGGGAATCCGCCGCGTGACAGGCCACCGAATCCTCCAGGCCAGCCCGTCTCCCCGCGCCTGGGGCGGCAGCGCGTCGCATCTGGCCCCTCAAGACGACGATTTCCAGAAGCGGAAACCGTAGGCCCTTGCCGGGCGTCCGAGAGGACCGGAACGATGAGTCGTAGAGCCGACGATGACCGTTCCGAGCCGGCCAAAACGGATAAGGGGAGTGTGCAGTGGTGAAGCTGACGCGACTTGTGGGTGACTGCGACGAGGGTGAGTGCCCGACGCTGTACGCCACCGACCGCGGAACTCTTGTCGTGCAGGGCGAGCTACTGACCGGGCACGGCAGAGAGATCCCGCTCACGAAGCCCTCGTCGAAATCCCCGTGGACCTGATCCGAAAGGCTGTCCGTGACAACCTCGTCTAACAGCTCTCTGGCGGACTGGTTCACCGCCTTCGAGCAGGAAGCGTTCCGGTTGGAAACGCTGGATGACTACAGCCGGTCAGGAGGAGTGGACGCGTATCACGCTTTCCTAGCAGGCAAAGAACAGCCGGAGTCGTACAAGGCGGCGACCTGGCTGACGACCGTGAGGAGCGCCACCGAGGTCGGCAAGCGTTTCTACCGGGTGCACATCCTGTCCCGCCCGCTGACTGACTATCTCCGCTTCGAACTGTCCTGGGGATATCATCGGAACATGACCGCCGGTGAGGAATTCTTCATCCTCGACGTCACCGAACGTGAGAACCCGATTCCGGATGCCCCCGACTTCTGGCTGTTCGACGACCGGGTCACGGGGGCGATGGCATACGACGACGCCGGAAAGTACCTCGGGAGTGAACTCCTCGGGGAGGACCGGTCAGCCGAGTTCCGGGCTTACCGGGATACAGCACTCGCACACGCCGAGCCGTTCACGGAATGGTGGGCGCGGCACGGGGAGTGAACAGAGCTGAGCTTAGTGCCGCGCTGCGGGCGCTACGGCAGGCATCCGGTAAGGAAGCCAAGGCCGTCGCCCGTGGCGCAGCCATGTCCGGCTCCAAGCTGTCCAAGATCGAGAACGGCAGCGTCATGCCGAGCGTCGTCGACGTGGAGCAGATCCTCACCGCCATAGGCGTGTCCGACGACGTGAAGGCCGAGTACCTGTCGGTCGCCCGGGCAGCGGCGACCGAGACGACAGCGTGGCGACTTTACCGGCGTCTCGGCTATCACCGGAAACAGCAGCAGATTCAGGCGATCGAGGCCCGGACCACTCTACTGCGACTCTTCCAGCCCTCCCTTGTTCCCGGCCTCTTGCAGACTCCTGAATACGTTCAGGCGGTCCTCGGTCGGATGCAACTCGGCGAGGATCAGATGTCACGCGCCATTGGGGCGAGGCTGGCAAGGCAGCACATTCTGTACGAGCCGGGGCGACATCTTCGGTTCATTGTCACGGAGTCCGTACTTCGCTGGAGAATCGTGCCGCCACTGGTGATGGCCGGGCAGCTCGACAAACTTATCTCCGTCTCCCGACTGCCGAGTGTCGACCTCCGAGTGGTACCGCTGTCGGTACGGCAGACGGACTTCCCGAGCCACTCCTTCTCGGTCAAGGACGACCGTCTCGTAACCGTCGAAACCATCCATGCCGAGCTGGCCGTCACCGATCCACGGGATGTCGCTCTGTACGTCCGGAAATTCGAGGGATTCGAGCAGGTCGCTCTCTCCGGGAATGCGATGCGATCCCTGATCACAGGGATCCGCGACGAGTTCTTGCGGCAACAGGAAACAGACTAGAGCCACGTCCTCGGACAGCCGAAGATGGCTCCATGGAGAGCCAAGAGAGAACTTCCGGTCCCCTAGCGGCGACTTCCCTGTCCGAACCGCTCACCGAGCCGTCACCTGAGCCCGGTTGCTCGGACTGTCTGTCCCTGTCGGTGGCCCGGGAGAACGCCCGCTCCACGAGGGACTACAGCGCCGTGTCCGATGCCAACGTGAGGATGCGCCGGCACCGGGCAAAGACCCGCTGATGGACATGCAGACGTGGCGTGACAGTCGTACTCGGGCACAGGACGCCGCGAACGGGCTTCGCGACGCCTTGGCCTCTCTCGGACTTCCTGAGCGTGTGCAGCGGCATCTGCGGCCGATGGTGACTCATTCCGGAACGCCGTTCGTGCACGTGGGGATTCGCAAGGCCGAGGACGTCGAGCGCATGGCGAATGCGCTGCGCAATTCGACGGCCGCCTCTCAGGAAACCAGGTCGTAGCCGAACATATCGCGTATCCCCTCCCCTACCCACTTCCGCCCGTTCTCGGGTGGTAACCGGCCTGCCCATGGCCGGGAATTCGATCAGGAAGCAGGAGGCATATCGATGCAGAACGGAACCGACTTGTACGCCCTCGGCCTCGAATCCATCGACTTCGTTCAGGCCTGTGGTGGGCCGTGCACCGAAGGGTGCGTGGTGCTGGCGCGGATCGCGGACGGGGTCTGGGCGTTGGGTGACAGCAAGCGGCCGGACCTGGAGCCGCTGCGGTTCACGTCGGCGGAGTTGGTGGCCGCCGGGATCGATCCGGCGCGGTTCGGGCTGTCTGGCTGACCTGCGGCGCCACTACGCCGGTCTCGGCCCTACGTCACCGTCGGGTCGGGGCCGGCTTCGTTCTCGGTTCACCCTCTGATGCGAACGGGACGCACGTTGCACCACCACGGCTATCTCTGGACCGGTCCGAAACAGCGTTTCGACCAGGAGGCCTTGCGGCGTCCGCCGTATCCCGACCCGCCCCCGGCCGGCAGCAGGCCCGAGCTGATCCAGCGGTACCGGGAGGTCGTCGCGGAGTTCAACGTCGTGGATCTGCCGCCCATCGAGACGGCCTACTGGCTGCTCAAGCCGCGCACGCTCGTACGGGGGACCTGGGACGAGCCGAAGGAGGCGGCGGCCTGGCTCGGGGAGCGGTTGGGCGAGTACGCGCCCCGGTTCACCGTCGAAACGGAGCGCGAGGTCGGCCGCCTGGCGGGGCTCGTCGAGTCCGCGGTGGAGCGGCTGGCGTGGGGTGGGGACGTGTCACTCGGTTTCTATCTGGAACATCCCTCGTATCTGTCCCTCGCTGTCGTGACCTGCTCGTACGAACGGGCCGAACGGGCCTGTCCGCTCAGGTAGTCGGCGCTTTGCAGGTGTCCAGCAGGGCGTGCAGGGAGGCGGGCGTCGCGTGGAGTACGGCTGCCGGCTCGTCGGACTCGCGTAGCAGCAACGCTTCTCCGCCGGAGGCTACGGCTAGTTCCACGCAGTCGCGGTTTGCGTCGTCGCCGGAGAAGCTGGACTTCTGCCACTGGAGCTCCCGCACGGGCACCTCGCTCACGCTCACAGCCGCTGAGCCAGGCTCCGGATGAGGTTCAGCGACGGCCCCGGGCCGAGGGCTGCGGCCCTCAGTTGGTCGAACATGAGCTTATACGCAGCGACTTGAGCGGTGTCCTCCACGTAGAGGGTGGACACAGCGGTCTCCGTTCGCACCACGTCCGTCTCCGGATCAGGTAGCCCGACGATCCCGAAGGGGCCGTTCACGCCTCGGTGGGATTCGGTGGTGTAGGGCAACACCTGAACCGTCACGTGCTCTTGCTGTGCCATGAGCGCGAGGTGCGCGAGTTGGTCCCGCATGACCTCCGCGCCCCCGAACTTGGCATGCAGCACGGCCTCGTAGAGGACGACCCACAACTCGGGCGGCTGCTCGGCGTGATGGCCCAGGATCTGCTGGCGGTGCATCCGGCCTCGTACGTGCTCCTCCAGTTCATGCTCGGGCGTCTCCAGGCGGCCGCCTCGCTGAAAAAGGACCCTCATGTAGTCGGGCGTCTGGAGCAGGCCGGGGACGAGGATCGTCTCCCAGGAGTGCAGGCTGAGCGCCTTCGACTCCAGCTCGATCAGATCGGCGAACCCGCCGCTGAGCACATCGCCGTAGCGGTTCCACCAGTTGCGTCGTCGGCCCTCGCGCGCCATGTCGGCCAGCGCCTGGGCAAGGGCGTCGTCCTCCACGTCGTAGGCGTGCAGGAGTGCCTTGAGTTCGGCGGCGCGGATCCCGTTCAGTCCCGTCTCGATGCGGCTGATCTTCGCCTTGCCGCACTCCAGAACCTGGGCGGCCGCATCGATCGACAGGCCCGCGCCCTCGCGCAGTCTGCGCAGCTCGGCACCGAGGCGTTTCTGACGGATGGTCGGGTTCTTGCGTGGCGGCATACGGAATGTCCTAGCAGCGCGCGACGCACCGTGAGGTCGAAACGGGCCACTTCACCAGAAGGAGTCATTCCAAGGAGGAACGCTGCACCTTTCTGGCTTCCCGCCACTACCGTCGGAGACAGAGCGCTCCCCCCGCCTCCCACCCCTCACAACCCGGAAGAGCACCGCCACCGCACTCCATGCGGGCGGCGGCGAGGCCACCGTGTGAAGGGTGCGGAACAACCGCCGTCTTCCGACAGGGAGTTCGAACGTGAACAGCCGCCCGCGATCCCCGCACCCCGACGACCCCTGGGAGTACCGCCTCACCCTCCCCCACCACGCCCTCGGCACCGGCGTCGCCCGCAGTACCGTCCGGTCGATCCTCACGCGCCACTCGCTGGGCGGCCTCGTCGACACCGCCGAGTTGCTGACCAGCGAGCTGTGCGGGAACTCGTACCGGCATGCCGGCGGTCCCGCGACCGTGGGCGTGCGGTGGGCGGACGGCACCCTTCACGTCAGCGTGCGGGACGGCAGTGACGTGCTGCCCGCTCCGAGCCCTGGCTGTGTCGAACTGGACGGTGGGCGGGGGCTGTTGCTCGTCAGTCGGTGTGCGCAGGCCTGGGGCAGCCGGGCAGTGGACGGGGACGGGAAAGTCACCTGGTTCGAGTTGCGGCCATGACCGACGTACCTCGCCCCCGCCCGGCGAGGATGCGGGCGGGGGCGAGCACGGCGTCACGGGTTCCTACGGCAGGTTCCTCGCCATCACGATGCGCTGGATCTGGTTCGTGCCTTCATAAATCTGGGTGATCTTCGCGTCGCGCATCATCCGTTCCACCGGGTAGTCGCGCGTGTAGCCGTAGCCGCCGAGGAGTTGGACGGCGTCCGTGGTGACCTCCATCGCGACGTCGGACGCGAAGCACTTCGCCGCCGCGCCCTGGAAGGTGAGGTCGGGGTCCAGGCGTTCGGACTTGGCGGCTGCCGCGTACGTCAGTTGGCGGGCGGCCTCGATCTTCATGGCCATGTCGGCGAGCATGAACTGGATGCCCTGGAAGTCGGCGATCGGCTTGCCGAACTGCTTGCGCTCCTGGACGTAGTTCTTGGCGTAGTCGAAGGCGCCCTGGGCCACGCCGAGGGCCTGTGCGGCGATGGTGATGCGGGTGTGGTCCAGGGTCTTCATCGCCGTCGCGAAGCCCGTGCCCTCGTCGCCGATCATGCGGTCGGCCGGGATGCGAACGTTGTCGAAGTAGACCTCACGGGTCGGGGAGCCCTTGATGCCCAGCTTCTTCTCCGGGGCGCCGAAGGAGACGCCCGGGTCGGACTTCTCGACGACGAAGGCCGAGATGCCCTTGCTGCGCTTCGTGGGGTCCGTCACCGCGAGCACCGTGTAGTACTCGGAGACGCCCGCGTTGGTGATCCAGCGCTTCACGCCGTTCAGGATCCAGTGGTCGCCGTCGCGGACCGCCTTGGTCCGCATGCCCGCCGCGTCCGAGCCCGCGTCCGGCTCGGAGAGGGCGTACGAGAACAGCACGTCACCCTTGGCCAGCGGGGCCAGGTACTTCTTCTTCAGCTCCTCCGAGCCGGAGAGGATCACCGGGAGGGAGCCCAACTTGTTCACCGCGGGGATGAGGGAGGAGGAGACACAGACGCGCGCCACCTCCTCGATCACGATGACCGTCGCCAGCGCGTCCGCGCCTGCGCCGCCGTACGACTCGGGGACGTGCACCGCGTGCAGATCGCTCGCCACCAGGGCGTCCAGCGCCTCCTGCGGGAAGCGGGCGTCCTCGTCCACCGCGGCGGCGTGCGGCGCGATCTTCGCCTCGGCCAGGGAGCGGATGGCGTCGCGGAGCATGTCGTGCTCCTCGGACGGGCGGTACAGGTCGAAGTCAGCCGATCCGGCCACGGTGTCTCACGCTCCAAAACGCTACGGTCACAGCACAGTCACTCACGCTAACTACCGTTAAGTAACTCCAATTTTAAGCGTCCGCCCACCCGAGTGATACGTGAGCTTGGCGACAGGGGTCATGTCATCGGCGTCTCCTCGGCGTCCCGTCCGGGATCTGCCCGGTGAGGGGCGTCCGCACGCCCCGACTATGCTCGGGCGCGCAGCGACGGCATCCCCCACCTGGAGCATTCATGGCCCTCAAGATCACCGTGATCGGCACCGGCTATCTCGGCGCCACGCACGCCGCGGCCATGGCCGAGCTGGGTTTCGAGGTGCTCGCTCTCGACGTGGTGCCGGAGAAGATCGAGATGCTCGAGCGGGGCGAGACCCCGATGTACGAGCCCGGGCTCGAGGAGCTGCTGCGCAGGCACGTCGCCGGGTTCGAGGGGTCCAGCGGGCGGCTGCGGTTCACGATGGACTGGGCCGAGGTGGGGGCCTTCGGCGACGTCCACTTCGTGTGCGTCAACACTCCGCAGAAGCGCGGTGAGTACGCGTGCGACATGTCGTACGTCGAGTCCGCGATCGCGTCGCTGGCCCCGCATCTGGCGCGTCCGGCGCTCGTCGTCGGCAAGTCCACCGTGCCGGTCGGCTCCGCGGAACGGCTGGCCCGGACGATCGCCGAGCTCGCGCCGGCCGGCGAGGACGCCGAGCTCGCCTGGAACCCGGAGTTCCTGCGGGAGGGCCTCGCCGTCGAGGACACGCTGCATCCGGACCGGATCGTGGTCGGGGTGCGCAGTGAGCGGGCCGAGGCGCTGCTGCGGCAGGTGTACGAGAAGCCGGTCGGGGAAGGGTCGCCGTTCGTGGTCACCGACTTCCCCACCGCCGAGCTGGTGAAGACCTCGGCGAACTCCTTCCTCGCCACCAAGATCTCCTTCATCAACGCGATGGCGGAGGTGTGCGAGGCCGCCGGGGGCGACGTCGCGAAGCTGGCCGAGGCCATCGGGCACGACGACCGGATCGGGAAGAAGTTCCTGCGGGCCGGGATCGGTTTCGGCGGCGGGTGTCTGCCGAAGGACATCCGGGCGTTCATGGCGCGGGCCGGTGAGCTCGGGGCCGACCAGGCGCTCACCTTCCTCCGCGAGATCGACTCCATCAACATGCGCCAGCGCGGGCAGATGGTCGACCTGGCCCGGCAGGCGCTGGGGGGCGGGTCCTTCCTGGGGCAGCGGGTCGCCGTGCTCGGCGCGACCTTCAAGCCCGACTCGGACGACGTCCGGGACTCCCCCGCCCTCAACGTCGCCGGGCAGATCCATCTCCAGGGCGGGCAGGTCACGGTGTACGACCCGAAGGGGATGGAGAACGCCCGCCGGGTCTTCCCGACGCTCGGGTACGCCGACACGGCGCTCGATGCCGTACGGGGCGCCGACGCCGTCCTGCACCTCACCGAGTGGCGGGAGTTCCGCGAGCTGGACCCGGCGGCGCTGGGCGAGGTCGCGACGACCCGGCTGATCCTCGACGGGCGCAACGCGCTCGACCCCGTGCTGTGGCGCAAGGCCGGGTGGACGTACCGGGCGATGGGGCGTCCTACCGCCTGAGGCTTCCAGGGGGCAGGAGGAGCGGGTGACGCCGGACCGCCTCGCGTGAGCTACTTCGCGCGGTACCGGCGCATCTTGGCGCGCGCCCCGCACACCTGCATCCTCGCGCTCGGCGCGAAGCCGCTGGACGCGGCGGACCACTCGCGCACCTGGCGGGTGTACGCGGATCCGGCGGGGCACCCGTTCTGCCTGTGCAGTTCCTGAACAGCCCGAGGACTCAGCCGTCCAGGTGGGCGATCTGGGCCGTCGACGGCTCCCGGCGTTCCTGTGCGGCGCGGGCCGTGAAGTCGGCGCTGCGCAGGACGCGCTGCATGTTGCCCCAGGTCAGCAGGGCGATGTCGGTGTCCGGCCAGCCGCGGCGGAGGAGTTCGGCGATCAGGTACGGGTAGCCGGAGGCGTCGGCGAGACCCTGTGGGTGGGCGGCGCCGGAGTCGTACGTGCCGGACAGGCCGACGCTGTCCGGGCCGGCGACCGCGCGGACGTGGTCGAGGTGGTCGGCGACGTCCCGGACGGTCGGGCCGGTCTGCTCGGCGGTCAGCGGCACCAGGCACAGGCCCCCCGCCGCGCCCAGCTCGGCGAGCAGTTCGTCGGGCAGGTTGTCGGGGTGGGGGCGCAGGGCGCGGGCGGCGGAGCGGGTGCACAGGACCGGGGTCTTGGAGAGCGCGAGGGCGCGGCCGGCCGTGGTGTCGGAGGCGCCGGAGAGGTCGGCGAGCACGCCGAGCCGGTTCATCTCCCGCACGACCTCCTCGCCGAACCGGGTCAGCCCCGCCCCGCTCGCCCAGGAGGTGCCGGCGAGGGTGAGGACGCGCAGGCCGAGGGAGTGCAGTACGCGCAGGATGCCGAGGGAGTCGTCGAGCGCGGCGGCCGTGGCCGGGCCCAGGACGATGGCGACGCGGCCGCAGTTGCGGGCGTCGATGACCTGCCCGGCGCTGCGCGCGAGCCGCAGCCCCTCGGGGTGGGCGGCGATCACCGACCGGGCGAGGTCCAGTTGCTCCAGGGTGGCGCCGACGGCGCGGTCGGCGGCGAGGCCCTCGGGCAGGTGCAGCGACCACAGCAGCGCGCCGACGTGGCCCTCGCGCAGCCGGGGCACGTCCGTGTCGACGGCGCTCTCGCCGAGCTGGAGGTCGTACCAGGGCAGGTGGCGCAGGGCCCAGGGCAGTCCGCTGTAGCCGTCGGCGACGGGGTGCGCGGCGAGGAGGGCACGGGCCCGGTCCAGATCGTCGGCCACAGCGACGGCTGCGGCTTCGGCCGGGACCGGGCGGTGCGGGGTGAAGGGGGCGGCCTGCACGTCGTCGAGCTCCTTGTCGAGCTCCTCGTCGTACGCCTCGTCGTACGCCTCGTCGCGTTCGCCGGCCTCGGGGAGGGTGTGCAGTTCGTCCTGGAGGTCGGCCATGACGGTCTCCGTACGTCGATCAGCAGTACGGTCACCGTCCCACGACCGGGGGTGCGCTACCTGGTGGGCGGGGCGTTCGGGGTATCCCCGGAGCAGGTGCCCTCAGTCGTGGTAGTGGTAACGGGCCTTGAGGATCTTCACTTCCTTGTCGTCCGCCCGGTAGACCAGCCGATGCTCGTCGTCGATCCGACGGGACCAGTAGCCGGACAGATCGCCCTTGAGGGGCTCTGGCTTGCCGATGCCGGTGAACGGATCGCGCTGGATCTCGCCGACCAGTCGGGTGATCCGACGGGCCATCCTGCGGTCCGAACCGAGCCGGAACAGGAAGTCCTCCCAGGCGTCCGGGTCGAAGTGGACGCTCCTCACTCGTCCCCCGCCAGGTCCTGCATTTCCTCGACGGTCTTGCCGACCGTGACCGCACCCGCCTTGTCCCGGGCGACGGCTTCCATGAGGCGCCGCGCGTTCGCAGGGGAACGCAGCAGGTAGATGGTCTCCTGCCAGGATTCGAAGTCGTCCGCGGACATCAGCACGGCGTCACCGCCCTTGGAACTGATGCGCACCGGCGTGTGATCGTCGTTGACGCGCTTGATGAGGGGGAACAAGTCCCGGCGGGCTTCACTGGCGCTTATGGTCATCTGCGAACCACCCCTTCGACGACACCCTGACCGGTACCGAAAAAATGTACCGCACCGGTACGGCTTTCCGGTACCGGCGAGCCCCTCTTCAGCCGTCCAGGGACTCGAGCGTCGCGTTGGACGGGGGGCGGGTCGTGCGGAGGTCTTGGGCCACGTCTTCTGCCGCGCCGAGGACTCGTAGCGCGTTCTGCCAGGTCAGTTTGGCGAGGTCGGTGGTGGACCAGCCGCGGTCGAGGAGTTCCGCGATCAGGTTGGGGTAGCCGGAGACGTCGGTCAGGCCGTCGGGGGTGAAGGCCGTGCCGTCGTAGTCGCCGCCGATGCCGAGGTGGTCGACGCCGGCGGCCTCGCGCATGTGGTCGAGGTGGTCGGCGACCGTGGCGACGGTGGCGACCGGGCGGGGGCGCCGTTCCTCGAAGGCGCGGTGGACCTTCATCGCCTCGGGGGTGGTGGCCAGGTGGTGGAAGCCGTGGGCGCGCATGTTGTCGTCGGCCTCGGCCGTCCAGTCGACCGCCGCCTGGAGGACGAACTTCGGCACGAACGTCACCATCGCCATGCCGCCGTTGCCGGGCAGCCGCTCCAGGACGTCGTCCGGGATGTTGCGGGGGTGGTCGCAGACGGCGCGGGCGGAGGAGTGGGAGAAGATCACCGGCGCGACGGACGTGTCGAGCGCGTCGCGCATCGTCGTCGCCGCCACGTGCGAGAGGTCGACCAGCATGCCCTCGCGGTTCATCTCGCGCACGACCGCGCGGCCGAAGGCGGACAGGCCGCCGACCCCGGGCTCGTCGGTCGCGGAGTCCGCCCACGCGGTGTTGTCGTTGTGGGTGAGGGTCAGGTAGCGGACGCCGAGCGCGTACAGGGCGCGCAGGGTGGCCAGGGAGTTGTCGATCGAGTGGCCGCCCTCGGCGCCCATGAGGGAGGCGATACGGCCCTCCGCGCGCGCCGCCGCCATGTCGGCGGCCGTCAGCGCGCTCTTCAGGTCCTGCGGGTGCCGTGCGATCAACTGCCGTACGCAGTCGATCTGTTCGAGCGTCGCCGTCACCGCGTCGGGCAGGTCGGAGCGCACGTACACCGACCAGTACTGCGCGCCGACCCCGCCCTCGCGCAGCCGCGGGATGTCCGTGTGCAGGTGGGCGTTCTGCGGTGTGGCGATGTCGCGGGCGTCGAGGTCGTAGCGGACCTGTTCGCGCAGCGCCCAGGGCAGGTCGTTGTGGCCGTCGACGACCGGGAACTCGCGCAGGAGTTCCCGGGCCGCGTCCAGGGAGGTCGGCTCCGTCACGTCGCCGTCACTTCCCGAAGCCGAAGCCGCCGCCGGCCCCCTCGACCTTGGCGCGCAGGCGCTTGCCCTTCTCGGTGGCCTGGTCGTTCAGCTCCTGCTGGAACTCCCGCATCCGGCCGAGCAGTTCCTCGTCGTGGGTGGCGAGGATGCGGGCGGCGAGCAGGCCCGCGTTGCGCGCGCCGGCCACGGAGACGGTCGCGACCGGGACGCCGGCCGGCATCTGCACGATCGACAGCAGGCTGTCCATGCCGTCCAGGTACTTCAGGGGCACGGGCACGCCGATGACGGGCAGCGGGGTGACGGAGGCGAGCATGCCGGGCAGGTGGGCCGCGCCGCCCGCGCCCGCGATGATCACCTTGAGCCCGCGGCCGTCCGCCTGCTCGCCGTACGCGATCATCTCGCGGGGCATGCGGTGCGCGGAGACGACGTCGACCTCGTACGCGATCTCGAACTCGTCGAGGGCCTGGGCGGCGGCCTCCATGACGGGCCAGTCGGAGTCCGACCCCATGACGATGCCGACGACAGGGCCCGCAGGGCTGGTAGGGCTCATTCGGTGATCGTGCCTCTCAGGTAACCGGCTGCGTGACGTGCGCGTTCGAGGACGTCGTCCAGGTCGTCGCCGTAGGTGTTGACGTGGCCGACCTTGCGGCCGGGCTTCACGTCCTTGCCGTACATGTGGATCTTCAGCCGGGGGTCGCGGGCCATGCAGTGCAGGTACGCGGAGTACATGTCCGGGTAGTCGCCGCCAAGAACGTTACACATGACGGTCCATGTGTCACGTTTGCGTGGATCGCCCAGGGGGAGGTCCAGGACCGCGCGGAGGTGGTTGGCGAACTGGGACGTGATCGCGCCGTCCTGCGTCCAGTGGCCCGAGTTGTGCGGGCGCATCGCGAGCTCGTTGACGAGGATGCGGCCGTCGCGGGTCTCGAAGAGCTCGACCGCGAGGTGGCCGACCACGCCCAGTTCCTTGGCGATGCGCAGCGCCATCTCCTCGGCGCGCAGCGCGAGCGCCTCGTCCAGACCGGGGGCGGGGGCTATGACGGTGTCGCAGACGCCGTTCACCTGCCGCGACTCGACCACCGGGTAGGCGACCGCCTGGCCGTGCGGGGAACGTACGACGTTGGCGGCGAGCTCGCGGACGTAGTCGACCTTCTCCTCCGCCAGGACCGGCACGCCGGCCCGGAAGGGGTCCTCCGCCTCCGCCACGCTGCCGACGACCCACACGCCCTTGCCGTCGTAGCCGCCCCGGACGGTCTTCAGGACCACCGGGAAGCCCTCCCCCTCGGCGGCGAACGCGGCGACGTCCGCCGGGTCCGTCACGATCCGGTGCCTCGGGCACGGAACGCCGATCGCGTCGAGCTTCGCGCGCATCACCCCCTTGTCCTGGGCGTGCACCAGCGCGTCGGGGCCCGGGCGGACGGGGATGCCGTCCGCCTCCAGCGCCCTGAGGTGCTCGGTGGGTACATGTTCGTGATCGAAAGTGATCACATCGCACCCGCGCGCGAACTCACGCAGCGTGTCGAGATCGCGGTAGTCGCCGATGACGACATCGCTCACGACCTGCGCCGCGGAATCCTGTGGGGTGTCACTGAGGAGCTTGAACCTGATGCCGAGCGGGATGCCCGCCTCGTGTGTCATACGAGCGAGCTGACCCCCGCCGACCATGCCGACTACCGGGAACGTCACGACACCAGGATATCGGCCAGGCCACCGCGGCCGGATCCCGCGCCTCTTACCCGCACCTTTCCGGCCTCACACCTGCTGTTTCCCCGCTTCTTCCCTGCTGGTCACCGCCTCGTGAGGCGGACCACAGGAAACCGACAAGAGTGGTGGTTAGCATGGCTTGGTTGACGAAACCCAACCCGAACGGGGGCCTTACGACCATGGCACATGGTTCCGCTGGTTCCTCGGGCGTCTCTCCGGGCGCTCCCTCGGGGCCGAAAAGGATCGTCCGCGAGCTCGCCAGGTTCGGCGCCGTGGGCGGTGCGGGGCTGCTGGTCAACCTCGGCGTGTTCAACCTCGTCCGGCATCTCACCGATCTGCAGGTGGTGCGGGCGAGCGTCATAGCGACCGTCGTGTCGATCGCCTTCAACTACGTCGGGTTCCGCTACTTCACCTACCGTGACCGCGACAAGAGCGGGCGGACGAAGGAACTGACCCTGTTCCTGCTGTTCAGCGCGGTGGGACTGGTGATCGAGAACGGGCTGCTGTTCGCGGCGACGTACGGGTTCGGGTGGGACAGCCCGCTGCAGAGCAACGTGGCCAAGTTCGTGGGCATCGGGATCGCGACGTTGTTCCGGTTCTGGTCGTACCGGTCGTGGGTGTTCCGGGCGATGCCTGTGCAGGGGGCTGTGGGCGGCGGGGAGTCGTCGCCCACGGTGGCGGGGCAGGCCCGGAAGCGGGAGGCTACGCAGCGGGTGGGTTGAGGGGTGCGGGTTTGTCTGCCGCGCCGTTGTGGGGGCTGCCGCCCCCAGGCCCCCGCTGTCGGCCCTTGAGGGGCCTCGTCCGCAAACTCCCCAGAGGGGGACCCCCAACGGGCTGAATGATGCGGGCCTGCGCTGAAACAGGCGCCGTACGCCACCCGAAAACCACTACCGCACCGTCGGCTCCTCGGCCTCCTGCATGCGCTTCTGGGGGGCCGTGCGGGACAGGAACAGGGCGAAGACCGGGGGCTGGGCCTGGAGCATCTCCAGGCGGCCGCCGTCGGCTTCCGCGAGGTCGCGGGCGACGGCCAGGCCGATGCCGGTGGAGTTGCGGCCGCTGATGGCGCGCTCGAAGATGCGGGCGCCCAGGTCGGCGGGGACGCCGGGGCCCTCGTCCGTCACCTCGACCACGGACTGGTTGCCGGTGACGCGGGTGCGCAGGGCCACCGTGCCGCCGCCGTGCATGAGGGAGTTCTCGATCAGCGCGGCCAGCACCTGGGCGACCGCGCCGGGCGTGCCCACCGCCCGCAGGTGACGCTTGCCGGAGCTGACGATGGCCCGGCCGTCGCCCCGGTAGGCGGGACGCCACTCGGCGAGCTGCTGCTGGATGACCTCGTCGAGGTCGAAGGTGACCGCCGAACCGGTGCGCGGGTCCCGGGCGTTGGTCAGGAGGCGTTCCACCACGTCCGTCAGACGCTCCACCTGCGTCAACGCGATCGTCGCCTCCTCCTTCACCGTGTCCGGGTCGTCGGTGAGGGTGATCTCCTCCAGGCGCATCGAGAGCGCGGTGAGGGGGGTGCGCAGTTGGTGGGAGGCGTCCGCCGCCAGCCGGCGTTCGGCGGTGAGCATGCGGGCGATGCGCTCGGCGGAGGAGTCGAGGACGTCGGCGACCCGGTCCAGCTCGGGGACGCCGTACCGCTTGTGGCGGGGGCGCGGGTCGCCCGAGCCGAGGCGTTCCGCCGTCTCGGCGAGGTCGGTCAGGGGGGAGGCGAGGCGGTTGGCCTGGCGGATGGCCAGCAGCACCGCCGCGATCACCGCGAGCAACGCCACCAGGGCGATGATCAGCAGGGTGCGGCCCACCTCACGGGTGACCGTGGAGCGCGGCTCCTGGACCAGGACGGTCTCGCCCTCCTCGCCCTTCGCCGTCGACCTGATGACGTCGCCCTCGGGCTTGGTGCCGACCGCGATGACCGGCCGGCCGGGGATCCGGATCTCGGCGTAACGGTCCTGCGTGACCTGGTCTCGCAGTATCTCGGCGGTGACGTGCTCCGAGCCCACCAGCCGGCTGTCCACGATGCTGGCCAGCCGCAGCGCCTCGGAGTCCACCCGCTCCTGGGCACTGTTGCTGATCGTGCGCGTCTCGACGATGACGAGGGACACCCCGAACACGGCGATGACCACCAGCACGACAGCAAGGGTGGACTGGATCAAACGGCGGCGCACAAACCCTCCGGGACGGTGACACTGTGAAAACGGGCCAGGGGCAGCCGACCCAGGGGCGCGGGGCTGTGCCCGATATGCGGCTCCGCCGCGCGGGCGCGACCAGCCCCCACGGCCCGCGGCCGGCAACGCGACGCGCATCACCGGCCGAGCCCAGCGGTAGCGCTAGCTCTTCTCGAAGCGGAAGCCCACGCCCCGCACCGTGGCGATGTAGCGGGGGTTCGCCGCGTCGTCGCCGAGCTTCTTGCGCAGCCAGGAGATGTGCATGTCGAGCGTCTTGGTCGAGGACCACCACGTCGTGTCCCAGACCTCGCGCATGAGCTGGTCGCGGGTGACGACCCGCCCCGCGTCGCGCACCAGGACCCGCAGCAGGTCGAACTCCTTGGCGGTGAGCTGGAGTTCCTCGTCGCCCATCCACGCGCGGTGCGACTCGACGTCGATCCGCACGCCGTGGGTGGCCGGCGGCTGCGCGGGCTCGGAGGCGCCGCGCCGCAGCAGGGCCCGGACGCGGGCGAGGAGTTCGGCGAGCCGGAAGGGCTTGGTGACGTAGTCGTCGGCGCCCGCGTCGAGACCGACGACGGTGTCCACCTCGTCGGCGCGCGCGGTCAGGATGAGGATCGGGATGGCGTGGCCCTCGGAACGCAGCCGGCGGGCCACCTCCAGGCCGTCCATGCCGGGCAGACCGAGGTCCAGCACGACCAGGTCGACGCCGCCCTGCATTCCGGCGTCCAGCGCGGTGGGGCCGTCCTCACGCACCTCGACCTCGTACCCCTCCCGGCGCAGGGCACGGGCCAGGGGCTCAGAGATGGACGCGTCGTCCTCGGCCAGCAGTACACGGGTCATGAGTTGATGGTAGTCCGCGCGGGGCAGCCGTCGAAGTGTGATCGCCCACGCTGTTTCTTACACAGGGACATGACGGACAGACGGTGGACAGGGCAGCGGACAGGGCAGCGGACAGACGGCGGGCCGGAGAGCCCCGGAGAACCCCCGCCGCGCCGGTGACCTTGGTACGGACCTGCGGTCGAGCGATGGCATCCTGACACAGACCCTGGTGCGGACCTTCGAGCCTTCGAAGCATCGCTCACGGCTCCTTGATCGCCTGTGACACGTGCCTCAAGTCCTTCCATATACGGCGTTGTCCTGCCGTATGGTGAACGGACGCGTGTAGTATGCACGGACCTTCGGCGGTCGGCTCGACGCTGAGGGTCCTTTTGTGTGCGGGCCGGCCGCCGCCGGCCCGGAAGCAACGACCTGGCAAGGAACGACGACCATGGCGTCCAGCCTGACGAAGGACTCGGTCCGCCCGGGCACCCCCGGCTCCGGGAAGACCTTCTTCGGCCACCCCCGCGGACTGGCCACCCTCTTCATGACCGAGATGTGGGAGCGCTTCTCCTACTACGGCATGAAAGCCCTGCTCACCGTCTATCTGCTGTCCGGCGGCCCCGACGCCGGCAAGAGCAGCATGGGTGGCGGACTGGCGATGGACGTGGCCACGACCACGGTGATCGTCTCCGTCTACTCGGCGATGGTGTACCTGCTCGCGATGCCGGGCGGCTGGCTCGGCGACCGCGTCTGGGGCCCCCGCAAGACGGTGACCATCGCGGCCGTGACGATCATGTCCGGCCACCTCGTGCTGGCGCTGCCCGGCGGTCAGGCGCCGTTCTTCGCGGGTCTGGCGCTGGTCGCGGCCGGTTCCGGGCTGCTCAAGGCCAACATCTCCACGATGGTGGGCCACCTGTACGACGGCCCGGAGGACCCGCGCCGCGACGGCGGCTTCACGATCTTCTACATGGGCATCAACGCGGGCGCCTTCTTCGCCCCGCTGGCCATCGGCACCGTCGGCCAGAAGGTCAGCTGGCACCTCGGCTTCGGCATGGCCGCGGTCGGCATGGCGATCGGCCTCGCCGCGTTCCTGCTCGGCACCCGCAACCTGAGCCCGCGCAGCAGCCTGGTCCCCGAGCCGCTGGCGGCCGAGGAGCGCACGGCCTGGCTGCGCAAGGGCCTGCTCTGGCTGATCGCCGCGAGCGTCTTCTACGGCGTCGTCGGCTTCACCGGCCACTTCACCCTGAACTGGGCGATGATCCCGCTCACGGTCATCGGTCTGGTCGTCCCGGCGGGCGTGCTGCTGCGCATCAAGCGGGACAAGGACCTCTCGGTCGCCGAGCAGTCGCGGATGACCGGCTACATCTGGTTCTTCGTCGCGGCCGCCGTGTTCTGGATGATCTACGACCAGGGCGCGTCGACGGTCCAGGCGTTCGGTGAGGGCAAGGCCGCGGGCTCGCTGCTCGGCTTCGACTTCCCGTCCTCCTGGTACCAGTCGCTGAACCCGCTGTTCATCATGGCGCTGGCGCCGGTCTTCGCCTGGGTCTGGCTGTGGCTGAACCGGGGCGGCCGGGAGCCGAGCGCCATCGTGAAGTTCGCGATGGCGCTGGTGCTGATCGGCGTCTCGTTCTTCTTCTTCCTGATCCCGCTGGGCATGGCGTCGAACGGCACCGCGGTGAGCCCGATGTGGCTGGTGGGCATCTACTTCATCCAGACCGTCGGTGAGCTGTGCCTGTCGCCGGTCGGACTGTCGGTGACCACGAAGATGGCCCCGGCCAAGTACGCCGGCCAGATGATGGGGGTGTGGTTCCTCGCGGTCACCGCGGGCGACTCCGTCACCGGCCTGCTGTCCAACCCGGCCGTCGCGGGCGTCGACCTCGGCGGCACCCCCGCGGTCCTCGCCGAAGCCGCCCTGGCCGCCCTCGCCGGCCTCGCGGTCTGGATGTACCGCCGCAAGGTGAAGTCCCTGATGGGCGACGTCCACTGACGTCTCCTGCCGTTCCCTGACGTCTGTCTTTTCCCTGACGTCTCCCCGTCCCGCCGTACGGCGAAGGGCCGCCGCACCCGATCGGTGCGGCGGCCCTTCGCCGTTCCTGTTTCCGGTTTCCGGTGCGCACACCTCAGCGCAGCCGCCGCCCCGGCATGAACGTGAACACCGCCCCGCCCAGCAGGATCGCCGTGCCCGCGACCAGGCCCAGGGCCTTCAGGGTGGCGTGGTCGCCGGAACCTGTTTCGGCCAGGCCGCCGCTCGTCGTCGTGCTGCCGCCCGAGGTCGTGGAGGAGCCGCTGCCGCCGGACGCGCCGCCCGCCTGCTCCTGCGTGTTCAGGGTGAGGGAGACGGCCGTGCTGTCCGGGGTGCAGGTGGTGGTCGTACCGAGGGCCTCGATCGTGAGGACGCCCGGGGAGAGCGTGGACTCGCCGGTCGCACCGGGCTTGTAGGTGCCGGTCAGGTCCGGGATCTCGATCGGGGCGCCCTGTTTGATCGGCGCGGGGTTCGTCGGGCCCTCCGCCTTCACCGTGCCCTCGTCCGAGCCGCCGAGCACGATCTGCATGGTCGGCTTCACCTTGTTCGCCGGAATGTCGATCGGGCTGTCCATCACCGACTTCTTGAACTGCACGGTGAGGCCGTAACTCCCGCCGCTCTTCCTGGCGTTGATCTGGATCGGGGAGGTCGCCTTCTTCTCGCCGATGGGCGAGGCGCAGGTGTAGGGGATGTCGACGACCTTGCCGGTGAAGTCGGTCTGGCCGCCGTCACCGCCGGTCCCGGTCCCGGACGCCGACGGCGACACCGACACCGACGGGGAGGTGCTGGACGACGGTGACTGGCTCGGACTCGGGCTCCCGCTCTGTGAGGGGTCGGGGGACGTGCTCGGGCTCCCCTCCCCCGCCGTCACCGTGATGGTCGCCGCCGGCTGGACGGTCTCCGTCGGCGCGCACTTGGTGTCCGTCGACAGCGCGTTGACGACGTACGCGTCCGGCGTCAGCGTCACCTGGCCCGCCGCCGTCAGTTTCAGCGTGCCCTTCATGTCGGACAGCGTCATCGCGCCGCCCTTGGGGATCGCCGGGTTCTCGCGGGGGCCGGTCATGGCGACGTCCGCGGTCTGCGCGCCGGCCGCCTTGAGGGTGCCGGACGGCTGGACCGAGTTCGCGGGCAGGTCGATGATGTCGGGGTTCTTCGACGCGGCCTGGGTGAACTTCCAGACGACGTCGACGGTGTCGCCGACCTTCGCCGTGGCCGGCGCGGTGATGTCGACCTTGGTGGTGCCGATGACGTCGGGCAGGCCGATGCCCGACGGCGGAACGCACTTGGTGGCGTAGGACACCTCGGCGGCCTGCGCCTGCCCGGCGGTCACGCCCAGCAGGACGGCCGCCCCGGTGAGCATGACGGCGGCGCCGGCCGCCGCCGCCCGCTTCCGCACGGGCGCGCGGTCTGGTGGTGGTACGGCTCTCTCACTCACGTCGTTCCCTTCCCTCCGGGAGTCATGGGAGTCGTGGGACTAGCGGGACTAGTGGGGGTCGTGGGGGTCGTGGGACTCGTCTGTCGGTCTTCGTGCGGTGCGGAGAGCCGGGCCGCCGGATCCGGTCGGACCGGTCCGGTGTCCGGGGTGAACCACGGCAGGGTCGCTGTCGAGGGGGGCGGCGCGGGCTCCGGGACCGTCGTAGCCCTGGCTCTACGGCCACGCCAGAGGGCGCGGGACGGGCGGCGGGCCGCGTGACGTGGGCGTACGCGGTCCACCACCGCCATCCCGATGCGGAACACCGCCGCCGGCACCACCAGGCAGAGCAGGATCCAGAACAGGGTGACGCCCCAGGGGCGGCCCACGCCCCACGGCTGCTCGGCGAGGATCTTCCCGCCGTACTTCAGGGAGACGGTGTAGTCGGCGTGGGCGCCTGCCGCGAGTTCGACGGGCAGTTCGACGCGGGCCTTTCCGCCGGGGTCGATCGTGCCGTGCCACTGCCGTTCGTCCCACTGAGGCGCGAACACCCCGTGCGCGGTGCCGACTTGGAAGACGGGGTTCGCGACGGGCCCGGTGCCGACGTTGCCCACGGTGAAGACCAGTGTGCGGGCGGGGGGCGCCCCGAACCACGTCAGCAGGCCGTTCGAGCCGTCGAGCCGGGTGTCGGTGAGCACGGAGAGGCGTCCGCCGGCGGTCGCGGCGGGCAGCGGCCGCACCGGGTGTCCGGCCACCTGGAACACCGCGTCGGCCTGCGCTTTCGCGCCGGTCGCGGTGGCCACGTGCACCACGCACGGGCAGGGCACCGGCGGCTCGGCCACCGGCAGGGTCCGGCTGAAGCGGCCGTCGGCGCCGGTGGTGACGGCGCGGCCGTCGGCGTTGGCGCAGGAGTTGGTGCCGCCGACCACACCCCGGGCCGGTGTCGCCTGCCCGCAGACCAGCAGCATCAGCAGCGTGCGCGCGCCCCAGCCGCTGCCGCCGACGGTGATCGAACCGCCGGTCCCCGCCTGGGACTTGGAGAGGGTGACGGTCGGCCCGTCGGCCGCCGCGGCCGCATGGGCCAGGGGCAGCGGAAACAGGGGCAGCACCAGCAGGGCCAGCAGAGTCGGCACCAGCGCCAGGCTCCGCGGCAGCTTGCCTCTCACGCCTCTCACGTCAGCACTCCCTCCGGAGGACGAGCTTGCGGCGAGCAGCAGCGGCAGGGCTCGGGCGGGGGCGTACGGCATCGGCGGCTCCAGCACTCGTACGAGGGGCGCGGTCAGCGGCGGGCGCGTGCCGTCTGGTTTCGCCGGGTCAGCCACAGGGCGCCGGCCGCGCCCGCGAGCAGCACCGTGCCGCCGAGGGTGCCGAGGGCGATCGCGGAGTCCTCGGGTCCGGTCTGCGGGAGCTGACCGGAGCCGCCGTCACTCGTGCCACTGTCACTCGTGCCACTGTCACTCGTGCCGCCGTCGCTCGTCGCGCCGCCGCCCGACGCCGTCACGTCGAGGGTGAGGGACGGGCCGGGGCTGTTGGTGGGCGTGCACGTCGTGGTCGTACCGAGTGCCTCGATGGTGAGCACGGCGGCCGTGAAGGTGACCTTGCCGGTCGCCTTCGGGGTGTACGTGCCGGTCAGGTCGCTGATCTTGATGGGGGTGTTCTCGGGGATCGCGGCCGCGTTGGCGGGGCCGGTGACCTTGAGGGTGCCGCTGTCGGCGCCGCCCAGCCTGATCGTGGCGCTCGGCTTCATGGAGCCCGCGCCGAGTTCCACGGGGCTGGAGGAGACGCCTTTCTGCCAGGACATGGTGATCTTGTAACCGCCGCCGTTCCTGACGCCCGTGATGTCGATGGGCGAGACGGCGCTCTTGTCGCCGATGGGCGTCTTGCAGGTGTAGTTGACGTTCACGACCTCGGCCATGGCCGCGGGGGCGGCCGTCCACACCGCCGCGCCGGCCAGGGCCGCGGCAGTCGCGAGCGCAGCGGTTCGCCTCCGGTTCGACACGGTCCGTCCCCTCACTCCCACCGCCCCGCGCTTACTGACGAGGCATCAGATTGAGCCGTCAAGGTACGCCCGGGGCGATGAGGAGGGAAGAGAAGGTGCGCGCCGGAGTTGTGGGGATCCGGCGCGCGGATTCAGGGGGTTCCGAGGACGTCCGGGGCTCCCCAGCGCCGTAGCACCTCGGGGACGACGACCGTTCCGTCGGGGCGCTGGTGCTGTTCCAGGAGGGCCGGGAGCAGGCGGCTGGTGGCCAGGCCCGAGGCGTTGAGGGTGTGCACGTACCGCGATTTTCCGCCGTCGGCCGGGCGGTAGCGGATGTTGCCGCGCCGCGCCTGGTAGTCACGGGCGTCGGACACCGAGCTGACCTCCGCGTAGGCCCCGAGGCTGGGCAGCCAGACCTCGACGTCGTACGTCTTCGCCTGGGCCGGGCTGGTGTCCCCGGCGGCGAGTTTGACGATCCGGTGGTGGAGGCCGAGGCCGGTCACCAACTCCTCGGCGCGGGCGAGGAGTTCGAGGTGCGCCGCCGCCGATTCCTCGGGGCGGACGTACTGCACCAGCTCGACCTTGTTGAACTGGTGCCCGCGCAGGGTCCCGCGCTCGGCTGTGCGGTAGCCGCCGGCCTCCTTGCGGTAACAGGGCGTGTAGGCCACGTACTTGAGCGGCAGGTCGTGCTCGTCGAGGGTCTCGTCGCGGTGCAGCGAGACGAGGGCGGTCTCGGCGGTGGGCAGCAGGAAGCGCTCGGGACGGCCGTCCGCGCCGCGTTCGGTGACGTACACGTCGTCGGCGAACTTGGGGAACTGGCCCGCCGTGTACCCGGCTTCGTAGGTGAGCAGATGCGGCGGCAGCACGAACTCGTAGCCGGCCCGGCGGTGCGTGTCGAGGAAGTGGTTGAGCAGCGCCCACTCCAGGGCGGCGCCCGCGCCCCGGTAGACCCAGTTGCCGCTGCCGGCGAGCCGCGCGCCCCGCTCGTAGTCCACGAGGCCCAGTTCCCGGGCGAGTCGGACGTGGTCCCTGACCGCAGGGAAGCCGGTGAAGTCGGGCGGGGCGCCGACGGTCCGGACGACCTGGTTGCTCTCCTTGCCGCCGGCGGGGACGTCGTCGTCGGGGAGGTTGGGGAGAGCGTCGAGGAAGTCCTGGTGCCGGGCGGCGAGTTGGGCGAGGGCGGCTTCGGCGGCGGTGAGGCGGGCGGCGGTCTCCGTGGCCTGCGCCCGGACGGCGGCGGTGGCCTGGCCGGTGTCCGGTTCGGTGGCCGGTTCGGTGGTGTGGTGGGCGGCGATCCGCGCCGAGAGGCGCTTGCGCGCGCCGCGCAGGCGCTCCACCTCGGCGCGGGCCTCGCGGAACTCGGTGTCCAGGGCGAGGAAGGCCGGGAGGTCGGCGTCGGCGCCCCGCTTGCGCAGGGCGTCGCGGACGCGGTCGGGGTGCTGTCGGATGAGGGTGACGTCGAGCATGGCGCGCGCTCCGTCCGGTGCTGCCGGGGCGGTACGCACCGCCCCGGGGTGGGTCCCTCGGGGCGTGGGCGAGAGGGTGCTCGCGGTGCCACCACGCCTTCACCGACGTATCGACTGCGATCGACTGCGATTGACTGCGGTCGGCCACGGTCGCTTACGCCGGTCTCGTTCTGGCCCGGTGACGGGGGCCGGCCGGCGGGGCATTGCCTCCCCGCACTCGGGAGGGGATTCGCACCGGACCGCGAGGCCGCCTTCACACCTGGTGGCGGCTCTCTCGGCTCGCGGGACCCGGGCTACTCGTCTCCGTCAGCGCGTTGCACACGAGGTTAGGGAGCCGTCCGCGTCCCGCCAAGCGAATTAGGGCCGGGCCGGGCGAACCACGGTCCGGCCGGGCGCATCACGCCGGGGCGCCCAGTTCCGCCCAGACCGTCTTGCCCGCGATGCCCGGGGCCCGTACGACGCCCCAGTCCAGGCAGAGCCGCTGGACGATGAACATGCCGTGGCCGCCGGGACGGCCCGCGCGGTGCGGGGTGCGGGGGGCCGGCTGGCCCGTGCCGCGGTCGGAGACCTCGACGCGGATCACCTTGTTGTCGCAGCCGAGAACCATCCGGTCCGGTCCCTCGGCGTGCAGGCACGCGTTGGTGACCAGCTCGGAGACGACCAGCAGCACGTCCTCCGCGGCGGCCCGCCGGTCGGCGGTGGCGGCCGGCAGCCAGCCCCACGCGTACAGCGCCTCACGGGCGAAGTCGCGGGCGAGCGGGACGACCCCGCTGGCGCCTTCGAAGCTCAGCCGGCGTACCTGACCGCCGCCCGACACCCCGGACGAACCGGACGCCTCGGCCGCCGCTCCCCCTGGGGATCCCCCTGGGGACGACCCGGAAGCGCCGCTGGGCTCCGGACCGCGGTCGCCCGGCGAGTATGGCCGGGTGGTGCTCATCAGCGCTTCACCTCACCGATTCCCCGATTCACCGGTTCACAATTCAAGAGTCGGATCTCTACAAAGTCTGTACGCGGGTGGTCACGTAGGCATTCACGTGGCCCGACGGCGTTCTCATCACCCTTGCCGCCGACATGTTCGGGTACAGGATGTCTCCTGCCCGGGGGGACCGGCGGAACACCCCTCGTTCGCACCCGTTCGCACCCGCTACCCGGCGGACGGCGAAAGTCAGCCGTCGTCGGCCAGGGCCGCCTCGATCGTGGCGTGCACGGTGAACACCGCGTCCGCGCCGGTGATCTCGAAGACCCGCGCCACCACGGGCAGCATGCCCGCCAGATGGACTCCGCCACCGGCCGCCTCCGCCTTCAGACGTGCTCCGAGCAGCACGTTCAGCCCGGTGGAGTCGCAGAACTCCAGCCGGGTGCAGTCCACCACCAGGCGGCTGTGGCCCCTGGCGAGGCAGTCGTCGAGCGGCTCACGCAACAGATCGGCGGTGTGGTGATCCAACTCACCCGCCGGGGTCACGACGGCGCTGGAGCCCTCTTCCCGCACCTCGACCAGAAGCCGGCCAGACTGTGCGCTGCCGACCGTCCCGCGGTCCATGCCGTCTCTTCTCCTGGGGTCGTGAACTGCTTGCCGACGCTCTCGCTGACGCTCTCGAACCCTACGCCTTGGACCCGCACCCCAACATCCGAGCAATCACACTCAAACGGACATAATCAAACAAATGCCACTTGCGATCGATCGAGTAAAGCGGGTAGGGCTAGTAGGCACACGCAACCGACCACGGCCGGCTTTGGAGGCGCCGCACACCGTAGTGCGCTCACTGGCTTCGGCAGCCATACGCCGAGAACGATGGAGGACATCATGTCACCCCGGCTCGACGCACCGCCTACCCGCGAAGCGACGTCGACACCCCCTCCGGAACAAGAACATCTGGAACCCATCGCGCAGGACGCGGCAGCGGCACCGGACGTCGACCCCACCGACGCCGACGTCACCGACACCGACGTCACCGACGCCCTCGCCGGCCTTCCGGAGATCCCCCCGTACGACGAGGTGGGGGCCGTCGACGCACGGGCCCTGTCCAAGACCCTGTTCGCGCGGCTGGAGTCCCTCGAAGAGGGCACGCACGACTACGCGTACGTCCGCAACACGCTCGTCGAACTGAACCTCGCGCTGGTCAAGTTCGCCGCCTCCCGGTTCCGCTCGCGCAGCGAGCCGATGGAGGACATCATCCAGGTCGGCACCATCGGCCTGATCAAGGCGATCGACCGCTTCGAGCTGTCGCGCGGCGTCGAGTTCCCGACGTTCGCGATGCCGACCATCATCGGCGAGATCAAGCGCTTCTTCCGTGACACCTCGTGGTCGGTGCGCGTCCCGCGCCGGCTCCAGGAGCTGCGGCTCGACCTGGCCAAGGCGGGCGACGAACTGGCCCAGAAGCTCGACCGGGCGCCCACCGTCGGGGAGTTGGCCGAGCGGCTCGGGCTCTCCGACGACGAGGTCGTCGAGGGCATGGCGGCGTCGAACGCGTACACGGCCTCGTCGCTCGACGCACAGCCGGCGGAGGACGACGCGGAAGGCGCTCTCGCCGACCGCATCGGCTACGAGGACCACGGGCTCGAAGGCATCGAGTACGTCGAGTCGTTGAAGCCCCTGATCGCCGAACTCCCGCCCCGCGACCGCCAGATCCTCTCCCTCCGCTTCGTCGTCGGCCTGACCCAGTCGGAGATCGGCGAGGAACTCGGCATCTCCCAGATGCATGTGTCCCGCCTGCTGTCCCGCACCCTGGGCCGGCTGCGGAAGGGGCTGACGCTGGAGGAATGACGGGCGACGGGTGACGGGTCTTCGGAGTCGCGCGGTGCGGCGCGGGCACGCCGGGTCCCCGGTAGGCGAAGTGCAGAAAGGTGACACTCCCGCACCGAAGTGTCACATCCCGACGGCCCGGAAACCTCCCCACGCGACGCCGCTCCCCACGACGGGCTAAGGTCGCCTCCACCCCAACTGACCAGTAAGTCAGCAACCGGACGCGACGCGGTGTCCGGCGAGGAGGCGACCTCATGGATACCGACGCACACCTCACCGACCTGCTGCGCGCCGCGCCGGCGACCGCGTACCCGGCGCTGCGCGAGTTACGCGCCCGTCACCACCCCGCCGTCCTCGCGTACGCCCGCCACTGCACGACCGGCGAACCGGCGGCGCGGCGGCTGGCGTCCGAGGCGTTCACGCTCGCCGCCCGGGAGACGGCGCGCGGCAACGACCCCGGCGGCCCCTGGCGACACTGGCTCCTGCTGCTCTCCGGGCGGATCGCCGCGAGCTGGGCCGCCGACGACCGGGCCGGCGGGCTGGACGCGGGACTGCTCCTCGTCCTCAACACCTCGGCCCCCGGCGGCCCGGTGCCGCCCCTGCTCGCCGCGTTCCGCACCCTGTCCTTCCACGCGCAGGGCCTCCTCTGGTACGGCGTCGTGGAGCGCGAGGCCGCCGAACGCACGGCCGCGCTGCTCGGCCTGACCCCCGAGGGCGTCACGTACGGCACCGGCCGCGCCCTGCACTCCCTCGCCCAGGTCTGCCTGCGGCACCGGCTCACCGCCTCCGACGACCCGCGCTGCGGGGACTTCCGCCGGCTGATCGAGGAGTCCGTACGCCCGGACGGCCCGCGCCACAGCCCCGACCTCGACGTCCACCGGGCGCAGTGCCCGCACTGCGCGACCGCCTACGAGGAGCAGTGCGCGCTGCGCGACGCCCCGCGCGCCGCGCTCGCGGAGGGGCTGCTGCCGTGGGGCGGGACGGCGTACGTCATGGACGAGCACGAGGCGTCCCGCCGCCTCGCGCCGACGGCCGTGCGCGGACCGGGACGCCGGGTGGTGCTGGCCTCGGCGGCGCTGGGGGTCGCGGTGGTCACGCTGGCGGTCCTGCTGGCGTCCACGGGCGGCGCGGCGGACCGGGGCTCGGCCGGCGCCGTCGTCACCGGGCCGCCGCCGGCCGTTCCGGCGGTGACCGTGACGGCGACGGTGGCGGTGCCCGTCACACCGAGCGCCGACTCACCTTCCCCGTCGCCGAGTTCGCCCCCGTCCCACACGAGCGCGCCGCCGGGGCCGCGTCCGGCGCCCATCCCGTCGCCCTCCCCCACGCGCCTGCCCGGCGCTACGTACGCCCAGGTCGTGAACGTCGCCACGGGGCGCTGCCTCGAGGTGGCCGGGCGCCCCGCCGAGGGCACGGACGTCGTCGCCGCGCCCTGTTCCGCCTCGCCCAGCCAGCGGTGGCGGGTCGACTCGGGGCGCGCGGTGCTCACGTCGTACGCCGACCCCGCCTTCTGCCTGGACACCCGCGGCGGCGTCGACAAGGGCGTCGGCGTCTGGACCTGCGCCGCGCTGGACGGCCCCAACGGACGGAACCTGAGGTTCACCGTGGAGGGCGACGGCACGATCCGCCCGGCCATCGCCCTCCTGTCGGCCCTGACCGCGAACGACACCGGCACCCTGTCGCTCGAACTCCTGGAGGAGAACGGGGAGGGGAACGGGGACCAGATGTGGCGGGCGGGGGCGGTCTGAGGGCGCCTGGGCTGCGTCTGCTATGTCTGCGTCTGCATCATCCGCGTCCGCTCATGAGGAGCCCCGTGCCCGACTCCCCTGCCGGTCCCGCCCGCCCCAGCCCGCTCGCCGATCTTCCCGTGCTGCTGGTGGCCGGTGTCTGGGGCTCCAGTTATCTCGCCGCCAAGGGCGTCACGACGGCGGAGACCGTGGTGGCCGTGCTGGTGCTGCGGTTCGCCGTGGTGTTGCCGGTGCTGGTGGTCGCGGGGTGGCGGCGGCTGCGGGCGCTGAGCGGGCCGCAGTGGCGCGGGGCCGGGGTGCTGGGGCTGATCCTGGCCGGGATCTTCCTGCTGGAGACCTACGGTGTGGTACACACGTCGGCGACCAACGCCGGGCTGATCATCAGCCTGACCATGGTGTTCACGCCGCTCGCGGAGAGCCGGGTGCGCGGGACGCGGCTGCCGGGGGCGTTCGTGGCGGCGGCGGGGCTGTCGGTGCTCGGCGTGGCGCTGCTGACGCAGGGCGCCGGGTTCACCGCTCCGTCCGGGGGCGATCTGCTGATGCTGGGGGCGGCCGTCGCCCGTACCGTGCACGTGCTGGCCATGGCCCGTATGGAGTCGGTGCGCGGGGCCGACGCGCTGTCGCTGACGACCGTCCAACTGGGCGGTGCGGTGGCCGTGTTCGCGGTGCTGGCGGCGGTGCCGGGGACGGGCGCGTCGCCGTGGTCGGCGGCGGCCGGGTTCGACGGCGGGGACTGGCTCGGCCTGCTCTATCTCTCCGCGTTCTGCACGCTGTTCGCGTTCTTCGTGCAGATGTGGGCGGTCCGCCGGACGTCGCCGTCCCGGGTCAGTCTGCTGCTGGGCACCGAGCCGGTGTGGGCGGCGGCCGTCGGCATCGCGCTCGCCGGGGACCGGCCGGGGTGGCTCGGACTGGCGGGCGCGGTGCTCGTGCTCGTCGGCACCGGGTGGGGGCGGACGGTGGCGGACCGGGAGCGGGGGCCGGAGTCGGCTCCGGCTCAGACCACCCGTGCGCCGCGCCGCCACACGCCGGAGACGAGCGGTACGCCCGGCCGGTAGGCCAGGTGGACGTGGCTCGGGGCGTCCAGGAGGGTCAGGTCGGCGTACGCGCCCGGGGTCAGGCGGCCCACGTCCGTGCGGCGCAGGGCCGCCGCGCCGCCCGCCGTCGCCGACCACACCGCCTCGTCCGGCGTCATGCCCATGTCCCGGACGGCGAGCGCGATACAGAACGGCACGGACGAGGTGAAGGACGAACCCGGGTTGCAGTCCGTGGAGAGGGCGACGGTGACGCCCGCGTCCAGCAGCCGGCGGGCGTCCGGCCACTCGGCGCGCGTGGAGAACTCGGCGCCCGGCAGGAGCGTGGCGACCGTGTCGCCGCTCGCCAGCGCGTCCACGTCCGCGTCCGTGAGGTGGGTGCAGTGGTCGGCGCTGGCCGCGTCCAGCTCGACCGCGAGCTGCACGCCGGGGCCGTAGGAGAGCTGGTTGGCGTGGATACGGGGGTGCAGGCCCTTCGCCTTGCCCGCGGTGAGGATGGCGCGGGCCTGGTCGCCGTCGAAGGCGCCCTTCTCGCAGAAGACGTCGATCCAGCGGGCGTGCGGGGCGCAGGCGTCGAGCATCTCGCCGGTGACCAGTGCGACGTAGGCGGCCGGGTCGTCGGCGTAGTCGGGGGAGACGATGTGGGCGCCGAGGTAGGTGACCTCGTCGGTGTGGCGGGCGGCGAGGCGCAGGGCGCGGGCCTCGTCGGCGACCGTCAGGCCGTAGCCCGACTTCGTCTCGAAGGTGGTGGTGCCCTGGCGGAGCGCCTCGGCGAGATAACGGGTGAGGTTCCGTTCGAGTTCCCCGTCGCTCGCGGCGCGGGTCGCGGCGACCGTCGTACGGATGCCGCCCGCCGTGTAACCGCGGCCCGACATACGGGCGTTGAACTCCTCCGTGCGGTCGCCCGCGAAGACCAGGTGGGAGTGGGAGTCGACGAAGCCCGGGAGGACCGCCCGGCCGCCCGCGTCGACCCGATTGTCAGTGGCGGGTGCTTTGCTTGATTCACCGGTCCACGCGACGCGGTCGCCGTCGATGACGACAGCCGCGTCCCGGACCAGACCGAGAGGGGAATTGTCGCCGAGGGAGGGATCGTTGGTGACCAGCGTGGCGATGTTGGTGATGACGGTGGTCGTGCCGGTGCTGCTGCTCATCGTCGTGTCCTCGTGGGAGCGGGGTCCGGGTCCTGTGGTTGCTAGGCGCGCAGGGCGTCCACGGCCCGGGCGAGGGCCTGGGGCACGTCGGGGACGAGCGTGTGCGCCCCGTCGCGCACGACGTGCCGTCCGGCGACGACCGTATGCCGTACGTCCGCCGCGGTCGCCGCGAATACGGCCGTCTCGGCGCCGAGCCGGGGCACCGGGCCGGCCGTCCTGACCGAGTCGAGGGCGATCGTCGTGAAGTCGGCGGCCGCGCCGGGCTCCAGGGTGCCCGCGTCCGGGTTGCCGAGGGCGGCGTGGCCGTCGGCGGAGGCGGCGCGCAGCAGGGCCGCCGCCGTCCAGTGACCGCGGGTGCGGGTGCGCAGCCGCTCGTTGAGCTCCATCGCGCGGGCCTCTTCGAGCAGGTCGATGACGGCGTGGCTGTCGGAGCCGAGGGACAGGGGCGAGCCCGCGGCCTGGAGGGCGACGGCCGGACCGATGCCGTCGGCGAGGTCGCGTTCGGTCGTCGGACACATACAGGTGCCGGTGCCGGAGCGGCCGAGGAGGGCGATGTCCTCGTCGGTGAGGTGGGTGTTGTGGACGCCGGTGGTGCGCGGGCCGAGGACGCCGTGCTCGGCGAGGAGCTGCGTCGGCGTGCGGCCGTGGGCCTCGCGGCAGGCGTCGTTCTCGGCGGTCTGCTCGGACAGGTGCACGTGCAGTGGCGCCCGCCGCTCCTGCGCCCAGCGGGCCACGGTGGCCAACTGGTCGGCGGGCACGGCCCGTACGGAGTGGACGGCCGCCCCGATCCTCGCGTGATCCCGTTCCTTGAGAAGTGAACAGCGTGCGGCCCAGGCGTCCGCGTCGCCGTCGGAGAAGCGGAGCTGGTGGGCGTTCGGGGCCTGGCCGAAGCCGGCGGAGAGGTAGGCGGTGTCGAGGAGGGTGATGCGGATGCCGGCTTCGGCGGCGGCCTCGATCAGGGCCTCGCCCATGGCGTTGGGGTCGGCGTAGGGGGTGCCGCCGGGGGCGTGGTGCAGGTAGTGGAACTCGCCGACGGCCGTGATGCCGGCCAGCGCCATCTCGGCGTACACCGCGCGGGCCAGCTGGTGATAGGTCTCCGGGGTCAGCCGGTCGGCGACCGAGTACATGACCTCGCGCCAGGTCCAGAAAGTGCCGGAGCCGACCTGGACGGTGCCGCGAAGGGCGCGGTGGAAGGCGTGGCTGTGGGCGTTCGCCAGGCCCGGGAGGGTCAGTCCGCGCAGGATCTCGGCGCCGGGCGGCGGGGAGCCGACGCCCGTCCGGACGGCGGTGATGCGGCCGTCGGCCACCTCCAGGGCGACGCCCGGCTCGACGTTCGTGTCGAGCCAGGCGTGCTCCAGCCAGTACGTCCGTGTCCGCTGCGTGGGGGTCACCGGCAGGCCAGTCCTTCCAGTACGTCGGCGAGGGCGTGCACCCCGGCCACGCAGTCGTCCTCGGCGGCGAACTCGGCCGGGGAGTGCGAGACGCCCGTGGGGTTGCGCACGAACAGCATGGCGGTCGGGATGGCCCCGGAGAGGATTCCGGCGTCGTGTCCGGCGCCGGTGCCCAGGACGGGGACCTTGAGGTCGGTGCCCTTGTCCTTGCCGAGGATGCGGGCGAGTTCGTCGCGCAGGGCGTGGTCGAACTCGACGACGGGCGTGAACGACTCACGGACGATGTCGAGGTCGATGCCGTGGGCGGCGGCGTACTCACGGGCGGCTTTCTCGATGCCCGTGACCACCGTGTCCAGGGTGTCCTGGTCGGCGGCGCGGGAGTCGAGCCAGCCGCGCACCAGGGAGGGGATGGCGTTGACGCCGTTCGGCTCGACGGAGATCTTGCCGAAGGTGGCGACGGCGCCCGCGAGTCGCGCTTCGCGGCGGGCGGCGAGGACCGTCTCGGCGTAGGACAGCATCGGGTCGCGGCGGTCCACGAGGCGGGTGGTGCCGGCGTGGTTGGCCTCGCCCCGGAAGTCGAACCGCCAGCGCCCGTGCGGCCAGATGGCACTGGCGATGCCCACCTGGTCCCCGCTCAGGTCGAGCGCGCGGCCCTGCTCGACGTGGAGTTCGACGAAGGCGCCGATGCGGGCCAGCCGCTCCGGGTCGGGGCCGATGGCTTCGGGGTCGTGTCCGGCGGCCTCCATGGCCCTCGGGAGGGTGATGCCGTCGCCGTCGGTGAGCTTGTGGGCCTGCTCGACGGTGAGCTGTCCGGCGGTGAGCCGGGAGCCGACGCAGGCGAGCCCGAAGCGGGCGCCCTCCTCGTCGCCGAAGTTGACGAGGGCGAGCGGCCTGGTGAACGTGACGCCCCGCGCGCGGAGTTCGTCGAGCGCGGCGAAGGAGGACACGACGCCGAGAGGCCCGTCGAAGGCACCGCCGTCCGGCACGGAGTCGAGATGCGACCCGGTGACGACGGCGTCCCCGGCGGCCGGATCCCCCAGCCACGCCCACTGGTTGCCGTTGCGGTCCAGCTCGTGGACCAGCCCACGCGCCTCGGCCTGCGCCCGGAACCAGTCCCGGCACTCGGCATCGGCGGCCGTCCAGGCGTAACGCCGGTAGCCACGGGTGTCCGGGTGCCGGCCGATGGGCAGCAGGTCGCGCCACATCTCGAGGAAGGAGGCGCCGGTCGGCGCGGTCGCGCCGGGCTGCGGGCGGCCGTTCCGCAAGGCGGCGCGGGCGGTGGGCACAGCCGGATCTGCGGGCGGCGGCGAGACATCCGCCCCCGCCGAAGAGTTGCCGTGCCGCTCGTCTCCCGGAAGGGTCACGCGTCGTCACCCTCGCGCATCGGCACCCGGACGCCCCGCTCGTCGGCGACCGACTCGGCGATGTCGTAGCCCGCGTCCACGTGCCGGATGACGCCCATGCCGGGGTCGTTGGTCAGGACCCGGCGGATCTTCTCGCCGGCGAGCTTCGTGCCGTCCGCCACGGACACCTGGCCGGCGTGGATGGAGCGGCCCATGCCGACGCCGCCGCCGTGGTGGATCGACACCCAGGAGGCACCCGACGCCACGTTCACCATGGCGTTCAGCAGCGGCCAGTCGGCGATCGCGTCGGAGCCGTCGAGCATGGCCTCGGTCTCGCGGTACGGGGAGGCGACGGAACCGCAGTCGAGGTGGTCGCGGCCGATGGCCAGCGGCGCGGCCAGCTCACCGCTCGCCACCATGTCGTTGAACCGCTCGCCGGCCTTGTCGCGCTCGCCGTAGCCGAGCCAGCAGATCCGGGCGGGCAGGCCCTGGAAGTGGACCCGCTCGCCGGCCATCTTCATCCAGCGGTGCAGGGATTCGTTCTCCGGGAAGAGGTCGAGGATCGCCTTGTCGGTCTTGGCGATGTCGGAGGCCTCGCCGGACAGGGCGGCCCAGCGGAAGGGGCCCTTGCCCTCGCAGAACAGCGGGCGGATGTAGGCCGGTACGAAGCCGGGGAACGCGAACGCCCGGTCGTACCCGGCGAGTTGGGCCTCGCCGCGGATGGAGTTGCCGTAGTCGAAGACCTCGGCGCCGGCGTCCATGAAGCCGACCATCGCCTCGACGTGCCGGGCCATGGACTCACGGGCGCGGGTGGTGAAGCCCGCCGGGTCCTTGGCGGCCGCGTCGGCCATGTCGTCGAAGTCGACGCCGACGGGGAGGTAGGCCAGCGGGTCGTGGGCCGAGGTCTGGTCGGTCACGATGTCGATGGGGGCGCTCTCGGCGAGCATGCGCGGGAGCAGTTCGGCGGCGTTGCCCAGCAGGCCGATGGAGAGCGGGCGGCGGGCGTCACGGGCCTCGACGGCGAGCTGGAGGGCGTGCTCCAGGGAGTCGGCCTTCACGTCGAGGTAGCGGTGCTCGATACGGCGCTCGATGGCGCGCGGGTCGACGTCGATGCAGATCGCGACGCCGTCGTTCATCGTCACCGCGAGGGGCTGGGCGCCGCCCATGCCGCCGAGGCCGGCGGTGAGGGTGATCGTGCCCGCGAGGGTGCCGTCGAACTTCTTCGCGGCGACGGCGGCGAAGGTCTCGTAGGTGCCCTGGAGGATGCCCTGGGTGCCGATGTAGATCCAGGAACCGGCGGTCATCTGGCCGTACATCGTCAGGCCGAGCTGCTCCAGCCTGCGGAACTCCTCCCAGTTGGCCCAGTCGCCGACGAGGTTGGAGTTGGCGATGAGGACGCGCGGGGCCCACTCGTGGGTCTGCATGACGCCGACCGGCCGGCCGGACTGGACGAGCATCGTCTCGTCCTGCTTCAGGGTGCGCAGCGTGCGCACCATGGCGTCGTACGAGCGCCAGTCACGGGCCGCCTTGCCCGTGCCGCCGTAGACGACGAGCTTGTCGGGGTGTTCGGCCACCTCGGGGTCGAGGTTGTTCTGCAGCATCCGCAGGGCGGCCTCCTGCTGCCATCCCAGGGCGCTCAGTTCCGTACCGCGCGACGCTCGTACGGGGCGGGGTCCTGACATGGTCTGCCTCCTTGCGGATGGGTGATCCCGGCGGGTGTTGCTGTTGTTATTCACATCCTGGCCCGCTGAATAGAGCTAGTCAATAGGGCGGGGGCCGAAGACGGGAGACACAGCAGGAGAAGGGAGGGTGCGCGCCGCGGGCAGGGGAGGGCGCGCGCCACAGAGAGGGAGGGCGCGCGCCGCCGCGCTCACCACCCCGGACGGACGCGCGCGCCGTTGACGCGCACAGGTGCGCAAGAGGTTGATGGGAGCCGATGGGGGGGCCGATGAGAACGGGGTCAGCCGACCCACGTTAGTGACCCGGCCGCATGTTCCGCTGGAAAATGCCAGAAGACTCACCCCTCACACATACGTTGCGTAGCGTCTCCATCACTCAGCCGAACCGCAGGCAGGAGGGGAGCCAACGGTGCCCGGAATCGACGAGTGTCTACTGGAGGCCATGCGGCTGCCCGGTGCCCGGGGCGCGGCCCTGGTCGACTGGACGAGCGGGCTGGCCCTGGGCTCGGTCGGGGAGTTCCCCGGCGGCGACCACGAGGCGGCTGCCGCCGAGGCCGCGGAGGTCGCCCGCCTCACGGCGGAGCAACGGTCCTTCACACCCGACGGCCATGCCACCCACGGCGACGAGGGGGACGGGCGGGTCCTGCGGGATGGGCAAGCCGTGGGGGGCGAGGGGGACGGGGGTGGGGGTGGGGAGGGCGCCGGACACGGGGCCGGCCCCGGTCCTGGTCCCACCCCCATTCCCACGCCCGGCCCCGGGCCCAGCCCCGGCCCCGGCCCCGACCTCGGTCTAGCCGATCCTCCCCTCGAAGACCTGATCATCAGCAACCGGGACAGCTACCACGTGCTCCGCTTCGTGCCGACGTCCTTCGACAGCAGCGTGTTCCTGCACGTGTGGCTGGCCCGGCCGGACGGCAATCTCGCGCTGGCCCGGATCCGGCTCGGTGAGATGGCCGAACGGCTGGTGCTGGGATGACCGCGGTGAGAACGACCCCGCCCGGCACCACCCCGCCGCCCCGGCTGCCGGTGCGGGAGAAGTCGGCGGCCCGGGAGCGCGGCGGCGGACTGTCGCCGATGCTGACCCGGCTGGCGGCCGAGCGGGCGACCGGTGTCCTGGAGCGCGAGCGCGGCTCGCTCTACCTCGCCGAGGGCCGCGTGGTGCACGCGGAGAGCCCCCTCGCCCCCGGCCTCGACGTCCTGCTCCTGGCCCACGGCACGCTCGCCCCGGCCGTCTGGCAGGACGCGGTGGACCGGGCCGACGAGGAGTACGGCGCCGCCCGGCTGCTGCTCGACGCGGGCCGGGTCCCGCGCGGGGCGCTGGAACTGTGCCACCTGGAGGCGGTGTTCGACGCGGCGTACTTCGCGCTCACCCCCAGCAGCACCCCGGGCCACTTCCGGTACGGCGCCGGGCACTGGCTCGGCACCCTCAGACCGGTCCAGGTCGACGTGGTCGAGCGCGAGACGCTGCGCCGCCGTGCGCTGCTGCACCGGCTGTGGCCGGACCCGTTGACCGACGGGGCGCCGTTGCGGCGGGCCGAGACCGTCGCCGCGCCGGCGCCGACCGCCCGGCAGAGCGCGGTACTGGCCCTGGTGGACGGCGTGCGCACCGCGACGGACATAGCCCGCGAGCTGGGGCGGCAGGCCTTCCACACCCTGGTGGACGTCCGGCGTCTGGCGGCGGCGGGCCTGCTCACCGCCCTCTTCCCGCCACCCCGCCCTCACCACCCACCCCACCCGCCTCACTCACCGACGGCACCCCATCTCCACCCCCAGGCCCAGGCCCAGGCCTATCCTCCCCAGGCCTATCCCCAGTCCCCGGCCCAGTCCCCGGCCCAATCCCCATCCCCGTCCCCATCCCATCAAGAGCCCCACCTTCATCCCCACGCCCATGTCCACCCCAACACCGACCCTTCTGCCCACCCCCGTCCCCATCCCGCACTCCCCACCGTCACCGCCACCAACCCCGCCACCAACCCCGTCCCCGTCCCCGACCCCCCGCCGGGCATCACCCTGCCCCGCGTCAACGACCCCGACATCACCCTGCTGAAGAGGCTCAGGGATGCGCTGGAGGCCCTTTGAACGGCAGCGACCGCGCGCCGAAAGGAGCGAGCTGATGGCGTCCGAGCCCGAGATCCTCGACGAACTCCGGCGACTGCGGGCCCGGGTGCCGCAGTTGACCGGCGCGCTCGCGGCGGGCGTGGACGGTCTCGTCCTCGCCCACGACACACCCGGTGTGGAGCCGGAGGTGGTGGCCGCGCTGACCGCCGCCGCCCTCGGCGTCGCGGTGCGGATGGCGGACACGACCGGCCAGGGCGACTTCCGCGAGCTGCTGGTGCGCGGCCGGTACGGCTACGTCGCGACGTACGCGGCCGGCGAGAGCGCCGTACTCACCCTGCTCGCGCAGGACCGCGTCAACGTCGGCCGGCTCCACCTGGAGGGCCGCCGGGCCGGCGCCCGGATCGGGGAGCTGGTCGACGCGCTGGAGGCGAAGGCGCGGGAGGCGCGGACCGCCCCCGCCAAACCGCCGGCGAGGACACCCGCGAACGCGAAGGCGCCCGTGCGGACGCCCGCCAAGACACCCACCGTACGGACCAGATCGGCGCGCGGCCCGGCCACCACCAACGCGCGCACCACCACGGAAAGCTGACAGGAACCGAGGAGCACAGTCATGGCCAATACCGAAACCACCCTGAAAGAGGCGCTGGCCTCCATCGAGGGCGCGACCGGAGTCGCGCTCGTCGACTACACCAGCGGCATGGCGCTGGGCACGATGGGCGGCAGCAAGGGCTTCGACCTGAACGTCGCCGCCGCCGGCAACACCGACGTGGTGCGCGCCAAGATGCGCACCATGGAGCACCTCGGGCTGAAGGCCGAGATCGAGGACATCCTGATCACCCTGTCCGACCAGTACCACCTGCTGCGGCTGATCAGCGGCCGCGGCGGCAACGGGCTCTTCCTCTACCTCGTGCTGGACGCGAAGCGGGCCAACCTGGCGATGGCCCGCCACCAGCTGAAGCGGATCGAGGAGGACCTGGAGGTCTAGAACAGGTCTGGACCAGGTCTGGAACTGGTCCAGAACCCCGCAGGACCGGTCAGACCAGCGCCGCGCTGTGGCGGCGCGCTCCGCCCGGGGCCGCGTCGCCCGCCGCGATGCCGGTGCTGCGGTACGCCTTGACGGCCTTGCCGGACGGGCGTCCGCCGCGCCGGTCCAGCCAGTCGACGCGCACCCACAGCAGCGCGTCCTCGTCCCGCTCGCGCCGCCCGAGCCAGGCGGCCTTCAGCCGCAGCCCGGTCCCGTAGCCGGCGAGCAGCATGCCGCCGGCCGCGGGCACCGCGAAGGCGCTGCCCAGCGCGGCCAGGAAGGCGAGGAGCAGCCACCAGCGGTGGCCGCGCCGCCAGGTGCGGACGGTCACCGCCCGGTCCTGGAGCACATCGTGTTTGCCGGCCCGGGCGGCGCCGTGCCCGAGTTCCCGGTAGCGCCGTCGGTCGCGCCACGCCACCGCGGCGACGGCCACGACGAACAGCGCGGCCCCGGCGAGGACCCCGATCCGCCGCCCCGTGAGTCCGGGCACCAGCACCCCGACCCCCGCCGCGAACACCCCGCACCACCACAACGGCGCGGCCCCGGCCCGTACGACGACGGCCACCCGCGCCAGCCCCTGTCCTCCGCGTGCCACGTCCGCCTCCTGGTCACTCCGGCACAGCCTCGTGAGCGGCCAGCGTAATGAGCGAACGTGAGACAAGCATGAGAGCGGGCCTGCTCCACGAACAAGCCCACTCCACGCTCAGACGTACTGCACGAACAGACCTACTCCACGAACAGCCCCCGGGCCGCCGCCCGCGCGTCGAACTCCTCCAGCCGGGCCTGCGCGTCCGGCAGGTCGTCGCACATCGCCTCCAGCAGCACCCGCCCGAGCAGCATCGGCGCGCACGCCGTGTCGAAGGCGAGCCCGGTGCCGACGGCGGCCGGCAGCAGCAGGTCGGAGACCTTGGCGACCGGCGCGAACGCGGAGTCGGCGACCGTCACCACGCTCAGCCCGGCCTCCCTGGCGTAGCCGAGGGTGTCGACGACCTCGCGCGGATACCGGGGCAGCGCGAAGCAGAGCAGCGCCGAGGCGCCCGCCCGTACGGCGGCGTCGATCCGGTCGTGGACCATCGTGCCGCCCTCGTTCAGCAGCCGTACGTCGGGGTGGACCTTGGCGGCGAAGTAGGCGAAGCCGTACGCCTGGGAGGCGGCGGCGCGCAGGCCGAACACGGGGAGCGGACGCGAGGCGGCCAGCAGCCGGCCCGCCCGCTGCACGGGCCGGGGGTCGGCGAGCAGCTCGGCGAGGTGCTTCAGGTTCTCGATCTCGGCCTCGACGGCCTGCTGGTACTCGTTGTGCGCGGCCGAGCCGGCCGGCTGTTCGGCGGGCGCGACCTCGCGCAGGTGCTTGCGCAGGGCGGGGTAGCCGTCGAAGCCGAGGGCGACCGCGAAGCGGGTCACGGACGGCTGGCTGACCCCGGCGAGTTCGGCCAGCTCCACGCTGGAGAGGAACGGCACGTCGGCGGCGCGCCGCACCATGCTGTGCGCGATACGCCGCTGAGTCGGCGTCAGCCGATGCCCCTCGAACAGCGCCTGCAACCGAGCAGAGGGACTGTCCCCCACGCCAGCCCCCACGCCAGCCCCCACACCGGACACATCCGCACCAGACGCACCAGACGCTCCAGCGCCAGACACATCCGCCCCCCGTACCCCCGCACCCGGCACAGCTGCCCCAGCAGCCCCCGGCGCCCCCGCACCCCGCACGCCCTCACCGATCTCCGTGTCCGCGCTCATTCCCCGTTCCCCTCCAGATGTCCGTGAACCGGTCCAGCAGTCCGGCCGCCGCGTTCACGTCGCCGGTGAGCGGGCGGTCGGCCTGTTCCGCGTCGAGCTCCGCCTCGGCCAGTTCCAGCGCGTCCCAGGCCGGCAGTCCCGGTTCGGGCCGCAGCTCGCGCTGGCGCAGCGCCCGTACGGCGGCGACGAGTTCGCAGCCGACGACGAGACGGTACGCGGCGCAGGCGCGCAGTGTCTGCCGGGCGGCGAGCGAAGCGAAACTGGCCTGTTCCTCGACGCCCCGGGAGAGTACAGCGTGGCCCAGCGAGGCGGGCGCGGAGAAGGCCCGCAGGTCCCCGAGGGCGGCAGCGGCGGCGTATTCGAGGATCATCACGCCGGAGGAGGCGGGCTCGGGGTCGGCGAGGAAGGGGCGCAGCCGGGTGTAGGCGGGCTCGTTCATGGTCGACAGGCGGGACGTGGACAGCCGGGCCACCTGGGTCAGGGCCAGCCTGAAGTGGTCCAGGGCGAGGGCGAGTTGGGCCTGGTAGAAGCCGCCGTGGTGGTAGGCGGCCATGTCCTCGGGGCAGATGAGGGGGTTCTCGGCGGCCGCGTTGATCTCGATGGCGATCACCTCCTCCAGCGCGTCGGCGGCGTCGTGCGCGGGGCCGTGGATCTGGGGCAGGCAGCGGAATCCGTACGGGTCCTGGATACGGCCCAGGGGCGGCGTCGGCCGGTCCTCGGCGCCGATCAACTCCCGCATGCGGCGGGCGACTTCGGCGGAGCCGCGGTGCGGGCGGGCGGCGTGCACGGGGGCGGCGTACGCCTCGTGCGAGCCGTCGACGGCGAGCAGGGAGAGCGCGCCGACGACCTGGGTGGCCTCCAGCAGCCCGCGCAGTTCGTGCAGGGCGAGGGCGGCCTGGCCGAGGGTGAGGGCGTTGCTGCTGATGAGCGCGAGGGCGTCGTTGTTGTCGAGCTGCTGCGGCTCGGGCGCTCCCGTGCCGCGCCAGGGGTGCTCCCCCACCAGCGCGAGCCCGACCTGCGCCAGCGCCGCCAGGTCGCCCGTTCCGACCGAGCCGAACTCGTTGACGACCGGATGGGCGCCGCTCTCCAGCGCCTCGCACAGCGCGGTGACGACGCTGGGCCGCAGCCCCGCGCCGCCGGCGAGCAACTGGTTGGCGCGGACCGCGAGCATCGCGCGGACCTGCCGGGCGGGCAGTTCCTCGCCGATGGCGCCGGCGTGGCTGCGCAGCAGGCGCAGTCCGTGCTCGGCGGCGGCGTCGGTGGGCACGTCCTCGTTCCGGTTGGCGCCGACGCCGGTGGAGCGGCCGTAGACGCGGCCGGTGGCGGCGATCTGGCGGGCGGCGTCCCAGGTCTCGGTCATCCGCTTGGTCGCGTCGGTGCCGGGGACCGGGCGGGCGGTCCCGTCGGCGAGGCGCGCGACGTCCGCGACGCCGAGGGCGATCCCGTCGAGGACGACGAGACCGGGGCCGGCCCCGGGAATGGCGTCCACGATCCGAGATGACATAAGGCCACAAACTCCCCTCAATCCGGACACCTGATCTTGCCTGCCGGTCATCCGTTACGTCGGATTAACACCGGACCGTTGACAAGTTATTCATCTACAGAGAACTCTGCATGACGTTATACAGCCGGGCAAGGGACAACTCATGATCCAGTTCGACGCGGTCCACAAGCGCTTCCCCAACGGCACGACGGCAGTCCACGATCTCTCCCTCCGGATGCCGGAGGGCGGCGTGACCGTGCTGGTCGGTTCCTCCGGTTGCGGCAAGACGACCACCCTGCGGATGATCAACCGGATGGTCGACCCGACCTCCGGCACCATCCAGGTCGGCGGCAAGGACGTCACCCGCCAGGACGCGGCCGAGCTGCGCCGCTCCATCGGGTACGTCATCCAGCAGTCGGGCCTCTTCCCGCACCGCACGGTGCTCGACAACATCGCCACCGTGCCGCTGCTGCTGGGCCACGGCCGCCGCAGGGCCCGTGCCCGCGCCGCCGAGCTGCTGGAGACCGTCGGCCTGTCCGCCGACTCCGGCAAGCGCTACCCGCACCAGCTCTCCGGCGGCCAGCAGCAGCGCGTCGGCGTGGCCCGCGCGCTCGCCGCCGACCCGCCGGTGCTCCTGATGGACGAGCCGTTCGGCGCGGTCGACCCGGTGGTGCGCACCCAGCTCCAGGACGAACTGCTCAGGCTCCAGAAGGAGTTGAACAAGACCATCGTCTTCGTCACGCACGACATCGACGAGGCCGTCCGGCTGGGTGACCAGATCGCCGTGTTCCGCACCGGCGGCCACCTGGTGCAGTGCGCGGCGCCCGCCGAGCTCCTCGCCCGCCCCGCCGACGACTTCGTGGCCGACTTCCTCGGTGCCGAGCGCGGTCTGAAGCTGCTCTCGCTGAAGACCCTCGCGGCCGTCCCGCAGGGCCCGGCCCCCGAGGGCGGCGCCTGGACCCTGACGCTCGACGAGGCCCGCAGGCCGCTGCGCTGGACATCCCCGTCCCAGGGCGCCGACGTCCCCGTCCGCCCCCTCAAGGACACCGACTCGCTCCTCGCGGCGCTCGACGAGTCGGTCGCCTCCCCCACCGGACTGGTCGTCCGCGTCGACGCCGACGGCGTCCTCACCGGCGTCACCTCCCGCGACGACATCCACACCCACGCCGGCCAGGCGCACACCGAGGCACGGGCCCACACCGACGCCGGGGTGGCCGCATGACCATCGACTGGTCCTGGATATCCGGCCACACCGACGACCTGACCACCCTCACGATCTCCCATCTCCAGGCCGCCCTCACCGCCGTCCTCCTCGGGCTGCTGATCAGCCTCCCGCTCGCGGTGATCGCCCACCGGGTCCGCCCCCTGCGCGGCTTCCTGCTCGGCCTGTCGAACGTGCTCTTCACGATCCCGTCGATCGCGATCTTCGTACTGCTGCTGCCGATCAGCGGCCTGACCCGCACCACGACCGTCATCGGCCTGACCGTCTACACCCTGGTCGTGCTGCTGCGGAACACGGTCGAGGGCCTCGACTCGGTGCCCGCGAAGACCAAGGAGGCGGCCAAGGCGATGGGCACGCGCCCCCTGCGCACGCTCCTCACCGTCGAGCTGCCGCTCGCGCTCCCCGTGATCATGGCGGGCGTGCGGATCGCGACGGTCATGTCGATCTCCCTGGTCTCCGTCGCCACCTACATCGGCGACGGCGGCCTCGGCCAGCTCTTCACCGACGGCTTCCAGCGCGACTTCCCGACCCCGGTGATCGCGGGCGTGGTCCTCACGATCCTCCTCGCGGTCGTCGCGGACGCGGCCCTGGTCGGCGTCCAGTACGTCCTGACCCCGTGGAAGAGGCGGCGAGCCTGATGTTCGAACTGTTCAAGAACCTCGGCGGCTGGCTGACCAGCGGCGCCCAGTGGGCCGGCCCGGACGGCATCGCCCACCGCCTCGCCGAACACCTCCAGTACTCGCTGCTGGCGACCCTCATCGCGGCCGCGATCGGCCTCCCCCTCGGGCTGCTGATCGGCCACACCGGCAAGGGCGCGTTCATCGCGATCAACCTGGCCTCCTTCGGCCGGGCGCTGCCCACCGTCGGCCTGGTGGTGCTGGTCTTCCTGGCCGGCGGCCTGTCGATGCTGCCGGTCTACGTCGCGCTCGTCGCCCTCGCGGTCCCGTCGATCGTCACCAACACCTACGCGGGCATGACGGCCGTCGACCCGGACGTGAAGGACGCGGCGCGCGGCCAGGGCATGCGCGGCCACCAGGTCCTGTTCCAGGTCGAGCTGCCCCTCGCGCTGCCCCTGATCATGACGGGCCTGCGGCTCGCGCTGATCCAGGTCGTCGCCACGGCCACGATCGCCGCGTACGTCTCCTTCGGCGGCCTCGGCCGCTACGTCTTCGACGGCCTCGCCCAGCGCGACCTCGTCCAGGTGCTCGGCGGCGCGGCCCTGGTCGCCGCCGTCGCCATCGCCCTGGACCTGGCGCTCTCCGGCCTGCAGCGCCTCCTCTTCCTCCCCCACTCTCGGCTTCGCTCGAGCGGGGGGACCCCCATCCGCCCCGCACAGACCGCCTAGGGAACAGCGAAATGAACCGACGCACGATCCTCGGCGGCCTGTTCGCGGCCGCGACCGTCCCTGCCCTGACCGCCTGCGCGAGCGGCATCACCTCCCTCGACAACGAGGGCACCGCCGCCGGAGGGGGTGGCTCCAGCAAGGACGGGGTCACCATCGGCACCGCCAACTTCACCGAGAACCAGGTGCTGGGCTACCTCTACGCGGCCGTCCTCGAAGCGGCCGGCGTGAAGGTGAAGGTCCGCCCCAACCTCGGCACCCGCGAGATCGTCTTCCCCGCCCTCAAGAGCGGTGACATCGACCTCCTGCCCGAGTACCAGGGCGCACTCCTCACCTACCTCGACCCCAAGGCGGCGGCGACGGAGGAGGGCGAGATGCAGAACGACCTCACCATCGCCCTGCCCGCCGGCCTCCAGGTCCTGTCGTACGGCATGGCCGAGGACGCGGACGCCTTCGCGGTCACCCGGGAGACGGCGAAGAAATACGGCCTGACCTCCCTCGCCGACCTCGCGAAACTCAACGGCAAGCTGGTCATCGGCGCCGCCCCCGAGGTCAAGACGCGCCGCGTCGGCGTGGTCGGCCTCAAGGACGTCTACGGCGTCGAGTTCAAGGAGTTCAAGTCCCTCGACTCCTCCGGTCCGCTGGTCAAGGCCGCGCTGAAGAAGGGCGACGTGGACGTGGCGAACCTCTTCACCACCGACACCGACATCCTGGACAACGGCTGGGTGGTCCTCGCCGACCCCAAGAACCTCGTCCCGGGCCAGCACATCGTCCCGCTCATCGCCGACCGCAGGGCCGACTCCACCGTCCGCAAGGCCCTCGCGAAGCTCGGCAACATCCTCACCACCGAGCAGCTCACCGAGCTCAACCGCCAGGTGGACAAGGACAAGAAGGACCCGGAGGACGTGGCGAACACGTACGCGAAGCAGCACGGACTGGCGAAATAGGCCCCCGCCCCCACACATACAGGGGGGCTGTCCCCAGTGCGGCGGGGGCCCCCGCTCCCTAGCCTTGGTGTCCATGACGGGATGGGAGACGGCCATGGACGCGCGGGACACGGACACGGACCTGAAGAAAGAACTCGACGCCACCCTGCAGACCCGCAGGGAGCTGGGCGAGGAGTACGAGTCCGCGCTCGTGGACTCGTTCCTGGAGAAGGTCGACCAGCGGATCGACGGCGCGGTGGAGCGGCGGGTGCGGCGGCAGTTCGCCGAGCAGCAGACGGTGACGGCTCGGGGCACTCGCGGCCCCAGGCCCACCGACTCCTGGGGCGACCGCTTCGGCTTCGCCATCGTCTCGCTGATCCTGGCGATCCCGCTGTCGGCGATCGGCGGCGCGTTCGCCGACTTCTCGGGCGTGCTCGTCACCTGGGTCGGCATCGTCGGCGTGAACTGCGTCCAGGCCGCCCGCACCAACCCCGAGCTGTTCACCGCCAGACGCAGCCGCCCCACCGCCAAGGCCGACGACTGGAAAGACTGACCGGCCCACCGACTCACCGGGCTGTCCGACCGACCGCCCCGGAAAGGGCTCGGCCTCACGCCTGCCGGGTCGGCAGCACCATGATCTGCCGCAGGTTGACGTGCCGGGGGCGGCTGGTGGCGTAGGCGACGACGTCGGCGATCTCGGCCGCGGACAGCACGCCTAACTCGGCGAACATGCCGTCCAGTCGTCCGGTCAGCTCGGCGTTGTCGAGGTGCGTCGCCAGCTCGGTCTCCGTCAGCCCCGGCTCGACGTTGGTGACCCGCACGTCCCGGGGCCCGAACTCGGTGCGCAGGGACTGGGAGAGGTGGGTGAGCGCCGCCTTGGTCGCGCTGTACACCGCGAAGTGCGGGAGCGTGAGGTGCGCGCCGACGGACGAGACGTTCACCAGGTCGGCGGCGTGCCCTTCGGCGGCGGCGCCCAGCAGGTCCCCGGTGAAGGCGCGGATCACCCGCAGCACTCCGGTGACGTTGGTGTCGATCATCCGCTGCCACTCGTCGATCCGGCCGTCGTCGACCGGGTTCGCCAGCATCACGCCGGCGTTGTTGACGACGAGGTCGACGTTCCCGTAGGCGGCGCGGATCCGGGCGGCCGCCGCGTCCACCGACGCGCCGTCGGTCACGTCGGCGACGACCGCGAGGGCCTCGCCCCCGTCGGCGCGGATCTTCTCGACGACCGCCTCCAGCCGGTCCCCGCGCCGGGCCAGCAGCGCGACCCGGGCCCCCGAGGCGGCGAGCAGCACGGCCACGGCCTCCCCGATCCCACTGGCGGCCCCGGTGACGACGGCGGTCCGCCCGGCAAGGCCCGCGTACTGGTTCCCGTACTGGTTCTCGTAGGACATGGATGGCTCCTGGGAAGTGGTGAAGGTGAGCCGGGGCGACTCCCCGGCCTGCGACCCGCACCACTCTCATCTCCCCCGCCCCCGCTACCCAGGGATGCGCTTTTCCTGGGTCTGCCAGTACCAGGTTGCGAGCGCCGCGCTCCCCTACGATCGACCCCATGGACGGGGATCTCGGAGACTTCCTGCGCTCGCGCCGTGCCCGCATCCGGCCCGAGGAGGTCGGACTGCCCTCGTACGGACGCCGGCGTGTGCCGGGTCTGCGGCGCGAGGAGGTGGCGCAGCTCGCCGGAGTGAGCGTCGACTACTACATCCGCCTGGAACAGGGCAGGGGCCCGAGCGTCAGCGACACGGTGCTGGACGCCGTAGCGCGCGTCCTGCGCCTGGACGAGACGGAACACGCCTACCTGCACGCCGTCGCCCGCCCCCGCAAGCCGTCCGCGCGCCCGTCAGCGCCCCGCGTGCGCCCGGGCGTGCAGTTGCTGCTCGACAGCATGGAGCGCACCCCGGCGTTCGTCCTGGACGCCCGGATGGACGTCCTGGCCTGGAACGCACTGGCCGACGCGATCTTCGGCTACGGCAGCGCCACGCCGGACGCCCGCAGCATCCCGCGGCACATCTTCCTCGACCCCGCGGCCCGCGACTTCTACCCGGAGTGGCCCGCGGTGGCCGTCCAGTGCGTCGCCCACCTGCGCATGCTGGCGGGCCATCACCAGAACGACCGCCGTCTCACCTCACTGGTGGGCGAACTCTCCCTCAAGAGCGACCACTTCCGCCGCCTGTGGGCAGACCACCCGGTCCGCGAGTGCGCCTACGGCGCGAAGCGCGTCAACCACCCGGTGGCAGGCCTGCTGACGTTCCCCTACGAAACCCTGACCATCCAGTCGGACACCCCCCAGACCCTCCTGGTCTACACCCCGCAGCCGGGTTCGGAGACAGCGGAGCGACTGCAGTTGCTGGGCAGCTGGAAAGCGACGACGGCCGCCACCAATAATTGAGGAACCACGAGAGCGCCCAGCCACATCCGCGAGAGCGGCGCCGGTTCAGGCGTAAAGGGGGGCTTTGCGCGGGGACCGCCGCACCCCCGTTGCCGGGGGGCGGGACGACGGCGGTCCCCGCGTGGGACGCGTGCCGGGTCAGGCCGGGCTTGCGCGTCCATGGCGTCGGTGGAAGGTCCGGGAGCCGCTCCGGAGGTCCGTGACGCCGTTTTGGTGCCGGTGGGGCGGGGAGCCGCTCCCGCCCTGCCGACATCCACAAATATGCCGGACGCGTGTTAAGCGTGTGCTGCGTGCACGTGACGTGCTCGTACCACTTCCGCGAAGTCCACCTCTTCGGCAGGCAAACGGAAGGTCACCGCCCGGACGGGCCGTTCACCGGAGGTTTCCCGGGGATCACGGCCCTTGACCCTCGGAAGTCACTTCCCGCCCTTGGCCAGGAAGGCCAGCAGGTCCTGACGGCTGACGACGCCCGTGGGCTTGCCCTCGACGAGGACGATCGCCGCGTAGGCGGTGCCGAGCACCTGCATCAGGTCGCCGACCGGCTCACCGGAGCCGACCTGCGGCAGCGGCGCCGACATGTGCTTCTTGTGAGCCAGTGCCTCGGTGAGGACGAGGACCAGAACACGTTGCGGCTCCGGCGCATGGTGGAACGTCACCTCGCCGCGAGTAACCGTCCGATGTCGCGTTCTCAGGCTCACGAGGCGTACGGCTACCTGCGGGACTCGGCCATCTTCGCCAGCACCCTGCTGGACGTGTACCGAAAGGTCAGCGGAGAGCGCGACGAATGACCGACAAGAGGTGGGTCATGGGGCTCTGCTGGCTCTGCCGGAAGTCGGACCAGCCTGTGACGTTCATAGGTCCCGTAACCGTGAATGGTGTCACCGCTCCTGGCTTCGCCTGTAAAGGCTGCTGCGACTGGTCTTGCGCGTACGTCAGCGCGTACACGCGCCAGTTGGACGAACGCCCCGCCTCATAGCTCCCCGTCTGTCCGCTCTCCCCCGTAGCGGACGGGCGGGGTCTCAACACCCGCCCCCGGTCTCCTTAGGACGGTCGGCCGGGGGTGGGTCCAGCACCCTCACAACGAGTAGAAAGGGCACGACATGACGGTAATGCTTGAGGCCCCGGAGGCAACACAGCTCCGGGACCCGAAGGCCATCCTGGACGAGATCGGGGAGGCCGATCCGCACCTGATCCCCGACCCCGGTATCGGCCTGTGGGAGCGCGAAGTGCGGCTTCTCCAGCGTGACACCGTGCGGGTGCGCAGCCTCGCCGAGCGCATCCTCAATCAGGGTGTGGCCTACCTGATCACGGCCATGGAGAAGCCGGGCAACGACATGGGCCCCGGCTTCGAGGTCGACCAGGGCGTACATCAGATCATCCTCGACACCCCGACGTACTTCGCGATCTGCGAGCGGTACAACGAGGGCCGGTACAAGCACCACGCTCCGCTGATCGAGCACCGCCGCGACGGCATCGTGATGCGGACGGCCGAGATCATCCGCCAGAACGGCTTCCCCGTCGACATGGAGCTGTGGTCGGTCGACGCTTCCGACTGCGGTCCGTGCGACGACAAGGTGCCGGACTCCCACTGACGGCCGGCCTCCCCCGGCTACAGTCGCCCCCGCCCTCGAGCAAGGCTCCCCGAGGGCGGGGGTCCCCGCATATCGACTACAAGGAATGCCCGTGCCTGCACAGCATGACTACGCCATGGAAACCGAGGTCTGGGACACCTACGCAGAATCGGCTTTCGAGCCCGACGCCGAGCCCGTTTTCCGGTGGACGCAGTACTAAGGACCACGGCCCCGGCCCGGAAGTACTCGGCAAGCCGCGGAAGACGCTGGAGATCGGATGCGGCACCGGCCGCTCCGTGGCTTACCTCGCCCAGCAGGGCATTGAGGCACACGGCCTCGACCTCTCACCGGTCATGGTGAAGAAGATCAGCGACAAGTGGGCAGATACGGGAGCCGTGTTCCATGAGGGCGAAGTGCTGTCCTACCTGGAGTCAACAGGAGAGACGTACGACGCCGTTTACTCGATCTTCGGGTGCGCCTGGTTCGCAGACCCGGAAGAGCTGTTCCCTCTCGTCTGGGAACGGCTCAATCCGGGCGGAGTGTTCGCCTTTTCCCAACCGCCGGCCATCCCTGGTGCCTACGGTCCGCAGGGCATGTACAAGGGCGGGTTCGCCGGCAGGCCTCTCTACACCTACCGGTACAGCCACAGCACTCGTAAGTGGCGGAACCTGCTCCTGGAGGCGAAGTTCCAGAGGGCCGGGGCGAAGATCATCGACGCCCCCACCGAGGGGTACATCGGGACCCTCTTCGCTGCTGCCGTACGTGCCGAGTGAATGAATGAAACAAGCTGTCGCACCGGTCCGGGGGCGACACAGGGTTCCTGGGCCGAGGAGAACCCCCGTGGCGTCAACATGGGGGTTCTTCTGTTTCCGGCATATGCCAGAGCTACACGGGTACGCGAAGAGTGCCAGCGTTTCAGCGATCTCCCCCCGAACGCTGTGCGCTGGAAGGTTCCCGGTCGCGTCTCCCCCGAGGCGATCGGGACCGCTGTGTGTCTGCACGCGCTACAGGGCCCCCTGTGTGCGATTCCGGACCCTCGCGGGCGCTTCGCGCTGTAGACAGCACAGCGCCCCCGGCCAGAGGGCTCGGGGGCGGCTTGCTGAGGGAGGAGTCAGGCGGCTTCGGCCTGCGGACCGACGTCAGGGTTCAGGACGGTCCAGAGTCCTGCCCAGGTGTCCCGGTCGATGGACGGAAGCAGCGTTTCGAGCCGCTTGTTGACCCACTCGTCCACGGTCGGGCAGGTCTCGATCTTCTTAGCCATGGTTCTCCTCCGCACAGGTCTTGTCCCGCTGGGACGTGCCGTCAGCCGGTGGAGTCGGACAGGAAGGCCAACAGGTCTTGGCGGGTGATCACTCCGGTGGGCTTGCCGTCCACCAGGACCACCGCCGCGTCCCGTCCTTCCAGCACGGACATCATCCGTGCTACCGGTTCTCCCGATCCGACAACCGGCAGTGGCGGGCTCATGTGCTTCTCGATCGGGTCTCCCGACCCGGCGCGATCGGCGAACAGCGCGTGCAAGAGCACTCGTTCGTCCACGGCCCCGATCACTTCGGGGGCCATCACATCGGGATGCCCAGCTCCCTTGGCCACTACCGGCATCTGCGACACCCCGAACTCCCTCAGTACCTCGACTGCGGCCCCAACGGTCTCGGTGGGGTGCATGTGTACGAAGTTCGGGATGCCGCCTCCCTCCTTCTGCTTCAGCACGTCTCCTGCAGTCGGCTCCGTTGCCGTGTCTTCGCTGAACCCATGTTGGCTGATCCACTCGTCGTTGAAGATCTTGCTGAGGTAGCCGCGCCCGCTGTCGGGGAGCAGGACGACCACGACGTCGTCCGGGCCCAGCCGCTCCGCGACCCGCAGCGCCGCCACGACGGCCATCCCGCAGGAGCCGCCGACGAGCAGCCCCTCCTCCTTGGCGAGGCGGCGGGTCATCTGGAAGGAGTCCTTGTCGGACACGGCGACGATCTCGTCCGCGACCGTACGGTCGTAGGCGGTCGGCCAGAAGTCCTCGCCGACGCCCTCGACGAGGTACGGCCGCCCGGACCCGCCCGAGTACACGGACCCCTCGGGGTCGGCGCCGACGACCTGCACCCGGCCCTCGCTGGCGTCCTTCAGGTAGCGGCCGGTACCGGAGATGGTGCCGCCGGTCCCGACGCCCGCCACGAAGTGGGTGATCCTCCCCTCCGTCTGCTCCCACAGCTCGGGGCCGGTGGAGTGGTAGTGGGAGAGGGGGTTGTGGGGGTTGGAGTACTGGTCGGGCTTCCACGCGCCCGGCGTCTCACGGACCAGCCGGTCGGAGACGTTGTAGTACGAGTCCGGGTGCCCGGGGTCCACGGCGGTCGGGCAGACGACGACCTCGGCGCCGTACGCCCGCATCACGTTGATCTTGTCGGTGGACACCTTGTCGGGGCACACGAAGATGCACTTGTACCCCTTCTGCTGCGCCACGATGGCCAGCCCGACCCCGGTGTTGCCGCTGGTCGGCTCAACGATCGTGCCGCCCGGCTTGAGCTCCCCGCTCTCCTCGGCGGCCTCGATCATGCGCAGGGCGATGCGGTCCTTCACGGAGCCGCCCGGGTTGAAGTACTCGACCTTTGCCAGGACGGTCGCCTGGATGCCCTCGGTCACGCTGTTGAGCCTCAGCAGCGGGGTGTTGCCGACGAGGCTGATCATCGAGTCGTGGAATTGCACCGTTGTCTCCGGTTGCTTTCAAAACAGTGGTCCTAGTGGTCGAACCAGCCTACGGGTCGGTCGGGAGGTTCACTCCTGGTGGAGATTGGACGACGGTCCGTACGGGGCAAGGAGTGGGTGTACGGACACGAGGGCACGAGGGAGGTGGCGTCGAGGCATGACGAGCATGTCGAGGGCGAGAGTGGCCCGGCGCATCGCGGCCGGCGCGGCCTATGGCGGCGGCGGCATCGGGCTGGCCGGGGCGGCGGCCGTCGGGCTGGTGGTGGCGGAGGTGCATCTGGCGCGCCGCCAGGTCAACAACGGGGCGCATCCGCACGTCCCGCAGGCGGACGGCCGCTACGGACTCGCCTACGACGCCCCCGGCCCCGGCAAGGAGCCCCTGCGTCTGACGATGCTGGGCGACTCCACGGCGGCCGGCCAGGGCGTCCAGCGCTCCGGACAGACCCCGGGCGCCCTGCTGGCCTCCGGCCTGGCGGCGGTCGCGGAACGCCCCGTGGAACTGCGCAACGTGGCGCTGCCCGGCGCCCAGTCCGACGACCTGGACCGGCAGGTCGCGCTGGTCGTCGGGGGCGTCGACCGGATGCCCGACATCTGCGTGATCATGATCGGCGCGAACGACGTGACCCACCGCATGCCGGCCACCCGCGCGGTCCGCCACCTGTCCGCGGCGGTACGGCGGCTGCGCACGGCCGGCGCGGAGGTCGTCGTCGGCACCTGCCCCGACCTGGGCACGATCGAGCCGGTCCAGCAGCCGCTGCGCTGGCTGGCCCGGCGGGCGTCGCGCCAACTGGCGGCGGCCCAGACGATCGGCGCGGTCGAACAGGGCGGCCGCACGGTGTCCCTGGGCGACCTGCTGGGCCCCGAGTTCGAGGCGAACCCGCGCGCGATGTTCGGCCCCGACCACTACCACCCCTCGGCGGAGGGGTACGCGACGGCGGCGATGGCGGTCCTGCCCACGGTCTGCGCGGCCCTCGGCCTCTGGCCGGCGGACGAGGAACGCCCCGACGTCACCCGCCGCGAGGGCTTCCTCCCGGTGGCCCGAGCAGCGGCGGAAGCGGCCTCGGAACCCGGCACGGAGGTCACGGCGGCGATGCCGACCGGCCCACGGGGCCCATGGGCCCTCCTGAAGCGGAGGCGGCGCCGCCAGGTGACCGAACCGGAGCAGACCAGCCCGTCCGGCGTCTGAGGACAAGGCCCCTTCAGGGCCGACGGGGGTCTGGGGGCGCAGCCCCCAGGATCGGCGCCCCGGGACCGGCACCCCGGGACCGGCGTCCCCAGGACCGGCACGCTGCCCCGCCCGCACATCCCCGCCCCACCACCGGAGGTCCAAGCAAGCGCTTAGAAAGTGCGGCCGGAGTCACACCCCCAGCCCCGTGACCCAGCCCATACGTACGGGTAACTTCCGAAGCAGCCGTGCCCGTACGCGCCCGTACCCGCCCGTACGAAACCCATCCCTCCCACCCGTCGCCCGACCGCCACCCCTCAACGAGGCGCTATGCGCCGCCCCTTCCTATCTGGAGCCGTGATGCCCGAAGCCGTCATCGTCTCGACCGCCCGCTCCCCGATCGGCCGCGCCGTCAAGGGCTCGCTGAAGGACCTGCGCCCGGACGACCTCACCGCCACGATCATCCAGGCCGCCCTGGCGAAGGTCCCCGAGCTGGACCCGAGGGACATCGACGACCTGATGCTCGGCTGCGGCCTCCCCGGCGGCGAGCAGGGCTACAACCTGGGCCGGATCGTCGCCGTGCAGATGGGCATGGACCACCTGCCCGGCTGCACGGTCACCCGCTACTGTTCCTCGTCGCTCCAGACCAGCCGCATGGCCCTGCACGCCATCAAGGCCGGCGAGGGCGACGTCTTCATCTCGGCCGGCGTCGAGATGGTCTCCCGGTACGCCAAGGGCAGCTCCGACGAGATCCCCGGCACCCACAACCCCCTCTTCGCCGACGCGGAAGCCCGTACCGCCGCCGTGGCCGGGTCCGAGGGATCGAGCTGGCACGACCCGCGCGAGGACGGCCTGATCCCCGACCCCTACATCTCGATGGGCCAGACCGCCGAGAACCTCGCCCGGGTCAAGGGCGTCACCCGCCAGGACATGGACGAGTTCGGCGTCCGTTCCCAGAACCTCGCCGAGGAAGCCATCAAGAACGGCTTCTGGGAGCGCGAGATCACCCCGGTGACGCTCCCCGACGGCACGGTCGTCAGCAAGGACGACGGCCCGCGCGCCGGCGTCACGCTGGAGGGCGTCCAGGGCCTGAAGCCGGTCTTCCGCCCGGACGGAATGGTCACCGCCGGCAACTGCTGCCCGCTGAACGACGGCGCCGCCGCGGTCGTCATCATGAGCGACACCAAGGCCCGCGAGCTCGGCCTCACCCCGCTCGCCCGCATCGTGTCGACCGGCGTCTCCGGCCTCTCCCCCGAGATCATGGGCCTCGGTCCGGTCGACGCGACCAACCAGGCGCTGCGCCGCGCCGGCCTCACCATCGACGACATCGACCTGGTCGAGATCAACGAGGCGTTCGCCGCGCAGGTGATCCCCTCCTACCGCGACCTGAACATCCCGCTGGAGAAGCTGAACGTCAACGGCGGCGCCATCGCCGTCGGCCACCCCTTCGGCATGACGGGCGCCCGCATCACCGGCACGCTCATCAACTCCCTCCAGTTCCACGACAAGCAGTTCGGCCTGGAGACGATGTGCGTCGGCGGCGGCCAGGGCATGGCGATGGTCGTCGAGCGCCTGAGCTGAGGCATATCAAGCCTCTCGGTGACCGGCGAAACACCCACCGTGAGCCGACGGCCCGGAGTCCGGAAAGCACCTGGACTCCGGGCCGTTCTGTGATGCAATCTCCCCCAGGATGTGACCTATCTCCCTCCAGGGGGGATTTACGCAGCTCAGCGCGTTCCACCGCCACCCACAGGCCCAAATCCCTGTCCGTTTCGTGACGTTACGCACTGACAGCTGGATAGTCCACCCTTCAAGCTGATGTAGGAAGTCGGGGGTCGACTTTGAACCGGGAGTACGTCAGTGAGCGCCATGCCGATCGCCTTGTTGGTCACCACGGCCGCCACGGGCGCCGTGGGCGTCGCCGTCCTGCGCACCCTCTTTCAGTTGCGCCGGCAGGTCGCCGCCCTGCACACGCAGCTCGCCGAGAACCACGCCACGCAGCTGCGCGGCTTCGTTCCGGCCGCCCGCACCACCGCCGACGCGGCTGAGATACGCGCCGCGGTGGCCGAGGCGCTCGCGGAGGAGCGGGAGCGGGAGCTCGCCGAGGCGCGCGCGTTCTGGGCCGCCCAGGAGGCCCGTGACGCCTCCGACGCCCCCTCCCTGCTGGGTCTGCCGGACAGCGAGCTGTTCCTGCCCCGCCAGGCGGACTTCGTGGGCCTGGAGCCCCTGGAGCCGGTGACCGAGCCGACCACGGACGCCGACGAGTTCGCCGGGGACTCCGCCGAACTGGCCGCCGCCCGCCGCCGTCACCCGTCCCACCCGGACTTCGTACCCGTCCAGTCACCAATGGTCAACGACCACGAACGCACGGTCGCCACCCTCGAGGAACTGGCCGCGTCCCGCATCGAGCTGACCGACGTCCGCCCTGGCCCGCTCGGCACCCTCGACGTCTACGTCTTCGCCGACGGCACCACCCTCTGCATGACCCCGGGCCACCGCGAGACGGCGGAACGCCTCGCGACGGCCCTCACGGCCGGCGAAACCCCGTTCCTGCTGGGCGGCTCGGGCATCTCGGGCGCGTACACGCTGACGTTCCAGTGCGGCCCGGAGAACGTCTACATCCTGGCGGACCGGGTCATAGCGAGCCTGTGAGGCCCACCCGCCGCCCGAGGCCCACCCGCCTGCCCGAGGCGCGTCCCGAGGCTCACACCGCCGCGCGCTTCTGCGCCTGAGCCACCAGCTCCACGGCTTCCGCCACCTGTCCCTCGTCCGTGAGGACGAGGGCCAAGTCGTGCACGGCGACGGTGATTTGGTCGGCTGCGGCGAACATCCCGACGTCGGGCATCTCCCTGGGCTCGGCCCCGGGCTGCTCGATCGCCTGCGCCCACCGGACCAACTGCCTGGCCAGCGCCAGCGCTTCCGCGGCCGCGCCCCGCTGGAGCCGGCTCTGCGGAGCGGCACGCAGACGATCGGCGAAGTGATCCACCGCACGGGTCAGAGACGTCGTATCCACCACGCCGCGAGACTACGCGTCGGACCGGGACTGTTGCCAACAGGCGAACACTCAGGCACCGTGACCTGAAGGACCGGCTTACATCCCCTTTGCTACCGGAGGCGCCGATGTCCCATGTCCTCTCCGAGGAGACCCACCGCAACATACTGGCCCGCATCCCCCACTGCACCGGTCGTGAGGTCGCCGACTGGCTGCGCACCGTCGACGAAGGCCCCGCTCTCCGCTTCGAGGAGAAGGTCAGCTGGCTGCGCGCCGAGCACGACCTCGCGTACGGCCACGCCAAGGCGCTCATCCACGAGTACGACCTGAGGAGGGCCGCGCGCAAACTCCTCTAGCGCGCACGCGACAAGCAGACCGGACAGCACCGGACCGGACAGCACACCGGTCGGCGAACCGGACGACACGACGAAGGGCCCCGGGAGCGGATCCCGGGGCCCTTCCGTCGCGTACGTCCGGCGCTACGGCCGGCCGGCGTCAGTCGCTGTCGTCAGTCGCTGTCGTCAGTCGCTGTTCAGGATCGACAGGAGTCGCAGGAACTCCATGTAGATCCACACCAGCGTCATCGTGAGACCGAAGGCGGCGAGCCAGGCCTCCTCGCGCGGTGCGCCGTACGCGATGCCGTCCTCGACCTGCTTGAAGTCCAGGGCGAGGAAGCAGGCGCCGAGCAGGATGCCGATGACACCGAACACGATGCCGAGCGGACCGCTGCGGAAGCCGAGGCCGTCACCGCCGCCGAAGACCGTGAACAGCAGGTTCACGACCATCAGCAGGACGAAGCCGAGCGCGGCGGCCATCACGAAGCCGTAGAAGCGGCGGTTGACGCGGATCCAGCCCGCCTTGTACGCCACGAGCACACCGGCGAAGACCGCCATCGTGCCCATCACGGCCTGGGCGACGACGCCGTCCGCGATGTACGTGGACACCGCGGACGAGATCACGCCGAGGAACACGCCCTCGAAGGCGGCGTACGACAGGATCAGCGCGGGCGCCGGGCGGCGCTTGAACGACTGGGCGAAGGCCAGCACCATCGCGACCAGACCGGCGACGATGGCGATGCCGTACGACTTGCCGAGGTTGGCCTCGTCGACGGGCAGCAGCAGCCAGGCCAGCACCGCGGTGACGACCACGGTGCCGAGCGTGGTCGCGGTGCGCGCGACGACGTCGTCCATGGTCATCCGGCCGGTGGTGACCGGGGCCTGCGGCGGGGCGCCGTACTGCAGGTCCTGCTGGGCGTAGGGGTTCTGCGCGTACGGGTTGCCGGCCGGCTGGGCGTAGGGGTTGCCCGGCTGGGTGCCGACTGCGGGTCCCCCGGCCTGCGGCGCGGCGTTGAAGCCCGCCGAGCCGTTGTCGCGGCTGAACCCCCGTCGCGAGAAGACCGGGTTTCTGCTCCTCATTGCACTCCTCCATGGCCACACTGCGCGGCCTTGGCTCAAGGGTAATAGGTAGGCAAAGGATTGACCCTAGTGCCTGGGGAGGATCTTTCCCTCATGCTGCTGGCCAACACGCTACGCGGCGTGATGATTCCCAGTACAGGAGGTTTCCATCCAGGACCAAGCCGGTACACGCCCGGAACCGGCCGGAGACCGGACGGGGCCGACGGTTCGGTCACTCGAACGAAAACCCGGTGTACCCCTCGGCGAGGTCGGTCTCGGCGGCGCGGGAGGAGGCGATCCGCTCCAGGCGGGCGAGCTGGAGGCGGTCCTCGAAGGGGGTGGCGTCGGGGGCCGGGTGCAGGAGCGTCGTCATGTCGTACGAGAACCGCTCGGCCTGCCACACGCGCCGCAGACAGGTCGCGGAGTAGGCGTCGAGGAGATCGGACGACCCCGTCTCCGCCTGGTGCGTCAGCGCCCGCGCGAAGGTGACGACGTCCCCGACGGCGAGGTTCAGCCCCTTCGCGCCGGTCGGCGGCACGATGTGGGCCGCGTCCCCGGCGAGGAAGAGCCGGCCGTGCCGCATCGGCTCGTGGACGTAGGAGCGCATCGGGGTGACCGACTTCTGGGTGATCGGCCCGCGCTCCAGCCTCCAGTCGTCGTCGGTCTCGAAGCGGCGCTCCAGCTCGTCCCAGATCGCCTCGTCGCCCCAGCTCCCGGCGTCGGTGCCCTCGGGCACCTGGAGGTAGAGGCGGGAGACGGCCGGCGAGCGCATGGAGAGCAGGGCGAAGCCGCGGTCGTGGCGGGCGTAGACCAGCTCGTCGTGGGAGGGCGGCACGTCGGCGAGGATGCCGAGCCAGCCGAAGGGGTACGTCCGCTCGAAGACGCGGACCAGCTCGGCCGGGATCGCCTTCCGCGAGACCCCCCAGAAGCCGTCGCACCCGACGACGTACTCGCACTCCAGGACGTCCTCGCGCCCCCCGTGCCGGAAACGCACCCGCGGGCTGTCGCCGTCCACCCCCTCCACGGTCAGCGCCTCCGCCTCGAACAGCAGCGGACCGCCGTCCTCGAGCTGGAGGGCGATGAGGTCCTTGCACACCTCGGTCTGCGCGTAGACCATCACCGACCGGCCGCCGGTGAGACCGGGAAAGTCGACGCGGTGGCGCTTGCGGTCGTACCGCAGCTCGATGCCGTCGTGCCGCAGCCCCTCCCGGTCCATCCGCTCCCCGGCACCGGCCGCGCGCAGCACGTCCACCGTGCCCTGCTCCAGGATCCCGGCACGCTGCCGCTGCTCGACGTAGGCCCGGTCGTGGCTCTCCAGTACGACGGAGTCGATACCGGCGTTGTGCAGCAGACGGGCGAGGAGGAGGCCGGCGGGGCCGGCGCCGACGATGCCGACGGTCGTGCGCATCGGGCGTATCCCTTCGGGGTTGGGTTCGGGGTTCGGTTCGGGTTCGGTTCGGGGTTCGGTATTCACCGGCGACTGCCCACCGGGCGATGTTCGCAGAGTGAAGTTTTCTTCACCATCTTTCGACGCGAGTCTGCGCCCCTGCCCTTCGAGTGTCAACGGTTTGGCCGGGCGCGGCGGACATGGCGGACACCGGCGCGCATCTCGAGAACCGTCAGTAACGCCAGCACCGGTCAGCGCCGGCGGCCCTGCTTATGCGGAGCAGTGTCCTCAGCCGCGCGTCGCCGAACTCCCCCAGGAACCCGGCGACGGGTCGCCGAACCGATCACGGCTGGTTCTGGTCGGACGGATATTGTCGTCTCAACCATCTGCCGTTAAGCGCCAATTCGGAAGAACGCGCACCGAACGTGGCCGTCGAACGACAGTGCGCCGAACGGTTCACGCGTCCTTCTGGTTCACAAACCCGAGCGACGTCAGCCCCTCCGCCTTGCGCAGACGGTAGGGGGACCTACCTAGGCACCGCCGGTGAGCTTCGCGAGGAAGTCGCCGTTCGCGGCGACGTCATGGCCGAGGACGACCGAGTGGTGCGGAAGCTCCGCCAGGCGGTGAGCGACCTCGTGCCTCGACTCCTCGGTGCCGCCGCCGTCGACCCTCGCCAGCGCGAACACATCGGGGTAGCGGTCCTCGGTCTCGCCGCTCATGAAGTCCCCTCCGCTCAGCGACCGGTAGCTGTCCTCTTCGGCCGGGTCGGCACCGACTTCGATACGCGGGAAGACGAGGGCGGCAGCCTCGCCGCCGGTCGCCAGCGGCACGCTGAACCAGCGCTCGAACTGGTCCGGGAACACCTGCACCTTCAGCTCCTTGCCGTTCTCCCACAACGGCTCGCGATCACCTGCGAGGAGGGCATCCGTCACCCGCCGGCTCTGCGTCGGGTGCAGCTGCTCGCCGCCCTGGAGCCGCTCTCGCGCGATCTCGAACCAGTTCAGGGCGTCGAGCAGGCCGAGGCCGAGCGCGGCAGCCGACGGCCACGGCAGCACATCGACGCCGCCCGTTTCGTTGGGCCGGACGAACACGCGGTCATTGGCCAGCAGTCCCCAGCCGTACCGGTTGGCCAGCGCCAGGGCCGTGGTGGTCTTGCCGGCCCCCTTCTGGCCGAACGTCAGGACTACGCCGCCTTCCCGAACGACAGCGGAGGCGTGCAGCACCGACCACCCGGCGCGCAGCAGCATTCCGCGCATCACCTCGCGGGCCAGGCGCGCGGTCGCCGTGGCGACCGGCTCGGTGTCGCACCCGGAGATGACCAGACTTCCCACGTCGGGTTCCGACCGGTACGCCAGGCTCTCCCCCGGCTGGACGCCCAGGATCACCCCAGCGGCGACGTCGCGGGTGAGGAGGAGCTGCGCCTTCGCGTACGTGGTGCTCTCGTTCCGGGCCTGCGTCACCGCGAGTGCCGCGTCCGCGTACTTTCCCGGATCGACCTCGGCGATGACGAGCGGGCCTGTGCAGACGCTGTCTGCCGGCACGTCAGCGGCCTTCCACCATGGCCCGAAGTAGCGAGTCGTCCAGTCGGTGACGGCCTTGTCGGCGGAGACGACGTCCACGGCCGCGTCGGCGGCCTCAAGTCGTACGGCGTGAGTGGTCACAAGTTCCTCTCTGAGGGAAGCGCTTGGGCGGGGATACCGCGCACGGCCTGATAGGCGTCGCGGAGTTTGATGCGGGCGGCTTCCAGTTGCCGGGCCTCCGCGCCGTCCAGCCGGGGCATGCACGGTAGAGCCTCGCCCCCGATGAACCGCAACGGAATTCCCAGGTAGCTGTCGCTGTACGGCGCGGACAGCTCGGTCAGCCCGTCGTCGACGCCCAGGGCCAGGCGCAGGGCGAAGAGCACGGCACCAGCCGGTCCGCACCTGGTGCGGCCGATACCCGTGTTGATCCGGCCGGGCCGTATGGCGAGCTCGTCACGGACCTGCTGAAGGGGGACGGGAACAGGCTGGCCGTTGACGGTGGTCGACGAGGCACACACCACCGCGCCGTCACCGTGCTCACCGATCACGTGCCCGTCCACCGCCCGCGCGGACACGCCGAGCAGCCGGGCCAGGGTGATCCGGTAGCGGGACGTGTCGAGGCTGGAGCCGACACCGAACACCCTCAGGCACCCGGACGTCTCGGCGAACAGCCGCGTCATCAGGTCGACCGGGTTCGTCACCACAAGCACCGTGCCCGGATAGCCGGCGAGCTGACCGGCGATCTCCTGTACGACAGGGGTGTTCGCCTGTATCCCGCCCATGCGGACGTCGGTCGCGCGGGCGTTGGTGAACCGTGCCCGCACGGCGACCACGACAGCCGCGCAGTCGCGCATTTCCGGGACTGCGGCGGCATACGGCCGCACCGGCGAGCCGTACGCCGCCTGCATGTCGGCGAGGTCGTCCGAGAGGGCCGCGGCCTGCTCGGGCCTACGGGAGGCGACGAGGAGGCTCGTGCACAGCCCGGACGCCACCAGGGCGCCCCCGACACCCTGTCCGACCGCGCCGGTACCGATCAGGCCGACCGCCACGTCCCGGACCGTCACGAGATCACCTCAAGGGCCCGGCGGAGTGCGCCGTCCCATACCCCGTGCTCAGCCACCCCGTTGGCGAGGTCCGCGCTCACCGCGTCGACCATGCGGAGGACGGGAACGGCCCGCTCGACGAGCACCAGGCCGAGGACGGGCAGCGGCAGCCCGGCCGGCGCAGACAGATACGTCGTGAGGATGTTGACCGTGTCCATCAGCCACAGGGTCAGCAGGTCCCGCAGCCGCAGCCGCCGGTCCTTCCCCGGCAACCGCATAGCCCGTCCTTCAGCGAACTCCGCGAGGCCGTCGACGATCAGACGACATGTCAGCGGGCTCGGACGGTGTGCGGCGAGGAACAGGACCGAACGGCTCAGCAGCTTCGCCACGTCCACCATCGGGCCCGCACGCAACAGTCCCGGGTCGAGGAGCGCCGGCCGCCCGTCCGCGCCATCGGGGAACACCACGTGCTCAGGCTTCAGATCGCCGTAGGCAAGAGTCGTCGCCTTCGTTGCCGGCAGCATCATCCGCAGCCGATCCACGCTGTGGAGCACCAGCTCCGCGAGCTCGGCGCGCGCCGACGCCTCGCACCTCTCCTCCCCGACCCGCACCATATAGACGGCCCCTGACAGACCGTTGAACTTCCGCAGGAACGTACCCGCGATGCTCCGCTCACCGATCGCCCCGGCCGGGTCCAGGCGCTGGGCGGCACCAGACCTGTGCAACGGGCGTAGCTCCGCGAACGCCAACGCCAACAGGTCGGCGGTGTCGCCGGGCCGTGCCATCATCAGGTCACCTAGCGACGGCCCGGTGACGGGTTCAGTGAAGAGAACGCCCTGACTGATCCCGGCGACCGCGCACACCCGCGGCCGGTCCAGACCAGCGAGAACCCGTAACTGTGCAGCCTCACGCGGCAGCAGCCCGTCAGGCCGCGTCACGTACTCCCGCTGAGCTTCGAGCACCGTGGGCCAGGGTCCGCAGGCCCCACGGAGCAGGGAAACGAGGGAGACGCCGAGGAACGACGTCTTCGCGTACAACGTGCGCTCTCCAACGCGCGCACGGTGGACATAGGCGGTGACACTGGGCACGTGCGCCTCCAACCGGACAGGCGTGCCGGGCCATATCTCTGCGGCGGCCCGGTGGATCTGTGCGGCGGCATGCACGAACACCTCGGCCACGGCGGGCCGGGTCGCGCCTTCCTGAGCTGGAGCGGCTGGAACGCTGATGGTCACGGGCGCCTCCTCGGGCTGCCAGATATCCGTGAGCAAGCGAACTCCGGCCGCCCGACGGGGGAGGCAGGCGACCGGAGCCTTCAACTCCCGCAGAGAAGCGGCGCACCTGCGGGAGGTCTACAGCGCCCGCGCTATGCGGGCGCAGGCTGCACCGGCACCCGGACGAGCACGGGCCGGTAGGGAATGCAGGGCTCGGCGTGGATGAAGCCGTGGAAGTCTGGGCCCGAGTCGCTTGTGTACACCTTCACTTCGACCAGTTCACCGTCGGCGATCGGCCGCCAGCACGCGCCGCACAGGCGCCGCTTGACCGCGACTTCGATCTCCTCCATGCCGATCGGTTCACCCAGCGGTCCCGGCCTCGTGACCAACGACAGGTACGAGCGGCACACGATCGCCATCTCGAATGCCGCATCGCGGTCGCGCATGTCGGGCTTCCCGTCCAGCGGTGCAGCCTCCACCGGTACCGGCTCCGCCTGGTCGAGTTCCGCGACGACCTGACGGCCACGCACCAGGGCATGGATCGCGACCCGCCGCATCTCGCCCCGCATCCTCGGCGCGAGCACCATCACCTTGGGCAGCAACACGTCGATGTAGCCGCGCAGCTCCTTGCCCAGGTCGAGGACAGCGGAGCGCTTCTCCGGGCAACGACCGAAGATCTCATCGGCGGCCCGGCACGCGCTCCAGATCGTGTCAGCGTCGATCCGCTCGGCCACTGATTCACTCACCGGCCTGACTCCCTCGCCAGGTTGTAGCGGCCGTGCGCCAAGAGCTGAGACACGGCGTCCGCTGAGCACAGGGCACCCGCACCCCCCACTGGCACCGACCAGTAGGCGCGGGCGCCGTCCGGCTCGGTCAGGTCGGGGGCGGGCACAGCGACGAACGAGCCCAGGCCCAGGAACTTCGCGTCCTTGCGTTCCTGGTGCTTCCACTCGTACCGCTCGGCGGTCTGCGCCGGCACGAGCGCGTAGTAGCGGTGCGGGCGGAGAGTCACGAACACCGGGCCGCCGTGGAGTACCTGAGCCAGGTACGCGTCGGCCTCTTCCATCCGCTTAGTGCCAGCGGCAGCCCAGACCACCTCCGGCTGCATCTTGACCACAGCGAAGGTGCGACCACAGTCCAGCAGAGCGGCCTTCAACTCTTCCCATTCCTTCGTCGCCCGGGTCTGATCCTTGGCCGCCAGAAGCAGCCAGCCCTGAGCGGCCTGCGCGGCTCGCGCGGCATCCTTCCGATCCTGCCCGGGTGCCGCGGTCGATGAGCGGACTTCTGCTTCCTGGGCCTGCGGTTCGAGCGCCTGTGGTGCACAGGGCATGTCGACTCCTTACAGTCGGCCATGCCCCGGGGTATTTACCGCCGGGGTCTTTTTGTTGGGTGCTTCACCGTCACGCGCCAACCACCGCAGGCGAAAGGCAACTTCGGCACGGGTAACTTCACAGCAGAGGGAAACTTCTCCCTCACGGATCGTTAGAACGCCGTACGGTGGGATATCCCGTCAGGGAGGGCGGATGGACGATCAGCCCCAGCCGAACCTCACCCTCAGGCGCTTAATGGCCGAGGCCGGGTTCACGCGCGAAGGGCTCGCGGAGGCCGTCAACAAGGCCGCCGAACAGCTATGGGGCGAACCCGGAAGTTGCAGTGCCCGGCTCGTCGGCTACTGGCTCAAGGGCGATACGACCTCGCTGAGGGCACACACCCGCCACCCCCTGGAGAAGGTCTTCGGCCGACCCGCCGAAGAACTCGGTTTCCGGCCTCCCGGCACCGCCCGCAGCAGCGCTACCCTACGAGCACCCGCGCCCGCACCACCCCAGAAGCCGCCCGTGATCCGCCGCACTTTCGTCCTCGGCCTCACCGGAAGCCTGCTCTCACTGCCGCCGCTTCCGAAGTCAGGCCGACTCGGCATGTCCGACGTCGAACGCATCAAGACCGCGGCCGCTGAACTCCACCAGCTCGACGACCTGCACGGCGGCGTGGGTGTGGCCGACGCCGCAGCCCGCTACATCGAGTACGTCGAGGACGCCGCACGCCGATGCCACTTCGGCAGCAACGTGCAGACCGGCCTCTACACAGCTCTGGGTGAAATGGCCACAAGCGCCGGCTGGTTCGCGTTCGACGCCCAACGCCACGAGGAAGCACGCCGCCACTGGGATGCCGGACTGCGCTACGCCCTCCTCGCCCGCAACAACCGTTTGCAGGCCCGGATCTGGTCATCCCTGTCTCACCAGGCCTGGCAGTTGGGCCATGGAGGCGAAGCCGTATCGATCGCCCGTGCCGCTCTCGCCCAGACCAGAGGCCGCCGAGACGGGCAGCTGTCCGCACTCCTGCACACACGAGTCGCACAGGGTCACGCCATCCAGAACGAGCCAGGCCAGTGCGCCCGGTCCCTCCTGCGCGCCGAGAAGGAGTTCGACAGGGAGCCCGACGAGCCACAGCGGTGGCTCGGCTTCTTCAACGCCGGCGAGCTCTCCTCGACCGCGGCACTGTGTCTCTTCGACCTGCGCCACTACACGAAGGCAGTGGACGCGGCTCGTGAGTCCCTGACCGTCGTCGAGTCGACCCCGTTCCGGCGCAACCAGCTCGCTGGCCACGTGCGACTCGCACGCACCCTGGCGGCGGCCGGGGAAATGGAAGAAGCTGTTGCCGCCGGAGGCAGCGCTCTGATTCTCCTGCCGGAGGTGCACAGCCCCCGGATCGTCGCACGCCTAGAACACCTCCGTGACGACTTGCTCGACCGCAACGCACCGGGCGCTGCGGATTTCTCGGAACAATATGAGGCGGTGGCCACATGACCGTGGATCTCCTGACGACCAGCTACTACACCGGCGAGCGGCTGACAGAGATCCGCGGCACCATCCTGGACGTCTACGCCGACGTGTACGCAGACGACATCGCCACCAACCCCTTCTTCTCCATGCAACGCTTCGAAGAGCGGCTGGACAGCCATGTGGCTGCCGGAGGCTGGGGTTGCGTCATCGCCTCAGTCGACCGCGAGGCGGCCGGGTTCACCTACGGCTTCACGGCCCGCGACGACGACACCACCTTCAAGCTCTGCGAAAACATGCTCCGCCCGGAGTGGCGCAAGCGCGGTGTCTCCCCGCTGATGCACGACGAACTCATGAGCCACCGACAGGAGAAGCGCGCCGAACTACTGGTGCGCCGAGAGCGCCCCCGCCTGCGTGCTCTCTACGAAGGCTGGGGCTACGAGCACGCCGGCGAGAAGCTGCCGTTCCCGGATTCCCCGCTGTACGACGTCATGGTGCTGACTCTCCGCTGATACCGCGCACCTGTCGATGCCAGTGCCTCCCCGTACGGTTGCCATAGGTCCCGGCATCCCCGACTTCACGGTCACCCACGCCCAGAAGCGGAGCCGGTCAACGCGCGTATCCGGTGCCTCTTGGAACAGCCGCCGACCCGCGCCCGCGCCGTCGAGTACGAGCGGCTCCTGCACCTGTGGGCCCAAGTTGCCGACGGGCGCCTGGCCGAGGCCGCGTAGCCCAAAGGGACCTCCCGCATGGGCAACCCCACGCGGGCCCGCCTCCTCCAGCTTTGCCTGAGCCGCCAGCGCCTGGCTGGTCGGCGCGACACTGGAAATTACAGGGAGAAGTGCCCGGAACCGGACTTGAACCGGTACGCCCGCAAGGGGCAGCGAGGTTTAAGCTCGCCGTGTCTGCATTCCACCATCCGGGCAGGCCATGGGCTCCGCATCGAGGTTCCGAGCCTATCGGGAGGCACCCCTCGAACAGCGGTGCGGTGGACCGATGTTGTCTTATTTTATTGACACCTGAGGGAGCATCAGCACCCGGAACAGGCCATCCGCACTTGCCAACAGCCTGGCGCGCGGCAACCGCTTGCGTATGCGGAATGACGGAATTTCACCGCCCGAACGAGGGCGCTCCACCGGTTCTTGACGAACGTCCAACGGCAGGACGGTCCCGAGGGCGTGTAGGAGGCGTGGGTCATCCCCAGGTATGACACGGCGGCCCGTGGTGCGACTCGAGTCTGCCTTCGGAACCGGAACAGCGGCTGACTACACGACGGCGGGCGGCCGGGACGATGGTTCATGTCCCCAAGACACACGTCCCAGCCACACCGCCACACCGTCAGACCGCCCAGCCGTCACACCGCCCAGCCATGCCGTCGTCCCGACAGGAGTCCACTTCCGTGACCACCAGCCCTCTCGCCGAGCGCAGCACCGCAGCGGCCGCACGTGCCACGGAACTGTCGAAGATCTACGGGCAGGGCGAGACCCAGGTGGTCGCCCTGGACCGGGTCTCGGTCGACTTCCGGCAGGCCGAGTTCACCGCGATCATGGGGCCCTCCGGCTCCGGCAAGTCCACGCTGATGCACTGCGTGGCCGGCCTCGACACCTTCTCGTCCGGCTCCGTGCGCATCGGCGACACCGAGCTCGGGTCGCTGAAGGACAAGCAGCTCACGAAGTTGCGCCGGGACAAGATCGGGTTCATCTTCCAGGCGTTCAACCTGCTGCCGACGCTGACGGCGATCGAGAACATCACGCTCCCGATGGACATCGCGGGCCGTAAACCGGACAAGGAGTGGCTGGAGACGGTCATCCGGATGGTGGGGCTCGCCGACCGGCTCAGCCACCGTCCCTCGCAGCTCTCCGGCGGTCAGCAGCAGCGGGTGGCCGTCGCCCGCGCCCTGGCCTCCCGGCCGGACATCATCTTCGGCGACGAGCCGACCGGAAACCTCGACTCGCGCTCGGGCGCCGAGGTGCTGGGCTTCCTGCGCAACTCCGTACGGGAGTTGGGGCAGACGGTGGTGATGGTGACCCACGACCCGGTGGCGGCGGCCTACGCGGACCGGGTGGTCTTCCTCGCGGACGGGCGGATCGTCGACGAGGTGCACGGCCCGACCGCCGAATCGGTGCTGGACCGCATGCGGCGCCTTCCTGGGGGAAACCCCCAGACCCCCGAGTTCGACTCCAAGGGCCGCACCAGCTGATCCCCGCCCAGGACCGACAGGACTGAGAAAAGAACATGTTCCGTACCGCCTTGCGCAACGTGCTCGCGCACAAGGCCCGGCTCCTGATGACCGTGCTCGCCGTGATGCTCGGCGTGGCCTTCGTGTCGGGGACCCTGGTCTTCACCAACACCATCTCCGACGCCCTCCAGAAGAGCTCCGCCAAGGGCTTCGACCGGGTCGACGTCGCCGTCACCGCGCTGGCGCAGCCGGACGTCGGGGACCGTATCTCCAAGACGCCCGAGCTGACGCAGGCGCTGCTGGAGCGGAGCGCGAAGGTTCCGGGCGCCGCGTCCGCCGTCGGCGTCGTCAGCGGCTTCACCGCCATCGCCGACAAGGACGGCAAGCTCGTCGGCGGCGGTTTCCAGTCGCAGGGCGGCAACTACTGGGGGGCCAGGGACGCCCGGTACCCGCTGGCCGAGGGGCGCGCGCCGAGCGGCAAGGGCGAGGTCGTCATCGACTCGAAGACCGCCGAGCGGGCCGGTTACGAGGTCGGCGACACCGTACGGATATCCGTCGACGGCCCCGTCCTGACCCCGAAGATCACCGGCATCTTCACCACCGACGACGGCAACGTCGCCGCCGGCGGCAGCCTCGCCCTCTTCGACACGGCGAGCGCACAGCAACTGTTCGGCAAGCCCGGCGCCTACGACGAGATCGACGTGCAGGCCGCCGCCGGTACCTCGCAGGGCGCGCTGAAGTCCGCGCTGGACGCCGCCCTGCCGAAGGGCCGGTTCGAGACCGTCACCGGCATGCAACTCGCCGACGACCAGGCGAAGATGATCGCCGTGTCGATGAGCGGGATGAAGCAGGCGCTGCTGGTCTTCGCCGGTATCGCGCTGTTCGTCGGCACCTTCATCATCGCCAACACCTTCACCATGCTGGTCGCCCAGCGCACCAAGGAGCTCGCGCTGCTGCGGGCCGTCGGCGCCTCGCGCCGGCAGGTCACGCGGTCGGTGCTGCTGGAGGCGTTCGTCGTCGGCACGGTCGCCGGGGTGACCGGTCTGGTCGCCGGTATCGGCATCGGGGCCGGGCTGCGCTCGCTGCTCGGGACGCTGGGGGCGACCGTCCCCGACGGGCCGCTCGTCGTCTCGCCCGGCACGGTCGCCGCCGCCCTCGGCGTGGGCGTCGTCATCACCATGCTGGCCGCGTGGCTGCCGGGTCGGCGGGCCGCGAGGATCCCGCCGGTGGCGGCCATGAGCAGCGTGCACGCCGTCGCCTCCACCAAGTCGCTCGTCCTGCGCAACACCCTCGGCGCCCTGTTCTCGGCGGCGGGCGTCGCCCTGGTGCTGGCCGCGACGACGATGAAAGGCAGCGACGGCCAGGCCCCCATGGGGATCGGCGCGGCCCTGCTCATCATCGGCGTGTTCATCCTGACGCCGCTGCTGTCCCGCCCGCTGATCGCGGCCGCCGCGCCCGTCCTGCGGATCTTCGGGGTGGCCGGCAAGCTGGCCCGGCAGAACTCGGTGCGCAACCCGCGCCGGACGGCGGCCACGGCCTCCGCGCTGATGATCGGCCTGACCCTGATCACCGGTATGACGGTGATGGCGGGCAGTGTCCAGCAGGCCATCGACAAGATGGCGTCCTCCGCGATCCGGGCCGACTACGTCGTGTCGATGGCGAACGGCAGCGAACTCTCCGCCGACATCGACGAGAAGCTGAAGGCCACCGCCGGGGTGACCGCCACCAGCCCGCTGCGCAACGCGCCCGGCCGGATCGACGGCACGACCGAGTACCTCACCGGCGTCACCGGCTCCACCATCGGCGAGCTGACCGACCTCAAGGTCGACGACGGCGCCTTCAAGGTGGGCGTCGGGCAGATCGTCGTCGACGAGGCCACCGCCAAGTCGTACGGCTGGAAGGCCGGTTCGTCGTTCACGATGAACTACGAGGACGGCAAGAAGCAGCGGTTGACGGTCTCCGGTGTGTACGAGGGCAACGAGCTGATCCAGGGCATCCTCGTCGACAACGCGGACCTCACCCCGCATCTGACGGACCCGGCCGACATGCAGGTCATGGTCAAGACGTCCGGCGGCGCCTCCGACGGCACGAAGGACAGGCTGGAGAAGGCCCTCGGCACCAACCCGGCCATCAAGGTCCAGAGCAAGCAGGACGTCTCGGACGACATCGCGAAGACGTTCACGCTGATGCTGAACATGCTCTACGGGCTGCTCGCGATGGCCGTGATCGTCGCCGTCCTCGGCGTCGTCAACACCCTCGCGATGTCGGTGTTCGAGCGCTCCCAGGAGATCGGCATGCTGCGCGCCATCGGCCTGGACCGCCGCTCGGTCAAGCGGATGGTCCGCCTGGAGTCCCTCGTCATCTCCCTCTTCGGCGCGGTGCTCGGCCTCGGCCTGGGCGTGTTCTTCGGCTGGGCGGCCGGTGAGCTGATCGGCACGACGCTGGCGACGTACGAACTCGTCCTGCCCTGGGGCCGGATGGGCGTCTTCCTGCTGCTGGCCGCCGGGGTCGGCCTCCTGGCGGCCCTGTGGCCGGCCCGCCGCGCGTCCCGCCTGAACATGCTGGCGGCGATCAAGTCGGAGTAGGGGAAGGTCGGTTGGGGGGAGGGGCAGCTTCCAGCTTCCGGGGAGGCTGCCTCTCCCCCTTTCTCATTTCTCAGTTCCAGGTGCGGGTGCGCAGGGGCATTCCGGAGTCGCCGGAGGCGGGGGTGCGGACGGCCAGGACCTGGTTGACGCCGATGCGGTTGCGTTCGAAGGCGACGGCGGAGGCGGCCATGTAGAGCCGCCAGACGCGGGCGCGGCCGGGGCTGGTGAGGTGGACGGCCCGCTCCCAGGCGGCCTCCAGACGGTCCACCCAGCGGCGCAGGGTGAGGGCGTAGTGCTCGCGGATCGACTCGACGTCCCGGACCTCCAGGCCGGCGCGTTCGAGCTGGGCGACCGTGCTGCCCAGGGGGGCGAGTTCGCCGTCCGGGAAGACGTAGGCGTCGATGAAGGCGTCCACGCCGTACGTCGACTCGTCGTGCTGCGGGGGGCGGGCGATCTGGTGGTTGAGGAGCCGGCCGCCGGGCGTGAGCAGCGCGCACAGGACGTGCGCGTACTCCAGGTACCGCGCGGAGCCGACGTGTTCCGCCATGCCGATGGAGGAGACCGCGTCGAACGGGCCGTCGGTGACGTCCCGGTAGTCCTGGACGCGGATCTCGACCCTGTCGGTGAGCCCGGCGTCGGCGACGCGCTTGCGGGCGTACGCCGCCTGCTCCTGGGAGAGCGTGATCCCGACGACGTTCGCCCCGTGCTCGCGCGCCGCGTGGACGGCGAGGGACCCCCAGCCGCAGCCGACGTCCAGCAGCCTCTTCCCCGGACCCAGGTCCAGCTTGCGGCAGACGAGTTCGAGCTTGTCGCGCTGGGCGCTCTCCAGGGTGCCGGCCTCGGACCCGGACTCCCAGTAGGCGCAGGAGTAGACCATGGACGGGCCGAGGACGAGTTCGTAGAAGTCGTTGCCGACGTCGTAGTGGTGGCTGACGGCGCGTCTGTCGGTGCGGCGGGTGTGGAGGTGGCGGGTGCGGCGGATCTCCTCGCGGGGCGGGGCGGGCGGCAGCGGCGGCCCGGCGAGCCGCACCAGCTCGCGGACGGCCGTACGGACCTCGGGGTCGCGCAGGGCCTGGGCGAGGGTACGGGCGTCCTCGCCGCGCTCCCAGAAGAGGCCGGAGACGAGGTCGAGCGCGACGTACAGGTCCCCGTCGATCTCCAGGTCGCCGGCCACCCAGGCGCGGGCGAGGCCCAGTTCGCCGGGTTTGAACAGGAGACGACGCAGGGCCCTGCGGTTGCGTACGACCAGAACGGGCGCGTCGGGCGGACCCGCCTGCGAACCGTCCCAGGCGCGGACGCGCACCGGGAGCGGTTCTCCCAGCAACTGTTCGACAAGCGCATGGAGCCGCGGCGCGGCGTCGGCCATGGTGCACACCTCCGTGACGGTGATCCCGGAATGTCCTGACACCACGTAAACACCAGCGAAGCCACAGCGCAGTCCCCCACGCGCATCACGGCTGGGCAAACTCCACGACGGAACACACGGGAGCACACGGGAAGGCACGGGAACACACGGAACACACCGAAGGGGCCGCCCGCACCACGGATGGCGGACGGCCCCTTCGGGGGGTGTTTCAGTGGCCGGCGGTCGGGGGACCGGAGGCCGGGTGACCGGGGGTCAGGAGGCCTTGGCCTTCTCGCCCTCGGTCTTCTCGGCGGCGGCCGGCTTCGCGGCGACCGGGGCCGGCTTCGCGGCCTCGTAGAACTCCTCGCGCGGGGATTCCAGGGCGCCGAGGGCGACGACCTCGCGCTTGAGGAACATGCCGAGGGTCCAGTCGGCGAAGACGCGGATCTTGCGGTTCCACGTCGGCATCGCCATGCCGTGGTAGCCGCGGTGCATGTACCACGCGAGGCGGCCCTTGACCTTGATCTTCACCTTGCCCATGACGATCATCGCGACGCCCTTGTGCAGGCCGAGGCCCGCCACCGCACCCTTGTTGGCGTGCGAGTACTCCTTCTGCGGGAAGCCCCGCATACCGGAGATCACGTTGTCGCCGAGGACCTTGGACTGGCGGAGCGCGTGCTGCGCGTTCGGCGGGCACCAGGCGTTCTCGACGCCGGCCTTGCGGGCGGCGACGTCCGGGACCTGGGCGTTGTCGCCGGCGGCCCAGATGTAGTCGGTGCCCTGGACCTGGAGGGTCGAGGCGGTGTCGACGTGACCACGCGGGCCGAGCGGGAGGCCGTAGCGGGCCAGGACGGGGTTCGGCTTGACGCCGGCCGTCCAGACGATCGTGTTCGAGTCGACCTCGAGGCCGTTCTTCAGGACGACGTGGCCGTCGACGCAGGAGTCCATGGAGGTGGAGAGGTAGATCTCCACGCCCCGGCTCTCCAGGTGCTCCTTGCCGTACTGGCCGAGCTTGGGGCCGACCTCGGGCAGGATCTTGTCCGCGGCGTCGACGAGGACGAAGCGCATGTCCTCGCGGGACACGGTCTTGTAGTACTTGGCCGCGTCGCGAGCCAGGTCCTCGACCTCACCGATGGTCTCCGCGCCGGCGAAACCGCCGCCGATGAAGACGAAGGTGAGCGCCTTGCGGCGGATCTCCTCGTCGGTCGTGGAGTCGGCCTTGTCGAGCTGCTCGAGGACGTGGTTGCGCAGGCCGATGGCCTCCTCGACGCCCTTCATGCCGATGCCCTGCTCGGCGAGGCCGGGGATCGGGAAGGTGCGGGAGACCGCGCCGAGCGCGATCACCAGGTAGTCGAAGGGCAGCTCGTACGCCTCGCCGACCAGCGGGGCGATCGTGGCGACCTTGCGGTCCTGGTCGATGGTGGTGACCCGGCCGGTGAGAACCTCCGCCTTGGGCAGCACGCGTCGCAGCGGGACGACGACGTGACGCGGGGAGATGTTGCCGGCGGCGGTTTCGGGGAGGAAGGGCTGGTAGGTCATGTACGACCGGGGGTCGACGACCGTGACGGTCGCCTCGCCGTAGCGCATCTTCTTGAGAATGCGCCGAGCTGCGTACAGGCCTACGTACCCACCGCCTACTACGAGGATCCTGGGACGCTCCGTGGTGCTCATGCCATCGAGTATCCACCCGCTCCAGGGGGGTCGCTCGTGCGCCCCTTCACAAGCTTGTGAAGGGTGTGTGCTATCCTCCGCGGCTCGCGTGATCCAGGTCATGGCGCGGAACGGGAACCCGTGTCCACATGATGCCGTTGTCAATGCCGCGTGAGCTGCCTCTCCGGGTTCGGAGGGGCTCCGTGAGGGGTCCGGAACACGCCTTCGCGACGCCTCCGCGAAACGTCCGCACCCGCCTCTTTTGAACACGTTCACACGGGTGTTGAGCCCCCGGAAGGGTCAACCGGGGCGCCCATGTCCTCCGACAGGGCCGAATTCCTTGTGAAGAACTTCACGAACTTTCCCGACGGAGTGTCGCGAGAGCGCGTCGGAGGGGCGCGCGAGGGGCCCGTTCGAGCCCCTCAGGCGCGCTCAAACGGGCTTCGTCCCTGCTCAGCAGAGTGACCAGACGATGCCGTCGAGGATGTCGTGCTCGCTCACGACGACCTCGTCCGCGCCGGTCCGCTCCATGATCGTCAGCAGTACGAGCGCGCCCGCCGCGATCACGTCCACCCGGCCCGGGTGCATCGACGGGACCGCCGCGCGCTCGGCGTGGGTGGAGCGCAGCAGCCACTCGGTGATCTCGCGGACCTTGTCGTACGGGACGCGGGAGTGGTGGATGGCCGCCGAGTCGTACGCGGGGAGTTCCTGCGCGATCGCCGAGATCGTCGTCACGGAACCGGCCAGGCCGACCAGGGTGCGCGCCTCGCTCAGCGGGACCGTCCGCTCGGCGAGGTCGAGGGCCGTCTCGATGCCGGCGCGCATGGCCGCGATCTGCTCGGCGGTGGGCGGGTCGGTGACCTTGCCGTCCACGACCAGGTGGCGTTCGGTCATCCGCACGCAGCCGACGTCGACGGAGCGGGCGGCCTGGACGTGCTCGTCGCCGACCACGAACTCCGTCGAGCCGCCGCCGATGTCCACCACCAGGTAGGGCTTCGCCAGGTCCGCGCGGCCCTTGAGCTCCTTCGTCGCGCCGGTGAAGGAGAACTCGGCCTCCTGGTCGCCGGTGATGACCTCGGGCTCGACGCCCAGGACGTCCAGCACCCCGCGCACGAACTCGTCGCGGTTCTCGGCGTCCCGGGAGGCGGAGGTTGCGACGAAGCGCAGCCGCTCCGCGCCGTGCTCCTTGACGGCGGCCGCGTACTCCCGGCAGGCCGCGAAGGTCCGCTCCAGCGCCTCGGGGGCGAGCCGGCCGGTGCGGTCGACGCCCTGGCCGAGGCGGACGATCGTCATCCGGCGGTCCAGTTCGACCAGCTCGCCCGTGTCCGGGTCGGCGTCGGCGACGAGCAGGCGGATCGAGTTCGTACCGCAGTCGACGGCGGCGACCCGGGTCACCGGGGGTCTTCCTCGATCGGTTTGAAGGCGAAGTGGCCCGCGCCGTCCTCGGACGTCTCCACCTGCCACCCCTCGCCGGCCGGCGGCTGGGCAGGCGTCACGCACGCGCCCTTGCGCCACCACTCCGGGAGCATCGCCAGGGCCTCGTCGCCGAGCGGGTTCACGCCCGGGCCGGCCGCCAGGGAGTGGCCCACCAGCACGTGCAGGCACTTCACCCGGTCCGGCATGCCGCCCGCGCTGGGGAAGTTCTTCAGCTCCTCGATCTCGTCCCGGCGCCGGAGGTAGTCCTCGTGCGCGGCACGGTAGGCGGCGGCCAGCTCCGGGTCGGACCGGAGCCGTTCCGTCATCTCCTTCATCACGCCGTTCGCCTCGAGCGTGCCGATCGCCGAGTTGGCCTTGGGGCACGTCAGGTAGTACAGCGTCGGGAAGGGCGTGCCGTCGGGCAGGCGAGGGGCCGTCTCGACGACGTCCGGCTGACCGCACGGGCAGCGGTGCGCGATCGCGCGCAGGCCGCGCGGCGGGCGCCCGAGCTGCTGCTTGAAGGCCTCGACGTCCGCGTCGGTGGGCTCGGTGCGCGGGGTGGTCGGCGGGGGCGTTTCCATACCTGTCTCTCTAAGTGCACGGTTTCACTGGTGTGTTCACTGCTGGTTCTCGGGTGTCTTCACTGGTCGGAGGCGTCCGACTTGTCGACGCCGTCCCAGACGTTCGAGTACCAGGGGCGGTCGGCCGCCCCGAGGTCGGCGCGGGACTGTCTGGCCGCGTCCGGGTCGATCACGACGTAACCGGTCTCCCCCGGCAGCACGTAGTGCAGCCGCTGCCGGATCTGCTGCTCGGCGTACGCGTCGTCCTGCCAGCGTGCCTTGAGGTCGCGCAGTTGCTCGACGCGCTCGCTGGCCTGCTGCTTCTCGCGCTCCAGGTCGGCGATCTCGGCGCGCTGGGAGACGTACTGGCGCATGGGGTAGGCCAGCGCCACGATCAGCGTGCACAGGACGAGGGCGAGCAGCGCGGCGCGGCCGGTGAGGCGGGAGCGGCGGGCCTGGCGTTTGGTCTGGGAGCGGTAGACCCGGGCCGCGGTCTGCTCCCCGAGCAGCTTGATCCTCGTCGCGGTGGAGAACCGGTCCCGGTCCTTCACGGCCATGTCCTCCGCCTCCCGTCTCCCACGTGCGTACGTCCCCGCACACGGTACGGGACCGAGTACGGGGACGTACGTACGACGCTGCCTACGCGGCTATACGGCGGTGCTGCTGTACGGGCCCTCAGCCCTTGAAGCGGGGGAAGGCGCTGCGGCCGGCGTACACGGCGGCGTCGTCGAGGATCTCCTCGATGCGCAGCAGCTGGTTGTACTTGGCGACGCGGTCCGAGCGGGCCGGGGCGCCGGTCTTGATCTGGCCGCAGTTCACCGCGACGGCGAGGTCGGCGATGGTGACGTCCTCGGTCTCGCCGGAGCGGTGGGACATCATGCACTTGAAGCCGTTGCGCTGGGCCATCTCGACGGCGTCCAGGGTCTCGGTCAGCGAGCCGATCTGGTTGACCTTGACGAGCAGGGCGTTGGCCGAGCCCTCCTCGATGCCGCGGGCGAGGCGCTCGGGGTTGGTGACGAAGAGGTCGTCGCCGACGATCTGGACCTTGTCGCCGAGCTTGTCGGTGATGGTCTTCCAGCCGTCCCAGTCGTCCTCGTACAGCGGGTCCTCGATGGAGATGAGCGGGTACGCGGAGACGAGCTCCTCGTAGTACTCGGTCATCTCGGCGGCCGTGCGGGACTTGCCCTCGAACTCGTACTTGCCGTCCTTGTAGAACTCGGACGCGGCGACGTCGAGCGCGAGACCGATCTGCTCACCGGGGACGTAACCGGCCTGCTTGATCGCCTCGATGATGAGGTCGAGCGCGGCGCGGTTGGACTCCAGGTTCGGGGCGAAGCCGCCCTCGTCGCCGAGGCCGGTGGACAGGCCCTTGGTCTTCAGCACCTTCTTGAGGGTGTGGTAGATCTCGGCGCCCCAGCGCAGCGCCTCGGAGAAGGACTCCGCACCGATCGGCGCGATCATGAACTCCTGGATGTCCACGTTGGAGTCGGCGTGCGAGCCGCCGTTCAGGATGTTCATCATCGGAACGGGCAGCAGGTGCGCGTTCGGGCCGCCCAGGTAGCGGAAGAGGGGCAGGTCGCTGGCCTCGGAGGCGGCGTGCGCGACGGCGAGGGAGACGCCGAGGATGGCGTTGGCGCCGAGCGAGCCCTTGTTGTCGGTGGCGTCCAGGTCGAACATGGCCTGGTCGATCAGGCGCTGCTCGGTGGCGTCGTAGCCGACGAGCTCCGGGCCGATCTGCTCGATGACGGCGAGGACGGCCTTCTCGACACCCTTGCCGAGGTAGCGGTTCGGGTCACCGTCGCGCAGCTCGATGGCCTCGAAGGCGCCGGTGGAGGCACCGGACGGAACGGCGGCACGACCCGTGCTGCCGTCGTCGAGGCCGACCTCGACCTCGACGGTGGGGTTGCCTCGCGAGTCGAGGATTTCCCGGGCTACGACGACGTCGATGGACGGCACGAGCATCTCCTTCTTCGGATGTGACGCTGGAAGTGCGGGGCGCGCAGGCCGTGATGAGCCCTTGCAGAGCCTTGCGACTAGAGCCTAACCGCCCGAGGGACGTCGGCAGCCGACCGACCGCCCTATGGACGGACTGACCCTACCTATTGTTCCAGTCCGGAACAAAGGGGATGGCCGAGAAAGACGGACGGGACATGTCGAACAGGCGACATCGGGATATCGGCATATCGGGATATGCAGAACAGTCGGCATCTCGGAACAGGCGGCATGCCGGGCGGGCAAAGAGAAACCCCGCTCCGGTGCGTACGGGGGAACACGCACCGGAGCGGGGGCCCCGTGGGGACGGGGGGTGACCCTCACGAGGTCTTCAGTGTGCCGACCTGGGTTGTGAGGGCGCTGTGGCTTCTCTGGGAGCCGGTTGTCACTTCAGGTGGAGCTGCTGGCCCGGGAAGATGAGGTCGGCGTCGTCGACGATGTCCTTGTTCAGCTCGAACAGCTTCTGCCAGCCGCCCTCGACCTTGTGCTTCTCGGCGATGGAGCTGAGGGTGTCGCCCTTGACGACCTTGTACTCGCCGTCGCCCTTCTCGACCTTCTGGCCGGTCGGGGTGGTGACCGTCTTGGCGGCGGCCGGACGGTCGGTCGAGCGGGTGGCGCTCTGCTGCTCGGTCGAACGGGTGCCGGCGCTGCTGTCCGAGCTCTCCGAAGAGCCGGAGCTGCTGGAACCGCTGGAGCCGTTCGAGCTGCTCGACGAGGACGAGTCGGAGGAGCTGCCGCCGCTGTAGGCGGCGCCGGACAGGCCGGTGCCGCAGACCGGCCAGGCGCCCTTGCCCTGGCCCGCGAGGACCTTCTCGCCGATGGCTATCTGCTGGGACTTGCCGGCCTGGTCGGCGGTGGAGGCGTAGGCGGTGCCGCCGTACGCGGCCCAGGTGGAGGCGGAGAACTGCAGGCCGCCGTAGTAGCCGTTGCCGGTGTTGATGGACCAGTTGCCGCCGGACTCGCACTGGGCGACGGTGTCCCACTCGGAGGCGGTGGCGGCGGAGGCGTTGCCCGCCACCATCAGCGGGGCGGCGATGGCGACGCCGGTCACGCCGGCCATGGCGGCGACGCGGGTGGCTTTGGACGGACGGCGGTGCTTGCCCTTACCGGAAAACAGCATGGTGGATCCCCTCACCGACGCCTACGAGGTGAGCTGTCGGGTTCGGGCCGGTTGAGTTGCCCGGCCGCGCTCTCGCTTTCACGAGGCACGGCTTCACCCCAAGCCACTCCGGTCAACTGCCCGGTGCGGCACTTACCTTGGGTCCCCCGCTCCTGCCTACGGCGCTTGACGCGACGACTGTTCCCGGGGCGCCGCTGGCAGGATTCGGCGTTGCGACGGCCGGGGCTCGGGTTGCCGAGCGGCCTCGACCGTAGACACGCGATCGGCCGAATTCCAAAGACGATCAGGGCTTCTGAGACTCATCCCACACTTTCACCAAACCGGACATTCGGCGCGAAGCGTGACGCGAACTCCCGCTGTTTTTCTTGGGCTTTGCGCCCTATTAAACCCCTGTGTCGAGGGTCTGACCGGGGACGATGTCGCTCGGGTCGGCGCCGATGAGGTCCTGGTTCTCGGCGTAGAGGGCGCGCCACCCGCCGTCGAGGCCAAGGGAGTCGGCGATGGAGACGAGGGAGTCGCCGGCCTGGACGACGTAGGTGGCCGCGGCATGCCGACCGGTGGAGGCGGCCGCGACATCGGTGCCGTCCGCGCCGCCGGCGGGGGCGGCGGGGGCGGTGGGGGCGGTGGGGGCGGCGGGGGCGGCGGGGGCGGTGGGGGCGGTGGCGCGCTTGGTCGTGACCTTGGCGGCGGCCTCGGCAGCGGTCTCGTCGGCGGTGACGCCACGATGACGGCCGGAGCCGAGGGTGCTGGTGTCGACAAGGCTCCAAGAGCCCACATCCTGGAGCGCCTTGTCCGAGTCATCCCGATTTGGGGTGACTGTGGGCGAGCTGTCGGAACCCTGCGCGTCACCCTTGCCGACGGAGCCGCCCTCACCGGCGGAGGAAGAGGGCGAGGAAGGCGAAGGAGATGAGGGGGACGAAGGGGACCTAGATGGCGAACTCGATGAATCACCGGACGAGTCGGATGATCCGGAGGATTCGGTCGAACCGTCGTCGCCACCCGAAGAGTTCGAGGAGCCCGAGGAGTCGGACGAGTCGGATGATCCGGAGGAGCCTGACGAGCCGGATGACTCCTTGGACAGGTCGGACAATCCGGAGGATATGGACGAGTCGGACGAGTTGTCCGCCACGCCGGTGTCCACGTTCAGCGCGCCGTTCTGCTGGGTGAGCCCGGAGGTCAGCCCACAGGTGCCCCAGGCGCCGATGTTCTCGGCGGCGAGCAGCTTCTGCGCCACGGCGATCTGCTGGTTGCGGCTGGCCAGGTCGGGGCTCGCCGCGTAGTCGAGCCCGCCGTACGTCTCCCACTGCTTCTGGGTGAGGCTCAGGCCGCCGTACTCGCCGTCGCCCTTGTTGGCGCTCCACGAGCTGCCGGTCTCGCACTGCGCCACCTTGTCCCACACCGTGCCGTCGGCGGCGCTCGCGCCGGAGGCGGCGAGCAGCGGGATGGCGATGGCGGAGCCGGTCACTCCTGCCGCGACGAGGAGGGCCGGGGCCTGACGGGGGCGACGGTGACGACCGTTCCCGGAGAGCATGCGAGGGCCTTTCTCTGGACAGCGGTGACCGGCGCGACCAGTGGAACCGAGGCGTCGCGCTGACGAGTGAACGTATCGGCACACGATCACTTGTCACAAGTTAATGCCGCGCAGATCACGTGAAGATCACAAAGTTGAGGGCCGGTCACCTTCCATCCCCCGAATGGTCACACCCCGGCTGACAAGCGATCAGATGTGCGATCAGATACACACCCGTTATGGACCAGATTGCTCCGGAGTGAACTCGACCGGCAACGTCCGCAGGCCGCGCATGATGAGCCCGCCGCGCCACCTCAAGTCGGCCGGGTCCGCCGCCAGTCGGAGGTCGGGCAGCCGGGTGAGGAGGGTGGCCAGCGCGGTCTGGCCCTCCAGGCGGGCCAGCGGGGCGCCCAGGCAGTAGTGGATGCCGTGGCCGTAGCCGAGGTGCTGGTTGTCGCGGCGGGAGAGGTCGAGCGCGTCGGGGTCCGTGAAGCGGGCCGGGTCGCGGTCGGCGGCCGCCAGGACGACGAGGACGGGGTCGCCGGGCGCGATGTCCTGCCCGCCGATGGTGAGCGGCTCGGTCGCGAACCGCCAGGTGGCGAGCTCCACGGGACCGTCGTAGCGCAGGAGCTCCTCGACGCCGGTTTCGAGGAGGGTGCGGTCGCCGCCGTCCTCGGTGAGTGACCGCTGAAGGCGTTCGCGCTGCTCGGGGTGGGTGAGGAGGGCGTAGGTGCCGTTGCCGATGAGGTTGACCGTCGTCTCGAAGCCGGCGAACAGGAGGATGAAGGCCATGGCGGCGGCCTCGTTCTCGGTGAGGTGCTCGCCGTGGTCGGAGGCGCGGATGAGGCCGGAGATGAGGTCCTCGCCGGGGGCCGGGTCGGCGGGGAGCTCCGCACGCTTGCGGTGGATGAGCTCCAGCAGATAGCCGCGCATCTTCTTCACCGACCGCGCGACCCCGCCACGCGGTCCCCCGCCGTGCCGGATCATCATCCCGGCCCAGTCACGGAAGTCGTCCTGGTCCTCGCGCGGGACGCCCAGGAGGTCGCAGATCGCGTAGATGGGGAGCGGGAACGCGAAGTCGTGGATGAGGTCGGCCTCGCCCTCGGCGGCGAACCGGTCGATGAGCCGGTCCGTCAGTTCCTGGACGCGGGACTCGAACTCGGCGACGCGGCGCGGTGTGAACGCCTTGCTGACGAGCCGTCGCAACCGGGTGTGGTCCGGCGGGTCGATGTTCAGCAGATGCGTCATCAGCTCGGCCTTGCGCTCACCGGGGATGCCGGTCTTGCCCTTGGCGTGCGCGGGCTCGTCGTGGTGGGCGGGGTTCTTGGAGAGCCGCTGGTCGGCCAGGGCCTGTTTCGCGTCGGCGTAACGCGTGACCAACCAGGCCTCGACCCCGCTGGGCAGCCGGGTGCGGTGCACGGGCGCGTGCTCGCGCAGCCAGGCGTAGGCGGGGTAGGGGTCGGTGGCGAACTCCCAGGTGAAGAGGTCGGGGGCGGGCGGGGTATCGGCCGGCGCGTCAGTCGGGGGATGGGTCGGGGAGTGGGGCTGGTTGGTCACTCGTCGACGGTAGCGGGGTTCTCGCCGAGCCCCTTCGCCGCGAGGGCCTTCTTGGCGGCGGGGTGCCCCATGTCGGCGGCTTTGCGCAGCCAGAGGGCGGCTTCGGCGGGGTTGTTCTGCTTTTCGAGGAGGAGGGCCAGGCGGTAGGGGGCGTACGCGTCGCCGTTCGCGTACCCCTGCTCGTAGTCCTTGCGGGCCTGCTCCACCAGCCCCATCTTCTCCAGTACGGCGCCGTGGTGGGCGGCGTCCAGCGGGTGGCCGTCGGAGAAGTAGTTCTCGGCATCGTCCAGGGTCTGCCGTGGCTTCTGAGCGTCGTTCAGCAGACGGGCCGCCTCCTTGTCGCCCGCGGCGGTCGCACGGGCGAGCAGCACCTCGGCGACTTCGGTCTCGTGGCACAACAGGAAGAAGACAGCCGCGCTGCGGGCGACCGGCGCGTACCCCTGCACCTCTGCCTCCGCGTAGTAGTGCGACGCCCGGCTCAGGTCACCCCGCCCGAGCAGCAGATCGCCCAGCCGGTGTGCCGCGGCCATGTCGCCCCCGAGCTCGGCCTTGCGCAGCGCCTGTTCGGCCAGCGCCAAGTGGGCCTCGGCGATCAGCCTCATCTCCTGGCCTCCCGGTTTGCCCTCCGCCGCCGCCCGCAGATACGGCAGCGCCTGTTCCGCTTCTCCCCTCCTCAGCAGCAGCTCACCGAGCCGCCCGGACAGTTCCTCCTTGCCCGCGTCCACGGCCTTGCGGAACCAGTCCAGGGCCGTGGCCTCGTCCTCGGCGTCCTCGGCGAGCAGGCCGAGCATGTGCATCGCCTCCGCGTCGCCGGCCTCCGCGCGGACCGCGAAGACGGCGTGCGCGGTCGCCCGTACGGTGCCGTGCACCTCGGAGTCGTACCCCGTGCCGGCCAGTGCGCAGCGCCAGACGGCTGCCGGGACTCCCTTCCCCGACGAGGCTCGCTCGGCGTCGGCGACGAGTGAGCCGTACGCTCGCCAGGTCTCGTCGCTGTCCCCCACTCGGTGCGGTGCCCCGGGCACCAGTAGCCCGGTCACCCCGTGCTGCGGTCGGGCGGCCCAGTCCAGCGCCTCCTGGAACGCCTGCCGTTCCGCCCGCGCCGCCGGCTGCCGTGCCGCGTAACACTGGCAGGCCTCGTGGAGGAGCTGTCGGGGGATGTCCCCGGTGACTCCGCAGCGGGCCAGGTCCGTCGCCGCCCGGATCAGCAGATGCCCGTACAGGTGGCGGCTGTTGGAGAGCCCGGAGCGGTGCCACAGTTCCCAGAGTTCCGAGCCGATGGCCAGGTACTGGGTGACTCCCGTCGCGCCGCGCCGCTGCTCGGCCTCGTCGAGCCGGGCGTCGAACTCGGTGGAGAGCCGGCCCAGTTCCTGGCGGCTCCACCGGGAACTCACCCGCTCCGACCCGGCCAGCCTGAGCACCTGGGACGCCGCTCCCCGCGCGAACCGGTGCTCCTCGTACGCCTCGTCGCTCATCGTGGCCACCACCGGGACGCCCAGCGCCTTCAGCTCGGTCAGCAGGCCCCGGGTCAGACCGTGCTCGCCGAGGTGGTTCTCCAACTCGTCCAGCCACAGCACGTACGTGCCACCCCGGCCGCGCAGCAGGGCGGGCAGTCCGCGCAGGTCCGTGCCGGGGTCGGGCGCGTACACCCGGGTGCGCGGGGCCGCGTCCCGGACGACGGCGGCCCATGCCGTCCTCGACTTGCCGGTGAGCGGTCCGCCCGTGATCACCAGCAGCCCACCCTGCGCGATCCGGCCGCGCAGCCGCTCGTCGATGTCACGGGGGACGTACGGCGGCAGCCCGGGGTCCCCGAAGTGCCGCCCGGTGGGCCGCACGCCGAGCGTCACCGGATCGGCGCCCTCCACCTCTGGCCAACTACCGGGGTCGGGCACCATGAAGACGCCGGGCGGCGAGGCGTAGGTGGTGTGGTTGAGGACGCCCACGGCGAGGCCGTGATACTCCCCGCCGTAGAAGCCGATGGTGTCGCCGGGAGGAAGCCGGGGGACGGCCTCGGGCACTGCCGCTGCCGCAGCCTCCGTCTCCGCCTCAAGCGCCTCCGCAGCCCTGGAGGCCAGCGCTTCCAGCTCGTCCGACCCGTCTTGCCTGCCCATACCAGCCCCCCGCGCCCCGCAGCCAGCTCAGGAGGCCACCGTACTAACCCACCACCCCTTCGGTCGCCCGGATCGCGTCCCGGTAGGCACGGGCCGCCGCCCGCAGAGCCGCCTCCGGGTCCACGCCCTCCGCTTCGGCCCGGGCGGCGAGGGCCAGCAGCTCGTAGCCGATGCCCTCGACACCTATGCCGCCCTCAGCTCCGCTGCCCTCGGCCGTCGGCAGTGGTACGTCCAGGCCCGCCGTCCGGGCGCGTGCGGCCAGTTTCGCGGCGAGGGCCAGGCCGGGCTGGTGGAGGGGGACGCCGTCCGTGACCGACTCCCGTCGCTTCTCGACCGCCTTCATGCGCAGCCACTGCTTCCTCACCTCTTCCGGGGTCGTGGCCGTGGCGTCGCCGAAGACATGGGGGTGCCGGTGGATGAGCTTGGCGACGATCGTGCCCGCGACGTCGTCGACGGAGAACGGTGACTCCTCGTCCTCCTCGGCGATCCGGGCGTGGAAGACGACCTGGAGCAGGACGTCGCCCAGTTCCTCGCGGAGTTCGTCGCGGTCGCCGGCCTCTATCGCCTCGACCAGTTCGTACGACTCCTCCACCGCGTATTTCGCCAGGCCCTTGTGGGTCTGCTGGGAGGACCACGGGCACTCGGCGCGGATGCGGTCCATGACCTGGACGAGGTCGAGGAGCCGGGCACCGGGGAGGTCGTAGGAGGCGGGGAGGAGTTCCAGCTCGGGCATCGACACGCGGCCGGAGCCCGCCAGCCGGGCCAGGCCGTCGGTGAGGGCCGGCTCGCCCTCGCCGGTGGCCACGACCACGACCGTGCGGCCGTCGGCGCAGGCGGCGACCAGTTCCTCGGCGGTCGGGGAGGTCTCCTCGACCGCTGTGCCCGCGTCCCGTAGATAGGGCAGCTGCGGATGCGCGCCGTCCGCGCACAGCACCCGGTCCGCCGTGCGCAGGACCTGCCAGGCGGGCCAGGACAGCAGACCGGGGGCGACGCGGTGACTGGTGGTGAGCAGGACGATGCGGCCGGGGACGAAGGTGCCTTCGGCGTCGGCGGGGCCGTTGGCTACGCCGACTACGCCGGATGCGCCAGATGCACTGGCTTCGCTGGATGCGTTCACACCTCGAACGTAGCCCACACCCGCCGACCGCCTCACGAGTTGTCCACAGGACCGGTAGTTAAGTCATACCGGGCCACTCGTCAGCGCCGAACCGCGCTCGTCACCGCCGTACCGTGCTGGTCAGTACCGCCCGTCCGGGCCGTACACGTCGGGGCCGTACCCGTCCGGGCTGTGCTCGTCCAGGCCGTACCGTCACGTCGTCTGCTGCGTCGGCGCCGTCGCGATCTCGCGGACCCAGGGCGTCTTCGCGTCGACGCGGGCGACCTTCTGCTCGTCCCAAGCGCCGTAGCGCGGGTTGAGGTCGACGCCGAGGGCCTTGGACGCCTTGGACAAGGCGTTCCAGAAGGCGGGCTGGCTGGTGTTCGTGCCGAGTTCGGTGGCGAGTTTCTGGGCCTCCAGTTGGAGGCGGAGGTTCTCGTCGAGGCGCTGCGGCGGGATGCCGTACTGCTGGAGCCACGCCGTCTCCAAGCCCTGCGCGCCGCCCGCCTGCTGTTCCAGGCCGGTCCGCATCTGCTGGACCTCCCGGCGGCTGACGGTGACGCCCGCGTCCTCGGCGGCCCGGTGCAGCACCCGGTCGAGGACCATGCCGTGCAGGGTGTCGCGGGTGAGGTTGCCGGTCTGGGCGATGACCTGCGCGTACTGCGCGTCGCCCTTGACCGCGGAGCGCTGCGCCGTGCGCACCTCTTTCACCCGGTTCTCCAGCTGCGCGACGGTGATCCGCTGGCCGCCGACGACGGCCGCCGCGCCGGGATGCGCGTCGTTCCCGCAGGCGGTGAGGAGGGGGGCCGCCGCGATCGCGGCGGACAGCAGGAGCGCGGTGCGACGACGACGGCGGTGCAAGGGAACCTCCCGGTCGGAGATTGTGCGACGGTGCACAAAGTCTTGCGGTGATCGATGGTAGGCAGTGGGACGGCTGGGGCCAACCCATTCGACCAACGATTCACCAGGACTTCGGGCACCGCCGCGCCCGGCAAGTGTTCCGGCAAGCGTTCCGGCAGCGTTTCTCCGGTTCAGCCGACGATGGCGACCGGGGCGTCCCACGTGTCGCGGTCCACGGTGATCGTGTAGCCGCCGCGGGTCTCCTTGCTGTTGACCATGTACTGGTGGCCGCGGCTGTGGTCGGTGTACTGGGTGGCGCCCCACGGCCAGTCCGTGGTCGTGGTGTCCTTCTTGTCCCACAGCGCGTACCAGAGGTTGCCCGGCAGGTCCGTCTTGTTCGTCGCGGTGGCGATCGCCTTGGCGCTGGAGCTGCTGAAGCCGTAGTAGCCGCCCCGGTACGTCTTGGCGCGCAGCGTCTTGGTGAAGGAGCGGACGTACGCCAGCACGGCGTCGTTGCACGCCTTGTCGGTGATGTCGTACGCCTCCATGTCGAGGTAGACCGGGCTGCCGGCCTTCATGCCGAGCGCGGACGACTTGGCGACGGCGTCCGCCGCGTCGGTGGCGCCCAGGGAGGTGGCCGTGGCGGCGGTGATCTTCTCGGGGCTGGAGCCGGTCTGGCAGGGCGGCTGGGCGCCGACGTAGAGCGGGATGAGCTTCCAGCCAAGCGAGTTGACCGACTTCACCCAGGACGCGGTGAGGTTGGGCTGGTTGCAGCCGCGGTTCTTGCCGCCGACGTAGACGGCGGCACCGCCGTAGTAGCCGTCGGTCTTCCAGGCCTTCATCGCGGCCAGCGAGGGCGCGGTGCAGGCGTCGAAAGCACGGCCGGTGTACGTCTTCTGGGCAGGCCAGGTGGTCGCCGCCATCGAGGTCTGCGCCGCTATCCCGGCCCCCGCGAGGACGGCCGCGCCGGCCACGCCCCACGTGATGTATCTGCGCTTCCTGGACTGCCGGTGCTCGGCCATCCCCCACCCCATCGTTGTCGTTCGTCTGTGCGTAGTCGTTCGTCTGTGCGTACGGCGCATACAGCGCGTACGGCGCGTCGGCGCTGCGTACGGCTGCCTCGCTGAAGTCCCCTGCTTCGGTGCGACGATACGGCGTCGACTCGACGTCCGGCGCCGCAGGCGGATCGCACCGTAACCCGCGGTGCTCCTGTGATCGGAAAACACAAGTCCCCCAATGCCACAAGATTCGCTCATGTCACAGTAAAGAAGCGACGCCCTGGCACGGCCCGCCCGTGTCCTACCCTTGGCCCCTGGTGACTTGGGGGGCGAGAGTTGGGGGGCGACATGACAATGCCGACGACACCGGCGACGACGGCGGAGACCGGTGCGGGGAGACGCCTGGAGGGCGGCTGGTTTCAGCGGCTCGCCTGGACGGTCCTGGTGTGGGGGTCACTCGGCTTCCTGGTCTGGGTGCCCTTCCTGTACGTGGCGATCCGCCGCGGGCTCGCCTCCGACTGGGCGGCCTTCGGCTCGTTCTCGCTGTACGAGTGCGTGATCCTGACGTGGGCGGTGGTCTCGGACAAGGACGACGGTGACGCCTTCCTCGGCGTCGCGGTCCTGGTGACCCTGCTGACGGCGACGGTCCTGCTGCTGTCCGCGGCGTTCGACAAGAAGACCCCGGCCGCGACTCCTGCGTACGGGGCTGGACAGCCGTACGGGGCGGGGCAGGCGAATCCGTATCAGCAGGGGTATCCGTACGGGCAGTAGAGCGGGCCGGCGGGACCGAACCAGCCGCCCACCCGAAGCAACCAGAGCGCCGAAAGCTCTCGGAGCAACCCAGACCGCTCAGCCCGCGTGGAAGCGCTCCGGTGCCTTGGTCGGGTTGCCTCCGGTGGGGAGTTTCTGGTCGGGGCAGGTCTTGAGGACCGTCTCCATCGCGGACTTCTCCGCGGCCGAGACCCACAGCTCGTACTTCTGCTTCACGGCGACCTGCGCCGCGACATACGTGCACCGGTAGGCCTTGCTGGGCGGCAGCCATGTCGCCGTGTCGCCGTCCCCCTTGGAACGGTTGGTGCTCGCGTCGACGGCCAGGAGGTTGAGCGGGTCGTTGGCGAGGGCTATCCGCTTGCTGGCGTCCCAGTACTTGGCGCCCTTCTGCCAGGCGTCGGACAGGGCGACGACATGGTCGATGTCGACCTTGCTGCTGCCGCGCCGGTAGGTCACGTCCTTCCCGGAGTACGGGTCCGACTCCAGCACGCCGTAGGACACCTTGCAGGTGCCGCCGGTGAACTTCACGTCCGCCAGGTCGCGCTTGAGTATGTCGTCACGGGTTATCTGCATGCCCTCCTTCTCTGCCAGAGACGTGAGTGACAGCCGTGTCCTCTCGCTGTGCCTCGCCGTTATCAGTCATGCCAAGAGGCACATGAGCGACATGCTCAGACAGGGAGAGGAATCAATGGTGTTGCGCACGGAGAAGGCTGTCTCACCCACCACCGGAGAGGCCACATGGTTGCTCGTCGACGAGGAGACGTACGAGCCCCATCCCGAGGCACGGGAGTTCTCACTCTATCTACGGGGTGCCGGGCGCTCGCCGCAGACGCAGCGCGCCTACATTCCTCGGATCGGACGCTTCCTCAGCTGGTGCACGGAGCGCGGCACGGACTGGAAGACCGCCGGACTCGGCGACATGACCCGATTCAAGTTCCACGTCGAGCGGACACCGACCAGACAGGGGCAACTGCCGGCAGGGAAGACCGTCAACGCGGTCCTCACCGCCGTGTGCGAGTTCCTCCGATTCTGCGCCGTCCAGGGACACGTGGCCCATGAGGTCGCCGCGCGGCTGAGCGAACCGCGGTTTCTGACCTCCCCGCCGAGCGGCTTCGATCCGGGAGAAGGAGGCCAGCACCTCATGATCAAGGCCCGCGTCCTGAAGGCTCCCGAGATCGAGAAAGCACCAGCAACCCTCACCGAACCCCAGGTCGATCAGGTGCTTGAGGCGGCCCGCACGGCCCGCGACCGACTGCTCTTGACCGTGCTCGTAGAAGGGGGCCTCCGAATCGGCGAAGCTCTCGGGCTGAGGCGGGAGGACATGCACCTGCTGCCCGACTCCACGCATCTCGGTTGCCGAACCCGCGGTGCTCACCTGCATGTCCGGCCCCGACAGGACAACGAGAACGGCGCACGTGCGAAGGCCGGCCGTCACCGGATGGTGCCTGTGACGCAGGGGGCGGTACACCGGTACCGCGACCATCTCACTGAGCGTGAGCAGGTCACCGCAGCCGCCGACTGCGACTACGTGTTCGTCAACCTCGTCGGCGGCGTGATGGGCCGCCCCATGACCTACTCCAACGCGAAACAGGTCATCGAACGGATCGGGAACCGCTGCGGCCTCCGTGCCCGCCCGCACATGATGCGACACACGGCGGCAACCCAGTGGATTCGCAGCGGAGTCGCCCCGGATGTGGTGCAAACCCTGCTGGGACACAGGTCGTCGGCGAGCACGGCTGTCTACCTGCACGCCCAGGACGACGACCTCCGGGCCGCCGTGGACCGTCTCGCACCGGAGATCACCCGATGACGAATGCCATGAGCCTGACCGTCGTCGTCCCGCCTGACGTCAGCGGTCCCGGGTGGCCCGATTGGCTCTCCGAACGCCTCGCCCCTGATTGGCGGGTACGTGAGTGGGACCATGGCAAAGCCCTGTTCACAGCGGATCCGAGCAATCCGGCGACCAAGGTGTTCAGCTGCGTGGTCGCGGCATGTTCCACGCATGTGGCGAGCAACGGAGCCCGCTGTGACGCCTGCCGCAAGGCCCGACGCCTCCAAGGCAATCCAGCGGACTTCGACACGGAGTACCGCCCTGTGGTGTCCCGGCGCAGGCCCAACATCGCGGATGGTGCAATGCCCGGCGTCTCTCAGTTCTCGCTGGCGGGAGTCTCCCCAGCCGTGCGCCACGAACTGCTGCACGCGCTCCAGCAGCGCGACGCGGCCGGAATCAGCCTGGTCCCTCAGTACATCCGTCGCATCGTGGCAGGGCTCCCTTCTGAACTCGATTCTCTGCTGAGACTGAGCAAAGAGTTCATTTCTGAGCTTCCGGCCGCTGCCTCCGGGGTGCTCAACGGCCTTCTGCTCCATGTTCGGCGTGCCCGCGTCGAGTTCGAGGGCGTCGACCCGACCTCCGGTGATGTGTGGGAGTGCGCCCTGGTGGGACTCGCAGCCGGGCGCGGCAGAAAGTACGTCGCTGTCCACGGTGACATCAACTTCCAGCCCGTGCGTCAGCAGTGGCTGCGGGAGTTGGTGAAGGAGTACGGCCGTACCGTCCGTCCCTGCGTTCTGGACCTGCGCCAGACGGTGTACGCAGCGAGCATCGCCTCTTCCGCCCTGGCGAACCGCGCGGCCGGCGAGGCCCCGGAGCGGCTGTCGATGGCGGACATGAATGCCGTGGTGGACATGTTCCGCATCACCAAACGTCCCGAGGACGGGCACGACTACTCGACGAGTCACCGCCGGGCACTGCTGCGTGACTGGCGCACGTTCCTGGAGTTCGCCCGCCAGGCCGGGATGATGGACCACGTTCCCGGGGACTTCGCATTGAACCCCCGCTTCCACACCATCGCCGCCGTCGAGGCGTCCGAAGACGAGATCGGCCGGGCCGTTCCCGAGCATGTCATCGCCCAACTCGACGCGCATATCGCCCTGCTCGGCACCTCGACCTCGTACGAGAGCGGCGGTTGGTCATCCGCCGACTTCGCGCGGATGTACCAGGTGGTCTACGCAGTCCTTCGCGACACCGGCCGCCGACCCGGCGAGGTGACCAGCCTGCGCCGGGGGTGCCTTGAGCGGATCGACAGCAAGCCCACTCTGGTCTACGACAACCACAAACGCCGCCGTCACGGACGTAGGCTCCCCGTCTCCGAGAGCACAGCCCAGGCCATCGGGACATGGCAGAAGGAACTCGACCGGCTGCCCGCTGTGCCCGCCTGCGGGCAGTGGCTGTTCCCCTCTCCGGGACAGCGCAACCGTCCGCGTCGCGGTCATCTGACCACCGCACAGTTCTGCAACAGGATCTTCCGCGACTGGGTGGACGAGCTGATCCCGGATCTTGTAGACGAACGCCTGGACGACAGTGGCGAACCGCTCGCCTACGACCGCACCCAGATCGTTCCTTACGGATTCCGTCACGCGTACGCCCAGCGTCACGCTGACGCCGGAACCCGTCCGGACGTCCTCCGGGAACTCATGGACCACCGGTCCTTGGACGTCACCATGGGCTACTACAAGGTCTCCCTGACCAGGAAACAGGAGGCAGTCAAGACAGTGGCGAGACTCGCCGTCGACCGGCATGGTGCCCCGCGCGGCTTCGAGGACGCCCTGGCCTACGAGGTCGAGAGCGTCGGGGTCCCTTACGGGGGCTGCACCGAGCCGAGCAACGTCAAGGCCGGCGGCGGACACTGCCGCATCCGCTTCCAGTGCGCCGGCTGCGACTTCTACCGGCCCGACCCCTCCTACCTCCCCGCCTTGGAGCAGCAGATCGCGGACCTGCGGGCCGACAAGGAGTCCGCCTTGGCCATGGACGCCGCCGACTGGGTCGTACGCAATCTTGACGACCAGATCCGCGCCTACTCGAAGTCGGCGGACGAGATGCGACGCCAGCTTGAAGCCATGCCCGAGGAGGAGCGAACCAGGGTGGAGGAGGCCTCGCGCGAGTTGCGCAAGGCCCGCTCGGCTGCCGCCTTCATCCCCGTGCAGTCGCTCACTACGCGGAGTACTCCATGACCCGTCCCTCCTCGCACGATGCTGCGGGCCGGGAAGTTCGGGTCCAGCGCCTTCGTGCCGCCCGCGCCCGGGACAGCGCAGCCAAGATCGACCGCTCCCTGAAGGTCATCCACGATCTCCCCGCCTCCGGGCAGCGGATCACCTTCGCCCGTGTGGCCCGTGAGGCATCGGTATCCACCTGGTTCGTCTACAACCAGCCTCCAGTACGGGCAGCCGTAGAGGCCGCCATGAGCGAACAGCGCGGGCAGCGGGGCAAACACACACCACCGGCCAGCAGGCAACAGGTCGCTCCCGCCGGTCTGCATACCGAACTCGCCCTTGCCCGCGAGGAGATCAAGGACCTCAAGAAGGAACGCGACCGGCTACGGGACCGAGTCCGACTGTCTTTCGGCGCCGAGCTGGACGATGTGGGCCGCCGCGAGCTGGTTGAGCGGGTGCAGCAGTTGGAGCAGCAGAACGCAGCTCTGAACCAGGAGCTGTCAGGCGCCCGGAATCGGCTCATCGACCTGGAACAACAGCTACGGGAGTCGGAAGACGCCCTGACCGCCGCCCGGGCCGGCCTCCGCCGCGCAATGCGGGTCGTGCCCTCGACATAGCCTGTGCCGAACTGGCACCCGCTGCGGCTGTCCGTTCTCCCTGTACCGGACAGCCGCAGCAACGCCGACGGCAGCCAAGTTCAAGGTGTCACGACGTTCTGGGACGGATTCAAGTCGACCAGCTGGTCACCGAGATGGCTACGTCGATACAGGACCTGCCGTCCGTCACGCGCCCGGGTGACAAGCCCCGTCGCGTGGAGCACGCGCAGGTGCTGGGACACGGCGCTCGGGGTCACCCGGAGGCGGCGGGCGATCTCAACCGTGGCGAGCGGCTCTTCGAGGAGGGTGAGCAGCCTTGCCCTGGGTACGCCGAGCAGCGGCGCAAGGGCCGTCGTGTCGACGGTCGGCGGCGTGGCCCACAGCGTGGCCACGCCCCGGCTCGGATAGACGAGCCGGGGCGGCTCTTCCGGACCGACCGGAGGCGCCGGCTTGTGCGCGAACACGGACGGCAGGAGCAGCAGGCCCCGACCGGACGCGTCGACACGGTGCCTGCTGATCATCTTGTCGATGTGCAGTACGCCGTTGTGCCAGCGCAGGTTCGGGTGCATGTCGGCGAACAACAAGCGGGCGCCTCCCACCGCGAGTTGCCGCGCGCGATAGGTCATGTCGGCTTCAAGGAGCAGCCGCATCTGCCGCCACTCCGGCTCGATGGCCACCTCCCAGAAGTGCCGCAGAAGCTCGCACACGGCATCGCGAAGTCTGACGACGGATGCGTCGTCGGCGGCAGTGGCGTCCTGCAGGGCTGCTGGAAGCGGGTCGGGAGCGTGCGCGGTCAGCAGGTCATGGCGAACCCGCGCAGGGGACACCTGGCGGACGACGGCCAACTGCTCCTCGAAGGTCGGCGCGAAGCTCGTGGGCTGCGGGGTCAGAAAGTCGGGGATTGTGCGCCTGCGCGCGACCAGCGACATCAGCAGCTCGGTATCGAGCGTGCCGATCCTGCCGAGCACGGACCTGCGCCACGGGAGGTGCAACACGGTCAGCCCCGGGTCCTGCAGCACCCGCAGGCTGAGCAAGGTCTCGTGCACGGGTGACACGGCGAAGCGCGTATCCGCAAGGTCCTCGACGCCGAGCACAAAACTGATCATTAAGCCATACGCTACATCGATTGGCGCCGCAACGTCGATGCAGTGGACTGCCGTCCATGACACGCCCAACTCATGGACAGCACACGGCAATTGTCACTGGCGCGGCACGCGGGATCGGCGCCGCGGTGGCCAGACGGCTGGCGCACGACGGCCTGGCGGTCGGCGTGATCGACCTGAACGAGGCGGACTGCGTCGGGACCGTCGAAGCCATCGCCAGCAACGGCGGATCAGCGACAGCCGTCCCCGCCGATGTCTCCGACGAGACCGCAGTGACGGCCGCCGTCGCCCGGATCGCCGCCGAGCTGGGGCCGCCGACAGTACTGGTCAACAACGCCGGCATCGGTCCCCGTGCCGAGCTTGTCGAGATGAGCACGCAACAGTGGGACATGGTCACCGGGGTCAATCTGCGCGGCCCGTTCCTCCTAACCCGGGCCGTCTGCCCGCACATGATCGCAGCCGGTTGGGGACGGATCGTGAACATGTCGAGCATCTCCGCGGTCGGCGATGCCGCTCGCGTCGACTACGGCAGCGCGAAGGCCGGTCTCATCGGTTTCACCAAGTCGCTCGCCCTCCAACTCGGACGGCACGGCATCACCGCCAACGCCATCGCCCCGGGCTTCGTCGTGAGCGACATGACCAGGGCATCCGCCCGACGCCTCGGCCTCGACTTCGAGGAGTACCGGCGCAACGCGGCGAATTCCATCCCGGTCGGACGAGTCGGCGAGCCGGAGGACATCGCGCACACGGCGTCTTTCCTGGTGAGTCCCGAGGCAGGATTCGTCTCCGGCCAGATCATTTACGTCGCCGGTGGACCGATGGACCGAGGATGAGCCGTCGAATGACCCTGCTCCTGGCCCTGACCTGCGCAGTGGCCGTGGGCAACATCTATTTCCCGCAGGCGATCATCCCCTTGGCTGCCGCAGGACTGCATACATCTCCCGATTCGGCCTCCCTGGCCGTGACCGCCACCCAGGCCGGCTACACGGCCGGAATGTTCCTGCTGGTGCCGCTCGGCGACCGGCTCCCCCACCGCTCATTCCTCGTCACCCTGCTCTCCCTGACCGGCCTGGGCCTGCTCGCCGCAGGCTGCGCCCCGACCCTGCCACTCCTCGTCGCCGCAAGCGCCCTCATCGGCCTCACCACCGTGGCCGCTCAGGTCGTGGGCCCGCTGGCAGCCGGACTGGTGGCCGCCGATAGTCGCGGAACGGTGATCGGCACCCTGCTGAGCGGGTCGATCGGTGGCATGCTGCTTGCCCGCGCTTTCAGCGGTTCGCTCGGCGAATGGTTGGGATGGCGAGTTCCCTACCTGGTGGCCGCGGCCTTGACCCTGCTGCTGGCAGGCGTTCTGGCCCGCACGGTGCCCGTCACAACCCCGTCCTCACATCAGCCGTACCCGGTGCTCCTGGCCGAGTCGCTGCGCCTGCTGCGCGCGGAGCCGGACCTGCGTCGCTCCTGCTTCTACCAGGCGACGGTTTTCGCCGGGTTCTCGGCCGTGTGGACCTGTCTGGCACTCCTCCTCACCGGTCCGGTCTACGGCATGGGCGCCCAAGCCGTAGGACTGCTTGCCCTGGTGGGCGGCGCAACCATGCTCTGCGCCCCGTTCGCCGGACGCCTGGTGGACCACCACGGCCCGGACCCGGTGAACTTCGTCTGCATGCTCACGGTCCTCGCCTCAGTCGCGGTCCTGGCTGCGGGCGCCTGGGGCGACGTACCCGGGCTCACCGCTCTGATCGTGGGTACGCTGCTGCTCGATATCGCCATGCAGTCCGGCATGGTCGCCAACCAGGCCCGGGTCTACGCCCTGCGTCCGGACGCCCGCAGCAGACTCAACACCGCCTACATGACCTGCGCCTACCTGGGCGGCAGCGCAGGATCCTGGCTCGGGGTACGGGCGTACGGCGAGGCCGGGTGGTGGGGCGTGTGTGCACTCGTGGCACTGCTCACGGTGCTGGCCCTGGCCCGCCACATGGTGGCGCTGTGCAGTCGGAGGCCCGGAGTGACGAGAAGCCAGTTACGGACCGCTGCCGAGCATCAGCCGATCCGCCCTCGTTGAGAAACCCGTGCTGCTCGTCACCCGCCGCACTGGCGCAGCATCACCTGCTTGTCCGGTGCAGTAACCGGCATCTGGTACTTGATGGCGACCTGAGCGAACCGGACCGCGTAGGCGCACCTGATTTGCTTGTTGGGCGGCAGCCAGGACGCAGGTCCGGAATCACCCTTGGCCGAGTTGGCTCGCCCCTGGACCGGGATCAGATTGAGCACGTCGTTCGCGAGCTGCTTGCGCTTGTCCTCCGGCCAGCGCGACGAACCCATCTGCCAGCTGTAGGACAGCGGCACCACGTGATCTATCTGTACCTCGGAGGCCTGCTGTTTGCGCCACTCGATGGTCGTCCCGGTGTACGGGTCGTGCAGCGTCATGGTGATGACCACGCAGTCGGAACCGGCTCGGAAACGAAGGTCCTGACCATCACGACGAATAAGATCGTTTCGAGTGTCACAACCGTTCCTCGCCAGCGGCACACCATCAGCCGTGTCCATCCAGGCGTAGCCGAACTCGTCCCGGGCGTAGCCCGTCTGGGGACCCCGCCCCTTCGTGGACAGTTCCTCGATGAGCTTGCGCGCCGCGGCCCTGTCCGCGTCCGTCGTCACGGGCGCAAGCCCCGGCTTCGTACCGTCTGGATTCTTGAGCGGACTGATCGCCCGTCCGTCCGTCGCAGTCGGCCCCGACCCCGTCGAGGAGCTGTCTTCGTCGAGACCCTCACATCCCGAACAGAGGAGAACGGCGGCTGCCACCACGGTCACGGCGCGGAGGAAGTGCGTGCTACCGGCACCCCTGTGCCTCATGTCCCTCTCAGTAAGCACAACCCATCACTCCCTGTATGAGCTGCACAAACGTCTCGGTCGCACGGCGAAGCATAGAGATAACACGGGTGTCGCAGGAGTTCGAGTCCGTGTCCGCCCAGGCGGAGCCGAACGCGTCCCGCGCGTAGCCGGTCTTGGGGGCCCGCCCCTTCACGGTCAGCGACTCGGCCGCCGTGAGAGCCGCGCCGCCGCCAGATGTTCCGCCGGTCGCCTCTCCGCCACCCGCCGTCGCCCCCGCACCGGACGAACCGGAGCCGGATTCGGTGGTCTGCTTGCACCCGGTCGCCGTCACGGCACATATCAGCACGACGGCAGCCGCCGCCCCACCCCTCAGACGCCTCACGCGCCCCACCCCTTTTTCTCGCCTGCCCGCCACCACCCCGCACAGGGCGGATTCCCCCGACGGGGACTGGCACACACCGTAGCGAGGGGGCGCGCGGAGGCAGTCGGGAGGTCCAGACCACAACCGGCTCAAGTGGGCATCTCTCGCATCTCGGGAATATCGTCGGTGTGAGTCACCTCCGGAAGGAGTTCTGGATGGGCATCTTCGACAGGTTCAAGAGCAACAAGGCGACCCAGGACAAGGCCAGGGACATGTCCAACGTCGCGGAACGGAAGGCCAACGAGAAGACGGGCAACAAATACGAGTCACAGGTCGACTCCGCGCAGCAGAAACTGCATGAGCGGCTCGGCATGGACGAGGACCGGCCCGAGAAGCCGTAGCCCGCGGACTCGGCCACAGCCCGCCTCACGGCTCACGCCTCACGGCTCACGGCTCACGGCTCACGGCTCACGGCTCACGGCTCACGGCTCATAGAGGCTGAGCCACCGACGTCACCTCACCTGGCGCACCGGGCCGCCCGCGGAGACCACCCTCCCCGCGGGCGGCTCCATGCCAGGCACCTGGCGATGACGTTGACCCTTGGCGTAGACCTCGGCCTTGACCTTGACATCGGCGTCAGGGTTCGAGCATCTCCTCATGAGTGACATGAGTGACATGAGTGACATGACTGCTACGAACAAGCCCCGCACCGTCGTCGTCACGGGTGCCGGTACCGGTATCGGCCGTGCCACGGCCCATGCCTTCGCCGCGCAGGGAGCGCGGGTGATCGCCGTGGGCCGCAGGGCGGAGCCTCTCGGCGAGACCGCCGGCTACGACGAACAGCGGATCGTCCCGCTCGCCGTGGACATCACGGCCGAGGACGGCCCCGACACCGTCGTCCGTACGGCACTGGAGCGGGGCGGCGGCCGTATCGACGTCCTCGTCAACAACGCGGCGATCGTCGACACCGGGTCCCTGCGGACCTACACCCGCGCCTCCGTCCGGCCCCCGCTCGCCACGAACCTGATCGCGCCCGTCCTGCTCACCCAGGCCGCGCTGCCGGCCCTGACGGCGAGCCGGGGTGTCGTCGTGAACGTGACGACGTCCGTCGGGCAGCGCGGCTGGCCCGGCAACTCCCTGTACGCGGCCGGGAAGGCGGCCCTCGAAGTGCTGACGCGCGGCTGGGCGGTCGAGCTGGCGCCGCTCGGGATCCGGGTCGCGGCGGTGGCGCCCGGCGCGATCGAGACGCCGATCGCCGACCACTGCGGCTACCCGCCCGAGAAGCGTGCCGCGCTCCGGGCGTGGCAACTGGAGCACACCCCGCTCGGCCGGGTCGGCCAACCGGCGGAGGTCGCCTGGGCGATCACCCAACTGGCCTCGCCGCAGGCCTCGTTCATCACCGGCGTGGTCCTCCCGGTGGACGGCGGAGCGGTCGTCGCATGAGACTGACGCGCATGCAGACCCGCATGCAGACGCCCGTACAGCGGCCCGGCCGGCCCCGGCCGCCGCTGCGTATCGGCGAGGTCGCGGAGGCCACCGGCGCCTCGCCGCGCGCCCTGCGCCACTACGAGCAGGCGGGACTCATCGCCGCCGAGCGTGCCGCCAACGGCTACCGGCTCTACGACCCGGCCGTCGTCGTCCGCGTCCGCAACATCCGGCGGCTCGTGGAGGCGGGGCTCACCCTGGACGACGTACGCGTCTTCCTGCCGTGTCTGGACGGCCGGGACGTGACCGCGTCGGCGCCGGGCGGCCGGAATCTTCGGGTCGCGTTGCGGCGGCTGGCGGTCATGGAGGAGCGGATCGTGGCCCAGGTCGCGGTCCGCGACCGGCTCGCCGCCGCCCTGGCCACGGCCCTGGCCGAGGCCGAGGCCGCCGGCGGACCCGGGGGGATCCGGCCGGTGGCCTGACGGCGCGCCCGCGTGGAGCTACGAGCCCAGTACCGTCGCCAGGAACTCCCCCACCCAGCCCAGCAGGTCCCGTCCGACCAGCGGCTTGCCGCCGACCCTCGCCGTCTTCGGGCGGGGGACCAGGATCTGGTGGGCCGCCGGCTTGATGACCGTCCCGGGGTACAGGCGCTGGAGCCGCAGCTCCTGCGACTCGCGCAACTCCACCGGTGCGAAGCGGATGTTGGCGCCCTGGAGGACGATCTCGCCGACGCCACACGCGCGTGCCAGCATCCGCAGGCCCGCCACCAGCAGCAGGTTCTCCACCGGTTCCGGCAACTTGCCGTAGCGGTCGACGAGTTCCTCGCGGACGGCCTTGACGTCCGCCTCGGAGTTGGCGGAGGCGATGGAACGGTAGGCCTGCAGGCGGAGCCGCTCGCCGGGGGCGTAGTCGTGCGGGACGTGCGCGTCGACGGGCAGCTCGATCTTGACGTCGAGCGGCGGCTCCTCCTCGATCTCCCCGGTCTCCAACTGCCGCCGGTAGTCCGCGACCGCCTCGCCGACCATCCGGACGTACAGGTCGAAGCCGACGCCCGCGATGTGGCCGGACTGCTCGCCACCGAGCAGGTTGCCCGCGCCGCGGATCTCCAGGTCCTTCATCGCCACGTACATGCCCGCGCCCATCTCCGTGTGCTGGGCGATGGTCGCGAGGCGCTCGTGCGCGGTCTCCGTGAGGGGCTTCTCCGGGGGGTAGAGGAAGTAGGCGTAGCCGCGCTCGCGGCCACGGCCCACCCGGCCGCGCAACTGGTGCAGTTGGGACAGGCCGAAGGTGTCCCCCCGTTCGACGATCAGGGTGTTCGCGTTGGAGATGTCGATGCCGGACTCGACGATCGTCGTCGAGACGAGCACGTCGAACTTCTTCTCCCAGAAGTCGACGACGACCTGCTCCAGCGACGTCTCCGACATCTGGCCGTGGGCGGTGGCGATGCGCGCCTCGGGGACGATCTCGCGCAGTCGCGCCGCCGCGCGGTCGATCGACTCGACCCGGTTGTGGATGTAGAAGACCTGGCCCTCGCGCAGGAGTTCGCGGCGGATGGCGGCGCCGATCTGCTTCTGCTCGTACGGCCCGACGAAGGTGAGGACCGGGTGGCGCTCCTCCGGGGGCGTGGTGATCGTCGACATCTCGCGGATGCCCGTGACCGCCATCTCCAGGGTGCGCGGGATGGGCGTCGCGGACATGGTCAGGACGTCGACGTTCGCGCGGAGCTTCTTGAGCTGCTCCTTGTGCTCGACGCCGAAGCGCTGCTCCTCGTCGACGATGACCAGGCCGAGGTCCTTGAACTTCGTCTCGGAGGAGAAGAGCCGGTGGGTGCCGATGACGACGTCCACCGAGCCCTCGCGCAGGCCCTCCAGGGTGGCCTTCGCCTCCGTGTCGGTCTGGAAGCGGGACAGGGCGCGGACGTTCACCGGGAACTGCGCGTACCGCTCGCCGAACGTGCCGAAGTGCTGCTGCACGAGGAGCGTCGTCGGGACCAGGACGGCCACCTGCTTGCCGTCCTGGACGGCCTTGAAGGCGGCGCGCACGGCGATCTCCGTCTTGCCGTAGCCGACGTCGCCGCAGATCAGGCGGTCCATCGGGACCGTCTTCTCCATGTCGTCCTTGACCTCGGCGATGGTGGTGAGCTGGTCGGGCGTCTCCGCGTAGGGGAAGGCGTCCTCCAGTTCGCGCTGCCAGGGGGTGTCCGTGCCGAAGGCGTGCCCCGGGGCGGCCATGCGCGCGCTGTACAGCTTGATCAGGTCGGCGGCGATCTCCTTGACGGCCTTCTTCGCGCGCGCCTTGGTCTTCGTCCAGTCTGCGCCGCCCAGGCGGTGCAGGGTGGGGGCCTCGCCGCCGACGTACTTGGTGATCTGCTCCAACTGGTCGGTGGGGATGTAGAGGCGGTCGCCGGGCTGGCCGCGCTTGGCGGGCGCGTACTCGACGACCAGGTACTCGCGCGTGGCGCTCTGCACCGTGCGCTGCACCATCTCGATGTAGCGGCCCACGCCGTGCTGCTCGTGGACGATGTGGTCGCCCGCCTCCAGGGAGAGCGGGTCGATGGTCTTCCGGCGGCGCGCGGGCATGCGCGCGCCGTCCTTGCCGGCCGCCTTCTGGCCGGTCAGGTCGGTCTCCGTGAGGACGGCCAGCTTCAGTACGGAGTCCACGAAGCCGTAGTCGATCGAGCCGCAGGAGACGTGCACGAGGGCGGGGCCGAGGTCGGTCAGGTCGGCGTCCAGGCGGGCCGCGACGCCCTCGCCGCCGAGCACCTCGACGGTGCGGGCCGCGGGGCCGTGCGCCTCGGTGACGAAGACGACGCGCCAGCCGTCGGCGAGCCAGCCCTTGGTGTCCGCGAGGGCCTTCGCGGTGTCGCCCCGGTAGGTCTCGGGGGCGTGCATGCCGAACTGGAGCGTGTCCGCCTCCAGTTCGAGATCCGCCGCGAACGGCGACACCGACCACCACATCATGTCCAGCTCGCGCGCGTGGTCGCGAACGTCGGCGATGGACCACAGGGAGGCCGCGCCGACGTCGATGGGCGCCTCGCCGCCGCCCGCCGTGGCCGCCCAGGACGCCTGCAGGAACTCGTGCGACGTCGCCACGAGGTCGGCGGCACGCGTGCGTACCCGCTCCGGGTCGCAGACGACGGCCATCGCGCCCTTGGGGAGGACGTCGATCAGCAGCTCCATGTCGTCGACCAGCACCGGGGCCAGGGACTCCATGCCCTCGACCGCGATTCCCTCGGCGATCTTGTTGAGCAGTTCGCCGAGTTCCGGGTGCTGTTCGGCGAGGACACGCGCGCGCGTGCGTACGTCGTCGGTGAGGAGGAGTTCGCGGCAGGGCGGCGCCCACAGGCCGTGCGCGGCGACTTCCAGGGAGCGCTGGTCGGCGACCTTGAAGTAACGGATCTCCTCGACGTCGTCGCCCCAGAACTCGACGCGCAGGGGGTGTTCCTCGGTGGGCGGGAACACGTCCAGGATGCCGCCCCGTACGGCGAACTCGCCGCGCTTCTCGACGAGCTCCACGCGCGCGTAGGCGGCGGCCGCCAGGTCGTGCACGATCGCGTTCAGGTCGGCCTGCTCGCCGGTGCGCAGGGCCACCGGTTCCAGGTCGCCGAGGCCCTTGACCTGGGGCTGCAGGACGGAGCGTACGGGCGCCACGACGACCGAGACCGGGCCCGTCTCCGGGTCGTCGGGGCGCGGGTGGGCCAGCCGGCGCAGGACGGCGAGACGGCGGCCCACGGTGTCGCTGCGGGGGCTGAGGCGCTCGTGCGGGAGCGTCTCCCAGGAGGGGTACTCCACGACGCCGTCCGGCGGGAGCAGCGAGCGCAGGGCGGCGGCCAGGTCCTCGGCCTCGCGGCCGGTGGCCGTCACCGCGAGGACCGTGCGGGTGCTTTCGCGGGCGAGGGCGGCGATGGCGAAGGGGCGGGCCGCCGGGGGGCCGACCAGGTCGACGTGCATGCGGTTGCCGTCCGCGGCCGCGGGGATGGCTTCCGCGAGGGCGGTGTCCTTGACGACGGCGTCGAGCAGACCGTGCAGGCTCATGGGGGGCTTTCCGTCCGAGGGGCCGGGGTGCGTCCGGGATGCGGGCGTACCGGGGTCCGGGGTGGGCAACGCGAAGGGCCCGACGCGTGTCACGGGCCGGGGGTGTCCAGAGTACGACGGGGCGGGGACGTTCGCCGGGGGCTGTGGACAACCTCCGGGGCGGGGTGGCTTCGGTGGGGCTTACGGGCCGGTTTTCGCCCCCGCCGCCCCTACCCGTTCCCGTTCCCGTTCCCATCCCTGGGGTCCCTGGGGCTCATCCCTGGGGGCTGCCGCCCCCAGACCCCCGCTTCGGCCCCTAAAGGGCCTCGTCCTCAAACTCCCCCAGAGGGGGGACCCCCAACGGTCTGAAAGACAGACACCCGGCCGGAGACGGCATGAGAAAGCACGCGGACCCGGCGCCGAGAAGCCCCCGTGGCTTCTCGGTGCCGGGTCCGTCCCCCGTGGCCCCCGTCGGCTGGTCGTCTTAGTCCGTCGCGATCGCGTTCAGTACGTTCATGCGGCCCGCGCGGAACGCCGGGATCAGGGCTGCGAACAGGCCCACGAACGCGGAGGCGATGAAGACGCCGATGATGGTCGGCCAGGGGATCTCAAGGACGTTCATGCCCTGGAGGGCGAGGAGCTGTTGGGCGGTCGCGCCCCAGCCCATGCCCAGGCCGAGGCCCAGGAGGGCGCCGAAGAGGGCGATGACGACCGACTCCAGACGGATCATGCGGCGCAGTTGGCGGCGCGAGAGGCCGATCGCCCGCATCAGGCCGATCTCCCGGGTGCGCTCCACCACCGACAGGGCCAGGGTGTTCACCACACCGAGGACCGCGACGATGATCGCGAGGGCGAGCAGACCGTAGATCAGGTTCAGGAGCTGGCCGATCTGGTCCTTCAACTGCTGCTTGTAGTCGCTCTGGTCGCGGACGGTGTACTGCGGGTATTCGTGCAGGGCGGACTTGAGGGCCGTGTAGGCCGTGTCCTGCCGACCGTCCTTCGCGGTGCCGAAGAGCAGCACGTCGAGGGGCATCTTGTCGGCCGGCACGTACTTCGCGACCGTCGCGATCGACGTGTACATCGCGCCCTGGTCGATGACGACGTCATCGCTGGTGATCGCGCGGACCGTGAGCGTCGCCGTCCTGCCGTCCCGGAAGGCGACCTTGACCGGGGAGCCGATCTTGAGGCCGTGGTCCTTGGCGAAGCCATCGAAGACGGACATCGAGTCGGGGCGGTAGGCGTCGGCCAGGTCGCCGGCCACGGTCTCGGTGCGCAGGTCCGTGGCGTACGTCGGGTCGGCCGCGTTGATCGTCTCCTTGGCGGAGGTCTTCCCGTCGGGGGTGATCAGGTCGGCGTCGAGGACCTTGTACTCGGTGACCCGCTCCAGGCCCTGGGTCGACTTGACCGCCTGCACGGCCTGCGGGGTGATGAGCTGCCCTTGGTCGTTCTGGATGATGAAGTCGGTGCCCACGCTCTTGTCGAGCTCCTCGGTGGCCGAGGCGACCATCGACGAGCCGACCACCGACAGGCAGGCGACCAGCGCGAGGCCGATCATCAGGGCCGCGCCCGTGGCGCCCGTGCGGCGCGGGTTGCGCAGCGCGTTGCGTTCGGCCATCCGTCCGACGGGGCCGAAGGCCCGCAGCAGGACCGCGCCCAGGACGCGGACCACGCCGCTCGCCAGCAGCGGGCCGATCACCACGAAGCCGATCAGGCTCAGCACCACGCCCAGGCCCAGCCAGAGCGAGCCCTGGGCCGCCTTGTCGGCGGTGGAGGCCAGGTAGAGGCCGAGGCCGCCGGCGCCGGTGAGGAGCAGGCCGAGGACGGCCCGTACGACGCCGGCCTTGGCGTCGGCCGGGGCGCCGGCGTCGCGCAGTGCGGCCATCGGGGAGACCTTGCCCGCGCGGCGCGCCGGGAGGTAGGCCGCAAGTATGGTGACGACCACGCCCAGGACCATGCCGATCACCGGGGTCGTCCAGGCGACCGTCAGATCGTCGGTGGACAGGTTCATGCCGGTCAGGCTCATGAGCTTCATCAGGCCGACCGCGATGCCGACGCCCGCGCCGACGCCCAGGAGCGAGCCGACGACGCCCAGCAGCAGGGCCTCGGCGAGCACGGACCGGTTGACCTGCTTGCGCGACGACCCGATGGCGCGCATCAGGCCGATCTCACGCGTGCGCTGGGCGACCAGCATCGAGAAGGTGTTGATGATCAGGAAGATGCCGACAAGGAAGGCGATCCCGGCGAAGCCGAGCATCGCGTACTTCATCACGTTCAGGAAGTCGCCCACGTCCGCGCGGTTGGCGTCCGCGGTCTCCTTGGCCGTCTGCACCTGGTAGCCGGCGCCGAGCTCGGCCGCGACGTTCTTCTTCAGTTGCGCGTCGCTGATCCCGGACGCGGCCGTGACGTTGACGTTCGTGTAGACGTCCGCCTCGCCGACCAGCGTCTCCTGGGCGGTCTTCGTGTCCAGGTAGAAGATCGCCGCGCCGGGGTTGGTGACCTGGAAGGCGGCGATGCCGGAGACCTTCGCGGTGTGCGTGCCGATCGCGGTGATCACGCCGATCTCGTCGCCGAGCTTCAGGTGGTGCTTGTCGGCGGTGTCGGCGTCGATCATGATCTGGCCGGAGCCCTTGGGCGCCGCGCCCTCGGTGATCTTCATGGTGCGGGCGTCGTTGCCGTTCCAGCTGCCGACGATGGTCGGGGCGCCGCTGGAGGGCGACAGGCTGTCCTTGTCGGCGTCGACGACGGTCACGGAGGTCGAGAACACCGTCCCCTCCGCCGACTTCACGCCCTGCGCCTTGCGGACCTCGCCGAGCACCGCGGCCGGCATGACCGGCGGCCTGCCGTTGCCGGAGGTCGTCTGACCGGTGTCCGAGGCGCCCTTCGCGCTCACCGTCACATCGGAGGAGGTGGCGGCGAACAGCTTGTCGAAGGTGGTGTTCATGGTGTCGGTGAAGACGAGCGTCCCGCAGACGAACGCCACCGACAGCAGGACCGCCACCGCCGACAGGGCCATGCGTCCCTTGTGCGCGAAGAAGTTGCGCAGAGAGGTTTTCATGACGGTCATGACGTACGCCCCCGCGCGTCGAAGTCCTTCATGCGGTCCAGGACGGTCTCCGCGGTCGGCTTGAGCATCTCGTCGACGATCCGGCCGTCCGCGAGGTACAGCACCCGGTCCGCGTACGAGGCCGCCACCGGGTCGTGCGTGACCATGACGATGGTCTGGCCCAGGTCGTCCACCGAGCGGCGCAGGAAGCCCAGTACCTCGGCGCCCGCGCGCGAGTCGAGGTTTCCGGTCGGCTCGTCCCCGAAGATGATCTCCGGGCGGGCCGCCAGGGCGCGGGCCACGGCCACGCGCTGCTGCTGACCGCCGGAGAGCTGCGTCGGACGGTGCTTGAGGCGGTCCGCGAGCCCGACGGTCTCCACGACCTGGCTCAGCCACGCCCTGTCCGGCTTGCGGCCGGCGATGTCCATGGGCAGCGTGATGTTCTCTATCGCGTTCAGCGTGGGCAGCAGGTTGAACGCCTGGAAGATGAACCCGATCCGGTCCCGGCGCAGCTTGGTGAGCTTCTTGTCCTTCAGCCCGGTGATCTCGGTCTCGTCCAGGTAGATCTGGCCGGACGACACGGTGTCGAGACCGGCGAGGCAGTGCATCAGCGTGGACTTGCCGGACCCCGAGGGGCCCATGATCGCGGTGAACTGACCGCGGGCGATGTCCACGTCGACGTGGTCGAGGGCGACGACCCGGGTCTCCCCGGACCCGTACGCCTTGACGACCTGCCGCGCCCGTGCGGCAACGGCCGTACGCCCTCCAGTGCCCCCGTGCCTGGGAATGGTCACAGCCGAAGTCACGGTACGTCTCCTCTGTCGGAAGTATCGGAAGTAATCGGAGTTAAGTCGGAAGCGGGTGCGTAGCGGGCTGCGCTACGTCGAAGAGTCTGTCGGCGGGAGGGGGTCCGGCGCGCTGGTGCTCGGGCCCGTCTTGCGTGGGGGGTTAACCCCACCTCCCGGCGGTGCGTAGGCCGCCCCCCAGCGGCCTGAAGCCAGGTTAAGGACGGGGCGGGGCCCGTCTCCTCCTCCGGCAGTACGAACCCTCCCCCAGCCGTAGTACGGAGGTACCCCTAGGGGCCGTCCACCGCCGGGTGGAGTCCTCCTCGGGGTTGCCTCCACCCTCGGACGCAGTCAGGCTCCACCCTCCCGTCGCGTGACGGTCAAGCCTCCCCCTGGGTGAAGGGCAAGTGGGAAGCTGGGTTCCGGCAGTTAGGTGCAAGGGGCACGGAGAAACGGGAACTCAGGGTCCCGGGGACACGTGCGACACAGGGAGGGCATCCGGTGGGGGACACACAACCCGCGATACGCGAGGCCGCGCGGCGGAGCGGATCGCAGCGGCGGGGAGCGGTCGTCGCCGCGCTCATGCTGTCCATGGCGCTGGCCGCCCTCGACTCCACCGTCGTCTCCACGGCCGTCCCGCAGATCGTCGGCGACCTGGGCGGGTTCTCCGTCTTCTCCTGGCTGTTCTCCGGCTATCTGCTCGCCGTGACGGTCACCCTGCCGGTCTACGGCAAGCTCTCCGACACCTTCGGCCGCAAGCCGGTGCTGGTCGCCGGGACGGCGCTCTTCCTGCTCGGCTCGCTGCTGTGCGCGCTCGCCTGGAACATGGGCGCGCTGATCGCGTTCCGCATCGTGCAGGGCCTGGGCGGCGGGGCGTTGCAGGGCACGGTGCAGACGCTCGCCGCCGACCTGTACCCGCTGGAGGAGCGGCCGAAGATCCAGTCGAAGCTGTCCACGGTGTGGGCGGTCTCGGCGGTCGCGGGGCCGGGCGTGGGCGGGGTGCTCGCGGCCTACGCGGACTGGCGCTGGATCTTCCTCGTCAACCTGCCCATCGGGGCGGTGGCGTTGTGGCTAATCGTCCGTCATCTGCACGAGCCTCAAAGGGAACGTGAGCCCCAGGCAGAGCACGAGTCCCAGAAGGAGCACGTGCCCCAGGGGGAGTACGAGTCCCAGGGGGAGTACGAGTCCCAGGGGGAGTCCGCGGCGAGAAAGGCGCCACGCGCGCGTGTCGACTGGGCGGGCGCGCTGGCGGTGTTCGCGTGCGGCGGGGTGCTGCTGACCGCGCTGGTGCAGGGCGGGGTGGCCTGGCCGTGGCTGTCGGGGCCGTCGCTCGCCCTGTTCGCCGCGGGACTCGCGCTCGCCGGGCTCGTCGTCGTCATCGAACGGCGGGCCGCCGAGCCGATCATCCCCGGCTGGGTGTGGCGCCGCCGGACGATCGCGGCGGTCAACCTCGCGCTGGGCGCGCTGGGCCTGCTGATGGTGGCCCCGACGGTGTTCCTGCCGACGTACGCGCAGGCCGTCCTGGGCCTGGGACCGGTGACGGCCGGGTTCGTGCTGTCCGTCTGGACGTTGTCCTGGCCGCTGTCGGCGGCCCTCAGCCAGCACGTCTACCGGCGTATCGGCTTCCGCGACACCGCGCTGCTCGGCATCGGCGCGGCGACGCTGGTGCTGCTCGCGTTCCCGTTCCTGCCCTACCCCGGCGCGGCCTGGCAGCCGACGCTGCTGATGCTGCTGCTCGGCGCGGCGCTCGGCCTCTTCCAGCTCCCGCTCATCGTCGGCGTGCAGTCGACGGTGGGGTGGTCGGAGCGCGGGACGACGACCGCGTCCGTGCTGTTCTGCCGGCAGACGGGCCAGACGATCGGCGCGGCGATGTTCGGCGCGGTCGCCAACGGGGTACTGGCCGCGCGGCTGGGCGGCACGGGCGACCTGGACTCGCTCGCCCGCGACCTGGACACCGGCACCGCCCCCGAAGCGACCCGCCACGCGGTCGCCGACGCCGTGCACGCCGTGTACCTGGGCGCGTCCGGCGCGGCGGCCGTGGCGTTCGTCGTCCTCCTGCTGCTCGCCCCGCGCAGGTTCCCGGTACGGGCGGAGTGACGGGACTGAACGACGGGACCGGTGACGGGACCGGGTGACGGGACCGGGTGAAGCCCCCTCTGCCGGCCCCCCGACAGCCGACAGCCAGGGTGTCTACTCCGCTGGCGCTCGCCCCGTCAGCGCGGCCAGGCTGTCGCGGACGTGGTCCATGTGGGCCTGGACGTCGTCCCAGCGCTCGCCGTGCTCGCCCAGCAGCCGTTCCGTCTCCCGCGCGGTGCGCTCCTCCTGGGCGCGCGCCTCGGTGAGGATCTCGGCGGCACGCGCGTGTGCCTCCTCCTGGCTCCGCCGGGCGGACTCCTCGGCCTCGCCGAACGCCTGCTTCGCCTCGGACAGCGTCGCCTCCGCGCGGGTCACCGATCCGGCGTGCCGCGCGTCGAGGGCCGCGGCCCGCTCGGCCGCCTCGCGCTCCGCGGTCGTCCACTGCTCGGCGTGTTCCTTGTCCTGCTCGGCGAGGAGGCCGGCGGTGCGCCGGCGCACCTCGCGCAGCGCGCCCAGGGACTCGCCGCGGTACTCCTTCACCTCGCGCCGGGCGCCGATCCGGACCTCGTCGGCCTCGGCGCGTGCGGCGAGCAGCCGCAGCCGGGCGCGTTCCTCGGCCTCCGCGCGGAGCGCGTCCGCCTCCTCCTGCGCCTCCTGGCGCACACCGAGGGCGCGCGTCTCGGCGTCCGCGACCTGCCCGCACGCCGCACGCCGCGCGCTGTCGCGGACGTCCGCCGCCTCTTCGAGCCCGAGCTGGAGAATGCGCCGTGCGCGCTCCCCCAGGGAGTCGTACGTCTGCGGTACGAGCCCGGTCACGACCTCGCGCAACCGCTCGGCCTCCTCCTCCATCTGCCGGGCGAGCACCGTGAGCCGGGCGGCCCGTTCCCACGCGGCGTCCCGGTCGGCGCAGAGCGCGGCGGTGTACGCCTCGACCTGTTCCGGCCGGTAACCGCGCCTGCGAACGGTCACGAACCCCGGCGCCGACACCGATGCGCTGCTCATCCTGGAACCCCTCGCCACCCGACGGACACGACATGATGATTTCGCGCATATCTTGATGGATCGGGCGTAAGTGTTCATAACGCGACACTCCGCGCGCAGGTCACGGTCAACGCTCGTATCGACCCGGAAGCAAGCCTGAATACAAAAGGGCCGGACCCGGTCAAACGACCGGGTCCGGCCCTCGCTCCACGCGTGTCAGCGGGACGCACGCCTCACAGCAGCCCGTCCCACATCTGCTCCAGCAGCACCGACCACCAGCTCTCCGGCGAACCGAGCGCCGCCGGGTCCAGCGAGGCCAACTGCGCCTGGAAGTCGACGGTCCAGCGCCCCGCCTGCTCCTGGTTCAGCCCGAACCGCAGCCGCCACATCCGCCCGAGCAGCGCCAGGCAGCGCGCGAACTCCGGCAGCCCGGTGTTCACGAACTGCGGCGGTACGGGCGCACCGCCCGGCCCCGCCTCCACGGGCACGGCGACGATGTTCGCCGTCCCGTACTGCACGCAGACCGCCTTGCCGAAGTCGCTGCCCATGACGAGGTACGAGCCCGCGTCCGGGGCCGGCTGCACACCCCGCTCGGCCGCCAGCTCCGCCAGCGTCGGCACCGGACGGCCCGGCTGGGCCTGCGCCCAGAAGAAGGGCCCCATGTCGGCCGGCAGCCCCGCCACGACCAGCGTGTGCGCCACGACCGGCGGCACGCCCTGCCGGGACACCGCGGCCTGCTCGAACCGGAACACCGACGGCCCGAACACCGCCGCCAGCTCCTGCCCGATCGCCTCCGGCGGAACCGGCGGCACCGGCTGCACGGGAGGCAACGGCGCACGCACCGGCGCCGGACGGGCCGGCCCGTCGGCGACCTGGTGCAACTCGCCCTGGTGGGCGAGGAGTTGCTGCATGCCCTGCTGCCGGCTCGCGTGGTCCGTGCCGTACGGCGCGATGCTCGTGATCCGCGCCTGCGGCCACTGCTCCCGGATCATCCGCGCGCAGTACGCGCCCGGCAGCTCGCACGACTCCAGCTCCGTGTGCAGCTCCAGCACCTGGTCCGGCGGCACGTTCATCGCCCGCAGCTCGTGGAAGATCTGCCACTCCGGGTGCGGTGTCCCCGGCGCGGAGCGCCGGATCAACTGCTGCTCCGAACCGTCCTGCGCGCGGTAGCGCAGCACGGCCTGATAACCCGGTCCGACCGTGGGCAACCCCGGCTGCTGCGGGTACCCGTACCCGGGCGGCTGCCCCGGCACAGGCCCACCCGGCGGCGGCATCGCACCGGGCGGCGGCATCGGGGGCTGGTGAGCGCCGGGGGCCATACCGGGGGCGCCCGGAGCCATGCCAGGGGCGTGCGGAGCCATACCGGGCGCGCCCGGAGCGCCCGGGAAACCGGGAGGAGCGCCGGGAGCCTGCGGCGGCGGAGGCACACCGGGGCCACCGGCCGGAGGCCCGGCCAGCATGGTCTGCGCGTGGTGAACGGCACCCTGCGCGCCCCCCGGGGAGCCGTGCACACCGGGCACACCCGGCATACCCGGGGCACCGGGAGCACCCGGGGCACCGGGAGCACCCGGAGCGCCAGGGGCACCCGGAGCCTGCGGCGGCTGCGGTGCACCCCCCGCACCGGGCGGCCCCATCCGACCGGGGTCGGCAAGCATCGTCGCGGCATGGTGAACGCCGCCGGGAGGCGTGCCCCCGGGCGGATTCGGACCGGCGGGCGCGTTCGGCGCACCGGGCTGACTCGGCGCACCCGGCGGATTCGGCGGACCGGGAGGCTGCGGCGCACCCCCCGCCCCAGGCCCCGCCGGACCTGCTGAACCGGACGGACCTCCCGGCCCCGCCAGCCCCTCAGGCCCCAGGGCCGACACAAGCTGCGTGGGCACATAGCCGCCCGCCGGAGTACCGGGCGCCCCCGGTCCCGAAGGCGGCGGAGGAGGCGTGTTCCCCGGCCGCGCACCCGGCATCCCCGGCGCGCCCGGCGGAGGCGGCGGCGCCCCCGCGCCACGGTTACGACGCGGAGGCGGCGCCGCCTTGCTGGTCGCGGCGTCGGCGATGTCACTGGCGTTCGGCGCGAGCGACCGCGCAGGCGCACCCGGACCACCCGGAGCCGAGGAACCACCGGCACCCTGCGGATACCCGTACGAGGACCCACCCGGCCCACCAGGCGCACCCAGACCGCCCGCACCACCCGGCACCGACGGACCACCCGCACCCTGCGGATACCCATACGAGGACCCACCCGGCCCACCAGGCGCACCCAGACCGCCCGCACCACCCGGCACCGACGGACCACCCGCACCCTGCGGATACCCATACGAGGACCCACCCGGCCCACCAGGCGCACCCGGCCCCTGCGGATAGCCGTACGACGACGACTCGCCCGACGGCGGAGAAGGCAGCGGAGACGGCGGCGCGCCCGAATCGTCGAGCGCGGGCGAAACCGCCGTACGCGGGAGTTGGCTGCCGCCCGACATGAGCGCCGTCTTGGCTTCCGGCGCTGCCGTCGGCGGCATCGGCTCGTCGTCGGAACCGCTCAGCGGCGGCGCGAACACGGTCGCGGGCAACGGGACGGAACGGTCGTCACCGGCGTCGCCGTTGGTGTCCGTACCCGCCCACGGCGTCGCCCCGACGGGAGGCACAGGAGCCGCCGGAACAGCGGCCGCACCGGCACCCGGCACCGACCCGGCACCCGGACCCATGGGCACCCCGGCCTGCGTCTGCGGAAGCGAGGGATCGAGCCCCCCGGGCGCACCCGCACCCTCGCCCGAACCCGAACCGAAACCGGAAGCCGAACCCGAGCCGGAGCCCGAACCAAGCCCCCGCCCCTCCGTGATCCCCAGCTTGTCCGCCGCCTCCTGCAACCACTCCGGCGGCGACAACAAGAACGACGTCTGGTTCAGGTCCACCCGCGCCGCGGGCGCCGGCGCCGCGTCGGCGGGGGCGTCGGGACGGCCGTACTCCTCCTCGTACCGGCGGATCACCTCACCCACGGCCACCGCGGGCCACAACGTGGCCTCGCCGCTGTCCCGGGCGATCACCAGCCGCTGCGCGCCCCCGTCCGAACGCGGCCCCTCCGCACGGTCCTCCGCCCACACCACGAACCCGAGGCCGAACTCCCGTACCCGCACCTCACGATGCTGGTACGCCGGCACATCGCCGTTGATCCACTCTTCGGCGCGCTCCTGCGCCTGCGCGAACGTCACCATCGGTCAGCTCACTCCCCCACACCCACGGACGACGACACAGACTGCACAGACGGCCCGGACGACGCGGACGGCACCGGGACGGCCCGCGCGAAACCGCCGTCCACCATCAGGTTCGCCACCGTCTCCAACTCCGGCGGATTACCGGCCAGACGCGACAGGAAGACGTCGAAGTCCGCGCCGCACGGCAGCAGCAGCCGCTCCATGCGCTCCGCCGGCGACCACCCCGGATCCACGTCCCGCACGTCGTCGTACGCGCAGAACCACACCGAACCGGCCCGCTCGCCCTTCACCTTCACGGCCAGCAGCCCGCCCTGCACGAAACCGACGCCCAGGTAGTCCTTCGTCAGATGATCACGCAGACACTTGTTGACATACACGAGGTCGTTGACCGCGGCCTCGTCCCGCACGGTGAAGAACGGCTGGTCCACCAGCAGCCCCAGCTCCGCGTCCAACGCCGTGCCCACCGGCGCGCAGCCGCCCGCCGCCTTCACGAACGACCGGTACGCGCCCGGCAGCCGGTACCCGAGGTCCTCCTCGACGCCCTGCACCTGCTGCTCCGTCACGGCCACGCCCGACTTCGGCAGCCCGAAGTGCGCCGGACGCGTCTCCTGCAACGGCCGTGTGCCCCGCTTCGACTGGTCCACCACCGCCGTCGACACGCCGCCGTGATGCCGCAGCAGCGCCTTCACCTCGACCGGAACCAGTTCCAGCCGCCGCGAACCGACCGCGTGATGCCACGTCCAGCCGTGCGGAGTCGCCACCGCCGGCACCGTGTCCCACAGTTCGTGCCCCGACGCCGCCAGCGCCGCGTTCGCCGACACGTAGTCCGTCAACCGCAGCTCGTCCACGCCGAAGCCCTCCGGCGGATCCGCGATCTCCGCGACCGCCCGCGCGTACGGCGAGAAATCCGGGTAGCCCCGCTCGTCCACCCGCACGCCCCTCGGGTGCCGTGTCGCCCGGACCGGATCCGGGAAATGCACGACCTGCCCGGCGTAGGCGGCGTTCGGCGGCGCGGCTTGCTGCCCGAGCCGACCTGTAGTCATGGCGGTTGCCCCCTGCGGCACTCTGTACGGCCCGCAGCGGCCGGTTCCGCTTCCGGTCCCGACCCACCACGCCCCGTATCGACTGTCTCCAACAATCTCCAACGCGCGTCAACCGCGCGCATCACGGTGCCGACAGCCTATGCGGTACGACGACGGCGGTCATCGGCGCTCCGCTTCCGTGACCAGCCGTCACCCTGCCGTGACAGCCCGCCCAAACCCGGGCGTGTCGCACCGCCCCAGCTACCGCACGCGGCATGGCATTTGGCACCCTGTGACGTCCGGGGGGATGCTCGGGAGGGGATGACCAACATGAACGCGACACAGACGGGGCCACACACCGGCCGGACCGGCGACCCGCACACCGGCCCGCACGCCGACTCGCAGGCCGGCCCACGCGGTGGCCCACACGACGGCCCGTACACCGGTCCCTACGCCGGCCCGTACACCGGTCCCGGCGGCGACCCCCGTATCGGCTGGTCCGCCACCGAGGCCCCGCACGCCCCCACGCTCCGCCACCGCCGCGACGGCATACTCCCGACCGTCGCCGCCGCCCTCTCCGTCCGCGGCGCCACCCTCACCGGCACCGCCGCCCGCGGCGACCAGCCGCCACCCCTGCACCCCCTCGTCCAGGACTTCCTGGACACCCTCACCAGCGACCAGCGCGACCGCTTCACCGGCCGCTGCGCCGAGGCGCTCCTCATCTCCCGTCACATCGCCGCCGCCGACGCCGCCCGCAGCAGACGCTCCGCCCGCAGACCGATGACCAACGGCGAGGCCCGTAAAACCCTGAAACAAGCCAAACTCACCACCCGCCGCATCCGCGAGGACGGCGACCCCCTCCACGGCAGCTTCGCCACCCCCTGCCGCGCCTGCACCGCCCTCAGCGACCACTTCGGCGTCCGCGTCGTCAACCCGACGACGAACGACTGACGCCGGACCTCACACCACCACCCCGAACCACCCCGAACACCACCATCCCGACGAACCACGAACGACGAACCACGAACGACGAACCAAGAGCGACGAACGACGAACGGACGAACGAAGGGCAGATGCACCCCGACCGCACCTCCACCACGCGCTTCCCCGTGACCGTCGACGCCGCCCTGCGCGCCGCCGGCTGGCAACCCGGGCGCTGGGACATCAAGCAGGCCGAGATCTGGGCCGACGCCCTCCGCGAACACACCTCACCCGCCGGCCACCGGCACGCCGTCTTCCCCGCCGCCGTCGAGGCCTGGGCCGAGTTCGGCGGACTCACCATCAACCCCACCGGCCCCGGCCGCCAGGTCGCCCCCACCGCCCTCCACCTCGACCCCCTCCACGGCCTGCACCTCGCCCGCACCCTCGCCGACCTCGGCCGCGCCCTCGACACCGACGTCAGCCCCCTCGGCGCCGAGACCGACACGCACGCGCTCCTCGCCATCGACGCCGCGGGCCGCGTCTACACCCTCGACCACACCGGCGACTGGTACCTCGGCCCCGACATCGACCAGGCCCTCGGCGCCCTCACCGCCGGCATCGAACCCGTCCGCCTGACAGCCGGCTGAGCCCCCGCCCGGCCCCGCCCCGAAAAACCGGCCGGCCTACGCCGCCGCCGGAATCACCGCCGACACCCGGAAGCCCCCCGCCTCCGTCGGCCCCGACACGAACACCCCGCCCAACGCCACCACCCGCTCCTTCATCCCCACCAGCCCGTTCCCCCCCGACGGCAACCCCGCCGCCGACGCCGACCCCACCTCCGGCGGCGGCCCGTTCTCCACCTGCATCGCGATCTCCGCCACCCGGTGCGCCAACCGCACCTGCGTCTTCGCACCCGCCGCGTGCTTGTGAACGTTCGTCAACGCCTCCTGCACCACCCGGTACGCCGTCTGCTCGATCTCCGGCGCATACGACCGCGTCTCCCCCTCCACCGACAGCTCCACCACCATCCCCGCGGCCGCCGACTGCCCCACCAACTCCTCCAGCTCCTCCAGAGAAGGCCCCTCCAGCCCCTCCCCCTCCGCCATCACCGCGGCCACCGTCACCGCCACCAACGGCACCGACGCCGACCGCTCCCGGGGACCGCCACTGCGCAACACCCCGAGCATCTCCCGCAACTCGGTCAACGCCTGCCGCCCCATGTCCCCGACCAGGGCCGCGTTGCGCACCGCCTTCTCGGGATCCTTCGGCGCGATGGCCTGCAACGCGGCGGCGTGCACGACCATCAGACTCACCCGGTGCGCGACGACGTCATGCATCTCCCGCGCGATCCGGGTCCGCTCCTCGCCGCGCGCCCACTCCGCCCGCTCCTCCGCCCGCTCCGCGAGCAGCTGCAACTCCCGCTCAAGGCTGTCCGCCCGCTCCCGCAGACTCTCCATCAGCCGCCGGTGGGCGCCGATGTACAGCCCGAGCAGCAGCGGCGGCGCGGTGAGCCCCAGCGACGTCGCGATCGCGGCGAACGGGACGAACCAGTCCCCCATCGTCGACGTCCCCCGCGCCATGCTCTGCCGCACCCGCACGAACGTCACGATCAACGTCCCCACGAGCTGCATCCCCGCGAGCGAGACGACCATCCGCCGAGGCAGCTCGGACGCGGCGAGCGTGTACAGCCCGACGATGCCCATCAGGAAGCCCATCTGGGCCGGCGTGACGGCGATCGCGACCAGCACCACGGCGATGGGCCACTTCCGCCGCACCACCAGCACCGACCCGGCGAGCAGCCCGAACACGATCCCCACCGCCACCGGGATCCCGGCGTCCCGCGCGAACGGAACCCCCTCCACCGCGCACTCCACGGCGGACACGAGCCCCAGGCCCCAGTCGAACGCCGCGCTACGCCATCTGGTCCACCACAACGGCCCTCCCCGGGCCGCCGCGTCCTCTTCCCCCGTCATGGTCATGCCCCCAGCCTACGGGCGCGCCCCCCGCCTTTTCCGGCGACTTTCCCCGACCGCCCCACACCACTCGCGTAACCGGACACCATCGAAACCCACCGGTATCCCTCGAACTGGTGAACCGCGCCCGTTCGGGGCCGGAAGCAGGCATTCCGGCCGGACGGTATGCGTATGACACATGCAGGCGGCAACTACGGTGACTTCGAGGCGCTACGGGAACGAGCGATTGGCTTGCGGCGGGCGGGGCTCAGCCTTCGGCAGATCCGCGACGAACTCCAGGTCCACAACAAGGACACCCTTCAACGCCTCGTCGAGGGCGAGCCACCCCCGGAGTGGACGAAACGCCCGCGAGCGAAGGACGACCTCCGCGAGAAGGCGCGGGAGCTACGACAGCGGGGCTGGACGTACGACCAGATCCAGGCGGAGCTGGGGTGCTCGAAGAGTTCGGTGTCACTTTGGGTGCGGGACCTGCCCTCACCGCGACGGAGGCCCGCGGACACGACGGCGGCGCGACGCGGGGTGCAGCGGGCGGTCAAGAACCGCGCCGCCGAGCGGGAAGAGCTGAAGACCGAGGCCTACGCCCAGATCGGGCCGGTTACGCCCCGCGAACTGTTCCTGATCGGCGTCGGGCTCTACTGGTCCGAGGGATCGAAGGCGAAGCCGGGTTCCAACCGGCGAGTCATCTTTGTGAACAGCGACCCCACCATGATCAAGGCATTCGTGGCCTGGCTCGACCTTCTCGGCGTCGAACCGGAGCGCCGACGATTCTCCGTCAACATCCACGAGTCGGCAGACGTATCGGCAGCCGAGGCTTACTGGGCAGACCAAGTCGGCATCAACGTCGACGATCTCTTGAAGACGAGCCTCAAGAGGCACAACCCCAAGACCAACCGGACCAACACAGGCGAGGGCTACCACGGCTGTCTCAGGGTGGCCGTGCTCAAGAGCGCCGACCTACACCGTCGCATCGAAGGCTGGTGGTGCGGCATAGTAGGAGGCGCCACTCGGCGACCAGACTAAATGTCCGGTTTAGTCGAATTTATTCCCCTGTGGTGTAATTGGCAGCACTGTGGCTTTTGGTGCCATATGTCCGGGTTCAAGTCCTGGCAGGGGAGCCCTACACGGTCCGGGCCCTGACTACACAGTCAGGGCCCGCTCTCATGTCCGCCGGGAAACGCCCCGGTATCCTTCGGGTGTCCCCACCTCTCCACAGCCGAAGGGCAACTCCGTGAGCGCCATTCGCCCGGCAGCCGTCGTCGTACTCGCAGCGGGTGAGGGCACCCGTATGAAGTCGGCCATACCGAAGGTTCTCCACGAGCTCTGCGGCCGCAGCCTCGTGGGCCATGTGCTGGCCGCCGCCCGCGAACTGGACCCCGAGAACCTGGTCGTCGTCGTCGGGCACGCACGCGAGAAGGTCACCGCGCATCTCGCCGAGGCCGACGCCGCCGTACGCACCGCCGTGCAGGAGGAGCAGAACGGCACCGGGCACGCCGTCCGGATGGGGCTGGAGCAGCTCGGCGGCGGGGTCGACGGGACCGTGGTGGTCGTCTGCGGCGACACCCCGCTCCTCACCGGCGCGACGCTCGGCCGGCTCGCCGCCACCCATCAGTCGGACGGCAACGCCGTCACCGTGCTGACCGCCGAGGTGCCGGACGCGACCGGGTACGGGCGGATCGTGCGGGACGACGTCTCCGGCGCCGTCACCGGGATCGTCGAGCACAAGGACGCGTCCGACGCCGTGCTGGCGATCCGGGAGATCAACTCCGGGGTGTTCGCGTTCGACGGGCAGCTTCTCGCCGACGCGCTGAAGAAGGTGCGCACGGACAACAGCCAGGGCGAGGAGTACCTCACCGACGTCCTCGGGATCCTCCGCGAGGCCGGTCACCGGGTCGGGGCGTCCGTCGCCGCCGATCACCGCGAGATCGCCGGGATCAACAACCGGGTGCAGTTGAGCGAGGCCCGCCGGATCCTCAACGACCGGCTGCTGACCGCCGCGATGCTGTCGGGCGTCACGGTCGTCGACCCGGCGACGACGTGGGTCGACGTGACGGTCACGTTCGAGCGGGACGCCGTCGTGCACCCGGGCACGCAGTTGCACGGCGCGACGCACCTCGGCGAGGGCGCGGAGGTCGGCCCCAACAGCCGGCTGAAGGACACCGTCGTCGGCGCGGGCGCCCGGGTCGACAACACGGTCGCCGACGGCGCCCGCGTCGGCGCCGACGCGACCGTGGGGCCGTACGCCTATCTGCGTCCCGGCACGCGGCTCGGGGCGAAGGGCAAGATCGGCACGTACGTGGAGACGAAGAACGCCGCCATCGGCGAGGGGACGAAGGTCCCGCACCTCTCCTACGTGGGCGACGCGACGATCGGCGAGTACACCAACATCGGCGCGGCGAGCGTGTTCGTGAACTACGACGGACAGGACAAGCATCACACCACCGTCGGGTCGCACTGCCGGACGGGTTCGGACAACATGTTTGTGGCTCCCGTCACCATCGGGGACGGCGCGTACACCGCCGCCGGCTCAGTGATCACGAAGGACGTGCCGCCCGGTTCGCTGGCCGTGGCCCGTGGTCAGCAGCGGAATATCGAGGGTTGGGTGGCCCGCAAGCGTCCGGGCAGCGCGGCGGCGAAGGCCGCGGAGCCCGCCTCTCGCCCGGAGGGAAGCGAAAGCTGACCGGAAACAGGCGCGTCGGACACGGCGTACCGTGATAAGCACACACCCGCACCCCACCAGCCAGGACGGCCCCGTCGCGCCCAGTGGCGCGGTCTCTCGACACCCTTGGCTGAACACCTCTGAGGAGACAGTGCTGTGACCGGGATCAAGACGACCGGCGAGAAGAAGATGATGTTCTTCTCCGGCCGCGCCCACCCCGAGCTTGCCGAGGAGGTCGCCCACCAGCTGGGGGTCGGGGTCGTCCCGACGAAGGCCTTCGATTTCGCCAACGGCGAGATCTACGTCCGCTACCAGGAGTCGGCCCGCGGTGCGGACTGCTTCCTGATCCAGAGCCACACCGCGCCGATCAACAAATGGATCATGGAGCAGTTGATCATGATCGACGCTCTGAAGCGGGCTTCGGCGCGTTCGATCACGGTCATCGTGCCGTTCTACGGTTATGCGCGTCAGGACAAGAAGCACCGTGGGCGGGAGCCGATCTCGGCCCGTCTGATCGCGGACCTGATGAAGACGGCGGGTGCGCACCGGATTCTGACGGTGGATCTGCACACGGACCAGATCCAGGGCTTCTTCGACGGCCCGGTGGATCATCTGTTCGCCCTGCCGCTCCTCGCGGACTACGTGGGCGGCAAGGTGGACCGCAAGAAGCTGACGGTCGTCTCGCCCGACGCCGGCCGTGTGCGCGTCGCCGACCGCTGGTGCGACCGTCTGGGCGCGCCCCTGGCGATCGTGCACAAGCGGCGCGACAAGGACGTGGCGAACCAGGTGACCGTCCACGAGGTCGTGGGCGAGGTCGAGGGCCGGGTGTGTGTCCTGGTCGACGACATGATCGACACCGGTGGCACGATCTGCGCGGCCGCGGACGCGCTGTTCGCGCACGGCGCGGAGGACGTCATCGTGACGGCGACGCACGGTGTGCTGTCGGGTCCGGCGGCGGACCGGCTGAAGAACTCGAAGGTGAGCGAGTTCATCTTCACCAACACGCTCCCCACGCCGGGCGAGCTGGAGGTGGACAAGATCACGGTGCTGTCGATCGCGCCGACGATCGCGAACGCGGTGCGCGAGGTGTTCGAGGACGGCTCGGTGACGAGCCTGTTCGACGAGCAGTGAGCGACTGCCGTTGACGGCTGTGCTTGATCGCCTTGCTTGATCGATTTTTCTGCGGCCTCCCCGCCGAGTAGACTGCCCCAGTTGCTCGGCGAGGGAGGCCGTACCCATGGGTGCGGCGGTCCGTTATCGACGCGCTCTTCGTAGCAGGCCGACGGTTTGGCCGGGTGACCACCTTTCCCCAGTTCTACGAGGAGTGAACATGGCTGAGATCAAGCTGGCCGGCGAGACCCGCAACGAGTTCGGCAAGGGCGCCTCCCGCCGTATCCGGCGTGCCGGCCAGGTCCCCGCGGTGGTGTACGGGCACGGTGTCGAGCCCCTCCACATCACGCTGCCGGGCCACCAGCTCCAGCTCGCCCTGCGCACCCCGAACGTCCTGCTCAGCCTGGAGATCGAGGGCAACACCCAGCTCGCGATCCCGAAGGCCGTGCAGCGCGGCAAGGTCTCGCGCGCCCTGGAGCACGTCGACCTCCTCACCGTGAAGCGCGGCGAGAAGGTCAACGTCGAGGTCTTCGTGCACACCGAGGGCGACCTGGCCCCGGGCGCGTACCTGCTCGAGCACGTGCTGAGCACGCTGACCGTCGAGACCGAGGCGACGCACATCCCCGAGTCGGTCACCGTCTCCATCCAGGGCCTGGAGGCCGGCGCGGCCATCCTCGCCAAGGACATCCCGCTGCCCAAGGGCACCACGCTGGCGATCGACGAGGACGCGGTCGTCCTCCAGGTCCTGGCCGCCCAGGCGGAGGAGGCCCCGGCCGACGCCGACGCCGAGGGCAGCGAGGCCTGATCCTCGGGCCCCAGTCGTTCTGTCAGCCGCCGCCCCTTCAGCTTCGGGGGCGGCGGCTGGCGCGTATCAAGGAGACATGGACGTGACGACCGACGCGAACGCGCCCTGGCTGATCGTGGGGCTCGGCAATCCCGGTCCGGAGTACGCCATGAACCGGCACAACGTCGGTTTCATGGTGGCCGATCTGCTGGCCGAGCGGATCGGGGGGAGGTTCAAGCGCGCGGGGAAGGCGCAGGCGCAGGTCGTCGAGGGGCGGATCGGTCCGCCGGGGACGGGCAGCCGGCGGGTGGTGCTGGCGAAGCCCATGTCGTTCATGAACCTGTCGGGCGGCCCGGTGAACGCGCTGCGCGACTTCTACAAGGTGCCGTTGTCGAACGTCCTCGCCGTGCACGACGAGCTGGACATCGACTACGGCGTGCTGCGGCTGAAGCTGGGCGGCGGCGACAACGGGCACAACGGGCTGAAGTCGATGACGAAGGCGATGACCGCGGAGTACCACCGGGTGCGGTTCGGGATCGGGCGGCCGCCGGGGCGGATACAGGTGGCGGACTTCGTGCTGAAGGACTTCTCGTCGGCCGAGCGCAAGGAGCTGGACTACTTCGTGGACCGGGCGGCCGACGCGGTGGAGGCGCTGGTGCTGGAGGGGCTGGAGCGGGCGCAAACCACGTACAACTCCTGACTTGTCACCCACCGAGGTTGACGGGCCGCCGGGGCGTGGCCAATGATCCCGGCCATGCCTGCCACAGCAGCATCCCCGTCCCATCGCCGTAGGGGTTCCTCCCACAAGGCCCGCGGGACCCACAAAGCCGGCAGAACGCAGAACGCCTCTGCCGTCGCCGCCCTGCGGTTCGGGCGGCTCGCGGCCATGGGCACGGTCGCCGGGCTGATCCTGCTCGCGGGGGTGTGGGGTTCCTGGGGTACGGCGTACCAGGTGATGCTGACGAAGGGGCGGGAGCAGGGCACGGTCGCGGTGACGCGGTGCGGCGAGGACACCTGTGCGGGGCCGTACACGCCGGTGTCGGCGGGGTCGGCGGCACGCGCGCGCGTGGTGCTCGAGAAGTCGGTGGCCGTGCGCAAGGGGCGGACGTACGCGGTGGTGCTCAGGCCGAGCAGCGACGAGGCGGTGCGGTCGGGTCCGGCGGGCATCCTGTTCGCGTGGGTTCCGCTGGGCGGGGCGCTGCTGCTGGCGTCGGTGGTGGTCGCGGGCGGGCTGGGGCGGATCCGGGTCGGGTGGCTGCTGGCGGGGTCGGGGGTGGCGTTGCTGACGGCGGCGTTCGTGACCATCTGACGATCCGAGGCCGGCCGGTGGGACGTGAGGGCGCCCCCGGGTTCGTACGAACCCGGGGGCGCCCTCGTGTCGTTCGGCGCGGGTCAGCCGGTGTTGCGCAGGCCCGCCGCCACTCCGTTGACGGTGAGGAGCAGGGCGCGGGCGAGCAGCGGGTCGGGTTCGGCGCCGGCGGCCGCGGCGTCGCGCTGCCGCTTCAGCAGGGTCACCTGGAGGTAGGAGATGGGGTCCAGGTAGGCGTCGCGGATGGACACGGTCTGCTTGAGGACGGGGGTGGCGTCGAGGAGTTCCCGCTCACCGGTGATCCTGAGGACTTCGGCGACGGTGAGGGCGTGTTCGGCCCTGATGCGGTCGAAGACGTGCTTGAGGTCGTCGGGGACGAGCGTGTCGACGTAGTGCTGGGCGATCCGCAGGTCGGTCTTGGCGAGGGTCATCTCGACGTTGGAGATGAAGTTCTGGAAGAAGTGCCACTGCCCGTGCATCTCCTCCAGGACGGTGTCCCCCTCCTTCCGCAGGCCCGCCTCGCGCAGCGCCTTCAGCCCCGAGCCGACGCCGTACCAGCCGGGGACGATCTGGCGGGACTGGGTCCAGCCGAAGACCCACGGGATGGCGCGCAGTCCGTCGAGCCCCGCGCCGGAGTCGGGCCGGCGCGAGGGGCGGGAGCCGAGGTGCAGGTCGGCGAGCTGGTCGACGGGGGTGGAGGCGAAGAAGTACGGCGGGAGGTCGGGGTCCTCGACGAGGGTGCGGTAGGCGTCGTGGGCGGCGTCGGAGACGACGTCCATGGCGGCGTCCCAGCGGGCGAGGGCCTCGTCGGACTGGCGGGGGGCGGTGTGCAGGGCGGAGGCCTGGAGGGTGGCGGCGACCGTCAGTTCCAGGTTCTCCCTGGCCAGGGAGGGGATGAGGTACTTGTCGGAGATGACCTCGCCCTGTTCGGTCACCTTGATCTCGCCCTCCAGGGTGCCCCAGGGCTGGGCGAGGATGGCGTCGTGGGAGGGGCCGCCGCCGCGTCCGACGGTGCCGCCGCGGCCGTGGAAGAGGCGCAGCCGGACGCCGTAGCGGTGGGCGACGTCGCGCAGGCGGCGCTGGGCGCGGTGGATCTCCCACTGGGAGGTCGTGATGCCGCCGAACTTCGACGAGTCGGAGTAGCCGAGCATGACCTCCTGGACGTCGCCGCGCAGCGCGACGAGGCGCCGGTAGGACGGGTCGGAGAGCATGTCCTCGAGGATGGTGTCGGCGGCCTTGAGCTCGTCGGTGGTCTCCAGGAGCGGCACGATGCCGATCTTCGCCCAGCCGGCGTGCAGGTCGATCAGTCCGGCCTCGCGGGCGAGGACGGCCGCGGCGAAGACGTCGTCGGCGCCCTGGCACATGGAGATGACGTACGACTCGATGACCTCGGGTCCGAACACCTCCAGGGCCCGCTTGACGGTGAGGAAGACGCCGAGCGTCTTCTCGCCGGCCGCGTCGACGGGCGCCGGGGTGGGCGCGAGCGGCCTGCGCGAGCGCAGCTCCTTGGCCAGCAGCTTCGTACGGTACTCGCGGGGCATGTCCGTGTACCGCCAGGATTCCTCGCCGAGGCGGTCGAAGAGCTGGCCGAGGGCGTGGTGGTGGGCGTCGGCGTGTTCGCGGACGTCCATGGTGGCGAGCTGGAGGCCGAAGGCGGCGAGGGTGCGCAGGGTGCGGTTCATGCGGCCGTCGGCGAAGAGTGCGCCGCGGTGCTCGCGCAGCGAGGTCTGGATGAGGGTGAGGTCGCTGAGGAGCTCGCTGGTGCCGAGGTAGTCGCGGTCGGGCTCGTGCGGGGTGCCCTTGGCGAGGCGCTGCTTGGTGTTCTCCAGCTTCTGCCGGATGCAGGTGGCCTTGAGCCGGTAGGGCTCCTCGGCGTTGAGCCGCTTGTAGCGGGGGCTGATCTCGGGCAGCCGCTCCAGGTCGCCCTGGAGGGATTCCAGCAGTTCCTCGGTGGCGCCGGTGTAGCGGATGGAGTTGGAGAGGAAGCCGCGCAGCTCGTCGATCATCTCCAGGGCGTCGTTGATGCCGTGCTCGTGCTGGAGGATGAGGACGTCCCAGGTCACCTGGGGGGTGACGTTGGGGTTGCCGTCGCGGTCGCCGCCGATCCAGGTGCCGAAGGTGAGGGGGCGCGTGTTCTCGGGGAGCTTCACGCCGACGCGCTCCAGTTCGGCGGTGAGGTCCTCCAGGACGTCGCCGACGGCGTTCGCGTGGAGCTCGTCGAGGTAGTAGATGGCGTTGCGGGCCTCGTCGGCGGGCTCGGGGCGGACGACGCGCAGTTCGTCCGTCTGCCAGACGAGGTCGATGTTCTCGGCGAGGCGGGTGTCGTGGCGGCGGCGGTCGGCCTCGATGACGGGGGTCTCCAGGAGCGCGGCGATGCGCCGGAGCTTGTTGAGCACCGACCGGCGCGCGGCCTCGGTGGGGTGTGCCGTGAACACCGGGCGGACGTTGAGGTGGCGGACCGTCTGCTGGACGTGCTCGGGGTCGGCGTCCTTGAGGCGGTCGGCGGTGCGGGCCAGCAGGCCGCCCTCGGCGGCGCGGCGCTCGCGCAGTTCGCGGCCCCGGTGGACCTGTTCGGTGACGTTGGCGAGGTGGAAGTAGGTGGAGAAGGCGCGGACCAGCTTGGCCGCGGTCGTAAGGTCGATGCCACGCAGCAGTTCGGCGGCGGCTTCGCCGTCCTCGCGGGTGAGGCGGCGGACCTTCTCGACCAGGTCGAGGAGCTCGGGACCTTCCTGGCGGACCAGGGTCTCGCCGAGCAGGTCACCCAGTCGGCGGATGTCGGCGCGCAGCTCGGTGCTGGTCGTTGCGGTGGCCTGGCCAAGGTCGTCGGCACTGCTCACAGGTGCGGCTCCTTGCAGTGTTGAAGCTCGTCCGGGAGGGAACCCGGAGGCCGTCCCCGCGGCGGGCGTCGCATGGACGTCGCATGGGGACCGGACATCCGGGAAGAAAACAGAGCGGACCGCGCTGTCCGAACCGTCTCCAAGGATAGGTGTCCGCGAGGACGCGCAGATGGGCGGGCTCTTGCCGCCCGGCCGGGCACTGCCATACTTACGATGCCGTAGGTTACGGAACCGTAGGAATTACGGCACGGTTCCCGCGGTACGGCATCTCCCTCAATCCAAGACCCCCCAGGGGACGCGCATGACCACAGGCTCCAACGTGATCGAAGACCCTTCGCAGGCGCCCGACGACAGCCCTACGCCCCTGGCCACCCTGGGTGGCGAGCAGAAGCGTTCGATCGAGCAGATCACGCTGCTGATCTTCATCGTCGTCCCGTTCCTGGCAGTGCTGGCGGCGGTGCCGCTGGCGTGGGGCTGGGGGGTGAGCTGGCTGGACATCGGCCTGCTGGTCTTCATGTACTTCCTCGGGTGCCACGGCATCACGATCGGGTTCCACCGGTACTTCACGCACGGTTCGTTCAAGGCGAAGCGGCCGCTGCGGATCGCGCTGGCGATCATGGGGTCGATGGCGGTGGAGGGTCCGCTGGTGCGCTGGGTGGCGGATCACCGCAAGCATCACAAGTTCTCCGACGCGGAGGGCGACCCGCATTCGCCGTGGCGGTTCGGGGAGACGGTGCCGGCCCTGATGAAGGGCCTGTGGTGGGCGCACATCGCCTGGATGTTCGACGAGGAGCAGACGCCGCAGGACAAGTACGCGCCGGATCTGATCAAGGACCCGGCGATCCGGGCGATCTCGCGGCAGTTCATCTTCTGGACGATGCTGTCGCTGGCGCTGCCGCCGCTGGTGGGCGGGCTGGTGACGATGTCCTGGTGGGGCGCGTTCACGGCGTTCTTCTGGGGCTCGCTGGTGCGGGTTGCGCTGCTGCACCACGTCACCTGGTCGATCAACTCGATCTGTCACGCGGTGGGCAAGCGCCCGTTCAAGTCGCGGGACCGGTCGGGCAACGTGTGGTGGCTGGCGGTGCTGTCGTGCGGCGAGTCCTGGCACAACCTGCACCACGCCGACCCGACGTCGGCGCGGCACGGGGTGGAGCGGGGGCAGGTGGACTCCTCCGCGCGCTTCATCCGCTTCTTCGAGATGCTCGGATGGGCGTACGACGTGCGCTGGCCGTCACGCTCGCGTATCGATTCGCGCCGGAACACGGGTGAGGACGGTTCCCGGCGGGGGAAGGCGACCGCCGAGGCGGCATGATTGACGTCGTGGCGACCGACTCCAGCAGTACCTCCAGTCCCAGCAGTGATGCGAAGCCGCGGCGCGTGCGACGCACCCGTATGACGGGGGCGGAGCGTCGTCAGCAGTTGCTGGAGATCGGTCGCACCCTGTTCGCGGCGAAGGGTTTCGAGGGCACGTCGGTGGAGGAGATCGCGGCGAAGGCCGGGGTGTCCAAGCCGGTGGTGTACGAGCACTTCGGCGGCAAGGAGGGGCTGTACGCGGTGGTCGTGGACCGCGAGATGCGGCGCCTGCTGGACATGGTCACGTCGTCGCTCACGGCCGGCCATCCCCGCGAACTGTGCGAACAGGCGGCCTTCGCGCTCCTCGACTACATCGAGGAGTACACGGACGGTTTCCGCATCCTGGTCCGCGACTCCCCCATCCCCCAGTCGACGGGTTCCTTCGCCTCGCTGATCTCGGACATCGCGACGCAGGTGGAGGACATTCTGGGCCGCGAGTTCAAGAACCGCGGCTTCGACCCGAAACTGGCCCCGCTGTACGCCCAGGCCCTGGTCGGCATGGTGGCCCTGACCGGCCAGTGGTGGCTGGACGTACGCCGCCCGAAGAAGGCGGAGGTGGCGGCCCACCTGGTCAACCTGGCCTGGCACGGCCTGGACGGCCTGGAGGCCAAGCCCCGCCTGATAGGACACCGCAAGGCGTGACACCCGAAAGGGTGAAGCAATCGCACGCTAGATTAACCTTGTGTCATCATCGGCGCATGACTGAGATCACGATCAGCGCAGCCCGTGCCCAGCTCGGCGACCTGGTCCGGCGCGCCGCCCACAGCCGCGAGACCATCGCCCTCACCGACCACGGGCACGTGGCGGCGCTGCTCGTCTCACCGCAGGTGATAGAGGATCTCGAGGACTCGCTGGCTCTCGCCGACTACCTGCGACGCAAGGCGGAGGGGACGCTCGAACCGGGCATCCCGCACGAGGAAGTCGGACGCATGCTGGGGCTGCGTCCGTGACCTACGGCATCATCTGGGAGCCCGCCGCGACGAACGCGGCCGTACGGTTCCTGAAGGACGACCCGACAGGGCTCGCCGCCGTCTACGAGGCCGTCGACGCACTCGCCGAGTCGCCACGCCCCCTTCACTCCTTCACCTACGGCGTGGACATCCGCCGCCTCCGCGTCGGCGACTACCGGGTCCTGTACCTCATCGACGACGAAGTGATCCGCATCCTGGTCACTCACCTGGGCCGGACGCCGTGACGTCCGGCCCCCGGCACGCCGTCCGGCCGACCGCGCCCGTCAGTGCTTGAAGGTGTCCTTGGCCTTTTCCTTTGCCTGGCGGGCGTCGCCCTTCGCCTGGCCGGCGCGGCCTTCGGCCTCCATGCTCTCGTTGCCCACGGCCTTGCCGAGCATCTCCTTGGCCTTGCCCTTGGCCTGTTCCTTCTTGGCCTTGGCCTTCTCGTCCTTCGCCATCGTCGATCACTCCCGTCACATCAGACATGGACGCCCCCCAGGTAACCCCGAGCGGGGCGCTCAAACGCCGGGTTCCAGGAACTCCAGCCGGTTGCCCACCGGGTCCCACACGTAGCAGCGCCGGTGTCCCGGCAGCCCGGTGTCCCAGGTCACCCGCGTGCCGTGGGACTCCAGCCGGGCGGCGTACGCCTCGATGCCGGTGACCCGCAGCCCCGGATGGGCCTTGCGCGCCGGACGGAAGTCCTCCTCGATCCCCAGATGCAGCCGCACCTCGCCCGCCTCGAACCAGCAGCCGCCCCGCGCGGCGAGTGCGGCCGGCTTGGGGGTCTCGGTCATGCCGAGGACATCGCCGTAGAAGCGGCGCAGCCGGTCCTCGGAGCCGGGCGGCGCCGCGAGCTGCACATGGTCGACGGCGGTGATCATCGCGGGTCCTTCGTCGCCACCGCGAACAGGCGGCAAAACGGCAGGACCGTGCCGTACGGGGTGGGCTGGTAGGCCTTGCGGAGGAGGTCGCGGTATTCGGTGACGAAGGCGGCCTGGGCCTCGGGGTCGTCGGCGAGGGCGTCGAGGGCGGGGCGCAGGCCGGTGCCCTTGGCCCAGTCGAGGACGGGGTCGTCGCCCTGGAGGACGTGGAGGTACGTGGTCGTCCAGACGTCGGTCGCGCAGCCGAGGCGGGCGAGGCGGTCGAGGTAGACGGCGGGGGCGTGGACGGAGTCCACGGGGCGCAGCGCCTCGCTGACGCGGCTCTTCCAGCGGGGCGTGCCGCCGAGTTCGCGCATGAGGGCGTGCAGCGGCGCGTCGAGGTTGTCGGGGACCTGGAAGGCGAAGGTGCCGCCGGGGGCGAGGCCGTCCAGCCAGCCGGGGAGGGCGTCGAGGTGGCCGGGGACCCAGTGCAGGGCGGCGTTCGACACGAGCAGGTCGTACGTCTCCGTCGGCGCCCAGGTGGCGAGGTCGGCGTGGACGAAGTCGAGGCGCGCACCGGCGTGCGCCGCCGCGTCGGCGAGCATCCGGGGCGAGTTGTCGTAGCCGGTGACGCGGGCGGTGGGCCAGCGGTCGGCGAGGAGGGCGGTGACGTTGCCGGGGCCGCAGCCGAGGTCTCCGATGCGGGGCGGGTCGCCGGGCAGGTCGGGGACGCGGGCGAGGAGGTCGGTGAAGGGGCGGGCGCGGTGGCCGGCGTGACGCAGGTACTGGGCGGGGTCCCAGGAGGGGTTGGTCGTCGTCATGGCTCGTACTCTCCCGCCCCACTTCTCTTCATGTCAAGAGACTTGATATGAAGATGCTCGACATCAAGAGACTTCACGTCGACACAACCACTACACTGATCGTCATGGAGGACGAGGTCGATCGGCTGGTCGCAGCGTGGCGCCGGGAGCGCCCGGACCTCGACGTGGAGCCGCTGGAAGTACTCAGCCGGGTGAGCAGACTGGCCCGGCACCTGGACCGCGCCCGCCGGCTGGCGTTCTCCGAGCACCAGTTGGAGCCCTGGGAGTTCGACGTCCTGACGGCGCTGCGGCGCGCGGGCGCCCCCTACCAGCTCTCGCCGGGGCAGTTGCTGACGCAGACGCTGGTGACGTCGGGCACGATGACGAACCGTATCGACCGGCTCACGAAGAAGGGCCTGGTGGAGCGACTGCCGGACCCGAGTGACCGGCGCGGTGTGCTGGTCCGCCTCACGGACGACGGCAAGGACCGCGCCGACCAGGCGCTGGCCGGGCTGCTCGACCAGGAGCGGGCGATCCTGGCCGAGCTGTCACACGTCCAGCGCGGTGATCTGGCCGCCCTGCTACGCCAGTTGACCGCCCCGTTCGACAACATCCCCGGCTAGGTCGACCGGTCCGACCCCGGCCCGGCGCGCGAGTGCGACGGCGGCGAGGGTGGAGTGGACCCCCAGTTTGCCGAGGACGTTCTGCATGTGGGTGCGGACGGTGTGCGGGGAGAGGAACAGCCGGTCGGCGACGGCCTTGCGACCCAGCCCCGCGACCATGCAGCGCAGCACTTCGCGTTCCCTCGGGGTGAGGGACTCGACGAGCCGTTCGCTCTCGGTGCGGTGCTTGCGGGCGGCGGTCAGCTCGCGCAGGACGCCCGTGAGCAGGGCGGGCGGCAGGTGGGTCTCCTCGCGCAGCACGCCGCGGATGACCGTCAGCAGCCGCGACAGCGAGCAGTCCTTCGCCACCCAGCCGGACGCCCCGGCCTGGAGCGCGAGGGCCGCGCGGCGCGGGTCGTCCTTCTCGGCGAGGACGACGATCCGGATGTGCGGCTGCCCGCCGTGGACGCCCGCGACCAGCGAGATCCCGTCGACGAGCCCGTCCTCCCCCACCTCCCGTACGGGTACGGCGGGCCGTATGCCCGGCAGGGCGGCGCCCAGATCGGCGTCGACGAGCAGCACGTCGTAGCGGCGGCCCTCGGCGGCCGCGCGCTCCAGACTGCGCAGTGCCGCCGGGCCGCTGCCGGCCGCGGACACGTCGACGTCGGGCTCGGCCGCCAGCGCCGCGGCGAGCGACTCGGCGAAAATACGGTGGTCGTCGACGACGAGAACTCGGATGCGAACCACGAAACCCCCTTCCCCAGGCTCCTTGGCGGAGCCGGGGACACCCCAAAGGTCCTGAGACGGAGAACGGGGACCGGCGCGGATACGACGCCCGGAGGGGGTGTCATGACCGCACGGCCGCCGCCGTGCAGAGACTGCTACCCCACCGCGGGCGTCGTATCCGACTGTCTCGCCCCCTGATCGGCACCGGCCCCCACCGGTGCTGTTCACAGGGTAGGGCCGCGGGCTGACAGCGGAAGGGAAAACGCGGAACTGGTTGGCCAGGGCGTTTATGGTGTGCCGCATGTTTCGTCTTGAGACAGAAGTCGACAGGACCCGGCGCGATCTTCTCCGTTCCCGGCTCCTCGACACCAACACCGAGGCCTCTCCGACCCTGCGCGCCCTGCGCGGTACGCCCGCCGGACGCGAGTCCCCGCTCCACGTCTGGGCGACCGGCCCCGGGGGCGAGCTCGCCGGCGGTCTGGTCGGCCACACCTGGACGACCTGGCTGCACGTCGCCCACCTCTGGGTCGACGCCCCGCACCGCGGCACGGGCCTGGGCAGCCGCCTCCTCGCCCGGGCGGAACGCGTCGCCTCCGGGGAACGGGGCTGCACCCGCGTACGCCTGGAGACCTGGGACTTCCAGGCCCCGGAGTTCTACCGGCGGCAGGGCTACGAGGTGGTGTGCGTGATCGAGGACTACCCGCCGGGCATCACGGAGTACACCCTGACGAAGCGGCTCGGGTAGGGCGCCCTCGGGCAGGGCGCCCGCACCCTTCGGCTCAGCCCAGCCGCCGCGCCCCCGCCGCGGGCACCGCCTCGAACACCCTCGGGGCCTTGAAGCCGGCGGCGGCGAAGGCCTCTTCGACGGCCTTGGTGAGGGTCTCGACGTCGGTCGCCTCGGCCAGCACGATCGCCGAGCCGCCGAAGCCGCCGCCGGTCATCCGCGCGCCGAGCGCCCCGCCGGCGAGGGCGGTGTCGACGACGAGGTCCAGCTCGGGGCAGGAGACCCGGAAGTCGTCCCGGAGGGAGGCGTGACCCGCCGTCAGGACCGGCCCGACGGCACGGGTGTCGCCGCCCGACTCCAGCAGCGCCACGACCTGCTCGACGCGCTGGTCCTCCGTCACCACGTGCCGCACCAGCCGCCGGACCTCGTCCTCGTCGCCGAGGCGGGCCAGGGCCGCGTCCAGGTCGGCGTAGGGGATGTCCCGCAGGGCGTCGACGCCGAGCAGCGCGGCGCCCTTCTCGCAGCCGGCCCGGCGCTTGCCGTACTCGCCGCCGCTGTGCGCGTGCGTGACCTGCGTGTCGACGACCAGCAGGCGCAGTCCCTCGGCGGCCAGGTCGAGGGGGATCTGCTTCTGGGAGAGGTCGCGGGTGTCGAGGAACAGCGCGTGGCCGGACTCGCAGCACGCGGACGCCGTCTGGTCCATGATGCCGGTGGGGGCGCCGACGTAGACGTTCTCCGCGCGCTGGCACAGGCGGGCGAGCTGCCAGCGTGCCAGGCCGAGGTCGTAGAGGTCGTTGAGCGCGAGGGCGACGACGACCTCGAGGGCCGCCGAGGACGACAGGCCCGCGCCCGACGGGACCGTCGACGACAGGTGCACGTCGGCGCCGGTGACCGGGTGACCGGCCTCGCGCAGCGCCCACACGACACCGGCCGGGTACGCCGTCCAGGCCCGGTCGGAGCCGGGCGCCAGGTCGTCCAGGCGGAGTTCGGCGACGCCGCTGTCGAGGTCGGCCGAGTGCAGGCGCAGCCGGCCGTCCGTACGGCGGGAGACCGCCGCGACGGCGATGTGCGGCAGCGCGAAGGGCATCACGAAGCCGTCGTTGTAGTCGGTGTGCTCACCGATGAGGTTGACGCGGCCGGGGGCCGCCCAGACGCCGTCGGGCTGCGCCCCGTAGAGCGTGAAGAACGCGTCCCGGACGGCCTGCTGCTGTGCCCCCACCTACTGCTCCCTTGCTACTGCACTGCTCGCGCTGCCTGCGCTGCCTGCGATCTGCTGGGCGAACTCCCACGCGTCCGCGACGATACCCGCGAGGTCCGCGCGGGACGGGTTCCAGCCGAGGCGCTCGCGGGCGGTGTCCGCCGCGGCGACCAGGGCGGCCGGGTCGCCGGCCCGGCGCGGGGCCATGACCTCGGGGATCGGGTGCCCGGTGACCGTGCGGGCGGTCTCGACGACCTCGCGGACGGAGAAGCCGTTGCCGTTGCCGAGGTTGCAGATGAGGTGCTCGCCGGGCTGGGCGGCGGCGACGGCCAGCAGGTGGGCCTCGGCGAGGTCGGCGACGTGGATGTAGTCGCGGACGCAGGTGCCGTCGGGGGTCGGGTAGTCGTCGCCGAAGACGGAGACGGCCTCGCGGCGGCCCTGCGCGACCTGGAGGACGAGCGGGATGAGGTGCGACTCGGGGTCGTGCCGCTCGCCCTGCGCGCCGTACGCGCCCGCGACGTTGAAGTACCGCAGGGACACCGCGCCCAGCCCGTGCGCCGCCGCCTCGCCGGTGATCATGTGATCGACCGCCAGCTTCGAGGCGCCGTACGGGTTCGTGGGCCGGGTCGGGGCGGTCTCCAGGATCGGGACCTGCTCGGGCTCGCCGTACGTGGCGGCCGTCGAGGAGAAGACGAGCTTGCGAACGCCGGCCTCGCGCATGGCGGCGAGCAGGGCCATGGTGCCGCCGACGTTGTTGTCCCAGTACTTCTCGGGCTTGACGACGGACTCGCCGACCTGCGAGAACGCGGCGAAGTGCAGCACGGCGTCGAAGGAGTCGTCGAGGTGCTTGCCGGCGTCGCGGATGTCGGCCTCGACGAAGGCGGCGCCCGCCGGGACGCCCGCGCGGAAGCCGGTGGAGAGGTTGTCGAGGACGACGACCTCGTGGCCGGCCTCCAGCAGGTGCTGGGCGACGACACCGCCCACATAGCCGGCTCCACCGGTCACCAGGTACTTCCCGCTCATGAACTCGCTACCTCTCGCAGTCGCCGGGCCGCGAACTCCGGCGGCACGTCGTTGATGAAGACGTTCATGCCCGATTCGGAGCCCGCGAGGAACTTCAGCTTGCCGGAAGTGCGGCGGATGGTGAAAAGCTCGAGGTGGAGCCCGAAGTCGTCCCGGTTGACGGCTGTGCCTTCATCGAATTCCTCCATCTCACCGAACGGCGCCTGGTGCCAGGCCGCGATGTACGGCGTGGCGGGCTCACCTTCCCCGAAGATCCGGTCGAAGCGCCTCAAGAGTTCCAGGTAGACCTTGGGAAACTCTGTGCGCGCGTCCTCGTCGAGCCCGAGCAGGTCGGGGACCCGCTTCTTCGGGTAGAGGTGCACCTCGTACGGCCAGTGGGCGGCGTACGGCACGAAGGCGACCCAGTGTTCACCCTCCAGGACGACCCGCTCGCCGGCGAGTTCACGCTCCAGGACGGCGTCGAAGAGGTTCTCCCCGCCGGTGGCCTCCTTGTGCGCGGCGACCGAACGCAGCATCAGGGCGGTGCGGGGCGTGGTGAACGGGTAGGCGTAGATCTGCCCGTGCGGGTGACCCAGGGTCACACCGATCTCGGCGCCGCGATTCTCGAAGCAGAACACCTGTTCCACGGAGGGCAGATGCGACAGCTCGGACGTCCGGTCCGTCCACGCGTCGAGGACGAGCCGTGCCTGCTCCTCGGTGAGGTCGGCGAAGGACGCGTTGTGGTCGGAGGTGAAGCAGACCACCTCGCAGCGCCCGGAGTCGCCGGCCAGGGAGGGGAAACGGTTCTCGAAGACGGCGACGTCGTACGAGGAGTCCGGGATCTCGCTGAGCCGGTCGCCCTGCGAGGGGCAGAGCGGGCACTCGTCGGCCGGCGGGTGGTACGTACGCCCCTGCCGGTGCGAGGCCACGGCGACGGAATCGCCGAGCAGCGGGTCCCGGCGTACCTCCGAAGTGGTGACCGTGGGGTCCAGTGGACGCTTGTCCACCGCGTCGCGCACCGAGTCGTCCCGCTGGTCGTAGTAGATCAGCTCACGACCGTCGGCCAAGCGGGTCGAGGTCTTCTTCACCGCGACTCTCCATCCGTACACCTAGCGAATCTTCAAACAGAACCAAACACATAAAACCATAAACCCCCACGGCGGTCACCCCCCACAACCGAACAAAGAACCACCAAGCGAAGTGAGCGGTGCATGCGAACCCCCACATATACGGCATACACGGCAGCACAGTTGGCGGCCGAGCTGCGGCTGCCGACGAACTGGCTCGACTACACGATCCTCGGTATCTACTTCGTCGTGGTCCTGGGCATCGGTTTCGCCGCCCGGCGGTCGGTGAAGACCACCCTCGACTTCTTCCTCTCCGGCCGCTCCCTGCCCGCCTGGATCACCGGTCTCGCGTTCGTCTCGGCCAACCTGGCCGCCACCGAGATCCTGGGCATGGCCGCGAACAGCGCGCAGTACGGGGCGTACACCGTCCACTGGTACTGGATCGGCGCGATCCCGGCGATGGTGTTCCTGGGCCTGGTGATGATGCCGTTCTACTACGGCAGCAAGGTCCGTTCGGTGCCGGAGTTCCTGCTGCTCAGGTTCGACAAGGGCGCGCACCTGCTGAGTTCGGCGCTGTTCGCGTTCGCGGCGATCCTCATCGCGGGCGTGAACCTGTACGCGCTGGCGATCGTCGTCGAGGCGCTGCTGGGCTGGCCGCAGTGGGTGGCGATCGTGGTGGCGGGCTTCTTCGTGCTGGCGTACATCACGCTGGGCGGTCTGTCGTCGGCGATCTACAACGAGGTGCTCCAGTTCTTCGTGATCCTCGCCGCGCTGATCCCGCTGTCGGTGCTGGGCCTGAAGAGGGTGGGCGGCTGGGGCGGCCTGACGGACAAGCTGACGGCGACCCACGGTGACGACTTCGTGACGGCGTGGGGCGGCACGGGCATCGGCAGCCCGAACCCGCTGGGCGCGAACTGGCTGACGATCGTGCTGGGTCTGGGCTTCGTCCTCTCCTTCGGCTACTGGACGACGAACTTCGCGGAGGTGCAGCGCGCGCTGTCGGCGAAGAACCTGTCGGCGGCGCAGCGCACTCCGCTCATCGCCGCCTACCCGAAGGTCTTCATCGTGTTCCTGGTGATGATCCCGGGCCTGGTGGCGGCGGTGCTGGTGCCGAAGATCGGCACCAGCGGCTCGGACCTCCAGTACAACGACGCGATCCCGTACCTCATGGCCCAGCTCCTGCCGAACGGCGTCCTCGGCATCGCGGTGACCGGCCTGCTGGCGGCCTTCATGGCGGGCATGGCGGCGAACATCTCGTCCTTCAACACGGTGTTCACGACGGACATCTGGGCGAAGTACGTGGTGCGGGGGCGGGAGGACGCGTACTACGTCCGTTTCGGCCGCCTGATCACGGCGATCGGGGTGGCGGCGTCGGTGGGCACGGCGTTCCTGGCGTCCTCGTTCTCGAACATCATGAGCTACCTCCAGACGCTGTTCTCCTTCTTCAACGTGCCGATGTTCGTCGTGTTCATCGTCGGCATGTTCTGGAAGCGGGCGTCGAAGAAGTCGGGGTTCTGGGGTCTGCTGGCGGGCACGACGGCGGCGATGGTGAACTACTTCGTCCTCTACAAGCAGGACGTCATCGGCATCCCCACCGACCAGGGCGCGAACTTCGTCTCGGCGATCGCCGGTTTCGTCGCGGGCGCGGTGGTGATGGTGGCGGTGTCCCTGTTCACGGCCCCGAAGCCGGCCGAGGAGCTCCAGGGCCTGGTCTACGGCACGGTGTCCCCCGGCATGTCCGAGGCGCCGGCGGCGGGCGACGACGCCTGGTACCGGCGGCCCGCGCTGCTGGGCTGGGGCGCGCTGATCCTGGCCGCCGCCTGCTACATCCCGTTCTCGTTCTGAGCCCGGTCGCGACTACTGCGGGAGGATGGAAAGACCATGTCCGAACAGAACGAACCGAACGAACCGTCCGAGCGGGCAGAGGCGGCCGAGCGGCTGCGGCGGGCGGGGTACTCCGAGGCCGACGTCCAGCGGGAGGTCACCGAGCTGGAGGAGAAGTCCACGACCGCGGCCCGCATCTTCGACCTGCGCCGCATCATCGGCGGCCTGTTCGTCGTGTACGGCGTGATCGTCACGATCGCCGGCATCACGGACGGCGACGCGGAGATCGACAAGGCCCAGGGGATCAACATCAACCTGTGGACGGGCCTGGGCATGCTGGCCCTGGGCCTCTTCTTCCTGACCTGGCTGAAGCTACGGCCCACGGCGCCGGTGACCCGGACGTTGCCACCGGAGGCGGTGGAGGAGACGCGGGGCGAGTGAGCGGGCGGTGAGCCGAGCTGGGCGCTACTCGGCGGGAGCGGCGGAAGCGGCCGGATCAGCGGGAGCGGCGGTGAACAAGTCCTCCGCGTTCTCCGCGTGCAGCGCCCGCTCGACCCAGGTTTCCAACAGGTCGAGGTCAAAGCAGGCCGTCACCCGGTCACGCACCGAGTCCGGAACCGGGATGCCACGCAGGCGGAGCAGCTTGAGGACCGTCGCGGCGCGTTCCAGGGCGACGCCTTCCTCCCGGCCCTGCTCGCGCACCTCCTCAGCCAGCGGGTGCCGCCAGAAGTACTGCATCGTCGTCATGAGGTCCCTCCACATCTGCTGTGCCTGGGGGTCTGCCAGGCATGAGTCGACGAACTGTGCGAAGACCGCGGCGGTGTCCCGGTCGATGGTTCGCAGGGCGGACGCCAGCGATTCCAGTATGGCGGGGGCCTGCCGACCCCGGCCGTGTGTCATGGCGGACAACACCGCGAGGGGTACGTCCCGCGCCGCCTCCCGCTCGTCCGCGATCACCGGCACGTTCTCCGGCCCCAGCACGAACGGCCACACCGCCATGGACGGCCGCCCCGGCACCCCTACGTAGATGGGCTCCGCCGCCCAGCGGGCTGTGGCCCGGTTCTGTGTGACGACGATGAGGACGGGCTCACACCGGAACTTCCGGACGAGGCGTTCATCGACGCGCTCACGGCCATGGCGGGCGATCGCACACGCGGTTGGTGGGACGACTATCGCGGAGTTCTGCCCCAGGTCAACCTTGATGTGGCCGAGGCGGAGCACCACGCGACGTTTCTGCGCGAAGTCGTCATCACGCATGTGCCCGGACTGCTCCAGACCCCCGACTACGCCCGAACGATCTTCCGGTACATGCGTCCGGAGCTACCCGAAAGCGAGTTGGCACCCCGCGTAGAGCACCGAATGCGGCGACGCGCTGTCATCGAGGGCGACAACCCAACGCCGTACGAGACGATCGTCCACGAGTTCGCCCTACGCGTCCGAGTAGCCGACCGCCAGGCCTCACTGGCTCAACTCCGTTGGATCCTGGACCAGATCGAGCGAGGCCACGCGACCCTCCGTATCATCCCCACCGACCAGGACGGGTTCGCTGGAGCCGGGGCCTCGATGCTCTACATGGACGGTCCGGTCCCCCGGCTGGACACCTGCCTACGGGACACCCCCACCGGTACCGCGTTCATCGACGCCGAACCCCACCTGGCCCAACTCCGAGCCCTCCTCGGCAAGGTGGAGAAGGCAGCGTTGGACCCCGCAGCGTCTCGGGACTTCATCCACCGCCTGACAAAGGAACTGTGAGGCACCCCATGGACCACACCTTGCGCTGGCAGAAGTCCACCTTCTCCGACGGTGGCGAAGGCAACACCTGCATAGAACTCGCCGTCTCCTGGCAGAAATCCACCTTCTCCGACGGAGGCGAAGGAGACACCTGCGTTGAAGTGGCCGCCTCCCCCGCCACCCTCCACCTCCGTGAGAGCGACACCCCCGCCACGGTCCTCACGGTCACCCCAACCGCCCTCGCGCACCTCCTCGCAGGCATACGCCAGGCCGCCGACCGCTAGGTCAAGCGGCCCGCCCGGTCCAGCAGCCCCGTCCGCGCGGCCAGCGCCGCCGCTTCCAGGCGGGAGCCCACGCCCAGTTTCATCAGGACTCGCTGGACGTGGGTGCGGGCCGTGGAGGGGGCGATGCCCATGCCGGCGGCGATCAGGCGGGTGTCCTCGCCGTCGGCGACGCGGAGCAGGACCTCGACCTCGCGCGGGGTGAGCATCTGGAGGAGGCGCTGGCCCTCGTCGTCCGGTTGGGCCGCCGGGTTGAGGAGTTCGCTGAACGCTCCTTGCAGTAGCGCGGGAGCCACCGCCGCCTCGCCCGACCGCGCCTTCATGATGGCGCGTTCCACGCCCTCGATGCGTTCGTCGTGGCGTACGTAGCCGGAGGCGCCCGCCGCGAAGGCCGCCGCGATGCCGCGTGGGTTCGGTACCGGGCCCAGGACCAGGACCGCGACCTGCGGGCGTTCACGCTTGATGCGGACCACCGGGTCGAAGATGCCCGGCTCCGCCGGGGTCGCCGTGCCGATCAGGCACACCTCCGGGGCGCGGGTGATCACCAGCTCGGCCGCGCCCGCGGCCGGCGCCGCCGCGGCGAGCACCCGGTGCCCCCGCAGTTTGAGCGCCGAGGCCAGCGCCTCGGCGAGCAGTCGGTGGTCGTCGACCACCATCAGCCGCACTCCCATCGAGCAACCCCACCCCCCAGTCCCCCCATGGACCAACAAAGGGTGCCCCCCGGCACCCCGTTCTTCATGCCCCCGGAAGCTACACGCTTGTTCGACGTTGCGCGCCCCCTACCGGCGAGAAGTGCCCCGGATCGCCGAAATTCCTCGCATTCGAGGGTCATGGGCGGTAAGTGAACGGCCCCGCCCCTGAACAGGGACGGGGCCGTCACGGCTGGAGACAGGTGATTAAGACGATCAACTGCCCGCGCCGCCCCACGCGACCGCCAGGTACTGCGGGTCGCCGCCCGAGGTCCCGCCGTCGTCGGCGTACACCTCCGACATGTACAGGCGGCCCTGGGCGAAGAGGACCTCGGAGTACTCCGGGGACAGGCTGGTCTCCAGGTCGCGCACCGACTCCGTGGACGGGTTCTCCAGCAGCTTGGTCTCCTTGAAGGAGCCGCCGTCGATGCTGACGACCTGTCCGCCCTTGTCGTACGGCGGCCGCTTGTACGCGATCAGGTCGGGGCCGTCCATGCGCAGCGGGTAGATCGTGTAGCCGTCGCCGGCGTCGGCGCGCTGGCCGGTCTGTTTGCCGGTGGCCAGGTCGAAGGCGACGACCTCGTTGGTACGGCTGGAGTCGCCGCTGTCGTGCTCCTCGGTCGGGACGTAGATCCGGTCGTTGCCGACGGCCACACTCGTGCAGGCCTCGACCTTGGTGATGCCTTCGCAGTCGGCCGCGTACTCGTCGCCCGGCACCGAGATGCGGGTGCGCAGCTTGCCGGTCTTGTTGTCGATGGAGAAGAAGTCCGAGATGCCGCTGCCGTCACCGGCGCTGTCGCCGACGTCGGCGGCCACCACCAGGGGGTCGCTGGACACGACGGACGCGTAGTCGATGCCCGTGGCCAGCTTGTACTCGGAGAGCACCTTCCCGGAGGCCGGGTCGATGGTCTGGATCTGCAGCTCGGGGTTGTCGTACGAACCGCACTTGCGTACCGCGACCAGCTTCGGGCCGCCGCCGTAGCCGGCGTCGTAGCAGGTGTCGGCGGGCTTCGGCGACCACAGCACCTTGCCGGAGTCGATGTCGAACGCGGCGCCGCCGTCGGTGCTGCCCAGGGCGACCGTGTTCGCGCTGACGGTGACGTTGTCGAAGTCGATCGCGTAGTCGCCGGAGGTGACGGTCTTCGTCCACAGCTGCTTGCCCGCGGCGAGGTCGATCGCCCCGATCTGGTCGCAGCGGGACGTCTCGGCCGGGCTCGCCTGGAAGAGGATCGCGGTGCGGTAGTCCTCGGTGGCGAACCTGCTGGCCTCGCACACCGGGCCGGGCAGCTTGACCGACCACAGCTTGGTGCCCTTGGCGGGGTCGTAGCCGGTGATCTCGTTGACGCCGGTCTTCACGTAGGCCTTGTCGGTCACCCAGGAGCCCTGGACGCCGACGCTGTCGTCCTTCTTGACGACGGGCATCGGAAGCTTGAAGAGGACGTCGGACGCGGGGTCGGCCGGCACCTTCTCGCTGCCGCCGGACGACGTGCCGCCGGTGCCGCCGCCCGTGCCGCCCGTACCGCCTGTGTCGCCTCCGCCGCCGGTCGGACCGGCGGTGGTCTTCTCGTCGTCCTTGCCGCTGTCACCGGACTTCGAGTACCAGACCCCACCGCCGATGATCAGCGCGACCGCGACGGCGGCGGCGGCGATGATCGCCATCTGCGCGTTGAACTTCCGGCCGGCCTGCGGCGGTTGGGGGTGCATGGGCATCGTGGGCTGGCCCGGGTAGCCGTAGCCCGGCTGCTGGCCGTAGGCCCCCTGCTGGTGGGTCGGGTAGCCGTAGCCGGGGTTAGCGGGCGGGGGCTGCTGCGGGTACCCGTAGCCCGGCTGGGGCTGCGGAGGTCCGGGCGGCGGGGCCTGCGGCGGAACCTGAGGTGCCTGGGGTGGCTGACCCGGGGCCTGAGGTGCCTGTGGGTAGCCGTAGCCCGGCTGGGGCACCGCGTCCTGCGGCGGCGGGGGCGGGCCGAAGCCGCCCTGCGGGGGCTGGTTCGGTGGTGGGGGTGGCGGCTGGGTCATGGTGTGGGTACCTCGGGAGAGCGGGCCGCGGCGGCGGCGGACGACGGGCGGAGAAGGTGGCGGGTCGCCTCACTTGCCGTAGGCGAGCATCAGCTTCTCCTTCGTGTCGTCGTTGCCCGTCAGCCGGGTGGAGGAGAGGTAGAAGCGGCCGCCGACCCAGTCGAGGTCGCGCGAGGAGAAGCCGTCCTCGATGTCGGCCGTGCTCTCGGGCAGTTGCATCAGCGTCGCCGGGGTGTGGGCGGAGCCGGCCGTCGGGATGCCCACCACCCGGCCGGGCGCGTCGTACGACGGCTCCACGTACGCGACGAGGTTGCCGCCCTCGACCTTGACCGGCACCATCGCCTCGTCGGTCGGGGACTTCGCGCGCCACTTCTCCTTGCCGGTGGAGAGGTCGATCGCCACGATCTCGTTGGGACCGCTGTTCGCCTCGGTCGGCAGGTAGAGCGTGCTCGCGTCGGAGGCGGTGCCCACGCAGCCCGTCAGGTTGCGCTGGAGGAAGCCGAAGCCGCACTCGGGGGCGAAGTCCTCGTCGAAGCCGACCTGCGAGCGGAACGTGCCGTCCGGCTTGAACGTCGAGATGTTCCAGGAGTTCTTGTCCTCGTTGGTGCTGTAGACGACCAGCGGGTCGACGGAGTACGTCTTCGAGACCGTCCAGCCCTTGTCGAACTTCTGGGTCCACCTGACCTTGCCGGTCGCCGGGTCCAGTTCCTGGATCTCGTCGTGCTCGTTCGCCCCGGTCGCGTCGCAGGACGCCACCGCGTACAGGCGGGTACCGCCCGCGAACGCCGTCGGGAAGCACGCGTCGCCGTACTTCTGCTTGTCGTACAGCTTCTTGCCGGTGCGCACGTCGTACGCCGTCCCGGACTGCGAGCGGCCCACCATCAGGGTGTTGCCCGTGAGCGACAGCTCGATGGTGATCGCGCTGTCGAACAGCGCGCCGTCCGCGACCACGCCGCTCCAGCCCTTGGCGCCGGTGGCCAGGTCGATCTGCTGGAGCTGGTTGCACTTGGCGCGGTCGCTGGTGCCGGTCATGTAGGCGACGACGACCTTGTCGTCCGCCGTCTTCTGCGGGGTGACCGCGCAGATCTTCTGCGGGAAGCCGATGGTGGGCCAGGTCGGCCTGCCGTCGCCGACGTTGTACGCGACGACCTCCTTGTACGCCGCCTTCACGGCCGCCTTGGAGGTGATCCACATGCCGGGGGCGTCGGCACCGGAGGCGGGCGCGTCGGGCGCCTCCTTGTACCAGAGCACCTTCGCCTCGCCGGACTTGCGGCCCGCGTTGAAGTCCTCGGTGTCCGCTCCGCCGTCGCCGCTGCCGTCACCGGGGTTGACCGGGGCGTCGCTCGACGACGACGTCGCCTTGCCGTCGCCGCTCGGTCCGGCGACCGGCTCCTTGCCGCCCTTGTCGTCGCCGCCCGCGACCGCGAACACCGTCCCGCCGATCACCAGCAGCGCCGCCACCGCGGCCCCGACCACCAGCGCGGGCCGCCCCTTGAAGGGGTTGCGGCCGCCGCCGGGCGGGGTGCCGGGGGCTCCGGGTACGCCGGGCGCGCCCGGGAACTGGGGCGGCTGGGCCGGGTAGCCGTAGCCGGGCTGCTGGGAGTAGGAGGCGCTCGGCTGACCGTACGGGCCGGGCTGCTGGGCGGCGTAGGGGCCGGGCTGCGCGTAAGGGCCGGGCTGCTGTTGCGGCGGCCGGCCGTAGGGTCCCGGCTGCTGCGGGTACCCGTAACCGGGCTGCGGGGCCTGCGGTTGCGGCGGCTGAGGCGGCGTCTGGGGCGGCACGGGCGGCATCTGGGGTGCGCCGAACCCGCCTTGCGGGGCCTGGGGCGCCTGTGGTGCCTGTGGCGCCTGCTGCTTCTGCGGTTGATGCTGCTGCTGCTGGTGTTGCGGTTGTTGCTGCGGCGGCTGGTCCTGCGGGCTTCCGAAACCACCCTGCTGCGGCGGCTGATTGGGCGGCTGAGCCATCAGCGTGTTCCCCCTATGTCACTGCTTTTTAGCCACGCCCCCAGGTCAGTGACCCACCCTGAGCCGTCTTCAGAAAGTTCTCAGACGGCTCTTTCTATCACCCGTGACCGACGGCTCCGGGAGCCGATCCGCCCCTGTTCCCAAGGGAGGACCGGCCCGTGATGCCGTCGTTATGCGCCTTCACGCACCCTTCACGCGTCCTCGGCGAGTTCCAGCCATCGCAGCTCCAGTTCCTCGCGCTCGCCGGTCAACCGGCGCAGCTCGGCGTCGAGTTCGGCGACCTTCCCGAAGTCGGTGGCGTTGTCGGCGATCTGGGCGTGCAGCTTGGACTCGCGCTCCGAGAACTTGTCCAACTGCCGCTCGATCTTCTGGAGTTCCTTCTTGGCGGCGCGCTGGTCGGCGGCGCTCCTCTCCGGCTTCTCCGACCCGGACTTCTGCGCGAGCGCCGGGGCGGAGGCGGCGGCCGCGGCCTCCTCCATGAGCCGGCGGCGCTCGATGTACTCGTCGATGCCGCGCGGCAGCATCCGCAGGGCGGCGTCGCCGAGGAGCGCGAAGACGCGGTCGGTCGTCCGCTCGACGAAGAAACGGTCGTGGGAGATGACGATCATCGAGCCGGGCCAGCTGTCGAGGAGGTCCTCCAGTTGGGTGAGGGTCTCGATGTCGAGGTCGTTGGTGGGCTCGTCGAGGAAGAGGACGTTGGGCTCGTCCATGAGGAGGCGCAGGATCTGGAGGCGGCGGCGTTCACCGCCCGAGAGGTCGCCGACCGGCGTCCACTGCTTGTCCTTGTTGAAGCCGAACGTCTCGCACAGCTGCCCGGCGGTCATCTCGCGCCCCTTGCCGAGGTCGACGCGCTCGCGCACCTGCTGCACGGCCTCCAGGACGCGCAGCCCGGGGTCGAGTTCGGTGACCTCCTGCGACAGGTAGGCGAGCTTGACGGTCCGGCCGACGACGACCTTGCCGGCCGCGGGCTGCTCCTCGCCCTCGCTCCGCGCGGCGTCGGCCAGGGCGCGCAGCAGGGACGTCTTGCCGGCGCCGTTGACGCCGACGAGGCCGATGCGGTCGCCGGGGCCGAGATGCCAGGTGATGTGCTTCAGCAGTACCTTGGGGCCGGCCTGGACGGTGACGTCCTCCAGGTCGAAGACCGTCCTGCCGAGCCGGGACGAGGCGAACTTCATCAGCTCGCTGCTGTCGCGGGGCGGCGGCACGTCCGCGATCAGCTCGTTGGCGGCCTCGACGCGGAAGCGCGGCTTCGACGTCCGCGCGGGGGCGCCGCGGCGCAGCCAGGCCAGCTCCTTGCGGACCAGGTTCTGCCGCTTGGTCTCCTCCGTGGCGGCGATGCGCTCACGCTCCGCGCGGGCGAAGACGTAGTCGGAGTAGCCGCCCTCGTACTCGTGGACGTCGCCGCGCTGGACGTCCCACATGCGGGTGCAGACCTGGTCGAGGAACCAGCGGTCGTGGGTGACGCAGACGAGCGCGGAACGGCGCTCGCGCAGATGCCGGGCGAGCCAGGAGATGCCCTCGACGTCGAGGTGGTTCGTGGGCTCGTCCAGGACGATCAGGTCCTGGTCGTCGATCAGCAGCTTGGCGAGCGCGATCCGGCGGCGCTCGCCACCCGACAGCGGGCCGATGACGGTGTCCAGGCCCTGCGGGAAGCCGGGCAGGTCGAGCCCGCCGAAGAGCCCCGTCAGCACGTCCCGGATCTTGGCGTTGCCCGCCCACTCGTGGTCGGCCAGGTCCCGGATGACCTCGTGCCGGACGGTCGCGGCGGGGTCGAGGGAGTCGTGCTGCGTGAGCACGCCCATGCGCAGCCCGCCGGAGTGCGTGACCCGGCCGGTGTCGGCGTCCTCCAGCTTGGCGAGCATGCGGATCAGCGTGGTCTTCCCGTCGCCGTTGCGGCCCACGACGCCGATCCGGTCCCCTTCGGACACGCCGAGCGAGATGCCGTCGAGGAGCGCACGGGTCCCGTACACCTTGCTGACGTTCTCGACATTGACCAGATTGACGGCCATTTCTCTCCTGCCCGGGGTGGATCGATCGACCCTCCAGGGTAGTCCGGCGTGGCGTTTTGCTTTTCAGGCTGCTTTTCGGAGCGCTTCCCAGGTCGCTTTCAGGGCGTTTTCCGGCCTTTTTCGGGGCGTTTCGTGAGCGCCGGCCGTCATCACGGCTCGTTCCGGGGAAGCAGTCCGGCGGCCGGTGCCAGCCCCCGCTCCTGACCGCCGGTGACATGGAGCATGTCGTCGCGCAGCAGCGCCTCCGGGATGAAGACGGCCGCGGTCGCGCCGCCGCTGGGCGAGGACCGCAGCTCGACGCCCAGTCCCTGCCGTTCGCGCAGCCGGTTCACCACGATCAGGCCGATCTGCTTGGCGTCCAGGAGGTCGACCTTGTCGGACTGGATCTTGCCGTTGGCCTCGGCGAGGGCCTCCTCGTTCAGGCCGAAACCGCTGTCCTCGACCTCGATGAGCACGCCCTCGCGCAGCCGCGCGGCCCGCAGTTGCACCTGGGTGCTGGGCGGCGAGAAGGACGTCGCGTTCTCGACGAGCTCGGCGAGCAGATGGATCACGTCGGCGACCGAGCCGCCCATCAGCGACACCCGCGGCGCCACCCAGATCTGCACGCGCTCGGCGCTCTCGATCTCGGCGACGGCGGCCCGCAGGACGTCCGCCAGCGGGATCGGGTCGCGCCAGCCGCGGCCGGGCGCCATGCCGGACAGGATCAGCAGGCTCTCGGAGTGGCGGCGCATACGGGTGGCGAGGTAGTCGACGCGGAAGAGGTCATGCAGCTCGCCCTGGTCGTGCTGGCGGCGCTCCATGGCGTCGAGGAGATCGAGCTGGCGGTGCAGGAGCACCTGGCTGCGGCGCGCGAGGCTGACGTACACGCCGGAGATCCCGCTGAGCAGTTCGGCCCGCTCGGAGGCGGCCTTCAGCGCGGCCCGCTGGACGGCGGTCAGGGCGGTGGAGACCTGGGCGAGTTCGTCGCCGGCCAGGCGGCGCATGGGGGCCTCGGCGTCGATGTCGACGCCCTGCCCGGCGTGCAGCCTGCGCATGGCCTGCGGCAGGCTGCGGCCGGCCACCTCCAGCGCGGAGTTGCGCAGGTCGAGGAGTTCGACGATCAGGCCGCGGCCGACGATCACGGAGACCAGCAGCGACAGCAGCACACCGACGAGGCCCAGGACGACGGCGATCCCGGACGCGCCGAGCGTGTCCCAGCCGAACGGGTCTGCCTTCGCCGTCTCGCCGGTGCCGGCGACGGCCTCGGCCGCGGTGAGTCCGTCGAGGACGTCGGACGCGGCGGTGTCCCAGCCCCTCAGCGCGGCCGCCGACACGGCCGCGTCCCCGGGGCCCGCGGCACGCACCTGGTTCTCGACGCGCTGCACGCGCGCGTACGCGGCTGAGTCCAGTACGCCGTCGTACGCCGTCCGGTGGGCGGCCCGGAGGTCGGCGACCCCCGGTGCGAGCAGTTCGCGCTGGGTGGCGACGGCGCCGACGAACAGCGCGTACCGGTCGCGCGTGAGCGTCCCCTGTGCCCGCGCGGCCCCCAGCAGCGCCTGCTCCCGGGCGACCGCCTCGCGCGCCCGGCCCAGTTCCAGTACGACGCGGGCCTCGGACACCGAGTCGGTGGTGTCGTCGCCGGTGAGCGCGCCGGCCGCCGAGAAGCCGTGCTGGACGATCGCCGAGTAGCGCGTGTAGGCGACGGTGGCCGCCGCGCCCTTGGCGGTCGCCTCGTCGGTCGGCTTGGCGGTCGGCTTGGCGGTCGGCTTGGCGGTGACCTTGTCGCGCAGTGCGTCGAGGCCGCCCGCGTCGGCCTCCAGGACGTCCAGTCGCCCGGGCAGCCCGGCGTCCAGGAGCGCGGCGTCCGAGCTGGAGGAGTTGATGCCGGCCAGCAGGGCGACGGCGGCCTTGTCGGTGACCGACGCGGCCTCGGTGAAGGCGTCGGGGGCGTCCGCGTACCGCATGGCGGCGCTCCGCTCGGATTGCAGCGCGGTAATGAACTCGCCGACCGGGGTGAGCAGTTCGGCGTTGACGTCCTTGGCGCGCTCGGTGTCCCCGATGCTCGACGCGGTCGTCACCGCCGCGAAGCCCCACAGGGCCATGAGGGACACGACGGGCAGCATGAGCAGGGCGACGATCTTCGCGCGCACGGATCTGGGGCGCAGGCGGGCGGGGGTGCGGAGGATGCGCATGGGGACCTCGTGGGGGTGGGTGAGGTGAGGTGAAGGGGGCGAGGCGAAGAGGGCGAAGGGAGGGGGTGCGGTGGGGCGCGCGAGATGGGGGTGCGGTGTCGGGTGGGGCGCGTGATGGGTGTGCGCGCCGGTCACGGGCGGCGCGTGCGCGGGACGCTCACGCCCGCCCGGTGACGGCCGGGTGGCCGGTGACTCGCCCTGGACGGCGGCCGGTTGCACGGGCGGGCGGGCGACTCCCCGCGCACGCCCGGCTCACGGCGATCCGCGCAGGTGGGCGCGGGGCGACGCGCGCCCACTTTCACGCCGGGGGGGACGTACCGCAGGCCGACCTCCCTCACAACAGCCCTCAGGCCGTGGTCAGTTCGACCTCGCGCAGGAGTTCCGCGGCGACGGCCGACTCGTGGCGCTTGCCGGTCGGGGACAGGGCGACGTACGCGGAGGCGAGGAAGAGGAAGGAGCCGAGCACGACGGCCAGCGGGAAGATGAACCCCGTGGCGGTGACGCCGGGCAGGGCGGCGCTGCTGGGGGTGAGGTCGATGCTGACGGCCCACATCGCGGTGTAGTGCATGCTGCTGACCGCGAGTCCCATGACGAGGGCGGCGACGGCGGCCAGCACCGGGCCGCGCACGATCAGGGTGAGGGTGAGCGCGGCGGTCGCGGCGACGACGGCGATCACGATCGACGCGGTGACCAGGACCGGGTCGTAGCCGACCCGGCCGTGCAGGTTGAGGGCGGCCATGCCGGTGTAGTGCATGGCGGCGACGCCGAGCCCGGTGCCGAGGCCGCCGAGCAGGACCGACACGACGCGCGAGCGCCCGTATCCGGCGGTGCAGACGCCGGCCGCGACGACGCCGACGGCCATCAGCAGGCTGAGGACGGTCAGCGGGACGTCGAAGCGGATCGGGGTGCCCTCGACGCCGAAGCCCAGCATGGCGACGAAGTGCATGGTCCAGATGCCGGAGCCGATGGCGAGCGAGGCGAGCAGCAGCCAGTTGCGCTTGGACGCGCCGTCCGCCTCGAGTGCCCGGACGGTGCAGCGCAGTCCGAGCGCCGAGCCGACGCAGGCCATCGCATAGGACAGGACGGGGGTGACCCATCCGGCGCTGAAGTGATCCATGTGTCCCATGGGGACTTCCTCTCGGCCGTGGCGCGAGCAGGGCACGCGCACGCGGTACCGCTGGTAACAGCAGACGGGGGGGTTGGCTGATCATGCCACCCGCGGCTGTGACACAGACGGGCGCGAAAGGGATCATGGAGACGATTGTTGAACATTAAGTTACCGTGACGTGGGTAACACCTCTGCGGGACATTTGCGCAGGTCAAACGGCATCTTCACGAGGAGCGGGAAGCCTTCACCCGGCCTACTCCTCGCCTGCCTCGCACCTCCACATCGCCCGCACAAGGTTCCCGTCCGGCCATCCGTCCGGATCGAGGGGCAGCAGTCGCCGCTCGGCCTCCAGACAGCGCGGGTCACCACGCAGCGCGAGCCCGTGGGCGGCGTGCACACGGGTGTCCCGCAACGCGTCGTCGAGGAGTGCGGCGAGTACGTCGGTGATGCCGGGCGCCTCTCCGCCCCCACGCCCCTCCCCCTGAACGCCTGCCGCACCGACCCCACTCCGGGGGCTCCGCCCCGTGAGCCTTACGCAGGCCACGGCGGGGCAGGGTGCGGACCGCCTGATCACGCTTTTCTGGATCTTCGCAGTCGAGCGGTGCGCGCGAGCGTCCGGGGACGGGTGGACGTGGCCGCGAGAATGTGACACTCCGGCACAGAAGTGTCACATTCCATGGGCCCTGCATGCCTGAAGCCGTCCACGCAGGCCAAGTAGCGTGCTCCGGGCGCCAGTTCGGCCCGACCAGGAGTCCTCGATGCCCGAGTCATGCGGTGCTGGGGTCGGTCGGCCAGCCTCCCTCGATGGCCGGACCGCTGCCGGCGGGGACGTTCGCGGCCACCAATGCCGCGGCCTCGCGAGCACTGAGCCGAGTTCCGAGCACACGTGACCGCGCCTGCCGCGACCACGGTGTGACCACGTTCCACACATCGTCTCCCGCTGGTCTCACCCGCGGGACCTCCTCGTGGAACGGATCCGCGGTGCTGCTCAGCAGGCCGGACTCGCCGTGTGACGGAAACGGGAAGAACACGCGTAGCGCCGGCTGCGCGTACAGAGCCTCGGCCAGTTCGGCGTCGCCGAGCCGGATCACCGGCGAGCGTTCCAGAGTCAGCCGCCAAGCGGTCGGCACCACCCTGCCCGGCGGTGCCGCGTCCAGCGGGTCACCTGCGAGAAGCGGCCAGTCGCGCCGCAGTTCGGTCGATCGACGCGCCACCGCACCAGGCGTGCAGGATCGCCGCGACCACGGCGAGGTCGGGGGTGCTCCCGAAGGCACCCCACGGCCAGCCGGTGTCGGTTGATATCTCGAGACGGAACTCGCGTTCCTCGCGGTTGGTCGCGTACACGGCGAACCGCGCCTCCCCACGGGTGCAGCACGCAGCGACCGCAGAACCGGTATCGCTCACCATCTGGCCAAGAACCGCGCTTGCAGCCGGTTCGGCGTAGGGGTGTGGGGGCTAAGCCCCGGCCCCGATCACCGTCGCCCCCCGCGCCGGGCCCGATGTCACGCGGACGTTCTTGCAGGTGCCCGACGTGCGCAGCGTTTCCGCGATCTTCGACGCGGCCTCGGGGTCGCGGGCGAGGAACGCGGTGGTCGGGCCCGAGCCCGAGACGAGGCTCGCGAGCGCCCCGGCCGCACGCCCCTCGGCGAGCGTGTCCGCCAGCTCGGGGAAGAGCGAAAGGGCGGCGGGCTGGAGGTCGTTGGAGATGGCGGCCGCCAGGGCGTCCGGGTCGCCCTTGGCCAAGGCGTCGAGGAGGTCGCCGGAGGCGACCGGGGCCGGGATGTCCCGGCCCTCCGCCAGGCGGTCGAACTCCCGGAACACCGCCGGTGTCGACAGCCCCCGCTCGGCCATCGCGAACACCCAGTGGAAGGTGCCGCCGACCTCCAGGGCCGTCAGCTTCTCGCCGCGCCCGGTGCCGAGTGCGGCCCCGCCGACCAGGCTGAACGGCACGTCGCTGCCCAACTCGGCGCAGATGTCGAGGAGTTCGTCACGGGACGCGCCCGTGCCCCACAGCGCGTCGCAGGCCAGCAGGGCGCCCGCGCCGTCCGCACTGCCGCCCGCCATGCCCCCGGCGACCGGGATGTCCTTCGCGATGTGGAGGTGCACGTCGGGCGTGCGGCCGTACCGTTCGGCCAGGGCGATCGCCGCGCGCGCCGCGAGGTTCGTACGGTCCAGGGGGACCTGGCCGGCGTCCGGGCCCTCGCAGGTGACGCGGAGTTCGTCGGCCTGGGTCACCGTGACCTCGTCGTACAGGCCGACCGCCAGGAAGACGTTCGCCAGGTCGTGGAAGCCGTCCGCGCGGGCCGCGCCCACCGCGAGCTGCACGTTGACCTTGGCGGGCACCCGAACAGTGACGCTCACTTCTGACCCGACTCCTTGTTCTCGTCCGTGTTCTCGTCCGTGTTCTCGCCCTTGTTCTCCGCGATCCTCGCGAACTCCTCGACCGTGATGGCCTCCCCGCGCGCCTGCGGCGAGACGCCCGCCGCCACGAGGGCCGCCTCCGCCCGCGCCGCGGAACCCGCCCACCCGGCGAGCGCGGCCCGCAGGGTCTTGCGGCGCTGGGCGAACGCCGCGTCGACGACGGCGAAGACCTCGCGCCGCGACGCCGTCGTCCTGACCGGCTCGGTCCGGCGGACGAGCGACACCAGTCCACTGTCGACGTTCGGCGCGGGCCAGAACACGTTGCGGCCGATGGCGCCGGCCCGCTTGACCTCGGCGTACCAGTTGGCCTTGACGGAGGGGACGCCGTACACCTTCGAGCCGGGCCCGGCGGCGAGCCGGTCGGCGACCTCCGACTGGACCATGACGAGGGTGCGTTCGATGCTCGGGAACATCTCCAGCATGTGCAGCAGCACGGGCACGGCCACGTTGTACGGCAGGTTCGCGACCAGCGCGGTCGGGGCGGGGCCCGGCAGCTCGGTCACCCGCATCGCGTCGGAGTGCACCAGCGCGAAGCGGTCCGCGCGCTGCGGCATGCGCGCCTCGATCGTCGCGGGGAGGGCGGCGGCCAGGACGTCGTCGATCTCGACGGCCGTGACCCGGTCGGCGGCCTCCAGCAGGGCGAGGGTGAGGGAGCCGAGCCCCGGGCCGACCTCGACGACGACGTCGTCGGGCCGGACCCCCGCGGTGCGGACGATTCGGCGGACCGTGTTCGCGTCGATCACGAAGTTCTGGCCGCGCTGCTTGGTGGGGCGAACGCCGAGGACCGCCGCCAGCTCACGGATGTCGGCGGGGCCCAGAAGGGCGTCGGGGCTGGGGCTGGTACTCACGGGACAAGGGTACGGGGCCGTGCATACGGGGCCGCACCGTCACGACCACCACCCACGCAGCCCCCCGTACCCACCCCCGCACCCGCGCTCCTCAGCCGTGCAGCCGCGTCCCGCAGTGCGGCCACGGGCTCGCGCCGCGTCGCACGTACAACTTCTTCGCGCGGAGCGTCTGTTCCGTCGCCGATGCGTCCTGGGGCCGTCCGCTGCCGCCGAGGCTCTGCCAGGTGTGGGTGTCGAACTGGTACAGCCCGCCGTACGTTCCCGAGGGGTCGACGGCGTTCGGCCGGCCGCCCGACTCGCAGTGCGCGAGGCTCTGCCAGTCCAGGCCGTCGGCGCCGTGCACGGGCATCGGCAGCGGCTTCGTCCCGACCTTCACGACCTGCTCGCGCGGCTCGCGCACGATCTCGCTGCGGATCCGCTTCGGCCTCTGCCGCACGCCGTTGACGCTGCGCAGGGAGTACGTGTCCCGTCGCAGCCCGGGCTGTCCGGCCTGCTCCACCACCTCCGTGCCCTTGAACAGCGAAGGGTCGTCGGTGCGGCGGACCGCGAACGGGATCGGCTCCTCGCGCACCTCCTGGGTGCCGGTGATCCGCAGCACGGTGACCGTCTGCCCGTCGCGCGGGAAGCTGCCGGGCGCGACGGACGTCGTGTCCTCGCCGCGCAGGGTGATCCCGGCCGCCTCCACCGCCTCGCGCACGGTCGCCGCGTTGGTGCGGACGGTGCGGGCCCGGCCGTCGGCCATGACGGTCACCGCGCGCTCGGTGCGCACGTCCAGCGCGAGGCCCGCGCGTCCGATGCGCTGGGAGCGCGAGACGGACATGTACGCGCCCTCCGCGCGCACCCCGAGCTGCCGGAGCGCCTCCTCCACCGTGCGGCCGGTCGTCCACATCTCGTGCCGCTGTCCGTCGAGCGTGAGCCGGACGGGACGCCCGTAGCGGACGGCGATCTCGTCGCCGCTGGTCAGCTCCGTGCCGGGGCCGGGCGCCACCACGTCGTGCGCCCCCACCCGTACGCCCTCCTCCGCCAGGAGTTCGCCGACGTCGTCGGCGAAGGTGTGCAGGGTGCGCGGCGCGCCGTCGACGGTCAGCTCGACCGCCTTGTCCTCGGCGACGAAGGCGGTGGTGCCGCCGGCCAGGAAGGCGACGACGAGTGCCTGCGGGAGCAGGCGGCGCATCGTGGACTCCGGGCGCTCGGCGGACCGCGTCCTGCGCCGCCGCGCCGCCCGCCCCGCCGTCTGCCCCGCTGCCTGCCGTGGAAACGGCGGCTCGGTCAACTGGATCGGCTCCGGCAGCACGAGCGTCTCGGGCGGCGGCGCCACGTACGTCTCATGGGCCTCGTACGTCCCGTACGGCTCGTACCCCTCCTGTGCCTCGTACGCCTCGTACGCCGGCCGGTACGTGTCGTCGTACGTCCCGGGCGCCGCGTACACGCCGTACGCGACCGTCTCCGCGTTGTGCAGGTCGACATACGGCTCGTAGTCGAGGTGCTGCGAGTTGCTCACGCCGACACTCCAGGGGTGGGTCCGGATCGGGCCCCCAGAACCTAGCGGAGCGACCGTCACTCTCCAAAGTGACGCGGCTACCGAGAGTTGTGTTCGAGAGAGTCGAGGTGCGGTCGGGTAACGGTCAGTAGGCGAACGCGCGGGCCGTGTTGGCCGCCAGAGCAGCAGCCAAGGTGTCCTCGTCGATGTCCCGTACGGCGGCCATCGCGCGCACCGTGACCGGAATGAGGTAGGGCGCGTTGGGCCGTCCGCGGTAGGGCGCCGGGGTCAGGAACGGGGCGTCGGTCTCCACCAGGAGCAGCTCCAGCGGGGCCACGGCGACGGCGTCCCGCAGGTTCTGGGCGTTCTTGAAGGTGACGTTGCCGGCGAACGACATGAAGTAACCGGCGCGGGCGCAGATCTCGGCCATCTCGGCGTCGCCGGAGTAGCAGTGGAAGACGGTGCGCTCGGGGGCGCCCTCCTCCTTCAGGACCCGCAGGACGTCCGCGTGGGCGTCGCGGTCGTGGATGACCAGCGCCTTGCCGTGCCGCTTGGCGATCTCGATGTGGGCGCGGAAGGAGTTCTCCTGCGCCTCCTTGCCCTCGGGGCCGGTGCGGAAGTAGTCGAGCCCCGTCTCGCCGACGCCCTTGACGTGCGGGAGCGCGGCCAGGCGGTCGATCTCGGCGAGCGCCTCGTCGAGCGCCTGCGCGCCCCCGGGCGTGCGCGCGCCCTGCCGGGACCACCCGTCGGGGTCCCCGTGCACGATGCGCGGCGCCTCGTTCGGGTGCAGGGCGACGGCGGCGTGGACGCTGTCGTACGCCGCCGCCGTCTCGGCCGCCCACCGGGAGCCCCGTACGTCGCAGCCGACCTGGACGACCGTCGTCACGCCGACCGACGCGGCCTTCGCGAGGGCCTCCGGCACCGTGCCCGACTGCATGTCGAGGTGGGTGTGGGAGTCGGCGACCGGCACCCCGAGGGGAGCCGGAAGCGGCGGCACGGCACTCTTGTCGTGCTTGTCGCGCTTGTCGGAGGCGTTCGAAGACATGCCCCGATCCTACGGAAGGGGCATGCCCGCCCCGACGTCGCTCTTCTGCCTAGCCGGCCTTGCGGTGGAAGGGGTGCAGCAGATCGGACAGGTGCCAGTGGTGCTGCGGCTGCCCCTTGGCCTGCTCCTCGCCCTCGGCCGCCGTCACCGGCACCTCGACGGGTGCGGCGGCCGGGGCCGCCTTGGGCTGACGGGCGGCGCTGAGCACCGACGAGACCGACGACACCTGTCCCGCCCGCATGATGCGCACGACGTGCCCGTCGCAGTTCTGGCACGCGGGCCGGCTCAGGGGCGACGGCACGACCCGGCCGTCGGCCACGTAGAGGACGAACTCGTGGCCGTCGGCGTCGGTGTGGTGCTCTATCTCGTACGACTGCTCCCAGCCGTGCCCGCAGCGCATGCAGGCGAAGGAGTACGACTCGTTGACGACGGCGCTCGCGCCGCCCCGGAGGCCGGTCTGCCCTGTGAACTCACTCATGCCAGCTCCTGCTGTCCGCTGGACAAGCGCTCCCGGCGCGGGAATTCCCCCCGGAACACCCTTGGGAGCGAGGGACGGGTGCGTCCCTGTCACCAGTGGACGCCTAGGCCGACGCGAATGCATCAGACCTGTGCACTGTTGGAGTCGATTTGGGCGTTCCTTGCCAAAGCGGGCTCACCGGAAGGGGTTGGGCTTTGCCTTCGACGACAGCCCTTTGCCCGCGCATGGGGCGCACGCTCAAACGGCATGCGCCCTGCTCAGAGGGGGTGTGAGGCCCTTCACAATCCCCCCGGCAATCCTCCCGCGTTCTTCACGGCCACCACCGCGTCGAACACCTCCCGTTTGGGCAGCCCGGCCTCCGCCGCCACCGCCGCGATCGCCTCCTTGCGGCGCTCGCCCGCCTCCTCGCGCACCCGCACCCGCCGCACCAGTTCGGCCGCGTCGAGCTTCTCCGGTCCGCGTTCGGGCGCCCCGGTGACGACGACGGTGATCTCGCCGCGCACGCCCTCCGCCGCCCACTCCGCCAGCTCACCGACCGGACCGCGCTTGACCTCCTCGTACGTCTTGGTCAGCTCGCGGCATACGGCGGCCCGCCGGTCGGCGCCGAACACCTCGGCCATCGCGGCGAGGGTGTCGTCGAGCCTGTGGGGGGCCTCGAAGTAGACGAGCGTGCGCCGTTCGTCCGCGACCTCGCGCAGCCGCGACAGCCGCTCGCCCGCCTTCCGCGGCAGGAACCCCTCGAAGCAGAACCGGTCGACGGGCAGCCCCGACAGGGCCAGCGCGGTGAGCACGGCGGACGGTCCGGGGACGGCGGTGACGCGGACGTCCCGCTCCACGGCCGCGGCGACCAGCCGGTACCCGGGGTCGGAGACCGACGGCATCCCGGCGTCGGTGACGAGCAGCACCCGCGCCCCCTTCACCAGGTCCTCGACCAACTCGGGCGTGCGGGCGGACTCGTTGCCCTCGAAGTAGGACACCACCCGCCCCTTGGGCGTCACCCCCAGCGCCTGGGTCAGCCGCCGCAGCCGCCGCGTGTCCTCGGCGGCGATCACATCGGCGCCGGCCAGCTCCTCGGCGAGCCGGGGCGGGGCGTCGGAGACGTCACCGATGGGCGTACCGGCGAGAACGAGGATTCCGGGCGGGGGCGTGGGCGTGGTTCGGGGCGCGGCTGTCACGTTTCCATCCTCGCAGGGCCCGGGCAGGCCCCAAGCACGGGACTCACACAGACCTGTTCCCTACGATGGCGCGGTGACGAGTACCGCGTCCTCCATGGACTCCACGGACTACCGGCCGGACCGGCCGCCGCACGACCGGCCGGACGACCAGCGGCCCGCGTGGCAGCGGCGGCTGCGCCGTTTCGGATACACGGCGGAGCCGTCCGCCGACGTCCGTGACCGGCTGGTGCCGCCGTTCGCGCGGCCGAGCCCGCGGCTCTGGGCGGTGCTCGGCGTCCCGCACCGGTGGGCGGAGCGGATCGCGCGCTGGTCGGCCTGGGGCGGTCCGCTGCTGGTCACGCTGCTGGCGGGCGTGCTGCGGTTCTGGCACCTGGGCAGCCCCAAGGCGGTGATATTCGACGAGACGTACTACGCCAAGGACGCGTGGGCGCTCGTGCACCGCGGGTTCGAGGTCAACTGGGACAAGAACGCCAACGACGCCATCCTCTCCTCGGGCGGCCATGTCACGATCCCGGCGGACGCGGCGTACGTCGTGCATCCGCCGGTCGGCAAGTACGTGATCGGGCTGGGCGAACTCGTCTTCGGGTTCGACCCGTTCGGCTGGCGGTTCATGACCGCCGTGCTGGGCACCCTCTCCGTCCTGCTGCTGTGCCGGATCGGCCGCCGCATCTTCCGCTCCACGTTCCTCGGCTGCCTCGCGGGCACGCTGATGGCCCTGGACGGGCTGCACTTCGTGATGAGCCGCGCCGCGCTGCTCGACGGGGTGCTGATGTTCTTCGTGCTGGCGGCGTTCGGCTGCCTGGTGGTCGACCGGGACCGGGCCCGCGAGAAACTCGCCGCCGCGCTCGAGCCCGACGCGGACGGCCGCTGCCGCCCGGACGCGGACATCGCCGAGAGCACCCGCTTCGGCCTGCGCCCCTGGCGCTGGGGCGCGGGCCTGATGCTGGGCCTGGCCATCGGCACGAAGTGGAACGGCCTGTACATCCTGGTCGCGTTCTGCCTGATGACGGTGTTGTGGGACGTCGGCTCGCGCAAGGTGGCGGGCGCCCGCCGCCCGTACCTGACGGTCCTGAAGCGCGACACGGGCTTCGCGTTCCTGACGACGGTCCCGATCGCGCTGGTCACCTACATGGCGTCCTGGACGGGCTGGATCCTCTCCGCCACCGACGGCAAGGGCGGCTACTACCGCAACTGGGCGGCCACCGACGGCAGGGGCGGCAACTGGACGTGGCTGTTCCCCGACTGGTGGCGCAGCCTGTGGCACTACGAGCACGAGGTGTACGAGTTCCACACCCACCTCACCTCGCCGCACACGTACCAGTCGAACCCGTGGAGCTGGCTCGTCCTGGGCCGCCCGGTGTCGTACTTCTACGAGTCCCCCGCGCCCGGCAAGGACGGCTGCCCGTCCGACGCGGGCGAGAAGTGCGCCCGCGAGGTGCTGGCCATCGGCACCCCGCTGCTGTGGTGGGCGGCCTGTTTCGCCGTCGCCTACGTCCTGTGGCGCTGGCTGCTGCGCCGCGACTGGCGCGCGGGCGCGATCGCCTGCGGCATCGCGGCCGGCTACCTGCCGTGGTTCATGTACCAGGAACGCACGATCTTCCTCTTCTACGCGGTCGTCTTCCTGCCGTTCCTCTGCCTGGCGGTGGCGATGATGATCGGCGCGCTGGTCGGGCCCCCGGGGTCGAGCGACACCCGCCGCGTGGCGGGAGCGACGGGCGCGGGCGTCCTGGTCCTGCTCATCGCCTGGAACTTCATCTACTTCTGGCCCCTGTACACGGGCACGGCGATCCCGATCGACAACTGGCGGTCGCGGATGTGGCTGGACACCTGGGTCTAACGATTGCGGAAACCTTCGCCCCTTGCGCCCCCCTTTCGGCTTACTGTGAGCCTGAGCAGAGCTTTCTGAACGCGTTCAGAACACCCTCGCGGCTCTTCGCGGCGTCTTCGGAACGCGTTCGGGGCCATGGGGCCAACGGGGGAAGGTGCACAGCATGCGCAAGGGGGCCAAGGCGGCCGTCGTCGGGTCGGTTTTCGCCGTGATGGTGGGCGGGGCCGGGTACGGCGCTTTCAACATCGTGAACGCGCTCGACGGGGGCGGTAGCGGTGGCGGCGGGGCGGGTGGCGGGGACGAGCCCGTCGCCGTGAAGAGCGGGCCGCCCGGTGGGGCCGAGGTGAAGGACGTGAGCGGCAGGTTCTTCGGCGCGTGGGAGAAGGGGCAGGCCGCGGTGGCCGCCCGGCTCACCGACAACGCGGCGAAGGCCGAGCCGTTGCTGACCTCGTACGGCCGGGCCGCGCACATCACCGGGGTGAAGATCACACCGGGCGCGGCGGTCGGCGACAGCGTGCCGTACACCGTCAGGGCGACGGTGTCGTACGACGGGACGTCCAAGCCGCTCGCCTACAGCAGCCGGCTCACCGTGGTGCGGGGGCTGACCACCGGGAAGGCGCTGGTGGACTGGCAACCGTCGGTCGTCCACCCGGGGCTGAAGGACATGGACGACACGCTGGTCACGGGCGAGGCGGCGGCGCCGCCGATCGAGGCCGTGGACCGTGACGGCGTCGTCCTCACGAAGGAGAAGTACCCCTCCCTGGGGCCGATCCTGGACCAACTGCGCGCCAAGTACGGCGACGCGGCGGGCGGCACGGCCGGCATCGAGCTGGCGGTCAGGCACGCCGCCCCGGACACCGCCGACACCCCGCTGCTGACCCTCGCCGAGGGCAAGGCGGGCAAGCTGCCCACCACGCTCAGCGCGGGCGTCCAGGCGGCGGCGGAGAAGGCGGTGCGCAAGTACCCCGAGTCGTCGGTGGTGGCCGTCAAGCCGAGCACCGGCGAGGTGCTGGCGGTCGCCAACCACCGCACGGACGGCTGGAACGCCGCGTTCCTCGGGGAGGTCGCGCCCGGCTCCACCATGAAGATCATCAGCGCGGCCACCCTCATCGACAACGGCCTCACCACCGCGAGCGGCCCCGCGCCCTGTCCGCCGTCGGCCGTCTCGGAGAGCCAGACCTTCCAGAACATCAAGGGCATGACGCCGAACGAGAACGCGACGCTCTCGGAGAGCTTCGCGCGCTCCTGCAACACGGCGTTCGTGAAGTTCGCGGACGAGGTGAAGGTCGACTCGCTGACCGACGAGGCCGCCGACCGTTTCGGCATCGGTCTCGACTGGCAGACCGGCATCCCGTCCTTCGACGGCTCCGTCCCGGCCGCCGGCGGTCCGGACACCGCGGCCGGGCTGATCGGCCAGGGCAAGGTCCAGATGAACCCGCTGAACATGGCGTCGGTGACGGCGACCGCGATGACGGGCGCCTTCAGACAGCCGGTGATCGTGCCCCTGAGCCTGGACGATCGCGAACCGGCACGCGCGCGTGGACTGTCGTCGAGCACCGTGCAGCAGTTGCGCTCCATGATGAACCGCACCGCGACCAGCGGCACCGCGGCCGAGGTGATGGCCGGGCTCGGCGGCCGGATCGGCGCGAAGACCGGCTCCGCCGAGGTCGACGGGCAGGCGAAGTCCGACAGTTGGTTCACCGGCTACCGCGACGACGTCGCCGCGGCGGCGATGACCCAGGACGGCGGTCACGGCGTCGACGCGTCCGGCCCGATCGTGGCGGAGGTGCTGCGGGCGGGCTGAACCGCCAGGGGGTCCAGGGGGCCAGGGGCCCAGGGGGTGTCCGACGGGTGGCTGACGTCACACGTGACGTCATCGCACAGGACGGGACTCTAGGCTGGTGGCCGTCGTTGGGGTCATTGAGGGCAACGAGGGCAGCGGGGCCGGGGGCGAGCCCCTGGGGATCCGGAGGATCTGGCAGTGGGCAAGCGAAGGCGTGTCGAAGAGCGGCGCGGCAGGAGCAAGCGGCGTCCCGCCGTGGCCGGCGGCATGATCGCCGTCGTCGTCGGCGGGGCCGGGTTCGGCGTCTACGCGCTGTACGGGGGCGGGGCGGCGGCCGACGAGGGCTCGGCGGCGGCCAACGGCAAGCAGGTGCCGCGGGTCAGGACCGACCCGCCGTCGGCGGCCGAGGCGAAGGCCCTGGCCGCGACGTTCCTGACGGCCTGGCAGCAGGGCAGGGTGGTCCAGGCCGCCGCCGCCACGGACGACTCCACGGCCGCGTCCGCCCTCCTGACCGGCTACACCAAGGACGCCCACGTCACGGGCGTCACCCTCACCGCCGGCAAGGCCACCGGCACCAAGGTGCCGTTCTCGGTGAAGGGCACGGTGAAGTACAAGGACGTCAGCAAGCCGCTGACGTACGAGAGCGCGCTCACCGTCGTCCGCAACCCGAAGAACGGCAAGGCGCAGGTCGACTGGCACGCGTCGGTCGTCCACCCGGACCTGCTGGACGGCGACCGGCTCGTCACGGGCGAGTCCGGCACCCCGCCGGTGAAGGCCGTCGACCGGGACGGCGGCGAGCTGACGACCGCGAAGTACCCGTCCCTGGCGCCGGTGCTGGACGGGCTGCGGGAGAAGTACGGCAAGAAGGCGGGCGGCAAGGCGGGCGTGGAGCTCCAGGCGGTGCGCGGCAAGGCGGCGAAGGCGAAGAAGGCCTCCGACAAGACGCTGCTGGAGCTGAGCAAGGGCACCCCGGGCACCGTGAGGACCACGCTGAACCCGACCCTCCAGGCGGCGGCCGAGCAGCAGGTGTCGAAGACCGCGCGCTCCTCGGTGGTCGTGCTGCGCCCCTCCACGGGCGAGATCCTCGCGGTGGCCAACGCGAGCCGCGGCTTCAACACCGCGTTCAACGGCTCGCTCGCACCCGGCTCCACGATGAAGGTCATCACGTCGTCGCTGCTCATCGAGAAGGACCTGGCGTCGGCGGACAAGGTGCACCCGTGCCCGAAGACGTTCACGTACGGCGGCTGGAAGTTCCACAACGACGACGACTTCCAGATCACCGGCGGCACCTTCAAGGCGAGTTTCGCCCGCTCCTGCAACACCGCTTTCATCAGCCAGGCCCCCGAGCTGGACAACGACAGTCTGACCAAGCAGGCGCAGCAGGTCTTCGGCCTGTCGATGGACAACTGGGCGATCGGCGTCCCGTCCTTCGACGGGCGGGTGCCGGTGCAGTCGGCGGCCCAGATGGCGGCCTCGCTGATCGGGCAGGGCGGGGTGCGGATGAACCCGCTGAACATGGCGTCGGTGGCCGCCACGGTGAAGGCGGGGACGTTCCACCAGCCGTACCTGGTCGCCCCGTCCGTGGACCAGCGCACGCTGGCGACGGCCTCGCGCGCCATGTCGTCGGGCACGCTGTCGCAGTTGCGGGAGCTGATGAACTACACCGCCGCGGCCGGCACCGCCGCCGAGGCCATGTCCGGCCTCGGCCCGGACTACGGCGCGAAGACGGGCTCGGCGGAGGTCGACAACCAGGACAAGCCCAACGGCTGGTTCACCGCCTACCGCGGCGACCTCGCGGCGGCGGGCGTCGTCCAGGCGGGCGGCCACGGCGGCGACACGGCGGGCCCGATCGTGGCGGACCTGCTGCGGCTGGGCGGCTGAAGCGCGAGGCAGGTACAGCCCCGAGGGCGTTGCTAGCGACTGACGGGCTGCGCGGTCGCCGTGTAGGTGCGGCGCAGGAACCGCAGCAGCGCCTTCGACTCGAACTGGACGACCGAGACGCCGTGCGCGGAGTGGAACTCGACGACGGCCTGGACGCGCCCCAACGGCCACACCCGGACGTCGCCGGTGCCGGCCGGGGCGCGCAGGCCCTGTTCGAGGAGGGTGCGGGAGAACGTCCACTCGTGCCGGTCGGGCAGTCCGATCCGCACCGAGCGGGGGTCGTCCTCCGGGTCGTAGCGCAGGACGACGGGGACGGTCTCGCGTTCCTCCTCCACATGGTCCGCGTCGGTGACGATGTGGGCTCGTGCGTACTGCTCGACTACAGACATCGACCGGGCCTCTCACGCAACGTGACCTGTGGGGAACCTGTGTGTTGCCCCCTCCCCCTCCAATGTCCCATATTTTCCGGAATGCGCTCCTCCGTTCCGAGCTATCTCACATCTGCGATACGCACACCCCCGACGGCCACCCCCGACCGCCGCCCCTGACCACTACCCCCCTACTACCCCCGACTGCCGCTCAACAGACAAGCTCCTCGCTCTTGCGAACCGTTCGCATTAAGCCACTATCATCGACGGGTGCACGTACCCGACGGATTCATCAACGCCCCGACCTCCGCCGTGACCGGCGTCGTCGCCGCGGGCGCCATCGCAGTCAGCCTGCGCGGCGCGCGCCGTGAGCTCGACGACCGGACCGCGCCGCTGGCCGGCCTGGTGGCCGCGTTCATCTTCGCCGTGCAGATGCTGAACTTCCCCGTCGCGGCGGGGACCAGCGGCCATCTGCTCGGCGGCGCGCTCGCCGCGATACTCGTGGGCCCCTTCACCGGGGTCCTGTGCGTGTCCGTGGTCCTGCTGATGCAGGGCATCCTCTTCGCCGACGGCGGCCTGACCGCGCTCGGCGTCAACATCACCGACATGGCGATCGTGACGACCGTCGTGTCGTACGCCGTCTTCCGCGCGCTGGTGAAGGTGCTGCCGCGCGGCCGCCGGTCCATCACGGCCGCGTCCTTCGTCGCCGCCGTGCTGTCCGTCCCGGCCGCCGCCGTCGCCTTCACGTTCCTCTACTGGATCGGCGGCACGACCGACGTGGCGATCGGCAAGGTGGCCACCGCGATGATCGGCGTGCACGTGCTGATCGGCATCGGCGAGGCCGTCATCACCGCGCTGACCGTGGGCGCCGTCGTCGCCGTCCGGCCGGATCTCGTCCACGGCGCGCGGGGCCTGCAGCAGAAACTCCGGCTGCGGGTGAACGGCGCGCTCGTGGACGTGCCCCCGGCCGAGGAGGCGCGCACGGCGCCCGCCGCGGCGCGCACCTCCCGGCGCACGCTGTGGACGAGCGGCCTGGCCGCCTCCCTCGTCCTCGCCGGCTTCGTCAGCTTCTACGCGTCCGCCAGCCCCGACGGCCTGGAGAAGGTCGCCGCGGACAAGGGCATCGACGCGAAGACCGAGGAGCACGCGAACGCCGGCTCCCCGCTCGCCGACTACGGCGTCAAGGACGTGGACGACGCCCGCCTCTCCGGCGGCCTCGCGGGCGTCATCGGCGTCGGCACGACCGTCGCCGCGGGCAGCGCGGTGTTCTGGGCGGTGCGCCGCCGCCGTACCGCGGACGGCGACGGTACGGCGGGCGGATCGCCGTCCGCCGTAGAGAGCGCCTGAGGCCGTGGGCGCGGGGCACGCGCATCGCCTCTACCGGCACGGGCACTCGCCCGTGCACGCTCTCCCGCCGCACACCAAGCTCGCCGCCTCCCTCGCCTTCGTGGTCGTCGTGGTGTCGACGCCGCGGGAGGCGATGTGGGCGTTCGGCCTGTACGCCGTCCTGCTGGCGTTCGTCGCGCACCACGCGCGCGTGCCCGTCGGTTTCCTGCTGAAACGGCTGCTGATCGAGGTGCCGTTCGTCGCGTTCGCCGTGCTGATGCCGTTCGTGGCGCAGGGCGAGCGGGTGGACGTCCTCGGGCTGTCCCTCAGCGTCAACGGGCTGTGGGGCGCCTGGAACGTCCTCGCGAAGGGCACCCTGGGCGTCGCCGCCTCCGTACTGCTGGCGTCCACCACGGAGCTGCGCGAACTGCTGCTGGGCCTGCAACGCCTGAAGCTGCCCCCGCTGCTCGTGCAGATCGCCTCCTTCATGATCCGCTACGGCGACGTCATCGCGGACGAGATGCGGCGCATGCGGATCGCCCGGGAGTCGCGCGGCTTCGAGGCGCGGGGCCTGCGGCACTGGGGGGTGCTCGCGAAGTCGGCGGGCGCCCTGTTCATCCGCTCCTACGAACGCGGCGAGCGCGTGCACCTGGCCATGATCAGCCGGGGGTACGCCGGTTCGATGCCGGTGATCGACGAGGTGACCGCGGACCGGGCACAGTGGTCGCGGGCCCTCGCGCTGCCCTGTGCCGCCCTTGTCGTATGCCTACTGGGATGGACGCTGTGACCGCTTCTCTCGAGGTCCTGGGCCTCGCCTTCGCCTACCCCGACGGCCACCAGGCCCTGTTCGGCGTGGACTTCAGCGTCGCGCGCGGGGAGCGGGTCGCGCTGCTCGGGCCGAACGGCGCCGGCAAGACGACCCTCGTACTGCACCTCAACGGCATCCTGACCGGCGGCGCGGGCACGGTGACGGTGGCCGGACTGCCCGTCGGCAAGCGGCACATGGCCGAGATCCGGCGCAAGGTCGGCATCGTCTTCCAGGACCCGGACGACCAGCTCTTCATGCCGACGGTGCGCGAGGACGTGGCGTTCGGGCCGGCCGCCGCCGGGCTGAAGGGCGCGGAGTTGGAGGCGCGCGTCGACCACGCGCTCGCGCAGGTCGGCATGGCGGAGTTCAAGAGCCGTCCGCCGCACCACCTCTCCTTCGGCCAGCGGCGGCGGGTGGCCGTCGCGACGGTGCTCGCGATGGAGCCGGAGATCCTCGTCCTGGACGAGCCGTCCTCCAACCTCGACCCGGCGTCGCGCCGCGAACTGGCCGACATCCTGCGGTCGTTGGACGTCACCGTCCTGATGGTCACGCACGACCTGCCGTACGCCCTGGAGTTGTGCCCGCGCGCCCTGATCCTCAGCGACGGCGTGATCGCGGCGGACGGCCCGACCGGCGAACTCCTCGCCGACGACGCCCTCATGCGCGCCCATCGCCTGGAGCTGCCGTTCGGATTCGACCCGCGCTCCGCGACAATGGGCGCGTGACGAACGAGGCACCCACCGCACCCACCGCCGGCGGCACGCTGCTCCTCGACGAGCAGTTGTGCTTCGCGCTGTACGCGGCCCAGCGCGCGATGACCGCCGCGTACCGCCCGCTCCTGGACGAACTGGGTCTCACCTACCCCCAGTACCTCGTGCTGCTGGTCCTGTGGGAGCGCGGCGAGACCACCGTCAAGGAGCTGGCGTCGGCCCTGCGGCTGGACTACGGCACGATGTCGCCCCTGCTGAAGCGGCTGGAGGCGGCGGGGCTGGTGCGCCGGGAGCGCGCGGCGCACGACGAGCGCTCGGTGCTCGTCGCGTGCACCGGGCGCGGCGAGGAACTGAAGGGGCGCGCGGAGCTCGTACCCGGCTCGATGCTCGCGTCGACGGGGCTCGTGGCGGCGGAGGCCTCGCGGTTGCGCGAGGAGCTGCGGGGGCTCGCGGAGCGCGCACAGGGCGCGGCGGACCTCGCGCGCTGAGCCCGCCGTCGGCCGTGGCGGGTCCTGGTGTGCCCTGGTCGGCCGTGGTGGGCCCTGGTGGGCCGCACTTGCAGTTACCCGTGGTTACTACCCCCTGGTAGGCAAGCGCCTTCCTACCGGCCGGTACCTTGTGCACGATGTAATCGGGGAAGTCTCTGGGGGAGGTCCCGCATGACCGAAGGCGCCGCTGTCGACACCGGCGACACGATCGACACCGTCGACACCCGTCCGACGAAAATCGTGTACGTCGCCGAGGCGACCGCGCACGGAGGCCGCGACGGGTACGTGACCAGCCAGGACGGCCAGATCGAGCTGAAGGTGGCGATGCCGCCGCAGTTGGGCGGCGACGGCAACGGCACCAACCCCGAGCAGCTCTTCGCCGCCGGTTACAGCTCCTGCTTCCACAACGCGCTGATCCTCGTCGGCAACCGCGCGGGCTTCGACCTGACCGGTTCGACGGTCGCCGCGAAGGTCGGCATCGGCCCGAACCGGAGCAAGGGGTACGGGCTGGCGGTCGCCCTCAGCGTCTCCCTCCCCGTCCTGGACGCCGAGCTCGCCGCGAAGCTGGTGGCCGCGGCGCACGAGGTGTGCCCGTACTCGAACGCGACCCGCGGGAACATCGACGTGACGATCCTGCTTGGCTGAGAGGGAGATCCGGGCGGCGGGAACGCGGAGTGAAGTGAGGGGTACGGACGTGGATGTGCACGGCACGGTGGCCGACGGCTTCGAGCCGGTCCGGGAGGCGTTCGTCCGGAACTTCGAGGCGCTCGGGGACCGGGGCGCGGCCGTGGCCGTCTACCGGGACGGGCACAGGGTCGTCGACCTGTGGGCCGGCACGAAGGACGTCGACGGCGTCGAGGGGGCCGCGCCCTGGGAGCACGGCACCGCGCAGATCGTGCGCTCCGCGACCAAGGGCGTGGCCGCCGCCGCCCTTCTCCTCCTGCACCAGCGCGGCGAACTGGACCTGGACGCGCCCGTGGGGACGTACTGGCCGCAGTACAAGGCGGCGGGCAAGGAACGGACGCTCGTACGGCACCTGCTCGCGCACCGCGCGGGCGTGCCCGTGCTGGACCGCCCGCTGACGCCCGCCGAGGCCGCCGACCCCGAGCTGGGCGCGGCGGCGGTCGCCGCGCAGGCGCCGTCCTGGGAGCCGGGGACCGACCACGGGTACCACGCGCAGACGTACGGCTGGCTGACCGGCGAGCTGGTGCGGCGGGTCACCGGGCGGCCCGTCGGGGAGTGGATCGCCGACGAGATCGCCGGGCCGCTGGGGGCCGACCTGTGGCTCGGGCTGCCGGCGGCGCAGCGCGCGCGGGTGGGGCGCGTGGGGCAGGTGGACGCGCCCGCGCGCGCCGGGGCGCTGAAGACCCGGCCGAAGCCCGCCGTCGCCGCCGCCTACGCCGACCCCGCCTCCCTCACCTGCCGCGCCTTCGCCGCGATCACCCCGCTCCCCGACGAGAACGACCCCGCCTACCGGGCCGCCGCCCTCCCGGCCTCCAACGGCATCGCCACCGCCGACGGCCTGGCCCGCTTCTACGCGTCACTGATCGGCGAGGTGGACGGCGGGGGCGGGACAGAGGGCGAGGTGGACGGCGGGGCGAACGGCCGGGTGCGGCTGCTGAGCCCGGAGACGGTGGAGCTGGCACGCGGCGAGCAGTCGTCCGGCCCGGACCGGGTGCTCGTCGTGAACACCCGGTTCGGCCTCGGCTACATGCTGCACGGGGCGGCGTCCCCGCTCCTGTCCCCCACCTCCTTCGGCCACCCGGGCCGCGGCGGCGCCCTCGGCCTGGCCGACCCGGAGTCGGGCCTCGCCTTCGGCTACGTCACCAACGGCTTCCGTTCGAGCGTGACGGCGGACCCGCGCGCACAGGCACTGCTACGAGCGCTGCGCACGGCGACGACCTGACGCCGGGACCGACGCCAGGACCGACGCCAGGACCGACGCTCAGACGTTGATCGAGTGCGACGTCCGGCCGGACGCGTCGTCGATCTCGACATGGGCCTTGGTGAGCAGTCGCATGGCGATCTCGTTGAGGGCGCGGGCGCCGGCGATCTCCTCGCCGACTCTGGGCTGGTTGGCGTCCACGTTGTGCCGGCTGGCGTGCCCCTGGGCCCTGACCTCGGTCCCGTCGGGCAGGCGTACCAGCGCGACCGCGCGCGTGTGCCGGTCGTCCTCCTCGAACTCCAGCTCGACATGCCAGCCGACAGCGGTGCGCACAGCGGTGTGCGTGGTGGTCATGACGGTCACCTCCGAAACTCCTGTCTCCAGTGTCTCCAGGGTGCTCCCAGTCACGGCCGGACGCACCCACTCCCGCCGCGGGCACGCTGCCGGGCGTCCGCGGTGCTGGACGTCCCCGACCACCTGGTCGTCGCCTCGATCTAACCCCCCGGCGTCCGCGGCGGCAGTTTCGGGCGGGAGTGGTTCGGGACGGCCGTGTAGTCGGGCGGGGTCGCCGGCGGGGTGAGGGTGAGGAGGTCCAGGGCGAGTCGGATCGCGTCGTCGAGTTGGGCGTGGCGGCCCTCGGCCCAGTCCAGGGGGGTGCGCAGGACCTCCAGGTCGGGGGTGACGCCGCGGTTCTCCACCGACCAGCCGTACGCGTCGAACCAGGCCGCGTTCATCGGGACGGTGATGACGGTGCCGTCGCCGAGCTGGTGGCGGCCGGTCATGCCGACCACACCGCCCCACGTGCGCTGGCCCACCACCGGCCCGAGTTTCAGCAGCTTGAAGGCGGCCGTGATCATGTCGCCGTCCGACGACGTCGCCTCGTCCGCGAGCGCGACGACCGGCCCTCTCGGCGCGTTGGAGGCGTACGACACCGGCTGGGCGTCGCGGGTGAGGTCCCAGCCCAGGATCGTGCGCGTCAGCTTCTCCACGACCAGTTCGCTGATGTGGCCGCCCGCGTTGCCGCGCACGTCGACGATCAGCGCGGGCCGCGACACCTCCATCCGCAGGTCGCGGTTGAACTGGGCCCAGCCCGAACCGCCCATGTCGGGGATGTGCAGGTAGCCGCACCGGCCGCCGCTCAACTCCCGTACCACCGCCCGCCGTTTGGCCACCCAGTCCTGGTAGCGCAGGGGGCGTTCGTCGGTCAGCGGGACGACCGCGACCCGGCGGGCGTGATCCGTCCCGCCCTCCGCCGGGGTGAACGTCAGCTCCACCGTGGTGCCGCCCGCGCCGGCGAGCAGCGGGTACGGGCCGGTCACCGGGTCCACCGCCCGCCCGTCCACATGCGTGAGCACCGCGCCCTCCCGGATGCCGGTGCCGGCCAGCGGCGACCGTGCCTTGGAGTCGGAGGACTCACCGGGCAGGATCCGCCCGACCGTCCAACTATCGCCCCGCCGCACGAAGTTGGCACCCAGCAGCCCTTGCAGGCGCTGGTAGTGCGGCGGCCCCTCGTTGCGGCGGGCGGCGGTGACGTACGCGTGCGACGTGCCCAGCTCGCCCAGCACTTCGCGCAGCAGGTCGGCGAACTCGTCGGGCGAGGCGACCCGTTCGACCAGCGGCCGGTACTGGTCGAGCACCGCGTCCCAGTCGATGCCGCACATCCCCGGCTCCCAGAAGTACGCGCGGATCAGCCGCCCGGCCTCCTCGTACGACTGCCGCCACTCGGCGCCCGGGTCGACCTCGTGCAGGATGCGCCGCAGGTCGATCCAGACGGTGGAGTCGAGGTCCCCGGACTCGGTCGACGGCACGGCCCGCAGCTCGCCCTCGTCGACGACGACCAGCCGGGTGCCGTCCCCGCTGAGCGCGAACCAGTCGAGGTCGCCGACGAGTTCGGACTTCTTCGCCTTGCTGATGTTGAAGTACTCCAGCGTCGGCCGCCCGCTGGTGTCGTCCGGGTTGGCGAACGTCTCGCCCAGCGCCCCCGAGATCGGCCAGCGCAGCCAGACCAGCCCGCCGCCCGCCACCGGGTACAGCGCCGAGTACTTGGACGCCGTCACCGGGAACGGCGTGACCCGGTTCTCCAGCCCCTCGGTCTCGACGATCACCGACCCGTCGCCGTCGACGCCCTCGTCGTCCGCCACCGGGTCGAGGCCGCCGGCCGCCGGACGGCCCTCCGGGGTCAGCGCGAACGGGGACGGCGTCGCCGACGACAGCGGCACCAGGTAGGGCCGGCAGCCCAGCGGGAAGGACAGGTCGCCGGTGTGCACGTCGTACACCGGGTCGAAGCCGCGCCAGGAGAGGAAGGCGAGGTAGCGGCCGTCCCGCGTGAACACCGGGTTCTCGTCCTCGAAGCGGCCGTTGGTCACGTCGATGATCAGCCGGTCCTGGATGCGGGCCATCTTGATCTGGCGCAGCGAGCGTCCGATGCCCGGGTGCGCCCAGGTCAGCCAGGCCCCGTCCGGCGAGAACGCGAGGTCGCGCACCGGCCCATTGACCGACGAGATCAGCTCGGTGACCTCGCCGCCACCCGACGCCTCGCCGCCCGTCCCCTCTCCCACACCGACCTCACTCACACCGGCCTCTCCCACACCGACCTCGCTCACGCCGACCTCGCCTACCCCGACCTCGCTCACGCCGACCTCGCCCACGTCGGCCTCACTCACGTCGACGAGGAGGAGCCGTCCGTCGTGCGCGGCGACGGCGAGCCGTTCGCCCTGCGGGTCGCAGACCATCTCCAGCACCCGCCCGAGCCGCCCGGAGGCCAGCCGCCGGGGCGCGCGGTCACCGGTCGCGCGCGGCAGGTAGGCGATCTCGACGGCGTCCTCGCCCTCCGCGTCCGTGACGTAGGCGACCTGCCCGCCGGAGCCGAGCATCTCCGGCAGCCGCACCCGCACCCCGGGGGTGTCGGTGATCGTGCGGGCGGGGCCGTCGCGGTGCGTCAGCCAGTACAGGCTGCCGCGGACGACGACGGCGCTCGCCCGTCCGGTCTCGTCGACGGAGATGCCGTCCACGTGCTGGGCGGCCGGGATCTGGTACGGCCGCCGCCCGGCCCGCGGCCCGTTCAGCCGTACGTCGATCCGGCGCGGCCCGGAGTCGGCGGCGAGGTCGTCGACGATCCACAGGTCACCGGCGCACTGGTACACCACCCGGGTGCCGTCGCTCGACGCGTGCCGGGCGTAGAAGGCGTCGTGGTCGGTGTGCCGGCGCAGGTCGGAGCCGTCGTGGGCGCAGGAGTAGAGGTTGCCGACGCCCTCGTGGTCGGAGAGGAACGCGATCCGGCCGCCGACGAAGAGAGGGGAGCCGAGGTGACCGTCGAGGCCTTCCAGGAGCCGCTGCCCGTGCAGCCACAGGCGGCCGGTGGCCCCGCCCCGGTAGCGCTTCCAGGCGGCGGGTTCGTGCGGCGGGGTGCCGGTGAGGAGCAGGGTCTTGCGTTCGCCGTCGATCTCGGCGACCTGGAGGTCGCAGACCGGTCCCCAGGGGAGTTTGCGGCCGGGGTCGCCGTCGGTGGGCACCTTGTAGGCCCAGGTGAAGTAGGAGAAGGGTTCGCCGTGGGAAGCGACGGCGAGGATGTCGGCGTTGCCGTCCCGGTCGGGCGGCGTCCAGCCGCGGACCTGGGTGTCGGGGTTGCCCCAGTACGTCAGCCGCCGTGCCGGTCCGCCGTCGACAGCGACGAGGTGGATCTCCGGGACGAGGCTGCGCCAGCTCGTGTACGCGATGCGGCGGCCGTCGGGGCAGAAGCGGGGGTGCCCGGCCTTGGTGCGGTCGACGGTGAGCCGCCAGGCGCGGCCCGGGTCGGCGAGGGGGGCCAGCCAGAGGTCGTCCTCGGCGACGAAGCACAACAGGTCACCGCTGAGATGGGGCAGCCGCAGATAGGTCACTTCCCCATGCTTTTCCGGGGGCTGGACCGCAGCAACTCGTACGTGAACCAGCACACGTACGAAACAGTTTCGTTTCGCAGAAGAGTGCGCTACATTCGTCGTGTACGAAACAGTGCCGGTGCACGGAAGGGTGAGCGGGATGACTGAGATCGCAACGGCGCGTCGCAGCCGCATCACCCCCGAGCGCGAGGCCGAGCTGTACGGAGCGGTCCTCGACCTGCTCCGCGAGGTCGGCTACGACGCCCTCACCATGGACGCCGTCGCGGCCCGCACCCGCTCCAGCAAGGCGACGCTCTACCGCCAGTGGGGCGGCAAGCCGGAGCTGGTGGCGAAAGCGGTCCGGCACAACAAGCCGGGCGGCGCGTTCGTGGACACCGACACGGGGTCGCTCAAGGGCGACCTGCACGCCCTCACGGAGCGGTCGGACGACTGCCAGATGGAGCAGAACTCCGCGCTGATGCGGGGTCTGGCCATGGCCGTCCATGACGACCAGGCACTCCTGAAGGCGTTCAAGGAACATCTCATCGAACCGGAGCTGGCCGGGTTCCGTCGTGTGCTGGAGCGGGCGATCGACCGGGGTGAGGTCCGTGCGGACAACCCGGCGATCGATTTCATGATGCACATGATGATCGGCGCGTTCGCCGCCCGCACACTCCTCGACGAGCAGCCGCCGACGGTGGCGTTCCTCCTCTCGTACATCGACGCGGTGGTCCTCCCCGTCCTCTGCACACCCGTCACCCCCACCACCGCCACCACCACCTGAACCACCTTTACCGAACCCCTTCCGCACCTTTCTGAACCACCCCTCCCCCTTTGACCGTCCCCACGGTCCGCCCTTCCTGACGTCACCGCTCACGTCGTCGGGCCGATCACCCCTGCCTCCTCCCTGCCTCCTCGCCGGGTTGATCACCCCTGCCCCCGAACCACCCCACGACCTGACCGGGAGACGTCTCCATGGCCACGTTCCTCTACAAACTCGGCCGGCTCGCCTTCCGGCGACGGCACTTCGTAGCCCTCATCTGGGTGGCGCTGCTGACCCTCGCCGGAGTCGGCGCGGCCTCCGCGCCCACCGCGGGCGCATCCTCCTTCTCCATACCCGGCGTCGAGGCCCAGAAGGCCTTCGACCTGCTGGAACAGCGTTTTCCACAGGCCAGCGCCGACGGCGCCAACGCGCGGGTCGTCTTCAAGGCTCCGGCCGGTGAGAAGACGACCGACGCCGCGAACAAGGCGATCGTCGACAGGGCCGTCAAGGAGCTGCGCACCGGCTCCGAGGTCGCCTCCGTCACCGACCCCTTCACGACGAACGCCGTGAGCCAGGACGGGACGGTCGCCTACACCTCGGTGAAGTACAAGGTCGCGGCCCCCGAGCTGAAGGACCCCGCGAAGGACGCCGTGAAGGCCGTCGCGGACCGGGCCCATGCGGCCGGGCTGACCGTCGAGATGGGCGGCGACGCGCTCCAGGCCGAACCCTCGCCCGCGATCGTCGGCGAGATCATCGGCCTCGCCATCGCCGCGGTCGTCCTCGTCATCACCCTGGGCTCGCTGGTCGCCGCCGGACTGCCGCTGCTGACGGCGATCATCGGAGTCGGCATCGGCGTCTCCGTCATCACCGCCCTCGCCAGCGCCCTCGACCTCGGCGACTCCACCTCCACCCTCGCCCTGATGATCGGCCTCGCGGTCGGCATCGACTACGCGCTGTTCATCGTCTCCCGCTACCGCAGCGAACTGGCCGAAGGCCGTGACCGCGAGGAAGCGGTCGGACGGGCCACCGGCACCGCCGGTTCGGCGGTCGTCTTCGCGGGGCTGACGGTCGTCATCGCGCTGGCCGGTCTCACGGTCGTCAACGTGCCGGTGCTGACGAAGATGGGTCTCGCGGCGGCGGGCACGGTCGTCGTCGCCGTCCTCATCGCCCTCACCATGATGCCGGCGCTGCTCGGCTACGCGGGCCGCAGGATCCACCCGGCGGGCGAGAAGCGCAAGCGGAAGAACATGGGCGAGAACGAGCAGGCCAAGGAATCGGCAGGGGCGGCGGCCAAGCCCAACATGGGCACGCGCTGGGCGAGCTTCGTCGTACGCCGTCCGGTCGCCGTGCTGCTGCTCGGCGTGGTCGGTCTGGGCGCGATGGCGATCCCGGCCACCCAACTGGAACTGGGCCTGCCCGACGACGGCTCGCAGGCGACGTCCACGACGCAGCGCCGCGCCTACGACCTGCTGTCGGAGGGCTTCGGCCCCGGTTTCAACGGCCCCCTGACGCTCGTCGTCGACGCCGCGAAGAGCGCCGACCCGAAGGCCGCGGCCACGGCGGTGACCGACGAGGTCAAGGGGCTCAAGGACGTCGTGACGGTGACCCCGCCGATGTTCAACCAGCCCGGCGACACCGCGATCATCACCGTCGTCCCGAAGTCGAAGCCGTCGTCCGCGCAGACCGAGGAACTGGTGCACGCCATCCGTGACGCGGGCGCCTCGGCGTTGGCCGACACGGATGCGAAGGTGCTGGTCACCGGCGTCACGGCGATGAACATCGACTTCTCGCAGCGGCTCAACGACGCGCTGATCCCCTACCTGGGACTGGTCGTCGGCCTCGCCTTCCTCCTCCTGATCGTGGTGTTCCGCTCGATCCTGGTCCCGCTGAAGGCGGCCCTCGGCTTCCTGCTCAGCGTGCTGGCCGCGCTCGGCGCGGTCGTCGCGGTCTTCCAGTGGGGCTGGCTGAGCGGCCTGATCGGGGTCCAGCAGACCGGCCCGATCATGTCGATGATGCCGATCTTCATGGTGGGCGTGGTGTTCGGCCTGGCGATGGACTACGAGGTGTTCCTCGTGACCCGGATGCGCGAGGCGTACGTCCACGGCGAGAACGCCCAGCAGGCGGTGGTGACCGGGTTCAGGTACAGCGCCCGGGTGGTCGTCGCCGCAGCGGTCATCATGATCGCCGTCTTCGCGGGCTTCATCGGCGCGAGCGAGCCGATGATCAAGATGATCGGCTTCGGCCTCGCGATCGCGGTCTTCTTCGACGCGTTCATCGTGCGCATGGCGATCGTCCCGGCGGTACTGGCCCTGCTCGGCAAGAAGGCCTGGTGGCTGCCGAAGTGGCTGGACCGCGCCCTGCCCAACGTGGACGTCGAGGGCGAGGGCCTGCGCACACAGGACGACGCCGACACCTCCCGCGACGGCGACGAGGACCGCGAACTGGTACAGGTCTGACGCACCTGACCTGCCAGTTCGTCTGAAAGACCGCCGGTGAGGGCTCCGTGGGGACGGGGCGCCCTCACCGGCTTCTTTTGTGGGGTCTTCGTGGTCGAGCGGTGCGGCCCTCTCGAGGCCCGCCCCTGCCGGGGTACCTCCGCGTAAATGTGACACTTCGGCCGCGGAGTGTCACAGTTGCGCGGCACGGTACCTGTCGGGGCGGCGGGGGGACACGCGCAGGACGACCTCCGCCCACACCGTCTTGCGTGGACACGGCTGCGGGACCACGCCCCAGCGGTCGGCCAGCGCGTCCACGAGGAGGAGGCCCCGGCCTGACGGTGCGTCGGCCCCGGCGTGACCGAGGACCGGGAGACGGTCGCCCCGGGTGTCGGTCACCTCGATCCGGAGGGTGTCGGCGATGACGTAGAGGCTGAGCCGGAAGTCCCGTCCCGGTACGCGGCCGTGGGTCGAGGCGTTGGCCGCCAGCTCGGCGACGATCTGCGCCGCGCTGCCCAACGGGATCCCCCAGGACCGGAGTTGTTCCGTCGCGAGGAGCCTCGCCAGGCGGGCGCCGCGAGGTGTCGGCGACAGCAGCACGGTGAAGTCGCGGAAGTGAGAGGTGAGTTCGCTTTCGGGGGCACGCGTCTCTTGGTTCACATCACCCAGAGTGGCGGAATCCGCCTACCGTGATCAGTGGCGGCGCGTGCATGGGCGGCTACTGTCCGGCGTTTGTCTCGGTCTGTCTCGGCTGTCGCGTCGTTGGAAGGGGTACGAGTGCGCGTTGGAGGTGGGGTCCCACATGAGCAATGACGTGAACGACGTCGACGAGGCGGGCTGGGCGGTAGAGCCCGGCGACGAGATGGCTCCGACGATGGAAATCGTCGGCAGCGTCCTCAAGTTCCACCGAGAGGCGGCCGGAATCACGCCGGCCGAGTTCGGGGCGGCCATGGGCTACGGCGAGGACATGATCCGCAAGATGGAGCGCGGCACGCGCATCCCCAAGGTCCAGTTCCTGTACAGGGCCGACGAGTTCCTGAACGCCAAGGGCGCGATCAAGGTCCTGAAGAAACACGTGGAGGAGGCGCGGTACCCGAAGAAGGTGGTCGCGCTGAAGAACACGGAGGCGCGGGCGGTTGAGTTGCTGATGTACAGCAACCACAACATCCAGGGCCTGTTGCAGACACCTGAGTACGCGCGAGCGTTGTTCGAGATGACGCAGCCCGTGCTCTCCCCAGACGTAGTGGAACGGGAGGTGGCCGCGCGCATGGCCCGCAAGGCGATCTTCGAACGGGAGCCCGCCCCGACGCTCAGCTTTGTCCAGGAACAGGTGACACTGGAACGCCCCTACGGGGGGAAAATGGTGTTGCGTCGACAGCTCGAACACCTCCTGGAGGTAGGGCAGTTGCGGAACGTCACGCTTCAGGTCATGCCGACCGACCTTGCGGAGAATGCCGGAACGCAGGGCCTGATCCAGGTGCTGAAGTTCCCCGACGGCACGGCGCTCGGGCGGTCCGACGGAGCGTTCAACGGCCGTCCGGTCTCAAGCCTCCGAGAGCTTCGTATCCTTGAACTGCGCTATGGGATGATCCGGGCGCAGGCTCTCCCGCCGAGGGAGTCGCAAGCCTTCATCAAGCAAATGCTGGGGAGACTATGAGCACCACGGAACTCCACTGGTTCAAGAGCAGCTACAGCAGCAGTGGCGAGTCCGGCGACTGCGTCGAAGTCGCGCTCAACTGGTTCAAGAGCAGCTACAGCGACAGTGGCGAACCCGGTGACTGCGTCGAGGTGGCCACCACCCCCGCCACCATCCACGTCCGTGACTCCAAGAACCCCGCCCACGGCAAGCTCGCCGTCTCACGTGCCGCCTGGGCCGGTTTCGTCACGCACGCCGCGCAGTGAGGAAGGGGTGCCCCCGAACCGGGGACACCCCTTCTCATGCGTTGCGCGGAGCGCGTCGCGTCAGATCACGTCGTCGGAGTAGCGGGGAGACTCCGGCGCACGGCGCTCGGACTCCTCCTGCTCCGGACGACGCGTACGCTCCGGGTCACTCTCGCCCGGCCGCTTCTTGCCGCGCTGCTGGACCTGCTCCTTGCCCTGCTCGGCCTTCTGCTTGGCCTGCTGCTTCCACTGCTCGGACTGGTCCTGGAACTTGTCCTTCATACCCATGTGGGTTCACTCCTGTGGGAGATGAGGCGGTTGGGGCCCCGTGGTGGGGCCTCGACCAGATTCACACGGGCGGTCACGCCGCGCATGTCGATCAACTACGGTGCGTGATCCTCGCCTGCTCGTCGGCGGAGCCGCCCGCGCCGACCAGCCCCGTGCGCATCCCCCGCACCCTGGGCGCGAAGCGCCGCATCTCGCGGGCGCCGACCGCGCCGATGATCCCGGGCAGGTATCCGCGCACGCCCTGCATGCCCCGTAGCCAGCCCTGCCCGTACACGTGCGCCGAGCGCCGCTCGATCCCGGCGACGATCCGGTCGACGGCGGGTCCCAGCGGGTACGTCTTGTTCGCGGGCCACGGCAGCCGCTGCCTCAACTCCCGCATCACCTCGTCCTGATCGGCCCCGCGCACCATGTCGGTGTCGGTCCAGGAGAGGTAGCCGACACCGACCCGCACGCCCCGGTGCGCGACCTCCGCGCGCAGACTGTGCGCGTACGCCTCGACGCCCGCCTTGGACGCGCAGTACGCCGTCATCATGGGCGCCGGGGTGATCGCGGCGAGGGAGGCTATCTGGAGCAGGTAGCCACGGCTCTCCAGCAGCACCGGCAGGAACGCGCGGGCGGTCACCGCCGAGCCGATCAGGTTGACCTCTATGACCCGGCGCCAGGCCTCCGGATCGGAGTCGGCGAACGGCCCGCCGTTCGCGACGCCCGCGTTGGCGACGACGACGTCCACCTTGCCGAAGCGTTCCTTCACCTCCGCCGCGACCTGGGTCATGGCCTCGTGGTCGGTGACGTCGGCGTACCAGTGACCGCTGTCGCCGTGCAGCCGCTCGGAGACCTGCTTGAGCAACTCGGGCTCCAGACCGACCAGCGCGACCGTCGCACCGCGCGCGGACAGCTTGCGGGCGAGCAGCTCGCCCACTCCCCGCGCCGCCCCGGTGACGACGGCGACCTGCCCTTCTAGACTCCCCCTGCCGCTCCTGCCGCTCCTGCCGCTGCTCATGCGCCCTCCTTCAACTGCGTGTAGGTGGAGACGAGTTCACGTATGCGCGCCGTGACGAGCTCGGGCGCCTCGACCGGCGTCATATGGCCGAGGCCGGGCAGTTCGGTGAGGCCGACGCACTGCGGGAGCGCGGCGGCGATCCGGCGGGCCTGGACGGGCGGCGTCATCCGGTCGCCGGTGCCGACGATCACCGCCGTCGGCACGCTCAACTCCCGTACGGCGTGGTCGAGATCGAGCAGACTCAGGACGTGCGACCAGGCGTACCGCACCTTGCGCGGGCAGGCGTGCACGATCCGGGCGCACGTCTCCACCAGGTGCGGTGCCGAACCGGCGCCCATCGTCGCGTACTTGAGGACCGCCTTCGCGACCGGCGTGACCGGTCCGAGGGGCGCCCGCGACCCGAGGGCGTGCCGGGTCAGCCAGGTCCGCAGCCGCCCGGCCCGGATCGGGACGACGGTGGACTCGGCGACCAGCCGCGAGGCACCGGTGCTGCACAGCAGGACGGCGCCGGCATGCCTGCGGAAGACGTCTCCGGTGGCCGCCGCCAGCACCGTCATGCCGCCCATCGAGTGACCGGCGATCACGGCCTTCTCCCCGGGCGCGAGCGTCGCCGCGAGGACGGCTTCCAGGTCGTCGGCGAGGACGTCCGTACTGCACACCGGGCTCGCCGGGGTCCGTCCGTGGCCGCGCTGGTCGTAGGCGATGACCCGGTGATCGACGGCGAGATCCCGGATCTGGGCCGCCCAGAAGGCGGTTGAGCAGGTCCAGCCGTGGGCGAGGACGACGGCGGGGCCGGTCTCGGCGCCGTGGACCTCGACGTGCAGCGGGGTGCCGTCGGCGGAGACGGCGGTGAGTTCGCGGAAGGGGATCACCCGGGCGGAGGTCACGCGGTCACCTCGTCGTTCTCGGCGTGCTTCTCCACGGTGTCCCTCTCGATGACGTCCTTCTCGACGGCGGCGGGTGCGCGCAGCACCTCGTACTCCGCGAGGTCCACCCGTCGCGTCGCCCGCCGGAACTCGCTCGGCGTGCCCGGCCAGACGGTGGTGTTGCGGCCGTTGGCGTCCAGGTACCAGCTGGTGCAGCCGCCCGTGTTCCACACCGTGCGCCGCATCCGCTCCTGCACCCGGCGGTTCCAGGCGTGCACGGCGCTCGGCCGGGCGTCCAGGGCCGCGCGCCCTCCCCCGGTGCCTCGAGGGCCTGGGGGGACCCCCAGGACGTCCAACTGCCGCAGATAGTCGGCCAGATAGTTCAACTGGGACTCGATCATGAGGATCATGGAGGAGTTCCCGAGGCCCGTGTTGGGGCCGATGATCGTCATCCAGTTGGGGAAGCCGGCGGCGGACGCGCCGCGCAGGGCCTCCATGCCGTCCTTCCAACTCTCCGCGAGCGTCCGCCCGTTCGCGCCCACCACCCGGTCGGCGATCGGCATGTCGGTGACATGGAACCCGGTGCCGAAGACGATCGCGTCGGCCTCGGTCTCGCTCCCGTCGGCGGCCACCAGCGTCGACCCCCGGACCTCGCTCAGCCCGCTCGCGACGACGTCCACGTTGGGCTGCGCGAGGGCCGGATAGTAGGTGCTGGACAGCAGGATCCGCTTGCAGCCGATGCGGTAGTCCGGGGTGAGCCGGGCACGCAGGGCCGGATCCTTGATGGACCGGGCCATGTTGCGCCGCGCGATCCGCTCGACGATGCCGAGCTCGTTCGGGTGCTTGGTGAACGCCTGGACCTGGAGCTCCCGGATGCCCCACAGCAGCCCGCGCCGCACCTGCGCGGTGACGGGCAGGGCGCGGTGCAGCGCGCGCTCGGCGCCGCTGATGGCCCGGTCGACGCGGGGCATCACCCAGGGCGGGGTGCGCTGGAAGAGGGTGAGCCGGGAGACGGCCGGCTGGATGGCGGGCACGATCTGGATCGCGGAGGCGCCGGTGCCGACCACGGCGACGCGCTGCCCGGCGAGGTCGTGGTCGTGGTCCCAGCGGGCCGAGTGGAACACCTTGCCGGGGAAGGTGTCGAGCCCCGGCACGTCCGGGATCTTCGGCTCGGACAGCGGCCCCGTCGCGGAGACGACGACGTCGGCGACGTACCGCCCCGCACTGGTCTCGATGTCCCAGCGCAGTTCCCGCGCGTCCCACGTCATCCGCAGCACCTCGGTGCCGAGGCGCAGGTGGGGCCGCAGCCCGAACACGTCGGCCACCCGCTCCAGATAGGCGCGGATGTGCCGCTGCCCGGAGAAGGTGCGCGGCCAGTCCGGGTTCGGCGCGAAGGAGAAGGAGTACAGGTGGGAGGGCACGTCACAGGCGCACCCCGGGTAGTCGTTGTCCCGCCAGGTCCCGCCGACGCTGTCCGCCCGTTCCAGGACGACGAAGTCGGTGACCCCCTCGCGGCGGAGCCGCACGGCGGCCCCCAGCCCACCGAAGCCGGACCCGATCACCGCCACCCGTACGTGTTCGGTCATCCCGACACCTCCCGCTGCACGACTCCCGCGACTGCGCCAGTGAACACTGGCGCAATGGGAGCGTAGAGCAGCTCCGTACCGATGGGTAGGGCCGCGAGGGGGAAAGTCACCGGCGGCACACCATAGGCTTCCGCCGTGACGGACGAGCGGGAGCAGGAGCAGCAGCACCGGCGGGAGTACCGGACGGAGGAGCTGGCCAGGGAGGCCGGCATCACGGTGCGCACCCTGCGCTTCTACCGCGAGCGCAAACTCCTCCCGCCGCCCCGCCGCGAGGGCCGTCTCGCCTGGTACGACGACCATCACCTGGCCCGGCTGCGCACGATCGCGGCGCTGCTGGAGCGCGGCCACACCCTCACCGGCATCGCGGAACTGGCCGACGCCCTCGACCACGGCCGCGACGTCGCCGACCTCCTCGGCGTCGGCGGCCCCACCGAGGAGGAACCCGTCCGCCTCACCCCCGAGGAACTCGCCGCCCGCTTCGAGGGCCAGGTCACCACCGAGAACCTCGCCGCCGCCCTCGACCTCGGCTACCTCGGCACGGACGGCGACGAGATCGTCCACATCAGCCGCCGCCTCCTGGACGTCTCGGCGGCCCTGGTCCGCGAGGGCATCCCCCTCGCCGAGGTCCTCGCCGCCGGCGCCCGCGTCCGCGCACACGCCGACGCCCTCGCCGAACTCTTCACCGCCCTCGTCCTGCGCCACACGGACGAGACCTCCCTGCCCCGCCTGCGCCCCCTGGCGAGCAGCGTGGTCGAGGCAGAACTGTCACTGGCCCTGGACCGACACCTACAGGGTGGTCAGAGGTCGTAGACGACGGTCACCGGCGCGTGGTCCGACCAGCGCTCGCCGTGCGTGGCCGCCCGCTCCACGTACCCCTTGACGGCCTTGCCCGCGAGGCCGGGCGTCGCGACATGAAGATCGATCCGCCATCCCGAGTCGTTGTCGAACGCCCGCCCCCGGTACGACCACCAGGTGTACGGCCCCTCCACCTCCGTATGCAGCTCGCGCACGACGTCGACGTACCCGCCGTCCGCCCGGTCGAGAACCCGGCCCAGCCACTCCCGCTCCTCCGGCAGGAAGCCGGAGCTCTTCTGGTTGGCGCGCCAGTTCTTCAGGTCGGCCTGCTGGTGGGCGATGTTCCAGTCGCCGCAGACGACCACTTCCCGGCCATCGGCGGCGGCACGCTCGCGCAGCTCCTTGAGGTAGGCCAGGAACTCGCCCATGAAGCGGACCTTCTCGTCCTGCCGGTCGGTGCCGACCTCGCCGGACGGAAGGTAGAGCGAGGCGACGGTCACACCGGGCAGGTCGGCCTCGACGTAACGGCCGCTGCCGTCGAACTCGGCCGAGCCGAAGCCGACGCGGACGGCGTCCGGCTCGCGGCGGGTGTAGAGGGAGACGCCGGCCCGCCCCTTGGCGGCGGCCGGGGCGTGGGTGACGTACCAGCCCTCGGGGGCCCGGACCCCCGCCGGCAACTGCTCCGGCTCGGCACGCACCTCCTGCAGGCACAGCACATCGGCGGAGGTGTCGGCGAGCCACTCCACGAAGCCCTTCTTCGCGGCGGCACGCAGTCCATTCACGTTCACGGAAGTCACGGTGAGCACCCGGGCACGATACCGGCCGGGTTACGGGCACACTGGACGGCGTCCGGAATCGAGCTTCCCCCGATTGTGCATACAAATACAATGACCAACATGAACATACGCCAGGTCTCCTTCGACCACCCCGACGCCGTCAAACTCGACGACGAGGTCCAGGCCGAGTACCACGAGCGCTACGGCGACGGCGGCGACGCCACGACCCTGGAGCCGTCCGACTTCGAGCCGCCGCACGGGCTGTACCTCATCGCGTACGACGAGCTGGGCCGCGCCGTGGCCACCGGCGGCTGGCGCAGCCAGGACAGCAACGGCGAGGGCAACGAGGACGGCGACGCCGAGCTGAAGCGGATGTTCGTCATCCGGGAGATGCGCGGCCTGGGACTCGCCCGCCGCATGCTCGGCGCACTGGAGGACGACGCGCGTACGGCCGGCCGCATCCGCATGGTCCTGGAGACCGGCACCGAGCAGCCCGAGGCCATCGCCCTGTACACGTCCAGCGGCTACGAACCGTGCACGAAGTTCGGCTACTACCGAGAATTCGAAGCAAGCCGCTGCTTCGCCAAAACCCTCAACCCCTGAGACACGTCAACCCCTGAGACACGTCAGCCCCTGGGGCACGCGTCACCCTGAAAACCGGAGGATGCCCCGGCGTTCACGCCGGGGAGGAATCCGGCTTCCCGCGTAGCGGGGCAGGAGAAGCCGAATCGCCGCCGGGCGATTCGGAGTCCACCACGGGAGAGCCGAGGGCGACCTCGATGAAGTGCAGGATCTCGGCGTTGAGGGACCGCCGGTCCGCAGCGGCGCGAGCGGTCAGCTGTGCATGAAGAGCGTCGGGGAGCCTGAGGTTCAGTTTGACCATACCCCCAGAATAGGGCCATTATGGGGCCATGGTGACAGTGAAGGAAGGCGAGGACACCGGGTATGCCCGGTGGACTTTCCGGCTTCGCGTGCCGTCCACCGCGCTCGCCGCCCTTGAGGCGGAATGGGCGCGCTGCCGATGGATCTGGAACGAGAGCTGCGCCAAGTCCAAGCAGACCCACGTGTGGAACAAGAGCCGCCCCGAACGTGCGGACAGGCGAACGTGCGGCCCTGCTCAGCTCGACAAGATGCTGACCGAGGCCCGCACCGCGAACGCGTGGCTGCGTGAGGGCAGCTCGGTCCCGCAGCAGCAGATCATCCGCGACTTCGCCAAGTCCCGCGCCAAAGCACAGAAGGACATCAAGGCCCGGCTGCCGCAGCGGCAGCGCGCGGGGATGCCGAAGTGCAAGAAGAAGCGCGAGGCCGACCCGAGCCTGAACTACACACAGCGCGGGTTCCGCCTCAAGGACGGGCTCCTGTACCTGGCCGGGGGCATCGCGCTGACCGTGGTGTGGTCGCGGGAACTGCCCAGGCCGCCCAGTTCGGTACGGGTGTACCGGGACGGTATCGGCCATTGGTATTGCTCCTTCGTTGTTCCCGCCGAGGTCCAGCCGTTGTCCGGGACCGGTTCGGTGATCGGCATCGACTGGGGCGTGAAGGAGACCGCGACCACCACGTCCGACGCGCACGACCTCCCCCACGCCGAGCACGGCAGGAAGGCGCAGGCGGAACTGACCCGGTATGACCAAATGATGGCCCGGCGCAGGCCCAAGAAGGGGCAGGCCGCCTCGAAGGGCTACCGCGAGGCGAAGAAGCTGCGGGCCAAGACGTACAAGAAGGCCGCCCGGCAGCGTGAGGACACCGGCCGCAAGTGGGCCAAGAAGGTTGTCCGCGACCACGACGCCCTCGCGGTCGAGGACTTCAAGCCGAAGTTCCTCGCCAAGTCCACCATGGCCAAGAAGGCCGCTGACGCCGCCATCGGCGCCACCAAACAGGCCCTGATCGGGATGGGCCGCAAGCACGGCCGGGCCGTGTACCTGGTACACCCCGCGCACACCACGATGGACTGCGCGCACTGCGATGCGAGAGCCAAGCACGCACTGCCGCTGGGGATGCGCACCTACACCTGCACCACATGCGGAGTCTCCTCCCCCAGGGACAAGAACTCCGCACGTGTGATGCTCATCCGGGCTGGTCTCGACCCGGCTGGTGCTGATGGCGGAAGACCCCCGGAGGCGCTGCCTCCGGAGGCGGCCTGAGCCAGGAATCCCCCTCGTTCACGATGGGGAGGATTCAACTTCCCAGGCACGTCAGCGCCTCAAGTACGTCAGCGCCTCAGGTACGTGAGCACGGCCAAGGCCCGCCGGTGGGTGTCGTCCGCCGGTCGCAGGCCCAGCCGACGAGGTGATCGTTCCCCACCCGGGCCGGCCCGGGTGGGGAACGTCGACGCCATGGGGAGGAGGGCAGGAAGCCGGGGCAGGGCTTCGGCACAGAAGGAGAGACAGTCGCCGGGACGGTCGTTCCTGGTCTCACTCCTGGCCGACGAGGCCGGATTCCCAGGCCCAGGCGGCTATCTCCACCCGGTTCCGGGCGTTCAGCTTGGCCTGCACGTTCCCCAAGTGGGTCTTCACCGTCCCCACCGTGATGGTCAGTGCGGCGGCGATCTCCGCGTTGGTACATCCCCGTGCCACCAGGCGCACGAGGTCCAGCTCGCGTGCCGACAGGGGGCTCGGCGCCACCCGACGGCCGGGCGCCGGAGCGTTCAGACGGCGTAGCAGCCGCACCGTGACGGAGGGGCTGACCAGCGCTTCACCCGAGGCCGCCGCCCGCACGGCCTCGACGAGCAGGGCCGGACCGGAGTCCTTGATCAGAAAACCGCAGGCACCGTCGCGCAGGGCGCGGTGGACGTACTCGTCGTCGTCGAAGGTCGTCGCCACGACGACCTTCGGCGGGTCGACGGCGCCGGTGCGGTTCAGCCGGCGCAGCGCGTCGAGACCGTCGAGGCGGGGCATCCGGATGTCCATCAGCACCACGTCGGGGCGGTACCGCTCGGCGAGTTCCACTGCCTGAAGACCGTCCACCGCTTCGGCCACGACCTCGATGTCGTCCTCGGCGCCCAGGATCATCGTGAATCCGGCGCGGACCATGGCCTGGTCGTCGGCGATCAGCACCCGGATGGTCAACGGGTCTCTCCGCCCGGGACACGGACCAGGGCCGGGGCCGGGGCCGGGGCCGCCGGAAGGGTGGCTTCGACGCTCCAGCCGCCCTCCACGGCCGGGCCCGTCCGGAGGTCACCACCGACCAGGTTCACCCGTTCGGCCAGCCCTCGCAGCCCGAACCCACCACCGGAGGAACGGCGCGGCCGGCCGTCGTCACTGACCCGCACCGTGACGCCGTCGCCGCACCGGACCGCGCGCACCCGCACCTCGGCGCAGCCCTGGGCATGTTTGCGTACGTTGGTCAGCGCCTCCATCACCACCCGGTGGGCGGTGGTGGTCACCTCCACCGGCAGGTCGTCGAACGGACCCGTCAGTTCGAGCCGGGCCCGCGCGCCGCCGACCGCCGAGAACCCCTCGACGAGCGAGCGCACCTCCGCCATCCCGGCCAACGGCGCGAGGGCCGGTTCCCCGTCGGCGTCCCGCAGCATCCCGACCATCTGCCGCATGGACGTCAGCGCCTCCGACCCGGCGTGTTCGATCCGCTCCAGGGCCGGTGGCACCAGCTCCGGCCGCCGCTGCGCGATCGCCAGCGCGCCCTGCGCCTGCACCACGATCCCGGTCACGTGGTGGGCGACGAAGTCATGCAGATCACGGGCGAACTCGGCCCGCTGCTCGAGGCGCAGCGTCGCCGCCCGCCGCCGCCGGTCCGCCACCACCAGCCGCCAGGCGACGCCGCCGCCCAGAACCGCGGTCGCCCCGACGGCGAGGAACAGCGCCACGATGACGCTGTTCTCCCGTACCGCGACCGCCAACGGCCGCAGCACGATCGCCGCCCACAGCAGCGGAGGCGCCGCCCACGCCACCCAGCCCCGCCGCCCGTGCAGCGTGACAAGCAGCATCAGCCACAGCAGCGCCATCGGCTCCGCGAGCCCGTACGCGTCCGAGGCCAGGGCATCGGGAGCGCCGCCGGGACCGGCGCGCAACAGGACCGAGACTGCCAGCGACGCCACCCCCACCAGAGCACCGACCACGGGCAGGGCCCGCGCACCGAGCCACGGCGTGCCGGCGACAGCGACCACCGCCAGCAGGGCGCAGACCGACTTGGCGGAACGGCTGCCGAATCCGTCGTCGATGCCCAGCGCCGGGTGGTCGAACCGCAACGCCGGCCACACCAGCGCCAGCCACACCACCCACACCAGCGATTCCGCCCAGGACCCCCGGACACCGCGCACCGCTCTGCCGAAAGTCGTAGCGGACGGTGCGAGATCTGGCTTTCGGCCGATCCGGTGCTCCGGACCGCCGGGCAGAGTCGGCTTCGTCAGGCCGGTTACACGATCCGTCACACCGAGGAGCATGTCATGAGCGGTATCAACTTCCGCATCGAATCCGTCGAGGTGCTCGGGCCGCTCCTCGCCGCCTTCACCGTGCTCTTCGCCGTTCGTGCCACCCGTCACCGTCCGGGCTGGCGCGGCAGGCCCGCGCTCACCCGGCTCGTGGCGGCCCTGTACGCGGCGGGTGCCCTGCACTTCACCCTGTTCCCGATCATCGTGGACCGGGCCCAGAACCTCGCCCCCTGGACCGGTCAGGTCCAGCTGATCCCTCTCATGGGCCTCCTCGGCATGGATGTCTCGTTCCCGCTCAACGTGCTCCTGTTCCTCCCCTTCGGGATGCTGCTCCCCCTCATGACCCGCCGGGAGATCGGCCCGGGGCGGGCCGCCCTCCGTGCCCTGGCCGTGAGCGCCTCGATCGAGCTCACCCAACTCGGCATGTACATCCTGTTCAGCAACGGCCGAGGGGCGGATGTCGACGACCTCGTCACCAACACCCTCGGCGCCGCGCTCGGCTGTCTCCTCGTCCACCTCGCACTCCGCTCCGCCACCCTCTCCGCTCTCACCCGCACCTTCGCTCTCCCGGGCACCGCCTTCGCCTCCCCCGCCCTCGAAGCCCGGCCCACCCCTGCAACGCATCAGGCCGTCTGACGGCCGGCGCCCACATCGAGCGATCTCAAGTACGGCCGCCCGTGCGTGTCGGTACCCGCAGGCCCCGCAGCCGCGACAGGTGAAGGGGCTTGGAGGGTCTTGGAGGGTCTTGGAGATCGTTTCCCGTTCGGTTGCTGATCGCTTCCCATGGCGTGTGGACGACGCCCGTCGGCTTGCGGATCTCGCACTGGTGGGGTGGCGCCCTTTGATCCTTCTTCAGCCCTTGGCGTGCGCCTGTTCCGGCTCATGGGCGTGTGGAAAGTCGCGTTCGCGGCGCATCGGGCTCATGGCAAGGACGAGCCGGCTGGGCGCGACGACACCCGTCATGATCCACATGGCCGGCCGGTACCCGACGGCGTCGGCGAGCACACCGCCGAGGAGAGACCCGAGCGGGATGGTGCCGTGGTTGATCATCATGGTTGTCGCCACGACCACAACTCGCCCAGCATCGCGGGCTGTTCAAGGGCCGGCCCGGCGACATCGGCGCCGACACCACCCCCGTCCCCGCCCGGCACCATCCGCCCAGCGAACGCCGCGATCAGGCCTCGGTCGAAGTCACGGCGGGCTGGCACTACTGCGGCGGCGCCGAGGAAGGCGTCTTCGGACACAGCGCCACCCTGCTCGTCGCCGCCAGCCGCCGCCACCCCTACGGACACCGAACCGAACGGCACCACGCCGGGCGCCAGCACCACGACCGGCCCTTCCCGCCCGGCTCGGCAGCAGACCTCACCAACACCTGACGCCCCAGCACACCACCGGGAAGATCCGCACGCCCAGCAACGGCTCCAGCGCGTGTCCCGCATCGCGACCACCCCCAAGCCCAGGCGAACAAGCCGCTCAACAGCCGCTTCCGGCCCCGCCGCCGTTCGGACACCCCATCGAACAAGCCCCGGAAAACCAAAGATCCCGCCCGATCAACAGATCGGACGGGATCTCGTCAACTACCCCTGAGCTAACTCAAGAACAGTCGGTGCGTGGACCTGTGGGGATTTGAACCCCAGACCCCCTCGATGCGAACGAGGTGCGCTACCAGACTGCGCCACAGGCCCTTGCAACGAGTGAAACTCTAGCACCCCCATCGGGGTGCTTGGAAATCCGTTCCCCGAGGCCTGGAGCGGGGTGCCGGGGCACCGTGGCCGGGCCTTATTCGTTGGCGGCCCGGGGTCGCTCGCCGTCCTCGTACTGGTCGAACAGCGGGGTGTGGCCGCGTTCGCGGGAGCGGCGGGCCGAGGCGGCGCGTCGGGCGTCGCTGCGCTCATCGCCGTCCGCCGCCGTGTCCTCCGCGTGGTCCGCCGCGTCCGGTTCCCCGTCCGGTGCGGTGCCGGAGTCCGCCGCTTCGTGCTCCGGTGCGACCGAGCTCGAACGGGCCGAGCTCCAGGCGTCCGGTGCCCCGAGGTCCACGTCGGAGGTGGCCCGGGGGGCGACCGGCGCGGTCACGTAGGTCGGCAGCGGTACCGGTACTGGGTCCCAGCTCTCGCCGTGACCGGGCCGGCGCTGTCGCTCGCGCTGCTGGTCGACCCACTCCGCGTGGTCGGTCTGCTCGACGAGCGCCCTGCGGTCGGCGGCGAGCGCCAGCAGGCCCGGGTCGGTCTCCGGTTCGAGGGCCTCGTGCGGCTCCTCTGCGCCGGCGTCGAGGCCGGGGTCGACGGACGACGACGCGCTCGCCGGCGCAGGCGCACGCCGGCGCGGCTGACGCTCCCGCAGCCGCTGCGCGGCCACCTCGGCACGCCTGCGGTCCATCTGGTACGCGAAACGGCGGTGCTCCTGGGAACGCAGGTACGCGATGTACGCGCTCAGCAGGACAGCGGGCACACCGGGCGCCCAGAGGAGGGTGAGGCCGCCGACCGCCGCGACGATCGTGCCGAGCGTGAAAGCGAGGAAGAGCATCACGGTGGTGCGCCGACGGCGCGCGAGCGCCTTCGAGCGCTGGGCACGCGCGGCGGACGCCTGCGCGGACGGCGTACGCCGCGCGACCGGCACGCGCCGGCCCGCCGGAACGGCGCCTCCCTCGCGCGCGGGCGTCGCGCCCTGTTCACGTTGCTCGCGCTGTTCGCGCTGCTCCCGCGCGGGCTTGCCCACCGATTCGCGCGCCGGTTCACGAGCGGGCTCGCGCGCCGGTTCACGCGCCGTCTCCGGACGCCCCGGCCCGCGCTCGTGACCCCGCTCGTGGCCCCGCTGCTCGTGCCCCCGCTGCTCGTGGCTTCGCTCCTGACCGCGTTCCTGCCCCCGGTTGTGACCCCTGTCGTGACCCCGGTCCGCCGCCCGCTCCTGCCCTCGCTCCGGAACCTGCGCCTTCACCTGCGGGCGGGTCGGAGGCATGACGAAGGCCCGGACGTCCACCGAGTCGGTGACGGCGTCCGAGGCGTCGGCGCCCTGCTCCCCCTCGTCGGTGGAGCGCGCCCGCAGGTCCTTGGCGTACCGGCGCTCCATGCCCGCCCGTCCGGAAAGCAGCCGAATGGCGGTGCTGAAGCGTTCCGTCGGACGGGCCTCGTTCAGCTCGTCCTGCCTACGGAGCCACATCGGCACCAAGTAGGCGGCCCAGGCCCCGACAATGACTGCGTAGATGAGGCCGCTGCTGCTCACGCCTCACACGGTAGAGGGGTTTTCGTGAGGCCATCCGCCAATTGAGCCGGTGTGTCGCACGATCTGGCTGATATTTCGAGCTTTTTTTGCGACCGGTGCGATCAACCGATCATTTTCGAACGTTTATTCGACGTAATTTTTCAATTGGACGCCCTCCGCGAGCGCGCTCGCCGCCACCTGCTCAGCAGGCCCTCCGGGACCTCCTCCGCCGTGAGCGCGAAGACGAGATGGTCGCGCCAGGCGCCGTCGATGTGGAGATAGCGCGGCCGCAGCCCTTCCTCACGGAATCCGAGTTTCTCGACGACCCGGCGGCTGGGACCGTTCTCGGGCCGAATGCAGACCTCGATGCGGTGCAGTCCGACGGTGCGGAAACAGTGGTCCACGACGAGCGCCACCGCCGTCGGCATCACCCCGCGGCCGGCCACCGACTCGTCGACCCAGTAGCCGACGTGCCCGGAGCACATCGACCCCCAGGTGATCCCGGCGACCGTCAACTGCCCGACCAACCGCCCCTGGTACTCGATGACGAACGGCAGCATCCGCCCCGCGTGCGCCTCGGACCGCAGGTGCCGGACCATCTGACGGTACGTCGGCCGGTGCGCGATCGGCCCACTGGGCGCGGGCGGCGGAATGGTCGCCTCCCAGGGGCGCAGCCAGTCCCGGTTGCGCCGGTTGACCTCACGCCAGGCCCGCTGGTCGCGCAGCTTTATCGGCCGCAGGACGACATCGCCCTCCACCAGATCGACGGGCCACGATGCGCTGTTCAGCTCGCACCCCCCGTACCGGCCCCGGGTCTGGGGTGGTCGCCGCCGCGGATCTGGTCGACGGCATGCGTCAACAGGGGCTCCAGGACGGCCAGTCCGTCCTTCACCCCGCCGGCGGAACCGGGCAGGTTGACGATCAGCGTGCCGCCCGCCACTCCGGCCAGACCCCGGGAGAGCGCGGCGGTCGGCACCTTCTCCCGGCCGTACGCCCGGATGGCCTCCGCGATGCCCGGGACCTCGTGGTCGATGACCGCGCGGGTCGCCTCGGGCGTCCGGTCGGTGGGCGAGATGCCGGTGCCGCCTGTGGTGACGATCACGTCGTAACCCGCCTCGGCCCCCGCCCGCAACGCCGCCTCCACCGGGTCCCCGTCGGGGACGACCCGCGGCCCGTCGACGGCGAAGCCGAAGCCCTTGAGGCCCTCGGCGACCAGGGGCCCGCCCCGGTCCTCGTAGACCCCGGCGGCGGCCCGGTTGGAGGCGGTCACGACCAGCGCGGCGTACGGCGCTTGCAACGCGCCGCCGATCGACCCATCGGTTGTCATGCCCGGCTCCAGTCGCCCGACTTGCCGCCCGTCTTCTCCTCCACGCGGACGTCCGTGATGACCGCTGCCTTGTCGACCGCCTTCACCATGTCGATCACGGTGAGCGCGGCGACGGAGACCGCGGTGAGGGCTTCCATCTCCACGCCCGTACGGTCCGTCGTCTTCACCGTGGCGGTGATCTCCACGGCGTCGTCCGCGACCGACAGGTCCAGTTTCACACCGGAGACGGCCAGGGGGTGGCACAGCGGGATGAGGTCCGGGGTGCGTTTGGCGCCCATGATGCCCGCGATCCGCGCGGTGGCCAGCGCGTCACCCTTGGGTAGCCCCTCGCCCCGCAGCAGCTCGACCACCCGGGGTGAGACGAGGACACGGCCGCTCGCGCGCGCGGTGCGCGCGGTCACGTCCTTGCCGGAAACGTCGACCATGCGGGCGGCGCCCGCCTCGTCGATGTGCGTCAGTCGGTCCTGCGTACTCATGCTCTGTCGGCACTCCCGGTCGGGCCTGTTGTGCGCGACACGGTACCCCCAACCAGCAGTGCTCAGCCGAGAAGGACCACCTCGACCTCGGTGCCGGGCTCGACGGACTCCACGTCCTCGGGGACGACGATCAGCGAGTCGGCGTGCGCGAGGGCGGCCACCAGGTGGGAGCCGGCCCCGCCGACCGGGCGGACGGTGCCGTCGGCACAGACGGCCCGCAGGAACTGTCTGCGGCCCTTCGGCGAGGTCAGCGCCTTGTCGGCGACCAGTGTCGCGCGCGTGGTGGGCCGGTGGACGTCGTCGAGGCCCATGAGGGTGCGGATGGCGGGGCGGACGAACAGTTCGAAGGAGACGTACGACGACACCGGGTTGCCGGGCAGGGCCAGCAGGGGGGTGTGGTCGGGGCCGATCGAGCCGAAGCCCTGCGGCTTGCCCGGCTGCATGGCGAGCTTGCGGAACTCGACGCCGCCGCCCGCCTCGTCCTCGTCGCCGACGTGCTCCAGGGCCTCCTTGACGACGTCGTACGCCCCGACGCTCACCCCGCCGGTGGTGACGACCATGTCCGCGCGGACGAGCTGGTCCTCGATGGTGGAGCGGAGCGTGTCGGCGTCGTCGGCGACCGCGCCGACCCGGTACGCGATCGCGCCGGCGTCCCGCGCGGCCGCGGTGAGGGCGAAGCTGTTGGAGTCGTAGATCTGGCCGCTGCCCAGTTCCTCGCCGGGCTGGACGAGTTCGCTGCCGGTGGACATGACGACCACGCGCGGGCGCGGGCGCACGCGTACGGCGGCGCGGCCGATCGCTGCCAGCAGGGCGATCTGGGGCGGGCCGAGGACGGTCCCGGCGTCGAGGGCGCGGTCGCCGGCCTTCACGTCGCTGCCCTTCGCGCGTACGTGCGCGCGTGCCTCGGCGGACCGGTACACGCGCACGTGCCCGGACGCCTGCTCGGGGGCGAGGCTGCGGGCGCGCATCCCTCTGACCGGTCCCTCGCCGAGCCCGCCGTCGGTCCACTCCACAGGGACGACGGCCTCGGCGCCGGACGGGAGGGGCGCGCCGGTCATGATCCGGGCGGCCTGGCCCGGCCCCACGTACAGCAGGTCGGCCTGCTGCCCCGCCGCGACGTCCCCGACGACGTCCAGCGCCGCCGGGAACTCCTCGCTCGCGCCCGCGACATCCGCGACCCGTACCGCGTACCCGTCCATGGAGCTGTTGTCGAAGGGCGGCAGGGAGACCGCCACCGTGACGTCCTCGACGAGGACGCAGCCCTGGGCGTCGGGCAGTTGCAGCTCGATGGGCTCCAGGGGGCGGACGGTGGCGAGGATGTCCGCCAGGTGTTCGTCCACCGACCAGAGGTGGTCCTGGCCGGCGGTGCGGGGCGCGGCGGTGCTCAAAGTGGCTGCATCTCCTCGGTGACGTAACTGCGAAGCCAGGACCGGAAGTCCGGACCCAGATCTTCACGTTCGCACGCGAGTCTGACAATGGCCCGCAGATAGTCGCCGCGGTCGCCGGTGTCATAGCGCCGGCCCTTGAAGACGACGCCGTGGACGGGACCGCCGACCTTCTCGTCCTGCGCGAGCTGCTGGAGGGCGTCGGTGAGCTGGATCTCGCCGCCGCGGCCGGGCTCGGTCTCGCGCAGGACGCCGAACACGCTCGGGTCGAGGACGTAGCGTCCGATGATCGCGTAGTTGGACGGGGCGTCCGCCGGGTCCGGCTTCTCGACGAGACCGGTCACTTTGACCACGTCGCCGTCCGCCGTGGGCTCTACGGCCGCGCAGCCGTAGAGGTGGATCTGCTCGGGGGCGACCTCCATGAGCGCGACGACGCTGCCGCCGTGCCGCTCCTGCACCTCGATCATCCGCTGGAGCAGCGGGTCGCGGGGGTCGATGAGGTCATCCCCCAGGAGGACGGCGAACGGCTCCTGTCCGACGTGCGGGGCAGCGCACAGGACGGCGTGTCCGAGGCCCTTGGGGTCGCCCTGGCGCACGTAGTGCATGGTCGCGAGGTCGCTGGACTGCTGGACCTTGGCGAGCCTGGCGGCGTCGCCCTTCTTCTGCAGCGCCGACTCGAGTTCGTAGTTGCGGTCGAAGTGGTCCTCCAGGGGGCGCTTGTTGCGGCCCGTGACCATGAGGACGTCGTCGAGACCGGCGGAGACGGCCTCCTCGACCACGTACTGGATCGCCGGCTTGTCCACGACCGGCAGCATCTCCTTGGGAGTGGCCTTGGTCGCCGGCAGGAACCGGGTGCCGAGGCCGGCTGCGGGGATGACAGCCTTGCTGATCCTGGGGTGCGACTGAGTCATGTCGGCAACCTTATCCGCTCACTTTGAGAGGAATCTGTAGCTCCGGTTAATTCATGATCATATGACCGCGTTGGAACGGTGTGGGAGGAGTGCGTGCGCTATGTGGGAGCTGTGCGGGAGCGGCGGATGAGCCACCTCGAAGGCGGACCAGAGTCTGACAAACGTATGTTGCGGCGAGAGTTCCTCGCCATGAGAAACAGGTTGACGACGGATGACCTGCGCACGGCGGCCGTCGCCCTGGCCGCCCGCGCCCTGGAGCTGCCCGAGTTGGCGCACGCGCGCGTGGTGGCGGCATACGTCTCCGTGGGCACCGAACCGGGCACCCTGGCGCTGCTGGACGCGCTCCGCGCGCGGGGCGTCCGCGTCCTGCTCCCCGTACTGCTGCCCGACAACGACCTGGACTGGGGCGCCTACGCCGGCCAGGACTCCCTCTCACCGGTCCGGCACGGCGGGAAGACGGCCCTCCTGGAGCCGACCGGCGAGCGCCTCGGCCCGGACGCCGTGACGGGCGCCGACGTGGTGCTGCTCCCGGGGCTCGCGGTCGACGAGCACGGTATGCGGCTGGGCCGCGGCGGAGGCTCGTACGACCGCGTGCTGGCCCGCCTGGCGGACTCCGGCGCCCGCCCCCGCCTGGTGGTGCTCCTGTACGACACCGAGGTCGTCGAGCACGTCCCCGGGGAGGCGCACGACCGACCGGTACACGCCGTGGTGACACCCTCGGGAGTACGCCGCTTCACCTGACCGGCCTGCCTTCCTGCGACCGCTACGCGACCTACACGGGGGAAGGGGCCGTCCACGCGCGCGTGGACGGCCCCTTCCCCCGTGGTCGGCCAGTCAGGGCTTCAGGACCAGGGTGTCGCTCGTGGCGGCGTCGACCGCCTTCTTGGAGAAGGACCAGTCGAGCAGCTCACCGTTGGCCCACTTGCCCGTCTGGTCGGTGTAGTGGGCGCTGAAGGCGTGCCCCGAGGCGCCGCTGAGGTTGATCCACTTCGACTTGTCGAGATCGTCGAGGTTGACCACCATCCGCATCGACGGCACCCACACGACGCCGTAGCCGCCGGCCGCGTTCCAGCCGGTCGCGTTGACCGCCGCCTCGCCGCCGCTGAGCTTCCAGGGGCCGCGGTTGAGGATGTACTGCAAGAAGCCGGGGCCGCTGGTGCCCAGGGTCTGGTTCTTCAGGAACAGGCGGTGCAGCCTGCCCCAGCTCCAGGTGTCGATGTCCTTGCCGAGCTTGGCGGTCAGCTCCCAGCGGGCGTCGATCATGGCGCGCGCGAACAGCTCGTCGCGGTTGTGGTCGGCGCCGGGGCGGGTGCCCGACTCGGGCGTCGTCCACCACGCGCTGTCCGGCTTGTCCATGAGGTTGCGCACCACCTCGAACCAGCGGTCGCCGCCGTCCGGCTGCGCCTGGTCGGCTTCGCGCTGGCCGCACTCGCGGACCTTGTCGGTGTCGTCGACCGGGCCGGTGCTGTCGACCGGGTCGACCCACAGGCACTGCCCCTCGACACGCAGCTCCTTGGGCAGCTTGTTGCCGAAGGCCAGCTTGAGGATGTTGCGCCAGACCGCGTTGAAGTAGGCGGCCGCGGCCGAGTCGGCGTCCTGCCGGTAGTCCCAGCCCTGCAGCAGCTTCTGCGCCTCGCGGACGTCCGGATCGTCCAGGTTGATGTCCAGCAGCTTGGTGACGAGCAGCCGCGCGATCTGGCTGTCGTCGTCCAGCTGCATCTGGCGCATGTCGTCGGTGGAGATCTTGCCGCCGCCCTTGATCTTCAGCTTGATCAGGTCGGTGATCCGCTGGCTGCGGGTGCCGTAGCCCCAGTCCGTGGTGAGCGTGTAGGGGTACTTGTCCTTGTCGACGACGGCCTGGTTGGCGGTGACGATGTACCCGCGCGCGGGGTCGTACTCGTAGGGCAGCTCGTCGAAGCCGATGTAGCCGGTCCACTTGTACTTGGAGTCCCAGCCGGGCGCGGGGATCGAGCCGTCGACGCGCTTGGCGCGCGTGGGGATCTTTCCGGGCAGCTGGTAGCCGATGTGGTTCGCGGTGTCGGCGTAGACGAGGTTCTGCGAGGGCACGTCGAAGAGCTTGGCCGCGGCGCGGAAGTCGTCCCAGTCCTTCGCCTTGCCCATGGCGAAGACGGCGTCCATGGAGGTGCCCGGTTCCAGCGCGGTCCACTTCAGGGCGACGGCGTAACCGTCGCCGCGGTCGGGCGCCGCGGTGTCGACGGTGGCCTTCTTGCCGACCTTGACGAGTTCGTCGGCACGGTCTGACAACAGGGGCATCCCGTCCTCCGTCTGCCGGACGACGATCTTCTTGGCGGCCCCGCCGGCGACCTTGATGGTCTCCTCGCGCGTGGTGAAGGGCTTCACCTTGCCGTCGTACTGGTAGCCGTCGTCGCCGGAGAGCTTCTCCAGGTAGAGGTCGGTGACGTCGACGCCGGAGTTGGTCATGCCCCAGGAGATGGTCTGGTTGTGGCCGATGATCACACCGGGCATGCCCGCGAAGGTGTAGCCGGAGACGTCGTACCGGCACTTGGCGGAGACGGTGCGACAGTGCAGGCCCATCTGGTACCAGACGGACGGCAGCGACGCCGACAGGTGCGGGTCGTTGGCCAGCAGCGGCTTGCCGGTGATCGTGTACTTCCCGGCGACGACCCACGAGTTGGAGCCGATGCCGTTGCCGTTCACACCGACGGCCGTGGGCAGGTCGTCCAGGACGTCGTAGAGGCCCGAGAGCTGGCTCTGCAGGGCCGAACCCGTGCCGCCCGCCGTTCCGCTGCCACCGCCGCTCGTGCCGCCGCCCGAGCCGCCGTTCGCGGAGGAGTCGCCGGAGCCGCTCTCGCCGTCCCCGCCGCTCTGCTTGAACGACTTGGTCAGCTCGTCGTACTGGCCCTCCTGGACGATCGCCTGGTTGCGGTCGTACGGGTACTGCGGGTACAGCTCGGCGATCTGCTGCGGGCCGAGACGGCTGGTCATCAGGGCGCGGTCGATCTCGTCCTGCATGTTGCCGCGCAGGTCCCAGGCCATCGCCTTCAGCCAGGAGACCGAGTCGACCGGGGTCCACTGGGCGGGCTTGTAGTCGTTGGTGAAGCCCAGGGCCGCGTACTCCAGGGAGATGTCCGCGCCGTCCTTGCCCTTGAGGTAGGCGTTGACTCCCTTGGCGTACGCCTGGAGGTGCTTCTTGGTGGCGGGCGACAGCTTGGTGTCGTACTCCTGCTGGGCTACGCGATCCCAGCCCAGGGTGCGCAGGAACTCGTCGTTGTCGACCTGGCTCTTGCCGAACATCTCCGACAGCCGCCCGGACGTCATGTGCCGGCGCACGTCCATCTCGTAGAACCGGTCCTGCGCCTGGACGTAGCCCTGCGCCATGAACAGGTCCTCGTCGGAATCCGCGTAGATCTGCGGGATTCCGTAACCGTCCCGCTGCACGTCGACCGGTCCGGACAGGCCCTCGAGCGTGATCGAACCCTTGGTCTGCGGGAAGGACGCGCGGACGGTGCTGATGGACCAGTAGGCGCCGTAGGCGATGCCTCCGATGATGGCCAGCACCAGCACAAGCACGATCAAACGGGCTTTGCGCCCCTTCTTCCTGCCGGACTTGCCGGGCTTGTCACCCGATGTGGCGGTGGTGTTGGGGGGCATCGCTGTCCTTGCTGTCCTAACGCGAGCGGCAGGCGGTCCTGGAGTGCTGGAGCAACCATAGGCGCAGGGCTTCGCGCGACTTGACGCGGAGTCGGGTACCAGCACGGAAGGATGTTCGATCTTGACTCGGCAAGCGTCAAGAAATCGTCAAGAGTTAGGTAAGGTAACGAAGTAGTTGGGTCCGGGGCGCACAGCTTCGTGTCCGATGTATCCGATGCACATGTGCGCCCGCGCGAGGCGCGCGCGCCGGTGAAGGGAACGGCCGCTGACTGTCCACCACCTCAACCAGCTCCTGCTCGTCTGCTCGCTGGTCCTGCTCGTCGCCGTCGCAGCGGTCCGGATCTCCTCGCGCAGCGGGCTCCCCAGCCTGCTCGTGTACCTGGGGATCGGCATCGCCATGGGCCAGGACGGCATCGGCGACATCCACTTCGACAACGCCGAACTGACCCAGGTCATCGGCTACGCCGCCCTGGTCGTGATCCTCGCCGAGGGCGGCCTCGGCACGAAGTGGAAGGAGATCGAACCGGTCCTGCCCTCCGCCACGGTGCTGGCGCTGGCCGGCGTCGCGGTGAGCGTCGGCGTCACCGCGACGGCCGCGCACTTCGTGATGGGGCTGGAGTGGCGGCAGGCGCTGATCATCGGCGCGGTGGTGTCCTCGACGGACGCGGCGGCGGTCTTCTCCGTCCTGCGCAAGATCCCCCTGCCCTCGCGCGTGACGGGCAGCCTGGAGGCGGAGTCCGGCTTCAACGACGCCCCAGTGGTCATCCTGGTGGTCGCCTTCTCCACGGCGGGCCCTGTCGAGCACTGGTACGTGCTGCTGGGCGAGATAGCCCTGGAGCTGGCCATCGGCGCCGCCATCGGCCTCGCGGTCGGCTGGCTGGGCTCCTGGGGCCTCAGGCACGTCGCGCTGCCCGCCTCCGGCCTCTACCCGATCGCCGTCATGGCGATCGCGGTCACCGCGTACGCGGCGGGCTCGCTGGCGCACGGCAGCGGCTTCCTGGGCGTCTACCTCGCCTCGATGGTCATGGGCAACGCGAAACTGCCGCACTGGCCCGCCACGCGCGGGTTCGCCGACGGCCTCGGCTGGATCGCCCAGATCGGCATGTTCGTGCTGCTCGGCCTCCTGGTCACCCCGCACGAGCTGGGCGACGACGTGCTGCCCGCGCTCGTCATCGGCCTGGTGCTCACCATGGTGGCCCGCCCGCTCAGCGTCGTGCTGTGCCTGACGCCGTTCCGGGTGCCGTGGCAGGAGCAGACGCTGATGTCCTGGGCCGGGCTGCGCGGCGCCGTGCCCATCATCCTGGCGACGATCCCCATGGTGAACGGCGTCGAGGGCAGCCGCCGCATCTTCAACATCGTCTTCGTCCTGGTCGTCGTCTACACCTTGCTCCAAGGGCCGACGCTGCCCTGGCTGGCGCGCAAGCTGCGGCTGGGCGGGGACCCCGAGGCCGCCGACCTCGGCGTCGAGTCGGCGCCCCTGGAGCGGCTGCGCGGGCACCTGCTGTCGGTCGCGATCCCCGAGGGGTCAAAGATGCACGGCGTCGAGGTCAACGAGCTGCGGCTGCCGGCCGGGGCCGCCGTCACCCTCGTCGTACGCGACGCAAAATCGTTTGTTCCGCTGCCGACGACGGTGCTGCGGCACGGGGACGAACTGCTCGTGGTCGCCACCGACCCCGTCCGGGACGCGGCGGAACTACGACTCCGCGCGGTGGGCCACGGCGGCAAGCTGGCCGGGTGGCTCGGCACGGGCACCGCCGACACGGGCCGTTAACGACATGTTTCGTACGGTTCACGCGCCCGCCAAACGCAGGTGAACGCGCGCGTGGTGCTCACTTTCACAGGTGCACCACGCGTTGATCCCTGTACGATGAAGGCGCATTCTGATCGAACCAACTCTGCCTGACGCAGTGCTGGCGCGACCGTATGGCGGCCGAGAACCCCTCCGCAGTGGGCGCCGGCATCTACCGCAGTCCGCGCAAGAGGACAGCTCTCGGCGCGCCACGGCCCGCACATGGGTCGCGCTACCAGGCGGCAGAAAGGCACGGGCCGTGGCATCCACGGTCACCTCCCGCCCGGGATACGGACAGCTGCTGCGCACCCGCGGCGCCTGGACGTTCCTGCTCCCCGGCTTCGCGGCACGCCAGCCGTTCGCCATGCTCACCATCTCCATCGTGCTGCTCGTGCAACACACGGCCGGCTCGTACGGTGCCGCCGGCGCCGCCGCGGCCGTCACCGGCGTCTCCATGGCCCTGTGCGCCCCCTACAGCGGCCGTCTCGCCGACCGGTACGGCCAGCGCGCGGTGCTGCTCCCCGGCGTGCTCGTGCACACGCTGTCCGGCCTCACCTTCACGGCCCTCGCCCTCTCCCACGCACCCCTGTGGGCACTGTTCGTGGCGGCGGTGCCGACGGGCGCGTCGGTGCCGCAGATCGGGCCCATGGTGCGCGCCCGCTGGGGCGTGAAGCTGAAGGGCTCGCCCCTGATGACCACCGCGGCGGCCTTCGAGTCCGTCACCGACGAGCTCACCTTCGTCTTCGGCCCGCTGCTGGCGACCGCCCTGTGCACCGCCGTGAACCCGGCCGCCGGCCTGGTCACCGAGGCCTCGCTGACCCTGCTCGGCGGTCTGCTGTTCGCCGCGCAGAAGAGCACACAGCCCCAGGTCGCTGCCGCCGGGCACGCGCGCGTGGAGCACGGCTCGGCGCTGCGCGTCCCCGGTGTGCGCGTGCTGATCGTGGCGTTCCTGGGCATCGGTTCCGTCTTCGGCGGCATGCAGGTCTCGCTGGCCGCGTTCACCGAGTCGATCGGCGAGCCTGGCCTGAACGGCGTCCTGTACGGCACCTTCGCCGCGGGCAACATGCTCTCCGGCCTGGTCTGCGGCGCCCTCGCCTGGAAGGTGGCACCGCAGCGACGCCTGATCGTCGCCTACGCCGCGCTGGCCCTCGTCGCCTCCGGTCTGTGGGCCGCGCACTCGGTGCCCGTGCTGGCGGGCCTCGGCCTCCTGGTCGGCATGTGCATCGCGCCCGCGCTGATCACCGGCTACACGCTGGTCGAGGGCCTGGTCCCGGCCGGGGCCCGCACCGAGGCGTTCACCTGGCTGACCGGCGCGGTGGCGCTCGGGCAGGCGGCGGCCGTCACGGTCGCCGGACAGCTGGAGGACCGCTTCTGGGGCGGCGCCGGTTTCCTGGTGCCGATGGGCGGCACACTGCTGGCCCTGGGGACGCTGCTGGCCCTGCGATCGAGCCTGGCGACGCGCCCACGCGCGCTTACCGTCGCACGTGGCGTCGGTCACCGCGTGCCGGTGACAGTGGACTGATCCTCCGGAATACGTCAAGATAGACCGTCGTTAGCACTCACTGAGTGAGAGTGCCAGGAGGAAGACAAGTGCCGACCTACCAGTACCAGTGCACCGCGTGCGGCGAGGGCCTCGAGGCGGTGCAGAAGTTCACCGACGACGCTCTGACCGAGTGCCCCAGCTGCGAGGGCCGCCTCAAGAAGGTGTTCTCCGCGGTCGGCATCGTCTTCAAGGGCTCCGGTTTCTATCGGAACGACAGCCGCGGCTCCTCGTCGAGCAGCGCTCCGGCGTCGTCCTCGAAGCCGTCGACGTCCGGCTCTGACGCGAAGTCGTCGAGTTCGACGTCGTCGTCCTCGGACTCGAAGTCGTCGAGCGCGGGCACCTCGACCGGCAGCAGCTCCGCCGCGTAAGGCTCGCTCAAGGGACCCTGTCGTCATGCGACGACGGGGTCTTCGGCGTTTCCGGGGCCGGGCAGGGGGTCGTTAGGGTGCGACGCATGGCGAACAAGGCGAACGCAGCAGAGATCGGTGTGATCGGCGGGTCCGGCTTCTACTCGTTCCTCGACGAGGTGACCGAGGTCCAGGTCGACACCCCCTACGGGCCGCCCAGTGATTCCCTCGTCCTCGGCGAGATCGCCGGCCGGCGGGTCGCCTTCCTGCCCCGGCACGGGCGCGGACACCATCTGCCGCCGCACCGGATCAACTACCGGGCCAACCTGTGGGCGCTGCACTCGCTCGGGGTGCGTCAGGTGCTCGGTCCGTGCGCGGTGGGCGGTCTGCGCCCCGAGTACGGGCCCGGCACGCTGCTCGTGCCCGATCAGCTGGTCGACCGCACGAAGTCGCGGGTCGGGACGTACTTCGACGGGCTGCCGCTGCCCGATGGCACGGTGCCCAACGTGGTGCACGTGTCCCTGGCCGACCCCTACTGCCCCGCCGGACGCTCGGCGGCCCTGAAGGCGGCGCGCGGGCGGGAGTGGGACCCTGTGGACGGCGGGACGCTGGTCGTGGTCGAGGGGCCGCGGTTCTCGACCCGTGCCGAATCGCTGTGGCACCGGGCACAGGGCTGGTCCGTGGTGGGCATGACGGGACACCCCGAGGCCGCGCTCGCCCGTGAACTCGAGCTCTGCTACACCTCGTTGAACCTGGTCACCGATCTGGACGCGGGCGCCGAGAGCGGTGAGGGCGTGTCCCACGAGGAGGTCCTGCGGGTGTTCGCGGCCAACACGGACCGGCTGCGGGGTGTCCTGTTCGATGCGGTGGCCGCGCTGCCGTCGAACGGCCAACGGGACTGCCTGTGCACGAACGCGCTGGGCGGGTTGAACCCGGGGTTCGAGCTGCCTTAGCGGGTGATGCGGCGTGGGGGTGGGCCATGGGGCGTGGACATGGACATGGGTGTGGGTGTGGGTGTGGGTGTGGGTGTGGGATCTCTGGGGCGGTGAGGGGGCGGAACTCCTCGTTCGGGTGAGGAAGTTGTCCACAACCCGTGGGTAGTCCACCGGCTCCGGCGGGCGGCGGCGCGAAGGCTCATCGTGGTTTCGCAAACCCGTCCTTCGTCACAGGTGGTGATCCCATGTCCCTTCCTCCTCCTTCCTCTCCGTTCGCCTTCCCGTCCGCGGCACACCCACTCGGCGCGGACGCTCCGGCCACGTGCGAGGTGCCGTCCTTCGCTCCCGTGCGGGTCCGCGGCGGGCGGTACCGGCTGCAACGACTCGTACGGAGTCGACGGCGGGCCCTCGCGATCGGCCTCGCCGTCACCGCAGCCGCGCTCGTGGCGGCCGGCCCACTGGCCGGCGACCCGGCGCGCGGACATCCGGGCGCAGGCGCGAGCGGGGGCGCCGGGGGCGGGGATTGGAGCGGAGACTCGCACGCCCGCGCGCAGACGTCGGTGGGTGCCCCGGCGCCTGCTCCTGGGGCCGTGGCGAAGGTGACGGTGCCGGTGCGCATCGCCGACGCGGCCACCGTCCGGCTGCTACAGCCCGGCGACCGGGTCGACGTCATCGCCATCGAGCAGGCGGCGTTGGGCGGCGGCGGCATGGGAGGCGTGGGCGGCACGGGTGATGTGGGCGGCGAGGCCCAAGTCGTCGCGCGTAGGGCGCTCGTGACGAAGGTGCCGCAGCCGCTGGACACTCTCGGCTCCGTCGGCGCTGTCGGTACGGCTGACGGCGGTGCGCTGGTCGTCCTCTCGGTGCCCCGGTCCACTGCGGCGCGCCTGGCGGGTGCGAGTGCGACGGCTCGGCTGGCGGTGACCCTGTGGTGAAGTCAAGTCCCTCGTTCGAACTACCGGATTGGACACGGCCGCCTCGCGTTGACGTAGGTTGCGGAGCTGTTTGTTCCACAACCTGTACATGCGAGGAGTGTCCCCGAGGTGAGCGAAAAGAAGGCAAACGTCTGGCAGGGCTTCAAGGCCTTCCTGATGCGCGGGAACGTCGTCGATCTGGCAGTCGCGGTGGTGATCGGCGCGGCCTTCACGAACATCGTCAACTCGGTGGTGAAGGGGATCATCAACCCGCTCATCGGGGCGGTCGGCACCAAGAACCTGGACAGCTACAGCTCCTGTCTCAAGGGCCGCTGCACGGGTACGGGCGACAGCGCGACGGGGGTGCGGATCCTGTGGGGCTCCGTCCTCGGCGCGACGCTGACGTTCGTGATCACCGCAGCGGTGGTGTACTTCCTGATGGTCCTGCCCATGTCGAAGTACCTGGCGAAGATGGAGGCCCGCAGGAAGGCCAAGGAGGGCGCACAGGAGGTCATCGAGGTGACCGAGCTGGAGATCCTCAAGGAGATCCGCGATGCGCTCGTCGCCCAGCGGGGTTCGGGCCACAGCGAGCGGTAGCGGCGCTGCGCACGCTGCTCAGCCGGGTTCAGAGGTGGTGGGGCGGCTTCTCGTCGAGGAAGCGCTTCAGGTCGGCGGCACTGTCCGCGTCGGCGGACGGCCGCTCGCCCCAGCCGCGGTCGGTGTCGTCCGAGGACTGCCGGTCCAGCGGGTCGTCGAAGACCAGCGCGGCCTTCGGCTCACCTGGGTCGGGGGCGGAGGAGGTGCTCATGCCTCCAGAGTACGGCCCCGACGGCAGCCCAGGTGAGGCCCGGAGCAGCGGCCACGCACCGAGCGGGCCTGCGGATTCCGCAGGATCCGCAGGATCCGCAGGATCCGCAGGATCCGCACAAGATTTTCCGCCGGTTGTCTGCTGTGCTGGGAGCCATGACGTCCAGTCCGACTCCACCGGCCTCCTCCCCCTCGGGACCCCCCGCCTCGACCTCAGCCCCCGGCCCCGCCCCGACTCATGCGAAGCCGCTGCGCAGCCTCACCGCGCGCGGGCGGGGCGAGGCGCACCGGGTCGCCTCGCCCCTCGAGCTGCTCTTCGACCTGTGCTTCGTCGTGGCCATCGCCCAGGGGGGCGTCCAACTGGTGCACGCCGTGGCGGAGTCCCACGCGGGCGAGGGAATCCTCAACTACGCGATGGTCTTCTTCGCCATCTGGTGGGCCTGGATGAACTTCAGTTGGTTCGCCTCGGCCTACGACAACGACAACGTGCTGTACCGGATCGTTACGCTGGTGCAGATCGCTGGCGTTCTGGTGCTGGCGGCGGGCATCTCGCGGGCGTTCGAGGACCACGAGTTCGTGGCCGTCTGGTTGGGCTACGCGATCATGAGGTTCGCGTTGAGCTCGCAGTGGCTGCGGGTCGCGTGGTCGGCCGAAGGCCCGGAGCGGGCGATGGCGCTGCGGTACGCAGGCGGAGTGCTGCTCTGCCAGGTCGGCTGGCTGGGGCTGCTGATCCTGCCCGAGGGGGGCCGGACGTGGCTGTTCCTGGTGATGGCACTGCTGGAGTTGTGCGTACCGCTCTACGCGGAGAAGGACCACCCGACGTCCTGGCATCCGCATCACATCTCGGAGCGGTACGGGCTGTTCACGATCATCGTGCTGGGCGAGACGATCGCCGCGGCCACGGTCGCCGTGAAGTCGGGGATCGACGAGAACGACGCGCTGGGCGAGTTGCTGCCCATCGCGGTGGGGGGCCTGTTGATCGTCTTCGCCGCCTGGTGGATCTACTTCGTGGTGCCCATCCATGGGTATCTACGCTCCAGCAAGCAGGCGTTTCTGTGGGGCTACGGGCACTATTTCGTCTTCGCCTCGGCCGCCGCGATCGGCGCGGGCCTGGAGGTGGCGGTCGAGCAGGCGGTCGGCAAGGCCCACCTCTCCGCGGCGGCCGCGGCGGCGGCCTTCACCCTGCCGACGGCCCTGTACCTGCTGGCGGTCTGGGCGTTGCACGCCCGCCACTTCAAGGCGGGCCTGGCCCAGCAGCTGGTGCTTCCCGTAACCGCGCTGCTGGTGATCTGCTGCACGTTCCTGGGCGAGTGGGCGGTCCTCGCAGCCGGCCTGGTGACCGCGCTGGCGGTGGCGACCGGGGTGACCCTGACGGCGCGCACGGCCGCGAGGGAGTCGCAAGAGGCGCGGGAGGTCCGGGAGCACGCGGAGCGCGATTCGAGCGCGGCGGTGTGACCCTGCGCGACACCACCGCACACGGCGCGGGCTGGGCGAGACTGGCTCCCATGACAGTTGACGCTCTGACGGACGTCGCCGGCGTACGCGTGGGCCATGCCACGCGCACCGGCGACGGTTGGCTCACCGGCACCACGGTCGTCCTCGCGCCGGACGGCGGCGCCGTGGCCGCCGTGGACGTGCGCGGCGGCGGTCCCGGCACGAAGGAGACCGACGCCCTGGATCCACGCAACGTGGTGCAGCGGGTCGAGGCGATCGTGCTGACCGGGGGCAGCGCCTACGGGCTGGACGCGGCGTCCGGGGTGATGACCTGGTTGGAGGAGCAGGGGCGTGGGGTGCGGGTGGGTCCCGACCCACTGCACGTCGTGCCGGTGGTGCCCGCCGCCTGCGTCTTCGACCTGGGCCGGGGCGGCGACTTCCGGGCCCGCCCGGACGCGGCCACCGGCCGGGCGGCGGTCGAGGCGGCCGCGGCGAGCGAGCCCGGCGCGCCGGTACGGGAAGGGTGCGTGGGCGCCGGGACGGGCGCGGCGGTCGGCCCGATGAAGGGCGGGGTCGGCACCGCCGCCGTCGTACTCGACTCGGGGATCACGGTGGCCGCGCTGGTGGTGGCCAACGCCGTGGGATCGGTGCTCGATCCGGAAACCGGGGTGCTGTACGGGGAGTTGTTCCAGGGGCGCGTGACGTATCCGAAGGCGCAGGTGCACGAGGCCGCGCGCCGGCGGCTCGCCGAGAGCGCGGTGAAGAACGCGCCTCCCATGCTCAACACCACGCTCGCGGTGGTCGCCACCGACGCGGACCTGTCGAAGGCGCAGGCGCAGAAGCTCGCGGGCACGGCGCACGACGGGATCGCGCGCGCCGTACGGCCGGTCCACCTGCTCAACGACGGGGACACGGTCTTCTCACTGGCGACGGGCGTCCGCCCGCTCGACCCCGACCACCCTCTCGCCCTGAACGACATCCTCGCGGCAGGCGCGGACGTGGTGACGCGCGCGATCGTACGAGCCGTCCGCGCCGCCGAGCCGGTGGACGGCCCGGGCGGCCTGTGGCCGTCGTACGAGGAGTTGTACGGGGGCCGGTGACGCGCCCCGGGCCGCGGCGAGAGAGTGCGCCGGGAGCGACGCGGTCCGGAAGCAGCATGGTTCAGGGACGGCACGAGCCGGGAACGACCCGCGCTGGAAGGGGGATTGTCCCGGTTCTGTCACGTGATGGTGTCAACGGCGGTCGGGGGGAACCCGACCGGCCGTCGGGTCCCTCCTTCTCCACGTACCGGAGCGGATCACTCACATCACACGAAGCTGGAGCAGCCCGTGACAACGGCGGACATAGCAGCGCGGCGCGCACTGGGAGCCTGTGCCGTCCTGGTGGTCGGCGCCCTGACCCTGACCGCTTGCGGGGGCAGCGCCAACGCCAAGGACGGCGACGCCAAGGGCGGCAAGAGCAGCACCGCCAAGACGTCCACTGCGGAGATCGTCATCTCGGCGAAGGACGGGTCGACGGGTGCGTCGATCAACGCGACCGGCGTGAAGGTGAGTGACGGCCGGCTCACCGAGGTGAAGATGACGGTGGCCGGGTCGGGGCAGGCCGTCGAGGGCTCCCTGTCGGCCGACGGCAGCGACTGGAAGCCGAAGGAGCAGCTGGAGCGCGGGACGAAGTACCAGATATCGGCGACCGCGAAGGACGCGAGCGGTAAGACCGCCGCCGCCAACTCCATCTTCACCACAGTCGCTTCGGCCAACAGCTTCATAGGGACGTACACGCCGGACAACGGCACGACGGTCGGCGTCGGGATGCCGGTGTCGTTCACGTTCGACAAGGCGATCGGCGACAAGAAGGCCGTGCAGTCGCACATCACGGTCACCTCCAGCAGTGGCCAGCAGGTGGTCGGGCACTGGTTCGGGGCGCAGCGGCTCGACTTCCGGCCCGAGGAGTACTGGAAGGCCGGCTCCAAGGTCACGATGAAGATCGACCTGGACGGCGTCGAGGGCACGAACGGCGTCTACGGGGTGCAGAAGAAGACGGTCGCCTTCGCCGTCGGGCGGTCGCAGGTGTCCACGGTTGACGTGAACGCCCAGACCATGACGGTGGTGCGGGACGGGCAGACCCTGAAGTCGGTTCCGATCTCGTCGGGCAGCCCGGAGCACACCACGTACAACGGGCAGATGGTGATCTCCGAGAAGTTCACGCAGACCCGCATGGACAGCCGGACGGTCAACCTGGGCGGCGAGTACGACATCCCGGACGTGCCGCACGCGATGCGGCTGACGCAGTCCGGCACCTTCATCCACGGCAACTACTGGTACAACAAAGGTAATCCGCCCTTTGGCCGCACCGGGACCAGTCACGGCTGTGTCGGACTCGCGGACGTGCAGGGCGCGCAGGGTGACACGCCCGCCAAGTGGTTCTACGACGAGTCGCTGATCGGGGATGTCGTGGTCGTCAAGAACTCCCCGGACAAGACGGTGGCCCCGGACAACGGGCTGAACGGCTGGAACATGCCATGGGCCGAGTGGACCGCCGGAAGCGCGGCCTGAGCAACGCGGGTGCCGGAAACGGCGTCTGACCCGCGGTTTCTGACAGGTCGCCGGGCCGTGCGGGAACTTTTCGCACGGCCCTCGCGTTTTCTCGGCATACGTTTTCTCGGTTCCCGGACATGATGTCCGGCCGAGGGGCTACGGTATGCACCCACAAGGTGACATGCAGCAACGCCGGGAGAAACCTTGAGCGTTCCGTACGAGACGACAGCGTACGAACCAGCCGAGTCGCCCGAGTCTCCGGAGGAGCATCTCGCGCGGCTGCTCGGTCGCGCCCTGAACTCGTTCGAACTGCCCGACGAAGCCCTGCGGCGGCTCGAGTTCGCACTGGCCCACGACAGTTCCCTGCACTCCGCGCACCACAGCGCGGGCCTGCACCGGGAGACCTACCGGCACACCTGGCTGCTGGCCGACGGCTACGCGCTCACGCTGTGGGAGCTCGTGCACAACACCGCGCCGGGCAGCGAGCCGCAGCACGAGGTGTACGTCGACGAGGAGGAGCTGCGAGCGGCCACGTCCCGGCTGCCGCTGCCGTCGGACGCCGCGGACTTCGAACTGCCGGTGCTGGTGCACCTGTCGCCGGTCCCCGCACCCCGGCATGTGTACGTGCCGGACGACTCGGCGGACCACGCGCGCCGGCTGCTGCGCCGCGCGGAGAACGCCGACGGGCCCGGCGCGGAGACGGCCGCGCTGCTGAAGTCGGCGTTCGCGCATCAGATCACCCAGGCCTTCGGCCGTCCCTGCCGCGCGGGCCGTATCGGCCTGGGCTATTCGCTGTACGAGCACGCGTTCCTGCTGCTTGACGGCCAGGAGGTCTCCCTGTGGGAGGTCGAGCACACGGCGACACCCGACGGGCGGCACATGTGCGAGGTGTATCCGTCCGAGACGGCGGCCCGGGACGCGATGGAGCGCCGGGCGGCGCAGGTCTCCTGAGGGGCGGCCCTCCGTGCTGGACGCCGCGCGGGTCAGTGGCCGCCGTCGAGTTGCCGTACGAGGCCCGCGAAGGCGGCTTTCTCGGCGGGGGTCAGTTCGACTGCCTCCAGGTGGGGGCCGGTCTGACGTTGGCACGGGAGAGCCGACAGAGCGGGCTGAGTCGGCAGGACGGGGCGGGTGGGGCGTGCCGGGTGGGGTGCGGCGGCGGAGCGGATGCGGATGCGGCGCAGGACCCGGGTCAGGACGAGCAGCCAGGCGACGGACGCCACGGCGAGGACGGTCAGGGCCGTCAGCTGAGTGGGCGTGAGATGCACGGGCATACCGCCCAGTACACACCACGGTCCGGGACTTTGGCCCCGGACCGTGACGTATCTCGCAGGCCACGCAGATCGCGTGAAAGGCCTTTTCAGCGCGGAGAGTTGTGAATCACCGCAGATATTCGTAGAAAACCGAAGGAACCCATAGTAAGTCGCATCAACCTGTAGGAAACCGTAGAAAAACTTAGAGGTCTGCAGGAACCCTGCAACAGTTCGCCGAAGCCCGACGCCTGAAGCCCGAACCCGGAACCCCGAAGCGCGTTACGCGGCCACCGGCTGCTTCGGTTCCGGTGTCGTGGTGGTCGTGGGCTCCGCCGTCGTGCCGGGTTCCGTGGTGCCGGGGACCGGCTTGCGCAGGCCCTTGAGGACGACGACCAGGGCGGTCGTCACGCACACGCCCGCCGCGATGGCGACCAGGTAGAGGAACGGGTTGCCGATCAGCGGGACCACGAAGATGCCGCCGTGCGGAGCGCGCAGTGTGGCGCCGAAGGCCATCGACAGGGCGCCGGTGACCGCGCCGCCCGCCATCGAGGCCGGGATGACGCGCAGCGGGTCGGCCGCGGCGAACGGGATCGCGCCCTCGGAGATGAAGGACGCGCCCAGCACCCAGGCGGCCTTGCCGTTCTCGCGCTCGGTCGGGGTGAAGAGCTTCTTGCGGACGGTGGTCGCGAGCGCCATGCCCAGCGGCGGGACCATGCCCGCGGCCATCACGGCGGCCATGACCTTCATCGCGGAGTCGCTGGGGTCCTGGACGGCGATGCCGGCCGCGGCAAAGGCGTACGCGACCTTGTTGACCGGGCCGCCGAGGTCGAAGCACATCATCAGGCCGAGCAGCACGCCGAGCAGGACGGCGTTGGTGCCGGACAGGCCGGCCAGCCAGTCCGTCATGCCCTTCTGGGCCTCGGCGATGGGCTTGCCGATCACGACGAACATCAGGAAGCCGACGATCAGCGAGGAGATCAGCGGGATCACCACGACCGGCATGATGCCGCGCAGCACCGGCGGGATCTTGATCCGCTGGATCGCGAGGACGGTGCCGCCCGCCAGAAGGCCTGCGGCCAGACCGCCGAGGAAGCCGGCGGCGATGTTGGAGGCGATCATGCCGCCGACGAAACCGGGGACGAGACCGGGACGGTCCGCCATGCCGTAGGCGATGTAACCGGCGAGGACCGGGATGAGGAAGCCGAAGGCGACCCCGCCGATCTGGAACAGCAGAGCGCCCCAGCTGTCGACCTGGGTCCAGGAGAAGTGCTTCATGACCGAGGGCGCCTTGTTGATCTCCCAGCCGCCGATCGCGAAGCCGAGCGCCAGCAGCAGACCGCCCGCGGCGACGAACGGGACCATGTAACTGACGCCGGTCATCAACCACTTGCGCAGCTTGGTGCCGTAGCTGTCACCGGACTCGCCGGCCCGCTCGACCGGCGTCCCGCCCCTGGCCGCCGCACTGACCTCACCGCGCGCCGCCTTCCCGCGCACCTCGGTGATCAGCTCGGCGGGACGGTTGACGCCCGCCTTCACACCGACGTCCACGGTGGGCTTGCCGGCGAAGCGGTCCTTGTCGTGTACGGGGACGTCGTGGGCGAAGATCACGCCGTCCGCCGCGGCGATGACGGCCGGGTCGAGCCGGGTGAAGCCGGCCGAGCCCTGCGTCTCGACGACCAACTCGACGCCCGCCTCGCGGCCCGCGTTCTCCAGGGACTCGGCCGCCATGTAGGTGTGGGCGATGCCGGTCGGGCAGGAGGTGACGGCGACGATGCGGAAGGGGCGCTCGGGTTCGGGGGCCGGGGCTGGGGTCGGCGTCTGCTTCGGGGCGGGGGCCTGGTGCTGGGCTTGGTCCGGGGCAGGGGCTCGGTTCGGGTCCGGGGTGGGGGCCGTGTCGGCGTCGGCGGAGGCCGCCGTCGACGCCGACACGGAGTCTTCGGAGGTGCCTTCGGCAACGGCCTCGATGGCTGCCGGGGTCTCGTCGCCGCGGATCAGTGCCGCCGCGGTGGCCGCGTCGCCGGCCGAGCGCAGTGCATCGGTGAACGTGCCGGGCCCTTCGCGGGGATTCGCCTGGGCCGGGGGGTGAGTGGAGTGCGGGGTCAGCCCGCAAGTGCCCGCTCGCTCTCCTCGGCGTGCGTGCCCTCCTCGACCGCGCTTTCCTCGATCGCTCCCTCCACGTGCTGCGCCGGCCGCTTCGGCAGGGCGAACATCAGCAGGAAGATGGCGAACATCACCAGGGCCACCCAGCCCAGGGCGTGCTGGAAGGCGTTCACGAAGGCGGGACGTACCTGGTCCTGGGTCAGCCGGTCGCCGATCTCGCCGAAGAAGACGACCGCGACGAGGCCGAGGCCGAGCGCGTTGCCCATCTGCTGGACGGTGTTGATGAGCCCGGACGCCGAACCGGCGTGCTCGCGCGGCACCTCCGACAGCACCGCGTCCGTCAGCGGCGCGACGATCAGGCCCATGCCGACGCCCATCACGACCAGCGGCAGCGCCATCTGCCACGAGGTGATGGCGAGGCCGTAGCGCTCGGACTCCCAGATGTAGAGCAGCACGCCGAGCCCCATCAGCAGCGCGCCCGTCTGGAGCACCTTGCGTCCGAAGCGCGGGACCAGTTTCTGGACGGACAGCCCGGCGGCCGTCGAGACGGCGAGCGAGAACGGGACCCCGGTCAGGCCGGCCTTCAGCGGGCTCCAGCCCAGGCCGGTCTGCATGTACAGCGTCCAGACCAGGAAGAAGACGCCGAGACCGACCCCGAACACGGTCTGCACGGCGACGCCCGCGGCGAAGCTCCGCACCCGGAAGAGGGAGAGCTCGATCAGCGGCGAGCCGTCCCGCGCGCCCTTGCGCCGCTCGTAAGCGACGAGCGCCCCGAAGACGACGAGCGCGCCGGCCATCGACACGTACCCCCACACCGGCCAGCCCAGCTCGCGGCCGCGGGTGAGCGGGTAGAGCAGCATGAGCAGCGCGAGGGTGACCAGGACGACGCCGACGAGGTCCAGTTTCAGCGCCTTGGGGGCCTTGGACTCCGTGATGAAGCGGCTGCCGAGGATCAGTCCCGCGATGCCGACCGGCAGGTTGATGAGGAAGATCGGACGCCACTCCAGCCCGAACAGGTTCCACTCCGTCAGCAGTGCGCCGAGCAGCGGTCCCGAGACGGCCCCCAGCCCCACGACCGCGCCGAAGAGCCCGAACACCTTCCCGCGCTCGTGCGCCGGAAACGTGGCGTGCACGATCGACAGCACCTGCGGGACCATCAGCGCCGCCATCGCCCCCTGCAGGATGCGGGAGGCCACCAGCACCTCCGGGTTCGCGGCGAAGCCGCACAGCGCGGAGGCGAGGGTGAAGCCTCCGATGCCCACGAGGAACAGCCGCTTGCGGCCGTGGATGTCGCCGAGCCGGCCGCCGGTGATGAGCCCGGCGGCGAACGCGAGCGCGTAGCCGGCGGTGATCCACTGGATCTGGCTCCAGGAGGCGCCCGCCTCCTCCTGTATGGAGGGGATCGCGATGTTGACGATCGTGACGTCGACGAGGTCCATGAAGGCCGCGGTCATCACGATGGCGAGGGCGAACCAGCGGCGACGGTCACCCGGGGTCGTTTCGGCGGAGGTCTCGCCGGAGGGCTCGGTCGAGCTCTCCGTGGACGTGTCGGTGGAGGTCATGGTGCGATAGTAGGACTGCAATAGGCCAGGTCGTGTCCTAGTGGTGCTGCATCCTCGGATGCATGACGACGGACACTCCGGCTCGGCTGCTGCAACTCCTCTCCCTCCTCCAGACGCCCCGCGAATGGCCCGGCGGCGAACTCTCCGAGCGCCTGGGGGTGTCCCGCCGCACGGTCCGGCGGGACATCGACCGGCTGCGCGAACTGGGCTATCCCGTGCAGGCGAGCAAGGGCTCGGACGGCGGGTACCGGCTGGTCGCGGGCAAGGCGATGCCGCCGCTCGTGCTCGACGACGAGGAGGCGGTGGCGATCGCGGTCGGGCTGCGGGCGGGCGCCGGCCACGCGCTGGAGGGGGTCGACGAGGCGTCCGTACGCGCCCTGGCCAAGCTGGAGCAGGTGCTGCCGGCCCGGCTGCGCCACCGCGTGTCCACCCTCCAGGCCGCGACCACGCCGCTGACCAGCGGGGACGGCGCGAGCATCGCGCCCGAGACGCTGACCGCCATCGCGTCGACGGTGGCCGGGCAGGAACGGTTGCGGTTCGCCTACCACGCGAAGGACGGCACGCAGTCGCGCCGCCTGGCCGAGCCCTACCGGCTCGTGTCCACGGACCGGCGGTGGTACCTCGTGGCGTACGACCTCGACCGCGAGGACTGGCGGACCTTCCGGGTCGACCGGATCCGGGACCCGTTCGCGACCGGCGCCCGTTTCACCCCGCGGGAGTTGCCGACGGGCAGCGCGGCGGAATACCTCCGGCGGTCCATCCGACGGCGCTCGGACGCGCACGAGTACGAACTCGACGTCACCTTCGAGGCGTCACCGGAGTTCGTGGCGACGCGGCTGCCTGCCTGGCTGGGGACACCGGTCGCGAACCCGAACGCGGACGCGAACCGGGACGCGAAGCCGGACGCGAAGCCGGTCGCCGCCGGCCCGTCGGGGAACCCTGAGGACTCGGACTCGGGGGCCGTCGAGGGCGGGTGCCGACTGCAGTGCTCGACCAGCGATCCGGTGGAGTGGGTGGCGGTGCGCCTTGCGATGCTGGGCTGCGAGTTCTCGGTCCGTGGGCCGGCGGAACTGGCGGAGTGCGTACGGGAGTTGGGTGGGCGGTTGGGACGTGCGGGGGGTGTGTGAGGGTGCGGAGGGGAGAGGTTTTCATGGAGGGGCAGGCGGGCGCGTAAGCCGTCAAGGCTTCTCCGCCGGCTGCTCCGGTTCCTCTTCCCAGGCGAACCCTCGCAATGCCCGCAGGTTGCGCAGTGCCAGCTCTGCCGGGCCTTCCGGGCCGGTGGGAGGGGTGTTGCTCGCCGCCCAGCTCTCGACCGCGACCCGGACGGCGGCACTGGCCACGGCCGCGGTGAAACGCTGGTGCGGTGAGGCGACGTTGTCGGGGGCGGGAGTGGGGGCGGGGGCCGGCGTACTCGGCGGGGCGGTCGGCGGCGATGCGGCGGTCGGCGTCCGTGCAGTGGTGGTCGGCGGATGCGCGGTGGCCGTCGGCGGATGCGCGGTGGCGGTCGGCGTCTGTGCGGTGGCCGTCGCCCGGTGCGCCAGCACCTCTGTGAGTGTCGTCTCCGAGGTGTGGCAGACCTCGGCCCAGACCTTGCCGAGGGCCGGACTCGTTCCGGCCAGCCGGATCAGGGTGCGGACCCATTCCCAGGACGCCGCCGACACTCCATGGCTGAGGACGAGGGTGTGTCGTACGGCGTGGTCCAGCGCGTCCGGCACGGGGAGTTCGGCCGGTGCCTCGCGTACCGCCTCCGCCCAGCGCTGGGCGCCGGCCGCGTAGAGGGGGGCGACGGCCTCTTCCTTGGTCGCGAAGTACCGGTAGAAGGTGCGCGGGGCGACGCCTGCGGCCTGGGCGATGTCCTCGGCGCGGGTGGCCTTCAGGCCCCGGCTGACGAAGAGGCCGGCCGCCGCCCGGGCGATCTCCATACGGGTCGCCGCTTTGCGCCGCTCGGTCAGTGAAGCCGGGGCGGAGGGGGAGGTGGAGCTGATCACATCGGCAGGCTATGCCCATGTGGCACAATCTGCCATTCGGGCGGGCCACCCCGTGGTTCAGGTACGGGGTGCCCCGCCCTCCCCGCGCGCCGGTACGTGGTCGGTACGGCCGGCTGGGCATGTGCGCCCGCAATCCCCACCCGGGGACGTCGATCCCGGCCCGGGGACAAGAGGGAGCCGGAGGCCCAAGGGAGCCGGGCCCCGGCACCTGGGGGGAGAGGCGCCGAAGCCCGACTCGGGGAGAGTCCCGGCGCCGGGGGATGTGCGTCGGGACTTGGCTCACGTGGGACAAAGATCTCGGGGAGGGCTACAGGGCCCGGTCGACCCGAACTCCCGTGCCGACCCGAACTCCCGTGCTCTGAAGTGTTGTTCCCGCGCTCCTGCCGGTTGAAGCGGCGTTCCCACGCCATGTTTGCGCGGCCTTCCACCACCCGGCGCACGCGGGCGGAAACCCAGCACCAGCCAACGCCCAAAGCCCACTCACCACACCCCCGAGTCCAACCAGCGGGCCCCCGCACCCAACTCACCCAGACCGAAGGCGGTGTTGGAGAAACGCTCCCCGCCCACCCGACGAGTTCCGCCCGCCGAGCCTCATGCACCACCCCGCCGAGCAGCGCACCCGGCCCAGCCGGGCATCACATCCCGAGCGGCGCACCAAGCCCCACAAGCCCAACCGCACGGTCCACTCAACGGGCAGCAGTCCCGCCGCACACCCTGCCCAGCCAGCGCAACGTCCCCGCAGCGCAGCGTCACCGTGCCGTTCAGCCCAGCCCAGCCCGCCCAAGCCGGCGCAGCGCCAAGCGTTACGCCGCCGCCTCGAATCCCGTGTCGCGGGCCAGTTTCTTCAGTTCCAGGAGGGCGTGCTTTTCGATCTGGCGGATGCGTTCCCTTGTCAGGCCGTGTTCCTTGCCGACCTCGGTCAGGGTGCGCTCGCGGCCGTCGTCGATGCCGTACCGCATCTTGATGATGGAGGCCGTGCGCGGGTCGAGGCGGTCGATCAGGCCGTCCAGTTCCTCGCTGCGCAGCAGGGTCAGGACGGACTGTTCCGGCGAGACCGCGGAGGTGTCCTCCAGCAGGTCGCCGAACTGTGTCTCACCCTGGTCGTCGACCGCCATGTTCAGCGAGACCGGGTCGCGGGCCCAGTCCAGGACGTCCGTGACGCGCTCCGGCGTGGAGCCGAGCTCGGTCGCGATCTCGACGGGCTCCGGGTCGCGGCCGTTCTCCCGGTTGAACTCGCGCTGCACGCGCCGGATCCGGCCGAGCTCCTCCACGAGGTGGACGGGCAGGCGGATGGTGCGCGACTGGTCCGCTATCGAGCGGGTGATGGCCTGGCGGATCCACCACGTCGCGTACGTGGAGAACTTGAAGCCCTTGCGGTAGTCGAACTTCTCGACCGCGCGCACCAGACCGGCGTTGCCCTCCTGGATCAGGTCAAGGAGGGGAAGACCGCTGCGGGGGTAGCGGCGGGCGACCGCGACGACCAGGCGGAGGTTGGAACGGATGAACACGTCCTTCGCCCGCTCGCTGTCGGCGACCAGGGCTTCGAGCTCCGCGCGGGAGGCGTCCGCCTTGGACTCCTCGTCGCCGTCGAGGACCTGCTGTGCGAACACACCTGCCTCGATGATCTGGGACAATTCGACTTCCTTGGCGGCGTCGAGCAGTGGTGTACGCGCGATTTCGTCGAGGTACATGCCGACCAGGTCGCGGTCGGCGATCTCGCCGCCATGGGCGCGAACACTGCGGGCCGCGTCGGTCGTCCCACCAGTGGCGGACTTGCGACGGGCGACGGCACGGGTTGCCATGCGTGCTCCCTTGCGATGGGGGTTCAGCGGGTGGCCTTCAGACACTCGGCGTTCTCGGAGGTTTCGGAAGTCCTGGAAACTGAAGCCCTGGAACCTCTCGGAACTCTCCTCGTGTGCCCTGCATCCGATGGAAACAACGACTGGAATCAGGACAGAATTCCCAACCCGCACCCCGATTTTTATGATCTTGCAGTACCCTGTCCGACCACGCGGGGAGGCGTGATGTCGTCGGAACGTACAGAGGTGCAGGTCAGGCCGGGAATCGAGGGTGATCTCGAAGCCCTCACACTGCTCTACAACCACTACGTACGTGAGACGCCCATCACATTCGACACCGCGGTCTTCACTCCGGAAGAGCGACGTCCTTGGCTGCTCTCCCACCCTGAAGACGGCCCGTACCGCCTGATGGTTGCCGCAGAAGCGGACTCACAGGGCATCCTGGGGACCTCACAGGAAATCCTCGGGTACGCCACATCCAGCCCTTACCGGCCGAAGGCCGCCTACTCCACTTCGGTGGAAGTGACGGTCTACGTCGCCCCGCACGCCGGCCGGCGCGGCATCGGCACGCTCCTCTACGAGGCGCTCTTCGAGGCACTGGCCGACGAGGACGTGCACCGCGCGTACGCGGGCATCGCCCAACCGAACGAAGCGTCCGCGCGGCTGCACGAACGCTTCGGTTTCCGGTACGTCGGCACCTACCGGGAGGTCGGCCGCAAGTTCGGCCACTACTGGGACGTCGCCTGGTACGAAAAAGAGCTCTAGTTAGAAGCCGACGGAACCCCTGCGGCACTCGGCAGAACCCGGCACGACCAGGCCCGAACGGCCAAGCCCAACGACCAGGCCCAGCCCGGCGCCCCCAGGTCCAACCAGGCCCGGCCCCACCACCCGTCAGCCGAACTGCACCGACCGTTTCGCCATCCCCACCCAGAACCCGTCGATCACCGACTTCTGCGCGTCCAGCTCGCCGGACACCTCCGCCGCGCCCATGGTCACGAAGAGCGGGGCGAAGTGCTCGGTGCGCGGGTGGGCGTAGCGGCCGGCCGGGGCCTTGTCGAGGAAGTCCAGCAGGCCGTCCCAGTCGCGGGCCTCCAGCGCGCGCCGGCCCCAGTCGTCGAACTCCGAGGACCAGGTCGGCACGCCCGGGCCGGTGTGCCGTAGCGCGGCCAGGTTGTGGGTGAAGAAGCCGGAGCCGACGATCAGGACGCCCTCATCGCGCAGCGGAGCGAGCTTGCGGCCGATCTCCATCAGCTTGACGGGGTCGAGGGTCGGCATCGAGACCTGCAGGACCGGGATGTCGGCGGCCGGGAACATCTCGACGAGCGGCACGTACGCGCCGTGGTCGAGGCCGCGGTCGGGCATGTCCTGTACGGGCATCCCCGGAGCGCGCAGCAGCTTGCGCACGCTCTCGGCGAGCTCGGGTGCGCCGGGGGCGTCGTACTTCACCTGGTAGTAGTGCTCGGGGAAGCCCCAGAAGTCGTAGACCAGGGGGACCGGGTCGACGGCGCTGAGGGCGAGCGGGGCTTCCTCCCAGTGCGCGGAGACCATGAGGATCGCCTTGGGGCGGGGCAGGTCGGCGGACCAGGCGGCGAGTTCGCCGGGCCAGATCGGGTCGTCCGCGAGCGGCGGGGCACCATGACCGAGGTAGAGCGCGGGCATGCGTTCCGGGGAGAGGGATCGTTCCCGTTCCTGGGGTGTGGCGGACATGGCAGCGGCTCCTTCCGGGACCTCGGCCCCTCACGCCGGGCGTTCCTGGCGATCCTGGTACTTCTGTACCCCTGACACCGGACCCTGCACTCTGGTGCTTACGGCGGGCTCCGGCGTTCCTGGATCGTCCGGCACGTTTGATTGAAATCTAAAACGGCAACATCCAAGAGGGTAATCGTAATTGGTTTAAAATTCAAGGAGCGGGCGTTTACAGTGGAGTACATGACGAAGGCATCCGCATCCGCTGACGAGCCCCAGTGGCTCTCCGCCGAGGAGCAGCTCACCTGGCGCTCCTATGTGCACGCGACCACCCTCCTAGAGGATCACATGGACCGCCAGCTCCAGCGTGACGCGGGCATGCCGCACATCTATTACGGCCTCCTGGTCAAGCTCGCCGAGTCCTCCCGCCGACGGCTGCGGATGACCGAGCTGGCCATGTACGCGAAGATCACCCGCTCCCGCCTCTCCCACGCCATCGCCCGCCTGGAGAAGAACGGCTGGGTGCGCCGCGAGGACTGCCCCTCCGACAAGCGCGGCCAGTTCGCCGTCCTGACCGACCAGGGGCTCGAGGTGCTCAAGAAGGCCGCGCCGGGCCACGTCACCGTCGTGCGCACCGCGGTCTTCGACCGGCTCACCCCCGAACAGCAGAAGTCCCTCGGCGAGATCATGGAGATCATCGCCGAGGGACTCCAGCCCAACGAAGCGGGCGCCGACCTGCCCTGGCTGCGCTAGGGCAGGTCCCGGCCCAGGCTCATGTCCGGGCCCAGGCTCATGTCCGGGCCCACGACTACGTGCGGGCCCAGGGTTACGTGCGTCAGTGGACCATCACCGGCACCGCGTCCTCGGCGTCCCGTGCCCCCGAGCCCGCGACCGGGCCCATGTCCGGCTTGCCGGCGTTGACGAGGGTCAGGGCGATCGCGGCGGCGGCGACCAGGATGCCGACGGCGAACCAGATCGCGATGGCGTAGCCGTGCACCATGCCCTCCAACTGCACCAGTTGCTGCTGCGGCTTGGCGGCGGCGCCGGCCATGTGGTCCTTGATGTACGAGGTCGTCGCGGACGCGGCGATCGTGTTCAGCAGGGCGGTGCCGATGGCGCCGCCCACCTGCTGCGAGGTGTTGACCATCGCGGAGGCCACACCGGCGTCCCGCGGCTCGACGCCCTGGGTGGCCAGGGACATGGCCGGCATGAACGCCGTACCCATGCCGAGGCCGAGCAGCAGCATTCCCGGCATCAGGATCGCCGCGTACGAGGAGTCGATCTCCAGGCGGGTCAGCAGCAGCATGCCGAGTGCGGCGACCAGGAAGCCGGGGCCCATCAGCAGACGCGGCGGGACCCGGGTCATCAGGCGGGTGCCGATCTGGGTGGAGCCGGCGATCATGCCCGCGATCATCGGGAGGAACGCGAAGCCGGTCTTGACCGGCGAGTAGCCCTTCACGATCTGCAGGTAGTAGGTCAGGAAGAGGAACAGGCCGAACATCGCGATGATCGCGAGGCCCAGGGAGAGGTAGATACCGCCGCGGTTGCGCTCGGTGATCACGCGCAGCGGCAGCAGTGGAGCCTTGACCTTCGACTCGACGATCACGAAAGCGAACAGCAACACGGCCGACGCGACGAACAGGCCGATCGTCATCGAGTCGCCCCAGCCCTCGGACTCGGCGCGGGTGAAGCCGTAGACGAGGGAGACCAGGCCGAGGGTGGAGAGGATGACGCCCGGGATGTCGAGCGGGGAGCGGTTGCGGCCGCCTTCGGGCTCACGGATGACGAAGTAGGCGCCGGCCGCGGCGACGATCGCGAACGGCACGTTCACGAAGAACGTCCAGCGCCAGTCCAGGTACTCGGTGAGGAAGCCGCCGAGGATCAGGCCGACGGCGCCGCCACCACCGGCGATCGCGCCGTAGATGCCGAACGCCTTGGCGCGTTCCTTCACGTCCGTGAACATCACGGCGAGCAGCGAGAGCGCGGCGGGCGCGAGCAGGGCGCCGAACGCGCCCTGCAGGGCGCGGGCGCCGAACATCATCGCCTCGTTGGCGGCAGCGCCACCGAGCGCGGAGGCCGCGGCGAACCCGCCCAGCCCGACGACGAACGCGCGCTTGCGGCCCCACAGGTCGGCTATCCGGCCGCCGAAGAGCAGCAGACCGCCGAAGGCGAGGGCGTAGGCGGTGACGATCCACTGCCGGTTGCCGTCGGAGATGCCCAGGTCCTGCTGGGCGGAGGGCATCGCGATGTTCACGATGGTCGCGTCGAGGACGACCATCAGCTGGGCGAGGGCGATGAAGGCCAGGGCTTTCCACCGGTTGGCGTCCGGTGCGCCACCGCCGCCCGTCTTACCGGGGGCCTTCTGGACTGTTTCAGACATGGGGATACCCACTTCGGGACTTCGTGACGGAAAAAGACGGAAATAATACGGAAAGAAGGCAGGGAAAAGATCGACTTGTCGTCGGTGACGACCGGTCGTTCCCCTTGTGTGACGTCGCGTTGCGTGAGGTGTGAGGTGTGACGTGTGACGTGTGACGTCGCGCGATGACTGCTGAGGTGATGCGGACTAATCGCTCAGCGTGTTCGCGGGTCGGCCGCTACGGGCGTTCGTGGGCTGATCGCTCAGGACTGGCGCAGGTCCTCCATGGTCACGGCCGCACCGGGCAGGACGGAGCGGGCGGGGGCCCGTAGCCCGTCCAGGAACAGTTGCAGGTGGCGGTGGACGAAACGGTCGGCGCTCACGCATCCGGTACCGGCCGGGGGCCGGCTGAGCTGGGCCACCGCGATCATCACGTCGCCCACGCCGACGTCGGGCCTGAGCTGCCCGGCCGCCTTCGCGCGATCCATGACCTCCTCGATGATCCGATCGACCCGTTCGCGTGCGGCTTCGAGGTCGGGGTGATGCTCGTCGAACGTGCTGGCGACCATCGGGCACAGCGCGCTGATCCGCTCATCCGCGGCGTCGTGCACGAACCGCTCCAGCGCCCCGAACGCGTCGCCGGTCTCGGCGAGGGCGACCTGTCCGGACCGGGCCGTACGGTCCAGCACCGAGCAGACGACCTCACGGACCAGCGCGTCCCGGTCGGGGAAGTTGCGGTACACCGTGGCGTTGCCGACGCCGGCCCGGCGGGCGATCTCGTCGAGCGGCACGTCCGGCCCGAACTCGACGAACATCTCGCGGGCGGCGGTGACGATCCGCTCCCGGTTGCGCAGGGCGTCGGCGCGGGGCCGGGTCACCTTGCGCTCGGCGGGGATGGCGGTCGCGGTCTGCACGGCGTACTCCTTCTTGCGAGGGGTTGACGAGGGGTTGAGTGGTGAAAGGACTGAAAGGGCTGAAAGGGCTGGGGCTGAGTGGTGAAGAGCTGAGGTTCTGCGACGGGTTGCGACGGCTTTTGCGATCCGGGGACGGATTCCCCGTTTCACTCGGACACCTGACTAAACGGGGAAGAGGTCCCCGGTTATTTCCCAGACGGGAGACTTTCCCTACGTGACCTGGGTCACACCCTCCGCGGGACTCCGTCCGCCCTACCCGGCCCGCTTCCCCACAGGGCCGCCCGCGTCCTCGCCAGGCCGCCCTCTTCCCCGCAGGGCCGCCCGCTCCCGCGCACGGCAGCACGGCAGCACGGCCGCACGGCCGCACGGCCGCCTACCGCCTACCGCCTACCGCCTACCGCCTACCGCCAGGTAACCCACGATCGGTCTCCTCCAGCGCGCGCCCGCGTGCACCCCGGCACAGGGTGATCGCAAGGGTGCAGCCGGTGACCGGTGGCTGCCTGGAGCGAGAGGCCCCGCATGCAGCCGCAGCCCGTGCGCACCGTCCCGGCCCGCTCAGGCGAGCCACTCCGCCGCCGGATACGCCCGCGCCGCGCCGCCACCCTCGTCTCCGTCACCGCCCTGACCCTCGCGGTCAGCACGTCGGCCGGCACGGGCCGCCTCACACCGCCGCCCGGCTCGACGACGGCCGGCGCGGGCCCGATCTCCCTGGCCCGGTCCTCCGCCCTCGCCCCCTGCCTGATCAACGGCGGCTCGGCCGTCCAGATGTCCGAGGGCGTCCCGACCACCGGCGGCTACTCCCGCTCCACCGGCACCGTCCACGCCCTCACCCTGATGATCGACTTCTCGGACGCGCCCGGCCGGGGCAGCGCGCTGAACCGCTACCGCGAGTTCTTCCCGCAGACCGAGGACTGGTTCCGCACGGCGTCCTACGGCCGCCTCGACTACCGCGCCGAGACCCCGATCCGCCACTGGCTGCGCATGCCCAAGTCGTTTCGCGCGTACGGCATAGAACGCGGCGCGCCCTTCGACCCCGGCTACCGCGATCTCGTCCAGGACATCGTGGCCGCCGCCGACCCGACGGTGGACTTCCGCGCCTACGACCTCCTGAACGTGCTGGTCACCCCGAACGCGGGCCCCTCCGCGCTGGACACGGTCCTGTCGGTGACGTTCGCCGGCAACACTGAGGCGCCGGTCGCCGACGGCGTGTCGGTGGCGAACGCGTCCTTCGTCTACTCCCGCCAGGACGACGGCTCCGGCTCCTACGGCCGCACCGGCTACCGGGTCCTCCCCCACGAGAACGGCCACGTCTTCGGCCTGCCCGACCTCTACACCCAGGAGGGCGGGGGCGCGGTCGGCCACTGGGACATCATGAGCGAGGACTGGGGGGCCAACAACGACCTGCTCGGCTGGCACAAGTGGAAACTGGGCTGGCTGGACGCCTCCCAGATCGCCTGCGCGGCGACCCGCGGCACGACGGAGTACCCGCTGACCCCCCTCTCCCGCGCGGGCGGCCCGAAACTCGTCTTCGTCCCGGTCGACAACCGCACGGGTTACGCCGTCGAACTGCGCGCCCCCGGGGGCAACGACGAGACGGTGTGCCGTCCGGGCATCCTCATCTACAAGGTCGACGCCGACGTCGACACCGGCATGGGCCCGGTGACCGTCTACGACTCCCACGCCGACAGCGGCGGCTGCACCCGTAGCCCCAACGTCCACGCGGAACTCTCCGACGCCCCGTTCACCCCGGGCGAGACCTTCAAGGACCCGAAGCGGGACATCCGCATCTCGGTGACGGGGGCGGACCTGAAGGGGGAGTACCAGGTGCGGGTGAGCCGGAGGTAGGTGGAGAGACAGCCGGGGGTAGGGCGGGAGGGAGAGGAGGGGGAAGGTGGAGAAACGATTCTTCAGGAAGCGGCGCGCCTGCCCTTGGCCCTGGCCCTGGCCCTGGCCTTCACCCTTCCCCTGGCCGCCCGGCGGTCCTTGCTGCGTCGTCTGACGGACGCCGCGTACCCGAGCGTGCTGAGAGCGACGGCCCCGACGGTGAAGCCGAGGATCAACTGGTCGACGGTCGCCACCTTGGTCACCGCATAGGTGATGACCGCGAGCACCGCGCACGCCCCCCAGACCCTTGAGGGTGTTCATCTCTTTTCCCCGATCTTTCCCCGACTCACTTCCTGGACCTGATCCAGGACCTGGTCCCAGGACCCACCTGCAGGGCCTACTTCCAGGCGGACACGCGGGTCACATACGACTTGACGATGGACGAGAAGAGCCAGTACGCCCGCACCACGGTGTAGACGAGCTCGGGGATCAGCAGGGCCTCGACGAGCATCGCCTTCCAGCCGAGGTTGGTGACCCGGAGCGCGGGATAGACGATCCAGAACGCGAAGAGCGCCCACAACCAGGGGCTTTCGTGGGAGGCCGTGCTGCGCGACCATGAGGAGCTGCCCCGAACCCCATCCCGGGATGTACACGAAGCCCATGCAGCCCAGGATCATCGTGGCGATGGTGTGCCAGGTGAACTTGGTCCAGCCGCGACGGCGCAGCGTGTCCACGGTCCCGCGGCTCCACCGTTCGCGCTGCTGGATCAGCTCACGCAGGGTGGGCATGAGGTCGGTGTAGGCGATGCAGAGCTGGTTGGCCGTCACCTTCCAGCCGGACTCCTTGAGCGCCAGCGTCGTCTCGTAGTCCTCGACCAGGTTGCGGTGGTCCTCCCAGAAGACCTCGCCCCGCCAGTCGATCAGGTTCTGCAGGGCCTCGGCCCGGTAGAAGGAACCGGCCCCCGACATGGTGTGGACGTCCGTGCGGTAGCGCGCGTTGGCGGCCCGGCCGTACTCGATGATCTGCATGCCGAGCAGGAACCGCTGCCAGGGGTTGCGCCACAGGTCGGTGCGGCCGAGGCAGGCGGCGCTGACGCCGCCGAGCTCCGGGTCGGACGCGAGAACGTTCTGCGCCCGCTCGACGAACCTGGAGTGCAGCTCCGTGTCGGCGTCCATGACCAGGATGTGGCCCACCCGGTCGGTCAGCCGTCCGCCGACGGCCTCCCTGAGCCAGCGCAGCCCGTAGTTGAGCGCCCCGGCCTTCTTGTGCGGGTTGTCGTCGAAGTTCAGGACGACCGTGGGCGGCGCGTTCTCGTCCTCGGCGAACCGGCGCGCGTATTCGTCCGTGCGGTCGGTCGAGTTGTTGACCACCACGACGATGAGGTCGGGCCGGCGGGACTGCGCGGCCAAGGACTCCAGCGAGGTGAGGACGCCGATCTCCTCGTTGCGAGCCGGCACGAGGACGACGGTCTCGTAGACCCGCGTGTCCCACGTGTCCCGCGTATCCCGCGCGCCCTGCGTGCCCCACGCGCCCTGCGTGTCCCGCGTCGTCGTCTCGACTGGCGTGTCGTTCGCCCCGCGCCCTCTTCGATGCCGACTGCGCGACGCGCGCCGCGGATCAACCCGCGTAGAGCGCTCCGCCGTACCCGCCATTGCCCTGTCCCCTAATTCACACAGCGACCCCACCACTGTGTTCAAGCGGGCATCAAGGACACCTGGTCGAAGGACGGCGTCAGCTTCCCCGCAGGGGAGGACACCAAGGCAGGCCAGGGGCAGGATCAGGGACAAGGCCAGGATCAGGGTCAGGTTCAGGGAGAAGATCAAGGGCAAGATCAGGGACAAGGTCAGGGTCAGGCGCTTCAGTTGCGGGCCGAGACCGACGGGACCGAGAAAGGCACCCGGCAGTCCGAGTTCCACAGCACCGGGGGGACCGTCTTCGAGGGGACGCTGGTCGCCCGGGTCCACCTCAGCGACAAGCCCGCCGACGGCCGCGACGGCGACCACACGCCGAGTCCTTCTTCACGATCTCCCCCGACCACGAGTCGAAGAAGTACAGCGAACACGACTACGAGTACCTGCCCAACGGCGGCTGGGGAGCGAACGGGCCGCGACTCGACACCACGAGCTGGCGCGACAGCGCGACCAACGACCGGGCCACGAAGTCCCACATCACCAAGCTCGGCGGCTGGCACACCATGGTGATCACCGTGCACGACGGAAAGACCACCTACTCCATCGACGGCCGCGACCTCTTCACCAACGGCAGCGAGCACTCCCCACGCGAGCCCATGACCGTCAACTTCAGCACCTGGTTCATCGACCTCCCCTTCAAGGGGGCCCGCAGTTGGGACATGAAGGTCGACTGGCTCTACTACCAGGCGGACCAGGACGTCTCCGGCAAGGACGCCCAGAAGGCCGTCGCCGCCCTCACCGCCGACGGCACCCACTACGTGAACACCCTGCCCAAGCCCTGACCCGCACCGACCTCCCCCCGTCCCGTTACGGTGTCCCGACGACCCGTGACGAACACCCGTCCCGGAGACCCCCCACGGGGAGCACACACCACCCATGCCACAACCCGACCCCGCCACCTCCGCCGACACCGGAGCCCCCACCGAAGCCGTGGCACCCGCCGAGGCCGTGGCCCCGCTGATGCGCGGCGTCGCCGTGCTGCACCGGCTCACCGAGGCGAACGGCGTGCTGAGCCTCAGCGCGCTCGAACGCGCCACGGGCCTGGCCCGGTCGACCGTCGACCGCATCGTGGCGACGCTGGCACGCATGGGATACGTCCGACTCGACGGCCGCGACGCGATCCTGACCCCCCGCGTCATGGAACTGGGCAACGCCTACCTGGCCGCCCTGCGCCTGCCCGCGCTGCTGTCCGCCCGCGCGGACGGCCTGGCCGACGAACTCGACGAGTCCGTCTCCCTGGCGGTCGCCGACCGCGACGGCATCCGCTTCATCCACCAGGCGACCCGCCGCCGCGCGATGTCCCTGAGCTTCCGCATCGGAGACCTGCTCCCGGCCGAACGCACCGCCCCCGGCCCGCTGTTCGCCACCGAGTGGACGGACGAGGAGTGGCACTCCTGGCGCACCCGCCGGACAACGGACCCACAGAACCACAACTTCCCGACGGTACCGCCGTCCCCGCAAAGCAGGCGGAACGACAGGGACGACGACGCGGAAGAGGACGAGGAGGAGGCCTTCGCACGAAGGACGGCGGGAGCGGCCTCCACGGACTACGCCCTGGACGACCAGTTGATCGAACCGGGCCTGGTGGCGGTCTCCGTCCCCGTACGGGATCCACGCACCGCCCGGATCGCGTGCGTGGCGAACGTCGTCAGCCACACGAGCCGGCACACGGCGGCGAGCCTGCGCGAAACGCTGCTGCCCCGCCTCCGCGCGGCCGTGTCGGCGATGGAGGACGACCTGCGCCAGGCCTCGCCCCCGCACCCCGGCCCACCCCCCGCGGGCCTGGCGACCTGGACGGGCGCGTCGAAACAGGAACTCGGCCGGGAGTTCGTCGAGTCCCTGGCCCGGGGCCTGACCGTCCTGACGGCGTTCGGCGAGGGCAGGGCGGAGCTGACCCTCACGGAGGTCGCGAAGGCGACGGGCCTGGCACGGGCGACGGCCCGCCGGGCCCTGATCACGTACGAGCACCTGGGCCTGGTGACACCGACCCCGCACCGCACGTTCGCCCTCACCCCCCGAGTCCTCGCCCTGGGCTTCCCACCCCTCTCCCGTACGTCTCTCCCCCGCATCGCGGCCCCCCACATGGCGACGCTGGCGGACGAGATCCAGGAGACGACCTCCCTGGCGGTCCTGACCGAGCGGGGCGACGAGATCCAGTACACGGCCCGGGCGACCGCGAGCCACGTCATGAGCGTCGACATCACGGTAGGGACGAGGCTGCCGGCCCACGGAACATCGATGGGCCGGATCCTCGTCCCGAAAACCGGGGACGCGCCGCCGCCCTACGCCCTGACCGACGAGGAACTGGAACAGGGCGTGCGCGCGATCGCGGTCCCGATCCACGACCGGACGGGCCAGGTGATCGCCGCCCTGAACGCGGCGACCCACGTCGCCCGCCGCACGACCGAGGAGTGCGTCCACGTACTTCTCCCCGCCCTGCTCTCCACCGCCTCCCACATCGAAACAGACCTCCACACAGCCTCCCGCTTCACCCGATTCCCCCTGACCTGACCCCACCCCCCGACCCCCACACCCCCCACCCCGAATCCGGTACGCTGACGCCTGTGACCCACAGGGCCACGACCCCGCCTTCGTAGCTCAGGGGATAGAGCACCGCTCTCCTAAAGCGGGTGTCGCAGGTTCGAATCCTGCCGGGGGCACCAACACAAAGGCCCCGGAGCGATCATGGTCCGGGGCCTTTGACATCTACGGGTCTTAATCACTCACGTCAACGTGACTTCAGCCCAAGGCAGCTCCGCCGACCTTGAAGAGCCGGCCGCTGCCGCCCTCCTAAGGCTGTCGCCGAAACTGCACTGAGTCGCGCCTCAACTATCGTGATCGCTTGCTTCCGCGCCTGCTGCTTGCGCCGCGTCGACGATGGCTTGCAGCGCAGCAAGGTGACGCTTGAGAGCCGTACGGCCGGCCGATGTCAGCGACAACCAAGTGCGTGGGCGGCGTCCGACCGCTCCTTTACGGACGTGGACGTACCCGACCTCCTCCAGGGCGGTCGCGATGCGGCTGACACTCGCGTCGGAGACATGACAGTACTCACGGACTGCGGCGAATTCGGCTTCGGCGCAACCAGCGAGGAATGCCATCATGGTCAGCCGTGTCGGATGGTGAATCGCCTGGTCCAGCGCCGGTGACACGGCATGGTTCATTCCGTGTGCCCCGACGCCTTCAGCATCGCGACCGACTTGGAGCGGAGGAAGTTCTTCTGGGTTTCTCGCCACCACAGGGAGCCTCCTCCGAGGATTCCTAGAGCGATCGCACCCACGCTCCAGCCGAACGTAAGGAAAGCAAGGGCGGCCAACCCATAGGCGACCACCGGGAGGCCTTCGACGAGCGCGCGTTGTCTCATGGTTCCACGTGGTGGCCAGGCACGGACCCGCATGCGGGTCACCCGCACCGCGCACATGACCGGGAAGACGGACAGCGTCACGATCGTAGCGAGCAGTAACGCAAGCTTCCAAGCCGCACCATCCGCCTCGTACAGAAGCGGCCCGGCGGCCAGGGCCATTCCGAATCCGTGAGTAACGCCTGCCACAGGGGCCCACCACGTTGGATAGGGGGGCGATGTGTTCGCGGTCAGTTGGGCCCGTTGCGCGGCCTGCAGGTCGCTCCTGGCCGTGGCCGAGCTGAAGTGCTCGCTGCTAGGCATGGGTTCTCCCGTCCCTCCATAGTGCTTCCTCAGATGTCCTCATCATGGCATCTACTTTCGTAGGGCAAAAGTACTTCCGTACGCCTGATGTGACGTGGCCGTCTGGGCATCCGGTTCGCGACGAGGGCCCAGCGGAGTACAACATCCACCAACGCCCGGAAAGCGACTCCCGCGACACTCACCGCGCCCCGCACCCCCGGCTGGCCGAGCCACGTAGAGCTACGGATCGGAAGGCTTCTGACATCTACGGCTGACATCAACGACGCCGGACGGGGGCATACACCAGCGTCTCCGTCCAACCGTCGCACCAGTCGACGGCAGCAGCCGGAGCGGGGTCTGATCGAACTCCTAAAGCGGGTGTCGCAGGTTCGAATCCTGCCGGGGGCACTGTGTCTGAACAGGCGCGATGCACCAGAAAGGCCCCTCGGAAGTGATCTCCGAGGGGCCTTTTGAGCTGGCATGGGAACGAATGGGACGTGGGAATCTGGACAAATCCCCTGGTTTCGGCCCCCTCTCACACGGCCGCCGCTGGCACGCCCCCGTCGACATCGGTGCCTCGATCCCGATAAGGAATCCGCGGTCGTCCTCTACAACGTCCTCTCCGATCGCCCAGCTGTACGAGCAGAGCCTGGTCCACCACGTTGGGGCGCACGTAGCCCTGGAGGACCAGATGGTCACCTGGGTCGTCGGCATGGACAGCCCTGACCGCATGGACGCCGCGGTCCACGGATTGACGGAACTCGCCGACCCCGACCAGCTCGCCGCCGTCGCCGGCCACATCCACGATGACCGCCTCGGCGGACGCCGAGAACCCCCCGGAAACGGCCCCATATAGGCCAACGGCCCAGCCGGGGCACCCGATCGGCCCCGGCTGACAGCCTTCCGGGCCATGCCGATCAGGGGGAGTACGGCCGTCACTGCGCGGCCGTCGGCGCTGGCGTGAACCTGCAGGGCGCGGGAGCGAACTGAAGAACTCTATTGCCAATTACTCACCCCAGAGGGGCCAAGAGCGATGTCTGCGTTCTCGCCACCCCAACCAGCCGGGCTGCGCCAGAGGACATTGACACGGAAGACGTCGCGAATCGTGTCTACAGACCAGTCCTCGGCGGGCGGTTCGGGGAGAACAAGGTAGAGACCGTCGGCCGGCGCTGGCAGCGTGTGGTTGATCTCGAGCAGGCGGGTCGCACCCGATCGCAAGTCCGCGTAGGCGGAGCAGCCTGCGCCCAGGGCCTCGTAAAGGAAGAGACCGTGCTGGGTGACGCAGCTGACGTCGACGACCGGTGAGTCGACCGGCTGGAGGTCCGCCCAGAGGAGTGACGCCTTCAGCGCGTGACGAACCGCTTCGTGCTTCTTGCACGCGCGGTCGGTGCCGGCGGCCGTCTCGAGCGCGTGAAGGAAGCCGTCCTTCGTGTTCGCAGCCGGCGTTGCGGCGGTGTCCGCAGTGGTCATCTGCACTTCTTCCTTCTGATCGGGTTGTGTCGGGGCGACGGGGGCCGCGTCGTCGGAGTTCGGCTTCGTAGCTGTGTCGAAGCGCTCCTGGAGCTCTCGCCGCGCTTCAGCGAGGTGTCCCGCCCAGCCGGAAACTGCCAGCCCCTCTGCGAGTCGGCCGACATCGAAGGTGCCCTCCTTGAGCGCACGGTTGGTCGTCGCGGCGAGGTCGCGAAGAGCTCCGAGTCGTTCTCTGTCCGGATCGCCGAGCAGGTGAAGCACGTTGACCCAGTCGGCCTGGTCCCGTCGGAGGATGCGGTTGGCCATGCCCTGGAGTTCGGAGAGACGGCTGCGGGCGTCGGGAACGCCGCCGTCGCTCTCGGTCAGTTCTCTGAGAACATCCAGTGCCGCGAGGTAGCGCCCTGCCATCCGCTCCGAAATGGGCGACCGACCGCGCTGGTCGGCGGTGAGCACCGTCTGGGTCGTCTCGTTGGCAAACACCCAGCAGTCCAACTTCGCGCCCCGCAGAGGGGGAACCGATCCATGGCGGACGGTGAGGACGAGCGGTCGGTCGATCACCGGCGACAACGACTTGACCTTGTAGCGACCGCCCGGGGCCCGGTCCACGACCTCGACCCGGACATTGGTACCGATCCGGGGAAGCCTTCCGACTCCGCCGTCCTCCGGCTGGACAGCGGGCACCGTCGGTGCTGGGGCGTCCCCGGAAGCGGTGAGCGCCTCTGGCAGCGGGGCGGTATGCAGGACGGTCAGGCTCTGGGTGCTGCGGGTGAGGGCCACGTACAACTGGCGCAGCCCGGCGGGACCGCGGTCGGCGATCGTGGCGGGCTCGACGACCAGGACGTGGTCGTACTCCATGCCCTTGACCTGAGCTGCGGCCAGCACGGAGACGGCCTCGCGGTTCCGCTCGCCGATGTCGCCGTCCTCGGTGATCCTGCGGCTGATGGCGTCCAGCCAGTCCGAGTCGTCGGGAACGATGACGGCCACAGAGCGGGGGGTGCTGCCGTCACTGGTGTCCATCAGCCGGGCCACGTGGGCGACGGTGTCGTCGAGCAGTTTCCACGGTTCGGTCGCCACGGTCCGTACGGCGTCCGCTCCCGCCTCCCGGACAGCCTGCGGGTACGGCAGGGTCGGAGCGATCGTCCGTGCGAGAGGGGCGACGAACTCCATGATCTCGGCGGGGACGCGGTAGCTGGTGGTGAGCTGGGCCACGCTCCAGTCGCCGTGGTCGGAGAGGAGTGCGCCGAGCAGGTCCCAGCTCGTCGGGATGTGGGCGCCCGTCGCCTGCGCGAGGTCGCCCAGGACGGTCATGGAGCCGCCGACGGCGGAGCGCCGCCGCAGGGAGCGGGCCTGCATGGGCGTGAGGTCCTGGGCCTCGTCGACGACGATGTGGCCGTATCGCGGTGGGGTGTCGCCGCTGATCAGCACTCGGAGCTCTTCGAGGCAGACGTGGTCGTCGAGGGTCCATGGATCGTCGTCGGCACTGGCGGCGCGAACCCGCAGCAGGGCCGCCTGCTCGTCCTCGTCGAGGATGCCGTCAGCGCAGTCCCGCAGGAGGTCGGCCGAGTCGTAGAGGCTGCGCAGGGCCTCCCGGGGGCCGGGGGACGGCCAGATGCGTTCGACGAGGCGCTCGACCCGGCGGTTGCGTTCCAGGTCGCGGCGGATCGTTCCGGCCTGCCCGCGGCGCGGCGCGATGTCGGCGAGCTCCTGGAGGAGCCGGTCGACGAAGAGGCCGCGGAAACGATCGCGCCGCTCCCGGAAGGGCCCGTCGCCGGTGTGGGCCCGGTCGAGGAGGGCGAGGACCTCGGACTTCGGCACGCGGAGGGTCGTACTGCCGGCGGTGACGACGATCGCGGGCTCATCGCCCTCGAAGGAGGGGGCAACGGTGAGGGCGTCGAGAGCCTCAGGGCGGTAGTCGCTCTCGACGCGCCGCCGCAGCACGTCCGCCATGCGTTTGTCCGACTTCACGAGGCGCGCCTTCGGAGAGTCGGCGCCGAGGATCTCGCCCTCCCACAGGCGGTCCAGTTGGACGGCGTTGACGTCCCGGGTGCCGAGGGTGGGGAGGACCTTTCCGACATAGTCGAGGAACCGCTGGTGGGGGCCGATGACGAGGATGTCCTGAGCCCTGAAGTGCTCGTTGTTGACGAGCCAGGTCACCCGGTGGAGACCGACCGCCGACTTGCCGGTACCAGGGCCGCCCTGCACGACGAGAATGTCCGAGGGCGAGCCGGTGACCAGCTCCATCTGGTCACGGCGGATGGTCTCGACGATGTCCCGCATTCGACCGCCGCGCGACCGCTGGAGCTCCCGCAGCAGGAAGTCGTCCGGTTGGAGCGCCTTTCGCCGCTGGCGTTGTACGACATCGCCGGGGGTCGGGGCCGGCATACGCTCCGGGGCGGGAGACGCGTCCATCTCCTCCGCCGCGCTGTCGTCGGCGGCCTGACGGGGCTCCGGTACAGCGGCGGGCTCGCGTACGGCCAAGGGCCCGGAAGCGGGCGTCGGCAGGGAGATCTCGTCGAAGTAACTCTCGATGATCCGCTGTACGCAGCGGAGCTGCCGACGCAGGACCACCTCGCCCGGGTTCTCGGGCCGGGTCTCGATCCACTTCTTCGCCAGGGGGCTGGTCCACAGCAGGACCACCGGCTCGTGCGAGGCGTCGTGCACGCCGCGGCGCCCGATGTACCAGGGACGGGGGTCTCCTCCCGGGTCCTCCGGCGCATCGACGCGGGAGAAGACCAGGGCTTCGTCGCCGAGCCCTCCGTAGGCCTCTGCGCGAGCCTCCGCCTCGGCCCGGTTGGCGATCCCGTCCTTGCCGCTCGCCGAGGCGGTGGCGGCCGAAGTGCCGCTCAGTTCAGCCAGTTTCGCGGTGTAGCAGTCGTATGCGCGGTCCACCGCCCGCTGCTCACCGGCGAGGATCTCGTCCCGAGTGGTGGTGCTCATCTGCGTCCTCCCTGCGGTGTCGGGGGACACCGCCACGGGCATGTGCCCGTACCCCGCTGAAACAACTATCAGAAACCAGACGGTGACGAACAGTCAGTGGATCAGTTCTCGGACGAGGCCGTCCGCCTCGGTCCGCCAGGCCCTTACCTGGTCGTGCGTAGGCCCGAGCTCGTACAGGTGGTAGTGGCAGCCCAGACTCAGCTGGGACCAGAGGGCCTTCGCCCGTCGGGCCGTCTCCACCGACGCGACGGAGTGCAGGAGGAGCAGCTTGGCGCGCCCCGTGGTGCGGGACAGACCGGGCGTCGCGGCTTCCAGTACCCGGTCGACGCAAAGCTCCAGCGCGGTCCGCAGCGCCAGGCATGCGCCGCGGTACCGGCCGACGGTGGTGGCGTGGGCGAGTTCGCCGTCGAGGAGGCGGTCGGCCGTGAGCAGCAGACCTTCGACGGAAACGGAGGAAGGTGTGGTCATGCGGTCACCTCCGGCTTGCGGATCTTCTGCGCCAGGTTCTCGACGTCTGTGACGAAGCGGTGGGGGTTGGGGAACGAGGTGCCGTCGGGGTGGGCACCCTTCTGGCACTGTTGGATCAGGGAGCACGCCGGACTTCCGTAGCGGCGGCGCACCTCCTCCTTGACGTCGTTACCGCGCTTCACGTCGCCGAAGAGGGCGAAGGCCGCGACCTCCTGGAACCTCTCCGCGCTGTCGATCGCGGCCTGGAGGTCCTGCTCCGATCTGCCGGTGCGGTGGTGGCGGATCCACGCGGCCTCCAGGAAGGCGTTCTCCAGGGCGATACGGCACAGGCCGGGCAGCACGTGGCTGTACGTCTCGGGAGGAAGGCCCCGGGTGGCGGCAATGGCCCGGGCGTCGCCGATGGCCTGGGCGACCGGGTCGTCGACGCAGTCGACCTTCACCCGGGACTTCTCGCCACGCGTCACCTGGAAGACCGTGACCGGCAGTTCCTGGTCGGTGAACGCCTTCTGCAGACGGGGGTCGTGGGTGAAGACGACGAGCTGCCGGTGCCTGCCGATCTCGTTCAGCACCTGGGCGAGTCCGTGCACCTTGGTCGGGTCCATGGACTGCACGGGGTCATCGATGACGATGAAGCCGAACGGACTGTCGGCGGTGGCGGCCCGGGGCAAGAACAGGGACAGCGCGAGGGAGTGCTGCTCGCCCTGGCTCATGACACTGAGAGCCGAGGCCTCCTGGCCGTCGACGGAGACATCCATGACGAGCTTGCGGACAGTGGCCTTCTCGCTGCCCTTCAGGCTCACGGCCTTGAGGTCGATGTTGCTCTCCTGGCGGAGCCGCTCCCAGATCCGCTGCGACTGGTCGGCGAAGCCCTCCATGCGCTGCTCCCGCAACTCGGCGGCCAACGACTTGATCCAGGTGCTCGCCTTCCTGATGTCCCGCAGCCGAGGCTTGTTCGCCTCAACGGCACGGGCCCTCTCCGCCCAGCCCGCCAGGCGGGTGACGAGCCCGCGCCAGCGTTCGTCCCGCTTCTCCAGCTCCCTGACGGCGTTCTCCTTGACCGCGGCGCAGGCATCGGCCAGCGTCGCGGCGGCCTCGTGGGCGCGCCGGGCGAGTTCGTCGGGATCGCTGATCGTCCGGCAGGCGGACCATGCGCACCACGGGTCGGCGAGGGCGGCGGGGATCCGCGGGGGCGTGTGAACAAGGTCCTGCACGGCCCGTGCGGCCGACCGGAGTTCGCTGCGCGCGTCCGCGGCTGCCTCCGCCTCCTGTCGCAATGCGGCGATCTGGGCGATGGCGTCCGCGGCCCATGCCGCGTCCAGCATTCCGTCGGTCCCACACACGGGGCAGGAGGCAGCGTCGGGGTGACGGTCGTTGTGCGCCACAGCCCGTTCGAGGAGTTCCGCACGCTGCAGGGCGCCCTCGGCGATGGTGCCACGCAGGTCCTCGACGTCGGCGAGAGCCCTGCGCAGGCGGTCCACGGTCGTGCGGACCTGCGCCATCTCGGGTCCCTGTACGTCGGCCTCGGCGCGCAGCGCGGCAAGCAGGCCGTCGTCCGTGTCGGCGGGCAGCCCGGTGACCAGGGCTTCAATGGTCTCGAAGTCGGGCGTTCCCGTCGTGTCGACGGCGACGAGTGCCTGGACAGCGCGGTCGTCGTCCTCCAGCTCGTACAGGGCCTCCATGAGGCCTGGCAGCTCCGCCTTTGCCACCTTCTCCGCGTCTTCGAGTGCCTTGGCCTCCTGGCGGAGCCGGCCGTCGGCGGCGCTGAGCTGCCCGAGGCCGAGGATGGTGGCGATGGAGTCGTACATCTCGGAGGGCTTACCGCTGATCATGCGGTCGAGATCGACGTACGACAGGAAGGGCCGGAAGTCCCGCAGGGCCTGCTTCCAGGTCACCTGGTCGAGGGGTGCGCGGCCGTGTCCGGGCCGCTTGAGCTCGGCCTGGGAGTCGTCGAAGTCGTCGCCCTCCCAGGTGCGGGTGAGGGTGCTGCGGCCAGCCTCGCCCTCGATGGCGAGCTTGACCTCGATCTCCGGCCTGCCGTCGGTGTCGTGGAGGTTGCGCCAGTTGCTGCTGCGCATCGCGTGCTGCCCCTGCCACCGCATGTTCACGCCGGTGAAGGCCGTCTCGATGCCCTCGGCGACGCTGGACTTGCCGGAACCGTTGCGACCCACGACCAGGTTCACGCCGGGCCGGGGGCTGAGCTTGAGCAAGGCGCGCGGTCCGATGCCGCGGAACCGGGCGACGGCGACGGACTCGAGGTAGATCCGGCCGATCGGAGGGGTCCCTTGGGGCTCGCCGTCGCCCAGGGCCTCTTTCAGGAGCACCTTCACGGGCTCGGTGAGCGCCGCCTCCTCCAGGCGGGCTTCCACCAGGCCGGCCATGGGCACGGGCTGGTCGGCGGGGGTCGGCTGAGCGGGGTCGGTGGGGTGGTTCGCGTTCTGCTGGGGCTGTTCCGTCACGGTCATGTGCTGTCTCCCGGGGGCCGGATGCTGGTTCGGAGGATGGGTCGGACACCGGCACGCGGTCGGTGAGGATGATGCCCCCGGCGTTCGCGTCGGGTGGGCGGCGGGCGGCGTAGCGCCACCCCATCGAGGGGGAGGGGCGCGGAGGGGCTGACGAATACGGTCGTCCCGGGCACTGTGTGCTCGTCGCGGCCCGAGGGTCGGAGCGCCCGTTGCCGCTCAGCCGGCCTTGGTCCAGTCCTGGCAGCCCTGGGTCTTGAAGACCTCGCCCTTCTTGACCGTCACCCGGCCGGTCCCGGTCGGGGTGCCGTTGGTGATGATCGAGTCGAAGTCGCCGCTGGAGTCCTTGGCCCTCTCCCAGTAACACATGGAGCCGTCAGTTGGGCCCTTGGTCTTGTACGTGCCGGGCTCCATGTCCTGGCCGACCAGGTACTCGCCGTCGCCGGAGATCTTCGCGGCGGACGCCGCCGTGATGTCGGCGGGCTCGGTCGTCGGCGTCGCCGGCTTGGCCGCGGTCTCGGTCGGGGCGGCACCCTTGGCGGCGGCCGTCACCGTCACAGTCGGTGCGGGAGTCGCCGCCTCACCGTCGCCCGCGTTGGCGCCGCCGCCCATCCCGGCTCCCAGGCCCAGTGCGACGAGCGCGACCGCGCTGTGCGTGAACCACGACTTGCGGCGCGAAGGCTTCTTGGCAGGCGGCGCTGCGGGCGGCATGTGTCCCCACCCGCCCGGGGCGGGCTGACCGAACGGGGACTGCTGGATCGAGGTGGTCATGTGGGGTTCCTCCGGTGTGCGGTGGGTGGCGACTGCAGTGCGGAACGCACACGGGTGGCCTCGGCCGCGACGTATCGCGCGGCGATGAGAAGGGATCGGAAGAGATCAGATGCGTGGCGGTGGTACGGCGACAGGGCGCTCCACAGCGCGTCGCGCAGTCGCCGCTTCCAATCGGAAGCAGTAATAGGTAAGCACACCACTGAAAGCATCGTCAAACAGCTTGATGCGCTTGACGGCTGCTGTAACGTGTTTACTGTTCACTACCGACTGGCCCGAGAGGAGCAGCACCCCACGCCATGCCCCAGCAGCCCTCAGCCCAACTGCCCGCCTCGGCGCACGTGACCGCCGCCGAGATCTCCCGCGTCGCAGGGGTCACGCGCGCCACCGTCAGCAACTGGCGCCGTCGCCACGACGACTTCCCCGCTCCCAGCGGGGGCACGGAGAGCAGCCCGCTCTACGACCTGACGGCTGTCCAGGCATGGTTGCGGGGGCGCGGGCACACCTCCGCTGCCTCGCCCGCCGAGGAGTTGCGTACGGCGCTGCGTCTGCTCGGGCCCGGCTCGGGTGCGGCGGCGCGGCTGTTCCCGCTGGTGGCGGCCATGTCCCGCCTCACGCCCGAGGAGCTGGCCGAACTCGCCACCGCGTCCGACGACCAGTTGATCGCCCGCACGGAGAAGGCCGCAGCCCAGCTCCCCCCGGCTGTGCCCGAGGCCGAGCCGGTCCGCTACGGCCCGGACGATGCGGGCACGGTCCGCGCCCTGCTGGGTTGCGTCCGTGAGGCCGGAGCGCAGGCCGCCCTCGATGTCCTCGCGGAGCGCGAGCTGGACGAGGGTGCCGCCAGCGGCGTTTACCAGACTCCGGAGGGCCTGGCCCTGCTCATGGCGCGGCTCCTGCCCGCCGGCGCGGCCCGTGTCCTCGATCCGGCCTGCGGCAGCGGCACTCTCCTCGCTGCCGCTGCCCGGCAGGGCGCACAGGAGCTGTTCGGGCAGGACACGCTCCCGGTCCAGGCCCAGCGCAGCGCGGTCCGGCTCCTGCTCGCCGCACCCGGGGCCGACGTGGCGATCCGCGTCGGCGACAGCCTGCGCGACGACGCCTTCCCCGAGGTCACGGTCGACGCCGTCCTGTCCAACCCGCCTTTCGGCGACCGTGATTGGGGTCATGACGAGCTGGCGTACGACCCGAGGTGGGCGTACGGGGTCCCGCCGCGCTTCGAATCCGAGCTGGCCTGGGTGCAGCACGCCCTCGCGCATCTGGAGGCCGGCGGCCACGCGGTCATGCTGCTGCCGCCCGCACTCGCCTTCCGCTCCTCCGGCCGCCGCATCCGCGCCGAGCTCATCCGCAGCGGGGCCCTGCGAGCAGTCATCTCGCTCCCGGCGCGTGCCGCGTATCCGCTCCACATCGGTCTGCAGATCTGGGTGCTCCAGCGCCCCGAGCCGGGCGGCGCGGACCGTACGCCGGTGCTGTTCGTCGACGGTGAGGGCGAGCAGCGGGACGCCACCACGGGAACACCTGGCGCGACCGTTGCGTCCACGGCCGGCTTCGGCACACGCGGCGGCTCGCGCCCTGGCCGGTCCGGCTCTTCCTCTTCCGCCGCCTCCTCTTCCTCTGGTTCCTCTGGTTCCTCTGGTTCCACCTTCGACTGGGCGGGGCTGACCGGCAGGGTCCTCACCCAGTGGGCCGCGTTCACCGCAGCCCCCGACACCTACGCCGACGAGCCCGGCGTCGCCCGCGCGGTGCCGCTCGTCGACCTCCTCGACGATGTCGTCGACGTCACCCCGGCCCGCCATGTGAGGGCGACGGCAGCTGACATCGACCCGGCAGCCCTGGCCCGGCGCGTCGCCGAGCTGCACGGGCAACTGGCCGAGCAAGTCGCTGCCCTGGCAGGCGCCTCAGAGTCCGGCGGCTGGCAGCCGTCCGGGGCGTCAGCCCGCGAGTGGCGTACGGCGACCGTCTCCGACCTTGCGCGCGGCGGGGCCCTGACCGTGCTGCGGGCGGCGACGCCCGGGACGCGAGGCTCCAAGGGCGCCGCCGCCCCTGCCGCAGACCGGCCGGTCCTCACCGCCCTGGACATCTCAGCCGGAAACCCACCGTCCGGCGGCGCCGGTGACGTCCACTCTGACGCCACGCAGCCTGTCGCCGCCGGAGACGTCCTCGTACGCGCAGTCGCGGGCGGCGGCGACGCGGCCGCGATGACCCGGGTCGCGGACGACCAGGACGCCGGAGCCCTGCTCGGTCCGAACGTCCACCTCCTACGCCCCGACCCGGCCCGCCTCGACCCGTGGTTCCTGGCCGGATTCCTCGGCGCCGAGGACAACATCGCCTCCGCGTCCACCGGCAGCACCCACGTGCACGTCGCACCCGGCCGCCTGCGCGTACCGCTGCTGCCCCTGGAGCAACAGCGGCGCTACGGGGAGGCCTTCCGCCGCGTGCACGAGCTACGCGCGGCCGTTCGCCGAACCGCCGGCCTCGCCGCCGACACCGCGGCCACTCTTACCACCGGCCTCACCGCCGGCGTACTCCTGCCACCGGACACCCCGGACAGCAGACCCGGCCGTTCCGCCTGAAACGCCCCACACGTCCCACCGCACACGACCACACTGGATCCCTGCCGTCCCCCGCCCGGACGGCGCTTTTCGGAAGGAAGCCGGGACCTCTTGAACAGCAGTAAGCACACGGAGCTGGCGAACCACGCCTGGTCCGTCGCCGATCTCCTGCGCGGCGACTACAAGCAGTCCGACTACGGCAAGGTCATCCTGCCGTTCACCGTGCTGCGCCGCCTGGAGTGCGTCCTGGAGCCGACGCGCGACAAGGTCGTCGAGACCGTCGCCAGGTTCGCGGGCCAGGAGATCGACACCGACCACTTCCTGCGCAAGGCCTCGGGCAACTCCTTCTACAACAAGAGCGACCTCACGCTGCGGAAGATCGCGGCCGACCCGCAGAACGCGGCGAAGAACCTGCAGATCTACGTCGGTGCCTTCTCCGACAACGCCCGCGAGGTCCTCGACAAGTACGAGTTCAACCAGCAGGTCAGGAAGCTCGACGGCGCGAACCTGCTCTACCAGGTCATCGGAAAGTTCACCGACCTCGACCTGCACCCCGACGTCGTGCCCAACCACAACATGGGCTACATCTTCGAGGAGTTGATCCGCCGCTTCGCCGAGCAGTCGAACGAGACCGCGGGTGAGCACTTCACCCCGCGCGAGGTCATCAAGCTGATGGTCAACCTGCTGGTGGCGCCCGACGCGGACGCCCTCAGCCTGCCTGGTGTCGTCCGCACGGTCATGGATCCGGCCTGCGGCACGGGCGGCATGCTCAGCGCCGCCGACGACCGCATCAAAGCCCTCAACCCGGACGCGACGGTCGAGGTGTACGGGCAGGAGCTCAACCCCGAGTCCTGGGCGATCTGCCGCTCCGACCTCATGATCAAGGGCCAGGACCCGGAGAACATCCGCTTCGGCAACTCCTTCTCCGACGACGGCCACTCCCGCCGCAGGTTCGACTACCTCCTCGCCAACCCGCCGTTCGGCGTGGAGTGGAAGAAGGTCAAGGAGGAGGTCGAGTACGAGCACAGGTCGCTCGGCGACGCCGGCCGCTTCGGCGCGGGCCTGCCGCGCATCAACGACGGCTCGCTGCTCTTCCTCCAGCACATGATCTCGAAGATGAAGCCGGTGGACGTGAACGGCGGGGGCGGCTCCCGCATCGCCATCGTCTTCAACGGCTCCCCGCTGTTCAGCGGCGCGGCGGGGTCTGGTGAGTCGGAGATCCGACGTTGGATCCTGGAGAACGACTGGCTGGAGGCGATCGTCGCCCTCCCGGATCAGATCTTCTACAACACCGGCATCTCCACGTACTTCTGGATCCTCACCAACCGCAAGGACGCCGACCACACGGGCAAGGTCGTCCTGCTCGACGCGCGCGACCAGTGGCAGAAGATGCGCAAGTCGCTGGGCGACAAGCGCAAGGAGTTGGGCGACGGGACGAACGGCCGCCCCAACCACATCGGCGACATCACCCGCCTGTACGCGGAGGCGGTGCAGGTCGCGAAGGACACCGAGCACCCGCTGCACGGCAAGGTCAAGGTCTTCGCGAACGAGGACTTCGGCTACCAGCGCATCACCGTCGAACGCCCGCTGAAGCTGCGCTTCGAGGTCACGGAGGAGACGTTGGCGGCGCTGGAGGAGTCCAAGCCAATCCAGAAGCTGCCGGCCGCTTCGGTTTTCTTCGACGCCATCGAGTCGATGCAGGTTCGATCCTGGGCCACCAAGTCGGAGGCGTGGCTGGCGCTCAAGGACGCGGTCGTACAGGCCGGGTCGACCTGGCCGACAGGCGCGCCGTTCAACAAGGCGCTGCGGGACGCAATCGGCGTACGGGACCCGGGGGGCGAGGTCCAGATGGTGAAGGGCAAGCCGGAACCGGACACGGACCTGCGGGACTACGAGAACGTTCCGCTGGGCGAGGACGTCGAGGACTACCTCAAGCGCGAGGTGCTGCCGCACGTGCCGGACGCGTGGATCGACCACACGAAGACGAAGGTCGGCTACGAGATCCCGTTCACCCGGCACTTCTACGTGTACAAGCCGCCGAGGCCGCTGGCGGAGATCGACGCGGAGTTGAAGTCGCTGGATGCGGAGATTCAGGCGCTGCTGGGTGAGGTGACGGAATGACCCCCACCACGGACGGCTGGATCGCTGGCGCACCTGTTCAATGGACGCGGGGACGCATCAAGAATCTCATCGCATCGTCCACCAATGGAACGTGGGGTGGTGAACCTGCCGAAGACGGTAGCGATGTCCGCTGTATTCGCGCCGCCGACTTCGACCGTGTGGGGCGTCGAGCGAAGGCCGATGGGGCTCCGTTGCGAAGCGTCGACGCATCATCGCTACGGCAGCATCTCCTGCATCCTGGCGACCTGATCCTCGAAAAGTCGGGGGGAGGCGAAAAGCAGCCCGTCGGCATGGCTGTTCTCTACGACGGAGCAGAGAAGGCAGTGTGCTCTAATTTCTGCTCTCGGATTTCCCCCGAATCTGCTGTCGACTCTCGCTTCCTGACCTACGTATTCGCCGCTGCATACGGTCAGGGGCTGACACAGAGTGCCATCAAGCAGACCACGGGTATCCAAAACTTGGATGCTGGAGCCTTCTTTTCTTCGCCGTGGGCATATCCAGGGTTGGAGGAGCAGCGCCGCATCGCCGACTTCCTCGACGCCGAGACCAGCAAGCTAGCTCGAATCGAGCTCCTTTCCAGCAAATTCTCACACCTCCTAGGCGAGCGGCAGGCGTCGCTGCTGTCGAATTGCTTCTCGTCACGCACGACGGAGGCTGGCGGCACGCTTCCGGTCAATCTTGCATTGCGACGTGTCGTAAATCGATGGATCGACTATCGCGGGGCAACACCCGAAAAGACTGTATCCGGGGTCCCATTGGTCACTGCCAAGAACATTCGCGATGGAAAGATCGACATGGCTGCAAGTCGCGAGTACATTGCCGAAGACGCCTACAGCGATTGGATGCGTCGTGGGCTACTCATGCACGGCGACGTGTTGTTGACCACTGAGGCTCCGCTCGGACAGGTGGCAATGGTCGATGATCCAGGGGTCGCTCTCGCGCAGCGTGTAATTGTACTCAGGGCCGATCAGAGGTTCTGTAGTCCGGAATGGCTTTACTGGTACCTGCGTTCACCCCAGGGCCAGGCGGAGTTGGAACTCCGGGCTACCGGATCGACCGCCTTGGGTATCAAGGCCGACAGGCTGCGTGGAGTTCCCATTCTCGTTTTGAAACCCGCAGAGGCAAAAGAACGCTTGGCGCAATTGCAGAGCCAGGTGTCTCAGATCGAAAGCCTGCAGGGTGAGTTGTCAAGACAGCGAGCGCTGATCGCCGAACGCCGCCAAGCCCTCATCACCGCCGCCGTAACCGGCCAGTTCGACGTATCCACCGCCAGCGAACGCAACGTAACGGACGGAGGCACCGCGTAGCCATGAGCCCGATCCACACGGAGTCCGCCTTCGGTGACGCCATCGTCGCCGCCATGGTCGAGTGCGGCTGGCGCGAAGCGCGCCCGCAGGACTACCGGGCCGATCTCGGCCTGGACACCAACGAGTTGTTCACCTTCATCGGGGCGACCCAGCCCGACGAGTGGAACGAACTGCTCACCGTCTACGGCGGAGACCCGAACGAGGCGCAGCGCGGGTTCGCCGGCCGACTCGACCAGGCCATTGCCACCAACGGGCTCCTCGATGTTCTCCGCAACGGCGTCAAGGACCGGGGTGTCCTGCTCCGTGTTGCCTACTTCAAGCCGAACCTCGTCGCCCACGACTCCGTGCTCGACGGCTACCGGGCCAACCGTCTCACCGTCGTCCGCGAACTCGTGTACGCGACGAAGCAGGCCGACTGGGGCAACAAGCTCGACCTCGCCCTCTTCCTCAACGGAATCCCCGTCGCCACGGCCGAGTTGAAGAACCCGCTGACCAAGCAGGGGGTGGCAAAGGCCAAGGAGCAGTACCGCACCGACCGCGACCCCACCGAGCTGATCTTCACGCGTCGGGTCGTCGCGAACTTCGCCGTCGACCCGGACCTGGTCTTCGTCGCCACCCAGCTCAAGGGCAAGAACACCCGGTTCCTCCCGTTCAACACCGGCTCCAACGGCCCCGGTCAGCCGGGCGGCGCAGGCAACCCGGACCCGACCGCCTTCGGCACGTACGCGACCTCCTACCTCTGGGAGCAGGTCTGGCAGCCGGACAACTGGCTGGACCTGCTCCAGCGGTTCGTGCACCTGTACAAGAGCAAGTCGCCCGGCGGCGGCACCACCAAGACGATGGTCTTCCCCCGGTTCCAGCAGTGGGACGCGGTCAAGAAGCTCACCGCGCACGCCGCAACGCACGGCGCGGGCCACGACTACCTGGTCATGGCCTCGGCCGGCTCGGGCAAGTCGAACACCATCGGCTGGCTCGCGCACCGCCTCAGCGACCTGCACACCCCGACCGACCCCCGCGAACTCGACGCCGAGGCCATGGCCAAGGGCCTCCAGCCGGGCGTGCCGGTCTTCGACAAGGTCATCGTCATCACCGACCGCCGCAACCTGGACGCCCAACTCCGGGAAACGGTCGGCAACTTCGAGCAGACCGCAGGCCTCGTCGTGAAGATCGACGAGAAGTACGGGGCGAAGGGCGAGCAACTCGCCAAGGCCCTCTCCCGCGACACCGGGAAGATCGTCACCGTCACCCTGCACTCCTTCCCGGCGCTGCTCGACTACCTCCAGCGCAACCCCACCGAGATCCGGGGCAGCCGCTTCGCGATCATCGTGGACGAGGCGCACTCCTCGCAGTCCGGCGACGCCGCCACCGCCGTACGGTCCGCCCTGCGCGACCTCGGCCTGGACTCCGACTCGGACGACGCGGGCGCGACCACGGTCAAGGCCCCGGCGACTGCCACCCTCGACGAGCAGCTCAAGAAGAGGGCCGAGCAGCGTTCCCGCGCCGCGAACCTCTCCTACTTCGCGTTCACCGCCACGCCGAAGGCCAAGACCCTCGAACTCTTCGGCACGCTCCAGGACATCGACGGCAAGGCGACCTACCGGCCCTTCCACACGTACTCCATGCGGCAGGCGATCGAGGAGGGCTTCATCCTCGATCCGTTGCGCAACTACGTCACGTACAACACGTATTGGAAGCTGGTGAACCAGAACCCCGACGAGCGGGAGGTCGACCCGTCGAAGGCGAACTCTCTGCTCGCCCGGTACGCGCTCACCCATGACTCGACGGTCGCCCAGCACGCCCAGGTGATCGTGGAGCACTTCGTGGCGCACAGCCGGGGCCGCCTCGGCGGGCGGGCCAAGTCCATGGTGGTGACCGCCTCACGGCAGTCCGCCGTGCAGATGGCGCGCGCGATCAAGAGCTACATCAAGGACCGGGACTACGACACCAAGTACCCCGACCTGGGTGTCCTCGTCGCCTTCTCCGGCTCACTCACAGTCGACGGCGAGGAGACCACCGAGCCGAAGGAGAACGGCGGGCTGTCGGAGAGCGCGCTGCCGAAGGCGTTCGGGTACACGCGTGCCGACGACAAGGCCGCCCGAGCCGGCGGTGCGGGCCAGCGCGAGTACAGGATTCTGGTCGTGGCGGAGAAGTACCAGACCGGCTTCGACCAGCCGCTGCTGACGACGATGTACGTCAACAAGACGCTGACCGGCATCTCCGCCGTCCAGACCCTGTCCCGGCTGAACCGGACCGCCGAGCGCAAAACCCAGGCCGACCTGGCGGTACTGGACTTCGTCAACGACGCCGAAGACATACAGGACTCCTTCCGCCCGTACTTCGAGGAGGCGAACACCCTCCCCTCCGACCCCAACCTGCTCTACACCGCGCAGAGCCGGGTCATGCAGGCGCCGATCCTGTCCGGGCAGGAGATGGACGAGTTCGCCGCCGCGTACTTCGCGGCCAAGGAGAAGGCGGCAGGCTCACAGTCCAAGTGGGAGAAGCTGCACGCCGAGCTGTACCGGCTGCTCTCCCCCGCCGTCGCCCGCTTCACGCCCCTGCTCGAAAGCGAGGACGAGGACGACCAGGAGACGGCGGAGGGCTTCCGCGCCGACCTCAACGACTACGTCAGGAAGTACGGCTTCCTCGCTCAGATCGTCCCCTACCGGGACGCCGAGCTGGAGCGGCTGCATCTCTACGGCCGCTACCTCCTCAACCGGCTGCCGCGCCGCGCGGACGGAGGCGTGGACATAGGCGAGATCGACCTCAGCCATATGCGGGTGGAGAAGACCGGCGAGTACGACGTCTCCCTCACTGCCGAGGGGCCGACGACGATGCAGGGCTTCGGCGACGGCTCGGGCGGTGCGAAGGAGGCGGAGAAGTCGCTGCTCTCGCAGTTGATCGACAAATTCAATGAACGCTTCGGCACCGAGTTCACCGAGCAGGACGTCATCCGCCCGTTCGAGGAGGCCAAGGCCGACCCGAAGGTGCGGGCGGCGGCCGTCGTCAACGACGAGGACAACTTCGGACTCGTCTTCGACAACGTCTTCGCGGACAAGATGGCCGACCACATCGACACCATCGCGGGCATGGGCCGCCAGTACTTCGGCCCCGACAAGGGCTTCAAGTCCAGCCTGGACCGCAGCGCCCGCAAGGCCGCGTGGCGGATGATCCGCCGCGAGGAGGGCCTGGACGACGACGTCTGATCCGTATGCCCCGGCTGGATGTGCCGGCCAGGGCGCCCTTGGAGCAAGACCTCGGCCTCTGCCCGGCGATCACCGCGCGCACCCCGCCGACCCTCAACTACGAGAAGCCACTTCGGGAGCGGGCAATGGACAACGAGATTCAGCTGATCAGTGACGGTGATGGATTGGCGGTCATCGGGAACGCGACGGATGTCGAACGCTTCCTCATCTCGGAGGGACTGTCGTCGAAGGACCTCGGACTGCAACGGCTCAAGTCCGCCTTCGGTACCGGGGCTGCAGCCGCGCAGGCAGGTTCAGAGATTGCCGCCAACTCCGGTCGCTGGGTGAAGCTGACCCAGGAGTCCGCGCAGCGTGTCAAGAAGTTCGGGCTGATGGAAAGCAAGACGCCAGGCGTCAGCCACGCGATGGTGGGGAAACCTGGCTCAATCAAGTCATGGCTCCAGATCGAGAAGGGGGCGGGCTCGTTTCTGACCAACCCGGCGCGTCTGGCTGGTGCCGCGGGGATCATGGCACAGCTCGCGATGCAGCAGACCATGGACGAGATCACCGACTACCTCGCCACGATCGACGAGAAGGTCGACGACGTGCTCCGCGCCCAGAAGGACGCTGTGTTGGCCCGCATGATCGGCGTCGACCTCGTGATCGAGGAGACCATGACCATCCGAGAGCAGGTGGGCCGGGTCTCCGAGGTCACGTGGTCGAAGGTGCAGGCCGCGCCGGCGACGATCGCAGAGACCCAGGCGTTCGCGCTGCGTCAACTCGACGCACTCGCGGAGAAGGTGGAGCGCAAGAGCAAGTCCAAGATCGGTGATCTCGCCACGGCGGCCAATGAAGCCGAGTCCAAGGCTCAGGAGTGGCTCGCTGTTCTGGCTCGTTGCTTCCAACTGCAGGACGCGATCGCCGTGCTCGAACTCGACCGAGTGCTGGACGCGGCTCCGGAGGAGCTGGACCGGCATCGCCTCGGGCTTCGGGCTGCCCGACAGAACCGGCTGGATCTCATCTCGCGGAGCACCGAGCGCCTGGTGGCCCGGATGAGTGCGGCTGCTGACACGGCCAACGCGAAGGTGCTGCTGCACCCGACCAAGTCCCCGGCTGTGGTCCAGTCGAGCAACCATGTCGCAACCGGCGTCGGTGACTTCCACGGGCGGCTCGGGATTGAGTCCGGTCGCCAGTCATCGGATGCGAGACGATGGGTGGACGCGGCCGCGGAGGCGAGGAACAAGGCGCTCGAGACAGGAGCAAAGGGCGTCGGTGCCGCCAGAAGCTTCGGCAACGGGACCCTCGACCGGGCCAGCTCCGTGAAGGGCAAGCTCTCCAGCGGGATCGCCGAGCGAGCAAGCCGTTGGCGCGGGAACGAGGAGGACCACGATCAGGAAGGCTGAGTGAACGCCGACCGTCAGCCACGGGCGCAGCCCGACAACACCCTCAGGTCTCAGCCAGCCATGCAAGATGTGGGTGCCCAGTCGCCTGTGCGACTGGGCGCCCACCGGGCGTACGAACGTACGGCTCAGATGGGTGACTGCGGCTTGGGCTAGGCGGAGGGCTCGGGGGTTTCGGGGGAGGGCGGCAGGGGGTCGACGACGAAAGTCCCCAGCCCGACCTCGCCCCGCGTCCACCCCTGCTCCCGCACATGCCGCATCGCCTTCGCCGCCGTCGCGTTCACCACGCCGAACTCCTGGGCGATTTCCAGGGTGGAGGGCACGCGGCTTCCCGGCGGATACGTGCCGTTCTTGATGCGCCGGATGATCTCCGCTGCGATCTGCCGCCACAGCGGGCGTGTGCGGTCAAGCTCCATGACATCAGCGTGGGTGACCACAGCATTCCGTGCATCCGTGGTTATCTGCGGTTATCCACGCTATCTTGGGTTCGCAACACAGAGCGGCCCCGACGGGAAGCGGCTACTTCCCTACCGGGGCCTCAGCCGACTGATTGGGAGTCGACCTATGCGCAGCCTACTGGCCGCGATTCTGAACCTCTTCCTGCCCACCCGCGGAGCCCACCGCTCCGCAGCAGCCCTGCCACTGCCCCTCATCCCCTGTCGGCCCGCTCCGGAGCCCCCGCCCGCGATCACGTGTCGGTACGCGGCGGACGTCATCGCCGCCGACGGCATGCCCCTGGTCCGCCCGTACGTCGTCGAGTGGGAACGCGAGCGCGACGAACGTGACCGGCGGCGTCTTCAGCGCGAGCGGCGCCGGGCGGCGGTCCTGGCGACGCCGGGGCAGGACTACGTTCCGTGGGAGGTCGCCGTATGAGTACGAATGCGTCTCGTCTGCGCAGCCTCGGCGTCGACCCGGCCACCGGCAAGGAGGCCTTCGCGGTCACGCGCCCCGGCGGTCTTCTTGAAGGGCTGGCCGATACGCAAGCGCTGAAGGCCGCCGCCGTCCTGGTGACGGTCGTCGGCGCCGTACTGGAGGCGGGGAAGGCATCGGACGCCGAACTCGCTGCCTTCGTAACGCCGTTGCATGCCGCGCTCGAAGAATGCGTCGGCATCATCGCGACCGACCGGGAGTGACGACGTAGAGGTATTCCACCCGGTGGCGCCCGGAGGGTTCGTCGTGGGCGCCACCGACCCACATCCGCCCCTGCTCCTTGACCCCAGGTCCGTATCCGGTCGGCACCCTTCTCGCACGCGTGGCGCTCGGCTGCCCGCCTCACTCCCGGATGAGACCGCGATGCGCGGCCCACGACCGAGCGGCGGCAATCAAGGGCGCACGGTGCGGAAGTTCAGCTCCACCCCGCGCGGCACGCGGCTCGCCCGGCGGCTTGCCGGGCAGCGGCTCGACGCGTGGGGCATCCCCTACGACTGCGACACGTCGACACGCACCACGCGCTGACGCTGATCGTCGCCGAGCTCGCCCCGGACCGCAGCGCCCGCAAGGCCGCCTGGCGGATGATCCGCCGCGAGGAGGGCCTGGACGACGACGTCTGACTCGTACGCCCCGGCTGGATATGGTGGCCGGGGCACCCTTGGGAGGACATCGTGAGCACACAGCCAGACCACGGCACGGAGCTGGTACCGCGCCCCGAACGTACCCCCGACGCCGTCCGCGTGGCGCTCGCCCGGATTGCTCCTCACCGCCTGGACGAGATGGAAAGGCACAAGGAAGAGGCGCTCGCCGCCGCCATTCGGACCAGCAAGATCGGGCACCTTCAGCACTGGCTGACCCACTGGGCCGCTCAGGTGGAGATCGAGCGTCGGCCCGATCTCTCCGCACGCCGTAGCCGTGCTCTCGCCACGATCCACGGCACGACCAGCAAGGACGATCCCGCGTTCCGATCCGCCATGGACCAGCTGCGTGCCGTCGAGGACATGGCGACGCAGGCGGTGTCCGAGTGACGTGGAGGTGGGAGTACGACCCGAGCGAGGCGTACGTCATCGGCGGAGCACCGCCGGCGTTCGTTGCCGAGGTCGAGAAACGGGCTGACGAGCTGGTGCGGGCCGCTGCGGCCTTCTACCTCGACGGAACACAGTACGAAGGGCTGGGCCCGAAGGGAGATACCGCACATGTCGACAGCGGATTCTTCGTCTACCTCATCGTTCCCCGGCATGAATGCGTGTACGTCCGCCAAGTGACCTGGATCTGATCCGGCGGTCGGCCCCCGCCTCTTCGGAGCGGGGGCGTTTGCCGTCTCGGCCAACCGTGCAGGACGTGGGGCCCCAGCCGCCCGCGCGACTGGACCCCCACGGGCGGAATACGTCCTGTCGGCGGGAGGCTGACCGGCCGCCGCGCCCTCCTGCCCGTCCTCCACCGATCGCCGCGCCCGAGTCCATGTCGCACGCGACCGCTGGACGGCAGATCGACGCAGCGGTCACACTTGACCCCTGACCGTGACTGTTCATCACGCACACCGGGGGCAAGGTGCCGCAGGAGGCGATCTCCGACCGTTACGAACTCCTGGAGGAGCTCAGCCACGGTGGTATGGGCGACGTGTGGCGCGGCTACGACGCCGTGCTCGACCGGCCCGTCGCCGTGAAGCTCATCCGGCAGGCGTCGGTCACCTCACCGCAGCTGGCCGAGGAGTTCGCCAAGCGCTTCCGTCGCGAGGCCCGCATCACCGCGCGCATCCAGCACCCCGGCGTCCCGCAGGTGTACGACGCGGTGCTCGACGCGTCGTACGAGCGGCTGTTCCTGGTGATGGAACTCGTCGACGGCGTACCCCTGTCCGCCTACCTCGACCCCAGCCGGCCCCTGCCCGTCAGCTGGGCGGCCGCCGTCGCCGCGCAGATCGCGACCGTGCTGTCGTACGCGCACGACGTACCGGTCATCCACCGGGACCTCAAGCCGGGCAACATCCTCGTCGCACGCGACGGCACCGTGAAGGTCCTCGACTTCGGCATCGCAGCGATTCTGCGCACCGACGTCACCAAACTGACCGCCACCGGCAGCCCCATCGGCACCCACCAGTACATGTCGCCCGAGCAGGTCCGCGCCGGACGCATCACCCCGCAGACCGACCTGTACGCGCTGGGCTGTGTGCTGCACGAACTCCTCAGCGGACGCCTCGTGTTCGAGGCGGAGAACGAGTATCTGCTGATGTACCAGCACGTCAACGCCGCCCCCACCCCGCTTCGACAGCTGCGGCCCGACGTCCCCCAGGCGCTGGAGGAGCTGGTCCTGCACCTGCTGCGCAAGGCGCCCGAGGCGCGGCCCGCCGACACGCAGGAGGTGTACGCGCGGCTGCTGCCGTTCCTCCCGCCACCAGGCGAAGAACCCGGCACAGCCGATGCCGGGCCGGCCGGCGCACCCGACCCGACAGGCGTGTTCCGTCATCCTTTCGCGCCCCGCGCCCGCGCCCAGGCCCCTGCACCCAGCGGTTCGACGCCGACAGCCGTCCTCCCGGGGGCCCAGCCGGTGCCCGTCCCCGCCCGGCTGCGCGAGGACATCAAGGCGGCGTACGCGCACTCCGACGCCCTGCTGGAGGAGGAGCGGTTCGCGCAGGCCGCCGAGGTGCTCGGCGAGGTCATCGAACCCGCGGCCCTCGCTCTCGGCTCCGAGAACAAGCAGGTCCTGGCGCTGCGCCGCCAGCGAGCAGCGATCCGCCTCCTCGGGGGCGACTACCGGGCCGCCCTGCCCGAGTTCGACGCCCTCGCCGACGCGTACGCCCGCATCGCCGGACCCACCTCCGAGCAGGCCCGCGCCTGCCGCGCCCAGGCGGCCCGGTGCCGCGCCGAACTCGGCCAGGTCACCGACGCGCTCGCCGCACTCCAGGGCGTGCTGAACGTCGTACGGGCCGTCGACAGCGACGTGAGCGAGGAAGCCGTGGAGCTACGGCACAACATCGGGATGCTGCTGCTCGCCCAGGGCCGGACCGCCGAAGCCCGGCAGGTCCTCGAACCGCTCCATCAGGACATGTGCATGGTGTTCGGCCCCGACGACGAGATGACCGTCGAGATCGCCGAGGCGCTGGCCCTGATCCGCCTCGACCTCGACGGCGACGGCGACGCCGCCGGGTAACCCGCTCGTACACCTCGCAGGCACTCGTAGCCACTCCCAGCCACAGGACGCACGCAGCGCACACGCAGAACGGGACACCATGCCACACCTCGCCTTCGACATCGGGTTCTGCGCCCAGCTCGGCAAACTCCAGGGCACTGACAAGCAGGGGGTCTTCGACGCCTGGGAGAAGTTCGAACGCCTCACCCTCGACCAGCTCTTCAAGGACCCCGGCCTGAAACTGGAGTCACTGAAGCAGGCCAAGGACCCGCACATCCGCACGATCCGCATCGCTCAGGGCACCCGCGGCGTCGTACTCGCCCCCGACAGCGGCGACACCTTCGTACTGCTGCGCGTGATGCCGCACGACAAGGCCATCGCCTGGGCGATCAAACAGCGCGCCAGCATCAACACGGTCACCCGCGCCGTGGAGATCCGCGACATCGCCATGCTCGACGAACTGACACCCGCGTATGAGCGGATCGCCGCCGCGCCCGACGAGCGGCTCTTCGCCAAGGTCTCCGACGGTGACCTGGCCGCCCTCGGCATCGACGAGACCACCCTGCGCCAAGCCCGTGTCCTCACCAGCAAAGAGCAACTGGAGGCCTTCGCCCCCTACTTCCCGCAGGACCAGAGGGAAGTCCTGGAGTACCTCGCCGAGGGCTTCACCGTTGAGGAGGTCTGGCGCGACCTGGTATCCGTCAACCTCCCCACCTCCGCGTCCGATCCGGTGGACACGACCGACTACGCGACGGCCATCCGCCACACCCGCACCCGCATCGCCCTCGTCACCGCCTCCGACGAACTGCGCGACATCCTCGACAGCCCGTTTGCCGCCTGGCGGGTCTACCTCCACCCCTCCCAGCACAAGGTCGCCTACCGGGCCAGCTACTCCGGACCGGCGCAGGTGACCGGCGGCCCCGGCACCGGCAAGACCGTCGTCGCCCTGCACCGCGTCAAGCACCTGCTGAAGTTCCTACGCGACGGCGACCGCGTCCTGCTGACGACGTACACCAACGCTCTCGTCGCCGCACTGCGCACCGGACTCGCCACGCTCATCGAGGACGAGGAACTGCGCGCCCGCGTGGACATCACCACCGTCGACGCCCTCGCCAGCCGCGTCGTCTCCACCTCGCGCCGCCCGCTGGGCGGCGGCGAAGAAGAGAGCCTCTGGAAGCAGGCCGCCCGGGCCACAGGATTCACCGGAACGGCCCAGTTCCTGGGCCAGGAGTACAAGCACGTCATCCTGGCCCAGGATCTGCGGAGTGAGAGGGAGTACGAGGCCGCCGACCGGCGTGGGCGGGGCAGCCGCCTCCCGGCCGCCGAACGGCCCCTGGTGTGGCGGACAGTCCGGGAGTTCACCGACCGTCTCGCGGCAGACGGCCGGCGCACCTACCTGGGGACGTGCACAGAGGCGGCCGACCTGCTCCGGGCGAACGGTCCGCTGTACCGGCACATCATCGTCGACGAGGCACAGGATCTGCACCCGGCCCAATGGCGGCTGCTGCGCGCGGCCGCCCCGGCGCGACCCGACGACCTGTTCATCGCCGGCGATCCTCATCAGCGAATCTACGACACGAAGGTCTCCCTGCGGGCCCTCGGCATCAAGGTCGCCGGACGATCCACGAAGATGCGGAAGAACTACCGCTCCACGCACGAGATCCTCAGCTGGTCCACCGCCCTCCTCGTCGGCCGTCCCTTCGAGCAACTGGAGGACGACGCCCGCAACGAGACCCTCCTCGGCTACCGTTCGGCCCTGCACGGCAACGGCCCCGAGATCCATGCAGCCGCGTCGGAGGAAGCCGAACTCGACGCGCTCGTCGACCGGGTACGCGGGTGGACGGAGAACGGCGTGGCTCCGGGCGAGATCGGCGTCACCTCCCGTTTCAACAAAGGCGTCGAGAAGGCGCTCGCCAGGCTGGCGGCCGCCGGTATCCCGGCGGGGAAGTTGAGGGCCGACGCACCGGAAGGGGCGGACGCCGTCCGTGTCGGCACCATGCACTCGTTCAAGGGCCTGGAATTCCGCTGTGTCGCCGTGACCGGCGTGAACGCGGACGCCCTGCCCGCGCCGAAGGCGGTGACACCTGTTGAGGCGGACCGCCTCCAGCACGAAGCGGATCTCCTGTCCGAGCGCTGCCTGCTGTTCGTGGCTTGCACGCGGGCGCGGGACGGGCTCTATGTGTCGTGGACGGGGGAGCCGAGCCGGTTCTTGGCGGAGGCGAAAGCGACTGGCTGACTCAAGGGGGTGCAGGGTCGCGCAGCGAGGCAACAGCAGATGAGTGCGACATGCAAATAACTGAGGAACGATCTTCCCCTACCTGGGAAGGCAGCGCAGAGAGCCCGAATATCCCCAGCTCACTGGACCACCCGGTCACGGTAGGGCTACTCGCCGCGTAACCGGAGACGCGGGTGTCAACGTTCACGCCGCAGCGAAACCCGCACATTCTCATCGGCATCACGATCAAGGAACAGGCCCGACCCTTCAACGCTGGTGAGGTACGGAACGCGCACGCCTGCATCGAGAACCTTCGGCTCCCCTGCGCCAGTCGCCAGGTCCAGCTCCGCGACGACCGCCTCCGAGCCGCTGGCCGCCGCCGACTTCCCCAGGACCGCCCCGTAAGCCGTGCCGTCATCGCGGATCGCGGCGAGCGCAATCGTCTTGCGGTCGCCGTCACCCTCCAGACAGGTGCCCTTGCCTCGCTTCAGATCAAAGACAACTGGTCCGGCTGCCAGGTAGCGGCCGTCCGGCGAAGTAATCACGGGATAGTCGCGAGCTTCATCGGAGGCCGCGACGTCATGCGCACAGATCATGCTGGCCCGGAGCTTGCCTGTTCGCACATCGTGTACCGACCACAGCGGGTCGTTCGGAGCGCCGAACTTGCCGCCCGTCGACCAGCCGACGAGGAGGTTGCCGTCGGCGACGCCGTACGCATCGCCATTCCAGGAACCGACAATGCCTGTCTTCGCTTCGAGGCCGGGCGGGCGCACGTCGTCGCTGAACCAGCGGCCCGGGATGCCGAAGCCTCCGGTACCCATGCTTGCCAGCGGGCCGTCCGGCGTGGCTGCCATCACGCGGGTACTGGAGCACGCCACCGTCGTTGCACACTGGGAAAGCAGCCCGTTCGGCTTCTGGTACAAGTCGACCTTTCCGGTCGCCACGTCCACCGCCGCAGCCGAGCGGGGAAAGGCCTCGTTCCCGCCCCAGGCGACGAGGACCCGCCCACCAGTCGATCCCACACGCACCTCACCGGGGTCCGCCGAGACGGGGACATCGATCTCCCGCAGCGGCTTGACCGAGGTGCCCGAGGCGGTAGCCCAGTCGGGGGCCGACCACCCTTGAGCGCGTCGGTGACCAGTTCCGTGCGCATGTGGCCGGCGATCGACCAGCCCGCCAGGCGTTTGGAGCACAGATCCAACACCGTTGCCAGATAAAGGAATTGGCCGTTGCCCACCGGGAGATAGGTTATGTCGCCCATGGAGCGGCTGTTCGGTGTGGTCGCAGTGAAGTCGCGCTGCAGGAGATCCGGCACCGGTGTCGCCGAGGGCTCGGGGACGGTGGTGCGGACCTTCTTGCGCAGGTGGAACCCGACGATGTGGAACTTCCACATGACGCGTGCCACCCGCTTGTGATTGACGCGCTCGCCGCCGTCCCGGAGCTCGGCGGTGACGCGCGGGGCCCCGTAGGTGCCGTCAGACTCCTGGTGGATTTCGGTGATCCGCTCGGCGAGCCCGGCGTCGCCCCGTGCCCGGTCGGCCCGCGCTTGCGCGCTGGCCAGGTGCCGGTAGAAGCCGGAACGCGAGACCTTCAGCATCCGGCACAGCCGCTTGACGCCGAAGGCGCCACGATGATCGTCGACGAACTGGAAGCGGCTGCTCACCAGCTGGTCTCGGCCGCAAAATACTTCGCGGCCCTCCGCAGGATCTCCCGCTCGAGCTCGAGTTCCTTCACCCGCGCCCGCAGCTGCCGGTTCTCCTTCTCCATCGCGGTGGCCTCCACGGCCTCGGGCCGGGCGGCCTGCTCGGCGTCCCGCACCCACGTACGCAGCGTCTCGTGGTTGACGCCCACGTCCTTGGCCACCGACGCGTACGTCCCACCCGGGCTGGCGTGGTACGTCGCGACGGCATCGGCACGGAACTCAGGCGAGTACTTCGACGTCCCCAACGGGAACTCCTGTCCTATGGATCTTCACGATCCAATGATCAGGGTGTCCACGATCAAGGGGTAGCGCCCCTTCAGCGCGAACCCGAGGGTGCGGTGCCCTGATCCTGGGGGATGGACCCGTGGGTTCGGGGTCAACTCGCGGGGCCGGTCCCGGCAGCCTGCTCCAGCAGGGCCCGTGCGAAGTCGTGAGCGACATGACTAGGTGGGAAGCCTGGGATCCATGTCGACCAGATCACGATGCGAACGAAACAGGGGGCCGCCGAGACGTTCCACGGCCTGGCGCAGCACCACCGGATCGGCATCGACGAAGCGCAGTTTGCAGATCCCGATGTAACCGAAGTCCTGCAGCTCCTGGTAGTTGGCGGGCAGCAGGGAGGTCTTCTCGGGGCGCGGGGCCGTCTGGCGTGGGCGGACCACCAGGACCTCGGATACGGTCTTGCGCCAGCTGCCAGGGGCTGCGCTGCTCCCCGTGTAGGTGAACTGGCGCAGCACGCCGAGATAGTCGATGTCCTGCCACGGAATGTGGCAGGACATGCCGTCGCGGTCCAGGGTTAGTCCTGTTTTGTCGACCATGAGGCTCCGCGGCTTCTCTCGCGCTGCGATGGCCGTTCCGCAGGCGAGGGCCACCAGCAACAGTTCGGGGATGAGCCCACCTGCCACAGCGCTCGGCCGGAGCCACATGGCGTAGCCGAGCCCGCAGGCCAGGAGGGTCCACACGGCGCTCAGACACGCGTACCAACGGCGTTTGCCGGGGCTTATCCGCCTGGTGAAGCGTACCTGTGACGGGCCCGTCGCCTTCTGACTCACCGGGCGTTCTTCGACGGGACCGCTGACCAGAACAAGGTCACTGGCGGCGTTCACCGAACGGCGCTGCGGACGGGGAAGTCCCCGCCCGGCCAGATCGCGGTCCACGTACACGTAGATCTCGTCCAAGGTGAGGGGGCCTGGTGTGCGGAGCGCTCCCAACAGGGCCTCGGTGAAGGCTGTGTACGTGGCGCCCAGCGGTGCGTGCGAGGGAGCGGTGGCGGTCGTGGAGGTGAGGGTGAAGGTGCCGGTCACCTCGAGCTGGCCGGCGACGAGGCTGTCCGGCGTGCTCATCGCTGCTACGGCCCGACCGGAGAAACAGCAGTCGAGCACCAGGACCCTGGCTCTGGCGCGGGCGCGTGACAGCTCGCGCTTGACCACCTCCAGCGGTACAGCGGTGTAGGCGACGTTGTCGGGCTCTGCGTCGGCCAAGGTGAGGTGCAGTAACCCGTCCTCGTCCAGCAGCCCGTGGCCTGCGTAGTAGACCAGCAGTAGATCAGTGGCCTCAAGCCGCGCCACGGCCAGCGCGCTGCCCAGTGTCGCCTTGTCGAGCGGCTGGTCCTGGTCTCCCAGAACCTGGCAGTGGCCGACAGGGAGCAGACCATGCTCCCCGGTCAGGACCTTCCGCAAAGCGGTGAGGTTGTCCCGCACGGCCGGTATCTCCGCAAGGTCCGCGGACCTGTATGTGGGCACGCCGATCAGCACGGCGCGCGAGGCGCTTCCGTCGGGAATCCACGGGTCCGGCATCGGCCTCAGTTGCGGGACTGATCGAGCAGCGCCACGACCTCACCGATGACGTGCTCGGGATCCGCCGCCCGGCGCACATCCACCTCGACGCGGCGTCCGTCCGCCGCGACGACTGACACCTTGACATCCGCACGGCGCTGAATCAGCCAGGTCGACAGTGACCGGGCGAGCACGGCGCCGGCGCCGCCCGAACCCAGCGCCACCGCCACCACGTCGAGGGCCACCCCCATGTGGCCCGACTCGGGCGCGGATCCCCGCAACTCCAGACGGCCACGAAGGACGTCCTCCAGGGCCAGCCAGTCGCGCAGTGCCAGCAAATGCGTCTCGGCATCGTCGCCGGACACCGTCAGTTCCAGCTCAGGAGTCTCCGTATCCGCCTGGGTCATGCCAACCATGATGCCAGGCAGTTACCTCGTGATCCGGGGATTCGACATGATCCCGGCTGCAGCAAGGAAACGTCCCGTTCAGTCAACCGCCCCCAGGCATAGGAGATTTGGACCCACCGCCATACAGCGATCGGTTCCCCAGGCTCCACCCAGAGGCAGCCGAACGGCGAAGCAGCGTCTTCAATCGGACCGCAGATCGTTCCGACAGGCCGAGCAGCCTTCAGGAATCCCGAACTTCCATCACCGGGCTCCGCACCTCCAGAACGCGATGGAGTCTGCCGGCCAAGGGCGCAGGGCCTCATCGAGACCCAGGGGAACTCACGAGATGTCGCACACTACGGCTTTCAAGGCCGGAGTCGCTGAACGACTCGGTAAGCATCGCGACCGCCGGTCGGGCTGTGATCGCCCGCCACCGCAGGGCAGTCCGCATAGCCGGGCAGACAGTGCGGGATGCCGGACACGTCATCGCTCTGGAGCGAGCCCTCCGCCTGGGTGCGAAGCCCCCGCAACCCCGATCGGCGCCCGAGCGGCCGGCAGCAAGTCCGGCACCACGGCAGCAGCCCGGCCCCCGGGATCCACTGGAACCGACCGCGACCCCCAACTGCCCCCACTGCAACCAGCCGATCACCATCGTCACACTGCCGGCCACCCCCCGAAGCCGCCCGCCCCTCGAGGCCATCGTCCGCCACCTAGACCGTCATGCGGCGCAACTGCTGACCGACGATGGGTTCACCGCCTGGGCCCGCACGTTGGCCGAGATCGCCACGGAGCGGGAGTTCCTCGCCCGCCGTCTGCGCGGATGGACCCAGCCGCTACAGAGCCGTGTAGACGGCCGAGGGCTCGATCCCCGATGGGGGCGGGGCCTTTGTCGCCCCCAAGCGGTCTGCGGTGTTCACCGCTTCGGCGACCGCAGCTGACCTCAGCCGACTCCCCCGCACTCGCTCCCACGGCCTCGTGAGGGGCCTCATGGGAACGTCATGGGAACGGAAGGCCGAGCAAAGACAGGGAAGGATCAGACGGGGACGGAAGCCCCCACCTAGTTGACCTGCAGGAACGGTGAACCCCGGGGAAGATCACCACAGAGGGGGACAGCTATAGGGCCTCTCCTAAAGCGGGTGTCGCAGGTTCGAATCCTGCCGGGGGCACCAGTTCAGAAGGGTGCCGCCTCCGAAATTTCGGAGGCGGCACCCTTCTGACATCCAGATCTGGCATCAACGGCGACAGTCACTGACGACCGGGACGCCTCCTGAGCAGCCGGTCCATGTGGCTCATGGCTCCGCGCTGCGTGTCCTGCACGACCGTGGGGCTCGCTCCCCGCCGTCACGAGCGGCGTTCACGACGGGGAGGAAGCCCGGGTTGGTGCCCGGATTCCCTCTCCACGTGGAACGCGCCGCCTTGCAGCTCTGCCTTCAGAAGCGGTGAGGTTCGCTCACCGCCAGGAGGTGACCGCGGCTGGTCGCGACGCGGAGGACGTCCCGCAGAGATCCGGTCAGTACCTTCGCCAACCGTTGCACCTCCTCCGGGTCCGCGTCCTGGTCGTTGAGGGTTTCGTAGGCCTGTTCCAGTAGTTCAGCCGCCGCGCCGAGTTGGTCTGCTCGTTGTTGTCCGCCAGGCGGGACGAGCAGGCAAGGTGCGTACCGATGAAGCAGGCGGTAGACCGGTAGGGGACGACCGAGGCGTCCGTGATGTGCGGCTGTTGACGAGGAGGCATCAGCGGACCCCCGCGAGGGTCGACCAGGCCGCGGCCGACGGATGGAGCTACGACCACCGAACGTGTCCGCAGACGCCTTTCCCAGGCCAGCACGTATGGGCGGACGAGCGCGATGTGCTCACCCGTGAGCGAGTGTCCATGGTCCGCACCGGCGGAAGCCCGCCCCAGGACGACGGCCGACGCGTCAGCAGGCGCAAGGGAAGCGGCCGACGGCCGAACGGGGGTCAAGGGGCGGCGGTGCCTGCCCTTGGGGATGTGCCGCGCCCTGGTGAGCGAGACGGCACGGCGGATACGGTTGAGCACGCTGTTCAGCTCCTATCGCTGATGGCCCGGTCCCCCGACATCGCCCGTCGTGGGGACCGGTTTGCGTACGACCGCCCACAGGGTGCGGCCGTTCAGGCTGGTGGCGAGGAGGCCGAAACGGTCGGCCTCGGCCACCACGTCCAGGACGACCTCCCGCGATGACTCGGCGGAGAGCGCTTCCGGCACCTCCGCTTCGACCGATGTGTGTCGGAGGTGTTCCTCCACTCGCGCGAGAAGCCCGAGGGCGGACAGCCGGGCGTGTTCTTGACCGGGTCGGCAGTGAGAGTGGTGACAACGGCCACGCAAATCCCGTGCAAGGTCCACACGCGCGGCGCGCAGAGCGCGACGCCGAAGTTGTAGGGGGTTCCCTCATGCTTCGGCCGGTCCGACACGGAACGCTGATCCGGGCAACCGGCTGCCGTGGCGGCGAACCGAACAGAAGGACACTCATGAGACGTCTCTCCGTAATCCGCAACGCAGGGCGCGCAGTGCCCGTGTCGGGAATCGTCGCGGCGCTGTTGTCAGGCGGCGTCGCGCATGCCACGGATGCCGAACCGGGGCCGGCAGGCACAGCACCGATCAGCAGCTCAGCCGGTGGACCGTCGATCTCCGCCGACGGCCGCTACGTCGCATTCGCTTCGCTGGCAAGGGATCTGGTGGCCGGCGACACCAACCGAGCGGACGACGTCTTCGTGCGCGACCGGCAGACCGGCGTCATCACCAGGGTCAGCGTCGACTCCGCGGGCAACCAGGCCAACAATGCGAGCCGGAATCCGTCGATCTCCGCCGACGGCCGCTACGTCGCGTTCGAGTCCTTCGCGACGAACCTGGTGGCCGGTGACACCAACCGCTACCGCGACATTTTCGTGCACGACCTGCAGACCGGTGAGACGACCAGGGTCAGCGTCGGCAGGCACGGCGAGCAGAGCGACAGTGAGAGTTTCCATCCGTCGGTCTCCGCCGACGGCCGGTTCGTCGCCTTCGACTCTCCCGCGTCGAACCTGGTGTTCGGTGACACCAACGACATCCACGACGTCTTCGTGCGCGACCGGCAGACCGGTGAGACCAGCAGGGTCAGCGTCGATTCCAACGGTCGCCAGGGCGACGGCATCAGCCAGCTGCCGTCGATCTCGGCAGACGGGCGCTACGTCGCCTTCTCCTCCGGGGCGAAGACACTCTCCCTGTTCCCCGACAACAACCACGCGGACGACGTGTTCGTGCACGATCAGCTGACCGGGTACACCGACCGGATCAGCGTCGGTCCCGGCGGCGACGAAGGCAATTCCGCCAGTCGCACGGCGACCATCTCGGCCGACGGCCGCTACGTCGCGTTCGAATCCACCGCGTCGAATCTGGTGGCCGGCGACACCGGCGGTCCGACTGACACCGACATCTTCCTGTACGACCGGGATACCCGGACGACGACGCAGGTGAACCTTGGCCCCAATGGCCTGAGCGACAGCAGGACCCCCGGCCAGGAGCGGACGACGCTCTCCGCCGACGGCCGCTACATCACGTTCGTGTCCGGCGAGGACAAGCTGGTGACCGGCGACACCAACTCAAGCTGGGACGTGTTCGTGCGAGACCGGGTGACCGCCACCACGACCAGGGTCAGCGTCGCCGATGACGGCTCGCAGAGCGATGGCTACAGCTACAGCCCCTCGATTTCGGCCGACGGCCACCACGTCGCTTTCACGACCAGCGCGACGAACCTGGGCGGTGACGGCACCAGCCGGAAGTTCAACCTGTACGTACGCGACCTCGGCAACTGAGTTGTCGGCCGCCGTGGCGTCCTCAATCACGCGCCGCGGCGGCCCACAGGCCGGCCAGAGCAGTACGACCGGAGACGCCGACCTTTGTGTAGACCCGGCCCAGATGGACTTCGACGGTCTTGGGACTCAAATTCAGCCGGAGGCCGACGTCCCGGTTGGTCAGACCGTCCGAGACCAGGTTGACGATCTCGACCTCACGGGCGGTCAAGTCGAATCGCTCGGCGCCGCTTTCGGGACGGGGGCCGCGCGCGTTCAGGCGCCGCTCCTCGCGCGCGACCTGCGGCAGGAACAATTGCGCATCACACCGGGTGAACAACGCGCGGGCGGACATGAGGTGTGCACGGGCCTGGTCGATCGCCCCGCTGCCGCCGAACGCCGTCGCGGCGAGCAAGTGCGCCCGCCCGGCCTCCACGGCCGCCCCGATCCGGCCGAACGCACCGGCAGCGGCGACAGCGAGCGGTGCGGCTGCCGCCGGATCCGTTGACAGCGTGGCGATCGCACGTGCCCGCTGTGCCATGGCGGTACGCAGCGGAAGATCGAGTTGACCGGCCGCGTCCTCCGCTCGGTCGGCCCATGCCGTGGCCGCGGCAACCCGGCCGGCCGCGACCTCCGCCTCCGTGAGCATCAGGTACACCAATGGCCTGGTGCGGAGGCCCACCGCGGGCAGCTCGGCGCCACCGCCACAGGTGAGCAGCAGCTCGATGCAAGCGTGCGGATCACCCGAGTGCAACATCGCCTGCGCCAGCATCGCCTCGGCCTGGCCACTGCGCCAGGAACTCATGGCCGTCGCCTGGTCGTCGACGACGATGGCCTCCTTACCCAGGCGGATCGCCTCGGCCAGGTCGCCGCGCCAGGTGGTGATCCAGCACCCGAAGGTCAACGCCATGACGCGCAGCTCCTCGCTGCCGGTCAGTTCCGCCGACTCCAGGCTGTCGTCGAAGCAGGTCGTCGCCGCCGCCAGCTCGCCGAGGTAGGCATGCACCATGCCGCGGATCGCGGTCAGCAGCGCGATCTTTTGGGACTGCCTGCTCGCGCGAGCCAGTTGCAGGCCACGGCTCATGTGCCGGCTCGCCGCCGTGAGCCGGTCGGCGGAGACTTCCGACCAGCTCAGCCAGAACGCCGCATCGATATCGCGGACCAGGTCGCTGTCGGGCAGCGCGTCCAGGAGTGCGGCCGCCTCGTCCAGCCGGTCCGCCCGCCGGTCGATGAGCGTTGCGGCCGACAACGCCGTCGCCAGCAGCATCGGATCCCCGACTTCCCGCGCGGCCGCGATCGCCTCGGCCACCCGGTCCTGTCCGTGCTCGCGCTCGACACTTTCACCGGCAACGAGCGCGACGAGCAGGACGGCCGCCGAGTGGGCGTCAACACCTTCGACGCGTTTCCACTCACTGTGCAGCATCGCCCTGGCCTCGGTGTAGCGCCCGAGAATCTGCTCCACCGTCGCACAGGCCCGCGCTGTCTGTGCCCGGATCTGGGTGAGTTCGGCAGGCAGGAGCCGCAGCACCTCGTGCATGGTTTCCCTGGCCTGCCGCAGGTCGCCCGTGGCGCCGAGTGCGTGTGCCAGCCGGCCGAGCAGGATCAGGCGCTGCGGCGTGGCCGACTCCGAGTCGGGAAGCAACCGGATGGCCGCCCGCAGGAAGTGCCCGGCGGTCGTCGGCGTGGTATGCATCGTCGCCTCGGCCGCCTCGGTGAGCGCCGCGACCGCCTCGAGGTCACCGCGGACGGCGGATCGCTCCACGTGCCTGGCGAACTCAGCCGGCGGCGCGCCCCGGCTCCGGAGTGCCGATGCGGCCCGGCCGTGTGCCTGAAGCCGCCAGCCAGGACCGGCGTCCTGGTAGGCAATGCTGCGCACCAGCGGATGCCGGTACCGGAACCGGCCGGTCGCCCCGTCCAGCCGCACCAGGTCACGCTCGGCGAGCCGGTCGAGCGCGGCGAGCACGGACCCGGCGTCCATTGCCGCCGTTTCAGCGAGCGAATCAGCCTCGAAGTCATCACCCACGACTGCGGCGGCGTGCGCGACGACTCGCTCTTGCGGGGTCAACGCGGCCAACTCGGCGGCGAGCACCGCGTGGACCGCCACCGGGATCGCCCCGTCAGGGTGGAGCGCCGCATCACCGACGGCGATGCCCCGCTCACCGGCCCGCACCAGGGCTTCCAGGTAGAACGGGTTTCCGCCACTGGCCTGGTAAAGCTCTTCCCGCCGGGAACGGCCCAGTCTTTCCGGCATGAGGTGGCCGGCATCAGCTTGGCTCAGCGGCGCGAGTTCCAGCAGCTCGGCCACCCCGTCGGTCGCGGCGCGGGACAGCGCGTGCCACAGCCGCAGCGACGTCTGCCGGGGCCTGCCCGCCAATGCCAAGACCAGCCGCGCCTGGGGCGGGTGGCGCAAAAGGTGGTCGAGCAGCTCGACCGAACCCTCGTCCGCCCAGTGCAGATCGTCGAAGACGAGCACCAGCCCGGACGGCTCGGCGAGCAGCTTCAGCAACGCCCGAACCGCCCGGTGCAGCCGGTATCGCTCCGCGTCGACCAGGCCGGCGGGACCGGCGGCGGGAAGCGCCGGAAACATGGTCGCGAGAAGTGCGAGCTGCTGTTGCCCGAGGGCGGCGAGACGCTCCGGGCCCAGCTCGGCGAGCTGGTCGTCGAGCGCGTTGACGAACACACCGAACGGGATGTGGGACTCGAACTCCGCCGCGCGTGCGCTGCGGACCGTCCATCCTGTTGTGTCCGCGAGCTTCCCCAGCTCCGTCAGCAGCCGGCTCTTGCCGATCCCCGGTTCACCGGTGACCGCGACGCACCAGGTGCCACTCTCGCCCGCCAGCACCGCGCGCAGGATCGCGACTTCTCGCGCCCGGCCCGGAAATCCGCCGACGGGCTTCCCTCTCGCTTCGTCAGTCATGCTGGCGTCGACTCACTTTCCATCCGCGACCAGGCGATGGTATCGACTCACGCGCCTTCGGCAGGCGGCCAAGCCGATCACCTCAGTCCACATCGGACAGATGACGTGCTGACCGAAGTCCGCGAATGCCACATGGACGGCGTCTATCGCCCTCAATGCAGCATTCGCGACCAAAGCCGGGCGGGCATGAGCGCAGTCGCGCGACGTTCGACGCCGTGACGGTGATCGAGGAGTGGGCAAGCGTCTCCTGGATGTCCTTCAGCTCAGCCCCGGCCGCGTGGGCTGGCGTTGCGGCACCGTGGTGCAGGTCGTGGAGCCGGACGGGCGGGAGGCCGAGCTCCTCGCACAGCTTGATGAACCCCAGTGTGAATTGGCCTTCACGTCGGGCCGAGTTGAGCGTCGATACGGCTGATCAGCTCGGTGCGGCGGGCGCGCAGCTCGGCCGGGGCACAGGTGTCGGCGATCCGGTGGGCTTCGACCAAGGGGCCGAGCTCCGGTGGGGGCTCGACCACGCCGGAGAAGAGCGGCGCCACCCAGGCGGCTGTCGCCGCCTGCGCCGCCGCTCCGCCGGGCGGGGCGGCCGGGGCGGGCGGGAGGTGGCCGGCCTGTCCGTGGAACATACGAGCAGTGAGGACGGCTGCCTCCCGGACACGCATGCTCTCCAGGCGTACCTGCGAGGCGAGTTCATCGCGTAGCGCACACAGATCGCTCCAGGCCCGCTCATGCTCGCGCAGAGCGGCGCCGCCTCGCCGTACCAGCCAGGCGTACGTCAGCCTGGCCCGCAGGAGGTCACGGCGGGCCGCGGCAGCGCTGTCCGCGTAGGGGTTGTGGGCGACGATCTTCATCGCCACGACGGTGATCGCCAGCACCAGCATCAGCACGGCGACCCAGCCGGGCGCGTAGCGGGCGCCCTCGACCTCCTCCCCACTCCGGTGTCGCGGGCCCGCAGTGCCGCCCACACGGTGACGGTGGACAGTACGGCGGCCAGGTAGAGGACAGGCAGGGCGAGCGAACCGAGCAACGACAGTCCGGGGCGGCGGTCGTGGGGAGCGCGCAGGCGCTCGCGTACCCGGTGCAATGGGGCCGCGATCGCGTGCCCAGACACGGCCCGACGAAGACGTGACCGTCACGGCCAGGAGCCGCGGACTGCTCCAGGTGACGCGTGACGTCGTCGAGCAGCTCGGCCGGGAAGGAGAAGGAGACGGTACGCACCCCGTCCGTAGACTTCGGGCCCTTGTCGAAGAGCCGCCCGCTCCGCAACTCGGCCTGAGCCCGACGAACGGTGACGGTCAGTCCCTCCTGGTCGAGGTCCCGCCGCCGCAGGGCCGCCGGCTCCCGAACCGCGGCGTGGTGAAGGCCGCCAAGAGCACAAGCAGCCGGTAGCGCGGCACTATGGAGTCGGCGACGGCGAAGCCCTCGGGCACCGTGAGGATCGGCCGCTCGGGCGCGTCGTAGCGATCCGCCCCCTTGACGCGGCACGGGTCGCGCCGGATCAGCTCGTCGTCCACGGCCGTGTTCATCAGGGCCCGCAGCAGTTGTCAGGCCTTGACACCACACGGTGGCTTGCGCGCTGCGGGACCTGAAGCAGAACAGGCTCACGAGGTGCGCGGCACCGCCTCCCTTGCCCCGGTCCCGCCCGGATCCCACCTACGGCGGGGACGGCCGGGCCCCTGCCCCCGCCGGTCCTGCTGTCGGACCAGCTGTGCGGACTGTTGCTTCGTCAGTCGCCGGTTTCCGCCTTGTCGTTGGCGGCGGTCATGGGGACCCAGCCACCGGGGTTGCGGTACCAGTAGTGCGGTAGCCCTGTGATGCTGGTGGTGCGGAACGGGCGGCCGTGGTCGTCGATGCGCACCGTGCCGGTTCGACCCTGTGAGGACCAGTCGAGGTCGACGTACCAGTCGCAGGTGCAGGACTCGGTGCGCGCGGCGAGCATCAGGACCTCCGGCTCCTGCAGGGACACCTGGTAGGGGAAGTCGATCGCGGGGGCCGGTCTGTCCGGGTCGTTGCCGGGCATCGAACGGGCCAGGGGTCGGCGCGCGTCGAGGTTCACGGAGAAGTAACGGGGGACGAGGATGGCGCCGCAGCCTTCATACATGGAATAGGCGATGTCCGGGCGGGCGGCGGGGGTGGTGCGGTTGACCACGCGCACGTGCACTGCCTCCAGGACGACGGCGGCGGAGTCGCGTCCCTGCACCGAGATCCGCAGGTTGGTGGTGCGCCCGTGCACCGCCCCCTGGGACGCGGCCCACACCGCGGCGTCCGCCGGGATCGGCGGCGGTGGGACCTCCTGCGGTGGCTTGGCGATGACGTAGTCGTGGGCGCAGTCGAGCTGCCAGAGCTGGGAGTCGACCGTCCAGGTGAGCGGGGCCTGCGGCGGGACCGTGCCGTCGCTCGCCCGGTTCTTCTGCGGGCCGCCGTCGTTGTGCGTGGCCGACGCCGAGGGTTCCGGTGCGGTGCGGGCGGAGGCCGACGACCCACCGCCACCGGAGGAGGGTTCGGCAGCGGATTGCGGGCCGCCGTCGTTGTACGTGGCCGACGCCGAGGGATCCGGTGCGGTGCGGGCCGAGGCCGACGACCCACCGCCACCGGAGAGGGGCCCGGCAGCGGATGTGGTGAGGCCGGCGAGCGCAATGGCGAGCGAGGCCGCCAGCGCTATCGATCGCACGGGCCGTCGTCGGGGGCGCCCGGCATGGGGCAGCCGGTCTGCCGGTGAGGCCGGCCCCGGGCGTGGGTCGGCCGGTGAGGCCGACTCGGGTGCCTTGTCCGCCGGGCTGCTGTGGCTCGCGGATGCGGCCGAAGCCACGGTGCTCGTGGTGTCGTGGGGCGTCGGTGCCCGCCGGGCATCGGATGGGCGTGGTCGTTGCCGTGCCGCGACTGCCAGGATCCACCGGCGGTGCAACTCCACGCGTTCCTCGGGGGAGGCTCCGCAGAGTGCGGCGAACCGCTCGATCCTGGTGAAGTCCATGGGAACCGCCTCACCGGCACAGTAGCGGTGCAGCGTGGAGGCATTCATGCCCAGACGGCGGGCCAGTGCCGCGTAGCTGCGGTCTGTGCGGTCCTTCAGACGCGTCAGCAGTAGAGCGAACTCCGCTACGTCGTCGTGGATTGCATCCATGTGGTCCGTACTCGCATCCATCCGTCGGCCTGTGCCGTCCCGTCATGTCCTGATCCGGGACGGCATCCCCGGCACTCCCCATACCTGCACGTCGATAAGGCTGGGATGGTTGCAGGGTCGCGCCATCCCTCTCCTCGAGACCACCCTCACCCGCGGCCCTGGGGCGCCGCCTTCCGCACCGCCGCCGGCCGGGCCCGCACACCGCATCGGATCACCGCTTCCCGCGGGTGAGCTGCGCGGCCTGGAGGAGTGGGTCGGGGATGGTCGGGGACGTCGACGCACACGACTTGGTAGCGGGCGATCCGGCCCTTGCCGGATCGCCTCTGCCCTCCGGGGTCACCACCGCTGCGCGGGCCGGGCTGCCCCGCTCACCCGGAGCAGCGCTCCCCGAAGGGTCCGCCACCGCCCCCCGCCACCGGCGGCGGGGGCTCTGGGGCAGGGCCGTTTGCACCGTCGCCGGCCGAGGCGGCGGGCGCGGGCCGAGTCCCCCGGGTGTCCGGACGCCGGCCTCAGGGGGTTTCCCATCCCAGACAGGCATCCCAGGCTTCCTTGTCTCTGCAGGTTGTCGGGGGTGGGATCGTCCCACCGTTGCAGGTTGGGGGCAGCCGTTGTCCCAGCCCCACGAGGCATCCGACGCTATGGCTGTCGCACCGGCTGAAGCGGCCGACCGCACGGCAGCGCCACGACACCCCGACTCACCCGTCCACGGAGACACCCGTCTCTTTGGGCACCCGGGTGCAGGGCGCGGACGCTCAAGGGGGCGCCCGACCACCTTCGCCCCCGCCACCGCGGTGCGAGAAGGAGGCGGGTGGTGTGGCAGCGACAGCCCAGCACTCGACCTCATACCGATCAGAAAAGGAACACGCATATGAACGTGAAGTCCCTTGCGGCCCACCGTGTGGTCGTAGCCGCGGGTCTCGTCCTGGCTCTTGGGTGTGGTGTGTCGGCACAGGCCTCCACCACCGGGCCGCGGACGATCAGCGGGAAGGCCAGTGACGCGGTGACGCACCGCTCGGGCGGCAGCGGCGCCAAGGGCACCATCGCCGCCTGCTCCCAGAAGGTCCTCGGGGTGTCCGCCGTGACGGAGCCCGCAGACAGCAAGGACGCCAGGCACCTCCTCCTCACCGTCCAGAACGCCGGCGACAAGAAGTGCAACCTCTACCGCTACCCTCTCGTGCGGCTTGGTGACGGTCGGACCACGGCCCCCGTGATCAAGGAGAGCGACCCGACCCCGGGCGTGCCCGTCACCCTCGCTCCGGGTAAGGAGGCATATGCCGCTCTGCTCGTCAACGGCCCCATGGACGAGTACGAGGCGAAGAGCATCACCCTCAGCCTCCAGGGTCGTGAGCCCGGCAGCCGCGCGGGCAAGCCGATCGATGTCCCCATGCCCGTCGACACGTTGTACGCCAACGACTTTCAGCGTGTCACCTACTGGACGACTGCTCCCGGCTACGCCCTGGATTTCATCATGTCGAAGTGACGGACCTCGATCGGAACCGCCTCCCAGCGGCTGACCAGAACGCTCACGTGGGCTACTGAACACCGGCCGAAGTCGGCCAATGGCGCGGCAGCACCACGACACCCCCACCCGTCATGCACCCGCCCCTGGGACACCCATGTCCTCGACTGCCCAGGACGCGAGGTGAGGCGGGTGGGGTACAGCGAGGCACACGCGTGCGTGATCGGTCGGCGCGCCCGCCGTCGTGGCCGGGTGTCGTCGGCTGAGGTTCGTGCCACAGCCGTGCCGCAGCCGTGCCAGATGCAGAGGTCAGCCACGGTCAACGAGGGTGTCTTACGGTCGCGTTGGCAGCCGCCTCACCCGGTATCGAAGTCCCAGGTCAGCCCGAGAGTTCTCCAACCTCTCCCCTGAAGCGGGTGTCGCAGGTTCGAATCCTGCCGGGGGCACAACGCATTACGCCGCTGACCTGGGATTTCTCCCCCAGGGAGGCGTTCTATTCGGCCCCGGACTCCGCGTCCGGGGCCGTTTTGCGTGAGCGACGGGACTGCTCGGCCGGTAGCGGGTCTGTATGCGCAGGTCTGGACGTCAGGCCCCTTTCCGGTTCAGGCCAGACCGAACTTCTCGGCGTGCACCCGTCGCGCAGGGACCCGCGACCCACAGGTCTCGTAGGCTGGCGAGCACGGCCCTGGTCATGACGGGCGGGCCGTGCCGACCCTGCTCTTCCCGCTCCGCACGGCGCGGGGTCGTGGTGGCCGCGAAAGCGCGACCCGCGGCCGTTCCGCAAGGCCTGCGGCCTCGCACGGGGGAACGGAGAAGGGCCGGCTCGGAGGAGGTCTCTCCTGAGTCGGCCCTTGTTCTTGGTTCGAGCGGGCTTACGGTCGCGGGGCGCCCGCGGGCACCCCGTTGCCGTGCGTGCTCAGTTGCATTCGGTCCCGGCGGGACGGTCCTTCTTCCGGAACGTCATCATCGGCGTGCCGTCGCTCTTGAGCTCATCGGCGGTGCCGTCGATGTAGTTCCCGTACGAGTAGATCCGGTCGTATCCGCGGTCGCGCCACGAAGTGACGTCCACCACGTCCCCACGCTTCCCGGTCGGGTTCCACGTATAGGAATCGACCTTGAAGACCGGATTCACGCGTACCACGCGCTTCATGGGGCTGGCTTCGATCCAGGCGGTCTTCTGCGGGCCGATCTCGATCACATCGTTGTTGGCGATGCTCACCGATTTCTCGATGGCCCAGGAATAGCTGTACGAGGCCTCGGCGGAAACGCCGAACCACGAGTTGAGGGAGGCCTCGGCGCTGGTGGAACCGCCCACGGTGTGCGTGTACGACTTCGAGGTCGAGTATTCGCGGGTCAGTTCCAGACTGTAACCGCTGTCCGTACAGTTGGTGCGGGTCTCGCTGATGGGCCGCCATGCGTCCCGATAGGTCCAGCTGGAGGCCACCGGGTATTCGCAGTGCCCCTCGAAGCGCTCCCACCCCGGCTGCAAGGTCCACTTGCCGTGGTCCTTGTGCCACACGGGCCCCTTGCGCCACGCCGAGTGGTCGCGGAGCTCGCCCGTCGTGACGTTGACGTACCAGTCCTGGTAGTCGGTGTCACCGGCGACGCCGCACACCCGGGACATCATCTCATCGGTGTTCCAGGACTCCTGGCCCCGGATATTGACGGCGCCGTTGGGGCCGGCGGCCTGAGCGGGCTGCGCCAGCATGATGCTCGCGGCGGCGCTCAGCAGGGCCGTACCCACAGCGGCCGCCCGGCGGATACGGGACCTCGACCGCGATGTGTTCTCCGTCACTCGACATTCACCTTTCTTCGCAGCCATGGCTGCTTTTGTGCACTCACCGGCATACCAAGTGGCACATTCGGCATCCGCGGCAAAACGTGAAAGGCGCCGCGTAACCGTCGGTGATCAATATCGATTTCCTGTGCGTTCCTGTCAAACGCTCAGATCAAACGCGCCCAATCAGGCAGAAACGGTCACGCGGGGTTTGCGTTTTCCGTGCGGACAGGGTGGAGGGATGGTGTTTTTCTCCGACCGCCACCAGGAGAGATGACGAGGCGTCACGTCGGCGCTACATTCCGGCACCCGCATGAGTGCGACATCGAAAGCAAAGGGAATATCCGGAGGAAAATCGGGCAATGCAGGGTCCGCTGTTACAGTCCTGGGACACTCTCGCGACTCCGTCACCGTCACGGATTGTCCAGATTGAGTGCCGATCACCAGGTTGCGTGAAGCGGCTCAGCCCTGCTGTGTGCGCAGGGTGCGATCTGTGTCTCCAGCGCGTCGATGTCGGCCCTTTGCCGCAAGCCGTGCTCAACCACGGTCAACCGTCTGCCGCCCCCTGAACGCCCACCCCACCCCCGGCTCCAGCACGCACCGGAAGGTCCGTCGGACGGTCAGGTAGAGGGGGTCCAGGAGACTGATGTCGCGGCCCGGGGCGTCGTCCGTGAACGCGTCTCGCTGCGGGGCCTGCCCAGCGTCTGTACCGATGCCGAGGCGTGAACCGACACCGATGCCGATGCCTACGCCTTCCCGAAGCCAGGGCCGGGACACCTGTCCCGGCCCTGGCCCTGCTAACCGCCTTCCGTTCCCGTATACCTGCCGCCGGACGCCGTCTGCGGGTGCAGCAGGCGGGCCAGCAGGTCGTCCAGGGTGACCAGGCCGGTGAGCCGGCCCGTGTCGTCGCGGACGACGGCGAGGGTGGCGCGGCGGCGGCGCAGGTGTTCGATGGCCTCGCCCACGGTGTCGTGCGTCGCCAGCTCGGGCACCGGCCGGGCGAGGTCGCGGGCGGTGACGGCACGGCCGCGGGCGCGGGCGACCAGGGCGTCGCGGGTGTGGACGGAGCCGACGACCGTGTCCGCGTCCGTGTCGCGCACCAGCAGGCGGCTGTGGTCGTGCGCGGTCGCGAGGGCGAGGATCTCCGCGACGTCCGCCCGCGCGGGGACGAAGTTGATCCGCTCGGCGGGCAGTTGCAGGTCGCCCACCGGCGTCTGGGGCTCGGTCAGCGAGTTGGTGATCAGCTCGGAGTCGTCCTTGCTGATCAGCCCCAGCCGCTCGGACTCCTCGACGAGGTGGGTGAGCTGCTCGCGGTTGTGGACGGAGGCCAGTTCGTCGCGCGGGGTGACCCGGCACAGCCGTACCAGGGCGTTGCTGATCGTGTTGAGCACGCTGATCAGCGGGCGTACGGCCTTGACGACCGCCCGGAAGGCCGGGGAGAGCAGCATCGCCGAGCGTTCGGGGTGGGCGATGGCCCAGGACTTGGGGGCCATCTCGCCGATGACCATGTGCAGGAACACGACCGCGATCATCGCGACGGCGAACGCGACGCCGTAGCTGACCGCGCTGGGCAGGCCCAGGTCGTGCAGCAGCGGGTCGAGCTCGTGGGAGATCGCGGGCTTGGAGACCGAGCCCAGGCCCAGCGTGCACACGGTGATGCCGAGCTGCGCGCCGGCCAGCATCAGCGACAGCTCGCGCATTCCGGCGAGGGCCGCGCCCGCGCCGCGCTGCCCCTCGGCCGCCGCCTTCTCCATGCGGTGCCGTTTGGCAGCGACGAGCGCGAACTCGGCGGCGACGAAGAAGCCGCTGCCGATCAGCAGCCCGGCGGTGACGAAGAGCGCCGTCGGGAAGCTCATGACCGCTCACCTCCCAGAAGTGCGATGCGCACCCGGTCCGGTACGTGCCGGTCCAGGGTGCGTACGTCGATCAGCGCGCGGCCGCCGCCGGGCAGGTCGACGGTGAGGCGGTCGCCGATGGTCGGGAAGCGGCCGAGCCGGTCGACGATCAGGCCGGCCACGGTGTCGTAGTCGTCCTCCTCGGGCAGTACGACGCCGGTGGCGCCGGCGACCTCGTCGAGCCGCCGGCCGGCGTCCACCAGCCAGCCGTCGCCGTCCGCGACGGCGATCTCGGTGACGCGGTCGGTCTCGTCGGCGATGTCGCCGACGAGTTCCTCGGCGATGTCCTCGTAGGTGACGATGCCCGCGACGCCGCCGTGCTCGTCCAGGACGACCGCGAACTCGTCGCCCCGGGAGCGCATCTGCTCCACCGCGTCGGGCAGCGGGAGGGTGTCCGGCAGGAGCAGCGGGGTGCGGGCGGCGGCGCCCGCGGTGGTGTCCGTGAAGCGGTCGGCGGGCAGCGCCGTCAGCTCGCGCACGCCGAGGACGCCGGTGACGTCGTCGGGGTGGTCGCCGAGGACGGGGTAGTTGGAGTGGCCGTGCTTGGCGATCAGCTCGACCGCCTCGGCGAGGCTGGCGTCCCTGCGGACGAAGACGGCGTCGGCGCGCGGCACCATCACCTCGTCCAGGGTGCGCTCGGAGAACTCCAGGGCGTGGTCGAGGAGTTGGGCGGTGCCCTTGGGGAGCTGGCCCTGCTCGTGGGACTCGCCGATGAGGTGGCCGAGTTCCTCGAGGGTGGCTCCGTGGTGCAGTTCCTCGACCGGCTCGATGCCGATCCGGCGCAGGAGCCGGTTCGCCGCGCCGTCGAAGACGTGCACGACCGGCCCGACGACCTTCAGGTACGCCAGCGTGGACCCGGCCAGCGACTTCGCGAGCCGCTCGGGCACGGCGATGGCGAGGTTCTTCGGGGCCAGCTCGCCGATCACCATCTGGACGACGGTGGCGAGGACGAACGCGAGCACGACGGAGATGCCGGAGACGGCTCCGTCGGGCAGGCCGAGGCCGGAGAGGACGGGCCTGAGCAGCGTGGACACCGACGGCTCGGCGATGAAGCCGACGACCAGACCGGTGACGGTGATGCCGAGCTGGGCGCCCGACAGCATGAACGACAGCCGCTCGAGCACCGTGAGCGCGCGGGCGGCCCTCTTGTCGCCCGCCTCGGCCTCACGGGCGAGGGCGAGCCGGTCGGCGGACACGTACGCGAACTCCTGGGCGACGAAGTATCCGGTGCCCAGGGTCAGGAGCAGGACGGCCAACAGGCCGAGAACGGCACTCGTCATCGGACACCACCCCGCCGCGTGCCGTGCGTGCCGTCCTCGCCCTGGTCGGGAGAGGACTGGCGGGGTGGTCGGGGACTGTGCCCCGGGGAGTCCGTCGATCTGGCGGACACAGGGTGGCTCCTTCACTAGAACGTTCGCCTTGGCAACGATTCTGACGGCATCCGTGTTCCCGGGCACGCCGCCGCCCGGTGAGCCGGTTCACAGGGGTGTGGCGGCGTGCAGGATGACGAGCATGGTGACGGCGGAGTTCGCCGACGACATGGCCGACGCGGCCGTCCCCGCGGCGGCGCCCCGCACCGCGAGGCCCACGGTGGTGAACACCGGCGGCCAGCGCCGCACCACCGGCGCGGGACCGAGCAGGGCCGTCACCCGCCGCGGCACGGGCCCCGGCGCGGCGAAGCCGGCGAGTGCGGCGATACCCGCGAATGCGGGTTCGGGCGGCGCGCCGTGGGACGGGTCGCGGTGCGCGGGTGCAGATGCTGTTCGGCGAGGCGGGCGACCGGCCACGCGGTGAGCGGCAGGACCAGCGGCGGAAAGACGAAGACGCCCATGAGCCCTCAGTCTTCGCCGTCGTGGTCGCCGCCGAGCGGGCCTTCGTCGCGGGGCCGACCCAGCAGTTCGCGCAGCAGCCGTTCGTCGTCGGGGCGGAGGCCGGTGACGAAGCTGGCCAGTACGGCCTCCCGGTCGCGTTCGGCGTCCAGCACCCTGCGCATCCGGTGGGCGGCCAGTCCCGCCTCGTCCGACGCGGGCAGCCACGCGAACGACCGTCCGCTGCGCTCGCGGGTGACCGCACCCTTGGCCAGCAGCCGGGTCAGGATCGTGATCACCGTCGTATAGGCGAGGCCGCCGCCCAGGCGCTCCTGCACCCACCCGGCCGTGGCCGGTCCGTCCGCCTCCCTCAGCGCCGACAGGACCAGCACCTCCAGCTCGCCCCGCCTCCGCCGCCTGGGACGCTGCCGGTGATCCGTCACGCCCTGTCCCCTCTCCGCTCTCCGCCGCCCTTTTTCCCGGTCGGCCATCGTATACCCCCTCTACAGTGCTGTAGATTCAGCATCGCTGCGACACCTGCGAGAACCCGACGAATCCACCGACACCCCAAGGGCGGGACCCACATGTTCGGAATAAGCGAACTGGCCATCATCCTCGTCGTCGTCATCGCGATCCTCGCGGCGAAGAGACTCCCGGAACTGGCCCGCTCGGCAGGCAAGTCGGCCCGCATCCTCAAGGCGGAGGCACGCGCCGCGAAGGACGACGACACGGGAACCGTCACCGGCACGGGAACCGGAACCGGTACCGACGGCGGCCGGGTCTAAGCTGGCCCCGATGAACGGACCCGAGCAGCAGCGCCTCGCGCCACCGCCCGTGCGGCGGTGGCGGGCGTTGCTCGTACTCGGGCTGCTGGCCGGGCTGTTGGGCATGCACGCCCTGGCTCCCGCCGGTGCCGTTCACGAACACGCCGGGCCGCGGCACATGCGGACCGTCGCGGCCGACGCAGCCGCGGTCAGCGCCGTCGCGGTCAGCGTTGACGAAGACTGTCCCGGAGGCGACGGGCACTGCGGTGGCGGCGGCCACCTCCAGCACGCCGACCCGACCTGCGTGGCCGCGTCGGTGAGCGGCGCACCGGCTCAACCCGCCCTGGTTCCCGACCCGGTGGCCGTCCCAGTGCGCGCCGACGCCGTCCGCCCGTACGCGGTCGTGGCCCCGGACGGCGCACGCGCGCCACCCTCTCTGGCGGAACTCCAGCTCCTGCGGATCTAGAAACCGCGCCGCACCGCGTCCCCGGCACGACGACACGGTGCGCCTCGGCACGTCCGGAACATCCGGAACATCCGGATCCCCTTCGCAGAAGCACCCACCAGCACAGCAGGAGTTCCAGCATGCGCAACACCCGTACCCTGACCCGCCGTGCCGTTCTCGCGGCCGTGTCCGTCACCGCCGCGCTCGCTCTCACCGCCTGCGGCAACGACGACGGCCACCACTCCACGTCGTCGTCCGCGGCGGCGAGCGCCGACGCCACGGCCGCCGCGCACAACGCCCAGGACGTGTCCTTCGCGCAGGGCATGATCCCGCATCACCGGCAGGCCCTGGAGATGGCGAAGCTCGCCGCAGACCGGGCCTCCTCCGCCCAGGTCAAGGATCTCGCCTCGCGCGTCGAGAAGGCGCAGGACCCGGAGATCAGGACCATGAGCGGCTGGCTGACGTCCTGGGGCGAGGAGCCGATGCCCGGCATGGACCACTCCGGCGGTTCCGCGATGCCCGGCATGATGGGCGGCTCGGACATGGGCGAGTTGGAGAAGGCGTCCGGCACGGACTTCGACACCATGTTCCTGACCATGATGATCGAGCACCACCAGGGTGCCGTGGCCATGGCGACCACCGAGAAGACCAAGGGCGAGTACGGCCCCGCCCTCTCCATGGCCGACGACATCGTCACCGCCCAGACCACCGAGATCACGGACATGAACAAGCTCCTCGGCAAGAGCTGACCGTCCCGGTGGGGTGAGGCGGGGCCGGTACGGACACCGGCCCCGCCGTTAGGCTTCCCCTCATGGGGAGAACCGCAGGTGAACAGATGGGGGTCGTGACCGCGTTAGTGCGGTCGGCGTTCCTCGTGGACGCCGTGTACGCCGAGTCGAGCCGGGCCTACGGCATCACCCCGCAGCAGGCGCAACTGCTGTGCGTGCTGATGCCGCAGCCGTACGGCATGAGCGAGCTCGGCGAGATGCTCGGGCTCGCCAAGTCGAGCCTGACCGGGCTGGTGGACCGGACGGTCCAGCGCGGGCTGGTGCGGCGCGAGCCCGATCCCCGGGACGGGCGGGCCGTACGCGTCGGGCTCACCGAGGAGGGCGACCGCCTCGCGCACGAGTTCTACGACGAGACGTGCCGCCGCGTCGAGAACCTGCCCTCGGGCCTCAACGCGAACGAACGCGACCGGCTGGCCGCGCTCCTCGCCCGCGTCGTCGTCGACAACAAGGTGCCCGAGGTCTTCACCGAACCCGACGCCTGACCCCCTGAGCCGTCGCTGCGTGGGCGGCGGCCCGCCCTTCCGGGCCGGTTCGCGCGGCGAGCGCCAACGCCGAGGTCACCGTGATCGACGCGACCGCCATCACCGTCATCGCCGTTGCGGGTGACGTGAGTTGGGCGGCCGTGCCGGCCAGGGCCGCGCTCACGCCCTGCATCGTGAGCATGCCGGCCGAGTGCAACCCCAGGGCGTGGCCGCTGAGTTCGGGCGGGGTCAGGGCCATCAGCCGCTCCTGCTGGACCAGAGCTGTCGGTAGGTGTGGCCGGTCATGTGCGGAGTGTGGGGCGGGCCGGGGAGGGGTGGTTATTGTTTCGCGGGTGCGCGAAACGTCGTGCGCGCATACGGGGTCGGGGGGCGGACGGTCGTGGGCTGGTGGCAGGTCAACGCGGACACCCTGGCCCGTAGCCGCTTTGTGCTGTCGCCCCTCGCCGAGACCTTCGCGAGCCTGAAGCTGCTGCACGCGGGCGCGGGGACGCATCCCGGCGAGCGGGACTGGCTGCACGCCCGACTCCCCGGCTACCGCGCCGTACTGGCGGCCGACCCGGTGACCGCGCCGCTGGTGCGGGCCGGGATCGGGCGGGACTGGATCGCCGACTTCCTCACGCCCACGCCGAGGGACGGCGAGAGCTTCGAGGAGGGCGTGGCCCGGGTGCGGGCGGCCCGTCCGGCGGAGGCCCGCGCCCATCTGCGGACGTCCCTGGCCGGCCCGCTGCCCGCCGCCCTGGACCGCGACGACCTGCCCGAGCGGGCGGCCGAGCTGCTGGAGTACGTGTGGGAGGCGGCCGTACGGCCGTACTGGGAGCGGCGGCGGCGCGTCCTTGAGGCGGACGTCGTGGCGCGGACCGCGCAGGTCAGCCGGGGTGGCTGGGCCGCCGTGCTGGACTCGCTGCGGCCGGGGACGCGGTGGCTCGGCGAGAGCCGGTTCCAGGTCAACCTGCACGAGTATCCGCCCCGCGAGATCTCCGGTGCCGAGCTGGTGTTCGTGCCGGTCACGCCGAGGACCGGGTGGGTGTCGTGGGAGGGACGGCAGCGGTACGCCGTCGTCTACCCGTGCGCGGGGGTGCTCGCCGAGGACCCCCGGGAACGCGCCCGCGCCGTACCGGCCGCGCTGGCCGCGCTGCTGGGCCCCGCGAGGGCGGCCGTCCTCGTCCTGCTCGGCGAGGGCCCCCTGAGCACCACCCAACTGGTCGCCCTGACCGGCCAGCCCCTCGGCTCGGTCGGCCGCCATCTGCGCGTGCTGCTGGACGCGGGGCTGGTGGAGCGGCGGCGCGCGGGGCGGTCGGTGCTGTACTCGCGGACCGCGGCGGGGGAGGTCCTGGCCGGGTCCGCCGCCGGGTAGGTGCCCTGGGAAAAGGTGACACTCGACCCCGGAAGTGTCACGTTTCTGGCGCGATGGGTCCCGGGGAGGGTGGGCACGGGGCGGCGGGGCGCGAGGCGGCCGGCCGGAACCGGAAGCGGGGAACGGCCCCGGAAGGCCCCGGAAGGGGTGGGGTCATCGCCCGGGACTAGCATCCGAGGCATGACTACTGATGGCGCTACCTCTCCCCTCGACGTCCGGATCGGTGCCCTCAAGGGCGGTTCCGCGGAGCTCTCGCAGTACGCGGGCAAGGCCGTGCTGGTGGTGAACGTGGCCTCCAAGTGCGGCCTGACCCCGCAGTACACGGGCCTGGAGAAGCTCCAGGAGCGGTACGCCGACCAGGGCTTCACCGTCCTCGGCGTGCCCTGCAACCAGTTCCTCGGGCAGGAGCCCGGCAGCGCCGAGGAGATCGCCGAGTTCTGCTCGGCGACGTACGGCGTGAGCTTCCCGCTGACGGAGAAGGTCGAGGTCAACGGGGACGACCGGCACCCGCTGTACGAGCGGCTCGTCGGGTTCGCGGACGGCGAGGGCCACGACGGCGACGTCCGCTGGAACTTCGAGAAGTTCCTGATCGGCCGGGACGGCTCCGTCGTCGCCCGCTTCTCCCCGCAGACCGAGCCGGAGGCCGCCGAGGTCGTCGCGGCCATCGAGGGCCAACTCGGCTGACCCGGCTTGACCTTGCCCCTGGGGCAAGGCGCAGCCTCCTCGTCGCCGGGCGGAAAACCCCGTCCGGCCACGGAGGACGGCGGGGACGACGGGGTGCGGGATGAACGTGAGGGACGACGACGCCGGCGAACTGCTCACCATCGGCGCGTTCGCCGCACGCGCCCGCCTCTCGGCCAAGGCGCTGCGGCTGTACGACCGGCTCGGACTGCTCGCCCCGGCGCTCACCGACGAGGCCAGCGGCTACCGCTACTACCGCGCCGACCAGGTGGAACGCGCCCGGCTGGTGGCCATGCTGCGCCAGCTCGACATGCCGCTCGCGCGGATCGCCGAGGTGGTGGAGACCCCCGACGGCTTCGAGGCCGGGGACCGGCTCGCCGCCTACTGGGACGACGTCGAGACCCGTTTCGCCGCCCAGCGCACCCTCGCCGCCTACCTCCGTGCACGGCTGTCGGGGAGGAGCTCCGAGATGTACGAGAAGTTCGAGGTCCAGTTGGTCGACGTGCCCGAGCAGGTGATCATCACCGAGACCCGGCACACGCTCGCGGACGAGCTGCCCGTCTGGATCCCCGCCTCACTGGGGCGACTTGAGCAGGCGGCCGGGGAGTGCGGAGGGATCGTCGGCGCGCCGTTCGTCGTCTACCACTCGGCGGTGTCCATGGAGAGCGACGGCCCGGTCGAGTCCTGCGTACCGGTCGCCGACGAGGCCGCGGCCCGCACCTGGGCGGCGACGGGCGACCGGGGCAGGCAGGCCGGCGTACGGATCGAACCGGCCCGCCGCCTCGCGTACACCCGCATCACCAAGGCGCAGGTGGCGCACCCACAGATCCTCGCCCCCTACGAGGCGGTGGAGGCGTGGATGAAGCGGGAGGTCTGGGACTACGACGGCCACTGCCGCGAGATCTACTTCGCCGACTGGGACGCGGCCGGAGCGGAGGACCCGGTCTGCGACGTGGCGTTCCCGGTGAAGCGGGGGGCCTGAGCAAAAAGCCGAACCCCCTCGGCAAGGACGGCGATCCTGTCGAGAGGGTTCTGTCGGTGGTGCTCTCACACCTTGATGGAAGCGACAAAGGCGCTCCAGGCGTCAGGCGGGAACGCCAGGCGGGGACCGTCGGGAACTTTGGAGTCCCGCACGGCGAGCTCCCAGGTGGGGGACTTCACCTCCACGCACGCACCGCCCCCGTTGGTGTACGAAGACGTCGTCCATGCGTCGAGGCCGCCCTGAAGAATTGCCACGGTTCACTCCGGTGGAGAGATGTTGAGTAGTGCCGATCACGCCAAGATCTGTGCTCCTTGGCGTGATCGACGCTACTCGTCAACTCCCCCAAGCGGATCAGTGATTCACTCGTCCGGATGGCATATTCCAGGTAGGTCTTCCGCCCGGGATTGCTCAGGGTGTAAAGTCCCGCCGCTCTTGCTCAGCGGGCGTAGGACTTCGCCATGTCCTCGATGAACTGACGCGACTGCTCCACGCTCAGCGCCTGCGCCCGAAGGTGCTCGTACATCACGCCGTACTTCTGCACGTCGAGCGCCTTCTCGAGGTAGAGATCGCTGGTCACGCCCTCGATGTACACCACGCTCGAATCGGCCGCGTCGGAGAACTCCAGGATCGTGTACTGGCCGTTGAGGCCCGGGTGCGCACCGACGTCGAACGGCAACACCTGAACGGTGACCTGCGGAAGCCGCATCATCTCGGTGAGGTGTTCCAACTGCTCACGCATCACCTGCCGGCTGCCGACCAGGCGACGCAGCGCCGCCTCGTCCAGCACCGCCCACAGCCGCAACGGCTTCTCGTCGGCCGTGATGCGCTCCTGCCGCTTCATGCGCACCTGGACGCGCTTCTCGATCTCGGTCTCCGAGGTCTCGGGCAACGCGCCCTGGATGATGGCCTCGGCATACGCCCGCGTCTGCAACAGCCCGGTGACCACCTGGGGTTCGTACACGCGCAACGACTCCGCGTCCGTCTCCAGACCGATGTACACGCTGTACGGGATGTCCCCGAAGGCATGCCACCAGCCCTGCTGGCGGGAGTCCTTGGCCATTTCCATCAGGGCTTCGACCAGCCGCTGGTCCTCGACCTCGTAGACCCCGCACAGGTCGCGGACGTCACGCTGACTGATGCTGCGGCGGCCGTTTTCGAGGCGGCTGATCTTCGACTGGGAGACGAGCAGACGTTCGGCGACCTGCTCGGCCGTCATGTGCTTGTCCTCGCGAAGTTTGCGCAGCTCCTGGCCCAACCGGCGCCGTCTGACGGTGGGATTGACATTGGACGTCACGGAACGTGCACCTCCGGCTGCATGCCTGTAACTGACACTTTGCGTATCTGCTGTTGAGCAGACTGCCACCAAGGTGCCTTCTACCGCTGGAAAACGGTGGATATGCGGCTGGTACACGCCAGTTCGGGTCAGCACCCTGGAGAATGCCCCCGGCATACCCCGACATGCGTCCGCGCGGGGCGGTGACTTCACCACCCCGCGCGGGCCGCTGCGGCTCCCGAAAGGGTCCAACGGGTCCTGCGTTGCGCGGTCTTGCGTGTGCGCGGCCTTGCGTGTGCGCTGTCGTGGAACTGCGGCTCAGTGGGCCACGACACGCACCATGGGACCGCGGTGCGGCTGCGCCGGAACGCCACGGGCGGGCTCCGGAGCGGGCCTGGCCCCCGGTCCGGCCTGGCGGCCGGCGGGTGCCTGCTGACGACGTGGCTGTGCCGCCGCGCCGTTCTGGACGTCCATCACGGCGTGCGCCACGAGGCCGCCCATCGGGTCGTGCCTGATCAGGTCCCGCAGCCGGGAGCGGGACGAACGTCCCTCGTTCCCCGGATACAGGTGCTTGCCGAGGCCGACCGCGTGCGCCAGTGCGGCGAGCGCCGCGGTCCGCGGGTCCGGCGGGACGCCGGTGCGGATCGCGGAGTCCAGCCGGGCCTTGATCTCCCGGCTGATGTCGTTGTCCGTCGCCTGATAGCGAGTCGTCGGCAGCACTCCGCACATCTGACCCGCCACGGCGGCAACCATGCCGCAGCGCTCCAGATGCGAGAGGTAGGTCTGGCGCAGCCCGAGTCGCGGCCCGCCGATCCAGTGGACGGCACGTACAGGAGCGCCACGCCTTCGCAGCAACTCCAACGCGCAGTCCAATGTCGGATCTCCAGTCGGCCGTGGTGCCACCACGGCGATACGATCCCCGTCAGGGGCTATCCGTCCGGCCAGCGCCAGCTCCACTAGCTGCGCTCCGGCCAGACCAAGGTCGAGCGACTGCGGCTGTGCGGTGGTACCCGTGGTCGGGTCCAACGCCAGCAGCAACAACTCTTCCGGAAGAGTTCTGCGGCTCCTGCCCATCCATGCCTCCCCGCGTGGATGAATGACAGGGTGACCCCTCTCACATTGGTCTGTCGAGGGCGCGTGACCTGTTTGTAGTGGAACCAGTAGGTATGTCGTTCTCGTCTACCGCAGAAGCCAAGCCCTCCACACAGGACACTGGTACATGGTTCGGAAGCGCCGTGGGGCGGGTCCGGGGCGGGCGTTGACGGTTCGGCAGGCGCGCGGACGGCGCGCGGCACATGAGGAGGCATCGGTGGCGGGCGAGTCCCCCGACAGGTCGAAGCAGCGCGAGTCGTCGGCAGAACCGACGTCGGGGAGCGCGGGCACGGTTCCCGAAGCACGCGAGCCCCGCGACCCGCGGGTCGCGGCGGCGCGCGACACCGAACCGCCCGCGCCCCGCGGCGGCGTGGACACGGCGACCCGGGTGTTCTCCGTACGAGACCTCAAAACCGAGGAATCCGAGAACCCCGGCTCCCCCGAGGAGTCCGCCGCGGCGGCGACAGCCGCAGAGCCCGGCGAGACCGGCGAACCCGACGATGCTGCGGAGACCGGACGGTCGGCGGCCCCCGGCGAGTCCGGGAAGATCGCGGGAGCCGACGACGCCGGGAAGCCTGAGGGGACCGGCGAGTCCGGGAAGCCTGCGAAGGCCCGCGACCCCAGGACTGCCCCCCAGACCGGCAAGGCCGGGCCTGTCGGCGCGATCGAGAAGGCCGGAGCCGCCAACGAGACCGGTGGGGCCGCGAACGAGGACGCCGAGCGCGACGCGGTCGACGTCGAGGACACCGCGAGCGCCCCGGAGGCCGCAGGAGCCGCGAAGGCCGGCGAAGCCGCCGAGACCGGGAAGGCTGCGGAGACGGCGGAGGCCGGGAAGCCCGAGCGCGGCGCAGAGGCCCGGAAGGCCTCGGCCACGCGCACGACCGGTGCAGCCGGGGAACCCGGCGAGCCCGAGGACCAGGACGCCGTAAGCGCCCCGGAGGCCACGGAAGCCGCCGAGACCGGAAAGGGCGCCGGGACCGGGAAGCCTGCGAAGGGCGACGCCCCCGGGGCTGCCACCCAGACCGGCGAAACCGGGTCTGCCGGTGCGGCCGGGTCTGCCGGTGCGGCCGGGAAGTCGCCGAAGACCGACGCGACCAACGCCGCCAAGAAGCCCGCCGAGCCCGCCGACACCGAAGACGCCGGCAAGGTCGAGGACGCCGTACGTGGTGCGGATGGCGTCGAGGATGCCCCGCGCGCCCCGGAAGCCGCTCAGGGCGGCTCTGAGGGCGTCGAGGACGTCGAGAGTGCCCCGGAGACGCCCGCGAGGGCTCCCGGGGGCCGTGATGACCTCCTGCGGGCCGCTGTGGCCCAGTGGGTGGCCTCGGCGGACGCCGACACCGACGGCCACGCCGAGGCGAAGGAACGTTCCGAGAGCGACGCCGGGGCAGCCGGCAAGTCCGGTGACGAGCCCACCGACGCCGCACCGCGACCCGCCCCCAAGCCCGCCCCGAAGTGGGCGTCCAACGCCGACAAGGCCGAGCCGGACGAGGACCGGGACGAGGACGACGCGGCGGCCGACGGTTCCCCCGTCGATCAGCCCACCGCCGTCTTCAAGGCACCCCGGCCCAAGCCCGCCGTCGACCAGCCGACCACCATGCTGAAGCTGGGCGACGCCACCAAGCCCAAGCCGGACGAACCCGACGCCGAACCCGACGCCCAGCCGGAGACTTCCGCCTCCGCTCCCGCCGAGCGGACCAGCAAGTTCGTCGCGCTCAAGCCGCTCGACGAGCCCCGCCCGCCGAAGCCCGCCGCCAAGACGCCCGCCGACGTCACCGCGCTCGTCCCGCAGATCGGGCCCGAGCGGACCACGCAGCAGCCGCTGCCGCCGAGGCCGCCGCTGGACCTGCTGGCGGAGCTGACGAACACCCCGCCGCCCCCGCCGACCCCGATGCGTTCGCTCGGCCGGCGGATCAAGATCTGGACGCCGCTGGTCGTCCTGCTGCTGGTCGTGTTTGCGATCGCGCAGGCCGCACGGCCGTTGCCGGCGACCGCGTTGGCCCTCACCGCGAAGGACTCGTACACCTTCGCGGGCGGCAAGACGCAGTTGCCCTGGCCGAGTGAGGGGCAGGGTTGGATCGACGCCGACGGCGTCGGCACGGTGGGCAGTTTCGGCAAGCAGACGCCCGTGGCCATCGGCTCGGTCGCCAAGACCATGACCGCGTACATCATCCTCAAGGACCACCCGATGAAGTCCGGGGAGGAAGGCCCGGAGATCGAGGTCGACGCGACGGCGGAGAAGGAGGGCAGCTACGACGTCTCCGGCGACGAGTCGACGCTCAACACCGTCAAGGCCGGCGACAAGCTCACCGAGAAGCAGGCCCTGTCGGCCGTCCTGATCCCCTCCGCCAACAACATCGCGCGGCTGCTCGCGCGCTGGGACGCGGGTTCGGAGGCGGCGTTCGTGAAGAAGATGAACACCACCGCCAAGGAACTGGGGATGACGAACACGACGTACACCGACCCCTCGGGCCTCAAGGAGACCACCGTCTCCACGGCCGAGGACCAGGTGAAGCTCGGCCGCGCGTTCGTGAAGGTCCCGGCCCTGGTCGACATCTCCAGCGCGGCCAGTTGGACCGACCCCTCCGGCAAGTACTGGACCAACTACAACACGCTGCCCTACCACATCGGCGCGATCGGCATCAAGACCGGCAGCACCACCGCGGCCGGCGGCAACCTGCTCTTCGCCTCCCGCAAGAAGGTGGACGGGCAGACGGTGACCCTCGTCGGCGCGGTCCTCGGCCAGCACAAACCGAAGATCCTCGAGACGGTCAACGCGGTCAGCCAGACGGCGCTGCTCGCCGCCCAGGACGCGCTCACCTCGGCGAAGATCCTGAAGAAGGGCGATGTCGTCGGATATGTGGACGACAAGCTGGGCGGCCGTACCCCCGTCGTCATCACCAAGGACGTCTCGGCGGTCGGCTGGGCGGGCATGACGGTGAAGCTGTCCTTCGTCTCCGGCGACGTACCGCACGCCGCGAAGGCCGGCACCCAGGTGGGCACGCTCACCGTCGGGGACGGCTCCGGCAGCGCGGTCAAGGTGCCGGTCGCCCTCCAGACGGACCTGGTCGAGCCGGGCTTCTCGGACAAGCTGACCCGCGTCGGCTGACCCACCGACCTCGCACGCAGCCTCCGTCACACCGCCGGGCAGCCGCCCGGCGGTGTGCGTGCTAGCGTCGCGAAACGGGACAGGCCGTCGGTCGCAAGGGCGCAGCCGTGAAGCGGGCGCGAACGGGAAGCGGCCGGGAGCAGAAGACGGGACACGGGGAGTGCCTTCAGGTGGCCACTGCGGAGCCGACACGCGCCGACGAAACCGGTCCGGACCCGGACCCGCACGTCGGCTCGCGGACGAAGCTGCCCGCCCCCCAGTCGGGCGACCACGACCGTGACCCGGTCACCGAGTCGGCGGCACGGCCGGTGGTAGACGTCGAGCGGGGCAGCCTCCCGGACCGAACCGACCCGCCGCCGCCCCCCACAAAGTCCCGCGTCGGAGCCCTCAGCGCCGTCCGAACCGCCCTCGACCCCCTCCGCGGCCGGCTGCTCCGCCACCTCGTGCTGTCCATGACGGCACTGTCCGGCGGTCTGCACCTCCTCTGGTTCTTCACTTTCGCGAACAGTGGTGGCGATCTCGCGGCGCAGGACGCGTGGGCCGAGTTCGTCGGCCGGCACCCCGACTCCGCGTACAACCTCGCCTGGTACGGCGGCATGCACCCGGTGTCGTACAGCATGGTGTCGCCGTATCTGATGTCCGTGCTCGGCGTCCGCACGACGATGATGATCGCCGGGACGCTGTCCGCCGGACTTCTCACCCTCGTCCTGCTGCGCTGCCGCCCGGTGCGGAACCCGGTGTGGCCGGCGCTGGCCGGTGTCTTCGCGCTGCTGTGCAACGCCGCTTCCGGGCGGGTGACGTTCGGGCTGGGCAACATGTTCGCGCTGGGCGCGGTCGCCGTCGTGTTCTGCTGGCCGCACCGCTGGCGCTACAAACGGTGGGCGAAGGCGTTGTGCGCCGCGCCGCTCGCCGCGCTCGCCACGATGGGCTCGCCGGTGGCCGGCCTCTTCGTGGGCATGGTCGCCGTCGCGCTGTTCCTGCAGAAACGGCGGCCGGGCGCGTGGGCGCTCGGTCTCGCGCCGACGGCCGTCGTCGCCGTCTCCGCCTGGCTGTTCCCCTTCTCCGGCACGCAGCCCATGTCGTTCGGCTCGGCGTCGCTGCCGCTGCTGTTCTCGGCGGTCGTCTTCGCCGTCGTCCCGCGCGACTGGAAGACCGTACGGATCACGGCGGCGGTGTACGGGCTCGGGGTGCTGGGGGTGTGGCTGATCAGTTCGCAGATCGGCTCCAACATCACGCGGCTGGCGATGCTGGTGTCGGGCGTGGTGCTGATGGCGGCGCTGCCGTTCGCGGTGCCGCGCAGCCGCAGGTGGTACGTGATCGTCCTGTCGTCCGTGCTGTTCGTGGGCTGGATCGGCTTCAAGTCGGTGGACGACGTCGTACGGACGACCCCGGCGGCCTCCTGGGCGCGTGAGCTCGCGCCGCTGGTGAACGAGTTGCAGGGGGTCGGCGCGGAGAAGGGGCGGGTGGAGGTCGTCCCGGCCCGCTCGCACCGCGAGGCGTCCGCGCTCGCGCCGTACGTCAACCTCGCCCGGGGCTGGAACCGGCAGGCCGACATGGAGCGCAACCCGCTCTTCTACGACGACACCCTGAACTCCGCGAACTACCACGACTGGCTCCAGCGGTGGGCCGTCCACTTCGTCGTCGTCCCCAAGGAGGCGCTGGACGGCGACGGTGGCGAGCGGGAGCGGGAGCTCGTGCAGCGGGGGCTGCCGTATCTGGAGCAGGTCTGGGGCGACGCCAACTGGCAGCTCTTCAAGGTCACCGACCCGGCTCCGCTCGCCGAGCCGAACGCGGTCGTGCAGCGGGCCGAGCAGGGCGAGATGACGATCGACGTGAAGAAGGCGGGGCGGATCCTGATCCGGATCCCGTACTCGCCGTGGCTGAGCATCGTCGACGCGCAGGGCAAGAGCCTCAAGGCCCCGCAGGAGACGGACGCGTCCAAGGACCGGGCCGAGGGGGAGCCGAAGACGTACGACAACGTCAACGGGTGCCTGTTCGAGACGGAGGAGGACGCGGAGGGCGACAAGTGGACGATGCTGGTCGCGCCGAAGACGGGAACCTACCGCCTGGCCGCGCCCTACCAACTCCCCCGTGGAACCCCCTGCCCCGACGAACTGAAGTAGTCAGCGAAGCTGGTTCACGTACGTGTCCGTGCCCGGCACCGTCGGGATGAAGGGCGCGACCAGCTCCACCCTGCCGAGCCCCGATGCGGTCACCGGCGTGGCCAGGTCCGCGAAGTGTTCCGCCCAGCACTCCCGGGGATCCGCCTCCAGGAACCACAGCAGCGTCAGCCGGGTGTCGACCCCCTCGACCTGCTTGACGTAGGTCATGCGGTCGCCGGGGAGGGGGGTGGGCCGGAAGACGGTGACCATGGCCGCCGGGGAGCCCGCGATCCGTTTCGGGAGGTGCCGGGCGCGCAGCCACTCCAGCAACTCGGCGCGCTGCTCGGTGGATTCGGCGTCGACGACCTCCAACACCAGCCCGGCGTAGGGATGGTCGAGGGCGTGGTAGTCCCGCGGGCCGGCCACGCCGTCCCGGTACACCGTGGCCTCGTGGTCCTGGAACGCCGTGAAGACGTGGGTACGGTCCTGGTAGACGCGGCCGTCGCGGTTGAGGCGTTTGTTGATGCCGACGGTCCACTTCATGTGCTCGTCGTAGCGGCCCTCCGTGACCCAGTACGTCGAGAGGTAGCAGCCGGCGGTGACGGGCTGGGCGATCGCCGACTTCTCGGGGTGGCGCAGGAGTTGGAGGTCGCGGGTGGCGACCCAGCGCCGTCCCGCGTACATCCAGGGCATGGCCATCGCGCCGGCGTAGTAGTGGTCGTCCTCGTACCAGCGGTTGTAGGCGTGTTCGTGGCCGGGGTGCGGCTCCACCATGGTGATGAGCGCGTGGCCGGGGCGGACGCCGTAGGGGCCTACGGCGGCCAGTTCGGCGTACGTCTCGCTGCGGGTCTCCCGGTTCTCCCGGATCTCCCGGGCCTCACGGGTCTCCTCGGACATGGGAACTCCCCTTCCCTTCCGTTTCCCTTCCGTCCTCCTGCGGTCGCCCCTACTCTGACGCACCGTCAGAAAACGTGCCAGGGCCAGGAGGTCACCCATGTCACTGCTCACCGGCAGGACCGTCGTCGTCTCGGGTGTCGGGGCCGGGCTCGGGCATCAGGTCGCCGCCGCCGTCGTACGGGACGGCGGGAACGCGGTGCTGGGGGCGCGCACCGAGGCGAATCTCGCCAAGAGCGCGGCCGAGATCGACCCGGCGGGGGCGCGTACGGCGTACCGGGTCACCGACATCAGGGACGAGGGGCAGTGCGAGGCGCTGGCGGAGCTGGCGCGGGAGCGGTTCGGCGGGATCGACGCGGTGGTCCAGGTGGCCGCCTGGGACTCGTACTTCGGCGGGGTCGAGGACGCCGACTTCGCCACCTGGCAGTCGGTGATCGACGTGAACCTGCTGGGCAGTCTGCGGATGGCGCGGGCGTGCCTGCCGGGGCTGAGGGCGGCGGGCGGCGGGGCGGTGGTGTTCATCGGGACGCAGTCCGCCGTCGCCGCGCCCTCGCAGGTGCGGCAGGCGGCGTACGCGGCGTCGAAAGGGGCGTTGACCAGCGCCATGTACTCCCTCGCGCGGGAGCTCGGGCCGCACCGGATCCGGGTCAACACCGTGCTGCCGGGGTGGATGTGGGGGCCGCCGGTGCAGGCGTACGTGCGGTTCACCGCACAGGCGGAGGGGGTGGCGGAGGAGGAGGTGCTGGGGCGGCTCACGGGGCGGATGGCGTTGCCCGGGCTCGCCACGGACGGGGATGTGGCGGACGCGGCGGTGTTCCTGGCGTCGGACCGGGCGCGGGCGATCACCGGGCAGTCGTTGCTGGTCAACGCCGGGGAGCTGATGCGGTGAGTTCACGTAGGTGAACTCGGAACACCATGGCGAATTCCTTTACCTCTCCTTGGCCTTACGCTTACTTGTCGTGTTCATGCGACAGCGCCCACGATGAGCCGGGTCGAACGCCGGGCTGAACCATGGGAGGGCGCGCATGAACGGTCTCGACTGGGCCGTGTTGATCGGCTACTTCGGCGTGATGGTCGCCATCGGCGTCTGGTCGCACAAGCGCGTCGACAACGTGAGCGACTTCTTCACCGCCGGCGGCAAGATGCCCTGGTGGCTGTCGGGCATCTCGCACCACATGTCGGGCTACAGCGCGGTGATGTTCACCGGGTACGCGGGCATCGCCTACACCTACGGCGTCACCTCCTTCGTCACCTGGTCCTTCCCCATCGCGCTCGGCATCGCCATCGGCTCGAAACTGTTCGCGCCGCGCATCAACCGGCTCCGCTCGCGGCTGCACGTGGCCTCGCCGCTGGAGTACCTGAAGAACCGCTACGACCTCAAGACGCAGCAGGCGCTCGCCTGGTCGGGGATGCTGCTGAAGATCGTGGACGTGGGGGCCAAGTGGGCCGCCATCGCGACCCTGTTGTCCGTCTTCACCGGGATCTCCCTCAACCAGGGCATCCTGATCACCGGCGCGATCACCGCCGTCTACTGCACGATCGGCGGCCTGTGGGCGGACGCGCTGACGGAGTTGGGCCAGTTCGTCATCCAACTCCTCGCCGGCGTCGCGATGTTCGTCGCCGTCGTACTGAAACTGAACGACAAGGGCATCGGCTTCTTCGGCGCGTGGGACGAGCCGGAGCTCCAGGGTCACGGGGAGCCGCTCGTGGGACCGTACGGCACGGTGTTCCTGCTCGCGTTCCTCTTCATCAAGCTCTTCGAGTACAACGGCGGCATGCTCAACCAGGCCCAGCGGTACATGGCCACGTCCGACGCGCACGAGGCCGAGCGGTCGGCGCGGCTGTCGGCGGCGCTGTGGCTGGTGTGGCCCGTGGTCCTGTTCTTCCCCATGTGGATGTCGCCGCTGCTGGTGGAGTCGCAGAAGCCCGACGGCTCCGACTCCTACGGCCTGATGACCGAACAGCTCCTGCCGCACGGCCTGTTGGGCCTGGTCATCGTCGGTTTCTTCTCGCACACGATGGCCATGTGCTCGTCCGACGCCAACGCCATCGCCGCCGTCTTCACCCGGGACTGCGCGCCGGTGGTGTGGCGCAGGGCACGGACCTGGAACGAGGGGCAGGGGCTGCGCGTCGCCCGGATCACGACCGTCGTCTTCCTCGGGCTGTCCATGGCGGCGGCCACGCAGGTCAACTCTCCCGCCTTCAAGGACATCATCACCGTCGTCATCAAGTGGGTGGCCGGGCTGATGGGCCCGATGGCGATCCCGATGATGCTGGGCCTGCTGCGCCCGTTCCGCCGCTCCGGCCCGACGGCCGCGCTGACCAGCTGGTCGATGGGCCTGCTCGCCTTCTGGCTGGTCAACTACCCGATCAACTGGAACGTCGACGGCGGCGTCCCGCTCCAGTACCAGGTGTCGATCCCGCTGGCCGTGTCGCTGGTCCTCTACATCCTCATCGGCTTCCTCAAGCCCGAGGACACCCCGGAACGGCTCGCGATCATCGAACGCATCAACACGGACGGGGACGGCGGCGCTTCGGCGGCGGCGGAGGTACCGGGGGCGCGGGACGAGGTCCCCACCGCGGTGAAGGACTGAACTCCCGTGGCGTCCGAGGTATCCGAAGGGGACTAACTCCCCCTCGGATACCTGGCCAGCCACCCCGGCGAAGCCCCGGCAGGACCGTGCAACGCCGGCCCCTGGGTCATCTCCATGGCGAAGTCGTCGGCCAGTTCCAGGATCGTGGGGCGGCCCTCCAGCTCGGCCAGCCAGGCCGGCGGGAGGGCCGTCTCGCCGTGCTGCGCGCCGAGGAGGCCGCCGGTGAGGGCGGCGGTTGGCGCGGAGGGGGCCCCGTGGTTCACGGCGAGCCGCAGCCCGTGCCGGACGTCCTCGGCGACGAGGGCGCAGTAGACGGCACCGGCCAGCACCGCTTCCGCCGTCCCCTCCCCCGCCAGCTCCTCCACCCGCCCCGGCCCCGGCAGCCCCTGCCGTACGGCCCCCAGCGCGCGCTGCAACGCCTCCGCCACCGGCTCGTGTCCCGGCCACGCGGCGAGCAGGGCGAGCGCCCGCTGCACCGCGCCGTCGAGACTCTCGCCGCAGGCCAGCGCGTGCACGGTGACGGCGTACGCGGCCGCCGAGAGGTACGCCGTGGGGTGGCCGTGGGTCTGCGCCGCGCACTCGGAGGAGGTGCTGCGGCTGGTGGGCGCGCATCTCGGCTCGCTGGCCTCGCGTGACCTGAAGGCCCGCTGCGCGGATGCTCTGGCGCACGATGGCGAGAGGTGGGCGGCGCGCAAGCGGGAACTGACACCCCTGTCCTCCTCACGCTGGGCGGGAGCGATCACCAAGGCCAGCCACGACCAGTGGGCCCTGTCCCGCCGGTGCCAGCTCGCCCACATCCAGAGCCTGGAAGCCGATATCGGCACGATCAGGCACCGGCTGTCCCTGCCGCTGCGGGAGAAGGGCAGCAGGCGCGCGCCTGGCGGCTACCGCTCCCGGCGGGAGTGGCACGCCAAGACCCGCCGCCTGCACATCCTTCAGGACCGGCTGGAGCAGGCCCGCTCCGACCGTGAGGCCGGGATCGTGCACGTCGTACGGGGCGGCAAGCGCCTGGCCCGCACCCGCCACCACCTGGCGGACGCGCAGCTCACCGAGGCCGGGTGGCGGCAGCGGTGGGAGGCCGAACGCCGGTTTTTGCAGGCCGACGGCGAGTCCGGGAAGCGGTACGGCAACGAGACGATCCGCGTCAGCCCGGACGGCGAGGTGAGCATCAAACTCCCCGCCCCGCTGAAGGAGCACGCGAACGCCCCGCACGGCCGGTACGTCCTCGCCAGCCAGGCCGGCTACCCGCACCGGGGGCAGGAGTGGACGGACCGGGTGGAAGCCAACCGCGCGGTCGCCTACCGCATCCACTACGACACGGCCCGCGGCCGCTGGTACCTGACCGCGTCCTGGCAGATCCCGGTCTCCCGGACCGTCCCGATGGCCGCGGCCCTGGCGGACGGCGTGATCGGCGTCGACATGAACGCCGACCACCTCGCCGCCTGGCGCCTCGACACCCACGGCAACCCGACCGGCCACCCGCGCCGCTTCTTCTACGACCTGTCCGGCACCGCACAGCACCGTGACGCCCAGATCCGCCACGCCCTCACCCGACTGCTGCACTGGGCCCAGACCTGCGGCGTCACAGCGATCGCCGTCGAAGACCTCGACTTCACCGCCGGGAAGACCCGCGAGAAACACGGCCGCAAACGCCGGTTCCGGCAGCTCGTCTCCGGCATGCCCACCGGCCGCCTCCGCGCCCGCCTCACCTCCATGGCCGACCGCACCGGCATCACCGTCATCGCAGTCGACCCGGCCTACACCAGCCGCTGGGGCGCCCAGCACTGGCAGAAGCCCCTCACCGGCAACACCCGTAAGGCCACTCGCCACGACGCGGCAGCCGTGGCGATCGGAAGGCGCGCCCAGGGATATCCGATCCGGCGACGGACGGCACCGCCCCGCACTCACCAGAGCGATGAGTGCGGGCATCGGACCGTCCAGGCCCGACCGGAGATCCCTGGGCGTGAGGAAACCCGCCCCCGCATCCCCGGACCACGCACACGATGCGTGCCACCGGACTGCGGAACGAACGCGGGCAACCAGAACGCCCAAAACCGCTCGGGGCGCTCGGCTGAGCATGGATCCTGGCAACAGGACTCACTCCCACTCAGTCTTTAGGAACGGTAGGGACACCGTCATGACCACCCCCACCTCACGTATCTCACACGCCACACGCGTGCTTCCTCTTACCGCCGCTCTTCTCACCGGAACGGTCGCGCTCTACACGCTTCTCGTCGCGTTCGGGAACATCACCGACTTCGGTACGAACCAGCAGTTCGTGCGGCATGTGCTCGCGATGGACACGACGTTCAAGGACGACGACCTGATGTGGCGGGCGGTGACGAGCAAGGGGCTGCAGGACGCGGCGTATGTCGCGATCATCGCGTGGGAGACCGTCGCCGGGCTGGTGCTGGCCGCCGGGACGTGGTTCTGGGCGCGGCGGGACTTCATACGCGGGCGGGCGCTGGCCAGTTACGGGCTGCTGATGCTCATGCTGCTCTTCGGCGCCGGGTTCATCGCGATCGGCGGGGAGTGGTTCGCGATGTGGCAGTCGAAGAGCTGGAACGGGCTGGACGCCGCCACCCGGGCGTTCCTGTTCAGCGGGGTCGTCCTCATCGTCAACCACCTGCCGATCGGCCAGGAACGGGACGTCGAATCCCGGGTGTGACGCCGGGACTTGAGGGACCGACAGGACCCGCGGGACTTGCAGGACCCGCGGGACTTGCAGGACCCGCGGGACTGACAGGACCCGCGGGACCGACAGGACCTACTCGACGACCCTGACCCTCGTCCCCGTCTCGCCGAAGGCCCACAGCGCCGTCCCGTCCGCCTTGGGCATCCGGATGCCGCCTGTCCGGGTGCCGGTGGCGGCCGGGGGCGGGGAGGAGCCGTCGACGGCGTTGGAGAAGGCGATGTTCACGCCCGATGTGGCGGAGAAGTAGATGACGTGCTCGATCGCGACGCCGTCGGAGCCCGTGACGGCGTCCCGGCGCAGCGACACCGTGTAGCTGCCGGCGACCGGGTTCACGGTGCCCGGCCAGACCGTGAACGTGCGGCGGGCCGTGTCGTCGGCGTCGACCAGCCAGACCCGGTGCTGTCCCAAGGAGTAGACGATCCGCCGGCCGGTGCCGGAACTGCCGGGCACCGCGGCCGCCTTCGGGGGAGACGACGGTTTCGGCGAGGCCGAGGGGCGCGTGCCCGGGGACGCCGAGGCGCTCGGGCGGTGCGCCGCCGTCGGGTGCGGGCCGTTCTCGGCCTGCGCCGTCAGGGCGACGACCGCGGCGATCGCGCCGACCGTCAGGCCGGTGACCCAGGCCCAGGAGGGAAGCCGTCGGGCAGGCACGGGCACGCATCTCCTCAGCTACGGGACCCCTCCGTCAGGAGGGGTCCGATCATCGTACTGTGGGGATCCTGTCGAGCTGTCCCGCGGCCTTCCCGCAGCGTTCTTTCAGTCGAGCACCGGCAGCAGTTCCGGCAGGTGGCCGTCGGACGCCGTGGCCGCGCGCTGCCGCTCCTGCGGCACCTCGCCGTACAGCGTCGTACGCGGTCGGGCCGGGCGGCCCGCCGCCTCCGCTACGGCGATCAGGTCCTTGACGGACTTGTACGAGCCGTACGACGAGCCCGCCATCCGCGAGATCGTCTCCTCCATCAGGGTGCCGCCGACGTCGTTCGCCCCCGAGCGGAGCATCTCCGCCGCGCCCTCGGTGCCCAGTTTCACCCAGCTCGTCTGGATGTTGGGGATGTGCGGGTGGAGGAGGAGCCGGGCCATCGCGATGACCGCCCGGTTGTCCCGCATGGTCGGGCCGGGCCGGGAGATGCCCGCCAAGTACACCGGCGCGTTGGTGTGGATGAAGGGGAGTGTGACGAACTCCGTGAAGCCGCCGGTCTGTTGCTGGATGCGGGCGAGGGTGCGCAGGTGCCCGAGCCAGTGGCGCGGCTGGTCGACATGGCCGTACATCATCGTCGAGGACGACCGGATCCCGACCTCGTGCGCCGTCGTGACGACCTCGATCCAGGTCGCCGTCGGCAGCTTGCCCTTGGTGAGGACCCAGCGGACCTCGTCGTCGAGGATCTCGGCCGCCGTGCCGGGGATGGAGTCGAGCCCCGCGTCCTTCGCCGCCGTCAGCCACTCGCGGATCGAAAGGCCGGTGCGGGTCGCGCCGTTGACCACCTCCATCGGCGAGAACGCGTGGACGTGCATGCCGGGGACCCGCTCCTTCACCGCCTTCGCGATGTCGAAGTACGCCGTGCCGGGCAGGTCCGGGTGGATGCCGCCCTGCATGCAGACCTCCACCGCGCCCAGTTCCCAGGCCTGTTGGGCGCGGTCGGCCACCTGGTCGAGGGAGAGCGTGTACGCGTCGGCGTCGGTGCGGCGCTGCGCGAAGGCGCAGAAACGGCAGCCCGTGTAGCAGACGTTGGTGAAGTTGATGTTCCGCGTGACGATGTAGGTGACGTCGTCGCCGACGGCTGCGCGGCGGACGTCGTCCGCGATCCGGCACAGGGCGTCGAGGGCCGGGCCGTCCGCGTGGAGGAGGGCGAGCGCCTCGGCGTCGGTGAGCTTCGTCGGATCGTCGGCGGCCGTGCGCAGGGCTTCGCGTACGTCGGTGTCGATGCGCTCCGGGACCATGCCGGGGGCGGCGGCCTCGCGCAGGGCGGCCCAGTCGCCGTACACCTCGTCGAAGTCGTCGCGGCGGTCGGACGTGCGGCCGTCGGTGTCGATGGTGCGGTGCAGGTCCGTACGGCCGGACGGCACGAACACCTCCTCCGGCTCCTGCCAGGGGCGGCCCTCGACGACTGCGTCCGCCGCGGCCAGTCCCGTCCGCGGGTCGGCGAGCGCGCGGACGTGCGGGAGCAGCCGCGGGTCCAGCCAGGGCTCGCCGCGGCGGACGAACTCCGGGTACACGCACAGGCGTTCGCGCAGCTCGAAGCCGGCCGCCGCGGACTTCTCGGCGAGTTCCTCGATCTGCGGCCAGGGGCGTTCGGGGTTGACGTGGTCGATGGTGAGCGGGGAGACGCCGCCCCAGTCGTCGACGCCCGCGCCGATCAGCCGTTCGTACTCGCTGTCGACGAGGTTGGGCGGGGCCTGGAGGCAGGCGCTCGGCCCCATGATCAGGCGGGCGACGGCCACCGTGGCGACGAGTTCGTCGAGTTCGGCGTCCGGCATGCCGCGCATCGCGGTGTCCGGCTTGGCGCGGAAGTTCTGGATGATCAGTTCCTGGACGCCGTGGTAGGCGCGGGCGATCCTGCGCAGCGCGAAGAGCGACTCGGCGCGTTCGCCGTCCGTCTCGCCGATGCCGATCAGGATGCCGGAGGTGAAGGGGACGGAGGAGCGGCCGGCGTCCTCCAGGACGCGCAGGCGGACGGCGGGTTCCTTGTCCGGGGATCCGTGGTGGGGGCCGCCGGGCTCGGACCACAGCCGGGTGGCGGTCGTCTCCAGCATCATGCCCATGCTGGGCGCGACGGGCTTCAGCCGCTGGAAGTCGGTCCAGGACATGACTCCGGGGTTGAGGTGCGGGAGCAGTCCCGTCTCCTCCAGGATGCGGATGGAGATGGCGCGGACGTAGGCGATGGTGTCGTCGTAGCCGTGCGCGTCGAGCCACTCCCTGGCCTCCGGCCACCGCTCCTCGGGCTTGTCGCCGAGGGTGATGAGGGCTTCCTTGCAGCCGAGGGCGGCGCCGCGCCGGGCGATGTCGAGCACCTCGTCCGGGGACATGAACATGCCGTGCCCGGCGCGGCGGAGCTTGCCGGGGACGGTCACGAAGGTGCAGTAGTGGCACTTGTCCCGGCACAGCCGGGTGAGGGGGATGAAGACGCTCTTCGAGTACGTGATGACGCCGGGCCGGCCGGCCTCCGCGAGCCCTGCGTCCCGCACCCGGGCGGCGGACGCGGCGAGGTCCGTCAGCGCCTCGCCGCGCGCCTGAAGCAGCACGACCGCCTCGCCGACGTCGAGCGCGACGCCGTCCCGAGCCCGTTTGAGAGCGCGACGCATGGAGTTCTCGGTGGGGCCGGGGGTCGGGCCGGGGCCGGTTCCGGGGCCGGTTCCAGAGGTCTCGGAGGTCGTCATCCTTTGAGCATACGTTCGGGCTGATCAGAGCCGGCGGGGTGCCCGATTCCTCCCGCCGGCGCGGCCGTTACACGGTGTCACTTGTACCGGTGCCGGTGCCGGTGCCGGTGCCGGTGGCCGTGCCGGTGCCGGTCGCCGTGCCGGTGCCGGTCGCCGTGCCGGTGCCGGTCGCCGTGCCGGTGCCGGTCGCCGTGCCGGTGCCGGTGGCCGTGCCGGTCAGGTACCCGCTGTACCCGTCGAGCAGGCCCAGCACCTCCGCCTCCCCCACCGGCGGCAACTGCACCACGACCTCCTCGATGCCCAGCTCCGCGTAGTACGCGAGCTTGCCAGGGGACGGCTGGACGGCGTACGGCACGACCTGGAGAGCGGACGGCTCGCGCCCCGCGTCCGCCCACGCGGCGCGCAGCGCGGGGAGCGACCCGGAGAGGCCGCGGCCGCCGATCGGCAGCCAGCCGTCGGCGTACTCGCAGATGTGCGAGAACAGCTTCGGGCCCGCGGCTCCGCCGACGAGGGTGCGGGGGCCGGTGACCGGGCCGCGCGGCTTCTGCACGGGCTTGGGGTGGGCGGTGCTGGCGCGCACGCTCCCGTACTCCCCGTCGTACGCCGTCGGCTCGTCCGCCCACAGGGCCTGCATCAGCCGCATCCGGTCCCGGACCAGTTCGCGGCGCGTACGCCATTCCACGCCGTGGTCGGCGGCCTCCTCCACGTTCCACCCGTAGCCGAGGCCGAGGGTGAACCGACCGCCGGAGAGGTGATCGACGGTCGCGATCTGCTTGGCGAGGTCGATCGGGTCGTGCTGGGCGACGAGCGTGATGCCGGTGCCGAGCCCGAGTCTCTCGGTGACGGCGGCGGCCTGGCCGAGGGCGACGAAGGGGTCGAGGGTGCGGCCGTACTCACGCGGCAGGTCGCCGCCGGCCGGGTAGGGGGTGGTCCGCTCGACCGGGATGTGCGTGTGCTCGGGCAGGTAGAGCCCGGCGAACCCGCGCTGCTCCAGCTCACGGGCGAGGCGGATGGGGGTGATCGTCTCGTCGGTGAGGAAGATCGTGACGGCGATGCGCATGGCGGGCCTTTCGCTGCGTACGGCTCTTTCGACGGCGGCGTAGCGGGTGAGGTTCTCGGGTGAGGTTCTCGAGTGGCGTTCTCGGGTGCCGTTCTCATCTGTACCGGGAGAGGGGACGACTGTCCATACCGACTGGTCGGCATCGGGGGGTGGGTCCCGTCCGGGAAAGCAGGTTCGCCGCCGACCCAGAATCGGCATGGGTCCTAGACTGGGTGGATACACACCACAAAATTCGCATTCTCGACGAGGAGATGCGTCATGAGCGTGTACGACCTGACCGGACGCAGGGCGCTGGTGACGGGCGGTGCCCGGGGACTGGGCGCCGGGATGGCGCGGGCCCTTGCGCAGGCCGGTGCCGCCGTCGTGATCGGCGATGTCCGGGAGGAGACCGGCAAGGCGACGGCCGAGGCCCTGAGGGAGTCCGGGGCCACCACCGGGTTCGTGCGGCTCGACGTGACCGAGGACGCGGACTGGGAAACTGCCGTGGCGCAGACGATCGCCGAGTTGGGCGGCCTGGACATTCTCGTCAACGACGCCGGGGTCGAGCTGTCCGGTCTGCTCGTCGACCTCGACCCGGCCGACCTCCGCCGGATGCTGGAGGTGAACGTCGTCGGCACGGCGCTCGGCGTCAAGCACGCGTTCCGCGCGATGCGGCCCGGCGGCCCGGCCGGTGACGGGGGCGCGGTCGTCAACGTCTCGTCGGTCGCGGCGAACATCCCGTTCCCAGGCGTCTCGGGCTACTCCGCGTCGAAGTCGGCGGTCGACCGGCTCACCCGGGTGGCCGCGCTGGAGTCCGGAAAGCTCGGCTACGGCGTGCGCGTCAACTGCATCTACCCCGGCCTCGTACCGGTCACCGCGATGGGCACCAAGGTCATGGAGGACATGGAGACCCTCGGCCTGTGGCCCAGCGCCGAGGCGGCTCTCGGCGACGTCGTCGCCCTGACCCCGCTCGGCCGCCTCGGTGAGGTCGCCGACATGGCCGACGCCGTCGTCTTCCTCGCCTCCGACGGCGCCCGCTTCATCACGGGCGCGGGGCTGGCGGTCGACGGCGGCATGGGCATGTGACGCCCTCCCGGCACGCCGGGTCCCCGGTAGGTGCGGTGCAGAAAGGTGACACTCGCGCACCGAAGTGTCACCTTTCTGCGCGGACCACCCCCCGAGGGGGCAGGCACCGGGCAGAGAGCCTGCCCCGCCCGAGTCCGCGCCCTACACGCCCTGGCCGTTCACCTCGTACCGCCCGACCTCCAGGAAGTACCGCAGCTCCTCCGGCGTACCTTCGATGGCCTGCCCGGCAGCCACGCGGAGGGCGTCGCTGATGGTCGGGTCGGCCAGGATGCGGGCGATGGCGACGCGGTCGTCCTCGGCCCGGGCCAGGCGGAAGCCGGTCTCCAGGAAGGCACGCAGGGCCTCCGGGGTACCGATGTCCAGGGCCCTGTTGGCCTCCCGGACGACCCCCCTGCCGGAGTCCTTGGCCCCCAGGATGCGGACGACGGCGACAGCGTCGTCCTCGGCCCGGGCCAGGCGGAAGCCGGTCTCCAGGAAGGTGCGCATGTCGTCCACGGTGCCGTCGAGGGCCTGGTTGGCCTCGCGGACGACCCTCTTGCCGCTGTCCTCGTCCGCCAGGATGCGCAGGATCGCGATACGGAGGTCGTGCTCTGACATCTCGTCAACCGGCGTCTCGGACACCGCCGTCGCTGTTGCCGTCGCGGTTACCGTCGGGCTCGTCGGGGCTGTGGCGAACGCCGGGGTCGTGAAGAGGATGGCCGGTGTCACGGCGATGGCCGCTACGAGCAGGGCGGTGCGGTGCTGCCTCATGGGTGTCCCTCCGTTGTTTAGCAGCCAGTGTGAAGATCCTCTCCGTGGTGCGCCAACGAATTCTCCGCCGCCAGTGGGATGGGCCAACTCCCCTGCGTGCTATGAGTGTTCATGTGGGGAGGGATCTGGTTTGGCGACCGGCATCACGTCTACGAGGACAGTCTCGCCGTCGCCAGGGACTCGTCGGGCACGGCTCAAGCAATGGCCTCCGTCAAGTCCGCCACGACCGCCGCGTGGTCCGAGGGCCAGACCCCGTCCACGGGGCCGTGGCCCGCGCGCCGTACCGCCCGTACGTGCCCCTCGCCCGCCGGGCCGGGCAGGCCCACGTGGATGTAGTCGATGCGGGCGGGTGGTTCCAACAGGCGGGCGGCGTAAGGGTTTTCGGGGGTCCAGGTGACGGCGGGGGCGGTCGGGTCGGCGTAGTCCCAGGCGTCGCGGAGGACCAGGCCGGGGACGGCCGGCATCGTCCTCGTACCGCCGAGGAGGCGCACCTCGTCGGAGTCCGGCCAGGCGTTGAAGTCGCCGGTGACGACGGGCGGGAAGGGGGTGCCCGCGCGGTGCCGGGCGACCAGTTCCGCGAGGGCCGTGACCTGGGCGCGGCGCACCGCCGACGCGTGCGCGGCCGACGTGAGGTGAGTGGTGAAGAACGGGACGTCGAAGGCGGGGGCGGCCACGCGCGCATAGAGGGCCAGGCGGCCGTCGGCGAGGTCGGGGGGCGCGGGGAGCAGCAGCGTCTCCTGTTCCGTCACCGGCCAGCGGCTCAGCACCGCGACGCCGAAGTCGGCCCGGTCGGAGTCCGCGGTCCGGCTCCGCCAGCGTTCGGGGGACGGCGACGGGGCCCACGTCCAGTGCAGGCCCAGTTCGTCGGCCAGCCACTCGGCCAGGTTCTCGGCGTCGGCCGCCCACACCTCCTGCAGGCCGACCACGTCGGGGCGCAGCTCGCGCAGCACCGCCAGGATCGCCTTCTGGCGTTCCCGCCAGGGGCCGAACCTCCACCACAGGTTCCAGGTCACCACGCGCACGTGCAGCCACCCGCTCTCGTCCCGCCGACGGCGTCGGGGACCATTGAAGCAACAGCGCCACGTGCGAAGGAGCCCCACGGACGATGTCCAGTCCCACCGATCGCCGTTTCCGTGCGACCACCGCCTTCCAGCGGTACGTCGCGAACCCGCTCACGCGCCGCCTGCCGTTCCACACGCTCCTGGAGACCACCGGCCGCGTCTCCGGCCTGCCCCGGCGCACCCCGCTGGGCGGACGCCGGGTCGGCGACTCCTTCTGGCTGGTCTCGGAGTTCGGTGAGCGCTCGCAGTACGTCCGCAACATCCAGGCCGATCCGCGGGTGCGGGTGCGGCTCGGCGGGCGGTGGCACACCGGCACCGCCCACCTCCTCCCCGACGACGACCCCGTCGCCCGGCTGCGCACCCTGCCCCGCGCCAACAGCACGGCCGTACGGGCCCTGGGCACCCAACTGCTCACGGTGCGCGTGGACTTGGCCGACTGACGCTGCTGCTAGGAGAGGGCGTTCGGCCTGCGCGGCGGCGGGAGGGCCCGCAGCAGTTCCCACAGGGGACGTGAGCCGGACGCCCACGTTTCGAGGGTGTGGCGGTCGACCACGTGCAGCCGTTGCTGCCTGGCGAAGGTCACGGCCGGCGCGGTCACCCGGCCGTTCGTCACGATCACCGCGACGTCGGCGCCGTGGACCTGGCGTGCGGTTCCGTTGAGTACCTGCAGGTCCGGTGTGCCCACCGCGGAGCCGGCGAGGCCGTTGCGGCGGTGCTTGCACTGGATCACCCAGTGCCGTCCGTAGGGGTCGGTGGCCTTCACGTCGGCGCCCAGGTCTCCGCCGCCCCCGACGCGGACGGCGTCCCGGCAGCCGTCACGGCGCATCAGGTCCCGCACCGCCTCCTCGAAGCGGGCGTGATGCAGGGCGTCCAGTTGGGGCAGCCCGTACCGCAGGCCCTGTGCGCGCACCGCTTCCCACCGCGCGCTCTGCTGCTTCTGGTGGAGCCGGACGCCGCCGGCCAGCGCCGCGAGCGCGCCGATGACGACCAGGACCCACCAGTGGGCCAGCAGCCAGTTGACGACGGCCACGACCAGGGCGATGGCCAAGGCCGCTGCCACGAGGAGACCGACCAGCCGGTCGTCCGCGCGCCCACGCCCACGCCCGCGCCGTCCGCTCGGCCTCCGGGTACGCCGCCGGGCCGGCGGACGCCTGGTCATCGCCGCCCCTCGCGCGCGCGGCGGCTCATCGGCCGGCCTGGGTGACGCCGCTCGCGAGCTGCCCGAGGACGTTCAGGACTCCCTGCCCTGCCGGGGTGGGAGCGATCAGGATCCCCAGCGCCAGGACGATGACGACGGTCAGCTTCTCGTCAGTGCGACTTCGGGACTCCGTACGCCGACGCAGTCGCCATACGACGACGACTGCGAGCAGCACCGTCACGTTGATGGTCAGCAACCGTCCAGGCCTCCCCCGACACCGAGCCGGCACACCGTGCGTGCGGGCGGGCGGCATCGCACCGCCCAGCCCTCTTGTGTAGTCGGGCGTCGATGATGTCGGAGGCAGGTTGCCGACGAATGGCACGAAGCGATCGGACCTGGCCGGATACCGTACCGGCGACTATCAGCCGTCACCCCACAGGATCAGCCGCCGGCCTCGGCGACGTTGTCGGCGCCGGCCCCTTCGTCCTGGGCCGCCATGCCGAGGAAGCGCCGGACCGCTTCGACCGGCATGTCGAGCCCTTCGGACGCGGACTGCTCGTCGCCGAACACCTGCACCGCCTCGGTGACGGCCACGGCCAGTTCGACCTCCGCCCTGCGGGCCTTGGCCTCCGCCTTGTCCACCATGTCGACCACCGCCAACTGGCGGCGCTGCTTCTCCTGAAGCCGCTGCTTACGAGAAGGGGTCTTGTCAGAGTTCTGCACAGACATGACGAAGATCATAATCAGTCGGGCGCGCACCCTCGAAATCAGCAACTCGCCTGTCCTCAAGGGTGTTCGCGGCTCCAGGGCCCGGCATCGCAGCCGCCGTCCTCAGTCGCGGCGGATCAGTTCCGGGTCGATGCGGCGGCCCACCAGCGGAAGCGAGCCGAGCGCTGCCGCCGCCAGGACGCCCGTCGTGGCGAGGGCCAGCAGGGGGATGCCCTCCACGTCCCAGCGGATGGCGCCGCCGCCGGTGATCAGGTAGCTGGACTCGGCGAGCTTGCCCGAGACCAGCGCCAGTGCGAGTCCGATGCCGAGCGGCAGCACCACCTGGGCGCACTGCACCGCCCGCATGGTTCTGGCCCGCGCGCCGATCAGGGTGACGGCGGTGACCTGGGAGCGGCGTTCGACGGCCCGGTCGGTGACGGACACGAGGAACGCGGCCACGCCGATGACCAGGCCCATGATCATGCCGAGAGCCAGGAGGGTCTCGACCACGGAGATCTGCTCAAGGCCCTGGACGTTCAGTCCCACGAGTTCGATCTCGGCGATCGGGGCGACAGCGGCGATGCCGTCGAGGACCGAGCGGACCTGGCCGGGGTCGGAGCCGCTGGCGAGCAGGAGTTGCGCGTCGCGCGGGCGGGCGTCGGCGGGCAGTGCGGACGGGGGGACGAGGAGCGCGGTACTGGCGATCATCGATGCGGAGTACGCGTTGATGACCATCCGCTGGGAGGGGATCGTGATGTTCAGCTCTTTGCCCTTCCCCCCGTCGAAGCGGAAGGGGTAGGACTTGCCGGGTTTCGGATCGGTTCCCGTGGTGGGGTCGACGAGCCGCATCACTCTGCCGTCCACGCATCCCTCGGCATACTCGACCATGCGCTCCAGTTGGGCGCAGGTCGCGACCACAGCCGTGGCCGAGTCCGGGATACCGGGTGCGTTGAGGTCGATCCAGGAGTTCATCATGACGGCGTGCGCGCGTACGTCGGGTACGTCGGCGAGTTTCCGCTGCTGCTGTGCGGTGAGGGCCGACGGGCTGAGCGAGTATTCCTGCACAGGAGCTTCCGGGCGGGTGACCTGTTCCAGCTGGATAAGGACGCCCTGGGCGAGCGAGGCGACGTAGACGAGCAGCACGAGACCGGTGACCACCCGCATCGTGCTGCCCGGCTCCGCCTCGTTGCGCCGCATCGCCAGGTTGAGTGTCAGGGACTGCGTGGTCCGCGCCACCCGGCTCGCCAGTGCGTACGACAGCAGCGGCAGGGTCAGTACGAGTCCGACGCCCGTCAGCACGACTCCGGCGACCACCAGAAGCGCGTTCACGCCGAGACTGTTGGCGGGGTGCCCCATCAGGCCGGTGGCACAGAAGCCGCACACGATACCCAGGCCGCTGAGCAGCAGCAGACCGCCCCATTTGGACGGGGGTCGCGGCACCGCCGTACGCCGTACCGCGAGCGGGTTGGCGGTCGCGTCCCGCGCGCTCTTGCGGCCGACGAACCAGGCGAGGGCCGGGCAGCCCAGCAGGCAGATCGCGACGGTGGACAGGGACAGTGCGCCGTCATCCGGATACCAGCGCAGTCCGGGCAGTCCGGCCCGGGACATCACCTGGTTGAGGATCCAGTACTCGCCGAGTCCCAGCACGGCGCCGAGCAGCGCCGCGACGACGGTCTCGGCGGCGTTGACGCGCTGGGTGCCCTTGCGGCTCAGCCCGAGCAGCCGCAGGGCCGCGAGGCGGCGCATCCGGCTCGCGGCGGAGAGCCGGGCGCAGACGGACAGGAAGATGCCCAGGGGCAGCAGGACCAGCGTGGCCAGGGCGAACCGGACGTCGGTGAGGGTGGACGGATCGACAGCGGGGGACGGGGCATAGTCGTAGCCGAACCCCTTCAGGGTCCGTGCCTCGTGGGCGATCCGGGTGCCGTCGGTACCGACGTAGGCGAACAGCTCATCCGGGTGGGCGAGCCCGGCCGGACTGATCACACCCGCCTCGCGGCCCGGCAGCAGCGCCTTGGCGGCGGGCGCCTCGCGCAGCAGTTCGTGCACGCGCGGGGAGACGAACACCTCGCCCGGGGCGGGCAGTCGGCTCAGCCCGGGGGGAACCGGATGCGCACCCTCGGTGCCCTTGGCGACGAAGACCCGGGTGAACGGCCGTGAGCCGTAGGCGTCGTCGCGCTCCAGGACGAGCGTGCCGTCCGCCGGCCCCTTGGAGGAGGTGACGGGCTCCCGGGCGGCGGTGCGTCCGTCGTGGGCGTGGAGGATCGCCGGGACGGTGAGGACGAGGGCGAGGCAGCACACCCCGATGGAGCCGCCGGCCGCCATCAGGAAGAAACGGATGCGGTTGCCGCGTCCCGAGCCGAACAGCAGACGCAGACCGAGCAGGAATTCGCTCACTCCGCACCCCGTGGGCCGAGGACGCCGTCGGACATCGTGTAGTGGGTGTCTGCCTGGGCGGCGATCGCGGGGTCGTGGGTGACCAGGATGACGGCCGTGCCCTGCGAGCGGGCCAGGTCGAGGAACTCCTTGAGCACGGCGGAGGCGTTGGCGCTGTCGAGCGACCCGGTGGGCTCGTCCGCGAAGACGACGGCGGGCCGGTGGACCAGGGAACGGGCGACGGCGACGCGCTGGCTCTGCCCACCGGAGACCTGTCCGGGCCGGCGCTCCCGCAGCTCGCCGAGGCCGAGGCGCTCGAGCACCTCGCCGGCCGCCGCGAGGGCGGGGCCCTTGCGCTGCCCGGCCAGCCTCAGCGGCAGGGCGGTGTTCTCCTCGATGGTGAGCTCCGGCAGCAACTCGCCGTACTGGAAGACGAATCCGAAGCGTTCCCGGCGGAGCGTGCTGATCTCGTCGTCGGAGAGATCGCCGAGCACCCGCCCCTCGAACCGGACCTGGCCGCGTGTGGCGGGCAGGACGCCGGCGAGGCAGTACAGCAGCGAGGACTTGCCCGAGCCGCTCTGCCCGGTGATCGCCACGACTTCGCCGGGCGAGATGGACAGATGGGCGTCCCGGACTGCGGGCTGACTGCCGTAGGAGAGGTCGACTCCCGTGGCAGTGAGTATTTCTGACATGCGGTTGGCTTCCCCCAAGAAGCGGTGCGGGCCCAGGTGTGCACCCCTGGGCCCGCGGACGTGCTGAAGCGGTCGCCTACTTCTGGTAGTGCTTGGTCGCCGAGCAGTTGTCGGGGTTCAGCGAGCCCTTGTCACGGCAGACGCGTATGTACGCGTCGTCGGTGTACTGCGCGGCGCCGTCCCAGTTCAGCTGGTCGAAGGAGACGGTGCTCCGCTGCTTGCCGTTGTAGCGGCTCCAGTCGTAGCCCTCGACCCGCACCTGGACGTAGACGTTGTGCCCGTCACCCGGGTCGGTGTCCTTGAGGTTGCCCTTCCACTCGAAGGCTCCGTGGTTCTGCCCGGACGGCCAGAACGCGTACTGGCCGTCGTTGAAGGCTGCGCCCCCCGTGGTGAGCGTCGGAATGTTGTGCCACGAGACCGCCACCGCGGTCCCGGCGCTCAGGGCGAAGATCCCGCCCGCGAGCACGCCGACAGCCAACTTGCGCATTTTTTTCTCCCGTTTTTGTTCGCTCTGGTTGGTCGATCCAGAGAGAAACGGGAAGTTAGCAACCTCCGATCATGGAAGCAACACAAAATTGATCAGGCCATGCCAAGAGCGGTTTTCGGACACCCGTGTGACGCGTTTCCTTCACCCCGGCCAGACGATCGCCTGTACCTCGCTGTAGGCGTGCAGGGCGTACGAGCCCACGTCCCGGCCCACGCCGCTCCTCTTGAACCCCCCGAACGGCGCCTCCATGTTGCGGGCGACCGTGTTGATTCCGACGCCGCCGGCGCGTAGTTGACGGGCGACGCGGAAGGCGCGGGCCACGTCCGACGTCCAGACGTAGTCGATGAGGCCGTAGTCGGAGTCGTTCGCCAGGGCGATGCCCTCGGCCTCCTCGTCGAAGGGGACGACCGTGACCACCGGGCCGAAGATCTCCTCGCGGGCCACCCGCATGTCGTTCGTGCAGTCGGCGAGGAGGGTCGGGGCGACGTAGAAACCCCGGTCGGGAACGGTGACTTCGACGCCTCCGGTCACCACCACCGCGCCCTCCTTCCGGCCCAGTTCCACGTACGCCTCCACGCGGTCCCGGTGCGCGGCGGAGATCACCGGGCCGACCACCGTGTCGCGCTCGCGCGGGTCGCCCACCTTCAACCGGCGGGCGTATGCGGCGAGTTGTCCGACCAGCCGGTCGTAGATCCCGCGTTGCGCCAGCACCCGCGTCGGCGCCGTGCAGATCTGGCCGCTGTAGAAGGAGAACGTCGTACCGATGCCGGCCACCGCCGAGGCGACGTCCGCGTCGTCGAGGACGACCGCCGCGCCCTTCCCGCCCAGCTCCATCAACTGGCGTTTCATGTCCCGGCCGCACACCTCGGCGATGCGCTGCCCGACCGCCGTCGAGCCGGTGAAGCTCACCATGTCGACGTCCGGCGACGACACCGCCGTCTCACCGACCTCGACCGCGCGGCCGGAGACGACGTTCACCACCCCGCGCGGCACACCCGCCGCCTCCAGCGCCTCCGCCATCCGGTAGACGGACAGGGGGTCCTGCGGGGCCGGTTTCACGACCACCGTGTTGCCCATGGCCAGGGCGGGGGCGATCTTCCCGGCCGGGTTCGCCCACGGGTTGTTGTAAGAGGTGACGCACGTGACGACGCCGACCGGCTGCCGGACGGCCACCGCGCCCATCACCCCCGCCCCGCCCATCGGCCCCGCCTCGTTGACCTGCGGCGGGATCGGCCACTCGGCGGGCTCCACGCGCGCGTAGCGCCGGAAGCGGGCCGCGCCCACCCCGACCTGCATGCCGCGCGCGGTGCCGGTCGTGGCACCGGTCTCGGCCTGGGCCAGCTCGGCGTACGGGACCAGCCGGGCGCGGATGATGTCGGCGGTCCGGGCGAGGATCGCGGCCCGTTCCTCCGGCGGGGTGCGCGACCACGGGCCGAAGGCCTCGCGGGCTGCGGCGCAGGCCGCGCGCACCTGGTCCGGCGAGGCCTCGGGCGCCAGGCCGACGGTCCCCTCGGTCGACGGGTCGACGACGTCGTAGTGACCGCCGTCCGGCTCCACCCACTCCCCACCGACGAACAGCCGCTGCCCGTAGACGAGTTCATGTCCGTAGGCCAGGCCGTGCCCGTCGGTCAGACCGTGCCCGTCGGCCGCTTCACCGCTCACCTGGTGCTCACCGTCCTGGTGTCCCGTCCCGAGCGCAGCACCCGCCCCGGTACGGCGCCGGTCACGACGTCGTCGCGGATGGCCGACACGCCGTTGACGAAGACCGCCCGCACGCCGATCGCCTTCGAGTCCAGCCGCGGGCTGTCACCCGGCAGGTCGCGCACCAGGGTGGCCTTGCCCGCGTCGATCCGCTCCGGGTCGAACAGGACGAGGTCCGCATGGAAGCCCTCCTGGATCCGGCCCCGCTCGCGCAGGCCGAAGAGCCGCGCAGGGTCGTCCGTCAGCATCTTCACCGCCTGCTCCAGGCCGACCAGGCGCCGGCCGCGCAGACAGTCGCCGAGGAAGCGCGTGGTGTACGGCGCCCCGCACATCCGGTCCAGGTGCGCGCCCGCGTCGGAGCCGCCGAGCAGGACGTCCTCGTGGCTCCAGGTCTCCGCCCGCAGCGCCCACGAGTCCGGGTCGTTGTCCGTGGGCATCGGCCACAGGACCGTGCGCAGTTCGTCGGCCGCGCAGATCTCGACCAGGCAGGAGAAGGGGTCCAGGCCGCGTTCGGCGGCGATGTCGCGGACTACCCGCCCGGTGAGGCCCTCGTTCGCCGCGCTGTAGGTGTCGCCGATGACGTACCGCCCGAAGTTCGCCAGCCGCCGGAAGACGCCCGCCTCCTTGGACTCGGCCCGCCGCAGCATCTCCGCCCGGACGGCAGGGTCCCGCAGCTTCTCGATCCGCTCGGGGACGGGCAGGCCGAGGACCGGCCCCCACCCCGGGATCAGGTTCAGGGCGCAGAACGTGCCCAGGGACATGTTCATCGGCGTGAGGATCGGCATCGTCAGCGCGACGACCCGGCCCCCGGCCTTCCGCGCCCGCTCGCCGGCCACGAGCTGCCGGGGCACGCGTTCCGGGACGGCCGCGTCGACGGTGAGGACGTTCCAGTTCAGGGGGCGTCCGGCCGCCGCGCTCATCTCCACGAACAGATCGATCTCGGCGTCGCTGAACTGGTCCAGGCAGCCCGCGACGATCGCCTCGATCTGCGTGCCCTCGTGCTCCCCGACGGCCCGCGACAGCGCCAGCAGTTCGGCGGGCAGCGCGTGCCGGGAGGCGACGGGCTGTCCGTCGCCGTCGGAGTGGGACGAGGACTGCGTGGTGGAGAAACCCCACGCGCCCGCGTCCATGGCGTCGTGCAGCAGCCGTACGATCTCGGCGAGTTGCTCCTCGCTCGGCTGCCCGCCCACCGCGTCAGGCCCCATCACGTACCGCCGCAGCGCGCAATGCCCCACCATGAAGCCCGCGTTGACGGCGATCCGCCCTTCGAGCGCGTCCAGATACTCCCCGAACCCGTTCCAGCTCCAGGGCGCCCCCTCCTCCAACGCCACCAGCGACATGCCCTCCACCTTGGACATCATGCGGCGCGTGTAGTCGGCGTCGGCGGGGCGGGAGGGGTTGAGCGGCGCGAGCGTGAAACCGCAGTTCCCGGCGGCGACGGTCGTCACCCCGTGGTTCAGGGAGGGCGTCGCGTACGGATCCCAGAAGAGCTGGGCGTCGTAGTGGGTGTGGGGGTCGACGAACCCGGGCGCGAGGACGAGGCCGCTGCCGTCCTCCACCGTCCGAGCTTCCTCGCCGACCGCCCCGACGACGGCGATACGCCCGTCCCGGATACCGACGTCGGCGACATGGGCGGGCGCGCCGGTTCCGTCAACGACGGTCGCGCCTTTGATGACGTGATCGAGCACGGACCTTGCCTCCTCGAACTCCGGTGTGGTGGAGATACCTAAGGGGCGCGGGGCTGTATCGATATGCGGCTCCGCCGCGTGGGCGCGACCAGCCACAGCGGACCCGCAGTCGCCGGACAACCCGCACCCCAGCGACGATCAGGCGCCCTGCCGGAACCGCGTAGTGCGATGCACGGGATCCGTGTCGATCTTCGGAATCACGTGCTCCCCGATCAGCCTGATCGTCTGGAGCGTCTCCTCCTTGGGCACCCCGACGGGAAGTCCGAAGGACAACTGATCAGCACCGGCCTGCTCCCACCGCTTGCACTGCCGCACCACCTCCTCCGGATCCCCGCAGATCAACAGCTCCTCCTCGACGAGCAGTTCGACGAATTCGGCGTTGTACGCGGGCAGCGTCTCCGGCCACTCCGGGAAGCCCTCGGGCCGCGGGAACGTGTCGTGGTACCGGAACACCAGCGACGGCAGGTAGTGCAGCCCGCCGTTCACGGCGATCTGGATCGCCTCGTCGTGCGTGGGCGCGCAGATCGCCGTCGTCGTCACCATCACGTTGTCGTTGACGAAGTCCCCGATCGGCTCGGCGTTCACCACCGCCGTCTTGTACTGCTCCAGCACCCATTCCATGTCGGACACCTTCTGGATGCTGAACCCGAGGACGCCCAGCCCCTTGCGCGCGGCCATCGCGTACGACGGCGGCGACCCGGCCGCGTACCACATCGCCGGGTGCGACTTCCCGTACGGCTTCGGCAGGATCTTGCGCGGCGGCAGTTGCCAGTGCTTGCCCTGGAAGCCGACGTACTCGTCCTGGAGCCACATCTTGGGGAACTCGGCGATGGTCTCTTCCCAGATCTCCTTGGTGTAGTTCATGTCGGTCACCCCCGGTATGAACCCGAGGATCTCGTGGGAGCCGGCGCCGCGTCCGCTGCCGAACTCGAAGCGGTTCTCGCTGAGATGGTCGAGCATGGCGACCTTCTCGGCGACCTTCACCGGGTGGTTGACCTGGGCGAGCGGGTTGAAGATGCCCGAGCCGAGGTGGATGCGGTCGGTCGCGTGGGCCAGGTAGCCGAGGAAGACGTCGTTGGCGGAGAGGTGCGAGTACTCCTCCAGGAAGTGGTGCTCGGACGCCCAGGCGTACTTGAAGCCGGACTTGTCCGCCTGGATGACGTACTCGGTCTCCTCCATCAGCGCCTTGTGCTCGGCGAGCGGGTCGGTCTCGGCACGCTTGCCCACGTATCCCTGTACAAAGAGCCCGAATTCCAAGGCGGTTCACCGTCCCCGGTTCACGAAGATTTCTGACGTACCGTCAGTTTCGACGACTGTCGCACCGCCCGCGCGGAGGGTCAATAGCTGATGAACCGTCAGATGCGGGAGCCCGCCATCGGATGACGGGCACCGTCAGATGATGCTGACCCCGGCCAGCCAGCCCCCGTCGATCACGAACGGCTGCCCGGTGATGTACGAGGAGTCCTCCGAGGTGAGGAAGAGGGCGAGCCTCGCCACCTCCTCCGGCCGCCCGACCCGGCCCAGCGGCACCAGCTTGCGGTACAGCCCGTCGAGGGCCTTCGAGGTCTCCTCGGGGTCCGCGTCCGGGTCCAGCAGGGACGGGTTGGACATCGCGGTGTCGACGGCGCCGGGGCACACCGCGTTGACCCGTATGCCGCGCGGCGCGAGCTCCAGGGCGGCGACCCGGGTGAGGCCGAGGATCGCGTGCTTGGTCGCCGCGTACGCGCCCACCGCCGCCATCCCGGTCACGGCGGTGTACGACGCCGTGTTGACGATCGTGCCACCGTCCGCCAGCACCGGGGCCGCCGTCTTCATACCCAGGAAGCAGCCGACCTGGTTGACCTGCACGACCTGCATGAACTCGTCGAGGGGCGTGTCGACGAGGGCGTTGAAGCGCAGGATGCCGGCGTTGTTGACGAGGCCGTCGAGATGCCCGTACGCGTTCTGCGCGGCGCGCACGGCCAACTGCCAGTCGCCCTCCCGCCCCACGTCCAGGTGCACGTACAGCGCGCCGATCTCCTCGGCGAGGGCCGCGCCCTGGTCGTCCAGGACGTCGGCGACGACGACCTCGGCCCCCTCCGCCCGGAACAGCCGGGCCTCCTGCTCCCCCTGGCCGCGCGCGGCGCCGGTGACGAGGACGACGCGCCCGTCGAGCTTGCCCATGCCGAACCCCCTTCGCATCACATCACTGGAACTCGGCATCGTAACGCTGGAACTGACGATGCGTCAGATGCGTGCACGCGGCGGGCCGCACCCGATGACGCCCCGATGGCACATCGAGGGCACCCCGAGGGTGCCGGATGAGATGAAATGAATTGCGCGAGTTGTGTGAATTGCTCGAGTTACGCGGATTGCACAAGCACACGGCAAGTCGATTGAAAGCCGGGATATTTGACTCTGTCCACAGCCTGTGCGGAACCCCAATAATCCTCCACGGAACGGTAAAGCCCCCCTCAAGGACGGATCGGACGCAGTCATGGCGAAGAGAAAGCTGAAGAACCGGAAGATCCGGTACGTGGCGATCGGTGCGGCGCTGGCGACCGGCGGGGTCATCGTCACCCTGCTTCCGTCGGCCAACGCGGCCGACGCGAAGTCGACCGACGAGATCATGACCATGTGCCAGCGGACCAAGGTGCTCAACGGCAAAAACCAGTCGCTGGACGATTTCGGAGCCGGTTTCGGAGACGGCTTCAGGTCCGACAACTGTGAATTCGTCGAGACGAACTTCGAGACGTTCGACGCACCCACCGAGAAGTCGTCCATCGACTTCCCCAACTGCGAGCCGAACGCCACCACGCCGTCGAAGGTCTCCATCTCCTGGACGGCCAGCGCTGCCCAGGGACAGGGCAAATACACGTCGACCCAGCAGGGTGCGGCCGGAGGCCTCTTCGGAGCGCTGAGCGGCTCCTGGCTGAAGCACAAGGGCACCCTGGACATGACCACGAAGACGGCCACGGCGGGCGACACGGAAGAGCGCCAGGTGCCGGTCGGCAAGGTGCTCCACATGGAGTTCACGCCGAAGATCCAGCGGATGACCGGTGAATGGCGGGTGCGTATCGACGCCGACCCCGGAGCCTTCGCCAGGCAGGCCCGCCCCGAGCAGAACTTCACCGCGCCGGACGTCGTCGAGGGTCCGGCCGTCCTGCCGGGCGCCGCGGGTAGCCCCGGTCTCATGGACGGCACCTCCAAGGCGGTCCTGGAGGACTGCTGACCGACCGCCGCCCCTCCGGCATCGTCGCAGCACACCTCCAGCACCCCCCGAGCATTGCCCGACATCACTCGAACGTCGCTCGAACACCGTATGAAGTAGCAGCTCAGCACCCCGGCAGCGCCCAGTTACCCCTCCCTCCCCCTGGAGAATCCCATGGCCCGCACCCCCGGCAAGAGAAGCCACCGGAGCAAGAAGAAGCGCATCACCTTCGCCCTGGCCCCCGTGGCGGCCCTCGCGGTGATCGTCCCGCTGATGAACTCGGCGGGTGCCGCGACCCCCTCCGAAGTGAGCTCCGACTGCGCCTCGGACTCGGGCAAGCTGGCGGACTGCGACTTCGTCCCCGTCCAGAACAAGCGGAACAGCCTCGGACCCAATCAGCGGGTCTCCGCGGTGACCGACAACTGCGGATCGACCAGCACCGCTTCCAAGAGCTTCAAGGTGAGCACGTCCGTCGCCCGGACGATTCAGCTGGAGGACGGGTTCACCGCCTCGAGCACCTCGAAGCTGGCGGGCTCGATCTTCGACGTCGGCGTGAGTTTCAACACCACGGAAATCAACATCACGTCGGACACCAAGACGACCAGTCTGGACCTCACCCGCACCGACACCGTACAGACGGACAGCATCGGCTTCTTCATGTGGTCGGCCAAGCGCACCGATGTGAGCGGATTCCTGCGGGCCACGTACAAGGAAGCCCAGGACGGCAAGACGGTGTTCTTCTCACCGAGCGAGGGCGCCGCGACCGTCCACGTGTTCTATCCGCAGATCCTGAAGAGCGGAACTCCGGACGGCCGGCTGTGGCTGCGCAACGTGAAATGCGGGACGCCCCAGGCCGACGGAATCCTGAAATCGGGCAACAGCGTTCGCGCGGAACCCGGATTCGGTGAGGGCGGCGGAAACGTGACCGACGTGGAAATCGCGCAGGCCGAAGTGGAGAACCCGCCGGCGGGCGGCGAGGGCGAGCCGGTGACGGGCATAGAATAAAAGCCGTGCAGTGAGCCTTTGAGAATTCGGAAGTCCGCGAATCCGGGAGCCCGAGAATCCGGGATCGTTCTCAACTGCGAAGCATCGGCTCTCAACTGCGAAGCACGGGCGTGGCACGGTTGGCTCCGAGCCACCGCAGGACCGCGTCCGTGCCTCCTCTCGCGTCGAGCTTGGCGTAGATGTTGCTCAGGTTGTTGCGGACGGTCTTCTCGCTGAGCCGCAGCCGCAGCCCGATCTCCTGGGCGCCGAGGCCCGTCGACAGCAGTTCCATGACCTGGCGTTCGCGCGGCGAGAGCAGAGCCCGCAGCCGCTCGACGGCGTCGCCGCCCGTGGGCAACCGCCGGGCCGCCTCCCGCAGCGCGGCGCACGCGGCCGGCGAGAGGTAGGTGTGGCCGACGGTGGCCGCCACGAGGGCCGAGGACAGCATGTGGGTGCAGTAGTCGCCCTCGACGAGATAGCCCGCCCCGCCCTGGAACACCTCCACCACGGTCGCGGTGTCGTGGCGGGGGCTGACGACGATCACCGGCACCCGCGCCTTCCCCTGCACGGTCAGCGCCGCCATCAGCGCCGGGAAGGACACCGTCGGCTCCGCGCAGCGCAGCACGGCGACGTCCACGGGCTCCGGCAGGCGGAAGGGCGGGGTCAGCCGCACGACCCGGCCCACGTACGGGTCGTCCGCCGCCGGCCAGTCGTCATGCGCCCAGTCGCCCTCCGCGCAGGCGAGGGCGACGGCGAGTCGCTGGGAGGGGCGCTCGGTGGATCGCACTTCACGGGTCCTTCCGCCGGAGCCATCACGTCCGTACGTCCATACGTCAGTTCATACGTCCGTACGTTCGTGCATACGCGGCCCGGCGGGGACCTGTTCAAAGTTCAAGAAGAGTCAGGGAGAGCCGGTCAGGCGGACGTTCCCAGCGAAGGCCCCACCTCCGCCCCGAACGCGTCGATCTGGTCGGTGAGTTCGGCCCGGCTGCGGCAGCGGAATCTGACCTGGATCTGGTGGACGCCCATCGCCGGGTAGGCGCGCAGGGATTCGGCGAGGGCGTCCGGTGGGCCGGTGAGGGTGCGGTGGCCGACGTTCCAGCCGGGCGTCCCCACGTACAGGGGCTCGGTGACGGCGCCGACGGTGAAGGGCGTGTCGATGCCCGCGTCCTCGCGCAGGCGCCGGATCCGCTCGATCCGCGCGGGCAGCCGGTCCCTCGGGTCGCCCTGGGGCAGCCAGCCGTCGCCCTTGAGCGCGGCCCGGCGGACGGCCGCCGGGGAGGAGCCGCCGACCCAGACGGGGACCCGGGCCTGCGCCGGTCTCGGCCGCTGACCGAGGCCCTCGAAGTCGTACGACTTCCCGTGGTGGGCCGGGAACTCGTCCGGCCCGAGGGCGGCGCGCAGGGCGTCGATCGTCTCGTCGAGGACGGCCCCGCGCCGCTCGAAGTCGGCCCCCAGCGCCTCGAACTCCTCCCGTACGTGCCCGGCGCCCACCCCGAGGATCAGGCGGCCGCCGCTGAGGTGGTCGAGGGTGGCGTACTGCTTGGCGGTGACGAGGGGGTGGCGCAGGCCGACGACGGCGACGTGGCTGAGCAGGCGGACCCGTTCGGTGACGGCCGCGAGGTGGGCGAGGGTGGCCACGGGGTCGTACCAGACCGTGCTCATCGCCTCGGCGAGCCGGCGCGGGATCGCCACGTGGTCGCAGGCGGCGACGTAGGCGAAGCCGGCCCGGTCGGCGGCGCGGGCGATCCCGACGAGGTCGGCGGCTCCCGCGCCGGCCTCCCAGGGTTCGGCGTAGATCGTGGACTGGGACTGGACCGGGAGCTGGATGCCGTAACGGACGACATGGCCGGAGCTCAACGGGGGCTCCACAGGCCGTCCTTCGTCAGGCCCAGCAGGTCGATCGCGTTGCCCCGGACGATCCGCTCCACCACGTCCGGGTCCAGGTGCCCCATCTGCGCCTCGCCGACCTCCCGCGACTTCGGCCAGGTGGAGTCGGAGTGCGGGTAGTCGGTCTCGTACAGCACGTTCCCGACGCCGATCGAGTCGAGGTTGCGCAGCCCGAAGGCGTCGTCGAAGAAGCAGCCGTAGACGTGCTCGGCGAACAGTTCGGACGGCGGCCGGTGGACCTTGTCCGCGACGCCGCCCCACCCGCGGTTCTCCTCCCACACCACGTCGGCGCGCTCCAGGATGTACGGGATCCAGCCGATCTGCCCCTCCGCGTACATCACCTTGAGGTTCGGGAAGCGTTCGAACTTGCCGCTCATCAGCCAGTCGACCATCGAGAAGCAGCAGTTGGCGAAGGTGATCGCCGAGCCGACGGCCGGCGGGGCGTCCGCCGACGTGGACGGCATACGGCTGCTGGAGCCGATGTGCATGGCGACGACGGTGCCGGTCTCGTCGCAGGCGGCGAGGAAGGGGTCCCAGTAGTCGGTGTGGACGGACGGCAGGCCGAGGTGCGGGGGTATCTCGGAGAAGGCGACGGCGCGGACCCCGCGGGCGGCGTTGCGCCGGACCTCCGCCGCAGCCAACTCGGCGTCCCACAGGGGGATCAGGGTGAGCGGGATGAGCCGGCCCCGCGCCTGCGGGCCGCACCACTCCTCCACCGTCCAGTCGTTGTAGGCGCGCACGCAGAGCAGGCCCAGCTCGTGGTCGGCGGCCTCGGTGAAGGTCTGGCCGCAGAAGCGGGGGAAGGTGGGGAAGCAGACGGCGGACTGGACGTGGTTGACGTCCATGTCGGCGAGGCGGGACGGCACGTCGTACGAACCCGGGCGCATCTGCTCGTAGGTGATGACCTCGAGCTTGATCTCGTCGCGGCTGAAGCCGACGGCGGTGTCGAGGCGGGTGAGGGGGCGGCGCAGGTTCTCGTAGACCCACCAGTCGCCGATCGGACCGTCGTCGCCGGGCTCGCCCATGACGGGCCGGAAGCGGCCGCCGAGGAAGGTCATCTCCTTCACCGGGGCGCGGACGATGCGGGGTGCGGTGTCGAGGTACTTCTTCGGCAGGCGGTCCTGCCACACGTCGGCCGGCTCCACGGTGTGGTCGTCGACGGAGATGATCAGCGGCAGGGGCGTCGTCGCGGTCGCAGGCGTGGACGTCGTGCTCGTCGTGGTCCTCGATGTGGTCTCCATGAGGGCACGGTAGCGCCGATCTGACGGATCGTCAGCTAGTTCGTCGGCCGATGACCGAGGGCCGGACTTGATCGACTGTGTGGGGATGTGTGCGCGCCGGATGGGAGAGATGTGCGGACTTCCGGGTGCCTCCTGGGCGGCTCCCGGACACCTCCGGGGGGAAGCTGACGGTTCCGGCATGGACAGGGCAAACTGAACAGGTAATTCGGATGCCTAAAGGGAGCCCTGATGGACGACCGGGTAGGACACGGCGGCCCGCGTGTGCCGGAGCAGTGGCGCCCCGGCTCCCCCGGGGAGCCGGCGGCGCTGCGCTTCGCCGTGCTCGGCCCGGTGCGCGCACGGCGCGGGGACGAGCAGTTGGCCACCGGCTCCCCGCAGCAACGCGCCCTGCTGGCCGCCCTGTTGCTGCGCGAGGGCCGTACGGCGACGGCCGCCGAGCTGATCGGCGCGCTGTGGGGGGAGGAGCCGCCGTCGCAGGCGCTGGCGGCGGTGCGGACGTACGCCTCGCGGCTGCGGAAGGTGCTGGACCCGGGCGTCCTGGTGAGCGAGTCGGGCGGGTACGCGGTGCGCGGGCTGGGCGAGGGCGCCCTCGATCTCGGCGTGGCGCAGGAGTGGGCGGCGGAGGCGGAGAAGGCGAAGGCGGCCGGGGACCTGTCCCAGGCCCGTGACGTGCTGAACCGCGCGCTGGGCCTGTGGGACGGGGAGACGCTGGCCGGCGTCCCCGGGCCGTACGCGGAGGCGCAGCGGGTGCGGCTGGAGGAATGGCGGCTGGGGCTGCTGGAGGCCCGGCTCGACATGGACCTGGAGCAGGGCTGCCACGCGGAGGCGGTCTCCGAACTGACGGCGCTGACGGCCGCGTACCCGTTGCGGGAGCGGCTGCGCGAGCTGCTCATGCTGGCCTTATACCGCGGCGGCCGGCAGGCGGAGGCGCTCGCCGTGTACGCGGACACGCGGCGGCTGCTGGCGGAGGAGCTGGGCGTGGACCCGCGGGCGGGGCTGCGGGAACTCCAGCGCCGCATCCTGCAGGCCGACCCGGAGCTGGCGGAACCGTCGGCCGCGGCGGCACAGCCGCCGGTGGCGCTGGTGCGCCCGGCCCAACTCCCGGCGAACGTACCGGACTTCACGGGGCGCTCGGCGTTCGTGCGGGAGCTGAGCGAGGTGCTGTCGGCGGCGTCCGGTCCCGAGGGCGGCGGCGGGGCGGGCCGTGTCATGGCCGTGTCGGCGCTGGCGGGGATCGGCGGCGTGGGCAAGACGACGCTCGCCGTGCACGTGGCCCATCAGGCCCGGTCCGCCTTCCCCGACGGGCAGTTGTACGTCGACCTGCAGGGCACGGCGGCCCGGCCCGCGGAGCCGGATGCCGTACTGGGCTCGTTCCTGCGGGCGCTCGGAACGGCGGACTCGGCGATCCCCGAGTCGCCGGCGGAACGGGCGGCGCTGTACCGGTCGGTGCTGGACGGCCGCCGGGTGCTGGTCCTGCTGGACAACGCGAAGGACGCCGCGCAGGTGCGTCCGCTGCTGCCGGGCACGGAGGGCTGCGCGGCGCTGGTGACCGCGCGGGTGCGGATGGTGGATCTGGCGGGCGCGCATCTCGTCGACCTGGACGTCATGTCCCCCGACGAGGCGCTGACCCTGTTCACGAGGATCGTCGGCGAGGAGCGGACGGCGTCGGAGCGGAAGGCGGCGCTGGACGTGGTGGCGGCGTGCGGCTTCCTGCCGCTGGCGATCCGCATCGCGGCGTCCCGGCTGGCGGCCCGCCGCACCTGGACGGTGTCCGTCCTGGCGGCGAAGCTCGCGGACGAGCGGCGCCGGCTGGACGAGCTCCAGGCCGGCGACCTGGCCGTGAAGGCCACCTTCGAGCTGGGCTACGGCCAACTGGAGCCGGCCCAGTCCCGCGCGTTCCGCCTGCTGGGCCTGGCCGACGGCCCGGACATGTCCCTGGCCGCCGCCGCTGCCGTCCTCGACCTCCCGCTGGACGACACCGAGGACGTGTTGGAGTCCCTCGTGGACACCTCCCTCCTCGAATCGGCGGCTCCGGGCCGCTACCGGTTCCACGACCTGGTGCGCCTCTACGCGCGTTCCTGCGCGGAACGCGACGAGCGGCCGGCGAACGGGCGGGGGGCCGCGCTGTCACGGCTGCTGGACTTCTACCTGGCGACGGCGGCGGGCGTCTACGCGATCGAGCGGCCGGGCGACCGGACGGTCACCCACCTGGAGCCCACCTCGTACACCGGCCTGGCGTTCACGGACCGGACGGAGGCCCTGGACTGGCTGTTCCTGGAGGCGCAGGGCCTGCTGGCCTGTGCCCGGCAGCAGACCACGGGCAGCGGGCTGCGGCGCGCCGTCGACCTGCTGTGGGCGGCGAAGGACCTGGCCGAGTCGGGCGCGAACGCGAAGCAGTACGAGACTGCGGCGGCGGCCCTGCGGGACGCCGCGCAGCACGCCGGCGACGTCCGCGCGGAGAGCCGCGCCCGCACGGCGCTGTCCAACGTCCACCTGGCCGCCGGACGCTACACCGAGGCCGACGACGAGGCCCGGCGCGCGATCGAGCTGGCCACGGCGGCGCACGACGCGACGCCGGTGAGCTGGGCCTCCACCGACCGGGGCATCATCGCGCTGAGCCAGGGCCGCTACGAGGAGGCCGAGCGGTTCCTCACCACCGCGCGGGACGCCTACCGGGCGGACGGCAACCGCCCCGGGGAAGCCAACGCGCTGTGCAACCTGTCGCGGCTCTACGAGCGCATGAACCGCCCGTCGGACGCGGTCACCCTGGCCCGGCAGGGCGTCGACATCTTCCAGCAACTCGGTCTCACCCTGCGCCTGGCGAACGGCCGCTACGCCCTCGGCGTCGCGCTGATCCGGGCCGGCCGGCTCGCCGAGGGTCTGGTCCAACTGTCCGACGCGCTGGTGATGTTCGGCAGCAACCGGCAGCGCCTGTGGGAGGGGACGACGCACTTCCGCATCGCTCAACTGCACCTGGCCGACCAGCGCCCGGCGCAGGCCGCCCGGCACGCCGAACAGGCGCTGGCGATCGGGTTCATCGGCGGCGACCTCATCCGGGGCGGTGTCCTGACGGTGCTGGGCAAGAGCCTGCACGCCCTCGGCCAGTCGGACCGGGCGCGGGCCTGCTGGCAGGAGGCCCTGCTGCTCCTGGAACGGTCGGGAGTACCGGAGGCGGCCGAGGTACGGCGCCTGCTGGCCCCCCTGGACGCGTCCTGAGGCTGAACACGCGCTGAGGGCTGGATGCGTCCTGAGGGCCTGGTCGGTCTGCGGCGGCGTTCATCGAACGTTTATGACCGCCTGACAAGGTCGACTCAACGGTTCGTCGTGTCGGGGGGCAGACGGGTCGCACGAGCCCACTGGGGGGTGGGCTCCGGCATATGCCACTGTCCGGCGATACTTCGGGGGAATCGCCGGGCAGGGGCGCCTTTCAGCCACCTGCACACCACTCCCAGGGGGAGCCAACATGAGCGACACCGAGAAGAAGCCGACGGACGACGCCGCGAACATCCGGACCCTGGAGAACCACGCGCCCATCCTGCCGTCCCTGTCCAGGCCCGCGACGCCGGACACCACGACGCCGGACACCACGACGCCGGACGCGAAGTCGTCGGAGGCGAAGTCGGCCGACGCCGAGACGACGTCCGCCCCGACGTCCGCCCCGGCGGCCGACGACAAGATCGTCACGCTCGAGAACCACGCCCCGGCCCCGCCCGCCCTGGGCCTGGACGGCAAGTAAGCCTCATTTCCCCACGGGGATCGGCCGCGGCGGCTCGGAGGGGGAGCCGCCGCGGCCGAGGCACGCCCGGAGCGGGCCGGACCACCGGAGACCCGGGTACCGTCGCCGGCGAAAGGTGACACACCCACCCGGAAGTGTCACATTCGCAGAACTGGGACCCGGCCCGCCCGCGGAAGCGTGAGCCCGTGCCGGAGACCCGGGACACCGTCGCCCGCGAAAGGTGACACACCCACCCGGAAGTGTCACATTCGCAGAACTGGGACCCGGCCCGCCCGCGGAAGCGTGAGCCCGTGCCGGAGACCCGGGACACCGTCGCCCGCGAAAGGTGACACACCCACCCGGAAGTGTCACATTCACAGAACTGGGACCCGGCCCGCCCGCGGAAGCGTGAGCCCGTGCCGGAGACCCGGGACACCGTCGGCCGCGAACTGTGACACATCCCCCCGGGAGTGTCACAGTTTCAGAACTGGGACCCGGCCCCCCGCAGCTCCCCCTTCACCACTTTCCCGCTCGCGTTGCGGGGCAGTTCGGCGACGAAGACCACCACCCTCGGCACCTTGTAGTTCGCCATCTCGCGGCGGGACCAGGCGATCAGGTCGTCGGCTGTGGCGGTCGCGCCCGGACGCCGGACCACGTACGCCTTGCCGACCTCGCCCAGGCGGGGGTCCGGGACGCCGATGACGGCGACGTCGGCCACGTCCGGGTGCAGGCCCAGGAGTTGCTCTATCTCCGCCGGGTAGGCGTTGAAGCCGCCGACGATGAACATGTCCTTCATCCGGTCGGTGATACGGAGGTTGCCCGCCGCGTCCAGCACGCCGACGTCGCCCGTGCGCAACCAGCCGTCCGCCGTGAGGACTTCCGCCGTCGCCGCCTCGTCCTCGTAGTAGCCGCGCATGACGTTGAAGCCGCGGACCAGCACCTCGCCCGGGACGCCCGGGGCGAGCGCGGCGCCCGCCTCGTCGACGACCTTCACCTCCGTCCCGGGGATCGCCCGGCCCGACGTCGACGCGATCACCCGCGGCTCGTCGCCGCGCCGGCACATCGTGACGATGCCGCTGGCCTCCGAGAGACCGTACGCCGTGAGGACCGTCCGCACGCCGAGTTCGCCCCGCAGCCGTTCCACGAGGCGCAGCGGGACGACCGCCGCACCCGTCACCACCAGCCGCAACGCCGACAGGTCGTAGGCGTCGCGGGACGCGTGGTCCAGGAGGGACTGGTGGAGCGTCGGGGGGCCGGGCAGCACCGACACCCGCTCCGAGGCCACGTTCGCCAGCACCGCGTCCACGTTGAACACCGACTGCGGGATCATCGTCGCGCCCCGCATCAGGCAGGCGATCACGCCCGCCTTGTAGCCGAAGGTGTGGAAGAAGGGGTTGACGATCAGATAGCGGTCGCCGTGCCGCAGCCCCGCCAGGTCGGTCCAGATCCGGTACGCCGTGAGGGTCTGCGCGTGCGTGATCACCGCGCCCTTCGGGCGGCCCGTCGTACCCGAGGTGTAGACGATGTCCGACGGCCAGTCCCCCCGCACCGCGTCCGCCCGCGCCCGCACCCGCGCCGCCCCCACCCCGTCCCCGCCGGCCAGGAAGTCCTTCCAGGTGCGGAAGTCGGCCGGGGCGTCGTCGGACAGCACCACCGCCTGCTCCAGCGCCGGAAGACCGGGCAGCGGCCCCGCACCCGGCCCCTCCCCCGCCGCCCGCCGCAACGACGCCACGTACGACGTGCCCAGGAACGTGCCCGTCACGAACAGCAGCCGCGCCCCGCTCCGGCGCAGCACATACGCGGCCTCCGCGCCCTTGAACCGCGTGTTCAGCGGGACCAGCACCGCGCCCGCCGACACCGCGCCCAGCGCCGCGACCAGCCACTCCAGCGAGTTCGGCGCCCAGATGCCGACCCGGTCGCCGGCCCGCACCCCGTTGGCGACGCAGGCCGCCGCCGCGCGTTCGACCCGTGCGCCGAGTTCGCCGTACGAGATCCTCGTCCGGCCGTCCACCACCGCCTCGGTGTCCGCGTACCGCTCGGCCGCCGCCCGAACCAGCCCCGGAATGCTGCCCCACTCCACATTTCCGTCCACAACCAGCCTCCCGCACGCAGTAGCTGACGACCCGTCAGATTAGCTGTAACGTGACGTCCTGTCAGCTCATCTATGCGCTGTGTCTGCGGAGGTGAAGCCAGTGAGCGGGCTCCCAGTGAGCGGGCTCAAGGACGCCACGGCCGTCGTCGGCATCGGACAGACGCCCTTCGCCAAGCACCTGCCCGAGGACGAACGGACCCTCGCCTGCCGTGCCGTCCTCGCCGCCCTCGACGACGCCGGGATCGCCCCCGGCGAGGTCGACGCCCTCGCCTCCTACACCATGGAGGAGACGGACGAGGTCGAGCTCGCGAAGGCCGTCGGCTTCGGCGACCTGACCTTCTTCAGCAAGATCGGGTACGGCGGCGGCGGTTCGTGCGCGACGGTCGCCCACCTGGCGGCGGCGATCACCGCCGGTCAGGCCACGGTCGGGGTCGCCTGGCGCTCACGCAAGCGGGGCAGCGGCCCACGCCCGTGGACGAACACCACGGCCCAACTCCCCACCCCCGCCCAGTGGACCCGCCCCTTCGGCCTGCTCCGCCCCGCCGACGAGATAGCCATGCTGGCCCGCCGCTACCTGCACGAGTACGGCGCCACCCGCGACCACCTCTTCAACGTCGCCCTCGCCTGCCGCAACCGCGCCAACCAGAACCCGGCCGCGATCATGTACGACCGCCCCCTCACCCGCGAGATGTACATGACCTCCCGGTGGATCAGCGAGCCCCTCTGCCTCTACGACAACTGCCTGGAGACGGACGGCGCGTTGGCCTGCGTGATCGTCAGCCGAGAACGCGCCCGCGACTGCCGGCACGCCCCCGTGTACGTCCACTCGGCCGCCCAGGGCCTGCCCGCCCAGCACCACGGCATGGTCAACTACTGGAACGACGACCCCCTCACCGGCCCGGCCTGGGCAGCCGCCCGACACCTGTGGAAACACGCCGACTTCACCCCGTCCGACGTCGATGTCGCCCAGATCTACGACGCGTTCACCCCGCTCGTCCCCCTCTCCCTGGAGGGCTACGGGTTCTGCGGGCGGGGCGAGGGCGGGGCGTTCACCGAGGGCGGCGCCCTGGAGAGCGGCGGCCGGCTGCCCCTCAACACGGGCGGCGGCGGCCTCAGCGAGGCCTACGTCCACGGCTTCAACCTCATCAACGAGGGCGTGAAACAACTGCGCGGAACCAGCACGGCCCAGGTCCCGGGCGCCGCGACCTGCCTCGTCACGGCGGGCGAAGGCGTCCCGACGTCCGCCCTGCTGCTGACCAACAGACGTTGACCCACAGACGTTGACCCACAGACGTTGACCCACAGACGTTGACCAACAGACGCTGGCCAACAGACGCTGACCAACAGAAGTCGACCTGCCAGGAGTTGACATGCTGAGCCCCGTCCCGGACGCCGACGGCGCCCCCTTCTGGCGGTACGCCGCCGAGGGCGAACTCCGCGTCCAGACCTGCGCCGACTGCGACGAACCCCGCTTCCCGCCCCGCCCCTGCTGCCCGCACTGCCAGTCCTTCGCGACCGAGTGGCGACGCACGTCCGGACGCGGCCGCATCTGGTCCTACGTCGTCCCGCACCCACCCCTCCTCCCCGAGTACGCGGCACACGCTCCCTACAACGTGATCCTCGTCGAACTGGCCGAGGCCCCCCGGATCCGCCTGGTCGGCAACCTGGTGACCGCACCGGGCGCCCCCCTCGACTCCCTCTCCCCCGACCGCATCCGGATCGGCGCCCGGGTCCAGGTCGTCTTCGACGGGGACGGCCTGCCGCAGTGGGTCCTGGAGCGCCCGTGAGCGTGCTCCTCGCCCTAGACAAGGACACCGGCGTAGCCGTCGTCACCCTCGACCGACCGGCCAGACTCAACGCCATCGACACCGAAACGATCCGCGGACTGACGCAGATCTGGCGGGAGTTGAGGTTCAACGACTCGATACGGGCCGTAGTCCTCACCGGGTCCGGCGACCGGGCGTTCTCCACGGGCCTGGACCGAGACACGGCCGTACCGCAGCCCGACTCCCCCTACATGCAGGACGACCCCCTCCTCACCGTCGGCCCCAAGGCGAACGACCTGTGGAAGCCGGTCATCGCCGCAGTGGAGGGAATGGCCTGCGGGGGCGCCTTCTACCTGCTCGGGGAGTGCGACTTCGTCGTCGCGGGCGCCGACGCCGAGTTCTTCGACCCGCACGTCACGTACGGCATGGTCAGCGCGTACGAATCGATGCTCCTAGCGCAGCGGATGCCGTACGGCGAGGCAGCCCGGATGATGCTCATGGGCACAGCGGAACGCACCTCGGCCCGGCGCGCCCACGAGGTCGGCCTCGTCTCCGAACTCACCGAAGCAGGCGGCGCGTTGGAGGCGGCCGTCACCTGCGCGACGGTCATCGCCGGCTACCCCCCGACCGGCGTCCAGGGCACCGTCCGTTCCCTGTGGGCGGCGAAGGAGGCGGCCCGGGCAGCCGCCTTCGCCCAGGCGCCGCACCTCATCGCACTGGGCAACCTGCCCGGCGAGCGGCAGGCGGAGCTGTTCGCGACGCGGTCGGTCGCCCGGCCACGGATCCGTTGAGCGGCTTTACACCGTTCCCCGAATCACGGTGTCGCTGACGCGGAGAACCGCCATCAGTTCTCCTCTCAGCTCATCGGACACGGCGCCTGCCCCGAGGGCGCAGGCTCGTACCAGAGCGTGGCAGTGCTGTTCTTGCCGGTCTGTGGCGATCGCCGTGAACAGAGGGTGCGCCAGGGTCTCGCGGGCCGCGTAGCCGTCTTCGGCGTCCGTCGTCCTGCGGTGGAGGTGCTCGACGATGCGGTGTGCGGCGGGTGCCTCGGGGGAACCGATCGTGTCGAGGACGGTGAGTCCGAGCCGGATGTCGAAGACGGTCATTCCGGGTTCGGCCTGCCGTTCAAGACAGGTGGCCGTGAGGTCCGTCAGGTGGTCGTCGACGGGCTGCCCGCCGGGGCAGCAGAGGGGGGCCCGGCCGGAGGACGCCCCCCATACGTCGCGCTGTTCGAATCAGTCCAGTCCAGCCGGAAGGCCTGTCTACTGCCAGCCGTGCCCTGTGAGAGGGCCGCTGTCGTCGAGGTAGCCGCGCAGGCCGGCCTCCGGGTACTCGATGATGTCGTCAGGCAGGTCGTGCACGGTGAACCACTCAAGGGCGAGGCACTTCTCAGGCTCCTTGTTGACGGGCTGCCCTTCCCATTCCGTGGCCTCGAAGAAGAAGCCGATCCGCTGCACCTGCGCGTCCTGCCGATGGTGCACGGTATGGACCAGGCGAAGGTGAGCCGGTTCGACGGTGATGCCGGTCTCCTCGTACAACTCCCGGGCGGCGCCGTCGGGAAGGGCCTCGCCTTGGTCAAGTTTTCCCGACGGCATGTGCCATCGGCCGTGACCGTAAGGGCCGCCACGCTGTGAGAAAAGGATCTTGTCGCCATCGCGGAGGATGACGTGAGTGTCGATGACGGGCTGTGCCGGTTGTCCGCTCATGTTCCTTGGGGGGTCGGATGGACGGGTGGGGTGACCGACGCTATCGGCAGCGCCAGGATGGCGTCGGCGATACGGCGCGCTACGTCCGATGGGGTGGCACTGCTGGTGTCGAGAAGCAGCACCATCACCCCCTGCCTCGTCAACTGGGATGCGGCATCGGCGTAGAGCTCGGCTTCCCGGCCGGGTGCCGAGGGGTCGAGGTGGAAGCGGTGGGTGACTCCGCGCGTTGCGATGCGTTCGGCGATGAGTCCCGGTTCCGCTGTGAGGATCACGGCGAGGTCCGGCAGCAGTGCGTGACGGTTGATGCCGAGCAGGAATTCCAAGGGCACACCGTCGAGCCGTTGCAGGACCAGCGTCGAGGGCAGGTAGCGGTCACTGATGATCAATTCGCCGGTTTGCAGAGCGGGTTGTATCTCGCTCTCGATGTGCTCGTAGCGGTTGGCGGCCACCAGGCAAGCGAGCGCCAGGCCGTGGATCTGGTCGGCATGTCTGCGGATGAACTGACCCAGGGCGCTGGTGGTCGGTTCAGCCGTCCGCCGTGCGGGATGGCCTTGAGCGGTGAGATGGTCGTGGAGCGCCTTCACCGTCGTGGACTTGCCCACCCCGCTGGGACCGTCGATGGTGACGAACCGTCCTGTGTGCTTGGGCGTCACGCGGCGTCCTCCTTGGCCCCCTGGTTCCGGCCGTGCTGCTCGCACGTGAGCATCGCCAGCGTCGCCCGGATCCGTTGGAGTGGCACGTCACCGAACTGGATGCCGACCGAGAAATTGAACTCGTCGCGCTGTCTCATGGACTCGTCGGCGCCGTCGCCGGTGAGATCGACGTCGCCGTACGCGAGGAGGGCGTCCGGGTCGTGGCCGGCCTGGATGACACAACCAGCACAGCCCTCGCCCTGGCTCTGCTGCTCGTCGGATCCGTTCTCGTCTGCCGTGTGGCGTTCGCTTCGTCAGATACGTCGGTTGCCGCCCCATGAAGTAGGCGAGCGCCTGTGCCTTGAGGCAGTTGAGGCACTGCTCGCACGCGTAGAACTGGACGTGCTGCCCACCCCGCTGCACCGGGTCGAGCCAGATCACCCGCACTCCGGTGCGCTCGCACCAAAGCCAGCAATCACTGGTGATCCATCGCCACTCCACGGGAGAACGCCCCCTTCCTAGGTGCTCGGGATGGCCGAGCTGGCCGCCCGGCAGTCGGGGTTGCAGACCCAGAGCCGGAACGGCAGGCCCCAATGGCGCACCTCGCCCAGCACCCGGCCACTCGCTCCCAGCGGGCGAGCGCAGAGGGCGCAGTCCATGGCCATCTGCTGGCGGGGCCGGAGGCGTGCGATGTCCGGGAGGGGCGGATGCACCGTGCCCAGGGTGTTCACTCGTCACCCCCGATGCGGAGTTCGGCCCAGACTTCCTTGCCCCACGGGCGTCGGCCCGAGCCACGCAGGTCGTAGCCCCAGCGGTCGGCGACAGCGTCGATCAGGAACAGGCCACGGCCCGACTCGTCATCCTCGTCGGCCTGGCCGAGAGCCGGCAGACGCGCGGCTTCCCGGTCCACGACGCCGACGCGTACCCGTGTCGGGCTCGGCCGCGCGACGATCAGGCGGATCTCGCGGCACCGGGTGTGCCTTGCGGCGTTCGCGATGAGCTCTGTGACGATCAGCGTGGCGTGGTCGGCGAGGGTGTCGAGGTGCCAGACGCCGAGAACGTCCCGGACGAGCTTGCGGCCTATCTCGGCCGTGGACGGCTCGCACGGGAACGTCTGGCTATAGGCGGGACGGCCGACAGCGGCGGCCTGAACTGTCGTACTGAAACTCGTCATCGGGGTGGAGCCTTCGCGTCGTCTCGGCGCCCGGCCCGCCCCTCGGAGAACGTCAGGAGCGGACCGGGCCGTCAACAGCCGTCCGTCACCAGTGGGGAGGCGACGGGCGGCCAACACCCAGACAACTCCCTTTCCCGGCAGGCTGGTTAGGGCGATCAGGTGTCCATCCGACAGGCCGACCTAGGGTGATTTGGCCTCCCCTTTACCTGGCGGGCGGCGGGGCGTGAGGGCTACCGTGCGTGGATGGACACCACGCGCAACGCCGTCCTTCAGGCGTGGATGGCCGAACACGGCTACAGCTCCAACAGCCTTGCTGATGCCGTGAACAGTTCCTTAGAGCGGCTGACCGGGCGACCTGGCGGCCTCGACGGCTCATCGGTCCGGGACTGGAAAGCGGGCCGGGTCAAGTGGCCCAAATCGGCTACCCGCAAGGCACTTGAGGACGTCAGCGGTCTGCCCGCCATCGCTCTAGGGTTCGTGCCACGGGGCCGGGCTCCGTTCACCCCAGTCCCACCGCAGCAGGAGGACCCCGACATGAAGCGCCGTACCCTCGTCGGCGGCATCGCGGCGGCTGCCGCCGCAGCCGCCGCCGCGCCGGGCACCGTATCGCCGCGCCGTATCGGCATGAGTGACGTCAACCGCCTCAACAAGCGCTTCGCCGAGATCATCGCCAGCGACCACCGCCATGGCGGACAGCTCGGCATCGAGCAGCGGGCCGCCGCGCTCGCCGACGAGGCACTGAACCTCCAGAACGCCGGCAATGCCACCCAGCGGGTACGCAGCAGCCTCTACGCCTCCGCAGCGGCGTTCCGCTCCTCGGCGATGTGGGCCGCCATCGACGGCCGCCGCTATGACGATGCCAAGGCGCACATGCGTGAGGCCCAGGCCCTCGCGGAGATGTCGGGCGATCAGGCGATCAAGTTCCGCATCTGGAGCCACGCGGGCACCATGTACCGGCACATGGGCCGCCCCGCCGATGCATTCGCCGCCAACGACGTCGCCCGCAACCTGCACCTCACCCGCCGCGACCCCCTGTTCGCGTCCCTCGGCCTCGCCCGGCAGGGGGCGATCCACGGCGCGGCCCAGGACCGCGCCGACACCCGCCGGGCGTTCGGGCAGGCCCAGGACGCCATGCTGCGCGCCGACCCCGCCGACTACCGGCCGGTGTGGATGCTCGCCTTCTACGACCAGGCCGAGCTGGACTCGCTGGCGCTGTCGGCGTACTCGGCGCTCGGTGACTACCCGACCGCCGAGTACCACGCCCACCGCTGCCTGTACGCCCTGCGCCCCCACATGGTCCGATCCAGGGCCATCACCACGACCCGGCTCGCCCACGCCCAGCTCGTACAGGGCGCCCCTGACGCCGCCACAGCCACCGCGATGAAGGTCCCCGCCGACGCCGCCACCCAGCACGCCCGGGTCACGCGCATGCTCCAAGAGTTCGGGGCCGCACTGCGCGCCACCGCGCCAGGCAGCACCACCGTCCAGACCTGGACCGAGCACGCCGCCAGTTGGAGGATGGCCGCATGACCACGGTGCCCGCCATCGAACTGCGCACGTTCACCACCCTCGACACCGCCCGCGGCGACCTCCTCGACGTATACGCCGACGTACGCGCCCCCCTGCTCCACCTGCCGAACTACGCGGTCACCGCCTTCGGCGAACGCCTGGACCGGCACAGCACCGAGCCTGGGTTCACGGCCGTCCTCGCGTACGCGGACGGGCACCCGGTCGGCTACGCCTACAGCAACACCATCCAGCACGGCGACCGCTACTGGCAGCGCACCAGCCCGACGCCGCCGGACAAGTACACCGAGCGCCCGGCCGTGGCCCTGAAGGAGATCGGCGTCCGGCCGGACTGGCGCAAGACCGGCACTGCCCGCCGCATCCACGACGCCCTCCTCGCCACACGCGACGAGCCATTCGTCACCCTCATGGTCAACCCGGCCGCTGGAGACGGAAAGGTCCACGCGCTGTACAAGTCGTGGGGGTACGAGGACATCGGACAGAGCCAGCCGTCACCGGCTTCGCCGGTCCTCACCGTGATGATCCGCGCCACCGCCTGACCGGTCCCCAGGGCACCGTCCGCTCCCTGTGGGCGGCGAAGGAGGCGGCCCGGGCGGCCGCCTTCGCGCAGGCGCCGCATCTCATCGCGCTGGGCAACCTGCCCGGCGAGCGGCAGGCGGAGCTGTTCGCCGGGCGGCGGAGTGGGGGGTTCCGGGTGCGGTGAGCGGCTGCTGTCAGCCGGCCGGGGCGTACGGTTCCGGGTTGCGGTGGTCGACCTTCGCCGCGACGCCCGGACCGGACAGGTCGACCTGTACCGTCGCCGTCGCGTTCCCGGCGACGTACTCGTCCGTGCTGCACTCTTCCACCCGGTTGGAGCGTCGATCCATGCGGACACCCTGGACGGTCAGCTCTCGTCCACCCTGGACAGGGCTTCGGTGATCAGGCGGGGACTACGCCGTTCGGGCCGTGCCCGTTCCCTTCTCCGCGTCCAGCGCGTACACGCAGCGGTCCTTGCTGCAGGCGTACACGACGCCGTCGCGGACCACCGGGGAGCCGGTGATCTCGCCGCCGGTGGCCAGTTTCCAGCGCAGGCGGCCGTCGTCGGCCTTCAGGGTGTAGAGGAGGTGGTCGGTGGAGCCGAAGTGGATACGGCCCTCCGCGACCGCCGGGGCGCCCACGATGTCGCCGCCGGCCTGGAAGCGCCACTTGGGCGTGCCGGTGACCGCGTCCAGGGTGTACAGGCCCTTGCCGCTGCCGACGTGGACATGGCCGGCCGCCACCAGCACGGGGTCGACGGACGCCCGGGCCTCGGTGGCGATGCGCCAGCGGTCGCGGCCGTCGGTGGCGTCGATGGCGTACACCGTGCCGAGGTAGTCGGCGAGGTAGACGCCGCCGCCGGTGACGGCCGGGCCGGGGACGAAGGTCGGCGGGGACAGGAACACCGCCGGGGCCTCGAAGTGCCAGCGCACCATGCCGCTCGCCACGTCGACGGCGAGGACGCGGGTGCCGGCGGAGAGGTAGACGTAGCCGTCGGGGCCGGGCGTCACGCGGACCGGGACGCCGCCGCAGGAGGCCGTGTCGCCGATCGGATACGACCAGCGTTCGTCACCCGTACGGGCGTCGAGCGCTCTGAGACGGGCGTCCTGCCAGACGTAGACCGTGCCCTCGTGGAGCGTCGGACCGGCCTCCGGGGACTCGAAGTCGGTCTGACAGCCGCTGATCTCCCAGAGTTTCTGCCCGCCCGAGGCCTCCCATGCCTGGACGCCGCCGCCGCGCGTGCCGGTGACGACCGTGCCCCGGTCGGCCTTGAGCGAGTACACCCAGGCGTCCGTGGACAGCCGCCACAGGTCGCCGCCCTCGCGGGCGTCCAACGCGAACAGGGTGGGGCCGTCGGAGGCGTGGACGCGGCCGTCCGACACCGCCATCGACCAGGCCACGTCGCGCGTCTTGAAGCGGCGCCGGCCGGTGGCCACGTCCAGGGCGTGTACCTCGAAGGAGGTGACGTAGACCAGGTCCCCGGCGACCGACGGCGTGCCCCACACATCGTTCGACATGCGGAAACGCCAGGGACGCCAGCCGGCAGGCGTCTCCGCGGGCCCGTTCTGCGCGGCCGGTACGGCGGGGTCGGCGCCGTTGACGCCGGGGTGCAGCCGGGACCAGTTGGCGACCAGGCCGGGTTCCGCGACCGGCGCCTTCACGGCGGCCGTGGCCCGGACGTCGGCGACGCGCGGACCGGGCCCGATCGGCACCGCCGCACCCGCCAGCCGGACGGGACCGGCGTCGGGGGAGCCGACGGGCGAGGGGCCGTGCGAGGGCGCGTGCGAGGGCGCCGGGCGGGTGAGGACCACGGGGTCGTGGGACGGCGGGGGCGGTACGGCCCCCCGCCCCATGGCCACGCCGCCACCGCCACCGCCGCCGACACCTGCTCCGCCTCCGCCGCTGCGGGGGCTCGCGGGTGCCGGTTTCGGTGCCGGGCGCCCGCCGCGGCGCGTCTCGATCATGGTGACCGCCTTCTCGGGCAGCCACGCCGACGCCGTACCGCTGTCGTCGGAGCCGGAGCCGAAGAGGTGGGGGGCGAGCTGGGCCTGGAGGTCCGCCGGGTTGGGGCGGGCCGTGGCCTCCATCTGCATGCAGGACTCGATGAGCGGACGCAGCTCGTCCGGGAGTCCCTCCAGGTCCGGGCCTTCGCGCAGCAGCATGAAGACCGTCTCGACCGGGTTGGCGCCGTGGAAGGGCGGGTGGCCGGTGGCGGCGAAGACGAGCATCGAGCCGAGCGAGAAGACGTCGCTCGCGCCGGTCACGCTCCGCGAGTCCTTCGCCTGCTCGGGCGACATGTAGGCGGGGGTGCCGACGGCCACGTTCGTCATCGTCAAACGCGTGTTCGAAACGCCGGACGCGATACCGAAGTCGATCACCCGGGGCCCGTCCTCGACGACGAGGACGTTGGACGGCTTGAGGTCACGGTGGACCAGTCCCGCCCCGTGGATGGACTGGAGGGCCTCCGCCACGCCCGCCGCCAGCCAGCGCACCGCCTGGGCCGGCATCGGCCCGCACTCGTTCACTATCTCCTCGAGGGAGGGCGCGGGCACGTACGCGGTGGCCAGCCACGGCACGGCGGCGCGCGGATCGGCGTCGACGACCGCGGCCGTGTAGAAGCCGGAGACCGCCCGGGCCGCCTCCACCTCGCGCGTGAAGCGCACGCGGAAGAGCTGGTCCTCGGCGAGCTCCGTACGGACCGTCTTGATCGCCACGCGCCGGCCCGAGGCCGAACGTGCCAGATAGACCAGCCCCATGCCGCCGGCACCCAGCCGTCCCAGCACCTCGAACGGCCCGATCCGCCGAGGATCGTGCTGCGTCAGCTGATCCACCACTTGCCTGCCACCTCCCCGTACGAGCCGCGTCACCCACTTGTGTACACGGCCCCGTGCAGCGTCTCACCACCGCACCGCCATGGCGGCACGCACCCCGATTGTTCCTGGCCGGGCGGCTGGTTGCGAACCCGCGGGCATTCGGGGTGTCTCATTTCATATGCGGGCAAAAAATCCTCACGGTAGGACAAACCTGCCGGTGAGACGTTCGATGAGCGGGCGTGTGAGGGGGTCGGCGAGGGGTCAGAGGGGTCCGGTGGGGGTCCGAGGAGAGGTCGGCGAGGCGTCGGCGAGGGGCCTGAGGGATCCGTTGTGGGGGGCCGGTGGGGGGGCCGAGGAGGGCGGCGAGGCGTCGCTGAGGGGCCTGAGGGATCCGTCGGGGGTCCGGTGGAGGTCCGGCGAGGGTTGGATCAGGGTCCGATGAGGGACGGACGAGGCGGCTGACAGGGTCGGACGAGGGGCTGCTCAGCGCTGGAGCAGCGCGAACGACGCGCCCTGATCGTCGGTGACGACGGCCACCGTGCCGTACGAGGCGGTGAACGGCCCCGCCTGCACCCGCCCGCCGAGCCGGCTCACCGCGCCCAGCGCCGCTTCGCAGTCCTCGACGCCGAAGTGGACGAGGAAGTGCGGCGGCATGACCTCGGAGAAGACGTCGCCGACGGGCGCCCGGCCGAAGTCGGGCTTCGCGCCGGGGCCGAAGAGGGCCTCGTGGAAGAGGTGGCCGTAGAAGGTGTTGGCCTGCTCGGTGTCGCGGGCGTAGAGCTGCGCCCAGGCGAAGGTGCCGGGGGTGTGCCGGACGCCGAAGCCGGCGTGGCTCCCGGTCTGCCAGAGGCCGAAGACGGCGCCCTCGGGGTCGGCGGCGAGGGCCGCGACGCCCAGCCCGCCGACCGGGAACGGGGGCATGATCACCTGTCCGCCGCCGGTCCGGATGCGGTGGGTGGTGGCCTGTGCGTCGGGGGTGGCGAAGTAGACCGTCCAGACGGTGGGCATCCGACCGTCCGTCTTCTGGGCGAGCGCGGCGACGGCCGCCGCATCCAGCCGGGCCCATACGGAGGCGCCCTGGCCCTCCGGCCGCGCCTCGAAGCTCCACCCGAAGAGCTCACCGTAGAACCGCCTGCCCGCGTCCACATCGGGAAGCTGCGCATCCACCCAACAGGGGACACCCTCCGGGAAACCTTGGGGGGAGCCCTGGGGGGACCCTTGGGGGGATCCCTGGGAGGAGCCCAGGGAGGAACCCTGGGCAGACCCCTGGGCAGACCCCTGGGTGGGCCCCTGGGTGGGCCCCTGGGTGGGCCCCTGGGTGGGCCCTTGGGAGAAGTCCTGAGCGGACCCTTGTGGGGGCCCTTGGGGGGCGCCCTGGGGAGACCCCGGGGAGGAGCCCCCGGAGGATCTCGGGGAGGGGCCCTCGGGGGGCCTCTCTGAGGCGCCCTCGGAGGAACTCTCGCCGGACCGCCCGGAGGGCGATCTCGGGGAGGGGCCCTCGGGGGGCCTCTCTGAGGCGCCCTCGGAGGAACTCTCGCCGGACCGCCCGGAGGGCCCCTCTGCGTTCACCGATGCCCTGTTTTCGGCCATACAGCCAAACTAACGGCGGTTCACGCGACGCGCAGACCCTGCGCGCACACCCTGCGCGACCAGGCACACCCGCCTCCGGACCCCCTCGCACCCCATTTGCAGTCGGCCGAATCGCGCTCCGATCACCCCTCGGTAAGCTGACGGCATGACAGGACAAGTGCGTACCGTCGACGGCCGCGTGGCCGGTCGGCGCGGGCAGGCGACGCGGCAGAAGCTGCTCGACTGCCTCAGCGAGATGCTCAGCTCCTCTCCCTACCGGGACGTCAAGGTCATCGATGTCGCCCGGAAGGCGGGTACTTCGCCCGCGACGTTCTACCAGTACTTCCCGGACGTCGAGGGTGCCGTCCTGGAGATCGCCGAGCAAATGGCCGCCGAGGGAGCCGAGTTGACCGCTCTGGTCACGGGCCGGTCGTGGGTCGGCAAGGCGGGCTGGCAGACGGCACAGGAACTCGTCGACGGTTTCCTGGAGTTCTGGCGGAAGCACGACGCGATCCTCAGAGTCGTCGATCTCGGTGCGGCGGAGGGCGACAAGCGCTTCTACAAACTCCGCATGAAGATCCTCAACTCGGTGAACAACTCCCTGTCGGACGCGGTCGCCGAGTTGCAGTCCAAGGGCAAGGTCGACAAGGACGTGAACCCGGGCGCCGTCGCCGGTGCGCTCGTCGCGATGCTCGCGGCGGTCGCCTCGCACCAGAAGGGCTTCCAGGCGTGGGGCGTCAAGCAGGCTGAACTCAAGCCGAACCTGGCGCTGTTGGTGCACCTGGGCATCACCGGCAAGAAGCCGACGAAGTAGCCCCGCCCCCGCGCGACGCCACTCTTACGCCAAGACTCCACTCCTACGTCAAGTCCTGTCTGCCAGGCGGCGGTTCACCCGGTCGCTCGGTCGGGCGGTCGGTCGTTCATTCGCCGGCCCCGACCGTCCGTCCCGGATGGGCCGCCGCTTGCCGCGCTGTGCGGGCAACGCCAACGCCAACATCGACGCCAACTCCAACTCCATGCGACTCCAGCGGCCATGAGGCCGTCTATGGCCTGGGCGTGATCCGGAACAGCCGTATCTCCCGCTCCACCCGCGCCTGATACGTCGCGTACGGCGGCCAGAACGCCAGCAGCGCCTTCCAGACGGCCGCCCGGTCCTCCCCCGCGAGCAGCACGGCCGTCACCGGGATGTGCGTGCCCTTCCAGTTGATCTCGGCGTCGGGGTGGGCCAGGAGGTTGGCGGTCCAGGCGGGGTGCCCGGTGCGGCCGAAGTTGGAGCCGGTGAGGATCCAGCTCCCGCCGCCCTCCTCGGGCATGCAGGCCAGCGGCGTCCGACGCGGCCGCCCGCTCCGCGCGCCGGTGCAGGTCAGGATCACCCCCGGCAGCATCTGGGCGCTGAGCAGCACTTTTCCCCGGGTGAGCCGGTGGACGGCCCGGTCGAGTGCGGGGATGACGTGCGGGGCGACTTTCGCGAAGCCCCGGGTCGAGGACACCTTCTGAACCAGACGGACGCCGACCGCACCGACTCCACTGATCACTCCGCTCACTCCGCCCCTACCGCCCCTACCGCCCATACCGCTCACACCGAGACCTCCGTCCGCTCGAAGAGCCGTGCCTGGTCGGCCGCGTGGGCGCGGAGCCGGTGCACGGGCCCGAACAGCAACTCGTCGCCGGCGGCCCGCTTGAAGTACAGGTGGGCCTCGTGCTCCCAGGTGAAACCGATACCGCCGTGCAACTGGATGCCCTCGGCGGCGGCCCGACGCAACGCCTCCAGGGCCTGCGCGAGGGCAAGCCCACCGACCCGCTCCCCACCACCATCGCCCTGACCGTCCTGGCCTGCCGCCCAGGCGGCGTAGTAGGCGGCGGACCGGGCGGCCTGGGCCTGCACGTACACATCGGCCAGCCGGTGCTGCACGGCCTGGAAGGAGCCGATGGCCCGCCCGAACTGCTCCCGCTGCCCGAGGTACTCGACGGTGCGCTCCACCACACGATCGGCGGCCCCGACGGCCTCACAGGCGAGGAACGCGGCGGCGAAGTCCCCGGTGCGGGACAGGGCTTCGGAAATGCCTGCCGCCTCGCTCCCCAGCAACTCGGCTTCGACATAGCGGAGTTGGACACGGGCCTGCGACCGGGTCGCGTCCAGGGCGGTCTGCCGGGTGCGTACGAGCCCGGCGGCGTCCCCCGCCACCAGGAACAGCAGGGTGCGGGACCGGGCGAACCCCCCGGCGTGCGCGGCGACGACCAGCAGCCCGGCGCTGTGCCCGTCGAGCACCTGCGCGGCCTCCCCGTACAGCCGCCAGCGGCCGTCTCCCGCCCGACGGGCCTGGACGCCCCCGGCCCGCCCCCCGCCGGCCCAGTCACCGCCGTTGCCAACGCCGTTGTCACCGCCATTGCCGCAGGTCAGGGCGAGGGCGGCGGTGAGGGCGGGTGCGGGGACGGCGAGGGCGGCGGTCAGGGTGCCGTCGGAGATACGGGGCAGCAGGCCGGCGCGCTGGGCGTCGGTGCCGAGGGCGAGGATCAGGGGCGCGGCGAGGACGGAGGTCGCGAGGAGCGGGGAGGGCGCGAGGGCCCGGCCGGTCTCCTCGGCGGCGAGGGCGAGGTCGGTGCGGGGGCAGCCGACGCCGCCGTACGCCTCCGGGAGGGCGAGTCCGGGCAGGCCGAGCTGTTCGGCGAGGGCGGTCCAGAGGGCGGGATCGTGACCGGCGGGGGTGTCGAGGGCGGCCCTCAGGTCGTGCGGGCCGGAGCGTTTGTGGAGGAGTTCCCGCAGCGTGCGGCGGATCTCACCCTGTTCGGCGGTGAAGTTGGGGTTCATGGATGACGCTCCCCTCCGTATCTGACGGTCCGTCATATTAGGGCGGGGGGAGACGAATGCCCAGGGGGAGAGGGGGAGGGAAGAGACGAACGCCCCGGACCCACAACACCTGCCACCGCCAAAGCATCTGATGTACCGTCAGATTCATGGTGGGGAAACCAGGAAAGTCCGGGAGACCCGGGAGATCTGGGAGACCAGGCACCCGCGACGTGGCCGTGGTCGGCGTCGCCCTCTCCGACTGCGGCCGAGTGGACGACGCGACCCCGTACGCCCTGCACGCCCAGGCGGCCCGCCGCGCGCTGGCGGACGCGGGCCTCGACCGTTCGCAGGTGGACGGCTTCGCCTCCGCAGGCCTCGGCACCCTCGCCCCGGTGGAGGTGGCGGACTACCTGGGCCTGCGCCCCACCTGGGTCGACTCCACGTCGGTCGGCGGCGCGACGTGGGAGGTGATGGCGGCGCACGCGGCGGACGCGATCGCCGCCGGGCACGCGAACGCGGTCCTCCTGGCCTACGGTTCGACGGCCCGCGCGGACATCCGGGCAGGCCGCCGCACCGGCACCTTCGCCTTCGGCGCGCGCGGCCCGCTCCAGTTCGAGGTGCCGTACGGCCACACCCTGATCGCCAAGTACGCGATGGCCGCCCGCCGTCACATGCTCCAGTACGGCACGACGATCGAGCAGTTGGCGGAGGTGGCGGTCCAGGCGAGGGCGAACGCGGCCCTGAACCCGGAGGCGATGTTCCGTGACCCGATCACGGTCGACGACGTCCTGTCGGGCCGGATGATCGCCGACCCGTTCACCAAACTCCACTGCTGTCTGCGCTCGGACGGCGGCGCGGCGGTGCTGCTGGCGGCCGAGGAGTACGTACGCGACTGCCGCACGGCACCGGTGTGGATCCTCGGCACGGGCGAACACGTCTCGCACGCCTCCCTGTCCGAGTGGGACGACTTCACGGTCTCCCCGGCGGCGGTGAGCGGCCGACTGGCCTTCGAGCGGGCGGGGGTGCGTCCGCAGGAGATGGACTTCGCCGAGATCTACGACGCGTTCACGTACATGACGCTGGTGACCCTCGAAGACCTGGGTTTCTGCCCGAAGGGCGAGGGCGGCCCCTTCGTGGAAAAGGGCCGCCTGACCCTGTCGGGATCCCTCCCGACCAACACGGACGGAGGCGGCTTGTCGGCCCAACACCCGGGAATGCGGGGCCTGTTCCTACTGGTGGAGGCGGTACGGCAGCTACGGGGCGAGGCGGGGGCCCGGCAGGTACACGGACAGGACGGCGGGCTGCCCCGCCTCGGGGTGGCATCCGGAACCGGCGGGTGGTTCTGCTCGTCGGGGACGGTGGTGCTGGGGCGGGACTGAGGTCTGCGACAGCTTCCGCCGCCCGTCCCCGAGGACCCGGCGGAGGAACGGCTGTCAGTCTTCTCCCCATGTCCGCACGCAAACGAAGACTGCCCAGGAACCGCGCCTGGCCACTGACCACCACCGACATCAACGAGTGTCTCGGCACCGCCATGGCCCACGTCACGGAGATGAGGTTCCTCAGCGGGCAGGACGACGGAACCATCATGCTGGGCGCCGCATGGGTCGCTCCGCACCCCCACAACTACGGCAGAAGCATCCACCCGGACTCGATCGGCGTCCGTATCGACGTCCACCCGGTCGACGCCACCGAACGCGCCGCCACCCGCGCCGTCCTACGGGCACAGGCCCTCCCCCAGCTCCTCGAATGGATCACGCAGGCGATCACCGCCGACGAGACCTGGCGCCTGACCCCTCACCAGCACTACTGGCGACTCACCGACGGCCACCTCACCCACCGCGACGAGGCATGAACCACCGGTAACCCAGACCCTCCTGCGGAGACACATCCCCGTGGCGCTCACCGTCCACCACGGCGCGGGACGAGCGGACCCATCTACCGCCTGCGGGCGCTGCTCCGGGCCGCCCGCCGTGATGTCAGGTCAGTGGGAGCGTCCAGCTCCAGGCGGTGCCAGCGACCACGGAGGACGATCGCGGCGGTGCCTGCCCGCAGCCGCACCATGTCCTCACCGCAGTCGGGCCTGGCGGGACGGAAGTAGAGGCGGATGCCGCCGGTCAGGCAGCACACCGCCTCCTCGGCCTCCGGGTGCATCTCCCAGTGGTCGGCGTGAACGTCGGCGTCGGTCTCCACATGGAACGTCGCGATCTGCCAGGCGCCGGAGTCGCCGCTCGTCATCCGCCGTTCGGCGACCCGGACATCGCCGTCGGGGTGAATGTGCAGCGCCGAGGCGAACAGGTCGACGGGGTCAATGGGGTTCGTGGATGAGATGGGTGTTGTCGTCGTCATGACGGCGTTCCTTCCAGTCGGTTCTCCGCAGGGGCGGCGGGTCGCAGGTCAGGTGTGTCGGCCCGGCGGCGGGGCAGCACGCCGATCGCCACGACCGCCGCGAGAACGAAGAGGGCGGCGGCGACGGCGAGGCCCAGGGCATAGCCGTCGTTGAGCGCGGCGGGGTCGGTGGCCGTGCCGGTGCGGTGTGTGGCGAGGGTGGTCAGGGCGGCCAGGCCGATGCAGCCTCCGAGTTGGCGGGAGCTGTTCATGAGGCCGGAGGCCATGCCGGCCTCGCGGGCGGCGACGCCGGTGGTCGCGGCGGCGACGATCGGGGCGATGACCAGTCCGACCCCGACGCCGGTGATGACGCAGGGGCCGAGCACGTCGGTCAGGAAGCCGCCGTCGGGACTGATGAAGGCGAACCAGGCCAGGCCTGCGGCAGCCAGCAGGGCCCCGGGCACCAGAGACGCACGGGGGGTGCGTGTCGCGGTGACGCGGGTCGCGACGAGGGTGCCCGCGACCAGACTCGCGGAGAAGGGCAGGAACGCGGCGCCGGTCGCTGCGGGACCCATGCCCAGAACCTGCTGCATGTACAGGGACACGAAGTAGAACGCCGCGAACTGCCCGGCCGTGGAGAAGAACACCAGCACGTTGGCGCCGGCGACCCAGCGGCTGCGCAGCAGGCCGAGGCGCAACAGCGGTGCGGGAGCCCTGGATTCGGCGAAGACGAAGGCGGCCAGGAGCATGGCTGCGGCGACGAGCATCGCCAAAGTGGCCGGTGATCCCCACCCTTGGGCATCGGTGCGGACGACACCGAGCACCAGCAGCCCGGCTCCCCCGGTCGCCAGGACGGCGCCGAGCACGTCCAGCCTCTCGCGCCGGGCGGGGCGTGCTTCCGCGGGCACGCCTGCGGGAACCAGCGCGAGAGCGACCGCCACGATGGGCAGATTGATCAGCATCACCCAGCGCCAACCCGCGTACTCGGTCAGCAGCCCGCCCGCCAGCACGCCCAGCGCTCCCCCCGCGGCGTTCACCCCGCTCCACACCCCGAGAGCGCGCACGCGCTGCGGGCCCTCGGTGAACGTCGTGGTGAGCATCGCCAGCGCGGCCGGGGCGGCCGCGGCAGCGCCCAGGCCCTGACCGGCGCGGGCGGCGATCAGTTGCCAGGATGCCTGGGCCAGGCCGCCCGCCAGCGAGCACAGCCCGAAGACCACCATGCCGAGCACGAACAGCCGCCGCCGGCCGTACAGGTCGCATGCGCGGCCCCCCAGCAGCAGGAATCCGCCGAGTGTGAGCGCGTATGCGTGCACGACCCACGACAGGCCGAGCGGCGCGAACCCCAGCGCGGTGCGGATCGCGGGCAGTGCGACGTTGACCACCGACAGGTCCAGAGCGACGGCGAACTGGGCGACGGCCACCGCCGTCAGCACCACGCCGGGACGCCCCCGTAAGTTTTTGTACATGTAAGGAAAATAGCCTCGGAGGATCGCCGTTGTCGACACCTGGGGGAGGATGAGGGCATGCCGCAACCGTCCGCACCGCGCAGAACCCCCGGCCGACCGCCCCGCATCTCCCGCGAGGAGGTCGTCGAGACGGCCCGCCGGATCGTGGCCGCGGAAGGCGTGGACCGGCTGACCATGCGGCGGCTGGCCACAGAGATCGGCAGTACGCCGATGGCTCTCTACCACCACGTCCGCAACAAGGAAGAACTGCTCGTCCTGCTGCTGGACGACTACGCCGCGCGGACGCTCCACCGACCCGAACTGCCCGCCCGGCCTCGCGAGCGGATCGTCGTCGCCGCTGCCACGATCCACGAGGCACTCGCCGCCTGCCCCTGGATCGTGGAGGTGCTGACCGCCGACGACCTGATGTCCACGTCCGCCCTGTGGTTCGTCGAGCAGATCGTCGACGGCCTGGTCGAATGCGGCCTGCCTCCCGAGCGGGCCGTGCACGGTTACCGCACGATCTGGTACTACACCGCCGGAGAGATCGTGGTCCGGACGGCAGCGGCCCGGCGGCGCGCAGACAGTGACCGTGCGACCTACCGGGAGCGAGTCTTCGCCGACCTCGACCCGGCCGAACTACCCCGCTTGGCACAGGTTTCGGACCGCTGGGCGCCGCTGACCGACGAGGACACCTACCTGGATGGGCTCCGAGCTCTGGTGGACGGCCTCCTCGCCGCCCGCTGAGGGGTCACCACCGACGACGTGCGCCTGACCGTCGCCCCCTTCCGACACCTCCCGCAGGCAGCAACCTTTTCGGGTTCGGCGGCCACTGATGAGACGACAGCTTTCTCAGAGCACGTCCAGGAACACTCCAGAAACACTCCGGGAGCTACCCAGCCAAGGAACACCCCAGGAGCTTTCCGGAGCTTTTCAGGACGTGCTGCGCCGAACCGCGTAAGGATTCCTCCGTGGCAGCCTCTTCGCACCGACGTTCCCGCCGACCCGATCGCCGTCCCGACCGGCGCACGGTCCGCGTCCCCGCGGTCGCCGTGACGGCCGTGGCCGCCGTCGTGCTCGTCGTGTCCCTGGTCGTGGCCTTCCGCCCCGGCGGCGGGGACGATGACGGGGCGCGCACGGTCAAGCCGGTGGCCGGTGCACAGGTGAGCGGGGCGCCGACGCCGGCAGCGGCTTCTACGGCAGCGGCGGCATCCGCGTCGGCGTCGCCCTCGGCGGCATCCCCGACCCCGAGCCCCTCCGCCACCCCGTCCGCGCGGCCCTCGGCCAAGCCCGCCGTGCCCGCGGCCCGGGCGGGGTCCCGCACGGCGCCGTCCGCCGGGCGGATCCAGCCCGGCACCGACTACCAGGGCATCGCCACCTCCTACGACGTCGGCAACGGCGACGGCGCCTGTTCCTACGGTCCGACCTCCGACGTCATGACCGCGGCGATGAACACCGCCGACTACGAGACGTCGAAGGCGTGCGGCGCGTATGTGCTCGTGCGGGCGTCGGGCGGGGCGTCCGTGACGGTCCGGATCACCAACGAGTGCCCGGCGCCCTGCGAGGCCGGCCAACTCGACCTGAGCCGGCAGGCGTTCGCGAAGCTCGCGCCGCTCTCGGCGGGCCGGATCCCGATCACGTGGAGCCTGCTGAGCCCGGCCACGTCCGAGACGGTCTCGATCCGCTACAAGACCGGTTCCACCCAGTACTGGTGCGGCGTCCAGGCGATCGGCCACCGCAACCCGCTGTCCCGTCTGGAGGTCCGCGCGAACGGCTCGTGGGTCGCGCTGCCCCGCACCGAGTACAACTACTTCCTGTCCGAGCAGGGCAGCGGATGCGGCGGCGCGATCAGGCTCACCGACGTCTACGGGGAGCAACTGACCGTCGACGCGGTCGCCGTACGCCCGGACGTCGTGCAGTCGACCCGGGTCCAGTTCGCCCGGCACTGATGCCGTGGCGCGACCGCGCGGACCGCGCATACTCGCTGCATGGCTACGGATCTCCATGGACTGCCAGATCTCCATGAACTGCTGAGGACGCTGCGGGTGTGGGACCCGGAGGTGACGGAACTGCCGCCCTTCGACCCGGCGTCGGCCCCCGACGACCCCCTGCCCCTCTTCACGGAGTGGTTCGCGGCGGCGGTCGCGGCCGGGCAGACCGAGCCGCACACGATGACGCTGGCCACCTCGGACGAGGAGGGCCTGCCCGACGCCCGCATCGTGATGCTGCACGGCGCCGACCCGGACGGCTGGTCCTTCGCGACCCACGCGACCAGCCGCAAGGGCCGCCACCTCGCCGCCCGCCCCTACGCCGCGCTCACCTTCTACTGGCCGGTGCACGGCCGCCAGGTCCGCGTCCGGGGCCCCGTCACGGTGGCTCCGGCCGAGGCGGCGCAGACCGACCTGCACGTCCGCTCGACGGGCGCGCTGGCCGCCGCGCTGACCGGGCGGCAGAGTGAAGTCCTGGGCTCGGTGGAGGAGTTGGCGCGGGCGTCGGAGGAGGCCTGGGAGCGGGCGTCCCGGAATCCGGCGGCGGAGGCGGCCTCCTGGACCCTGTACCGGCTACGGCCGGACGCGGTGGAGTTCTTCCAGGGGGACGCGCGGCGACGGCACGTACGGCTGGCGTACCGGCGGGAGGCGGGGACGGGAACGGGAACGGGGAGGTGGGCCACGGAACTGCTGTGGCCGTGACGTGACGCGGTTTTCGTGCTCACGGGATGCGGGGCAGAGGGCGTTCACAGTTCGGCGGCGAGGAGTTGGTCCGTGAAGTCCCAGGGCAGGGCCTCCGGGGTGTCGCCGGAGAGGGTCTGTTCCGTCCAGATGCACTTGCCGGCCGCCGTGTAGCGCGTACCCCAGCGCTGGCTGAGGGCCGCGACGAGTTGCAGGCCCCGGCCGCCCTCGTCCGTGTCCGCCGCGTGACGGATGCGGGGGGTGGTGAGGCTTCCGTCGGAGACTTCGCAGATCAGGCTGGTGCTGAGCAGCAGGCGCAGGCTGACCGGGCCCTTGGCGTGGCGTACGACGTTGCCGACCAGTTCGCTGCCGATGAGTTCGGTGGTCATGGCCAGGTCGCCCAGGTCCCAGGTGCGGAGCTGTTCCCGAATGTGCTGACGGGCCTGACCTGCCGCTATCGGCTCTTCGGGGAGCTGCCAGGAGGCCATCCGGTCGGGGGTGAGGGCGTGCACACGGACGGCCAGGAGGGCCGCGTCGTCGCTGGTCGTGCGCTGCTCGTCGGGGAGGAGCCCGGCCGTGAGGGTATCGCACAGACGTTCGAGATCCGTGCGGTCGGCGGTGCACAGGAACTGCCTGAGGTCGTCCATGCCCCGGTCGACCTCGCGGTGCGCGGACTCGACCAGGCCGTCGGTGTACAGGACCAGAAGACTGTCGTCCGGGAGCTTCAACTCGAGGGTTTCGAAGGGGGGTTGGGCCACGCCGAGCGGCGGGTCGGGGTCCAGGCGGCCGGGGAAGTACACGCGGCCGTCGGGCTCGACGACGGCCGGGGGCGGATGGCCGGCCCGGGTGATGGCGCAGGTCCCGGCGGTGGGGTCGTACACCGCGTACAGGCAGGTGGCGAAGGAGTCCTCGCCGAGGCCGCCGACGATGTCGTTGAGGTGGGTCATGACCTCGTCGGGCGGCAGTTCCAGGTCGGCCAGGGTGGCCACGGCCGTGCGCAGCCGCCCCATGGTCGCCGCCTCGGACAGGCCGTGGCCCATCACGTCCCCGACGACGAGGGCGACCCGACCGGCGGAGAGCGGGATCACGTCGTACCAGTCGCCGCCCACGTCCATGCCCTGCCCCGCCGGCAGGAAGCGCGCGGCGGCCGTGCACGCGGACACCTCGGGCAGCCGGCTCGGGAGGAGGCCGCGTTGCAGTTCCTGGGCTCGGGTGTGCTCGGCGTCGTAGAGCCGGGCCCGTTCCAGGGCGTGGGCGACGAGGGCGCTGATCGTGGTCAGCAGGGTGCGTTCCTCGTGGGCGAGGCGGCGGGGCTGGTCGAAGGAGACCGTGCAGACGCCGAACGTGCGCCCGGAGACCGTCAGCGGCAGGAACGCCCACGCCTGCTTGCCGGCCAGGCGCGGCCGCTCCTTCAGTCGCGGGTAGCGCCGCGCGTAGTCCTGCGCCGAGGCGAAGAACGACGGCACGCCGGTCAGCACGGCGTCCCCGACCGGGTCACCCGCCCCGACCGGCCGGCCGTTGATCTGGTCGAGCAGCGCCTCGGGGTAGCCGACGGCTCCGACGACCTGCGCCCGGTTCCCCTCGATGGCGGCCACGGCCAGGCCGGTCGCGCCGAACGCCGGAAGGACGCGCCGGGCGACCACGTCCACCACGTCCTGCGAGGTCCGCGCCTTGGCGAGGGCCTCGGTCAGCTCGGCGATCCTGGCCGAGCGCTCCGCCGCGACGCGTTCGGCGGCGGCCCGCTCGGCCTCGCGCCGCCGCCGTTCGGTGACGTCCGTGAGGTAGAGGGTGAGCCCGTCGGGCCCCGGCACGAGCCGCAGGTGATGGGAGCGGCCGGCCGCCATCCGCACGTCGAAGCCGACCGGCTCGGCCTCGGCGGCGGCCTCGCGGCAGCGGGCCTCCAGGTCGGGCACCGCCCGCACGGCGGGCAGCTCCCACAGCACGCGCCCGAACAGCTCCTTCTGGGGCGCGCCGAGCGTGCGCTCCCCCTCCAGGTTGACGAAGACGATCCGCCAGTCGTCGTCCACCAGCACGAACCCGTCGCTCATGTGCCGCAGGGCGCGGCCGAGCGCGTCATGGGCGGTACGGGACTCGCTGCTGTCCCAGGCCACGCCCACCATGCGCGCCGGTTCGCCGTCCTCGCCGTAGATCACCCAGCCGCGGCCCTGCGTCCAGCCGTAACTGCCGTCCGGCCGCCGCTCCCGGTACTCGGCCTCGTACGGGACGCCGTCGCGCACCGCCCGCTCCGCCGCGGCGAGCGTCGCCGGCAGGTCGTCGGGGTGCACGGCCTTCATCCAGGCCTCGGCCCGGGGCTCGTAGTCCGCCGGAAGCTCACCGTGCACGGCGGTCTCGTGGCCCTCCCACGCCAGCTCGCCCGTGCGGATGTTCCACTCCCAGGTGCCGATGGGCACGTCCCGCAGGGCCTGCCGTAGACGACTGCCGGCCGACTCCTCCTGCGCCGACGCCGATTCCGACCCTGATTCCGATGCCGACGCCGGTGACCTTGCCGCCGACGGCGGGGCGGGTGCCGGAGCGTGCCTGACCCGCTCCTCGGCCCAGTGGGCCACGGCCCGCAGAAACTCCCACTGCTCCTCGCTCGGCTCCCCCTCGACCCCGCTGACCACCGTCATCGCGCCGATGGCACGTTCCCCACGAAAGAGGGGGACGGAGGCAAGCCCTTCACCGGGCAACGGCTCCGTGTTCGCCCCGGGCGCCTCAGGCGCCCCCCACACGCCACGCCCGTGACGCACGGCCTGCGCGGGTACGGCCGTCCCGTCCTGGTCGACCATGTCCCAGGCCCGGGTCAGGGCGGGCGGCAGGCCCACCGACGCGACGAGGCGCAGGGCCGGCAGCGGCCCGCGCAGATGGACGGCCCCGCCCAGACCGTCCAGCTCGGCCACCGCGTGCAGCAGCCCCAGCCGGAAGATCTCACTCTCCGTGATCCCCTGCTCCGTACCCGCAAGAACACCCAGTCGCGCACCCGCGCCCATGTACTCAACGGTACAACTAGGACCCGTTTAGGGCCGTTCCATGCCATTCCGCTCCGCCCGCTGTGTCAGGCAGCGCGCTCCTCGAGCACCACCGTGTTACATCCGTCGGAGACGACGTGCAGGTCCACGGTGACATCCAGCGCCGCCGCCAGTCTGACCAGCAGGTCCGCGGTGAGCGGCAGCATTCCGCCGAGCTCGACGGCCTCCACATCACCAGGGTCCATCCCGAGGCGCTCGCCCAGACCCGCCCGAGTCAGCCCGAGGGTCACCCGGCGATCGTGCACCAGCTGCCCCAACGCGAGCGCCAGCCGAATCTGCTCCCGCTCGGCGACGACCTCCGGCGGCTCGACATGCCCCTCGACGACTCGCCGCTCCCGCGACAGCTTCCAGCGGGTGTGACTGTGACTCACAGGTCCTCCCGGAACTCACGTCCGTCGCGGAGGTAGCCGCAGGCTCCCGCGCGGGGCAGTACCGCCCACATGCGCGTGCCGCCGCCCGGTTCGCGGCCGCCGCCGATGCCCCAGTCCCCGCGGCAGGCCCGGACCACGTGGTCCAGCACACCCAAGGACACGCGTCGGGACAGGTCGCAGACGGCGCCCAGGCGGGCGTGGGCGTGACGGGGGTGGCCGTCGTAGAGGGTGACGCGGAGGGCTTCTTCGCGGTAGCGGAGCGACACGTACACGGTGGCGGTGGAGGAGAACCGGCAGGCGCAGGCGGCCAGTTCGCTCACCACCTGCACGGTCGCGTCGGCCGCGTCGGCGAGGCCGTGCGCGTCCAGGATCGTCCGGGTCGCCGCCCGCGCGATGCCGGGACTTCGCGGAACGGCGGGCAGCGTGAAGCTGAAGGAGAGGGCCTCCGGCCTGGCGAGGACGAACGGGGCGTCGGCGGGGGCGAGGGTCGGCGACTGACACACCCCGGTGTCGAGATACACAGCAACTCCCTTGACTGGTACGGCTGGTACGGAGGGAACCCACCCGGTGGCCTGTCTCCCCGACGCGGCTCGCCCCTCCCGGGGGAGGAGATGGCGGGCGGGCACGCGTGATGCGCTTCCAGGATGGTTGTTACGGCTCAGTGATTGAGCTGTTGCAGACTGTAGAGGAAAAGAGTGACACAGTGCCACCGATTCGGCAGAACTGGCACTTGTTCGATGGACCGATACGCCTCAAGAACGGCAGAATTACGGTGCCACCACCGGAGGAGTGAACATGCCACCAAGGGCCGCACCCAGCGAGCGCCAGAAGCGCTTGGGGGCAGAGCTGCGAAAGATGCGCCTCGCAGCCCGGGTGTCCACGGGGCACGCCGCAGGGCTACTCGGCATCGACCGGACGAAGATTTCCAACATCGAATCCGGAGTCCGGATCATCACGGCCGAGCGCCTGCGCCTTCTCGCCCACAACTACTCCTGCACCGACCAGAATTACGTCGACGCGCTCGCCGCCATGGCCGAGGAGAAGGTGCGGGGCTGGTGGGAGGAGTACCGGGATACTCTGCCCGTCGGCATGCTGGACGTCGCCGAGTTGGAATGGCACGCAACACGGGTGCGGACCGTGCAGTTCGTGCACGTACCGGCGCTGCTCCAGACCGAGGAGTACGCCCGAGGCATCTTCACCGCCATCATCCCGAAGTTGAGCCCGCTGCGGGTCGAGTTGGGAATCGCCCATCGCATGGCCCGCCAGAAGGTCTTCGAACGACTCGCCCCCCTGCCCTACCTTGCCTACATCCACGAAGCAGCGCTGCGGATGCGTTTCGGCGGCACCAAGGCAACCCAAGAGCAACTGATGCACCTCGCGGAACGGTCTGAGCGGGACTGCATCGAGGTACGGATCATCCCCACCACCGTCAACGACTTCCCGGGCGCAGGGCACGCCATGCTGTACGCCGACGGCCCCGTACCCTCACTCGACACCGTTCAACTGGATTCCGCACACGGGCCGACATTCACCGACGCGGAAGCCCAACTCACCAAGTACCGTGCCCATATGGACTGGATGGACGAAGCATCCCTGCCCCCGGCCGCCTCACGCGACCTCATGCTCACCATCGCCCGCGAACTCTGAGGAACCCGCCACGATGACCGACATCACCTGGGAAGACCCCTTCTGCGGCGAAGGCAACAACTGCTTCCGCCTCGGCACCGACCCCTCCGGCAACGCCTACATCGCCGTCGCCGGGCAGGAGGACACCCCCCTCACCGACACCCACGACGCCCTCCGCGCCCTCATCCTCGAAATCAAGGCGGGCAAGGCCGACCACCTCCTGTAGCGAGCCCGCCGAGTTGTCGGTCCAGGAGCGCATGACGCCCTCACTCCGGAAAGCCGGAGAGTGCCAGGAGGAGTTCGGCGATGCCCGAGGAATCGGTCTCGCGTACGGTGTCCGCCGTCGGCCCGGGGACCGGCTTCGGCCGCTGCGTGCCAGTGCTGTTTCCCCACCACTGCCAGGAGGGACCCCATGCCGCTCCCACTCACGGGCTGGCACAAGAGCAGGTACAGCACCGACTTCGAAGACGCGTGCGTGGAAGCCTGCGCAGACGGCCCGGGCCGCGGTGTGCACATCCGCGACTCCAAGGACCGCGGCCTTCGCCCGCTCACCGTCTCCAGCTCGGCATGGCGCGCATTCCTCGGATCGGGACGCTTCACAACTCCGGGAAATCGCACGCTTCGTGCTCGCGGACATGAGGGACTGATGAGGGACTACAGAAGCGAATCAGGACTCAGGCCGTCGGCCTGAACACCGGCACGCCCTCCCGGAACGCGACCTCCAACTCCAGCCCCGCCCGCAGCCCCTGCCCTACGGCCTCCCCCTCCCCCACCACCTCCGTGGACATGCGCGGCCCCTCCGCCAGATCGACCACCGCCGCGACGTACGGCGTCCGGTGCCCGAAGGGCGGCAGGTCGTTGCGGTGGACGACGGACCAGGTGTAGAGGGTGGCCCGGCCGCTCGCGTCCTCCCAGGTCACGTCCTCGCTCCAGCAGCGCGGACAGAACTCCCGGGGGTAGTGGTGGACCCGCCCGCACGCCCCGCAGCGCCGGATCAGCAGCCGCCCCTCGGCTGCCGCGTCCCAGTACGTACGGGTGAAGGCGTCGACCTCGGGAACGTCGAAACGAGCGTCCATGAATCTGACGATACGTCAGACGATCGAGGTCGGGAAGGGCACAGGAAGGGCCCGGACACCGTCGGCGCATCCACGGGCCGCCGGGTCCCAGTTCCACAAACGTGACACCCCCGGCAGGAAGTGTCACATTCGCGGCCGACAGCACCCGGGCCCCCGGCACGGACTCACCATGGCCCGGATCGCCCAGGCGGGATTCGCCGACAGCATCAGGGCCCAGGAAGGGGCCGGGCGAGGGCCCGGGAAGACCGCACCCTTGCCACCTCCCCCGTCCGACCACAACCAAGCGGCCTACGTCACAAGCTCCCCCCATCCCTCCCCCACACGTGATCGATCCGCAACCAATTCCCCTCTTGACCGAGACCCATCAACCGCCCGCGTAATTAGGCTCGCGCTCATGGAAGACTCCGCACCGCGCCCGGCCCCCCAGGCGATCACCACCGCGAACCCCGCCGACCGCCCCGTCTACGTCATCGGCGGCGGCCCCGGCGGACTCGCCGCCGCGTACGCGCTGCGTGCTCAGGGCGTACGCGCCGTCGTCGTGGAGAAGGGCGACGGGGTCGGCGCGTCCTGGCGGCGTCACTACGACCGGCTGCATCTGCACACCACCCGCCGCCTCTCCGCCCTGCCGGGGCTGAAGATGCCGCGCAGGTTCGGGCGGTGGGTGGGCCGCGACGACGTGGTGCGGTACCTGGAGAAGTACGCCGAGGTGCACGAGCTGGAGATCGTCACCGGCGTCGAGGTCACGCGGGTCGAGCGCACCCCGGACGGCGCCGGCTGGCTGCTGCGCGCCACCGGCGGGCGCGAGCTGGTCGGCTCGGCGGTCGTCGTCGCCACCGGCTACAACCACACCCCGCACCTGCCCGACTGGCCCGGCCGCGAGACGTTCACCGGTGACCTCACGCACGCGTCCGGCTACCGCAGCGGCAGGGACTACGCCGGCCGGGACGTCCTCGTCGTCGGCGTCGGCAACACCGGCGCCGAGATCGCCGTCGACCTGGTGGAGAGCGGTGCGGCGCGGGTACGGCTGTCCGTGCGCACCGCCCCGCACATCGTGCGCCGCTCGACGGCCGGCTGGGCCGCGCAGTACACCGCCGTCCTCGTACGACGGCTGCCGGTGCGCCTCGTCGACCGGCTCGCGCGGCCGATGGCCAGGCTCAGCGTGCCGGACCTGGCGGCGCACGGCCTGCCCCGCCCCGACACCGGCCTCTACTCCCGCGTCAAGGACGGCGCCATCCCGGTACAGGACGTCGGCCTGATCGACGCCGTCCGCAAGGGCGAGGTGGAGATCGTGGCCGCCGTGGAGGGATTCACGGAGAGTCCCGAAGACAGCGTCGCGGACGGGGTCGAGAACGGCGCCACGGTCGTACTCGCCGACGGCACCCGGATCTCGCCGGACGCCGTCGTCGCCGCCACCGGATACGTCCGCGCGCTGGAGGGCCTGGTCGGTCACCTCGGCGTGCTCGACGACCGCGGCAGACCCGTGGCGCACGGCGCCCACCCCCCGAAGGACACCCCCGGCCTGTACTTCACCGGCTTCACCACCCCCATCAGCGGCACGCTCCGCGAGCTGGCGATCGACGCGGAGCGGATCGCGAAGGCCGTACGCCGCCAACTCCGTTAGATGTGGCTCTCCCTCAGGGACCGCCCTCAGGGACCGGCTGAGCCGGGAGCTGAACTGCTCTCGGCTGCCGCACGCAGTTCGTCCACTCCGGCGCTGTCCGTGGCCTTGACGGACCCCGAGAGGCGATAGGTGTGACGTCCGTGGCCCTGCGGCGAGGCCGCCCGGAACCTTGCTAGTGTGCGAGACGTGACAGCCGATGAACGTGAAGTACCGGGCGTGGACAGCGAGTTGGGGGCATCGCCCGAGCACTGGTGGTCGGGGATCGGCGGTCCCGTCGGCGGTGGTCTGCTGGTTCTCGCGGGCATCGGACTCCTGCTGTGGGCGTTTCTGGGCCGGTCGGGCTCGGACGTCCCGTTGATCTACCAGGCCTCGAAGATCGTGGCGGTCGGCCTGGTGGTCGCCGGCACCACGCTGGCCGCCCGCCGACGCGCCTCCGCACGGCGTCCCGACGCGGAGACGGAGTCCGCGGCTCCGTAAGGCCGGAAGCCTGCAACTCCCTTTGCACTTCCCTCAGTTACCCGTGTGCCAGATGTGACGAGAGCGTTGCCCCACACCCTCGCGCGGACCCAGAATGTGAGCCCTGTTCACCTTTTAGGTCCGGCTCCACCCACCTCTCGCACTCGAAGCTCGTCGGAGGACGCACGTGGCACGTGAAAGACAGTTCGCTCCCGGCATGTCCCGCCGCTCCCTGCTCGGCCGCACCGCAGCCGTGGCCGCCGGTGCCACCGCCCTGACGGCGACCGCCACGGCCTCCGCGACCGCGGCCACCACGGCGACCGCGGCCACCACCCGGGACGTCGACGTCGCGATCGTCGGCGGCGGACTCGCCGGCCTCACCGCCGCCCGCGACCTGGTCGCCGCCGGGAAGACGGTCGTCGTCCTGGAGGCCCGCGACCGTGTGGGCGGCCGGGTCGTCAACCTCGCCCTCCCGGGCGGCGGGGTCACCGAGGGCGGCGGCGAGTTCATCGGCCCCACCCAGGACCGCGTCAAGGCGCTCGCCGACTCCCTCGGCGTCGCCACCTTCGCCACCTACAACACCGGCAAGAACCTGCTCTACAAGGACGGCAAGAAGACCCCGTACGCCACCGACGGCGTCCTCGGCTCGGTCCCGCCGATCGACGTGGCCGGGCTCGCCAACGCCGCGATCGTGCAGGCGACGCTGGACGACATGGCCAAGCAGGTGCCGGTCGACGCGCCCTGGACCGCCGCCAAGGCCGACGAGTGGGACCGCCAGACCTTCGAGAGCTGGCTGCGCGCCAACGCCGTCGTCCCGTCGGCGAAGTTCCTCATGGACGTGGCCTGCACCTCGATCTTCTCGGCCGAACCCCGGGAACTCTCCCTCCTGTTCGTCCTCTTCTACATCGCCGCCGCCGGCAACGAGTCGACCCCCGGCACCCTGGAACGCCTCACCGAGACCGCGAACGGCGCCCAGGAACAACGCTTCGTCGGCGGCTCCCAGCAGGTCCCGATCAAGCTCGCCGCCACCCTCGGCGACCGGGTGGTCCTCAACGCCCCGGTGCGTACGATCACCCGCTCCGCCGGCACGTACGTCGTCACGGCCGACGGCGTCACCGTCACCGCCAAGCGGGTCGTCGTCGCCGTACCCCCGCCGCTCGCCGCCCGCATCACGTACGCCCCCCTCCTGCCCGCCGCCCGCGACCAGCTCACCCAGCGGCTGCCGATGGCCTCGGTCGGCAAGGCGATCGCGATCTACGACACCCCCTTCTGGCGTGCCGCCGGACTCAACGGCCAGGTCGTCAGCGACACCGGAGTGGTCAGCTCCACCTTCGACAACTCCCCGCCCGACGCCTCCTACGGCGCCCTGATGGGCTTCATCGAGGCCGACGAGGCGCGGGAGTGGGACGCGGCGAGCGAGGCCGAGGTCAAGGCGGCCGTACTGAAGGACTACGTGACGTACTTCGGCGAGAAGGCCGCCGCCCCCACGGCCTTCGTCCTGCAACGCTGGAACAACGAGGCCTACACGCGCGGCGGCCCCGTCTCCATCGCCGCCCCCGGCGTCCTGACCCAGTACGGCCCGTCCCTGCGCGAACCCGTCGGCGGCATCCACTGGGCCGGCACGGAGACCTCCACCCACTGGATGGGCTTCATGGACGGAGCCGTCCGCTCGGGCGAGCGGGTGGCGAAGGAGGTACTGGCGGCGCTGTAGGCCCGTGCGAAGGCCGCGCGAAGGGCCGTCGCCGCCGGTCAGCCCCCGGATGGCTCCGCCGGTCAGCCCCCGGCGGGCTCCGGGGCCTGTCCCGGTCTCGGGCAGGTCCCGGCCGTCCCAGTGACGTCCCCTCCCCCCCTGGGTACCAGTTCTGAAAAGGTGACACTTCGTACCGGGAGTGTCACCTTCGTGGAACTGGTACCCAGGGGGGGGACCCGGCCGCCGGGCACCCAGGGGACTCGCCGCCGCGTACCCAGGGGGACCCGCCCGCCCGCCCGGGGGTAGCCGGACGCCCTCGGATTCGCCCACGGCCCATCCACTCCATCCTTCTGCTGCACACCCATTCCTGACACACCGTCAGGAATGTAACCTGACAGAGCGTCAGTTACTTGGTGGTCACACAAGGACGTCACACAGGAGCGGGGCGGACCGATGCTTGGATCAACCCACGGCACCCTCACCACCGACTCCCGCCGGGCCCGGGTCATCGCGTGCGGCGAGCAGCCCGGGCCCGCCGTGCACGGCCGGCCGGCCGCGGCGGACGACCTCGACGTCAGCGGCCGGCCGCTCTACGCGGACGTCCCCGACCTGGACCGGTTCTTCCGGCCCGAGTCGGTCGCGGTCGTCGGCGCCTCGGACACCGAAGGCCGCCCGAACACCGGCGTCACCCGGCAACTGGTGGGCTGGGCCGAGCGGGTGGGGGCGCGGCTGCATCCCGTGCACCCCACCCGCGAGACCGTCTTCGGCCTGCCCTGCTTCCCGTCCGTCGCCGAACTCCCCGAGCAGGTCGATCTGGCGGTGCTGCTGGTCGCCGACCCGCTGCCGGTGATCGAGCAACTCGCCGAGACGAAGGTGAAGTTCGCGGTCGTCTTCGCCTCCGGGTTCGCCGAGACGGGCGAGGCGGGCGCCGCCGCACAGGAGCGCCTCGCGGCTGCGGTCGCCCGGACGGGCCGGTCCGGTGTACGACTGCTCGGCCCCAACACCAACCTCAACGCCTTCGAGCACTTCCGGGACGACCTCCCCGGCCCGGCGATCGCCCTCATCACCCAGTCCGGCCACCAGGGGCGTCCCGTCTTCGCCCTCCAGGAGCTCGGCATCCGCCTCTCCCACTGGGCGCCCACCGGCAACGAGGCCGACCTCGAGACCGCCGACTTCCTCTCCTACTTCGCCGAGCGCCCCGAGGTCGGCGCGATCGCCTGCTACGTGGAGGGCCTCAAGGACGGCCGGTCCTTCCTCCTCGCCGCCGACCGGGCCGCCCGGCGCGGAGTGCCGGTCGTCGCGGTGAAGGTGGGCCGCACCGAGACCGGCGCCCGCACCGCCGCCTCCCATACCGGCAAGCTGACCGGCGCGGACGAGGTCGTCGACGCGGCGATGCGCCAGTACGGCGTGATCCGCGTCGACGGACTGGACGAACTCCAGGACACCGCGGCCCTGTTGGCGCGGGCCCGCCCCCCGCAGGCCGACGGCGTCGTCGTCTACTCGATCTCGGGCGGCACCGGCGCCCACGCGGCCGACCTGGCGACGGCGGCGGGCCTGCGCCTGCCGCCCCTGTCGCCCGCCAAGCAGGCGGAGCTGCACCAGTGGATCCCCGAGTACCTGAACGTGGCGAACCCGGTCGACAACGGCGGTCACCCGGTGGGGGACTGGCGCGGCCGGAAGATCATCGACGCGATCCTCGACGACCCGGCGGTCGGCGTCCTGATCTGCCCGATCACCGGCCCGTTCCCGCCGCTCAGCGACCGCCTGGTGCAGGACCTGGTGGACGCGGCGGAGCAGACGGACAAGCTGGTGTGCGTGATCTGGGGCTCGCCGGTGGGCACCGAACCGGCCTACCGCGACGTGCTGTTGGGCTCCTCCCGGGTGGCGACCTTCCGCACCCTCGCCAACTGCGTCACGGCCGTCCGCGCCCACCTCGACCACCACCGCTTCGTCAGCGACTACCACTCCCCCTTCGACCAGGCCCCGCGCACCCCGTCCCCCTCCTTCCGCAAGGCGCAGCTCCTGATCCGCCCCGGCCAGCAGCTCAGCGAACACGCGGCGAAGCAGCTGCTACGGGCGTACGGCATCCGGGTCCCGCGCGAGCAGTTGGTGACGAGCGCGGCGGCGGCCGTACGGGCGGCGGGCCTGGTCGGCTACCCGGTGGTGATGAAGGCGTCCGGCGCGCGGATCGCCCACAAGACCGAGCTGGGCCTGGTGAAGATCGGCCTGACCTCGGCCAGCCAAGTCCGCGACGCCTACCGTGAGTTGACCGACATCGCCCGGTACGAGGGCGTGGACCTGGACGGCGTCCTGGTGTGCCAGATGGTCGAGCGGGGCGTGGAGATGGTCGTCGGCGTCACCCACGACGACCTGTTCGGCCCGACGGTGACGGTCGGGCTGGGCGGGGTGCTGGTGGAGGTCCTGCACGACGCCGCCGTCCGCGTACCGCCGTTCGGCGAGGACCAGGCCCGCGACATGCTGGCCGAACTGCGCGGCCGGCCCCTGCTGGACGGCGTCCGAGGCCGCCCCCCGGCCGACCTGGACGCCCTCGTCGAGGTCGTCCTGCGCGTCCAGCGCATGGCCCTGGAACTCGGCGACGACCTCGCCGAGCTCGACATCAACCCCCTGGTCGTACTGCCCTGGGGACAGGGGGCGGTGGCGTTGGACGCGCTGGCGGTGTGCCGGTGAGGATCCCTTCGGAGGCGTCAGAACGGAGCTCGACCGTGCCCGAGCGCTGGATAGGGACGACGACCGACCACCAGGTCACCCACCTCACCCTCAACCGCCCCGAGTCCCTCAACGCCCTCACCCCCGACATGCGGGACCACCTGATCGACCTCCTCGCGGAGGCCTCGGCCGACCCGGACGTCCGGGCGGTGGTCCTCACCGGAACCGGCCGCGGCTTCTGCGCGGGAGCGGACCTGCGGGGCGGCTCCTCGGGCGGCGAACGGGTCGCCGGCGACGTGACCCGCACCCTTCGCCTCGGCGCGCAGCGCCTGGTCTCCGCCGTCCTCGACTGCGAGAAACCGGTCGTCGCCGCGGTGAACGGCACCGCGGCCGGCCTCGGCGCCCATCTCGCGTTCGCCTGCGACCTGGTCCTGGCCGCCGAATCGGCCCGCTTCATCGAGGTGTTCGTCCGCCGGGGCCTGGTCCCGGACGGCGGCGGCGCCTACCTCCTCCCCCGCCTGATCGGCCCCCACCGCGCCAAGGAGCTGATGTTCTTCGGCGACGCGCTCACGGCCCCGGACGCGGAACGCCTCGGCCTGGTCAACCGGGTCGTCCCGGACGGGGAGTTGGAGAAGAAGGCCCGCGAATGGTCGACCCGCCTGGCCAACGCCCCCACCCGCGCCCTGGCCCTGACCAAGCACCTCGTCAACACCTCCCTCGACACCGACCGCGCGACCGCCTTCGCCGCCGAGGCCGCCGCACAGGAGATCAACATGACGACGGCGGACGCGCGAGAGGGAGTGGCCGGCTTCACGGAACGACGCGAACCGAAGTTCAGGGGCCGCTGACGCCTACGCGGCGACAGCCGCACTCACCTCGGGTTCCGCCCACTTCAGGCCCGTCTTCGTGCGTGCGTTCCCCCAAGTCGCCCCCGCAGCGCATGCAAGGGCACACCAAGGCACCCCCCGCACCCCCGTGACCGCCGCACTCCCCTTCCCATCTGACACCCCGTCAGCTTCAATGGAAGGCGTGATGGGACATGCGGGAATGGCGGCGGCGGCCGTCCGTTACCTCAAGGTGGGCCGCCCGGTCGAGGCACTGCCACGGCCCGAGTTGCGGTGCGTCCGGGAGGACGAACGGGCACCGGTCGACCCGGACGAGTTCCGGCGCGTGCTGGGCGACTTCGCGTCGGGCGTGACGATCGTGACGGCACCCGGCGTCGAGGGCGGTGAGGCCGACGCGGCCGGGCCCGCGGGCTTCGCCTGCCAGTCCTTCTCCTCCCTCTCCCTCGATCCGCCCCTGGTCGCCTTCATGGTCGGCCGCACGTCCACGACCTGGCCGCGCATCGCCCGCGCGGGCGTCTTCTGCGTCAACGTGCTGAGTGCCGGCCAGGGCCCGTTGTGCCGGGCCTTCGCGCGGAGCGGCACGGACAAGTTCGCGGGCGTCGAGCACGACGCCGCCCCGGTATCGGGCGCCCCCCGCCTCACCGGCACCCTCGCCTGGATCGACTGCACGATCCACGCGGTCCACACGGGCGGCGACCACCTCATCGTCGTGGGCCGGGTGAACGCCCTGGGGAGGGGCGACGCCACGGCCGAGCAACCGCTGCTGTTCCACAAGGGGCGGTTCATCTGAGGGAGTTCCTCCGACCGGCCCCGCTCACCGCTGAGCACCACTCAGCGCACGTACTCGACGATCTGCATCATGCCTTCGTCGCCGTGCTGGAGCTGGTGGCAGTGCAGCATGGAGCGGCCGGTGAAGTGCTCGGCGCGCAGCCGGAAGGTGATCGTGCCCTGGGGCGGGATGGCGACGGTGTCGTGCCAGACGGGCGTGGCCAGGCGGCGGTTGTCGACGGCGGTGAGAAGGAAGTGGTTGGTGTGCAGGTGGAAGGGGTGATGGCTGTGGCTGCGGGAGTCGTTGCCGACGGTCCACTCCTCGACCTCACCCAGGCGGATGCGCTGGTTGACGTAGTCGGGTGCGAAGCGGCCCCAGGCGAGATCGCGTCGGCCGGCCCGGCTGTCGGCGGGCGGCGTCTCGCCGTCGCCCAGGATGCGGTAGGCGTTCGGGAAGGCGCCCGGGAAGACGTTCTCGTCGCTGCGGAAGGTCAGCGCACGGGTACGGGTGGGCGCGGGCAGGCCGGTGGGCAGGCCGGGCAGGCTTTCCGGCAGTGACATCGAGCGGGCGGCGCCGGTGACGACGAGCGTCAGCAGGGGCCCAGAGGCGCCGCCGCCGGTCAGCCGGTAGGTACCGGGCCTGCCGCCACGGATCAGCAGGTCGGTTCGTCCGCCCATCGGCAGCGTCACTCCGGTGACGGCGGCGGGTTTCATGAACGTGATGCCGTCGCAGGCGATCTGGTGCATCTCGTGCCCGCCCAGGCTCAGGAAGTGAGCGCTGATCGGCCCCGCGTTGACCACCCGCCAGCGCTGGACCTCCCCCGGGGCGATGGTCAGCACGGGGTTCTTCGCGCCGTTGACCAGGAAGGCCGAGGGGAGGCCCTCATAGGTGCCGTGCGAGGTCAGGTCCGGCACCCGCCCGGCGGACAGCTTGAGTTCGTTGATGCAGACGACGATGTCCTTGGCGGCGGCGATCTCGGGCACCTCGTCGATGTCGCCCTCGACGATGATCACGCCCCCCATACCGCCCACCAACTGGGTCGACGTGGATCCGTGATGGTGCGGGTGGTACCAGAACGTACCGGCCGGATGATCGTCCGGGACGGCGATGCTGCTGCGGTAGGTCGTGGTCTCGCCCTGCGTGTCGGCGGGCTCGAAGGCACGGAAGACGTTGTCCGCGTCGCCGGTGGGGTCCACGTGCATGCCGTGGGTGTGCAGGTTGAAGGTGTTGAAGTGGTGCGGGATGTTGATGTCCTGGTGCATCCCGGTGTTCGGCGGCAACGCGTTGACGTGCGTGATCTCAAGGGTGTCCCCCGGACGCACCCGCAACGTCGGTCCCGGGATCGACCCTTCGTAGGTCCGCGTGGCCACACTGCCGACCCCGGCGACCACCCGCTCGGTGAACTCGACGGTCAACCGGGTGTCCAACCGCCCCGCCCCCTTGGACGGCGGCGTCCTACGGATCTCCGGCTGCGGAAAGACGGGACCGGCCCCCTCCCGCGCCACCGCGTGCGACGCGGTAGCTGGCGACGCAGCCGCGTGAGACGTGGTCGCACCCCCGGTCACGACCGCCCCGGCGACGACCGGCAGGCACTTCAGCACGCCACGACGAGCCAAGGGTGATGTCACGAATCGCCTCCACGAACAGCCGACGGCAACAGACTTCAACGGACGCACAGAGCAACGAAACGGGCGCCGCACAGCACCGCACAGCGCAGCACCCGTCACGCAATGTATCCATACAATACGCAAAGTGGTCACAAGTGGGCGGTTCGACGCGTGCGCCGATCGGGACGGGATCAGGCCGCCGCCAGTCGCACCACATCCCCCGTCCCCGCCCCCGTCCCCGTCCCCGTCCCCGCCCCCGTCGACCTCCGCCGAATGACCAACGCCATCAGCGCCGCCGCGGCACACAGCGCCCCCGACGCGCACCAGACCACGTCGTACGAGCCGAACGTGTCCCGCGCCACCCCGCCCAGGAAGGCGACCAGGGCCGCACCGACCTGGTGGGAGGCGAGGACCCAGCCGAAGACGATCGCACTGTCCTCCCCGTAGTGCTCGCGGCACAAGGCCAGGGTGGGCGGGACGGTGGCGACCCAGTCGAGGCCGTAGAAGACGATGAAGAAGATCATCGGCGGGTGGACGGAAGGGGCCAGCAGCATCGGCAGGAACAGCAGCGAGACGCCGCGCAGCGCGTAGTACACCGCCAGCAGGCGGCGCGGCTCGAAGCGGTCCGTGAACCAGCCGGAGGCGATCGTGCCGACGACGTCGAAGATGCCGATCACCGCGAGGAGCGAGGCCGCTGCCGTGACCGGCATGCCGTGGTCGTGGGCGGCCGGCACGAAGTGGGTCTGGACCAGGCCGTTCGTCGAGGCGCCGCAGATCGCGAAGGTGCCGGCGAGCAGCCAGAACGGACCCGTGCGGACCGCCGAGAAGAGCACCCGCAGCGTGCGGCGGGCGGCGCCCTGCACCGGGGCCGGCTTCGGCACGAACTCCGTTGCGCCGTAAGGCTTCTGGCCGACGTCCGCCGGGTGGTCGCGCAGCAGCAGCCACACGAAGGGGACGACGGCGAGCGCGGCCAGCGCGACCGTCACGGCCGCCGGACGCCAGTCGTAGCGCGTGATCATCCACGACAGCAGCGGCAGGAAGATCAACTGGCCGGAGGCGGAGGCCGCCGTCAGGATGCCGCTGACCAGGCCACGGCGTTCGGTGAACCAGCGGTTGGTGACCGTCGCCGCGAAGGCCAGCGCCATCGATCCCGAGCCGAGACCCACCAACAGGCCCCAGTACAGGAGCAGTTGCCAGGCCTGCGTCATCCACACCGTCAGGAGCGAGCCGGCCGAGATCACGGTCAGGGCGACGGCGACCACCCGCCGGATGCCGAAGCGGTCCATCAGCGCCGCCGCGAACGGCGCGGTGAGCCCGTACAGCGCCAGGTTGATCGAGACCGCGAGCGCGATCGTGCCGCGCGACCAGCCAAAGTCCTGGTGCAGCGGATCGATGAGCAGCCCGGGAAGCGAGCGGAAGGCCGCCGCACCGATGATCGTGACGAACGTGACGGCGGCGACGAACCAGGCCCGATGGATCCGCACGCGAGGGTTGCGGACGCGAGGGAAGCGGCCACGTTTGGGGGGCTTCTGATCCTCTTTGGCTGCGGGAGCCTCGCTTGTCTGGGTCACGCCATAGAGCATCCAATGTCCGCCTCCTCCCCAACGAGTGGCCTGAAGGACAGCATTCGCTAGGATCGGGCCATGCGCCGCCATCATGGCCACCACCAGAACCACCATCAGGGCCGCCCCGACTTCCGCCCCCACCGCGTCGTCGTCCTCGCCCTCGACGGCCTGCTCCCCTTCGAGCTGGGCATCCCGCACCGCATCTTCGGCCGCCCCAAGGACGCCGAGGGACGGCACCTGTACGAGGTCGTCACCTGTTCCGTGCGGCCACCGGGCCCCGTCGAGACCGACGCCGACTTCGCGATCATGGTCGAGCACGGCCCGGAGACCCTCGCCACCGCCGACACCGTCGTCGTCCCCGCCTCGTACGAGCTCGGCCCGGTCTTCGAGGAGGGCGTGCTCACCGACGACCTCGCCGCCGCCCTCGCCCACCTGCGGCCCGGCACCCGCCTCGCCTCCATCTGCACCGGCGTGTACGTCCTGGCCGCCGCCGGCCTCCTCGACGGCCGCCCCGCCACCACCCACTGGGCCGACGCCGACCGCCTCCAGCGGCTCTTCCCGAAGATCGACGTCGACCGGGACGTCCTGTTCGTCGACGACGGCGACGTCCTCACCTCGGCCGGTGTCGCCGCCGGGATCGACCTGTGCCTGCACATCGTGCGCCGCGACCACGGCACCGCCGTCGCCAACGACATCGCCCGCCGCACCGTCGTACCGCCGCACCGCGACGGCGGCCAGGCGCAGTACATCGAGCGCCCCGTGCCCGACCCGGAGCAGGCCGGCACCACCACCGCCCGCACGTGGGCGCTGGGCCGCCTGCACGAGCCGATCCAGCTGCGCGACATGGCCGGACAGGAAGCCATGTCCGTACGGACCTTCACGCGCCGCTTCCGCGAGGAGGTCGGGATCAGCCCCGGCCAGTGGCTCACCCAGCAGCGCGTCGAGCGGGCCCGGCACCTGCTGGAGACCACCGGCCTGTCCGTCGACCAGATCGCCCGGGACGCCGGTTTCGGCACCGCCCAGTCGATGCGCCAGCACCTACAGGCGGCCCTCGGAGTCACCCCGACCGCGTATCGCCGCACCTTCCGAACCGGAAGCCACGCAAGCAGCGGAAGCAGCGGCACGCTGGGCGCCCTGCACGGAACGGACTGAACGGGCGTATGAAACGACGGTAGGCGCTGCCACTGGCACCGCCCCAGAATTCTCCAGAGCCTGTGGACAACCCACTTACCATGGACCTGTCCACCACTTCTTTCGAAGCGCACCGCCCAGACGAGGATGGCTGCACCGTCCACCGATCCTTACCTTCCCTGTCATGGGTCGGATCGGGTGCGCAGGCAGCCTCGGTCCGAACCCTACGGTTCGGACCGGGACACCCACGCTGACACACCAGGCGCAAAGGTGTTCTCGGAGCGGGCCGACATTCATCCAGCCCGGTATTACAGACTGCAAAGGGGGTCTTCGAAGGTGAGCGGTGCACCTCTTCGACGCGCCGCGGACCCAGAGGGCTTCCCCGTGGAAATGTGACACTTCTGCGCCGGAGTGTCACATTCGCGCGCCACGTCCACCCGCCCCCGGACGCTCGCGCGCGCCGCTCAACTTCGAAGACCACGAAAGATGGGCCCGCCCGGCGTGATGCCGAGCGAGCCCATCCCAGGCAGACGCGGAACCGCGTTGCTGCGAAGTACCTACGGTGACGGGGTTCCTACAGTGACGGGGTTCGGGTGGTGCGTGCGTCAGCCCTACAGCTCCACGCAGCTGTCGCCGTTTCCGACGTGGCAAATGTACAGTCGGACATCGGCCACATCCTTGCCGTTGCCTGAGGACGCAATCTTGTGGAACTTGCCGTCGTTGGTCCAGGCGACACCGTTCCACTTCGAGTACTTGGTGTAGAGGCTCTCGCTCCGCTCGTCGGTCGAACAGCGGTCGACGACCGTCATGTCCCAGTCGGTCTTGAAGGCCTGCTTGTTGTTGTACTTGACGGTCTCGTACCAGTGGTAGGTGCCGGATGCCTTACCGCAACCGTCTCGCGTCTCGGCCGAGAAGGTTCCGCCCGAGGCGTGGGCGGCACCGGTGAACGCGACCAGCAGGCCGACAGCGGTGACGGCCGTGGCCAGTATCCGCCGCGTGCCCTTGAAAATGTCATTTCGCATGGTGGGAACCCTTTTCTTCAGTAGGTGTTGAGGGGGCTGGGCACGAGTTTGTGGGCCGTTGCCGGGTTGAGGTGCACATCCCGGGGTTGACGACTGCCCGCTTGTCTGGGGCGTCCGTTCGCTGTGCGACTGGACACCTGCCGAGCTGAGCCTCCGGGTTGCGTGTCGCGCTCTCAGCAGGCCTGTGCAGCGCGACTGGGATCGAGAACACGCTCTCCGACGACTGGACATGGATGGATTTGGGCCAGCTTCTGGAGCCCGATTCGGCCAGTTGCTCCGCCATGGCTACAGCGGGCTGTCCAGGTTCTGACGTCGCAAGGGCGGTGCGCTTTCGTGCGTTCATGAATCGACCTCCGCCCTGTGAGGACGATGCGGGGTGGACCGCGCCGTCTGGCTGCACCACAGAGATTGCTGGTCAATCCGGATCTGGGCCAGAGAGGCCGGCCCCGTTGGGACACCGTGGGACGTCCCACGCGTTGACCTGCTGGGATGTCCGGCGTGATGCGGCATCGCTGGGACGCCCGCCCTCGTGGGCCATGACTGAAGACACGGGTGTGGAGCTTCGGCCTGGCCCTGGAGCCCGCGCGAGGTGTACTAACAGGGCAAGGGGCGAGAGCCCTGGGGGGTTCTGATGCGTATTGGGGTGGAGCGTGTCACGTTGGAAAGAACTGCCGGATTCCCTGGACCAGAGAGTCCGGCAACTCGTGGTGCAGTTGCGGAGGTTGAAGGACCGCAGCGGGCTGAGCCTGGACGTGCTCGCGGTCAAGACCGGATACAGCCGCTCGTCGTGGGATCGCTACCTCAACGGGAAGGCGCTGCCGCCGCAGCACGCGGTGGAGGAACTGGCGCGGGTCTCAGGGGCGGATCCGGTCCGGCTGCTCGTGCTGCATGAGGTGGCCGAGGAAGCGTGGCCACAGCGGATCGCGTCGTCCTCGTCGGCCGGTGCGGAGGGCAGCGGCGAACAGGGGGCACGGGGCGAGGCGGCTGCCGAACGTTCTGGTGCGGCCGAGGACTCTGCGGCGTCGGCGGAGGGGCCCGGGGCCTCGGAGGAGGGGCCCACGGTGTTGGGGGCCGGGCAGCCGCCGGGGGTGCGCAGGCCCGTCGCCCTCGCTGCCATGGTGGCCGCCGCGCTCGTGGGGATGGCCGCCGGAATGCTGATCGCCGCGCCCTGGGGCGATGACGACGGCGGGGGCGACAAGGTGCAGACGGCGCTGGATGGCCCACTCCCGAGCAGCAGTACCACCAGTACCGGTGCCAGTACCGCCGGCAACAGCAACAGCACCTCTACCGAGGGGCTGGGCTGGTACGTCTTCAAGCCGGGCAAGTCGTACTCCTGCAAGGTCCGCCGGACCGGCGCGGCAGGCGGGGGGCTGTTCGCCGGATACAGCGCGACGCGCACCGCCGTCCTTGCCGGACCGGGCTGGGACGTGGTGGAGGCCCAGTGCCTGCTGCGCTATCTCCAGTTGGAGCCGGGCATCGTCGACGGGGTCTACGGGCAGCAGACCATCGCGGCCGTGATGCGTCTGCAGAAGAAGGCCGGGCTGCCGGCGGACGGCGTCGTGGGCCCGCACACCTGGCAGGCGCTGCGCGGATGACCGGCTCCGCACCGGAGTGCGTGGCACTGGCCGAGGGGCTCCGCGAAATGAGGGCGCGGACGGGCCTGAGCCTGGTGGCGCTGGCCGAGCGCACGGCGTACAGCAAGTCGTCCTGGGAGCGCTATCTCAACGGGAAGAAGCCAGTGCCCCGGCAGGCCGTCGAGGCGCTCTGCGCGATGGCGGGGGAGCCCGCCGGGCGGCTGCTCGCCCTGTGGGAACTGGCGGACGCCGAGTGGAGCGGGCGCGCCCGACACACCCGCCCCCCTGCCCAGCCCGCGCCCACGCCCCCGCCCACGCCCGCCCTGGTCCCCGCAGGTGCTGTGGGGACCAGGGCGGATGAGGGCGTCCACAGGAGGGCTCGGCGCCACGGGCTGTTCATTGCCGGTGCGGGTGTGGCCGCAGTGGCGATCTTGGCGGCGCTGTCTCTGCGGAGCCCCGGCGCCGCCGGAAGCCCGGCGAGCCTGGCGTCCCCCACGCTGGATCCCGTTCCCGGATGCCAGGGGAAGGCGTGCGACGGGAAGGATCCCAACCCGATGGCCTGCGGGTTACCCGGCCGGGTGGACTCGCTCGGTCCGCCGCACCGCACCAGCACCGGTACGAGTGTGGAGATCCGGTACAGCGAGGTGTGCGCCGCCGCGTGGGGCCGGATCTGGCATTCGAAGGTCGGGGACATGATCGAGGTCTCGGCCCCCGGCGCCCTGCCGCGTCGGGTCGTCATCAGAAACGCCGCGGATACGGGCTCCTACCGTTTCACGTCGATGATCGGCGACCCGAACCGGACCAACCTACGGCTGTGCTTCACACCGGCGGGCGTCACGGTCCGGGAGTGCTTCGACTCCTGAGAGGGCGGTATGAGACCTGATACCCGATTCTTCGTTTCGTGCGGGACAAGCGGCGGGTCGTAGCGACGTCGGTCGACTGCGGCCGAGGCTGGGTGAACAAGCCTGGCTCGGTCTCGGTCAGGATCCCGCGGTCGGCCGGCTGCTTGAGCTCGAGGCGGACGTCGTTGATGTTGTCGGGCGAGAACACCACGTCCATCGCCTCAATAACACGCAACGCGGTGACCGAGACACAACAAGGCCCCACCCCGGTCGAGTTGGGGTGGGGCACAGTTGCCGGTCAGGCGGAGTCCGGCTCTCCTGACGGGAGTTCGTCACCGGCTGGGAACCGGGCCGTACCGCCCTCCTCCCAGGTGACCACCACGGCCGACCCGCCCACGCCTTGCCAAGCGGGCGGGCGTGCCCTTCTGACGATGTTTCCGGGTCAGGCGCAGCACGCGGCGGAGCACCCTCGACAGAAGTCGATGCGTTCGCGCGAGACCAAGCCCTGCTGGGCATCCGTACGAACCGTCAGGGCAAAGGCTGTTCCGTCCAGATGATCTTGCCGTCGGCCGTGTAGCGGGTGCCCCAGCGTTCGGTGAGCTGGGCGACGAGGAAGAGGCCCCGGCCGCCCTCGTCCTCGGTGCGGGCGCGGCGCAGTCGCGGCGAGATGCTGCTGCCGTCCGAGACCTCGCAGATCAGGGCGCGGTCGCGGAGGAGGCGGAGGTGGACGGGGCCGGTGGCGTGGCGGATGGCGTTGGTGACCAGTTCGCTGGCCACGAGTTCGGTGGTGTAGGCCAGTTCGTCGAGGCCCCAGGCGGCGAGCTGGTCGATGACCGCCGCGCGGGCCCGGGAGACGAACGCCGGGTCGCGGGGCACGGGCCACTCGGCGACCTGGTCGGGCCCCAACGCGCGCGTACGGGCGACCAGCAGGGCCACGTCGTCGTTCGGCCGGGCGGGGAGCAGGGCGTCGAGGACCGCCTCGCAGGTGTCCTCCGGCGCCCGGTCGACGCAGGCCAGGACGGTGCGGAGCCGGTCCATGCCGACGTCGATGTCCCGGAGCCGGTCCTCGATCAACCCGTCGGTGTAGAGCACCAGTTGGCTGCCCTCGGCCAGTTCCAGCTCGACGGTCTCGAAGGGCATCCCGCCGAGCCCGAGCGGCGGCCCCGGCGGCAGGTCGACGAAGTCCACCGTGCCGTCGGGACCGACGACCGCCGGAACCGGGTGCCCGGCGCGGGTCAGGGTGCAGCGCCGGGTCACCGGGTCGTAGACGGCGTACAGACAGGTCGCGCCGACGATCCCCGAGTCCTGGTGGGTGTTCTCCACGGCCCAGCCCTCGCCCCGGTCCAGCCGTCCGACCAGGTCGTCTAGGTGGGTGAGGAGTTCGTCGGGCGCGAGGTCGAGCGCGCAGAAGTTGTGTACGGCGGTACGCAGCCGTCCCATGGTGGCGGCGGCGTGCAGACCATGACCGACGACGTCCCCCACCACCAGCGCCACCCGCGCGCCGGACAGCGGGATGACGTCGAACCAGTCCCCGCCCACCCCGGCCTGCGCGGGCAGATAGCGGTAGGCGACCTCGACGGCGTTCTGCTCGGACCGCCCGCGCGGGAGCAGGCTGCGCTGGAGGGCGAGCGCGGTGTTGCGTTCGCGTGTGTAGCGGCGGGCGTTGTCGATGCAGATCGCCGCACGTCCGGCCAGTTCCTGGGCGAGCGACAGGTCGTCGTCCTCGAAGGGCGCGGGCTGCTCGGAGCGGTAGAAGACGGCGACGCCGAGGATCGCGCCCCGGGCCCGCAGCGGCACGGCGATCAGGGAGTGGATGCCCGCCCTGATCGCCCGCTCCCCGCGCGCGGGGTCCTGCGCGACCCAGCCGCCGTCCACGGTCAGCTCGGGTTCGAGCACGGGCTGCCTGCCCTCCAGGGCGCGGGCCTGCGGCGTCGAGGAGACGTACCGGACGGCGGCACCGACCCCGTACAGCCAGGACTCCTCGTGCACGGCCCCCAGCGCGACCCGGCGCAGCGGGGTGTCCGCGCCGAGCAGCCCCGGCTCCTCGCCGAGCAGCACGGAGTCGGGCAGGTCGACGGCGGCGAAGTCGGCGAAGCGGGGGACGGCGACCTCGGTCAGTTCCTCGGCGGTGCGGGCGACGTCCAGGGTGGTGCCGATCCGGACCCCGGCGTCGTGCAGCAGCTCCAGCCGCCTGCGGGCCAGCACGGCGAGCCGCCCGACACCGGGTTCGCCGACGAGAAGCAGCCACGCGTCGGCGTCGGCGGCAGCGTCACCGTCGGTGGACTCCGGGGGCGCGGGGGCGGTCAGCGAGGCCGGGGGCGGTGCGGGGACGGCACGGAGGACGACAGGGGGCGTCCGGGTCGGCTGCGGAGACGGCGGTGACGGCGGTGACGGCGGTGACGGCGGTGACGGCGGTGACGGCAGTGACGGTGACGGCGGCTTCGGCGTCCGCGTCGAGGAGGGCGAGGGCGCGACCGGGACGTCCACGACCGAGGCGTTCGTGACCGGGACGTCCACGACCGGCGTGACGGCAGGTCCCGTATGGCGCAGGCGCGGGCCGCCGAGAACACGGGCCTCGACGACCACACCCGTCTCACCCGCCGCTCCTCTGACCTGGCGGCGCAGCAGGGTGGCGGTCCGGCCGCCGGACAGCACCACTTCGTCGAGTGTGCGGTGCGGGGTGGCGATCAGTTCCTCGGCCTTCTCGCGCAGCACCGCCAGGTCGATCGGGCCGAGCGCGCTGCCGTCGTGGGTGGCCCGGTGGCCGGGCGGGGCCGGCAAGGGCTGGAGCCGGGACTCGGGCTGAGGCGGCCAGCCGCCGCCGTCACCGTCGTGCGCGTGCCGGTCGGCCCGCCGGTACGCGGTGAGCAGCGCCCGCTCCCGCTCCGTGGCCTGCTCCAGCAGCCGCGCCTCGACGTCCCGGACGGCTTCACGGACCAGCCGCATCATCGCGGGGTCGCCGTCGTCGCGCAGGCAGGTGAGGTCGAGGACGGCCTCGATACGGCCGCTGAGGGGGTTGCGGATGGGCGCGCCCGCGCAGGCGAACGGTTGCAGACAGTCGGCGAAGTGCTCACGGCCGGCGACGTAGACGGGGCTGCGCCCGGCGAGCGCGGTGCCGACGCCGTTCGTACCGGCGGCCCGCTCGGAGGCGTCGAACCCGGGGGCGAAGTTCACGCCGTCGAGGCGGGCGCGCAGCTTGCGGTCCCCGCCGTACCGCTCGACCATCCGGGCCTGCCCGTCGCAGAGCGCGATGGTCGTGTTCATCTCGGCGAGCGACACCGTCAGCCGCTTCAGCACCGGCTCGACAGCGTGCAGGAACCGGTGGTCCAGGGCCAGGTCCGAGGCGTACGGACTCAGCAGCCGGTCCGGCTCGACCCCTGCGTACCGGCACCGCTTCCATGAGTCGAGTACCGAGTCCCGAACATCCGAGTCGACCCGCGCACCGGCCAGAAACCGCTCGTGGGCATCGACGAGCCCACCGATGGCGTCCCAGGCGACGGACAACGGGATCACTTCCCTGCCCTGGAGGTGCCTCGGCCCGCCGCACACCGCGAATCGGCCTGCTGAGGGGCCTCCTCCAAGCGAATCCACTTTAGACCTGTTGTCACACAAATCACAGTTCGGGAAGGGCGAGGACCGGCCGGCCCAGAACGGAGGACGGGCCGGCCTAGAACGTCAGCACCGCCCGGGCCACCCGCCCCGCCTCCGCGTCCGCCGCCGCCTTCTCGAAGTCCTCGACCGGATAGGTCCGCGTGACGAGTTCGTCGAGCAGGAGCCGGCCCGCGCGGTACAGCTCGGCGTACAGGGCGACGTCCCGCTGCGGCCGCGAGGCGCCGTAACGGCAGCCCAGGATCGACTTGTCCAGGAACAGGGACGAGACGAGGAAGGACGCCTCGGCGGTCGCGGGCGGCACCCCGAGCAGCACCGCCTGGCCGTGCCGGTCGAGCAGATCGATCGCCGTACGGATCAGCTCGACCCGCCCCACGCACTCGAAGACGTGATCCGCGCCCGTCGGCAGCACCTCCCGCACCCCGTCCGTCGAGGTCAGGAAGTCGGTCGCCCCGAACCGCCGGGCCGCCGCCTCCTTCGCCGGGTTCGCGTCGACGGCCACGATCCGCAGCGCGCCCGCGATCCGCGCCCCCTGGAGCACGTTCAGCCCGATCCCGCCGGTCCCGATGACGACGACGCTCTCCCCGTACCCCACCCGCGCGCGGTTGAGCACCGCCCCGACCCCCGTCAGCACCCCGCACCCGATCAGCGCGGCGGACGTCAGCGGGATGTCCTTCGGGATCCGCACCGCCTGCACGGCCTTGACGACCGTCCGCTCGGCGAACGCGGAGTTGGCCGCGAACTGGTACACCGGGCTCCCCGCGCGCGTGAACGGCTTCCGCGGCCGTCCGATGGCCTGCCGGCACATCGTCGGCCGGCCCCGGTCGCACTCCGCGCAGGTACCGCAGTTGGCGAGCGTGGACAGCGCCACATGGTCCCCGGGTAGGACATGAGTGACCCCGGAACCGACCGCCGCCACCACCCCCGCGCCCTCATGCCCGAGGACGACGGGCACCGGGAAGGGAATCGTCCCGTCGACGACCGACAGATCGCTGTGGCACAGCCCGGCCGCCGAGACGGCGACCAGCACCTCACCGGGCCCCGGATCGCGTACGACGAGATCGTCGACGACCTCCGCCCGCTTCCCGTCGAACACCACGCCACGCATCAGACGACCCCCTTGCGCTCTCTGGGCAGGCCGAGCACGCGCTCGGCGATGATCGTGCGCTGGATCTGGTCCGAGCCGCCGTAGATCGTGTCGGCCCGCGAGAACAGGAACAGGTGCTGCGCGTCGTCGAGTTCGTACGGCGAGGACGGCGACCAGTCCACCGGCCCGACGCCCGCCGCAGCCCCCCGCACCTGCACCGCCACCTCCCCCAGCCGCTGATGCCAGCCCGCCCACAGCAGCTTGGCCACGCTCGGCGCGCCCGGCCCGCCGTTGCCCCCCAGCGTCCGCAACGCGTTCCACCGCATGGTGCGCAACTCGGCCCACAACCGCACCAGCCGCTCCCGTACGACGGGGTCGTCGGCGGCCCCCGTCTCGACGGCCGTACGCACCACCCGCCCCAACTCCGCCGCGAAGCCGATCTGCTGGGCGAGGGTCGACACCCCGCGTTCGAAGCCGAGGAGACTCATCGCGACCCGCCAGCCGTCGCCCGCCGCGCCCACGACATGCTCCACGCGCGCGTGCGCCCCCTCGAAGAAGACCTCGTTGAACTCACTGGTCCCGGTCAACTGCCGGATCGGCCGCACCTCGATCCGCCCCGGCTGGTCCATGGGCACGAGCAGAAAGCTCAGCCCACGATGCCGCATCGACTCCGGATCGGTACGAACCAGCACGAAACACCAGTCGGCCTCATGGGCGAGCGAGGTCCAGATCTTCTGCCCGGTGACCCGATACGTCCGCCCGTCCCCGGCGAGCTCGGCCCGCGTACGGATCCCGGCAAGATCAGACCCGGCCCCGGGCTCGCTGTACCCCTGACACCACAACTCCCCCCCGGCGGCGACCGGCGGCAGGAAGCGCGCCTTCTGCTCGTCCGTGCCATGCGCGAGAAGCGTGGGCGCGAGAAGGTTCTCCCCGATGTGCCCGGACCGCCCCGGCGCTCCGGACCGCGCATACTCCTCAGCCCAGGCCACCTGCTGAGTGAGAGAAGCGGCCCGATTCCCGTACCCGCCCTCCCCCCACCCGATCCCGATCCATCCGGCGGCCCCGAGGACGCGTTCCCAGGAGCGCCGGTCGCAGCTACCTGGGGCATGGGCAGCCAACCAGTCCCGAGCCTCGGCGCGAAACTCCTCATCCAGCGGACTGAACCCGAAATCCACGGTGACCTCCTAAGTCAGGGCGCCGGCACCCCACCCAGGGGCGCGGGGCTGTATCGATGTGCGGCTCCGCCGCGTGGGCGCGACCAGCCACAACGAACCCGCACCCGCCAAACCACCCGCACCCCCGCCCCCTCAGGCGTTAGGCCGACCCCCATCCGCCGCAGCCCGCCGCATCTCCTCCAACCGCTCCAACATCGGCATCGGATCCACCCCCACACTCCCCGGCAGCAGTTCCGCGATCCGCTCCGGCGACCACGCCCCCTCCGCATAAACCGAACGGAGTTCCCGCGGCTGCGCCCACACCGCGATCTTCGGCCCGGCCACCGTGTACACCTGCCCCGTCACCCCCGCATCCCGGGCGCGATCCGACAGCAGGTACACCACAAGCGCCGCCACATCCTCCGGCTCCCCGATCTCCGCCAACTCCACAGGCACCCCCGCGGACATCCGCGTCCGCGCGACCGGAGCAACCGCGTTCGCCGTCACCCCGTACCGGTGCAGGCCCAGCGCGGCGCTCCGCACGAGCGAGATGATCCCGCCCTTGGCCGCGCTGTAGTTGGCCTGCGACACCGACCCCTGATGGTTGCCGCTGGTGAAGCCGATCAACGTACCCGCGCCCTGCTTCCGCATCACCGCCGAAGCCGCCCGGAACACGGTGAACGTGCCCTTCAGATGGGTGGCGACGACCGGGTCCCACTCCTCCTCGGACATGTTGAACAGCATCCGCTCGCGCAGGATCCCGGCCACGCACACGACCCCGTCGACCCTGCCGTACGACGACAACGCCACGTCGACGAGCCGCTGACCGCCCGCCATGGTGGAGATGTCGTCCGCGACGGCGACGGCCTCGCCGCCCGCCGCCTCGATCTCCTTGACGACGGTCTCGGCGATCCCGCTCACGGGCGCGGCCCCGTCCACGCCCACGCCGTAGTCGTTGACGACGACCCGCGCGCCCTCCGCAGCCGCCGCGAGCGCCACCGCCCGTCCGATGCCACGCCCCGCGCCCGTGACGGCGACGACCTTGCCGGCCAAGAAGTTCCCCACGCCCGGCCCCTCCCACAGTTTCTGACGATCCGTTAGATTTGAGATGCGAGGACTAGATTGACCCGTCAGCCGGTCAGGAACAAGCCCCGGGGAGGCATGGAATGACACTGCCGGTCGAGTTCCACGACATGGCCAAGCGCGTCAACAACTGGGGGCGCTGGGGGGCCGACGACGAGATCGGCACGCTGAACCTGGTCACCGACGACGTCGTCCGCGCGGCCGTCGCCGAGGTCCGCACCGGCCGCCGCGTCCCGCTCGCGCTGCCCCTACGGCAGGACGGCGTGCAGACCGGCATGATCCCGGGCCGGGTCAACCCGCTGCACACCATGGTGCAGATCAACCAGGAGATCTTCGGTCCGGGCACGGTGGCGTGCAGCGACGACGCCGTGACGATGGGCCTGCAGGCCGGCACCCACTGGGACGCGCTGACCCACGTCTCGCACTCGGGGAAGCTCTACAACGGCCGTCCGGCCGCCACCATCACCGCGCACGGCGGTGCCGAGTTCGGCGGCATCGACAAGGCGCGGCACGTCGTCTCGCGCGGGGTGCTGCTGGACGTGGCACGCGCGCGTGGCGTCGACCGGCTGGCGGGCGGCTACGCGGTCACCCCCGAGGACCTGGACGCGGCCGAGGAACTGGCCGGTACGCGCGTGCGCGGCGGCGACATCGTGCTCGTACGGACCGGGCAGGTCCAGGTCTATCTGGCCGGCGACAAGCAGGGGTACGGCTTCCCCTCGCCAGGGCTGTCGGTCCGCACCCCGGAGTGGTTCCACGCGCGCGATGTGGCCGCCGTGGCGAACGACACCATGACCTTCGAGATCTTCCCGCCCGAGATCGACGACCTGTGGCTGCCCGTGCACGCGCTCGACCTCGTGGAGATGGGGATGCTGCAGGGACAGAACTGGAATCTCGAAAAGTTGTCCACAGCCTGTGGAGAAGCGGGCCGCTACGCGTTCCTGCTGTCGGCGATGCCCGAACCGTTCGTCGGCGGAACGGGAACTCCGGTGGCCCCCGTCGCCGTTCTCTGACCGGAGACCGGAGACCGGAGAACGCGAGGAACGTCGGTCTGGCGGCGCGCGGTTGCCCGCCCCGAGCACGGCACCGCGCACCGCCATCCGACTCCGGCGTCCCGCCCCGACCCCCCTCGGCCCTGAGGGAACCGACGCCGAATCACGACCCACACTCGCCGAGGGCCTCCGTCACCGAAGCCCTCGCCGTCCCCTCACGGCGAATCGCTGAGCACAAGCGTGATCACATGAACACGACGCGTCAACACCCGAACGGGGATTTATCACTTACGCCCCCTTTGCGGTGGGCGCGCACAGAAGCACGGCCGGGCGCACCGACCCCGTACCGGCCAAGACCGAGAGCGCTTTCTGCCCCCGTGCCCCACAACCTGCCGAATCACCGCCACCGTGCGCCCGCCGGACAGCCGGACGGACGGGCGGTATGACCATGCCGGATGACCGGGCCGGATGACCGGGCCGGATGACCGAGCCGGATGACCGGACGCTCAGACGACCTCGAAGGCGAACCCTTCGAACCCTTCACAAGCCGGCTCCCGGCCCACCACAGCCCTGCCCAGCGCAGGATTGACCGCCGCAGCATTGCCCGCCGAGCCATTGCCCGCCGCGACCTTGCCGGGCTCGGCCCTGCCGGGGCCGGCACAGCGGTCCAGTTCGCACCAGATCCGCTTGCCCGCGCCCTCGACGCTCCAGCCCCAGCGGTCCGCGAGGCCGTCCACGAGGGCCAGGCCACGGCCGCCGGTCGCCTCGTCACTGGCGCACCGGGGCACGGGGGCCCGGCCGCTGGTGTCGGCCACCTCCAGGCGGACGATGGACGGTTCGGCAGCGCCGTCGGCCGTCCCGCCGCCCGGCAGGGAGAGCCGCAGCACGGCCGGACAGCCGGTGTGCACCACGGCGTTGGTGACCAGCTCGGAGACGAGCAGGATCAACGTCTCGGCGAGCGGCTCCTCGTCTCCTATCCCGGACCCGGCGAGGCGCGAACGGGCCCACCTGCGGGCGCGCCCCACCTCAGCGGGGTCGGGCCGGATCTCCAGCTGCACTTGAAGCACCTGCACCGCTCACACCATCCGAACCGGCGGACACATGGCCGTGCGCCACGCGAGCCACGCGAGCCGCGTGTGCACCATGACGACGGGGGCCACGATCGTAGCCATTTTCTGCATGGCCAGAACAACAGCCAGAGGCAGCGTGACGGAACGTGAATCCCTTACGAGACAGCTTGGTTGACATACAGTCACCTCAACAAGCGCTTCGGGCATATTCCAGCGCGAAGGAGTACCCGTGCGGGATACTGTGCGACGCTCGTTGCGGGGAGTCGAACAGGCGGGGGCCGATCGCCCGTCCGCCCTGCGAGCGGCGGCGCGCACCGCCGGATCCGGCATCGCCCCAGGGGCACCGCCGGCATGGCTCATGCTCGGAACCACTCGCATCCCACAGAAGGTACCGGAGCGACCCGTCGACTCCGGGCCGTGACGGGTCACGCATCGGACACAACCCGATATCAACGCACAGTGATTCCGGTATGCCACAATCCGCGACACTCGTACGACCGTCTGCACGGCCATCGGTACGGCACCCCGCCCGACGCCCCGTCCGTCACCGCAGGCAGACGCCTTCTGACGTCGCGAAACACCGCCAAAAGACCCTTAGCGGCCCGCTTCTGACAGCAGGTCACCGGCGAGCAGTTCCTCACTCTCCGTGCCGCCGCCCGCACGCCGGGTGCGCACCCAGGCCCGTTTGAGCAGGAGATGTACGTCCGCCTCCCAGGTGAACCCCATCCCGCCGTACACCTGGAGGCAGTCGCGCGCGCCGCGTACGGCGGCCTCGTCGGCGAGGAGCCGGGCGGCCGCGATATCGGCCGGGTCTGCGGTGACGGCGGCCGCGTAGACCGCCGCGCGGGCCACCTCGACCCGCACCAGCAGCTCCGCGCACAGATGCTTGACGGCCTGGAAGGCCCCGATCGGCTGCCCGAACTGCTCACGCGCCCGGGCGTGTTGCACAGCCAGCTCGCACGCGCGCGTGGCCGTGCCGAGCTGCTCGGCGGCGGTGAGGAGGACGGCGACGGGGTCCACGGCCACCGATGCGCCCGGAACCCGGTGCAGCGGCGTCAGCGGATCCACCGACCGCATCCGCACGGCCCCGCCCGCGTTCCCACCCGCGTCCCCGAGCACGTCCCCGCCCGTGTCCCCGAGCACGACGTCCGCCTCCGTGAGCCACTCCACCAGCCCGCCGCCGTCGACGGCCGCGACGACCGTCTCCCCGTCGGCCGCGCCGGGCACGCGTCCCGCCGCGAGGTGGGTGGCGAGCAGCGGCCCGGGCAGCAGGACGCGGCCCGCCTCCTCGAACGCCAACACCGCCTCGGGCAGCCCTAGTCCGACGCCGCCGTCCGCCTCGGGCAGCCGGAGCGCGAAGAACCCGGCCGCGCCCAGCTCCCGCCACAGCGCCCGGTCCAGCCGCCCCGGCCGGTCCACGGCGGCCCGTAGCGCCGTACGGTCGAACCGGCGCGCCAGCAGCCCCCGCACCCCGTCCTGCAGCGCCCGCTGATTCTCCGTCAGTTGAAAACGCATGGCGGAGAGTTCACCGTCCCTTCGGCAGTCCGAGGATCCGCTCGGCCACGATGTCGCGCTGGATCTGCGAGGTGCCGGCCGCGATGGTGTACGACAGCGAGGAGAGCCGGTCGCCGGCCCAGGGGTGGTCGAGGTCGAGGGAAACGTCGCCCAGGACGTCGGCGGCGGTGTCGTACAGCTCCTGGCGCGCCTGCGAGTAACTCAGTTTGAAAACCGAACCCCCTACGCCCGGCAGGCCGCCCGTGGCCTCCGCCTCGCTCACGTTCCACTGCGTCAGCCGCCACAACGCCCGGAACTCGGCGTTGAGGCGGCCCAGCCGCCGCCGTAGGGCGGGATCGTCCCAGCGGCCGCCGCTCCGTGCCGCGCGGGCGAGGTCGCCCAGCACGCGGCGGCAGGCGACGACCTCGCCGACGAAGGCGGTGCCGCGTTCGAAGGACAGCGTCACCATCGTCACGCGCCAGCCGTCGTTCTCCTCGCCCACCCGGTTGGCGACCGGCACCCGCACCTCGTCGAGGAACACCTCGGCGAACTCGGCGGACCCGGCGAGCGTCCGCAGCGGCCGTACGGTGATCCCCGGGGCGTCCATGGGCATCGCCAGCCAGGTGATGCCCCGGTGCTTCGGGGCGTCCGGATCCGTGCGGACCAACAGCTCGCACCAGTCGGCGACTTCCGCGTGCGAGGTCCAGATCTTGGAGCCGCTCACCACGTAGTCGTCGCCGTCGCGCCACGCGCGCGTGCGCAGCGCCGCGAGGTCGGACCCGGCGTCGGGCTCGCTGAAGCCCTGGCACCAGACCTCCTCGCCGCGCAGGATCGGCGGCAGCCAGCGCTCCCGCTGCCCGGCCGTCCCCTCGGCGGCGATCGTCGGCCCGGCGTGCAGCAGCCCGACGAAACCGGCTCCCACATAGGGTGCGCCCGCCTTCTCCGTCTCCTCCAGGAAGATCAGTCGGACGGTCGGGGAGGCGCCCCAGTGGACCTCGCCGTACCCGGCGTCGTGGAGCGTGCGCTGCCAGCCGAGGTCGTAGGCGCGGCGGCCGGGCCAGTCGTCCGGGGACGGCTTCGGCGGCAGCGTCGGCAGCACCTTGCCGAGCCAGTCGCGCAGCCGGGCCCGGAACTCGGCGTCCTCGGCACTGTCCGAAAGATCCATTACTTGTCGAAGTCCAGGTCCAGCATGCGGATCGCGTTGCCCCGCATCAGCTTGTAGACCGTCTCGTCGTCGAGGCCCTTGACGTGGTCGAGGGCGACCTCCTTGGTGTGCGGGAAGGTCGAGTCGACGTGCGGGTAGTCGGTCTCGAAGGTCGCGTTGTCGCGGCCCACCACATCGAGTGACGCCACTCCGTGTTTGTCGCGGAAGAAGCAGCAGAAGATCTGCCGGTAGTAGTACGTCGACGGCGGCTCGGGAACGAGGTCCCTGACCCCGCCCCACGCGCGGTGCTCCTCCCAGACGTCGTCGGCGCGCTCCAGGGCGTACGGGATCCAGCCCATCTGGCCCTCGGAGTAGGCGAGTTTGAGGCGCGGGAAGCGGACCAGGACCCCGCTGAACAGGTAGTCCATCATCGAGGCCATCGCGTTGTTGAACGAGAGGGACGCCTGGACGGCCGGGGGCGCGTCCGGTGAGGCGGCCGGCATCTGCGACGACGAACCGATGTGCATGTTGACGACCGTCCCCGTCTCCTCGCACACCGCGAAGAACGGGTCCCAGTACCCGGAGTGGATGGACGGCAACCCCAGATGGCTGGGGATCTCGGAGAACGTCACCGCGCGCACCCCACGGGCCGCGTTGCGCCGGATCTCCGCGACCGCCAGGCCGACGTCCCACAGCGGGATCAGGCACAGCGGGATCAGCCGTCCGCCGCTGCCCCCGCACCACTCCTCGACCATCCAGTCGTTGTAGGCGCGCACGCACGCCAGCGCGACCTCCTTGTCGTGCGCCTCGGCGAAGGTCTGCCCGCAGAAGCGCGGGAAGGACGGGAAGCAGAGCGAGGCCTCGACGTGGTTGAGGTCCATGTCGGCCAGCCGCGCCTTCGGGTCCCAGCAGCCGCGCCGCATCTCCTCCCGGGTGATCCCCTCCAGCGTCATCTCGTCCCGGTCGAAGCCGACGGCGGCGATGTTGCGCTTGTACGGGAACTTCAGGTCCTCGTAGATCCACCAGTCGGTGGGCTGGCCGTCCGGGTCCATCGTGATCCGGTACTTCCCGGCGACGTAGGCGAGTTCGCCGATCCCGGCGGTGAGGGGCTGCGGGCCCCGGTCCCGGTACTTGCGCGGCAGCCAGGTCGCGAAGAGGTGCGCGGGCTCGATCACGTGGTCGTCGACGCTGATGATGCGGGGCAGGTCGGTCGTGTCCGTCGTGCCTGTCGTGTCCGTCATGGGTCCCCTCCGGCCTGAGGTTCCGGTCGCGAGCCACGGTTTCTGATGGACCGTCAGATATGGCTTCCCTGGAAGGCTAGCCCCACGGCTATGGACCGACAAGCCGACCGGCCCTACGCTCTGCCCACGATCTGACTGTCCGTCAGTTGTCCGTCAGATGTCCGTCAGTCACCGGCAGGGGGCCGCCGTGAACGACACCGCCCATGAGCTGAGTTCGTCCCGCACCCTCTGGGACCTCCTCGCGCGCCGGGCCGACCTCACCCCCGACCGCCCCGTCCTCCTCCAGGAGGAGCGCGCGCTGACCTTCGGCGCGCTGCGCGCGAGCGCCGAGCGGGTCGCGGCGGGGCTGTACGACCTGGGCGTACGCCCCGGCACGGTCGTCGCCTGGCAACTGCCCACCCGCCTCGAAACGGCCGTCCTGTCCTTCGCGCTGGCCCGCCTGGGGGCCGTGCAGTCACCCGTCATCCCGTTCTACCGCGACCGCGAGGTCGGCTTCGCGCTGCGCGAGTCGAAGGCGGAGTTCTTCGCGGTGCCGGGCGTGTGGCGGGGCTTCGACCACACCGAGATGGCACGCCGGCTGGGCGCGAAGGGCGTCTTCGAGGCGTACGACGACCTGCCCGAGGGCGATCCCGCCGTCCTCCCCGCCCCGCCCGCCGAGGGCACCTCGGTCCGCTGGATCTACTGGACCTCGGGCACCACCTCCGACCCCAAGGGCGTGCTGCACACCGACCGTTCACTGATCGCGGGCGGGTCGTGCCTCGCGCACGCGCTGCGCCTGTCGGCGGACGACGTGGGCTCGATGGCCTTCCCGTACGCCCACATCGCCGGCCCCGACTACACCGTCATGCTCCTGCTGTACGGCTTCCCGGCGGTGATGTTCGAGCACTTCGCGCTGCCGGACGCGCTGGCGGGGTACCGGCGGCACGGGGTGACGGTCGCGGGCGGGTCGACGGCGTTCTACTCGATGTTCCTCGCCGAGCAGCGCAAGCGGCCGGGCGTCCCCGTGATCCCCTCGCTGCGGCTGCTCGCGGGCGGCGGAGCGCCCAAGCCGCCCGAGGTGTACCACGCCGTCGTACGCGAGATGGGCGTACAGCTCACGCACGGGTACGGGATGACCGAGGTGCCGATGATCACCATGGGCGCGCCGGACGACACCCCGGAGAACCTCGCGACGACGGAGGGACGGCCGCCCGAGGGCATGGAGATACGCGTCGCGGAGGGCGGGGAGGTACGACTGCGCGGGGAGGCCGTGTGCCAGGGGTATCTGGACCCCGCCCAGACGGCCGAGGCCTTCGACGCGGACGGGTTCCTGCGCACCGGTGACCTGGGGCGCATGACCGACAGCGGGCACCTCGTCCTCACCGGGCGGCTGAAGGACGTCATCATCCGCAAGGGGGAGAACGTGTCGGCCAAGGAGATCGAGGACCTGCTCGCCGCCCACCCGTCCGTGGGCGACGCGGCGGTGATCGGCCTGCCGGACGCGGAGCGCGGGGAACTGGTGTGCGCGGTGGTGGAGCGGGCGGTGGTGGAGCGGGCGGTGGTGGAGCGGGCGGTGGTGGAGCGGGCGGTGGTGGAGCGGGCGGGGCCGGGGGCCGGGGAGGCGCTGACGTTGGAGGCGGTGACCTCGTATCTGCGCGCGGCCGGGCTGTCCGTCCACAAGCTGCCGGAGCGGCTGGAGGTGGTGGACGCCCTACCGCGCAACGAGACCCTCAGGAAGGTGCTGAAGTACAAACTGCGCGAGCGCTTCTCCCGGTGAGCGCTGTGAGCGCTGCGCTGTGAGCCCTGCTCTGTGAGCCCTGCTCTGTGAGCCCTGCTCTGTGAGCGCTATTCGGCGACGGTGAAGTAGCGGGCGAAGGCGGGGATGATCTCGGCCTCGCCGACCTTGCCGTCCGCGTCGGCGTCGAGGGCCGCGGCGGCCGTCCGGGCGACCTCGTCGGGGGCTCCGAGGGCCCTCAGGACCCGTACGGTGTCCGCGACCGTGGCCCGGCCGTCGCCGTCGGAGTCCGCGATGTCCAGGGCCGCGTGCAGGAAGGGGCGGGCGATCTCGGCGAACCGCTCCGGGTTGTCGTGCAGGCGCTTGACCGCGCCGCCCACGAACTCCTCCCGGGTGATGCGCTGGTCGCCGTCCCGGTCGGCGATGCCGGCCATGCCCTGCCAGAACGCCTCGGCACCCGCGTACAGGGCCTGTCCCTTGTCGGAACGGGCCGCGGTGCCGAACTCGGCGAGCAGCGCCTTGGCCGCCGCGCTGAAGTCCGTCCGGTCGATGTAGCCGTTGCCGTCCCGGTCGAAGGTGGCGAACCGGGCGGCGATCCTGCGCTCGTACTCACTGCTGACCATGTCTTCTCGGGCCGCCTTACGTCGTCGCGGGGGGATATCTCGGGGGATATCACGTGGAGATGCTTCAGCTCAGGAGCGTACGACGCCGGCGACGCCCAGGCAGCGGGAAGGTGACGCCTGTGTCAGGACCGGGTGAATTCCGGGACACGGGTGTCGCACACGGGGCGAGGGAAGAAGGGACCCTCGCCGGTCTCAGCGGTCTCGCCGGTCTAGGCGGAGAGCGGCTCCGTCCCTTCGTCCAACGCCGCCTCGAGGTCGCCGTAGACGTCGAAGAGGCGGCGGACGCCCAGCGCGCCCAGGACCCGGTTGACGTGGGAGTCCTCGGCCGCGCCCCGCGCGGGAAGGATCAGGCGCAGCCGTCCCCGGCAGGAGCGCATGAGACGGCGGGCGGCGATGAGCACGCCGACGCCGCTGGAATCGCAGAAGTACACCTCGGAGAGGTCCAGGACGAGACTGTGGCGGCCCGCGGCCACCTCGTCGTGCACCCGCTGACGCAGCGCCGGCGACGTCACCAGGTCCAGCTCGCCCGACACGTGGAGCACGGCCCATCCGCCCTGCTCGCCGCCGGTCACTTTGAAGGCCACCACCACGCCTTTCGCTCGCTGTAGCTCGCTGTGAACGGAAGCTGCCCCTTCGCTTCCATGCAGCGCGGCTGCCCAGCGGCCGTGCCCCGAAACACTGAGGCAAAAACAGAAAGGAAGAGAAAGGAAGGGAAAGAGGCTTGTTTCCGTCACATGCAGTCCGGTTCGATCCGTAACTGTCGGGTAGGCACGGCCCATACCAGGCGCTCGCGGACAGGGGGCGCACATTGAAACAAAGGGGCGTGCGTTGTCGGACGTGCCGACTACATTCGAGGTGACGGTGGACGCAGTCTGGACACAGGCACAGGCACGAACACGAGCACAGGCACAGGCATGGGCACGGGTGAGGGGGCCGCATGGCGAAGAAGGACGCACCGCCCCGCTGGGACCGCAAGATGCAGCAGCGACTCGCACGCGGTGAGGCGGCCGCCCTCGGCGAGCTCTACGACCGTTTCGCCTCACTCGTGCACGGTCTCGCCCACCGCGTGCTCGGAGACGAACGGGCGGCCGACGGCATCACCCGCGAGGTCTTCGCCCACGTCTGGGAGAACCCCGACGCCTACGACCCCAAGCAGGGCCCCCTACGCACCTGGGTCGCCGCGTTGACCCACCGCCTCGCCGTGCAGCGACTGCGCGCCACCGAGACCGCCGCGCTGGCCGAGACCGGCCACGGCTCCGCCGCGGCGACCGAGGAACTGGAGCACAAGGTGCGGCACGCCTCCGTCGCCGCCCGCGCCGACTACATCGTCCAGGCCATGCCCGCCCCGCTGCGCGCCGCCCTGGAACTGGCCTACTTCCAGCGCCGCGACTACCGCCAGACCGCGGCCGACCTCGGCGTCACCGAGGACGAGGCCCGCCGCCGCCTCCGCCTCGGCCTCCAACTCCTCTCCACGGCCCACGACACGGCGTCCCCAGGGGCACCCCCCGGCTACGGAGGTGCGGCGTGAGCGGCCCGGACGACTACGAGCCGCACGACGGCGAGCACACGGAGAACACAGAGGGAACGGAGAACGCGGAGAACGCGGAGAACGCGGACGAGGACACCGTGAACAAGGACACCAAGGACGAGGGTGCGGGCGGGGACGAGGGCGTTCCGGATCCGGAACCGCTGCGGCTCGAGCACCCGGTGCTCAAGGCTTTGCTGGGCGCGTGGGCGCTGGCCGCCTGCTCGGCCGAGGAGACGGCGGCCGTCGAGGAACACCTCGGCGACTGCGGAGCCTGCGCCGACGAGGCACGGCGACTGCGCGAGGCGGTCGGCCTGCTCCAGCGCCCGGAGAGCCTCGATCTCGACCCCGGCCTGCGTACCCGCGTCCTGGACTCCTGCCTGGGCCGCCGCCCGCCCCGCATCCCGGTACCGGCCTGGGCGACACCGTACGACGCCGAGACCGCGCGGCTCGACGCCCTCCTCCAGGACTTCGGCGACGCCGAGTGGCACGCGCCCGTACGGCTGCGCTGGTTTCGCGGCGACGGCGAGACGTACCGCCGGACGACCGTCGCAGGCGTCATCGCCCACCTCCTCGCCGTGGACGGGCTGGTGGCGGTGGCACTGGGCCTGGACGACCCGATGGAGGCCGTGGAGAAGCCGAAGGAACGGACCGGAGAACGGACGAACGACCAGCCGGAAGAACGGACGAGGGAACAGGCGAAGGGACTGCCGGAAGACCGGGAGGGACCGGCGGAACGCACCGAGGCGCTCTGGACGGGCTCGCACTACCCGCCCACCCGCTCCGTGCGCGCCCCCTGGCGCGAACAGACCCACGCCCTCGTGCGCACGGTGTCCTTCACCGGCGGCGGACCCGGCACCATGCCGGTCTCGTACGGCGACTTCGAACTCCCGTTGCGGGACGCGATGCTGGACCGCGCCTTCGAGTGCTGGGTGCACGCCGAGGACATCGCGGACGCGGTCGACTACCCCTACGCGCCGCCCGCCCCGCGCCACCTCCACAGCATGATCGACCTGGCCGCGCGGATGCTGCCGGAGACCCTCGCGGCCCGCCGTCGAGCCGGCCTCGCCGCCCCCTCGCACACCCGCCACCTGGTGACCGCGGGCCGCCCCGGCCGCAGCCTGCGCCTGGAGATCGAGGGCTCGGGCGGCGGCCAGTGGCTGATCCCCCTGGACTCCCCCGGCGCAGTCGGCTCCGCCGACCACGAGGTGGCCCACGTGGCCCTGGACGACGTCGAATTCTGCCGCCTGGCCGCAGGCCACGTATCCCCGGAGGAAGCGGCAGCGGGCCAACTCGGAGACCGCGAGGCGATCAGGGACGTACTGTTCGCGGCGGCGGCGCTGAGCCGGATGTAGGGGAGACGCGCGCCGTCCGGTGTCATCGCCGCCCCACGGGGATGGTGCGCTTCCGGACGGACCACGCACAACGCCCTTCAGCCCCACTCCGGTTCGGCAGCCACACGGCACCGCACCTGCTTCCCGATCGCCGACCTCCGTACGTTCCACCCTGGTGCCAGCAGGTCGACCAGCCCGAGCCCCCGCCCGCCCTCCGCCTCCGCGCTGTCGAGCGGTGTCGACCGACGCTGCGGCAGAGCGCCGGGGTCCGGGTCGTGCACATTCACGGCGATGCCGTACGACGTCACATACACCTCCACCACGAGCGGCACGTGTTCACCGCATGCCCGCACCGAGTTACCGACAAGCTCGGACAGGACGAGTTGCGCGGAGTGCACGGCGTCGGCATCAATGCCGTGACTGAGCAACTCGGCGCTGGTCAACGCCCTTACCGAGACCAAGTGTTGCTGCGATGCGGAGATGTGAGCGGCGAAGCCCTGAGGGCGGGGGCGGAGGTAGTAGCCGGGAGTGAGGTTTGGAGTGAGCCCAAGAGCGGGGGTGAACGTGGGGAGCATGGCAGCGCCTCCAGAAGTCGAGTGGGCCAGTGACCACAGCTTCCACCTATCCGAAGACTTTCTCCCCCAGGTAGAAAGTTTTCCACCCTTGCGGGTGAAGTTCTCGCGATGGTGCGCGGTGCGCGCGCCTGTCTTGCCAAACTCCACGTATGCCCAACTCACCCCTCGTACCGACCGTTCGACGCCGCCGCCTCGGTGCGAGCCTTCGGCGCCTTCGCAATGAGGCCGGGATGACACTCGACGCGGCAGCCGGAGCCATGAGCTGGCGGGGACCGAAGCTCTCGAAGATCGAAGGGGCGACCCAGGCGATCCGGACCGCCGATGTAGGCGCGCTGCTGACCGTGTACGGGGTGGAAGACGATCAGACGAGGCACGCATTGGAAGCCCTGGCCCGGGAAGCGGGGAAGAGGGGCTGGTGGCAGACGTACAGTGCGGTCGTCTCACCCACCTACGCCGACTACATCTCCCTCGAAACGGACGCGGACTCCATCTGCGCGTGGTCCCCACTCGTCATCCCCGGCCTGCTGCAGACGGCCGCGTACGCCAGAGAGACCATCGCCGGCGTGACGACGTCTCGCACGCCGGAAGAAGTGGCCGCCCTGGCCGAGGTCCGGCTGGCCCGGCAGGCAGTCCTTTCCCGCCCCGGCACAGCTCCAGAACTGTGGGCCATCGTCCACGAGGCAGCGCTGCATCAGCGCTTTGCCGTACGGCCCTCAATCATGCGTGAGCAGCTACGACGGCTGCTCGACGTCTCCGGCATGCCCAACGTCACCGTGCAGTTGATGCCGCTGGCCTCCACCGCGCACCCCGGAGTGGTCGGCGGCTTCACCCTCACCGGGTTTCCTCCGCCCATGCCTTCGGTAGTGCTCTTGGAAAACCTCAGCGGCGCGACGTACGTTGAGGGCGACGACGCGACTCCCTTCGCCAAAGCCTTCGAACGCATCCGCGCCACGGCCCTCCCGGTGGAGGACTCGCTCGCGAGAATCGCCGAGTTGGAAGAGGGCCACAGGAAGTGAATCCCAAGAGCGAGTTGTACACGTACGACCTCTCCGAGGCGATATGGCGGAAGGCGTCCGCCAGCGGCGCGGAGCACGACTGCGTCGAGGTCGCCCAACTCCCTGGCGGCGCAAGAGCTGTCCGCGACTCCAAGAACCCGAGCCGCGAACCCCTGCGTTTCACCGCCTCGGAGTGGGCGGCCTTCCAGGAAGGTGTCATCGCCGGGGAGTTGTGACCCCGCGCCCGGCGGTTCGCGTCGAAGCCCGCACGTGCCAGCCAACGCCTACGAGGACCTCTCAGCTCTGCGTCAGGCCGAAGACGTACCGCACAAGCTCGCCGTCCTTCTTCGGCACCACCAGGTCGTACGTCCCGTCGGCCGTGACCAGTTCATAGCGCTCGAACTTCGGCGCCATAGGCACCTTCTCGCCCATGAGCTTGAGCCCGAAGGGCGGCCTCAGGGTCGCGCTTCTCCCACCCCGACGATCGGTCCAGCCCGGGTCCTCCCCCGCGGCAAGACGCAGGTACCCCTGTCTGGTCCGCGCGATCTCCTTGCCCCTGCCGATCGAAACGAGAGCCGCCCCACCGATGCTCTTGGTAAACCCCACGACCTGAAACGGCTGCCCGTTCTTGAAGTCCTCGATGTCCTGCGCGGGTGTGCGCCGCCGGATCCAGGCCCAGCGCAGCAACACATCCAACGCGGTCTCCGTACCCGCGGAACGCCGAACTGCCTTCACTCCGTCACCCATCAATTCCCTCCCACATACGCCGGCCACCGCACGACAACCGTCCGGGCCGCGCGGTCGGACTTGCTCTGGTGGTATGCGCCCCGGTCCTTGGCCATGTACGCCAGCAGGATCGCGCCGACCAGCAGGTTCAGCACCGGAATCGCCAGGAGGGCTCCCCGGTCGAACTCCCGGATGAACGTGTCCTTCCATGACGGCGGAAGGGTCCCGTCCGACCACAGCCGGACTACCCGCAGCCCGAACATCCGCTTGCCGACGGTCGTGCCCCACCAGTGCACCAAGGGCAGGTAATAGAGCAGCCCCCCGGCCACAAACCCCACTGGCAGGAGAACCACCAACGCGATGCCGTCGGTCGAGGCGGCCTCCACGAAGAAACCGAGGCAAGCGAACACGGTCGCGATCACCGTGTCCACCAGGCGTGCCGCGATCCTGCGCCCGTTAGAGGCCAGCACGAGCACCGGATTCCCGGTCGCGCGGGCCGCCGCACCCACGTCAGCGACGTACTCGACCAACGCCCCCTCAGGCCGTACGCCCCGCAACGGATCCATGCCGGCCAGATGCTCTCGGTACCACTCCCGCCCCATCGCCCTTGCGACCATGGAGGGGACACCCTCCACTCCCTCGCGATTCACTATCGTCACGCTGTTCATCGTGCCGCCTCTTATTACCGAACCGACCGAGTCTCTTCTGACTTGAGCACACACCGTCGTTCCACGGCGCGTCACGCCCAGTCATCTCAGGAGACTCGGAGCACCGACTCGACGAATTCTGTCGGGGGCCTGTATCCATGATCTGCGACATAATGCACGATCATGATCGGAGCCACGTAAACAGCCCCTCCTTCACCTCGGACACGCATCTCTCCGCTACCGACGAACACATCATCGAACCTGACATTCTTCCGCGCCTCCACAAAAGATGGGCAGAGTTCACAGAAATGCATTCCTCGATGCACATTCGAGGGATTCCGAGCCAGTTCAAGAAGGGAATCTACGAGACCTTCGGGAACTTCTCCGACATTGAATTCATATCCCCGGGAAAGCCATCCCACATTGAACATGGGTTCACTGGATTCCGAGTAGCTGTACCTGCTCAAGTCTTCGAAGTGCGCCATTGGTCACCAATTCGGATTAACGTGCTCTCGACAGATCACCACGTGACATGCTCCCATATTGGGCTGCAGTATATCGCCCAGCCCGGTCGGGGCAGATACACTGATCGACCTGCTGCTAATATTCAAACCGTCAGGCGTCTCCACAGTGTAGTTCGGGATACTCGTTCCCGGGCCCATCGTTTCGACAGGAGGAATTGTGGCACCTGTTTCGACGGAAAGCCCTACGGAGTCCTTCAGTTTCTTGCCGTCTTCGACGTAGAACTTGACCCAGGTCCCACTGGGAACCGTCACATCTCCACCCCCGAGAACGTAATAACCGTGCCCCGTGATAACGGTCGACTTGTCGGAGCGCCCAGTCTGAGTGACGCTCCTTGCATGCGGTGCCCCGACCCCTTTACCCACGCGCGGGCTTGACCCTCGAGCGGCCGCCTCCGCACGCGCACCCGCGGCCACGGCTCCGGTAGACGAAGCCGACTCCTCTTTTGCGGCGGTTTTCGCGCCTTCGGCGACGGCCGCCGCTCCCGCTCCGGCGATGCCCGCCGCCCCCGCGATGACGGCACCGCCTTCGGCCGCCACCCCCACGGACGCGCCCACCAAGGCTCCGCTGAGGCTGCCCGCTTCCGCGCCCGCGGTGAAGCCCTCGGCGCCCGCCGCCAGTACGGCTCCGCAGCCGCCCGCTGTCGCGACGACGCAGGCCACGACGCCCACGACGACGGCCGTGGCCACCACGGCCGCGATCACCGGGTGCTGCTGGACGGAGTGGTAGGCCTTGTGGGCCAGGCTGGACACGTGGCAGGAGAACGACCAGCCGCAGCTGTGACGCGAGCCGCCACCACTGTGGTGGGAACCGCCGCCACCGCTGTGATGGGTCCCGCTGTCGTTGACCGAGCCGGTGTCGACCAGCGTGGACTTCTGTTCGCTCTGTGCACAGCCTGAGCCGGCACAGCCTTGGTCGGCGGGCATCTGCAGACCGGAGGGGTCGCTGCCCCTGACCGGGTTGTCGGCCGCGTAGGTGTAGCCGTCGATCTGCTGGGCGTCCGTGAGTTCGAGGATCGGGTCGTCGGAGACGAACCGGCCGATCGTCGGGTCGTACTCCCGCGCCCCCAGGTGTGTCAGGCCGGTGGTGGTGTCCTGGACGCCGGCGACGAAGCCCTTGTCGCCGAGCCACGCGGCCGAGGTCGGCTGGGTGCCGCGTGCGTTGCCGAAAGGGTCCAGGCGGCGGCGCGTGATCGCCTGCGTGGTGGCGTCCACCGCCGTCTCGGCCGTGTCGTGGGCGTCCGTGACCTGCCACTGCAGGCTGCCCGAGCTGCTGCGGACGGCGATCGTCTGCCCAGCCCAGCTGTAGTACCGCGTGCCCGTGGTCGACGTAGTGCCCTTGGCGAGGTGGACCTCGGTGTCGCCCAGGTAGAGCGTCGTGCCCGAGGCGTCCCGGGAGAGCAGCCGGTTGCCGCCCGCGTCGTACAGGTAGGAAGCCGAGGTGCCGTCCGCGTTGGTGACCTTGGAGAGATGGCCCTCGTCGTCCCAGTCGAGCGTCTGCGTCTTGCCGTTGAGCGTCCGGGTGTGGGTGTTGCCGGACGCGTCGTAGGTGTACGAGTTCGTGGTCGTCGTACCCGCGGTGACAGTCGTCGACGAGCCCAGGGTGTGGGCCTGGCCGGTGCCGGGCGTCGGGTAGACGAAGGACGTCGTGCTGTCGTTGCCGCCCGGCGTGGTCGCGTGGTTGACCTGCGTCCTGCGGTTGCCGAGGTCGTCGTAGGCGAAGCTCTGCCAGTACGGGGCCGGGCCGCCGAGGACGGCCGCCGACGGGTCGGCCGAGCAGCCGTCGGTCGCGGTCCAGGCCTCGGCGAGGCGGTCGTGGCCGTCGTAGCGGTAGCACTGGACGTCGTCCGTGGCGTCGGCGTGCGTGGCGACCTTGGTGGGGTTGCCGTAGTCGTCGTAGGTGTAGGCGGTGTCCTGGACGGGGGCCGTCTGGGCATCGTCCGTGACGAGTTCGCGCTTGAGGCGGTGGGTGCCGTCCTCGTAGGTGTTCGTGATCTGGAGCCACTTGGCGCTGTCGGACGAGGACACCCCCAGCGTCACCTGGCCGATGTCGCTGAGCTTGGTGTAGTTCGTAGCCTGGACGTAGCCCGTCGCGCCCTTCAGGGTCGTCGGCATGCTCAGGTCGTTGTAGCCGTAGGTCAGGGACTCGGAGGGCAGTCCGCCGGCCGCCGGGTCTGAGGTCACCTGGACGGTGCCGTCGAGGTTGTATCCGATCGTCGACGAGTACGAGCCCGCCAGTGCCTCCTCGCCCGTGACCGAGGGGATGGTGACCCTGGTCAGGGTCGGCCGGTACAGGGAGTCGTAGGCGCCGACCTGGCTGATGTACGCCTGTCCCGAACTGCCGCCGACGTAGCGGATCGCCGACGTGGGCTGCCCCTTGGCCAGCGAGTCGTACGTCCACCGGGCGAGTTCGTGGGTGGTGTCCTTGGTGGTGCCGTCGTACATGTCGGTCTGGCGGCCGAGGACGTCGTAGGAGTAGCTGAGGGTCTTCGCCTCAGCGGTGCCCACCGCGGTCGTCGTGGAGGCGACCTGGTCCAGCTCGTTGTACGCGGTGGTCGTCGTGCCGGCGTCCGGGTCCGTGGCGCTGGTCCTGCGGCCCATCAGGTCGTAGCCGTAGGACCAGGTGTTGCCGTCGTCGTCGACGGCCGACTTCAGGCGGCTCTTCGCGTCGTACGCGTACTTGATCGACGTGTACGAGCCGGAGGGGGTGCCGTTGTCGTACTGCCGGGTCTCGGTCGTACGGCCGAGGGTGTCCGTCACGGTTGTGGTGGCTATGCCGCCGTGGGGCGGGGTGACCGTGGTGCGGTCGCCGCCGTACGAGGTGGAGGTCGTCCACCGCTTGGCGCCGTTGGCGTAGAAGTCGGCTGCCGTGGGGCGGCCTGCTCCGTCGTAGGTGGTGAGGGTCTGGGCAGGAACGGCGGAGGTGATGGTGACGAGGGTGCCCGACGGGTTGGACGTGTCCGTGTAGTCGGCGTCGGCCTCCACTGCCAGGCCTCGGCTGTCGTACTTGGCTTCCGCGACTACACGGCCGCCGCCCGGCGCGGGAGTCTGCGTCTGGCGCGGGCGCAGGAGCGCGTCGTACAGGGCGTAAGTGGTGTCGTAGGTCGTGCCGTCGTTGTTGAGCTTGCCCGTGGAGACCACGGACGCCGCAGTGTTGGAGACCGCGTACGTGTAGACGAGGCTCGCGGACTGGTTCGAGGACTTGGACCTGTTGGCCAGCCACAGTCCGGTCACCCGGCCGAGGCCGTCGTAGGCGTAGTCCGTCCGCTTGCTGTTCGGGTCGATGACCGATGTCGCGGTCCCGCGCGCCGGGTCGAAGTTCGTCGTCGTCGCGTAGCCCTTGGCGTCCGTCGTGACCGTGCCCGTCAGCGGACCGCCCGTGGTGGGGGTGTACTTGGTGGTGCTGACGACCGCCGCGTTGGTGTCCTTGACCGAGTCGACCCGGCCCTGGCTGTCGTAGTGGCTGGTGGAGACCGTCTGGTAGGCCGGGGTGCCGCCGCTGTAGGAGGACAGCCGCTGGGTGGAGGTCTCGTCGCCGAGCGTCGGGGCGGTGCCGTAGGCCTGGCTGTCGTAGAGCGTGCGGACGTCGGAGACAACGGCGTCCGGACGGTCGGTCGTGGCGCCGCAGGCCACGTCGACCGTCTCGACCCGGGTGGGGAAGGCCATCAGCCAGGCGGAGGTGTTGTTCGCGAGGGTGGTGCGGGTGCACTGCTCGTCGCCCGTGACGGCGGCGTCGCCCGAGTCGTCGACCGTGAGCGCCGCGCCGGTCGTGTCGTCGTACGTCGTGGTGACGGCGGTGTCCCGCGTGCCGCCGGAGGACAGGTCGGTGCGGTCGTGGACGGTCTGGGCCCGGGTGTAGTCGGAGGCGCGTGTGCCGTCCGTGCCGGTCTGGTGGATCCACGGGTCGGTGATCGTGCCCGAGACCTCGGCACTGCCGTTGTAGGCGATGGACTCGCGGACCGTGCCGGCCAGCGGATCGGCGTCGGTGACCGACGTCCCGGTCGAGTCGGTGACCTTGGCGGTGCGCGTGGTGCCGTCGGACTGTTTGTCGCCGTCCATGCCGCGGAAGTACGTCGAGACGGTCTTCGTGCGGGTGGACTGCGCGTCACCCGACGTCGACGTGACGCTGCCGTAGCCGCGCCAGAGCGACCAGGTCTTCCGTTTGGCGGGAGCGGTGACGTTGTCGCTGTCGTAGTGCCAGGCCGGGGAGCCGTTGTAGGTGTAGTCGGTCTCCTTCAGCGGGGCCCCGCCGGTCGGGTCCGACTCGGTGACCTGGGTGATGACGTACTTGTGGAACCAGTCCAGTTGGGGATCGGCCGTGAACGGCGGCTGCCAGTACGTCGGGAAGCAGCGCAGGGTGTCCGAGTCGGGAGCACTGGGCATCGCCGTTCCGGCGACGCACTGCGGGTCGGAGTAGTTGACCGTGAGGACCGAGCCCGTCTCCGAAGTGATCTTGCGGACGCGCCACTTGACGAGTGCGGCGATGTCGTCGTGCGTGGTGTCGACCCGGTTGAAGAGCTGGATGCCGTCGAAGGTGACCGGCGGCATGGCCGTTGTCGCGCCGTCCTTGCCGGTACGGGTGATGGACTTGAGCCACAGTCCGGCGGAGGTGCCGTCGCCGGGGTCAGGGAAGGACTGCGCGAGCGCCCAGGAGTCGGCGTCCCGGTAGGCCGGGGTGGACAGGCTCGCGTCCCAGATGCTGGTGGTGACGCCTGTGAGGCGCCTGCGGGAGAAGAACGTCGGCCCGGTCGCCTTGCAGACCTTGCCGGAGGCGCAGATCTGGTCGAACGGCACGTCCGGCCAGTGGGCGGCCGTGGTCGAGGTGGGCGAGGAGCAGGTCTCGGTACTGGTCACCAGGCAGCGTTCGGCGGTGGTGAAGGTGACCCTCTCAGGCGCGGTGCCGAAGACGGTGGAGGCGGTGATGCCGTAGTCGATGCGGCTGAGATAGCCGCCGCGGTCGTACACCGTGCCGTTGGCGGTGGTGGTGCCGTTCTTGGCGTAGTAGTTGGTCTCCTTGGTGTACCAGTACGACATCGCGTTGCCGTGCGGGTCGACGACGTAGTCCAGGTTCCAGCGCCAGGCCTGGGTGAGGGCGCGGCCGGAGAAGGCGGTGCCCTGGTCGTAGCCGGGTTCGCCGGAGTCGTCGCCGAAGACCGGTGCGGTGTAGGCGGAGTTGGTGACGGCCGCACCGGTGGTCCAGCCGGGGAGGCGGTTCTTGCCGAAGACGTACTGGGTGCCGTCCTGGGTGGTGACGGTCCAGTACTCGCCGTCGTTGTCGCCGTTCGTGGCGCCGGTGGAGCGGACGACGCGCTCGCCGTCGTCGGTCTTGGGATGCCAGTCGCCGCTGGTCTTGTCCTTGATGAGCGGGCTGGACTTGCCGCCGAGGACGAGGGTGGCGTTGTCGTTCGCCCAGCACTCGTCGTTCTTGTCCTTCTGCCCGTCGTCGTCGCAGGAGTCGTAGGAACGCTCGATGTAGGACGTCGAGAGGTCGAATCCCTCGCCGACCCAGGACGGCTGGTTGTTGGTGGACGGCAGCCGACCGTCGACGCTCTGCGAGTCGTAGGTGATCGACAGGTTCGGCGCCGGGCCACCGTTGGACGGGGGCACGGACAGCGGGTACGACCAGGTGAAGTCACCGCTGGAGCCGCCCGCGTTCCAGGCGGCGGACGGGTTGAGCGATGTCGCCTGGTAGGAGCCTGCGCCCGAGGTGGCGGCCGCGGCGGTCGCGGCGAAGGCCGTGACGGCGGAGGAGGTCACGGGGGCGGTCGTGGTCAGGGTGTGGTGCGCGACGTCGTTCGTCGTGGCGACCGGTGTCGTGGTCCGGCACTTCTTCACGGCCGGGGTGGTGAGCGCGCAGGCCGGGAGGCGGACCAGGGTGAGCCGGGAGACGTAGTCGCCGCCGTAGGCGTTCGCGAAGCCGGAGTAGTCCAGGGTCAGCCGGGTGCCGGCCGTGCCCTTGCGGCCGTCGGCGCGGGCCACGGACAGCACGGTGCCGTTGATTCCGAGCGCCGTCGCGGTCTGGTGCGCGGCCACCTTGACCGACACCTTGGCCGGGGCCACGCCGGTGGCCGGGGCGCTCACCTTGACCGGCAGCTTTCCGACCGAAGTGGCCTTGGCGAGAGCGGTCTTGCCCGCCACAGGGAGGGTGGCGGCGGACGCGACGGGCCAGGCGGTCGGCTTCGCCACCGCCGCGGCCGTACGGGCGGCAGCGGCATCGGCCTGGTTCTTCTTCGCGAACTTCCTGGCCTTGAACGGCACAGCTGTGCCGTTCCTGACGTCGGGCACGTCGGCCGTGCTGTGCCCGTGCCGCTCGGTCGCCCACACGGCCGGGGCCGCGCCCAGCCCCGTGGCCACCAGGGCACTCGCTGTGACAGCGACGACCCACAGCCGTGTCCGCCGTAGCCCACCCATGACTGCACTCCCGATCGTGTGACGTGTGAAAAGTCCGCTGAGGTCTGTCGCGCCCCGCCGTGCCGGCGGGACGGCCTTACAGAGGCTTGGGCATTTCGTTGACGTACATCTGGTCGATCGCGGTGTCGGACATGACGCCCGTCCACACCCGTACGTCGTCCACGAGGCCGTGCGCGTAGTCGCTGTACGCGCCTGTGCTGATCCGTCCTCGGCCGATGTTGAAGGTGCCGGTGGCCTGCCAGGGCTGGGTGAAGACAATGCCGTCACCGGTCTCGTCGTCGGTGTCGGTGTCGCCTTGGGCGCCCTGCCTTACCCCGTTGACGTAGAGGAACAGCTGCTGGTGGGCACTGTCGTAGACGCCGGTCACGAGGGTCCAGTGACCGGGATCGACCAGTTGGGCGGAGGCGATGTCGGCGGGCGCGGTCACGACGGTGGCGCCGGTGGTGTCGGCAGTGGTGCGGCCGAAGACCCACATGCCCTGCGTGGAGCCTGCGGCCTGGTCGTACCAGAGGCCCCAGGAGTCGCGTACGCCGCCGGACTGGGTGGTGATCCTCATGTGGTGGGCCACTGATGTGTCGGACAGCGCCGCCGCGTCGAGGTCGGCCCAGGCCGCCACGGTGAAGTCGCCCTGCGAGTCGACGATGGGGCCGGTCGCTGTGGCATTGGCTGTCGGCGTCCCTGTCAGGGAGAGAACGTTACCTTTGCCTCCGCCGGTGTCGTCGGCCCAGGCACCGCCGGCGGCGACGGTGGCCGGGTGGCCGTATCCGGAGGAGTCGGCCGCGGTGGTTCCCGAGGTCTCCTCCATGCCCCACTCCGCGGCCAGCGCCGGCCGGGCCTGGCCGGTGCTCGCGTCGGTCATGGCCTGGAGATCGGCGATCTCCTCCTCGGACAGGATCCGGTTCCAGACGGTGACCTCGTCGACCTGGCCGGCGAAGTAGTCGGAGAAGCCGCCGCCGTGCTGACCGCGGGCGAACTGGAGGCCGCCGGTGGCCTGCCAGGGGGTGGTGTAGGAGACGGGGGCACCCTGCGGGATGCCGTTGACGAAGAGCTGGATGGTCTGGCCCAGCGCGTCGTACACACCCATCAGATGCGTCCACACACCGACCACCGGCAGGGCCGTCGAGGTCGAGCGGACATTCGTCGGTGCCACGGCATCGGATGCGTACCGGTTGAAGACCCAGGCGTTGACGGAGGCCGAGTAGGAGAGGGCGAAGGCGGATCCGTTGGCTCCTGCCTGGGCCAGGGCCACGGAATCATGGGATTTATCGGTCAGCCGGACCCACGCGGAGGCGGTGAAGCTCTTGGTCGTGTCCAGTACCGGAGAGGTCGTGGCCGCGTACGACGAGGTGCCGTTGCCCTGCACCGACTTGCCGAGCCTGGCCTGGTCGGACCAGGTGGCCGACCCGGACAGGGTCGCGCTCCGGCCTCCGACCGCGTCGGCCGCCGTGGAACCGGTGCCCTCGTCCATGGACCACTGGGAGAGCGGGCCCGCGCCGGGCGCGACCTTGAAGGGGTAGGTGTAACTGGTCGAGCCGTTCCCCGCCGAGTCCCAGGTCTGAACGGTGAGGGTGTTCAGGCCGCGCACGTCGGGGGCCAGGGGAAAGGCGTAGCTGGTCGTCGCGGTGGTGAAGGTCTTGGTCCGCACCGGGTTGTCGTTCAACTGGTAGGTGTACTTGACGACGTCCGAGGCCCCGTTGGCCTTGAGAGTGAAGGCGGCGGCAGCGCCGACGCCGCCGTAGGCCGTGCAGTCGTCCGGAGTCTCCGGGCTCGCGCACTCCGGGTACGTCGTGGAGTCGACGTCCGGCTGGACGGGAGCCGACGTGTCGATGCGGAACCAGCAGGCCGGGCTCCAGGCCGAGTACATGAAGCCGGTCGTGCCGTTGAAGGTGTACTTGTACTGGCTGCGGGCGCGGAACCAGTACGTCTGCCCGTTGGTCAGAGTCGGTGTCGTCCACGTCCCGGCTGTGCCGGAGGCCGTGTACGCCGACGGGTTTCCCGAGGCGACCAGGGGATCCCCGACCTTCGCGTCGTACCGGTACAGCTCGAAGTTCGGGCGCAGCGTCGACTGCGAACCGTCCGCCGACTTCGGCGCCGCCGTCACCGTGGGCGTCGTGTCCCGGATCACGGCGGCGGTGCCGAGGCCCGCGGCGCACGCCACGCTCGGGCTCGACGTCTTCACACCGGTCGGAGCACTCGGCTTGGAGACGAAGGTCACCGACAGGGTGGGCTTGGTGTCCGACGGCGAGGCGAACTGCTTCCAGGCGATCGCGTCGTCCTCGTTGCCGGGGGCGCGCAGACCGAGCGTCGTGGTCGAGGAGGACTGGCCTGCCGTGTAGGTGACGGCGCTGGTGGCATCGAAGGAGACGTTTCCGCCCGGGCAGGAGGACGAGTAGCCCTTGGCAGCATTGACCGAGTCCACCTGGGCGGCCCACGACGGCTGCGCCGACCACTTCGTCGACGCCGAGATCGCCCCCGTGCGCCACAACTGCACGGCCTTGGCGGTGCAGTTCGCCGACCACACCTCCAACGCCGCGAAGGTCGCCGAGAGGATCTTCTTGCCGCCCAGGGTGTGCGTGTCGAACTGGTAGAGGGAACGAGCCTTCTTGTTGTCGACCCACGCGTCGTAGCCGACGCCGAGCGAGTGCGAGGTCTTCCAGAAGGACGTAGAAGGCGAACTCGACCACACCGTCGTCCAGCCGGAGAGGGACGCGCTGGTCGTCTGGGGGTCGAGCACCACGGGGTAGGTGGTGTCGGGGTCGTCGAGGAACGAACGGTCGGGCTTCAGCGTCAGCGCGTCGTCAGAAACCGTCACATCCATGACCTGCGACCTGGCCCCCGGGACCGGACCGTCCAACGCGCCGTCCCCCGAAGCCGCAGCCTGGTCAAACGCAGCGACCGCCACGGTGTGCGAAGCCTTCGAGGCCGTAGCCGGGCCCGTTGCCTGCGGGGACGTGGCGACCGCCGACGAGTCGTACATCAGCGCCGTGCCCGTGGTGAACACCGGGCGCCCCTGATCGTCCACCAACGCGGCGCCACCGGTGTGCGTGTCGTATGCGGAGACGCCGTCGGTGGAGACAGGGAACGCGATGCTCGAGAGTCTCTCGTTCTGAGCCGCGTCGCGGGACTTGACCACCAGGTTCTCGCTGAAGCCGTCCGGCGTGGCCTGCACCACCAGGTCTGTCCCGGGCATGACATCCGGATACGTCGCGGTGGAACCCGACAGCTTCGGCACCGGCAGCGTCCACGGCGAACCGACGCTGTACGTCTTCCCGTCCTGCGTGATGGTGGCGAGGGGGTCGCCCGAGCCACCTCCGGAGAAGGCGATGTCCGCCGCGGCGGCCTTCGGCGCGATCGCTCCGGACGAGGTCGTCGCCAGGTCGGTGTCGACCGGCACCCACCCCGCCGTCTTTCTCACCCTTACCGGAGTCGGATCGAAGTCGACCGTGAAGGTGCCGTCCGGCTGCGCCGTGACGAGTTGCGTGGAAGTCGTCTCCGCACTCACCTCGACAGGCGAGCCGGACTCCACGGCTTTCCGTGAGGCCGCCGCTTCGGGTGACAGGTCATTGGTGTCGGCAGTCGCCGACGAGGCTTCCGACGGCGTCACGGCGACCGCTCGGGCGACCGGGGCGCCCAGCGCAGGCACGAGCAACATCGATGCCACCAGCCAGGATCCACGTCCCGGCGCACGCCTGCCCCACCCCATGGCCCTCACCCCGTGTTTACAGACTTCTTACAGTCGGGTGATCAAAGCCCGGGGGGTGCCACGTGTCAATCAGTTACGAGTGCCACCAAGTCGATCAAATTCACCTATAGGGCGCACCCGATAGGCAAAATAAACGAACAGGATGTCTCATCGGGGAGCCGTCGACAGGCAAAGGAAGCTCAAAGGCGCAGCCCGAAACGCCTCGTACACCCGAAAGATCGGCAAGGAGTGGGAAAACCTTCGCCGTCTCTCGACCAATTGGTACGGCGACGGCGCACGGCTACGCGAAGACGACCGTTCGTCGGCCGTTCAGGAGGATTCGGCGTTCCGCGTGCCACTTGACCGCTCGGGCCAGGGCCTGGCATTCCACGTCGCGGCCGACGGCGACCAGTTGGTCCGGGGTGACGCCGTGGCCGACGCGTTCGACCTCCTGCTCGATGATCGGGCCCTCGTCGAGGTCGGCGGTGACGTAGTGGGCGGTCGCGCCGATCAGCTTCACTCCGCGCGCGTGTGCCTGGTGGTACGGCTTCGCGCCCTTGAAGCTCGGCAGGAAGGAGTGGTGGATGTTGATGATCCGGCCGCTGAGCTGCTTGCACAGGTCGTCCGACAGCACCTGCATGTAGCGGGCCAGGACGACCAGTTCGACGTCCTGCTCGCGGACCAGTTCCAGGAGCTGCGCCTCGGCCTGCGCCTTGTTGTCCCTCGTCACCGGGATGTGGTGGAAGGGGGTGTTGTACGAGCCCACGAGCTCGGCGAAGTCGGTGTGGTTGGACACCACGGCCGCGATCTCCACCGGCAGCGCGCCGATGCTGGCGCGGAAGAGCAGGTCGTTCAGGCAGTGGCCGAACTTGCTGACCATGAGGACGATGCGCATCTTCTCGTCGGCCCGGTTGATGTGCCAGTCCATGTGGAAGGAGTCGCCGATCGCCGCGAAACTCGCGCGCAGCTTGTCCACGGTCACCGGCGGCTCGGCCGAGAAGTGGACGCGCAGGAAGAACAGTCCCGTGTCGCGGTCGCCGAACTGCTGACTGTCCTCGATGTTGCAGCCGGTCATGAAGAGGTAGCTCGACACGGCGTGCACGATGCCCTGCTTGTCGGGGCAGGAGAGGGTGAGGACGTACTGGTCGGCGAGGTTCGCCGCGGCTCGGGTGGACTGCTCAGTCATGCGGGACAGGGTCTCATGTCCGTCCAGGGCGGACAGAACGCCGTCCGCTACGCGGACCCGGTCACGCCGACCTGGTCATGCGGACCCGGTCACGCGGACCCGGTCACGCCGACCTGGTCATGATGCGCAGGACCTCGAGGGTCCGGGGCGGTGCGTCAGGGTCGTCGCCGTCGCTCGCCGCCATCCGCACGTGCGCGTCCCGTGCCGCCCGCACCGCCTCCGGCCACCCCTGGTGCTCGACGTACGCGGAGACCAGGGCGTCCGGCCCGACCTGGTGCATGATCCGCAGCACGCGCAGTACGGCGGTGTCGACGAGGGCCGCCTCCTGCGAGTCGCGGAAGATCGTGCCGACGTACTTCTCGGCGGACCAGTTGTCGAGCCAGGTGTCCTCGACGAGGCGGTACACGGCGTCGGTGACGTCCCCGTACCCCTCGACGCCGGCCAGCCAGACGTTCTGCTGGAACGCCGGGTCGGAGAGCATGTGCAGCGCGGAGCGCACGTTGCTGCGCCAGCGCCACCACGGCATGTCATTGTGTGGCATGCCGCCCATGGTGGGGGAGCGACGGCCGCGACGGGAAGAGTTCTCCGAACCTTGCACGGTCGACGATCGTACGTTTCCCCGTCACAGGGGCCTCACGCGCCCCTGTAATTCACCTTGCCGTCACCACTCGTCGACCATGGGTCACCCCCAGGTTGGCGGTGTGAGGGAATCGTGCATGTCCATGACCGGCAGGCGACGCACGTCCACGCGAAGCACCTTCCTCCCCAGGTCCCTCCGCACCACCGGGCCCTTCCGCTTCACCAGGGCCTTCCGCTTCACCGGGTCCGTCAGAGCGGCCGCCCTCTCGGCGGGCGCCGTGGCCGCCTGTGCGTCGCTCACCGTCGGCTGCGGGGTCGTCCCCGGCACCTCGGCGGGTTCCGGTGACGACCCGATCGTCGTCATGACGTGGGCGCCCGAGGGGACGTCCGCGACCAACAAGCCGGGCATGCCCGCCTTCGCCCGCGCCTACGCCCGCTGGGTCAACGCCAACGGCGGTCTGAACGGCCGCAAGCTCGAGGTCCTGACCTGCAACGATCACAACGACACCGTGTCCGCCGCGAAGTGCGCCCGGCGCGCCGTCAAGGAGAACGCGGTCGCCGTCGTCGGCTCCTACAGCCAGCACTCCGACGCCTTCTTCCCGTACCTGGAGGGCGACGGCATCGCCTACATAGGCGGCTACGGAGTCACGAACGCGGAGTTCACCAGCCCGCTGTCCTACCCCGTCAACGGCGGCCAGCCCTCCCTCCTGGCCGGCCTCGGCAAGGAGCTGGCCGCGACCTGCGGTCCCGTCACCCTCGTCCGCCCCGACACCCTCGCCGGCGACGCGCTGCCCACGATGCTCAACGCCGGACTGAAAGCCGGCGGGCACAAAGCCGCCGAGGACCAGCGCGCGCCGGAGGACTCCACCGAGTACGCGACACAGTCCGAGGCCGCCCTCGAGAACTCGACCGGCGGCAAGCCCGGGAACGGGGCCGGGGGCGGGACCGGGGGCAGGAGCGGGGACGAGAAGGGGTGCGTGGTGCCCGCGCTCGGGGACCGCACCAGCACCTTCATGGACTCCTTCCGGCGGACCCGCACGGACTACCCCGCCGTGAACACCGCCACCGTCCTCGGCAGCGTCGACCAGACCGTCGTCGACGCCGCGGGCGGCGGCTCCGGGCCGTACGAGGGGGCGTACGTCACCGGCTGGTACCCCGTGGCGAGCGACCCCGCCTGGGCCCCGATGAAGAAGGTCATCAGCGAGCAGGCGTTCTCCGACACCCGGATCGACGCCGGCGACACCGGGGTGCAGACCACCTGGATCGCCTACAGCGTGTTCCGGCAGGCCGTGGAGTCGCTGGACGGCGGCGAGGTGACCTCACGCTCCGTGCGCGGCGCCCTGGACGACGGACTGAAGATCGACACCGGCGGGCTCACGCCGGCGCTCCGCTGGCAGTTCAGCGACCGGCTCGCCTCCATCGGCTTCCCCCGCCTGGTCAACGCCGACGTCACCCTCCAGGCCGTGCAGAAGGGCCGGCTGGTGGCCGCCAGGAAGGGCTTCGTCGACGTGACGAAGACCCTGGAGCAGGCGGACGTCGACTGACCTGCGGTTACCGCGGTTACAGCGGCTACAGCTGGGTGGGCTGGCGCTGTGTCAGGCCGTACGTCTTCGCGATCTCGTTCCACAACGTCGCGGCCCGCGTCTTCTGGGCGCTGGCGGTGCCGCTCGCGCGGTTGCCCTGCTGCGTCTCGGAGGTGGTGCGGGCCGAGCCCTTCTTGCAGCTCTTGTTCTTGCTGCCGGCGACCTGGTCGGCCCAGGCCGCGTAGTGCTCGTCGGCGGACGCGGACGCCTGCCACGCCTTGGTGAGGGCGGTGGTCAGCGCGGCGTGCTCCGGGAGCTGGTCGGCCTTCAGCGCGGACAGCCTGGTGACCAGGTCGGTGCGCTGTTTCGCCGCGTCCCGCAGGTCCGTGGCGGCCTGCGCGAGGTTGTCGCAGGCCTTCACGTCGGCGACCGCGCTGATCACGCTGGCCCGGCTGCTGCCGCTGTCGGCCAGCAGCTTGTCCAGCTCGACGGCCTGCTGCTCGGCCGCGCCGCCGGACGCCGACGCCGACCCGTCGGCAGCGGGCGCCGACGCGGCGACGGTCCTGTTGTCGCCGCCCTGGTCGTCGCCGCCACCCCCGCCGGAGAGCAGCGCGCCCGCGCCGACTCCGACGACCGCGAGGGCCACCCCGACCGCCGCGAACAACGGCACGCGCGAGCCGCTACGACCGCCCCGGCCGCCGCCGTCGTCGTCCCGCGCCCCGCGCCCCCCGCCCGCCGCCGGGTCACCGGGCGGGGTGTAGGCGGGCTGCGGGGAACGGGCGCCGTATCCGGGAGATCCATGAGGTCCATGAGGTCCATGAGGTCCAGGAGATCCGGGGGTTTTCGGCTCGGCGAAGCGTGGGAGCTGCTGCGTGGACGCGGCCGGGCTCTCGCTGCCCGGCCCGCTGCGGAAGAGGTTCTCGAACTCGGCGGGCGGCTGCCGGTCCCGGTCCCCGCCGGGCTGCGCGGGGACGGGCGGGATGTACTGCGTGGCCTCGGCGTCGGAGTGCCCGCCCGGCTGGGCACCGGGGGCGGGCATCGGCCCCGGGCGGGAAGCGTTGTGCGGGGTGCGGCCCAGGAAGTGGGTCGACTCGGCCGGGGTCTCGGGCGGCAGCGCGCCCGGCCCGACCGGCGGCAGCAACTGCGTCGCGCCCTCGTCGACGGGTGCGGCGGCGGGGACGGGCGGCAGGTACTGAGTGGCACCCTCGTCGGCCCCGGAAGCCGGAAACGCCGGTACCGCCGGTATGTACTGCGTCGCGCCCTCGTCGGCCGGCGGCAGGGGTGCGCCCGGCATGCCCTGGCCGTACGTCGGATTGGCCGGGGCCGGTGCGCCCTCCGGCGGCAGCGGGCCCGCGCCCGCGCCCGACTGGGCACCGCCGTTCCAGGGCGCCGGCTGCGAACTGTTCCACTGCTGCTGGTGCTGCTGCTGGTGCTGGTGCTGCTGGTGATGCTGCGGGTCTTGCTGGTACTGCGGCTGCTGGTGGGCCTGGCCCGCGGGGAGCGGCCAGCCCTGGGACGGCTGCTGCTGCTGTTGCTGCGGGGCGGGCGTCTGCTGGTCGGGCGTCTGCTGGTCGGGCCCCCAGGACTGTCCCCAGGTCTGCCCACCGGCCGGCGCCTGCTGCCCGTACTCCGCCACCGGCTCCGATTGCCCGTACCGCTGCTCGCCGTACTGCTGCTGCCCGTACGCCTGCTCCCGCTGGTCGTACTGCGGCTGCCCGTACTGCGGCTGCTGCCCGCCGTACTGGCCGGAATAGTGGTCCGCCGGCGGTCCGGACAAGGGGCCCGGCGGCGGTCCGGACGGTGGGCCCTGGCGGGGGACCGGGCGTGGTGCGTGTGTCGTCATTCCCGGCAGCAGGGGTTCCCCACCGTCCGAGGGCAGCACGATGCCTTCGCGCGCGGGCTGCGCCGAGGGCTCCTCGCCCTGTCCACTCTGCGTCACCGGGACTCCTACGAATGGGGGACCTTCGGAATCGTCGGTTCACGCTACCGGGTCCCCGGAACCCCGGGCTACGCGCAGCTCAGAACGTGATCTCCCTCCCAGCGAGGACGACGAGGTCGGCAAGGCCGGCAGTGACGTCGGTAACAGATCCGGAGCGCCGTGCGCCGGCGCGTTCACGCAGCGGCGCCCCGTCCCTTCGCGTCTTCGTGCCTTCGTGCCGGCTCACGCCGCCGTCTGCAACTCCAGCCGCGCCCCGAACTCCCTCACCACCGACTCGTCCCGGAACGGTTCCAGTCGCTGCTGGAGATCATCCAGGTACTCCGCGCCCCGGTTGGAGCGGAGCGTCTCCAGCAACTCGACCGCTTTCAGGCCGGTGTTGCAGGCCTGCTCGATCTCGCGCTGCTGCACCTGGGCGGTGGCCAGCAGGACGTACCCGATCGCGCGCCGGCGCGCACGGCTCTCCGGATGCCCGGCCAGGGACTGTTCGGCGCAGCGCGCCGCCGACTCGGCCTGGCCCAGGTCGCGGTGGCAGTGCGCCAACTCGTCGGCCAGATAAGCCTCGTCGAAGTGCGCGATCCACGCCGGGTCGTCCCCGGCGGCCGGATCGACCGCTTCCAGCGCCGACACCGCCCGCCCGGACGCCGCCTGCGCCCCGCGTACGTCACCCATCAGCGCGTGCCCGCGCGCCTCCGCCGCGAGGAACATCGCCTCCGCGCGCGGGGTCACCCGTCCGCGTGCCCCCTCCTGTGCCGCGCGCGCCAACTGGGCGATCTCGCGCGGGTTTCCGAGCTGGGCCGCGAGGTGGCTCATGGAGGCGGCGAGGACGTATCCGCCGTACCCCCGGTCGCCCGCCGCCTGCGCGAGCCGCAGGGCCTGGATGTAGTAGCGCTGGGCGAGGCCGGGTTGGCCGGTGTCGACGGCCATGTACCCGGCGAGTTCCGTCAACCGGGCTACGGAGGCGAAGAGTTCACGGCCCACCGCCTCCCGGTAGGAGCCGGCCAGCAGGCCCGAGACCACGCTGTTGAGGTAGTGCACGACGACCGGGCGCACATGCCCGCTGCCGTACTGGTGGTCCAGGTCGACCAGCGCCTGTGTCATCGCCTTGACGGCGGCGACGTCGGACAGGCCCACCCGGGGTCCCGCCGCGCGCGCCACCTGGGCGTCGGGTGAGGAGATCAGCCAGTCGCGGCTCGGCTCGACCAGCGCCGAGGCGGCCACGGACGAACCGGAGAGGAAGTCCCGCCGGCCCACGTCGCTGCGCCACAGCTCACAGACCTGCTCGATGGCCCCCAGTACCGTCGGCGAGAACTGGAGACCCACGCCCGAGGCGAGGTTCTTGCCGTTGGCCATGCCGATCTCGTCGATCGTGACCGTACGGCCGAGCTTGCGGCCCAGGGCCTCGGCGATGATCGCCGGGGCGCGTCCGCGCGGCTGCTGTCCGCGCAGCCAACGGGCCACGGACGTCTTGTCGTAGCGCAGGTCGAGACCGTGCTCCGCACCGCACATGTTGACGCGGCGGGCGAGCCCGGCGTTCGAGCACCCCGCCTCCTGGATGAGCGCCTGCAGCCGTTCGTTGGGCTGCCGCGCGACGAGAGGCCTTGCGGCCATTGGCACTACCCCCTGTGGAGTTCCGTACCGAAGGATCCGTACCGAAGAGTTCCGTACCGAAGAGTTGTGAAAAGTTCCGGCCGAGAAGATCAATGCCCACAGACATAACGAAAATGCGAGGCATGCGAGGATTGCCGACTATTTCCGGGTTGCCGACAGGAGCCGGCCCCGCTCCCGTCCCCGCTCCGTCCCGTCTCCGGCCCCCTCCCCCGGCCCCCTTCCGTGACTACCCGCTACCGCGCCCGTTCCTCCCGCGCGCCCCCGCACATGCACCCATGCGCCCCGGACGCGGAATCGATGCTCCTCCCCCGCGCATATGGGCATGCGTAACCCCTGGTGGCAGCTAGAGTTGTGTTCATCGTGGAAGAGACCATCGCGGGCGCCGACGCCACTCAAATCCCGAAGCAGCGCGGGGAATCGCTGCTCGAGACCGCTGTTCGCTATGCCGAGGAACGCCATTGGGACGTGTTCCCCGGCACCTGGCTCGACACCGTCGACGGAATGCAGCGCTGCTCCTGCGGCGACGTGACGTGCGACGCGCCTGGCGCACACCCTGCGCGCCCCGACTGGGCGACGCAGGCCACCGGCAGTGCGACGGTCGCGCGCCGGATGTGGCAGAAGCAGCCGACCGCCTCCATCCTGCTGCCGACGGGCCGTACGTTCGACGCGATCTCCGTGCCGGAGACGGCCGGGTTCCTCGCGTTGGCGCGGATGGAGCGGATGCAGTTGACGCTCGGTCCCGTCACGTTGACGCCGGATCGGCGGATGCAGTTCTTCGTGCTGACGGGGGCTTCGGCGAAGGTGCCGGACCTGGTGCGCAAGCTCGGCTGGTCGCTGGGGGCGCTCGATCTGGTGACGCTGGGGGAGGGCGCTTATGTGGCCGCGCCGCCTACGCGGTTCGGGTCGAGGGGGGCCGTGCAGTGGGCCTGCCGGCCTACGGCGGCCAATCGGTGGCTGCCGGATGCCGAGGAGTTGATCTCGCCGCTTGCCTATGCGTGCGGTCGGGATCGTTGACAGCCCCTTCTCGTCTGCGTAGTTGATCTTTCGTTGGCGGGTGCGGGTCGGTTGTGGTTGCTCGCGCCCACGCGGCGGAGCCGCATGTCGATACAGCCCCGCGCCCCTTCAGGGCGCTGTCCCCGCCGTAGGGTTCACGCATGACGTCCGTACGTGTGCGTGGGCTCTGGAAGCGGTTTGGGCAGCAGGTCGCGGTCGCCGGGATCGATCTCGATCTGCCCGCCGGGAAGTTCATCGGGCTGGTCGGGCCCAACGGGGCGGGGAAGACGACCACGCTGTCGATGGTGACCGGGTTGCTGCGGCCCGATCAGGGAACCGTCGAAGTCGTCGGGCACGACGTGTGGCGGGATCCCGTGGCGGTGAAGGCGCGGATCGGGGTGCTGCCGGAGGGACTGCGGCTGTTCGAGCGGCTGTCGGGGCGTGAACTGCTCGGCTACAGCGGGCGGTTGCGGGGGCTGCCCGGTGCCGAGGTCGACAAGCGGGCCACGCAACTGCTCGACGTCCTCGACCTGGCCGGTGCCCAGCACAAGCTCGTCGTCGACTACTCGACCGGCATGCGGAAGAAGATCGGACTCGCCGCCGCGCTGCTCCACAACCCCGAAGTGCTCTTCCTCGACGAGCCGTTCGAGGGCGTCGACCCGGTGTCCGCGCAGATCATCCGGGGCGTGCTGGAGCGGTACACGGCGTCCGGGGCGACGGTCGTCTTCTCCTCCCACGTCATGGAACTCGTCGAGTCGCTGTGCGACTGGGTGGCGGTGATGGCGGCGGGACGGATCCGGGCGCACGGCACACTGGCGGAGGTGCGGGGGTCGGCGCCCTCCTTGCAGCAGGCGTTCCTCGAACTCGTCGGGGCGCAGGGGCGGGACATGGGCTCCGACCTCGACTGGCTCGGCGGCGGGGCCGCCCGATGAGCGGCGTGACCTCCACCCTCGTCCGGCTGAAGCTGTCGCTGCTGCGCAACGGGCTGAAGCAGTCGGGCGGGCGGCGGGCCGCGTACATCGCCTCCGCCGTCGTCACGCTGCTGTTCGCCGCGTTGCAGTTGCTCGGGCTGATCGCGTTGCGCGGGCACGACCACGCCGTTTCGCTGGTGGTGCTCCTGGTGGCGGTGCTGGGGCTGGGGTGGGCGGTGATGCCGCTGTTCTTCCCCAGCGGCGACGAGACCCTCGACCCGACCCGGCTCGTGATGCTGCCGTTGCGGCCCCGGCCGCTGGTGCGGGCGCTGCTGGCGGCCTCGCTGGTGGGCATCGGGCCGCTGTTCACGCTGCTGATGCTGGTGGGGTCGGTGGTGTCCGTGGCGCACGGGGCGGCGGCCTGGGCGGTGGCCGTCCTCGCCGTCGCGCTCGGGCTGCTGGTGTGCGTGGCGCTCGCGCGGGCCGTGGCCGCAGCCAACATCCGGCTGCTGAGCAGCCGCAAAGGGCGCGATCTGGCGGTGCTGAGCGGGCTGGTGATCGCGGTCGGCGTGCAGGTCTTGAACTTCGGGGCGCAGCGGCTCGGGACGTCCGGTCTCGGGCAGCTCGATCCGGCGGCGGCCGTGCTGCGCTGGCTGCCGCCCGCCTCGGCGGTCGGCGCGGTGGACTCTGTGAGCAAGGGGGCGTACGGGGTCGCCGTCGCGCAACTCGCCGTCAGCGCGGCGGGTTTGGCGCTGCTGGTGGCGGCGTGGGCGCGGAGTCTGACACGGCTGATGACCTCGCCCGACGGCTCCACCCTCCAGGCCGCCGAGCCGGCCGCGCGGGACCGGCGGAACTCGGCGGGGCCGGCGCGGCTGCTGCCAGGCGGGCGCACCGGGACCGTGATGGAACGCAGCCTGCGCTACATCTGGCGCGACCCGAAGACGAAGGCCGCCTGGGTGACGTCGCTGGCCATCGGGCTGATCGTGCCCGTCTTCAACGCGGTGCAGGGCACCGGCTCGATCTACTTCGCGTGCTTCGCCGCCGGGATGCTCGGCGTCCAGATGTACAACCAGTTCGGGCAGGACACGTCCGCGTTCTGGATGGTCGCGCTGACCATCTCCTCGCCCCGGGACGCGTATGTGGAGCTGCGTGCGCGGGCGCTGGCCCTGCTGCTGATCACCCTGCCGTACGCGACGCTGGTGACGGTGCTGACGACGGCGCTGCTCGGCGACTGGCCGAAGCTGCCCGAGGCGCTGGGGCTGTCCCTCGCGCTGCTCGGCGCGATGCTGGCGACGGGCGCCTGGACCTCGGCCCGCTTCCCCTACTCGATTCCGTCCGAGGGCCACAAGAACGTCGCCCCCGGGCAGGCCGGTCTCGCCTGGATCGCGATCTTCGGCGGGATGGTCGCGGCGGCCCTGCTGTGCGCGCCCGTCATCGCGCTGACGATCTGGCTGAACGTCAGCGCGGGCGGCGACTCCTGGACTTGGCTGCTGCTGCCGGTGGGCGCGGTGTACGGCACGGCCATCACGGTGCTGGGCCTACGCCTGGCGGCCCCCAGCACGGCACAGCGCCTGCCGGAGATCCTTACGGCGGTGAGCAAGGGGTGACGGGGGAGGCGGGGGTGACGGCGGAAGGGGACTGAAGTTCTCAGGGGTTCCGGGGCTTCAGGGGGTTTCTGGGGTGAGTACGGCGTCGAGGAAGGGTTCGATCGCTGTGCGCCAAGCCGTTGGCTGGTCGTAGTGGACGAGGTGGCCGGCGTGGGCGACCTCCGCGTACTCGCCGCGCGGTAGTACGCGGACCATCTCCTGGGCCTCGGCCCGGCCCAGCTCGCCGTCGAGCCCGCGCACGACCAGGACCGGGCACTGGACCTGGGTGAGTTCCTCCCAGTGCGCGTCATAGACCCAGGTCTCGCGGGACTTCAGCATCTGTTCGGGCTCGAAGACGGGCCGCCAGCCGTCGGGGGACTCGTGCATGACCTCGGCGTAGAACTCGCCGCGGGAGGGGTTCGGGCGCTCCACCCAGGGGTCGTCCTCGCCGAACCACTTGCGGACGTCGGCGAGGGTGGCGAAGGGGACGGGCCAGGACTTGAACCAGTCGCCCCACTCGCGCTGCGAGGCCGCGCCGAGCGCGGAGGCCCGCATGTCGCAGACGATCAGGCCGCGCACCAGGTCGGGACGCTTGGCGGCGAGCTGCCACGCCGTCAGCGCGCCCATCGCGTGGCCGATGAGGACGGCCGGGGCGAGGCCGAGCTGTTCCAGGGCGGCCTCCGCGTCCTCGACGTAGGCCTCGCGGGTGAAGGCGGCTTCGGGGGGCTTCTCGCTCTGGCCGTGGCCGCGCTGGTCGAGGGCGACCGCGCGGTGCCGCTCGGAGAGCCAGCGGGCGGTGGACGCCCAGTGCGAGGCCCGGCCCATCAGACCGTGCAGTAACAGGACGCCCGAGGACGACGACGACCCGTTCTCCCCGCCCCCGTCTCTGGCCCCGCCTCCGTCCCTTTCCGCTTCCACTGCTCGTGCGGACTGCGCCGGGATCACCTTGGGCGGGTCCCCGAACTCCCAGGCCGCCAGGCGTACGCCGCCCGCTCCGGTCACGTCGATGCGTCGCGCCACAGTTCCTGGCACCCCCCTGGGCCTCGTACCGTTGTGCTGCCGTCAGACTTCGAAAGACTTCGGATCACACGCAGGCTATCGAATGCCCTTTCGAGATATGCACTCTCCGCGAGCAACACCCCTCGTTCGAGTGACCTCGTTCAAGGAATGATCGCCGCTGCCGAGGGGAGACCTTCTGCGGGAGGCGGACCGTTCGGGGAAACCGGTCCGAGGGGAACGACCTTGAGAGCTCGGGGCTCCGGGTCGAAACAGGGGAGGACAGGCCCCGGTGCCGCACGGCACCGGGGCCTTCCGCTGCTCTGCGGCACACCATCCCGCCCCCTCAGGTCATATGCCCACGCGACAGCCTGGCACGTGAAGCGTCGGAGCGCTGCGATTCGACACAGCCGATCTCCGATTCGACGAGATCGACAGGACGCCACAACTGCCCCCTGCGTCCCGGGAGTTGAACAATGCTCAGCGTTTGGCGACGAACACGTGGGACGCGACGTCCGACGCCAGCTCGGCGGCCTCGCCACCGCTGCCGACCAGCACCCCGCCCGCCGACTCCGTCACGCTCACCACCGAACCGGGCTGCACGCCCGCGCGGCGCAGCGTGTACATCAACTGCGCGTCCGTCTGGATCGGCTCGCCGATACGGCGCACGACGACCGTCTTGCCCTCGGTGCCCGGGTCGAGGTCGGCCAGGGAGACCATGCCCTCGTCCAGGAAGGGGTCGGCGCCGTCCTTCTCGCCCAGCTCCTCCAGGCCCGGGATCGGGTTGCCGTACGGCGACTCGGTCGGGTGCCGCAGCAGCTCCAGCACGCGGCGCTCGACGGCCTCGCTCATCACGTGCTCCCAGCGGCAGGCCTCCGCGTGCACCTGCTCCCACTCCAGGCCGATCACGTCGACGAGGAGACACTCGGCGAGGCGGTGCTTGCGCATCACGCGCGTGGCCAGCCGACGGCCCTCGTCGGTGAGCTCCAGGTGCCGGTCGCTGGCCACGGAGACCAGTCCGTCGCGCTCCATGCGCGCCACCGTCTGGCTGACCGTCGGACCGCTCTGGTCGAGCCGCTCGGCGATCCGGGCGCGCATGGGGACCACACCTTCCTCTTCCAGCTCGAGGATGGTGCGGAGATACATCTCCGTGGTGTCGATCAGTCCGGACATTTGTAGCCCCTTGATTAGCTCTGCCGAAGGCTGGACGGCTCTCCGGCGCGTGCGCTGGCCCTGGAGTCAATTCTGCCGGATACCACTGACAAGCGTGCCGCGCCGTTGGAACCATGCGGTTACATCAGGGTGCGAGGCGATGGAACAGGGGCGGCCGGTGCCTCTGCTTCCTCACCGTTCACGGCCGTCTCCCCACCGTCCCCGGTCGTCCCCCCATCGTCTTCGGCCGTATTGACAGCGCACTGGTCCAGACCGCACGGTGATCCGCGACACGGACGCCCGGCACCCGGACACGGGGCACGGACGCCCGGTACGGGCACGGACGCCCGGTACGGACACCGATACGGCAAAGGGGCCCCTCGGATGAGCGACCGCAAGCTCGCCGCGCAGTTCTTCGACGCCGCGATCGGCCTGCTGCAGCGGGCCCGCGACGAGGAGGCCGAGGCCGTCGAGGCCGCCGGGACGCTGCTCGCCGACACCGTGGCCGACGGCGGCCGCCTCTTCGCCTTCGGCGCCGGCCACTCCTCCCTCGCCGCCCAGGACGTCGTCTACCGCGCGGGCGGCCTCGCCCTGATGAACCTGCTCGCGGTGCCGGGCGTCGTCGGCGTCGACGTCATGCCCGCCACCCTCGGCTCCGCCCTGGAGCGCGTCGACGGTCTCGCCGGCGCCGTCCTGGACACCTCGCCGCTGCGCGCGGGCGACGCCCTCGTCATCGTCTCGCTCTCCGGCCGCAACGCCCTGCCCGTGGAGATGGCCCTCGGCGCCCGCGCCCTGGGCGTCAAGGTCATCGGCGTGACCTCGGTGGCGTACGCCTCAGGGACGACGTCGCGGCACTCCTCAGGGACGTTCCTCAAGGACCACTGCGACGTCGTCCTCGACTCGAAGATCGCGGTCGGCGACGCCGAGCTCACCCTCGACACCGTCCCCGCGCCCTTCGCCCCCGCCTCCACGGTCGTCACCAGCGCCCTCCTCCAGGCCGTCATGGCCACCGCGGCCGGCGCCCTCGCCGACCGCGGCATCGAGCCCCCGCTGCTGCGCTCCGGCAACGTCGACGGCGGCCACGACTGGAACGGGCGGCTCATGGAGGAGTACCGGGACCGGATCTTCTACCGCCGTTGAGCGGAGCTTCTACCGCTACGGCCATTGAGCGCACGCGCGTGTGCGTGCGTGCGTGCCTGCCCTCAATGGGCGTCCGTGCCCCCAATTGGCCGTCCATGCCCTCAATGGCCGTCCGTGCGCTCCGTGGCCGTCAGGTCGGCCAGGTCCAGGGCGGTCGCGATGCGGACGGCGACGTCCTCGGCGTAGATCGCGTCGGAGCGTTCGAAGGCGGTGCGGCCGGCGCCCCGTAGGAACGTCACGACGCCCAGCGTGCGGCCACGGCTGCGCAGCACCGCGGACAGGGCGTACACCGTGTCGTCTGGCCACTGGCGCGCCCGCGCCCACTCCCTGGCCTCGCCGGCCGCGACGGAGCCGACACCGGCCCGCACCGAACCGGCTCGCGCGACGCACTGGAGCGCCGGATGGGCGTCGCCGTAGCGGACGGGCAGGCCCGCGTGGCCGGTGAGCGCGCTGGGGCCCGGCCCGCCGGACGGGGTGGCCGCGACCCGCATCAGCCGCGCCGGACCGGCCCCCTCCACGTCGGCCGCCGTCTGGCCCATCACCCGGTCGACCAGGGCGTGGTCGGCGAATCCGGCGAGCGCGAAGTCGAGATGGACGGTGGCCGCCTCGGCCGGGTCCTCGCACTCGACCGCCGCGCGGGCGGCCCGGTGCAGTTGGTTGGCGCGGAAGCGCAGCAGGGAGGCCTCCTGCTCGCCCTGCTTGGCCTCGGTGACGTCCTGGAAGATCCAGCCGACGCCGAGCGGCACCGGCTCCTCGGCGAGCGGCGACGCCAGCCGCAGGAAGCCGCTCCGCCAGCAGCGCCGCTTCTCGCCCTCCGGGGTGCGCACCCCGACCCACAGCTCGGCGGGGGCGGGCGGGGCGCCCTCGGCGAGGACGTGCGTCAGCGCGTTCTCCAGCTCCTCCACGCCCCGGGTGAGCAACTCCCCCAGCGGACGCCCCAGGACGGCCGTACGCCCCGTCCCGAGCGCGCGGGCGGCGTGTGCGTTGACGACGGCGGGGCGCAGGTCGGCGTCGACCAGGACCACGCCCCAGGAGGCGTCGTCGAAGAGGGCCTCGCTGAGCGCGATGGAGCGCTCCAGGTCGATCTGGGCGTGCACCTCGCTGAAGGCGCAGTACAGGCCGGCGGGCTTGCCGTCGGGCCCGCGCACGGCGGCGGACTGGGTCCGGACGAGCACCCGGCCGCCGACCTTGGTCAGCAGCGCGAACTCGTGCACCTGGCGGCCCGGCGCGTGCATGGCGGCCGTCAGCCGCCCCTCGATCTCCTCGGCGTCGGCCTCGCGCACGGCCCAGCCGGCGAAGCCGTGCCGGCCGACGGCCTCGGCCGCGCTCCAGCCGAGGATGCGCTCGGCCTCGCGGTTCCAGTGGGTGACCACTCCGTCGCCGTCGAAGGCGCACAGGGCCGCGTCCATGCCGTCGAGCAGCGCGGCGAGCAGATCGGTGCCGTCCGGGCCGACCGGGCCGTCGTCGCCCGACCGCTCGGGCTGCTCGGGCTCGTCCGGCCCCAGCTCGTCGGTGGTCCCACTACGCCGGGAAGCACTCACCTGGACCCCCTGCAGGTTCGCTCTCTTGCCCTCATTCAACTCGAACGTGACACAGCCCACATATGATTCCCGCAAGATTGCCGAGGAATCATTGTTCCGCTACGGCCTGCCGCCCCCGGACACCAGCCTCAGGTCGACCCATTCCGCCGCCTCGCCGTCCAGGACGTACCGCTCGACCTCGACGAACCCACGCGCCCCCGCGAACCGCAGACCGTCCTCGTTGACGGCCAGCACACACGTCTCGACCGCCCGGGCACCGAGCACGCGCGCGTGGGCGAGACCGTTGTCGTACAGGGCGGCCCCGTAGCCGCGTCCCCGGTACGCGGGCAGCACGCGCGCGATGACGGTCGCCACCGCGTCCTCGCCCTCGGGCGGCCGCACGGTCGAGCAGCCGACGAGGACGTCACCGGCGTAGGCGTTCTCGAGCCGGTAACGGCCGGCCCGCTCCCGCACCTCGTCGAGGGACAGCGCGGCCGGCGGCACGATCACGTTGTGGACGTGCCGCCACTGCTCCAGCGCGGTCTCGCCCGCGACGGGCTCCGTACGAAGTCGAAGATCAGTCACACGAGCAGCGAAGCGCGTGCGCACACCCGCGTCAACGCGTTTGCGCGGCGCTCGGTCGTCTCGGCCATCTCGGCCATCTCGGCCATCTCGGCCATCTCGGCCATCTCGAAAAAACACTTGAGCGATCGGGGATGGCCTTTTTAGAGTGGGCGTACGAGGAAAGGAGGTGGTTCGGAGCATGTATGGACACCGGACGTCGGAGGTGGCTGCGGGCTAGTGGCCCGTCGCCCACTCAGTGCGGTGCCGGACCCGCGTGCACGAGATGCACGCAGCCGGCCAATCCAACGCAGTCACCCGACCCGCGAGTCGCCGGTACGTCCGGCCGGCCCCTCCTCCGGGAGGACCAGACTCGCGGGTCGTCTGCGTTTCCCCCGTCCGTAGACCGGAAGGCTTGCGGTGGGTGATCCGCACCACGTACGGATCTTTGGTCAGGCGGTACCCTGAGCGCATGCTTTCGCTTGTTCGACGCCGCCATGTGGACTACGTCCGCGTCACGAGCACGGGCTGTCGACGCTCCATCTGAGCCGTCCAGCCTCCCTCGCGGTTACCGCCGCCTGTGTTTGCGCAATTCCTCCCCCGCCCACCTGGCACCCGTGCGCCGTCCCACCCGACGCCGGCCGCGGGCCCCGTACACCCACGGACGCACCATGACGAACCCGTCGTACCGCCAACTGCCGATCATCGATCTCTCCGCCGTCGACGGCGGGCCCCAAGCGCGGGCGCTGCTGCACGCGCAGTTGCACAGTGCCGCGCACGATGTGGGGTTCTTCCAGCTCGTCGGGCACGGGGTGAGCGCACGGGAGACGGATGCGCTGCTCTCCGCCATGCGGCGGTTCTTCGCACTGCCGGAGGACCAGCGGCTCGCGATCGACAACGTGAACTCGCCGCACTTCCGCGGGTACACGCGCACCGGCGACGAGCGGACCGGCGGGCGGCAGGACTGGCGGGACCAGCTCGACATAGGGGCGGAGCGGGCCGCGCGGGTGCCGGGGCCCGGTGATCCCGCGTACTGGTGGCTGGAGGGGCCCAACCAGTGGCCCGCCGGGCTTCCCGAACTGCGCAGCGCCGCGCTCGCGTGGATCGAGCGGCTCAGCGCCGTCGCCGAGAAGCTGCTGCACGAGCTGCTGGCCGCGATCGGGGCGCCCGTCGACTTCTACGACCCGGCCTTCGGGAAGCGGGCGCATCCGCAACTGAAGCTCGTGCGGTATCCGGGGAGCGCGGGGGACGGGGCCGGTCAGGGGGTGGGCGCCCACAAGGACTACGGGTTCCTGACGCTGCTGCTCCAGGACCAGGTCGGCGGGCTCCAGGTGCAGCGGGAGGACGGGCGCTTCCACGATGTGCCACCGCTGGACGGCGCGTTCGTCGTCAACCTCGGTGAGCTGCTGGAGGTGGCGACCAACGGGTACCTCCTCGCCACCAACCACCGGGTCGTGTCGCCGCCGAGTGCCGTCGAGCGGTTCTCCGTGCCCTTCTTCTACAACCCCCGGCTGGACGCCCGCGTCGAGCCGCTGCCCTTCCCGCACGCCTCCACCGCCCCCGGCGTGACCGACGACCCGGCCAACCCGCTCTTCGCCGACTACGGCTTCAACGAGCTGAAGGGCAAGCTGCGCGCCCACCCGCCGGTGGCCCGGCGGCATCACGCGGAGCTGCTCAGCCCCGTGTGATGCCCCATGTCGACCGGTCGGCGGTCGGCTAGTTCGCGATGCCGCCGTAGCCCTCGATCTCGCGGGGGTTGCGGGAGGCGGGGCCGATGTAGCGGGCCGACGGGCGGACCAGGCGGCCGGTGCGCTTCTGTTCCAGGATGTGCGCCGACCAGCCGGCCGTGCGGGCGCAGGTGAACATCGACGTGAACATGTGCGCCGGGACTTCGGCGAAGTCCAGGATGATGGCCGCCCAGAACTCGACGTTCGTCGCCAGGACCCGGTCGGGGCGGCGGGCGTGGAGTTCCGCGAGGGCCGCTTTCTCCAGGGCTTCGGCGATCTCGAAGCGGGGCGCGCCCAGCTCGCGGGCGGTACGGCGCAGCACGCGCGCGCGTGGGTCCTCGGCGCGGTAGACGCGGTGGCCGAAGCCCATCAGTCGCTCGCCCTTGTCGAGGGCCTGCTTGACGTAGGCGTCGGCGTCGCCGGTCCGCTCGATCTCCTCGATCATGCCGAGGACGCGGGAGGGCGCGCCGCCGTGCAGCGGGCCCGACATGGCCCCTACGGCGCCGGAGAGGGCCGCTGCGACGTCCGCGCCCGTGGAGGCGATGACGCGCGCCGTGAAGGTGGACGCGTTCATGCCGTGCTCGGCCGCCGACGTCCAGTAGGCGTCGACCGCCGCCACGTGCTTGGGGTCCGGCTCGCCGCGCCAGCGGATCATGAACCGCTCGACGACGGACTGGGCCTTGTCGATCTCCCGCTGCGGGACCATCGGCCGGCCCTGACCGCGCGCGGACTGGGCGACGTAGGAGAGGGCCATGACGGCGGCGCGGGCGAGGTCCGCGCGGGCCTGCTCGGCGTCGATGTCGAGGAGGGGCTTGAGGCCCCAGACGGGCGCGAGCATGGCGAGCGCGGACTGCACGTCGACGCGGATGTCGCCGGAGTGGACGGGGATGGGGAACGGTTCGGCGGGCGGCAGGCCGGGGTTGAACGCGCCGTCGACGAGCAGGCCCCAGACGTTGCCGAAGGAGACATGGCCGACCAGGTCCTCGATGTCGACGCCCCGGTACCGCAGGGCGCCGCCCTCCTTGTCCGGTTCGGCGATCTCCGTCTCGAACGCGACGACTCCTTCGAGTCCGGGTACGAAGTCGGACATCAGGCGGCTCCTCGTGATGTGTGCGACATGTGCGACAGGATTTGTATGAGGGGTTGGTGTGACGGGGTGGGTGTGTATGGCGTGATGCGTGTGACGGGATCTGTGTGACGGGATCTGTGCGGCTACAGGTGTGAGACGGGCCGGGCGCCTGTGGTTCCGCGGTCCTGGGGAGACTCACGGTCCTCGGCGGTCACCCCAGTGATGCCCCGTGCGGCGCGGGGTCACCCAACCGGGACGACATCTGCACCATATCCCCGGGTGTCACCCTTGGGGAGGGGTCGCGGCACTCAGTGCCACCTGCACCGCGGGGATGCGTGCGGATGACTGCGGGTGAGTGCGGCCGGGTACGGATGCGTTCCGTACGGCAGGATGACCTCGTGACCGACGCAGACGCCGTCTCTCCCGGCCCCGTCCCCGACCCCGCCGCCATGCGCAAGCAGTACCGGGCCGAGGGGTTCGCGGAAGCCGAGCTGGCCGCCACGCCCGTGGAGCAGTTCGCCCGCTGGTTCAAGGACGCGGCCGTCGAGGCCCAGCTCTTCGAGCCGAACGCCATGGTCGTCGCCACCGCGGACGCCGAGGGCCGGCCTAGCTCCCGTACGGTGCTGCTGAAGCGGTTCGACGAGCAGGGCTTCGTCTTCTTCACGAACTACGGCTCTCGCAAGGCCCGCGATCTCGCCGAGAACCCGTACGTCTCGCTGCTGTTCCCCTGGCATCCGATGGCCCGGCAGGTCATCGTGCGGGGCGTGGCCCGGCGCACCGGGCGGGACGAGACCGCCGCGTACTTCCGGACCCGGCCGCACGGCTCCCAGCTCGGCGCGTGGGCCAGCGCCCAGTCCTCGGTGATCGCCACCCGGGCCGACCTCGACGCCTCGTACGCCGAGCTGGCGGCCCGCTATCCGGAGGGCGAGCAGGTGCCGGTGCCGCCGCACTGGGGCGGTTTCCGGGTGGCACCCGAGTCGGTGGAGTTCTGGCAGGGCCGCCTGAACCGGCTCCACGACCGGCTGCGGTACGTGGCGGAGGCGGACGGAAGCTGGCGGGTGGAACGGCTGAGTCCGTGAGGGGGCAGGGGCAGGGGCAGGCACTGACAACGTCCTCGGTCCTCAGCTCAGTGCCTCCTCCAGCAGTACGGTCCACTGCGCCACCACCCGCTCGCGGCGCGCCGCGTCGTCGGTGAGGAGGTTGGCGAGGCCCAGGCCGCGGGCCATGTCCAGCAGGCCCTGGACGGTTTCACGGACGCCGGGGCCGGACTCGTCGGCGCCCAGCAGCTCCACGGCCGTGCGGTGGGCGTCGCGGCCCACGCGGGCCTCCAGCTCGGTCACGCGCGGACGCAGTTGCTCCTCGTTGGAGGCGGCCACCCACAGGTGCAGGGCGGCGCGGAAGAGGGGGCCGGTGTAGAGGCCGACGAGGGCGGTGACGACCGCGCGGCGGTCACCGGTCGCGCCCTGCGGGAACAGGGCTCGCAACGCGCCGGAGCGTTCCTCGGCGACGTACTCGACGGCCGCGGTGAACAGGTCCTCGCGGGTGGGGAAGTGGTGCTGGGCGGCGCCCCGGGAGACACCCGCGCGTTCGGCAACGACGGAGACCGTGGAGCCCGCCCAGCCGTGTTCGGCGAGGCAGGCGACGGCGGCCTCCAGCAGCCGCTGCCGGGTGGCCCGACTGCGGTCCTGCTTGGGGGCCCGGTCGCCGGAGACGCCCCGGTCACGGTCGCCGGGGGCGCGGCCGTCCGGGGTGTGTCCGTCCGGGGTGTGTCCGTCCGGGGCGTGTCCGGGCGGGGCGTGTCCGGGCGGGGCGTGTCCGGGCGGGGCGTGTCCGGGCGGGGTCACAACACCCATGAGGGATCCCGTCGTTCGAGGAAGGCCGTCATTCCCTCGCGGGCGTCGGGGTTGGCGAACAACGAGGCCGAGAGGCCGGTCATCGCGCCGACGTCCTCGACGAAGGCCTCCAGGACCTTGGCCGTGAGCAGCTCCTTCGTCCTGGCCAGGGCCCTGGGCGAGGCCCGCCGCAGGCCGTCGAGGACGGGGGCGAGGGCCTCGTCCAGGTCGGTGTCGCCGGCCGAATGGCTGACGAGGCCGATGCGGGCGGCTTCGGCGGCGCCGAAGGTCTCTCCGGTGAGGCAGTAGCGGGTGAGGGCGCGCGGGTCGACGCGGGGCAGCAGCGGCAGCGAGATGACGGCGGGCGCGACCCCGATGCGCACCTCCGTGAACGCGAAGGTCGACGCCTCGGACGCGACCGCGATGTCGCAGGCGCCGAGCACCCCCAGGCCGCCCGCCCGCACATGCCCGGCGACCCGGGCCACCACGGGTTTGCGCAGCTTCAGGATCCGCTGGAGCAGCCCGGTCACCGCCTTGGGGGCCGGCGGGTCCTTCAGGTCGGCGCCCGCGCTGAAGGTGTTGCCGGTGTGGGTGAGGACGACGGCGCGTACGTCGTGGTCCTTGTCGCACTGTTTGAGCGCGTCGGTCAGCTCGGCGACGAGGGCGTGCGAGAGGGCGTTGCGGGTGGCGGGCGAGTCGAGGCTGAGGGTCTCGACGCCCCGGACGCGGGTGCGGCCGATCATGGTTCCTCCAAGGCGGTTTCGTCCAAGGCGGTTTCGTCCGAGGGCGGTTCAGTACGACTTGGGCAGGCCCAGGGTCTGGTGGGAGACGTAGTTGAGGATCATCTCCCGGCTGACCGGGGCGATACGGGCCACCCGCGAGGCGGTGATCAGCCTGGCTATCCCGAACTCGCTCGTGAGGCCGTTGCCCCCGAGGGTCTGCACCGCCTGGTCGACCGCCCGCACGCAGGCCTCCCCCGCCGCGTACTTCGCCATGTTGGCGGCCTCGCCCGCGCCCATGTCGTCCCCCGCGTCATACAGGTGGGCCGCCTTCTGCATCATCAGGCGGGCCAGTTCGAGTTCGATGTGCGCCTGGGCCAGGGGGTGCGCGATGGCCTGGTGGGCGCCGATCGGGGTGTTCCAGACGGTTCGCTCGCGCGCGTACGCGACCGCCTTCCCGAGGGCGTGCCGGCCCATGCCGATCGCGAACGCGGCCGTCATGATCCGCTCGGGGTTCAGGCCGGCGAAGAGCTGGAGCAGACCGGCGTCCTCGTCGCCGACGAGCGCCTCCGCCGGGAGCCTCACGTCGTCCAGGATCAGCTCGAACTGCTTCTCCGCGCCGTGCAGTTCCATGTCGATCTCGCGGTGGGTGAAGCCGGGCGCGTCACGCGGGACGATGAAGAGGGCGGGCTTGAGACGGCCGGTGCGGCCCTCTTTGCCGGACACCGTCTCCGTGCGGCCGACGATCAAGGTGGCGTCCGCGATGTCCACGCCGGAGACGAAGACCTTGCGGCCGGTGAGGAGCCAGTCGCCGCCGTCCTTGCGTGCCGTCGTGGTGATGCGGTGACTGTTGGAACCGGCGTCGGGCTCGGTGATGCCGAAGGCCATGAGGCGGGTGCCGTCGGCCAGGGCGGGGAGCCACTCCTGCTTCTGGGCTTCCGTGCCGAAGCGGGCGATCACCGTCCCGCAGATCGCCGGGGAGACGATCATCATGAGGAGGGGGTTGCCTGCGGCGCCCATCTCTTCGAGGACCAGGGAGAGTTCGGTGATGCCGCCTCCGCCTCCGCCGTATGCCTCCGGCAGGTTGACGCCGATGTAGCCGAGCTTGGCGGCTTCTTGCCAGAGGGTCTTGGAGTCGTGCGGGTGGGTCTTGGCGAAGGAGGAGACCGCGTCTCGGAGTGCCTTGTGCTCGTCGGGTTCGATGAGGGGGGTCATGAGACTCCTTCGGCTGCGGGTTGTGGGTGGTTGCTCGCGCTCACGCGGCGGAGCCGCATATCGATGCAGTCCCGTGCCTCTAGGTTGCTTGCACTACCGCCAGCAACATGCCCACCGTTACTTGTTGTCCAGGTGTCACCGCCACCTCCGTCACCCTCCCGGTGACCGGCGCGGAAATGCGGTGTTGCATCTTCATCGCTTCGAGCCACATCAGCGGTTCTCCCGCTTCGACACTCGATCCGGTGATGAGACCGGGTGCGAGCTTGACGACCGTGCCGGGCATCGGGGCCAGGAGGGAGCCGGGGGCGTGCTGCGTCTGAGGGGTGGGGAAGCGGGGCAGGGCGGTGAGGGCGGTGGTGTTGACGTGGACCTGGTCGCCGTAGCGGGCGATCTCGAAGCGGTGCCGTACGCCGTCCACTTCGAGCACCACCAGGTCCGCATCGGCGTGCACGACGTGCACACCGTCCGCTGTCAGGCCGGTGCGCGTGTGGCGGTAGTGGACCTCCTGCGCCTCTCCCCCCACCCCGTACCGCTTCGTCTGCGGCTGGGACGGCAGGTTGCGCCAGCCGCCGAAGCGGGAGGCGGTGGATGCCTGTGCCAGCGCGGCGGCCAGAGGGGCGTGCGGATCGCGGGGAGGGGTCGTCAGTTCGGGCAGGTGGCGGTCGTAGAAGGCCGTGTTCATGCGGGCCGACGTGAACTCCTCGTGCCGCAGGGAGCGGACCAGGAGGTCGCGGTTGGTGGTCGGGCCGTGGACGGTGGCCCGCTCCAGTGCTCCCGCCAGCTTGCGCAGCGCCTCCGCGCGCGTGGGGGCGTGTGCGACGACCTTCGCGAGCATCGGGTCGTAGTGGACGCCGATCTCGTCGCCGCCCTCGTACCCGGTGTCCATGCGGACGCCCGCCGGGACGGTCAGGCGGTGCAGGGTGCCGGTCTGCGGGGTCCAGTCGTTCGCCGGGTCCTCGGCGTAGAGGCGGGCCTCGATGGCGTGGCCGCGCGCGTGGGGCGGTGAAGGGGACAGCCGGGCGCCCTCCGCGACGCGGATCTGCTCCGCCACCAGGTCGAGGCCGAAGACCGCCTCCGTGACGGGGTCTTCGACCTGGAGGCGGGTGTTCATCTCCAGGAAGTGCGCCCGGCCGTCGGCGACGAGGAACTCGACCGTGCCCGCGCCGACGTAGTCGACAGCACGGGCTGCGTGTACGGCCAGCCCCTTCAACTCCTCCTCCAGCGACCCGGAGAGCCCGGGCGCCGGGGCCTCCTCGATCACCTTCTGGTGCCGCCTCTGGAGGGAGCAGTCGCGGGTGCCCAGCGCCCATACCGTGCCGTGTGTGTCGGCGAGGATCTGCACCTCCACGTGGCGGCCGGCGTCGACGTACGGCTCGACGAACACCTCGCCGTCGCCGAAGGCGCTCGTGGCCTCGGCGCGGGCGCTCTCCAGGGCGGCGTCCAGCTCCTCCAGGCGGCGTACGACGCGCATGCCGCGGCCTCCGCCGCCCGCCGCCGCCTTCACCAGCACCGGAAGGTCGGATTCCGTCACGTCCCGCGCGGACAGGGGAGTGAGGCCCATCAGCTCCTTGGCGCGCGTCTTGGACGCCATCGCCTCGATCGCGTCGGGCGGCGGGCCGATCCAGACCAGGCCCGCGTCCAGGACGGCGCGCGCGAAGTCGGCGTTCTCGGAGAGGAAGCCGTAGCCGGGGTGGACGGCGTCCGCGCGCGCGGCGACGGCCGCCTTCACGATGAGGTCGGCGCGCAGGTAGGTGTCCGCGGGGGCCGCGCCCGGCAGGCGTACCGCCGTGTCGGCCACGCGCGCGTGGAGGGCGTTCTCGTCGGCGTCCGAGTGCACGGCGACCGTCCGGATTCCCAACTCACCGCAGGTGCGGAAGACGCGGCAGGCGATCTCGCCGCGGTTCGCCACCAGAACTGACGTAATCATGACCCTCACATCCGGAAGACGCCGAAGCCGCCGCGCGCACCCTCGTACGGCGCCGTGTGGATGGCCGACAGGCACAGCCCGAGGACCGTTCGGGTGTCGCGCGGGTCGATGACGCCGTCGTCGTAGAGCCGTCCCGACAGGAACATCGGCAGCGACTCCGACTCGATCTGCTGCTCGACCATGGCGCGCAGCGCGGCGTCGGCGTCCTCGTCGTAGGGCAGGCCCTTCGCCGTGGCCGACTGCCGGGCGACGATCGAGAGGACGCCCGCGAGCTGCTGCGGGCCCATGACGGCCGACTTGGCGCTCGGCCAGGCGAAGAGGAAGCGGGGGTCGTAGGCGCGCCCGCACATGCCGTAGTGGCCCGCGCCGTACGACGCGCCCATGAGGACGGACAGGTGGGGGACCTTCGAGTTGGCGACCGCGTTGATCATCATCGCGCCGTGCTTGATGATGCCGCCCTGCTCGTACTCCCGGCCGACCATGTAGCCGGTGGTGTTGTGCAGGAAGAGCAGCGGGATGTCGCGCTGGTTGGCGAGCTGGACGAACTGGGCGGCCTTCTGGGACTCGGCGCTGAACAGCACGCCCTGGGCGTTGGCCAGTACGCCTACGGGATAGCCGTGCAGGGTCGCCCAGCCGGTGACGAGGCTCGTCCCGTACAGGGGCTTGAACTCGTCGAAGTCGGAGGCGTCGACGATCCGGGCGATCACCTCGCGCGGGTCGAAGGGGGTGCGCAGATCGCCCGGGACGATGCCCAGGAGCTCGTCCTCGTCATACTTGGGAGGGATGGCCGGGCCGGGATCCTCGTACGCCTTGCGGTGGTTGAGGCGGGCCACCACGCGGCGGGTCTGCCGCAGCGCGTCCCGCTCGTCGACGGCGAAGTGGTCGGCGAGACCCGACACGCGCGCGTGCATCTCCGCGCCGCCCAGGGACTCGTCGTCGCTCTCCTCCCCGGTGGCCATCTTCACCAGCGGCGGCCCGCCGAGGAACACCTTCGCCCGCTCCTTGACCATGATCACGTGGTCGGACATGCCGGGGATGTACGCGCCCCCGGCGGTCGAGTTCCCGAAGACGACGGCCACGGTCGGGATCCCGGCGGCGGACAGGCGCGTCAGGTCGCGGAAGACGGCCCCGCCCGGGATGAAGATCTCCTTCTGGGACGGCAGGTCGGCCCCGCCGGACTCCACCAGGCTGATGCAGGGCAGCCGGTTGGCGAGGGCGATGTCGTTGGCGCGCAGGGCCTTCTTCAGGGACCAGGGGTTGCTGGCGCCCCCGCGCACGGTCGGATCGTTGGCCGTGATCAGACACTCCACGCCCTCGACCACCCCGATCCCGGTGACGAGCGAGGCGCCGACCGTGTACTCGCTCCCCCAGGCGGCCAGCGGCGACAGCTCCAGGAAGGGCGTGTCGGGGTCGAGGAGCAGCTCGATGCGCTCGCGCGCGAGGAGCTTGCCGCGCGCGCGGTGCCGGGCGACGTACTTCTCGCCGCCGCCCGCCAGCGCCTTCGCGTGCTCGGCGTCGAGGTCGGCGATCTTGGCGAGCATCGCCTCCCGGTGCGCACGGTAGGCGCGGTGGTCGGGGTGGTCGGGGGCGGTCGTGTCCAGCGCCGACGGCAGGACGGTCACAGGAGGGCCTCCGGAATGTCCAGGTGACGGGAGCGCAGCCATTCGCCGAGCGCCTTGCCCTGCGGGTCGAAGCGGGCTTGCGAGGCGACGCCGGCGCCGAGGATTCCCTCGACGACGAAGTTCAGGGCGCGGAGGTGGGGCAGTGCGTGCCGGGTGACCGTCAACTCGCGGGTTTCCGGGAGCAGTTCGCGGAAGCGGTCGACCGTGAGCGCGTGGGCGAGCCAGCGCCACGCCTCGTCCGTGCGCACCCACACCCCGACGTTGGCGTCCCCGCCCTTGTCCCCGCTGCGGGCGCCGGCGACGAGTCCGAGGGGAGCGCGCCGGGAGGGTCCGTCGTCCGGCAGGGGATCGGGCGGCGGGGGTTCCGGTAATGCGTCGAGTTCGAGGGTGTCGGCGGCCGGGGGTACGGGGATGCGGCGCCCGTCGGCGAGGACGGCCACGTGCGCGACCTCGTCCCGGGGGACGTACGCGGCCTCGAAGACGCCGTACGGGGTGCCCTTGCCGGGTGGGGCGAGGACGTGGAAGCCGGGGTAGCTCGCGAGGGCCAGCTCGACGGCCGCTCCGCTCAGCACCCGGCCGACGGCGGCCTGTTCTGGGTCGCGTACGACCAGCCGGAGCAACGCGCTCGCGGTCTCCTCGGTGTCGGCGTCGGGGCGGTCGGTGCGGACCGACTCCCAGCGGGCGTCGGCGACTTTGCCGACCGCCGCCGCCAACTGCTCCCGCACGAGCGCCGCCTTGGCCTCGATGTCGAGGCCGGTGAGCACGAAGACGACCTCGTTGCGGTAGCCGCCGAGGCGGGTGCGGCCGACCTTGAAGGTCGGCGGCGGGGCCTCGCCGCGCACGCCGTGGATCCGTACGCGGTCCGGGCCGTCGTCGTCCTGGGTGAGCCGTACGGTGTCCAGGCGGGCGGTGACGTCGGGTCCCGCGTACCGGGCCGGGCCGGTCTCGTACAGGAGTTGGGCGGTCACCGTGCCGACGTCGACGAAGCCGCCGGTGCCGGGGTGCTTGGTGATGACGCTGCTGCCGTCCTCGTACAGTTCGGCGAGCGGAAAGCCCGGGCGGCGTACGTCCCGGCCCTTGAACCAGGCGTAGTTGCCGCCGGTGGCCTGTGTCCCGCACTCCAGGACGTGCCCGGCGACGACCGCGCCCGCGAGCCGGTCGTACTCCCTGGGCCCCCAGCCGAAGTGGGCGGCGGCGGGCCCGGTGACCAGGGCCGCGTCCGTCACCCGCCCGGTGACGACGACGTCCGCGCCCTCGCGCAGACAGGCGGCGATGCCGAAGCCGCCGAGGTAGGCGTGCGCGGTGAGGCTGCCGGGGTAGCGGGCGGTGAGGTCGTCGCCCTCGACGTGGGCGACGCGTACGGGGATGCCGAGCCGGTCCGCCAACTGCCGTACGGCGTCGGCGAGTCCGGCCGGATCGAGGCCGCCGGCGTTGGTGACGATCCGCACCCGGCGGTCGTGGGCGAGGCCGAGGCACTCCTCCAACTGGCCCAGGAACGTGCGGGCGTAGCCGGCTGACGGGTCCTTGAGCCGGTCCCGGCCCAGGATGAGCATCGTCAGCTCGGCGAGGTAGTCGCCGGTGAGGACGTCGAGCCGGCCATCGGTGAGCATCTCGCGCATCGCGTCGAAACGGTCGCCGTAGAAGCCGGAGGCGTTGCCGATGCGGAGCACCCTCGTCACTCCGTCGCCCCCTTGGGCGCGTCCCCCTTGGGCATGTCCGCTGTGGGCGTGCGGCCCTCGCCGGGCGGGCCCGCGAACGCCTGGGCGACGTCCAGCCAGCGGTCCGCGTCCGGGCCCACGGCGGTCAGGGCGAGGTCGGCGCGATGCGCCCGCTGGGTGATCAGGCGGCAGAAGTCGAGCGCGGTGCCGGTGACGCGGTCGTCGGCGTCCTCGGGACCGTGGATCCACAACTCGCCGGACGGGCCGGTGAGTTCGATGCGGAACTCCTCGAACGGCACGGGCAGTCCGTGCATGCCGAGGGCGAAGTCGCGGGTGCAGACGCCGAGATGGACGATGTGCCGGATGCGGTCGGTGGGGGTGCGGACGACGCCGAGCGCGTCGGCGATGTCCAGGCCGTGGGCCCAGGTTTCCATGAGGCGGGCGGTGGCCATGGAGGCGACCGACATGGGTGGGCCGTACCAGGGGAAACGCGCCCCCGCCCGGGCCGCGCGCAGGGCGTCCTGGAGGGCTGCGCGGCCGGACCGCCAGTCCGCGAGCAACTGCGCGGACGGCTTTCCGGCGCCCTCCTCCGCGGCGTTGTCCACGAAGTCCCCGGGCGCGGTCAGCGCCTTCTCGACCTCACGGGAGAAGGCGTCCTGATCGGTCGCGGCCAGCACGGAGGAACGGTCGGTCCAGGCGAGGTGCGCGATCTGGTGGGCGACGGTCCAGCCGGGGGCGGGGGTCGGCAGCGTCCACTGCTCCGGTCCCAACTCGGCGACCAGCCGGTCGAGTTCGTCGCTTTCGGCACGGAGGTCGTCGAGTACGGGGGTGGGGTCGGCCATGGGGTGGAGCATGGCAGCGGGCAAGAAAACAATCAAGCATGCTTGTTATTAGTCTGCGCGGCGAGTGCGCCGAGTGCCGCGCGTGTACAGGGAGTGCCGCGCGTGTACAGACGAGTGCGACGCGTGCCCAAGCGGTGCCCCTCGGCACGGCCCCGGAGCGTCAGGCCTCCGGAAGCGTCGCCTTGCCCCGCTGTCCCACCTGGGTCCGTACCGCCCCCATGCTCGCCGCGATGACCAGCGCGATGGCCGCCGCCTGCAGGGTGGAGAGGGCCTGGCCGAGGATGAGGAAGCCGGCCGTTGCCGCGATCGCGGGTTCCAGGCTCATCAGGATCGCGAAGGTGGAGGCGGGCAGGCGGCGCAGGGCGAGGAGTTCGAGGGTGTAGGGGAGGACCGAGGAGAGGACGGCCACCGCCGCGCCCAGGCCCAGCGTCACCGGGTCGAGCAGCTTCGTGCCCGCGCCGGCGACCCCCAGCGGCAGGAACAGCAGCGCGCCCACCGCCATCGCCAGCGCCAGCCCGTCCGCCTGCGGGAAGCGGCGGCCCGTACGGGCGCTGAAGACGATGTACGCCGCCCACATCGCGCCCGCGCCCAGCGCGAACGCGACGCCCACGAGGTCGAGTTCACCGAAGCCGCCACCTCCGCCCGCGCCGCCGCGTCCGCCGCCTCCGCCCGCGCCGCTGAGCAGGAAGACGCCGGCGAGGGCCAGTCCGGCCCAGACCAGGTTGAGCGCGCGGCGCGAGGCGACGACCGACAGGGCGAGGGGGCCGAGCACCTCCAGGGTGACGGCCAGGCCCAGCGGGATACGGTCCACCGCCTGGTAGAACAGGCCGTTCATCGCTGCCAGCGTGACGCCGAAGACGACGACCGTGCCCCAGTCCGCGCGCGAGTGGCCGCGCAGGCGCGGTCGGCAGACCACCAGCAGCACCAGCGCCGCGACCAGCAGCCGCAGCGCCACCACGCCCAGCGCGCCCACCCTCGGCATCAGCGTCACCGCCAGCGCGGCGCCGAACTGCACCGAGACCCCTCCGGCGAGCACCAGGCCGACGGGTCCGAGGCCGCCGAAGCGGCCCGGGGCGGGGGCCGAGACCTGCGGTGAGGTGGCTGTATCGAGGGTGGTCACGGGCGGTCCAGGTGCTCGGTTCGTTCATCTTGATGTACTGACCAGTCCAGGCTAATGGACCCCGTCAGGTGTGTGAACCCATTAAGCCTCTGTCTTGGGCTGTTCACGCCACCGTCCTGGGCTGTTCGAGCCACTGTCCCGGGCTGTGAGACGGCTACCTGCGCGCCATGTACAGGTCCAGCGCCCTGTGCAGCAGCTTGTTGAGCGGGAAGTCCCACTCGCCCAGGTACTCCACCGCCTCTCCACCCGTGCCCACCTTGAAGCGGAGCAGGCCGAGCAGGTGGTTGGACTCCTCCAGGGTGTCGGTGATGCCGCGCAGGTCGTAGACGGCGGCGCCGAGCTCGTGGGCGTCGGCCATCATGCGCCACTGCATGGCGTTGTTGGGCTGGACCTCGCGCCTGCGGCCGGTGGAGGCGCCGTACGAGTACCAGACGTGCTCGCCGACGGTCAGCATGGTGGCCGCCGCGAGCACCTCGCCGTCGTGGTGGGCGAGGTAGAGCCGCATGCGGTCGGGGTGTTCGTCGTTCAGCGCGCTCCACATGCGCTGGAAGTAGGGCAGCGGGCGCGGGATGAAGCGGTCGCGCCCGGCGGTCTCGGTGTAGAGCGTGTAGAACGCCGCCAGGTCCTCGTAGCCGCCCCGGACGACCTTCACGCCCGCCTTCTCCGCCTTCTTGATGTTGCGCCGCCACTGCTGGTTGAGGCCGCCGTGGACCTCCTCCAGCGTCCGTCCGGCGAAGGGGATCTGGAAGACGTAGCGGGGCTGGCCGGCCGCGAAGCCGTCCTCGCCGCCCGGCTCGGTCTGCTGCCAGCCGGCGCGGCGCAGCCGGTCGGCGACGTCGAGGGCGCGCGGCTCGCACGAACTCGGCTCGGCGTCGCGCAGCCGGTGGGCGGCCGGGTCGGCGATGGCCGCCTTGACGGCGTCGGCGCTCCAGCGTCGCACGACGACGGGCGGGCCCATCTTCACCGAGAACGCGCCCCGCGCCTTCAGGTGCGCGAGCATCGGCGTCAGCCAGCGCTCCACCAGGTCGGGCGCGTGCCAGTCGAGGACCGGCCCCTCGGGCAGGTAGGCCAGGTACTTCTTCAGCTTCAGCTTCGGCAGCGGGCGCAGCAGCACCAGCCCCACCCCGGCGAGCCGGCCCTCCTCGTCGAACCAGCCCAGGCTCTCCGCCCGCCAGTCCGGCTTCACGTCGCCCCACGAGGGGATCTGCATATGACTGGCGGAGGGGCGGGCCGCGACGAACGCCAGATGCTCGTCACGGCTGATGGACTGGACACGCAGGCTCATACCCGGGATTCCTTCGAACGGTTGTTCAAACAAGCGCGGACGAGTCAGCCTAGGAGGCGGCTACGGCCGTCCCCGGTACCGAACGCCTCCAGGGCCACCGTGTCGGTCACGCGCGCGTGCGCCACCGTGTCGGTCACGCACGCGCGTGCGGGAACCCTTCCCCGTCCGGCTCGTCCTCCAGCGCCTCGGCCAGTACCTCCGCCAGATGCCGCCCCCGGACCCCCGCCAGTTGGTCCAGTTGGGTCCGGCAGGAGAAGCCGTCCGCCAGGACCACCGACCCCTCCGGAGCGTCCCTTACGGCGGGCAGCAGTCGTTCCTCCGCGCAGGCCGACGACACCTCGAAGTGGCCTGCCTCGAAGCCGAAGTTCCCGGCGAGGCCGCAGCACCCGCCCGTCAGGTCACCGGTGAGCCCCGCGGCCTCGCGCAGCCGCCGCTCGGCCGCGTCGCCCAGCACCGCGTGCTGGTGGCAGTGGGTCTGGCCGACCGCCGGACGGTCCAGGCGGGGCGGGGTCCAGCCGGGAGCGTGCCGCTCCAGAGCCTCCGCGAACGTGAGGACGCGGGCGGCGAGGCGACCCGCGCGCGGGTCGTCGTGCAGCAGCTCGGGCAGGTCGGTGCGCAGGGCGGCCGCGCAGCTCGGCTCCAGGACGACGACCGGGGCGGCCGTCTCCAGCACCGGTTCCATCAGGTCGAGCGTGCGGCGCAGCACCACGCGCGCGTGGTCGAGCTGGCCGGTGGAGACGTACGTCAGCCCGCAGCAGACCCGGCCCCGGCGGGCGGTCAGCAGCGCGGCCGCGGACCTGGACCGGCCGTCGCCCACCGGCCGCACCCGCCCGCGCATCCGCAGGGTCGGCGGCAGCGCGACCCGCAGCCCCGCCGCCTCCAGGACGCGGACGGCCGCCCGGCCCACGGACGGCGCGAGGTGCTCGGTGAAGGTGTCGGGCCACAGGACGACCAGCTCGCCCCTGCCGGCCGACCCGCCCGCGTCAGGGACCCGCCTTCCCCGCCACCACCCGCTGAACGTCTCCCCCGCCAGCCGCGGAATCCCCCGCTCCGGGGCGATGCCGCCCAGCCGTTTCGCGATGTGCGCCAGCGGGCCGACGGAGGCCAGCGTGTTGAGTACGGCGGTCGCCCGCGCCCCGCTCGCCCAGCGCAGCCACACCGGCAGCCACCCCATGCTGTAGTGCGCGGCAGGCCGCCGTCGCCCCTCGTAGTGGTGGTGCAGGAACTCCGCCTTGTAGGTGGCCATGTCGACCTCGACCGGGCAGTCGGAGCGGCAGCCCTTGCAGGACAGGCACAGGTCCAGCGCGTCCCGGACCTCCGTGGAGCGCCAGCCGTCGGTCACCAGCTCGCCGGCCAGCATCTCGTGCAGCAGCCGGGCCCGCCCGCGCGTGGAGTGCTCCTCCCGGCCCGTGACACGGAACGACGGGCACATCACCTCCGCCCCCGTCGCCGACGTCGTACGGCACTTCGCGACGCCCACGCAGCGCCGTACCGCCGCCGAGAAGTCGCCGCCGTCGGACGGGTAGCCGAAGGCCACCTCGACCGGTTCGCGGGGCAGAACGGCGAAGCGCAGGTTGCCGTCGAGGGGTGCCGGGCGGACCAGCATGCCCGGGTTGAGGAGGTCGTCCGGATCCCAGACGCCCTTGGCCCGCTCGAAGACGGCGACCAGCTCGTCCCCGTACATCCTGGGTAGCAGTTCGGCGCGGGCCTGTCCGTCGCCGTGCTCGCCGGAGAGCGAGCCGCCGTGCGCGACGACCAGGTCGGCCAGCTCCTCCGAGAAGCGGCGGAAACGGCCGACCCCCGCCTCCGTCAGGAGGTCGAAGTCGATGCGGACGTGGATGCAGCCGTCCCCGAAATGGCCGTACGGCGTGCCGCGCAGGTCGTGCGCGGACAGGAGCGTGCGGAAGTCGCGCAGGTACGCGCCGAGGCGGGCCGGCGGCACCGCACAGTCCTCCCAGCCGGGCCAGGCCTCGGAGCCGTCCGGCATCCGGGTCGCCGTCCCGCTCGCGTCCTCCCGGATCCGCCACAGCGCCCGCTGCCCGGCGGCGTCGGTCACCACGCGCGCGTCGACGACGTCGGCGGCGCGCACGATCGCCTCCGCACGCGCGCGTGCCTGCGCGCCCGTCTCCCCGCCGGTCTCCACGAACAGCCAGGCGCCGCCCCTGGGCAGCCCGGCCGCCGCCCCCGGCGGCACCAGGTCGGCCGCCATGCCCTCCACGGTCAGCGGGCGCTGCGGCAGGAGCCCGGCCGCGGCTTCGGCGGCGTCGCCCTCGTCGGCGTAACCGAGCACCGCGAGCGCACACGCGCGTGGTGCCTCGACGAGCCGTACGACGGCCTCCGTGAGCACCCCCAGCGTGCCTTCGGAGCCGCAGAAGGACCGGGCGACGTCGACGCCGTTCTCCGGGAGCAGCGCGTCCAGGGCGTACCCGGAGATACGGCGGGGCAGGTCGGGGTAGCCGGTGCGCAGCCGCACCAGTTCGCCTTCCACCAGCGCCCGCAGCCCGTCCGGCGCCCCGGCCCAGCCCTGCCCGGGCCGCAGCCGCCGCCCGCGCGCGGTGACGACCTCCAGCTCGCGCACACTGTCCGCCGTCGTCCCCCAGGCCACCGAGTGGGAGCCGCACGAGTTGTTGCCGATCATCCCGCCGAGCGTGCAGCGGCTGTGCGTGGACGGGTCGGGCCCGAAGCGCAGCCCGTGCGGGGCGGCGGCCTCCTGGAGCCGGTCGAGGACGAGCCCCGGCTGCACGACGGCCGTCCGCGCCTCCGGATCCAGGCTGACCAGCCGGTTCATGTACCGCGTGAAGTCCAGCACCACGCCGGTGCCGGTGGCCTGCCCGGCGATCGACGTCCCGCCGCCGCGCGCGACGACCGGCACACCGTGCGCCCGGCACACCTCCAGCACGGCGCTCACGTCGTCGGCGTCACGCGGCGCGACGACCCCTACGGGGACCCGCCGGTAGTTGGACGCGTCCATGGTGAACAGCGCCCGGGCCGTCACCCCGAAGTCCACGTCCCCGCCGACGACCCGCCGCAGCTCGGCTTCAAGCCCCGCGGTACCCGTAGCACCCGCACGACCGTCAACACCCTCGAGTTCCGTCACCTGTCCAGGAAACCAAAAACGCGTCTCACCCGACGGACCACGTTTCACCCAGGTTTCCCGCAACGGCTAACCTCACCTCCGTGGCTGAGATCCAGATTCCTGCTGACATCAAGCCCGCCGACGGTCGTTTCGGCGCGGGCCCCTCCAAGGTGCGGGTGGAGGCGCTGGACGCCCTGGCCGCCACCGGTACGTCCCTCCTCGGCACCTCCCACCGCCAGGCCCCGGTGAAGAACCTGGTCGGCAAGGTGCGCGAGGGCATCTCCGAGCTGTTCTCCCTCCCCGAGGGCTACGAGGTCGTCCTCGGCAACGGCGGCTCGACGGCCTTCTGGGACGTCGCGACGCACGGCCTGATCGAGAACAAGTCGCAGCACCTCACGTTCGGTGAGTTCAGCTCCAAGTTCGCGAAGGCAGCCAAGCTCGCTCCCTGGCTGGCCGAGCCCACCGTCATCTCCTCCGACCCGGGCACGCACCCCGAGCCGGCGGCCGAGGCGGGCGTGGACGCCTACGCGTTCACCCACAACGAGACCTCCACCGGTGTAGCGGCCCCCCTCGCGCGCGTGCAGGGCGCGGACGACGGCGCGCTCGTCCTGGTCGACGCCACGTCCGGCGCGGGCGGCCTCCCGGTCGACATCGCCGAGACGGACGTCTACTACTTCGCCCCGCAGAAGTCCTTCGCCTCCGACGGCGGCCTGTGGATCGGCGTGTTCTCCCCGGCCGCGATCGAGCGCGCCGAGCGGATCCACGCGTCCGGCCGTCACATCCCGGAGTTCTTCTCGCTCCCCACGGCGATCGACAACTCGCGCAAGAACCAGACGTACAACACCCCGGCCCTCGCCACCCTCTTCCTCCTGAACCAGCAGCTCGAGTGGATCAACGGCCAGGGCGGCCTGGACTGGTCGGTGCGCCGCACCGCCACCTCCGCGCGCACGCTCTACGGCTGGGCCGAGGACGTCAAGTACGCGAACCCCTTCGTCACCGACCCGGCCAAGCGCTCCCAGGTCATCGGCACGATCGACTTCACCGACGACGTGGACGCCGCCGCCGTCGCCAAGACCCTCCGCGCCAACGGCATCGTCGACACCGAGCCCTACCGCAAGCTCGGCCGCAACCAACTGCGCGTCGCGATGTTCCCGGCGATCGACCCGGCGGACGTCGAAGCGCTGACGAAGTGCATCGACTACGTGATCGAAAAGCTCTGATCTTTTCAGTACGGCTCAGTACGACCACCCAGTACGACTGAGTACGACGACTGAGGGCGCCCGGCACACCACGTGCCGGGCGCCCTTTGTCATGTCGCCCGTGCCCCCAACGTGTACGCCCGAGGAATTGAATTCCCTGGCGAAAGGGGGGTGAGCATCAATTTTCGGCTTGCAAACGTAGGTCGTGTCGCCGGTCGGATCCCGCAGCCCTGAAACGCCGACGAGCATCCGGTACCGATCACCGGACCGATCCCTGACCCGATCAAGGAGCAACCGATGTCCTCCTCACTCACCACCGAGTCCGCGGAGTCCGCAGACTCCGCGACCGACGCGGAGCGCCCCACGAAGCGGCGGCTCCGGGGCCGGCGCAGGGCCGTGACCTTCGCGGGCGTACTGCTCGCCCTCGCGGGCATCATGGCCACCGACTCCGGCACCGCGGTCGCCGCGGCACCGCCCGGCGCCTGCACCCAGTGGTGCAACAACCCGCCGCCGAACGTATCCGTGCAGAACTGGAACTGGGCGGTCGAGGCGGCGGACTTCTGGGCCAACCACTGGGCGGACACCACCACCACGAGCTGGTACGGCGGACGCACCTACTACCGCCTCGACCAGTGGGCCGGCCACGGGTGGCCCGGGCAGACCTTCGGAAACCGCTGGTACGCCTACTGGGACAGCCGCCTCCACCGCGACCAGTACGTGTACTACGGCGGCGTGTACAACGACTACAACGGGCTCCTCAGCAACTTCGAGCAGGTCCGTGGAGTCTCGAGCTCCCGGGCCTACTCGACCAACGGCCGCACCACGGCTCCCTACGTGGAGTACGACATCGCCTACTACAACGCGCCGAACACCGGACGCGACGCGATGCGGATCATCCGCAACCCCAACTCGGGCAACGTCTACGCCACGTTCGACCACTACCAGTCGTTCGACTACCTCGGCCACTACTAGGCCAGGCAGTAGATCAAGACCGGGTGGTGTGGGCGGACAGAGAACCGACCCGCCACACCACCCGGCCCCGAAGAGGAAAAGCAAAACCAAAAGAAAAAGAAAAAAGAAAAAAGATCAGAGAAACAGGAACAGGCAAAAGGGAAAGAAGAGGATCGGATTGACCAGCACGACGTCCTGGATCCGCCCGCTGACCGAGGCGGCGGCCGGCCTCCCGACGCGCGGGGAAGTGCGCGGCTCCCGCTGCCGTACCAGCCAGGACCTGTTCGCCGAATGGGCCGCCGGGCTCGGCTTCCCGGACCACTTCGGCCACAACTGGAACGCCTTCCTCGACTGCCTCCGCGACACCGTGCCGCCCGTCGCCCCCACGTCACCCGGCGACCGGGCCGCACCGCCCACGGCGGTCGTGGTCCGGGAGGCCGGCGACCTCCTCACCGACGAGCCGGACAACGCGCTGACGGTCCTCGCCCTCATCCTCGCCGAGGCCGCCGACGCAGGCAGCGACGAACCCCGCCTGCTCCTCCTCCTCGACGACACCCCCGCCCGCCTGGCCCACCTGTCCCACCGCATGACCCGAGCGGGCGGCCCACCCATCTCCTCCCGGACACCCGCCTGACCGGTCCCACGACTCGGGGCCGACGGGGTAGGGCAGCATGATCACCTGGCGCCGGGGGGCGTTTCCGCCCGCACGATGCGTGTGCCGATGCGGCCCCGCATACCGCTACTGGCCGGTGCGGGGCGGGTGACGGCCCTGTACGCGCTCCCGTTGTCCCTTGCCCCCGCCCCCGTCCCTTACGGGTGTGTCGGCCGGCGGCCGACACACCCGCAGACGTTCACGCCGCCGTACAACTCACGCTCGGCGCACCCCCGCCCCCCGGCGCGCCCCCGAAGCCGAAGCTCGCCGAACCGCCCGCCGGGACGGTCCCGTTGTGTGAGGCGTTCGCGGCTGTCACGGTCGGGCCGGTCTGGGTGTACGAGGCGTTCCACATGGACGTGACCTGCTGGGCGCCGGTCCAGGTCCAGGTGACCTTCCAGGACGAGAGGGGGCTCGTCCCGGTGTTGGTCACCTTCACCTCGGCGTTGAAGCCCCCGCCCCAGTCGCTGCTGACGGTGTAGGCGGCGGCGCAGGCAGCCGTACCGCCGCCACCGCCACCGCCGTCCCCGCCTCCGCCGCCGCTTCCCCCGCCGGTGCTCGGGAAGCCGGCCGCCTTGACGGTCGTCAGATAGCCGTCCTTCACCGTGTCCACGGTCTGCCAGTCGTCCTTCAGGATTCCGCCCGTGTCACCGGAGTTGGGGTTCCAGGACCAGAAGGTCCAGTGGAAGGAGTCGGCGCCGTACGTCGACGTCGGCCGGAGGTAACTCACCAGCGCCGCAAGCCACTTCTGGTCCACCGTCGACGTCAGCGTCGTGCCGAACTCGCCCACCCACACCGGCGCGATGTTCTGCTTGAAGATGTAGCCCCAGTACTTGTCCCAGATCCCCGGCATGTTCGCGGGGAACGTCGGATCGCTGAACCAGCTCTGCTGGGCGACGCTCGTGGCGTAGTCGTGGGCGGAGTACACGACCCGGTTCGCCACGTCGAGCTGCACCGGGTACTGCGCGACCCCCATCAGGTTGCCGCCCCACCAGCCGGAGACGCCGTTGAAGGACTGCACGCCCTCGACGAAGATCAGCAGGGCGGGGTTGACGGACAGGACCGCGTTGCCGGCCCGCTGCGCGGCCAGCCGCCAGTCCGTGGCCGTGTCGCCGCAGCCCCAACAGGCGGGATCGTGGGGCTCGTTGTGCAGGTCGATGCCGACAACCGTGTCCTGGCCCTTGTAACGGGCCGCGAGGGACTTGAGGTTGGCGATCCACGTCGACTCCGGGACCGCGGCCGTGTACCAGAGCGCCGACTGGCCGCCCGCGTCCGGACGGTGCCGGTCGAGGATGACCTTCAGGCCGTCCTGACCGGCGTACGCGACCAACTTGTCCAGCACGCCCAGCGAGTTGAGCCCTTGCAGATCGGCGTTCTTGCCGCTGCTGAAGTCGATGCTGTTGGGGACGGTCGAGCTTTTGAAGATGTCGTCGCTGTAGGGGATGCGGATCGTGTTGTAGCCCAGCGACTTCATCTGGTCGATCATGCTCTTGTAGTCACGGGACCAGAGGCCGTGGACGACGTAGTTGCCGGTCTCGAAGCCGAACCAGTTGATCCCGGCGACCCGGACCGGCTGCCCGGCGGCGTCCAGGATCTGGCGGCCACTGGTGTGCCAGTAACCGGCTCCGGCGGCGGCCGCCACGGTGCCCGCCGCATCGGCGTCGGCCGCCCGGGCCGTCTGTGCGACGGCTCCCAGCGGTATCAGGAGCGCGGCGGCAACCGCGCACAGCGCTCTTCGCAAGCTGCGGAACATCTCGCTGCTTCCTCTCGTGGGGCGAGGGGGGAGGCGCGGGCCCGGAACGTGGGAGCGCTCCCACACGCCGCGCTCCCCCCAGGAAACTGACACACCATGACCACGTCAAGGAGGATGACGAAGAGGGTGACAAAGGAGAGATGACAGGAGAGACGACGAAGGAGGACGCCAAAGACGCCGGCAGCCGCACCCGGCAGCCGTAAGAGCCCGGCTCAGGGCCGCCCGGCTCAGGCCTCCCGACCCAGGGCCGCCGCCCGGCTCAGTTCCGGCGCGTGAGGCGGCGGAGGCCGAAGACGCCCGCCACGACCGCGGCCACGGCCAGCGCCCCGAACTTGACGCCACCGCCGGACGAGGAGCCGTCACCGCCGCCGTCCGAGGCACTCGAACTCGAACTCCCGCCCCCCGACGGGGACTTGGCACCGGACGAGGAAGCCGCACCCTTGGGTGCGTCCTCCGCCACCACGGAACTCCCGGCGCCCTCGCTGCCGTACATGAGCTTGGTGCCGTCGGCCGAGTAGCTGACGGATTCCCCCTGCCCCTGCAACGGCACGTCGAGCCGCCCCTCGCGCTCGATCTTCCCGCCGTTCCAGTCGTAGGAGATGCCGCCGAAGTAGCCGCGGACGGCGAGCTGGGTGCCGTCCGGCGAGAACGCGGCGTCGGTGGCCCACAGGTCGACGGCGGCGACGGGCCGGAAGACGTTCGTCCCGGAGGAGGAGAGTTTCGCCGGCCCCTCGTAGAGGTGCCCGCCCTCCTCCTTCTTGTCGATGATGTAGACGCGCCCGGTCTTGGGGTGCACGAGGAGCGACTCGGCGTCGCGCGCGCCGTCGGAGTACTTGACGACGTACTGCGTGGCCTTGATCGTCTGGTCGACGAGCTTCTTCGGCTCGGGCAGCCGGTAGATCCACACGTACTTCCAGGTCCCGCCGAGGTTGTCGCCGATGTCGCCGACCCAGATCTCGTTGTCCGGCCCGATGGAGACGGCCTCGACGTCACGCGGGGTGCCGATGCCGGTGAGGGTGAGCCGGGCGACGGTCTTCCCGGTCGCGCTGTCGACGGCGTACAGGTAGGGGCCGTCGTCGCTGTCGTTGTGGGTCCAGTAGACGCCGGGGTGCAGGCGCGAGGCGGCGAGACCGCTGGACTCGGTGATGCGCGGATCCTCGATGGTGAACCCCTTGTCGCCGCCGGCCGCGAACGCGACGGACGCGGCGGGTCCGGCCGGCACGGCGAGGACTCCCAGCAGAACGGCTCCCGAGAGAGCGGCTCCCGAGCGTACGACTGCGGCGAGGAAGGCTCCGGTTCGGACGGCTCCGGTTCGGACGGCGAAAGGTCGGCGCATGCCCCCAAGCGTGCCATCCCGCCCGGCGGTTCACGTGCCCGTGCTCGTGGCCGGTGTCACACGCCCCCGATCGCGGTGATCCTTTCCCGATCCCTCATCATGAGCGGATGCTCAGGTTCATGCCCGTAGGCGACTCGATGACGATCGGCAGCACGGGCGACCACACCTGGCGTCACCGCATGTGGCAGCACCTGTGCGGGACGTACGGCGGCCCCTTCACCCTCGTCGGCCCCCGCGAGACGCTCTACGACAAGGCGACGGACACCCCCACCTCGTACGCGTACGCCGACCCCGACTTCCCGCGCGGCCACCTGGCCGGCTGGGGCGAGGGCTGGCAGCACATGGTCCCGCAGATCGGCGAGGCGGCACGCAGGTCGAAGGCGGACGTCCTGCTGGTCTCCCTGGGCCTGATCGACCTGGGCTTCTACACCAACGCCGAGCAGACTGCGGCGAACGCCCGCGCCTTCGTCGCGGAGGCCCGCGCGGCGCGGCCGCGGATACGGATGGTGTGGCTCCCGGTGATCCCGAACGTCCGCGCCGCGAACGACGCGCCCTTCGCCACCGAGGTGGCCCGCTTCAACGAGCTGCTCGCGAAGACAGCCGCCGACCTGGACGAACCGGCCTCCCCCATCCTCCTGGCCTCGATCCCGCAGACCTGGGACATCGACACCGACACCTACGACGGCACCCACCCGAACGCCAACGGCGAACACCGACTGGCGGGGGCCTTCGCGGAGGCGATGTACCAGGGGTGGGAGCTGGGCGGCGAGTACGACCGCCCGGCGTGACCTTGTCACCGAACGTATCGTTGTACTGCGCAGCTGCACTTGAGCGAGAGCGGCCGGGGAGGAGCGCCACGATGACCGTCCTTGAAGACAGGATCGCGATGGCCGAGAGCGACAACACGAGCACCCTGGACGAGATGTTCGAGCGGCTCGAGACGATGCCCGTCCCCGAGGGATACAAGGTCGAGATCGTCGAGGGGACCGTCTTCATGTCGCCGCAGCGGGACACCCACTGGGAGATCATCGCGGATATCTACGAGCAGTTGCGGACCAAGTACCCCCGCAAGCGCGTGAAGTCCGATGTGCGCATCGACTACCCGGGGCATCTCAACGGATTCGCGACCGACGTGACGGTGATGGCCGAAGGCGCCGCCAAGACGGAGGCCGGCCGCTGGAACCACGAGGACGTCGAGTTCGTCGCCGAGGTGATCTCCAAGGGCACCGCCGCCAACGACTACGGCCCGAAGATGGCGGCCTACGCCACCGCCGAAGTCCCCGTCTACCTGATCGCCGACCCCTGCCAGCGCCGCTGCCACCTCTACACGCAGCCCAAGAACGGTGAGTACGTCACCGAAACGAAGATCGACTTCGGCGACGACATCGACCTCACCACCACCGTCGTCGGCCTCACCCTCAAGACCGACGACTTCCCCCGCGACTGACCCACCCCCTGCCTCCACCCGATCCCCCTTGCCTCGAGCCCACTCCAAGACGTTGGCTTGGAGTCATGGAGTACACGCAGCTCGGACGTACCGGACTCAAGGTCAGCCGCCTCGTCCTCGGCACCATGAACTTCGGCCCGCAGACCGACGAGGCCGACAGCCACGCGATCATGGACGCGGCGCTCGGCGCGGGCCTCAACTTCTTCGACACCGCGAACGTGTACGGCTGGGGCGAGAACAAGGGCCGTACCGAGGAGATCATCGGGAACTGGTTCGCGAAGGGCGGCGAGCGGCGCGACAAGGTCGTCCTCGCGACCAAGGTGTACGCCAACATGGCCGCCGAGGGTGACGCCTGGCCGAACCACGACAAGCTGTCCGCCGTCAACATCCGGCGCTCGGTCGACGCGTCGCTGAAGCGGCTGCGGACCGACCACATCGACCTCTACCAGTTCCACCACATCGACCGCGCCACCCCCTTCGAGGAGATCTGGCAGGCGATCGACACCCTCGTCCAGCAGGGGAAGATCCTCTACGCGGGTTCCAGCAACTTCCCCGGCTACAAGATCGCCCAGGCCAACGAGGTCGCCGCCAGGCGCGGGTCGTTCGGCCTGGTCAGCGAGCAGTGCCTGTACAACCTGGCCGAGCGGCGCGCCGAGATGGAGGTCCTCCCGGCCGCGCAGGAGTACGGCCTCGGGGTCATCCCCTGGTCACCGCTGCACGGCGGTCTGCTCGGCGGCGTCATCAAGAAGGAGGTCGAGGGCGGGCGCCGGGCGGGCGGACGCGCCGCCGACTCCCTCGCCGACCCCGCCGTCCGCGCGCAGATCCAGGCCTACGAGGACCTCCTCGACAAGCACGGCATCGAGCCCGGCGAAGCCGCCCTGGCCTGGCTGCTCACCCGGCCCGGCGTCACCGGCCCGATCGTCGGCCCGCGCACCGCCGAGCAGCTCGACTCCGCCCTGCGCGCGGTCGAGCTGGACCTCGGCGAGGAACTGCTGACCGCCCTCGACGAGATCTTCCCGGGTCCGGGACCGTCCCCGGAGGCCTTCGCCTGGTAGGACGGCCCTGAGCCCTGAAGCACGGCAGGGCACAGCAGAGCAGGACAGGGCGCGGTGGCGGCCGGGGTCGGTCGGTTATCTTCCGACCGCCGCCGCCACCGCGACCACCACGAACATCAGCACTAGCGCACCGGCCATGATCCGGTTCCGGGTCTTCGGGTCCACGCGTCGAGACTAACCGGCCCCGCCGAGCGCCCAGCGCCCGACCGGCTCGTAACGCGGCTGCTCCCCCGCGACCCCGGACTTCGGCAGACTGCTGCGCACCAGCACCAGTTCCCCGACCGTCCAGGTACGGCCCTCGAAGGCGTCCAGCGCCTCGACGTACGCGCGCACATCCACCGCTTCCCGGCTACGGGCCAGGGTCAGGTGGGCCTTGTAGCGGCGGTGCTCCCCCGTCTCCAGGCCCGCCCTGCGCGCCGCCGCCTCCGCCCGGTCGGCCAGCAGCCGCAGGGCTGGCACCTCCCCGGCCGCCCCCGCCCACAGCGCCCGCCCGTGCCCGAACTGTCCCCCGCCCCGCACCGCCAGCGCGAAGGGCGCACCGCGGTGCGCGGCCCGCTCCAGCCGCGCCGACAGCTCCGGTACGAGGTCGTCGTCGACCTCGCCGTAGAAGGCGAGGGTGAAGTGCCAGCCGGGCCGGCCCGTCCAGCGCAGCGCCTCAGCACCGGGCAGCTTGCGCAACTCCGTTACTTCGGCGGCGAGTTCACGGGTGACGTCCTCCGGGGGCAGTACGGCGGCGAAGAGTCTCATGCCCCCGATTTTCCCGGCAGGCGCGGCCGGGCGCCCGGCATTATGGGCGCCATGCAGATCACGCGGATCACGATCAGAGAAGGCGGACCCGACGACATCCCCGCGATACTCGCCATGCTCGACAGCAGCGTGGAGTGGCTGGTCGCGCAGGGGCGCACCCGGCAGTGGGGGACGAAGCCGCTGTCGGAGCACGCGAGGACGGTGGAGTCGGTCGCCCGGTACATGGAGGAGGGCGACGTGTTCATCGCCGAGGCCGACGGGGTGCCGGCCGCCACCCTCACCCTCACCGACGCGCCCGGCGCCTACCTCGCCCACCTCCCGCCGCCCGGCGAGCCCGAGCGGTACATCCACTGGCTGGCCTCCGACCGCCGTTTCAAGGGCCACGGCGTGGGCAGCGCCCTGCTGGCGCACGCCGCCGAGGTGACCCGTCAGGCGGGCGTCTCCCTGCTCCGGGTGGACTGCTACGCGGGCGACGACGGCAAGCTCGTCGCCTACTACGAGGGCAACGGCTTCACCGCGACGGAGCCGTACACGACGAACGGCGACTGGCCGGGGCAGGTGCTGGCCCGGAGGGTGTGAGCGCACGGGCGCGCCACGGCCACCCTCCGGGTGCACCCGCGCCTACGCCGCCGGAGCCAGCTCGCGTTCCCCGTTCTCGCTCTCCCCGTTCTCGCGCTTGCCGCCGTCCCGTGCCACGAACCGCACCCGTGGGTGCCCGTGGTGCCAGCCCACCGACAGGCGCAGGCCGCCGACGCGGGCCAGGACCAGGCCGACGGTGAGGGCGGCGACCGCCGCGACCGCGCCGCCGACCGCGATGCCCGCCCGGACGCCGTACGCGTCCGTGATCCAGCCGGCGATCGGCGCGCCCACCGGCGAGCCGCCCAGGAACACCATCATGTAGAGGGCCATCACGCGGCCCCGCATGGCCGGGTCGGTGCCCATCTGGATGGTGGTGTTCGCGGTGACGTTGACCGTCATGCCGAACATCCCGATCGGGGCCATGAGCAGGGCGAAGAGCCAGAGCGACGGGGCGCCCGCCGCGACGATCTCCATCACCCCGAAGGCCACCGCCGCCGCGATCATCACCCGCATCCGGGCCGTGCCCCGCCGGGCCGCCAGCAGCGCGCCCACCAGCGATCCGACCGCCATCAGCGTGTTGAAGAGGCTGTAGGCGCCGGCGCCCGCGTGGAAGACGTCGTCGGCGAAGGCGGAGAGGTAGACGGGGAAGTTGAAGCCGAAGGTGCCGATGAAACCGACGAGGACGATGGTCCAGGTCAGGTCCGGGCGCCCGGCGACGTACCGCAGTCCCTCGCGCAACTGGCCCTTGCCGCGCGGCGCGCGCTCCACGGCGTGCAGTTCGCGGGCGCGCATCAGCAGCAGGCCGGCGATGGGTGCGACGAAGGACAGGCCGTTGGCGAGGAACGCCCAGCCGGTGCCCACGCCGGTGATCATCAGGCCGGCGACGGCGGGGCCGACGAGGCGGGCGGACTGGAAGTTGGCGGAGTTGAGACTGACCGCGTTCTGCAGTTGGTCCGGGCCGACCATCTCGGAGACGAAGGACTGGCGGGCCGGGTTGTCGACGACGGTCGCGAGTCCGACGGCGAAGGCGGCCACGTACACGTGCCACACCTCGACGTGGCCGGTGAGCGTCAGGGCGGCCAGCGCGATGCCGGTGACGGCCATCGCGGACTGCGTGAACAGCAGCGCGCGGCGCTTGGGGAGCCGGTCGACGAGGACGCCGCCGTAGAGGCCAAAGAGGAGCATCGGCAGGAACTGCAGGGCCGTCGTGACGCCGACGGCGGTCGCGGAGCCGGTGAGGCTGAGGACCAGCCAGTCCTGAGCTATCCGCTGCATCCAGGTGCCGATGTTGGAGACGACCTGGCCGAGGAAGAACAGCCGGTAGTTCCTGACCTTCAGCGAGCTGAACATCGAGGACTTCGAGGACTTGCGGGCGGGTTCGGGGGTGGGCGGGGAGTCGTGGACGGCAGGTGCGGGGGCGGAGTCTGCTCCGGATCCCGAACTCAAAAGGGTTCGCCTCCTCTTGAACTGCTGGACTGACAGGGCTGACAGGGCTGACAGGGCTGAACTGACAGGACTGCTGGGCTGCTGGACTGTTGTGTTGCTGCTGGACCGGCTTACAGGTGGGCGAGTTTCTCCAGTACGGGGGCGGCTGCGCGCAGTTTCGCCCACTCGTCCTCGTCGAGGCCGTCGACCAGGGTGGTCAGGAAGGCGTTCCGCTTGGCGCGGCTCTCCGCGAGCATGGCCTCGGCCTGTTCGGTCTTCGTGACGACCTTCTGGCGCCGGTCGTCCGGGTGCGGCTCCAGCCGGACCAGGCCCTTGGCCTCCAGCAGGGCCACGATGCGGGTCATCGAGGGCGGCTGCACGTGCTCCTTGCGGGCGAGCTCGCCCGGGGTGGCCTTGCCGCAGAGGGAGAGGGTGCCGAGCACCGACATCTCGGTCGGGCTCAGCGACTCGTCGACGCGCTGGTGCTTGAGCCGACGGGACAGCCGCATCACGGCGGATCGCAGGGAGTTCACGGCGGCCGTGTCGTCGCCATGGCTTAGGTCAGGCATGTCTTTAGCGTAACTCATTACTCTCGCTAAACAAGCCGGGCGGGCCGGGATTCCCGTGACCGTGGCCACGGAAACCTCATCGTCACTCGTACGAGTGATTCGGCAGCGGAAAGTGATCGAAGTGCGGTACGCGCCCGCGACCCTCGTCTCATGGGGACCAGTGTGCTCAGCCTGCGGATAGACGGGGAGCTGCTCGAGCGGCTCCGGCAGCATGCCGCGAAACGCGGAATGAGCGTCCAGGACTATGTCGTCCAGACGCTCATTCGCGATGACTTCGACGAGCGGTTCCAGACCGCCGTCGACGAGACGGAGAAGTTCTACGGGCTCACGTGAGCGGCACCGGGCCGTTCACGTCAGACCGAGGGCCGGCATCAGGTAGTAGAAGGCGAAGACGGCGGAGACCACGTACATCGGCACCGGGACGTCCCGGCCGCGCCCGGCCGCCAGGCGCAGCACCACGAAGGTGATGAAGCCCATGCCGATGCCGTTGGTGATCGAGTAGGTGAACGGCATCATCACCATGGTGACGAAGGCCGGGACGGCGATGGTGTGGTCGGCCCAGTCGATCTCCTTGACCGAGCCGGCCAGGATCAGGTAGCCCACCGCGAGCAGCGCCGGGGTGGCCGCCTGGGACGGGACCATCGTGGCGACGGGCGTGAGGAACAGCGCTACGGCGAAGAGGCCGCCCGTGACCAGGTTCGCGAGGCCGGTGCGGGCGCCCTCGCCGACGCCGGCCGTGGACTCCACGAAGCAGGTGGTGGCCGAGGAGGAACTGGCGCCGCCCGCGGCGACCGCGATGCCGTCGACGAAGAGCACCTTGTTGATGCCGGGCATCTCGCCCTTGGCGTCGGTCAGCTTCGCCTCGTCGGAGACGCCCATGATCGTGCCCATGGCGTCGAAGAAGCACGACAGCAGGACGGTGAAGACGAAGAGGACGCCGGTCAGCACGCCGACCTTGCCGAACCCGCCGAAGAGGCTGACGTCGCCGATGAGCCCGAAGTCGGGGGAGGCGACGGGGTTGCCGGGCCACTCGGGGGTGGTGAGGCCCCAGGAGGGGATCGTGGCGACGGCGTCGACGACCAGCGCGAGGGCGGTCATCGCGACGATCGAGATGAGGATCGCGCCGGGCACCTTGCGGGTGATCAGCGCCAGCGTGAGCAGGGCGCCCAGGACGAAGACGAGGACCGGCCAGCCATTGAGGTGACCGTCCGCGCCGAGCTGAAGCGGGACGGTGGTGTGGGCGACGTCCGGGATGCGGCTGACGAAGCCGGAGTCGACGAGCCCGATCAGCATGATGAACAGGCCGATACCGATCGAGATCGCCTTGCGCAGTCCGAACGGCACCGCGTTCATCACGCGCTCGCGCAGACCGGTGGCGACCAGGAGCATGACCACGAGACCGGCCAGCACGACCATGCCCATGGCGTCCGGCCAGGACATGCGGGGCGCGAGCTGGAGGGCGACCACCGAGTTCACGCCGAGGCCGGCGGCCAGCGCGATGGGCACGTTGCCGACCACGCCCATGAGGAGGGTGGTGAAGGCCGCCGTCACACAGGTGGCGGTGACCAGTTGGCCGTGATCGAGCTGGTGCCCGTACATGTCCTTCGCGCTGCCGAGGATGATCGGGTTCAGCACGATGATGTACGCCATGGCGAAGAAGGTGGCGAAACCGCCCCGGATCTCGCGCGGCAGCGTGCTGCCCCGCTCGGAGACGCGGAAGTAGCGGTCGAGGGCGCCGTGAGCGGGGCTGGACATGTTTTTGGCGTTTCCTACGAAGAGAAGTGGTCAGACATAAAACCGTTTCAGTATGAACGTATAGCGTTCGAATCAGCCATCTCCGCGCGTAGATACGCTTAGCTGCGCATGGATATGACCGCCTCGTACCGCCTCGTAAGCTGTGCCCATGGCCGCGTTTTTCTCGGGACCCACCAAGCACGAGGCGCCGGAGCCCCTGGAGGGCCCCGTCGTCGCCACCGTCACCGGCGGCACGATCCTCTGGTTCGTCCTCTTCCTCCTCCAGCTCCCCTTCTACGGCCGGCTGGACGACCACGGTCATCTGTGGTGGCTGTGGACCTGCCTCGCGGGCGCCGGGCTCGGGCTGATCGGCATCTGGTACGTCCGCAGGCGGGACGCGGCGATCAAGCGGGACGCGGTCGACCGAGCCGACCGACAGGACCCCGAGCCCCAGTAGGGGCGGGCGTACAACCCGGGCACTAGCCGCGCCCTCCCCCGTCCTCCCCTGGTCGGATCTTCGGCGTGCTCGGGGGGTGAACCCCCAAATCCGCACGTACCGTCGATTCCATGGCCCACACCGACGCACCCGCCTCCGTGCCGACGACGGCGACCGGCCTGACCGCCGCCGAGGTCGCGGACCGCGTGGCGCGCGGTCAGGTGAACGACGTACCCGTGCGCAGCAGCCGCTCGGTCGGCGAGATCGTCCGGGCGAACGTGTTCACCCGGTTCAACGCGATCATCGGCGTCCTGTGGGTGGTGATGCTCGCCGTCGCGCCCATCCAGGACGGCCTGTTCGGGTTCGTGATCCTCGCCAACACGGGGATCGGCATCATCCAGGAGTGGCGGGCGAAGCAGACCCTGGACTCCCTCGCGGTCGTCGGCGAGGCCCGCCCAACCGTCCGCCGCGACGGCACGGCGACCGAGGTCACCACCTCCGCACTCGTCCTGGACGACGTCATCGAGATCGGGCCCGGGGACAAGGTCGCCGTGGACGGGGTGTGCGTCGAGGCGGACGGGCTGGAGATCGACGAGTCGCTGCTCACCGGCGAGGCCGACCCCGTTGTGAAGCGGCCCGGCGACCAGGTCATGTCGGGCAGCTTCGTGGTGGCCGGCGGCGGCGCGTTCCGGGCCACCAAGGTCGGCCGCGAGGCCTACGCCGCCCAGCTCGCCGAGGAGGCGTCCCGCTTCACGCTCGTCCACTCCGAGCTGCGCTCCGGCATCTCCACGATCCTCAAGTACGTGACGTGGATGATGATCCCGGCCGCGATCGGCCTGGTCGTCACGCAACTGTTCGTGAAGAACAACGGCTTCAAGGACTCGGTCGCGCGCACCATCGGCGGCATCGTCCCGATGGTCCCGGAGGGGCTGGTCCTGCTCACCTCCGTCGCCTTCGCGATCGGCGTCATCCGGCTTGGCCGGAAACAGTGCCTCGTGCAGGAGCTTCCGGCGATCGAGGGCCTGGCCCGCGTCGACACCGTCTGCCTGGACAAGACCGGCACCCTCACCGAGGGCGGCATGGACGTCACCGAGCTCAGGATGCTCGACGGCTTCGACGAGACGTACGTACGGCGGGTGCTCGGCTCCCTCGGGGAGTCGGATCCCCGGCCGAACGCCTCGCTGAAGGCGATCATCGACGCCTATCCGGACGTCGAGGAGTGGCGCTGCACCGAGTCGCTGCCCTTCTCCTCCGCCCGCAAGTACAGCGGGGCGAGCTTCAGCGAGGGCAACGGGGAGAACAACACCTGGCTGCTGGGAGCGCCGGACGTGCTGCTGACCGACGGCGCGCCCGCCCTCGCCGAGACCGGGCGGCTCAACGAGCAGGGCCTGCGGGTGCTGCTGCTGGCCCGCGCCGCCCGCGACCTCGACGATCCCGAACCCGCGCACGGCGCCCGGCCCGCCGCGCTCGTCGTCCTGGAACAGCGGCTGCGGCCCGACGCCGCCGACACGCTGCGCTACTTCGCCGAGCAGGACGTCCACGCCAAGGTCATCTCCGGCGACAACGCGGTGTCGGTGGGGGCGGTGGCCGCGAAGCTGGGGCTAGACGGCCGTACGGTCGACGCGCGCCGGCTGCCCGCCGAGCGGGCGGGCATGGGGCAGGCGCTGGACGAGGGCACGGTGTTCGGGCGGGTCACCCCGCAGCAGAAGCGGGACATGGTCGGCGCGCTGCAGTCACGGGGGCACACGGTGGCGATGACCGGGGACGGCGTCAACGACGTCCTCGCGCTGAAGGACGCCGACATCGGCGTGGCGATGGGGTCGGGCTCCGAGGCCACCCGGGCGGTCGCGCAGATCGTGCTGCTGAACAACAGCTTCGCGACGCTGCCGTCGGTGGTGGCGGAGGGCCGGCGGGTCATCGGCAACATCACCCGGGTGGCGACCCTGTTCCTGGTGAAGACGGTCTACTCGGTGCTGCTGGCCCTGCTGGTGGTGTGCTGGCAGGTCGAATACCCGTTCCTGCCACGCCACTTGACCCTTCTGTCCACCCTCACCATCGGCATCCCGGCCTTCTTCCTCGCCCTCGCCCCCAACACCGAACGGGCCCGCCCGCACTTCGTACGGCGCGTGATGCGGTACTCGATCCCGGGCGGGGTCATCGCGGGCGTCGCCACCTTCGTGACGTATCTGACGGCACGTCACTACTACGTGGGCGAGGGCTCGTTGGACGCGGAGACCAGCGCGGCGACCCTCACTCTGTTCCTGGTCTCGATGTGGGTCCTGGCGATCATCGCCCGCCCGTACACGTGGTGGCGGGTGCTGCTGGTGGCCTCGATGGGGGCGGCGTTCCTGGTGGTGCTGATCGTCCCGTCGCTCCAGGACTTCTTCGCGCTGAAGCTCGTCGGGACGGCGATGCCGTGGATCGCGGTGGGGGTGGCGGGGGTGGCGGCGGTCGCCCTGGAGTTCTCCTGGAAATGGGTCGACCACCGCCACCCTGCCTGACGGCGTACTACGTACCGCTTACCGCTTACCGCTTACCGCTTACTTCACGTCGACGAAGTCGCCCGCGGCGCTGACCGCCGGGGTCGTCGTGGTGCCGGCGAAGGTGTAGCGGTAGGAGCCGTCCACGCCCGCCTTGACGGTGGTGGACAGGCCGCCGGTCGAGCTCGTCTTGACGGTCTTGACCGTGGTGTAGGTGGTGCTGCCGTTCTTCTTGAACTGCAGCTGCACCGGCTGGGCCGCGTAACCGGCGTACTTGCTGGTGTCCCAGTTGGCGCGGCTCAGCTTGCCCGTGACGGTGATCGTCTTGCCCTTCTTCACCGGCTCCGGCGCGGCGTTGACCGTCAGCTGGGCCTGGCGCTGGACGTTGCTGGTTCCGAAGCCGGTCTGCGTGGTGATCCCGCCGTTGCTGCCCACAGCGAGGGCGCCCAGCTTCCACGTACCCGCGTCGGCGTTGGTCAGGTCCTCGGTGTCGTCGGAGGAGGCCGGGCGGAACTCGACCTTGGCCGTGCAGTTCAGGACAGTCGAGGAGACCGTCGTGCACGTGCCGGGGTTGTCGCCGCCGAAGGAATTGCCCTCCAGATCGAGCGTGGTGCCGCGGTAGAAGGCCGGGCCGCTCTGGAAGGAGCTCGCGCTCAGGCTCGCGGGCTTCGTCACCGTGTAGGTCGCGGTGACCGTGAGCTTGCCCGTGGTGCCGACCACGATGTTCTTGCCCGCGTTGACCTTGACCTTGGAGAAGGTGACGGCGGGGCCGACCGGAGCAGCGGGAGCGGCCTGCGCGGCCGGGACGGCGAAGGCCGAGAGAGCGACGGCGCCGGAAGCGGCGAGGGCGAGGGCGCGTATGCGCATGTGCGTTCCCCAGATGGAGGAGTGATCTCGGAGTCTGTTGACTCGTTGGGTGAGATCCGTGATGGATGGTGCGAGTTGCACGAGAAAAGGTAAGGAAACGTGAGAAGTCGTCCCGTACCTGACTACTTGACGTCGACGAAGTCACCCGCGGCGCTGACCGCCGGGGACGTCGTGGTGCCCACGAAGGTGTAGCGGTAGTAGCCGTCCACGCCTGCCTTGACGGTGGTGGACAGGCCGCCGGTCGAGGTGGCCTTGACGGACTTCACCGTGCTGTACGTGGTGGAGTTCTTCTTGCGGAACTGCAACTGGGCGTAGACGCCGGCGTAGCCGGTGTACTTGTCGGTGTCCCAGTTGGCGCGGGTCAGCTTGCCCGTGACGGTGATCGTCTTGCCCTTCTTCACCGGCTCCGGGGCGGCGTTGACCGTCAGCTTGGACAGGCGCTGGAGCTTGGTGGTGGCGAGGGCGTCGGCCTCGGTGTAGCCGACCTTGCTCCAGTCGACGTCGTCGGCGTTCGGATCGACGTCGTTCCAGTCGATGATGTAGCCGGCCGCCTTCCAGGAGGTGGCGTCGGCGTTGGTCAGCTCGTCGGTCGGATAGATGTCGATGGTGCTCTTGCAGCTGGCGACCGTCGCCGAGACCGCGGAGCAGACCGGCCAGTCGTCGCCGACCAGGAGGCTGCCACCGTCCGCGTCGTCGAGGTCGCCCCGGTAGATGAGCACGTCCAGCTCGGTGTCTTCCGCCGTGACGTCGACGCCCGCGCCGTGCGTGACCTTGAAGGTGACCGGGGCGGTGACCTTGCCGCCGGTGCCCGCGACGATCGGCTTGCCGTTGTTGATCTTCACGGCGGTGAACTTGGCGTCCAGTGCGAACGGGGTGCCGGTGTCGGCGGGGGCCGAACCAGTGAAGGCGGTCTTGCCGGAGGTGGCCGCGCGGAGGGCCTTCAGGGTGTCGACGGGGTTGTGCGAGTCGCTGCCGGTGGCCTGCGCGGCCGGCACGGCGAGAGCGGAAAGGGCCAGGGCCCCGGTGACGGCGGCAACGGTGGCACGAATGTGCATGCATTTCCCCGATAGTGATCGCAGAGGCTGTTGGCTCGTCAGGTCAGATCTGCGACGGGTGTGAATGGTTGTACGTGGTGGCGGATATTTCGCGCATGCGAGGGCCGGTCCCGTACGTCCGGACGCTGTTGGCGAATCCACGGGCGGCCGGGTACCAGTTCTGCAACTGTGACACTCCCACTAGGAAGTGTCACAGTTCGCGGCCGACAACACCCCGGATCTCCAGCACGGACTCACCCTCACCCGGCCCGGATCGCCCAGGCGGAATTCGCCAACAGCATCCGTACGTCCGGAACCGGCCCTCGTCCACCACTGCTCGTGTGTGCGCCTAGACCTTCGGCCACATGGTCTTGCCGGCCGAAAGGCCGCCCTTGCCGTCGCCGGCGTACAGACGCAGGTCGCCCGCGGTCGTCATGGCGGCGAGGTCGGCTTTGCCGTCGCCGTCGAAGTCACCGCCCAGGACGACGCGCATGCCGCCCCAGGTCTTGTCGGGCCACATCGAACGAGCCTTGTCGAAGGTGCCGTCCGTCTTGCCCGGGTAGAGATTCAGCGAACCGTCACTCGCGACAGCGGCGATGTCGTCCCGCCCGTCACCGGTGAAGTCGGCCGTGGCGATGAGCTTCTTCTTCCAGGTCTTGTCCGGCCACATCGCCTTCTTCTGGTTGACCAGGTTGCCGTCGGCGTCCCGCTTGTACGTGTAGAGAGAGCCGTCGGGCCACTGGAACAGCAGGGTGTCGCGAGCGGCGGTGCCGGTCCGGAGGGCGGCAACGGGCAGGCCTGCCTTCCAGGTGGCGTCGGTCCACAGCTTGGTCCGGTCGTACAGGATCGGCGGCCAGGCGCGGCGGCCCTGCCTGTGCAGAATGAGGTCACCGTCGTTGTCGACCGAGATCAGTTCGGTGCCCCGAGCCTCGTCGAAGTCCCCCGCGACGAGCCGATTCTGGTCGCTGCGCCCGACGGCGGGCAGCGAGCTGCCGAACTGCAGGGTCCCGTCCGCCCGGCCGTAGAACACCTGGGCATTGCCGGGCTTCATGAGCGAAGCGACGTCCGTACGGCCGTCCCCGTTGAAGTCGGCCGCCGTCATGACGTCGGTGATCTGCTTCTGGCGGGAGGAGAGCCGGACCTGCTGGACCCAGTCCGCGATGTCGTCGACGCGGGCCGCGACGGCACCAGTGCGGGTCTCCTGCGAGTTGAAGCAGCCGCCGTCCCAGGCCGCGCTGACCACGCCGACGACCCGGCCGGAGACGTTGAGCACCGGCCCTCCCGCGTCGCCCTTGCACAGGGCCGCCCCGGACGAGGTGGGCGAGATCGCGAGGGTCGTCGGGTTGACGAGGTCCACGCCGAAGGCGCCGGTGTGGGCTCGTTCGGGGGTCCACTCGAGCTTGGTCCGGCCGTAGCCGATCGCCCTGAGCTGGTCGCCTTGAGCTGGCACCGCACCGCTGACCTGGGCGGACACGATGTCGGGGAAGGGTCCGCCCAGCGCGTCGTCGGCGGAGACCGGGTTGAAGCGGGCCATGACCAGGTCGCGGCCCGGGTAAGGCACGATTTCCTGCACCTTCTGCGTCTGCTGCACCGCCGGCGTCGGCTTGTTGCCGTCGGCCGTGACCACAGCCGGCAGGGGCGGTGCGCCCCGGGTGAGCGTGGTCGCCTGCTGGGGGTCGGCCGCGAAGCAGCTGGCGGCGGTGAGGACCCACTGAGGGTCGACAAGGGTGCCGGAGCAGGCGCGTTCGTTGTCGGTGCCGCCGGCGACGTGGACCTTGACCGTGTACTGGTCAGCGCCGTCCGCGACCTGGTCGCCGACGACGGACTGGGCCGGCGCGGCGGCCAGCAGCCCGGACGTCAGACCGGCTGCCACGAGTCCGGTGGCCCACACCATGCGCGTTCTGCGCGGACGGGCGTCTTTCACGATTGCCTCACATCGGAGATGTCGGAGATGTCGGAGATGTATGTCTCGGCGGGGCACCGGCCCCCCAGGGATGCGGACCCGGAGATGCGGACGCGGGGGTTCGGATCAACCGGTCACCCTGAGTTCGACGAGCACCGACCGTGCGCCGCCCTGGGTCCCCTCGCCGACGGACGCCCATCCGTCCTTGGCCACATCCACCGAGGTGGTCTGGCCGCCGGCCGTGAGGTCGGCGCTGATCGGGTGGTCCGTGGTCTCCAGGCCGAAGACCCGGGGCAGCTCCAGCGCGAGGCGGCCCGTCTTGCCGAGGGCCTTGAAGCAGTAGGTATCCGCGCGGCCGGCGGCGGGGTCGCCGATGGTCAGCACCCGGATCTGCGGGACGGCCTGGTCGCAATCGGCCAGCAGGATCCGGCCGTCGCCCTTCTTCAGCTTGATTCCCTTTTCGGCCAGGATTTTGTCGGCCCCCGGATAACCGTAGCCCTCGACCGCGACAGGCGGATTCGAGTCCGCCGGGGATTGCGGCGGATCATCGGCGGAGGCCACGGAAATACTGGCGAGAGTAACACCTACGCCCACAGTTATGGAAAGAATTATATTTCGGACACGAAAAGGCACCGAAGAGTCCCTTCCGGCGCGGCTCGTCGCAGCGTGAGACCCCGCCAGGATGTTTTGGAAAGTGGACATGCGTGGACCACGACCGTCCATGGTCGCCAGACATGCCCTGTTCAGCCGGGTGCACGCACGCAGCCGACCCTCGTTCAACCCCCCGAAGACACGAGTGAAGACATGAGCCCCGGTGGTGAATCGGCTGGTCAGGCCGGGCAGCCACCAAAGCAAAGTGTCGGCATAGCTTATGCATAGCCCTGACCAACGTCAACACCATTTATCGGCGACCTGGCCGACCCCCACTGCGCGTTCCGGAACATCCATATTGCCCGATATCTACATCTCTAAATATTTCCCCCGCACCGCCGAAAGTGAGGGCTATGCTTACCCGTCGACCATTCGGTGGCTCGCTTTTCGGAGGTCGCCGCCGGTTAGCAGACAGGTACCCAGTGAATCGAAGAAATGACCAGCTCGATACCGCCGGGAACAGGAAAACGACACGCTTGATACGCAGAACGGCACTGAGTCTGCTGCCACTGGCCCTCGCCGTCGGCCTGCTGGGCGCACCGCCCGCAGCGGCGGCGGGTTCGGCGGCCGCCGCTCGTCCCGCAGCCGCGTCGACGGTCACCCCCGCCGACCGCGGCCGGATCGTCGACTACTGGCGGGAGGGAGGCCCCGGCGTCAGGGCAGCCGCCGAGGCGGCGCTGACGGGGAGCGACGCCGACGTACAGACGTTCCTGGAGGCCGCGGAGAACCTGGTCTTCCAGGACGAGCGGGTGACCGCCGCGCAGATCGCGAGCGTCGGCGGTCCCGAGCTGCTGGCTGCGGCCCGCAAGGCCCTCGCCGGCACCCGGGAGGAGCTGGAGACCTTCGTCAACTGGGGCTGGGAAGCCCCGATGGAGCAGGACAACCGGGTCCGAGTCGCCCAGATCATCGACGCCGCCGGGCCCAATGTGCAGGAGGCCGGACGGACCGCGCTGAAGGGCACGGCAGACGACGTACGGACGTTCCTCGCCAAGGTGCAGTACGCCCAGCGCGAGCAGGACGAGCGGGTGCAGCTCGCCCAGATCATCGGCGTGGGCGGGACCAACGTACGAGCCGCCGGGCGCATCGCGCTGAACGGCGGCGCGGCGGACATCCGGGAGTTCCTGGAGGTCGGCCAGTTCGTCGCCCGCGCCAAGGACCAGGAGCACGCCACCGTCGCCCAGCTCGCCGAACAGGCGAAGGAGGCTGGACGGCAGGCGGCCGTCCAGACCGCGGCAGCCAAGGCCGAGTCCGCCAAGGCGGTGCAGGCCTCGCTGCTCGCCAAGGAGGCCGCGCTGGAGGCCGCGGCGGAGGCCAAGGCCGCCAAGGACGACACCGACAAGGCCGGGCGAGCCGCCAAGCGGGCCGCCACCGCGGCCTCCCAGGCCGCCGGCGCCGCACAGCGGGCGATCGACGCGGCCAGCGCCGCGAACAACTCGGCGCGCGTGGCGGCCAACGCGGCCTCCCAGGCCGCCGCGGCCGCGGCCGGTGCCGCCCAGGCCGCCTCCCGTGCCCGCAACGCCGCGGCCGACGCCGCCGTCGACGCCAAGAACGCGGACGCCGCGAAGGTCGCCGCTGAAGCCGCGCAGAAGGCCGCCGATGGCGCCGACCTGGCCGCCGACGCCGCCGACCAGGCGGCCAAGGCGGCCGACGCGGCGGGCGACGCCGCCCACGCGGCGGCGAGCGCGAGCACCAATGCCACCGCGGCCGCCGACGCCGCCTACGAGGCCGGCGGCTACGCGGGCCAGTCGAGCAGCGCCGCAGCCGAGGCACGCGCCGCCGCGGCGGCTGCCAAGAGCCAGGCGGCCGAGGCCAATCGTGCCGCGACCGCCGCCGAAGGGCTGGCCCGCAAGGCCGGTACGGCGGCGCGCGAGGCCCGGGACGCCGCCAGATCGGCGGCCACGCACGCGAGGAACGCCGGCGCCGCCGCTCTGGACGCGGCCAAGCACGCGGGCGAGTCGGCGAAGGCCGCGACCAGGTCCACCGAGCACGCGAACGCGGCCACCACGGCGGCGAACGCGGCCACCGACGCCGTGACCAAGGCACAGCAGATCTTCGCCCTGGCCCGTGAGGTCGAGACAGCGGAACTGCTCGGCCGCACCAACGCGGGCATCGAACTGGCCAAGCAGGACAAGGCCGAAGCCGACGCCCGCGACGAGGAGCGGACCACGCGGGCGAAGGCCGCGAAGGACCGGGACGCCGAGCGGGACCGGTTGGTGACCGAGGCCGGCGGGGCGGGGGCCGATCTCGCGGACGTCGCCGACCGCGGCCGTAATCTGGCCGTCCTGGTGATGAGGAACGGCACGGCATGGGGCCGTGCCGCGGCCGAGGCCGCCCTGGCCGGCCCCGACGAGGTGGTCGTCGACTACCTGCACAACGGCTGGACGACGGCGAGGCAGCAGGACGAGCGCTCCTACGTCGAGCGGCTCGCCGAGGAGAGCGCGGACAAGGCGGTGCGCGACGCCGCCGAGACCGCGCTGGACGGCGACGCGGCCACCGTCGCGGAGTTCGTCGCCAACGGGCAGTACCAGGCCGGCGCCCAGGGCATGCGCGTCGCCATCGCGCAGGTCCTCGACGGTGCCGGACCCGTCCTCACCGAGACCGGCCGGACCGCCCTCGCCACGGGCGACCCGAAGAAGTACAGCGAGTTCCTGGTCACGACCCAGCACCACGCGCGCACCCAGGACGAGCGGGTCAGGGCGGCGCAGCTGATCGACGCCGGCGCCCCCGAGGTGAAGTCGGCGGCGCGGATCGCCCTGGCGGGTTCGCCGCAGGCACTGCACGCCTTCGTCGTCTCCGGGCAGTACAAGGCGCTGCGCAAGGACTACCTGTCCGCCACCCACGTGGCCCAGGTGCAGAAGCTGATCGCGGACGCGGCGAAGGTCGCGGCCACGGCCCAGGAGAACGCTGCGACCGCGCAGAAGGTCGCCGCCACCGCGCGCAAGGCGGCCGCCGAGGCCACCGAGTGGTCGAAGAAGGCGAGCGCGTCCGCGACCAAGGCGCAGGGGTACGCCAAGCAGGCCGCCCAGTACGCCAAGGACGCCGAGGCGTCGGCGGCACAGGCCGCGGCCTCCGCGAAGACGGCCCGAGACGCGGCGAACCGCGCGAACGCCGACGCGGCCGGCGCGGCGAAGTCGGCGGCCGACGCCACGCTCTCCGCCGAGTCGGCCCAGGCCTCCGCGTCCACCGCGGCCTACCACGCCGAGGAGGCGCGCAAGTCGGCCGTGGAGGCGGGCAAGGACGCGACAGCCGCGGTCAAGGCGGCCACGGAGGCGTTCACGGCCGCGGTCACCAAGTACCGGGAAGAGGAGGAGAAACGGCGTAAGGCCGCAGTCGAGGCCAAGGAGCAGGCGGAGAACGGGCCGAGCGCGGCCGAACAGTACCGCTGCCAGCAGGGGTACATCCCGTGCGACCCGGAGGACTTCGCCCGCTGGTGCCAGCACCAGGAGACCTACTGCGACATCCTCGCGCACGGCCAGGAGTTCGGCGACGCGATGGAGGAGCTCTGGAACGTCGAGAAGGAGCTGCTGGGCATCAGCGAGTTCGAGTCCTGCCTCCGGAAGCAGGACTTCGACAGCTGCAAGGGCCTCGCCGTGGACGCCTTCCTCGGCGGCAAGCTCAAGGCTTTGGAGCGGGTCTACGACGAACTGAAGCTGCTGAAGCGCGGCTGCAAGATCATCGACAAAGCGCCGCTGCGGACGGCCGCATCCGCCCGCTCGTCGTCCGTACAGACGGCGCTGGCCACGCGGTCCGGGGGCGTGCCGTGCGGGGAGCACAAGGTCCCAGGTCTGCCCAGGCCCACGAGTAAGATCCCGGACAGTTCCGACTGCCGTGCATGCGCCGAACGGATCCAGAAGAGCCTCGGTGGCGGTGAGATCAAGGTGATCAAGCCCAAGCCGCCCTTCCCAGGCCTCGGCAACTACCGCGATCAGGACTCCTTCTGGGGAGAACACATCGTCCTGGTGTTCAACGGTCGCGTCTACGACGGTTTCACACCGAAGGCCGGCGAGACCATCGCCGAGTACAAGGACAAGTGGCTCTACAAAGAAGACATCAACTTTGGATTCTGAGGCAGACCATGACTGACAGAGAACTGATCGAGAAGATCCGCGACCGGCCCGGGATGTTCGGTCTGGACGGCTCGTACTACCCGACGGCGATGTTCCTCACTGGGCTCGACCTGGGCACCTCGGGGAGGGTGCTGGACGGGTTCCGCGAGTGGCTTCTCATCCGCAAGGGTGAGGAGAGCAGCTACATGTGGATCCCACTCGTCCTAGAGGACGCCTTCCCCGGAACCGGTATCCGGCACTGGAAAACCCTGACAGAGAGCCAGCAGCAGCTGGCAGTCGACCACTTGTTCGCTCTCCTGGTCGCGTTCCTGACCGAGCGGGAGGCCGACTAGCCGGAACCCAACGAGACAGACGGCCGTTCCGCCGGATTTCCCTCCGGTGGAACGGCCGTTTCGTGTTCAGTCGAACCAACGGTCCCGCGCCAGTTCGCCCGTGCGGGACGGGTCCTCCAGCAGTGCGGCCACCTCGAAGCGGCGGGGCCACTGGCGGGTCGCCCAGGCGAGGCCGGCGGCGACGCCCTCCAGGGTGGCGGCGTGCAGGACGCCGTCGGCCGTGAGGCGCCAGTCGATCTCCACGCCGTCCACGACGAGCTCCTCGTGTTCGGTGTACGACGCCGGCGTGCGCGGGCCGAGCAGCGCCCGCACCGACTCCGGTACGTCGTGCTCGGCGCCCTCGGAGTCGACGCCCCCCGTGACGGACTCGCTGAGCCGCCGCACCTGGAACAGTTCGGCCAGTTCGGCGGCGCGGGAGGGCCGTACGGGCAGCAGCGGGACGCCCTCCGTGAAGGGGAGGAGGTCGGGTGAGTCGACGACGACGGCGTCGGCGGCGTCCACGACCTCGACCCGGCCGTCGACGACGGCCCGCAGGTCGTCCGGGAGGGTCACCTGCTCGGGGTCCAGTTCGGCCAACGCGCTGTAGAGGCCGTGCAGTTGGGCGGAGGAGACGGGGCGGTCCGGGTCGGCCAGGCGGTCCAGGAGTTCGGCCGCGCCGCCCGGCTCGTCGAGGAGGGCCGCCACGGACGTCCGTACGCCCAGTGCGCGCAGGACCTGCTCGTCGTCGAACCCGGTGGCGTCGGCCTCGTCGTACAGGCCGTGCAGGAGCGGGTCGCCGCCGGCGGCCAGCAGGCCGGCCGGGCGCCGGCCGTCGAGCACCGGGTTTCCGCGCAACCACCAGGCGGTGTAGGGCCGTACGGTCTCGTGGGTGCCGTCCGGGAGGAGGATGCGGACGGGCTGGGTGAGGGCGTCGCGCAGCGGCGGCCGGGCGAGCAGGGCGAGGGCCTGCGGCCAGCGGTCCTCGTCGACGAGGTCGAGGTCGCGGACGGCGACCAGTTCGGTGGCGACGGGCGGTACGGGCGAGTCGGGGAAGCGGTCGAGGATGTCCTCGCACCACACGTCCACCGCGTCCAGCAGTCCCGCGTCGTCCGGTTCGGCGAAGTCGCCTTCGCGCGGCTCGAGTTCGTCCGGGTCGAGGACGACGTCGGCGGCTCGCACGAGCGCGAAGTTCGCGAGCACCCCGCAGGCGGCGAGGGGCCGTTCGCCCCACTTGTCCGCCAACTCGGCGTCGACGAAGGCGAGTTCGTCCTCGCGGATGACGGAGGCGAACGGGCTGCCGGGGAGGACGAGTTCACCGGCGGGGACGAGTTCGCCGTCTTCGTCGGGCAGGGCGAGGGCGCCGAGCCAGGGTTCGTCGCCGGGCTCCAGACCGGCGTCCCGGACGAGGGCGAGGACCGTGTCGGCGAGTTCCTCGGCGTCCGGGGTGTCCTGGTCGTCCCAGGCGCCGCGGTCGTCGTCCAGGGACGCGGCGACGGCGGCCCGCACCTGCGGGGTGGTCAGGACGGCGCGGGGCGTGGCGGGCAGGGCGCCGAGCTTCTCCAGGAGGGGGTGCGCGGCGTCCTGGTGGGCGACCTTGAGGCCGAGGCGGGCGAGGGACTCGGAGGCGGCGGCCCAGGTGTCGTCGGGGGTGGGGCCGTCGGCGAGCGGCAGCAGCACCTGGCGCGGGCCGATGGTCGTCCGGCCTCCCCCAGTGCCGAAAGCCTGGGAGGTGCCCCCAGCGAGGGGCACCGGCAGCCCCGAGAGCCGGTCGGGGTCGACGCCGGCGAGGCTGTCGTAGAGCCGGTACCACCAGTCCGGGTCCTTCTCCAGGCCGGCCAGCCGGTCGATCGCGTCGGCGAGCGGGATCCGGGCGACGCCCAGCGTGCGCAGCTCGACCCGCCGTTCCAGCCCGGCGGGGAGGAGCGTCGGCAGGACCTCCGCCAGCACCCGCACGGTGTCGGCGCCGGCGCCCTCGACGACCTCGGCGTCCCGGGGCCGCAGGGCCTCCGGGAACTCGACGACGTCGTCGCCGTCGCTCTCGGCGGCCGGCCGGACGGCGGGCGGCAGGAAGGCGGTGCGCGGCAGCCGTTCGAGGACGGCCTGCCGAAGGGCCCCGTCCAGCTCGCCCTTGCCCAGCGGCCCGGGCACGAGATCGATGATCCCGGCGCCCACCGGCCGCCAGCCGGCGAGGAGTTCGGCGTACAGGTCCGCCGCGCGCAGCACCAGATGGTCGGTCAGCGGGCCGGGGGCGGCGTGCCGGCGGGTGGTGTCGAGCGGGAAGGAGGCGATGAGCAGGGCGGGCACGCCGAGGGGCTCGTCGCTGGGGGTGGGGGCGTGGACGACGGGAGTGGTCCGGGGCCGGGCGGGCGCCCCGTCCTCGTCGACCGGCACGGCCCAGGTGACCGACCAGTGGGGCCGCAGCCGCTCCTCCACCGGCCGGTCGGCCAGCAGCTCGGCGGCGAGGGAGCCGTGCGCGGCGGCGACCCGCCACCGCGTGTTCCCGTCCCGCGTGTCTTCGACGACCGTGAGGGCCGCGTCGGCGGAGTCGGCGGACCGGCGCAGCACGCGGGGCGCGTCGTCGCCGACCTCGATGACGACCTCCGCCAGCCCCGGGAGGGCGAGCAGCAGGGCGTCGTCGACGGCGGTGAGGAGGCGTTCGGCGAGGTCGGCGGCGGCGGTGTCGCGCAGGGGCAGGATGACGGCGGTGTCGTACGGGTCGGGCGCGGTGCCCTGGGCGGCGAAGGGCAGCCGGAGCAGCGGCACATGCCCGTCCCGCCGCCGGACCTCGTCACCGAGGCCCGGGCTGTGCCGGGCGGTGTCGGAGGCGAGCGAGCGGGCCTCGGCCAGGTCCCACCGGACACCCCCGTACCGTCCGACGACGGCGGGCTCGTCGGTCACGGCGAGGACGGCGGCGAAGCCGACGCCGAACCGTCCGACGGCCACCTCCGACTGCCGGGCCTCGCGCTTGGCGGAGGCGCGGAGGGTGGCGAGGGACTCGACGCCGGCCGCGTCCAGGGGCGCGCCGGTGTTGGCGGCGACGAGGACGCCGTCCCGCAGGGTGAGCCGCAGCCGCCCCGGCACTCCGGCGCGGGCCGCGGCGTCGGCGGCGTTCTGAGCGAGCTCGACGACGAGCCGGTCCCGGTACCCGCCGAGGACGAGGTCCTCCTCGGCGTTGGCGTCCTCCCGGAAACGGGCGGGACTCGTGGCCCAGGCGTCCAGCACTCCGCGACGCAGGCGGGCCGTGCCGAAGGGGTCCGCGCCCTCGGGTGCCGGCCGCACGAACTTGCTCACGTACGTTCACTCTCCTCATCGGCGTGGGCACGAAGGTACCGCGAGGCGGAGTGACGGCAGAACGGGACGGCTGCGGGGCGGTCACGGGGGCCGGTCCGGACACCGGGCCGACCCCACATCACAATCACACAACGACTACGGGCCGACCCGGCCACCGGACGGCTGCCGACGACTTCCGGACGGCTACCTGACCACTTCCGGACAGCTACCGGACCACTTCCGGACGGCTACCTGACCACTTCCGGACAGCTACCGGACCACTTCCGGACGGCTTCCGGACGGCTACGAGTGCCCCAGTTCGGCCGTGTCCTCGTCCGCCGCCGTCGGCACGGACCCGGAATCCGGGGCCGGGCGCAGCGGGAACGGGTCCACGCGGGTCTCGTCGACCACCGGCGGCGCGGGCCGCGGCGGCGTCGGCATGACCGCCGCCTCCGAGTGCCCCCCGCAGCCGTAGGACAGGGAGACGACGCGGCCGTCCGCCGGGGAGAACTCGTTGGCGCAGACGCCGAAGGCCTGCCCGAGGGAGCCACCGATGGGGGTAAGGAAACCGCAGCTCACACAGGGTGCGGGGGCCGCCTGGGCCATGGGCGTCGCGGGGCCGAAGCCCTCCTCCCAGCGGTCCGCGGCGATGTGCAGGCCGTACCGGGACAGGACCCGGGCCCGGCGCATCCCGAGCTCCTCCGCCACCGCGGCGATCGTCCCCCGCACCGGCGTCGTGGGCAGCTTCGCCGGCGCGGCCGGGGTCACCTCGGCGTCCTCCGCCTCCACCAGCGCCGCCATCTCCGCGGAGACGGGCGAGTTCGGCAGCGGCTCGTCCACACCGGTGAAGCCCGGCTCCAGCCGGAGATCCTCGGCGTCCGTGGGCAGGAGGTCGCCGGGGCCCATGTCGCCGGGCCGCAGCCGCTCGCTCCACGGGACCCACTCGGGGGCCAGCACCGCGTCCGGGCCGGGCAGCAGGACGACCTCGTCCAGGGTGACGACCTTGGCGCGGGACGCCCGGGCCACCGTCACCGCCCAGCGCCAGCCCCGGTAGCCGAGCTCCTTGCAGCCGAAGTAGTGGGTGACCACCCGGTCGCCCTCGGAGAGCATCCCTGCATGCTCACCGACCACACCGGGGGCGGCTGCCTCCTCGGCTGCGGTACGGGCGAGGTCGACGGCCTCGGCGCACAGGCGGTCGGGGGTGCGGCTTCGCGTGGTCGCTGCGCTCACAGGTATCGCTTCTCTCCTACGCCGTCTCTCGGTGCGCCTGCCTGAAGGCGGCGGGTGCGGACGGAGCGGACCAAAGGGCCGCGTCGACGTCCGCGCCCGATCGCGCTCGGGCGCACCTGCTGTCATCCATTCTGCGGGATGGCCGGGAGGCGCGCGGCCGAGAACGATCGCCACGGCGCGCTACGCACGCTACCTGCTCCCGGACGTTCGTCCTACACCGACAGGACGTTTCCCACCACCGGAAGCCACCGTAAGCCTCCGGACACCGACCGCGACAGCCGCCTGAACGCCCTCCGGCCGGGCGCCCCGTCACCGGTCGCCCGGCCGGACCGCACGATCACACGGCCATACGCGCGGTAACCCCACCACATACCGCGTTCTCGGGGCACTATGACGGAGTGGCAGCCGCGAGGACACCCCAGGGCGCCACCGGGATCGGTGCGACGAAGGGGAACAAGGGGAGGAGCCGGGTGAGCGGTTCGGGCCGGATGAGCGGGTCCGTCCGCGCGGTCGGCCGTGCCCTGCACCGCCCGTTCACCGGCACCGCCCGCGGCATCCGCAAGGCCACGCACGCGCACGGCGCCGGCGAGTCCGGTCTCGGCAAGCTGATCGAGCTGCACGGGGTGAACGGCGCCGGCGACGTCATGATCACCGTCGCGCTCGCCTCCACCGTCTTCTTCTCCGTGCCGACCGACGAGGCCCGCGGGCGCGTCGCCCTCTACCTCGCCATCACCATGGCCCCCTTCACCGTCCTCGCCCCCGTGATCGGCCCCCTCCTCGACCGGCTCCCGCACGGCCGGCGCGCCGCGATGGCCGGGGCCATGGCCGCCCGGGCCGTCCTCGCGCTCGTCCTGTCGGGCGCGGTCGCCACCGGCAGCATCGAGATGTATCCGGCCGCGCTCGGCGTGCTCGTCTCCTCCAAGGCGTACGGGGTCGTCAGAAGCGCCGTCGTGCCCCGGCTGCTGCCGCCCGGCTTCTCCCTGGTCAAGGCCAATTCGCGGGTCACCCTCGGCGGCCTCCTGGCCACCGGCGTCGCCGCGCCCGTGGGCGCCGGGCTCCAGTCCCTCGGGCCGCGCTATCCGCTCTACGGCGCCTTCGTGATCTTCGTGGCCGGGACGTTCCTGTCGTTCACGCTGCCCCGCAAGGTGGACTCCGCCAAGGGCGAGGACGTCGCGCTGCTCGCCGCCGACGAGCAGCACCTGCACGGCCCGCACCTCAAGGAGGTGAAGCGGCCGGGCCTGAGGACGGTCGGCATCGCCGTCACGCACGCGCTGGGCGCCAACGCGTCGCTGCGCTGGCTGTCCGGGTTCCTGACCTTCTTCCTGGCGTTCCTGCTGCGCGAGCACCCGCTGACCGGGCAGAGCGCGACGCTGTCGCTGGGCATGGTGGCCGTGTCGGCGGGCGTGGGCAACGCGCTGGGGACGGCGGTGGGGGCGTGGCTGCGCTCCAGGGCCCCGGAGCTGATCATCGTGGCGGTCGTCGCCGTCGTCCTGGGCGCGGTGCTCGTCGCCGCCGTCTTCTTCGGCGCGTTCCTGGTGGCCTGCCTGGCGGCGATCGCCGGGTTCTCGCAGGCGCTCGCCAAGCTGTCCCTGGACGCGCTGATCCAGCGGGACGTGCCGGAACTGGTGCGCACCTCGGCGTTCGCCCGCTCGGAGACGATCCTCCAGGTGTGCTGGGTGTTCGGCGGCGCGGTCGGTATCGTCATGCCGCTGAACGGCACGCTGGGCCTGTCGGTGGCCGCCGCGGTGGTCGCCCTGGGCTGGCTGACGACGGTCCGCGGCCTGCTGTCCTCGGTACGGCACGGGGGCGGCGCGAAACCCCGGGTGGCGTGAGCGCGGCGTGGCGTGAGCACGGCGTGGCTCTGCGGGCACCGCGTGGCGTGAGCGCGGCGTGGCGGCGCGGGCACCGCACGGCGTAATACACGGCCACGCCGCACCCCACGTAAAGAGACGGCTGGACGTGCCCGATAGCCTTCCGCCATGACCATGATGCCCCGCGGCGGAGCCGCTGATGTACTCGGCGTTCGGCGACGCCGCCGCGCCGTCGCCGCCGCCGGCGCCGTATCCGCCGGACTGCTCGTCCTGTCGGCCTGCGACAAGCCGACGCCCATGTCCACGATCACCGTCGGCCGCGCCTCGATCAGCTCCCAGGCGACCTGCGGCGGCGAGGGCGACACCCTGCAGGCCGCGGCGCTGACCAAGTGCCTCGCCGACAAGGACATCAAGTCCATCAGCGTCGACCCGGACGAGACCGTCCGCTTCGGCGTCGACCCCGACGTGGCCGACAAGCGCTGGACGATCCTCATGAACGGCCAGCCGCTCACCGAGGACAGCGACAAGACGTACCGGACGATCCCGGGCAGCGTCTTCTTCAACGCCCAGTACGGCGCCCAGGGCAACTCCACGCTCGTCACCATCAAGGCGGGCGACGGCAAGAAGGCGAGCCAGTCGGCGACCGGCCTGTGGTCCTTCAAGCTCAAGAAGGACGACTGACCACGTCCCGCGCACGCGTCCTCGTGGCCACCGCGGTCCCCGCCGAACGGGACGCGGTGGCACGGGCGTTGCCGGAGCCCGGCGGGTACACCCCGCCGCGAACTGTGACAGTCCGGCTACCAGGTGTCACCTTTCTCCGCTACGAGGCCTACGACCTCCTCGCCGCCGGAGTCGGCCCGGCCCCGGCCGCCGCCTCCGTCTCCGCCGCCCTCACCGCAGCCGCGCTGCAGGGCGCCCCGTACTCCCTAGTCGTCTCGACGGGCATCGCCGGCGGATTCCTTCCCGCCGCCCCCGTCGGCTCGCTGGTCGTCGCCGACGAGATCACCGCCGCCGACCTGGGCGCCGAGACCGCCGACGGCTTCCTTCCGGTCACCGAGCTGGGCTTCGGCACCGTCACCCACCGTCCGCCCGAGTCCCTCGTACGAGAGGCCGCGGCCGTCACCGGTGCCCGTACCGGCGTCGTCCTGACCGTCTCGACGGTCACCGGCACCGCCGCCCGGGCCGCCGCCCTGCGCGCCCGCCACCCGCGGGCCCTCGCCGAGGCGATGGAGGGCTTCGGGGTCGCCGAGGCGGCCGCCGCGCACGGCGTGCCCGTGCTGGAGATCCGCGCGGTCTCCAACCCCGTCGGCCCGCGCGACCGCGCCGCCTGGCGCATCGGCGAGGCACTGTCCGCCCTGACGACGGCCTTCGGGAAGCTCGCACCCGTCCTGGAGAGTTGGACCCCACATGACCACCAGTGAACCGGCATCGACACCGGCATCCGCATCCGCGTTGCGGATCGCGTACTCGCCCTGCCCGAACGACACGTTCGTCTTCGACGCCCTCGCGCACGGCCGGGTGCCGGGCGCGCCCGCGCTCGACGTGACGTTCGCGGACATCGACCTCACCAACGGCATGGCGGAGCGCGGTGAGTCGGACGTGCTGAAGGTGTCGTACGCCGTTCTGCCGTACGTCCTCGACACGTACGCGCTGCTGCCCTGCGGGGGTGCGCTGGGCCGGGGCTGCGGCCCGCTGGTGCTGACGCGGGAGGCCGGGACGGACCTCACCGGCCGCACGGTCGCCGTGCCGAGCGAGCGGTCGACGGCGTACCTGCTGTTCCGTCTCTGGGCGGCGGACACGGTGCCGGGGGGCGTCGGCGAGATCGTCGTCATGCCGTTCCACGAGATCATGCCGGCCGTGCGGGACGGCAAGGTCGACGCGGGCCTGGTCATCCACGAGGCCCGCTTCACGTACCGCAACTACGGCCTGCACAAGCTCGCGGACATGGGCGAGCACTGGGAGTCCACGACCGGCCTCCCGATCCCGCTCGGCGCGATCATCGCCAAACGCTCCCTGGGGACCGGGACGTTGACCCTCCTGGCCGACGCGATCCGCACGTCGGTGCGCGCCGCCTGGGACGCCCCCGAGGTGTCCCGCCCGTACGTCATGGCGCACGCCCAGGAAATGGACCCGGCCGTCGCCGACCAGCACATCGGCCTGTACGTCAACGAGTTCACGGCCGACCTCGGCGAGGACGGCTATGCGGCGGTACGCGGACTGCTCACCCGCGCGGCGGCCGAGGGGCTGCTGCCGCCCCTCGGCCCGGGTGCGCTCGATTTCCCGTAAAACGGTTGATGCGTGGGTGACTTACCCGGTTCAGACGTCCAACTGGTCGGCGACCGCGCGCAGTAGACCGGCGATCTGCTTGCCGGAGGTCTTCTCGGGGTAACGGCCCCTTTCGAGCATCGGCGTGATGTTCTCGAGAAGGGTCGTCAGATCCTGGACGATGGAGGCCAGTTCGTCGGGCTTCTTGCGCTGCGCCGCGGCGACCGAGGGGGTCGGGTCGAGAACGATGACGGAGAGCGCCTGGTCGCCGCGCTGTCCGGCGACGACGCCGAACTCCACTCGCTGGCCCGGCTTCAGTGCCTCGACTCCGGCGGGCAGGACCGAGGAATGTACGAAGACGTCACCGCCGTCGTCGCGGGAGAGAAAGCCGAAGCCCTTCTCGCTGTTGAACCACTTGACCTTGCCAGTCGGCAAAGCACACACTCCCTCGATCGGTCCCGGACGCTCCCGGACGCCGGTTGAACTGCCGTCATGACAGCCTACCGGGGGTCTCTCCAACCCAACACGCCTTAAAACGAGACCGAGCCCCTGCCTGTCAGCCATGGCCACCCCTGAAGTGTGTGCAGCTCCCGGACTCTCCACTCGGCGGCCAGAGGGCCTCCATAACCCACCAGCGTCAGTAGCGCAAAGCCCACACACCCGACATCCACTCCACCCCTGTCCTCGTCTTCACTTTTTGAGATGAGGGGGTGTGACGTCGATGTCCACCAGTCCGTTCGGCCCTGCGGCAGACAAGGCCCACGAGGAAAAAATCCGCGTCGACCTGGATCGCGTGTCACAGGAAGTTGTCGAGCGGAGCAAAGAGCTCGTCAGGCGGTATAAGCAGGAAGCAGCCGAATACAAGCGGCTCGCCGAGGCGGAGAGAGAGCGGCGTCGCAAGGCCGAGGCGCGGTTGCGTGCCTGCTCCAAGCTGCTCGACGAACGGTCGGTTCTCGAGTCGAAGCTCGGCTCCCTGATCCCCGACGCCGTACGAGCATGGGAGAACCTTCCGCTGCCGCCCGAAACGTCCCGGCTTCAAAGGGAGCTTGAGGCGGCAGAGAAGGACCGAGACGCATTCGCGGAGTTACTGAACACCGCGGCCGAGGAGCGGGACGCGGCGTTGAGGGCCCGCGACGCCGTCATCGCACGGCTGCAGCCACGCCAAGACGATGAACAGCCTCTGAAGGCAGAGCAGGCCTTGAAGACGCGGCTGGAATCCTCCTCTTTCCGAGGCGTTCTCAGACAAGCGCAACAGCACTGCTCGTCGCTGGTCATCACCGCGGATCTGGACGAGACCAAGAAACTGGAGCATCACCAGAAGGCTCCACACTGGCGAAGCCGTCTGGCCGCGACGCTGGCAGCCATGCAGGCTTACGCCGAGGCCAAGGATGTCGCGCGGGCGCAGGGCGGCAGAGCCGGCCCGGAGATGGCGAGCCTCAAGGCATACTGCGCGAACGAACCGTTCCCGCTGCTGGCCGAAGGGAAGGTGGTCCTCAGCGAGGGGCAGACGGCCAGCAGCAGCCCGCGAGGCAAGGCCCAACGCACTTTCCGCGTACCCGAGCACATCGCCCCCTCGGGGAAAGCCGTCATGGTCGAGCACATCCGCATCGGCGATGGTGCTCCGCCGGCGCCGCGACTGCACTATCTCGACGACACCGACAGAAGCGGATTGCTCGTCATCGGGTTCTTCGGCGACCACTTGTACAACGCCGGAACCAATTGACTGTCTGCGGCATCCAACGATGCCTGGCCCACCAGCGGCAGCGTCGTACGCAGGTGCGCACATCGAATGCGTGACTCTTTCGCAGGAGTGTCGTTGATCGGATGACAGCATCGCGGACGGAGAGGAGGTGATGATGGGCCGGAGGCTGCCGCTCGGTGAGGGGGAGACGGCCCGCACCGCCTGTGCCCGTGGCCTGTTGCGTGCGGGTGAGGTGGAGCGGACGGGTGAGGTGCTGTCGGCCGCTGCACTTGCGGAGCGCGTCGGCTGGTGCGTGGATCTGGTGTCCGGCCGGTGCGCTGACCGGCGAGCACTGGAACACCGCGGATGTGGACATGCTGGCGTCGGGTGAGGACGCCGGGGGCCGCGGACTGCCGTCGAACGCGTGGATGGCGCTGCGGCGTCTGGGCTGGAGCTGCGGTCCCCCGGAGGGTGTCCGGGTCAATGACCGCATCGTGCGTATGGCTCAGGAACAGGCCGGGCGCGTTCTGCGGTCGGTGAAGTGGCGCGCTGATCTGACCGTGGGCGTTCTCACGACGTGGCCTGCCGATCCGGCGAAGCGCCACGCTGGTGAGTGGGACGCGGTGCGCAACGCCGTAACCGGCGGCGCCTCTCTGCCGTCGAGCGTCATCAAGTCCCGTACCCGGCAGGCCGCTTCCTTCGTACGGAGGCACGGGCGGCTGCCGGTCGACGTGTTCGAGCTGGAGGCCGCGCCGCGCACTGCTCGGATGCTGCTGCTGTCGGCGTGCGACGGGCAGCGGGCCACCATCGAGCGGCACGAGAGCGATCCGGGCAGGGCACTGCTGCGGCTGCAGTTGCCCACCCGCCCCGACCCGCGCTCCTACGGGGACTGGACGTGGGTGTCCTGCCCGGTCTCGCTGCCGCCGACGGTCCCGGCAGGTGCGGTGCTGCATCTGCCCACCCTGCGCATCCATCAGGGCCGGGTACGGGCCGATCTCGCCTACACGCACGCCGTGCCGAAGTCCCGGCGGATCGGGCACACGGTCGCGCTGGGGGTGGACTGGGGCCTGAACACGATGCTGTCCGCCGGGGCGGTCCGGCTGCACGACGACGGCACGATCACCCCGCTCGGGGCGGGGGCATGTTCCGGGCCGGCGGCGTCCTGGCGAAACAGCATCGCCTGCGCCGTCTGTCCGAGCGCCTGCACGCCAAATCCGATCGGTACCAGCGGCTCACCGGCGGCGACTCCGGGCACGCACTGGCGGCCCGGCACCGGGTCCTCACCGATGAGATCGGACACGTCCGCGACCGCCGGTCGAACCTCAACGACGCCCTGGCCCGGGCGGCGGCACGTTGGGCCGTGGACCAGGCCGTCGCCGCCGGGGCGAGCGTGATCTACGTCGAAGACCTCCGCTCGATGGAGGCGCGGGGCATGGGCCGCACGATGAACACCCGCCTGTCCCAGGCCGTGCGCGGGCAGATCACGGACCGCATGCGACACCTCGCCGCCGAAGCCGGCATCGCCGTCGTCATCGTGCCCCCGAAGAACACCTCCAGGCACTGCCCCCAGTGCCTCACACCGCTGCGCCACCGCAAAGCCCCCGACCACCCGACCACCCCCGGGTGGAAGTGGGCACCCTCCCCCGCCGGCCCCACGGGACCGGCGGGCAAGCGTCCGGAGGGACACGCACCAACGGACCGGACCCGGCTGCCCCGCGCAGCCCACCGGCACCAGGACGTGACGACGATCGACACACCCGCCACAGCCGGTCACCGGCCACTAGGAGCAGCATTGGGCGCAGGATTCCACCTGCACGCCCACGCCACCCCTCCACGACGGGAAAGCCTCCTGCCGGACACTACGGCCCGACTGGAACGGCTGAGTCGATCAGAGACGCTGATGCTCTTCGGGCCGGGGACAAGACGTCCCCCGGTCGTTCCTCAGGGCTGGGAACTACCCTGGTCGGGTGCGTGACAAAACCCGAACGAATTCCGCCGTCCCCGGTGACCGACTGATCCGTGCCGGCGCCATCGTGTTCTTCGTCGGCGCCGTGGCCACACTCGTCACGGTCGCCCCGCTGTTCCTCGGCTCGACGCCTTTTCCGACGTACATGTTCGGATTGAGCATGCTCATGGGCGTCGGCTTCCTGATCGCCGGCGCGGGAGTGCTGCGATCGGCCGCCGCCGGACGGCGTCAGGCGCGGGGTGCGGGGGGCTAGTGCGGGAGGTGGCCGGTGAGGTGACCGGTGAGCCAGGCGGGGAATTCGGTGAGGTCGGCGAGCACGACATCCGCACCGGCCGTCCGCAGTTCCTCCGCACCGATCGGCCCGGTCGGCACGGCGACCGACAGCGCCCCGGCGGCGTGCGCGCCGAGCACGTCTCCCACGTGGTCGCCGACGTAGACGCTCGCGCCGTGCTCGCGCAGCGCCTGCGCCTTCTGCTCGGCCCACAGGTCGCCGATCACCGCGTCGGGGCCGAGACGCAGATGCTCGACCTGGAGCTTCGCGTTGGGCTGGTGCTTGGCGGTGACCACGATCGCCCGCCCGCCGGCCGCCCGCACGGCCGCGATCGCCTCCCGGGCGCCGGGCAACGCGGTCGCGCCGGTGACGCCGTGCTCCGGGTACAGCGAGCGGTAGACGTCGGCCATGGCCGCCACCTGCTCCGCCGGGTACCAGTGGGCCAGCTCCGTCTCGGGCGGCGGACCGAGCCGGGTGACGACCAGATCGGCGTCGATGTACGTCCCCGTCCGCTCGGCGAGCGCCAGGTAGGTGGCGCGGATGCCGGGCCGGGAGTCGATCAGGGTCATGTCGAGGTCGAAGCCGACCGTGAGCACGGGTGACGTCATGGACCCATTCTGCCCGCCCACCACAGCCGACCCTGGCCCCCTCTGCCTACCTCTGTCTGCCTACCTCTGTTTCTGCGACCGCCAGACCAGGAACAGCGCGGACGCCACGGCGGCGCCCCGGATCACCCAGGGCCAGGTGCCGGCGAGCGCGTCGTTCATGTGCCCGTCGGCGATGGGGGCGCCCCAGCGGCCGTCGGTGCGGCCCCACAGCCACACCAGCCCGGCGGCGACCGAGAGGCCTGGCAGCCAGACGACCGCCAGCTTCGTCTCCCGCTCGGTCAGCCGGCGCGAGACGTAGGCGATGGCCCAGCCCACGATCAGCGCGAACCAGTACCCGAGCGCCGCGCCCACGACCAGACACCCGGCGGCGATGAGGAGCAGCGGGTTGCTCCAGCGCCGCCCCTGCGGGGAGGCGGAGGTGGAGGAGCCCCGGGGGAAACGAAGCAGACGGCGACGGGGCCGGACGCCTTCGTCATCACCCGCTGCCTCCCCCTCGACGGCGAGGTCGTCCTCGTCCTGCTCGTCCTTCTCCTCGATCGTCCTGGGGGGCGGGGGCTTGAGCAGGTCCGGGATCTCCACGCCGCCGACGAACCCCGGGACGTCGTCGCCGAGTTCGAGCGGCGCCGGCCCGCGCAGCCACCAGTCGGGGTCGGACGCCTCACGGCTGTCGCCCGACTTCTGCGCGGGGACGGCGGGCGGCGCGCCGCGCCGGGTGCCCTTCGGCCGCTTCGACGCCTCCTCGCGGTCCCGCTGGACGGGCACGGAGGGCGCCGGCGGCTGCGGAACGCCGGGGCCGCTGTCGGCGGCGGCGTCGACGAGGTCGTCGGGGCTGCCGAGGCGGTCGATGATGCGCCGGACGGCGGCGGGCGAGTCGACCGTCGCCTTCGCCCGGCGCCGGTCGATCTCGTTGCGCAGCTCGGAGACGAGCCGCATCCGCGTGGCCGACGACAACTGCCGCTGCTGCGCGACGTCCCCGACCCGGCTCAGATACTCGTAGACGACTTGGTCACTCTCGATCCCCACGGGGCGAAGCTAGTGCATTTCAGCCCGTCCGGGGGTCCCCCCGCTCGAGCGCAGCCGAGAGTGGGGGAGTTTGAGGACAGGCCCCTTCAGGGCCGGTGGGGGGTCTGGGGGCGCAGCCCGCAGGGGGCGCCAACCGCTACCGTGGGCAAGATGAGCACCGAGGACGAGCTGGCCCCCCGCTCCCTAGCGGCAGCGCTCCGCGCCCGGGACGACACTTCCCTGGCCGCACTGCTGGGCGCCCGCCCCGACCTCATCACCCCGGTCCCGACCGACCTGACCCAGCTCGCCACCCGCGCCGGCACCCGTGCCTCCGTCGTCCGCGCGCTGGAGCGGCTCGACCGGTTCGCCCTGCAGACGGCGGAGGCGCTGGCCGTGGCCGGCGACCCGGCGACGTACGGCGAACTGCTCGCGCTGACGGCGGGCGACGCCCGCGACCCGGCCGTCGTCGAGGCGCTCCCCGGCGCGCTGGCGGCGCTGCGCGAACAGGCCCTGGTCTGGGGCGCCGACGACCGCCTGCACCTGGTCCGCACCGCCCGCGAACTGCTCGCGCCGTCCCCGCAGCACCCGTCCCCGACGGGACTCGGGCCGAGCGTGCGGGAGGCGACGGCGGGCATGTCGCCGGGCCGGATCCAGGAGATCGTGGCGGCGGCCGGGCTGCCGTCCACGCACGACCCGGTGTCCGCCGTCGCCGCGCTCACCGCCCTCTTCGGCCACCGCAAGAAGATGGCCGCGCTGCTCGCGGGGGCGCCCGCCGAATCCCTCGACGTCCTGGAGCGGCTGGTGTGGGGGCCGCCGTACGGGCAGGTCACCCACGACCCCGCGGCGCGGCTGCGCTGGCTGCTGGACCGCGGGCTGCTGCTGCCGACGGCGCCCGGGACCGTCGTCCTGCCCCGGGAGGTCGCCCTGCATCTGCGCGCGGGGCGGGCCCACCGGACGCCCGAACCGGCGCCGCCGGCCGTGGAGCCGGCCGCCGCGCACGCCCCGCAGGTGGTGGACGCGACGGCGGCCGGGCAGGCGTACACGGCGCTGGCGACCGTCGAGGAGCTGCTGAAGGACTGGGACGAGGGCGGGCCGGCGGTGCTGCGGGCCGGCGGGCTCAGCGTGCGCGACCTGAAGCGGACGGCCGTCGCGCTGGACGTGTCCGAGCCGGTGGCCGCGTTCTGGGTGGAGCTGTCGTACGCGGCCGGGCTGCTCGCCTCCGACGGCGAGGCCGACGAGCGGTACGCGGCGACCCCGGAGTACGACGAGTGGCTGGAGCGGCCGCCCGCGGAGCGGTGGGCGCGGCTGGCGGAGGCGTGGCTGACGGCGACCAGGACCTCCGGGGTGGTCGGCGGCCGGGACCTCAAGGAGCGGGCGCTGTCGGCGCTGGGTCCGGGCCTGGACCGGTCCGCCGCGCCCGAGGTCCGCCACCGGGTGCTGACGCTGCTGGCCGGGCTCCCCGAGGGCACCGCGCCGGACCCGGAAGCCCTGCGCGCCCGGCTCCGCTGGGAACGCCCTTTGCGCGGCCCCCAGACCCACCAGGGACCCCAGGCTCCCCACGGTTCTCAGGGCTCTCAGGCCGACGAGGATCTGCGCTCCCGGCTGGCCCGCTGGACCCTGGCGGAGGCCGAGTCGCTGGGCGTGACCGGCCGGGGCGCGCTGTCGTCACAGGGCCGCGCCCTTCTGGGGGCACCGCACCCCCCGAAACCCGCCCCCGCTCACAACGCCCCGGCCGGCCCCGGCGACAGGCTCCCCGCCCACCACCAGCACCGCCCGGCCGCCCCCGCTCCGGCGCCACTCTCACCCCCCGAGCAGGCCGTCGCCGCCACGGCCGCCGCCCGGCTCCTGGCCCCCCTCCTCCCAGAGCCCCTGGACCACGTCCTGCTCCAGGCGGACCTGACCGCGGTCGCCCCCGGCCCGCTGCGGCGCCCCCTCGCCGACGTGCTGAACGTGCTCGCGGACGTCGAGTCCAAGGGCGGCGCGACGGTCTACCGCTTCACGCCGGGCTCGGTCCGCCGCGCGCTGGACGCCGGCCGCAGCGCCTCCGACCTGCAGGCCTTCCTCACCGAGCACTCGCGTACCCCGGTGCCGCAGCCGCTGGCGTACCTGATCGACGACGTGGCCCGCCGGCACGGCCATCTGCGGGTGGGCGCGGCATCGGCCTACGTCCGCTGCGACGACGACGCCGTACTGAACGAGATCCTCGCCGACAAGCGCGCCGTCGCCCTGCGCCTGCGCCGCCTGGCCCCCACGGTGCTCGCGGCGCAGGCCGACCCGGCGACCCTGCTGGACGGGCTGCGCGCGATGGGCTTCGCGCCGGCCGCCGAGTCCGCCGAGGGCGACGTCCTGATCGCCCGCGCGCACGCCCACCGCACCCCGCCCCGCACGGCCCCCGAGCCGGTGCCGGACGGCCCGCCGGTCCCGGACGCCACGCTGCTGACGGCGGCGATCCGCGCGATCCGGGCCGGCGACCTGGCCGCCACGACCCCCCGCAAGCCGACGACGGAGGACGCCGCTCCGCTCGCCGCCGGCGAACTCCCCCGCACCAGCCCGGCCGAGACCCTCGCCACCGTGCAGGCCGCCGTCCTCACCGGCGAGGCCCTGTGGATCGGCTACGTCAACGCCGAGGGCACCGCCAGCCAGCGCGTCATCGCCCCGGTCCGGGTGGAGGGCGGCTTCGTGACGGCGTACGACCACACGGCGGACGAGGTCCGCACGTACCCGCTGCACCGGATCACGGGCGTGGCGGAACTGGCCGACGACTGACGACACTCCCCACTCCCCGGTCGGCCCCTTCAGCACTCCCCGACGGAGGCGTCCGCGGGCAGGCGGAAGTGGGTGCGGGCCTCGGTCTCCAGGGCGGCGGACGACATCGGCTCCTGGAGCGAGGCCCTGACGTAGACGCCGAAGTGCGCGTGCGTCCACGGCGCGTACCCGGCGCCGTCGGGCGCCTCCTCCCGGGAGACGACCCGGTAGCCGCCGTCGGCCGCGTCGTCCCGCTGGAGCCGCACGACCTGCGGGAACTGTCTGCCGCTGCACTCCACCAGGCCGCCGCCGCGCACCCCGAACTCGATGCACAGCGTGTTGACGCCCGCCCGCACCTCGCCCGCGTGCTCCGCCAGTTCGAGCGGCTCCGCCCGGCAGAACCAGCGGGCGTCGAGCGCGGTCACGCTCTCGCCACCGCCACCGCCACCGCCTCCACCGCTACCGCTACCACTGCCGCTGTCCCGCGAGTCCGCCGCGATCCGGGCCTCGATCACCGGCCGTACCTCGCCCCACAGCCGCGCGTCGACGTGCGGCGGCCACAGCACCCAGGTGCCGGTCGCCGCCAGCACCGCCGCCGCCCCCACCCCGACCGCCGCCCTGCGAAACGACAGCACCGACTCGGCCGGCTGGACCGACATACCGTGAACTCCTCACCGCGTCGCGCCCACCGCGCTGCTCTGCTGGTCAGACACCCGACCGGCGCACAGGGTTGCGCAAGGTGGAGGCCGCGGTGACGGCCGTGGTCACGGTCGGGCAGCGACCCCCCGTTTCGGCACGTCGTACGGCACACTGGAGGTTTGGCCCGCGCGGAAGGGATGGCGTACGTGAACGGACCGCTGATCGTCCAGTCGGACAAGACTCTGCTGCTGGAGGTCGACCACGAGCAGTCCGGCGACTGCCGTCGGGCCATCGCGCCGTTCGCGGAGCTGGAGCGGGCGCCGGAGCACATCCACACCTACCGGGTGACCCCGCTGGGCCTGTGGAACGCGCGGGCGGCCGGGCACGACGCCGAGCAGGTCGTGGACGCGCTCGTGCAGTACAGCCGCTACCCGGTGCCGCACGCGCTGCTCGTCGACATCGCCGAGACGATGGACCGCTACGGCCGGCTGACGCTCAGCAAGCACCCGGCGCACGGCCTGGTGCTGACGACCACCGACCGGCCGGTGCTGGAGGAGATCCTGCGCTCCAAGCGGGTCGCCCCGCTCGTCGGCGCCCGGATCGACCCGGACACCGTCATCGTGCACCCCTCCGAGCGCGGGCAGATCAAGCAGACGCTGCTGAAGCTGGGCTGGCCGGCCGAGGACCTCGCGGGGTACGTCGACGGCGAGGCGCACCCGATCGACCTGGCCGAGGACGGGTGGGCGCTGCGGCCCTACCAGAAGCAGGCCGTGGAGAACTTCTGGCACGGCGGCAGCGGGGTCGTCGTCCTGCCGTGCGGCGCGGGCAAGACGCTCGTCGGGGCCGGGGCGATGGCCGAGGCGAAGTCCACCACGCTGATCCTCGTCACGAACACGGTCTCGGCGCGGCAGTGGAAGCACGAGCTGGTGAAGCGGACGTCCCTGACCGAGGAGGAGATCGGCGAGTACAGCGGGACGCGGAAGGAGATCCGGCCCGTCACCATCGCCACCTACCAGGTGCTGACGACCCGCCGTAAGGGCGTCTACCCGCACCTGGAGCTGTTCGACTCCCGGGACTGGGGTCTCATCGTCTACGACGAGGTGCATCTGCTCCCCGCCCCCGTCTTCAAGTTCACCGCCGATCTCCAGGCCCGCCGCCGCCTCGGCCTGACCGCGACGCTCGTGCGCGAGGACGGCCGTGAGTCGGACGTGTTCTCGCTCATCGGGCCGAAGCGGTTCGACGCGCCGTGGAAGGAGATCGAGGCGCAGGGCTACATCGCGCCCGCCGACTGCGTCGAGGTCCGCGTGAACCTGACCGACTCCGAGCGGCTGGCGTACGCGACCGCCGAGGCGGAGGAGAAGTACCGCTTCTGCGCGACGACCGCGACGAAGCGGAAGGTGACGGAGGCGATCGTCCGCCGCTTCGCGGGCCAGCAGATCCTGGTCATCGGCCAGTACATCGACCAACTCGACGAGCTGGGCGAGCACTTGAACGCCCCCGTCATCAAGGGCGAGACCTCCAACGCGCAGCGCGAGAAGCTCTTCGGGGCCTTCCGCGAGGGCGAGATCAGCGTGCTGGTGGTGTCGAAGGTCGCGAACTTCTCGATCGACCTGCCGGAGGCGACGGTCGCCGTCCAGGTCTCGGGCACCTTCGGCTCCCGCCAGGAGGAGGCCCAGCGCCTGGGCCGGGTGCTCCGCCCGAAGGCGGACGGCCACCAGGCCCACTTCTACTCCGTCGTCGCCCGGGACACCCTCGACCAGGACTTCGCCGCACACCGCCAGCGCTTCCTGGCGGAACAGGGCTACGCCTACCGGATCATGGACGCGGACGAGCTGCTGGCGGAGAGCTGAGCGGAGACCGAGCGGACGTCACTTACGGCGGACGCCCGCTTCCTCTCCGTACTCACCGAGGATGATCACGTCGAAGGCGGCGCGCACGAAGACCTTTATCGCGCGCAGGCCGTCGCCGACGCGGTGGTGATGCAGGTCGGACAGGTCGGACACGGGGGTCGCACCGGACGGGCGACCGGGGGCTGGGGTGAGGGTCGCTGCACTCATGCCTCCATGATGCGATCCGGGGCATAAAGGGGGCATCGGTCCTGAGTCTCGACCTTGTGTACTACTTGAGTACCCCTGGGTGGAGACGCCTCCCCCAGGGGAGGGAAAACCGTTCAGGGGAGGGAAAACCGTTCGCCTCCGCCGCTCCCCCTCCCCTAGAATCTCCGCTCTTGCCCGCCTCCCTCAACCGGAGAGCCGCCGTCCGGCCGGAAACCGGACGGCATCCCGCAGCCGCAGCCCACCCTGCGGCGCCACCCTCAGCCGGCCGCCCGGAGGCACCCCCTTGTCCACCTTGTCCGCGCCGTCCCTGCCCGCCCCCGACGGCGACCCCCTCGCCCGCGAGCGCGGCCACCTGGCCTCCTCCCGTGGCGCCCTGCGCGCCATGCGCGAGGACGTCGAGGCCCTCGACATCTCCGACGTCGCCGCGAACTGGGTCAACGCCCAGATCCTGGGACGTCAGATCGGGGAGCGCATCAAGGCGCTCGCCGACCTCAGCGACACCCCGCTGTTCTTCGGCCGCCTCGACTACCTGCACGCCCCCGGCACCGACCTGGCGGAAGGGGCCGAGGGCGAGCGCTTCTACATCGGGCGGCGGCATGTGCACGACGGCGACGGGGACCCGATGGTCATCGACTGGCGTGCGCCGGTCTCGCAGCCGTTCTACCGGGCGTCGAAGAAGGACCCGATGGACGTCGGGCTGCGCCGCCGCTTCGGTTACACGGGTGGCGACCTCACCGCCTACGAGGACGAGCACCTCTCGGACCCGTCGGAGACCGTGCGGACCAGCAAGCTGCTCCAGCAGGAGATCGAGCGCCCACGTGTCGGCCCGATGCGGGACATCGTCGCGACCATCCAGCCCGAGCAGGACGAGATCGTCCGCAGCGGGCTGGGCGGGACGGTCTGCGTCCAGGGCGGTCCGGGCACCGGAAAGACGGCGGTCGGCCTGCACCGGGTCGCCTACCTCCTCTACGCCCACCGCGAGCGGCTCGCCCGCACGGGCACGCTGGTCATCGGGCCGAACAGGTCCTTTCTCCACTACATCGAGCAAGTGCTGCCCGCTCTGGGCGAGTTGGCGGTCCGCCAGGGCACGGTCGACGACCTGGTGGCCCATGTGGAGGTGCGGGGCGAGGACGACGCGACGGCGGCGGTCGTCAAGGGCGACGCGAGGATGGCGGAGGTGCTGCGGCGGGCGGTCTACGCGCACGTCAGCATGCCGGCCGAGCCGGTCGTCGTGGTGCGCGGCTCGCGGCGCTGGCGGGTCCCGGCGTACGAACTGGAGCAGATGATCCGGGAGTTGCTCGACCGGGACATCCGGTACGGCGCGGCCCGCGAGGCCCTGCCGCAGCGCATCGCGCACGTGGTGCTGGTGCAGATGGAGCGCTCGGGCGAGGCCCCGGACGACCGGGTGCAGGACGCCGTCGCCCGGGGCAGCGCGGTGAAGGCGGCGGTGAAGGCGGTCTGGCCGGCCGTCGACCCGGCGAAACTCGTCCTGCGGCTGCTGTCCGACGCGGAGTTCCTCGCCACGCACGCGGAGGGCGTGCTGACCGACGACGAACAGAAAACGATCCTGTGGCCGAAGCCGGTGCGCTCGGTGAAGACGGCCAAGTGGTCTTCGGCGGACGCGGTGTTGATCGACGAGGCGACGGACCTCGTCGAGCGCACGCACTCCCTCGGCCATGTCGTCCTGGACGAGGCGCAGGACCTGTCCCCCATGCAGTACCGGGCGGTCGGCCGGCGCTGCACGACGGGTTCGGCGACCGTACTGGGCGACCTCGCGCAGGGCACGACCCCTTGGGCGACCCGGAGTTGGCAAGAAGCCCTCACCCACCTCGGCAAGGCGGACGCGGTGATCGAGGAACTGACCGCCGGTTTCCGCGTCCCGACGGACGTCATCACCTACGCCTCCCGTCTGCTCCCGCACATCGCGCCCGGCCTCACCCCGGTCGCGTCGGTCCGTGAGAACCCCGGCTTCTTCGACCTCCGCCCGATCGCCGACGACACCGAAGTCGTGGCGGCCTGCGAGGAGTTGCTCCGCAACGAGGGCTCGACGGGCCTGATCGCGGCGGACACCCGCATCCCGGCCCTGGCCGAAGCCCTCACGACGGCGGGCCTACGCTTCCTCTCCCCCGGCGAGGAAACCACGGCCGAGACCCGCCTCACCCTGGTCCCGGCCTCCCTGGCCAAGGGCCTGGAGTACGACTACGTGGTCCTGGACGAACCCCAAGCCGTCGTCAACGCCGAACCAGACGAACGAACAGGCCTACGCCGCCTGTACGTCTCCCTGACCCGAGCGGTCTCGGGCCTGATCGTGACCCACTCGACGGCCCTGCCGGAGCAACTCGGCTGACGCTCACCACAGCACCCCTCCAGAGGAACGGTGGCGCTGTCGATGGGTTCGGCGGTGAAGACGTAGCGCAGGCCGGTGCCGGTCATCACCTGGAACACATACGGCCTGCCTTCGGCGAGCCCCTCCAGTGCCCGTTCCAGCTCGTCGGCGTCGCGAAGCCAGGCGCGCACCTGCCGGGTGGGCCAGCCGTCGAACCGACCGGCCACGCGCCCCACGCGCTCACGCAGACAACTCATGATCATGCGCGGGGAGTTCGCCTCGTACTCCCCGAGCACGGTGCGGAATCCGCCGGGCACATACGCGACCACGCGCAGACGAAAGCCCAGGTCCGCCCGCGTCGGGGCCGACAGATCGTCCGGGGGTTCCAGGACCGCGTGGTCCGCGACGGTGCGGCGGGTCATCCGTCGTGGTCCTTGCGCTGGTGGCGGCGCATCAGGACGTTGGCGTCCGACACGGCGCTGTAGTCGAACTCGACGCGTGCGAGCGCGCGTTGCGCGTCGAGTTCGGCGCACGCGTCGCACCCCGGGGCGGGAACGGGCGGCCGGGTCATGTCGCAGCCCGACCCCGGCCCACGCACCGCGTCGTCCCGGCCGGTGCGGTCGTTGACCGCCTTCACCTCGGCGCTGAGCCGCTCCGTCGTGGTGGCCGGCCGGATCCGCACCGGGTCGGCCTGCCACTCGCGCCCGCCGCCCACCGGGCGCAGCATCGCGTACGGCCCCGCCTTGTCCCGGTACTCCCCGACCCTGCGGGTCACCGGGTCGTAGACCAACGCACCCTGCGCCGGGGGTTGGTCGTCTGCCTGCCGCACCATCATCACTCCATGTACGTTTATGCGCACAACCCGTGAGAAACGGGTAGTCACGCACTGCGTTCAAGTCACTACCAACATGGCCGATTCGGCAGGCCGGACACACCGGTGGGCTGTCACCGGACGCCTTTGGTGACAGCGGTTCGACGAGGAGAGAGGTGCGGTGAAGTGGAGTTGACCAGCGAGGACGGCAAGCTCACGCCCCGGGAGAGGCTCGGCAGGCGACTGCGTCGCCTCCGCGAGCGCAAGGGGCTGTCACTGCGTCAGCTCTCCGAACTGGTGGGCGGCTACTCGCACAGCTACTTGGGGCGGGTAGAACTGGGTGAACAACTGCCGTCGGAGTCCCTGGTCAACACCCTGGACGAGTTCTTCGAGACGGACGGCGTCCTGGCCGAACTCCTGGAACTCGCCCAGGACCCGCTGATCCCCGGCTACTTCCGCAAGCCCTTCGCCAAGGAGAAAGAGGCCGTACGCATCCAGGTGTTCACGAGCAGCCTGGTCCCCGGACTCGTCCAGACCCCTCAGTACGCGCAGTCGCTCATCCGCAGGTCGCTGCCGGGTGAGACCGACGAACGCGTCAACGAGCGGGTGGCCATCCGCATGGAACGGCAACTCATCCTGGACCGGGAGGAGCCGCCCTTCTACTGGGCGATCATGGACGAGTCGGCGCTGAGGCGAAAGGTCGGCAACGCCCAGTGCATGAAGGACCAGATGTGCCGACTGCTGGACCTGGCGGCCCGGCCACGTGTGACCGTGCAGATCCTGCCGTTCGACCAGGGCGGTTACCCGCTGATGGGCGGAAGCCTGACCTTGCGGACACTGCCCGACGGCGAGACGGTCGCGTTCATCGAGAGCTACGGCTCCGGTGAGCTAGTAGAGTCCCCGGCAAGGGTCCTTGAGCAGACACTGAGATTCGACATGGCGCGCTCACTGGCCCTCACGGACGACGAATCACTCGATCTGATCCGCACATACTTGAAAGAGTACGAAGTTGAAGACGATTCCTGACGCATCGACTCTCCCCGCCTGGCGCAAGTCCAGCTACAGCGACAACGGCGAAGGCGGTTGCATCGAGATCTCGGACGGATACCTCACCGGCGTCCCCGTCCGCGACTCCAAGGCACCCCACGGTCCCGCGCTCGTCTTCGAGACGGCCGCCTGGTCGTCGTTCGTCGGCGCTGTCAAGGCCGAGGGGTTCACCGCCTGAGCCGCGCAGCACCGGAGTAACCGGCCCTCGCAAAACGGGGTCTTCGAAGTCGAGCGGCGCACGGACACCCCGGGTCCCCGGTAGGTGAGTTCCAGGAATGTGACACTCCCCCACCGAAGTGTCACATTCCTGCGCGGACCACCCCTCGGACAGGCACCCGGCAGAGAGCCACCGGAGTGGCGAGCAACAACTGCTTCTTCCGGACGCTGACGCACAGTTGGGGCGGCGTGACCAGCACTCCGGGCATCGTGCTCTGAAGGCCACCTCGTGATCGAAGCGTCCATCGCGGCCGTACCCGGCCTGATCGTCTCCTTCCTGGTTCTCGCCGTCGTGCTCACGGCACCCACCGCACTGGTGGCCAGGGCCCGCGACAAGCCCTGGCCGCTGCGAACGGCCCTGGCCGTCTACGTGGCCGGCCTCCTCGCGGTGACGCTGCTCCCCGGTGACGCCGGCCTTGAGGCCTGGCAGTGCGACACAGGAGCACCCACGCACCTGTTCACCTCGGTCGGTTCCCTGCTGAACATCGCCCTCTTCGCACCGGCCGGGTTCCTGGCCGTCCTGCTGTTCCGGCGGCCGGTCACCGTGGCGGCTGCGGGCGCCTTCCTGAGCGCGGCAGTCGAGCTGATGCAGTCGGCGGCGAGCTTCGGCCGGTCGTGCAGCGTGAGCGATCTCGCGGCGAACGCGGTTGGGGCCGTGGCCGGTGCCCTGGCCGGGGCTTTGTGGCTCTACCGACAGCGCAGGCTGCCGCGCAGACCGGTGCGCGACCTCCTGTGGGGCACCACTCTTGCCGTGGCCGGTGCCGTGGCGGTGGCGGGAGTCTTCGACAGCCGCATCACCGGGGTGGATGTCGTCGCCCAGGACGACCGGACACACAGCCTCGCCGAGTCCTCCGTCCAGGCCAACGAGTGGATCACTGACGCGGCCAAGGGCATCTACGGCAGCGACACCGAGGTCACGGAATCCGCTACCCAGAAGAGCGGAGAGCGCTTGAAGATCACCGCGGAGACGAACCGCGGCAGCATCTCGGGCTGGTGGCCCGACAAGGATCTCGTCAGCGCGTGGTCGTCGAACACGCGTGGCGACGGAGGGTCCCTCAGCGAGGCCCAAGTCGCCAAGGACGCCGACAAGTTCGCACGTCAGTGGTTTCCGAAGAACGTCGCCGGAAGCGAGCAGAAGATCCGCTCCATCGGGGACGGCCCCACCCGGGCCTACACCGTGATCTACCGGCGCTACGCGGATGGCGTGATGATGCCGATGCGCCTCGACCTCACCATCACCACAACCGCTCGGGTCATCGGGTTCTCAGCCGTGACAGTCGAGGATCCCGCACTGCCGCAGGTCACTGTCGATGAGACGAAGGCCAGGGATCTGGCGCAGAACAAGACCGGGCTGTCGACCGAACACGCCGTCCTCCTCGCCCAGTAAATCGCTGGTGCCTGGCGGCCCGTCTGGATAGTCGGAAGCGGCAAGCAGGACATCGCTGTCGACGCCGCAACAGGCAAACTCCTTTCCACCTCCTGAGCCGGCTCGATGGCCTGTCCCCTGGGCCGGGCAGGAGACACGAATACCCGGAAAGGGGAATCAGAAATCAGACGCTGCGTGCTGCTCCCCAGTCCGCCCTCGACGGCATCGAAGCCCTGACGCTGTCGGCGAATCCACGGACGGCCGGATACCAGTTCCACAAATGTGACACTCAAGGGGGCATGTGTCACAGTTTGCGGCCGATACCACCCGGGCCCCCGGCACCGACCCACCGTGGCCCGGATCGCCCAGGCGGAATTCGCCAACACCATCAGCCCTGGGGATCACCACTCACCGCCGGGCGTGAGAGCCGCCACGGGCACCTACCCCCCGTCCACCGCCCGCCGCCACTCCCGTACCGCTTCCACCGACACCGGGCCGGTCCAGCCCTCCGGGCGGGCCGCGCCGCCGATGTGGAAGGCGTCGATGCCGGCTGCTCGGAGGGGCGGGACGTGGGCGAGGCGGAGGCCTCCGCCGACGAGGAGTTGCTGTTCGTAGCCCTGTTCGCCGTGGCGGGCCGCTTCCGTCAGGAGGGTGGGGAGGCCGGTGTCGACGCCTGCCGCCGAACCGGCCGTGAGGTAGGTGTCCAGTCCGGGCAGGCCGTCCAGTTGCTTGCGCAGGGTGTCGCGGTCGGCGGCGTGGTCGAGGGCGCGGTGGAAGGTCCAGCGGCAGCCGTCCAGCTCGGCGACGATCCGTTCCACCGCCGCCAGGTCCACCCCGCCCTCCGCGTCCAGGAACCCGAGCACGAACCCCTCCGCGCCCGCCGACCGCAGCTCGCGGGTGACCCGGACGAGGCGGTCGAGGCAGTCGGGGTCCTCGGCGGCTCCCGCCGCGAAGCCCTCGGACAGTCGCAGCATCACGCGCAGGGAGAGGTCGACGGCGGCCCGGATCCGGGCGAAGGCCGCGACCGGCGGGGTGAGCCCGTCGGCGGCCATGTCGGTGACCAGTTCGAGGCGGTCCGCGCCTCCGGCCTGGGCGGCGACCGCGTCCTCGACGTCGAGGGCGATCACCTCCAGAACTGCACGCTTGCTCATGGGACCCCATTCATCGACATTCGCCGCCAGGCGGCTGTTCAGCACAGGTCTAGTCCAATTAAAAGAATACGCCTCGGTCCGCGCCTCCCGGATCACCCCGACCCACCCCGGATCACCCCGGCCCACCCCAGCTCCCCCCTCCCGCGCGACAATGAAGACATGGCCGATCTCGACGCCCTCCGCACCCGCTTCAGTCACGCCCTGGAGAGAGCCCGGTCCCCCGTCGGCGGCCCCGACCCCGTGCCGTACGCCGACAACCTCCTCGCCCGCTGGCAGGAGCCGCAGCGCCGCTATCACACGCTCACGCACCTCACCGCCGTCCTCGACCGCGTCGACGAGCTCGAGGCGCACGCCGACGACCCCGACGTCGTCCGGCTGGCCGCCTGGTTCCACGACGCCGTCTACCTCCCCGACCGCTCCGAGAACGAGGAGCGGTCCGCCCGGCTCGCCGAGCGCGCGCTGCCCGAGGCGGGGGTGTCGCGGGAGCGGACCGCCGAGGTCGCGCGGCTCGTCCGGCTCACCGTCACCCACGACCCGGCCGACGGCGACCCCGACGGCCAGGTCCTGTGCGACGCCGACCTGGCGATCCTCGCCGCGCCGCCGTCCGCGTACGCCGCCTACACCGCCGCCGTACGCGAGGAGTACCACTTCGTCCCCAGCGACGCCTTCCGCGCCGGCCGGTCGGCCGTCCTGCGCCAACTCCTCGACCTGCCCCGGCTGTTCAGGACGCCGTACGGCAGCGAGCGGTGGGAGGAGACGGCCCGCTACAACCTGCGCGGCGAACTGGAGCTGCTGGCCTCGTGATCACCCCGCCACCCCCGCGCATCCCCGCCGACCGCCTCACCCTCGAAGGCGTCACCCCGCCCGCCGCCGCCGGACTGCGCGCGGGCGGCGGCGGAGGGTTCGAGTGGCTCGGGGGCGGACCCTACGAGGGCACGCGGGACGCCGCCGGGATGCTGGTGAAGGCGTACGTGAACGGCGTGCACCGGCCCGAGTTCGGCCTCTACGTCCTCGTACGGCACGAGGACGGCCGGGCCGTCGGCAGCATGGGCTTCCACGCGGCTCCCGACGAGGACGGCCGCACGGAGATCGGCTACGACCTGGTCGAGGCCGCCCGCGGCCACGGCTACGCCACCGAGGCACTGCGCGCGCTGGCCGCCTGGGCGCTGGCGCGCGGCGACGTACGACGCCTGTTCGCGGTCGTCGAACACGCCAACACGGCCTCCCGGGCCGTACTGGAGCGGGTCGGGTTCGTCCGGGTCGCCGACGGTGAGGACGACGGCGGGGCAGAGGACGCGTACCAGCTCACCTGAACTCAGGGCGTGCTCTGCGCCGCCTCGCCGCCGCCCTTGCGTCTGCGCAGGCCGGACGTCGTCAGCAGCCGGATCACCTCACGGCTGCTCACCTCGACCGCGCCGGCGGCCACCACCTCGGCGTAACGATGGGACGGGATGTCGTAGTGGTCGCGTTCGAAGGCGCGTCGGGGGATGCCCGACTCGTCGGCGAACGCGTGCAGTTCGGCGTACGAGACGTCGCTGACGAGGTGGGACCACATACGGCCGTGGCCCGGCCAGTCCGGCGGGTCGATGTAGACGGTCACGAGAGCCTCACGAGGACGACGCGCCTCCCATGGCCGACCCCGGCGACCCCACCGAACCCAGGGAGCCGACCGACGCGACCTTGACGCCCGCCTTGTGGCACACCCAGTGCGGGTCCGGGCCGAGTTCGGGCTCGACGTCGAGGGCGTGCGGGTCGCCGGAGCCGCAGACCGGGCACAGGGGCCAGCGGCCGTGACGTTCGAGGATCGCGTCCTGCACGTCCTGCGCGACCAGCCCCGCCACGTACTCCGCGCCCTCCGGCCACTGCTCGACCCACCAGCGGCGCTGCACGACGGAGTCCTCGACCATCGACACGACGTCCGCCGCGGCGACCTCGCCCGAGGCCAGATCGGCGAGGACCAGGGCGCGTGCCGCGTGCAACGCCTGTTCCAGGGGGCTGATGGGGTCACCGGTGGGGTCCATCCCTCTATTGTGCGCACGCCTGGCCCCCTCCCCGAACGGAAAATACGTTTCATGGGTAGCTGCACCTGACCCTCGCCGGAAAGAGTCAACGCCGATGACCTCCCGCAACCCCCTCGCCCAGCTCAATGCCCAGCTCGATTCGCTGACCACCGAAGCGTTCCGCCCCGAGCTCGCCGGGATCGACCTGCTCCCCACCCTCGACATCGCCCGGCTCATGAACGCGGAGGACTCCGCCGTTCCCGCCGCCGTCGCCGCGCAGCTTCCTCGGATCGGTGCCGTCATCGACGCCGTCGCCGCGCGGATGGCGCGCGGGGGGCGGCTGGTGTACGCCGGTGCCGGTACCGCCGGGCGGCTCGGGGTGCTGGACTCGTCCGAGTGCCCGCCGACCTTCGACACGGCCCCCGGGCAGGTCGTCGGGCTGATCGCGGGCGGGCCGGCGGCGATGGTCACGTCCGTCGAGGGCGCCGAGGACTCCCGGGAGCTGGCAGAGGCGGATCTCGCCGCCCTCTCCCTCACCCAGGACGACACCGTGGTCGGCGTCTCCGCCTCCGGTCGCACCCCGTACGCGATCGGCGCCGTGGCGTACGCGCGGGCGCGGGGTGCCCTGACCGTCGGGCTGGCCTGCAACGCGGGCAGCGAGCTGGCCGCCGCCGCCGAGCACGGGATCGAGGTGGTCGTGGGTCCCGAGCTGCTCACCGGCTCCACCCGGCTGAAGGCGGGCACGGCACAGAAACTGGTCCTCAACATGATCTCGACGATCACGATGATCCGGCTGGGCAAGACGTACGGGAACCTGATGGTCGACGTCCGCGCCTCGAACGAGAAGCTGCGCGCCCGCTCGCGGCGGATCGTGGCGCTGGCGACCGGCGCGGACGACAAGGACGTCGAGGCGGCTCTCGCGGCCGGCGACGGCGAGGTGAAGAACGCGATCCTGGTGCTGCTGGCCGGGGTGGACGGGCCGACGGCCGCCCGCCTTCTGGAGGAGTCCGGGGGACATCTGCGCGCCGCGCTCGCCTCCGCCGACGGATGAGCCGCACGCTCGGGGGGTGCGTACCGACTCCTCCTCCACAGCCGCCGCGATCCTGCCCCTGGTCGGCGGCCCCGCGAACGTCACCTCCGTCGCCCACTGCATGACCCGGCTGCGGCTGGTCCTCACCGATCCGTCCCGGGCGGACGAGGCGGCGCTGCGGGCGCTGCCCGGGGTGCTGGGGGTCGTCGTGGCCGACGACGCGTACCAGGTGGTCCTCGGACCGGGCGTCGTGACGACGGTGACGGCCGAGTTCGAGAAGCTGCTCGCCCACCGCCGCCCCTCGACCCCCGACAAACCGACCGACGAACCGACCGGTGGACTGGCCGACAGACCAGCCGATGGACCAGTCGCTGAACTGGCCGATGAACTGGGCGTGCACGGCGCCGAGTTGAGGGCGGCGCGGCGGCGGCGCAACGCGACCCCGCTGAAGACCGCCCTGCGCCGCGTCGCCGCCGTCTTCGTCCCGCTCATCCCCGCCCTGATCGGCTGCGGAATCCTCGCCGGCCTCAACGGGCTTCTCCTCAACGCCGGTTGGCTGCCGGGGCTGACGCCCGCGCTGGCCGCCGTCGCCTCCGCCTTCATGTCGCTGATCGCCGTGTTCGTCGGCTATCAGACGGCGAAGGAGTTCGGCGGGACACCGATCCTGGGCGGCGCGGTCGCGGCGATCGTCGTCTACCCGGGGGTCGCGAAGGTGACGGCGTTCGGGGTGACGCTCGCCCCGGCCAGGGCGGGGTCCTCGGCGCGCTGGCCGCCGCGCTGCTCGCGACGTACGTCGAGAAGTGGTGCCGCGGCCGGGTCCCGGAGAGCCTGGACGTGCTCCTCACCCCCACCCTGACGGTCCTCGTCGCCGGCCTCGGCACGCTGTACGGCCTGATGTACGCGGCCGGCGCGGTCTCCTCGGCCATCGGCACGGCCGCGAACTGGCTGCTCACGACCACCGGCCCCTTCGCGGGCCTCGTCCTCGGCGGCCTGTTCCTGCCCCTGGTGACGCTCGGCCTGCACCAGGCCCTCATCCCCATCCACACCACCCTCATCGAGCAGCAGGGCTACACGGTCCTCCTGCCCGTCCTGGCGATGGCGGGCGCGGGCCAGGTCGGCGCGGCGCTGGCGGTGTACGTCCGCCTGCGCCACGACACCTCGATCCGTACGACGATCAGATCGGCGCTCCCGGCCGGCCTGCTGGGCGTCGGCGAACCCCTCGTCTACGGCGTCTCCCTCCCCCTCGGCCGCCCCTTCCTCACCGCCTGTGCGGGCGGCGCGGCCGGCGGCGCCTTCGTCGGCTTCTTCGCGATGCTCGGCGACAAGGTGGGCGCGACGGCCATCGGCCCGTCCGGCTGGGCCCTGTTCCCCCTGCTCGCGGGCAGCCGGGGGCTGGGCATGACGGCGGCGATCTACGCGGGCGGGCTGCTGACGGGCTACACGGTCGGCTTCGCGGCGACCTACGCCTTCGCCGGCCCACTGACCGCCCGGCGCGGCTCGTAGGAACACCGCGTACACCGCCGCTCACCCCCGGGCCCCAGGGACGATGCTGCCGGCGAACCCCCGGGCGACAGGGTCCCAGTTCCACGAATGTGACACTCCCGGGGGAAGGTGTCACATTCGCGGCGACAGCACCCCCCGCCGCACGACCGGCTCCCCCCTACCCTTGAACCCATGAACCACGCCCAGCTCACCGCTCTCGGTCGTGCGCTCCGGCTGCTCGGGGAGCACGGCGACGCCCTGACCGCCGACACGCCCGACACCCGGCTGCACGAGGTCAAGGCCGACCTGAAGCGGGCCCTGGAGCTGCTGGACGACGGCGTCGTCGGCGCCGTGCCCACCACCCGCTGCGCCGAGCACCCGCACGGCCCGGTCGACAAGTCCGCGCCCGACCTGTGCCTGCTGTGCGAGACGCGCCGCCGGTCGGCCCTGCGCGCCGAGTTCAACGGCCCCGCCCCGCAGGCGCCGTACACCCCGACCCCCTCCATCTCCCGTTACGGCACCCGCGCCGACCGCCCGCAGCCCCAGCAGCGCTGGCTGCCGGAGCTGTGGAACGGCCAGGAGTGGCACCTCTGCGGAACCCCGAGGCGCGACCGGCGCGAGGCCGAGCTGTACATCACCGCCCTGCGCCGCGGCTCCCGGCCGGCGATGGCCTACCGGCTCGTGCACGAGTTCACCGACTACGAGGTGCTGCGCATCTGGGGCACCCCGGTGAAGGTCGACATCGAGCCCCTCGGCAACCTCTAGAACACCTCGCGGAGCGATCTCCCGGACCATACCCGGCAGTTGACGCCCAACCCCTAGCTGAGGGTCTTCAGCGCGGCGGCGTCGTAGGGCGCCAGCTCGTCGAGGCGACCGCCGAGGACCTTGGCGGCCCACTCCGGGTCCTGGAGCAGCGCACGCCCGACGGCCACCATGTCGAACTCGTCGCGCTCCAGCCGGTCGAGGAGGTCGTCGATGCCCTTGACCGGGGAGCCCTCGCCCGCGAAGCCGCCGATGAAGTCGCCGTCGAGGCCGACCGAGCCGACGGTGATGGTGGGCTTGCCGGTGAGCTTCTTCGTCCAGCCCGCGAGGTTGAGGTCGGAGCCGTCGAACTCGGGGAGCCAGTAGCGGCGGGTGGAGGCGTGGAAGGCGTCGACACCGGCGGCGGCGAGCGGGGCGAGGATGGCCTCCAGCTCCTCCGGGGTCTCGGCGAGCCGCACGTCGTACGCCTCCTGCTTCCACTGCGAGTAGCGGAAGATGATCGGGAACTCGGCCGAGACGGTCTCGCGGACGGCCGCGACGATCTCGGCGGCGAACTTCGCACGGGCCACGGGGTCGCCGCCGTAGGCGTCGGTGCGGCGGTTGGTGCCGGCCCACAGGAACTGGTCGAGCAGGTAGCCGTGCGCGCCGTGGATCTCCACACCGTCGAATCCGATGCGCTCGGCGGCCGCGGCCGCCTGCGCGAACGCGCCGATGACGTCGTCCAGGTCGCGCTGGGTCATCGCCTTGCCGGCGCCTTCGGTGCCGTCGAGACGCACCCCGGAAGGCCCGACGGCGGGCGCGTCGGCGAACGGCGGCTCACCCTGGTTGCGCACCATCCCGATGTGCCACAGCTGCGGCACGATCGTCCCGCCGCCCGCGTGCACGGCCTCGGCGACCTTCGCCCAGCCCGCCAACTGCTCCTCACCGTGGAACCTCGGCACCCGGTCGCTCTGCCCGGCGGAGTCGTGCCCGACGTACGTCCCCTCGGTGACGATGAGCCCGACACCGGCGGCGGCGCGCCGCGCGTAGTACGACACGACGTCCTCACCGGGAATCCCGTCCGGCGAGAACATACGCGTCATCGGCGCCATCGCTATCCGGTTCGGAACGGTCAGCCCGTTGATGGACACCGGCCGGGAAAGAATCTCGGCGGCACGGGAGGGGGCGGGGGCCGCGGAGGGGGTGGCAGTCACGACAAGGGCTCCTCTGAGAGGTCGGTCAGACGTCGAGCAGTCTTCGGATGGTCTTCAGGCATCGGACAGTCATACGTCCCGCACGGTATGTGCACACGCATCGACCGCCACCAACAGCAACCGCTCCACCCGCCACCGGCATTCCGCCGCCCCGCCGGAACCCCCTGTGATCCGGAACACGCCGGCCGGGCCAGGCCGGGCCGGTCGGGCCCGAAGCTCAAGCGGCGAGCTCCGAGCCCTCTTTGCGTGGAATGGGTGGAGGGCCTCAACCCACCCACCCACCCTGCGATTTGACGCGCGGCGACCGACTTGCCACGGACAGTCACCGGGCTCTAGCCTGCGCACAACGAACAGCCCCCGTCAGGTGCTACCAACACCTGCGGGGGCTTGACCAACAAGATCGAATGAGAGTCGATCCGTGGCTGACGCCAAGCTTAATCACGCCGCCCTGCCCGCGCACGCATCCCCGCACCCGATGGCCAGTCCGGGGTACGGCAAGCGCTCCGCGCCCGGCGAACTTCCCCGCGCGAACCACGACTTCGCGCACCTCCCGCCCCGCGAAGCGGCCGTCGCGGCGTACATCGACCGGCTCCCGGGCGGCACCGACATCTCCGTGAAGACGCTGGCCAAGACGCTCCCGTACGGCCAGTGCGCGCTGCGGACGGCCCTCAACAACCTCCAGCGGACAGGTCACTTGAGGCGCGGTCGCGAACGCGTCGAGACCGAGTCGGGCAGCTCGCACTGGGTCACCCGAACGTGGTTCACCCGTACCGCGCGCGACGACGACTGGTGGGCCACGTTCATCCGCGGCGACCTGCCGGAGTCGGAGCGGTCGGCGGAACCGCCTCGCCCCACCCGCTCCCGCGCCCACATCCTGCTCGCAGCCCTCGGCCGCACGGCCCCCGCCCTGTCCCTGTCCGCCGCCGACTGCACGCGGCTCGCCCCGCTGGTGGAGGAGTGGTTCGCGCGAGGGGCCACCGAGGAAACCCTCCTCACCGCCCTCACCGCCGGCCTGCCCACCCCGATCCACAGCCCGGCGGCCCTGCTCCAGCGCCGCCTGGCGGACAAGATCCCGCCAGAACCGCCCGCCCCACGCCCGCCCGCCCCACACACGCCCGGCCCACGTCCGCCCGGCCGGATGCTGGAGTGCGCGAAGTGCGGAATCCCCGGCCGCACCGAAGCGCTGCCGGGCGGCTTCTGCGGCGCGTGCCGCGGCGAACACGCGCCCGCCTCCTCCGACGCGCCCCTCCCCGCGTCGGCCATCCGCGCCCACGCGGCCGGGATCCGTGCAGCGATGGACCGGCGAGCACCAGAAAGGACACTCACCCTCGACACCGAAAAGCTGAAGGACTACGCCGACTGACCCGGATGCCCCGGACCCGCACGCCGGGACAAGTCCCGGAAACGCCCGAGGGCGGCACCCCCGTCGGAACTGGGGTGCCGCCCTCGGTCGTGTACCGCGATGAACCGCCGATCCTCGAGGGGATCAGAAGTCCATGTCACCGCCCGGCATGCCGCCGCCGGCCGGGGCCGAGGACTTCTCCGGCTTGTCGGCGATGACGGCCTCGGTGGTGAGGAACAGCGCGGCGATGGAGGCGGCGTTCTGCAGCGCAGAGCGGGTCACCTTCGCCGGGTCGATGATGCCCTCGGCGATCATGTCCACGTACTCACCGGTGGCGGCGTTGAGGCCGTGACCGATGGGCAGGTTGCGGACCTTCTCGACGACGACGCCACCCTCGAGACCACCGTTGACGGCGATCTGCTTCAGCGGGGCCTCGAGCGCGATGCGCACGGCGTTGGCGCCGGTCGCCTCGTCACCCTCGAGGTCCAGCTTCTCGAAGACGGAGGACGCCTGGATGAGCGCCACGCCACCACCGGCGACGATGCCCTCCTCGACGGCGGCCTTCGCGTTGCGGACGGCGTCCTCGATGCGGTGCTTGCGCTCCTTGAGCTCCACCTCGGTGGCGGCGCCGGCCTTGATGACCGCGACACCGCCGGCGAGCTTCGCCAGGCGCTCCTGCAGCTTCTCGCGGTCGTAGTCCGAGTCGCTGTTCTCGATCTCGGCACGGATCTGGTTGACCCGCCCGGCGACCTGGTCCGACGAGCCGGAGCCGTCGACGATGGTCGTCTCGTCCTTGGTGATGACGACCTTGCGGGCCTTGCCCAGCAGGTCCAGGGAGGTGTTCTCGAGCTTGAGACCGACCTCCTCGGAGATGACCTCGCCACCGGTGAGGATGGCGATGTCGTTCAGCATCGCCTTGCGGCGGTCGCCGAAGCCCGGGGCCTTGACCGCGACGGACTTGAAGGTGCCGCGGATCTTGTTGACGACCAGCGTCGACAGAGCCTCGCCCTCGACGTCCTCGGCGATGATCAGCAGCGGCTTGCCCGACTGCATGACCTTCTCCAGGAGCGGGAGCAGGTCCTTGACGTTGGCGATCTTCGAGTTGGCGATCAGGATGTACGGGTCGTCGAGGACGGACTCCATACGCTCCATGTCGGTGGCGAAGTACGCCGAGATGTAGCCCTTGTCGAAGCGCATACCCTCGGTGAGTTCCAGCTCCAGACCGAAGGTCTGGGACTCCTCGACGGTGATGACGCCTTCCTTGCCGACCTTGTCCATCGCCTCGGCGATGAGCTCGCCGATCTGGGTGTCGGCGGCGGAGATGGAGGCCGTGGAAGCGATCTGCTCCTTGGTCTCGACATCCTTCGCCTGCTCCAGCAGGGCACCGGAGACGGCCTCGACGGCCTTCTCGATACCGCGCTTGAGAGCCATCGGGTTGGCGCCGGCGGCTACGTTGCGCAGGCCTTCCCTGACGAGCGCCTGGGCGAGGACGGTCGCCGTGGTCGTACCGTCGCCGGCGACGTCGTCCGTCTTCTTGGCGACTTCCTTGACCAGCTCGGCGCCGATCTTCTCGTACGGGTCCTCGAGCTCGATCTCCTTGGCGATGGAAACACCATCGTTGGTGATCGTGGGGGCGCCCCACTTCTTCTCGAGGACGACATTGCGGCCCTTGGGGCCGAGCGTCACCTTCACGGCGTCCGCGAGCTGGTTCATGCCGCGCTCGAGGCCGCGCCGTGCCTCCTCGTCGAACGCGATGATCTTGGCCATGTGAAGTGGTCCTCCCGGACTGGGGTGGATTGCTCCGGACCGTGCTGGCGCCCGCGACGGACGGCTCGCCGGCCTCGTGGTTCCTTGCCCCACCTGGCCTGCGGGCCTCACCGACCCGATCCTCGTTGTCACTCTCACCTGCAGAGTGCTAACGCCAATGATTAGCACTCGACCATGCCGAGTGCAAGCGGCTCGAGGCAATCCGCAGGTGAACAACGGTCCCGGCAAGGGTCCCGACAACAGTCCCGGCAAGGGGCCCGGCCGGGGCTTGGAGACGACCGCCCCGGGCACGACTGAAGGGCCCGTACCCCGGGAGGTACGAACCCTTCAGCGATATGCGGACGTACAGACATGCGGACGTACAGAAGAACGACGCTGTCAGTCGGCGCGTGCTTCAGCCGGTCGCAAGACGGACCATGTCCGCCTGCGGCCCCTTTTGGCCTTGCGAGATCTCGAAATCGACCCGCTGACCCTCTTCCAGGGTGCGGTAGCCGTCCATCTGAATCGCGCTGTAGTGGACGAATACATCCGCACCACCGTCGACCGCGATGAAGCCGTACCCCTTCTCCGCGTTGAACCACTTGACGGTGCCCTGAGCCATGCCTAACTCCCCTATTACTGGCCCTTGCACAGATCCGCACTTCGCGGATCCGGGTCAGACCTCACCCCCCACACGATTGGGGGCGTGCGCCGGAACGCGTCGACCGCGGCCGAATGTATCTGTCCAACTGCCCTCTGCAACAGGTCACTTGGACGAGAATTCTGGACGTGCGAGATCCGGAATGTGGCGAGAATTCGCCAGAACTCAGGGCAAGTCGGGCCCCGCAAAAGCCACAAAAGCCACGAATGAGGCGCGCACTTTGGCTGCTTCTCATCGGGCGGTGGGCAGAAACAAAAGGCTCCGGATCTCTTGATCCCGACCCGGTTCCCCAACTGTACCGCGCTCAACCACACTGAATTGCCCCCTCCGCTTCTATCGCGGAGAGGGCAATTCGATGAACTCTCGGTAATCGCTGTTACCGACGGTTACTACCGGCGGGTACTGACCGACGGTCAGTGACCATTCAGCCGCCGGCGACAGCCGGGATGATCGAAACGCCGGCGCCGTCCGGAGTCGCCGTGTCGAGCCCCTGCTCGAAGCGGACGTCGTCGTCGTTCACGTACACGTTGACGAACCGCCGCAGCTTGCCCTGGTCGTCCAGGACCCGGGCGGCGATCCCGGTGTGGTTCTTCTCCAGATCGGAGATGACCTCACCGAGGGTCCCCCCTTCGGCCGACACCTCAGCCGCGCCGCCGGTGTAGGTGCGGAGGATGGTCGGGATGCGGACAGTAACGCTCATTGCTGAGACCTCCGGTCAGGGAAACGCACCTAGGGGCGCGGGACTGGGTGGAATCTGCGGCTACCGCCGCGTGGGCGCGACAAGCCCTCACCGGCCCGCAGACGAACAACGACGACTGCTACACGAGCCCGGCTTCGCGGAACGACTCCAGGTTGGGACGGATGGTCGCCGTGAGCCCGGTCCCGGCCACCGCGTCGAGCGTCTTGAGACCGTCACCGGTGTTCAGGACGACCGTCGTGAGCGTCGGATCCAGCAACCCGCTCTCGATCAACTTCCGCGTCACGCCGACGGTCACCCCACCCGCCGTCTCCGCGAAGATGCCCTCGGTCCGGGCGAGCAGCCCGATCGCGTCGACGACCTGTTCGTCGGTCACGTCCTCCACCGCCCCGCCCGTCCGCCGCGCGATGTCGAGGACGTACGGCCCGTCCGCCGGGTTGCCGATGGCCAGCGACTTGGCGATGGTGTTCGGCTTCTGGGGGCGTACGACGTCGTGGCCCGCCTTGTACGCGGCGGACACCGGCGAACACCCTTCCGCCTGCGCGCCGAAGATCTTGTACGGCCTGTCCTCGACGAGCCCGAGCTTGATCAGCTCCTGCAAGCCCTTGTCGATCTTCGTGAGCTGCGAACCGGAGGCGATGGGGACGACGAGCTGGTCGGGGATCCGCCATCCCAACTGCTCGCAGATCTCGTACGCCAGCGTCTTCGAACCCTCGGCGTAGTACGGCCGCAGGTTGACGTTGACGAAGCCCCAGCCCTCGCCGACCGGGTCGCCGATGAGCTCGGAGCAGAAGCGGTTGACGTCGTCGTAGTTGCCCTCGATGCCGACGAGGTCGCCGCCGTAGATCGCGGCCATGACGATCTTGCCCTGCTCCAGGTCGTGCGGGATGAATACGCAGGAGCGGAAGCCGGCGCGGGCAGCGGCGGCGCCCACCGCGCCCGCGAGGTTGCCGGTGGAGGAGCAGGAGAGGGTGGTGAAGCGGAAGGCGCGCGCGGCCTCGATGGCCTGGGCGACGACGCGGTCCTTGAAGGAGTGCGTCGGGTTGCCGGAGTCGTCCTTGACGAAGAGCTTGCCGGCGTCGACGCCCAGCTCGCGGGCGAGGTTGTCGGTCTGGACGAGCTTGGTCCAGCCCGGGTTGATGTTCGGCTTCTCCGCCACGTCGGCCGGGACGGGCAGGAGGGGCGCGTAGCGCCAGATGTTCGCGGGGCCCGCCTCGATGCGCTTGCGCAGCTCCTCCGTGTCGTAGGAGGAGAAGTCGTAGGCGATCTCGAGGGGGCCGAAACACTCTTCGCAGGCGAAGACCGGGCCGAGGGGCACGCGGTGACCGCACTCGCGGCAGCTCAGCGCGGCGGCGGGGCCGAGGTCGACGGGCGTGGGTTCGGTGGTGCTTCCAACAGTCTGCGCAGCCATGTGAGGCGAGGCCCTTTCTCCTCATCTTCCTCACGACGCATCTCGCCGTGAGACGGATTTGGCACCTTCCCGAGCCGGGAGCCTCGCCGCGCGAACGCGGACAAGACCGGCTGGAGGGTTGCCGGGGCTTCATCGGGCCGTATCCCTCTGCCCCTCTGGATGAGCGGTATGAAGTTGTGAACGACGGCGACCTCGGACATCGGACATGCGATGGTCATCCGCGTTGTTCAAGACTGTAACCGAAGGCCAGGACAGTTGAGATAGTCGTCCGAACCGCGAGATGGATCACACGGTCACCTGCCGTGCACCTGCTGTGATCACGACGTGAGGAGCCGCTGACCGTGCTGGAAGAAGTCGAACGCTGGCTGGCCGCCCGCTCCTGGTCCGTGACCGATCGCCCACTGCACCGGATCATGGCCGCGAAGCGCGCCACGAACCAGTCGGTGTCCGTGGTCCTGCCCGCGCTGAACGAGGAGGCGACGGTCGGTGACATCGTCGCCGTGATCCGTCACGACCTCATGCACCAGGTTCCGCTGGTCGACGAGATCGTCGTCGTCGACTCGGGATCGACCGACCGTACGGCGGAGGTCGCGGCGGCGGCCGGCGCGCGTGTCGTGCACCGGGACGCGATCCTGCCCCGGATCCCGGCCGTGCCCGGCAAGGGCGAGGTGCTGTGGCGGTCGCTGCTGGTCACCACCGGGGACATCGTCTGTTTCATCGACGCCGACCTGAGGGAGTTCTCCTCCGACTTCGTCTCGGGGATCGTCGGCCCGCTGCTCACCGACCCGGGCGTGGACCTGGTCAAGGGCATGTACGACCGTCCGCTGGGCGGTGCGGCCGGTCAGGGCGGGCGGGTCACCGAGCTGATGGCCCGGCCGCTGCTCAACATGCACTGGCCGCAACTGGCCGGGTTCGTGCAGCCGCTCGGCGGCGAGTACGCGGCCCGCCGCAGCCTGCTGGAGCAGTTGCCCTTCCCCGTCGGGTACGGCGTGGAGCTGGGCATGCTGGTCGACGCGCTGCACCTGGTGGGGCTCGACGCCCTCGCCCAGGTGGACGTCGGGGTGCGCAAGCACCGGCACCAGGACGGCCAGGCGCTGGGCCGGATGGCGGCGACGATCTACCGCACCGCGCAGCTCCGGCTGGCCCGCGGGCACATGATCCGTCCGGCCCTCACCCAGTTCGAGCGCAGCGCGGACGGCTTCGCGCCGCGCACGTACTCCGTGGACACCGAGGAACGGCCGCCGATGGCGGAGATCACGGAGTACGCGACCCGCAAGGTCGCCTGAAATGTCACACATGACCCCTCATCTGTAACACTGTGCGGGGCTGTATACAGCCCCGCACAGTGCGCGACCGTACGTTTGAGCGGTTCCCGACCGGGCTAGGTTGGGCGTATGGCTTCCACGCACGAAACTGCTGCTCGGGGTGGAGAGGTGCTGGTCGCGTCCAACCGCGGTCCGGTCTCCTACGAGGTGCGCGAGGACGGCGCGCTGCACGCGAAACGCGGGGGCGGCGGGCTGGTCTCCGGCCTGTCGGCCATCGGCCCCGACGTGGGCGCCCTCTGGGTGTGCGCGGCGCTCTCCGACGGCGACCGGGAGGCGGTCCGGCGCGGGGTCGGCGAGGACGGCGTACGCATGCTGCCCATCCCGGCCGGCGTGCACGCCGACGCGTACAACGGCATCGCCAACTCCGTCCTCTGGTTCATCCACCACCTCCTCTACCAGACCCCTCTGGAGCCGGTCTTCGACGCGGAGTTCCGCCGCCAGTGGGCGTCGTACGAGGCCTACAACCGGGCGTTCGCCGAGGCGCTGGCTCAGGAGGCGGCGGACGGGGCGGCCGTCCTCGTCCAGGACTACCACCTGTGCCTGGTCCCCGGGATGCTCCGCGAACTCCGCCCCGACCTGCGCATCGGCCACTTCTCGCACACCCCGTGGGCGCCGCCGGACTACTTCGCGCTGCTCCCCCAGGACATCCGCGAACAGTTGCTGGACGGCATGCTCGGCGCGGACCGCCTGGGCTTCCTCACCCGGCGCTGGGCGGACGCGTTCACCGCGTGCTGCACGGAGTTCGTGGGCGGCCCGGGGAAGACGCGGGTCGGCGTGCACGGTCTCGGCGCCGACGCCGACTTCCTGCGCGAGCGCTCGCACCGGCCGGACGTCGACGAGCGCATGGCGGATCTCCGTACGCAGATCGGCGAAGGCGAGGACGGCGAGGGGCGGAAGGCCATCGTCCGTGTCGACCGCACCGAGCTGTCCAAGAACATCGTGCGCGGGCTGCTGGCGTACCGGCAGCTTCTCGACGACCACGAGGAGTGGCGCGAGCGGGTCGTCCACGTGGCGTTCGCCTACCCCTCCCGCCAGGATCTCGCGGTCTACCGCGACTACATGGCGGAGGTGCGACGCCTGGCGGAGGAGATCAACTCGGCCTACGGCACCCCCGGTTGGACCCCGGTCCTGCTGAACCTGGAGGACGACTTCGCCCGCTCCCTCGCCGCCTACCGCCTCGCCGACGTGGCCCTGGTCAACCCCATCCGGGACGGCATGAACCTGGTCGCCAAGGAGGTCCCGGTCGTGTCCGACGAGGGCTGCGCGCTGGTCCTGTCCCGGGAGGCGGGGGCGTACTGGGAGCTGGGCGACGACGCGATCGTCGTCAACCCGTACGACGTCCTGGAGACCGCCCGGGCCCTGCACGAGGGCCTGACCATGAAGCCGGCCGAGCGCGCCGAGCGCACGAAACGCCTCGCCGCGGCGGCGACCGCGCTCCCCCCGGCCCAGTGGTTCCTTGAGCAGCTGACCGCCCTACGGGAGATTCAGCCGAGCTGAGCGGCCTGCGTGCGGGCTCGGAACTCAGCCCACCCGACCCGCCAGGTCCCGCAGCAGCCGTACGACGCCGGAGGGCCCGTCGACGACGAGGTCCGCGCGTTCGGTCAGCTCGGTGACCTCGGTGCTGCCGCTGCACACCAGCAGGCCCGGGACGCCGTCGGAGCGGAGTTTCCCGACGGCGGCGAAGGCGGGGAGGTCGCCCAGGTCGTCGCCGGCGTAGAGGACCGACCGGGCGCCGGTCTCGCGGACGTGGTCCAGCAGGGCCACGCCCTTGTCCATGCCGGGTGGGCGCAGTTCCAGGACCAGGCGGCCGGGCTCGACGATCAGGCCGTGGCGGGTGGCGAGGTCGGTGAGGGGGGCGCGCAGCGCGTCGAAGGCGGCCTGGGGGTCGTCGGCGCGGCGGGTGTGGACGGCGACGGCCCGGCCGCCCTTCTCCTCCACCCAGACGCCCGGCCGGTCCCCGGCCGCCGCCAGGATCCGCGGGAGTTCGGCCCGCACGGCGGCCACGCCGGGGTGCGGGGCGGGGGCGTTCAGGGTGCCGGTGCGGGCGTCCCAGCGTTCGGCTCCGTAGTGGCCGAGGACGGCGAGCCGCGCCAGTCCGTCGACCCCGGCGAACCCGCCGTTGCGTACGGCGACCTCGGCGGGCCGGCCCGTGATCACGGCCACGGCGGCGACCTTCGGCGCGAGGGCCGCGAGCGCGGGGACGGCGTCGGGATGCGCCCTGGCGTCCTCCGGGTTCTCGACGATGGGGGCGAGGGTGCCGTCGAAGTCGAGGGCGACGAGGGTGCGGGAGGGCCGGGCGAGGATCGCGGCGAGCGCCTCGCGACCGGCGGGGGTGGTGGGGGTGGGGAGGGGGAGCAGGCGGGAGCGGGGGTCGGGGTCCGTGGAGTGCGTCTCTTGGGTGCCCATACGGCGACCATAGCCAACGGGCGACGGCCCCGGTGTCCTGAGCCGGGGCTCTAGCGCTCCCCGCGCCTCGACTCCCGGACCCTCCGCAGCCTGTTCACCGTCACCGGGTCGTGGGCCAGGGCCCGGGGATCGTCGAGGAGGGCGTTGAGGAGCTGGTAGTAGCGGACCGGGGAGAGGTGCAGCTCCTCGCGGATCGCGCGTTCCTTCACGCCGGGGCCGGGGAATCCGCGCCGCTCCAGGGCGAGGATCCCTCGTTCCCGCTCCGCCAGCTCTTCGTCTCGCCGTTCCATGCCCGCACCGTAACGCCCGCCACCGACACCGGGCTCATCCGGTGTTGTCCATCGACTGATTGTTCATACCATTGGATCCGCTATCCGGAGTAAGGTCTACACCACGTAAGTGGACTAGACCTCTCATGGGTCCTCGGTCCACACTGTTCCGGTGAGACATGTCATCGCCCTCGACGTGGGCGGCACCGGGATGAAGGCCGCGCTGGTCGGCGCGGACGGCACGCTGCTGCACCGGGCGCGCCGGGCCACCGGCCGGGAGCGCGGCCCCGACGCGGTCGTCGCCGGCATCCTCGACTTCGCCGCCGACCTGCGCGAACACGGTGCCCGCGAGTTCGGCGAGCCCGCCGCCGCGGCCGGCGTCGCCGTGCCCGGCATCGTCGACGAGGCGAACGGCGTCGCCGCCTACGCCGCCAACCTGGGCTGGCGGGACGTCCCCCTGCGCGAGCTGCTCACCGTCGCGCTCGGCGTGCCGGTCGCCCTCGGGCACGACGTCCGCACCGGCGGCCTCGCCGAGGGCCGGATCGGCGCGGGGCGGGGCGCGGACCGGTTCCTGTTCGTGGCGCTGGGCACCGGCATCGCGGGCGCGATCGGCGTCGACGGCCGGGTGGAGGCGGGCGCGCACGGCTTCGCGGGCGAGATCGGCCACATCGTCGTACGGCCCGGCCAGGCCCTGTGCCCGTGCGGGCAGCGGGGCTGTCTGGAGCGGTTCGCGTCGGCGGCGGCGGTGAGCGAGGCGTGGGCGGCGGCCTGCGGCGACCGGGAGGCGGACGCCGCCGACTGCGCCAAGGCCGTCGCGTCCGGCGACCCGAACGCCGTCCGGGTCTGGCAGACGGCGGTCGACGCCCTCGCCGACGGCCTGGTCACCGCCCTCACCCTGCTGGACCCCCGCACGCTCATCATCGGTGGCGGCCTGGCGGAGGCGGGGGAAACCTTGTTCACACCCCTACGGGACGCGGTCCGACACCGGGTCACCTTCCAGAAACTCCCGCAGATCACCCCGGCGGCACTGGGCGACAGCGCCGGATGCCTGGGAGCGGGCCTACTGGCCTGGGATCTCCTCAACACGACCGACGGCACGGAGGTAAGAACCTGATGGCCACCCCCCCAGGGGCGCGGGACAGCGCCGATATGCGGCTCCGCCGCGGGGCGCGACCAGCCACGACGCACCCGCAGGTACTAGCCGGTGCGAGGGTGGTACTACCGACGGGCACGCTCCCCAACGGCCGCGTAACCATCGACGGCACCCGAATCGCCGCCAACGCCCCGCACGGGACCCCGCAGGGGGGCGCGACGGTGATCGACGCAACCGGCCACTGGCTGGTACCGGGCTTCATCGACCTGCACAACCACGGCGGCGGCGGCGCCTCCTTCCACGGCACGGCCGACGAAGTCCAGCAGGCCATCCACACGCACCGCCTGCACGGCACGACCACCCTCGTCGCCTCGGCCGTCACCGACGACATGGACGTCCTGGTCCGCCAGGCCGGCCTGCTCAGCGAGCTGGCCGAGCAGGGCGACCTGGCCGGCATCCACTTCGAAGGCCCCTTCATCTCGCCGTGCCGCAAGGGCGCGCACTCCGAGGCGCTGCTGCGCGACCCGGACCCGGCGGAGGTGCGCAAGCTGCTCGACGCGGCGCGCGGCCAGGCCAGGATGGTCACCCTGGCGACGGAACTGCGAGGCGGCCTGGACTCCGTACGCCTCCTGGTCGACCACGGCGTGATCGCCGCCGTGGGTCACACGGACGCGACCTACGAGCAGACGGTCGAGGCCATCGAGGCCGGCGCCACCGTCGCGACGCACCTCTTCAACGCGATGCCGCCGCTCGGTCACCGCGCCCCCGGCCCCATCGCCGCGCTGCTGGCGGACGAGCGGGTGACGGTCGAGCTCATCAACGACGGCACCCATCTGCACCCGGCCGCACTGGAGTTGGCGTTCCGGCTCGCGGGTCCGGGCCGGGTCGCGTTCATCACGGACGCGATGGACGCGGCCGGCGTCGGCGACGGCCGCTATCTGCTCGGGCCGCTGGAGGTCGAGGTCAGCGAGGGCGTGGCCCGGCTGGTGGAGGGCGGCTCGATCGCGGGCTCCACCCTCACCCAGGACCGCGCCTTCCAGCGGGCGGTGACGGTCGACCGCATCCCGGTCGAGGACGTCGTCGCCGCCACGTCCGCCAACCCGGCCCGCCTGCTGGGCATTGACGACCGGGTGGGCTCCCTGGAACCGGGCAAGGACGCCGACCTGGTCCTGCTGGACGACGACTTCATCCTCAAGGGCGTGATGCGCAAAGGCAGTTGGCTGGTGGATCCCCAACTGGCCCAACTGGCCTGAAACTCCCACTGAAACGGTGGCCGACCGGAGGACTGGGCCGGTCGCCGTCTCTTTGGCATGATCGGGCCTCCGGAAAGCACATGCGTGAGGGAGGTCCAGGTGATCCTCACCGTCACCCTGAACACCGCTCTCCACGTCACCTACCGCGTCCCGGCCCTGCGTCCGCACACCTCGCACCGGGTGACCGACGTGCGGGAGCGGGCCGGCGGGAAGGGGCTGAACGTCGCGCGGGTGCTCGCCGCTCTCGGTCACGAGGTGACGGTCACGGGTTTCGTGGGAGGGGCCACCGGACGCGTCGTGCAGGAGCAACTCGCCCCCGTGGCAGGGATCGTGGACGCGCTCGTCCCGGTCGCCGGGGCCACCCGCCGCACGGTCGCCGTCGTCGACGCCCGCACCGGCGACACGACCCGGCTCGACGAACCCGGACCGGTCGTCGTCCCGGCCGAGTGGTCCGCCTTCCAGGAGGTGTACGGCGAACTGGTCGCCGGGGCCGACGCGGTGGCCCTGTGCGGGAGTCTGCCGCCGGGGGTGACGGTGGGCGCGTACGCGGGACTGATACGGACCGCCCGGGCCGCCGGAGTCCCCGTGCTGCTCGACACGAGCGGGGAGCCGCTGCGCCGGGGCGTCGCCGCCCGCCCGGACATCGTCAAGCCGAACGCCGAGGAACTGGCCGAACTCACCGGCTCCCACGACCCGTTGCGCGCCACGCAGGACGCCCGCAGGCGCGGCGCACGGTCGGTCGTGACCTCCCTCGGCGCCGAGGGCCTGATCGCGGCGACCCCGGAGGGCCGCTGGCGCGCCACCCCGCCCGCCCGGATCCCGGGCAACCCGACGGGCGCCGGCGACTCCGCGTCCGCCGGCCTGCTGTCGGGCCTGGTCGACCAACTCCCGTGGCCGGAGCGCCTGTCCCGCGCGGTCGCCCTGTCCGCGGCGACCGTACGGGCCGCGACGGCGGGCGAGTTCGACCGGGCGGCGTACGAGGAGTTGACGGGCCGGATCGCGGTGACCGGAGAGGCCACCGCGGCCTAGCGACCCGCCGGCTACTTCGTGACCTGACCCGCCTTGAGCCACAACTGGTCAAGCAGGACATTGCACTTGTCGCCGTTCTGGCAGGAGAGCGTGAGGGTGTTGGTGCCCTTGGTGAGGGTGGGCCAGGTGTAGCTCGTCGTCCAGCCCTTGACGAAGTCGCCGTCGGGGGCGTGGGCGTAGTTGTCCAGGCCGAACTTGCTGCCGAACGTCTTGCCGTTGACGGTGAGCGTCATCTCCTGGTCGGCACCGGGCACGCTGTAGTGCGCGAAGAGGGTGTACGTGCCGTCCGACGGGATGCCGTCGACCTTCCAGGTCACCGAGTTGCCGGCCTGGTTGAGGTTGCCGACGTAGGTGCCGCCGGCCGCCTTCGCGCCCTTGACGTCCGAGGCCAGCGCGGCGCTGCCGCCGAGGCTGAGCGCCTTCGCGTCGATCGTCGGGAGCTCGTCCGCGTTCGCTTCGCTCGTGGCCGACTTGCTGGGCGAGGGGCTCGCGGAGGCGGAGGCCGCGGTGGAGGTCTGGTCGCCGCCGTCCGCCTTGTCGCCGGTGTTGGAGTTGCCGTTGGCCATGGCCACCGCGATGCCGATCACGACCGCGGCGACCACCGCGACCGCGCCGATCAGCAGCCCCTTGGTGTTGGGGCCGCGGCCACGACCGCCGCCACCGCCCTGCTGCCCGGGCTGCCGTCCCGTAGGGGGTCCGCCGGGGAAGCTCTCGGGGGCGCCGTAGTGGGCGTTCTGCTGGCCGTAGCCGCCCTGCTGCTGGGGAACCGTCGGCGGCTGCCCGTACTGGCCGTACTGCGCGGTCTGCTGCTGGGCCTGCTGCGGCTGCCCGTACTTGCGCTCGCCGACCGCACGCACTCTGTTGACGGAGTTGGGGTAGCCGTAGCCACCGCCGGAGGGCGGCTGTGCGCCGTTGGCCTGGCCGTCGGCGTAGAGGTAGCCGAACGGGTCGTCGTCCTCGGGCGTACTCGCGCCGTTGTTGCCGGGCGTCATCCCTTCGTACTCCTCAAAGTGCGGGGCGGATGCGATACGCGTACGGGCAGCTGATACGCGTACCTATACGTGCGGAGAACAGCGAGCCTACCCGCTCCCCACCCTCCGAACGGGTGACTCGGATCGCATCAGCCCGGCGACGATGCCGCTGACCTGGTGATCATCCGGCACGTCTGTGCTGTTTGGGACGAGATCGTTTCTCGACGTACATGCGCTCGTCGGCCGACTTCAGCACTTCGTCCGCGGTCATCCCGCAATGTGCCCAGCCGATGCCGAAACTGGCCCCCACCCGCACGGCCCGGCCCTCGGCGCGGATCGGCTGGATGATCTCGTTGCGCAGGCGTACGGCGAGGTCGGCGGCGTCGGCACGGCCGAGGCCGTCGGCGAGGATCACGAACTCGTCGCCGCCGAGACGGGCCACCGTGTCGCCGTCCCGGACGGCGCGCGAGAGGCGTCGGGCGACCTCGATGAGAACTGCGTCACCCGCGTTGTGCCCGAACCGGTCGTTGATCGACTTGAAGCCGTCGAGGTCGCAGAAGAGGACCGCGAGCCCCTTGCTGCCGTCGTCGTGACTTTCCTCGGGGGCGGCCGTGTGGACGTGGACGTGGTGGTCGAAGCCGTCGAAGGACTCGGCGCCGGCGGGCCGGTAGTCGAAGCCGTCACCGTTGACACCGCCGTTCACATCCCCGTTGAGGTCACTGGTCACGCCGCCGTTGACGTCGAAGGCGGCGTGGCCGTAGGCCGTGTCCATGGCGTCGACGGCGGTGGGGAGGGTCGAATGGGGGCGCCGGCAGATCCGGGAGGACAGGCGCGAGCGCAGTTCGGCCGAGTTCGGCAGCCCGGTGAGGGAGTCGTGCGAGGCGCGGTGGGCGAGCTGCAGCTCACGGCGCTTGCGCTCCTCTATGTCCTCGACGTGGGTGAGGAGGAAGCGGGGGCCGTCGGTGGCGTCGGCGACGACGGAGTTACGGAGGCTGACCCAGACGTAGGTGCCGTCGCGGCGGCCGAGGCGCAGCTCGGCGCGGCCGCCTTCGGCGGAGGTGCGGAGCAGGGTGCTTATGTCCTCGGGATGGACGAGGTCGGAGAAGGCGTACCGGCGCATCGCGGAGGCGGGACGGCCCAGCAGACGGCACAGGGCGTCGTTGGACCGGAGTATCCGCCCGTGCTGGTCGCCGCCCATCTCGGCTATCGCCATGCCGGAGGGGGCGTACTCGAAGGCCTGCCGGAAGCTTTCCTCACTGGCGCGCAGAGCTTGCTGCTCGCGTTCGAGCCGGACCAGTGCCCGCTGCATGTTCGCACGTAGACGCGCGTTGCTTATCGCGATGGCGGCCTGGAACGCGTACATCTGGAGCGCCTCGCGCCCCCACGCGCCGGGCCGCCGGCCGTTGCGCGGCCGGTCCACGGACAGGACGCCTATCAACTCGCCGCACGGCTCCCCGCTGCCGGCCGCGGCGGGCGTGTACATGGGGGCGAAGAGGCGGTCGGAGGGGTGCCACTCGTCCTCGAAGCGGGGCGCGGGCCCGTCGGTGTACCACTGCGGGACGTCGTCGTCGTCGAGGATCCAGCCCTCGGTGTGGGGTATGAAGACCAGGTCGCCCCAGGTCTCGCCCATGCCGAGGCGCCGCTCCCAGGAGTCGCGCGAGCCGACCCGGCCCGTGATGAGGGCCTCGGCGGCCGGGTTGCCGGCGAACGCGGCGACCACGAGATCGCTGTCCGGGCGTACGAGATTGACGCACGCCAGCTCGAACCCGAGTGCCGTGACCACGCCGTTGGCGACGGTCTGCAGTGTGTCTGGCAGGCTGCGGGCCGTGTTCATCTCGGCCATGACCTGATGCAGCTGTCGCAGGGACGCAAGACGGACGTACGGCTCCGACTCGGTCTCCATATGTTTCGCCCTCCCCCCGAGACTTCGCAGCGAATCAAGGGTTGTCTCCGGCGTAACGTCTTTCTGGTGCAGTCTGGTGCAGTGTTGTCGGTGTGTGTCTCCTTGTGACGCCTCCGCCACTGAATCACAGCGCGCTGCCCACTCGGTACACAGGGTCAACAATTAATGCCTCTTGTGACTCAAGTCACAGATGAACGTGAACAATTGAGTGGAGTTTCCGCGTTTTCCTGTGTGTTTCCTGAACGCGGCCTGAACACGGACAGCGACATAACGACGACTTACGGCCCACGACTGACGACTGACCGCTTACGGCCGACGACTTACGGCTGCGGTAATCCGTCCACGGTCGGTCCACGGTCCTACGACCCGGTTCCGGCGAACTCGGCCGGAGGGCCGATGCGGCGCGCACCGGCCGGACACTAGCGTTCCGGACGTGCCTCCAGACGCGCTCAAGACCGTACCGACCGTCCAGACCCTCCAGACCCTCCAGACCGTACCGATGACTCCCTCCGGGCATGCTGAGGGAGTGAGCAACGACGCGTTCCGTGCCGCCATGTCCCGGCTCGCCGACGGCGTGGTCCTGGTGACCGCCCGGGAACCGTCCCTGGACCCGGACGACCCCGGGGCGCCGGACTGCGAGGACGTCGGCATGACGGCGACCGCCTTCGTGTCGGTCTCCCTGGACCCGCCGCTGGTCCTGGTCAGCCTGCGCACGGGCTCCCGCATGGACGACCTGCTCGACGAACAGCCCGTGTGGGCGGTGTCGGTGCTCTCCGAGAACCAGCGGCACATCGCCGGCCGCTTCGCGATGAAGGGCCGCATCAGCGACCGTCTGCTCTTCGCGGACGTCCCGTACGTCCGCGGCGAGGTCAGCGGCGCGCCCCTGGTCGACGGCGCCCTGGCGACCCTGGAGTGCCGCACCGAACAGGTGGTGCGGGCGGGCGACCACACCCTGGTGATCGGCCGCGTGCTGACCGCGACGGCACCGAGCGCGGACGGCGGCCCGCTCGTGTATTTCCGGGGCCGTTACCGGCAGTTGGGATAACGGGCGGACCCACTGGAAATACCGTGGCCGTCCCGGGAACAGTGCGCTTAGGGTGCCCGCATGACTGGCATGACTGGCACGACAGGTGGGACCGGTGGGACGACGGCTTCGGGACTCCGACTTGAGGAGATCACCCCCCGGAACTTCGAAGCCGCGACCGGTATTCGCGTGCACCCCGACCAGGAGTTCGCGGTCTCGCCGGTCATGCAGTCCCTCGCGGAGGCCTACGTCCATCCCGAGGGCGTCGCCTGGCCCCGTCTGATCATGGACGGCGACCGTCCCGTCGGCTTCCTGATGGCCTTCCTCGACATCGACTGGAACGGGCGCGGCGACGGCAGCGTGATCCGCTCCGGCCTGTGGCGGCTGAACATCGCCGCCGACCAACAGGGCCGCGGCTACGGCCGTTTCGCCGTGGAGTCCGTCGCCGCGGAACTGCGTCGCTGGGGCACCAAGGAGATGTACGTGACCTGGCACGAGGGCGAGAACGGTCCCGCGAACTTCTATCTGCGGCTGGGTTTCCGGAAGAACGGCGAGCAGAGCGAGGGCGAGACGGTAGGCGTCCTGGACTTGGACTAGTCCCAACGCCGTGTAGATAGGCGTGGGGTCTAGTTCCTGAACCAGGGCAGGGTCACGTTCAGTTGGGAGAGGCGTCCGGGGTCGCTCGTGACGTCGATCAGGGCGATCCGTCCACCGCCTACGAAGGTGAAGGCGAGCGCCCGTTCCACGCGGCCGTCGACCAGCACCACCAGTCCGGTCGCGCCGTCCACCAGGGCGGGCCGGGCCGCGGCTGCGAGATGGGCGTAACTCGACGCGCCGCGCGCGACCGCCGCAGCGCCCGTGGTCACCGCCGCCCCGGAGCGGGCCATGACGTCCGGATCCAGGACGGCGAGCAGTCCGTCGTCGTCACCTGTTGCCATCGTTCGTCATCTCCCTGCTCGCGGTTCGCTGTCATGGGGATGACGGGTTGCGCGCAGAAAATGTGACACCTTCACGAAAAGTGTCACATTCACGGGAGGGGACACGTTCGCGCGAGGGGACGGGGACGGGGGACCCGGTCAGGACCAGTCCCGCCCGTTTCTCCCCCGCTTCGTGTCCGACCGCTGCTTCTTCTCCCGCAGGCGGCGCTCGTTGATGCCGCGTGGGATACGGGTGGGCCGGCGCTGCTTGGGCGGCGGGGCGGTGGCCTCGGCGAGGAGTGCGGCGAGGCGTACGGCGGCGGTCTCACGGTTGCGCCACTGCGAGCGGTGCTCGGAGGCGCGGACGGTGACGACGCCGTCGACGAGCCGCCCGGCCAGCCGCTCGAGCGCCCGCGCCTTCCACACCTCGGGGAGGGCTTCGGTGCGGGCGAGGTCGAAGCGGAGCTCCACCTGCGTGTCGCTGGTGTTGACGTGCTGCCCGCCCGGCCCGGACGACCGCGAGAAACGCCACATGAGCTCGGCCTCGGGGAGGGAGACGGAGCCGCGGACGACATAGGGACCAGACATGCCGACCATGTTCCCGCTAGTGGCACCCCACGTCACGCGAATATCCCGGGGTTCGTGGTGGATCTCCTTGGTGGATCTCCTCCCCTCGGAGCTGTCGCGGGGACAGTCGCCGGGACACCTTGGTAAAGAAAGTAAAGAAACGCGGAGTGGCGGGGAACCTTGACCACCCTTCGCTGCGTTCATAGGGATAGCTGTAGCTTCGTGCCCGTGCGAAGCCGTACACAACGAGGGAAGGACTCCCAACCATGGCTGTAAGCCTGTCCAAGGGTGGCAACGTCTCGCTCACCAAGGAGGCTCCGGGCCTGACCGCCGTCACCGTGGGCCTCGGCTGGGACGTCCGCACCACCACCGGCACGGACTTCGACCTCGACGCCTCCGCGATCGCGGTCAACCCCGAGGGCAAGGTCTACTCGGACGCCCACTTCGTCTTCTTCAACAACAAGCAGACGCCGGACCAGACCATCGTCCACACCGGCGACAACCGCACCGGCGAGGGCGCGGGCGACGACGAGTCGATCAACGTCAACCTGGCGGGCCTCCCGGCCGACGTCGACAAGATCGTCTTCCCGGTCTCGATCTACGACGCGGAGAACCGCTCGCAGAACTTCGGCCAGGTCCGCAACGCCTACATCCGCATCCTCAACCAGGCCGGCGGCGCGGAAATCGCCCGCTACGACCTCTCCGAGGACGCGGCGACGGAGACGGCCATGGTCTTCGGCGAGCTCTACCGCAACGGCGCGGAGTGGAAGTTCCGCGCAGTCGGCCAGGGCTACGCCTCGGGCCTGGTCGGCATCGCCCAGGACTTCGGCGTCAACGTCTAAAGCGACCCCGCCCCAAGAACACCTCTGCTGCACACCTCTACTGCCCCGTGCCGGACTCTTCGCCACGGGGCAGTGGTGTGCGGGTCATGCCGAGCACCACTTCGACTGGACGAAGGAGGGGAGGGGAACCGGTGAACCACTCCCAGTGGAGGACGCGTGAGACGCGGAGACTCCTGGGCGATCAGGTCGAGGAGTCTCCCGCATACGTGGAGGCCGGACATGCCTTCGCCCTCGGACAAGCTGTCTACGATCGCCGTACCGAGCTAGGCCTGTCGCAGAGCGAACTGGCGCGGCGCGCGGACATGACCCAGCCGCAGATCTCCAACATCGAGGGTGGCGACTCAGTGCCGACCCTTCCGCTGCTCGCCCGGCTGGCCAAGGCACTCGCACCTTCCTGATCGTCTGCCACGGCCATGGCTGACCGCCGCCGCCCGTGGTGGGGCGGGAGTTCAGGGAGGAGGGCTGCGGGTCGCTGCGGGCCGCGCTAGTCGGAGCGACGTGCCTGCGTCGGCAGGACGGCTGCGGCGCGGAGTGCTTCGGCTATCCGCTCGACGTGGTCGGCGCGGACCATGCCCCGTGCACGAACGGCGTGCCGGAATTCGGGGTCTTCGAACTCGGGCCGTGCGGCCCTCTGCCCGGGGCAGGTGGTCCGCACAGAAAGGTGACACTTCGGTACGGGAGTGTCACCTTTCTGCACCTCAGCTACCGGGGACCCTGCGTGCCCGCGCACCGACAGATCGAGACCTGCCACCTCGCGCAGCGCCGTCGTCGCGTCGTCCGCCCGACGGCGGCTCTCCCTCCACGTCGACATGTCCATCAGTGCGCCTCGGCGCGGTGCGCACGCAGTTCGACGTTCCGGTCGGACGCAGCGCTGTAGTCACCGATGGAGCGGGCGTTCCGTCTGGCGACGACGAACGACAGACAGACGGCGCAGCCGGGCTCGGCGGCGGGCTCGACCGGAAGCTCGGTCAGACGGTAGTTCTGCGGTCGCTGTGTCTCCATGTGCGCCTCTCACGTGGTCTGTTCGATGCAACGGCCTTAGGAACGCAGCAACTTACGGCTACATGGTCTTGCGCGAGCTTGCAGACGCATCACCCAAGAGGGTCAACCGGCTTCTCCGCCCGCGAGCAGTCACCCGAGCATGTCGAGAGCGGAGACAATCAGCCTTCTCGCTTGTCCCCCATCGCCCTGTATCCCGGGCATTCCTTCTCCATCTTCGGCGGACGCCGCGTCCACGTCGAGACGTTCTCGGCGGGCCTCGACGTCACCGACGAACCTGAAATCGCCGTTTACGAGAAGGCCTTCGCCCTGTTGGAGCGGTCGGCTGTCTACGGCCAGGAGGCACGGGAGCTGATCGGGGCCGAATTGCGCGAAATGGGTTGAGGGTTGGCCTAGGTCTTCCCCTTGACCTGATGGATCAGGGCCAGAAGGCCTGCGGGAGGTACGGCGATTACGGTGTCTGCGGCGTCGCTTTCGCGGAGGAGGAGGCGGCGGGGCTCGGCTCGGGCGACTTCGACGCAGTCCTCGGCATCGATTCCCGAGAAGGACGACTTCTGCCACTGGGAAGGCATACCGGTCCCTTTCACAGCTCTTGCGCGATGCGATGGATGAGTTGCCGGGATGCGTTTTCAGTCAGCGCCGCGCGCTCGGCGAAGTCGAGCATCCCTCCGAACCTCGCGAGGCCGGCCGTGTCGGTGACGGGGATGCCGCCCAACGGGCTGTCCAAGTGCACCGTGTCGAGCTGCGGCACCACTCCAGCCGCGTACAGCAGGGAATGCGCCGCCTCGATGAAGTCCTCGCAGGTGAACGGGATGACCCGAACCGTCACCGCCGGCCACGCCGACGCCTCCAGCAGGAATTCCAACTGCCCCTTCGCCACCTTGCGGCCTCCGTAGCGCATACGCAGGGCCGCTTCGTGCACCAACGCCACGAACGGGGTCGGCGACGCCCGCTCGAAGATGGTTCGTCGACGGACTCGGAACTCCACGCGTGCGTCCACCTCGTCTGCGGGCAGCTTGGGGACGTAGCCGGTGTGGATCGCCCGTACGTACTCCTCGCTCTGCAGGATTCCCGGGATGTTGACGGTCTGGACACTGCGCAGACGGGTTGCCCGGTACTCCAGCTCGGCGAGATCCAGGAAACCCGGGCGCAGGACGCCCCGGTACTCCTCCCACCACCCCTTGACCCGCTCCTCCGCCATGCCGCACAGCGCCTCGATCAGCTTCTCGTCGGAGGCTGAGTACAGCGTGGCCAGCCGCCGTACCCGTTCCGCGCTGACGCCCCAACGACCCGCCTCGATATGGCTGATCTGCGCCTGGTTGCCACCGAGGAACGCTCCTGCCTCGCGGGCTGCCATGCCGGCCGCCTCGCGGAGTTTCCGCAGCTCCGCGCCCAGCCGGGCCTGGCGTGCGGTGGGGTTGCTCCTGGGTGGCATTCGTTCCTCTCCTGGTCGAGCTGTCCAAGTCTGCCGTGAACACGCGCAGGCGGTCCACTCGCACGAGTGGCATTTCGGCACATCCATGTGCCGTCACATGGATGTGCCCTATTGTCGTAGCCGTCAGCCCGCGGCACGCCAGTGAACCCGCAGTGCAGTCACCCCTGGTGCCCGAGCCACGGTGGCCTCAGCCGCGCAACCCCCCTGAACCGACCGGGAGTTGAAACCATTGAACGCCAGACCAGCCCACCCCCCGCAGATCTACCGCCTCCGCACCCCCAACTCCCCCACCAGCCCCAAGATCTGCCGGGACACGGTCGCTCTTCTGCTTCAGGTGACCGGGCACGCCGAACTTCGGGACGCCGCAGGGCTGTTGGTGTCTGAGCTGGTGACGAATGTGGCTCTGCACACCGGCTCCCTCGCCGTCCGGCTCGAAGCCGTCGTTCGCCACGACCGCGTGCGGGTGTCCGTGTACGACGACGAGCCTGCCAGGCCCTCGGGCCCTTCGACTCCTGCCCACGACAGAGCGACGGTGGGCGCGGATTACTGCTCGTCGAGGCGATGGCGCAGGCGTGGGGTGTCGGGGCGGCGCATCCGTCGGATCCGATGGGAGCGTCCGGTCGGGGTGGCAAGCACATCTGGTTCGAACTCCGCGACCAACCCACCCGTAGTTGACCTGCGCCCAGAGGGGGCAGGGTGCTATAGGAGTTCCCTATAGCACCTGCTGATATTTCGTCTTTGCCTCTCGTTGTTTTGCGAACGTACCGTGAAACCGCTCGGCGAGGTGCTCACCGCGAATTCTCCGAATTCGTGCTCGGTATGCGGCGATTCTTGTTTCGTCGAGCTGACTGACACGCTATTGAGAGGAACGGTGGCATGACCACGATCGAGAACGGATCGGGAACGCGGGAACTCGTGGGAAAGCGGGCCCTGGTCACGGGTGGTTCTCGTGGAATCGGAGCGGCAGTCGTGCGCCAGCTCCTGGACGCGGGCGCCGAGGTGCTCACGACCGCCAGGTCGGCGACGAGTACGGTGCCGGAGGGGGCGGCCTTCGTGGCGGCCGACGTGCGGACACGGGCTGGAGCGGAGGCGCTCGCCGCGGCGGCGCAGGAGGTGCTCGGCGGGGTGGACGTCCTGGTCCACAACGCGGGCGGGGCGCGACCGTACGAGAGCACTACCGCCATCCCCGACGAGGAGTGGCAGGACCAGCTCGACCTGAACTACCTGGCCTCGGTGCGGCTGGACTCGCTGCTGGTACCGGGGATGCGGGAACGGCGTTCGGGGGTGATCGTGCACGTCTCCTCGGCCGCGGTTCCCGCCACGCCACCACCGTTCCTGCACTACACGGCGGCGAAGGCGGCGCTGGAGAACTACAGCCGGGGACTGGCCTCGGAGCTGGCCCCGTTCGGGATCCGGGTGAACACCGTGACTCCCGGCCGGGTCGCCACCCCCGGCGGCGAACTGACGCGGGAGCAGTGGGCGCGTCTGGACCCGTCGCAGGGCCAGAACAACACCACCGTGCCGCTGGGGCGCATCGGTCAGCCCGACGACATCGCCCACGCGGTGCTGTTCCTCATGTCCGACCGGGCGAGCTGGCTGACCGGGAGCAATCTCGTCGTGGACGGCGGTGAATTCCCCAGGGGTTAACGCCGCGAGAAGGGAGCGGAATTGGACCAGGTCTCCTGGCGCAGGAGGTCGAGCAGGGCCGTCTCCGCCGGGCCCGCGCCGGGCCGGAGCACGGCGATGACGGGCTGGGACACGACCGGGAACACCGGGCGGACGAGGTGCTCGTGACCGTGGGGCACCGCGGAGGCCGGGACGAGGGTCACCCCCAGCCCGTGGGCGGCCCAGCGCACGGCCGTCGCCGTCTGGGACGCGCGGGCGGCCGTGGTCGGGGTCAGGTCGTTGTCCCGCAGCACGTTGAGCAGCACTCCGTCGAGCGCGCTGTCACGGTCGAACCTCACCCACGGCTCCCCCTCCAGTTCGCGCAACTCGACCCGGTCCGCAGTGAGTTGCCGGTGCCCGGTGCCCAGCACCACGACGAACTCCTCGTCGCCGAGGTGGTGTGCGGCGGCGGGACTCCGCTCGCACGCCGCCATCAGCGCGAGGTCCAGCACGCCCCGGCGGCACAGCCGCTCCAGCTCGGCGGAGCTCGGCTCCTCGAATACGGTGACCTCCAGCCGCGGGAAGCGGCGGCGCAGTGCGCCCAGCGCGCCCGGCAACTGCCGCGTGCCGAAGCCCATCTGCACCGCGACCACCAGCTCGCCCACCAGCTCGTCGGCACCGGCACGCGCCGTCGCCCTCGCCCGCCGCGACGCGCTCACCGCGACCTCCGCCTCCCGCAGGAACGCGCGGCCGACCACGGTGGGCACCAGTCCGGTCGGCGTGCGGGCGAACAGTTTCACGCCGAGTTCGCGCTCCAGGCCGCGGATCTGCTGGGACACCGACGGTTGAGCGACGTGCAGCAGCTCCGCCGCCGCCGTCACCGAGCCCTTCTCGGCAACGGCCAGGGCGTACTCGTACTGACGAAGGCTCATCGGCTCCCGTCCCCTCCATGCGGGTCGCTGTAACAGGTGTTACAACACGGGAGGCGGCGCGTTTACTCCGCGTCCCTGTCCGTGTCCGTCACCTTGTCCGTGTCCGTGTCCGTGTCCGTCACCGCGTCCGTGTCCGTGTCCGTCGCCGTCGCCGTCGCCGTCGCCGTCGGGGGCTTTGGCTCAGAGTGCGGGAGGTTGTCGGCTGGAGGAGACTGGATACGTCTCTCTTTTCATCGCCTCTTTCGTGCTCTTCAGCGTTGGCGAATTATTCGTTCACTCCGCCACTCCGTCACTCCGTCAATTCACGGGAGGAAGAGAATGAGTACTACGCCTGCGAGCGTCAACGAATGGTACCTAGCCGGACTCATTTTCGGATGGGAGGCGCCCCAGTGCACTGCTCAAGCACCGGCGCCCCTCAACGACGAAACCCTCCAGGCCTACTTCCAAGGAGTTCAGGACGGAGGCGTCGCCCGTCTTGACTTCGAGGATCAGAAGGCCGCCGAGACGGACAATCCGGAGCCGGTGAATTACCCGACGATCGGGCCCGTCCCCGGGGGCGGTGTTCCGCTGGACGAATACCTCAAGGATCAACGAGAGCTCCTTGAAGGGCTTTTCCACCAGCACATGCCCCACATCGAGGTCCCGGAATACGAACCCTGGTATCCGCCCTTCGAGAGCGTGCCCCGGTAGGCGGTTCGGGCAACCTAACCCGGGGTAACCACCCACTAAAAGGTGCGTACTTGAACGCCTGATGATCGGTGTCCCTGAGGCCGGCGGTTACGTCTTCTACAGCGGCTCCCGGGAGGTGTTCGAGCAGTGCCGGCAGACGCTGGGCGTCCCGGCCCGTACGACCTACGTCGGTGAGAACGCGGGCTTCGCGGCACTGCACGACGTGGCCCTGCTCAGCGCCATGTACGGGATGTTCGCCGGCGTCGCGCACGCATTCGCCCTGGTCCGCGAGGAGGACATCGACCCCGCCTCGCTCGCCCCGTTGCTCGCCGACTGGCTCGTCGCGATGGCCCCGTCCGTCCATCAGACCGCCGAGCAACTGCGCAGCGGCGACTACACCAAGGGCGTCGTCTCGAATCTCGCCATGCAGGTGGCCGGTGCGCCGACGTTCCTGAGCACCGCCGAGCAGCAGGGTGTCAGTCCCGAACTGCTCAGCCCGTTCTTCGCGTTGATGCGGCGCCGCCTCGCGGAGGGCGGGGGTGCGGAGGAGGGGCTGACGGGTGTGATCGATCTGTTGGTGGGCTGACGACCGGCCGCGTGCCGCAGGATCCGCGGGCAGGTCCTACAGGTCCTACGGGTCCTACTCTGCGTCCCATGCGCCTCGATCCCCTTCCCCTCAGTCCCGGCCTCGGCAACCCCGCCCCGCTCCTCGCCGAACTCACCGCCCTCCATGCCTCCCACCACTCGTTTCACGTCCTCTGCGGTGGCATTCGGCCGGAGCAGGTGGTGGTAGCGCTTGCGGAGGAGGTCGCGAATCCGGGTGTCGAGGTGTTGGTCGCGCGGAGTGAGGGGCGGCTCGTCGGGGTGGTGGTGGTCGCCCTCGGTCGGCATCCCGATCCGGCCGAACCCGAGCCCGAGCCCGAGCCCGAACCCGAACCCGAACCCGCCCGTCCCGATCGCGCCGAGCCCGGCCCCCGGATCAAGTTGCTCATCGTCGATGCGAGTGTGCAGGGACAGGGGCAGGGGTACGGGCGGGGGATCGTCGCGTTGGTCGAGGAGCGGTTTCGGGCTGACGGGTGTGGGGAATTGCTGCGGGACCGTCAGGCCGGGCGGGTGGCCGTCGTCGATCCCGGCGGGGCCGTTCTGCTCTTCCGGTACTACAACGTCGAGGACGGCGTGCACTGGGCGTTGCCCGGGGGTGGGCTGGAGGAGGGGGAGTCGCCGCGCGAGGGCGCCCTGCGGGAGCTGGGCGAGGAGACCGGGTGGACGGATCTGGAGCCCGGGCCGCTGCTGTTCACCTGGGAGCACGATTTCGTGCGCGCCGGCATCCTCGTCCGGCAGCACGATCACATCTACGTCACCGCCGGGCCGCGCCGTGAGCCCGCCGGGGCCGACCTCGCGGCCGCCCACGCCTCGGACGGCATCCTCGGCTGGCGCTGGTGGACGCGTGCGGAGCTCGCCGAGGAGGCGGGGTCGGTGTGGCCGTCCGGTCTTGCCCGGCTGCTCGACGCGTGGGAGGCGGACACCGGGCGGTGACGGCTCAGGGGCGGCGCGGCGGCTTGCCCTCGCCGTACAGCCAGTCCGACCAGATCTCGTCGAAGTCCGCGTCGGGCGCCGCCTTTTCGACGTACGCCGTGAAGGCGGCCGTGTCCGCGTTGGCGTGGCGGTGGGCGGCGGCCCAGCCCTGGACGAGGTCGTAGAAGGTGTCGTCGCCGACGGTCTGGCGGATGCGGTGGATCACCATCGCGCCGCGCTGGTAGACGGGGGTGTCGGAGATGTGGGCGGCGGTGGCCGGTTTCGCGGGTGGGAAGGACCACAGGTCCTTGTACTCGTCCTCGCCGTGGTCGTACAGGGTCGTGAACGTCTGTTCCGCCGTCGCGCCGCCCTCGTCCTCCGTCCACAGCCACTCGGCGTAGGTCGCGAAGCCCTCGTTCAGCCACATGTCCTGCCAGCTCTTCGGTGTGACGGAGTCGCCGAACCACTGGTGCGCGGTCTCGTGGACGAGGGTCACGAGGTCGGGGGCGCCGGGGTAGAAGGGACGGTTCTGGGTCTCCAGGGCGTAGCCGGCGTCCCCGGGACGGTCGACGATCGCGCCGGTCGAGGAGAAGGGGTACGGGCCGAAGTTGTACTCCGCCCACTCCATGGCCTCGGGGAGCCGGGCCAGTACCTTGCGACTCGCGGCCGTCTGCGTCGGGTCGACCGCTACGTACACCGGGAGGCCGTCCTTCGTAGACGTGCGGGTGAGCGTGTAGCGGCCGATCGCGAGTGTCGCCGCGTAGCTCGCCATCGGCTCCGCGGTGTGCCAGGTGAAGGTCCTGCGGCCGTCGGCCGTCGTGCGCTCACTCTTCAACTCGCCGTTGGAGACTGCCGTCAGGCCCTTCGGGACCGTGACCTCGACGTCGTACGACGCCTTGTCGGAGGGGTGGTGGTTGCCGGGGAACCAGGCCATGGAGCCGGTCGGTTCGCCGAGGGCGAGCGCACCGTCCGCGGTGCGCAGCCAGCCCTCCTTCGAGCCGTCCGGGTCGGTGATCGCGCGCGGGCTGCCGGAGTAGCGGACCTCGGTCTCGAAGGCCTCGCCCTCGGTGAGGGTGTCGGGCGGGCGGACGGTCAGCTCCTGGCCGTCCCGGTCGTACTCGGCCGCCCTGCCCCCGACGGTCACCTTCTCGACCTCCATGCCCGCCAGGTCCAGGTCGAAGGCGGAGAGGTCCTCGGTCGCGCGGGCCGTGATGACGGCGGTGCCGGTGAGACGGTCGCCGTCGGGGGTGTAGGCGAGGGTGAGGCCGTAGTGGGAGACGTCGTAGCCGCCGTTGCCCGCCTTCGGGAAGTACGGGTCGCCCAGGCCCGGAGCACCTTCGGAGCCGTCCCGCCCACCGTGCCGTCCACCATCCTGCGAGCCCTCTTGCGAGCCGTCGCACGCGGTGAGGGTCAGGGCTAAGGCCAGGAGCACGGCGGGCGGGACAAGGCGCGCGGATCGGGGCATGTCAGCGATCTTATGGCGGCGTCGGGGCCGGGCGCAGGGGCGTGACACCATCGCCTACGTGCTCGATATCGGCTACGCCCTCTCCAACCGCTTCCCGGACCCGCCGCAGACGGACTACCGCCGCGCGGACGTCCGCACCCTGCGCCACGACCTGTTCTGCGGCGACGTCTACCTCGCCGACACGAAGGCCGACCGCGAGGTGTCCACAGCCTGGGGATGGGTGCCGGTGCTGGACTTCGCGTGGGCGCTGTGCGACATCGTGGAGCGGATCGACCAGGACCCGGCGGGCTCCCGCGCCTCCCGCCCCCAGTACGCCGAACTGGACTTCACCGAGTCCACCGACCGCATGGTCTTCGAGCGCCGCTTCGGCTGGGTGGAGATCGAGGCCGACTGGATGCGGGTGGAGGAGCCCGCGCTCACCTTCTCCCACGCCGAACTCCGCCGCGAGGCCCGCGACTTCCTGCACGACCTCCTCGCCGACCTGACCGACCTGCACGACGACCTGGGGGAGAACCCGGCGATCTGGACGTTGCAGGCGAAGTTTCCCCGGCTGAAGTAAGACTCCGGCCGGCCCGTCCCGCCCTGCCTCCGGCCCGTCAGCCCCTCCCTTCAGCTCGCAGCCCCCTCCCCTTCTCAGCCCTCCACCCTGATCCCCAGCTCCCCCGCCAACACCGGTGCCAGGTCCAGGAGTTGGGCCGTGCTGATCACCGCGCCCGACAGGCGGTCCACACCGCCCGCGATGCCCAGTTCCGTCACTCCGCGCAGGTCCACGTCCGTCAGGGTCGCCGCGGTGAGGTCGGCGGACTTCAGGGCGCAGTCGATGAACTCGACGCGTTCCAGGCGGGCGCCGCCGAAGTCCGGTTCGACCAGGACGCAGGCCTCGAAGACGACGTCCCGCAGCCGCGCCTGGCGCAGGTTCAGGTAGTCGATCTTGCCGCCGCGGATCACCACCCGTTCCAGGACGGCGCCGTACAACTGCGTACCGCCCAGCCGGGCGTCGACCAGCTCGACGTCCCGCAGGGTAGCCTCCGCCAGGTTCGTGCCGACGCCCCGGATGCCGGTGAGGGACGAGTCGAGGAAGCGGGCGTGACGCAACCGGGTCTCGTCCAGCGCGCAGCCTCTCAGGGCGCAGTCCATGAAACGGGCGCCCCCGCCGTCCTGCCCGGCGAGGTCCAGCTCGCGGAACTCCACACCGTCGTAGTCCCCGTCGGGCTCCAGCTCCCCGCCCCCGTACGGCTCCAGCGCGGGCAGCCGCACCTCCGGACGCTTCGCGCCCTTCACCACCCTGGCCCCCGCCCCGACCCTGACCTCACCACTCGCTCGCCTCGCCATACCCCCCATGCTGCACCCCACCACTGACAATCCCCCCTCCACCCCCGGGTCCCCCACCCCAGCCCCCAGCCCCCAGGCACCAGGCACCAGGGAGGACACGGGGATGCCACGGGGATGCGATTCGTGCCGATTCATGGTCTTCTGTCTCAATGAGTGTCACCCGGACAGGTGAACCCTCCGCCGACACCGAACCCGATCCCCGCCGCTGGTGGGGCCTCGTGATCATCGCCCTCGCCCAGCTCATGGTCGTCCTGGACGCGACGATCGTGAACATCGCGCTGCCTTCCGCGCAACAGGACCTGGGCATGTCCGACGCCAACCGCCAGTGGGTGATCACCGCCTACACCCTCGCCTTCGGCGGCCTGCTGCTGCTCGGCGGCCGGGTCGCCGACCTGCTGGGACGCAAGCGCACGTTCATTTTCGGGCTGATCGGCTTCGCCGCCGCGTCCGCGCTCGGCGGAGCGGCCGTCAACCCGGGCATGCTGTTCGGCGCCCGCGCCCTCCAGGGCGTCTTCGCGGCCGTGCTCGCGCCTTCGGCGCTGAGCCTCCTGACGACGACGTTCACCGACCCCAGAGAACGCGGCAAGGCCTTCGGCATCTACGGCGCGCTCGCCGGCAGCGGCGCCGCGCTCGGCTTCATCGTCGGCGGTCTGCTGACGGAGTACCTGAACTGGCGCTGGTGCCTGTACGTGAACGTGCCCATCGCCGTCGTGGCCGTCTTCGGCGCGTTCGCCCTGCTGCACGACCGGCCCGGCCACGCGGGCGCCCGCCTCGACGTGCCCGGCGTGGTGCTGGGCTGCGGCGGCCTGGTCGCGATCGTCTACGGCTTCAGCGAGGCGCAGCCGCGCGGCTGGAGCGATCCCGTGGTGCTGGGGCTCCTGGTGGGCGGGGTGGCGCTGCTCACCGTGTTCGTCTGGTGGCAGACCAAGGCCCGGGTGCCGCTGCTGCCGCTGCACATCGTCAGGGACCGCAACCGCGCGGGCTGCTTCCTGACCATGGGCCTGGCCGTCATCGGCATGTTCGGCCTGTTCCTGTTCATGACCTACTACCTCCAGGTCATCCTCGGCTACTCCCCCGTGAAGACGGGCCTCGCCTTCCTCCCCCTCACCCTCGCGATCATCACCGGCTCCACCCAGATCTCGGCGCGGCTGATGAACCGTGTGGCGCCGCGCATGCTGATGGTGCCGGGCATGCTCCTCGCCTCGGGCGGCATGGTGATCCTCACGCAGATCACGGTGCACTCCTCCTACACCACCGAGATCCTGCCCGCGCTGCTCCTGATGGGCCTCGGCATGGGCCTGACCTTCATGCCGGTCTTCGCCACGGCCACCGCCGGGGTCGCCCCGTACGACGCCGGCGTCACCTCCGCCACCGTCAACACCTCGCAGCAGGTGGGCGGCTCCATCGGCACGTCCCTGCTCAACACGATCGCCACCACCAGCAGCACCGCATACATCGCGGCCCATCTGACCGGCTCCGGCACCGCCGCCCGCAAGGCCCAGGTCGCGGCGGAGGGCACGGTGCACGGCTACACGGTCGCCATCTGGTGGGCCGCCGGCATCATGCTGCTGGCCGGCCTGGTCGCGGGCCTGATGGTCACGGCCAAACCCCCGAGACACGACGTCCCGGCCAGGGCCCCCGTACCGGAACCGGCGACCTGAGCCCCTGCGCCCCTGCGCCCCTGCCTGAAACGCCCTACCGCCCCGCCACCCGGTCCGCGATCCGTGCCAGCCGGGACGAGCCGGCCGCGTGCCGCTCCGTCTCGCGGCGGTCCGCCGTGCGGTAGGCGGCGTACATGGCCCGCACGCCCAGCCAGCGCAGCGGTTCCGGTTCCCAGGCGCGGACCTTGTGGCCGACCCAGGGGAGGGTGGTCAGGTCGGTGGGCGCGCCCTGGCCGGAGTCGAGTCGGACCAGGTCGCGCAGGGTGCGGGCCGCGAGGTTGGCCGTGGCGACGCCCGAGCCGACGTAGCCGCCTGCCCAGCCGAGGCCGGTGGCCCGGTCCAGGGTGACCGTCGCGCACCAGTCGCGCGGCACGCCCAGCACCCCTGACCAGGCGTGTTCCACGCGCACCCCGGCCAGCGCCGGGAAGAAGGCGACGAGGATCTCGCGCAGCGCGCGGATCGTCTCGGGCCGGGTCCGGCCGTCGTTGTCCGTGCGGGAGCCGAAGCGGTACGGGACTCCGCGTCCGCCGAGCGCGATGCGGCCGTCGGCCGTGCGCTGGGCGTACATGTAGGCGTGCGCCATGTCGCCGAGCGCCTCGCGCCCCTGCCAGCCGACGGCCGCCCACTGTTCCTCCGTGAGCGGTTCGGTGGCGATCATCGAGGAGTTCATGGGCAGCCAGGTCCGCTTCTCGCCCTTCAGCGCGGCCGTGAAACCCTCCGTGCAGCGCAGCACGTAGGGCGCGCGTACGGTCCCGTACGGCGTCACGGCGCGCCCGGCGGCGATCTCCGTCACCGGGGTCGACTCGTGGATCGTCACCCCCAGCGCCTCGACGGCCGCCGCCAGCCCCTTCACCAGTTTCGCCGGGTGCACGCGCGCGCCGTGCGGGGTCCAGCTCGACCCGACGGCGCCCGCGACCCGCACCCGCTCGGCGGTCTCGCGGGCGCCGTACAGCTCGCGGTCCTGCTCTCCGTACGACAGTTCGTGCGCGTGGAAGTCCTTCAGGCGGGACAGTTGCGCGGGGGTCCGGGCGACCTCCAGGACTCCGCCCCGGTGGACGTCGGCGTCGATGCCCTCCGCCTCCGCCGCCCGGACGATTTCGTCCACCGTCTCGTTCATCGCCCGCTGGAGCCGTACGGCGGCCTCGTGGCCGTGCAGGGCGGCGTACCGGTCGCGGCCGGCGATGCCGTTGTACAGCCAGCCGCCGTTGCGCCCGGAGGCGCCGTAGCCGCAGAACCGCTGCTCCAGGACGGTGACGGCGAGGCCGGGGGCCGCCTTCTTCAGGTAGTACGCCGTCCACAGGCCGGTGTATCCGCCGCCGACGATCACGACGTCGGCGGACGCGGCACCGGCGAGCGGCTCCCGCACCGCCGGGAGGCCGTCGTCCGCGTACCAGAAGGAGATACCGCCGTTCACGACGCCGGGCGTCACACCGCTCATGGGCGGACGTTAACCCGGCGGCGCGACCGCTGTCCGCTCCGGATCCCGTGTTCTCGCGCGCCCTCCGGCCAGCGGGTAGCAGGCCAGGCCGATGAGCAGGGAGACGAAGTGGCCGACGTCGGTGAAGGTCGGAGCGGTGGTCAGCGGGAGGGTGTAGACGACGAGGACGACCACGAGATACGCGTACCGCCACGGGGAGGGGATGCGGTACACGAGCACCCCCACGACCCCTGCCAGCGCGTAACTCACGCCCACGTCAAGGGTGTTGACCGACGACTGTGGCGCGAGCCCGTCCCGGATCGCCCACGCCAGCACGCCCTGGCTGATCAGCGTCGCGAGCACGTGCGCGGCGGCGCACACCGCCAGCCAGCGGGCGGTCCCGAGCCATCGTTCCGACTGGGCGTGGAAGACGGAGTACAGCGCCACGTACGGCAGCCAGTGGCCGCCGTCGATCCACATCGCGCTCGCGACGAGCACCCGCACCGGGTGCCGGGACAGCTCACGGATGTTGGTGGACCGCTGCCGCAGGAACTCCTGTTCGAAGTCCGGGGACATGTGGTGCAGGGCGACCGTGGTGAAGAACAGGATCGCCAGCCACACGTAGGTGCCGGGCGCGCCGCGGACGTACGCCCACACCGCCCGCCGGATCCCGGACCTTCCCCTGAGGCGTTTCACGCGGCCCAGTATCGTCCGGGAGGTGATCGACATGCGTGGCTGACGTCGCCGGAGGCGGCACGACCGGGGATCGCCCCGCCTCCCGCGCACCCGCTCAGGCCGTCAGCCGACGGCTTCCGGGCGGATGAAGCCCGCGAAGCGGTCGGCGAACTCCGCGCTGACGTAGAGCTTGCCGCCGTTCTGCACGAACAGGTCGAGGTTGGTGTCCAGCCAGGTCGTGAAGACCGGGCCGGTGCGGTGGTCGTCGAAGGCCTGGCGGTCCTTCCAGGCGCCGAGGAAGATGATCTCGTTGTCCGTGGGCGGCGGGAGCGAGCCCTCCACGATCGAGGTGTGCAGGCAGTACATGTAGGTGTCGGGCTCGTACTTCTCGGTCTGCAGGACCAGTTCGCGCAGCGCGGTGATCGCCTCCTCCCGCCTGCCCTCGACGTGCCACCACTTCGTGACGATGGAGATCACCGGCTCTGCTCCCTCATGTGGTCGATGCCTTCCCGCAGCTTGTCCCGGGCGTCCTGCGTCGACGCGTAGAAGAACCGGGGGCACAGTGTCTGGCCCGGGTGGGCCGGGCTCGGGGTGCGCATCAGCGCGACGGCCATGTTCTTCAGCCCGTACATGCCGTGGACGGCGATCGGCAGTGCGGGCCTGAGGGCGACGCCCTTGTCCTCGAGCTTGTCCGGGACCTTCTTCTTCTGCCCCGAGAAGGCCAGGTAGAGGTCGTCGACGAGCCGTGTGTAGGCGAGGTCGAACTCGCTGAGCGCGGCGCCCTCGGGGCCGCCCACGGTGTCGCCGTTGATCGCGACGTGCCGCGCCGGGTGGACGGCGTCGTAGTCGACCAGCACCAACGCGCCCTCGGGCTCCTGGTTGGCCAGTTGGGTACTGCGGAAACGGCGGCCCGACTGGAGTTCGCGGAAGCGGACGTAGTGGGAGTACATCTGCCAGCCGTTGCGCAGCTTGTCGTCGTCGGTGACGGTCTTGGCCGTCTTCCCCAGCTTCGCCGGGTCCAGGCCCTCGCCCTCGTCGATGATCTTCTGGATCGCCTTCCGGGCGGTGTCGCGGTCCTTCACCTCGATCACGTACCCGGCGCCGCCGTAGTACTGGCTGGCCGGCACCTGGTTGCGGTGCTCGAAGGCCGAGTCCGGGCAGACGGCCGGGTCGGCCAGGGCGGTGAGGACCGCCTCGTAGAACTCGCCGATGGTGGCGTAGACGCACGAGCCCATGGGGATCTCGGAGATCTTGGCCGCGCCGTGCAGCGGGTGCTCGATGTCGACGTACCCGGCCACGGCCTGCGGGGAGAGCGGGCGCAGCTTGAGCGTGCCGATGCCGGCGATCAGCGGGCTGTCGAGCGGGTAGACCGGGATCGGGCTGATCTGCTTGCCCCGGAAGGTGACGGGCTCGGGGCTCGGCACCGCCTTGAGCGCGTTGAGGACGTTCGCCGCGAGGGTCATGTGGAGCATCTCCTCCATGACCACGCTGCGGATCGTCTGCACCGCCTCGGTGTTGGTGCCCTCCTTGATGGAGTAGAGCCCGGTGAGATAGACGGGGATGGTGCTGAGCTCCAGGCCGATGGCCAGTTGGAGGGCGGCCTTCAGCTCGTCGAGGCTGACGATCCTTTTCGGGTCGGTCACTTCTGGTCCGCCTTCCTGCTGCTCGGGTTCTCCGCCTCGGCCTTGCCCAGGTTCTCCGCGATGTGGTCGCCGGTGCGGATGGCCAGCGCGGTCATGGTGAGCGTCGGGTTGGAGGTGCCCAGCGTCGGCATGCTGCCGCAGCCGACGACATAGAGGTTGGGCAGGTCGTGGCTGCGCTGATGGGTGTCGACGACCGACTTCCACGGGTCGTCGCCCATCCGGTGGGTGCCGACGACGTGCCCCGCGCCGCGCACCCAGTACGTCACCCCCTCGTACTCCACGGCCGCCGGGTCGTTCGCGTCGTAGTGGGTGTAGTCGCCGGGCGCGTAGACGGGCCGCCGGACGGGCTCGGCGATGCCCAGCGCCGCGAAGAACTGCTTGCCGGCCTCCGCCGCCCAGGGCAGCGCCGCCTTCACGTAGTCCGAGAGGTCGTAGTGGATGACCGGGCGGTGCTTGCCCAGCCGGTCGCGGTAACGGTCGTCCACGGTGACGCGGTTGGTCGACTCGGGGTCCTGTTCCAGCTCCCAGGCGATCCGGAACTGCCGGGGCACGATGGCGCCGAGCGACCCGCGCAGCTCCTTGCCCCACATCTGGGCCTGCCCGTCGGTGCCCCCGCCGACCAGGTCGTGGACGGTGTCGTACGGGGCGTTCTCCGGGAAGTTCCAGCCCCAGTTGCCGATCTCGACCCGGAACGCGGTGCGCTCCTTGCGGAAGTCGCCGTCCCGGAACGCGGGGATGCCGGACGTGGACCCTGGGCCCCGGTAGGCGCCCGCGTCGTCCTTGAGCAGGCCCCAGGTGAGCAGCAGCGGATGGTCCATCAGGTTCCGGCCGACCTGGCCGCTGTTGTCGGCGGCGCCGGAGGCGAGCAGCAGGGTGGCGTTCTCGATGGCGTTGGCGGCCAGGACGTAGGTGCGCGCGGTCACCGAGCGCCGCTCCGCCGGGGTGCCGTCCTCGTAGTACGTCTTGTACGTGAGGCCGGTGACCGTGCCCGTCGTGCCCTTCTCCTGCGTGTGCTCGACGTTCGTGACGACCGACTGGCTGCGCACGGTGACGGCGGCCCGGGGCTTCTCGTCCGGCCGCAGGGGCCGGTCGGGGTACTTGACGATCAACTCGTACAGGGTCTTGAGCGCGTTGTACTTGGCCTGGGCCGGACAGATCGGGATGCAACTGGAGTTGCCCTCGCAGCGGGTGCCCTGCTCGGCGTTGCCGACGGCGCCCACGACCTCGTAATCCGGCCTGGTCGGGGTGGAGTTGCGGGCCACCGGGGTGTTGCTGACCTTGACGGGGAAGGTGTGGGTGTGGTCGGCGTCGTCCTTCAGGCTGACGGTCAGTCCGGCGGACAGCTTGGCCAGGTAGGTGTCGAGGTAGCTGGAGGGGATCTCCTCCATCGGGAAGATGTACTTCCCGTCCCGCATCTTCTTCGGGTCGGGAGACTTGAAGTACTCGCCGACGTTCTCGATCGGGTAGTACTGGTGGTCCACGTTCGCCGAGACGCCGATGATGTCCCACTCGGCGCGCTCGTAGTACGGCTTCAGGTCCGCGTACTCCAGCGGCCAGTCGACCGCCCGCCCGTACTTCGTGCGCAGCCGGAAGTCGTTGGGGAGCATCCGCAGACAGGTGCCGAGCCAGTGCAGGGTGGTGCCGCCGAGCGAGCGGGCGTAGTCGCTGCCGAAGGGCAGCGGGCCCTGCTGGACGAAGTACCCCTGGTCGCTGGGCACCCTGGCGATGTCGAGCACGTCCGGCTGCGGTGCCGAACTGCTCGCCGGATACGGGGAGTTGGGCACCTTGACGAGCGCCTCTTGGTACGCCTCGACGTAGGTGTCGTACTTGTCGGCGCTCATCGCCGTGGCCCGGCCGGCCTCCAGGATGAGGATCCGGGGGTACGCGGGCGGGGTCTGGGCGGCGGCCTTCTCGATGACCGTCTTGGCGACGGTCGCCGTGGCGATGCCGCCGCCGACGAAGACGATGTCGTAGTCGGGGTCGGGGTCGTGCGCGGCGTCGTGCTCGGGGTCGTGCTCGGGGGAAGGGGGGTTGCTGCTCATGACTCGTCGCTTCCTCGCGGCTCGGCAGATCAGGAGATCAAGGAATCAAGAGATCAGGGTCGGCGGCTCGGACCATGAGCCGAAGCCCGGTGGCTTGGCGCCCATCGGGTGGGCGCCTGCGGCGGTCCACACCAGGCCCTCGCGGTAGCCCTGGGCGGAGACGACGTGCTCGACGTCGTCCGCGGTCGAGCCGTTCTCGTCGCGGTAGTCACCGGCCAGCGGATACCAACTGCCCAGGTACCAGAGCTTGATGAGGCTGACGGCGATCGGTGCGAAGCGCGGGTTCTCGATGACCTTCGCCCTGAGGGCGTCGTCGCGGTCGCCGTCGCCGTCCCGCCGGTCGTCGGTGAGGGCTTCGTCGGCGTACCGGAACAGCTGCCCGGCCTCGCGCTCGCCGATGATCCGCAGCAGTGTGTCGTAGTAGGTGTCGATCATGCCGGTGCCGGCCAGCTCCGCCCGGTCGAAGCCGGTGAGGCGGACGGACAGCTCGGTGAAGATGTGTTTCGGGGTGAAGGGCGGGGCGCCTTCGGACATACGGGTACTCCCGTGCGGTGGATGCGGTGTGTGCGGAGGGGTCAGACGAGGGTGCGGTTGAGGGGGCTGAGGTCCAGCGGGCGGGAGACGTCCGGCTCGAACGCCGAGTCGACGGACTGCTGGAAGCGGAAGAAGCCCGTGGGATCGGCGACCTTCTTGATCCGCTTGAGCTTGTCCAGGTTGTCGCCGTAGTAGGCCGTGGCCCAGCCCGTCTGGAGCGGGTCGATGTAGTTGACGTAGGCGCCGTGGAACTCGGCGCTCAGCGCCTCGCCGAAGTCGTAGGCCCACTCGACGTTGGCCCGGGTCCGCGCCGGGTCGTTCCAGATGGCCTTGAGCTCGAAGACGTAGCGCTTGTCGCGGTGCGGGTAGGGGCCCTGGCCGCGCAGGTCCTCGTCGTTCACCCGGCCCCGGCCGTGGGTCCACACCACGAAGCTGTCGGGTGAGGGCGCGGTCGCCATCATCTGCTGGACGGACCTGATCATCTCCGGCTTCCAGCCGAGGTCGCCGATCATCCCCGAGCGGATGTAGGCCAGCCGGTCGCCGACCAGCGTGGACCGGCCGATGGTGGCCTCCAGCGTCGGCAGCGGCATCGAGTACAGCCGTACGTCGAACGGTTCGAGCCTGAGCATCTCCTTGAGCTGCTCGACGCCCTCCGCGTACTCGCCGTTGAAGACCGGCGTGATCCGGAACGAGGGGATCTTCCGGGTGGGCTCGGCCGGGTCCACGTCGTGGCCGACGTACCCGTAGGCGGCCATCGCGCGCGGGGCGGCCTTCGCCCACGCGTCGTACGTGGCGATGACCTCCTCGGCGCGCGCCAGCGGGAAGGAGAGCCCGCCGCCGAGCACGGTCCTCGCGGCCGGCTGGTGCAGTTGCAGGGTCATCTCGACGGCGACGCCGAAGTTGCCCCCGCCGCCGCCCCGGCAGGCCCAGAACAGGTCGCGGTCGTCGGGGTCGAGGGAGTCGGCGGCCAGGACGCGGGTCAGGCCGGTCGCGTCGACGAGCTTGATCTGGACGACGTTGTCGCTGCCGAGCCCGTACGAGCGGGAGACGAAGCTGTAGCCGCCGCCCTGGAGGAACCCGGGCAGGCCCACGGTGAGACAGCCGCCGCCGATCGGGATCAGCGAGGTGCCGCTGTCGGCGACGAACTGGTACACGTCGGCCCAGGTGGCGCCCATCTGCACGGTGAGCCGCCGCTGTTCCTCGTCGAGCCGCATGCCCTTCATCAGCCCGAGGTCCAGGACGATCCCGCCCCGGTTCAGGCAGTACCCGGCGGCGCTGTGACCGCCGCCGCGCACCGTCATGGGCAGTCCGGTCTGCTGCGCGAACTCGATCGCCAGGAAGACGTCGAGTTCCGAGTTGGCGCGTACGACGTACGCCGGGGGCGTGCGGGTACGGCCGTTGTCGATGGCGACGACCTTCGCGTACTCGGCGCTGCCCGGCTCGCAGACGTAGCCGCTGAGGCTGCGGGCCAGGTCGTTCACGGCGGAACGGAGATCGGGCACCGTCAGTCCTCCACCACGTCGCGGAACGACTTCAGGGCGCTGAGGCTCGGCACGAAGAAGTACTCGCCGCCCCGCATGAACGTCCACTGGCCGACGCGCTTCTTGAAGAAGAAGTCGACCACCGGCGGCGGGAACGTGCTGAAGTCCAGCTCGTTGCGCGACCCGTACTGCTTCGGCCAGCGCTGTTCGACGGCGTCCTCGCGTTTCTGGCCGTCCTTCAGCGTGCCGATCACCGGGTCGAGGCCGCTGCCGCCCCGCAGGAAGACCTCGTTGTTCGACCAGGCCGCCTGGATGAACTCGAACTGGTCGGCGATGCTGCTCTGCGCGCACAGGAACAGCAGCCCGACCTTCTCGTCCTGGCCCGGCTCCAGCGTCACCCTGCCGAAGCTGATGCCCCGGCGGGCGATCCGCTGCGTCCGCTCCTGGGTGACCGGCACCCCGAACTGGCGCTGCTTGTCGCCGCGCGGGTTCGTCTTGCGGACGTGCGCCGTGAACGGGCAGCGCACGCCGTCGACGTCGGCGTCGAAGGTGAAGTTGTTCGGCTGGTCGCCCAGGCCTGCCACCTCCCGGTCCACCACCGGCGTGCCGTCCTTGAACCGGCCCACCATGTACGCCCCGGCCAGCGCGACGTCCTCCGCCGTGGGGTCCGACTTCGGGTGGGCGTGCCGGGCGATCTCGGCGGCGAGGAGCTTCTCGTCGTCGCGGAAGCCCTGCACGTTCTGCTCCAGCTTGCGGTACACGAAGTACGAGCCGTAGGCGGAGTCGTCGCCGCCCGGGTCCGGGACGAGCACCTGGCCGAGGGGCGCGCTGGGGTCGTACTGGTCGATGCCGCCCTGCCGGGTCCGCGCGCCGGCGATGTCGCGGGCGAAGAACAGGGGCTGGCTGATGCCGTCGACGAAGCCGAAGTGCTCGCGCACGGGCGCCTTGGGGTCCGGCTTGCCGTCCGCGCCCAGGCGCATGGCGGCGCCGGTCTCCTCGCCGAGCACGGCCCCGAGCGCGGTGAGCTCCTCCTTCAGATCGGCGACGAGGCCCTCCAGCCGCTGCTCGACGTCGTCGGCGACGATCACCAGGGCGTGCAGCGTCTTCTGGAACGTCCCTTCCCACTTCTCCACGGGCGGGTCGTTGAGGAAGGCCGCCCGGTCCTTGGCCCCGGCGACGAAGGACGGGTCGTCGGGCGTGTTCTCGTCGCCGAGCCGCAGGTCCCGGTAGCCGTCGGACGACAGCAGCACGCCCACGAAGGGGTCGCTGGCGGACTCCAGCAGCGCCCGGTGGTCCTTCGCCGTGATCGCGCCGTTCGCGTCCAGCGTGTCCTGCAGCTCCCGGTACTTCTTCGCCTCGTCCCACTGCTGGAGGGCCGAGGTGACCCGGTCGGCGGCGACCATCTCGGCCAGCCACTGCCGGGCCTGCTTCCGCCGCTCGGGGGTGTCGGTCTTGAAGGTGATGAACAGGTGGCGGCTGTTGTCGCGCCCGTGGCTCTTGAGGATGTTCCCCTGGAGGTCGCCCAGGGCCTTCCTCAGGGCCTCTCGCGTGTTGCGGGTCGGCGGGATCTCGGGATTGTCCGGATCGATGGCGGTCTGCTTCAGGTCGATTGCCATAACACCTCATTCGCCCCAAAAGGGGCACGCGTAACCGCGCCGACATGCTTGCCTTCCGCATATGCGAAGGGCAAGAAGGCGGCTCGACGTGCACATATGGACAGCAAAGGTGAGGTTTGCGTATGCCAGCGGCATTCACTCCCGGGGAGCAGTGACGTCCGCGCCAAACCCACCATCCGAGTGGGATCCGACGAACGCCTGACCGGCCCCGAAACCCCCCGTCGCACAGAGGTTCCCGACCATGCGCCTCATTCGCATGAATTGCACCGACCTGGCGGCGTTACGGACGGTGACGCCCCCCGCAAGGGGAGGGGGGAGGGGGACGTAGCGCCAGAACTGTGACACTCCGGGTGGAAAGTGTCACAGTTCCACGGAGTCGGTGTAACTGCGGGCACCACCGATGGCGCCGGGGGCCCGCCGCACCGATCCTTGAGCGGCAGGCGGAGGCTGGCGGCGGAGGGGGATCGGTGCGGCGAGGTGGGGCCGGGTGCGGGGCCGGTGCGGCCTCAGGCGTGCGGGGTGGAGGCGGCGGACGGGTCGTGGTGGTCGTCGGTGTCCGGTCCGGGGTGGTCGAGGCGGGCGAGGCGGGCGAGGCGGGCGCGGACCTCGTAGGCGTCGGACCGGTCGAGTTCCTCCAGCAGGACCAGGGCCTGCTGCCAGGCCGTCCGGGCCGCCTCCGGGTCGTCGGCCGCGCGGAGGGCGTCGCCGAGGCGGACGAGGGTGCCGGCCTCGTTCGGGCTGTCCTTGAGGAAACGGTAGCGGGAGACGGCCTGTTCGTAGCAGGTCACGGCGCTCTGGCCGTTCCCGAGGCAGTGGTGGGCGTGGCCCATGGTGTTCCAGGCGCCTGCCTGCCCCCTGACGTGGTCCAGTTCCCGCAGCAGCGGCAGGGCGAGCCGGCAGGAGGCGATGGCCTGTTCGTGATCCCCGAGCATGGTGTGGCACCAGCCGATCGCGGCCAGGCTCTCGGCCGCCCCCGGACGGTGCCCGGCGGCCTGGTACAGCGCGAGGGCCTGCTGCGCCTGGCCCAGCGCCTCCCGGTCGCGGCCCTGCCGGTGCAGGGTGAAGGTGAGGCTGAGCCGCACCCGGCCCTGCGCGGCGCAGTTGCCGATCGCCGTGTACAGCAGGAGGGCGTCGTCGAGGTGGGCGCGGGCGTTGTCGAACCGGTTCAACTGGGCGTACGCGCCGCCGAGATCGCGGTGGATCCTGGCCTGTTCGGCCGGACCGCCCTTGCGTCGCGTGGCCGCCAGGGCGATGAGCTGGACGGCTATCTGGTCGTACCAGTGCCCCCGCCGGTCGAAGTAGGGCTGCATCGCCCAGGCGAGTTGCCAGACGTATGAGTCGAAGCCGGTGTCGACGGCCTTCCCGACCACCGCCATGATCACGGCGTGCTCGGCGGCGAACCAGTCCAACGCACCGCGGTGGTCGCCCAGTTCCTCCGGCGTGACCCCCTCGCCGACCGGCCCGGGGTGCGGATCCTCCCGGTGGGACGCGATGAGTCGGGCGCCGCCGTGGGCGGTGTGCAGATAGTGGCCGAGCATCCGGTCGAGGGCGGCGCGGCGCTCGTCCTCGGATTCCTCGGCTTCCAGGAGTTCACCGGCGTAGGCCCGCAGCAGGTCGTGGAAGACGTAACGGCACGGACGGTGGTGGATGAGGAGATGAGCACCCGTCAGTTCGGCGAGCAGCGGGCGGAGTCGAGCCACGGAGAGGCCGGCGAGGCCCGCCGCCGCGGCCCGGGACACGTCGGGGCCGGGGTGCAGCGCGAGCAGCCGGAAGAGGCGCGCGGCGGCCGGGCTGAGCGCACGGTAGGACCAGGAGAACACGGTCCGTACGTTGCTCACCGCGTCCATGTCCTCGAACGAGTCGAGGCTGCCGTGCGACTGCCGCAGTACGGCGGCGGTGGAGGCCAGGGAGAAGGTGGGATGCGCCACCGCGTGGGCGGCGACGATGGCCAGCGCCAGGGGCAGCCGCGAGCACAGGGAGATGATCTCCGCCACCGCCCGTGGTTCCGCCGCGACCCGGTCGGCGCCGAGCCGGTTGATCAGGGTGTCGCGGGCCTCGTTGATGGTGAGCAGGCCGAGGGTGAGGGGATGGGCGCCGTTGGCGGCGACCAGGCCCTGGAGGTGGTTGCGGCTGGTGATCAGGACCAGGCAGCCGGGTGCGCCGGGCAGCAGCGGGCGGACCTGTTCGGCGTCGCGGGCGTTGTCCAGCACCACCAGCACCCGTCGGTTCACGACGAGGCTGCGGTAGAGGGCGGCCTGCGCGTCGAGCCCGGCCGGGATCCGCTGCGGCGGCACCCCGAACGCGTCCAGGAAGCCGCGCACCGCCTCGGCCGGGGCCACGGCGGAGCCCTCGGGGCCGAACCCGCGCAGGTCGACGAAGAGTTGGCCGTCGGGGAAGCGGTGGGCGACCCGGTGGGCCAGGTGGACGGCGAGCGTGGTCTTGCCGATGCCCGCCATGCCGTCGATCGCGCTGATCACCACGGGGGCGGTGGGTCTGCCGTCGTCGGGCAACAGCGCGAACACGCGGGCGAGTTCGGCCCGCCGACCGGTGAACGCCGCGAGATCGCCCGGCAGTTGGGCAGGGCGCGCCTCGGCATAGGGCAGGGGGGCCGCGACGCCCACCCCACCGTCCACCCCACCACCCACCTCACCGTCCAGTGGTTCGTTCGGCGGGCTGTCCGGGCCAGGCGGTTCGCCGTCCGGCTGCGGCGGCGGGTCCGGGGCGGCGGCGGGTGCGGAGGCCGTCGGTGCGATGTGGCGTACGGCCGGTTCCAGGGCGGAGGTGTCGTGGCGGAGGATCGCCAGTTGTATGGCGCGCAGTTCGGGGCCCGGTTCGAGGCCGAAGTCCTCGGCGAGGAGGGCGCGGAACCGCTCGTACCGCTGGAGTGCCTCGGGGGTGCGCCCGGACAGGTACAGGGCGCGGATCAGCAGGGCCCAGGCCGTCTCCCGCAGGTGGGTGGCCGCCGTGAGTTCCTCCGCCGCGACGACCGCCTGCTCGGTCTCGCCCGCCTCGATCAGCGCGTTGACGCGGACCTGCTGTGCGGCGAGCCGTACGTCGTCCAGCCGGGCGATCTCCGGGACGGCGAACGCGTGGTCGGCGGCGTCGGCGAGGGCCGCGCCGCGCCACATGAGCAGCGCCCGCTCGATCTCCGTGCGGGCGCCGTGGGCGTCGCCGGCCGACAGCAGCCGCCTGCCACGGCTCAGGGACCGCTCGAAGCGCACGGTGTCCCGGGCCTCCGGAGGGATCCGCAGGGCATACCCGTTCGGACCGCCGACCAGGACGCCGGAGCGGGCGCGGGCGCCGCGTCCCGGTTCCAGTAAGGAGCGCAGTCTGCTGATGTGGGCGTGGACCGACGACACGGCGCTGGGCGGCGGGCGGCCGTCCCACAGGTCCTCGCACAGCCGGTCCATGCGCACGGGCCGGCCGTTCTCCATGAGGAGGCGGATCAGCAGCACCCGGCGTTTGCGCGGACCCGGATCGAGCGGTAAGCCCGCTCTCCGGACGGTGAGCGGACCGAGCAGACTGAACTCGTGCCCCGCCCCGGTCTCTTGCCCCGCCCCGGCTTCGTGTGCCGCCCCGGCCTCTTGCTCCGCCCCGGCTTCGTCCGAGGGTTCTGGTTCGTCGCTGATAGCCATGCAAAGTAAGGGCGCGGAGCAGCAGCGGCCCCCGCCCGACCCCCTTCAGGTCACCCCTGCGGCCGACCGTGGACGACCGCGCTCCCCACCCGCAAAAAGCGGCCCCCGTCGCCGTCATATTGTCCCACGCTTCAACTTCATCGCCTCGGAGAACACGGTGCTCCCACCATCCGCGATCCGGCCGAAAAGCGGGGACAAGAAGCAGACAAGCGGCAGACAAGACGCGGGCAAGATGCGGCCAAGTCGGGTGCCACACAGTGCAGTTGTCGTATGGAGCAGGCCTCCGGCCAGCCGAAACGATTCGGCGAATCGGGCCGGCGCGGCACTATGTCTGACGCGTGTAAAGGAACCCTTGATGCCTTCGGCCAGCGCGCCCTCGTCGCTCTGTGACTTCTGCGGTGACGCGATTCACAGCACCAACAGCGGTAACCGGAAAACGTCTTCCAAGTACTGCTCGAACGCCTGCCGACAACGCGCGTACCGCCGGCGGCTCAAGGGCGACGGAATGAACACGTCGGACTCCACCGGGCTCCCGGAGCGGCTGAGCAGCTTCGTCGGCCGGACCGAGGAACTCGTCGAGCTGGGACGGCTGTTACGTACCACACGGGTACTGACGCTGACCGGCCCCGCCGGAGTGGGCAAGACCCGCCTCGCGGTCGAACTCGCCGCCCAGGAGCACCGCGGCGGGCGCAGCGAGGCCGTGCTCGTGGAACTGGGCGCGGTGATCAGGGGCGAGGTCGCACGGCAGCGGATCACGGTGGCGGCGGGCGGAGTCGGGGTCGGCGACACGGCGGCGTCGATCACGGATCCGCCGGGCACCCCGTTCGCCGCGGGCGGCGACCGGCTGCTGGTGCTGGACAACTGCGAGCACGTCCTCGACGACTGCGGTCTGGTCCTCGGCGAGCTGCTGTCCCGGCAGCCGGGGCTGCGGGTGCTGGCCACCAGCCGGGAGCCGCTGCGGCTGCCGGGCGAGACGGTCTACCCGGTCGGCGGTCTCGGGCTGCCCGATCCGGACGCCGACGGGTCGTTCACCGACTCGCTGCGCTCGGACGCGGTACGCCTGTTCGTCGACCGGGCGCGTGCCGTCGCACCGGAGTTCCAGCTCACCGAGGACAACGCGGCGCGCATCGGCACGATCTGCGCGAGGCTCGACGGGCTGCCGCTGGCCCTGGAGCTCGCGGCCCGGCTGGTGCGGGCGCTGCCGCTGGCCGAGATACACGACCGGCTGGACGACCGGCTGTCCCTGCTGACCAACGGCTGGCGCACCGCCGACCCGCGGCACCAGAGCCTGCGGGCGGCCCTCGAATGGGGCTACGAACTGCTCACGCCCGTGGAGCAGTCGCTGTTCCGGGCGTTGTCGGTGCTGCCGGGCGGGTTCGGGCCGGATGCCGCCGCGGCCGTCGCCGCGGACGACGGCGTCCCCACGGTGACCGCGCTGGAGCTGCTGGCCGGTCTCGCGGCCAAGTCGCTGATCACGCCGTGTCATGACCGGGCGGGGTCCACCCGGTTCCGGATGCTGGAGTCCGTCCAGTGTTACGGCCACGAGCGGCTGCTCGCCGAGGGCGAGGCGACCCGGACGTACGGCCGGCTGGTCGGCTGGCTGACCGGGCTGGCCGGTCCGGTCCAGGAGACGGCGCTCGCGCCGGTGGACACCGTGCGGCGGCTGGCGCGCGAACGCGACAACCTCACGCACGCGCTGGAGTGGCTCAGCGAGGGCGACGACGAGCGTCAGCTCCTGCTCGCCGGGGCGCTGGCCGTGGTCGGCATCCACCGGGGGACGTCGGCGGACACCCTCGTGCTGCTGTCCGGCGCGCTGGAGCGCACCGACCCGCGGTCGGGCCATCGCGGCATCGCCCTCGGCGCGGCCGCCCTGCTCGCCGGCTGGCGCGGGGACCCCGGGGAAGCCGTGCACATGGCGCGGCAGGGCGTGGCACTCGCCCGCGAGGCCCGCCAAGTCCACCTGCTCGGGCGGGCGTTGCTGATCCTGAGCATCGTCAAGGAACTGCACGGCGACGAGAGCGCCGTCGAGGATCTGCGGGAGTGCCTGGAGCTCAGCCGGGGGCTGGACGACGGGCTCATGACCGCGTTCTGCCTGAACCTCCTCGCCCGGCAACTGCTGGGCCGGGGCGACCTGGACCAGGCGGCGGGACTGGTCGGCCAGGCCCTCCCCGTGCTGATGGCGGAGGGAACTCCCGCTCTGCGGCGGATGGTTCTGCACACCTCCGGGATGCTCGCCCTGGCGCGGGGCGACCTCCCGACGGCGGAGGCGCGGTTCGCCGAGTGCCTGGACAACACCTGTCACCCCGACGGCGCCGCCTGCTCGCTCGAAGGCCTGGCCGTCGCCTCGGTGCGGGCCGGGAAGTTCGAGCGGGGGCTGCGGCTGTTCGCGGCGGCCGGGACGGTCGGCGAGTCCGAACCGTTCGTGATGACCCTGCTGTGGCGGCGCAGCGCCGAGGCGGCCCGGGCGGCGGCGCTGGACGCGCTGCCGAGGGCCAAGGCGGACGCGGCCATCGAGTCCGGCCGCGAGATGGAACCCCGGCGGGCCGTGGAGTACGCGCTGCGGATCCGGCGGGAACCGGCCGCCGCCCCGGGCGGTGGCGGCGACCCGCTGAGCAGACGGGAGTGGGATGTGATCGACCTGGTGGCGAAGGGCCTGACCAACCGGCAGATCGCCGCGCGGCTGTATCTGTCGGTGCGCACCGTGGAGACCCACATCCGCAACATCCGCACCACGCTGGGCCTGCGGTCCCGCGCCCATGTCGCCGCGTGGGCGGCCCGGCGGGACCGTGCGGTGATCACCTCGGACCGGCCGGCCGGGCGCCGCGCGGTCATGGCCTGACGAACGGCGTGGTCTGACGAACGGCATGGCCCGGACGTAACGGTGGTCAATACCGATGCCTCCAGGCGTTGCCGGGCGGAGAGTTGGGCCGCATGGACGTGGCCCGTATGGACGTGGCCCGTAACGCCCACCGGAAGAGAAAGAGACTTCAGTGAGCAATCCCTTCGAAGACGAGAGCGCGCAGTACCAGGTGCTCGTGAACGATGAAGGCCAGCACTCCCTGTGGCCGGTCTTCGCCGACGTGCCCGCGGGGTGGACCTCGGTCTTCGGGCCGGACGACCGCCCGAACTGTCTGTCCTACGTCGAGGACAACTGGACGGACATGCGTCCCGCCAGCCTGGTCGCCGCCATGACGTCCGACGGCGGCACCGACGCCGTCGCCGTCGACGTCGCGGAGTAGTCCTCTCCGGGCCTGCCCCAACGCATTCGGACGCATTCGGACGCATTTCGGAGAACGTGGCTTGAACTTCAGGGAAGTGATGTCCCGCTTCGCCACCGGCGTGACGGTGATCACCGTGGGCACGGAGCAGTTGCACGCCATGACGGCGAACGCCTTCACCTCGGTGTCGCTCGCACCGCCCTCGGTGCTGTGCAGTGTGGGGCACGGTGCGGTGATGCACCGGGCGCTCACCTCCGCCGGCCGGTTCGCCGTCAACATCCTCGGCGCCGGTCAGGAGGGCCTCGCCCGGCACTTCGCCGACAAGGGCCGGCCGCTGGGCGCCGCGCAGTTCGACGGCGTGGAGTGGCGGCCCGGCGAGCGCACCGGGGCACCGCTGCTGGCCGGGTCGCTGGCCTGGGTGGAGTGCGAACTCACCGCCGCGCACTCCTTCGGCGACCACACGATCTTCATCGGTACGGTGCTGGACGCCGCCCACGCGGACGGCGTACACCGCGACGGCGGCCGGGGCCTGCTGTTCGTCAACGGCCAGTTCGGACACACCGGTTGAGCCGTACGAGCCGTACGAGCCGTACGAGCCGGTGCCCCGGGGGGCCGGCCCGCTACGCGGGAAGCCCCACCGGTCGGGCCAGGTTCAGTTCGGACAGGCGTCGCGTCAGCAGGTCCGCCAGTCGGTCCAGGCCGGTTTCGATCTCCTCCGGCGTCAACAGGCTGCAGGAGAGGCGGAGTTGGTTCTCGCCGCCGCCCGCGCCGTCGTAGAAGTGCCGCATCGGCGTCCACAGCACGCCGTGCTCGCGGGCGGAGCGTTCGAGCAGCGCCTCGTCGGCGGGGAAGGGCAGCGTGAGGACGACGAAGAACCCGCCGGTCGGGGTGTTCCAGTGGATCCGCCGCACGTCGCTGTCCTGGGAGCTGTCCTGGGAGCCGTCCTGGGCGAAGCGGGACCGTAGCCCGTTCAGGACCAGGTCCAGGTTGCGCCGGTAGACGCCGATCGCGCCCGCGTTCGCCCGGACCAGGCTGTAGTCGTGCTCCAGGAGCTGGCCGGCCACCACGGCCTGGGCGAGCGGTGACGTGTTCACCGTCACCATGCTCTTGATCTTCGCCAGTTCGTCGGCGAGGTACCCGGCCGCCCCGCCGCCCGCCGCCCCGCCGCCCGAGGTCACCCGCTGGTCGGCGACCATGAACCCGACCCGGGCGCCGGGGAGGGTCGTCTTGGCGAACGAGCCCAGGTAGAGCACGCGTTGGGTACGGTCCAGGGCCTTCAGCGTCGGCAGGCGCTCCCCGTGGCCGGTCCCGGTGAACAGGCCGTACGGGTTGTCCTCGATGAGCAGGATGTCCTCGTCCTCGGCCACCTCGATCAGGCGCCGGCGGGTGGCGAGGTCGAGGGAGATGCCGGTGGGGTTGGAGAAGTCCGGCACCACGTAGAGGCAGCGGGGGCGCAGACCGCGTGCCCGTGCCTCGCGCAGCCGGGCCCGCAGATCGTCGAAGTCGACCCCGAGGTCGCCGGACGCCACCCGCAGAACGGGCATCCCGACCAGCTTGGCCGCGCCGCTGAAGCCCATGTACGTGGGCGAGACGGCCAGCGCCACGTCCCGTTCGTCGCGGCACAGCACGCGCAGCGCCAGATACATGGCCTCCTGCGCCCCGACCGTGATCACGATCGACTCGGGGTCCGCGTCGATGTCCTCGTCCACCGCCAGATGACGGGCGACCAGCTCGTGGATGACCCCCTTGGTCCGCCCGTACTGGAACAGCGTCCGCATGACGTCGTGGTCGCTGAGGCCCGGCTGCGAGGAGAGGAACTCCTGGTAGCGGTGCAGGTGGCGGGTGAGGTCGCGGACGTCGAAGAAGTCCTCGGTGGGGCGTCCGGCGGCGAAGGACACCGCGTCCGGGTGGCGGCCCGCGACCTCGTTGAGGAAGGTCATCGATTCGAGGAGCGGGTCGCCCAGGGCGGCGTTCAGGTCCGAGAGTTCCATGCCGCCCACTCTCCGGCCGGGGGCGGCCGGAGGCATCGGCGATGACCACCGTTACGCCGTCGGCAACCCCCCGCCCTCGACGCCACCGACGCCCGTACCGCCCATGACGGCGGCCAGTACGGCGCCCACCTGGCCGAGCGGCTCCGGGGCGCACATGGCGTCGTGGGTGGAGTCCACGCGGTGCGCCTGGATACGGCCGGTCACGTGGGGCTCCCAGTCCTCCGCGAGCGGTGCGTCGGCGGTGCGGCCCTCGACCGCCGTGAAGTGCAGGACGTCACCCCGGAACCGGCCGGGCGTGTGCCGGTGGAACATCCGCTGGTTGCTGCGGTAGGTGCGCAGGAACGCCTCCAGATGCTCCTCCTCCAGCGCCCACGGGGTGCTCTTGCGGACCAGGGCGAGCGTCTCCGGGACGGTGAGCGGGGTGGTGCCGCCGGTGCCGTCCTGGCGGTCGGCTCCGAGGAACTCGACGAGGAGTTCCAGGAGGGAGTGGTCGTCGAACTCCGCCGGCTGCTCGGCGGACGGTGTGCGCGGGGGCATCGGGTAGGCGTCCATCAGCGCGAGGACGGCCACCTCCTCGCCGTCGCGCTGGAGTTGCTCGGCGACGGCGTGCGCGAGCACTCCGCCGAGGGACCAGCCGAGCAGATGGTACGGACCCGTCGGCTGGACGCCCTTGATCAGTTCGGCGTAGGTCCCGGCGAGGTCCGCCACGGTGCCGTCGGCCGCGTCGGGACGGGTGAGACCCGGCGCCTGGAGCCCGTACACCGGCTGCTCCGGGTCCAGGTGCCGCAGCAGTCCCGCGTAGGGCCAGCTCAGACCGCCCGCCGGATGCACACAGAAGAGTGCGGGACGACGGCCGCCGGTGCGCAGCGGCAGCAGAGGCTCGAACGGGTCCGCGCCGATGCCTCCGCCGATGCCTCCGCCGATGACCCCGTCGGCGTCCCCGTCGAGCGAGCGGGCCAGGCCCGCCGCGGTCGGGGTGCGGAACACGTCCGCGATCGACAGCCTCGTACCGAAGGCGCTGTGGATGGCGCTGAGCAGCTTCATGGCGAGCAGCGAGTGGCCGCCGAGGTCGAAGAAGCTGTCGTCGACGCCGACCCGTTCGACCCCGAGCAGGTCGGCGATCAGCTCGCACAGCGTCGCCTCGCCCGGGGTGCGCGGCCCGCGGCCCCCTTGCGTCGCCGCGTACTCGGGCGCGGGCAGGGCGGCGCGGTCGAGCTTGCCGTTCGCGGTCAGCGGGAGCGTGTCGACGGTGACGAACGCCGAGGGCACCATGTAGGCGGGCAGCACGGCGGAGAGCTCCACGGCAGGATCGGCCGCGTCCAACTCCCCTTCCGCGTCAAGCCTGTTCGCGTCCGGTACGAGGTAGGCGACGAGGCGTTGGTCGCCGGGGCGGTCCTCGCGGACGACGACCACGGCGCGGCCGATGCCTGGGAGGCGGGTGAGGGCGGTCTCGATCTCGCCGGGTTCGATGCGGTGGCCGCGCAGCTTGATCTGGTCGTCCGTCCGTCCCAGGTAGACGAGTTCGCCGTCGGCACGCCGGCGGGCCAGGTCGCCGGTGCGGTACATCCGCGTGCCGGGAGCGCCGTACGGATCGGCGACGAACCGTTCGGCGGACAGGCCGGGCCGGTTCAGATAGCCCCGCGCCAGACCCGCGCCCGCGATGTACAGCTCACCGGGCACGCCGGGTGCCACCGGCCGCAGCCACTCGTCCAGGACGTAGAGCGCGCTGTTCGCGAACGGCCGCCCGATCGGTACCGGCCCGGCGGGTGTCGGATCGCCGGGACGGAGCCGGAACTCCGCGCAGGCGACCGTCGCCTCCGTCGGTCCGTACTCGTTGACCACCACCGTGTCCGGGTGCAGCCGCCGCCACGCGTCCAGCGCCGCACCCGGCAACTGCTCGCCGCCCAGGACCAGTTGGCCGGTGGGAGACGCGGTGCCCGGCGGCAGCGCGACCAGCAGCGGCAGATGGCTGGGGGTGGCTTTCAGGAAGGTCGGCGGCGGGGTGTCCGCCCACTGCTCCGCCCGCTGCTCCTCCAGGTGCTCCTCCAGGGCGGACAGGTGGACGCGTCCGCCCGCCGCGAGCGTGCCCAGCAGGCCGGTCACGGTCAGGTCGAAGGTGACCGGGGAGTGCAGCACCGTACTACCGGTCAGCGCGGGATAGGCAGACGCGCACCAGGCCAGATAACCGGCCACCGCCCCGCGCTCGACGACCACGCCCTTGGGCCGTCCCGTGGAGCCGGACGTGTAGATGACGTAGGCGGGATGACCGGGCAGGTCGGGGCCGGTCCGGTCGTGGTCCGTGAGGTCCAGCGGGCTGAGTGCCCGGAGCGCCGCCGAGGTCTCCGCGCCGCCCGGGATGAGCACCGGGAGGCCGGCCGGCCAGGGGACGGCCGCCTCCTGGGTGGTGATCACGGCCGCCGGTGCGCAGTCCGCGAGTTGGTAGGCGATCCGCTCGGCCGGGTGGTCGAGGTCGAGCGGCAGGTAGGCACCGCCCGTCTTGAGCACCGCCAGCAGCGCCACCACCAGTTCCGGTGAACGCGGCAGGGCCACCGCCACGATCGTCTCCGGACCGACGCCCCGCGCGACCAGCAGCCGTGCCAACTGGTTGGAACGGGCGTGGAGTTGGGCGTAGGTCAGTTCGGTACGGGTCAGTTCGGTACGGGTCAGTTCGGTACGGGTCAGTTCGGTACGGGTCAGTTCGGTGCGGGTCGGTTCGGCGTAGATGGGTTCGGCGTAGATGGGTTCGGTGTCGGCGTGGACCAGGGCGGTGGCGTCCGGGGTGCGGGCGGCCTGGGCCTCGAACAGTTCCGGCAGCGATGCCTCGGGCAGTGCGCGGACCGGCCCGTGGGACCAGGCCGTGAGCTGCTTCAGCTCGCCGGCGGCGAGGACGGCGGCCTGGCCGATGGGCCGGTCGGGGTGACCGGTCAGCGCGGTCAGTACGCGAAGGAAACGGTCGGCGAGGCCCTGGACGGTGGCCGGGTCGAAGAGTTCGGTCGCGTACTGGACGGTCCCGTGGATGCCGTCGGGATCACCGTCGGCGGTGCGCCGTTCGGCGAGGTTGAACCACAGGTCGAACTTGACGGTGCCGGATCCGCCGGGCTGCGGTGCGGTGCTCAGACCCGGCAGGTCGAGACGGGCCGCCTCGCCCGCGTTCTCGACGGCCAGCATCGTCTGGAAGAGGGGATGCCGGGCGAGGGAACGCTGCGGGTTCAGCACCTCCACCAGCCGCTCGAACGGCACGTCCTGGTGGGCGTAGGCGGCCAGGTCGGTGTCGCGGACCCGGTTCAGGAGTTCGCGGAAGGTCGGATCACCTGACGTGTCGGTGCGCAGCACCAGCGTGTTGACGAAGAACCCGACCAGGTCGTCCAGTGCCTCGTCGGTACGGCCCGCGATCGGCGTCCCGAGCGGGATGTCGGTGCCTGCGCCGAGCCGGGTCAGCAGCGTGGCCAGCGCGGCCTGCGCCACCATGAAGACGGTCGCCCCGTTCTCGCGGGCGAGGCGGGCCATCGCGGCGTGCACCTCACCGCCGATCGCCAGGTCGACGGCAGCGCCCTCGTTGGTGGCGACTGCCGGGCGGGGGCGGTCCGTTGGCAGTCGCAGTTCCTCCGGAAGGCCGGCCAGCGACTCACGCCAGTAGCCGACCTGGCGGGACAGCACGCTGTCCTCGTCGTCCTCGGAACCCAGCAACTCCCGCTGCCACAACGTGTAGTCCACGTACTGCACCGGCAACTCCCCCCAGCCGGGCGGCCCTCCGGCCAGCCGTGCCGCGTACGCCTCCGACAGGTCGCGGGCCAGCGGCAGCATCGACCAGCCGTCGCCGGCTATGTGGTGGACGAGGAGAAGGAGCGCGTACGTGTCCGGGCCCAGGACGAACAGGGTGGCGCGCAGGGGCAGTTCCGTCGCGAGGTCGAAACCGATGGACGAGGCGGCCGTGATCTCCTGCTCCAGTCGCTCTTCCGTGGTGTCGACGACCGACAGCGGCGGTACGACGGCGGCGGAGGCGGTGAGGTCGGCGGGGTCGACGAGTTGGTACGGGCGGCCGTCCTGTTCGGGGAAGCGGGTGCGCAGGCTCTCGTGCCGCTGCACCACGTCCCGCAGCGCGGCGGCCATGGCGTCCCGGTCCAGGTCGCCGGTGAGGCGTACCGCCAGCGGCATGTTGTACGCGACCCGGCCGGCCTCGAACTGGTTGAGGAACCACAGGCGTTGCTGGGCGAAGGAGAGCGGGATCAGCTCCGGTCGCGGCATCGGACGCAGCCCGGCGCGGGCGTCGGACGTCGTCCCCGCGAGGTGCTTGGACAGGGCGGCGACCGTCGGGGCCTCGAACACCGCCTGCAAGGGCAGTTCGATCTCCAGCTCGGCCCGGATCCGGCTCACCAGGCGAGTCGCCGTCAGCGAGTGTCCGCCCAGGTCGAAGAAGCTGTCGTCGATGCCGACCCGCTCCACTCCCAGCACGTCGGCGAACAGGCGGCACAGCGCCTCTTCCTGCTCGGTGCGCGGGCCCCGGCCGCCGGCCGCCGCCTCGTACGCGGGGACCGGCAGCGCGGCCCGGTCGAGTTTGCCGTTGGGCATGAGCGGCAGGGCGTCGAGCGGCACGATGGCGGTGGGGACCAGGTGTGCGGGCAGCACGGCGGAGAGCGCGTCGCGCAGCGCGCCGGGGTCCGGGCGGGAATCCGCGCGGGGGGCGTCGTCGGCCGGTACGCCGTCGGCACCTACGACGTAGGCCACGAGGCGCTGGTCGCCGGGGACGTCCTCGCGCATGACGACCGTGGACTGCGTGATGCCCGGGAGGCTGAGCAGCGCGGTCTCGATCTCGCCGGGTTCGATGCGCATGCCGCGGATCTTGATCTGGTGGTCGGTGCGGCCGAGGTACTCGAGCTGCCCGTCCGCCCGCCAGCGGGCCAGGTCGCCGGTGCGGTACATCCGCGCGCCGGGAGCGCCGTACGGGTTGGCGACGAACCGTTCGGCGGTCAGCACCTGGCGGTTGAGGTAGCCGCGGGCCAGGCCCTCGCCCGCGATGTACAGCTCGCCGGTGACGCCCGGGGCCACGGGCTGGAGGCCGCGGTCGAGGACGTGGCACTGCGAGGCGTGCGTCGGGTGCCCGATCGGCGGCGGGGCCGGGTGGGGTGCGAGCGGCGTGGTGAAGCTGACGCACACGGTGGACTCGCTGGGACCGTACGCGTTGACCATGCGCCGACCGGAGGCCCAGCGGGTGATCAGCTCGGGCGGGCAGGGTTCGCCGCCGACGCCGAGGACGAGCTGCGGCGGCAGGGCGTCCGGGGGCAGCAGGGCGAGCACCGAGGGGATGAGGAGGACGTGGGTCGCCGTACCGCTCCTGAGGAGGCGGGCGAGTTCGGGGCCGGGGACGAGCTGCTCGGCCGGTGCCAGGACGAGGGTCGCTCCGTTGAGGAGCGCCATGCACTCCTCCAGGAACGTGGAGTCGAAACTCGGCGACGCGAACTGCAGGACGCGGCTGTCCGGGGTGATGGCGAAGCGCTCTTTGAGGGTCTGCGCGAACGGGGCCACGCCTCGGTGGGTGCTGACGATGCCCTTGGGGCGGCCGGTGGACCCCGAGGTGTAGATGACGTAGGCCGGGTGGTCGGGGCCGAACGGGTGACCGCGGTCGGCGTCGGTGAGGTCGCGGTCGTCCTGGGCGTCCCAGGCGCGGACGGTGTCTGTGCTGTCCAGCGCCAGGACGGGGACGCCGGTGTCCGGCAGACCGGCGGCGTCGTGCGTCGTGGTGACGGTCAGCACCGGGCCGGTGTCGGCCAGCATGTACTGGATCCGGTCGGCGGGATACCGCAGGTCGATGGGGAGGTAGGCGGCCCCGGCCTTGAGGACGGCGAGGCGGGCCGCGATCAGGTCCGGCGAGCGGGGCAGCGCGACCGCGACATACCGGCCCGGTCCGACGCCCCGCTCCACGAGCAGCCGGGCGAGCCGGTTCGCGCGGGCGTTGAGATCGCCGTAGGACACCGTCACGGCTTGGACCGTCGTGCCCTGAACCGTCGTGCCCTGAACCTTCGTGTCCCGGACCGTCGTGTCCTGGTACGACAGTGCTGTGGCGTGCGGGGTACGGGCGGCCCGGGCCTCGAACAGCTCCGGGAACGTCGCGCCGGACACGTCGCTCGCGGGGCCGTTGGACCACGCGGCCAGGCGCTCGCGTTCGGCGGCCGTGAGGAGGCCGAGGCGGCCCACGCGCAGGCCGGGGTCGTCCACGACGGCCGTCAGCACCGTGGTGAACCGGTCGGCCAGTTCCCGGACTTGGGCGTGGTCGTGGACGTCGGCCTGGTAGTCCAGCCGCAGTCTCAGTCCGCGACCGGGCATCACCAGCAGGCTCAGCGGGTAGTGGGTGACGCTGCGGGTCTCCGCCGAGGTGATGCGGAGCTGCTGCGCCGCTCCGGCAGCCGACGAGGGCCCTGAGCCGCCTGCCTCCAGGCCGGAGGCCGCCGACATGTCGAGGGGGTAGTTCTCGAAGGCGACGACGGTGTCGAAGAGCTGCCCGCCGCCCGCCAGGTTCTGGATCTCCGCCAGTCCGAGGTGCTGGTGGGCGAGCAGTCGGGCCTGCTGCCGCTGGACGCGGGTCAGCGTCTCGCCCAGCGTCTCGGCGGGGTCGAGGGCGACCCGCACGGGCACCGTGTTGATGAACAGCCCGACCATCGACTCGATGCCGGGGATCTCCGCCGGCCGCCCGGCGACCATCGCGCCGAACACCACGTCGTCCTGGCCGGTCAGCCGGCTCAGCAGCACGGCCCACGCCAACTGCACCACGGTGTTCGTGGTCACCCCGTGACCACGGGCCGCGGCCGACAGCCGCCCGGTGAACTCCTCGGGCAGCTCCACGACCAGGTGTCCGGTCCGGTCCGGCGCGGCCCGGCCGGGCTCGGCCCCGCTGAGCCGGGTCGGCTGGCCGAGACCGGCCAGCGCCTCCCGCCAGGCCGCCTCCGCGACCGTACGGTCCTGGCCCGCCACCCACGCCAGGTAGTCGCGGTACGGGGTCACCGGCGGCAGACCGGTCTCCGCGCCGCCCTGCGCGTACAGCGCGAACAACTCCCGCAGGAGGATGGGCAGGGACCAGCCGTCCAGCAGTACGTGGTGACTGGTGAGCACCAGTCGGTGGCGTCCCTCGCCCAGGCGGATGAGCGTGAACCGCAGCAGCGGCGGATCGTCCAGCTCGAACCGCCGGACCTTGTCCTGCTCCAGCCACGCGGCAAGCGCGGCCTCTTGCTCAGACGCGCCCTGCCCCGACGCCTCCTGCCCAGGCACGTCCTGCCCCGACGCGTCCAGCCCGGTCAGGTCGACGTCCTCCCACGGCACGTCCACCTCACGGGGGATGACCTGCACGGTCCGGGAGCGCGCCGACACGAACCCGGCACGCAGGTTGGCGTGCCGGCGCAGCAGCGCGTGCACCGACGCCTTCAGCACCCCCGGGTGGAGCGGCCCCTCCACCCCCAGGCAGAGCTGGGTGACGTACACGTCCGGGGCCTGCTCGTCGTACAGCGCGTGAAACAGCAGCCCTTCCTGCAAGGGTGCCAGAGGCAGAATGTCCTCCAAGTCCCGCTGAGTCACTTCCGCTTCCTCCATGTCAGTTCGAGGTCGTCGATGTCGGACTGCGACAGGCTCAGCAGCGACAGGTCCGACGGGGTACGTCCGCCGCTGTCCGGCAGCGCGGCGTGCCGCGCCAGCGCGTCCAGCGCGTCGGTGTAGCCGTCGGCGAGTTCGCGCACGGCCGCTTCGGACAGCACTCCCCCCGCCCAGGACCAGGACACGTGCAGTTCCGGCCCGCGAGGGGTGTCCATGGTCACCGCGTCGACGGTGAGCACGTGGGTGAGGGGCATGCCGGGATCGGAGCCGGAACCCGCCGTCGAGCCCTCGCCGGCGGGCGACCAGTCCTCGGCCGGCTGCACCGGAACCCGCCCCAGGTAGTTGAACGCGATCTGCGGTACGGGCGCGGCGCTCAACTCCGCGGCGGTGTCCGGGTTGAGGTGGCGCAGCAGCCCGTATCCGATGCCGTGGTCCGGGACGGCCCGCAACTGCTCCTTGATCCGCTTGAGCACGGTGCCGGCGTCCTGCCCGCCGTCCCACACGGCGGCCTCGTCGAACGGCCCCGGGTCCAGCCGCACCGGGTACACCGAGGTGAACCAGCCGACCGTACGGGACAGTTCGAGGCTGTCGGAGATCCCGGCGAGCCCTTCGCGGCCGTGACTCTCCAGGTCGACGAGGACGCCGGTGCCGTCGCCGAGGCCGCGATGGCGTCCGACGGCCAGGGTCAGCGCGGTCAGCAGGACGTCGTTGACGCCCGCGTGGAACCGCGCCGGGAGCTGGGTCAGCAGCGGCTCGGTCCGCTCCGGCGGCACGACGACCGTGACGGTACGGGCGGTGCGGGCCACGTCCGTGGCGGGGTCGAGCGGACGGTCCCCGAGCAGCGGGTCGGTGCCGCCGCTTGCGCCCGTACCTTCCAACGCGGCGAGCCACAAGGGGAGTTCGGCCAGCCGGGCCGGGTTCACGGCTTCCGCGGCCAGTTTCCCGGTCCAGGTCCGCAACGAGGTGCCCACCGGTTCCGGTACGGGGGGCCGGCCGTCCGCCGCGGCCTGCCACGCCTGGGCGAGGTCGGGCAGCAGCACGCGCCAGGAGACGCCGTCCACCGCCAGGTGGTGCACGACCAGCGACAGCCGCCCGGAGCGGACGGGCCCGGCGTCGAACCAGACGGCCTGGGCCATCACCCCCTCGCCGGGATCCAGCCGCCCCCGGGCAGCCTCGGCCTCGACGGCGACGATCTCCGCCAGGTCATCGCCGTCCAGCCCGATGACGTCTATTCGGCGTATGAGGTCGGCGGCGCGGACGGCTCCGACGGCGGCGATCTCCAGGGCCCACGCCTCCTCGTCGCCGTCTGCGGGAGTGACCCGCGTCTCCACCCGCATCCGCAGCGCGTCGTGCCGGTCAAGTACCGCTTGCAGAGCCGCCGTCAGGGCGTCGGTGCCCAGTTTCGGCGGGACGCGCAGCAGCATCGCCTGGCTGAAGCGGCCGATCGGCCGGCCGGAGTCCAGCGTCTGGCGCATGACCGGCGTCGGCAGCAGCGCACCGGTTCCGGCGCCCGCCTCCTCCACCGGTGTCTGATCGCTCTCGGTGGCCACCAGGGCGAGGCCCTCGACCGTCTGGCGTTCGAACACATCGCGCGGGGTGATCTTCAGACCCGCCGCGCGCGCCCGGGAGACCAACTGGATCGACACGATGCTGTCGCCGCCCAGGTCGAAGAACCGGTCGTCGATGCCGACCTGTTCGACGCCGAGGAGATCGGCGAACAGCTCGCACAGCACCTTCTCCCGGTCACTGCGCGGCGCGCGCCCGGACGCCGTACCGGCCGCGTCCGGCACGGGCAGCGCCTTGCGGTCGAGTTTGCCGTTGGGCATCAGCGGCAGGGCGTCGAGGACGACGACGGCCGACGGCACCATGTGAGCGGGCAGCACGGAGGCCAGATGGCCCCGCAGCGCCGCCACGTCCACACCCCCGTCCACGCCCCCATCCGTACTGGGTGTCCGGTCCCCCTCCGGTACGACGTACGCGACGAGTCGCTGGTCACCGGGCGTGTCCTCGCGGACGACCAGCACGGCCTGGCCGACGCTGTCGTGGCGGACGACGGCGGCCTCGATCTCGCCGGGCTCGATGCGCATGCCCCGGATCTTGACCTGGTCGTCCTCGCGGCCGAGGTATTCGAGCTCGCCGTCCTGGTTCCAGCGGGCCAGGTCGCCGGTGCGGTACATGCGGGCACCGGGCTGGCCGAACGGGCAGGCAGGGAAGCGGTCCGCGGTGAGGGCGGCACGGTTGAGGTAGCCGCGGGCCAGTCCCTCGCCGGCGATGTACAGCTCACCGGTCACGCCCGCCGGCACCGGCTGAAGCCGGGAGTCCAGCACGTAACACCGGGACCCGTGGGCGGGACGCCCGATGGACGGCGTCCCCCGGCCGGGCAGCATCGGATCGGTGAAGGTGAGACACACGGTCGACTCGCTGGGGCCGTACGCGTTGACCATACGACGGCCCGCCGCCCAGCGGTCCACGAGTTCGGCCGAGCACGCCTCACCGCCGACGCCGAGGACCAGGTCGTCGGGGAGCGAGCCCTCCGGCAGCAGGGCCAGTACGGACGGGATGAGCAGGACGTGGCTGGCCAGCCCGCTGCCGAGGAGTTCCGCGAGCTCGGGTCCCGGACGCAGCCGTTCCGCCGGAGCGCCCACCAGGGTGGCCCCGCTGAGCAGCGACATGCACTCCTCGAGGAACGTCGAGTCGAAACTCGGCGACGCGAACTGGAGGATCCGGCTGTCGGGGGTGACGGCGAACCGTTCCGCGAGAGTCCGGGCGAACGGCGCGGCCCCCCGGTGGGTGGACACGATGCCCTTGGGGCGTCCCGTCGACCCTGAGGTGTAGATGACGTACGCCGGGTGGTCGGCGCGCAGCGGCGCGTGCCGGTCGCGGTCGGTCAGGTCGCCGCCGTCGGCGCGGTCCCGGACGACGGTCACGCGCGGGTCGTCCAGGGCGAGGGTCTCGACACCGGCCGCGGGCAGTTCCTCGGCGTCGGCGACGGTGGTGACGACCAGGACCGGGGCGGCGTCGGCCAGCATGAACCGGATCCGCTCGACCGGGTACTTCAGGTCGATCGGAAGGTAGGCGGCTCCCGCCTTCAGTACGGCGAGCCGGGCCACGATCAGGTCGGCCGACCGAGGCAGGGCCACCGCCACACACCGTTCCGGCCCCACGCCCCGGCCCGCCAGCAGCCGGGCCAGCCGGTTCGCACGGGCGTTGAGCTCGGCGTAGGTGAGTTCGGTGTCGCCGTAGACCAGGGCGGTGGCGTCCGGGGTACGGGCGACCCGGGCCTCGAACAGTTCCGGAACCGTGGCGTCGGGCTGCTCCCAGGCCGGTCCCGCCGACCAGTCGGCCAGCTCGGCGCGCTCGCGGGCGGTGAGGATCTCGGCCTGGCTGATGGTCTGGTCGGGGTCCGCCACCGCCGCGGCCAGCGTCCGCGTGAACCGGTCGGCGATCGCCCGCACCGTGCTCTCGTCGAACAGGTCGGTGGTGTAGTGCAGGATGCAGTGCACTCCGTCGGGACTGCCGTCGCCGGTGTGCCGCTCCGTCATGCTGACGGACAGATCGAACTTGGCCGCGCCGACGCCCGCCATACGGGAGTTGGTGCTCAGCCCCGGCAGATCGAGCCGCGCCTCGCCCGCGTTCTCGACGGCGAGCATGGTCTGGAAGAGGGGGTGCCGGGCGAGGGAGCGCTGCGGGTTGAGGAGTTCCACCAGCCGCTCGAACGGCACGTCTTGATGGGCGTAGGCGGCCAGGTCGGTTTCGCGGACCCGGCCGAGGAGTTCGCGGAAGGTGGGGTCGCCGGAGGTGTCGGTGCGCAGCACCAGCGTGTTGACGAAGAACCCGACGAGGTCGTCGAGGGCTTCGTCGGTACGGCCCGCGATCGGCGTCCCGAGCGGGATGTCGGTGCCTGCGCCGAGCCGGGTCAGCAGCGTGGCCAGCGCGGTCTGGGCGACCATGAAGACGGTCGCCCCGTTGTCGCGGGCGAGGCGGGTGATGGCGGCGTGCAGCGCGCCGTCGATCTCCAGGTCCACGGCAGCGCCGTTGTTGGTGGCGGTGGCCGGGCGGGGCCGGTCGGTGGGCAGTTGGAGTTCCTCGGGCAGACCGGCCAACGACTCGCGCCAGAACCCGACTTGGCGCGCCAGCAGGCTCTCCTCGTTCTCCTCCGAGCCGAGCAGCTCGCGCTGCCAGAGGGTGTAGTCCGCGTACTGCACGGGCAGCGGCTGCCAGCCGGGCGTACGGCCACTTCGCCGCGCCGCGTACGCGGTGGAGAGGTCGCGGGCCAGCGGTGCCATGGAGGTGCCGTCACCCGCGATGTGGTGGACCACGAGCAGCAGCACATGGTCGGTGGGCGACAGCGCGAACAGCGTTGCCCGCAGCGGGAGATCCACCGCCAGGTCGAACCCGGTGCCCGTCACGGCGGCGACAGCCCGGTCCAACTCCGCCTCGACCGTGTCGACGACAGCCAGTTCCGGCCCGACGGCCCCGGCAGACCCAGCGGACCCGGCGGACCCGATCGTGACGACGGCCTGGTAGGGCTCGCCCTCGTGATCGGGGAAGCGGGTGCGCAGGCTCTCGTGCCGCTCCACCACGTCCCGCAGCGCGGCGGCCATGGCATCCCGGTCCAGCTCACCCGTCAGCCGGACGGAGAAGGACATGTTGTAGCCCGACCCCGCCGCCTCCAACTGGTTGAGGAACCACAACCGACGCTGCGCGAACGACAACGGCACCCGCACCGGCCGGGGCATGGGCTGCAACCCACTGCGCGCACCGGCCGTCCCCGCCAGGCGGCCCGACAGCGTTGCGATCGTCGGTGCCTCGAAGACTGCCTGTAGGGGCAGTTCGATGCCCAGCGCGGCCCGGATACGGCTGACCAGCCGTATCGCGAGAAGGGAGTGACCACCGAGCTCGAAGAGGTTGTCGTCGATGCCGACCTGGTCCACGCCGAGGACGTTGGCGTACAGCTCGCAGAGGATCTCCTCCTGCGCGTTACGGGGGCCACGCCCCTTGGCGGCGGCCGTGTCGTACTCCGGCACCGGCAGAGCGGCACGGTCCAGCTTGCCGTTCGGGGTCAGCGGCAGCGCATCCAGGACGACGAACGCCGACGGCACCATGTACGCGGGGAGGGTCGCGGCCAGTGCGTCACGCAGGGCGGCCGTGTCCGGGGTGCCGGAAGCCGAGGCCGGTACGAGGTAGGCGACGAGGCGCTGATCGCCGGGGGTGTCCTCACGGGCCACCACCACGGCCTGACCAACAGCCCCGTGCCGGATGAGCGCGGCCTCGATCTCACCGGGCTCGATCCGATGCCCACGCAGCTTCACCTGATGATCGGCACGACTCAGATACTCAAGCTGACCGTCGGCACGCCAGCGCACCACATCCCCGGTGCGATACATCCGCTCTCCGGGCGCACCGTACGGATCGGCAGTGAAGCGTTCCGCCGTCAGTCCCGGACGCCGGTGATATCCGTACGCCAGCCCCTCACCGGCGATATACAACTCGCCCGCCACACCCGGCGGAACGAGACGGAGACGGTCGTCGAGGACATGGACCCGGGTGTTGGCGATCGGCGACCCGATCGACACCTCACCCCCGGCACCCACCTTCGCCGCCGTGGACCAGATGGTGGTCTCCGTCGGCCCGTAGAGATTGGTGACGTCGGCCGCCAACTCCCCCAGCTGCAACGCGAGATCCTTAGGCAGCGCCTCACCACCCACAAGCACCCGCAACCCCCGCACCGCCTCCGGCGCCTGGTCCACGACCGCCCGCCACAGACTCGGCGTCCCCTGCACCACCGACGCCTTGTGCTCCGCCACCAGCCCAGCCAGAGCGTGCGGATCACGAACCTCGTCCCGACCCGCGATCACCACCGCAGCCCCCTGCACCAACGGCAGGAACAACTCAAGGCCCGCGATATCGAAAGCCACCGTCGTCACCGCAACAAGCCGCTCCCCCACCCCCATCGGGAACCGCTCAACCATCGACGACAGGAAATTCACCAACGCCGACTGACCGACCACCACACCCTTCGGCCGACCCGTCGAACCGGACGTATAGATCACATACGCCGCAGACCCCAGCACCGAAGACAGGCCGCCTTCGAAGCCCTCCACTCCACCACCGAGCGCAGGCAGCACATCCGGCGTCAGCACCAGCACCGCGCCCGCATCCTCACGGATATGCGCGATCCGCTCCGCCGGATACTCCGGATCCACCGGCACATACGCAGCCCCGACGCGCTGTACCGCGAGCAACGCCACCACCAACTCCACCGACCGAGGCAACGCCACCACCACACGCCCACCCGGCCCAACACCCCGCTCGACCAGCCACCGCGCCAAGCCATCCACCCGCGCAGCCAGCTCCGCGTAGGACAACTCGACGTCCCCGGCAACCACAGCCACCGCACCCGGAGAACTCACCACCCGCGCCGCGAACAACTCCGGCAACGACCCACCCGGCAACCCCCGAACCGGACCAGCCGACCAGACACCCAACCGCTCCAACTCACCGGAAGTGAGAATCTCGGCCTGGCCGACGCGCTGGTCCGGGTTCTTCACCGCTGCTGTCAGCACGCGGACGAACCGGTCCGCCAGTACCCGCACCGTGCGCTCGTCGAACAGGTCGGTGGCGTACTGGACGGCACCGCCGATGCCGTCCGGGGCTCCGTCGGCGGTGTGCCGTTCGGCGAGGTCGAACCACAGGTCCAGCTTGACGGCATGGGTTCCGACAGTCTCCAACTCACCGTTCAGACCGGCCAGTTCGAGACGCGGCTCGGCGTTGTTCTGCACCGCCAGCATGACCTGGAAGAGCGGATGCCGGGCCAACGACCGCTCCGGGTTCAGCACCTCCACCAGCCGCTCGAACGGCACGTCCTGATGCGCGTACGCGGTGAGGCTCGTCTCGCGGACCCGGCCGAGCAGCTCACGGAAGGTGGGATCGCCGGACGTGTCGGTGCGCAGCACGAGGTTGTTGACGAAGAACCCGATCAGGTCGTCCAACGCCTCGTCGGTGCGGCCCGCGATCGGCGTGCCCAACGGAACGTCCGTACCGGCCCCGAGCCGGGTCAGCAGCGTCGCCAGCGCCGCCTGCGCGACCATGAAGACCGTGGCACCGTTCTCACGGGCTAGGCGGGCCATCCCGGCGTGGACGTCACCCGCGATCTCCAGCTCGACGGCGGCGCCCACGTTGCTGGCAACTGCCGCACGTGGCCGGTCTGTTGGGAGCTGGAGTTCCTCCGGCAGGCCGGCCAGCGTCTCACGCCAGTACCCGACCTGCCGGTTCAGCAGGCTGTCCTCGTCGTCCTCCGAGCCGAGCAACTCCCGCTGCCACAACGTGTAATCCACGTACTGGACCGGCAACTCGCCCCAGCCGGGCGCGCCGCCTCCCGCCAACCGCGCCGCGTACGCCTCCGACAGGTCGCGGGCCAGCGGCACCATCGACCAGCCGTCGGCCGCGATGTGGTGCACGACCAGAAGCAGGGCGTGCTCGTCGGGGCCGAGCACGAACAGGCGGGCGCGCAGCGGGAGTTCGTCGGCCAGGGCGAAGCCCTCGTCGGCGGCCTCGCCTACACGGGCGTCGAGATCGGTCGCGGTCACTTCCTCGACAGTGAGCGCCGGATAGGCGGCCCGGTCGGACACGATGCGCTGGTACGGCTGACCGTCGCGGTCGGGGAAGCGGGTGCGCAGGCTCTCGTGCCGCTCCACCACGTCCCGCAGCGCCTCGGCGAGAGCGTCGCGGTCCAGTCGCCCGCTGAGCCGGACGAACAGCGGCATGTTGTAGGAGGCCCCGCCGGCCCCGCCGCCCTCGAACTGGTTGAGGAACCACAGCCGTTGCTGGGCGAACGACAGAGGTATCACGACAACTCCTTAGGGCGGTTCATCCGCCGTAGTACCGGGCGGGCCGGCGCGGTGTCCTTGAGGCGCTCGGCCAGTCCCGCGACGGTCGGGGTCTCGAAGACGGCCAGCAGCGGAAGTTCGACCTTCAGGGCCGTCCGCAGGCGGCTGACCAGCCGGGTGGCCAGCAGCGAGTGTCCGCCCAGGTCGAAGAAGCTGTCGTCGATGCCGACCCGCTCGACGCCGAGGAGATCGGCGAACAGTTCGCACAGGACCTTCTCGCGCTCCGTGCGCGGGCCCCGTCCGCCGCCCGCCGCCGCGTCGTGCTCGGGCGCGGGCAGGGCGGCGCGGTCCAGCTTGCCGTTCACGGTCAGCGGGAGACCGTCGAGCACGACGAAGGCAGAGGGGACCATGTACTCCGGGAGCACGCGTGCCACGTGGTCGCGCAGCGCCGCCGGTTCCGGCTTCCGGCCGGGGTCGGCGGGCACGACGTAACCGACGAGACGCTTACCGCCCAGACTCCTACCGCCGGGACTCGCACCGCCGATACTCGCACCGCCGAGGCTGTCCTGACGGACTGTCACGACGGCCTGGGTGACGTCCTCGTGGCGGGCCAGAACCGCTTCGATCTCGCCCGGCTCGACCCGGAATCCACGGATCTTGACCTGGTCGTCGGCGCGTCCGAGGAACTCCAGGTACCCGGCGCGGTTCCAGCGGGCCAGGTCCCCGGTGCGGTACATCCGCGCCCCCGGGCCGCCCAGCGGGTTCGCCACGAACCGCTCGGCGGTCAGCGCGGGACGGTTCACATACCCGCGCGCCAGTCCCGCGCCCGCGATGTACAACTCGCCCGCCACCCCGGCCGGCACCGGCCGCAGCGACGAGTCCAGTACGTACAGCCGGGCGTTGTCGAGCGGAACGCCCAGAGGAACCACGTCCGGGACCCGGCCCAGGTCGGGCATCGCGTGCGCGGTCACGTACAGGGTGGTCTCGGTCGGGCCGTAGCTGCTCACGACGGTGACGCCGGGGCAGGCGCGGAGCACCGGACGTACCGCCGTGGCGGGCACCACGTCACCGCCCGTCCACACCTCGCGCAGCCCCCGGAAGCACTCGGGCGCCTCCTCCGCCAGCACGGTGAACAGCCCGGCGACGGCCAGCATCGCCGTCACGCCGTGGTCCTCGATCAGGCGGGCGACGGCGGCCCCGTCGAGGGGGACGTTCGGGGCGAGCACCATGGTGCCGCCGGCCAGCAACGGCACCCAGATCTCGTACGTCGACGCGTCGAACGAGTGCGGCGCGTGCATCAGCACCCGCTCGTGGGCCGTGCCGGCGAAACGGCCGTCGCGCGCCAGCGCGACCACGTCCCGCTGGCGGACCGCGACGCCCTTGGGCGTACCGGTCGAACCGGACGTGAACATCACGTAGGCGAGCTGATCCGGCCGGACCCGCACACCCGGGTTCCGGTCGTCGTCGCCTTCGCCATCGCCGTCCGTAGGCCAGTCCGTAGGCCAGCCCGTCTTAGCCCCGGCGACGAGCAGCGTGCCGTCATGGACCGCTTCCGCAGCCTCCCGGAACGCCGCGTCGGTGAGCAGCAGACCGGCTCCGACGTCGGCCAGCACCTGCCGCAACCGCGAGACCGGAGCCCGGCCGTCCAGCGGAACGTAGACCCCGCCCGCCTTGACGACGGCCAGGATCGCCACCAGCAGATCGACAGACCGCTCCATCAGGATCCCGACCGGCGTCTCAGGCCCCGTGCCCTGGCCGGCCAGGTGCCGGGCCAGCCGGTTGGCGCGGGCGTTGAGCTCGGCGTAGGTCAGTTCGGCGTCGCCGTGGACCAGGGCGGTGACGTCCGGAGTACGGGCGGCCTGGGCCTCGAACAGCTCCGCGAGCGACGTCTCGGGCAGCGCGCGCACCGGCCCGTGGGACCAGGCCGACACCTCGTCCCGCTCGGCGGCGGTGAGCACCTCGATACGGCTGAGCCGCTGCTCCGGGTCCAGGACGGCCACCGCCAGCGTCCGCGTGAACCGGTCGGCGAGCGCCCGCACCGTGCGCTCGTCGAACAAGTCGGTCGCGTACTGGATGACGCAGTGGATCCCGTCGGGATCCCCGTCGGCGGCCCGCCGTTCGGTGAGGCTGACGGACAGGTCGAACTTCGCGACGGGCGTGCCGGGCGTCGTCGATTCGGTGACGACACCCGGGAGTACGAGGTCGGCCTCGCCCGCGTTCTCGACGGCGAGCATGGTCTGGAAGAGGGGGTGCCGGGCGAGGGAGCGCTGCGGGTTGAGGAGTTCCACCAGCCGCTCGAACGGCACGTCCTGATGCGCGTACGCCGAGAGGTTCGTCTCGCGGACCCGGTCCAGGAGTTCACGGAAGGTGGGATCACCTGACGTGTCGGTGCGCAGTACCAGCGTGTTGACGAAGAACCCGACCAGGTCGTCCAGGGCTTCGTCGGTACGGCCCGCGATCGGCGTCCCGAGCGGGATGTCGGTGCCTGCGCCGAGCCGGGTCAGCAGCGTGGCCAGCGCGGTCTGGGCGACCATGAAGACGGTCGCCCCGTTGTCGCGGGCGAGACGGGTGATGGCGGCGTGCAGTACGCCGTCGATCTCCAGGTCCACGGCAGCGCCCTCGTTGGCCGCAACTGCCGGGCGGGGTCGGTCTGTTGGCAGCTGGAGTTCCTCCGGAAGCCCGGCCAGCGTCTGACGCCAGTACCCGACCTGCCGGCTCAGCAGGCTCTCCTCGTTCCCCTCGTTCCCCTCGTTCCCCTCCGAGCCGAGCAGCTCGCGCTGCCAGAGGGTGTAGTCCGCGTACTGCACGGGCAGCGGCTGCCAGCCGGGCGTACGGCCACTTCGCCGCGCCGCGTACGCCTCCGACAGGTCACGGGCCAGCGGTGCCATGGAGGTGCCGTCACCCGCGATGTGGTGCACGACGAGCAGCAGGACGTGGTCGGTGGGCGACAGCGCGAACAGCGTTGCCCGCAGCGGGAGTTCGTCCGCCAGCACGAAGCCCTTGGCTGCGGTCGCGCCGAGGCGGGCGTCGAGGTCGACCGAGGTGGTCTCCACGACGGTGAGCGCCGGGTAGTCGACCGGGTCGCCGACGACGGCCTGGTAGGGCTCGCCCTCGTGATCGGGGAAGCGGGTGCGCAGGCTCTCGTGCCGCTCCACCACATCCCGCAGCGCGGCGGCCATGGCATCCCGGTCCAGCTCACCCGTCAGCCGGACGGAGAAGGACATGTTGTAGCCCGACCCCGCCGCCTCCAACTGGTTGAGGAACCAGAGCCGACGCTGCGCGAACGACAACGGCACCCGCACCGGCCGGGGCATGGGCTGCAACCCACTGCGCGCATCGGCCGTCCCCGCCAGGCGGCCCGACAGCGTTGCGATCGTCGGTGCCTCGAAGACTGCCTGTAGGGGCAGTTCGATGCCCAGCGCGGCCCGGATACGGCTGACCAGCCGGATCGCGAGAAGGGAGTGACCACCGAGCTCGAAGAGGTTGTCGTCGATGCCGACCTGGTCCACGCCGAGGACGTTGGCGTACAGCTCGCAGAGGATCTCCTCCTGCGCGTTACGGGGACCCCGACCCTTGGCGGCGGCCGTGTCGTACTCCGGCACCGGCAGAGCGGCACGGTCCAGCTTGCCGTTCGGGGTCAGCGGCAGCGCATCCAGGACGACGAACGCCGACGGCACCATGTACGCGGGCAGCAGCCCGGCCAGCGCATCACGCAAGGCATCCGGATCGAGCGCCTCAGCCCCCGGGACGACATAGGCGACCAGACGCTGATCACCAGAAACGTCCTCCCGCATGACCACTACGGCCTGCCCAGCGCCCCCATGGCGGATGAGTGCGGCCTCGATCTCACCGGGCTCGATCCGATGCCCACGCAGCTTCACCTGATGATCGGCACGACTCAGATACTCAAGCTGACCGTCGGCACGCCAGCGCACCACATCCCCGGTGCGATACATCCGCTCTCCGGGCGCACCGTACGGATCGGCAGTGAAGCGTTCCGCCGTCAGTCCCGGACGCCGGTGATATCCGTACGCCAGCCCCTCACCGGCGATATACAACTCGCCCGCCACACCCGGCGGAACGAGACGGAGACGGTCGTCGAGGACATGGACCCGGGTGTTGGCGATCGGCGACCCGATCGACACCTCACCCCCGGCACCCACCTTCGCCGCCGTGGACCAGATGGTGGTCTCCGTCGGCCCGTAGAGATTGGTGACGTCGGCCGCCAACTCCCCCAGCTGCAAAGCGAGATCAGCCGGAAGAGCTTCACCGCCGACCAGCACCCGCAGACCGCGTACCGCCTCCGGTGCCTGATCCACCACCGCCCGCCACAGACTCGGCGTCCCCTGCACCACCGACGCCTTGTGCTCCGCCACAAGCCCAGCCAGAGCGTGCGGATCACGCACACTCTCCCGACCCGCGATCACCACCGCAGCCCCCTGCACCAACGGCAGGAACAACTCAAGGCCCGCGATATCGAAAGCCACCGTCGTCACCGCAACAAGCCGCTCCCCCACCCCCATCGGGAACCGCTCAACCATCGACGACAGGAAATTCACCAACGCCGACTGACCGACCACCACACCCTTCGGCCGACCCGTCGAACCAGACGTATAGATCACATACGCCGCAGACCCCAGCACCGAAGACAGGCCGCCTTCGAAGCCCTCCACTCCACCACCGAACGCAGGCAGCACATCCGGCGTCAGCACCAGCACCGCACCCGCATCCTCACGGATATGCGCGATCCGCTCCGCCGGATACTCCGGATCCACCGGCACATACGCAGCCCCGACGCGCTGCACCGCGAGCAACGCCACCACCAACTCCACCGACCGAGGCAACGCCACCACCACACGCCCACCCGGCCCAACACCCCGCTCGACCAGCCACCGCGCCAAGCCATCCACCCGCGCAGCCAGCTCCGCGTAGGACAACTCGACGTCCCCGGCAACCACAGCCACCGCACCCGGAGAACTCACCACCCGCGCCGCGAACAACTCCGGCAACGACCCACCCGGCAACCCCCGAACCGGACCAGCCGACCAGACACCCAACCGCTCCAACTCACCGGAAGTGAGAATCTCGGCCTGGCCGACGCGCTGGTCGGGGTCAGCGGTCAGCGCGGCCAGCGTCTGTACGAACCGGTCGGCGAGGGCCTGCACCGTACCCTCGTCGTACAGGTCGGTCGCGTACTGGACCTCGCCGACGATGCCGTCGCGCTCCTCGACGAGGTTGAACCACAGGTCCAGCTTGACGGCCTGGATTCCGGCGGACTGCAACTCGCTGTCCAGACCGGCCAGTTCAAGGCGCGGCTCGGCGTTGTTCTGCACCGCCAGCATGACCTGGAAGAGCGGATGCCGGGCCAACGACCGCTCCGGGTTCAGCACCTCCACCAGCCGCTCGAACGGCACGTCCTGATGCGCGTACGCCGAGAGGTTCGTCTCGCGGACGCGCTCCAGAAGCTGGCGGAAGGTGGGATCGCCCGAGGTGTCGGTACGCAGCACGAGATTGTTGACGAAGAACCCGATCAGATCGTCGAGGGCCTCGTCGGTACGCCCCGCGATCGGCGTGCCCAGCGGGACGTCCGTACCCGCACCGAGCCGGGTCAGCAGCGTCGCCAGCGCCGCCTGCGCCACCATGAACACCGTCGCGCCGTTCTCGCGAGCGAACCGCGTGATGCCGGCGTGCAGTTCCTCGCTGACGGTGAAGCCGACGGCGGCACCCTTGTTGGTCGCAACGGCGGGGCGTGGACGGTCCGTTGGGAGCTGGAGTTCCTCAGGCAGCCCGGCCAACGACTCACGCCAGTACCCGACCTGCCGGCTCAGCAGGCTCCCCTCGTCGTCGTCCTCCGAACCCAGCAACTCCCGCTGCCACAACGTGTAATCCACGTACTGGACCGGCAACTCGACCCAGCCCGGCGCGCCGCCTCCCGCCAACCGCGCCGCGTACGCCTCCGACAGATCACGGGCCAACGGTGCCATCGACCAGCCGTCCGCGACGATGTGATGCACCACCAACAGCAGCGCGTAGCTTTCCTCCCCGAGCACGAACAACGTGGAGCGCAGCGGGAGTTCGACCGCCAGATCGAAGCCCGTGGCTGAGGTCGCCGTGGCCTCCCGCAGCAGTTCCTGTTCCGTGGTGTGGACGACGGCGAGTCGCGGCTCGGCCGGTACGACCTCTTGACGGGGTTCGCCTTCGTGGTCGGGGAAGCGGGTGCGCAGGCTCTCGTGCCGCTCCACCACATCCCGCAGCGCCTCGGCGAGGGCGTCGCGGTCGAGCGGGCCGGTCAGGCGAGTGAGCAGAGGCAGGTTGTAGGACGCCCGGTTGCCCTCGAACTGGTTGAGGAACCACAGCCGTTGCTGGGCGAAGGAGAGAGGGACCAGCTCCGGACGCGGCATCGGCCGCAGCCGGACACGGTCCCGGCCCGGCTCCGTTCCCGTACCGTCCAGCAGCCCGGCCAGCCCCGCCACCGTGGGGGCGTCGAACACCGCCCGGACGGATAGCTCGGCCCCGGTGACGGTCCGAATACGGCTGACCAGCCGGGTGGCCAGCAGAGAGTGCCCGCCCAGCTCGAAGAAGCTGTCGTCGATGCCGACCTGGTCGACTCCGAGGACGTCGGCATACAGCTCGCACAGGATCGTCTCCTGCGCGGTACGCGGCCCTCGCCCGCCGGCCACCGCCTGGTACTCCGGTGCGGGCAGCGCGGCCCGGTCGAGCTTGCCGTTCGGGGTCAGCGGAAGAGAGCCCAGCACCACGAACGCCGACGGCACCATGTACGCGGGCAGGGTCGCGGCCAGCGCATCCCGCAGAGCGGCCGTGTCCGGGGTCCCGGAAACCGAAGCCGGTACGAGATAGGCGACCAGGCGCTGATCACCGGAGGTGTCCTCACGGGCCACCACCACGGCCTGCCCGACACCCTCCTGACCAGCAAGAACAGCCTCGATCTCACCGGGCTCGATCCGATGCCCACGCACCTTCACCTGGTGATCGGCACGCCCCAGATACTCAAGCTGCCCATCGGCACGCCAACGCACCACATCCCCGGTGCGATACATCCGCTCTCCGGGCGCACCGTACGGATCGACGACGAACCGCTCCGCCGTCAGCCCCGGACGCCGGTGATACCCGTACGCCAACCCCGCCCCGGCGATATACAACTCACCCGCCACACCAGGCACCACCGGCCGCAGCCACCCGTCCAGCACATGCGCCCGGGTGTTCCCGATCGGCGACCCGATCGACACCTCACCCCCGGCACCCACCGTCGCCGCCGTGGACCAGATGGTGGTCTCCGTCGGCCCGTAGAGATTGGTGACGTCGGCCGCCAACTCCCCCAGCTGCAAAGCGAGATCAGCCGGAAGAGCTTCACCGCCGACCAACACCCGCAGACCGCGTACCGCCTCCGGTGCCTGATCCACCACCGCCCGCCACAGACTCGGCGTCCCCTGCACCACCGACGCCTTGTGCTCCGCCACAAGCCCAGCCAGAGCGTGCGGATCACGAACCTCGTCCCGACCCGCGATCACCACCGCAGCCCCCTGCACCAACGGCAGGAACAACTCCAACCCCGCGATATCGAAAGCCACCGTCGTCACCGCAACAAGCCGCTCCCCCACCCCCATCGGGAACCGCTCAACCATCGACGACAAGAAATTCACCAACGCCGACTGACCGACCACCACACCCTTCGGCCGACCCGTCGAACCGGACGTATAGATCACATACGCCACTCCACCCGCCACCGGAGACGGAAGAGAACCAGACCACGCACCCCCCGCATCCACCGCCTCCCGCAACACCTCAGGCGTCAGCACCAGCACCGCGCCCGCATCCTCACGGATATGCGCGATCCGCTCCGCCGGATACTCCGGATCCACCGGCACATACGCAGCACCCACCCACTGCACCGCCAACAACGCCACCACCAACTCCACCGACCGAGGCAACGCCACCACCACACGCCCACCCGGCCCAACACCACACTCGACCAGGCGCCCAGCCAAACCCCCCACCCGCGCAGCCAGCTCCGCATACGACAACTCAACATCCCCGGCAACCACAGCCACCGCACCCGGAGAACTCACCACCCGCGCCGCGAACAACTCCGGCAACGACCCACCCGGCAACCCCCGAACCGGACCAGCCGACCAGACACCCAACCGCTCCAACTCACCGGAGAGCAGCGACTCCACCTGCCCCACCCCCCGCTGCGGCAGCTCTGCCAGAGCCTGGAGCAGGCCGGTCAGGCGGGCGGAGACGGTCTCGGCGTCCGCCGGGGTGAACAGGTCCTGCCGGTAGCGCAGCCGCAGTTCGATGTGGTCTGCGGGGATCACGGTCAGGCTCATGGCGTAGTGGTCGGCGTCACGGGCCTGGGCGTCGGTGACGCGTACCCCGTCCACCAGTCCGTCGAGCTGGGCACGGTCGAGGGGGTAGTTCTCGAAGATCATCGCTGTGTCGAACAACTCGCCCCCGCCCGCGAGCCGTTGGATGTCCGCCAGCCCCAGATGGTGGTGCCCGAGCAGCGCGGACTGCTCCTCCTGCAACCGGCCGAACAGCTCCGCCACGGACTCGCCGGGGTGCAGCCGGACACGCACCGGCACGGTGTTGATGAACAGGCCGACCATGGACTCGGCACCCGGAAGCTCCTCGGGGCGGCCGTTGACGGTGGTACCGAAGACCACGTCCCCGTTCCCGGTCAGCGCCGACAGCAGCAGACCCCAGGCACCCCGGAAGACCGTGTTGAGGGTCAGTCCGTGGGCGCGGGCCATGGACCGCAGGGCGACGGTCAGTTCCGGAGACAGCTCGGTGGTGAACTCCTCCGGCATGCCCAACTGCCCCGACGCACCAACCGAGTTCAGCGGGGTCATCGGGGTCATCGGAGTCATCGGAGTCACCAGCGTCGGCCCGCCCGTCCCGGCCAGCGCTCGGCTCCACGCGTCCCGGGCCGACTCCTGGTCCTGCCGTGCCACCCACCGCAGGTAGTCCCGGTACGGAGTCGGCACCGGCAGCTCACCCGCGCCGACACCGACACCGCCGACACCACCGCCAGCACCACCGCCCCCGCCGTACAGCGTGAACAGTTCGTTCACCAGCAGTGGCATGGACCAGCCGTCCCACAGCAGGTGGTGGTTGGTCAGGACGAGCCGGTAGCGGCGGTCGTCCAGTCGCAGCAGGGTCATCCGCAGCAGCGGCCCGGCGGCCGGGTCGAACCTGCGAACGCGATCGCCGGCCAGGAACCGGACCAGCTCCGCGCTACGGTCTTCCTCTCCGAACGAGCGCAAGTCCCGTTCCTGCCAAGGCAGTTCAGCATGCCGGGCGATCACCTGTACGGCCTCGCCCGTGCGGCTGTGGTGGAAGGACGCCCGGAGGTTGGGGTGGCGGTCCAGCAGGGCCTGCCCCGCTTCCCGCAGGGCCTTGGGGTTCACCTCGCCGTCCAGGTCGAGGGTCAGTTGGACGACGTACACATCGGGTGTGCCGGGGTCGCCGGCGTCGAGCTGGGCGTGGAAGAACAGGCCCTCCTGCAACGGCGACAGCGGCCAGACGTCGTCCATGCCACCCGGGGCGGCCTCGAACGCGTCGATCTCGTCCTGGGTGAGCGTCACCAGGGTGAGATCCGACGGAGTGCGGCCCGCGTCCCCGCCGGTGAGCCCAGCCGTCGCACCGCCGCGCGTCGCACCGCCGCGCGTCGCGTCCCCGGCCGTCGTGAACCCCGCGCCGTACTCCGCGAGCAGCCGCAGCGCCCGTACCCACCGGTCGGCCAGCTCACGCACCTCGGACTCGGGCAGCAGGTCGCCGGGCCAGCCGAGGGTCGCGGTCAGGCGCGGGGTACCGTCCTCGGCCTCCGCCGTCCAGGCGTCGATCGCCAGCGCGTGGGCGACGGGGGCCCGGTCGTCAGGGCCGCCAGCGGGCATGCCGTCGCCGGCCAGGGTCCAGCCCTGCCTGCCGGTGACGTTGCCGTCGAACCGGCCCAGGTAGTTGAAGGCGAGCTGCGGCTTCGGCAGCGCCGCCAGCGGGGCCGCCGTCCCGGGAGCCAGGTAGCGCAGCAGGCCGTAACCGACACCCCCGTCCGGGATCGCCCGCACCTGCTCCTTGACCCGCTTCAGCGCCCGACCCAGCACCGAACCCGAACCTGCGGCGGCCTGCGACTCCTGCCCCAGCCCCAGCCCCTGCCCCAGACCCTCCCAGTCGACCGCCCCCGGGTCGATCCGGACCGGGAACACGCTGGTGAACCATCCGACCGTGCCCGACACATCCATCGTGGGGTCGACGTCGACCCGGCCGTGGCCCTCGACGTCGAGCAGCAGCGAGGTGTCCGCACCGGCCGGACGCCCGGCGGCGACCGCCAGGGCGAGGGCGGTCAGCAGCACCTCGTCGACGCCCGCGTGGAACGCCGCCGGGAGCGCGGACAACAGCGGGACGGTGTCCTCGGCGTCCAGGGTCACGGTCATCCGCCGGACGGTGGTGCCGACGTCCCGCGCCGGGTCCAGCGGCCGACCCGCGAGCGGTACGTCACCGCCGCCCAAGATGCCTGTCCACAACGGGAGTTCGGCTTCCCGCGCACGAGCGAGGGCGGGCAGTCGCGAGGCCCACTCCCGGAAGGACGTAGTACCCGCCGACACGGCAGGTACCGACACAGCAGGTACCAACGCACGAGGTACCGACACACGAGGTGCGGGAGCCGCTGACGACCCGCGCCAGGCCTCCTCCAGCTCGGGCAGCAGAATGCGCCACGACACCCCGTCGACGACCAGGTGGTGCAGGCACAGCAGCAGCTTTCCGGCGCGGTCCGGACCGGCGTCCAGCCAGACCACCCGCACCGTCGCCCCCGCGCGGGGGTCGAGTTCGGCCCGCGCCGCCTCCCGCTGCTCCTCCAGCAGACGTCGCAGCCCCGCCTCGTCGAGACCGTCGGCGTCGACCCGGCGTACGCAGCCCTCGGCCGCGACCGCTCCTGGCACCAGGATCTCCAGGCCCCAGCCGGGCTCGCCGTCCGCCGCCACGACCCGCGACCGCAGGACGGCGTGCCGGTCGAGCACCGCCCGCACCGCGCCGGTGAGCGGCTCCAGGCCGAGCCCGGCGGGCACGGTCAGCGCCACCGACTGGTACGCGCGGTCGATCGGACCGCCCGTGTCGGCCAGCCACCGCATCACCGGGGTGAGCGGCACCGGCCCCGCCTCGTCGGACACCTCGGGTCCCGACAACGCGACCTCGACGGCCCCCGCCTTCAGCGCCGCCTCCGCGAGCCCCGCCGGTGTGGGCCGCTGGAAAACGTCCCGGGCGGTGAGCGGGAGACCGGCCGCGCGGGCCCGGTTGACGAGCTGGATCGCCAGGATGCTGTCACCGCCGAGGGCGAAGAACCCGTCGTCGGCCCCGACCGCCTCGGGCAGCCGCAGCACCTGCGCGAACAACTCGCTCAGCGCACGCTCCTGCGGGCTGTCGGGAGCCCGTCCGCTCACCGCCGCCCGGTACTCGGGGGCCGGCAGCGCCCTGCGGTCGAGCTTGCCGTTGGGCGTGAGCGGCAGGGCGCCCAGCACCACGACCGCCGACGGCACCATGTAGTCGGGCAGAGTGGCCGCCGCGTGGTCGCGCACGTCCTGGGGGGCCGGTTCCCGGCCGGGCCCGGCGGGCACGACGTAGCCGACGAGCCGCTTGTCGCCGGGGACGTCCTCGCGTACGACGACGGCGGCGTGCGTGACGTCCGGGTGCCCGGCGAGCGCGGCCTCGACCTCGCCCGGCTCGATGCGGAAACCGCGGATCTTGACCTGGTCGTCGGCCCGGCCCAGGTATTCGAGGGTGCCGTCCGGCCCGCGCCGGGCGAGGTCGCCGGTCCGGTACATCCGCGCGCCGGCGTCGCCGAACCCGGCGGCGTACGGGTCGGCGGGGAAACGTTCCGCGGTCAGACCGGGACGGTTCAGATAGCCGCGGGCCAGGCCCGGCCCGGCGACGTACATCTCGCCCGGCGTTCCGGGCGGCGGGGGCCGCAGTCGGCCGTCCAGGACGTAGACCCGCAGGTCGGGGATGCCGGTGCCGATCACGCTGCCGCCGGCCGTCGCGGCCAGCTCCCGGTCCAGGGCGACCCGGGTGACGTGCACCGTCGTCTCGGTGATGCCGTACATGTTGACGAGCACCGGCGCGGTGTCCGCATGCCGCCGGTACCAGTCGGCCAGCAGCGCCGGTTCCAGCGCCTCGCCCCCGAACACCACGAAACGCAACGCCAGTTGGCCGCCCGGCCGGTCCCGGTCGGCGGCGGCGAGCTGGTGGAACGCGGACGGCGTCTGGTTCAGCACGGTGACGCGCTCGCGCTCCAGCAGACCCAGGAAGGCCGCCGGATCACGGCTGGTGAGACGGTCCACGACCACCAGCCGGCCACCGTGCAGCAGCGCGCCCCACAACTCCCACACGGAGAAGTCGAAGGCCGGGGAGTGGAACAGCGTCCAGACGTCCCCGGGCCCGAAGCCGAACCAGGCGTCGGTCGCGGAGAACAGCCGCACCACGTTGCGATGCGGCACGGCCACCCCCTTCGGCCGCCCCGTGGACCCGGACGTGTAGATCACATAGGCGGTGTTGTCCGGACTCGACGGCCGGGTCCGCTCGTCCTGACGAAGGTCGCCCGCGTCTTCCAGGTCTACGTCGACGTCTGCGTCGTCCAGGAACAGGTACGGAACCCCGTCCCGGTGGTCCGGCAGGCGTGCGGCCGTGTCCCGGTCGGTGAGGACGGCGACCGGGGCGGCGTCGGTGAGCATCCAGGACAGCCGGTCGGCGGGCGCGTCGGGGTCGAGCGGGAGGTAGGCGGCACCGGTCTTGAGCACCGCCAGCAGGGCGACGACGAGGTCCGTGCCCCGGGGCAACGCGAGCGCGGCGATCGTCTCGGGCCCGATCCCGTGCGCTACGAGCCGCCGCGCGAGCCGGTTCGCCCGGGCGTTCAGCCCGCCGTACGACAGACCGGTGCCCTGGAACGTCACGGCCACCGCGTCCGGAGTCGCCGCCGCCCGCCGCTCGAAGAGTTCCGGCAACGTGACCCGCGCGGCCGGGGCCGAAACCGTGACCGTCCGATGGGCGGACTCCAGCCCCGCCCCTTCCTGCCGCCCCGCCCGCTCCATCCGCCCCGCCGCCGCACCCAGCGCCCGAGCGCGCTCCTCGCCGTCGGTCACCTCCACCCGCGCCACCGGATCCCCGGCCGTCAGCCCCGCCAGGGAGTCCAGCAGCAGCAGATACCGGCGGAGCAGTTCCGCGGTGCGTTCGGCGTCGTAGAGCGCCGGGTTGGTGGCGAGGACGACCCGCAGGGCACCGTCGCCGCCCTGGTCGTGGACCGTGATCGACAGGTCGTCCACCTGGCCGGTGGCCAGGTAGTGCGGCGTCACCCGGCAGGGCCCGAACGGCATGTCGTAGACGAACGGCAGGATGTTGAGCACCGGGCCGAACAGCCGCTGCCCGCCACCGGCGAGACCCAGATCGCGGTGCAGGTCGCCGTACCGGTACCGCTGGTGCCGCAGCAGTCCACGCGCCTGGCCCGAGGCCAGTTTCGCCGCCTCGCGGACGCTCGTCCCGGGCCCCGTCCGCACCCGCAGCGGCAGTTCGTTGGACATCATCCCCTGCACGTCCCGCACCCGGGACCCCCGGCGGGCGGGGACCGACAGGCCGAGGACCGCCTCGTCGGCACCGGTCATCCGCTGGACGTACACCGCCGTCGCGGCGATCAGCAGCGCGTTCAGCCCCACCCCCGAGGCGCGCGCGAGTTCCCGCAGCCGGACCGCGGCGGCGGCCGGCACCCACTCGCTCTCCGTGCGGAAGTCATGGGAGGGCGGTGCCGAGTTCCCGGCCGGGGTGACCGCCTCGGGACGGTCGGCGAGTTGCCCCGCCCAGTACGCCCGGTCGCGCGTGAACTCGTCGCCGGCGCGGTAGTCCGCCTCGTCGGCCAGCATCTCGCCGAGCACGGTGAGCCGTCCGTCCGGCACGGGCCGGCCGTCCGCCAGCGCCGAATAGACCTCCGCGATCCGCTCCACCATCAGCGCGCAGCCCGCGCCGTCCATCGCGATGTGATGCGCGCGCAGGTACAGCAGGGCGCGGTCGGGGCCGGTGAGGAAGAGCCGCCACGTGTAGACCGGGCCGCGCCGCAGGTCGACGGGGCGGGCCAGGTCGGCGCGCATCCACGCCTCGGCCGCGGCGCGCGGATCGGGTTCGGCGCTGACGTCGGACACCAGCAGCGGCACGTCGTCCTGCGGGCCGACCACCTGCCAGACGCTCGCCTCGTCGCTGTCGTAGCGGCTGCGCAGGGACTCGTTCTCGTCCGCCATGCGGTTGAGCGCGGCGTCCAGCAGGTGCGGATCCAGCGGGCCTCGGATGTCCAGATACTGCGAGACGACGAAGGTCGGGTTGGCCGGATCCAGTTGCTGGGCGTGCCACACGCCCCTCTGGGCCGACGTCAGCGGGAGGCGCCCCTTGCTCGCACTGCCCCTGCCATCCGTCCCGGCCGTCAGACGGTCAGCCACCACCGACACCCCTTTTGATCCTCTTGACACCTCGGAAGACTCCGCTTCCGACCATCCGGCCGTCACCCCGCCTCCCGCATCAGCGATCACCACCGTTACGGCGCGGCACGGGTTTGACGGGACGGAAAGGCAGCCCCGGCCAGCCGCACGGGGGTCGGACACCGGCCGTAACGGGGTCCACCGGACCCGGCGTAACGGTGGTGAACGCCGATGCCGGACACCCGGCCCGGTACGGATCCTTGGGGGCGCGCGGAACGAACCCGCGCCACTGACGGACCAACGGACCAACGGACGAAGGGCGGAACCCCGGAATGACCCCTCGCATCACTCGCGTTCCCGGCACCGAGGAGAACCGGGCCGGTGTACGCCCCGGGACCCCGCTCACCGCGACGCTCGCCACGACGCCCGCCTCGGGACTCACCGCGACGCCCACCGTGACACTCGGCACGACGCCCACCGCGAACGGGGGCTGACCGGGATGGAGTTCAGCCTCTTCTACTTCGCCGACGACTGCAGCGCGGACGGCAACCGGTACCAACTCCTGCTCGACGGTGCCCGGTTCGCCGACACCCACGGCTTCAGCGCGGTCTGGACGCCCGAGCGGCACTTCCACACCTTCGGCGGCCTGTACCCCAACCCGGCGCTGACCGGCGCGGCGTTGGCCACCGTCACCGAGCGCGTCGCGATCCGCGCCGGCAGCGTCGTGGCACCGCTGCACCACCCCGTCCGCATCGCCGAGGACTGGTCGGTCGTGGACAACCTGTCCAACGGCCGCGCGGGCGTGGCCTTCGCGTCCGGCTGGCACGCCAACGACTTCGTCCTCAACCCGGACGGCTACGCGACGCGCCGCGAGTCGCTGGCCGACACCGTCGACCAGGTCCGCCGGCTGTGGCAGGGCGAGAGCGTCCCCTACCCCAACGGCGCGGGCGAAGAGGTCGAGGTACGGATCTTCCCCGCGCCCGTCCAGCCGCAGTTGCCGATGTGGATCACCAGCGGCGGCAGCCCGGAGACGTTCCGCACCGCCGGCCGGCTCGGCGCCGGAGTGCTCACCCACCTCCTCGGGCAGGGCATCGACGTACTCGCCGAACGGATCGCCGCCTACCGCGCCGAGCTGGCCGAACACCACGGCGACGACAACCGGGGCCAGGTGACGCTGATGCTGCACACCTTCCTCGGCGAGGACCGCGACACGGTCAAGGAGATCGTCCGCGGCCCTTTCACCGAGTACCTCCGCAGTTCGGCCGACCTGTTCTCGGCCATCCGCGGCGGCGGCGCGGCGGGCCTGTCGCCGGACGAGATGCCCACCGAGGAAGAGATCCAGTGGCTGCTGAACCACGCGTTCGAGCGCTACTTCACCGAGGGCAGCCTGCTCGGCACCGTCCCGGACAACCTGCGCATGCTGGAACGCCTCGACGCGATCGGCGTCGATGAAGTCGCCTGCCTGATCGACTTCGGGGTGGACGCCAAACTCGTCATGGACAGCCTCGTCCACCTCGACGAGCTGCGCGGCCGCTGGACGGAGCGACCCTGATGCGGGCGGCGGGCACCACGCCCGCCACCTGGGTCCGGCCCCTGACGAGAACACCGACGAAGCCGATGATGACGCCGACGCAGCCTACGCAGCCGACGAACAGGCCTCGGCTGCGCCTGTTCTGCTTCCCGTACGCAGGCGGCGGCACCTGGGCCTACCGGGGCTGGGCGGACCACCTCCCCGACGGGGTCGAGCTCCACGCGATCGCCCTCCCCGGCCGGGAGGCCCGGATGGCCGAGCGGCCCGTCGCCGACCTGCCGACGCTGCTGGCGGAGCTGGTCCCGGCGCTACGGCCCCGACTCGACGTCCCCTTCGCCTTCTTCGGCCACAGCATGGGTGCCGTCCTCGCCTGGGAGACCGCCCGCGCCGTACAGGCGGACTGCGGCCGGTCACCGGAACACGTCTTCGTCTCCGGCTCACCGCCACCGTCACTGGTGAGCACCGGCGTCCAGGACCTGCCCACCCTGCCGGACGACGAACTGGTCAGGCGCATCGCCCAGTTGAACGGCTCACCGGGCGAAGTCCTGGCGAACGCCGAACTGATGGAGCTGCTACTGCCCACCTTCAGAGCCGACTTCACCCTCCTGGCGAACTACGTCCCCGGAGCCGTGGACCCGCCGCCCGCCTGCCCGGTGACGGTCTTCGGCGGCGACCACGACCCCCGCGCCGAGCCGAACTCCCTGGGTGGCTGGGCCGAGTTCACCAGGGACACACCCGAGGTGTGCGTCCTGCCCGGCGACCACTTCTTCCTCCACTCGGCACGCGACCAGCTACTGGCCCGGGTGTCCGCGCACCTCTCCGCACGACTGTGACCCCCAGGACCGACTGAAGACCGGGCCGACCGTCACCCGACGGCCGGCCCGGTCTTTTCTCTACTCTCGACTCTCTACTGTGCTCACAACAGCCGGAGCAGCCCGAGCGGTTCCTCCATCAGGTCGGCGACCTTACGCAGGAACCCGGCCGCCGACCCGCCGTCACAGACCCGGTGATCGAAGGTCAGTGACAACTGACACACCTGACGCACCTCCAGCCGCCCGTCGACCACCCACCCCCGGGGCAGGATCCGCCCCACGCCGAGCATCGCGGCCTCGGGATGGTTGAGGATCGGCGTCGAGCCGTCCACCCCGAACACCCCGTAGTTGTTGAGGGTGAAGGTGCCCCCGGACAACTCGGCCGGCCGCACCGTGCCGTCACGGGCCACACCCGTCAACCGCGTGATCTCCGCCGAGAGTTCGGGCAGGGTCATGGACTGCGCGTCCTTGACGACGGGAACCATCAGCCCCCGTTCGGTCTGCGCGGCCAGCCCGAGATGGACAGCCGGGAACCGGACGATCTCCTGCCGTTCCGTGTCCACCGTGGAGTTGAGCTCCGGGAACTCCCGCAACGCCGCGACACAGATCCGCGCCAGCAGAGCGGACAGCACGACACGCGGACCACCCGACGCGGCCAGCCGCTCCCTGACCTCCAGCAACCGGGTCGCGTCCACGTCCACCCACACGGTGGCGGCCGGAATCTCCCGGTGACTACGGGACAGCTTCTCCGCGACGGCCTTACGAACACCACGCAACGGCACCCGCACGACCTCGGGCGCGTCGACCGGAGCCACCGGAACCGGCAGCACCGCTTCCGGGACCGTTTCCGGCACCGCCTCCGGGACACGTTCCAGGCCGATGCCGACACCGGCACCCACACCGCCGACGCCGACGCCGACGACGTCAGCACGCAGAATCAGACCCTCCGGCCCACTCCCCCGCACCGCCCTCAGATCGACCCCGCTCTCCCGGGCAAGCCGCCGAACCAACGGCGAAAGCACCCGCACCGGCCCACCGCGCCCCCCGACCGACGGCTCCGGCAGCAGACGCCGCCGCCGACCGGCAACGGCATACGTGCCATAGCCGACGAGTACATTTCCCGACGCGACGGAGTCAGCGTCGGAGCCGAAGTCGGAGTCAGAGTCGGCACCCCCACCCCCACCCTCCGCGACGGACACCAACGGCGAGCCGACGTCCAGACTCTCGCCCGGCCCGCCCCACAACCGCGTGACGACCCCGCCGTACGGACAGGGCACCTCGACGACCGCCTTGGCCGTCTCCACCTCCACCACCGCCTGATCCACCGCCACCAGGTCGCCGACCTCGACGAGCCACCGCACGATCTCCGCCTCGGCGAGACCCTCCCCCAGATCGGGAAGGGTGAACTCGCGTACGGAACCGGAACCGGAACCAGTCATCGCGAGCCCTCCGACTGCCACGTGGACTCCCACTGAAGCCGGGCCACCGCGTCGAGAATGCGGTCGACACCGGGAAGATGGTGCCGCTCCAGCGCCGGCGGCGGATACGGGATGTCGAACCCGGTGACCCGCAGCACCGGAGCCTCCAGATAGTGGAAGCAGCGTTCCGTCACCCGGGCGGCGATCTCCGCGCCGAACCCGGCGAACCCGCTCGCCTCATGGACGACGACCGCCCGCCCCGTACGCCGCACCGACGCGCAGACCGTCTCGTCGTCGAAGGGCACGAGGCTGCGCAGATCCACGACCTCCAACTGCCACCCCTCGGCCCGAGCCGCCTCCGCCGCCTCCAGGCACACCGGCAGGGACGACCCGTAGGTGATGAGCGTCGCGGACGACCCCGTACGGCGTACGGCGGCCGTGCCCGGCTCGGGCAGACACGCCGTGCGGTCGAGTTCGCCCTTGGACCAGTAGAGCCGCTTCGGCTCGAGGAAGACCACGGGGTCGTCGGAGGCGATCGCGGCCCGCAGCAGCCCGTAGGCGTCGCCGACCGTCCCCGGCGCGACGACATGCAGGCCGGGCGTGTGCACGTAGTACGCCTCGGAGGCGTCGCTGTGATGCTCGACGCCGCCGATGCCACCCCCGTAGGGGATCCGGATCGTCAGCGGCATCGGCAACGCGCCGCGCGTGCGGTTGCGCATCTTGGCGACATGGCTGACGAGTTGCTCGAAGGCGGGATAGGCGAAGGCGTCGAACTGCATCTCCACGACGGGCCGCAGCCCGTACATCGCCATGCCCACGGCCGTCCCGAGGATGCCGGACTCGGCGATCGGAGTGTCCGCGACCCGCTCGTCGCCGAACCGGGCGGCGAGACCGTCGGTGACCCGGAACACACCGCCCAGCGCGCCGATGTCCTCCCCCATCAGATGCACCCGGTCGTCCTCGGCCAAAGCATCGTGCAGAGCCTGGTTGAGAGCCCGCGCCATGGTGACGGTCTCGGTGCGCGCAACGGCCGACGCCGGCCGATAGTCGGCGGCAGCGGTAGCAGCAGTGGTGGTTGTGCTCATGCGATGGCCTCCCTTGCCGCGCGCTTCTCCGCGGCGAGTTCCCGCTCCAACAGGGCGCGCTGCTCCAGCAGTTGGGACGTAGGCCGCGCGTACACATCGTCGAAAAGGCTCAGCGGATCCGGATTGGGCCGCGGATCCGTGGACAGCCGGGCACGCAGCTCACCGGCCGCCCGCTCCGCCCCGGCCCGGAACTCCTCCGCCGTCGCCTCGTCCAGCAGGCCACGCGCCCGCAGATGCTTCTCCATACGGACGACGGGATCCCGGCGCAGCCACGCCTCGACCTCCTCGGCATCCCGGTAACGGGTCGCGTCGTCGGCGTTCGTGTGGGCGTCGACGCGGTACGTGAGCGCCTCCACGAGGGTCGGCCCACCGCCCGCACGAGCCCGGTCCGCCGCCGCCCCCACCGCCTGGTACACGGCGGCCACGTCGTTGCCGTCGACCCGTACCCCCGGCATGCCGTAGCCGATCGCCTTGTGGGCGAGGGTCGGCGCCGCAGTCTGCTTGCCGATCGGCACCGAGATCGCGTAGCCGTTGTTCTGCACGAAGAACACCACCGGCGACCGCCCGACGGCGGCGAAGTTCAACGCCTCGTGGAAGTCACCCTCGCTGGTCGCGCCGTCCCCGATCATCGCGAGCACGGCGAGGGAGTCCCCCCGCAGTTGCGCGGCCCGGGCCAGACCGGCCGCGTGCACGGTCTGGGTCGCCAGCGGCGTGGCCAGCGGCGCGACACGATGGGCGTGCGGATCCCAGCCGTGATGCCAGTCACCGCGCAGCAGGGTGAGCACCTCGGCCGGATCGACACCCCGCATCACCACGGCGAGCGTGTCCCGGTACGTGGGAAACAGCCAGTCCTCGTCCTCCAACGCCATCACCGCACCGACCTCACAGGCCTCCTGCCCGGTGGTGGACGGATACACGGCGAGCCGCCCCTGCTTGGTCAGAGCCGTCGCCTGCTGATTGAACCGCCGCCCCAGCACCAGCCGGCGATACAGATCGAGCAGAACACCGGCGTCGATCGACTCGGTACCCGCCGGATCGTCGATAAGAGTCAACGGATCCACAGCGGGCAAGGTGAGCGCACGGTCATGCAACACATGCTGATTCATGGTCACCGGTTCCTCGAGATCCATGTGCGCTCCAGGTTCGCCACGAGATCACTGCTGTAGAGCCGCCGCGACTGCTCCAGCGAGTACGCCGCCATGTACTGACGGAACACGTCCTCCGGCTCCTCGTGCTGGTTCAGCATCCGGCGGTTGGCGATCACGGCCGGATTGGCCAGCTCCTCCGCCACCGCGCTCACCGCACCCTCCACCCGGTCCTGCGCGACGACCTCGTCGACCAGCAGCGCCCCTTCGACGGACGCCGCGTCGATCCGACGGTTGTGCAGAATCGACTGCCGCGACAGCCGCGTACCGGCCTGCCGCGGCAACCGCAGGTTGGCGGCGCCCGGGATGATGCCCTCCTTCAGGGCGGGCAGCGTGAAGTACGCCTCGTCCGTGGCGACGACATGGTCGAAGCAGAGCAGGATCTGCGCGCCCCCACCGATCGCGAACGTGTCCACGACACCGATCCACGGCTTCTCGACCGGCTCGTCCACCCAGTCACCGGCCGCGTCCGCGACCGTGATGCCCCGGAAGATCTTGTTGATGTACCCGAGCTCGCGCCCCAGGAAGAAGTCCAGGAGCGAGATGTCCCCCTGATACAACCGCGTCAGATTGATGCCCGCGCTGAACACCCGCCGCCCCGCGTACCGGGGATGCCGCATCGGAGCCCCCCGCATCACCCCGACCCGCACCGAGTCGTCGAGCAGCACGAGATCGACGGCCACCTCCAGATCGGCGACCAGCAGATCGTCCTCGGCATTGAGGAACTCATGGTTGTCGACGGTGACTTCGGCGACGTCCCCGTCCCGCCGCACCGACACCAGCCCCAGATCGACCCGCCCGTTCTCCCGGAACCCGGGAAGCGCCGCAAGCGCCCGCAGAGTCGGCCTGCGCATGGCATCCATCAAATGCCGCCCCGCAGCCGAAGACCGAAGCAGCCCCCAGAACAAAATCCCCTGATCGATCTCCCGCCCCTCCTTCCCCCGCTGCGGCAGCGCCCGCTCCTCCTCGATCCGCTCCTTCGTCGGCACCAGCCCGGGCAGCAACTCGGACGCCTGATAAGCGAGATCGTCAAGCCGCAGAAACGCCTTCCGGTCATCGGTCAGCTCCCGATACACCTGCTCCGCATGACTCTCGACGAACCGATGCCGCGCCCTACGGGCCGCACGGTGCGCCTCGTCCGCGACCGCGGCCTGCCGCTCGTCGCGCTCCCCCTTGGGCGGTACCGCCCGCAGCTCCTCCTCGGTGCGCGCCAGGAAATCGACGAGGTGACCGCTGTCGTCGGCGTACCGCCCACAGAACCCGGGCGAGGCGGCGGTCGGCCGCTCGTGCTGCTTGTTCCTCATGTGCTCTCCAGCCCTCGCATGTCTCCGGCGCACCGCGATGGTCGTCCGCCCACGCGTGCCGCCGACGACGACCGCCGAACCCCCCGCGGATTCCTCCCGCCCACCCAGGATTCGGCCCCCGACAGCCCCAGCCATCAGCAATGACCACAGTTACGCCGACCACCCCCACACCCCACCGGGGCCCGACGAGCCCCCGGCCACGGCACGGGCGACTCACGCGGGCGTTGCACGGCACGGAGAACGGCTCACCGACCTGCCGTCCGGCCAGGCCGCGAGCGGGCAGCAAACACAGGGGTCCTCTCACTCCTTGAGTGAGAGGACCCCTGATGTGGTGTTTCCCCGGGCCCCCTGTCGGATTCGAACCGACGACCTGCGCATTACAAGTGCGCTGCTCTGGCCGGACTGAGCTAAGGGGGCATCGCGCACCACAACGCCGTACGCGAAGGCGGCTCCACTGTACACAGCCCCCGTTTCCCCAAGCCACGAACTTCTCCACTCCACGCGGCTCGAAAACCGTGCGTAACCATCCGATCACCCGTTTCCGTCCGCCACGTCCTGATCAAGTACCGGGCCTCCCCGGATGACCCGGCGCTGATCAGGTACTGGGACACCCGCCGCCGGAAGAAGGCGACGCCGCCCATGGACAAGGTCAGCCTGTCCCTGGCGTTCCGGCAGAAAGGACGGCAGCCGGACCAGAACACAGAAATCAGCGATGCCCCTGGCCCGAGGCGGTGGAACTCCTCGCCGGTCAGCTCGATCTCGATCATGGATGGGAGTAAGCCGCCCGTCGCGGCGAACCTCAGGCCGGGACAGCGCCCCGGTCAGCCGCGGCGTTGCGGATGAAACAGGCGCATCCGGTGCACCCGTCCACCGCGTGTGTGCTGCATCCAGACGACGCCCGGCGGACAACCTTGCGGGTCACCGACCAGGCTGATCAGATCCGCTTCCCAGATGACCAGGTCGCGGCTCGCCACCACGTTCCTGATCCGCTGGCGGACGCCTCGGGTCAGATCGTCGTTCATCCCCCTGACAAGAAAACCGCGGCCCGTGAAGCACTGCCCATCCGGAATGGTGACCTGCAGTTCCGGGCTCCAGGCCTCACGGACCACGCGCTCGAACTCGCCTTGTTCCGCCGCCGCCAATGTCTCCTCGGCCTCACGGCGGCTCGCCTCAGTGATCGCCGAGGCGTCGTCGTGCGCGAGGTCAGCGGTGGCCTGCAACGCCTCGGCAAGCTTGACACGCCCCTGGTTCAGGCGGCTGCGGACCGTGCCGACGGGAACCCCGCAGATCGCGGCGATCTGGTCGTACGATGACACGTCGCTGAAGTACCGCAACAGCGTGACCAGCCGGACCGACTCGGAAAGCGTGTTCAGCGCGTGCCAGACCCAATCCCGTTGCACGGTGCGCTCCAGTAGTTCCTCGGGCGACGGTTCGCTCGAGCGCAGTCCCAGTCCCTCGAAATTCGCCAGCGATACCGGTGTGTTGGTCCGCAGCCGCATCCGGCAGTTGTTCCGCACGATCGTCCGCAGCCACGCCCCGGCCGCGGACGGATCACGTAGCTCGCCGATCCGGCGCACCGCCGTCAGCATCGCGTCCTGGACTGCGTCCTCAGCCTCCGGGCCGTAGCCGAGCACACCCAACGCGACCGCGAGCATCCCCGCCCGGTGCCGCTCCAACAGCGCGGCCAGACTGGTCATGTCACCGAATTGCGCGGTCCGGGCCAACCCTTGGTCGGTCTGTGAGGACGCAATCACATACAGTTCCTTACCTTGGGGCGAAGGTGTGTGTGCCGGTCGACCAGGCTACCTGCCGCTTTATCAAGGATTCGCATGAAACTTTCGCTGCAGCGCACAACATTTGCGCGGGAGCGAACAGCAAGCGGCGAGCCGCGAGCGCTACAAGAATCGCGCCGGCCTGCCGTCCGGCCTGATCCCGCCGGCCGTGACAAGTCCGCAGACCACGACTTCTTCTCGGCTGACGCACAAACCTTCCGCCGGAGCGTGCGTTGCAGCGCCACGCGGGGTTCGACGGGCTGAGAGTACGTAGCCTCCCGGGCTGAGAGCACGTAACCCCCGGCGTATTGCCGACCACACTCTGATGACGGGACTCCGCACATGATCGACGCTTCCGCCGGACCGGCAGCACGTGCATTCCGCACAGCGATGCAGAGGCTGGCAGCGGTAGTGCCGGGTTCGCTTCACCAGGTTGCGCCGGGGGGAACGCTGCTGGCTTTCACCGGATCGCAGATCCCTCTGCTCAACACGGTCATGAGCGTCAGCTCGCAGCCGGACACCGGCGAGATGGTGGCGCTCGTGGAAAAGGCCGCGCAATTCCCGCGCTCGGTGCCCTGGACCATACGACTGCGCGGCGAGGCCACCGAGGAGCTGGAGCGCATTGCCGGCGACTACGGGTTGAGGGCCCAGCCACAGCCGTTCATGGTGGCGCCCTTGACCGGTGGCCTGCCGGACAGGCCCAACTCGCCGATCGTTCGACGGATCGCCGGAGACGAGTACGAGACCTTCGCCAAGACTTTGGGCGCCGCCTTCGGCGCTCCCCCGTTCATCATTTCCGATCTTTACCGGCCCGCGGTTCTGGACGCACGGGAGATCACGGCCTACCTCGCCGAGGTGGGCGGCATCGCTGTCGCGGCAGGCTTGGGTGTCGTCACCGACGGGCACCTCGGACTGATCAACATCGCGACCCGCCCCGAGTACCGCCGGCTCGGACACGGCCGGGAACTGACCGAGACGATCATGCGCGACGGGCGCGTGGCCGGTGCGCACACCGCCTACCTCCACCCGAGCCTCGAAGCAGAGCGGCTGTTCGAGAGCGCCGGATTCCGTACCGTCGAAGATTGGACGTTGTTCGCCTGAGAGATGAGGACGACGATCTTTCAGGGCACGACATGACTATGGGAACGACATCGGATCGAGCTGCCGCGGTCCGGGACTTCGCCCTCGAGACCTTCGCGGCTGCCGCTCCCGGCGGTTGGAGCAGGCAGACGCTGAAAGCGGCCGGGTCCGTCACTCGAACAACTCGACCACCTGGCACAGCTCCGCATTGTCAGAAAGCCCCGCCTGTCGGCTCAACCGCCACGCAGTCCGGCAGAGCCGGCAGCTGCCTCGACTCAACCGGGCTGGCGGCGCGCCGCCGCACCTGTTCAGGCGCGGGCCGGGAGGTCACAAGACCACCCTGCGGGCATACCGCGTAGCAGCCGCTCAGACGTCCGGACCGCATAGCTCTCGATGAGGGGATGAAGTGGCGCGACGAACCGGTGCGCACGCCGGATCGTCGCTCTCTCGCGGCTCAGCGCACATTTCTTTTCCCCCTACGAAAGCGAGACTTGCAACCCCATGACCATTCACACGGCGGCACGACGCGACGACGAACCCTTCGATTTCATCATCGTCGGCGCCGGAACCTCAGGATGCGCCCTGGCGGGTCGGCTGAGCGAGAACGGACGGCGCCGCGTGCTCCTCCTCGAGGCCGGCGAACGCGACTCGCGCATGGACATCCGCATTCCGGCCGCGTTCGCGAAGCTGTTCCGTTCCTCCGTCGACTGGAACTACGACACGGTGCCGCAGCCCGGTCTCGGCAACCGGACGATCTACTGGCCGAGAGGCAAGGTGCTCGGCGGATCGTCGTCGATCAACGCGATGATGTGGGTCCGCGGATTTGCCGAGGACTTCGACGATTGGGCACGGCACGCCGGTCCGGGCTGGTCGTGGGAGGCGCTGCTCCCCCACCTCCACAAGGTGGAGAGGGTCGAAGGTGCTACGGACGACGCGACGGGCACCGAAGGCGCGATCAGCATCCAGGCCCAGCGCGATCCCCGGTCGCATACCGCGACGTATCTGCGGGCTGCCGCAGAGATCGGAATCGAGACCGTCACACCCAACGGGCCGCGTCACGACGGTGTGAGCCAGGCCATGGTCACCCAACGGAGGGGTGCGCGATTCAGTGCGGTGGACGGCTATCTCAAGGTTGCGCGGAGTCGCAAGAACCTTGTCGTCCGCACGGGCGCGCACACCACTCGGGTCCTTCTCGACGGCAATCGCGCCACCGGCGTCGAGTACAGCTCCAAGGGAAAGCTGTACGTGGCGAAGGCGAACAAAGAGGTGATCCTCAGTGGCGGTGCCGTCAACACCCCCCAGCTGTTGATGCTTTCGGGAATCGGGGAACGCGCCGAACTCGAACGCGCCGGAATCGGCGTGCTGGTCGACTCCCCGGAGGTGGGCAAGAACCTGCGTGATCATCTCGTGGCTGCGATCACCATCGACGTGCGCGAGGACACGCTATTCGCTGCCGAAAGCCCTGCCCAGCTCATCACCTACCTGTTGCGGCGCCGCGGGATGCTCACCTCGAACGTCGCTGAGGCGTACGGTTTCGTCAAGAGCGATCCGGCGCTGGCGCTGCCGGACATCGAGCTGCTCTTCGCGCCCGTCGCCTTCGTCGGTGAGGGACTCGTGCCCATCCCGGAGCACGGTCTCAGTGTCGGCGCCGTTCTGCTGGCACCTGAGAGCCACGGAACCATCACCCTCGCATCGTCGAACCCTTTCGACGCACCGCTCATCGACCCGAGGTACCTCAGCGACCCGGAAGGCAAGGACCGCGCTGCGATGATGGCCGGCCTCAACGTATGCGAGGACATCGTCGCCACCGAGGCGATGGGCAGCGTCAGCCGTCGGCACTTCATCGCACCGGAGAACTCGGACAGCATGACGCGTGAACAGCGCGACACGTTGACGCTGACACGCCTCGCTCACACTCTCTATCACCCGGTCGGCACCGCTCGCATGGGCTTGGACCCCGGATCCGTCGTGGACGAGGCGCTCCGCGTGCGCGGAGTCCAAGGGCTGCGCGTGGCGGACGCGTCCATCATGCCGACGATCATCCACGGCCACACCAACGCACCGGCGTACGTCATCGGCGAGAAGGCCGCCGATCTCATCGCGTCGGAATGGTGAAGCGGGTGTGTCAATTCAACGGCTGATCTTGGTTGTTGAGGTTCAGTTGTCGGCCGGGGTAAGCCGGCCCTCGAAGGCGATCTGGAATGCGTCGGGGATACAACGAAGCGCCTCACGGGGCACTCCGTGCGTAACAGTCTCCCGTTATACGGCTCTTATCGCTCTGGTCATCTGACAGCCGGTTTCACGCGGACTGAGCGGAGTGCGGTGGCGCTGAAGGATTGAGCGCCCATGAAGAAGACGGTGTTTCATCGCCGGTCCACCATGGATCAATATTCCGTCCGTGCCCGCAGACAGATCAGGAAAAGCACATGAGCCTGGTGACCCCCGACGGCCGCCCGATGATGAACGCCTCCCTGTACGTCCCCCCGGATGGCGGAGCTGTCCGCTGGATGTCCGGCGACAGCTACCGGGTGCTGAGCTCGGTCGAGGAGACGAACGGCGCGATCGGTTTCGTCGACGCGACCGTGCCTCCCGGTGGCGGGCCGATCGCCCACACGCACGAGCGTACGGATGAGAGCTTCTTTCTCATCTCCGGCACTGTCGCCTTCCTCGACGAGGAAGAGAACTTCACCGCCGAGGCGGGCTCGTTCATCCATGTCCCTCGCGGCCGGGTGCACCGGTTCATGAACATCGGTGACGAGGACGCCCGCATTGCGCTGATTTTCAACCCGGCTGGCATGGAGCAGTTGTTCCTCTTCGGTGGCGACCTGCCCGCGCCCGGCGGGAAACCCGTGGTGTGGGGGGCGGAGCGCTTCGCGGAGGCGCTGGAGAAGACCGCCGCGCTCGACATCGACGCCGTCATGCGCCCGGACCTGGAAGTGCGCTTCCGGCCCGAGCGCAACTGACCGGGCCGGGCCGGCGCGGGTGGTTACCGTCCGACCTGGGAACCGGCGACGATGCCGGTCGAGGCGAGATGCCGCTTCGGCGGCATCTCGCGGCTACGGCAACGCGATGAACGACCGTGCATTGCGCAGGCCCGACCGGGGTCAGGGCTCGCAGAGCATTGACTCGCGGGCTTGACCTTCAGGCCGGTCTCGACGGCCAGGGCGGCGAGTTCGGCCTCCAGGCGCGGGTGCGGTAGCCGTTGGATCCGCCGGCGTCGGCGGTGATCAGCAGTCGCCGCGCGTGGGGGTGGGAGACCCGGCCGGCTGCCTTCCACCAGCGGCGGATGGACTCGACCGCGAAGGCGGCGGTGTCGTGGTCGGTTCCAACGTTGACCCGGCCGGTGTTGCGGGTGAGGTCGTAGATCCCGTACGGGACGCCTTGCCGAGTTCCTTGTCGGGGAAGCCATGAGTGGAGACCGGGACCGGCTCGCCCTCGGTGTGCCGGTCCCGGCCGCCGTTCTTGTACTCGCCGACCAGTTCCTACTTCTTCGTGTCGACGCTGATCACCGGGTCCCCGGTGTCCTGGTGGCCCTTGGCCTGTTCGTTGATGTAGTGGAACTGCCCGTCGCTGTCGGGGTGTTGCCTGCCCTCGATGGTCTTGGCGTTGCCCTGCAGGCTGAAGCCCTCCTCGCGAAGGAAGTCGCCGACCGTGTCCGCAGAGATCGGGTGGCCCTGGCGGGTCAGCTCGTCTGCGAGGTCGCGTGTCGACTTGGTGGTCCAGCGCAGGGGCGACATGGGGTCGCCGCGCAGGTCGGGCTCGACCAGTGCCGGCAACGCGCTTCGCAGTGCGGGGTCAGTAGTGCTCTGCGAGCCCTGAGCCGATCACGAGCTTCCCAAGCGACGTTGCGGTTGAGTACGAGCGGCGCACGCCTGGCGCGACACCGTTGGGCATGGAGATGCGCGAAGACCCAAAGCCGCACAAATCGGCAGATTTAGGTCCAATCGATGATCGCCAGTCAAGTTGTCCGAGCCAAAGCTCGTAATTCGCTGCGCCGTGACCGAACTTTCCGCCGTCCGCCGCATCTGGACCGTGTCGAGAAGACCCAGTCCCCCAGCACGCAACACCGGCGGAAAGGTAACCATGAGTACCTCCAGCACCATCGCCATCAACCCGCAGACGCGGCAGCGGAACACCGACATTCCGCGTCACCTGAGGTGTACTCACGGTAACGCCCTGGCCGGCCAGGCTGGCTTCAGCGGGTTGGGTCGGGTCATCGAGCTGCTGATGACCACGCTGCACGAGGAACGCGAGCATCTCACCGATGCCACTTTCGATCTGATCTGCGATCACCTGCTCGACCTGAGCTGCCTGACCCTGCGGAATCACAACGCCGCAGCCGACGGACATCGCGGCAAGGTGGAGTCCGATATCCGCAACCACATCCGCCTGCACGCTCACGAGTACGACCTCGACGCCGCCGCCATCGGCCGGGCGTTGGGCTGGTCCACCCGCTATGTTCAGCAGATCCTGCAAGCCGCGAACACCACCGCGCGCACCCTGATTCGGCAGGAGCGACTGCGCCTGGCTCACAGCAGACTGGTCAGCCCGGCCTGGGCCGGATCGACGATCGCCCACATCGGTCAGGCCAGCGGATTCGGCAGCCCTTCGGTATTCACCACCGCATTCCGTCAGGAATACGGAATCACCCCGCGCGAAGCTCGCCAGAATCCCGATAAGACCGTGGCAATAGTGGGTTCAGAGGTGCTGGTACTACGGCCGCAGATCTGCGAGTCCGTGACAGAACGAGGGGGAGGAAGTCAACCGGGGCATGGACTGCGACCTGGAGGCGGGCGTCCGGCAGAAGCTGGTGAGCGCCGTCACCAGCCACGACCTGACCATCTGGGAGGTGGATCTGGTGAACCCGCCGAGCAATCCGCGGCACTACCCGCCGGCTGTCGCCTGGCTGATGACGTTGAAGGACGGCCGCACGCACGAGCTGCGCCTCTTCCACGCGAGCTGGCCGGAGCCGGCCGGGAGCGACGCCGTTCATGAGGCCAAGGCGTGACGCAGGCCACTCGCCTACTTTCGAACTTCTCGCGCTCCGCCGCATCTTGTGGGTGAATCGAACGCCTCCTCGCACGGAGAACTCTCATGCAGAACGAACTGACCGACCACCTCTCCCCCGGCTCCCACGACGTCGTCGTGGACGGACTGAGGCAGCGCTACCACGTGTACGGCTCGGGTCCGGTGTGTGTCGCCTGCCCCGGCGGGCCGGGCGTGATCTGGGAGTCCTTACGCATGCCGGCCGTGGAGGACTTCCTGACCATGGTCTATGTGGAACCACTCGGCACCGGCGACTCGGGCCGCCTCGCCTCCCACCCCCACGGCTACACCCGTGAGCGCTACACCCGTGCCCTGGCCGGGCTTCTCGACCGGATCGGGCTGGACCAGGTGTACCTGCTCGGTCACTCGCACGGCGGCTTCGTCGCGCAGCACTTCGCGCTGAACCACCCCGAACGGCTCAACGGCCTCGTGCTGTACTCGAGCGCTCCGGTGACGGGCCCGGAGCACATGGCGGAGGCGGCTTCCCGGATGGGCGAGTTCGTCCAGCGCAACGAGGGCCAGCCAGATCTGCCCCGGGTCCTCTCCGGTTTCCAGGCCTCCGGCGCGGTCACCGACTGCGCGAGGATCACCGAGGCCCTGCGGGACCTGCTCCCCGCGTTCTTCGCCCGGTACTGGGAGCGCGAGGAGGAGTTCCGGGGCATCCGCGAGTCGATCACCTGCACCTACATCTCCCCTCTGGGCGAGGACCAGCAGCCCGATCTGATCGACGACCGCGCGGCACTGCCCGCCCTGTCCGTTCCCACGCTGGTCCTGGTGGGCCACTACGACGTGACCTGCGGGCCGCGGTGGGCGGGGGAACTGCACGCGCTGATCCCCGAATCGCGGCTGGCCACGCTGAAGGACAGCGGGCACCTCGGCCACATGGAGGAGCCCGAGGAGTTCGCGGGCGCGGTGCATGACTTCGTGCGGTCCGTGGCCTCGTAGTCCCACGACGACGGTGCGCCTGGCCGCGCGGCCACGCCCTCCGACGAGCGACCCGCGACTGCCGTCGGCCTCTGGCCTCCGCAGCCTCACCGGACAAAACCGGACGGGCTCACTTCACCCAGGACCTTCCCCCGAGCGAGACGGGCAATCAGGCGCATCGCACGTGAGGATGCCTGTCCTGATGTGCATTTTGGGAAAACTGCATTCACGCGACCAACGAGGCTGTGGCGGTAGCAGGAAGTTCAATGAATGTGACACCCGTCACTTGCTCAGTGAAAGCGGCGAGATCGGACGAAGGTGGCAGCAGTTACATCGGACGCATCGAGAATTCGCCATACTGCCGATCGACCGGTGTGCGCCCCGGGTTCACAGGTATACACATTCGGAATCCAGCGCTGTATTCTTTTCTAGCACTCGCAAATCCGGATGCTGCGCGAACAAGCGTTCAGACAGCTGGTTGACGCATGTTCGCAGCATTCGTCCGGCTGTCCAGCCGTGTTTTGTTGCACGAGGGACAATTCTGCCGGATCGCCAGCCCAGGAAGCCTGTGGCGGCCGTCCCGTGCTCCATCAAAGAAACCTCAAGTTTGGGAGAGATGCCATGAGGAAGATCTCGCGTATTGCAGTTGCCAGTCTGCTTTCACTGACTGCGGGCGGAGCCATGATGTTGGGCACCGCGTCCAGCGCCTCGGCCGACAGTTCCTACGACTGCTCTAGCGCAGGCCAACAGATGGCAGAGTTGTGGAACCTTGCACAACTGCTTGACGACCAGGGCATGCACGAGGCCGCCGATCTCACCCGGATGAGGGCGGAGAGCGTCAGGTTCGATGCCATCTTCCACGGCTGCCCCGTGAGTGACGGGTGATCTGACGCCTGTTGACCGGCGGGAACGGCGGTAACCGTTCCCGCCGGTCAGGGGAGTGCCCAACCGGGATGGTGATGATTTCCGCGCTGGAGAGGATGCCCCCTTTCCCGTCATCGCCGCAGCGAACGAGCCCTGCCCTACCGCAGGGCTTGAGCTGGCATTTGCATGCGAATTCATTTATGCCGCTGATGACACAATCTTCAGCCAGGTAGAGGCGTTGGCCGGTGCCACGACGCGGTCCTTGGCGGGGTTTATCGTCTTGCCGAGCGGTGCGGGCCTGCAGTTGCGCGCGAAATCGTTTACCCAGCCAGTAACTACAGCGCCGAGCAGTTCGCCCGCTGGAACATCGTGAACAAGGTATTCCCAAAAAGCGACCCGCATTCGAGGGCAACCGCTGGGCAGTCACTGACTCGATGGGTAGTGCATGAACCTCTCTTCGGAACAGGATGCGGAATTACGGACGTTGGCGGCAGACCGGCACGCGACAGCGGTACGGGCGGGAGCTGGTGGTCGTGGACCGTTTCTTCCCGTCGACCCGGCGCTGCTCGACGTGTCACGCCGTAGGGCCGAAGCCGGACGTCTCGGTCCGGCGGTGGACGTGTTCCGGGTGCGGGGCGGTCCATGACCGTGATGTGAATGCGGCCGTGAATCTCCGGGACGAGGGGTTGCGGTTGCCGGCCGCGTAGGAGCGGCGGAACGCGTTACGGACCGACGGGCCGTCGGCCGGAACGCCTGTGGAGCCCACGTAAGACCGAGCAGGCGCAGCTCACAGGGCTGTGCGTGCTCGGCGGCGGGCCGTGAAGGGGGAATCAAGGTCAAAAGGCGGTTGCTCTGGCCGCTCGAAAATTCCCGCGAAGTTCACATGCCTCCAGGTACTGACAGATCCGGCGAACGCGGGGTACCGTCCTGACCCAGTTCGCTCATGTGGACTACACCAACCACCTTCCTACAACGGATCGTCCGGCACGTTCCTGCCGGTAGAAGGGGGCCTCAGAGCCATGGCCACTGTTACGTTCGACAAGGCGACCCGCGTGTACCCGGGTTCGACCAAGCCCGCCGTCGACGCGCTGGAGATCGATATCGCGGACGGCGAGTTCCTCGTCCTGGTCGGTCCGTCCGGCTGCGGTAAGTCCACCTCGCTCCGGATGCTCGCGGGGCTCGAGGACGTCAACGGCGGTGCGATCCGCATCGGCGACCGTGACGTCACGCACCTGCCGCCGAAGGACCGGGACATCGCCATGGTGTTCCAGAACTACGCGCTCTACCCGCACATGTCGGTCGCCGACAACATGGGCTTCGCGCTCAAGATCGCCGGTGTGAACAAGGCGGAGATCCGGCAGAAGGTCGAGGAGGCCGCGAAGATCCTCGACCTCACCGAGTACCTGGACCGCAAGCCGAAGGCCCTCTCGGGCGGTCAGCGTCAGCGTGTCGCGATGGGCCGTGCCATCGTGCGTGAGCCGCAGGTCTTCCTGATGGACGAGCCGTTGTCCAACCTGGACGCCAAGCTCCGCGTCTCGACGCGTACGCAGATCGCGTCGCTGCAGCGCCGTCTCGGCATCACCACCGTCTACGTCACGCACGACCAGGTCGAGGCGCTGACGATGGGCGACCGGGTGGCCGTCCTCAAGGACGGTCTGCTCCAGCAGGTGGACACCCCGCGCAACATGTACGACCGCCCCGCCAACCTGTTCGTGGCCGGCTTCATCGGCTCGCCTGCGATGAACCTCGTCGAGGTGCCGATCACCGACGGCGGTGTGAAGTTCGGCAACGCGGTGGTGCCGGTGCAGCGTGACGCGCTCTCCGCCGCCACCGACAAGACGGTCACCGTCGGCGTCCGCCCCGAGCACTTCGACGTGGCCACCGGCGTCGAGAAGGGCCTCGCGGTCGTCGTGAACGTGGTCGAGGAGCTCGGCTCCGACGCCTTCGTCTACGGCACCGCGCAGGTCGGCGACGAGTCGAAGGACCTCGTGGTCCGTGTCGGCGGCCGTGACGTCCCGGAGAAGGGCAGCACGCTGCACGTCGTCCCGCGCGGGGGCGAGACCCACGTGTTCTCGACGTCGACGGGCGAGCGCCTCTCGGACTGACGCCGGCGACCTACAACGGTTGACTAAACCCGGGTAATTCACCCAGGTTGACGAAAAGGGCCCCGCAGCCTGCTGCGGGGCCCTTTTCCATCCCCGGAAAATCCCCGGCACGGCGGACATTTCGACCGACCCCCGTCAACCCCTTACCCAAAAAGGAGCACAGCTTCATCCCCCGTACGGGTGACTAAATGTCGCCAAATCATTACTCCACGCTACCCTCTCACGCGTGAAGCACTCCGCGAACCACTCCACCACTCAGCGCACGCGCCGCGGCCCGGGCGGCCCGGCCCTCCGGATCGGCCGCTCGCTCGCCCTCGTCCTGCCCGTAGTCATGGTGCTCTCCGGGACCCTCGCGGTCACCCGGGTCAACTGGTCGGGGGACCCCTCGGATTCGGTGCTCACCGCCTCCGACGTCACCACCGCGCACCAGTCCGCACAGCATGCCGCCAACGCCGCCAAGGCCCCGCAGGACGTCCTGCGCGACCAGTTGCTCACCGAGCTCCAGGAGAAGGATCCGGGCGTCGCCCTGACCCACCTCCAGGCCGCGGTGAACGGCAAGCCGTCGCTGGCGAGCCACTGCACGTCCATCGCCCGCGCCCTCGGCCGCGCCGCGGTCCGCATGTACGGGCCCTCCCGCGCCCAGTCGTACGCCCGCCCGGTGTGCGACACGGCCTTCGCCTCGGGCGTCCTGGCGGCACACAGCTGAGGCCCCGGGGCCTTGAGCCCCCGCCCCCGCCTCCCGACCGGACATGCGTGGCTCCCCTCCCACCGGGGGGCCACGCGCCCGAGAACGAGCGGCACGTACAGTGCGGGCATGACCGATCCGCACGCCGTGTCCCACCCCACGCAAGCCGTCATCCTGGCCGGTGGCCAGGGGTCCCGGCTGCGCCCCTACACCGACGACCGGCCCAAGCCGATGGTCGAGATCCCCGGCACGGGGACGCCGATCATCGGCCATCAGCTCGGCTGGCTCGCCGAGGAGGGCGTGACCGACGTCGTCGTCTCCTGCGGCCACCTCGCCGAGGTCCTCGACGACTGGCTGCGGTCGGCCGAGCTGCCCGTGAAGGTCACCACCGTCGTGGAGTCCGAGCCCCTGGGCCGCGGCGGCGGCCTGAAGTACGCGGCCGCCCACCTCCCCCACCCCGACCGGCCCTGGTACGCCACCAACGGCGACATCTGGACCCGTTTCTCGCTGCGCGAGATGGCCGACTTCCACACCGAGCGAGACGCCGTCGCGACGGTCGCGCTGGCGCGCCCGCGCATCCCCTGGGGCGCGGTGCAGACGGACGGCTTCGGCCACATCACCGACTTCATCGAGGCCCCGCCCACGACGTACGAGATCAACGCGGGCGTCTACGTCTTCTCCCCGGCCTTCGCCGACCTGCTCCCCGCCCGCGGCGACCACGAACGAACCACGTTCCCCCACCTCGCCCGCGAACGCCGCCTGGCCGGCTTCCCCATCCCCCAGGGCGCGTACTGGCGAGCCATCGACACGGCGAAGGACCTGACCGAGGCAGCAAAGGAACTGGCAGCGCTAGGCCGCTGACCGTTGGGCAGGGGGGCGTTGCGTCGTCGTCTGCGGGCCGGTTGTGGCTGGTCGCGCCCACGCGGCGAAGCCGCATATTGAACACAGCCCCGTGTCCCTTGACGGCGATGGGGGTGCCGCCCGCTTCTTGAGCGGGCGGCACCCCCATCGCCGTAGAAGCAGGCCCCTACCCGAGCAACCCGCCCACCAGCCCGGGCTGCCCCGAAGACGACGAGCCACCGTCGGACCCACCGGAACTGCTCGCCCCACCAGAGCTGCTCGACCCCCCGGACGAGGGCCCCGAACTGCTACTCGGCGCCTCCTCCACGGGAGTGGCCTGCTCGGGCGGCGCCTGCCCCGCGGTCCCCTGGGTCTGACTGGGCGCCCCGGCACCAGCACCGGCACCGGCCGTCGCGGAGTCCTGAGCCTCGGAGGGCTCACTGTCCGCCCCCGCCGTGGGCGCCGCCGAAGTGGCCCCCTGGGTCGGCGAGGTGGACGCGGACGGCGTCCGGGAGGCCGTGTCGCGCGTGCCGGACTTCTCCGGGAGCGGCATGCCGGGCAGCTCGTTGCGCGGGGGCTCGCCCGGCCCGGGGACGATGACCCGGTCGGAGTCGCGGACCGCGCCGCCGAGCAGCGAGCCGACGAGCAGCGTGAGTCCGACGGCGATGGCGGTGACCAGCGCGCCGCGACGCAGCACGTACCGGCGCAGCTCCCACAGGTCGGAGCGCGGGCCGAGCCGCCGCCAGGCGCCCGCGGCGAGGCGGCCGTCGACCGAGTAGACGGGGGCGCCGGCGATGATCAGCGGCGACCAGGCGGCGAGATAGATGATGTCGGGGGTGTCGTAGACCGGGACGGTCTTCCAGCTGACGGTGACGATGAGCGCGGCGGAGAGTCCGGCGCCGACGACCGCGGCGACCCGCTGCCAGCAGCCCAGGACCGTGAGGACGCCCACGACGACCTGGAGGAAGGCGATGACGAGGCCGGAGCCGACGGGGTGGTGCAGGGCGAACTGGCGCAGTGGCTCGGCGACTTCCCACGGGTGCAGGGTGTTGAGCCACTTCACCATGGAGCCGCGCTTGCCGCCGTCGAAGTAGACGGGGTCGCACAGCTTGCCCATGCCGGCGTAGATGGAGATGAAGCCGAGGAAGACGCGGAGCGGGAGGAGGACCACTCCCAGGTTCATGCGGCGGCCGGGGTAGTAGGCGTGCCGGGCGGGGTCGTCGCCCTGCCGCCGGGTACGCGGACCCCGGTCCCGGTCCCCTTCTTGTTCCCGGTCCCGGTCCCCTTCTTGTTCCCGGTCGCGGCCTTGATGGGGGCCGCCGTCGGCCTCCCCGAAGTCCTCGAACCGGGCGTCGTCGTAGGCGGGTTCGTCGTAGGCGCTGCCGACGGTGCGCATGTTCGGCAGGAGGCGGTGCTCGCCGGCGACGGGGGCGCGCTGGGCGCCGACGACGGGGGTTTCGAGGGTCTGCGCGGCGAGGTCGCCGTCGTAGCCCCTGTCGTCCGCGTCGACGCGGGGGATGACCTGGGTGGCTCCGGCGTCGGCGGCGGGCGGTTCGCCGTGGCCGACGCTGCCTGCCCGCACGGCCTGCAGCAGCCGGTGGGCGCCGGTGTCGTCCGGGGCGGACTTGCCGCTCCAGACGACGGCCCGCCGACGGCCACCGGAAGCGGCGCCCGCTCTGCCCGCCGCCCCGACGACGGGGATGCGCGCGGTGTCATCGATGGCGCTCGCGTGCCGGGCGATCCGCGGGGATTGGTTACGCCGCGCCGACGCGCCCAGCTGCACGCGGAAGCTCACGTGGCTGACGATGATCTGCGCCGGATCGCTCGGCACCTTCACCATGCTCAGCGCGGGAGCGTCGTCGAATCCCGACGAGCGGTCCCCCGTGGGAGTGCGGGGTGTTCTGGTGTCCACACTCATCTAACCGAGTGACGTGTGTTTAGGACACTGCTTTGACCCGCCGGATCTGTCCGGACCCCGTCAAGGTTGCACTACTCGCCGGGATTAAACCGTTCGGGTGAACTTACGGACGCGCGTTCAGCCCCCGTAAGCCCTACCCGGTCGACCCGTCAGGCGCCCTGTCAGGCCCTGCGCCGCGCCGCTTCGTACAGGACGATGCCCGCCGCGACACCGGCGTTGAGCGACTCCGCGCCGCCCGGCATCGGGATCCGCACCCGGTAGTCGCACGTCTCGCCGACCAGGCGCGAGAGGCCCTTGCCCTCGCTGCCGACGACGACGACGAGCGGGCCGCCGAGGGCCGCCAGTTCGCCGACCTCGTGCTCGCCGTCGGCCGCCAGGCCGACCACGACGATGCCGGCCTTCTTGTAGGCCTCCAGGGCGCGGGTCAGGTTGGTGACGCGGGCGACCGGGGTACGGGCGGCCGTGCCGGCGGACGACTTCCAGGCGCCGGCCGTCATACCGGCCGCGCGACGCTCGGGAACGACGACGCCGTGGCCGCCGAAGGCGGAGACGGAACGGACGACGGCGCCCAGGTTGCGCGGGTCGGTCACCCCGTCGAGGGCGACGATCAGCGGGTCCTCGCCGTTGTCGTAGGCGGCCGCGGCCAGGTCCTCGGAGTGCGCGTACTCGTACGGCGGGACCTGGAGGACCAGGCCCTGGTGGTTGAGGCCGTTGGTCATGCGGTCCAGCTCGGGGCGCGGGGCCTCCATGAGGTTGATGCCGCCGCGCTCGGCCGCGAGCTGGAGCGCCTCGCGCACCCGCTCGTCGTTGTCGATGAACTGCTGGACGTAGAGCGTGCTCGCGGGCACGCCGCCGCGCAGTGCCTCGACGACCGGGTTGCGGCCGACGACCATCTCGGACGTGCCCTTGCCGCCCCGGCCGCGCGCCACGGGCCGGCGCACGGCCTGCTTCGCCTTGGCGTTCGCGATGCGGTTCGCCTTGTGCTTCTTGCGCATCTCGGCGGGCGGGGTCGGGCCCTTGCCCTCCAGGCCTCGGCGCCGCTGGCCGCCACTGCCGACCTGCGCGCCCTTCTTGCCGGACATGCGGCGGTTGTTGGCTGCCATGAGTGACTCGTCTCCGTGAGCTTCGTACGTGCGTGCGTCGTACTGCGTCTGTTGCGATGTCTGCGTCTTATGCAGTGTGCCGCCCGGAAGGCCGGGCGGCACACTTGATCAAGAAGTGGGGCTAGCGCGGGCCGAGGCTCCAGCGCGGGCCCTGGGGGCCGTCCTCGATGGTCAGGCCGGACTGGCCGAGCTGGTCGCGGATGGCGTCCGCGGTCGCCCAGTCCTTGCGCGCGCGGGCCGACTCGCGCTGGTCGAGGACGAGTCGTACGAGGCTGTCGACCACGCCGTGCAGGTCCTCGCCGCGGCTCTCGTCGCCGGCCCAGTGGGGGTCGAGCGGGTCCAGACCGAGGACGCCGAGCATGGCGCGGACCTCGGCGAGGCGGGCCACCGCGGCTTCCTTGTCGTCGGCGGCGAGGGCCGAGTTCCCCTGCCGGACCGTCGTGTGGACGATGGCCAGGGCCTGCGGGACGCCCAGGTCGTCGTCCATCGCCTCGGCGAAGGCGGGCGGCACCTCGGCCGCGGGCTCGACGACTCCCCCGGCCTTCTCGACGACGCGCTGCACGAAGCCCTCGATCCGAGCGAACGCCGACTCAGCCTCGCGCAGGGCCTCCTCGCTGTACTCGATCATCGAGCGGTAGTGCGGGGTGCCGAGGTAGTAGCGCAGGACGATGGGCCGCCACTGCTTGACCATCTCGGAGACGAGGACGGAGTTCCCGAGGGACTTCGACATCTTCTCGCCGCTCATGGTGACCCAGGCGTTGTGCACCCAGTACCGGGCGAACTCGTCGCCGTAGGCCTTGGCCTGGGCGATCTCGTTCTCGTGGTGCGGGAAGATCAGGTCGAGGCCGCCGCCGTGGATGTCGAAGGCGGAGCCCAGGTACTTGTGGGCCATCGCCGAGCACTCCAGGTGCCAGCCGGGACGGCCGCGGCCCCACGGCGTCTCCCAGTCGGGCTCGCCCGGCTTGGTCGCCTTCCACATCGCGAAGTCGCGCGGGTCCCGCTTGCCGGTGATGCCCTCCTCGGAGGGCTGGCGCAGGTCGTCGACGTCCTGGTTGGACAGCTCCAGGTAGCCGGGGAAGGAGCGCACGTCGAAGTAGACGCTGCCGTCGGCCTCGTAGGCGTGACCGCGCTCGATGAGGCCGCGCATCATCTCGATCATCTCCGGGACGTGCCCGGTGGCGCGCGGCTCGTACGTCGGCGGGAGGCAACCGAGTGCGGTGTAGCCGTCGTTGAACGCGCGCTCGTTCTCGTAGCCGATGGACCACCAGGGGCGGCCCTGGTCGTGCGACTTGGTGATGATCTTGTCGTCGATGTCGGTGACGTTGCGGATGAACGTGACGTCGTAGCCGCGGTGGTCGAACCAGCGGCGCATGATGTCGAAGTTCAGGCCGGAGCGGATGTGGCCGATGTGCGGGGCCGCCTGCACCGTGGCGCCACAGAGGTAGATCGAGACACAACCCGGCAGGAGCGGGGCGAAGTCACGGATCTGCCGGGCGCTGGTGTCGTACAGGCGAATGGTCACCACACCAGGGTAGTGGGCCCGTGGCGATGCCTCACGCCTTCCGGCGATTGGACCGTTTTCGGCTGCGGGCCGGTGGGGGCTGGTCGCGCCCACGCGGCGGAGCCGCACATGCTCACAGCCCCGCGCCCCTTGGTTGGCACACTCACGCCTGTCGCACCACCAACGCCGTCGCCACCGCCATCAGTCCCTCGCCGCGTCCCGGGAAGCCGAGTCCGTCCGTCGTCGCGCCCGACACCGAGACGGGGGCTCCGGCCGCCTCCGACAGCACCTTCTGCGCCTCGCCGCGCCGCTTGCCGATCTTCGGCCGCGGACCTACGACCTGTACGGCGACATTGCCGACGACGAACCCGGCGGCGCGGACGATGCGGGCGGCCTCCGTGAGCAGGGTGACGCCCGACGCGCCGGACCACTCGGGGCGCCCGGTGCCGAAGTGCTGCCCCAGGTCGCCGAGGCCGGCGGCGGAGAAGAGCGCGTTGCAGGCGGCGTGCGCGACCACGTCGGCGTCGGAGTGCCCGGCCAGACCGGGTCCCTCGCCCTCCCACTTCAGGCCCGCGCACCACAGCTCGCGGCCCTCCTCGAAGGCGTGGATGTCGGTGCCGATGCCGACCTGGGGGAGCGGCATCCCCGCGAAGGGCGTCGCAGGGGCCGTCCCGGAGGCTGTCCCGGAGGCCGTCTCAGAGGTCGTCTCAGAAGCCATCGTTGAGCCTCCTGCGGGCCAGGACCGCCTCGGCGAGGACCAGGTCGAGCGGGCGGGTGACCTTGAAGGCCTCCTCGTGGCCGGGCACGACCACGACCGTCAGGCCGAGCTGCTCGACCATGCTCGCGTCGTCGGTGACGTTGTCCGTGACCGTCTCGTGGGCGCGGATCAGGGTGGCCCGGTCGAAGCCCTGAGGGGTCTGGACGGCGCGCAGGCGGGCGCGTTCGGGGGTGGCGACGACCGGCTCGGGGTCGCCGGGGGTCGCGGCCGGTTCGACCTCCTTGACGGTGTCGGCGAGCGGCAGCGCCGGGACGACGGCCGGGGCGCCCTCGCGTACGGCCTCGATGACGGCGTCCACCGTGTCCACGGGGACGAGGGGGCGGGCGGCGTCGTGCACGAGGACGATGTCGTGGCCGGGGGGCAGCGCGTCCAGGCCCAGCTTCACGGACTCCTGACGGGACCCGCCGCCGGGGACGACCAGGAAGTCGGTGCGGTCGGGCAGCGCGTGCGCGTCGAGGAGCGACTTGACCTCGGCGGTGCCGTCCGGCGGGGCCACGACGACGACCAGGGAGACGGCGCGGGAGGCGGCCAGGGCGCGCACCGCGTGGATCAGCATGGGCGTGCCGCCCAGCGTGCGCAGCGCTTTGGGGGCGCCGGGACCGAGGCGTACACCCCGTCCGGCGGCTGGAATCACCGCGGCCGTGCGGGCGGGCGCGGGGGAGGGACGCGAATCGTCAGACATCGGTTCCTGTCAGGTTTGTGTGCCGGCCTGGCGTGGGTATGGCCTGGGAAGTGCCGGGCGCGACGCCTTGACCGGACCCTTCCGTGACGCACCGGTCGAGGCAGCAGCCCGGGCCCGGCACATCCAGTATCGAAGTACGAAGTACATCGAAGTACGGGGGCGAGCGACAGCTACGGCGTCCGGGCGTGAACATGCCGCAGCGCCCGGCGACGGAAAATACGTCATCGGGCACCGCGGCATTTCGGTGTTCTTCAGTGTGCTGTGTACGCGTTCTTCAGCGTGCTGAGACCGGTCTCGGGCACCGATGTCAGGACGACCGATGTCAGGACGCGAGAACCTCGTCGAGCAGCGCTTCGGCCTTGTCCTCGTTGGTGTTCTCCGCGAGAGCGAGCTCACTCACCAGGATCTGGCGAGCCTTGGCGAGCATGCGCTTCTCACCGGCGGAGAGTCCGCGCTCGCGCTCACGACGCCACAGGTCACGCACTACTTCCGCGACCTTGATGACATCGCCGGAGGCGAGCTTCTCCAGATTTGCCTTGTACCGACGCGACCAGTTCGTGGGCTCCTCGGCGTACGGCGCGCGCAGCACCTCGAAGACCCGGTCCAGCCCGTCCTGACCGACCACATCACGTACGCCGACGAACTCCGCATTGTCCGCTGGCACACGTACCGTCAGGTCACCCTGGGCGACCTTCAGCACCAAGTAGGTCTTGTCCACGCCTTTGATCTGGCGAGTTTCGATAGCCTCGATCAGCGCGGCCCCGTGATGGGGATAGACCACGGTGTCGCCAACCTTGAACGTCATGTGACAGGTACCCCTTCCGTGGCTATCCAGGGTAACACGGAAACTACGGGTTCTGAATGACGTTTTCGCAGGTCAGGGCATATCTCAGGGCTTGACAACAGCAACAGGAACGTGCTGCGGAGGGGCTGCGGAAGCAGGTATTCGCAGGTCGGAGCGGCTCTCCGAGGGGGGAGAAACGCGCACGGTACACACATCCGGAGGCCCGCGCGAGCGGTTGAACGTCCGCAAATGTCCGCTTCCAAGCGTGCGACTTACGCTACTCCGTTCGGTGTGCGCGGCCGGATACGAGTCGTTTCCGGAATTGATCATCCAGTCTTCGACCGGGGTCGTGATCAATTCCGGTGATCGTCTCGTTTTCCTTCACGGAAAATCCGTGCGGGGGTGTCGGACGCGCTTGTCGGACGCGCTTATGTGAATGGCAGACGAGCGGGAAGACGAGTGACGAGTCAGGAAGACGAGTGGTGAAGCCAATGTGACTCACGGGTCGCTCGTGGTGGTCGGGGCGGGGGTGGCGGAGAGACGTGCGGGGCGTCCGCCGAGGCCCCTGATCGCCCCGGATCGCTCTAGAGGCGGGTCGGGTGCGGTGGCGCGGGAACGGCTCGGTAACCTAAGGGCCGCTGACAGACCCTTAGGGCGGCTTTGTTCACAGGGAAGCCGCCCGCGTGTTCAAGGAGTTGCCGCCGCCGTGAGCAGCAGCCTTCGACGTGGCGCCCTCGCCGCTTCCGCCATCGCGTTCTCGATCGCCTCGCTCGCCGCCTGCGGGGCCGGCAACGACTCCCAGACCCTGGAGATCAAGCCGGACAACGCCGCCACCAGCGTCGGCGACATCAAGCTGCAGAACGTCGTGGTCATCACCCAGCCCGACCTGGAGTCGACGGGTCCCGCCGTGATCTCGGCGACCGTCTTCAACACCGGGAAGACCGCCCAGACGCTGGACTCCATCACCGTCGACGGCACCGGCAAGTCCGCCGAGCTCAAGCCCGCCAAGGGCAAGGGCAAGCTGACCGTCCCGGCCGGCGGCTCGGTCGTCATCGGCGGCGCGGACAACGCCTCCGCCGTCCTGCCGAGCAGCCGTGAGGCCGTCCGGGACGGCGACGCGCAGAAGATCACCTTCACCTTCAGCGACACCGGCGAGATCAGCCTGCGCGCCTTCGTCGTCCCCTCCGAGAGCTACTTCTCGTCGTGGGGCCCGACCGACATCCCGAGCGCGTCGCACAGCGCTTCGGCGGGTTCTTCGGAGGGTTCTTCGGCGGGCTCCTCCAAGTCGCCGTCCGCGAGCACGTCGGGGTCCCCGGCGGCGGGCGGCGAGGCCGGCTCGGCCTCCCCGTCCGGCTCGGCCTCCGCGAACGCCTCGGAGTCGGCGACGGCCGGCCACTGAGCCTCGTGAGCAACGCCGAAGGGCGGCACCCCGCGTGGGGTGCCGCCCTTCGGCGTACGTCCTGACGGACCGTGCCGGGCCGGCCTACGGCTCGAACTTGTAGCCGAGACCACGGACCGTGACGAGGTACCTCGGGGCGCCCGGGTCGGGCTCGATCTTGGCGCGGAGGCGCTTGACGTGGACGTCGAGGGTCTTGGTGTCGCCGACGTAGTCGGCGCCCCAGACCCGGTCGATGAGCTGCATGCGGGTCAGGACGCGGCCCGCGTTGCGCAGCAGCATCTCCAGGAGGTCGAACTCCTTGAGGGGGAGGTCGACCTTGGAACCGGAGACCGTCACGACGTGGCGGTCGACGTCCATGCGGACCGGGCCGGCCTCCAGGGCCGCCGGAGTGACCTCCTCCGGTTCGCCGCGGCGGCGCAGGACGGCCCGGATGCGGGCGACCAGTTCGCGCGAGGAGAAGGGCTTCGTGACGTAGTCGTCGGCTCCTATCTCCAGGCCGACGACCTTGTCGATCTCGCTGTCCTTGGCCGTCACCATGATCACGGGGACGTTGGAGCGGCCGCGCAACTGGCGGCAGACCTCCGTGCCAGGCAGGCCCGGCAGCATCAGGTCGAGGAGGACGAGGTCGGCGCCGTTGCGCTCGAACTCGTCCAGCCCGTCGGGCCCGGTGGTCGCGACGGCGACCTCGAAGCCCTCTTTGCGGAGCATGTACGACAAGGCGTCGGAGAAGGACTCCTCGTCCTCGACGACGAGCACTCGGGTCACGGAAGGACCTCCGGGGCGGAAAGCGTCTGGTACGCGGACGGGTCGGGGGAAGAGGCGCGGGGTGCTGCTCGGGGTGAGTGGTGAGGGGAGGTGTGGGAGGAGCGGGTGACCTCGGCGAGGTCGCCGGCGTCGTCGTCGAGGCCGTCGACGGCGTCAACGTCGTCGATCTCGTCCTCGTCCTCGTCCGGGTCGGGGTGCTGGTGCGCGCGGTCGCGGGGCGCGCCCGCCTCCGGCAGCCGCAGGGTGAACGTGGAGCCCTGGTTCTCGGCGCTCCACACCGTGACCTCCCCGCCGTGCGAGGCGGCCACGTGCTTGACGATAGCCAGTCCGAGGCCCGTACCGCCCGTCTGGCGGGAGCGGGCCGGGTCGACGCGGTAGAAGCGCTCGAAGATGCGTTCCTTGTCCTTGTCGGAGATGCCGATGCCCTGGTCGGTCACGGCGATCTCGATCAGGTCCCCGCCGGGCGCGCTCACCCTGCGGGCGGCTATGCCGACGCGGGTGCGGGCCGGCGAGTAGTTGACGGCGTTCTCGACCAGGTTGCCGAGGGCCGCGGCCAGCTGGCCCCGGTGCCCGAAGACCCGCAGGTCGGCGGTGCCGGCGGCGGCGATGGTGATCTGCTTGGTACCGGCCTGGTGCCGGCAGCGGTCGACGGCCTCGGCGACGAGTTCGTCGATGCCGACCGGTTCGGCGTCCTCGAGGGGATCGTCGTTCTGGACCCTCGAGAGGTCGATGAGCTCCTGGACCAGGCTGGTCAGCCGGGTGGCCTCGATCTGCATCCGGCCGGCGAACCGCTCCACCGCCTCGGGGTCTTCCGAGGCGTCCATGACGGCCTCGGAGAGGAGGGAGAGCGCGCCGACCGGGGTCTTCAGCTCGTGGCTGACGTTCGCCACGAAGTCCCGCCGCACCGCCTCGATACGACGGGCCTCGGTGAGGTCCTCGACGAGGAGCAGGACGAGCCGGGAGCCCAGCGGGGCGACTCTCGCGGACACGGCGAGAGCCTCGCCGCGCCCGGTCCCGCGCCGGGGAAGGTCCAGCTCCACCTGGCGTATCTCTCCGTCGCGTCTGGTGTCCCGCGCCATCTTCAGCATCGGCTCGACGCTGAGCCGGCCGCCGCGGACCAGCCCGAGGGCGTACGCGGCGGAGCTTGCCTTGACGACGGCGTCGGCCTCGTCGAGGACGACGGCGGAGGAGCGGAGCACGGACAGGACGGTGTCCACACCCGGCGGAAGCACCGGGTCCGTGTGGAGAGAGGTGCGCGTGGGGCGCTTCTGCTCCCGCTCGCTCCAGCGGAACGCCAGCATGGCGATGACACCGGTGAGCACCCCGGCGATCGCTGCCGCTGCGGCGACCGCCGCGTTCACGTCCATGCACCCAGGTTAGGCACGGGTTGCGTCCTGGCCACAGCCATCGAGGTGCGAGCTCGAACACTCGTCGCCCAGAGTTCACCTTGGAGCCAGTGGTGGTTCATTTGAGGTGACGGAAATCGACGCGTACGGGGCGGACCGTGGCACCGTGGGGTTCGCAGCACCGGTTCCACGGCCGGTCGGCACCGGTTTCACGGCCGGTTCCGCCTCGGTTCCGCGGCCGGTTCCGACCCCTGGAGCCGAGTCCGGAACCGAAATCGGAGCCACAATCCGAACCAAATCGGATCCGAGACCCAGACCGAAACCCGAACTGAACCCGAACCGAACCCTGAGAACGACGTACGAGAGGGAATCCTGATGCGGGACGCGTACCACGAGGAACTGGACTCGATCGGCGACAGCCTGGTGGAGATGGCCCGGCTGGTCGGGTCGGCGATCGGACGCGCGACGACCGCCATCCTCGACGCCGACCTCAAGCTCGCCGAGAGCGTCATCGAGGCCGACAAGAGGGTCGACGAGCTCCAGCACGACCTGGAGGCCAAGGCCATAGCGCTGCTGGCGCGGCAGCAGCCGGTGGCGACGGACCTGCGGATCGTCGTCACGTCGCTGCGTATGTCCGCCGACCTGGAGCGTTCCGGCGACCTCGCCCAGCACGTGGCGAAGCTGGCCCGGCTGCGCTTCCCGAACCGCGCCGTGCCGCACGACCTGCACGCCACGATCCTGGAGATGGGCCAGCTCGCGCAGCGCCTGATGGCGAAGGCGGCGGAGTGCATCATCACCAAGGACGTCGACATGGCCCTCCAGCTGGAGGCGGACGACGACGCGATGGACCTCCTGCACCGCACGCTCTTCCAGCACCTGATCGACGACCGCTGGAAGCACGGCATCGAGACGGCCGTCGACGTCACGCTGCTGGGCCGCTACTACGAGCGGTTCGCCGACCATGCGGTGGCGGTCGCCAAGCGCGTGGTGTTCCTGGTGACGGGCGAGCACGCGGACGAGCTCCAGCCGGACCTTCAGCCGGAGATCCAGCCGTCGGGCGGGCCGGGGACGGCGGCCGAGGGAGCCTGACCGGGGCCGAAAAGGGGCCTGAAAAGGGGCCTGCGCGGAGGGGCTGGGGCGTACGCGAGCCACTGTGCGCCGTTGATGCGCCCAGCGGAACGGGCATGCAATGGGCACAGGCCCTACGCCTCCGGGAGGAACCCATGGCCGAGTCCCCCAGTACCCCCACGCCCGACCCCACGCAGGAACGCCCGACCGAGCGGCCCGCCGAGATCAGGAACCTGATGCTGATCGGCGCGTGCGGCTGCGGTTCGGGGTGCGGCTGCGGGTGCCAGTCGGGCAGCCCCTGCCAGTGCGGCTGAGGCAGTACGAAGCGAACGTACGTGGATGAAGGGCCCCGGCGCCGCGCCGGGGCCTTCGTCGTGCGGTCGCCGCAGGGGGTACGCGGGCGCAGCATGGAGGTGAAGGAGCCGGGCACCGGCTCACAGAGGGATTACGGATACGGACAGGGAAGGGGGTGGGCAGTCATGACCCGCTTCATGGACGTCCACCACAACATGAAGGGCATCACGGGCGACCAACTCCTCGAGGCCCACAGGGCCGACCTCGCCATCGAAGGCGAGGAGGGCGTGCACTTCGCGCACGCCTGGGCGGACCCGGAGTCCGGCACCGTCTACTGCCTCTCCGAGGGCCCCTCGGCGGAGGCCGTCCAACGCGTCCACGAACGCACCGGCCACAAGGCGGACGAGATCCACCCGGTACCGCTGGCGGTGTGAGACCGGAGGCACCCGTGGCGCACGCCGGAGCGACGGACGTACTGATCGCGGGCGCCGGCCCGGTCGGGTTGAGCGCGGCCGCCGAACTGTGCCGGCAGGGGGTGAGCTGCCGGCTCGTCGACCGCCTGCCCGCCCGCCTCCCGTACGCGAAGGCGGTCGGCATCCAGCCGCGCACGCTGGAGATCTGGGACCGGATGGGCCTGGCCCGCACGGTCCTGGAGGCCGCCGCCGTACTGCGCGGCCAGTTGATCTACGTCAACGGCCGCGAGCAGGCACGCATCGACCTCTCCCTGCCACCCGAGGTGCCGTACGAGTTCGCCGCGCTGCCGCAGTACGAGACCGAGCGCCTCCTGGAGGAGTACGTCGCCGGCCTCGGCACCGTCATCGAACGCGGCACCGAACTCCTGTCGTTCACCCAGGACGACGACGGCGTCACCGCCCGCCTGCGCACCGCCTCCGGCGCCGACGAGGAGCTGCGGGCCGGCTATCTGATCGGCTGCGACGGAGCGCACAGCACCGTGCGCAAGGCGCTGGGCCTCAGTTACGAGGGGGCGGCCTTCGCCGAGGAGTACATGCTGGGCGACGTCGAGGCCGACTGGGACCTGCCCCCCGGCTACGGCATCCGCTCGACCCACCGCACCCCCGACGGCGCCACCGACGACCTGCTGGTCTGCGTCCCGCTGCCCGGCACGGCCCGCTACCGCATGTCGATGCTGGTCCCACCGGAACTCAAGACGCAGAACGCCGATGGCGACGGCGACGGCGACGGCGACGGCGTGACACACGGTCTACAGGGCGGCCTGGGGAACGGCCGCACCCCGGCCCCGGAACTGCGCCACCTCCAGACGGTCGTAGACCGCCTCGCCCCCAAGCCAACCCCCCTCTCCCACCTCCGCTGGTCCTCCGTCTTCCGCATCAGCCACCGCATCGTCGACCGCTACGCCGACGGGCGGGTGTTCGTCGCGGGCGACGCCGCCCACATCCACCCGCCCACCGGCGCCCAGGGCATGAACACCGGCATCCAGGACGCCTGCAACCTGGCCTGGAAACTCGCCCTCGTCCTCCGGGGCGAGGCCGGCCCCGCCCTCCTGGCCACCTACGACGCCGAGCGCCGCCCGATCGGCGAGGAGGTCGTCGGCCGCACCGTCCGCCACGCCACCCAGGGCTTCGAATCCGACCCCGACGACCCGCGCACCCTCCTGCTCCGCGAGGCCCAACTCCTCGTCACCTACCGACCCGGCCCCCTGGCCACCCACCCTCACGGCCCACCCGACGCCCCCCCCAACCCGGCGACCGCGCCCCCGACTGCCCCGGCCTCACCACCCCCACAGCCACCTACCCCTGGCGCCTACTGGACATCCTGCGCAACCGCCCGGACCACGTGCTCCTCCTCTACAGCACGGACCTCAAAGCCATAGCCACAGCCGCAGCAGCCGCCGTTGCCCTGACGAAAACGACGACTGGACCCCCCATCCACCCCATCGCCATCCTGTCCCGCGACACCACCCCGTCCTCCCCCACCACGTTGCCCTTCCCCGCCTACCGAGACACCACCGGCAACTTCGCCCACCTCTACCACCCAGACACCCCAACCGCCTTCGTCATCCGCCCAGACGGCTACTTGGGCCCCCGCTTCCCCCTGACCGAGACCACGACAGCCCTGTCGTCCTACTTCACGACGCTGGACAGGTGACGGCAGCGCGAACAGTGTCGTACCGGACGCCGAAGGCAGCGACGAGACGAGGGTGGCCGATGGCGGGCGAGTACTTCTTACTCGTATGCGACGACGTACCTCACGACGTGATCCTCACCGCCCCTGGCACCCATGCCCTGGACGTCGCCCAAGTCGTACGCAGCCTGACCGGCCTGAGCCTCTGGCACAGCAACGCTCTGACGACACAGCCCCCGCCGTGATCCTCGACGGCGTCAGGCAGAGAGACGCCGAGGCAGCGGTCACAGCTCTCCGAAAGGCAGGAGCCCGGGCAGAGACAAGGAAACAGCCGCCGCCGAACTTCCTCAGGAACGGCTCTTCGCCGTAAAAGCCGGCATGCCCGAGCGCTTCGGGGCCGTGGTCGACCTGGGCGGCGGATTCGGCCTGCGCCAGGACGAGATCCTCGGTGCAGCCGTCGACGCGATCGACTCCGCATGGGACACACTCCACATGGTCCGGCAACTCGAGCCGAGTCGGAGCAAAGCGGGTCTTCGAAGGTGAGCGGTGCGCGGGCACGCCGGGTCCCCCATAGGTGAGCCGCAGAAATGTGACACTCCCGCACCAAAGTGTCACCTTCCTGCGCGGACCACCCCCTGGCAGACACCCGGCACAGAGCCGCACCGCCCGAGCCGTGTCCGACGTCTTTCTGAAGCGTCTGCACCCCGAACCGTGAGATTCGTGAGCGGTCCGGCAGGATGCTCGGACCTGGTTACCTCGGGGAGGGAATCCATGGACGCGACGGATGGCGTCATCAGTCTGATCCATCTGACCGACAGGCCCGGCACCAGCGGACACAGCGTCTCCCTGCGCATCCTGAGGCGGTCTCAACCCGGAATCCTGAGAGACGGCCCACCCAGCCCCGCCAAAAGCCCCCGCCCCGCGAAGGAACCGCAGGTCGGGGGCCCAAAGGCTGAAGGTGGGGGTTACTTCTTCTTGCCCTGGTTCTTGACTGCCTCGATTGCGGCTGCCGCCGCGTCCGGGTCGAGGTACGTTCCGCCCGGGGTCAACGGCTTGAAGGCGGCGTCGAGTTCGTAGGCGAGGGGGATGCCCGTCGGGATGTTCAGGCCCGCGATGTCGGCGTCGGAGACGCCGTCGAGGTGCTTGACGAGGGCGCGGAGCGAGTTTCCGTGGGCGGCGACCAGGACCGTGCGGCCGGAGAGGAGATCCGGGACGATGCCGTCGTACCAGTACGGGAGCATGCGGACGACGACGTCCTTCAGGCACTCCGTGCGCGGGCGCAGCTCCGGGGGGATGGAGGCGTAGCGCGGGTCCGAGGACTGGGAGAACTCCGAGTCGTCCGGCAGCGGAGGCGGCGGGGTGTCGTAGGAACGGCGCCAGAGCATGAACTGCTCCTCGCCGAACTCCGCGAGGGTCTGCGCCTTGTCCTTGCCCTGGAGGGCGCCGTAGTGGCGCTCGTTCAGGCGCCAGGAGCGGTGGACCGGGATCCAGTGGCGGTCGGCGGATTCGAGGGCCAGTTGGGCCGTGCGGATCGCGCGCCGCTGGAGGGACGTGTGGACCACGTCGGGGAGGAGGTCGGCGTCCTTCAGGAGTTCGCCACCGCGGACTGCCTCCTTCTCGCCCTTCTCGTTCAGGTTGACGTCCACCCAGCCGGTGAACAGGTTCTTCGCGTTCCACTCGCTCTCGCCGTGGCGGAGGAGGATCAGCTTGTACGGTGCGTCGGCCATGCGTATGAGCGTAATCCACCGCTCCGGCCGGTTGTGCGCCCGCTCGTACAGCGGACAGCTCGGCGGACGGGGCAGTGGAGAGGGCCGTGGACAGGCGCTGCGGCATGGCCTCGACGGTTCACTGGATCCCTTAATTGAGTGGCCTCTCCCGGGGCTCTCCTCGTAAGTTCTGGTTGCCACCTGCGCCACTTACAACCCGGGGGATCCGTCATGTCCGTCGCCACTCTCAGACGTGCCACCCGCGAGACGCTCTCCGGGCTGCCGCGCGAGTTCTGGTGGCTGTGGACCAGCACGCTCGTCAACCGGCTCGGCGGGTTCGTCGCCACGTTCATGGCGCTGTACCTCACCCTCGACCGCGGGTACTCCGCCTCCTACGCCGGGCTCGTCGCCTCTCTTCACGGGCTCGGCGGGGTGATCTCCTCCCTCGGGGGCGGGGTCATGGCGGACCGGCTCGGGCGGCGGCCCACGCTGCTGATCGCGCAGGTCTCCACCGCCCTGTCCGTCGCGCTCCTCGGGTTCGTGACCGACCCGCTCGCCATCGCCGGCGTCGCCTTCCTCGTCGGGACGGCCTCCAACGCCTCCCGACCGGCCGTGCAGGCGATGTTGGCCGACATCGTGCGGCCCGAGGACCGGGTCCGCGCGTTCTCGCTCAACTACTGGGCCATCAACCTGGGGTTCGCCGTGTCCTCCATGGCCGCCGGGTTCATCGCCGAGGTCAGCTACCGTGCCGGGTTCCTCGTCGAGGCCGGGATGACGTTCGTGTGCGCGCTCGTCGTCTTCCTCAAGCTGCCCGAGTCGCGGCCCCGGCAGGAGGAAAAGGCCGCCCCGGAGGACTCCGTCGGGCTGGGGACCGTACTGCGCGACGGGCGGTTCATGAGCGTCGTCGGGCTGTGTTTCCTCGTCGGGCTCGTCTTCCAGCAGGGTTCCGTGGGGCTGCCCGTCGCGATGGGCGCAGCCGGGTTCACGCCGGCCGACTACGGCATGGTGATCGCCGTCAACGGTGTACTGATCGTCGCGCTGCAACTCCCCATCACCCGGTTCATCGAGCACCGGGATCCGCGACGGCTGCTGGTCGTCTCCTCCGTCCTCGCCGGGTACGGCTTCGGGCTCACCGCCTTCGCCGGGTCGGTCGGCGTCTTCGCGCTCACGGTGTGCGTGTGGACCCTCGCCGAGATCGTCAACGCGCCGACCCAGACCGGGCTCGTCGTCCGCCTCTCCCCCACCCACGGCCGCGGCCGCTACCAGGGCATGTACACGCTCTCCTGGGCCGTGGCCTCCCTGGTCTCCCCTCTCATGTCCGGCTTCGTCATCGACCGGTTCGGCGCGGAGTGGCTGTGGGGGATGTGCGCGGTCGTGGGGACGGCGGCGGGGGTGGGGTACGGGGTGCTGATGCGACGCCTGCCGGACGAGGAGGCCGCCCCCGCCGAACATACGGCCGACCCCGACCCCGACCTCGACGCAGGTGTCGGCGTCGACACGAAGTCCGAGGTCAGCGCTGCCGGCTGAGACGCCTCACGGGTGCATCCGGGCCCCCTTCAGTACCTTGTCCACCGCGTTGCGCGGGCCGTAGACCGCCAGGCCCGCCAGGTCCAGGTCGGCTGTCCGTACGGCGCGTACCGCGGCGCGGTTGTCGCGGTCGTTGCCGGTGGTGAAGAGGTCGGTCGTGAACGCCGCGCGCGGGAGGGCTCGGGAGAGCACGCGCGCGTGGGCCGCTGCCAGCGTCTCCTTCGTGCCCTCGAAGACCAGCACCGGCTGGCGGAACATCGGGAGAAAGCCGACGCCGTCCGCATCCTCGTACGGCTCCCCGATCACCTCGGGGACCGTGGTGCCGAGGCCGCTGACCAGGAACGCGGTGACGTTCAGGCGCTGCCAGGTCTCCAGGTCCTCGCGCAGCAGGACGGCGATCTTCGTGTCGAAGCGCATCGGTTCCGCGCTCACCATCGGTTCAGTGCTCATGGAGCGAGACTGCCGAACGGCCTACGACCCCGTCTTGTACGTTCTTTGCATGGCCGCCCAGCAGGAAGTCTCCGCCTGGCGCCCGGCCGTCGCGGGCGTCGTGGAGGTCTTCCACGCGCGTTTCACCGAGTACGCCTACCCGATGCACGTCCACGACGCGTGGACGCTGCTCATCGTCGACGACGGCGCCGTACGGTACGAACTCGACCGGCACGAGCACGGCACGCCGCACGACACGGTGACCCTGCTGCCGCCGCACGTCCCGCACAACGGTTCCGCCGCCACTCCCGGCGGCTTCCGCAAGCGGGTCCTGTACCTCGATGCCGGTGTGCTCGGCGAGGAGCTGATCGGGTCCGCCGTCGACGCGCCCGGCCTGTGGGATCCCGTGTTGCGGCGGCGGGTGGGGCAGTTGCACTCCGCGCTCGCCCGGCCGGGCGACGAGTTGGAGGCCGACAGCCGGCTGGCGCTGATCGGCGAGCGGTTGCGGGTCCATTTGCGGGCGCAGCGGCCGGACGGTCCCGCGCGCCGTGACCCCGCCCTCGCCCGCCGGCTCCGTGAGCTCCTCGACGAGCGTGTCGTCGAAGGCCTCGTACTGGACGAGGCGGCAGGGCTGGTGCAGGCCCATCCGGCCCATCTCGTACGGGCGTTCAGCGGGGCATACGGCATCGCGCCGCACCAGTACCTCACCGCCCGCCGCGTCGACCTCGCCCGCCGGCTCCTGCTCGACGGGCGTCCGCCGGGGGAGGTCGCGGCGGCGGCCGGGTTCTACGACCAGGCCCATCTCACGCGCCATTTCCGGAAGTTGGTGGGGGTCACGCCGGGACGGTATGCGCGGAAGTTCTCCGTCCGGTGATCGCCGCGGGCTAGCGTCGCGTTCATGGACGAGACTCAGAGCGCAGAGGCAGAGATAAAGGCAGAGAACAGACGAGACAGGACGCGGCGTAGACATCTGGGGCGATTCGCGGCCGCTGTCGCAGGGGCCTCGGCGCTGGTGGCCGTGAGTGTGGGCGTCGCCCTCGCGGCCGGTTCGGACGAGGGGCCCGACGGCCCCGTACCGAGCGCGTCGTCCACGCTGGATCCGGTCACCGAGGTGCCCGCCGACACCGGGGGCGGCACCGGAGGCACCGTCACCGGCGGCGGTGACAGTGGCGGTACCGACGCCGAGCCCGACCCTGATGCGACCGATCCGGTGCCCACGCCCACCCCGTCGGCCGATCTCGACGAGATCAACCGGCGTATCACCGAACTCGGCGCGAAGGTGGACCAGTTGCCCACCAAGCAGGAACTGGCCGACGCCCTGCGCGCCTTCGCCGATCAGCTCGACTCGCCGACGTCCCCCACGTCTGCCCCTACGCAGGCCCCTAGCTCTGACCCTGATCCTTCCTGACCGGATCCGGCGAGTCCGCCGGGCGTCGGGTCAGGTGGGCGAACGCGTCCAGGTTGCGGGTCGGCTCGCCTCGGGAGACGCGCCACTCGTACTCCTTGCGGATGGCGCTCGCGAAGCCGAGTTCCAGGAGGGTGTTGAAGGCGCCGTCGGCGGCCTCCAGGACCTGGCCGAGGAGGCGGTCGATCTCGTCCGGGGTGATGGACGAGAGGGGGAGGCGGGCGGTGACGTAGACGTCGCCGAGCTGGTCGACGGCGTAACTCACGCCGTACAGCTTGAGGTTGCGCTCCAGGAGCCAGCGGTGGACGCCGGGCTCGTTCTCGTCGGGGTGGCGGATGACGAAGGCGTTGAGGGAGAGGGAGTGGCGGCCGACGATGAGGGAGACGGTCGTCTTGAGCTTGCGGGTGCCCGGGAGTTGGACCACGTAGGTGCCGGGCTCGGGGGTCTCCCACTCCAGCGCCCCGTCCTCCGTGCCCTCCGCGCCCTCCGTGGCCTCCGCGTCTTTCAGGAAAGCCTCGATGACCTGCGCGGTCGTCTTCTCCGCGGCACCCATGACGTCACCCATGATCGGAGCGTACGCCACGGCGGTGGGCCTGGGTCGCGGCCGCGTAGACGTCGGCGGTGGCGGCGGCCGCGGTGTCCCAGCCGAAGGACTGGGCGTGCGCGGCGGCGGCCGCGCCCATGCGGGCGGGGAGTTCGGGGCCGTCGGCGAAACGTGCGAGCACGCGCGCGTAGTCGGCCGGATCGTGGCCCTGCACCAGGAAGCCCGTCTCGCCGTCCCGGACGGCCACCGGGAGGCCGCCGACGGAGGCCGCGAGCACCGGGGTGCCGGCCGCCTGCGCCTCTATGGCGACCAGGCCGAACGACTCGCTGTAGGAGGGCACGACCAGGACGGACGCGGCGCGGAACCAGTCCGCGAGCTGGTCCTGGCCGACCGGCGGACGGAACCGTACGACGTCCGCGATGCCCAGCCGCGCGGCCAGCTTCTGCAGGCCCTCCGGTTTGGCGAGGCCGCTGCCGCTGGGGCCGCCGACCACGGGGACGACGAGGCGGGAGCGCAGCTCCGGGCGCTCGTCGAGGAGGACGGCGACCGCGCGCAGGAGGACGTCCGGGGCCTTCAGGGGCTGGATGCGGCCCGCGAAGAGGGGGACCAGGGCGTCCTGGGGGAGGTCGAGGCGGGCGCGGGCGGCGGCGCGGCCGTCGGCGGGGCGGAAGCGGTCGAGGTTGACGCCGGGGTGCACGACGGCGACCTTGCCGGGGTCGGCGTGGTAGTGCCGTACGAGTTCGTCGGCCTCCTCCGCCGTGTTGGCGATGAGGCGGTCGGCGGCGGCGACGATCTGGGTCTCGCCGATGACACGGGCGGCGGGCTCGGGGGTGTCGCCGTCGGCCAGGTTGGCGTTCTTGACCTTGGCCATGGTGTGCATGGCGTGCACCAGGGGGGCGCCCCAGCGCTGGGCGGCCAGCCAGCCGACGTGGCCGGAGAGCCAGTAGTGCGAGTGGACGAGGTCGTAGTAGCCGGGGCGGTGGCCGGCCCAGGCCTGCATCACACCGTGCGTGAACGCGCACAGCTGGGCCGGGAGGTCCTCCTTGGCGAGGCCCTCGTAGGGGCCGGCGTCGATGTGCCGGACGAGGACTCCGGGGGCCAGTTCGACGGTCGGCGGGAGGCCGCCGGTGGTCGCCCGCGTGAAGATCTCCACCTCGATGTTGATCGCGGCGAGGCGCTGCGCGAGCTCGACTATGTAGACGTTCATGCCGCCGGCGTCGCCGGTGCCGGGCTGGTGGAGCGGTGAGGTGTGCACGGAGAGCATCGCTACGCGGCGGGGGCGGCGGTGGAGCCTGAGCCGCGAGGGGGCCGCCGTAGAGCGACGCCCGAGCCTGTTGACGTACTGGCTCACGTGGCGTTCCTCCTTGCTCTTGCTGCGGGCGCGGGCATGCGGGAAGGAGGGTGTGGGGCGCCCTCCACGGGGGTGCAACATCGGAGGGAGGCATTCCCATTCCGGGCGGGTTTGGGGAGGGGCGGTTTTTGCCCAGTCGTTACCGGGGTCGCTCAACTGTTCGGGGGCGAGGGGCGTGGGGGTCCCTTGTGCGCATACCCTCCTAGGTATGACATCCCGCGCCCCCGCCCGCCCCGTGGGCACGGTCACGCGCGGGACGACCAATCCCAATCGGCTGCGCCGCATGGACCGCTGGATCGTCGCCGCGCACGGCGCTGAGCTGCGGCGGGCCGGTGAGCCGGTCGCCGTCGACCTCGGGTACGGGGCCGCGCCCTGGACGGCCGTCGAGTTGCTGGCGCGGCTGCGTTCCGTCGCTCCACGCGCGCGTGTCGTGGGCGTCGAGATCGAACCGGCCCGGGTCGCGGCAGCCGAGCCGTACGCGCGCGAGGGGCTGGTCTTCCGGCACGGCGGGTTCGAGATCCCCGTCCCCCGGCGGCCCCACCTCGTACGCGCCGCCAACGTCCTGCGGCAGTACGACGAGGACGAGGTCGCCGCCGTCTGGGAGCGGCTGTGCGCGCGGCTCGCGCCGGCCGATCCGGTGACCGGATCCCGTGGCGGACTGCTCGTCGAGGGGACCTGCGACGAGATCGGCCGACGGCATGTCTGGGTCGCGCTCGGGCCGGAGGGGCCGCGGACCGTCACCTTCGCGACCCGGCTGGGGTCCCTGGAGCGGCCCTCGGACCTGGCGGAGCGGCTGCCCAAGGCACTGATCCACCGCAACGTTCCGGGCGAGCCGGTGCACTCTTTCCTCCGCGACTTCGACCGCGCCTGGGCGGCCGCCGCGCCCTACGCGTCGTACGGCGCCCGCCAGCGGTGGATCCGCGCGGTGCGGGACCTGACGGCCGACTGGCCGGTGACGGACGGGCCGGTGCGGTGGCGGCAGGGGGAAGTGACGGTGCGGTGGGGGGCGTTGACTCCCCGGAGGTGAGCGGAGGCGAGCGGGGGTGAGCCGGAGTGAGCCGGAGTGAACAGTTGGCCGGCCTTCGGGAACTCGGGGAACTTCGGGAACTTCGGGAACTTCGGAGCCGCCGGGAACGATCTCCGTGAGTCGTTCGTCACACTGACGGGGAGATCGTCATGCCGGGGTGGGTGAGCGCGGGGAAGCAGGGTGGGGAGCAGGAAAGTGCAGCATTTGTCTGCGCCTCTGTCGTTCTCGGCCGTGACATGGCACGATCCCCCGGGCACCGTAAGTTACTGACGGTTAATCAGGGGTTGGGGGACGGGGTATGGGAACGGGCAAGCGCGGTCTGCTCGCGGCGGCTGTGAGCGTGGTCTGCGCGGTCACCGTGCTGGGGGCGCCCGGCGTCGCGTTCGCCAGCCCCGGCGCGCCCGACCCCGGGCCCAGTTCCAGTGCCACCACGTCACCGGCGGCGGGGTCTTCGGCCCCTCCGCTCCCCTCGACCGCGTCCAACAAGGACCTCGAGGCCGTCCACATCAAGCTCGAAGCGCTCTACCACGACGCCGCCGTCGCCACCGACGACTACAACGCGGCCGAGGAAGCGACGAAGAAGCAGTCCGCGGAGATCGTGGAGCTGGCCAAGAAGATCGTCGCGGGGCAGGCGAAGCTGGACGACCTCAAGGACCGCGCCGGCGCCGCGGCCCGCGCCCAGTACCGCACCGGCGGGCTGCCGGACGGGGCGCGGTTGATGTTGAGCGACGACCCGGCGGAGTTCCTCGACGGCGCGGGCCGGGTGCTCCAGGGCGAGCGCGCGACCAAGGGCATGATCGGCGAACTGACCCGCACCCAGCAGGACTTGGAGCAGTACTCCAAGGACGCCTCCACGCAGTGGCAGAAGCTGGAGGCGGGCCGCAAGACGAAGGCGGCGGCCCAGAAGAAGATCGAGAAGCAGATCGCGGCGGCCGAGAAGCTCGAGTCCCAGTTGGAGAAGGAGGAGAAGGAGCGCCTCGAACAACTGGAGCGGCAGGACGCCCAGAAGGCGCAGACCGCCTGGCTGGACACCGGCATCCTCGCCGAGATCAACAGCGCGGCGTCCGTACAGGGCAAGAGGGCCGTGCAGTTCGCCACCGCGCAGATGGGCAAGGCGTACGAGTGGGGCGCCGAGGGCCCGGACACTTTCGACTGCTCCGGACTGACCTCCGAAGCCTGGAAGAGCGCCGGCCAGGCGATACCGCGCACCTCGCAGGAGCAGTGGAAGCAGCTCCCGCACGTCGCCGTCGAGGACATGCGCCCCGGCGACCTGATCATCTACTTCGACGACGCCAGCCATGTCGCGCTGTACGTGGGCGACGGCGCGATCATCCACGCCCCGCGCCCGGGACGGACGGTCACGCTCGCCGGGGCGGGTTCGATGCCGATACTCGGGGTCGTCCGACCGGACGCGTGAGGTCGGGCGCGCGAGATCGGGCGCGTGCGGTCGGGCGCGTGCGGTCGGGCGCGTGCGCGGTCGGGCGCGTGCCGTAAGACGCGTGGCGACGGCCGTAAGGTGCGCGTGGCGACGGTCGGGCGACGGCCGCATGAAGTGGGCCCGCTGGGCCGCATGAGGTGAGCCGCCTGGGCCGCATGAGGTGGGCCACGTGACCCACGGCACCTCGCTCCACCCCCCAAACTCCCCGCGGACGTGACGTTCGTCATCCCACCCCGTTCCCACCCCCCTCCCGCCCTGCCCAACTGCGGTACGGAACGCGGCATATGACAGCGGCGAGAGATCAGGCGGCGTGCCGTACACCATTCCGTTGCGCCGCCTTCTGCCGCTATGGTCCCGGTCGGTGGGTCGAGGTCCCTCGTCCCCGCCATGCCCTCGGGGGGAGGGAAGGAACCCAGGACGATGCCCGTACCCATACCGCGGCAGAGAACGATCCCGCCCGTGGAGAGTGGTCAGGCGCAGGCCGCGCCCGCCGTCGGCGGCCCCTCCAAGGCAGCAGACGTTCGCCACGAGGACGCCGTGGACACGGTGGACACTGTCGACTCTGTGGACACTGTCGACTCCGTGGACGCTTTGCTCGACGAGACGACGACGGTCGAGAACGGCGGCCCGCTCAACGCCACGCCCGCCGACGGCGTCCACCATGGCGTGAGCACCACCGGCATGAGCACCACCGGCGGAAGCACCGCCCCGGCCTGCACCGCCGTGGGCTCGACCGCCGTGGGCTCCACTGTCGTGGGCTCCGCAGGCATGGCCGCCACCGGCACGGCCTCCGCCCCCCACACCCCCCTCACCCTCCTCCTGATCGAGGAGGACCCGACGGCCGCACCGATCGTCCGCGACCTGCACGACTCCGACGGCAGGCCGATCCGGGTGCGCACCGCCCGCAACCTCACCGAGGCCGAGCGGCTGCTCACGCACGACGTGCACTGCATCCTGCTGGACCTCGCGCTGCCCGCGCCCGGCAAGGCGGGCGAGCCCGACGACGAACTCGCCGTCCTGCGGCACGTGCTCCGTCTCGCGCCCCGGCACGCCGTACTCGCGCTCACCGCGTCCGGCGACGCCGAGCGCGGCGCCGAGGCGGTACGCGTGGGCGCCCAGGACTACCTGTTCAAGGACGAGCTGGACGGCCGGCTGCTGAGCCGCGCGATCCGGTACGCGGTGGAGCGGAAACGTTCCGACACGGCCGAGCGACGGCTCGCCGAGGGCAGGCTGCGCGCGCAGGAGAACGCCCGCCTGGAGCGCGGCCTGCTGCCCACGCCCCTCCTGGAGGGCTCCCCGCTGCGCTTCGCCGCCCGCTACCGCCCCGGCCGCTCGCGCGCGCTGCTCGGCGGCGACTTCTACGACACCGTCCGCACGCCCGACGGCACCGTGCACGCCATGATCGGCGACGTCTGCGGGCACGGCCCGGACGAGGCGGCGCTCGGCGTGGAGCTGCGCATCGCCTGGCGGGCGCTGACACTGGCGGGTCTGTGCGGGGACGACCTGCTGAACACGCTCCAGCAGGTACTGGAGCACGAGCGCGACGACGACGAGATCTTCGCGACGCTGTGCACGGTGGACATCGCGCCCGACGGCCGCCGCGCGGGCCTGTGCCTGGCCGGCCACCCGGCGCCGCTGATCGCCCGCCCGGACCGTCCCGCGCGCCTGCTGCCGTACGACAACAACGGCCCCGCCCTCGGTCTCCTGCCGGGCGCCCGCTGGCCGCGGATGCAGGTCGAGCTGGGCGCCGAGTGGAGCCTGATGCTGTACACCGACGGCCTGATCGAGGGTCGGATCGGCGGGGGCCGGGAACGGCTGGGTCAGGACGGCATGGTGGAGATCATCCGCCGCCAGCTCTCCGAGGGGCTGCGCGGAGAGGCGTTGCTGCGGGCCACGGTGAACGAGGTGCGTGAACTCAACGGGGGCGAGCTGACGGACGACGTGGCGGTGCTGTTGCTGGACCGCATGCCGTAACTCTCCGCTGGGCTCGCCGCTTCGGAAACCCGCCGTTGCGGGGCCTGTCGCATGCCGATGCCGGCTGCCGGTCCGTATTGGCTGGTCGCGCCGCGCGGCGGAGCCGCATATCGATGCTGCCCCGCGCCCCCTGGAGGGCTGCGCCCCCTCCAGAGCCCTACTGGCCTCTATCGGCCGCCGTTGTACGGGCCGTACGGGCCGTCGCTGCTGCTTCCGCCGCGTCGGCCGCCCCAGCCGCCGCCGCCCGAGATCTGCCGGAGGGCGGGCCGTACGTCCACGAAGAAGACGATCGTGGCGACGAGCCCCGCGAGCTGCAGGAAGAGCATCGGCACCAGGAGGTTCACCGCGACCGCGATGCCGAGGATGATCAGCCAGAAGCCCTTGTTCTGCTTGCTGGCGGCCCGGTACGCGTCATCACGGAACAGAGCGGCCATCACCAGCGCCACCACGGCGAGGACCAGCATGGCGAGGTAGAGCACCCACACCAGCCCCGCGAAGCCTGCCATCAGCACAACGCCCACCACCCGACTCGACGTATCTCGTCTCGACTAGACCTGACCTGACTGGACCGGACGGGACCTGGTCCGGCTTGGCCGACTTGCCGACTTACCCGTCCCTACGCGGTCACCGTACCCGCAACCGCGCTCCCGCTACCCGTACAACGGGCCGGGCACCCGATGAGTGCCCGGCCCGTGACCGTATGCCGTCGTCTGCCGCGTCCGTCCCGGCGGTCGTCGGTCTCACTTGGCCGGCGGCGTCGTCTTCTTCTCGGTGATCTTGCGGGCCGGAGCCTTCTTGGCGACGGGCTTCTTCTCCGAGGCGGCCCCGGACTCGGCCTCCACCGCGACGAGCTTCGGCTGCTCGTTCTTCTCGGCCGCGACCGGCTCCGCCTTCGGCTCGACCGCGATCGCCAACTCCTCGATCTCCTCGGCGGCCTCGCCGCGCCAGGTCTTCACGGTCTGCTCGCCGTGCTCGGCGACCTTCTCGTACGTCTCGCGGGCCTTGACGGCGTACTCGGCGGCGACGCCGACACCGCGCAGCGCGAGATCCTGGGCGGACTCGCCGAGCTTCTTCAGGTCGGCGTCGAGGGTGCTGCCGAGCTTCTTGATGTCGCCGTCGAGCGTGCCGATGAACTCGCTGACCTTGGTCTGGAGGTTCTCCTGCGCCTCCTTGGCCTTGACGCTCGCCTCCTTGGCACGGGCGGCGGCCTTCTCCTGCACGGCCTTGGGGTCGGTGTTGCGGACGGCCTCGAAACGGGCCGGGGCCTCGGTGCGCAGCTGCTCGACCAGACCCGGCACCTTCTTCGCCTGCTGGAAGGCCAGGTCGGCGGTGCCTGCGGCGAAGTAGAGCGGAGTCGGGTCGCTGAAGGTCTTGCGCAGGTCGTCGGTGATGGCCATGGTAAAGATCCTCCCGGATTCACGTATGTCTTGTGCGTGCTGTACGTCGTTTTCGGCTGAGGGTCGTGCAGGTCCGCAGCGGGGCGGCCGGTCCCCTGGTCCGGTCAACTGGCCGTCTGCTGCGGATCGGCGTCGCTCTCGTGGTCCTGCTTCTGTTCCTGCTTCCGCTTCCGCTCCTGGGCGTCCACCGCACCGTCGCCACTGTCGCCGTCCACGAATCCGTTCTCCTTGCGGAAGGACTCGTAGACCTGGAGCAGCACCTGCTTCTGCTGCTCGGTCAGCGTGGGATCGGCGAGGACGACGGCACGCGTCTCCACCTCGTCCCGGTCCCGCTCCGCGTCGAGGATCCCGGCCCGCACGTACAGCGTCTCGGCGGAGATCCGCAGGGCCTTGGCGACCTGCTGCAACACCTCCGCGCTCGGCTTGCGCAGCCCGCGCTCGATCTGGCTCAGATACGGATTGGACACCCCGGCGGCGTCGGCGAGCTGCCGAAGCGACAACTGCGCATTGCGCCGCTGCTCCCGCAGGTACTCACCAAGATTGCCGACGTTGAGCGATGCCATGCCTCCACTGTGCACCAGCCCCGCTAACTATTGCAAGCACATGCTTGCAATAGTGTGTCGCGCCACTTCGGACGACGCTTGTGACTGAGCACGATAGGTGTCGTATTTGCAGGACAACTGTCGTGCAGTCTCACCGCTGGTCGGGGCCCGCAAGCGAGCATGGGTGCAGGGGTCCACTCTGAGTGGACCCCTGCACCTGGCGATGGGCTTCCCTGGTCAGAGCTGAATGCTCTCCGCAGGGGAGGGCAGACGGCTCTGAATGAGGAGACTGAGACGCCTACGGCCAGCGTCACCGCTGAATCCCGAGGCGACCGAGCCGACGCGCCAGAAGTCGGCACCCGAGCGGATTGCACGCTGGCCGTCGTTGTCGACGGACTCGCCCTCCAGGGTAGGAAGCTCGCTCATCACCTCGGCATACCCCTCGGGCTGGCCCAACCTCCCGCCACTGCTGCGGACCACTTCGACCACCTGCGGCAATACGCGGTGCAGCGCCACGGCTCCGTTGCCCTTCTGCAGGACGAAGTCCGACGCTTCCTCGAACGGCTCGGGCATGACCTGCTTGATGCCGGCCCAGTAGGCATTGAGTACAGCTGCGACGGTCGCCGCGTCCGCGCGTTTGAACGACGGCATGTCGAGCACCGGCTTGAGGGAGCGGGCGAACTGCGGCTTAGGGATGGTCACCCCGTCACCTCGGGTCTTACGGCGGTTGGCTTCCTGGAACCTGCCCTTCCACGGACCGTCAAGCTTCTCCAGCTCGTCGACGACGGCGTAGGCGCGAGTGATCCAGTCCTTGTCCTCTGCCGCGAGCATCTCGCGAAGCTCAGGGTTGTCTTCCGCCATCTTGGTCAGCAGCTGCCAGGCGAGGTCGGTCTTGACGCTGGCGGCATTCGTATTGACCTCGTAGAACTCGCGCATCTCCTCACCAGGGTCCAGGCCCAGGGTGAGACTGATGGGAACGGGGAAGTCCTCGAAGTCCTCCTGCTCGCCCAGCAGCTGATTCAGACCGCCGGCGCGATGCTGGCCGTCATAGATCCACAGCGACAGGTCGTCGGTGAACTCGATGCGCCCGGTGCCGATCCAGTTTCCCCCTTCGAGGACGGCGTTCTCATATCCCGCCTGGTCGTCGTCGACGACGATGACGACCCGCTCCCCGTCCATGTCGTCCTTGCGGATGTTGATCAGGAGCGGGTTCGGCATCCGGCCCTTCTTCTCGTCGTAGTACCGGGCCGCCTTGCGCACCCGGGCCGTCACAGGAGCCCGCTGGTAGCCCTCGTTCGTGTCGGGGTCGAAGATATCGACCTCCTGGTGGTCCGACACTGTGATGGCGTCGGCGAACGCCTGCAGCATGCGCGTGCCCCTCTGCACGCACAGCGCACCCGCGATCTGAACCGTCTCCTTGACCTGCTTGGCCACGTTGTTGCTCCTCAAGATCCTTGAATGGCAGAGTGAAGCCTGGAGCTTCGTTAGATCTGAATATTAGATCTACCGTTTAGATCTGTCAATGAGATCTGGTAAATGGGCCAGCTTGCGGGTGATCACGCCTCCATCCGCTCGGCGTCGTCCGGTCTACTCCTCCGTGCCGTCCATCCAGTCGCAGTGAACACAGCGGGCGCCGCAGTAGGTCAGCCCTGCATGCTCCAGGAGGTGGTCGATCTCGACCGACTCAAGCTCGGCGCTCCGCACTGGGGGCAGCCCAGGAGAGCCCCGACCCCACTGAACCACCGAGGCTCCATTCCGGAAGCCGCGAAGAACTCCCGCGCCGACGCCGGGGCGATCTGGGACTGCGCGCACTTTGGTCGCGTGATGCAGGTCACACGGAAATCTGTGGAGGCGTTGTCGGATCGGGCCCGTGTGAGGCCCAAGGGGAGAAGGATTTTCCAGCGACGCGAGGAGGCACCCATGGCCACCGAGGACCAGACGCCCAGTTACTACATGGTCGAGGACAACGACTCCATCGACACCCAGATGGCGGAGCGGATCAACGAGTTCAACTGGGACCCGGATGCCGCAGGGGCCGTCATGGCCTTGTTCCCGGTTGATTGGGCCGGGTGCGAAGGCGAACTCGTGACCCTTCGCCAAGATGGGACCGTCGCCATCGACATCGACGGTACGTTCGCACTGCCCGAGCCGTTCGATCGCGGTACTCACAGCACGATGATCACCACCACCACCGGCATGGCGGTGCTCAAACCCGATCACCCGGCCAACCAGATGGTCGAGTCCGGCTTCCAGGCGGTCGGCGTCCCGGTGCCCGAGGTGGTCCGGGCGCTGAACGCCCGCGAGGCCGCCCTCACCGGGGACCGGGCGGCGATCCGCGCCTACACCTCGGAGGCGCTGGGAAGGTGGAGCGGGTGGAGCGAGCCGATCTCCACCGCCCTGCTCGGCAACTGGGCGGACCCGCTTCACAACGAAGGCCGACTTTCCCCCGGTGCCCTGGCCCTGTTCCTGGCCGAGGCCAGCGTCATCAACAAGCAACTCAAGCCGATCTGGGACCGTAAGGCCAACAGGGAGTACGTGCGACTGCTCGACGCCCCGCTCAGCCACGGGATGACCCTGCACGACGTGCTTTCTGGACAGCCGGCCATCGACCTCAGCTTCGATGGCTTCGAGGACTCGCGCCTGATCGAGATCCTGGAGACCCTGTCCACGGACGAGCGGGCAGTGGTTATGTGGCGCAGCCGCCACGGAATCACCAGCTGGGCCGAAGCCGCTATGGCCGCCGGTGTTCCAGAGCCGGAGGTTGTCGGCAAGCGGGTCCGCCGGAAGGTGAAGCGGCTTGCCGCCCACATCACCAGTGGCGCCCTCCAGGCCGGGGCGGGTACGGGGAACGTGCGATGAGTGCTCCCGCTCCGGGCCCATCGCGCCCGGCCGTACGCCGGGAGATGGTGCTGCGGATCACCCCGCCGGACCTGCCGGCCTGCACCGCGATGCTCGGCACCGGCAGCCTCGGTGCGTTCTTGGTCCACGGTGCTGTCCCGGCAGGATCCCCGTTCGTGTGGCCGCTCGTGGTTCTCGCGCTCGGCGCGATGGCGTACGACGTTGCGCTCCGGGCCGTGCGCCGCCGAGAGGGCTGACGACCGCCCTCCAGATGACGTGGGCTGGTGCGGCCCGGGGGAACGACCCCCGGGCCGCGCCGTGTCAGCGCTGCTGGGGGCCGAAAAGGGGGATGGCCTTCCAGCCCTCCTCCAGGATCGGGTTGTTCTCCAGGAACTCGTGCCCCGTGAACAACTGCAGCAGCGTTAGGGCGCCGTTCGGCGGGTCGGTGAGCAGGAGCTGGGACAAGCTGATGTCGGTGATGGTGACGGCGTGCTCCAGCTCGTGGATCGAGGCCGTGGTGATGGGGATGGTCTCGCCCGTCACCGGGTTCGGGGTGGGCTGGATTCCGGCGCGGAGCTCGGCGGTGTTGAGCAGGTGGAACGGCTCCATCGTGATCACCATGCCCCGCCGCGGCAGGTGGGACGGGATCTGCGCGAACGCGGGGTTGCCCTCGGAGATGAGCCGGTCGGTCTTCTCGATCTGGGTGAATCCTTCGCCGGGCGTCTTGGCCAGCATCTGGGCGTAGTTCTCCGCGCCGAGGCGCAGGTTGGCGTTGGGTCGGGCGGACTTGACCTCCACCAGCAGCACCAGGTCCGGGAAGACGACAATCCAGTCCACGGACTTACCGCCGTCCCCCTTCCTCGCGCCCGGATGCCGGATCTCGGGGTAGACCGTCGCGTTGTCGAGCAGGCCGAGCTGGCGCCCGACGTACGCCTCGAAGAGGTGCCCGAGGTCTGTGGTGAACAGCTTGCCGCGCGGCGTGGAGTTCTCCTCGCCGCCGGTGTAGTAGAGGCCGAGCATGCTCGCCTTGGACAGGACGGCGGCCGGCACCGGAACCAGGTAGCCCTCGCCGAACCCGGCGACCAGCGGGGTCGTCCGCAGGGGGTTGTGGCCGTAGCGGCGCAGCAGCGGGTCCGGGGAGGCCGGGTACGTCGCCTGGAGTCCGGGGGCGTCGGTCACGAAGTGGCGCTCCAGGACCGCAGTCGCATCGGCTACGGACCGCAGCGTGGAGAAGGCCGAGTAGTCCGCCGGGGCGAGCATCATGTCCGGGATGAATCGGCCCTTGAGCTCCGGGATCGGGATGCTGGTGGTGGTCGCCCAGACGTAGCGGGCCAGGCCGACGTAGTCGGCCACCGAGCACCCGAGCACGTCTTGTGCCCAGCCAGGGCCGATCACCTTGAGGGGCTCCGGGGTGCTGGTCTGGGTGAGGAGAGCGACCGCGCGGCTCAGCTCGGCGTACTCGTCTACCTGCCAGATGAACTGCTGGCCGGCCACCCGCAGGAGCAGGCGCGTGAGCTTCTCCTGCGGCGACTCCTTGTAGAAGGGGTCGTCCAGGGCGAGGTAGAAGCCCAGTATCTGTGCAAGGTCGCGCGGCTGTGCCGGGGCGCGGTTGATGTCCTGGCCGAGGGCAAGGGAGATCCAGGCGGCGTCGGCGAGGGCCCAAGGGCCGTATACGCCGAGACCTTCGTGCTCGCGCAGGTCACGGGGGTGCGGGAGCTGTGCGCTCGTGGAGGCGATGAGTTCCACGAGTGAGCTCTGCGAGTGGCGCAGGATGCGCCGGACGTACTGGGAATCCGGGACGCCGGATGCGGGGACGGAGTACGGCATAGCCGATGATTCTTCCGGTCGGTGGGGCCGCCTCGCACCCGGTTTCGCCGGACTGGCCGCACACCGGCGCTCAGCGGTGCAGGTACGCGGTGGCGGCCCGGATCACGGCGTCGAGCCTCGGCAGGTACGGCGAAGAGGTCACCAGCCGGGCGAACCGGCTCACCCCGGCAGCAGCACCCTCCGCTCGCGCAGCCACCCCACCGCCGCGTCGAAGATCGCCTTCGGCCCCTCCCTGGTCGTCCAGGCCCGTGCGTCCAGCCACCCCACCAGCTCGTCCCGGACCTCGGCGAAGTCCCGCCAGCCCTGTCCTGCTGGATCTCCCCGGCGGGCGAGCGGGCCGTACCGTCCCGCTCGCCGTACTCCGCCAGCACCCCGGCGTCCGCGATCCCCGGCTGCTCGCCAGGTAATCCGCCACCTCCGTCGGCACCTGCCGCGGGTGCGGCAGGTGCCGCCCCAGGAACCGCACCGTCATCGCCAAGGCCCTCGGCTATCACGACAAGACCGCGAATCGGCTAGTCACCGAAGCTGGCGGCACCTGGAGCCACACATGGTGACAAGACTTCCGCCGCCCCCGAGGAATACGCGACTCTTCAACATGCGGGCCTACCAGTCAAGGCCGTCGGCGCGTCCGCCTTCAGCGCGCACCTTCCTGAGCCTCCCGGTGAGCGGCGATCGGGTCGGCGGGCATGCCGCCGCCCGGGTACGTCGGGCCGTACATCAGCCCTTCCCGGTCGGTGTACTCCACACTGCAGTACTCCCGTTCACCGGGGCACCGGTGTGGTTCCTGGGTCCAGCCGATCATCACGTGATCGTGGAACACTCGCACTTGTTGCTGCGGGTCGTCCCCGTTAGGCACGTACCAGCCGCCCCGGTAGACGGTCAGCCCGAGCGCCGGCCAACCAGCTGCGACGGGCCCCAGCAGTTCACCGATTTCGTCGGCGGTCATGGGCACCTGCTTCGGCACGGCCGATCCCCTCCCCCTTCACTGACAGCAGCAGACCCGGCGACCCTAGCCGCCCCCGGCAGCCCACCACCTGGATTCAGCAGAAGACCCCCTGATCGTGCGCCTGACGTGCAAGGCAACCAGGATCTTTTGTGCAGCGCCAATCGCTTCAGCGATGTTCCAGGGCCGCACAGCCCGGTATATACGCGCATGGCATAGAAGGCCCTTCGGTAGCCTCACTCCCTATGACAGGCGATATTCACGAGCAACTTGCCGCGTACGACCGGGCAGTGCGGCTCGCTGGGGAGACGGACCCGGGGATGTCAGCCGATGAGAGGTGGGCGCGCGGTGTGGCGGCACCCCAGTTGGCGGCGCATGCGCCGAGCAACCGCCATGAACCAGCGTGTGCTGGGTGCGACGGGTCTCCGTGGCCTTGTGAAACAGTTCGAGGCGCCATGGTGATGGCCAACCCTCACTACAACTGAATCCGTCCGAGCCGCAATTGGCCGTAGGGGTGGGGAGCTCATCGCTAGGGTCGTGTCCATGAGCCCTGACAGCGTGGACTACTCCTGGCTGCCGGACCACCAGCTTCACGTGGTCGCGACGCTGGCCCATGTGGATCACACGATCGACCGCGCTCTGCAGCTGACTCATGATTACACCGAGCGGGGGCCGATCACGTTCGCCGAGGTGGTCACGGGCGACCGGGTGGAGGTTGTGGTCAAGGCACTTGCGCCTCTCCCGGAAGCGGTACCCCGGCTAGTGGCTGACGCTCTCACCCAGCTACGGGCTGCGTTGGAGCACACCCTGTACGCGGAGGTCGAGGCCAATCTCGGGCGACCCTTGACGGACGAGGAGGCGCGGGGTGTCGAGGTGCCCGCCACCACGGACGCCGGGACGCTCGCCAAGTGGTTCCGAGACAGCCGGCGGCGCCGGCTTCCGCCGCTTCATGTCGGCACACCCCTCGCGCAGCGCATCGAGCGGCTGCAGCCGTTCCAGCGCCGGGACTCGGACGAGCATCCGCTGCGACTCCTAGCCGTCCACACCAACCTAGCCAAGCACCGTACCCCCGCTGTCGCGGCGACACGGCTCGGGGCCGTGTACCCGGATAATCCGCGCAGCGACCTGACGGTTGCGCTTCCCCTCAAACCGCGACCCCAGCCGGGCGACGGCCTACCCCTACGTGAAGGCGATGTACTCGCCAGCGCCCCACGTGGTGCCCGCATTCCCTTCTCCGTGGTGCCGACCGTTTCGCTGCAGCGACCTCACAGTGGGGTGTGGGTCATCGCCGCCCATGAGCTGGAGCTTCTTGAGCACTGGGTGCGCACCATAGCCATCCCCATTCTTGTCACCGGAAGCTACGAGGTGAGCCCGCTGCCGCCGCAGCTCGACATCGCGGTCGGGCGCGCAGACCTACGCGCTGAACTAACAACGGCGGGCCGCGCACCCGCTGTTGTGCGTGCCCGGGACAGGATCTCGGCTGTCGTTGCCCGTGCCGGTCTCGTCGAGGTCCTCGCTCCATCCCCTGAAGGGCCTGAGGCGGAAACGGTCCGGATCTGGCTCGACTCACTGGACGACAAGGCGGTTGTGGAGCGAGCCGTTCATCTTGGAGTTGTTCGCGACCAACCGCATGAGCTGGTCAAGGTGTACCGCGAGCTGATCGCCGAAGCCCTCAGCCACAAGGAGCGGGCCCCGGAGACCTTGCGCACGGACGGCGGCGAGGCGCAGTAACCGGCTGCACGCCAGCCCGCGAAGTTGCGACGCCCCCTCACGGGGAGACGGCGTGGTGCGGCTGCGTACGGACATCTTGCGCGTACGAGCCAGTGCGGTCATGCCGCTGACGCGGTCTGGAGGCTTTCCACGATCTGGGCCGGCAGGATGGCTCGCGCCGGGGCGCTGTCGACAGAGGCAAGGTAAGCGAGGAGCCTTGTCGGCTGCTCCGGCCGACCAAGAGGGACCGGTTCAACACGGCGCCATCCCCGGGCAGACGCCGCCTTGATGGCGGTTAGATAGGTGTTCTCATTCATGCGCCCCAGGGTCCGGGCACGCATGAGCAGAGCGGCCAGGGACACCTGCCACTGCCGTTTGAGCGCGAAGAGGGCTGGCCAGTCGACAGTGGTCGGCAATTGGTCGTGGATGTCTTCTGCGGGCATAAGGAAGGCCGCCGCGAACTGGTGGGCCTGGGTCTCGACCTCCTTTACGCCCCAGATCTGCTCGCCGTGCAGCACTAGATGGGCGAGTTCGTGTGCGCTGTCGAAGCGGGACCGGGCTCGGTCGTCCTTGTCGGTACCCAGGACGACAACGGGATGATCAGGAAAAGGCAGGGAGAAGGCGTCGACATCCGTGTTGTCGAGGGGGAGACGGATCACCGCGACACCACGCGCCTCAAGAAGTCCAACGACGTCGGACACCGGTCCGGAAGGCAGTCCCCAGATCTTCCGTACCTGAGCCGCAACCTCTTCGACCTCCGCCCGTTCCGCCTGCAGTCCGCTCACGGGGAGCATCGGCACGTCGCCGGCACAGAACCGCTGCGCGGATGAGGCATGGACGGCCAGGTCGTGAGCCACGTGAGCGATGGCCCGCGCACGGCGGCGGTCGGACACCGACGTCCGGCGCAGCGACCGGAAGAAGCCCTCGTGGCTTTCGACCATCGCTTCGTGGAAGAACTCCTGAGGCACCCCAAGTACCGAGGCCAGGACACTGCTCGTCTCCGGGCTGGGTCGTACCGCGCCGCTCTCAAACTGGCTGATCGCGGCAGGAGTGAGCCCGCTCGCGCGGGCGAGCTGCGTCTGGCTCCAACCTGCCAGTTCGCGGGCGGTCCGCAGCCGAGAGCGCTCGAACGCCTGCGTGCTCATCTTTCCCCTTGCCTGGCCTGCCGGACTTTGATCTCCACATCTTGGCGGAACACAGAAACCACGCACGCTCCAGGGTGCGTGGTCAACACAAACCTTACGACTTCCGCGTGGAAACGCGCACGGAAACACATGCCGTGATAATAAGTACTCTCGATAGTGGAGATCCGACTGCGACAGGCGGAGCTTCCTCGAACCCATGGCGCGGGGGCGGTTGAAGTGACGGAGCGTTTCCAGATTCTGGCCCTCGACGGCGGCGGCTTCCGTGGCATGTTCTCCGCCGCGGTCCTGGCCCGCCTCGAAGAGGATCTCGGTGTCCGCATCGCCGACCACTTCGACCTGATCGCCGGCACCTCGACAGGCGGAATCATCGCGCTGGGCCTCGGACTCGGGCTGTCCCCGCAGCAGATCCTGGAGTTCTACACCGAGCATGGGCCGCGCATCTTCCGGGACCGTAGCCGCCTGCGGGGCCTGAAGCACCTGATGCGCGCGAAGTACAGCGCGGAGCCGCTGCGCGCGGCCCTCACCGAAGTCTTCGGCGAACGGACCTTCGGAGAGAGCACCAAACGCCTGGTCATCACCTCCTACAACGTCGCGGCCGACGACGTCTACCTCTTCCGGACCCCGCATCTGCCCGGCCTCAAGCGCGACTGGCGCGAGAAGGCCGTCAACGTCGCGTTGGCCACCTCTGCCGCGCCGACCTACCTGCCCGGGATGCCTCTGGATGGAGCACGGCTCGTCGACGGCGGCATCTGGGCGAACAACCCGGCCATGGTCGCGCTGACCGAGGCCGTGGGCCCCTTGTCTGTGCCCCTCGACACGATCCGGGTGTTCAGCCTCGGGACCACGACCGACGTCCGCCACCGCCACCGCCGTCTCGACCGCGGCGGTCTGCTGCCCTGGGCCCGCGACGCGGTCGAGGTCCTCATGCGGGCACAGAGCGAGAGCGCCGCGAAGCAGGTACGCCACTTCGTCGGCAAAGACGACGTGCTCCGTCTCAACCCGACGGTCCCCACCGGCGCCCTCGCGCTGGACGACGTGGACACCACAACCCTCTCGGGATGGGCCGGACATGTCAGCCGCGACGTCTCCCCGGCCGTCCACCGCACTTTCTGCGATCACCTCGCGTCGGCTTTCGTCCCCCTCCACTCTGCTCGTAAGGAATGACGTGAACGCGTACCACCAGACGCAGGACAACACCGACTCCGCCGAGCAGATGCTTTCCATGCTGCTCGACGGCGCCGTGGAAGTCCTCGACATCGCCCCTGACCTCCACGACACCGCCATCGAGCGGTACGGAGAAGTCGGAACCTGGCTCGCCGAGAACGGCAGCCCCGGATGGGAGATCCACTCCCAGGGCTCCTTCCTCCTCGGCACCGTGGTCCGCCCCAACACCGAGACCGGCGAGTACGACATCGACCTCGTCTGCCGGCTCCCGCTGCAACGGGACAGCACGACGAAAGAGGAACTCAAGCAGCGAGTCGGTGACCAACTGGTGGCCTACCGGCGCTGGAAGCAGCGCCAAGGCCACACCGACGGCCCCGAAAGCCTCGAAGCCCGCCGCCGCTGCTGGACCCTCGGGTACCCCGGCTTCCACCTCGACGTCCTGCCCGCCATCCCCGACGAGGAACACCCGCCCACCGGAATCCTCCTGACGGACAAGAAGCTCCACAAGTGGCAGCACAGCAACCCTCTCGGCTACGCGGACTGGTTCCGCGCCCGCTCGGAACTCTCCCGCGCCCTCCTCGAAAAGCGGCTCGTCGCCAGCGTCGCGAAGGTTCCCGAACACCACATCCGCAGCACCCTGCAGAGGCTCGTACAGATCCTCAAGTGGCACTGCATGCTCTTCTTCGCCGACGACCCCGACAACCGGCCGCCCTCCATCCTCCTGACCACACTCGCCGCCCGCGCCTACCGCGGTGAAGACGACCTGTTCACCGGCGTCCGCAACGTCCTCGCCGCCATGCCGTACTTCATCGAGAAGCACGACGGCCAGTGGCGGGTTTCCAACCCGGCCCACGAGGACGAGAACTTCACGGATAAATGGAACGAATACCCTGAGCGGCGTGAGGCGTACCTTTCCTGGTTCAGTGAAATCAACACGATCATGGACAACCTGGCCCTGACGGAATCCAAGGGCCTGCACGTGGTCTACTCCCAGCTCATCAAGTCCTTCGCGCCCGGCCCCGTGATGCACTCCTTCGCGAGCTACGGCGCCCGCATGAAAGCCCCCACCGGCCAGCGAATGAGCGCCACCGGGCTGCTCTCCGCAACCGCCGCAGGTCCCCGCAGGAAGCCGAACACCAACTATGGCCAGCATCCCGGCGCGCGCGGTTAACCTCGGCCGCCAGCTGGCCGCGATCAAGGCCGCCGTCCCCGACGCCCAAGGGACCGTGCGAGGCGGTGAACTCCTCTGCACGCTCACCCTTCAACCGACCCCTATGAGTAGGAGCTACAGAGTTCGGATCGTCTACCGCCATCGGCGCAGGCCACGAGTCACCGTCACCGACCCACCCCTGGCACTGCATCCGGACGCCACCGCCCTACCGCACGTCTACCCCGACGGCGACCTATGTCTGCATTTGCCCGGGGAGTGGAGGGACCACATGTTCCTCGCGGACACGATCTTGCCGTGGACCTCAGCATGGCTCCTGCACTACGAACTCTGGATGGCCCTTGGCTACTGGACCGGCACCGGCGACCAACACCCAGTACCGTCACCCGCGAACCGGATCCGATGACAGATTCGCGGCCATGATCTCTCCCTCCGCCCAGGCGGAAATGCGGGCGATGTGGCTCTGCCACTCCCGAATACCACGACCGGCTCCCGGTCATGGCAGGGGATAGTCAAGCAATGCACCTGGGAAAGCCGCAGCCGATGAGCCCAGCGTGGTGCGTCACGAGTTGAGCGATCATGCTGCGCCCCTTCTGCCCATCGGAAGATCCATGACCGCTTGCCTCAGCGAGACCGAGATCCAAGACGGGCGGCGAAGCCAGGTGCTCAGTGCGAGGTCCACCTCCCTCAGCCGTTGAACGAGCGGTGCCAACCGACTCCGGGCGTCTCCCGGATCGTGTGCGTCGAGCAGGTTCGTCGCGATGGCGAGTGCCGCGCCGGTGGCGAGGCACTCTGTCGGCGGCACGGTGTAAGGCTTGGAGGTCTTCTTCTTGCCCGGGGTGTTGAGCAGCGGCTCGGCCTGCGCGGCGCGGGAGGTGTACTCCGCATCGAGGGCGTCGGCCAGGCAGGGGGTGCTGGCGTACGCGCGGGCGACGGGCCAGGACCGAAAGATCATGGCGACCGCGGCGCGCAAGTCAGCGAAGTAGTGGAGGACGGAGACCGGTGCGCCGGCGCTCATCACGGTCTCGGGTCCGCTCGCGACAAGCAAGTTAATGAGCTGTCGCTGGACTTGTAGGAGCACGGGCATCGTGACCGCATCGGGTGTTACGGGAAACAGATCAGGCCGGGTCAGATCGGCTGCGCAGACTGCTTCGGGCTGCTCTGGTGATACTGGACGCGCAGCGATGCGGCACTGCCATGGGTGGAGTGTGTCATCGGTCAGCCGCGCGATGGCGTCTGCCGCGGGGGCGAACTGAGCGGGTGCTTTGCAGCCAGGGCATTGGTGCTGGAGGAGGCGTTGGTGCCTGGGGCAGAGGAATATCACGGGGAGACGCCAAAGCCGCCTCCATGCGCCACCGTGGAGATCCTGGATGGCGGTACCGTCCCCAGCGAGACAGTGCGGGCAGTAACGCGTGGAGCGGGTCAGAACCCACGGGTTGTCGTAGATCATCCGCGCTGGGGTACGGCGTGGGGTGAGCGCGGGGTTCAGCGGCCCGTAGCGGTCTCCGAGTGGAGCTAGGAGCATGCCGCTGACTTCGGCGGGCGTCAGCTGTGTGGCGAGAGCGAAACCCGTGAGGTATTCGTCGTCCAAGTGGTACAGGAAGCTCAGAGGCAGTCGAGAGGGCAAGCCGGTACGGACGGCGATCTCTCCGGGTGTCGTACCCAGCCTGTGGGAGAGCCGGAGTACGAATCCAGTGAGGGTTTCGTCGGGCAACGGGTCGAGGCTGCGTGGCAGAGGACGCATGATCAGCCGTTTCGTGGGCCGCGGACGTAGATCTCGGCGCTCGAACTGTCCGTTGCCTCCTTCGCCACTCCGAGAACTTCCTGCAACGCGGATGAAGTGCCGGGAAGGCGGGCGAGTTTCTGGAAGGTGTCCCGGTGCAGCGTCAGGGCGCTGCCATAGGCCGGGCCTACGGCCCTTCGAGTCCACTGTTTCTCTCGGCCATCAAGCATGCGTTCGGCGATCCCCAGTACTGCACCCATGGTCAGGGGGGATTCCATAGGCGCGAGCAACGAGTTGATCCCATACGGTCTTTTCGATGCGCCTGATGTGCGGCGCCGGCTGTCGCGCAGTCGCTGGTCTGCTTCTCGCCCGATTGCCTGGGCCAGGGTAGGTGTCGCCGCGAAGCCGCTGGCCTCCGGCCAGGAAGCCAGGACCAGGGTGGCCACGACACGCAGGTCGATGAAGTACTGGGCGACCGGTACGAGTTGGCCGCAGCTGTTGACCTTCTGTGGCCCGTCGGCTGACAACAGCGCATCGAGGCGTTGCTGAAGGGCCAGCAGCACACCGACGGAGTCTGCGTCTCCCGGCAGGCGAGTGGGGCGGATACGCGCGAGGTCGGTCCCGCAGACCGAGCGTCGCCCCCGACCCGTGTGCAGGGCGGGGGACACGGCTCGGCACTGAGCTGGATGAAGATCTTCCGTGCCTGGGCGAGCGATCAGGCCGGTGGGGGCGAACTGTCCGGGGGTTCGGCACTTAGGACAGGTACGGCTCAGGAGTTGCTGATGCCGCGAACACGCGAAGACCACCGGCAGCCGCCAGGCCCGTTTCCAGGCACCTCCGTACAGGCGTCCCAGCGAGTCGTCATCACCCGCGAGGCACGGCGGGCAGTACTGAGAAGTCCGGATGAAGACCCAGCGGTTGGGGCGGGCCAGTTGCTGCGGGCTCGTCCACGGCCAGTATCGGCGGCTCACGAGGCCGTATTTATGTCCCATAGGGGCCAGCAGCAGCTTGCTGGCCTCCGCCACAGTGAGGTGTGTCGCGCGTGCCGTCCGGACAAGACGTGGCTTGTCCATGTCCGCAAGCAGCCAGGGCGAAACGACGCCGGGAGCGTTGCCTGCCTCGTCCATCAACCCCATACGAGCGGCGATTTGAGCAGGGTTCGTGCCGTTATGACAAGCGAGGCGGAGGAGAAAGCCGACGATGGTCTCGTCGTCGAGCGGGTCAAGACTGCGCGACAGCGCGCGGCTAGTCATGCTTCAGCCGCCGGAGGTGTGCCTCGGTCGTCGTAGACGCTGTTGCGGCCCTTCCTGGGCTTCGGGCCCGGTTTCCGCTTCGGAGAAGTGTCGACGTCGGGGATCTCGCCAGCTTCGGCGTCCCGCCCGTCGTCCTTGCCGGGGACGTTGCCCAGGTTGATGGTGATCTCGTCGAGTAGGTCGATGGTCAGGTCCTCCGAGCCGCTCTCCATGGCCTTGGTCAGCCCGTCCTCGATCAGGCGCCGCAGGAGACCGACGATGCCGTGGGTCCGGCGGTAGAGGTACTCGGGCATCAGCCCCTGGGACAGCGTGCCAGGGCCGGCGTTGAAGAGCCGGATCTGGTTCTCAACGCCGACGAGGTGGTCAATGAAGGCCGCGATGCCCGCGTCGCTGCTGTAGTCGAAGGGGTCGAGTGTGACCAAGTCGAAGCGGCGCTCGGTCTGGGTGGAGGCGTCGGGGTTGTAGCTCTTGCCCTTCTTCAGTGGTGCGTAGACCCACTGGTTGGTGCGGGGGTCGTGCCAGCCCTCCCTGAGCAGGCCGGAGCGGGGGATGTTCACGCCGATGAGGACGAGCGTGACGTCCAAGTCCATCAGGCCGCGGATCAGGTCGAGGGTGTCCTGGTCGTCCTCCCGGTGCATCTTCAGTCGGGTGATGTCGTCGATGATCAGGACAGTGGTGGCGTGCGCCTTGATCGATTCGCGGGCGTTGCGGATCATGCCGCGCAGGTTCTTGCCGTAGGGGGCACCGTAGTAGTCGAGAATTGCCTCGCACAGGCCGATCGGGGTGGCCTTCACCGGGGTCTGGCAGTAGGCGACCGGCGCGATCAGGTCCCGGGTGCCGGGCATTGGATCGAAGTAGCACTCGGGGTACTGCTCGAACAGGTCACGCCAGGTGTCCTCGAACTCGACGGCGGTCCGGCAGGCGGTCTCCGTCTTGCCCTGGTACCCACCGCCGTTGATCATCAGCCCGTCCAGGGTGCTCGGGCCGATACGCATCGCGTTGTTCTGGATCCGCGAACGCATCAGCGTGGTGACCATCTCGCTCATCGGGGTGTCCAGCATTTGCATGTTGACGTGCGTGGCCGCACGGTGCAGGTCATACAAGGACCTTTTGCGCGGGCTCATCAACCCGTACTCGGCCAAGGAGATCTTCCTGACCGGCACAAACAGATCCCGTGTCCGGCGGAACTCCTGCCAGCCCTCATGCCGGGTCCGGTCCGACCTCGGGCCGAAGCGCAGGAATGGCACGGGCGCGTTCGGCGGCTCCGGGCGCAGGTTGCTCCTCATCTCACGTCTCCTCCGTCGACTGCGGGTCCGGTTCGTCGAATCCGTCATCGTCGTCGGCGATGACGAAGAGATTGCGACCGCGGCGGCTCGATCCCAGCGGCGCGGGTGCCGACGGCTGCTGCGCTGGCTTGGCCGTCTCACGCCGTCGTCGCCGGTGCGCGTCCAGGCCCTCGGTGGCCTGCCGGGCCCGTTCCCGCCACTGCGGCTGCCCATCCGGTGCGCCGACGGCAGCCAGGCGCGGTGGCTTGTTCGACTTCGGCGGCTGTTGCGGTCGGTCCGCGGCTGCCGCCTGGGCCTGGGTGATCTCCCGCGCGTGCTGCGTCCGCTGGGATTTGGTCAGCTGGGACGGCCACTTCGCGACCGGATCGACGGCCCCCAGCATCTCCAGGAGTTTGGGGACGAGCTCGCTGTCAGAGCGTGGCTTGAGGCCTGCTTCCCGTACGCGGGTGAGGAGTTCCTCGACCCGGGCGTCACCGAAGGCCGGCATCTCGCCCTCCGGCGGCAGGCCCGTCCAGCGCAGTTCGTGCCATTCATGGGTGTCGGGATCCTGGAAGTACACCACCCGCCGGTCGCGGGGTTCGCGGTGGATGACCCAGTGCTGCTTGTAGCGGCCCCCGCGCGCGGAATTCATGTCGGGCTGGTGCAGTAACGCGGCTTCGTACCAGAGCCCCTTGACCTTCACGCCCCGCCGGTGAATCCGCTTCACGTGGTGCTCGGGCAGGAAGCGGTAGTACGTCTCCGAGGAGGGAATGTCCAGGTCGAAGCCCTCCTGGGCGAAGGAGGCGGCAAACAGGGTGTTGGGGCTGTGGTCACCGCCGGGATCCCAGCTGGGCGCGAACTCGCCGAGCCTGCGGTTCTGCCAGACCTTCACGACCCAGGTCGCGATGAAGTGTTCCATCTCGGCCAGGGTCATCACCGCGTCGCCCTCCGGGTCCGCGCCGCGATCGGAGACGTCAACCCCCGTGTAACCGGCCAGCTTCTCGAATACTAGCGAGCGGATACTGCCGAAGACGCGCTCCACCGCGCTCTTGTCCTGCGGGCGCAGCACACGCGCCGGAAGAATCCGGCAGCCCATCGCCTCTTGGACATCCACCAGATGGTGATTGCGATAGACGGAACCGTGGTCGGAGGTGACGGTCTCGGGGGTGAAGAACGGCAGCCCGGCCACCTCGTACCCGGCGAACTCGGAGACCATGGCGGCCGGCAGCCCCGGATAGGGCCACTCCATGTCCTCGCCCCACTCCTCCCGCATGGGCAACGGCAGCATGACATCGCGCAGCACCATCGCGACGTCCACCGAGGAGTCCGACACCAGCGTGAGCCGGAACGCGCAGATGGAGTGGGTGTAGACGTCTAGCGCCAAAGTGAGGTGGACGGTGGTCGGGTCACCGAAAACGTTCTCGCGGACCATCACCGGCAGGATCGTCGTGTCCAGCGCGACGACCTGGCCGGGGCGGGTCACAAGCACATGCCCGTTCTTGGTGGGCAGTTCGGCCGAGCGCTCGTACTTCTGTCGGGCGCCGCCCGGCCCGAACCACTCCTTCCACACCCGCAGCAGCGTGTGGTAGCTGGGGACCTCGATCTTCTCTCTCTCGTCCCCGTCTTCGTTCTCGAAGGTCTCCCGCACATAGCGACGGATCATGATCTCGCGGGTGCGTGCGCTCACCCGGGACCGGTGGTGCTGCGTCTCCGCCCTGACCGCGAAGATCGCCTCGCGAACCTCCTCGCTGACGCTCGGGTGTCCTCCGCTCGCCCGCAGCCACCGGTGATCGGCGCAGCCCACGATCCCGTACTTCCTGCGCCTGCGCTCCCAGCGCTCCAGCGTGCGCACCCCGACGTGCGCGACGCCCAGAAGCAACTTGGCCTCTTCTGGCCTCAGCGCCGATAACTCAGCGGCCTTCGCCGCCCGCCGTTCAGTCAGCGTCGTACGATCCGGGTCGTACTCAGGGTGCGGCTCCCCCGGCTCGGGACGGAACGGATCACCACTGCGGAAACCGCAGTTGACTTCCATAAGATGCGCGAAACGCTGTTCCATCAAGGGCCGCTTCTCCGGCTTCACATCACTCCACGAAGCCGACTGCCGCCCACGGTTGGCGCCCTCCGCCGCTGTACGCGACGACGGCCGACAACGCGGGTGGTTAACCAGGAAGCGGAAGCTCGCCCGCTGGCGCTCGCCGTCCGCACGCACCAGGTGGACCCGCCCCAGATGTGGCTCCTGACGTTCGACCAGCCACTCCACCTCGTCGAGCACCACGCCCGCGCCAGGCGAGAGATCCAGTGCCGCCGCCCCCATCATGAGATGCCTCCCGCCAGCACCACCCGCGAACTGTCCGTCAACGGCTGAGCAAGGTCGATCCCGAGCCTGCGATGCCACAACAGGTGCAGCAACTGGGCCCGTGCCACCGGCCAGTACGTCTGCGCGGCTGCCAACTCTCCAAATGTGACGCCCTCTTCGGCATGAGCAAGCAGATCGGCCTGAATGTCGAGCACGTCGCGTGTCGGACGGCGCTTCCCGTACAACGCGCCGAGCGTGGACCGCACATGCGGACGCCACTCGGCCGCGACCGCGTAGTGCCACCCGCAGACCAACGCCACGTCCTCCGCGGCCGCGAACGACTCCAGGTCCCCGGGCTCGATCAGGTCCCGGGGCCGCACGTCGATCAGCCAGGTCCCCACCCGCGTGACTGCGAAGAAGTCCGGGGTGTGGTTGCGCCACTTCTCCGCTGTACGGAACCGGATACGCAACGGCTGCGACAGCACTTCCAACAGATCACCGGCAAAGTCCAGAGCTACCAGCAGCTGATCCTCTTCGAGGCTCTCGAACCCATGCAGGCGCCCCGTCGACACCAGGGACTCCAGCCCGGGCCTGTGCCGCTGCTCCCGCCGCCAGGTGAACCCCCGCATCGGCCCGCGGCTCGCTACCGGCACCTGCCCCAGGTGCCGGACCGGCCCCGCAACCTCGTCCCCGGCGTACTTCCACGTCGCCGTCCACCGGTCCGGCCAGCCATCGGACAGGTCGAGGTCGCCCCGCCCCGCGTCCAGCGAGACAGGGACCAGCAGATCCGTCCATGTACAGCTGTGGGACCACAAGGAGCCCCGGGTATCGCTCATAGTCCCAGGTAATCCGCATGCATCCCGTCGAAGGAGCGATCTTCGAAGTTGGCGACAACTTGCCTGCAAAAAGCACGGAACACGTCAACAACGACGCGAATTCGGCGACAGATATCGTGCTCAGTGCTTCAAGCAAGGCCAGGTCGGGGTGGGAGGTTAACGACAACTATCGTGCTCAAGCTCAACGCTTGTGACAGCTCGCGGCAGTTGGCACTTCGCAGCGCTGGTTGGCGCGGAGCGGCCACTGGCGGGAATGCCGTTGTGAACTCGTGGGACTTAGCGTTCCAGGCGGCACGCAGGCGACGAAGGTGGGACCGCGAGCCTGCGGGAAGGAAACGCAGGTGTCGGCTCCGGGCCGCGCAGGCAGGATCTCGGTATGTCGACCGACGTCAGTGGACTGATCGAATGCCGTCCGGGAGCCCGGCTGTGGGGCCCCGGCGACGAGGACTCCGTGTGGCAGGCGGCCATCGACCTGTTCCTGCTCAACATGGGCAACGCCTATGACGGCCTCGCTTGTCTCTTCGGAATCCGCAATTCCTTCGGCTTCCGCCCCCTGGCTGAGGGCCGCGGCTTCCCAGAGGACGCGTCGGATGGGCTGCGTGGTGATTTCGCCGCCTACGGCGGTCCCAGCGATGTGTACGGGACCACATGGCTGACCTGGGCCGAGCTGGCCAACGCCGACTGGCAGGAGACAGATGCCTCTGGTACACGAAGCCGTGCCTCGGCCGCAGGGGCCGGTAGCGACTGGGGTCGGGTGTGGAGCGTCATGCGCATACTCAGCGAACTCCACGGCGCGCAGAACGTACGTCTCGTCGTCTGGTTCTACTGACCCAACACCACGGCCGAGCACCTGCTTTGGCCGCTGATGGCCACGACGGCGCCTAGCTCCATGTGCGCGGGCCAGGCCCGGTGTCAGCGGCGCCACGTACGGTCTGCGCATGATTGATCAGTGGGCAGGGGTACGGGAACGCGTGGCGGCGTTGGGCACTCAGCCGGCGTGCAGTGAAGTCTTCGGGGCGCTCGGGCACCGGTGGGCCCTGGAGGAGCCACTCACCGAGGAGGGGCTTGCTGAACTCGAAGGCCAGATAGGTGTGAGGCTGCCAGACGGCTACCGGACCTTCCTCCTCCACGTCGCCGCGGGCGGCGCGGGACCGGCCTACGGCCTCTTTCCCCTGCGGCGCATACAGAGCCGGTGGCGCTGGGAAGGCGACGGAGCCGACCTGGCAGACCTCTCCACGCTCGCGGAGCCGTTCCCGGAGCAGGGACCGGACCCCAAGAGCCTCGACGAGCTCCTTGCCCTACGCCCCGAGGAAGAGGACTTCGACGAGATCAAGGACTTCGACGACGCCATCGAAGCGTGGGACGAGCAGTGGGACGCCCTCATGTTCGCCCCGGGACGCACCGCCGGCGCCATCGTGATCTCTCATCTGGGCTGTGCCCTGCGGGAGTGGTTGATCATCAGCGGCATGCATCGGGGCACGATCTGGTCGGATGGCCGGGCGGACGACGTCGACCTGGTGCCGCGCCTCGACGATGACGGGAAACCGGTGACTTTCGCCCGCTGGTACACCGACTGGCTGGAGCAGGCCGAGCGTCTGACGCTGCCATCTCCGTCGGATGCCTGCAACCTGTTCTGAAGCTGCCGACGAGCGGTACGAGCGGCGTAGAACCCTGAGCACGCTACCTGGTCGGCAGGTCCAAGCAGCGCGTTCAGGCATGACTCGGCTGAGTGTGGGTGGCCCGGCCGGTAGGGTCGCGCGCATGTGGGTGGGAGTGGGATTGGATGCGGTCGACTGGGCTGGGCTGAAGCACAACTACGGGTCTGCCGAGGACGTACCCGGCCTGCTCCGCCGATGCGAGGGTCCGGATCCGGACGATGCGGACGACGCCTCGTCCGAGCTGCTCAACCTGCTCTTCCATCAAGGTGGCTGGGTCTGCTCCGCCGCCCCGGCCGCACTGCCCTTCGTACTGCGCCTGGCTGCGACCCCGCAGGTGCCGAGCCGCTGCGCGATGCTGGAACTGGTGGCGATGCTGGCGGCGGAAGCCGGTCGGGTCAAAGCCCGGTTCCTTGATCCCGGCTGGGCGCCGGCGTGGACACAGGCCCTGCCCGAGTTGCTGGGTCTGCTGGACGATCCCGAGCCGGAGATCCGGCGGGCCGCGGCCGACGTGCTCGGTGTCTGCGACAGCCCCGGCGAGTTGGTTCTGCCTGGGCTGCTGCGGTGCTGGGAGGCGGAGGACGATCTGCCAACCCGCCTTGAGCTGGTCCTCTCACTCGGCCAGGCGGCCCTGCGCGCGCCAGTCGGCGGGCATGGCGCCGAGGTCTTCGACCTGCTCCGTGGTCTGCTCGATTCTCCCCAGGCTCAGATACGCCTGGCAGCGGTGCACGCGCTCGCCCCGCACGACCCGGGCCTGCCTGCGCGACGGCTCGACCTCATGCTCGAAGCGCTCCGGGACCCGACCATCGAGCTGTGGCGCCACACCAGCTCGGTGCAGACCGGCGTCCTGGGTGTCCAACACTGGGCTGCGCGGCTGATAACCGGCCCCTCCCCCACCTTCACGCTCGGCCTGCTGGCGGACCATCACGACGACGAACAACGGATCGGTGCCCTGTCCCAGGCGGGCGGACTGCTGTCTCAGTGGCGCTCACCGACCGCTGCCCTTTTACCGCGTCTCGTCGCGCGACTGGACGATCCGGCCCCCGAAGCCCGCTTCCGGGCAGCCGAGCTGCTGGCCTGCCTCGGCCCGGCGGCCGCCGCCCACGCCGACGAGGTCGCCACACTCCTCTCCGACACCGCCGTCCGCACCACACGTACCCGCACCACACGTGAACGGGGGACCGTCGGCGAGGCCGCCCTGTGGGCTCTGGCCCGGATGAACGATCCGCGCTGCCTGCCGGGCCTGATCGAACTGACCGCCGGCACACACTCCGGCTTCGCATCGGCTTCCGCCCACTACCCCGCCGGAGGCCACAAGTTCGGGATTACCGAAGGGTTTTCGGGGAGGAACTTGAGGGTGTAACAGTACTGCCGTCCCAGCTCCGGTCGGTGTTTTCTAGTGGCCGCGGTTCAGCAGGAGGTGGGCTGCCGGGCGGCATGGCCTCCCGATATCGGTGCATCGCCTCTCGAAGTCTGGTGGAAGCCAGCCGCGTCCCAGCAGTCGGGGGTGGGCGGGGAAGGCTGTGACAGCGGCCAGGACGAACAGCAGGGACGCCCAGGGAGTGTGGAGCTGGACTGTCGTCTGCCGTCCGCTGTGGATGTTGCGGAAGCTGGCCTGGAAGACCTCGGGTGCAACGAGGTCGATCGTGTCCAGGCCGCCCCAGGCGAGGTCGAGTGGGCACTTCGGGTGTCCGAAGTAGACCTTGCGCGTGGTGACGGTGATTTCGCCGGACCCGTCCACCACCCAGCGCGGTTGCGCGTCGTTTGCGGCAGCACGGCGGCGGGCGGAGTTACCGAGGGCCGAGCCGGCCATGCTGCTGAGTACGAATGTGGGACTGCCGAACGCAACGACGCTTCGGTGCATGTAGCTGCCGTCGCCCAGGGCCCGCCAGGTCAATCGCGTTGCGGGGCCGACGGCGAGTGCGCGTTCTCCGGGATCGAGCCGGGCGACGGTGGTGACCAGCGGACGCTGCTCCAGCCGTCCTTCGGCCAGGTCGGCGATGATGTCGCACGAGACCCATAGGTACTCGTCGAGCCATGACCATCCCGGCCGTTTCTCCATGCCGGAGGCAGGGGCGTAAGGGTTGTTCACTGTCTCTCCGTTCCCCAGTACTGATGCACCATCAACTTCGCTCGATCATGGCCACTTTACTGAGGTGCCTGTGCACTCACGAGGGCGTTGGTTTGGCCGCACTGCTGGCAGGGTGCGTACTGTCGTAGCGTCCGTGGACGGCATCGACATACCGCTGGGCGGTATCGGGTCGCAGTCCGAAGACTGCCGCGATGTGCAGAGGGTCGCGGACCCCTACGGCTTCGACTTCGTCGAGGATCCGGTCCTGTCGCAGGAGGTCGAGGCTGGCCTCCTGGCCGCGCAGGACAGTTCTGAGCCATACCCGGCTGACCGGGCTGTCGTGATGGGCGGTCTGCTGGGTGATCAGCAGATGGGGGTTGGTCAGGGCCCACGCGCCACCTCGCCCTCAAGTCGTACGCAAGGAAAGCGACCTCGCCGGGATTCCAGCGCTTCGCGATCACTGCCGCTCGATGGCGATGCTGGAAGCGATACTTCGCCCGGAATGGGCCGGTCGGCGCTACTCCTTCGACGCTCACTGGTCCGACGGGGAAGAGCTGGCCTCGATGCGCGACGGATCGGGCGACGAGTTTTCCGTCGTCTTCTCGGCCGTCGGCGCCTACATTCGCGGCTTCGCGCACGAGTCGCCCATGAGCCCCTATGCCGATGACGGACCGTGGCCGGGCGTGCTGAACGACGTCCCGGCGGTCTTCCGTTCCTGCGTCGAGGAGCCCGCGTTCGCCGACGAGGACGGAATGCCCGTCGTGACCGCCTGCACGTGGCGGGAGGTGGGTGATGGAGCTTGGCATGCGGGGACGATCGAGTTTCCTGACGACGGTGCCGGCACCGGCACCGTCGACAGCGACAGCGACAGCGACAGCGACAGCGACAGCGACAGCGATCCGGACGGCTCCGGGCACTTGTTCCGGTTGCTGGCCGACCGGTCGCCGGAAGCGTTCCAGCGCTTCGCCGAGGACTGCTACGAGATCCCGGTGTCCCTCGCAGCCATTCGGCACGTGCTTGCCCTGCGTCCTCTGACGACCGAGGTGGTCGCGGCCTTGAACCCCGAGGTCACGATGCACACCCTGGCAAAGGACATCGCTGAGATCGGCTATCCACTGGGCGACGGCACCAGCACCTGATGCATCTGATCCACCTGTCCGTTCCCGGCGAATGGGTGTGGAGGATCAGCCTGGTGCTTCCTTGCCCACCGGGTGCTCCGCGCCTCCGGGGAAGCTGGCGCGGTGGAAGGGGCCTCGGCGGTGGTGCGCAGGTTGCGTGCCTGTGGGCAAGCAGGACGAACCGCCGTTCGCGCCACAGCGGCACCCCGACGACCGAAGAAACCGTCACAGCCCGGCACCCTACGGCGGCCCGGTCCGACGCATCGACGCTTTTTTTCGAGGGCTACGCCCCTCGCTGCCCTCTGATCCACTCCTCCACAATCACGAAGTCCGCGTCCGTGAGACCTCGGGCGGGATGGACGCGGTGGAGGAGTGCGGCGCCGGGGTGATGAACGGCCGTCCAGACGCGGTCGGCGTCGGTGATCTCGTCGTCGAGCCAGACGAAGGGGCGACCGGCGGCCCGGGCGACAAGTGGCCGTGTCTTCCAGTGCACGCCGCCGCCTCCCGGTCCCAGTCCCGGTTCCGCGTCCGCGCCCTCGTCCTCGTCCTCCGGCCACTGCACCACCGGCAGCGTGGGCAGGCCGAGTCGCGGTGTGAGGACGGTGTTCGCGTCGTCCAGCCAGGTCGTCGCCCACACCAACTCGCAGCCCAGACTGAGCAGTTGGGGGCCGAGGGACGGGTCCAGGCGGGACAGGAGCGGGTGTTCGGGCGACGGTTCTCCGTACTCCGGGTGGGGAGCCGTGCCCCCGAACGGGATCAGCGTTCCGTCGACGTCGAGGTAGAGCAGCATCGCCGTCCAGGATGCCCCAGTCACTCCGGTTCGTGTTCCGGGCGCCCTCTGCCTCACCCCTCCCACGGCAACTCCCGTCCGTGTACCACCTCCAGGCGGGACACCGCTCGGGTCAGGACTACGTACAGCCGGTTCAGGCCGCGTTGTTCCGACTCTGCGATGGCTGCCGGTTCGACGGCGACGACGTGGTCGTACTCCAGGCCCTTGACGAGGGTCGCGGGGACGGTCGTCACGCGGGCGGCCGGGTCGTCCGGGCCGGAGGTCGGGATGCCGGCTGTGGTGAGGGCTGCGCGGACGCCGTCGAGTTGTGCGTCGGCGGCGATGACGCCGACCGAGCCCTCGTGGGTGAGTGCGTCGCGTACGGCGGCGACGACCGCGGCGTGCAGCATGGCGGCGTCTGTCCCTGTCCGCCGGAGGCGCAGTTCGCCGTCCCGGCGGAGGGAGTGGGCGCGGGGTACGTCGGCGTCGAGGCGGTCGAGGAGGCGGGACGCGAGGGTGAGGACGGCGGCCGGGACCCGGAAGCCCAGGGTCAGGGGGACGATCGTCGCATCCGGTTTGCCCAGGTGGGTCAGCTGGACCGGCCAGGAGGTCGCCGCCCAGGGGGTGGTGCCCTGGGCAAGGTCGCCGAGGACGGTGAGCGAGCCGAAGGGGACCCGGCGGGCGACGGCCCGGCACTCCATCGGGGAGAGGTCCTGGGCCTCGTCGACGACGACATGACCGTAGCTCTGGGGATGGTCGAGGAGGCCGGCGATCTCGTCGAGGAGGACGAGGTCGGCGGCCGACCAGCGCGCCGACCTGGGTGAGCGGGGCGGGCGCGGCCAGTGCAGGGCCTGTTGTTCGTCGGGGTCGAGGAGGCCGTCCGCCGCCTGTGCCAACTCGGCCGGGTCCGTCAGGAGTTGGGACAGCACCTCCTCCGGGCGGGCCTTCGGCCACACGGCTTCGACGCAGGCGCTGACCGCCCGCGCCCGTTCGACCCGGCGGGTCCAGGAGGCCGGGCGGGTCCCGCTCCGGCGTTCGGCCCGCTCCTGGATCCGGCGGACGATCCGGCTGCGCACCCGCTCCCGCCCGGTCTCGTACGGCAGTTCGTCGGCGAGGACCCCGGCGACGATCGCCGTCAGTTCGCGGCCCGCGAGCCGCCAGCGGTAGGAGCCGTCCGGGAGGGAGAGGTCCTCGGCGCGGTCGGCCGTCACCCGGCCGTACACCGCGCGGCGCAGCACCTCGGCCATCCGGGCGTCGTGTTTGACGGCGGCGGCCCGGTCGGGGTCCACCCCGGTGACCGGGTGGCGGGCGATCTCGTCGTGGAGCGTCGACTGCCGTACGCCGGTCTCGCCGAGGGAGGGCAGGACTTCCGCGATGTAGGTGAGGAAGGCGCGGTTGGGGCCGAGGATCAGCAGGCCGCCGCGCTGGATGCGGCGCGGGTGGGTGTAGAGGAGGTAGGCGGCCCGGTGCAGGCCCACGGCGGTCTTGCCGGTACCGGGGGCGCCCTGCACGCACACCGACTCGGCGAGGTCTCCTCGTACGAGGTCGTCCTGCTCGGGCTGGATGGTCGCGGCGATGTCCCGCATGGGGCCGACGCGGGGGCGTTCGATCTCCCGGGCGACGATGCCAGCCGGCCGCCCGGACCCGCCGCCGTCCCGGACGTCGAACTCCTCGCCTGTGTCGAGGTGTTCGTCCTCCAGGCCCGTGAGGTCGGCGGAGTCGCCCCGGCTGGCGGGGGCCCAGCCGAAGCGTCGCCGGACGGCCACGCCCTGCGGGTCGCGGGCGCTCGCCTGGTAGAAGGCGCGGGAGACGGGGGCCCGCCAGTCGACGACGAGGGGCGGGGCGGCCGGGTGTTCGCTGATGCGGAGGCGGCCGATGTGGTGGGCGAGATCCGCGTGATCGCCGCCCGTGCCGTGGGCGAAGTCCAGCCGGCCGAAGAACAGCGGGCCCTCGGGCAGCTCGTGCAGGGCCTTGGCGTGGCTGCGCAGCCGGTAGCCGAGGACTTCCGCGTCGGCGCCGGACGCGGAGACGTCCTCACCGGTGACCACCTGGAGGTCGGCGCCCTCGACCATCGCGGCGAGGGCGGCACGGCAGGTGTCGTGGTGGGCGCGTTCCCGGTGGAGGGCGGTGTCGAGGTCGGGTGCCGTCATACGACAAGGGTAACGAATAACGTAACCGAGTTACATCTTTTACCGAGTATCAGCAGCGCCGATCGGACGGTCCGGAGTCAGGTCAGTCCCGGCAGACCCGCCCCCAGCACCGCGAACGCCCGCTCCGCCGCCGCGACCGCCTCGCCCCGGACGTCCTCCAGCCGCTCCCCCGCCGCGATCCGCCGCCAGTTCTCCTCGGCGAGGATCCGCCGGACGGCGATGATCTGGCCGGCCGCCAACCGGGCGTCGAGAGCACTGGGCAGCCCCTCCCCACGTCCCTCCCCGCGCGCGTCCCCGCCGACATCTCCGAGAACGCCGGCGACGGCGTCCGCGAGGGCGGACTCCGAGCGCTCCAGGTAGCCGTAGAGGCGGGCGACCAGGGAGGGGGTGCCGTAGAGGAGGTCGTAGAAGGCGCGGACGTTCGGGTGGTCGTTGAGGCCGGTGACGGGGTCGTCGGCGGCGAGTCCGTCGAGGAAGTGCCGGCGCAGGGCGGGGAGCGGGGCCACCCCCTCGGCGCGCGCCGCGACGACGATCCGCGCCGCCTCCTGCTCGTGATCGGCGATCCGGTGCAGGACCAGGTCCTCCTTGGTCGGGAAGTACCGGAAGAGGGTCGGCTTGGAGATCTCGGCCGCGGCGGCGACCTCGGCGACGGACACCGCGTCGAAGCCGCGCTCCATGAAGAGCCGGACGGCGATGTCCGACACGGCCTGGTACATCCGCTGCCTCTTGCGCTCACGCAGCCCGGTCTCGCTCATGGGGCGAGCCTACGGCGACGGGTCGCCGGAGCGGGTCCGCTCCCCCCTCCCCAGAGCGCCCCATCCACCCTCGCCCGCCCCCCTACCCCAGCGCCCGCGCCAGATAAGGGTTCGCCGTTCTCGACACCGGCAGGCCCAGGCAGGCCGTGGCCGCCGCGAGGGTGCCGGCGTAGGAGTCGACGGCTCGGCGGACGTTGGGGGCGTCCAGGCTCGCCCGGGTCGCCAGGCGGTCGAGGTCGATGTACGCGGAGCGGACGATCTCGATCCAGCGGTAGACGGACCAGTCCTTGCCCCAGTCCTTCGTGTACCGCTTCGGCAGCTTCTCCTCCCAGCGCCGGAACATCCGGGTCCGGATCTCCGGCCGGGTCGGTGTCAGGTGCATGTGCCGGACGAGGTCGTAGAGCGGGTCGCCGACGAGGGCCATCTCCCAGTCGATGATGGTCAGGGCCAGATCGTCGGTGCGGCGCACCAGGTTCCACGGGTTGAGGTCGCCGTGCAGCAGGGCCGGCGCCCGGCGGCTCACCCGGTGCCGGGACAGGATCTCCCGCAGCCGCCGCTCGTCGGGCAGCCCCAGTGTGCGGGCCAGTTGGAGGGACTCCTTCGGCAGGTTGCGCACCAGGCCTACGAGTTGCTCCTTCAGCCACTCGTTGAAGTCGATGCCCCCGGCCTGCGGGTCGATCAACGCATGGTCCACGCCCGTCAGTTCGCACAGTTGGTGGACGAGCGCGTCCGCCTCGTGCGGGAGCAGACCGTTCACCGGATGGCCGGGCGGCTGGTCGATGCGGGTGCCGACGTACGTGTGGATGCTGAAGGCGTCGTCCGGATAACTCTCGCCCAGCGCCAGGACCTGCGGCGCCGCCACCCGCACGCCCGACTCCTGGATCGCGCGCAGGACGACGTGCTCACTCAGGTAGACGGGCTCCCTGCGCAGGACGTTGGCCAGCTTGCGGCGTACGACGACGGGGGTGCCGACGCCCGGGACCTGGACCACCGAGTTGAGGTGGCCGGTCCCCTTGAACACCCGGTGCGCGGGGGCGGCGCCCTCGGCGAGGAGGGCGTCGCGCACCGCGGAGGCGGGGAAGGCGGGCTGCTCGGGGAAGCGCGGGTCGGGACGCCAGTCGCAGGCCTTCGCGATCCAGTGGCGGCCGCTGACGTCCCCGTCGCCCCGCGACGCCAGCCAACGGAACAGCGCGCGCTCGATCTCGTCCTCCGCCGGAACGTTTCTCAGCCGCAGCGGCTCCGACGCCGTCTCCAGCGCCCTGCTCACCTCCGAGGTGGCCTCGTCCAGGCTCCGCTGGGTGAAGGACCCCTGCAAGGACCGCGCGGCCCGCATGACGTCCGGGTACACCGACTGGGCGCGCTCGAAGTCGAGGTAGTGCCGCAGGTCCCTGGCCAGCCCCTTGACCGCGCCGGGCTGAAGGGCGCGCATGGCGTCGGCCCACGCGTCGATCACCTCCGACCACTGGTCCCGCGGGTAGCGCATGCGCACCAGATGGGTGGCGAGGTCGTGCAGGGGATCGCCGTAGGTGGCCAGTTCCCAGTCCACGCAGACGAGGGGCGGGGCCGCGTCGTAGGACACGATCAGGTTGTCCCGGTGCAGGTCCGCGTGAAGCAGGCTGTACGGCCGCCGGGCCATCGACGGCACCCGCTCGGACAGCCGGACCATGGCGTCGTCGGAGATGCCCAGCGCCTTGAACAGGCCGCCGAACTCAGCCCAGTTGGGCGTCCGGATCTGTTCGTCGGCGAGCCGGACCAGGGTCTTGAGGAAGGCCTGGCTGTCGCTGTGGTTGGCGGGCCAGCAGGTCGGCAGGGCCGGCAGCACCGCCCGCCGCACCTGCGTCATCCGGGCCAGCAGCTCGACCAGCGCCTCCATGAGCAGCGTGTCGACGAGCTTGCCGTTTCCGCAGACGGTGGAGAGCGGGACGCCTTCCACATAGCTGTGGATGGAGTACTCCGCGCGCTTGACCAGACACTCGGGGGCCGGGGACAGCCCGCTCCGCACGGCGCGCAGGATCGCCGCCTCGTCCTGCCAGGTTCTGATCACCACCGGCAGCGCGTCGGCGCGCCGGATGCGCACCGTCACCGGCGTGCCGGCCTCGCGCCCCAGCAGCCGCGCCACCTCCGGGGTCAACGGCAGCACATGGTTGCGGTTGTGGTGACCGCTGGACTCCTTGGTCGCCTCCGCGGCCCGGACGAAGGCCGCCAGGGCGCTGGACGCGGCCTCGGCGGCTCGTTCCCCCACGAGACGTCGGGGAACAAGGGGGTCGACGACCACTGGCCGCTCCGGATACTCGCACTGACGGGTGGGGCAGACGGAAAATCCGCCGCACGACCGGAGCGAGGATCAGGTGAGCACAACGGGTGGTCTGCCACTCTGCCGCGTCAGGCCGTCGAGACGGTTGTTTTTCGCCGTCTCATACGTATGGACGGGAGCGGTTGCTCGCGCGATTTGGGGAATGCTAGCGCAACGGATGACCACTATTCGGCCAGACGCTCATCCGGCCGGACGCCCATTCGGCCAGACGCTCATGCAGCGAGACGCTCATTCGGCCAGCCGATGCCAGACCGAGTCGAACCACGACTGCCAGGTGTCGATGAAGACGGAGCCCGGCGAGTCCGGGTCCACGTCCTTCACATGGTGGGTGAGCGTGGCGCCGAGGCCCAGCACGTCGTAGGCGATGATGACCTCGCCGGATTCCAGTTCGATGGGGCGCTCGATCACCTCGTAGGGACCGAGCAGCGCCTCCGTTCCGTTGAAGACGTACAGCTTGAAGGTGGGTGTCAGGGGCGCGCGCCGGATCTGGACGTCGACGGACGGCACGAGTTCCTCGACCGCCAGGCCCTTGAGCACCTCGAGCAGCGACTTGGTGTGGCGGGTGGTGATGTCGTGCAGCCGGTCGCGCAGCCGCTGGTCGTCCTTGTCGTCCTTGACCCTCGGGTAGGGCAGGTCCAGGTCGGGCGAGGGCAGGAGCATCCGCAGGCCGATGTGCCGGGGAGCGATGTCACCGCGGCGGATCCGCTCGGCCTGGAGCCGGATGTGGGCGTCCAGGGACTCGGAGGTCAGCGTGTAGACGTCCAGCGTGACCTCCGGCTGTTCGAAGGCCTCGCTGAGCAGCGGCCCGAGCGTCGACTGCTGACGCTGACGGGTGGCCTTCGGCGTGTACGACCGGATGCGCTGCGTCTTGACCACCGTGTCGACGACGACCCGGGACCCGCTGCCCTGACGGGACTCGATCCAGCCCTCGCTGGCCAGTTCCCGCAGCACGCGCTGGACGGTGTCCCGGGAGACCCCGAACTCCCCGGCGAGGTCCCGCTGCGGCGGCAGGAACGAGCCCAGCGGATACGTCCCGTCGGCCATCCGGGCGCGCAGCGCGTCGGCGACCCGGTGGAACTCCCGGCCGCCTCCGTCACCGCTGCCGCTCTGTTGCGCTCCCACAGGGCGACCGTACCGCCATCCGTCCACGGGCAAACCACTGTCGGTCAGATCTCGGACAACTACCCCGGATTAAGGATCAACCAGTCCGGGGAAATCCACTTCAAGTCAACCAGTCCAATTGGACCGACAGTTGAAAGCTTGGCAGAAATTCACAGAGGCTCGCAGTGATTCACAGAGGTCGCAGTGATTCGCAGCGAACGGCATGGAGGGGGAAGGCCGTGCTCCTGTTATCGGCCCTCTTGGAACTCGGCGCGTACTGCGCGGGCTTGACGGTGCAGGCGAAGTTGGGCGCGCTGGGCGTGATGCTCATGATCACGGTGGCGGTGGGCGTCCGGGCCCGGCACAAACTGCTCACCGCGGTGGCGGGCTTCGCGCTCGTGGTGCTGATGCTCAGGCCCGGCGCCTGACCGTCTCCAGCACCGTCTCCAGCGAGTTGACCACCAGAGCGGCGCCCGCTCCCCGCAACCGCCGCTCCTTGTCCGCGTTGCGCGCGTAGCCCAGGAACGGGACGCCGGCCGCGTCGGCCGCCGCGAAGTCGGACGGGGTGTCGCCGATCATCAGGGCGTCCTCGGGCGCCGAGCCCAGGGCACGCAGCGCGAGATGCAGACAGCGCGGGTGCGGCTTGAGCAGGCGGAGATCCTGGGTGCGGCCGTATATGTGGGGGGTGAAGCAGTCGGTGAGGCCACGCCCGGCGAGGTAACTGGTCACCACCCTGGGCGAGTTGTTCGTGGTGATCGCCAGCCGCGGGCCCGTCGCCGCCCAGGTGCGGATCAGGGGGTCGGCGTACGCCGTGGGCATCGCCGAGGCCACGGCCAGCAGTTCCTCCTGGGTGAGACGTTCCTCCAGCTCGGCCGCCAGGTCGCTGCCGGGCCGCACCCGGTCCACCGCGCGCACCACGACGTGCGGGTCCAGCGAGTGCCGCTCGGTCTCGGTCAGCAGGCGGTGCAGGCCCCGCCCTTCGAGCCAGCCCATCAGCTCCTGGGCCACGCGCTGCGCCGAATGACCCGCGAACAACCGGCACATCGGCCCGTCGAAGTCCCAGAGGACGACGCGCGCACGCGTGATCGCCTTCCGCCGCTCCGCGGCCTCGTCGCCACTGCCGCTGCCTCTGTCACTACCGGTGTCGGTGCCGCTGTCGGGTGCCACCTGTTCAGTCTGCGTCGTATGAGAGGTCACTAGGAGAGTGTCAGGTCCGTCGTGATGGTTTCCCAGAGGGCGTCGAACCACTTCTGGGATTGCTCGACGAACGCCGCGTCGCGCTGGCCTGCCGACTTCCCGAAGGAGAAGAGGAGCGACTCGGTGCCGAGCACGTCGTACATGTCGAGGCGCCCGGCGTCGGTGTGCTCCTCCCGCCGCATGACCATGTAGTACGCCATCAGCGCCTCCTCGCCGTTGAGGAGGTACAGCTTCACCGGCGGGGTGAACGGCAGGGCGCGGAACGTGATGTTGACGTCGATGCCGTGCGTGCGCAGGGTCTGGAGGTTGTGCCGCAGGACGTGCCCCTGGGCGTTGCGCATCGACAGCCAGCGCTCGTGCACCGGGTCGTCGTCGCCGCGGCTGTCGACCGGGACCGGGAAGGCGAGGCTGATGTCCCGGGACGGCAGCAGGATGCGGACGTCGATCCGCTCGGGGCGGATACGGCCGCCGTGGATCAGCCGCAGCGGCTCGGCCAGGGCCGGGATGAGGCTCTCGGCGGTGAGACAGGCCGCGTCGACGCGTACGTGCCTGGCGGAGAAGGCCTCGGTGATCCGGGGGGCCAGGGCGACCATCGTGGGCTGGGGCTCGTCACGGCCCGGGTCCGGCGGCTGCGCGATCCGGGGCGGGCTGCCCTTGCTCACGTTGGTGAGGAGACCGTCGTCCTGAAGGGCCCGCAGCGCCTGGCGTACGGCGCCCCGCTCGACGCCGAACTCGTCCGCCAGCTCGGCCTGGGTGGGCAGCCGGTCACCGGCCCTGAGATCCCCGCCGTGGATGCGTTCGCGCAGGACAGCGGCGATCTGGTCGGGCGAGAGCCTTCTGTTGCCGTTCACTGCCACGTTCTCCTGGGTCACGACCAAAAGCTACAACTTCCATCCATCTGACGGGAGTTGTTTGAAAGTTGTTTAGCAGTTGCTGCCAAGTGGGGACAACATAGTTGTAGTTGGTTGCCAACTTGAGCAAGTTGGCGGAAGGTTTGCCTCCCACTCCGGCCCACTCGCGGCCTCTCCGACCCTCTCCACCCTCCGAAAGGGGGGAACCACCATGCCCGTCCTCGTCCTCCTCAGCGCCGCCTTCGTCGTCGGCGTCGAGCAGACCATCCAGTGGAAGTACGGCACCGCCGGCGCCGTAGGTCTGCTCCTGCTCAGCATCGGCATCAAGGCCAAGAGCCCCGTGATCAGCTCGGCCGGCGCCGTGATCCTGGCCCTCCTCGCCACCGGGCCCGCCGTCAACTCGTGAGCACCAGCTCCGAACTGATCGTCTCCCACAGCGCGTCGAACCACAGACGGGACTGCCGCACGAACGTCGTGTCACGTGGTCCGGCGCCCTGTTCGAAGGCGAACAGCACCGACCGCGTGCCCTCGGCGTCGTACATCTCCAGGTGCTCCTGGTCGATCGTCTGCTCGCCCCGCTGCACCGTGTAGTAGGCGAACAGCGCTTCCGTGCGGTTGAGCAGGTACAGCTTGACGGGCGGGGTGAAGGGCAGCGCGCGGAAGGTGACGTGCACGTCGATGCCGTGCGTGGCGCGCAGGGTGAGCAGGTTGTGCCGCAACACCTGGCCCTGGGCGTTGCGATGGGCCAGCCAGCGGCGCTGCAGCCGCCCGGTCTCCGAGATGTCCACCGGCGCCGGGAAGGCGAGGTCGATGTCCCGGGACGGCAGCAGGACCCGGACGTCGATCTTGGCCGGATTCAGTTGCCCCGCGTGGATCTGACGCAGGGGTTCGCCGATCGCGGCGGTCAGCGAGACCGCCGTCAGACACAGCGCGTCGACCTCGACATGCTCGGCGGCGAACGCCTGGGTGATACGGGGCGGAAGGCCGACCATCGAGGGCTGCGGCACCGCCCCGGGCCCGACCGGGGGGCCGGCCGCACCGGGCCGCACGGCGACCGTCGCCGGGCTTCCCTTCGAGACGTTGGTGAGGAGCTGCTCGGACTGCAGAATCCGCAGCGCCTGGCGTACGGCACCCCGCTCGACGCCGAACTCGTCCGCCAGCTTGGCCTGGGTGGGCATGCGCTGACCCGGCCGCAGCACCCCGGTTCTGATCCGGGCGCGCAGCTCGTCGGCCACCTCGCGGTGTGACCGCTGCGGCCGCTCCGCCCCCCTCCGCGCAGTGACGGAGGCATTTTCCGGGTCCACGTCCGCACAGTACAACTTCCCGCCATCTTTGGGCAGTTCAAAGAGAGATGGTTATAGGACGCTTCCAAGCGGACATAAGTACAGTGAAGTTGGCAGCCAACTTCAGCAACATGGTCAAACTTTCAGATGGTTGGCCGGTGGGTTCCCTTCCGGAGGGGAGCCGGGAGCCCGAACGGTCGGCACCGACGTACAGCCACAACTGAACATCGCCCGCACAGCCACAACTGAACAGACAGAGCAGGACCGCACAGCCACAACTGAACAGCTACGGATACACGGACACACAGACACACGGGTACACGGACACACGAGTACCCAGACCCTCCGCCCGACCGAAAGGAGCCGTCAGAACATGTCCGGGCACCAAGGTCGCCCGGACGTGCGCAGCAGGGCGTCGGCCCCTCGGGCGGCGCCCGCTCGTTCTTCCCGGAGCCGGCCCAGCGCCGCCAGCCGCCCCGCCGACTCGTCGCCCAGCCACAGCGTCGCCAACTCGGCGACGCCCAGGGTGAGGTCGGCGCTGCGGGTGGTCGGCGTACAGGAGGCGCCGTCGGGGGTCGCGTCCAGCAGGAAGCGGCCTCCGGCCAGACCGGCCGGGTCCACGACCTCCAGGACCAACGAGCCCTCCGCGTCGTACGTACGCGCCTGAAGGGCCTGTACGACGTCCAGGATCCGCACCCACAGCCAGTCCGCCTGCGTGCTGATGCTCGCCGCGCGCGGGTCGGGCAACAGGAGCGGGACCAGGTCGTCCGGGGCCCGCCAACCCGTCTTGACCTGTGTGATCCAGTCGATGGAGCAGAGGTAGCGCCACAGGGCGCGCTCGGCGGCCGGGGTCACCGCGAGCAGCCAGTTCACGGACGCCGTGTTCCGCGGCTGCTTGGCGGCGCTCCACGTCTCGTCGGCCGCGTACGACACCAGTCCCTCCACCGTGCCGTCCGCCGAGCGGTACACCGCGTAGAAGGGTTCGGTCCAGGGGTTGCCGCCCGGCCGCAGCAGGCCGGTGTCCGCGGCCCACCAGTGCTCGTCCCGGCTGACCGCGCCGGGCTGGGCGAGCCGCAGCCGCTCATGGAGCTCGGGACCGGCCTTGCGGACCTCCTCGGCGTCGGCGAGGTCGATCCGGCCGCCGTCCTCCGGGCCCGACCGGCGCGGGTCGAGGCCGGCCCGGGGTACGTCGATCGTCCACTCGGTCATCGTGGTGGCCGGGCCGAAGCCGTACCGTCCGTAGATCCGGTACTCGGCGGCGATGAGGGTGGCGACGACGTCTCCGCGGTCCTTCGCGGCCGTCAGGTCGTCGCTGATCAGACGGGTGAGGAGACCGCGGCGGCGGTGGGTGGCCGACACGGCGACGTTGGAGATGGCGTCGGCGGGGACGGGGGCGCCGCCCACCGCCGTGAGCTCCTGGGCGAACGAGCGGAACGTCGCCACACACCGGCCCGCGTCGAAGGCGCCCGAGGTTCGGGAGTCCGCGATCGTGGTGCGGCGGTCGGCGAGGGCCTGGTCGGTGACGGTGGGCGGACGCAGGAAGCCCGTGTTGAGGGCGCGTGTCCAGTCGGGAAGCTCGGCGTCGGTGATCGGGCGTATGTCGGTCATACGATCACCGTATGCAGGTGGGGGCGGGTGGGCGGGGGATTTTTTCGGCCCCGCACACCCGCCCGTACCGCCCCCGCCCGCTCCCGCTACCGCTCCCTGAGTCACACCAGCAGGTCCTCCACCTGCGCCTCGCCCTCCCGGTACCGTCGCGTGACCTCCGCGCCCGACTCGTCGGCCGTCCGCTGGAGTCGCTGGCGGCTGCTGGAGACCTGCTGTTCGTAGCGCACGAGGCGGGCCATCGCCTCGTGGAGTTCGAGGTCGGTGCGGGCGTCGAGGTCGGAGAGTTCGACGTCGGCGAGCATGTCGGCGGCCAGCCGGCGGTACTCCTCGCTGTGCGGGGTGCCCAGCGTGACGTGCCGGGCCGAGGAGCGGTGGCCGGACGGGGCGTCGGTGAGGATCTCCGACAGCCGGTCGACCACGGACGCCGCACCCGTCGGGGACCGCCGGGCCAGCTCCGCGCGCAGGATGTCGATACGGCCCTGGAGCAGCCGTCGTACGTAGCTCAGGTCGGCCTCGTCGCGCTGGGCGTCCCGGCGCAGGGTGCGCAGCTCGGGCAGGCTCAGCCGGGGCAGGTCGTGCTCCGGTGGTTCCGTGGGCAGCACGGGGCTGTCGCTGCGCTGTGCCGGCGGCCGCTGTGTGGCAGGCCGCCCGGTACTCGGTGTGCTCATGTCCCTCTGCCCCGTCCCCTCGGCCGGCGTGTGGTGGAAGCATCGTGCCACCCCAAGTCGCCGCTATGTGACCGAGTCCCCCCGAACGGCCCCAGATAGGGGCTTAAGGATCAAAAATGGGCCCCCGCGAGCCGCCCGCCGGGGACCCGGCATCATGGTCGGCATGCGAGCGGTGGTGCAGAGAGTGGACGGCGCGAGCGTCGTCGTGGACGGCGAGACGGTCGGGGAGATCAGCGGCGAGGGCCTGTGCGTCCTGGTCGGGGTCACCCACGAGGACACCAGGGAGACGGCGGCCCAGCTCGCCCGCAAGCTGTGGTCGGTGCGCATGCTGAACGACGAGAAGTCGTGCAGTGACATCGACGCCCCGCTGCTGGTGATCAGCCAGTTCACGCTGTACGGCGACGCCCGCAAGGGCCGCCGCCCCACCTGGAACGCGGCCGCCCCCGGCGACGTCGCCGAGCCCCTCGTCGACGAGGTCGTCGCCCGGCTGCGCGCCCTCGGCGCGACGGTGGCGACGGGCCGGTTCGGCGCGCAGATGCGCGTGTCACTGACGAACGACGGCCCGTTCACCGTCCTGATCGAGATGTGAAAAACCGGGGGCGCGAACCGGCGTGGCGAACTGACGCGGCGCACTGGCGAACTAGGGTTCGACGACGACTTCCTGGGCCGCGGCCGTGGTGCCCGCCACCAGGGGGGCGTCCAGCGGGACGTTGCGTTTCACCAGGGCCAGGGCCACCGGGCCGAGTTCGTGGTGGCGGGCGGACGTGGTGATGAAGCCGATCTTGCGGCCGTCGGGGTCCTCGGTGGCGACGCGCAGTTCGGTGCCGGCCGGCGGGAGAAGGACCTCGCTGCCGTCCAGGTGGAGGAAGACGAGGCGGCGGGGCGGCTTGCCGAGGTTCTGCACGCGGGCGACCGTCTCCTGGCCCCGGTAGCAGCCCTTCTGGAGGTGGACCGCCGTGCCGATCCAGCCCAGCTCGTGCGGGATGGTGCGGTGGTCGGTCTCGAAGCCGAGGCGCGGCCGGTGGTGCTCGACGCGGAGCGCCTCGTGGGCGAGGATCCCGGCCGGCGGACCGGCCTGCGCGGCGTACGACTCCAGGTCGGCGCGGGGGAGGAAGAGGTCGCGGCCGTACGGGGTCTCGCGGACGACGGCGCCGGGCGGGACGGGTGCGATCGACCCCGCCGGGAGGTGGACGACCGCGGTGTCCGCCGTCCGGTCGGCGACCTCGACCCGGTAGAAGAACTTCATCGATTCCAGGTAGGCGATCAGCGCGTCCTGGGTGCCGGGTTCGACGTGCGCCCAGACCGTCTCACCGTCGTCCACCAGGTAGAGCGCGTGCTCGATGTGGCCGTGCGCGGAGAGGATCAGCGCCTCGGTCGCCTGGCCGGCGGGGAGGTCGGTGACGTGCTGGGTGAGCAGCAGGTGCAGCCAGCTCAGCCGGTCCGCGCCGGTGACGGCGACGACTCCGCGGTGCGAGAGGTCGACGAAACCGGCGCCGTCGGCGAGGGCACGCTGCTCGCGGAACAGGTCGCCGTAGTGACCGGCGACGTCTTCGTCCACGCCCTCGGCGGGGACGGCGCCGGGCAGGGACAGCAGAGGGCTCTTCATACGCCTAAGCCTACGACTCGGTAGTTGAAGCCTTGGCGGTTGAAGGCTGGGCAGTTGAAGGCTGGCCGGTTGAAGCCTTGAGCGAGCAGTCCTTGCAGCGGCCGAAGATCGCGAAGTGCTTCATGTCGGTCTCGAAGCCGAAACTCGCCTTCAGCTTGGCCCGGAACTCGGCGGCCACCTGGACGTCCGCCTCGATCACGTTCTGGCAGTCCCGGCAGACGAGGTGGATGTGGTGGTGCCGGTCGGCGAGATGGTACGTCGGCGCGCCGTGCCCGAGGTGGGCATGGCTGACCAGCCCGAGCTCCTCCAGGAGCTCCAGGGTCCGGTACACGGTCGAGATGTTGACCCCCGACGCCGTCTTCCTCACTTCCACGAGGATGTCGTCGGGGGTCGCGTGCTCCAGGGTGTCCACGGCTTCGAGCACAAGTTGCCGCTGCGGGGTCAGCCGGTAGCCGCGTTGCCGCAGGTCGCTCTTCCAGTCGGTGCTTCCAGTGTTCACCACACCGAAGAGTCTAGGTCTACTTGAAGAAGGCGATCCCGTCGTCCGGCATGTCGTCCGGGAGGGCCTTCGCCCAGCGTTCGACGTCTTCCGGGGTGACGACCTTCTTCAGGTGGGCCGACAGGTAGGGGCGCAGCTCGACCTCGGGGGTCTGCTTCTCGCCGACCCACATGAGGTCGCTCTTGACGTAGCCGTACAGACGCTTGCCGCCGGTGTACGGGCCGGAGGCGGCCGTGCGGGCGACCGCGTCCGTGACCAGGTCGATCTGCGGCTTCTTGGCGGCCAGGTCGCCGTACCAGATCTCGACCACGCCGTCGTCGCGGACCATGGTCACCTCGACCTTGCGGTCGGCGTCGATGCGCCAGAAGCCGGACTCCGACTCCAGGGGGCGGACCTTGTTGCCGTCGCCGTCCAGGACCCAGGTGTGGGAGTGGTACTCGAGGAAGTCACGGCCGTCGTGGCCGAAGGTGACCTCCTGTCCGAAGTTGCACTTCTCGGAGCCGGGGAAGTCGTGCACGCCCGCGCCCGCCCAACTGCCGAGCAGGAAGGCGAGGGGGAGAAGGTCCTTGTGGAGGTCGGACGGGATCTCGATCATGAGTGGCGGTTCCTGGACTGGACGTGGTCGGTCAGCGCTGGCCCTGGTACAGCTTCTTCACGGTCAGACCGGCGAAGGCGAGGACGCCGACGCAGACCAGGACCAGCAGGGCTTCGAAGAAGATCTCCACGGGGTGCTCCTCGGATGAGCGTGGTTCGGTACACGTACAGCTTCGGTACACGTACGACAGGGCCGGAGGCCAGCTTACGGGTCAGCCGAGAAGCCGGCTCTGCAGGGCCACCGTCTGCTGGATGGGAACGGCGGCTGCCGCGCCCGCGCGGGACTGGACGACCAGGGCGATGACGTCACCGGCGGTCGTGGGGTAGCTGATTACGATTCAGGTATGGCGAAGAAGCTCGTGATCAAGGTGACGGCGGGTGCCGATGCGCCCGAGCGGTGTTCTCAGGCGTTCACGGTCGCGGCGGTGGCCGTGGCCAGCGGGGTCGAGGTCTCGCTGTGGCTGACCGGGGAGTCCGCGTGGTTCGCGCTGCCGGGCCGGGCCGCCGAGTTCGAGCTGCCGCACGCGGCCCCGCTGCCCGACCTGCTCGACTCGATCCTCGCGGGCGGCCGCCTCACCCTGTGCACCCAGTGCGCGGCCCGCCGGGACATCACGGAGAAGGACGTCATCGAGGGCGTACGGATCGCGGGGGCGCAGGTCTTCTTGCAGGAGGCGCTGGGGGACGAGACGCAGGCGCTCGTCTACTGAGACAGCCGTCTCACTGCGGGGCGGCGGGGCGCTACGGGCGGCGTTTCTTGCCGTCCAGCTCGTCCCACCACTCGTCGGACTTCGGGTCGCCGGAGGGGTCGTCCCACCAGCGGTCCTCGGGGCCGCGCCGGTTGGCGACCATCGCGGCGACCGGCGGGATGACCATGGCGACCACACACATCCCGACGGCCACGGGCATCGACCACAGACGCACGACTCCCCAGGCCAGGACGAAGAGGCCGATGCAGGTGCCCATCATGGCGAAGTAGACGTGCCGGCGGCGGGCGTACATACCTTCAGCGTAGATCCGAGCCAACGATTCCGGGCAGCTCGGGAACCCAGGACACAGGCCCACGCCGAAGGCCGCCGGACGGAGTCCGGCACAGGGCTCCGAAGCCTGCGAAGCAGTGCGAGGGCCCGTCGAGGAGGGGTCGTGCCGGCGGCGGGCGTACATGCGTCCTGGGTAGGCCCGTGTACGTGGCATGGCGAAGGGCCGTACCCCTGCGTACGGGGTACGGCCCTGCCGGTGCTGCTGTCGTCAGACGGTGATCGCGACCTCTGCGAGGCCGCCCGTCTGGGCGACGACGGTGCGGTCCGCCGTGCCGCCCGGAACGAGGGCGCGGACGGTCCAGGTGCCCTCGGCCGCGTAGAAGCGGAACTGTCCGGTCGCCGAGGTCGGGACCTCGGCCGTGAACTCGCCGGTCGAGTCCAGCAGGCGGACGTATCCGACCACCGGCTCGCCGTCGCGGGTCACCTGACCCTGGATGGTGGTCTCACCGGGCTTGATCGTCGAGGCGTCCGGGCCGCCGGCCTTCGCTCCACACATGTCTTGTTTCCTTCTGGTCGCAGCGGTTACTTGTTGGCGCCGAGCTCGATCGGGACGCCGACCAGGGAGCCGTACTCGGTCCAGGAGCCGTCGTAGTTCTTGACGTTCTCCACGCCCAGCAGCTCGTGCAGCACGAACCAGGTCAGGGCCGAGCGCTCGCCGATGCGGCAGTAGGCGATCGTGTCCTTGGCGAGGTCGACCTGCTCGTCGGCGTAGAGCTCCTTGAGCGCGTCGTCCGACTTGAAGGTGCCGTCGTCGTTGGCGTTCTTCGACCACGGGATGTTGCGGGCGGACGGGACGTGGCCCGGACGCTGCGACTGCTCCTGCGGGAGGTGGGCCGGCGCGAGCAGCTTGCCGCTGAACTCGTCGGGCGAGCGGACGTCGACCAGGTTCTGCGCGCCGATCGCCGCCACGACGTCGTCGCGGAAGGCGCGGATGGCGGTGTTCTGCGGCTTGGCCGAGTAGGACGTCTCGGGGCGCGCGGGCACCTCCTCGACCAGCTCGCGGGCGTCCAGCTCCCACTTCTTGCGGCCACCGTCGAGCAGCTTGACGTTGTCGTGGCCGTACAGCTTGAAGTACCAGTAGGCGTAGGACGCGAACCAGTTGTTGTTGCCGCCGTACAGGATCACCAGCGTGTCGTTGCCGATGCCCTTGGCCGACAGGAGCTTCTCGAAGCCCTCCTGGTCGACGAAGTCACGGCGGACCGGGTCCTGGAGATCCTTGGTCCAGTCGATCCGGATGGCGTTGCGGATGTGGTTCTTCTCGTACGCGGACGTGTCCTCGTCGACCTCGACGATGGCGATGTCGGCGTTGTCGAGATTGGCCTCGACCCAGTCTGCGTCGACCAGGACGTCGCTGCGGCTCATGCTCGTTCTCCTCCGGGGCAGTTGCGGCGGGGGTGTGCAAGAAAGAGGGGTGCGCGGCCGGGTCTCGCCGGCGGCCGGCGCACGGATGCCCTCGAGTGAGGGCGCCGGGAGGCGCGGAAGGCCGGCGGCGCTTCCGCTCAGAAGGGGCGACAGAGCATGGCGGCGACGCGGCACAGGTCTACTGCCCGCCGCTTCGTGAGATCCGCCTGTCGCTGCATCATGCCGTCGATCGTAGGGACGGACAGGCGGCCGTGTCACCAGTGCTCCGAATGGTGAGACGCGATCGTCCGGATACTGGGACATGCGAAGCGCCCGGGCCGTCGGTGTGCGGCTTCCGGGCGCTTGTATCCGTCATCACAGCTACGGTGCGGACGGCGGCGTCTCGCCTGTCGGACGTCGGCCGTCCATCAAGGACATCGTCCTGAAGGCCAGCCCTACCCGGCCAGCTTGACGTTCGAACCCTTCACCGAGATCTCCACACCGTTCTTCCCCGCCTCGACCTTGTCGAGCTTGATCCCGCCGGGCAGCTCGTCGATCTTCTGCTGGAAGTCGGTGATCGAGCGCACCTCGTTCTCGGCGGCCCGGACCCCGCCGAAGCTGGGCAGCGAGTCGGCGTGCACCCGGACGGTGTCGCCCTCGACGGCGACCGTGCTGAGGACGTACACGGGCTGCGGCAGCTTGGTGCCGAGGACGGTGGCCTCGACGGCGACCTTGATCTTGCCGTTGCCGCCGTCGGAGAGACCGACGACGTTGGCGGTGACGCCCGGCATCACCTGCGTCGGCTCGGACTTCGCCGTCTTCAGCAGCTCGGCGTAGGTGATGGACGCGGTGCCGGTGGCGCTGGCCGCGGTGGCGGAGCTGTAGTCGCCGGAGAACGCGACGCCCTTCATGTCCGCCTGGAGGTCGTCGATACGGATGGTCCGGCCGCTGGTGCCGGTCGCCGCCTCGTAGTCCTTGATGCCGACCTCGACGTCGTCCAGCGAACCGCCGACGACCTGGGTGAGGAACGGGAAGCCCTTGATGGACACGTCCGGGGTGGCGGCGAGGCCCTCGCTGGTCTTCAGCTTGTCGGCCACCTCGCCCTGCGCGAAGTTGACGGCGAGCCGGTCCGCGAGGACGAACAGGCCGCCCAGGATCACGACGACGACCAGCAGAATTCGAAGCGCACGCATGTGGTGGTTCCCCCTGACATCACTGACGACGGTTCAACGTAACCCGCAGGGCAAGGGCTGCCGCCGAATTGTCGATCACCTGTGACAGACCCTTGCCGCGTCTTGACTTCCCCGTGCCGGACCGACGCCGGCCCTACGGCGGACCTGTGCCAGCCCTACGCCGGACCGACGCGGGACCTGCGCGGGCCTTACGCCAGCGCCCGCCCCAGCACGTACACCGCCGGTGCCGCCGCGGCCAGCGGCAGGGCCACGCCCGCCGTGAAGTGGACGAAGCGGGAGGGGTAGTCGTAGCTCGCGACCCGGTGGCCGATGAGCGCGCAGACGGCCGCGCCCGCGCCGAGCAGCGCGCCCTTGGCGCCCATCCCGGTGATCCCGCCGACCGCGATGCCCGCGCCCGCCGCGGCGAGCAGCGCCACGACGACGGAGGCGGGGGTGGGCAGCGGCAGCGCCCGGGCCAGGACGGCCACCGCGACCGCGGCGGCGCCGACCGTCACCGCGTCCGGCTCGGCACCGAGGTGCCCGGTGGCCAGGACGGCCAGCGCGGAGGAGGCGACGGTCGCCATCAGGCCGGCCATGCGCTCGTCCGGGTCGGCGTGCGAACGCAGTTGGAGGACCAGGCAGAGCAGCACCCACACGCCGAGGGTGCCGAGGATCGCGGCGGGCGCGTTCTCCCGGCCGGCCGCGAGGAGCGCGACGTCCGAGACGAGCGCGCCCAGGAAGGCGAGGGCGATGCCCTGCCGGGCCGGCCACATGCCGTTCAGCCGGAACCAGCCCGCCGCCGTGACGGCCTGGAGGAGGACGAGCGGGACGAGGAGCGCGTACGAGCCGATCGCCGCCGCGCCGGAGAGGAGCAGTCCGAGGAGCGCGGTGAGCGCGGCGGGCTGCATCCCCGGCTCGATGATCGGTGAACGCCCTTCCAGCCGGGCCCGCTGGGCGTCGGTGAGACGGGCGTTGCCGGCGACGGTCGCGGGGCCGTAGCCCTCGGTCCCGGGTGCCGATACAGGCACCGGTGCCGGTACCTGTGCGGCTGGGGACACGTACGGCGTGTAGGCCGCCTGGTCGCCGTATGACGCGGGCTGCGGGTTCCCGTACGACTGGGCGGGGTCGGGGTCGGCAGGGGTGAGCGTCGGCTGGACGCTCGTCTCCCAGGTCTCGCCCTGCCACTGCTGCGTGTACTGCGTGTCCTGGGCGTCCTGGGTGTACCGAGGGTCGGCCTGGGCCTGCGGGTCGTCGTACCCCTGCTGCTGCCCGGGCCACTCCTGCTGGTCGTACCCCTGCGCCGGCTGGGCCGGCTGATACGGCTGGTACTCCTGGTATGGCTGATACGGCTGATACGGCTGCTGGTCGGACATCGTCACCCTCCTGCGAACGGCGGGAGCACCTCGACCGTGCCGCCGTCGGCCAGCCGTACCGTCTCATGTGCGCGGGTGCCCACGGGGTCACCGTCGATGAGGAACGAGCATCGCCGCAGGACACGCACCAGTTCGCCGGGGTGTCGCGTACGCGCGGCGTCGAGGGCCTCGGCGAGGGTGTCCGCGTCGTGCGGCTCCTCGGCGACCCCGGCCGCGGCCTTGGCGGCCGCCCAGTAGCGCACCGTGACCTTGGGCATCGGTTTCCTCGATCGATCGGCTGTGTACACGGTCAGGCTAGCCCGCCCGCGTGGCCGCCCAGTCCCCGATACGGGCCAGCAGACGATCGTCGGCGGCGTGCTCGGCGTGGCCCATGCCGGGCTCCAGCCAGAGTTCGCCGTGGTCACCGGCGGCCTCGGCGAGCATCCGGGGGTGGTCGAGGGGGAAGTAGCCGTCCCGGTCGCCGTGCACGATCAGCAGCGGGGTCGGGGCGATCTTCGGGACCGCCTCGACGGGCGACAGCGGTACGGGGTCCCACTCGCGGCGGTCGATACGGGTCCGGAAGCCGTAGCGGCCGACCAGGCGGCCCTCGGGGCGGGTGACCAGCCAGTGCAGTCGGCGCAGTGCGATCACGAACGCGGTCACGAACGCGGTCACGGACGCGCCTGCGAACGCGGGATGACGGGAGGATGGCGCGGAGGCGTCGTATACGACGTCACCCGGTTCGTATACGGAATCGATCGAAATACCGTCGCCGGTAGGCAGAAACGTCCGCAATGGTGCGCGCGCGCCCGTCTCGGAATCCGGACGAACCATGGAACGTGCCGCATGACCTGCCGCACTGCTGCTCATGTGGGCTATTCTGCTGGACAGAGGACTCGGGCAGCGTAGCCCCCGGGTCCTTTTGTGCTTTCGGGAGCGTTGTATACGAAGTGGCGACCGGGCGGGAAACGCCAGGTGACCACGGGTGTACCGGGCCTTTCGGGAACGCAGAGCAGTGCCCCCGCAACAACGCAGTACCGCAGTGCCGCAAACGTCCTCGCAGGGACCGAGGAGGAACCAGACGTATGAGTTCTCTGCTGCTCCTGACCAACGCTCTCCAGCCGTCGACGGAGGTGCTGCCCGCTCTCGGCCTGCTGCTGCACAACGTGCGCGTGGCTCCGGCGGAGGGCCCCGCCCTCGTCGACACCCCCGGCGCCGACGTCATCCTGATCGACGGCCGCCGTGATCTGCCCCAGGTGCGCAGCCTGTGCCAGTTGCTGCGCTCCACCGGCCCCGGCTGTCCACTCGTCCTCGTCGTGACCGAGGGCGGCCTCGCAGCCGTCACCGCCGACTGGGGCATCGACGACGTCCTCCTCGACACCGCCGGACCGGCGGAGGTCGAGGCCCGGCTGCGGCTGGCCATGGGCCGCCAGCAGATCGTCAACGACGACTCCCCGATGGAGATCCGCAACGGCGACCTGTCGGTCGACGAGGCGACCTACAGCGCGAAGCTGAAGGGCCGGGTCCTCGACCTCACCTTCAAGGAGTTCGAGCTCCTGAAGTACCTCGCCCAGCACCCCGGCCGCGTCTTCACCCGCGCCCAGCTCCTCCAGGAGGTCTGGGGTTACGACTACTTCGGCGGCACCCGCACGGTCGACGTCCACGTACGACGGCTGCGCGCGAAGCTCGGCCCGGAGCACGAGTCGCTGATCGGGACCGTGCGGAACGTGGGTTATCGATTCGTTACCCCCGAGAAGGGGGAGCGCGCCACGGACGAGTCGAAGGCCAAGGCGGAGCGGGCGGCGCAGGCAAACACGGAGGATGCGGACAACGCGGCCGCCCTGGACGCCGAAGAGGTCTCGGCGGAGGCGTAGTACCCGCCAGTAGGCCGCCTACCTGCTCGGACAGGCCCTCGCTTCCGCACCGGGAAGCGAGGGGAAGCGACAGGGAAGCTTCTTCACGCCCTGCCCAGAGCGGGTCCATCCGCGTAGACTCCGTGGGTGGCCAAGGTGACTCGGGATGATGTGGCGCGGCTGGCGGGGACTTCCACCGCCGTCGTCAGTTATGTCATCAACAACGGACCCCGGCCGGTCGCACCGGCCACGCGCGAGCGTGTCCTCGCCGCCATCAAGGAACTGGGGTACCGGCCCGACCGGGTCGCCCAGGCGATGGCGTCCCGGCGCACGGACCTCATAGGCCTGATCATCCCGGACGCCCGTCAGCCGTTCTTCGGCGAGATGGCGCACGCGGTCGAGCAGGCCGCCTCCGAGCGCGGAAAAATGGTGCTGGTCGGCAACACCGACTACGTCGCCGAGCGCGAGGTCCACTATCTGCGGGCGTTCCTCGGCATGCGCGTCTCGGGCCTGATCCTCGTCAGCCACGCGCTGAACGACCTGGCGGCCGCCGAGATCGACGCGTGGGACGCCCGCGTGGTGCTGTTGCACGAACGCCCCGAGGCCATCGACGACGTCGCCGTCGTCACCGACGACCTGGGCGGCGCCCAGCTCGCCGTCCGCCACCTCCTGGAGCACGGCCACCCGTATGTGGCCTGTGTCGGCGGCACCGCCGAGACCCCGTCCGTCGGCGACCCCGTCTCCGACCACGTCGAGGGCTGGCGGCGCGCGATGGACGAGGCCGGGCTGAGCACCGAGGGCCGGCTCTTCGAGGCCCCGTACAACCGCTACGACGCCTACCAGGTCGGCCTGGAGATCCTCGCCGGGCCGCACCGCCCGCCCGCGATCTTCTGCTCCACCGACGACCAGGCGATCGGCGTGCTGCGCGCGGCGCGCGAGCTGCGCATCGACGTGCCGGGCGAGCTGGCGCTCATCGGCTTCGACGACATCAAGGAAGCGGGCCTTGCTGACCCGCCCATGACAACGATTTCATCGGACCGCTCGGCGATGGCCCGCGAGGCCGTCGACCTCGTCCTGGACGACGGTCTGCGGGTCGTGGGCTCCCGCCGCGAGCGGCTGAAGGTGTTCCCGTCACGGCTGGTGCTCCGCAGGTCCTGCGGCTGCGCGTAACCCCGGCAGGCCTTTGTCCGGCCCCCCGTATGTAACCTCCTAGCCTCCGACGGGCCTTTATATCGGGCATACGAGGTTCTGCCGGGCTTCTCAGGGAGCACTCAGGGAGCTCTCATGGTTGAGCGGCAAGCTTCTTTCCATGACCGAGAGCATCCGCCGCAGCGGCGAGTACGAGAACTTCGAGAACCCGTACCAGGCCCCGTACGAGGGCGCCCAGCAGCACGCCTCCGCCCCCATGAGCTCCTCCCCCGTGAACCCCGAGTGGCCGCCCCCGCCGGTGTACCAGCCGGTCGCGCAGCCGACGCAGCAGCAGCCGCCGGTGGTCGAGCCGAGCGCGGTGTGGCAGACGCAGGCAGCCGCCGGCGGGAGCGCCGGCCACGGCGGCTACGGCGGCCACGGCGGCGGCCATGACGGCGGAACCGCTCTCCTCACCCCCCTGGCCGCGGAGCCCGCGCCCGGCGCTCCCGCCGGCAAGAAGAAGCGCACCCGGGGGCCGCTCGCGCTGCTCGCCGCCGTGGCGATCGTCGCGGCGGCCATAGGCGGCGGCACGGCGTACGGCATCCAGGAGCTGACCGGCAAGAACGAGGTGGTCTCCTCGTCCACCACGACCAGTGTGGTGCCGTCCAGCAAGACCGGTGACGTCGCCTCGATCGCTGCGGCGGTCAGCCCGAGCGTCGTCGAGATCAGCGCCACGCTGAGCAACGGGACGTCCACCGGATCCGGCGTGATCATCACCGGTGACGGCGAGATCCTCACCAACAACCACGTCATCTCCGGTGCGAACTCGGTCAAGGTGACGACCAGCGACGGCAAGTCGTACACCGCCAAGGTCGTCGGCACCGACAGCAAGAAGGACCTCGCGCTGATCAAGCTGGAGAACGCGTCCGGCCTGAAGGCGGCGACCCTCGGCGACTCCGCCGGCGTCAAGGTCGGTGACACGGTCGTGGCGATCGGCTCGCCCGAGGGCCTGTCCGGCACCGTCACCAGCGGCATCGTCTCCGCGCTGAACCGGGACGTGACCGTCTCGACGGACGAGAGCCAGAGCCAGAGCGAGAGCCAGCAGGGCGACGGGGGCGGCAACTGGCCGTTCCAGTTCGGCGGCCGGCAGTTCAACGGCGACACGGGCACGTCCACGACGACGTACAAGGCGCTCCAGACCGACGCCTCCCTCAACCCCGGCAACTCCGGCGGCGCGCTCATCGACGCGGGCGGCAACATCATCGGCATCAACTCCGCGATGTACTCCGCCGCGGCGGCCTCGTCGTCCTCCGACGCCGGCAGCGTCGGCCTCGGCTTCGCCATCCCGATCAACACCGTCAAGGCCGACCTCGCCACGCTGCGGGCCGGCGGCTCCGACAGCTGAACGTCCACCGAACGTCCACCGACCGCGTAGGGAGAACGTCATGATCAAGCAGGTTTCGCACCCGGTGACCGGCTTCGGCGCGGCCGACCTCGCCCTGGCCCTCGACGTGGCGTACGAACTGCACGCGCCGGTGGCGCGGACGGCGGTTCGCGCCCCCGAGGTGGCCGCCCCGCAACTGACGGCCCCGCACCTGACCGCCCCGCAGTTGATGGGCCTGCGCACCACGGCCGCCCGCCCGCACCTGCGCAAGGTTCCGCTGAACCGGCTCGCGGCGATGCGCGGCTGATCTCACACGCCGCCCGCTCTCCACGTCTCTACGCGCACGCCGGTAACCGTGCGAGGCTGAAGTCGCTCAGCACGTTGAGCAGGCCCAGCCTCCCGTCCGTCCCACCGCACCCGAGGAATACACGCCCATGAGCCCCGCCGAAGGCGACCGTGACACCCAGCGCATCCTGATCGTCGACGACGAGCCGGCGGTGCGCGAAGCACTCCAGCGCAGCCTCGCCTTCGAGGGCTACGACACGCAGGTCGCGGTCGACGGCGCGGACGCCCTGGAGAAGGCGACGGCCTACAACCCCGACCTGGTGGTCCTGGACATCCAGATGCCGCGCATGGACGGCCTCACCGCGGCCCGCCGCATCCGGGGCGCGGGCGACCTGACGCCCATCCTGATGCTGACGGCCCGCGACACGGTCGGCGACCGCGTGACGGGACTGGACGCCGGGGCGGACGACTACCTGGTCAAGCCCTTCGAACTCGACGAACTCTTCGCCCGCGTACGGGCGTTGCTCCGCCGCAGCTCCTACGCGGCGGCGGCCGGAGCGGGCACGGCGGAGGACGACGAGGCCCTCACCTTCGGCGACCTGCGCATGAACCTCGCGACGCGGGAGGTGACACGGGCCGGCCGCCCGGTGGAACTGACCCGCACGGAGTTCACGCTGCTGGAGATGTTCATGGCACACCCCCGCCAGGTCCTCACCCGTGAGCAGATCCTGAAGTCGGTCTGGGGCTTCGACTTCGAGCCGTCGTCCAACTCGCTGGACGTGTACGTGATGTACCTGCGCCGCAAGACGGAAGCCGGCGGCGAACCGCGCCTCGTGCACACCGTGCGGGGCGTGGGGTACGTCCTGCGACAGGGCGGCGCGGAGTGAACAAGCTGGTACGCCGCTTCCGGACCCTCCCGATCCGGGCCCGGCTGTCGATGCTGGTCGCTGCCGCTGTGGCGTTCGCGGTGGCGGCGGTTTCGGTGACTTGTTGGTTCATCGTGCAGGGGAAATTGTACGAGCAGGTCAACAACGATCTGCAGAGGGGCATGCGGGCGCCCGAGCAGATGATCAACGACGCCATCAACAACTGCTCCGAGACCCCGCAGAACACCAACAGCCCCTACCGGAACAACTACATCCAGGTGGTCAAGAGGGACGGGACCGTCTGCGTCCTCGGTGCCTCCATCGGCAAGGTCAAGGTCACGGAGTCCGACAAGAGCGAGATCAGGAACGGCAACACCGACAAGCTCTACTTCCGTGACGGCAGCGACTCGGCCGGCAACGCGGTACGCGTCATGCTCCAGCCGCTCGCCACCACCACCGTCACCGGGGACACGGGTCCCAACGTCGCGCTCCTTGTCGCTGTCTCCCTGAAGGGCACCCAGTCGACCCTCAACGACCTCGCCCTGATCCTCCTCCTCGTCTCCGGCGTCGGAGTCCTCGGAGCCGGCGCCGCCGGTCTGGCGGTCGCCCGGGCGGGGCTGCGGCCCGTCGACAAGCTCACCGAGGCTGTCGAACACGTGGCCCGGACGGAGGACTTGAGTATCCGGATCCCCGTCGAGGACGACGCCGAGGACGAAGTAGCCCGCCTCTCCCGCTCCTTCAACTCCATGACCTCCTCCCTCGCCAACTCCCATGAGCTGCAACAGCAGTTGATCGCGGACGCCGGTCACGAACTCCGCACCCCCCTCACCTCGTTGCGGACGAACATCGAACTCCTCACCCGAAGCGAGGAGACGGGCCGTCCGATCCCGGAGGCGGACCGCAAGGCGCTGCTGGCGTCGGTGAAGGCGCAGATGACGGAACTGGCGTCGCTCATCGGCGACTTGCAGGAACTGTCCCGCTCGCAAGGCCAGCGCGGCGAACGCGTTCAGGTGGTCTCGCTGGAGGACACGGTCGAGTCGGCGCTGCGCCGAGCCCGCCTGCGCGGCCCGGAGTTGTCGATCAACGCGTCCCTCGACCCCTGGTACGCCAGGGCCGAACCGGCCGCGCTGGAGCGGGCGGTGGTCAACATCCTGGACAACGCGGTGAAGTTCAGCCCCGAGGGCGGCACGATCGACGTCCAGCTCACCGACGGCACCCTGACCGTCCGCGACCACGGCCCCGGCATCCCCGAGGACGAACTCCCCCACGTCTTCGACCGCTTCTGGCGCTCCCCGAGTGCGCGCGCCCTCCCGGGCTCGGGCCTCGGCCTGTCCATCGTCGCCCGCACGGTCGAGCAGTCCGGGGGCCAGGTCACCCTGGCCCGCGCGGAGGGCGGCGGCACGGTGGCGACGATACGGCTGCCGGGGGCGGCTACGCCTCCGCCGGAAACCCCGTAACGGGATCGGCTTCCTGCCAGAAGAGCTCTTCGATCACGATCTGTGGACCATCGGTTCGGCGGACGAAGGTGTACTTCAACCAGCCGTTGCTGTTGTCGAACAAGCAGATGTGGCGGCCCTTCGGATCAGTGGACCGAGCCGGTATGACCTGCACACCGTCGGGAAGCCCGGCATCGGCGTCGATACCTCGAAAATACGGGTCCTTCGCGGTGACCAGTTCGCCACGCGCGACCAGGACGATCTCACGAATGTGGTCAGGCAGCGCCTCGAAGCCGGCAAGGGCATCGACCCGCCAGTCCATCTGCCAGGGCGGCCCCATGAACCCATCGGTCACTCGCCGGGCTCCAACTCTCGGACCCGGTAGTGAATCTTGGCCGCTTCTTCCAGGAGTGCCTTGGCCTCGGCGGTGTCGGTGCACTCGTACGCGGCTCGATGTTCGAGATCGCGCACGTGTGCGTCCAACTTGGGGTCGCGGGCGAGGGCGTACTCACCCCACCAAAGGGCCATGAAGGCCAGCACGGGACCCACGTTGTAAGCGTCGGCGATCGCCCGCTTCCAGTGCGCGTCGAAACTCGGGAGAAGCTCGGGAGCGTGCTGGACGATGGCCGCGCGCAGCGCGTTCGGCGTCCGCTCGGGCATGGGCGGGATGATCCGGTCGTTTTCCGTAGCGTGAGCAGTCATGGTCGATGCCCTCCTTGGACGCGCCGTCTTTACGACCATAGCCGCCTCGCGCTCCGTGGATCTGTCGTTCGTGTCGTGGTCACGAGATCCAGCATGTTGGCGGCGACGCCTCGAACATCAGGGCTTCCGGCATATGTCACCCGAACGTGCGCCGACCACCCTCTCCCTTCACCCCCTCCAAGAACACGGCCCAGGACCCGCCCGAGAAGACCACCGGACGGGCGGCGGGCGTCTTACTGTCCCGCACGGGGACGAGACCGAGGTAGCCGTCGGCGACCTCGACGCAGTCGTTGGCACCCCCTTCGCTGTAGCTCGACTTGCGCCAGACAGTGGAGGCAAGGTCGGGGGTCATCACACATCACCCTTGATCTTCGTCACGAACGGGTCCCACGAGTTCGCCCCGAACACGAGCAGCGGGCCGTCCGGCACCTTGCTGTCACGGACGGGGATCATGCCCGCGTAGCCGTCGGCGACCTCGACGCAGTTGTTGTCTCCCCCGTCGCTGTAAGACGACTTGCGCCACGCGGCGGTGCTGAGATCAGGCGTGTGCGTCATGGTGTCTGTGCTCCTCCAGTACGTCCCTGATGAACGTGAGCGAGTCCGACGGGGACAACGCCAGGTCGCGGAGCCGATCGTAGGACAATCTCTGCCTCAGAACCTCGTCCGGATCCTCAACCAGCAGGCCGCTGCTGTTGCCTTCCGTGTAGGCAACAGCGCTCCCGTCCCCCTGCCAGAGCAGGGTCAGCGACCCGTTCATGTGGTGGTGCGCGCCCGCCGAGAACGGGAGTACCTGCAACGCCACATTGGGCCACATCGCAGCCACTTCAAGATGAAGTAGCTGGTCGTGCCACGTCTTGCCCTGAGCCGCAGGCCGCCGAAGCGCGAACTCGTCCACGATGACGCGGACGTCGGGCCCAGGCTTCCGCCGCAGGAGGTACTGCCGCCCGAGCCGTGCCGCCACCTGCTCCTCGACGGCCTCGTCACCGTCAGCCGTTGTCTGGGCCCCAGACAACACCCCCCGGGCGAAATCCTCGGTCTGCAGAAGCCCGGGAATCCCCAGCGTGAACTTCCACATGATCCGAGCAGTCGCTTCCAGCTCCATGAACCGCTTGTACTGGTCCTTGAATGCGACCAGTCGCGCCGCGCGCCAGTGCCGAACCAGCAGGTCACCGGCCCCGTAGTACCCGTCCAAGTCCTCCATGACGGTCACCTTGGACAGTCGCTCACCCGACTCCAGCCGACTCAGGTAGCTCTTGTCGTACCCGGTGTCATCGGCGAGCTGTCCCAGCGACTTGCCCGCCTTCTCCCGGAGGAACTTCAGCGTTCGGCCCAGCACGGCCCGCCCCGACTCCCGTTCCCCGTCAACCGTTTCAGCCACGTCACTCCTCCCCGTTGCCTGGCGCCCCAGACAACACCGAACCCCTTTCGCAGCGTACGTCGCATCGGTGACGATCGAGGCACGAACGGTAATCGCCGCTCGTCAGGCCAACGCCACGACAGACGACAGACGAAAACCCCCGCGGTCGAGGGCAATCGACCCGGGGGCGTGGCCGACGCATTCGGAAGGACCGCCAGCATGAGGGAACGTATCGCGGGTTTCCGCGAGTCGCTACTGCGCACACTCGCGCGAATCCCGTTGCCCGCCCGGCACCGTCACGGGTATCAGCACCGGCATCCGCACCGTGCCGTCCAGCCCGAACCGCCCCGCAAGGAGCCGTTGCCGACGCCCCCCGTCGACGCCCCGCCCAAACGCGTCCCGCATCTCCTCAGCATGGCGAGGCTCCAGGAGCTCTACGAGATCGACCGGCGCCGTGAACGTGAAGAGGAGGTCTCCAGGTGAGCGACGTCCATGAGTCACCGTCGACCTCCGCCGGCGGCGGCCTCCGTCTCCTGCCCTGGACCAACCTCGACGGCAAGCCGTGTTACCTCGACACCGACGACGATCAGAGCCGTCTCTCCCTCCTCGCCGACAACGTCGAGGCATCCCAACTCGCCTCAGCGGAACACGTATTGGCAGGAGCGGGGGCTGTACTCGCCGACCCCAAGGCCGGCGAACGGGCCGTGCGTTTCGCGCTCACTCGGGCTGCCGAGTCGCTGGCGGACGTCGTGCGGATCGCGGTCAGCCGGGGCGGGCGGATCCCGGCGGGCGTCTCCGGGGACGGGGGGTGGTGATAGCCGCAACCTCGGCTCGACGCCGCTCGACGCCGCTCGGCACCGGATTTCCTCGGTCGCGGAGCGGTTCAGCTCCGCGACCGAGGGGTTCCCCCGTTGCAGGAACAACAATGCCCGGGTGCCGTCCTGCTGTCGTTCGCAGTCGGTCGACAGTTTTCTTGGCGCTGCGTCTACTCCCGGGCTGTTCCCGTCCTACTCCCGTCCGGACAGCGCCTGTTGCCGGTAGTCCTTGGGTGAGATGCCGTAGGCGGCCCGGAAGGCGCGGGTGAAGTCGGAGGCGCGGGGGTAGCCCCAGCGGGCGGCGACGAGGTGGATCGGCGTGCCGCGCAGCGCGGGCGACGCCAGGTCCCGGTGGGCGCTCTCCAGGCGTCGGCGACGGATCCAGGCCGCGACCGTCTCGCCGTGTGACTGCTGCTGGAAGATGCGGTGCAGGTAGCTGACGGAGATGTGGTGCGCGGCTGCTATCACCGGGGGCGTCAGTTCCGGGTCGTGCAGGTTCTGCCGGATGAACGCCTGGACGCGCTCCGCTGTGGCACGGCTGCGGGTCTCCGGTGACAAGGCCGCCTCCGTCTCCAGCAGTTGGGCGAACCAGGCCGACAGCAGGTCGAGTACGACCGTGCCCAGGCGGGGCGCGTCGGACGGCTGGAGGATGTCGGCCTGCCGCTCCAGCCCGACGAGGAACTCCGCCAGCAGCGCACCGATCCCCTCGCGCCCCGGCAGCTCCCGGCTCAGCAACTCCCTTACCCGGTACGGCGGCAGAGGCAGCAGTGCCTTGGGGAAGTCCACGGCCATTCCTCTGACGACACAGCCCTCGCGGTCGTCCGCCGACCTGACGTCGTACGGCTGCGAGCTGTCGGCCAGGTGCAGGTCACGGGAGACGAACGTGCTGGCCCGCCCTGCGTGGTCGAGCGCCAGCCCGCCGTCGGTCAGCAGGGTCAGGTGGTACAGCTCGGGGTCGGACTGGCGCACCATTTTCGGCGTCCGGTGGTAGCGCGTCGGCAGGAACGACATCTGGCTCACGGTCACCGGCCCCAGTTCCATCAGCCGCTGCTGCGCCCAGAAGTCGGCGGCGTGGTCGCTGATGATTTCGCTGGAGCGCGTCCGGCCGACCAGTTCCCGCCAGTAGTCGAACCTGTCTCCCGCCGGCACGTCGTCGCTCCGGAACACCGTCCCGATCATCGCGCTTCCTCTCCGGTCGCCGGTCTCCGGCTCTCCGTCCCTTCCGTCCTCTCGTGACGGCAACCTTTCCTCTCCCGGTTGCAACACCCAAGTGACCCGGTTCGCACTTCAGTTGACCCCTCACTTGATCGGAAGCAGCCATGAGCCAAACCCGCAGCACGTCCCGTCGCCGTCAACGCCGCAACAAGGCCGCCCTGTTGGTCGGGATCCCGCTGGCCCTGACCGCCGCCACGACCTCCGCGATGTCCGCGACCGCCACGACTTCCACGCCCGCCGCATCCACCGCGTCCACCGCATCTGCTGCGGCCTCCGCGCTCGCCGGTGTCACCGATGTCGCCGACGGCTTCGCCTCCGTCAACGCCCTGGGCCAGAACGGGACTTACGGCGGCCGGGACGGCAGGACCGTCACCGTGAAGACACTCGCCGACCTGGAGAAGTACGCGACCGCGTCCGAGCCGTACATCATCGTCGTCGCGGCCGCCATCACCATGGATCCCGTCGGAAAGGAGATCAAGGTCGCCTCCGACAAGACCATCATCGGGGCGGGGACCACCGGGCAGATCGTCGGCGGCGGTTTCTTCCTCGGGCAGGGTGTCCACAACGTCATTATCCGGAACCTGACGATCCGCGACGCCTACCAGGGCGTCTGGAACGACAAGGAGCACGACTTCGACGCCGTTCAGATGGACGGCGCCCACCACGTCTGGATCGACCACAACGACCTGCGCCACATGGCCGACGGGCTCATCGACAGCCGAAAGGACACCACCTACCTGACCGTCTCCTGGAACAAACTGAGCCAGGAGAACAAGGCGTTCGGCATCGGCTGGACCGACAACGTCACCGCCGATCTCACGATCCACCACAACTGGATCCGCGAGACCGAGCAGCGCAACCCGTCCACGGACAACGTCGCCCACGCGCACCTGTACAACAACTTCCTGGAGGACGTGGCGGGGACGGACATCAAGTCCTCGTACGGCAACTACTCGCGCGGCAGGACCAACATGGTCCTGGAGAACTCCTACTTCCAGGGCATGACCAACCCCGTCGTCCGGGACGCCACCGCCACCCTCGTCCAGCGCGGCAACGTCTTCACCGGCACCAACGGCAAGAACGAGAGCGGGGGTTCGGGCTCGGCCTGGGATCCGAGGACGTACTACCCGTACGCCCTCGACAAGGCGGCGGACGTCCCCGCGCTCCTCAAGTCGCGCGTCGGACCCCGCAGTTCGGTCGGCATGAGCGCCCCTGTCAAGGCAGCGGCCGTCACCACGCTCACCGTCGCCGCCGACGGCTCCGGCCAGTACCGGACCGTGCAGGCCGCCGTGAACGCCGTACCGGCGAACAACCCCTCGCGCGTCGTGATCGCCGTAAAGCCGGGCACGTACCGCGAGTTGGTGAAGGTCCCGGCCAACAAGCCGCACGTCACCATCCGGGGCACCGGCGGCAGCCGTACGGACACCGTGATCGTCTACAACAACGCGTCCGGCACACCGAAGCCCGACGGCTCGGGCACGTACGGCACCGGCGGCAGCGCCACCGTCGCCGTCGACGCGGACGACTTCCAGGCCCGCAACCTGACCTTCTCCAACGACTTCGACGAGGCCGCGCACCAGGACATCGCCAATCAGGCGGTCGCCCTGCGCACCTCCGCCGACAGGGTGTTCCTCGACGGCGTCGTCGTCAGCGGCGACCAGGACACCCTGCTGGTGGACACCGCGTCCAAGGACCGGCTGGGGCGCGTCTACATCAGCAACTCCAACGTCGTCGGCAACACCGACTTCGTCTTCGGCCGCGCCACCGCCGTGCTCGACAAGTCCGTCATCACCCTGAAGAAGCGCTGGAACGGCACCTCGGCCGGCTACGTCACCGCCCCCAGCACGGCCGCGAACCGCAAGGGCATCCTGATCGCCAACTCCACGGTGAACGGGGCCGTCTCCGACCGCAGCTTCTACCTCGGCCGGCCCTGGCACGCCGGCGGTGACGCCAGCCTCGACCCGCAGACCACCATCCGCAACACCTCCCTCAGCGCCGCGATCAAGACCACGCCCTGGACCGACATGAGCGGCTTCTCCTGGAAGGACGACCGGTTCGCCGAGTACCAGAACACCGGCGCGGGCTCGGGCGCCGCGAGCGGCGACCGGCCCCAGCTCACCGCCGCCCAGGCCGCCGGCCAGGAGGTCGCGGACTGGCTGGGCGACTGGACGCCCACGGCTTCCTGACACCCCCCTGCCAGCCCCGTCACAGCCCCTCGCCCCACCTTGAGGGGATGGCGAACCGTGTGGGGATGGCGATTCCGGCAGAGCGGACGACACCAGCAGGGCGGGCGACACCAACGGGGCTGACGACACCAGCAGGGCGGGCGACACCAACGGGGCTGACGACACCAGCAGGGCGGGCGACACCAGCGGGGCGGGCGACTCCGGCGGGGCGGGCGACTGCAACAGGGCGGGCGATTCCGGCAGAGAGGGCCGGGAAGATACTGCTGGCCGACGACGACGCGGACGTACGCGAGGGAATCGGCCGGCTGCTCCGCTTCGAGGGCTACGAGACCGTACTCGCCGACGACGGCCGCCTCGCCCTGGACCTCCTCGGCGCACCGGACGACCCGCCCGACCTGGTCCTGATGGACGTGTCCATGCCCGGCCTCGACGGGCTGGCCGCGACCCGCCGCATCCGGGCCTCCGGCTCCACCGTCCCGATCCTGATGATCACCGGCCGGGACGCCGTGGGCGACCGCATCGTCGCCCTCGACAACGGCGCGGACGACTACCTGATGAAACCGTTCGCCGTGGAGGAACTCCTCGCCCGGGTACGGGCCCTGCTCCGCCGCGCCACCCGCCGGACTCCCCCGCCCCCCAAACCCGCCTCCGCCCGCCTGACCTTCCACGACGTCGCCATGGACCCCTCCTCCCGCACGGTCACCCGCGCCGCCCGCCCCCTCGACCTCACCCGCACCGAGTACTCCCTCCTGGAGTACTTCCTGCGCCACCCCTCCAAGGTCCTCAGCCGCGCCCAGATCCACAAGGACGTCTGGGGCTTCGACTTCGAGCCGACGTCCAACACCCTCGACGTCTACGTCATGTACCTGCGCCGCAAACTGGAGCGGTACGGCGAGCCCCGGCTGATTCAGACGGTGCGGGGGTTGGGGTACATGCTGCGGGTGGAGTGAAGTGGGAGGAGTGAGGTGAGGGGCGAGGTGGGTGTCGTAGCCGTCGGGGAAGGCCAGGAGGCGGCCGCGTCGGTGACACGGCCGCCTCCTGGTTGTTCCGCTGAAGCGGCTGAACGGGTTACTGCACGATCGTGATCCGGTTCGTCGCCGGCGGGACGATCGGTGCGGTGGCCGAGGAGTTGGCCGTCAGGTACTGCTCCAGGGCCGCCAGGTCGTCGGTGCCGACGAGGTCGCCCGTGCCCTGGCCCAGGGTGGGGAAGCCGTCGCCGCCGCCCGCGAGGAAGTTGTTCGTCGAGACGCGGTAGGTGGCCGTCGCGGCGATCGCCGCGCCGTTCAGCCGGATGGAGTCCGTGACGACGCGGTCGGCGCCGGTCTTCGTCAGGTCCAGGGTGTACGTCAGGTTGGCGGACGGCTGCAGGATCTTCGGCGCGCTCGCGTTCACGCCGCTCACCTGCTCCTTGAGGATCTGGACGATCTGGGCGCCGGTGAAGTTCTGCAGGTTCACGGTGTTGGAGAACGGCTGGACCGTGAAGCCCTCGGCATACGTCACCACGCCGTCGCCCTCACTGCCCTTGGCCGCGTAGGTGAGGCCGGCCCGGACGCCGCCGGGGTTCATCAGCGCGAGGTCCGTCTCCGGGTCGAGCTGCTTGCCGTACCAGAGCTGGGCGTCCGCGATCATGTCGCCCATCGGGGACTCGGTACCCGTGTTGGGAACGTCCCCGGATATGTGGCCGATCGCGCGGTTGCCGATCGGCGCCGCCAGGGTGTTCCACCTGGTGATCAGCTCGGTCATGTCTGGCGCCTTGGCGACGGTCCGGGTGACCACGTGGTTCGCCGACTTGACCGCCGTCCGCGCGATGTCACCGGTGTAGCGGTCGTACGTCAGCGTGGTGTCCGTGTACAGCCGGCCGAACGACGCGGCCGAGGTGACCGTGCGCGGCTTGCCCGACGGGTCCGGGATCGTGCACGCATACGCGGCGTGCGTGTGGCCGGTGACCAGCGCGTCCACCTGCGGCGTGATGTTCTTCGCGATGTCCACGATCGGGCCGGAGATCCCGTCGCCCGCGCCCGGGGAGTCACAGTTGTAGTTGTAGGCGGACGACGCCGGGAGGCCGCCCTCGTGGATGAGCGCCACGATCGACTTCACGCCCTGCTTCTGCAGCACCTTGGCGTACTTGTTGATCGTCTCGACCTCGTCCTTGAACTTCAGGCCCTTGACGCCCTCGGCGGAGACGACACCGGGGGTGTCCTCCAGCGTCACGCCGATGAAGCCGATCTTGACGTCCTTCTTCTTCCAGACCCAGTACGGCTTCAGGATCGGCTTGCCGGTCTTCTCGTTCAGGACGTTGGCTGCCAGGTACGGGAAGTCGGCGCCCTTGAACTTCTTCTTCGTGTAGCAGCCGGCCGTCGGGTGACAGCCGCCGTTCTGCAGCCGGCCCAGTTCCTTGGCACCCTCGTCGAACTCGTGGTTGCCGACCGACGTGACGTCCAGGTCGAGCTTGTCCAGCGCCTCGATCGTGGGCTCGTCGTGGAACAGGCCCGAGATCAGCGGGGACGCGCCGACCATGTCACCGCCGGCCGCCGTCACCGAGTAGGCGTTGCCCTTGCGGGCCTCGCGCAGATGGGTCGCCAGGTACTCGACACCGCCCGCGTCGATCGTCTTCGTCGTGCCGTCCGCCTGCACCTCGGTGACCCGGCCGGAGGAACCGGACGGGGGCTCCAGGTTGCCGTGCAGGTCGTTGAAGGACAGCAGTTGCACGTCCTGGTAGCGGTGCGGCTGCGGATTGCCGTGCTTGGCCTGCTTGGCGTCGTGGGCGTCCGCCGGGAGCGCGGCGGCCAGGGCGCCGGTGGTGGCGAGCGTGGCGGCCGCCGCGAGCAGGCGGTACGTACGACGTCTGCGGCCGCGGTACGGCTGGGATGTGGCTGGCATGCGCCCCCCTGTGGATCGGCTGAGATAGGTGGCCCCGTCCGGCGCAGCCTAGATTCAACGCGCGTAGCGCGACAGGGGTTTCCGGGTTACATCCTGGTTTCCCTTTGCCCTCCCCTTTGCCCGCACTTTGTACGGCCCTCCCCTTACCCTCGTACGCATGACCAGCGACGACACCGCACGGATCCCCGGCTCCCGATCCATCGAGACCCACTCCGAGCTCGCCCCCGGACAGACCGAGGCCGTCCTCGACCTGCTCGCGGAGGCCGCCCGGACGGACGGCCAGCAGGCGGTGTCCGAACAGGGCCGGCTGCAACTGCGCGGAGGCGCCCGCGAGGGCGTCTCCCACCTGGTCCTCACCCTCGGCGACGAACTCGTCGGCTACGCCCAACTGGAGGACACCGACCCGGTCGAGGCGCCCGCCGCCGAGCTGGTCGTCCACCCCTCCCACCGCGGCCACGGGCACGGGCGCGCGCTCGGCTCCGCCCTGCTCGCCGCCTCCGGCAAGCGGCTTCGGGTGTGGGCCCACGGCGGCCACTCCGCCGCCCGGCACCTCGCCCAGGTTCTCGGCCTGTCCCTGTTCCGCGAACTGCGGCAGATGCGGCGGCCGTTGACCGACCTCGAACTGCCCGAGCCGGTGCTGCCCGAGGGCGTGACCGTCCGCACCTTCGTCCCCGGGCAGGACGACTCCGCCTGGCTCGCCGTCAACGCCGCCTCCTTCGCCCACCATCCCGAACAGGGTTCCCTCACCCAACGCGACCTCGACGACCGCAAGTCCCAGCCCTGGTTCGACTTCGCCGGCTTCTTCCTCGCCTTCCGCGGCGAGCGGCTCGTCGGCTTCCACTGGACGAAGGTCCACGCCGAGGAGCAGCTCGGCGAGGTGTACGTCCTCGGCGTCGCGCCCGGTGCGCAGGGGGGTGGCCTCGGCAAGGCCCTCACCACGGTCGGCCTGCGGCATCTCGCGGGGCAGGGGTTGCCTACGGCGATGCTGTATGTCGATGCCGACAACAAGGCGGCGGTGTCGGTGTACGAGAGGTTGGGCTTCGTCACGCACGAGACGGATCTGATGTACCGCACGGAGACGTGACCGTCGCTCGGTGAAGGTGCCGCAGTCGAGGGTGCCGGAGTCGAGGGTGCCGTCTCTCTGGGGGCTGCGCCCCCAGACCCCCGCTGTCGGCACTGAAGGGGCCCCGCCCTCAGACTCCCCCAGAGGGGGGACCCCCAACGGGCTGAATGTGCGGCCCGGCGTCGAGAAAGGCACCCCTCGTCAAAAGAGGCTCCCCCGCCGGGAAAGGCGCCCCCAGCGGGTGGGTGGGGGCTCGGGATGGCATCCGCCTTGTCCTCAGGCTCCCGCAGCGGGGGTACCCCCGGACGGGCTGATTCTTGCCCCCTTCGTCAAAGGCTCCGGGGTCCATATCGCGCTCAGCGTCAGCGTCGCACCCAGTACCACCGCCCATCTCACCTGCGTGGCCACCCAGTAGGGGTCGTGCGGGGTGCCCAGTAGGCCCCATTTGTTGGGGACCAGGAGTGTGACCCCGGCTGCTACTCCCAGCCAGATCGCCATGCTCCTGCCCGCTTCCGGGGTCGCTGTGAAGCGGACGGCGAGGGTGGCGAGGGCCAGGGCGGCGCAGGACATGGCCGCTGCTTCGAGGGTGGCCGGGCCGAGGGCGGGGCGGGTGGGGGCGGGGACGAGGAGGAGGGCCGTCGCCCACCAGAGGACGGTGAGCGGGGCCACGAGGGCCAGGCGCAAGGCGGTACGCCGGGGGCGGCCCACCGGTGTCGCCTCGGTCGTGTTGCGGGCGGGGTCGTCCAGGAGGAAGACCAGGCCCAGTGCGCCGGTGAGGGCGGTGAGGCGCAGGACCAGTTGTCCCAGGTCGGCGTCCGGTGCGGTGTCCGGCAGCCGTGTCGTGGCCGCCAGCAGCAGGCCCACCCCGCCGGCGGTGGTCAGCGCCCGCCGGGGGAGGCTGCGCCACACCGGCGTCACCAGGGTCCGGAGCAGGGCCGCCGAGGCTCTCCCCGTCTCCGCTCCCTCTGTCTCCCGCGCTTCTGCTACTCCCCGCACTTCTCTGCCTCCTTCGGCACCTTGACCCCCAGCAGCGTCGCTGCCTGGGCGGTCGTCGTCTTCGCGGATGTCAGATCCGTCCAGTGGGCCTTGACCCGGGCGGTGATCTCGGCGCGCGGGCGGTCCAGGAGCTCGCGGACCACCGTCGTCTGCGCCGCCGTCATGCTCAGTCCGTTCGTGGGGGCCAGGACCTCGCCCGAGCCTGTCGTGCCGTCGTCCAGCCGCACGTTCTGGAAGGTGGCCATCGGGGTGGGGTCGGCGCCCAGCACCAGCCACATGACGGTCACCCCGCGGGCGTCGCACATGTCCCGAGTCGTCACGTCCTCCGAGCCGCCCACCAGGACCGCGGCCACTCCGACCGCGAACTCGGGGACCCGGTTGCCGCCCCAGCGCGTGCCGACCGTCACCCGGCCCGGGGTGGCGGACGGGGTCAGAGCGCCGTCGACCTCCACTCCGCCGCTGGCGTCGATGCGCTGGCGGACCGTCAGGCCCGCGTCCGCCGCCGTGCCTCCCGCGAGGGACTGGACGCGGTCGACGACCTCCGCCCAGTCGGACCGCACACCGTTCCACTCGGGGAACGAGCAGTACGTCGAGCCGCCGTGCGTCGTGCACGACTGGACCTTCTGAGGCGTCTCGGACGCCGTCCTGCGCGCCGCTTCCAGGGCCGCCGTGTCGCGCGGGATCTGACCGACCACGCCGGCCGCGGTGGCCGCCAGGGCGAGGGCGGTCGCCGTCTTAACGGCTCGGGTACGGCCGCCGGACACCAGCAGCGCCACGCAGGCCAGCAGGACGCACCCGCCTGTCACATACAGCGCGTGCCAGCCGGCGGGGCGGCCGAGCAGGTCGGCGGGGACCGGGTCGCCGCCACCGGAGTCGCCGAAGAGGATCGGGGAGAGCCAGCCCACCCAGTTGTCCTCGGTACCGACGAGGACGGAAGCCATGATGCCCAGCAGGTACATGGCGATGACGAACACTATGGGGGCGAAGGTGGAGGGCACCAGGCGGGCCAGCAGGATGCCCGTGATGCCGGCCAGCAGGACGCTCAGGGGGCCGACGGCCAGTTCCCCGAACGAGCCGTGCCCGATCGCGCCGGGCTTCAGCGCCTCTCGGATGAACTCGCCCGCGACGACGAGCGCGGTGAGCGCCGCGTACGGGATCACGGACAGCACATGGGCGAGCGTGCGCCGCCAGGGTTCCATGGGCAGGACGCCGAGCTGCTGGACCGTGCCGTGCTTGCGCGAGCGCAGCGCGGCCGAGTTGGTGCAGATGAGCATGGCGATGGCGAACAGCAGCGGTGTCACCTGGGTGCGGCGGTCGACCGTGTTGAGGACGGGGAAGTCGTCCATGCCGTCCTTGCTCATCAGCCGCAGGGCGACGAAGCCGACGTACAGGGCGAAGAGAAGCAGCACCGGGGCCTGTAGGAGCAGCTCACGGGCCTCGAAGCGGGCCAGGGCCAGGACGGCTCCTGTGCGGTGGCTTTCACGCGGGGGCTCGGTGAGCGTGGCGGCGGGTTCCTCGATCGTCGAGGCCGGAGTCGTGGTCGGGGTGCTCATGCCGGCACCTCCGCGCTCTCGCCGTCGAGGGCGAGCAGATAGCCGTCCTCCAGGGTGGGTTCGAGGAGGTCGGCACCCGCCGGCGGGTCGCCGATGTTGCGGAAGCTGCCGGTGCCGGTGCGCCAGCCGGCCAGGGCGTTCGGGTCGCGTTCCGTGCTGCTCCAGACCCGGCCGTCCGCGCGGGCGGTCAGGTCGGCCGGGGTGCCCTCGAAGCGGATGCGGCCGCGGGCCAGGACCACGACTCGGTGGCAGAGCATCGCCACGTCCTCCGTCTGGTGGGTGGACAGCAGCACCGTGCGCCCCTCGCCCGCCTGGGCGATCAACTCCCGGAACCGCATGCGCTGTTCGGGGTCGAGGCCGACGGTCGGCTCGTCCAGCACGAGGAAGCCGGGGTCGCCGACGAGCGCGGCGGCCAGGGCGACGCGCTGCCGCATGCCGCCGGACAGCCGCTTGATGCGCTTGCCGCGCATGTCGGAGAGGTCGACGGCCTCCAGCACGCGCCGCACCTCGCGCAGCCGGCCGGCGCGGTCGGTCAGCTCCTTCAGGATCGCCACGTAGTCGACGAAGTCGAAGGCCGTGAAGTCCGGGTGGAATCCAGGGGTTTGGGGCAGATAGCCGAGGGTGCGGCGCAGGGCGAGGCGTCCGGCGGCGGTACCGGGGTCGTGGCCGAGGGCGGTGAACCCGCCCCCGTCGGGAGGCACGGCCGTGGCCAGCACGCGCAACAGGGTTGTCTTTCCGGCACCGTTGGGGCCGAGCAGCCCGGTGACACCACGGCTCAGCCGCAGCGAGACCCCGTCGAGGGCGCGGGTGCCGCCGAAGCGCAGGGAGAGGTCGGTGGCCGTCACGGTGACGGGGCCGAGGGCCGCTCCGGCGCCGTGGCCGGGGGTGGACGCGGTGGTCATGCGAGGCTCCTGGAAGTGCGGTCGGCCGGCGAAGTGTGGGGGGTCGGTGACGTGCGGTTGGCCGGCGAAAGGCGGTGGGTCGGCGACGTGCGGTGGGCCGACGAAGGGCGCTGGGTCGGCGAGGCCGGGGTCGGGGTCGGGGTCGGGGTGGGGGAGAGGGAGTTGGGGAAGGCGATGGTGGGGGTCGGGTGGCGGGTCATGCGGTGCCGCCGTCCTGGAAGCCGGCCAGCGGGCGGGCGTCGAAGCGGTCCCGGGCCTGGTAGAGCAGCAGGGCGGCGAGGGCCGCGACCACTGCCGCGGCGGACTGGCCTGCCGCCGTGAAGGGGGCGAGGGTGTCCTGTGCGGGCGTCCGGGCCGTGGCCACCAGCAGCAGCGTCAGCCAGCCGCCGCCGACCAGGACGGGTGCGACGACCGGGCCCAGCCGGGCGGTCAGCGCAAGGCCCGTCGTGGTGAGGGCGAGCGCGGGCAGCAGCCAGGACAGGGCCAGCAGCCCGTACCCCGGAAGGGCCAGCGTCGCCAGGCCGTTGAACACCAGGCCCGCGGTGAGCACCGCGACCGTACGGATCATCAGCAGCCGGAAGCCGTGCAGCGGGGCGACGACCGCCATCTCGTACGTCGGGTCGAGGGACGGGCCGTACGACAGGGCGACCCCGGCGAGCGGGAGCAGCGGGGCGAGCGCGAGGAACAGCGCGGGCTTGTCCACCACGCGCACCGCCAGCACCGTCATGACCAGCAGGAACAGCACCGACAGCAGCCAGGAGCGGCGCAGCACCGGCGTCGCCGCGAGCAGCCGCGCGGTGTGGTCGGCGACGCCGAGCCGCACCAGCAGCCGTTCGAGCAGGGCAGGACGCGGCGCGTCCAGCTCGGCGTCCAGCCGCTCCCAGGCGGTGTCCAGCGCGACCGGGTCGGTAGCCCCCGCGAGCCGGGCCCGGCACTGGGCGCACCCGGCGAGGTGGGTGTCGGCGGACCACAGCAGGGGCGGTGCCAACTCGCCGTGCGCGTAGGCCCGCAGGTCTTCTTCAGCCACGTGCCATGTCATGCCAGGTCCTCCCTCGACTGCTCGTCGCCCACGCGACCGCGCGGGCCCACTCCGCTCACGTACCGCCGCCTCATGCCAGCGCCTCCCGCAGTTGCTTGCGGGCACGCAGCGCCCGCGTCTTGACGGTGCCGGGCGGGATGCCGAGCAGAACGGCCGCCTCCCGGGTGGTGAGCCCGTCTATGACGGTCGCCTGCAGGACGGCCCGCAGCTCCGGCGAGAGGCGGACGAGAGCCCCGGCGAGGTCGCCGTGCTCCACCCCGGCGAGCACGCGCTCCTCCGCCGAGACCTCGTCACGGTGGCGCAGCCGGGACAGCGCCTGACGCAGCCGGCCGCGCGCCCCGTCGCCGCGCACGGCGTCGACCAGACGGCGTGCGCCGATGCACCACAGCCAGCCGGCGGCGTCGCCCGAGGGGCCCTCCTCGCGGTAGCGGGCGGTGCCGCGCCACACCGCGAGGAACGTCTCCTGAACGACGTCGTCGACTATCCCGGCGTCGGCGCAGCGGCCGCGCAGGCGCGCGGTCAGCCATGGTGCGTACCGCCGGTATAGCTCCTCGAAGGCGTGACGGTCCCGGTCCGCCGCGATGGCCCGCAGCAGCTCCCCGTCGCTTCTCGTTTCGCTCACAACCCTTCATCGGACGAGCCCCGCCGATCGGTTCACGATTCCCGACACAATTTTTTCGGCCCCGCCCGCACCTGCCTCGCCCTCGCCCTCGCCCCCTCCCCCACACGTCGATCTTGACTTCCGCGCCGCCTTCCACCACCCTTTCACTACTCAATTAGTGAAAGGGTGGTGTTCCGAGTGGTCGAATACCGCATCGACCGGCACAGCGGTGTCGCCACCTACGTCCAGATCGTCCAGCAGACCAAGCAGGCCCTGCGCCTGGGCCTGCTGGAGGCCGGCGACAAGCTGCCCACCGCTCGCGAGGTCGTCGAGGCGACCGCCATCAACCCGAACACCGTGCTGAAGGCGTACCGCGAGCTGGAGCGCGACGGGCTGGTGGAAGCCCGGCGCGGCCTCGGCACCTTCGTGCGGCGCGGGCTGAACACCGCCCCGGCCGACTCGCCCCTGCGCGCCGACTCACCGCTGCGCGCCGACCTGGACGTCTGGGCCGACCGCGCCCGGGCGGCCGGGCTGGACCGCGACGACGTCGCCGCGCTCTTCACCGCCGTACTCGACGAACAGTTCGCCGCAGCCGCACCCGCACCAACAGCCACAGCCGTACCGACAACCGCACCCGCACCCGCACCCGCACCCGCACCCGCACCCACACCCACACCCGCACCCGCACCCGCACCCGCGCCCACCCCCGTCCCCGACGACCCGCACGACCTTCAGGGAGACCCCTCATGACCGACACCGCCATGGCGGCAACCGCGCTCGGCAAGCGCTTCGGCCGGCGCGGAGGCTGGGCGCTGCGCGAGTGCACGTTCCGCCTTCCCGCCGGACGCGTCTGTGCCGTCGTCGGCCCCAACGGCGCGGGCAAGTCCACGCTCCTCGCCCTCGCCTCCGGCCTGCTGGCCCCCACCGAGGGCCGGGTCACCGTCCTCGGGACGGACCCGGCGTCCGCACGCGCGCGTGTCGGTTACGTCGCCCAGGACAAGCCGCTGTACCCGCAGCTCACCGTCGCCGAGACCCTGCTCGTGGGCGCCGACCTCAACCCGGGCCGCTGGGACGCCGAGACCGCCGAGCGGATCGTTTCCGCAGGCGATCTCGACCGCAAGAAGAGGATCCGCGCCCTCTCCGGCGGCCAGCGCACCCGCGTCGCGCTCGCCCTGGCCCTCGCCAAGCAGCCCGAACTGCTCCTGCTCGACGAGCCGATGGCCGACCTCGACCCGCTGGCCCGGCACGAGCTGATGGGCACCCTGATGGCACGGGCCGCGCAGTACGGCACGACGATCGTGATGTCGTCGCACGTGGTCGCCGAACTGGAGGACTCCTGCGACCACCTGCTGCTGGTCGGCGACGGCCGGGTACGCCTCGCCGGTGAGCTCGACGACCTGCTCGCCGCCCACGCGCGCGTGAGCGCACCGACCGAATCCACCGCCCCGGACCAGGCCCTGTTCCTGTCCCCGCACACGGTCGTCGAGTCCCGGGTCACCGGCCGTCAGCTCACCGCCCTGGTGCGCCCGGCGGGCCCGCTCGCCGACGGCTGGCGCACCTCGACGCCCTCCCTGGAGGAGCTCGTCCTCGCCTACCTGCGCAACCCGCAGGCCACCCCGCTCACCCCGGCCACGCCCGAGGAGGCCGCCGTATGACCGCACTCACCGTCTCCCCGGCTGCCTCGAAGGACGCCGACGGACGCTCCCCCGGACACCGTCCCGGACCGCGCTGGCTGCTGCGCCTGCACCGGCCCGCCCTGTACGTCTGGACCGGCCTCGTCGTCGTCCTGGCCGCCGCCCTGGTGTGGCTGTGGGGTCCGCTGACCCACGGTGCGATCGAGGGCTGGCGCCAGTACAACGCCTGCCGCGACGAGGGCCCCTGCCAGTACGACCAGGACGCGATCGTCCGCTACAAGAGCGTGTACATGTACGCGACCGGCGCGCTGACCGGCCTCCCCTTCCTCGTCGCCGCGTGGGCGGGCGCCTCCCTGTTCGGCCGCGAGCTGGAGCACGGCACCGCGCAGCTCGCCTGGACGCAGGGCGTGTCGCCGACCCGCTGGCTGGCCACCAAGCTGGCCGTGCCCGCTGTCCTGGTCGCCGCCGGCACGGGCCTGCTGGTCACGCTGCACCGCCTGATGTGGTCGGCGGGCGACGGCCGGATCGACACCGCCAAGACCTGGTCCGACAACCTCACCCTGCACACCAACGGGACCACCACCATCGCGTTCGCCCTGACCGGACTGGCCGGCGGCGCCTTCGCGGGCGTGCTGCTGCGCCGTACGCTGCCCGCGCTGACGCTCGCCTTCGGCCTCGTCGCCGCCGCGCGGGTGCTCGCCGACCTGGTCATGCCCCACCTGTGGCCGGCCGTCACCCGCGTCACCAGCCTCGCCGACGGCTACGGCGGCTCGGGCATCAAGGTCGACTCGGGGCTGGTCACCTCCACCGGCGCGCACATCGCCGACCCCGGCTGCGGGCCGACGTTCGTCCCCGGCTGCGAGGCGGTGTACGCCCGGCTCGACGCCACCGGCTTCTACACCACCTACCACCCCGAGTCCCACTACTGGCCCCTCCAGCTGACCACGACCGCCGCCCTGCTGGCCGTGGCCGCCGCCCTCGCCGTGGCCGCGTTCGTCCTGCTCAGGCGTACGACCGCGACCCGGCCCAGCGCCCCGCGCGCGGGCGAGGTGACCACCGTATGACCGACGTCGCCGATGCCCGCCCCCGCGCCGCCGTCGACCGCCCCCACCACGACGCCTGGGGAACCGCCCGCACGGTGCTGCGCGTGCACCGCGCCGCCGTCCGCGTCTGGGCGCTGGCCGTGGTGGTCCTGAGCGGCTGGCTGGTGTGGTTCACCGAGACGGTCGCCAAGGACACGCGCGCGGAGACGGAGGCCTGCGACCGCGCGGGGCGGGACCTCTGCGACCTGACCGTCGGCATGGTCGGCTACGGCGAGACGGTCGACTGGATCGGCCTGCTGACCTCGTACCTCTTCCTCGCCGTGGCCGCCTTCGCGGGCGGCGCGCTGTTCGGGCGCGAGCTGGAGAACGGCACCGCGCGGCTCGCCTGGACCCAAGGCGTCACGCCCGCGCGCTGGCTGGCCGCCAAACTCGCCGTCCCCGCGCTCGTGGTGACCGCCGGCGCCACCGTCCTGGTCCTGGTGTTCCGCTGGGCCTGGGGCGGCGACCACGGCCTGCTGTACGACGGCTGGACGTCCGACGCCGCATACCTCTCGCGCGGCCCGGCCACCGTCGCGTACGCCCTGTGCGCGCTCGCCGTCGGCGCGGTCACCGCGCTCCTGCTGCGCCGCGCGCTGCCCGCCCTCGCCGTCTCCGTGGCCGTGACCGGGCTGCTCGGCCACGTCGTGGCGCGGTTGCGCGCCTCCTTCTGGCCCACCGTGACCGTCACCTCGCCGTCCCCGACCGGGGAGCTCGACCACCCGGCGTCCGCGTGGGAGGTGGAGAGCGGCTCCGTGGTCCACGGGCGGCATGTCCCGGACTTCGCCTACTGGCGGTGCGACGGAACGGCGGCCGAGACCCGGCGCTGCCTGGCCGACCTGGGCGTCGAAGGCTCGTACGTGACCTACCACCCCGAGTCCCACTACTGGCCGCTCCAGCTCGTGGAGACCGGCGTCGTCCTCGCCGTCACGGCCGCCGCGACCGCCGCCGCCTTCTGGCTGCTGCGCCGCCGCACGGCCTGAAAACCGCGAGACCCAGGTGCGTACGTCCCTCATACCTACGGGGGAGGGCAAGACGTACGCACCCCGCGCGACCTCCCGCGACCCCCGCGAGCCGCCCCCCGATATCCCGCACGCCATGTCGCCGTAACCGTCGGTTCAGACGACCTTGCGACGCTCGGTGAATGAACCCCGACGTGCCCGAGCCTTCGCCGCCCCCCGAGGGGAATCACCCCTACGGGACGCCCGCCGCGCTGCCGCCCGCACGTTCCGACGCGCCCGTCACCCTGTTGGCGCGAAAGAATGGGTCCATGAGCCAGTCAGACGCCCAGGCACAGGTCCAGCACGCGCAGCCCTCCGTGGGCTCCATAGCCGCGCACCGCCCGCACACCGTGTCGGCCGTGGTGTCCGACCTGGAACCCGACATCGACGCCGACCTCGACGCGTACGAGGAGTCACCCTACGACGGGCCCGAGCTGCCCCAGGGCCGTTTCCTCGACCGGGAACGCAGCTGGCTCGCCTTCAACGAACGCGTCCTGGAGCTCGCCGAGGACCCGAACACGCCCCTTCTCGAACGGGCGAACTTCCTGGCCATCTTCGCCAGCAACCTGGACGAGTTCTTCATGGTCCGGGTGGCCGGACTGAAGCGCCGCATCGCCACCGGCGTCGCCACCCGCTCCGCCTCCGGTCTCCAGCCGCGCGAGGTGCTGGAGATGATCTGGGCGCGCTCGCGCGAGCTCATGGCCCGGCACGCCGCGACCTACCACGAGGACATCGCCCCCGCCCTCGCGGAGGAGGGCATCCACCTGGTCCGCTGGAGCGAGCTGACGGAGAAGGAGCAGGCCCGCCTCTTCACCCTGTTCCGGCACCAGATCTTCCCGGTCCTCACGCCCCTGGCCGTCGACCCCGCGCACCCCTTCCCGTACATCTCGGGTCTCTCGCTGAACCTCGCGGTCGTCGTCCGCAACCCGGTCAGCGGCCACAAGCACTTCGCGCGCGTCAAGGTGCCGCCCCTGCTGTCCCGCTTCCTGGAGAGCTCCCCCGGCCGCTACGTCCCCATCGAGGACGTCATCGGCGCCCACCTGGAGGAGCTGTTCCCGGGCATGGAGGTGCTGGAGCACCACGCCTTCCGGCTCACCCGCAACGAGGACCTCGAGGTCGAGGAGGACGACGCCGAGAACCTGCTCCAGGCCCTGGAGAAGGAGCTCATGCGCCGCCGCTTCGGGCCGCCGGTGCGCCTGGAGGTGGAGGAGTCCATCGACCGCGAGGTGCTCGACCTGCTGGTGCGCGAGCTCAAGATCAGCGAGGCGGAGGTCTACCCGCTCCCCGGCCCCCTCGACCTCACTGGTCTCTTCCGCATCCACGGCCTCGACCGTCCCGAGCTGAAGTACAAGAAGTTCATCGCCGGCACCCACCGCGACCTCGCCGAGGTCGAGTCGGCGTCCGCGCCGGACATCTTCGCGGCCCTGCGCAGCCGCGACGTCCTGCTGCACCACCCCTACGACTCCTTCTCGACGTCCGTGCAGGCGTTCCTGGAGCAGGCGGCGGGGGACCCGGACGTCCTCGCCATCAAGCAGACCCTGTACCGGACCTCGGGCGACTCGCCGATAGTCGACGCGCTGATCGAGGCCGCCGAGTCCGGCAAGCAGGTCCTCGTCCTGGTCGAGATCAAGGCCCGCTTCGACGAGCACGCCAACATCAAGTGGGCGCGCAAACTGGAGGAGGCCGGCTGCCACGTCGTCTACGGCCTGGTCGGCCTGAAGACGCACTGCAAGCTGTCGCTGGTGGTCCGCCAGGAAGGCGACACGCTGCGCCGCTACTGCCACGTCGGCACCGGCAACTACCACCCGAAGACGGCCCGGCTCTACGAGGACCTCGGCCTGCTCACCGCGGACCCGCAGGTCGGCGCGGACCTCTCCGACCTGTTCAACCGGCTCTCCGGCTACTCCCGCCGCGAGACCTACCGCCGGCTGCTCGTCGCCCCCAAGTCCCTGCGCGACGGCCTGATCTCGCGCATCGACAAGGAGGTCCAGCACCACCGCGCCGGACGTCCCGCGCACATCCGCATCAAGGTCAACTCGATCGTCGACGAGGCCCTCATCGACGCCTGCTACCGCGCGTCCCAGGCGGGCGTGCAGGTCGACGTGTGGGTGCGCGGCATCTGCGCGGTGCGCCCGGGCGTGCCGGGCCTGTCGGAGAACATCCGGGTCCGCTCGATCCTCGGCCGCTTCCTCGAACACTCCCGCGTCTTCGGCTTCGGCAACGGCGGCGAGCCCGAGGTGTGGATCGGCAGCGCCGACATGATGCACCGCAACCTCGACCGCCGTATCGAGGCCCTGGTCAGGGTCGTCGACCCGGCCCACCGGGCGTCCCTGAACCGGCTGCTGGAGACCGGCATGTCCGATGCCACCGCCTCCTGGCACCTCGGCCCGGACGGCGAGTGGACCCGGCACGCGACGGACACGGACGGCGCGCCCCTGCGCAACGTCCAGGAGATGCTCATAGACGCGCGGAGGCGCCGGCGTGGCACAGCGACACCATGACCTGACGGACCTCACGACCGGGCCCGTGACCACGGGGGACGCCCTCGGGGGCTACCTCCGTGACCAGGCCACGGAATTCCTGCGCGCCCTGCGCCTGCACCGGGAGACGGGGGGCGCCACGTCGAGCATCGCGGCCAACACGTCGGCGAACGGTGTGCAGGAGCGCGTCGACGCGGTGCGCGCCCTGCGCCGCTCGGCCCGCCGCATCAGCGGCAGCCTGCACACCTTCCGGCCCCTCCTCGACGCCGAGTGGTCCGAGGGCATCCGCCCCGAACTGGCCTGGCTGTCCGGCACACTGGCCCTGGAGCACGCGTACGGGGCCCGGCTGGAGCGGCTGCTGCTGGCACTGAACCGGCTCTCGGGCGCCACGCCCACACCGGTGCCGCCCCAGCCCCAGCCCCAGCCCCAGGCTCAGGCTCAGGCTCAGGCTGCGACCGGCACAGGCGCGGGCACGGGCGGCCGGTCCGCCGTCACCCCCACCTCCGCCCCCCGGCCGACCACCACCCCCGACCGCGGCAACCTCACCGTTGGCGCGGCGAAGGCGGGAGCGCTCCTGGACCGTCAGCTCACCCTCGCCCGCACCCGGGCCCACTCCACCGCCCTGCAGGCCCTCGGCTCCGCCCGCTTCCACGCCGTCGCGGACCAGGTCGCCGTCCTCGCCAGCGAGGTCCCGCTCACCCCCGCCGCGCCCGCCACCGACCTGCGCCCGCTCGCCAGGGCGGCCGAGGAGCGCCTCTGCGACGCGGTCGGCGCGCTCCCGCTGCTCACCGCGGGCAGCCCGTACAACGCGGAGGCCCTGATCCACGGCCTGTCCGCGGAGCCGGCCCCGCACCCGCAGGACGCGCCCTGGCACCAGGTCCGGCTGCTGCTGCGCCTGCACCGGTACGCGTGCGAGGTCGTCCACGGCCGCGGCACCCCGCTGGACGTCCGCCTGCTGACCGCCGGTCAGGCCCTCGACCGGCACCGCGACGCCTCGGAGGCGTCGTCCGCCGCGGCCCAGGCGGCCCGCACGCCCCGGATCGCGCCCGCGACCGCGTACGCACTCGGCGTGCTGCACGCGGACCAGCGGCATGAGGTGGAGGCGGCTCGGTACGCGTTCCAGCGTTCCTGGCAGCAGCAGACCATCGGCACGCCCTGACCCCCAGGCCCCGACCTCCCAGGCGGTGAGTACCGAATGAGCACGCCGCACGACCCCGACGACATCTCCGTCACCACGACCGGCACGACCGACCCCACGGCCGGCGCCACGACCGTCCAGGCGGCCGGCTGTGTCCTGTGGCGGCGTTCCCCGGCCGGGGGTGAACTGGAGGTGTGCCTCGTCCACCGCCCCAAGTACGACGACTGGTCGCACCCCAAGGGGAAGCTGAAGCGCGGCGAGGAGCCGCTCGATGGCGCGCTGCGGGAGGTCGAAGAGGAGACCGGCTACCGCGCGGCGCCCGGCGCCCGGCTGCCGACCGTGGCCTACGAGGCGAACGGCCGCCCCAAGCAGGTCAGCTACTGGGCGGCCGAAGCCGTCGCCGGCGCCTTCGCCCCGAACGACGAGGTCGACCGCCTCCTCTGGCTCCCGCCGCCGGCTGCGCGCGACCGGCTCACCCAGCCGAGGGACCGTACGCTCGTGGACGCCCTGCTGGACGTCCTGCACCTGGCATAACGGGTACCGGGACCGGGCGCGCGCGATACGGAGAACCGGGCGCGCGCGGTGCTGACGACCGGGCGCGCAAGCTGCTGGCGACCGGGCGGGCGCCGGGACCGGCCCGTGTCCTCGACGTGAGCGTTCCGTGACCTAACCGCACCGTCCCCAGGGGTTCACCCCCCGTTTACCCGTGCCCGTAAGCGGCTTCACCTGATCTGCCTAATTTCAGCCTTACACGGTGCGGCACGCGGCCAACGGGGACGCGCGCACGCCGAGCAGACTTCGCACACTCCGCACGCCGCCGGAATTCAGGACGGCGGCTCCTGGAAGGATCTTCCTCAAGTGAAGCTTCAGCGCATGAACCGGCGGGCTCTCTCCCTCGGTGCTCTCGCCGTCTCCGGCGCCCTGGCCCTCACGGCGTGCGGCTCCGACGACACCGGCTCCACCAGCGGCGGCAGCAGCAGCTCCTCGGCCACCGCGGCCGCCGGGTCCATCAAGTGTGACGACGCCAAGGGCCAGCTCCTCGCCGACGGCTCCTCCGCGCAGAAGAACGCGATCGACGCCTGGGTCAAGAACTTCACGCAGGCCTGCTCCGGCGTCCAGGTCAACTACAAGGGCTCCGGCTCCGGCGCGGGCGTCACCGCGTTCACGCAGGGCCAGGTCGCCTTCGCCGGCTCCGACTCCGCGCTGAAGCCCGACGCCGTCGCCGCCTCGAAGTCGGTCTGCTCCGGCGGCCAGGGCATCGACCTGCCGATGGTCGCGGGCCCGATCGCCGTCGCGTACAACGTCGAGGGCGTCAGCGACCTCGTCCTGGACGCCGCGACGATCGCCAAGATCTTCAACGGCAAGATCACCAACTGGAACGACGAGGCGATCAAGAAGCTGAACCCGAGCGCCAAGCTGCCCGACCAGAAGATCCAGCCGTACCACCGCTCGGACGAGTCGGGTACGACGGACAACTTCACCAAGTACCTGATCGCCACCGCCAAGACCGACTGGCCCTACTCCGGCGGCAAGGCCTGGCAGGCCAAGGGCGGCCAGTCCGCGGCCGGTTCCTCCGGTGTCGCCCAGGGCGTCAAGCAGACCCCCGGCGCGATCGGCTACATGGAGCTGTCGTACGCCAAGGACGGCCTCGGCACCGTCGCCGTCAACACCGGCGCGGCCGCCCCGGTCAAGGCCTCCTCCGACGGCGCCACCAAGGCCGTCGCCGCCGCCCAGGTCGTCGGCACCGGTAGCGACCTGTCGCTGAAGCTGGACTACGCCACCAAGGCCGACGGCGCCTACCCGATCACCCTGGTCACGTACGAGATCGTCTGCGACAAGGGCAACAAGGCCGCCACCCTGCCCGCCACCAAGGCCTTCCTGCGCTACGTCGCCAGCACGGACGGCCAGGGCATCCTGTCGGGCATCGACTACGCGCCGATCCCCGACGCCATCATCACCAAGGTCCGCAGCACCATCGAGGGCCTGAGCTGATCTGAGCGGCGCGGTCCGGCGCCGGGGAGACCCGGTCCGGACCGCGCCCGTCCGGTGCACCGCCGCCAGGGGCCACCCGCAACCCGGCCCCACCCGAGCCGCCCCCACACCCGCAGGGCGGCTCCGCAAACCGGAGACCCCCATGGACATATCGACACAGAAGTCAGACGCGGGCGACACCCCGCCCCCCGTGACCCCGCCGACCGAGACCGCCGAGCAGAAGCGCGCGGCCCGCGGCGCCACCCGACCCGGTGACCGGATCTTCCTCGGTCTCTCCCGCGGCTCGGGCATTTTCCTGTTGGTGATCATGGCCGCCATCGCGGTCTTCCTCGCCTACCGGGCCTACCTCGCGATCAGCAAGGACGACGCCAACTTCCTCACCACGTTCGAGTGGAACACCGGCCTCGTCCCGCCTCAGTTCGGCATCGCGGTCCTGGCCTTCGGCACGGTGGTCTCGTCGATCATCGCCATGGTCATCGCCGTCCCGATCGCGGTCGCCATCGCCCTGTTCATCACGCACTACGCGCCGCGCAAGCTCAGCGGCCCCATCTCGTACGTGGTCGACCTGCTGGCCGCCGTACCGTCCATCGTGTACGGCCTGTGGGGCGCGCTGGTGCTCGTACCGCACATGAACGGGCTGTTCGGCTGGCTCAACGACTACCTCGGCTGGACCGGCGTCTTCTCCTGGGACGAGGGCGCCCCGCGCTCCATGCTCACGGTGGGCATCCTGCTGGCCGTGATGATCCTGCCGGTCATCACCAACGTGAGCCGCGAGGTCTTCCGCCAGGTCCCGCAGATGCACGAGGAGGCGGCCCTGGCGCTGGGCGCCACCCGCTGGGAGGTCATCCGCATGTCGGTGATCCCCTTCGGCCGCTCCGGAGTGATCTCGGCGTCGATGCTGGGCCTCGGCCGGGCACTGGGCGAGACGATGGCCGTGGCCACGGTCCTCTCCCCCGACTTCGACATCCACGCCAGCCTCCTCAACCCCGGCGGCGGCACCTTCGCCCAGAACATCGCCAGCAAGTTCAGCGAGGCGACGGAGTTCGGCCGTGACGCGCTCATCGCCTCCGGTCTGGTCCTGTTCGTCATCACCTTGCTGGTCAACGGCGCGGCACGCATGATCATCGCCCGCCGCGCGGAGTACTCGGGGGCCAACGCATGAGCCACGCAACAGCAGTAGCCGACAAGACCCCCAGCACGCTGCGGGGCGCGAGCCTCCCGAAGTGGTCCCCGTGGGCCATCGCCGGCGGTTCGCTCGCCCTCGCGGTCCTCATCGGTCTCGTCGGCGGCCTGGACAGCAAGGTGCAGTGGGGCCTGATCGCCGGCCTGCTCTTCATCTCCGGCACGTACGGCATCGCCGCGAAGATCGAGGGCCGCCGGCAGGCGAAGGACCGGGTGGCGACGAGCCTGGTCTGGGTGGCGTTCATCCTGGCGGTCATCCCGCTGGTGTCGCTGCTGTGGACGACGATCCAGCGCGGCACGAAGGTCCTCGACGTCTACTTCCTCACCCACTCGATGGGCGTGGTCGCCGACTCCGAGCCCGGCGGCGGCATCTACCACGCCATCATCGGCAGCCTGGAGCAGGTCGGCCTGGCCACGGCGATCGGCGCCCCGATCGGCATCCTGACGGCGATCTACCTGGTGGAGTACGGCCGGGGCGGCCTCGCGAAGGCGGTCACGTTCTTCGTGGACGTCATGACGGGCATCCCCTCCATCGTCGCGGGCCTCTTCATCCTCAGCCTGATGCTGATGCTCGACATGCAGCCCTTCGGCTTCGCGGGTTCGCTCGCGCTGGCGATCCTGATGATGCCGGTCGTCGTACGCTCGACAGAGGAAATGCTGAAGCTGGTCCCGAACGAGCTGCGCGAGGCGTCTCTCGCCCTGGGCGTCCCGAAGTGGCGCACGATCCTGAAGGTGGTAGTCCCGACGTCGATCGGAGGCATCATCACGGGCGTCATGCTGTCGATCGCCCGAATCGCCGGCGAGACGGCCCCGGTCCTGCTGTTGGTCTTCGGCAACCCGTTCATCAACAACAACCCCTTCGAGGGTGCACAGGCCTCGCTCCCGCTGTACATCTACCAGCAGTACTCGCAGAGCGCGGGTTCGAGCGCGGCGTACGACCGTGCCTGGGCGGCGTCGCTCACGCTGATCGCCTTCGTGATGATCCTGAACCTGGTGGCCCGTGGCATCGCCCGCTGGAAGGCACCGAAGACCGGTCGCTGACGCGGCCATACAGCGACTGATCCGTCCGATCCGGAAGTGAAGTAGAAAACATGGCCAAGCGAATCGACGTAAGCGGACTGACCGCCTACTACGGTGCCCACAAGGCGATCGAGGACATCTCGATGTCGGTCGAACCGCGCTCGGTGACGGCCTTCATCGGCCCCTCCGGCTGCGGCAAGTCGACGTTCCTGCGCACGTTGAACCGTATGCACGAGGTGACCTCCGGCGGCCGGGTCGAGGGCAAGGTCCTCCTGGACGACGAGGACCTGTACGGCGCGGGCATCGACCCGGTGTCGGTCCGCCGCGAGGTCGGCATGGTCTTCCAGCGCCCGAACCCGTTCCCCACGATGTCCATCTTCGACAACGTGGCGGCGGGCCTGCGCCTGAACGGCAGCTACAAGAAGGCCGAGCTCGCGGACGTCGTCGAGAAGTCCCTCCAGGGCGCGAACCTCTGGAACGAGGTCAAGGACCGCCTGAACAAGCCCGGCTCGGGCCTGTCGGGCGGCCAGCAGCAGCGCCTGTGCATCGCAAGGGCGATCGCGGTGCAACCGAAGGTCCTGCTCATGGACGAGCCGTGCTCGGCCCTGGACCCCATCTCGACGCTGGCGATCGAAGACCTGATCGGCGAGCTCAAAGAGCGCTTCACCATCGTCATCGTGACGCACAACATGCAGCAGGCGGCGCGCGTCTCGGACCGCACCGCCTTCTTCAACCTGGCCGCCGTCGGCCAGCCCGGCAAGCTGATCGAGATAGACGACACGGAGCGCATCTTCTCCAACCCGTCGGTCCAGGCGACAGAGGACTACATCTCGGGCCGCTTCGGCTGAACCAGCCACCCCAGTCCCCTCGCGGTGCTGCATGGCGGTGCCACCGCGAGGACACAAAGAGCACGCCCCCCGGGGTTTCCCGGGGGGCGTGCTCACGTTTGCCTCCGGCGGTCGGACGGCGAACGGTCTCGCAAGTCTTCGCCGGGTCCCCGGTAGCTGAGCCGCAGAAAGGTGACACTCCCCCACCAAAGTGTCACCTTCCTGCGCGGACCCCCCAGGGCAGACACGAAGCCCCAAGGAGGGTGCCTCGTCAACCCACCGAGTCGGACGGACGGCTAGGCGCAGTGCGCAGAGGCAGAGCCGCGCAAGGGGTGCAGGGGCCGGCGCCCCGCCGTGGGTTCGGGGCGAAGCCCCGGGGAGAGGGGCGCTGCTCACCCCACCGAGCCGGACGGACCGACACCCGGGGCGCAGGAGCACAGGGAGCAAAGCCCCGGGAGGGGTGCAGGGGGCGGAGCCCCGAGGGGGTTCGGGGCGGAGCCCGGGAGGGGTGCAGGGGGCGGAGCCCCGAGGGGGGTTCGGGGCGGAGCCCCGAGGGGGTTCGGGGCGGAGCCCCGAGGGGTTCGGGGCGGAGCCCCGAGGGGGTTCGGGGCGGAGCCCCGAGGGGTTCGGGGCGGAGCCCCGAGGGGGTTCGGGGCGGAGCCCCGAGGGGGTTCGGGGCGGAGCCCCGAGGGGGGTTCGGGGCGGAGCCCCGAGGGGGGTTCGGGGCGGAGCCCCGAGGGGGGTTCGGGGCGGAGCCCCGAGGGGGGTGACTCTTCAACCTGCCGAGTCGGGCGGGTGGGTGGGCGATTCCGCTACAGGAACGCCAGGTTCACGAGCCAGAACGAACACGCCGCAACTGCCGCAGCCGCCGGCATCGTAATAAACCACCCGAGCACAATGTTCTTGGCGACTCCCCACCGCACGGCATTGACCCGCTTGGTCGCCCCCACACCCATGATCGCCGAAGTGATCACATGCGTCGTAGAAATAGGCGCCTTGAACAAAAACGCCGAGATGAACATGATCGACGCCCCCGTCGTCTCCGCGGCAAACCCCTGCGGCGGATCAAGCTCGATAATCTTCCGCCCAAGCGTCCGCATGATCCGCCACCCACCCGCATACGTCCCGAGCGACAGCATCACCGCACAAGAAATCTTCACCCACACCGGAATCGGATCATCGGCCCCCTGAACATCCCCGATGACCAACGCCATCACCACGATGCCCATCGTCTTCTGCGCGTCCTGCAGACCATGCCCCAGCGCCATACCCGCCGCCGAAACGGTCTGAGCGATCCGAAAGCCCCGCTTGGCCTTGTGCGGATTGGCCCGCCGGAACATCCACAAAATAGCCGTCATCACCAGATAACCGACGACAAGCCCCACCACCGGCGACACGAACATCGGAATGACGACCTTGTCGAGCACCCCGGACCAGATGACATCCGTCCCCCCGGCGAGCGCAGCGCCCACCATCCCCCCGAACAACGCGTGCGAGGAAGAAGACGGCAACCCGAAATACCACGTGACGAGATTCCAGACGATCGCCCCGATCAACGCGGCGAACAGAATCCCCATCCCCTTGGACCCCTCAGGAGTCTCGATCAGCCCGCTACTGACGGTGTGCGCGACACCGCTCCCCAGAAAGGCACCGACAAGGTTCATCACAGCGGCCATGGCCAGCGCGGCGCGCGGCGTCAGCGCCCGAGTGGAAACAGACGTGGCAATGGCGTTCGCCGAGTCGTGAAAGCCGTTCGTATACGTGAATCCGAGCGCGACGCCAATGGTCACGATCAGAGCAAAGGTGTCCATGAAGGGCTCAGGACTCCTTGACCGCGATGGTCTCCACCGTGTTGGCCACGTGCTCGAAGGCGTCGGCGGCCTCCTCCAGCACATCCACGATCTGCTTCAGCTTGAGCACCTCGATGGCGTCGTACTTGCCGTTGAACAGATGCGCCAGCAGCTTCCGGTGGATCTGGTCGGCCTGGTTCTCGAGCCGGTTGACCTCGATCCAGTACTCGGTGAGGTTCTCCATGGTCCGCAGATTCGGCATGGCCTCGGCGGTCAGCTCCGCCGCCCGCGCCAGCACCTCGATCTGCTGCTCGACCCCCTTGGGCAGCTCCTCCACGTTGTAGAGGACGACCAGGTCGACGGCCTCCTCCATGAAGTCCATGATGTCGTCGAGGCAGGACGCGAGGTTGTAGATGTCCTCACGGTCGAACGGCGTGATGAACGAGGAGTTCAGCTGATGGAAGATCGCGTGCGTGGCATCGTCACCTGCGTGCTCCGCGGCCCTCATACGCTCTGCGATCTCGGCCCGGCCGGCGGTGTCCGCCCCGAGCAGTTCCATGAGGAGTTTCGAGCCCGTGACGATGTTGTCCGCGGATGCGGCGAACATGTCGTAGAAGCTCGTCTCCCTGGGGGTCAGACGAAAGCGCACGTGGGGTCCTCAGGATGCATCGATTCGGTCAGGCTGATGCTAGGCGCATCATCCGGCCACGGCTAATGGGCCGTCCCCCAGTGTCGCCCATGGGGCAGACCGACCGGCAGGGGGGCGACCGGCGAAGTCCCTGCTGGGACCGTGTACCCGCCAAAGTTCGGTACGATATACCCAGTAGGGGTATAGGTCAGGAGCAGGAGCCGGAGCGCTGGAGGACAAGATGACGACCACCGAGGCCGGCACGGAAACCCCCGGCCCCGACCGCACCCCCGACCCCACCGTCGCCCCCGACCCCTCAGCCGAACCGGACCACGCACCCGGAACAGTGGTCCACGGCTACCACAAACAGAAGGACGAACACCTCAAGCGCCTGCGCCGCATCGAGGGCCAGATCCGCGGCCTGCAACGCATGGTCGACGAGGACACCTACTGCATCGACATACTCACCCAGGTGTCCGCCTCCACCAAGGCCCTGCAGTCGTTCGCGCTGCGACTCCTGGAGGAACACCTGCGCCACTGCGTGGCCGACGCGGCCCTCAAGGGCGGCACGGAGATCGACGCGAAGGTGGAGGAAGCAACCAAGGCGATCGCCCGCCTCCTACGCACCTGACCCAGCCGACTCACCCGAACCGGAGCTGGAACCGGCGCCTGAACCACCACGCGCCGCCCACTCCTCGCCCCGCTCCCGCTCCTCCCCCACCCGCAACACCTGATCGATGCTCTCCAGGCTGAGCCGTTCCTCCCCCGCCGCCGTCGAGGCCGCGATGATCAGCTCCCCGCACAACTCGATCTCGGCGAGGGCCACGTTGTCCTGAACTGCCGTACCGCCGCCCGGAGCCACGCGCATCACCTCGTCTCTGCCGTCGCCGACTTCCTGGAGTGACTTCCTAGAGTAGGGAGCGCTCCACATCGCGCGCATGGCACGGACGGGCTAGTCCTTGTGCCCACCCTGTGGCTGAATCTGTCCGTTCGGAGCGGCTTCACTCCTCCGCGATCCGCCCCGCGTAGATGTCCCCGGCGGCCGGCAGCCGCACCTCGACGGGCAGCCCGAAGTCGTACAACAAGGTCGTGGACGCGACGGCGACGGCGTCCTTCTGCTGCCCGTTGACGAAACTGAACCGGTGCCGGACCTTCCGGATACGCCCCTCGTCGTCGAGGTAGGCGTCGAACGGCACCCGCGCCGTGGCGAACCCCTTCGCCGCCGCCCGCAGCGCATCCCGTCCCCCCACGGACGCGTCCTCGGCGGCCACCGCCAGATCGGCGGTCCCGCGATAGTGCCGCACCGCCGTCCCGGCCACCTCGGTCCGCCCGACGTACGTCGCCGTACGCACCCCCCGCAGCACCTCGGCGGCGGCGAACGGATCGGTGGCCCCGCCGGTCACCAGGTTCCCGTCGGACAGGGTCGCCGTCTCCACCCGCACCCACTTGTCGGCCGGCACCCCGGCCCCCCGGTTCTTCATGAACAGGGCTCCGGGCGCGAGGAGTTCGGTGATCGGCCGGTGCTCACTGACCCCGGACGGATCCTGCGGCAGCAGCACCTTGAACTCCCCGAGCTGCTTGCGGTAGTCGTACACCCCCTGGCCCCGGATGGTCACCCGGGTCCCGCCGGTGGCCATCTCCATCGACGTCCGCGCCTTCGACGTGCCCGCCTCCACGAGGGTGTCGGCGGCCCGGTGCAACGTCTCGACGGGATCGGCCGCCCGGCCGTCCTCAGCGCCGGCCCCGCCCCCGGAACACCCGGCGGCACACGCACAGACCCCCGCGACGAGCCCCGAAATCACCGCCGCACCCACCTGCCGCCGCTGCCGCTCCGCCATGGCCTGCCTACCCCCAGCCGGTACGTCCGTCACGGGCCTCGTGTCGTCCGCTTAACGACGGGTAACTGCCCCCGTCACGCGGCACCGAGGCGCACAACCGCCCTGCGCCCGGCTTGCGACCGCCATACGGGTGCTTTTCCTCAACCTGGGTAGCGTTGTGTTCGTGACACAGCAGGACGGCTCAGACCTTCCCCGCAGCGACGGGGCCCACAGCACCACGACCGTCGAGCAGGGCCGCTTCTGCCTGGCCCGCTGCACCTGCGGCTGGCGCGGCCCGGCCCGCAGAGCGAGAAGCCTCGCGAGAACGGACGCCGAGCGCCACACCCACGTCTGACCACACCCACGCCCGATCACACCCACGCCCGATCACACCCACGCCTGATCACACTCACGCCCGACCGGCCGACGTCACCGTTGCGTCACCGCCGGCCCCCGCCGGAACCCGTGGTCCCATGACCCCGTCTCGTTCCATGAAGCCGACGGGCGGTCGAGGGAAGGCGGCAGGGACATGGAACGGCGTACGTTCATCGCAGGCGGCACGGCGACGGTCGCGGCGGCGGTCACCGCGTGCAGGGCGACCGGGGGCACCGCGAGCGCCTCCACCGGAGCCGCTGGAGCAGCCGGGGACGCGAAGGCCACCGGAACGACCACCCGCCTCACCACCACCAGCGTCTCCGCCCCCGCCAACTGGACCGCGCTGGCCCGCGACCTGGACGGCATCCTGGTCCGCCCCGGCGACGCCTCCTGGGCGGCGGCCCGCCAGCTCTACAACACCCGCTTCGACAACCTCAAGCCGGCGGCGGTGGCCTACATCGCCCACGCCGACGACATCCGCACCGCTCTGGCGTACGCCCGCGCGCACGGGACGAAGGTCGCGATCCGCAACGGCGGCCACTCCTACGGCGGTTGGTCCTCAGGCGACGGCCGGCTGATCATCGACGTCTCCAAGCTGAACCGGGTCCGGGCGAGCGGCACGACGGCCGTGGTCGGCGCGGGCGCCAAGCTGATCGACGTCTACCGGGCGCTGGCCGCGAAGGGCGTGACGATCCCGGCGGGATCCTGCCCGACGGTCGGCGTCTCCGGTCTGGTCCTCGGCGGCGGCCACGGCGTCGTCTCCCGCGCCTACGGCCTCACCTGCGACAGCCTCACCCGGGCCACGATCATCACCACCGACGGCAAGCAGCTCACCGCCGACGCGACGACGAACAAGGACCTGTTCTGGGCGCTGCGCGGAGCCGGCAACGGCAACTTCGGCATCGTCACGGAGCTGGAGTTCAAGACCCACCCCGCGCCCCAGGCGGTGACGGGCTACCTCACCTGGCCCTGGTCGAGGGCGGCCGCGGTGATCAAGGCCTGGCAGGAGTGGGGTCCGTCCCAGCCCGACGAGATCTGGTCCTCCCTGCACGTGGCGAACGCGCCGGGCGGCACCCCGACCATCTCGGTCGCCGCGTTCTGCATCGGCACGTACGGCCAGCTCCAGACCGCCGTGGACCGGCTGGCGGACCGGGCCGGCGCCCCCGCGACGAGCGTCTCGCTGCGCCGCCGTACGTACGAGGCGGCGATGGAGGTCTACGCCGGCTGCTCGTCCTTCTCCTCCGACGCCCAGTGCCACCTGCCGGGCTCGACGCCGGGCCGCTCACCGCAGGGCGCGCTGGGCCGGGAGACGTACGCGGCCCGCTCGGACTTCTTCGACCGCTCGCTCTCGGCGGCCGGCATCCAGGCACTGCTGAAGCAGATGAAGTCGGTCCAGGTCGGCTCGGGCAGCATCGCGCTGACGGCGCTGGGCGGCGCGGTGAACCGCGTGTCCCCGACCGCGACGGCGTTCGTCCACCGCCGCTCGCGCATGCTGGCGCAGTACATCGCGTCGTGGCGGGCGGGCACGACGGGCACGGCGGCGCAGTCGTGGCTGAATACCGCCCACAAGGCGATGTCCCCGTACGCCTCGGGCGCGGCGTACCAGAACTACGCGGACCCGACCCTGACGAACTGGCGCAAGGCGTACTACGGCGACGCCCTCCCGCGCCTGACCCAACTGAAGAAGCAGTACGACCCGAACGGCTTCTTCACGTACCCCCAGGCACTCTGAGGCCCGGACAGGACCGGGAGGCCCCGGCAGGACCGGGCCGAGCCAGGCCGGCCGCCCCTATGCGGCGAGGTCCCGCTCCTCCGCGGCGACCTCGCTGCGCGCCCCCGGAACGAACCCGTCCCGTTCGCCGAGCCGAGCGGCGCGGCTGCGCACGACCCACCCGAGCCGGGGCGACCGGTCGACGGCCTTCAGCACCGGGGTGAGCAGCATGGAGGCGACGGGCGACAGCAGCAGGGCGACGGCCGTCCCGAGCGCGAAGCCGCCCACCACGTCGGTCGGGTAGTGCACGCCCATGTACACCCGGCAGAACCCTTCGAGCAGGGCGATCACTATCCCCACCAGCCCGAACTTCCGGCTGGCGACGAACAGCCCGACGGCCATGGCCATGGTGATGGTGGCGTGGTCGCTGACGAAGGAGTAGTCGGTCTTGCCGGAGACCAGCACCTCCAGCCCCTGGTGGTCGAGGAAGGGCCGGGGCCGCTCCACGAACCCCCGTATGGGCACGTTCACCAGCACGGCGATCGCGGCGGCGAGCGGCGCCCACACCAGGGCGGCGACGGAGGAAGCGGCGTCCTCGGCCCCACCGGGCCGCCTCCGCACACCCCACCAGCACCCCACGATCAACAGCACCATCGCGAGCAGCAGCCCGTACTCGCCCACGAAGCCGACGGTGCGGTCGAGCCAGTGCGGGGCGTCCTTGGCGAGGCCGTTGATGTCGTAGAGCAGGTCGACGTCAGGGTTCGACCCGGATTCGGCGAGTCCAGCCATGGTGCTGCGGCCCCTTCGTCGTGTGCTGCCCGGCGCACCTCACATGCGCCCGCTTCAACAGGAACGCACGGCCCCGGTTGATACGTTCCACTCTCCACCGAATGATCACTCAGACGTTATCGAAGAGAGACACGTCCCCGCAGCTCAGAGGCCGGGTCCAGGCCCGCGTCAGACCGTCGCGGGGAGCGCTTTCGCGCCATCTTCGGTGACCCGGGTGGCCCCGAAGTACTCGGCCGTGTCGATGGGGTCGAACCGGATGACCGCCCCCGTGTAGGGCGCGTTGATCATGTAGCCGCCGCCGACGTACATGCCCACGTGGTGGATGGCCCGCGAGTTGCCGGGATCGGTCGAGAAGAACACCAGGTCCCCCGGCAGCAGCTCGCTCCGCTTCGGGTGCGGCCCGGCGTTGTACTGGTCGTTGGCGACCCGGGGCAGCGTGATCCCGACGCTCTCGTACGCGGCCTTGGTCAACCCGGAGCAGTCGAACCGTCCGCCCTGGTCAGCGGTGCCGTTGCCGCCCCAGAGATAGGGCGTGCCGAGCTTCTTCTGCGCGTAGTAGATGGCCCCGGCGGCCTGCTTGGACGGATCCACCCGGCTGACGGGCGCGGCGAAGGACTCCTCCAGCGTCGTGATCGTCTTCACGTAGTTCTGGGTCTCCTTGTACGGCGGCACCCCGCCGTACCGGATGACCGCGTCCGGCCCCGCGTTGTAGGCCGCGAGCATGTTCCTCGTGGCGTCGCCCGGCACGGTCTTCACGTACGACGCGAGCTGGCAGTCGTACGACGCGGCCGACGGAATCGCGTCATTCGGGTCCCAGACGTCGCGATCGCCGTCCCCGTCGCCGTCGACGCCGTGCGTGGCCCAGGTTCCCGGGATGAACTGCGCTATCCCCTGCGCGGCGGCGGCGCTCTGCGCCCTCGGGTTGAACCCGCTCTCCTGGTAGAGCTGGGCGGCGAGCAGCGCGGGGTTGATGGCGGCGCAGAGGTTGCCCCACTTCTGCACGAGCGTCTGATACGCGGTCGGCACGGCCCCCTTGGCCAGCGACCTGGTCGCCCCGCCCACCCCGTTCGTGATGTTCCCGCCGACGACGTACACCCCGACGACGAGCGCCATCATGAAGGCGACCCCGGCACCGACGGCAGCGGTCGCTACGACCCATCCCTTACGCACCGTCAACCGCCCCTCGCCGCCCAGGAGTCCGCCCCCGACAGTGTAGGGGCGGCCCCCTCGCGACGGGGTGATCACGCACAAGGAGAGACCCGCACGTGACGACCCCCTACCCCCCACAGCACCCGGCTCACCCCAACCCGGCTGCTCCACAAGGGGGTTACGCGCCGAACGGTCCACAGCATCCGGCCTACGCACCCCCGGCCACGGCGTACGGCCAACCCCCGCAGGGCCCGTACGCCCAGCAGCATCCACAGAGCCAGTACGCCCAGCAGCACCCGCAGGCGCCGTACGGACAGCAGCCGCAGTACCCCGCCCCCACCGGTGTCACCGTCTCCGTCTGCCGGATCTGCACCGCGCAGCCGGCCTCGGCGGACATCGAGATCCGGCAGCACACGGGCCTGATCCTGGCGATGCGGACCGCCAAGGTGGAAGGTCCGCTGTGCCGTACCTGCGCGACCGCGATCCACCGTGACATGACGGCCAAGACCCTGGCGGCCGGCTGGTTCAGCGTCCTGTCCCTCTTCCTCCTCTGCTGGCTGACCCTCGCCTGGAACCTCTACACCCACTTCAAGATCACCAAGCTCCCCCACCCCACCCCGACCCCCACCACCCTCACCCCCGGCAAGCCGATCTTCCAACGCCCCCTGGCCTACGTGGGCATCACCCTCGTCGCGAGCTGGCTGGTGGTCCTGATCGTGAGCGCGGCGAGTTAGCGGGCCGGCCGGTCGGTGGGCCGGCGGGTTCCTAGCAGCCCATGGGTCAACGGCAGCTTTTGACGACGTCAAAGATCGCCCAGCGTTCGATCCCGTCATCCTCATGCACGGCCATGATTCGGCAACGCCCGCGACCGGGTTCGGGCTCGGACGTACGTTCCACCCCGTGAACTCTGAGAACACCCCCCACAGAGCCGTCGCCCAGGGTCCGGCCGCCACCGCGCGCCGCGCACTCCTGCGCGGCCTGGCCGGCGCGGCGACCCTGGGCGGCCTCGCCCTCGGAACGGCTCCCGCCTCCGCCGCCCCCCACCGCACCTCCCCGCGCGGCACCACCCCTAGGCCCGGTACCGCCGAAGAGGCCCTGCGCGAACTGACCGCGGGCAACCGGCGCTGGCGCGCCTTCCGCGAGCGGCACCCGGACGAGACGTGCGCCGTCCGGCAGAGCCTGACGGCAGGTCAGCACCCCTTCGCCGTCGTCCTCGGCTGCATCGACTCCCGCGTACCGCCCGAGCTGGTCTTCGACCAGGGCCTCGGCGACCTGATGACCGTCCGCACCGCCGGCGAGGTCCTCGACGAGGCCGTACTCGGCAGCGTGGCCTACGGCGTGCTCGAACTGGGGATACCGCTGGTCGTGGTGCTCGGTCACCAGTCGTGCGGCGCGGTGAAGGCGGCCGTCCAGGCGGACCTGTCCGGCGAGCGGCTGCCCGCCCACATCCAGTACCTGGCCGACCGGATCAGCCCGTCCATAGACCGCACGAAGCAGGGCGACGCCCGCGTCGACGCGACCATCGACGCCAACATACGAGCCGTCCACTCACGCCTCACCGCCGAACCCGACCTCGCCGCGAAGATCTCCACCGGCGCACTGGCCGTCGTGGGCGCCCGCTACGAACTGAGCACCCAGCTCGTCCACCGGATCGCGTAATACCCGTAATACCCGTAATACCCGGAGTCCCGTAGTACGCCGAGGGGCACTACGGGACTCCGGGACCTACGGGTACTACGGGTCGGAGGCCGCGTCCCGGTACAGCTCCGCCGCCTCCGCCCCCAGCACCACGCTGTACGAGATGTCGGGCGTGGCCCCGCCCTGTTCGTGGCCGCCCAGGATGCCCACGACCTCGTCGTCGCCGTTCACCCAGGGGCTGCCGCTGGTGCCGCCGGTGAACTCGGGGCAGGTGATGCGCTGCTGGGTGGCGTTGTGGGCGGTGGGCCGGTTCGTGCAGCGGATCGGCACGTCGAGGGAGTCGGGGTAGCCGGTGACCGTCACGGGGGTGGCCCCGGTGGTGGTACGCGCCACGAACCGATTGCCGCCGACGACGTCCTCGACGCCCTTCCCGTCCCGCTCCCCGAGCACGGCGAACGCCACGTCGCTGTCCTCGCTCTGCCCCTTCGCCCACCCGTCGGGCAGGAAGGACCGCTCGACCTTCCAGATCCCGTAGGGGGCGGTGCCCGCCCGGTATCCGGGTACGAACACCAGTTCGCCCACCCCGCTGCTGAGGCAGTGCGCGGCGGTGGCGATGAGGTCGTGGTGCGGACTGTGCACGACGGAGGCGGTGCAGAAGTGCTCACCGGTGAATCTGCCGGCGCCGGCGTCGTCCGCGCTGAACAGCGCGCCGATCCGCGCGGACTGCGACGTCGCCACCGCGACGGCCGTCACCCCCAGGGGGCCGGGCCCGCCGTCGGCAGCCGCTTCGGAGGCGGAGGTGACGGCCAGCATGACGACCGCACCGAGCAGGGCGTTTCGCTTCATCGGGTTCACTGTGTCCCACGAAGGTGAGAGAAACGTCAGACGCGTGCTTTCCCATACGACGCTACCCGCACTCGGCCCACACAACCTCCCCAGCGTTTCAGTTCTCAGAAAGGACGCCCCCGTGGCTGAAATCCCCTCCGACCTCACCTGGACCCGCGCCGCACCGCCGGACGCGACCGGACCCGGCCCCTGGATCGAGATCGCCTTCGGCGAGGGGGACGACGGCGAGGCACCCGTCTACCTGCGGGAGACCAGCGACCCGGAGAACGTCGTCACCACCAACCGCCGCAAATGGGACGCGTTCGTCCTGGGCGTCCAGGCAGGCGAATTCGACCACTTCGTAGAAGGCGTAGAGGGCACAGAGGGCACAGAGGGCAACGAAGGAGCCTGACCCCACGCCTCACACCCCACACCTCGCACCCCATACCTCACACATCACCCCGCACCACAGCATGCAAATGCTGATCGCGCCACCCGTCCGCGTGCAGCAGAGCCCCGAATCTCCGCGACTCACGACCACCGGAGGTCAAGTCCCGGCCATCTTCACACCATCCGCCAGCCATTGATCAGCAATCCCGCAACCCCGTTCAGTAAGGCAGGAGTCAGGATTCGACCGCCTGTCTTGTTGTCGCGTACTCAACAAGCACACAGTGACGGCGGGCCGCCGCCCGCCGCCGGGGATCTCGTACCGGTGGCACGCACCACCCCCCACCCGCACCGCCCCTGCCACTGATCCCCAGGAGCTGTCCGTTGCGTACGACGACTTCCCCCAACACCCCTGCCATATCCGGCAGATGGCGCCGCGTTAGCGCCTCGGCCCTCGGCACCGCCGTACTCGTGCTCGCCGGTATCGGCACCGCGGCCCACGCGAGCGCGGTGCCCACGGCCACCATCAAGGCCACGTCCGTCGCCAAGGCCACGCCTGCCAAGGTCACCTGGGCGGCCACCCCCTGCGCCGTCCCCAAGCACAAGGGCGACCTGGCCTGCAACTCCTTCCGCGTGACCGGCGGCACCACGGCCTTCCAGAAGGAACGCGCCGCCGAGACCGGCAAGGCCGCCACGGTCACCCCGAAGGCCTCGTCCGCCAGCCCCACCGGCTACGGCCCGTCCGACCTCCAGAACGCCTACGGCCTGACCGACGCGGCCTCGAGCAACGGCTCCGGCGAGACCATCGCGATCGTCGACGCCTACGACGACCCGAACGCCGCCGCCGACCTCGCCAAGTACCGCACGCACTACGGCCTCCCGGCCTGCACCGTCGCCAACGGCTGCTTCAAGAAGGTCAGCCAGACCGGCTCCACGACCTCCCTCCCCACCGCCGACAGCGGCTGGGCCCAGGAAGAGTCCCTGGACCTCGACATGGCCAGCGCGGTCTGCCCGAACTGCAAGATCCTGCTGGTCGAGGCGTCCTCCTCGTCCATGGCCAACCTCGGCAAGGGCGTGAACGAGGCCGTCTCACTCGGCGCGAAGTTCGTCTCCAACAGCTACGGCGGCGGCGAGTCCTCCTCCGACACCTCCTACGACACCTCGTACTTCAAGCACCCGGGCGTCGCCATCACCGTCAGCGCGGGCGACGAGGGCTACGGCGCCGAGTACCCGGCCGCCTCCAAGTACGTGACGTCCGTCGGCGGCACCGCCCTCTCCAGCTCCTCCAACAGCCGCGGCTGGACCGAGAAGGTCTGGAACACCAGCTCCACCGAGGGCACCGGCTCCGGCTGCTCCGCCTACGACGCCAAGCCGACCTGGCAGACCGACACCGGCTGCGCCAAGCGCACCATCTCCGACGTCTCGGCCGTGGCCGACCCGGCGACCGGCGTCTCGGTCTACGACTCCTACGGCGTCACCGCCGGCTGGTACACCTTCGGCGGCACCAGCGCCTCCGCGCCCATCATCGCCGCGGTCTACGCCCTCGCCGGCACCCCCGGCAGCAGCGACTACCCGGCCTCGTACCTCTACTCGGCGGCCGGCACCTCGGCCCTGAACGACGTCACCAGCGGCAGCAACGGCACCTGCTCCTCCAGCGCCGCCTACCTCTGCACCGCCAAGTCCGGCTACGACGGCCCCACCGGCCTCGGCACCCCGGAGGGCACGGACGCCTTCACCGGCTGACCCTCCGTCACACAGAAGCAGCCACAGTGGGGCCGTGGGGGCCACACGTGGTGAACGGCGAGCGGGCCGCGGCATCCAGCCGCGGCCCGCTCGCCGTTCCATCGTGTTCGCCGTTAGTGATGAGAACCACAGGTCGTGAGACCATCGAAACGTACGCTCACCCGACCATCCGTCAGAACCGGCGCAGGGCCGTGAAGTGGGCTAACGACGGAACCACACCACAGGTTCCGCTCCGGCCTCATTGCCCGGCGTGACCTGCCGTGATACACAGAGTGACCGTACGAGCCATTCGTACGAATCCCGCCCATCAAAGACGCCAAGTCGACATACGACGGCGGATTTGTCGGCGAGAATGAGGCGTGACCTCTGCACACCGGCAGGGGAACGGCGGAACTACCCACCAGGGGCGGTGACTTACATGCTGTTTGCGGCCGACAAGGGCGATATCAACACCATCATCGGCGGGATCGCTCCGGACTGGGGGCCCTTCGGCAGCCTGGGCAACGAGGCCAAGGTGATGATCGAGGTCGTGATGGCGGTCGCCATCCTGCTCTGCCTCGGCATCGCCATCTGGGGCGCGGCCAAGCAACGCATCGGCGCGACCGCCCTGCGGGACACCTTCAGTGCGGAACAGGGCAAGGGCCTCATCATCGCGGGCCTGACGGGCGTCTTCATCATCGGCTCCCTCGGGACACTGTTCACGATCGTGTACGGCATGGCCGTGTAGCAGGAGTCCCGCGCACCACCCCCAGTCCCGTCCGGGCGCGCCCGGCCCGCCGTCCCCACCCACCTGTCGTGCCCACCGGCTGAGGTTGCGTTTCCCTGATGTCCCTGATGTCGAGTCACCACACCGCGCCCGCGCGGGAACCAGCACGGCTACCGTCGTACTTCTACGCGGTCCGGTACGGCAGCGAGGGGGCGTACGCGGCATGACTCCCGGCGACGAACACGACTACGGCGAACCCGCGCGCACCGACGAGGGCCACGGCTACGGCGCGACCCGCCTCCGCCTGCCCGACAGCGACCCCTACGGCGGCGCCCGCAGAGGCTCCCGCTCCTCCTCCCGGAGCCTGGTCACGGTCGTCGGCGTCGTCGTCCTCCTCATCGCGGCGATCGCCTTCGCGAACCGCGGAGGAGGCGATTCCTCTTCCACCTCGGCCGACGGATCCACCGGCGCCGGCAAACCGAAGACGACCAGCACGGCAGCCAGCGGGACCAAGCCGGTGGAGTCGAAGAGCGGCACCATTCCGACCGGGTACGCGCACGATGCGCAGGGCGCCCAGAGCGCCGCGGCCAACTACGCCGTGGCACTGGGGTCGGCGGACATGTTCCTCACGGACCGACGGCACCAGATCGTCGACACCGTGTACGCACCCACCGTCGCCGCCACCCGGCAGTCCGCCCTGGACACCGCGTACGCGAGCGAGACGTTCCTGAGCAACATCGGGCTCGACAAGGACGGCACCGCCCCGGACGGCCAGACCTTCGTCTCCCGGGTCATTCCCGTGGGCACCAAGGTCACGGCCTCCAGCGCGAGCAATGCCACCGTCGAGGTCTGGTACACGTCGCTCTTCGGGCTCTCGGGCGCGGCCTCGACGAACCCCGTCTCCGAGAGCTGGTTCACCACCACCTACCAGCTCACGTGGACCGACAACGACTGGAAGGTCGCCGACTTCCAGCAGAAGGACGGGCCCGTTCCGGTCGGGCGCGACCAGCAGGCCTCCACCGCCGACGACATGACGAAGGCCGTCGAGGAGTACGGAGGGTTCACCTATGCGCGCTAAGCACCTGCCCCTCAAGGTGACGGCCGCCCTGGCCGCCGTTCAGACCACAGCCGTGCTGCTGGCCACCCGCGCCTTCGCCGCGCCGACGCCCAGCCCTTCGCCGTCCCCCTCCGCGTCCCCGAGCGACAGCGCCTGCAGCGAACTCATCCGCGGCCCCGCCAGGGACTACTGCCAAAAGGGGGAGAACCCGTCCTCCGGCACCACCCCCAACGTCTCCGACACCCTCGACCCCCTCTCCTCCCTCGCCAAGGGCTGTGCCGACGCCGCCGCCTGGACCGTCACCAAGCTCAGCGACGCCGTGAAGGACACGGCGAACGTCGACTTCACCAACGAGAAGTTCCTCAAGCAGTACGCCGTCGTCTTCGCCGCCTCGACCGTCCTCACGCTCCTGCTGTGGCTGCTGGCCGTCGCCAAGCGGGCGGTGCGCGGGGTCCCGGTCACCACCGCCATCGGCGAAGCCGTCGGCTTCCTCTGGCTGACCGTCCTCGCCTCCGCCTTCACCCCCCTCATCCTCTACACCGTCGTCTCCGCCACGGACGGCATCACCGACGTCCTCGCGAAGACCACCGGCAACCAGACCGACACGTTCTTCGGCACCTTCTCCGCGGCCCTCGCCAAGGGCGAGGACATCGGCGGCGGCCCGATCATGCTGATCGTCGTCTCGCTCGTGTCGATCCTCGCCGCCGGCGTCCTCTGGCTGGAGCTCGTGCTGCGCGCCGCCCTGCTCTACGTCGGCGCGCTGCTCGGCACCGTCGTCTACGCGGGCCTGGTCGACAAGCACCTGTGGAGCCACGTCCGCCGCTGGGCCGGCATCATGATCGCCGTCATCCTGGTCAAACCGGTCATCGTGATAGTGCTCGGCCTCGCCGGCGCGCTGTCCAGCGACGACGGCCCGAACGCCTTCTCCGCCGTCGTCTCCGGCCTCTCCATCATCCTGCTCGCCATCTTCGCCAGCGCGATGATCTACCGCTTCGTGCCCGGCTTCGGCGACGAGATCGCCAGCGGCCGCAACAACCGCATCATGCAGGGCGCCGAAGGCAAGGCCGCCGCCGTCATCAGCAGCCCCGCGACCCTCGTCGCCCAGGGCATCAAGACGCACAGCACCCGTGCGGACAACAACGGGGGCGGAGGCCAGTCCGGATCCGGCGCCCGCCCGTCCAACCCCGTCAGCGGCGGGGTGGCCGCGCACAGCTCGCGCTCCTCGAACGGGGGCGGCGGATCTGTCCCCTCCGCCGCACCCGCGCCCCGCGCGAGCAGCCCGGTCAACACCCCGCACGCCGGCAACAACCGCAACAGCAGCCCCAACCGCACGGGAGGTGAAGGGCGTTGACGACCGATACCCACCTGTCCCACGCGATGACGCCCCGCCGTACATATCTGGTCGGCCGCGCCCGGCCGAACGCGATCGTCGGCCGCAACCGCGAGACCGGCGAGATCGCGCTCATCGTCATCGGCGCGTTCCTCGGCATGATGTGCGGCCTCCTCGTCCCCGTCCTCGCCCTGCGCATCGCCGCGCTGAGCGGCTTCCCGATGCTCGCGCTGGCCGCGGTCTACGTGCCGTACAAGCACCGCACGTTCTACAAGTGGTTCGAGATCAACCGCAGTTACAAGCGCAGCCTCCGCCAGGGCACCACGTACCGCTCGACCGCCGTGGAGGCCGGCACCCGGCTCGACGGCCAGGAGATCGAGATCGGCCCGCCCCCGGGCATCGGCCGCATCAGCTGGCTGGCCGCCCCCTTCGGCCCCGACGAGATCGCCGTACTGCTCCACGCCGACCGCCGTACGGTGACGGCGGCCATCGAGATCGAGGGCCCGGGCGTCGGCCTGCGCGACAGCGAGGACCAGGAAGCCCTCGTCGACCGCTTCGGCACCCTCCTCAAGCACGTGGCCAACGGCGACGGCTTCGTCACCCGCCTCCAGATGCTCGCCCGCACCCTCCCCGCCGACCCCGACGCCCACGCCAAGGACGTCGCCGTACGCGGAGACGAGAAGTCCCCCGACTGGCTGGCCCGCTCCTACGACCAGCTCCAGTCCATGGTGTCCACGAGCAGCGAACAGCACCGCGCCTACCTCGTCGCCTGCATGCACTACACGCGCGAACTCGCCGCCGAGGCCCACGCCATGGCCCGCGCCGCCCGCCCCCAGTCCGGCCGCAAACTGGACCGCGACGCGGGCCTCGCCGTCGTCATGGCCCGCGAGCTGACGGACATCTGCTCCCGCCTCCAGGAGGCGGACATCCGCGTCCGCCAGCCCCTCGGCCAGGGCCGGCTCGCCTCCCTCGTCCACTCCATGTACGACCCGGACCACCCCATCGACCACATCCAGGCGATGACCAAGCGCAACGCCTGGCCGGCCGAACTGGACGCCATGCAGCCGACGTTCCTCCAGGCCAAGACCCGCGAGTCGTCCACCCGCGCCCCCTGGTGCCACGCCACCGCGTGGGTCAAGGAGTGGCCGATGACCCCGGTGGGCGTCAACTTCCTGGCCCCCCTCCTCGTCCACACCCCGGACGTCATCCGCACGGTCGCGGTCACGATGGACCTCGAACCCACCGAGGTCGCCATCGAACGCATGCTGACCGAGAAGACGAACGACGACGCGGAGGCCAGCCGCGCCGCCAAGATGAACCGCACCGTGGACCCCCGCGACGTGGCCGCCCACTCCCGCCTCGACCAGCGCGGCGAGGACCTCGCCTCCGGCGCGGCCGGCGTGAACCTGGTCGGCTACATCACCGTCTCCTCCCGCAACCCCGAGGCCCTCGCCCGCGACAAACGGACGATAAGGGCCTCGGCCGGCAAGTCGTACCTGAAGCTGGAGTGGTGCGACCGAGAGCACCACCGGGCGTTCGTGAACACCCTCCCGTTCGCCACCGGAATCCGAAGGTAGGGGCTGATGAGCTGATGCGGGATCCGCTGTCCGTCCTCACGGACGCCTTCACCTCCTTCCTCTTCGGCAAGATCGAGACGACCCGGCTGCCGGTACGCACCTCCACGGGCCAGGCCCAGGCGGTCTACCTGCCCACGGCCGCCCCCGGCCTCGGCGACTCCGGCGTCATCATCGGCCGCGAGGTCTACTCCGGAAAGGGGTACATCTACGACCCCTTCCAGCTCTACGGCCAGCAGCTCCCCGCGCCCCACTGGCTGGTCCTCGGCGAGTCCGGCAACGGCAAGTCGGCCCTGGAGAAGACGTACGTCCTGCGCCAGCTCCGCTTCCGCGACCGCCAGGTCGTCGTCCTGGACGCCCAGGGCGAGGACGGCGTCGGCGAATGGAACCTCATCGCGCAGGCGCTGGGCATAACCCCCATCCGCCTGGACCCGACGGCCGCCCTGGACATGGGTATCCGCCTCAACCCCCTGGACCCGTCGATCACCACGACAGGCCAGCTCGCGCTGCTGCGCACGATCATCGAGGTGGCGATGGGCCACAGCCTCGACGAACGCTCCGGCTTCGCCCTCAAGGTCGCCCACGCCTACGTCAACGAGACGATCGTCGAACGCCAGCCGGTCCTGATGGACATCGTCGAACAACTCCGCCACCCCGAACCGGAGTCGGCGGAGGCGATGAACGTCGCCATAGACGACGTACGGGCCTGGGGCCTGGACGTGGCACTCGTCCTGGACCGCCTGGTCGACGGCGACCTCAGGGGCATGTTCGACGGCCCGACCACGGTCGGCATCGACCTGGACGCCCCCCTGATCGTGTTCGATTTGTCCCACATCGACCGCAACTCGATCGCCATGCCCATCCTGATGGCGATCGTCGGGGTCTGGCTCGAACACACCTGGATCCGCCCCGACCGGAAGAAGCGCATCTTCCTGGTCGAGGAGGCCTGGCACATCATCAACAGCCCGTTCGTGGCCCAGTTGTTCCAGCGCCTGCTGAAGTTCGGCCGACGCCTGGGCCTGTCGTTCGTGGCGGTGGTCCACCACTTGTCGGACGTGGTGGACGGAGCGGCGGCCAAGGAAGCGGCCGCGATCCTCAAAATGGCGTCGACCAGGACGATCTACGCCCAAAAGGCCGACGAGGCGAGGGCGACCGGCCATGTCCTGGGCCTCCCCCGCTGGGCGGTCGAGATCATCCCCACCCTCACCCCCGGCATCGCGGTGTGGGACGTCAACGGCAACGTACAGGTGGTAAAACACCTGGTCACCGAGACGGAACGCCCCCTCGTCTTCACCGACCGCGCCATGACGGAATCCTCCGCCGAACAGGCGGCCGCAGCCGACGACGCGCTCCTCGCCGCCGAACTGGAACAGGAACGCCGAGCGGCGGCCTTCATGGAACAACACCTGGCCGACCTGGACGGCTCGTCCGAGTCGACGGTGGCGTAAGAGGGCCGGGGGCTGCGGGATGAGACCAACCGACGAACACCACCACAACGGCCAGGGAGGCACCCGGGGAGGCGCTCAGGGAAGCAACCAGGGGGGCATCCCCGACGGCCTGCTGGTCGGCATACTCGCGTTCCTGCTGGGCATGACCCTCCTGGTCTGGACGGCAACAGGCCTGGCAGCCCTCTTCTCCCACGGCGCCTGGCCCACCGGCGTCACCTTCACCCGCACCCCCCTGGCCATGCGCCACCTCATCGCCCAGCCCCACGACATCCCCGGCGCCTGGCCAGAAGCATCCCCACCCACCCTCTCGGGCTACGGCCTCTTCTGGGGCCTGTTCATCGGCCAACTGATGATCCTGCTCGTCCTGACCGTGTTCACGATGGGCACCGTCGCAAGGTGGCGAGCGGTACGGGCGAGGAGACGATCCGGTGGGACTGCGACGCCACCGGCAGCACCGTCAGGACACGAGGTGCCAGTGCAGAGGTCAGAGGCGGAGTCGGAGTCGGGGGCGAAGCCAAGGCTTGGGTCCGGGCTGAGGCCTGGACCGGAGATGGAGCCCGGGGTCGGGCCGAGGGGTGAGGCGGAGCCGGCCGCGTGGACGGAGCCCAGGCCAGAAACCGGGCCGAGCTCGGAAACGGAGTCGAGGCCAGGAGCCGGGCCAACGCAGTTGGCAGAGCCGCTGAGCCCGACGCCGACGGCGTCCCTCGGCCCAACGGCACCCGCACAGCACCCCTCAACCTCCGCTTCCCTGTTGCCAGGTGAACGGTCGGACGGTTGGGAAAACTCTCGCACCGAGGGCACCGTGCGCTACGCCCCCGCGGAAACCCGCCACACCACCGCAGCCCAGGCCATCCGGGACGCCGACGGCGGCCCCGCCCTCGTCCTCACCTCCAACCCCGCCCTCTGGCAGGACACCAAGGACGCCAGAGCCAAACTGGGCCCGGTCCACCTCTACGACCCCACCCACCGCTGCGACACCCCGGCCCGCCTCCACTGGTCCCCCACAACAGGCTGCGCGGACAAGGCAACGGCAGTGGCGAGAGCCGCCGCCCTCCTGACCCCCGTCCGCCCCACCGCCCGCCTGGACCAAGCGGTCAGCGACACCGCGGAAATCCTCCTCCGCAGCTACCTCCACGCCGCCGCCATCGACGGCCGCACGATCCGCCACGTCCACCGCTGGTCCCAGGGCACCGGAATCCAGGACGCGGTCCGCACCCTCCGCACCAACCCCAAGGCGGCCCCGGGCGCGGCCGGCGAACTCGAAGCCGCCCTCACCGCCCACCCCGAACGCCGCGACATCGCCCAGGAACTGACCTCCCGAGCCCTCTCCGCCCTCTCCACGGTGAACATCCGCGAGGCCTGCACTCCCAACCGAAGTGATGCCCTCGCCTTGGATTCCTTCGTGAACGAAGGGGGAACGCTTTATGTGCTCGGTGAATCCATCGAGGACCCCAGGACGAATCCCGGCGCGATGCCCCTCCTGACGGCCCTCGTCTCCAGCGTGGTCGAGCGCGGCCGGCGCATGGCCGAACGGTCATCCTCCGGTCGCCTCGACCCACCACTGACCCTGGTCCTGGACGACGTGGCAGCGGTGGCCCCGATCTCCCAACTCCCGGATCTCCTGGCCACCGGCACGAGCCGCGGCCTCCCCACCCTGGCCCTGCTCCGCTCCCGCGAACAGGCCAAGGCCCGCTGGCCCCACCACGAACTACCGGCATAGGCCGGCAGAAACGCGCTACGGCCGCTCGACCACCATCTCCAACTCACGCTCGTCCGTGTCCTTCGAGAGAGCCACGACAACCCCGCTGGGTACGAACCCGACCTTGCCGTAGAACCGCAGCGCCCGGCCGTTGTCCTCATGCACGATGAGCCGCACCCGCTCGGCCTCCCGGCTCCAGGCCCATTCGAGCCCCGCGTCGAAGAGCACCTCGGTCAGCCCGATGCCCCGGCACTCCGGCCGCACGAACACCCCGACGATGTGCCCCTGCCTCTGCTCGACCGCGAACCCGGCCCAGTCGGTCGTCCCGGACTCTTCCAGGAGCACGGTCACGGTCCCGACCCACTCACCGTCCGGCCCCTCGGCGACGATCTGCTGGGCCCCGCCGGCACCCACCGCGGCCCCCGCAGCCCGCTCCTGCCAGAAGGAGTCCGGCCGGGCAGCGGCAACGTCGTACGTGTCGAGGAAAGCGAGATGCGCGACCGGATCCCGCAACGCGATGAGCCTCAGCTCCTTCGCCGCGGCCCACTCGTCGGCGCGTATGGAACGGATCTGGTAGTTCATGTGGACCACGGTAACGGAAACGCAGAAAACCCCCGCACCATGATGGTGCGGGGGTTTCCCGGAATGATTGTTCGGCGGTGTCCTACTCTCCCACAGGGTCCCCCCTGCAGTACCATCGGCGCTGTAAGGCTTAGCTTCCGGGTTCGGAATGTAACCGGGCGTTTCCCTCACGCTATGACCACCGAAACACTATGAAACTGTTTCAGCCGCACCACACCCCGGCCAAAGGGGGTGTGGGGCTGTTCGTGGTTTCAGAACCAACACAGTGGACGCGAGCAACTGAGGACAAGCCCTCGGCCTATTAGTACCGGTCAGCTCCACCCATTACTGGGCTTCCACATCCGGCCTATCAACCCAGTCGTCTACTGGGAGCCTTAACCCCTCAAAGGGGGTGGGAATACTCATCTCGAAGCAGGCTTCCCGCTTAGATGCTTTCAGCGGTTATCCCTCCCGAACGTAGCCAACCAGCCATGCCCTTGGCAGAACAACTGGCACACCAGAGGTTCGTCCGTCCCGGTCCTCTCGTACTAGGGACAGCCCTTCTCAATATTCCTGCGCGCGCAGCGGATAGGGACCGAACTGTCTCACGACGTTCTAAACCCAGCTCGCGTACCGCTTTAATGGGCGAACAGCCCAACCCTTGGGACCGACTCCAGCCCCAGGATGCGACGAGCCGACATCGAGGTGCCAAACCATCCCGTCGATATGGACTCTTGGGGAAGATCAGCCTGTTATCCCCGGGGTACCTTTTATCCGTTGAGCGACGGCGCTTCCACAAGCCACCGCCGGATCACTAGTCCCGACTTTCGTCCCTGCTCGACCCGTCGGTCTCACAGTCAAGCTCCCTTGTGCACTTACACTCAACACCTGATTGCCAACCAGGCTGAGGGAACCTTTGGGCGCCTCCGTTACTCTTTAGGAGGCAACCGCCCCAGTTAAACTACCCATCAGACACTGTCCCTGATCCGGATCACGGACCCAGGTTAGACATCCAGCACGACCAGACTGGTATTTCAACGACGACTCCCCCTGAACTGGCGTCCAGAGTTCAAAGTCTCCCAGCTATCCTACACAAGCCGAACCGAACACCAATATCAAACTATAGTAAAGGTCCCGGGGTCTTTCCGTCCTGCTGCGCGAAACGAGCATCTTTACTCGTAGTGCAATTTCACCGGGCCTATGGTTGAGACAGTCGAGAAGTCGTTACGCCATTCGTGCAGGTCGGAACTTACCCGACAAGGAATTTCGCTACCTTAGGATGGTTATAGTTACCACCGCCGTTTACTGGCGCTTAAGTTCTCAGCTTCGCCACACCGAAATGTGACTAACCGGTCCCCTTAACGTTCCAGCACCGGGCAGGCGTCAGTCCGTATACATCGCCTTACGGCTTCGCACGGACCTGTGTTTTTAGTAAACAGTCGCTTCTCGCTGGTCTCTGCGGCCACCCCCAGCTCGGAGAGCAAGTCCCCTCACCAGTGATGGCCCCCCTTCTCCCGAAGTTACGGGGGCATTTTGCCGAGTTCCTTAACCATAGTTCACCCGAACGCCTCGGTATTCTCTACCTGACCACCTGAGTCGGTTTAGGGTACGGGCCGCCATGAAACTCGCTAGAGGCTTTTCTCGACAGCATAGGATCATCCACTTCGCCACAATCGGCTCGGCATCAGGTCTCAGCCTTAATGTGCGACGGATTTGCCTATCGCACGGCCTACACCCTTACCCCGGGACAACCACCGCCCGGGATGGACTACCTTCCTGCGTCACCCCATCACTCACCTACTACAAGTCTGGTCCGTCGGCTCCACCACTTTCCATTCCCCGAAGGGTCCGGAACGGCTTCACGGACTTAGCATCGCCTGATTCAATGTTTGACGCTTCACAGCGGGTACCGGAATATCAACCGGTTATCCATCGACTACGCCTGTCGGCCTCGCCTTAGGTCCCGACTTACCCTGGGCAGATCAGCTTGACCCAGGAACCCTTAGTCAATCGGCGCACACGTTTCTCACGTGTGTATCGCTACTCATGCCTGCATTCTCACTCGTGAACCGTCCACCACTGCCTTCCGGCGCGGCTTCACCCGGCACACGACGCTCCCCTACCCATCACAGCACCCGTTGGGGCTATATGCTGCAATGACACGACTTCGGCGGTACGCTTGAGCCCCGCTACATTGTCGGCGCGGAATCACTAGACCAGTGAGCTATTACGCACTCTTTCAAGGGTGGCTGCTTCTAAGCCAACCTCCTGGTTGTCTCTGCGACTCCACATCCTTTCCCACTTAGCGTACGCTTAGGGGCCTTAGTCGATGCTCTGGGCTGTTTCCCTCTCGACCATGGAGCTTATCCCCCACAGTCTCACTGCCGCGCTCTCACTTACCGGCATTCGGAGTTTGGCTAAGGTCAGTAACCCGGTAGGGCCCATCGCCTATCCAGTGCTCTACCTCCGGCAAGAAACACACGACGCTGCACCTAAATGCATTTCGGGGAGAACCAGCTATCACGGAGTTTGATTGGCCTTTCACCCCTAACCACAGGTCATCCCCCAGGTTTTCAACCCTGGTGGGTTCGGTCCTCCACGAAGTCTTACCTCCGCTTCAACCTGCCCATGGCTAGATCACTCCGCTTCGGGTCTTGAGCGTGCTACTCAAACGCCCTATTAGGACTCGCTTTCGCTACGGCTACCCCACCCGGGTTAACCTCGCAACACACCGCAAACTCGCAGGCTCATTCTTCAAAAGGCACGCAGTCACGAGACATGTGCAAGCACATGTCCGACGCTCCCACGGCTTGTAGGCACACGGTTTCAGGTACTATTTCACTCCGCTCCCGCGGTACTTTTCACCATTCCCTCACGGTACTATCCGCTATCGGTCACCAGGGAATATTTAGGCTTAGCGGGTGGTCCCGCCAGATTCACACGGGATTTCTCGGGCCCCGTGCTACTTGGGTGTCTCTCAAACGAGCCGTTGACGTTTCGGCTACGGGGGTCTTACCCTCTACGCCGGACCTTTCGCATGTCCTTCGCCTACATCAACGGTTTCTGACTCGCCTCACAGCCGGCAGACTGTGAAAGAGAGATCCCACAACCCCGTATGCGCAACCCCTGCCGGGTCTCACACGCATACGGTTTGGCCTCATCCGGTTTCGCTCGCCACTACTCCCGGAATCACGGTTGTTTTCTCTTCCTGCGGGTACTGAGATGTTTCACTTCCCCGCGTTCCCTCCACATACCCTATGTGTTCAGGTATGGGTGACAGCCCATGACGACTGCCGGGTTTCCCCATTCGGAAACCCCCGGATCAAAGCCTGGTTGACGACTCCCCGGGGACTATCGTGGCCTCCCACGTCCTTCATCGGTTCCTGGTGCCAAGGCATCCACCGTGCGCCCTTAAAAACTTGGCCACAGATGCTCGCGTCCACTGTGCAGTTCTCAAACAACGACCAGCCACCCATCACCCCCAACCCTCACCGGGTCGGAGTGCACTGGGGCCGGCACTGAAGACAGACCTTGCGGCCATACCCTCAGACACCCAACAGCGTGCCCGACCAACCCCCGCCCGAAGATCATGCTTTCCACACCCTTACGAGCAGTACTTGCAGCCTCCGACCCGGAAACCGGCCGAATAATCAACGTTCCACCCTTGAGCAACCACCGTCGGACATACGCCGACGTAATGGCCCTGGACCACCGGGCAAGCCCGGCAGCCTAGATGCTCCTTAGAAAGGAGGTGATCCAGCCGCACCTTCCGGTACGGCTACCTTGTTACGACTTCGTCCCAATCGCCAGTCCCACCTTCGACAGCTCCCTCCCCGTGAGGGGTTGGGCCACCGGCTTCGGGTGTTACCGACTTTCGTGACGTGACGGGCGGTGTGTACAAGGCCCGGGAACGTATTCACCGCAGCAATGCTGATCTGCGATTACTAGCAACTCCGACTTCATGGGGTCGAGTTGCAGACCCCAATCCGAACTGAGACCGGCTTTTTGAGATTCGCTCCACCTCACGGTTTCGCAGCTCTTTGTACCGGCCATTGTAGCACGTGTGCAGCCCAAGACATAAGGGGCATGATGACTTGACGTCGTCCCCACCTTCCTCCGAGTTGACCCCGGCAGTCTCCTGTGAGTCCCCATCACCCCGAAGGGCATGCTGGCAACACAGAACAAGGGTTGCGCTCGTTGCGGGACTTAACCCAACATCTCACGACACGAGCTGACGACAGCCATGCACCACCTGTACACCGACCACAAGGGGGCGACCATCTCTGGCCGTTTCCGGTGTATGTCAAGCCTTGGTAAGGTTCTTCGCGTTGCGTCGAATTAAGCCACATGCTCCGCTGCTTGTGCGGGCCCCCGTCAATTCCTTTGAGTTTTAGCCTTGCGGCCGTACTCCCCAGGCGGGGAACTTAATGCGTTAGCTGCGGCACCGACGACGTGGAATGTCGCCAACACCTAGTTCCCACCGTTTACGGCGTGGACTACCAGGGTATCTAATCCTGTTCGCTCCCCACGCTTTCGCTCCTCAGCGTCAGTAATGGCCCAGAGATCCGCCTTCGCCACCGGTGTTCCTCCTGATATCTGCGCATTTCACCGCTACACCAGGAATTCCGATCTCCCCTACCACACTCTAGTCTGCCCGTATCGAATGCAGACCCGGGGTTAAGCCCCGGGCTTTCACATCCGACGTGACAGACCGCCTACGAGCTCTTTACGCCCAATAATTCCGGACAACGCTTGCGCCCTACGTATTACCGCGGCTGCTGGCACGTAGTTAGCCGGCGCTTCTTCTGCAGGTACCGTCACTCTCGCTTCTTCCCTGCTGAAAGAGGTTTACAACCCGAAGGCCGTCATCCCTCACGCGGCGTCGCTGCATCAGGCTTTCGCCCATTGTGCAATATTCCCCACTGCTGCCTCCCGTAGGAGTCTGGGCCGTGTCTCAGTCCCAGTGTGGCCGGTCGCCCTCTCAGGCCGGCTACCCGTCGTCGCCTTGGTGAGCCATTACCTCACCAACAAGCTGATAGGCCGCGGGCTCATCCTTCACCGCCGGAGCTTTCAACCCCCACCCATGCGAGTGGAAGTATCATCCGGTATTAGACCCCGTTTCCAGGGCTTGTCCCAGAGTGAAGGGCAGATTGCCCACGTGTTACTCACCCGTTCGCCACTAATCCACCCCGAAAGGCTTCATCGTTCGACTTGCATGTGTTAAGCACGCCGCCAGCGTTCGTCCTGAGCCAGGATCAAACTCTCCGTGAATGTTTTCCCGACTATGCTTAATTAAAAGCGCGGGTCGACACCACGAGAGCGGAACAGCCAGGCGGAATAAGCCCGGCCGTTCACAGCGTCCTCGCTGTGTTTTGTTTCAAAGGAACCTCATCCCCGGCTATCACTGCCGGGAACGGGGTATCAACATATCTGGCGTTGATTTTTGGCACGCTGTTGAGTTCTCAAGGAACGGACGCTTCCTTTGTACTCACCCGAGAGACTCTCTCAGGCTTTCCTCCGGGCTTTTCCCTTCGGTCTTGCGTTTCCGACTCTACCAGACCGTTTCCCGATCCGATTTCCTCGGTGCTTTCCAGGTTCCCGCTTTTCTTTCGCGGTTTCCCTTTCCGGCGGTTCCGACTCTACCAGATCCTTTCGGGCCTGATTCCCAGTCAGCGGGGGGTTGTCTTCCCGGCCGTTGGGCCGTTCCGACGTCTCAAACCTTAGCGGATCCGCTCGGCAGCTCCTAATCGAGCTGCCGGCCCCGAATCGAATTGAATTCGGGCACGCCGAATTCAATCCCGTTGGGAGATCGTGCTGATGGTTTGAGGTGCCGCTACTGCGGCAGAGGTGTTACCGAAGAACCGTTACGGCTCCGTGGCAACCCGACGAACTTTACGCACCCCGCATGGGGGTGTCAACCACTCCTGTCAAGATCTTTTAGTCGAGGTCACTGAGTCGGCCGCCGGCGTCCGGCTGGGCGTGCTCCACCCGGCGCAGGAGCCTGGTCAGGACCTCGCCCAGGGCCGTGCGCTCCTGCGCGGAGAGGTCCTGGAGGAGGTCCCCCTCGAAGACCGTCGCCATACGCATCGCCTCCAACCACTTCTCCCGGCCCTCGGGCGTCAGCTCGACGATCACCCGGACCCGGTTGGACTCGTCCCGCTCACGGGTCACCAGTCCCTCGGCGACCATGCGGTCGATCCGGTGGGTCATCGCGGCCGGCGTCAGGCCGAGGCGCTTGGCCAGGTCGCTGGGGCCCAGGCGATAGGGGGCGCCGGAGAGGACGAGCGCCTTCAGGACCTCCCACTCGGCGCTGCTGATGCCGAGGTCGGCGGTCTGGCGGCCGTAGGCGACGTTCATCCGGCGGTTGAGGCGGGACAGCGCCGAGACGATCTTCTCGACCTGGGGGTCGAGGTCCCGGAACTCGCGCTGATAGGCGGCGATCTGCTCTTCGAGAGTCGGCTCGCTGCCGAGGCCGGTACCGACCGTGCCGGGGGTGTCACCCATGGGCCCCAGTATCGCACGGGGCTCGTTCACCTTGAAGTTCTTCTAGGTGTACAGTTTAGCTTCAAACTTTAGCTTCGAAGTCTTCGGTTCTAAGTACTGAGGCATCGGAAGCATCAGGGCATCAGAAGTACTGACCAGCACTACCTGAGAGATGAGAGAGGGTGAACGTGACCAGGGCGAGGGGCGCGGCGATGCGCCGGATCCACGTGGGCAACGCACTCAGCGCGTTCGGGCTCGGCTTCACCGTCCCGTACCTGTACGTCTATGTGGCGCAGGTACGCGGGCTCGGGGCCATGACGGCGGGGCTCGTGCTCGCCGTCTTCGCCGTGGCCGCGCTGATCGTGCTGCCGTTCGCCGGTCGGGCGATCGTGCGGCGCGGTCCACTGCCGGTCCTGCTCGCCGCCCTGGTCACCGCCGCGCTGGGCGCGCTGGGCCTGGGGCTCGCCGGCGACGCCACCGCCGTACTGGCCGCCGCGGTCGCGCTCGGGGCCGGGCAGGCCGTGATGCAGCCGGCGCTGGCGACGATGATCGTGGACTGTTCGACCGCAGAGACGCGGTCGCGGGCGTTCGCGACGCAGTTCTTCCTGCAGAACCTCGGGCTCGGCGTGGGTGGGCTGATCGGCGGGCATCTCGTCGACACCACGCGCGTGTCCTCCTTCACCCTGCTGTTCGCCATCGAGGCGGCGATGTTCCTGCTGCTGGCCGTGGTGATGACGACCGTGCGGCTGCCGCACGCTCCGCACGTCGGGGACGCTCCGCGGTCGGCCAAGGGGAGCTGGAGGCAGTTGGTCGGCAACCGGGCCATGGTGCAGCTGTGTGTGCTGGGCTTCGTGCTGTTCTTCGCCTGTTACGGGCAGTTCGAGTCGGGGTTGAGCGCGTACGGGGTCGAGGCCGCCGGGATCTCGACGTCCGCCCTCGGGACGGCGCTCGCGGCCAACACCGCGGTGATCGTGGTCGCGCAGTTCGCCGTGCTGAGGTTCGTCGAGCGGCAGAAGCGGTCGCGGGTGATCGCGGCCGTGGGGCTGATCTGGGCCGTGGCGTGGGTCGTGGCCGGGTACGCCGGGCTCGGGCACGGCAGTCAGGCGATGGCGACGGCCGCGTTCGTGTCGACGTACGCGCTGTTCGGGCTGGGTGAGGCGATGCTGTCGCCGACGGTCGCGCCGCTGGTGGCGGATCTGGCGCCGGACGGGCTGGCCGGGCAGTACAACTCGGCGTTCGCCCTGGTGAAGCAGCTCGCGCTGGCCGTCGGGCCGGCGGTGGGCGGGCCGATGGGGGCCTCGCTGCACGCGCCGTACATCGTGACGTTCCTGCTGTTCTCGCTGGGGATCACCTACCTCGCGCTGCGGCTGGGGCGGCAGTTGACCGCCGTCCAGGATCAGCCGTGGCTGGCGCGGAAGCGGGTGGTGGCCAGGGGTGGGGCTGCTGTGCGGCCTGTGGGTGCCGAGGCCTGAGGGGCCGGAGCGGGAGGCGGCCGTCGTTCTTCGGACGACGGCCGCCTTCGCGCGCTCTGTCACTCCGTGGGCTTCGGGAGGACGAACTCGCACCACACCGCTTTTCCGCCGTCCGGGGTGCGTCTGCTGCCCCAGTTGGAGGCGATCGTGGCGACGATGGCGATGCCGCGGCCTGACTCGTCGCCCGGTTCCGCGCGGCGGCGGCGCGGGAGGTGGTCGTCGCCGTCGGTGACCTCGATGATCAGGCGGCGGTCGGTGCGGCGCAGCCGCAGCCGCATGGGCGGGGTGCCGTGCTGGAGGGAGTTGGCGACGAGTTCGCTGGCGGCGAGGACGCCGAGGTCGTGCAGCTCGGGCGGGAAGCGCCAGCTGGTGAGGACGCCGGAGGCGAAGGCACGCGCGCGTGGGGCCGCTTCGACGCCGCCGAGGAGCTCCAGGGCCGCGTTGCGGAACAGCTCGCTGTCGGGGCCGGTGCGGGCGGGGTGCTGGAGGACGAGGACGGCGACGTCGTCGTCGTGGTCGGCGGTGACGCCGGCCGAGCGGACGAGGCGGTCGCAGACGACCTGGGGGGTGCCGGTCGCGCCGGACAGGGCGCGCTCGAGGGCGGCGATGCCCTCGTCCAGGTCCTCGTTCCGGCGCTCCACCAGGCCGTCCGTGTAGAGGACCGCCGTGGAGCCGGGGCCGAGGGCGATCGAGCCGGAGGCGTGCATCCAGCCGCCGGTGCCCAGCGGCGGGCCGGTGGGTTCGTCGGCGCGCTGGACCGCGCCGCTCTCGTCCCGGACCAGGATGGGCAGGTGGCCGGCCGAGGCGTACACCAGCCGGCCCTCGTTCGGGTCGTGGATGGCGTACACGCAGGTGGCGATCTGGTTGGCGTCGATCTCCATGGCGAGGCCGTCGAGGAGCTGGAGGACCTCGTGCGGGGGCAGGTCGAGGCGGGCGTAGGCGCGGACGGCCGTGCGGAGCTGGCCCATGACGGCTGCCGCGCGGACGCCCCGGCCCATGACGTCGCCGATGACCAGCGCCGTGCGGCCGCCGCCGAGGGTGATGACGTCGTACCAGTCGCCGCCGACCGCGGCCTCGGTGCCGCCCGGCTGGTAGGTGGCGGCGATGCGCAGGTCGTCGGGCTCCTCGAGCTCCTGGGGGAGGAGGGATCGCTGGAGGGTGACGGCGGTCTCGCGCTGGCGGCGTTCGCTGGTTCTGAGGCGTTCGGCGGCTTCGGCGTGGTCGGTGACGTCGGTGGCGAAGATCAGCACCGTGCCCTTGCCGTTGCCCTCGCCGGCGGGGGTGCAGGTGAACGTGTAGGAGCGGCCGTCGGGGGCCTTGCGGGACTTGAGGATGCGGGGCTTGCCGCTGCGCAGGGCCTGGTCGAGGAGGGGCATGAGGCCGAGGTCGCGGAGTTCGGGGAGGGCCTCGGCGGCCGGTTCGCCGCAGGGACGTACGCCGAAGGCGGCCGTGTAGGCCTCGTTGACGTAGGCCAGGCGGTGGTCGGTGCCGTGGACGAGGGCGACGAGGGCCGGGACGCGGTCGAGGACCTCACGGACCGGGAGTTCGTCGACGGCGGGCACCGGGGGCGGCTCGTCGGTGAGTTGTTCGGCGCGGGCCGCTGGTACGGAGCCTTCGCTCCGCCGGTCCGTGGTGGTGACCGGGTGCTCGGCTCGCGCGGCGGCGCGGCGCTGCGTTCCGGGGAGCCGGGCGCTCCAGCGCGTGAAGTTCACGAATCCTTGCCTCGTGTAGTCGTCGTCGGCCGGCTCCGGGCCCGGCCTGGGCTGGGCTGGGCTTGGGCTGGGCGTGGCTTGGGCTGCGGGGGGCCGCGCGGCGGGGGCCGCACAGTGTTGCAGGGGGCGGGGTGGCCCGCCGGGGGCTCGGCGGGGGGCTATGAGCAGGGAGCAGTCTGGCAGTGTGGCCGCCGTCCGGGCCGACAATCGTCGGACGTACGGGCGGCCGGTGGAGTTCCTGGATCGGTCAGGACGACCCCTTCGGGTCGCCGGAAGACTCGTCAGAAGGCTTTCCACCGGCAGCCAGTTCGAACTCCGCGCGGGGATGTTCGAGGGATCCGAGGGAGACGATCTCCCGTTTGAAGAGCCCCGAGAGGGTCCATTCGGCGAGCACGCGTGCCTTGCGGTTGAAGGTGGGCACGCGGCTGAGGTGGTAGGCGCGGTGCATGAACCAGGCCGGGTAGCCCTTCAGCTTGCGCCCGTAGACCTGCGCGACGCCCTCGTGGAGGCCGAGCGAGGCGACCGAGCCGACGTACTTGTGGGCGTACGTCTGGAGGGGTTCGCCGCGTAGTGAGCGCGCGATGTTGTCGGCGAGGACCTTGGCCTGGCGGACGGCGTGCTGGGCGTTGGGGGCGGTCTCCGTGCCGGGCGCGTCGGCCGTGACGTCGGGGACGGCGGCTGCGTCTCCGGCCGCCCACGCGTGCGTGACGCCGTCGATGGTCAGCTCGGGGGTGCATCTCAGCCGACCTCGTTCGTCGAGGGGGAGGTCGGTGGCGGCGAGCAGCGGGTGGGGTCTGACGCCGGCGGTCCACACGACCGTACGGGTCGGGAGGCGGGTGCCGTCGCTGAGGACGGCGGTGCGGTCGGCGCAGGACTCCAGGCGGGTGTTCAGGCGTACGTCGATGTTGCGGCGGCGCAGCTCGCTGACGGTGTAGCGGCCCAGGTCGGCGCCGACCTCGGGCAGGATCCGGTCGGAGGCCTCGACCAGGATCCACTTCATGTCCTCGGGTTTGACGTTGTGGTAGTACCGCGTGGTGTAGCGGGCCATGTCCTCCAGCTCGCCGAGCGCCTCCACGCCCGCGTAGCCGCCGCCGACGAAGACGAAGGTCAGGGCGGCGTCGCGGATCGCGGGGTCGCGGGTGGAGGAGGCGATGTCCATCTGTTCGATGACGTGGTTGCGCAGCCCGATGGCCTCCTCGACGGTCTTGAAGCCGATGGCGTAGTCGGCGAGCCCCGGGATGGGCAGCGTGCGGGAGACCGAGCCGGGCGCGAGGACGAGTTCGTCGTACGCCGACTGCTGGGGTCCGGTGCCCTCTTCGTCGGTGGCGAGGGTGGTGAGGGTGGCGGTGCGCTTGGCGTGGTCGACGGCGGTGACCTCGCCGACGACGACCCGGCAGTGCGGCAGGACGCGGCGCAGGGGCACGACGACGTGCCGGGGGGAGATGGAGCCCGCGGCGGCCTCCGGCAGGAAGGGCTGGTAGGTCATGTACGGGTCAGGGGTGACGACCGTGATCTCGGCCTCGCCCCGGCCCAGTTCCTGTTTCAGCTTCCGCTGGAGCCGCAGGGCCGTGTACATCCCGACGTAGCCGCCGCCGACAACGAGAATGCGCGCACGTTCCTTCACCATCCCATGACGCACCGGGCACCGGAGTTTGTCCACAGCCTCGACAATTTGTGTGACCGCGAGTCGGGCGGGCGCGGGGTTGGCCGAAACACCGGAGTGCGGGGCAGGTGTGCAGGTCAGCGGGTGCGCGCCGGGGTACGGGAAGGGGTGCAATCAGGACGTATGCGATCCGTACTCCGATCGGGGGGCGCTCCGTGCGGAACCTCCCCCTTCTGAATTGACTCCCACTCAACTATGTTCGTGTGACGACGGGGTGTCAGGGGGAAGCGCTCTGCGGGTCTGCGACGGGCGGGTCCGGGGTGACCGTCCCCTGTTTCCACGCCCCGCTTTCTATGACGGGGAGTCTCCGGGGGGAGACGTCATTACCGGGGGATCAATCATGCACATGCAGAATTCGCATTGGCCGTCCGCATCGGCTCTCGCACCCGGCACCGCGGTCGGTGCCATCGGTGTGACCGCCGCGGCGGTGGGAAACGGACGCGGAGACGGCGCGCGCACAGCGCCGCTGCGCGTGGACGCACAGCGCAATCTCGAACACGTACTACGGGCGGCGCGCGAGGTGTTCGGCGAGCTGGGATACGGCGCGCCGATGGAGGACGTGGCGCGACGCGCGCGGGTCGGCGTCGGCACGGTGTACCGGCGGTTCCCGAGCAAGGACGTCCTGGTGCGGCGGATAGCCGAGGAGGAGACCTCCCGGCTGACCGACCAGGCGCGGGCGGCGCTCGGCCAGGAGGACGAACCGTGGTCGGCGCTGTCGCGCTTCCTGCGGACGTCCGTGGCTTCCGGCGCCGGGCGGCTGCTGCCGCCGCAGGTGCTGCGCGTCGGGGTCCTGGAGGACGGCGCCGAGGGCGCGCCGGGCGACGCGGCGCGGGTGCCGCAGCAGCGGTCCCAGCCGGGCGGCGGCGAGCTTCGGCTCGTCCCGGGCGACGGTACGACGGCCACGGTCGACGACGCCGGGGCGGCGGCGCTGCTGGAGGTCGTGGGCCGGCTGGTGGAGCGGGCACGGGAGGCGGGCGAACTACGCGCCGATGTGTCGGTGTCGGACGTGCTGCTGGTCATCGCGACGGCGGCGCCCTCGCTGCCGGATCCGGCCCAGCAGGCGGCGGCTTCGGCGCGGCTGCTGGACATCCTGCTGGAGGGTTTACGGTCACGGTCTTCGTGAGTCGTGAGTCGTGAGTCGTGAGTCGTGAATAGGGGCTCGGGGCGCGTGGCTTGGGGATTGGGGCTCGCGCGGCTTGGGGCTCGGTGACTCGTAAGGGTGACTGGTGGGGTGGGGGCCGTGCGGCTCCCGCCCCCGTCCGCCATGCCGGACATAAAGGGTATTTTGGTCGGGCGGCTCAACTCCTGCCCATAGAAGGACAGTTGAACCTTCCCTGTATGGGTGAAACCTAGTACTGGATTGCGACAGGTCCCCACGGACGAGTGGAAGGCCCGTCGCACCGGATTCTGACCAAAAGCCAATATGGCACTCTGACCCGGTGGTCGGGACTGTAGGGCAGGCGGCGGCGGGGGCTTTCCGCGATGAGCGTTGACGGTCGGGACGAGTCACTCGGTTCACCGCAGGTGCCGAGCCAGGGCGGACGCGCGAGCGGTCCGGTGGGCGGTCCGGTGGGCGGTCCGGTGCCGGCTCGGGTGCCCGCCGCGGGGCCCGTTCCGTCGGCCGACGCGGCGGAGGGCAGTGTTCCGGCGCAGCGTGAGTGGCGGGCCGAGGGCATCCTGCCACCGCCGCGGGACCTGCCGCCGGCCGACACCGACCTGATCGGCCGGATGCGCTCGGGCGACGACACGGCGTACGAGGAGCTGTACCGGCGTCACGCCGACGCCGTGCGCCGCTACGCCCGCACCTGCTGCCGGGACGCACACACCGCCGACGACCTCACCGCCGAGGTCTTCGCCCGCATGCTCCAGGCGGTGCGCGGCGGTTCGGGGCCGGAGTTCGCCGTACGCGCCTATCTGCTCACCTCCGTGCGGCGGGTCGCCGCCGGGTGGACGCAGTCGGCGAAGCGGGAGCAACTCGTCGACGACTTCGCGGTGTTCGCCGCGCAGTCCGCCCGCTCCTCCGACGTCGCCGATGACGACACGCTGGAACTGGGCGCCGACGTGCGCGCGATGCACGAGGCCGAGCAGTCCATGGCCATGCAGGCCTTCCGCTCGCTGCCCGAGCGCTGGCAGGCGGTGCTGTGGCACACCGAGGTCGAGGACGAGTCGCCGAGCGAGGTCGCGATGCTCTTCGGCCTCGACGCCAACGGCACGCGCGTGCTCGCCAGCCGCGCCCGCGAGGGCCTCAAGCAGGCCTACCTCCAGGCCCACGTCAGCGCCACCCTCACCAACGACGAGGAGTGCGCCGGCTACGCCGACCAGCTCGGCACCTACGCCCGCCGCCGGCTGCGCACCCGCGCCGAACGGGGGCTGCGCAAGCACCTGGAGGAGTGCGTCAAGTGCCGGCTGGCCGCCCTGCAGATCGAGGAGGTCGCCAGCAGCATCCCCGCCGTCGTGCCGGTCGCGGTCATCGGCTGGTTCGGCGTCGCCGGGTACGCCAAGGCGGTCGCGCTCATCGCCGGCGGTGCCGGAGCGGGGGCGGCAGCGGCGGCGAGCGGTTCCTCGGGCGGGGCGGGCGCCGGGGGCGGCGGCGCGATGGCCTCGGAGGGGCTGGGCGCGCCGGTGAAGGCCGGTATCGCGGCCGGGGTGGTCACGGTGGGGGCCGCCGTGGTGGCCCTCGCGCTCGTCGGCCACGGCAACCCGGCCAAGCAGCCCGAGGCCAGACCCCCGGCGTCCGCGCCGGCGCCGGTCGCTCGGCCCGAGGAGCCGACGCCCACACCGACGCGGGCGGCGGAACCCGAGCCGGAACCTCCGGTGATCATCCCGGCGGCCGCCCCGACGCCGACCCCCACCCCCAGGCCGACGCCCACACCGACGCCGACCCCCAAGCCCACCCCGACTCCGCCCCCCACACCGACTCCGGCTCCGACGCCCACCCCGACCCCCACGCCCACGCCGCCGCCAGCCCCGGTCGTCTACCCGCTGAGCGAGCTGTCCTTCGACGTCACCGGCGACGGGAGCGGGCCCGAGATCCGGCTCGGCGGCAGCAGTTGGGTGTGGCAGCGGTACGGCGGGCTGTCCATCGCGGACCGGCATTACGGGCGCGGGGTGACCGTGCGCGGCGACTCCTCCGTCACCGTCGATCTCAACCGGGAGTGCGCCTCCTACGACGCGCTCGTCGGCGTCGACGACCTGACGATGAAGCTCGGCAAGGTCGCCTTCTCCGTCTACGCCGACGGCGACCGGCTCTGGTCGTCCGGGGTGGTCAGGGGCGGCGACCCGGCCGTACCCGTCCATGTGAACCTCACCGGCCACACGACCGTGCGCCTGGTGGTCGAGCCGCACAGCGCCTTCGACTCGGTGGCCCTCGCGGACTGGGCGGAGTCCAAGTTCACCTGCTCGTAGGGGCTTGCGGGGCGGGGGCACCCGCTGTGCCCCGTGTGTTCGCTGTGCCCGCTGTGCCGACTGCGCTGGTCGTGTCCGGTGGTTGGGCGGGGTGGTCGCGCACGGCCTGCGTGAGTTCGTGCAGGGCGTCGGTCACCGTCATGGCAGTGCCGCGGGTTCGCTCGGCCGCGTAGCGCTCGGTGCCCAGTGTCTCTCGGGCCGCGGCCTCGGCTCGTTCGGCCCGGGTGTGCTCCGGGGCGGGGCGCGGGTGGGGGCCGCGCAGCCCGTCGGCGGCCGCGAGGAGTCGGGCCGCGCGCGGGAAGTCCCCGAGCTGGGCCAGCAGGTCCGCCGCGCCGTCCACGATCGACGAGGTGACGGCCTCGGCGCACTGGTCGGCCATCGCCTGGCGCAGCGTGTCGGCGAACATCGGCAGACCGTGCGCGGGACCGCACTCGATGGCCGTGAGGTCCGCGTCGATCGCGGCCAGCGCGGCCGAGAACTGGGGCGGCGGTGTGCCCTGCCCCGCCGCCACACGGCTCCGGTCGCAGAGCACGCGCGCGTGGGCGAACTCGCCCTCGTACAGCGCGATGTGGGCGCGCAGCAGCAGGACGAACGCCCGGACGTCCGCCACGCCGTAGCGGTCGGCGGCGCTGCTCGCCTCGTCCAGCGCCGCCGTGGCGCCGTCGGGGTCGCCCGAGCGGTAGGCGATCTCCGCGAGCCGGGCGATGAGGAACGGCGACTCCGTGTGGGCCCCGACCTCGTAGGCGAGTCGCAGCGCCTCGCGGTACTCGCGTTCCGCCTCCGTGAAGCGGCCGCGCGCCATCTCCGCCTCGCCGGCCGCGCCGCACACCTGGGCCCGCATCCAGCGGTCGCCGACGCGCAGGCTGAGCACCCGCAGCTCCGCCAGGTCGTCGTCCACGCCGCGCAGTCCGCCGGGTGAGTCGACGGCCATGTGCGTGCGGAACATCAGCGTGCAGCCGACTTCCCAGTCGCCGCCGTAGATACGGCAGTTGGCGACGGCCGTGTCCAGGATGCTCCGGACGTCCAGCGTGTCCCGCATCTGGAAGGACGTCAGCGGCCAGATCAGACCGGGCATCACCGCCGCCTGCGGGCCGCCCGGCTCGTAGCCGGCGCGCAGGCGGGCGAGGTACTCCCGGTGGCGCGGGTCCGCCACGACGTCCGTCGGCTCGGACTCCGACAGCAGGAACAGGTGCAGCATCCGCAGGTTCATCCGCCGCACGTGACGGGGGTCGCCGTCGCCGTCCCCCGGAAGCGCGGGCGTGGGTGTGGGTGTGGGCGCGTCGAGGAAGGCGTCCACGGGGTCGACGGCGGCCATGCGGGCGGCGAGGTCGACGGGGACGGTGAGGGAATGGCGGGTGGGCTTGGGGGCGGAGGTGGGGGCGGGGGTGTTGTTCGGGCGGGAGGGCCGGAGTGTGTCCAGGACCGTGCCCAGGCGCAGGGTGCGGTCGGTCCATTCGGCGCCCTCGTGGCGGTGGTTCCGCAGCCACCAGAACCAGCCCGCGGCGAGGCAGACGGCGGCGGCCTCCTCCTCGTCGCCTGCCATGAGGGTGCGCTGGAGGCCCACGCGGATATTGTCCAGCTCGGTCTCCAGGCGGGAGATCCAGGGGAGTTGCTCGGCGGAGCGCAGCAGTGGATCGGCCCGCTCGACGAGGGCGCGCACCCACGCGCGGTGTCGCCGTTCGGCCGCCGCGCGGGACTGCGGGAGTTCGGCGGCGCGTTCGGTGGCGTACTCGTGGATCGTCTCCAGCATGCGGTAGCGCATGTCCCCGCCGCCGTGCCGCTCGCACGGGGCCGCCACGACCAGGGACTTGTCGACGAGCGCCCCGACGAGGTCCGCGACGGGGCCGGTGCACACGGCCTCCGCGGCCTCCAGGTCCCAGCCGCCCGCGAACACGGACAGCTCGCGCAGCAGGGTGCGCTCCGGGTCGTCGAGCAGGTCCCAGGACCAGTCGACGACGGCACGCAGGGTCTGCTGGCGGGGCAGGACCGTGCGGCTGCCCGAGGTGAGGAGGCGGAAACGGTCGTCGAGGCGGTCGGCGATCTGGCGCGGGGTGAGCAGCCGGAGCCGGGCCGCGGCCAGCTCGATGGCGAGCGGCAGACCGTCCAGCCGCCGGCAGATCTCCGCGATCGCCGCCTCGTCCCGGTCCCGCAGGGCGGCGGCCGCGGTGGGGCGTACGGCGGCGGCGCGCTCCTTGAAGAGGCGGTGCGCCTGGTCGGGGAGGAGGGGCTCGACCGGGCGGACCGACTCGCCGGGGACGCCCAGGGGTTCACGGCTGGTGGCGAGGATCGTGAGCTCTGGGCAGCGGGTGAGGAGGGTCTCGGCGAGGGCGGCGGCCGCGCCGATGACGTGTTCGCAGTTGTCAAGGATCAGGAGTTGGCTGCGCGGGGCGCAGTACTCGACGAGCAGGGCGACCGGGTCGTCCTGCGAGGTCACCAGGTCGGTCGTCAGCAGCACGGTCTCGCGCAGACCGAGGGCACTGACCACCGCGCCCGGCACCGCCTCCGGCCGGTCGAGCGGCGCCAGCTCGGCCAGCCACGCCTGCGGGAGCCCGGCGGCGGCTTCCTCGGCGAGACGGGTCTTTCCAGAGCCGCCCGGTCCGGTGAGCGTGACGAGACGGGCCCTGTGCAATTCGGAACGGATGGCGTCGAGCTCAGGTTCCCGGCCCACGAAAGAGGTAAGCCGCGGACGGATGTTGCCGGTGCGTTCGGGGAGTTGGAGGGGGGTGAGCGGAGTTGGGGGGTGGGTCGGTTCGAGGCGCTTCAGGAGTTCGGGGCGGTGGGACGGTTCCGGAGGGTTCAGGAGTTCGGTGTGCAGGGCGCGGAGGCGGGGGCCCGGGTCGGTGCCGAGGCCGTCGGCGAGGGCGCGGCGGGCGGTCTCGTACGCGGCGAGGGCGTCGGCGTCGCGGCCGGTGTCGCGCAGGGCGCGGATGAGGAGGGCGTGCAGCGGTTCGTCGTAGGGGTGCGCGGCGGTCAGTTCCGTCAGGCGGGGTACGGCCTCGCGGGCGCGGCCGAGGAGGAGGTCCGTCTCGGCGCGGGTGCGGGTGGCCTCCAGGTGCAGGGCCTCGGGGCGGGTGGCCGGGGTGCGGTCGGGAAGGTCGGCGAGGGCGGGGCCGCGCCACAGGGCGAGGGCGTCGTCGAGGGTGCGGGCGGCGGCGGGGGCATCGCCCTGCCGCAGGGCTTCGGTGCCCTGGCGTACGAGTCGCTCGAAGACGAAGAGGTCGACGTCGTCCTCGGTCGCGGCGAGACGGTAACCGCCGGGGGCGGAGGTGACGGTGTCCTTGCCGACGGCACGGCGGAGACGGCCGATCAGGGCCTGGAGGGCGGCGGGGGCGTCCTGGGGCGGGGTGTCGGCCCAGACCTCGTCGATGAGGGTTTCGGGGGTGGTGGGGTGGCCTGGGCGGAGGGCCAGGGCGGTGAGAAGGGCGCGGAGGCGGGCGCCGGGGATGGGTACGGCGATGCCCTGGTCGTCCTCTGTCCGGGTGACACCCAGGATTCTGTACCGCACCTGTTCATTGTCACCGGGGGTGAGGTCGGGGGCACGGGGTTTCTGGTCGGTGGGTCGCGCAGCCCGGCGCTGCGGGAGTGCCGCTCACGCACGCCACCCGCCCTCTCCGCCCCTCCCAGGGCTGTGCCCGCCCAGGACTGCGCCTGCCCAAGCGGGGCGCCCCCTCACCCCCCAGAAGAGACCGCCCGCCGCTGGGGAGCGATGCCCGCTGGTACCGCACGCGCGCGGGCCGGGGTTCCTGTCCAGCAGGTTCCTCTGCGGGAGAGGAGGCGGCGGAGCCAGAGTTCCAGGGAGACGAGGTCGGCGAGGCCGTCCAGGGGGAGGGGTTCGCCTGCTGCGGCGGCTCTGAGGGCCTTGCGGACGACTCTCGCCTCGATCAGGCCCGCTTCCGCGAGGAGGGGTGCCTCGAAGAGGGTGAGGAGGGGGTCCATGGCCATGCGCAGGCCGGCCCGGGCCGCCGCGGTGGCGGGGGCCTGGGAGGGGGCGCCCCAGCCGGGCGGGAGGTCGGTGACGCCGGCGTCCTTCAGGACGGTGCGCAGGATCGCGGCGCGCGCCCCTGGTTGCACGCGCAGGGTCTCGGGGAGCGCGCGGCACGCGCGGACGACCTGGTTGTCGAGGAACGGCGCGTGCAGTCGCTGGGAGCGGATCTCGGCGGCCTGTTCCAGGACGCGTAGGTCCATGGCATGACGCGTGAGGGCGGCGCGCGCGCGGTAGTCGCCCGGACGTTGGCCGGGGCCGACTCCGGAGCGGTGCGTGGAGCCTTGCAGGCGAACCGATACTTCAGCCAGCGCCTCACCCGTCAGCCAACGCGCGGCCGGACCCGCCCCGCCCCAGGTGAGGGCGGCCAGGGACGCCCCTACGGCGCCTCCGGAGTCGTCGAAGCCGAAGCTGCGCTGCAGGAGGCGTTCGGCGAGGCCCTCCACGCCCGCGCGGTACGACGTACGGGCCAGGCGGCGGGCCGCGCCGTACACGCGCGCGGGGACGAGTACCGAGCCGTCGGCCTTCGTCAGCGCGGCGACGGGGCGTACCAGGTGGCGGCGCTTGCGGTCCATCAGCAGGTCGGCGAGGCGGGCCGGGTGGGCGTCCAGGACCTGGCGGGCGCCGTAGCCCGTGAAGTGGTCCGCGCTGCCCGCCGCGAGCCGCGCGCGGTGGCGGGCGGCCATGACCAGGCTGGGGCCGGGTTCGTCGGTCAGCGGGCCGTCCAGGTCGGCGTACGGCAGGGTCTCCTCGTCGCCGGCCACCACGACGTGGTGCAGGCGCGGGTTGGCCGCGAGGGCGCCTGCCCGCTCCAGCTCGGCCTCGCGGCCGCCGACGGCCAGGTCGTTGAAAGTGACGGCCAGCAGCCGTTCCCCCGCGCCCGTGCCGTGCCCGAGCAGCGTGCCCGGCCGGCCGGGCAGACCGGCCGCGAGGAGCGCCAGCGTGCCGGAGGCCGGGCCGCCGGACAGGTCGGCGCCGATGCCCGGCGCGGGCATCCCGCGCGCGGCGCGCCGTTCGGCGGGGCCCATGCCGGGCACGGGGCCGGGGTCGATGTCGGGGACGTGCCGGGGCGCGGACAGACGCGCGCGTACCGCCTCGATGAGCGCGTCGCGCACGGCGCCGACCGCGCTGTCCGGGTCGGCCGCGGGCGCCGCCACGGCGAGGGAGGCGACCGGCTCGTACCCGGCGACTTCGCGTGCCCCGGCGCGCAGGATCAGCGCATGCCCCGGCGGAACGCGGCGCACGCCGTCGTACGGGGTGGAGTCGTGCAGGGCGGCCGGTACGTCGGGGACGGCGAGGAGGGCCGCCAGGTGGCCGAAGTCGAGGTTGGCCTCGATGAGGTCGGCCAGTGGCAGCGCGGCCGTCGCGTACGCCGTGCCGTCGGCCCAGGGGGTGTGGAACACCGGGCGCGCGCCCGCCAGATCGCCGGAGACGGTGAGGCGCCGGCCGACCTGGACGATCGCCGTGTAGCTGCCCGGCCAGGCCGTCAGGTGCCGAAGTGCCCCGCCCCGCGCGGCGAACAGTCCGACGCGCAGTTGTTCGTCGGTCGCCCCGCAGGTGCCGAGGACCGCCAGCCGGGTCTGGGCGTCGGCCTCCAGCACCCGCACCTCGTCGGGGCGCCAGTCGCCGACCGCCCACAGCGGATCGGGGTCGCCCCACAGGAGTTGCGAGCCGACCGGCTGCAAGGTCTCGCCCTCGTAGCCGACTTGGCCCGCGTACGCCGCACCGTCGTCGTGGCGGCCGTCGTAGCCGACGGCTCCGCCCAGCGCGCCCGCGGCGGTGCTGCTCCATCCCACCAACCACCGCATCGACGCCTCCACAGGCTGTGGACAACCGAGTGCACCGTACGAACGGTTCACATGCTGCCACGAAGAACGCGCCCTGGACGGAGGCGGCACCGCTTGTGATCCGGGGAGCGCACCCGTGTGAAGGCGTCGGCGCCGGTTGCGGAGACCGCGCGCACCCCGGTGTCTGCGACGTGAATGCGCCCCCGGTACGCTCCCCCAAGACGCCCTGCGCGCCCTCGATTTCCGTGGTGGGAGGCGTTGCTACCCACGGAACACAGGGTCGCTTTTCGGCCAAATCCCCGACATGCGTCCGGCGTTGAGAACGCGCTGCGCAGGCTCCGCACACGCTCCGTGCACGCGCGCGTGCCCAAGGCGGCTCGCGCCGATCCGGGAGGCGGAGTTCGCCTCCCGGACCGCTTCCGCCGCCCGCGGGGATGTAGGCGGCGGTGTCCCCCAGCCCACTGGATCCAGTACAGCGGGCCGACCCACGCAGGTCTCATGGAACCGCTCCCGTGGTGGCCGGAGAAGAGCGCACGGCCGGGCGCACGGCCACACAGCGGGGGCACAACGCGACGGCCCGGGCGAGCGCCCGCACTTTCGTACGGACCACAATCCCGCCAACCGGAAGAATGCCCCTTAACGCTTGGGATGCGGCGAACTACGCTGGGTTTACGAATGCCGCATGGTTATGCCAGCGCGGCAGCCGTCTGTGTCGAGGGGTGGCGCAATGTCCAGGGAGCAACGCGGGCCGAACGAAAAACTCGGCGCCGTTCTCGCCCTCGCGGGAATCAGCAACGCAGGACTCGCGCGACGCGTCAACGATCTTGGCGCTCAACGCGGGTTGACTCTTCGCTACGACAAGACGTCCGTGGCGCGCTGGGTGTCGAAGGGCATGGTGCCGCAGGGCGCCGCGCCCCACCTCATCGCGGCCGCCATAGGGCAGAAGCTCGGCCGCCCGGTGCCGCTCCACGAGATCGGTCTGGCGGACGCGGATCCCGCGCCCGAAGTGGGCCTCGCCTTCCCCAGGGACGTCAACCAGGCCGTGCGCTCGGCAACCGAGCTCTACCGCCTCGACCTCGCCGGCCGCCGGGCCGGTTCCGGGGGCATCTGGCAGTCGCTGGCCGGATCCTTCGCAGTAAGCGCGTACGCGACGCCCGCCTCACGGTGGCTGATAACCCCGGCCGACAGTTCGGTGGCACGTGACGTCCACCTCCTGGAGGGGGCCGGCGCGCCGCTCAAAGTCGGCCACAGTGATGTGCAGAAGCTGCGGGAGGCCGCCGAGGACGCCAGACGCTGGGACTCCAAGTACGGGGGCGGGGACTGGCGTTCGTCCATGGTCCCGGAGTGCCTGCGGGTGGAGGCGGCGCCGCTGCTGCTCGGCTCGTACTCCGACGAGGTCGGCCGCGCCCTGTTCGGGGCGAGCGCCGAACTGACCCGGCTGGCCGGGTGGATGGCCTTCGACACCGGTCAGCAGGAGGCCGCGCAGCGGTACTACATCCAGGCGCTGCGACTGGCCCGCGCGGCGGCGGACGTCCCCCTCGGGGGGTACGTGCTGGCCTCCATGTCCCTCCAGGCGACGTATCGCGGCTTCGGCGACGAGGGCGTCGATCTCGCGCAGGCCGCCCTGGAGCGCAACCGGGGGCTGGCCACGGCCCGCACGATGAGCTTCTTCCGGCTCGTCGAGGCACGCGCGCACGCCCGCGCGGGGGACGCGCAGGCCGCCGGGGCGGCGCTCAAGGCCGCCGAGAGCTGGCTGGAGCGGGCGCGTGACGGCGATCACGATCCGTCCTGGCTCGGCTTCTACTCGTACGACCGTTTCGCCGCCGACGCGGCGGAGTGCTACCGCGATCTGAAGGCGCCGCGCCAGGTGCGGAGGTTCACCGAGCAGGCGTTGTCGCAGCCGACGGAGGAGTTCGTGCGGTCGCACGGGTTGCGGCTCGTCGTTTCGGCGGTCGCCGAACTGGAGTCGGGGAATCTTGACGCGGCCTGTGAGCAGGGGGTTCGGGCCGTGGAGGTGGCTGGGCGGATCTCTTCCGCCCGGACGACGGAGTACGTGAAGGATCTTCTCCATCGGCTGGAGCCGTACGGTGATGAGCCTCGGGTGGTGGAGTTGCGGGAGCGGGCCCGGCCGTTACTGATGACGCCGGCCTGAGGCTGGTTCCGCCCCGTCTGCCTGGTCAGTGTCGTTCTGGGGCCTGGCGGTGTGGCAGTCACCCGGGTTTGAAGGCATTGTCAGTGGCGCAGTGCACTATCGAAGCCGGGAGGTGGTGCATGTGTCGGAGGTCGCCCATGACTGTGATGTGCTCGTGGTCGGCGGCGGGATCGTCGGGCTGTCCACGGCGTATGCGATCACGCGTGCCGCGCCGGGCACGCGGGTGACGGTGCTGGAGAAGGAACCCGGGGTGGCCCGGCACCAGACGGGGCGCAACAGCGGGGTCATCCACAGCGGGATCTACTACCCGCCGGGGTCCCTGAAGGCGCGGTACGCGGTGCGCGGCGCGGCCGAGATGACGAAGTTCTGCGCGGAATACGGCATCGCCCACTCGGTCACCGGCAAGCTGATCGTCGCCACGGACCGCGCGGAGCTGCCTCGGCTGCACGCGCTCGTGCAGCGCGGCCGGGAGAACGGCATTCCGGTGCGGGAGCTGGGCGCCGCCCAGATCGCGGAGTACGAACCCGAGGTGCGGGGCCTCGCCGCCATACACGTCCGCACGACCGGGATCTGCGACTACACGGCCGTCGCCCGGCAACTGGGCCAGGCGTCCGGGGCGGAGATCCGGTACGGCGCCCAGGTCGTACAGGTCGACCGGCGGCCGGAGCGCGGGGTGGCGGTGCGCACCGCGCGCGGGGACGTCGTCCGGGGGCGGGTCCTGGTGAACTGCGCCGGGCTGTACTGCGACGAGGTCGCCCGGCTGACGGGGGACGAGCCCGAGGTGCGGATCGTGCCGTTCCGGGGCGAGTACTACGAGCTGGCCCGGCCGGAGCTGGTGCGCGGGCTGGTGTATCCGGTGCCCGATCCGGCGTTCCCGTTCCTCGGGGTGCATCTGACCAGGGGCATCGACGGGGGCGTGCACATCGGGCCCAACGCCGTGCCGGCGCTGGCCCGGGAGGGGTACGGGTGGGGCGTCGTACGGCCCGGGGAGGCGATGGCGACGGCGGCGTGGCCCGGGGTGTGGCGCATGGGGCGGCGGCACTGGCGGTACGGGGTCGGGGAGCTGCGGCGGTCGGTGTCGAAGGCGGCGTTCGCGGACGCGGTGCGCCGGCTGCTGCCGGCGGTGGAGGACGGGGATCTGGTGCGGGCGCAGGCCGGGGTACGGGCGCAGGCGGTGCTGCGGGACGGCACGCTGGTGGACGACTTCCTGATCCGGGAGGGCCCGCGCGCGGTGCACGTGCTGAACGCGCCCTCGCCGGCGGCCACGGCCTCGCTGCCGATCGGGCGGGAGGTGGCCCGAAGAGCGTTGGAAGCACTGAGGACACTGGGGGCCTCGTGAGCCCTGTGAGGTGCGCGGGCCTTGTGAGTCCGGTGAGGTTCGCAAGCCTCGTCAGCCCCGTGAGCTTCGCGAGCCCCGTGAGTCTTGTGGGTCCGGTGAGCCTCGTCGCCCCCGTGAGTCCTGTGGGCCCCGTGAGCCTCGCGGGCCACGTCAGCCCCGTGAGTCTCGTGAGTCTCGTGAGTGACGCCCTGGCGCCGGGCTCGGCTCACGCCTGCTCGACTGGGCCCCGTAAAATCGACCGCACTGTGTCTGATTCCGTGAGTACCCCCGACGTCCCCCAGCACGTCCCTCAGCCCTCCCCCGACGGCGAGCACCACCCGGGTGAGTCCGTTCGGCATTCCCGGGCCAAGGGGGAGCCCCGGTTCCCCGACGGGCCCAGGGCCGACCCCGCCGGGTCGCACTTCGAGCGGCGGATCCGCAGCTTCCAGCCTCGGCGCAGCCGGGTGACGGCCGGGCAGGCGGACGCGTTGCAGCGGCTGTGGGCCCAGGGGGGGCTCGACATCGACGGACACCCCGTCGACCTGGCCGAGCTGTTCGGCGACGACCGTCCGGTGGTGCTGGAGATCGGCTTCGGGATGGGCGAGGCGACCGCGCAGATGGCGGCCGCCGACCCGGACACCGGCATCCTCGCGGCGGACGTGCACACGCCAGGCCAGGGCAACCTGCTCAACCTCGCCGACCGGGGCGGGCTGACCAACGTCCGGGTCGCCAACGGCGACGCGATCATCCTGCTGCGCGAGATGCTGCCGGCGGACTCGCTCGACGGACTGCGCGTCTACTTCCCCGACCCCTGGCCGAAGAAGCGCCACCACAAGCGGCGCCTGATCCAGCCGGAGTTCCTCGACCTGGCCGCGACGCGGCTGAGACCGGGCGCGCTCGTGCACTGCGCCACGGACTGGGTGCCGTACGCGGAGCAGATGCTGGAGGTGCTCACCGCGCACCCCGACTTCGCGAACACCCGGGCCGACGGCGGGTTCGCGCCCCGGCCCGATTTCCGGCCACTGACCCGTTTCGAGGGACAGGGGCTGGACAAGGGGCACGCGGTGAACGATCTGCTCTTCCGTCGCGTACAGCATCGCGTCCGGCCCGGGGATCGCTGACCGTCCAGCTCGGCGAACACTGACCGACCAGTTCGGCGAAGACTGACCGTCCAGCCAGGCGAACTCCGGTCGACCAGCTCGGCGAGCACCGGCCGACCAAACGATCACCGACCGACCGACCGCCCTCCCACCACAGTCCCCTCCCTCGTTAGGGTCGATGCCGTGGCCATCAGTCCCCCGTTTCCGCCCTATCCGCCGCAGCCCGGCGGCGCGCCCCAGGACGGCGTGCTCAGGCACGCGCACTGGTGGCAGCGCAGGTGGGTGCGGTACGGGGCGCTCATCACGCTGCTCGCGCTGTCCGGGCTGGTCATCCTCGCGCTGGTGCGGCAGCAGACCGGCACCGAGGGTTTCCTGGTCGGCCTCGGGCTCGCGGTGCTGCCGGTGCCGCTGCTCATAGCCGCCTTCCGCTGGCTGGACCGGGTCGAACCCGGGCCCTGGCGGAACCTGGTCTTCGCCTTCGCCTGGGGTGCGTGCGCGGCGGCGCTGATCGCCATCGTCGCCAACAGCTTCGCCACCCGGTGGATAGCGACGGCGACCGCCGACCCGTCCAGCGCGGACACCCTCGGGGCGACGGTCATAGCGCCCATCGTCGAGGAGTCCGCCAAGGCCGCCGCCGTCCTCCTCGTGTTCCTGTTCCGCAGGCGGGACTTCACCGGGATCGTCGACGGCGTGGTCGTCGCCGGGGTCACCGCCACCGGCTTCGCGTTCACCGAGAACATCCTCTACCTCGGCACCGCCTTCGGCACCGACCAGCTCACCGGCGACAGCGGCATCGCCTCCGTCACCGCCGCGACGTTCTTCGTACGCGTCATCATGTCGCCGTTCGCTCACCCCCTGTTCACCGTCCTGACCGGCATCGGCTTCGGCGTCGCGGCGCTCTCCGGGGACCGTCAGCGGGTGCGGCGCGTGCTGCTGCCGCCGGCCGGGCTGCTCCTCGCGATGGGCATGCACGCGCTGTGGAACGGCTCCTCGACGTTCGGCGATTTCGGGTTCTTCGCGGTGTACGCGGCGTTCATGGTGCCCGCGTTCGGGCTGCTGACCTGGCTGGTGGTGTGGACGCGCCAACGCGAGCTGCGCACCGTACGCGAGGAACTGCCCGCCTACGCGGCCGCCGGCTGGCTCACCCCGGCCGAGCCGTTCGCGCTCGGCTCGATGCGGGCCCGGCGGCTGGCCCGCGTGTACGCAGGCCGGCACCTGGGCAAACCGGCGGCGCGGGCGGTCGCGCAGTACGAGGCGTACGCGACGTCCCTGGCGTTCCTGCGCCACCGCGGCCGACGCGGGCGGGCAGGCGCCGACTTCCTCGTCCGGGAACGGGAGTTGCTGAACGAGCTGTGGCGACGCAAGGACGTCGCCCGCCCCGCACTGGCCCACGCCGCCCGCATGACGGCCCCACCGGTCCGCGTGACCGCGCCGCCCTGGCCGGTGTACGGGGTGTACGGGTACAGCCAGGGGCAGGCGCAGATGCCGGGGCACGGTCAGGGGCAGGTGCCGGGTCAGGCGTACGGGTACGGCTACGGGTATCCCGCAGGACACGGCTACGGGTATCCCGCACAGCCGTACCCGGCCTCCAACCCCTACCAGTCGTAACCAGTCGTAGGAGAAGCCCTGGGGATCAGGCCTTAGGGGATCAGGAGCTGTCGGGGATCAGGCCGAGGCCTGGGTCAGCCTCGTGATCTCCGTCTCCGTCAGTTCCAGCTCCGCCACCGCCAGCAGCGCCGGCAGTTGCTCGACCGTCCGCGCGGACGCGATCGGCGCGGCCACCGTCGGCTGCGCGCCGAGCCACGCCAGAGCGACCGTGGCGACCTGGGCGTCGTGGGCCTGGGCGATCTCGTCGAGGGCGGTGAGGACGCGTATGCCCCGCTCGGAGTCGAGGTGCTTCGCGGCGCCCTCCGCCCGGGCGCTGTCCACCGTCGTACCGGGCCGGTACTTGCCGGTGAGGAAGCCGGAGGCGAGCGCGAAGTACGGGACGGCGGCGAGTCCGGCGCGGGAGGCGACGTCCTGGAGTGCGCCCTCGTAGGTGTCGCGGGAGACCAGGTTGTAGTGCGGCTGGAGGGCGACGTACCGGGCCAGGCCCTCGCGGTCGGAGAACTCCAGGGACTCCTGGAGGCGTTCGGGCGAGATGTTGGAGGCGGCGATGTGCCGCACCTTGCCCGCCTTCACCAGTTCGTCGAGCGCACCGATGATCTCGTCGACCGGGACCTCGGTCTTGTCGAAGTGCGTGTAGTAGAGGTCGATGTGGTCGGTGTCGAGACGGCGCAGGGAGGCGTCGGCGGCGGCCTTGATGTTGGCGGCGCTCAGGCCCTGGTACTCGGGGTGCTGGCTGACCTTGGTGGCGATGACGAGCTTGTCGCGGTTGCCGCGCGCCTTGGCCCACCTGCCGATGATGGTCTCGGACTCACCGCCGCTGTTGCCCGGCGCCCAGGCCGAGTAGGCGTCGGCGGTGTCGATGAAGTTGCCGCCGGCCGCCGCGTAGGCGTCCAGGACGGCGAAGGAGGCCGTCTCGTCGGCTGTCCAGCCGAAGACGTTGCCGCCGAGGGAGAGCGGGAAGACCTCGAGATCGGAGGAACCGAGCTTGCGAAGCGAAGACGAAGTAGTCATGCCATACGTCAACAACGGCTTCGGAGCGGCCCATTCCGCTGTTCGTACGAACAACGTGTGAACGGAGCCGCTCCCTAAGACGAGTGCGTCAGGGACTCAGGGGTTGAGGCCCACACTGCGCAGCCAGGCGCCCGGGTCGACGCCGTTGGAGCTGCCGTTCGGGTGGACCTCGAGGTGGAGGTGCGGCCCGGTCACGTTGCCCGTCGCGCCGACGCGGCCGATCACGTCACCGGTGCCGACCTGCTGGCCGACACTGACGCTGATCGAGGACTGGTGGCAGAACCAGATCTCGGTACCGTCGTCCAGCGTCAGGATGGTGCGGTAGCCGTAGGAACCGGCCCAGCCCGCCTCGGTGATGGTGCCGCTGTGGACGGCCTTGATGAGTGTGCCGGTGGGAGCGGCGAAGTCGAGGCCGGTGTGGTAGCCGGAGGACCACATGGAGCCGGACTGACCGAACGTCGAGGTGATGGTGTACGAGGAGGTCGGCAGCGTGTACTGCGTGGCGAGCTCGGCCAGGCGCGCGGTCTCGGCCTTCTCCTTGGCGGCCGCGGCGGCCTTCTCCTTGGCGGCGTCGGCCTTGGCCTTCGCCTCCTTCTCGGCCTTGGCGACGGCGTCGGCCTGAGCCTTGGCCGCGGCTGCCTCGGCGGCGGCCTTGGCCTTGGTCTCGATCTGGGTCTGCTGCGACTCGGCCTGCGCCATGATCCGGCTGCGCAGGGCCTCGCCGGCGTCGGCGGTGGCCTGGCTGCTGCTGGTGTCGTCGGTCGTCGTCTCGGAGCCAAAGCTCGCGAGGGCCGGTGCGGCGTCCTGGGCGGGCTCGTCGTCGGAGATGAGCGAGCCGACGTTCGGCAGGTCCGGCATGGAGATGGAGACCGGCGCCTTGCCGGTGTTGGCGCTGGCCATGCCGCCCGCGCTGACGGCGGCTATGACGCCGACGCCGAGGACGGTGGAGCTGCGGGCGAACCCGCCGCCGCGCTGCTTGGCGACGCGGTGCTTGCCGCGAACCGGGCGAATGGTCTCCGCGGTGGGGTTCCATTCCTCCCAGGGGCCCTCGTCGGTGCGGTGGGTGCCGTAGCCGAAGGTCTCGCCGGAAGGCTGACTGGGCACGAACGGGGCTTCTGGGGCAGGCCGGTTGGACGCCACGCGGGCGCACTCCTTTCCTTCCGTCGCCTACCGGGTTAGCTGACGGGTTCGGAGCGGGAAGGTCTCCTACGCGCGTATACCGGCCGTGGACTCAGCGAGTTCACGATGGCTTCCGCGAGATTCACCCCAAGGTGGTGGTTCCCCGGTTCCCTTGCGGGATTCGGCAGTGCGCACGGAGCCGGCTCTTGTGCCGGCTGGGACGACCGCGCTGCGTTATCGAACGTTAATAGACCTGGGGGCCGGTTTCCAAGCCGTTCTGCTTGATCAATAACATTTCCGGCCTGGACTTTCGGCCCAAGAACGGCGAAAAACGGGCGAGTTGACGACCAAGGTCAGCCGGAGCACAGTGAACGCACAGTAACCAACTGGGCACTTGCCGACGGACGGGACGGCAGACAGAGCTGCGGACATACACCGAGGGCCGGAACCCTTTCGGATTCCGGCCCTCGGCCTTCAGTAGCGGGGACAGGATTTGAACCTGCGACCTCTGGGTTATGAGCCCAGCGAGCTACCGAGCTGCTCCACCCCGCGTCGTTGTGACTCCAGTCTACGTCATTTCCGGGGCGCCAAACACCACGGTGCCCGCCACCCCCTCAGCCGCCCCCGCGGCCTCACTCCAGGCTCCTCATTCCAGGTGCCGGTTCGGAGCCTTCGCCCGTTCGGCGTAGTCCGCGAGTACGAGGACGTCGACACCCTGGGCCGACAGGAGCCCGGTGCCGTCCGCCTCCGTCACGAAGGTGTCCGGCTCACGCCAGGCGGTGACCACCCGGCGCACGCCCGCGTCGAGGATGAGACGGGCGCAGGGGGAGGGCCTGGAGGAACGGCGGGCGCAGGGTTCGAGGCTGCTGTAGACGGTGGCCGTGGACAGCCGGGGGTCGGCCGGGTCGAGCTTCGCGAGGGCCGCCTCCTCCGCGTGCACGACCGGGTCGCCGGCCTCGCGGGAGTGCCCGCGCGCCAGTTCCGTACCGTCGGCGGCCACGATCACCGCGCCGACGCTGAAGGCGGTCCGCGACGGAGGGCACTGGGCCGCGAGCTCGCAGGCGAGGGCAAGCCAGTGGCGGTCGGCCGCGACGGGGAGCGGTCCGGTGCCGGGGGCGGTGGGCTCGTAGCGGGTCAGGACGACGTCCTCGATACGCCGCGTCTCCACCAGGCGCAGGCGTCCACCCTGATACCGACCCCGATACCCGCCCTGACGGACACCCTGGGAATCACCCCGGGAATCGCCCTGATCGCCGCCCCGATCGCCGCCCTGATGGCGGGCCGGTCCGAAGAGGCGGGGCGCGTCCAGGTCGCCGACGAAGATCGGGGCGAGGACGAGCTGGAGTTCGTCGGCGAGGCCCTGCTGGAGCAGTTGGGTGTGGATGGTGCCGCCGCCCTCGACCATGAGCCGCCGCACACCGCGCACCTCATGCAGGTGTTCGAGGAGGCGGCGCCAGTCCAGTTCGGGGCCGAGCGGGACGACGTCCGCGGCGATCCCGAGCGCGCGGGCCCGCTCGGCGCCCGCCTCCGTCGTATAGACGACCTTCTCGCCGCCCGTGTGCCAGAAGTTCGCCGCGGGGTCGAGGTCGCCGGAGCCGCTGACGGTGACCTTGAGGGGGTACGCCGGCTGCCCTGCGGCGACCCGGGCGGCGCGGCGCTCCGGGGAGTTCACGAGGAGCCGGGGGTTGTCGGCGCGGATGGTGCCGGCTCCGATGAGGATGGCGTCGACGGAGGCCCTCACCTCGTCGACGCGGTCGAAGTCGGCCGGGCTGGAGAGGAGCAGGCGCTCGGGGGTGGTGTCGTCCAGGTAGCCGTCGAGGGAGACGGCGGCGGACAGCAGGACGTACGGGTAGGGGTACGGGTCGAGGTCGGGGTCGGGGTCGGGGTCGGGAGAGGCGTACGGGTGCGGCATCGGCGTGCTCCCCGGCGGAGTGGGAAAGGTGGGAGGCGGCGGTCTTGGTTCAAGTTTGAAACAAACCTACACTGGGTGCATGACGACTCGCTGGCTCACCCCCGAGGAGCAACGCGCCTGGCGCGCCTACGTCGCCGGGTACCTCCTCGTCGAGGACGCGATCGACCGGCAGCTCCAGCAAGAGGCCGGCATGCCTCACCTGTACTACTCCATCCTCGCCAACCTCTCCGAGACACCGGAGCGGCGGCTGCGGATGACCGATCTCGCGGAGCGGCTGAAGATCACCCGCAGCAGGCTGACGTATGCGGTGACCCGGCTGGAGAAGGACGGGCTGCTGCGGCGCGAGGACTGCCGCTGGGACAAGCGGGGGAGCATCGCGGTCCTGACGGACGAGGGCATGGCGGTCCTGGAGAACACGGCGCCCGGACATGTCGAGACCGTCCGCGCCTCCCTCTTCGACCGGCTCACCCCGGAACAGGTGGGACAACTGGAGGAGATCTTCACGCAGGTCGCGCGGGGGTTCCAGGGGGACGACAGCGGCGAGGTCGCGCCCGAGGACCTTCCGTGGCGCCGACGGTCGTCACCTTGCTCAGGGACTTCCAACACTGCTGGGACTTCCGGGATCTCCAACACTGCCGGGAGTTCCAACACTTCCGGGGCCTCCGGGGCTTCCGGGACCGCATGAGTCACACCACAATCCCATTGCTTCAAATTTAAAGCATGGGGTAGGGTCTCGTTTCGTCGGATCTGCTTCAAATCTGAAGCAGGAGCCCGAACCAGACACCGATCGCGTACCGCCGTTCACCACCGGACCCGGGAGCCCGCATGCCCGACACCCCCGCCGCCACCCAGCGCGCCCGCGTCCGGGTACCGCTGCGCTTCCACGACGGCTACTCCGTCGACGCCGAACTGGTCACCTTCCACGGCCTCGTCGACGGCCAGGAGCACGTCGCCGTCGTCCTCGGCGAACCGGCGGCCGGCGCCACCCCGCTGGTCCGGCTGCACTCCGAGTGCCTGACCGGTGACGCCTTCGGCTCCGCGCGATGCGACTGCGGGCCGCAACTGCGCGAGGCGGTCGAGCGCATAGCCGCGACGGGCGGCGTCCTGCTCTACCTCCGCCAGGAGGGCCGCGGCATCGGCCTCTACAACAAGCTCGACGCGTACGCCCTCCAGGATCAGGGCCTGGACACCTACGAGGCGAACGCCGCGCTCGGCCTGCCCGAGGACGACCGTGACTACACGGCCGCCGCCCAGATGCTGCGCGCCCTGGGCATCACGAGCCTGGACCTCCTGTCCAACAACCCCGACAAGGCCGACCAACTCCGGGGACTGGACATCGACGTCCAGGACCGGGTCCCGACGGGCGTCTTCACGACCCCGCACAACGTCCGCTACCTGCGCGCGAAGGTCCTGCAGACCCAGCACACGCTGCCGCTGGCCGACCTCACCGGGCTCAACACGGGCTGACGGCGGACTGACGACAGGCGGACGGCAGGCGGCTCACCGCGGGCCGACCTCGGTCGGCCCGAACGGCCCGTCCAGCGCGGCCCATTGGAGCAGCATGATCGTCTTCGCGTCCGCGATCGCGCCGGTGCGGACGAGGTCGAGGGCCTCGGCGAAGGGGAGTTCGACGACGGCGATGTCCTCGCCCTCGGCCGACACGCCCGCCGTGTCGACGCCGGGGGCGGAGGCGTCGTAGGGGGCGGCGAAGAAACTGAGCCGCTCCGTGACGGAGCCGGGACTCATGAACGCGTCGAACACATGTTCTACATTCTGGACCACACGTCCAGTCTCCTCCGCGGCCTCACGGCGGATCGCCTCCTGCGGGTCGTCGCCGTCCAGGAGTCCGGCGGCGGTCTCCAGCAGCATGCCGTCGGGGTGCCCGTTGACGTACGCGGGCAGCCGGAACTGACGGGTCAGCAGGACCGTACGCCGGTCGGGGTCGTAGAGCAGGATCGTCGCACCGTCGCCCCGGTCGTACGTCTCGCGCTGCTCGCGGCTCAAGTGACCGTCGCTGTGCCGGTAGTCGAAGGTGGTGCGGCGCAGGACGGACCAGTCGCAGGCGAGGACTTCGACGTCGACGATACGGACGCGGTCGTTGCCGGTGAGGTCCCGTCCCTGACGGTCGAGCCCGGTACGGCCGCGGGGGTCGGGGGTGTCGATACCGGCGGTCACCGGAGGCTCGCGGACTGCGCGTCGCGGAGGCCACCCGCCGCCTCCAGCAGGGGCAGCGCGAGCGCCTCGCCGGTGACGGGCAGGTGCCCGGCACGGAACAGCACGAGGGCGGCCTCGTTCATGGCCCGCACGTGGGCCGCGAGCTTGACGGGGTCGTCACCGGTACCTGAGCGGTACGGTCCGGCGACCAGGGTCATCAGCGGTGTCACGGGGCTCCCAGTACTGCGGGGTTACGGGGGTGAGGGGGTGAGAAGGGCGTAGGTCAGTCGCCGGTCGAGGAACCACAGCGGCGAGGAGTCACGCCCGGTCGGTCACCACTGCCCGCTCGCGCTCGCGCTCGCGTTCGCGCTCGCCGGATGCCGCCAACAGGCCCAGCACCTCGCCGAGTTGCCGACGCACCTCCGCGTCGGCGATGAGCCCGTCCGCGCCGGGCATCCCCCGGTCCACCGGGATCTTCACGCAGGCCGGCTCCACGATGTCGGCGCCGGTGTAGCCCAGGACCGTCCGCAACGTGGCCTCCGCGCCCCCGCCTCGGCCCGGGGCCGCCGCGTTGATCCAGGCCACCGGCTTGTCGCCGATCTCGGTGCCGCCGACCGTCCAGTCCAGCAGGTTCTTGAACGATCCCGGAAGGGTGCCCGCGTACTCCGGGGTGCAGATCAGGATCCCGGCCGCCTGGTCGATCGCCGCCCGCAACCCGGCCACGGCTGCCGGCAACGGGTCGGTGTCGTCATCGGGGTTGAAGTGCGGAAGCTCCGCGAGGCCGCCGTACAGTACGGCGCCCACCTGCGCGTCCGGCGCAACGGCGTACGCGGTGCGCAGCACGGCCTCGTTGGAGGAGCCGGCCCGCAGACTCCCCGACAGCAGAAGGATCACCGGCGTCGTGGACATCCGCTCAACCTACTCCAGCCGGTCGGACCGTCAACGCCCCCTCCAGGATCGACGACCCGGAGCCTGAAAACGAAGCGGCGCCGAGCCGGCCGAAGCCGACCCGGACGCCGCGTATCAGGTCAGAGGCAAGGTCACTCCGCCTCCGGCCGACGGCGGAAGCCGTCCAGCATCCGCCAGAACGCCGAGCGGGTCGGTTTCACGGAAGCGTCCGAAGCGGAGGCGGCCACCGCGGGCACCGCCGCCACGACGGGCGCCGCAGGCACGACGGAAACCGCAGGCCCGACCGCAGGCACGACGGAAACCGCAGGCCCGACCGCAGGCACGGTCGCCGGCACCGGTGCCTCCGACAGGACGTACCGGACCGGAAGCGACCGGAGTCCGCTCATCAACGGGGATATGCGCCAAGGCAGTTGGTCCCTGGGCAGCGTCAGCCGGAGATCCGCGAACCGCTCGAACAGACGCTGCACCCCGATCGCCACGATGCTGCTGGCCAGGTCCCGGCCGGGGCACTGGTGCGGTCCCGCGCCCCACGCCAGATGGGCGCGGGAGCTGACCGTCGCGTCCCGGGCGATGCCTTGCGCGAACAGCGGGTCCGCATGGGCGGCGGCCGGGGACACCATGACGGGGTCCCCCGCGTCGATGACGAAGTCGCCGAGGCGCACGGCCGCGACCGGGAAGCGGAACGTGAGGTTGTGCATGGGCGGATGGGCGAGCGCCGCGCGGTTGACCACCTCGCCGACCATGCCGGCCGACAGGCTGGCCCGCGCGCCCGTGTGGCCGGTCAGCACCTCCACAACGGTGTTGCACAGCAGTGTCCCCACCAGGTCCGCGGTGGTGCACAGCACCAGGTACAGCTCCCAGGCCAGTTCCTCGGTGCTCACCGACGGATCCGCGGCGAGCATGTACGAGGGGATGTCGTCGCCCGGCATGGCGCGCTTCTCCAGGACCAGCCCCTGCAGCGCGCCCATCAGCCGCTCGATCGCGGCAGCCGCGTCGGGCCCCGCGTCGAGCACCCTCCAGACGTCCATGATCACCTCGTCCCCCCTGGCGTCGGCGAAGCCGAGCAGGCGGTTGGTGACCATGAGCGGCAGCGGCCGTGCGTACTGGCCGCACAGGTCGGCGATCCCGGTACGGCCACCGTCCTCGGACAGAAAGGTGATGAGGTCGTCCGCGTACTGCGTGATCAGGGCCCGCAACTGCCGGGCACTGGGGCGCGAAGGATCCTGGAACGGTCTGACGGCCCGTTCGAACGCCGCCCGCGCCGTCTGGTGCCGCTGATCGTCGAAGAAGACCATCATGTCGCACTCGAGTGCGGGCAGCATCGGCCAGTCCGCCGGGATCCTGCCCTCGGTGTAGGCCCGCCAGTGAGTCAGGCTCTTCTTCCACCGGTCGCCGTCACGCAGGACCGTGAGCGCCTCGTCGTAGCCGAGCACCAGCCAGACCGGCGTGCCGAGCAGGTCGACCGGCGCCACCGCCCCGTACCGCCCGCGCAGTTCGTCGTGGATCTCGGCGCGCCGGGTTTCGTAGTCGTGCGTGAGCAGTGGTTCGACGGACATCGTCTCGAGCTGTGTCACCGGGCGAGTTCCTCACGGAGCAGGGCGGCCAGTCCGGCGGGCCGGGAGAGGAACGGGGAGTGCGAGGCGTCCAGCCGCCGTACTTCCTGAGCACGCGCGGACATGGCTTCCTGTACGAACGGCGGGGTCGCGCCGTCGGCCTCGCAGATGACGTAGGTGCTCGGGAGCGTGTGCCAGGCCGCCCGGGTGAGGGGCTGGGAGAACGAGGCGAGCGACTGGGGGCCGATCCGCGCGACGGCCTGCCGCGCGAGTTCCGGGTCCACGTCGCCGTAGAAGACCCGCTCCGGCTCCAGCGGCACGGTGTAGCCCTCCCGCTCATGCACCTCCCACCACGGCGGCGGAGCGCCGCCGACCGAGGACAGCAGCGAGTCGCCGACCTCCAACTGGAAGGCGCACAGGTAGACCAGTCGCCGGACGTCGCCCACGGAGCCGAGCGCCTCGGTGACGGGAACACCACCGTAGGAGTGCGCGACGACCACGACCGGTCCGTCGATCGCGGCCACGGCCTCGGCCACAGCGGCCGCGTCGTCCCGCAGATCCCCCAGGACACCGGGGCCGCCCGGAGCACCCGGGTCGCCGCCGCTGCTGCTGCCGCTGCTGGGCAGGGCGACTGTGCGTACGTCGACGTCCGGCAGCTCGTCGATCAACTGCCGCCAACACCAAGGGCCGTGCCAGGCACCGTGAACGAGGAGAAGGGCAGGGGGCGCACTCATCGAATCTCCAATCGGCCCCAGCCCTACGGATCACACTGACGGTGAGGGCCTGAAGGCGGGCGGCGGCGCGGACGTTGTGCAGATCATGCCAAGCAGGCTCGGCATCCACGTGATCGGGAGGGCACCACCACGCACGGCCCCGAAAACGCCACAGCGCCCGAGCCGGCCGAAGCCAACCCGGACGCTGCCTAGCAGGTCAGAGGGCATACCCCCCGCCTGCCACCCGTAGGCCCTGTGGGACTCGAACCCACAACCAATGGATTAAAAGTCCTGGCCAAAGCTTGCCGGGTGGTTCCGAACGGTTCTTCGGTGTCCGGAACCACCTGGTCAGGATGCGTGCGGTGTGATGCGCGGGCTTCCCGCTGCTGACCTGTGGGGCTCCGTCCGCTCACGCATCGCTCACGCATGGCGGGCCGCTGAGCAGCAGCTTTCGGTCTACAAGAGGACGACGCACCCTCGCCGCTCCAGTTCGGTCCGGAGCGACAGGGAAGGCTCGCAGACGTTCCAGCGCAGGTCCAGCTTCTCCAGCGAGGGCATGTCGACGATCCAGTCCGGCAGCCACGTAAGGCGGTTGCTTCGCACGTCGAGCTGACGCAGTCGGGGAAGGCCGGCCAGCGCCTCCGGGAGTTCTCTCTCAGGTCCAGGTGGCGCAGTTCGCGGAGGTCGGCCACGGACGGCGGCAGGCTTTCGACCACGTTGCCCCGCAGCCAGAGCTCGCGCAGGCTGCGGAGGTCGCCGTTGCCAGCGGGCAGCGTGGTCATTCGGTTGTGCTGGGCCCGGAGTTCGATCAGGCCGGTCATGCGGCCACTGGCCTCGGGCAGGGCGGTGAGGGTGTTCTCGCCGACGTTGAGGTAGCGCAGCCGCGTCAGGTTTCCCAGTGAGTCGGGGATCTCCGACAGCTTGTTGTCGTGCAGGTAGAGGCAGCCGCTGAGGTCGGCCAGGTCGCCCAGTTCGGCGGGCACCGACGTGAGGTGGTTGTGGCCCAGGTCCAGGGTGGTCAGCCGGTGCAGCCGTCCGATCTGGGGCGGGAGGTCGGTGAGCCCATTGTCCGCGAGGATCAGCACTTGGAGTTCGGTGTCCCGCCAGACCGACTCGGGTACTTTTCCCAGCTGTTGACGCCAGAGGTTCAGCACGTGCGGCACGGCGTGATCCGTTCCTCGGTATGTCGACGGGTCAGCGAAGAATCGCAGCAGATGCCGTACGACCACTTCCGGCTGTTCCTCGGGGACGTAGTGGCCGCTGTCCTGCACCTGAACCATCTCCACGTCGCTCCCCTTCTTCTCCAGCACCGGCTCAAGAGCCGGTAGCCTCCCTCGCCGCCGCCGAGCACCAGGAGCGGCACGGTGAATGGGGCGTACGCCAAGCAGGCAGTCAAGGATCAGCAACATGAAGAAACCCGCCAGGGATTACCTGGCGGGTTTCGACTTCACCGATCTGCCGAGATCACTGCTCGGTCAAGGCAGCTCGCAGGTGAGCGATCAGATCACCGCTCGGCACCGCGACCCAGGAGGACCCGGGCACCACGGCGCGGACCTCATAGCGCTCTTCGTCCGGCTCATGGACCAGGACCTGACGGCTCTGCCAGTTCAACGGATCCATCTGTAGGCGAACGGCACGGTGCGAGATCACCGGAAACATGCGCCCCAGCACCTCGTCCGCGTGAAGGCGACGGAGGAGGTTCCACTGCTCCCGGTGGAATTCGGTCGACAGAAGCTTGGACCACTGCGAAGAGGCGGGCTCTCCTCTTTCGAGCGCCCCGGCGAATTCGTCGAGCTCCAGGAATTCGAACCTCGCCTTCAACTCGTCCAGCGGCACACCTTCCCGCCATGCGGCGACCGTCTCCACGAGCAGTCCGAGATCGTCCGTCGAGCCGATCTCCCAGGAGAAGTCGGGAATATAGACCCTCAGCCGGAACAGGCGCTCCTCGGTCGCGGAATGGACCGACACGTTGCCTCTTGCCGTCTCGAAACAGACGTCGTCGGTGACCCAGAAGAACCGCCCCATGTCACATCCGCGCTGCTTGGCCGCCTCATTCATGGCCGACGCAAGGTCACCCGAAGCGGTCACGTCCGGGTACAGGTCTTTTGGTTGGGTGCCCATACTTCGACTCCTCAGCAGTGGCAGTATCCGATAATCGAACCCTTCACGGGATCAAGCTTCCCCTTCAGTACCGATAGATCCGGCATGGGTATCGGGGGATCCAGTCGCATCGCTCCACCTGGGCCCGACGGGGAGTAGAACTTGATCGAATTCCACGGGCGTTGACCATTGGCGAGAGCCCTCGCGATCATGGACATCTCGTAGTCCGTGGCAGCAGCTCCGGCCTCACCGCCCGTCAGACCACGCTGGGCAGCATCCATGAAGTTTCCATGTTGGTTCAGTCCCGTCATGTTGATGTGCAGCGTCACGTTCGGGTCGGCGATCGCCATTTCCGCGATCCGGGCGAAGTTCTCCGGGGTCGCGATGGAGAAGGTGCGGAGCCCGTTCTCACTGGCCCACTCGTCGAGCTTGCCACCCCTCTGCCACCCCAACGCCACCTTGCAGTTGTGGACAAGAACCGGAGCGGCGCCCGCCAGCACGAAGAACGTGTGCAGGTCCTCGACCGTGAGGTCGTAGACCGTGCGCGGGGCCAGGCCCGAGCGGTCGTGGAGGGCGGTCACCGCGCGGACGGAGCCGTCCGGGGTGCGCAGGCGGTCGCCGACGCGCAGGTCGGAGACCAGCGTCCACCCGCGGTCCACCACATAGAACTTGTGGCCGGTGGTACTGGCCAGCTTCCCCCCGTCGGCAACGGTGATGTCCACCAGCCGCTGGGTTTCGTGCTTGAAAGTGTCGGTGACCTGCCGGGCCCGCAACCGGCCGGAAGCCGGATCCGTGGCCTTGACGAGGTCCCCCACGCCCACCTGGCTGATGGGCCGGTGTGAGCCGTCCGCCATCAGCACCTGGGTGGTGCCGGGGAAGCTGTTCGTCTTGCAGGCGGTGTACAGGTCTTCGTAGGCGTTGATGGTCCTGTTGAGCTTGGCGAGGGTCGCGGGGTCCAGGTCGAGGGCCTTGAGTGCCTTGAACGCATCACGGACCCCGACGCCGGTCTTCATGGCGGCGTCCAGAGCCCGGATGCCTTCGAAGACCTTGCCGAACGCCTTGCCGGGGATGAAGTTGCTCAGCGCCCAGGCGCAGCCGCTGCCACTGCCGTGCCAGCAGTCGACGAAGTCCTGGACCAGGACCGCCTTGATGAGCTGGTAGGTGAGGGTCTGCTGGATGAGTTCCAGCTTGGAGAAATAGCGGGTGACGTCCTTCTTCAGACCTGGGATGCGCTTGCTCTCGACGAGCAGCGTGTCCTGCGCCGCGCAGCCGCTGGCGCTGGCCGTTGTGTCGGAGCTGGTGCAGAGGAAGAAGTCGACCATCGCGCTGAAGGTGACCGTGAACGTGGTGGTGCAGCCTTCGAAGCCGATCTCGATCACACACGGGTCGTGCTGCTTGGCGTCGGTGATCTCGATGCTGTCCTCGTCGACGACGTACCACGTGCCGCCGACTCCGGTGCCCGCGCCGGTCGAGACCTGCGTGTTCGCGGCGTTGCGTGCCGCTTCCTCGGCTGCCTTCTGTGCCTCCTGGGCGTACTTCAGCGCGTCCTTGGCGGCTTGTTCGGCTTCGGTGGCGGCGGCGTCGGCGCGGTCCGCGGCTGCCCGTGCGTCCTTGGCGGACTGCTCGGCCGCGGCTGCGGCGTCGCGTGCGGCTTCGGCGTCGAGGGCGGCCTGGTCGGCGGAGTCACGGGCTTGCTTGGCGTAGCCTTCGGCGCGGCCTGCGGCCTTGTCGGCGGCGTCGGCGTCTTCGGTGGCCTTGCGGTCGTATTCGATAGTGCGGGCCAGTGACGTCAAGGCCTTTGAGGCGGCTGCGGAGGCGTCGGCCGCGTAGCCGAGGGCCTCCTTGGAGTAACCGCGGGCGGTGGCCGCGTGTGCGGCGGCGTTGGCCGCGTACTGGTAGGCGATCTTCGCGTCGCCCGTTGCCTGGTCGGCGACGTTCTTGGCCGCTGCGGCCTCGGCTTGCGCGTTCTGGGCGTGAGCGTCGGCGACGGCCTTTTGCTGGTCGCCGATGGACTTGGACGCCTGCCCGGTCAGCACGACCAGGTCTGCGGCCGAGTCGGTGGTGACGTACGGGGAGCCGAGCTGGATCGCGTCGTTGGCGGGCTGGGCAACCTCGGCGGCGGCGTTGCCCGCGTCGACCGCGGCCTGCGCGGTGACGTAGGCGAAGCCCGCGGCCTTCGCAGAGGCGACAAGGGCCTTGGCGGCCTCCTTGTTCGCCTCGTCCGCCTGGGTCATGGCGGTGTCAGCCAGCTTCTCCGCTTCCTCCGCCAGCTCGACAGCCGTCTTGGCCTCTTCGGAGGCGTGCTCGGAGGCCTTGATGGCGTCGGCCGCGGCACTGGTCGCGGTCCGCACCGCGGCATCGGCCTTCAGCTTGGCGGCCTGAGCGGCGTCCGCGTCCGCACGGGACCGCTTGGCGGCCGCCTCGGCACGGGTGGCCGCGGCATCCGCTTCGGCCGCCGCCTCGCTCGCGGCATCCGCCTCGCTCCGGGCCCGACCCGCGGCAGCCTCGGCATCGTCCGCGTACTTGTCCGCCGAGTCCGCTGCCGCCCTGGACTCCTGGGCGCTGCTGTCGGACTCATGGGCCTCGGCAAACGCCTCCTTGGCGTCCGCCTTGGCGCGAGCCGCGTCCGCCTTCTGCTCGGCGTCCCACGCGTCGGCGTCGAGATCACGGGCATTGTCGCGCGCCTTGACCGCCTCGTTCTTCCGCACGACCGCGGTCCCCTCGGCGGCCTGCGCCTTCTCCTTGGCGTCCTGGGCGTTCGCCGCCTCGGCCTGCGCGTTCTTCTTGTGCTGAGCCGCTTCGCCCTGCTTGGCCGCCGCGGTCTCCTTCTCCGCCTTGGCCGTCTTCTCCTCCGCCTCGGCCGCGAGCCGCTTGGCGTACGCGTCGGCGGCAGCCGCCTTCGCGTCCGCTTCCGACTTCAGCGCGGCGGCGAGCTTCGCCTCCGCCGTCTCCTTGTCCTTCTTGGCATTGTCCCGGTGCAGCCTGGCCGCGTCCGCCGCGGCCTTCGCCTGCAACTCGGCCGCGTGCGCGGCCTCTTTACGGAACTCCGCGTTGACCTGCGCGGCCTGGGCCTGGGCCCGCTGGGCGATCGTCTCGCTGTCACCCGCGGCGGCCCTGGTCGCGGCCTCGGCGGTCTCACCGGCCTTCACCATCGCCGTCAGCGCCGCCACCGTCCCCTTGGTGACCTGCGCCTTCTGCTGGCCGACCAGGAGCCCACGGCCCCGCGGCGCACCGGCGGCGTCCGCGATGCCGTACCCGGCCTGCTCGGCGGCGTCGGACGCGGTGGCCGCCTTCTTGGCGTTCTCCAACTGGGTCCTGATCGTGGCCAGTTGCTTCTTCGCCGCCGCCTGGGCGTCGGTGACGACCTTCTTCGCCTTGTCGAACTCGGCCTTGTCCGGGTACACGGCGCTGTCCGTGCCCTTGTGGCCGGACGGCTTGATCAGGAACTTCTGCGCACTGGCGTCCTTGCAGTCCCAGAGCCGCGCGTCCGTGCCCTTAGTGACCGCGCTCAGGTCCAGGCACTTGCCGGTGGTGACGCTCTTCAGGGGCGAGGTGGCACGGGCGTCCCCCTTCCACGACTGCCCCGCGGACTTGTAGCAGTCCGATATCTGGATCTTCGTGCCGTTCGCCGACTTGTTCCCGGCCACGTCCAGGCACTTCAGTGAGCCGACGTTGCGGAGGTGGAGGTCACCCTCGCTGCCTTCGAGCGTCCACTGCTGGGAGGCGCCACCGTTGCAGGTGTAGATCTGGACGGGAGTGCCGTTGGTCTTGGCGCCTCCCTGGACGTCCAGGCAGTTGCCCTTCGCGCCCGGCACCTCGATCGTCACGGGGCTGTCGCCGATCCAGCCCAGCCCGCCCGCCGACCAGTAGTCCTGCCAGCGGGTGGAGTAGTCCGCGAGCCATGACTGGCCGAGGACCTGCCCCAGGGCGAACGTGCCGTCCCGCAACGCGTTCGTGGCGTTGAGGCCGGCGGCGAGGATCTGCTGCCGCTGCGTGGCCTGCGAGGCGATCTCCCACTGCCACTCGGCGGACGCCTGCGCCACCTCCTTGCCGAGAACCCGGTTCGGGTCGATCGGGGCGTGCCACGCACACGACGCGAAGCGGGCCTTCAAGTCCTCGACCGCGATGCGGAACTCCGGGGTGTCCGTGGCCGGGGCTGTACGGGGGAAGCCGCCGGAGGCCAGGAAGATACGGGCGTCATCGGCAAACACCCGGGGAACGAACAACACATTGGGTTCGATCTTCCCCGAGTTCTTCTTCCACAGCTTCCACGCCTGCTGCTCCTCCGGTGTCCCCCCGGTGGTGTACAGCGGGTCGCCGACCGCGAGCGCGGCGGCCTTCGTGCTGTCGTCGGCGGTGGGCGACGGGTCGTAGAACGGGGAGAACAAGTCGATCGAGCTGCTGTACGACTGCCACAGCCACGGAAGCAGCCCGGTGTGGTCGAGGATCTTGAACTTTCCGCCCGGTTCGCCAGGGTAGGAAGTCAAACCGCTGACGGTGGTGACGAACGTGTACTCCTGGTCGCCGACCTTCTTGACCCACTGGTCACTGCCGGCGCTGTCCGCGCTGAAGGCCTGGTGCAGTGGGGTGCTGGCGTCGGCGAGATCCCGCCGGAGCTTCTGGTGGAGCTGATCGGCCGGCAGCCCGACGGCGTTCTGCGCGAGGGCGAACAGGTTGGGCCCGCCCTTGCGCAGGCCATAGGCAGCCACGCACTGGTCCTCGCGCAGCTGCTCAGCCGCTTTGGTGTCGAAGCCGTCGTACGAGTCGCCCGTCGCGGCGACAGGCTGTGCGGCGTCCCGGCCGAGCAGGCCGGGCTGGACGGCCAGGCCACCGAGGACGGCCAGGGCGGCGACGGACGTAACGGCAGAGGTGAACGCTGCGGATGTTCGTGATCTGGGGTTGAACAACCCCGGTCTGAATCGCAAACGGGCATCCTTCGTAGCGAGCGAGGGCAGGCAGGGGTGACCGCCCGAAGAGGGCGGTGGGATACGCGCGGGGTCAGCCCGCCGTTCCGGCGTGGGAACAGGGGCAGCAGAGAGCAGCGACCACGTAGGCGTTCACAACGAGCCCGTATCGCGACATTACGAAGCACTCCTCCCCCGTGACGGCACAGTCCCCCCCGGCCGTCGAATGACGTGCGCGCGTCACGGTGGGCTGGTCAGGGCCCCTCGTGTGAGCGCGCGGCGTCACCTTAGCCACAGGTCAACCGGGTGAGGCAAGGCCCGTTCTTGGCGTCCGGGCTACGGAACGGGAAATCAGTTGCACGGCCGTTCACAGCACAACATGTGCTAACGCCGTGCTCACACCAGGAGTTTTTCGCGTAAGTCATGTAAAGAAGGCGTGCAGACAGCGATCACTCTCTGCCATAAGATGACTGGAATTCGCCTGCTTGTCGATGGGTGCGGTCGTGCTGCGAGGGACGCCAGCCAAGAACACCTGGTTTCTGCCGACCCTGCCGATGCTGCCGTTCAGCAGGTGACACGGCCGCTGCTGAGAGTTGAGGGCTATGCTTCTGCCGGCCAGGGATCGAGCCTGCCCTCGGCCCGGTGGGCGTGGTTCTTCGCTTAGCGCCGCCGCCCGGCGACGATGACTCGACGGCCGTGACCGTCTTGCGCAGCTCCCCACGTTGATCAGGTCCTCAAGGGTGAGGACGGAGACCTCAGCGGGCCAGACGCTGTGGGTGATGAGCTGGGAGGTGAGTGCAGGCGTGCGGGGTCGCGGTCACGCAGAACCCCGAAAACGCCGCAGCGCCCGACCCGACCGAAGCCGACCCGAGCGCTGCTCTGCAGGTCAGAAGGGATTTCCCCTCCCCCACATCCGTAGGCCCTGTGGGACTCGAACCCACAACCAATGGATTAAAAGTCCACTGCTCTGCCAATTGAGCTAAGGGCCCAGGCGATGTTGCCTCCCCGAGCATAGCCGGACCCGGCCGTGTCTCCGATCGGGTATCCGGGACACGGCCGCGCCGAGGTGTGCGGAGGGGTGAAGATCGGTCATCCGGCCTGCCGGTTACCGGGGCGGCCTGCCGGTTACCGGGGCTTTCCCGTCCCCGCCGCCGTCCCCGCCCGCGCCGCCTCCCGGGCGACCGTCCGCGCGTGTTCGGGGTTGAGGAACCAGTGGCGGGCCGAGAGCTGCCACCACGCTCCCGCGGAGCCGAGCACGACGAGCACGGCGATCGGGGCGTAGTTGAAGGTCTCCCAGGTGACCGGGGAGACCTGGGGCAGCATGAAGAGGACCGTGATGACGGCCACCCACGCCACCGACACCACGCCGATCGCCTTCGACCAGCGGCCCAGGTGCCACGGGCCCCGCTCGAAGGCCTCGCCCTTGCGGACGCGCAGCAGCGTCGGGATGACGTACGCGATGTAGAGGCCGATGACGGCGATGGAGGTGACGGCCGCGTACGCGGTCACGTTGATCAGGTACGGCAGGCCCAGCAGCAGCGCGCCGCCGGCCGCCAGCCAGACCGCCGCGACGGGCGTGCGGGTGCGCGGGCTGACCGTGTGCCAGAGGTGGGAGTACGGCAGCGCCCCGTCCCGCGAGAACGCGTAGATCATGCGGCTGTTGGCCGTCACCGACGCCATCCCGCAGAACAACTGGGCGCCGATGACCACCAGCAACAGCAGCTTCCCGGCGGTCGCGCCGAGCGCGTCGAGCAGGATCTGGGCGGGCGGCGCGCCGGTCGGGGACTCGAGGGCGGCGGAGTAGGACTGGATGGCGTAGGTGAAGCCGAGCAGCAGGACGAAGCCGGCGATCCACGACGTCCAGATGGACTGCACGATGCCCTTCGGGCCGGCCGTCGACGCGTCGTGCGTCTCCTCCGTCATGTGGGCGGAGGCGTCGTAGCCGGTGAAGGTGTACTGGGCCATCAGCAGGCCCAGCAGGACGACGTACACGCCGCTGCCCCAGCCCGTGTTGTTGACGAACTCGCCGAACACGAAGGACGTCGACTGGTGCGTGTCGGGGACGAAGGCCAGCGCCCCGACGATGACCCCCACGCCCAGCACGTGCCACCACACGCTCACGCTGTTCAGCAGCGCCACGATGCGCACCCCGAAGGTGTTCAGCAGGCCGTGCAGGACCAGGATCCCGGCGAAGAGGAGGACCGTGCGGCCCGGTGTCACCTCGAAGTCGAACTGGAGGTTCAGATACGCGCCGAGGAAGGACGCGGCCCCGAAGTCGATGCCGGCGGTCACCGCGACCTGCCCCAGCACGTTGAACCAGCCCGTGAACCAGGCCCAGGCGGCGGCGGTCCGGCCGGGGGCCAGCTTGTGGGCCCAGAAGTACAGGCCCGCCGACGTCGGGTACGCCGAACAGATCTCGGCCATCGACAACCCGACGAAGAGCGTCATCAGCCCGACCGCGACCCAGCCCCACATGATCACCGCTGGTCCGCCCGTGTTCATGCCGAACAGATACAGCGTCAGACAGCCCGACAGGACCGAGATGATCGTGAAGGAGACCGCGTAGTTGGAGAACGCCGACATACGGCGGGCGAGAACCTGCGTGTAACCGAGCTGGGCCAACCGCTCTTCGTCCGAGAGACCTTCGGACGACCGCCCGCTCACTATGGCGTCATCTGTCATGCCCCCAGCAATTCCCCTCCCAGGGGCGTGACACACGTCACAACTTGGCTGAAACCCGACCGTGATCCGGCCGACCCGCGCACAACACCGAGGGGCCCGCACGACCGGAGTCGTACGGGCCCCTCGGGGCTGGCTCAGTTCACGCGGTTAGCGTTCGCGTCAGCCGTTGCGCTTCCAGCGCGGCTTGTCGTCGCGGCGGCCGGGGGTGCCGGAACCGGTGCCCGTGCCGGAGCCGGTGCCGGTGCCGCGGTGGTTGAAGGACGGGCGGTCGTGGCCGCCGGCACGGAAGCCCGGGCGGTCGTCGCGGCGGTCACGGTTGAACGGGCGGTCGCTGCCACGGTGGCCGGACGGGCGGTCGTCGCGACGGAAGCCGCCACGGTCGTTGTCCCGGTTGAAGCCGCCACCGGACGACGGACGGTCGTCACGACGGTCGCGGTTGAAGCCGCCGCCCGAGGAACGGTCGTCACGACGCTCGAAGGAACGGCCACCACGGTCGCTGTCACGGTTGTCACGGTTGAAACCACCGGACGGACGGTCGTCACGACGGTCACGGTTGAAACCGCCACCGGACGACGAACGGTCATCGCGACGGTCGCGGTTGAAGCCACCGCCCGAGGAACGGTCATCGCGGCGGTCACGGTTGAAGCCGCCACCGGACGGACGGTCGTCGCGACGGTCGCGGTTGAAGCCGCCGCCCGAAGAGCGGTCGTCACGACGCTCGAAGGAACGGCCACCACGGTCGCTGTCACGGTTGTCACGGTTGAAACCACCGGACGGACGGTCGTCACGACGGTCACGGTTGAAACCGCCACCGGACGACGAACGGTCATCGCGGCGGTCGTCACGGCGGTCGCGGCGCTCGTAGTTGCCCCGCTCGTCACGACGCTGACGCGGCTCGTAAGAAGAGGACTTCTCGTAGGCGGGCTTCTCGTAGGAGGACGGGCGCTCCTCGCGCACCGGAGCCTCGGTCGCCTGCGGGGCGGCCGACTGCTCCGGCAGGGAGACGTCGGCCACGGTCGCGGCCTCGGTCGCGGCGGCGGCCACGGCCGCCTCCGGGTCCTCGCCGCGCTCACGCGCCACGCGGGCCACCAGACGGTCGGCGTCCTCGCGCAGCTCGGTCGCCCGGCGCTGCGCGCGCTCCAGCTCCTTGGTGAGCTGGGAGACCTCACGCTCGGCCTGCTGCGCCGCGTTGCCCGCGGACTCGGCCTGGACCTCCGTCATCGACCGGGCGCCGGTGATCTCGGCGACCTCGGGCTCGAAGGCGGTGCCGCCCTGGATGATGTGACGCCCGGCGTCGACGCCCGCGTCCTCCATCAGGCGGAAGATCTGACGGCGCTGGTGCGGCAGGGAGAGCGAGACGACCGTGCCGGTACGGCCGGCACGCGCCGTGCGGCCCGCGCGGTGCAGGTAGTCCTTGTGGTCGCCGGCCGGGTCCACGTTCAGGACGAGGTCGATGCCGTCGACGTGGATACCGCGGGCGGCGACGTCGGTCGCGACGAGCGCGTTGACGTAACCGTCCTTGAAGTCGGCCAGCGTGCGGGTGCGCGCGCCCTGGGTCATGCCGCCGTGCAGCGCGTCGGCCTTCACGCCGGAGTCGCGCAGTTGCTCGGCGATCCGGTCGGCGCCGAGCTGGGTGCGCACGAAGATGATGGTGCGGCCCTTGCGGGACGCGATCGCGGCCGTGACCGGCGCCTTGTCCTTGGGCTTCACGATCAGGATGTGGTGCGACATGGTCGTGACGTTGCCCTGGGCGCTGTCGACCTCGTGCGTGACCGGGTTGCTCAGGTAGCGCTTGACCAGCGTGGAGATCTCGTTCTCCATCGTGGCCGAGAACAGCATCCGCTGGCCGCCGCCGGGGATCTGGTCGAGCAGCTCGGTGACCTCGGGCAGGAAGCCCAGGTCGGACATCTGGTCGGCCTCGTCGAGTACGGCGATCTGCACGTTCTCGAGGGAGCAGGCGCCGCGGTTGATGAGGTCGCGCAGCCGGCCCGGGGTGGCGACGAGGACGTCGACGCCGCGCTCCAGGGCGTAGATCTGGTTGCTCATCGACGTACCGCCGCAGACGACCTTCATCTTCAGGCCGAGGACGTCGCCGTAGGGCTGCAGCGCGTCCGCGACCTGCATCGCCAGCTCACGCGTCGGCGTGAGGATGACGGCGCGCGGCTTGCGCTTCTCGGTCGTGCCGCCGGCCAGCGTGGCCAGGGTCGGCAGACCGAAGGAGAGGGTCTTGCCGGAGCCGGTGCGGCCACGGCCGAGGATGTCCTTGCCGGCCAGGGCGTCCGGGATGGTCGCGGCCTGGATCGGGAAGGGGCTGGTCACACCGTTCTGCGCGAGCTTGCGCACGATGCCCTCGGGAAGCCCGAGGTCGCCGAAGGTCTGCTCGGGGGTCTCGGCCTCCACGGCTTCCTCCTCCACAGCCTCTACGGCCTCCACGATCTCGGCCTCGGCTTCGGTGAGTTCTGCGGCGTCGATGTCGATGACGTCGGTGAGCTCGATCGGCTCGTCGTTGCTCTCGGGCACGACGGCGTGATCAGTACTGGAAATGGACATGCGAATGCGAAACCTTCCGGAGTCTCCTCGGCACGCGCCCGTCAACTCCGTGTTCGCATCGCTTTACGACCGCCTCTATGCGGTCCGCCACGGCAAGGGAGAGTACGCGCCACACGGCGCGCTCTGTGGTGGCGCCGGGCAAATGGGATCAAACGATCTACTACCATACTCACCCTTGCCACCGAAGGCAAACCGAGCCCCATAACCGCAGCTCAGCAGCCATCCGGGTCCTGCGCCCTGCCGTTCCGAGGTCCACTCCCGGACTGGCCTAAGGTCGCCCCTGAGGTCGACCGTGAGGTCCCGTCCCGGGCCGGTCCGAGGTCCCACCGGCCCTAGGCCAGCGACCCCGCCCAGGCCACGCCCGGGCCGGCGAACCCCCTAGACCGGCGAAGCCGCCTCGGGCGCCGCTTCCGGAGCCGGCTCCCGCTCCGCCAACTGCGGCGCCGTCCCCCCGCCGTCCTCGTGCGCCGAGGCCGACGGCTCGGCGACCGTCGGCTCCGGGGAGGGCGACGGCGGCTCCGGCGACGGCACGGGCGGCTCCGGGTCCGGCGAGCGGGTGGGCGCCGTCGGCTGCGCCTTGGTCGGCGTGGGCGCCCCCGGCTTGTCGGTCCTCCCCGGCTTCACCGCCCCCGCCGAGGCCGACGCGCTCGCACCGGCCGACGGCGCGGCCGAGGCGGATGCCGACGCGCTCGCCTTCGCCGCGTCACCCTTCCCGTGCCCGTGCTTGCCGTCGCCGCCCGCCGCGCCCATCCCGAAGCCGCCGCCCACGCCCGCCGAACCCCCGTCCGGCGCCTCACCGGCCTGCTGCCCCGCCGAGTGCGACGGCTTGACCCGGCCGCCCTCCTCGTCCCCCACGCTCATGCAGCCGGCGGCCGCGGCGACGGCCATGACCGTCACGGCCAGACGAACGGGTACGTACAAGGGGCGCACGGGGCCACCTCCGGTGCAGGCGTATGGAGTCGACGTGCCCAACTCCCGCCGCCCACAAGAAGACACGCCCGGGACACGCGCCCCCACCGGACGCCTCGCCGGACTCCGCACCGGACATCCCGCCGGACGCCTCAGCCGTACCCCAGCGCGTGCAGCCGCGCGTCGTCGATGCCGAAGTGATGGGCGATCTCGTGCACCACCGTCACCTCGGTCTCCGCCACGACCTCCTCCCGCGACCCGCACATCCGCAGCGTGGGCCCCCGGTAGATCGTGATCCGGTCCGGCAGCACCCCCGCGTACCACTCCCCGCGATCCGTCAGCGGAGTCCCCTCGTAGAGCCCGAGCAGCTCGGGATCGTCCGCCGGCGGCTCGTCCTCGACGAACACCGCGACGTTGTCCATCAGCCGCGTCAACTCCGGCGGAATCCGGTCCAGCGCCTCGGCGACCAGTTCCTCGAACTCCTCACGCGTCATCTCCAGCACAGGCCCATTGTCCGGTACGAGGCCGCCGTACGAAGGGTCCGAACCGTTCGCATACCAGCGCCCGGACCGGGGCATACGGCACCAATGGCCCGCGCCCGCGTCCCCGCCGCAGCCCTGAACCGCCTCAAGCGCCGCAACAGCACCAAGAACAGGATCAGGAACAGCAGCAGGACGGTCCCCGAACTCGCCGCCCGGCCAGGCCCCTGGGCCCGCGCCTTCGGGCTGACCGCCGTCGTCCTGTTCGGCGCCTGGCTCGGGCTGCTGATCGTCGGCGACGTCCGCGTGCCCGTCGGCCCCATGGACACGACCATGACCCTGCGCCCGTCCGTCACCGGCGGCACGAAGATCAACGTCTCCCCGCTCGGCGCGCTCACCCTGGACAGCCACCACGCCCCGGTCCGCCTCGACGTGAACGTCGACCAGCTCGACCCGGTCCGCGCCCAGGCCCTCGTCGACCACCCCGAACGCCTCTCCGGCCTCCAGGACGAGATCGTCCGCGACGTCGAACACGGCACCCTCGACCTGGCACTCCGCTCCTGCGTCGCCGTCGTCTCCGGCGCCACCGCCCTCGGCCTCGCCGTCTACCGCCGCCCCCGCCGCGCCCTCGCCGCCGGCGGCCTCGCCCTCACCCTCCTGGGCGCCTCGGGCGCGACCGCGTACGCCACCTGGAACCCCAACTCGGTGCTGGAACCGCGCTTCTCGGGCCTGCTGTCCTCGGCGCCCTCCATCGTCGGCAACGCGCGCAGCATCGTCACCGAGTTCGACGTCTACCAGCGGGAACTCGCCCGCCTGGTCACCAACGTGACCAAGCTCTACGACGTCACCTCCACGCTCCCCGCCTACCAGCCGGACCCGACGACCGTCCGCGTCCTGCACGTGTCCGACATCCACCTCAACCCCGCGAGCTGGAAGATCATCGCCTCGCTCGTCGAGCAGTACAAGGTCAACGTGATCGTCGACTCCGGCGACACCATGGACCACGGCACGGCGGCGGAGAACGGCTTCCTGGACCCCATCGCCCACCTGGGCGCGCCGTACGTCTGGGTCAGGGGCAACCACGACTCCCTCGTCACCCAGCGCTACCTGGCGGGCATGAAGAACGTGCACGTCCTCGACGACGGCCGCGCGGTCACCGTCGCCGGGCTGCGCTTCGCGGGCATCGGCGACCCCCAGTTCACCCCCGACCGCTCCACCGTGCCGGGCGCCGCCGAGACCCAGGAGGCGGCGGGCGCCCGGCTGGCGGCCGCCCTGCGCGCCCAGCAGGCCGCCGGCACCCCGGCCGACGTGGCCGTCGCCCACGAGCCCTCCGCCGCCCGCGGCACGGACGGCGCGGTGCCGCTCGTCCTGGCCGGCCACCTCCACCACGAGGAGATGGAGGTCATGAAGCAGGGCACCCGGCTGCGCGTCGAGGGCTCGACCGGCGGCAGCGGCCTGCGCGCCGTCGAGGGCAAGTACCCCGACCCCATCGAGGCGTCGATCCTCTACTTCGACCGCGACACCCGCCGCCTCCAGGCCTGGGACGAGATCAAACTCGGCGGCCTGGGCCTGACGACGGCCGAGGTCAGCCGCCACCTCCCGAAGGAGAACCAACCGGGCGCCGACAAGTCGCCGTCCCCCGAGTCCCCCACCCCGAGCCCCGCCCCCACTCCTTCCCCCAGCACCGCCGAAACCGCCGCCGGAACCCCGTCCCGAACCCCCTCCAGGACGGCCCGGTAAACCGTTTTGGCGATACCCCCCGCCATCCCATATGCTCATGACGTCCCCGACGCGCTGAGAAGCGCCCAGGCGGGCCGATAGCCCTCATCGTCTAGCGGCCTAGGACGCCGCCCTTTCAAGGCGGTAGCACGGGTTCGAATCCCGTTGGGGGCACGCAACACCGTGTGCGACACTGTCGTACGCAACAGCTGGGTCCTGTGGAGCAGTTTGGAGTGCTCGCCACCCTGTCAAGGTGGAGGCCGCGGGTTCAAATCCCGTCAGGACCGCTGAGGTTTCCGTTTCACGTGAAACCTCGTGGCTGGGTAGCTCAGTTGGTACGAGCGATCGCCTGAAAAGCGATAGGTCGCCGGTTCGACCCCGGCCCCAGCCACCAGAACGAAAACCCCCTCCGGGCAACTGGAGGGGGTTTTCGTCGCTCCGCGTCAGGTGAGGCGGCCCCAAAAGCGCTCGCCCCTTCTTTCGCCAAGATGAGATCCTGGATCGCGTATGTCTACGCACCCCGCCCCCGGCGCCTCTGCCCCGGGAACCCCCGCCCTCGGCGCTCTCGCCCCCCGCCTGGCCGAGCTGTCTCTGCGCGACGCGCATCGGCTCGGGCGCAGGCTCGAAGGCGCGCGCAGGATCCGCAAGCCGGAGGCCCGTGCCGCCGTCCTCGCCGAGATCGAGGCGGAGGTCGCGCAGGTCGAGGAGCGGATGACGCTGCGGCGCAGCCGTGTGCCCGCCGTCTCGTACCCCGAGCAGCTCCCGGTCAGCCAGAAGAAGGACGATATCGCGGCCGCCATCCGTGATCACCAGGTCGTCATCGTCGCCGGTGAGACGGGGTCCGGCAAGACGACCCAGATCCCGAAGATCTGTCTCGAGCTGGGTCGTGGCGTGCGCGGGATGATCGGGCACACCCAGCCCCGTCGCATCGCCGCCCGTACGGTCGCCGAGCGGGTCGCCGAGGAGCTGCGGACGCCGCTCGGTGAGGCCGTCGGCTGGAAGGTGCGGTTCACCGACCAGGTGAACCCGGACGCCACCTTCGTGAAGCTGATGACGGACGGCATCCTGCTCGCGGAGATCCAGACCGACCGTGAGCTGCGCGCGTACGACACGATCATCATCGACGAGGCCCACGAGCGGTCCCTCAACATCGACTTCCTGCTGGGCTACCTCGCCCAGTTGCTGCCGCGCCGGCCGGACCTCAAGGTCGTCATCACCTCCGCGACCATCGACCCGGAGCGTTTCTCCCGGCACTTCGGCGACGCCCCGATCGTCGAGGTCAGCGGGCGGACGTATCCGGTGGAGGTGCGTTACCGACCGCTCCTCGAAGACGAGTCCGACGACGCCGACCGGGATCAGATCACCGCGATCTGCGATGCCGTGGAGGAGCTCCAGGCCGAGGGGCAGGGCGACATCCTCGTCTTCCTCTCCGGTGAGCGGGAGATCCGGGACACCGCGGACGCGCTGGAGAAGAAGAGATACCGGTTCACCGAGGTACTGCCTCTCTACGCCCGGCTGTCGCACGCCGAGCAGCACCGGGTGTTCCAGCAGCACACGGGCCGCAGGATCGTTCTGGCGACGAACGTGGCCGAGACGTCCCTGACCGTCCCGGGCATCAAGTACGTCATCGACCCCGGCTTCGCCCGGATCAGCCGCTACAGCCACCGCACCAAGGTCCAGCGGCTGCCCATCGAGGCGGTCTCGCAGGCCAGCGCCAACCAGCGCAAGGGCCGCTGCGGCCGGACCAGCGACGGCATCTGCATCCGGCTGTACGACGAGGACGACTTCGTCGCCCGCCCGGAGTTCACGGACGCGGAGATCCTCCGGACGAACCTGGCGAGCGTCATCCTCCAGATGACGGCGGCCGGGCTCGGCGAGATCGAGAAGTTCCCGTTCATCGACCCGCCGGACCACCGCAACATCCGTGACGGCGTGCAGCTCCTCCAGGAGCTGAACGCGCTGGACCCGACCGAGAAGGACCCGCGCAAGCGGCTCACGCCGACCGGCCGCAAGCTGGCCCAGTTGCCCGTAGATCCGCGGCTGGCCCGGATGGTCCTGGAGGCCGAGAAGAACGGCTGTGTCCGCGAGGTCATGGTGATAGCCGCCGCGCTGTCCATCCAGGACCCGCGCGAGCGGCCGGCCGACAAGCAGACGCAGGCCGACCAGCAGCACGCCCGTTTCAAGGACGAGACCAGCGACTTCCTCGCGTATCTCAACCTGTGGCGGTACGTCCGCGAGCAGCAGAAGGAGCGAGGGTCCTCCTCCTTCCGGCGGATGTGCAAGCAGGAGTACCTGAACTTCCTGCGCATCCGTGAGTGGCAGGACATCTACTCGCAGTTGCGCACGGTCGCCAAGCAGATGGGGATCCATCCGAACGAGGAGGACGCGGCCGAGCAGAGTGTCCACGTCTCCCTCCTCGCCGGTCTGCTCTCGCACATCGGCATGAAGGACGTGAAGGACGGCAACAAGAACGAGTATCTGGGCGCGCGGAGCGCCAAGTTCGCGCTCTTCCCGGGCTCGGCCCTGTTCAAGAAGCAGCCCCGGTTCGTCATGTCCGCGGAGTTGGTGGAGACGTCCCGTCTCTGGGCGCGGGTCAACGCGAAGATCGAGCCGGAGTGGGTGGAGCCGCTCGCCGGGCATCTCCTGAAGCGGACGTACAGCGAGCCGCGCTGGGAGAAGGACCAGGCGGCCGTGATGGCGGACGAGAAGGTCACGCTGTACGGCGTGCCGATCATCGCCCAGCGGAAGGTCAACTACGGCCGGATCGACCCGGAGACCTCCCGCGAGCTGTTCATCCGCAACGCGCTCGTCGAGGGCGACTGGCGCACGCACCACAAGTTCTTCGCCGACAACCGCCGGCTCCTCAGCGAGGTCGAGGAGCTGGAGCACCGGGCGCGGCGGCGGGACATCGTCGTCGACGACGACACGCTGTTCGACTTCTACGAGCAGCGGGTGCCCGAACACGTGGTGTCCGGCGCGCACTTCGACTCCTGGTGGAAGCACAAGCGGCACGAGCAGCCCGATTTCCTGGACTTCGAGCGGGAGATGCTCATCCGGGAGTCGGCGGAGGCGGTCACGAAGGCCGACTATCCGGACGCGTGGCGGCAGGGTCCGCTGAAGTTCCCGGTCACGTACCAGTTCGAGCCGGGCGCGGACGCGGACGGTGTGACCGTCCACATCCCGCTCCAGGTGCTCAACCAGGTCACGGACGAGGGATTCGACTGGCAGATCCCGGGTCTGCGGGAGGAGGTCGTCACGGAGCTGATCCGTTCCCTGCCGAAGCCGATCCGCCGCAACTACGTGCCGGCGCCGAACTTCGCGCAGCGTTTCCTGGGCCAGGCGGCGCCGCTCCAAGGGCCGCTCACGACGGCGATGGCCCGCGATCTGAAGCGCATGGTCGGTGTCCCCTTCGAGGCGGACGACTTCGACTGGTCGCGGCTCCCCGACCACCTGAAGATCACCTTCCGGATCGTCGACGAGCGGCGCCGCAAGCTGGCCGAGGACAAGGACCTGGAGTCCCTGAAGCTCCGGCTGAAGCCGAAGGCGAGGCAGGCCATCTCGCAGGCCGCCGCGGCCACCGCCGAACGGCAGGGCGGCGAGTCCCTGGAGCGTTCGGGCCTGACGGACTGGACGATCGGCGCGCTCACCCGCGTCTTCGAGACCCGCCGCGCCGGCCAACCGGTGAGGGCGTACCCGGCGCTGGTCGACGACGGACCGACGGCGAACACGGTGTCCGTACGCCTCTTCGACACGGAGGCGGAGCAGGCGGAGGCGATGTGGAAGGGCACCCGCCGGCTGATCCTGCGCAACATCCCGGTCAACCCGGCAAAGTTCGCATCCGAGAAGTTGACGAACGCTCAGAAGATCGCGCTGTCGGCGAATCCGCACGGTTCCATCCAGGCTCTGTTCGACGACTGCGCGATGGCGGCGGCGGACCGGCTGATCGCCGACTTCGGCGGTCCGGCGTGGGACGAGGAGTCGTTCCGGAAGCTGTACGACAAGGTGCGCGCGGAGATCGTCGACACGACGGTGCGGACGGTCGGGCAGGTGCAGCAGGTGCTGGCCGCCTGGCAGGCCTGTGAGCGCCGTCTGAAGGGCGTACGCAGCCCCGTGCTCCTGGCGAACCTCACGGACGTACGGGGGCAGTTGGACGCCCTGGTGAAGCCCGGTTTCGTGACGTGGGCGGGCCTGCGCCGGCTGCCCGACCTCATGCGCTACCTGGTGGCGGTGGACCGGCGCCTGCAGCAGATGCCGACCGGCGTGCAGCGGGACACCAGCCGCATGGAGAAGGTCCACGAGATGCAGGACGAGTACGCCTGGCTCCTGGAACAGCTCCCCCCGGGCCGGCCGGTGCCGTCCTCGGTGCTGGACATCCGCTGGATGATCGAGGAGCTGCGGGTCAGCTACTTCGCGCACGCGCTGGGCACGGCGTACGCGGTCTCCGACAAGCGGATCGTGAAGGCGATCGACGCGGCGGTGCCGTAACGGATCCCGTACGGAGGGTGAGTTCGACCAGCAGGCTCACCCTCCTGTACAGTCCTTCTCGCAGCACAACGCAACATCAAGTGCCGCGAAAACCTGGTCCTGTGGAGCAGTTTGGAGTGCTCGCCACCCTGTCAAGGTGGAGGCCGCGGGTTCAAATCCCGTCAGGACCGCAGTAACAGAGAGCCCGGATCTTCGGATCCGGGCTCTCTGCGTTCCCCGACGCGCCCTTGACGGCGTCGCGTCCGGCCCGGTACCCAGATCTCAGGGACCGCCCCCGCACAGCCCGCGAGCGTCGACGCCCAACTCCCCTTTAGCGCACATGGGTCAGCGGCGACAAGGCTTCCGGCATGTGACAGGTGTCACCGCATGAGTTTCGAAAACCCGGGTTCTTACCGGTCGCCTACAACTGGTCAATTTTATATGTGCAATTGCACCACTCGGTAGGAAGTCCGGAGGAAGTCCGGGAGATGCCCCCAGGAACCCTCCCAGAGCCTCCCCAGACTCCGACAAGGTCGCTCACAGAGTCACCTGATACGACCTGATGCGACCACGAAGAGCGGCCCTCAGCGGCCTCAGGCAGTCCCAAGCGGTCTCAAGCGGTCTCAAGTGGCACCAGGCGCACAAAAAAAGATCGCGCTGGACCCGGCGGAGTCCAGCGCGATCGACGACGTTCCCAGTGGGCGAGGGGCCTGTTGGGGCAGGACCCACGTCGCTTGGAGCTAGGTTTCGGGCGTCCGAACAGGTTGGGGGACCTGACGTGTTGCCCGCATATTCAGTTGTCAGGCTTCGGTGCGCTGCTGCGGGATCCCCGCAAGCAGAGCGCGGACCTCGGCCTCGCGATAACGGCGATGTCCGCCGAGCGTACGAATCGACGTGAGCTTGCCGGCCTTCGCCCACCGTGTGACCGTCTTAGGGTCCACACGGAACATGGTGGCGACCTCAGCCGGGGTCAGCAGCGGCTCAGCATCAGGGGTGCGAGCGGTCATGAGCGGCCTCCTCGGGAGAACCGAACCTTCTCGGTTCTTTCCTCTAAATTCTGCACCTTGACCCGCGTTGCCCGAAATGGCGGACGCGAGTCGAGTCGGTTATAGGACGAACGGCTTGTCCTCGGCACTACAACTACACCATCCGTCCAGCCGCGTCGGCCAAACCGATGGAATTGCCCCCCAGGTGTTCATCGGCGACGGAAGCCGATGGACCATGCCATAGCGGACAGTCACGCCACTGTGACGATCAGTCACAGTGGCGATCAGGAGTCACCAGACTCCACAAAGCGTGCATTACTGAGATTTCCCCCCACAGTGGAACATAAGCGGGTGGAGGAGTCCTCCCCGGACTCCTTGTCCTATTTTGGCACGAGGAGGGGCAAGCGGCGCAAGGGCCGTGTACGTGCGGTCCGTCACCCTTGCGACATAAGCCCGGATCGGGACCTACGTCCCGTCAGTTCCGTGAAGTGCGTTTGACGGTACGCTGTCCGGCCACTTCTGGTCCGTGACGTGCGTCACATGCGCCACCGCTGTAGCGCCTGTCACACCGTCAGTTGATCATCAGTTCGCGGAGCGCCTGTTCCGGACCGACCGCCACCGCTCCACGAGCCGCGCGTACGCCTCGCCGGCCGCCGCGCCGTCGCCGGTCCGCAGCGCCTCGATGCCCTCGGCCACGTCCTTCGCCGAGTGATCGTCCTCCAGCTCGCCGGCCGGCAGCACGTGCACGAGGCCGCCGTAATCCAGTTCCACAAGCGAACGCGGGTGGAATTCCTCCAGCCAGCGCCCCACGTCCAGCAGGCCGTCGATCAGCGGCCCCTCGTCCATCGCGTCCTTCAGCGTGCGCAGCGACCGGGCCACCCGCCGCCGCGCCTGCACCATGGGCGTGCGGTAGCGCAGCACGGGTGCGACCTCCGCCGTCCCCTTGCCGTACTCCCGCTCCCCGTCGGAGACGAGCACGAACCAGTTGATCGGCACCTGCCAGATCGCCGTGCGGATCCACGGGCGGGCGTCGGGGTTGCGCTCCAGCCACCGCTCGTGGTCCTTCGCCGCCTGCAGGCGTACGACCTCGGGGAGCGCCGCGTCGAGGACCGACCGGGGCAGCTCGTCGCCGTCCAGCTCCGCCAGGGCCAGCCAGCCGCGCAGCCGGGTGCGCCAGGGGCAGACGCAGAGCACGCCGTCCACCTCGGTCACGAACGCGTCGCCGCTCTCGTGCACCGGTACCCCGACCGGCGGGGTGGGCAGCAGGTCGGCCAGCGAGCGGCGCAGCTCGTCCTGGTAGGAGGGGAGCTCGGGGCGGCGGGCGTAGGCCGTCCAGTGGGTGCGTTCGGGCTCGGGAAAGGCGGCCAGCGGCTCGTACACGCGCAGATAGGCCGCGTACGGGACGATCACCGAGGACTCCTTGGGCACGCCTGCTCCCTCCCCCTTCCGCGGACCGGGAAACCCCGCGCATCGTCCCACGGCGGCACTCCGGAAGAAGTGATCCTCCACAGGTCGCGATCGGCGGGCCGCGCAGGCTCTACGCTCAGTTCACAGGCCCCGCCACCCTTACGGTGCCTGCGCCCCGAACCGCCGCTAGTCACCCGGGAGTCACCACAGTGACCGACGTATCCGGCGCACCTGCTGACGTACTGCACACCCTGTTCCACTCGAACCAGGGCGGCCATGAGCAGGTCGTGTTCTGCCAGGACCGTGTCAGCGGCCTCAAGGCCGTCATCGCGCTCCACTCCACCGCCCTGGGCCCCGCCCTCGGCGGTACCCGCTGCTACCCCTACGCGACCGAGGCGGAGGCCGTCGCCGACGCGCTGAACCTCGCGCGCGGGATGTCGTACAAGAACGCCATGGCCGGTCTGGACCACGGCGGCGGCAAGGCCGTGATCATCGGTGATCCGGACACGATCAAGACCGAAGCGCTGCTGCTCGCGTACGGCCGTTTCGTGGCCTCGCTCGGCGGGCGGTACGTGACCGCCTGCGATGTCGGCACGTATGTCGCCGACATGGACGTCGTGGCGCGCGAGTGCCGCTGGACGACCGGGCGCTCGCCGGAGAACGGCGGGGCCGGCGACTCGTCCGTGCTGACCGCCTTCGGCGTCTACCAGGGCATGCGGGCCTCGGCCCAGCACCAGTGGGGCGATCCGTCGCTGCGGGGCCGCAAGGTCGGCGTCGCGGGCGTCGGCAAGGTCGGCCACCACCTGGTGGAGCACCTGCGGGCCGAGGGCGCCGAGGTCGTGATCACCGACGTACGCGAGGACGCCGTACGCCGGATCCTCGGCCGGCACCCGGAAGGGGTGACGGCGGTCGCCGACACCGAGGCGCTGATCCGCGTGGACGGGCTCGACGTGTACGCCCCCTGCGCGCTCGGCGGGGCGCTCGACGACGGCTCGGTGCCGGTGCTGACGGCGAGGATCGTCTGCGGCGCGGCCAACAACCAGCTCGCCCACCCGGGCGTCGAGAAGGACCTCGCCGACCGCGGGATCCTCTACGCCCCGGACTACGTGGTGAACGCCGGCGGGGTCATCCAGGTCGCCGACGAGCTGCACGGCTTCGACTTCGAGCGGTGCAAGGCGAAGGCCGCGAGGATCTTCGACACCACGCTGGGAATCTTCGCACGTGCGAAGGAGGACGGGATTCCACCGGCCGCCGCGGCCGACCGGATCGCCGAGCAGCGGATGCACGAGGCGGCCCAGGCACGCGGCTGGTGACCGGCCGGTGACGGACTGACGAGGGGCCGGTGGGGCTCTGTGAGAGTCCCACCGGGGTTCAGCCGGGGTTCCCGTGGCGGCTCGTCCGAGGGTTTCGGCGGTACCGGCCGGTGGAAAGTTAGAGAGAACTCACACTCTCCCCGGCGGGTCGGCCGCCGATAAGTGGTTAAAATCGCCACTGACCAGCAAGGACGGGTCGTCTGAAAGGTGCTGCGCACACGCGCGTGCGGCGGGCGACGTACCGTACGGGCGTGGGCTCAGGTACCGTGGGAGCCCTACGACGGGCTCTCCATGGAGAGGCCGTCCTGGATCATGAACGCGTGTCAACCTGGGGCCGTCGAGCCCCGTCGTTGAGGGGGTCGAGCCATGGGGCGCGGCCGGGCCAAGGCCAAGCAAGCGAAGGTCGCCCGCCAGCTGAAGTACAACAGCGGCGGGACGGATCTCTCACGCCTGGCCGAAGAGCTGGGCGCATCGCCATCGAATATTCCGCCGAACGCTGAGCCGTTCGAGGATGATGACGATGAGCAAGACGAGGACGACCCGTACGCCCGGTACGCCGAGCTGTACGGGGCCGACGACGAGGATGACGGCGAGGATTCCTCGCAACACCGTCGCGGCGCTTGACCTTGTACTGAGCACCCGCCCGGTCGGTGACTTCGGTCACCGGCCGGGTCTTGTGCTGCCTGCACGGGTATTGCCCGTGCGGTTACTGCCTGTGCGATTACTGCCTGTGCGGTTACCGCCTGCGCGGTCCTGACCGCGCAGGCAGTCCCAGCGGGCGGGTCCTAGCGGGCGTAGTCGCCGACCAGTTCGGCTCCCGTGGTGTGCTCGCCGCGCTCGGTGATCTCGCCGGCGATCCAGGCGTCGACCCCGCGGTCGGCCAGTGTGGCCAGGGCCACGTCCGCCGACTCGCCGGGCACGATCGCCATCATGCCGACGCCCATGTTCAGGGTCTTCTCCAGCTCCAGGCGCTCGACCGAGCCGGTCCGGCCGACGAGGTCGAAGATCGGGTCCGGGGTCCAGGTGGAGCGGTCCACGGTCGCGTGCAGCGCGTCGGGGATCACGCGGGCCAGGTTGGCCGCGAGGCCGCCGCCGGTGATGTGCGAGAAGGCGTGCACGTCCGCCGTACGGGTGAGGGCCAGGCAGTCCAGGGAGTAGATCTTGGTGGGTTCCAGGAGCTCTTCGCCGAGCGTGCGGCCGAGGTCGTCGATCCGGGCGTCGAGGGCCAGGCCCGCCTGGTTCAGCAGGACATGCCGGACCAGGGAGTACCCGTTCGAGTGAAGGCCGGAGGACGCCATGGCGATCACCGCGTCACCCGTGCGGATACGGTCCGGGCCGAGCAGCCGGTCGGCCTCCACGACGCCCGTACCGGCGCCGGCGACGTCGAAGTCGTCCTCGCCGAGCAGGCCCGGGTGTTCGGCGGTCTCGCCGCCGACGAGGGCGCAGCCGGCGAGGACACAGCCCTCGGCGATGCCCTTGACGATGGCGGCGACCCGCTCGGGGTGGACCTTGCCGACGCAGATGTAGTCGGTCATGAACAGCGGCTCGGCGCCGCACACCACGATGTCGTCCATGACCATCGCGACCAGGTCGTGGCCGATGGTGTCGTACACGCCGAGCTGGCGGGCGATGTCGACCTTGGTGCCGACGCCGTCCGTGGCGGAGGCGAGGAGCGGGCGCTCGTAGTGCTTGAGGGCGGAGGCGTCGAAGAGGCCGGCGAAGCCGCCGAGGCCGCCGAGGACCTCGGGCCGCCGCGTCTTCTTCACCCACTCCTTCATCAGCTCTACGGCGCGGTCGCCCGCTTCGATATCGACGCCGGCGGCCGCGTAGGAAGCACCGGTTCCGGATACACCGGACGTGGTCTCAGACATTGCCTGGGATCTTTCGAGTTGATGGGGATACGGGGCTTACGGGCGACGGATGGCGTCAGCCGCGGCCGTGGCTGCGGGACCCGCGGCCAGCTCCGTCTCCAGGAGCTGCTTGCCGAGCAGCTCGGGGTCGGGCAGCTCCATCGGGTACTCGCCGTCGAAGCAGGCGCGGCAGAGGTCCGGCTTGGCGATGGTGGTCGCCTCGATCATGCCGTCGAGGGAGATGTACGAGAGGGAGTCGGCGCCCAGCGAGGTGCCGATCTCGTCGATGGTCATGCCGTTGGCGATGAGCTCCGCGCGGGTGGCGAAGTCGATGCCGAAGAAGCAGGGCCACTTCACGGGCGGCGAGGAGATCCGGATGTGGACCTCGGCCGCGCCCGCCTCGCGGAGCATGCGCACCAGGGCCCGCTGGGTGTTGCCGCGGACGATCGAGTCGTCGACGACGACCAGCCGCTTGCCCTTGATGACTTCCTTCAGCGGGTTCAGCTTCAGGCGGATGCCGAGCTGCCGGATGGTCTGCGAGGGCTGGATGAAGGTCCGGCCGACGTACGCGTTCTTGACGAGACCCGCGCCGAAGGGGATGCCGGAGGCCTCCGCGTAGCCGATAGCGGCCGGGGTGCCGGACTCCGGGGTCGCTATGACCAGGTCGGCGTCGGCCGGGGCTTCCTTGGCGAGCTTGCGGCCCATCTCCACGCGGGAGAGGTACACGTTCCGCCCGGCGATGTCGGTGTCGGGGCGGGCCAGGTACACGTACTCGAAGACACAGCCCTTGGGCTTCGCGTCCGCGAATCGGGAGGTGCGCAGGCCGTTCTCGTCGATGGCGATGAACTCGCCCGGCTCGATCTCGCGGACGTAGGCCGCGCCGCAGATGTCGAGGGCGGCGGACTCGGAGGCGACCACCCAGCCGCGCTCGAGGCGGCCGAGGACCAGCGGGCGGATGCCCTGCGGGTCGCGGGCGGCGTAGAGGGTGTGCTCGTCCATGAAGACGAGCGAGAAGGCGCCCTTGACCTGCGGGAGGACCGCGTGGGCGGCTTCCTCGATGGTCAGCGGCTTGCCGTCCTCGTCGACCTGGGCCGCGAGGAGCGCGGTGAGCAGGTCGGTGTCGTTGGTCGCCGCGACGCGCGGGGACCGGCCTTCCTGCTTGGGCAGGTCGGCGACCATCTCGGCGAGCTGGGCGGTGTTGACGAGGTTGCCGTTGTGGCCGAGCGCGATCGAGCCGTGCGCGGTGGCACGGAACGTCGGCTGGGCGTTCTCCCACACGGAGGCGCCGGTGGTCGAGTAGCGGGCGTGACCGACCGCGATGTGACCGAGGAGCGAACCGAGCGAGGTCTCGTCGAAGACCTGGGAAACGAGGCCCATGTCCTTGAAGACAAGGATCTGGGAGCCGTTGCTGACCGCGATTCCCGCGGATTCCTGGCCTCGATGCTGGAGGGCGTAGAGCCCGAAGTAAGTGAGCTTGGCGACCTCTTCACCGGGAGCCCAGACTCCGAAGACGCCGCAAGCGTCCTGGGGTCCTTTCTCGCCGGGGAGCAGATCATGACTGAGTCGACCGTCACCACGTGGCACGCCACCGAGTGTAGGCGAGATCGACCACTGGTCCGAATTGGGGATACCCGCCGGTAACTGGATCACTCGTCGGCGAACGCGTCCACGATCGGCTCGTTTTCGCAGGTCAGATGGGATATGTGATGATCCACTTGTTGGCCGGACGGAGTTCCGGGGTGACCCGGCGGGGACCCGTTCCGAGCGCGTGAGTGAGGTGTCGCACACCAATAGGGCCGGTGGGCCGGGGTCGGCGTCACTTTTTGGTCAGGTGGACCTGGTCGCCGTCGGCTGTGCCGAGGGTCAGCGTGGTGCCCTCGACCTCGGTGGTGAGGGTGCCCTTGCCGAGGGTTCCGGACAGCGTGCGCTCGAAGGTCATGGGCTGGCCCGTGCAGGCCATCCTGGTCGACCGGGCGTCGCTGAAGCGGACGCTGTCGGCGGCGACGGCGGCCGTGGCGGTGAAGGTGTTGCAGCCGTAGCTGCCCGCCGCCTTGCTGTCCTCGATCTCCAGGTGCGCGCCGTCCGGTGCCTGGTGGGTGGTGCCGTTGACAGTGACGCTGTCGATGTTCCACCGGACCCCGGTGACGGGCTGCTCGGCGCTCACCGCCCCGCTGCCGGGCTGTTCGCCGCCGGCCTTCTCCGCGCCGCAGGCCGCGGCGAGCGGTATGAGGACGACAGCAGCGGCCGTCAGCATCATGCGCTGCTTGTGCCTGTACTTGTCCGTGTACGTGTACATGCCGATGTGACGGTCCCCGGAGACGACCGGTTCCCCTACGCCGGCGACTACGACAGCAGCGGCAGCAAATGCGCGAGATCGGCCCGCTCGCCGCTCGCGCTGACCTTCGCCTCCTCGACGGCGTCCTGCCAGGTCACCCGGCCGGTCGCCAGCCGCATCCAGGTCAGCGGGTCCGTCTCGACGACGTTGGGCGGGGTGCCCCGGGTGTGCCGGGGCCCTTCGACGCACTGCACGACGGCGTACGGCGGGATCCGCACCTCCGTCGCACCGCCGGGTGCCTTGACCGCGAGGGCGTCGGCGAGCAGCCGGGTGGCGGCCGCGAGCGCCTGTCGGTCGTACGGGATCTCCAGGCCGGGGACTGCGGCGTTGAGGTCGTCGGTGTGGACGACGAGTTCGACGGTACGGGTGACGAGGTAGTCGGCGAGGGTCATCGCGCCGGTGCGGGCGGCGAGGCGGCGGTCGCCGGGGGCGGTGGCGAGGGCCTCGGTGAGGCATTCCCCGGTGCGGGTGTAGAGGGCGTCCAGGTCGGGGTGGGCGGCGGCGAGGGCCACGGTGTCGTCGGAGATGCCGGCGGCTCGGACGGCGGTGGCGAAGGGCCACTCCAGGAGGGCGAGCTCCGCTTTCGGGGGCTCGTCCCGGTCGAGGTTGCGGCTGACGGTCTCCACGGCCATGGTCACGTGCGCGGCCAGCTCCCGCACGGACCAGCCCGCCAGCCGCGTGGGCATCGCGAGCTGCTCCGCGCTGAGCCCGCCGACCCCCTCCCGCACGTTGACGAACTGGGCCAGTACGGCGGCCCGAGTCTTGACGGGGTCGTACACACGGGTGCGCTTCTTGGCCGGGGGCATGCGGGTGAGCCTAGTCAGCGACGCTGCCGGCGAATTCCGCCTAGGCGATCCGGGTCTTGGCGAGTCCGTGCCGGAGACCCGGGTGGTGTCCCGCGAAATGTGACACATCACCCTGGGAGTGTCACGTTCGTAGAACTGGGACCCGGCCGCTCGTGGATTCGCCAACATGGTCGACGAAGGTTGTGAATGCCACCGGCGGCAGCAGGAGGGCGGGGCCGCTCGGGAACTTGGAGTCGCGGACGGCCACGCGGGCGTGGGTCGGGATGAGGTTCGCGACCTCGACGCAGCTACCGCCCGTTTGGTCGCTGTACGAGGACTTGAACCAGGCACCCGTGTCGGCCAGTTCGAGGGCGTTGTGGTGTGTGGTCATGACTGTTCCAACTCTCGTTCCGCTCGCTTCAGGAAGTCGTGCGTCGCCCTGGGCCCGCCGGCGTCGGCCCGCATGGCATCGAACCGACGCTTGTACGCCCAGATCTCCGTGTCCTTGTCAGTGACGTTCACCGCGCTGAAGCCGTCGACGCTCACGACGGTGGGCAGGGGCGGCTCGAACTCCATGAGGATGAAGTTCTGGCCGGAGCGGTAGACGGGCTGACTCATCGGCAGGATCTGCACGGTGACATTGTCCAACACCGCCAGTTCCGCCAGGTGTTCGTACTGCTCCCGCATTACTTCCGGGCCGCCGTACACGCGTCGCAAGACGGCCTCGTCGAGGATCGCGTGGATCTCGACCGGGCGTTCGCTGCGGGTGATGGCCTCCTTGCGCCTCATCCGGATCTCAATGTTCCGCTCGACGAACTCCGTGTTGCGCTCGTCGACCGGCTTGGCGCTCTCGAACTGGGCTCGTGCGTAGGACGCCGTCTGGAACAACCCGAACATGACGTCTGGTTGGTAGATCCTGAGGATCTTGGCGTCGCCCTCAAGCCCCACGCTGAGATTGAAGCCGGAGGGCATGAAGAGCCGGTACGGCGACCACCATCCCCGGTTCAGCGAGTTCTTGTGGATGTCCAACAGGAACTCGATGTCCCCCGGGTCGCTCACCCCGTACCGCTTCAGCAGTGACTTGAGGTCCTGCACCCGAGGGAGGCTGGTCAGGCCCCTCTCCACGCGGTGCAGGGTCGACTCGGACACGCTCGTCCCCTTGACCGCCTGGCCCCTCGTGATACCCCGCCCCAACTCCCCTCCGCCGTCGGCCTGCTCGCGCAGGCGTCGCAGCTCCTGTCCCAGTTGCATACGACGGATCGTGGGCCCCGTCTTCGCTGCCACCGTGTCCACCTCTTTTCGTGCTGTGCCGACCAACTCGACCCGCATGCCCACCGAATGACGCTCGGTGCCCGGCGGATCGCAGCCAGTGCCCGGAGTCTGGCATACCGTGCCCTGCGTCCGCAGCCATATGCCCACCACCGGGCATATACCAGTCAACGAGGGATTCCCTTGTTCGATTGCGGAGCCCTGCTCCACCTGCGGAAAGTGGTCCCATGGCTACCCCACGCAAACCCAGCCCGCGCCCCCGCACCGACGCCCCCTTCCTCATCGGTGACCGGGTTCGGGGCACCACCTACGTCCCGCCCGACGCCCGCCGTCGGGAACGCCGCGAGCCCTTCGAGGGCGTCGTCGTTCAGGTCGGGTCCGGGTACGCCGGCGTCGACGCGAGGAGGCGTTTCTCTGGGTGCGGCTCGCCGATCACACCGAGCGCCAAGCGCTGATCACGGAGACCGAGTTGGCGTCGGAGGCGGTCCGCAAGTGAACCTCGTGGACCTCGTCCTCGGCTGCCTCGCCGGTCTCCTCGCGCTGCTCGCCGTCGTCTTACTGCTCACGTCGTACGACGAGCCGGCTCCCCCGGACCCCGTCCCCGCCGAGCGGGAAACCCTCCCCGCGCGGCGCATCCTGGGCACCGGTCTCGGTGGGGCCTGGCCGCCCGTCACCTTCTGCGACGGACGCTGCTGTCCAGCCCCCTCGCCCCTGCCCTACGCCACCGGGATCCTCCGGATCACCGAAGCCCACTCCCCGCCCACCAGGTAGTCCCCACAAAAATGTGACACTTCAGTACCCGAGTGTCACATTCCCGCACCTCACCCACCGGGACCCTGCGTGCAACGACGAAGGCCCCGCTCGCCGAAACGAACGGGGCCTTCACAGCCGTAGAGCCACGGAACCGCGAAACTGCGTGACCGCTTACGCGAGCAGCGCCGGGATCGTCTCCTCGTGGGCCTTGCGCAGCTCCTCCAGGGACAGTTCGAACTCGCCCTGGAGCTCGACCGTGTCGCCGTCGACGACACCGATGCGGGTGACGGGCAGGCCGCGCGCCCCGCACATGTCGTTGAAGCGGAGTTCCTCGGAGCGCGGCACGGCCACGACCGCGCGGCCGGCCGACTCGGAGAAGAGGAGGGTGAAGGCGTCCAGGCCGTCCGGGACGATCAGACGCGCGCCCTTCTCACCGAGCAGCGCCGACTCGACGACCGCCTGGATCAGACCGCCGTCGGACAGGTCGTGCGCGGAGTCGACCATTCCGTCGCGGGAGGCGGAGATCAGGATCTCGGCGAGGAGGCGTTCGCGCTCCAGGTCGACCTTGGGCGGCAGGCCACCCAGGTGGTCGTGGACGACCTGGGACCAGGCCGAGCCGCCAAACTCCTCACGTGTGTCGCCGAGCAGGTAGAGGAGCTGGCCCTCTTCCTGGAAGGCGACCGGCGTGCGGCGCGCGACGTCGTCGATGACGCCCAACACCGCGACGACCGGGGTCGGGTGGATGGCCACCTCGCCCGTCTGGTTGTAGAGAGACACGTTGCCGCCCGTCACCGGGGTGCCCAACTGCTGGCAGGCGTCGGCCAGTCCGCGCACGGCCTCCGCGAACTGCCACATCACCGCCGGGTCTTCGGGCGAGCCGAAGTTCAGGCAGTCGGAGACGGCGAGGGGCTTCGCGCCGGTCGTCGCCACGTTCCGGTACGCCTCGGAGAGCGCCAACTGCGCGCCCGCGTACGGGTCGAGCTTGGCGTACCGGCCGTTGCCGTCGGTCGCGATGGCGACGCCGAGGCCGGTCTCCTCGTCGATCCGGATCATGCCCGAGTCCTCGGGCTGGGCGAGAACGGTGTTGCCCTGCACGAAGTGGTCGTACTGGGACGTGATCCACTTCTTCGAGGCCTGGTTGGGAGACCCCACCAGCTGCAGGACCTGGTCCTTGAGCTCCGCCGAAGTCGTGGGCCGGGGAAGCTTGTTGGCGTCGTCCGCCTGGAGGGCGTCCTGCCAGTGCGGGCGGGCGTACGGACGCTCGTAGACCGGGCCGTCGTGGGCGACCGTGCGCGGGTCGACGTCGACGATCTTGCCGCCGTGCCAGAAGATCTCCAGCCGGTCGCCGTCGGTCACCTCACCGATGACGGTGGCGATGACGTCCCACTTGTCGCAGATCTCCAGGAACCGGTCGACCTTCGCCGGCTCGACGACCGCGCACATGCGTTCCTGCGACTCGCTCATGAGGATTTCCTCGGGCGAGAGCGTCGAGTCGCGCAGCGGTACGTCGTCCAGCGTCACGCGCATGCCGCCGGAGCCGTTGGACGCCAACTCGCTGGTGGCGCAGGAGAGTCCGGCCGCGCCGAGGTCCTGGATGCCGACGACCAGCTTCTCGGCGAAGGCCTCCAGGGTGCACTCGATGAGGAGCTTCTCCTGGAAGGGGTCGCCGACCTGGACCGCCGGGCGCTTCGACGGCTTGGCGTCGTCGAAGGTCTCGGACGCCAGGATCGACGCGCCGCCGATGCCGTCGCCGCCCGTGCGAGCCCCGTACAGGATGACCTTGTTGCCCGCGCCGGACGCCTTCGCCAGGTGAATGTCCTCGTGCCGCATCACACCGATGGCACCGGCGTTGACCAGCGGGTTTCCCTGGTAGCAGGAGTCGAAGACGACCTCGCCGCCGATGTTCGGCAGACCCAGGCAGTTGCCGTAGCCGCCGATGCCCGCGACGACGCCCGGCAGGACGCGCTTGGTGTCGGGGTGGTCCGCCGCGCCGAAGCGCAGCGGGTCGACGACCGCGACCGGCCGCGCGCCCATCGCGATGATGTCGCGCACGATGCCGCCGACGCCCGTGGCCGCGCCCTGGTAGGGCTCGACGTAGGAGGGGTGGTTGTGCGACTCGACCTTGAAGGTGACCGCGTAGCCCTGGCCGACGTCCACCACGCCCGCGTTCTCGCCGATGCCGACGAGAAGAGCATCTGATTGGGGCGCCTTCTCGCCGAACTGGCGCAGGTGCACCTTCGACGACTTGTAGCTGCAGTGCTCGGACCACATGACCGAGTACATGGCGAGCTCGGCACCGGTGGGCCGGCGGCCGAGGATCTCCACGACCCGCTCGTACTCGTCCTTCTTCAGGCCGAGTTCGGCCCAGGGCAGCTCGACGTCGGGGGTCTCGGCCGCGTGCTCGACCGTGTCCAGAGGCGTCCGGCTCATGCGTTGACCAGCTTCTTGAGGATCGAGGTGAAGAAGGGGAGGCCGTCGGTGCGGCCGGAGCCGATGAGCGGCTCGACGGCGTGCTCCGGGTGCGGCATGAGGCCTACGACGTTCCCGGCCTCGTTCGTGATGCCGGCGATGTCACGGAGCGAGCCGTTCGGATTGAAGTCGACGTACCGGAAGGCGACGCGGCCCTCCGCCTCGAGCTTGTCGAGGGTGTACTCGTCGGCGACGTACCGGCCGTCCATGTTCTTCAGCGGGATGTGGATCTCCTGGCCCGCCTCGTAGTCGGCGGTCCAGGCGGTCTCCGCGTTCTCCACCCGCAGCTTCTGGTCGCGGCAGATGAAGTGGAGGTGGTCGTTGCCGAGCATGCCGCCGGGGAGGAGGTGGGCCTCGGTGAGGACCTGGAAGCCGTTGCAGATACCCAGGACCGGAAGGCCGGCCTTCGCCTGCTCGATGACGGTCTCCATCACCGGCGAGAAGCGGGAGATGGCTCCGGCGCGCAGATAGTCGCCGTAGGAGAAACCGCCGGGCAGTACCACGGCGTCCACCTGGTGGAGGTTCTTGTCCTTGTGCCAGAGAGCGACGGGTTCGGCACCCGCGAGGCGGATCGCACGCTGCGTGTCCCGGTCGTCGAGGCTGCCCGGGAAAGTGACGACGCCAATACGAGCGGTCACTTCGCTGCCTCCGCGACTTCATCAACGCGGACCGTGAAGTCCTCGATCACGGTGTTGGCGAGGAAGGATTCCGCAAGATCATGGATGCGGGCGAGGGCGGCGTCGTCGACGGGGCCGTCAACTTCCAGTTCGAATCGCTTTCCCTGACGTACGTCGGAGATGCCTTCGAAACCCAGCCGCGGCAGTGCGCGCTGCACCGCCTGGCCCTGGGGGTCGAGGATCTCCGGCTTGAGCATGACGTCGACTACGACGCGTGCCACTGGCACTCCCGGTGGTGTGGTGCTGAGCAGGCTCCTGCCGGTGTCTCCAACAGGCACCTTCAGACTACCCGCACAAAATTTCTACGCGGGTAGCGTTGTAGGAATCTACGTGACGGCCATCACGATCGCGCAACGGAGGCGGGTGTTCGCGAAAAGTTACGGGAAAGATCCCCGAACGGTCCCGGAAACCTATTGCGCTCGGACACGCGGACAGATTTAGTCGGGCTTCACAATGCATTCCGCGCACTGTACAAATGAATTAGAAATAGCCGAGACTCGGCACTTCACCGTAGCTACGGTGTATGTGGTGCCGGACGAAGGGACCGATATTCGTGGCGCAGAAGGTCGTGGTCACTCTCTTTGACGACATCGACGGCTCGGAAGCGGCGGAAACGATCGCCTTCGGACTCGACGGCAAGTCGTACGAGATCGACCTGAATGAAGCCAATGCCAAGAAACTGCGTAAGGCGCTCGCGCCCTACGTGGACGCCGGCCGCAAGCGGTCGAGGTCGGGCCGGGCGTACAAGCAGACGGAGGTCGCACCCGACCCCGCGGCGGTCCGCGCCTGGGCCCAGGCCAACAAGATGGAGGTGCCGGCCCGCGGCCGTATCCCCAAGAGGATCTACGAGGCGTTCACCGACGCGCAGTGAGTCGCGTCCGGCACGTCGCGTCCTCTGAGCCACGTCCGGTACGTCGTGTACGTCGCGTTCCCGAGTCGCTGCCGCCGAGTCGCGTCTTCTGAGTCGCCGCCGCTGAACCGCACCCGCTGAGCAGTGGGCCGCCGACCGGTCATCCGCCCCTCGAACGAACCGACTTGCGCTGCACCCCTCCCGGTCGGCTAGAGTCTGGAGCACGCCGAGGGGCGAGGCCGAAAGGCCCAGCTCACGGAGTACACGCGGGTGTAGTTCAGTAGCAGAACATCCCCCTTCCAGGGGGAAGGCGCAGTGTGCAATTCCTGTCACCCGCTCTGCATCGCCGGTCTGACCACTGTTGTGGATCAGGTAGGCTGGTGCTCGCGCCGATCGGTGAAAGCTGGTCGGAGGCAATGCGGACGTAGCTCAGTTGGTAGAGCGCAACCTTGCCAAGGTTGAGGTCGCCAGTTCGAACCTGGTCGTCCGCTCTGGATAGAGATCAAGCCCCCCGGCTTCGGCCGGGGGGCTTTTTCGTTCCCGTTGCGTCCTTGCCCGTCGCGTCCGTGCTCGTCACCTGACATTTGTCATGGGGAGTGGTGACAGCTCTCACTGCTGCCGGCCTCCGGCTGCGGGGAGGCTTGAGGCATGGACACGAATGAACACGTGATTGAGGTCAGCGACCTCCGGCGTGTGTACGGGGGCGGGTTCGAAGCGGTCCGTGGGATCTCCTTCCACGTCGACCGCGGTGAGATCTTCGCGCTGCTGGGCACCAATGGGGCCGGAAAGACATCGACCGTCGAGTTGCTGGAAGGCCTCGCGCGGCCCGACGGCGGGCGGATCGGCGTGCTCGGCCACGACCCGTACACCGAGCGGGCCGCCGTACGGCCGCGCACCGGCGTGATGCTCCAGGAGGGCGGCTTCCCCTCCGAGCTGACCGTCGCCGAGACCGCGCGGATGTGGGCCGGCTGCGTGAGCGGCGCCCGCCCGGTCGGGGAGGCGCTGGCGCTGGTCGGGCTCGCCGGGCGGGCCCGCGTCCGCGTCAAGCAGCTGTCCGGCGGTGAACGCCGTCGCCTCGACCTGGCGCTCGCGGTGCTCGGCGAACCCGAGGTGCTGTTCCTGGACGAGCCGACGACCGGCCTGGACGCCGAAGGCCGCCGGGACACCTGGGACCTGGTCCGCGCCCTGCGCGACGCCGGTACGACGGTGCTGCTGACCACGCACTACCTGGAGGAGGCGGAGAACCTCGCCGACCGGCTGGCCATCCTGCACGAGGGCCGCATCGCCGCCGCCGGGACACCCGCCGAGGTGACCGGCGCCCAGCCGTCCCGGATCACCTTCGAACTGCCCGAGGGGTACTTCGTGGGCGACCTGCCACCGCTGGGCGAACTGGGCGTGTGCGGTCACGAGAGCGAGGGCCGCGTCGTACGGCTGCGTACGCGGGAGCTGCAGCGTGCGGCGACCGGGCTGCTGGTGTGGGCCGAGCGGGCCGGCGTCGAGCTGCGCAGGCTGGACGTGCGGTCGGCCTCCTTGGAGGAAGCGTTCCTGGGGATAGCCCGGGAGGCGTCGAACAGTGACACGGCCGACCAGGCCGACCAGACCGAGGGGGTCGCGGCATGAGCGGGGGGAACGGGGTGAACGGGGTGACGGTGAAGGACTCCGGGGGCAGGGGCGCGGGCACCGGTACGGGCGGGGGTGCGAGCAAGGGTGCGAGCAGGGGTGCGGTCACGACTCCCGTGAGCCGGATGACCGCCCTCGCGCGGGCCGAGCTGACGCTGCTCGGGCGCAGCAAGAGCACGATCCTCGCGGCCGTCTTCGTGCCGCTGGTGCTGCCCGTCAGCCTGGCCACGGTGGTCAAGGACATGGACGTGGAGGACGTCGGGCTCAGTGTCGGCCTGGTGCTGCTGCCCGCCTCGATCGGCTTCTCGCTGCTGTTCGGGGTGTACTCGGCGCTGGCCGCCATCTACACCGCCCGGCGCGAGGAGTTGGTGCTGAAGCGGCTGCGCACCGGTGAGCTGCGGGACACCGAGATCCTCGGTGGGTCGGCGCTGCCGGTCCTCGCCACCGGGCTGGCGCAGTCCCTGGTCCTGGTGGCGGGCTGCACGGTCCTGCTCGACATACCGGCCCCGAAAGCACCCCATCTCGCCGTCCTGGGGCTGCTGTTGGGCCTGGTGATGTGCGCGGCGCTCGCGGCGGTCACGGCGTCCGTGACCCGGAGCGTGGAGAGCGCGCAGGTCACCACGATGCCGATGGTGCTCGTGTCGATGATCGGCTCCGGGATGGCCGTCCCCCTTGAAATGCTGCCCGACCGGCTCGCCTCCGTCTGCGAACTGCTCCCGCTGACCCCGGTGATCACCCTGATACGCGGCGGCTGGACCGGCAGCCTGTCGGCGTACGAGACCCTGGGCGCCCTGGCGACCGCGCTGGCCTGGACGGTGCTGGCGGTGTTTGCTGTACGGCGGTGGTTCCGGTGGGAGCCCCGGCGCTGACGTACGGGGAGCGCCGGGAGTACGGGAAGACGGGGGCGTGGGGCATGGGGATGCGCAGGCCTGGGGGCTGGTGGCGGCAGAAGAGCACGCCGGCGAAGGTCGAGACGTACACACGGTGGTCGTTCCACTTCTTCGCGGTCGCCGAGTGCCTGTCGGTGGGGCTGCCCTTCGTGGGGGCGCTGTGGACCGGGTTCGGGCTGTGGCTGCCGGCCATGATGCTCGGGCACAGCGCGCTCTGTGCCGTGACGGCCTCGCGGGCGCTGGACTGGAAGCGCGGGCGCCGACCACAACCCGTCGGGCTGCTGTGGGGCCTCGCCGCCGCCACCGGGGTGGTCGCCGTCGTCGCGCTCTGGACCGCCGTGCACGGCTCCGCCCACGAGGGCGTCCCCGACGCCGCGGCCACCGTCTTCGGGGTCGCCCTGATCTTCGGGGCGGGCATCACCGCGCTCGGCGTCCGCGAGCGGCAGCAGGCGTTCGCGGTCGTCAGCGGCTACTCGCTGGGCACCGGAGCCGTGGCGTTCCCGATCAGCCAGAACGGCTACGCCAGCCTCGTCGCGATGTCGGCGGTGATGATCGGCGGCGCGTTCCTCGCCTTCACCTCCGTCTTCTCCGTCTGGCTGCTCAACTCCTTCTACGAACTCGACGAGGCCCGCGAGACCCGCACGCGGCTCGCCGTCGCCGAGGAGCGGCTGCGGTTCGGGCGGGACCTGCACGACGTGATGGGCCGCAATCTGGCCGTGATCGCCCTGAAGAGCGAACTCGCCGTGCAACTGGCCCGGCGCGGCCGGCCGGACGCCGTGGACCAGATGATCGAGGTGCAGCGCATAGCGCGGGAGTCGCAGCGGGAGGTACGCGCTGTCGTACGGGGCTACCGGGAGGCCGACCTCGGAGTCGAACTCGCGGGAGCCCAAGGAGTGTTGAAGGCCGCCGGGATCACCTGCGAGGTGAGCGGAGAGGTCGACGGGCTGCCCGCCGAGGTGCAGTCCGCGCTCGGCTGGGTGGTGCGGGAGAGCACCACCAACGTGCTGCGGCACGGAGACGCCGGGCGGTGCTCGGTGACGTTGGGGAGGACGGAGGAACATGTGGTGCTGACAGTGGAGAACGACGGGGCCGGGGCCACCGCCGGAGGCGGCGGGTCGGGGCTCGCCGGGCTGCGGGAGCGGCTGCGGGGAGTCGACGGGCGGCTGGAGGCCGGGTTCGTCGGGGCGGGCGTGTTCCGAGTGGTCGCCGAGGTGCCGCTGACCGGGAAGGCTGCTGTGAGAGAGGTCACTTCATGACGGTGCGGGTGCTGCTCGCGGACGACGAACACCTCATCCGGGGTGCGCTGGCCGCGCTGCTCTCCATGGAGGACGACCTCGTGATCGTCGCCGAGGCGGCCACCGGGCCGGAGGCGCTGGCGATGGCGCGGGCACACCGGCCCGACGTGGCCGTCCTGGATCTGCAGATGCCGGGCGCGGACGGTGTGAAGGTCGCCACATCCCTGCGTACCGAACTGCCCGGCTGCCAGGCACTGATCGTCACGAGCCACGGCCGGCCGGGGCATCTCAAGCGGGCTCTCGCGGCGGGGGTGCGCGGGTTCGTGCCGAAGACGGTGAGCGCGCAGCGGCTCGCGGAGATCATCCGTACCGTGCACGCCGGGAACCGTTACGTCGACCCGGAGTTGGCGGCCGACGCGATCGCCGCCGGGGACTCGCCGCTGACCTCGCGCGAGGCGGAGGTGCTCGAACTCGCCGCCGACGGGGCGCCCGTCGCGGAGATCGCCGAGCGGGCCGCGCTGTCACAGGGGACCGTGCGTAACTATCTGTCGTCGGCCGTGTCCAAGCTCGGGGCGGAGAACCGGCACGCGGCGGTGCGGCTCGCACGGCAGCGAGGTTGGGTATAGTTGGCCTCGCGCCACGGACGTTCACCGCGTTCATCGCGGCGCGATGCGGACGTAGCTCAGTTGGTAGAGCGCAACCTTGCCAAGGTTGAGGTCGCCAGTTCGAACCTGGTCGTCCGCTCGGTTCAGGAAAGGCCCCCGGTTCTCCGGGGGCCTTTTTCGTGCCGTCGGCGCCGCTAGCTCCAGCTCGTGCCGGTCAGGCGCTCGTAGGCCTCGACGTACTTCGCGCGGGTGGCGTCCACGATCTGCTGGGGCAGGGGCGGCGGGGGCTGCTCGCTCGCGCGGTCCCAGCCGGACTCTGCGGAGGTCAGCCAGTCGCGCACGAACTGCTTGTCGTACGAGGACTGGGCGCGGCCGGGCTGCCACTGGTCGGCGGGCCAGAAGCGGGAGGAGTCCGGGGTGAGGACCTCGTCGGCGGCGACCAGGGTCTCGCCCTCGAAGCCGAACTCGAACTTGGTGTCGGCGAGGATGATGCCCCGGTCGCGGGCGATGTGGCAGGCGCGGCCGTAGACGGCGAGGGTCGCCTGGCGGAGCTGGGCGGCGGTGTCGGCGCCGACCTGGCGGGCGACCTCCTCGTAGGAGACGTTCTCGTCGTGCTCGCCGACGGCGGCCTTGGTGGCGGGGGTGAAGATCGGGGCGGGGAGTTCGCTGCCGTCGACCAGGCCCTCGGGGAGGGCGAGGCCGCAGACCGTGCGGGACTCCCGGTACTCGGCGAGGCCCGAGCCGGTGAGGTAGCCGCGGGCCACGCACTCGACGGGGACCATCTGCAGCGACTTGCAGATCAGGGTGCGACCCGCCCAGTCGGCGGGGGCGCCGGCGGGCAGCTCCGTGCTCAGGACGTGGTTCGGGACCAGGTCGGCGAGCTGGTCGAACCACCACAGGGAGAGCTGGGTGAGGACGCGGCCCTTGTCGGGGATCTCGGTCGGCAGCACCCAGTCGTACGCGGACGTACGGTCGCTGGCGACCATCACGAGGTCGCCCGCCTCGTTCTGGTACAGCTCGCGCACCTTGCCGGTGTGCAGATGCACCAGGCCCGGCACCTGAAGAGGCTCGGGCTTTTCTACGAATCCGGACACGGTTCCTCCCCGTGGGTATGACCTAACGGCTCGATTGTCCCGTATGGGGGCCTGGTCATGGTCGGCGGGTCGGCGGGTCGGCGCGTATGGGTGCCTGGCGTCGGTCGGTGGTCGGTCGGGGTGGGGTGCGTGGCTCCGGGCAGCGGTCGGTCGGGGAGGGGTGCGTGGCTCCGGGCAGCGGTCGGTCGCGTAGGGGGGCGTGGCTCTGGGCAGCGGTCGGTCGCGTAGGGGGGCCTGGCCTCCGTCAGCGGTCAGGCGCGTATGAGTGCCTGGGCTCCGTCGGCGGTCAGTCTCGCTTGCAGATGCGGTCCAGGAGGTTGGCTGTGGCGCGTTGGACTCGGGGGTCCACGTGGCCGGGGCGGTCCAGGGCGGGGGACCAGGCGAAGGTTCCGGAGGCGAAGACCAGGGCGCCTGAGGGGGCACGGTAGAGGGAGGTCTCCTGGTGGCGGAGGGCGCCCTCGCTGTCGGCGTACGGGGAGTGGGCGAGAAGGATGCGGTCCTCGTGGGGCGGGAGGGCGGTGCGGGGGAAGTAGCGGTCGGCCTCGCCCGCGACCAGGCCCTCGATGCCGTCGCCCTCGCGGGCGCCGGTCGCCTCCCACAGCCAGTGGTTCGCGTTACGCACGATCAGCGGGTGCGGCTCGGGCACCCGGCCCGCGTACTGGATGCCGACGAGCTGCTGCTCGGCCCGGTCGATCTCGCGCCAGAGGACGGGTTTGCCGGGTCCCTTGCGCTTGCGGCAGGTGAGCAGCCGGCCGGGCACGCCCGACGGGGACGGCCCCAACTCCACCTGCCAGTAAAGGGAGTTGGCGGACAGGAAGACGAGCGAAGTGCCGCTGTCGCGGGCGAGTTCCACGGTGCGGCGCATGTTCGTCGACCAGTACTCGTCGTGGCCGGGGAAGACCAGGCCCTGGTAACGGGTGGGGTCGATGTGACCTGCGTGCAGGTCGCGGGCGTCGGCGTAGGCGAGGTCGTAGCCGTAGCGCTCGGCCCAGCGGATGAAGTCGTAGGCGTGGCCGACGTGGAGGGGGAGGCCGGCGCCCGCGTAGGGCCGGTCGAAGGAGACCGTGGTCGCGGCGTCGGCCTCGCCGAGGAGGCGGCCGTCGTCGTCCCAGGCGTGGTAAAGGCTGGCGCCGGTGTGGCCGTCCTCGGGGTAGAGGTTGTAGGCCTGCCAGGTGACGTCGGGGAGGACCAGGAGCAGGTCGGCGGGGTGGTCGTCGCGGACCGTGAAGGGGACGTGCGAGCGGTAGCCGTCGGCGGTGGTGAGGACGGCGACGTACGCGCCGACGTTCCAGTACGACGGGACCTGGAGACGCCAGGAGAGCCACCAGTGGTGGCAGGAGACCGTGCGGTCGGCGGCCAGGGGCGGCGGCTGGACGATGCCGGAGAGGCGCGGACTGGTGGTGATCTTGGCGGCGCCGTCGCCGTCGTAGTGACCGATGCGGTAGATGTCGACGCTGAATTCCTGCGGCGGGTCGACCGTGACGTGGAAGTCGACGGCGTCGCCGGGGGCGACCGCGCCGGTGGAGATGAAGCCCTTGATCTGGCGGCGGACGTCGTCGGCGGAGCGGGGGCCGCCGGAGGTGGGGGCGGTGCGGGGGGCGGGGACGCGGGGCGCTCCGCGCGGGGTGCCGCGGGTGGGGCCGTGGCGGGTTCCGTCGGTGGGGGCGGGGGGCGCGTCCACGTACCAGGGGACGACATTGCCGGTGTCGTCGAAGTACGTCTCGCTGCCGCGCAGCCAGGGGACGGGGCCCAGCCCGAAGGGATCGCTCACGGCGTGGGCCAGCGCTCCCGACTCCCATCGGCGGATGTGCTCCGGTCGTGGTCCGGGTCCCATGGTGCTCCCCTCCCTGGTGCCCCCGCGGTGGTTCGCGCGTGCGTACGTACGTGACGGCTGTGCGCGTCGCTTGCCCTCTGGCGCTTGTCCTGTCGCGCTGCGCCCTACGCCGCTTGCCTTGCAGCGCCGCTTGCCTTGCAGCGCCGCTTGCCTGTAGCGCTTGTCTTATGTCGCGAGCCCTTGCCATGGGCTCGATCGGTCCCAGCACATCACATAACGCGCGCAGGCAGTCACTATTCGTTGCGAATTGGCCGAAAGTGGAATCCGCTGCTCCGCGAGGGGAGTGCGGTGGGGCGGGGTGGGTGGAGCGGGTTGGAGCCGGGTGAAGCGGGGTGGGGTGGCTTCGCGGTCGCTGTGTTCAGCCGAGTCGTACCGGTTTCTCCGGGCGTATGCCCAGCTCCACGAGCCAGGTGCGCAGGGGGACCGCGTCGCCGTCCTCGACGAGGCTGAGGACGCGGGGGGTCAGGTCGGCCACGCGCTCGCCGTCGACCAGGAGAGTCGGGCCGTCGAGCCAGTCGAGGCCCGGGGTCGCGCCGACGGTGTCCATCGCGGCGCAGCAGACCATCGCCGTGACGTGATCGGCGAGCAACTCGCGGTCGGTGCGCGGGGGTTGGAGGGGGAAGAGGGGGAGCGCGCCGTCGTCCCAGAGGGCCATGTCGGGGCCTTGTCCGGGTTGCGGGGGGCCTGCCGGGGCGGGGGGTGCGGCGGCTGCGGCTGCCACCTCTTCCCGACCGACCTCGACACCGAGCCGAGCGGCCAGGGCAGCGCTGCGGGGGTTGGGGGGTGGGGGGTCGTCGGGGTCGAGGGGAGAGTCGAGGGGGGAGATGCCTTCGGGGTCGGGAGTTCGGGCTGGATCGGACGTCACGGTGTGCGGGTCCGGGGCCGTGGCGGGGTCGGCGGTGGCGGGGTACGTGGCCTGGGTCGGGGCCGGGGTGGCAATGGGGGAGTCCTCCGCGACGTGGGACCTGTCCGCCGTGTGAGAGCTGTCCGCCGTGTGGGAGCTGCCCGCCGTGTGGGAGCTGCCCGCGACGTCGGAGTCCTCCGCCCCGTGAGAGTCCTCCGCTGCCTGGGGCCTGTTTGTCAGGTGGTCCAGGACTCGGGCCAGGGTGGGGCCACCGGGGTGCGTGGTGGTGGTCAAGGGGTTGTCGGGGGTGCGGCGAACGCCGAGGGTGTCCAGGGCGCGGTGGAGGCGGGCCGCGTCGGTGCGCCACTTGCGGTCGACGACCTCGTCCGGGTAGTCCGCCCAGGCCACCGGCGACCAGTCCGGGCCGGGCTCGGCGGGGCCGCCGTGGAAGAGGCGGGCGGCGAGCAGTGAGGCGGCCTCGTCGATGGTGCCGGGCTCTTCGAGCAGGTCACAGGCGGGGCGCTCGCCGAGACGGGAGGCGAAGCCCTCGGCCAGGCGGTCGCGCCGGGACAGTTCGGTGAGGGCGGCGACGACTCCCGCGTCCAGCCGGGAGGGCCAGCGGCCCATCCGCCAGGCGGGCAGCGCCACGCGCGTCAGGAGGCGGTCCCAGCCCGCGTACGCCAGACCCACCTGCTCCTGGGCGACGATCCGCAGCCCGTAATCCACAGCCTGTGCGCGCTCGGCCGCCGCGGCGGCCACGCCCCGCTCCATCTCGCCGGCGTGGACCTGGCAGCCGCGCAGCATCAGGCGCGCGACCCAGCCGATGCCCGAGCAGACCGGGCGCAGGACGGGATACCGGTTGCCGCGGTAGGCGCAGCCGGCCACCGCGGCGTCCAGCCCGCGCACGAAGCGCCGGGCCGCCGCTATGTCGGGGTGCGCGGAGGGCCCCGTACCGGCGACGACCGGCGCGAGGACGGCGCGCAGCTCGCCGACGCGCATCCACCACAGGAACGGGGAGCCGATGACGAGGACGGGCGCCGCCGTCGTACGACGGTGGAGGGGGCCGTGGGAGCCGCCCGCGCCGGCTATCTCGTCGTCGGCGCGGGGCGGGGGCGGGCCGTGCGACGGGTGGGTGCGGTCCTCCAGCCAGCTGTCGCAGTCCGGGGTGAGCGCTATCGCGGAGGGCGCCGGGACGTCGAGGCGGTCGGCGAGGTCGCGGACCAGCCGGTACAGGTCGGGTGCCGCTTCCTCGGCGATCGCGACCGTGGGACTGACGGCCGGCCGGGCCCGGGCCACGACCAGGGCGATGACACCGGCGGCGAGCAGTACGACGATCGCGACGACGGACGTCGTCCAGCGCGCGGCGTCCCACCCCGGGCCCACGAAGTGCCCGGTGGAGCCGCCCGCGCGCAGGATCACGGCGACGGCCGCCGGCAGCAGCGCGACGGCGAACGTCCGGCTGCGGACGCGCAGCACGGCAAGCGCCCGGGCACGCGCGGCCTGCGCGCCCATCTCCACACCCATACCGGTCACGACCGGACCTCACCCCCTCCCTGCAGTCCTGTTTCCCCCGGCTGTCGTCTTGGCAGTGCTCACTCCCCCACTGTGGCACCGCCCACTGACATCGCAATGCCGGTGGGCCAAGTGCCGGAACGAGTACCGGGACGCTTGCGCCGCACCCTAGTTGGCGCTCCGGCCCCCGTCAGCCGGATAGCGCAGCGCTCACTCGATGGAATGGCCTTGGGGAAAGGTGGATGACAGTGGGCAACGATCAGGCCCCGGGTTTCATGGGTCCTCCGTGCGGAGTTCATGAGGCCCGGGGCCTGGGAGATGCGTAGAGATACTCGGAGAAAGAGGTACCTGGAGGTATCTGCCGAGTTGCCTGCCGAGACGCGGGTTACGCGCCTGCCGCCGCCTTCGCGGCGATGTCCGTACGGTGCTGGGAACCGTCGAGACCGATGCGGGCGACCGCCTGGTACGCGCGTTCGCGGGCCTCGGTGAGGTCGGCGCCGCTCGCCGTGACGGTCAGCACGCGGCCGCCGGCGCTGACGACCGTCTCGCCGTCGAACCTCGTCCCGGCGTGCAGGACGTACGCGTGCGGGGCGTCCTCGGCGGCGACCTCGGCGAGGCCGGTGATCGGGTCGCCGGTGCGCGGGGTGCCGGGGTAGTTGTGCGAGGCGATGACGACGGTGACGGCCGCGTCGTCGCTCCAGCGCAGGGGCGGCAGGTCGGCGAGCTCGCCGGTGGCGGCCGCCGTCAGGACGCCGGCCAGCGGCGTCTTCAGGCGGGCCAGGACGACCTGCGTCTCGGGGTCGCCGAAGCGGGCGTTGAACTCGATGACCCGGACACCGCGGCTGGTGATCGCGAGGCCGGCGTAGAGCAGGCCGGAGAAGGGGGTGCCGCGGCGGCGCAGCTCGTCGACGGTCGGCTGGAGGACCGTCGCCATGACCTCCTCGACCAGCTTCGGGTCGGCCCACGGCAGCGGCGAGTACGCGCCCATGCCGCCGGTGTTCGGGCCCTCGTCGCCGTCGAGCGCGCGCTTGAAGTCCTGGGCGGGCTGGAGGGGGACGACCGTGTCGCCGTCGGTGATCGCGAAGAGCGAGACCTCCGGGCCGTCGAGGAACTCCTCGATGACCACGCGCTCACAGGCGGCGGCGTGCGCCGCGGCGGCCTCCAGGTCGTCGGTGACGACGACGCCCTTGCCGGCGGCCAGACCGTCGTCCTTGACGACGTACGGCGCGCCGAAGGCGTCGAGGGCCTCGGCGGCCTCCTCGGGGGTGGTGCAGACGTAGGAGCGGGCCGTCGGCACGCCGGCCGCGGCCATCACGTCCTTGGCGAACGCCTTGGAGCCCTCCAACTGCGCGGCCTCCTTCGAGGGGCCGAACACCGGGATGCCCGCCTCGCGCACGGCGTCGGCGACACCGGCGACGAGCGGCGCCTCCGGGCCTACGACGACCAGCTCGGCGCCGAGTTCGACGGCCAGCGCGGCCACGGCCTTGCCGTCCAGGGCGTCGACCTGGTGCAGCTCGGCGACCTCGGCGATGCCGGCGTTGCCGGGCGCGCAGTACAGCGCGGTGACGGCGGGGTCGAGGGACAGTGAGCGGCACAGGGCGTGTTCGCGGGCGCCGCTGCCGATGACGAGGACGTTCACGGGGGTCAGCCTAACGGGCCGGGGGCGGGGCGGTTTGTGCGGGCTTCCGAAGGACGGGGGCGGGGAGTGTTGTGCGTTCCTCCAAACGGCCCCGGGCCCGGGGCCGTTTGGGCCCTGGTGTTACGCGTGCGTTGCTCTTCGCGGTTCGCCGCTACTCGCTACTCGTTGGTGAACTCCTCCACCACCGTCGCTCCCAGTTCGCGCACGATCAGTTCGTAACCGGAGAGGGCCGACTCGTTGAGGTCCGGGTCGTCGTCCTCGGGGGTGTCGTCCTCGGGGGACACCGGATCCGGGGCAGGGGCGGTCATGGGGGCGGGTGCCGACGTCTGCGTGGACATGGATGTGGGTGCGGGTGCGTGCTGGGTGGGGGTGGTCGGCGGACCGGGCGGTGCCTGGGTCGTCGCCGGGTACGACGGGGACGACGTACCGCCAGCGCCGTAGCCGCCGGGGTTGCCGTAGCCGCCCCCCGTGCCGCCGCCACCGCCGAAGCCGCCGGTCGGCGGGGGTGCGGAGCCGCCGGACGGGTCGATGACCGCGTCGATCTTCCACTGGACGCTGAACTGCTCGGCCAGCGCCTGTCGCAACACCTCCTCGCTGCCGCTGCTCGCGAAGTTGTCGCGGGCGCCTGCGCTGGCGAAGCCGAGCTGGAGGGTCGTCCCGTCGAAACCGGCCACGTGGGCGTTCTGGCTGAGCAGGATCCAGGTGAAACGGCGACGGTTCTTGACCGCCTCCAGGATGTTCGGCCAGAGCATGCGGGGGTCGAGGCCGCCGGAGGGGGGCGCGTACGTGCCCCCAGCGGGGGCGGCAGCGGCGGCGGGTGCGGGGGTCGGGGTTGCTGCCGGGGCGGAGGCCGGGGGGCCGGCCTGGGCTGCGGGTGGCGTCGGCGGGCGTCCGCCACCGCCCGCGGGCGCGGCGGTCGGCCAGCCGCCGGGCCGACGTCCGCTGCCCGCCACGGTGGGGGTGGGCCAGGCGCCGGGGGCGGGCTGGGCGGGGGCCTCGTCGACGGACGGGGCCGCGGTGGGAGGGGGAGGGGGCGTCGGAGTGGGAGCGGGAGCGGGAGTGTGCGTCGGGGGGACTGCGGGCGGAGGGGCCGGAGCCTGGGCAGGTGCCGACGCGGCAGGACCGGCCTGTCCCGGCGCTTGCCCCGGCCCCTGGCCCCGTACCGCCGCGCGGGCCGCCGCAGCCCCGCCGCCGGGCGGAACGGGCGCGCCCCCGGCCATGGCGGAGCCGCCGTGCACGTCCGGCCCGGGCACGTACCCCATGGCAGGCACGGCGGGCATGGCAGGCACCGTCGGCATGGCAGGCACCGCAGGCATCGCGGGTGCGCCCTGCACAGCCCCCTGCCCCTGCCCCTGCCCTTGCCCTTGCCCTTGCCCTTGCCCTTGCACAGCGCCGCCCGGCGAGAAGTTGACGCCGCGCTCGATGCGGTCGAGGCGGGCCATGACGGACCGCTCGTCGCCATAGGCGGCGGGCAGCATCACGCGCGCGCAGATCAGCTCGAGCTGGAGACGGGGCGAGGTGGCGCCGCGCATCTCGGTGAGGCCCTCGTTGACGAGGTCGGCGGCACGGCTCAGCTCGGCGGCGCCGAAGACGCCGGCCTGGGCCTGCATGCGCTCGATGACGTCGGACGGGGCGTCGATGAGCCCCTTCTCGGCCGCGTCGGGAACGGCGGCGAGGATGACGAGGTCACGCAGCCGCTCCAGCAGGTCGGCGACGAAGCGGCGCGGGTCGTTGCCCCCCTCGATGATCCGGTCGACGACCTCGAAGGCGGCGGCGCCGTCACCGGTGGCGAAGGCCTCGACGACGGAGTCGAGCAGCGAGGCCTCGGTGTAGCCGAGCAGGGAGGTGGCCATGGCGTACGTCACACCGTCCTCGCGGGCGCCGGCGAGGAGCTGGTCCATGACGGACATGGAGTCGCGCACGGACCCCGCGCCGGACCGCACGACGAGCGGCAGCACGCCTTCCTCGACGGGAATGCCCTCCTGCCCGCACACCTCACCGAGGTAGTCCCGCAGTGTCCCCGGCGGGACGAGCCGGAACGGATAGTGGTGGGTCCGCGACCGGATGGTCCCGATGACCTTCTCGGGCTCCGTGGTCGCGAAGATGAACTTCAGATGCTCCGGCGGCTCCTCGACGACCTTGAGGAGCGCGTTGAAACCGGCCGACGTGACCATGTGGGCCTCGTCGATGATGTAGATCTTGTAGCGGCTTCCGGCGGGCCCGAAGAAGGCCTTTTCCCGCAGGTCACGGGCGTCGTCCACACCACCGTGGGAGGCGGCGTCGATCTCGATGACGTCGATGGAACCGGGCCCGTTGCGCGCGAGGTCCTGGCAGGACTGGCACGCCCCGCACGGGGTCGGCGTGGGCCCCTGCTCGCAGTTCAGGCACCTGGCCAGGATCCGCGCGCTGGTGGTCTTCCCGCACCCACGCGGCCCGCTGAACAGGTACGCGTGATTGACCCGGTTGTTCCGCAGCGCCTGCTGCAGCGGGTCGGTGACATGCTCCTGCCCGATGACCTCGGCGAACGACTCCGGGCGATAGCGGCGGTACAGCGCAAGGGACGACACGCATACGACGATATCGGGCTCCACTGACAGCGAGCCCCGATCGCCCCTGCCCCCTCTCCCTCGGACCCCTCCCCGAGTCCTCTTCCTCCGCTTCCTCCACCCCCATCAGGCGGACAATTTACAGCAAAGAGTCCCTAAACGTTCACCGGAAGGTATTTCACAGGAGGCCCAGAACCCTCACCATAAACTTGAGACATCAAATACATGGCGCCCCCCGACCCCCACACAAGGACGCTCATGCCCCTCTACTTCATCCGACACGGCGAGTCCCAGGCCAACGAGCAGAACCGGTTCGCCGGACGACTGGACACCCCCCTCACCGACCTCGGCGTAAGCCAGGCCGAGCAGGCGGCAGAACGGGTCGCCGCGCTGGTCGCAGGTGGCGTACGCATCGACGAAGTGCACATGTCCACCCTCCAGCGCGCCCGCCGGACCGCCTGGACGATCATCGACCGCCTCCCCGAACCGCCGGACCGGATCACGGTCGACGAGGCCCTGGTGGAGCGCGACTTCGGCAGCTTCAGCGGCCGCAACAAGAGCCTGGTGAAGAAGAGCATCGGCTTCGCCGAGTACACCGAGGCGTTCCACTCGCCCACCGGCCGGCCGCCCGAGGGCGAGAGCTGGCAGGCGATGTACGACCGGATCGCCGCCTACTACCGCGACGTACTGCTCCCCGCCTCCCGCGCGGGCCGGACCGTCCTCGTGGTGGCCCACAAGTACATCGTGGAGATGTTCGCGCTGGTCGTCGCGGACGTGCACCCCGACTCGTACCGCGACTTCAAGATCCCCAACGCCCGCCCGCTCACCGAGCAGGACCTGCGCCGCGCGGTCGCCGCACCGGCCGCGGCAGGACTCCTCAACGACCTCGGCGAGATCGTCGAGATCCGCCTCCCGCTGCTGATAGCCGGGGCGGCGGGAGCCGGAGTGGTGGCCCAGTTGCTCCTGGGCGTGCACGTGCCCGCGTGGGCGTTCACCGGCGCCCTGACGGCCCTTCTCGCCGTAGGCACCTTCTTCGCGATGCTGCGCGTGAACCCGCCCGCGCTGCGCGGCCCGCTGGGCAGTCTGCGTACGGCCTGGCCCCTGCTGCTGCCCCGCCTGGCCCTCGGCCTCACCCTCCTCTGGGCGGGCCGCTCGGTCCCCCTGGAACTGGCGGGCCTGTTCCTCCTCCTGCCGCCCGCGCTGATCGCGCCCACCCTCTCCCTGCACTGGGGCGGCGACTACTTCTTCGCGATACGGCACACAGTGGCTGCCTCTCTGGCGCTGCCCGCGCTGCTGCTGGCGGGCCTGGCCGCCCCGCTGATCCTGCCCGGCGCCCACGCGGACACCCTGACGGCGCTCGGCCCGGCGCTCATCACGTACGTGGTGGTGCTGGTCACGGCCCTCGGCCTGCCCGGCACCGCGGCCCAGGCCCTGCGCCACCGCGACCCCATCCGCGCGGGCGCGCTCAGCACCAACTGGAACTGGCTCGGCGGCCTGGCCCTGGTCCCCCTGGCGGCCCTGGCCACCTTCGCGCTCACGCCGTCGACGGGCCTCACCCTGGGCCTGCTGACTCCCCTGGTCCTCACGATGACGATCACCGGCGCGGCTCTGGCCGCCCTGCGCCTTCTGACATCGTTGTTCCTGCGCCTGCGCCCGCACGGCAACGCCCTGGGCAAGGACATGTTCATCACCCAGAACACGCCCAACGTCTTCCTCTGGCTGGCCATGACCGCCGTCCTGGCCCCCACCACCGGCCACCACCCGTCGGTGATCGGCCTGGGCGTGGCGCTGGTCTTCTTCGTCTCGGTCTACATCGACGAGCGGGTGTTCCTCCACCGACACCGCCGCGCCCTGCCCCCCGAGGGTTCCCTCGACACCGCACCGGGAGCCCCTGCGACGACTCTCACACCCCGCACAGCCCTTGCGGCCCGCACGGCCCTCACCGTCCCTGGAGCCCTCACCGTCCCCCCGGGAGGCCTCACCGTCCCGGGAACACAAAAGACCCCCCACGCACCCGCCAGAGCCGACCTACCCTTGCTGCCTTCCGGCCCTGGGGGAGTTCAGTCAGATAGCGCCGCGTGAGGGGCTGACGCCCAGCCTACCTGATCCCCGAGGGCCCGAACGAGTTCGCAAGCACCCCCCGACTTCATGTAATGTTCCCGGCGGAGGATTCGCCTAGTGGCCTAGGGCGCACGCTTGGAAAGCGTGTTGGGGGCAACCCCTCACGAGTTCGAATCTCGTATCCTCCGCCAGTGCCTCACCGGGCACGATGTCGAAGGGCCCCACCGTTCGCGGTGGGGCCCTTCTTCGTCGAGGGTTTGCAGTTTGGGTTGCAGTTGCCGCGATCAGGCGGCGACGGCTCCCTGCGGGAGAGGGCTGCAGCCCTCTCGCCAAGACGAACTGCATGCCTGAACCGTGGCCCGCAGGTCCTGCGCGGTGGTCCATGTTTGAGATGCCAGCGCGTTCCACTTGTTGATCAGATGAGTGGGAGTTGGTTACGCTCCACCAATACGCTGTGTGACCACAGGGAACGTCTTGTGTGCAACTACCGGCGCAGGGGGGTGGGCTGTGCCTGACTCGATAGCCGTGCCGACGGGTGTCCAGCCAATCAGCTTTGACGTGCACGCACTCCGCGGGGCAAGCGCCGGCGGAGCCCGCGAAGACTTCGAAAAGATGATCATTCAGCTTGCCGCCGCGACGACCCCGAACGTACGGTCCATCGCTGCGAACCCGGGCGACTGGGGTATCGACGCCTTCGCCGGGAACCTCGGCGGAGCGATCACGGTGTGGCAGTCCAAGTACTTCATGCCGGTCACCACCAAGAAGCACGTACAGCAGGTCAAAGAGTCGCTCGACAACGTGCTGAAGGCAGCCGTCGATAACGGCCACACCATCGCCAGCTGGATTCTGTGCATCCCCTCCAGCATGGACGGCCCCATGACGGCATGGTGGGACACGTGGTCGAAGGCGAGGGAAAAGGAACACAGCCTCGTCATCCAGCTCTGGGACGAGACCGCCCTCCGGAAGAAGCTGCTTAGCCCCGAGGGCGACGACGTCCGTCGCGGCTTCTACGAGACGTACGCTCAGGCCGCCCTCGCTCAGGCCCCCGTGGAGCAGCTTCGGCTGGTCCTCGACGTCGAGGACGACAAGGCAGCCGCCCTTGGCTCCGCCTTGTTCGTTCGGCAGATGGCCGAGGCCGGCCACGTGGAGCTGGACTCAGCCAAGAAGCAGTTCTTCAATGCCGATCTGGTGGCTCGCGAGATCGCGCACAAGGATGTTCCGGCTGAGGTGGCGGCGCTCAGTTCTGCCGATGCGACGCTCCACGGGCTATGGGAGATGCAGTTCAACGAATGCGCGGCCGAGGACGCGCTTCGGGTTCTCCACACCCGTGTCTGGCGGGACGTCCGTAACGAGCACGACAAATTGCCGAAGTCGCTCCGCCTGGAGCTGGTACACAGCTGGGGGCTGGTCCACCGGCTCGTGGACAACCGCAAGGCGGGCTGGGTCAAACACTGGCGGCAGATCGCCGCCGAGCACTCCGACGGCTGACCGCCGTCGCCTGTCCTGTCAGACCTACGAGGAGTTCGCTGTGGAAGCACACCGGCCGGTGATGATGCCGGAGGACGAGGTGACCTTCCGGCTGGCGCAGCTGCTGCTTCTTCTCGACGCTGTCGCCGGACAGGACGCGAAGGGGGTGAGCCTGGAGCGCATCGGCTACTACGACTTCCTGTCTGCGAATCCCTTCCTCGTCGTCGATTCCGAGGGCCGAGAGGGCAATATGCTCAGGCTGGCCGGGTTTGATCCGCAGGTGCTCTCGTATGCGTCCTCCTCGCAGCGCTTCACCAGTCGACGCGAGCGCATCCAGCATGATCTCGGACTGCTCGTGGCATACGGGTGTTGCGACGTCCACAACCGCAACGGCGCCTTCGCCTATTCGATCAGCAACCGTGGTCGGGAACTCGGGGCTCGCTTCACCGCCACCTACGCCGCGTCGTTCACCACTGCGGCATCCATCGTCGTGCGTAGCCTCCGCAAGCTCAGCGACAAGGCGCTGCGGGAACAGACCGCACGGTGGCTGCGGCCGGATGGCGAGGGCGGTCCCGGTGCCGCGCTCCTCAGCGTGCTGGGTCCGGGACCGCAGGCACCTGACATGCCCTGGGAGGGATGACCACCATGCAGCCTCTGCCTGGCATCCGGATCCGGCGCCTGCGCCTTGCTGGCGTCAGCCGGAACTATGACGTCGATTTCACGCAGGACCAGCGGGTGCGGGACCTGTCCGTGGTGGCTGGGGCATTCAGCTCGGGCAAGACCGCGGTGTTGGAGTTCATCGCCTACGGCCTCGGCGGGAAGCGCCATCCACGGCATCCTGAGGTGTTGCGGAAGGTCCGTTCCTGCCTTCTGGAAGTCGAGCTGTCCGGCGAACCGCACGTCATCGAGCGGCCCGTCGGGGAACCGTCGAAGGTTGCCTACGTACGCCGGGGGACGCTGGACAGCCCGCCGCTCTCCAAGCCTGAGAGCAAGACCATCGAGCCGGCGGGAGCACCCGAGAGCCTCTCCGCTCTGCTGCTGGGGCACTGCAAGCTCGAAGGCGTCCAGCTGCGGGAGGCCCCCTCCAGCCGTGAGTCCCGGACCGACCCCCTGAGTATCCGCGACCTCATGAACCTCGCGTTTCTGCCCAACGAGCGCGTCGCCTCCAAGAACTTCCTGTTCGAGAACGAGTACATGAAGAAGCACAAGCTGAAGCAGGTGGTCGACGTCGTCTTCGGCGTTCACGACGACCGCGCCGTCGAGCTTGGGCAACGCATCAAGGAACTGGGTGCCCGACTCACCCAGGCACGCTCCGAACTCGCCGTAGCACGGGCGTTCGTCGACGAGCAGGACGTTCCCACGGTCGGCGCGCTGATCGCTGAGCAATACGAAGGCGAGCTGCGGGAGCTGACCGAGCAACTACGGGTCCTCGACGAGGCAGCGCAAGCCGGCACCGCCTTCGCCGGGCGTCTGCGCCGCGAGCACCAGCAAGCTGCCCAGCGCGCCCGGCAAACCGCCGGCGTGGTACGTGACTGCGAGACGCAACTCACTCGGATGATGCCGCTGCGGGCGCAGTACGCGGACGACCTCGTCAAGCTCAACATGCTGGCCGAAGCGCAGCGCCTGTTCGACCCCCTCAGCGTCACTAACTGCCCGGCGTGCCTGAATCGACTGCCCGCTCCCCCGTCGGTGGAAAACGGCTCGTGCAGTCTTTGCAGCCACGAGCTGCCCCATGGCGACGGTCACCTGACGCTCGGCACCGCCACAGCTGAGCACTCGTCGGATGAAGGGCTTCTGGACGTCGCGGCCGAGGTCAGGGCCACCAAGGCCCGTTTGAAGGAGATCACTGCCTACATCGAGGGCCTGGACAGCTCGCTCGCCACGTTGAAGCTCCAGGCAGAAGACGCCTCCATCGACGAAGAACGTGCCGCGGCCGCGGTCGACGAAGCCACTTCGCCCACCGTCACCCCGTTCCTCGCCGCTCGCGACGACCTCCAGCGCCGGCGCGAGGAAGTCCTCCGTCATCTCCAGCACGCCGAGAACGCGACGAAGCTTCAGGCTGGCCTGGAGAAGCGCGCCGCGCTCGTGGAGCGGCAGGAGGCACAGATCGAACGTCTGCGGGAGGAACGCGACCGGCTGGGAGATGCCGCACAGGACCGGGACCTGGTGGTCGGCCGAATCAGCGGCCGGTACAGCGACCTCCTGCGGCAGTGGCGCTACCCGAAACTCAGCCAGCCGATGATCGACACGAACCTGGTTCCTCACGTACGCGGCGACTCCTACCGCGAGGCATCATCCGGCGCCCGAACACTCCTGACCCTGGCCTGGCAGCTGGCCGTCTTCGAGGTCGCCGTCGAAACATCGGCAGCCCACCCCGGCTTCCTCATGATCGACAGCCCACAGAAGAACCTGGGCCACGGCGCCACCCGGGATGCGGTAATCGCAGACGCGATCGCCATTGACGACTTCTACCGCCATCTAAGCAATTGGCTGGCTGAACAGGGGGCCGGTGCCCAAGTGATCATCGTCGACAACAGTCCGCCCGTGCTCGTGGAAGAGCACGTCGTCGTCCGGTACAGCCGCAACGAGGACCGCCCCCCCTACGGGCTGATCGACGACGAGACCACTACAGACGAAGGCAGCCCCGAATAGCCTCCTCGCCCCCTCCGGGGGGGCGGGACCCGTAGGGGCCCCAGCCCAAGTCGGCCCGAATGCAAACGCATTCGGGCCGACGGCCACGCTGTTGTAGTGCGCGGCGCTCAGACGACGGGCGGCACCTCGGGCAGCGGCCAGAGCAGCCCACCGATCTTGTCCGCGGTGTCCGTGAGCACCCTGTTGGTGAGGTGCTGGTAGCGGCGGCGCATCCGGGCGGACTTGCCCGGTTCCCAGCCCATGATCGCGTCGACGACCGTGTCCGGGACACCGAGGATCAGCAGCACGGTCGCCGCCGTGTGACGGGCGTCGTGGAGACGGCCTGTGCGCAGGCCCGCCGCCTTCAGGAGTTCCTTCCACTCGTGGTGGTCGGTGTTCGGGTTGAGGGGCTCGCCGATCGGGGAGGCGAAGACGTACCCCTTCTCCGTCCAGAGGTCGCCGGCCAGTCGGCGGTCCCGCTCCTGCTCTCGCCGGTGCTGGAGCAGGAGCCGCACCAGTGGTTCGGGGATGCCGATGGGCCGACGTCCGGCGCGGGACTTGGTGTCCTTGGTCTCACGTCGGATGTTGACCTTCTGGGGGCAGTAGCCGGGCTTGCGCCCGCAGCGGTTGCCGCAGCCGTGCTCGTACCGGGGCCGTAGGCGGTTGCGGTGGACCGTCATGACCCGCAGCTCGAAGTCGACGTCCGTCCACTTGAGCCCGAGGACCTCGCCCTGACGCAGTCCGAGTGCCAGGGATATGACCCAACGCGCCGGGTGTCGGCTCTTGTTGGCCAGGTCGAGGAGCTTCTGCACCTCCTCGACCGTGTAGGGCTCGACCTCTTCCTCCTCCAGGCGTGGCGCCTTGGCGACGGAGGCGGGGTTGACGGTGAGGTGACCTCGGCGCACCGCCTCGTTGAGGGCCGTGCGCACGGTGCGGTGGACCTGGTGCGCGGTACCGGCGGCGCTGCCGGCCTTCCGCATCTTGGCGTAGAAGCGCTCCAGGTGCTCGGGCTCCAGCTTGGGGAGGCGGTGCGCGCCGAGGCCGGGGATGAGGTGGTGGTAGACGGCGACGCGGTAGCCGTCGATGGTGTTCTCGCCCACGTGTGGTGCAGCGATGTTCTCGACCCAGTGGGTCAGCCAGGTCGTGACGGTCCAGGTCTGCCCGGCCTTGCCGACGGTGCCGGAGTCGCGCTTGCGTTCCAGTTCGCGGACCGCCTTGGTGGCGTCGGCGCGGGTCTTGCGCTTGACGTGGCGCCGGTCGGGCTTGCCGTCATCCTTGACGCCGACGGTCACGTAGCCGTGCCACTTGCCGTCCTTGCCGAGAAAGATCGAGGAGGCGCCGTTGGGCTGGCGGGAGTTGGCCATGTCCGCCCCCTTCAGGCCGCGAGGGCGACGGTCGGGGCGGGAGCCTGGGAGCGGCTGGCGAGGTAGGCGGCCAGGGCATCGGCAGGCACTCGGCGCAGGCGGCCTATGCGGACGGACTGGACCTCGCCGGAGGCGATGAGCGCGTACATGGTGGTGCGTCCGACACCGAGGCGACGGGCGGCCTCCTCGACGGTGAGCGCGGCGAGAGTCGCGTCAGGGGTGGGTGCCGTGTGTTCCAGCACGAGAGTGCGGAGCCGCTGCTCGGGGACGCCGAGCGCGTCGGCGATACGGGTGAGCGGGGGCAGGGTGGTGGGCATGCAGGATCGCCTTTCGGCGGTCACGGGGCAACGTGACCGCTGGACTGTCCGGGATGGGCGGTGGGCTTGGATCGGTGTCCGCGCTGGTGGCCCTCGGTGTTCGTAGCACCGAGGGACGGCGGTGGATGGGCTTCGAAGACCCCGTTCAGGCGCCAGAGGAGATCTCCGCCGAGCGGTTACTCGTCGTCGGCAGAACCGCTGCGGAGCGGATCCCCGGGCGAGTTCGGAGCCGGGTAGAACGAGAGGCTCCCCGGGTCGGGCTCGACGCCGAGACGCTCGGCGATCTCGTCGTATCGGGCCTCGGCCGCCTCAAGTCTGGTCTTCGCGGCGTCGGCGAGATCTTGGGCGACTTGGTGCTCCTGTTCGGCCTTCTGAATGTCGAAGGCCGCTTCCTGCAACTCCCAGTGAGGATCGTCGCGGCTGGCGACAGCTTCGAGCAGGAAGTGACCAGCAGGGACGCCGAGAGCCTTGGCGAAGCCGAGGGCCTCGTTAAGGCTGATGCTCCGGGCACCGTTCTCGATCTTGGCGATCTGGGTCTGGTGCATCTTGAAGCCCAGGCGGCGCATGCGCTCCGCCATGTCCTCCTGGGACAGGCGGGCCGTCATGCGTAGGACCTTCAGGTTATGCGCCACCAGAGCTTCGCCCTCCGGCGGAGCCCAACGCTGCGGCTTGGCATCGTCCACTTCTTTGACCTCCCTCCTCTTTCTCGGCCGGCGAAGGTAGCCATGCCTCCACCCTTAAACCATACCAGCATGGATACCCCAACCCGCAAGAGAATAGCCCCACATGTGGCACGCGTCACTATGGACTTGAGCAGCGAATATACCTGAGGGGATTAGTTTTCCGATGCACTGAAAGGTTGACTACGGGCGGACGCTCGTGCACACTTATGCCATAAGGGCATCTACTGCCGAACCGCCAGGAGGTTGAATCGCCTAGGTGCCCCGAGGAACGCGAAAACCCCCGGCGCTACGAACACCGGGGGCTGCAGGAACCTCGCCACCGCCCATCCCAGGACAGTCGACCACGGCGGACCGGGTTGCCCCCCGGAGCCGCCGAGTGAGGATCTCCGTGAACGAGAGTACCGCCCCCGCCGCCCCTGCGGCATCCCTTCCGACCGGCACCCCGACACCGGACCGTGGGCAGCCGGACGCCGCCGCGCTGCTGGATGAGTTGCGCACCGCACTGGCCCGCTTCGTGGTCCTCCCGAGCGAGCAGGCACTGGACGCGACCGTGCTGTGGATCGCGGCCACCCACCTCCAGCAGGTGTGGCAGCACGCCCCACGTCTGGCTGTGGTCGGCCCGGCGAAGCGGTGTGGGAAGTCCCGCCTGCTCGACCTGCTCACCGAGACGGTCCACAGGCCCGTCATCACCATGAACTTCACGGCAGCGGCCATCTTCCGCTCGATCTCGGACGAGCCGCCGACCCTCCTCGTGGACGAAGCCGACACCATCTTCGGCAGCCCCAAGGTCGCCGAGAAGAACGAGGAGATGCGCGGTCTGCTCAACGCCGGGCACCAGCGCGGCCGACCGGTACTACGAGTGGTCGGCAAGGAGCACACACCCCACTCCTTCGCGACCTTCGCCATGGCGGCGCTCGCCGGCATCGGCGACCTGCCCGACACGATCATGGACCGGTCCGTCGTGATCCGGATGCGCCGCCGGGCGGAAGGCGAGCAGGTGAGCCCGTACCGGACCCGCCGCGACAGCCCCAGCCTGCACGACCTGCGGGCCCGTCTCGCGCGCTGGGCCGCCTCGGTGAGCGAGCAGGCCCTGCACCTGGAGCCAGGGATGCCCGTCGAGGACCGGGCAGCCGACACCTGGGAGCCTCTGGTGATCGTCGCCGACCTCGCAGGCGGCACCTGGCCCGAGCGCGCCCGCACCGCGTGCGCGCAGATGGTCACCGCCGAGGCCCAGGCCGAGGAGGACAACCCCTCCAACGCCCGCATCCTCGCCGACATCCGCCGCGCCTTCGCCGCCGTCGGTGACCCCGAGAGCGTCTCCACCGACGCCCTGCTCTACCGCCTCAACTCCGACCCCGAAGCCCCCTGGGCTGAGGCCGGGCGGGGCGGGCTCAACCCGCGCGCCCTGTCCGGGCTGCTGCGCGAGTACGGCATCCGCTCCGGCAACGTCCGCATGCCCGACGGCACCCAGCTCAAGGGCTACACCCGGGCGAAGTTCACCGACGCCTGGAAGCGCTACTGCCCCACCGTCCACCCCGAGACCGGCCCGGACGACGCCAGAGACGTACGGACCGACTGACCCCCGCGTGGGTGCCGCCGCCGACCGTTCGACGGCGGCACCCACGACGGGCACCCCGCTACGGGCGCGGACGCCGCCGAAGGACAATCCCGGTCCATATCCGTCTCGTGCCGTCCCTGCCGTATAAGCGCAGGTCAAAGCAGCTCCGGCCAAGACGGCACAGCTTCCCAAGACGGATAGGCATCCGTCCCGGGCTCCGAGCCGACGGCACCAGCACTCCTGTCGAGCCAACGGGTGCGACCACGGCCGCCGAGCCGACGCCGTACGGCAGGACGCGTCCGGACGGCGCTGAGACACCGTACAGAACACCTGCCGTCCCGCCCCTGACCTGCACCGTCAACGGCAAGACGGCCAAGACGGATCACCACTCACCCCCACCCAAGACCGCACCCCGAGGGGGACCACACCCATGCCCGACACCGCCATACCCACCACGCCCGCCACGCCCACCAGCCGCCACCGCGCCACATCGTGGGACCGGTTCGCCATCGTCCTGCTCGGCATCGCCGGATGCGCGCTTTCCTACGATGCGCTGCGGCAGATGGCCACCGCCGTCCACGTCCGCCCCCACCTGACCTACCTCTTCCCCGTCGTGATCGACGGCTTCATCGCCTACGGCGTCCGCGCCCTGCTGGTTCTGCGCGAGGCCCCGCTGCCGGCGCGCCTGTACGCGTGGACCCTGTTCATCGCCGCCACCGCCGCCAGTATCTGGGCCAACGGTCTGCACGCCCTCGACCTCAACCAGCCCGGCACCGTGGACCTCCATCTCGACGACATCACCGTCACCGTCCTGTCCGCGATCGCTCCGCTTGCATTGGCCGGAGCCACCCACCTACACATCCTGATCACCCGCTACGGCGGCACCGACCCGGCAGGAACGTCGGTTCACCCCACCACCGCACGGGTTCCGTACCGGCACCAGCAGGCCGACGGAACCCTGTCGGCGGATCCGTCCCAGCAGCGGAAGCGGCTTGAGCGGCACGACCTGCCTCAGCCCCAGCAGGCCGGGATCGCGCAGCCCGGCGAAGCAACGGTTCCGGGCGCCCTGGGGTCCGGAAGCGTCGATCTGGACAGCGGCACGGGAACCGTGCCGCCGGCCGGCTCCCCGCACAGCGAGTCCGAGGACGAGCCCGACGGTGCAGACCAGGGGCAGGACGAGGGTTCCGTACCGCGCGCTCAGAGCCAGGGCGGACGCCCACCTATGGCGTCCCTGGAGCGGCTGGCCGAGGTGATCACCGCAGCCCACCCGGACCCGGATGCAATCACTCGCGACAGCGCCCGCAAGGCCCTGTCCGAATCCGGGCTCGGCGCCGGAACCGTCCGCCTGACCGAGGCCATCACCCTGGTCCGCCGCGCCGCCCAGGCCCGCGAGCACCCGGACCAGCGACCCCTCGCCGACCGGACCTGAACCCATCCGGACACCCATAGCCCACCCGATCCGGTAGGCCGGCGCGGCTGCCGACACCCCGGCAGCCGCGCCACCAGCAGCCCCCTATCCCAGAACCGCAGCACCGCAAAACCGCTGGCCGCCCGGACCATCCCACCCGTACGCCCCGGACAGCGCAGGGGTGCCCACAGCCCCCGCGCGCCCCGACAGGAGACAATGCAGTGAGGAAGAGGTCGCACCTCGACGACAACAAGACCGAAGGTCCGGATCAGCCATCGAAGTCCGTTGACCTGAAGGCCCTTTGGCGCCGAGCCTTTGGTAAAGGGGCTCCTGGCGGAGCCAGTAGTACCCCGAGTCCGACTCATGGCCAGTCTTCGGGGGTCTCCGCCCCGGGGGTGGCGGAGACGGCCCGGCGCCAGGGGGCGCCGGACCAGGGGGTCGGGGCCGAGGGCGGCTCCGACCTGGACACGCTTCACTCCGTCCAGCAAGCCGTCCTGCGCCCCGCAGACAGCCCAGCCGTCGCCGCCGGCGAGCCTGCCGTGCAGAGCGTGCAGCCCACGATCCGCCGCTTCACAGGCACCAAGCGGGTCGTGCGCGTCGGCCCGCTGCGCTTCACCGGCGACGAGCACACCCAGCTTCAGGAGGCATCTGCCGAGCACGGGTACAAGGGCGACTCCGGCTTCGCCGCCGACATCGTCCTCGCCTTCGTCACCGGCCGGTTCACCGCCAACCTGCCCCTGTCCGAGGACCGCCGCCGCACCCACATTTTCCGCGCCCAAGTACTGCGCCAGCTCAACCGGATCGGCGTCAACGTCAACCAGATCGCCCGCGCCCTCAACAGCGACCACACCCCACCCGACATACGTCAGCGCCTGGACGAACTCCACGACCTGCTGGAGCTGATCGCCGAGGCCCTGCGCGAGCCTGCCGACCCGCGGGAGGTCTGACCAGCGTGATCGCCGCCATCAAGCCCGCCGGGGCCAACACCCGGGGCCTGCTCGCGTACCTCTACGGCCGCGGAACCCACGACGAGCACTTCGACCCGCACATCGTGGCGGGCTTCGCGATGCTCGGCATGCCCGACCCCGGCCGCGACGAGAACGCCACCCTCACCGAACTCGGCCACTACCTCGACGAGCCGGTCTCCCTGCGCAACAGCGAGTTCGGCAAGCCGGTCACCGACCACGTCTGGCACTGCCCGGTCCGAGCCGCCCCCGAGGACCGCCACCTCTCCGACGCCGAGTGGGGCGAGATCGCCCAGCGCATCGTCCAAGCGGCCGGCATCGCCCCCGCCGGTGACGACCTGGGCTGCCGCTGGATCGCCGTACGCCACGCCGACGACCACATCCACATCCTCGCCACCACCGTCCGCGAAGACGGACGGCGTCCCAAGCTCCACGACAGCGGCCTCCGCGTCGGCGACGCCTGCCGCGAGATCGAGAATGACTACGGGCTGCGCCGCTTGAAGAAGGGCAACCGCACCGCCGCCCGCCGCCCCACCCAGGCCGAGATGCACAAAGCCGAACGCCTTGGCTGGGAACAGCCCAGCCCCGAGTGGCTCCAGGACCGCATCCGCGCGGCCATCCCCCACGTGACCAACGCCGAGGAATTCATCGCCTACCTCGAAGCCGGCGGCATCGGGGTCCAGGTCCGGCGCGGCCCGTCAGGGGACCTCCTCGGGTATGCCGTCGGCCGCCCCGGCGACGTCAACGAGGCCGGCGAGCAGATCTACCACCCCGGAAGCAAGATCTCCCCCGACCTCTCCCTGCCCAAAATCAAGGCCCGCCTCGAATCCAGCCGGCCCGAAGAACGCCCCACCGCGAGCCGTAGCCACCCCAACACCCCCTGGCACCAAGCCACCGACGCGCTCGACGTCCTCCACACCGACCTCGCCGACGACACACATGCCCAGGCCCACGTCACCGCCCTCGGTGAACTGCTGGAAGCCACCGCCCAGAAGGCACCCGCCAATCTGCGCGCCGAACTCCAGGCCGCTTCGAAGACGTTCAGCCGAGCGCAGCGGTCCCAGGTCCGGGCGGAAGACCGCGCCGCCCACGCCCTGCGTAGCGCGGCGCGCGACATCGTGCACACCGCCACCGGCCCCGACGGCAGCGTGTTCGCAGCCCTGATCGCAGCCCTCGTCTGGGCCGCCATCGTCGCCGGGCGCTGGCACGAAGCGAAGAACCACGCCCACCAGACCGACGCCGCCCGCCAGGCCGTCCAGCACCTCCAGACAGCCGCCGACCACGCCCTCGCCCCGACACTCGCCGAACTCACAGCCCGCCCACCCAGGGAGGAAGCCCGCCGAGTTCTGGCCAGCGACGTACGAGCAGCCGTCCCCGACCACGCCGAGCGAATCCTCGCCGACCCGGCCTGGCCCGCGCTCTCCACCGCCCTCGCCGACGCCGAAGCCCGCGGCCACCAACCCCACCAACTCCTCAAGGAAGCCGCTGCCCAGCGCGAGCTGACCACCGCCCGCCAACCCGCACGCGTCCTCATCACCCGCATCCAGCACACCGGCCGAAACCCCGCCCCCAACCGCCGTGCGGAAGCCGCCCGCCGACGCTCAGCCATCGCAGCATCAGTCACCGCCCAGCAGAGCCGTCCGCCTCAGTCCGCACCATTGGCGGCGACACCCGCTGAACAGCAGCACCGACAGCGCCGGTAGGCACCTTGCGCTCCAAGTGCCAGACGGGCATTGCCAAGCGAGACTGATGCCTTGGTCGATCGCGGATAGCGGTGGCGAGGGCGTTGTGCGGTTTCGCTCCGCTCCCTACAGCTTTTGCGACTGAGAGTCGGCGGGATCCGCAGCGATGCGTGGAGCTGGCCGCACCCCGCTGCATGGAGGGCGCGATCACCGTGAATGTCATTGTATGGCAGGGCATACGACATGGAATCTGGGTGATCTACGCGAGTAGCGATGATCATCCAAAAATTCCGGCCATCCACCCTCTTTATGGTCGATCCATTCTCGCCATATTGCTCGCGGCCATGAGTCGGTACGCTCGGGCGCCAGATCCGGGCCGACCTGGGCTAACATCAATTTTCAGCCAGTAATAAGCGGGCGGTTCTCTTTGCTCTATCGGCTGACTTCCCTGGTCAGGTGGGCTGCAGAGAGTCGACCTGCTGGGGAAAAGTTCAGCCACGCAAAACTTCCCACGCCTGAACCGGAATGAAATACTCCAAGGTGATCAACGGGTCGCGTGATGTGCGTCACTCGTGTTCTGCTTGCTCCTGGTGGGTAAAGGTTTTCTATAGTGAGTGCTGTGACGGGGAACGACCAATGATCGCCACGCTGAAGCAGTGACGTAATGACACGGGGGCTACGTGCAGCAACTCTCTAATTTCCGCGAGAGTCTGTCCGGCTGTCCGCATTGCATTTTCAGCTGATGTGCGCGCAATAATCATCCGAATCACTTGCGTGGCACTAACCTCCGAGTATTTCGGCAACCGCATCGCGGGGGATCTGTTTTTCGTTGCGGAAGATCCGACCATTGATAGAACTAAAGGGAGAGTGTCATGGCTGAGATAGCAGCATTCATGAACAGACTGGAGATGTCCCCTCTCAAGGAGGGCATGGCCAAGACCGGCGGATCGCCGATCATGGCCACCCCCGCGGTCGTCGCCGTTCCGGCCGGCGCCAAGATCGCGGCGGCGGCGGTGGCGTTCACCATCCCCGTCGGCGCGTACGTAACCGGGCGCATCTTCGGCTGAGGCGGGGAGATCTCGATGAACCAGATCACAGAGAGCGCGCGCAAGGCTGCGTCGCCGACCCTGTCCGAGGTGCAAAGCGACAAGGTCGTGCGAATGATGCCGGTGGCCTTCACCCCCAGCGTCATAGCACTGTGCCCCTACGCGGCCGGCGGGCTGGCTGCGGGCGCCGCGGTGGTCGGTGCCTATGAGGCTGGGCGCGCGGCCGGCTGAGTCACACCCGCTGCCTGCGCTCTGAGCGCGGGCCTGTAACGGTACCTGTGGAGTGACATTCCGTGGGTGCACGAAGCTGTCGGGCCGCGCGCCAATCGCGGCCCGACAGCTTTCCCATGTTAGCCGACCCGCTGACGAGTCAGGAGGAATTTTGAGGTACCTGAAAAAGATCAGCTCGGCAGTTTTCGGCCCCGTGCCGATTTCCCGAAGCAGGGCGTTAGGGGTATCGGAGAGGTTGGCGGCACTCACAACGCTGTCCTCCGCTCTGGAGTACCTGCACCAGCACCGACACATGGACCCCGGTGGGCTGAATGACTGGGAGGTTATGAAGAGGACCCCGGAGGCCAAGAGCGTAACTCTCCGCAAGGCCGCGGACATGGTGAGCGGAAAGAAGGTGACGCTGGCGCTGCATGCAACTCGGGCGGCTGTCAGCATCGGCATGCTATTGCCGGGAAAGTCGCGGTGGCGCGGCGTTGGAAGCCTCTTCCTCAGCGGAACCAACTGTCTGATGCAAGCTCGCCACCGTTACGGAACGGATGGGTCGGACCAGGTCGCAAATCTGGTGCAGAGCGTCACCGGTGTGGCTCGGCTGGCAAAGAAGTCGGAAACTCAGGACGCACTTCTGTGGTACATCGGAATACAGGCGAGCATGTCCTATGCCGTCTCCGGCTGGGTCAAGCTGGTGGGTGACAAATGGCGAGACGGAACAGCTCTTCCGGGAGTGATGCGGACGCGGACCTACGGTTCTGAACCGTTCTACCGCCTGACGCTGCGTTATCCGAAGACGTTCAAGGTCGTTCAGCACAGTACCTTGGCGATGGAGTGCCTCTTCCCGCTCGTCCATGTCGCCAGCGGCCGATTCACCCGCCCGTTCCTGGCTGCTGCCGGCAGTTTTCATGTAGCCAACGGCTTCATCATGGGGCTCGGGCGATTCATGACTGCGTTCCCTGCGATGCACCCGATGGTCGCGTACACCACGGCGCCCAAGACCCATCCCGCGGTCGCAGGACGCGACGACCGGGCGGCCAAGGCGGCAGCCCTTCTGCTCGCTGGGGGAATCGCTGCCAGTGTCGTGATCGCGGCTCAGCGCCGGGCGGTGGTTCTCGAAGGCTGGCCGACCTCCCGGAAGGTCGTGACCCGGCACGGCAATGAGCTGATGTACGAAGCGGGAGGTCCGGAGTCGGATGCTCCGGTCTTGGTGTTCTGCGCGGGATTGGCCTCCACGTCGGAGCACTTCGCGTGGATCACCGAATGGTTCGCGCACGGCTCGGATCACGCCGTCGTGTCTTACGCACGGGCGGGCTACGCGGGGAGCCGCCGCCGCAGCAAGGCAACCTACGAGCTGACGGAGTCGGTCGACGACCTGGAAGACCTGGTACGCGCGGTCGTACCGGAGAACCGCAAGGTGGTGCTGGTCGGGCACTCCCTGGGCGGCGACCTGATCCGGCGAGTCGCCGAGCGTATGCCGGAGCGGCTGGCCGGTCTCGTCTATCTCGATCCGTCGCACCCCGCGGAACTGCAGCGCTCTGACCGGCAGCGTGCCGGGGCGAAGGACCTTCGAGTCACGCTTACCCACGTGGCCCGCTACGTCCAGCTGGGCACGGGGGTTCTGATGAGTCGGCCCGGCTGGGTCGACAGACTGCCCCCGGCCTACCGCGAGAAGGTGTTCGCGCAGTACACCGACGCCCGGCTGTGGGCAGCGGGCAAACGGGAATGGCTGGCGGTCGAGAAAGAATTCACCGAGTTCACGGGGGCTATCGACCCGGTCACCACACCCGCGTTGATCATCGCCGCGCAGCAGACCGTGGACCAGGATCCAGAGCAGTTCCTGCTGTACAACGAGCTGGCTCGGGTCCATCAGAGCCATGGCGAGCGGGATGCGGTCGAAGTCATCGAGGGAGCCGATCACGACACCATGCTCACCGAGGCGCGCTACGCCCACCAGGCTGCCCGGCTCATGGCCGATTTCCTGGCCGCAGAGCGCCAGCGCGACAGGGCTGATGCGATCACCGCTCACGAGGGAGGTGCTGAACGATGAAACCTGCCGCGCTCTTCAAGGACGCGTTCACAGGACCGGGCTCCCTCGCGAGATGGGTGGGAGCGGGCATGCTGGTGACGACACTCGCCGCGCAGCATCCGCATCTCGTGTTCGACCGTGCTCGCACCAAGGATCTCTTTTCCATGGTGCCGAACTGGAAGTTCTTCGCCCCGAACCCGGCGGTCCACGACTTCCACTACACCTACCGGACTCTTGATCTGGACGGTGAGACCAGCGAGTGGCGCGAGATCGAGATGATCGCGTCCCGAAGGCTGTATCAGGCGTTCTGGTTCGCCTCCCGCCGTCCGGAGAAGGCGGTCTTCGACATCTGCACCGCCATCCTGCAGGAGGCGCAGAAAGGCGGAGTCCGGCAGGCTCAGACGCTGTCCTCCTACCAGCTGCTGGTCGAGTTCGTGCGCCGCACCGTCAGTGAGGAGCAGGACGAGGAGGCAGTGAAGGGATTCCAGTTCGCGGTCGTCCGGGCCGCCGGGCACGACCGCAGCGAACAGCCGGAGACCCTCTTCGTCTCGCCCTACACGTCGATGAAGACGCCGACACCGCAGTACCTGGCTGCCGTCTAGGCGACAGGGTCTGCACGACCACGACGGCGTCACGCGGCGCCCTGCCACCGCGCGGGGCGCCGCATCCCAAGGCCACCCTGACTCGGTGTGACCGCCGCCCGGAGCCCGGTAAGGAACAGACACTCAGATGAACGGCAACGTCGACGACATCGGCTACGGCAAGCAGTTCGCCGCCTGGTACGACCGCCTTTTCCCCAAAGACGCCAACGCCGTCACCACCGCGGAGACACTCGCCCACCTCCATCCCGACCCTGAGAAGGGCACTCTGGAGTTCGGCGTGGGCACCGGCCGCATCGCCGTCCCGCTCTCCCAAAAGGTCGGCCGCATCGTCGGCATCGACTCCTCACCGGAGATGCTGGCGCTGCTGGCCGACGATCCCGGAAGCGTGGACGTCACAGGCGTCCACGCAGACATCCGCTCCTACAGCGACGACCGCGCCTACGCACTCGTGTACGCGGTCTGCGGGGTCCTGTCCATGCTCTTGACCCCAGAGGACCAGCAGAAGGCTGTACAGCGGGCGGCCGAGCTCCTGGCGCCGGAGGGTCGCCTGGTGATCGAGAGCGGCAACCGGCCGGCCGTCGAGGCAATGCACGAGGGCCTTGCGCGAACAACTCTGTTCACCCCGTATCCGGAACCTGGCACGGGGCTTCAGACGCACTCGACCCTTCCCCCTGGATCTGATCTCTGGCAGTGCTCGCACGTCTGGTACGAAGCTGACGGAACCACCCGCGTGGGAAGTGAACTCGCCCGTCTGACCACTCCGGACGAGGTCGACGCCTACGCCGTCGCGGCCGGGCTCACTCCCGAAGCCCGATACGCCGACTGGCAATTGTCTCCCTACACCTCCCAGTACCCAATGTTTCTCACCACTTATCGCAAGGGCGTATGAGTCGGAGCTGAAACGCCTGTCTCCACGCCACGACCAGAGAAAGGAATCATGGTGACAACCCATCGTGTGGTGTCGTTCGTCGTCGCCTTCATCGTCGCCGTGCCGGTCATGCTGACCGTTTTTCGCGACAGCGGCGAAATCACCAGGGAAACTTGGGCCAAGAGCCTCATCTTCGGCGGCAGCATCGCCGCGATAGCCGCGATCGCCTTGGGCAGGAGCAGGCAGTGAATGTATCTGCCGTCGTCCGCCGCCATCGGCTGCTGCTCGGCGCGGGCATCCTGCTGGGCCTGCTGGGAACGGCTGCAACGCTTCTACAGCCATTGCTCATCGGCGACTTGATCGAAGCGGTAGCCGTGGATGAGCCAACCATGAGGCCGATCCTGCTCCTTGCGGGGCTCTTCGTCGCAGACGCGCTGCTTGCCGCCACCCACTTCTATCTCATCGGGCGAGCCGGCGAGAACATCGTCTTCGACATGCGCGGCACTCTCACCGGGCGTCTCCTGCACTCCCGTATCCGGGCCTTCAACCGGCTCGAACACGGCGACGTCTTCACCCGTACCGTCGCCGACACCTCCTTGGCACGCGTCGCGCTCTCCTCTTCCGTATCCCAGATGATCACCTCCGGATTCGCCGTCGTCGGCTGTGTCGGCGTCATGGCCTGGCTCGACTGGCGGATGCTGCTGGCCACCGCCGGCTGCCTCGGAGCGGCCTCGGTGATCGGGCTCGGTTTGGCGCGAGCTGTGCGCAAGGCCGCGGTGACGAACCGCGAGGACACCAGCAACTACGGATCGGCGCTCCTACGGGTGCTGGGCGCCCTCACCACGGTGAAAGCCTCCCGCGCCGAAGAGCGCGAAGCCGAACGCATCGGAGAACTGGCTGATGCCGCGCGGGCCAGTGGCATCCACGTCACCCGCCTGTCGGCGATGCTGATGCCTGCCATGAACGTTGGCACTCAGGTGTCCCTTGCCGTGGTCATCGCCTGGGGCATGTCCCGTACAGCCACGGGCGCTCTGCCCATCGAGGACCTCACCGCGTTCATCATGTACCTCTTCTACCTGGTGTCCCCACTGGTGATGCTGTTCATGTCACTCGGGGAGATCCAACAGGGCCGGGCGGCCATAGACCGGGTCAAGGACCTGGCCCGCATCGAGACCGAGTCCACCGAAGGCGCTCCGGCCTCAACACCCGTCGCGGAGACGCCCGCCGTCGAATTCGAAGACGTCACGTTCTCCTACAGCGACACCACCGCGCCCGTCCTGACTGGTGTGTCGTTCTCGCTGCCGCGCACCGGCGTAACCGCCATCGTGGGTCCGTCCGGGGCAGGCAAGACCACACTGTTCCAGCTCATCGAGCGCTTCCAGGTGCCCGACGCAGGCACGGTCCGTCTGGCCGGCACAGACATAGGCGCTATGCGCCTGGACGAACTGCGGTCCCGAATCGGCCTCGTCGAGCAGGACGCTCCCCTGATGCGCGGGACCATCGGGGAGAATCTCACCTACGCTCGCCCTGATGCCACTGCCGCGGACATCGACGAAGTCATCGCCGCGGCTCACCTCGCTGACGTCGTCAGTGCTCTGCCGGACGGCCTGGACACCCACCTGGGTGAGGGCGGCATCGGTCTGTCCGGCGGGCAGCGGCAGCGCCTCGCCATCGCCCGCGCCCTGCTCACCCGCCCGGACGTACTGCTCCTGGATGAAGCCACCTCCCACCTCGACTCCGATTCCGAGACAGCGCTGCGCGAGGCCATCTCCGCCATCGGTACGCGGTGCCTCGTCCTCACTATCGCCCACCGTCTCTCCACCACCATCGGCGCGGACCGCATCCTCGTGATCGAGGACGGAAAGCTGCGTGCCACCGGCACCCACACCGAGTTGATGGAGGGCGACACGACGTACCAACGCCTCGCCAGCAGGCAGATGACACCCGTCGGGGGAGGCGTGCGGTGACCGACGCCGCGATCGTGGGCACAGGTCCCAATGGGCTGGCCGCCGCTGTGACCCTCGCCAGAGCCGGCCTCAAAGTCGTGCTGTACGAAAAGGCCGACACGCCTGGTGGTGGTCTGCGCTCGATGTCGCTGTTCGATAGCGCAGTCGTCCACGACATCTGCTCGGCAGTCCACCCGATGGCCGCCGCCTCCGCGTTCTTCCGGGCATTTGACCTGCCTTCTCGCGGAGTCCGCCTGCTCCAGCCCGACATCCCCTACGCACACCCCCTGCCTGGCGGCCACGTGGCGGCAGCCTGGCGCAGCATCGCCCGCACCGCCGAGCACCTCGGTGCTGATGGGCGACGCTGGACACGATTACTGGGCCCGCTTGCGGAACGGTCCACCGCCGTAGTTGACCTGTTCCTCTCCGACCAGCGCTCCTTGCCCCGTGACCTCCTCACGCCCGCGTTCCTGATGCCCCGGGTTCTGGCGCACGCCACGAACCGCACACCGTTCACGACCCCGGAGGCCAAAGCCCTGCTGACAGGTGTGGCCGCCCATGCCGTCGGAAGACTGCCTTCGCTGGCGTCGGCAGCGGTAGCCCTGCTACTGGCGCACACCGCCCATGCCAGTGGCTGGCCACTTCCGGAAGGCGGAAGCATTCGTATCGCCGACGCACTCGTCGACGACATCACCGCCCACGGCGGCGCCATTCACACCGGCCACCACGTCAAGGACTTGGCGGAGCTGGGCAATGTACCCCTCGTCCTCTTGGATGTGAGCCCCAATGAGTTCCTCGCCATCGCCGGCGACCAGCTCCCCACGGCGTATCGCCGAGCTCTGCGCCGCTACCGCTATGGCCCGGGTGCGGCCAAGGCCGACTTCCTTGTCAGCGAGCCCATCCCGTGGACCAACCCCCTCTTGCGGCAGGCCGGCACAGTGCACCTCGGCGGCACACACGCCGACATCGTCAGACAGGAGAACGCCACCGCCGCAGGTCAGCAGATACCCGACCCATTCATGCTGGTCGTCGACCCGGCCGTCACCGACCCGACACGAGCCTCCGGCCGCAAACGCCCGGTGTGGGCATACGCCCACGTGCCCAACAAAGACACCCGCGATCCGGTCGAGATGATCCGTGCACGCATCGAGGAGTACGCCCCCGGGTTCACGGACACGATCATCGCCTCTCGCGGCCTGTCGGCAGCCCAGTACGAGACGTACAACCCGAATTACGTCGGTGGGGACATCGCCTCCGGCGCTCTGACCCTGCGCCAGACCCTGGCGCGCCCGACCTTGCGCCGGGATCCGTACTCCACCCCCCTGCCAGGCGTGTACTTGTGCTCGGCCTCAACTCCGCCAGGCCCGTCCGTCCATGGCATGTGCGGCTACTTCGCCGCGCTCTCTGCGCTCCGACGCCACCACGGCGTCCGGACATCGCCCGACCTCTCCCCGAAGCAGAAGCAGGAGTTCTTCTAATGCGCACACACGTCTGGGTAACCCCCGCAGTCCTTGCCACCGGCCTGGCGTTAGCCATCACAGCCCCAGCCTCCGCGAGCGAAGACACGTCAGCCCGCACTGTCGAGTGGTCGACGGAGTTCGAGACGGCCGCCGCGGCAGGACAGCGGTGGACCGAGCCGGGGAGCTCCGGCTTGACGCGCGACTTGGTACTCAGCGGAACGCTCTCCAGCACCGGCGACAACTGTTACTCGCTGTGGACACGGTTCGTGTTCGACCTTGCTCCGGGACCCACCCGCAAGCAAGCCCAGATATGCGGTCCCGGAACCGTCGACGTCGACGCACGCCAGGCTTATCGGCCCACCACCACCGGATACCTCACGATCTGCAAGGGCACGGAAAACACCAAGGAATGCGCCCCGTGGGAGAACGTCACCTGGTGGCCCATCAACCAGAACTGACCTCTTCTTCCCGCCGCGCGTGCTCGGCGAAGTCGGGATCGCTGCAGCCGAGACAGAGAAGGCTCGGACCCATGGTTGGGACGACTGCCATCAGGCCCCAGACGTTGAACGAGCTGGGGGCGGCCATCCATCGTTTAGGCTTCTTCAGCCCGCTGTCCGCGCGACTAGCCACACGCGGTGACCTGCGCAACCACGGGAGTTCGGGGCTCATTGGAACGCCCCAAGAAGCCCTTGCCGCAGCCGTCGCTGTGCGTTGACCAGGCCATTGAGGCCACCTCATCGCCGGACATCTGAGGCGAGGGTCGAGCCCTCGCCAACCAGCAGTGAATCGTCGCAACATCCAATGAACGAGGTGCACTCTTGCTGACGTCCCTGTGGAAACGCCACGGCTTACTCATCGCTGTCGGGGCGCTCTGCATCCTGGTGAACAGTCAGGGCTTGGGGCCGCTGTGGTACACGGGGGTCGTCCTTCTGGCGCTCGGCGGGTTGATGCGCTGGGGCCTGTGGCGCAATCAGCGTCCGCCGCAAGGACAGACACCGATCCCGGTCGATGTGCCCGTCACTGGACGCTGGCGGGCCATCAACGGCCCTGGCACGAAGGTCCCCAGCCACACGCACAGCCATGCGCAAACCTACGCCATCGACCTGACATACCACCCGGCTGCAGAGCCCACGCCGGCATTCCGCTGGCTCTGGCCGCTCGCTAGCCGTCCGCACCAATACCCCGCCTTCGGTAGCCCTGTTCTGGCCCCCGGCGACGGCGTGGTCGTCACGAGCGCCGACCGTCAGCGCGATCACTTGTCCCGTACTTCGCTGCCTGGCTTCGTCTATCTCTACCTGGAGGGCTTCGTACGCAGCCTGGGGTGGCCCCGCCACTTATGGGGCAACCACATCATTCTTGATCTCGGCGAGGGCGTCTACGCGGGGTTCGCGCATCTCAAGCGCGGCTCCCTCCGTGTGGCTGTGGGCGACCAGGTCACCGCAGGTCAGCAGCTCGCCGAGTGCGGAAACTCCGGGAACTCCTCCGAACCCCACCTGCATTTCCAACTCATGAGCGGCCCGGACTCCGAGACCTCCTACGGGCTGCCCTTCGAGTGGCGCTACCAGGACGACGACGGCGCCGAACACAACGGAGTGCCCAAGGACGCCGTCTACTTCACCTCACTCGAGTCCCAGTCTCATTAGTGGTGTTGCCGCCTACGCCGGAGGGCGGACGGCGTGGACGCTGATCGTGGGCATGGGCCGGCGGGCGCGTTCGAGGGTGCGTAGCCGGGTCTCGTGGTCGGCGACATCGTTTCTGAGTTCGGTGAGGCCCTGGCCGATGCCCTGTGGGGGGCGGATGCCGGCTGACGACGGAGCTTTCGTCCGGGACGGCGACCTGGATGCCGGGCAGCGGATTCCGGATGGGCCGCAGACGCCGTGACCTGTCGGGTTGAGTACGCGTACTCAACCGCCGTCGTCCCCCTGGATGACAGAGTTGCTCCATGCCCACTTCAACATCCGTCCAGCGCACGGTACTTGTCGGCGCGGCCCTCATTCTGACGCTCGGCGCCTGCGGTCAGCAGAGGGCCTCGGACTCGGCGGCCGGGGTCGGCTCCAGCGCCTCGCCCAGCGCCCCGGGAGCTTCTCCGTACGTGGAGCCGGGGGCCGGTGACGGTGCTCCGCACTACAACGAGAACAACGCCTACCGGCGAACGGGCGAGATGTCCCCGGCCCATGAGCGGGATGCCGAGCGGGAGGCCGCCCGTATCGAGCCGGTGCTCAAGCGGCTGTGGGAGCAGGGGAAGTGGGACCCCGCGACTGTGCGCGCGGCGCTGCTCAAGCTCGGGTACGAGGAGGGGGACGACGCGCTGACCGTCCGGGAGATGTTCCGGCGTTTCAAGAACAACGGGTACTACACCCCCGAGGGGGCCATGGTCGGCCTGAGCGTCCACCCCGACGCCTGTGTCACCGCGTTCGTGCAGAAGTCCAACTACGGCGTGCGGACCAACGGCCCGTACCTGGAGACAGGCTGCTTCGAGCCTCCCTACGGGCACTGAGCGGACCGAAGAAGGGATTGGCCTGCCCCGGCTGCGCCAGTTCGACGTGCGAAGCAACGACCTCACGCGGCTGCCGGACTGGGTCGTCGACATGCCCGCGCTTGAGAAGCTGGACGTGCGCTGGAACGCCTGCGAGCCCTCGCCGTCGCTGCTGACCGAACTGGAGCGGCGAGGCTGCGTCGTGCTCTTGTAGACCGGAAAACTGCTGCTCAGCGGCCCACCGTGCGTGAGCGATGCGTGAGCGGATGATGTGGCAGAGGCCATCACGGCGTGGACTGAGCGAGGAGCGGCACCTGCCTTGACCAGGTGGTTCCGGACACCGACGAACCGTCCGGAACCACTCGGCAAGCTTTGGCCAGGACTGGGATCCCGAAGGTTCCACTTCAGAGGTCATCGCCGAGGCCCGGCACCAGCTGCGTGTGCACTTCCGGGCCCGTGCCGAGGAACGCCGCCAGGAGCTGGTGCAGGAATGGCGGGCAGACGGGATCTACCCCTATGAGGGGGAACCGACCGAGAATCGTGATCGAGCGGAACGCGAGACCTTCGACGCGGTGGCAACGACCATCGTCCGGCACCTGCCGAACGTGAAGAAGACCCGCCGGACGACCTTCCGCTTCCTGCGCTCCGCCCTCGCCCATGACCCCAACGACGCACTGCGCATCGTGGAGGAGGTCTTCGCGCTCACCCGACAGGAGCACGAGGAACTCGCCCGGCTGCTCGACCGCACCCCGCTGTCCTCACTCATCAAGGCGTCCACCGCCGTCACCGACCGGCTGGATTTCCTGGCCGCCCTTGAGCACCTGGTCTTCAACCCCGAGGCGAAGGGGCGCGTCAAGGAACGCACCGAACTCCACCGCATCCTGGAACGCGAGACCTGGATCTTCGGCGAGGAGTACGGTTTGTACGTCAGCGACCGGAGCCTCACCGAAGTACTCAACCGCCACTGCGCACTCCTCGGCCGCCCCGCCCCCGCAAGCGGCGAAGTCCTACGCACGGACGGCCGGCGCGGCATCGTCGACCTGATGCTCTCCCGCTCCGGCCCCTTGCGCAACGGTGAGCGGCACCACCTCGTGGTCGAGCTCAAGCGTCCCAAGCTCACCCTCGGCATGACCGAGTTTGAGCAGCTCAGCAGTTACGCCGAAGCTGTGATGGCGGACGACCGTTTCCGGGACAACCGCGTCACCTGGGACTTCTGGCTCGTTGGCAACGATATGAGCGGGTCGCTACGCGGCCTCGCCCATCAGAAGAACCGCGCGCCAGGGTGTGCTGTCGAACAGGGCAACTACCGGCTGTGGGTCCGCACCTGGGGCGAGATCGTCGAGGAGTGCGCTACCCGACTCCGTTTCTACCAGGATGAGTTGGAGTACCAGTCCAACAACGAGCATGCGATGGACTACCTCATCCGCGAGCACTCGGACACGGTCTCCGCTCTCGTCTCCGACGGCATCGTCCCGACGCAGAGCGGCAGTTCACCAGGCACGCCCGTTCGATAGAGGCCACCTGCGACCGAACTCCCGCACTCTTGTGTTCACCTGTGTGAGGGCGCACACGGAGTATCGGGCCGATGGGGGCTCCGGGGTGCGATCACGGCCGAACCCCGGAGCCGGATCGAGGTCGAGGTCGAGGTCGAGGCTAATCAATAGCTTCCGGCCCAATTCCGCGAATTGCTTCAGATCGGATTCGGTAGCCAATCGTGGCTTCGATGATTCTATCTTTAGTTTTATCCACGGTGTCGGATCGAAATGTAGGCAAATCGAGGGCCGAAGCAAGCGTTCGGAGTTTTTCTCTATTGAGCCCCAACTCTTCAAGATAGGCGTAACCCTTTTCTCGCGAATCCATCGCCGAAAGTGCTGCTCGAACTTCGACGGGATTCGGGAGGTCTGAAGGCGAGGACCTCTTTGTGTAGCCTTTTCTGGGCAATGACTCACAGACCAGTCGAGCCTGCCCCGTGACCAGTGCATCAATTTCTTCAGAGGTAAGACGTCTCAATAGGTTAGAAATTTGCTTGAGCACTTCGATCGGGACATCGGCAGAGCTACTCATATCGTCAGATTCCCAGCTTCCCTGAGAACTCTCGAACGAGAGCCTCGATTTCTCCAACGATCTTACCCGCACCCGTGGATGAATTCATTACCACGGGAACACCATCTTGTGGAGCTTCGGCGAATAGAGTCTTATTCTCACGCAGGTGATTGGAGAAAACCGGAACACCCAGAGATGAAGTCTGCGCCATGAATGGTCTCAGGGCAGCAATCGGCCGACCCCCGTAAATCTGCATCATGGTGAATACTACGCCGAGAATCCCAGGATCGATCTTATCTACAACGGAGCCTCCATCCTCTAGCTCCGCATACTCGTTATAGTCTCCAACTAGCTCGTTCAGACTGCGGATTAGATAGTCAATTCCCAACGTCGACAAGTAATCCGCTTTGGCTGGAATTAGGATGTGATTGCTGGCAACAATTGCAGTCTTAGTCACAACATTGAAATTAGGAGGGCAGTCGATCAAAATTACGTCATATTCACTAAACTCTGGTTCCAGTAGACCTTCCGCAAGTCTCCGGTGGACGCGCAGATAGTTCAGCTTAGTCTGCTTCATGTTCACGCCCCCAAGTTCTGTTGCCAACTCAAGGTCCACGTTGATTAGCCCTAGGTGTGAGGGAATGAGATGGAGTGATCCGGGGCTATCTTTTAAGCAGTCTTTCATGGCACGTGGCTCGAAAATCAAGCTGGACAATTCCAGACTCACTTTAGAGGCCAAGGAGTCATACCACTGCTTAATTGTTTTTTTCGGGGCAAGGTGACTTTTCCAATAATCTGGCATCACGAGAGAAAATGTAAGACTAGCCTGTGGGTCTAGATCAATAAGAAGTACCTTCTTTTCTCGGAATGCCAACTCTGCGCCAAGATTAGCGGTGAGGGTGGTCTTCCCTACCCCACCCTTGTAATTGATCACTGAAACGACGGGCACTGATGTTCTCCCTAGGGGCGCGCAACATGGGTTAACGCATGTCAAGCTACTCCTCTTGCGGTTCGGCTGTCTGGCATCTCGGCAATCAACCGGCCAGGGCCTCGGCCGGCACCCGGCGCAGGCGGCCTATGAGGACGGAGCCGACCTCGCCGGAAGCGATGAGCGCGTACATGGTGGTGCGGCCGACGCCGAGGCGGCGGCCTCCTCGACGGTGAGCGCGGCGAGGGTCGTGTCAGGGGTGGGTGCCGTGTGTTCCAGCACGAGGGTGCGAAGCCGCTGCTCGGGGACGCCGAGCGCGTCGGCGGGATCGGCTCGACGCCCGAGCCCAGGAGATCCGCCCCCTGCTTCTCGCCGACAGCGGCGCCCTGCTGCGCTTCGGGGGCCCGCTGGAGCCCGTCGCCGAGTGGGCCGACGCGTTCCGCAGCACCGGCCGAGCGCTCGCCCGTGGCGTCCAGGACGGAACAGTCGACCGCGGGCCACGGCAGGTGCTCAGCTACCACGTGATCTTCCACTGGAACCGACTCGGGCTGTCCATGCGAGGGCAGAGCATCCTGGCCTGGGCAGCCAGGGCGGCAATCCTGCACGGCGAGGAGAGTGCTCAGGTGGCGCGGCTGGCCAAATCAATTGACGGCGGGTAGCCAAGCACACGAGGCTCCTGGTGGGGAACAATTGACTGGTTGTGGCAACTCCCACTAGGCACTTCATCGCGCTGCGGAGCCGTCCAACTGGAAAATATCGCAGACAGGTCGGAAAGAAGGCTTCCTGATTCTCTGGAAGCCTTAAGGGACGCAATTTTCTGGAGGAGACTCTTGGCGAATAGCCCGTTGAACCTTGACGAGGCTGGCGAGTGGTCAGGCATCTGGTGGCTACCCGACGACCCAGACCAGCCGATACCAGGTATCCTCCGATATTCGCCGGACGACGGCCTGGTGCTTTCGCTGATTGGTGCGTTCGAGAACCGCATCATGTCGACGCCCTCTCCTGGCCTCACCATTTTCCACGAGGGGAGCCGGAATTGGGACGTCATCCATGGCGCTGCCGAGCAACAGGAGATCTCCCTCATCGGCTGTTACCCGAGCGACGTGAGGCGAACCATCGGTTCACGGGTGAAGAGCCCTGACAAACAAACCGTCGTGGCCATGACCGCCCTCGTCGGAGCGCATGTCAACGGCGAGGATGATGCTGTGTTTTCCGCGGCGGAGATCGCCGTCGAGGACCTCGACTTCTGGGCCGCGTCGTCGGTGTTCGAAGGCTTCCTCGGTGCTACCGATGGCGAGATCGACGGAACTGGGAGCATCTCCGTGAAGCCGGTGCCAACGCGGTCGGTCCTGGTCGCCGGGACCGAATTCCGCCTGCAGCACCAGCACACGCTGCCGTTCTTCGACCACCGCAAAGGCGGCACCGTCGGGCGCATGCACGACACAGCGTTCGTGCGCATCGTCCCAGCCGCCCCATTCTCCCTGGGCGGCGCGCGGGAAGCGGCCAGTCTGGTGCAGGACCTCGTCTCGCTTGCGACCCATCGAGCCGCCGGCGTGATCTGGCTCCGGCTTGAAATGGCGGAGCCGGAGCCCACGCTGCTGCCGGACGGCCACCCCGCGCCAAGGCGACGCGCCGAAGTGATCTACTCGCCTACCGCGCTCGGCAGGGGAAACGCCAAGGCAGTAGACCACAACCGTGTCTTCTTCACGTGTGAATCGCTCCCGTTCGAGGAGGTCGTGCCCCGCTGGCACGAGGCACGCGGCCGGCTGAAGGCAGCTACCAGCATGCTCCTGGGCCTCCGCTACGCCCCGGCCCGCTACGTGGAGAACAATCTCCTGACGGCAGTGGGAGCCGCCGAGGTCCTGCACCGCGGTCTCCGCATCGACGAGAAGCCGTTTCCAAGGGCGGACTTCAAGGCGATGCGCGACGCCATGCTCGAGCAGGTGCCAGGAAGGCACCGGGAGAGGTTCAAGGGAGTCATCCGCAACGACCCAACGCTCCGGGATCGGCTGTACGCCCTCGCCGCGCGCCCCGACCAGGACGCGATCGCGCTGCTCATGCCAGACGTGGACCGGTGGGCCGAAAGGACAACTCGGGCCCGCAACGACCTGACGCACGAGGGAAGGACGCCGAATCACTGCACGGAGGAGCTGATTGCCGTCGTGGAGGTGACCACAGCAGTCATCATTCTCAATCTCTTGCACGAGCTCGGCCTGCCTGCCGAGCGGCAAAGCGAGATCGTGCGGAAGCATCCCCAGCTCAGGGCAACAGCCACCACTGCTCGCGAATGGCTCGTCTCGCCCGGTAGCGTCCCCTGAGCCGCTACGACTGACGACCTCGCTCTTGCGGAGAAGTACCCCGGAGGTAGGGCAGAGGGTTGCAGTTCGGGTTGCATACGGGAGTGTTCACGACCGTTCATACGGCCGATTCGCTACCCCTGCACCGCAGGTCAGAACACCGACGAACCCGCCCGGACCCGCAGACGAACATTTGGAAAGCGTGTTGGGGGCAACCCCTCACGAGTTCGAATCTCGTATCCTCCGCCAGTGCCTCACCGGGCACGATGTCGAAGGCCCCACCGCTTGCGGTGGGGCCTTCGTCGTTGTCCGTCTCAGTTTCCGTCTCAGTTGGTTTTTTCGGCAGCGGTCTCGGTACCAGGCAGCACCCAGAGCGCGTCTCCGACTTGCTGGGCGACCTTGCGGAGCATGGTCCCGGTCACGTGCATGTAGCGGGCGCGCATCCGGGCCGCTCCCCCGGGCTCCCAACCCATGATCGAGTCGATCACGACGTCCGGGACGCCGAGGATCAGGAGCACGGTCGCGGCGGTGTGGCGAGCGTCATGGAGACGGCCGTTCCGGACACCGGCATCCCGGAGCAGCCGCTTCCAGGTGTGGAAGTCGGTGTTCGGGCTCAACGGTCCGCCGACCGGCGAGGCGAAGACGTACCCCTTGCCCTCCCAGTCGGCACCGGCCGCGATCCGCTCCCGCTCCTGGGCTTCCTGATGCTGGCGGAGAATCTTGATCAGCGGATCGGGCAGGCCGATGGTGCGCCGTCCGGCCCGGGACTTGGTCGACTTGTGTTCGCGACGGGTCTGCTCCCGCTTGGGGCAGTAGCCCGCCTTCCGGCCGCACGGGTTGGGGCCGCAGCCGTGCGCGTACTTCGGGCGCAGCCGGTTCTTGCGGATGCGGACGTACCCGGCGGTGAGGTCGACGTCTTCCCAGTGCAGGCCGAGCGCCTCACCTTGGCGCAGGCCGAGCGCCAAGGCGATGACCCGGCGCGCACTGTTGCGGAGCTTGGCCGCCTCGACGAGGAGGCTCTGCACCTCCTCGATCGTGTAAGGCTCGATGTCCTCTTCTTCGAGGCGGGGAGCCTTGGCGATCTCGGCCGCGTTGGTGGCGACGTGGCCACGCCGGACCGCTTCCCCGAGGGCGACTCGGATCGTCCGGTGAGCGTGGTGGGCGGTGCCGGCGGAGCTCCCGGACGCCTGCATCTTCCCGTAGAAGCGTTCGAGGTGCTCCGGCTCCAGGCGGTCGAGCTTGTGAGCACCCAGGCTGGGGACGAGGTGAACGCGTGTGGCCGCGGAAGCCGAGCATGTGGGCGCATGCGCGCAGGCGGAGGTGTTCCAGGTCCTTACGGGCCACCCGCTCCTGCGGGGCCGCGGCAACCACCTTGCCACACAACTTGCCCACTCGTCTATACGAGTAAGCATGTTGGGGTGTACGAGTTCGGAGAAGCGTCCCCGCGCACCACCACCGGTCATGCGCTCACGTGGCCGGGAGTTGGTACGACAGGACGTAGGCATCCGCCGCCATGACCGTGTCGCAGACCTCCACGGGCCGTCCCTCGGTGTCGAAGGCGGTCCGGATCAGGTGGATCACGGGTACGCCGGCCGCCAGGTGGAGCGTCTTCACCTCGGCGGGAGAGGGCATCCGGGCGCGGATCTCCTCCTCGAAGTGGTCGAGGCGGTGGCCCAGTTCTTCGAGGCGGGCGTAGATGCCGCCGGGCCCGGGGTTGGGTTCGGCGATCTGCGTACCGCGGGCGATGTCGAGCGGCAGGTAAGAGGTGGCGAACTCGACCGGGCGCCCGTCGAGGAGGTATCGGCGCCGACGGGCGAGCACCCGCCGCACGGACCCGAGCCGGGTGGAGATGTCCTGACTGGCCTTCTCCTCCTTCACCTCAAGGCTGTCGACCTGCGGGTGACTGCCGACGGCATCAGCTTCGACGATGAACGCGGACTTCCCCTGTTCACGGTGTCGGCGGGCGAACCGGTCGGAGGCGAGACGCCGAACGGGTGGCCGTGGCCGGACGAAGACGCCCTTGCCATGCTCGGCGTGCACCAGGCCCTCACCCTGAAGGATGGAAAACGAGTTTCTGACCGTCATGCGGGAAACCCCGTAGTGGTCCACCAACTCGGCCTCCGAGGGCAGCTTCTCGCCCTCCCGGAACCGCCCACGGTCGATGGCCTCACGCAACTGGTCGGCGATCTGCCGGAAGACCGCACGATCGCTCGTGGGGTCGAGATCACCGAGCAGGCCCGAAGACAGGGGGCTCACGTGTACTCCTTTAGGTATCTAGACGAGTGGGCAAGTGATTATTGCTACGGTGGAGAGCCTAGTCATCAGAGAGGGCCGAGGAACGTGAGCACAGAGCGCCCGCACTCCGTGAGCGTGGCCGGGGTCGTCGTCGACGACCAGGGCCGGGCCCTCCTGATCCAGCGCCGCGACAACGGTCACTGGGAACCGCCGGGCGGCATCCTCGAACGCGAGGAGTCCATCCCCGAGGCCCTTCAGCGCGAGGTCCTCGAAGAGACCGGCGTCAAGATCACGCTCCCCGCGACCCTTACGGGCGTCTACAAGAACATGACGGGTCTCATCGTCTCGCTGGTCTTCCGCTGCGAAGCGGCCGACGGCACGCCCATCACCGGAAGCGAGACTCGCGCCCTGCGCTGGGCCACCCGTGAAGAAGTCTCCGAACTCGCCGACGAGGCGTACGCGATCCGCGTCATCGACGCACTCGACGCGGCGTCCCCGCCGGCCATCCGCGCCCACGACGGCGTGAAACTCGTCTAGTCCGAACCCGCTGCACATGGCGGCCTACCTGCACGAAGGAACTTGTATGCACGAGTATACGAGTACGGCGAGGGTCTGGGGGCTCAGTTGCCCAGGTTTCCCGGAAGAGGTCAGCCGGGCCCGCCGCTGGACCCGGGACATCCTGCGCAACTCCCCTTTCGCCGAAGACGCCGAACTGATCGTGAGCGAGCTCAGCGCGAACGCGATCCTCCACACCGCCAGCGGCCAGGCGTACGGCAGCTTCCACCTGGCCGTAGCCGTCTCGGCGCTGGTGGTCGCGGTCTCGGTGACGGACGACGGAGGCACGGGCACGGCCCCGAAGGCCGGCCACCAGGACCAGGACGCCGAACACGGCCGGGGTCTGGGCATGGTCAGCGCGATCGCCCACCGGGTCGTGATCCACGACAGCAACGGCGGCCGAACGGTCACCGCGGAGCTCTTCACGGACGTACGACGAGGAGGCCACCCATGCCGAGGACGGCGACCAGGCCCGGCTTCTGGTGCGAGTGCTGGACGGAAAAGATCGGCGGGCGGCAACCGCCTACGCTCTTCGGCTCCTTCGACGCCTACTCGGCAGTCGAGGCGAACAACTGGGTGGCGACGATCCTCCGCACCATCTCGCCAGCCCTCGACACGGCTGCTTCCCAAGAGGCGTGGACGCGGCTCCACGACGACCGCATCGACACGAGACGAGCCCTCTTGCGCCGGAAGCCCTGGACGGTCTCCATCACTCACGTCAGCACGCGCATCACATGGACGGTCCGACCAGCGCTCTTCCTGCCGATGGCACACCGTCGGGCCATGGAACTTCCCTCGTGCGCGTACGACTTCAAGCCCCACAGGACCCACGCGACCGACTGAGTCACAACTTTCTCTACTGGTTCAAGGCGGCTCGCTCCGCTCCCCGCGCGCGGCCCGGCCCCCGGCCGGGCCTGCGCTCCTGCCTTCGTCCCGCTCCCCGCCCGGCCGGTGTCCGTGCCACGCTCCCAGCAGTCAGCCACCTGACGCCAGAGAAGGGTTACATCTTGGCTGGGGCGGTCGGCTCCACGGCTTTAGGCCAAGGCCGTGAAGTTACGGCTTCGGAGGCGCTGACAAGTACGCGCTGATCTGCGGTGACTCAGGACGTGAGAAGCGGAGCCCCGGTAGAACTGGCAGTCGACCAAGACAGCCGTTCACAGCACCGGAGGCTCCGCTGTCCGATCAGTGTGTCATCACGCGTGAAATCACGGTAGCCAAGGGCTTGTTCGCCCCCGGGCACCTGGGGGAACTCACCCGGATCGTCCCGTTCGATATGGTCGATGCGGCCCTCACCGAGACCGGCGCCGTCCAGCAGCGAATGCGGAAGATCCCCGCCCGGGTGGTGGTCTACCTGCTGCTGGCCGCCGCCCTGTTCGAGGACTGCGGCTACCTGGCCGTCTGGCGCAAACTCACCGCCGGTCTGGAGGCGATACCGGTCGCGAGGATCACCGGCACGGCGCTCTGGGGCGCCCGGGCCCGTCTCGGTGTCCGCCCCATGCGGGCCCTGTTCGACCTGTTGCGCGGGCCGGCCACGGCGATCCGTACCGTCGGCGCCCGTTTCAAGGGGCTGCTGACCGTCGCGATCGACGGCACCTACCTCGACGTCCCCGACAGCCCGCCGCACCGGGCCCGTCTGGGCAAGAGCACCAACCAGTACGCGACCTCCGGCTACCCGCAGATCTGCCTGACCGCGCTGGTGGCCTGCGGCACCCGCGCGGTCCTGGACGCCGCCTTCGGCTCCCGGTCCAGCGGCGAGACCGTCTACGGCAAGCGGCTGATGCGCTCGCTGCACGACGGCATGATCGTGTTACTGGACCGGGGCTTCTCCGGCAATACGTTCCTGGCCGCCGTCGCCGCCACCGAGGCCGCCTTCCTCGCCCGCGTCTCGGCCGCCCGCAGACCGCCGGTCCTGGCCCGCTTCGACGACGGCTCCCACCTCTCCCGCTTCGGCGGCATCGAGGTCCGCATCATCGAGTGCGAGATCACCATCACCACCAGCCAGGGCCGCCGGACCGGCCTCTACCGACTGGCCACCAACCTCCTCGACCACCACCGATACCCCGCATCCGACCTGGTCAGCCTGTATCACGAGCGGTGGGAAGTGGAGATGTGTCAACCACAGTGCACTCATATATGCGGGTTGGCGGCGTGAACCTGGTTGTCTCGCTCTGCTTCGGGTGGGTCGGTCCAGCGTAGGCGGGTGTAGTAGCCGTGGGGGCGGTTGCGTCGTTCGCGGAGTTCGGCGAGATCGTCGGGGTCGGCTTTGATGATCCACCGCCTGGGCGGTTCGGCTTGTCGGCGTGAGGTGACCCAGTCGCGTTGAATCCAGGTGTAGAGAGTGATGGCGGGCATGTCCAGGGCGCGGGCGAGGTCCGCGAGCCACCATTCGTGTTCGCCGGGGGCGTCAGGACTGGTGGGGGCCTGGTCCGGTTGTGGGGTGGTGGTGTGGCAGCCGAGGCGTCGCAGCAGGTTGCCGATGCCGGCCGGGCCGAAGTGCTCGTTGCGTTTGGGAGGGCGGAAGCCCTCGGCGTCGACCTGGCGGGCGATCTGCGTGGGAGTCCTGCCGGCCGCGTGCAGGGCCCTCAGCCGCTCGACCAGCTGGGGGTAGTAGCTGAGCTGGTCCAGTCGGGCGACCGGGCGCACGGATTCGCCGCTGCTGGTGCGGCCGCCGGCCCAGGTGATGGTGACCGTGACGCGTTCGCTGGTGCCCAGCACGGTGAGCGTGATGTCCTCGACGAGCGCGCGGACGATCTGTTTGCGGTCCTTGTCCGTCGTGGTGGGAGCCGTCCACAAGCCCGGGATGTCCTGGGCGAGGGTGGCAATGGTGTGGCGCTCGGCATCGGTGAGGATGCGCGGGCGGGCGGCGAGGACGCGGTCGTGCTCCTCGGTCAAATGCTGCTGATCGGCCAGGGCCTGTTCCCAGTCCTTCTCCAACTGCCGTACCACCAGGCGGTTCTCCGGTTCGGCCAGGCGGTAGCAGCGGCGGGCCCGGTCCACGGTGATCGCGGCGCGTTCCAGGCGCTGGGCCCAGATCTGTTCCAGGGCGGCCCGGTCGGCCTGCACCTGCTCGGCCGCCCGCAGCGAGACCTCTATCGCGGCCGGCGCCAGGGCCTGGAGCACGGCGGCGGTCACGAAAGCGTCGATGCAGGCCCCGGACAGGGACTGGCAGGGTGCGGCGGCGCCGTAGTCGCCGGCCAGGCGCGCGCAGCGGTACTCGGGCACCGTTCCCCTCTCGCGCACGTGGTAGCCCACCGCCATCCTGCGTCCGCACAGACCGCACCGGGCCAGGCCCGACAGCAGCGCGGAGCCGGCCCGGGGCGAGCCGCGGGCGTCGGAGCGCGAGGCATTGGCGGCCAACTGGGCCAGGTTGGCCCGGTAGTGGTCCTCGGTGATGTAGGCGGGCAGGATCCCGGGGATGAAAACCAGCCAGTCGTCCTCGGCCCGCACCACCCGTCCGGTGCTCGGCCTGCCCGGCTGCTGGCGGCGGGCCTCGACCCGCCGCCGCCCGTAAGCGTAGATTCCCGCGTAGACGGGGCTGTGCAGCATGCACTGCAACGTCATCCGGTTCGGGCGGCGCCACTCCAGCTCGCCCTTGTCCGGACCGCCCCGCAGCCGGACCCCCAGCTCGACGCCGTGGTCGACCAGCCAGCGCAGCACCGCGTGCAAGGTGGTGAGCTCGGCGAACTTGGCGAAGACCAGCCGCACCACCGTCTGGACCTGCTCGTCCGGGTCGAGCACGGCCTCGCCCGAGGGACGGCGCAGGTAGCCGATCGGCAGCGGCACGGCCAGCTCGCCGCGGCGGGCCTTGTTCAACCGCCCGGCCTGCATCCGCTGCTTGATCAGGTGGAGTTCCGCCTCCGCCAGCGTCCCCTTGAGACCCAGCAGCAACCTGTCGTTGTACTCGCCGGGGTCGTAGACGCCATCGGTGTCGGCCAGCAACGCCCCGGAGATCGCGCACAACTCCATGAGCTGGTACCAGTCCCGGCCCGCGCGGGCCAGCCGCGACATCTCGATGCCCAGCACCAGGCCGACGTGGTCCATCCCGATCTCGGTGACCAGCCGCTGGAACCCGGTGCGGGCCACCGCGCTGGAACCGGACTTGCCCAGGTCCTCATCGATGACCATGACCCGATCGGCCGACCAGCCCAGCGCGACCGCCCGGTCCACCAGGGCGTACTGCAGCCGGGTCGACTCCTGATGGTCCAGAACCTGCTGCCGGGAGGACTGCCGAATGTAGATCACCGCGAGTCTGGCGATCGCCCGGTCCGTCACCTTGCTCCGCGAGACCTGCTCCCACGGCATCAACGCCGTCATGACAGCACCGCCTCACCGCTCGCGCCAGTCGCCGGCGGGATCGCGGCCAGCCTCCGGGCCGCCAGCACCACCAGCCACCGCACCGCCACCTGGCGATTCACCTGCGGCAGCAGCGTCCACGTCTCCTCGCCCGGCACCTGCCGGGCCTGGCTCTGGGGCAGCCGCCCCCTGCGTCGTCCACGACGACTCGCCTTCCATCCCACGAACTCGGGCCCGCAGCCGTTCGACCAGCTCGACCAGCCGCAACAGACCCTCACGTGCGATTATCGGCGCTTCACCCTCCTGATGGCTATTCATAAGTGCAGTGTGCTTGGGTGATTGAATCCGCCTACTTCGCGATCAAGAAAACGATGCTGGGCCGCCGGGTCCTGCGCTCCAAGACCTGGGCCGGCATCACCCAGGAGGTCTACGCCCTGCTGAGCGCTTACCAGGTCCTGCGGATCGCGATCGCCGACGCCACCGGGACCACACCCGCAGCCGACCCGGACAGAGCCAGCTTCAGCGTCGCGCTCCGATGCGCCCGCGACCAGATCATCCAGGCCGCGGGCATCATCGCCGACACCGTGATCGACCTCGTCGGAACGATCGGACGGGCCGTCCTGGACCAGCTCATGCCCGCCCGCCGCCTCCGCATCAGCCCCCGCGCAGTGAAACGACCTCTGTCCCGATACGCACACAAAAGCCTCAAGGTCGACCGACGCACCTACAAAGCCACCCTCAGCATCAACATCTTGACGCCGACGATCAGCCCGTAACTTCACGGCCTTGGGCTTTAGGCAGCCACTTTGGCGCGAGCCTCGAAGATCACGGCCCCAACGTCGCGCCGTACCGGGCAGGTCCACAGACTGCCCCCGGAGCTGCTTCGGCGCGAGTGATCATGGCCCCGTAAGCTTCCGGCGCGTCCCAAAAGCTGCTTCGCCGACATGGTTTTGAGGCTCCTCACTTCCCGACCACGCCGCATCGCATTCTCAAGTTCTCCTCAGAGAATTGATCATTTGATTGTCCTGTACATGCCCTAACCCTAGTGTTCAAGTGCTCGATCGCCACGGGGGCGGTCCACCGGAAAGGTGTCACATAGGCATCGGTTCACGGCGCGCTGCGACCGGCGCTGCTACTGCTTTGCTTCTCTGCTTCGTGACTGCGGGTTCTGCTTCCGCCGAAGAGTTGCCGACCGGCGCCAACAGTGCGATATCCGCTGACCAAACGACGGACATCAACGACAGACAGGTCTGGGAGGACGCCACCGATCGGCCAGTCTCCGAGAAGGTGCCGTCCCTGTGTGACACACCGTCCACGTGGTACACCATCACGTCAAAGACGGCTTACCACGTTCCTTCTTGGTGGAACGGCACCAAGTACAAGGACGGTCCGGGTGGCACCATATCCGTGTCCGTTACCAAGACCGGCACCATTTCTGCCGAATTCTCAGCCAGCGGGGAGTGGTCGGCCGGGGCAATCCTCGCGAAGGCCAAGACCACCATCAGCATCAAGATCGGTGCCAGTGTCTCGGTCGCCATCGGTCACAACTACTCCCATGACATCGCCCGGAACAAGTACGGCCATCTGCAGTACGGCTCTTGGGGGTACAAGGTGACCTGGAAGCGGTACCGTTCCGCTGGCGGGAGCAGCTGTGGGGGCGTTGAGATCGCTCATGGGTCTGCGACGCTGCCCACGTCCGAGACTGGCTGGAAGTACTGGGAAACTTCGGCATGACCTATTCGAGCCCGCGAGCATGGCTCGCCGGATGCGCCGTGGCGGCATCCATATTCATGGTCACCTCGTGCACGTCCGGCAGCGCCGACGGTAATGCCTCCAAAGATCACTCGCCGCCTGCTGCGAGTGGTTCTCAGGCGGTAACAGGGGCGTCAGAGAAGAAGCTGACTGAGCAGGCTCAAGCGGCCCTGGCCGCCGTACACAACGGGAAGATGGTCGAGGCCGGCGCGGAGCGGGTCACCGACGGCATCCACACCGAGCCGAGCCTGAGCGAAGGCAAGGCCTACAGACTCAACCTGGTCTGCGTTGGTAACGGCAGTGCGCAGTTGACTTTCACACCGGCAAGCACAGGCACAGAGGCCAAGGTGCCGTGCGATCAGTCAGTGGTCCAGCAGCGGATCACCGTGCACAAGTCGGTACGCATCGATATCGACGGCGCCAAGGGGTCAACCGGCGTGATCGCCTGGCGGATCGACGCCATCTGATCTGGGAATACGAGCGCCCCCAGCACGGCTGCTGGGGCCCTCAAGTCCGTACGGCAGCAAAGTACAGCAACAACCTCAGCGACCGGCCCTGACCAGCCGCGTCCTCGTATGACCCTCAATGGCCGATCTCTGTGGAGCTACGGATCAGAAGGTTGTAAGGATCCTGGGCCCGACACCAGCGTCTGACACCAACAAGCCCGCACAGCGGCGGTCAGCGCCGAACCTCAACGGACGGTCAGCCGAGGACCCCGACCAGATGACCGAAGTCGTCGCCCCCCTGATCGACCTGATAAGGATGAGGCCCGATCTCAAACTCTGTGTCCAGTGCGGCCGCCGTCCCTCAGCCGGTGGACGGCGCCCGCTGACTCAACTCGGCCTCGGTTACTGTCTGGAGGCCCGAGAGCCGGGCGCCATGAAGGGGAGGCCGCCGCCGTGTCGATGAGTGAGAACTTCGCCAAGCTCTTCAAGAGGACGGCCAAGACTCCTGACGGCGACCCGTTCGCGGTACAACGCCCGTGCCCATGCTCGCCGGCATGGCCCGGCTTGGAGACGACGGCGAACGGGCACATGCTCCCGGCTCAGCCCTCCAGCCACTACAGCGTTCTCACGAACCCCGCGGTCGGTCCGTTCATCGCGCGCTGCACTGGTTGTCACGCTCACTATCCCCACCCTTGGGTGATCCCGCAGGGCGCGCCGATGCCTTTCGACTGGGCTCGTGAGGCTCCGCCAACCGTGTGAGCGCCACGCAGGCCCAGCGTGCGCAGGCGGCGTCCTGACTCATGAACGGCCGCAGCTTCCCAAGCTGAGGGCGCCCGCCGTACTCGCAGGCTCCCCGAGGAGTCAGGGCAAGTCCTTCCAGAAGGGGACCGTCGCTCGCGGGTTCCAGCTCTCGTCGACCTCGCCCCGAGCCTCGTCGAACTCCTGGTGCATGTAGTCGACCAGGTCCAGGCCGTAATAGATGACGTCGGTCTGCCACACCGAGAGCACTGGGTGCCCGAAGCTTCCCCGGCCGGCCGGCAGGTATCGGTGGGCATACACGGGCACCAGTACCGGCACCTCCGCCAGCTGATGCCGCGCTGTTGCCAGTGCCAGCGTCCCATCAGCTGGACGCTCATCCCAGCTCTCGTGCCAGAACCCGTTGTGCTCAACGTCGAACAGAACCCCCTCGACCGGCCCGTCGAGCTGTCGACGCAAGCTGTCCAGGTCACCGCCCCGCCACTCAGGCCAGGGCCTGGACCAGGTCTGCCCTTCCTCAGGAGGGATGTTGATCGGGAGCCCGGCCGCAAGGAATGCTCGGTGATCGTCCGCGAACTCGAAGCCGTACTCGCGCTCGATGCGCGTGAACTCGGCCTCCGTCAGCCCCGCCTCGAACTCATAGAGGCCTGTCTTTACCAGGCGATGTGCGGCCTCCGCACCCAGGCGTACTCCCTCATTGCTGATCACCGCCGCACGCTAGCGCTGACCGCAGCCAACCGTCTTAGTTATGCGCAGGCTCCGTCTCAGTTTCCGTCTCATTCAGCCCCGTTCACGGCCGTTCAGACCGGACCAGGAGCCGGGTGCGCCCCACCGGCCAACCGTCCATGAACGCAGGTGAACACCCCTGCACAATGCCCGAGGCCCCACCACCACAGTTGGAAAGCGTGTTGGGGGCAACCCCTCACGAGTTCGAATCTCGTATCCTCCGCAACCGCCTGAACAGGCGAAACGAAGAGCCGGGCCGCAATTGCGGCCCGGCTCTTCGGTGTGCGTCGGTTGCAGTTTTGGTTGCGCTTACAGGTGACATTCAGGATATATCGACAAGCAGGCAGGCGCACGCCCCGCGCCCCCCGGCGGGCAGTCGGCATCAACCTGCACTGCGGGGCCTACGGAACTTGGCGGTAGATGTCGCGGCGGTTGCCTACGGCCAGGACCCACACGATCAACTGGCCGTCCTCAACGGAGTAGACAACGCGGTAGTCGCCGACTCTGAGCCGCCAGCGGGCACTGTGCCCCTGGAGGGCCTTGATGTCGAACGACGCAGTCTCTCCCGCGTCCATCGCCTTCTGGAGTTCGGCGAGGCGGTAAAGGATGCGCAGGGCGTCCGGGCGCGGGATCTTGAGCATGTCCCGCTGGGCGTGCGGCGTGAAGCGCGTGACGTGCCCCATCAGGTCAGCCCTGATCGGCACGCAGCAAGGCGGCCATCTCTTCGAGCGAGACCGACCCCTCCGCACCCTCGGACTCGGCTTCGTCGGCCAGCTGGTTGAGCCACGCCTCTTCGGCGTTCTCCGCGATCTCACGCAGGCGCTGGTACTCCTGGATGTCGATCACGACGGCTTCCTGCTTGCCCCGCCGAGTGATGATCGTCGGGGTGTCCTCCCGGCGGGCGCGATCGATGACGTCAGCGAGGTGACTGCGGACATCCGCCATGGATTCGATCACTGGCTCAATCATGTCATGAATGTATCAGATGTACATGAAGGCTCGGGTGGTACCGGGAGGCCGCGGCGACATCGATCTCCGCGGCGTTTTCATCCGCCTCTCGATCACGAGGTGAGCCCGCGCACCCCACTGTCATAGAGACCGGGCCGGCACGTGGCGATCAGGGGGCTGCCTCTCGCGGCTCGAAACGCTTCGCCGCCCGGCACTCCACGACGACACGGCCGCCGATCATGAGTGCGAATCCGCGAATCGTTGTGTGCAGATCGCAAACTCCGACCGAGAAACCCACTGGTCGTACGGCGCCCGGCCGAGATCAGTAGCCGTTTGCACCACGCCGCGTGTTACGGCCTCGACTCAACTCCGGCCTCGCCGGAAAGGTTCCATGTCGAGGCCAGCCAGGTCAGGTCGGCTCCGGCCTGGCGGCGGGTCGCCCGCTCGCGCGAGAACAGTTCCTCGGTCTTCGTCAGCACCAGCGTGTACGGGCGTCCCTGCCGCCTGGTCTGATGGTCTACGGGCAGCTCGGCCGTGTCGATCCTGCTGTGCACGTGCCGCCGTCCGTCCTTCGCCAGCGGCCACTCCAGTGTCCGCCGCGAACGGGAGCCGAGAAACGCACCCAGGGTGCCGCACAGCTCGCAGCCGCACCCGGTCCACGCCACCGACCAGTCATCCGCGGCGCGCGGCGCCCGTCGCGCGAGCGCGCCGAGCCGGTCCCCGCACTCCCGTGCCACCGCTCCGAGCCCCGCCGCCCGGGGCTCGCCCTCCGTCTGTTCCTGCGCCGCGTGGCGCAGCATCGGCAGCAGGCACTCGAGGGCCGTGTCCGGGCAGGAACGCAACGCTGCCATGATCCGGCCGCGCAGCTTCGCGTCGGCCGCTTCCAGGATGCGCAGCAGCGGCAGGCTCAGCCGCTCCAACTGCGCGTGGCGGATCTCGGCCGGCCCGGTTTCGGCCCACAGCCGCAGCTCACCGTCCACCTGGGTCCAGGCCCCGGTCAACAGCAGCTGGGCCACCGCCGGACTCCGGGCGGAGCGCAGCGCCGCGCACAGCTGGGGAAGCCGCTCGGTCCAGTCGTACCGGTGTTCCTCGAAGCGGTTCTGCGCGCCACCGAACCAGCCCTCGGTGACCTGGTCCAGCCACGGGACGCCGTACCGCTTCGCCACCGCGGCCAGATCGTCCGCGTATTCCGGAGTGAGTGCGTCGGTCCGGAACGGCTCGAGGAGCATCGCGGCGGTCCCGGGCGCCTGAAGGCCCTCGGCCACCCGCAGCGCGCTCCCCAGCTGCCCGGGCTGTACACCACTGCCCTTCCAGAACGGCGCGAGGGACTCGGCCGCGGCGCGTGCGCCGTCCCGGTCGCCCTTGGTGATACGGGCCTGCAGTTCCTGGAGTGCCCACCGCGATCCGGCCTCGCCGCGCGCCGCGAAGGCCCGCTCTCGTGGCCACACCACGACCGCGGCCCGCCGGTACCAGCGGTCCAGCGTGTTGCCGTAGTTGCCCATGTAGCCCTCGTACTGGGAGTCATAGGGCTTCAGGTGCGCACTCGGGGTACTGGCGCAACTCTCGTAGTCGCGGACGTACAACGAGATCTGCTCGCCGCCGGCGCCATCCGGACCGGTCCACCAGCCGAGGGTGATCTCGTCGTCGATCAGCTCGCCGAGCTCGTAGTCCTCGTCGGCACCCGCGCCGCCGACCGCGGCTGCTTCCTCTCCCTCTTCCTCCTCGTCCTCCTCTTCGTAGCCGTAGTCGTCCCAGGGGTCGTACCCGGCCGGAGTGGCGTCCCAGGTCTCCTTCACCTCGGCGAGGGCGAGTACCGTCTCGCACCCCGCCTGGGCGGCCGCGGCGCGCAGCAGCGCGGCACGCTCCGCGTCGGCGCCCTTGAGCCGGTCCCAGCCGAGACCCCTCTGGGTGTACTCGTGATCGAGCAGGTAGACAAGACGACGGGGCGGATCGAGGTCCTGGCCGCCGTAGCGCGGCCTGGTCGGTGCGTTGAAGTGTTGCTCCAGGCAGTGCGCCATGTCGCCGAGCGGGCCGGACTCCCGCTCCGGGGCCCCTCGCTCGGCCAGCAGGTTGAACGTGAGGGTCACCCGGTGGCCGCTCCTGACCGGTGTCACCTCGTGCGGGCAGTCGGCGTAGAAGGCCACCAGGCTCAGCTCCGTCTTCGACGCACGGTAGGTCCGGCTCTGCCCGGCGTGCCCGATGACCAGCTCGCCGCCGGTGTGTGGCGAGGGCAGCGACAGCACCAGCGTGCCCACCATGGCGTCGTCCTTCTCCGAGTCCTGGTGAGGGAGGAAGAACTGCCCCTTGCCGTACACGAGGAGCGCGTGCGGCTCGGCCCTCAGCCTGCTCGACGCGGGGAGCCCGAGTTCGCCCCGGAAGTACTCCAGCGCGCCGTCGAGCAGCGTCGGCCAGGCCGGGCCGCCCAGCGTGACCTGGTCCGGCGGGATCTGCCAGGTGTCGCGCACACTGCTGTCGCTCAGGGTGTCCTCCCCCCGGCCGAACAGTGCCGGACGCGCCACCGCGATCAGCTTCTTCACCTGAGGCGCGCGCAGCGGCAGCCGCACCGGTCCGACCCCGGCCACCTCAAGGCCGACGCCGTCCGCCGGTGCTTCGAGCCGGGCGCTGAACTCCGCCGCCTTCGACCCGCCGAGCAGCACGCCCAGCCGCTCCCTCGGGCTTTTGGCCATCACTCCGTCCTCCCTGTTCCCGCGGCCGTGTCGCCTCGACCCGACTCTACGGAGCAGCGGGACCGCGGGTGGCCGTCTCGCCCGTACGGGAACGCCTTCCCCTGCACGGACGGGCGGCCGGGAAACACCCGGTTCGGGCCCGCGTGCCCACGCGCGTCCCCCCTCCGGGGACAACGGGAACAGCCGGTCCCCGCACCTGACGCCCCGGCGCTGCGGAACAATCGCCCCGTGGACGACGACGATGCGCAACTACTGTCCCAGGTACGGTCGCTGCGGGAGAAGGGCAGCGGACCGAAGCAGATCGCGCGAGCGCTCGGACTGAAACCGGCCCGGGCGAGTGCGCTGGTGCGCCAGGTGGCCTACGAACAGCAGAGCACGGCCACGCCGACCGCGCGCCCGGTGGTGGGCTGCTGGGTGAGCGTCGGCTGGAGCACCGGCCTGGAGCTGTCCGGGGCCCCCGACTGGGCGCGCGCCGACGCCGAGTGCGCCGAGGATCCCGAGGTTGCCGGTTTCGCCCAGGTCCTGATCGCCCGACAGGAGCGTGCCAGCCGGGTCACCCTCTGCGGGTTCCTGGTCGACGTCTACTGCCTCGGCGTCAAGGACACCGTCGGCCCACAGGTGATGGGCGGAGGATCGCTGGACGCCTACGTACGCGACTACTACCGGGCGTTCGACCAACCTCCGCTGCGGATCGGCCTGGAGCAGGCGCAGAGCATCGTGCACGGTGGTGTGGCCTACGCCCGCACCCTCGGCTTCGAGCCCGCGCCGGACTTCGCGCAGGTCTCCGTACACCTCGGCGAGCCCGGCCCGGCCGCCCCGCGGATCGGCTTCGGTCGCCAGGGGAAGCCGTTCTACATCAACGGCCCACGCGACGACGCGCAGAAGATCGTACGCACGCTGGAGCGCACCTGCGGCGCAGGCAACTACCACTACGTTCTGGGGACGGGGCCGCTGTGATCAGCAACCACGACGAGCATCAGCTACGCACGACCGAGCACGAGGCGCAGGCCAACCTGAAGGTGGTGCTTCAGCTGTGCGCGGCAGGCCGACTGCGCTGCAGCGAGAAGACACTCCGCCCGTCCGCGGCAACGGTCAAGGCGGTCGCGGAAGCGCTCAGCAGCGGCGACTTCTACGCCGAGGAACCGATCGCATCCTCGCCTGGCCGCTGCTGCTCCAGGCCGGCGGACTCGCCGAACTCACCTCCGGAAAACTCGCACTGACCGCACACGGCAGGGCGGCGCTGACCAAACCGACACACGACACGCTCGCCCTGCTGTGGCGGCGCTGGCTCAGCCGCGGCGTGATCGACGAGTTCTCCCGGGTCGAAGCGATCAAGGGCCAGCGCGTGGCGAACGTCCTCACCGCTGTCAAGCCGCGCCGGGCCCAGGTCGGCGCGGCCCTGGCCGCCTGTGCACCCGGTGAGTGGACCGACGTCGACACGCTCTTCCGCACCATGCGCAAGGCCGGTCACGATCCCAGGATCGCCCGCAGTGAGCGCGCCCTGTGGAAGCTCTACCTGGAAGACCCCGAATACGGCAGCCTCGGCTACGACGGGTTCCACGACTGGGAACTCCTCCAGGGCCGCTACACCCTCGCCGTGCTCTTCGAGTACGCCGCGGTCCTCGGCCTGATCGACGTGGACTACCGGCCGCCGGTGGGCGCCCGCGACGACTACCGCGACAACTGGGGCGCCGACTGGACCGACTGCATCAGCCGCTACGACGGTCTCCTCGCCCTCCGCCTCAACCCGCTCGGAGCCTATGCCACCGGGCAGACCGCCACCTACCTCCCCGCACCGGCCGACACCGCCCCGAAGAGTACTAGCGGCCTGAAGGTGCTCCCCAACCACGACTTGGTGGCCCTCGACGGACTCGCCCCCGCCGAGACCCTCCTCCTCGACGCCTTCGCCGAGCGCACCGGCGACCGCGTGTGGGCCCTGACCTCCGCCTCGCTGCTCGCCGCCGCCGACACGGGCCGCGATCTCGCCGAACTCCGCCACCATCTGGACGCCACCGCCGCTCCGCTCCCGCAGACGGTCACCACCCTGCTGGCCGACGCCGCCCGCCGCGTCGGCCAGGTCCGCGACACCGGGCCGGTGCACCTCATCGAGTGCGCGGACCCCGCCGTCGCGGCCCTCCTCGCCACCGACCGCCGCACCCGCACCCACTGCGCCCGCCTCGGTGAACGCCACCTCGCCGTCCCCCTCGACAAGCTCCCCGCCTTCCGCAAGTCCGCCCTTGCCCAGGGCTACCCCGTCGGCTGACACACGCCCTCGTGGGCACCGGACACGGACCGGCACAGTCAGTGGTCCCCGGGTTCAGGCCGAGGAAGCTCATCCCGTCAGGGGTGAAGGCTCCCGTATCCATGGCGTGATGCCCGCGTAGGACCCGGTGGCCAGGCCGAGGCGTCCGATGGCACCCCACAAGGACCCTCACGAGATATACTTGACCCCATATTTGATATCAGGAGGCACATATGAGTCGGACGGTTATCGACCTGGACGACGACCTGGTCGCGGACGTGGCGAAAGCCCTCGGGACGAACACCAAGAAGGAGACCGTCAACACCGCTCTTCGAGAGGTGCTGGAGAGCCGGCGTCGCGCCCTGGCTCTCGCCCGGCTGCGGGCCGCGGCGGGCGACGGCGCATTCGATCTGGAACTGTTCGAGAACAAGGCGAACTACCGCCGGTGAACGCGGCCCAGTTCCTGATCGACACCAGCGCGCTCGCGCGGTTCATGCGCGGGGAAGCGGAGCAGTACGGCTGGGACCAGGCCGCCGCGGCCGGACTCATCGCAACCTGCCCGATCACCGAGCTCGAGTTCTTCTACAGCGCACGGTCAGCTGCCGACCGGGCGCGCGGCATCGAGGACATGCGGCTGATCTTCGGCTGGGTTCCCGTCGACGACCGCGCCTACGACCGCGCCTGGCAGGTCCAGGAAGCCCTCACCAAGCAGGGGAAACACCGAAGTGCCGGAGCTGTCGACCTCGTCGTCGCCGCGACCGCTGAGCTGCAGGGGCTCACCCTGCTCCATCGCGATCACGACTTCGAGTGCATCGCCGCAGCGACCGGGCAAGCCCTCCAGTGGTACGGCCCGGAACACGGCAAGTAGGTCAGCGGTGGTTGCAGTTCTGGTTGCGTTCACCGCCGTACGACATCGTTCAGAAGCCCCACCCGAGTCGGCTGCACCGCAGGTCAGAATGCTCCCGCACATCCCCGTACCCCCAGACGAACATTTGGAAAGCGTGTTGGGGGCAACCCCTCACGAGTTCGAATCTCGTATCCTCCGCCAGTGCCTCACCGGGCACGATGTCGAAGGCCCCACCGCTTGCGGTGGGGCCTTCGACGTTGTCCTCAGGCCTCGTTGTCCTGGCCTTGTCCACAGGGTGGGTTCCTGAGGCTCCCAGATCGCATCCGCGGTCTTCCGGGCCGCTTCTCGGCGTGTACCGGTCGCGTTTCCTGTTGCGTCGTGCCGGCGCCCGCCAAGGGGGAATCTCCCTCATCCGGCACCCTCGGATCACGGGATACGCCATCCTTGAAGCCGGTCCCGAGGCTCCGGCCCCGCTACGAAAGCTCCCTGGTCCGACGAGGTGCACCTGTATGAAGTCCCGATCAACGCTGGCGACATGGCTGGGCAGCCTCGACGCGTCTCGTCTGGCACGCGTGCTCGGGGCGCGGAAGGACGCCGCGTCGCCTCCCGAGCCGCGCTCGGTGGGGGAACTGGCGGACCGTCTGCAGCGCCCGGGATCGGTGGCGCTGGTCCTGCCGCGGCTCGCGCTGCCGCACCTCCAGGTGGCCGAGGCGCTGGCGGCGCTGGGTACACCCGCGTCTCGCGATGCCCTGGCGGAGCTGCTGGGAGCAGTGGACGACGCGACCACACGCGCAGTGGACGACGTGCTCGAGGTGCTGGCCGATCACGCTCTGGTCTGGCCGGACGGCGCGGGGCAGCTCCGCATGGCCGGACCGCTGCGGCAGGTATGGGACGCGCCCCTGGGGCTGGACGCCCCGCTGGAGGAACTACTCGCGGGCACGACCTCCGACGAGCTGCGCGGCATACTGGCGGCACTGGGCGTCAAGCCACCGGGCACCAAGCCGCAGCGAGTGGCCGCGCTGGTGAAACACCACAGCGATCCGGTGCAGCTCGCCTCACTGGTCGCCAAGGCGCCCGCAGCGGCCCGGAAGCTGCTCGAACGCCGAGCGGAGGCCGCGCCGGGGCAGCCCCCGCGGTTCATCATGTTGGGGCATCCCGACCCCTCCCTCGAACCGGGCGCCCGATGGGCACTGGAACGGGGACTCCTGTTCCAGGACCGTCACCGCTACGGCCCCGCCCGTATGCCCGCCGAAGTGGCGCTCGCGCTGCGCGGGCCCGGCCGGCACGCTCCGTTCGATCCTGTGCCGCCTTCCGCGCGACTGGCGTCCGTCACCCCGGCGGAGGTGGACCGCGAGGCGTCGGCCGCGGCCACGGCGTTCGCTTCCCATGCCGCCTCGGTCCTGTCGGCCTGCTCGGCGACCGCGCCCACCCGGCTGAAGTCCGGCGGGATCGGTGCGCGTGAACTGGCCCGGATCGGTAAGGCCGCCCACGCCGACGACGCCGTCGTACGCCTTGCTCTCGAGACCGCGTACGCTGCCGGGCTCCTGGGCCAGGACGGCGATCGCGTGGCGCCCACCGGGGCGTACGACGCCTGGGCGGAACAGGAACCCGCGGAGCAGTTCGCCGTACTGCTTCAGGCATGGCGGAACCTGCCGCTCACCCCCACCCAGGCGCGCGACGAGGACGACAAGGCGCTGCCCGCTCTCGCCGGAGCAGCGCCCTGCCACGGCTGTGCGCGGGCCCGCCACGGGCTGTTGGCCGCAGCCGCAGCGCTCCCGGCAGGGCAGGGTGTGAGAACCACGTCGGTTCTGGGGCCCTTGATCGCCTGGCACAGCCCGCTCGCCGACTCCTCGTCCCGGGACTCCCGGGACTCCCGGGACGGAATTCCGTTCGCCGCCGTGATCCGTGAGGCCGAGCTTCTCGGCGTACTCGCGCGCGGTGCCCTGTCCGCCCTCGGCATCCACCTGCGGACCGGCGACACGGAGGGGCTGACGATCGAATGCCGTCGGCTGCTGCCCTCGGCCACCGCGACGGCCCGGATCGGCACCGACCTCACCGCCGTCGTCACCGGCACACCGTCCGCGCGGCTGGCCGCGCTCCTGGACCTCGTCGCCGACCGGGAGACCAGCGGCACGGCATCGGTGTGGCGGTTCAGCGCCGGCGGCATCCGCCGGGCCCTGGATGCCGGCCGTGTCCCCGAGGACATCACAGCCGACCTGGCCGCTGTCGCCGCCGGGCCCCTGCCACAGCCGCTGTCGTACCTGATCGCCGACACCGCACGCGGCCACGGGCGCGTGCGCATCGCCCCCGCCGCCTGCGTCCTCCACGGCGACGAGCCCGCGCTCCTGGCCGAACTCGCCGCCGACCGCAGGCTCGCCAAGCTCGGACTGCGACAGCTGGCGCCGACAGTGCTGCTCAGCCGCAGTGCGATCGACACAACCCTCGCCGCGCTCCGGGCCGAGGGATACGCCCCTGTCGCCGAGACGGCCGAGGGCACGGTACGCATCGAGAAAGCTCGGCCCCGGCGGACTGCCGCTCCCGTTCCGGCTCCGCGCGGCGTCGGCGCGAGGGACGGCGGCCGGAACGCTGCCACGCGCGCGGCGAAGGCGCCCGCCGCCATCGACCCGGACACCTTGGCGACCCAGCTGCTGGCCGCCCCGCCCACGACTCCCGAACCCGCGCCGTTCGACGGAGGACCGCCCTTCGCCACGGACATCGAGGAGATCGTCGCGGGGTGGGCGAAGCGGCTGCCGTACGGCGACGTCCGCCAGCTCGCGCATGCCATCGATGCCGGTCTGGCCATCACCGTCGAGTACGTCGCCACCTCGGGCAACCGGACCGTGCGCACCCTCAGCCGCCTCACGCTCGACCCGCCCTACCTCGAAGCCTGGTGTCACCTGCGGGACGCCGAGCGCGTTTTCACCCTCTCCCGCATCCACAGCGTCATGAGCGTCATGCCCGCGTGAGCGTCATGCCCGAACGCCTTGTGCGCTGTTCACGATGCCGTCGGGTCGGCGAAACCGGGGCAGTGCATCCTGATGCGGGGAAGGCGGCGGGTCGGCGAGTCCAGCCTCGCCGAGGAATTTCCCCGACGCACCGAGGTGCCGTACCTCTTCTTCACCGCGGCGGGCGGCACGGCGGAGGACGAGCTGACGGAACTGCTCGACGCCGTCGCCGGATCCGCCCTCCCGGAGCGGGGACCGGATAAAGGGCGTCGACGCCCAGGGCCGGCAGTACCACGCGCTGGATCCCGACACCTACTACTGGGCGCACGCCGCCTTCTTCGTCAGCACGGTCCTTGTCGCGGAGCGCTTCACGGGCGGCGGCGGCATCGGTGAGGCGGAGAAGCGGCGGCTGTTCGACGAGCATGTGCAGTGGTACCGGATGTACGGCATGAGCATGCGGCCGGTGCCGGAGAGCTGGGAGGACTTCCAGCGCTACTGGAAGCGCATGTGCGCGGAGGTACTGGAGGACAACAAGGCCACCCGGGACATACTCGACATAGCCGGGATCGCGAGGCCGCCGTTTCTGCCGTGGCTGCCGGACGTGATGTGGCGCCCGGCCGGTGCGCTGATCGGGCGGACCTTCGTCTGGTTCACCATCGGGCTGTACGACCCGGAGGTCCGCGCCCTGCTCGGCTTCACCTGGTCGCAGCGCGACGCCCGGCGGCATCGCCGGATCTGCCAGGTGATCAGCGCTGTCTTCAAGCTCGTCCCGCACGACCGCCGCTACCACCCGCGGGCGCGGGCGGGCTGGCGTCGCGCCCGCGGTGAACTCGCGGCGGACGCCGAGCCGGTCGAGACACCGCGCGGAACCTTCCGCCACCGTCCGAACGCGGCAAGCCGGAGCACTACGCGCCGGATGTCTCCGGGGCGTGGTGAGTCCGTGCCGGGGGTGGGGTACCAGTTCCGCGAATGTGACACTTACCCCCTCGAGTGTCACGTTCTCGGAACTGGTACCCCGCCCCCCGTGGATTCGCCGACAGCATCCGCTTCGACGTCAGCGAGCGCCGTCCGCGAGCAGTTTCAGTTCGTCGAGGAACGTCTCCGCCAGGAGTCCGGCGTCCCGGCTGCCCGAGTTGGTGGCGACGCTGAGCGTGTGGCCCTGGGTGCAGCCGCCCAGCGCGAAGGTGGCCGTGTCGGCCGGGGGGACCATGGGGACGATGGTGAGGTGGCGCAGCGGTCGTCCGGCCAGGGTCTGACCGTGCTCGCGCAGATGGACGTAGGAGCAGGCCGCCGGGGCGTACGCGGGCGCGAAGATCTTTCCGCCGGCCAGGGCCATGGTCGCCCCGGGAACCACCGCGAGGGTGCCCTCGACCAGCTTCTCGGAGGTGCGCCGGGGGCGGGTGACGGTGGTGAGCAGTCCGGTGCACGCGGTCAGCCGGGCCGCCGGGTCGGACAGCGTCACCGGCGCGGGGACGCGGACGTTGGCGAACGCGTTGCCCAGGAACTCCCCGCAGTCGTCGGGGCGTTCGTCGACCGGGACGGACAGCCAGACCTGCCGTGATCCCGGGGCTCCGACCTCGGCCGGGACCTGTTCTGCCGAGCCGAGGCAGGAGCGGAGTACTCCGGAGACCGTCGCCAGGAACACCTCGTTGGTGGTCGCCGGGCGGGTCGAGCCTGCTTCTCCCGTTCCTTCCGTTCCTTCCGTTCCTCCCGTACGGACGGCTTGGCGTGCGGCTCGCAGGACGTCGGCGCGTAGTCGTACGACCGTGTACGCGGGCTCGCGCGCGCCCTGGTGCGGCAGGGGCACCGCGCGTCCCGTGGTCAGGAGGCCGGGCGGGCCGCCGGCGGCCGTGCTGTCGGGGCGGACCATGCGTCGGCGGGGGCCGGGTACCGCCAGGGAGGCGGGGCCGTCCAGCGGGCCGCCGTCGTCGAGGAGGGCGCGCAGGAGGGTCGTCAGGGAGCGGCCGTCGAGCAGGCTGTGGTGCATCCGGAAGAGGAGGGAGAACTCGCCCTCCGTCGCGCCGCGCAGGAGGTGCAGGCTCCACGGCGGGCGGTCGGCGGGGAAGGGGGTGTGGAACCACTGCCGCACCGCGTCCCGGAGGGTGACGTCCGCGCTGTCGACCTGCTGGGCCAGGTCGTGGCCGTCCCGCCGCGCCCAGCGGTGCCGGCCGGTCCACCAGGCCAGGCTGCCCGGGCGGGCGGCGCCGGGCGCGACCAGGGTCTGGGTGAGGCGGGGCAGCGCCTTCCAGCGTTCCTCGACCAGCGCCCGCAGTTCGTCCAGCGCGGGCGGGGCGCCTACGAAGTCCAGGGCGATCCCGGCGTTCGGCGGGCCGAACGGCCAGCGGGCCATCCCCTCCTCCATCAAGGGCAGATGCGATCCGGGCATGAGACTGCTCCTGTCATGGGCTGAGGACGACGACGTCCTGTACTCCCAACGGCCGATCCGGACCGGCGGTCACGTCCCACGGCGGTCGTGTGGCAGTCCCACGGCGGTCCCACGGCGCTCTCAGGGGTCAACGCGGGGCCGTGCGGGCTCCCTGATGGGGTGACACTCCAGCAGGTTTGGGGTCAGGAACGGCGTCGGAGCGCCTTTAATCGGGACTCCGCGTCTGCCGTCTCTTCCGCCGTCCGGACGCGCGTCCTTGAGTCCCCGCCCCGGCTCGGTGCCGGTCAGGAGTTGCGTGTCGTGCCTGGTACTCGTCCGAATCCCGCGCACATCGCCGTCTTCAACGTTCCGATGCACGGGCACGTGAATCCCACGCTGGGGGTCGTCGAGGAGCTCGTACGCCGCGGTCACCGCGTCAGTTACGCCGTCACCGAGGACTTCGCGCACCAGGTGAAGGCGGCCGGCGCCGAGCCCGTGCTCTACCCGGACCCGGGGGACGACTCGGACGCGCCGGAGGACATGGGCGAGGGGTTCGCCCGGGTCGTCCGGGTGGCGCTGGCGTCCCTGCCCGCGCTGAGCCGCGCGTACGGCGACGACGAGGTCGACGGCACAGGCACAGGCACAGGCACAGGCACAGGCACAGGCGGCGACCGTCCGGACCTCGTGGTGTGCGACATCTACGCCTTCGCCGGGCTGCTGCTGGGCGCGCGCTGGCAGGTGCCGACCGTCGTGGCGTCGCCCACGCATCTCGCCTACGACGGCATCGTCCCCGAGTTCTTCGGCGTGCCCGGCCTTCCGCAGGTCCAGGGCTTCGGCGAGCTGGTGGCCGCCTTCGCGCAGCAGGGGGTCGACGGTGCGCGGGTCCACGAGCTGGTGCGGCCCGAGCACGCCGTCGCGTTCTTCCCGCGCGCCTTCCAGCGCCGGGCGGACACCGTCGAGGCCCGGCGCGTCGCGTATGTCGGGCCCGCGCTCGCGGACCGCTCCTACCAGGGTTCGTGGCAGCCGCCGCGGCCTGATCTGCCGGTGCTGCTGGTCTCGCTGGGCTCGCAGTTCACCCGGCGGCCGGAGTTCTACCGGTCCTGCGTCCAGGCCTTCGCGGAGCTGCCCTGGCATGTGGTCATGTCCGTCGGCCCCGCCGTCGCGCCCGAGCTGCTCGGGCCGCTCCCCGACAACGTGGAGGTGCATGCGCATGTGCCCCAACTGGCCGTGCTGGCCCACGCGGACGCCTTCGTCACGCACGCCGGGATGGGCGGCACGATGGAGGCCCTGTACTACGGCGTACCGCTGGTGGCGGTGCCGCAGATGGCCGAGCAGCGGGTCAACGCCGCCCAGATCGAACGGCTCCGGCTCGGGGTCCATCTGCCCCGCGAGACCGTCACCCCCGAGGCGCTGCGCGAGGCCGTCCTGCGGGTCTCGTCCGACCGGGAGATCCGCGCCGGCGTGTCCGCCATGCGCCGGGAGATCACGGCGGCGGGCGGGGCGGGCGCCGCGGCCGACCTGATCGAACAGGCGCTTCCCCAACCGTAGGCCCGGACCCGTAAGTCCCTGCGTCGTGGTCCGGACCTGTAATCCGGGACCCGTAGGCCCGGACCCGTCGTCCCGGACCCGTGATCCTGGACCCGTGATCCTGGACCTGTATCCGGGACCCGTAGGCCCGGACCCGTAAACCCCGGCAGCTGCCGCCGCCCCGTAGTCCCGGCACCGAACACCGGCCCGGGAGACCGGAACCCTTGCCGTTCCTAGGAGTTACTGACACATGTTGACCCACGCCCTGCCGACCGGCATCCCCGCCGCCCGCCCCGCGAACTGCCGCCCGCACCTCTATCTCCGCCAGGTACGCATGAGCGACCTGGACTCCATGCAGCACGTGAACAACGCCCGGCTGCTGGAGATGATCCAGGACGCCCACATCGACATGTTCTACCTGCGCTCCGGGCCGCCCGGGCAGGAGATCCGCCCCCGGTTCGTCTACGCACGCCACGAGCTCGACTACACGGAACCGCTCGTGCTCCAGCCCGAGCCGGTCACCATCACCACGACCATCGGCGACCTGCGCCGCTCGTCCTTCCGGCTCACCAGCCGCGTCACGCGCGACGCGCAGGTGTTCTGCACCAGCGTCAGCACGGCCGTCGCCTACGACCCGGACGCCCGCTGCTCGCGCCGGCTCGAGGAAGCGGAACTGGCCCTCGCGGCCCGCCACGCCACCCCGCCGGACCCGGCACACTGACCGGCCCTGATCAATCCGGGCTCCGTCAGGAAGGTGATGGGCGGGCCCTGCCTCAGCGCACGATCCGTACCGGCTTCGTCTCGCTCGCCTGGTCGATCTCCGACACCCGCACCGTCGCCTTCATCTCCCAGGTGCCGGGGATGGGCAGGTTGACGGCGTCGGCGGCCCAGTAGCCGCCCCGGTCGGTGACCTTGGCGTCGATGGGGCCGATCTTCTGGTCGGGGAGGCTGAAGGAGAGGCGCAGTTCGGGGACGCTGACGAAGCCGCCGTCGGGGCCGTAGACCACGGCCTGGAGGCTGTTGTCGCCGACCCGGCCCGGGTCGAGGGTGACCTGCACCTTGCCGCGGACGGCGCCGACGTCGGGGGAGTCGATCTCGAAGGGGATGTTGGTCACCGAGGCCACGGGCAGCCCGGCCGACTGCTCCGCCGTCGCCGCCTCGGCCGCCGCCCGGCCCGGAAGAGTGCCGGTCAGCACGGTCGTGAGGACGAGTACGACGACGGAGACGGCGACCTCGGCCAGCACGGACCGACGCAGTGCCCGGCGGTGGGCGTCCTCGGCGGGGGTGAGGGGCGTGGGCTGCTTGGCCGGGGGCTTGTCGGCCGGAGCGTTCTCCGCCGGGGGGTTGTCGGCCGCAGGCTTCTCGGGCAGTGCCGAAGCATCCGCCGGTCCGCCTACCGGCTCCGGAACCCGCGCCTCCGCCTTCAGGGACTCCGTCTTGAGCGACTCCACCTTGAGGGACTCTGTCTTCAGCGCCTCAGCCGTCTCGGTCGCCTCGGTCGTCACGTTCCGCTCCGTCCTTTGCCTGGTGGTCCTTGCCGTGCTTGCCGTCCTTGTCGCCGTCGTCACCGTCTGGCGTGACCGCGCGCCCGCCGCCAGCAGCAGGGTCACCACGGCCAGTTTGGCGAGCAGGATCCGGCCGTACGTCGTGTCCGTCAGCGCGGACACGGAGCCGAGGCCGCGCCAGGACTGGTAGACACCGGTCACCACCAGGACCGTCACCGACAGGCCGGCCAGCCGGGAGAAGCCGGTGACCACGTGGGACGGGACGGACGCGCGGTAGAGCAGGGTGAGCAGGGACGTCAGTCCGCCCAGCCACACCGCCATGGCCAGCAGGTGCAGCACCGAGGACGTCATCGCGGCCGGGACCTGGATGCCGGCCGAGGCGTGTTCGGCGGCGGCCCAGGTCAGAGCGAGGCCCACCGCCAGCGCGGCGCCGGTCAGAAGCGCCGCGCGCGACGGCCGCTCCCCCTTCCGCTCCCCGTTCCGTTCCGCCAGGAGCTTGCGCTGCCGCAGGAGCAGGACCGCGGCCGCCGCCAGCAGCGCGAGGCGCGCCACCAGGGCCAGGCCCGGACGGGTGCCCAGTGTGCGGGTCAGGCCGGACGGGTCGAGGGCCTGCGCCGGGCCGGTCCCGGTCTCGTAGGGGGCGCGGAGCAGGAGCAGGAACACCGTCGATCCGGCGAGCGCCCACCAGCCGGCCAGCAGCAGCCGGCGCAGCGGCCGGACGTCCGGCGGCCGGCAGACGGCGACGAAGGCGGCGGTGCCGATGAGCAGCGCCGCGGCGAGGTAGGCGACGTAGCGGCCGATGTTGAAGAGGCCGCTGGTGGCCGGGTCCTCCACGGAGGCGCTGGGCAGGGGCGGCGGGGTCGCGGAGGGTTCGCCCACGGAGAAGGTGAAGGCGCCCGCGATCGGGTGGCTGTCCGCCGACACGACCCGCCACGCCACGGTGAACGTGCCGGTGCCGAGCTTGCCGGGCAGGGTGACGCGCGCGGTGTCGGCGCGGCCGTCCGCGTGACCCGCCCTGCCCGTCTTCACCCGCTGGTTGTCGGGGTCGAAGACGCGGAAGGAGTCGTCGAGCAGGCCTACCGACTCGGTGAAGGTGAGGGTGATGGAACCGGGGGCCGTCTTGACGACGCTTCCGTCGGCGGGGTCGGCGCCGCGAAGGGCCGCGTGCGCCGAGGCCGGTCCGCCGCCGAGGAGGAGCAGGACCAGCACGGTGCCCAGCAGCACCAGCCCCTGAAGCCGCCTTCGGCCGCCGCCGTGTCGCCCGGCGCCCGCTCGCTCACCGCCGTGCCGTCCGCCATCGTGCCTTTCGCTCACGTCAACCGCTCCGTACTGCCGAGACTCGAGACTCGTGTGCTCAGGGATACGTACGCATGCACAGAGCATCCGGTTCACCTGCCCTCACCACGTCGGGCGGGCCGAGACCCCGCCGTCCACGACCAGGTCGTGCCCGGTGATCCAGGACGCGAGCGGCGAGGCCAGGAACACGCAGGCGTCGCCGACGTCCTCGGGGCGGCCGAGCCGGCCGACCGCGACGGCCTCCCGCCACCGCCGTACCCCCTCCGGCCAGGCCTCGGCCAGGCCCTCCCGGTCGATCAGCCCCGGCGAGACCGTGTTCACGCGGATGCCGGACGCCCCGTACTCCTGCGCCGCCGCCCGCGCGTGCATCACGACCGCCGCCTTGGCGGCGGAGTAGTGGGCGTGACCCGGGGCGGGCATCCCCGCCTCGACGGAGGCGATGTGGGTGATGGTCCCGCCGTGCTCCCGCATCACCTCCGCCGCGGCCTGCGTGCACGCGAACACGCTGGTCAGGTTGGTGTCCACGACCGCCCGCCAGTCCGCCGCCGCCATCCCGGGCAACGGCTGCACGGGCTGTACGCCCGCGTTGTTGACGAGCGCGGTCAACCGGCCGCCGTCTCGCCGAGCACCCTCCTGCGCGCCCCGCTGAGCACCCCACTGCGCGCCCCACTCGGCGGCATCGGCGACCAGCCGCCGGCACTCCTCCTCGACGGTCAGATCGGCGCCCGGCAGGACGACGGCCCGTTCGCCGATCTCCCGCGCCAGCGCCTCCGTCGCCGCCACCGCCGTACGGCAGTGCAGCGCCACCGCCGCGCCCTCCGCCGCGAACCGCAGCGCGATGCCGCGCCCGATCCCGCCGCCCGCACCCGTGATCAGGGCCACCTGGCCCGCCAGCAACGTCGTCGAACTCCTCGAACTGGTCGAACTCGTCGGCCTCGTCAACTTCGTCATGGCCGGCACAGTTCCCTGATCAGGGGCGTGCGGTCCGGATAACGCGCCGTCAGGACGACCGCGTCCCCGTGTTCGTAGTCCCCGTAGGTGAAGCCAGGGGCCATCGTGCAGCCGAAGAAGGTCCAGGCGCCCCCGGCGACCACCCGCGCCCCCATCCAGGTGCCGGCGGGCACGGTGAGCTGCGGCTGCTGTCCCCCGAGGACGTCCGGGCCGAGCACGGCCGTGCGGGAGGTGCCGTCGGGGGCGAGGAGCAGCAGTTCGAGCGGGTCGCCGAGGTAGAAGTGCCAGACCTCGTCGATGGGCAGGCGGTGCAGTGCCGAGTGGTCGCCGACGGTGACCAGCGCGACGATCGCCGTGCCGGCGGGGCGGCCGTCCGGCCCCTCGGGACCCACCCACGTACGGCGGAACAGGCCGCCCTCGCGGGGGATCGGTTCCAGGCCGTAGTGGGCGACGAGGTCCTCGGGGGTGATGTCAGGGGTCCCGTCGGGGGTGACGTCAGGGGTGGTGTCGGGGGTGATCGGGGGAGTCACCCGGGGAACGCTACCTCCCGCCTCAGGAAGGCGAGCTGGGCCTGCTTCTCCGGCAGGTACACGTCCGGCAGGTCGACCTCCGGGAGCGTGACGACCGGTCCCGCCTCGAAGCCCTGCCGCAGGAACCGGGCGATGGCCTTCTCGTGCCGTACGTCCGGGTCCACCACGGCCCGCCGCCGGTCCAGTCCGATCATGACGTACGAGGCGAACGCGCCCATGATCACCGCCGACCAGCCCGGCCGCGCGCCCCCCTCGCCCGCCGGCGCGAGGAGCAGGTGCACGCCGACGTCCCCGGGCTCGACCTCGTAGACCTCGCCGACCCGGTCCGCGGTCGGCTCGTAGAGCTGGAAGAGGGCTGCCGGGACGCCGTCCAGCTCGGCGAGGAAGGCGTGATGGGTGTCCAGCGTGTCCATGTGGGCGTAGATCCCGGCGACTTGGTCCCGCGTCAGGCCGTTCATGCCCCAGAACGCGGCCCGTTCCTCGCTCACCCAGGCGTGGACGACGTCGGCGTCGCCCTCGGCGTCGAGGCGGCGGATGCCGACGGTGCCGAAACCGTCGACCACCTGCTCGTGCACATGGGCGTTCTGTGTGCGGGGGTCAGACATCGTCGCTCTCCTTCGTCAGGTGTGCCCAGTCGGTGACGACCGGGGCCAGTTCGCCCTTGAGCCACAGAGGGAGCTGGTCGTGGTGGTGGGGGTGGCCGGGCAGCCCTGACGCCCCGTACGGGACGACCCACAGGCTGTCCTCGCGGCGGGCCAGGTCCCACACGTAACGGGCGGCCGGGCCACGCGCGGCGAGGTCGGTCCAGCCGGGCACGGCCGAGGTGCACAGCACACAGTCGTGGTCGCCGGAGAGGGCCGGGGCCGCCTGGTCCGAGGCGTCGGGGAGTGCCCGCCAGGGGGCGAGGCGGTGGGTGTCGCCCCAGCGGCCGGACAGCTGCGACTGGGCCTGGACCTGGGCCTGGACCTGGGCCTGCGCGGCGACCTCCTCCAGGGCCTCCCGGACGAGTGCCGGCCGGTCGATCCCGAACAACTCCTCGGCGCGCAGCAGGTGTTCGAGGGCGAAGCCGATGCGCGGGAGGAGCGCCAGCCAGGGGAGGAAGACCTCCGGGTAGGCGGGCGGGGCCGTCAGGGCGGCGAAGGCCGGGTGCGCGGCGAGGCGGCGGACGAGGGCGCTGCGCAGGACGGCGAACCCGGCCGCCTCCCGGCTGTCGGCGTCCATACGGCGGTCCCAGCGCAGCAGGCGATCGCGGAGTCCAGCGGCCGGTCCGGTCAGGTCGCCGAGGGCGGCCAGGTGGTCCAACAGGGGGGCTGCGGAGGCGAGATACGTGTCCATGTGGAGGGCCGGCATGTCGGACGCGGTCCAGGCGCGCTTCTCCGCCAGCAGCGCCCGGATGCGGTCGGCGCGGTGCGGCGGGGCGAACTCGACGCCCAACTCCCCTGCCGGGCCACGCTGGTTGGCCATCACGGCAACGCCGTCGGCCAGTCCCGCGCGGGGCGTCTCGTGCCAGCCGGTCCACTCGTGGCCGGGTTCCCAGGCGGGCACCAGCCGGGTGCCGTTGGCCGCCGCGCGCTGTGGCACCCGGCCCGCGACCCGGTGCAGCAGGCCGCCCTCGGTGTCGGCGGCCTGGACGACGTTGACGGGCTCGGCCCACAGGTCGAGGGCGCGGTCCACGTCGGCGACCCGGCGGGCCCGGAGCAGCGGCAGCAGCGCGCCGAACCCCAGGTCGCCGGTGACGCGGGGCGGGTGGCGCAGGCTCAGGGCGAGCGGGGGGCCGTCGTCCGGGGTCCCGTCGTCGAGGCCCTCCGGACCACCGGCGATCACCGGCCCGCGTTCCGTCTCCAGGATCTCGACCTCGGCGGTCTTCTCCCCTGCGACGCGCACGAGTTCGGTGTGCCGGGCGACCCGCCGCCAGGTGCCGTCGGGGCCGAGGGCCTCCACGCCCGCGCCCGTGCGACGCAGCCGTTCGCGGTAGAGGTCCTGGTAGTCGGCCATGGCGTTGGTGATGGCCCAGGCGACCGTGCCGGTGTGGCCGAAGTGCGCGATGCCGGGGACACCGGGGACGGCGAGGCCTACGACGTCGAACTCGTCGCAGGCCAGGCGGATCTGCTGGTAGACGCCGGGGTCCTCGATGAAGCGGTGCGGGTCGCCGGCGATCACCGGCTGCCCGGTGACCGTCCGGGCGCCGCTCACCAGCCAGCCGTTGCTGCCGGAGGTGCCGGGTCCGTCGGCGGCGAACAGACCGACCGCCTCGGGGCCGAGATGCCGGGCGGCCTCCTCGCGCCACAGCTTGGCGGGAAACCCGGCGAACAGGATGTGCGTGGCCAGCCAGACGGCCAGCGGGGTCCAAGGCTCCCAACGCCCGGGCACGAGCCCGACCCGCGCGAACTCGGGGGCTTGGCAGGGGGTTTGGTCGGGAGATTGGCCGGAGGTTCGGTCTGCGGCTTGCCCGGAGGGTTGGCCTGCGGCTTGCCCGGAGGGTTGGCCTGCGGCTTGCCCGGAGGGTTGGCCTGGGACTTGCCCGGTGGCTTGGCCCGGGGCTTGGCCTGGGACTTGCCCGGTGGCTTGGCCCGGGGCTTGGCCTGGGACTTGCCCGGTGGCTTGGCCCGGGGCTTGGCCGACGGCTTGGTCGGGCGCTTGGCCCGGGGCTTGTTGGGCGGTCTGCTCTGGGGTTTTTGCTGCCGTCAGCCCCTCGTTGACGCCGTCGACGTACGCCCGTACCCAGTCCGCCGTCTCCGGGTCCCGTCTCTCCAGTTCGTCGAAGCAGCGTCTCGCCGTGTCGTCGAGGCGGGCGCGGCGTACGAAACGGTCCCAGGGGAGGGCTTCGGGGCCGAGGAAGGAGGCCGAGGTGCCCCGGGCGCGGTGCCGTTCGACCTCCAGTTGCCAGGCGCGGTCGCGGGCGGTGACCAGACCCTGGAGACGGGCGAGCGCGCGGGCGCTGTCGGCCCGCAGATGCGGAACGCCCCAGGCGTCACGGTAGATCTCGGTGGTCACCCTGTGCCCCATCTTCGCTTTAGGTTAGCCTTGCCTAAGTAAGTTGCCGGAATCGTACACAAGGGGTGAAGAGGTCATGGCGCAGGGGCGGGGCTGGGAGGGCGCGGTCCTCAAATTGATGCGCGCGAAGGACTTCACACTCACCGTCACGGGGGTGGAGGAGGTCACCGGCGACTACCGCCGGCTGCACCTCACCGACGGCGGGCTGCTCGCCACCACCGGGGTCCACCCGACGATCTGGGTCCGGCTCTGGTTCGACAACGCGGGCAAACCGCACCAGCGGGCCTACACCCTGGTCGATCCGGACCCGGCGGCCGGCGCCTTCAGCCTGGAGTTCGCCCTGCACGAGGGCGCCGCCAGCGACTGGGCACGGGCCGCGAAGCCCGGCGACACCATCGAGGCGACCGTCCAGGGCACCGGCTTCGAACCGCCCGCCCCGGCCCCCTCCCACGTCCTCGTGATCGGCGACCCGGCCTCCCTGCCCGCCATCAACTCCCTGCTCGGCCCGGACGAGGGCGCGCTCGGCTCCGCCCCGGCGACCGTCTGGTTCGAGGGCTCCCCAGACGGCACGGACGGCCTCCCCTTCCGGACCGACCCCGCCCGCCACGAGATACGGCACGTGCCCCGCCGCGACGGAGGCGCGGGCCTCGTCGAACGCGTGAAGGCGGAACTCCCCGCCCTCCTGACGGCCACCCCCGACCCGTACATCTGGATCGCCTGCGACACCCTCACCACCCGGACCCTGACGGCCTACCTGCGCAAGGAACTGGCCGTCCCCAAGGAGCGCGTGCACGCACTGGGGTACTGGCGCGCAAGCTGAGGGTGTGGCGGGCAGGCCCATGGAACCGGGGGCGCTGCACGCGAGCCGGGGGGCGTGACGCGCGAGGCGACGGCGCAGGCGGGATCATCGACGCATGGACGTCACCCTTCACCTCTCCCAGGACCCCGAGGCCGACGAACTCCTCGGGCGCTCCCCGCTCGCCGCGCTGGTCGGGATGCTGCTGGACCAGCAGGTTCCGATGGAGTGGGCGTTCAAGGGCCCCCGCACGATCGCCGACCGCCTCGACGCCGACGACCTCGACGCGCACGTCATCGCCGCCCAGGACCCGGAGGCCTTCGCCGCGCTCCTCTCCGAGAAGCCGGCCGTGCACCGCTACCCCGGCTCCATGGCCAAGCGCGTCCAGCAGCTCTGCCAGTACCTCGTCGAGCACTACGACGGTGACGCCGGCGCCGTCTGGAGCGGCGTGAGCACCGGCAAGGAGCTGCTCAAACGCCTTGAGGACCTGCCCGGCTTCGGCAAGCAGAAGGCCCAGATCTTCCTGGCCCTGCTGGGCAAGCAACTCGGCGTACGCCCCACAGGCTGGCGTGAGGCCGCCGGCCCCTACGGCGAACCGAAGTCCTTCCGCTCGGTCGCCGACATCACCGGCCCGGAGTCCCTGACGAAGGTACGAGCCCACAAACAGGAGATGAAGGCGGCGGCGAAGGCGGCGAAGGCCGCCAAGGGCTGAGCGGCCACGGGGCAGGCAAGCGACCGCTGAGGGAAGTCGTGCGGTGCGGCCCGCCAGGGTCCGCGCAGCCGTCCGCGCACCCTCCGCCCCGCTGAACACGCCCCCGCACCCCTGCTCCGAACAGGTGATTCTCGCGGCCCGCGTGCTGAACGGCGGGCGTGTCGCGGGGAGATGACCTGCCATGGGCAGCACCGCACGCATGCACCCCCGCAGCCGCGCCTGGCTGCGGGTACTCGTCATGCTCCTCGCCCTGCTGGTGCCGGGCGCGCCCGCCGAGGTCTCCGCGAAGCCGGTCGCCGCCGCCGAGTTCGCCGAGTACGACGTCGTCGAACCGGTGCTGCGACCCGCCCCCTGCGCCCACCGCCCCGCCGCACCCCTGCGCCCCGCGCCGCTCCCGGCCCCGGCGCCCGGGGTCCCGGCGGACCGGCCGCTCCCCGCGCCGCCGAGCCCGTCGTACGCCCTGCACGTCCTGCGCACCGTGGTCCTGCGCTGCTGACCGGCCCCGCCCCGAGGTCCGTCAGTACGACGCAAGGAGCACAGCCATGCCCACCGACCCGTACGCCGTCCTGCGCGCCCTGCTGCGCGCGGAGGCCGTCCGCAACACACCGAAACCGCAGGTGCAGGTACAGGTGCAGGAACCGAGTCCGCAGCAGCCCGAAAAGAAGCGGGACCGCTGACCGGTCGGCGGAGGCGGCACCCGGCGGACACCCGCCGGTCTACCGCCTCCGCCGGGCCGTACCGAACAGGGAACGGGTGATCTCACGGCCGATCTGCGTCCCGACGGAACGGGCGAGGGACTTGAACATGCCGCTGCCGACGACCTGTTCGACGACGGACCGTTCCTTCTCCGGCTCCCGGCCCTTTGTCGCCTTCGGTGCCTTGGTCTCCGTCGGTCCTCCGCTCGCCCCCGCACCCTGCCGTTCGCCGCCCCGGGCGCCGACACCCGGGACAGGTCGCCCTTCACGTCCGCGAGGAAGACGGGCACGCCCTGCGCCGAGAGCTGTTCGGCGATCAACTGGAGCGTCCTGGTCTTTCCGGTGCCGGTCGCACCCGCGACCAGACCGTGCCGGTTCAGCACGGGGAGGGGGATGCGGACCGGGGCGCCGGGCAGACGCTCTCCGTCCCACAACAGGGCGCCCAGGTCGAGGGCGGGGCCGGTGAAGGCGTACCCGGCGGCGATGCCGGCGGCACTCGGCGACTCACTCATCGGCAGCCTCTCCTTCCGTTTTACCCCTGTTCATCACGTCTTTTCCAGCGTCGCACTCCGTCTCCATGGCTGCGCCCGGAACGTCAGGACCGGTAGGCTTTCCGTGTGATCTTCAAGCGCATCGGAAACGGCCGGCCGTACCCCGACCACGGCCGGGAAAGCACCCGGCAGTGGGCGGACGTCGCGCCGCGCCCGGTCCGCCTCGATCAGCTGGTGACCACCAAGCAGCAGCTCGACCTGGAAACCCTGCTCGCGGAGGACTCGACCTTCTACGGCGACCTCTTCGCGCACGTCGTGAAGTGGCAGGGCGACCTGTACCTGGAGGACGGACTGCACCGCGCGGTGCGGGCGGCGCTCCAGCAGCGACAGGTGCTGCACGCGCGCGTGCTCGAGCTGGACTGACCCTCCGCCCCAGACAGCGCCGCAAACAGCGGGTCTACCCGCTGAGTTGACCCGTTCGGGTTCTTTTCGCGCCCCGGCACGGTGTCGGATGATCGTTTATTAGTCACGGCGTCCCGGGCGCACTACGCTGCGCCCATGAGCATGCTGACTCCCCCCGGCATGGGCGGTAAATACCGGATCACGGGGGACAAGTTCCCCCGCATGCGCCCCCATCGGCGACGCGGCAGGCTGGGCGTCGTGGTCGTAGCCTGCGGCGCCTTGCTCGGCGTGGCCGGCTGGGGCACCCTGCAGCTCATCGACGTCTTCACGGGCGGCGGAGGGACAGCCACGGCTGCCGGTGCCGACTGCTCGACGAAGGCCACCAAGGCTACGAAAAACGCCGCGAACGCCGCGAACGCTACGAACAACGCGAAAAACGCCAAGGCGGGCCCCGCGCCCTCCTCGTCCGCCGGTGCCACGGGCGCCACGGGCACGCTGCCCAAGCCCGCGCAGATCACCGTGAACGTCTTCAACGCCACGACCCGCAGCGGCCTCGCCAAGACCACCGCGGACGAGCTGAGGAAACGCGGCTTCAAGATCGGCGAAGTGGGCAACGCCAGCAAGCAGTACGACAAGAAGGTCGCCGGAACCGGGATACTGCTCGGCCCCGCGGCCTCCCTGAACACCTCGCTACCGGTCCTCGCCACGCAGCTCAACACCGCCGAGCGCCGCACCGACGCCGCCCGCACCGGGCCGACCGTCGACCTGATCATCGGCACCGGTTTCAAGGCGCTGACCAGCCAGGCGGACGCGACCAAGGCACTGACGGCCCTGGCAGCACCGAAGCCGACAGCAGGCGCCGACACGAAGAAGGCCTGCTGACAGGCCTTCTCGCTCAGCGACTCCCCGCTACCCGGCCGCGCCGTGGCCACGGCGCGGTCACGCCGTGGCGGCTCGGCAGTTACTCGGCCGAGCCGTACAGCCGGTCGCCCGCGTCGCCCAGGCCCGGGACGATGTAGCCGTGCTCGTTGAGGTGGTCGTCGACGGCCGCCGTGACGACGGTGACCGGGGAGCCCGCGAGCTCGCGCTCCATGAGCTCCACACCCTCCGGGGCGGCGAGCAGCACCACGGCCGTCACATCGTCCGCGCCGCGCCGGATCAGCTCGCGGATCGCGGCGACCAGCGTGCCGCCGGTGGCCAGCATCGGGTCCAGGACGTACACCTGGCGGTTGGAGAGGTCCTCCGGCATCCGCGTAGCGTACGTGGACGCCTCGAGGGTCTCCTCGTTGCGGATCATGCCCAGGAAGCCCACCTCGGCGGTCGGCAGCAGCCGGACCATGCCGTCCAGCATGCCGAGGCCCGCCCGCAGGATCGGCACCACCAGCGGGCGCGGGTAGGAGAGCTTGACGCCGGTGGTCGGGGCGACCGGCGTCTTGATGTCGACCTGCTCGGTGCGCACGTCCCGCGTGGCCTCGTAGGCGAGCAGGGTGACCAGTTCGTCGGCCAGCCGGCGGAAGGTCGCGGAGTCCGTGCGCTGGTCGCGCAGCGTGGTGAGCTTGTGGGCGACCAGGGGGTGGTCGACGACGTGGAGACGCATGTCCACAACAGTAACCGGGCCGAACCCACCCGGCGTCCCCACACACAGTGAACCTCCCCCCTCGACTCTCCCCCTCGGCTTCGGCCGTTCACTGGCGGCAAACCGCCCGTCGGAGGGAAAGTGGGAGAAAGGGATGGAGACGGACCGGGGTACCCGAGGTGGTGTGCCGATGTCTGAGCTGCCCGACTCGCCCGACTCGCCCGACTCGCCCGACCGCGACGCGCCGGATATGCCGGAGGCATCCGGGGCGCCGGACAGGGCACGGCCGCCCGAGTCCGACGCCGAGCGACGGCGGCGCCGCGCCCGGTTCCTGCGCGAGCTGGCCGAGGCCCGCGAACTGCGCGACCGGGTCCAGCCGCGCCGTGCCAAGACCGCCCGCCTGCGCCACGCGATGCGCATGCGCACGTTCCGCTGGTAGCCGTAGCCGTACGGGACTTGGGGCATACGGGGAAGATCGCCACCGTCACGGGTGTCCCCGGGGGTGGCCATGCGTGGCGCGCGGGAAAGCCGCGTACGATCCGCTCGTGGCGGCAACGGGTGCTGGTGAGTCGCGCACGGACGTACTCAGGGACGAGCTCACGGACGTGCGATCAAAACCACCGGACACAGGGAGCCGAAGAAGTCCCCTGAACGCCTTGTTTCTGCCACGATTCCGAGTGGGTGGGGCTCGGAGCCCGAGCTCTCGCTCCGCCCGTAACCTCCGCCGGGGGGATCCCCAACCGGCACGCCTAAGACCAGTGGGAGAGTCACGGTGTACTTCGCCGCACTGCTCGCGCGCACCGAAGACGGGTGGGAAGCGAGCGACACAGAGCTCGACGATGTGGAAACCCTGTCGGATCTGGCCGACCTGGCCCGGGAAGCCTCTCCCGACGACGACACGGTGCTCGTGCTGATCGAGCAGGAGGACTCCTGGTTCGGAGTCGTCCGCATCGACGGCGAGGAGGACCCTCGCATCTTCGTCTCCGACGCCGCTGCCGCCGCCCGGAGCTCGTACGGCGAGATCCTGCTCACCGACGAACTGCTCGGAAGGGATCCGGATGCCGACGACGCGGATCTGGACGCCCTCGACCTCGACGGCACCGAGGACGGTGAGAACGACAACAACGAGGACGACGACGAGGCCTCCGCCGGCCCCGAAGGCGGCGGCTCCGCCGAAATCGTGCCGCACGGCCCGCTCGGCGACTCCCGCATCCTCGACGACCTCGGCGTCGGCGAGAAGGAACTGAAGTCGCTGTCCGAGGACGCCGTCACCGAGATCGCCGAGGCCCTGGGCGCCTCGGAGGTCCTGGAGACCGTCCGCTGACCACACCCGACGCATCCAGCACACCCGACGCGTACGACCGGGGCGGCCGGACACCCGACCCCGTACGCGACCGGTGGCGGGCCGCGATGCGGCTCGCGCTGGACGAGGCCCGGCTGGCCGCCCGGGGCGGAGACGTCCCGGTCGGCGCCGTCCTGCTGGCTCCGGACGGCACGACGGTCCTCGCCGCCGGCCACAACGAACGTGAGGCGGGCGGCGATCCGACGGCCCACGCGGAGGTGCTCGCCGTCCGGCGGGCCGCCGCGAAGCTCGGCGAGTGGCGGCTGACCGGCTGCACACTCGTCGTGACCCTCGAACCGTGCACGATGTGCGCGGGCGCACTCGTGCAGTCCCGGGTGGACCGGGTCGTCTACGGCGCCCGCGACGACAAGGCGGGCGCGGCCGGCTCCCTCTGGGACGTCGTCCGCGACCGACGCCTCAACCACCGCCCCGAGGTCGTCGAGGGCGTCCTCGCGCAGGAGTGCGCGGGGCTCCTCACGGAGTTCTTCCGCGACCGCTGATCCCCCTTTGATCCCCCCTCCGAATACCGATTTCAAACCGGGGCTCACCTTGTTGTAAGGTCTCTCTCGGTAGCGTGTCCGAGCGGCCGAAGGAGCTCGCCTCGAAAGCGAGTGTGGCGCAAGTCACCGAGGGTTCAAATCCCTCCGCTACCGCTGGTGGACCAAGGGTCCGGCTCGATGAGCCGGGCCCTTTGTCGTGCTTCGTATGTTCTCGCTCGGCATGGTCTCGTGCGGCAGGCTCTCGCTTGGCTTGGGGCGTTTGCCCAGGTACAGCCAGGCGAGGGCGCCGATGAGCGAGGTGCTGAGGATGAAGAGCAGCCACAGCAGCTTCGGCACGTAGCGGACGCGCTCGGCGGGTGTGCGGACGCAGTTGAGCAACGCCCCCAGGTTCAGCACGGCTACGAGGACCATCGGAACGGCGGTCAGCAGTTGCTCCAGCATGCGTCTTCTCTCCTTCTCGCCCACTTCGCCCGCCTCCGGGCGGCGGCCTTCATCCCTTCATCGGACGAGCACCCCCGATCGGTTCACGAACGCGCCGTGGATGTTCAAAAGCAGTGTGAAAATCGGACTGGCGGTTACACTCACCGCCGGCAACAGGGGCCCAAGTGGGCACAACAGGGGAGGCCAGGTGGCGGTGAACGCCAAGAAGATCGCCGTCTACGTACTCGTGGTCTTCGTGCTCTATGTGATCATCACGGACCCCGCGAAGGCGGCGGACTACGTCCAGATAGGCTTCCAGGGCATATCGGACGCCGCCAAGGCCGTCGGAGACTTCTTCACCTGGCTGGCCGACGGGGCGCGGTAGCCGGGGGCGTCGCCGAGGCCGTCGTACGCACTGGGAGTGTTCATGATCCGCCACCTGGTCCTTTTCAAGCTCAACGAGGGCGTCGAGCGCGACGATCCCCGGGTCGTTCGGGGCGAGGCGGCCTTCCGGGCGCTGGGCGGCCAGATCGACGAACTGCGCTTCTGGGAGCTGGGCTGGAACATCAGCGACCGCCCCATCGCCTACGACTTCGCGATCAACTCGGCCGTCGAGGACGCGGACGCGCTGAAGCGGTATCTCGAGCACCCGGCCCATCAGGCGGGTGTCGCCCTGTGGCGGGAGTTCGCCACCTGGGTGGTCGCCGACTACGAGTTCTGAGCCGTCCCACGCGCCAGCATTCGGCAGCACTCAAGCCCTCCGCCGGAACGATGGGGGGCTTTTGTGCATCCTGATTCATGATCAATACCCCAACTTCTCCCTCAACACGGCGTTATGGGGTGCTTGCACACAGTGCACATGTCTTGTGATGCTATGACCGCTTTTGACGGATGAGTTGACCGATGGTGATCTGACGAAGAGGTGGCGTTGACCGTGTCGGCCAGTACTGCGCCGCCTCAGCACGAGGCACCCCCGGCACCCGCTCCGGCGCCCGCCCTGGAAACCGTCCCGGAGGCCGCCGCGGAGACCGTCCCGGAAGCCGCCCCGGCGCCCGAGCGGCGCCGCGGCGCCGACACCCGGGCGCTGACCCAACTGCTCTTCGGCGAGCTCAAGGTGCTCCAGCCGGGCACGCCGGAGCACAACCGGGTGCGCGGGGCGCTCATCGAGGCCAACCTCCCGCTCGTGCGCTACGCGGCCGGCCGTTTCCGCTCCCGCAACGAGCCGATGGAGGACGTCGTCCAGGTCGGCACCATCGGCCTGATCAACGCCATCGACCGGTTCGACCCGGACCGGGGCGTGCAGTTCCCGACGTTCGCGATGCCGACGGTCGTCGGCGAGATCAAGCGGTACTTCCGCGACAACGTCCGCACGGTCCACGTGCCGCGCCGGCTGCACGAGTTGTGGGTGCAGGTGAACAGCGCGACCGAGGATCTGACGACCGCCTTCGGGCGCACCCCGACGACGGCCGAGATCGCCGAGCGGCTGCGCATCGGCGAGGACGAGGTGCTCTCCTGCATCGAGGCCGGACGGTCGTACCACGCGACGTCCCTGGAAGCCGCCCAGGAGGGCGACGGGCTGCCGGGCCTGCTGGACCGCCTCGGCTACGAGGACCCGGCGCTGGACGGCGTGGAGCACCGCGACCTCGTCCGCCACCTCCTGGTCCAACTCCCGGAGCGCGAACAGCGCATCCTGCTGCTGCGCTACTACAGCAACCTCACGCAGTCCCAGATCAGCGCGGAACTCGGCGTCTCCCAGATGCACGTGTCCCGGCTACTCGCGCGTAGCTTCCAGCGACTGCGCTCGGCGAACCGCATCGAGGCGTGAGCCGGGACGTGGTGCTCCAGGCGTGAGCCGGCACATGCCCTGGACGTGCTCCAGGCGCGCTCTGGACGCGCTTCAGGCGTGCTCACCGCGTGCTCTAGGCGTCGCTCGATCGGGGATCGCATGCGCGAGCGAGATGTCACCGGTAGGAGCGAATCGCTCATCGGGGTTGTTCCCGACAGATCTGCGCTGAAATAACGTCACACCCCCTCTTTCCAGGGCCGATTCGTCACTGACATGTCGACATGTCACTACAGCGTGTTGCCGACATGTGACATTCTGCCGGAAGCGCGTTTGCCGGGGCTTCGGCTCCGGTATTCAGGTGAAGGCTGACGTTCCTCAAGCGGGAATGTTCGCCACGACCGTCCCGCGACCCAAAGGGGGTGGCATGTCCGCAGATCAGGGCAGCTCGAAGGTGCTCATGCTCACGAAGAGCGAGTCCGCGCCCGTCGTGCCTGTAGAGCCCGACGTGCTCGACGACGTCACAGCCCCCGAGGCCGCACAGGCCCCGGCACTCACCACGGCCACGGGGGCCATCGACACCCGCACCCTGTCCCGCTCCCTGTTCCTGCGACTGGCCACGCTCGCCGAGGACAGCCCCGAGCGCGTGTACGTCCGGGACACCCTCATCGAGCTCAACCTCCCCCTCGTGCGCTACGCGGCGGCCCGCTTCCGCTCGCGCAACGAGCCGATGGAGGACATCGTCCAGGTCGGCACCATCGGCCTGATCAAGGCGATCGACCGCTTCGACTGCGAACGCGGCGTGGAGTTCCCGACGTTCGCGATGCCGACGGTCGTGGGCGAGATCAAGCGCTTCTTCCGCGACACGTCGTGGTCGGTGCGCGTGCCGAGGCGACTGCAGGAGCTGCGCCTCGCCCTCACCAAGGCCAGCGACGAGCTCTCCCAGAAGCTGGACCGCTCCCCGACGGTCGCCGAACTGGCCACTGTCCTGGGCGTGTCGGAAGAGGACGTGGTCGACGGCCTCGCGGTCGGCAACGCGTACACGGCCTCCTCCCTGGACTCCCCGGCGCCCGAGGACGACGGCGGCGAGGGCTCCCTGGCCGACCGCCTCGGCTACGAGGACACGGCGCTGGAGGGCGTGGAGTACCGCGAGTCCCTGAAGCCGCTGCTGGCCAAGCTGCCGCCGCGCGAGCGCCGCATCATCATGCTGCGCTTCTTCGCCAACATGACGCAGTCCCAGATCGGCGAGGAGGTCGGCATCTCCCAGATGCACGTGTCACGTCTGCTCACCCGGACGCTGGCCCAGTTGCGCGAGGGCCTGATCTCCGACTAGATCGTCGTCGACTCGACCTGATCCTGGTTCCTGGATCCTGGATCCTGGGGCTTCTTTCCTGACGGAGCGTCAATAACACTGACGTGATGCGAAGTCCGAGGCGGGCATGTGGCCGCCGGGGCGCCTCATGGGGCGCGTCGGCGGCCGCCGTCGTGATGGCGGTGGTGGGGGCTGCGGGACTGCTGGCCGGGTGCGGGGGTTGACGGCCGTGGAGGCGACTACGTCGCGGTCGGTGCGGCTCATACCGCTGGATGAGGAGAGCAACTCCCCTGCGGGGAAGCCCTCTTCCGGGGCGGCGGCAGCGCAGGACACGGCGAGGGCCGAGGCGGGGGCTACTGCGGCCTCGGCCACGGCCCGACCCTGGCCGCGAAGGTGGCTGTGCCAGCCACGCCGAGTCTCCCGACGGCCACCCCCCACACCCACCGTCACCAGCCCGTCCGGCGCGTGCGGTGAACCGGCCGACCTCGCCGTGAGTGAGCCCGTCCGTGCGGGCACGGATCAGCGATGGCGCGAGGACGTCACCTTCACCCTCCACAACTCCGGTGGCACAGCAGTGTGTTCCGGCACGGTCGCCTTCGGGACCCATGCCGTCGAGGCGCTCGGCATCGACGGGGCGACCCGCGAGTCGACGGCCCCGCTCCCGATGCCGATCGCCGCCGGCGTACGCGAGGAGAAGAGCTGGAGGGTGTCCGTGGACGCGGGACGTGTCGGTGCGGTGGGAGTGAGGAGGGGGTGTGGGGGAGGGCGAGGGCTAGGTAGGGGCGCGGGAAGGGGGAGTTACTTCAGCGCGAGCCAGGCGACCGCCGCGACGATCACTACGGCGGCGACGATGCCGACGATCAGGCCGATGCGGGGACCGGCCGGCGCGGGAGCCGGCTGGGCGGCCCGGGGGGCGCCCTCGTCGACGAACGCGCGGAACATCTGGGTGCTGCCTGCGGGGTCGGGGTTGCCCTGGGGGTTCTGGGTGTTGGCCATGGGCCGAGACACTAGCGAAAACGGGCCGGGCGGCCCAAGTGGGGGTCGCTTCACGGGTCGTCACAGGGGTCGACACAGGAACCTGGCGGAAACCCGTGAAGACGAACCCGAAGAGGACCCTGAAGCAGCACCTGAAGCGGCACCTGAGGAAACCCCTACAGCGTCCCCGCCTCCGGCCAGTGCGCCCAATGTGTGTTCGGGGGCAGAGTCGGCCGGTAGCGGGACGCGTCCCCCGAGTTCAGCACCTCCGCCAGCAGCCTGAACGTCTCGTGCGTGCCGGGCGGGACGTCCCACAGCTCCTCGGGCTGGTTCCACTCGTCGAGCCGCAGCAGCGCCGGCAGATCGGCGAGGATCTCGGCCCGCAGTTCCGTCTCGTCGGCCAAGAGCAGTTCCCGGTGCTCGGGGACCAGCAGCCGGAACACGTCCTGCAACGGTGTTCCGGCGTCGGCGGCCACCGTCAGCGCCGTTCCGTCGACGATGACCGGGGCCCCGCCCGCGTACACCTCGTCGCCCTCCGGGTCGATCTCCGCCATGTTGTCCACCCGGTCCAGGAAGGTGCCGTACCCGGGCCGGCCCCCCGTGAGGCAGTTGCCGTAGACGTGGAGGACGTCGGCGAGGCTGCCCTCGCGCGGGTTGTAGCCGAGCAGTTCCACGAGCAGGGCCCAGCGGGTGGCGTCGCCGAACAGGTGGAGGCGGACGTCGACCGGGTGGACGTAGCCGTTGTTCAGGTCGGGGAACGTCCCCTGGTCGGCAGAGGCGTCGAGCTGACCCAGGATCGACGAGGTCGTCATCATGGGCCCTCACCCTAGGGCGGCCCCCTGACACGACCCCGACCGGCCGGACCGCCTCGATCGCCCTGACCGCTCGATCACCCCCGATCACAACCCCAACCACTACCCCCACCTGCACATTTACCTTCGCAATACTTGCCTTTGCCAACTTTTTGCGGCCACCGCTTCCCGTTTTATTTGCCTGTAGCAACCAACCGGTTTATGGTTGCCCCAAGCAACAAATTAGGCCGGGTTCGGGAGGTGTGATGGCAGCGCAGGCGCAGTACGAGGAACTCGCACGTCAGCTCAGTGCCGTCGGAGCCGTGAAGCGGGAGGTCGCGCGGATCATGCCGGCCGACTGTTCCGCCGGATCGGCCGCCGTCCTGGCCCTGCTCGAACAGCACGGCGACATGCGCATGAGCAACCTCTCCGAGCTGCTGGCCGTGGACATGTCGGTGACCAGCCGGTACGCCGCCCACCTCGCCGAGCGCGGCTGGATCGAACGCTCCCCCGACCCGGCGGACAAACGCTCCCGCATCCTGCACCTCACCCCCGAGGGCCGCACCCTGCTCGCCGAGCTCTCCCGGCGCAGCGCCGGCCTGCTGGCGGATCGGCTGGGCGACTGGACCGACGACGAGGTGAGCCAGTTGATCCGGCTGATGACCCGGCTGCGCGCCAGCTTCGGCGACACCCGGACGACGACGACCGCGCACCCGCACGCCTCTCGGACCCACCCGAGCCGAACCACCGGAAGCACCGGAAGCAGCCGAACCACCGGAACGACCCGCACACCCGCATAAGCGAATCAACAGACTTAAGAGAATTAAGAGAAGGAAGTTCATGGCTACGACCACACCGGCCGGTGTGCGGGCTCACGCGGAGCACGGCGGAGGGTCGCACGGTTCCGCCGAGGCCGCTCCGATGACGCACCGGCAGATCATGGAGGCGCTCTCCGGGCTGCTGCTCGGGATGTTCGTGGCGATCCTGTCGTCCACGATCGTCTCGAACGCCCTCCCGGAGATCATCGGCGACCTCGGCGGCGGCCAGTCCGCGTACACCTGGGTCGTGACCGCCACCCTGCTGGCGATGACGGCGACCACCCCCCTCTGGGGCAAGCTCTCCGACCTGTACGACAAGAAGGCGCTCGTCCAGATAGCCCTGGTCATCTATGTGCTGGGCTCCGCGGCCGCCGGGCTCTCGCAGAACTCCGGCATGCTGATCGCCTGCCGGGTCGTCCAGGGCGTCGGCGTGGGCGGGCTCTCGGCCCTCGCGCAGATCGTGATGGCCGCGATGATCTCCCCGCGCGAGCGCGGGCGTTACTCCGGCTACCTCGGCGCGACCTTCGCCGTGGCGACCGTCGGCGGTCCGCTGCTCGGCGGTGTCATCACCGACACGAGCTGGCTCGGCTGGCGCTGGTGCTTCTACGTCGGCGTGCCCTTCGCCGTCATCGCGCTGATCGTGCTGCAGAAGACCCTGCACCTGCCGGTCGTGAAGCGGGACGTCAAGGTCGACTGGGCGGGCGCGTTCTTCATCTCGGCCGCGGTCTCGCTGCTGCTGGTGTGGGTCACCTTCGCGGGTGACAAGTACGACTGGCTGTCGTGGCAGACGTACACGATGGTGGCCGGTTCGGTCCTGCTCGCGCTGGTCTTCGTGTTCGTCGAGACGCGGGCCGCCGAGCCGATCATCCCGCTGCGGCTGTTCCGCAACCGGACCATCACGCTCTCCTCCATCGCCTCGATGTTCGTCGGTGTCGCGATGTTCTCCGGCACGGTGTTCTTCGCCCAGTACTTCCAACTGGCGCGGGACAAGTCGCCGACCATGTCGGGCGTCATGACGATCCCCATGATCGGCGGTCTGTTCGTCTCCTCCACCGTCTCCGGGCAGTTCATCACCCGCACCGGCAGGTGGAAGGCCTGGCTGGTCAGCGGCGGTGTGCTCATCACGGCGGGCCTCGGGATGCTGGGCACCATCCGCTACGACACGGACTACTGGAAGACCGCGGTCTTCATGGCGCTGCTGGGTCTCGGCATCGGCATGATGATGCAGAACCTGGTGCTGTCCACGCAGAACCAGGTGGATCCGAAGGATCTCGGGTCGGCCAGTTCGACCGTCACCTTCTTCCGGTCCCTCGGCGGTGCGATGGGCGTCTCGGCGCTGGGCGCGGTCATGGCCCACCGCATCACCGACTACGCCAAGGACGGCATCGCCGACCTCGGCCCCAAGTACGCCTCCCTCGCGTCCGGTTCGAGCTCCTCCAGCGAGATCCCGGACATGGACAAGCTGCCCGCGCCGCTGCGCACGGTCATGGAGAGCGCTTACGGCCACGGCATCGCGGACGTCTTCCTGATCGCCTCGGCCCTGGCCCTGCTCGCCTTCCTGATCACCCTGTTCATCAAGGAGGTCCCGTTGCGGACCAAGGGCGCGATGGCGCAGGCGGCTGCCGACGGGACGCCGGCCGAGGGAACGACGGCCGAGGTGGAGGCGAAGGTCCCGAGCTGGGCCGACGTCACCGTCGAGGCCCCCCAGGTCAGCGCCCAGGTCGGTCCCCAGGTCAGCCCTCTGGACACTCCCCAGGCCTCCTCCCAGACCTCCACGGGCGGCATCCCGGTCCACGGACACGTCCGTGGTGCGGAGAGCGCGCCCGTCCCGCAGGCCGCCGTCACGCTGATCTCGCTCGCCGGACGGCAGCTCGGCCGGTCGGTCGCGCAGGCCGACGGCGCCTACGCGCTGGACGCGCCGGGTACGGGTTCGTACGTGCTGATCGCCTCCGCGGACGGGTTCCAGCCGCAGGCCTCCACGGTCGTCGTGAACGGCGAGCCGGTCGCGTACGACATCCTGCTCAGCGGGACCAGCGGGCTCAGCGGTGTCGTGCGGGCCGCCCGGTCGGGTGAAGGCGTCAACGGCGCGATGGTCATCGTCACCGATGTGCGGGGCGATCTGCTGGCCACCGCTGCCACCGGTGAACGGGGGGAGTTCTCCTTCGCGGAGCTGGTGCCGGGCGCGGTGACCGTCGCGGTGAACGCCGTCGGGTTCCGGCCGCGCGCCCTGCCCGTCGAGATCGGCGCGACGGGCGTGACCCGGGCGGAGGTCGTCCTCGACGCGGGCGCGCAGCTCCAGGGTGTCGTCCGGGCCCCGCACGGTCCGCTGGGCGACGCACGGGTGACGCTCGTGGACGCGGCGGGCAACGTCGTCGGCACGGCCACCACCGGCACGGACGGGGCGTACGCCTTCGCCGACCTCGACGGCGGCGAGTACACGGTCAGCGCGACCGGCTACCCGCCGGTGGCCACCGCGCTGACCGTGGCGGGCCCCGGCGTCGACGGCCACGACATCGAACTCGCCCACCCCGGCGAGTAGCACGCGACGAGCAGCAGGACGGACGGCACCGAGTGGGCGGCGGGTACGGATCCCGCCGCCCACCGGGCTCTTTGGAGGAGTTACCGGAGATGGCACTGACATGGCACTGACCGCGAGGATCCGCACCAGGGACGGCTGGGCTCTGTCGCACGCCGTCGTCACGGTGACCGACATGACGGGCACCCAGATGCTGCGGGCGGAGGCGGACGACGAGGGGGCCGTCCGGGACACGACCGAGCTCGTGCCCGGCCCGTACACGGTGATCATCACGGCCGTCGGGTACGCGCCCTCGGCCTCCACCGCGATCGTCACGGCGAGCGGGCGGGCGGAGGTCGGCACCGTGACCCTGGCCCGGCAGGGCGGCGCGGAACTGCCGCCGCCCGGCCCGTGGACCGTCGACCCGGCGCACTCCACGGTCGGCGCGGTCGCCCGGCACCTGGGCATCTCCAGCGTGCGCGGCCGGTTCACGGACTTCACGGCGTCCGTCGAGATCGCCCCGGACGACGTCACCAAGTCCCGTGTGGAGACGGTGATCCGGGCGGCCTCCATCGACACCGGCAACGACATGCGCGACACCCACCTGCGCTCGTCGGACTTCCTGGACGTCGAGACGTACCCGAAGATCACCTACCTCTCGACCGGCCTGACGGCGGCGGGCCCCGACCGCTGGACGGTCCACGGCACGCTGACCATGCGCGGTGTCGCACGGCCCGTCGACCTGGATCTCGCCTACCTCGGCACCGGCTCGGACCCGTGGGGCGGCACCCGCGCCGCGTTCCGCGCGACGGCGGAACTCCACCGCGAGGACTTCGCGATGGACTACAACCAGGTCGTCCAGGCCGGCATCGCCGCCATCGGTACGACCCTCAAGGTCGAACTGGACGTCCAGGCGGTGCAGGGGGACGCCCTGCCGCATCCGTAGGCATGGGGGTGGGGATGGGCGTAGGCGTAGGCACGGCAGGGTCAGCCGGAACGTGGGTTCTGCCGCCTAGGCTGGGCCCATGGCACCGAACATCGCGACGAACACCAAGGTCTCTCTGGACGAGCTGCTGGACTTCGTCCGCCCCCGGCATCATGCGATCCTGCTGACCCGGCGGGGCGACGGCGGGCCCCAGGCATCGCCGCTGACCTGCGGGGTCGACGACGCGGGGCGGATCGTCGTCTCCACCTACCCCGAGCGGGCGAAGACCCGTAACGCCAAGCGGGACGAGCGGGTGAGCCTCCTCGTGCTCAGCGACGACTGGAACGGGCCCTGGGTCCAGATCGACGGCACCGCCGAGGTCGTCGACGCGCCGGACTCCGTCGAGCCGCTCGTGGAGTACTACCGCAACATCGCCGGCGAGCACCCCGACTGGGACGAGTACCGGCAGGCCATGCTGAAGCAGGGCAAGTCGATCATCCGGGTCACGCCGGAGCGGTGGGGGCCGGTGGCGACCGGCGGGTTCCCGGCACGGCTCGCACAACAGGACTGAACCCCGGACGACCCAGACCGACGGACGGAGTCCGGCGCAGCGTCTCGAAGCCTGCGCAGCAGTGCGAGGGACGCAGACAGAAGGGGCCCGGCAGGCCATGCTGAAGCAGGGCAAGTCGATCATCCGGGTCACGCCGGAGCGGTGGGGGCCGGTGGCGACCGGCGGGTTCCCGGCCCGGCTCGTCCAGGACTAAAAAAACCGAAGCCAGGGCTAACCGCGTTTCACCATCGCCTCGATGCCCGCCACCAGCAGGTCCAGGGCGAAGGTGAAGTCGCGGTCCAGCATCTCGGCGACCGTGTCGCCGCCGCGGGCCGCCATGAGGTTCTTGGACTGCGCGACGATCTCCGCGGTCTGCGGGGCCTCGTGGCTCGCGCTCAGGGCATGTTGGAAGTACTCGTCCGGGGTCAGACCGGTGTCCGCGGCGCGTGTCAGGAAGTGGCCCTCGATCGTGCCGTAGCCGTACACGAACTGGAAGACGGCCGAGATCGCGCCGGTGATGCCGCGCTCGGGCAGGCCGGTGCGCAGGACGGTCTGCTGGACCGTGCGGGAGAAGCGCACGGAGTTCGGGCCGAGGTTGAGGTAGCGGCCGGCGAGCGGGGACAGCCAGGCGTGGCGGACCAGCAGCCCCCGGTAGGCCGTGGCCAGCGTGCGCAGTTGCTCGCGCCAGTCCGCGCCCTCGTCCTGCGGGTCGGGCAGTTTCTCCAGCTCGCCGTAGACCCGGTCCAGGGCGATTTCGAGGAGGTCGTCCTTGGTGTCGACGTACCAGTAGACGGACATCGCCGTCACGTTCAGCTCGGCGGCCAGCCGGCGCATGGAGAACCTGGTCAGCCCCTCGGCGTCCAGCAGGCGCACGGTGACCTCGGTGATCCGGTCCAGGTCGAGCCCGGAGGGCTGGCTCCCGCCCCGCCCACGCCGGCGCGCCTTGCCCTCCAGCCACACGCTGCGCCGCGCGGCGTCCTTGGCGGTCCCGGCGTCCTTGGCGGTCTCGGCCATGGCAGGGCACCTTCCTCACGTCGCGGTAACTGGGAAAGATGCTAGGCCTGAAGACGGAGGCAGCGGAAAGCGGCAGCGGAAAGGAAACAAAGAGACCGGGGAAAAAAGCAAAGGCAAGGAGGTCACGCGCTCCTTGCCACTTTCAACTTATAGCGCAGTGGGGGGCTTGCGGCAAGGCCCCCGTCGTGCCGCAGAATCTCCCGCCTGGGCCGGAATCTGCGGAAAACGGGGTCGTGGAAATGCGTGTGCTGTTGTCGACGTACGGGTCGCGTGGGGACGTCGAGCCGCTGGCGGGACTGGCGGTGGCGTTGCGGGAACTCGGCGCGGAGGTGCGGGTGTGCGCGCCGCCGGACGAGGAGTTCGCGGAGCTGGTGGGAGGTGCCGGCGCGGAGTTCGTGCCGTTCGGGCGGTCGGTGCGCGAGCTGGTGACCGGGGTGACGCCGGTGTCGGCGGCGGACGTGCCCCGGTTCGCGGCCGAGCTGGTCGCCGCGCGGTTCGACACGGTCGCCGCGGCGGCCGAGGGATGTGACGTGGTGCTGGCGACCGGCCTGCTGCCGGTCGGCACCCGGTCGGTGGCCGAGCGGCTGGGCATCCCCTACGTGTACGCGTGCTTCCATCCGTGCGAACTGCCGTCGCCGCACTACCTGCCGTCGCCGTCGCGGCCGGGCCCGCCGTTCCCGCCGGGCGTGACCGACAACCGGGTGCTGTGGGACCTGGACGCCCAGAAGGTGGACGCGCTGTACGGCGGGGCGCTCAACACCCACCTGTCGGCGCTCGGCCTGCCCCCGGTGACAGGCGTCCGCGACCACGTGTTCACCGAGCAGCCGTGGCTGGCGGCCGACCCGGTCCTCGGCCCGTGGCAGGAGCTGACGGACCTCGACGTCGTGCAGACCGGCGCGTGGATCCTGCTGGACGAACGCCCGCTGCCGGCCGACCTGGTGGCGTTCCTGGAGGCCGGCGCGCCGCCGGTGTACGTCGGCTTCGGCAGCATGCCCATGCGCGGCCCGACGGACGTCGCCCGGGTGGCCGTCGAAGCGGTGCGCGCGCAGGGGCGGCGCGTGCTCGTCGGGAGCGGCTGGGCGGGGCTGGGCCTGATCGACGGCCGGGACAAGGATCGGGACGATGGCCGCGACGACGGTCGGGACGGCGGATGGGACGACTGTTTCGTCGTCGGCGAGGTCAACCAGCAGCGGTTGTTCGGGCGGGTGGCGGCCGTCGTGCACCACGGCGGCGCGGGGACCACGACGACGGCCGCGCGGGCCGGTGCGCCCCAGGTGGTCGTCCCGCAGATCGTGGACCAGCCGCGCTGGGCGGACCGGGTCGCCGAGCTGGGCATCGGCGCGGCGCACGACGGTCCGACGCCGACCTTCGCGTCCCTGTCGGCCGCGCTGACGACGGCCCTGGCCGACGAGACCCGCGCCCGGGCGACCACGGTGGCCGCCATGATCCGCACCGACGGGGCGGAGGTGGCCGCGAAGCTGCTGTTCGACGTCGTCGGCCGGGGGCGGGGCGCGCAGCGGACGCCCCCGGCCGCGTGAGGTCCGTCACGCCGGTCCGGACGGTCCCGCCAGTCCAGCCGGTCCAGCCGCTCTCGCCGGTCCAGCCGCTTCCCGTCACGTGCAATGGTCGTAAGCGACCTCATATCGGAGCTGATGCAGTGAACCCCCTGACCACCAGCGCGTTCGACCTTCCCGACCGCCTGTCCGCCAAGGCCGACCCGGCGCTGATCGCCGGCGACGAGCAGCACTTCGCGGCCATCGCCGAGTGCCTCGAGGAGGCGATCGCCGAGCTGACCGAGCGCCTCGACGCCGAGCGCAGGTCGCCCGGCGGTATCGGCCGGCAGGCGATGGACCGGGACATGGAGATCCACCGGCTGACCGGCCGGCTGCGCGCCCTGCGCCGCTTCGGTCTGGACCTGTGCCTGGGACACATGGTCGGCGCGGACGGCCCCGAGCCCCTGTACATCGGGCGGCTCGGCCTCACCGACAGCGAGGGGCGCCGGCTGCTGCTCGACTGGCGTTCGCCCGCCGCCGAGCCGTTCTTCGGGGCCACCCACGCCAACCCGATGGGGCTGGCGAGCCGCCGCCGCTACCGCTGGACCGGCGGCCGGATCAGCGACTACTGGGACGAGGTGTTCACCTCGGACGGGTTCGCCGGGCACGCCGCGCTCGACGACCAGTCCGCGTTCATCGCCAGCCTGGGCGGCAACCGGTCGGACCGGATGCGGGACGTGCTCGGCACCATCCAGTCCGACCAGGACGCCATCATCCGCGCGGGATCGCGCGGCGCGCTCGTCGTCGACGGCGGTCCCGGTACGGGCAAGACCGTCGTCGCCCTGCACCGCTCCGCCTACCTGCTGTACTCCGACCCGCGCCTCGGGCACCGCCGGGGCGGCGTGCTGTTCGTCGGGCCGAGCCGGCCCTACCTGGGTTACGTCGCCGACGTGCTGCCCAGCCTCGGGGAGGAGGGCGTGCAGACCTGCACCCTGCGGGACCTCGTCGCGGAGGGGGCCTCGGCGGCGGTCGAGGCCGATCCGGAGGTGGCCCGGCTGAAGTCGTCCGCGAACCTGGTGCGGGCGATCGAGAAGGCCGTCAGGTTCTACGAGGATCCGCCCACCGAGGGGATGACGGTCACCACCCACTGGTCCGACGTCCGGCTGACCGCCGACGACTGGGCCGCGGCGTTCGAAGCGGCGGAACCCGGCACTCCGCACAACGACGCGCGCGAGCAGGTCTGGGAGGAACTGCTCGCGATCCTGATGGACAAGCACGAGAGCGTGCACGACGGCGACGACGTCTCGCCCGTCCTGCTCCGCAAGTCACTGCTGCAGAACAGGGAGCTGCTCACGGCCTTCAACCGCGCGTGGCCGCTGCTCGCGGCGCCCGACCTCGTCTCGGACCTGTGGTCGGTGCCCGCCTACCTGCGGATGTGCGCTCCCTGGCTCGACCGGGACGACGTGGCGCGGCTCCAGCGCGCGGACGCCCAGGCCTGGACGGTGTCCGACCTGCCGCTGCTGGACGCGGCACGGCAGCGGCTCGGCGACCCGGAGGCGGCGCGGCGTCAGCGTCGGCAGAAGGCGGCGATCGCCGCCGAACGGGCACGCCGGGACGACGTCATCGACAGCCTGCTGCAGAACGTCGAGATCGACGAGAGCGAAGGCGCGATGGGGATGCTGCACGGGCAGGACCTGCGGGACACCCTGGTCGACGAGAGCGGGCTGACCGCCATCGAACCGGACCTGCTCGTCGGCCCGTTCGCGCACGTCGTCGTGGACGAGGCCCAGGAACTGACCGACGCGCAGTGGCAGATGCTGCTCCTGCGGTGCCCGTCCCGGAGCTTCACCATCGTCGGGGACCGCGCCCAGGCCCGGCACGGGTTCACGGAGTCGTGGCGGGAACGGCTGGAGCGGGTCGGGTTCGACCGGATCAGCCTGGCGTCCCTGAGCATCAACTACCGGACGCCCGAGGAGATCATGACGGAGGCCGAGCCGGTCATCCGCGCCGTCCTCCCGGACGCCAACGTGCCCACGTCCATCCGCAGCGGCGGTGTCCCCGTCGTGCGCGGCGCTGTTACGGAGCTGGACTCGATCCTCGACACCTGGCTCGCGGCGCATGCCGACGGGGTCGCCTGCGTCATCGGCGATGCCACGTTCCAGGCGACGTTCCGGGCGACGTTCCGGGCGACGACCGGGGCGACGTCGCGTGTGCGGTCGCTGACTCCGGAGCTGTCGAAGGGGCTCGAGTTCGACCTGGTCGTCCTCGTCGACCCGGAGGGGTTCGGCGAGGGCGTCGAAGGGGCGGTCGACCGCTATGTGGCGATGACTCGCGCCACCCAGCGACTCGTCATCCTGACCAGCGCCTGACCGGCACCTGATGGGGTGACGGGTGGCCCGGCCGAGGTCCGACGCTGGTGGCGAATCCACGGGCGGCCGGGTACCAGTTCCACGAATGTGACACTCACGGGGGGATGTGTCACATTTCGCGGCCGATAGTACCCGGGCCTCGGGCACGGACTCACCGGGCCACCCGTCATCCACTGTCACAAGCCGCCAGCACCTGACCTAGGCGGCCAGAACCGACGACTCCTCCCCCTCCCCCTCCTCCTCCGCCCTGCGCAGCAACCCCGCCGCCAGCACCCCGCCCGCCAGCACGGCCGACGCCCCCAGCAACTGGCTGGTCTCCAGCCCGGCGGCGAAGGAGTCGATCAGGCGCGCCTTCTCCGTCGCCGAGTTCGCCGAGGCCAACGCCACCGGCAGCGACTCCGCCGCGAACCGCGAGGTCAGCACCGCGCCCAGCACGGCGACCCCCAGCCCGGTGCCGAACTCCCCCAAGGTCCCGTTGATCCCCGCACCCACCCCCGCCTTCGCCGGCGGTGTGGAACTCATGATCGCGTGGGCCATCGCCGGGCTCGCGACCGCGGTGCCCACGCCGATGAGGACGAGCCCCGTCAGCATCCCGGCGTAACCGTCGGCGGCGAGCGTGGCGATGGACACCAGGCCGCCCGCCATCACCACCATCCCCACCAGCACCGACAGCGGCCCGCCGAGCCTGGCCATCACCTTGGCCGACACCCCGGTGAAGTTGAGGGCCACGACGGTCAGCGCCAGCGGCGCGGTGCGCAGGCCCGCCTCCAGAGGGCCGTATCCGAGAACGAACTGGAGGTGCTGGGTGAGCAGGAACAGCGCCCCGCCCATCCCGAAGGTCACCAGCACCGCGCCGGCCACCGCGCCCGTGAACCGGCGGTTGCGGAAGAACGCCAGGTCGAGCATGGGGTACGGGATCCTGCTCTCCCAGTAGGCGAACAGCGCGAGGACGACGACCGCCACGCCCGCGCTCACCACCACCCGCGACGACGTCCAGCCGTACGCCGGACCGGAGATGATCGCGAAGACCAGCGAGGCCATGCCGACCGTGGAGAGCAGCGCGCCGAGCAGGTCGGGACGGTCGCCCTGCTCCGGGGGTCCGGGGGTTGTCCCCCGGGAAGACGCGGCCTTCGACTCCGGGACCAGGGCGACGACGGCCACCAGGCCCAGCGCCACCACCGGCAGGTTGATCAGGAAGATCGCGCCCCACCAGAAGTGGTTCAGCACGAAGCCGCCTATCAGCGGACCGGTCGCGAAGCCCAGCGAGTTCACCGCGGCCCAGATGCCGATCGCCTTCGGCTGCTCCTCGGGCGCGAAGATCTGCATGGCCACGGCGAGGGTGGTGGTGATCAGCAGCGCCCCGCCCACGCCCATGCCCGCCCGCGCGGCGATCAACTGGGCGGTGGTGTCCGCGAGTCCGGCCACCAGGGAGCCGACACCGAACAGTGCCAGTCCCGCGACGAGCATCTTCTTACGGCCGTAGAGGTCGGCGGCGCTGCCCGCGGTGAGCAGCAGCCCGGACTGGACGAGCGAGTACGCGTTGATCATCCACTGGATGTCGGAGGTGGTCGCGTCCAACTCCCGGGTGAGGGAGGGGATCGCGACGTTCAGGACGGTGTTGTCGAGCAGCACGGTGAGCTGCGCGAGGCAGATCACGCCGAGGATCAGCCAGCGTTGGGGGTGAGAGGTAGTCGTCGTCACCCTGTACACCGTAGAAGACTTCCCATACACCGTACAACCGAGATACGAGTAAGGGGCGATGACCATTGGCCACCGCCCCTTACCTCTTGCTCAGAGCACCGCCGTCAGCTACTCGCCTTCTGCGTCAGGTCGTAGAAGGTGGCCGAACCCACCGTCACCTTCTTGTAGTTGGCCTCGACCCAGGACGTGATCTGCGAGGACGTGCCGCTGCTGCTGCTACCGCCGCCCATGCCGCCGCCGGACGAGCCACTGCTGATGAAGTAGTGGATCCTGCCGTCGGTCACGTACTGCTTGAACTGCGCCAGGGTCGGGGACGGGTCGGTGCCGTTGAAGCCGCCGATCGCCATCACCGCGTCACCCGTGGCGAGTTGGTAGCTCGCGGCGTTCTGGGCGCCGATCGCGGCGGCGACCCAGGTGTACTCGCCCGAGTCGGCGTCCAGCAGCTTCTTGGCCTCGTCGGTGACCGACGCGCCGTTGAGCAGCCCGCCGACACCGCCGCCGCCCATGCCGCCGCCGTCACCGGTCTGGCCGCCGGGCATACCGCCCTGCGTGTTGCCGTTTCCGTTCTGGGTGTTGCCGTTGCCGTTCTGCTGGTTCTGGCCGCCCGTGCCCCCGCCGGGGAAGCCGCCGGTGCCGCCGCCCTGCTGGTTCTGGCCCTGGCCTTGCCCCTGGCCCTGACCCTGGGTGTTGCCGTTGCCGTTCTGCTGAGTCTGGCCGCCGGGACCGCCGCCGTTGCCGCCGAAGCCGCCCCGGCCGCCACCGCCGCCGCCACCCGGACCGCCGCCGCCCATCATGCTCGCGCCGGCCGGACCGGCGGTCACGATGGAACCGGTGTGGCCCTCCTGGAGGGTGCTGATGGTGTACGCCGTCGGTCCGGCCAGCGCGGCGACCATGCCCACCGAGGCCGCCGCGAGGGCGAGTTGACGGTTGAGGCGACCCGCGAAGGTCAGGCCGAGCGCGGCGACCAGGCCGCCGATCAGGACCAGCCACTTCAGCCAGGGCAGGTAGTCGGGGGTGCGGTTGAGCAGGACGTACGACCAGCCGGCCGCCGCGACCACCGAGGCCGCGAGGGTGATCGAGGCCCAGATCTCGGACCGCTTCTCCCACAGCAGACCGGCGCCCATGCCGATCACGGCCGCCATGTAGGGGGCCAGGGCCACCGTGTAGTACTGGTGGAAGATGCCCGCCATGTAGCTGAAGACGACCATGGTGATCAGCAGCGAGCCGCCCCAGACCAGGAACAGACCGCGGGTCGTCGACGTCCGCTTCAGCATGGGGGTCCCCCCGCTCGAGCGGAGCCGAGAGTGGGGGAGGGTGGCGACCAGGCCGCCGACCAGCAGGACCAGCGCGGCCGGCAGCAGCCAGGAGATCTGGCCGCCGATCTCGGAATTGAACATCCGGTCCCAGCCGGTCTCGCCCCACTGCCCGGTGCCGCCTCCGCCACCGCCGCCGCCGACGCTGCCGGTCTCCTCGCCGTTGAGGCGGCCGAGACCGTTGTAGCCGAAGGTCAGCTCCAGGAAGGAGTTGTTCTGCGAGCCGCCGATGTAGGGGCGGGAGGAGGCGGGCCACAGCTCGACGATCGCGACCCACCAGCCACCGGACACGATCAACGCGCCGGTCGCGACGGCCAGTTGGCCGAACCGCTTCTTCACCGACACCGGCGCGCAGACCGCGTAGACGATCGCGAGCGGCGGCAGGACGAGGAACGCCTGAAGCGTCTTGGCGAGGAACGCGAAGCCGATCGCGACCCCGGCCCACACCAGCCACTTCGTCCGGCCGTCCTCCAGCGCGCGGGCCACCATGTAGCAGGCCACGGCCATCAGCAGGGCCAGCATCGCGTCCGGGTTGTTGAACCGGAACATCAGCGCGGCGACGGGGGTGAGCGCCAGCACGGCGCCCGCGATCAGACCGGCCGCGGGACTGAACCGGCGGCGCACGGAGGCGTAGACCACGGCGACCGTGCCGACGCCCATCAGCACCTCGGGCACGAGGATCGCCCACGAGTTCAGGCCGAAGATCTTCACCGACAGCGCCATCGGCCACAGCGAGGCCGGGGGCTTGTCGACGGTGATGGCGTTGCCCGCGTCCAGCGAGCCGAAGAACATCGCCTTCCAGCTCGCGCTGCCGGCCTGGACGGCCGCCGAGTAGAAGGAGTTGGCGTAGCCGGAGGCGCTCAGGTCGTAGAGGTAGAGGAGGAGGGTGGCGGCCAGCAGGCCGAGGAAGGCCGGGCGCGCCCAGCGCGGGTCCTCGGGGCGGCCACGCCACAGTCTGCGGACGAACGGCTGCTTCGGCTCGCCCGAACCGGGCGCCGCGGCGACCGGTTCCCGGGGGGCCGCGGGCGCGTCGGCCGGCGGCCGATCCCAGGCGGTGGTCGTCTGGTCGAGTTCGGTGGTCATCGGGTTTCCCCCGCGTCGGTGTCGTGGGGGCGCACGGGCTGCATCCGCATGGTGGCGTCCCTCCAGGTACCGTCCGCGGCTTCACCGGCGCGGAACTGAGTCGTGTCGTACTGAGTCGTGTGGTACGTGGTGCTGTTGAGGCTGTGGGTGGTGTGGGTGGTGTGGGTGGTGTTGATGTCGTGGGTGCTGCTGGTGCTGCTCTGCTGGTGGTTGACCTGGCGCTGCGGCAGCGGCACAAAGGGGCCGCCGGCCTGCAAGGACGCGGTCGCCGGGGCTGCCGAAGCCACCGGGGCTGCCGGCTCCGCCGGATCCTCGCCGTCCCGCCGGTCGGAGAACACCCACGCGCGGAAGAGCAGGAACCGCAGCACCGTCGCCGCGAGGTTGGCGGCGACGAGGACCGCCAGTTCGGTGGCGTGCGCGGGGTGGGCGCTCGCCGCGTCCAGCGCCGCGAGCGAGCCGCTGGTCAGCGCGAGGCCGACGCCGAAGACGACCAGGCCCTGCGCCTGGTGCTTGACGGCCCCGCCGCGGCCCCGCACCCCGAAGGTCAGCCGCCGGTTGGCGGCGGTGTTGGCGACGGCGGACACCAGCAGGGCGAGCGCGTTGGCCACCTGCGAGCCGCCGAACTGGCGGAAGCCGCTGTAGAGGAGGAGGTAGAAGAGGGTGGACAGGCCGCCGACGACACAGAAGCCGACGAGCTGACGGGCCAGGCCCTTGGGCACGTCCTGGATCTCACGGTCGCGCGGATCGTCGCCGAACGGGCGGGTGAGCCGGTCGAGGGACAGCGAACCGGTGGCCAGGGCCTTGCCCACGCGCCACACCCCTTTCAGGTCGTCGGTCGCCGTCTTCACGATGTGCACCGTGGAGTTCGGGTCGTCGACCCAGTCGACCGGCACCTCGTGGATACGGAGCCCGGCACGTTCGGCGAGCACCAGCATCTCAGTGTCGAAGAACCAGCCGGTGTCTTCCACCAACGGGAGCAGAACTTGAGCGACGTCACGCCTGATCGCCTTGAACCCGCACTGCGCGTCCGAGAAGCGGGCCTGGAGCGAGCCGCGCAGGATCAGGTTGTAGGCCCGGCTGATGAACTCCCGCTTGGTGCCCCGTACGACCCGGGAGCTACGGGCGAGCCGGGAGCCGATCGCCAGGTCGGAGTGGCCGGAGATCAGCGGTGCCACCAGCGGCAGCAGCGCGTTCAGGTCGGTGGACAGGTCCACGTCCATGTACGCGAGGATCGGGGCGTCCGAGGCCGACCAGACGGTCCGCAGCGCACGGCCGCGGCCCTTCTGCTCCAGCCGGAAGGACTTCACCTCCGGGATCCGCGCCTCCAGCAGCCGCGCCACCTCGGGGGTGGTGTCCGTCGACGCGTTGTCGGCGATGGTGATGCGGAAGGGGTAGGGGAACGTACGCGCCAGGTGGTCGTGCAGTCTCCAGACGCACGGCTGGAGGTCCTTCTCCTCGTTGTAGACGGGGATCACTACGTCCAGGACAGGCGTACCGGCTGCCGCGGCCGGGAGGTGCTCCCGCGCCGGCAGGGTGCCGGGAGAAGAGTCGGTTCGCATGTCATCGACTTTCGTCAGGCGCCCTGTTGCACCCATGTGGTGGCACTGTGCTCGACCTGTGAGTCGAGTTGCCAGTTCGTTTCGGGCGCCGGCTGGGGCACGGCGGGGCCGAGCGCGGGCAGGTGCACGGTGAACACGGTGCGTCCGGGCACGCTGTCGACGGTCACGGCGCCGCCGTGCGCGGTCGCGACGGCCTGCACGATGGCGAGGCCGAGGCCGGTCGAGCCGGTGGCGCGGGAGCGCGCGGAGTCGCCTCGGGCGAACCGTTCGAAGACGTGCGGAAGCAGGTCGGGCGGAATCCCCTGCCCGTTGTCCTGGACGTCCACGCACAGCCACGGCCCGCGCCGCTCCACGCGTGCGGTGACGGTCGTCCCCGGCGCGGTGTGCGTACGGGCGTTGGCGAGGAGGTTGACGAGGACCTGCTGCAGCCGGGCCGCGTCCGCGGACACCAGGGCGGGCTCGTCGGGGAGTTCGAGCCGCCAGACGTGGTCGCGTCCGGCGGCGCGGGCGTCGCTGATGGTGTCGATGACGAGGGGGACGAGGTCGGTCTGCTCGAACTGCAACGGCCGTCCCGCGTCGAGGCGGGCGAGCAGCAGCAGATCCTCGACCAGGAAGGTCATCCGGCCGGCCTCGGACTCGATACGGCCCAGAGCGTGCTTGGTGTCGGGGCCGACCTCTTCGCGTCCGCGCCGGGTCAGCTCGGCGTATCCTCTGATGGAGGCCAGGGGGGTGCGCAGCTCGTGGCTGGCGTCCGCGACGAACTGCCGGACCCGCATCTCGCTCTCCTGGCGGGCGTGCAGCGCGCCGTGGACGTGGTTCAGCATCCGGTTGAGCGCGGCGCCGACCTGCCCGACCTCGGTGTGCGGGTCGGTCTCGGACTCGGGCACCCGCTCGCTGAGGTTGACCTCGCCGGTGTGCAGGGGCAGCTCGGAGACCCGGGTGGCGGTCGCGGCGACCCTGCGCAGGGGGCGGGTGGCGACACTGACCATCACGGTGCCCGCGAGCCCGGCCGCGATGAGGCCGGCGAGGGTGAGGCTGACCTCGACGATGATCAGGGTGCTGATGGTGCCGTCGACGTCGGAGGTCGGGAAGCCTACGTAGAAGTCACCGTTGTTGCCGTTGATGTACTGGACCCGGTAGGTGCCGAGGCCGGGGATCTCGACGGTGTGCTGCTTCTGGTCCTGCGCGACCGAGCCGAGCGCCTTCATCTGGGCCTCGGTGAGGTCCTCGGGGCTCACGTCCATGTAGCCGGCGGTGTTCTTCGTCCTCTCGCCGACCTTGCCGCTGGTGATCGAGCCGTTCGCGACCTTGGCCGCGATGGCCTTCTGCGGCCCCGGGCCCCGGCTGACGAACTCGTCGATGGTGATCTGCTTGGGCCCGTCGGTGTCGCCGGTGGCGGTGCCGGTGCCGTTCTTGGCGCCGTCCTTGCCGCCAGGGCCCCCGACCGGCCCACCGGAGACTCGCATGGCGGCCTCCTTGACGGAGTCGTTCAACTGCCCGTACAGGTGGTCGCGCAGTACGAGGGTGGTGACGGTGCCGATCACCGCGCAGACCACGGCGATCAGGGTCACGGACACGACGACGAGCCGGGTCCGCAGGGTGCGCGGCTTACCCGCTCGTCTCTTCTGCGGACGCGGCCGTCGTCGCCCGCTCATGACGCCGCGGGCTTGATCAGGTACCCGGCGCCACGCCGGGTGTGGATCATCGGCTCACGCCCCGCGTCGATCTTGCGCCGCAGGTAGGAGATGTACAGCTCGACGACGTTGGCCTGCCCGCCGAAGTCGTACGACCACACGCGGTCGAGTATCTGCGCCTTGCTGAGCACGCGCCGCGGGTTGCGCATCAGGAAGCGCAGCAGCTCGAACTCGGTGGCGGTGAGGTGGATGTTGTCCCCGGACCGCGAGACCTCGTGACTGTCCTCGTCGAGGGTGAGGTCCCCGACGACGAGCATGGAGTCGGAGCGCCGGTCGGCGGCACCGGACCGCCGGATGAGCCCCCGCAGCCGCGCCACGACCTCTTCCAGACTGAACGGCTTGGTGACGTAGTCGTCACCGCCGGCGGTGAGCCCGGCGATACGGTCCTCGACGGCGTCCTTGGCGGTCAGGAACAGCACCGGAACGTCCGGCAGCTCCCGCCGCAGCCGCCCCAGGACGGTCAGCCCGTCCATGTCCGGCAGCATCATGTCGAGGACGACGGCGTCGGGCCGGAACTCCCGCGCGGTCTGGATGGCACCCGTGCCATCCCCCGCACTCCGGATCTGCCATCCCTCATAGCGCAGGGCCATGGACAGCAGTTCGGTGATCGACATCTCGTCGTCCACCACAAGCACTCGGACGGGGCTCCCGTCCGGCCTCAGCAGTTCGGTGCGCCCCTGGGGCGAGGTCGTGGTCATGTTGGACACCTTCTCCGGGTCCCCTGAGAGCACTCTTTCACTTATCTGTGATTTCCCTGAGAAACGCACAGGGACCTCTCAGGCAACACCTGGGAACCCTTCACCCCGCCCCGACACCACAGGGCGCCGACCTGGCACACATTCTCCCGAGCCTCAGAAAGATCATGAAATGAAGAACAATCAGAACGATCAGAACAACCCGTCCTGCCGATGCCCGTCCCCGACGTCGAAGTGCCGTACGGGAAAGGTGACTTCACCACCCCCCACCACCGGAACCAGCTCCCACCCCCGTACCAACCGCGTGTCCAGGACGACGACCGCCCCTCCCTGAGTGGCCAGATGCAGATCGGGCCCGGCGGCCGCCACCAGCTCCCCGCCCACCGAGCCCCCGGCGACGAGCTCGCTCACCTCCCCGAGCGCGGCCGGCGCCCCGGCGAGCCCGAACGCCCGCACATGATCCACAGGCCGGCAGGGCGCACGCTCCAACGACTCGGGCCATCCCTCCAGTTCCACGGCCCGCCCATACACCTCCCGTATCTCACGTGCCCGTTCCTCCTCCCCGTCCGGCAGCGCGGCCCGCACCGCCCGCTTCTCGGCGTACGGAATCCGGTCCGGCACCCGCAGCGCCGCCCGCAGCAGCTCCTCGGTGCGCCGGGCGGCCATCAGCGGCCCGGCGCCGAGCCACGTGAAACAGACGGCCCCCTGCTCCAGCAGCCGCACCGACCCCCGCTCGACGGCGGTGATCCCGACCTTGACGAGCCCGGGCCCGAACCAGGCCAGGTACACCCGGTACGGCCGCGGATCGTCGGCGACCCGGTCCGCGGCGACGGAGTGGGCCCGGTCCAGCCGCCCACACTCCTCGCACCGCCCGCCCGTACTCCGCCCCGACACGACCACCCCCCGAGGACACACATGCCCCCGAGCCCCGGCACACCGCCGCACACCCCCCTCCACGACCCCGAAGGCCACCCGTTTCCCCCAGGACAGCGGGCTACGACGCCCCCCGTCCCACATCAGCACGGGACCCTCCGCCGACCACCGCAGCCCCGCGCACTTCCATGCCTGTGCCATCACCGACAACGGTAGGCCCGGCCACTGACAACGCGCCCGGCCCCCGGCTGAGGTCGAGGCGACCGCGTCCAGGTGCGCGGCACGGGCGGGGGGTGGCTGCTGTGGGGCGAGCGCAGCGTCCCACGACGCGAACAGGCTCGGGGCGTGCAACGACCTCGTCAGCCGTGCGTCTCACCCTGGCCGACACTCAGTGGTGGTTCCCGGGGAAGGCGGGCGGGTACCCCGCGTCCGTCAGGCGCTGGGCCAGTCGGGACAGGCGATCGGGGGTGTCGTCGAGGAGGAGCAGCAGTCTCGGGGCGGCGTTGTCGTCGCCGGCGGCCTCGCTCAAGAGGTTCAGGAGGATCACGAGCGCGTTCCGGGGCTCGTCGGCGAGCAGGTTCCCGGCCTCGTGGACGATGACGGCCAGTTGCGGCGGGTTCTCCTGGTCTGGTGTGTCGATGTAGGCGTTCGACACGGCGTCGTGGAGGCAGTCGCGGAAGGCGTCCCAGTTGTGGCCGAAGTAGTCCGGGAAGCCGAGCCCGACAGCCCATGCGGTGAACAGGCCCTGGCTGGTGCGGCAGCGGGAGCCGTGCACGTCCCTGCGCAGGGGGACGCCGGTTGTCGCCTCGGTCAGCGGGCGGATCCAGGCCGTCGTGCTGGTCATGGTGATCCTGTTCTTTCTGCGGTGGGGGGAGGTGCGGCGTGCGGATCCCCCGCCTGCCGCCACCTCCCCCTGTCACCACGGTCCGCGCCTAGAAGTGGCCCAGGTAGTGGAAGGTGACGTAGTGGTCGAACGTGGCGTAGACGTCGCCCGTGATGAAGTTGCGCACGATCCGCCGCGCGTTGCGCCCGCTTCGCGCCGCGCCGTAGTAGTCGAGGTCGTACTCCACGTAGGAAGACATGTGGGTGAACCCGATCCGGTTGGTGAAGGTCGAGTAGGCCCGGTTCGCCGCCACTCCGCGGTTGCGCTCCATCTGGGTGACGACACCGTTGTAGTCGTTGTACGTGCCGCCGTAGTAGATGAACTGGGTGCGGTGAACGGCGGGCTCCCAGTATCCGAACCACTGGCGGCCATGGTTCTGACCGGGCCACCCGTGGCCGACGTTCGGCTCGAGGACGTAGTAGCTCCGCGCGTTGGACCAGTTCACGGCGAAGAAGTCGATCTCGTGGTTGGCCCAGAAGTCCGCCGCTTCACGCGCGTCGTTCCAGTCTCCCTGCGTCACGCCTTGCGGAGACGGGTTCTGCGCCGAGTTGCAGGGGCACGGGGCCGTCGGAGGCTGGGCGAAGGCGGCGCCGGAGTCGGCGATCACGCCGCTGACGAGGGCGAGCAGCAGGCTCACGACGGTCAGGATACGGCGACGGCCCCTGAGCCCGGGCTTTGTGCGGCGTTCCGCGTCAGATGCGGACGCCGGGACAAGATTAGAGGACACCTTTACTCCTTCACTTGTGTCTCTGCGGTTCCCCGAGGCCGTGTGCCTCGGGGGTCGGCGTGGTCGTAGCGGCCGGGATCGCCCTGGTCTGCGGCGAAGGGGTTGGCGGCCACGATCAGTGAGGCGCCCATGGCGAGGGCGGCGGCTTCCTGGATGAACAGTGCTGCGCCGCCCCCGGTGGGGGGTGTGCGCCGGCTTTGGCGGGAAGGTCGACGATGACCTGTCGCCGCCGTTGTGGGGCGACCGAAGCGAGGCACTCGCCGTCGGCCAGAACCGAGACTCGACGGCGGAGAGTTGACGCTCAACCCCCGCTCATCAGCGGAATCAACCCGCAGTGCGGCCCCACAGGGCCGTACCCGAACGTCACAGGCCGCACTGCCGGCGGCCCACGAAGTCCTGGAGACCGGGGACGGTCACGAGGCGAAGTCCGAGCGGCTCGACCCCCGGGCCCGATCCGTAGGCATCCGTCACTCGCAGATCGCCATGACGCGGCGAAGCGGGCTGACATCAGCCTCCGACATCAACCGTCGCTGTACTTCTCTGCTGTACGACCCGGAAACACCAAAGGCCCCGGATCTCTCCGGGGCCTTCGACCTGTGTGCACTCGGCAGGATTCGAACCTGCAACCTTCTGATCCGTAGGATCGGGCAACAAGCCGATCGAGATGCCGACAGCCTCGGATTTCGATCGGCCAGGTTAGTCATCATGCGCGTCGGTGTGCCGTCGTTGCCGTCAGAACTGCCGTCAAATCTGGACTGTGACGCCACCGCCCGGCTGTCCGCGCCCGTCCCAGCCCCAGCCCCAGCCGTCATTCTCTGCTGCTTCAGGCGGCTCGCTCCGCCGCGTGCCCCGTCGCCGTGGCAGGGTCAGTCAACCGTTGTCGAGGGAGGCCTGGGGGGCGCGGGCTCGTCGGCGAGCATGGTGTCTTTCGGTCCTGCCGGGAGCACGACTCGATGCTTCGAGCCGGGTGCGCCGCCGGGCCCGCCTTGCGCAGGTACGGCTCCGGGGCCTGCCGCCGCTCCGGGCGCCGGCCGTCCGCTGTCCGTCCGCTGGACCGCTCGTCGGCAGAGCTGAGGCAGGAAGGTGTAGAAGCGGTCGGGAAGGAACACGGCGTCCGCGACGATCATCGCGCCGGAGAAGAGAGGCAGCCCCATCAGCACGGCGATGCCAATGTGCATACCCAGCAGCATGGCGAGGACGGGGTACTTGAGCCTGCCGAAGAGCACGAACGGGAAGGCCACCTGCAAGAGCACGGTCATGTAGCCGACGACGGCGACCACGATCGTGTGCTCGTCCACGAAGTGGGAGAGAGCGGGCCAGGGCTGGAACAGTTCGAGGTTCAGGACGTAGTGGAGCGCGGTGCCGCCGCCCCAGAACGCTCCCTGCACCTTGTACAGGCCGGCTGATCCGTAGAGAAGACAGACCTGCACCGCGATCACGAACATGCCGCAGTTGTGCACCACCGTGATCAAAGTGGTCCGGGCATCAAGGAGTTGCCGCATGAGATTCCCGGCCGGCTGCGACGCGGTGCCCGCATCGACCGCCTTCAGCCTGTTTCTGCGCGCGTCCAGGGACCAGCGTCGGCCGCACGCGGTGAGGACTAGGTAGATGGACATCAGCAGGACCAGGTTGTCGCCCCCGTCCGTCATGAAGATCGCCCGGCCGTGGAACGAGGTCACCACGACGGCGAAGAGGACCGACAGGACACGGGTCCGCCAGCCCAGCATGAACAGTGCGGTCGTGACCAGCGCCAGCACATAGCAGAGCTCGAAGTACGCGCGGCTGTCGGACAGGGTCAGGACGCTCAACCAGCCCGTCTGCTCGAAGAGCTGGTGTGCCAGGGCGGGCGTCCACGCAGAACCCGGACCCCAGATCTCGTCACGGTGTGGGAACTCGCGCAGCAGAAAGATCAGGTAGAGCAGTCCGTAGCCGATGCGCAGCACCGACGCCGCGTACAGGGACACCGGGCGGCCGGTCAGGAGGTCCCACACGGCGGTGATCCGGTCGGCGAGCCACCGGTCGACGCCGGCGGACGCGGTCCTCTGCGCCTCAGTTTCCATGGCGGGACACCTTCCACCAGGGCAGGAGCCGGCTCTCGACCGGCGTCCGCGGGCGATCGCCGACGGCGGGGCCGGCCGCGGGGATGGGCAGTGTGACGACGCGGAGCTGGATGAAGTCGAAGGTGCCGTCCTTGCGGGCGGCGGCGCGGTCCGCGGCGATGTTGCTCAGGTACTTCTGCATCATCAGGGCGCGTTCGGTGCGCGCCTTGTCGTCTCCTCCGTGCGAGTCGACGTAGCCGGCCCAGGCCCGGCGCAACATGTTCTGCGCCGTGTGGCTCGGGAACGGATCATGCACGACTGCGGAACGGTCCACGGCGGTCAGGTCGAACCAGGGACTCACCTGAACCGATCCGTCGGAACCGGTGTGCGCGGTTCTCGCCAGAATCTGCCGATTGACGGATTCGGGGTCCGGAGCGAAAAGCCGCCAATTCTGTTCGAAGAAGGGGTACACCCAGGCATTGATCAGCGGGCTGTATCGCTTGGAGACGGTGTTGGCCGGTGCCACGTGGAGGAACATCAGAATCACGTGGACGACACTCGCCGCCAGGCACAGGACCACGGTGGTGCACAGTCCGGATTTCAGCGCACGGGAACCTCTCGGCAACCTGGGCGGTACGACCGTCGCGTCAGGACATTCCTGCACGACCGGACCTGATTCGGAGTGCTGAACTTCCTTCACATCCGCTGAGTCAATTCCGCTCGGCACCGCGTACCCTGTCTTTCTCATTTCAGCTGCTCGCACCTGATTTCTGCGTCGGCTGCCACCGACGGCGCGCGGCGGACTCGATGAGAGTTCCGCCGCGCGCCGTCATCCGGTGAGCGGACTGGCCGCAGTGAGCTGCCTAGCCCTCGTGGTCCTTGGAGTGGTCGTGGCCCTCGTGGCCCTCGTGGCCCTTGGGCACGTCGTCGTAGCCGAAGTTCTCGTCGGACTGCTTGCCGTGATCGTCCTGGCCGTGATCGCCCTGGCCGTGATCGCCCTGGCCGTGGTCGTACCTGCCGTGGTCTTCCCGGCCCTGGTCGTACTTGCCGTGGTCTTCCCGGCCCTGGTCGTACTTGCCCTGGTCGTACTTGCCGTGGTCGGGCTTACCGGGGTGGATGTACTGCCCGAGGTCGAGCTTGCCGCCGTGGTCCGGCCTTCCGTTGCCACCGTTGTCACCGTGGCCCGGTCCGCCCGGTCCGCCCGGTCCGCCCGGTCCGCCCGGTCCGCCCGGCGCATGGTCGTTCCCGCCGGGGCCGTTTCCGCCGGTCGTGTTCCCGGCGCTGTTGCCCGCGGTGTTCCCGCCGGTGGTGTTACCGGCGGTATTGCCCGCGTTGTTTCCGGCGGTGTTGCCCGCAGTGTTTCCGGACGAGTTACCGGCGGTGTTGCCCGAGGTGCCGCCGGTCCCGACGATGGGGCCGCCCAGGACGCCACCCGTGACGAGGCCACCGCTGACGAGGCCGCCGCCGAGGAGGCCCCCACTGGTGGTCGTTCCTGCGGTGGTTCCGGTCGTCGTTCCCGCGGTGGTGCCGGTAGTCGTTCCAGCCGTGGTGGATGTCCCGCAAGTCGGCCGGGTGATCGTGTTGTTGATCAACGACACGATCCCGGACTCGGCCACAGCGCCGGCCAGCACCCGACCCTCGACCGCCGCCCTGTTCTCCATGGTGATCGAGGTGTGGGCCATGAAGGTGCCCACGGAGAAGGAGTCGCTGCCGAAACTGGCGGAACTTCCGATCTGCCAGAAGACATTGCATGCCGTGGCGCCGCCTGTGAATTCCATTCGGCTGCCGGATGCCAGCGTCAGCCCGGAGGGGACCTTGAATACCCAGACGGCATCGGGGCCGCCGTTCAGCGTGAGAACACCCGAGTTCGTGACCACACCGGGGACGAAGCCGTACAAGCCCGGGCCCAGCCCCGTCGGGCCGCCTGCGCCGCTGAGCTCCGAGTTGAGGGTGCCGTCGACGGGGCCCCGGGCCGCGGCGACGCCGTACGCATTCTGCAGTGCGGCATGGGCAGAGTTGGCCGGCCCGTTTGTGATGTGGACGGTCCCGTTGATCACATTGGCACACGGCGGGGATGCTGCGATCGCCGGCGGCGGTGGGTCACAGAACCCAGTGACCGAAGTTCCTGGTGACACCCCGGCGTCTCCGCTGATCAGGGAAGAACCGGTATTGGTGACCGCCTCGCCGCCCAGCACCGCGAAGCTTTCGGCAGAACCGAGGGGAACAGGTGTCGTAATGGCACTTGCCCGCGTCGGCACCATTACCACTGCGACAGCAGCGATCAACGCCGTGATGACCACCGTGATCCAGGCGGGCATTGTGCGAAATTGATTCGCACCAGAGATGTTCTGCGTCATCGAGGGGTCTACTCCTCTAGGGAAATGCGGTGAGTGTTTTTATGTCCCTGTCGATTAGTCGCGAGCCAAAACCTCTTCTCGCCCACATGCGCCGCTGGCTCAATGGCCTGCGCGGCGGTCTCGGGAAAGAGGTTTTGGATGGAGATTAACTGGCCAGGAACCGCAGAGAACTTAACAACACGATCCATATGGGTGACTTTTGACGGACGCGGTAAGTCTCGAATCGGAATATCATATAAAGTAATTGGCGTGACGTGCCGGCCTCGCAAAATCCGTACAGCCGGAATCGCAGGTGCGCCTCCCTACTGCACGCTCAGGGCAGGACACTCGCACGATCATGGATCGGCCGGAGCCCGGAGTAACCCATGGCGCGCAACACAGTTGTCAGGTTGATCAGGTCGGGCGGACGTCGCCCGCGACCTGCAGCAACGTGGAGGGAAAAATGGCCATTCCTACCGTCGCTCGGCGGACCGCGGTACGCACGACGACAGTCGCCGTTCTTAATGCGGGACTCTTGATCGTCGGCATCGCCAGCGCCCAAGCTGCCGAGGCTCCGGCCCTTAAGAGCCTGATCCCGCAGGTCAACAACATCCTGTCGGGCATCCTGAGCGGCAACGCCCTCAGCACGCTCTTGCCTAACGGCATCCTCGGCGGCTGAACAGCCCTTCCAGGGGCGTTGCTGTCACCCCTTGACGCCAAAGGCCCCCCGGATTAACCGGCGGGGCCTTTGACCTGTGTGCACTCGGCAGAATTCGAACCTGCAACCCTTCTGATCCGTAGAACTCGTAGGTTACGAGAATGTGCAGTTCCGTCGGACCAGATCTCCGCCTTGAGTGACGGCGAACTCACCGACGCCAAAGTCGCCGGATACATCGCGAAGTACGCCACCAAGAACGCGGAAGGCGCGGGCACCGTGGACCGCACCCTCATGTGTCGCCCCTGCGCCGGACGCGGCTACGTACGGGGCCCCGACGGCTTCCGCGACCTCTGCGCCGACTGCGACGGCACCGGCCAGGCCGAACCCCTCACCGGCCTCCCCGTCCAGCAGCACGCCCGGCAGATGATCCGCACCGCCTGGGCGCTCGGCCACCTCCCCGAGTTCGCCCACCTCAAGCTCTGGAAGTGGGCCCACATGCTCGGCTTCCGCGGCCACTTCTTCTCCAGCAAGTCCCGCGCCTACTCGACCACCCTCGGCGCACTCCGCGACGTACGCCGAGCCTGGCGCACCGCCCAAGCCGAAGCCACCCGCATCCGCGCCGGCCTCCCCGTCGACGACGAGAACACCACCCTCGTCACCGCCTCCTCGTGGACCTACCTCAGCAGCGGCTACCGCCCCGGCGAAGAACTCCTCGCCGCGCAGGTCCGCCACGACATAGCCCACTCCCAACGCGCCAAACAAGAAGGGCTGCTGCCTGCATGACGACGGCCGTGCTCACCGTGGACCAGGTCGCCGAACGTCTCGGCATCAGCCGCTGGAAGGTCCACGACCTGATCCGCTCCCGCGAACTCGCCTCCTTCAAGATCGGCCGCTGCCGACGCATCAGCGAAGCCGCCGTCGACGCGTACATATCCCTCCGCACCGAACAGGAAGCCGCTTGATGGCCACGCCGAAGAAGAACCCCAACAACGAGGGCACCATCTACCTGCGCAAGGACGGCCGTTGGGAGGGCAGTGCCTACGTCCTCACGACGGACGGCACCTACAAGCGGCGCAGCGTCTACGGCAAGACCTGGGACGACGCGCACGAGAAGCTGACCAAGCTCAAGGCCGACTCCCTCAGCGGCCTCCCGGTCGCCACCAACAAGATGACCATTGCCGAGTACCTGACGTACTGGCTGACGAACATCGCCAAAGGCAAGGTCCGCCGGACGACCTACGTCAACTACGAGGCTCTTCAGCGGGTCGGCGGTGAACTGCTGATTCAGCGCGCGCAGCAGATCGCCGACCGGAAGGGAGCGGGCAACAACTGGAAGGGGACAGGGCAGGGCCTCGTCTTCACCACCCGGAACGGAACCCCTATCGAGCCGCGCAACCTGAACCGCTCCTTCGAGGCGCTGTCCATCCGGGCCGGCGTCCGCAAGGTCCGCTTTCACGATCTGCGCCACACCTGCGCGTCGCTCCTCCATGAACAGGGGCGCCGACGCCCGCATGATCATGGAGGTACTCGGCCACAGCTCGATCCGCGTGACCATGGACATCTACACCTTCGTGCGGCTCGACTCGCAGCGCTCGGCCTTCGATCGCGTCGGGGATGCCCTAAGGGGTGACGGCAACGACCCGGACGATGACGACGGTACGGCCGGTGTCCCGGTAGCCGTCTGATTCGCCCCCGAAGGCGGTTGCCGTCAAGCACTGCCGTCAAGGCAAAAGCCAGAGGCCCTAAGGAGTGATCCTTAGGGCCTCTGGTCTGCTGTGCACTCGGCAGGATTCGAACCTGCAACCTTCTGATCCGTAGTCAGATGCTCTATCCGTTAAGCTACGAGTGCTTGTTATTCGGTTTTTTTGTCTTTGCTTGTGGTCCTTCTGGCCCGCTCGCGGCGACAGGAAGAACATTACATGACTGCCGCCGTCATGTGAAATCCGTTTGCCATACCCCTTGTGAGCTGCGGAAACGGCTTCTGAGGGGGCGGGGACGCGACGAAGCCCCGGTCGCCTGGACCGGGGCTTCGATGATCGAGCGGAGGCGGAGGGATTTGAACCCTCGATGGGATTGAAGTCCCAAACCGCATTAGCAGTGCGGCGCCATAGACCGGACTAGGCGACGCCTCCAGCACAACCTCTCGCGTGTGCGAGTGGTGCGTGCAGATGATGACACAGTCTCGCGGTGCGTCACCAATCGGCATCCACGGTACTAGGCAGGTGGGCCGTAGGGCAAAGGCGTTGTCGGGGCGCAACGTCGTCGGGGGCGCGGCGTTAGTCCGGTCATGTTCCAGGTCATCCCGTTCCAGGGCATCCCGCTGCAGCGGTTCGCCGTCACCGCATCTGCCGTGTCTGCCCTGTCCGCCGTCTGTGTCGCCGCGGTCGCCTCGGTGGTCGTCTGGCCTGTCACCGCGTATGCCGGGGCCGGCGGCCATGGCGTCTCGCTCGCGCCGCCGCCCGTCCGGGAGGAGGACCGGGTCTCCGGCGATCATCTGACGGTCACCGTCCGGCAGGTCGGCGGGCGGGGCGACGGGACGTTCGAGGTCTACTGCCACCCGGGGAGTGGCAATCACCTGGACGTGGGAAGTGCGTGTCGTGTCGTTGACCGCAACACGCGGTGGGGGCGGGATGCCTTCGCGCCCGTGCCGGACGGTGGCGTCTGCACCATGCGGTACGGCGGACCGGCCACCGCCCATGTCACCGGTCGCTGGGCCGGGCGTCCGGTCGACGCGACGTTCGACCGCAGCAACGGCTGTCAGATCGAGCGGTGGGATCGGTTCGTGCCGTTGCTGCCGGATCTGAGCCCGTCCGCCACGCAGTGACACCCGCCCGCACCCGCCCGCACTCGTCGGTACCCGCCGGCACTCGTCGGCACTCGTCGATATCATGACTTGTGCTGACTTACGTTGCTCACAGACCGCTCGTGACAGAAGCACCCGTTCCGTAAAAGTCGCGCGGAGGTCCCGCGGAGCCTGAGCAGGCGGTCGTGCGCGACGACACGCGAGGACAGAGGTGAGGACGGGCGTAAGGACATACGTTCTGTGTCACTTCGTCGTGCGAGCTGCCTCTCATCCGGCGGCGACGGCGGTACCCCAGCCCTTAGACTCCCTCGCGTGACACGCTGCGGACCGGTTGGCAAGATGGCCCGAGCGGTGGGCAAGGTGCGGTAACAGGGAGGAAGCGACTCGTGAGCAGCAGGCCATCCCGAGGCGCTGCTCGCCTCGCAGCCATACTCGACGCTCTTCCCGACGCGTTGGTGCTGGTCAACGCCAACGGGACGGTCGTCAACGCGAACACCATCGCGCTCGAGGCGTTCGAGACGCCGGGTACGGCTCTGGTGGGGCGGGGGCTGCTCGATCTGCTGCCGCAGTTCGACTCCAAGCTGATCCCGGGGTCCATGCGGCGGCCCGATCACATGGATCCGCGCGGTCGGACCAAGCCGACGCGGATGGTCGCGCGGCGGACCGACGGGACCGAGTTCCCCGTCGAGGTGACCAGCGCGAACCTCGAGAACGGGCAGCAGGCCTACGACGGCTACGGCTACCCCTCCGCCTCCGACGAGCTGCTGATGCTCGTCGTACGCGACCTGTCAGGCACCGTCGACACCGAGGCCGAGCTGGCGCGTTCGCAGCGGCAGACCGAGATGATCCTGCGGGCCGCGTCCGAGGGCGTCGTCGGGACCGACACCGACGGGCGGATCGTGCTCGTCAATCCGGCCGCCGCCCAGATACTGGGTTATCGGGCGAGTGATCTCGGCGGCAAGGAACTGCACGACCTCGTGCTGCACTCGCGCGTCGACGGCACGCCGTTCCCGTACGACGAGTCGCCGCTCGCCGACACCCTGCGCTCCGGGCGCAAGCATCGGGTGCGCGGGCAGGTGCTGTGGTCCAAGGGCGGGGAGAAGGTGTCGGTCGATCTGACCACCGCTCCCGTGCGCGACGGCGACCAACTCGTCGGCGCCGTCATGACCTTCACCGACCGGCGGCCCTACGACGCCCTCTCCGAGGAGAAGGACGCCGTCGAGGAGCGGCACGCGGAGGAGCTGGAGAAGCTCTCCGAGGAGCACGCCTCCGACCTCACCGCGCTGCGCCAGCAGCACGTCACCGAGGTCGAGGAGCTGAGCGAGCGGCACGAGGAGGAGCTCGCGGCGGGCGAGGAGCGCTACGCCTCGCTGGGCGAGCGGGAGAAGGACCGGTACGAGGCGCTCGCCGGGCGGCACGAGCAGTTGCTCACCCTGCTCGGGGGCTCCCTGCGCGGTCCCCTGGACGAGCTGCGCCGCGAACTGGCCACGCTCGCCGCGGACGACGCCGGCCAGCTGTGGCCCGAGGCCAACCAGGTGCTCCATCACCTGTCCGCGGGTTACTCGCGGATCACCACGCTCATCGACAACGTCCTCGGGTACCAGCGGCTCGACACCGGGGTCGAGTCCGTCGTCCGTACGAAGGTGATGCTGGACGCCGTCGTCGCCGCCGGTGTCGACGGGGCCGTCGAGCTCATCGGGCCGGGGCGGGTGCAGTTCGCCGTGCACGCGCCGCCCATCGAGGCCGAGGTCGACGTGCGGCTGCTGGCGACCGCGCTCGCGCATCTCGTGGCCGACGTCGCGGGCGTCGACGCCACCGGCAACGCGCCCGTCTCGGCGGGCGGTTACATGGACAACACGGTCGTGGTGGCCGCCGCGCAGCGCGGTGAGGTCGTACGGATCGAGGTGCGCGGGCCGTACGCCGGCGGCGACCCCGTGCACGAGCCGATCGTGCGCGGGATCGTGCGGGCGCACGGGGGCGTGCTGCAGACGCACGAGGTGCCGGGCATGAGCGGCAGCGCGTACGTGCTCGAGGTGCCGTTGGGTGGGGGTGCGGGGGCCGTCGTGGCTCCGGCCGCTTCCATGGCTCTGCCCGCCCTCGTGGCCGGTGGGGGCGGCGGGGGTGCGGGTGCGGAACTCCCGGGTGAGCAGGGTGTCGGGGGGCGTCGGCGGGCTCGGCGGTCCTCCGTGGACGCCTTCCTGGAGGGTGACGGGCCGGCTGCCGCCGAGGGCGGCGCCGAGGCGGAGGCCGCGGTTCCGACCGGACGGCGACGCAGGCGTGCCGCCTCCGACTCGACCTCCGACTCAACCTCCAACTCCGCGTCCGAATCCGCTGCCGTGGCCGTGGCCGTGGCCGTGGACGAGACGCCGGGTGAGGTGTCCGTCGGCGACGATACGGACGGCGCGGAGGGCTCTGACGGCACCGGGCGGCGGCGTGGGCGGTCGGCCGAGATCGCCGTCGTGGGGGCCGAGGCGGGGGCCGGCACCGGGGTCGACGGGGGGGTGAGCGAGGGCGCCGTCGTCACCGCCGCCGAGCACGCGGCGGGGACCGCGGCCTCGGGTACGGGGCTTGGCGGCACCGTTCCGCCGCAGGGTGTGCCGGTGCCGGTGCCGGGCGGACGGCGGGCCCGGCACGCGCCGGACAGCCCGCAGCCCCACCAACCCCAGCAACCTCAACAGCTTCACCAACCCCAGCAGCTTCAGAACGCGTTGCCGCCCGCGTTGCCGGCGATCGCCAGTGCGCTGCCGCCTGCGGACGCCTCGGCGACGGGCACGGGTGGCGGTACGGAGGCGGAGAGCGGGCAGCCGACGGGGCGCCGTCGGCGTGCCCTGGCCGCCGCCAACGAGCGCGCCGCCGCGCAGGAGGCGGGGCCGCGTGCGGTGTTCGCCCTGCCGCCCGCGGAAGCGGACCGGGTGCCGGAGCCGGCGGGTTCCGGCGGTACGAGCGCCGCCGATCAGGCACGGGCTGCGGGGCCGATCCCGGCTCAGGGTCACGCCCAAAGTCCTGTTCCGGCTTCGGGTCCGGCGCCGGTTCCGGTTCCGGTTACGGCTTCGGGAGCCGTTCCGGTGCCCGCCCAGGCTCCGATTCCCGCCCAGGCCCAGGCCCACGCCCAGGCGCCGGCTCAGGGTTCCTCCGAGGGCTCGGCGGGCGAGCACGGACGACACGACGCCGTCCCGCACGACCAGGCCGACGACCACACCCCGCCCCAGCCGCACCCCACGAGCGCGCCCACGGGCCGTCGTCGACGGGCCGTCGCCCAACCCGCCGTGGCCCAGGCCGCCGTCCCGGCACAGGTTCAGCACCAGCACCAGCACCAGCCGCAACCCCAGGCACAGGCGCAGCCCCAGGTACAGGCAGGGGAGGGCGTCGATCGGCCCGTCGCCGCCGGTCAAGGGCAGCCGCTCCCGGCCGAAGCCGCGCCCGCCCCCGCGCAGGCCGTCCCGGTCGTCCCGGCCATGCCGACGCCCGGTGGAGGCACCCCGTTGCCGCCCGAAGCCGCCGTCGGACAGCCGCGGGCGGCGCAGCCGTTGCCCGCCGAGGCCGCGGCGAGCCGGCCGATGGACGCCCACTCGACGCAGAGTCGGGCGATCAGCGTGCGGACGCTGGGGCAGGGCGTGCCCTTCACCCGGCAGGCCGCGGAGGTGCAGCAGCCGCAGCCACAACCGCAGCAGGCACTGCCGCTGCATCAAGCACATCAAGCACAGCCAGCACATCAAGCGCATCAGGCACAGCAGGCGCAGCCGGGGCTGCCGTCGGCGCAGTCCTCCTCGGCCACCCCGGCCCCGCACGCCTCTGGCGGTTCCGGGCGGCGCCGCAAGCTGGGGACCCCGCCCGACCCGGCCACGCGCCCGGAGCAGACGGCCCGCCCGCACCCGTCGGCCGAGCAGCCCGTCGTGGCGCAGGCACCACAGGTCCCGCAGGCACCGGTGGCACCGCAGGCCGCCCCCTCGCCCACCCCGACCGCCACCCCCACGCCCACCTCCGCGCCCCTCCCGCACCCCTCCCTCGCCGGTCAGTCGCGGCTCGTGCCGGGTGAGCCGGGGACCGAGGGGGCCGGGCGGTCGTACGCCATAGGGGCCCCGGACGAGAACGCCGCCGAGGGGCCCGAGCCGCTGGACGGGCCCGGCGGTGCCGTCGAGGTGGCGGATCCGCCGCGGCCGCAGCCGCTGGACGACGAGTTGCCGCCGGAGCCGCTGGACAACCCCCGTCGGCTGCTGGTGTGGCCGGCGCCGGACGTCAACACGCAGCAGGCGCTCAGCGACCGTGGCTACCGGCCGGTGATCGTGAACTCGCGCGAGGAGGTCGACGCGCAGATCGCCGCCTTCCCGGCCGCGCTGTTCGTGGACCCGCTGACCGGGCCGATCACCCGGACCGCGCTGCAGTCGCTGCGTACGGCCGCCGTCGCCGCGGAGGTGCCGGTGCTGGTCACTGCCGGGCTGGGTCAGGCGAGGCGCGAGGCGGCGTACGGCGCCGACCCCGCCGTCCTGCTGAAGGCGCTCGCGCCGCGTGACAGTGAGCAGCATCCGCCACGGGTGCTGCTCGTCGAGGAGCACGCCGAGATCGCCCTCGCGCTGACCTCGACGCTGGAGCGGCGCGGGATGCAGGTGGCGCGGGCGGCGAGCGACGCGGACGCCGTCACGCTCGCCGGGCAGCTGCGGCCGAACCTGGTCGTGATGGACCTGATGCAGGTGGATCGCCGCCAGTCCGGGATCCTGGACTGGCTGCGGGCGAACGGCCAGCTCAACCGCACCCCGCTGGTCGTCTACACGGCCGCCGTCGACCAGGCGGACCTGCCGCGGCTGGCGTCGGGGGAGACGGTCCTGTTCCTCGCCGAGCGGTCCACCAGCCCCGACGTGCAGAGCAGGATCGTGGACCTGCTGGCCCGCATCGGCACCAACTGAGGCCTCTCATCACTTCGAGGCCTCCGGTTTCGAGACCGGCATCGCCGGGCAGCGTGCCTCGCGTCTCCTGCCCGGCGTACACACGTGAACGGCCGCACGCGAACGGCCGGACGTGAACGACCGCACATGGACGGCCGGACGTGAACAGCCGCACGTGAACGGCCGGAAGGGGATCAGAGCCGGGTGACGTCCAAGTCGCCCTCCGCGTACCGCCTGCGCAGCACCTTCTTGTCGAACTTGCCCACGCTCGTCTTCGGGACCGCCTCGATGATCGTCCAGCGCTCCGGGAGCTGCCACTTGGCGATGTTTCCCTCCTCGGAGAGGAAGGCGCGCAGGGACTCGAAGTCGGCGGTCGCGCCCTCCTTGAGGACGACCGTGGCCAGCGGGCGTTCGCCCCACTTGTCGTCCGGGACGGCGACGACGGCGGCCTCGGCGACGGCCGGGTGGGCCATCAGCGCGTTCTCCAGCTCCACCGAGGAGATCCACTCGCCGCCGGACTTGATGACGTCCTTGGCGCGGTCGGTGAGGGTGAGGAAGCCGTCGGGGGAGATGGTGCCGACGTCGCCGGTCTTCAGCCAGCCGTCCTCGCTGAACTTGTCGGCGGGGCGCAGGGGTTCGGCTTCGGGGCCGTTGTAGTAGGCGGCCGCGATCCAGTTGCCGCGGACCTCCAGTTCGCCGGCCGACTCGCCGTCCCAGGGGAGGATTTCGCTGCCGGGGCCCGTGAGGCGGCCCTCGACGCCGGCCGGGAAGCGGCCCTGCGTGACGCGGTAGCCGAACTCCTCGTCGGTGCCGAGCGCGTGGGCCGGCGGGCGGGACATGGTGCCGAGCGGGGAGGTCTCCGTCATGCCCCAGGCGTGGTAGATCCGCATGCCGAGGTCGTCGAAGGCGCTCATGAGGGAAGGCGGGCAGGCCGCGCCGCCGACACTGACCTGAGTGAGGGAGGAGACGTCGCGCGGCCTGGCGGTGAGCTCGGCCAGCAGGCCCTGCCAGATGGTGGGCACGGCCGCCGCGTGGGTCGGCTTCTCGCGCTCGATCATCTCGGCGAGGGGCGCGGGCTGCAGGAAGCGGTCCGGCATCAGCATGTTGATGCCGGTCATGAAGGTGGCGTGCGGCAGTCCCCAGGCGTTCACGTGGAACTGCGGTACGACGACGAGCGAGGTGTCCCGGTCGGTCAGGCCCATCGACTCGGCCATGTTGACCTGCATGGAGTGCAGGTAGATCGACCGGTGGCTGTAGACGACCCCCTTGGGCTCACCCGTGGTACCGGAGGTGTAGCACATGGCGGCGGCCTGACGTTCGTCCAGCTCGGGCCAGTCGAACGTCGTCGGCTTGTCCGCGATCAGCTCCTCGTACTCGTGCACGCGCGCGTGGGCGCCGTCGAGGAGGGAGCGGTCGCCGGGACCGGACACGACGACGTGCTCGACCGTGGGCAGCTTCGCCAGCAGCGGCGCGAGCAGCGGGAGCAGGGAGCCGTTGACTATGACGATCTTGTCGGCGGCGTGGTTGACGATCCACACCAGTTGCTCGGCCGGCAGGCGGAGGTTCAGGGTGTGCAGCACCGCGCCCATGGAGGGGATCGCGAAGTACGCCTCGACGTGCTCGGCGTTGTTCCACATCAGCGTCGCGACCCGGTCGTCGCCGCGGACGCCCAGGTCGTCGCGCAGGGCGTGCGCCAACTGCACCGCGCGCGTGCCCGCCTCGGCGAAGCTGCGCCGCTGCGGTTCGCCCTCACCGGTCCATGTGGTGATCCGCGACCGTCCGTGCACCAGCACACCGTGCTCGAGGATGCGGGTGACGGTCAGCGGTACGTCCTGCATGGTGCTCAGCACGGCGTCCTCCCAGGGCGGCGACATTGCCTACGCGGTGGTAACGGTTGTGCTGATTCTGCGCACATACCGATTGGTATGTCACTAGGAAGCGGTGAACGATCGGGTCACGTCAAGCCGGAGTCAAAACCCCACGTCGACCCCCGTGTAACCCCCATGCAGCCCCCATGCAGCCCCCATTTATCCCCCACGCCTCCACCACGTCGCCCCTCACCTCACCCCACCTCACCCCACACATCACCCTGTTATCGAACAAGCACCAGCTCAGGGTCCTCGCGGAGCTTGCCGAGCGCCCGTGACACCGCCGACTTCACCGTGCCCACCGAGACGCCGAGCACCTCCGCCGTCTGGGCCTCGCTGAGGTCCTCGTAGTACCTGAGGACTACCATCGCCCGCTGCCGCGCGGGCAGCTTCGTGATCGCCCGCCACATGGCGTCGTGCAGGGCCTGGCGCTCGGCCGGGTCGTCCGTGACGGGGACCGGGTCCGGCTCCGGCAGCTCGTCGCACACGTACTCGTCGACCTTGCGCTTGCGCCACTGCGACGTACGGGTGTTCAGCAGGGCCCGGCGGACATAGCCGTCGAGCGCCCTGTGGTCCTCGATCCGCTCCCACGCGACGTACGTCTTGGTGAGCGCGGTCTGCAGCAGATCCTCCGCGTCGCTCGGGTTCGCGGTCAGCGACCGGGCGGTGCGCAGCAGCACCGGCTGACGGGCCCTGACGTACGACGCGAAGGACGGGTACGGAGAAGGCCGCGTCATGCCGTTCGAAGCGCTGGTGCAGACGGGTGTGGTCATGACTCCACGCTAGGTTCGGTTGCCGCTCGGGCGGATCGGCCGCAGGTCCCGAAGCGGAGTCCCTCTCAGGTTGTAGGGGCGGTGCCTGCCCCACCTCCTGAAGGTGGACGAGCAGACGTCGACTACTACGGGATGACCCCTGGGTGACGCCCCCTACGTCCCCTACACCCCTCAGGGCCCCCGGAGTCTCATTCGTCCGCGGTCAGGACCAGGCCCGACGTCGGCACCCCGGTCCCCGCCGTCACCAGGGTCCGGCTCGCGCCCGGCAGCTGGTTCACGGACGTGCCGCGGAGCTGCCGTACGGCCTCCGCGATGCCGTTCATCCCATGGAGGTAGGCCTCGCCGAGCTGGCCGCCGTGGGTGTTCAGCGGCAGCCGGTCCTCCGCCACGAAGGCCGCTGCCTCGCCGGGCGCGCAGAAGCCGAACTCCTCCAACTGCATCAGCACGAACGGCGTGAAGTGGTCGTACAGGATCCCTACGTCGATGTCGGCCGGCGCCAGCCCGGAGCTCCGCCACAGTTGACGGGCGACCACGGACATCTCCGGCAGGCCCGTCAGGTCGTCGCGGTAGAAGCTGGTCATCTGCTCCTGGGCCCGCCCGGCGCCCTGGGCCGCCGCGGCGACCACGGCGGGCGGCTGCGGCAGGTCGCGAGCCCGCTCCACCGACGTGACCACCAGCGCCTGACCGCCGTCCGTCTCCTGGCAGCAGTCCAGCAGCCGCAGCGGCTCGGCGATCCAGCGGGAGGCCGCGTGGTCGGCGAGGGTGATCGGCCGGTCGTGGAAGTACGCCGCCGGGTTCGTCGCCGCGTGCCTGCGGGCGGTGACGGCGACCGGCCCGAAGGCCTCCTCCGGGGTCATACCAAAGGTGTACAGGTACCGCTGCGCCGCCATCGCCACCCAGGAGGCGGGGGTGAGGAGCCCGAACGGCAGGCTCCAGCCGAGCGCCGTCCCCTCCGCCGAGGGCTCGCGGTGCCGCACCCCCGAGCCGAAGCGGCGCCCCGAGCGCTCGTTGAAGGCGCGGTAGCAGACGACGACCTCGGCGACGCCCGTCGCGACGGCGAGCGCCGCCTGCTGCACGGTCGCGCAGGCCGCCCCGCCCCCGTAGTGGACCCGGGAGAAGAACGACAGCTCACCCATGCCGCAGGCCTGCGCCACGGTGATCTCGGGGTTCGTGTCCATCGTGAACGTCACCAGACCGTCCACGTCGGCGGGGGCGAGCCCCGCGTCGGCCAGCGCCGCCCGGACCGACTCCACCGCCAGCCGCAGTTCACTGCGCCCCGAGTCCTTGGAGAACTCCGTGGCCCCGACCCCGACGATCGCGGCCCGGCCCCCTAGGGAGTCCCGCGCCCGCACGCTCACCCCGCACCGCCTTCCGGGAGGTCGACCGTCACAGTGCCGATGCCGTGCCGCGGGTTTCCCACGTCGCACCCCGGCACGGTGACCGTCACCGTCCCGCTGACGTGCCGTCCGATGCCGTTGTCGCCGATGACGCGCACCACGACCGTGTCCTCGTCGCGGATGTCCTCGACCGTGGCCCACAACACCATCGTGTCGCCGGGGTAGTTGGGCGCCCCCAGCCGGATGGCCACCCTGCGGAGCACGGCCGCAGGACCGAAGAGTTCGGTGATGTAGCGGCCCACCAGGCCGTTGGTGGTGAGGATGTTCATGAAGACGTCCGGGGAGCCTTTCGCGCGGGCGGCCTCGGGGTCGTGGTGCACGTCCTGGTAGTCCCGCGAGGCGAGCGCGCCCGCGACGATCAGGGTGCGGGTGACCTCGATCTCCAGCGGCGGCAGCACGTCACCCACCTTCACCCCGTCACCCCCTTGAACACGGGGAGCGTCAACTCGTCGTCGTAACAATGGAATTCGAGCCGCACCGGCATCCCGATCCGCACCTTGTCGTACGGCACCCCGACCATGTTGCTCACGATCCGCACCCCCTCGGCCAGCTCGACGAGACCGATCGCGTAGGGCGGGTCGAAGGCCGGGAAGGGCGGGTGATGCATCACGACGTACGAGAACACCGTGCCCTCACCGCCCGCCTCGACGGTGTCCCACTCCGCCGAGCCGCAGGCGTTGCAGCCGGGGAGCCAGGGGAAGCGGAGGGTGTCGCAGGCGGTGCAGCGCTGGATGAGGAGGCGGTGGTGCCGGACCCCTTCCCAGAAACCGGCGTTGTCACGGTTGACGACGGGACGGGGCCGGAGCTCCTGCGGCTTCGGCTGCGCAGCACTCGGTTCCTGAGCTTTCTGTTCCTGAGGTTTCCGTTCCTGAAATGTCTGTTCCTGAGGTTTCCGTTTCCGCCCGGCCGGCGCGTACTTGAGGATGCGGAAGCGGTGGGTGCCGACGAGGGTCTCGCCCACGCGGACGTCCGTGCGGGTCGTGACGAAGTACCCGGTGCCGAGCTTGGTCGTCTTGCGCGGCGAGACCGACTCGATGACCGTGTCGAAGGCGACCTCGTCCCCCGGCCGCAGGGGGCGCAGGTACTCCTGCTCGCAGTCGGTCGCGACGACCGAGGTGCAGCCCGCCTCGTCGAGCAGGGCGAGCAGCTCGTCGTAGGCCTGCGCGCGCCCCTGGTGACCGCTCAGGCCGCCCATGATCCACGCCTGGAGCATGGTGGGCGGGGCGATCGCGCCAGGGCCGGTGTACGCCGGGTTCCGGTCGTCCATCGCCTCGCACCAGTGCCTGATCATGGGCGCGTTGACGGGATCGCGGCCGGTGCCGGCGACGGCGGCGGGGCGGCCCACGTGGGCCTTCAGCCGTGCGTACAGCGGATCGTCGTCCACCGGTGCGCTCCCTTCAGGACCCTTGCCGTAGCAGGTTTCTGACTGTCTGTCAGATCTGACGACCTGTCAAGGAGAGTGGGAGCGTCCCGTCGAGGAAGCCGGAGCGACCCGTCAGGAAAGGCGGAGAAAGCGAAATACGGTCCGCTACCGGAAAGCGCGTCTGCGCGGCGACGCCGAAGCACCGCCGCGCAGACGCGCTACCACCCCACGAGCCACACCCGGTACGGAACTCCCCCGAGGACCGGCGCCGGACGCCGGCCCCCTCAGATCACCACCACAGCGGGCTGAAGCCGACGGCCACGTTGCTGTTGCCCTGGTTGACCGCCGTGAACGCGGAACCGTTGACCTGCGCGGTATTGCTCTGGTTCGAGGCCCCCGATCCGACGGCGTTCTGCTGTGTGGTGGCCGAGTTGCCGCTGTTGTCGTGCCCGACACCGCTGCCGACGATGCTCGAGACACCCGCGTTCGATCCGTCGTCCGCGAAGCCACCGTTGTCCGCCGCCGCGACGCCGGTGAAGAGGGCGGCTGCCAGCGGGAGGGCGGAGACTGCGGCGATGACGCGGGCGGTACGGATGCTTGCCATGTTGTTCCTCCAGAACATTCAGAACATGAAGTACGGCTTCCACCAAGGCAGTTGGCCGACCGCCCTGACGTTTCGTGCTCGACGTCGCGAGATCAGAGTTGCCCACGAATCCCCGGCGAACCACCCCGGAAGCCATGATTAGCACGCAAGCGTGATGACAAGTCGATAAACCCCTAGCACCACTTTTCCTGCCCGTGACCCCATAACCCCCGGCAACTCGGACACCCGCCCCTCAGGCCCCACAAGAGGCGAACCGTTCCGGCACTTTTCCCGCCGACCGACCACCTTCGGGCGCGTCGCAGCCCAACCCTCTTCCTTTTTTCGAACACACGTACGACCATGGATGCATGGCCACCACCGACCCGTACCGGTACCGGCACCCCCGACAGGCCACCACGCTGGCCCTCGCCCACGCCCTGTCGACCGCCGAACGCGGCCTGGCCGTCATCCCCCTGTCCCGGACCAAACTCCCGGCCCTGCGCTCCCCTCACCGCGCCGCCCCGGAACAGGGGAGGCCGGCGGGGCTGGCGGGACCGACAGGGCTGGCGGGACCGGTGGGATCGGTAGGGCCCATGGGATCGGTAGGGGCGATGGGGCCGCCCTGCCACGGCGAGTGCGGCCGTTTCGGCCACGGCGTGTACGACGCCTCCGCCGACCCGGCCCGCGTCCGCGAGCTGTTCGCCGCCGCGCCCTGGGCCACCGGCTACGGCATCGCCTGCGGCCTGCCCCCGCACCACCTCATCGGCGTCGACCTGGACACGAAGTCGGACACGGACTCCACGGCCGCCCTGCGCGAAATCGCCCTGCGCCACCTCTTCACGATCCCGCCCACGATCGTCGTCCGCACCCCGTCCGGCGGCCGCCACCTCTGGCTCACCGGCCCACCGGACGTCGTCGTCCCCAACTCGGCCGGCCGCCTCGCCCCCGGCATCGACATCCGGGGCGCCGGCGGCTACCTGGTCGGCCCCGGCTCCCACACCGCCCACGGCGCCTACACCACGGCCCCCGGCACCGCCCACCTCACCCCGGCCCCCTGCCCCCGCGCCCTCCTACGCCTCCTGCTCCCACCGCCCCGCCCCCACCCAGGACCGTACGGCGGCGGGAACAGGGCGGACGGTGCGCACGGCCGGGGCCTGCTCCAGTTCGTCCTGGGCGCCCACGAGGGCCAGCGCAACACCCGCCTGTTCTGGGCAGCCTGCCGGGCCTACGAGGACGGAATCGGCCCGGAACTCTCCGAGCACCTGATCGACGCGGCCGTACGAACCGGCCTGACGGCCCGAGAGGCCCGGGCGACAATCGCGTCGGCGGCCCGCATGACCCGGGACGGCACACCTGGGTCCACCTAGAGGCCGTGTCCGACGGTCGCTTGCCCGCTGGTGGTTCGGTTGCGGTCGCCGTGGTGCTGAGGGCGACGCCCCGCGCGTCAGCGGGAGCTCTGTGCTGCCCGTAGAGCCCCCTGCCAAGGACACATCACCGCAGCTCAAGGCTCAACGAAGGGGTGGTCGTGATGACCGTGAGGCCGGTCAAAAAACGGTCATGGACACGCCGGGACGCCAATATGACCACCGCCCGACCGATCCCGCCGACCCGACCGATCCGACTCATCCGGCCGATCCACCCGGACCTGCGCGCACACGACAACGGCCCCCGACCGATCCCTACCTGGTCAGGGGCCGTTCGCACTGCTCACCACGCGGTGGGTGTGGGATTTGAACCCACGGTGACATCGCTGCCACGACGGTTTTCAAGACCGACCGCTTTCACGCTACAAGAGGGGCCCTGACCAGCCGAGATAGCCCTTGCCATCCACCGACTAACTCCCGTTGGCCAGAAGATGGCCGCCAGCTCCGTAGGCGACGTCGCCGCCTCCGTGCAGCAGCATCAAAGTCCCGCCCGGGGAGCCAACGAGCGATCGCACGCAGATGCAGGTCGCTGTCAGTGCCAGCGAGTATCGTTCAGAACCAAGACTGAGGTTTGGATCCTGACACCCAGCAAGGCCACCGGTTCATCCTGATGCAGAGATTACTGACATCGGATACAGTACCGGCCATGACCGAGCAGGATGAGGTCGTCAGCGACCTTGCGAAACCAGGCGTGCTTGCTGGCATCACCTGGGCGGTGGCCTCCGCCTATGCGGACACCATGCGGGGCTACGACGCACGCAGGGGCTACAAACCAGGCACCATCGGCTATGTAGCCCACGGACTCATTTGTGACCGCATGGATCGAGTCTTCTCATGCAGGGACTACCGCCTTCCCTCAGGCATGCCTGCCGGGGCCGGCATGGAGGCCGTCAGAGACGGCCTGCACCCTGACGACATTGACGCGATGCCTCGACTCGGTCCCGACCTGGTCTCCTACGCGCCACTCAACAACTCGCCCGGCTGGCTGTTCGGCACACGGCGATGGCTCTTGCAGTCGTTCGAGTTCGGGACGGTGAAAAAGATCCCGTGGGCCCGAAAGAGCGAGACGAAACAACGTGTCGCCTCGCACCCGGACCCCGAGCCCGCATGGGACCTGTTCGCGGCGGGGGTCCTCATCATGGATGCACAGCCAGAGATCCCCCTGGTCATCGATCCCGCCGAGGATCAAGGCATCGACACATTCGTGGTTGCCCACAGCATCCACGAGGAACTCGGCGAGCGAGAGCTCTTCTTCGGCAGACCCAACCTGGTCCGGCACACGTCGTGGCACTGGAGGCTTGACCTGATGGCCAATCCCCCCGCGCCAGGAGGGGGTGTTCCTATCGGACGCGATCCGCAGCCCTACACTCCAAACCCGAACGAAGTCGTCTCCGATGCTCCCGTGCGCCTCCGCAAGACGCCAAACGAGCGCAACCGTAACGAAACGAGTGGTTAAGCATGAATTATCGTCACCGGTCCCCGGTTCAGGTCGGTGATGTTGCACAACTCTTTGACGGGAAACGCTTGCGGTTGGCCCGCCATCTGGCAGGCCTCCGCAAGAATGGCCTAGCCGACAAAGTCGACAAAACGCCCACAGCGATTGCCTCATACGAAAAGAACACAAAAAGGCCAGCCCCAGCTACCGTCGCGCAGTTGAGTCTAGCTTTGGGTGTCGATCCGGCTTTCTTTCTGCCGGGACCAGTCGAACTGGAATTTTCGGACGTGGTAGCCCACTTCCGCTCACTTAGATCCACCACACAGCTAGCGCGAGATCAGGCCCTGGCCTACGGACTGGCCACGGTAGAAGTGTCCGCAACCCTGGAACGGCACGTCGAATTTCCCGCCGCAAGCGTGCCAAACTTCGAAGTAAAAAGCGACGATGACTCGCCGGAGGAAGCTGCTAATTCTCTGCGATCGGCTTGGGAAATGCCGCTAGGGCCCATTTCTCATCTGGTGCGCAGCGCCGAAAACAGAGGCGTACTCGTCGTGTTTAGTCCACCAGCAAGCGCCAGCGTGGACGCCTACTCTTTCGAAGGAATGTCCCGACCCGTGGTGGTGCTAAATCCCACCAAGCGTGACTATTACCGGCAGAGATTTGACCTTGCACACGAACTGGGTCACCTAGTAATGCACAGCGATGCAGAGCCAGGATCAGCGAAGATTGAAGCTCAGGCAGATCGTTTCGCGGCAGAATTTCTCATGCCGGGCGAGCAGATTTCTGAACTGCTACCGAGTAAGGCGGATTGGGGAAAGCTGCAACGCCTAAAGGAGTCTTGGGGTGTGAGTCTACAAGCTCTCCTATACCGCTCCCGCGCGCTGGGAGAAATGAGCGAAGTGACACACCGCAATGCGATGATGTTCTTGAGCTCTAAAGGTTGGCGTCGACAGGAGCCTGGCGTTATGCCTGTGCTTGAACAACCGTCACTACTCCCAGGGTCAGTTTCCCTCCTGGAAAGTTCAGGCGTCACTGCGTGGGAGCTTGCTGAAGAATCTCGCGTCCCACTAGATCTGTTTCAGAAGATCTGCTCTAGGTCTCCGCTATATGTCGCCGAAGAGGGAATCGAAGCAGAAAAAGAAGCTCTCCCGAATGGCGTCGTGTCGATTTTCAGCAATCGTCACTGATACGCGCACTTAGATCCTGAACCTGAAACTCGTCACCGATGGTATGCGATTCGCAATCCGCACTACTCGCACCCACACAGTGGCCTCGTGACGTGGCGGCCCGCTGCATTATTATGATCATGCCCATAAATCAGGTGCAGACTGATTCGGACCCATCTAGAATGCGTCACAACAGAGGCCAAAGGGACCGAAATGATCAGAAACCTCAAACACTCACGCAAGACCGGTGATGAAGATTACTTCACTCGCATAATCGAAGATGCCATTCTGGAAAAAGTTCGAAACGGCTTCGACCCGGATCGGGTCGACGAACTTGTTTCCAAAGCGGTTCCTGAACTGATCAACGAGCTTGGACCAAAACTGGCCGCTTCGATGATGAAAGACAAGCGTTCGTTGCGAGCCTACAAGCGGGGAGAAAGAGGGTACGACAGAAGGCTCCAGAAAAGATGGGGTAAAGCACTCGATCTCTACGCAATTATGCATGTTTTGTGCCGTGAATTGGGTGAGAAGGCTGCCCATAAGGAATGGACGGACCTCACGACTAGCCAGGAATGCACCTTGGAAGCTCTTACCGGGCTCCACGTGACCGCCTGTCGCGTCGCAGGTGAGGTGCTCACTCTTATTTCGCATGGCCAGGCGAGGGGGGCCTTGGCGCGATGCCGAACACTCCACGAGACGGCTATTATTGCCTGCGTGATCGCTGACTCGGCGACCGATCCGGATCATAGCGACCTGGCGGAGCGTTTCATTGATCACGAGATCATCCACTTGCGGAGAGACGCTCTTCAGTTCCAAAAGGATCACGAGACCCTCGGCGAGGAGCCGCTTGATCAGGGGTACCTTGACGAACTCGAAGGCAGATACAACGAAGTAATCGCAAAGTACGGCCCAGATTTCAGACGTGAATATGGATGGGCGAAGAAGTTTTCTCCAGATGACAATCTGAGGAAGCTGGAGGAAAAGGCTTCCCTTAGTCACTTTCGACCTCATTACCAGTGGGCAAGTAGTGAAGTCCATTGCGGTGCTAGGGGCCTGGCTCACAATTTTCTGGAGTACCGTGGAATCATCGTACGGGATGCCGGAAAGACGAACGTAGGACTTATCGACCCGGCGAACATGGCAATTGGTTCGCTGTTGCAGGTGACATTCTCACTTGTAGTTGGAGGCTCTCCGAAAGGTGCAGATTTCGAAGCACTCCTTTGCATGAAAGCATTGGAAGAAATGAGGACAACTTGCCTCGATGCTTTCATGGATACTCAACTTGGTATCGACCGAGACGAGGAAAAGATTCTGAAGCGCATACAAAGGAAGTCTCACAAAAGGTGAGCGCGCTCTCGCGATCGCTTTCTCGCACTCAGCTCTGCCCACTGGCCGTTGGGCCAGATCAGTGTTGGGGCGGGTGCGAGCTGGATCAGACGAGACCGGCCGGTTTCACACCGTCAGATGAGCCCTGACCTGCGAATTCAGCCTTCTGTGTCCGACCTTTTGGGACATGTTGTCCAGAGGATGGCCACAAGGGTGACGGCATGCGAGTCACGCGCCCGTATTGAGGGTGCCCCCGGCACGGGCGGGAACGAGACGACTCGTGAAGCCACGGGACACAAGTCGCTGGTGCGCTCGTGTCACATCGGCGGGCACGTCTTGCGAGATCATGAAGCCCTGCGCCGGGTAGATCAACAGACGTTGCAGCGACCCCACAACCATGTCGATCACAAGGCGCGCGTCCTGAATCGAATCGACATATTCGGGGAGGGTCATCGGGGTGGAAGCGCTGACGAACTCCACCCCGGGCCACAGCTTCCGGGCGGTGGCGTACGACCGCCGTTCCTCGTACGGCTTGCTGATCAGCAGCACTGAGGACGTCTCGATCCCGCGCTCTTCGAGTAGCGAGCAGGAGAGCGTGATGTTCTGCCCGGTGTTGCGTGCGTGAGGCTCCACGAGGATGGCGTCCCCCGGGACTCCCAGTTCGATCGCGCGGTCCCGGTAGTGCTCGGCTTCGCCACGCGGCATGCGTTCCCGCGTGGTCCTGCTGGTCGCTCCCGTGAACACGATGAGCGGCATCATCCCACGCAGGAACAGGTCCGCCGTCGTGTCAGCTACTCCCAGATCATGGCTGCCCAGACCGATACCGACGGAGCATGGGCGCGGTTCGTGGTGCATCCGCTGGTAGTCCCAGAGAAGTTGGGTGTCTTCCCAGTCTCGTACGGAGATCACGTCAAGCCTCTCTCGCCGTTGACCTGTTGGCTGGCGGAATCAGGAACGTCGAATTCGTACTCCCACGCGAAGCGGGAGGCGGCATGAACGCCGACCGCGAACTCAACCACAGTGCCGTCCGCCGTGTATGTCGTCCGGTGCAGTTCGACTACAGGTTCACCGACGGGAAGCTGTAGGAGCTTCACCTCATCGCCCGTTGGCACGCGGGCGAACAGCGCCTCTTTCATGTGGTCGATCTCGTAACCGGCGTCATAGAGGACGCGGTAACCGCCACCCCGGCCGGCGGGCCCCGGCGTGGGATCGACGATGCGGGTTCCCTCTACGTGCTCGGGACGGTAGTAGCTGGTCAGGGTATGGGTCGGCTGCGTCCCTTCCTTCACCAGCCGGGCCCGTGCGTACACGCCGGACCCAACCGGTACGCCAAGCCCTTCGGCTACGAGGGCGGTCGCTTCGGCGCGGGTCACCGTCTGCGTCTGCTCGTCCCTCTTGTACGCCCGCCCCGACGCCACACGGTCAGCGATGAACGCGACCTCATCACCGTCGCGCCACTTCGCCTTGTCGTAGCGGGCGATTCCGAGCCGCTTGAGGGGGGTACGCGCGCGCACGACCGTGCCGTGCCCGCGTGACGACGTCACGAGTCCTTCGGCCTCAAGTGCCTTGTAGGCCTGATGGACCGTGGACTTCGAGCCTTCCCCTGCCTCCACAAGCTCTCTGATCTGAGGCAACTGGGTCCCGGGCTTGCGCTCGCCACTCTTGATCTCCTGCGCGATCCGATCCGCCAGTTCGCGCCACTTGGGTGCCACAGCCGAACTCCCTTCGATGCGATCCAGTGAAACACAGTCCCAGGACTGTTGACAGTCCTGGGACTGTACGCCATTGTCTTCATCAGCAGCTCGCAGTCCTAGGACAGCGAGTACGGAGGCTCCTCTTTGGGGTGCTCCGACAACTCAACAGCGTGATCCACCGCAGATACGACGGCCGTGACCGCACCGGCTGAGGCGAGTGGAGACCAGTCGGTCATCTCCCGTCAGGGACACGAGCCGACTCAAAAGAACGGATCTGCCCAAGGGCACGGACGCCGCGCGAAGAGACCGAGATGCGATTCCTCGGAGGAGCGGGACTGAGGCACAGATCCATATCGCGCAGTACGGGCCGTCACCTCCCGCAAAGGGTGTCCAGCGCGGCTCAAGCTCGCGCATATCTGACCTTCGCCGCATCCGTGCGGCGGCCGGTTGCCTCCGCTGCTCGTCTCGTACGAGCAGCGCTGAGGGGAGCCGGATTTCCGACTTCAACGGCGCGCACCCACCGGAGGGCCAACTCCGGTGGGTGCTGTTCGGGCCGTTCGCCCTGTGAGAGGAACACGACCCTATGAACCCCATCGTGACTGTTCAGGACGCTGTTACGGCGTTCGCCGACTGGATTGAGCCGACCAGCGCTGAGCTGGACGCGATCGAGCTGGAGTCCCCCGTCACCTTGGCGGAGGTCGACCTGCTGGACGCGCAGATCATCACGCTGGACCGCATCCCGAACGAGCTGGACGCCCGCCGCATCCGCCGGGCCCGGAACCGGGTGCTGGCGGCCCGTCGGGACCTGGCCAACGGCCCGGCCGCCGCGATGCTGCCCGGTGGTGCCGCATGAGCGCCCCGACGCAGAAGCTGACGGCCGCGCACGCCGAGGTGAAGGCGGAGATCGCGCGGACGGACAGCAAGACGGGCCTGTTGCTGGCGTTCGTCGGCGCGGTATTCGCCGGCGCGTGGACCGTCGCCCGCACCCTCCCCCTGAACGTCCCGGCCTGCATCGCGGGCGGTCTGGGCGTGGGGCTGTTGGTCGGGGCGGCGGGTCTGCTGCTGCGGTCGGTGCGTCCGAACCTGCGCGGCCGGCACGGCTTCCCGCTGTGGGCCACCCTCACCCCCGAGGAGATCACCACCACCGTCAACGGCGGTGACCTCGCCGCCGACGTCGCCGGACTGTCCCGGCTGGCGGTCGCCAAGTTCACCAGCCTGCGCCACGCGGTCGACCTCACCTACGCGGGCGGCGCACTGCTCATCCTCGCCGCCCTCCTCACGGCAGGGGGTACGACATGAACGCGATCCCGCACACGGCGGTCCTGTCCGTGTCACCCGCGACCGGCACGTGGCGGGTGTTCGTGACGGTGCCGAAGACCAGCGGTCCGTGGCCCGAGCACGTGTTCGCCACCCCGCAGATCCCGACGCCCGAAGACAGGACGGCCGCTCTCTCCCTGCTCGGTTACGAGGGCGTCGCGGGTGCCGAGTGGCAGTGGGCCGAAGACACCACCGACCCCGCCGGGCCGGTTCGTCTGCTCGCCGGCCTCGCGGTGCGGGAGCGGGCGGGGGGTGCGGCATGAGCGCCAAGACCGCACTCCCGGCCGTCGCGATGACGGCTGTGTCCATGGTGCTGACCCTGGCCGTGGTCGTGATGTGGCTCGGGGACTCGATGCCCAAGGGCGTCGCCCTGGTCGTCGGCCTCGGTCTGGACGGCGGCTGGCTGGCCACCCTCGCATACGAACGCCGTCTGGCCGCGCAGGGCGACCACAACTGGTGGGTGACCGGGGTCGGCTGGGGCTTCGGTGCTGCCGCGACCGGCGTCCTGGTCGCCCACGCGGTCGGGGAGGACTCCCCCGGCGCATGGCTGGCCGTCTCCTGGCTGCCGATCGCGGCCAAGGCCCTGTGGCTCGTACACGGGCTGTGGGAGCGCACCGCACTCACCCCGTCCGCCCTCGGAGCGATCCGGGGCATCCAGCAGGAAGCCCGCGACGAAGCCGCCGTCGCCCGCGCCCGACTGCGGGCCGAAGCGGCGACCGAGGAGACGCGGCTGACGGCCGTGACGGGGGCCGGGGCACGCGTCGCACGCGTCCAGGCCAAGACCGCCGAAACCCTGTCCCGGGCGTGGTCGACGCTTGAGGCGGCGCGGCAGGGTGAGGACACGGGCAGGGCGCTGACCAGCGTGACGACCCGCGTCACACCCGACGTCACACCGGGCGTCACACCCTGCTGGGAACTCCCCGTCTGGGGCCCCGTAGAGGCGGTCCCGGCCCTCGCCCTCGTGCCGCCACCCGCGCTCACCGACAGCGAGTTGGATGCGCTGGTCGACGAGATCCGGCACAGCGAGACGCCCGCCCTGTCCTACCGCGAGATGGCCGCCCGCTTCCGCGCCGCCGGCCACTCCGCATCCGAGGGCCGCCTGCGCGACGCGTGGAAGCGCGTCGCGTGACACGGGTTCCCCGCTACTCCCCCGACCGCTCCGCAATCCCTGAGGAGTGCCTGACCATGGGCAAGCCCGACACTCGCCGCCTGGACCGTGAGATTCAGCAGACGACCCGCAAGCTCGAAGCGGTCCGCAACCAGGAGATGTGGCCGCTGACCGGTGCCGAACGGCGTGCCGTGATCGGTGCGATGGCTGGCGGCTCCTACCGGGTCATGCGGGGCAAGAGCCCCGGCCGCGCCGAACGGAAGCTGGACACGATGTGGGAGTCGGTCCAGACCCGGCTGATCGCCGAGATCACCGCGTTGCAGATGGAGCGGCAGCGGATCGTGAACGAGGCCGCCGCCGCCAAGGCCGCCAAGAAGTCGTCGGGGTGGTGGTGACCGTGTTCCGTGCCGGGGACAGGGTCACGGTCGTGGCCTGCGCGGACGACCCCCGCGCGGTGGGCCGGATCGGCCGGATCGTCGACGAGGTCCCGCCCGGCCCCCTCACCAACGGCCGCTGGTCGGTTCACGGCGTCGGCCTGCTGGTCGGCCCCGTCCTGTGCCACGGCCACGAGATCACGAAGACCGGCTGACACACGGCCCCGCCGGGACGGCCGCCCCGCCGTCCCGGCCCCCTCTTCCTTCCTGCCTTTCCTGCCCCCGCCCGTAGGGGCGTTGAGGAGACTTCCGCATGTCCGAGAACGTCGTTCACCTGCACAAAGACACCACCCCCGCCCAACCGGTCATCCTGACCGTGGTCCCCGACCCGGAACCGGCCGTTCCCGCCGAGTCGTCGGTCGTGGCCGGTCCGGCTGTTGAGGCCGTCGACCTGCCCGGCAACCCGCTGGCCGACTGGCTCACCGCCCCCGAGTCGCCCGTGCTGCCCGTGTGGGCCCGCTCGCGTGCGTCCGTGATCGCCAACGTCCGCGCGTTCGGCCGACTCACCTGGTGGCACACCCGCTACCACGGCTTCCGCACCCCGAAGTACCTGGTCAAGACGGCGCTGCTGGCCGCGCGTGGCTTCTTCCGGGCCGCCGCCGGACTGTGGCCGACCCTGTCCGCGCAGGACCACAGCGCGACCGTCAAGGCCCTGCGCGCGCAGGTCAAGGCCCGCCCGGAGGACGTCGACCTGGCCGTGCGGCTGCAAGTCGCGCACTACACCCGCACACAGGCCCGCCGTTGGCGGTTCGGTGCCGCCGCCGCTGCGGTCGCCGCCGCCGCACTCGGTGTCGCGCTGGCACCCCCGCTGCTGCAAGCCGGCATGGGGGCCGCCGTCATCACCCCCCTCGCCTACCTGGGACGCGGCAAAGAGACACGTCTCCTCGACCAGGCGGCCCCGCCGCTGAAGGTGGACATGTCCGCGCAGCAGCTCAACGAAGCCCTGCGGGCCGCCGGCCTCCTCAAAAGCGGCAGCGGCAAGGACGAAAAAGACCTTCCGAAGGTGCTCTGCACGATGGGCCCGGTCCGCGACGGCCGTGGCTGGGCCGTGATCTTCGACCTGCCGCGCGGTGGCGGCAAGACCGCCTCCGACGTCCTGGCCAAACGGGAGGTCATCGCGCAGGAACTCGGGGTCGACGAGATCCAGGTCATCATGTCCCGCGTCCGCGCGGCCAAAGGCGGCAACGCCGGCCGCGTCTCGATGTGGGTCGCCGACGACGACCCCTACCTGGGCCCGCTCAACCCCTCCCCGCTCCAGAAGGCCGAGAAGTTCTCGATCTGGGACGCGGTCCCGTTCGGGCAGGACGCCCGCGGCAACCGTGTGGCCGTGCCGGTCATGTGGCAGTCGATGTTCTTCGGTGGTCTGCCCCGCCGGGGCAAGACGTTCTCACAGCGGCTGCTCACCGCCGCCGGTCTGCTGGACGCCTACGTGCGCCACTACGTCGCGGACGGCAAGGGCGGAGCCGACTGGATGCCCATGAAGGCCGTCGCCCACCGCCTCGTCATGGGCGCGGAGGACGACGCGATCGAAGCGCTGAAGGCCATGCTGCAAGAGCTGCTGGCGGAGATGGAACGCAGGTTCGCGCTGCTGCGGGACCTGCCGACGTCCGTGTGCCCGGAGGGCAAGCTCACCCCCGACATCATGGTCAAGTACAACCTGCCCGTCACCTTCGTGACCATCGACGAACTGCAGGAGTACTTCACCGCGATGGAGCGCGAAGACCGCGAGCAGGTCATCAACGACCTATGCCGGATCGCCCGCCGGGGCCCGGCAGCCGGGTTCATCTCCAACTTCGCCTCCCAGCGCCCCGACGCCGAATCCGTGCCCGCGAAACTGCGGGAGATCATCACCATCCGCTACTCCACCCAGGTCGTCGACCGCACCAGTTCCGACATGGTCCTCGGCAAGGGCAAAGCCGCCCAGGGCGCAGACGCCTCCGTCCTGTCCGAGGACCACAAGGGCGTCGGTGTCCTGGTCACCGGCCCCGCCTCGTTCGTGACCGTGCGCGCCGACTACCTCGACGGAACCGGGTTCGCCGCGCTGTGCCGCAAGGGCCGCGCCCTGCGCGAGGCCGCCGGACAGCTCACCGGCGACGCGGCCGGCGACGTCACCGCCGCCGCCGACGCGGCCGGACTCACCGTGCCCGCCATCGTCTCCGACGCACTGGAAGTCATGCGGCACTCACCGCGCATGTTCACCACCGACCTCCTCGCCGGACTCGTCAACCTCGACGAAGACGTCTACGGCGACCTCAACGCCGAACGCCTCGCCTCCGAACTCGAGACGGCCGGCGTCAAGCGCACCAGCAAGCAAGTCAAGATCAGCGGCGCGAACGGTGCCGGCTACCAGCGGCGCGACATCGAAGCCGCCGTGCCCGCCGAGATCCTCCTCAGCACCGGCAGGTAAAGCCCTCCCCCCTCTACCCACACCGCGCTGGACCCCCCTCTGCCCGGCCGCGCGCCCCCTTCCGCGACCGCCCCGGAGTAGAGGGGGCTCTTTACCCCGGTAGAGGGGGAGGTAGAGGCCCCTGACCTGCAAGGTAAGGCCGGTAAAGGGGGGCATGCAGCCCCCCGCCCAACCCCCGGAAGGGGGTGGTTCCACCTCCCTGGCCTGCTGCCGGGAGGGAATCCCCACACGTCCCGCACCCACCCCTCGCGCGCCCTCGAAGGAGGACTCATGCGCCGCTCCGACCCGCCCGGAATCATCGCTCCGCACATCCCCGCCGACGCCTACCACCGCGCCCAGACCACCGGCCAGCCCATCGTGATCGTCGTCCACACCACCGACCACCACGGCCGCCCCCTCAGCCACTTCCTCTACCCCCTCGCCGTCGCCACGGCCGGCGCGATCGGCGTGTTCGCCACCGTCGCCGCGCTCCTCGCCCTCCTCGACTTCGCCGTCCACACCGCCCTCGCCATCGCCGCCGCCACCGGCCCCCTCAGCGTGGGCGGGATCACCTTCAAGCTCTTCGACTCCAAGCGCTGAAAGGAAACCCCGTGTTCGAGATCCGGATCATCTGCGACTACTCCGACGTCGACCGCCTGACCAACACCCTGAGCGGCGTATTCATCACCGGGCGGGCCGTCGTCCACCCTGCCCGCGACAGCAAGCGCGCCCGCGTCTACCTCGACGCCGAACAGCGCGAGATCTGGCCCGACCCCGAGCAGGCCTACACCGGTGCGCCGAAGGTGCGCAGTGAGCTGACGTGGCTGTCCGAGCGTGAGCCGCACGAGCGGGACCGCGTGTGGTGGCTGCGCCGCGCCGCCGCCACCGACCGCATGGCCTGCGGACTGACCTCCGACGGCATCGCCACCGAGGAACAGGCCCTCAACGTGGCATGCCGCCTGATGAACCTCGACCGCGCGGCCCTCGTCTGCGACCCCCGCGCCTACACCCGCCAGCAGTACGCCCACTGGATCGCCGACAACCAGTAGCTACGCCAAGGGCGACCCCCCTCTCGCCAAAGAAACGGGGCCGCCCTTGTCCACCTGCCATCAACTGACATGTGGAGGTCATCCAGCATGACGCAACCGACCAACATCCGGCGAGCCCTCGCCCTGCGCCTCGCCGCCCACGGTGTCCCGGCCCTGCCCCTGCGCGTGGGGAAGGTGCCGTTCGGCAACTGCCCGGCCTGCGCCAAGAACGCCTGCGGCAAGACCATCTGCGGCGGCCGGCCGAACATGAAGAACCCCGGCCCCTGCCACTGCCCCGACGTCTGCCACGCATGGGCCGCAGCCACCACCAACCCCCACATCCTCACCTCCCCGCCGTGGGAGGCGGCATGGCGACGGGCCGAAGCCGTCGCCTACCACCCCGGCGGGGCCGGGGTGACCGTGGTCGACCTCGACACCCCCGCCGCCGTCGCATGGGCCAGGGAGAGCCTGCCCGCGACCCGGACCGTGCCGACGACGCGCGGCGAGCACTGGCTCTACCGGGGCGTGATGCGGTCGGCGAACGCCGTGCGGCCCGGGGTCGACGTCAAGTCGCTCATGCAGTACGCCCGCTGGCTCGGCCCCGGCACCGGCCGCATGACCATGCTGCCGCTGGCCGTGCGCGCCCTGGTCGTGAAGGAAGACACCACCCCCGCCCCGGCAGGCTTGGCCTCTTCCGTCCCCGCCCGCGCCCCGTGGAGCCGCAGCGTGGCCACCGGATGCCGCCACACCGAACGCTACGTCCGTACCGGACTCGAACGCGGCCTCGCCCTCGTATCCGCCCGCACCGAATCCGGCGCAGGATCACAGGCCTTCGGTGTCGCCCGCTTCCTCGCCGCCCAGCACACCCACTGCCCTGGCCCCTGCGCACTGGACGCCATCGGCGAGGAGATCGTGGCCGCCGCCGTCGCCGTGGGCGTCCCGGAGGACTACGCCCGCCGCGCGGTCACCAACGGCCTCCAGACGCCCTCAGGGCGTGCGGCATGACCAAACCATCGTGTAACACCGCAAACGACCCTCAGGATGCCGTACAGGGCGCGCAGGGCGTGAGCGTGGGCGTGCTGAAGGTCGCCGCCCGCAAGGGCGTCCCCATTGCCCTTCGCTCCAACCCGCCGCAGGGCGACGGCCGTTACCCCGTCGCATGGCTGCACATCAGCGCCCCGCGCAGGTGCGGAGGCACGCCCACCGCAACCTCGAAGTGCCTGTGTGGCTGGGACCGAAGCGCCGTCGGCCACACCCGCGTACTCGCCCTGATCGAGGCACACACCGCCCACCGAGACGCCTGCCCGCTGCGCCACCCTCAGGAAGGCAGGGCCGCCGCGTGATGGACACCCGCACCACCGACGCCGAGGAACTGCCCGCGCCGTCCAACCCGTTGGCCGTCGCCCGCCGTCTCCTGCCGGACTGGCAGACCGAGGACGGACAGCTCGTGTGCCGACGCTGGCGCGCGTCCTGGATGCGCTGGACCGGGACCTGTTGGCGCGAGCTGGACGAAGCCCAGATCCGCGCCGCCATGTACACGCGCCTTGAGCACACCGTGTACAGCACCCCCGGCAAGGACGGGCAACCGGAACAGCGGGAGTGGGCACCGACGAAGCAGAAGATCAGCAACCTGCTCGACGCGCTCGGGGCCATCACCCTGCTGCCCACCGACACCGACGCCCCCACCTGGCTCGACACCGACGGCCAGGCCGGGGACGACGGAGGGCCGATCGTGGCGTGCGAGAACGGCCTGCTGAGGATTCGGGACCGCGCGCTTCTCCCGCATGGGCCGGGGTTCTTCAACCTCGTGTCCGTCCCCTTCGCCTACGACCCCACCGCCACCGCACCCACGTGGGAAAGCTTCCTGGCGCAGATCTGGCCCGACGACCCCGACAGCATCCAGGCACTTCAGGAGTGGTTCGGCTACGTGCTGTCCGGCCGGACCGACCAACAGAAGATCCTGCTCATCGTCGGACCGTCCCGCTCGGGCAAGGGCACCATCGCCCGCGTCCTCAAAGAGCTGGTCGGCAAGGAGAATCTCGCCGGCCCCACCCTTGCCGGACTCGGCACCAACTTCGGCCTTGCCACCCTGGTCGGCAAGCCGCTCGCGGTCATCTCCGACGCCCGTCTGTCCGGCAACGACAGCAGCCAAGTCGTCGAACGGCTCCTGACCATCTCCGGCGAGGACACCATCGACGTCGACCGCAAGTACCGCGAACAGTGGACCGGCAGACTGCCCACCCGGCTGATGCTGCTGTCCAACGAACTCCCGCACTTCGGCGACTCTTCCGGGGTCATCGCCAAACGGTTCGTGCTGCTCAACATGCGGGTGTCGTGGTTGGGCAAGGAAGACACCTCCCTCACCGACCGCCTCGCGGCCGAGATGCCCGGCATCCTCAACTGGGCCCTCGACGGACTCGCCCGCCTCCAGCGCACCGGCCGGATCACGGAACCGAAATCCAGCCGCGAAGCGGTCACCACCATGCAGGACACCGCCTCACCCACCAGCGCATTCGTCCGCGAACGCTGCACCACCGGACCCACGTGCAGCGTGCCCGTGGACACGCTGTGGAACGTCTGGCGGGAGTGGGCCGAGGACAACGGCGTCCGCCCCGGCACCAAACAGGTCTTCGGCCGCAACCTCCTCTCCGTCGTCCCCCCGCTCAACCGCACCCGCCCCCGCGACGCCTACAACCGGCAGGTGGCCACCTACACCGGAATCACGGTGAACGCGTCCGAACCACATTTGCCTGAGTCGTGACTCATCGCGGCTCAAGCCCCCACCAACCCGCTCTGAGTCGCGATGAGTCACGACTCAGAGCAATGTGTTCAGAACCCCATCACCGCGCTACCCCCGCGCTGAGGAGTGCCATGTCTCGCCCCAAGCTGCTGAAACTCCCCGAGGTTCTCGAAGAGATCGACATGAGCCGTGCCGCCTTCTACCGCATGCGGGCACGCGGGAAGGCACCGAAGCTCATCAAGTTGCCCAACGGGCAGATCCGTTGCCGCCGTCACGACCTGGACACCTGGCTGAACGGCTGCCAGGACGCGGCCTGATCCCACCCCGCACATGACCCGAGGGGCCCGCCGTCCGGTGGGCCCCTCGGTATGAGGAGAGCACTTGAAGACCTACAACGTGCGGATCTGGGGCATCCGGAAGCGCGCCAGCAAGTCGGCCCCCTTCCAACTCCGTTGGCTGGTCAACGGAGAGGAGTTCCAGGAACCGTTCACGACTCGGACGCTCGCCGACGCGCGACGGGCCGAACTGCTCACCGCGACCAAGAACGGCGAGCCGTTCGACGTGGCCACCGGGGTACCGATCTCGGAGATGCGCGAGGCATCCTCGCCTACCTGGTACGAGCACGCGTGCGCGTACGCCGTGATGAAGTGGCCCGGGGCGGCGGGTAAGCACCGCGCGAGCGTGGCCGAGACGTTGTCGGCGGTGACGGCGCACCTGGTCTCGACTCAGCGAGGCGTACCTGACCGTGCTGTACTTCGGCGCGCGCTCCAGACGTACGCCTTCCAGTGCCGGATCGATCCGGAGAGCGGCGAGCCGGTCGCCCGCAAGGACAGTGAGGAACTGCCGCGAGAGGTCGAGACCGCACTCGACTGGGTGGCGTCGCACTCATTGAAGATGGTCGACGTAGCGGAGTCCGATGTACTGCGCGGTGTCCTGCGCGTCCTGTCCAAGAGGCTGAACGGCCGCCCGGCCGCCGACAACACGGTGCGGCGCAAGCACTCGGTGCTGAGCAACTCGTTCAAGTACGCCATCGAGCGCGACCTTCTGACAGTCAACCCGCTGAAGCGAATCGACTGGACCCCGCCGGCCACCTCTGACGAGGTGGACTTCCAGTTCGTCCCCGGCCCCGCCCAGGTCGTCGAGCTGCTTGAGGCCGTACAAGAGACGGGGACCCGAGGGGGCCACCTCCACGGGTTCTTCGCGTGTATGTACTACGCCGCGATGCGCCCCTCGGAGGTCGCCAACCTGAAGCGGTCCGCCTGCAAGTTGCCTGATCAGGGGTGGGGCGAGCTGGTGTTGTCCAAGAGCCGCCCCGAGGTCGGGACCGGATGGACCGACGACGGCAAGCCCTACGAGGAACGGGGCCTGAAGAGGCGGGCCCGCAATGCGACGCGCCCCGTCCCGATCCCCCCGGCGCTGGTCAGTCTGCTGCGGGCGCACCTGGACACGTACGGGACGGCACCGGACGGACGGCTTTTCCGGGGTATCCGGGGTGGACGGGTGCCGTCGACCGAGTACGCCGAAGTATGGAAGGCGGCGCGCGAGCTGGCACTCGACGCCGAGGATCTGGAGACGCCCTATGCCCATGTGCCGTACTCACTGCGGCACGCGGGGGTCTCGCTGTGGATCAAAGCCGGGGTCGATCCGGTGGAGGTGGCCCGCCGCGCCGGGCACAGTCCAGCCGTCCTGTGGAAGTTCTACGCGAAGATCCTGCGCGGCCACCAAGACGCATCCAACAGCATGATCGACGCCGCCTTGGCCGACGAGACGGACGCCTGAGCGGCGCGGCCAGCTGGCCGCAGGTTGGCCACACGCGCTGATCAACGCCGGGATACCGGCGAGTCAGGGTGAGACAAGGTGAACGAAGAAGGGGTGCCTCCCATCGGAGACACCCCTTCTGACCAGTGCATACGCTGATCTGGCGGTGGGTGTGGGATTTGAACCCACGGTGACATCGCTGCCACGACGGTTTTCAAGACCGTTCCCTTAGGCCGCTCGGGCAACCCACCCCGCGCCGCTGGTGATCGGCGGCGCGGGGACAAGAGTAACGGGTGGGCACGCGCGCGTGGGTGTCGGTTGGCGTTGAAGCGAGATCAGCTGTCGCCCTTGCGAGAGGCGAGGGTGAGGTCGACGGTGTGGGACTTGCCGCCGCGCTCGTAGGTGATCGTGACCTTGTCGCCGGGCTTGTGGGTCCAGATCTCGCCGATGAGGGTCCGGCCGCTGTCGATCACCATGTCGTCGAGCTTGGTGATGACGTCGCCGGGCTTGAGGCCGGCCTGGTCGGCGGGGCCGCCCGACTCGATCGGGGAGGCGCTGCCCGAGACCGGCTCGGTGATCTTCGCGCCGCCCGTCGTGTCCTCCAGCGAGACGGACGCGCCGATCTTCGCGTACACCGGCTGACCGGTCTTGATCAGTTGCTGGGCGACGTACTTGGCCTGGTTGATCGGGATGGCGAAGCCGAGGCCGATCGAGCCGGACTGGGTGGTGCCGCCCAGGCCTCCGCCGCCGGTGGACTGGATCGCGGAGTTGATGCCGATGACGTTGCCCGAGGCGTCCAGCAGCGGGCCGCCGGAGTTGCCCGGGTTGATCGAGGCGTCCGTCTGCAGGGCGCTCATGTAGGAGGAGGTGCTGCTCGTACCGTCGGAGGAGGCCACCGGACGGTTCTTGGCGCTGATGATGCCCGTCGTCACCGTGTTGGACAGGCCGAAGGGCGCGCCGATCGCGATCGTCGAGTCGCCGACCGCGACCTTGTCGGAGTCGCCGAGGGTGAGGGGCTTCAGGTCCGAGGGGGCGTTCTTGAGCTTGATGACGGCGACGTCGTAGCCCTGGGCGTGGCCGACGACCTCGGCGTCGTACTTCTTGCCGTCCGGGAAGGTGGCCGTCACCTTGCCTCCGTCGACCGCGTCCGCGACCACGTGGTTGTTGGTGACGATGTGGCCCTGGGTGTCGAAGACGAAGCCGGTGCCGGTGCCGCCCTCGCCGTTGCTGGACTCGGCCTCGATGGTGACCGTGCTGGGCAGCGCCTTTGCGGCGACCCCGGCGACCGTGCCCGGGTCGCGCTTGACGGCGCCGCCGCTGGTGGAGGCGGAGACGGTCGTCGAGCCGTTGTTGTCGTCGTTCTTGGCGAGGGTGTAGCCGAGGCCACCGCCCAGACCGCCCGCGACCAGCGCGGCGATCAGGATCGCGGCGACCATGCCGCCGCGGCCACGGCCGGACTTGGGCGCGGGCTGCTGGTAGGCGGCGCCCCAGACGGTCCCACTCCCGTCGGACCCGCCTGCCTCACCCACTCCACCCGCTGCGACGTCCGCGAAGCCGGCGGTGCCGTACGCGTGCGTGCCTGCGCCCGGGTCGGCGTACAGCGGTGTGGCCGGGGGCTGGGTCGGCCAGTCGTCCACGGGGGCGGCCGGGGAGCCCTGCGGCGGCGAGGAGGGCGGCTGCGCGGCGGTCGGCGGCGGCCAGTCGCCGTCGACCGGGGCCGCCGGTGCTCCCTGGGGCACGGTGGGCGGCGGCCAGCCGCTCTCGGGCGCGCCCGCCGCGGAGGCCTGGGCGGCTTCCGGCGCCTGCGGGGAGGCAGAGGGAGACTCCACCGGCACGGGGGGTGCGGACGGGGCCGGGGGTACCTGGGTGCCCTCGCTCTTGCCCTCGTTCTCGGTGCTCACAGCTCTTCTCCTCGATCCACGGCTGTCGTCGTCGGTCGCACTAGGTCGCACTGGGTCACGCTGGTAAGCACTCGTAAGTACCTCGTAAGCGCTGGTGAGCACTCGTAAGGCTCGTCGCGCTTTGTCGCACGCTTTGTCGTCTTGTCGGCGACCCGGCGCGCTGAAGCTGTGCAGGGGTGCAGGTGCTTTTTTTGTACGTCTCAGCTTTTCCCACAGGCCGTCAGAGCACCATAAGCGGTGGCTGTGGGTCCATGGCCATTCCTTATATGGGTCATTACGCACAATAAGTGCGCATCCTCGAAACATCTCAGAGGGTTCTCAGACGACCGGGCGCCGATGACACGATGACGCGGTGACCCACGCACGGCAGCACCACATTCAAGTCGTCGCTCACCGCGGGGCCTCCGAGGAGGCCCCCGAGCACACCCTGGCCGCGTACAAGAAGGCGATCGAGGACGGTGCGGACGCCCTCGAGTGCGATGTGCGGCTGACCGCCGACGGCCACCTCGTCTGCGTACACGACCGTCGCGTCAACCGTACGTCCAACGGCCGCGGCGCCGTCTCCGCCCTGGAACTCGCCGATCTCGCGACGTTGGACTTCGGCTCCTGGAAGACGCGGGAGGCGCGCGAGGCCTGGCACGCGCGCGTGGAGGATCCCGACTGGGAGGTCCGGCCCGAGGACCACGAGGAGACCTCCGTGCTGACCCTGGAGCGGCTGCTGGAGCTCGTCTCCGACGCGGGGCGCCGGGTGGAGCTGGCGATCGAGACCAAGCATCCGACGCGCTGGGCCGGACAGGTGGAGGAGCGGCTGCTGGTGCTGCTGAAGCGGTTCGGGCTGGACGCGCCCGCCTCTGCGGCCGAGTCCCCGGTGCGGATCATGAGCTTCTCGGCCCGCTCGCTGCATCGCGTGCGTGCCGCCGCGCCCACGATGCCGACGGTCTACCTGATGCAGTTCGTCTCGCCCCGGCTGCGCGACGGACGGCTGCCCGCGGGGGTGGGCATCGCCGGCCCGTCGATCCGGATCGTGCGCAACCACCCGGCGTACATCGAGCGCCTGAAGGGGGCCGGTCACCGGGTGCACGTGTGGACCGTGAACGAACCGGAGGACGTCGACCTCTGTGTCGAGCTGGGCGTCGACGCCATCATCACCAACCGCCCGCGCGCGGTGCTGCGACAACTGGGCCGGCCCGGCCGGCCTGGACGACCGGGCCAACCGGGCCAACCGGGCCGACCCGGCCGCTGAGCCCTCCCCCTCCGGGCCAGTCCCCTCTGGAGCCAGTCCCAACAACACCTCAAGTCTCATCCGTACCTCTTGACCCCACAGCGCGGCCACAGCATCCTCCAATCTCGGCCACATCATTCAGATCAAGCCACTCGCTGACAGGCCCCTCACAGGGAGTGCACCGGCGCGTTCGGTCCGTGTTCGACCATTCCGAATGCGTCACGGCACCTGCGTTGGCCGGTTTCCGGTACAGGCCAATGGGGCATCCACACCGTGGTTGGGGCGAAGGAGGTCTCGGGGGTGGCGTTGGTGGTGGCACAGGAGGTGCCCGCGTCGTCGAGCATGGCCGTATCTCATGGCCCTGCGGGCGTAGGAAACGCGAGACACCGCATGCGTGATCAGTTGCGCAGCGGCGGGGTGTCGGAATCGGTCATCGACGACGCTGTACTGATCCTTTCCGAACTTTTGAGCAATGCGTGCAAGCACGGCAGACCACTGGGCGACGCTCTGGTCGGGGACGGCGACGTCCGGGCCGCGTGGCGCGTCGATCCGGGCGGCCGGCTGGTGGTCGAGGTGACCGACGGCGGCGGCCCGACCCGTCCGGCGCCGGCCACTCCCTCCGTCACCGCGCACGGCGGCCGCGGGCTCAACATCATCACGGCGCTTGCCGACGACTGGGGCGTCCGGGACGACGCCCGCGGCGAGGTCACGGTGTGGGTCGTCGTCCACGCGGACGTGTACGACCCCGACGCCGGATGTCGCCGCGACGACTTCGCGTCCCGGGTCGCGGCCCCGTCGGTGGCGTCGATGCCCGGCCTGGACTTCGCGGACGCGTTCGACGACCTGGACTAGACCGATGCGGTGCCTTACCAAAGGCTTGCGAAGAGCCTTGTGAACGGCCCCATGGCCAACCCTGCGAACGGCCCTGTGGGCACCCTTGTGGACGACGCAGGGCCCGTTGTCCACAGACCCCGGGTTGTCCACAGGTTCCGGTGACGGAGCGTGCGAGCGGCTAGGCTCCCGCCCGTACCAGACGAGCCGTACCCGGGAGACAGCCAGATGGCCAAGAAGCGACCCCAGACGAAGGCCGGACGGCCGCAGCTCACCGATGGCGAGGTCCCGGTCGTCGGCGCGCGGGAGCCCTGCCCGTGCGGCAGCGGCCGCCGCTACAAGGCCTGTCACGGCCGGGCCGCCTCGCATGCCGCGACCGAGCTGGTGCAGCGCCCCTTCGAGGGCCTGCCGGGCGAGGGCGACTGGGTGGCGCTGCGCGAACTGGTGCCGGCCGCCACGGTCGAGCTGGCCCTGAAGGCGGGTCTGCCCGAGGGCGTCCCGTCGGTCACGCTCGCCACGGTGCTGCCGATGGCCTGGCCCGCCCTGCGCCGCGACGACGGCTCGGTGCTGCTCGGCCTGCAGAACGACACGCCGTCCGGCGACATCAGCCGCGACCTGGCGGACACCCTGCGGCGGGCCCTGGAGGCGGACCCCGGCACCCCGGTGCAGGCCCGCCGCGCCCCGGCCGACGGTCCTCGGATGCAGGATCTGCTCGACCCCGAAGGCGCGTTCGAGCCAGTCGTCCACAGCGGTTTCGAGTTCTGGGTGCCGGACCCGCAGAACGCCGCGCCGGAGGTGGCCGCCTCCCTGGAGCGGGCCAACGCCGCCGCGATCCCGACCGTGAAGCTGACCGGTGTGGACGCCGCGTACTGGTGTGAGACGCCGGACAAGAACCACCTGCGCTGGGTCATGCCGTACCCGGAGGAGCAGCTTCTGGACGCCCTCGCGCGGCTGCACGCGGCGGGCGGTTCGAGCCTCGGCGAGGGCACGCGCCTGGTGGGTTCCTTCCGGGCGCACGGTCTGACGGTGCCCGTCTGGGACCTGCCGAGCGCGCTCACCGCGGACGACGTGGAGAAGCCGGCAGCCGAGTTCGCCGAGCGCCTCGCCACCGCCCTGGCCTCGGGCGAAGCGCTCACGGCCGACGAGCGGCGCGCGCGTGGCGGCCTGACCAACCGACAGGTCACGCTGAGCTGACGCACAGGGACCGGACCCGGCCGCACTGACCGACCGGTCAGTATCCCGGGCGCCGGCGGCCTGCGTGACTCCGCTCACAACTGCCGCCCGCGCAAGGCGAGTCGACGCCAGAAGCGTCGATTCGCCGGTGTCCGGAAAGCCGATGGAAACAGGAGATCGAATTTGCGTAGCGCCGATCTCTTGTTACCGTTCGAGTAGCCCGGTTGCTGGTGCATCCCCCGTCGCCAGCAACCGGGCCTCTCTGTGCGCGGCTCCGTTTACACGATGCCAGGGCACGTCAACTGCCCGTGTCCGCCCGGGAGTTGCTCCCTGAGCGCAGCAGCAGCGGCCCGTCGTCGGTCGCTCGGGCAAACTCCGCGACCGCCGTGTACGCCGCCAGCTGACCCCGGGTCCGCTCATGGGGCGTCTCGCAGGATTCCGGCTCGTCCTCGGCGCCCACCACGCAGCTCGTCCGCACCGTGCGCCCCGCGGGCCCCATGAGGCTCAGGAAGGCGTCCAGGGCGCGTCCGGTGGCGTTGCGGTAGTAGGTGCGCGCCCAGGTGTCCTCACCCTGGGACAGCACGCAGGTCTGCGCCTCCACGCCGTCGGGGGAGGTGAGCTCGGGGCCGCAGCGGGCGGCGGTGGCCAGACCCAGGCCGAGCAGCAGCGGGGAACGTGAGGGGGCGACGGGGGGCGCCTTGGGATCCGTACCGCCGTCGGCGCGCGCGTCGGCCGCGACATCGCCGCCTGGCGCGGCCGCATCGTCGGAGCGTGGCGCGGCCGCGTCGTCGGAGCGCGCGTCGGTGTAGGGGGAAGCATGCGAGGAAGCGCGTGGACCGGCGGCCGCTCGGGTCGCCGCGCGCCCTTCGTCGCCGGCCGGCCCCGCGGACGCCATGGCCAGAGGCAGTGCGATCGCGCCTGCCACGGCGCCACCGAGGGCGAGGAGACGAAGGTTCATGTAGCGGAAGATAGAGGGCGAACCCGGGCGTCCTGCCCGGCGCGCACCCGACACCCCTACAACTCGGGGGCGCTCACACCCGTACGAGTGAGGGCGTCGACGACGGCGTCCACCACGGCCTCGACGTCGGGCACCCAGGGCGAGGCCGAGCCGGGCAGCGGTGCGCGCTCCCACCAGATGTCGCCGCGGCCGGTCTCGGACGGGGGCAGCGTGATGTAGCCGCCCTCGCCGTGGAAGCGCAGGGAGCCGGGCACGAAGTCCTTGGCGTAGAGCAGCTCACCCAACTGCTCCATCGTGTACGGCCGGACGAGGAGGAACCAGCGGGTGGGCGAGGCCACGACCGGGCCGAGGCGCATGCCCTGACGGTCGAGCGCCACGAGCGCGCGCGAGGCCGCGAGGGCGGGGAGGCTGACCGCGCAGGGGGCCGGGCCCCCGGTGGCCAGGACGATCGGCGCGGCCGGCCGGTTGCTCCACCACCAGCGCACCATGCGCCCGTCGGTGGTGGCCGCGAGGAGGCCGGGGTCGAAGGGGTGAGCACCGGGGACCGTGCACTCCGGGTCGGGGCAGCTGCAGCGGGACGTGCTCCGCTGGTCGGCCATCACACCCGGGAGGACGGGCCACTGCCATTCCGTCGCGAAGGTCAGGGCCGAGTCCATCAACTCGGCCCGTCCGTCGCCGCGCCGGGACAGGAGCCTGCGTCGCTTTCCGAGGATCTCGCGCATGAGCGCTCGTTCCTTTCCGTTGCACCGCTGGCAACACCGTGGGCCACATCACACCATGTGTCGATCACTTCACTGTGCGTACCTTTTGGCGCATCACACCCCTGTCAGAGACCAGGGGAACCCCTCAGGGTCGAGCGGTGACTGCTTCCGCGGTCACTCCGTCCGACTTGCGTCCATCTCACACATGCTTTGGGCGTGGCGTGGGGTGGCGAAGTCTGGCGTTTGACGTCGCGCGTATTTCTCTCCGCCTCCGCCACGGGAGGATGGGGCACGGTCGTCGATGACTATGACGCCCGGGCCGGTCACCAGGTTCCGGGATGCTCCGCTGAGCTCCCAACGACCCCTGGCCCTTACCGAGTACGTACCCATCACGACCGCTGTGACGCTCCGTGGAGCAAGGCCAGTCGACCGCAATCAACCGTTACCCGAGGCAGTTTTAAGCCAACTTTGCAATTTCGCAAGGGAGCCGGAAGAAGCGTGCGCGATTCCCCCGAAGACCCCACGGACACCAGTAATCCCAGCAGGACAATGCTGGACATCCCCTCACGAGTGCGTGTACATGTGGAGACACCGCTAGCGGCGCAGAATGACATGGGGGTTTGCGATGCTTTTGAGCAATACGCTCCGGTCCGAGAGCCGGACGCCATGAACGCCCCTCACCCTCCGAAAGTGGCTGGAATCGATTCAACGGTTCCCTCGCCCGCACACACTGTCGCGCCCGCGCCCGCCACCCCGGGCACCCCGACGGTCCCCGCGGCCTCACCAGGCCCCTCCGATTCTTCCGGTACCTCCGGTTCGGCCGGCGCCTCCGGGGCCGCCGTGCCGGGAGCCCTTCTGACGGACCGGCTCGCCGGCTGGGTCTCGGACCTCACGACCCTCCACGAACTCACCGAACGCCTCGCCCGCACGGACGCGCTGACGGACGCCCTGACGGAGCTGTTGCGGGCCGGAGCCGCCCTGGTGGGCGCCCGGCGCGGTCTCGTCGTCCTCGAACCCGCCGACCGGCTCGGGCCGGACACCACCATCGGCCTGGGCCTCGGCCGCGCCGACCTCGGCCACATCGAGACCGTCCCGCGCAGCGCCCTGGCCTTCGGCCGGATCCTCGACGGGCTGCCCGGCGGCGAGGGGGAGATCGCCGAGCCCGACCTGCTGGCCGAGGACGGCCTCGACCCCCGTCACCGCGAGGTGGCCGCCCGCCTCGGCTACGCCGCCAGCTACGCGCTCCCCCTGGAGACGGACGGCGCGTCGGGCCGTCTGGGCGCCGCCGTGTGGCTCTACGACGAGCCCGCCGAGCCGGGCGAGCGCCAGCGCCACCTGGTCGGCCTGTACGTCCGGTACGCCGCCGAGCACCTGGCCAGGCTCCTGGAGATCGAGCGCACGCGCGCGTGCATGAAGACGATGGCCGAGGAGCTGCTGCCCTCCCGGCTGCCGCGCGTGCCCGGCGTCCAGCTCGCCGCCCGGCACCGCACCGGCCCGCGCGGGGGCGGCGACTGGTACGACGCGCTGCCGCTGCCGGACGCCGCGCTGGGCCTCGCCGTCGGGTCCGTCACCGGGTCCGGGCCGAGCGCCGTCGCCGCGATGGGCCGGCTGCGCGCCTCCCTGCGGGCGTACGCCGTCATGGAGGGCGAGGACCCGGTCGCCGTCCTGTCCGACCTGGAGCTGCTGCTGCGCCTCACCGAGCCCGCCCGCTCCGCGACGGCCCTGTTCGCCTACTGCGAACCCGCCCTGCGCAAGATCACCCTGGCCGGTGCCGGGCACTGCCCGCCGCTGCTGGTCGGCGAGCGGCGCACGGAGTTCGTCGAGACCTCCGTGTCCGCGCCGCTGGGCATGCTGGCCTGCTGGGAGGCGCCGAGCGTGGAGCTGGAGGCCGAGCCCGGCGAGACGGTTCTGCTCTACACCGACGGCCTGCTGCACCGCACCGGCGACACCGTCGACCGCGCCTTCGCGCGGCTGCACGCGGCGGCCGCCGGGGTGCCGAAGCCGCTGCGGCAGGACCCCGGCGCGATCGCCGACCACGTGCTGCGCACGGTGCTGCCGGACGGGCTGGCCGAGCAGGACAGCGACGAGGACGTGGTGCTGCTGGCGGCCCGCTTCGAGTGAGCGGCGACGGCAGCGGCCGTAACAGGTCATTCGCCCCTGGACCCCCTTACGTACGACCGTACGATGGATGGGGTCCAGTGCCGTATCTAGGAGGATGACCGTGGCCGACGAGCTCACCCCGGCTGTGCCGGATGATGCTGCTACCGCAGCGGGCCCGGAGACTGAGTCTGAAGAGCCCATCAAGAAGCGGAAGAACGGCCTGTACCCGGGCGTCTCCGACGAGCTGGCCGAGAGCATGAAGTCCGGCTGGGCCGACACGGAGCTGCACGACCTGCGGCCGATCGCCCAGGCCGCCGAGACCGCCGCCCGCCGCGCCGCGCTCTCCGCGCGCTTCCCGGGCGAGCGTCTGGTGATCCCCGCGGGCAACCTGAAGACCCGCTCGAACGACACGGAGTACCCCTTCCGGGCGTCGGTCGAGTACGCGTACCTCACCGGCAACCAGACCGAGGACGGCGTGCTCGTCCTGGAGCCCGTCGCGGACGGCCACCGGGCGACGATCTACCTGCTGCCGCGCTCCGACCGCGAGAACGGCGAGTTCTGGCTGTCCGGGCAGGGCGAGCTGTGGGTCGGCCGCCGGCACTCGCTCGCCGAGGCGGAGCAACTGCACGGCATCCCGGCCTCCGACGTCCGCGAGCTGGCGGACAGGCTGCGCGAGGCCACCGGTTCGGTGCGGGTCGTGCGCGGCTACGACGCGGGCATCGAGGCGGCCCTGACCGACAAGGTCACCGCCGAACGCGACGACGAGCTGCGCGTCTTCCTCTCCGAGGCCCGCCTCGTCAAGGACGAGTTCGAGATCGGCGAGCTGCAGAAGGCCGTCGACTCCACGGTCCGCGGCTTCGAGGACGTCGTCCGCGTGCTCGACAAGGCGCAGGCCACCTCCGAGCGCTACATCGAGGGCACGTTCTTCCTCCGCGCGCGGGTGGAGGGCAACGACGTCGGCTACGGCACCATCGCCGCCGCCGGCCCGCACGCCTGCACGCTGCACTGGGTGCGCAACGACGGCCCGGTCCGCTCCGGCGACCTGCTGCTGCTCGACGCGGGCGTCGAGACGCACACGTACTACACCGCCGACGTCACGCGCACGCTGCCGGTCGACGGCCGCTTCACCGAGATCCAGAAGAAGATCTACGACGCCGTGTACGACGCCCAGGAGGCCGGTATCGCGGCCGTCACGCCGGGCGGCAAGTACCGCGACTTCCATGACGCCGCGCAGCGCGTGCTGGCCGAGCGGATCGTCGAGTGGGGCCTCGTCGAGGGTCCGGTCGAGCGCGTTCTGGAGCTCGGCCTGCAGCGCCGCTGGACGCTGCACGGCACCGGTCACATGCTCGGCATGGACGTCCACGACTGCGCCGCCGCGCGCGTGGAGTCGTACGTCGACGGCACGCTGGAGCCGGGCATGGTGCTGACCGTCGAGCCCGGGCTGTACTTCCAGGCCGACGACCTGACGGTGCCGGAGGAGTACCGGGGGATCGGCGTCCGCATCGAGGACGACATCCTCGTCACGGAGGACGGCAACCGGAACCTGTCGGACGGGCTGCCGCGCCGCTCCGACGAGGTGGAGTCCTGGATGGCTTCACTGAAGAGCTGACGAGCTGACGGCGGGCCGAGGCGACCGGGCGGGCGGCATCGGTGAGTTGACGGGCGCCGGTCGGGCTGGACCGGCGCCCGTCCCGGGCGTGCCGCGACCGCGTGCGATGACCGCCGTTCGCCGGACGGTCGTCCGAGTCGTGCTCGCCGTATCGCCTCGATGGACACCGTCCGCGTCAGGCGGCTCTGGTCGGTGTGGTGGTCGGTAGGGCGTCCACGAACAGGGCGCCTGCCAGGAGGCCCGCGCTGCCGCGGGGGCTCCACGCGCGCGCGTGGAGGTCGGTGTCGAGGTCGGAGAGGGCCTTGCGGCCCGCCGGGGTCGCCGTGCCGCCCGCCTCCAGGACGGTGCGGGCGCCGGCCTGGACGTGGCGCAGGCCCAGGGGGCCGGCGGTGTGCAGGAGTTCGGTGTCCTGGAGGGTGGACATCACGGTGAGCAGGGCGTCGAGCCGGGCGTCGGGCTCGTCCGCGCCGGCCGAGCGGGCCGCGCCCAGCGCGCCCAGGGCCCGCCGTACGTGCGGGAATCCGGCGCGGGCCTCGCCGCGGGCGCCGGCCGCGCCGTACTTGGCCGAGACCGTCGCGCCCCGCGAGGGCCGCCGTGGGGCGGCCCGGTCGGGGTGTGCGGCGATCCGCTTGGCGGTCGCGGCGACGTCGACGCCCCGCGCGCGGGGTTCGAGGGCGGCCGCCGCGACGAGCAGGCCGAGCGTCCACAGCGCGCCCCGGTGCCCGCCGCCGGCGAGGCCCACCGAGTGCTCGGTGCACCTCCCGATCGCGCCCAGTTCCGCGCGGAGCCGGGGCGTGGGTTCGCCGGTGCGGCGGGCGGCCGCGGCCATCGCCGCGAGGCCGGGCGCGAGCGCCTTGGCCGACCAGCGCAGCCCGCAGTGGTCCCTGCGGGTGACGCGGGCGGCCAGGTCACGGGGGTCGGGCAGGCCCGGCTTGGGAGCCAGGGCCAGTTGACCGGTCAGCGCGGCCACCGCGGCCTGCGCGAGCTCCTCGTCCACACGGCTTGTCATGACCGCGACCCTACGAGGACGCGGAGGCCGACGGGGCGCCGCTGGGCGCACCGCTCGGCGCACCGCTCGGAGGCGTGCCGCCACCGCCACCGCCGCTGCCCGCGCCGGTGCTCTCGGCGTCGGGGTCTACGCCCAGGGTGATGGACCCCTTGTAGCCCTTGGACGGGTCGGCCTTGTGCACGGCCTTCAGCGTCAGCAGCCCGCTGGACGTGCCGCCGCCGTCGTACACCATGTCGTTGTCGAGGGTGGTGTAGCTGCCGGAGTGCTGGGAATAGGGATCCAGCGTGAAGATCTCCTCGGCGACGTCGTCGGCGAAGAACAACTGGCCCGTGTAGTTGACCTTGCCGCCCTCGTAGGTGCCGTCCTCCTTCTGGCCGCCGGTGTGCACCTTGAGGTGGATGTGGCAGGTGCGCGGCGTGTACCAGCCGGGGAAGATCGTCTCGAACTTGACGACCCCGTTGGCGTTGGCGATCTGGTAACCGCGCAGATAGGTGCCGTCGTTGGCGGTGGAGCCGTCCTCGCTCTCCGCCGGGGCCGAACCGCCGGGGTTGGCCGTGGTGTAGCCGGAGTAGTAGCCCCAGGCGTCGCAGTGCCAGATCTCGACGGCGGCACCGGAGACCGGCGTACAGCCGTCGGTGGCGTCGACGACGGTCAGACGCAGGGTCAGCGGCACACCGCTCTTGCCCTCGGTGATGTCCTTGCGCACCAAGGCACCATCGAGGTAGTACGGCCCTTCCGTGACGCTCGTCATCAGCGTCATGCACTCGCTGCTGGTCGAACTGACGGAGGCGGCGGACGTCGCCGCGCTCGCCTCGGCGTCCGTGGCAGTGCCCGTGTCGGCGAAGGCCGACTGGTAGCCGGCGACGGCGAGTCCGCCGGCCGCGACCGTGCCGCCGGTCACCACGAGGGCGCGCCGCCGGGTGATGCTGGTGTCCTGGTGATTTCCCGTCATGAGCATGAAGGTAGGAACGCCACCAGTGCGCTGCATGGGGGAACGCTGAGAGGAACCTGTGAGTGCCGGGAGGCGCCCTCAGGCGCTCTTACAGACCCTCAGACGGCCATCAGCGGCGCGTCCTTCTGCCACTTGAGCATCTTGTCGAAGCTCACCACCGCGCCGCTGAACCCCGGCCTGTTGCCGATGTGGACGTGGTCGGCGAGTTCCTGGATGAGGTAGAGGCCGCGGCCGTGCTCGGCGTCGGTGCCCGTGCGGACCGGGGCGGGGGCGGGGCGTTCACCCGTGAACCCCGGGCCCGAGTCGGCGACCTCGATGCGGCACTTCTCGCCGTCGAGGTACGCGGTGACGCGGTACGCCTCCGAACAGCCGCCGTGCGCGGTGTCCCCGCCATGCTCCACGGCGTTGGCGCAGGCCTCGCTCAGGGCGACGGAGAGGTCGTAACTGACGTCGGGATCGACGCCCGCCGTCTCCATGGTGCCGAGCAGCAGGCGCCGGGCGAGCGGAACGCTCGCGGCTTCGCGCCGGAGATGGAGTGACCACCAGATGCTCATGCTCCAGCCTCCTGGCCGCGGCTCGACATACCGATACGTATTGCCGCCCATGGCCGTGCGTAAGCACGAACTCCGCGTGATGCCGCCCATATGGGGGATGCACGCGGGCTCGGAATCGGTGTATGTGGGACCCAGGAGCACCAGTTCGTACCAGTCCTACCAGGCCTAACCGTCGGACACAGAAGGTGATCTTCCGCATCACAGGGAACCTTGTGGACCTGCCGTATGGACGCGGTAAGGCCAGTGCGATGATGAGCCCGCCATGACTGCCCCCCAGGGTGAGCGCTCCGGACGCGATCTACGGCTGCTGCGGGCCACGATGTTCGCCGCGGTCTGCGTCGTGCTGGCCGCCGCCGGGCACACCATGGCCTCCTGCGCCACGGTCCCGCTGTGGACGCTGGCCGCGGGATTCCTGGGCGCCCTCGCGGTCGTGGTGCCGCTCGCCGGACGCGCGCGCTCCCTGCCGGGCATCGCGGCGCTCCTCGCGCTCGGACAGACCGTGCTGCACACGCTGTTCGGACTCGGCCAGCACACCGCCTCGGCCGCCGTCTCCGCCGCGTCCACCACGTCGGCCTCTGCCACTGCCTCCGCATCCGTCTCCGCATCCGTCTCCGACGTCACGCTCGTCGAACGGGCGGCGCGGCTGGTGTGCGGGGCGTCGGCGGCGGTGATCAGCCCCGCCCAGGCCCAGAAGATGCTCGTCGAGGCGCGGCTCTACCCCCAGGGCACCGGCGGCGGCGCCGACAGCGGCGTCGGCACGGACATGAGCGGTATGGGCGGTATGAACGCCATGAGCGGGATGGGCGGGTTCGGCTCGCACCATCCGGCGGACGCCCTGTCCTCCGCCGGTTCGTCGATGTCCCTGCTGCCGTCCCTGCCCATGCTGCTCGGTCACGTCCTCGCCGCCCTCACCGCCGGATGGCTGCTGCGGCGCGGCGACACGGCCCTGCTGCGGCTGCTCGCCCTGTCGGCGCACGGCGTCGCCGAGGGGGCGCTCGTACGGTCCCTGCGCGGGGCGCTCGCGCTGGTGCGTGCCCTGCTCGCGGGGCTGCCCGCCGCGCCCGGTGCGGGACCGCGCGTCCCGCACCCCGCTCTGCACGCACCCGCTCCGCCCCGCACCACCGCACTTCAGCACTCGGTGATCAGACGAGGCCCACCGGCCGTATCCGTTCTCGTCCTCGCTGCCTGACGCGACACGACCAGCACTCCACCACACCGGGGAGCTGCCGCCGTCGTGCGGCACGCGCGCGTGCGCACCCCACACGGTGCACACGCCTCTCCTCACCCGCAGAACTCACTGCATCGCTGGCTCACCGATTCGCTGAATCACTGAGAGTGGAGTGCTCGCCGTTATGAAGACCTCTCGTATCGCCTCCCGCGTCGCCGCCACCGCCGCCGTCGCCGGTTGCGCCGTCCTCGTCCTGTCCTCGCCCGCCCTCGCGCACGTCAGCGTCGCCGCCGAGGGCAGCGCCGCCAAGGGCGGCTACGCGGTCGTCGACTTCAAGGTCCCCAACGAGCGGGACGACGCCTCGACCACCAAGCTCGAGGTCGCCTTCCCGACCGACCACCCGCTGGCCTCCGCGATGCCGGAGCCGATCAACGGCTGGAAGATCGACGTCACCAAGGCGAAGCTCGCCAAGCCCATCACGATGCACGGCAAGCAGATCTCCGAGGCCGTCTCCAAGATCACCTGGACCGCCACCGGCAAGGGCATCGAGACCGGCTACTTCCAGAAGTTCCCGGTCTCCGTCGGCGCGCTGCCCGAGGATGCCGACGAACTCGTCTTCAAGGCGATCCAGACGTACTCCAACAAGGAGGTCGTGCGCTGGATCGAGGTCCAGGAGGACGGCGCGGAGGAGCCGGAGAACCCGGCCCCGGTGCTGACCCTGGCCGCCGCCTCCGAGGACGGCCACCACGGCACGAGCGCCGAGGAAGCCTCCGACAAGTCCGACGACGCCAAGGCCACCGCCACGACGACCGAGGCCGCCTCCGACTCCGGTAGCAGCGACACCACCGCCCGGGTCCTCGGCGTGGTCGGCATCGCCGTCGGCGCCGCCGGTGTGGCGTACGGCGTGCTCGCCGGCCGCCGTCGGACGACGACCGACGCCTGATCCCGCACTCTGTACCTGCTCGACCGCCGCGCGCACCGGGGCCCGACCCGTACGGTTCCCTTCGCACCTCGGGGTCCACGGGTCCCTCCGGGCCGTAGGACCCCGGGCCATAGGACCCCGGTGCGCGCCGGATTTCATACATCTGGGACATTTCTCTATGCGCAAGAAGACGTTCGCCGTGGCCGCGCTGCTCGCCGCCGCCACCCTCACCCTCTCCGCCTGCGGCAGCGGGGGCAGTGACAGCGGCAGCCCCGTCGCCGTCGTCTCCGCAGACACCTCGCAGCAGGCCGCGACCGTGCTCGACCAGCCCTTCACCAAGCCCGACCTGGTCCTCACCGACACCCAGGGCAAGCCGTACGACCTCCGCAAGGAGACCGCCGGCCACCCCACGCTGATCTACTTCGGCTACACCAACTGCCCGGACGTCTGCCCGCTGACGATGAGCAACATCGCCGTCGCCAAGAAGCAGTTGCCCAAGGCCGAGCAGGACGAGCTGCGCATCGTGTTCGTCACCACCGACCCGGACCGTGACACCCCGGTCGCGCTCGGCAAGTGGCTCAAGGGCATCGACCCCCAGGTCGTCGGCCTGTCGGGGAAGTTCGCCACCATCCAGGCCGCCGCCCGCACCGTCGGCATCTCCGTCGAGGCGCCGCACAAGGACAAGAACGGCAAGATCGTCTCCACCCACGGCACCCAGGTCGTCGCCTTCTCCCCGAAGACGAACGGGGGATACCTCCTGTACGGCGAGGAGGCCACGGTCGACGACTACACCAAGGACCTCCCCAAGATCATCAAGGGCGAGAACCCGTGAGGCACCCGCTGGGGACCACAGCCCGTACCACCGCCGTGACCAGCGCCGCGATCGCCGGCTCCCTGCTCCTGGCCGGCTGTGGTTCGGGCTCCGACGGCACGTCCGACGGCACGGCGGAACTGTCCGTCGAGTCCGCCTACATACCGCAGCCCGTCTCCGACACCATGGCCGCCGGTTTCCTCACCATCGTCAACAAGGGCGCTGCGAAGGACGAGCTGACCTCCGTCACCAGTACCGCGGCGGGCAGCGTCACCCTCCACGAGACCGTCGGGTCGTCGATGGAGGAGGTCACGGCCCTCGATGTGCCCGCACACGGTCAACTCGTGTTCAAGAGCGGCGAGAACCATCTGATGTTCGAGAAGCTGAAGAGCAAGCCGGTGCAGGGCGAGACGGTGACCGTCGAACTGCACTTCGCCGCATCCGACCCCGTCAAGGTCGAGATTCCGGTGGAGTCCGCCACGTACAACCCGAAGACCGGCCACTGAGGGAGGGACCACCTTGACGCAGACCATCGCCCCCCGCGTCCGAACGCTCGTGCTGCTGTTCCTGGCGGTCACCGGCGCGCTTCTCGCCGGCGCCGGACCCGCCTCCGCGCACGCCGCGCTGACCGGCAGCGACCCCACGCAGGGGGTGGTGGTCGACAAGGCACCCACCCAGGTGACGCTGACCTTCTCCGAGACCGTCTCGCTGAACGACGACTCGCTGCGCGTCCTCGACCCCAAGGGCACCCGCGTCGACAGCGGCAAGCCCGCGGGCACGAGCGGCACGTCGTACGCGGTGCAGTTGCATTCGGGGCTGCCCGACGGCACGTACACGGTGACCTACCAGGTGGTGTCCGCCGACAGCCACCCCGTCGCCGGCGCCTACACCTTCTCCATCGGCTCCCCCTCCAAGACCAGCGTCTCGGTGTCCGACCAGGAGGCCGGCGGCGGAGTCGTCGGCTGGCTCTACGGCTTCGGGCGGTACGTGTCGTACGCCGGGTTCATGGTGATGGTCGGCGGGGCCGCCTTCGTACTGGCCTGCTGGCAGCGCGGCTCCGGGGTGCGGGCGGTACAGCGGCTCGTCGTCTCCGGCTGGCTCGCGATGACCGCGGCCACCCTGTTCCTGCTGCTCCTGCGCGGCTCCTACACCAGCTCGGGCAAGGTCGGCGACGTCTTCGACCTCGACCTCCTCGGGCAGGTCCTCCAGACCAAGACCGGCGCGGCCATGGTCTCCCGGCTGCTGCTGCTCGCCGCGGCCGCGCTGTTCATCGCCGTGCTCTTCGGCGCTTACGCCCGCCCGTCTCCCACCACCACCCTGAACGACGGCGCTACGCGCCGCCCCCTTGATTCAAGGGAAGCCGAGGAGAAGCGGGACCTGACCTTCGGGCTCGCCATCGGCGGCACCGTCGTCGCCGCCGGGCTCGCGGCGAGCTGGGCCATGGCCGAGCACGCCTCGACCGGCCTGCAGCCCGGCATCGCGATGCCCGTCGACGTACTGCACCTGCTGGCGGTCGCGACCTGGCTCGGCGGGCTCACCGCGCTCCTCGTCGCGCTGTACCGGGCGCCCGCCGACCGGGCCGTCGAGGGCTCGGCCGTCCGCCGCTTCTCCCAGGTCGCCTTCGGCAGCGTCCTCGCCGTGATCGCCACCGGGGTCTACCAGTCCTGGCGTCAGCTCGGCTCCTGGTCCGCCTTCACCGACACCCGCTACGGACAACTGCTGCTCATCAAGATCGGCCTCGTGGCGCTGCTCGTCGGCATCGCGTGGATCTCCCGACGCTGGACGGCCCAACTGGCGGATACGACCGCCAGGACGGCGGCGCTGACCTCCGCATCCGAGGGCCCCGCACCCGAGACAGTGTCTGGGAGCGCGTCCGAGACGGCGTCCGAGCCAGGGTCTGAGGCGGTGTCCGAGGCGGTGTCCGAGTCCGCGCCCGAGAAGGAGCGCGTCACGGCAGCGGCGGCGACCGGGACCGGCGACTCCGTCGCGGCAGCCTCCGGCGACACGCAGAGCGGCTCCAGCGCCGCCGACTCCGGCTCCTCCGAGGGCATGAAGTCCGGCTCCGAGGGCACGAAGCGGGCCGCGCAGCTCGCCCGGCAGCAGGCCGCCGTCGACGCCACCCGGCAGAAGCGGCTGCGGGACTCCGACCCTGCCCGCTTCGGCCTGCGCCGCTCGGTGCTCGCCGAGGCAGGCGTCGCGGTCGTGCTGCTCGCCGTCACCACCGTCCTGACGTCGACCGAACCCGGCCGTACGGAGCAGGACGCCGCCAAGGCCAACAAGTCCTCCGCGTCCTCTTCTTCGTCCTCCTCGGCGGACTCCACCTCGGGCGCCCTGACGCTGGACATGTCGTTCGACACCGGCGGCACCGACGGCAAGGGCGTGGTCAGCGTCGACCTCGACCCCGCGCGCGCCGGTGCCAACGAGATGCACGTCTACGTGACCCGGCCCAACGGCCGCGCCTTCGACGTACCCGAGGTCAAGGTCGCCTTCACCCTCGAAGCCAAGGGCATCGGGCCGCTGCCCGTCAGCCCCGACCGCATCACCACCGGCCACTGGGCGGCGACCGGAGTGCAGATCCCCCTGGCCGGCGAATGGAAGATCGCCGTGACCGTGCGGACCTCCGACATCGACCAGGTGACCGTCTCCAAGAACGCGCAGATCGGCTGAACCGCACCATGCCCGACCAGTCCATTCCGCAGACCCGCACCCCCGTGGACGACGAGGGCGCCCCCTCGGGAACCTCCTCGGAGACCCCCTCCCCCAAGGGCCTGACGCGGCGCCGGCTGCTCGGCACCGCCGGCACCACCGGGCTCGTGCTCGGCGCGGCCGGCGGCGCCGTGGGCTATGCGGCCGCACCCTCGCAGGCGACGCCACTGTCCTCGATCGGGGCCGAGGAGGTGATGTTTCACGTGAAACACCAGCCCGGCATCACCCAGGGCCTCCAGGCGCGCGGTCACCTGATCGCCTTCGACCTCGCGGCCGGCGCGGGCCGCAAGGAGGCCGCCGCGCTGCTGCGCCGCTGGTCGGAGACGGCCCGGCGGCTGATGGCGGGCGAGGCCGCGAAGGACGGCGACACAGACGTGGCGCGGGACGCCGGCCCCTCCTCGCTGACGGTCACCTTCGGCTTCGGCAACAGCTTCTTCGCCCGCACCGGTCTGGAGAAGCAGCTCCCGGTCGCGCTGGACCCGCTCCCCGACTTCTCCTCCGACCACCTCGACAAGGCCCGCAGCAACGGCGACCTGTGGGTGCAGATCGGCGCGAACGACGCTCTGGTGGCCTTCCACGCCCTGCGCGCGATCCAGAAGGACGCGGGCAGCGCGGCGAAGGTCCGCTGGCAGATGAACGGCTTCAACCGGACGCCGGGCGCGACCGCCCACCCCATGACGGCCCGCAACCTGATGGGCCAGTTGGACGGCACCCGCAATCCCAAGCCGGCCGAGTCCGACTTCGACGAACGCCTCTTCGTCCCGGCGGCCGGCACCAAGGACCCGGCGTGGATGGCGAACGGCTCCTACGCCGTCGTACGCCGTATCCGCATGCTCCTCGACGACTGGGAGAAGCTGTCGCTCACGGCGCAGGAGCAGGTCATCGGGCGTAAGAAGTCCGACGGGGCGCCGCTGTCGGGCGGCGGCGAGACGACTGCGATGGACCTGGAGAAGACCGACGCGAACGGCGATCTGGTCGTCCCGATCAACGCGCACGCCCGCATCACCCGCCCCGACGAGAACGGCGGCGCGGCCATGCTGCGGCGGCCCTTCTCCTACCACGACGGCATCGACGCGGACGGCACGCCGGACGCGGGCCTGCTCTTCGTCTGCTGGCAGGCGGACCCGCTGCGCGGCTTCGTCACCGTGCAGCGAAAGCTGGACCGCGGCGACGCCCTGTCGAAGTACATCCGCCACGAGTCGAGCGGCCTGTTCGCGGTGCCGGGCGGCGCGGCCGAGGGGGAGTACGTGGGCCAGCGACTGCTGGAAGCGTGAGATGACGGCTGGGGTGACGGGTGGAGGGTGAAGTGACGGGTGAGGTGAAGCGCGAGGTTACGCCCCGTCGCGCGGATTCATTCCTGCGAGGGGCTGTCATACAGATACGTCGGCCCCGGCTCGGCAAGGGCCATTAGGGTGAGGTCATGCCAGCCAGCTATGCCTATCTCGGCCCCGAGGGCACCTTCACGGAGGTCGCCCTGCGCACGCTTCCGGAGGCGGCCACCCGGCAGCTGATCCCGTACGTGTCGGTGCAGTCCGCGCTCGACGCGGTGCGCACCGGCGAGGCCGAGGCCGCGTTCGTGCCCATCGAGAACTCCGTCGAGGGCGGGATCACCACGACCCTGGACGAGCTGGTCGCGGGCGCGCCGCTGACGATCTACCGCGAGGTGCTGCTGTCGATCACCTTCGCGCTGCTGGTCCGGCCCGGCACGAAGATGACGGACATCAAGACGGTGTCCGCGCATCCGGCCGCGCAGCCGCAGGTGCGCAACTGGCTGAAGGCGAACCTCCCGGACGCCCTCTGGGAGTCGGCCGCCTCGAACGCGGACGCCGCCCGCCTGGTCCAGGAAGGCCGTTACGACGCCGCGTTCGCTGGCGAGTTCGCGGCCGCCCGCTATGGCCTCACGGCCCTGGAGACCGGGATCCACGACGCCGAGAACGCGCAGACCCGGTTCGTGCTGGTGGGCCGGCCCGCCCGGCCCGCGGCGCCGACCGGCGCGGACAAGACATCCGTCGTGCTGTGGCCGCGCGACGACCATCCCGGCGGCCTGCGCGACCTGCTGGGCGAGTTCGCCACCCGGGGCGTCAACCTGATGCTGCTGCAGTCCCGGCCGACGGGCGCCGGCATCGGCAACTACTGCTTCTGCGTCGACGCCGAGGGGCATATCTCGGACCGCCGGATGGCCGAGGCGCTCATGGGGCTGAAGCGGATCTGCAGCGAGGTGCGCTTCCTGGGCTCGTATCCGCGTGCGGAGGTGAGCCCGGCGGACCTGCCGGCTCCGCTGCCCGGGACCTCGGACGGGGAGTTCATGGCGGCGTCGGACTGGGTGGCGCGCTGCCAGGACGGCCGCTTCTAGCCGGTCCTACCTGCATATCTTCGTTATCCACAGAAGTTATCCACAGGGCGGCTTCTCGACCTGGGGACAAGTCGACAACAAAGCACCGTTCGGTCGACAAATCGGCCTGGACCCTCTCGGGGCGACTCGCAACCCGCGCGTCACCCTTCGTCCACCTGTTTCCTTCGATCAATCCCTTAGGGCGACCTATTTCCACCCGAAAGTGGTCGCGGGCCGGGTTCGGGCAAGGAATTCATGGCAGGCAATCGAGCCTCCGAATGATCAATTCCCGTGTCCACAGATCTTTCGCACACCCTGTGGATAACTATTCCGAGCGCGTGGACGCCTGTGGACAACGCCACCTTCAAGTCCCCTCCCGCACAAGGAAATCGAGTCAACGAGACGCCCGCCACATGCCCCGTCCCAGGGAGTGAGACGCTTTTCATTGACACGCACGGCAATTACCCCATAGCGGAACGTAAGCCATGAATCGGAACCCCGGCCCGCCATTCGGAATGGCGATCGGAATGGTGAGTCGTGAGCCGCAACCCCGCACGGGTAGCCTTGGCCGCGTGATTGACCTTCGCCTGCTCCGTGAGGACCCCGACCGTGTGCGCGCGTCCCAGCGCGCCCGTGGAGAGGACGTCGCGCTCGTCGACGCTCTCCTGTCCGCCGACGAGCGGCGCAGGTCGTCCGGCGTCCGCTTCGACGAGCTGCGCGCCGAGCAGAAGTCGCTCGGCAAGCTCATCCCCAAGGCCTCCGCGGACGAGAAGGCCGAGCTGCTGAAGCAGGCGAGCCAGCTCGCCGCCGACGTCAAGGTGGCCGACGCCGAGCGCGACGCCGCCGACACCGAGACCCAGGAACTCCTGCAGAAGCTCGGCAACCTCGTGCACCCCGACGTGCCCGTGGGCGGCGAGGAGGACTTCGTCACCCTCGAGACGCACGGCGAGATCCGCGACTTCGGCGCCGAGGGCTTCGAGCCCAAGGACCACCTGGAGCTCGGCCAGATCCTCGGCGCGATCGACGTCGAGCGCGGCGCGAAGGTCTCCGGCTCCCGCTTCTACTTCCTCACCGGCGTCGGCGCCCTGCTGGAGCTGGCCCTCGTCAACGCGGCGATCGCGCAGGCCACGGCCGCCGGCTTCACGCCGATGCTCACCCCGGCCCTGGTCCGCCCGCAGTCCATGGCGGGCACCGGCTTCCTCGGCCAGGCCGCCCAGGACGTCTACCACCTCGACAAGGACGACCTCTACCTCGTCGGCACCTCCGAGGTCCCCCTCGCCGCGTACCACATGGACGAGATCATCGACGCGGACAAGCTCCCGCTGCGCTACGCGGGCTTCTCGCCCTGCTTCCGCCGCGAGGCCGGCTCGCACGGCAAGGACACCAAGGGCATCTTCCGCGTCCACCAGTTCGACAAGGTCGAGATGTTCTCGTACGTCACGCCCGAGGACTCCCAGGCCGAGCACCAGCGCCTGCTGGCGTGGGAGAAGCAGTGGCTGACCTCCCTGGAGCTGCCGTTCCGCGTGATCGACGTCGCCTCCGGTGACCTCGGCTCCTCGGCCGCCCGCAAGTACGACTGCGAGGCGTGGATCCCCACCCAGGGCAAGTACCGCGAGCTGACCTCGACCTCGGACTGCACCGAGTACCAGTCCCGCCGCCTGTCGATCCGCGTCCGCGAGGGCAAGCAGGTCCGCCCGCTGGCCACGCTGAACGGCACGCTGTGCGCCGTCCCGCGCACGATCGTCGCCATCCTGGAGAACCACCAGCAGGCCGACGGTTCCGTGTACGTGCCCGAGGTGCTGCGCCCGTACCTCGGCGGCCGGGAGGTCCTGGAGCCGGTGGCCAGGTGACCGCCGGCTTCCCCTACCGCCTGATCGCGACCGACCTCGACGGGACGCTGCTGCGCTCCGACGGGTCGGTCTCGCGGCGCACCCGTGACGCCCTCGCCGCGGCCACCGCGGCGGGCGCCGCGCACATCGTGGTCACGGGTCGCTCGGTCCCCTGGACCAAGTACATCCTCGAGGACCTCGGCTACCGGGGCCTCGCGGTCTGCGGCCAGGGCGCCCAGGTCTACGACGCCGGCGAGCACCGCCTGCTGACGTCGGTGACCCTGGACCGGCAACTGGCCGGCCTGGCGCTGGCCAAGATCGAGGCGGAGGTCGGCCCGCTGTACCTGGCGGCGAGCCGTGACGGCCTGGACGGAGACGTGCTGGTCGGCCCCGGTTACGCGGTCACCGGCACCCTTCCGGCGACACCGTTCACGGACGCGTCCGACCTCTGGTCCGCCCCGCTGAACAAGATCTACATACAGCATCCGACGCTGTCGGACGACGCGCTGGCCGAGGCGGCCCAGGAGGCCGCGGGCGGCTTCGTCGGTGTCGCGATGGCCGGCGAGGGCATCGTGGAGCTACTCCCCCTCGGCCTCTCCAAGGCCACGGGCCTCTCCCTGGCCGCCCGCCGCCTGGGCCTGAAGCCCGCCGACACGATCGCCTTCGGCGACATGCCCAACGACATCCCCATGTTCGCCTGGTCCGCCCACAGCGTAGCCATGGCCAACGCCCACCCCCAACTGAAGGCCGTAGCAAACGAACTGACGTCCTCGAACGAGGCCGACGGCGTCGCGGTGACAGTAGAACGGCTTCTGAGCTAGCGCCTGCTGGGACGGGCGCATGCTGGGGGGCGGGTGCCGGCTGGGGCGGGTGCCGACGGTCCCCGATCGCCGGAGGCGATCAGGGGCGCGGGGAACTGCGCGACCAGCCACGATGCACCCGCACCCACCCACACACCTACCCGGCCCAGTCCCATCGGCCCGGCCAATCCTCCGGGTGGGCGGCCCACGCGAGAGCGACTTCGCGTGCTCGAAGCGGCCGCCCCGGGCAGCTCCCCTGTGTGGGGCGGGTCGACGGAGGAGTAACTACTCCGGAGCCCGCCCCCGGCTGCCCTGAAGGGAGCTGGACGTACTGCCCGTGCATGGGCATCGTCCCGCTCCTCTCCCGGTCGGTGGCGCCGGATTTCTTCCGGCGCTGGGGGTACAACCACTGTGCCCGGCAGGCGAGTTGGACGCCAACGAATAAACCGGCCGTACGAGCCGTACGACGAGCGGGCCCGAGCGGTGACTACCGGCGGCGCCACCAGCGTCGACGCGCCTTGCTGAAGAACCAGCCCGCGGGCGGATCGTCGGAACGCCACGGCTGCGGCTCGGGCTTCTCCGCGCGCCAGCGCGCTGCCAGCATCCGGGCCCGGGCGGACGGCTCGGACGTCTCGGCGGCCCGTATGAAGTCCTCGTCCAGGACGAGGTCGTCCCAGACCTCGCTCTCGGACCGCCCGCGACCGCCGCTCACCGGATTGTCGTCCGCCATCCCCGTCCTCCTGGCCGTATCCGCTCCGCATCAGTGTGCCGGGACCGGGTGAAGCCGCCGTCAAGACCGAACGCCCCACCCGGCAGGACCCGTCACTCCTGGCTCGTCACTCCTCGCCCGCCAGCTTCAGCGTCCGCAGCTTCTGTCCCGCGTACCAGGTGGCCAGCACGGTCACCACGACCAGCAGCACCGTCGCCGTCGTCAGTCCGACGTCCGAGGTGACGAGGTCCCCGCCGGCCACCTTGTGGGCGACGGCCAGCGACCACTGCTGGACGCTGAGCGTGCGCGCACCCGGCACCAGGGACCCGAACAGGGCCTCCCAGACGAGGGCGTAGACGAGGCCGAAGACCACCGCGTGCCGCGACACCGTGCCCAGCAGCAGGAAGACGGCCGCGTAGGCGATGGAGGAGACCAGCGCGGCCACCGTGTAGGCGACGGCGATCTGCTGGCCGTTGCCGTTGAGGATGAATCCGGCGATGAGCGTGGGCAGCGCCGAGAACACCATCGTCACCGCGATCGCCACGATGAGCTTGGTGAAGATGATCGTCGGCCGCTTCAGCGGCTTGGACAGCAGGTACACCACGGAGCCGTCGTCGATCTCCGGGCCGATCGCGCCCGTGCCGGCGATGACGCCGATGATCGGCACCATCGTGGCCAGCGCGAGCCCGCCGAGCAGGTCGGACGCGGTCTGGTCGTCGGCTCCGGCGAGGCCGCGCACGACCACGGAGATCGCGATCAGCAGCAGGGGCAGAGCGCTGAGGATGAGGGCCCGGCGACGGCCGAGCAGGGCCCGGTAGGTGAGCCGGGCGACTGTGGGGTCGTACATCTTGGGCCTCCTACGCCGCGACGAGATACGAGAAGACGGACTCGAGGGACTCGTCGGACGGCGAGACCGTGAGCAGCCGGATGCCGTGGTCGCGGGCGACCCTCGGCAGCAGGGCCGTGAAGCGGCCGAAGTCGACGGCCTGGACGCGCAACGCGCCCTCGGCGACGTCGACTTCGATGCCGGCCGTCGACGGGTCGGCGATCAGCGCGGCCGCGAGTGCCCGGTCGTCGCTGGAACGCACCAGGTAGCGGTGCGGGCGGTCGGTCATCAGACGGCGGATCTTGCGGAAGTCGCCGCTCGCCGCGTGCCGGCCCGCGACGACGACCTCGATGTGCCGGGCGAGCTGCTCGACCTCTTCGAGGATGTGCGACGAGAACAGCACCGTGCGGCCCTCGTCGCCCATGCGTCGCAGCAGGTCCATGAGCTGCATGCGCTGGCGCGGGTCCATGCCGTTGAAGGGCTCGTCGAGCAGGAGCAGCGAGGGCTCGTGGACCAGCGCCGAAGCCATCTTCACGCGCTGGCGCATGCCCTTGGAGTACGTGGAGATCTTGCGGTCCTGCGCGTACTCCATCTCGACCGTGGCCAGCGCCTTCTGGGCGGCCTTCGTGCCGAGTCCGTGCAACTCGGCGTTGGCGACGACGAATTCGCGGCCGGTGAGGAAGTCGTACATCGCCTCGCGCTCGGGGACGATGCCGATGTGCCGGTAGATCTCCTCGTTGCGCCAGACCGGCTGCCCGTCGAGGGTGACCGTGCCGGTGGAAGGGGCCAGGAAGCCGCCCATCATGTTGATGAGGGTGGACTTTCCGGCGCCGTTGGGGCCGAGCAGGCCGGTGACGCCGGGGCCGACGGTCATGGTGATGTCGTTGACGGCGACCACGTTGCCGAACCAGCGGGAGACGTGGTCGATGCTGAGCGTGGTCACAGGCCCACCTTCTGGTAGCGGCGGATCAGGAGGCCATAGCTCGCGGCGATCAGGCCGAGGACGACGAGGACGTAGACCACGCCCTCTCCGTCGGTCGGGCCGACTCCGCCCGGGAAGGCGGAGGCCGCGCCCAGGAAGGCCGACTGCACCCCGTCGATGAGCGTGACCGGCGAGAACAGGCCGATCCAGGGGATGGAGCCGGTGCTGCTCTGCGCGTCGGCGATGGCCTGGAGCGTGGAGACGGCGCCGTAGGAGATGGTCAGGACGGCGATGACGGCGGCGATGCCGAAGCCGCGCCGCGGGGTCGCCGAGGCGATGACCAGGCCGATGCCGGCGAAGAGGAGCGAGAGCAGTGCCACGGAGACGAGTCCTTGACCGAATCCCTTGGTCTGGTCGGCGAAGTCGAGCTTGGCCAGCAGCGCGCCCACGTACAGCACCAGCAGCGGGGCCGCGGTGAGGACGAAGATCGCCGAGGCCAGGGCGGCGAACTTCGCGCGCACGTAGTCCGCGGTCTCGATGGGCCGCGAGAAGTACAGCGGCACGGTCTTGAAGCGCAGGTCGCGCGAGACGGACTGGGGCGCCTGCGAGGCGACGTACAGGCTGATGACGGCCTGCAGGATGATCGCGTAGCGCGTGTAGTCGACGGGCAGTTCCTTGGCCTTCGTGGCGACCGCGACGGCGACCATGATGGCCGCGGGCACGCACATCACCACGAAGAGCAGCATCGGCAGCACCTTGGACTTCACCGAGCGGCCGAAGCCGTAGGCGCCGCGCAGGGACTGCGAGTAGAGGGACCGGCGGGCGTAGGCGCGGCCCAGGCGGGGGCCGTCGTAGCTGCGGTAGCCGATGTTGTGGATGCGGGTCTGGTCGCCCGAGGGGGCGACCGGGTGCTCAACTGCCATGGCCGACGGCCTCCTTCCGCTGCTGGTCGTTGATGGCGTCGCCGTCCGTGAAGACCTCGGAGATGTGGTGCCTGCGCTGTTCCATGCGCACCAGGCCGAGGCCGAGGTCGGCGACCACGTCCCGGACGACGTCGTAGGTGTCCTCGCCCTGTGCGGTCAGCAGCAGGACGTGGCCGGCGCCCGGCAGGCCGATGTTGCCGTCCAGGACGTCCACCCCGCGCGCGTGGAGCGCCTCGCGGACCGCGCGGGTGCCGTCCGGGTGGTCGTCGGTGTCGGTGACCTCGATCGCGAGGGTGGTCGTGGTCTGGGTGAAGTCGGTGGTGGAGCTGGAGCGCAGGAGCTTGCCGCCGTCGACGACCACGACGTGGTCGCAGGTGCGCTCCAGTTCGCCCAGCAGGTGGGAGGTGACCAGGACCGAGATGCCGAAGTCGGTGTGGATGCGGCGGATCAGGCCCAGCATCTCGTCCCGCCCGACCGGGTCGAGGCCGTTGGTCGGCTCGTCCAGGAAGACCAGTTGCGGGTCGTGGACGAGGGCCTGGGCGAGCTTCACACGCTGCTTCATGCCGGTGGAGTAGCCGCCTATGGGGCGGTAGCGCTCCTCGTACAGTCCGACATGGCGCAGGGTGTCCGCGGTGCGCTCACGCGCGGCGGTGGGCGGCAGGCCGGACATGCGGGCCATGTGCACGACGAACTCGGTGGCCGAGACGTCGGGCGGCAGGCAGTCGTGCTCCGGCATGTAGCCGACCCGCTCCCGGATGGCGGCTCCCTTGGTGGCCACGTCGAGGCCGAGCACCTCGGCTCGGCCCTCCGTGGCGGGCGAGAGACCCAGCAGGATCTTGATGAGCGTGGACTTGCCGGCGCCGTTGGCACCGACGAGTCCGGTCACACCGGGTCCGATGTCCATGGACAGCCGGTCGAGCGCGGTCACCCGGGGGTACCGCTTGCTCAGGCTTTCGGTCGCGATCACAGTCACAGCAACGAATGTAGTGACGCACGCCATGGAAATCGTCAGACCTCAGAGCCGTTTTCGCGTCAGACCTCAGATGTACGGGTCCATAGGGGTTCCCCCTGCCTGAGAGCTACGGGGGCTGGCTCTCCGGGGTCCTCAAGGGTTCTCAGGGCTTCCCGCCCCGCCCTATTGACGATTTATCTAACGAGTGTCAGATTCGGCTGCATGGCGACGGCAGCGACGTTGGAAGGCGCGCGTGAGCGCTGGGTGCGCACGGGCGGGATCGAGCTGTGCGTGGCCGAGCTGGGGGACCCCGGGCGGCCGACGGTCGTCCTGGTGCACGGCTACCCGGACAGCAAGGAGGTGTGGTCCGAGCTCGCCGCCCGTCTGGCCGGCCGTTTCCACGTGGTGCTGTACGACGTCCGGGGCCACGGCCGCTCCAGCGCGCCGAAGCCGCTGCGGGGCGGGTTCACCCTGGAGAAGCTGACGGACGACTTCCTGGCGGTCGTGGACGCGGTCAGCCCGGACCGGCCGGTGCACCTGGTGGGGCACGACTGGGGCTCGGTGCAGTCCTGGGAGTTCGTGACCGTGCCGCGCACCGAGGGCAGGATCGCGTCCTTCACGTCGATGTCGGGACCGTCCCTGGACCACCTGGGCCACTGGATCGGCAAGCGTCTGACCAGGCCCACTCCGCGGCGGGTCGGCCAGCTCCTCGGCCAGGGCGCCAAGTCCTGGTACGTGTACGTGCTGCACACCCCCGCCCTGCCCGAACTCGCCTGGCGCGGGCCCCTCGGCAAGGCGTGGCCCGGGCTGCTGCGGCGGATCGAGAAGCTGCCCGGCACCGGCTATCCGACGGCGTCGCTGCCGTCGGACGCGGCCAACGGCGCCTGGCTGTACCGGGACAACGTACGGACCCGGCTGCGCCGCCCGCGCGCGGACGCGCACGCCCACGCGCCCGTGCAGCTCATCACGCCCCTGGGGGACAGGTTCCTGTCGGAGCGGCTGTACGACGAGCTGGAGCAGTGGGTTCCGCGGTTGACCCGGCGCACGCTGCCGGCCCGGCACTGGGTCCCGCGCACCCGCCCCGACCAGCTCGCCTCCTGGATCACGGAGTTCGTCACGTCGGTCGAGGACGGACGGCCGGAGCGGCGGGCCACCGGCCGGCACGCCGAACGCTTCGGCGGGCAGCTCGTGCTGGTCACCGGGGCGGGCAGCGGTATCGGGCGGGCCACGGCGGTGGCGTTCGCCAAGGCGGGCGCGCGCGTGATCGCCGTCGACAGGAACGCGGAGGGCGCGGGCCGGACCGCCGAGATGTCCCGTCTGATCGGCGCGCCCGAAGCGTGGGCGGAGGCGGTGGACGTCTCCGACGAGCAGGCGATGGAGAAGCTCGCGGCGAAGGTGCACGCGGACCACGGCGTGGTGGACGTGCTGGTGAACAACGCGGGCATCGGTCTGTCGGGCTCCTTCTTCGACACGACGCCCGAGGACTGGCGCAGGGTCCTGGACGTCAACCTGTGGGGCGTGATCCACGGGTGCCGTCTCTTCGGCCGGCGGATGGCCGAGCGCGGGCAGGGCGGCCACATCGTCAACACCGCCTCGGCGGCCGCCTATCAACCCTCCAAGGTGCTGCCCGCCTACAGCACCTCCAAGGCGGCGGTCCTGATGCTGAGCGAGTGCCTGCGCGCCGAACTGGCCGGCCAGGGCATCGGCGTCACGGCGGTCTGCCCCGGCCTGGTGAACACCGGCATCACCGCGACGGCGACCTTCGTGGGAGTGGACGCGGAGGAGGAGCGACGCCGTCAGAAGCGCGCCACGCGCGCGTACGGGCTGCGCAACTACCCGCCGGAGAAGGTGGCGGACGCGATCCTGCGGGCGGTCGCGCTCAACAAGGCGGTGGTTCAGGTCACTCCGGAGGCGAAGGCCTCGTATGCCCTGTCGCGGTTCCTGCCAAGGGCGTTGAGGGCGCTGGCGCGGGTGGGACCATCTCTGTGAGCCGCCATGGCCCGTCACGTGATCTTGGTGAAAGCTCCTGAAACGGCGGGTAGTTGTCCACAGAATCTCCAATTAGCCTGTGGATAACTACAGTTGGTTGTGGATCAAACCTCCGGCACAAAATAAATGCGTGATCCACGTCTCTCCCGTCATGCTGAGCGGATGAACGAAAAGGACAGAGAGAACAGCGACGAGAGACGCACCGTGAAGGTGTCGAAGTACCTCTCGAAGCATCTGCGGCACCAGCCCGAGCGCATCGGCCTCACCCTTGACGAGGCAGGCTGGGTGGAGATCGACGAGCTCATCGCCGCGTGCGCCGCGCACCACTTCCACTTCACCCGGGACGAGTTGGACCACGTCGTCGCCGCCAACGACAAGAAGCGCTTCGCGATCGACGGCACCCGAATCCGCGCCAGCCAGGGCCACAGCGTCGAGGTCGACCTCGGACTGCCCCCGGCGACCCCGCCGGCGTACCTCTACCACGGGACCGTGGCCCGCTCACTGGATGCGATCCGGGCCGAGGGGCTGCAACCCATGAACCGGCACGACGTGCATCTCTCTTCCGACCGGGAGACCGCGACCCGGGTCGGCGCCCGCCGAGGCCGTCCCGTGGTCCTCTCCGTCGACGCGGGGGCCATGCACCGCGACGGCCACGTCTTCCACGTCAGCGCGAACGGGGTGTGGCTGACGAAGGCCGTACCGCCGCGGTACCTGCGGTTTCCCGAGCACCACTGATCCCTGGCCGATCACAGGTACGGCTCGCTGCCGTACGTGGTCCACATCGCGCTCAGCCCGTGGCTGCCCCGCCGCGCACGGTGACTGTTTCACGTGAAACACGGTCCGCCGCATACGCTCGATGACATGAGTCTGCGCCTGAGCACCGTGGTCCTTCCGTGCCTCCGCTGGAACGAGGGCGGCCGTTCCGCGTGGACACGGGCCGAGCAGCTCGGCTTCCACACGGCGTACACCTACGACCACCTGTCCTGGCGCAGTTTCCGCGACGGCCCGTGGTTCGGCGCGATTCCGACGCTGACCGCCGCCGCGACCGCCACCGAACGCCTGCGGCTGGGCACGCTGGTGACCTCGGTCAAGGCTTTCTCACCTATCGCGGCGTGACCTGCGAGGATTTCCATCGGTCAGCTATCGCAGCTGTCCCCTCAGATGCCGATGAGCCGGACACGGTCGCCACACAACCGGGCCATGTCGTCGACATCGGAGGTCAGCATGACCACTGGGCCCGGCTGACGCAGAGCCACCTCGGCCACGGTCGCGTCAATCGCGTACTTGTGGCCGTGCAGACCCGCGGCTTTGAGCAGTTCCGCGGACGCCTTCGCCGCGTCCTCGGTCACCAGCTCGACCTTGACGCGGGAGAGCGCCCACCGCAGCCGAGGCATGTTCACCCGCCCGTGGCTGACTTCCACGATGGTGTTGGCTCCGATGACGAAATCGGCACCCACGGCATGGAACATCTGGAACATCGCGAGGATCTTGCGGTCCTGGGCGATCCAGGCAGAAAGCCCCTGGGAGTCCAGGACGACCGTCTCGACGTGCTCGTTCACGCCGCGCTCGCCGAACCGCCCGTATCCGTCGTCCCGAAGATCCTGGAGCGCGCCTCCGCCAACTCCTCCTCGGTGAAGGCCCCGTACTCCTCCTGGTGACGCTGCAGGTCGGCACCGAGCAGTTGGTGCCGCAGCTGACGCGCCACCGCCTCGGCGACATAGCCGGAGACGTTGTCGGTGAGCTTCCTCAGCTCGGCGACCTGCTCGCTCGGCAGCGTCACCGTGATTCGTGTCGTGTCCGCCATGACCCGAGCATACTGCGATATGCGCCCCATGGCCGTATCGCTCGGCACACGTCCGCACGCGGGCGCACCATACACACTGCCAACGACACCGGGGCCATGCTTGCCGAAAGGGAACAGCCGCCGGCATCCGGGTTTGAGGAAGGCGGCGCCGACCCTCCATGATGGGCCTGCCTGGTGAGCGGGACGCGGTGAGGGCCGCCTGGAACACGATGGGGCGAATGAGCGTGGCACGGGTCGTCGTACGAGAACCACGCACCAGCACGAGGATCACGCCACCGCTCGCCACACCGGAGGCAACCGCCTTCGCGGTCGCCCTGCTCGACGGCGGCTGGGCGGCGGTGTTCCTGCCCGGCGAACCCGCCCGCCTCGGACGGCTGCTGCTCTGGAAGCCCACCGGGGCAGCGACTGCAGACGGCACAGCGCCCGAGGGCATCGAATCCGAGTCGGTGGAACTGGTGCTGCCGCACGGCCGGTCGGTCCGACGCCGCAGAGTCGAGGGCTACGCGCTGCCCGCCGCCGTCGCTGTCGCCGCCCTGGCCGACGCCCGGCCGGCGCATCCGTCCGCCGCGGCCTGGCAGGCCGCCTCCCGCTTCGCACTGCGGCTCCTCGCCGACGGCCGTCTCCATCCGACCCTCACCGACGCCGGCTACGACACGTGGCAGGCGGGTCCCCTCACCGCCGTACAGCGGCAGACGCTGGACGCCCTCGGCGCCGCCTTCCCACCCCACGCCCACTGCCTGCCCGAGCCCGGACCGGCTCCACTGCGCATCGCGGAACCGGTCGCGCTGGTACGCCAGTTCTGTGACGCGGTCGCCGACGACATGGTCCGTACTCCGGCCGCTCCGCTCGCCATGGGAGCGCTGCCGTACGCCTGGCGCGAGACGCGTGCCGTGCCCGCGCTGCGGGAGTGGGCCGAGGAGACCGCCGCCGCGTTCACCGCCGACGTCGGCGTCTCGCTGCGGGTCGACGTACCCGAGGGTCGGCGTCGGCAGTTCCGGGCCGTTCTGCAGTTGCACACCGCGGCGGATCCGGCGCTCGTCGTAGAGGCCGCACGGCTGTGGAACGAGCCGTCCGAGACCGAGCGCCTCCTCGGCCCTCGCGCCGAGACCGAGACGCTGCTCGCACTGCGCCGCGGCGCCCGCGCCTGGCCTCCGCTCGACCGGCTGCTGAAGGACGCCGCTCCGGACCAGCTGCGGCTGACCGACGACGAAGCCTTCGACCTGCTGGGCGACGCCACCGACACGCTGCGCGCCGCCGGTATCGACGTGCACTGGCCTCGCGAGCTGGTCAAAGCGCTCAGCGCGACTGCCGAGATCGGGCAGCGCACCGCGCCCGGCTCCAGTGCCGGTGGTCTGCTCGACGCCGACGCCCTCCTCGACTTTCGCTGGCAGCTCTCGCTCGGCGGTGAGCCGCTCACCGAGGCCGAGATGGACGCCCTCGCCGAGGCACGCCGCCCCCTCGTCAGACTGCGCGACCAATGGGTGGTCGCCGACCCGAAGCTGGTGGCCCGCGCCAGACGCCGCCGAATGGAACCGCTCACTCCCATGGAGGCCCTGGGCGCCGCGCTGACCGGCGAGGTGGAGCGGGACGGGGAGACGATCACCTGCGCTGCGGTCGGGGCGCTCGGCGACCTCGTCGCCCGTATCCGCGACCCCGAATCCCGCACGCCCACCGGCCAGCCCGCCGCTCTGAAGGCCACACTGCGCGACTACCAGAAGCGGGGCCTGGCCTGGCTGGCCGAGATGTGCGAGCTCGGTCTCGGCGGCTGTCTCGCCGACGACATGGGCCTGGGCAAGACCATCACCCTGCTCTCCCTGCACCTGCATCGCCAGACCGACCCCTCCACCGCGGGCCCCACCCTCGTCGTCTGCCCCACCTCCCTGCTCGGCAACTGGCAGCGCGAGGCCGCCAGGTTCGCGCCGGCCACCCCCGTGCGCCGCTACCACGGCGGCGACCGCCACCTGAAGGACCTGGCCGTGGACGAGATCGTCCTGGTCACCTACGGAGTGCTGCGCCGCGATCGCGATGCCCTCGCCGAGAACGCCTGGTCACTGATCGCCGCCGACGAGGCACAGCACGTCAAGAACCCCTACGCCGTCACCGCCCGCGAACTGCGCGCCCTCCCCGCCCGCGCCCGCGTCGCCCTCACCGGTACCCCCGTGGAGAACAACCTCTCCGAACTGTGGGCTCTCCTCGACTGGACCACCCCCGGACTCCTCGGCCCCCTCGCCGCCTTCCGCGACCGCCACGCCCGCGCGATCGAGTCGGGCGAGGACCCGCGGGCCGCCGAACGGCTGTCCCGTCTCGTCCGCCCCTTCCTGCTGCGCCGCAGGAAGTCCGACCCGGGCATCGCGCCCGAACTGCCCGCCAAAACCGAGACCGACCGCGTCGTCCCGCTGACCACCGAGCAGGCGAGCCTGTACGAGGCAGTGGTCCGCGAGACCATGGCGAAGATCGCCGAAGCCGACGGCATCGCCCGCCGGGGACTGATCCTCAAGCTCCTCACCGCGCTGAAGCAGATCTGCAACCACCCCGCCCAGTACTTGCGCCAGTCCACACCCCTGCACGGCCGCTCGGGCAAACTCGACCTCCTCGACGAACTCGTCGACACCATCACCGCCGAGGGCGAGTCGGTACTGGTCTTCACCCAGTACAAGCAGATGGCCACCCTCCTGGAGAAACATCTCGCGGAACGAGGCATCCCCACCCTCTTCCTGCACGGCGGCACGCCCGTCACCGCACGCGAGGAGATGGTGGAACGCTTCCAGCGAGGCGAAGTGCCGGTATTCCTGTTGTCGTTGAAGGCGGCCGGCACCGGCCTCAACCTCACCCGCGCCACCCATGTCGTGCACTACGACCGCTGGTGGAACCCCGCTGTCGAGGACCAGGCCACCGACCGCGCCTACCGCATCGGCCAGGACAAGCCCGTCCAGGTCCACAAGCTCATCGCCGAGGGCACCGTGGAGGACAGGGTGGCGAAGCTACTGGAATCCAAGCGGGCGCTCGCCGACGCCGTCGTCGGCTCAGGCGAGGCCACTCTGACCGAACTGTCCGACGCCGACCTCGCCGAACTCGTCGCCCTGGGGAGGCAGTCATGAGCCCGTCCGTCCCCGGACCCCGCCGTGCACCCGGCCGCGGCAGGCGGGCCTTCGCGGCGACGTGGTGGGGTCAGGCGTGGGTGACTGCCCTGGAGGGCTCCACCCTGGATTCGGGGCGTCTGTCCCGCGGACGCACCTACGCCCGCCAGGGCATGGTCGGCGCGGTCACCATCGCCCCGGGCCAGGTCAAGGCCGCCGTCCAGGGCAGCCGTCCGCGCCCGTACCGCTCCGCCGTCCACCTGCCTGTCCTCACCAACGCCCAGTGGGACACCCTCCTCGACACCATCGCGGCCCGAGCCGGGCATCTCGCCGCACTCCTCGACGGTGAGATGCCCGCAGAGCTCATCGACGACGCCCGCCACGCCGACGTCCCCCTCCTCCCGCAACCCACCGAGCTCGACCCCGAGTGCTCCTGCCCCGACTGGGGCCACCCCTGCAAACACGCCGCCGCGCTCTGCTACGCCATCGCCGCCACCATCGACAACGACCCGTTCGTGCTGTTCGCGCTGCGAGGCCGCGGACGGGACGACGTCCTCACGGAGCTGCGCGCACGCCGCACTGCGGGCCGGACCGTCGACGCCCCGCCCGCTCCAGCCGGTATCCACGCGGCCGGCGCCTACGCCGCGTGGACCGCCATGGCCGAACACGATCCGGGGTGGCCCGGCCTGCCCGACCTGCCCGAACCGTCCGACCACGCCGCCGCACTGCCGGTCCCCCCGCCGGTCGGCAGCGGTCTCGCCAGCGCGGACCTGGAGCGTCTGATGACCGATGTCTCAGCACGCGCGGCACGGCTGCTGTCAGGCGACACCACCACCCTGCACCTGACCCAGCACCAGGACGCCGTACGCATCGCCGCGAGCAGCCCCGGCCCCGAGTGGTTCCACCACCTGGTCCAGAACACCGGCGCCAACCCCACCGCCTTCGCCCGTCTCACCCGCGCCTGGCGCCACGGCGGCCCCACCGGCATCACCGTCGCCGAACAGCCCCACAGCCCGGAACCGTCGGCGATGACAGCAGCCCGTACCGCCCTGACCACGGCCCTCGCAGAGATGACCGACACCCCCGTCCGCCTCAGGGCCTGGCGCAACCGCCTCACCCTCCCCGACCACAGCATCCAGCTGCGCCTGGGACCCGACGCCCGCTGGTACCCCTACCTCCAGGAGAACGACGGCGAATGGTGGCCGTCGGCGCCGGCCGACACCGACCCCGTTACCGCGCTCACCGCGATCTGGCAGCGCACCGGGACGTAGTACAAATCCCTCAGCATTGCTCGCAGTCACCGGAGCATAGGGTCGTAGGCATGCGACTGAGCACCGTAATCCTTCCCATCCACAGGTGGGGCGAGGGACAGAAGGTCTGGCAGCGCGCCGAAGACCTCGGCTTTCACACCGCCTACACCTACGACCACCTCTCCTGGCGCACCTTCCGGGACGGCCCGTGGTTCGGGGCGGTACCCACGTTGACCGCAGCAGCTACGGCTACACAGAGTATGCGGTTGGGTACTCTCGTAACCTCGCCGAACTTCCGGCACCCGGTCACCCTCGCCAAGGAGCTGATCTCCCTGGACGACATCTCCCGCGGCCGGGTGATCCTGGGGATCGGCGCGGGCGGCACCGGTTTCGACGCCACCGCCCTCGGCCAGGAACCGTGGACCCCGCGCGAGCGCGCCGACCGGCTCGCCGAGTTCGTGCCGCTGCTGGACCGGCTGCTCACCGAGGACTCCGTGTCCTACGAGGGCGACCACTACTCGGCGCACGAGGCACGCAACATCCCCGGCTGCGTCCAGCGCCCCCGGCTGCCCTTCGCGGTCGCCGCGACCGGACCGCGCGGGCTGCGGCTCGCGGCGCGGTACGGGCAGGCGTGGGTGACGACGGGCGACCCCAAGCTGTACGAGAACGGCACCCCCGAGCAGTCGGTTCAAGCCATTCGCGGCCAGGCCGAGAAGCTGGCCGACGCCTGTGCCGAGCGCGGGCGGGACGTGCAGGAGCTGGACAAGATCCTGCTCACCGGGTTCACCCCGGACCGCGGCCGCCCGCTGGAGTCCCTGGACGCCTTCGTCGATTTCGCCGGACGGCACCAGGAGCTCGGCTTCACGGAGATCGTGGTCCACTGGCCCATCCCGGACTCCGACTTCGCCGCTGACGAGAAGATCTTCGAGCAGATCGCCATGGGGGCCGCGGCGCAGCTGCGCTGACCTCGCCATCAGGTCATCCGTGCCCCGCCCGTGCCTCATGTGTGCGGGCTCTCGCACGATCGTGCGGGCATATGCGCGAGAATGGCCCGGTGACCTCAGCGACTCGACAGCCCGAGACCCCGGCCGCCGCCCTCCCGCCCCGGCTGATCGCCACCGATCTCGACGGCACTCTGCTGCGCGACGACAAGTCGGTGTCCCCGCGCACGGTCGCCGCCCTCGCCGCCGCCGAGGAGGCGGGCATCGAGGTCTTCTTCGTCACCGGCCGCCCGGCCCGCTGGATGGACGTCGTCAGCGACCACGTCCACGGGCACGGCCTGGCGATCTGCGGCAACGGCGCCGCCGTGGTCGACCTGCACGGCGGCCCCGGCGCCCACCGGTTCGTGAAAGTGCGCGAGCTGGCACGGGAGAACGCGCTGGACTCCGTACGGCTGCTGCGCGACGCGGCACCCGGGACCATGTACGCCATCGAGCAGACGTACGGCTTCTACCAGGAGCCGGAGTATCCGAAGATGCACATGGAGATCCCCGACTCTCTCGCGCCGGCCGAGCAACTGCTCGCGCCGGACGCGCCCGGGGCTGGCGAGCCGGTGCTGAAGATCCTCGCCTTCCACCCCACGATCGACCCCGACGCCTTCCTCACCCTCGCCCGCCTGGCCATCGGCGACCGCGCCGACGTCACCCGCTCCAGCCCCAGCGCCCTGCTGGAGATCAGCGGCCCCGGCGTCTCCAAGGCCAGCACGCTCGCCCTGTGCTGCGCGGAACGCGGCATCTCGCACGAGGAGGTCGTCGCGTTCGGGGACATGCCGAACGACGTCGAGATGCTCACCTGGGCCGGCCGGTCCTACGCGATGGGCAACGCGCACCCGGACGTGCTCAAGGCGGCCTCCGGACAGACGGTCGCCAACAACGAGGACGGGGTCGCCGTCGTCATCGAGCGACTGATCTCCGAACGGGTGTGATCCCGGGACACTCTCCCCAGGAGTGGTCCGGCCCTATCCGACGGGCACCCCTCGTGCCGCCAGCCACGGCACCGGGTCCACCGCCGAGCCCGGCTCGGGCGTCACCCGCACCTCGAAGGGCAGATGCGGGCCGGTCGAGTTGCCGGACGTGCCCGACTGTCCGGATCCACTGCCCGGGGCCCACGCTGTCGCCCTGGTCGACGGTGACGGCGGCGAGATGGGCGTACTGCGTGAAGTAGCCGTCGGCGTGCGGCACCACGATCTCGATCCCGAACGCGCCCCCGCACGCCACCCGCACCACACGGCCCGCCCCGACTGCCCGCACCGGGGTGCCGATCGGCACCGCGAAGTCCTGACCGGTGTGCCGGTTCGCTCAGCGCGCACCGCCGCTGCCGAAGCCCGCGGACAGGCGGTACGTCTCGACCGGCGCAACCCCGTCACCATGCCGTTGCCAGCAGCTCCGCGGCCTCCTCCCGCTCGGCCATCCTGCGCAACGGCCCCTCCAGGGCGGTCAGTGCCTCGTACGGACCGCGCTGCACCACCCGGCCCTCGTCCAGGACGACCACCTCGTCGACCGCTTCGAGACCGGCCAGCCGGTGCGTGATGAGCAGGGTCGTACGGCCCTCGGTGGCGGTCAGCAGGTCTTCGGTGAGCGCGTCGGCGGTCGGCAGGTCCTGGTGCTCGGCGGGCTCGTCGAGCACCAGGACGGGGAAGTCGGCCAGCAGGGCCCTGGCCAGCGCGAGCCGCTGCCGCTGCCCGCCGGACAGCCGGGCCCCGTGCTCGCCGACGAGCGTGTCGAGCCCGTCGGGCAGACCGTCGGTCCACTCCAGCAGCCGGGCTCGCGCCAGCACGTCCCGCAGCTCCGCCTCGCTCGCCCCCTTTTTCGCGAGCAGCAGGTTCTCCCGGACCGAGCTGTCGAAGAGGTGCGCGTCCTGCGCGCACAGCCCCACGAGCCGCCGTACGTCGTCGCCATCCAAGGAGCAGGCGTCCACCCCGCCGAGCGTGTACGAGCCCGCGTCGGCGTCCAGGAACCGCAGCAGCACCTGCGCGAGCGTGGTCTTGCCGGACCCGGAGGGTCCCACGACGGCGATCCGGCGTCCCCGCGTCAGGGTGAGGTCGACTCCCGCGAGCGCGTCCCGGTCCTGCCCGGCGTGCCGGGCGGCCAGGCCCTTGACGACGAGCGGGAACGGCGACGCGGGCGCCTGGCGGGGCCGCTCCGGCTCACGCACCGGCTCGGGGGAGTCCAGCACCTCGTACACCCGCTCCGCGCTCCTGCGCACCCGCTGGCGGTACCGCACGGCCAGTGGCAGCCCCAGGACGGCTTCGAAGGCGGCCAGCGGGGTCAGCACGACCACCGCCATGGTCACGCCGCCCAGCCGCCCGTCGGCGACCGCCTGGGCGCCCACGAGGGCGGCGGCCGCGACGGTCAGCCCGGAGACGAGCGCGGTCAGTCCGTCGCCCAGCGCGGTGGCGGTCGCGGCACGCGAGGCGATCCGGGTGAGCACGGAGTCGGCCGCCCGCACGTCGCCGGTACGGGCGGGCAACGCGCCCGCGACGGTCAGTTCGGCGGTGCCGGTGAGCAGGTCGGCCGTGCGGGTGGCCAGCACCCCTCGGGCCGGGGCGAGCCGGCGCTCGGCCCGGCGCGCCACGGCACCGGTGACCAGCGGGACGCCCACCCCGGCGGTCAGCAGGCCCGCGGCGAGCACGGCCCCGGCCTCGGGCAGCAGCCACGCAGTGAAGGCGACGGACCCGGCCGAGACGGCGACGGCGGCACCGGCGGGCAGCAGCCAGCGCAGCCAGTAGTCCTGCAACGCGTCCACGTCGGCGACCAGCCGCGTCAGCAGGTCACCCCGCCGGGTCGAGCGCAGGCCCGCGGGTGCCAGCCGCTCCAGCCGCCGGTAGACGGCGACCCGGGTGTCGGCCAGCATCCGCAGCACGGCGTCGTGCGACACGACCCGCTCCGCGTACCGGAACACCGCCCGCCCGATGCCGAAGGCGCGGGTCGCCGTCACGGCCACCATCAGGTAGAGCACCGGCGGCTGTTGCGAGGCCCGCGAGATGAGCCATCCGGAGGTGGCCATGAGCCCCACGGCACTGCCGAGGGCGAGGCCGCCCAGCAGCAGTGCGAGCGCGAGCCGGCCACGCCGGGCACCGGCCATCGCACGGACCCGGGCGAGGACACTGCCGCCGGTCGCGGTGCTCTTCGTCTCGGGCTCCCCGACGACGGGGAGCACCGCCGCCTCTTCCAGCGGGGCGGGAGCGCCCTTGACCGCCGCTTCGGCGGGCCTGTGCGTGTCGGTCTCGGTGAGCCGCACTACGCGGTCCGCCACCGCCAGCAGCGCCGGCCTGTGCACGACCAGCAGGACCGTCCGCCCGGCCGCCAGTCGCCGTACGGCCGCCACGACCTCCGCCTCGGTCTCCCCGTCGAGCGCGGCCGTCGGCTCGTCCAGCAGCAGCACGGGCCGGTCCGCGAGGAACGCCCGGGCCAGCGCGAGCCGCTGCCGCTGCCCGGAGGACAGCCCGGTCCCGTCCTCGCCGAGCACCGTGCCGGCCCCGGCAGGCAGGGCGTCGACGAACTCCAGCGCCCCCGCGTCCGCCAGCGCCCTGCGCAGGGCCGCGTCGTCGGCGTCGGGACGCGCCAGCCGTACGTTCTCGGCGATCGTCCCGGCGTAGAGATGCGGGCGCTGCGGCACCCACGCGATCCGCGACCGCCACTGCTCCAGATCGGCCCCCGCGAGGTCGACTCCCCCGGCCAGCACCCGGCCCTCGGCCGGCCGCACGAACCCCAGCAGCGCGTTCAGCAGGGTGGACTTGCCCGTGCCGCTCGGTCCGACGAGCGCGACCGTCTCACCGGGGTCGACGGTGAGGGACACGTCCGAGACGGCGTCGGCGGAGCGGCCGGGGTAGCGGACGGTCACGCCCTCGAAGGCCACCCCGCCCTCGGTCACCGCGACCGTGCCCGACACGGGTGCCGGCGTCTCCAGTACCTCGAAGATCTCCTCGGCGGCCGCCAGCCCCTCGGCGGCCGCGTGGTACTGCGCCCCGACCTGCCGCAGCGGGAGATACGCCTCGGGCGCGAGCACGAGGATCACCAGGCCGATGTACAGGTCCATCTCGCCGTGCACGAGCCGCATGCCGATCGTCACGGCGACCAGGGCCACCGAGAGCGTCGACAGCAGCTCCAGCGCGAACGACGAGATGAACGCGATCCGCAGCGTCCGCATGGTCGCCTGCCGGTACTCACCGGTGATGCTCCGGATCGACTCGGCCTGCGCCTTGGCCCGCCCGAACACCTTCAACGTGGGCAGCCCCGCGACGACGTCCAGGAAGTGCCCGGACAGCCGGGACAGCAGCCGCCACTGACGGTCCATCCGCGACTGCGTCGCCCAGCCGATCAGCACCATGAAGACCGGGATCAGCGGCAGGGTGCCGACGATGATCGCGGCGGACACCCAGTCCTCGGTCACGATCCGCGCCAGCACCGCGACCGGCACGACCACCGCCAGCCCCAACTGCGGCAGATAGCGCGAAAAGTAGTCGTCGAGGGCGTCCACCCCCCGCGTGGCGAGAGCGACCAGCGAACCGGTGCGTTGCCCGCTGAGCCAGCCGGGTCCCAGCATGGCGGCCCGCTCCAGCAACCGCCCGCGCAGCTCCGACTTCACAGCGGCGCTCGCGCGGTGGGCGGCGAGCTCGGTGAGCCAGGAGACAAGGCTCCGGCCGATCGCGACGGCCACCAACAGCAGCAGGGGAGTGCGTAGTTCGGCGACCGCCATGCCGTGCTGGAAAGCGCCGACCACCACCTCGGCGATCAGCATCGCCTGCGCGATGACCAGCGCCGCTCCGACGGCACCCAGACCGACGACCGCCACCAGGAAGAAGCGGGTGGCTCGGGCGTACCGGAGCAGACGCGGGTCGATCGGTTTCACGTGAAACACCCTCTTCTCGAAGAGCCTGTTTCACGTGAAACAGGCTCTCTCCTCAAGGGGCATGTTTCACGTGAAACATGCCCCACCTCGGACTCAGTGCGCAGCCTCGGCGATGTGCTGCGTACCGATCCGCTTGCGGAACACCCAGTACGTCCAGCTCTGGTAGAGCACCACGATCGGTGCGGCGATCCCCGCACACCAGGTCATGATCTTCAGGGTGTACGGGCTCGACGAGGCGTTGGTCACCGTGAGGCTCCAGTCCGCGTTGAGCGTGGAGGGCATGACGTTCGGAAAGAGCGTGAGGAAGAGCATCGCCACGGCGGCCACGATGGTGACGCCGGAGAAGGCGAACGACCAGCCCTCACGCCCCGCCTGGTTCGCCACGAGCGCCGCGACCAGGGCGGCGACCGCCACGACCAGCGCGACCAGGCTCTTGGCGTCACCGCTGTCGACCTGCGTCCAGGACAGGAAGGCCAGCGCCAGAACGGCGGTCACGAGCCCCACCTTCAGCGCCAGCTTCCGCGCCCGCTCCCGGATCTCGCCGACGGTCTTGAGGGCCGTGAACACCGCGCCGTGGAAGGTGAACAGCGTCAGGGTCACCAGACCGCCGAGCAGTGCGTACGGGTGAAGGAGGTCCCAGGTGTTGCCCACGTACTCGAAGTCCCGGTCGATCTTGACGCCTCCCACGATGTTGCCGAAGGCGACGCCCCACAGGAACGCGGGGAGGAGCGAGGTCCAGAAGATCGCGGTCTCCCAGTTGCGCTGCCAGTTCTCCTCGGGCCGCTTCGCCCGGTACTCGAAGGCGACGCCCCGGACGATCAGGCAGACCAGGATGAGCAGCAGAGGCAGGTAGAACCCGGAGAAGAACGTGGCGTACCACTCGGGGAAGGCGGCGAAGGTCGCGCCGCCCGCGGTGAGCAGCCACACCTCGTTGCCGTCCCAGACGGGCCCGATGGTGTTGATGAGCACCCGCCGCTCGGGCCGGTCGCGGGCCAGCAGCTTGGTGAGGATGCCGACCCCGAAGTCGAAGCCCTCCAGGAAGAAGTAGCCGGTCCACAGGACGGCGATCAGGACGAACCAGACGTCGTGCAGTTCCATGACTGTGCAGCTCCCTCGGCCTAGTAGGAGAAGGCCATCGGCTTGTCGGCGTCACGGGAGTCGCCGCCGATCTTCGTGGGCGGGTTGAGGTCGGCTTCGGTGAGCTCGGGCGGGCCGGCCTTCACGTACTTCGCCAGCAGCTTGACCTCGACGACGGCGAGGACCGCGTACAGCGCGGTGAAGACGATCATCGAGGTGAGGATCTCGCCCTGGGAGACCCCGGGCGAGACCGCGTCGCGGGTCTGCAGAACGCCGTAGACGACCCAGGGCTGGCGGCCCATCTCGGTGAAGATCCAGCCCCAGGAGTTGGCGATCAGCGGGAAGCCCAGGGTCCAGATCGCCACCAGCCAGTAGAGCCGGGTGAGTTTGGGGTTGAGCGCCTTGTTCCTGAAGAGCACCACATGCGGCACCTCGTCCTCGCCGACCCTCAGATGCCGGGCCAGCAGGAACTTCTTGCGGGTGAGCCAGAGTCCGGCCAGGCCGATGGTGAAGGACGACATGCCGAAGCCGATCATCCAGCGGAAACCCCAGTACGCGACGGGGATGTTGGGCCGGTAGTCACCGGGCCCGAACTTCTCCTGCTCGGCCTTGTTCACGTCGTTGATGCCCGGGACGTACGAGTCGAAGTCGTCGTTCGCGAGGAAGGACAGCAGGCCCGGGATCTCGATGGCGACCTTGTTGTGCCCCCTGTCGACGTCGCCGTAGGCGAAGACCGAGAAGGGCGCGGGCGCCTCGCCGTCCCACAGCGCCTCGGCGGCGGCCATCTTCATCGGCTGCTGCTTGAACATGACCTTGCCGAGGACGTCACCGCTGACGGCGGTGAGCAGGCCGGCGATGACCACGGTGACCAGGCCCAGCCGCAGTGAGGTCTTCATCACCGGGATGTGCTTCTTGCGGTACAGGTGGAAGGCGGCGATACCGACCATGAAGGCGCCGCCGGTGAGGAAGGCCGCGGACATGGTGTGGAAGACCTGGCTGAGCGTGGTGTTCTGGGTCAGCACGGCCCAGATGTCGGTGAGCTCGGCCCGCCCTTTCGCCTTGTTGATCCGGTAGCCGACCGGGTGCTGCATCCACGAGTTGGCCGCGAGGATGAAGTACGCCGACAGGATCGTCCCGATCGAGACCATCCAGATGCAGGCCAGGTGGATCTTCTTCGGCAGCTTGTCCCAGCCGAAGATCCACAGACCGATGAAGGTGGACTCGAAGAAGAAGGCGATCAGGGCCTCGAAGGCGAGCGGGGCACCGAAGACGTCGCCGACGAAGCGCGAGTAGTCGGACCAGTTCATGCCGAACTGGAACTCCTGCACGATGCCGGTGACGACACCCATCGCGATGTTGATCAGGAAGAGCTTGCCCCAGAACTTCGTCGCCCTGAGGTACTTCTCGTTCTCCGTGCGCACCCAGGCGGTCTGCAGCCCGGCGGTGAGGGCCGCGAGGGAGATCGTCAGGGGGACGAAGAGGAAGTGGTAGACGGTGGTGATGCCGAACTGCCAGCGCGCCAGTGTCTCCGGCGCCAAAGCCAGGTCCACGTCGTCACTCCTTACCTCACAGGCTTGTGAATCACGCTTGTGAAAGCGTTCACATTCACAAGCTAGTATGACGCACCGATTTTCGACAAGCGAAGGGGGGTCCCGCTTACCCGCGGAAACCCCCCTGAACGCCACCGCCCGCAAGCCGTCGGCCCCAGTCGCAGCCCCAGCCAGCAGCCGCCGACCAGTCGAAAGACAGGCACTGCGGCTTTGGAACCCCGGCAGCCTCTGTAGCCCCTACAGCTCCTACAACTCCTACAACTCCTACAACTCCTACAACTCCTTACGGAACCCTTCCGCCACCTTCAGGAAGATGTCGTTCGCCTCGTTCTCACCGATCGTCACCCGCACACCCTCGCCCGGGAACGGCCGCACCACGACGCCGGCCTGCTCACACGCCGCCGCGAAGGCCACCGTGCGCTCGCCCAGCCGCAGCCACACGAAGTTGGCCTGCGTCTCGGGCACCGTCCAGCCCTGCCCGCGCAGCCCCTCGACCACGCGCAGGCGCTCGCACACCAGGGAGCCGACCCGGCCGAGCAGGGCGTCCTCGGCGCGCAGCGAGGCGACCGCGGCATCCTGCGCAAGCTGGCTCACGCCGAACGGCACCGCCGTCTTGCGCAGCGCCTCCGCCACCGGCTCGTGGGCGATCGCGAAGCCGACGCGCAGACCGGCGAGGCCGTACGCCTTGGAGAAGGTCCGCAGCACACACACGTTGGGCCGATTCCGGTACAGCTCCACGCCGTCCGGCACCTCGGGGTCGCGGATGAACTCCCGGTAGGCCTCGTCGAGCACCACCAGCACGTCACGCGGCACCCGGTCGAGGAACCGTTCCAGCTCGGCCCGCTTCACGACGGTGCCCGTGGGGTTGTTGGGGTTGCAGACGAAGATCAACCGGGTCCGGTCGGTGATCGCGTCGGCCATCGCGTCCAGGTCGTGCACGTCCCCCGGCGTCAGCGGCACCTGCACGGGCCGCGCGCCGCTGATCCGCGTGATGATCGGGTACGCCTCGAAGGACCGCCAGGCGTAGATCACCTCGTCGCCGGGGCCCGCGGTCGCCTGGACGAGCTGCTGGGCCACGCCGACCGAACCGGTGCCCGTGGCCACGTGCGAGGCAGGGACCCCGAAGCGCTCGGAGAGCTCGTTCACCAGCCCCGTGCAGGCCAGGTCCGGGTAGCGGTTGAAGGAGGCGGCCGCGGCCGTCACGCTCTCCATCACGCCCGGCAGCGGCGGATAGGGGTTCTCGTTGGAGGACAGCTTGTAGGCCACGGGACCACCGGACGCGGCCGGCCTGCCCGGCTTGTAGGTGGGGATCCCCTCCAGCTCGGCGCGCAGCTTGGGGCTCGTCTCGCTCACCGCAGTCCTCCTCATGACCACCACCGGCTTCAATACTGCTCACCTTATGAGGATTCGGCGCGGGTGCGTACAGGTGAGGGAGAGACCTCCGTACGAAACGGAGGGACCCGGGCAACTCGTCGGAGGGGACCTCCGGAACCCGTCGGAGGGACCTCCGCGACTTCTGAGGACGAAGGCGCACGAAGGCGTACTCACCAGGGGGCGCGCTGTGCATATATCTATGCGCCGGTGGCTCACGCCGTGGCGCGCATCCCTCGTACAGGTGAGTTGAGACCTCTTCGAGACATCGGCGCCTTGGCAGGCTCATCCGTGCCGACACGCCACATCTTGGCATGGGAGCAGTCAACTACCTTTGTTTCTAATGTACTTACCTCTATGCGACCTTGCAGAAACGTGCCTGTCAACGCGTGCATATGCGTCCGCCCTACCCCACCGAATGAGCCCTACTATCGGCTCGCCATGACAGCAGCAGGGAAGCACCAGGTGAGCCGCGCGGAAACCTCACGCCGAGGCAGCCGGCCGGGCCGGGCGGGCATCAGGGACGTGGCCGCCGCCGCCGGAGTCTCCATCACGACCGTCTCCGACGCCCTCAACGGCAAGGGCAGGCTCCCGGACGCCACCCGACGCCATGTCCGCGAGGTCGCCGACCGACTGGGCTACCGCCCCTCCGCGGCGGCCCGAACCCTCCGTACGGGCAAGTCAGGGCTCATCGGCCTGACCGTGACCACGTACGGGGATGAACCTTTCACCTTCACCGAGTTCGCGTATTTCGCGGAGATGGCGCGTGCCGCTACGTCGGCCGCGCTCGCCCGCGGTTACGCGCTCGTCATCCTCCCCGCGACCTCGCGCCACGACGTGTGGTCGAACGTCGCCCTGGACGGCACGGTCGTCATCGACCCCGCCGACGACGATCCGATGGTCAGCGAGCTGGTCCGGCAGGGGTTACCGGTCGTCTCCGACGGCCGCCCGGCCGGCCCGCTCCCGGTCACCGCGTGGGTGGACAACGACCACGAGGCCGCCGTCCTCGACATCCTCGACCACCTGGCCGACGCCGGCGCCCGCCGCATCGGCCTGCTCACGGGCACCACGACGGACACGTACACGCATCTGTCGACCAGCGCGTACCTGCGGTGGTGCGAGCGGGTCGGCCAGGACCCGGTCTACGAGGCCTATCCCGCGCACGACCCGTGCGCGGGCGCCATCGCCGCCGACCGGCTGCTGGCCCGTCCCGACCGCCCCGACGCCGTCTACGGCCTGTTCGACCCCAACGGCACCGACCTTCTCGCCGCCGCCCGCCGCTACGGGCTGCGCGTCCCGGAGGACCTGCTGATCGTCTGTTGCAGCGAGTCCATGGTGTACGCCAACACCGAGCCGCCCGTCACCACGCTCTCGCTGAAGCCGCGCCGCATCGGGACGGCGGTGGTCCAGCTCCTCATCGACGCGATCGAGGGCGTGGAGACGGACCGACCGGTCGAGCAGGTGATACCGACCGAACTGATCGTGCGGACGTCGTCCCAACGCCGCCCACCACGAACGACGGTCAGCCCACCCCGAGCCCCGGAAGAGAAGTAACCCATCCAGCCAGGAACCCTGCCGCCCTCTCCCTGCCCCACGCTTGTGGGGGTGGGAGAGGGCGGCTGAGGTTTGGGGGCGTTGGGTTTGGGGGGCGGTTGTCGGGGGCTGAGTGCGCTGAGGGGGCGGGGTGCAAGGCGGCGGGGTCTCTGGCCGGGAGCGGCGGGCAGGGGTACAGGGCTGAGACGGCCCCTTGGCATCGCGCCTGATCAGGCGCCGCCAAGCAAAACCGGCGGGTGGAATCCACGAGTCCGGCAGCGCGCGGGACGCCAGGTGTCAGACGGGGAAGCCTGTGGCGGGTTCACCGTGCGGCTCGGCACGAGCCCGTTCGCGTCAACGCAGGTTGGCGAGAGGCCCTTACGGGCGTTTCCGACGCCACCGGACGCATCTCGGGTGCCGCTGGCTTCCGGGATGCCACCTGGGAGACACCCGTGTTCCCTCGACCCGGCGGTACGGAACGCCGTAGGGCAGCTCTCCCCGCCGGGCCCCGGGACGTCCGATCGCCTCGAAGCAGCGCACGGAGCAGAGACCTCGGACGGCCCAGCCCAGGCCCGAACCTCGCTCACGGGCTGGCGGGCGGCGGCCACAGCCGGGGGAGAGCCCCACATCAGGCCGCCCGTCCACGACTCCGGCGAAACACCCCACCCTCAACCGCACCACCCGAAGCAAAGCCCCCTACGCGAATCACCACACTCCCCCGTCCCCTCCAGCCGAACCCGAACCAGTCCCCCACACAAACCGGCGGAGCCACCCATGGGCGTGACATGAGGGTGTGGGCACAGTGTGTGCCGGGTGAGTGTGCGCTGCCGAAGCCCTGCCCAATCGGGGCGAAAGCCGCGACGAACTGGAGCCTTGCTCCGATTCACCACCCCTGGGTCATCACACGGCACGATCCGCATTCCTATGATGGGCGCACGGCACCGCGGGCCGCTGCGACCAGGCAGCCCGAAGGGTGCAGATGCGGCGCGATGGTGGAGGGGTCTGATGACTCAGGGGGCCGGTCAGGGACCCGAGGTGGAGCGGACGGCGACGTTGCGCGACTTCCGGGTGCCCGCGTACGTCCACGAGACCGGTCCGTACGACCAGGGCACACCCCCCGGCAGCGCCGCGGAGCCGCCCGTCGAGGAGCCGCTGGAGCATCCGGACGGCTACACGCCCACCCAGCGCGACCTGCCCGTCATCAACCGCCGCGGCGACACCCTCCAGGTGGCCGTGGACCCGGCGGCCGTCCAGGCGGCCCCGGTGCCCGCGACCGGCCCGGGTCCGCTGTTCGTCGTCGGCGACGTACACGGCTACCTCGACGAACTGGTGGCCGCACTGCAGGAGAAGGACCTGATCGACGCCGCCGGCAACTGGTGCGCGGGCACCGCCCGGCTGTGGTTCCTCGGCGACTTCACCGACCGGGGCCCGGACGGCATCGGCGTCATCGACCTCGTCATGCGGCTGTCCGCCGAGGCCGCCGCCGCCGGCGGATACTGCAAGGCCCTGATGGGCAACCACGAACTGCTGCTGCTCGGCGCCAAGCGCTTCGGCGACACCCCCGTCAACTCCGGGGCGGGCACCGCCACCTTCCAGGCGGCCTGGCTGCTCAACGGCGGCCAGAAGTACGACATGGACCGTCTCCAGGACCACCACCTGCAGTGGATGGCCCGCCTCGACGCCGTCGAGGAGGTCGACGGCCACCTGCTCGTCCACTCCGACACCACCGCCTATCTCGACTACGGCGACTCGATCGAGGCGGTCAACGACACCGTCCGCGAGACGATCACGCGCAACGACGCGGACGAGGTGTGGGACCTGTTCCGCAAGTTCACCAAGCGCTTCTCCTTCCGGGACGAGGGGGGAGCCGACGCCGTCCGTTCCCTGCTCGATACGTACGGGGGCACCCGCATCGTTCACGGCCACAGCCCGATTCCCTACCTGCTGGGCGAGGTCGGCTCCGAGGACGGCGAGGACGAGGGCGGCCCGCACGTCGAAGGACCACATGTCTACGCCGACGGGCTGGCCATCGCGATGGACGGCGGCGTGACGATGGCCGGAAAACTGCTGGTCCAGCAACTGCCCCTAAATATCTGAGCGTTCCGGGGGCATGCGCACCCCACTATGGACACCTCGGCGACACCGCAGGCCAGGGGTCAATTTCAGCAAACCCCCTGTCACCCCATGCCGTCGCCGCTCTACCATCGGCTTATCCGTAGCAGGCTCCCCTCCGTTTCTGCCCGACGGCTCGTTGGCATGCGAGCCCCAAGCCCTACGGAGCATCGGGGGATGCACATGAACAGCGTTCCGCAGCACCTGCACAGCGAGGACCGCCAGGAGTACGAGCGGATCCTCGACGAGGCGCTGCGCTCCGCACCACGCCACCCGGAGCTGGCCGCTGTCGGACAGCGGCTCAACCCCGAACAACTGCGCACCATGGCGCTGAACGCCTCCGCACTCATCACGGTGGCCGCCGCGTCCGAGTACCAGCACTACGTGAAGGTCCGAGAGGAACTGCGCCACCCGGCGCCGTCCAACCCGTCGTCCACATCCGAGACCGGCCCCGCCGAGCCGGGCGCGGCCGCGATGGGACTCGCCACCACCGTGGGGGAGGCTGCCCAGGCCGCCGAGGCCGCCGGGGCGGGTGCCGTCGCCGCCGTCCTCACCCCCGTTCTCGCCGGGACCGCCGCGGTGATCTTCCTGCTCGTCGGCTACATCCTCAGGGTGCTCGACCCCGGGCAGGCGTTCGCCCGGACCATGCTCACCGCCGGCTGGGCGTTCGGGGCCGTGGCCGCGGCCGCGATCCTCGTCGCCACCGTCGCCCTGCTGCTCACCGCCCTGCGCAACCGTCCCTCCCTGGAGGACGAACCACACGGCGAACAGAGCGAGGAGGTCGCCCGAGCCAGGGAAGCCTGGCGGGAGGCACTTCTGGAACGCGGCATCCTGCCGTTCCTCCGGGAGGCGCTCGCCAACCCCGCCACGGCGACCGCCCTGCACACCGACCCGGCCCCACCGGCCCCCACCGGCCGCCTCCCGAAGATCGGCTACGACCGCCCGGGCTTCAGCAGCCCCGACGACGGCCGTTCGACAGGCCCACGCCCGAGCTTCAGCAGCCCGGACTACACCAGCCCGGACTTCGGCGGCCCGGAACACCGTCCGGAGTAGGCACTCGGCTTGCGCCCCCGCCGACCCCGACCGACCAACCGAGAGGAGCGCAAGCCGTACGCCTGGGCAGCCCTTGCACAACGCCCGCCCTGCACCTGCTGCCCAGGGCTGCTCAGGCACGTCGGTCAGTCAGCCAGCGGCAGGTACACCCGGTTCCCGCTCGCCGCGAACTCCTTCGATTTCTCCAGCATCCCCTCGGCGATCTCCTCCGCCGAGGCGCCGGCAGCCACCCCGCCGCCGAACCTCTCGTTGATGGTCTGGCTGATCTTCATCGAGCAGAACTTCGGCCCGCACATCGAGCAGAAGTGCGCTGTCTTCGCCGGCTCCGCCGGGAGGGTCTCGTCGTGGAACTCCCGTGCCGTGTCCGGGTCGAGGGCCAGGTTGAACTGATCCTCCCAGCGGAACTCGAAGCGGGCGTCGGACAGCGCGTCATCCCATTCCTGCGCACCGGGGTGCCCCTTGGCGAGGTCGGCTGCGTGGGCGGCGATCTTGTAGGTGATGACGCCGGTCTTGACGTCGTCACGGTTGGGCAGGCCCAGGTGTTCCTTGGGCGTGACATAGCAGAGCATGGCCGTGCCCCACCAGGCGATCATCGCGGCACCGATGCCGGAAGTGATGTGGTCGTACGCCGGCGCGACGTCCGTCGTCAGCGGGCCGAGCGTATAGAACGGAGCTTCATCACAGATCTCCTGCTGAAGGTCGATGTTCTCCTTGATCTTGTGCATCGGGACATGTCCCGGGCCCTCGATCATCGTCTGTACATGGAAACGCTTCGCGATCCGGTTGAGTTCCCCGAGCGTCCTCAACTCCGCGAACTGCGCCTCGTCGTTGGCGTCCGCGATGGACCCCGGCCGCAGCCCGTCGCCCAGCGAGTACGTGACGTCGTAGGCGGCGAGGATCTCGCAGAGTTCCTCGAAGTTCTCGTAGAGGAACGACTCCTTGTGGTGCGCGAGGCACCAGGCGGCCATGATCGAGCCGCCACGCGAGACGATGCCGGTCTTGCGGTTGGCCGTGAGCGGAACGTACGCGAGGCGGACACCGGCGTGGACCGTCATGTAGTCCACGCCCTGCTCGGCCTGCTCGATGACCGTGTCCTTGTAGATCTCCCAGGTGAGCTCCTCAGCGCGGCCGTCCACCTTCTCCAACGCCTGGTAGAGCGGAACCGTGCCGATGGGGACGGGGGAGTTGCGCAGCACCCACTCCCGGGTGGTGTGGATGTTGCGGCCGGTGGACAGGTCCATGACCGTGTCGGCGCCCCAGCGCGTCGCCCAGGTCATCTTCTCGACCTCCTCCTCGATGGAGGACGTCACCGCCGAGTTGCCGATGTTGGCGTTGACCTTCACCAGGAACCGTTTGCCGATGATCATCGGCTCGATCTCCGGGTGGTTGACGTTGACCGGCAACACCGCACGGCCCGCCGCGATCTCCTCACGCACCACCTCTGGAGAAACGTTCTCTCGGATGGCCACGAACTCCATCTCGGGCGTGATCTCCCCCCGGCGCGCATACGCGAGCTGGGTGACCGCCACGCCGTCCCTGCTGCGACGCGGCAGACGCGGCCGCCCCGGGAAGACCGCGTCCAGGTTGCGCAGACCACCGCGCGGCGAGGTGTGCTTGAGGCCGTCGTCCTCAGGACGGACAGGACGGCCCGCGTACTCCTCGGTGTCCCCGCGAGCGATGATCCAGTTCTCGCGCAGCGGCGACAGCCCCCTGCGGACGTCGGTGTCGACGAGTGGATCGGTGTACGGGCCTGAGGTGTCGTACAGCGTGACCGACTGCCCGTTGGTGAGGTGCACCTGACGAACTGGCACCCGTAGATCGGGGCGAGCGCCCTCGACATACCCCTTGTGCCAGCCGATGGACTTCCCAGCCTCCGAACCGCTCCCGTCGACCGCGTTTTCGCTGGTCGCGTTCTGCGTGAAGGCAGGCGTGCGTACGTCCTTGTTGGTCATGAGACCTACTCCCTACGCCGGCATTACCCGGTAACAGGTTCGGCGGTCGACGCAGCGGCTACCGCCTGCCGACGTTTCATGTGAAACATCACTCGATTCGAGAGACGTTCCACGTGAAACATCGCGAAGACGGAGGTCAGCGCCCTCTCAGCCCGGTGCTCCGAGCTCCCGCGTGTGCAAAGGTGCCTCCACGCTAGCGTCAATTCGGGCGCGGTGAACAGAGGGCCCCTGTCGTTCTTGCGATGATCGGTCGGTGACCACGACACACCAACCCCCGTACCCGCCCCCCGAGCCGCCCCGCCGGCCGGGCTCCGGAAACGGCCCCGGCAATGGCACCGGCCCCGGAGCGGGTTCCGGAGGCAGCCCTGGTGGCGGCTCCGGAGGGGGTTCCGGCGGCCACGGCGAGCCCGGAAACGGCCGCGATTTCAGCAGCGGTCACGATCACGGACGTGATCACGGCCAGAGCCCCGATCACAGGCCGGGATACGCCGGCGGACTGGGCGGGCTACGACGCCGTGGGGTGCCCAGCGGCCAGGGGCCGGGCCCTGGCGGAGACCCCGGACAAGGACGCGGAAACGGGACCGGGAACGGGTACCAACCCGGTCTCGGCCCCGGACAGGGACCTGGACCTGGACCTGGACCTGGACCTGGACACGGTGCTGGACCTGGACCTGGCGCCGAATACGGCCTTGACCGCGGCGAACACGGTCATGGACAACGCCCCGACGGTGGTCATCGTGGCGACTCTCGGAACGGCCCCCGCACCGGCCCTGGCAACCGCCCTCACGGCGAAGGCCACGAGCATGGCACCGGCGACGGGCATGGTCACGGTCCCGGCGCCGGGCACGGTCACGGAACGGGTTCCGGCGACGGTCACGGACCGGATTCCGGAAGTGGGAAAGGCCCCGGTTCCGATGGTGGGCACGGGCATTCGCACAGCCACAGTCATGGCCCGGCGGCCCCCGTCTCCCAGCACCTGCGCAAGGTCATCGCGGCCATCCTCATCCCGTTCGCCGCGGCTGTGGTGGTCGGGCTCGTGGTGCTGTGGCCCGACGGCGCACCGGCGCACGAGCGCACCGGCGTCGGCTTCGACCGGCAGACCCAGCAGGCCACGGTCACCAAGGTCGTGAGCGTGAGCTGTGCGTCGGTGAACGCCTCGAGCGAGACCCCGACGGGCGACACCTCCACGGCCGAGGGCTCCTCCGCGCAACAGCAGGCGAGCGGTACCTGCAAGAAGGCCACGATCCGCGTGGACACCGGCAAGGACAAGGGCCGGACGTTCACCGAGATCGTCCAGCCGGACCAGTCACGGCAGTTGGAACAGGGCGAGAAGGTCGTGGTCGCCTACGAGCCCTCCGCGCCGAAGGACCTGCAGTACTCGGTCACCGACGTGAACCGCCGTGTACCCATGACGGTGCTCGCCCTCATCTTCGCGGTCGCCGTCGTGGTCGTCGGGCGGCTTCGGGGCGTCATGGCGCTGGTCGCGCTGGCCATCAGCTTCCTGCTGCTGAACTTCTTCGTCCTCCCCGCGATCCTGCAGGGGTCGAACCCGTTGGTCGTGGCGGTGGTGGGGTCGAGCGCCATCATGCTGATCGCGCTCTATCTGTGTCACGGGCTCTCGGCCCGCACCTCCGTCGCGGTGCTCGGCACGCTCATCTCACTGCTGCTGATCGGCGTCCTCGGTTCGCTGTTCATCGACTGGGCCGCGCTGACCGGCAACACGGACGACAGCACCGGCCTGATCCACGGGCTGTACCCCTCGATCGACATGAGCGGTCTACTGCTCGCAGGCATCATCATCGGCTCGCTCGGTGTCCTCGACGACGTGACGGTCACCCAGACGTCGGCGGTCTGGGAGCTGCACGAGGCCAACCCGTCGATGGGCTGGCGCGGGCTGTACCGGGCGGGCATCCGCATCGGCCGCGACCACATCGCGTCCGTGGTGAACACACTCGTCCTCGCCTACGCCGGTGCCGCGCTGCCGCTGCTGCTGCTCTTCTCGATCGCGCAGAGCAGTGTGGGCACCGTCGCCAACAGTGAGTTGGTCGCCGAGGAGATCGTGCGCACGCTGGTGGGCTCGATCGGCCTGGTCGCCTCCGTGCCCGTCACGACGGCCCTGGCCGCCCTCGTGGTCGCCGCCGACCGACCGAGCCGCGGAACGGCCCCCGCGGTTGTCACGGAGACGACTCCGCCGTCCCCGGCAGGAACGACGGCCGCGGGTCCTGCCCAGGGCCGGGGCGGCCGGGGCAGGCGACGCAAGCGCTGAGGCGAGAGGCGCCCGAGAGCCGGAAGCACCGGCCGGCTCGGACGCCCGCCCCACTCTCCCCTCGGGGGAGGAGCTGAGAAGCACAGGACGCGCGAGACGCCCGAAACCTGAGGAGCCCGGAGAAGGCCCTGCCCGAGCGCCCGCACCACCCCAGAAGAAGCGTTCCTGCACAGCCCCACCCGTGACGACAGCGTTCCGTCACCCTGCGCTGCCGACACGTCAGCCCGCGCTCTGCTCCTCCGCCAGGATCCGGTCCAAGGCCTCGTCCAGATGCGCGTCGAAGTCGGCGAGCGCACCCTCCTGGCCCAGCGGGACCAGCTTGTCGGTGCGGTCGAGGAAGGCCACGAGCGGACCCGCCGAGGAGCGGAACAGAGCCTGGTCACCACCGACCTGAAGCCGGATCAGAACCTCTCCCAGCACATCGGGATCGACGGGCGAGACACGGACGTCCCCTTCGCCACATGCCCTGCCCACCCCGTCGATGAGCAGCTCGCGCCCGAAGGCCCAGGTCACCGGGGCGTCACCGGGCAGATGGAAGGTGAGCCGCACGGCATACGGATCGCACGACTCGTAGCCCAGCTCCACCGGGATGCGGAACGAGAGCTCCTCGGACACGAGGAAGCTCATCATGACCTCTGCCTGTACTGCCTGTACGGACTCGCGCATCGCCTTACCCCGTCACTTGCTGTCGACTGGCCGAGAATCAACCTTCTGACACTGGAGGCATCTTGCTGAACGTACACGGCAGATCACAAGGAGTGAGTTTTCAGATACTGATAGAGATCGCGAGCGAGCCCAGCAGCCGTCCGACCTCCTTCTGCAGTTGCCGGGCCGCCGGGAGCAGTCGGTCGGCGTGATGGGAGGGGAGGGAGATCGCCATCGTCGCCGCCGTGGTGCCCACGGTGATCGGGATCGCGGCGCACACCGTGCCCAGCGCGTACTCCTGCCGTTCGACGACCGGTTCCATGCGCCGCATCCGCTCCAGGCGCCGTAGCAGAGTGTGGTTGTCACGCACGGTGTACGGGGTGACCGACTGCGCCGGATAGCGGTCCAGGTGATCACGGCGGGCGTCCTCGTCCAGTTGGGAGAGCAGGCACTGGCCGATGGCGTGCGCGTGTCCGGTCTCGCGGAAGTCGGCCCATTCCTCCACCGCCGGGTTGCCCGGGGTGTCGGAGACGCACATGATCTCGATCTCGCCGTCGCGGTACTGGGCGTAGTACACGGGGACACCGATCGAATCGCGCCACTGGGCAAGGGTGTCGGCGACCGTGCTGCGACGTTTCTGCGCCGCCCCGCTGCTGCCGAGCCGCTCGGCCGCCTCGCCGAGGAAGAACAGCCCCTTGTCCCGTCGCAGATAGCCCTCGTGCACGAGGGTGCGCAGCAGGTGGTAGGCCGTGGGCAGCGCGAGGCCGGTCTCGCGGGCGAGTTGTTTGGCCGGAGCCCCGTACTCGTGCTCGGCGACGGATTCCAGCAGGCGCATCGCGCGCTGGACGGAGCCGATCAGGGTGGCCGCGGGGTGCGGATGCTCGGGGACGGCGGTGCCCGGCGGGCGTTGGAGCGGGGGTGCGGAGGAGCGCGACCGGGTAGGGGGTGCGTACGGCTGCGCGGATGCGGTGTCAACCATGGCCAAGGGGGTCACTCCCGAAGCGCGAGGGGGCGGTCCGTGCGGGGGAACACGGGAGGGGGGTGTACGCCGCTCGCGGGGTTCTTCCCCGCGTCGAATTCCGGACTTTAACCGTCCGCCACCGCTTGCAGACGGGCTGTCAGGGAAACTTCCCCCGGCCGAGGGAACCGGTGATTCCTGTTACAGATCACCGGCTTCCCGGACGGCTCACCAGTCGCTGCGCGACGACGAACTCGACATGAACTTCCGTACGACGTAGATCAGTCCGCCGACCAGCGCCACGAAGACCAGCAGCTTGAAGAGCAGGCCGATCACGAACCCGACGACGCTGGTTATCAGCCCGCCGAACACGACCAATGCGATGACCGGCACCGCGACCCACTTCACCCACCATGGCAGTCCCGTGAAGATCTCTCGCATCGCCCTTGCCCTCATCCTCTTCGGTCGAGGTCCGGCACCCCTGTCGGGCCGGAGCCTTTCGATGTCCTGCCGTCGATGCTAGGTCCGAAGAGGGTGCCGGCGGGGGCCTCGCACCCCTTGTCCTCCCCTGACCGATCCCCTAGGGAACCCCGAGACCAGGGATCGGCTGCGAGGCGGAGACGCTCAGCCCTCGGGCGGCGAGAACACCACCAGGACCCGGAGATCCTCGCTGATGTGGTGGAACTTGTGGGCGACCCCGGCCGGGACGTAGACCACGCTGCCACGCGCCACCTGCGTGGTCTCCAGTCCGACGGTGATCGAGGCGCGCCCGCTCACGACGAAGTACACCTCGTCCTGGTTGTGCGGGTTCTGTGGATCATGCGTGCCCGCGTCGAGCGCGTACAGCCCGACGGACATGTTCCGCTCCCGCAGGAACTGCAGGTAGGCGCCGTCGTTGGCGGCTCGCTCCGCCTCCAGCTCATCCAACCGGAATGCCTTCATCGACCTTGTCCGCCCTCGTCCGGTGCTCGTTTGCGATCTCTCTGCCACGATCAGACACATGAAGAATTTCGTAGTCAAGACGATCGCCAACGCAGGCGCCCTGGCGGTCGCCGTCTGGCTGCTCGACAAGATCACTCTGACCGGTGACAGCACGGGCAAGAAGATCGGCACCCTCATAGTCGTCGCACTGCTCTTCGGCCTGGTGAACTTCATGGTGAAGCCGGTCGTGAAGGTGCTGACCTTTCCCCTGTTCATCCTCACGCTCGGTCTGATCACCCTGGTGGTCAATGCCTTGATGCTGCTGCTGACCTCGTGGCTGGCCGACAAGTTCGATCTCAGCTTCCACGTGGAGGGTTTCTGGACCGCGGTCCTGGGCGGCCTGATCATCTCCGTCGTCTCCTGGGCGCTCAACGTCGTCCTGCCCGATGGGGACTGAGTCCGAGATGTCCTACCGCGTCTGCTTCGTCTGCACCGGCAACATCTGCCGCTCGCCGATGGCCGAGTCGGTCTTCCGCGCGCGTGTGGCTGACGCCGGCCTGGACGGGCTGGTCGAGGTCGACAGTGCCGGCACGGGCGACTGGCACGAGGGCGAGAACGCCGATCCGCGCACCCTCTCCGTCCTGGAGCGGCACGGATACGCCCTCGACCACACGGCCCGGCGCTTCGAGCCGTCCTGGTTCGCCCGCCTCGACCTGGTGATCGCCCTGGACTCCAGCCATCTCAAGGCCCTGCGCCTCCTCGCTCCCACGGAGGAGGACGCGGCGAAGGTCCGGCTGCTGCGCTCTTTCGACCCCGTGGCCCCCGAAGACCTGGACGTCCCCGACCCCTACTACGGGGGCCGGGACGGCTTCGAGGAGTGCCTTGAGATGGTGGAGGAGGCGAGCGCCGGTCTGCTCGCCGCCGTACGTGACGACGTGGAAGGACACATTGCATGAAAGATTCCGCTACGAACGGAGGACTTCCCCGAGGCTCGGGCGAGGGCACGCGCGCGGTGCGGGCCGGGCTGCCCGAGCCGGTGAAGTACGAGCCGACCCTCCCCGGCCCGGTGTTCGCAGCGCACTTCCACCTGCCCGGCGAGCCCACGGGCCCGTACACCTACGGCCGTGACGAGAACCCGACCTGGACCCATCTGGAGCGCGCCATCGGCGAGCTCGAGGCTCCGGGGAGGGACGGCGTCGAGACGCTCGTCTTCGCCTCCGGCATGGCCGCGATCTCGTCGGTCCTCTTCTCCCAACTGCGGGCCGGGGACACCGTCGTGCTGCCCGACGACGGCTACCAGGCGCTCCCCCTGGTGCGTGCGCAGTTGGAGGCGTACGGCATCGAGGTGCGCACCGCGCCGACCGCCGGCGACGCCCAGCTCGGCGTCCTCGACGGTGCGAAGCTGTTGTGGATCGAGTCCCCGTCCAACCCCGGGCTCGACGTGTGCGACATCCGGCGGCTCGTCGGGGCGGCACACGCGCGTGGCGCGCTCGTGGCCGTCGACAACACGCTCGCCACCCCGCTCGGGCAGCGTCCGCTGGAGCTCGGCGCCGACTTCTCGGTGGCCAGCGGCACCAAGCAGCTCACGGGCCACGGTGACGTCCTCCTCGGCTACGTGACCGGGCGCGCCGGCGAACCGATGACGGCCGTACGGCGCTGGCGGAAGATCGTCGGGGCCGTCCCCGGCCCGATGGAGGCCTGGCTCGCGCACCGGTCGATCGCCACCCTGCAGTTGCGCGTCGACCGGCAGAACGCCAGCGCCCTGGCCGTGGCCGAGGCGCTGCGGGGGAGGCCCGAAGTGAGCGGGCTGCGCTACCCGGGGCTGCCCGACGACCCCTCCCACAAGGTCGCCTCGCAGCAGATGCGGCGCTATGGGTGCGTCGTCTCCTTCACGTTGCCCACGCGCGCGCGTGCCGAGCGTTTCCTCGAGGCACTGCGCCTTGTGGACGACGCGACGAGCTTCGGCGGAGTGCGCTCCACCGCGGAGCGGCGCGGGCGCTGGGGTGGGGATGCCGTGCCGGAGGGCTTCATCCGGCTGTCCGTCGGTGCCGAGGATCCCAAGGACCTGGTGACGGATGTGCTGCGTGCGTTGGAGGAGTCGGCGCGGTGACCGGCTTACGCACACCTCTGACGAGGTCCCGGTACATACAACGGACGGTCCGAGCCTCCCCCTCGTGGCTCGGACCGTCCTCGGTTCTGCGCGCGAAGAACCGCGCGCACAAGGCTAGTTGACTCTGTGTCAGTGTCCAATCACTGCAGCGACAGAGACCTATCGACTTATTTATGGTTGGGCCCTGCTCGGAGCCGGAGGAAAGGCAGGGAAGAGGGAGGACGCTCCATGGATCTGGCCTTGCTGCGCACCTTTGTGACCGTGCACCGGGCCGGCTCCTTCACCCGCGCCGCCGCGCTGCTGGGCCTGTCCCAGCCGACCGTCGCCTGCCAGATCCGTACGCTGGAACGGCAACTGGGCCGTCCCCTGTTCCTGCGCCAGGCCCGCGGCGTCACGCCGACGAGCATCGGGGACGAGCTCGCCCACAAGGCCGCCCCTCATCTCGACGCCCTGGTGGAGATCGCCGAGACCGGCCTCGACGACGAATCCGCCGTGCGGACGCTGCACCTCGCCGGTCCTCCCGAGTTCATCGCCGAGCGGGCTCTTCCCGCCCTCACCGAACTGTCCGGCGACGACGGACAGGGTTTCTGCGCGCCTCCTTCGGAAACGCCGAGGAGGTCCTGGAGGGTCTGGCCGCCGGACACCACGACCTGGCCATCAGTACGGCTCGGCCGCGCGGAGCGCTGCTCACGGCCGCTCCGCTTCGCGACGAGGAGCACGTCCTGGTCGCCGCCCCGCAGTGGGACGAGCGGATCGACGCTGGGGAGGTGTGCCGCAAGGGGGTGTCCGCGCTGGAGAACCTCCCTGTCGTCGAGGTCCACGAGTCTCTGCCCCTGGTCTCCCGCTACTGGGCCTCGGTCTTCGACTCCCGTCCCGCCGCCTCGGGCACCGTCATCGTCCCCGACCTGCGCGCGGTGCTCGCCTTCGCGGGCGCCGGTCTGGCCGTCCTGCCCCGCTATCTGTGCGCGGCCGCTCTCGAGCGCGGAGAGGTCGTCGCACTGTACGAGTCCTCCGTGCCGCCGCTGCGGACGTACGTTCTGGTGGTGCGCACCGGAACGCTGGCGATGCCGCATGTCGCACGAGCCCACGACTGGTTGTTGGGGGCAGCCGCCGACTGGTACTGACCCGATTTCCGGGGCCGATGTCACGGCATGAACTCACCCGATGACGTCTCGCGATGTTTCACGTGGAACCAGCCGGGCCACATTTCTTCCATGACCGTCCGACCCGTGGTCAAGCGCACCGCACGAGCCGTTCTGCTGGACGGCGACAACCTGATCCTGATCAAGCGCACCAAGCCCGGCGTGGATCCCTACTGGGTGACGCCCGGTGGCGGGGTCGAGCCTGATGACGCGACCGTCGTGGACGCCCTGCACCGTGAGGTGCACGAAGAGCTCGGCGCCAAGATCACCGACGTGGTGCCCTGCTTCGTCGACACCGTCGAACACATCGGCGACGACGGCGGCGCCACCGGCGTGAAAGTGCAGCACTTCTTCGTCTGCCATCTGGAGTCCATGGACCCGGCCCTGCGGCACGGCCCCGAGATCGAGGAGCCCGCCGGCGAGTACGAGATCGTCCGCGTGCCGTTCACCCGGGTCGGGATCGCCTCCGTCCACCTCGTACCGCTGTCGCTGCGGCACTACCTCGACGGCAACATCGAGGGCGTTCGCGCCATGCACGCTCCCGACCTCGGCTGACGTCCCGGTCCGGGTCCGGAGTGTTCTACGGGGCGGCGAGTCAACTCCCGGAGGCGACGAGCTCCTCGACCGAGTCGTGGCGTATGCGCTCCGAGGGGATGCCCACACCCCGCAGGACGTCCACCCCGCTGCGGATCATCCCGGGCGGACCGGAGACATAGGCGTCGTATCCGGTCCAGGGTCCGAAGGCACGTATCGCCTCGGGCAGTTGGAGCAGACCGTCCCGGTCGACCACCGGGCGGACCTCCAGCCAGGGGTGGGACCGCTGGAGTCCGAGCATCGTGTCGAGGTCGTACAGGGCGTGGTCACTGCGGGCGCCGTAGAACACCTCCACCGAACGGCGGACGCCGTGCTCGGCGATGTCCTCGACCAGCGCCTTGATGGGGGCTATGCCTGTGCCACCGCCCAGGCAGAGCAGTCCGCTGTCCCTGGTGTGATCGACGGTCATCGACCCGGCTGACGGCCCGAGCCGGATGACGTCGCCCGGCCGGGCGCGGTGCACCAGGGCATTGGACACCCAGCCCGCGGGGACAGCCTTCACGTGGAACGTCAGCAGACCGTCGGAGCGCGGCGCCGAGGCGAACGAATAGTGCCGCCAGATCCGCGGCCACCACGGCGTCTCCACGCTCGCGTACTGCCCGGCCAGGAACGGGTAGGGCTGGTTGGGGCGGACGGTGAGGATCGCGACGTCCGGCGTCCTGAGGTCGCGCGAGACGACCTCCGCGTACCACCAGGCCGGTGCGCGCAGTTCATCGACAGCCGCCGCGTCGATCATGACCTGGGAGATCGTGGTGTAGGTCCGGACCCAGGCCGCCTCCGTCTCGGCGTCCCACTCGGAGTCTGCGTACTTGCTCAGCGCCCCGATGAGGCACTCGCCGACGGCTGGATAGTGCTCAGGACGGGTGCCGTACTTACGGTGGCCACGGCCGAGGTTCTGCAGGTACTCGACGAGGACCGGGGTGTTGTCGATGTGCTCGGCGGCGGTGAGCAGTGCTTTGAGGAGCCGGTCCCGTTGGGCGTCCATCGCGGGCGGGAAGAGCGAGCGCAGGTCGGGGTGGCGGACGAAGAGCATCGCGTAGAAGTACGACGTGACCTTGTCGGCCACCGGGGCCACCTCGGCCATGGTGCGCCGGATGAGGATGGCGTCCGGCGACGCTTCCTTGACGGGCGCGGACCTCTGGGCGGGCACGAGGAGCTCGGCGGGCGAGGCAATGGGCTGCTGCGCGGGCGCATGCGCTTCCACGGGCGCCTGCGGCTGGGCGGGCGCCTCGGGTCGGGCGGGGGCCTCCTGCTGGCCGGCGGGTCGAGGCTCCACGGAGGTGTCTGCCTCGGCCGGGTACTGAGCCTCGACGAGCGCCGGCAGTTGGGTAGGCGACTGGGGTTGTGCGCTCGCGGGGGCAGCCGTCGCGGCGGGGCCTGGCGAGCTCGGCTGTATTCGGGTCCCAGCGTCCGTCGTGCCGTCCTGGGGTGCGTTGCCGTGGGAGTCGGCAGTGTTCCGGCCCACCGGGCGTAGCGCGGCCAGACGGCGGCCTCCTGAAGCCCCCTGCTCGTCCCCCGCACCCGGTTCCGGCTGGGTGCGCGACGCGAACCATCCGTCCCCGCCGCCGGACCTGCCGTTGTCGGCCGACCTGGTGGTCGGAGCGTCCATGGTGTGCCTCGCCTCGAACATCTCTCGGTCGGTCTGCGCACTTCCTGGCTCGGAAGGTGTCTGCTAGGTCGCAGACGGCTCGCTTTCCTCTTCGGTTCCGCAGCCGAGACAGCCGCGGTCCACCCGTATTTCCGCCCCGCACGAACAAGTAAGGAGAGAGCGCGACATGGGCCGCAGCGCTCTCACCGCAGCATCCCATCCCGTGCGGGCGCCTCGGTCACATCACCGGAAATGCGGGTCTTCGATCTCTCCGTCCCGTTAGGCTGCATTGCCCTGTTCTCGGCTCGCGCGGACTGGGTGCACCGCGTCTGGGGCACCTCGACCCGAAAGCGAACCGGAGTCGACCATACCGGCCGTCGCTCGCCGCACAAGTCTCGCCTTCTCTCCTTGGAAGACGCTTGAGGTGCGAACCGCTGGTTCCTTCAACTGTCGGGCAGGACGCACCAATCACAGACATCCCATAGATCCTTCCCGACGTATGAGTGGGTCGCGAGGTCGCTGTTTCACGCGAAACAGTCCCTCTGCCCCGCCCCTCTGTTTCACGTGAAACATGCCCTCGCCGTCGACGCACCGATCAGTCACCCACCGCATGGCCAAAAGCACACATGCCTCAGGGGAAACAGAGGAAACAGGTGGACGCCGACGGCACCGGTCGGACAGCCTGACCTGCGTGCCGACTCCTCCCCTCACCGCTCTGCCCATCCGCCGTCTGACGCACCGCGATCTCACCGCCTGCGCCGACTTGTCCGAGGATCGGGGGTGGCCGCGAGAGGAGCACAAGTGGGGCCTCCTCCTCTCGGCCGGCCAGGGTTACGGCATCGACGACCCCGACGGGGGACTCGTCAGCGCCTGCGTCGTCACCGAGTACGGCCCGCACGGGAGCCCCACTCTCGGCGCCATCGGCATGGTGCTGGTCGCCGAGCGCCACGCCCGGCAGGGCATCGGCCGGCGACTGATGCGACACATCGTCGCCCTCATGGGCACCACCCCACTGTCTCTGCATGCCACACCGAACGGCCGTCCGCTCTACGAAGAGCTGGGCTTCAAAACCACGGGCCGGGCGGAAATGATGCGTGGGCATTTCACGCCAGGTGAACCGACGTCCGGCATCGCCACCCGTGCGGCCACAGCCAGGGACCTCACCTCGATCCTCCGGCTCGACGAAGAGGTCTTCGGCACCGATCGAACGCACGTGATCACCCGCCTGCCCGCCTTCGGCGACCAGCTACGAGTCGCCGAGGACGAGGGCCGGATCATCGGCTACGCGGCCGCGTGGCCCAACATGGACACCCAGGTCGTGGGACCACTGATCGCCCGGGACACGGAGACCGCGAAGGCCTTGCTGGCCTCCCTCGCCGCCCACACGGACCGGCCGCTGCGCACCGACATCGACGTACGGCACGAGGAGCTGCTGGCGTGGGTGAAGGCACACGGACTGGAGCCCGTTGCCTTCAACTCCGTGATGACCTACGGGATCACGGAGTTGCCAGGCGACTGGCACCGCCGCTTCGCTCCGCTGACGGTGGCGGCTGGCTGAGGACACCCAACCCCGAGAGAACGCCGGTTCCCCTGATGGTCGGGGAGCCGGCGTTCTTCGTGGACGGCCGCCGTCAGACGGATGGCTTGCGCGTGCTCGTCTCCCCGGAGGTCAGCACGGCCCGGCCGTCCCGCCGGAAGGCCGGCCCAGGACGGTGACTGCTGTCGCACGGGTGCTGGTCCGCTGGGCCGGCCCCGGCCCAACGGACGGCCTGGGTTCAGCGCTGGACGGCCGCTTGCCGAGCGGCAGGCGCGCCACCCGCGAGGACGGGGCTGAGGCCACCAGAGACGCCGTCGCGGCGCTCCAACGCGGCCGAGACGAAGGCGAGGAGCAGGGCGCCTACGGCGAGGGCGGCGCCGACCCAGTTCGGCGCGGTGTAGCCGAAGCCAGCGGCGATGACGAGTCCGCCGAGCCAGGCGGACAGCGCGTTGCCGAGGTTGAAAGCACCGATGTTCACCGCCGACGCCAGCGTCGGTGCACCGTGCGCCTGGTCCAGGACACGCTTCTGCAGGGGCGGGACAGTAGCGAAACCCAGGGCGCCGATCAGGGCGATCGTGAGGGCCGCGAGGACCTTGTGGTGGGCGGTCAGCGGGAAGAGTGCCAGGACGACCGCCAGTGCGCCCAGAGAGGCGTACAGCATGGGCATCAGGGCTCGGTCGGCGTACTTGCCGCCGACGAGGTTACCGCCGACCATTCCGAGCCCGAGGAGGACCAGCAGCCAGGTGCCGGAGCCGTCGGCGAAGCCGGCCACGTGGGTCATCATCGGCGCGATGTAGGTGATGGCCGCGAAGACGCCGCCGAAGCCGAGGACGGTCATCGTCATGGCGAGCAGGACCTGGGCGTTCTTGAAGGCTGCCAGCTCATGCCGCAGGCGCACGCCCTCGGCCCGCGGCATCTCGGACACGAGCCTGGCGATACCGACCAGGCCGACGACGCCGAGCGCGGCGACGAGGGCGAAGGTGACGTGCCAGCCCACGTTCTGCCCGACGAGAGTGCCCAGCGGGACGCCGACGACGTTGGCGACGGTGAGGCCGGTGAACATCGTCGCGATGGCCCCGGCCTTCTTGTCGGAGGCGACCAGGTCGGCCGCGACAACCGAGCCGATGCCGAAGAAGGCGCCATGGGCGAGGGAGGCGACCACACGGCCGATCAGCATCACGGCGAAGGTGGGGGCGACGGCGGAGAGCAGGTTACCGACGATGAACAGACCCATCAGCACCATCAGCATCCGCTTGCGGGGAACCCTGGTGCCCAGGACGGTCATCAGCGGGGCGCCGAACATGACGCCGAGCGCGCAGCCGGTCACCAGGAAGCCCGCCGTGGCGATGGAGACCCCGAAGTCGCCCGCGACCTCGGGAAGCAGGCCCGTGATCACGAACTCGGTCGTTCCGATTCCGAAGGCCCCGATCGCGAGGGCCAGAAGCGCGAGAGGCATGCAGGTTGAACCTTCCCAAAAGATTGCAGGTGCGCTTTTCGTGCGTTCACAATAGTTGCATACGCGGGCTACAGGCAGCCACGGACTATTTCGATGTTGCTTATCCTGGGTGTCAGCCGCTCCGGGACGGAGGAGAACCCCATGACTGCGACGGACCCCGCGCTCACCGCCCTCGCCCAGGGCTGGTGCGCCCTCTCCCTGCTGCACGGGAGGATCGAGGCCCACATCGAACGCGCGTTGCAGGCCCGCCACGACCTGAGCGTGCGCGAGTACTCCCTGCTCGACGTGCTCAGCCGACAACACGACGGCGACGGCGGGCATCTGCAGATGAAGCAGGTGGCCGACGCGGTCGTCCTCAGCCAGAGCGCCACTACCCGACTGGTGACCCGGCTCGAGGACCGCGGCCTGCTCGAGCGGTACCTGTGTCCCACCGACCGCCGCGGCATCTACACCAACGTCACAGAAGCCGGTCTGAAGCTGCTCGCCGAAGCCCGCCCCACCAACGACTCCGCCCTGCGCGAGGCCCTCGATGAAGCGGCCAGGAACCCGGAACTGGCCCCGCTGGTGCGGGTCATGGAGTCGCTGAAGGCATCCACGGCCGCCTTGGGTGCATAGGGTCGCGGGCATGGGAGATCTTGAAATACGCGTGGCCGTCGCCGAAGACATCCCCGCGATCGTCGGCATGCTCGCGGACGACCCCCTGGGCGCACAGCGCGAGTCGCCGGACGACCTCAGCCCGTATCTGACAGCACTGGAACGGCTCACCGCCGACCCGAACCAACGCCTCGTCGTCGCCGTCCGCGAGGGACGCGTCGTCGGCACCCTCCAGCTGACGATCGTCCCGGGCCTGTCCCGCCGCGGCTCGACCAGGTCGATCATCGAAGGGGTACGGGTACACGCCGACGAACGCGGCAGCGGTCTGGGCACGCGGTTCATCGAGTGGGCGGTCGAGGAATCCCGGCGGGAGAACTGCCAGTTGGTGCAACTGACCTCCGACAACACGCGCACCGACGCACACCGCTTCTACGAGCGTCTGGGCTTCGTGGCCTCACACGTCGGCTTCAAACTGCAGCTCTGAAGACTCCACCTTCCAGGAGAGACGGTTCTCGGGACGGAGGCGCTCTGTTTCACGTGAAACAGAGCGCCTCCGCCTGTCGGCGTGGCTAGCCGATCCCCCGCCAGCCCTCCGGGCCGACACCACCGGGCACCGCCGCCCGCTCGTCGTACGGCTCGCGCGTGAACACGAACGACCCGAGGTCCAGGTGGTCCACGCTCCCGTCCGGCCGCCGTACGGCCCGCAGGAGCTCACCGGCGTAGTAGCCCTCCAGGCCAGTCCAGGTGCCGTCCCCGTTCGGCCTGAACCGGGAGCGCCGACCACTCCCGGAGAGCGGCCCCAAGGAGACGAGACCGTCGGCCGTCACGCGCAGGGCGAAGGAGCTGGTACCCCAGTACCACTGGCCCGCCAACTCCAGCAGGGAAGGGTCGGCTTCCCCTAGCGGACGCCATGGCTCAGGAATCCGCGGCTCGGCCTCGGCGACGATGCGTACGAGGTCGGCGGCCACCTGGGACGTCAGAAGGCCGGAGGTACAGTTGGCGAGCACCACTGCGGCGACGTCGTCCGCCAAGCCGATGGTCAGGGCCGCCAGAAAGCCGGGCACCGAGCCGGAGTGGCCCACAAGCAGCCGGCCGTCCCGGTGCTGGATCTGCAGTCCGAGTCCGTACGTGGCGCCGTCCGCCACTTCCGCCAGCTCGGCCGGCGCCGCGGGCGTCCACATCTCGCGCAGGGTTTCCGCGCTCAGCACCCGGTCGTCGCCCCGCGTCAGGAAGGCGGCGAAACGCGCGAGGTCTCCGGTCGTGGACCAGAGCTGGCCTGCCGGAGACATCCGTCCGAAGTCCTCGGCGGGCTCGGGCAGCAGCACGTCGGCCCAGGGGTGAACCGCCCAGCCGCCCGCAGCAGGCGCCTGCGGCTGGACACTCGTGCGGTCGAGGTCCAGAGGTTCGAGCACTTCACGCCGCAATACCTCTTCCCAGGGCGCCCCGCGGAGCTCTTCCACGAGAGCGCCCAGGAGGGTGTAGCCGGGGTTCGAGTAGTGGAAGCGGCGTCCGGCCGGGTGCGGGGCGGCCCGGTCGCCGAGGACGTCGGCGAGTTCGGGCCGCAGCGATCCCGGGGTCCGTTCCCACCACGGTCCGGGTGCCTCGGCCGGCAACCCTCCGGTGTGGGCGAGCAGTTCGGCCACCGTGACCTCCCCCGCACCGGTGCCCGGCAGGTGCTTCTCCAGCGGGTCCTGGAGGTCGAGCACCCCCTCGTCGCGCAGCCGCAGTACAAGGACGGAGGTGAAGGTCTTGGTGATCGAGCCGATCCGGTATTGCACGTTCTCGTCCGGCGCGTGCCCGTCGACCGAGGTCCGGGCCCCGTGCCACACGGCCCGCCCGTCCCGCACGACCGCGGCGACCAGCGACGGGGCGCGCCCTTCGCTCTGGGCCACGGCGATCCGGTGGAGCAGCGCACGCCGGGTGCCGGAGAGCAGCTCTTCCTGAGGTGTCGTCATGGGCTCAGTCCACCTGCCCGCGCGGCCGACGTCGAGGTCATTTCACACCAAGAGGGATCAGGTCTGCGCCATGTCCACGAAGCGGGAGTAGTGGCCCTGGAAGGCCACGGTGATCGTGGCCGTCGGGCCGTTACGGTGCTTGCCCACGATGATGTCCGCCTCGCCCGCGCGCGGGGACTCCTTCTCGTACGCGTCCTCGCGGTGCAGCAGGATCACCATGTCGGCGTCCTGCTCGATGGAGCCGGACTCACGCAGGTCGGACACCATCGGCTTCTTGTCCGTGCGCTGCTCGGGACCACGGTTGAGCTGCGAGAGCGCGATCACCGGGACTTCCAGCTCCTTGGCCAGCAGCTTGAGGTTACGGGACATGTCCGAAACCTCCTGCTGACGGCTCTCGGAACGCTTGGAACCACCGGCCTGCATCAGCTGCAGATAGTCGATGATCACGAGCTTGATGTCGTTGCGCTGCTTCAGTCGGCGGCACTTCGCGCGGATCTCCATCATCGACAGGTTCGGGGAGTCGTCGATGTACAGCGGCGCGGAGGAGACTTCGGGCATCCGGCGCGCCAGGCGGGTCCAGTCCTCGTCCGTCATGGTGCCGGAGCGCATGTGGTGCAGGGCGACACGGGCCTCGGCGGACAGCAGACGCATCGCGATCTCGTTGCGCCCCATTTCCAGGGAGAAGATGACGCTCGGCAGGTTGTGCTTGATCGACGCCGCGCGCGCGAAGTCCAGCGCGAGCGTGGACTTGCCCATGGCGGGACGGGCCGCGATGACGATCATCTGGCCCGGGTGCAGGCCGTTGGTGAGCGAGTCGAGGTCCGTGAAGCCGGTGGGCACACCCGTCATCTCGCCGCTGCGCGAGCCGATGGCCTCGATCTCGTCGAGGGCGCCCTCCATGATGTCGCCGAGCGGGAGGTAGTCCTCGCTGGTGCGCTGTTCGGTGACCGCGTAGATCTCCGCCTGGGCGCGGTTGACGATCTCGTCGACGTCGTCGTCGGCCGCGTATCCCATCTGGGTGATGCGGGTGCCGGCCTCGACCAGGCGGCGCAGCACCGCGCGCTCGTGGACGATCTCCGCGTAGTACTCCGCGTTGGCGGCCGTCGGCACCGTCTGGACGAGGGTGTGCAGATAGGACGCGCCGCCGACCTTGTTGATCTCGCCGCGTTTGGTGAGCTCTGCGGCGATCGTGATCGGGTCGGCCGGTTCGCCCTTGGCGTAGATGTCGAGGATCGCCTGGTAGATCGCCTCGTGCGCGGGCTTGTAGAAGTCGTGGCCCTTGAGGACCTCGACCACGTCAGCGATGGCGTCCTTGGACAGGAGCATGCCACCGAGGACGGACTGCTCAGCGTCGAGGTCCTGCGGCGGTACCCGCTCGAAGGCGGTGCCTCCGCCCTCCCACTCACCGCTGTCCCGGCCGCGATCGTGCTGTTCCTCGCGGCCGCGCCCGCCGTCGCCGCGCCGGCGGGAAGAGGGCAGACGATCACTGGGGCCGCTGTCGGCCCACGGGTCGTCCAAGGGCTCGGAAATGCTCACCGAGCGACCTCCTCCCGTCCGCCGAGCGGACCTCGCCGTGTCTCATTTCTACGGCACGGCACTGACAATTGAGAGGCCCAACTCCGGTTGTGATGCGTCGGTTTTTCAAGCGTCTTCTCGACCGACGAACGGAGCGGGCGCCGCACCACGGTAGGCCCGCAGGCACCGTCAGCCAATCTGGTTATCCACAGGCCATGTGGACGACCGCCCTTATGCTGTGGAGAACTCCGCAAAACCTGTGCACGACCCGGTGGACAGTGCTGTGAACAAGCCCTCGACTTTTCTTTCCAAGCGCCTCTGACCTGCGCTTTCCCCATCCACCGGCTGTGCAGAAGAAAAAGTTTCCCGGTCGGGCCAAGATCCCTTCGAACGGCGCGCGAGAGGACACGCAAAGCGACGGCACGTAAGGGTCGCTAGGCCATTGAATCTATTACCTGTGGACGATTAGATTGGTGGTCATGACACAGGCTCCCGCGCCCCCCAAGGCCACCCGGCGACAGCACGATCGAGAGATCGTCGCACTGGCCGTCCCGGCCTTCGGCGCACTCGTCGCCGAGCCGCTCTTCGTCATGGCCGACAGCGCGATCGTTGGCCATCTGGGCACCGCGCAACTCGCCGGTCTCGGAGTCGCCTCCGCCCTCCTCATGACAGCCGTCAGCCTCTTCGTCTTCCTCGCCTACGCCACCACTGCCGCCGTCGCACGCCGTGTGGGCGCCGGTGACCTCCCGGCTGCCATCCGCCAGGGCATGGACGGCATCTGGCTGGCACTGCTGCTCGGTGCCGCCGTGATCGTGGCCGTCCTGCCCACCGCCCCGACACTCGTCGAACTCTTCGGCACCTCGGACACGGCCGCCGCGTACGCGACCACCTATCTGCGCATCTCGGCGCTCGGCATACCGGCCATGCTCGTCGTGCTGGCCGCGACCGGTGTCCTGCGCGGACTCCAGGACACGAGGACACCGCTCTACGTCGCCGTGGGAGGCTTCGTCGCCAACGCCGCACTGAACGTCGGACTGGTCTACGGCGCGGGCCTCGGCATCGCCGGCTCCGCCTGGGGAACCGTCGTCGCGCAATGGGGCATGGCCGGGGTCTACCTCGTAGTGGTCGTCCGGGGAGCCCGCCGCCACGGCGCGTCTCTGCGGCCCGACGCCGCCGGCATCAGGGCCTCCGCCCAGGCGGGGGTGCCCCTGCTGGTCCGCACGCTCTCGCTGCGCGCGATCCTGATGATCGCCACCGCCGTGGCAGCCCGACTCGGGGACGACGACATCGCGGCCCACCAGATCGCCCTGGGCCTGTGGAGCCTGCTCGCCTTCACCCTCGACGCCATCGCCATCGCCGGGCAGGCCATCATCGGGCGCCATCTCGGTGCCGACGACGCCCAGGGCGCCCGAGACGTCTGCCGCCGGATGGTCGAGTGGGGCAGCGCCGTGGGTGTCCTGCTCGGCCTGCTGGTCGTGAGCAGTCGGCCACTCTTCCTGCCGCTCTTCACCAGCGACCCGGCGGTGAAGGATGCCGCGCTGCCTGCACTTCTCGTGGTGGCGCTCTCCCAGCCCATCTGCGGCATCGTCTTCGTGCTGGACGGCGTGCTGATGGGCGCGGGAGACGGTCCCTATCTCGCCTGGGCGATGGTGCTCACCCTGGTCGTCTTCACTCCGGTGGCCCTGCTGGTGCCGGTCCTCGGCGGCGGCCTCGCCGCGGTGTGGGGAGCGATGACACTGATGATGGCCGTCCGGATGCTCACCCTCTGGCTGCGTGCCCGTTCCGGCCGCTGGGTCATCACCGGCGCGACCCGCTGACTGTTTCACGTGAAACATGTCGATCGCGGGAAACCGATGGCCGCGTGAAACCGACGTTTCACGTGAAACAAGCGAACAGAAGGGGCCGCACCCAGTGGGTGCGGCCCCTTCTCAGCTCTTCAAGCCGAGCGCAGCGATCAGGCCGCGACGACCTCGATGTTGACCTTGGCGGCAACCTCGGGGTGCAGACGCACGGACGTCTCGTGGGCGCCCAGGGTCTTGATCGGCGAGCCGAGCTCGATGCGGCGCTTGTCGACCTCGGGGCCACCGGAAGCCTTGATCGCCGAGGCGATGTCGGCCGGGGTGACGGAGCCGAAGAGACGACCGGCGTCGCCGGAGCGGACGGCCAGGCGAACCTTGACACCCTCGAGCCGGGCCTTCACAGCGTTGGCCTGCTCGATGGTCTGGATCTCGTGGATCTTGCGAGCACGACGGATCTGCTCGACGTCCTTCTCGCCACCCTTGGTCCAACGGATCGCGAAGTTCCGCGGGATCAGGTAGTTGCGAGCGTAGCCGTCCTTGACGTCGACGACGTCGCCCGCGGCGCCGAGGCCAGAGACCTCGTGGGTGAGGATGATCTTCATCTGTCGGTCACCCTTCCCTTATCGCGCTTGCGCGGTGTAGGGCAGCAGCGCCATCTCACGGCTGTTCTTGACGGCCGTGGCGACGTCACGCTGGTGCTGCGTGCAGTTGCCGGTCACGCGACGGGCACGGATCTTGCCGCGGTCGGAAATGAACTTCCGCAGCATGTTCGTGTCCTTGTAGTCAACGTACGTGACCTTGTCCTTGCAGAAAGCGCAGACCTTCTTCTTAGGCTTGCGCACAGGCGGCTTCGCCATGGTGTTTCTCCTGTGTGATCAAGAAGTTGGGATACGACCCGCCTTCGGCCCGATCGGGCCCGGACATCCGGGCCCGAAGGCCTAGAAGGGGGGCTCGTCCGAGTAGCCGCCGCCGGCGCTGCCGCCGGAGTTTCCACCCCAGCCACCGCCACCGCCACCGCCACCGCCTTGGCTGCCACCGCTGGCACCCGGGTTGCCACCGGCGGGAGCGCCGGTAGCCCACGGGTCTTCGGCGGGAGCGCCGCCGCCCTGCTGGCCGCCGCCGGAGTTTCCACCCCAGCCGCCGCCACCCTGGCCGCCACCGCCGCCGTAACCACCCTGGCCGCCCTGGCCACCGCGGCCGGCGGCCTTGGTGACCTTGGCCGTGGCGCTGCGCAGGCTGGCGCCGACTTCCTCGACGTCCAGCTCGTAGACCGTGCGCTTGACGCCCTCACGGTCCTCGTAGGACCGCTGCTTCAGCCGGCCCTGCACGATGACGCGCATGCCTCGCTGGAGCGACTCCGCGACGTTCTCCGCCGCCTGACGCCAGACCGAGCAGGTCAGGAACAGGCTCTCGCCGTCCTTCCACTCGTTCGTCTGCCGGTCGAAGGTGCGGGGAGTGGACGCGACACGGAACTTCGCGACCGCCGCACCGGAGGGGGTGAAGCGCAGCTCGGGGTCGTCGACAAGATTGCCGACGACCGTGATGACGGTCTCGCCTGCCATGGGGGAACCTCTCGGCGGGTTTGCTGCTGGCTGCTTGTGCTGCTACTCAGAATCCCGAGATCAGCTGAGCTCGCGAGCTCAGTGGGTCTCGGGACGGAGGACCTTGGTCCGGAGGACCGACTCGTTCAGGTTCATCTGGCGGTCGAGCTCCTTGACGACCGCAGGCTCTGCCTGCAGGTCGATGACCGAGTAGATGCCCTCGGGCTTCTTCTTGATCTCGTACGAGAGACGACGACGGCCCCAGGTGTCGACCTTCTCCACCTTTCCGTTGCCCTCACGGACGACGGAGAGGAAGTTCTCGATCAGCGGGGAGACAGCGCGCTCCTCGAGATCGGGGTCGAGGATGACCATCACTTCGTAGTGACGCATGTGGAACCCACCTCCTTTGGACTCAGCGGCCACGGTCGATCCGTGGCAGGAGGGTTGTGATGCGTACGCAACGGTATCGGCCGCCACTGACAGTCGGGGATCGGCAAGCGAAATCCCCGCTCTGAGCTGGGCGGACTCCCTGGCTCTGCCTGGGCAGACACCGGTGCAGACGGTACAGACTACCTGCACACGTGCTTCCGGTTGAAATCAGGCGGGTGTGACCGTCAATCTGTACACGTCGGGTGTGTATGGCGCTACGATGCGCCGCCTTCCGCAGGAGGTGCCACATGGCACAGGCATTGCGACCCAATACCGCCGGATCTCTCTTCGCCACCGACGGCAAACCCCATCCGCTCCAGGACACCCTGCTCGCGGTAACGCTGGTGCTCGGCTTGACGGCCTTCATCACGTCGTTCTTCCACAGCCTGCATCTGCTCAGCTCCTGGGCCGGTCTGGTGGGAATCCTGACCGGCGCGTACGGACAGTGGATCTCCGAGACCACCCGTGAGCGCTTCGGTCTGATCCTGGGTCTCGGTGCCTCGGCCGTCGGCTTCTTCATCGGCATGGCGCACGGCGGTCTCTTCGGCGGACTCTGGTGACCCGACCGGCTCCGGTAGCGGCATCACGGACACCGTCAGCACCGGAACACGCGTAGGACACGTACGAACCCTGACGGAACGCCCCGGCCGCGCACGGGCCGGGGCGAAGGTTCCGTACGCCCAGTCAGGGCGCTCGCAGGGCGCAGTAGGCTTCGGCGCGAGAGCCGGAGCCCCTGTACCCATGGGGACACACCAGCCCGAGGAGCGCCCCGAATGAGCCTGACCCTGAGGACGATCAGCCGTGAGCAGCATCTGGCATACATCCAGAGCCTGCCCTCGGCGAGCCACATGCAGGTTCCGGCCTGGGCCGACGTCAAGGCCGAGTGGCGGTCGGAGAGCCTCGGCTGGTTCGACGAGCGCAGCGGTGAACTGGTCGGCGCGGGTCTGGTCCTCTACCGCCAGTTGCCCAAGATCAAGCGCTACCTGGCCTATCTGCCCGAGGGTCCGGTCATCAACTGGTATGCGCCGAATCTGGCCGAGTGGCTGGAACCGATGCTCGCGCACCTCAAGCAGCAGGGCGCCTTCTCGGTGAAGATGGGCCCGCCGGTGATCATCCGTCGCTGGGAGGCCATCTCCATCAAGGCGGGCATCCAGAACCCGGACGTGAAGCGGCTGCGTGACATCGAGGCCGACTTCATCGAACCGCGCGCCTTCGAGGTGGCCGACAAGCTGCGCCGCATGGGCTGGCAGCAGGGCGAGGACGGCGGTGCCGGCTTCGGCGACGTCCAGCCGCGCTACGTCTACCAGGTGCCGCTCGCGAACCGCTCCCTCGAAGAGGTCCACAAGAACTTCAACCAGTTGTGGCGCCGCAACATCAAGAAGGCCGAGAAGGCCGGTGTCGAGGTGGTCCAGGGCGGCTACCAGGACCTCGAGGAGTGGCAGCGGCTGTACGAGATCACGGCCGTGCGCGATCACTTCCGGCCGCGCCCGCTGTCGTACTTCCAGCGCATGTGGTCGGCCCTCAACACCGAGGACCCCAACCGCATGCGGCTGTACTTCGCCCGCCACAACGGCGTGAACCTGTCGGCGGCGACGATGCTGATCGTCGGCGGGCACGTCTGGTACTCCTACGGCGCCTCCGACAACATCGGCCGTGAGTTCCGCCCCTCGAACGCCATGCAGTGGCGGATGCTGCGAGACGCCTACGCGCTCGGCGCGACCGTCTACGACCTGCGCGGCATCTCCGACTCGCTGGACGAGACCGACCACCTCTTCGGCCTGATCCAGTTCAAGGTCGGCACGGGCGGACAGGCCGCGGAGTACCTCGGCGAGTGGGACTTCCCGCTGAACAAGCTGCTCCACAAGGCGCTCGACATCTACATGTCGCGCCGCTGACGTCACGCTGACTGATTCCCTACCCCTGACACCGCAGCCACCAGAAAGGTCCCAGGTCCGGCCATGGCGCTCACGCTCTACGTCGACACCGCGCGCTGGCGGGCGCACCACAAGCACGTGCAGGAGCAGTTCCCGGCCCTCGTCCCGGTCTGCAAGGGCAACGGCTACGGCTTCGGGCACGAGCGGCTGGCGGAGGAGGCCACCCGGCTGGGCTCGGACATCCTCGCCGTCGGCACGACCTACGAGGCCGCGCGCATCAAGGACTTCTTCGGCGGTGACCTGCTGGTGCTGACGCCCTACCGGCGCGGCGAGGAGCCCGTCCCGCTGCCCGACCGGGTCGTGCGCTCGGTGTCGTCGGTCGACGGCGTGTACGGCCTGGTGGGCGCCCGCGTGGTCATCGAGGTGATGTCGTCGATGAAGCGGCATGGCATCAGCGAGCAGGATCTGCCGCAGTTGCACGCAGCGATCGAGAACGTTCGGCTGGAGGGCTTCGCCATCCACCTGCCGCTGGACCGCACCGACGGCTCCGACGCCGTCGAGGAGGTCATCGGCTGGATGGACCGGCTGCGGGCGGCCCGGCTGCCGCTGCACACGATGTTCGTCAGCCACCTCAAGGCCGACGAACTCGCCCGGCTGCAGCAGCAGTTCCCGCAGACCCGCTTCCGCGCCCGGATCGGCACGCGGCTGTGGCTGGGGGACCACGACGCGACGGAGTACCGCGGAGCGGTCCTGGACGTCACACGGGTCGCCAAGGGCGACCGCTTCGGCTACCGGCAGCAGAAGGCGGCCTCGGACGGCTTCCTGGTGGTCGTGGCGGGCGGTACGTCGCACGGGGTGGGTCTGGAGGCCCCTAAGGCCCTGCACGGCGTCATGCCGCGCGCCAAGGGCGTCGCCCGCGCCGGCCTCGCCACGGTGAACCGGAACCTCTCGCCGTTCGTCTGGGGCGGCAAGCAGCGCTGGTTCGCCGAGCCGCCTCACATGCAGGTGTCCATCCTGTTCGTGCCCTCGGACGCTCCGGAGCCGCACGTCGGCGACGAGCTGGTGGCCCATCTACGGCACACCACCACGCAGTTCGACCGGCTCATGGACCGCTGAGCCTCGTGAACCGCTGAGCAGACGCCGCAACGAAAAGGGCCGTACACAGAGATTCCGTGTACGGCCCTTCCCTTACGGCCCGCTGTTCGCTCAGAGCGAACTGTCGGTGGCGTCCTGCTTGCCCCAGTCCACCTGCGGCCCATCGAAGGAGGGGGCGTGCCGCGGCGGATGGGCCGCGGCGCCGAAGACAAAGGCGTCCTCCGCCCCGTCGAGCACCCCGCCCGAGGGATCGTCGTCCCCGGCCTGCCGCACCACGTCCCGCTCCGGCATCAGGATGTCGCGCACGACCACACCGCACAGGTAGAGCGTCCCCAGCAGGTGCACACCGATGGCCCAGTAGTAGCCGTCGGGCGGCAGGCCCTTGTGGGCGTCTCCGCTCATCGTGTACGCGAGGTACATCCAGATGCCCAGGAAGTAGGCGACCTCGCATGCCTGCCAGATCAGGAAGTCCCGCCACTTCGGCCGGGCCAGCACCGCCAGCGGCACCAGCCACAGGACGTACTGCGGCGAGTAGACCTTGTTGGTGAGGATGAAGGCCGCCACGATCAGGAAGGCCAGCTGGGCGAAGCGAGGACGGCGCGGCGCGGTCAGTGCCAGCGCCGCGATACCCACGGCGCACAGCACGACGAGCAGCGTGGCGAGGGTGTTGACACTGTCCGTGGTGAGGGGATCGCTGGAGTTCTGGGCCAGGATCAGCCAGAAAGAGCCGAAGTCGACGCCCCGCTCCTGACTGAACCGGTAGAACTTCGACCACCCATCGAAGGCGAAGAGCATCACCGGCAGGTTCACCACCAGCCAGGCGACGGCCGCACCGCCGAAGGCCTTGCCGAAGTCCCGCCACTTCCCCGCGCGCCAGCACAACACGAACAGGGGGCCGAGCAGGAAGACGGGATAGAGCTTGGCGGCCGTGGCGAGCCCCAGCAGGACGCCAAAGGCCAGGGACCGGCCCCGGGACCACATGAGCATCGCCGCGGCCGTCAGGGAGACCGCCAGCAGGTCCCAGTTGATGGTCGCGGTCAGCGCGAAGGCGGGCGCCAGGGCGACCAGCAGGCCGTCCCAGGGGCGCCGGGCATGCGTCCGGGCCACGCAGACGGCGATGACGGCCGCGCACGCCATCAGCATCCCGGCGTTGACCATCCAGTACCACTGCTCCTGGTCCTGGATGCTGCCGCTGCCCGGTGTGAGCCAGGCGGCCACCTCCATGAACACGCCGGTCAGCACCGGGTATTCGAGGTAGTCCATGTCGCCGGGAAGCTTGTCGAAGTACGGCACGAGCCCGTCGGCGAAGCCACGCCCCTGGTACAGGTGCGGGATGTCCGAGTAGCAGGCGTGCGTGTACTGGGAGGTGGCGCCGAAGAACCAGCCTCCGTTGTAGCAGGGCGCCTTCTGGATCAGTCCTAGGGCGAACATCCCGATCGCCACGAGCGCGACGATCCGTACGGGAGTCCACCAGGACGTCCCCAGCAGGGCCCGGCGGCCGAGGGGACCGCCGATGAGCTCACTGCCGGCCACGGCCACCGGGTCGTCGCTGGTCGGCCTGACCGGATCCGGCTCGTGCACGGGCGTCGGCGTCGATTCTGCACTGGGCATGGGCGCCATCCTGCCGTACAGACCTAGGAAAACGTCGAGGGCCGCCCCACCTGGTCCGGCGGAGCGGCCCTCGTTTCACGTGAAACATGCGCATGTTTCACGTGAAACACCCAAGCCGGGCGATCACAGACCTAGCCGCCCGGGCCTCCGAAGAAGCCGCCGTTGGCATTTCCTCTGGTGTTGCCGTTCGTCTCCGTGTCGGTCGGCGACGGGGACACTTCCCCTGTTCCGCCGTTCCCGTTTCCGTCGGTCGTCCCGCCGGTCTCCTCGTTGCAGTTGAAGATGTTCGTGCAGGTCTCGGTCGGCGTGGGTGAGGGCTCGACCTCCGTCACGCTGGGAGACGGGGAAGGCGACGGCTCCGCTTCCTCGGTCTCGGTGGCCGAAGGAGACGGGGACGGGGACGGCTCCGCGTTGACGACCTCGCCGATGGGCTCGGGCTCCGGGAAGTCCTTCGGCTGGGTGCCCTTCAGCGCCTCGGCCATGTAGTCGTGCCAGATCTGCGCCGGGAACGAGGCACCGTGGATCTTCTTCTGGCCACCCGTTCCGAACATCTCCAAGAACGTACGGTTCTTGTTCGACTCGTCGTCGTCGTAGCGGAACATGCTGACCGCGGTGGACAACTGCGGGGTGTAGCCCACGAACCAGGCCGACTTGTTGCCGTCGGTGGTACCGGTCTTGCCCGCGACCTGACGGCCGGGAAGCTGGGCGTTGGTGCCGGTGCCGTCCTCGACCACGGTCTTCAGGACGTCCGTGACGTTGTCGGCCACCTTCGAGGTGAAGGCCTGGTTCGTCGTGGTCTCGTGCGTGAAGATCTGCCCCTTCTCGCTCGTGACCTTCTCCACGGAGTACGGATCACGCTGCTTGCCACTGGCGGCGAAGGTCGCGTACGCGCCCGCCATCCGGATCGCGCTCGGGTCGGAGATGCCGATCGAGAACGACGGGAAGCCGCTGTTGGTGAGGCTGGAATCCTTCAGGCCCGCGCTGGCGGCGGACTCCTTCACCTTGTCCAGACCGACGTCCATGCCGAGCTGCACGAAGGCGGAGTTCACCGACTCGCGCATCGCCTCCCGCAGGTCGATCTTGAATTCGGGCGGAGAGCCGAGAGAGACGTCGCCGTCATTGGTCTGCAGCCACTCCTCGCCCTTCTCGTTCTTCCAGACCGTGTCGTCGTAGTTCTTGATCTTGAGCTTGTTCTGGCCGCTGAACAGGCTCTCGGGCGAGACGATGGTGCGTTCGTCCTGTGCTTGCGACGACCCCAGATTCGGGTCGCGCACACCCCAGGTCATCGCGGCCGCCAGCACGAACGGCTTGAACGTCGAACCGACCTGGGCACCGGTCTGGTCGGCGTTGTCGGTGAAGTGCTTGGTGGCGTCCTCACCGCCGTAGATGGCCCGGATGGCACCGGTGTCCGGTTCCACGGACGCTCCACCGAACTGGACGTGCGTGTCCGTCTCCGGTCGTTCCTCCGGCTTGATGTTGGCCTTCTGGACCTTCGTGACCGATTCCTCGAGCTCCTTGACCTTGTTCTTGTCGAAGGTCGTGTAGATCGAGTAGCCGCCCAGCTGCAGCAGGTCCTGGGTGATCCCGGTCTCCTTGCTGTGGGTGACCAGGTAGCCGTTGGCGAGGTCGACGAGGTAACCGATCTGCCCCTTCAGGTCGGTGTTCGACCGGGGGTTCTGCCACTTGGGGAGCTTGGTGTACTTGGCCCGCACGTTGGCGTCCAGATGCCCGTACTCGACCATCTTGTCGAGGGTGTCCTGCATCTGCTGCAGGGCCCGCTTCTGGTTGGCCGCGGACGTCGCGCCGACCGGGTCGACGGAGGGCGTGCCGGCGGGGTCGTAGTACGTGGCGCCCTTCAGCGTGGCGGCCAGGAAGGCGCACTCACCCGGGTCGAGCTTGATCGCGTCCTTGTTGAAGTAGGCGCGGGCGGCGGCCTGGATTCCGTAGGCGTTGCGCCCGTAGTACGCGGAGTTCAGGTAGCCGGCCATGATCTCGTTCTTGTCGACCTCGGCGCCCACCTTTATCGACACGAAGATCTCCTTGAACTTCCGGGAGATCGTCTGCGACTGGTCGTTCAGCATGGCGTTCTTGACGTACTGCTGGGTGATCGTCGAACCACCCTGCGTCTGTCCGCCCCGGGCCATGTTGAACACGGCGCGGGCGATGCCCTTGGGGTCGATGCCGCTGTCGTCGTAGAAGGTCTTGTTCTCCTGCGAGATCACCGCCCAGCGCATCTCCTCCGGGATCTGCGAGAGGTCGATCTTCTGACGGTTCGTCTCACCACCGGTGGCAACCATCTGGCTGCCGTCCTTCCAGTAGTAGACGTTGTTCTGCGCCGTCGCCGTCTTGGCGACGTCCGGGATGCCCACCATGGCGTACCCGATGCCCGCCACGGCCACCAGACTGCCGACGAAGCCGACGAACAGGCCCGCCACGAGCTTCCAGGACGGCATCCAGCGCTGCCAGCCGTACTTGTCGGCGCGCGGGTAGTCGATCAGGCGTTGCCGGTCGGGCGACGAACGCCCTCTGCCCCGTCCGGGGCCGGTCGGGTCGCCGCGGCGGCCCCCTACGGCTTCGGCCGCTCCGCGCCGCCCGCCCGAGTTTCTCTGGGACGCGCGTCGGGTCTCGGTACGGCTGCCGTGAGACTGATCCTCGCCTGCGGACCCGTGACCCAACCCGTAGTCGGAAGGAGATCCGGTGGCGCCTCGCGGTGCCGCGCGGCGGCCGGAGGACGGACCGGACTGACCGCGTCGGGCCGCGGCACGTCCGCCTTCCTGCGACTGCGGCGGTTTGCGACGGTGCTCGCTCATCGAACGATTACTCCTCGGGCAGGCGCATCCGTGCGCGCCTGGAAAGGGCGGCTGGTTTCCTGTCCCCCCAAAGTACGGATGCGGCCGGTTGCGCATTCACCCGTACTGCACCGAGGACCTCGACGCCCCCCGGCGTCTCATGGATCCCGGTGGTGTGCATGGCGCACAGACTACGCACCGTCAAAACCTGCCTAGGCCCGAGATTCACCCCAAATCAGGCAACTCGCCTGCAATGAATCAGTGATGTGATCCCGTTCACCATCCCCCCTCTTGTCGCATCCGGAAGGCCGTTCTATCGTCGTGATGTATCGAGTCGATACATCGGAGCGACATAAGGACGGAAGGAGGCGACGATGAGCCGGCGCGCCGGAATCCTCGAGTTCGCCGTCCTGGGCCTTCTTCGCGAGTCCCCGATGCACGGCTATGAGCTGCGCAAACGACTCAATACGTCACTGGGCGTGTTCCGTGCGTTCAGCTACGGCACGCTCTACCCCTGCCTCAAGACGCTGGTCGCCAACGGCTGGTTGATCGAGGAGCCGGGAAACACCTCCGAGGACGCCCTCGCCGCACCACTCGCAGGGCGTCGCGCCAAGATCGTCTACCGGTTGACGGCGGAGGGTAAGGAGCACTTCGAGGAGCTGCTCTCGCAGACGGGTCCCGACGCGTACGAGGACGAACACTTCGCCGCCCGTTTCGCCTTCTTCGGGCAGACGTCGCGCGATGTTCGCATGCGCGTACTGGAAGGCCGGCGCAGCCGGCTGGAGGAGCGCCTGGAGAAGATGCGCGCCTCCCTGGCACGCACGCGAGAGCGCCTCGACGACTACACACTCGAGCTCCAGCGCCACGGGATGGAGTCCGTGGAGCGCGAAGTGCGCTGGCTGAACGAGCTCATCGAGAGTGAGCGGGCCGGACGGGACCTGAAGGGTTCCGCCTCCGGGGAGTCCGCTCAGCAGAACACCACATCTGGATCGTCGGGCGGCCTGCCCCGTCCCGGGGACACCCCCGGGACGGATACGTCCGACGAAACCGCCACGTGAGTGCCCATTCAGGGCCTCACTCGTACACACAGGGAGCAACCGGAATGGGTTCGGTTCGCGTAGCCATCGTCGGCGTGGGCAACTGCGCGGCGTCACTGGTGCAAGGCGTCGAGTACTACAAGGATGCCGACCCGGCGTCCAAGGTCCCGGGCCTGATGCACGTGAAGTTCGGGGACTACCACGTCGGTGACGTCGAGTTCGTCGCCGCTTTCGACGTCGACGCGAAGAAGGTCGGACTCGACCTCTCGGACGCCATCGGTGCCAGCGAGAACAACACCATCAAGATCTGCGACGTCCCGCACAAGGACGTCACGGTCCAGCGCGGTCACACCCTCGACGGTCTCGGCAAGTACTACCGCGAGACCATCGAGGAGTCCGCCGAGACCCCTGTCGACGTGGTCCAGATCCTCAAGGACAAGCAGGTCGACGTCCTCGTCTGCTACCTGCCCGTCGGTTCCGACTCCGCGGCGAAGTTCTACGCACAGGCCGCCATCGACGCCAAGGTCGCGTTCGTCAACGCCCTTCCGGTCTTCATCGCCGGCACCAAGGAGTGGGCGGACAAGTTCACCGAGGCGGGCGTCCCGATCGTCGGCGACGACATCAAGTCGCAGGTCGGAGCCACCATCACGCACCGTGTGATGGCGAAGCTGTTCGAGGACCGCGGTGTCCGTCTCGAGCGCACCATGCAGCTCAACGTCGGCGGCAACATGGACTTCAAGAACATGCTGGAGCGCGACCGCCTGGAGTCCAAGAAGATCTCGAAGACGCAGGCCGTCACCTCGCAGATCCCCGACCGCGACCTGGGCGAGAAGAACGTCCACATCGGCCCGTCGGACTACGTGCCGTGGCTGGACGACCGCAAGTGGGCGTACGTCCGCCTCGAGGGCCGTGCCTTCGGTGACGTCCCGCTGAGCCTGGAGTACAAGCTCGAGGTCTGGGACTCGCCGAACTCGGCCGGCGTCATCATCGACGCCCTGCGCGCCGCGAAGATCGCCAAGGACCGCGGCATCGGCGGCCCGATCCTGTCGGCGTCGAGCTACTTCATGAAGTCCCCGCCGGTCCAGTACTTCGACGACGAGGCCTACGACAACGTCGAGAAGTTCATCCGCGGCGAGGTCGACCGCTAGCTCGACCGAGTACGGAAAATTCGCTCCTGCCAGGGCTGAGAAGGGTCCCCGGGTCACATGACCCGGGGGCCCTCCCCGTGTGTGAGGCTGTGCCCCATGGCCGTCGTCCGTGATCTGCGCGTCCTGTTGCGCTTGGGGAACTTCCGGCGTCTGCTCGCCGTGCGGCTGCTCTCCCAGGGCGCGGACGGCGTCTACCAGGTCGCGCTCGCCACCTATGTCGTGTTCTCCCCGGAGAAACAGACCTCGGCCACAGCGATCGCCTCTGCCATGGCGGTCCTGCTCCTGCCCTACTCGCTGGTCGGCCCGTTCGCCGGCGTCCTGCTGGACCGCTGGCGCCGCCGCCAGGTCTTCTTCTACGGCAACCTGCTGCGCGCCCTGCTGGCGTCCGTGACAGCCGTCCTGATGATCAGTCATGTCCCGGACTGGCTCTTCTACGCTTCCGCGCTGTGCGTGACCGCGGTCAACCGCTTCGTCCTCGCCGGTCTGTCGGCGGCTCTGCCGCGCGTGGTCGACGGCGAGCGCCTGGTGATGGCCAACTCCCTCTCCCCGACGGCCGGAACGCTCGCCGCGGTCGCCGGCGGCGGCCTCGCCTTCGTCGTCCGGCTGGTGATCGCGGACTCCGACGCTGCGGTGGTGCTGCTGGGATGCGTGCTGTACCTGTGCTCTGCGCTCGTGTCCCTGACCATGGCTGCGGATCTGCTCGGGCCCGACCGTGAGCTGATCCAGCCCCGGCTGGCGACCACACTCCGGGGCACCGCCCGCGGCCTTTCGGCCGGCATACGTCACCTGGCCGAGCCGAAACGCAGGGAGGCCGCCTGGGCGCTCGGCGCGATCTCGCTGATGCGGTTCTGCTACGGCGCCCTGACCGTCATGGTGCTGATGCTGTGTCGGTACGCCTGGTCGTCCGACCCGGACCAGGGACTGGCCCTCCTGGGGCTGGCGGTAGGCGTTTCCGGCATCGGTTTCTTCGTCGCCGCGGTGGTGACCCCGCTGGCCGCTGGACGTCTGGGCCCGGTCCGCTGGATCGTGGTCTGCTCCGCGGCCGCCGCACTTCTGGAACTCGCCCTGATGCTCCCGTTCACCCAAGTCACCACGTTCATTGCGGCGTTCGTGCTGGGACTGGTCACCCAGGGAGCGAAGATCGCCACCGACACCATCGTCCAGTCCTCCGTGGAGGACGGCTTCCGCGGCCGGATCTTCTCTCTCTACGACGTCCTGTTCAACGTCGCCTTCGTCGGCGCCGCCGCAGTTGCCGCCCTGATGCTGCCGCCTGACGGCCGTTCAGCGGCGCTGGTGGTCACGGTCGCTGTTATCTACGGAACAATTGCTGGCACTATGGCCCGCTTTGAACGCCAGTAAGTGTCACATCAAAGACACAGACTCCCCCTCGGCTACAGGGTTGTCAGTGGATCCCGGTAACTTACGTGCGTCTTACCTCGCGAGTGATTTCGCGCCACACGTCTAAGTTTTCTAGGGGGACCCCAAGTGTCGACTCCGCCGCCCCAGGGCCAGGGCCAGAACCCGTTTGCGCAGCAGGGCCAGCAGCCCTACGGCCAGCCCGAGGGCCAGGCCCCGTACCCGCCGCAGGGCGGCTACCCCCAGCAGCCCGGCCAGCCCGGCTACCCAGCCGCCCCCTACGGCGCGGTCCCGCCGGAGCAGCCCCGCCGCAAGGTCAGCTTCAAGCTGGTCAAGAACGTCGTCATCGTCATCGCTGTGATCGGTGTGGTCATCGGCGGCTACATAGCCAGCCGGGACGACGCCAAGACGGCGGCGGTCGGCAACTGCATGCACCGGGGCAGCAACAGTGACGACAACCCCGACCTCGAGGTCGTCAAGTGCGACTCCACGCAGGCGCAGTACATCGTGCTGGCGAAGGTCGAGGGCACGTACACCCAGGTCACGGCCGACAGTAAGTGCGCGGAGAAGGCCAAGGACTTCCAGTACTCGTACACCGAGACCGGTGACAACAGTAACTTCCTGCTCTGCCTGAAGGACTACAAGAAGTAGGGCAGTTGCAGACAGGGGCGGTGTTTCACGTGAAACACCGCCCCATCGCATGTCCGCATGCCACGTGGAAGGGGTCATGTTTCACGTGAAACATGACCCCTTCCACGGCCTCAGTCCTGCTGGGTCCACCACTCCTTGAGCGCGTCCACCGCCGCGTCGTATTCCATCGGACCGTTCTCCAGGCGCAGTTCCAGCAGGTGCTTGTACGCCTGGCCGATGGCGGGTCCGGGGCCGATGCCCAAGATCTCCATGATCTGGTTGCCGTCGAGGTCGGGACGGATCGCGTCCAGCGTCTCCTGCTTCTTCAGCTGGGTGATGCGATCCTCCAGCCCGTCGTACGCTCGCGAGAGCGCGACCGCCTTGCGCTTGTTTCGCGTCGTGCAGTCCGAGCGGGTCAGCTTGTGGAGACGTTCGAGGAGCGGTCCCGCGTCACGCACATAGCGACGCACCGCGGAGTCCGTCCACTCGCCCATGCCGTAACCGTGGAAGCGCAGGTGGAGTTCGACGAGGCGAGAGACGTCCTTCACCAGCTCGTTGGAGTACTTCAGAGCCGTCATCCGCTTCTTCGTCATCTTCGCTCCGACCACCTCGTGGTGGTGGAACGAGACGCGGCCGTCGTTCTCGAAGCGACGGGTCCGCGGCTTGCCGATGTCGTGCAGCAGCGCGGCGAGCCGCAGGACGAGGTCGGGACCGTTCTCCTCCAGGGCCATGGCCTGTTCCAGGACGATCAGCGTGTGCTCGTAGACGTCCTTGTGCCGGTGGTGCTCGTCGCTCTCCAGCCGCAGAGCGGGCAGCTCGGGCAGCACATGGTCGGCGATGCCGGTGTCGACCAGCAGCGACAGCCCCTTGCGCGGGTGCGCGGACAGGATCAGCTTGTTCAACTCGTCCCGGACCCTCTCGGCCGAGACGATCTCGATGCGGCCGGCCATGTCGTTCATCGCCATGACGACCTCGGGGGCGACCTCGAAGTCGAGCTGGGCGGCGAAGCGGGCGGCGCGCATCATGCGCAGCGGGTCGTCCGAGAAGGACTCCTCGGGCGTACCCGGAGTGCGCAGCACCTGTGCCGCGAGGTCTTCGAGGCCGCCGTGCGGGTCGATGAACTCCTTCTCGGGAAGCGCCACGGCCATGGCGTTCACGGTGAAGTCCCGCCGGACGAGGTCCTGCTCGATGGAGTCGCCGTACGACACCTCGGGCTTGCGCGAGGTGCGGTCGTACGCCTCGGAACGGTACGTCGTCACCTCGATCTGAAAGCTTCGGTCCACGTCACCGACGCGGGCGTCCTTCTGGGCTCCGACGGTGCCGAAGGCGATCCCGACCTCCCAGACGGAGTCCGCCCATGGCCGCACGATCTTCAGGACGTCCTCGGGTCGGGCGTCCGTGGTGAAGTCCAGGTCGTTGCCGAGCCGGCCGAGCAGCGCGTCCCGGACCGAGCCGCCGACCAGGGCGAGAGAGAACCCGGCCTCTTGGAAACGGCGGGCCAGGTCGTCGGCGACAGGGGCGACCCGTAGCAGTTCACTCACCGCACGGTGCTGCACCTGGCTCAGGACATTGAGATTGTCTTTGTTGGCGTTCGGCACAACAGAAGAGGGTACGTGGCCCGGCCAGCCGCGGTCGCCCCGATTCCGGGCGGGAGGACATCTCCCCTGATAGGCAGGCAAGCCTGCTCCTTGCCGCCTACACAGGTACTCCTCTCTATACGCGCACATAGCGGATGTCCCGGCCGTCTCTCACGATCTTGTGGAGCAGACCGCGGCACTTCCCCTCGGCGCGCATCGTTACCATGCGTGGACGCACATTCCGACGACCACTGACGACGACGAGGGACGGGCGAACGCGTGGCCGAGGCGGCAGACTTTCCGGGGATGAGTCCCTCACCTGCCCGCCGGTGGCTGCGGCGCACCGGCGCACTGCTCGCCGGGGCGCCTCTGCTGGCCGGTCTCGTCCAGCTGCCCGGCGCCTCCGCGCAGGCCGTCGGCCAGACCTCCGCCAAGGCGGCCTCCGACACGGGCACGGTCGCCGTCGCCGTCGACTCGCTGAGCCCCGGCGCCCCGACCGACGGGGACACCCTGACCCTCTCCGGCACGGTCATCAACAACGGCAAGCGGGCGGTCACCGACGCCCACGTGGGTCTGCGGGTGGGCGCCGCGCTCACCACCCGCTCGGCGATCGACACGGCCGTCAAGCGCTCGGCCGCCCTCCCCGGCAACGACGGCTCCGAGGTGGGCGGCAAGTACGTCGCCGAGTTCGCCAAGCTCACGCCGGGCGTCGCCGAGCACTTCAGCATCTCCATCCCGGTCGACAAGCTCGACCTCGGCGCTGACGGGGTCTACCCGATCAGTGTCGCCCTCTCGGGCGAGACATCCGCTCAGCCGTGGGAGCAGGTGCTGGGCGTCCAGCGGACCTTCCTGCCGTGGCAGCCCGACGAGGCGGACACCCGGACCCGGACAACCGTGCTGTGGCCGCTGGTGTCCACCGTGCACATGACCGCGGAGACGGGTTCGAACGCGCAGCAGACGCCGGTCTTCCTCAACGACGACCTGGCCGCGGAGATCGCTCCCGGCGGCCGCCTCGACCAGCTCCTGACCCTGGGCAAGGAACTCGACATCACCTGGGTGATCGACCCGGACCTGCTGGCATCGGTCGACGCCATGACCGGCAGCTACCGGGTCCGGGGCGACGGCGACACCACCACGGCCGGCACCCACCAGGCGATCGCCAAGCAGTGGCTCGACGATCTGCAGGACGCGGTGATCGGCAAGGAGGTCGTCGCGCTGCCCTTCGCCGATCCCGACCTGGCCGCCCTCGCCCACAACGGCACCGGCGTCGCCGGCTCGCTGAGCCAGCTCAAGGCGGCCACCGACGTCGCCGCCACCACGGTGGAGACGGTGCTCCACGTGACGCCGAGCACCGACTTCGCGTGGCCGGTGGACGGCGCCGTAGACCCGTCGATCGTCAAGGTCGCCACCTCCGCCGGCGCCGACAAGGTGATCGCGCGCAGCGACAGCCTGACCGAGACCGGCGATCTCACCTACTCGCCGTCCGCGGCCCGGCCCATCGGCGGCGGCACCACGGCGGTCGTCGCGGACGCGCGGCTGTCGACGACGTTCCAGGGCGATCTGACGAAGGCATCCGCGTCCACGCTCGCCGTGCAGGAGTTCCTCGCGCAGAGCCTGGCGCTGAACCTGCAGACGGACAAGCAGCGCAGCATCGTCGTCGCCCCGCAGCGGATGCCGACGGCGAGCCAGGCCCGGTCGCTGGCGGAGGCCGTGACGACGCTCCAGGGCGGCACCTGGTCGCAGTCCCAGCAGCTCGTGGCGACCGCAAAGGCCAAGCCCGATCCGCGCGCCAGCACGAAGGTGTCGTCGAAGTCGGCCTACCCGTCCTCGCTGCGCAAGCAGGAGCTGTCCCGGTCGGCCTTCGGGCAGATCGCGGACACGCAGGACAACCTCGACAACTTCAAGGTGATCCTCACCAACGAGGCCCGGGTGGTGACCCCCTTCGGGCGAGCCATAAACCGTGAGATGTCCACGTCGTGGCGGGGCCGGAGCACCGCTGCGAGCACCTTCCGCCAGGGCGTGCAGGCCTACCTCGACAGCTTGACCGGCCAGGTCAAGCTGATCGACAAGTCGGAGACCAAGCTCTCGGGGCGCAGCGCCACGATCCCGGTGACCGTGCAGAACAACCTGGTGCAGGGCGTCGACCACCTGGTGCTGCGGCTCACCTCGACGAACCCGACCCGTCTGGAGATCTCCGGCGAGGACTACGCCGAGCAGCGGATCACGGTCTCCGGCGGGCACACCACGACGGTGAAGTTCACCACCTCCGCCAACGTCAACGGCCAGACGACGGTGGTCGCCCAGTTGTTCACCGAGGACGGCCAGAAGTACGGCGCGCCGGTCAGGTTCGATGTGAGGGTCACGGAGATCACGGCCACCGTGATGCTGGTCATCGGCGGCGGTGTCCTGCTGCTCGTGCTGGCAGGCTTCCGTATGTACACCCAGCGCAAGCGTGCTGCGGCCCGCCAGGCCGAGGAGTCCGGCGAGGACGGCGAGTCCGCCGTGGACCGTGACGAGGAAGAATCCGACGCCCGAGCCGGGGCAGACGACCCGGAGCAGCCGAGTGACGAGACACCGGACACCGCGACCGAAAGCGCCGACCCGTCCGCCACGGGTGAGAGAGTGGACCGTTGAGGATGTCGTGGCCGGTGGGCCCGGGACGATGAGGTGGGGTAAGCATGAACGCGCCGTACGACGGTGACCGCGGCCAGGCCGCGGGCGGCTCGGGCCACCCCGAGGGCCCGCCGCCCGAGCACGGCCAGGTGCCGCCGCAGCTCCCCGCGGACATGTACCTCCAGGACGCCTACGACCAGGACCCCTACCGGGCCCAGGACCTCACGGCGCAGGATCCGGTCGCCGAGGCGCTCTACGACCGCGCCGCGCACCCCCCGCCGCCCCCGGGCACGTACGAGCCGCCGCAGCCGCTGTACGGCACACCCCCGCAGTCCCCGTACGCCCCCGACCCGCACGTGTGGGCGCAGACTCCGGCGCCCGAGCCGGAGGGCCCCACCCAGTACCTGCCGTACGGCGACGACCCGCGCACGACCCAGTTCGTGGGCGTGGACGACCTGGTGACGCACTCCGGTGAGGAGCAGCACCAGCCCGACGCCTTCGCCCACCTCTTCCGCGACCAGCAGCAGAGCGGCACCCGCGGCCCGACGGAGCCCCCGGCGGTACCGGGCCCGGCCCAGGAGCCGGCTGGTCAGGGAGCGGCGTCGCAGTACCAGGCACCGCAGTACCAGGGTCCGAAGGCACCGTCTCCCGCGGCGGACCAGACCATGAACCTCACCGCCACGCCGATCGCGGCTCCCGCCCCGGCCGCCGCCCCCGCCTCGAAGAAGGGCGGACGCGCCGCGGGCCTGCTGAAGTCCAGCGCCGTCATGGCGGCGGGCACGATGGTCTCCCGCCTCACCGGCTTCGTCCGCTCCGCGCTGATCGTCTCGGCGCTGGGCGTCGGCCTGCTCGGCGACACCTTCCAGGTCGCCTACCAACTGCCGACGATGATCTACATCCTGACCGTCGGCGGCGGCCTCAACTCCGTCTTCGTGCCGCAGCTCGTGCGGGCCATGAAGGAGGACGAGGACGGCGGCGAGGCCTACGCCAACCGTCTGCTGACGCTGGTGATGGTGGCGCTGGGCCTGCTCACGGTCGCCGCGATCGCCGCGGCCCCTCTGCTGATCCGGGCGCTGTCCGACTCGGTCGCCAGCGACCCGGCGGCCAACGAGGTCGGCATCACCTTCGTCCGCTACTTCCTGCCCTCGATCTTCTTCATGGGCGTCCACGTGGTGATGGGCCAGATCCTCAACGCGCGCGGGAAGTTCGGCGCGATGATGTGGACGCCGGTCCTCAACAACATCGTCATCATCGTGACGCTGGGCATGTTCATCTGGGTCTACGGCACCGCCGCGGACTCCGGCATGAAGGTCACGACCATCCCGCCGGAGGGCGAGCGGCTCCTCGGCATCGGCGTCCTGCTCGGCCTCGTCGTGCAGGCCCTCGCGATGATCCCGTACCTGCGCGAGACCGGGTTCCGGCTGCGGCTGCGCTTCGACTGGAAGGGCCACGGCCTCGGCAAGGCCGCGACGCTCGCCAAGTGGACCGTCCTGTTCGTCCTGGCCAACCAGGCCGGCGCGCTCGTCGTCACCCAGCTCTCCACGTCGGCCGGCAAGGACTCGCCGGTCGACGGCACCGGTTTCTCCGCCTACGCCAACGCCCAGCTGATCTGGGGCCTGCCGCAGGCCATCATCACCGTCTCGCTGATGGCCGCCCTACTGCCCCGCATCTCCCGCTCGGCGGCCGAGGGCGACGCCGGCGCGGTCCGCGACGACATCTCCCAGGGCCTGCGCACCACGGCCGTCGCGATCGTGCCGATCGCCTTCGGCCTCCTCGCGCTCGGCATCCCGATGTGCACGCTGATCTTCGGCTCCTCCGGTACCAGCGAGGCCACGAACATGGGCTTCATGCTGATGGCCTTCGGCCTCGGCCTGATCCCCTACTCCGTGCAGTACGTCGTTCTGCGCGCCTTCTACGCCTACGAGGACACCCGGACGCCCTTCTACAACACGGTCATCGTGGCCGCGGTCAACGCGAGCGCCTCGGCGGTCTGCTACTTCGTCCTGCCCGCCCGTTGGGCCGTGGTCGGCATGGCGGCCGCCTACGGACTGGCGTACGCGATCGGCGTCGGCGTGGCCTGGAACCGGCTGCGCAAGCGGCTCGGCGGCGACCTTGACGGCTCCCACGTCCTGCGGACGTACGCCCGGCTGTGCATCGCCTCCGTACCGGCCGCACTGGTCAGTGGCGCCGCCTGTTACGGCATCGGCCACAGCCTGGGCCAGGGCGTCCTCGGTTCTTCGGCCGCCCTGCTGGCCGGCGGGGCCCTTCTTCTCGGTATCTTCTTCGTCGCCGCCCGCCGCATGCGCATCGAGGAGCTCAACTCGCTCGTCGGCATGGTCCGCGGACGCCTGGGTCGCTGAGTCGGGGGCGAGCGCACAACCATCGTCTGCTGCCGCGTGTCGTGCATAGCGGCGGACTGTGGGCACAATTGGGTTCGGCGTCGGACGGCGCGCACGAGGTCGGACGGCGCGCACTGGATGGGGAGGCAGGAACGACGGTGGCGGAACGGAGCACAGCTGCCGTCGACGTGGCAGACAACAGCGGTGACGAGCCGCTGACCGCACAAGCGGACCAGTCCACGGCCGACGGGGTGGTCAAGAACCGGGAGCAGGACACGGACAGCGACGAGGCACAGGGGAGTGGCGGGACGGAACGTCCCGGGGAGAAGGCCTCACCGCCGGAACTGCACAGCGGTCACAAGCTCGCCAGACGCTACCGCCTCGAAGAGTGCGTCACCCGTCTGGACGGTTTCAGCAGTTGGCGTGCGGTCGACGAGAAACTCCGTCGTGCCGTGGGCGTCCACATCCTGCCCGCGGACCACGCACGGGCACGTTCGGTGCTGGCCGCGGCCCGTTCCTCCGCCCTGCTCGGCGATCCTCGCTTCGTCCAAGTACTGGACGCCGTCGAGGAGAACGACCTCGTCTACGTCGTCCACGAGTGGCTGCCCGATGCCACCGAGCTGACCGCGCTACTCGCGGCCGGCTCGCTGGAGCCGCACGACGCCTACCAGATGGTCAGTCAGATCGCGGCGGCCATGGCCGCCGCGCACCGCGAGGGCCTGTCGCATCTGCGGCTGAACCCCAACGCCGTACTGCGTACTTCCTCGGGCCAGTGGCGCATCCGCGGCCTCGCTGTGAACGCCGCTCTGCGCGGCATCATCACCGATACCCCTCAGCGCACCGACACCGAGGCGATCGGCGCCCTGCTGTACGCGGCGCTCACCCAGCGCTGGCCGTACGAGAACGACGCCTACGGCCTGTCCGGGCTGCCCAAGGACGTAGGGCTGATCGCCCCCGACCAGGTGCGCGCCGGTATCCACCGGGGCCTGTCCGAGTTGGCCATGCGCGCCCTCGCCAACGACGGCGCGACCGCCTCCCGGCACGAGGCCGCCTGCACCACGCCGGAGGAGCTGGTGAAGGCGATCGGCGAGATGCCCCGCATCCGCCCGCCGGAGCCCGCGTTCACGGCACCGCCGGAGTACCAGCGCACGACGTACCAACAGGGCACCTACGGCCGCCCGTCGCCGCACCCGGGCGTCACCCAGGCTGTGCCGACCCCGCCGCCTCCGCTGCAGAGCCGCACCGGCAAGGCCCTGAAGTGGGCGGTCTCCGCCCTCCTCATCGCCGCCCTCGGCCTGGGCAGCTGGCAGCTCGCGGACGCCCTGATGGACCAGGGCAAGTCCGACGACTCCAACCAGACCCAGACGACGGACGACGGCGACAAGGCCCCGACTAAGCCCGCCAGCCAACCGATCACCATCACCAGCGCCCGGGACTTCGACCCCGACGGAGACGGCTCCGAGAAGCCCGCTGACGTGGGCAAGGCATACGACAACAGCACCGCGACGTACTGGCAGACGGACTTTTACAAGGGTGCCGACTTCGGCAACCTGAAGCCGGGCCTCGGCATGATCCTCGATCTCGGCAAAGTTCAGCAGGTCGGGAAAGTGACCGTTACCTTCGTGGGAAAGACCTCGGTCGAACTCCGTACCGCCTCCAGCGAAGCGGGCTCCGAGCCCACCTCTTTGGCCGCCTTCACGAAGGTTGCGGAGGGGTCCGGTACAAGCGTGACGCTCCAGCCGACCAAGTCCGTCAAGACCCGCTACCTCTTGGTCTGGCTGACCCAGCTGCCGCCGACCGACGAGGGTACCTATCGTGGCCGTGTGGCGGACATCAAAGTGACCAGCTGAGGGCGAGGGGGAGGGGGTCCGATGGCGGAAGGCGCCGGGTATGACGGGGTGAGCGATCAGGACCTCCTCAACCGTCACGTCGAGGGCGACCCCGAGGCCTTCGGTGAGGTCGTGCGGCGTCATCGTGACCGGCTCTGGGCGGTGGCGCTGCGCACGCTGGGAGACCGCGAGGAGGCCGCTGACGCCGTCCAGGACGCCCTGGTGTCCGCCTACCGGGCCGCCCACACCTTCCGCGGCCAGTCCGCTGTCACGACCTGGCTGCACCGCATCACGGTGAACGCCTGTCTGGACCGCGCCCGTAAAGCGGCTTCCCGCAAGACCTCCCCCGTCGACGACACCGAGCGCCTGGACCAGTTGCTCGAGCCCCACGAGTCGGCGGCGGCCCCCGCGGAGCGCAACGACCTGCACCGCCAGCTCCTCGAAGCGCTCGGCACCCTCCCGCCCGACCAGCGGGCCGCCCTGGTCCTCGTGGACATGCAGGGCTACTCGGTCGCCGAGGCTGCCCGCATGCTCGACGTGCCGACCGGAACGGTGAAGAGCCGCTGCGCCCGAGGCAGAGCCAGACTCCTGCCGCTGCTCACCCATCTCCGGCCGGACGGCACCGCCGGCAAGAGAGAAAGCGGCGCAGGACGGAACCGGGCGCAGGGGACATCCGTCCCACCGGCAGCGGACCCTCAGGACGAGGGGCCGGACAACGCCGGGACAGGCGATTCAGCTGCTGTGAAGGGCGGAGGTGGGCGAGCGTGACATCGACGACGGACACGACCGGGCACCCGGACGTCGCGGAGATCTCCGACCTCACCGAGGGCCTGCTCGCTCCCTCCCGGAGCGCCGATGTACGTCGGCATCTGGACACCTGCGAACTCTGCGCGGACGTCCATGCCTCGCTGGAGGAGATCCGCGGCCTTCTGGGCACCCTCCCCGGCCCGCCACGCATGCCGGACGACGTCGCCCACCGCATCGATGCCGCACTCGCCGCCGAGGCGCTGCTGAACGCCACGCCCCCGGAGAGCGAGGATGCTCCGGAGACCGACGCCAGCGCCGTCGCGGTCGACTACGACGCCGACGCGCTCCATGTTTCACGTGAAACAACGACGGCGACGGACCGACCCGCAGGGCACGCCCGCGCCACCTCCACCGGCCCAGGCCGCAAGGACCGCAAGCGCATGGGACGCCGCAAGGTCGCCGTCCTCGGCGCGGTCTTCACAGCCGCGGCTCTGGGGCTCGGTTCCGTCCTCGTGTCGTCGCTCACGGGCGGCGGGGGGCCGAGCAGTTCGGCGCATCAGTCCGCCGCACCGGACACCTTCTCCGCCACCAAGCTGGAGACACAGGTCACCGACCTCCTGGCCAAGGCCGGCGGCTCCCGCTCCGCAGAGAGTATGGGCATCCAGGGAGAGACCGGCAGCAAGTCGCCCCAGATCCTCCGCCAGCCCGTGGTTCCCCCCTGCGTACAACAGGGCATCGGCCGCGACGATGAGGCTCTCGCCACCGAGGAGGGCATGTATCAGGGGAAGAACGCCCTGCTCGTCGTGCTGCCCGACACCTCCGACAGCACCCGGATCGACGCCTACATCATGGACAAGACCTGTGTGGATCACCCGTCGTCGGGCCCGGCCAAGGTCCTGCTGACGAACTCCTACACGCGTCACTGACAGCCGACGCCACGCCTCGGTCCTGCGTCCGTATCCCCCGTGGAATCCCCTCCGGTGTCGTCCCTCCGTGTGCCCGGACACAGCGGGAATGTACGCCCCTTAGGATCCGTTGGGTGGGGTGAGAGTTCAAGCAGCTCCCACCCGGCTGACCGACGCAGTCCAGAGACGAGGAACATAGCCGTGAGCGACGTCCGTAACGTGATCATCATCGGCTCCGGGCCCGCCGGCTACACCGCGGCGCTGTACACGGCGCGCGCGTCGCTGAAGCCGCTCGTGTTCGAAGGAGCCGTCACCGCGGGCGGTGCACTGATGAACACCACCGAGGTGGAGAACTTCCCCGGCTTCCAGGACGGCATCATGGGCCCCGAGCTCATGGACAACATGCGCGGCCAGGCCGAGCGCTTCGGTGCCGAGCTCATCCCGGACGACATCGTCTCCGTCGACCTCAGCGGTGAGATCAAGACCGTCACGGACACCACCGGTACGGTTCACCGCGCGAAGGCCGTCATCGTGACCACCGGCTCCCAGCACCGCAAGCTCGGTCTGCCGAACGAGGACGCCCTCTCCGGCCGCGGCGTCTCCTGGTGCGCCACGTGTGACGGCTTCTTCTTCAAGGACCAGGACATCGCCGTGATCGGCGGCGGCGACACCGCGATGGAGGAGGCCACCTTCCTCTCGCGGTTCGCCAAGTCCGTGACGATCGTCCACCGCCGGGACACCCTGCGCGCCTCCAAGGCGATGCAGGAGCGTGCCTTCGCCGACCCGAAGATCAAGTTCGTCTGGGACAGCGAGATCGCCGAGGTCCAGGGCGACCAGAAGCTGGCCGGGCTGAAGCTGCGCAACCTCAAGACCGGCGAGCTCTCTGACCTCCCGGTGACCGGCCTGTTCATCGCGATCGGCCACGACCCGCGCACCGAGCTCTTCAAGGGCCAGCTCGACCTCGACGAGGAGGGCTACCTCAAGGTCGCCGCCCCCTCCACCCGGACGAACGTGACAGGTGTCTTCGCCGCCGGTGATGTGGTCGACCACACCTACCGCCAGGCGATCACCGCCGCCGGTACCGGCTGCTCTTCCGCTCTCGACGCCGAGCGCTACCTCGCCGCCCTGGCGGACGAGGAGCAGGCCGAGCCCGAGAAGACCTCCGTCTGACCCTCTCCCGCCCCGCACAAGGAATTGAATTAAGGAGCCCCTGTGGCCGGCACTCTGAAGAATGTGACCGACGACGACTTCGATGAGGTCGTCCTCAAGAGCGACAAGCCCGTCCTGGTGGACTTCTGGGCCGAGTGGTGCGGCCCGTGCCGCCAGATCGCCCCCTCGCTCGAGGCCATCGCCGCCGAGCACGGCGACAAGATCGAGATCGTCAAGCTCAACATCGACGAGAACCCGAGCACGGCTGCCAAGTACGGCGTCATGTCGATCCCGACCCTGAACGTGTACCAGGGCGGCGAGGTCGCGAAGACCATCGTCGGTGCCAAGGCGAAGGCCGCGCTCGTCCGCGACCTGGAGAGCTTCATCTCCGAGTGACGCACTGAGCCGTCCCGCCGACGGCTGATGATGTTTCACGTGAAACACGATGGGGCCGACCCGTGCGGGTCGGCCCCATCGTGTTGCTGAACCTGTTACAACGGTCGCAGCGCAGGCTCCTTCTGGACCGCGCCCAGCAATCGGTCGAGCGCCATCTCCACGTCTTCCTTCCAAGAGAGCGTGGTCCGCAACTCCAGCCTCAGCCGCGGATGGACGGGATGGGGACGCACCGTCTTGAAGCCCACCGCCAGCAAGTGATCCGCCGGGAGCACGCAGGCCGGTTCCTTCCACCGGGCGTCACCGAACGCCTCGATCGCTTTGAAGCCCCGGCGCAGCAGATCCTTGGCCACCGTCTGGACCATCACGCGGCCAAGTCCCTGCCCCTGGTACCCCGGCATGATGAACGCGGTCATCAACTGCACCCCGTCCGGCGACACGGGACTCGTGGGAAAGGCCGTCGAGCGGGGGACGTAGGCGGGAGGCGCGTAGAGGACGAAGCCCACGGGGACGTCGTCCACGTAGACGACCCGGCCGCATGACCCCCAGTCCAGCAGGACGGCCGAGATCCAGGACTCCTTCTCCAGGGCGGACGTGCCCGCCTTTACCGCGGCCGCACCGCGGACGGGGTCCAGCTCCCAGAAGACACACGAGCTACAGCGCTTGGGAAGGTCCTGAAGGTTGTCCAGCGTGAGCGGTACGAGCCGGCGCCCCATGAAGGCTGTTCCTCGCTTCCTTCGCCCGCAGCGTCGCGGGCGGCTGTCAGAGCGCTCCGTTCCCTGAGCAGACTGCCGACGAAGCCGCCGACCGCGCCTAGCCCCAGTCCGGCACTCACCAGTCCGGTCCGGCTCATCGTTCGCATGGCCCCCGCCTCCCGCTCCGAGGTACTGCCAGGTGGATGCGCCAAAGCCTCATCGCATCGTATCCACGATGCGATTCCATCGATACCGCCTGAAAGCAAAGAGCGAGCCGTGTTCCGTTACACACCGGACACGGCTCGCTCACAGGGGTCCCACGGCCGACACGGCCCGGCGGGACCGTGGCTCAGTCGTCTGTTTCCTCGGTGTCGCCCTCGACGAGGCCCTTCTGCAGGACCGGGCCCTCGCCGGGAGCGAGCGAGCCGAGGATGCGCTCGAGGTCCTCCATGGACGCGAACTCGACGGTGATCTTGCCCTTCTTCTGCCCCAGGTCGACCTTCACCCGTGTCTCGAAGCGGTCCGAGAGCCGGGTCGCGAGGTCGGTCAGCGCCGGGGAGACCCGACCGCCGGCACGCGGCCCCTTGGCACGCTGAGCCGTCTGCGGACGCGAGCCCATGAGGGTCACGATCTCCTCGACAGCCCGCACCGAGAGTCCCTCGGCCACGATGCGGTGAGCCAGCCGGTCCTGCTCCTCCGAGTCGTCGACGGAGAGCAGCGCCCGGGCGTGACCGGCGGAGAGCACTCCCGCCGCGACCCGGCGCTGGACCGCCGGCGAGAGCTTCAGCAGCCGCAGTGTGTTGGAGACCTGCGGGCGGGATCGACCGATGCGGTCCGCCAGCTGGTCGTGCGTGCAGTTGAAGTCCCTCAGCAACTGGTCGTAGGCGGCTGCCTCTTCCAGCGGGTTCAGCTGGGCCCGGTGGAGGTTCTCCAGGAGGGCGTCCAGGAGCAGCTTCTCGTCGTCCGTGGCCCGCACGATCGCAGGGATCGCCTCCAGGCCGGCCTCACGGCAGGCCCGCCAACGCCGCTCACCCATGATGAGCTCGTAGCGCGAGGGACCGGTCTGGCGCACGACGACCGGCTGGAGAAGGCCGACCTCCTTGATGGAGGTGATGAGCTCGTGCAGCGCGTCCTCGTCGAAGACCTCACGCGGCTGGCGCGGGTTCGGCGTGATGTGGTCCAGGGGGATCTCGGCGAAGAACGCCCCGATGGGCGGCGCGGGCATCTCCAAGCCGCCGTTCGCCGACAGCTCCTCAGTTTCACGTGAAACAGGCGGCAGCGTGGCCACCTTCGCCGCGGCCACCCCGCGGTCCGTCGTCAGGACCGGGACGGCTGCGGGGGACGTGGATCCCCCGCCTCCCAACGCGGCCTGCGCCGGCATCTTCTCCGTCGGGGCAGCGGGGATCAGTGCGCCAAGACCTCGGCCTAGTCCCCTCCGTCGCTCACTCACTGGATCCCCTCCACCATGTTCCGGTTGTTCTGGGCGCCAATATGGGCGCGCGTCGCGTCATAGCTGACGTCGACACCCTTCAGCGCGAGTTCTCGTGCTGCCTCAAGGTAGGAGAGGGCACCGCTCGATCCTGGATCGTAGGTCAGCACCGTCTGTCCGTAGCTCGGTGCCTCGGAGATGCGGACCGAGCGTGGAATGCTCGTCCGCAGCACCTCGTTACCGAAGTGGGTGCGCACCTCGTCGGCGACCTGCGACGCGAGGCGCGTCCGGCCGTCGTACATGGTGAGCAGGATGGTCGACACATGCAGAGCGGGGTTGAGGTGCCCCCGCACCAGGTCGACGTTGCGCAACAACTGCCCCAGTCCCTCCAGCGCGTAGTACTCGCACTGGATCGGGATGAGGACCTCGGCGCCGGCCACCATCGCGTTGACCGTCAGCAGGCCGAGCGAGGGCGGGCAGTCGATGAGGATGTAGTCCAGCGGCTGTTCGTATGCCTGGATCGCTCGCAGTAGGCGGCTCTCACGTGCCACCAGGGACACCAACTCGATCTCCGCACCGGCGAGATCGATCGTGGCGGGAGCACAGAAGAGTCCCTCTACATCGGGGACCGGCTGAACCACTTCGGCGAGGGGCCGACTCTCGATCAACACGTCGTAGATGGACGGAACCTCGGCGTGGTGGTCGATCCCCAGGGCGGTGGACGCGTTGCCCTGTGGGTCCAGGTCGACCACGAGGACACGGCTGCCGTGCAGGGCCAGGGAGGCGGCAAGGTTGACGGTCGTCGTCGTCTTGCCTACCCCGCCCTTCTGGTTCGCGACCACGATCACACGGGTCTGCTCAGGGCGTGGCAGGCCCTCGCCGGCGCGGCCCAGAGCCTCTACCGCAAGTTGGGCAGCACGACCGATCGGAGTGTCGTCCATGGGGGGCGGTGTTTCACGTGAAACATCCTCCCCGAACGACTCGGTACGGGGACCGGGGACCGGATCGGTCATCGGTCCCGCGATGTTGGCGTCGGACCGCACGGATTCACTCTCCTCGACTTCAGGCTCGCAGTGAGCAGAGCCTCCCATGTCTTCGGGGTCGTGAACCAGTGAGGCCTGTTGTTCTGTGGAGAAATCCACCTCTGTGGACAACTTCGACCCCTCATCGAGTGAACCGAGAGGCTTGCGGTCGCGGGGTTCGGCCGCGGCGCGGCCGCGGCTGATGATGCCGTGGAGCAGAGAGCGACGTTTCACGTGAAACACGATGCCCGGCGGTCAGGTTGGCGTCTGCGCGACACCCCGGTATGCGTACGTTTGGCTTCCTATGTGGACTGAGGTGACTGCCGAGCCGATCCCGACGGTGACCGAGTGCCTTACGTCACCATATAAATGGCCGAATTGAGAGCTCTAGTGGACCGCGAAACGCAGACCAGGACGCGTCACATTTTCACTTCAGCCATCCCACAATTCACTGGACTCTCAACATCACCGAGCCTCTGATTTGCGGGCAAGTAAGGCAAGCGGCTCGCCGGAACAGCCCAAGGCACCCCTCGCTCAAAACTGACATCGAGCACCCGGACCCCCTCGCCGACCTGCATGAAAACGCTTGATCCCTTCGCCTCGGCGCGGCAATGCGTGGCTGCCACGTGGTGCGGAAGTCGCAGGCGCGGTTGTCGCCGCTTTCTCCGCAGCCCTTTTGGGCGCCTCCCCGGCTTTCGGTGACGCCGGGGAGAACGTGACCTCCTCGTACGGCTTCACCCGGACCGACGGCGTGAAGATCACCTGGGTGTCCGCCTGGAGCTACCAGAGCTCGGGCAACAAGACCGTCTCCGTCAAGGACGGCTCCAGCGACAGCCACTCCGTGTACACCCTGTACGACCGGAAGAACTCCACGGACCTCCGGCTGGACAACGACCGTGGCTCCGGCACCACCATCACGAGCGGCTCGTCCGCCAGCAACTACGTCGTCAAGGTGACGGCCTGCATCGACGTCCAAGCCGCTCCGGACCAGTGCGGTCCGGACGACCGTCCGGGCGACGGCCGCTGATATCTCGTGCCGCGGGGGGTGTCTCCCCCGCGGCACGCTGCCGTAGCCGCAGCACGTTGCCGTACCCGCGTCACCAGCCGAAGCCAGAACACTGAGGGCCCCCGTGAGCACAGTCACGACCGAGTCCATCGGCGGCAACGCCTCGGACACTTCCATCGAGCCCACAGCGGCGGAAGCCCATGGGCACGTTTCATCGCACTGTTTCTTGCCGCTCTGGTCATCGCGCTCGGTCTCAGCGCCGTGGCGGGTGTGCATGGCGCGTATCAGGGCAAAGAACGTCACCGCGAGGCCCGTACCCCCGTACCCCCGTGCCGCAGGAGCAGGAGCAGGAGCAGGGGCAGGGGCAGGGGCAGGGGCAGAAGCAGGAGAACGCGACGCGGTGGCTCGTCGGCTCGGATTCCCTGCAGGGCGAACGGCGCTTCAGCGTCGTCTATATATCTCCGCACTCCGGAATCGCGCCGCTGCCCCCGGGCGTGCGGCACTGGCCGGAGCCCGGAGAGGCGGTGCCGTCTCCCGCCCTCCTGAAGGCGGGCGCGGGCGAACACATCGAGCGCCGCTACGGCAAGCCGGCGGGAACCATCGGCCAGGACGGTCCGGAGGATCCCGGCGAGTGGCTCGCCTATGTGCGTCCCGCTGCCGAGCTGAGCTCGCGGCAGCCGACCGAGATCGTCACCGGTTTCGGCCCGTCAGCAGGCTCGACAGCCCAGGGACTTGAGCCCGGATCAGGGCGAGCCGACGACAGGCCGGAGTGGATGTTCCTGGCCGCCGTCACAGGCCTGCTTCTTCTGCCCGGTTTCGCTCTGCTGATCGCGGCGATGTGTCTCGGGTCGCCCACGCGACAGGGCGGCACCCCGGCATGGCGGCCCGCCCTCCTGGGCACTGCCGCCGCTGCCCTGCCCGTCGCCGCCGCTCTGCTGTGGGACGTCCGCGTGCCCCACACCGACTATCTGCTCTCCTCCACGGACCTGCGGACCTACGGTTGGCTGCTCGCTCTGGGACCGGTGGCCGGTGCTGTCACCGGTAGACGTCGTCCCGAACGGCGCGGTGACCACCGATCAGATGGCTTCCTTCCTTCGCCGGGTCCCGGAATCCGGAGCCGTGCTCCTGACGCCTCCGTCCGACGACCCTGAAGGCCCGCTCTCCCTCCAGGGCGACTGCCCCGCCCTGGAGAGCCTGCACCTGCCGTGTCAGGCCGAACCCGTCCGCCTCGACGCGCTGCCCTCGGACGCACACCTCCAGGAGCTGATCAAGTGGCACCTGGGGAGCAGCCCCTTCGTGGAGGTTCCCGGATCGGCACCGGCGACCTCGCGAAGCAGGCGGCTGAGGACACCACAAGCACCCTGGCCCTAGTGCACCCGGGCGGTCAGAACCTGGACGTGCCCGGCCTCAAGGCCGTCGGCTACCAGGTCTTTCCCCGAGGCGCAGGGGTGAAGGCGCTCGGCGAGGACAACATCACGGCTGACATCCCCAACCGCGACCAGGGCCGCTGGATCGTGCTCCTCGGGATCGCGGGGATCGGCGTGGTGGCCGTGGCCGCGGGGTGCGCCGCCACGGCCACGTTCCTGCGCCGGGACCGGGCGCTCGCCGCACGGTCGACGAGGGCCGACCGCGGCCGGGTCGTACGGAGCACGGCGCTGTGGTCCGTGCTGGTCCCCCTGGCCTCCGCCGGACTCGTCGGCCCCCTCGTAGCCGCCTGGCTCACCGCGCCGGTCAGCAACGGAGGACCGACGTACGTCACCACCGGACTGCTGATCACCTGTGGCGCTGTCGTCGTGGTCGTGGCTCTGCTCGCATGGCCGTACTCCGTGCTGATCGCCACGCGTCGCCCGCACGCATGGGCCCTGACGGCGGAAGACCGGACCGCCGCGAAGTGACGCGGCCGGCTCCCCGGCATGCCCCTGCTCGAACTCTCCGTCGTCCCGGACCCTACGGGCAGAACGGCCAGGTCAGCGGCGCCGTCGGACCCGTCCGGTCCTGGCGGCCTTGGCCCGCTTGGCCGCGAAGCGCACACCGCCCGGGCTCTCGCCGACCTCGACCCGTACGACCGTGGAAAGCGGGTCGACCACGCCCTCGCCGACATGCAGGATCGAGGTGCTCACGGCGCCGAGCTTGCTCAGTGCCGTGGCGGCGCTCTTCAGCTCCTCCTCGGCGGCGTCGCCCTTGAGGGCGAGCATCTCGCCGTAGGGGCGCAGCAGCGGGACGCCCCAGGCGGCCAGGCGGTCCAGAGGCGCGACGGCACGGGCGGTCACCACATGGACCGGCTGGAGCGTGCCCATGACCTCCTCGGCGCGGCCCCGCACGACCGTCACATGGTCCAGGCCGAGGAGCTCGACGACCTCGGTGAGGAAGTTGGTGCGGCGCAGGAGCGGCTCCAGCAGGGTGATCTTCAGGTCCTCCCGTACGAGCGCCAGGGGAATGCCGGGCAGACCGGCGCCCGAGCCGACGTCGCACACGGTCACGCCCTCGGGCACGACCTCGGAGAGCACCGCGCAGTTCAGGATGTGCCTCTCCCACAGGCGGGGCACCTCGCGTGGGCCGATGAGCCCGCGCTGCACGCCTGCCTCGGCCAGGAGCTCGGCGTACCGGACCGCATCGCCGAAGCGATCGCCGAATACCTCACGTGCCACTTCGGGCGCGGGGGGGAGCTCCGCTGCCTCCGTCACGGGGACCGTCCTTCCGTACCGCATCAGCGCTCGACGCGCCGACCACCAGAACTACCAGGCTGACAAAGACCGGCCCCGTCTGCGCAACAGACGGGGCCGGGGATACGCACGTACCGAATCAGTTGGGCAGCACGACGACGAAGCGCTGCGGCTCCTCGCCCTCGGACTCACTGCGCAGGCCGGCGGCCTTGACCGCGTCGTGGACGACCTTGCGCTCGAAGGGCGTCATCGGCCTCATCTTCACCGGCTCACCGCTGTTCTTCGCGTCGGCGGCGGCCTTTGCGCCCAGCTCGGAGAGCTCGGTGCGCTTCTTGGCGCGATAGCCGGCGACGTCCAGCATCAGACGGCTGCGGTCGCCGGTCTCCCGGTGCACGGCCAGGCGCGTGAGTTCCTGCAGCGCCTCCAGCACCTCGCCGTCCCGGCCGACCAGCTTCTGCAGGTCACGGGTGCCCGAGTCGCTGATGATCGACACGGCGGCGCGGTCGGCCTCGACGTCCATGTCGATGTCGCCGTCGAGATCGGCGATGTCCAGCAGACCCTCGAGGTAGTCCGCCGCGATCTCGCCCTCCTGCTCCAGGCGGGTCAGGGTGTCTGCACCCTCGTCGGCAGCGGAGGTGGTGCCTTCCGTCACGGGATGGGCTCCTTCTTACTTCTTGGACGGGGACTTGGGGCGCTGCGGGCCGCCCTTGCGCTGCCCGGACTGGGCCTTGCTGCGGCCTGCGGCCCCGGGCTTGGCAGCGCCCTGCTGGGCGGCGCCGGTGGCACCGGAGGGCTTGGCGTCCTCCGGCTCGTCGGACTTGGTCAGCGAGGTGGTCTCGCCGGCCGCCTTGGGGGCCGTGGAATGGCGCTGGGACTTCGACTGCCGCTTGGGCTGCTGACGCTTGGCGGCGGCCGCGCTCGTCGGCGTGCCGTCCTCCGCCTGGGTGGCGGCCTGGGCCTCGCTCTTGATCACGGTGCCGTCGGTCTGGGCGGCGAAGCCCACCTTGGTCAGACCGGTGATGAACTTGCGCTCGGCGTCGTTACGGTCACGGCCCTTGGCCACGATGGCCTTGATGATGGCCTTCTCGCTGCGGCGACGCGTCTTGCCGGCGTGCGTGACGTGCTTGTACAGGCGCTCCAGGTAGGCGGCCTGGGCCTTGGAACCCGGGGTCGGGTTGTTGCGGATGACGTACATCTGCTGGCCCATGGTCCACATGTTGGTGGTGAGCCAGTAGACGAGGACACCTACGGGGAAGTTGATGCCGAAGACGGCGAACATGACGGGGAAGACGTACATCAGCATCTTCTGCTGCTGCATGAACGGCGTCTTCACCGTGGTGTCGACGTTCTTCGTCATCAGCTGGCGCTGCGTGAAGAACTGCGAGGCCGACATCAGGACGATCATGATCGCGGTGACCACACGGACGTCCATCAGCGAGGCGCCGAGGGCCTCCACCTTCGCGGAGCCGTCGGTGAACTTCGCGGCCAGCGGAGCGCCGAAGATGTGGGCCTTGCGCGCGCTCTCGAGCAGTTGCTCGTTGATGACGCCGATCTTGTCGCCCGTCGCGATGCCGTTGAGCACGTGGTAGAGGGCGAAGAAGAACGGGGACTGCGCCAGGATGGGAAGGCACGAGGAGAGCGGGTTGGTGCCCGTCTCCTTGTACAGCTTCATCATCTCTTCGGACTGGCGCGCTTTGTCGTTCTTGTAGCGTTCCTGGATCTTCTTCATCTCGGGCTGCAGCGTCTGCATGGCCCGGGTCGACTTGATCTGCTTCACGAAGAGCGGGATCAGGCAGATGCGGATCAGGATCACCAGGGACACGATCGACAGGCCCCAGGCCCAGCCGGTGTCAGGGCCGAAGATGGCCCCGTACACCGAGTGGAACTGGACGATGACCCAGGAGACAGGTGTCGTGATGAAGCTGAAGAGGCTGGCAATCGTGTCCACTAATCATGCTCCTTGGGCATGGGACGGTGTCTCTGCGGCCGGGCTCGAAGGAGGATTCGCTCCGGTGGCCGTTTCGGCGGCGGAGGTCCCGCCCCTGCGTGCACGCCAGGCGTCACGCAACATTTCGTGCCACCGCGGGCGCTTACGCGGCGGGACATGATCCACTCCGCCCAGCGACCACGGGTTGCACCGCAGGATGCGCCAGGCGGTGAGTGCCGTTCCCTTGATGGCACCGTGCCGGTCGATGGCCGTGTAGCCGTAGTGGGAGCACGACGGGTAGTACTTGCACACCGGCCCGAGCAGTGGACTGATCGTCCACTGGTAGAGCTTGATCAGAGCCAGTAGCGGGTACTTCATCGCGCGCCCCCTCCCAGTAGCCGTTGTAGGGCGGCATCCAGGTCTTGGGCCAGCTGTGCGTGGTCGGCGTCGCCCGCCCCGGGCAGCGCCCGTACGACTACCAGGCTACCGGGGGGGAAGAGGGTGACTCGGTCGCGCATCAGGTGACGCAGTCTGCGCTTCACCTTGTTGCGTACGACCGCGCCTCCCACGGCCTTGCTCACGACGAAACCCGCACGCGTCGGGGGAGCGCTCTCCCCAGGCGCGTGCGGGTCTGTGGCACCGCTTCGGAAATGGACGACGAGAATCGGGCGTCCGGCCCGACGGCCCCGTCGTACTGCGGTCGCGAAGTCTTCGCGCCGCCTCAGCCGATGCTCGGTAGGCAGCACGACGTCATGACCTGATCAGGATCAGGCGGACAGGCTCGCGCGACCCTTGCCACGGCGGTTCGCGAGAATCGCGCGACCGGCACGGGTACGCATCCGCAGGCGGAAGCCGTGGGTCTTGGCGCGACGACGGTTGTTCGGCTGGAAGGTGCGCTTGCTCACTCGGGGGCTCCAGAAATCAATCGGTGGTGGCGGGGTGCCGTCCTGGCTGTCACCGTGCGCCCACGAGGTAGCTCGCGGTCAACGCCCGAGTGCACCGCTTCCCGATCACCTGACGCGATCTGTGCCCATCGGAGGCAGGCGGCAGCAGCCATCGACAACTCGACCTGGTTACGGTACGCGCGGCTACGCCATCCGGTCAAACCGGCGGTCACGGGGAGACACTGTCCACAGGCTGGGGACAACAACTTGAACCGCAGCCGCCGCCCTGACTACCTTGGCTGAACTCCGATTCGTTCCTTTGTCCCTGCCCCCACCCGATCTGAATCCCGACCGTCCCGCAACCACACGTTCGTGGGACCCACGAGAGAGCGTGCCCTGTGGCTGACGTGCCTGCCGATCTTGCCGCAGTGTGGCCACGAGTACTGGAACAGCTCCTCGGTGAGGGCCGGGGCCAGGGTGTCGAGGTGAAGGACGAGCGCTGGATCCGGCGCTGCCAGCCGCTCGCGCTGGTCGCCGACACCGCCCTGCTCGCCGTACCGAACGAATTCGCGAAGGGCGTCCTCGAAGGCCGCCTCGCGCCGATCGTCAGCGAGACGCTGAGCCGCGAGTGCGGGCGACCGATCCGCATCGCGATCACCGTCGACGACTCCGTCGGCGAGCCCCCGACCCCGTCGGCGCCCCCCGTACAGCAGCAGTCGCGCTACGAGGAGCCCGAGCTCCCGGACGGCCGGTACGACACCACATACGACAAGCCGTACGAGAGTCAGTACGAGGGCTACGGCCGGCACCGCGCCGACCAGTTGCCCCCGACGCCCGGCGACCAGCTCCCCGGCTCGCGCCCGGACCAACTGCCCACCGCGCGGCCGGCGTACCCGTCGGAGTACCAGCGCCCCGAGCCCGGCGGCTGGCCGCGGCCCCAGCAGGACGAGTACGGCTGGCAGCAGCAGCGGCTCGGTTTCCCGGAGCGCGACCCGTACGCGTCGCCTTCGTCGCAGGACTCGTACGGGCCCAACTCCCAGGGCCCGTACGGCTCCCCGTCGCAGGACTCCTACGGCCCTCCGTCGCAGGACTACCGTCCCCAGTCGATGGAGCGGCCGCCCTACGATCCGTCGCCGTACGAGCAGAAGCGCGCGGAGTACGAGGCGTCGCGCTCCGACTACGACCAGCGCGACGGGGGCCGGCGTGACCTGTCCGATCCGTCGGCCGGTCCCGGGCATCCGCACCGCGGCGGCCCGGGCGGTCCCGGACCGTCGGGCGGGCAGTCCTCGCCGAAGGCCGGCCCCGGTGAGCCGACCGCGCGGCTGAACCCGAAGTACCTCTTCGACACGTTCGTCATCGGCGCGTCCAACCGGTTCGCGCACGCGGCCGCCGTCGCCGTCGCCGAGGCGCCCGCGAAGGCCTACAACCCGCTGTTCATCTACGGGGAGTCGGGCCTCGGCAAGACGCACCTGCTGCACGCCATCGGGCACTACGCGCGCAGCCTCTACCCCGGCACGCGTGTGCGGTACGTGAGCTCCGAGGAGTTCACCAACGAGTTCATCAACTCCATCCGCGACGGCAAGGGCGACAGCTTCCGCAAGCGGTACCGCGAGATGGACATCCTGCTCGTCGACGACATCCAGTTCCTCGCGGACAAGGAGTCGACGCAGGAGGAGTTCTTCCACACCTTCAACACGCTCCACAACGCCAACAAGCAGATCGTGCTGTCCAGCGACCGGCCGCCGAAGCAGTTGGTCACGCTGGAGGACCGGCTGCGGAACCGTTTCGAGTGGGGGCTGATCACCGACGTCCAGCCGCCCGAGCTGGAGACGCGGATCGCGATCCTCCGCAAGAAGGCGGTGCAGGAGCAGCTCAACGCCCCGCCGGAGGTGCTGGAGTTCATCGCCTCGCGGATCTCGCGCAACATCCGTGAGCTGGAGGGCGCGCTGATCCGGGTGACGGCGTTCGCGTCGCTCAACCGGCAGCCGGTGGACCTGGGCCTGACGGAGATCGTCCTGAAGGACCTGATCCCCGGCGGCGACGACTCCACGCCGGAGATCACGTCGACGGCCATCATGAGCGCGACGGCCGACTACTTCGGCCTCACGATCGAGGACCTGTGCGGCAGCTCGCGCGGCCGCCAGCTCGTCACGGCCCGGCAGATCGCCATGTACCTGTGCCGCGAGCTGACGGACCTGTCGCTGCCGAAGATCGGCGCGCTGTTCGGCGGCCGCGACCACACGACGGTCATGCACGCGGACCGCAAGATCCGCAATCTGATGGCCGAGCGGCGCTCCATCTACAACCAGGTGACCGAGCTGACCAACCGCATCAAGAACGGCTGACGGCACCACCGGAGAACGCGTCGCAACGCGTCGAGAACACGTCACAAGAGCGCGTCGCGGACGTCGCTGAGGGCGCCCCTGGAGGACATCCGGGGGCGCCTTTTCGTCGTTCCGGGGCCGGGCACGGGTTCTGCGGCTGCCTTGGAGGGGGTCTGCGGGCGCCGGCGGCGGCCGGCGGCGGTCGTCCGCTGCTCACCCGGTGTTCGATTACCGGCCGGGTTACGGCCACTCTCCACAGATTCGGTGACTTTTTCCCGTCCACACCCTGGGGACCGGGAAGTTGTCCAGACTGTGTCCACAGGCGTCCCCGGGGAGAGATCATCAGACCAGGTCAACAGGCTGTGGATTAGTGGACAAACGATATCCACAGGCTGTGGACAAAAAAATGATCCACAGCCTGTGCACGAAGTTGTCCACCGGCAACCCACAGGCTGGGGCCGGTTGTCCCCAGCGATCTCCGGCTTCTCCACACGTCTGTCCACTGTTCGGCAACCCGACGCGCCTCCTCACCGGGTCGAGTGAAAGGCGTCACACGAAGTTGCCGGGTTGGCCTGTGGGAAAGACGGGTAAAGCTGGGGACGAATCTGGGGACAAGTCGGCCCTCCCTGTGCATGGAGTGTGCAGAACTTTCTGTTCTCCACAGAAGGCCCCGGTTTTCCACCGCCTCCACCCACAGGGTCAGTGGATAAAATATCGCCTCTGAGCTGCGAAAACGGGGTTATCCACGGTTTCCACAGGCCCTACTACTACTAACAACTAGAGAGAGCTGAGAATCCGTTTCGAAGCGGGTCCTGTGCACAACTCGCTCCTCGGTGCCCGGCTGCCCCTCGTCACGACTTGACCCCGAGGGGCACCGACTGTCAGTGCGGTGCGTCAGACTGGTCCCCGTTGGTCGGTCCTTCCCCTCAGCGGAACCGACCACACCGAGACAGACGACGAAGGCCAGGCAGGGCGAGAAGCGCCGGCAACAGCAGGAGGCGGCAAGAGTGAAGATCCGGGTGGAACGCGACGTACTCGCGGAAGCCGTGGCCTGGGCGGCACGCAGCCTCCCGGCCCGTCCGCCGGCGCCGGTCCTCGCCGGCCTGCTGCTGAAGGCCGAGGGCGGCCAGCTGAGCCTGTCCAGCTTCGACTACGAGGTCTCCGCGCGGGTCTCCGTGGAGGCCGAGATCGAGGAGGAGGGCACGGTCCTCGTCTCCGGCCGCCTGCTCGCCGACATCTGCCGCGCCCTGCCCAACCGCCCGGTGGAGATCTCCACGGACGGTGTGCGGGCCACGGTGGTCTGCGGCTCCTCGCGCTTCACCCTCCACACACTGCCTGTGGAGGAGTACCCCTCCCTGCCGCAGATGCCGAACGCGACGGGCACGGTCCCCGGCGAGGTCTTCGCCTCCGCCGCCGCCCAGGTCGCCATCGCCGCCGGGCGCGACGACACGCTGCCCGTGCTCACCGGTGTGCGCATCGAGATCGAGGGCGACACGGTCACGCTGGCCTCCACCGACCGCTACCGCTTCGCGGTCCGCGAGTTCCTGTGGAAGCCGGAGAACCCGGAGGCCTCCGCGGTCGCCCTGGTGCCCGCCAAGACGCTCCTGGACACCGCCAAGGCCCTCACGAGCGGCGACAGCGTCATCCTGGCGCTGTCCGGCGGCTCGGGCTCCGGAGAGGGCCTGATCGGCTTCGAGGGCGCGGGCCGGCGTACGACCACCCGCCTTCTGGAGGGCGACCTCCCGAAGTACCGCACGCTGTTCCCGACCGAGTTCAACTCCGTCGCCGTGATCGAGACCGCCCCCTTCGTGGAGGCCGTCAAGCGTGTGGCCCTGGTCGCCGAGCGCAACACCCCGGTGCGGCTGAGCTTCGAGCAGGGCGTGCTCATCCTGGAGGCCGGCTCCAGTGACGACGCACAGGCTGTGGAGCGGGTCGACGCCCAGCTCGACGGCGACGACATCTCGATCGCCTTCAACCCGACCTTCCTGCTGGACGGCCTGAGCGCCATCGACTCCCCGGTCGCCCAGCTGTCCTTCACGACGTCCACGAAGCCCGCGCTGCTCAGCGGCAAGCCGGCGCTGGACGCGGAGGCGGACGAGGCCTACAAGTACCTGATCATGCCGGTGCGCCTCAGCGGCTGACCTGCCGCCCGAGCTGTCTGCCGAGTTGCCTGAAGTCGTCCACAGGCCGTGGAGAGAGTCCGCCCGGCCTGTGGACCCTGTGGACGAAGCCGCAGGTGAACGCGTGGATGGGCCGTACGTTTGAGCGCCTGGGCCCACAGGTGTGCGTGACGGTCCGGGTCTAGGCTCGGACATGGGTACGAAGGTGCCCCACACGCCACACAGCGACCTAAGGAACAACTGATGGAGCTCGGTCTCGTCGGCCTCGGCAAGATGGGCGGCAACATGCGCGAGCGGATCCGCCGCGCCGGCCACACCGTCGTCGGATACGACCGCAACCCGGACCTCGCCGACGTCCACAGCCTCGAAGAGCTTGTGGGCAAGCTCCAGAGCCCGCGCGTGGTCTGGGTGATGGTCCCGGCCGGCGCCGCCACGCAGTCGACCGTCGACGAACTCGCCGAACTGCTGGAGCCGGGCGACGTCGTCGTGGACGGCGGCAACTCCCGCTGGACGGACGACGAGAAGCACGCCGAGGAGCTGGCCGCCAAGGGCATCGGCTTCGTCGACTGCGGCGTCTCCGGAGGCGTCTGGGGCCTGCAGAACGGCTACGCGTTGATGTACGGCGGCGACGCGGAGAACGTCGCCAAGGTGCGGCCGGTCTTCGACGCGCTCAAGCCCGAGGGCGACTTCGGCGCGGTGCACGCCGGCAGGGTCGGCGCCGGGCACTTCGCGAAGATGGTCCACAACGGTATCGAGTACGCCATGATGCAGGCCTACGCCGAGGGCTGGGAGCTCCTGGAGAAGGTCGACTCCGTCACGGACGTGCGCGAGGTCTTCCGCTCCTGGCAGGAGGGCACGGTCATCCGTTCCTGGCTGCTCGACCTGGCCGTCAACGCGCTGGACGAGGACGAGCACCTCGACAAGCTGCGCGGCTTCGCACAGGACTCCGGCGAGGGCCGCTGGACGGTGGAGGCGGCGATCGACAACGCCGTGCCGCTGCCCGCGATCACGGCCTCGCTGTTCGCGCGGTTCGCCTCCCGGCAGGACGACTCGCCGCAGATGAAGATGATCGCGGCGCTGCGCAACCAGTTCGGCGGCCACGCGGTCGAGACGAAGTAGTCCACAGGGTCGCCCCGCGATCCACAACCCTGGGGGAGGTCGGCGAACGACCATGCACGTCACGCATCTGTCGCTGGCCGACTTCCGCTCGTACGTCCGGGTCGAGGTTCCGCTCGACCCGGGCGTCACCGCCTTCGTGGGCCCCAACGGGCAGGGCAAGACGAACCTCGTGGAGGCCGTCGGCTACCTCGCGACCCTCGGCAGCCACCGGGTCGCCTCGGACGCCCCCCTGGTCCGCATGGGCGCCGACCGCGCGATCATCCGGGCGCAGGTCAGACAGGGCGAGCGGCAGCAACTGCTCGAACTGGAGCTGAACCCCGGCCGCGCCAACCGCGCCCGCATCAACAGGTCCTCGCAGGTCAGACCCCGTGACGTGCTGGGCATCGTACGGACCGTGCTGTTCGCGCCCGAGGATCTCGCGCTGATCAAGGGCGACCCCGGTGAGCGGCGCCGCTTCCTGGACGAGCTGATCACCGCGCGCTCCCCGCGCATGGCGGGCGTGCGCTCCGACTACGAGCGGGTGCTGAAGCAGCGCAACACGCTCCTGAAGACGGCCGCGCTCGCGCGCCGGCACGGCGGCCGCTCCATGGACCTCTCGACGCTCGACGTGTGGGACCAGCACCTCGCGCGCGTGGGTGCCGAGCTGCTCGCCCAGCGGCTCGACCTGGTGGCCGCGATCCAGCCGCTGGCCGACAAGGCGTACGAGCAACTGGCCCCGGCCGGGGGTCCGGTCGCCCTGGAGTACAAGCCGTCCGCGCCGGGCGAGGCACACACGCGTGAGGACCTCTACGGGCAGCTGATGGCCGCGCTCGCGGACGTCCGCAAGCAGGAGATCGAGCGGGGCGTCACCCTCGTAGGGCCTCATCGGGACGATGTGATTTTCAAACTCGGCTCGTTGCCCGCCAAGGGGTACGCCTCCCACGGCGAGTCCTGGTCCTACGCGCTCGCCCTGCGGCTGGCCTCCTACGACCTGCTGCGCGCCGAGGGCAACGAGCCGGTGCTGGTCCTGGACGACGTCTTCGCCGAACTGGACGCGCGGCGGCGGGAGCGGCTGGCCGAGCTGGTCGCGCCCGGCGAGCAGGTGCTGGTCACGGCCGCCGTCGACGACGACGTACCGCAGGTGCTCGCCGGGACGCGGTACGTCGTGGCCGAGGGGACGGTGGAGCGGGCATGACCGCCGACGAGTCCGTCCCGAAGGTTCCTCACAAGGCGCCCGAGCTGTCCGGCGTCGACCTCGCGCGCGTGGCGCTCAAGGCGGCGCGGGAGCAGGCACGCGCGCGTGGGGACGCGGCGCAGCAGAAGAAGCAGGCGCGGCGCGGGGGCGGCCTGCGCTCCGGCGCGCGCGCGGACGGCCGCGACCCGATGGCGCTGGGCGCCGCGATCAACCGGCTGCTCACCGAGCGCGGCTGGGAGGCCCCGGCCGCGGTGGGCGGTGTGATGGGCCGGTGGCCGCAGATGGTCGGCGAGGACCTGGCCAAGCACTGCGTGCCGGAGCGGTACGACGAGGACGAGCGGGTGCTGGTCGTGCAGTGCGACTCCACGGCTTGGGCGACCCAGTTGCGTCATCTCACGCCCACCCTGGTGGCCCGGCTCAACGAGGACCTGGGGCACGGCACCGTGCGGATGATCAAGGTGCTCAACCCCGGCGGCCCGCCCCGCCGCTACGGCCCCCTCAGAGCCCCTGGGAGCACCGGTCCCGGCGACACCTACGGGTGACGTGTGTCACGTGCGCGAAGGCCGGGACGGTCCTGTGGCGACCGCCCGGCCTTCGTCGTGTCCGCCCGCCTACGGGTGCGTATGGCGTGGTGACTCCCAAGTAGCCAAGGGTTGACACCCGGAAGCGCTGAGTGCCTCCGTGAGCCTCTTGGAGCCCCCTTCCGCATATCGGGACCCGGAAGAGACCGGTTGAGGGCGGCACATGCGGACTCAGGTACCGGCAAACCCCCATCACTGTCAGTGCTACCGGTAGACTGGAAGCTAATCCCGCCCCGAACGTGGGGACCGCCCGGGAAAAGCTGAGCAACGCTGATCAAGGCTTACCAACGCAACATGCCGCAGCCGCTCCGGCAACCCGCCGACGAGCCTGGCTAGTGCTGTGCCAGAAAGGGCGCTTCGTGGCCGATTCCGGCAACCCCAACGAGAACATCCCGTCCACCGACGCCGGCGCGAGCAGCGCGGCGAGCATCTCGAGCCACGAGGTGACCGCTTCGTACGACGCCAGCGCCATCACCGTCCTCGAGGGTCTGGACGCGGTCCGCAAGCGACCCGGTATGTACATCGGCTCGACCGGTGAGCGCGGTCTGCACCACCTGGTGTACGAGGTCGTCGACAACTCGGTCGACGAGGCGCTGGCCGGCCACGCGGACACCATCGACGTGACGATCCTGGCCGACGGCGGTGTGCGCGTCATCGACAACGGCCGCGGTATCCCGGTCGGCATCGTCGCCTCCGAGGGCAAGCCGGCCCTTGAGGTCGTGCTCACGGTGCTGCACGCGGGCGGCAAGTTCGGCGGCGGCGGCTACGCGGTCTCCGGTGGTCTGCACGGCGTCGGCGTCTCGGTCGTGAACGCCCTGTCGGGCAAGGTCGCCGTCGAGGTGAAGACGGACGGCCACCGCTGGACGCAGGACTACAAGATGGGCGTGCCCACGGCGCCGCTCGTCAAGCACGAGGCCACGGACGAGACGGGCACCTCGGTCACCTTCTGGGCCGACGCCGACATCTTCGAGACCACCGAGTACTCCTTCGAGACGCTCTCGCGGCGCTTCCAGGAGATGGCGTTCCTCAACAAGGGTTTGACGATCAAACTCACTGACGAGCGCGAGTCGGCGAAGGCCACGGCCGGGGCGGACGAGGCGGGTGCGGACGAGAAGAACGAGGTCAAGACCGTCACGTACCACTACGAGGGCGGCATCGTCGACTTCGTGAAGTACCTCAACTCCCGCAAGGGAGAAGCGGTGCACCCCACGGTCATCGACCTGGAGGCGGAGGACAAGGACAAGAGCCTGTCCCTCGAGGTCGCCATGCAGTGGAACAGCGGTTACAGCGAGGGTGTGTACTCCTTCGCCAACATCATCCACACGCATGAGGGCGGTACGCACGAAGAGGGCTTCCGCGCGGCGCTGACGAACCTGGTCAACAAGTACGCGCGCGACAAGAAGCTGCTGCGCGAGAAGGACGACAACCTCACGGGTGACGACATCCGCGAGGGTCTGACGGCGATCATCTCGGTCAAGCTCAGCGAGCCGCAGTTCGAGGGCCAGACGAAGACCAAGCTGGGCAACACGGAGGCGAAGACCTTCGTCCAGAAGGCCGTCTACGAGCACCTGAACGACTGGCTGGACCGCAACCCGGTCGAGGCGGCGGACATCGTCCGCAAGAGCATCCAGGCGGCCACCGCGCGCGTGGCGGCCCGCAAGGCCCGCGACCTGACCCGGCGCAAGGGTCTGCTGGAGTCGGCGTCGCTGCCGGGCAAGCTCTCCGACTGCCAGTCGAACGACCCCGTCAAGTGCGAGATCTTCATCGTCGAGGGCGACTCCGCCGGCGGCTCGGCCAAGTCCGGCCGCAACCCGCAGTACCAGGCGATCCTTCCGATCCGCGGCAAGATCCTCAACGTGGAGAAGTCGAGGATCGACAAGATCCTGCAGAACCAGGAGATCCAGGCGCTGATCTCCGCCTTCGGCACCGGTGTGCACGAGGACTTCGACATCTCCAAGCTCCGCTATCACAAGATCATCCTGATGGCGGACGCCGACGTCGACGGCCAGCACATCAACACCCTGCTGCTGACCTTCCTGTTCCGCTTCATGCGGCCACTGGTCGAGGCCGGGCACGTGTTCCTGTCCCGCCCGCCGCTCTACAAGATCAAGTGGGGCCGTGAGGACATCGAGTACGCGTACTCCGACCGTGAGCGCGACGCCCTGATCGAGATGGGCCGCCAGCGCGGCAAGCGCATCCGCGAGGACTCGATCCAGCGCTTCAAGGGTCTCGGCGAGATGAACGCCGAGGAGCTGCGCATCACGACCATGGACCAGGAGCACCGCGTCCTCGGCCAGGTCACGCTCGACGACGCCGCGCAGGCCGACGACCTGTTCTCGGTCCTCATGGGCGAGGACGTCGAGGCGCGCCGCGCCTTCATCCAGCGCAACGCCAAGGACGTCCGCTTCCTCGACATCTGAGTCGGTCTCAGCTGACCGCACCAGGAAGGATTCCCACCAGCTATGACCGACGAGAACACTCCCGTCACCCCTGAAGAGGGCGGCGACATCGTGATGCGCATCGAGCCCGTCGGGCTCGAGACGGAGATGCAGCGCTCGTACCTCGACTACGCGATGTCCGTCATCGTGTCCCGCGCCCTCCCGGACGTCCGGGACGGCCTCAAGCCCGTCCACCGCCGCGTCCTGTACGCCATGTACGACGGCGGCTACCGGCCCGAGAAGGGCTTCTACAAGTGCGCCCGCGTCGTCGGCGACGTCATGGGCAACTACCACCCGCACGGCGACTCCTCGATCTACGACGCGCTGGTCCGCCTCGCGCAGCACTGGTCGATGCGGATGCCGCTGGTGGACTCCAACGGCAACTTCGGCTCTCCCGGCAACGACCCGGCGGCCGCCATGCGGTACACCGAGTGCAAGATGATGCCGCTGTCGATGGAGATGGTCCGCGACATCGACGAGGAGACCGTCGACTTCACGGACAACTACGACGGCCGCTCCCAGGAGCCGACCGTCCTGCCGGCCCGTTTTCCGAACCTGCTGATCAACGGCTCGGCCGGCATCGCGGTCGGCATGGCGACGAACATCCCCTCGCACAACCTGCGCGAGGTCGCGTCCGGCGCCCAGTGGTACCTGGAGAACCCGGAGGCCTCGCACGAGGAGCTGCTCGACGCCCTCATCGAGCGCATCAAGGGCCCCGACTTCCCGACCGGCGCGCTCGTGGTGGGCCGCAAGGGCATCGAAGAGGCGTACCGCACGGGCCGTGGCTCGATCACCATGCGGGCGGTCGTCGCGGTCGAGGAGATCCAGAACCGCCAGTGCCTGGTGGTCACGGAGCTGCCCTACCAGGTCAACCCCGACAACCTCGCGCAGAAGATCGCCGACCTGGTGAAGGACGGCAAGGTCGGCGGCATCGCGGACGTCCGTGACGAGACGTCGTCGCGCACCGGCCAGCGCCTGGTCATCGTCCTGAAGCGGGACGCGGTCGCCAAGGTCGTCCTGAACAACCTGTACAAGCACACGGACCTGCAGTCGAACTTCGGCGCCAACATGCTGGCGTTGGTCGACGGCGTCCCGCGCACGCTGTCCCTCGACGCGTTCATCCGTCACTGGGTGACGCACCAGATCGAGGTCATCGTCCGCCGTACGAAGTTCCGGCTGCGCAAGGCGGAGGAGCGGGCGCACATCCTGCGCGGCCTCCTGAAGGCCCTGGACGCCATCGACGAGGTCATCGCGCTGATCCGGCGCAGCGACACCGTGGAGATCGCGCGCGGGGGCCTGATGAGCCTCCTGGAGATCGACGAGATCCAGGCCAACGCCATCCTCGAGATGCAGTTGCGCCGGCTCGCCGCCCTGGAGCGCCAGAAGATCATCCAGGAGCACGACGAACTCCAGGCGAAGATCACCGAGTACAACGCGATCCTCGCGTCCCCGGTCCGCCAGCGCGGCATCGTGAGCGAGGAACTGGCCGCGATCGTCGAGAAGTACGGCGACGACCGCAAGACGATGCTGGTGCCCTACGACGGTGACATGTCCATCGAGGACCTGATCGCCGAAGAGGACATCGTCGTCACCATCTCGCGCGGCGGCTACGTCAAGCGCACGAAGACGGACGACTACCGCTCCCAGAAGCGGGGCGGCAAGGGCGTGCGCGGCGCGAAGCTGAAGGAGGACGACATCGTCGACCACTTCTTCGTCTCCACCACGCACCACTGGCTGCTGTTCTTCACCAACAAGGGCCGCGTCTACCGCGCGAAGGCCTACGAGCTGCCCGACGCCGGTCGTGACGCGCGTGGACAGCACGTCGCGAACCTGCTGGCCTTCCAGCCGGACGAGTCGATCGCCGAGATCCTCGCGATCCGCGACTACGAGGCGGCGCCGTACCTGGTCCTGGCCACCAAGGGCGGCTTGGTCAAGAAGACGCCGCTGAAGGATTACGATTCACCGCGTTCCGGCGGCGTCATCGCGATCAATCTCCGTGAAACAGAGGACGGTTCCGACGACGAACTGATCGGAGCCGAACTCGTCTCGGCGGACGACGATCTGCTTCTGATCAGCAAGAAGGCCCAGTCGATCAGGTTCACCGCCACGGACGAAACGCTGCGGCCCATGGGCCGTGCCACCTCGGGCGTCAAGGGCATGAGCTTCCGTGAGACGGACCAGCTGCTCTCGATGAATGTTGTTCGACCCGGTACGTTCGTGTTCACTGCCACAGACGGCGGGTACGCGAAGCGGACCGCCGTCGACGAGTACCGCGTCCAGGGTCGCGGTGGCCTCGGTATCAAGGCCGCCAAGATCGTCGAGGACCGCGGTTCGCTTGTCGGCGCGCTGGTGGTCGAGGAGACCGACGAGATCCTCGCCATCACGCTGTCGGGCGGTGTGATTCGTACGCGAGTCAACGAGATCAGGGAAACCGGCCGTGACACCATGGGCGTCCAACTGATCAACCTGGGCAAGCGCGATGCCGTCGTCGGCATCGCACGTAACGCCGAGGCGGGGCGCGAGGCGGAAGAGGTCGACGGCGAGGACGCCGTGGACGAGACCGCCGAGGGCGCCGCGACCACCGGCACGGACGAGGGTGAGTCGCCCTCCTCCGAGTAGCACGAGGAGAGAGTCATCGTGAGCGGAGCCACGGGCGCCGGTACGTCTGCCGGTACGGAAAAGAACGGCGGCGGCCGTGGCTCCGCCGCTCCGGCGGGGGACGCGCGTACGACCGACGCGCGCGGCGCCGGGGGCGGTGACGGGCGTCCGGCGGACACCCACACGACCCAGCTGAAGGCCATCAAGGCGCCCGTGGCGGACCCGCCGTCGCCATCAGCTTCGCCTTCGTCCTCGCCCGAGACGCAAGGACCGAAGGGATCCCAGGGGGGAACCGTGACGGACACCCGAGGCGCGCAGGCCAAGCAGCCTGCCGAAGGCTCGCCGCTGCCCGGGGAACGGCAGCCGCAGCAGCCCGCCGGTCCCTACCACCCGCCGCAGGCCTACCCGCCGCAGGCACCTGCGGCGCCGGCCGCCGCCTCTGCATCCGCATCTGCTGGAGCCGATGCCGTACGGCGTCCGCGGACCGGCGCCCGCACCACGCCCCGCGTGCGCAAGGCGCGGCTGCGCGTGGCGAAGGCCGACCCGTGGTCGGTGATGAAGGTCAGCTTCCTGCTCTCCATCGCGCTGGGCATCTGCACGATCGTCGCGGCCGCCGTGCTGTGGATGGTCATGGACGCGATGGGCGTGTTCTCGACGGTCGGCGGCACGATCTCGGAGGCGACCGGCTCGAACGAGTCGAACGGCTTCGACCTCCAGGCGTTCCTGTCGCTCCCCCACGTCCTGATGTTCACGTCGATCATCGCGGTCATCGACGTCGTCCTCGCGACGGCCCTCGCGACGCTCGGCGCGTTCATCTACAACCTCTCCGCCGGCTTCGTCGGCGGCGTCGAGCTGACGCTCGCCGAAGACGAGTGACCTTTGTCGTCGTAGCGGCTTCAAACCTCCCCTGAGGGCACCGCGACTATCGATTTTGGGACTGCCCACGTCGTGCGCTAATCTTCAGGAGTCAGCGCGCGGGACACACTCCCGTAAAGCGCGGCGGGGCTATAGCTCAGTTGGTTAGAGCGCATCCCTGATAAGGATGAGGCCACAGGTTCAAATCCTGTTAGCCCCACCAGCACTGAGACCCCCAACCGATCATGGTTGGGGGTCTTTGGCGTCCACGACATCTTCTTCTACGTCCTCTACGTCTTCTTCTACGTCGTCGACATCTGTGGGTGACACCAACGGGCCGCTCCCGACCTTCGCAGGGTCGTGGCACGGCGAAGGCCCGGTGGGCTCCTGGGGAGCTGCCGGGCCTGGTTCGTGCGGGCTGTACGCAAGTTCGCCGTCACGTCGGGGGTGGGGAGCGCTCAGCGCTGGAGGGGGACGGCCGGTTCGGGCTGTTCGGCAGGGGCGCAGGTGGTCGTGGTGTGCTCGGCCGATTCCGTGTCCGGGAGGCCGCGGTGGCGGCAACTGGGGGACTTGCCGTGCGCCTCGGCGCGGATGCGCTGCTTCATCGTGGGGGGCAGGGAGCGGGCTTGGGCCCAGAGCCAGGCGGATGAGGTCGGCGGCCATGCCGTCGTCTGCGCGGTGGTGCCGGTCTCGCTGCTGTGCGTCGGCTCGGTGCGGGCCACCGCCGTCGCGGCGGTCGTCGTGATGAGTCCGAGCGCCGTGCACAGCGCGAGGAAGGCGGTGACGATGGCGGTCCACAGCTTCATGATCCGGTTGTCGGTCATGGCCCCTCACTTTCAGGTTGGGCGATTTGCGTACTTTCCTCATGATGTGTATGGAGGTCGCGAAGTGGTGGACCAACGCTCGCGGCGTGGCGTTGTTCTGATGAACACCACTCGTATGGGTGCAAGAGGGCATGAGAGTGGAGGAGAATGGAGGAAATGGGGTGAGTACGGGCGAAAGTAGCCCTCTGTCGAGGTGTGATCACCCTCCGATCGGAGCGGTGTGATCTGCCTCTACTGCGCTGCCGAGGACGGGAGTTGAGGGTGGACGCAGGTCACCGATCGGTCTCGGTCGGTGTGTATAGTCGGGCGCCAGAGGTCCCCTACGTCAAGGAAAGACGAGGTCGCGCGGTGAAGAAGCTTCTCCTGGTCGCACTGGCCGCCATCGGCGGGCTCCTCGTGTACCGCCAGATCCAGGCGGATCGCGCCGAGCAGGATCTGTGGACGGAGGCTACTGACTCCGTGCCCACGGGTTCTTGAGTCGTACCGAAGACTGAGCAAACCCCGGCCGCCGCTAGCGGTCGGGGTTTTGTGTTGCGTGATCCCCGGGCTGCGTTTAGAGGCGCCCTTTTCCGGACGCTCGTAGCGGATACGCGGGTGACACGCGCGCGTGCGGGGCAGGATGGCCCACGTTCGGTCGAAGGCGAGGGGGCGGGGTCGATGGCCCGGCGGGCGGGGCGTACGAGGTGTGTGGGGTGTGGGGTGGCTGTGTGGCAGGCCGTCCTGCGGATCACTGCCGTGGGAGCGGTGCTCTGCGCGTCGTCGGCGGCGCTGCCCGGACCGGTCGCCGTCGCCGCGCCGGACGTCCCGTCGTACGCCTTCGCCGACGACGTCCGTAGCGCCCCGGCGGCGACGAGCACCTCCGACGCCGTACGTCTGGAACCCGGCGCGACATACCGGAGCTCCCTCCAGGGTTCGGGGCAGGGGCAGGAGAAGGGTGCTAAGGCTTACTTTCGGCTTGCGCTCGATGGTGTGTCGAACGTGTACGTCTCCGTGACGGCCATCCCGCGCGCGGGGGCCACTCTCGCCGTCGGTGACGGGATCAGCGTCTCCGTGCAGGACGCCGACGGCGCCCGGTGCTCCAATGACTCGGCGAGCGTGGGCGCGTCCACGAGCTCGCAGCCGATCACGGCGTGGGGTGCGCGCGAGTTCGCGCCGGGCAAGGGGCTGTGTCAGGACGCTGGGACGTATTACGTCGTCGTCGAGCGGACCAGCAGCAGTGGCGTCGGTACCGGCGGGGAGGACTGGGAGCTGGAGCTCGCGCCTGTTTCCGAGCCGCCGCTGAAGAAGGCGGCCGCCACGGGCGTGCCCGAGACGTGGGACTCCGCGACGCCGGCGCCGCCCGTCGACGAGCCGGTGGCGGTCCGGGGCGGGGCCGGCTTCGCCAAGGCGACCGGCGTGGAGCAGGGTGTGTGGAGCGACGAGATCGTTCCTGGGCAGACCCTCTTCTACAAGGTGCCCGTCGACTGGGGCCGGCAGGTGTCCGCCACCGTCGATCTGGGCAGCGCGGAGACGGACTCCGGGTCTGCCGGGTCCTCCGGTGGGTCTCCCGGGTATGTGGTCGACGCCCTGGACATGGCGCTCTACAACCCCGTGCGAGCAGAGGTCAAGGACGCGAGCGTCGGCTACGGCGGCACCCAGAAGTCGGCCTCGCTGCCACCCGTCCCGCCGGTCCGGTACGTCAACCGGTACGCGCTCACCGATCCGATGAACTCGCTGCGGTTCGCCGGCTCGTACTACCTCGTGGTGCACCTCGCCGCACAGGTGGCCGAACGTTTCGGCGAGGGACCCTACGGGCTCACCCTGCGCGTCCGGCTCGGCGGCAGCACGCAGGCCGGTCCGGGGTACGCGCAGCAGTCGGCGCCGCGCGGGTTCTTCGACGTCGGCGCACGGGACCAGGGGGTGTCGGTGGATGCCGGCGCGTCGAGGGGCGGTGTGTCGGGCGGTGACTCCACGATGACGGCGGTCGCCGTGGGCGGCATCGGCACCGGGAGTGTGCTGGTGGCGGTGCTCGGCGTGTGGACGCTGACCGCCCGGCGCAGGGCGACCGCTCAGATACGCGCCAACGCCCAGAACCCCACGGCGTAGCAGACCAGCGCGAGGAACAGCAGCGGCACCGCGACCTTTGCCGGTGGCCCGGGACGCACCCGGCGAGCGGCACGATGCCCACGCCGACCGCCCTGCCGTGCGCCTGGCTGTGCGACTGACTGTGCTGCAACCGCCTGCCGTGCGTGTGCCTGCGGGTCCTGGGCGGTGTACGAGGCGGTGGACTCGTACGGGGGCTGCGGGGGTGTGGGGGAGGGGAAAGACGTGGCCGTCGGTCGGGGAGGCGGCAGGTGGAAGGTTCCGGTGTCCGACATGGAGGAGCCGGCGTCAGAGCCGGAGCCGGAGCCGGAGCTGGAGTTCGCGTTGGCGTTGGGCGGGATGACGGGCCGTGCGGGAATCCCGGTTGCCCGGGAAGGCAGACCGCCCGTGCCCGGAGGGGCCGGATCGGGGAGTGTTTCCGGACGGGCGGGCAGGGAGCCGGTACGCCGGCTTGGTATGGGCGGGCCGTCGGGGCCGAACCCCTTGGGCAGCGGGCCGAGTTGGTCGAAGATCTCGATCGACTCGTCGTCCGGGCCGGGCTCGGGCAGGAGTTCGGCGGCTGCCGCGAGCGCCTTGCGCGCCCCCGTGGCCGTACGGAAGCGCGCCTGCGGGTCCGGCTGCAGCAGGGTCGCGACGACCTGCCACAGCGGTTCCGGAACGCTCTTCGGAGCGCCCGGCGTCCCGTGTTCCGTGAAGTACTGGACGAGCGCCTTGGCGTCCGGCTTGGCGCCCTCCAGCAGGAACAGGGCGACCAGGCCGACGGCGAACAGGTCGGCCGGGAAGTCCGGGTCGGCGCCCATCATCTGCTCGGGCGCGAGGTAACCGGGCGTCCCCACCACGAGGTTGGTCTCGGTCAGGCGCGGCTCGCCCAGCCGCATCGCGATGCCGAAGTCGGAGAGTCTCAGGCGCGGCCGGGCCGTTCCGGTGGGCTCCAGCAGGATGTTGGCGGGTTTGATGTCGCGGTGCACGACGCCTTCCGCGTGGACCGCGGCGAGCCCGGAGAGCAACTGGTCGAGCAGGGTGCAGACGAAGGCCGGGGGCAGCGGGCCGTAGTCGCCGACGAGATGGACCAGCGAACCGCCGCCGACCAGGTCCATGGTGAACAGGACCTTGTCGTCGTCCGCGGCCCAACTGGCGGGCGCGAGCACATGAGGGTGGTCGATCCGCAGCGCCTGCTCACGTACGAAGCGCAGCAGCGCGTGCGCGTCGCTCTGCTGGAGCACCTTGGCGGCCACGTAGCGGCGGCGGCGATGGTCCCAGGCGCGCCACACCGCGCCGACCCCTCCGCGGCCGATCGGGTCGGCCAGTTCGTACCGTCCGGCGAAGACCTCACCCATGGCAGTGCGTCGCTCCTCCCCCCTGGGCCCCTGGTCCTGCTGGTCTCCCTGCCCCCCTGGGTCCCCCCTGAACCTGCCGACTGCCCGGTTGCCGAACCCCCTTCGGCGACCGGGCCGACGGCTCAGCCCTGGTGGGACTGGTAGTGCGTGACCGCGTCGGAGGTACGGCCGGCGCCGTACACCCGGAGGAACTCTGCCAGTTCCGGGTGGGTCGGGGCGAGGGTGTCCGCGGCGTCGATGATGTCGCCGGCGGCGGCCACCGAGCGCAGCAGGGACTGGATCTCGCGGACGACCCGCTTGACCGTGGGCGCCCCCGAACTGCTCGTCGTCTGCGTGGTGTTGCTGAGCACCGAGCCCCCCTGCGACCGTTTGATCTCGTCCATGCGCTCGGTCGCCTCGGCGGCGCTGACGCTGCCGTCCGCGACCTGCGCCGCCAACTCCTGGAGCAACTGCACCCGCTGCACCACAGCCGGGTTGCCGATCTTCGCCCGCTGACCGCTCATCAGCTGCGACAGCATCGGCGCCGACAGTCCCAACACCCCCGCGAGACGAGCCTGGTTGAGACCAAGATCGTCGATGAGCTTACGGAAGAGCGCCCCCAGCGGCTCCCCGTACCAGTTCCGCTGCAGTTCCCGCGCTCTCGCGGTCGCTTCCTGCTGTGCGGCGTCCATTGCGTCTCCCCATCGCTTCCCCAGAAACCGCGGTTCGCGGTAGCGAACCACGTCCGAGCATCTTACGGAGAGTGGTCATCCGCGGGGACCCCAATCTTTTTGCGAGATACCCCCGGTGACCCGGTACTCTGGTCTGCGACGCCCGCCGGTGCGAGGTTTCTCCGGCCGGACGTCTCTTGCGGGGCCTTAGCTCAGTTGGTAGAGCGCTGTCTTTGCATGGCAGATGTCAGGGGTTCGACTCCCCTAGGCTCCACGCACAAGACCCCTCCCACCTGCGGAAACGCAGAGGGGAGGGGTCTTTTCGTGTGTGGTGTGTCTTGTCGTCGGGCCGTTCGGTCGCGCTTCAGCTGCCGTCGTTCAGCTGCGGTCGTCGCGGTTCGCGGCCTCGTTCTCGGCGTCCTTCTCGGCTTCCTTGGCCTGGACCTCGGGGTCGAGGACCGAGGGGTCGGCGCTGCCGTCCACCGAGGTCAGGCCGCCTGCGGCGGGGACCTCGGTGGCCGCCGGCGGCTCGACCAGCCAGTCCGGGTTCGCCTGCTTGTCCCACCACTTCCAGGCCGCGTAGGTACCGCCGGCGATGACTCCGAGCACGGCGAGGGCCTTGGCGAGCTTGCCCGCCTTGGCGTGCCGCCGGTGCTTGCGCGTCAGCTTCTGGATCTCCTTCGGCGTCACCTGGCCGCGCAGGGCGGCCAGCGCGGCGATGCCACGGGCGGCGGCCTCGTCCTTCACGGGGCCGGCCGCGGCCACCGCCTGTTCGATCCTCGGCCGGGAGTACTCTGCCGCCTGCCGTGCGGCCAGACGGGTACGGGCGGCCGCTTCCTGCGCGGCCAGGTCGACCTTCGGCGGGACGTGTGTCTTCGCCTGTTCCAGATAGGGGACGACATGGGCGTCGTACTGGACGCGGGCCTGTTCGGCGGCCTGGGACACCTTGGGCGCGAGCCGTACGCGGGCCTCATGCGCGTACAGCGCGGCCCGCTCCTTGGCCGTGTCGGCGTAGGGCGCCACCACTTCCGCGGCGTGCAGCACGCTGCCCTTCGCCGAGCCGGTCGCGGAGCGCACGCTGTCGATGCGGGTCACGGGATCCTCCTCCTCGGTGGCGTACGGTATTTCGACTTTCCACCCTTTTACGGATCATGCCTGCCGAGGGCCGTCACGGCATGTGTGGACGGGCATATGGTCGACAGGCTGACAAAGCCGACGATGCCACGGATCGGCCCCGACCGCCCCCGTCGCGGCCGACTCGGGTGCATTTCCGTACCGGTCCGGACCGTTCCGTTCCGTACAGGTCCGTACCGCTCGGGGACCAGAACCGTCGGTTCCGGTCCCGGAGCGGGCCGTCCGGCGTCGCACCCTGTGGGGCGTGCGAGGATCGTGGGGTTTCACAGGACGACGGAAGGCAGATCGTGGCCGAGCACCTGTACGCCACCCTGAAGACCAACCAGGGCGACATCGAGATCCGGCTGTTCCCGGACCACGCCCCGAAGACGGTCAAGAACTTCGTCGACCTCGCCACCGGCGGGCGGGAGTGGGTCAACCCGGCGACGGGCGCGAAGTCCGCGGACAAGCTGTACGACGGCACGGTCTTCCACCGGGTGATCAGCGGGTTCATGATCCAGGGCGGTGACCCGCTGGGCAACGGCACCGGCGGTCCCGGCTACCAGTTCGAGGACGAGTTCCACCCGGACCTGCGGTTCGACCGTCCCTACCTGCTGGCCATGGCCAACGCCGGGCCGGCCACCAACGGCTCGCAGTTCTTCCTCACCGTCTCCCCGACGGCCTGGCTGACCCGCAAGCACACCATCTTCGGCGAGGTCACCGACGCGGCGAGCCAGAAGGTCGTGGACGCCATCGCGACCACCCAGACCAACCCGCGCACCGACCGTCCGGTGAAAGACGTCGTCATCGAGTCGGTCGTCGTCGAGACCCGTCAGGTCTGAGACGGACGCCCCCGGCGCACCATGGGGAACCAGCGCCACGGGGAACAGCGTCATGGGGAACCAAACGCCCTGCTCGTCCGTAAGGATGAGCAGGGCGGTTCCTTTCCGACCCCACGACTCCGACCACGACTCCGGGTACGACTCTTTAGGGGAGCCCATGGACCAGGCGCCTGGCAGCCGGCAGGACGACGCGCACAGCGGCCTGCCCGTCTGCTACCGGCACCCCGGCCGGGAGACCGGCATTCGCTGCACCCGCTGCGAGCGTCCGATCTGCCCCGAGTGCATGGTCAGCGCCTCCGTCGGCTTCCAGTGCCCCACCTGCGTCCGCGAGGGTTCCGGTACGGGGCACGCGCCCGGTGCCTCGCAGCCCCGCACGATCGCGGGGGGCGCGATCGCCGCCGATCCGCACCTGCTGACCAAGATCCTCATCGGCCTCAACCTGGCGATGTTCCTGGTCCAGCAGGCAGTCGGCGACGGTTTCACAGACCGGTTCGACATGATCGGCCGTGCGATCATGCCGGCCCTCGGGTTCGGTGAGCTCCAGGGTGTCGCCGAAGGACAGTGGTACCGGCTGCTGACCTCGATGTTCCTGCACGGCAGCTACATCCACATCCTGTCCAACATGCTCAGCCTGTGGTGGATCGGCGGCCCTCTCGAAGCGGCCCTCGGCCGGGCCCGCTTCCTCGCGCTGTATCTGGTCTCCGGTCTCGCCGGCAGCGCGTTGACGTACCTGATCGCCGCGCCCAACCAGGCCTCGCTCGGCGCCTCCGGGGCCATCTTCGGTCTCTTCGGCGCGCTCGCCGTGCTGGTGCGCAAGCAGCGCTACGACATGCGGCCGGTCATCGCCCTGCTGGTGATCAACCTGGTCATCACGTTCGGGTGGAGCGGCATCGCCTGGCAGGCCCACGTCGGCGGTCTGGTCGCCGGTGTCGCCATCGGCGTCGCCATGGTCTACGCCCCGCGCGAGCGCCGTGCTCTCGTGCAGTACGGGACGTGCGCGCTGATGCTGGTCGCCGTCGTGGTCGTGACGCTCCTGAGGACCACCCAGCTCACCTGAGCGCGCTGTTGTCCACAGTCTGTGTCGAATCTTGTGCACAACGTGCGGGAACAACTGTGCCCCCTGTCACCGACCCGTGTTTGCGCAGGTCAGGCAGGGGGCGAACAGTCTTTCGGGTGAGGGTGACGGCCGGTAGTTACGTCACACCGGCGTCAACCTCCGATGAGTTATCCACAGATCGTCTTTCTTTTCCCCATGTGGAAAACTGCTGTGGATAACTCAGGGGATAGCCCTGGGCAGAGGTAGGGCGGAGCCCTACTTCCACTGCGTGGAGACGCCGAACCCGGCCGCGATGAACCCGAAGCCGACGACGATGTTCCAGTTGTCGAGCTTGTCGATGGGCATTGAACCGTCGGTGACGTAGAAGACGACGATCCAGGCGAGTCCGATGAGGAACATCGCCAGCATCACCGGCGCGACCCAGGCACGGTTGGTCAGCTTGATGGCGGTCGCCTGCTTCGCCGGAGGCGGCGTGTAGTCGGCCTTCTTGCGGATACGTGACTTCGGCACGAGGGTCTCTCCTGTCGATGCGCTGCGTGGCCGCGCAGGTGCTGGGTCGGGCTCGGGGGCTGTGTATGGGGGACTGAGGGGCTTCCCCGGGCGTCCGTTAGCGTAGTGCTTCTACGGCGCCGAAGGAGATAAGGGTACGTTGACCAATTCTGCCGACTCCTCCGGGACAGATACAACGGATTCCGGCTCCGACTCCGTCACGCTCTCTTCTTCCGGCACTCCCGACCCCGGCCGCAGGGGCCGCTTCCGGCCCGTTCGGGTGCTCACCGTGGGTGTCTTCGCCCTCGCCGGCCTCCTCTTCGTCACCAGCTTCAACACCGCCAAGGGCACCAATATCCGCACGGACGCCTCCCTGCTGAGGCTGTCCGACCTCATCGAGGAACGCAGCCAGAAGAACGGCGAGCTGGACGAGGCGAACGGGACCCTGCGCGACGACGTGGAGTCGCTGGCCGAGGCCGACGACGGCAGCACGAAGGCCCAGGACGACAAGCTCGCGGGCCTGGAGAAGAACGCGGGCACCCAGAAACTCAAGGGCGAGGCCCTCACGGTCACCCTCAACGACGCCCCGCCGAACGCCACCGCCAAGCTCCCCGGCTACCCGGAACCGCAGCCCGACTACCTCGTCATCCACCAGCAGGACCTCCAGGCCGTGGTGAACGCGCTCTGGCAGGGCGGCGCCCAGGGCATCAAGGTCATGGACCAGCGGCTGATCTCCACCAGCGCCGTCCGCTGCGTCGGCAACACCCTCATCCTCCAGGGCCGCGTCTACTCACCGCCGTACAAGATCCAGGCGGTCGGGGACCCGGAGAAGCTGCAGCAGGCGCTCGCGGAGGCCCCGGCGATCCAGAACTACATGGTGTACGTGAACGTGTACGGCCTCGGCTGGAAAGTCACCGAGGACGGGACGGTGACTCTGCCGGGCTACTCGGGCACAGTGGATCTGCACTACGCGAAGCCTGTGGAGTAGCCAGTCCGTCCTTATCGTCGGAGCCGCCGGTGCGGGTGATCGTCAGGACGTTCAGCGAGCTGTGCATCACCGTCGGCGCCGTCATCGTGCTCTTCGTCGTCTACGCCCTGTTCTGGACCGGCGTCCAGGCCGACCGTGTCATGGACGACCAGATCGACGACCTGCACGACCAGTGGGCGCAGCAGACCGCACCGCCCGCCCCGAGCGCGAGCCCCACTGCCGCCGCACCGTCGGCGCCGACGCCGTACAAGAGCGGCAGGCCCTTCGCGGTGATGTACATCCCGCGTCTTGGTTTCACGTGGAACAAGCCGGTGCTCGAAGGCACGGCGACCGGGACCCTGAAGAAGGGGCTGGGGCACTACACCGGGACGGCGCGGCTCGGGCAGACCGGGAACTTCTCCGTCGCGGGTCACCGCCGTACGTACGGCGACCCTTTCAAGGACTTTCCCGAGCTCAGGCGGGGGGACGCGGTGGTGCTGACGGACGGGACGACCTGGTTCACGTATCGGGTCGACAAAGGGCCCTACAAAACCGTTCCCTCGGACGTCGAGGTGATCGACGCTGTGCCACGTAAGTCGGGGTACACGCGTCCGGGCCGGTACCTGACGTTGACCACGTGCGATCCGGAATGGGGGCACAGTCACCGGCTGATCGTCTGGGCGCACCTGGACTCCACACAGCCCGTGGAGGCAGGCGAACCGAAGGCCCTACGCCGTTAGTCTGGTGGCGTACGGCGTGAGTCAGGTGCCGTGGTGCGACGGAAGGGACGGCATGTACGGCTGGATCTGGCGGCATCTGCCGGGAAACGCGTGGGTGAGGGCGCTGATCTCGCTCGTGCTGGTCGTCGCCGTCGTGTACGCGCTGTTCCAGTACGTCTTCCCATGGGCCGAACCGCTGCTTCCCTTCAACGATGTGACGGTGGACAACCAGTGAGCGCGCGCATTCTCGTCGTCGACAACTACGACAGCTTCGTCTTCAACCTGGTCCAGTACCTGTACCAGCTGGGCGCCGAGTGCGAGGTCCTGCGCAACGACGAGGTCTCGACGGCCCACGCCCAGGACGGCTTCGACGGCGTCCTGCTCTCCCCCGGCCCGGGGACGCCCGAGGAGGCCGGCGTCTGCATCGAGATGGTCCGGCACTGCGCGGCCACCGGCGTCCCGGTCTTCGGCGTCTGCCTGGGCATGCAGTCGATGCAGGTGGCGTACGGCGGGGTCGTGGACCGGGCGCCCGAGCTGCTGCACGGCAAGACCTCGCTGGTGGAGCACGAGGCCAAGGGCGTCTTCGCGGGCCTGCCGACCCCCTTCACCGCGACCCGCTACCACTCGCTGGCCGCCGAGCCCGCGACGGTCCCGGCCGAACTCGAGGTCACCGCCCGTACGCACGACGGGATCATCATGGGCCTGCGCCACCGTGAACTGCCCGTCGAGGGCGTCCAGTTCCACCCCGAGTCGGTGCTGACCGAGCACGGGCACCGGATGCTGGCCAACTGGCTGGTGGAGTGCGGCGACCAGGGCGCGGTGGCGAGGTCGGCGGGGCTCGCCCCGGTGGTGGGCAGGGCCACGGCGTGACCGCGCTGCGCCCCGAGCGCGAGGACTCGTACGGCACCGCGCCGTACGAGTCGTTCGGCGGTGATCAGTACGGAGCCGGCCCCTACGCGGGTGAGCGGTACCAGCCGCCCGTCGACGAGGAGACGGTGGCGCTGCGGATACCGCCGCCACCGGTGCCGTCGTCCGCGTTCGGCGGTGGGCCCATATCGGCCTCTGGCGTCCCGGGAGCCTCTCCCGCCCCTGGATCCCCGGCCGGTGGCCGTGCGGCCCGCAGGAAGGCCGCCAAGGGTCGTCATGGGCGCCATGGTGGTCCGGGCGAGGTGTCGGAGTCGTACAACGGGGCCGACGCGCCGGCGCAGGACGAGCGGCCGCTGTCGCGCGTCGAGGCCCGCCGCCGGGAGCGGGCCCGTAAGCCGAGCGCGGCCGTGCTCGCCAGCCGGGCGGTCGGCGAGGTGTTCATCACCACCGGTGTGCTGATGCTGCTGTTCGTCACCTACCAGTTGTGGTGGACGAACGTGCGGGCCCACGCGGCGGCGGACCAGGAGGCGAGCAGCCTCCAGGACGACTGGGCGAACGGCAAGCGCAACCCCGGGACCTTCTCGGCCGGGCAGGGCTTCGCGATGCTCCACATCCCCAAGCTGGACGTGGTGGTGCCGATCGCCGAGGGCGTCAGCAACAAGAAGGTGCTCGACAAGGGCATGGTCGGGCACTACGGCGAGGCCCCGCTGACGACGGCGATGCCCGACGCGAAGACCGGCAACTTCGGGCTCGCGGGCCACCGCAACACGCACGGCGAGCCGTTCCGGTACATCAACCGGCTCGAGCCGGGCGACGAGATGGTCGTCGAGACGCAGAGCGAGTACTTCGTCTACAAGATGACGTCCTCGCTGCCGGTGACCGCGCCGAGCAACACGAGCGTCCTCGATCCGGTCCCGCCGGACTCCGGGTTCACCGGGCCGGGCCGGTACATCACGCTCACCACCTGCACCCCGGAGTTCACCAGCAAGTACCGCTTGATCGTCTGGGGCAAGATGGTCGAGGAACGGCCGCGCAGCAAGGGCAAGCCGGACGCGCTCGTCGAGTAGACGGGCGGTCGAGTAGGCGTGCAGTCGAGTAGGGGCGGATTGAACGTGGCAGCGACCACCGGCGACACCGAGCACGAAGAGCACGCGCGCGTGGACGCGTCCGAGCCCGCGCCGCGGCGGCGCGGAGGCGGGCGGATCGCGCTGGCCGTCAGTGTCTTCGGGGAGCTTCTCATCACGGCCGGCCTGGTGCTCGGCCTGTTCGTCGTCTACTCCCTGTGGTGGACCAACGTGGTCGCCGACCGGCACGCGAACCGGCAGGGCGACAAGGTGCGCGACAACTGGGCCCAGGAGGACACCGGCCCCGGGGCGCTCGACACCAAGGACGGCATCGGCTTCCTCCATGTGCCGGCGATGAAGAACGGTGAGGTGCTGGTCGAGAAGGGCACCTCGTCGAAGATCCTCAACGAGGGCGTCGCCGGCTACTACGTCGACCCCGTGAAGGCCGCGCTCCCGACGAGCGGCAAGAAGGGCAACTTCACGCTCGCCGCCCACCGCGACGGACACGGCGCGAAGTTCCACAACATCGACAAGCTGGAGAAGGGCGACCCGATCGTCTTCGAGACGAAGGACGACTGGTACGTCTACAAGGTGTACGCGGTCCTTCCCGAGACGTCGAAGTACAACGTCGAGGTCCTCGGCCAGGTCCCGAAGGAGTCCGGCAAGAAGAAGGCCGGCCGCTACATCACCCTGACGACCTGCACGCCGGTGTACACGAGCCGCTACCGGTACGTGGTGTGGGGTGAGCTGGAGCGGGTGCAGAAGGTCGACGCGGACCGGACACCGCCGAAGGAACTGGGCTGAATTGACAGGCACCTTAGAGGGGGCCTGTCACCTAGCATGACGAAGGCCCGAAGCCGCAACTTGCCTTTGCGGCTTCGGGCCTTCTGCCTGCTGTCCTGGTTACCCGAGAACCGCCAGGGCCGCCCCAGCGCTCCACTCCTCCAACAGCCCACGGTGCACGGCGGTGATGCCGGTCTCGGCGGCGATGTTGAGGGCATCACGGGTAAAGGGACAGGTCGCCACGAACAGGGCCACCTCGGAGTCGTGCAGGACCTTGGCGGCCCCGACGAACTTCTGGAGCTCCGGGCTGGTGATGGAGGTGTGGGGCGCGAACCTCTTGCATTGGACGACGAGGCGTCGCCCGTGGGCCGTGAGGGCGGTGATGTCGACGCCCCGGTCCCTTCCACCGCCTTGCACGACGACGTTCGTGCAGCCGTCGCGGCGCAGCAGTGTGGCGATGTGTTCCTCGAACTCGCGCCCGTTCATGGCGTCCATGGAAGCCATGACTCCGGCGAGAGGCCGATCCTCGCGTGGGGCTTCCAGCCGCTGCAGCCTGGCGTGGTGCTGCCGGAGCCGCTTCTCGATCCGCTGGACGCCTGACCGGAGAGCGATCAGCTCCCGCTGGTGCGCGCCCGATGTTTCGATCAGGACGTTGAACATGGGTACGACGGTCTTTCCGAGGACGTGGGTGATGCGCTGGTCGATGCGGTCGTCGAGGGAGAGTGTGGTGCTGTGGACGGAGTTTTCCACAGGCTTTGGGCGGGATGCGTGCTCTACGTCCAAGAGATACACACGCACCTGACGTGCGACATCGCTGTCCCGGAGCAGCATGGCCACGTTGAGGACGGCTCGGCGGGAGAAGAGAGCCAGTGAGCGTGTACGTGACTGGATGCCACTGAGGTTCTTGAAGGACCTCAGTTGCTCGCCGGTCAGCGAGTGGTAGCCGTTGGCTTCCAGTTCGCTTCGGTGGTCCTTGACGAGTGACTTGATGGCTTCCAGACCCACCTCGAAGTACGCTGCCACCATCGCCGTGGTCACATGCATCCCGTCAGGCAGCAGCGACAGTGCCTTCACCCGGTCGAGTACGTCGGTCTGTTCGAGCACGCTGTCGCGCAGGCTCTTGGATTCAAGCAGTACCAATTCGTTGATCACGTCTGCCCCTCTGTTCGTGGTCGGGCCGTGTGGCCAGGGCGGCGCTGTGACATCACAGCTCACCCCAATGGATCAACGAGTCGGCAGATATGAAGACACGATCATTTTGTGGGCGTGGGCTGCGGTTGGTCGAAGTAAAAGGGTGGACCGTGCGGGACGCGTCCAGGGACACGTCGATCACTGTGCCCCTGGCGTCGGCCCCTCGCACCGCGACGGACACGGTGCGAAGTTCCACAACATCGACAAGCTGGAGAAGGGCGACCCGATCGTCTTCGAGACGAAGGACGACTGGTACGTCTACAAGGTGTACGCGGTCCTTCCCGAGACGTCGAAGTACAACGTCGAGGTCCTCGGCCAGGTCCCGAAGGAGTCCGGCAAGAAGAAGGCCGGCCGCTACATCACCCTGACGACCTGCACGCCGGTGTACACGAGCCGCTACCGGTACGTGGTGTGGGGTGAGCTGGAGCGGGTGCAGAAGGTCGACGCGGACCGGACACCGCCGAAGGAACTGGGCTGAGCCGACCGGAAGCCGAGTGTCCAGACCCGAAAGCGTGGGCCCCACCGGATTCATCCGGTGGGGCCCACGTCGTTCACCGTCGTTCACCGCGAACGGCTAGCCGTTGTTACCGCCGAAGAAGCCGTTGCCGTCGTCGCCGTTGCCGTTGTTGTTGCCGTTCTTGAAGGCGATCAGGTTGACCGTCTGCCCCTTGTTGACGGTGCTGCCGGGGGCCGGGTCCGAGCTGATGACCTGGGCGTCGTCGTCCGAGGATCCGGAGATGTTGCCGACGTTCAGGCCCGCGTCCTGCAGCGCCTTCTTGGCGTCCTTCAGGGACAGGCCCTGAAGGTTGGACGGCACCTGGGTCTGGGTGCTCCTGCCGATCTGGATCTGGACCGTGGAGCCCTTGTCGGCCTGGGAGCCGATGGCCGGGACGGTCTGGACGACCTTGCCGACCAGGTTCGGGTCCTGGGTGTCGACCTCGACGCAGTTGCCCTGCAGGTTGTTCTGCTGCATCTGGTTCTTGGCGTCGTCACAGCTCTTGTTGGAGACGTCCGGGACGGTCGCCTTCTCCTCGGCCTTGGCGATGGTGAGGGTGATGGTGGTGCCCTTCTCCACTTCCTTGCCGAGCTCCGGGTCCTGGTTCAGGACGGTGCCGGCTTCCTCCGTGGAGACCTCTTCCTTCGTCTTCACGGTGAACTGGTACTGGTCGCCCTCCAGCAGCGTCTTGGCCTCGTCCAGGGTCTTGCCCAGGACACTCGGAACGGCCACCTTCGGTGCCCCCGTCGACACGACGAGCTTGACGGTGTCGCCCTTGTTGACCATCTTGCCGGCCGCCGGGTCCTGCGAGCAGATGCTGCCCTTCGGCTGGTTCGCGCAGGCGCTCTCGGTGGACTCCACGGTCAGTTCCGAGTTGTCGGCCATCGTCTTGGCGCGATCCAGGGTCTGGCCGACGAAGATCGGGGCCGCGAAGGGCTTGTCCGCCGCCGCGTCACCGCTGAACACCCACTTGCCGATCAGCACCGCGCCGACCAGCACCAGCGCGGCGGCGACGACCAGCAGGATCGTCGAGGCGTTGGACTTCTTCTGGTTCTGGCGGCGCCGGGGACGGTCGTCGTAGCCGAAGCCGCCGTCGTCCGGGTTCATGGGCGGCAGCATCGACGTGGCGCCCGCGTCCGCGGAGCGCATCGCCGTGGTCGCCTGGTCGTCGCCGTAACCGCCGTAGCCGACCGAGCCCATGGACGCCGTCGCCGCGACCGGCTGGCCGTCGAGGCAGGCCTCGATGTCCAGGCGCATCTCGTCGGCCGACTGGTAGCGGTAGTCCGGGTCCTTGACCAGAGCCTTCAGGACGATGGCGTCCATCTCGGGGGTCAGCTCGGGGTCGAAGACGCTCGGCGGCTGCGGCTCCTCCCGGACGTGCTGGTAGGCCACGGCCACCGGGGAGTCGCCGACGAACGGCGGCCGTACCGTCAGCAGCTCGTAGAGCAGGCAGCCCGCCGAGTAGAGGTCGGAGCGCGCGTCGACCTGCTCGCCCTTGGCCTGCTCCGGGGAGAGGTACTGGGCGGTGCCGATGACCGCGGACGTCTGCGTCATCGTCATGCCGGAGTCGCCCATCGCGCGGGCGATGCCGAAGTCCATGACCTTGACCTGGCCGTTGCGCGTCAGCATGACGTTCGCCGGCTTGATGTCGCGGTGGACGATGCCGGCTCTGTGCGAGTACTCCAGGGCCTGGAGAATGCCGATGGTCATCTCCAGCGTCCGCTCCGGCAGCAGCTTGCGGCCGGAGTGGAGCAGCTCGCGGAGCGTGGAGCCGTCGACGTACTCCATGACGATGTACGGGATCGAGACCCCGTCGATGTAGTCCTCGCCCGTGTCATAGACCGCGACGATCGCGGGGTGGTTGAGCGAGGCGGCAGACTGGGCCTCCCGGCGGAACCGGGCCTGGAAGGAAGGGTCGCGCGCGAGGTCCACGCGCAGCGTCTTCACCGCCACGGTGCGGCCGAGGCGGGTGTCATGCGCGAGGTAGACCTCAGCCATGCCACCACGGCCGAGCACGTGGCCCAGCTCGTACCGGCCGCCGAGGCGACGTGGCTCTTCCATCAGAGTTCTTGCGCGGGTGCTACAGCCTTCGGGCCGGAGGGACAGAACGCTTCCGTCGTCTTCGATGCAGGCATCGCAGACCGATGGAACGCTCTGCTACCGCGCGTCCTCCTTCCTGGTGGTGTAGGCGTATCCGTCGCCTCGCTGAAGCAGGCGCAGGTTGCGATGGCTGGTATCCGCGTACCCGCCGGGAACGGAGATGCGATGAGTGCCGGAAGCGCGGACCGCCACGCGACCGGTGTACGTGCCTTGGTATTTGCCGCGCGGGATGTGGGCGTGTACCAGATCGCCGGTGGCGAAGCCATGATGCCGCTTCTGACGGGGCAGACGCAGTCGGGGAAAGCCGTGCTTGTCAGTGCGCGTGCGTGCGTAGGAGCCACGGCCGCACGCGGAGGCGACAAGTACCGTCTCCGGATGCCTGACGATCCGGGTGACGTCGTCGATCTCGCCGACCGCGAGTGCATCAAGGGTGTGGGTTTTCGCTAGCCCCTGCACGGCACGGTTGTACTTGGTACGCCCTCCGGACCAAGCGGACACTGGTAGTCCCAGGCTCTTGAGACGATGCCAGAGCTGCCAACGGGTGGCGTTCATGGCTGCCGCATCCTTGAACGGGGCCTTTGCTCCCACGAGGAGGCGCACAAGCAGCGCGGGCCTGTCTGCCAGGAACTCCTCCACCGACCTGGCGGCCTTGGCCTGGTTGCAGGGACCGCAGGCGAGGGTCAGGTTACTGATGCGGTCGGAGCCGCCCTTGGCGCGGGGATGGATGTGCTCGACCTGGAACGGAAGGTTCTCGCCCCCACAATAGGCGCAAGCACGTTCCCACTTCTCCAGCAGGAACTCACGGACCTCATACCCGGCAAGCGAGCCTTGCTGGTACTCCACACCGTCCAGTGCTTCACGGCCGAGGCTCAGTGCGTGGGTGTCGAATGCAACCCGTTCGACGTGGAGTTCGTTGACGGGGAACAGTTTCGTGAGCCGAGTGACGGTGCCCACCGTGGTGTCGACTCGATGCCGGAGAGACGGCGCGAGCCATCCTGCCGGGCGGGATCGGCTGTCGAACCTGGGCGAACGGTAGCGGAGATTCATGCCGCGTCGCCTACGACGGTAGTTCGCCCGCTTTTGCATGCTGACGCGAATAAGAGTGCCGCGATGCCGGAGTTCGATGGCGCAGAGGCCATGACGGCTGGCCGTGACCTCTCCAGTGACCGTGTCGATGTGATCAACATCGACAGTGACGGCGATACCTGTGCCTTTCGAACCCGGGTCGATCCGTACTGCGACCCCGGCCACGTCGGAGTCCTCGGTCACGCGATCTTTCAAGCGGATCGCGAACGGAGTGGCTTTCACGACAACGGCACGGCCCCGAGAGAGGAGCTTGCGGGCGCGGGCAGGATGGCAGGGCATCAGTGGATGCCCCTTCCGGTCGAGGACCGCGACCATCTGGGCTCCCGTCCCGACCGGGCTCATGTCGGTGTTCGGAATGCTGCTCTCACGAGCAGCGTTCACTCCCTCGACCACCGTGGATGCGGCGGTGTCGGGGTGTCGCCGTACGCCGGGAGGTGACGTGCGCACGGTCTCCCCTCGCCCATGTTCCATACCGGCTGCATCACGCTGACGGCTGATGCGCCCGCGGCCCGTTTCGCCCCTGCTCCCGGGGTTGTCTGCTGCCGCAGGTTCCAGAGCCTGCCGCTGAGGAAGCACGGCAGGGTGGGTCTGCTCACCTGTATGAAACGTAGTCACCAAACACCTCCATTCGCTGATGACTCAGGCTGGTCAACCATGGGCTTGACTGTGCGGGCAGGCAAGCCCCGACTTTGTAGGCCGGGAAGCGGCTGACAGCTACCTACCAGCCCTTTTGCAGGATGCTCTCCGCGCATACGGTACCTGGCTTGTCCTACGTGGCCGGGTCACATCCCTCACCCGATACAGGACCGGTATCGCAACGTGCACCTATGTGCAGGCGACGTGATGGGGGTCACTTCTTGCTGTCGATGACTGCCTTCATCACGTCCCTCGCGATCGGACCGGCCAGACCGCCGCCGGTGATGTCGCCGCGGTTGGCCGAGCCGTCCTCGACGACGACCGCGACGGCCACCGGCGCGCTGCCGTCGGACAGCTTCGCGTACGAGATGAACCAGGCGTACGGCTTCTCGCTGTTGTTCAGGCCGTGCTGGGCGGTACCGGTCTTGCCGCCGACCTTGACACCGCTGATCTTGGCCTTGCCGCCGGTGCCCTGCTGGTCGTTGACGACGGACTCCATCATCTCCTGCAGCGCCTGTGCGGTCTTGGCCGAGACGGCCTGGGACAGCTCCTGGGGCTCTGTCGTTTCCAGGGGGTCCACGCTCGGGGCCAGGATCTGGTCGACCATGTACGGCTTCATCAGCTTGCCGTCGTTGGCGACCGCCGAGGCGACCATGGCCATCTGCAGCGGGGTGGCCGCGTTGGAGCCCTGGCCGATGCCGTCCAGCGAGTTCTGCGGCCGGTTGTCCTTGGGGTAGATGCTCTTCGCGGCGCGCACCGGGGTGTCCAGTTCCGCCTCGTTGAAGCCGAACTTGTTCGCCTGCTCGATCATCTTGTCGTTGCCGACGTTGTCGGCCATCTTCGCGAAGACGGTGTTGCAGGACACCGTGAGCGCGTAGCGCAGCGTGGCGTTCTCGCAGGCGCCGTGCTCGTTGGTGAGCTTGTTCGTGGACTGCGGCAGCGGGAACGGGTCCGGGGTGTCGGTCTTGGAGTCGACGCCGTCGACCTCGCCGTTCTCCAGCGCCGCGGCGGCCGTGACCACCTTGAACGTGGAGCCCGGCGGGTAGGTCTCGCGCAGCGCCCGGTTGAGCATCGGGTCGTCGGCGTCCTTGCCCTTCTGGACCGCCTGCCACGCCTCCTGGTCCGCGTTGGAGGAGCCGGCGAACTTCGACGGGTCGTACGACGGTGTGGAGACCAGCGCGAGGATCTTGCCGGTGGACGGCTCGATCGCGGCGACGGCGCCCTTCTTGTCGCCGAGGCCGTTGTAGGCGGCCTTCTGTGCGGCGGCGTTGAGGGTGGTGACGACGCTGCCGCCCTCCTTCTCCTTGCCCGTGATCATGTCCAGGGTGTTGCGGAAGAAGAGCCGGTCGTCGTTGCCGCTGAGGATGCCGTCCTCCAGCTTCTCCAGCTGGTTGGCGCCGAACGCCTGCGAGGAGTAGCCGGTGACCGGCGCCCACATCGCGCCGTTGGACCAGGTGCGCTTGTACTTGTAGTCGCCGGTGGTCTCCACCGAGCCGGTGATGGCCTTGCCGTCGACGATGATGTCGCCGCGCGGGGTGGAGTAGCGCGTGATGTTGACGCGGCGGTTCTTGGTGTCGCTGGCGAGGCTGTCGGCCTTGACGTACTGCAGGTAGTTGTCGCGCAGCAGCAGTGTCAGCACGAGGAGGCCGCAGAAGATCGCGATCCGGCGCAGGGGCTTGTTCATGACGGGCGGACCACCTGGGTCATCTCGGCGTCGGGGTTGGAGGCGGGGGCGGGTGCCGGGCGGCGCGCCGTGTCGCTGATTCTGATCAGGATGCCGATCAGCGCCCAGTTGGCGATGACGGACGAACCGCCGTACGCCAGGAAGGGCATCGTCATACCGGTCAGCGGGATGAGGCCCATCACACCGCCGGCGACGACGAACACCTGGAGGGCGAAGGCGCCGGAGAGGCCGATGGCGAGCAGCTTGCCGAACGGGTCGCGGGCGGCGAGGGCGGTGCGCACGCCGCGCTCCGCGATCAGGCCGTACAGCAGCAGGAGCGCCATGATGCCGGCCAGGCCCAGCTCCTCGCCGAAGGTGGCGAGGATGAAGTCGGAGTTGGCGGCGAACTTGATCAGCTCGGAGTGGCCCTGGCCCCAGCCGGTGCCGAGGGTGCCGCCGGAGCCGAACGCCCACAGGGCCTGCATGGCCTGCTCGGAGTGACCGCCGACGCCCTGCTGGGAGAGCGTGTACTCCTTCATCGGGTCGAGCCAGGCCTGGACGCGCTGCTGGACGTGGCTCTCGAACTGGGCCACGCCGACCGCGCCGACCGAGGACATCAGCATGCCGAAGACGATCCAGCTGGTCCGCTCGGTGGCGACGTACAGCATGATGACGAACATGCCGAAGAACAGCAGCGAGGTTCCGAGGTCCGTCTCGAAGACCAGGATCAGGATCGAGATGATCCAGACGACGATGATCGGGCCGAGGTCGCGGCCGCGCGGCAGGTAGAGGCCGAGGAAGCGGCGGCTGGCCAGGGCGAGGGCGTCGCGCTTCACCATCAGATAGCCGGCGAAGAAGATCGCGAGCACGATCTTGGCGAACTCACCGGGCTGGATGGAGAAACCGGCCACCGAGATCCAGATCTTGGCGCCGTAGATGTTCTGGCCGAGGCCCGGCACGAGCGGCAGCAGCAGCAGGAAGATCGCGCCGACCATGGAGATGTAGGTGTAGCGCTGCAGGACGCGGTGGTCCTTGAGGAAGATCAGCACCACGATGAACAGCGCGATGCCCATCGCCGTGTAGAGCAGTTGCCGTGGCGCGGCCGTGCCGGCCTGCTGGGCCTGCTGCAGGTACTTCGACTGGTCGAGGCGCCAGATGGCGACCAGCCCGAGTCCGTTCAGCAGTGTGGCCAGCGGCAGCAGCAGCGGGTCGGCGTACGGCGCGAACTTGCGGACGACGAGATGGGCGACGCCGGCCAGCAGACCGAGGCCGAGCCCGTAGCTCAGGAGGCCGGACGGCACCTGCTCGTTGATGGCCAGGCCCACGTTGGCATAGGCGAAGACCGGGATGACGACGGCGAACACCAGCAGCGCGAGCTCGGTGTTGCGCCGGCTCGGCGTTCCGATCGAGCCGATCGTGGACGTGTGGTGCGTCGGCGAGTTGGTCGTACTGCTCATCGTGACGGGGCCTCTCACGGCTTGCCTACTGCTCACCGCACCGCGAGACGACCTTCTGCTCTTCCTCCGAAAGGCTGGGGCCGGTGGTGGGAGTGGCGGTCGCGGATACGGACGGGGACGCGGTTGCCGAGGGGCTCGGCGTTGCCTTGGACGTGGCCGACGGGGGGGTGGTTCCCGTGGTGCCGCCGGGCTTCGAGGGGGTCTTGCCCGCCGGAGCGGCGGCAGCCTGCTTCTTGCAGGCGGAGACCTGGACGGCCAGCTCGTCGATCTTCTTCTGGGCGGTGGGCAGGCTGCCCTCGGCGATCGTCGACTCGACCAGCTTCTGCTGGTACTCCGGGAGGTACTTGAGTTCGATCTCGGGGTGGTCCTTCTCGACCTTCGACAGCGACACCCAGGCCAGGTCCTGGCTGATGCCCCGGTACAGGGCGACGTGCTCGTCCTTGGTGCCGACGTAGTACTGCGTCTGCGTCCAGCGCCAGCCGCCGTACAGGCCGCCGCCGATCACGGCGAGCGCGAGCACGCCGTAGAAGGATCTCTTCAGCCACTTGCGCCCGGCCCGCGGTTTGACGAAGTCGTCGTCGGTGTAGTCGCCGAAGCCGTCGGTGGGGATGAAGCCGGTGATGTCGCCGCCGGAGCCGGGCGGGCCGAACTCGCCGCCCCCGCCGTGCCCGTGCTGCCTGCGGCCGAGGCCGGAGGCGCGGCCCGCGGGGGTCTGCATGATGCCGTTGTCGTGCGGTTGGAGCTGGTTCTCGGCGACCGCGCCGACCACGACCGGGACGTCGGACAACTGCCCGGCGAGGGTGTCCCCGGTGTCCAGGTCGAGGACGTCGGCGACGATGACGGTGATGTTGTCGGGGCCGCCGCCGCGCAGCGCGAGCTGGATCAGCTCCTGCACGGTCTCCTGCGGGCCCTGGTAGCTGGCGAGGGTGTCCTCGAGCGTCTGGTGCGAGACGACTCCGGACAGGCCGTCCGAGCAGATCAGGTACCGGTCGCCGGCGCGGACCTCCCGGATGGAGAGGTCGGGCTCGACGTGCTCGCCGCTGCCCAGCGCGCGCATCAGCAGAGAGCGCTGCGGGTGGGTGGTGGCCTCTTCCTCGGTGATGCGGCCCTCGTCGACGAGGCGCTGCACCCAGGTGTGGTCCTGCGTGATCTGCGTGAGCACGCCGTCGCGCAGCAGGTACGCGCGCGAGTCGCCGACGTGTACGAGACCGAGGCGCTGGCCGGTCCACAGCAGCGCGGTCAGGGTGGTCCCCATGCCCTCGAGCTGGGGGTCCTCCTCGACCAGGGCGCGCAGTTGGTCGTTGGCGCGCTGGACGGCGGTGCCGAGCGAGGTGAGGACGTCGGAGCCGGGGACGTCGTCGTCGAGGGCGACGATGGTGGAGATGGCCTCGGAGGAGGCGACCTCACCGGCGGCGGCGCCGCCCATGCCGTCGGCGATGGCGAGCAGGCGGGGACCGGCGTAACCGGAGTCCTCGTTGCCCTCCCGGATCATGCCCTTGTGCGATCCGGCGGCGAAACGCAGTGACAGACTCATGCGCACCTCGCCCGTCGGCCCCGGGTACAGCCGGTCGTGTCGAGCCACACTGCCCACCCTCCGGTCGGGAGCACACCGGGGCCCTGGGTGCCGGCCGCCGCCGCGTGCTCGCTCCGCTCGCGCTCAGTCATGATGTAGCACTACTTCCGCAGCTCGATGACGGTCTTGCCGATACGGATCGGCGCGCCCAGCGGGATCGGTGTGGGAGTCGTCAGCCGCGATCGGTCGAGGTACGTGCCGTTGGTGGAACCCAGGTCCTCGACGATCCACTGGCCGTCGCGGTCCGGGTAGATCCTGGCATGGCGGCTGGAGGCGTAGTCGTCGTCCAGCACGATCGTGCTGTCGTGCGCCCGGCCCAGACTGATGGTCTGGCCCTGGAGCGCGACGGTCGTGCCGGTGAGGGTGCCCTCGGACACCACCAGCTTCGTCGGTGCGTTACGGCGCGTGCGGCCCGCGGCGGCGGGCTGCTGGCGCTGCTGCGGAGGCGCCTGTTGGCGCTGTGCCTGCTGGGCCCGCCCAGCCTCCCGGCGCGAACCGCGCTGGGTGACCCGCGTACCGAACAGGTCGCTGCGGATGACCTGCACGGCCACGATCACGAACAGCCACAGTACGGCCAGAAAACCCAGCCGCATGACCGTGAGGGTCAGCTCTGACATTGCCCCCGCTTCACCCTTCGGCTTGCCGGTAAATGATGGTGGTGCTGCCCACGACGATCCGCGAGCCGTCGCGGAGCGTAGCGCGGGTGGTGTGCTGTCCGTCCACCACGATGCCGTTGGTGGAACCGAGATCCTGGATCGTCGAGGGCGAACCGGTCCGGATCTCACAGTGCCGGCGGGAGACGCCGGGGTCGTCGATCCGCACGTCGGCCTCGGTGCTGCGGCCCAGTACGAGCGTCCCGCGCGAGATCTGATGGCGGGTGCCGTTGATCTCGATCCAGTGCCGGGCGCGCGACCCGGGCTGCGGGGCCCCGGCCAGGCCTCCGCCCGCGCCGCCGGGACGCTGGGCGCCTGCGGCGGGCGGGTAGCCGTAGCCGCCGGGACGGCCGCCCGCGGCGCCGGGCGGCGGAGCGGACGGCATGGGCGGAGCGGCGGCGGCGCCGGCCCCGGGATACCCGGGACCACCCGGGCCGCCGGGCCGTTGCCGGCCGCCTGCGGCGGGCGCCTGATCCGGTGCCTGCGCCTGGCTGCTGGAGGAGGCGAGCGTACGGCTGCGCACCCGGTACAGGCCGGTGTCGAGGTCTTCGGCCTTCTCCAGGTTGACCTTGATCGGTCCCATGAAGGTGTACCGCTGCTGCTTGGCGTAGTCGCGCACCATGCCGGCGAGCTCGTCGCCGAGCTGGCCGGAGTAGGGGCTGAGCCGCTCGTAGTCCGGCGTGCTCAGCTCTACGATGAAGTCGTTGGGGACGACGGTGCGGTCCCGGTTCCAGATCGTCGCGTTGTTGTCGCACTCGCGCTGGAGCGCGCCGGCGATCTCCACGGGCTGGACCTCGGACTTGAAGACCTTGGCGAAGGTGCCGTTGACCAGACCCTCGAGACGCTGCTCGAACTTCTTCAGGACTCCCATGGGGCACCTCCTCCGTAGTGGCTGCCGTCGAGTGCCGTGCTGCTGACCGTGCTGACCGTGCTGCCTACCTGGTACTGCTTACTGATCGTATCCACGCGCCGGTGAATCGGCTGGTTCCCCCTGTCGGCCCCGTCGACGGGTGTCGACGCCCTCTTGCGCACCTGCCGCACACACTCGCTTCTGCCCAGGATCGTAAAGGCGGCCGTGGACCAGTGTCCCGCACCTGACTGTGCTCCTGGTCCGGCCCCTGGAGAGACGATCGCCATAGGTACGAGGTTGATACGTGAACCAGTCACCGCCGAGACGTACGACGTTCGCTACGAGGTTCCTACAGGTCCCGGACGCAGTTCGTGCGGTGCTCGCACGGGGCTGTCGACCGTCTCCCACCTGGTCCCTGCCCGCGAAAAAGGGATGTGAACGCACCCTGGACCGCGTGCTAATGTTCTGCATGTCGGAAGGCGCGCGGGCCGAAAAGCCCACAAACCCGAGGACACACCCAATGCGCGGGTGGCGGAATAGGCAGACGCGCTGGATTCAGGTTCCAGTGCCCGCAAGGGCGTGGGGGTTCAACTCCCCCCTCGCGCACCAGCTGAAAGCCCCACAGGTCTAGAACCTGTGGGGCTTTCGCATGTTCCGGTGCGGGTGGTTGGTCGAGCGGGCTTGGGTGGCTGCGGTCTCAGGCGGTCCTGGGTGGTCCCAGATGGTCCGAGGTGGGTGATCGCTGGCCATGGTTGCTCACGGTGTGTGAGGAACATCTCAGGGTTGTGGTGGCCGGGTGGCGGGCTGTGGTGGGCCGTGACGGTTGGGGGTGGCTGGGGGTGTCAGGGGGAGGATTGGTCGGGCCGGGTTGTGGGCGTGTTTCACGTGAAACGCCGGGGTGGGCATGTTTCACGTGAAACATGAGGGTCGGTGGTTGGTCGGCTCTGGGTGGTGGGTGGTGGTGGGCTGGACGAACCAACGTCGGCTGAAGGCCGTACGGCCCAGGTGGTGAAGGACAGTTGCCGTGGTGGGAGGGGCTGCGCAGCGGGGGACGGTGAACGAGTTGTCCACATGTGGGGAGTTGTCCACAGGGGCTGCCGCTATTCGGCCGCCGGGCTGTACGGTCTGCACGAGTTGATGATCGGCTCGTCGAGCCGACGTACGTACGTGTGCGGGGGAGGCGGTCATGGCGACCGAGGCAGTCGATGGTGCCGGTACCGGTGTTGGTGCAGAGGTGGGGATCGGCGAGGCGCGCAGGCTTCCTCGGGTGCGTGGATTTGCCGAGTGGCCCGTCGAGCGGTCGGCCGAGGGGGCGGGACCGCGGTCGCCCAAGGATGAGGGCAGGGCGCTGCGCGGCAAGGTCGCGCGGTCGGTGCACGCCGTACTCGACCTGGACGCGTCCCGGCCGGACGCGGTGACGGCGGTCGAGGAGTCCAGCCAGGGCCGCATTCCGGAGTTGACGCCGATAAGGGTCGGCCGGATGGCGGCGACACCGTTCGCGTTCCTGCGTGGCTCGGCGGGGCTCATGGCGTACGACCTGGCCCGCACTCCCATGACCGGGATCCGCGCCCAGATCTGTGGTGACGCCCACGCCGCCAACTTCGGCCTGTACGGGGACGCGCGGGGCGGACTGGTCATCGACCTGAACGACTTCGACGAGACGGTCGACGGGCCCTGGGAGTGGGACCTCAAGCGCCTCGCCGCGTCCCTGGTGCTCGCGGGCCGGGAGGCCGGCGCGGACGAGGACACCTGCCGCAAGGCGGCCCACGGCGCGGCCGGTTCCTACCGTCGCACCATGCGGCTCCTGGCCAGGCTGCCGGTGCTGGACGCGTGGAACGCCATCGCCGACGAGGAACTGGTCTCCCACACCGACGCCCACGACCTGCTGGGCACCCTGGAACGGGTCGCGGAGAAGGCGCGGGCCAACACCAGCGGCCGGTTCGCGGCGAAGTCGACCGAGCCGACGGAGAACGGCGGCCGCCGCTTCGTCGACGCGGCGCCGGTGCTGCGCCGTGTTCCGGACGCGGAGGCCGCCTCGGTGACCGCGTCCCTGGAGCAGTACCTGACCACCCTGTCCGAGGACCGCCACCCCCTCCTGGCCCGCCACGCCGTCCACGACGTCGCCTTCCGCATCGTCGGCACGGGCAGCGTGGGCATGAGGTCGTACGTGGTGCTGTTGCTGGACCACCGGGGCGAGCCGCTCATCCTCCAGGTGAAGGAGGCCCGCGCGTCGGCCCTGGTCCCGCACCTGCTGACGGCCGGTTTCGAGGCGCCGGAGGTGGACCACGAGGGCCGCCGGGTGGTGCTCGGCCAGAAGCGCATGCAGGTTGTCAGCGACGTCCTGCTGGGCTGGACGACGGTCGATGGACGTCCCTTCCAGGTAAGGCAGTTCCGCAACCGCAAGGGCAGCGTCGACCCGTCCGCGCTCGCCGCCGACCAGGTCGACGACTACGGCCGCATGACCGGCGCCCTCCTGGCCCGCGCCCACTCCCACAGCGCCGACCCGCGCCTGATCTCCGGCTACTGCGGCAAGAACGAGGAACTCGACGAGGCGATCGCGACGTTCGCCGTCGCCTACGCCGACCGTACCGAGGCCGACCACACCGACCTGGTCGCGGCGGTACGGGCGGGGCGGATCGCGGCGGAGACGGGGGTATGAGGAGGGTCCCCGGCGGACCGTGGACGGTGGGCAGCGTTGGTTCGGGTGGCGTTGGCCTAGGCTGGTCGGGTGACGACCCCCGAAGCTGAGCAGCCACGGCCCGAGGCGCGGCTGGAGCAGGCCGTGCGGGCCGCCGAGCAGGCGTTGATCGAGTTCGAGATCGCGGTGGAGACCTTCCGCGTCGAGGTCGAGAACTTCTCGCGGCTCCACCACCAGAAACTCGGTCCGATGTACGCCCGGCTCGACGAGCTGGAGGCGCAGATCGCCGAGGCCAAGGCTGCCCGCACCGGTGCCCCGGAGGACCTGCGCAAGGCCGCCGAGGCGCGGGCGCGGGTGCTGCCGATGCCCGGGGTCGAGGAGCTGTTCCACGGCTGGATGGACGGCGAAGGGCTGTTCCCGGAGGCTGCGGCGATGCTCACGGACCAGTCGGTCCGGCCCCCGGAGCGGGTGCGGCCCAGTGAGGGGGCTCGCAAGCTGTACCGCGAGCTGGCCCGCAAGGCCCACCCCGACCTGGCGCAGGAGGATGCCGAGCGGGCCCGGCGCGAGGAGTTCATCACCCGGGTGAACGCGGCCTACGCCCGTGGCGACGAGGTACTCCTGCGGGAGCTGGCCGAGGAGTGGGCGGCCGGTCCGGTGCCCGCGGAGCGCAGCCCGAGCCCCAGCGAGGAGCTCTACGCCCGCCTCGAGTGGCTCGCCCAGCGCAAGGAGATGCTCACGCTGGTCGCCCGGGAACTGGAGGACAGCGCGATCGGCTCGATGCTCCGGATGGCCCCGGACGACCCCGACCGTCTCCTGGACGAGATCGCCGACAAGCTTCTCGCCGACGTCGCCGCCCGCGAGACGGAACTCGCCGAGCTGGTGGGTTAGGTCCGAGCTGATGGGTTAGGGCTGCCGTGGTGGGTCGGCGGGGCCGTCTGGCCGTCCGTCCGGTCGGGTAGCGTCGGGGCATGAGTTTCGGAGCTGGTGTGCCCACGGTCGAGGTCGGGGACCTCAAGGACGGCGACTTCCTGCTGGACGTCCGCGAGGACGACGAGTGGCAGGCGGGCCACGCCGAGAAGGCACTGCACATCCCCATCAGCGAGTTCGTCGCCCGCTACGGCGAGCTGACCGAGGCGGCTCCGCAGGACGGGCGGGTCCATGTGATCTGCCGCGCCGGCGGGCGTTCGGCCCAGGTCACGATGTACCTCGTTCAGCAGGGCCTCGACGCCGTGAACGTCGACGGCGGCATGCAGATCTGGGCCGCCGCGGGACGCCCGGTCGTCACGGACGAGGGTCAGACGGGCTTCGTCCTGTAGTCAGGCGGCAGTCGCGCATCGCCGCGCAGGGCGGGTGCATGTGGCTGGGCGTGGGTCAGCCGAGGGGGTGGGCGGCGAGTAGGTCGCCCAGGCTCTCCTCGTGTGCCGCGGCCGGGCCGAGCGACAGTTCCAGGTGCTTGGCCCAGGCGTGGTACCGGTGCAGCGGGTAGTCGACGTCGGCGCCGAAGCCCCCGTGCAGGTGTTGCGCGGTCTGCACGATCCGCCGTACGCCTTCCGAGGCCCAGATCTTCGCCACGGCGACGTCTCCGGAGGCCGGCAGTGCGCCCGGTGCGCCGGAGGCGATCCGCCACGCGGCCTGCCACAGCGTGACCTCCATCGCGCGCAGGTCGATGTAGCGGTCGGCAGCCTGTACGGCGACGGCCTGGAAGCTGGCGATCGGGTGCCCGAACTGCTCCCGCTTGCCGGCGTAGTCGCTGGTCATCGCCAGCGCACGTTCGCCCAGACCGAGCGCCAGCGCGCAGGTCCCCGTGGTCACCAGGGCGCGCAGCCACTCCCAGGCGCCGTCGGCGGCGATGACGTTCCGGGCGGCGATCCGCGCCGATTCGAGGCGCACTTCGCCGAGCCGCTCGCCGGTGGTGGAGACCTGCTCGGCGAGCACGACTCCTTCGTGTCCGCGCGGGACGACGGCGAGGATGCTCCGGTCGTCCCCTGTGCGCGCCGGTACGACGACGAAGTCGGCGTCGTACGCCCACGACACCGCCGTCTGCACCCCGTCCAACACCCACTCGCCGCCGCTCGGGCTTCCCGCGCCGCCCAAGCCGCCCAAGCTGTCCGCTCCAGCCGGGCCGTTCTGCCGTGCGGTGACGGCGAGTTCGGCCGGGTCGTGGCCCGTGCGGCCGTTCGTGGCGACGGTCAGGACGACTTCGCCCCGGCCCGCCCGGGCGAGGAGAGACGACCTCAACTCCTGGCCGCCGTAGGCCTGTACAGCGGCCACGGCCGCGCTGTGCTCCAGCAGCGGTGTCCGCGCCAGCACCTTCGCCGACTCGCGCAGCACCAGACAGAGCGCGACCGCGTCGAGGCCCGCCCCGCCGAACTCCTCGTCCAGCAGCAGGCTCAGCAGGTCCGCCGCGGCGAGCCTCGCCCACAGCGCGCGGTCGAAGTCGTCGGCCACGGCGCCCCTGGTCAGCGCGGGGCTCGGCACGGCGTCGGGGGCGACCCCGGCGAACACTCCCCGCGCTGCCTCGGCCGCGGCCTGCTGCTCCTCGGTGAAGGTGAAGTCCACGGCCTGTCCTCCCGACGGGTCAGCTGATCTGACGGAGCGCCAAGATAGAACAGGTTCTAGAAGAAGGGAACGGTCGGTCACCCCCTCACCGGTCGAAGTCCACCTCCACCGCCTCCGTCAGCGGATGCGACTGGCACGCCAGCACGTACCCGGAGTCCGTCTCCTCCGGTTCCAGGGCGAAGTTGCGGTCCATGCGGACCTCGCCGGAGACCAGGAAGGCGCGGCAGGTTCCGCACACCCCGCCCTTGCAGGCGTAGGGCGCGTCGGGCCGGTTGCGCAGGACCGTCTCCAGGACCGATTCCCCGTCCCTCACAGGCCAGCTTCCGCCGCGGCCGTCGAGCCGGGCGGTCACCGTGCTGTGGGCGGGGGCCGCCGCGCGCGTCAGGGGTGCCGTGACCTCCACGTGGAAGATCTCCTCGTGGATCCGCGACCGCGCGACCCCGATCTCCCGCAGGGCCTGTTCCGCGCCCTGCACGAGTCCGAACGGCCCGCACAGGAACCACCCCGCGACCTCCTCCACCGGCAGCAGCGACGGCAGCAGCCCGGTGAGCCGCTCCCGGTCCAGCCGCCCGGAGGGAAGCCCCGCCTGCTGTTCCTCCCGGGAGAGCACGGTGACCAGGTGCAGCCGTTCGGGGAAGCGGTCCTTGAGGTCGGCGACCTCCTCCAGGAACATCGTCGACGCGGCCGTCCGGTCGCTGCGTATGAGGCAGAACCGGGCGGCGGGCTCGCGGGCCAGCAGCGTCGAGGCGATCGACAGCACCGGGGTGATACCGCTGCCGCCGACGATCGCCGCGTACAGGCCGGGCGCGGGGTCGAGGGTGAACCGGCCCGCCGGAGTCATCACGTCCAGCTCGTCGCCGACGTCGATCTCCTTCAGCGCGTACGTCGAGAACGCCCCGCCCTCGACCAGGCGCACGCCCACCCGCAGCGTGCGGGGTCCCGCGCCGCCGGGATCGGGCGCCGGCGAGCAGATCGAGTACGTCCGCCGGACCTCGGCCCCGTCGGCGGCGCGGCGCAGGGCGAGGTGCTGGCCGGGCGCGTGCCGGTACTCCTCGCGCAGTCCGTCGGGGACCGTGAGGGTGAGGGCGACGGAGTCGTCCGTGAGGCGGTCCACCGCGGCCACCTGGAGCGGGTGGAAGCGGGCCATCACAACTCCTTGAAGTGGTCGAAGGGTTCGCGGCAGGCGAGGCAGCGCCGCAGCGCCTTGCAGGCGGTGGAGGAGAAGCGGCTGAGCAGCTCGGTGTCGGCGGATCCGCAGTTCGGGCAGCGGACCGGGTCGTCCGGGCCTTCCGGCAGGCCGTCCGGTTCGCTGTGGCTGTGGAGGGTGTGCGTGGGGCCCAGCGTCACGGTCACCGGGCCCGGCGCGGACCGGGTGGTGCGCGGCGGCGCGATGCCGAACTCCCGCAGTTTGCGGCGCCCTTCGGCGGAGATGTCGTCGGTCGACCAGGCGGGCGAGAGCACGGTGCGCACGGTGACCTCCCGTACCCCGTGCTCGTGCAGCGCCCGCTCGATGTCCATGGACATCGCCTCCACCGCCGGGCAGCCGGTGTAGGTGGGGGTCAGCTCGACCTCGACGGCGTCCGTGCCGCGTACGTGCACCGCGCGCAGTACGCCGAGTTCCCGGAGGGTGAGCACGGGCAGCTCGGGGTCGGGCACCGAGCCGGCGACCGCGAGGAGTTCCGCCTCCAGCGGGGTGAGCGTCACCATGACGCCCCCGGGTGGCTGCGGTGCAGGTGCTGCATCTCGGCGAGCATCCGGCCGAAGGACTCGGTGTGCACGCCCTCGCGGCCCGCGCCGGCGCTCCAGGCTCCGGCGCGTGATCCCTCGGGCACCGCCAGGCCGGCCCGCCCCAGCACGTCCTTCACCGACTCCAGCCAGGCCGTTTCCAGCTCCGCCCCGTCGAGACCGAGGCCGTCCACCGGGCGGAACATCTCTCCGGTGAACCGCCACAGCGCCGTGCAGGCCCGCTGCATCCGCTCGTGGCTGACCTCGGTGCCGTCGCCGAGCCGCAGGGTCCACTGCTCGGCGTGGTCGCGGTGGTAGGCGACCTCCTTGACGGCCTTCGCCGCGAGCCCCGCGAACGGCCCCTCGCCGGCCGCCAGCCGCGCGTACAGCAGGTGCTGGTAGGTGGAGAAGTACAGCTGGCGGATGATGGTGTGGGCGAAGTCGCCATTGGGCTGTTCGACCAACTGGACGTTGCGGAAGGCGCGTTCCTCGCGCAGGTACGCCAAGTCGTCCTCGTCGCCGGCCATCGACAGCAGGATGCGGGCCTGGCCCAGCAGGTCGAGCGCGATGTTGGCGAGGGCGACCTCCTCCTCCAGCACCGGCGCGTGGCCCATCCACTCCCCCAGGCGGTGGGAGAGCACCAGGGCGTCGTCGCCGAGGGCGAGGGCGGCGCTGTTGGTGTGCGTGGTCGTGGTCACAGGTGCTTCACCCCCTCCGGGATCTCGTAGAACGTCGGGTGCCGGTACGGCTTGTCGCCGGCCGGCTCGAAGAACGAGTCCTTCTCGTCGGGCGAGGAGGCCGTCACCGCGGTGGACGGCACGACCCAGATCGAGACCCCCTCGCCGCGCCGGGTGTACAGGTCGCGCGCGTTGCGCAGGGCGAACTCCGCGTCCGGCGCGTGCAGGCTGCCGGCGTGGGTGTGGGAGAGGCCGCGCCGGGAGCGCACGAAGACCTCCCACAGGGGCCAGTCGGTGTTCGTCATGCCTGCTCCACTTCCCTCGGCGTCCCACTGCTGTGCTTGGCCGCGTGGGCCGCGGCCGCCTCTCGTACCCACGCGCCCTCTTCGTGTGCGCGCCTGCGTTGCGTTATCCGCTGCTCGTTGCAAGGGCCGTTGCCCTTGAGGACTTCCTTGAACTCGGTCCAGTCGATGGGGCCGAAGTCGTAGTGCCCCTGTTCCTCGTTCCACCGCAGGTCCGGGTCGGGGAGCGTGAGGCCGAGGGACTCCGCCTGGGGGACGCAGATGTCGACGAAGCGCCGGCGCAGTTCGTCGTTCGAGTGGCGCTTGATCTTCCAGGCCATCGACTGCGCGGAGTGCGCGGACTCGTCGTCGGGCGGGCCGAACATCATCAGCGACGGCCACCACCAGCGGTCCACCGCGTCCTGCGCCATCGCGTGCTGCTGCGGGGTGCCCCGGCTGAGGGCCAGCAGCAGTTCGTACCCCTGGCGCTGATGGAAGGACTCCTCCTTGCAGACGCGGACCATCGCGCGCGCGTACGGGCCGTAGGAGCAGCGGCACAGGGGGACCTGGTTGGTGATCGCGGCGCCGTCCACCAGCCAGCCGATCGCGCCGACGTCCGCCCAGGTCAGCGTGGGGTAGTTGAAGATCGAGGAGTACTTCTGGCGGCCGGTGTGGAGCTTGTCGAGCAGTTCTTCGCGCCCGGTGCCGAGGGTTTCGGCCGCGCTGTACAGGTAGAGCCCGTGGCCCGCCTCGTCCTGGACCTTCGCCATCAGGATGGCCTTGCGGCGCAGGGAGGGCGCGCGGGTGATCCAGTTGGCCTCCGGCTGCATGCCGATGATCTCGGAGTGGGCGTGCTGGGCGATCTGGCGCACGAGCGTCGCCCGGTAGGCGTCGGGCATCCAGTCGCGTGGTTCGATGCGCTCGTCGGCGGCGACGGTGGCGTCGAAGGCGCGCTGATACGCGTCGTCGGCGCTGCTCCCGCCGCCTCCGCTGCTTTGCGCGGTGTGCGGCTGTGTGCGGGCCGACTGGTGCGCGGCTGCTGTCGCCATGCGGTCCCCCTTGACCTTGGGCCCGGGCTGGGTGCCCTGGCCGCGGCTCTGCCCGAGCCTTCTCCCGACCGATCGTTCGGTCCGTGCGATTCCATGGTGGGACGGCCGTCGTAAGGTGTCAACCGCTGTGGATAACCTGCGGGCGTCCCCTGTGGACAACCCACCCCGTCCCCGGCCCGGCCCGGGCGTCGCGGGGGGAGGGCTGCGCCGAACGGGTGATGCTGAGTACCGTTCGCGATTGCGTGACGCAGCGCGAAGACGACCGGGATCGGGGAACGGGGCGGAATGGACGCGAACGACGGAGGCTCTGGCGCTCCGCACGAGCCGAACACGTCAGGGGAGGCGAGGACGGAGGCCGGGGCCGCCACCGGTGCCGGGGCCGAGACGCCACCCGTGAAGGACGTCGCTCCCGGGCCCCGAGCCGAATTCCCCAGCCCGGACCCCGGCCCCCCGGCCGAGCCCGGCAGTCCGTCCCCCGGCCTCCCGGCCGACCCCACCAGCCCTGTCGCCAGGCCATGGCCCCGCACCGGTGTGGCCGCCCTGTCCCCGCGCTACCAGATCGGCGCCGCGCTGGCGCTCGCCGTCGTCGCGGTCGCCGTCTGTGTGCATGTCGGGATGGTGTTCCTGCACGTCGCGCCGTCGAACACGGTCACCAAGGCGCACGGCAAGGCGATCGACGAATGGATCTACCCGGAGTTCGAGCAGAACTGGAAACTGTTCGCGCCGAACCCGTTGCAGCAGAACATCGCCGTCCAGGTCCGCGCCCAGGTCCGCACCGGGGACGGCGGGTCGAGGACCACCGGCTGGTACGACCTGTCCGCGCAGGACGGCCGGGCCATCGACGGCAACCTGCTGCCGAGCCACACCCAGCAGAACGAGCTGCGCCGCGCCTGGGACTTCTTCACCGCCACGCACAGCAACGACAACCGCTCCGTAGGCATCCGCGGCGCCCTCTCCGAGACGTATCTGCGCCACATCGTGGTGCTGCGTATGGAGCGTGGCGGCGCGGCCGGTGACGGCGGTGTCGTCGAGCGGGTGCAGATCCGCTCGCAGACCACGAACGTGACCCCGCCGAAGTGGAGCGACGAGAAGGTGTCGATGAACCCGGTGTACCGCGAGCTGCCCTGGTGGTCGGTGCCGGACGGCGAGACCGAGGGAGGCGCGAGGTGAACCGGTTCTCCTTGTCGGTGTCCACCGCCATCGCCCGCGTCACCGAGTCGGCGCTCGGGCCGTACCAGAGCGCCGTGGTCCGCATCGGCTTCAGCGCCACCTGGCTGCTGTTCCTGGTGCGCGAGCTCCCCCACCGGCAGGAGCTCTACGGCCCCGACAGCCCCTGGGACTGGGAGCTGGCCCGGCAGCTGATCGACACCAACGGCGCGTTCACGGCCCTGATGTGGTCGGACGGGCGGGGCTGGTTCGAGGTCGTGTACGCGCTCGCGCTGCTCTCCGGCGCGCTGCTGCTGCTCGGCTGGCGCACCCGCGCGATGTCGGTGCTGTTCATGGTCGGCGTGCTCTCGCTGCAGAACCGCAGCGTCTTCATGGGCGACGGCGGCGACAACGTCCTGCACCTGATGTCGATCTACCTGGTGTTCGTGCGCTGCGGTCAGGTGTGGTCGCTGGACGCGCGGCGGGCTCGGCGGGAGAACGAGGCACGCGCGCGTGGGGAGCGGGTCACCGACCGGGTCGGTCCCCTTCTGTGGGCCGCGTCAGGGTTCGTGCTGGTCACGGTGACCGTAGCTGGCCGGTTCCACAGCGAGTGGAGCATTCCGGCGCTCCTGTGGGCCGCGTGGGTCGCGCAGGGCCTGTGGTGGGCCGCCGGCCGTCTCAGGAAGACGGCGGAGCCCCGGATCCTGCTCGACGTGATCGGCAACATCCTGCACAACGGCGCCCTGGTCGTGATCATGACCGAGGCCTGTCTGATCTACGCGACGGCCGGCTGGTACAAGATCCAGGGATCGCGCTGGCAGGACGGCACCGCCGTGTACTACCCGCTGCAACTGGACTACTTCTCCCCCTGGCCCGTGCTCGGCGACCTGCTCGCCGCCAGCGGCACGATGGTCATGCTCGCGACGTACGGGACGGTCATCGTGCAGGTCGCCTTCCCGTTCACCCTGTTCAACCGGCGGCTGAAGAACGTCCTGCTGGCCGTGATGATGGTCGAGCACGCGGTGATCGCCGTGGTGCTCGGCCTGCCGTTCTTCTCACTGGCGATGATTGCGACGGACGCCGTCTTCCTTCCGACGCCGTTCCTGCACCGGCTGGGCCGCTGGGCGGCACGCGCGCGTGGACGGCTGTCCTCCGACGGCGCCCGTACGCAGGCGGCGGAGCCGCGGGACCAGGAGAAACCCGAGGAGACCCGCGTAGGGTTCACGGCATGACCGACCCCGTGACCCCCGGCTCGGACCCGCTCGGCCGGTGGCGCCGGATCGCCGACGCCTCCGTCCTGCTCGACGGCTTCCACGCCCTCAAGCACGCCGTGCGTTTCGGGGCGGAGGTTCCGGTGGCGGTCACCGTCGACCGGCGGGCGACGCTCGCCCTAGCCGACGAACTCGCCCCCGACGTACGCGAGGCGCTGGAGGCGCTGCTGACGGAGGTCCCGGAGGCGACGTACACGTCCCTGGTGCCGCGTCCGCATCCCACCGCGGTCGCCGCGCTGGCCGTACGGCCCTCCCGCGCGGCCAACCTGGAGCGGCTGGGGCACGCGCCCCGCAGCACTCCCGTCGTGGTCCTCGACAACCCGCGCAACCTGGGCAACGCGGGGGCCGTGATCCGGCTGGCGGCCGGTTTCGGGGCGACCGGGGTGGTCACCACCGGGACGCTCGACCCCTGGCATCCGACCGTCGTGCGCGGCGGGGCGGGGCTGCACTTCGCGACCGCCGTGGAGCGGCTGACCGTCGACGAGCTGCCGGCCGGCCCGGTCTTCGCGCTCGACCCGGAGGGGGACGACATCCGGGGCGTCAAGCTTCCGGACGACGCCCTCCTGGCCTTCGGCTCCGAGCGCAGCGGCCTCTCCGCCGAGCTACGCGCGCGTGCCGACCATCTCCTCGCCCTGCCGATGCGCCCCCAGGTCTCCAGCTACAACCTCGCGACCAGTGTGGCCATGACGCTGTACCACTGGAGCGTCACCGGGGGCGCACCGCACGTCCCTTAGGCGGGACTGCGGGACCGTGGGACTGCGGGACCGTGGGACTGCGGATCTCAGGCGTCCCTGCGGACCTCCACCACCCGGAAGCGGTTCGCGACGAACGCGCCGTCGGTGAGGGCCGCGTTGGCCGCCGGGTTGCCGCCCGAGCCGTGGAAGTCGGAGAACGCGGCCGTCTGGTTGACGTAGACCCCGCCGGTGAGGTTCAGGGAGAGCTGGGCGGACTCCTCCAGGCAGACCTCCTCGATCGCCTGCTCGACCTCCTCGTCGGTGGTGTACGCGCCGACCGTCATCGCGCCCTTCTCGCGCACCGTGCGCCGCAGCAGGGCGACCGCGTCGGCCGCCGAGTCGACCGCGACGGCGAAGGAGACCGGGCCGAAGCACTCGCTCATGTAGGCGGCCTCGTCGTCCGGCTTGGCCCCGTCCAGCTTGACGATCACCGGTGTGCGCACGACCGCGTCCGGGAACTCCGGGTTGCTGACCTCGCGGGAGGCGAGGGCGACCTCGCCGAGGCCCGCCGCGGCCTCCAGGCGGGCCTTGACGTCCGGGTTGACGATCGCGCCGAGGAGGCCGTTCGCGCGCGCGTCGTCGCCGAGCAGGCCGTCGACCGCGCGGGCGAGGTCGGCGACGACCTCGTCGAAGGTCTTCGGGCCCTGGTCGGTGCGGATGCCGTCGCGGGGGATCAGCAGGTTCTGCGGGGTGGTGCACATCTGGCCGCTGTACAGGGACAGCGAGAACGCCAGGTTGGCGAGCATGCCCTTGTAGTTCGCGGTGGACTCCACGACCACCGTGTTGACGCCGGCCTTCTCGGTGTAGACCTGCGCCTGGCGGGCGTTGGCCTCCAGCCAGTCGCCGAAGGCGGTCGAGCCGGTGTAGTCGACGATCCTGATCTCGGGGCGGGTGGCCAGGGTCTTGGCGATGCCCTCGCCGGGGCGCTCGGCGGCCAGCGCGACCAGGTTCGGGTCGAAGCCGGCGGCGGCGAGCACCTCGCGCGCGACGCCCACGGTCAGCGCGAGCGGCAGCACCGCGCGCGGGTGGGGCTTGACCAGGACCGCGTTGCCGGTGGCCAGGGAGGCGAACAGGCCCGGGTAGCCGTTCCACGTCGGGAAGGTGTTGCAGCCGATGAGCAGGGCGGTCCCGCGCGGGACCGGTGTGAAGCTCTTGGTCAGCGTCAGCGGGTCGCGCTTGCCCTGCGGCTTGGTCCACTCCGCTGTCCCGGGCGTGCGGACCTGCTCGGCGTAGGCGTAGGCCACCGCCTCCAGGCCTCGGTCCTGCGCGTGCGGGCCGCCCGCCTGGAAGGCCATCATGAAGGCCTGGCCCGAGGTGTGCATGACCGCGTGCGCGAACTCGTGCGTGCGGTCGCTGATCCGCTTGAGGATCTCCAGACAGACCGCCGCGCGCAGCTCCGCGCCCGCGTCCCGCCAGGCGCGCTGTCCGGCCCGCATGGCGGGCAGCAGCGTGTCCACGTCCGCGTGCGGGTACGTCACGCCCAGCTCGACGCCGTACGGCGAGACCTCGCCGCCCACCCAGTCGTCGGTGCCGGGCTGGCCGAGGTCGAGGCGGGTGTTCAGCACGGCGTCGAACGCGGCTTTGCCCGCCGCCGCGTCCAGGCTGCCGTTCTCCCCGTAGGCCTTGGGGTGTTCCGGGTGCGGGGACCAGTACGCGCGCGTGCGGATCGCTTCCAGGGCCTCGTCGAGGGTGGGCCGGTGCTGGGCGATCAGATCGTGCGCGGTCAGTTCGGCGGTGGCCATGCGGGACCAACTCCTCGTCGTGAGAACTCTTCTTCGCGCCCATGAGCTGGCGGAACCCTGGGCAGGAACGGCCAGTCAGGGCTAGAGTAACCGAACGATCGGTCGGGACAAGGGGGCCTGCCGCATCTGTGGAAAACCCCGTGCGGGAGGATCGCGCACATGACAGCACACGACCTCAACAGCCCCGTGGCCGTCGTCGGCACCGGCACCATGGGCCAGGGCATCGCCCAGGTCGCGTTGGTGGCGGGCCACCTCGTGCGGCTGTACGACGCCGTACCCGGGCGCGCCCGGGAGGCGGCCGCCGCGATCGGCGCCCGCCTCGACCGGCTCGTCGAGAAGGGCCGCCTCGCCGCCACCGACCGGGACGAGGCACGCGCCCGCCTGGAGGCCGCGGAGAGCCTCACCGACCTCGCGGACTGCACCCTGGTCGTCGAGGCCGTCGTCGAGCTCCTGGAGGTCAAACAGGAGCTGTTCAGGCAACTGGAGGACATCGTCGGCGAGGACTGCCTGCTCGCCACCAACACCTCCTCCCTGTCGGTGACCGCCGTCGCTGGCGCCCTGCGCAACCCCGGCCGCTTCGTGGGCCTGCACTTCTTCAACCCCGCGCCGCTGCTGCCGCTGGTCGAGGTCGTCTCCGGGTACGCCACCGACGTCACGTCGGCCACGCGCGCGTACGAGACCGCCCGCTCCTGGGGCAAGACGCCGGTCGCCTGCGCCGACACCCCCGGCTTCATCGTCAACCGCATCGCGCGGCCCTTCTACGCCGAGGCCTTCGCCGTCTACGAGGCGCAAGGCGCCGACCCGGCCACCATCGACGCGATCCTGCGCGGGTCGGGCGGCTTCAAGATGGGCGCCTTCGAGCTGACCGACCTGATCGGGCAGGACGTCAACGAGTCCGTCACGCACTCCGTGTGGCGGTCCTTCTTCCAGGACGTGCGTTTCACGCCCTCGCTCGCCCAGCGCCGCCTGGTCGAGTCGGGCCGCCTGGGCCGCAAGACCGGCCAGGGCTGGTACGACCACCGCGACGAGGCCGAGCCCGCCGAACCGCACACCGCGGAGCCCGCCCAGCCGCCCGCGTACGTCGTCGCCGAGGGCGACCTGGGCCCTGCCTCGGAGCTGCTCGCGCTGATCCGCGAGGCAGGCATCCAGGTCCGCGAGGACGACGAGGACCACGGCAGCCGCCTGGTGCTGCCCGGCGGCGGCCAGCTCGCCCTCGCCGACGGTCAGACCTCCGTGGAGTTCCGGGACGTCGTCTACTTCGACCTCGCCCTCGACTACCGCAAGGCCACCCGCATCGCCCTGTCCGCCTGCCAGGACACCTCCGCGCAGACCATGTCCGAGGCGATCGGCCTGTTCCAGGCGCTCGGCAAGGACGTCAGCGTCATCGGCGACGTCCCCGGCATGATCGTCGCCCGTACGGTCGCGCGGATCGTCGACCTCGCGCACGACGCCGTGGCCAAGGGCGTGGCCACCGAGGAGGACATCGACACCGCGATGCGCCTGGGCGTGAACTACCCCCTCGGCCCCTTCGAGTGGTGCCGCAGGCTGGGCCGCACCTGGGCCTGCTCCCTCCTGGACGACCTGCACGAGCGCGACCCCTCCGGCCGCTACGCGCCGTCCCTCGCGCTCTACCGGCACTCCTACGCGACCGAGAAGCGGGAGGGCGCCTCGTGACCACCGCCAAGCGCGACACGTACACCCCGGAGACCCTGCTCACCGTCGCCGTCCAGGTCTTCAACGAGCGCGGGTACGACGGCACGTCCATGGAGCACCTCTCCAAGGCGGCCGGCATCTCCAAGTCGTCGATCTACCACCACGTCGCCGGCAAGGAGGAACTGCTGCGGCGGGCCGTCAGCCGGGCGCTGGACGGCCTCTTCGCGATCCTCGACGAGGAGCACGCGCGCGTGGGGCACACCTCGGAGCGCCTGGAGTACGTCGTACGGCGCATGGTCGAGGTGCTCATCGGCGAACTGCCGTACGTGACGCTGCTGCTGCGCGTGCGCGGCAACACCGACACCGAGCGGTGGGCCCTGGAGCGGCGCCGCGACTTCGACCACCGGGTCGCCGACCTGCTGAGGGCGGCCGCCGCCGACGGGGACGTCCGCGGCGACATCGACGTGCGGCTCGCGACGCGGCTGGTCTTCGGGATGATCAACTCGATCGCCGAGTGGTACCGGCCGGGCGGCCGGGGGATGGTCGAGAGCGAGGTGGCCGACGCGGTGGTGCGGCTGGTCTTCGAGGGCCTGCGCACGGCGGACTGAGACCACCGGCCCGGCGAGCCCGGTCAGCCCTGCGGCTCCAGGTCCTCCTCCTCGAACACCAGCAGCGTGCGCGTGCTGAGCACCTCGGGGATCGCCTGGAGCCGGGTGAGCACCACTTCGCGCAGCGCCCTGTTGTCGGGCGTGTGCACCAGGAGCAGGACGTCGAAATCGCCCCCGACGAGGGCGATGTGGGAGGCGCCGGGAAGCAGTCTGAGCTGCTCGCGCACCGTCCGCCAGGAGTTCTGCACGATCTTCAGCGTGATGTAGGCGCTCGTCCCCTGGCCCGCGCGCTCGTGGTTCACCCGGGCGCCGAAACCGCGGATGACGCCGTCCTCGATGAGCCGGTTGATGCGCGCGTAGGCGTTTGCGCGCGAGACGTGGACCCGCTCGGCGACCGACCGTATCGAGGCGCGGCCGTCCGCCTGGAGCATCTGCAGGATGTCCTGATCGATGACGTCGAGCGGGCGCGGCGGCTGGGGCGGGGGACCGGGCTCCGGGCCAGGCGCCCCTTCGGCCATTTGTTCAGGTGCCATGTCCCCCCGCCTCCCTACCATGGACGTACTGCACCCATCTCAGGCTGTGCAGAACCGTTTGTCCACAGCCTGAGGGGGCCTGTAGCCAAAATGTGCTGACGACCGAACAATCGGTAGGTGAGGCGCATCACAACCGACGCGCCTCCCGTAGCCGCTTCCACGAGGAGGTGCCGTCATGACGGTCCTGGACCAGCGGGGCACGTACCGGCCCACGCCGCCGCCCGCCTGGCAGCCCCGTACCGACCCCGCGCCGCTGCTGCCCGACGCGGAGCCGTACCGCGTCCTCGGCACCGACGCGGCCACGCAGGCCGATCCCGAGCTGCTGCGCCGGCTGTATGCGCAACTGGTGCGCGGCCGCCGCTACAACGTCCAGGCCACCGCCCTCACCAAGCAGGGCAGACTCGCCGTCTACCCCTCCAGCACAGGCCAGGAGGCGTGCGAGGTCGCCGCCGCCCTCGCCCTTCAGGAGCGGGACTGGCTCTTCCCCAGCTACCGCGACACCCTCGCGGTCGTCGCGCGCGGGGTGGACCCCGTCGAGGCCCTCACCCTGCTGCGCGGCGACTGGCACACCGGCTACGACCCCTACGAGCACCGTGTCGCGCCCCTGTGCACGCCGCTCGCCACCCAGCTCCCGCACGCCGTGGGCCTCGCGCACGCCGCCCGCCTCAAGGGCGACGACGTGGTCGCGCTCGCCATGGTCGGCGACGGCGGCACCAGCGAGGGCGACTTCCACGAGGCGCTGAACTTCGCCGCCGTCTGGCAGGCGCCGGTCGTCTTCCTCGTGCAGAACAACGGCTTCGCGATCTCCGTCCCGCTCGCCAAGCAGACCGCCGCCCCCTCGCTGGCCCACAAGGCCGTCGGGTACGGCATGCCGGGCCGCCTGGTCGACGGCAACGACGCCGTCGCCGTGCACCAGGTGCTGGCCGACGCCGTACGCCGCGCGCGCGAGGGCGGCGGCCCGACCCTGGTGGAGGCGGTGACCTACCGCATCGAGGCGCACACCAACGCCGACGACGCCACCCGTTACCGGGGCGACGCCGAGGTCGAGACCTGGCGCGAGCACGACCCGATCCAGCTCCTGGAGCGTGAACTGACCGCGCGCGGGCTGCTCGACGACGACCTGCGCCAGTCCGCGCGGGACGCCGCCGAGGCGATGGCCGCCGACCTGCGCGCCCGCATGAACCAGGACCCGGTCCTCGACCCGATGGACCTGTTCTCCCACGTGTACGCCGAAGACACCCCCCAACTGCGTGAACAGCGCGCCCTGCTGCGGGCCGAGCTCGCGGCCGAGCACGCCGACCAGGGCAGTGACCAGGGGAGCGCGCACCGATGACCACCGTCGCCGTCAAGCCGGCCACCATGGCGCAGGCGCTCACGCGCGCGCTGCGCGACGCGATGGCCGCCGACCCGTCCGTGCACGTCCTGGGTGAGGACGTGGGCACGCTGGGCGGCGTCTTCCGGGTCACCGACGGGCTCGCCAAGGAGTTCGGCGAGAACCGTTGCACGGACACCCCGCTCGCCGAGGCGGGCATCCTCGGCACCGCCGTCGGCATGGCCATGTACGGCCTGCGTCCGGTCGTGGAGATGCAGTTCGACGCCTTCGCCTACCCGGCGTTCGAGCAGCTCATCAGCCATGTCGCCAAGATGCGCAACCGCACCCGCGGCCGGATGCCGCTGCCGATCACCGTCCGCGTGCCCTACGGCGGCGGCATCGGCGGCGTCGAGCACCACAGCGACTCCTCCGAGGCGTACTACATGGCGACCCCGGGCCTCCACGTCGTGACGCCCGCCACGGTCGCCGACGCCTACGGCCTGCTGCGCGCCGCCATCGCCTCCGACGATCCGGTCGTCGTCCTCGAACCCAAGCGCCTGTACTGGTCCAAGGACTCCTGGAACCCGGAGGACCCGCAGACCGTCGAGCCGATAGGCCGCGCGGTGGTGCGGCGCTCGGGCCGGAGCGCCACACTGATCACGTACGGGCCGTCGCTGCCGGTCTGTCTCGAAGCCGCCGAGGCGGCGCGCGCCGAGGGCTGGGACCTCGAAGTCGTCGACCTGCGTTCCCTGGTGCCCTTCGACGACGAGACGGTCTGCGCCTCGGTACGGCGGACCGGCCGCGCGGTCGTCGTCCATGAGTCGGGCTCCTTCGGCGGGCCGGGCGGGGAGATCGCGGCCCGCGTCACGGAGCGCTGCTTCCACCACCTGGAGGCACCGGTGCTGCGCGTCGCCGGGTTCGACCTCCCGTACCCGCCGCCGATGCTGGAGCGCCACCATCTGCCCGGCGTCGACCGCATCCTGGACGCCGTGGCGCGGTTGCAGTGGGAGGCCGGGAACTGATGGCACAGGTGCTGGAGTTCAAGCTCCCCGACCTCGGGGAGGGACTCACCGAGGCGGAGATCGTCCGCTGGCTGGTCGAGGTCGGCGACGTGGTCGCCGTCGACCAGCCGATCGTCGAGGTCGAGACGGCCAAGGCGATGGTCGAGGTGCCCTGCCCCTACGGCGGCGTGGTCACCGCCCGTTTCGGCGAGGAGGGCACGGAACTGCCCGTCGGGGCCCCGCTGGTCACGGTGGCGGTCGGCCCGCCGACCTCCGGCGATGAGACGGTTCCCACCGAGGGCTCGGGCAACGTGCTGGTGGGCTACGGCACTTCGGAGGCACCGGCGCGGCGCAGGCGGGTGCGGCCGGTCCAGCCGACGTCCGTTGCTCACGCGACACCCGTTGCTCACGCGACCGCAGTAGCGCCCGCCCCGGCGGCCACAGTGGTCCCGGCCTCCCTGGCTGTTCCGGTCACCCCGGCCGCCCTGGCTGTTTCGCAGGAGGCGGCGGACGGTCCCGTCCCGGTGATCTCCCCGCTGGTCCGCCGCCTCGCCCGCGAGAACGGCCTGGACCTGCGGGAGGTCGCCGGTTCCGGGCCCGAGGGGCTGATCCTGCGGGCGGACGTGGAGAACGCGGTGCGGGCGGCTTCCGTTCCGCAGCCCACACCGGTCTCCGCGGCGACGCCTCCTCCCGCCTCCTCCGCTCTCGCCGGAAGCCATCGCATCCCCCTCAAGGGCATGCGGGGTGCCGTCGCCGACAAGCTCTCCCGCAGCCGTCGGGAGATTCCCGACGCGACCTGCTGGGTGGACGCCGACGCGACGGAACTGATGCGTGCCCGTGCCGCGATGAACGCGGCCGGTGGGCCGAAGATCTCCCTCCTCGCGCTGCTGGCCCGTATCTGCACCGCGGCCCTGGCCCGCTTCCCGGAGCTCAACTCCACCGTCGATCTGGCCGCCCGGGAGGTCGTCCGGTTCGACCATGTCCACCTCGGCTTCGCCGCGCAGACCGAGCGGGGACTCGTCGTGCCCGTCGTCCGCGACGCGCACGCCCGGGACGCCGAGGGACTCACCGCCGAGTTCGCCCGGCTCACCGAAACCGCCCGCGACGGGCGTCTCACCCCCGGTGAACTGACCGGCGGCACCTTCACGCTGAACAACTACGGCGTGTTCGGCGTCGACGGCTCCACGCCGATCATCAACCACCCCGAGGCGGCCATGCTCGGCGTCGGCCGCATCATCCCCAAGCCGTGGGTGCACGAAGGCGACCTGGCGGTGCGCCAGGTCGTGCAACTCTCCCTCACCTTCGACCACCGGGTGTGCGACGGCGGCACGGCGGGAGGCTTCCTGCGCTACGTGGCGGACTGCGTGGAACAGCCGGCGGTGCTGCTGCGCACGCTGTGAGTCCGGACAGGCTGCACGGGTTGGCACCCGCCCTCGCCCCGACCCCCGTGTTCCCCGCGTTTCCGGTGATCGCGGGGGCCCGCATCGCCGGTGCGGCCCGCATACTCGGGGGGTGACCTCGAACCCGCCTCCCGGACCGGCTTACGACGCCGTCGTGCTCGCCGGTGGCGGTGCGCGCCGGCTCGGCGGCGCCGACAAGCCCGGTGTGCGGGTGGGCGGGCGCGCGCTGCTCGACCGGGTGCTCGGGGCCTGCGCCGACGCGCGCGCCACCGTCGTCGTCGCCGACCCCCGCCCCACCCTCGCCGCCCGGCCCGTGCGCTGGGCGCGCGAGGACCCGCCCGGCGCGGGACCCGTCGCCGCGCTCGACGCCGGACTGCGCCACGCCACGGCGGACGACGTCGTCGTCCTCTCCGCCGACCTGCCCTTCCTCGCGGCGCACACCGTACGGCGGCTGCTGGCCGCCCTGCGCGCCGGCGGAGCCGAGGGCGCGCTGCTCACCGACGCCGACGGCCGCGACCAGCCGCTCGTCGCCGCGTACCGCACGGCCGCCCTGCGCCGCGAACTGGCGGTGCTCACCACCGACCACGGTGGCCTCACCGGGCTGCCCCTGCGCCGGCTGACCGCCGGGCTCGACCTCACCCGCGTCTCCGACCCGGTCGCGTCCTTCGACTGCGACACCTGGGACGACATCGCCACCGCCAGGGCACGTATCAGGGAGCATGGCCACGTGTTGGATGAATGGATTTCCGCAGTCAAGGACGAGCTGGGCATCGACCTCGACGTCGACACCGGCACCCTGCTCGACCTCGCCCGTGACGCCGCCCACGGGGTGGCCCGGCCCGCGGCCCCGCTGACCACCTTCCTGGTCGGCTACGCCGCAGCGCAGGCCCAGGGCGGCCCCGAGGCCGTCGCCGAGGCCGCCCGCAAGGCCGCCGCACTGGCCCTGCGCTGGGCACAGGAGGCCGAGCAGGACAAGGCCGCCCAGCAGGACAAGCCCGTCGAACCCGGCGGCTCAGGACCGGACGCCGGATGACCCCCCGCGGCACCCGGCAGGGCCTCGACGCCGAGGACCTTGATGTCGAGGAGGCGCTCGCCCTCGTGAAGGACGGCAACGGCCCCGCCCGACCGGCCGGCGACCACGGCTCCGCGCAGCGCGAGGGCAGCGGCAACGGCAACGGCACCCCGTCCACCCCCGCCCCGGAGACCGGTCACCGGGCCGCCGCCGCGGAGCACCGCCACCGGGCCGTCCCCTGGCCCGAGGCCCGGACGATCGCCGCCCGCGCCGCCCGGTCCGGCGCCGCCCGCCGCACACCCGTCTCCGTCACGCTCGGCGATGCCCTCGGCCTCGTCCTGGCCGCCCCCCTCACCGCCCTCACCGATCTGCCCTCCTTCGACACCTCGGCGATGGACGGATGGGCGGTCGCCGGCCCCGGCCCCTGGCACGTACGGGACGAAGGAGTGCTGGCCGGAAGCGCGGCGCCCGCGTCCCTCGCCGACGGCGAGGCCGTCCGGATCGCCACCGGCGCCCGGATCCCCGCGGACACCACCGCGGTGCTGCGCAGCGAGCACGGCCGCACCGACGACAACGGCCGGCTGCACCCGACCCGCGAGATGCAGCACGGGCAGGACATCCGCCCACGGGGTCAGGAGTGCCGTAGCGGGGACCAACTGCTGCTCGCCGGAGCGGTGGTGACCCCGGCCGTGCTCGGGCTCGCCGCCGCCGCCGGATACGACACGCTGACCGTCGTTCCCCGCCCCCGGGTCGAGGTGCTCGTCCTGGGCGACGAACTGCTCACCGAGGGCCGCCCGCACGACGGCCTCATCCGGGACGCGCTCGGCCCGATGCTGCCCCCGTGGCTAAGGGCGCTGGGCGCCGACGTCATCGCCGTACGCAGGCTCCGCGATGACGCGAAGGCCCTGCACAAGGCCGTCACCGCGTCCGGCGCCGACCTGATCATCACCACCGGAGGCACCGCCGCGGGTCCCGTCGACCACGTTCACCCCACCCTGCGCCGCATCGACGCCGAACTCCTCGTCGACAGCGTCAAGGTGCGACCCGGGCACCCCATGCTGCTGGCCCGCCTCAAGGACGACCAGCACCTCGTCGGCCTACCCGGCAACCCCCTCGCCGCCGTCTCCGGCCTGATCACCCTCGCCGAGCCCCTGCTGCGCACCCTCGCCGCCCGCCCGGCTCCCGAGCCGTACGCGCTGCCGTTGAGGGAGACGGTGCACGGGCACCCTTACGACACCCGGCTCGTCCCGGTCGTGCTGCGGGGCGACCATGCCGTGCCGCTGCACTACAACGGTCCGGCCATGCTGCGGGGCATCGCGGCGGCCGATGCCCTCGCCGTCGTGCCGCCGGGCGGTGCACGGGCGGGTCAGGAGGCCGAACTACTCGACCTGCCGTGGGCGACGGCCGGGATCGGCGCCTGTTTCACGTGAAACATGGTGTTCGTCGCGTCCGTGGAGTCTGTGTCGTTCGTGGAGTGTGTTTCACGTGAAACACACTCCCTGTTTCACGTGAAACATCGTCACGCCTGTTCGGTGGCCGGGGCCGCTCGGCTGACCGTGATCACGCGGTCCCCCAGTTGCAGACGGGTGAGCCGGGGGTCGGCGTAGTTCAGCAGTTCCTTGCCCCGGACGACGGCCACGACCAGGTCCGCGCAGGTGCGGGGTGCCTGTCCCGCCTCCGCCCTGGTGATCGGGCGCTCGATGAGGTCCAGGCCGCTGCCGAGGGTCATCAGGTCCTCCAGGGTCCTGGCCACGGTCGGGCTGACCATCGAGACGCCGAGCAGACGGCCGGCGGAGCTGGAGCTGGTGATCACGGTGTCCGCGCCGCTCTGCTTGAGCAGCGGTACGTTCTCGTCCTCGCGGGCGGCGACGACGATCGTGGCGCGCCGGTTCAGCTGGCGGGCGGTGAGGGTGACCAGGGCGGCCGTGTCGTCGCGCTGCGGGGCGACGATCACCCGGGAGGCGCTCTGGACCTCGGCCTTGAGGAGGGTCTCCGAGCGGGTGGCGTCCCCGGTCACCGCCACCAGCCCGTCGTCGCCGGCCAGGTCGGCGTACTTGCGCTGGGCGTCCACGACCACGATCCGGTCCTTGGCGATGCCCTGCCCGACGAGGGTCTGCACCGCGTGGCGGCCCTTCGTGCCGTAGCCGACGACCACGATGTGATCGCTGGTACGGGCGCGCCAGCGGTGGATGCGGACCTGCTGGCGGGTGCGCTCGGTGAGCACCTCCAGGGTGGTGCCGACCAGGATGATCAGGAACAGCACGCGCAGCGGTGTGATGACGAGGATGTTGACGAGCCGGGCCATGTCGCTGACCGGGGTGATGTCGCCGTAGCCGGTGGTGGAGAGGGTGACGGTGGCGTAGTAGGCGGAGTCGAGGAGGTCGACGGAGCCGTCCGAGTTGTCGTTGTAGCCGTCGTGGTCGGCGTAGACGATCAGCGTGGTGGCGGCCAGCACCAGCAGGCCCATGGCGAGGCGCCGCAGCACCTGCTGGAGCGGGGGAACGCCGGTGCGCACGGGCATCGTGATGGAGCGGCCCGCTTCGGCGTCGTCCCGGGCCTCGGAGCGCGAGCGGTACCAGAGGGACCGGAAGAGCGAGAACCTGGCCGGACCGCCGGGCTGTCGTGGGTGGTCCTTCATCGCGTGCCCCCTGTGGTGGTGATCCGATCGGTGGGCACCATGGTTCCCGGCGGCTTCGTGCCCGTCACGAAGCAACACGTGTCCATGAGTCCGCACCCGTCCATGATCCCGGAGGTCCCCTTGCGTGACCACACTGTCGTTGTCGGATTCGGTACGAAGGGGCGGTCCGCGATCCGGACGGCCTGCGCGGCGGGTCTGCGCAGGGAACAGGTCATGGTGATCGACCCGAGCGCGAAGATGATCGAGGCGGCGACGGCCGAGGGCTACGAGGGTGTCGTCGGGGACGCGACGCGCAGTGACGTGCTGCGGCGGGCCGAGGTACAGAGGGCGGGGCGGATCGTCATCGCGACGCAGCGTGACGACACGTCCGTTCTGGTGGCGCTGACCGCCCGCCAGCTCAACCCGGGGGCGAAGATCGTGGCGGCGGTCCGCGAGGAGGAGAACGCGCCGCTGCTCAAGCAGTCCGGCGCCGACGAGGTCATCACCAGCGCGGGTGCGGCCGGCCGGCTGCTCGGCCTTTCCGTGCTCAGCCCGGCCGCGGGCAGGGTCATGGAGGACCTCATCCAGCAGGGCGACGGGCTCGACCTCGTCGAACGGCCCGTCACCAAGGCAGAGGCGGGCCGCGGCCCGCGCGAGACGGACGACCTGGTGGTGAGCGTTGTGCGAGGGCACCGCGTCCTGGCCTACGACGACCCGGCGATCGGCGTGCTGGAACCGACGGACCGGCTGGTGACGATCACGCGGATGGGCCCGGACCGCGGACCGGCCATCCTCGGGACACCTGGCATGCCCGGCGTCCCGCCCCTCCCGCCGGCCTGAACACCCACCCGTCAGGCCGGTGTGTCGCGCCGCGCTACTTGCGGTTGTACAGCCGCATCGTCACCGGTCCGAAGACCAGCACGAACAGTGCTGCCCACCCCAGCGACCAGGCGATCTCGGTGCCCGGCCAGTCGCCCGCCATCAACCCCCGCACCGCCGACGCCAGATGGGTGACCGGGCTGTTGTTGACGAACGCCTGCAGCCAGCCCGGCATGGTGCGCGGATCGACGAACACGTTGGACAGGAAGGCGAGCGGGAAGATCACCATCATGCTGACGCCCATCACGGACTTCTCGGTGCGCAGCAGCAGCCCGAACATCGTCCAGATCCACGAGAAGGCGAACGAGAAGACGACCAGCAGGGCGATCCCGGCGACCACGCCCGCGAACCCGCCGTCCGGCCGGTAGCCGAGCAGGACGCCGACGACGAGCATCACGACGGACGCGATCGTGTAGCGCAGGGCGTCGCCCAGCAGATAGCCGACCATCGTCGACGGCCGCCAGATGGGCAGCGAGCGGAACCGGTCGAAGACGCCCTTCTCGATGTCGGTGTTCACCGAGACACCCGTGTACATCGTGATCATCACGACCGACATCACCAGGATGCCCGGCAGCAGGAACTGGATGTACTCCTCCGGGGACCCGGCCAGGGCGCCCCCGAAGAGGTACGTGTACATCAGCACCATCATGATCGGGAACGCGGTGACGTCGAAGAGCTGCTCCGGCACGTGTTTGATCTTGAGGATCGCCCGCCAGCCGAAGGTGAGGGAGGCCGACAGGGCGCTCGGGCGCGGTGGCCGCTCCTGCGCGACGAGCAGCGCGGCCAGCGACTCGGCGCTGACCGGGGCGAGTTCCTGGACGTCCGTGCTGGTCACGGTGCTCATGCCGCCACCTCGCCTCTCTCATCGTCGGCCGGCGTGTCGGCGGCGGCGTTCGTGTCGTGTCCGGTGAGGGCGAGGAACACCTCGTCCAGGCTGGGGTGGCCCAGGGAGAAGTTGTCGACGGTGACGCCGGCCCGGGCCAGCTCGGCGAGGGCCCGCGCGGCCTGCTCGGCCGCCGTGTCCTGCGCCGCCGCGCTCAGCCGGGCGGTCAGCGCCACCGGGTCCGGGGCCGGCTGGACGTCGGCGTCCAGGGTCAGCCGCAGCACCTGCTCGGCCGCCGGCCGCTGCTCGGCGTCGCGCAGCCGCAGGTGGACGGTGCCGGCGCCGACGGACGCCTTCAGCTCGCCCTTCGTGCCCTCGGCGATCACCCGGCCGTGGTCGATGACGGCGATCCGGGACGCCAGCTGGTCGGCCTCGTCCAGGTACTGCGTGGTCAGCAGCACGGTGGTGCCCTGCGCGACCACCGCCCGCACGATCTCCCAGACCTGGTTGCGGCTGCGCGGGTCGAGCCCGGTCGTCGGCTCGTCGAGGAAGAGCAGGTCGGGGGTGCTGAGGATGGACGCGGCGATGTCGATCCGGCGCCGCATGCCGCCCGAGTAGTGCTTGACCTGCTTTCCGGCGGCGTCCGTGAGCCCGAACGCTGCCAGGAGCTGCGCGGACCGCTCGCGGGCCGCCTTCCTGCCGTGCCCGAGGAGCCGGCCGAGCAGCACCAGGTTCTCGGTGCCGGTGAGATCCTCGTCCACGGACGCGTACTGGCCGGTGAGGCTCACCCGGCCGCGCACCTCGTCGGCCTCCCGGACGACGTCATGGCCGAAGACATGGGCCTGGCCGCCGTCGGGCCGCAGGAGGGTGGCGAGCATCTTGACAGTGGTCGTCTTGCCCGCGCCGTTCGGGCCGAGGACGCCGTAGACCGTACCGACGGGGACGGCGAGGTCGACGCCGTCCACGGCCCTGGTCCGGCCGAACGTCTTCACCAGACCTGCGGTCTCGATCGCCAGGCCGGCGTGGTGCTGGCTCATGGGGGTTCCTTCCGCGTACTTGGGCTACGCATGGGGAGACCTTTACTGTCGCGCGAACTCATCGGTGATCGCACATCGATTTCCCGGGTGATCTCCGGCCGGGGGCGGGGAGTAGCGTCCCCCTCATGCATGCGATCACGATTCCCGAACCTGGTGGTCCCGAGGCGCTGGTGTGGGACGAAGTCCCCGATCCCGTAGCCGGCGAGGGCGAGGTCCTGGTCGAGGTGGTGGCCAGCGCCGTCAACCGCGCCGACATCCTCCAGCGGCAGGGCTTCTACGACCCGCCGCCCGGCGCCTCCCGCCACCCCGGACTGGAGTGCTCCGGCCGGATCGCCGCGATCGGCGCCGGCGTCACCGGCTGGGCCGTCGGCGACGAGGTGTGCGCGCTGCTCGCGGGCGGCGGATACGCCGAGAAGGTCGCGGTGCCGGCCGGCCAGTTGCTGCCCGTGCCGGCGGGCGTCGGCCTCCGGCAGGCCGCCGCGCTCCCCGAGGTGACCAGCACCGTCTGGTCGAACGTCTTCATGATCGCCCACCTCCGCCCCGGCGAGACGCTGCTCGTGCACGGCGGCTCCAGCGGCATCGGCACCATGGCGATCCAGTTGGCCAAGGCCGTCGGCGCGAGGGTCGCCGTCACCGCGGGCACCAAGGAGAAGCTGGAGCGCTGCGCCGAACTGGGCGCCGACATCCTGATCAACTACCGCGAGCAGGACTTCGTCGCCGAGCTGAAGCAGGCCACGGACGGCGCCGGCGCCGACGTCATCCTCGACAACATGGGCGCCAAGTACCTGGACCGCAACATCCAGGCCCTCGCCGTGAACGGCCGGCTCGCGATCATCGGCATGCAGGGCGGCATCAAGGCCGAGCTGAACATCGCCGCGCTCCTCGGCAAGCGCGCCGCCATCAGCGCGACCTCGCTGCGGGCCCGCCCTCTGGAGGAGAAGGCGGCCATCGTCGCGGCCGTACGCGAACACGTCTGGCCCCTGCTCGCCGCCGGCCACGTACGTCCCGTCGTCGACCGCGAACTCCCGATGAGCGACGCACCCGCCGCCCACCGGGTCGTCGAGGACAGCGGCCACGTCGGCAAGGTGCTGCTGGTCGCGCCCTGACCGGCGCCTGGACGCACAGCTGACAGCACCCCTAGCCGCGGCGCAGGCGCAGGGCGGCGAGGGCGAGGGCGATGCCCAGGCCGATGAGGACGAGGCCGCTGCCGAGCGGCAGGATCTGGAGCACGGGGCCGTCGGCCCGCTCCCCCGGCGCGACCGCCTGCCGTACGGCGTTGTGCGGCGTCGCCGGGGTCGCGGGAGCGACGACGGCCTGCGGCGACTCGGACTCGCCGGTGTCGTCGCCGAGGTCGCCGTCACCGGCCTCCGCGTCCTCGCCGCCCGAGTCCTGCGCCTCCTCGTCCCCGTCCTCCCCCTCGTCGCCGTCCCGCCCGGGCCGCTGGCGGCCCTCGCCCGCGCGGCTTCCGGCCCGGTCCGGTTCGGGGGAGGAGGGGGCCGGGGTGACGGACGCCGACACGGTGACGTACGTCGGGGCGGGGCCGTACGCCGTTATGGCCGCGTACGCCGAGACCGCCCCGTAGGGCAGCACGACCACTCCCGCCACGCCCATCGCGCCCACCCGCATCCCGCGCAACGCCCGCTGCCATGGAGTCACGTCCGTGACCCCCTCCCGGTACCAGTCGCCAAGAAAAAGACGTGACAAGCCTCACATCAGGGAAGTTCCGCCGCATTTCGGACTCCGCCGAACGGAAACGGTGGATCACCCTTCATGGGGGGCACCACGGTGATGAGGTGGGGACGTGCGAGAGAATGACGGCATGGAGATGCCGAGGAACGAAAGGTCGCCGGAGAACGCCCAGAGGATCCTGGTCGTAGGTCAGGACGGCATGGCGCTCGGCGGCATCGACGCTGACGAGGACCCCCGTGAGATCCCGGTGACGGACATGGTCGAGCAGCCCGCGAAGGTCATGCGCATCGGAAGCATGATCAAGCAGTTGCTCGAGGAGGTGCGCGCGGCTCCCCTGGACGAGGCGAGCCGGGTCCGGCTGAAGGAGATCCACGCGAGTTCGGTGAAGGAACTGGAGGACGGCCTGGCGCCGGAGCTGGTCGAGGAACTGGAGCGGCTGTCCCTGCCGTTCAACGAGGACTCGACGCCGAGCGACGCGGAACTGCGGATCGCGCAGGCCCAGTTGGTCGGCTGGCTGGAGGGCCTCTTCCACGGCATCCAGACCACGCTCTTCGCCCAGCAGATGGCCGCGCGCGCCCAGTTGGAGCAGATGCGCCGTGCGCTGCCGCCGGGTGTGGGCCACGAGGGCGCCGACGACCCGCGTTCGGGCGGCCGTTCGGGCGGACCGTACCTGTAGAAGCCCGGTAAACACACGGAGAAGGGGCCCGGCGTCCGAGACGCCGGGCCCCTTCACACGCTCGACTTCACCTGTCCGGCCAGGCGTCCGGCGTCGTCCGGCGTCAGGACGCCGGGTTGCCCGAGGAGACCCTGAGCTCGATCTTGGGCATGTCGTCCGGGTCGACGTCCGTCCCGGCGGAGGGGAACTGATCCATGATCGCCCCTTCGCCGTACGTGTTCTCGTCCACCTTCGTGATCTTCATCTTCCAGCCGGCGGACTGGAAGCACGCCTTGACCGAGTCGATGTACTTGAACTTGAAGTTCGGCACCCGGATCTTGTCGGGGTCGTTGTACGACTCCTGCGGCTCGGAGCACTCCTCCGCCTCGATCGTCTTGGACGGGTCCGGGGCGCGGTAGCCCGCCGCCTTGGTCGCCGCAGGCGAAGCGCTGGTCCCGCCGGTGCCGCCCTTGGCGTCGCTGCCGCCGCCCCTCATCGAGAGGGTGATGACGAGGCCGCCGACCGTCACCACGGCGACCAGGGCCGAGCCGATGAGCATGGCCTTGCTGCCCTTGCGGCTGCCGCCGCCCGAGGACACCGCGGTGGACGGCTGCGGGCTGAGGTTGTACGCGGGCGGAGTGTGCGGCGCCTGCTGGTGGCCGTACGCCGGAGCGGGCGTCTGGTAGCCGCCCTGCTGCGGGTAGCCGTAGGAGGGGGACGGCGTCGGGGTGCCGTACGGGTTCGGGGTCGGGGCGGGCTGGTAGGGCGTCTGGACGCCCGCCTGGGGCGCCGGGGTGCCCTGGCCGACCGGCGGGAACACCGCGGAGCCGACGCCCGCGCCGCTCGACGTCTGCGCGCCCGGGACGATGCTCGGCGGGGCCGGCTGGAAGGAGGCGGCGACGCGCAGGCACTCGTCGCGCATGGCGACGGCGGTCGGATACCGCTCGTTCGGGTTCTTCTTCAGCGCGCGGGCGATGAGCGCGTCGACGGCCGGCGGCAGCGCCCGGTTGATCGAGGAGGGAACCACCGGCTCCTCCTGCACGTGCGCGTACGCGATCGCAAGCGGCGAATCCGCCTCGAACGGCAGCCGCCCGGTGACGAGCTGGAACAGCATGATGCCGACCGAGTAGAGGTCGGACCGGGCGTCCACGCCACGCCCCAGGGCCTGTTCGGGCGAGAGGTACTGCGGGGTGCCGACGACCATGCCGGTCTGCGTCATCGAGGTGACCCCGGACTGCATAGCCCGCGCGATGCCGAAGTCCATCACCTTGACCACGCCGCGCTTGGTCATCATCACGTTGCCGGGCTTGATGTCGCGGTGGACGAGCCCCATCTCGTGGCTGATCTCCAGCGCCGCCAGCACGTCCGCGGTGATCTTCAGCGCCTTGTCGGCGGGCATCGCGCCCTGCTGCCGTACGTCCTCGTCGAGCACGGAGCCGAGCGGGCGGCCCTCGATGTACTCCATGACGATGTACGGCGTCGTCAGCCCCTCGACGTCGTCCTCGCCCGTGTCGAAGACGGAGACGATGTTGGTGTGCGTGAGCTTGGCCACGGCCTGGGCCTCGCGGCGGAAGCGCTCGCGGAAGGCCTGCTCGCGGCCGAGTTCGGTGTGCAGGGTCTTCACCGCGACCTGACGGTCGAGCACGGCGTCGTAGGCGAGGTGCACCGAGGCCATGCCGCCCTCGCCGAGCAAGTCGCGCAGCTGATAGCGGCCGGCTGCGAGCGCCCGCCCCGCGTACCGGCCCTGCGCGCCGTCCTGGCTCATGTTCTGCGTCCCCCGTAGGCCCTCAGGCGCCATTGACTTGTCGTTGATCGACAGTGCTATTCCCGGCCAAGTCTGCCGTAGGGCACTGACACGTCAAGCTCGGTGCCCGTTCCGTGACCCTACGAGAAAGAAGCGTCGCGGAAGCGTTACAGGTGCCGTACCGGCGGTACACGGAATTTGCACGCCGGTACGGCGTACGGGTTTCATGGCCGGTCCGTCTCGGACCGGCGCCCGGGTCCGTCCGGGGCGTCGATCCGGGGATCGCTCCGGACCGGCGGCTTGCGCGGAGGCTGTAGCGTGGCCGACGGAGACCGTGACAACACCGCGCGCACCGCGGGCAGAAACGACGGCGAGGACTGATGGCACAGCAGCGCGCTCAGGGCCCGTCCGACCCCGAGGCGACTGGCGGCGGTATGTCAGATGCGCCGGAGAACTGGGGCAACGGCGGGCTGGTCGGGGACGGCCGATACCGGCTCACCCACAGACTCGGCCGGGGCGGCATGGCCGAGGTGTTCGCGGCGGAGGACGTACGCCTCGGACGCACCGTGGCGGTCAAACTGCTGCGCGCCGATCTGGCCGAGGACCCGACGTCCAAGGCCCGCTTCACGCGCGAGGCCCAGTCGGTGGCCGGCCTCAACCACCACGCGATCGTCGCCGTGTACGACTCCGGCGAGGACTTCGTGGGCGGCCAGAGCGTGCCGTACATCATCATGGAGATCGTCGAGGGACGCACGATCCGCGACCTCCTCCTCAACGCCGAGGCGCCCGGGCCCGAGCAGGCCCTGATCATCGTCTCCGGCGTCCTGGAGGCGCTCGCCTACTCGCACCAGCACGGCATCGTGCACCGCGACATCAAGCCGGCGAACGTGATCATCACGCACAACGGCGCGGTCAAGGTGATGGACTTCGGCATCGCGCGCGCCCTGCACGGGGCGTCCACGACGATGACGCAGACCGGCATGGTCATGGGCACCCCGCAGTACCTCTCCCCGGAGCAGGCGCTCGGCAAGGCCGTCGACCACCGCTCCGACCTGTACGCCACGGGCTGCCTGCTGTACGAACTCCTCGCACTGCGGCCCCCGTTCACCGGCGAGACGCCGCTGTCGGTGGTCTACCAGCACGTGCAGGACATCCCGATGCCGCCTTCGCAGACCTCCGGCGGGGAGTGCCCGCCGGAACTCGACGGCCTCGTCATGCGTTCCCTGGCCAAGGACCCGGACGACCGGTTCCAGACGGCGGAGGAGATGCGCGGCCTCATCCAGTACGGGCTGCAGATGCTGTACGACCAGGGCGCCCACACCGGCACCTGGAACACCGGGCCGGTCGGCCCGCACGACGGCCGCGGCATGCCCGCCGGCGGCTTCGCGAACACGACCGTGCTGCCGCACGGCGCCGACGGCTCCAGCACGTCGCAGATCCCGCAGCCGATCCTGCCCACGGGCTACGGCGGCGGTGACGACGGCGGCTTCGAGGGCCACGGCAACAGGGGCAGCGGTCGCGGCAAGCTGTGGATCCTCGCCGTTTTCGCGGTGATCGCCATCGCCGCGGGTGTCGCGCTCGCGCTGAACACCAAGGGGGCGGGCACCGGCGACGACACCAAGACGTCGAACTCGCCGACCGCCTCGCCGTCCGCGACGGGCGAGACCTCCACCGCGACGCCGACCGCCGAGCCGACCGACACGTCCACGGACGGCAACACTGACGACAACAGCGGTTCGAACTCCGGATCGAACTGGACACCGACGTACACGCCGTCGTACACGCCGTCGGACACCCCGTCCGAGTCGATCACCTCCTCGCCGTCGGCCGAGCCGACCGACACCCAGCCGTCGGACGAGCCGACCGACACGGAGACGGAGCCGAGTACCCCGTCCTCCGACAACCCGACGGGCGGGACGGACCAGGGCAACGCCGGCATCGGCGGCACCGGCCTCGGTGGCTGACTGACCGGCGTACGCCGGCTCCTCGGCATCTCTTCGACCACGCGCGCGTGGGCCTGTTCACAGGGCTCCACGCGCGCGTGCTCGTTTTCGCGGCCCCTATGCGGCTCGTTTCGCGCCCGGCTCAGTCCGCGAACGCTCCGCACACCGCGTCGTACTCCTGTGTCCACCACACGGCGAGGGCCGAGGCGGCCGGGAACTGGGAGTCCGCGCGGGTGTCGCCGCGCTCGTAGTGCCAGCGCAGCATCCAGAAGTCGTTGAGGCGCTCCCACCACACGCGGTGCACGGCCGCCGCGAGTTCGGAGGGCGTGGCCCGGGCCGCGCGCCGGTACGCGCGTGCGTACGCCCTCGCCTTCGGCAGGTCGAGGGCGCCGTCGGGCCGTACGAAGAAGATCGCGGCCGCGCGGACGGCCTCCTCCGCGCGGGGCTGCACGCCGAGCCGGTCCCAGTCGACGATGGCGGCGGGGGCGTCCCCGCGGTAGAGCAGGTTGAAGGGGTGGAAGTCGCCGTGCACCCAGCCGACCGGGCCGCCATGCGGGGGACGCCGGTCCGCGTGCCGTTCCAGCAGCGTGCGCCGCTCCAGGAGGCGGTGGCGGGCGAGGTCGTCGAAGGAGTCGGCGGGCCGGTGACGGCGCACGCGCGCGAGGAGGTCGTCGATGAGCGCGAAGGTGTCGGCGGGGTCGGGGCTCGGGGCGGTGTGCTCGACGTGAGCGGTGCGCTCGGACGGGGTGGTGCGCTCCGGTTCGTGCGCCGGGGGTGCGGGCTGTTCGCGCCCTGGGACCGAGTGCTTCGCCCTCGTCGGCGGCGGGTGCTCGCCGGGGGCTCGCATCACGTGTTCCAGGCTCGCGTGTACGACCCCCAGCAGCGCTCCCAGACGTCCGCACAGGCCGGGGGTGAGCTGCGCGCCGTGGCGGTGGCGGCCGTCGATCCACGGGTGGAGGGCGTAGGCGTGGCCGCCGACGACGGCGACCGTTCGTCCGTCGTGGCCGGGGAGCGGGGGCGCGACCGGGACGCCCAGGTCGGCGAGGCGTTCGGTGGCCCGGTGCTGGCGGGCGATGGAGGCGGGGTCGGCGGTGTCCGGGTCGAAGTGGTGCTTGAGGAAGTAGCGGCCTCGGGTGGTGCGCAGCCGGTAACCGCGGTTCAGCAGCCCCTCGTCGACCGGTTCGCAGGCGAGCGCTGTGCCGGCGGAGTAGCGGCGGAGCAGAGCGCCCAAAGGGGGCGCGTGGGGCACGGAGGGTGGTACACAGGAGCGCGGCACGCGCCCGATGCTAGGGCACGATTCTGGGCTGTGAGCTGGGCGTTGTCACAGAAAGTCACCAAAGGTCAACAGTTGTCACAGGTGGTCGCTTCAGGTCGCCCCGCAGGTGGGTACGGTCGCTGAGCCGTCCCTCGGGTACGCCCGCGACCGGCGGCACTCGCAACCGAAAACTCTTCCCGTGGCCTGGGTGGCCGGGATAACGTGCCGTTGCTCCGGCCTCCTGCAAGGCTGTGACCAGGCTCTCTTCCGACTTTGCCGATTTACTTGGAAATCCAAGCAAAAACGCAGGTCAGGAGGGGTTTCACAGAAATGTGGAGCACTGGGTAACGTGATGACTGCAGGGCGCTCGCCGGGGCACCTGTCACACCTGTTCCGACCGAGTGGCACCCACCCCGTGCACGAGTGTCGGCGCAGGTGGGCCGTACTGGTCACCCGGCAACCCCGGGGGCCGGACCGACGGAGGAGCAACACGTGACCGTGGAGAGCACTGCCGCGCACAAGCCGCGACGCAGCGCCGGAGGCAAGGCCGGCGCCACCGGCACCGAGCGCACCACCCGCACCACCGCGAGGAAGAGTGCCGAGCCCGAGCTCGTGCAGCTGCTGACGCCGGAGGGCAAGCGGGTCAAGAACAGCAGGAACGCGGAGTACGCCAAGTACGCCGCCGACGTCACCCCCGAAGAGCTCCGCGGCCTCTACCGCGACATGGTGCTCACCCGCCGCTTCGACGCCGAGGCCACCGCCCTGCAACGGCAGGGCGAGCTGGGCCTGTGGGCCTCGCTGCTCGGCCAGGAGGCCGCCCAGATCGGCTCCGGCCGGGCCCTGCGCGACGACGACTACGTCTTCCCGACCTACCGCGAGCACGGCGTCGCCTGGTGCCGCGGGGTCGACCCGGCCAACCTGCTCGGCATGTTCCGGGGTGTGAACAACGGCGGCTGGGACCCCAACAGCAACAACTTCCACCTCTACACGATCGTCATCGGCTCCCAGACGCTGCACGCGACGGGCTACGCGATGGGCGTGGCCAAGGACGGCGCGGACAGCGCGGTGATCGCCTACTTCGGCGACGGCGCCAGCAGCCAGGGCGACGTGGCCGAGTCCTTCACCTTCTCCGCGGTCTACAACGCGCCGGTCGTGTTCTTCTGCCAGAACAACCAGTGGGCGATCTCCGAGCCCACCGAGAAGCAGACCCGGGTGCCGCTCTACCAGCGCGCGCAGGGCTACGGCTTCCCCGGCGTCCGCGTCGACGGCAACGACGTCCTGGCCTGCCTCGCGGTCACCAAGTGGGCGCTGGAGCGGGCCCGCAACGGCGAGGGCCCCACCCTCGTCGAGGCGTACACGTACCGCATGGGCGCCCACACCACCTCCGACGACCCGACGAAGTACCGGGCCGACGAGGAGCGTGAGGCGTGGGAGGCGAAGGACCCGATCCTGCGCCTTCGCCGCCACCTGGAGGCCTCAAACCACACGGACGAGGGATTCTTCGCGGAACTCGAGGCGGAGAGCGAGGCGTTGGGCAGGCGAGTGCGCGAAGCGGTCCGCGCCATGCCGGACCCGGACCACTTCGCCATCTTCGAGAACGTGTACGCGGACGGGCATGCGCTCGTCGACGAGGAGCGGGCCCAGTTCGCCGCCTACCAGGCGTCGTTCGTGGACGAAGACGGGGGTAAGTGAGATGGCCGAGACCGCGACAACCAAGAACCTGGCCCTGGCCAAGGCGATCAACGAATCGCTGCGCCGCGCCCTGGACGCGGACCCCAAGGTCCTGATCATGGGCGAGGACGTCGGCAAGCTCGGCGGCGTCTTCCGGGTGACGGACGGCCTGCAGAAGGACTTCGGCGAGAGCCGTGTCATCGACACCCCGCTCGCCGAGTCCGGCATCGTCGGCACCGCGATCGGGCTGGCCCTGCGCGGCTACCGCCCGGTGGTGGAGATCCAGTTCGACGGCTTCGTCTTCCCGGCCTACGACCAGATCGTCACGCAGCTCGCGAAGATGCACGCGCGCTCGCTCGGCAAGGTCAAGCTCCCGGTCGTCGTACGCATCCCGTACGGCGGCGGCATCGGCGCGGTCGAGCACCACTCGGAGTCGCCGGAAGCGCTCTTCGCGCACGTGTCGGGCCTGAAGATCGTCTCTCCGTCGAACCCGTCCGACGCGTACTGGATGATGCAGCAGGCCATCCAGAGCGACGACCCGGTGATCTTCTTCGAGCCGAAGCGGCGCTACTGGGACAAGGGCGAGGTCAACACCGAGGCGATCCCCGGCCCCCTGCACAAGGCCAAGGTCGTCCGAGAGGGTACCGACCTGACCCTCGTCGCCTACGGCCCGATGGTGAAGCTCTGCCAGGAGGTCGCCGCCGCGGCCGCCGAGGAGGGCAGGAACCTGGAGGTCCTGGACCTGCGTTCGGTGTCCCCGCTGGACTTCGACTCGATCCAGGCGTCGGTGGAGAAGACCCGCCGCCTGGTCGTCGTCCACGAGGCGCCGGTGTTCTTCGGCTCGGGCGCGGAGATCGCCGCCCGGATCACCGAGCGCTGCTTCTACCACCTGGAGGCGCCCGTCCTGCGGGTCGGCGGCTATCACGCGCCGTACCCGCCGGCGCGCCTGGAGGAGGAGTACCTGCCTGGCCTGGACCGGGTGCTCGACGCCGTCGACCGTGCCCTGGCGTACTGAGGAGAGGGTCGTGACGACGATGACGGAAGCGTCCGTACGCGAGTTCAAGATGCCCGACGTGGGCGAGGGGCTCACCGAGGCCGAGATCCTCAAGTGGTACGTCCAGCCCGGTGACACGGTGACGGACGGCCAGGTGGTGTGCGAGGTCGAGACGGCCAAGGCCGCCGTCGAACTGCCCATCCCCTACGACGGGGTGGTCCGCGCGCTGCACTTCCCCGAGGGCACCACGGTCGACGTGGGCATGTCGATCATCGCGGTCGACGTGGCGGGCGGCGCGGGCGGGCAGGGCGGCGACGCCCCGGTCGCCGAGGTGCCGGCGCAGGCTCCCGCGGCTCCCGCGCAGGTGCCGGCCGCCCCGGAGAAGAAGGCCGAGGCCGTGAAGCCGGAGGCGGCGAAGGCCCAGGCTGCGAAGTCGGTGGGGGCGGGCCGTCAGCCGGTCCTCGTCGGGTACGGCGTGGCCGCGTCCTCCACCAAACGCCGGCCGCGCAAGGGCCCGGAGATCACGGTCCCGCAGGTCCCGGACACCATCCGGACCGAGCTGAACGGCCACGGGGCCGCGCCCGCCGTGAAGGACCGCCCACTGGCCAAGCCGCCGGTGCGCAAGCTGGCCAAGGACCTGGGCGTCGACCTCGCCACGGTGGTCCCGTCCGGCCCGGACGGCGTCATCACCCGCGAGGACGTCCACGCGGCGGTGACCCCGGCGGCTCCCGCGGCCCCGGTGACGCAGGCTCCGGTCACGGCCGCGCCCGCCCCCGCGCCCATGGCCGTACCGTCGTACGACTCGGTCCGGGAGACCCGGGTGCCGGTCAAGGGGGTGCGTAAGGCGACGGCGGCGGCGATGGTCGGCTCGGCGTTCACCGCGCCGCATGTCACGGAGTTCGTGACGTTCGACGTGACGCGCACGCTGAAGCTCGTCGAGGAGCTCAGGCAGGACAAGGACATGCAGGGCCTGCGGGTCAACCCGCTGCTCCTCATCGCCAAGGCACTGCTGGTCGCGATCAAGCGCAACCCGGAGATCAACGCGTCCTGGGACGAGGCGGCGCAGGAGATCGTGGTCAAGCACTACGTCAACCTGGGCATCGCGGCCGCGACCCCCAGGGGTCTCCTGGTCCCGAACATCAAGGACGCGCACGCCAAGACGCTGCCGCAGTTGGCGCAGTCGCTGGGCGAGCTGGTCTCGACGGCGCGGGACGGCAAGACCTCCCCGGCCGCCATGCAGGGCGGCACGGTGACCATCACCAACGTCGGCGTCTTCGGCGTCGACACCGGCACCCCGATCCTGAACCCCGGCGAGTCCGCGATCCTCGCGGTCGGCGCGATCAGGCTCCAGCCGTGGGTCCACAAGGGCAAGGTGAAGCCCCGTCAGGTGACGACTCTGGCGCTGAGCTTCGACCACCGGCTGGTGGACGGGGAGCTGGGCTCGAAGGTGCTGGCGGATGTGGCGGCGATCCTGGAACAGCCGAAGAAGCTGATCACCTGGGGTTAGCGGGGAAGGGGCCGCACCCCCGCGCGGGAAGCGCGGCCCCCTTCCGAACCGGCAACTGGCCACCGGTGACTGGCAAGCGGCGGGAGGGACCTCAGCCGACGTGGCAGGTTCCGCCCCTGCGCCCTCCGGATGTGCAGTCCGGCGCTCTGGCTACTGAGCTACACGTCGATGCGACGAGACGGTAGCCGTCGAACGAGCGTCCGGACAACCGTGTTTCGGCCGCCTTGGTACGTACGTCAGGTGTCCCTGCGTACGTCACGTGCCTCAACTACGTCACGTGCCCCTACGCCGGTACGTGCACCGTCTCCACTCGGCTCGCCACCAGCCGCTCGCGTTCGCGTCGGGCGGCTCGCTTGCGCAGGCGCAGGATCTGGCTGACTCCGAGGGCCTGGAGGACGAAGACGCAGGAGAAGGCGATCGTGTAGTCGTCGCCGGTGGCGTCGAGCAGGACGCCGACCGCGAAGAGCGTCGTCATGGACGCCACGAAACCACCCATGTTGGTGATTCCGGAGGCCGTGCCCTGACGCTCGGGCGGGTTGGCCGGGCGGGCGAAGTCGAAGCCGAGCATGGAGGCGGGGCCGCACGCGCCGAGCACCGCGCAGAGCGTCACGAGCAGCCACATCGGCGCCCGCTCGCCCGGGTAGGCCAGCGTCGTCGCCCACATCAGGGCCGTCGCGCCCACCGTGCCGAGGGCCAGCGGCAGCCGTGCCCCGTGGTGGCGGGCGACGATCTGGCCGTAGACCAGGCCCACGACCATGTTGGACAGCACCACCAAGGTGAGAAGTTCGCCGGCCGTCGCCCGCGACAGGCCCTGTGCCTGCACCAGGAACGGCAGGCCCCACAGGAGCAGGAACACCATCGCCGGGAACTGGGTGGTGAAGTGCACCCACAGGCCCAGCCGGGTCCCCGGCTCACGCCAGGACGCGGCGATCTGACGGCGGACGTATGCCGCGCCCTGGTGCGGGAACGGCGCGGGCTCGTGACCCTCGGGGTGGTCCTTCAGGAAGAGGAGTACGAGGACCAGGACCACCGCTCCGGCCACCGCGCTGCCCGCGAAGGCGGCCGTCCAGCCGATGCTGTGCAGCAGCCGGGCCAGGAGGAGCGTTGAGATCAGGTTGCCCGCCATGCCGGCCAGGCCCGCCATCTGGGCGACCATCGGCCCGCGGCGCGCCGGGAACCACTTCGTCCCCAGCCGCAGCACGCTGATGAACGTCATCGCGTCCCCGCAGCCGAGCAGCGCGCGGGAGGCGAGGGCGGTGCCGTAGGACGGGGAGAAGGCGAAGCCGAGCTGGCCGGCCGTGAACAGCACGACGCCGATGGTCAGCACCTTCTTGGTGCCGAGCCGGTCGACCAGCAGGCCCACGGGTATCTGCATGCCCGCGTAGACCAGGAGCTGGAGGATCGAGAAGGTGGACAGGGCCGAGGCGTTGACCTGGAAGCGGTCGGCGGCGTCGAGGCCGGCCACTCCCAGCGACGTACGGAAGATGACCGCGACGAAGTAGACCGAGACGCCGATGCTCCAGACGGCCATCGCGCGCCGTCCGCCCGGCGGATCACCCGGAAGGGTGGAGTTCACGCGGCGTGCGCCGGCGCTCATCGGACCTCACCGCGCGCCAGGTGTGAGAACCAGCCGACGTGCCGGTGCACGATCTCGACGGCCGCCTCCGCATCGCCGGAGCGCAGCGCCTGGAGGATCTCCTCGTGCTCGGTGAGCGTCTTGGCGATCCGGTCGGGGTGGGAGTGCATGATGGCGACGCCCATCCGCAACTGCCGGTCTCGGAGCTGGTCGTACAGCCGCGACAGGATCGCGTTTCCGCCGCTGCGGACGATCTCCGCGTGGAAGCAGCGGTCCGTCACCGCGGCCGCCGCCAGGTCGCCCGCCGCGGCCTGCTCCTTCTGCTTCGCGAGCAGCTCCTCCAGGCGCGCGATGAGCCCGGCCGGCGCGGGGACGGCCTTGCGCGCCGCGTGCTCCTCGACCAGCAGGCGCGTCTCCACGACGTCCGCGATCTCCTGCGCGGAGACCGGCAGGACCATGGCGCCCTTCTTCGGGTAGAGCTTGATCAGCCCCTCCACCTCCAGGCGCAGGAGCGCTTCCCGTACCGGTGTGCGCGAGACCCCCACGGCCTCGGCGAGTTCACCCTCGGTGAGGAGGGTGCCGCCCTCGTAGCGGCGGTCCAGGACGCCCTGTTTGACGTGGGCGTACACGCGGTCGGCGGCGGGCGGCTGCTTGACGGGAGCGGGGGTGGGGGTGGTGGTGGGCCCGGAGGTGGGAGTGGGGGCGGTAACGGGGGCGGGCGGGGCGGACGATGGCATGTCCACAGGATAGATACAACACGTACGCATCGGGGGATCGGTCCACATTGCGGGACCGGCGGCGGTGTTGCCGGGGACCCGTGAAGGTGTCGCGCGGGGCCGGTGACAGGGGCAGATGCCCGCGGCAGGTAAGAGCATCCCCAAGTAATCGGAAATTCTGTCCAGCAAGCGCACAACTTTCTGTGCTACTTACGTGTCACACACGTGCGGCCCCTTTTTTCTTTCCCCCCTCCAACTTGGCCGCATCGCAGGGGCATTCGACGTAATCGGGGTATTTCAGTTGATAACCGCCACCAAGGGCATTCGAGTCCGCAGGGCCGCAGCCGTTGCCGTCACCGTCGGCGCCGTGCTCGCGACCGGAGCCCTCACCGCGGCACCCGCACAAGCCGTCACGACGCCCACGATCGCCGCCAAGACCGGCTACGTGATGAACAACGCGAACGGCGCCACCCTGTACAACAAGGGCATGGACACCCAGCTGTCCACCGGCTCCACCACGAAGATCATGACGGCCAACGTGGTGCTGTCGCAGGCCAACCTCAACCTCGACGCCAAGGTCGTCATCCAGAAGGCGTACAGCGACTACATCGTCAAGAACACCGCGTCGTCCGCCCGGCTGATCGTCGGCGACAAGGTCACCGTTCGTCAGCTGCTCTACGGGTTGATGCTGCCGTCCGGCTGTGACGCCGCGTTCGCCCTGGCCGACAAGTTCGGCACGGGCACGACGCAGGCCGCGCGCGTGAAGAACTTCATCGCCAAGATGAACGCCAAGGCCAAGACGCTCGGCATGACGAAGACGAAGTTCGACTCGTTCGACGGCATCGGCAACGGCGCGAACTACTCGACGGCCAAGGACCTGACGAAGCTCGCCAGCAACTCGCTGAAGAACGCCAACTTCCGCGTGATCGTCAAGACCAAGTCGTACACCGCCAAGACCGTCACCAAGACCGGCTCCACCCGCACCATGGGTGCCTGGACCAACACCAACACGCTGCTGAGCAGCTACAGCGGCGCCATCGGCGTGAAGACGGGCTCCGGCCCCGAGGCGAAGTACTGCCTCGTCTTCGCCGCCACCCGGGGCACCAAGACCGTCGTGGGCACGGTGCTGGCTTCCACCAGCGTCACGGTCCGCGCCGCCGACGCGACGAAGCTGCTGAACTACGGCTTCGCCAAGCTCGGCTGACGTTCGAAGCCCGGCTGACGTTCGCGCGTCAGTCAGTCAGCCAGCAGGCAGTCAGTCCCTGAGGAACGGGCCCGTCGTGATCCATACGACGGGCCCGTTCCTACTTGGTGACCGCGAAGTTCCGCAGGATCGCCGCCGTCAGCTCCGGTTCGCCCTCCGCCTTCACCCGGTCCGCGACCGCCTCCGCCGTCACCCGGCCGCAGGCCAGCCGGACGTACGTCTCCCAGTCGAGGGTGAACGCGGCGGCGGGGCCGAGCGCGGGGGCCGTCTCCAGGGTGCCGCGGCCCGCCATGTCGACGCGGATCGTGCGCAGGAACTCGATCGGGCCGTGCACGTCGAAGACGACCGCCGAACTGCGCGGCGCGTCGGCCTTCTCCGCGACGACCGCAGGGAGCTCGGCGAGCAGCTCGTCACGGGCGATGTGCGCGCCGGGGGAGTCGAGGTTGCCGGGGCGGCCGAGCGCGGCGCGCAGATCCTGCTCGTGCACCCACACGTTGAACGCGTGGGTGCGCATGGACTCCTCGAGCGTGACCGTGGTGCTGAGCGCACCGCGCACCATCGTGGTGGGCTGCCGCGACTCGTTGCGCAGTTGGCGGTTGCGGCGGATGACCGTGTACTCCAGCTCGGACGTCATCTCCGGCGACGTGTGGTGACGGCGGACGTCGACCTGCATCTCCATGTAGCGCTGGAGGTCGTTGGTGACGTGGAACAGGTCGCGCGGGAGGGAGTGGATGGGCCGCGGGTCGCCGTACATCTCGCAGTCCAGCCCGATGACGTGCGACACGACGTCGCGCACCGACCAGCCCGGGCAGGGGGTCCTGCGGTTCCAGTCCGCCTCGACCAGTGGCTGCACCAGCTCGGATATCGCTTCGATGGAGTGGGTCCAGGCGTCGGCGTAGGGCTGGAGGGTGGGATGCAGACTCACGGAAACGGGACCCCTCGGCGGTCGGTACTTCGGGTGGGCTGTGGCGGCGTTGCCAGCGGGAGGTGGCTGCTGTCGGCGGGTGTCTTGGAACTCCCCCAGTTCTCGGCTGCGCTCGAGGCTGGGGGGAACCCCAAGCTACGCTGCTGTGAGGCACCCCGGCAGTGCTTTCGTGTGACGATCGTAGGCCTGTGTGGACGACTCGAATGCCAGGACGGTGGTAGTGTGCGCGCCTCTCTGATCCAGATCGCCGTAGAAGAGAGCGAATCGGTCGAATCGCGGCGGGTGCGGGTCGCCGCGCTGGTACGGGAACAGGCCGGTGCCGCCGACCTGGTGGTGCTGCCGGAGCTGTGGACGACCGGGGCGTTCTCCTACGAGCAGTTCGGCAGCGAGGCCGAGCCCCTGGAGGGGCCGACGTACGAGGCGATGGCCAAGGCCGCGAGCGACGCGGGCGTGTGGCTGCACGCGGGCTCGATCCCCGAACAGGCTCCGTCCGACAGCGGCTCCGCCGCAGGTCAAGGCCCTCTCTACAACACGTCTCTCGTCTTCTCCCCCTCCGGTGAGCTGGTCGCCTCCTACCGCAAGATCCACCGCTTCGGCTTCGACAAGGGCGAGGCCGTGCTGATGAGCGCGGGCCAGGACCTGGTGACGGCCCGTCTCCCCGAGACGACCGTCGGCTTCGCCACCTGCTACGACCTCCGTTTTCCCGAACTGTTCCGCGGTCTCGTCGACGCCGGCGCCGAGACCTTCGTCATCCCTGCGGGCTGGCCGGAGCGCCGCCGGGCGCACTGGACGCTGCTGGCTCAGGCGCGGGCGGTCGAGAACCAGGCGTTCGTGCTCGCATGTGGAACGGCCGGGACACACGCCGGAGTTCCGCAGGCGGGTCACTCGGTCGTGGTCGATCCGTGGGGCGAGGTGCTGGCGGAGGCGGGGTCGGGCGAGGAGATCCTGACGGTCGAGTTCGACCCGTCCCGCGTCGCCACGACCCGGGAGCAGTTCCCGGCCCTGAAGGACCGAGTGCTGGGCCTGCACCCGCCGCTCCGCTAAGCGCTCCGTTGGAAGAGCGGTGATGAATCTGCGGGCCGGTGGGGGCTGGTCGCGCAGTTCCCCGCGCCCCTTCCGGGGCGCGGTTGCGCACCCGACTTCACCAGGTCCGCTTAGCCGCTCGGCCGGCCGCTCAGCCGGCCGCTCCGCCCGCCGATCCCCAGCCGATCCGCGTCGGACCTCCTCAGCCCCGCTCGGCCCCTCTCCTTCCTCCGCCCTCCTCAGTCGTCCTCCCGCTCCTTGTCGGCAAGGTGGATCACGCAGACAGCGACCGCGATCAGCAGCGCCGGGTCGGCGTCCTCGCGGACGACGTCGACGCCGTAGGTCTCCCGTACGTGCAGCCAGCGCCGGGAGACGACGGCCAGGAGTTCGCCGTCGTACTCGACCGCGAACTCCCGGTCGAGGATCTTGCCGCTGACGTCGAGTTCGGTGCGGCCGTCCGCCAGGGCCACCCGGTAGTGGTTGCGCAGCAGGGAGAGCCGTTTGCGGCGGATCGTCGCGAGCGGCTCACCGGACCGTTCGATCACCATCGTGTCCCGCAGGGCGAACATCTTCTGGCGGATGTCGATCAGGACCCGCCCCTGGGTGTCCTTCAGCTCGAACGTGTCCCGCAGCCGCATCGCCTTGCCGTCGACGAGGTACACCTTGGTGCCCCGGTCGTCCTCGATCCAATAGTCGTCACCGAGGCCGAGGAGCCGGTCGCGCACGAGGAATCTCATGCCGTTACCGCTTCCCCGGCGGCCGGTCCGCGACGCCGCCGCTAGGCCGACAGACTGAGCTTCACTGCCGTGAGCAGGGCGGTGAGGGCGATGTGGGTGGGCGCGAGGATCGTGGCCGGGGTGTCGCTTTCGCGGAGGTGGAGAGTGGTGGAGGTGGCGGCTATCTCCAGGCAGTTGGTGTCGCTGCCGCCGCCGGAGAACGACGACTTCTGCCAGTGGAGGGCTTCAGGCACTGGGGTTCCCTCGTGCGAAGGAGTCAGACGCGGGTACGTTCCGCACTGCCGTGAGTAGGGCGGTGAGGGCGATGTGGGTGGGCGACAGGACCGTGGCCGGTGTGTCGCTCTCGCGGAGGTGGAGGGTGGTGGGGGCGGCGGCTATCTCCAGGCAGTCGTTGTCGGAGTCGCCCGCGGAGAACGACGACTTCTGCCAGCGGAGGTTTTGAGGCACCGGGGGCCTTTCACAGTTCTTGGGCGATACGGCGGATGAGGTCGAGGGAAGCGTCCTGTGGGAGCGCGGCGTTGTCAACGCGTTCGAGTTTGGTTCGGTACCGGTGCAGTTGAGCAGGCGCGTCGATGAACTCGGCACCGTGCGGCGTATCGATCTGCACAGTGTCCAACTGGGGTACGACTCCGCCGACGTACTGCACGGCGAGGCCTGCACCCGCGAAGCCTTCGGCTGCGAAGGGGATGACGCGAAGAGTGAGGGACTCCCTCTCGGATGCGTGCAGCAGGTGCTCGAGTTGAGCACGGGCTACCTTGGAGCCGCCGACGCGCATGCGTAGCGCGGCCTCGTGGATGATCACGTCGTACGGCGTTCCGGAACCGAGTATCTGCTGGCGCCGCATCCGGAACTCGACGCGAGCCTCTCGGACGTCTTCCGGAGACCCTGGCTCCACGAACGCCAAGGCCGCGCGTACGTGTTCTTCGGTCTGGAGGACCCCCGGAATGTGCACGACCTGAAATGTGCGGACGTACGACGCGCGGCGCTCCAACTCGGCGAGGTCGAGCGCCTTGGTCGGCAGAATACTTCGGTACGCCTCCCACCAGCCCTTTTCCCGCTCGTTGGCCATGCAGCCCAGTGCGTCGACGAGCCGGGGATCGTCACAGGCGTAGTGCTCGGCGAGCCTGCGCAGCCGCTCCTCGCTGACGCCGTGCTTCCCCGACTCGATGTTGCTGATCTGGGCCTGGCTCGTGCCCAGCCAGGCGGCGACGTCACGGGACACCAGGCCCGCCGCCTCGCGCAGCCTGCGCAACTCCGCACCGAGGCGCACCTGACGTGCAGTGGGGTTGACCCTCGGCGGCATGACGTCTCCTCAATTCCGTGGACCCGGTTGCGGCGTCGCAAATATACCGAGTACCTTCGTGCCGTACTCACGGAGGGTGCCCAATCGGTCACCCATCCGCAACTCCCGCACGCCCACCGTCCGTTGGAAGTGCCACCCCGGCCGTATCCCCGGGGCGCCGGACAGCAACGCGCGGCCACCCCTCACGCCACCACCGGAGCCGATGCCCCATGCCCTCGTACACCCTCGTCTGCCCACCCCTCGACACCTCCCCTCACATCGCCCGCGACTTCGTCGCCACCGTGCTGCGCGCACTGGAGCTGGACGGCACCCTCGTCGACGACGCGATCTTCTGCACCTCCGAACTCGTCACCAACGCCTGCACGCATGCCAAAGGTGACGGCACCGTGCTGTGGCTGGCGGTGGAGGAGGGGCGGCTGCGGGTGGTGGTGTACGACGGGGACGAGAACCCGCCGGTGATAAGGGAACTGACGGCTGAGACGTGGGAGCGAGGCGGCGGCCGGGGCCTGTACCTGGTGGACGCCGTCACCGAGGGAAGCTGGGGGCACGCCCCGGACATCCCGTACGGCGGGCAGCCGCACCCGGAGGGCAAGGCGGTGTGGTTCGACCTGCCCGTACGGCGAACGGCTGCGCCATGACCGGCGTACGGCAGACCCCGAACCGGCTGCAGCAACTGGAGACCGCGGCCGTGATCCTGTGCCTCGCCCGGCCGATGGTGGACGACGACGCGGGTCTGACGGCGGACGAACTCCGCTGGATCGCCGGCCGCCTGGTCGAGTCGCTCACAGACGTCCTCGGCATCGCCGCCGGTCGGTGCGAGGGAGACCGGCGCGACGCCTGCTCGGCAAGTGCCGGGTCGTGAGCCCCGGCGAAGCCGACCTGCCCCGGCCGGTCAAGGTGGCCGACGGGCCCCGAACGGGAGCCGATGCTGTCGGCGAATCCACAAGGGTCCAGTTCCGCGAATGTGACACTTGAGGGGGGAAGTGTCACATTCGCGGCGACAGCATCCCTGCTCCCGGCACGGACTCACCACCGTCCGGATCCCCAGACGGAACGCGCCAACAGCATCCGGGAGCATCGGGGAGCATTCGGGGGCATCTGGCGACATGACTGTCGGTGGCGGGTGGCACCCTGGGGATCATGAGCGACTCCTCTCCCCGCCGTGTCCGTGTCCGCGCCCCCGAGCTGATCGGCAAGGGTGGCTGGCTGAACACGGGTGGGCAGCAGTACACCCTCGCCGACCTGCGAGGACGTGTCGTCGTCCTGGATTTTTGGACGTTCTGCTGCATCAACTGTCTGCATGTTCTCGACGAGTTGCGGGAGCTGGAGGAGAAGCACCGGGACACGGTCGTCGTCATCGGGGTGCACTCGCCGAAGTTCGTGCACGAGGCCGAGCACCAGGCGGTCGTGGACGCCGTGGAGCGGTACGGGGTGGAGCATCCGGTGCTGGACGATCCCGAGCTCGGCACCTGGAAGCAGTACGCGGTGCGGGCGTGGCCGACGCTCGTCGTGATCGACCCGGAGGGGTACGTCGTCGCGCAGCATGCCGGTGAGGGGCATGCGCACGCCATTGAGCGGCTCGTGACGGAGCTGGAGGCCGAGCACGCCGCGAAGGGCACCCTGCGGCGCGGCGACGGGCCGTACGTGGTGCCGGAGCCCGAGCCGACCGCCCTGCGCTTCCCGGGCAAGGCCCTCGTCCTGCCCGGCGGGAACTTCCTGGTCAGCGACACCACCCGGCATCAGCTGGTGGAGCTGGCGGGGGACGGGGAGACCGTCGTACGGCGGATCGGGTCCGGTGTGCGAGGGTTCGCCGACGGCAGGGCGGAAGCGGCCTCCTTCAACGAGCCTCAGGGGCTCGCGCTGCTCGACGACTCCGCCGTGGTCGTCGCCGACACCGTCAACCACGCGCTGCGCCGCCTCGACCTCGGCACCGGGGACGTGACGACGCTCGCCGGCACCGGGAAGCAGTCGTGGCAGGGGTCGCCCGCCTCCGGGCCCGCCCGCGAGATCGACCTCTCCTCGCCCTGGGACGTGGCGCTCTTCGGCGGCCGGGTGTGGATCGCCATGGCCGGTGTCCATCAACTGTGGGCGTACGACCCGGTCGAGGGCACCGTGGGTGTCGCGGCCGGGACGACCAACGAGGGGCTCGTCGACGGGCCGGGCGCCGAGGCCTGGTTCGCCCAGCCGTCGGGGCTCGCGGCCACGCCCGACGGGGAGCGGCTCTGGCTCGCCGACTCCGAGACGTCCGCGCTGCGCTGGGTCGACCGGGAAGGGGCCGTCCACACCGCCGTCGGCACCGGTCTGTTCGACTTCGGGCACCGGGACGGCGCGGCCGGTCAGGCCCTGCTCCAGCATCCGCTGGGTGTCACGGTCCTGCCGGACGGCTCGGTCGCCGTCAGCGACACCTACAACCACGCCCTGCGCCGCTACGACCCCCGGACGGACGAAGTCACCACCCTGGCGACGGACTTGAGGGAGCCCAGCGACGCCGTTCTCGTCGGCGAGGACATCGTGGTCGTCGAGTCGGCCCGGCACCGGCTGACCCGGTTGCGGCTGCCGGAGGAGGCGGTCCGCGTGGCGGCCGTAGCCCACCGCACGCAGCGCGCCGCCACCGAAGTCGCGCCGGGGACGCTGCGGTTGGACGTGATCTTCCAGGCGCCGGCCGGTCAGAAGCTGGACACCCGGTACGGTCCGTCGACCCGGCTGCTGGTCTCCGCCACCCCGGCCGGACTGCTCCTCGAGGGCGAGGGCGCGGGCACCGACCTCTTCCGCACGCTGGAGCTCGATCCGGCGGTCACGGAGGGCGTTCTGCACGTCTCCGCCATGGCCGCCTCCTGTGACGACGCCCCGGACATCGAGTACCCCGCCTGCCACGTCCACCAGCAGGACTGGGGCGTTCCGGTCCGCCTCACCGAGGGCGGGGCGGACCGGCTGCCATTGGTCCTGGCGGGGATGGATCCCCAGTAACGCCAGTGGTCCCAGTGGTCCCAGTGGTCCCAGTGGCCCAAGGAACCTCAGTCCTCACTGTATTCACACAGGGTCCGCCGGGGGGTCAGGCGCCGTATCCGTCGCTGTAGCCGTCCCCGCGCCGGTGGTGCCGTTCCTCCTCGATGACGGTCGTCGAGGCCGGCGGTACGAGCACGCGCCGGCGCCGGGCGATGCTGCTGAACGTCGTCACGCCGATCAGCCCGACGATCATGAGGATCACGCCGACCAGGTCGAGGTTGACTCCTTGCATGTCCCAGTCGGTCGCGAACGTGAGGATGGCTCCCACGGCGATGAGGATGATGCATCCGCCCAGACCCATGGCGTCGCCTCCTGTCCCGGTGTACCGGCCGATCCGGTCACCACCGAACCCGGGTACCCGGGACCCGGGGAGTCAACTCCCATGCGCCGCCGGTTGGTTCGCCGGCTCCCGTGCGGCGTGGTCCGCCGGACGGGGCCCTACCCCTCCAGGAACGCCACCAGCGCGTTGGCCAGCAGATACGGGTCGGCGTCGCCGCACAGTTCCCGCGCGCTGTGCATCGACAGGATGGCCACGCCGATGTCGACCGTGCGGATGCCGTGCCGGGCCGCGGTGATCGGGCCGATGGTCGTGCCGCACGGCATGGAGTTGTTGGAGACGAAGGTCTGGAAGGGGACGTCCGCCTTCTCGCAGGCGGCGGCGAAGAGCGCCTGGCCCGTACCGTCCGTGGCATAGCGGTTGTTGACGTTGACCTTGAGGATCGGCCCGCCGTTGACCCGTGGGTGGTGCGTCGGGTCGTGCCGCTCAGCGTAGTTGGGGTGGACGGCGTGCCCGGTGTCGGAGGACAGACAGACGGTGCCCGCGAAGGCTCTCGCCCGGTCCTCGTACGAGCCTGCGCGCGCGAACACCGAGCGCTCCAGCACGCTGCCCAGCAGCGGTCCGTCCGCGCCGGTGTCCGACTGCGAGCCGTTCTCCTCGTGGTCGAAGGCGGCCAGGACCGGGATGTACGGCAGGCCCTCGCCGCCGGTCGCCACGGCCGCCAGCGCCGCCGTACCGGCGTGCACGGACAGCAGGTTGTCCATCCGCGGGCCGGCCACCAGCTCCTGGTCACGGCCCAGGTAGGCGGGCGGCTCGACGGAGTGCACCATCAGGTCCCAGCCGGTGACCTGGCCCGCGGACAGCCCGGACTCCTCCTCAAGGAAGGCGATGAGGTCGCCGTCGCGCAGGTCGCTGCCCAGGCCCCAGATGGGCTGGAGGTGGCGCTGCTTGTCGAGCTTGAGGCCGTCGGTGTTGACCGACCGGTCGAGGTGGATGGCGAGTTGGGGGACGCGCAGCAGCGGGCGGCCGATGTCGACCAGGCGCGTCGAACCGTCCCGCAGCGTCAGCCGGCCCGCCAGGCCCAGGTCGCGGTCGAGCCAGGAGTTGAGCAGCGGACCGCCGTAGATCTCCACGGCCACCTGGCGCCAGCCGTGCCCGCCGGTGTCGGGCCGCGGCTTGACGCGCAGGTTCGGGGAGTCGGTGTGCGCGCCGACGATCCGGAACGGCGTGTGCGGCGCGGCGCCCTCGGGGACGTACCAGGCCACGATCGCGCCCCCGCGCAACACGTACTTGCCGCCGCTCGTCCCGTCCCAGGCGTCCGTCTCCGAGACCTGCCGGAAACCGGCCTTCTCCAGCCGCTCCGCCGCGTTCGCCACGGCGTGGTACGGCGACGGGCTCGCCGTAAGGAACGTCAGGAGGTCGTCGGTGTGGCCGCGGTCGAAGCGGGAGGGTTCGCTCATGGGGTTCACCTTAACGACGTACGAGGGCCCGCTCCCGGCGATGGGAGAGGGCCCTCGTGAGGACAGTGTGCAGTGCCGCGCTGGAGTGCTCCGGGGTTGTCGGGAGTGCTCCGCTGTTGTCCGGATGAATCCTAGAACGCGGCCTCGTCCAGCTCCATCAGGTCCAGCTCGACGCCTGCGGCGATCTTGCGGGCCAGGGTGACGCCCGGCAGTACGTTCGCCGCGAAGAACTTCGCCGCCGCGATCTTGCCGGTGTAGAACGCCACGTCCTTGGCGGACACCGCCTTGGTGGACGCCGACTCCAGCTTCTCGGCGGCGATCGCGGCGCCCTTGAGGAGCAGGTGGCCGACGATCACGTCACCGGAGGCGAGCAGCAGGCGGGTGGTGTTGAGGCCCACCTTGTAGATGTTCTTGACGTCCTGCTCGGTGGCCGCGAGGTCGGTCAGCATCAGGCCGACGATGGCCTCCAGCTCGACGGCGGCCTTGGCCAGGTGCTCGCGGGCGCCCGCCAGCTCCTCGCCGCCCGTGCCCAGTTCGAGGAACTTCTTGATGTCCTCGGCAAGGGAGTTCAGCGCCGCGCCCTGGTTGCGGACGATCTTCCGGAAGAAGAAGTCCTGGCCCTGGATCGCGGTCGTGCCCTCGTACAGGGTGTCGATCTTGGCGTCGCGGATGTACTGCTCGATCGGGTACTCCTGCAGGAAGCCGGAGCCGCCGAAGGTCTGCAGCGACTGGGCGAGCTGCTCGTAGCCCTTCTCGGAGCCGTAGCCCTTGACGATCGGCAGGAGCAGGTCGTTGAGCGCGTGCTCGGTCTTCGCGTCCTCGCCGGCCGCTTCCTTGACCGCGATGGCGTCCTGGACGGAGGCCGTGTGGAGGACGAGGGCGCGCATGCCCTCGGCGTACGCCTTCTGCGTGATCAGCGAGCGGCGGACGTCCGGGTGGTGCGTGATGGTGACCTTGGGCGCGGCCTTGTCGCCGAACTCCGCGAGGTCGGAGCCCTGGACGCGCTCCTTGGCGTACTCCAGCGCGTTCAGGTAGCCGGTGGAGAGCGTGGAGATCGCCTTCGTGCCGACCATCATGCGGGCGAACTCGATGATGCGGAACATCTGGCGGATGCCGTCGTGCTTGTCGCCGATCAGCCAGCCCTTGGCGGGGTGCCGGTCGCCGAACGTCATCTCGCAGGTGTTGGACGCCTTCAGGCCCATCTTGTGCTCGACGTTCGTGGCGTAGGCGCCGTTGCGCTCGCCCAGCTCGCCGGTCTCGACGTCGAAGAGGAACTTCGGGACGAGGAAGAGGGACAGGCCCTTGGTGCCGGGACCGGCGCCCTCGGGACGGGCCAGCACGTAGTGGAGGATGTTCTCCGACATGTCGTGCTCACCGGACGTGATGAAGCGCTTGACGCCCTCGATGTGCCAGGAGCCGTCCTCCTGCTGGACCGCCTTGGTGCGGCCGGCGCCCACGTCGGAACCCGCGTCGGGCTCGGTGAGGACCATCGTGGAGCCCCACTGGCGGTCTACGGCGAGCTGCGCCATCTTCTTCTGGACGTCGTTGCCCTCGTCGAAGAGGATGCCGGCGAAGGCCGGGCCCGAGGAGTACATCCACACGGCCGGGTTCGCGCCGAGGACCAGCTCCGCGTACGCCCAGATCAGCGACGGCGGGGCGGTGGTGCCGCCGATCTCCTCGGGCAGGCCGAGCCGCCAGTACTCGGAGTCCATGAAGGCCTGGTAGCTCTTCTTGAAGGAGGCGGGGACCGGCGCGGTGTTGGTCTCCGGGTCGAAGACCGGCGGGTTGCGGTCGGCGTCCGCGAAGGACTCCGCCAGCTCGTTCTCCGAGAGGCGGGTCAGCTCCTCGAGGATGCTCTTCGCGGTCTCGGTGTCCATCTCCTCGAACGGGCCGGTGCCGTACAGCTTGTCGCGCCCGAGCACCTCGAAGAGGTTGAACTCGATGTCGCGGAGATTCGACTTGTAGTGCCCCATGGCGACGGCTCCGTAGAGAAGAGAGAAGACAGATCGGCGAGGGACTTGGATCCTCGCGCTGGTTCACGTACCAACAAGCAGCAAGTGCTCACGATGATGCTACCCGTCGGTAATAAGTCGCAACCCCACCCGGCCAAGTGTGAGAAGGGTCTACTTGACGGGGTTGGGGGCGTGGTCGGGGACGACTGGATGAATTGCCCGGCCCTTCTCCTTCAGGCGGGTCTCGGTACGCTTGCGCCCATGTACGGATACGGCCAGCCCATGGACGGCGGTGCTGCGCAGCAGCAGTACGCCCCGCCGCAGCAGCAGATGCCCGGCGGCCACGGCGGGTACGGCCAGCAGCCGCCGCTCTATCCGGAGCCGTCGCCGCCCTCCCTCGCGGACGCGGTGCGGGCCTTCACCACCGGGCAGCTCGCCGCCGAGGACTTCCAGCAGGTCTTCGCGACCTCCAAGGTCTACTGCCCGCGCGGCGACAACCCCGGTTTTCTCGCTCTGCACAACACCCAGCAGCCGGTGATCCCGATGTTCACCTCGCTCAAGGAGCTGCGCCGGTACGCGGGCAAGGAGTCCAAGTACTTCGTGATCACCGGTGCCGAGGTGATCGACCTGCTGCCGACCGGCTACGGCTTCGTCCTTGACATGGAGGGTGAGCACCGGATGGTGTTCGACGCGAAGGCTGTCGAGCAGATGGTCGACTTCGCGATGCGGCGGATGTACGGCTGAGCGCCTGCTGAGCGCCTGTTGATCGGGGCGGTGCGGCCCGGAGGGAATGTCCTCCGGGCTTTCGTCGTTTTGGGTAGCAGGAAGTTCAATGCTCAACTAAAATGGAACGCACGTCGCCCAAGGAGGTACGGACATGCCCGCAGTGACCGTCGAGAACCCGCTGACCCTGCCGCGCGTCGCCGCGCAGGCGGACGCGGTGGCACGTCCCGTGCTCGCCGTCACGACCGCGCCCAGCGGTTTCGAGGGTGAGGGCTTCCCGGTGCGCCGTGCGTTCGCCGGGATCGACTACCGTCACCTCGACCCGTTCATCATGATGGACCAGATGGGCGAGGTGGACTACGCGCCGGGCGAGCCGAAGGGCACGCCCTGGCATCCGCACCGCGGCTTCGAGACCGTCACCTACATCATCGACGGCATCTTCGACCACCAGGACAGCCAGGGCGGCGGCGGCACCATCACCAACGGCGACACCCAGTGGATGACGGCCGGCTCGGGCCTCCTCCACATCGAGGCGCCGCCGGAGTCGCTGGTCATGTCCGGCGGTCTCTTCCACGGCCTCCAGCTGTGGGTGAACCTGCCGGCCAGGGACAAGATGATGACGCCGCGGTACCAGGACATCCGCGGCGGGCACGTGCAGCTCCTGACGACGCCGGACGGCGGTGCACTCCTTCGGGTGATCGCCGGCGAGCTGGACGGTCACGCGGGTCCCGGTATCACCCACACCCCGATCACGATGATCCACGCGACGCTCGCACCGGGCGCGGAGATCACCCTGCCGTGGCGTGAGGACTTCAACGGGCTGGCGTACGTGCTGGCGGGCAAGGGTGCGGTGGGCGCGGAGCGCCGTCCGATCCACCTCGGCCAGACGGCGGTCTTCGGCGCGGGATCCTCGCTGACGGTCCGCGCGGACGAGAAGCAGGACTCCCACACGCCGGACCTGGAGGTCGTCCTGCTGGGCGGGCAGCCGATCCGTGAGCCGATGGCCCACTACGGCCCGTTCGTCATGAACACCAAGGACGAGCTCCAGCAGGCGTTCGAGGACTTCCAGAAGGGGCGCCTGGGCACGATTCCGGCGGTGCACGGGATGACGGAGGAGGGCATCTGACCCTCCGGCCCGACGGGAGCCGGTACGGTGTGACAAGGCCCGAAGCCGCAACTTTGATTTGCGACTTCGGGCCTGCCTCATGTCACTGCGCTACGGCAGTACCACTGCACTACGGCAGTACGTAGACCGGCGCCCCGTCCGGAGTGCACCCGGTCTGGCGCACGCACCCCCGCTTGAGCAGCATCCGCAGGCAGTCGTGGACACGGTCGTGGGACAGTCCCGTACGCGTGGCGATCTCCTCCACCCGATAACGGGCCTCACCGTGCGCCAGGGCCGGGGCGAGGAGGGTGGCTACGGCGTGCACGTCCTCGGTGACGACGAGGTTCTTCGCCTTCCAGGTCGCGAGGATTTCCTGAGGCGTCGGCCTTGTGTCGGAGACGGGCCGGGAGCGGTCACCCGGGCTTCTCAGTGCTTCGGCGATGTCCCGCAGCGCGTCGGCCATCAGGTTCTGGCTGTGGGTGAGCTGCCGCAGCAGATCGGTGCGTTCCTCCTGGAACGCCAGCAGCATCTCGTCCGCCCTGATGTTCCGCTCCTCGAGCCGCACGATGGCGTCGGCGACCTGGTCGGGCATGAGGTACGCGGTGCCGCCGGTGGGGGCGGGTTGTACGGGGGCCGGTTCCAGGGAGTAGGAACCGTCGCGCTGGATGGTGGCGATGACTTCGGAGACCCAGGTTTTGAAGGGCTGTGATTCCGGCTTGGTACAGGCGTTGACCAAAAGGATCAAGCCCTGAAGGTTGACGAGGTTCATGTCTCGTCGCCACTCTCGACCTGCGGGAATGCTGAGAGTGTGCCTCTGGAGCACACTCTCGACGCTGTCGAAGTTGGCTGCGTCGGCAATGTTGCGCAGAGTGGAACCGACGTGTGCGTAGCCCAGGTTCCTGCACACGTCGACCGCCGGGAACCAGTGCGTCCCGTCCGGCATGGTGAGCCTCCGTACCCGTGCGCCGGTCGCGGCGTACACGAAGTCACTGATCTCGATCGCGTCCTGCTGTGCCGCCGACTGATCCGGCGGCTGTGTGTTGTTCTGCTCGTACATCGAGCATCACCTCCGGCTCCGAAGCTAGGCATATGCCGACGCAACGTATGTCCGTAGCAAGGATGTTCATCCTTTTTGGGGACAGACGTATCGATTTCTGTGGTCGCGTGACGGAGCGTCACCCGGGTGGACCGTCCGCGCAGGACAGCCACCCCGCCCCGTGGTCCGCTGGATGCGTGCACCTGCTCCCCCTCCCCGTGCGTCGGTTCGCCGCCTGGTGCGTTGTCGTGCTGCTTGTCTGCGGGGTCGGGTATGTGGGGATCCGGCTCTGTTCCGAGTTGCGGACGGCTGTCACGCCCGTGTTGCTCGCGTTGCTCGGGACCGCGTTGCTCGGGCCCTTGCATCGGCGGCTCGTCAAGGCGGGGGTGCCTCGGGCGGTGGCGGCCGGGCTCACCTGTGTCGCCGTTGTCTGTGTGGTGGGCGGGGCCGTCTATATCGTCGTCGCCGCGTTGATCGACACCGGGGATCAGATCGTCGCCTCGCTCAAGGACGCGGGGCAGGATCTTTCCGGGCACTTCGGGGCCGCCGGGACCTCGCTCGACGACCTTGCCTCCAATGCCAAGGAGCTGCTGACCAAGTTCGGGGGGACGGCGGCCTCCAATGTGATCAGCGGGGTGAGCGTCGTCGGCGAGGGCATCGCCATGGCCGTGCTCGCGCTGTTTCTTGTCTTCTTCTTTCTCCGGGACTCGGATCGGGCGGTCGGTGCGCTGCGTTCCGTCGCTCCGGGCGGGAGCGCCGACACCCTGGAGGCCATGGCCCGGCGGGCCTTTCGGGCTGTCGAGGGGTTCATGCGCGGGACCACCTTCATCGCCTTCATCGACGCCGTGTGCATCACCGTCGGACTGCTCGTCCTCCGTGTGCCCGGTGCTGTCGGGCTCGGCGCGCTCGTCTTCGTCGGCGCCTACATCCCCTATCTCGGGGCCTTCGTCTCGGGGGCCGTCGCCGTGCTGGTCGCTCTCGCCGAGCGCGGGGTCGTCATCGGGCTGTGGGTGCTCGGGGTCGTGCTCGCCGTGCAGGTGCTGGAGGGGCATGTGCTGCAGCCGGTGATCCAGAGCCGGACCGTGCAGATGCATCCGGCGGTGGTGATGGTCGCCATCACCGCCGGGGCGTCGGTGGCCGGCGTGCTGGGCATGCTGCTCGCCGTGCCGGTCACGGCCGCCGCCTTCGGGGTGGCGTACGAGCTGCGGGAGCGTTACGCCCCGCCGTCCGGTCTCCCGGGATCCCCCGAGCCGCCGGGATCGTAGAGCTCGCCGGGTTCGTGAGGCTCCTCTCGCTCACCGGGCTCCTCTCGCTCACCGGGCTCCTCTCGCTTACTGGGCTCCGGGCTCGTAGAGCTCGAACCAGATGCTCTTGCCCTCGCCCCGAGGTGCCACCCCCCAGGTGCCCGCGAGCAGTTCGATGAGGACCAGGCCGCGGCCGGAGGAGGCGAGTTCGCCGGGGCGGCGTTTGTGGGGGAGGTCGTCGCTGGTGTCGGTGACCTCGATGCGGATCCGGCGCTCGCCCGGCGCGCCGGTGACCTCGGCGACGAGCAGCGCGTCGGCGTCGGTGTGGACGAGGACGTTGGTCAGGGCCTCGGAGACGAGCAGGACCGCCGAGTCGACCTGGTCCGCGCAGGTCCAGTCGTGCAGCAGCTCGCGCAGTTCCTGCCGGGCCACGGCGATCCGCTCGGGCTCGGCCTGCGCGACCGTCAGCATCGAGCGGCGCACGGGCTGCCGGAGGGGGACGGCCCTGCCCGCGGCGCCCGCAGCCCCCGGATCACAGCCGCCCTCGCCCTGGCGGCACAGGAGCAGGACGGCTATGTCGTCCTCGCGGCGGTCCGACAAGGGACCCGTGGTGTGGTGGGAGGAGGGGCCGTGCACCGCCTGGACCAGGGCGTCGGCCAGCTCCTCCAGGTCACCCTCGTGCGCCTCCAGGATCTTGCGGACGCGCCGCCAGCCGGTGTCGAGGTCGTGGCCGCCGGTCTCCAGCAGGCCGTCGGTGCACAGCAGCAGCGCCTCGCCGGGCTCCAGGGCGAGCCGGGTGGTGGGGTAGTCGGCGTCCGGGTCGATGCCGAGCGGGAGTCCGCCGGCCGTGGCGCGGACCAGGACCGTGCCGTCGGCCATCCGGATCGCCGGGTCCAGATGGCCGGCCCGCGCCGCCTCCAGGACCCCGGTCACCGGGTCGACCTCGATGTACAGGCAGGTCGCGAAGCGAAGGTCGGGGTCCTCGCCGTCGGCGGCGTGGTTGATGCCGTGGAAGAAGCCGGAGGCGCGGGAGAGGACGGCGTCGGGGCGGTGACCCTCGGCGGCGTACGCCCTCAGCGCGATGCGCAGTTGCCCCATGAGGCCCGCGGCGCGGACGTCGTGGCCCTGGACGTCCCCTATGACCAGCGCGAACCTCCCGCTGGGCAGCGGGATCATGTCGTACCAGTCGCCGCCGACCTGGAGGCCGCCGCCGGTCGGTATGTAGCGGGCGGCGAGAGTCATGCCGGGTATCTCGGGGCCGAGCGTCGGGAGCATGGAGCGTTGCAAACCGTCGGTCAGCTCGCGCTGGGTCTCCGCCGCGCCCGCGCGGGTCAGGGCCTGGGCGAGCATCCTCGCGACCGTCGTCAGCACGGACCGCTCGTCCGGGGTGAACGCGACCGGGTACGCGAAGCCGGCCATCCAGGCGCCCATCGTGCGGCCGGCCACCGTCAGCGGCAGGAACGCCCATGACTGGCGGCCGAAGTGGGAGGCGAGCGGCCAGGTGAGCGGGTAGCGCTCCTTGTACTTCTCGGGGGAGGACAGATAGACGGCCCGGCCGCTGCGTACGACTTCGGCGGCCGGATAGTCCGTATGGATGGACATCTGCGCGAAGGGGCCCTCGGCGCCTGGCTCCTGCCCGTGGTGGCCGATGATCGTCAGCCGGTCGCCCATGACGCCGAAGACGGCCAGTCCGTCCGGTGAGAAGCCCGGCATCGACAGGCCCGCCGCGACCCGCAGCACCTCCTCCGTGGACCGCGCCTCCGCCAGCGCCCGGCCCGCGTCCAGCAGGAACGCCTCCCGTGAGCGCCGCCAGTCGCCGGTGACGGCGGTCCGGCCGGCGGGGGTGCCCGGCGCCGGTTCGGTGACCTCCTGGAGGGTGCCGATCAGCTCGTACGCCTTCTTCACCTGGTCGAACGACGGCTTGGAGCGGCTGCGGACGACGCGGACGACCCGCCCCCGGTCGTCCATGATCCGGATGCGCACCTCGGCGAGGGTGCCCTCGGCGACGGCGAGCTGGATCACTCCGGTGATCTCGTTCCAGTCGACGGGGTGGAGGCGGGCGCGGGTCTGGGCCTCCGTGAGGACCGTCTCCTCCCGGGGCAGCCCGAGCAGCCGGGCGGCCTCGGCGTCGACCGTGACCAGCCCGGTGGCGGTGTCCCAGTGCCATAGGCCGGTCGCGAGGGAGACGAGAACCTCCCCCACGGCGGGCAGCGGCTCGCCAGTGCGCATTGCCCCACTTTAAGAAGAAGCAATCGAGAAGTGCCACCGATCGCCGGACCTGTGCCGGACCTGTATTGCGGGGAGGTGATCAGTGACTGCCCGGTACGCTGGGGGTTGTTTCACGTGAAACATGGCCTGTTTCACGTGAAACGTGCCCCCCGATCCGCGAAGACTGGATGAACGACGATGCATCGGTACAGGTCCCACACCTGCGGCGAGCTCCGCGCCTCTGACGTCGGCACCGACGTCCGGCTGAGCGGCTGGCTGCACAATCGGCGCGACCTGGGCGGCATCCTCTTCATCGATCTGCGCGACCACTACGGCATCACGCAGCTCGTCGCCCGTCCGGGCACGCCCGCGTACGAGGCTCTCGACAAGGTGACCAAGGAGTCGACGGTCCGTGTCGACGGCCAGGTCGTCTCGCGTGGCGCGGACAACGTCAACGCGGACCTGCCGACCGGTGAGATCGAGGTCGAGGTCGGTGAGGTCGAGCTGCTGGGCGCCGCTGCTCCGCTGCCGTTCACGATCAACACCGAGGACGGGGTCAACGAGGAGCGGCGTCTCGAGTACCGCTTCCTGGACCTGCGCCGCGAGCGCATGCACCGCAACATCATGCTGCGCACGTCGGTCATCTCGGCGATGCGGCACAAGATGACGGCGCTGGGCTTCAACGAGATGGCGACGCCGATCCTGTCCGCGACCTCCCCCGAGGGCGCCCGTGACTTCGTCGTCCCGTCCCGGCTGCACGCGGGCCGGTTCTACGCGCTGCCGCAGGCTCCGCAGCAGTTCAAGCAGTTGCTGATGATCTCGGGCTTCGACCGCTACTTCCAGATCGCCCCCTGTTTCCGTGACGAGGACGCGCGAGCGGACCGTTCGCCGGGCGAGTTCTACCAGCTCGACGTCGAGATGAGCTTCGTCGAGCAGGAGGACGTATTCCAGCCGATCGAGAAGCTCATGACGGAGCTGTTCGAGGAGTTCGGCGGCGGGCGGCACGTCACCTCGCCGTTCCCGCGGATCCCGTTCCGCGAGTCGATGCTGAAGTACGGCTCCGACAAGCCGGACCTGCGGGCCCAGCTCGAGCTCGTCGACATCACCGACATTTTCGAGGGCTCGGAGTTCAAGGCGTTCGCGGGCAAGCACGTGCGCGCGCTGGCCGTGCCGGACGTCTCATCGCAGCCCCGGAAGTTCTTCGACCAGCTCGGTGACTTCGCGGTCTCGCAGGGTGCGAAGGGTCTGGCCTGGGTGCGCGTGGCCGAGGACGGCTCGCTGTCCGGCCCGATCGCGAAGTTCCTGACCGAGGAGAACGTCGCCGAGCTGACCAAGCGGCTGTCGCTGGCCGGCGGTCACGCCGTGTTCTTCGGCGCGGGCGAGTTCGACGAGGTCTCGAAGATCATGGGCGCGGTGCGCGTCGAGGCCGCCAAGCGCGCCGGGCACTTCGAGGAGGGCGTCTTCCGCTTCTGCTGGATCGTCGACTTCCCGATGTACGAGAAGGACGAGGAGACCGGCAAGATCGACTTCTCGCACAACCCGTTCTCCATGCCGCAGGGCGGTCTGGAGGCCCTGGAGACGCAGGACCCGCTGGACATTCTGGGCTGGCAGTACGACATCGTCTGCAACGGCGTCGAGCTGTCGTCCGGCGCGATCCGGAACCACGAGCCGGAGATCATGCTCAAGGCGTTCGAGATCGCGGGCTACGACCGGGAGACGGTCGAGGAGAAGTTCGCCGGCATGCTGCGCGCGTTCCGCCTCGGCGCTCCGCCGCACGGTGGCATCGCGCCGGGCGTCGACCGCATCGTCATGCTGCTGGCCGACGAGCCGAACATCCGAGAGACCATCGCCTTCCCGCTCAACGGCAACGCCCAGGACCTGATGATGGGCGCGCCGACGGAGCTGGAGGAGGCCCGGCTGAGGGAACTGCACCTCTCGGTGCGCAAGCCGCAGCCGAAGTAAGGCCAAGCCGTAGCCGTAGCCGTAGCCGTAGCCGTAGCCGTAGCCGTAGCCGTAGCTGTAGACGTAGCGGCAGCCGGAGTAAGGCAAGCCTTTCAAAGTGGCCTTTCGTAGAGGGACCTGAAGTCGACGTCGATTTCAGGTCCCTTTCGCATGCCCGTGGAAAAGATCGCTGTTTTCTCAGCTCACTGACAGCCTTCCTATCTAACTTCCGGCGGCATGACAGAGAATCAACAGTCCCAGGAATCCCACGTCACCCAGGAATCGGGGGAGTTGACGCGCCGCAAGATCGTGGTCGTCGGTGCGGGCGCGCTCGCGGTGGCCGGTCTCGGCGGCACGGCGTTCGCGGCGAGCGCCGCCACGGAGGACGGCAGAGCGACGCGGTCGGCGACCTCGGCGCAGGACGATGCCGAGGTCTGCTACCGGCTGACCTCGGAGACGGTCGAGGGCCCCTACTACATCGACGCCGACAAGATCCGCCAGGACATCACGGAGGACCGGGAGGGCATCCCGCTCCTCCTCGACCTGAAGGTGATCGACTCGGAGACCTGCAAGCCGATCCGGAACGCTGCCGTGGACATCTGGCACTGCGACGCGGTGGGCGTGTACTCGGGCTACGAGGACATGGGCAACGGCGGTGGCGGCGGCGGTCCCGCGCCCACCGGCGCGCCCCCGACCGACACGCCCACGGACGCACCCACCGGCCCGCCCCCGGGAGGCGGCCACCAGGAGCCCACGGACGACACTCGCTACCTGCGCGGCACCTGGCGGACGGACCGGAACGGCCATGTCGCCTTCCGGACCGTCTTCCCGGGCTGGTACCGGGGCCGTTGCGTCCACATCCACGTCAAGGTGCATGTGGACGGCGAGTGGACCGACGCCGGTTACGAGGGCGGGCACGCCTGCCACACCGGCCAGTTCTTCTTCGACGAGGAGTCCGTCCTGGCCTCGGCGGTGGTGGAGCCGTACGCGAGCAACGCCGCCGAGCGCACGACGCTCACCGAGGACACGATCTACGACCAGAGCGGCACCCAGGGCGGCCTGCTGAAACTCCGTTACGGCAAGCGGCACATCGGCAAGGGCGTGCGCGGGTCCCTCACGGTCGGCGTCGACCCGGAGGCGACGGAGGACGGCCAGGGCGCACCGCCCCAGCCCACCACGTCCGCGTCCCCTTCGGCGTCGTGACGTCGGTGACGGCGTGACGTCCGTGACGGCGGCGGCGACCCAGGAGTAACTCGGAGTCATCGGAGTAAGCAGCTCATCCGGGGTTCTCCCCCGCCGCCCCCCGCCCCCGCCCCCGCCACCCGCTCCGGCGCGTACACCGCACGCGTCCGCGCGCTGTGGCGGCGGGCGGCGAGCAGGGCGTCGCGGGCGGGGATCACCCGGGTGCCGGCCCCTCTTGGGAACCTCACCGGAGGTGCACAGGAATCTTGGGGGGCGTCCACAGCGGTCTCGCGTCTCATGAGGGAGGAGAGCAGACAAAGGCCGCCAAGAGAGGAAACCAGCGGTGGGCGCGGTGGATGCGGTGGGTGTGGTGGGGTCCATGGGATCGACGGGGGGCGTGATCGCGCTGGCTGCGCTGCTGGTCGTCGGCGCTGTGGCGGGGGTGGTGGTCCAGCGGCGGGCGCGGCGGGGGCGGCACCCCGCCGGGTTGTCCGGCCTGGACGCGGAGGTGGAGGCGAACCACTGGCTCGTGCGGCTGGGCGGCGGTCTCGTCCCGCCGGACGTGCGGGTGTGGGCGGGGGCGGAGGAGGCGGCGGGGCGGGCGTTGACCAGTGCGGCGGAGTGTCATCGGGCAGCGCGGGTTCAGTTGGCCGCGGCACGTACGGCGGCGGAGTACGGGGAGGTGGCGCGGGTGGCGAAGGAGGGGCTGGAGCATCTGCGCGTGGCGCGCACGGCACTGGGCCTGGACTCACCCCCGGCGGCGCCTGTCCCTGGGCCGGCGGGGGTGTTCGCGGTCACGTCTCGCTAAGTGCCAAGTGCCAAGCGCTCGAGGCGCCCCAAGTAAGGCAAGCCTCAGGATCTCCTTTACCGTAAGTAGGCCGGAAATAGACCCTCGTTCTTGTGTCTTTTTGCCTGGCCTTGGAATTCCACAGGTTGTTCCCACCTCTCTGACAGGGCGGCCTCCTAACTTCGCCGCCATGACGGGAAACATCGAGAACAACGAGCACAACGAGAACAACCAGAACCTCGGCGCGAACGAGCAGCACGGGCCCAAGCACAAGCGGGATCTGACGCGCCGGAAGGTCGTCGTCGCCGGTGCGGGGGCGGCCGTTGCCGTGGGGGCGGGTGGGGCGCTTGCCGCCGGTGCCTTCGCCGGGGACAAGAAGCCGGGCAAGGGCACCAAGCCCAGCACGTCGGCCAGTTCCTCCGAGGTCTGTTACAAGCTCACCTCCGAGACCACCGAAGGCCCGTACTACATCGACGCGGACAAGCTCCGCCAGGACATCACCGAGGACAAGGAGGGCATCCCCTTCACCCTCGCCCTCAAGGTGATCGACTCCGAGACCTGCAAGCCCATCGCGAACGCCGCCGTCGACGTCTGGCACTGCGACGCCCTCGGCCTCTACTCCGGGTACGAGAGCAGCTCCACGGGAGGTGGCGGCGCTCCGACCGACGCGCCCTCCGGTACCCCGACCGGGACTCCGACCGGTGAGCCGCCGGCCGGTGGCGGCGGTGGCGGTGGTGGGCACGAGGAGCCCACCGACGACAAGCGTTACCTGCGCGGCACCTGGAAGACCGACAAGCAGGGGCGCGTCACCTTCAAGACGATCTTCCCGGGCTGGTACCGGGGCCGCTGCGTCCACATCCACACCAAGGTGCACGTCAACGGCGAGTGGACCGACGCCGGTTACGAGGGCGGCAACACCTGCCACACCGGCCAGTTCTTCTTCGACGAGGAGTCCGTGCTCGCCTCGGCCGCGGTGGCGCCGTACTCCACCAGTACCACCGAGCGCACCACGCTCACCGAGGACACGATCTACGACCAGAGCGGCGTCCAGGGCGGTCTGCTCCAGTTGAAGTACAACAAGAAGAGCATCGCCAAGGGGGTCGTGGGCTCCATCACCATGGGGGTAGAGCCGGACGCGACGCACGAAGGCACCGACGACGCCGTCCAGCCGGGCGCGTCCGCGTCCGCCTCGGCGAGCTGAATCCCGGTGGGGGTGTTCCGCTCGGACGTCTACTCGTCCGGTGACGCCCCCTCCTCCAGCAGTCGCTCGGCGATGTCCGTCGACCAGGACTGGGCCCACGTCCGCAAGTCGGCGATGTCGGGTTCGGTCAGGCCGTACTCCGTGAACGCCGTGTCCGGGTAGTGGTCGGTACCCGTCAGACGGGTCTGGAGGGTGGGCAGGTCGAAGTCGTCGCGGGCGTGGCGGCGGGCCAGTTCCTCCAGGTCGGGGTGGGTGAAGCGGGCGGACGCCGCCCTCGCGTCGATCAGGTCGACGGCCAGCCCGCGGTCGTACAGCGCGCGGATCCTCGTACCCACCGCGTCCGGGAGGCAGAGCGCCGGCCCGTACGACGTCGGGACGGGCGGGCTCCAGAAGGTTTCCTTGTGCAGGGCCAGATGGAGGGCCGTGCCCGTGGCGCGCTCCAGCACGGACAGGTGCGCCGACAGCGGGTCCGCGTCCCGCAGCGCCGCCTCGAAACGGCCCCGTGAGGTGAGCGTCGCGCTCAGCGTCTCGGCGAGCCAGGGCATCGGCTCCGCGCTCTCGGTCGCCAAGTCCACGTTGCCGTGCGGGCGTTGGAGCAGTCCGTGCGCCTGGAGGGCGTAGCCGCCGGCCAGCGCCCACGGGGCTGTGGGCGGGGCCGTGCCGAAGACCTCGGCGAGCAGCCGGAGGTGGGGTTGGAGAAGGTCCACGACGTAGTCGTAGCAGCCCCCGGCGGCGTTACGGCACTTCGCCCGGCCGCGTCAGCTCGCTACGGACGAGCCTGAGGGGGCCGGAGAAAAAATCGTGACGGGCGGCAACTCTTTTCACGGCGGCGACCACTGACAGGGCGTAAGCCTGCTCCTCCCCGTAAGGATCTCCCGTGGTTGCTCCCTCCCACCGCCGGTCCCTCCGCTCGCGCCGCGTCCTCGTCGTCTCCGCAGCCGTCGTGGCCGCGGGCGTCGGCGCCGGGGTCGTCGTGATGAACGCGAACGCCGGAACCGTCGATCTTTACCATCAGACGCTCGCCGCCAAGGACGGCTGGGCCTCCTCCGGCGCGGGTACGACCGGTGGCAGCAAGGCCGACGCCGCGCACACCTTCACGGTCTCCACCCGCGCCCAACTGGTGAAGGCGCTGGGCTCGGCGTCCGACAAGGCCCCCCGGATCATCAGGGTCAAGGGCACGATCGACGCCAACACGAACGACGCCGGCAAGAAGCTGACCTGCGCCGACTACGCGGCGGGCACCGGCTACTCGCTGGCGTCGTACCTCAAGGCGTACGACCCCGCCACCTACGGCAGGTCGAAGCTCCCCTCCGGCAGCCAGGAGAAGGCCCGCGACGCGGCGCAGGACAAGCAGGCGAAGAACATCGTCTTCAAGGTGCCGGCCAACACGTCCGTCGTGGGCGTGCCGGGCACGGGCGCCGGGATCTCCGGCGGCATGCTCCGGATCCAGGGCGTGGACAACGTCATCGTCCGCAACCTGGACTTCTCGGCCACCGAGGACTGCTTCCCGCAGTGGGACCCGACCGACGGCGACGACGGCAACTGGAACTCGAACTACGACTCCGTCACCCTGCGCGGCGCGACCCACGTCTGGGCCGACCACAACACGTTCACCGACGCCGCCCACTTCGACACGGCCAACCCGAAGTACTACGGCCGCGAGTACCAGATCCACGACGGCGCCCTCGACATCACCAAGAGCTCGGACCTGGTGACGGTCTCGCGCAACCAGTTCACCAACCACGACAAGACGATGCTCATCGGCGGCAGCGACAGCGAGCCCGCCGGCAAGCTGCGCGTGTCCATCCACCACAACATCTGGAAGGGCATCGTCCAGCGCGCCCCGCTGGCCCGCGTCGGCCAGGTGCACATCTACAACAACTACTACGACGTCACGACCGTGAACGGCTACGTGACGCAGTACAGCATCAACGCCCGCGCCAAGGCCCAGGTCATCGCGGAGGACAACTACTGGAAGGTCCCGGTGGGCGGCAAGGTCGCCAAGCTGATCAGCAGCGACGGCACCGGCTCGGTCAGGAGCAGCGGCAACCTCGTCAACGGCAAGGCCACCGACGTCGTCGCCGCGTACAACGCCGCCTCGTCGAAGGACCTGAGGACGACCGTCAACTGGACGCCGACCCTGACGGCGGGCCTGGAGCCGTCCGCGAAGAACCTGCCCGCGTCGCTGGCCACGACGACGGGTGCCGGGGTGCTGTCGTAGCGGCGGGCGGTGGGTGACGGGCCCGGGGGGCGTGCGCTTCCGCTTCCCGGGCCGCAGTCCCTCACCCGGGTCAGGGCAGAACGGCTCCCGTCCACGCCGCCGCGCTCCGGTCGACGCCTTCGAGCCGCGCGTCGGTGAGAACGGCGTCGGTGAAGTTCGCGTCCTTGACGATCGCCGCGGGGTGGGTGTCGTCCTTCCCGAGGTCGGCGCCCCGGAGGGACGCGCCCGTCAGATCAACCCGCGTCAGGTTCGCGCCGGTCAAGGCGGCCCCGTCGAGGTCGGTGCCGTCTCCGTTCTCCGTGGGCATCGCGTACGCGCCGGTGAGGTCGGCGCCGGTCAGTGTCGCGCCGGTGAGCTGCGCGCCGTCCAGCCAGGCGCCGGTGAGGTCGGCATCGGTGAACCGGGCGTTATAGAAAACGCCGGAGCTCAACATGGCCCCCTCCATACGGGCCTTGTCGAACCAGACGACTTGGAAGGTGCCGTTGCGCAGGTCGGCCCGGCTCAGGTCGGCGTCCCGCATGTCCGCGTCGGAGAGGTCCAGACCGGAGAGGTCGGCGCCCACCAGGAACGTTTCACGCAGATTGATGTACGGATCCCCGTCCACCGTCTGCGTACGCGACCCCAGCACCTCGAGGGCGGCCGCCACGTCCTCGGCGGGGCGCGTCTTCTGGTTCTTGCGCAGACGGTCGGCGGTCTTCTTCGCGGGCATTTTCGCGCGTTCGCGGACGTAGGAGCTCAGTATCTTGACGATCCTGGGCTGTTCGCTCGGTGAGTCCCGCATGATGCGCTGGAGGGCGTAGATGCTGCTGACCCGGACGTTGATCGAGTCGTCCCCCAGGCGGTCGACGGTGTCGCCGTAGGTGGTGGCCACCTGCTCGCGCTTGGTGAGACCGAGCGTCTCGTTGGCCTGCGAGATCGTCACGTAGGTGAAGGAGAGCGCCAGCAGGGCCGGAATCGTCGGCATCGCCGTGGCGACCCACATGTAGCGCTGCCAGCGGCTCGCGTCGCCGACGGAGGCGGGGGCGGGGGCGGGGGCGGCCACCGGTGCGGGTGCCGGGCCTGGCGCGGGTACGGGGGCGAGCTGGGCGGGGTCCAGCAGGACGAACCACCGGGAGGCGTGCAGCCGGTCCTGGACGGTGGCCAGCAGAGCCGTGAGGGCGGACAGGGCCGCGGTCGTCCCGTCGCGCAGGACCTGCCCCGCCGCCTCCGCCAGGGTCTCGGTCACGCGCGCGGTGTGCGCCTGCGCTTCGGCTTGCCGGTCCGTGTCGACGGGTAGGCCGTCCCGGGCGAAGTCCCGGAGTGCGGCGCACAGTTCGGCCATGCGCAGGTCGAGGACGGTCGCTTCCGGGGGCACCGCGCGCAACGCGTCGCGGCAGGCGGTCAGCGCGCCCAGGCAGGCGAGCAGAGGCGGCTCCTGCCGTGCCCAGAGGCCGAAACTCCGCAGCGCCGCCCGCCGGATGCGCCACGCCGCCACGGGCAGCGCCAGCGCCAACCCGAAGAACGGACCCGACTCGGCGCCGCTCCACCAGGGCCCGGGCTCTTCCTCGCACCCGGTCAGCAGGGACCAGGAGGCGCAGTAGTCGCTGTCGGGGATGTACCACCCGTCCTCGCCCAGAAGCCATTCCAAGTAGTAGTACAGGGACGGCAGTTGCTCGAACGGACCGTCGTAGAAGTAGTCGCCGACGATCAGCCAGGTCCCGAGCAGGAGGCCGCACAGCAGCAGGCTGAGCGGCACCGCCACGCTCCACACCCGGCGGCCGGCCACCAGCACGCGGGCCGAGCGGTCCGCCTCCACCAGGCGGCGCAGGAGCTGGTCGAACGGTGTCGCGGCGGCCACTCCCAGATACTGGCGCAGCGCCAGCGCGGAGCTCAGGCGGCGGCGTAGGGCCTCCGTGTGCGGCCGGACGGCGCGGCGGGGCACGAGGGCCACCCGGCGTCCCGTGTGCCGGTGCGGATCGCGGAAGGCGGCCGCCCTTGCGACCAGCCGCCACACCGCCATCGTCAGGGCGTACGCGACCGCCCCGCCCAGGAAGGCGCGTATCCAGTCGGCCCAGGATGTGAAGTCCACCGCGTTCCCCCGCCCCCACACGACCCATTGCCGTTGAAACGGCGCTCGTGGAGTATGCCCAGGGTGTGGGCCGCCAGACCCTCAGGCCCTCAGCCCAGGCCAGAGCATGTGCGGCAGGGAAGTCACAAGAGACGCACAAGTTCTGCACAAGGGGTGGGTTACGGTCCTCTCGACTTGACCGGACCATGCCAGAGCATCGTCTCGCTTCGGTGATCGGCGTTCACGAGCCGAACGCGTCATCCGTCCCTCACTCGTCCCCGCCACGAAGGGCCCTTCCACACCCATGCCCAGACCACTGTCCCCAGTCGTCTCGCTCGCGGCGACGGTCACCGTGGCCGCCGCCTCGCTGGTCGCCGTCGCACCCGCACCGGCGTCGGCCGCGCTGCCCGGCGACTTCGCCACCGTCATGAACGCCGCCAGCGGCCGCTGTCTCGACGCCCGCGAGGCCTCCACGGCGAACGGCACCGCCGTGCAGCAGTACTCCTGCAACAACACCACCGCCCAGCAGTGGGGTTTCACCGGCACCGGCGACGGCTACGTCCGGATCAACAACCGCAACAACACCAACCAGGTCGTGGACGTCACCGACGTGTCCACGGCCGACAGCGCGCCCATGCAGCTGTGGGAGTACGGCGGCGGTCCCAACCAGCAGTGGCTGCCGGTCCACGAGGGCGGCGGCGCCTACCACTTCGTCAACCGCAACAGCGGCAAGTGCCTGGACGACCCGGCGGCCTCGACCGCCGACAGCGTGCAGTTCGCGCAGTACACCTGCAACGGGACGGCGGCCCAGCGGTTCCAGGTGACGCCCGTGGCCCAGTCGACGGTCAACCCCGACCTCGGCCCGAACGTGGTGATATTCGACCCGTCGATGGCGTCCTCGACGATCCAGAACCGGCTCGACGGCATCTTCTCGCAGCAGGAGACGAACCAGTTCGGCTCCGAGCGCTACGCCGTGCTGTTCAAGCCGGGCGCCTACAGCGCGGACGTCAACGTCGGCTTCTACACGCAGGTCGCGGGGCTCGGTCTGTCGCCGGACGCGGTGACGGTCAACGGGGCGGTGCACGCGGAGGCCGACTGGTTCCAGGGCAACGCGACGCAGAACTTCTGGCGCGGCGCCGAGAACCTCTCGGTCAACCCGGTCAACGGCAACGACCGTTGGGCGGTCTCGCAGGCGGCGCCGTACCGGCGTATGCACCTGCGCGGCAACCTCGCCCTGGACGACAACGGCTGGTCGAGCGGCGGTCTGCTCGCCGACAGCAAGATCGACGGTCAGGTCGACTCCGGCAGCCAGCAGCAGTGGCTGACCCGCAACTCCCAGCTCGGCAGCTGGACCGGTAAGAACTGGAACCAGGTCTTCGTCGGCAGCCAGGGCGTGCCGGGCAACAGCTTCCCCAACCCGCCGTACACGACGGTCGCGCAGAGCCCGGTCGGCCGGGAGAAGCCGTTCCTCTACATCGACGAGAACGGCGCCTACCAGGTGTTCGTGCCGTCCGTGCGCACCAACTCCACGGCGACCAGTTGGGCGGACGGCACTCCCGCCGGCAGCTCGCTGTCCCTGAACAGCTTCTACGTGGTGAAGCCGGGCGCGACCGCCTCGGCCGTCAACGCGGCGCTGGCGGCGGGCAAGAACCTCCTGGTCACCCCGGGCGTGTACCACCTGAACCAGACGCTCCAGGTGAACCGCGCCGACACGGTCGTCCTGGGTCTCGGCCTGGCCACGTTCATCCCGGACAACGGCATCACCGCGATGAAGGTGGCCGACGTCGACGGCGTGAAGATCGCGGGTGTCCTCTTCGACGCCGGCACCACCAACTCGCCCTCCCTGCTGGAGGTCGGCGCGGCCGGCTCCTCCGCCTCCCACGCGGCCGACCCGAGTTCCCTGCACGACGTGTACTTCCGCGTCGGCGGCGCCGGCGTCGGCAAGGCGACCACGAGCCTCGTCGTCAACAGCGACAACGTCATCGGCGACCACACCTGGATCTGGCGCGCCGACCACGGCGACGGCGTCGGCTGGGACAGGAACACCGCGGACACCGGCCTGATCGTCAACGGTGACGACGTGACGATGTACGGCCTGTTCGTCGAGCACTTCCAGAAGTACCAGACCATCTGGAACGGCAACGGCGGCAAGACGTTCTTCTACCAGAACGAGATGCCGTACGACCCGCCGAACCAGGATGCCTGGATGAACGGCTCCACGCTGGGCTACGCCGCCTACAAGGTCGCCGACTCGGTCACCAGCCACCAGGCCTACGGCCTGGGCAGCTACTGCTTCTTCCAGGACAACCCGAGCGTGGCCGCCGAGCACGCCATCGAGTCGCCGAACCGCCCGGGCGTGCGCTTCCAGAACATGGTGACGGTCTCCCTCGGCGGCGTCGGCAGCATCTGGCACGTCGCCAACCGCACGGGCGATTCGGCCGCCTCGTTCAACAACGTGGCCACTCTGACCAACTACCCGTAAGCCACCGCCTCTTGGCCGCCCCTTGCCCGAGGGGCGGCCTCCGCACCCCCACTCTAAGGAGCGCGCACGACCATGTCCGCAACCCTCATGTCCTTGCCGCGCCGCACGGGCCGCACAGGCCGCAGAGGCGGCTTCACGGTCTTCGCCGTCGTCGCCGCCGTGCTCACCGCGCTGTCCACGGCGACACCCGCGCACGCCGCCTCCGGGTCGATCACCGGCCTCGCCGGAAAGTGCGTCGACGTGGCGGGCGCCGGCAGCGCCAACGGCACGGCCGTACAGCTCTACGACTGCAACGGCTCGAACGCCCAGATCTGGTCCAACTCCGGTGACGGCACCCTGCGCGCCCTCGGCAAGTGTCTCGACATCGCCGACCGCGGCACCGCCGACGGCGCGGCGGTCCAGCTGTGGGACTGCTCCGGCGGCTCCAACCAGCAGTGGGTCGTCTCCCCGGCGCACGACATCGTCAACCCGGCCGCCGACAAGTGCCTGGACGTCCGCGACAACACCAGCGCCAACGGCGCCCGGCTCCAGATCTGGTCCTGCTCCGGTGGCGCGAACCAGAAGTGGAACGCGCCCGCGGGCGGCGGAGGCGGCGGGGGCGGCGGCGGTACCACCCCGTCCGGGTTCGTGGTCACCGAGGCGCAGTTCAACGACATGTTCCCGAACCGGAACCCGTTCTACACGTACAGCGGTCTGATCGCCGCGCTGAACGCCTACCCGGGCTTCACCAACACCGGCAGCGACACGGTACGCAAGCAGGAGGCCGCCGCCTTCCTCGCCAACGTCAACCACGAGACGGGCGCGTTGGTGTACGTCGTGGAGCAGAACACCGCCAACTACCCCAACTACTGCGACTTCAGCCAGCCGTACGGCTGCCCGGCCGGCCAGTCGTCGTACTACGGCCGCGGTCCGATCCAGCTGTCGTGGAACTTCAACTACAAGGCGGTGGGCGACCAGTTGGGGGTCGACCTGCTCAACAACCCCTGGCTGCTGGAGACCGATGCGGCCATCGCCTGGCAGACCGGCCTCTGGTACTGGAACACGCAGAACGGCCCCGGCACGATGACGCCGCACGAGGCCATGGTCAACAGCGCCGGTTTCGGCGAGACGATCCGCTCCATCAACGGGGCCCTTGAGTGCGACGGCAGGGCCCCGGACGGGGTGCAGAGCCGGGTCGACGCCTACAACCGGTTCACCTCGATCCTCGGGGTGCCGACGGGCGGCAACCTGTACTGCTGAGGCGGGCACGGGCGTACGCGGCCGGCTTTCGTCCGAGGGTGACCATGTCCTGATCACCCTCGGACCGTCAGGTGTCGTACGCGCCGTCCCACGGTGCGAAGAAGGCGAGGCGGTCCGGGTAGAGCTCGGCCCAGTCCTCGCCTTCGGCGTCGTCCTTTCTGATCACCAGGCCGAACTGGACGTTCTCGTAGGTGAGTTGGAAGGGGCGGATCGCTATGTCCGTGTAGGCGCGGCGGGGCAGGCTGCGCAGCAGGGTCGCCAGGCGGACGCGGGCGCGGGTGAGGACCGAGTGCTCGCTGTGCGGGTCGCGTTGCTGCTCGGCCCAGGTGCCGGCGCACCAGATGTCCGAGTCGCGGTAGTGGCCCTCGGCGTCGAAGGTGTGCAGCACGGTGTAGAGGCGTTTGTGCTCTTCCCAGCCGTCGTCGAGGCGGAAACCCCGGGGGAAGGCGTAGGTGACCGACGCGAGGAACTGGCCGTCCGCGTACCGTCCGATGGACTCGGTGCGGTGCTTCGGCTGGTAGGCGATCGGGATGACCTCGGGGACCTCCATGGCGGAAACCATACGGCTTGGCAAGAACATGCCGAAGCCGAGGTAATCCCTACGCCTTTTCCTCTACATCTTCTCCTTCCACTTCTCCTTCTACCTCTGATCTTGCGCAGTGCTCCGTCCTTTAGGGCGGAGGTGAGGCGCATCCTTGGTACGGAGGCGCGGAGCGCCGGAGTTCTCTGCGTCTGCGTGGTGAGGGTCAGGTGGGTCGCTGCTGGTTCTCGATGTACTGGCGGACGACGGTGAGCGGTGCGCCGCCGCATGATCCGGCGAAGTAGGAGCCGGACCAGAAGTGTCCGCCCCACAGGTACCGGCGGACATGCGCGTCGTACTCCTGGCGGAGTCGGCGCGAGCTGACGCCCTTGAGGGAGTTGACCAGCTTGGAGAGCTGGACTTTGGGCGGGTAGTGCACGAGCAGGTGGATGTGGTCCTGTTCGCCGTTGAACTGTTTCAGCTCGGCCTCGAAGTCGTCGCAGACCTCCCGCATGATCTCTTCGGTGCGGGTAAGCATGGCGTCGGTGAACGCCTTCCGCCGGTACTTCGTGACAAAAACCAAGTGAACGTGCAGGTTGTAGACAACATGGCGACCGGTTCTGACATCGGGATTAGGGTTCCAGCGCGGTGACATAAACCAATGCTAAACTCCCGGCTGTGAATCACGACACCCTGGTCAAGCGGCAGTTCGGGCACCGTGCCCGGCTTGCGCTGTCGCCTGCCGAGGTGCTGAAGACGGACGACCAGGCGCACGCCGCCCGCACGATGTGGAACTGTCTGCACGCGTGGTGGCAGATGATGCCGAAGGAGAAGCGGACGCTCGGACACGCGGACGCCGCGATCCGGCAAGCCCGTCAGGACATCGACTTCCTGGCAGTCCTCCCCGCCCAGGCCGCGCAAGCGGTCCTCAAGACGTACTTCCAGGCGTGGAAGAACTGCTGGGAAGGGCGGGCGGACGCACCGAACTTCAAGGGCCGGTTCCGGTCGGTGATGTCGGTGGACATCCCGCAGGGCCGTGACCTCAACATCGTCCGCGTGCACCGACGCTGGGGCATGGCCAACATTCCCAAGGTGGGCCGGGTCCGCTTCCGCTGGACCAAAGACCTGCCGGTGGGCAAGCACGCAGGCGCACAGAACCGGATCACCGGGGCCCGGCTGGTCAAGGACGCGCTCGGATGGCACATCGCCTTCCGCGTCCAGACCCTTGAGATCAAGCCCGAACCCCACACCGGCCCCGAAGTCGGCATCGACGTCGGGATCAACGTGCCCATCGCCCTCTCCGACGGCGAAACCCACGGGCACGGCGAGTGGCTGACCGCCAAGGAGAAGGCCAGGCTTTCGCACCTGGAGCAGCGCGCCTCGCGGCGTAAGCAGCACCGCAAGCCCGGCGAGCGCACCAGCCACCGACTGCATCGCACCTATGACCAGATCGCAGGACTCCGCGCGAAAGCCAAGCGCCGGGCCCTGGACTGGCAGCACCGTACGACCACCGTCATCGCCAAGCAGTACGGCACTGTCGTGGTCGAAGCACTCACCATCACGAACATGGTCAAGTCGGCCAGGGGCACCGTCGAGGAGCCGGGCAACAACGTTGCCCAGAAGTCCGGGCTGAACCGCTCCATCAGCGGCGAAGCGTGGGGCCGTACGGTCACGATGCTGACCTACAAGACCGCCCAGCATGGCGGCACCCTCCACCAGGTCCCGGCCCCCAACACGTCCCGGCGATGCTCCGCATGCGGTTTCATCACGCCCGGGAGCCGGGAGAGCCAGGCCGTGTTCGTATGCAAGAACCCGGACTGCGGCTGGTCGGGCAACGCCGACCACAACGCAGCCCGCAACGTCTTGCACCTGTACCGGATGGGCCACGCGCTCATCCCGGCTGCCGGGAGGGCAGTCGTCAGGCGCGCGAAGCACGTCAAACCCGCTGCCGCAAGGTAAGCAGGAATCTCCCGGCTTCAGCCGGGAGAGCACTTCAATGCTTCTACGCAGCCGAAGGAGAGCCGTCAGGCCTCGGTGCCGCCGAAGCGCTCCTTGTAGTTCTCCAGGTCCTCGTCCGTGAGCTTGGCGAAGAGGACCGGGGGGACGGTGAAGGGGGTGCCGGCGGGGACGGAGGCGAGGGCCTTCGCCTCGTCCACGGTGACCCAGGTCGCCGTGTCGCCCGTGAGGGCGAACGCCTCGCGCATGGTCTTCGCCGTCGTCGGGATGAAGGGTTCCGAGACCACCGCGTAGAGGTGGATCAGGTTCATCGCCGTGCGCAGGGTGAGGGCCGCGCCCTCCTGGTCCGTCTTGATCTCCAGCCAGGGGGCCTTCTCCTCCAGGTAGGAGTTGCCCGCGGACCACAGGGCGCGGAGCGCCGCGGCGGCCTTGCGGAACTGGAGGGACTCCATCTGCTGCTCGTACTCGCCGAGCAGGCCGGCGATCTGCCCGCCGAGCTTCGCCTCCGCCTCGCCGGGCGCGCTGCCCGCCGGGACCTCGTCGCCGAAGCGCTTCCTGGAGAAGGACAGGACGCGGTTGACGAAGTTGCCGAGGGTGTCGGCGAGGTCCTTGTTGACCGTCGCCGTGAAGTGCTCCCAGGTGAAGGACGAGTCGTCCGACTCGGGGGCGTTGGCGATGAGGAAGTAGCGCCAGTAGTCGGCCGGGAGGACGCTGAGGGCCTGGTCGGTGAAGACGCCGCGCTTCTGGGACGTGGAGAACTTACCGCCGTAGTACGTCAGCCAGTTGAAGGCCTTGACGTAGTCGACCTTCTTCCACGGCTCGCGGACGCCGAGCTCCGTGGCCGGGAACATCACCGTGTGGAACGGGACGTTGTCCTTCGCCATGAACTCCGTGTAGCGGACGTCGGTGTCGACGTCGTACCACCACGACTTCCAGTCACGGGTGGCCGGGTCGAGGTCCGACCACTCCTTCGTCGCGCCGATGTACTCGATCGGGGCGTCGAACCAGACGTAGAAGACCTTGCCGTCCGCCGCCAGCTCCGGCCACGTGTCCGACGGGACCGGGACGCCCCAGTCCAGGTCGCGGGTGATCGCGCGGTCGTGCAGGCCCTCCGTCAGCCACTTGCGGGCGATGGAGGACGCGAGCTGCGGCCAGTCCGCCTCGTGGCGGGAGACCCACTCCTCGACCTCGTGCTGGAGCTTCGACTGGAGGAGGAAGAGGTGCTTGGTCTCCCGGACCTCCAGCTCCGTGGAGCCGCTGATCGCCGAGCGCGGGTCGATCAGGTCCGTCGGGTCCAGGACGCGGGTGCAGTTCTCGCACTGGTCGCCGCGGGCCTTGTCGTAGCCGCAGTGGGGGCAGGTGCCCTCGACGTAGCGGTCCGGGAGGAAGCGGCCGTCGGCGGGGCTGTACACCTGGCGGATCGCGCGCTCTTCGATGAAGCCGTTCTCGTCGAGACGGCGGGCGAAGTGCTGGGTGATCTCGACGTTCTGGGGACTCGAACTCCGGCCGAAGTAGTCGAAGGCGAGCGCGAAGCCGTCGTAGACCGCCTTCTGCGCGTCGTGCGCCTGCGCGCAGAACTCGGCTACGGGGATGCCCTGCGCCTTCGCCGCCAGTTCGGCCGGGGTGCCGTGCTCGTCCGTCGCGCAGATGTAGAGGACGTCGTGGCCGCGCTGGCGGAGATAGCGGGAGTACACGTCCGCCGGGAGCATGGACCCCACCATGTTGCCCAGGTGCTTGATCCCGTTGATGTAGGGAAGGGCGCTGGTGATGAGGTGTCGAGCCATTGCGGGCTGCTCCCGGGTTGGTTTCCTGCTGCTTCGCGAACCTTGGAATCGTAGCCGCGAGTGGACAGCAGGCGCGCCCGTATATACTTGAGGTGCGCTTATATATGTGGGGAGGTCTGGCATGTCGAAGCTGCTCATCGAGGTCGACGACGAGGCTCTGGCGGAGGCCCAGGTCCTGCTGGGCACGAAGACCAAGAAGGACACCGTCAACACCGCGCTGCTGGAAGTCGCCAAGCGGCGCAGCCGGGCCATAGCGCTGGCCAAGCTCCGCGAGAGGGGGGCGCGCGGTGACTTCGACATCCTTCTCGACAAGAGGAACTACCGCCGGTGAGTGACCTCTCGTATCTGATCGACACCTCGGCCGCCGTGCGTCTGCTCAGCAGCGATGCGTACGACGAGCGATGGGGGCAGGTGCTCGACAACGGGCTGGTCGCACTGTGCGATCTGACCGAGCTGGAGATCCTCTTCTCCGCGCGCGGGCGAGCGGACCGTGAAGGTATTCAGGAGGAGCTGCGCCAACTGTTCAGCTGGACCCTGATGCCCGACGGCATCTATCAGCGCGCCCGCGAGGTTCAGCAGCTTCTCACCGGCAACGGTGAGCACCGCTCGGCCGGGCCGGTCGACCTGCTCGTCGCCGCCACGGCCGAGTTGGCGGGCCTGACCCTGCTCCACCACGACCGGGACTTCGAGACCGTGGCCGGCCGTACGGGCCAGCCGACGGTCTGGCTGGCCGAGCCCGAGCCCGAGCCCGAGCCCGAGTCCTGAGAACAGCGAGTGGGTATGACCGGGCCCCGGTCATACCCACTCACGTCCACGCTCACGTTCGTTCGTGACTACGCGCTCGGCTTCTCCTCCAGGCGCGGGAAGAGCACCGCGCCCTTGGTGATCGTCGCGCCCGCCGGGAGCCGGCCCCAGGAGGCGGCGTCGGCGACCTTCTGGTCGGGGAGCGCGCCGAGAACGGCGTCCGCGCCGAGGGAGTCCCAGAGCTTCTGCGAGGTGTCCGGCATGACCGGGTTGAGCAGCACGGCCACCGCGCGGAGCGCCTCCGCGGCCGTGTAGAGGATCGTCGCCAGGCGGGCCCTGCCCTCCGGCGAATCGTCCTTCGCGACCTTCCAGGGCTCCTGCTCCGTGATGTAGCCGTTGACCTGCTTCACGAAGTCGAAGATCGCCAGGATGCCGCCCTGGAAGTCCACGTCGTCGCCGATCCGCCGGTCGGCCTCCGCGACGGCCTTCGCCAGCCCGTCCTGGATCGCCTTCTCCGCATCGCCCGCGGCCGTCGCCTCCGGCAGGGTGCCGCCGAAGTACTTGCCGACCATCGCGGCCACGCGCGACGCGAGGTTGCCGTAGTCGTTCGCCAGCTCGCTCGTGTAGCGGGCGGAGAAGTCCTCCCAGGAGAACGAGCCGTCCTGGCCGAACGCGATGGCGCGCAGGAAGTACCAGCGGTACGCGTCCACACCGAAGTGGGATGTCAGGTCCTGCGGTTTGATGCCCGTCAGGTTCGACTTCGACATCTTCTCGCCGCCGACCATCAGCCAGCCGTTGGCCGCGATCTTGCCCGGCAGCGGGAGGTCCTGCGCCATCAGCATCGCGGGCCAGATGATCGCGTGGAAGCGGAGGATGTCCTTGCCGACCAGATGCACGTCGGCGGGGAAGGTGTTCCCGAACTTCTCCGGGTTCTCGTTGTAGCCGACCGCCGTCGCGTAGTTCAGCAGCGCGTCGATCCACACGTAGATCACGTGCTTGTCGTCCCACGGGACCGGGACGCCCCAGTCGAAGGTGGAACGGGAGATGGAGAGGTCCTGGAGGCCCTGGCGGACGAAGTTCACGACCTCGTTGCGCGCGGACTCGGGCTGGATGAAGTCCGGGTTCGCCTCGTAGTGGGCGAGCAGCTTCTCGCCGTACTCGCTGAGCTTGAAGAAGTAGTTCTCCTCCTTGAGGATCTCCACCGGCTTCTTGTGGATGGCACACAGCTTCGTGCCGTCCTCGGCCTCGATGAGGTCGCCGGGGAGTTTGTACTCCTCACAGCCCACGCAGTACGGGCCCTCGTAGCCGCCCTTGTAGATCTCGCCCTTGGCGTGGAGATCCTGGACGAACTCCTGGACACGGTCCGTGTGACGCCTCTCCGTCGTGCGGATGAAGTCGTCGTTCGCGATCTCCAGGTGTTCCCAGAGGGGCTTCCAGGCCTCGTCGACGAGCTTGTCCGCCCACTCCTGCGGGCTGACGCCGTTCGCCTCCGCGGTGCGCATGATCTTCTGACCGTGCTCGTCCGTGCCGGTGAGGTACCACACCCTCTCGCCGCGCTGACGGTGCCAGCGCGTGAGTACGTCGCCTGCGACGGTCGTATAGGCGTGGCCCAGGTGAGGAGCGTCGTTGACGTAATAAATCGGGGTGGAGACGTAGTACGCCTTCCCGCCCTGCTTCTCGGATCCAGTGGCCGCCATGGCCGAAATCCTACTGGCCCGGGGAAGACCGACTCACGCCGATCACGGGCGGGGTACGGGCGGGGTACGGGCGGGGTACGGGCGGGAGGATTACGGGGACAGGGCCCGGGGTACAGCCGGGCCCTGTCGGGCGTTGTTACGGGCGCCAGTCGATCAGGAGGCCGTCGTAGAGTTCCGCGTCCGTGAGTTCGAGGGGAGTCGGGCCCGCGTGGAAGAAGGCCGTGTTGTCGGTCTTCAGTTTGCGGAGGTAGTCGAAGGCCTTGTTGTCGTGGTCGCCGAACGCGACGAACGAGAAGAACACCGAGGTGTGGGACTTCGCGGCGTCCGTGAGGGACTGGGTGGCCGGGGTCTTCGCGTCCGGGGCGCCGTCCGTCTGGAAGACGACGAGGGCGGGGGTGCCGGGGGTGGCGTTCTCGTCGTAGTGCGCGAGTACGGCTTCCACGGCCGCGTGGTAGCTCGTACGGCCCATGCGGCCGAGGCCGGCGTGGAGGTCGTCGATCTTGTTCTCGTGCTCGGGGAGGGTCAGCTCGCCGGTGCCGTCCAGCTCGGTGGAGAAGAAGACGACGTGGACGGTCGTCTCGTCCGGGGTGAGATGGGCGGCGAGGGCGAGGGTCTGCTCGGCGAGGGACTGGGCGGAGCCGTCCTTGTAGTACGGCCGCATGGACGCGGAGCGGTCGAGTACGAGGTAGACGTTGGCACGGGTGCCGGTGAGGCGGGTGTTCTCCAGGACGGTCGCGGCTGCCTGGTAGGCGGTCGCGAGGCCGGCGGGCAGTGGGGGTTGGCTGGGCAGGTCGGTCGCCTCGGCTTCGCCCTCGGCCGCCGTGTCCCCACCCGCACCACCCGTGCTGCTTTCGTCGTCGGCCGCGGGTGGCCCCTGCGGGGCGTCCTCGCCGTCGGCGGCTGCGGGCTCGGTCGCCTCGGCTGCGGGGGTGGGGGTGGGTTCTGCTGCGGGGGTGGCGACAGGGGCGGGAGCGTCGTCCTCGGTCGGCTCCGCCGCGGTCACGGGGGTGGGCTCGCTTTGTTCCGCCGCGGTCACGGGGGTGGCCGTGGGGTCCGACTCGGTGGCCGGGGCGGGAACGAGGGCGAGGGCCGGCTCCGGTTCGGTGGCCGGGGCGTGAGTGGGCTCCGTTTCGGTGGCCGATGCGGGAGCGGGCTCCGGTTCGGCGGCCGGCTCCTCGGCGACCGCGACCGGCTCGGGCTCGGCTTCGGGCTCGGGGGTGGTGTCAGCCTGCTCCACGGTGCCCGTCGGCTCCGAACCGGCTTCGACCTGCGGCTCTTCCTCGGCAGCGGGCTCGGCCTCCGCTTCCGCGACCGGCTCTGCTGCGGCTGCGGCTGCGGCTGCGGCTGCGTCCGGCTCGGGCGCGGTGTCCGGCTCGGGCTCAGCGACCGGTTCGGGCGCGGATGCCTCCGCCTCGGGCTCGGCGTCGGGGACGGCGGACTCGGTGACTACTTCCGGCTCGGGCTCCTCAGCCGTCGCCTCGGCCTTCGGCTCAACCGCTTCTGCGGCTGCCTCGGGCTCGGGCTGGGCCTCGGGGACGACGGGCTCGGCGGCGGCATCCGGTGCGGGCTCCTCGGTCACGGGCTCGGCCTCCGGCTCGGAACCGGCGTCGGCGGCGACCGTCTCGGCCACGGTTTCCGGCGCGGACTCCGCCGCCGCGGGCTCGGCTTCCGGCTCCGCCTTGGCGTCCGCCGTCGGTTCGGCGACTGCTGCCTCCGCTGCCGCCGTCGGCTCCTCCGCCACTGCGGCTGCGTCCGGCTCGGACACGGCGTCGGAGGCGACGGTCTCGGTCACCGTTTCCGGCGCGGGCTCCGCCTCGGCGGCCACCCTGGGCTCCTCGGCCTCCGGCTCCGCCTCGGCTTCCACCGCGGGCTTGGCCTCGGCCTCGGCCTCCGGCTCCGCCTTGGCGTCCGTCGTCGGTTCGGCGACTGCTGCCTCCGCTGCCGCCGTCGGCTCCTCCGCCACCGCCGCTGGCACCGGCTCGGCCACCTCGGCCTCAGCTTCCGGCTTCGCCTCAGCTTCCGGCTTCGCCTCGGCTGCCGCTGTCGTCGGCTCCGCCTCCTCCGCCGCAGGCGTCGTCTCCGTGTCCTCCGTTGACTTTGTCGGCTTGGGGACCGTTACGTTGTCGAAGGCTGCTGCGACCAGGTCGTGTTCGTCCTCGGTTGCCGGGCGGGGTTCCGGGACCTGGGCCGAGGGGGTGGGCTTCGGGGTGGGTTCGGGGGACGGGGACGGGACCGTCGGTTCCGGCTTTGGTGCCGGGGCGGTCACTGTCTGTGCCCGTTCCCGTTCCTCGGGAGCGGTTTGTTCCTGCGAAGGAACCTGTTCCGCACCCTCTGCCTCGGCGGTACGCCCCTTGCGGGACCGCCCGAACGCGTTCCGCAGGAGAGTGAGAATGCCCATGTGCGCAACCCTTCGCGTGAGTTGAAGCCCGTCAATCCCTGGCCAGGACGGACACGTAAGGTTAGCGGCCCTGGGCGGTGATCTTGGGCAGGGGTGAGTGTGGGGAAGCAGGGTGTGTCAACACCGCCTCTCGGCCACATCGATCACCTGATCGACTCGCCGATCGGCCTGCCGTCGGCTTCTGGCCGGCTTTCCCGTCAACTTCCTGCAAGATGCCGGGGATTCGCCCTCCGTTCATCTGAACGAAGCTCTTCCGCACGCGCGTGCCCCTAACGTCACGTTCATACCAAGGGCACGCAAGGGGAGAGTAAAGGTGCGCAAGCTACTGCCGATCATCGGGACTCCGTCCGGCTCGCATCCCGGCGGGCGATCCGCCATGACCTGCCGTTTCCGGTGTGGTGACGCCTGCTTCCACGAGGTGCCCAACACCAGTGACAACGCCTACGTGGGTGACGTCATCGTCGGGGCGCTCGGACGGCGGGCGATGATGCGCGCCGCCGCCGTCGTCACCGTCGCGGCCACCGCCGGAGTCGCAGGGGTGGGGTCGGCTGCCGCCGGCCCGGCCGCGCAGGCGGCGACGGCCGGGAAACCCTCGGGGAAACCGGTTGGGAAACCGTCCGGCAAGAGCGCCCGTGGGCTTCGGTTCGCCGCTGTCGCGCCGAACACCGCCGACGCGGTCACCGTTGCGGAGGGGTACCGGCAGAACGTCGTCATCCGCTGGGGCGAGCCCATTCTGCGCGGGGCGCCCGTGTTCGACCCGGAGAAGCAGACCGCTGCCGCCCAGGCCGGACAGTTCGGGTACAACAACGACTTCCTGGCGTTGCTGCCGCTCCCCGGTGAGTGCGACCGGCAACTGCTGGTCGCCAACCACGAGTACACCAACGAGATTCTGATGTTCCGCGGCTACGACCCCGCGAACCCCACCCGGCAGCAGGTCGAGGTCGCCTGGGCGGCGCACGGGCTGACCGCCGTCGTGGTCGAGGAGGACCGCAGGACGGGGAAGCTGACGCCCGTCCCCCGGCACCACCTCAACCGGCGGGTCACCGCCACCACCGAGTTCCGGCTCACCGGCCCCGCCGCCGGGTCGGACCTGCTGAAGACGTCCGTCGACCCGACCGGCACCAAGGTCCTCGGCACGCTCAACAACTGCTCCGGCGGCACCACCCCCTGGGGCACGACGCTGCACGGCGAGGAGAACTTCAACCAGTACTTCGCAGGCGGCAGCCGCGCGACCGACAAGCGGTACGGCATCGGGACCACCGCCACCGAGCGCAAGTGGGAGCGGTTCGACAAGCGGTTCGACGTCGCGCGGGAGCCGAACGAGGTGCACCGCTTCGGGTACGTCGTCGAGTTCGACCCGTACGACCCGACGTCCACGCCCCGCAAGCACACAGCCCTCGGCCGCTTCAAGCACGAGGCGGCGACCGTGCGGCTCACGGACGACGGGCGGCCCGTCGTCTACACCGGGGACGACGAGCGGTTCGACTACTTCTACAAGTTCGTCGGCAGCAAGCGCATGAAGAAGGGGTCGAGCCGGGCCGTCCGCGAGCACAACCTCTCCCTTCTCGACGAGGGCACCCTCTACGTCGCCCGGCTCACCGGCGACTCCCCCGCCCTAGAGATCGACGGCACCGGCAAGCTGCCCGCCGACGGTGAGTTCGACGGCGCCGGCGAGTGGATCCCGCTCGCCACCGCGACCGCCGAGGGCGCCGTCTCGCACGTCGAGGGGATGAGCGCCGACGAGGTCTTCGTCTTCACGCGCCTCGCCGGTGACAAGGTCGGCGCGACCAAGATGGACCGGCCCGAGGACATCCAGCCGTCCCCCGTCACCGGCAGGGTGTACGTCGCCCTCACCAACAACACCAACCGCGGTGTCGGCGCCAACGCCAAGGCCGACGAGGCCAACCCGCGCAACGCGAACAAGCACGGGCACATCCTCGAGCTCACGGAACGTTACAACCGGCCGGAAAGTGTCACTTTCGCGTGGTCGCTGTTCCTCGTCGCGGGCGACCCCGACGACCCGGCGACGTACTTCGCGGGCTTCCCCAAGGATGACGTCAGCCCGATCTCCTGCCCGGACAACGTGGCCTTCGACCCGCACGGCAACCTGTGGATCTCCACCGACGGCAGCCAACTCGGCTCGCACGACGGACTGTTCGGCGTCGCCACGCGCGGCACGCGGCGCGGTGAGCTGAAGCAGTTCCTGACCGTGCCGAACGGCGCCGAGACCTGCGGCCCCGTCATCCAGGACCGGCGGGTGCTGGTCGCCGTGCAGCACCCGGGCGAGGCCGACGGCGCCTCGGTGGAGAAGCCGGCGAGCACCTGGCCGGACGGCGCGGGGAAGATCGTCCGCCCGTCGGTGGTCGCCGTGTGGCGCGCGGACGGCGACGACATCGGCGTGTAGTCCCGTAACCCCGTAACCCCGTAACCCCGTAGTCCCTTACCCGTGACGCTGGTGGAGGGTGAGGTTCACCAGCAGGGCGCGGTGGTCGGTGCCGTCGAGGTGGAGGAAGCGGGCGTCGCTCGCCGCGAACTCCGCCGAGACGAGCACATGGTCGATCTGCGCGCCGAAGACGGGCGCGGTGCGGCTCGGCCAACTGGGCTCGCGGCCCGCCCCGGCGAGGCGGGCCGCGTCGCGCAGCCCGGTGTCCAGGACGCGGCGGAAGACGGCGTGGTCCTGGGAGGCGTTGAAGTCCCCGGCGAGGATGAGCGGACCGGTGCCCCGGTACCGGTCCGCGAAGTTGCGCAACCGCCCCAACTCTCTTTGCCACAGGTCCACTTGGCCGGGAAGCGGGGGCTTGGGGTGGGCGAGCTGGAGTCGTACGGCGTGCCCGTCGACGTCGGCCACCGCCCCCGGCATGCCCATGCTGCCGGGCACGGTGGCCGTGGGCCGCAACGGAAACCGGCTGAGGACGACCGACCCGACGGAGGAGTCCCCCGCGACGGCCTGCCGATACGGGTACGCACCCCCGAGTTCGCGCCGCACGGCCGCCTGGCAGGTGTACTCGCACTCCTCCACGAACACGATGTCCGGCCGTTCGCGCCGGATCACCGGGATCAGGGCGCCGGTCGCCCACCCGAACTCGACGTTCGACGTCAGCACCCGCAGCTCGGCGACCACCGCCCCACCCGGCTCCCCGCCCGCCGTCGCCGCCTCGTACGGCCCGACGAACCACGCGAGCAGCCCGGCCAGGACGACTCCCCACAGCAGCCCGCTCCACCACCGGGCGAGCACCGAGAGGACGATGCCGACCCCGGCGGGCACGATCAGCCACGGCAGAAAGGCCAGCAACTGCGGTACGGGCGTGACACCGTCGGCATCGGCCGCCCGGCACCCGACGACCACACTCACCCCGGCCAGCGCCATCCCCGCCCCCCAGACACCGAGAACCCGCCCCCGCCACCTGGCCACGCTCATCCGACCCCCGTAGTGGATGTACTGGACGTACTTGGCGTCCACCCGGGCCAGGAAGGCCCCCACTGCCTCATTGAACTCCGTCGGCCGTCCGCCGTCGGCCGTTCCAGGTCCGGCACGTGGGCCACGTCGTCGGCTCGCGCCGAGCGTCGGGTGCCGGGTGTGGTCAGGCCTCGACTCGGGTCGGCTCCGGGGGCGGGGCCGGGGTGGTGGGGGGTCGGTGGCGGCGTAGGAGGCGGGTCGGCGGGGAGTGGGGGTGGGTCAGCCAGGTCGCCGCTGCCACGGTCAGGCCCAGGGCGAGGAGGAGCCAGGAGGCTGTGCGGAGGGTGGTGGTGAGGGCGTCGTAGACCGCTGCGGCGGCCGGGCGGTGGGTCGCGTCGGGGAGGTCGGTGAGGGTGAGGTGGCGGCCGATCGCGACGGCCACGCCCAGGAACGCGCCGCCCAGGGCCGTGCCGAGGGCCGTCGCCGTGATCGCCCGGCGGCGGACGGCCGCCACGGCGATACCGGCCACCGCGAACACGACGGCCGCCAGCGGCAGCCAGAAACCTGCCACGTCGAGCACGTGGTAGCCCTTCCGGAGTGCGGTCAGTTCACCGGCCGACGCCAGCGCCACCCGGGTGTGCTCCACCGGGACGCGTTCGGCGAACGGGACGTGGTCGGCGGTGAGTCGACGTTTGAGGGGGGTCGTGACGGCCGCGAGGTCGAGCGTCACCCGGCCGGTGCTGTCGTCGTTCAGCGCTCGCATCACGGCCGTGTGCGCGGCCTCGTTGCCCGCGTCCCACGCGGTGCGGTAGGCACGGGTCGCGGTGAAGGAGCGGACGGCGTCGCGGATGAACAGCCGGTTCGCGCCGTCCTCGACGCCCGCCTCGCGGGCCACGCCGTCGCCCACCGTGTCCGCGACCGCGTCGCGCACGGCCGGGTCGGCGGCCAGCGGCGCCATCGTAGTGACGTACCGGCCGGTGTCCGTCAGGTCGTACGCCGCCCACGCCGCCAGCGTGCCGAACGGCACGAGGAGGCAGGACAGGGCGATCAGGACGGCCGAGACGGCGGTCCGCAGGCTGCTTCGGGACACGGTTCCAGGCAACGGGGTGGGGGCCGGGGGCGCGAGTGGGGCGGGGCCACATGAGTGGCCCGTGGCCGGCCGGTGAGCCGCCTGCGGACCTCCTCCGGTGGAGGGTTCACCCGAACGGGTGTTTCCTGGTTGTGGGGAGAAGGAACGTCAGGACGTCAGGACTTCAGGATCCTCGTCGGGTGGCTGGGAGTGTGGGCTCCGGTCAGCCGGTGAGTGGAGGGATGAGGGAACGCGAGGGCCCCGGCGTCACCACGCCGGGGCCCTCGTGTGAGCGTCAGCGGACGCGGTGTCCCTCCGCGTCCTCGTGCGTGTAGTAGCTGTAGAACAGGGCCGCGAAGACGAACGCCGAGACCGTCAGGGCCATGCCCGTCGAGCGCAGGACGCTCGCGCCGGTCTCGCTGTAGAGGAAGCCGAAGGCGCAGCCGGCGAACGCCGTCCACACCAGGGCGTGCAGTTCACGCCGCATGAGCGGGGCCAGGGCGTGGACGCCCATCCACAGCGCCGCGAACACGAACGCGCTCACGAAGCCGAGCAGGAGGTTCCAGCCGGTGATCGGGCCGCCCGAGCGGTTGTTGGCCGCGACCCAGTAGCCGTAGACGAGTCCGAGCGTGACGGGTACCGCCCACCGCGCGATCCGGTGGGTCCGTTCGCTGAAGACGTCGGGTGTACGGGACCGTGCGGACGGGGTCCGCCAGGCCGACGCCGGTGCCGCAAGAGTCATGAGAGGGCTCCTCTCTCCTCGCCCCCGTCCCGCCTTCCAGACCACACCTGGAAGGGGGCCGTGGCAAGTCGGATGCGATGGGTTGTGCGTGGGTTCCCGGATGCGGGGCGGTTCGGCGCGTGTTTCGCTGGGGCCATGGAGTCCGGCGTAGGGGGTACGGGCGCTGCCGTACGGGGACGGGGTGCCGCTCGGGATCGGCGAGCTCCTCGGGCGGGACGGGCCGCCGCCGGTGCTGCGGGCGGCCGTCGATCCCGGTGAGACGTTGCTGCTGGTCACCGACGGGGTGACCGAGGCGCGGGACGGCGCCGGGGAGTTCTATCCGCTGGCCGAGGACGTCGCGGCGGCGCTGGCCCGCGATCCGCGCACGGCCGAGCCCGCCCGTCTGGTGGCCTTCGTCCGGGACGGCACGCTGCGGCACTGCCGGGGACGGCTCGCCGACGACACGACGGTCTTCGCGGTGCGGAGAGTCCCGGGAAGCGCCTCCTGAGGTCTGCTGAGGTCTCCTGACGCCCCCGTTCGCAGCGGCAGCGGTTACGGTGCTGACGTAGCCATGTACCTACGTACCGACGTATCGACGTACGTGATCGAGAGGGGAGGGGACCATGCAGGAGGGGACCGTGCCCGGGACCGTGTTGCTGCTCGCGGCCTCACCCGTGGGCAAGGGGTGTCTGGTGGACGCGGCCTCCGTGCTCCCCGTGCTGGCGGCCGTGCCGCCTTCCGTGCTGGCCGGCACCGACACCGCGAACGTCGTCGAGCTCGCCGATCCGCTGGAGCCGCAGGCCGTGCTGACCCGGCTGCGGGCCGCCGCGGCTGCGCCGGGGCCGCTGACGATCTTCGTCGCCGGGCAGTTGCAGCTCGACCGGCGGCAGCGGCTGCCGCATCTGGCGCTGGCTCGTACGACGGCGTCGACCGTGCGGTATACGGCGTTGCCGTGGCACTGGTTGCGGGAGGAGCTGCGGTTGCGGGCGGGCGGGGCGACGACGACCGTGGTGCTCGATCTGCGGGCGGACGCGGAGACGTGGGAGTGGTTGCGGGGGGATGGGGCTGGGGTTGCGGTTGGGGCTGAAGCTGAAGCTGCGGCTGGGGAGGGGCTGGGGTGTGGGGTCGGGGTTGCCATGTACGGGCGGGTCGCGGCGGCGGCGTCGTCGCGGGGGCGGAGGGGGGTTGCGTCGCCCTCGTACATGAAGGCGGTCGCGACGATATTGCGTAGTGGGGGGCGGCCGGGGATGGAGCAGTTGCATCAGATGGCGTTGGCTCGGATCGGGGGTGAGGGGGAGGTGGGGGGCCTGGTTTTCTCCGCCCCCGCCGCCCCTGCCCTCCCCCACTCTCGGCTTCGCTCGAGCGGGGGGACCCCCATCCATCCCCTGGGGGCTGCCGCCCCCAGACCCCCGCTGTCGGCCCTGAACGGGCCTCGTCCTCAATCTCCCCCAGAGGGGGGACCCCCAGACGGGCTGGAAGATGCGGACCGGCGTGAGGAAGGCGCCCAGCGGGTGGGCGGGGGTTCGGGATGGCAGCCGCCTCGGCCTCACGCACCGGACGGGCTGGATGATGCGGACCGGCGTGAGGGTTCGGGATGGCAGCCGCCGCCTCGTCCTCAAGGGTCCCCGGCCGGGCCGGCTGGCGGCAGCGACCCCCACTCCGCCATCTCCGTCGCCGTTCAAGCCGGGCGGCATGACGAGGCCGACGGGATTGCGGCGTGGTGGGAGGAGGCTGCTGCCGTCGCGCACGGGCGTGGGTCCGAGGAGGCGTTGCACTGGGCCGAGGTGCGGGCGGATCTGGCGATGTTCGCGGGGGACGCGGCGCGCAGTTGCCGTACGTGGATGGAGGTCGCCGTCGCTCGGCTGGCGGCCGGGCAGCCGGTCGACGCGCCTGCCGTGGAGGCGGCGGTGGACCGGGCGCATCACCAGTGGGGGCGGATCGGCAGCGCGGACCGTGCCCGTGAGCTGGGGCCCGCGCTCGCGGAGCTGCGGGGCCGGGTGCCCGGCCGGCGGGTGGGCGCGCTCGACCATGTCCGGCAGCAGCTACGGCAGTTGGAGCAGTTGCAGACCCTGAGATGACGGGTGAGCGACGGGAAACGGGACGGCCGCCGACGCGTGTGGGGGAACGCGTCGGCGGCCGGGTTTCGGGGCCCGAGGCCAGGCCAGATCCTGTCCCGTCAGATGCGGTCAGATCCGGTCAGCTCAGAGTGACAGGTTCGGGTTGAAGGACGGGATCTGGCTCGGCTTCGCCTTGTTCAGACCGTTCTTGAAGTGGTCCCCGAAGTCCTGGAGCGGGAAGTTGGCGCCGGTGGCGCCCTGGCCCGCGTCGCGGCCCGACCAGTCGAAGTTCCACAGCTTGTTGAAGGCCGTGGAGAAGTTGGACCTCATCCGGTCCATGGAGACCAGGGTCGGCTCGTCCCACCTGCCGCTGCCCCAGGCCTCCGGCGCCTCGCCGGTCTTGGCGAAACGGAAGCCGTGGGTGGCCGCGCCGTCCAGGTGGTAGACGACGTGGACGCGGTTGCCGGAGCGCTCGACCGAGTTGAACGCTCTCGTGTCGTAGCCGCCGTGGGCCGAGACGGACACGTACGACGGGGTCTCCGCGCCGCGCTTCTGCCAGACGACGGCGTTCTCCCAGTCGTGGCGGTGGCCGGTGAGGCCGGCCGTGCCCTGGTCCTTCTCGAAGTAGAGGGCGTACATGTACGCGCACCAGTTGGCGTCGCACGCGGTCCGCACGTAGGTGTTGGCGCTGCCGAGGTGGTTGCTCTTGCAGCCGCCGCCGGTCGAGCCGGTGGTGTCGAGGCCGCCGTTGGTCTTTCCGCTCGCGTCGACGGCGGTCGCCGGGTAGCAGCCGTCCGCGTCGTAGTCGAAGTACGGCATGTACTTGGTCTGGAAGGCGGAGGCCTGCCAGGGCAGCGCGGTCAGGATTCCGGCGGACGCGCTGCCCGTCATGCCGACAGCCAGTGCTGCGGCGCTGACGGCCACGAGGGCGGCCTTGCGGATCTTCCTCAGGGACATGTGGGGTCTCTCCCGATGCTTGTTCAGTTGGTCTTTCTGCTGATCGTTCTGCTGATCGTTCTGCTGATCGTTCTGCGGCTCGATCTGTTGATCGTTCTGCTGATCGTTCTACGCGTGGGGCATGGCCGACCACTCAGAAGATTTCCAACGGGCGAGTTGATTTGCACCTTGTCCCGTCGGTCGAATCAATTCCGCGACGGGCCCCTGACCGCCCGATCAACTACCCGGACGTCATGTACCTCACATCATGGGTTGGTTTACGTCGGATCGGGACGAAACGTAGGTTGAGGGTCCCTGCACATCGTTGAATATCGTTTTCATCTGTGGTTCGAACGTGAAGGTGACCCGTGGGACGTCCCGAACGACCGTTGGACCCCGGTGCCGGCCCGGTGCAGCGCCTCGCGAACGAGCTGCGCGAGCTGCGCAAGGCCGCCGGATCCCCCTCGTACCGCACGATGGCGATCGAGGCCGGTTTCTCCGCGACGACGCTGTCGCTGGCGGCGGCCGGGGAGCGGCTGCCGTCGCTCGCCGTGGTCCAGGGGTACGCGCGGGCCTGCGGGGGCGACCCCGGGGAGTGGGACGCGCGGTGGAAGGCGGCGGAGGCCGAGGCCGCCGGGCTGCCGGCCGACGACGCGGAGGACGAGACGCCGCCGTACCGGGGGCTGGCCCGCTTCGAGCCGGACGACCGTGACCTGTTCTTCGGCCGGGACCGGCTGCTCGACGAGGTGCAGGAGCTGGTGTGCGGCGAGCACCGGTTCGCGGTGCTCTTCGGTGCGTCCGGCAGCGGCAAGTCCTCGCTGCTGCGGGCCGGACTGATACCCCGGCTGCGGGAGAAGATCGCCGAGCGCGGGACTCCGGCGGTGCTGCGGGTGTTCACCCCGGGGCCGCAGCCGGCCGTCACCTACGGGGAGTTGCTGGACCCGGCGGACGACGAGCCGGAGAGCTGGGTGGTCGTCGACCAGTTCGAGGAGGTCTTCACGCTCTGCCGGGACCCGGCCGAGCGGGCCCGGTTCCTGAACCTGCTGCTGGCCGCCCGCGCCCCGGGCTCGCGGCTGAAGGTGCTGATCGCCGTCCGCGCCGACTTCTACGCCCGGTGCGCCGAACACCGTGAGCTGGCGGACGCGCTGCGCTCCTCCGCGCTGCTGGTCGGCCCGATGACCGCCGACGAACTGCGCGAGACCGTCATACGGCCCGCGCAGGCGGCCGGGCTGCTGGTGGAGCGGGAGCTGACCGCGCGCATCATCGAGGAGGTCCTCGAACAGCCCGGCGGGCTGCCGATGCTGTCGCACGCCCTGCTGGAGACCTGGCGGCGGCGCAAGGGGCGGATGCTGACCCTGGCCGCCTACGAGGCGGTCGGCGGGGTCAGCGGCGCGATCGCGGCGAGCGCCGAGGACGTCTACGGGCGGCTCTCCCCCGACCAGGAGCACTCCGCGCGCCGGCTGCTGCTGCGGATGGTCGAGCCGGGGCAGGGCACCCCCGACACCCGGCGCCCGCTGACCCGCGCCGAGCTGGCGGAGTACGCCGACCCCGAGGCGCCGGTCGTGCTGGAGCTGCTGGCCGGCGCCCGGCTGCTGACCGCCGACGAGGACGCCGTCCACCTCGCCCACGAGGCCCTGATCAACTGCTGGCCCCGGCTGCACGGCTGGATCGAGGAGGACCGCGAACGGCTCCGACACCACCGCCGGCTGACCGAGGCGGCCTGCTCCTGGCTGGAGCACGACCGCGACCCCGGCGCGCTGTACCGGGGCGGCCGGCTCGTCCGGGCCGAGGAGATCTTCCCCGACCACGCGAACGACCCCGCCCTGACCGACGCCGAGCGGGCCTTCCTCGTCGCCGCGTTCGACGTCCGGCAGGCGGAGCGGCTGGCCGCGGCGCGCTCCCGCAGCCGGGGCCGGCTGCTGGTGGGCGCGCTGTCGGCGGTCCTCGCGGTGTGCCTGGTGGTGGTGCTGGCCGCCTACGAGCAGCACGTGGACAGCACCCGGCAGCAGACGCAGAACACCGCCCGCCGGATCGCCGCCGTCGCCGACGGGCTGCGCACCACCGACCCGCGCGCCGCGCTGCTGCTGGGCGCCGCGTCCTGGCGGATCGCCGAGCTGCCGGAGACCCGGCGCGCCCTGCTCGGCTCGCTCGCCCAGCCGGAACCGGACGCCTTCACCGACCCGTCCTCGGGCTACGCCGAGCGGCGCTTCCTCGTCGACTCCGGCCGCACCCTGCTCGGCGTCGGGGACCGCGTCTGGCAGACCTGGGACGTGGCCACGCACCGCCGTACCGGCCGGGGCACGCTTCCCGTGGGCGACGCGCTCGCGGCGGGACCCGACGGCCGGATCCTCGCCCTGTCCGTCGGCGACGGCGAACGCCTGTGGGACACCGCCACCGGCCGCTGGGCGGCGGCCCGGCCGGCGGCCGGCGGCTACGACCTCGCCCTCGCCCCGAGCGGCCGCAGCTACCTGCTCGGCAACACCTACGAGGACGGCGTGCAGCTCCGGTCCGTCACGGACGGCCGGCTGCTGTTCGAGACCCGGGACGCCGACCGGGCGAACGTGATGCCGAGCGCCGACGACCGCAGGGTGGTCGTCTGCCCCACCGGCCACGCCCCCCAGGTGTGGGACACGGCCACCCACCGCGCGCTGCCCGGCGCCTGGCAGAAGGCCGGCGCCCTCTGCGACGACGACACGTCGATGGTGGCGTACGGCTACGCCACGGCCGACCGGTTCGCCGTCGTCACCGGCGCCGGCGTCCGCGTCTGGGACATCCCCTCGGGGCGGCAGGTCGCCCAGATCGCCGACGCGGGCGTGGAGTACGCCTCCCTCAGCAAGGACGGGGCGTTCCTCGCGACCGCCGGCACCGACGAGGTCCGCATCTGGCGCCTCTCCGTTCCCGGCACGCCCGTCTTCCGCCACCCCCTCAACAACCAGCACCTCTACGACGGCCTTGCCTGGGACCCCGGCCGGCCCGTGCTGCGCTACCTGGAGGGCGGCACCGTCCACACCCTCGACCTCACGACGGCCCTCACGTCGGCGTGGCGCGACCGTCCGCTGGACGGCGTCCTGCTCAGCCCCGACGGCCGCACCCTCGCCACCGCAGTGCGCACGGGCGCCCGCTACCGCTTCGAACTCCACGCCGCGGCCGACGGCCGGCTGCTGCACACGCTCCCCGCCCCGCCGATGCCCGTCTCCCGGGACGCCGCCCTGCCGGTCGTCCCGCAGAACACGGCGTCCCTGATGGCGTTCAGCCCCGACGGCGGTTCCTTCGCGTACGGCATCTCGGTCGCCGGCCGGCAGGCGGACCCGCAGAAGTTCACCGTCTGGGACGTCCGCCGGGGACGGGCCCAGACCTCCCTGGACCTGTCGGCGTCCGCGTCCGGCACCGCCGTCATCGCCCTCGCCCTGTCACCCGGCGGCCGCACCCTCTACACCACCCGCACCCCGGAGGTCGGCGCGCTCAGCAACGAGACGTGGGACACCGCGAGCCACCGCCGTGAGCGCAGCGTCGACGACACCGCCCTCGCCAGCTACCACCTCGCCGTCCGCCCCGACGGCCGTCTGCTGGTCGGCGACAACCGCTCCTCCCTGCTGCCCCGGGGGGCGATCCTCGCGAAGGACCTCGTCCAGGGGGAGGAGATCAACGCCCTCGCCTTCAGCCCCGACGGACACGGTCTCGCGGCGGGCGACATGACCGGCCGGGTCGCCCTGTGGGACGGCGACCTGAGCCACCGGGCGGGCATCCTGCGCAACGTCTTCCCGGCGCCCCTCAGCGGCAACGCGCCCGAAGCGGTCAGTGCCCTCGCCCTGTCACCCGACGGCCACACCCTCGCCGTCGGCGGCGACGCGGGCACGCTCCAGCTCTGGGACACGACGTCCCAGCAGCCCCTCGGCGGCCCGCTCCCCACCCCCGGCGAGGCCATCGAGACCCTCACCTTCACCGCGGACAGCACCACGCTGTACGCTGGCGGCACCCACGTCTCCCTCCAGCGCTACGCCGTGGACACGGAGCACGCGGTGACCGGCGTCTGCGCCCGGGCCTCCGGCACCGACCTGACCAAGGCGGAGTGGCGGACGTACGTACCGGACGCGCCGTACCGGCGGGTGTGCGGCTGAGCCGGGCGGTCACTTCACGGCGTACGCTGCGCGATCTCGTGCTGGGTGGCCGGAGCCACCGGAGTCGTGTCCGGCTTCGTATCCGTGTTCGTGGTACCGGCAGGGCCCGTGTTCGCCGCGGTGATCAGGGCCGCGACGGTCAGGAGGGCCGCGGCGACGGCCCTGGCGTAGGGCACGGAAGGCCGTGCGGCAGGGCGTGCGGATGGGCTTACGGGCACGGCGACCTCGCAACGTCGGCGACTGCGAAACTCACGTCAGCCAGCTACCAGAAATCAAGAGCTGTCAGAGCCATCAAGAGCTGTCAAGAACGGTTAAGCGTGCTTAACTCACCGTTTAACCTAGGGCTGCGAGAGTCCAACGGCAAGAGGTGCAAGGGGAGTTGGGGGCCGGGGCGTGGGAGAGCGGGACGAGCCGGCGGTCGTGGGGCGCCGAGTGCAGCGGCTCCGCATCGAACGGGGCCTGACGCAAAGGCAGTTGGCCGAGCCGACCTACACCCCTGCCTACGTCTCCACCCTGGAGGCCGGCCGGGTGCGCCCCTCCGACGAGGCGCTCAAGCACATCGCCGGCCGGCTCGGCGTCGACTTCGAGGAACTGGCGACCGGCCGCCCCGCCCGCCTGGTCACCGACCTGCGGCTCCGTCTCACCGAGGCCCAGCGCGCGCTGGCCACCGGGGCGGCCGAGGACGCGGCACGCCAGTACACCGGGCTCCTCGCGGAGGCGGAGGAACACGGCCTGGCCGAGGAACAGGCCACCGCGCTGCTGGGGCTCGGCGAGTGCGGGATCGACACGGGCGACCTGGACGCCGCCCGCCGCTGCTTCGAGCGGGCCGAGGCCCGTCTCGCCGACGCCCCGCTCCCGGCCCGCGTCCCGGCCCTGCGCGGACGCGCCGTGACCCACTACCTGGCCGGTGAACTCCGTTACGCCGTCTACCTGTTGGAGTCCACCCTCGACGAGCTCAACCGGGGCGGACTGCCCGACCCGGACGCGCTGCTGCTGCTCTACGCCTCCGTCATCGGCCCGTACATGGACATGGGCGCCCAGGCCCGCGCCGCGCAGGCCGCCGAGTTCGCCCTCGCCCTCGCGCCGCGGGTCGGCGACCCCGCCCTCGTGGCCCGCATGCACCGTTCCGTCGCCCGCACCCTCCTCGCCGAGGGCCGCCTCGCGGAGGCCGACGCCTCACTGGCCAAGGCCGCCGAGCTCTACCGTCAGCTCCACCTGCGCACCGAACTCGCCGACTGCCACTGGACGCGCGGCTACGTCCACGCCCAGAACGGCGAACTGGGCCTCGCCGAGGAAGAATTGAGGACGGCCCAGACCATGCTGTCGGCCCGGCGCGCCGCCCTCCACAGCAGTCAGGTCGCCGTCGAACTGGCCGACGTACTGCACCGCGGGGGCAGGTCGACGGAGGCGGCGGCGCTGCTGCACGGCGTCCTCGGCGACCTGTCCTCCGAGCGCGGCGCCGTGCACGCGGCGGGCGCGCACCGGCTGCTCGGCGTCATCGCCGAGGACGCCCGGGACACGGAGGCGGCCGAGGAGCACTACGTCCGCGCCCTGAGCCTGCTGGAACGCGCGGGCGCGGCCGGCGACCTGGCCGACCTGTGCCGCCTGCTGGGCGACCTGCTGCGCCGCACGGGGCGGGTGGACGCGGCCCTGGACGCCTACCGCACCGGCCTCGCCCACCGGACGACCCCGGGCACGACGACCCTGGGCCCCGCCCCGGCCCAGCCGCCGCTGTAGTTCCTCGCCCCGGGGTACTGATCGGTGCCGGTACTGCCGATGACTCAGGGATCTCCCCCGCACCCTTGAGAGGGGTGCGGGGAAGGATCGGAGATCATCCTCGCCGCTCAGATGATGCGGTAGGGTCCCCAGCTCGTGCCGGCCTGGTAGCGGGTGCCGAGGGTGTCCATGCCGGGCTTTCCGGTGCCGGGGTAGACCCACAACGTGCCGTCGGACGCCTGACGGGAGAGCACATCGGTGCGCCCGTCACCGTTGAAGTCCCCGGTGCGGATGACGTCCTGGCTCTGCCAGCTCCTGCCGACCTGGTAGCGGGTGGCGAAGGCTTCCATGCCGGGCTTTCCGGTGCCGGGGTAGACCCACAACGTGCCGTTGGACGCCTGACGGGAGAGCACATCGGTGCGCCCGTCGTTGTTGAGGTCGCCGGTGGTGACGACGTCCTGGCTCTTCCAACTGGTGCCGGTCTGGTAGCGGGTGCCGAGGGTGTCCATGCCGGGCTTTCCGGTGCCGGGGTAGACCCACAACGTGCCGTCGGATGCCTGACGGGTCAGTACATCAGTGAGCCCGTCACTGTTGAAGTCCCCGGTGCGGATGACGTCCTGGCTCTGCCAGCTCCTGCCGGCCTGGTAGCGGGTGGCGAAGGCTTCCATGCCGGGCTTTCCGGTGCCGGGGTAGACCCACAACGTGCCGTCGGACGCCTGACGGGACAGGAGGTCACCGATGCCGTCGTTGTTGAGGTCCCCGATGGTGACGGCGTCCTGGCTCTGCCAGCTCCTGCCGGCCTGGTAGCGGGTGCCGAGGGTGTCCATGCCGGGCTTTCCGGTGCCGGGGTAGACCCACAGAATGCCGTCGTCCTTGACGGCCGCGATGTCGGCCTTGCCGTCACCGGTGACGTCGTCCGGGTTGCGGGAGGTGGCGTGCTCGACCCACTCGCCGATGTCGTCGACACGGGTGTCGACGGCGCCGGTACGAGTCTCGGCGGGATCCATTCCGAGACATCCGCCCTGCCAGGAGCGGGAGTTGACGGCGACGAGTTCCGTGGCGCCGTTGACGGTGCGCAGGGCGGGACCGCCGGCGTCGCCCTTGCAGACGGTCGCGGTGTCGGAGCCGTTGAGGTCCACTGTCGTGTCCGTGGTGGAGGCGACGGTGAACGTGCCGGTGTGGAGCTTGTCGGGCACCCATTCGGTCTTGGTGCGTCCGAATCCGGCGCTCACCAGCTCCTCACCCGCGGCGGCGGGCGTGGTCGCCAGCCGGACGGGCGTGATGCTCGGATCGGTGATCCTGGCGGCGAGTTTGACGAGCACCAGATCCCGGTCGGCATGCGGGACGAGCCGGACGGCCGACAGGACGCTGCCGCTGGTCTGGGTCAGGTCGGTGCGGCCGATGGTCACGGTGGTGGTGATGGCGGGTTTGCCTGCGGGGGGTTTGCCGTCCGCAGCGAAGCAGGTGGCCGCGGTCAGGACCCACTGCGGGTCGATGAGGGTGCCGGTGCAGGCACTCTGTTCACCGACGTTGATTTTCGCCACGTAGTTCAGCCGTGCCGGGGCGTCGGCTCCGGCAAGCGCGGTGGCGGGGGTGGAGTTCAGCACGAAAGGGGCCGCGATCAGGGCAGCGGCCAGCACGGAGAGACGGGGGCGTCTGGAGAGGTACATGAACGTGGATTCCTAGTCACGAGGGCCGCGCGTCCTGTGGGCACCGGACCCGCGGGGCGGTGAGCATGTCGGTTTTGACCTGCGGTTATTTGGAGGACCTGATCTCGACGAGCATGTGCTCGCGGCCCTCCGGGTCCGCGGTCTCACCCACCGCCGTCCAGGTGTTCTTGGTGATGTCGAACGACTTCTCCTCGGTACCCACGGTCATATCGACCGCGGTCGTGTAGTCGTTGCCCCTGATCCCGTAGACCGCGGGGATCTCCAAGGTCAGCCAGCCGGAGTCGCCTACCACCTTGAAGCAGATCCGGTCAGCCTTGTTGCGGACCGTGATCTCCAGGAAACCGGTCCCACCCGCACAGTCGGCCAGGGTGATGTGCCCGTCACCACGTTTGAGGACGATCTTCTTCTCGGCCAGGATCTTGTCCGCCTGCGGGTAGTTGAAGTCCTCCACCGCGTAACCGGGGGCGCCGTCCACGACCAGTTCGGTGGGGCTCGTCTGCTGCGACGCCCCGCCGGGTATGCCCGCGGTCACCGTGATCCATGCCAGGGCGCCGACCGCGGCCGCGCCCAGTGCGCGCCGCACGTGCTGCGGCTTCACGGACTTTCTGCTGTATTTCCTCATCGCATCCCCAAGTTCGTCGCTGACGGCCGGATGTTCATCACCGGGCTCGAATTCGGGTGCGCAGGAATGCGATATCGACATCACTCCGCCGGGTATGCCCCAACTCCCGTGTAAAGCGGTCCCCTTACCTCTCGAAGCGAGAGGCCCCCCGTCTCGGTAATCGTCATCCGCTTCGCCATACCAACATGAAGCGCCTCCAAGGTCGAGTGAATAAAACCATGCATCCCGAGACATTCCGCATGAGTCATTCATGACCTCCGTCACACCCCGCAAGGGTTGCATGGCAGATTGTGGGGGACATGTAAATAGTCCCTGATGTGCAGTCAGGGATGGTTGTCCTCAGAGCAGTTGAGGGATCGACTTCTATAATTGGCTTCTTCTGTCCGGTCGGTTGATATGGTCTGGCACTACAATTAGCGCCGCATGCACGCCACTTCGCACCCCATGGCATTCCATTGCACTCCATCCCACGGGTACGTCGGAAAATCTCCTCGCCAATGAGGTCCGGCATGCCCTGTCGACAGTCCACGAGGACGACTCTCTTATGCAGACAGTTTTCTGGAGCCGGCGCCGCGTGCTCGGTGCGCTCGCCGCCACCGCCGTAGCGTCCACGCCTTTGCTGCTCGTCGCCCCGGCCGCCGCCGCGGCGGAGGGCACGGCACCCGAACCAATCCCGCTGCCGGACACCGAGCGGGCGAAAGTGGTCAAATCCTGGATATCGGGTGGAAAAGGTGTCAAGGCCGCAGCCGCCGAGGCCCTGTCCGGCACTGACAGCGAGATTCAGACCTTCCTGACCGAAACGTTGCCGATCCAGACCGTGCAGGACAACCGCGTCGCCATCGTCAGCAGCCTGGACCGCGCGGGCAAGGGCCTGCGCCGTGCGGCGGTCGCCGCCCTCGACAACGGTGACGCCGCCATCGCCGACTTCTTGAAGGACGGCTTCAAACCCGCCGTCCTCGAGGACCTCCAGGTGGCCACCATCACCGTGTCGGGCACCGGCGACAAGGCGGTCCAGCGGGACGCCACCGCCGCCCTGAACGCCGGCACCCAGTCGACCCTGATCGCGTTCCTCACCGACGCCCAGTACGACGCACGCCTGGAGGACGCCCGGGTCCAGGTCACCGCCATGCTGACGAAGGCCGGCCCGGAGGTGCAGAAGTACGCCGACCGTGCCCTCAGCGGCACCGCGTCCGACGTGGAGTGGTTCATCGAGACCGGGCAGCACATCGCCCGGGCCCGGGACCAGGAGTCGGCCACGATCGAGGAGCTCGTCGCCGTAGTCGTACGGGAGGGCAAGCGCGCCGAGCGCCAGACGAACCTGGCCGTCGAGGCCTCCGCACGCGCCCAGACCGCCGCGGGGAAGGCGAAGGAGGCGGCGGAGAAGGCTGCCGCCGAGGCTTCCGCCGCCAAGGAGGACGTGCAGAAGTCCGGGGCGGCGGCCCGAAAGGCGGCGTCCGCCGCGAAGGGCGCGGCGGACGCCGCCCGTAACGCCATCAACGCCTCGAACGCCGCTGTGTCGGCGTCCCGCCGTGCCTCCTGGGCCGCCACCGGCGCCGCCCAGGCCGCCGCGAACGCCGGCAGCGCCGCGGCCCGCGCGTACAATGCCGCGATCGGTGCCTCCAAGGACGCCGGCAAGGCCGAGGCCGCCAAGAACGCGGCGGTCGCCGCCCGCAACGCCGCGGCCAAGGCGCGCACCGCCGCAAAGGCGGCCGATCAGGCGGCCGTCGCCGGAACCAAGGCCGCCGCCGCCGGTTCCGCCGCAGCCGGCGCCGCACGCAACGCGGCCGCCGCCGCGAACGCCGCCGCCCAGGCCGGCGCCGCTGCCGGCGCCGCACAGTCGGAGGCCGCGGAGGCCAAGCGCCAGGCCGCGATCGCGTCCAGCGCCGCCAACAGGGCCACCAATGCCGCCTCCACCGCCCAGGCCCTCGCCACCACCGCGGCCGCGGCTGCCCGCACTGCCCGGGACGCCGCCAACTCCGCGGCGGACCACGCCGACAAGGCGGCGGCCGCCGCCGAGGAGGCCGTGAAGTACGCCGGCAAGGCCGTCGACTACGCCAACAGGTCCACCGCCCACGCGGCGGCGGCCGTGCTGGCCGCCAACACGGCCACCAAGGCCGTCTCCGACGCCCTCGTGGTGGAGCAGAACGCGCGGAACGCCGAGGCGGAAACCCTCGAGCAGGACAAACTGCAGGCCATCGAAGAGGTCAGGCTGCTCGCCGAGATCGAGACGAAGGAGCTGACCGCCTATCAGAACAAGGTTGCCCAGGCCCAGCAGACCGATCAGGCGACCAAGGATCTGATCGCCAAGGCCGAGCAGGCGCTGGCGGCCGACGACATGACGGCCGCGGCGGTCCTGGGGCGCAAGGCGGCCATCGCCCTGCTCAACTCCAGGGGCGCCTGGACCCGGCAGGCGGCCCAGTTCGCCCTCTCCGGCACGGACGACGACGTGTACGCCTGGATCGACCTCGACCGGGTCCTGGCCCAGGGACAGGACGACCGGGAGACCACGCTCCACGTGGCCACGATCGCCGGCCCCAAGATCGCTGAAGCAGCCCTGGGCGCTCTGGAGAGCCCCTCGTCCAAGGCGGTCGGTGACTTCCTCACCAGCGGCATGAAGAAGGCCTCCGACGAGGACAACCGGGTGGCGATCATCCGTATCCTGGGCTCGAAGCCTGGTAAGGCCGTCACCGCCGCGGCGAACAAGGCGCTCGACCTCAACACCACCGAAGCGCTGCAGAACTTCTTCGACCACGACTACCCCGAGGCGATACGGGAGGACGACGCCGTCCTCACCCTCACGCTGATGAACACCGGGGGCGCCTTCACCAAGGCGTACGCCGAGGTGGTCATGGAGGGGCCCACCTGGATGCGCCGCAACTTCGTCTCCCTGGTGCAGTTCCGGACAGCCCAGCTCGACCACGACACCGCTACCCATGTCGCCGCGATCCGCGGCTCCATCGCGGCCGCGGCGAAGATCGCCGAGAAGGCGCAGGAGAACGCCGCCCTCGCATCGAAGGCCGGTGCCGACGCCCGGAACGCCGCCGCCGAGGCCAAGCAGTGGGCGGCCAAGGCGCTCGACTCCGCGGCCAAGGCCGACGACTACGCCGACGAGGCCAGGCGGAATGCGGACGCTGCCGACAAGTCCGCGGCCGACGCCAAGGCGTCCGCGAACAGGGCGAGCACGGCGGCGTCGACCGCCCGCGGCGCCGCCCGCTCCGCGAACTACTCGGCGAACAAGGCGATGGACTCCGCCCGCGCCGCCCTCAGGTCGTCGTACAGCGCCCAGGTTTCGGCCGCCGACGCCCGCGCTTCCTCGATCGCGGCGGGCAAGGACGCGGCGACGGCGGCCGCCGCGGCCACCCAGGCCCGGCAGATCGCCGCGGCCAAGCGTGAGGCCGAGGTCAAGGCGGCTGCCGAGGCAGCCGCCGAGAAGGCCCGCCGTGAGCGGGGGGCCAGGATCGACCCGGCCGACAAGGACACCAACGACCAGATCAACCCCAACGGCACCGGCGGGGACGCCGACGAGTGGTGGAATGATGCCGGCTTCTACGCCGACGCGTTCAACGCGATCAGCGTCGGCGCCGGGTTCCTTGCCGCAGGCTGCGCCCTCGCCGCCTTCGTGTTCCCCCCGGCCGCCGCGGCAGCCGGCTTCTTCTCCGTGGCCTCGATGGGTGCCGGTGCCCTCGGCACCCTCTTCACCGGCATCGAACACGGCTTCTCCAGTGGCGAGTTCATCGAATCCGCCTTCGGCACCGGCCTGAGCCTGGTCACCTTCGGCCAGTCCAAGTGGATCGGCGCCGCGGACAAGGCGCTCGGCGGCAAGCTCATCAAGCCCGTCGTCGGCAAGATCGCCGACGTCGGCGAGGACGTCGTCTCGGGGGCCACCAAGGTCCTGTCGTCCATCTTCTGACCAGCGTCGCAGCGCTCGGTGGCCCGGCCGGCCCGAGCCCGGACGATCCCGGCGCCGGCGCACCTGTCGGCCCGGCCGGTCTTCACCGCAAGAAAGAGCCTGACACGCAGGCGAACCGCTGACGTGCCGGTCCAGATCCCCTGGATGTCCGGCAGTCGTCCGCTGTCCGGGGCACCGCTGTGCCGGTCCCCCCCATCACCCCTTACCCGAAGCCAACGGGGCACCACGCCAAGAGAAGAGGTAGGACGAGCATGCATGCGATACGACCTGGCCGGCCCGTACGAAGACGGGCCCGGTCGACCGTACTGACCCTGCTGACCGTGGTGACGCTGGGCCTCACCACGACCGGTATGAGCCCAGCGCCGCAGGGAACCGCAGAAATGCCGCAGCGGGTGGGCGTACCCGCCTCGGCGGACGTGCCGGCCACCGCGCCCCTCACCGAGACCGCCGCGTTCCGGGTGGACGCCCGGGAGCGCTGCGAGCCCACGCAGACAGGCTCGAAGGAACGCCGGGCAGGCGCCGCGAAGGCGTGTGTGAGCACGAGCCCTGCCGTCGCGACACCACAGCGGAGCCGGGCCGCGCTCGCGGCGGCCGACACCTGCGACATCACCAACCCCGGGTCCTACACCTACAACCGCTTCGGGTACTGCGTGACGGGGGTGAACGTCCTCTACATCCTGCGCGACAGCAAAGGCAAGGAGATCGGACGCGGCACCCTGCAGGTCTCGGCCGGCGCGACCCTTCCCGCGAAGGGCACAGCCTGGCAGGAGCAGATCACTGCGAAGATGACGAGTGCGAGTGGCGATGTCACCGCCCTGAACGCCAAGTTCCGCGCCGCCTGCACGACCGGCTGCACGACGACGAAGACCGCGCCCTGGTACGGCGGTGATCTGACCCTGGGCCAGTCCGTCAGCGGCTCCGTCGCCTACTCCTCGGCCCCCGCCGCCAACGCCACCGTGGAGTTCACCACCTCGTACAAGATGTACGTGACCTCCCCGGGTGCCACGGCCGTCGATCCGAACGCCTCGTGGGACAACCCCCGCAAGATCCGCTGCGACGACGCCGTCGGGGGCACCTCGGCGGCGGGCTGTGCCGTCCCCTCGGTCATGCCCGTCGTGCCGATGAGCGCGCAGGGTTCAGAACCGGGTGGTGCGGTGGCCGCCTATGAGTGGGCCCAGCAGCGCTTCAACGACGGTTGGGGACAGAACAAGCTGCTGACCAGGCAGAAGAGTGGCATCGCCGACCGTACGGGTCGCATGTGCGGAAGCTTCGATCCCAATACGGACCTCGTCGAGACCGACACCTGTGGCGAATTCCCCTTCGCGGAGGCCAAGGAGGGAGGTATCGACGGCGCCCGGTGCGTTGAGGTGATTCCCAATGCCAGCAGTGGAGGCTGGGACACCTACGTCCTCGGCGACAGCCGGGACCTGGACCCGGCCACGCCTTGCGTGCGTGCCCATGTCCCGGCCGCCGACAAGCAGTTCGCCGACGCGAAGCTCTCCGAGGGCTTCGCGAACCAGCGCGTCATCGACGCCGAGCAGTTCAAGGTGGAGTTCACGACGCCGGCCGCCGTCCCACAGGCCGCCTGCCTGGCGAACCCGCCGTCCTCCGGTGTGGTGCTTCCCTCCGGCGCCGGCTGGATCAGGAACACCACTGAACCAGTCGCCCACGTCAACAAGACCATCACCCCGATCGGCCCGGCCGGTACCCGGCCGGCGACGGCGCAGGCCTGCCTGGGGCAGGAGCTCGGCGACGGCAAAAGAGCCAAGGGAGACATCACCGGCTGGCAGGATGCACAGAAGTTCGAGGGCAACGTTCCCGTGACCGAGCAGGCCCGGTGTCACCTGATCGCGAACATCCTCGGCGGACCGGGCCAGATCAAGGATGGTGGGCAGAACAACCTCGTCCCCTGCTGGCAGGCGGGGATGAACACCGGTACGCCCAGCATGCGGACCTACGAGGCCATAGCTCAGAAGAAGGTGAAGGAGCCGAGCTTCGGGCCGAACGACGCGATCACCTACCAGGTGACGCCTGTCTTCCGGGATGCCACCAGCACGATTCCGGTGGGAGTCACGATGACCGCTAACATCGAACGGGCGAACGGGACGACCGAGGAGCTGTTCCCCAACGTCTTCGTCCCCAACACCAAGGCGGACACCGGGCTGCTCAACCTCGGAAACTGATCACATCCAGTGAGTGCCTACGGGAGCCGGAATGAGTTTCACCACCCCGCCGCGGCCGTTCGACGTCACCGCGCGCTTCCCTCAACTGGCCCCGCTGGCACGCACGGCGACCCGGCTGCATCCCCGCCCAGGGTCGCCCACGTCGTACGACAGCTCCGTCGGCGGGCCGCTGCTCTGGCCCGCCGACGAGCCGTGGCCGCACTGTGAGGGACCGCACGAGTGGGACAGGGTGACCCCGCCCCTGTCGCCGGAGGACGAGCGGCAGTTGCGTCGCAACCATGCGGCAGTGGAGAGCCGGCGGCACCGCGATCCACAGGGGCCCTGGGCCACGCCCGAGGAACTGGCGGCCGAGAAGCGGCTCACGGCCGCCCGCCCGTGGCCTGAGGGCCCGATCGCCATGCTGCCGGTTGCCCAGCTGTACGTACGCGACGTTCCTTTGCTGAGCCCGCCCGGGGCGTCCGAGGCCGATCTGCTCCAGGTCCTCTGGTGCCCCTTCGACCACCCGGTGGCCCCCACCACCGCACTGTTCTGGCGGACCGCCGCGACCGTGACCGATGTGCTCGACGCACCGCCCGAGCCGCCCGCGATGCAGTTCACCACCTACCTGCCGGAGCCGTGTCTGCTCTCGCCGGAGCAGGTCACCGAGTACCCCAACCCCATGGAGCTGAGCGAGGAGCTGCAGGAGCAACTGGGCGACTGGAGCAGGTGGCAGGCGGCCGGAGCAGCGCTGGACAGCTCCTACGAGGTCGCCCCGGACGAGCTCTACCTGGACCAGTTCTCCGTGTCTCCCGGCTGGAAGGTCGGTGGCTGGACCAGCTGGGGTCTCACCGACCCCGTGCCTCGGATCTGCTCCGAGTGCGGCACCGAAGCGGTCCCGCTGCTGACGATCGCCAGCACCGAATGGGACGGTGGCACCAAAAGCTGGGTCCCCGAAGAGGAGCAGGCGAACCCCACACCGACGCTCCCCGGCCAACCTCCGGCCAACCTCACCATGATCGTGGTCGCAAGCGGCTACGACCTGCAGCTCCACGTCTGCCCGGAATCCCCGGACCATCCGCACATCGAACTGATCCAGTGAGAGTGCGCCATCCTGAAAGTCGCTGGTCAGCGTCTCATTCGTGAGGTTCGGTCGGGGTGCTCTCGCAGACGCCCGAACCGGCCGGCGCGACGCTCGACGTCTGCGGGCGTGAACGACGCCTGGCTGCCCGGCCCCGGGAACGCTACAGCGCCGTGCGGCAGCTCCTGGACGACGGCAGCACGCTGGAGGAGATCTGCCGGACACTGCGGCTGGACCGGTCCGCCGTGCGTCGCTTCGCCCGCGCCACCAGCACCGACGAGCTCCTGTTCAAGGTGACGAACCGGTCCACCATCCTGGACGAGTACACGCCTACCTGAACCAGCGGTGGAACGAGGGATGCCGCAGCAGTGCCCAACTGCACGAGGAGGCGGTTGTGGGTGCCGAATCTGCGGGTGGCGGCGGCCTCGAGGTGACCTCGGACACGGTAAGGAAATGGCGCTCACGGTTCGCTGCCCGGCGGGCCTGGCGGATATGCCGCCGCCGGGCCGGCGCAAGGCGGACCTGGTACTCAGTGAGGACGAGCAGGCCCAGTCGACGCGCTGGGCGAGGTGGGCGAAGACCGCGCAGTTCCTGGCTTTGCGGGCGGGGATCGTGCTGCGGTGCGCGGAGGGCGGGACGAACAAGCGGGTTGCCGCCGAACTCGGCGTGGTCGAGCGGTCGGTGAACCGCTGGCGGGCCCGTTTCGTCGCCCACCGGCTGGACGGGCTGACCGACGAGTGTCTGTCACTGTCGCGACACCTGAACAACGGTTCTGCAGAACGGCACGGTGTGTGTTCTGGCCTCGTCGCGATGGAGCCTGCGGCGGGCCGCGCTGAGGCGAGGACGCCCGCGTATGTGACGGATTCGTACGAGGGTGCTAATAGGGTAATGTGACGGCCCATGATAAGCCCCAACAACCTCACTGCCGCTTCTCAGCACCGAGCAGGCGATGTGGGGTCCTCCGGAACCCGCCGGAGAAAGGGCATACGTTGGTCGCGCCGGTGGATGCTCCCCGCGCTGATCGCCGTCGCGTACATAGTTCTCCAGATCGTCGGCAGGCCCACCCTGGCGCCGGCCAATGACGCCTACCGTTACAACAAGGCCGCGCTGCAGCTCCTCGGTGACTCTCCGGAGCAGGCGCACCGGACCGCGTTGAAGGCGTACTGCCACGACAAGGTGCGATGGGAGACCCGTTACCACGGGCTGAGGCCGGAGAACCTGCGCGATGACGCTGCTTCGTACCCCTCGCCGGCGAAGCGTTTTTCCGCCTGCATGGCGGCGTCGGCTGACGGGCTGAAACCGACCAGCCCTCGCTATGCGCGCATATTCGATGTCCGGCCGGGGGTCCCGGTGATGGCCGCGCCGTTTATCGCCGTGTTCGGCGCGGGTTCGGGACTGCTCGTCACCTCGGTCCTGTTCACCGTTGCCGGCGGCCTTTTCGCCTACCTGCTGCTGCGCGCCGTGGGGGTGCCTGCAAGAGTCGCCCTGCTCGGACAGGCCTTCTTCTACGCCTGTCCGATCGGCTGGTGGGGTGGATACCCCCTCACCGAGGGCCCTGTCCTCGCTCTCACCATGAGTGCCTTGCTGGGTGCGTGGTGGCTGTTCAATCGTCGCCTCACCGCAGGGACGATCCTGCTCGCCGGGTCCATGGTGGTGGGCACAGCCGTCAAGTACTCGACCTTCCTGCTCGTCGCCGGGGCATTGGCAGCCGCTGCGGCGCTGTGCCTGGCACTGGTGGCCGGCACCAGGCATCGGGGCACGTATCTCATGGCTGCCCTGAACGCGGCCGTGGTTCTCGGCATCGGTGCGCTGAGCGTCCACTACAACCTGCCGGGCAGTACCGAGACGTTGCAGGACACCTTCACTGATCACTTCGCCCAGTCCGATGTCGCCGCCCCCTGGCCCATGCTGGGCGAGCTGAACGGCAACTACTGGACCAGTTGGATTCAGGAGGAGGTCCGCAGCCCCTGGCTCATCGCTGCTGTCGGCCTCGGCACATGGGGCCTGTTCCGGCACAGCCGCGCGCTCGGCTGGATCGTTCTGGCCGTCGGACTGACCGGAATCGCGGCCGAGATCGCGCACCCCGTCGACAGCCAGGCCGACCGGCTCATGCTCAACGTGTGGGTCATCGCCGTCCTCGGCCTGCCGCTCCTGCTGCACCAGCTCATCCAGGGGCGTGCGGACGGTGAGGTGGTTCCGCAGCCTCCTGTTGACGGCACCGCGTCCGACAGCCGGCCCGTGGCCCAGAGCGCTCGCTGAATCGAGGTCCGTCCTGCGGGCCCCGCAGGACGGACCTCGATTCAGCCGCGTCGCAGGAGGGCCTTGGCCCTGTGCCCAAGGCCCCAGGCAGTCACCCGCCACAGCGCCTCCGCCACGATCGCGCGGCTCATCTTGCTGTCGCCCCGCTCCCGCTCGACGAAGGTGATCGGCACCTCGACGACATGGAAACCGGACTTCACGGTCCGCCAGGCCAGATCAACCTGGAAGCAGTACCCCTGGGAAGCGACCTCGGCGATACCCAGTCCTTCCAGCGTCTCTTTGCGGAACGCCCGGAAGCCGCCGGTCACATCGCGGATGGGTACTCCCAGCATCAGACGGGAGTAGAGGCTGCCGCCTCGCGACAGGAACTCCCGGGACTTGGGCCAATTCACTACGCTCCCGCCGGGTACCCAACGGGACCCGAGCACCAGATCCGCACCGGGCAGCGCCGTGAGCAGGCGGGGCAGTTCCTCGGGGCGGTGAGAGCCATCGGCGTCCATCTCGACCAGGACGCCGTAATCGTTCTCGATACCCCAGCCGAACCCTGCCAGATACGCCGCGCCGAGGCCTTCTTTGCCCTTGCGGTGCAGAACGTGAATATGGTTGTCGCCGACGGCGAGCTCGTCCGCGATCTTGCCGGTGCCGTCCGGACTGTTGTCGTCGACGACAAGAACGTGCGCATTGGGTACGGAACTGCGGACCCGAGAGGTAATCGATGCGATGTTCTCGGCCTCGTTGTAGGTCGGAATGATCACCAACACCGTGCCGAGCGGGCCTGTGGTCCGCTGACCGCCTTCACTCACTGCTGTATCCACCTCGTGTGCTTGCCGGCGCGGTGCAGAGGCCCGGCTTGTCCCCGTGAGCATACGGGCCGGAACGCGAACGGCAGTGCGAGGGGTGATAAGAGCGCCCGCATGGGAAATGGGTCTGTCGGCCCCGAGGCGGGCACTCGACTGGTAGATCGCTCGGCTGAGGCCCCGCCCCGGCGCACCCGCCGCTCTGAGTCCGTCCGGACCTGTCCGGGTTATTGACGTGCCAGCGACACGGTGGCTTGATGAACGATACGCGTATGTGGGAGCGCTCCCACATCCATGCACCGCACCGCACTCCCACTCCCGCCCCGCTTCGGGAAGGACACCCGTGCGCAGCAGACACCACCCTCTCCTCGCCACTCTCCTGGCCGCCCTGCTCGTCTTCGCCGCCGGTTCAGGCCTGGCCGCCACCCCGTCCGTCGCCACCCCGTCCGCCGTGGCCCCGCCCGCCGCCGCCGCGACCCCGGTACGGATCATGCCGCTCGGCGACTCCATCACCGGCTCCCCGGGCTGCTGGCGCTCCCTCCTCTGGAACCAGTTGGAGAACGCCGGTTACACCGACATCGACTTCGTCGGCACCCTGAACGCCCAGGCCTGCGCCCTCACGCACGACGCCGACAACGAAGGCCACGGCGGCTTCCAGGCCACCGCCACCGCCGACCAGAACCTGCTGCCCGGATGGCTGGCGGCGACCCTGCCGGACATCGTTGTCATGCACTTCGGCACCAACGACGTCTGGAGCAGCATCGCGCCGGACACCATCCTGGCCGCGTACACCAAGCTGGTCGGCCAGATGCGGGCCGGCAACCCGGCGATGAAGGTGCTGGTCGCCCAGCTCATCCCGATCAATCCGAGCAGCTGCGCCGAGTGCGCCGCTCGTACGGTGGCCTTCAACCAGCGCATTCCGGCCTGGGCCCAGGGCATCACCACCGCGCAGTCGCCGGTGACCGTCGTCGACCAGTGGACGGGCTTCGACACGGCCACCGACACCAACGACGGCGTCCACCCCAACGCCTCCGGCGACGCCAAGATGGCGGCCCGCTGGTACCCGGCCCTGTCCGCCCTGCTCACCCCGGGTGACCCCGGTGACCCCGGTGACCCCGGTGACCCGGGGAACGGCGGCTGCTCGGCGGCCTTCCGGGCGGTGTCGGTGTGGCAGGGCGGCTACCAGGGTGAGGTGACGGTCACCAACACCTCGTCCACCGCGCCGATCTCCTCCTGGGCGGTGACCCTCGCACTCCCGACGGGCAGCCAGCTCACCCAGGTCTGGAACGGCGCACTGACCGGGACGACGGTGCGCAACGCCGGGTGGAACGGCACGGTGACGGCGGGGGCGAGCACCACCTTCGGCTTCATCGCGAGTACGCCGACCGGGGCGGGCACGCCTTCGGCGACGGCCACGTGCTCGGCGTCTTAGAGATTCGGCATCTTAGACAGACGCCGGAGTGACCAGCCGCGCACGTTCGTAGAGTTCCCGTGCCGCCGGGTTGCCCAGGTGCGGACGGATCAGCCTGAACATGTTCCGCACCCGCTGATCCGCCCGCCCGGACTGGACGAACGGGTAGTCGTCCAACGCGAGATTCCACGTGACGCAGGCGGCTTCCAGGTGGCCGACGGACAGTTGGCGCTCGGCGAGAAGCCCCCGGCGGTGGACGCGCGTACGCCGGTAAACATCGTGCCGCAATCTGTCGGCCTGCTGCAGTGCATCGACGGCGCCCACCCTGTCGCCCAATTCGTACCGCACCTGACTCGTGTGGTAATTTAGGGCGGCGGGGTCGTATGCGCCGAAGATCTTCGCTCTGGATTCCGCCTTGTCCATAGCGACTTCGGCCTCCCGGAGGTACGTGAGAGCCTTGCTGCGTTCGCCGGTCTGGGCGGCGGCGTGCGCCTGCTGACCGACCAGGAAGGCCCGCATTCGCGGACCGGCGTTCGGAGAGGCGGCGGCAGCGGCGTCGGCCAGGCGCATCGCTTCCTCCCCGTGCCCCAGGTCCACGGCCTGGACGCTCATCCCCCGTAGCGTGGTGCAGTACGTCAGGTGATCCTCCGACGCTCCGGCAAGCTCCAACGCCTTGAGGTAGTACTGCTGGGCCAGGCCGTGAACACCTTCGTCGACGGCCATGTAACCGGTGAGATAGCAGAGGTCGGAAGCCGCCGCCATCATCGCCTTGCGCACGCGGTCGGGAGCATCAGCCCGAAGGTAGGGGGCCACCGTGTTCACGAGAAACGCGGCGGCCATGGGGCGGGCATGGCGTCCACCGAACCGATCGTCAAGGTCGGAGACCCGCTCGGTCATGGCGACGACCATGTCCACCTCAGGCATTCCCACCCGGTGCGTCCGGCCCTTCTGAACGGCCTCCATCCGGCCGACGACGTCCGGCCAGTTGGGCACGGTGAGGGCGACGGAGAACAGTCCTGCTCCTATCACGCTGCGCCGGGAGGGGTCCATGTCGTCGCTACCGAGATCGACGAGCCCTTCCGCCGTACCCGGATGGGCGTTTGGCTGATCCTGGGGTGTGGGAAATCCGGCCTGGGCGTGGGTGACAGGGCGATGCAGTCGTCGCGACAGGGCTTCCAGGATCAACGGCCGCACAGCCTCTTTCGGCATGTGCCCCTTGAGCCACTGGTGAGCGGACGGTTCCCGGTAGTTGAGGGGGGTTCCCCGTTCCGTCCCCACGCGGTTCACGTCCTGGGCGAACCGGCGCAGGGTCCAGCCGGTCTCGCGGTACAGCCGCTCCAGATCGGTGTTCGGTTCCGGTGTGCTCACTGGCCCCTCAACTCCTCGTGCTGGCGTGGCACTTAAAGCTCTTAAATCCTGCTGGCGCTCCAACGGTACCGCTGTGTGTAACCGTGCTGTTGCCTAGAGCAGCGAAGACCCCCGCGACCGCGCGACCGGCCCGGGGGCATGGCCAACGCTGAAAGAGGAGCGCCGACATGCCACAACTACCACACGCCCTCGAACGGATCAGAGCCGCTTTCCGGCGACGCATCCCCGGCGGACCCGGCGAACCTGCTACGCCCCAGGTAGCGCCCCCGGCGCGCCCCGAGCGCCTCACCCCGGACGTCTGGGACGCGAGGCTGGTCGTCGTCCGCAGGCGACGCCGAGAGCGGCACGCGCCGCCCGCGCAGGTCCCGCAACCGCCCGCCGCGTGGGAGCGCACGGAGGTTCTCGTGCGGCTGCCGTACGCGGCAGCACTGGGCGGGGCACCCGGGAACGACCGTGCAGCCGCCCACGCGGACCCCTGGGGGGCTACCTCATGAACGCCCAGGAGCTGAACGCCCAGGAGCGGGCCGGACGCGTCGCCCGTATCGGCAAGCGGCACCGTGACCCGGACGGCAGGGTCGGCATTCTCTCTGACGTTCTGCGCGGCACCGCCTACCTGCGCCCCGAGTGCGGCGGACGGGAATGGACCGTGCCCGTCGAGAACGTCGAGCCGGTCGCCGACAACGCCCAGGATGCCGAAAGGCTGCGCGTCAAGGTGGCCGAAGCGAACCGGCGCAGCAGGGGAGAACGGTGACCCGCTCGACTGTCAGGGCTGACGCCGACCCGACGGACATGTCTGCGGAATGCGCGCTCGCGCAGCGTCCGGAATACAACAGCCTTCACCATGACTGCCGCCGGACCGAGGACATTCCGCTGCCCGGCGCTACGGGCATCGTGCTGGTGCCCCGCTGCTCATGCCGCTGCCACCCCTTCAACAAGGCGAGCAACAAGGGGCAAGGGCAACACCGATGCCCCCGCTCCGGCACATGAGCCGTCGCGCCTGGACGTGGCGCTGGAAATGTGACACTTCGGCGTAGAAGTGTCACATTTCTGCGGGGAAGCCCCTGGAGGGGGCGCCGCTCAGCTTCGAAGACCCGCTGCGGTCGGGGCCGGCGGACCCGCCTCGACGACGACCCGATCGTCTGAGCGACCCGATCGTCTGAGCGACTCGACCGTCTGAGCGACTCGGTCGTCTGAGCTGCGGGTGTCAGACCGTTAGACCTGCACCCTCCCCTGCTTCCGTACGTCCGCCAGCCGTCGTACGCCGAGCTGTACGGCCGCCTGGGTCGCCGCGTTCGGGGCGTCGTCGAGGCCGCCGTTGGTGAGGGCGAAGGCGTCCTCGCCGGTGCGGACGGCGGCCACGTCCAGGGTGAGGACGGTCGGGTCGCCGCCGGCGTTCTCCCCGGTCGGCGCCCAGATCGTCAGGGTCACGCGCAGGCCCTGGCGGACGTCGCCCACCTCCGGCAGCGGCAGCTCGGACACCTGCACGTCCAGCACGGCGTCGCCGGTCGCCTTGGCGGTGAACCGGGCGCACGTCTGCGGCATCGTCTTCAGCCAGGCCAGCGTGCGGTCCACGGCCGCCCGGGGGCTGCCGGTGAGCTGGTAGCGGAGCTGGGCGCCGGTGTCGGGGTCGTCGAGTGCGACGACCGCGCGGGCGGGACCGCCGAGCAACTCGTCGGCGTAGAGGGCGTCGAGGAGTCTCTGGCAGTCGGGGGCGGCGGTGGTCGCCTTGAGCATGCCGTCCCGCCAGGTGGCGGCGCCCCGGGTCGGGGTCCAGGGCGCGCCGAGGTCGCTGTCGGTGATGAGAGCGGCGTGCGCCTGCGCGTCGGTGAGGACGGAGGTCCGGCCTCCGGTCGCCGGCGCGGTGGGCGCGGCCGACGACCGTACGACGGTGGGTGTGGCCGGGGCGGCGGTCGGCGGGTGCTCCAGACCGAGGGTGGCGCACCCGGTGGTGACGGTGGTGAGCAGGAGAAGGGCGGAGGTGGAGGCCAGGCGGGTGCGGCGGGTGCGGCGGGTCATCGGGGGTGCCTCCAGGAGTACGCGCGCGGGGGTGCCTCCCCTCACGGCACCATCGCCGCCCCGCCGCGACCAGCGCGGCGGTCCGTACGGGTTACCGGCGTTGCTGCGGGTGGGTGGGCGAAGGGGGTGCGGGCGCGGCCGCATAGGGTCGGGAACGACCGTGGTGTGCGAGCGATACGTGGCGTGCGTGAGGAGTCCTGAGGTGAGCGAGCGGCATCAGCAGCCCGTCCCCGTGATCATCGACTGCGACACGGGTGTCGACGACGCCCTCGCCCTGCTGTTCGCCGTCCGTCACCCGGGGCTGGACGTGCGCGCGGTGACCTGCGTGGCCGGGAACACGGACGTGGACGGCGTCGTCCGCAACACGTTGACCGTGCTGGAGCACGCGGGCGCCGGGGACGTCCCCGTAGCCCGGGGCGCGGAACGCCCGCTGATCGAACCGGTCCGCACCGCGCGGCACGTCCACGGCCAGGACGGCATGGGCGACCTGGGCCTGCCCGCGCCGACCCGCCGCCCGGTCGACGTGGACGCCGTGACGCTGCTGCGCCGCGAGATCCTCGCCTCCCCGCGCCCGGTCACCCTCATCCCCACCGCGCCCCTGACCAACATCGCCCTGCTCCTGCGCACCCACCCGGAGGTGGTCGGCAACATCGAGCGGATCGTGTTCATGGGCGGCGCGGTGGCGACCGGGAACGCCACGCCGGTGGCCGAGTTCAACGTGTGGCACGACCCGGAGGCGGCGGCGGTGCTGCTCACCGCCGGGGTGCCGATCACGATGTACGGCCTGGACGTCTTCCAGCGGGTCCTGGTCCCGGCGGCGGACGTCGCACGGCTGCGGGCGAGCGCCGAGCCCCGCCTCCGCCTGGCCGGCGACCTGCTCGCCCACCGCGACCCGGCCACCTCCGGCGACCCCACCCCCACCGGCGGCCTCGGCGACGCGGGCGCGGTCTGCGCGGTGGCCGACCCGGCCGGCCTGACCACCGCGCTCCTCCCGGTCGAGGTCTCCCTCGCCCCCGGCCCGACCCGCGGCCAGACGGTCGTCGACCGCCGCCCGCGCCCCGGCGAGGCCGAGATCCACGGAGCCGTACGCGAACAGGCCCTCGTGGACGTCGCGTTGGACGTCGACGTGGACCGCTACGTGAAGCTGTGGCTCACCGTGCTGGAGGGCGAGTAGTCACCCGTACGAACGCCTGCCGTCCAGCGCGTGTCCGCCGTTGACGCACGTCCGCCCCGGCACCGTGAGCGGGCCGGGGCGGAACGTACCGGAGAAGCTGGAAGCGGGACCAGACCTACGCGCGCGTCGCCTTACGGCGGCGCGTCCCGGCGACGATCGCCAGGCCGCCCGCGAGCAGCGCGGCGGCGCCGCCGACGAGCACGGGCGTGTTGCTGCTCGCGCCGGTCTCGGCGAGGTCGCCGCCGCCCTTCGGCGTGAGCGGCGGGGCGGTCGACTCGGAGGCGGACGCGGACGGCGTCGGCGTGCCCGACTCGGCCGGCGTGGAGGAGGACGGCGACGGAGACGTGCTGTCGTTCGACGGCTCCGTGGGCTTCGACGGCGTGGACGGCGTGGACGGCGTGGACGGCGTCGAGGAGGCGGGGGTCGACGGCGACGGCGGCGTGTTGGCGTCGGCCGGCGGGGACGCCGGCGGCTGCTCGGTGACCGTGCAGTCCTTCGTGCCGCCGTTCCAGGCCGCGATCAGCTTGTCCTTGATGACCGGACGGTCCGGCCCCTTGGGCACGTCACCGTGGACGAACCCGTCCTTCGCGTCGAGCTTGCCGTCGAACTTGACCGCGCCCCGGTAGAGGTCGATCTGCGCGTAGCAGCCCGCGTCGGGCACGGCGATGTCGAGGGTGTCGGTCTTGCCGGGCTTGACCGTCACGCTGTCGAAGTCGACGAAGACCTGTACGCCGGAGGTGCGGAAGTCGGCGCCGTGGGCGAGGTAGGAGGCGAGCGAGGCGGTGCAGGTGGAGGCGTCACCGGCGGCACGGACCGTGACGTGGATCTTGCCGTCCTTGCCGGGCTTGAGATTCTGGTCGTCGACGCGGACGGAGTCGAAGAACGTCGTGCCGTCGAGCGAGAACTGGCAGCGGTCGGTCCCCGTCTCGGTGCCCGCGCCCGTCCCCGGCTGGTAGTGGCCGCCGGACTTCCAGCCGTCGCCACCGGGCGTCCCGGTCCCGGCGAAGGCCCCGGAGGCGGCGGCGACGGAGGCGGCGCACAGGGTGAGCGAAGCGGCGCCCGTCCCCAGCAGGCGGCGCACGGTGACACGTCTCGCTATGGACATGCGTTTCCCATCTTGGCGAGTGCCAGGGCTGATTGATGCGGAGCTAATTTGATGCAGAGGCTGATTGGTCAGATCAGAAGAAACATCAGGCCCATCGGTCACAGGGGCCGCAGTGTGGCCCCATCGTCGTGTGGACGCCAGATCGCTGTCAACCTGCGCTAAACCCAGGGGAGTTCAAGATTCCGCCACACCTTCGACACGTCCGGAATGACCTGCTCCGAACAGCTCACACGTTCACTTTCCCGGCAAGCTGGACAGAATTCCGCTCATGACCGATTTCGTGAATGACGTCGTGACCGATGCCGTGACCGATTCCGTGGCCGACTTCTCTTCCCACAATCCCGACTGGTGGCGCCAGGCCGTCGTCTACCAGGTCTATCCGCGCAGCTTCGCCGACGCCGACGGCGACGGTCTCGGGGACCTGCGCGGCGTCACCGACCGGCTCCCCCACCTGGCCGCCCTCGGCGTGGACGCCCTCTGGCTCTCCCCCTTCTACCCGTCCGAGCTGGCCGACGGCGGCTACGACATCGCCGACCACCGGGACGTCGACCCGCGCCTGGGCACCCTGGCCGACTTCGACGTCCTCGCCGCCGAGGCCCACCGCCTCGGCCTGAAGGTGATCGTCGACCTCGTCCCGAACCACACCTCCCACCGGCACCCCTGGTTCGAGGAGGCGCTCGCCGCCGGCCCCGGCGACCCGGCCCGCGACCGCTACGTCTTCCGCGACGGACGCGGCCCGAGCGGTGAACTCCCGCCCACCGACTGGCAGTCGGTCTTCGGCGGCAGCGCCTGGCAGCGCGTCCCCGACTGCCAGTGGTACCTGCACCTCTTCGCCCGCGAGCAGCCCGACCTGAACTGGGGCCACGAGGAGGTCCGCGAGGACTTCCGCACGACGCTGCGCTTCTGGTCCGACCGGGGCGTCGACGGCTTCCGCGTCGACGTCGCGCACGCCCTCACCAAGGACCTCGCCGAGCCGTTGCGTGATCTCGGGGAACTGGCCGAGGACGGCGAGCGGGCCCTCGCCGTCCTCCCGCCCGGCACCCACCCCTTCTACGACCGCGACGACGTCCACGAGATCTACCGCGACTGGCGCCGCGTCCTCGACGCCTACACCCCGCCCCGCACCGCCGTCGCCGAGGCCTGGGTCCCGGGCGCCCGCCGCGCGCTGTACGCCCGCCCGGACGAACTGAACCAGGCCTTCAACTTCGAGTATCTCCAAGCGGGTTGGGCGGCGGAGGAGATCCGTGCGGTCATCACCGACTCGCTCGCCACCGCCCGGGTCGTCGGCGCCTCCGCCACCTGGGTCCTGTCCAACCACGACGTCGTCCGCCACGCCTCCCGCCTCATGCTCCCGCCGGGCGCCGACGACAACGCCTGGCTCCTCTCGGACGGCCGCACCCCGCACGTCGACGAGCCGGCCGGCCTGCGCCGGGCCCGCGCCGCGACGCTGCTGATGCTGGCGCTGCCGGGATCGTCCTACGTCTACCAGGGCGAGGAGCTCGGTCTGCCCGAGGTCGCCGACCTGCCCGTGGAGGTCCTCCAGGACCCGCTGTGGGAGCAGACGGGCCGCGTCAGCAAGGGCCGCGACGGGTGCCGGGTGCCGCTGCCGTGGACGACGACCGGGCCGTCGTACGGCTTCGGCGCGGTCGGCGCGTGGCTGCCGCAGCCGCCGTACTTCGCGCCGTACGCCGTCCAGGCGCAGGACGGTGTCGAGGGCTCGACCCTGGAGCTCTACCGCACGGCCCTGCGGCTGCGCCGCAAGCTGGCGGAGGGCGAGGAGCTCACCTGGCAGCCGGACACCCCGCCCGGCGTGCTGTCCTTCGCCCGCTCCGACGGCTGGCGCTGCGTCACCAACCTGTCGGACGCGCCGGTGCCGCTGCCACCGGGGGAGGTACTGCTGAGCAGCGTGCCCTTGGACGGCGACGGCGACGGCAGCGGTACCGGCGACAGGCGGCTGGGGCCGGATACGACGGTCTGGCTGGCGTAGCTCTCCGTCCCCGGGCCGAACTGGAAGTGAAACATTCCGGTCCGGTCACCGCGTCGGTCCTCAGTGGAGGCACATGGTTCCTCGTGTGCCCGAATGCCTCTCTGGGGAGGACAGTTGCGCAAGAGACACAACGGACCGGGCAGGGTCGTCGCGGCAGCGGTGCTGGCGCTGGCCGCGGGAGTGGTCACCGCTCTGCCCGCCACCGCCGTCCCGTGGTCGGCCTTACCGTCCGCCGCCGCGTCACCGACGGGCACAGGGACGTCCGTCGCCCCCGTGACCCACTGGATCACCTTGATCACGGGCGACCGGGTGGGCGTGAGCGCGGAGGGCGAGCCCGTCCGGATCGTGCCCGGCGAGGGGCGCGAGAAGATACCCGTCAGGGTCGAGCGGACCAAGGACCACACCCTCGTCCTCCCGCTCGACGCCCGGCCGCTCATCGACAAGGGCCAGGTCGACGAGCGCCTCTTCGACCTCAAGGAACTCTTCGACCTCAACGAACTCGACGCCGCCCCGTACCGCAAGCGGCAGCCGTCGGGCACCGGGCTCATCGTCAGCTACCAGGGCGCGGCGGCGAGCGGCGCCGCCCTGAAAGCGGCCCGGAGTCTGCGGTCCGAGCTGCGTTCGGACGCCGGCGTCAAGCTCCGCCACGCCCTCCCCGCGATCGGCGCCGAGGCCGTCACCGAGGCCGTCACCGTGTCCGACGCCGCCGCGAAGGACGTCTGGAAGACCCTGACCCGGCCGTCCGGCCCGCCCCTCGCCGGACAGCGGGCCGCCGACCCCGGGCTGCGCCGGATCTCCCTCGACGACATGCGCGGGTCGAGCCTCGACGCGAGCACGGCGGGAGCGGGAGCGGGAGCGGGTGCGGGAACGGGTGCGGGTGCGGGTGAGAGCGTCCGGACGTCGGCGGCCGTCGAGGGCGAGGTCGACACGTACGAGGTGACGGTGCGGCACATCGGCGCCGACGGCGAGCCGGCCACGACCTACTCCCCGACCCTCTACGCGCTCTCCGGTTCCGGCGTCCCGGGCGAGAACTACGCGAAGTTCAGCCCGACCGGCGTCTACACGGCACGTCTGCCGAAGGGCGTCTACTACCTCGACGCGCTGTTCACCGGCTCGGACGGGGCCCAGAGTCAGATCACGGCACCGCACTTCGAGGTCACGAAGAACACGACGGTCACGGTGGACGCGCGCACCGCGAAGCCGATCGGGATCACCGGTCCGGACCCGGCAGCGCACCGCGTGTTCGCCGAGATGTTCACCGAGCTGAACACCCCCGAGCTCAGGATTTCGTCCGGCATCACGGGCACCTCTTTCGCGAACCTCCGCAGCGCCCAGCTCGGCCCGGACTTCGCGGCCGAGGGCACCCTGTACCAGGGCTTCAACGCGCTCGACATCAACGGTACGAAGGAGTACCGCTTCGCCTACGGCGGCAACGTGACCCGGCTGGCCACGGGCTTCGAACGGCAGGCGAAACTCCGGGACATGGCGAAGATCGGCGCCCGGCTGGGGACCACGGTCGCCGGAAAGCAGGGAATGCTCATCGCTCGACCGATCGTCCCGGACATCTTCGGCTCCATCTTCATGCCGGGCGTGATCCGACCGCTGCCCGTGGCGACCACGACGTACGTGACGACGGCGGCCGACACCGACTGGGTCTTCGGGCTGGACCAGTACGACGACACGGGGACCTACCCCGAGCTGACGCACGGCACCGGGATACAGCACTACGAGGCGGGCCGGTCCTACCGTCGCGACCTGGGTGTGGGGGTCTTCGGCCCCGCGTTGGTGAAGGGCGAGGGCGTCTCGCGCGACGGTGACGAGATCACGGGATGCGTCGACCTCCTCAGGGACGGCACGGGCAACACGGGCTACGGGAACGACGACACCGTCAAGGCCACGCTGTACCGGGACGGGGTCGAGGTCGCTTCCTCGCCGTACCTCCTGAGCTGCTGGAACGGTGTCACCGTCCCGGCGGCGTCCGGCGACTTCCGGCTCACGGCGACGGCCTCCCGTCCCGCTCCCTCCGCCGCGCCCACCGAGGTCACGGCGACCTGGACCTTCACCTCCGGCCACACCACCGCCGAGGAGGCGCTGCCCGTCTCGGTGGTCCGTCTCGCACCGCGCCTCGACGCCGACTCGACGGCCAGGGCGGGGGCGGTCACCCGGATACCGGTGCGGGTCGTGGGCGCGGCGGCGGGCGCGAACCTCAAGTCGCTGACGATCGAGGTCAGTTACGACGGTACGACCTGGAAGAAGGCGAAGGTGGTCAGGAACGGGTTCCTCGTCCGCAACCCCGCGACAGGCAAGGGCATCTCACTGCGCGCCACCGTGGCCGACCGCCAGGGCAACACACTGACCCAGACGATCAGCAACGCGTACCGGGGCAGGTAAGGCAAAGGAGCGGGCCGGCCGACGGAAGTCGACCGGCCCGCTCCACTGCGGCCTTACGTTCGGCTCACCGACTACTGGGAGTTGGCGCCTGCCCCTGCGCCTGCCGCGCCTGCCCCTGCCACGGCTCCGCTGATGTCCACGGGGGTGGAGGTGGCGTTCGGCGGCGGGGTGAGGACGATCAGCGGCTGCCCGGCGGGCGGGACCGGCGGCGTCATGTCCGACTTGGGCATCTTCGGCGGGGTCGTCTGGTTGAACAGCGTGGTGTCGAAGTCGACCAGACCGGTCTGCTCCATCACCGTGATGTGGTCCAGAACGGTGTCGTTGGCCTGGTCGGCCAGGGCGCGCACCAGCGTGTTCTTCGTCGTCGAGCGGATCTTCGCCACGGTGTTGAAGATCGAACCGTGCGTCTGGCGCAGGATGTTGGCGAAGTCCACGTCGAACTGCTTGCCGCTGTCCGCCTTCAGGGTGTTGACGAACCCCTCCTGCTGCGGACTCGCGATGTTGGGCAGGGTGACGTTCAGCATCGGCGCGATCTTGCGGCAGGTGATGTCCAGCGCCGCGTGACCGTCGATCAGGTGCTGGCTGGCAGTGAGGACGCCCTTGCTCTGCCCCTTCTGCAGCCCGATCTGCCCCACCGGGTACTCCCAGAGCCCGGCCGCCCGCACCGCCACCACGAACGCCCGGTCGCCTTCCGTCAACGGCCCCCACTGGGTGTTGGCGATGATCCGGTCGGTGGACGTCGACACCGTGTCGAGCCCGAGCATCGATGGGTACGCGAGAGCGCCGAGCGTCAGGGACAACGCGCCGCCCACGAAGAGAGTCCCCATCGCGTTCCGGGAAAGTTGCACCGTTCCTCCTGCCAGGTCGGAAAACCGCCGATTCGCCGTCACTGTGTCGTCACCCGGCGGGGTCGGACAGAGAGAAATACGAACGCGGACCGCTTCGGACTCACCGGGAAGAGTAAAAAGTTCACTGACGACGGACCGAACGGACCGAACGGACCGAACGGACTGAGACGAACCGCCGAGGAGCCAAGGGCGACGACAGCGAGGCTGGTCGGCATCACGTACTACCCGCTGAAGGCCTGCGCGGGAACGCCCCTGACGGACCCGAAGCCGACCCGCACCGGCCTGGCACACGACCGCACATGGTCGTGGACGGCGGGAAAACCCCCACACACGGAGGACACCGCAACGTGCCTCGCCATGGCCGACACGGAACCGACCCCACCGAGCCGACGATCCGCTGCGCGATCACGATGACCGCCCAGACCACCGCCCACCGCGCACCCCCAGACCCCCCTACACACCCTCGCCACCTACCGCCGCACCCCCACCGGCGGAGCCGGCTTCGGCGCGTACTTCGAGGTACGACGGGAGGGAAGGGCGTCGGTCGGGGACGAGGTACTCCTACGGGAGGCCCGGTCTGCAACGCCATAAAGCCATCGACGTCCTTCGCGGTCCAGAGGCGACTACAGCGCCGCTTCCGACGCGAACGTGGAGCTGCGCCGGCATCACGCCGAGGCGCACTGAGCGTGTGGTGCTCGCGCAGATCGCGGACGGGTCTGGGCGTTGGGCGACAGCAAGCGGCCGGACCTGGAGCCGCTGCGGTTCACCACGGCGGGACTATCGGCGGTCGGCACCAACCCGGTCTTCGAAGTTGAGCGGTGCGGCCCTTCGACATGCCGCGGAGACCCGGGGCTTCCCCGTGGGAATGTGACACTTTCGCTCGGGGTGTCACATTCGCGCGCCACGTCCCCCTGCTCGGACGCTCGCGCGCACCGCTCTACTTCGCGGACCCGTCAACCGCCGCGGTTCGGGCTGGGGCCGGCCGGCTTCCGGTCTCCGATTCGCCCTCGAACGGGAACGACACGTGCACCACCACGGCCATCTGTGGACCGACGGCAGACGGCGCTGATCAACTCCGTTGCGGAGCATCTCTGTTCAGGCGCGGACGTGTCGCTCGGCTTCTACGTCGCGCGTCCCTCGTATCTGTCACTGGCTTTGGTGTACTGCTCGCCGAATGGTTCGGTGCCCGGGCTGGTCTGTCCTGCCGGGTAGGCCGTCTCCCGTAAGCCCTCGGCGTCCTTGAGCAGGCGGCGGGCCCGCAGTGCGCGGTTCAGGGTGTGTACGCGGATCGCGGTGAACAGGACGACGGCGGCACCGATGGCGGCCATCTTCCACTCGTCGTCCCGGACGGCCGCGTAGAAGAGGAAGCCGCTGAAGACGACGCCGAAGACGACGAGCAGAGGCTCGCGCACCCAGAAGGGGAGGACGCGGAGCACGAGACCGATCATGCGGTCACTTCAGCAGGTGCGGCCCGTGTGCGCTGTGGTGGAGGCCACAATTCCGGGAGTTCCTGTGTGTATGGAGTGGAGAAGGTGTGTGAGGGGGGTCGGGCTGGTGGTGAGGGCGGTGGTGGGGGCGTCCGATTCGCGGAGGTGGAGGGCGGTGGGGGTGGCGCAGGCGAGTTCAACGCAGTCGTTGCCGTCGCCGCCGCCCGAGAAGGAGGACTTCTGCCAGTTGTCGGGGGTGCGCATCACAGTTCCTTGGCCAGCCTGTGGATGAAGTCACGCGAGCGGTCGAGGTCGAGTGACGCGGACTCCAGTTTGTGGAAGATCGTTCGGGAGGCGCTGAGTTGAGCCTCGGAGTCGATGAAGACGGTGCCAAGGGGTGTGTCGCGGATTACGGTGTCCAGTTTGGACACGGCACCGCCCACGTACGTCATGGTGCTCCCTGCCCGGGTGAAGCCGTCCAGGTCGAAGGGGATGACTCGTACATTCACGTGGTCGGCCTCGGAGAGTTCCAGGATCCGGGTGAGTTGAGCATGTGAGGCCATGCGATCACCGACCCTGATGCGCAGGGCTGCCTCGTGGATCACCACGTTGTACGGGATGGCTGCGGAGCCGTCGATGATCACCCGGCGCGCGCTGCGGTGCTGGACGCGCAACTCGAGTTCGTCCTGTGTGAGTTCGGGAACCCTTGATGAGAACACGGCACGGGAGTAATCCTCCGTCTGGAGGAGACCCGGCACGTACAGAACGGCCACGTCGCGCCGGAACCTCGTGTGATGGTCCAGCTCCGACAGGTCCAGGAACGACGTGGGCAGCGATCCCCGGTACTCCTCCCACCAGCCGCGTGTCCGGTCGGTGGCCATGGCGACCAGCGCGTCGACGAACTCGCCGTCAGTGCAGGCGTAGTGGGATGCCATGCGGCGCAACCGCTCCTCGCTCACCCCTGCGAGTGCGGACTCGATGTGGCTGATCTGGACGGGGCTCACTCCGAGCAGCGCTGCCGCCTCGCGCGCGGTGAGACCTGCCGCTTCGCGCAGTCTGCGCAACTCGCCGGCCAGGCGTTGCTGACGTGCGGTGGGTTTGCGCCTCAGCGCCATTGACTGCTCCTCGTGCCAACGCGCCGGTGGACGCGACTCGTTCGAGGGGCAGATTACGCGATCGGCTTGCTGAACATGAAGCTTTAGACCTACCGTCGGTGACGCGACGTTCACGCTGCGGAAGCGCACCACTCCGTCCTGCCATGACGGCTGAGGCATGCCACCGCCCAACCCGTCAACCACTTGGAGCTGCCCCATGCCCGAAACCGACCCCGCCCCCGACTCCTGGGAGTACTCCCTCTATATCCCCTCCGACCTCCGCGCCGTCACCGTCTGCCGTCGCACCCTCCGGCTGATCCTCACCTTGCACGGCCTGATCCGGCTCGCCGACACCGCCGAACTCCTCGCCTCGGAGTTGATGGCCAACGCCGTGCTCCACACCCGAGGTCCCGCCTGTCTGCGTCTTCGGTTCCGGGACGGTGTTCTGCAGATCGGTGCCTGGGACGCCGACCCCGAACCCCCCGAGCCGCCGCGGCGGTTGGAGGAGTTCGGGGACGACGAGAGCGGGCGGGGGATGGCTCTCGTGCGGGCGTGCTCCGATCTCTGGCATTGGCAGCCGTTGTCGCGGATGGGGCATCGGGGCAAGTTGGTGTGGTGCGAGCTCAAGGCGGCGTAGGGCGCTGCTCGTCCGAACGGATGACTGGTCCGAACGGATGACGGAGAAACCTTCCCGCTTCTGGTCCGCGCATACGCGCTGCCGCCGGTGGCAAAGGTGCAGGCGGAACTGCCTCTCCTCATGAATCGAGAAACTTCGTGCGTCTCCGGCACTCCGTCGCCGCCGCCTGCGGTGCCCTCGCCCTCACGGCCGCCCTCGCCACCCCCGCCCACGCCGCGACCGGTGATTTCGGGTACAAGGTCGTCGGACTGGACGGGCAGCCGATCTCGGTGACTCTCCACGACCCGGCCAGTGGTGAGTGCGTCACGCTCGCCGAAGTCGCCGACCCGGACGCCTCCGAGCCCGCCTTCGCCCCGCACAACGACACCGACGAAACCGCGATCGTGTTCACCGAGACCGACTGCTCGGGCGATTCATGGACGCTGCGCCCGCACGGCCGTCCGGCCACGGACCGCCTCAAACTGCGCTCGGTCGTCTTCCTCCGCTGACGACGCGCCATGGGCGTGAAGGGCCCGTCCGGTTGAGGTGCTGTCGGCCAGGAATGTGACACTTCCTACCTGGAGTGTCACCTTTCTGGAACTGGTACCCGGTCGCCGGCGGGTCCTTTGTGCGTCTGTGGCGTGATCGCGGCCCGGCCCATGCCTTGCGCAGCCGGTCACGGCCGGTGTCTGACCGGGCTTTGCCGAGGTTGACGCAGTTTTGACTGCTTCGCGGGGTATTCCAGACGCGTTCGCGGGCGAGTCCTGGTGAACCTCCGACCTAGATTCGCCGCATGTCCATGCCACAGCGGCCCCACCAGCCCGTAAGGGCTGCCGCCACGCTGCCCGTCCTGCCCTACCGCAAGCCCACCAAGGGCCGCGACTACTGGGTCATCGACGACGTCTTCCCCGAGGCCGACATCGCGGCGGTCCGCGAGCGCTGTCTCGCCAAGGACGACTGGGTCAGGGGATACCCGTACACCTCGGAGAGCTGGCCCGGACTGCGCACCATGCCGGGGCTGGAACCGGGCGAACTCGGGCGCGTGGAGCGGCTGGTGAGGAAGTCGACGGGGGCGCAGAAGCTGTGGGTGCAGCAGGCGCCCGGCGGCGGCACCCTCAACCACAACTGCATCCAGGTCGTGGGAGAAGGGGAGAGCACGCCCCGGCCGCACTCCGACTCGCGGGCGCTGTGCCGGTACGCCGCCGTGCTGTACCTCAACCCGTCCGTGCCCAAGGACTGCGGGACCAGCTTCTACCGGCAGTCCCTGCCCGGCGGGCGGCTCGGCGGCAACGTCGTCCAGGCCCCGCACAACAACCTCGTCGACGCGCTCGGCACACGGTTCGTCGCGCCGGACGCCTTCGAGGAGGACGTACGGGTACCCCACAAGTACAACCGGCTGCTCCTCTACAACGCCAACCTCATCCACAGCGCGACCGGATACTCCGGTACGACGCTGGAGGAGAAGCGGATGACGGCCGTCTTCTTCTGGATGGCCTGAACTCCCGCCCGGTCCGCGTCAGTTGTCAGTACCGCAGCGCCCGGGCCACCTTCGCCGTCACCTTGCCGGAGAGCGTGTGGGTGCTGCGGGCGGTGGCCTTGCCGGTCTTGCCGGCCGAGACGTTGGTGATGGTGACGACGGTCGTGTCGACCCGCTTGCCCGCGGAGTCCGTGAAGTCGACCTGGACGCCGAAGGACTTCTTCGAGTCGGCGGTGTTGGAGACGGTCACCGGGACCGCGCTGTTGCCGTTCGAGTCGTTGCCCACGGCGCCCAGCTTCACGTCGCCCTTGACGTCCACACCGCCCTTGATGTCGTCCAGCTTGCCGCCCACGTCCGCCGTCGCCGACGCGATCGCCGACGACGCCTGAGAGGCGAGCGAGGACGCCGCTGCGGTGGCCTCCTTGCCCAGCGACTCCGCGGCCGAGGCGGCCTTGCTGGCCGCCGACGACACGGACGAGGGGGTGTTGTCGTCGTCCGAGCAGCCGGTGAGTGCGGCGGCGCAGCAGATCGCCGCCGCCGTCAGCAGCAGCACGCTCTTGGTGCGCGGCATCTTGTCTCCTCGTGATGGTTCCCGTGGTTCCCGCGAGCCTTCCTCCGCCGACCCGTGGGCTTCCTCCAGTGAAGGGGCGGTCGTCACCGTCCGCATGTCGGCTCACCCGTACGGCGCACCCCCGTGGTGACGGCCCTCACCCGGACGGATGGTCGAAGCACGGTCGAAGCACGGCACCTACAGAAACGGGGCAGCGCCATGAGCGATCAGTCGCACTCCCAGTCGTCGCAGGGGCCGCCTCTGACCTGGGACCCGTCCCACCAGGGCACCGGCACGCCCGGCCGGACCACGCCCCCGTCGGCGGGCGGCGGTGGCGGCGGCGGGGGCGGCGGTCTGGCCGCCGGGGGCGTCCTCTTCGCGGGCGTGCTCATGTTCGTCAGCGGGGTCCTCGCCGTCTTCCAGGGCATCGCCGCGATCGCCCAGGACGACGTCTACGCCCGGGTCGGCGACTACGTCTACGAGCTGAACCTCACCGGCTGGGGCTGGGTCCTGCTGATCGTGGGCGCCGTGGCGGCGGTGACCGGCTGGAGGCTGCTCAAAGGCCCTGAGGGGGCACAGGGGGCACAGGGGGCAGTGGGGGCCGAGGGCGCCGAGAAGTTCGAGTGGGCTCGGGTCGGTGGCATCGTGCTGGCCTCCCTCAGCCTGATCCTCCAGTTCCTGTTCCTGCCCTACGCGCCGGTCTGGGCGGTCGTCCAGATCGCCATCGACGTCTTCGTCATCTGGGCGCTGGCCACCTACCGTCCGGCTCGCCCGCCCCGTACACCCCCTCCGCCCGTCACCCCTCGCGCAGGCGTGTGAATCCCGTCTTCGCGGGCTCCTTCGACCTGTCGGCGGCCGAACTGGTCTGTGGAGCAGGGGAGTTGCCCGCGAGTGAGGCCGTGGAGGCGTTGATCGGGCTGGTGGACAAGTCCGTTGTGCAGCGGATCGGTGAGGACGGCTGCCGTTACCGCCTGCTGGACACCATCCGCGAGTACGGCGCCGGGCGCCCGGCCCTGGAGTACGGGTGCGCGGCCGAGGGGCGGGCGGTGGACGCGCTGTGGCTCGCGACCTCGCGCAGGTCGAGCCGGCCCGGCTGCGCATCATCGCGTCGGGGGACGGGCTCGGCATCGGCGTCGTGCACTACGAAGCGGCGCTGCTGCGGGCCGCGTTCGGGGACACCGACGGCGCGTACGTGTACGGATCTTCCCGGCATCGGCGTGCGCCGTCGCCGCGGGCACGGCAGCCTGGAGGTGCCGCCCGGGGGACGGACGTGCCGGGGTCGACAGGCCGGTCCCCTACGGCCGTCATGGCAGGACGTCCGGTACCGAGCCTCCCCCCGGCGGCACTCGGGGCTGCCCCAGGTCGGCGGGGCAGCCCCGATGCACAGCCCCGATGCACAGCCCCGATGCGCAGCCGTGCGACCGGTTCAGGGGGCGGTGGCGGTGGCGTCCACGGCCTTGCGGCGCAGCCAGGGCAGGGGCGGGACCGCGGATCCGAGGTAGGGGGTGATCCGTACCTCGAAGTGCAGGTGCGGGCCGGTGACGTTGCCGGACGCGCCGGACAGGCCGATGCGTTGGCCGGCCGTCACTCGGGTGCCCTTGCGTACGTCGATGCGGGACAGGTGGGCGTACTGCGTGAAGTAGCCGTCGCCGTGCCGGATCAGGACCTGGTTGCCGAAGCCGTCGCCGCAGGTCGTCGCGCGGACGGTGCCCGAGCCGACGGCGTACACGGGGGTACCGGAGTCCACGGCGAAGTCCTGGCCGGTGTGGCGGTGGGCCCAGCGGGAGCCCTTGTCCGCGTAGCCGGCGGTGAGGCGGTAGTTGCGGGTCGGGGTCGTCCAGGGCCGGGTGCGCTGCTCGTCGCCGGACGCGGGCGGGCGGCTGCGGTCCCCGAACGGGCAGTGGCCGTCCCGCCCGGACGGATCGACGGCGACCGGGTCGCCGGAGGCCCTCTCCGCCGCCCACAGCCGGTCCCACAGGTCGGTGCGGAGGGTCTTGCGACGGCGTTCGGCGTCCTTGATCCGGGTGGGGCGGGCGTCGGCCTCCCGGAGCCGGTCGACCTGCGCGCGCGCCTGCTCGTGCGCGCGCACGGCCCGCGCGGCGGCCGTACGCCACCCGTCGCTCCCGTTGTTCCCGTCACTCCTGTCGCCGCCGGCTCCGGCGGGCACGGTCGCGAGCAGGAGCAGGGCGAGGGCGAGGAAGGCGGTCGCCCCGGTCGCGGCACGGAGGCGCGCGTGGTGTTCTCGTCCCATCGTGTGATCATCGGACCCGATGGGGCGGCCGGGGCGGGTACGCGCCCGGAGCGGCGTCAGGGTTCACCCGTACGGCGGCGGCCCCGCGAGCTGGTTGCGGTAGACGGCGGACGACCGGGGGTTGTCGGGGCATCGCCACACGCCGTGCGGGCAGTAGTCGCTGATGGTCTGGTACAGCGGCCGGTGCTCGGCGAACCAGGTGAGCATCCCGCGCATGTACTCCGGGTTGTCGCCGTTGCGGTACAGCCCCCACTCCGGGTACGCGACCGGCTTGCCGTGCGCCCGCGCGAACCGCACGTGCGCGGCGAGGCCGTACGGCTCGGCGACCTGCTCCGCGAAGGACATGCCGTGCGGCTGGTCGTAGGCGTCCATGCCGACGACGTCGACGTACCGGTCGCCGGGATAGCACGCGGTCCACGGGACGGCGTCCCGCCCCCGACTGGGCGTGAACTCGAACCGGAACCGCTGCCGCCCGCTGTCCACTGATCGTCCCCCGTTCACGGACCGCATGACGTCGACGATCCTGGCCCAGTACCGCTTCCACGCCCCCGGGTCTGGCCCGCAGCGGTGGGTGTACGTGATCCCGTTCATCTCCCACCCCACCACCAGCACGGCATCGGGCACCCCGAGCGCGACGAGCCGCCGGGCCAGCGCCCGGAAGTGGTCGTCGTAGTCGCCGCGCGCCCCCTTGCGCAGCTCCTCCCGCACGACCGCGTCGGACACGTGCTCCTCGGTCCGCTCCAGCATCGGCACGTTGAGCACGAACATCCGGTCGGCGCGCTGCTTCCGCCACCGCGCCCAGTGCTCCAGATATCCGGGCGCCCCCTCGATGTTGCTCCACCGGTCCCCCGGCAGATACGCGTGCCCGACCCGAGGAGTCGCCGTCCCCAGCCACCCGTCCAGCCCCGCGATCCGCCGCACACCGGCACCGTCGTACCCCACATACGCCCCGAACGCCCCGGGCGGCCCCCCGACCCCGCGCCCGACGGGAACACAGGCGGGCCCGACGAGAAGAACAAGGGCGGCGAGGGCGGCGAGCAGCGGACTCAGCAGAACCCGAAGGGCACGAAGGGAGCGAAGGGGACGAATGAAGTGAAGGGAGCGAAGGGAGTGAAACACCGGCTCATGATGACGCCCTCACCCCCTCCCCACCCCGAACTCGCCGCCGAACCACCCGGACCGGCGACGGGGAGGGACCGCCGGGCACGCGGCCGGAAGGCGGCAACCTTTGGCGGGGGTGCGGCGACGTACTGGTGAACGAACGAGAATGCACGTGAATCCCGTTCCCCACACGAGGAGTTCACCTTGCGCAGACATCCTTTACGGCACCCCGCCCCACACTCCGCACGGCACATCGCACGGCCTCTCGCGCGACTGCTCACCGTTCTCGCGGCGCTCACCGCGCTCCTCTTCCACGCGACCGGTGTCGCGGCCCCGCGTGCCGCCGCCGCCAATGAGTGGAATCCGCCCTCCAACCTCGTGCAGCCGGTGAACGAGGTCTGGAATCACGTCTCGACGACCTACCCCGACCTCTACGGCTTCCGTAACTACGGCTGGGACCAGGTCATGGCCAACAAGGGGAGCATCAACTACTGCGTCCGCTGGGAGTCCGACGCGCCCGTCAGCACCACCCTGCGCGACCAGGTCCACGCGGCGCTGAAGAAGCAGTTCGCCAAGTGGATGGCCGCGCAGGTGGAGAACGGCCGGGGCTACAACAACTGGCCGTACGTCACCGTCCCGGTCAACATCGTCGGCTGGGCGGTGAAGAACCGCTCCACCCTCCAGTGGAGCGACAACTCCGTCGACATCTACTCCGGCGTCCTCGACGAGGACGGCGCCCCGCAGTGCGCCCCCGACTGCGGCCGCTTCTTCCACCAGGACGGCAACTACTCGAAGTGCCCCGGCGGCACCGCCCGCCACTACGACCAGTCCCTCTGGCTCACCAAGGGCTTCGGGGGCGGCGCCGGCGGCGACTGGGGCCAGCGGGTCGGACAGGAGTACTTCACGTCCGTCCTGAACCAGGAGAACATCCATATCTACCTGCATGAAGTCGGCCATACCTTCGGCCTCGACGACTTCTACGACTGGACCCCGACCGGCCAGTGCTGCTTCCTGATGAAGGCGGGCAGCGCCGCCCAGATCACCGAGTTCGACAAGTGGATGCTGCGCGACTTCTGGCGGCATCTGAAGGGACGGTACGGGCTCTGACGGAGCCTCGGAGTTTTGGGGACAGCTCTCATCGCGTCGTTACCGGTGCCGGTGCCGGTGCCGGTGCCGGTGCCGGTGCCTTCAGCCGTACCGGCGCGATGAGCGCACCCCGTTCCGGACCGGAGCCGACGACGGAGAAGCAGGCCTGCTCGCCGGGGGCGATGGCGTCCGCGGCGAGGTCGGCGTGGAGCAGGGCGACGGTGGAGGCGGCCGCGGTGTTGCCGACGGTCCGCACGTGCGAGGGGGCCAACTCGGCGGTGAGGCCCATCTGTTCCCGGAAGGCGTCCACGAGCCGGGGGCTGGCCTGGTGGGTGTGGAGCCGGACCGTACGCCCTCGGCGGCGGCTGCGAACTCGCCCTCGCCGCCGACGTACGCGTGTGCACGCCCACCGCCCGCTTCGGCCTCCCGGAGATCCCCCTCGGCCTGATCCCCGGCGCCGGCGGCACCCAGCGACTGCCCCGCCTGGTCGGTCTCTCCCGGGCCAAGGACATTCTCTTCTCCGGCCGCCAGGTCGACGCGGCCGAGGCCGAACGCATCGGTCTGGTCGACGAGTTGGTCCCCGAAGGCACCCTCCTCGACGCGGCCCGAGCCCGTGCCCGCCGCTGCACCGCCGGCCCCCGCGAAGCCCTGACCGCCGTCAAGCACGCCCTGAACGCCACCCACGAGTCCCCCCTCGACGAGGGCCTCGACCTCGAACTCGCCCTCTTCACCCCTCTGCTCGGCGCCCCGCACCGCCCACCCCACTTCGAACGCTTCGCCCGCACGACGACACCGGCGGTACGGGCGGTACGGGCGCTGCGGGGGTAGCCGCAAGGGGTTTCCGGCGGATCGCCCCGAGATCCACCCTCCTGGTATTAGAGTCACACTGCGCTTCACATGTGTCGCGCGTCACGTCGGTGGGGGCCTGGGCCGGGGAGGCCCTGAGGGGGGCTTGTGCACGAGATGGTGAAGGGCGCCAACGTGGGGTTGGCGGCGCTGAGTGAGAACACGGACGCGGTGGTCGTGAGCCTGGGGTGGGCCAGCCCGACCGGGGAGGGCGACGCGGACGTCTCCGTCCTGCTGCTGGACGCCAAGGGCAAGGTGCGCAGCGACGCCGACTTCTACTTCTACAACCACCCGGTCGCCCCGGACGGCAGCGTGCAGCTCCTGGGCAAGGTGCCCGCGGGCGAGGGCAGCGAGGACCGGATCGGGTTCGACCTGACGGCGATCCCGGCCGACGTGGACCGGATCGTCGTCGCCGCCAGCCGGCACGAGGGCGCCCGCTTCGGCGAACTGGACGATCTCCGGGTCACGTTGGCCGACGGGACCGGCGAGGACCTGCTGCGGTTCGCGATCGACGACGCCGGATCGGTGAGCGCGTTCATCTTCGGCGAGCTGTACCGGCGCGGGGAGGAGTGGAAGTTCCGGGCGATCGGGCAGGGCTACGACACCGGCCTGGCCGGCCTCGCGACGGACTTCGGCGTCGACATCGACGACGACGCCGATGACGTTGCCGACGACGCCGCGGATGACGTTGTCGGCGCGGCTGATGACGTCGCCGACGGGGAGGGCGACCGGGCCGGGGGTGACGTGTCCGCGGCGGCAGTGCCCGCAGCGCCGACAGTGCACGCCTCGCCGCCCGCACCCGCGGTCGAGCAGGCCCCCCACACCACCGCACCCCACACCACCGCACCCCACACCACCGCACCCCACACCACCGCACCCCACACCACCGCACCCCACACCACCGCACCCCACACCACCGACCCCCTTCCCGCCGTACCCGCCCCCCGCCCCGCCGCCGACGACCCCGGTCAGCCGGGTCAGTCGGGTCAGCCGGGGCAGTCGGGCAGGGGCGCCGTCGCTGTCGCCGCCGCCCGCCCCCGTACCGCCAAGAAGAAAGTCACCCTGCCGAAGTCCGTGAAGAAGTCGCTCGCGGAGAACGAGTCGTGGCGGGACGCCCGGCTCTTCCCGGTCTCCGCGCTCAAGAGCGACCGGGACCGCGAGACGCGGGCGACCTCGGTACTGCTGTCGGTGATGGCGCAGGTACCCGAGTTCGGGCGGCGGCTCACGGCCGCCTTCGGCGCGCCGGCGGGCCGGATGGAGACGTTCACCGAGGTGTCCCTCCCGCACGGCGACGGCCCGCGCCGCCCGGACGGCGTCATCCGCGTCGAACGCGCCGGCAAACTGTGGACCGCGCTGGTCGAGACGAAGACCAACGGCAACGCGCTGCGCCCCGAGCAGGTGCAGGCCTATATGGACATCGCCACCCGGCGGGGCTACGAGGCCGTCATCACGCTCTCCAACGACGTCGCGCTCGAGGGCAGTCCCCTCGTCGACGTCAAGGTCGACGGCCGGCGCAAGCACAAGGTGGCCCTGCGGCACCTGTCCTGGGCCGAGGTGACCCACCAGGCCCAACTGCTCATCCGGCACGAGGGCGTAGGCAACAGCGCGCACGCCTGGCTGCTCCAGGAGCTCCTGCACTATCTCCGGCACGACAACTCCGGCTGCCACGGCTTCCAGAACATGGGCGCGTCCTGGGTTCCCGTGCGCAACGGCATCGACGACGAGACGCTGTGCCAGGGCGACGCGCGGGCGCTGGAGGTCGTGGAGAGCTGGGAGCGGCTGATCCGTCAGGTCTCCCTGCGTCTCGGCGGCGAGCTCGGGCAGAAGGTGCTGCCCGTCCAGCGCGCCCGGCGCGGCACGGATCCCGGCGACCGCCGGGCCCGGATGGCCGACGAGCTGTGCGCGGACGGACGGCTGGGGGCGGAGTTGCGGATCGAGGGGACGCCGGGGGTCCTCGCGGTCGGCGCCGACCTGCGCACCGGCCGGCTGCGGACGTCCGTCGAGATTCCCGCCCCCGACCAGGGATACCCGCTGACCTGGGCGAAACGGCTGGTGCGGCGTCTGGCGGAGGCACCGGCGGACCTGCACGTGGAGACCCTGGTCGAGGACGGGGCGGGCCCCGGTCCGCGCGGCACGCTGGAGCGGCTGCGCCCGGAACCGGCCGACCTGCTGCCGAAGAACGGGGCGAGGATCACCGGTTTCCGGCTCACCCTCGTCAAGGGCATGGGCGGCGGTCGCGGCAACGCCGAGTCCGGTTTCATCCGCAGCGTCGACGACGCCGTACAGCGCTTCCACTCCACCGTCGTCGTCCACCTGGAACAGCAGGCGCTGCCGCGTCGGGCCGAGGAGAGTCTGGCGGGGTCTCACTCGGGCGGATGAACTTCGCGGGCCGGCACTCGCCTTGACCTGCGGTTCCTTGCAATTCCATACGGTTCTTTTGGCGGTTCCTTTACAACAGGCAACCCTGGGCGGGTGTTTGGGCATCTCACAGGGTGCCCACAGTTGGGGCCGGGCGCGTGGGGTGCGTCGGTAGTACTGCTGCGACATCGCAGCGCCGCGGTACTACGGCCGACTCGTGGGTTGTCCAGTCCGATGCCTCTGACCAGGCACTCGCAGACGAGGAACCGATGACCAGACAGCACCACCGCAAGGGCCTTCAGCGTGCGGCGTTCGCCGCGGGGGCCGCGCTCACCGTCGTCGCCGTCGCCGGGGCCGCTCCCGGCGCCGGCGCCGCGCCCGCCAGCCCGGCCGGAACGCCGAAGCTCAAGCTCGTCGCCGCGTCGAAGGCCGTCACCGCCGACCGGTACACGGGGGACCCGGACAACCCGGACAACCCGGGGGACTCCGGGGTCTACCTCGACCTCGGTACGTACCTCACCGTCGACAACGCTCCGCTGGAGCTCAAGGTGACCCGCAAGTCGTACAAGGACCCGATCGTCGCCCAGCAGATCCTGCGCAACGGGTCGAAGGTGACGACGAAGGCGCTGCCGGCCGGCCTCGTGAAGGACTTCGGCAGCCTCCCGGACTTCCTGGAGGTCTCCATCAAGAACGCGGCCGGGGTGGAGGTGAAGAAGAGCAAGGGCAACTTCTGCCCCAACAACGCCTCCGGCCGACTGCGTCCGGACGCCCCGGCCACCTCGCGCTACCCGGAGAGCTGCTCCACCAACCCCTTCACGCTCGGCTCGGTCTGGGGCGTCGAGAAGGGCTGGGCGGCCAACACCTCCGCCTTCGACTACGACAAGCCGGTCGACCTGGCCGCCGGTGAGTACACCGTCAAGGTGTCGGTCGCGAAGAAGTACCGCGACCTGTTCGGCATGGCCAACGACCAGCCGACCATCAAACTGACCGTCCGTGAGGTCAGCGGCGAGGGCGGCGAAGAGGGCGGCGAAGGCGGAACCGGCGGCGGAGTCGGCCTCACCGCCCGCTCCGCGCACGGCGCGAGCAGCGGCCACGGCGCGTCACACGACATGGCGGGCATGGCCGGTATGGATGGCATGGATGGCATGGGAGGTGGGCATCACTACGGGCCCCGTGGCGCCGACGCCCCCACCCCCTCCGCGCTCTCCCACGCCCTGGAGGACCGCGGTCTCGCCCACCACCTGGGCGACGGCGCCGGTCACACCGACGGCTCCCGGATCGCGCCCGCGCTGAAGGCCGCCACCAAGCGGCCCACCGGACGGGCCGGCGTCCCGGCCAACGTGCCCAAGCCGGACCTGCGTTCGCTGCCCGCCTGGGACATCGCGGTCACCGACGGCGAGGACGGCGACGTCCCCGGCAAGGACTACCTCGCCTTCAGCGCCAACGTCTGGAACGCCGGCCCCGCCCCCCTCGTCGTGGACGGCTTCCGCAAGCCCGGCGCCGAACTCATGGACTCCTACCAGTACTTCTACGACGCCAAGGGCAAGCAGGTCGGCTACGCCCCCGCCGGCACCATGGAGTGGGACCCGCGCGTCGGCCACGAGCACTGGCACTTCACGGACTTCGCCAGCTACCGGCTGCTCGCCGCCGACCAGCACCAGATCGTGAAGAGCGGCAAGGAGGCGTTCTGCCTCGCCAACACGGACGCGATCGACTACACCGTGAAGAACGCCAACTGGCACCCGAACAACACCGACCTGGCCACCGCCTGCGGCCAGCAGAACTCCATCTCCGTACGCGAGGTCCTCGACGTCGGCTCCGGTGACACCTACACCCAGTACCGTCCCGGCCAGTCCTTCGACATCACCGGCCTGCCGAACGGCACCTACTACATCCAGGTCGTCGCCAACCCGGCGAACCGTCTGCAGGAGACCAACACCAAGAACAACGTCTCCCTCCGCAAGGTCGTCCTGGGCGGCACCGAGGGCGCCCGCACGGTGTCGGTCCCGCCGGTCGACCTGATCAACGCGCCGTAACCCACCCTGACCGACGCTCACGACCGGCCGCGTCCCCACCGCCCCGGCCCGCCAGTGCGGGCCGGGGCGGTGGCGTGATCCGGCGGGGCGTTCCAGAGGTGGGGCGGGACGAAGTCGTACCCGGCCATGTGGTGCACGGCGCCCGCCGGGCAGACGCCGTCGGTGGGGCAGCCGTAGGAGAACACGGCGTGGCCGGCGCGGCGAACGACCCGGCCGCCGTCGCGGCACCGGCCGCGCCCGGTCTCCGCCGGGGCGGTCAAGGGTGGGGAAATGTGACAGATCGCCTGTCACCTGTCACCTGTCACCTTTCGCCGGCGAGGGTGGCCCCCTCAGCCCGCGTTCTTCGCCAGCAGGTTCACGTACGCGTCGATGAAGTGGTCGCGGATGCCGTCCGAGGCGGGGGCGAAGGGGTCGGCGGTCGCGCCCTTCACCTTGTCGGCGAGCAGGCCCAGCGCGGGCATGCGGTCGTGGAGCTTGCCGGTGGCGCCGCCGGGCCGGGTACGGGGGGCGTGTCGGCGTCGCTGAGCCAGTCGCGCAGGTTAGTCGGCTCCGTGCCGCGGAACGCCACCACGATCATGCGGTCGCTCGCGGCGACGTACGCCTGGGTGTCGTCGATCGGGAACGGCATGGTGTGTGGGGAGGAGAAGTGGCGGAAGCGGCCGAAGCCCCAGTCGCGGGCCAGGCCTTCGGCCTCCGCCGGAGACTTGTAGGCGGCGCGGGAGGCCTCGGCGAGCCAGTAGGCGTGGGTGTGGGAGTAGTCGGAGGCCGAGTGGTCGAGGGGGGCAGCCATGGGTACGGGAACCTTTCGACGAACGAGACGAACGAGACGAACGAGACGAACGGGTGGAACTTGTGGGGGTGGGTTTGTTTGTTCGTCGTCGATCCTTGCTGTTGCGGGGGGCGTGACCCGCGTTTCGGCGTGGGGTGAACGGTGGGCGTGCGAGAGCGGTTCAGGGGCGCGTGGGGGCAACCTTTTGTGCGCCGCGGTACGTCTCCTGAGTCGCCCGTGCTTTTCGGACGTATTCCTACTCGCATGTAGGGTTCCGACGTTCGGCGGTGACCGACGCCGACGATCCGAGCACGGTGTACGGGGTGACAACGGCCGAGGCGGAGGCGAGAGCGCCGGTGAGCGGAAACGGAACGAGAAGGCGTGGGCGTGCTCCGGAGGAGGCGTTCGGCCGGGGGAGCGGCCCTGTGGGCAGGGGCAGGTCCGGCGGCGGTGGTACGCGGCTGACCCGGCGTGGGCGGATCGTCGCGTGGGGGGCCGGTGTGACGGCCGTCGTCGTCCTCGGGACCGGCGGGGTCGGAGCCTGGATCTACAACGACCTCAACAACAACATCAACTCCGCTGACGTGGACGACAAGTTGGGCGGGGATCGCCCCGTCAACCTCAGTCCCGGCTCGAAGAACATCATGATCGTCGGGTCCGACAGCCGCGACGGCGCGAACGCCAAGTACGGCAAGGACCTGACCACCATGCAGTCGGACACGCTGATGGTGCTGCACATACCGGCCGACCGTAAGTGGGCCTCGGTCGTGTCCTTCCCGCGTGACTCGTGGGTGGAGATACCCAGTTGTGAGAAGGGGGACGGCAAGTCGTCCGCCCCGCACCACTTCAAGATCAACGAGGCGTTCGCGATCGGCGGCAGCAACGGCAAGGTCGGCGAGGCCGCCGCGTGCAGCATCAGGACCGTCGAGGCCAACACCGGTCTGCGCATCGACCACTTCATGTCGGTCGACTTCTCCGGCTTCAAGGGCATGGTCGACGCGCTGGAGGGGATCGAGGTCTGCCCCGAGCAGGCCATCCACGACGAGAAGGCCCACCTCGACCTGCCGGCCGGGTGTCAGACCGTCAAGGGCGAGAAGGCGCTCGGCTACGTCCGCGCCCGCTACGGCGTCGGCGACGGCTCCGACATCGGACGCATCGGACGCCAGCAGGAGTTCATGGACGCCCTGGCGAAGAAGGCCAAGGCCAAGCTGACCAGCCCGGACGCGATGTACGGCTTCCTGCAGTCGATCACCAAGTCGCTGACGACCGACCCCGACATGGCGGGCATCCAGCCGCTGTACGGACTCGCCGACCAGCTCAAGGGCATCCCGAGCGACCGTCTCAGCTTCCTCACCGTGCCCAACTACGGGCGGGTGGCCGACCAGCCCACCGACAAGGCCAACGTCGTCTGGCAGTACCCGCAGGCCGCCGACCTGTTCACCTCCCTGGCCAAGGACGAGGAGGTCACCAAACCGCAGTTGGCGGAGGCGAAGAAGAACGTGGTGTACGCGTCGAGTGTGCGGGTCCAGGTGCTCAACGGCACGGGGGTCCCGGGCCGCGCCGCCGCCGTCGCGGAGAAGCTGAAGGACGCCGGGTACACCGTCACCGGCACGGGCAACGCGCCCGCCACGGTGGCCAAGTCGACCGTCACCTACCCGGCGGGTCTCGACACCCGGGCCGCCGTCCTCGCCTCCCGGCTGCCCAACCTGCGTGCTACGGCGGACAGTTCGGCCGCCGCGGGGGTCATCACCCTTGTCGTCGGCACGGACTTGAAGGTCGAGGACGTCGCCTGAGGGTGGGCAGGGGCGTGAGCATGAGCATGGTCAATGTCGGCCCTGGTGTGGGGTAGGCTTGATTTTGAGCCGGTCACCGGGAAAGAAAAACGGTGAACGACCTCTGCGTTGGTGGTCCAAGGAAAGACGCCCCGCTTCCTGCGGGGAAATGCAGGTGCAAGGCCTGCCCGGCGCTCCATCGAGAACGAGTCCCATCCCGTGTCAGACGGGGTGGGACTCGTTCGTTTGCGCGTCCGCGTCCGTTTCTGTGTTCGTGTCCGCGTGGCGGACGGGAAGGGCCGCGGGTGTCAGCCGCGGCCCCCTTGGGCGGGTGTCAGGACGAGTTTGCGGTTGACGGGCCGAAGAACTCGATCTCGGCTATCGCCACCTGCTTGTCCGCGGAGGCCGCGTACGACGACTCGATCGTGAAGCGGACCTTGGTGACCTCGCCGACGCGGAAGGCGCGCTGTTGGCTGCCCGCGCTCTGGTCCAGGGTGATCTGGCGGGTCGTGGTCTTGCCGTCCTTCAAGGTGATCGTCGCCTTGATGCGGTGCGGGAGGGCCGATTTGGTGAGCTGGTTGGCGTTGGGCGACGTGCCCGACGTGATGAGCAGCTCCAGCAGACGGGTCGGCTGCTCGAAGCTGGCCTCGATCCACTGGCCCTCGCCCGACTGCGCGACGCCGGGACCCCACCAGGTGTTGCTGAACTTGTCGAAGACCAGCTCGGGCTTGTGTCCCGGGTAGGAGCGCGACGCCGCGAACGAGTCCGGGCTGACCGGGGCACGCTTGGCGAAGTGGTCGCGGGTGGCCTGGATCGCGGCCGGTGTGTTCACCCCGGCGATGATCAGAAGGGTGAGGACGACCGCGGCCACCAGCCAGCTCACGATGCGGTCGAACGTACGGCGCAGGCGCGGGCGGTCGCCGGCCCAGGGGGTCGCGCCGTTGCGGTTGAACAGGCGACGCCACCAGGGGAGGCGGATCGAGGAGCGGTCCTCGAGGGTCATCGGCATCGCGCAGCGGACGCAGAAGTGCCGGTCGGGGTTGTTGGGGGTCGCGCACCAGGGGCACGCGACGCCGTACTGCTCGCCCTGGACCGGGCCGGGCGCGCGGACCTGCGGCCGGTCCGCGACCGGCCTGCCCGGCAGGACCGGGGCGACGGACGGGGGCGCGGCGGGACGGGGTTCCGCGTCGGCGACGGGGACGAGGAGGGAGCGGGCCCGGTCGGCCATCGTGTCGCCCATGGCGGGAGCGGCGGGAGCGGCGGGAGCGGCGGGAGGGGGAGCAGTGACGGGTGTGGTGGGCGCGGTTACGTCCGGGGCCGGGGGCTGTGCGGTGGCTGTCGGGGCGGCGGTGCCGTCCTCCGGCGGGATGACCGGGAGGGGAGTTTCCGTGGTGTCCTCGTCGTCCGAGTTGTCGTCGTCGTCCGCCGGTGTGTTCACCCCGGCGGTGGATGTGGCGGGTGTGGTGGTGGGGGTGGCGGTAGCGGTACCGGTGCCTGCGGTGGCCGCCGGGACCGCAGCGGCCGACGGCTCCCGTGTGGCTTCCGGAGAGCCGCCCGATCCCGATGCCGATGCCGATGCCGATGCCGATCCCGATGGCGATCCGGAGGCGTACGTGGACCCCGACCCCGACCCGGGATCAGCCGCCGGCCCCGAAGCCGAAGCCGAAGTCGAAGCCGAGCCCGAACCCGTCGCGGCCCCCGCGTCAGCCGTGCCGCCCGCCCTCGCCCCCGCCGGGGATCGGTCCGTCCAGCTCAGTACGGCGCCGCAGGCGTCGCAGAACGACTGGCCGGGCTCGGCCCGCGTGCCGCAGTCGGCGCAGTTCTGGGTGGTCATCTCTCCGGGGTCCTTTCAGCGGCGGTCACCTTGACCGTGTACGGCATGTGGGCGGGGCGGGCGGCGGCCACGAGGGTGTCGAGGCGGTGCTCGTCGGCCGGGCCCGGGTCGGGCAGGCGGAGCGTGACGTGCAGGTGGGGGCGTTGGTCGCCGGGGAACGGGCCGAGCGGGCGGGCGCTCCACGCGGAGCCGCCGCTCTCGGAGATCTCCGGTTCCACGCCGAACGCCAGGCGGATGGTCTCCGACAGGCCCCGGCGCGTGCCGCGCACCCGGTGCAGGTACGCCGCCGCCGCGACCGCGGCCCGCAGTCTCGGCTCCGGTTCCGTGCCGTCGGTCTCCGCGCCGACCCAGCCGGCCAGCCAGCGGGTGAAGTCGACCGGGGCGAGGGCCGGGTCGAAGTAGGCGGGCAGGCAGTCGAGGACGTTGAGGATGGGCGCCAACACCTCGTCCAGCCCGGCGACGAAGCGTTGCGCCAGGTCGTCGTCCGCGAAGACGGCCGGCAGCATCGCGCCGATCGGGACGGACGAGCCCAGCCCGTCCACCGAACCCCTCAACGCCCCGTCCCCTTACCGGAGTTACCCGAGTTGCCTGAGTTGTCCGAGTTGGAGGCCTTCACGAGCCGTCTCCGATCACGCGCACCCGGTGGTCGTAGGAGAAGACCAGGGCCGGGGCGGCCAGGTCGATGCGGTCGGTCGCCTCGCCGCGTTTGCCCGTCAGGGGGTCGGCGGGGTGGAGCATGACCTGGTCGACGAGCTCCACTCCCGGGACGCGCTGGAGGACCGCGAAGACCTCGCCGGACTGCACCGGGCGGCCGAACGGCCAGCCCTTGCCGTCCGCGCCGCCGATCAGCGGGTCGAGGTGGCGGTAGAGGGCGTCGTGGGCCTGGCGGCGGACGCGGTCGGTGTCGACGCCGCGGAAGGCGTGGACCGTCGCGACGACCGTCACGCCCTGGTAGTACGGCGGGCCGACCGCCAACCGGGTGCCGATCAGGCGGCGTTCGTCGAGGTGGCGGGTGATGCGGGCCAACAGGGAGTCGCCGGGCACGAGTTGCTCGAAGCGGAGTCGGCCGCCGGGGTCGGGGACGGCCTGCGGGACCACCAACACCCGTACGGCGTAGGAGCCGTGGTCGTCCGGTTCGCCCTCCAGGCAGGTGATGCGGGCGGTCTCCGGGGCGGCGCGGCGGGCCAGTTCCTCGTAGTCGCGCAGGGTCACCGCACGCTCCTGGGCGCGCAGGGTGATCGGGGCGCGGAGTTTCGCCTCCTGGACGGTCTCGCCGTCGACCCCGCCGCGCGCGGCCTCGCGGTTGACGACCTCCGAGACGTACGGGACGGAGGTGCGCAGTACCTGTACGGAGCCGCGGGCCACGTTTCCGGACCGCCCGCCGCCCGTGCGGTAGCGGCGGGCGCGGATGACCGAGCCCTTGGGGGCGACCGCGCCGTACTGGCGGAGTGTGCCGTCGGGCTGGCGGACGGACGGGCCGAAGGCGATCTCGCCGGTGGCCGCGTCGAGGGTGACATGGCGGTCGTGCGGGCCGGACGCGGCGAAGTGCGGGACCACCTGCCAGTCGGTCCAGCCCTCGTGCTCGGCGGTCTGGAGCAGCAGCGGCGGGTCGTCGCCCACCACCGGGGCGTGGACGAGGGACAGGTGCTGGCCCGGCAGGCCCGTGGACTCGCCGAGGGCCTCGTCGTGGACGGTCTCCGCGTGGACGGCGGGGGTGGTGCCGCCGACCGTGAACACCTCGGCGGAGCGGACGGTCGGGGAGGTGGTGTAGAAGGGCTGGCCGGGGAGGGGGTCGGTGACGCGGCAGCGCAGCCAGCCGGCCTCCTGGCCGCCGGAGCGGGACAGGACGTGGCCGCCGGGGATGTGCAGGACGACCTCGCCGGGGCGGTTGAGGCCGCCGGTGCCGTCGCGGTCGACCTCGCACTCCTGCCAGCCGTCCTCCGTCCAGGCCTCCCAGACGAGCGGCGGCTGACGGGGGTCGACGCCGACGCCGTCCACGCGGCTGTCCAGTTCCAGGACGACCGCGCAGTGCGGGACGGCGGCGCTGAGGCCGAACAGCATGCAGTCGCCGGGCTGCGGGGCCTCGGCGAAGCAGAGCAGGTCCTTGCCCTCGGTGAGGTCGGTGGTCCTGTCCGTGACCGGCTCGCCCCGGTGCTGCACGACGAGGTGGCTCAACTGGCAGGGCACTACGGTGAGTTCGCGTTCCGTCGCGAAGACGACCGCGTCCTCGTTCTCGGTGCGGACCGTCGCGACCTCGGTGCCCACGGGGAGGTGGATCGGCTCCTCCTGGGGCGCCGACAGCCAGAACGTCACCTCGGTGCGGGCGGCGGACGGCGGGAAGAGGCGGATGCCGGCCAGGTCGAGGAAGGCGAGGTGGTTCTTCTCGGGGACGCGGTTGAGGCGGTAGACGATCTGGTCGGCCATGTGGGCGACCGTCTCGACGAGGGTCACGCCCGGGTCGGAGACGTTGTGGTCGGTCCACTCCGGCGCACGCTGCTGGATGTAGCGCTTGGCGTCGTCGACGAACTGCTGGAAGCGGCGGTCGTCCAGGTTGGGAGAGGGCAGGGCCATCAGCGTTCGCTTTCGGGAGCCGGGCCGGACCCGGGGCCGGAGCCAGGGCCGGGGGAGCCGGAAGCGTCCGGCTCGTCGTGGGACGGAATGACGTAGAAGGGGAAGACGAGGCTGCGCGGGTTGTTGGTGCCGCGGATCGCGTAGCGGACGTCGATGAAGAGGACGCCCTGTTCGGCGCCCGCGGTGACCTCGACGTCGGTGACCTCGATGCGCGGCTCCCAGCGGTCCAGGCTGGCGTACACCTCGTGCTGGATACGGCCGGCCGTCGCCTCGTTGACCGGGGCGAAGACCAGGTCGTGGATGGCGCAGCCGTACTCCGGGCGCATCGGGCGCTCGCCCGGCGCGGTCGCGAGGATCAGCCGGATCGCCTCCTCGATCTCGCGTTCGCCGCTGACCAGGGCGATGCCCCCGGTGGGGCCGATGCGGAGCGGGAACGCCCAGCCCGAACCGACGAATTGCTCGGCCATCAGTCGGCCACCTGCCTTCTCCTTCTCCTGCTCCAGCTTCCGGATCGCACGGCGGGCCCGCGCTCTCGGTGCCTCACGGCAGCGGGTACGGCTTGGAGTTGACCATGACCACGCCCTGGAGCAGGAGGGTCGCGGCCCGGATGCCCACGTTGGCGGTGGAGTTGACCTGGATGGTGGCGCCCGCGCTCATCGTGGCGGCGCCGCCCGCCTTGAGGTTGAGCAGGCCCGCCGCGTCCACCGACACCACACCCGTCAGCGACCTGATGTTGACCAGGCTGCCCCGGATGGTGAGCGAACCGCCGCTCCTGATCGAGAGGTTGCGGCGGGCGGAGAGGGAGAGGTCGGTGCCGGCCTCGACGGACACCGCCCGGCTGCCCTTGATGCTGACCGCGCCCTTGCTGTCGACGGTGATCTCGGTCTTCGTCCGGTCCAGGTTGATGACGAGTTTGTCGTCGCCGGACGTCACCCGCACCCCCTGCTTCCGTCCGCCGGTCTTCTGGCTGAGCAGGTCGACGCGGTTGCCGTCCCGGTCGGAGAGGGTGTGCCGGGCCGCGCGGCGGCGGGCGCCGTCGTGCAGCGGCACGTCCTTGACGGGCGTCGGCTTGTCCTTGCCGTTGTAGAGGCCGCCGATGACGTACGGGTGGTCGAGGGCGCCCCGGTCGAAGGCGACCAGCACCTCGTCGCCGACGTCGAGCGGGAAGATCGACCCGCCGGCCTTGCCGCCCCACTGCACGACCCGCGTCCAGTCGCTGATGTAGGTGTCGTCGAGCCAGGGGAACTGGAGCTTCACCCTGCCCTGCTTGAGGGGATCCTGGATGTCGGTGACGAGGGCGTTGGTGGTGCCGGGCAGGTGCAGCCCGTTCGTCGTGCCGCCGCCCCCGCCCGAGGCCAGCCCGTACAGCGACCGCCACTGCCGTCCGCTGACGGTGACCCAGGCCTCGTAGTGCTTGCCGTCGCCGAAGACGTGCCGTACGGACGTGGCGGTGTACTTGCCCTCGAAGGGGGCGCCGACGTCGGCGAGCGTGACGGGCAGGCCGGGGCGGAGCTTCGGGGTGCCGCGCGCGATGACCTCCAGCTCGGCGAAGGAACCGGTGACGTCGTCGGCGAGGGCCTCAGCGGCGAACTTCACCTCCGTCTGCCGGTCGTACGGCGTCTGCGCGTCGACCAGTTTGGCCGGCTTGAACTTGGCGGCGGCCTCGCCGGGCGTCGTCCCGATGCTGATGCCCGGGTTGGTCTTCGCGGGCGCGGTGGCGGTCAGCTTCTTCTTCGTCGTCACGTCCCAGCCGCGCGCCTCGACGGTCCCGACCTGCTCGGCGGCGGTGACGGCGGCCCGCAGCCGCAGGATGTCGGTGCCGGCTTCGAGGACGAACGGGCTCTTGTCACCCGGGGTGGAGGTGGCCGGCGCGCCGGACGCCGGGTCGGGCTTGAGGAACTGGAACTTCCCCTTCGCGTCGACCGACATGACCATCTCGTTCTCGTCGGCGAGCCGGGCGAGGAAGTCCCAGTCGGTGACGTTGGCCTGGCTGATGAACTCGTAGACCGTCTTGGTGGACTGGATCTTCCCGACCGGGACGCCGTCCTGCGCCGCCAGTTTGCGGGCGATGTCGGAGGCGCTCTGGTTGCGGTACGCGGCGACGCGGCGCTGGCGCATCAGGCGGTGGCCGAAGTCGTAGCCGCGGATCACGGTGAAGGTGCCGGTGCCGTCGTAGTCGGCCTCCAGACCGCACACCTCGCCGGTGAGGAGCGGGTCGGCGGCGCCCTTGCCGTCGGCGATCGGGGTGAGGACGACGGGGGTGCCGAACTTGACGCCCAGCTTGCCGAGGACCTGACGGTAGGGGTCGCGGAAGGTCAGCCGGAAGGCGGCGGGGACGCCGAGCCCCTGGTCCACCCAGCCCTCGACGAGCAGCGGCGCGAAGTCGACGGGCAGGGGACGGCCGCCCAGGGTGACCTGGATGACGCTGGAGAACGCGGACTGGACCACTAGTAGCGCACCTCCTCGACGGCGGGCAGCACGAGTTCGATGCCGTTCGGCAGGCGGGAGGGGTCGTCGATGCCGTTGACCTCGGCGATGGACCGCCAGGCGGCGGCGTCGCCGTACTCGCGCCAGGCGAGCGACTGGAGGGAGTCGCCGGCGACGACGCGGTGCACGCGCTGCGCGGTGAGCGCGCCGGACGTCGGGTTCTGGCCCTTCGTCTTGCTCGGGATCTCGTGCAGGCGCACCTGGCAGGTGGCGCGGATGGGGACGCCGGTCGTGCCGAAGAGCGAGTACGTGACGTCGATGCTGCTCACGTAGGCGGTGAAGCGGGCCGTGGAGAACGAGCCCCACTGGAACACCACCCACGGCGGGGAAGGCTGCTTGGCGGCGATGCTCTTGGTGGTGACCTCGCAGCACTCGAGCAGTGACTCGACCTTCTTCAGGACGGTGTTGCTGCCGGGCTGGTCGGAGGAGTCGAGGAAGATCTCGACGGTCATCTCGCGCGGCTCGGGGCCCATGAACTCCGGTACGGAGCCGTCGCGGACGGCCGCGGTCGGGGTGACCTTCCACTGGGCGCGGCGGCCGAGCTGCAACTGCGACGGGTTGAAGTCGAACCCGAAGGACTTGATCAGTCCGCCGGGGGTGGTGCTGGTGCCGACCGGCGGTTCGTGGATCGCGAGGGTGGCACGGACCAGGCTCTTGCCGGCGCCGCCTTTGCTTCCCTTGGCCATGACGTCCTCGTCTTGTCTGTCTTCTGCTGGTCGGTGGTGGGCCGGCTGCTGGCCGGTCGGTGCTGGTCGGTCGGTTGTCAGTCGGTCGGTTGTCGGTCGGTCGTCAGTCGGTGAAGCCGTGGTGGGTGATCTCCAGGACCTCCGTGGCCACGCCCGGGCTGTCGGGGCTGAGTGACGGCCCCTGCCAGCTCACCGGCAGTACGTCGATGAGGCCCCACCGGGCGACCTCCGAGCCGTCCGCGCGCAGCGCCGCGATCTGGGCGGTCGGGCGGGTCACCCCGGTGGTGACCGACGAGATCCACTTCGCGACCTTCGTCGTGTCCGGGGTGAGGGGCCGGGTCAGCCGGATCGTGGAGAACGTGACCCGGGACGGCAACTGCCACACGAACCCGTTGTTCCCGCCCTCCTGGCGGTGCTCGATCTCCACCTGGGACGAGAGTCCCTCACACCCGTTGAAGTAACCGAGGCTCTCGCCGTCGATGGTCAGGGTGAAGAAGATGGTGGATCCCGGGTCGAGATCGGAGGGCATCGGGTGCCTTGCCTTTTCTGGGAGGGGAGGGGAGGGGCAGGAAGGGGCGGGGGAAGGCAGTCGGGGCGGGCGTTGTGGGGAGGGGCGCGGGTTAGCGGCGGGGGTCGCGGAGTCGGCCTATTCGTTCGCGGTCCAGGCGGAGTTCGGTGCGCAGGAGGCGGGTGATGCGGCCGGTCAGGCGGTGCGTCAGCTCGTCGAGCTGGAAGTCCGTGAGGGAGCGGGGGTCGAAGCCGGGGGGTGCCTCGGTGGGGGTGGTGGTCTTGGGTGCGGGTTTGGGGGTGGGTGCGGGTGCCGGGGTGGGGGCCGGGGCTGTCTTGGGTGCGCTGCGGGGTGCGGGTGGCGCGGGTGGTGTGGGGAGGCGCTGGATCGTGGGGGCGGGGATGGGGGTGAGGGCGGCGGGCTGGGCTGACGGTGCCGGTGGGGTGGCGGGGCGTACCGGGGTGGGCAGCGGGCTGTGCTGGATGGTGGGGGGTGTGGGGGCGTTCGGGTTCGCGTGGGGGGCGTGCGAGGGCGTGGGGTACGGGCGGGCTATGGGCTGGCCTGTGGCTGCGCCGGGTGCGGTGCGGCGCAGGGGTACGGGGGCTGTGACCGGGCGGCGCTGTACGGGCGGCGGCGGGGACAGCGGGGGTACGGGGTGTACGGGGTGTGCGGCGTGCACGGGCGTCGTCTTGGGGGGCTTGGGGTGCAGCGGGTGGGCGACGGGGGCGGTCGTCGCGGCGGTTCGGGGGTGCGTCTGGGTGCCGGTGGACGCGGGGGTGGGCAGCGGGAGTTGGGCGGCGACGGGTGGCGGTGGTGGTGTGGTGGTGCGTTGTGCGACGGGGTGTGTGGCTGCGGGGCCGGTTGTCGTACGGGGGGTGGCGTCGGCGGGGAGGGGGGCGCCCAGTAGGGGGCGTGCGGGGGGTGCGGGCGGCGTGGGGGGTGCCGGTGTGGTGGCGCGCTGGATGGGGGCGCCGAGGGGGGAGGGCGGAGTCACTGAGGGGGTGACGGGGGTTGCCGTCGGGCGGGGGCGGTTCGAGGGGAGGCTCGTGGGGGCGCCGAGGCCTGTCCGACGTGCGGGCGCGGGGGCGGGTATGGGGGAGGCGGCCCGTTGAACGCTCGTCGAGGACGCGGAACTGATGTTGGGAGAAGGGGAGTTGACGGACGGGCGCGCGGGACCGGTCGGGGCCGGGGCGGGAGCGGCGGGGCGCGTCGGTGTGGTGGCCGCCACGGGGGGCGTCGCAGTGCGTTGCACGTCGAGGGATGGCGTACGAGCGCCGTCGGTCGGGCCCGAGCCGGTGCGTGGAGCAGGGGCGGGGGCAGGGGCAGAAGCGGAGCCGGAAGTGCGGGCGGCCGACGACCCGGTGCGGGTGTCGGCGCTGGGGGCGGGGCGTCCGCTCACGGGGTGAGGCGTGCTCGCGGCGGGTGGGCTGTGGGTGGGTGTCGGGCCAGGGGCCTTGCTTCCGGGCCGAGGTGCGGTGGAGGTGCTGCTCGGCGTGGACGGTGTCGTGCGTCCCGCTACGGCACGCTGCACGTTGCGATCACCGGCACTGCTCGCCGTCGCGGCGGGTGGCACGGTCGCAGCCCTCGACGCGGTAGGCGACGGCGTTGCACTGGAGGTCGCCGGGAGCGGCTGGACGGAACCGGTCCGCACGGTGGGCGGGACGCCGTCCACCGCCGACGGACCGGAGGCCGTGCGCGGTCCATCTGCGTGCGGTACCGCTCGCTGCGCGGCGACCGGGTTCCCACTGGGCGTTACCGGGGAAAGGGGTGCCGTATTGCTCTCCACTGCACGGGAGTTGCTGGGCGCGGTGGCGTCCCCGTCGCCATGACGGGGGGCTGCCCGCTGGATCTCGACCGGTTGCTGGGACGGCGTACCGGCCGCCTTTGGCGTCGGGGTGTTGGTGCCGGCCGGGGTGGCGTCCTCGTGGCGGGGTAGCGCGCGCTGGATGCCGGGCGGCTGGGGGGAGGGCGTACTGGCCTGTGCAGTGGGGGAGTTGAGCGGCGCGGCGCGTTCGTTTCGGGGTGCCGCCGGGGTGTTGGCCGGGGCAGCGCCTTCGTTACCGGGTACCGCCCGCTGGAGCCCGACAGGCCGGGGAGACGGCGTCCCGCCCGTTGCCGCCGGGGCGTCGGTCGAGGTGTCGCCCTCGTGCCGGGGCACCACACGCTGGATCCCCACCGGCTGTCCACCGGACGTCGCGGCAGGAGTCGGCGTACCTCCCGTGCTAGCCGCCGCCGTCGGCCCCGCCGTCGCGGGAGCCGCAGCGGCGTTCGGGCCCTGTCGCGGGCCGGGAGCAGGTTCCTTGCCGCTCGCCGTGCCTCCGCCGTCGGTGTCCGTACCCGTACCCGTACCCCGGCTGGAGGCCTGACCTGATCCACCGCCCCCAGACGGCGTCGCGGGCGCGGACGTCGACGCGGATGCCGCCCGGGCAGGCAGCGTACGCCGCTGAACCGGTGCGGACACCGACCTCGTCAGCGGGGCCGAACTCGTCGCCGGTGCCGGACTCGCCGGGGAGACACGGATGCCCCGCGTCGGGAAGACGGCAACGGGAACGCTCCGCTCTGCCGGCCGCGCCGTCACCACAGGCACCGCCGGGGCAACCGGAGCCCCCGGAACGGGGGAAGCCGCCGGATACGTGGGCGCGGCGGCACGCTCGGACGATCGCGGCACCGAACCCGAAACAGAAGCTGGAGCCGAACCCGCAGCCCGGCGCTGAGCCCAGGCTTGCCCCGAAGCCGAAGCCGAAGCCGAAGCCGAAGCCGAAGCCGGAGCCGCGCCCGAACCCGGACCCGGACCCGAGCCCGCAGCCCGGCCCTGACCCGGAGCTGAGCCCGTCGTCGCAGCCGAACCCCGAGCCGGCGCTGATCCCCGAGCTCTAGCCGAACTCCGAGCCGATGCTGAACCCGTAGCCGTAGCCGACCCCCGAGCCGGCGCTGAACCCGTAGCCGTAGCCGACCCCCGAGCCGGCGCTGAACCCGTAGCCGTAGCCGACCCCCGAGCCGGCGCTGAACCCGTAGCCGTAGCCGACCCCCGACCCGGCGCTGAACCCGTAGCCGTAGCCGACCCCCGAGCCGATGCTGCACCTGGAGCCGCAGCCGAACCCGAACCCGCAGCCGAACCCCGAGTCTGAGCCGACCCCGGAACCACAGGCGAAGCCGCAGCCCAAACCGGAGTTGAACCCGCACCCGCACCCGCACCCGCACCCGGCGCCCAAGCCGAAGCAGGACCGCCGCTCGAAGCCGTACCCCCCGCCGCCGTAGCCGGGCCCCCGCCCGGAGTCGAGGGCACCGTCCGCTGCAACTGGGTCGGTCGAGGCGGCGCAGCCACCCGCTCGGGTTCCGCGACCGGCGGGTTCGTCGCCCGCAGGCTGCTCATCAGGCCGCCCGGGCCCGAGTCCAGCACCGCGTGGGAGCGGGTGCCGATGAAGGAGGGGTTCTGCCAGGTGGCCAGCCGGCCGCCGAACCCGGAGTCGGCGACGCCCGCCGCCCCTCCGAGGGTCGCCCGCTGGATGGGAGGCAGCGCCGTCCAGGCGGCCGGCACGACACGCGGCGCCGAACCGACACCACCCGCCGAACCGCCGTCGCCCGTCGAACCCGAAGCACCGCCGCCCGCCGCCGACGTACCGGCGTCGCCGCCCGCCGACGTACCGGCGACGCCCGACGACGTACCCGCGTCACCGCCGGAGGCACCCCGGCCGCCCCGCAGACGTTCCAGGAACCCCATGCCTCAGCCCTCCGCCCGGCCCCTGGTCACCAGGGTCGCGATCTGGTCGGCGTAACGGCGCCGGTCGTGGTGTTCCAGGTCGAGGATGTCGTCCTGGCTCCAGTGGAAGTGGTAGGCGACGTACGCGATCTCCTCGTGCATCCGGTCGGTCGCGTACGTCACGATTCCCCCAGGCGGCTCCCGCCGAGTTCCACCTCGAAGGGCTCCGAGCAGTGGGGGCACTGCACCGAGGCGCGGGTGTGGCCCTCGGCGTTGACCTGGCGGTAGAAGTCCTGAAGGAACGCAAGGTCGGAGGCGAACATGTTCTCCACCACCCCGTCGTGGACGAGCGGGAGGGCGCCCAGGCGGGTGATGACCCGGCCGAGCAGGACCACCGACAGGTACGCGGGGTTCTCCTGGACGCGGATGTCCCGGAGCGGGACCAGTTCGTCCCGCGCCGTCGCGAGGCGCATCACGCCGTCGCGGTGGACCGTGCCCGCCTCGTCCACGTAGCCGCGCGGCAGCTCGAAGGGGAACTCCGTCTGCAGCCGGTACGCCGCCGGGGCCGGGGCCGGGGCGGCCGTCGCGGGCGCCGCCCCCAGGAACGGGGCCGCCTCCTGAGGCTGCTCCGCCCCGGCCGCAGCGCCCGTCACCGGTCCCGTCACCGACCCCCGCACAGCCGACGAACGCCGCATTACTCGATGACCAGTTCTTCGAACGTGATCGTCACGGTCTCGGTCAGCGCGGAGGCCTCGCCGGCCTTCACCGAGCTGGTGTCGATCTTGCTGCACCAGGCGTTGCGCATGTTGTACCGCTTGACCGGGTTGTTCTGGTAGTCCATCACCATGATCGTGGCGTTCTTGCGGGCGGTGCCCATCACGCCGTTGATCGACTCGGTGATCCACTGGTTGAACGCCGCCGACTGGGTCATGCCGCGCACGACCGTGCAGGTGCCCGCCTTCTTCACGCCCGGCAGCTTCTTCGTGACGGGCTTGCCCTGCGCGGAGACCTGCTGGTACTCGATGACGTCCTGTTCGAGGCTGAGGCCGCTGACCTCGGCGAGGTACTCGACCATCACGCCGTCGATCTGGAGGCCGAAATTGTGTGAAGTGAGGGCGTCACCCGGCTGGAGACTCATCTGGCTGTCCTTCTAGGGGAGTTGACTGCGGTCCGCGCAAGCGGAGGAGAGCGGAGGGGAGGGGGAGGAAAGGGGGACCGGGGTGCCCCGGTACCCGAAGTCCCCGGAGTGCCCGAAGTACCCGGAGTGCCCCGGTACCCGAAGTACCCGGAGTGCCTACTCCTCCAACTCCCCGCTCCCGCTCTGGAACTGGGCCAGCCGGAAGATCACGAACTCGGCCGGCTTGACCGGCGCGATGCCGATCTCGCAGATCACCCGGCCGAGGTCGACGGACTCCGGCGGGTTGGACTCCTCGTCACACTTGACGTAGTACGCCTCCTCGGGGCGGGCCCCGAACAGGGCGCCGTTGCGCCACTCGTTGACGAGGAACGCGGAGACGTTGCGCCGGATCCGGGCCCACAGGGCGTGGTCGTTCGGCTCGAACACCACCCACTGGGTGCCGATCAGGATCGACTCCTCCAGGTAGTTGAAGTACCGGCGGACGTTCAGGTAGCGCCACGCCGGGTCGGAGGAGAGGGTGCGGGCGCCCCAGATGCGGATGCCGCGGCCCGGGAACGCCCGGATGCAGTTCACGCCGATCGGGTTCAGCAGGTCCTGCTCGCCGCGCGTGATCTGGATCTCCAGGTCCACCGCGCCGCGCACGACCTCGTTCGCGGGGGCCTTGTGGACGCCGCGCTCGGAGTCGTTGCGGGCCCACACGCCGGCCACGTGACCGCTCGGCGGGATCAGCCGCGCCTGGCCGGACGCCGGGTCGAAGGCCTTGATCCACGGGTAGTACAGGGCCGCGTACTTGGAGTCGTAGCCGGCCGTCTCCTGGCGCCAGACGCGGATCTGACGGGCGTTCAGGCTCGGCGGCGGGTCGATGATCGCGACGCGGTCGCCCATCAGCTCGCAGTGCGCGATCAGGCCGAGCTGGACGGCCTTGACGGCCTCCAGGTCGATCGCGCCGCGCTGGTAGGCGGCCATCAGGTCGGGCACCGCGACCATGGACACCTCGTCGACGGCCTCCAGGCCGCCGAAGCCGGTGCGGTCGGAGCTGTCGCCCAGGTACTGGGCCGGTCCGACCGTAGCCACCTGGTCCGCCGGGACGGCGGGGGCGCCGGCCGCCGGGGCGGACGCGGACGGCAGCGCGACCGTCTGGTTCTCCGGGCGGGCGAGCTGCGCCGCGGGCGCGGCCTCGGCCACGGTGATGAGCCTGGAGCGCTCCTTGACCTGCGTGACGACGTAGGAGCGGTTGCCCTTCTTCGCCGACACGTCGAACGTCTCGACGGCCTTGTCGCCGTCCTTGACGATCAGCTTGAAGCGTTCGGCGGGGCCCTCGCCCTCGGCGTCCGCGACCTCGACGCTCAGCGGGCCGCCGCTCTCGCCGGCCGCCACGGCCGTCACCGTGAAGGTGCCGAGCTGCCTGGGCTCACCGGCGGTCAGCGCGGCCGGAGCGGAGGAACCCCCCACGGCTGCCGGGGACTTGACGTCACCGGAGGCGCCCGCGGACGTACCGCCGACGCGGACGACGTAGGCGGCCGAACCGCCGTTGTTGAAGAACCCGTAGACGGAGTGCGCCAGGTAGTAGCCGTCGGTGAAGTCACCGAAGGCCGCCACGTACTGGGTCCAGTTGGTCACCAGCGTCGGCTCGTTGAGCGGGCCGGTCGGGGCGAGCCCGACGAAGGCCGCCACCGAGGTGCCCACCCCTTCGATCGGGCGGGAGCCGCTGGCCACCTCCTCGACGTATACGCCGGGCGACAGGTAGGACGGCATGCTGTGCTCTCCTCGGGGTACGCGTCAGGACGTCTTTCACCGTCACGCGCGAAGCGCGTCCGTCGAAACGGCCCCCGGTGCACAGGTCGGGGCACGTCTGTTGCCCTCCGGGGCAGCGGAGGGCGGCGGAGGACGGATGACGACGGCGAGGGGTGCGCGCGGCCCGCCCGCGCCGTCCCTTTCCTGCGGGTCTGTCGGCACCCCGGCCCGGCGCCGCCCGCCGCCGCGCCCGCTCGAAGGCCTCCTGCCGCGTCCCGACGGGCAGGTCGGGTGCGTCCGGGCGGGCACGCACCCCTGCCCCCTGGCCTCTGACTTCGCGCGCCGCCTTCCCCGTAACGTCGGCCCGTGAGCCTGTGGACTTCCCTCGAACCCTCCTCCGTCACCGTCGACCCCGGCAGCCGGGCGACCGTACGGCTGCGCGTGCGCAACACCGGCGACGTGGTGGACGAGTACCGCTTCGAGCCCGTGGGCCCGGTCGCCCCGTGGACGACGGTGGAGCCGCAGACGCTGCGTCTCTTCCCGGGGACGACGGGCACGGTGGAGCTGACCTTCGCCCCGCCCCGTACCCCCGACGCGACGGCCGGCCCCAACCCGTACGCCGTACGTATTACGCCGACCGAGCACCCGGAGGCCGTCACCGTCCCCGAGGGGAACCTGACGGTCACCGCGTTCACGGAGGTGCGGGCGGAGCTGGTGCCCCCGACCGTCAAGGGACGGTTCCGGGGACGTCCGCGTCTCGCCATCGACAACGTCGGCAACACCCGCGTCACCGCCTCGCTGAACGGCAGTGACAACGGGGACCGGCTGGCCTACGAGATCCAGCCGGCCAACGTGCAGATCGAGCCGGGCCGGGCGGCGTTCGTCAACGCGACGCTGCGTCCCCGCCAGATCATCTGGTTCGGGGCGAAGGAAGAGCAGCCGTACGCGCTGAACGTGCTGCGGTCGGGGGCCGTGCCGCTGGCGGTGGACGGGACGTTCGTGCAGCGCGGGTTCCTGCCGCGCTGGCTGGCGACCGTCTTCAGCCTCAGCCTGGCCCTCGGGATCGCGTTCGTGATGATCTGGCTGGCGTACAAGCCGCCGGTCGCCTCCAGCGCCAAGGAGCTCGTGGAGGCGGGTGCCAGCACCCTGGCGCCCAGCCCCTCGGCGACGCCCAGCGCCCCGGTCCTGGCGCCGCCCCCGTCGGCCCCCGCCGTGGTCGAGGCCCCGGTCAGCGCCCCGGCCGCCGGCGGCGCGGGCGACAGCGCCGGCGCCGGCGGTGGTGGGGGCGGTGGCGGTGGTGGCGGTGGTGGCGGCGAGTCGAAGAAGCCCGCGAAGCCGAAGAAGCAGACCGCCGCCGACGCCGTGCAGGCGCTGGCCGCGCGCAGCGACGGACGGCACATCTGCTACCGCGCCTATGTCGCCGACCGGGGCTGGCAGGACCCGGTGTGCGACGGCGCCATCGCCGGCACGACCGGCAAGAGCCTGCCGATCAAGAAGCTGAACATCGCCACGGTGGGCACCCGGGGCGTCAGCGGCAACGGCGCCCATGTGACCGAGGGCTGGCTGACCGGTCCCAAGTGGTCGCATGCGGCCGACGGGATCGACATGTACATCGGCAGCGAAAAGGAGGCGGTCTCGCCGCTTCAGGGCTTCACCATCGGGCTGGGGGACGGCAGTTCCGTCTGCCAGAACGCGCACATCAAGGACAAGGGCTGGCGGGGTCTGGGCTGTTCGAGCCCGACCGCCAAGGACAAGTGGATCTACGGCGGCAGCCCCATGGACTGGAAGCTCCAGTTGGAAGCGGTCCGCTTCACCGTCTGACGCGAACTCTCCGTCCGACGCCGTCGCACCGGCTGAAACCGGGCGCAGGGGCACGACCCGCCGTCCCTTTCGGGCAGCGGTCGTGCCCGACGGCCTCCTGACGGGACCCGGTCAGGCGTCGTAGCGTCGCCAGGTGACTCTGTGGACCTCTCTGGAACCGGCCGCCGCGACCGTGGATCCCGGCGACACCACGACCGTGCGGCTGCGTGTCCGCAACACCGGTGACGTCGTCGACGAGTACCGCTTCGAGCCGGTCGGGAACGTGGCTCCCTGGACGAGGGTGGAGCCGCAGACGCTGCGTCTCTTCCCGGGGACGACGGGGACGGTGGAGCTGACGTTCGCCCCGCCCCGTACCCCGGACGCGGCCGCGGGTCCCAACCCGTACGCCGTACGTATTACGCCGACCGAGCATCCGGAGGCCGTGACCGTCCCGGAGGGAAATCTGACGGTCACTCCGTTCACGGAGGTGCGGGCGGAGTTGGTGCCGCCGACCGTGAAGGGACGGTTCCGGGGGCGTCCGCGTCTCGCGATCGACAACATCGGCAACACACGGGTGACGGCGTCCGTCGCGGGCACCGACATGGGCGACCACCTCGGGTACGAGTTCCGTCCGGGCAGTGTGCAGATCGAGCCGGGGCGGGCGGCGTTCGTCGACGCGACGCTGCGCCCGCGCCAGGTCATCTGGTTCGGGGCGAAGGAGCAGCGGCCGTACGCGCTGAGTGTGCAGCGGTCGGGGGCCGTGCCGTTGTCGGTGGACGGGACGTTCGTGCAGCGCGGGTTCCTGCCGCGCTGGCTGGCGACGGCGCTCAGTCTGACGGTGGCGCTGGGGATCGCGTTCGTGATGATCTGGCTGGCGTACAAGCCGCCGGTCACCAGCAGCGCCAAGGAGCAGCCGCTCGCGGCGGGCGCCACCGCGCTGCCCGGCCCGTCCGTCTCGGCGCCGTCCGCGCCGAAGGTGGACGCCTCCGCCGACCCGCTGCCCGAGCAGCAGACGCCGTCCGCCCCGCCGAAGCAGGACGACAACAGCGGTGCCGGGTCCGGGAGTTCCGCCGACACCTCGGCTTCGGGCGGCGGCGGCACGACGGACAGCGGCGGCTCCGGCGCGTCGGGCGGGGCGAAGGTGACGACCCCGGTACCCGGCGCGCTCATCATCGGGCAGGCCTCGAACCGGTGTATCGACGTCACTGACGCGCAGACGGGCAAGGGCAAGGACGGCACCCCGCTCCAACTGTGGGACTGCGCCGGGTCGGCCAACCAGAAGTGGGTCTTCGGCAAGGACGGCACCGTGCGCTCGCTCGGCCTGTGCATGGACGTCGCCTGGGGCTCGCGGGACGACGGCGCGGTCATCCAGCTCGCCAAGTGCAGCGGCAACCCCGCCCAGCAGTTCGTGCTGAGCAAGGCCGGTGACCTGGTCAACCCGCAGGCCGACAAGTGCGTGGACGCCAAGAACAACGGCACCGGCAACGGCACGAAGCTCCAGTTGTGGACCTGCTCGGGGACACCGAACCAGAAGTGGCGCACGCAGTGACGCGGTAGCGGGAAAGCGCGGGCGCGGGTGCGGGCGCAGGTGCCGCTCCGGGTCGGAGTCCGTCGGTCAGGCGGCCGGCTTCAGGTCCGCGCGCAGGTGGCTGACGGTGACGAAGTGGTAGCCCTGCTCCTTGAGGCTGGTCAGGATACGGGGCACGGCGTCGACGGAGGTGGGGTGGATGTCGTGCAGGAGCACGATGTCGCCCGGCTTGGCGTTGTTCAGCACGGAGTCGGCGACCTTGGTGCTGTCCCGGTACTTCCAGTCCTCGGTGTCGTAGTTCCACAGGGCGATCGGCAGGCCCGCGGCCGCCTTGACCGCCGGGTTGACGGCGCCGTAGGGCGGGCGCAGCAGGGTGGGATTCTTGCCGGTGGCCGCCTTGACCGCGTCGTTGGTGCGTGAGATCTGCTCGCGCAGTTCGGTGGGCCCGAGCCGGGTGAGGTCGGCGTGGCTCCAGGAGTGGTTGCCTATCTCGTGCCCGGCCTTGGCCATGGCGCGGAGCAGGTCGGGGTGGGCGGCGGCGTTCTGGCCGACGACGAAGAAGGTGGCGTGGGCGTCGTTGGCGGCGAGTATGTCGAGCAGGCGGGCGGTGTCCGCGCCGGGCCCGTCGTCGAAGGTGAGGGCGAGGCACTTGGCCTGGGAGCAGTCGACGTCCGAGTCGGCCGGGAGCGCCCCGGTGGGAGGGGTCAGCGGCTTCGCGCTCACACCCAGGTCGAGGGAGTCGGACGGGTCGGTGGCCTGCTTCTGGGCGCGGCGGCCGAAGTCGGAGAGCAGGGGGGTGGCTTCCTCGGCGGGGATGACGGCCTGGTAGCGGCCGCCGGTCGGGACGGCGACGGTGCCGCGGTCGAACTCCGCGATGAGGTCGCCGTCGGTGGTGAAGGAGAGGTCGTCGAGCGTGGAGTCGCGGTACTCCGCGAGGCTGTTGAGCCGGTCGGCGATGATGCCTTTCTGGTCCTTCAGCCGGTCCTTGACGGCGTCGGTGAAGTCGTCGAAGGAGTCGTCGCTGATGAGGGTGGCCGCTTTCCGGGCTTTGCCGGCCTTGCCGTCGTACCAGTAGGTGCGGGTGTCGGTGCCGTCGCCGGCCGCCTGGTAGTCGAGGGTGGTCAGCCGTACGCCGAGCACGTCACCGGAGGCCACCAGCAGGTCGTGGCTGATGTTGATCGCCTTGCACCCGGCGTCTTCGGCGAGCGGGTCGCCGAGACGGGACTCGCTGTCGGCCTTCATGGCGGCGGTGAGGGGGTCCGCGCCGGGGACGGCGGGGTAGCTGACGGCCCAGGGACAGTCGGGGTCCTCGCTGCCGTCCCGGAAGATCCGCAGGCCGGTGACGGCGGCCGGGTCGGCGCTGCCGGCCTTGGCGGCAGCGGGTTTCGCGTCGCCGCCCGCGGCAGGGCTGTTCGTGTCACTCCCGGAAGAGGATGAGCAGGCTGTGGTGGTGGCGAGGGCTGTGGCCGCCAGCACGGCGATTCCGAGAGAACGTCTTTTCATGCGCCGGACGCTAGTTGAGGGTTAAACATGAAGCGCGGCAGTTTCCTAAGTCTTTGCATGGACGCGTCACGGCGGTGTGACAGGCAGGGCTCGCGTGACCTCCACCCCGCCCGACTGAAGCAACTCGCCTACGGCGGCTACCAGTTGGCCTCGCCGGGTACCAGGCGGCCCGCCTTGCGGTACTCGCGGCGGGCGCCCTCCAGCAGGTCGCCGTCGCCGACCGGCTCGTCGCGGCCGGCGGCGAGGTAGGCGGCGGTGACGACCGCGCTGCGGATGGAGCCGCCGGCCAGCTCGAAGTCCCGGGCCAGGGGCGCCGGATCGATCCCCTCGGCGCACGGCACGTGGACCAGCCCGTGCCGCCAGAGCGCGAGGCGCTGACCGGCGTCCGGGAACGGGAAGTCGACCACCAGGTCGAGCCGCCGGGTGAACGCCTCGTCGATGTTGGCGCGCAGGTTGGTGGTGAGCAGCGCGATGCCGTCGAAGGACTCCAGCCGCTGGAGCAGGTAGGCGCTCTCCATGTTGGCGTACTTGTCGTGCGCGTCCTTCACCTCCGACCGCTTCCCGAACACGGCGTCGGCCTCGTCGAAGAGGAGTACGGCGTCGGTGCGGTCGGCCTCGCTGAAGATGCGCTCCAGGTTCTTCTCGGTCTCGCCGACGTACTTGTCGACGACGGAGGAGAGCTGGACGACGTAGAGGTCGAGGCCGAGTTCGGCGGCGACGACCTCGGCGGAGAGCGTCTTCCCGGTGCCGGACTCGCCCGCGAACAGCCCGAGCACCCCGCGCCCGCGCCCGCCGCCCGCGCTGAGCCGCCAGTCGCCGAGGACCCGGTCGCGGTGCCGGGCCCGCAGGGCGAGTTCGTGCAGTTGCGTCAACGGCCGCTCGGGCAGCACCAGATCGTCCCAGCCGACGTCCGGCCGGATCCGCCGCGCATGCCGCTCCAGCCCCGACGCGGACTGCTGCCGCGCCGCCAGCCGCACATGCTCGGCGGTGACCGGCCCGCCCTCGAAGCCGGCCAGCGCGGCGGCGGCCAGTGCGGCCCGCGCGACCCGCTCGCCCCCGAGCCGGTAGGGCGCGACGGTGGCGGCCAGGTCGAAGCCCAGGGGGGCGGGAGTGGCGCTGGGGGTGGTGGTCGCCGAGGCCAGGGCTGTCGCCCAGGTGGCGGTTCCGCCTGCCCGGCGGCGCGGTGCGTCCAGGACGAGGGGGTCGTGGGTGGACCAGTGCGGGTCGTAGGGGCGGGGGTCGGTGAGGAGGACGGTGACGTCGTCTGAGGCGTCGGCCAACATGCCGACCAGCGCGGCCGGTTGGTCCGCCAGCCCCGACAGGACGACCGCCCGGCCCCCGAGGCGCGCCTCGCGCAGCAGGTCGGGTACGCGGTCGTCGGGCCCGGTGAAGCGGAGGGCGTCGACGCCTGCCGCGTGCAGGGCCGAGGCGATCGCGGCGAGGCCGTCGCCCTCGCGGTGTTCGCGCAGGTAGACGGTGAGCGGGCCGCCCTCCCGCAGCCGGTGCGCCAGCAGGCGGACGAGGCTCTCGTCGCCGTCGGCGGGCAGCGGCGGGGGGAGCGGATGCAGGTGTCCGTGCAGGGCGGCGTCCGGGGTGTCGTCGCCGAGGAGGTGGGCGAGCAGCCGGTCCGGGACGCGCAACGAGCGGGACAGGAAAGGCCGTTCGGGTTCCTCGACGTCCAGCAGTCCGTACGCGCGCAGGGGTGCCGAGGAGTGGAAACGGGCCCGGGCCGTGGCCTGGTGCGCGGGCGCCCCGCACAGTTCGAGGGCGAGCCCGACCGTGGCCCGCCGCCTGCTGACGTCGTCGTTCAGGTAGCCGTAGAGCGGCTCGAAGGAACGGTCGAGGTCGGGCGCGAGCGCGACGAGGAGGATCGCGGCGTCGAGGTCGGTGAGACGGAGCCGGGCGGCGAGGCCGGTGAGGGCGGTGGGGGCGGTTTGGTCGTTGCCAGGCGCTGGCGCTGGCGCTGGCGCTGGCGCCGGGGTCGGGGTCGGGCCCGGGGCGGGGGCGGGGGCGGCCGTCCCGGCGCTGGTGAGCAGGTGGTGACGTACCGCGTCCTCGGAGAGGTACAGCCCGCGGAGCGGATCGCCGGCGGTGGGGTCTCCGGCGGAACGCCGGTCGACCAGCTCGGCCACCCGGTCGCGCAGCTCGGCGAGACGGGTGAGCAGCTCGACGGCGGCCTCGCCCCCCGGGCAGCCGATCACGGGCTGCCGCTCCCTGACGGTCGCCCCGTTCACCGTTGTTCCGGCCGGCGGGCCGTGGCCTCTCGGGCGGCTTCTCCGGCTGCCTCTTTGGCGGCGCGGGCCGCGGCCACCTGGTGAGGGCGGTGGGCGCGCTCGCCGGACTCCGGCGGGTCGCCGTCCATGCCGCGCAGGCGGACCGCCGCGCCCTCCGTGACCGGCGGCCCGGCGTCGTACTCCGGGTACGCCGGGAAGGGCGCCGTCACCACCAGGTCCAGGGACGGCTTGAGTTCACCGCCCAGGGCGGACCAGATCTCGGCGAGGGAACGCGACTCGGTCTGGATGCCGGCCACCGTCAACGGCATCGCCAGCCCCAACGCGCCCAGGGCACCGGGGAGTTCGTCGGCCGTGAGCATCTCGCGCGGCAGCAGCGTCGCCAACACGGCCGACAGCAGCCGGTGTTCGTCCTGCGGCGTCCGCGTCCAGGCGGTCACGAGGTACGACAGGCGGAACCAGCGCGGCGGTTGACGGCGCTTCACGACGACGTCGCGTTCGTCGCGCACCGCCATCTGGCCGCGCTGCCGCCGGGTCACGTCCTCGCGGATGTCGTACAGGTAGGTGTTGATCACCGGGGCGTTGCGCCGGGCGGCCCAGTCGCGGGTCGGGGCCTCGAAGGAGACCTCGATGCCGGAGCCGGCGAGCGTGCCGCCCTCGAGCAGGCTTTTGAGGACTTCGTCCACCTCGTGGATCAACGTCGTGCTCCTCAACTGCCTTGCCGATCGCCCCGTCAACTGACGTAGAGCATCCACCGTGCCCCGGGCGGCCCCGGTTCCGCAGGCGCGGCGGGGTCGACGGGCGGGCACGGCACACTGCCCGCGTGGCCGCCTTCGATTGCCCGTTCGGTCAGATGTAGCCTTCCCTGAGGGCATATGCCACAGCGTGCGCCCGGTTGCGCAGATGCAACCGCGTTGTGAGTCCGTGCATGACGTTCTTGACGGTTCGTTCGGAGTAGGACAGCTTGCTGGCGATCTCTCCGGTGTCCAGCCCCTCGGCGACCAGCCGCAGGACGTCCACCTCCCGAGGCGCGAGCCCCAGGGAGGGGGCGCCGGGCCGGCCCGCCGCACCGCGGTGCATGGTGCCGACCTGGCTGATGAGCCTGCCGAGCAGGTCGGCGGGCAGGTCGCCGTCGCCCCGGTGGGCGGCCACCACCGCCTGCACCAGCCGGTGCGCGGTGGCCTCGCGGCGCCAGACGATCGCCCCGACCCCGCACTCGATGACGTCCAGCAGCTCGGTCTCGCGGATCGTGCCCACGACGAGCACCGCCCGCGCCCCCTCGCTGCGCACGATCCGCCGCAGCCGGGCCAGCGCCGCCTCGTCGAGGGTGTCCTCGATCAGCAGCGCCACCCCGCCGCCGACGGCCGGGAGTTCCTCGCGGACCTCGACCTCCGGACGCCCGCGCAACTGGCTGACCGCGCCCTCGCGGGAGATCGGATCCGGTGCCTCGACGGTCACGGGAATCCGCCGCCGGGTACCGACGGCGGCACCGGTGTCTGGTGTCCGAGGTGAGCTGAGCAACCGTGGCCCCCATGTGGTGACGGATGGGTCAGGTCCAGACTTCTGCGCTCCGTGTGGTGCGCGCAATCGTGGAGCACCACGAGACAGACCACGAGACCAAGCCGCCGGCGACCACGGTTTGCCTACATCATCGCAGGTCAGGGCCGATATCGTCGCCGTTGTTCGACCCGTCGTGAGCCTCGCCACAACGGCCACGCGAACCCGTATCCGTCCACACGACCTCTACATGTACGCGCCCGACATACCCGGCGATGTCCCCGACGACGTACCCGACAGCAGCAGGAGGCAGCGATGACCGGACCCTTGCGGGAACGCGACGACGCGCACGCACTGCTCACGGCGGAGGCGGAGCACGCCCGCGCCGGCGGCGGCCGTCTCGTCCTGCTGCGCGGCGCGACCGGCACCGGCCGGTCCGCCGTCCTGGAGGCCGCCGCCGCGCACGCGACCCGCCTCGGCCTGCGCGTCCTGCGCGCCCGCTGCTCCCCCGAGGACACCGCGCTGCCGTTCTCCTCCGTCCTCCATCTCCTGGGCCCCGTACCGGAGTTCGCGGACGTCGCACCGGGCGTCGACGACCGCGACAGCGCGGCCCGGCTGTGGCGGGTGCTGCGTTCGTACGCGGACGAGGCGCCGATCATGGTCGCCGTGGACGACGTCCACCTCGCCGACGAGGCCTCGCGCCGCTGGTTCGTGGAGGCGGCCCGCCGGATCGACCGCCTGCCGGTCCTGCTGGTGGCCACCGAGCGCAGCCAGTACGACATCGACTTACGGCCCGCCGGTCTCACCCACGCCCTCTCCCCGTCCGCCGTCCGCACCCACACCCTCGCCCCCCTCACCGACCACGCCTCGGCCGACCTGGTCCGCGCCGCCTTCCCGACGGCCTCCGACCGGTGGACGGCGGACTGCGTGCGCGCCGGCGCGGGCAACCCGCTGCTCCTGCACGCCCTCCTCGACGACCTCGTCGGCGTCCCGCCCCCGACGGCGGTCCCGCGCACGTGCGCCGCGCTGTACCCGGGCGCCTACCCGGCGGCCGTCTCCTGGTGGCTGGACAGCGCGGGCCCGACGACGGCGGAGGTGGCCCGCACGCTCGCAGCACTGGAACAGGCGGAACAGGCGGAACAGGCTGAACGGGCTGAACAGGCTGAACGGGCTGAACGGGCTGAACGGGCTGAACAGGCGGGACAGTCGCAGGACGAAGGTGCCGGCGCTACGGGAACCACCCCCACCTCCCTCAACGCCACCTCCCTCGCCCCCACCTCCCTCAACGCCACCTCCCTCGCCGCCACCCTCGCCGACGCCTCCGGCGCCGACCACGCCCGCGTCTCCGGCTGGCTGACGGCGATGACGCGGCTCGGCGTGCTGCGCCCGGACCCGTCCGGCGGCCGACCCCGCTACGCCCATCCCCTCCTCCGGGACGCCGTACTCGCCGGCTGGTCCACCGCGCGCCGTCAGGACGCGCACCGGGCGGCGGCCCACGCGATGCTGCGCCGGGGCGACCATGTCGACGCCGTGGCACGGCAGTTGCTGGCCAGCGCGCCGGCCGGACCGTCCTGGGCGCTGTGCGCACTGCGCGAGGCCGCGACCGTCGCCGTGCGCGAGAACCGCCCCGGCGACGCCGTCCGCTACCTGGGCCGAGCCCTCCGGGAACCCCTCCCCGACGACCTCCGCCAACGCCTGCTCACCGAACTCGGCTCGCTGGAGTACGCCTCCGCCGACGCCCCCGGCGGCATCCCCCGCCTCACCGAGGCACTGGACCTGCCCGCCGACCCCCACGACCAGGTCCGTACGGCGATCGCCCTGGGCACCGCCCTCGCGGGCCGCGGGGAGGTCCGTACGGCCGTGGAGGCGCTGCGCCGCCTGGAGTCGCGGCTGCCGGCCGGCCACGCCGACCTGGCCCGCACCCTCCAGACGGCGTCCGCGCTCCTCTCCGACCAGGACCAGACGGTCCGCGGCGAGGCCTACCGCTGGCTCACCGACACCGCCGAACGTTCCCCGGAGCTGGTCGGCGCCTCCGGTCAGGCCCTCCTCGTGCGGTACGCGGCGACGGCCGGGGAGATACCGGCGCGGGAGGCGATGCGCAGGCTGCGCACCCTCCTGACGGAGCCCGCCGACCCCCTCGCCGAGCCGTTCCTGCTGGGCACGGCCGCGGCGGTGGCGCAGTGGGCCGACGAACTCGACGAGGCGGAACGCCTGGTGGAACGCGGTCTGGCCGGCCAGCACCCGTCTCTCCTGCACCCGATGGAACAGGCCCTGCTGGACACCCGATGGGACATAGCGGCGGCGCGCGGCACGTACGCCGCCCTGCTCGCCGAGCACCCCGGGGCCCCGGCCCGCCGTCACACCGGCGGCGGCCCCGCGAACGCCGACGCGCACGCCGTGCTGGCCCTGGTGGAGACGGGCCGTACGCAGGAGGCCCGCCGCCTGGCGGACACCTTCGACCTGCGCGCCACCTCCGACTCCTGGGAACTGAACCGGTTCCTCTACGCGCGGGGTGTGCTGCGGTTCACCGAGGGGGACGTCGCGGGCGCCCTGCACGACTTCCTGGAGTGCGGGCGCCGTCAGTCGGCCCGCGCGGTCCTCAGCCCGGTCGTCACCCCGTGGCGGACGGCGGTCGCGGAATGCCGGCTGGCCCTGGGCAGCCCCCAGGAGGCGCTGGCCCTGGCGGCGGAGGAACTCCGGCTGGCCCGCGTCTGGGACACCCCGCGCACGCTGGGCCGGGCGCTGCGCGTCCTGGGCCGCGCGACCCGTGGACGCCGGGGCCTGCAACTGGGCGAGGAGGCGGTGGCGGTCCTGCGGAACTCACCGGCCGAGGCGGAACTCGTCGCCTCCCTCCTGGCCCAGGGCGGCCAGCTCATCTCCGCCGGCGAACGCATCCGTGGCCGCGACTACCTCCGCGAGGCCGCCGAACGAGCCGAACGCCTGGGCAGCGCAAGGCTGTTGCGGTACGCCGACCAGGCCCTCCGCACGGCCGGCGCCCGCCGCACCACCCTCACCCACACCGGCGCGGCCTCTCTCACCGGCAGCGAACGCCGCATCGCGGAACTCGCGGCGGAGGGCCGCACGAACACCCAGATAGCGGACCTCCTCCACGTGGCCCGCCGCACAGTCGAAACCCACCTGACGAACACGTACAAGAAGCTGGGCATCCGGAAGCGGGGCGAACTCCGAGAGGCCCTGGATGACTGAGCGTGGACTGACCGATCAGCCCCTGACGGCACCGGCTATGAACGCGGCGAGCCCCCCGGCCGAGAACTCCAGGATGGGCCCGCCCGGATCCTTGCTGTCACGTATCGCACGGGTGCCACCAGGCAGAACGGCGACTTCCACGCAGTTGCCGTTGTTTCCGGAGTACGAGGACTTCACCCACTCCAGTGGGGCCGAAGCGGGTCGGGTGTTTGGCTTCATGGGCCCTTTTCCATTTCGTGAAGGGCGTTCTGGATGAGCGCCCGGGACTTGCTGACGTTCGCTGCGGCCATGTTCAGACGACGGAACAGCGTCGTGTACGTCTCGACGTCGGCTGCTTCCTCGTAATAGAGGGTGCTGGTGGGCGACTCGGTATAGGCGACGTCGGTCTCTGCCGAGGTGGGGAAGCTCATGATCACGAACGGCCCGAACAGGCAGGCGTTCATGGGGTCTTCGCGCGGCAGGACCTGAAGCTCGATGTGCTGCTTCTTGCTGTCGGCGATCAGGGACTCGAGCTGTGCCCTCATCACGTCGCGCTTGCCGACCTGGTGGTACAGGACGTTCTCGGCGATGATCACCCACAGTTGCAGCGGGTTGTTCCTGGTCAGGATGCTTTTCCGCTCCCGACGCACGTTGATCTGAGCTTCCACATGGTCCGGCGTGGCATCCGGCACCTGCAACTGGATCAGGGCTCCGGTGTACTCGGGAGTTTGCAGAAGCCCCGGCACCAGGTTGGTCTGGACGTTGTAGAGCTCAGAGGAGTCCCACTCGACAGCGGCGTATGCCGCGTACGCCGGATCGACCACGTTGACGTACCGACTCCACCAACCCTTTTGCCTGGACTCGCGCGACAACTTCTCGATCGCGGTCCGCTCGGTCGGGTCGGTGACGTTGTACGCGTCCATCAGGGCGCGAAGGTCGGGCAGGCGGATACCGGACTGGGCGTTCTCGATCCGGCCGACCTTCGATTCCGCCGAGCCGAGCACCTTGGCGGTGTCGGCGTGCGTCAGCCCGGCCGCGGTCCGAAGCTCGCGCAGCGTCCGCGCCAACTGCCGCTGACGGAACGTCGATTGTTGTTGATGGGCACCGGTCGGCCGCCTCTCCTACTGCTTCTTGCAGGTCAAGTGTGCCGCTCACGTCCTGGTGAGGGCAACAGGCATTCGTGGTCACTCGAAGTGGGTACTTGACACTCCGGCGCACCCCTGGACACGACCCGGGCCCATCGGGAGCCCGTACCGCTCGTCCTGCCGCCGGGCGTCCGGCCACCGCGAGGTCCGGTCGACGACCAGGCACGTTCGGCACTGCTGGACCAGCTCTGGGAGACGACGCTCACGGCGATGGCGGCGGCGCGAGCGAATTAGCCCCGTCCTCCCCGCCCCGGGGTACCAGTTCCAAAAAACTGTGACACTCCCGGTAGGAAGTGTCACAGTTTTTGAACTGGTACCCGGTACCCGGGGGCCTACTTGGTGGTGCGGTAGGCGCGGTGGATGGTCTGGGTCAGGGTGTTGCCGTCGGCGTCGGTGAGGGTGACGCGGAGGGAGACCGGGCCGGGTTTGGCGGGGCTGCGCAGCTTGAGCAGCTTGCCGTTCACGGCGGTGGTCTTCTTCCACGTCTTGCCGTCGTCGTAGGACACGGCGAAGGCCAGCTTGCGCAGCGTGCCGACCTTGGTGGCCGCGCCCTGGAGGGCGAAGGGCACGCTGAGGGTCGTACCGGCCTTGGCGGTGGAGGCCGTCGACAGCGCCGGCGTGTAGCGGACGACCGTCAGCGGGAGCCGCTCGGGGGAGTTGCCGGGGACGTGCGCCGAGGTGAAGGTCCAGGTGGCGGCGACCCGGGTGCTGACCGCGGTCTGTGACGGGGCGCGGGAGACGTCCACGTCGAGCTTGTAGGTGTGCTTGCCGGCCGGGAGGGTGTGCTCGTCGCCGTTCAGCTGGTCGTCGACGGCGAAGATCTTCTGGCCGTCGGCGTGAAGCGAACTGCTGGCCCTGGTGTAGTCGGAGCTGCCCTGGTTGCCGACGCCGTCGGAGAACAGCGGCAGGGACGCCGCGAAGGTGTCGCCGACGCGGACCGCTCCGGTCCGGTCGATGCGGGCGGGGGAGGCCGAGGTGAGGGACGGGCCGAAGACGCCGATGTTGAAGCGCTGGGTGTACTCCTTGCCCGCCGCGTACGCCCTGGGGGGGCTGGCCTGGGTGTTCTCCCAGGTCGGGTCGCCCTCGGCGTCGAGCGGGCCGTACTGGCTGGTCTGGTAGAACCACTTGAGGCCGTTGGGGAAGACGTAGTCGGTGCCGGTCAGCGGCAGCCGGGCCGGCGTCTCGAAGGTGTTGTAGTAGCCGCCGGGCATCAGCGGCGCGGCCCAGACGGTCGCGGTCTTGCCCTTGGCCGGCGCCCCGACGACGAGCTTGACCTTGGTGAGTTGCGAGCGCTTCACGTTCTGTGTGAAGCCGGACAGGTCACCCGTACGGTTCCAGGCCAGCCGGTAGCTGCCCGCCTTGTTCGTCCAGATGCCGTGGTAGACCGCGGACGCCTCGGCGGCCGGCACCGGGGCGCCGAGCTGTCCGACGCGCACGCTGCCGAAGGAGGGCGCGCTGTAAAGGGTGGTGTACGGCTTGTCGTTGACGTCGACGTGCAAGAAGAACATCGCGCCCGCCGGCTTGGCCGCGCCGTCCGGCACGGTGATCTTGACGGGTTTCGTCTTCCGGGCGTCCATGACCAGGGTCGCGTCCTTGGTCAGCGCGAACTTCGGCTGCACCAGCACGGACCATCCGGTGCTGCCGGTGGGGATCCTGCCTTCCAGGGCGTAACGCCCCTTCGGCAGACGGATGGTGACCTCGCCGTCCCGCTCGTCGGCGACGTCCGTCCAGATGTCGTTGTCCAGGCCGTAGATCCCCGTCGAACCGTCGCGGGCGGCCTTGCCCTTGAGGTCGACGTGCTTGATGGTCAGGTCGTACGACTCGACCTCGCGGACGACGCCGAGCGAGGTGCGCGCGCTGGTGGCGCCGTCGGCGGTGGTGGCGGTCACCGAGCCGCCGAAGCTGCCCTCGGCCGTGCCCACCCGGGTGTCGGCGGTCACGGTGGCGGTCGCCGTACCGCCCGCCGGGACGGTGAGCCGCCGCGGCGAGACGGTGAACAGGCCCTCCGCGGCGGGCTTTCCGTCATTGCCGTAGGCCTCGGTCGCCAGGTCGAGGGTGAGCGGCTCGCTGCCCGCGTTGCGGTACGTGACATCCTTGGTGACCGGCTGGTCGTCGGTGTGGGGGTACTGCTGTGTCCCGAAGCCCAGCCCGGTCGGGCTGCTGGTGAGCCGCTGGCCGATCGCCCGGGCGACGTCCACCCGGCCGGTGCCCTGCGTGTACGCAGAGGTGGCGGCGGTCGGCTTCGCGGAGGCGGTGAGGGCGGCCTTGATCTGCGCGCCGGTCCAGTCCGGGTGCTCCTGCGCCAGGATCGCCGCGGCGCCCGCCACATGCGGGGTCGCCATCGACGTACCGCTCATGGAGACGTAGCCGTCGGCGGCGGGGTCGCCCATGAAGCCCTCGGCGGCCTTGGCGGCGACGATGTCCACGCCCGGCGCGGTGACGTCGGGCTTGAGGGAGCCGTCGGCCGTGGGGCCGCGGCTGGAGAAGTCGGCGATGGCGTCCTGGCGGTCGACCGCGCCGACGGTGAGCGCGGCGGCGGCGCTGCCGGGGGTGCCGACGGTGCCTTCGTCCGGGCCCTCGTTGCCGGCGGCTATCACGAACAGCGCGCCGGAACTGGCCGACAGGTCGTTGACGGCCTGCTCGACGGGATCGATGCCGGGGGTGTCGGTGCCGCCCAGGCTCATGTTGACGACCTTGGCGCCCTGCGCGACGGCCCACTGCATACCGGCGATGACACCGGAGTCCTCGCCCGAGCCTTCGTCGTCGAGCACCTTGCCGACCAGGAGCCGGGCGCCGGGCGCGACCCCCGCGTACTTGGTGCCCGCGGGAGACGCGGCCCCGGAGCCCGCGATCGTCGAGGCCACGTGTGTGCCGTGCCCCGCCCGGTCGACGGTGTCCGCGGCGGCGGAGAAGTTCTTCGCCGCGTCGATACGGTCCTTCAGGTCCGGGTGCGTGGCGTCGATGCCGGTGTCGAGGACGGCGATCTTGACGCCCTTGCCGTCGTAGCCCGCCGCGTGCGCCGCGGGCGCGCCGATCTGCGGCACGCTCCGGTCCAGGGTCGCCTTCACCTTGCCGTCCAGCCAGATCTTCCTGACCTTCGCGGAGCCGGCGCCGCTGGTGAGGGTCTCCCACAGGGCGGAGCCCTCGGACTTACGGGCGCGTACGGCGTCGCCGTTGATGCTCGGCAGGTCCCGCCGGACGGTCGCGCCCGAGCCGCGGAACGTACTCGCCGGCACGGACGTGCCCTTGTCGTAGGTGACGATCAGCGGCAGGTCGGAGCGGCGGGCGTCGTCGTAGCGCGAACTCACCAGTCGCGTCACGTCGAACAGCCGCCGGTCGGCGGTCCCGTTCGCGATCAGCGGTTCGGCGTCGCGCGGCAGGACGTACGCGTGGCCCGCGGCCTGCTGCACGCGGAAGGCCATCCCCTCGCGGCCCTTGGCGGCCGTCACACCGGTGACCTTGCCCGCGGCGTCGAGGGTCACCCGGTCGCCGGTGACGAGGGTGACGGTCCTCGCGGGGGCGCCGGCGCCGGTGGGGGGATCGGCCTGGGCGGCGGTCTCGGCGGCGGTCTCGGCGCCGGCGGGCGTGCTCGCCAGCAGCCCGGCGCCGAGCGCCGCGACCAGGACGGCCGCCAACGGGGTGATGAGCTTGTGCGACGTCAACTCAAGCCTTTCATAAGGGTTCTGAGGCAGCATCAGGGCACGGCTGAGCGACGTGTGGCCGCTCGGCCGCGCCCTGGTGCGAAGAGGGAGAGAAGAGAGATGAAGAGAGAGAAGTAGAGAGAAGAGAGAGAAGTAGAGAGAAGAGAGAGAAGTAGAGAGAAGAGAGAGAAGTAGAGAGAAGTAGAGAGAAGAGAGAGAAGGGGCGGCGGCTCAGACGAGGCGCTTACGGCCCCAGAGAATGACGAACGCCGAGATGGCCGCGGTCAGGGCCAGCAGGATCGAGGCGCCGAACCACTGCATGGCGGACATCTGGGAGATCGGGAGGTAGTCGACGGACCAGCCCACGACGTGTGCCTTGTCCAGGCAGGCGGCGGCGGCCTTCTCCGTCGCCTCGTTGCAACTGCCATAGCCGATGAGGTCGCCGGACGCGGTGAGGTACGACTGGTCCAGGTTGACGGCGCTGTCGGGGAGGGCCGGGAAGGTGCCGTCCCCCACCCCGTTGTGACTGGTCTTCACGAGGACGTCCCCGAGGGACAGCCGGAAGTGCGACCAGACCACCTGCACGACGACGGCGAAGCCGAGGGTGACGACCATCGCCATCAGGGTGCGGCGCACGAGCATGCCGATCGCCACACCGCCGACGACGGTGAGCAGGGTGAGCGCCGTGGGCACGGGCCCGGTGCCGTCGAAGACGGAGGCGTCGGTCCAGAACGAGATGTAGGACGACGACTTGATCGGCGACCACCACCAGGTGAACGCGGCGGAGAGCGCCGCGGTGCACACGGTGACCACGAGCACGGTCACCCCGAGCTTGGTGGCCAGCCAGCGGACGCGGCTGGTGGACTGCGCGTTGACCAGCTTGGCGGTGCCGCTCTCCAGATCACCGGCGAGCAGGGGCGCGCCCAGGAAGACGCCGATCAGGATGGGTACGACCCCGAGTACCTGGGAGACGACGTCGAACATCCGCCGGTCGAACTTGTCCTCCCAGCCGTCCTTCAGGTGGGGGTATCCGTACCCCTCGAGGTACGTCATCATCTGCTGGCGCTCGTAGACGATCACCGCGAGGGTGATGGCGGCGGCGGCCAGGATGGTCCAGTAGGCGGCGCGGTGCTGACGCCAGACGAGCCAGTTCACGCCGCTGAGCCGCAGGCCACGACCTCGGCCGGCGCCGGTGCGGGCGGAGTCGGGAGCGGAGCCGGAGGAGGCGCTGCCGGTGTTTCCGGTGCTGCCTGTGTTGGTCATCGTGCTCATGCCGCCACCGCCTGCGGGTCGACGTAGGAACTGGGACCGATCAGCGGCGGCGCTTCGGGCGAGCGCAGATAGGAGAGGAGGAGTTCCTCCAGGTTCGGGGTGCTCGCCTGCCAGGGGCCGACGGCCGGCCCGTCGGGGCGGACCAGCGAGGTGAACTGCCGTCCGCTGACGCGGGTTTCGACCACGGTGTGGTACGCCAGCTCCGGCGGCGTCTGCCCGTCGGTGTGGACCCCGGTCAACACGGCGTGGGCGGTGCGGAGTTCGTCGACCTCACCGGCCAGCCGCAGCCCGCCGCCCGAGATGACCAGCAGGTAGTCGCAGGTGTTCTCCAGCTCGGCGAGCATGTGGGTGGACATCAGCACGGTGGTGCCGCGTTCGGCGGCCTCGGCCAGCAGGGTGCCCATCAACTCGTGGCGCACCAGCGGGTCGAGATCCGACATGGGCTCGTCGAGGAGCAGCAGGTCGGGACGCTTGCCGAAGGAGACGGCGAAGGCCACCCGGGTGCGCTGGCCGCCGGAGAGGGTGCCGATCTTCGCGTCGAAGGGCACATTGCCCGCGCGGACGATGTTCTCGGCGGCCCGCTGGTCCCAGCCGGGGTTCAGTTCGCGGCCCATGCGCAGGGTCTCGGCGACGGTGAAGCGCCGGAACAGGGGCTTCTCCTGGGCGAGGAACGCGGTACGCCGCGTGGCCTCCGCGGACTCCGGGGCCGCGCCGAACACGCGCAGGGTGCCGGTGGTCGGCTCCAGCAGGTTGGCGGCGATGGCCATCAGCGTGGTCTTGCCGGCCCCGTTGGGGCCCACCAGCCCGCAGATCCGCCCGGCCGGCAGCCGGAAGGAGCAGTCCCGCAGCGCCCAGCCCCGGCGATACTTCCGGCCGAGCCCGCGGGCTTCTATGGCGGACGTGTCCGCCGACCCCCCGTGCCCCGTCTCGTAGCTATTCATGCGCGTCCCCTAGTTCCCGTTGGTCCCTGTTATTGCTGCTGTTGCGGTTGTTGCAGGTGTCGCTGCTGTTCACGTGTGCTCGGCGGCAGGCCTGGTCCCGGCGTACCGCTCCTCCATCACCGACGTGACCAGAGCGGTCACGTCGTCCTGCTCGAGACCTGCCTCGCGGGCCCGGTCCATCCAGGCCTCCAGCTCGCCGCGCAGCGGCGAATCCGCCCCCGCCTGCGGACGGGCCAGCGACTGGCGCACGAAGGTCCCCAGCCCCGGCCGCGCTTCGACCAGGCCCTCCCGTTCCAGTTCGCGGTACGCCTTGAGCGTGGTGTTCGGGTTGACCGAGGAGCTCTGGGCAACCGCCTTGGCCGTGGGCAACTGATCCCCGGGCACGAGTACGCCGAGCCGCAGCGCCTGCTTGGTCTGCTGAACGATCTGCTGATAGGCGGCGACCCCACTCCGCCTGTCGATGCGGAACTCCAACCCCTTCACCGTCATTTCACTAGTCGACTAGTGGATTGATGATGGAGCACACTTCGCGAACATGTCAAAGCCCGCAGGCCAGGGATGCTGCTGCCAGGAGGGGGGAGGGGGCGAGGGGGCTGTCAGGCCAAGGAGGATCAGGAGAGATGCCGAATCACGCGGCCGGTACCCACGGTTCACAGTTCACGCCGGGAGTGACTAAACAACCGCGAACGCTCCCAACCGCCAGGGCAGAGCCCCGGAGTTGTGATCCCTTCCGACCGGCGTGATCCTGACGGTATCCGGCCGGCTGGCGACGGCGACCGTGCCGACCTGCACAGGCAGTTCATCCACGAGTCCCCGCACATGTGCCCGCTAGGACACACCTGGCAGCCCACGGGCCGGCGGACGACTGAACCGACGACCGAGCGAACCGACCGGGTGAACCGATAAGCAAACCGATGAGCGAACCGGCGAACGGACGACCCCGATGACTCTCCTCCCTTCGGGCATGGTCATGGACGATTCATCCGTGGGCGTCTTCTTCAACTGCTCCGACCAGCAACCGGTCCCCGCGCGCTACCAGTTCAGGAGTTTCGACGCCGGAGGAGTCCTGACCTCCGAACAACTCCAGCTCCTGACCGTGAACACGACCCGGAACGCCCCGGCTTCGCGGGACGACATAGCGGACCGAGTCTCGGACGCCGTCCTCGAAACACACTCCGGGGCCCCGGTGACCTGGGCCCTGGCCGACCAGAACATCAGACTCCGGCTCGGCGGCTTCATCGTGGGCGACTGGGACGTGACATTCGCCGCCCCGGTCGAACCGTTCCGCCTCGACGGCACGTGGACCCGGAAGGTGTAGCCGACTGCGGCCGCCGGCGAAGAGTCGTGACGGCGCCCGGCCCGCCTCCGCTTCCCCCGACTCCCCCGATCTCCCCGACGAGGCGCTGTGACAGGCCTGTGACCGGAGGAGTGGCTTCCGTCACGGCCGGGGGATCATCGTCCTGGTGGGGTGATCGAATGCGCCCCGCCCTCGCCGTCCTCTCCGCTCTGCGGAGCTACCTGCCGCCGTTTCTGGCGCACCTGCTGATCGGTATCCCGACGGCCGTCGTCGTGGCCTGCGCGCGGTGGTACATCGCCTACGGGCACTGCGGCGACGACGACCTCGACCGCCGTGACCTGGACAACTGCACGTACGACCAGATCGAGAGCAGTGTGTTCGTGCTGATCATCCTCGTCGTCTTCGCCGTGCTCGTCGCGCTGATGCTCGTCCTCTACGACTGGTTCCGCCCCGTGAAGGCGGGCCGCTCGCTCAGGCCACGGCTGCTGACCCTCCCCGCGATCCTGCTGCCGTACGCCATGTTCGCCGTGTACGCGCCGAACGGTGGGTGACGGGAGCAGACAGCGAACCCACCGAATCCCCCGAACCGTCCCGCCCGCCGTCCCAGAACAGGAGCCCCGCCCCATGCCCCACACCGCCACCGGCACCCCCGCCGGCCCCGGCACCGGCCCCGGCGAACGGCTGCGTGAGCGGATCGCCGGATATGAGCGCCGCTTCCGCACCCTCTTCGAGGAGTACTTCGACGCCCTGGCCGCCGGCGCCCTCGACGCGCCGTCGTTCAGCCGCTTCACCCCGGAGTGCCTCGCCCTGCTGCGCGATCTGTCCCTGCGAGGCGGCAAGCGGATGCGCGTCGTGCTCCTGAACGAGGCCGCCCGCCTGGTGACGGACGAACCGGTCGAGGGGCTGGACTCCGCCGCGCTCAGCATCGAACTGCTCCAGACCCACGGCCTGGTCCACGACGACCTCATCGACGACAGCGCCACCCGCCGGGGCGGCCCGTCCACGTACTACGCCTACCGGGAGAAGTTCCCGCACGACCGCCAGGCGGCGATCGGCCTCACCGTCCTCGCGGGCGACCTCGCGCTGGCCCTGTCCCTGCGGGCCCTCCTCGACGCCCCGCTGCCGCCCGCGATGCGGCAGGCCATGGTCGAGGTGCAGACGCGGGCGGCGACGGACACGTTCGTCGGCCAGATCGTCGACCTGGAACGCGACTTCACCCCCACCGTCCCGGACGAGGACGTCCTGCACGGCGTCGCCGACTACAAGTCCGCCCGCTACTCACTGCTCGCGCCCCTGCGCCTGGGCCTCCTGGCCGCAGGCGGTCAACCGGACCGGTACGACGACGAGTTGAGCCGCTACGCCCAACTCGTAGGCATCTGCGGCCAGATGCGCGACGACTACCTGGACCTGTTCGGGGACGCGGCCACCATGGGCAAGCCGACCGGCACCGATCTCCGTGACGGGAAGCGCAGTTACACCGTCGTCGCGCTGCTGTCGGCCGTAGCCGACAGCGGCACAGGCGGAGGCAGCGACCGGGTGGTCGTGGAGTCCGCGCTCGGCGACGCCTCCTGTACGCCGGAGACGGTCGCCGCCGTCCGGGAGATCGCCGAACGCCGAGGCGTGCCCGACCGGATGCGGGCGGACATGCGCCGCCACGCGGAACAGGCGTCCCTCGTGGCCGCCGCCTGGCGCCCCCGATGGCGAGACGAGGCGGTCACCTTCTTCGAGCAGCTACCGGTGTGGAGCGTCGAACGAACCCGGTGAAGAGGAGGGGGAGGGGGGACGTAGCGCGAGAACTGTGACACTCCGAGTGGAAAGTGTCACAGTTCCACGGCGAAGCCCCCCTGGGTCCCCGCGCCGCGTCAGTGGACGAACCCGCTGAACTCAGCGGCCGTTCCCGCTGCCGCCGTTGCCGCCCCCGCCCCCGTTGCCCTTCGCGGGGGCGCGGCGACGGCCCTGGGAGGCGGGTCGGCCGCCCCCGGCCGCGGCGGGACGACCGCCCTGGCCTCCGGCCGGACGGCCGCGTCGGGCGCGCGGGGCGGAACCCGAGCGCTCGGGCCGCTTCTCCGAGGCGGGCGGCGGGGTGAGCACGACGGGCACGCCCGACGGCGCCTGCGCACCGGTGATACGGCTCAGCTCGGCCTCTCCCGAGCGGACCCGGGTGGTCTGCGGGGTGATGCCGGCGTCGGCCATCAGCCGCGTCATCTCCCGCCGCTGGTGGGGCAGGACCAGCGTGACGACCGTGCCGGACTCGCCGGCGCGTGCCGTACGGCCGCCCCGGTGCAGGTAGTCCTTGTGGTCGCCGGGCGGGTCGACGTTGACGACGAGGTCGAGGTTGTCGACGTGGATGCCACGGGCCGCGACGTTGGTCGCCACCAGCACCGTCACATGGCCGTCCTTGAACTGGGCCAGCGTGCGCGTGCGCTGGTTCTGCGACTTGCCGCCGTGCAGCGACGCCGCGCGCACCCCGACCGCCAGCAGCTTCTTGGCCAGCCGGTCCGCCGCGTGCTTGGTGTCGAGGAACATGATCACTCGTCCGTCGCGGGCGGCGATCTCCGTCGTCGTGGCGTGCTTGTCCTCGTCCTCGACGTGCAGCACGTGGTGCTCCATCGTCGTCACCGCGCCCGCGGACGGGTCGACGGAGTGGACGACCGGGTCGTGCAGGTAGTTGCGCACCAGCCGGTCGACGTTACGGTCCAGGGTCGCCGAGAACAGCATGCGCTGGCCGTCCGGACGCACCTGGTCGAGGAGCTGCGTCACCTGCGGCATGAAGCCCATGTCGGCCATCTGGTCGGCCTCGTCGAGGACGGTGATGGCGACCCGGTCGAGACGGCAGTCGTCCCGGTCGATGAGGTCCTTGAGCCGGCCGGGCGTGGCCACGACCACCTCGGCGCCGCCGCGCAGCGCGCTCGCCTGCCGGCCGATCGACAGACCGCCGACCACCGTGGCGATCCGCAGCCGCAGCGCACGGGCGTAGGGGGTGAGGGCGTCGTTGACCTGCTGGGCGAGTTCCCGGGTGGGGACGAGGACCAGGGCCAGCGGCTGACGGGGCTCGGCGCGCTGCCCGTCCATACGGGCCAGCATCGCGAGGCCGAAGGCGAGGGTCTTGCCGGAGCCGGTGCGGCCACGGCCCAGGACGTCCCGGCCGGCCAGCGAGTTCGGCAGCGTCGCGGCCTGGATCGGGAACGGGGTGGTGACGCCTTCGGCGCCGAGGGCGGTCAACAGCCGCTCGGGCATGTCGAGTTCGGCGAACGCCTCGACCGGCGGCAACCCCGGGGTGAGGGTGACGGGCAGGGCGAACTCACCGCCGGACGCGGCGGGACGACTCCCGCGCCCACTCCGCCCGGCCTTGGCCGAACCGGCCGAACCGGCCGAACGGGAGGGGGCGGTACCGCCGCCACCACGGCGGGAGCGGACGGAGCTGTTGCGGTTCATTCGGAACCTTCCTCGATGCGGCACGTATCGAGGAATTCCTCCCGATTTGAGGATTCACAAGAATGAGCCGAAGAAAATACATCAAATACAACGACGTGAGCCGGGGCCCGCACTACGAGAGTGCGAGCCCCGGCCACGTGGTACGCGTAGGTCGCGTCAGCGTCAGGCGGGAACGATGTTCTCGGCCTGCGGGCCCTTCTGGCCCTGCGTGACGTCGAAGGTAACCTTCTGGCCTTCCTGAAGCTCGCGGAAGCCCTGGGTGGCGATGTTCGAGTAGTGGGCGAAAACGTCGGGGCCGCCACCCTCCTGCTCGATGAAGCCGAAGCCCTTTTCCGCGTTGAACCACTTCACGGTGCCAGATGCCATATTGATCTCCCTTGGGGCAGTGCCCGGTGTCCGCACCTTGCGGAACCGGCGTCGCAGGATCAGAAAGCCCCGGAAACAAAAAGAGTGCCCGTCGACGGAAGGTCGAAGAGCACTCACAAGCCTCTGGTAACCGAAACTGCCACTTTTATCACGGTAGCACAGGTCGGAGCGAAGGGCCCACGATGCCCCCACGGAGTGTCTGAAAAGTGTCCTAGGAGCGCTCCAGGCCGTGGGACGGCACACCTGAGTTGTATAACCTGATCATGATTTATCACGTCGTACCGCTCGACGAGTGGAGCGCCGCCCCCGACCGGCCCTACGCGCCCGCCTCCCTCGCCGAGGACGGATTCGTGCACTGCTCGCCCGACGAGGAGACCACCCTCACCGTCGTCAACGCCTTCTACCGCGACGCTCCCCGCCCCCTGCTGGCCCTGGTCCTCGACGAGAATCGCCTCACCGCGAGATGCGAGTGGGAGGCAGCCGCCCCTGCCCCACCCCCCGGCACCGCCGAGACCACCCTGTTCCCCCACGTATTCGGCCCCCTCGACCGCAACGCCGTCACCCGAGTCCTCGAGGTCCGCTGGGACGAGGAGGGCCGGGCGACGGGCCTGGAGGACCGCGACGGACACTGATTAAGGTGCCGCCGCAGCTCATCCGGGCTCTCCCAGCCGCTCCGTCTCCGTCCTCCTCGCCCTCCGCGTCCGCACGAAGTGGACGATCGCCAGGACGAGGGTGAGCAGCACGACGTCCTCGATCAGGTCCTCCACGGCCCTCGCCGTCCTCGCGGCGGAGTGCCCGAAGGTGGCGCCAGGTCGAGGGAGAAGCACGCCTCGCGGACGACGGCCTGCTCCGTCTTGTCGAAGTCGCCGTCGGCGCCGCCGATGACGATGCCGATCTGGATGACCGCCCGTGCCTCGGCCGGCTTCTTCTTCGCCTTGGCGATCTCCTGCAACACGCTGACCTTGCCGAAGTCGAAGTCGGCGGTCAGCTTGTCGATGTTGGCGTCGAAACGCCGCTGAAGATCGGCGTTGGGGACCAGCGGTACAGCCGTTGGCGCTAAGGATTTGATCTTCGTCGTCTAGCACAGGTGATCGGTCTGCTGCGGAGGTTCGGAGGAAGATCCCCGACCCCCGGCCGGGGCTGATTACCGTCCGTCGCATGCCGGTGGAATTTCTGACTGATGAGCAGGCCGAGGCGTACGGGAAGTTCGCCGAGGAGCCGACGAGGCCCGAGCTGGAGCGGTTCTTCTTCCTCGACGACGAGGACAGGAAGCTGATCGCGAAGCGGCGTGGTGACCACAACCGGCTCGGTTTCGCCCTCCAGATGTGCACGGTCCGCTACATCGGGCTGTTCCTGGAGGACCCCCTGGCGGTGCCGTGGCCGGTGGTGAAGCACCTGGCCGTGCAGTTGGAGATCGAGGACGTCTCCTGCGTCAAGGAGTACACCGAGCGGTTGAAGACGGCGTACGAGCACGCGTGGGAGATCCGCGATGCGTACGACTACCACCCATTCGAGGACCACACCCAGGGCCGGAGGTTCCGGGCGTTCCTGCACGGCCGGGCGTGGACGGCGCACGCCGAGGGACCGAAGGCGCTGTTCGATCACTCGGTGGGCTGGCTGCGCCGGCACCGGGTGCTGCTGCCGGGGGTGAGCGTGCTGGCCCGCCAGGTCTCCGAGGTCCGCGCCATCGCGGAGAAGCGGCTGCACACCACGGTCGCGAAGGCCGCCCGCAGGGCGGACCCCGCGCTGCCCGGTGATCTGGTGGCCACGCTGAAGACTCCGGAGGGCAGGCGGTACTCGGAGCTTGAGCGGATGCGCCAGCCTCCGACGCGGACCACGGGTACCGCGATGAAGGGCGCCTTGCAGCGGGTCGAGGACATCGCCGCCTTCCAGCTGGGCCGTTTGAAGCTGGAGCAGATCCCGCCGAACCGGCTGTCCGCGCTGGCCCGGTACGGGCTGGGCACCAAGGCGCCGAAGCTGGAGCGGACCCCGGAGCCCAAGCGCACGGCGATGCTCACCGCGGTGGTGCGCCACCTGGAGGCCAAGGCAATCGACGACGCCCTGGACCTGTTCGAGATTCTGATGGCCACCAGGCTGATCAGCACCGCGAAGCGGTCCACCGACAAGCAGCGCCTCTCCACGCTGCCGCAGTTGGAGAAGGCATCGCGGCTCGTGGCCAAGGCCGCGACGGTGTTCATCGAGGAGCTGGAACTCATCGAGCAGAGCGGCTGCGCTGTGGACGTGACCGCACTGTGGGCGGCGCTGGAGGAGGTCGCGCCCCGGGCGGCACTGTCCAGCGCGGCCACGGTGGTGGTGAGCCTGGTCCCGGAGGACGACGGGACGGCGGAGTCCGCGCTGCGTGGGGCGCTGGCGCTGCGCTACAACACGGTCAAGCCGTTCCTGTCGCTGCTGGGCGAGACCTCGGCGCTGGGGGCTGCGACTGGCGGGGCCCGCGTCCTGGCCGGGGTGAAGAGGCTGCCGGCGCTGTCGCGGCGGAAGGTGGGCGAGAAGCCGCTGCTGCCGCGGGAGGTCGACGACAAGCTGGTGCCGGCGCACTGGCGCAAGGCGGTGTACGCGAACACCGAGCTCCCGCAAGGGGCGGTGGACCGCGACGCGTACGTGGTGTGCGTGCTGGAGCAGTTGTTCCGCGCGCTCAAGCGCCGCGACATCTTCGCCTCTCCCTCGCACCGCTGGTCCGACCCGCGCGCCCGCCTGCTGGACGGCAAGAGCTGGGAGGCGGTGCGCGAGGACGTCCTGGCGGGGCTGAGTCTGGAGGAGGACGCCGAGGAGCACCTGCGGGAGCTGACGGCGGTCCTGGACGCGACGTGGAAGCAGATGGCCGAGCGCCTGGAGGAGGCTGGCACCGGCGCGAAGATCAGCATCGAGGTCCAGCCGAACGGTAGGGCGAAGCTGAACGTGGAGAAGCTCCACGCGCTCGGAGAGCCGAAGTCCCTGGCCTGGCTGCGCGGCCGGGTCGAGAAGATGCTCCCGAAGATCGACCTGCCGGACCTGCTGTTTGAGGTGCAAGCCTGGACCGGATTCCTGGACGCCTTCGTGCACCTGGGCGACGGCAAGACCCGCATGAAGGACCTGACCACCTCAGTCGTCGCGCTCCTCGTGAGCGAGGCGTGCAATATCGGCATGACCCCGGTCATCAACCCGAACCACGAGGCGCTCACCCGGGCCCGGCTCGTCCACGTCGACCAGTACTACCTGCGCGCGGAGACCATCGCCGCGGCGAACGCCGCGCTGATTGAGGCCCAGGCCCGGGTGGCGATCGTTCAGCACTGGGGCAAGGGACTGCTCGCCTCCGTCGACGGCCTGCGCTTCGTTGTCCCCGTCCGCACCATCAACGCCGCCCCCAGCCCCAAGTACTTCGCGAAGAAGAAGGGCATCACCTGGCTGAACGCCATCAACGACCAGGTCATCGGCATCGGGCAGATGGTCGTGCCCGGCACCCCACGCGACTCCCTGTTCATCCTGGACGCCCTACTGAACCTGGACGGCGGAGTGAAGCCGGAGATGGTCGCCACCGACAACGCCTCCTACTCCGACATGGTCTTCGGCATCTTCAAGATGCTCGGCTACCGCTTCTCCCCGCGCTTCAAGGACCTCGAAGACCAGCGGTTCTGGAAGGCGGCGATGCCCGGCGCCGAGACGGCGGGCGGGTACGGGCCGCTGGAGGCGCTGGCCCGCAACAAGGTCAACGTGAAGAAGGTCCTGACCGCCTGGCCGGACATGCTGCGGGTGGCCGGCTCCCTGGTCACCAACCAGGTGAGGGCCTACGACCTGCTGCGGATGTTCGGCCGCGAGGGCCACCCCACCCCGCTGGGGCAGGCGTTCGCCGAGTATGGGCGGATCGCCAAGACCCTGCACCTACTCGCCGTCGTCGACCCGGTCGACGACACCTACCGGCGTCAGATGCACAAGCAGCTCACCGTCCAGGAGTCCCGCCACAAACTCGCCCGTGACATCTGCCACGGCAAGAAGGGCACCATCCACCAGGCGTACCGGGACGGGATGGAAGATCAGTTGGGGTCGCTGGGTCTCGTCTTGAATGCGGTGGTGCTCTGGACGACCCGGTACATCGACGCTGCCGTCGCCCAGCTCCGCGCCGAGGGGCACGAGATCCGCGACGCGGACGTGGCCCGTCTCTCCCCGCTCAAGCACAAGAACCTCAACGTCCTGGGTCGCTACAGCTTCACCGCTACCCAGCCGGCGAGCGGCACCCTGCGCCCGCTGCGCGACCCGGACGCGGCCGGACTCGATGACGACGAGGACGGCGCGGAGGACTGACGGCGTCAGGTACCGACCGCGGCGTCGATCAGCTTGTGGGCCGCCGCCTCCGGCAGCCGCTTCGACTCCGTGGCGGTCTGCTCTCTGGGGGCATGCCGACGCTACGGGCAGCCGCTGGCACTGAGCGCCACCTGGCCCGCTTGGACAAAATATGCCGTTCACCGCATGGACCGCCGGAGCACGGGCGGGATCGGAGTCGAGGTCTTGTGCCCTCAGCCCAAGCTGCCGGCGGTACGGCCAAGTACGGTGCGGAACCGTTCCCGCCCCGCCCCGATGCTCGCCTCCCACAGTCCTGCGGCGTCACCGGACACCGAGAGGGCCTGGAGCCCGTGCTCCTGTGCAAGGAACCCGGCGCCGAACACATTCTGGTCGAGCATCCCCATCGCAGTGAGCGCCGCATGGCCACAGGACACCGCGTCATCAACGCTCCCGGAGCCGTTGGCCAGTAGGGCATATCGCAGGACCAGGGCGGCGAAGAAGGTGTTGATGCCGACGACGTCGGTGACCACTTCGTCATCCGTCGGCTGCAGCTCGGGGAACCGCTCCAACACACGTACGCGCTCCGCGCCGTCGGAGAGCGGGCGGTCGGCATGCCAGAGGTCGCGTACGGACTCCGCGTAGAAATCCACGTCGTCTTCCCGGCCCGGTGCGCCCACCCGCAGCCCCACAAACAGTGGCGCCATGCGTTCGGTACAGGCGGCTACGTACAGACGGACCATCTCTGCGTCCCCGCCGCGAAGGGTCTCCGTGACGGCCTCTTCCACCAGCTTCTTCACGTCCTCACCTTTCCTGTAAGCCGTCCGTATGGCCGTCATGCTCGCAGGAGGCTGGCGCGTTCCAGTGCCTGGGGCACCAGTACCGCAACAGGGTCAACGCTCCGCAGATGTGACTGAGCGCTGAAAGCTTGGGCTGCAGGAGTCAGTGGCCGCTGAGGCCCCATACGTCGAGTCCGCCGTAGATATGGGCCTCCAGGCAGTGGGCCGCGGCGAAGCCGACGGCTCCGCCGCGGTAGATGGCGATGAGCGAGTCCTTGCCCCGCCACCAGGTGTCAGCGAGTCCCTGGACTTCGGGCACTGGCTCGAATCCGTCGAGGTCCACCTGTTCGACGGCGTCGCCCTTGATCTTCGTGACGGTCTTGGCCCAGCAGCCCGCGTGGTGGGCCAGTGCCAGGGCTTCCACCCATCCCTCCGTGCTGGCGTGCAGAGGTGTCCAGTGGTCGGCGTCGATCCCGAACTCGCCTCCGGGCCCGATCATGAATCCGTGGGCCATGGACACCCGGCAGTCGCCGGCCGGGAAGCGCCACCCGTTCGCGGCCGAGCCCTCGGGAACGTCGGCTTCGAGAACGCGCGGGCCGCCCTCGTACGCGGGAGCCGGGGGCAGGGCGATGCCGCCCCAGAGCTCCTGGAAGGCCACGGCTCGGTCGATCTCCGCACCGGGTATCCCGTGCTTGAGCCATACGTCCCGATGCCTCCGGATGTCCCGGCGGGGAACACGGAGCCCGTGCGCTTCGACGAAGTACCGGGCCCGGCGGCTCAGGCCTTCTGGCGCCCGAGGGGTCCGCGGCACTCGCGCGTCGGCCCTCACGACTGGTTCCTGTCGCGGGAGGGGTGAAGCACCGCCGCGGCAATCTCCCTTACGCGGTCCCGGGTGATTCCCGTGCGCTGTTCGACGGCGAGGGGGTGGTCGGTGGGTTCGAGTTCGACGAGAGGGCGCTCGCCGACCGGGCGGGTGTGGACGTGAGTCTTTAGGTTGAGAGTCGTGGGCGAGTAGGCCGAGAGGTCAGTAGTGAGCCAGCCGAAGTAGGGCGCCTCCGCTTCTCGGCCGGTGGTGTCCCACAAGTCCGCCGCGCGGGAGAAGTTCTCGCGGCTGAGCGAGACCCAGACAGCCCAGGAAAACACCTCGTCGCTGCCGATGACTGGTATCTCGATCAGACCCTTGACGAAGTAGTGCTGTGCCCGGATCACGCACTGGTCCGACGAGAGCAGGCAGTCGTCCGCGTCAGCGAAGGCCGGATCCCACACGGCCGGGGCCTCGGCCGTGTAGTTCATGGGCAGCTCAGGGTGGTGCGCCCCACAGCACGAGCAGAGGAATCCGAGATCACTGGTCATGACGTGGAGCCTAGTGACCGCCTTCGCCACCCTCGATCGGCACCCACTGGCACCACCAACGAGCATGCGGGCCGCGCGTAGCGCTCAGGCGGGCCAACTGCGTCCGGTCACAGCAGCCTGGCGACCTCCGGCCACGGGCATCACACACAGTCATTCTCATAAATGAACATCTGTGAGAGTTCTGCGAGAGCGCCGGAAGTGATCACTTTTCCGCAGGTCAACGCTCGCAAAAGTCCTCTCGAAACCCGCACGTTGTGCGACGGGGTTCTGAGAGACTCCCAGCATGGATCTCACGCCCGATTGTCAGGTTCCGTAGTCGTCTGCACTGATGTCCGAAGTCCTCTGCACGCGCGTCGGCTGAGGTCGGCGACGGTCGCGCTCGTCCGAACTTCCCGTGCACTCGACTACGAACGCGCTGGTCACCTGTGCAGGCGACTTCGGACATTGACACTTCGGAGTCGCGGGAGCCGTGTTGCCGAACCGGCTTTCCAGGCGCCCGTATCCCCTGCTGATCTCCTCCCGGCTGACGAATGCGCGGTCGAGAATCGCCTCGTGGGCCTTGCCGTACTGGATCACGGCGTTCTGGCTCACCGGGGCTGGGGGGCGGCGACTTCACCGGTTCCCCCGAGTCGCAGGCACCGGTGAGCGCCACAGCGGCGACGAGGCACAGCACCCCTGTGCCTCGTCGCACCGCTGCTCAGGTCACGAGTTCTGGCGGCCGATCGACATGTCACCCTTGCGCGGGGCCTTCACGATGATGGTCTTCGTCTTCTTGACGCACGGCGGCGCGTACCAGGTCTTCACCGAGGTCAGCTTCCAGCCCACCTGCCCGAGAACGGCACGGTACGCCTTGCTGGTGCTGTTCTTGTCGGTGACCGTCTGAGACCCGGTCCACGTCCACGAGTTGCCGATCTTGACGTCGACCTTCACCTTGGCCTTCGCCACGATGATCTTGGCCTCTGCCTCGTACCCACCGCTGACGTCGAACGTGAAGGTGTGGGAGCCCGACACTTCCCACTTCACCGACTGCCGGGGCAGGAGCCACGTCGACTGCGGCTCGTCCTTGTCGGCCAGGAAGTACGGCTTCCCCTTCACGGTGTACGTGGCCGGCTGGTTCACCTCGGGGCAGACGGAACCGAACGCAGACTTCGACGGCCTCTCCTCCGGCTCGTCCCCGTCGAACGCGAAGTCGGTCTCGTCGTCGACACCGACGACCGTCCCGTCGTTCATGACGATGTTCGTACCGCCGGCCGGTACGGGCTCGTCGTCCTGCGCCGCCGCGCCGGCGCCGGACGCCGTCAACAGCACGGTCGCTGCGGTCACGAGCGGAAGGGCGGTGCGTGTCAACACGTATCTCATGGGTCCCCGTTTCGATGAAGCCGATCACTTGCTCACGGACAGAAGGACAAGCGCACACCACCGCAGCGCCTTGACGACACCTCCCCGGCTGGCATGCACACGCCGTTTCCGCCTGCCTGTGATTATTGGGCACGCCAGAGCGGGAAAACCTCAGAGGGACCTCAGACTTTGGCTGGAAAGGCTCGGAGGACGGCGGGGCATCAACCGCCGTACGGGAGCCAAGACCTGAACCACCCTCACTACGCGATCGCCGCTCTCCCCAGCTCCTCCCGGCTGACCAAACCGACGGACGCGACACTCCATGCGATCCGCGACGGCTACGCCACCGACTGCCCCGGCAACCCCCTCTAAGCGTGGGTGCAGGACGGCGTCCTCGACACCGGGGAAGGCGTGACGATCGTCCTGGCCGTCCTCGCCGCGTGGGGCATCACCTGGGCCGTTCCCAACCCGCCCACGCAGGAGGGCAGATGGTGGCGGACACCTCGACCGGTAAACCGACCGTGGACGCTACGGTCGCCTGGTCCGTGGCCGTCGGCGCCCTCGCCGGGTTCTGCACCCTGGTCTGGCAGGTCCTCCGGGCCGTCTGTCAGGTTCCGTAGTCGTCTGCACTGATGTCCGAAGTCCTCTGCACGCGCGTCGGCTGAGGTCGGCGACGGTCGCGCTCGTCCGAACTTCCCGTGCACTCGACTACGAACGCGCTGGTCACCTGTGCAGGCGACTTCGGACATTGACACCGATCAGGCAGCGCTTGCGGTAGAGCGGCACGACTGCCCGAACTGTGACGCGCCCGCCGGCAGCGCCTGCCGCACCCGAGGCGGGAAGACCGCCGCGAAGTACCACACCCCCCGTTTTGTCCTGGTCCCTGCACTTCGCGAGGAACTGGAGATTCCTGTCCCCGCGGACCGCCACCCGGGCCGCGCGTGGAAGCAGGGCCCGGCGCTCGCCGTCGTGCCCGCCCCGCGCACCGAGCGGCCGGTGCGGATCGGGTACGCCAGATAGCCGGGCATGAGACGTGTCCGCGAGAGAGTGTCCCGCTCTTGATCGGATCACTCGTCTGGTGATGTCGGTCCTCCGGTCAGGGGCCGTGTCTCATTCGCCTTTGGGCGCGTTTGGTCCTTTCTCATCCTCCTTTTGAACAGGAGAGAGAGCATCAGCACCCCGCGCGACGATCGTCTCGTCGAACTCTTCCTGGCGTGCTGCGGCGGTCTGTTGGTCGATCGCGGTGCGCACGTCCTCGCCTGGACGACGGGTCGGCGCATCCAGCCGAAGTTCCGGCGGGAACGGTGGAAGTCCGGCCAGCAGTGTTGCCAGGCCGGGATCCTCCACGGTGACCAGCGGCTCCAACTCACTCGCCCGAGCCAGAATCCGTCGTAGCTCGATCTGAATGACCTTCAGGTCGAGTTTCTCTCCGGCGACCTCGACGACCCACGATTCCTGATCAACTTGTCGCATCGGCACCGAGGGGAAGGCCGGCAGGTCGCCTGTCTCCATTTGGTCGGCACTGGGACGAGGCTGATGGGCCACCCACTCGTCCAGGCGCTCGTCGAAATGCTCGCTGGCGTCTCGAACCTTCCGGTCCAGGACGGGTGATGTGTCATCGATGTCGAGCAGGTCACGCAAGTAGCTGCCCCGTTTTTGGCGCCACTCCCAGCCTTCTTGAGTCTGCCCTTTGTTCGTCCTCGGTTTGTCGGTCACGAGGGGCAATAGCATCTTGGAGACCTTGGCGGTGAACATGAGGAAGGTCTCCAGCGAGATCCAGGTCCCCGGAGGCGGTGGTGTCAGGCTCGCCTGCGCGTATACCTCGGTCAGTGCCACCTGCGCGTATCGGATTTCTTTCGCGAGCCAGGTCAGATAGACCCGATGCGCCCACTCGTCCCAGATCGGCTCGCCGCTCACAGTCCACCATCCTTCACCGGCCCCGGACTCTGTGCCACGGTCAGAGAACCACAGCCACCGGGATAGATCCCCACAGTTCAGCCACTGCGTCCAAGCCGCCTTCGTTCAGGCGGGCCGAGCGTCCGTGGCGGATCGGGGCGACGGTCGAGCGTTGTGACCAGGTGCTCCGTCCATATGTGCCCCCCTTCGCGCGCCGAGCACTTCAGCTCCAGCTCGACCCGTAGGGGTGTGACGTGCCGGTACTCCAAGTCGATGTAGAACTTGGCGTCCGCGCCGTCCGACATACTGCCGAGATCGAGGCTCTGCACCCGGGCGTACCCCTCGTCGCACTCGCCATGGGTGCGCTCACCTCGCAGCCCGAGAACGTAGCTGCCGGACGGGGTGACCACGACGCTGCTCAGCGCGACACCATCGTCCTGTTTGATGACCAGCTCGCCCCGAGGGAAGTTCACGTCCTCCCAGCTCACGTGCCCCAGCTCGACCTTGAAGTGCGGACGGCGTGCCTCGACGCGATCGGCTTCCTCTCCGGCCAGCTGCCTCCGCATGATCTCCACCTGTTCCTCGGCCGCAGTTGCCTGGCGCTGCGCCGAGGCAGCGGAATCCTCGGCGAGCTGCGCTTGCCGCTTCGCGATCCGGGTCTGCCATACCGCGATCCCAGCCGCTCCCGCGCTGATGACGGCACCGGCAACTGCGGTTGCGACTCCTGCGTCCACGCTCTCTCCTCGCCCATGTGATACCGGGTGTCACCGTAGCGGCGGTCAGCCGGCGGCGGGGCGGCTGTCACGCAACACGTTCATCCCGCTGCCCACGGGTTATCGGGTCGGGAACACCCGGACCTCGGCCTGCGGGGTGGACTCCAAATCCATCCGCAGTCTGATGATCTCGTTGTGCTGGGCTGCGAGGCGGGACAAGGCCGTGACCTGGAACTCTTTCAAGGCGTCGAGCTCCGTGTTCTTCCTGCTGAGACGTTCGCGCAGCGTCGCGACTTCGGCCTTGAGCCGTTCGATCTGTGCCAGTCGTGGGTCGGGGTGCTGTCCGGCTTCCTGGGCGGCGGTCCGCTGACGGTCGAACTCGGCTTTCAGGTGCGGGTAGGTGCGGTAGAGCGTCGCCCGCGGCACTCCCGCGAGGGTGCAAAGGCTCTTGACGTCACACTTCAGGCCATCGGGGACGGAGCCGGCGAGGAGTTGTTGCATCGCGCTCCGGATCCTGGTCTCGGCCTCCGCTTGGTGGTCATGCGTCATGAACGGGTTCCTCGTCAGCATGTTCGGCGGTGTCAATCTCGGCGACGATGCGGGCGGCGCGGTCGAACGCCGCTTGGGCTCGGGCCCGTTCGGGCTTGGAGAGTCTGGGGTTGCCCAGGAAGACGGACTGGGTGTTCTCCACGTGGTCGGCCCAGATCTGCCGGTGCTGGGGGTGGTGGGTGGCCTGCGGGCAGCGGGCCGAGTCGCACAACCCCATCAGGGGCTCGGCGGCGTTCGGGGTGCCGGCGAGTTTCAGGCACAACGCCTTGCCCGGGTCGGAGAACCAGCAGTAGTTACCGACGCCGACATGCAGGGTTTTCGCCTTCACTTTCAAGACACGCTCGACGCGCCGGTCGTCGATCACGGTGACCGGACCGGCGTCGTGCCGCTCCAGGGCCTGGTCGACGGCCTTGAAGGCGGCGATGAGGTCGCGGGCGCCTTGGCCGCTGGGCAGTATGCCGCGCTGGTAGTCCTCGTAGGCGGCGACGGTCAGCCGCAGGTGTTCGGCTTCTTCCTCGGCGGCGACTTCGGCTGCGAAGGCGGCCTGGTGTCCGCCGGGGCGGGCGGCATAGCCCTCGGCTGTGGCGACGCTGACATGCTTGAGGTGCAGTTTCACGGCCATCAGACCGTGAGGGCGCTGTGCGATGGTCATCGCGAGCGTGCGCCGCAGGGCTCTGGGATTGACCGGGCCGTCGGGGATGGGATCCAGGCCGAGCCGCAGTCCATATTCGCCGTTCACCCAGGAACGCAGGGCCGTGTAGCGGCTGTTGCTGTTGTTGGACGCCTTGGCGAACAGCCGCTCACCCGGGGCGGCACCGGTGAGGGCTTCGGCGGTGGCGATGGCCCGGTGCACGTCCTCGGTGATCACCCAAGCGTCCTCGGTCCCGCCGAACGCCTCGCTCTTGATGCGGCGGGAAACCAGGCGGTAGCGGGCGGCGCCTCCGGGCCGCTTTTCCTGTTGGCGGCAGCCGCTCGTCAGTTCCACCAGCTCCGAGGCACGCATCCCGGAAAGCGCGGAGGTGAGGAAGTAGGCCGCTGAGGTGACGGCATGAACCGTGGCGTCCAGTTGGTGCCGGGCCATCGGCAGAGTCCAGGGCACTGGTGTGCCGTCATCGTGCCGGGGCACCTGTGCCGCATTGCGGCACCAGGGCTGCTCAAGGCCGCACTCACTCACCCACTGTTCCAGTTCGGGGCGGAGGGTCTCCAGGTCTCTGCGGTGCCCCATGGCCCCTGCGGCCTCGACTACGAGGGGGTGCCACGACATGTGCAGAAGCGGGTCGCTGGGGGACCATCCATTCTTCAGGCGCTGGGTGACCGTCGACTTCGTGGCCCGTGGTGCGGACGTTCTGGTTTTTCGCCGTCGCTCGATCGCCTCACGCAGACCGTCGATCTCCCTGATCAGCAGGCCCCGCCGCGAGGCGATCTCATGTTCGTCGGCGGCGCGGGCCTCGGCCGCCTCGGCCGCCAACAGCGGGCCGATCGTCTCCAGCAAGTACAGACAGTTCGCCAGCAGTGGCCGCAGCAGGGTGTCCGGGACCGGCAGCACCCGGTTCTCGTCACTACGTACGTATCCGGTGACCTCGTCCGCGCTGCGGCCCGGCCACGGGCTGAAACCGGTCTGGTAGCAGTCGCTGAGGATCTCCGCGTAGAGGCTGAGGAACTGTGGAATACGAATCCTGGCGACCGTGGTCGCGGGCGACAGCAGCCGGTCAGGGTTGGTGGCACTGCGCGAGGCAGCCGCGAGATAGACGTCGCAGTGGCGCTGACAGACCTGCGACAGAGTTGTGATGCCGACCGAGGTGAGGTGGTTGAACCACAGGGCCAGGTGCCTGAGCTCGGACCAGAGCGAGTTCGGGTTCAGCGGGAACCGGAACGCCTGCGGCAGGATGGCCACGTCCGGATGGAGCGGGGCCATCCGCGCCATCAGGTATTCGCGGGCGACCTGCCGCCAGCGGGGGTTGGTGATGGCGGTGAAGTCCAGGATCTTGCGGTGTGCGGTCATCACCACCGGGGCGTCGGCGAGGCCGGTCAGGTCCCAGACGTCCTGGTCGAATACGGGCCGGGGGCTGCCGGGCTCGCGTCGCAGGCCGGCGGTCTCGACGACCGGCAGACCATGGAAGGGGCGCAGCCCGGCCAGGGCCGGGGAAGCGGCATGGGCGGTGGTCACTGGGGCTGTTCCTCCAGGTGCAGCGGCAAGAAGGCGGCAGTCTCGGCGCTTTGCCGGGTGGCGGCCTCGATGGCGGCCGGGCCGAACCGGGGCAGGATGTCCTCGTCCAGGCGGGCCGTGTACGGACCGAAGATCCGCAGGAACTGCGCGGTGGTCATCTGCTGGGCCTGCCGGGAGAAGTACTCCTTGAGCCTGAGCAGGTTGGGCAGGTGACGGGGCGCGAACGCGGCGAGCGGACACAGCAGACACACCCAGGGCCGGGCCGGACACAAGGTTCCCGCCGGGGCGTGCGGGCCGTTGAGCGGGCTGGCGCACGCGGCGACGAACATGTCCTGCTCACCGGAGAGCAGGGCCTTAATGGCCGCCGCGTCCAGACCGGCGTCCTCGACCAGGCGCGGGAAGTCCGCGACGAACGCGGCAGCGTCCTCACCATTGATCACGACCGGCGGGGCGGCCTTGCGGCGCACATCGCCCTGGGCCTGCTCGATGACGCCCTCCAGAGCGTCCAGCTGGGCCGGGGTGTGAGAGCTGAGGTAGTGATCTCCCTCGACGCGGGCGCTGTGGTTGGGGTCGATCGTCGTGCGGCCGGTCCAGGTCGTGCGGTCGCGCCGGTGGTGGTAGGTGGCCCTGACCCGGCCGCCGTGCACCGAAAGGAGCTGCCCGTCGTCGCCGAGCACGCCCGAGGACTCCATCCAGGCCCGGCGCTGGCGCTGGCCGCGGGGGCGGTCGAAGATCCTGCCCTGCCCTCTTCCGAGTCCGTCATGGCCCACATAGATCCATAGACGACCAGCCAAATCCCCGGCGTGCTCACGTAGTTGGGCCGAGTGCTCCAGCCAGCGGTCCAGCAGCCGCACGGCATCACGGGGCAGGTTGAGCGCCTCGTCCCCGGTGCGGCCCTTGCGGTAGGAGAGCAGGACCGTGTTCGCCGAAGTCCGGGTGATGTTGTCGAGTCTCAGGGCGTCGATGCCGTCAGGGACGATGCCCGTGCGCATCGCGAACAGCGTGAGGTAGGCGAACGCCGTCTCCGAGGCCGGGAACAGCGCGGCTTCGACCGTCGCGCACTGGGCCCGGTCAACACCGGCGCCTCTGCTGAACCGCTCGACGGCCTTTCTCGCCTCCGCGGGGCCCGCGTGGAGCCAGAGCCAGGCGAGGTTGTCGAAGGTGACGCCGTGGACGGACGGATCGGCGCCCCGGCCGGCTGCCTCCAGCGCCTGACGGTGTGTGCGGCGGGCCGCCGCGATCTGATTGGTGCGGGAGGCTTCCAGCTGCCGCCATTCACCGTCGCTGTAGGGCCGGTTGGGTCGGCTTTTCTCCACCTTGTTGATCCGCCGCCCGACCAGGTGACGGCAGATGCCCGGGTCCAGTCCTCCGGCGGTCTCTTGGAAGGCGTTCAGCACCACGCGGATGCGTCGTTCGCGGTGGTAGTCGCAGGTCAGCCAGTATTGGACCAGCGTGGCCGGGGTCAGATCGGCAAGACCGCCCGTGACCCCCAAGGCATCGAAGTCGCGCGCCATCCGGCGCATCGTCGTCATGTACTGCCTGGCCACCGAGCGAGTGCGGACCGGCCCGTGCGGATGCGTGGCTGCCACCAGCCCCACGGCCAGGTCCGCGGCCAGCTGCTGGTTCGGCAGATCGTGCAGGACGCCGTGGTGGATGACGCCGTCCGGCAGCGTGAACAGCACCGCCAGGGGCTGCTGGATCTCGGCCGGCATCAGACCTCGCCCTCGAACTCGGCGACCGCGTCGGTATCCACGGCCAAGGCTCCGCCGGCGGTCGCGTAGGCGTCCCGGTAGATCCGCTGGGTGTCGAGCAGATGCAGATACGCCTGAGTGGTGGCGGCACTGGTATGCCCCAACAAATCACGCAGCACCAGCAGCGGATCGGCCTTGGTCAGATAGAGCGCCAAGGCGTCGTCGCCGCCCGTGTCCACGACGAGCTGGGCGGCCTGCTGGTAGTAGCCGCGTACCAGCCGCTCCAAGGTGGCCATCGCGAAGGTGTGCCTGGTGACATGGGGATGGACATGCGGGAAGGACGGCTCAAAGCGGTCCCGGATCCGCTGCGCGGTCCGGCGCAGAACGGTCGCCCAGTCGACGAATGGCCTCCCGCCGGACTGCACCGCCAGCAGCGCGCTGCCCCCGCCGGGCGCCACCAGCCGCAGCCGCTCGGCCGGGGTGAGGCTGTGCCAGCGCCGTCGCATTCCGTTGATCAGCGCGCCGTCGTGAGTCGGGGCGTCGACAAATAGCGGGTCACGGGGCCGCCAGCGCGAGCCCTCCGCCGCCGCGGCCCGCTCCCAGCCGATGTAGTCGTGGACCCGGGCCAGGTCCTCGTAACCGATCCACGTCGACCGGCCCTTTCTGCCCTTCGCCGTCGGCGGAGCCAGCACCAGCGGCACCGGCACCGCCGTGCGGCGGCGCGGCAGCGGCGGCACCTCGTAGACCGTCAGATGTGTGAACTCCTGTGACCGCAGCCCAGTGGACAGCGCCAGGCCGATCACGGCCGCGTTGCGGCCCGTCTCCCGCCCCCGGAACGAGACGTCCCTCTCGCCCGCCGGGTCGTTGCCCGCCAGGGCGTGCATCAGCAAGTCCGCGTACGGCTTCTCCAGGTACTTCCGCGTCGCGTGCGCGTTGCCCGTACGCACCGTCGCCAGATTCCTGGCCACCTCCACGCGTGCACCGTCCGGGCGGGTCATCGACTGCCGCACGTAGGAGAACGGGACCGTCGGCGCATGCCCCTCGGCCGCCGCCCACTGGTAGAAGGACGAGAGGGTCTTGACCGCCAGATTCCAGCTTGCCGGGCTCAGCCTCGCCTCCAGCGGCCCGGCCAGCCGGTACTCGGCGTACATCGACAGCCCGTCCCGAAGCCGCTGCCGTTCGGCGAAGACGGAGATTCGGCGGGTGGCGAGGAACTCCGCCCAGCCCTTGAGAGCCTGGGCGTACGTACGCCACGACCTCGGCGACGGCGCCCCGCTGACCGGTAACTCCCGGAGCCACAGGTTCATCACCACCGTCGACCGAAGCCCCGCGGCGTCCTCGAAGCAGAGGTCCTCATCGATGAGGACGGGCATGGCCTCCCGGATGACGGGCCGCCCGTACAGGCCCCACTCTTCCCACCCGGCAGAACTGAAGTAGTGCAGGATCACATGACGAACCTGGAGTGAGACACGAGACAGAGCAAGAGCTATCACTCGTACGTGGGAAGGAACTTCACCCCCACGAGACACACTGAAACTGCAGAGCTAACGCCAGGACGTCGACCGCGCGGCAGGAGCTGGCGAGCCAGCTCGAAGCCCTTCACCGTGCCGAGTGCCACAAGGTCTTCAAGGAGCAGATCAGCACCCGGGTGAAGGTGCGGCCCGAACTGGAGAAGGCGCTCGCGCTGGCCCACCAGTTCAAGGAGGCCGCCCCCGAGACGCCCGTCATCCTCACGGTGCACGAGCTCAAGCGCCTGGCCAGGAACGCCGCCGAGCTGATGACGCTGTCCGCCGACCTCCAGGCCGGCGGCATCCAGCTCGAACTTCTCACCGGACCGCTCACCGGGATCTACGACCCCAACGGCATGGGCGCCATGTTCTTCGCCGTGCTCGCCGTCGCCGGACAGATCGAGCGCAACTACATCCGGGAGAAAACCCTAGAAGGCCAGGTCACCGCGGCAGCCAAGGGCAACCATGGTGGACGCCCGAAGGTCATCGACGACGACATGCTCACCTTTGCCGTCGCCCTCAAGAACAAAGGTGTCCCCGTCCCCGAGATCGCGAAGAAGCTGACCATCAAGACCGGGAAGAACGCGGGCAAGCACCCCTCGGTCGCCTCGCTCTACCGGGCACTCGCCGAAGCCGAGGAAGCCGCGACGGACGACCACCTGCCGCTGCGACCCAGGCCCGTTCGCATCCGCCGGCCCGAGGACCCGCTCACCGCCGAGGAGATCGACCTCCGCGAACGGCTTCAGTCCCAGCCTCATCCGAACGCCGAGAGCCGCAGCTGAGAGCCGCAATCAAGGCTTAGCGCCAACGGCTGTACCGCTGGTCCCCATGGCCGAAGATCCGTGGCGTCGAAGTTCTGCAGCACCTCGTTGCCGGCGATCAACTGCGCCACGCGACGCCGCTCGGCGGGGTCGATGGTGCCGTCCGCCGCCGCGACCAGGGCGCACATCGCCATGCTCGCATCGCGGAAGGCACCGCTCTTGAGGTCGTTCTTCTTCGCCTCGAGCTGGGTCTGCATCGTCGACGCGGACTCCTTGATGCGGTCCCACAGGGCCATGAGAACTCCAGAAGGTCGGTTCGGGTCATCTACAGCAACGTAGAAACTAACAGTCGCCTCGATAAGTTCCGCTGAACAACTGAACAACTGAACAAGGGAAGGAAGCCATGCCCGACGCGGAGATCCGGTACGGACGCCGCCGCCCCGGACACCTGGGGTGTCCGGGGCAGCGGCGGAGGCGAGCGAGGTATCCCGGGTCAGCTGATGCAGAGCAGGCCCAGCACGCAGAGTCCTGACGGCGAGGTCGCCTCCTCGGACGGGGGGCTCGTCGGGGACGTCGACGACGGCGTCCCTGACTCCGACCCCGAGTTCGACCCCGACCCGGACGCCGTGCCGTCGCTCGCGGTGGGGTCCGGGGCGGGTGACTGCTGCTCGGTCGTGCCGGTGGTGCCCGTCGTACCGGTCGTGCCCGTCGGGTCCGTGGGAGTGGTCACCGTCCCGGCGTAGGGCGAGGTGTCGGCTCGCTGGCCGGGGGTCGATGGCGCCGTCGACGGGGACGTGGGCGGCGTCGGGGAAGAGGCCACGGTGTCCGGGTGGGTGTTCGCCGGTGACTGCGACGGGGTGGTGTGGCCCGGCGCGGACCGGTGCGTGCCGGACCCGGTCACCGTCGGGCGGATGTACTCCGACGCCGGTTCCTCGCCGCCCGGCGTGGTCGGCAGCTCGGGCGCGGTGGCCGCCTGCGTCCGGTCGCCGCCCTGGCCGTGCAGCACGGAGACGGTCAGCCCGCCTCCGACGAGTGCGACGGCCGTCGCGACCACGGCTCGGCGCTGGTTCTTCTTCCACCGGGCCAACTGCCGCCGCCGCGCCGCCCGCCCTTCCGGCATCGGAAGCGGCACGGGCGCCACGTCCTCGACCGGAGCGACGTCCGAAGTGGTGGACGGAGCAATGCCCGGAGCGCTGCCCAAAGCGATCGCCGTGAACGGGGCGACGACCGGGGCGGGCTCGGCCTCGTAGCGGGTGGTGGTGATCAGCGGGATGACCGGAGCGATGTCAGGCGCGTAGGCGCCGCATCCAGGGCACACCAGGGCGCCGTTGAGATGCCGGCGACACGTGGAGCAGTAGTCCATCTGCGGTCTTCCTACGCGAGGGGCTGATGGCGGGCAACGCTAACGACTCGTTCGAAAGCTTGTGTGAAGTCTGTGTGGTGCTCCTGCACGAATCCCTTGAGGGGATGGAGCGCATGCGACGTCCGCCCAAGGCTTCGTCCATCTACATGAACAGAAATCAAGTACGCGTCTATTGACGTGCTCCGGGCGACGCCCCTAGCTTCCGGGGGAAAGCGCTTTCCGCACCTCTGGCAGACGTCCCGCACCGTCCTGGAGATGGAGAGATCACGATGCGTCATCTGAGACACGCCATGGCATGCACCGGCCTACTGGCAGGCACCCTCGTCACTCTGTCCGCCACCGCCCCGGCACAGGCCGCCCCCACGCCCGCACAGGCCATCACGCCCCCGGCACAGGCCGCCGCCGCCACGATCACCCGCTACGAGGCCGAGACCGCCCCGGCCGTCTGCACCGGCACCCTCGACTCCGACTGGACCGGCTACTCCGGCACCGGATTCTGCAACGGCGCCAACGCGACCAGCGGCTCCGTCCAGTTCACCGTGAACGCGGCCACCGCCGGCGCGGCGACGCTGAACGTCCGCTTCGCCAACGGCGCCACCGCCGCGCGCCCCGCCTCGCTCGTCGTCAACGGTACGACGGTGCAGACGCCGTCCTTCGAGGCCACGGGCGCCTGGTCGACCTGGGCCACCAAGACGCTCACCGTGACGTTGAACGCCGGCAGCAACACCGTCCGCCTCAACCCCACCACCGCGGCCGGCCTGCCCAACGTCGACCACATCGAGGCCACCACCACCGACAGCACCACACCCCCCGCCACCGGCGCGATCTACGTCTCGCCGAGCGGCACGGACGGCGCGGCCGGCACCCAGTCCGCGCCGACCACCCTCACCTCGGCGATCAGCCGGGTCACCGCGGGCGGCACGATCTACCTGCGCGGCGGGACGTACGCGTACGCCTCGACGGTCACGATTCCGCAGACCAGCAACGGGACTTCGGCCGCCCGGACCACCCTGTCCGCCTATCCCGGCGAGACCCCCGTCCTCAACTTCTCGGCGCAGAGCGAGAGTTCGTCGAACCGGGGGCTCCAGCTCTTCGGTTCGTACTGGCATGTCTACGGCCTCGTCGTCGAACGCGCCGGTGACAACGGGATCTACGTCGGCGGCAGCGACAACGTCATCGAGCGCACGATCACCCGCTACAACCGCGACACCGGGCTCCAGCTCGGCCGGATCGCCTCCAGCACCCCCGCCGCCCAGTGGCCGTCCGACAACCTCGTCCTCTCCGCCGAGTCGCACGACAACGCCGACTCCGACGGCGAGGACGCCGACGGTTTCGCCGCGAAACTCACCACCGGCACCGGGAACGTCTTCCGCTACGCCGTCTCCCACAACAACATCGACGACGGCTGGGACCTCTACACCAAGACCGACACGGGCGCGATCGGCCCGGTCACCATCGAGGACTCGCTCTCCTACACCAACGGCACCCTCTCCGACGGCACCGTGAACTCCAACGGCGACCGCAACGGCTACAAGCTCGGCGGCGACGACATCGCCGTCAACCACGTCGTGCGGCGCAGCATCGCCTTCCACAACGGCAAGCACGGGTTCACGTACAACAGCAACCCGGGCTCCATGGCCGTCTCGAACAACCTGAGCATCGACAACGCCACCCGCAACTACTCGTGGGACGCGGGGACTTCGGTCTTCCGCAGCAACACCTCGTGCCGGTTCGGCGTGAGCGGCTCCAACGACAAGACCATCGGCGACGCCGACACCACCAACCAGTTCTGGACCGGTGCCAACGCCTCCCGCTGCGCGTCGTACTCGGGCGCGCTGGGCTGGTCCTTCGCCTCGGACGGCCGTCTCGTCGTGACGTTGGGGGGCAAGCAGGTCACGCTGTGAGCGGCCTCAGGAACCGGATGGCCTCAGGGACCGGACGGCGTTGTCGATCTCCAGGTCGATCAGTCGCCGCGCGTTGATCGTGTGGTTGTCGAACGCGCCGGTGAGTTCGAGGCTCACGATCCCGTGGACCCGCGTCCAGATCAGGATGGCGGCGTGGGCCACGCCCGGTGCGACGTCCGGCCGCTCCTGCGAGCGGGCCCGCAGCCGCAGCAGTTGCCCGTCCAGTGTGCGGTCGCCGCTGGTGCTGTCGGCCGACGCGGTGCCCTGGACGGCCACCAGCAGGTCCATGAGCAGTGCCATCGCCTGATCGAGCGGAGTCTGCGCGGCTTGCGCGGTCTGCCCGCTCTGCCCCGCCTGCCCGGTGACCTCGCCGGGCAGGCCGCCGTCGGATGGACCGCCGCCGGATGGGCCGCCGTCGGATGGACCGCCGGGCAGGTCGCCGGCCCGTTCGCCGAACAGCATGCCGTAGCGCCGCCGGTACCGCAGCGCCCAGTCGCGGTACGCGGTGACCACCAGCCGTACCCGCGTGCGCGGCGCCCTCCTGCCGCCCTCCACGGCCTGGCTCATCGCCGCCGCGAGCTGCTGGTAGGACAGGGTCGCCAGGTGCGCCACCAGCGCGTCCCGCGACGGGAAGTAGCGGTAGACCGCCGGCGCGGACATCGCCATGCTCCGGGCCAGCGCCGCGACCGACAACGCCTGCACGCCGTCCGCGTCGATGATCGCGAACGACGTGTCCTCGATCTCCTGAAGCGTCTGGGCCCGTAGCCGCTCACGCCTGCTCACCGTCCGCGTTTCGTTGGTCACCGTCACATCGTAACGGACCATGCGGATGCTGACGGTCTGAACATCGTGTTACGAAGATTAACGCATCACCGTTATGACTTGACGCATCATGACGGACAGGTTCATAGTTACGACCACTAACAGAGCGACGGGAAGTTGCGAACGTCGCGGAAGTCGCAGAATCCTGAAGGGGTCCGACCATGACCGAGACGAACGCCACCGACGAGGCCACCGTGACCGTTACCGAGGTGGTGCTGCCGGGCAAGGTCGCGCCGTCCGGCCTGCGGCTCGTCCAGCGCGCCCTGCCGACTCCCGCCGCCGGCCAGGCCCTGGTGCGCGTCGAGTCGACCGCCGTGTCCTTCGCCGAGGGTGCGATGCGCCGGGGCCGCTACCACGGCCAGCCCGCGTTCCCGTTCGTGCCGGGCTACGACCTCGTCGGCGTCGTCGAGGCCGTCGGCCCCGGCGTGGACCGTGCGCTCGTCGGCCGACGGGTGGCCTCGCTGACCAAGACCGGCGGCTGGGCCACCGCCGTCCTGCTGACCGCCGCCGACCTGGTGGAGGTGCCCGACGGGATCGCCGCCGACGACGCGGAGACGCTGATCGTCAACGGGCTGACCGCGTACCAGATGCTCCACCGCAGCGCGAAGGTACGGGCGGGGCAGACCATCCTCGTCACGGGAGTCAGCGGCGGCGTGGGCACCGTCCTGGCGCAGCTCGCCCGGCACGTGGGCGCCCGCGTGATCGGCACCGCCCACCCGCGCCACCACGAAGCGCTGCGCACCCTGGGCGTGGAGCCGATCGACTACCGGGACCCCGACCTGACCGCCCGCGTCCGCGCACTCGCCCCCGACGGCGTGGACGCCGTGTTCGACCACCTCGGCGGCGCCAGCGTCACCCTGTCCTACCGCCTGCTCAACCGCACCGGCACGCTGGTCTCGTACAGCATCGCGGCAGCGCTCGACGACACCAGGCCCGTGCTGCTCGACTTCCTGCCGTTGCTCGCCAAGCTGGCGTTCTGGAACTACCTGCCCACCCGCAGGCACGCGAGCTTCTACGATGTCTGGGCGGGCGCCGGCAAGCCGGACTCGGCCAAGCGCGAGGCGTTCCGGGCCCGGATGCGCACCGACCTCGCCCAGGTCTTCGACCTGCTGCGCGACGGCCGGCTCACTGCGATGATCGCCGCCCGTTTCCCGCTGGCCGAGGTCGCCGAGGCCATGGAGTTGGCGGAGTCCTCCGGCCGCACCGCCGTCGGCAAGATCATCCTCGTTCCCTGACCGGCCGGACCAGCGCCATCATCAGTCGGGGCGTCGTCGACGGCAGCGGGCAGACGCCGTCGCGGGCCGGCTGAGCCGTCGGACGTAAGGTGAGGGCATGGGTGCGGAGGTGGGTGAGGCGTCTCTCGTGGACCGGGTGCGGAATGCCGACGCCGGTGACGGGATGTGTCCCCATCGACTGGTGATGGAGCATGTCACCAGCCGTTGGGGCACCCTGGTCCTGATCGCGCTGCGGGACCGTTCGTACCGGTTCGGCGAGCTGCGCCGGAAGATCGGCAAGGTCAGCGAGAAGATGCTGACGCAGACCTTGCAGACCCTGGAGCGCGACGGCCTCGTCCACCGCGACGCCAAGCCCGTGATTCCGCCCCGCGTCGACTACTCCCTCACGGACCTGGGCCGCGAGGCGGCCGACCAGGTCCGGAGTGTCGCGCAGTGGGTGGAGCGGCGGATGACGGCGATCCAGCAGGCCCGCGAGGAGTACGACTCCGCGAAGTCGTGATTGTGTCGAGCGTTGCCGGGTGTTGTCGGGAGCGGTCGGGCGCGGTCGAGCGTCGTTACGGGCTTTGTGCGCCGCTCCGCGCCCGTCCGCGTCCTGGGGGCCGGGAAATGTGACAGGTGGAGATGGAAGTGTCACATTTCCGTGGGCTTATGCGTCCTGGGAGCCGGGGCTTCCGAGCAGTTCCGACGCGGTCTGGAGCGGGGTGAGGACGTACTGGGGCGCCGCTTCGGGGTGGTCGTGGCAGGTGAAGCCGAGGCGGGTCATGGCCCGGACGACCTCGCCGCTGGTGAAGTCGCGGCGGTCCTGCCGGGTGAGGATCTCGCCGACCTGCTTCACGGGGTAGCGGCGGCGGCCGATGGTCACGGATTCGCCGGTGACGAGTTCGGGCGTGATGCCCTTCATCGAGTCCAGCACCCCGTTCCTGGTCAAGTCGAACGGGTAACGGGCGATGACACAGCGCATGATGCCTCCCAGGGAGGAGAGGGTAACGGGGGACTGGGGTGGGGAGAGAGCGAGTCGGGTCAGTGAGCTGGGTGGAGAAGGGGGAGGACGTCTCGGAGGCGGGCTCGGTCCGTGTATGCGGAGCTGTCCCGGAAGGCGGTGAGCCGGGTCCGGGTGACTGCGCCCGTGGTCTGGTCGTCGCCGTCGCACAGGAGCAGGTACTCGACTCGGGCGCCGTCCATGAGAGAGAGCGCCACCTCGATGGTCATGTCGTCGAGGACCCGCGGTTGCAGCATCCGAACCGGTGTCAAGAAATAGCTCCTGCCGAGAGGTGAGAGGGGGGAGTTGGCGCGCCTTTGCCTGTCAGCAGGGGCTCGGGCCGTCGGCCTTGGGCCTCAGGCCGCCGGGTCCACCGCCGGGCGCTGCCGCGACGTTGTCCGTCGCCAGCCCGCCTCCGCCGAGGACCGGCCGCCCTGTCCGCCACGGCCGCGGCCGCCTCGGGACGCGGACGGACTTCCCGCGCGCCGCGGACGCTTCTCGGCGGCCGGTGCGGTGATGACGACCGGGACGCCGGACGGGGCCTGGGCGCCGGTGATGCGGCTCAGTTCCGCCTCGCCCGAACGGACCGGGGTGACCTGCGGGGAGATGCCGGCGGTGGCCATCAGGCGGCTCATGCCGCGTCGTTGGGCGGGGGTCACCAGGGTGACCACGCTGCCGGACTCGCCGGCGCGGGCGGTACGGCCGCCGCGGTGCAGGTAGTCCTTGTGGTCGCTGGGCGGGTCGACGTTGACGACGAGGTCGAGGTTGTCGACGTGGATGCCGCGCGCGGCGACGTTGGTCGCCACCAGCACCGTCACATGGCCGCTCTTGAACTGGGCGAGGGTGCGGGTGCGTTGCGGCTGGGACTTGCCGCCGTGCAGGGCCGCCGCGCGGACACCGCTGCTGAGCAGGTGCTCGGTCAGCCGGTCCACCGCGTGCTTGGTGTCGAGGAACATGAGCACCCGGCCGTCGCGCGCCGCGATCTCGGTGGTCGTGCGGTGCTTGTCGGCGTCGTGCACGTGGAGCACGTGGTGCTCCATCGTGGTGACCGCGCCCGCGGACGGGTCGACGGAGTGCACCACCGGGTCGCTGAGGTAGCGGCGGACGAGCAGGTCGACGTTGCGGTCGAGGGTGGCGGAGAACAGCATCCGCTGGCCGTCGGGGCGTACCTGGTCGAGGAGTTCGGTGACCTGGGGCATGAAACCCATGTCGGCCATCTGGTCGGCCTCGTCGAGGACCGTGATGGCGACGTCGCCCAGGCGGCAGTCGCCGCGGTCGATGAGGTCCTTCAGCCGGCCCGGTGTCGCGACGACGACCTCGGCCCCGGCGCGCAGCGCACCGGCCTGCCGGCCGAGCGACATACCGCCGACGACGGTCGCGAGGCGCAGCCGCAGCGAGCGGGCGTACGGGGTGAGCGCGTCGGTGACCTGCTGGGCGAGCTCGCGGGTCGGGACGAGGATGAGGGCGAGCGGCTGGCGGGGTTCGGCACGCCGGCCTTCCAGCCGGGCCAGCACGGCGAGGCCGAAGGCGAGGGTCTTGCCCGAGCCGGTGCGGCCGCGGCCGAGTACGTCACGGCCGGCCAGGGAGTTCGGCAGGGTCGCCGCCTGGATGGGGAACGGGACGGTCACGCCCTCGTGGCCGAGCGCGGCCAGCAGCGGGGCGGGCAGGGCGAGTTCGGCGAACGCCTCGACGGCGGGCAGTGCGGGGGTGATGGTCTTCGGCGGCGCGAATTCACCCTGGAGTGCGGCGGGCCGGCGTCCGTGACCTGCGGAGCGGCGCTGAGAGCCGAAACGGCTGCTGCCGCTCGATCCTGACGATCCTGCGAAGCGGTCGTATGTGCGGGTTTTTCGTGCATGATTCATGCAGAACCTTCCTTGTTGCGGGCGCGTGACAAGGAATTCCGCAGCTGGAAGAACGGCGCAGAGAATCGCGAGAACGAGCCGGAAACGGGGTGAAAACCGGTGTGCGGGCCGAGGTGAAGGCCGGGGTCGAGACGGGCGTGAAATCGCCTGAAAACGAAGCGAGCCGGGGCCCGCACCCCAAGGTGCGGGCCCCAGCTGCGAAAGTATGCGTCAGCGCCGGTGATCAGGCGGGGACGATGTTCTCGGCCGTCGGGCCCTTCTGGCCCTGCGCGATGTCGAACGACACCTTCTGGCCTTCCTGGAGCTCGCGGAAGCCCTGGGCGGCGATGTTCGAGTAGTGGGCGAAGACGTCGGGGCCGCCGCCGTCCTGCTCGATGAAGCCGAAGCCCTTTTCCGCGTTGAACCACTTCACGGTACCGGTGGCCATGATGTATCTCCTTCGGGATGGTGATCAACCCGTCGGAAAACCTCTAGGCAACCACAACTGCAACTGAGGTCGACAGTAGCATGCCGTGATCGGGCGGGCGGGAAAAATAATTCTGCGTGACTTCCCGTTCCGGGAATATTCATCGCGCGGAGAGAAGAAAATCTCAGCGTGTTACGTCGAAGGCGGCGGCGCGGGGCACGAACTTCGTGTCGCCGTCCTTGGCCGTCGCCAGCACCGAGACGTGCCAGGTGCCCGGGGCCAGTTCGGCGGCCTCCTCCTTCGTGACGTTCAGGGTGTAGGTGCAGCGGGACGTCGTCGCGGTGGACGAGGCGGCCGAGGTCGCCGAGGCCGCCGAGGTGCTGCGGCACTGCGCGTCGTCCACGTCCCGGAGCTCCGCCTCGGTCGGGTCCAGCTTCGAACTCGCGGGCCAGGCAAGGACCTTGAGGCCACGGACACCGGAGTCGTCACTCACGTCGGCGGTGAAGGTGATCGAGCCGGCGGCGGTGCCGGACGGGGCGACGTAGCGGGCGGAACTGTTCGCCACGGTCACCTTCGTGGCGGCCGGGGACGAGGTCGATGTCGAGGACGAAGCCGAGGCCACGGCGATGCCGCCGGCGGCCACCGCGCCGACGACGGCGACACCGATGAGCGAGGACACGAGAGCGCGCTTGGACATGGGCATGGACATGGGAGATCCCCCTGGACGAGTTCGGTGAGTGTGACGAGTGCGAGATGAGTGCGATGAGCTGGACGCTTTGAACACGTTGAACGCTAGGGGCGAGGGACCTGCGCCGTCCTCGCGCTGCGGGACGATTGCCGGGTCTAACCGCAGGTGGAGCGTCTGCAACCCAGGTAAGAGACCCGAATCCGCCTTCAGCCGGAGTCGGGCCGCTCACCTGCGGTCATAGCCTGGATCCGCCATGAACCGAACCGATGACGACCGGCTGCTCCCGGTCCTGCTGCTCTGCGCCCAGGCCCTGCTGTGGCCCGGCGCGGAACTGGTGCGCGGTGCCGTCCCGCCCGCGTCCGCGCTGCTCGTGGCGGCCCTGGTCGCCGGGCCGGTGACGGCCGCGCTCGTGCTGCGCCGGACCCGTCCGGTGGCCGCCCTCGTCGTGGTCGTCGCCGCCTGCGCGCTGGGGGCGGGGCCGCTGCCCGCCGGGGCGGTGGCGGTGCTCGGGACCGCGGGGGTCGCGCTGGCCCTGTTCACCGTGGCGACCGAACGCGACACCTTCACGGCCGTGCTGTGCGTGACGGCGCTGGCCGCCTGGCAGTCCCTCCAGGGCATCGGCCTGCACGGGCTGGGCGACCGCGACGGCCTCGACCTCGTCCTGACGGCCCTGTTGTACGTCGCCGCGTCCGGCGCGGGCATCCGGGTACGGCGCGCCCGTCGTGCGCGCCGGGCCTCCGAACGGCTGCTGAACCGGGCCGAGACCGAACGCCATCGGCTCCCGGCAGCCGAACGGCGGCGTATGGAACGGGAGTTGCACGACGTCAGCGCCCATCATCTGACGGCCGTGGTGGTCACGGCGGGGGCGGCGCTCGGACTGCGCGACCGTCGTCCCGAACTCGCCGCCGAGGCGCTGGAGTTCGCGGTCGATACCGGCCGCGAGGTCACCCGGGCGCTCGGCGCGGTACGGGCACCGGCGCCCTCGCGCGAGCAACTGCCGTCGCCGGACGACCGGTTGAGGGGCCTGATCGCGGGCTTCCGCCGACTGAACCAGCAGGTGGACGACGAGATCGAGGGCGAGGTCGAGATCGAGGTCGAGGGCAGCCCGCTGTCGGACGGGGCCGTCGCGGACGCGGTGTACGGCATCGTCCGCGAGGCGCTGACCAACGTGGCCCGGCACGCGCCCGGCGCGCAGACGAGGGTGGAGTGCCGGTACGGCGACGCCCGTACGGAGGTCGTCGTCACCAGCGCGGCACCCCCGGCCGGTGCGGCGGCGCACGGCGCGGGCCTCGGCGGAGGGCGCGGCCAGGGCTTCCTGCGGTCCCGGGCGCGGGAGGCGGGCGGCACGCTGACCAGCGGTCCGACGGCGGACGGCGGCTGGGAGGTACGGGCCGTCCTGCCCGGCCGGAGCGCCACCCCGGCGGAGCGCTCCGTCCCGCGCGGCTACCGCCTCGCGCAGGTGACGGCCGCCGTCGGTCTCGTCCTGCAACCCCTGCTCCCGGCGCTCGTCATCCGCCCGGAGATCCAGCAGAGCGGCGCCGCGCAGGTCTCCGCCGGCGTACTTTTCGCCCTCCTGGCGGCGGCCCAGGCGGTCGCCCTGCTCTGGCTGCGCCGAGCGCCCAGCACCGCCCAGTTCGCCCTGCTCGCCCTGGCCCTGCTCTGGCCCCCGGCGATGACCACGGCCGACTACACCGGCCCGGTCCTCCTGCCGCCGGCCCTGAGCATCCTCGCCACGTGCGTGGCCTTGGTGACGGTGACGTCCCGCGCGACGGCCGATGCGCCCCGCAACGCTGCCCGCAGCCGTCCGCTTGCCGGGAAGCCGTTGCGCCTGCCCCTGCCGACCCGCCCGGGTGCCGCCCTCGCGGGCGCCGCCGTGGTCGTGCACGCGGGGGCCGTGAGTGCTGCCGTTCTGGGGCGGGGAACGGGGGTTCCCGGGTGGGGAGTCGGGGTGGGTTCGATGGTCGGGGCGGGGCTTGTGGCCGGGGTGGCCTGGTGGGGTGGGGGCAGGTGGGGGCGGCGCGTGCTGGCGGTTCGGGGGGCGCGGGACGAACGTCTCGTCGCCTGGACCGAGGAGGCCGTTCGGGAGGCGTGGGCCGAGCGTCGGCGTATCGCCGCCGGGCTGGAGAGCACCGTGCTGGCGCGTACCGGCGACATGGTCGAGGAGGCGGAGGCGGGGCGGCTCGACGCGGTCGCCGAACGCGCCCGTGAGGCCCTGGCCGCGATGCGCGCGCTGCTCGACACCGTCAGGGAGGGGGAGTCGGGGCCGCCCGAACTGCGGCCGCAGCCCACCGTCCAGGCCCTCGACCTGCTGGCCCAGCAGTGCCGGGCCACCGGCCGCGACGTGGAGATACGGCTCACCGACCGCGTCCCCGACCGACTGCCCACCGCCGTGGACCTGGCCGCCTACCACGCCGCCGAGACGGTGCTCGCGGCCGGCGGCGACGAGCCCGCACTGCTCGAACTCGACGCGCACGACGGTACGTTGACGCTCACGGCGACCGGCGTGCCGCGCGCCGACGAACCGGCCGTACGGGAGCGGCTGGCGGCGCGGGCCGCGACGCTCGGCGGCACCCTGACCACGGGCCGGCCGGGCACGGTCCACCTACGGCTGCCCCTCGCGGGCGAGGAGAGGGAGCGATGAGCGTCAGCGTGCTGGTCGTCGACGACCAGGGGATCGTCCGGGCGGGGTTCGCCGCCGTGATCGACGCCGAGGAGGACATGACGGTCGTCGGCGAGGCCGCCGACGGCGCCGCCGCGGTGCGTCTCGCCGCGGAACTGGCCCCCGACGTCGTCCTCATGGACGTACGGATGCCCGAACTGGACGGCATCGCCGCCACCCGCATCATCACCGGCCGCCCGGACGCGCCCCGGGTGCTCGTCCTGACCACCTTCGACCTCGACGCGTACGTCTTCGACGCGCTGCGGGCCGGCGCGTCCGGGTTCCTGCTCAAGGACGTCCGGCCCGCCGAACTGCTGGACGGCATCCGGGTGGTGGCCGCCGGCGAGAGCGTCCTCGCGCCGTCCGCGACCCGTCGGCTGATCGGCCGGTACGCGTCCGGGCCGGGGCCCGCGACCTCGTCCGTGGGCGGTCCGCGCGAGCTGGACGGTCTCACCGGCAGCCAGCGCAACGTCCTCGCCCTGCTCGCGTCCGGACTCAACAACGCGGAGATCGCCCAGCACCTCGGTATCACCGTCGGCACCGTGAAGTCCCACGTCAACGCCCTGCTGCGGAAGCTCGGGCTGCGCGACCGGGTCCAGGCGACGATCCTCGCCTACGACCTCGGCCTCACCCGCCCGAACCCGCCCGGCACCCACCTCTGACCACCGCGACTCCGACCACCCGCGACACCGACCACCCGCGACTCTCACCACAGCGACTCTGACCACAGCGACTCTCACCACCGCGACCGAGGAGCCCACCCCCGTGACCCGTCCGCTGACCCGGCTGCGCCATGCCCTCACCGATGTCGTCGCCCTCGTCTACCTCGCGCTCTGCACCGCCCTGCTCGGGTGGTCGATCGTCGTGAGCGTCGTCGACGACTCGGGCGAGTCCATGGCGGGCGTCATCCCGCTGCTCGCCACTCTCCCGGCCAGTTTCGTCGTCGGCGTACTGCCGGACAGTCCCGCGATGTTCGTCGTCGGCGTCGTGGTCGGGGCGCTGGTCAACGCCGCCGTCATCGGCTGGTGCGCCCGAGCCCTGCGACGGAATAATGTTCAAAACGGGTAGATGGGTATATCAGGTGTATATCGGCACGTTCGATGCGGTGGAGAGCTCTACGAGAGCGAGATGAGCGGTCATGGAGGAGACGGGTTCCGTCCGGGACGTCGTCGACGAGGCGCTCACCGCGCGCGTCACCGTCGACGAGCACGGCACCGTGACCGGGTGGAACGCCGGTGCGGAAGCGCTGCTGGGGCATGCGGCGGCGCAGATCCTGGGCCGGCCGGCCGCCGCTCTGCTCGCCGAGGAGCCCACGGCGGCGGAGGTCCCGCCGTTCGCCGGGCTGCCGAGGTGGCACGGGGAACTCGCCCTCCGGCACCGGGACGGTCACCGCGTCGAGGCGCGTGTGCTGGCCCACCACCACGCGGCACCGGAGTCCGGCGGGCCGGGCGGGCCCGGCGGGTCGGGTGAGCCCGGCGGGGAGTGGCTGGTGCTCTCCGCCCTGACCGGGCGGGAACCCGTGCCCGCCGACGACGGCCTGGTCGGCTGGAGCTTCACCCAGTCCCCGTTCAGCGCGATGGCCCTGTACGACACCGGGCTGCGGCTGCGGCGGGCCAACGCCGGCATGGAACACTCCATGGCGCTCACCGAGCGTGACATGCGCGGGCTGCGCGTGCCCGAGATCGTGGACGACGAGGCGGGCGAGGTCGCCGAGCAGGACATGCTCCAGGTGCTGGCGAGCGGCCGGACGCACTACCGCGAGAACTATCTGCGCACCGCCGGTGACACCCGCGAGCACGCCTGGTCGGTCGTCCTGTCGCCGCTGCGGGACTCCGCCGGCGGGACCCGCGGTGTCTGTCTGTCCGCGCAGGACATCACCGAGCAGTTCTGGGCCCGCAAGCGCCTCCAGTTGATCGCCGAGGCCGGCCGGCGCATCGGCAGAACCCTCGACGTGACCCGGACGGCACAGGAACTGGCGGACGTGTCGGTCCCCGACCTCGCCGACTTCGTCAGCGTCGACCTGCTGGCCTCCCTCGACGCCGGAGACGGCGGAGACGGTGCACACAGCGGAGACGGCGGAGACGAGGCGTACCCGGACACCGGGGCGGGCGGCGGCTCCCTCGTGCTGCGCCGCATCGCCCATCAGTCCGTACTCCCCGGGATCCCCGAGGCGGCCGTCGTCCCGGGCGGGACGGAGGAGTATCCGGCGGGCGCGCCGCCGGCCGAGAGTGTGCGGTCGGGGCGGTCCCTGCTGCACCGGACGACCGATCCCGCGATCGTCGACTGGGCCGCCCGGCACCCGCTGCGGGCCGACCGGATCCGCGAGTTCGGCATCCACTCGGTGATGACCGTGCCCCTGACCGCGCGCGGGAGCGTCCTGGGCGTCGCCGTCTTCGTCCGGCACCGGCACCCCGAGCCGTTCCAGCAGGACGATCTCGTCCTGGCCGAGGAACTGACCGCCAGGGCGGCCGTCTGCATCGACAACGCCCGGCGCTACACCCGCGAGCGTGGCACGGCGGTCGCCCTGCAGCGCAGTCTGCTGCCGCAGGGGCTGCCGGAGCAGGACGCGGTGGAGGTCGCGTCCCGCTACCTCCCGGCCGGCGCCCGGGCCGGGGTGGGCGGGGACTGGTTCGACGTGATCCCGCTGTCCGGCGCGCGGGTGGCGCTGGTCGTGGGGGACGTCGTGGGCCACGGCATCCACGCCTCCGCGACCATGGGGCGGCTGCGGACCGCCGTCCGCACCCTCGCCGACATCGATCTGCCGCCCGACGAGCTGCTCACCCACCTCGACGACCTGGTCGTCCGGCTGGCCGGCGAGGACGTCGGAGCGACCTGTCTGTACGCCGTGTACGACCCCGTCTCGCGCCGCTGCACCCTCGCCCGGGCCGGTCACCCGCTCCCCGTAGTGGTGAGCCCCGACGGCGACACCGGCGCGGACGGCACCGTAGAGCTGCTCGATCTGCCGACCGGGCCGCCGCTCGGGCTCGGCGGGCTGCCCTTCGAGTCGGCCGAGATCGAACTGCCGGAGGGCAGTCTGCTCGTCCTGTACACCGACGGCCTGATCGCGTCCACATCCGGTGATCGTGACGCCGACGACGGTCTGTCCCTGCTGTGCCGGGCGCTCACCCGCCCCGCGGCCTCCCTGGACACGGTGTGCGACACGGTCCTCGGCGCCGTGCTCCCGCACCGGCCCATCGACGACGTCGCCCTGCTCGTCGCCCGCACCCGGGCGCTGGACTCCGCCCGGGTCGCCGTCTGGGACGTCGCGCCCGATCCCGCCGCCGTCGCCGAGGTCCGCAAGAACGCCGTCGGGCAACTGGACCTCTGGGGTCTGACCGACGCGGCCTTCGTCACCGAGCTGGTCGTCAGCGAGCTGGTCACCAACGCCATCCGGTACGCCGAGGCGCCCATCCAGCTCCGTCTCATCCACGACAGAAGCCTCATCTGCGAGGTCTCGGACGCCAGCAGCACCGCGCCGCACATGCGCCGCGCCCGCACCTACGACGAGGGCGGCCGAGGCCTGCTCCTGGTCGCTCAGCTCACCCAGCGCTGGGGCACCCGCCCGACCGCCACCGGCAAGACGATCTGGGCGGAACAGGACGTCGACCCCTCCGGCACACCGTGAGACCCAGGGGCTCCCCCGTGGAAAGGTGACACTTCCCCACCGGAGTGTCACCTTTCTGCGGCACGTCCCCCGGCCCCGGACGGCTCGAGTCCGCCCTCCCCGGTCACGAGGAGTGGCCGGGGAGGGCGGGGGAGTACGGTGAGGGCGCGGGGATCCTTCGTACACCGGCGTCCTGACCGGTCTCGTCCTCGCTCCGTGCGACTGGAAAACTGCCCGCCCAGGCCTGCGACTTGCTCACTTCCGTCTCCCCTACGGCCCGCTCACGGCCCCTTACGGAGCAGACATGACCACCGCACTCCAGCCCGCGCCGCCGCCCTCCCTCCCGCTCCTGCGCCTGACCCTGGCTCCCCACCGCTCGATGCCCCGCCCCATCGACGGCGCGTGGTGGCCCCGCTCCTACGATCTGCTCGCCGAACTCCCCGGCCTGCTGGGCGGGTTGCCGCCCGCCTGGGGTCACATCACCAGAGTCACCGTCAACGGGTCGAAGTGGTCCGCCGCGCCCGGCCGGATCCTCGTCTGCAACCAGGTCGTACGGCTGTCCCGGACCGTGACGGCGACCGCCCCGGACACCGTCGTCCTGCTCGCGCCCGGCCGGGGCCGCTGGGACCTGCTGGTCGTCCCGCCCGACACCGCCGAACAGGCCGCGAAACCCCTGATGGCAGCCGCGGCCGACGGCCACGCCTGACAGCCGTTCCCGGGCGGGCTGTCCGCCGGCGGGCGAGTTCCGTCGGCTGCCGGCCGACCGGGGCCTCGCACCGCCCGAACTCCCGCTCACCGTCAGCCCGTTGCCCGCCGCCGCGACCGTCCTGGATCCGTACCCGGTCCGGGGTGGCGGTCATCGCCGCCGCGACCGTCCGCCCGCCCGCCGGCATGATCCACGCACAGTGAGACAACACCCGTCCGGCGACGGTCAGTTCGATCGGCGCAGGCCGGCGACGAGGAGTTCGACCAGGCGGCGCGCGTCGTAGCGGGGGTCGCTCTCCGCGCCGATGCAGAGGTTTCCGACGCCGCGCATGAGCTGGTAGGCCTCGACGTCGGGGCGGATCTCGCCGGCGGCGGCCGCGGCGTCGAGGAGCCGGGTGCACACGGGCAGCAGGCGGTCGAGGAAGTAGGCGTGCAGGGTCTCGAAGCCGGCGTGGTCGGACTGGAGCACGGCGGCGAGGCCGTGCTTGGTGACCAGGGAACCCCCACGGGCGACCGTGGGAATCCCCCGCGCTGTCGCCCGGCACGCGTCCGACCTGACCGAGCACAACGTCCACGACATCGCCTGAGGCCCGCCGGGGAGCCGTCACCCTCAGTCCAGGACACCCACCCCCCGGCACACCCTCACTCCCGTCCCCGCGCCTCCGCCGCCCGCCGGGCCAGGGAGTCGAAGACCACCGCCGTGTACAGCACGCCGCCGGTGATCATGATCTGGACCGGGGGGTCGACTCCGAGCAGGGCCATGCCCGAGGCGATCGACTGGATGATGAGCACTCCCAGCAGCGCGGACCAGGTCGAGCCGTGGCCGCCGAAGAGGCTGGTGCCGCCGATGACGGCGGCGGCGATGGCGTTGATCAGCAGCATTCCGGAGCCGGGGACCTGGCTCGCCGAGGTGAGCCGCGACGCGACGAACAGGCCGCCGACCGCCGCCAGCGTCCCCGACACCATGAACACGGAGATCCGTACGCGCGTCACGTCGACGCCCGCCCGCCGGGCCGCCTCCTCCCCGCCGCCCAGGGCGAGGACCTGCCGGCCGTAGGGCGTGCGGCGCAGCAGGAGGTCCGAGACGACGATGACGCCCAGGAACAGCAGCAGCGCCAGCGGCAGGCCCTCGAACCGGCCCAGCACGTAGACGGTGGCGAACGCCGCCACCGCCAGCAGGGCCGTCCGCGCCCAGATCTCGCCCACCGGCCGCTGCGGCATCCCGGCGGCGCCGCGGCGCCCGCGGTTGCGGTACGAGACGGCGAGGTAGGCGGCCGTGGCGAGCGCCGCCAGCCCGTAGGTGACGACGGGCGCGCCGAAGTAGCGGCTGGTCAGCATGGCGACCAGGCCGTCCTCGCTGAGGTTGATGGAGGTCTCCGTCCCCAGCAGGACGAGCATCAGCCCGTTCCAGGCCAGCAGCCCCGCGAGGGTGACGACGAACGCGGGCACGCCGATCCTGGCGAAGGAGAACCCGTGGACGGCCCCGGCGGCCGCGCCGCAGAGCACCGCGATGATCACGGCGAGCCATTCCGGCATCCCGAGGTTCACGTTCAGCGCCGCGAACACGGCGCCCGCCAGGCCCGCGAGCGAGCCCACCGACAGGTCGATCTCGCCGATCAGCAGGACGAAGACGATGCCGACGGCGATCATGCCCGTCCCGACGATGTCCACGCTGAGGACGGACAGGTTGCGCGGCGAGAGGAACTTGTCGTCGAGGCCCTGGAAGACGATCCAGATCACGGCGAGCGTGAGCAGCGCCGGGACCGGGCCGAGCGCCCCTTCGGGCAGCCTGCGGCGGACCACCCCGGCATACGCCCCGAGACGCCCGCCGTACCCCCTCATGGCCATGCTTCCTCCGGGCGGGTCGGGCGGTGGGAGGCGGCGTTGTCGGCCGCTCCGGTGATGGAGGCGATGATCTGTTCCTGGGAGGTCGTGTTCACGTCGAACAGACCGTTGTTACGGCCGAGGCGCAGGACGGCGACCCGGTCGGCGACGGCCTTGATGTCACCCATGTTGTGGCTGATGAGCAGCACCCCGAGACCCTGGTCGCGCAGTTCCTCGATGAGGTCGAGGAGCTGACCGGTCTGCTCGACGCCCAGCGAGGCGGTGGGCTCGTCGAGCAGGAGCAGCCGGGGCCCGCCGAGGAACAGCCGGGTGATCGCGACGACCTGCCGCTGGCCGCCGGACAGCGTGGCGAGCGGCACCCGCACGTCCGGTATGCGCACGGACAGGGTGTGCAGCAGCTCGCGGGTGCGGCGCTCCATCTCCACCTCGTCGAGGATGCCGAGCCGGTGGATCTCCCGGCCGAGGAAGAGATTGCCGACGACGTCGAGGTTCCCGCACATCGCGAGGTCCTGGTAGACGGTCGCGATGCCCAGGAGCTGGGCGTCCTGGGGCCGCTTGATCTGCACGGCGCCGCCCTGCCACTCGATGACGCCCTTGTCGGCGGGACCGACCCCCGAGATCACCTTGACCAGCGTGGACTTGCCGGCGGCGTTGTCGCCCACCAGCGCGACCACCTCCCCCTCCCCGATCTCCAGCTCGACGTCCACCAGCGCCTGGACGGCGGCGAACCGCTTGGACACACCGCGCAACGCCAGCAGCGGCTGAACCGGCACGGGCCCACCTCCTCATCGAGCGACTGTCATGGGGCAGGTCTCATCGGGTGAGTCCGGCCTTGGCACAGGCGGACCGGAGCTGCGGGGGGCAAATCTGCTCGATGGTGTACAGACCGTCCTTCACCAGAGTGTCCTTGATGGTGCCGACGGTCACCGGGACCGACGGGAGCAGGACGGCCGGAATCTTCTTGGTGGTGGCGTTGTCGACGGTGCCGGTGGCGATGGAGTCGACCGACTTGCCGCGCCCCAGGGCGACGGCCATCTCGACGGCGGCGTCGGCGGCGGGCTTGAACGGCTTGTAGACGGTCATGTACTGGTCGCCCCGGACGATCCGCCGTACGGCCGCGAGGTCGGCGTCCTGCCCGGTGATCGGGGGCAGCGGCCTGACCTCGGTGGCGTTGAGGGCGGAGACGACGGCGCCGGCGAGGCTGTCGTTGGCGGCCAGGACGCCGTCGATGTTGCCCGCGCCCAGGGCGGCGATGGCGCTCCGCATGTCGACGAACGCGTTCTCCGGCCGCCAGCCGACGGTGTCGTACGACTTGCCGATCTTCACCTTGCCCTTGAGGACGGAGAGCGCCCCCTGCTTGAACCAGTCGGCGTTGGGGTCGGTCGTGGCGCCGTTCATCATGACGATCTGGCCGCCGTTCGCCTTCGGACCCATGGCCTTCAGCAGCGCCTCCCCCTGGAGCTTGCCGACCTTCGCGCCGTCGAAGGTGACGTACCCGGAGATCGGACCCTGCGCGAGCCGGTCGTAGGCGACCACCGGAATGCCGGCCCGGTGCGCGGCCTGGACCGACGGGCGCAGCAGCTGGGGGTCGACGGCGGCGATGATCAGGACGTCCACGCCCCTGGTGATCATGGATTCGAGCTGCTGCCGCTGGACCGCCGGGTCGGGCGTGGCGGCGAAGGTCACCGCAGGACAGTGCGGGCACACCTGCTTCAGATGCTTCTCGATGAGGGGCCGGTCGAACTGGCCGAACCGGGAGACCCCGCCGCCGGGGAGCAGCAGCCCGACGGTGAGACTGTCGCCGTCATTGCCGCCGTTGCCGTTGCCGCCGCCTGCCCCGCCTCCGCCGCAGGCGCCGGTCAGTGCCAGGCCGGCGGCGGCCGAGAGCGCCACAGCGGCACGGCCGAGGGACCTGCCCATGAGACCCATGTTTCGGTTCCTTAGAAATTGTGCCCGACTTTATCCCGTAATGAGCACCTACCGCCAAGCGTAACCAAGCCCCCGGTGTCATCCGGCACGGAACCTCGGACATACGTTCGCCATCAAGCAAGGCGTACGGACCGAGACGTACGGACGAACGCGGTGAACATGGGGTGGGGCGCGGTGGACAGGCGGATCAAGAGGGCGGCGTTGGCCTGTCTCCTTCTCACGGCATGTTTCGCGACGGCCTGCACGGCCGAACGCCCCAAGGGCTCCCCGGACTCGTCCGGCTCCGCCGCCGCCTCCGCATCGTCCACCGACGCTCCCCCTGCCAAGGCGGGCGCACGGGCGGGTGCGCAGGCGGCTGCCGAGGCGGCGGCCTACCGCAAGTGGGACATCAAGCCGCTGGCGGCACCGCCCGCCCCGCCGAAGACCAAGCCCGTGGAGCAGGCGGCGGCCGGCGGCGGCGGGGTTCCGGTGATCAGCGACATACCCACCGATCAGAAGATCGTCTTCCTCACGTTCGACGACGGGGCCGAGAAGGACCCGAAGTTCGTGACGATGATGCGGGAGCTGAAGATCCCCTTCACGATGTTCCTGACGGACTCCGCCATCCGTGCCGACTACGACTACTTCAAGCCGCTCCAGGGCCTCGGCGACAGCATCCAGAACCACACGCTGACCCACCCGAACCTGCGCACCCTGAGCGCGTCCGCCCAGAAGCAGGAGATCTGCGGCCAGCAGCAGAAGCTGAAGGACCGCTACGGCACCACGCCCCGCCTGTTCCGTCCGCCCTACGGCAACTGGAACGAGGACACCCGGGCCGCCGCCGCGTCCTGCGGCATCGAGAAGATCGTCCTCTGGCGCGAGTCCATGCAGATCAAGAACATGCAGTACCAGCGCGGCGACAGGAAACTCCACCCGGGCGACATCATCCTGGCCCACTTCCGCGGCCCGTCCGAGCTCAAGGGCACGACGATGACCGAGATGACGGCGAACATGCTCCGACACATACAGGAACAGGGCTTCACGGTCGCCCGCCTGGAGGACTACCTCTAGAGACGCTCTGGGGGCTCAGGGCTCAGGGCTCAGGGCTCAGGCCTCAGGCCTCAGGGCTCAGGCCTCAGGCCTCAGGGCTCAGGGCTCAGGGCTCGATCGCGAGAGCGGTGCGCGGGCACGCCGGGTCCCCGGTAGGTGAGCTGCGGAAAGGTGACACTCGCGCACCGAAGTGTCACCTTTCTGTGCGGACCACCCCCCGGGCAGGCACCGGGCAGGTGCCGGGGGCGCCTCTTCCATCGCCGCCCGCCCGAAAATCAGTGGAGCCGCGCTCCCGCGTGCCGTTAGCGTCCTCCCGCCCGCAGTCGCCCTGTCAAGGACGTGCCGTTGTACACCAAGTGAGACCCCCCGAGCGCTGATCCGTCGCGCGTCGCACCTGTGCGCCGTGCTCCTTTTCGCTGCGGTCCTCTCACTGGAACCGGTGTATTTCTGTGTCCGAAAGCTGGGTGGTCGTGCCCACCTGCCTGCCGATAGTTCTCCGCCGTTGCCACAGGTGCGCCTCCGGGCGCTTCCGGGCGAACGGCAAGTTCCGCGTCAACGCGAACCACAAGCTCCTCGACGCCTGGCTCCTCGCCCTGTGCACCGAGTGCGGGGACACCACCAAGCTCACCGTCCTGGAACGGATGAACGTGCGTTCCGTACCACCCGAACTCCTGAACCTGCTGCACGACAACGACCCCGGCCTGGCAGCCGAACTGCTCCAGGACCCGGTCGTACAGCGCCGCAATCGCATCGCCCTCGACTGGGACAACGCCTGGCGACTCGACAGCGGCGCGCCGTACCAGTCGCATCGCCCGCATCGGCCGGAGGGTGAGGCGATCGAGGTCTCGGTCCGCTTCGCGGCGCGGATACCTGTGCGGCCGGTGCGACTGATCGCCGAAGGTCTCGGCTTTTCGCGAGCGGAGGTCGAGAGGCTGCTCGCCGAGGGGAACCTCGTGTCGGCAGTCCGCCTGAGCGGCAAGCTCTCGGGCGACTTCACCTTCACGCTCAAGCGCTGAGTCCGTCAGGCCCTACGGCTCGATGACGAGGCGTTCGATCAGGTCGCCGTGCAGAGTGAACCGGTAGCGCAGGTCGACGGCGCCGCCGGGGAAGTCGCCTTCGAGGTGGTGTACGGCGTCGTAGTGGGTGGCGTCGGTCCGCTCGGCGGCGGTGAGTTCGACGGTGTACGTGAACTCGGTCGCGACCCGGCTCAGCCACCCCTCGATCGCCGCGACGCCCTCGTACGTGGTGCCGTCGTCGACCACCGTGGCGTCACCGGCGAACGAGGCGACCGCGGCGGCGGTGTCGTGGGCGCGGTGCGCCGACAGGTAGCGGGTGATCACGTCGGGCAGCTCGTTCGGCGCGATGCTCCGGGCTTGGGGCTGGGTCTGGGGCTGGTGCATGACGGTCCCTTCCGTTGCCGGGTTACTGCTAAAATGGAAGCAACTGGCTTCGACTTTAGCAGTAACTGAAGGGTCCAGGTGGGGTCCGGGCGGAGTGGGGAGATGGTCGCGGTGGCGAGTCGCATCAGGCTGGAGGACCGGGAGTGCCCGCTGTCCACCACCGTGCAGCACGTCGGTGAGTGGTGGACGCTGCTGATCCTCCACGACGCCTTCGACGGCTACACCCGCTTCGACCAGTTCCAGGAGAGCCTGGGCATCTCCTCCAGCATGCTCACCACCCGCCTCAAGTCCCTTGTGGCGGACGGCCTGTTGGAGCGCCGGCCGTACCAGGCGAACCCCGTCCGCCACGAGTACGTACTGACCGGCCTGGGCCGCTCGCTGCGCCCGGTCGTCGTGACCCTCGCCGCCTGGGGCAACTCCCGCCTCGCGCCGGAGGAGCGCAGCATGATCCTCGTCGACGCGCACAGCGGCGAAGAGGTCGAGCCCGCGGTCGTCGACGCGAGGACCGGCCACCGCCTCGACGACAGCGACGCGTACGTCTTCACGGCGGGCCCGGCCGCAAGCCCGGCCATGCGCGACCGCTATGCGACCCGCCCGCCCGGCAATTAGCCGTGTGCGGCAGTAATTTGATCGTGACTTGTCCCTCGACCGTAGGGTAATGTTCAAGCAAAGAGGAGTTCGCGGTCGTCAAGTTCACCGTGAACGCGCTGACGCGGTTGCAGGCTTGTGGCCTGGCCGAAGGTAAACCTGGCCGTCCGTTTCTTTCGCATGCGCGACCTCGCGGCAGACCCCGAAGAAGATCTAAGGAGGCGACGATGTTCGATCTCAGGACAGAGGCAGAGATGAGGCTGCATTCGGAAAGGACGGCGAGGGAACTCGCGCTGAAAAAGCAGCGTGAAGACGCCGTCGAGAACGAGAACGCGAACGAGGGTCAGAACGGCCACGTCGCCGTGACGGCGGAAACCGCGGCCACGACCGACGTGTGACCGGCGTGTGACCGGCCCGCGTCAGTGGGTCGGCGCGCCGGTGAGGACTTCCACCCGGCCGGTGTCGAGCGAGTAGTAGGCGCTGACGACGGCCAACTCGCCCTTCTCCACGAGCGGGGCGAGGTCCCGGTTGGTCCGCAGGTCGGCCGAGGTCTGCTTGACGTGGATGCGGGTCATGACGTCGACCGGGTCCTTTGCCTTCTGCTTGACCGTCTCCTCGTACGCCGGCCGCAGGGCGTCGGAGATCGCCTGCAGATTGCCGGGCAGCGTCTTGCCGTCCTTCATCGCCTTGTACGCGGCCTTGACGGCGCCGCAGCGCTGATGCCCGAGCACGACGATCAGCGGGGTCCCCGACGTCAGGGGCCCGTACTCGACGGAACCGATGACCACCGGCCCCACCACCCCGCCACCGGTGCGCATGACGAACAGGTCGCCGAGCCCGGTGTCGAAGAGGAGCTCGGGCGGTACCCGGGAGTCGATGCAGGACAGGATCACGCCGTAGGGGTCCTGCTCCTGGGCGACGAGGTCGCGTCGGCGGGGGTCCCGGTCGGGGTGCTGGAGGGTGCCGTCCACCCACCGCTTGTTGCCGTCCATCAGCCGCGCGAACGCCGACCAGGGCGACTCCGGTCGGGCGTTCGCGTTCGGGTTCGTGGTGGCGTGTGCCGCCGCCCCTGCCCCCGCCGCCCCCACAGCCGACGTCTGCTCCGCCCTGCTACCGCCCGACGTGCCGTCCGACTTCGACGCGCAGCCGGTGATCAGGGCTGCCGTGGTCAGCAGGCCCCCGGTGAGTACGGCTCTCCGCTGCGGTTGTCCAGCGCTGCTCATGGTTCTTTTTCGCCCTTTCCCGGAGTCCGCGTTCGGCGTCGCGCCAGAACACTTGAAAGTTTGAGCAAGCGCAGTGTTGCAGATGCGTGTGGGGCTCCTGTGAGGCATGTGAGGGCATGTGGAGGCGGGTCTTCACGTCCCGTACAACAAACAACCCCCAGGCCGATGACCTGGGGGTTTGTCGCAGAGAGGGGGTGTCGGCTCAGCCGAAGTACGCCGTCTCGTTCACGTTGAACATGTAGTCGCGCCAGTGCGCCCTGATGTACGTGAACCGTGTCGGGTCGTAGCTCCACTGCGCGTCCAGCGAGGCGCCGATGACGTCCTGGTTCGCGCGGATGTAGTCCAGGACCGCCTCCGAGACCGGCGCGTACGACCAGTGCCAGCGCTCCTGGCTGATCGCGGGCGTGCCCGTGGCCGACTCCGCCGTGTACGTCTGGAGGAAGCCGTAACCGGCCGCGTTCGCGCGCAGCCACGCGTAGTTGGCGGCCTCGGGGCCGCCGTCCGCCCAGTCCTGGGGCGTCGTGTCGAAGAAGTCCGCGTCGGAGCCCAGGTGGTGGCGCGAGACGCCGGGCGCCGTCGACGTGCGGAGTATCTCGATCTGGCGTTCGTCGGAGGTCAGGGACTCCCACACCGTGCGGTGGGCGTCCTTGTCCGGGTCCCACTGCGGGTCCGTGCCCAGTTGGGCGGAGTACTTGGCGCGCACCTCGTCGACGATGATGCCGAAGGTGCCCGCGCCGCCCGAACCGGTGCGCAGGAACTCGTACTTGCGGTCCCAGATCGTGCGCTGCGTCGCCGCGGTGCGCACCCAGGAGACGAGGACCGTGTCACGGGCGGTGCCCAGACCGGCCGCGGCCGCGTCGGCCAGGCCGTTGACCTGGGTGTCCATCTCCGTCTTGAGGTCACCGGGGGCGGACCCCGTGCCGGTGATCCAGGCGGCGACGGCCGTCGGGTCGGCGGCCGTAAGGATCTTCGCGACGGCCCGCTTACGGCGGTCGATCTCCCGCTGCGAGCGGAACGTCCGCGGCGGGACGGGGTCCGCGGCAAGGGCCGCCCGGCCGACCGCCGCCCCGCCGACGGCGGCCGCTCCGGCCGCGACGAGCCCGATGAAGCGACGCCGCGTGGGCGCCGTACGGCGGTGGGAGGGGACTGATTTGCTCTGCTTGCCGTGCATGGTTTCCCGTTCTCGGTACCGGCTGCGGACACCGGATCGGTACACCGGTGGGCGGAAGAGAATCGCACACGTGCGCTCCGCGCCGACAGAGTCAAACGTCATCGAACGCCGCCCGGAATGGAGCACGTTCGGCAAACAATAGGTGAACACCGGCTCCGTTCCGGACGGCGGGGGACGGCGGGGGACGGCGGGGGACGTCGGGGGCGGACTAGCGTCCTGAGCCGGCGGTGCCCGCCTTGCCCGCCTTGCTCGCCTCCGCCTCCGCCTCCTTTTCCGTCTCTGTCTCCGTCTCCGCCACGGGCGTCGGCGTGCGGGACTCTCCCGCTCCCGCGGTGGCCAGTTGCCAGATCTGCGCGGCGGTGTCCTCCGCGGACTCGGTCGGCGCCGGGTTGTTGGGCAGTTGGGCGGGCACGGTCGTGTTCTTCTTCGCGCCGGGCCGGTCGGCGAAGAGGACGACCGTCAGGGCGAGCCGGGAGTCCAGGCTGGTGGACCACACGGTGCGACGGGTGATGCCGCCGCCCGCCCCGGCGGTGAAGAGGGTCTGCGGAGTGTCCTGAACAGCGGTGAATCCAGGGGCCGTTGGGGTCACGCGGGCATCGCCGGTCTCGCGGGCCAGGGGCCCCTTGTTCATCTGCGCGTCCACGACATATGCGTCCATATCGTTCAGCGCGCGCTGTGTGTCGGGGTGCGCGGTGTGGACCGTACTCCCGCCCCGGGTGATCTTCGCGACCGTGTACGGGGCCGCGTACACACCGTGCGCCGCGACGGTCGCGTACGCCGAGGCCAGTTTCAGCGGGGTGGGCGCCGCCGACTTCCGCAGCGCGGCCAGCGGGGCGCCGAGCCGGACCTCGGCGAAGGGATCCCACGCCGTCCCCGCCTCGACGGCGCCGTCCACCGCGTCGTTGAACGGCTGCCGCGCGTAGTCCGCCCCGCCGTACAGCAGCCGCACCGCCCCGTCGCCGGGCTCGATCGCCACGACGGCGGTGTGCAGCGTGGTGCCCTTGCGGCCCTTGAGGTCCTTCACCTTCCCGGTGGTGGCGTCCTGGAGCGCCAGGTCGAAGGTGGTGTGCACGGTGTAGCCGCCGCGCGCCAACTGGTCCTCGGTGATGCCGAGCCGGTCCGCGGCCTCCTTCGCTGCCACGTCGATCATGTACTGCCGCTGCCCCTCGGTCGTGCCCGGCGGATAGAAACGGAACGCCGGAAACGCGGCCTCGGCGCGCTGCTTCGCCGTGATGCCGCCGCTCGCCGCCATCGCGTCGAGCACCCACTCCCAGCGCTCCTTGAGCGTCGCGGTCACCTTCGGGTCGGAGCCCGCCTTCTCGTAGTACGAGGGGATGTTGACGATCGAGGCCAGCGCGGCGCCCTGCGAGACGGTCAGGTTCCGGGTGTCCACGCCGAAGTAGTTGCGCGAGGCCGCCTGGATACCGGCCGAACCCCGGCCGAAGTACACCGTGTTGAGATACCCCGCCAGGATCTCGTCCTTGGAACGGGTGCGGTCGAGTTTGATCGCGATGAGCGCCTCGCGCGCCTTGCGCGACAGCGACTGCTCGGGGCTCAGCAGCGCGTTCTTCACGTACTGCTGCGTGATGGTGGAGCCGCCCTGCCGCTCACCGCCGGTCATCGAGGCCAGCACCGCGCGGGCGACGGCGCGCGGCGAGACCCCGTTGTCCGTGCGGAAGGAACGGTTCTCGGCCGCGATCACCGCGTCCTGGACATACCGCGGGACCTGCGACAGCGGCACCTCCTGACGGTCGACGGGACCGCGTCTGCCCAGGTAGGAGCCCTTGGCGTCGATGAAGACGGTGCTCTGTGTGACGGTCTCCGGGTGCGGGTCGGGGATGACCGTCAGCCGGTACGCGACGACCGCCGCCGTGCACAGCGCCGCGACCAGCACCAGGAACGCGATGATCAGCCTGCGCAACAGGCGGCCTCTGGTACGGCGGAGGCGCAGCCGGAGCGGTACGCGGAGGCGGAGCCGGTGCGAGCCGGCGGCCAGGCGCCTCGTACGCCGAGCCCGGCCGCCCGGACCTGGACCCGGACTCGGATCCGGACCCGGGTCCGGACTGGGATCCGGACCCGGGTTCGAGTCCGAGTCGGAGTCCGAGTCCGGCTCCGAAGTCGTATGCGGCCGGTTCGTGTGGGGCCGCTCTTCGTTGGCGGCGGTGGCGGGTGATTCGGGCACGGGAGGCCTTTCAGGAGGGGCGGGCGGGTGCCACGAGCGGGGGCGATTCCTGGGCATCGGGCGCTTCACGGGCGCTTCACCCGCCGACGTCGACGCCGACGTCGGTGCCGGAGACGTCGCCGGACCGCGCGACGACCTTCCCGGCCGCGTCGCGCACCGTGACCGTCGGAACGTCTTCGGCGAGGCTCGCCTTCAACTCCTCCACCGGCAGCGGCGCGGGCGCGTACCAGACGCCCCAGCCGGGGCCGCCCGCCAGCGTGAGGACCGTGCCGGTGACCTTGCTGTCGCCGACGGCGATCTCGACCCGAGCCGGGTCGCCGGCCAGGCCGTGGTAGAGGCCCGACAGGAAGAACGCGCTCCTGGTCACGGGCTCCATCTGCACCGAGACGCCCGGCTTACCGCTCCCGGCGGAGCCCTTGCGGGCCTCCTCGGCACCGTCCTCGGCGCCGTCCTCGTCCCGGCCGCGGAACTGGTTGGGCCGTTGCGGCGTCGACCAGTGTTTGCCGTCGGCGGTCAGCCAGACCTGCACCCCCGGCACGGCCTCCACCCGCTCGCCGGGCGCGACGATCCGCACCGGGCTCGACGGCGCCCCGCCGGCCGTCCCCGCATCCGAGCCGTCCGCGCTGCCGCCGCCCCCGAACCGTCCGACGGCGAACACGGCCGACGGCACGAGCAGCAGCGCACAGCCGGCCACGACCGCACCGATCCGCCGTCGGCGCAGGGCCCGCCCCCGCCGCTCGATGACACCGAGCGGCGCGGCGGGCGGCACGGTGAGCGGCGTGGCGGGCGGGACGACGACGCCGTAGGCACCGTGTGAGCCCTCAACACCCTCGGCACGCTCGGCGCTCTCCGCCGCTTCCGCGAACAGCACGCGCAGCCGCTCGGCGTCGCCGCCGCAGACCGCGAGTCCCCGCTGGGCATGGCTCCTGACCGCACCGGCCGAGCAGCCGAGCACCTGGGCGATCTCCCGTTCGCCCAGGCCCTCCCAGTGCAGCATCACGAGCACCGCCCGCTGCCGCGCGGACAGGGCGCCCAACGCCCCGTGGGGCAGAGCCCGTTGGCGGCGCGCGCGGCGAAGATGGTCCTTGACCAGGGACCGCCGTACATAGAAGTCCACGTCGTCGCGTGGTATTCGCCGCCATCGCGCGTACACCCCCACCAGCGTGTCGCGCACCAGCTCCGTCGCCTCGCGCGGGTCGCCGGAGAGCAGGTGCGCGGTGGTGACCAGCCGGGGCCAGCCCGCCTGCGCGTATGCGGCGAAGTCGGTGCGAGGGCGCGGGCGGTGGATCCTGAGGCTCGTGTTCATCGTCTTTCCCGTGGGTTGTGTTTCGATGAGCGCGACGTGCGCGACCTACGGGACCTGTACGCACGGCGGGGGCGGCCAGGTTGCACGGGAATTCCGAGACTCCGGTGGGGGCATGACCGAGGACGAGTTCGACGCTTTCTACACGGCCGCGTTTCCCCGTCTGACCGGCCAGCTCTCCGCGTTCACCGGGGATCACGGCGAGGCGCAGGACGTCGTCCAGGAGGCGTTCGTAAGGGCCTGGGACCGCCGTAGGAACTTCCTCGCGGACGAGGCGCCCGAGGCGTGGATCCGCACGGTGGCCATGCGACTGGCGGTCAGCCGCTGGCGTCGGGCCAGGCGCTGGCTGGAACTGGTGCGCCGTACTCCGCCGCCCGAGTTCACGCCGGGACCCGGCCCCGAGCGCACGGCACTCGTCGCCGCGCTGCGCCAACTGCCCAAGGCCCAGCGGATGGCGATCGTCCTGCACCACCTGTGTGACCTGAGTGTCGAGCAGGTAGCCTCCGAGACGGGCGCGCCTGTGGGGACGGTCAAGGCCAGGCTGTCCCGGGGGCGGGCGGCGCTGGCGAAGCAGTTGGCCGTGGACGGCGTGGACGCCGGCGACGCCGTGGGCGCCGGGAAAGCCGTGGATACGGCGGGCGGGGCGGTTCGGGAGGAGGACGGCCGTGTCGGATGAACGGGCCGGCGAACGGGCCGATGGGCGCGCTGTCGGGCGGGTTGACGAACTGTCGGCCGAACTCTCCACCGCACTCGACGAGTTCGCCGCGGCGCACGAGACTCCGCCGCTTCTCACCGGCGCCGAGGTCCGCGGACGTGCCGTGCGCCGGGCGCGCCGCCGCCTGGTCGGCAGGCTGGCCGTGGGGACGGCGGCCCTCGCCCTGGCGGCCTTCACACTGACCCTGGGCTCCCCGAACTCCCCGAACTCCCCTCATTCGCCTGACTCCCCGAACTCCCCGGCGGACGGGAACCAGCGTCAGGTTCCGGCAGCCACGCCCCCCGCTGTCTCGTCACCCCCTTCCGCCACGCCCGCCACGCCCGCGACGCCCGCCACGCCCAGTGGGGCGCCGTCCTACGGCACGGCCGAGCCCGCGCCCCTCACGGGCACGGTCGACCTCCAACGGCGCACCCTGACCGTCGGGGACCGGGTCATGCCGATGGCCTCGGACTTCGCCGACAGCCCCACGATCGTGGGCCCGATGACGGTGTACAAGAAGTACGACGTCAAGACGCTGACCGTCACCGACCCGACCGACGGCGCCCGCTACGACGCGGAGGTCTCGTTCGCGGTCGAACTGCGCGACGCGAGGAACGCGCCGGTCTACGTCGGTGTGATCCGCTCCGACAACGTGAAGGACATCGGCAGGTACGACGTCGGCAGCGCCTGGATCGGCCTGGACCTGGACAACGCCGGCTGGTTCTACAAGGTTGTGCCGACCGGCAGCGTCCTCTCGGTCGGGTGCGGCGACCGGGGCGCCATGGTGGCGACACCGGCGGTGTCACCCGACCCGGCAGAGTCCCTGGCCGCGCGGTGCGCGTCCTGATCCCGGGAACGATCGACCAGGTCGCCGACCACCTCGTCGGCACGGCCGAGGCGGGCGCCGACGAGGTGCTGGTCGACCTCCAGCAGACGACGACCACCACCGACGAACTCCTCACCGGGGCCGAGAGGTTGATCAAGCGAATGCGTGGGGCGTAACCCGCTCGGGCGAGCCGCGGCGCGGGCCGACTGGTGGGCCTCGTGCGCGGCGACGCCGGGCCTGCCGGGCCTTCGGGGAGGCCCGGCAGGCGGCCGTTCAGCCGCTTCCCGCCTCCTCGTCCGTGGCGTGCGGCGCGTCCGTCGCGGGTACCGCGGCGATGCGGGGCGCGGGTCCGGCGTCGCCCAGCGCGCACAGCATCGTACGGATCTCGTCGGCCGCCGTCGGGTCGGTCCGGGCGAAGAGCGCCACCGCCCGCTCCCAGACCGTGCGGGCCGCCCCGGTGTCGCCGGTCGAGAGGTAGGTGTCGCCGAGGTGGCGCAGCGTCCCGGCCTCGTTGAAGGTGTCGCCGACCTCGCGGTAGAGGCCCAGCGCGCACTGGAGGGCGGCCACGGCCCGCTCGTGCTCGCCCAGATGGTGGCGGGCCACGCCGAGACTGTCCCAGGCGCCCGCCTCGGCGTAGCGGTGGTCGCCGTGTCCGGCGAGTTCGGCGAGGGCCGCCTCGAACAGGACGGCGGCCCGGTGGTGGTCGCCGAGCAGGACATGGGTCCAGCCCAGGGCGTGCAGGGCGCTCGTCTCGGGGATGCGCTCACCGAGGTCCCGGTACAGGCGCAGGGCCCGCCCGGCCGCCTCGAGTGCCTCGTCGTGGCGGCCCAGCCGGTCGAGCAGCCAGCCGTGGCTGCGGTGGGCGTGCGCGAGGCCGAGCCGGTCGCCGAGGTCGGCGAACAGGTCGAGGGAGAGCCGGATGTGGGCCTGGGCGTCGTCGTACCGTTCGAGCCGCGCGCCGGCGCGGGCGAGCCCGCGGTGCAGATGCGCCTGCGCGGTGCGGTGGCCTTCGCGGACGGCGGCGTCGAGCCCCGCGCGCTGCGTGGCGGCCGATTCGTGCCAGTGGCCCTGCCGGTCGAAGAAGCGCTCCAACGTCCAGGCGAACCGCCAGACATGGCCGTCGAAGCCGAGCCGGCCGGCCAGCGCGACGACCTCGCCCAGCACCCGCCGCTCGGTCGTGTACCAGCCGAGGGCCGCCCCGTCGTCGGCGAAGTCCACGGCGCCCGCGCCGGGCCGGGCCTCGTCCAGCGGACTCGTGGTCCACGAGGGGGAGAAGCGCCGGCCGGCGGCGTGCGCGGTGTGCAGGTAGTGGTCGAGGAGACGGTGGACGGCCGCGTCCCGGTCGGCGGCGCCGTCCTCGGCCTCCGAGCGTTCCATGGCGTACGTACGCAGCAGGTCGTGGCAGGTGTAGCGGCCGGGTGCCTGTTCGGTGAGCAGGTGGGCCCGGGTGAGCTCGGTCAGCAGCGGGCGGACCTGCGCCGGAGTGGCCCCGGCGGTCGCCGCCGCGCCCGGCAGCGCGACGTCCGGGCCCGGGTGCAGGGACAGCAGCCGCAGCAGGCGGGCCGCGCCGGGACTCAGGGCACGGTACGACCACGAGAACACCGCCCGTACGTCGCTGGTCGGGTCCGGGTCGGTGAAGGCGTCGAGGCTTCCGTGGGCCTCGCGCAGTTCGGCCGCGATCGAGGTGAGCGGGAAGCCGGGGTGGGCGGCGGCCCGGGTGGCCACGACGGCGAGGGCCAGCGGAAGCCCGGCACAGCGGGCGATGATCTCGTCGACGGCGCACGGTTCGGCCGACACCCGGTCGGCGCCGAGCCGGCGGGCGAGCGACTCCCGGGCCTCGGGCGGCTGGAGCTGGGCCAGCGCCAGGGGCCGCGCGGCCTCGACGGTGACCAGGCCGAACAGCCGGTCCCGGCTGGTGACGACGACCAGGCAGCCGGCGCTGCCCGGCAGCAGCGGACGGACCTGGTCGGCGTCCCGCGCGTTGTCCAGCAGGATCAGCACGCGGCGCCCCGCCAGCAGGCTCCGGTAGAGGCCGGCCTGGGCGACGGTGCCGGCCGGCATCCGCTGCGGCGGCACGCCGAGGGCCTCCAGGAAGCCGCGCACCGCCTCACCCGGGTCCTTCGTGGTGCCGCCCGGGTCGAAGCCGCGCAGGTTCACGTACAACTGCCCGTCCGGGAAGCGGTGGGCGATCCGGTGCGCCCAGCGCACGGCCAGCGTGGTCTTGCCGATGCCGCCCATGCCGCTGATCACGGCGATGCGGGTGGCGGGCGCCGAGTCCGCCGACAGGTCGACCACCTGCGCGAGTTCGGCCCGCCGACCAGCGAACGTGCAGAGATCCGCGGGCAGTTGGGCCGGTCGCACGAAGGGACCGGCGTCCTTGGACCCCGGCTGCCGGTCACGGGCGGGAGCGGGAGCGGGGGCGGGGGCGGGAACAGCAACGGGAAGGGGAGCGGGCACGAGGGACAGGCCGGTGGGCGTGGCGGGAGCGGTGGGAGTCGTGGGAGTGGTGAGCGCGGTGGGGGACTGGGGCACGGGGAGGCCGGGGGCGGCGATGCGCAACGTCCGGACGTCCGCGCCGGGGCGCCGCCCCTCGCGGTCCGCGCGGTCCTCGCGGTCCATGGACCCCGGGCGCACCGCGGCGGGACCGCCTCTGGCCGGGCCCGCGCCGCGTGTCCGGTCGCGTGCCTCGTACGCGCCGGCCCGGCAGCCGTGCGCGGCCGGTGAGGTCGGCCCCGACCTGCCCGACGGCCCGTCGGACGCGCTCCGTTGCCCGGGTATCTGCCCGGGCAGCTGTGCCGGTGCCCGCGCCGGTGTCCGCCCGGCCGGGCCCCCGGGAGAAGCGGGCCCGGCGGCCGGACGCCCTGGCGGGGACCACGAGGAAGCCCCTCCGCTACGGGAAGGTGGCGCGGCGTCGAGCGGCGCGCCGGTCCCGGAGGTGCGGGCGCGGGACGACGAGGTCGGCGTGGGGGTCGGCGACGAGGCCGGCGTGGACGTGTCGTCGCGGAGCGCCTCCGCCTGCGCGGCCCGCAGTTCGGCACCGGGTGTGATGCCGAGCTCGGTGTCGAGGCGGGCCCGCACCCGCTGCCAGGCGTCCAGCGCCTCCGCCCGTTGCCCGGTGGCCGCCAGCGCGCGCACCAGCCGGGCCTGGAGCTGTTCGTCGAGGGGGTGGTCGCACGCGGTGCGGTGCAGCACGGTGAGCAGGTGCCCCGCCGCGCCGCCCGCCAGCGCCGCGTCGGCCGCTTCCTTGACGGCCGTCAGGTATTCGCGCTCCAGCGCGGTGAACACCGGATGGAACCGCGCCTCCAGCGGGACGCCCGTGGCCACCGGCCCCGTGCGCAGCGCCAGCGCCTCCAGGAACAGGGGCAGGGCGACCTCCCGAACGGCCGCGCCCTGACCGGCAGTCCCCTGACCGGCCGTACCCTGACCGGCCGTACCCCGGCCGGCCGTCCCCACCGCGTCGCGGACCGCCGCCCGGGCCCGCCGCAGCAGGCCGCGGAAGCGCGCCAGGTCGACGGCGTCGGGTTCCGCGTCCAGCCGGTAGCCGCCCGCGTCACGGATCAGCAGGCTGCCCGGGGCCCGGACCGCGAGCCCCGGCTCCAGCAGCCGGCGCAGCACGCCGATGTGCCGGTACACCGCGTTGGCCGGCGAGACCGGCGGCGACTCGCCCCAGAGCGTGTCGACCAGCTCGTCCATCGTCACCGGGCGCCCGGCGTGCGCCACCAGCAGCGCCAGCAGCAGCCGTTGCTGGGCCGGCCCCAGTCCGATCTCCTCGCCGTCCCGCCAGGCCCGTACCGGCCCCAGCACAGCGAACCGCACCGACGCCCCCGCGCCCGTCTCTGTCCCCATCCCCATTCCTGTCCCCGTCCCCCGAAACCGAGCCACCACGGCCCCTTCCTCCTCGCTCACTCTGTCCCCCTGCCCGCCCCGTGCCCCGTCGTGCCCCGTGCCGCGCCGTACGTCAGGCCGTGAGCCCGCCGATCCAGCCGAGCACCAGCGCGTTGAACTCCTCGGGACGCTCCTGGAAGAACCAGTGGCCGACTTCTTCGAGCACCAGGGACGCGCTGTACGGGTGCGGGCTCACGGACGTGTCCCAGTGGCCGTCGATGCCCTTGATCTTCAGGGAGTTCGCGGCCGAGAGGGTCAGCACCGGGCAGGCGCGCCGGACGAGGTACTTCTCGACCTGCGGGCGTACCACGAGGTCGGTGGCGGCCTCGTTCAGGCCGAGGAAGATCTCGCGGACGGTCTCGGGGTCCATGCCGAGTATCCGCCGCCGGTGCCAGACGGGCAGCGCGGCCGTCCCGGGCGTCGTCCGGGGTCCCTCGATCCCGCCGAGGAGCGTCGTGGCGACCCCGATCGGGTCGGCGGTGTGGAAGGCGGCGGCGGTCTGCGCGATGGGCTCCGCCTCGAAGCCGTACGGGGGGTCGACGGCGACGACGGCCCGTACCAGCGAGGGGAACTCGACCGCGAGGACCGAGGCGGCGATGGCGCCCAGGGAGTGGCCCACCACGACGACCGGTCCGGCGTCGACGGCGGCGATCAGCTCCACGAGGTCCGCCGCGAAGTCGCGCGGGTGAAGCCCGCTCACCGACCCGGACCTCGACCCCGAGCCGGACCCCGATCCCGGTTTCGGCGTCGCGGAGCGGCCGTGGCCGCGCAGGTCCGGTGCGATCACCCGGTGGTGGGCGGCGAACGCGGCGATCTGCGCGGACCAGTCGTGCGAGTCGCAGGTGCCGCCGTGCACGAACAGGACCGTCTCACCGGGCGTGTCCCCGCCGGGCCCCTCGTCCGTGTGGAACAGCCGGTTGCCGTTGATGGTCGTGTAGGTCACGCATGCGCTCCTCGAAAGTAGGTGCGGGGAGCGTAGGCAGGGGGGAATGGACGAAGTGTGCCTTGGTTGTGACTGCCGCCGGTGACGACCACGGGACGTGGCTCACGAGGCGAGTTTCCCGATCTTGGCGCGGATCTCGGCCGCCTGCACGGGGTCGAGGCCGGCGAGCACGCGCAGGGCGGTCCGCCAACTGGCGAGGGCGTCCTGCCGGTCGTCGGCCGCGTGCTGGGCGTCGCCGAGCCGGTTCAGCACGAAGGCCTCCTCGTACGGGTTGCCGGTCTCCCGGAACAGGACGAGGGCGCGCTCGAAGCAGAGCACGGCCCGTCGGTGTTCGCCGAGCCGGCGGTGGACATGGCCGAGGGTGTCCCAGGTGTGGCCCTCGGCCATCCGGACACCGAGATCCTGGAACAGGGCGAGCGCCTGGTGCGCGTGCGTGAGCGCGCTCCGGCAGTCGTCGAGGTTCGCCTCGCCCCAGGCCATCGAGATGAGCGCGTAGGCCTGCCCTTTGCGATGACCCGACGCCCGGAACAGTTCGAGGGCGGGGCCGGCCTCGTCCAGGGCCTCCTTCAGCCTGCCCTGACGCGTCAGCGCGTTCCAGAGGCCCAGGAGTGTCGTCGCCTGGCCGTTGGCGTCCCCGCACTCCTCGAACAGCCCGTACGACGCGCGGAGTTGGGCGTTCGACTCGTCGAACTGGTGCAGCAGGAGACAGGCCCGGCCGAGCCCGTGGCGGGCCTGCGCGAGGGCGTGGGCGTCCCCGAGCCGCTGGGCGGCGGCCAGCGCCGTGCGTTGCAGGGCCAGGTAGTCCTGTAGGTGGCCGAACCGTTCGTGGAAGCGTTCCAGGGTCCAGACGAGCTGCCAGACATGGGCGTCGTGGCCGCCGTCGACGGCCTGCTGGATCACGCCGAGCAGGACCGCGCGCTCGGTCGTGAGCCAGTCCAGGGCCGCCGCCTCGTCGGCCAGCGGCTGCGGCCGGGCGGACGCTTCGGCCGGCGCGACGGGGGTGACGAGGGAGGGCGGCGGCTCGGAGAGCAGCACGGCGGTGTGGGCGGTGTGCAGGTAGTGGTCGAGCACGCGCCGGACGCCCGCCGCGCGCTCGTCGTCGCTCTCGTCCGCGACGACGAGTTCGGTGGCGTACGCGCGCAGCAGGTCGTGGCAGGTGTGGCGGCCCGGGGCGTGCTCCGTGAGGAGGTGGGCGCCGGTGAGTTCGGCGAGCAGGGCCCGGGTCCGGGCGACGGGCAGGCCCGCGAGGGCCGCCGCGGCGTGGACGGTGACGTCGGGCCCGGGGTGCAGCGCCAGCAGCCGGAAGAGCCGGGCCGCTTCGGGGCCGAGGGTGTCGTACGACCAGGAGAACACCGCCTGCACGTCGATGGCGGCCTCCGGGTCGCGGAACGCGTCGAGACCGCCGTGCGCCTCCCGCAGTTGCGCGGCCAGCGCCGCCAGGCGGAACCCGGGGTGCGAGGCGGCGCGGGCGGCGACGACGGCCAGGGCCAGCGGCAGCCGCGCGGTCAGTGCGACGATCTCGTCGACCGCCTCGGGCTCGGCCGCCACCCGTGCGCCGCCGAGCCGCAGCACCAGCGACGCGCGGGCCTCCGCCGGGGTCAGGACGTCGAGGGTGAGCGGTCGGGCGCCGTCCGAGGTGGTCAGGGCGGTGAGGCGGCTGCGGCTGGTGACGACGACCAGGCAGCCGGGGGAGGCGGGCAGCAGCGGCCGGACCTGTGCGGAGTCGCGGGCGTTGTCGAGGAGCACCAGCACGCGCCGGTCCGCGAGCAGGCTGCGGTACAGGGCGGCCTGGGCGTCGAGGCCGGCGGGGATGCGCTGCGGCGGTACGCCGAGGGCGTCCAGGAATCCCCGGAGGGCCTCCTGCGGCGGCACGGGCGGTGCGGCCGGGTCGAAGCCGCGCAGGTTCACGTACAACTGCCCGTCCGGGAACCGGTCGGCCACCTGATGGGCCAGGTGCACGGCCAGCGTGCTCTTGCCGACCCCGGCCGTCCCGGCGATGACGCCGATGGCGACGGTTTGTGGTGGACGGCTGCCACGGTCGCCGGGGTCGCCGGGGTGGTCGTCGTGGGCGTCGTGACGGTCATGGTCGCCGTGGGCGTCGTGGTCGTCGCCGTCGATCAGGGCGCGCAGCCGCTCGAGTTCGGGCTGCCGGCCCGCGAAGACGGGGAGCGCGGCGGGGAGTTGGGCGGGTCGGACGAGTTCGGCGGTGGTCTCATCGGCTTCCGACGCGCTCTCCGCCCCGGTGCCGCCGTCCGTCCCCGTGTCCTCCGCCCCCGTTGCCGTGTCCGTCCCCGCGTCCGCCCTCGTTGCCGTGTCCGTCGCCGTGGCCACGCGTCGGTGTGCGGCGCTCAGTTCGGGTCCGGGGTCGACGCCGAGTTCGTCGGCCAGCCGGGCGGCCGTCGAGCGGTACACGTCGAGGGCCTCGGCCCGGCGGCCGGTCGAGGCGAGGGCCAGGACCAGGCGGGCCTGAAGTCCCTCGTCGAGGGGATGCCGGGACGCGCTGTCCGCCAGGGCGGGCAGTATCCGGTCCGCCGTACCGCAGTCGAGCGCGGTGTCGGCCGCTTCCCGTACGGCGGCGGCGTGCTCCAGGTCGAGCCCGCTGAACACCGGATGCGCGGGCGCCCCGGCGGGGCAGCCGGCGGCCGGGCCCTGCCACAGGGCGAGCGCCTCGGCGAACGCCGCGACGGCCCGCACGGGCTGCTCCGCGCGGCGCGCGTCCCGCGCCCTCGCGGCCAGTTCGCGAAACCGCAGCAGATCCACCGAGCCGGCGGGCACCGCGAGCCGGTAGCCGCCCGCGCCGCGTATCAGCAGACCGCCCTCCGCGCGTGCGGGCAGCCCGGGCTCCAACAGCCTGCGCAGCTCACCTATATGACGGTGAATCATGTTCACGGCGCGGGCCGGGGGCTGATCCGCCCACAGGCCCTCGACGAGGTCCGACACCGCGACCGGGGCACCGCCTCGCGCCAGCAGCAGCGCCAGCAGCGTACGGCGCAGCGGCGGCCCCGGATCCACCTCGGTCCCGTCCCGCCAGACCCGTACCGCCCCGAGAACCACGAACCGTAGCTCCACCGGCTCCATCGCACCCGCCTCGCATCCGCCCGCGTCCGTCCCGGGGCCGGAGCTGATGCTAGGTGCTCTTCGCCAACTGCCGTTCAGCGCAGGACATTTCAGGCGTGGCGTGGCGTGGCGTGGCATGCGGTTCTTTCCGGCGACGGCTGGGCCGGACCGGCGTCCTACTCCGCGGCGGCGACCACCTCGGCCACGGTGCCCAGCGCGTCGTAGCGGTCGAACTGGGCCCGCAGACCGGCCGCGTGCTCGCGGTGTCCGGGTTCCGCCAGCACGGTGCGCACGGCGGTGAGGATCTCCTCGGGCGACGGCGTCCCGGTGCGCAGGTCGACGCCGGCACCGCTCCACTCGACCCGGGTCGCGACCTCCGGCTTGTCCTCTCCGGCGCCGCCCACGACGAGCGGCACCCCGTGCCGCAGGGCCGTGTGCACACCGCCGTAGCCGCCGTTGGTGACCAGCACGGACGCGTACGGCAGGAGCGCGTCGAAGGGGACGTAGCCGCCGACGCGCACGTTCGCCGGTACGGCCCCGAGCTGGGCGGGGCCGTCCGCGCGCCCGGTCACCGCCACGACCAGGACGTCCTCGTCGGCCAGCGCGTCGACGGCGGGCCGCACGAGCTGGGTGAGGTCGTCGTTGGCGAACGAGCCCTGGGTGACCACGACGACCGGCCGGGTCTCGCGCGCCGGCTCCGACCACCAGTCCGGCAGCGGATGCGGCTTCGGCGGCGCGGCGGGCAGCGGGCCGGCGAACCGGAAGGAGGCCGGCAGGTCGTCGCGCGGGTACTCGAAGCCGGGGACGGTGAGCTGGAGGTAGTGGTCCGGCACGGTGACCATGCAGTCGAGGAAGAAGTCGGGAAGCTCGGTGCCGCACTCCCCGAAGATGTCCTCCAGATGCCGCTGGGTGTCCGCGAAAAGCTGCCTGACCTGCATGTTCATCGACCGGTGCTGGACCTTGGCGTACTCCCCGGTCACCGGCGGCATCGCCAGGCCGAGCGGCGGGGCGTCGTCGCTGAGCAGGGTCGGCAGGGTGATCCCCAGGCCGATCGTGACCGGACGGTGCCCGGGGGCGGCGGACAGGGTGAGGGCGGTCGCCCCGAAGAACAGCGGATCGCTGATGACCACGGACGCGGGAAAATGGGCCAGCAGTTCGCGCAGCGCGCGGTGCTGGGCGGCGGTCGGGTCGCCGAAGACGTACTTCATGTCGTACTCGAGCTGCGCCGGCCCCGCCGGTATCGCGGCGCGCTCGGGAAAGTAGACGTCCAGCTTCCGGTCGTCGAAGTCCGCGGCCGGCGGCAGCGACACATGACGGGCGCCCGCGGCCCGTACGTCGTCGGCGAACCGGCCCCCGGTCAGCACGGTGACCTCGTGCCCGCGCCGCACCAGATCGGCGGCGACGGTGAGGACGGGCTGCACATGGCCGTGGAACGGCGTTGCGGCGGCGATGACTTGGGCCACGACGGACTCCCTGCGATCGGAACGGTGGTCGGAACGGTGGTCGGAACGGGGGGTGGTGCCACGGATCGTAGGAACCCGGTGTTCGGAAGAAGTGCGGCCCGCGCGCGGCGTGTGCGGGGCGCCGGGTCACGGTGCGCACACATCGACCACAAATTTTCATGCCCCTGCTGCGCAAGCCGCATGGTCAACCGTGTCGTGGGACCCCCTGGCCGGGGCCGGTCCCGGGGCCGGTCCCGGGGCCGGCGCGGTTGCGATGGTCGTTCCGGGGCTCAAGCATGGGCTCAGTGGAGCGGCGACAGGGCCGGTCTGCGGGGCGCGCCCAGGAAGGCAGGAGAGCCATGACGCTTCTCACGGCCGGTTCCGCGGGCCGTCGCCGGACAAGGCGCACCCGACCGGCCTGCACTCGACCGGCCTGCACTCGACCGGCCTGCACCCGACCGGCCTGCACCCGACCGGCCGGCACTCGGCAGGCATGTGCCCCACCGGCCTGCACCCGACCTGCCTGCGTGCGGTCGTCATGACCGGCGACGACCGGCCGCTGCGCTGCCTGGTCACCGGGGCCACCGGTTACCTGGGCGGCAGGCTGGTGCCGGAGTTGCTGGCCGCCGGGCATTCCGTGCGCTGCCTGGCCCGCTCGCCCGGCAAGCTGCGGGACCATCCGTGGGCCGGGCGGGCGGAGGTCGTGCGCGGAGACGTGACGGACGAGGCGTCCGTGCGCGCGGCCATGGAGGGCATGGACGTCGCGTACTACCTGGTGCACGCGCTGGGCACCGGCCGGGGTTTCGAGGACACCGACCGGCGCGCGGCCGGGATCTTCGGTGAGCGGGCGCGCGCCGCCGGTGTCCGGCGGATCGTCTACCTCGGCGGACTGACCCCCGCCGGAGTGCCCGAGCACGCGCTCTCACCCCATCTGCGGTCCCGCGCCGAGGTGGGCCGCATTCTCCTGGCCTCGGGCGTGCCGACCGCCGTACTGCGGGCGGCCGTGATCATCGGGTCGGGTTCGGCCTCGTTCGAGATGCTGCGCCATCTGACCGAGCGGCTCCCCGTGATGGTGACCCCGAGCTGGGTGCGCACCCGCTGCCAGCCGATCGCCGTCCGCGACGTGCTCCGCCTCCTCGTGGGGTGCGCGAGGCTGCCCTACGACGTGAACCGGACCTTCGACATCGGCGGACCGGACATCGTCACGTACGAGGACATGATGCGGCGGTACGCCGACATCGCCGGCCTGCCGAAACGCGTCATCGTCTCCGTTCCGCTGCTCACGCCCCGGTTGTCCAGCCTCTGGGTCGGTCTGGTCACCCCCGTGCCGGGCGCTCTCGCGCGACCGCTGGTCGAGTCGCTGAAGCACGAGGTGGTCTGCGCCGAGCGGGACATCGTCCGGCACGTGCCGGACCCGCCCGAGGGACCGGTCACCCTCGACCGGGCGATCCGGCTGGCCCTGCGGCGGGTGCGGGACACGGACGTGGCCACCAGATGGTCGTCGGCCTCGACGCCCCACGCCCCCAGCGATCCGCTGCCGACCGACCCCGACTGGGCGGGCGGGAGCCTCTACACGGATCACCGCGAGCGAGCGGTCGCGGCGTCGCCGCAGGCGCTGTGGCGGGTGGTGGAGTCGATCGGCGGCGAGAACGGCTGGTACTCCTCGCCGCTCGCCTGGTCCCTGCGGGGATGGCTGGACACCCTGGTGGGCGGTGTGGGCCTGCGCAGGGGCCGCCGGGACGCGAACCGGCTGCGGGTCGGCGACAGCCTGGACTTCTGGCGGGTGGAGGAGATCGAGCCGGGCCGGCTGCTGCGGCTGCGCGCGGAGATGCGGCTGCCTGGCCTGGCCTGGCTGGAGATGACCGTCGGCCAGGACCCCCAGGGACATACGGTGTACCGGCAGCGGGCCCTGTTCCACCCCCACGGCCTCGCCGGACACGCCTACTGGCGGATCGTGGCCCCCTTCCACGCCGCGGTGTTCGGCGGCATGGCCCGCAACATCGCCGCAGCGGCCGAATCGGCGACCCCGGAACCGGCCGACCCGGCCGACCCGGCTGAACCGGCCGCCCGCGGCCACTGAGAGGGATCACGAAACCGTGCGCGTCTCCGTCGCCCTGTTCACCGCGGACCTGCGGGTGCACGACAACCCGGTCCTCCAGGCCGCGCTGCGGGACGCGGAACGCGTGGTCCCGCTCTTCGTCGTCGACACCGGCATCCGCCGCACCGGCTTCGCCGTGCCCAACCGCGCGGCGTTCCTCGCCGACAGCCTGGCCGACCTGGACGGCGCCCTGCGGGCTCGGGGCGGCCGACTGGTGGTGCGCGTCGGCGACGTCGTCGAGGAGACCTGCCGGGTCGCGGCGGAGACCGGGGCCGATACGGTGCACATCGCGGGCGGGGTGAGCCGCTACGCGACACGGCGCGAGGACCGGCTGCGCGCCGCCCTCTCGGGCGACCGGCGCGAACTGCGCGTCCACGACGCCTCGTTGACGGCCGTGCCGCCGGGAGCGCTGACCCCCGCGGGCAAGGACAAGGACCACTTCGCGGTCTTCACCCCGTACTTCCGCCGCTGGGAGAGCTTCGCCGTACGCGACGTCCTGCCGGCCCCCGACGCCGTACGGGTACCGGACGTGCACTCGGCCGACCTCCCCCGCACAGCCTCCCTGACGTCGGCCTCCACCTCGGTGGGCTCCACGTCGTCGGGTTCTACGTCACCGGGCCTGCCCGCCGGCGGCGAATCCGAGGCCCGCCGCAGGCTGCGCTCCTGGCTCTCCGGCCCGCTGTCGGCGTACGACGGCCGGCACGACGACCTGGCCGCCGACGAGACCTCCCGGCTCTCCCCCTACCTGCACTTCGGCTGCCTCTCACCCACCGAACTGCTGCATCACGCCCGCGCACAGGACAACCCCGGGGCGCATGCCTTCGTCCGCCAACTCGCCTGGCGGGACTTCCACCACCAGGTCCTGGCGGCGCGCCCCGACGCGGCCGACCACGACTACCGCCCCCGCCACGACCGCTGGCGCCGCGCCCCGAAGGAGACCGAAGCCTGGCGGGACGGCCGCACGGGCTACCCCGTCGTCGACGCGGGCCTGCGGCAGCTCCGCCACGAGGGCTGGATGCCGGGCCGGGCCCGCCTGCTCGCGGCGAGCTTTCTCACCAAGACGCTGTACGTGGACTGGCGGGTGGGAGCCCGCCACTTCCTGGACCTCCTGGTCGACGGCGACATCGCGAACAACCAGCTCAACTGGCAGTGGGCCGCCGGGACCGGCACGGACACCCGCCCGAACCGCGTCCTCAACCCCCTCGTCCAGGCCCGCCGGTTCGACCCCCACGGCGCGTACGTACGCCGCTGGCTCCCCGAACTCCGCCACCTCGACGCCACAACGCTCCACCGCGTCCCCCACCTCGACGAAGCCGCCCGCGCGGGCCTGGACTACCCCGCCCCGATCGTGAACCTGGCCGAGGCCGCCGACCGGTTCAGGAGAGGACGCGAGGCCGACTGAGGACAGGACAACCGAACCCGTACGCGGGCAGAGCAACAGGCGCACACGTGGCGTCCGTTGCGCCGCTGCCGCCGCCGACGGCACCACGCCCCCGGTGAAGGCGGGGCGCCCGGTGCGGCCGTACGGCGGCTGTGTCGTGCTGTCGTGCGGAGGACGCCGGGGCGGCTACCAGACGAGCGCGTCCGCCGCGTTGTCCTGCCAGTAGGTGACGGCGGCGGAGCTGTTGAAGAAGGTGCCGCCGTTCGGCAGCTTCAGGGCCTTCTCGGCCCCGGTCCCGCCGCCGTTCCTGTCGGCGAAGAACACGCCCAGGGTCTTCGTGCTGCTGCCGCCCTCACCGTCGGGGGCGTACGTCAGGATGCCCGCGTACGCGGACTGGCCGGGCTCGAGCGTCACCACGGCCTGCGGCGTGCTCTCCTCGACCCACGTCAGCGGGGCCTGGGCGTCGGCGCCGGCCCTCAGGTAGGGGGCGTCGTAGGCGTAGCACGGCTTGGTGCCGGTGTTGGTGGCCTTGAGCAGCAGGTGGTTGATCGGGCGGGACGCCTTGGTGACGGTCAGGGTGGTGTTCCCCGTGGTGCAGGTGACGATCGAGGCCGCCTTGCCGGTGGCGGCGGTGGCGGTGGCGGTCTGCGCGGTGGCCTGGAAGCCGACGAACGCGACGGCGGCGGCGACGACCATGGAGGCGGCTGCTGCGCGGGAGCGGAGAGGAGTGGCGATACGCATGAACGGACTGCTTTCTCTGAACATCCGGAAGATGATCTTCTGATCATGGGCTGTGTGGGTCAGGCGCGCTGCAAGTGCGGTCCGCGAAAGTGGAGTTGAGCGGGCCCGAGCACCGTGTGCGGCGAGGCGCCGTGCTTGGATGACCCAAGCCTGTGCCATGCGGAGTCCGATCCGCCATTCCATCGGGAATTTTGGGACGCTGGGATGATCGAACCGGCTCTGACCTGGAGAAACATGACCTTCCTGGGACGTCGAACGGAATGGGGGACCGGTGGGTACCGCTGAGGAGATCGCTGAATTCGCGGCGCTGCTGCGCGAGTTGAAGCAGCGATCCGGGCTGAGTTACGAGGCTCTGGCGAAGCGGGCGCACATGAGCACCTCGACGCTGCACCGGTACTGCAAGGGGGAAGGCGTGCCGGCGGACAACGCGGCCGTCGCCCGCTTCGCCCGGGTGTGCAGGGCGACTCCCGAGGAACTGGTCGAGTTGCACCGGAGCTGGTCCCTGGCGGACGCGGCACGCGAACGTGCCCGGCGCGCCGCGGCGGATGCGGAACCGGAACCGGACTCCGCGGACCGGGCCGGAGCGTCCTCGTCGGGCGCGGGGCCGGAGCCACGCTCCGCGCAGCCACACACCGGCGGCCCCCGGCCGGACGCGACGTCGGACACCCCGCCCGCAACCGCGCCGCCGACCCCGCCGGTAACCGCGCCGCCGACCGCGTCCGCACCCACGCCGCCTTCCGCGTCCGCGTCCGTGTCCGCGTCCGCACCCACGCCGCCTTCCGCGTCCGCGTCCGTGTCCGCGTCCGCACCCACGCCGCCGTCCGCGTCCGTGTCCGCGTCCGCACCCACGCCGCCGTCCGCGTCCGTGTCCGCGACCGCACCCACGCCGCCGACCGCGTCCGTGTCCGCGACCGCGCCTACATCCATGAGCGAGCCCGGCGACCCTCCCGGCTCCGTCGCCGAACCGTCGCCGCGGCCTGCCGCCCTCGCCCGCCGCCCGCCGACACTCGTCCGCACCGCCCGCAGGCGGTGGTTCCTCATCGCGGCGGGCACCGCCGTCGTCGTAGCCCTGTCCACCGCGATCACGGTCAACCTGCGGGGCCCGGGGACGGGCCTGGCGGCGGACGGCCGGCCGGCCGGGACAGTGACCTCCGCCGGAGCGGACCCCTCCGCCTCCGCCACGACCCACCCGTCGGCGTCCGTGTCCCCCTCCGCGCATCCGAGCCGCTCCCCGGCCTCGGCCTCGCCCTCGGCCTCGGCCTCGAAGACACCCGACGCCGAGCCGGCGGCAGGCGGCACCGACGCGGGCCGCGCCCAGGACGGCGACGAGGTCCTCCCGCTGACGGTGACCACCCGCACCTACGCCTGGGACGACCCGCAGTGCGAGGGGAAGTACCTGGTCAACCGGCCTCCCGGCGAGGTCTCGCCGCCGGTGATGGGGCAGGACGTGCCGGGCTGGGTGAAGGCGCACGGCGCCGTCGCCGCCGACGGGCAGCGGGTGGCGCTGACCGTTCAGGGCGCCGGGGACGAGACCGCCGTCATCGAGTCCCTGCACGTCCGCGTGGTCGACTCGAGCACGCCCCCGGCCTGGAACGCGTACTTGGGGTCGTCGGGCTGCGGCGGAGGCGCGCAGACGAGGTCGTTCGACACGGACCTCGACTCCGGTCACCCCGCCATCGTGCCGAAGGCCGGCCAGCGCGGTGTCCCCTACAAGGTCAGCCAGTCCGATCCCGAGGTGCTGTACATCACCGCCCACGCCAGCGTCCACGACGTGAGCTGGTACGTGGAACTGCAGTGGTCCAGCGGCGGCCGGCAGGGAACCATACGGATCGACGACCACGGAAAACCGTTCCGCACCAGCGGCAGCCGGGGCCGTCCCGTCTACGAGTACCTGGTCGGCGGCACCGACTGGTACAGGGTGACGCAGAACTGATCACCGGGATCACCGGGATCACCGGGATCACCGGGATCACCGGGGCCACCGGGATCACCGGGGCCACCGGGTCCCTATGACCCGGGCAGTGCCTGTTCCGTCCAGATGGTCTTGCCGGTGGGGGTCTGGCGGGTGCCCCAGCGTTCGGCGATCTGGGCGACGAGCATCAGCCCGCGCCCGCCCTCGTCGAAGACGCGGGCGCGGCGCAGATGCGGCGCGGTGCCGCTGCCGTCGGAGACCTCGCAGATGAGCGTCGCGTCGCGGATGAGCCGCAGCACGATGGGGTCGGCGCCGTACCGGATGGCGTTGGTGACCAGCTCGCTGACGATCAGTTCGGTGGCGAACGCCGCCTCCGCCAGCCCCCAGGCGGTCACCTGCCCGACCGCCGCCTTGCGGGCCCCGGCCACCGCCGACGGGTCCCGCGGCAGCCGCCAGGTGCGCACCTTGTCGGCGTCGAGCGCGGCCGTACGAGCCAGCATCAGCACGATGTCGTCGCCGGGCCGGTCGCTCAGCACCGTGCGGAGCACCTGGTCGCAGGTCTCCTCCAGCGCCGCGGCCGGGCTGCTGCTCAACGCCTCGCGCAGCAGGCTGAGTCCGACGTCGATGTCGCGGGAGGCCGCCTGGACCAGGCCGTCGGTGTAGAGGGCGAGCAGGCTGCCCTCCGTTAGCTCCACCTCGACGGATTCGAACGGCAGGCCGCCGACACCGAGCGGCGGCCCGGCCGGCAGATCGAGGAACCGCACGTCGCCGTCGGGGGTCACCAGGGCGGGCGGCGGATGACCGGCGCGGGCCATGGTGCAGCGCCGGGACACGGGGTCGTACACGGCGTACACGCAGGTCGCCCCGACCTCCCCCGACGCGTCCTGCGCCTGCCCGCGCGCCTCGGGGCCCTCCTCCCGGTCGAGCCGGATGACGAGATCGTCCAACTGGGTGAGCAGCTCGTCGGGGGCGAGATCGACGTCCGCGAGCGTGCGTACGGCGGTCCGCAGCCGGCCCATCGTGGCGGAGGCGTGGATGCCGTGGCCCACGACGTCGCCCACGACCAGGGCGACCCGGGCGCCGGACAGCGGGATGACGTCGAACCAGTCCCCGCCCACGTCCGCGCCGGAACCGGCCGGCAGGTAGCGGTAGGCCACCTCCATCGCGGCCATGTCCCGGGGCCGGTCGGGCAGGAGGCTGCGCTGGAGGGTCAGCGCGGTGCGGCGTTCACGGGTGTAGCGGCGGGCGTTGTCCACGCTCACCGCCGCCCTGGCGACGATCTCCTCCGCGAGCAGCAGATCGTCCTCGTTGAAGGACTCCGACGTCCGGTGCCGCAGGAAGTGCACCAGGCCCAGGGTCACCCCCCGGGCGCGCAGCGGCACCAGCATCGTCGAGTGGATCATGTGCCTGGTCACGGACTCGGCGCGGGCCTGGGAGGACTTGATCCACTTCTGTATCCCCGGCTCGCCCGTCGTGTGCCGGGTGCCCCGGCCGGCGGTCAGTGTCCGCATCGGCGGGGTCCCCACCGGGTAGCGGAGCACACCGCCCGTGGCGACCACCGACTCCGGACAGCCCTCCAGCACCGACCGCTGCGCCGTACGGCGTACGGTGACGGGCTCGTCCTCCCGCACCGGTTCGGGCTCGTCGCCCAGCGCGACGGACTCCAGCAGGTCCACGGTGACGAAGTCGGCGAACCCGCTCACGGCCACGTCGGCCAGTTCCTCGGCGGTCCGGGTCACGTCCAGGGCGCTGCCGATGCGCAGGCCGGCGTCGTTGAGGACCACCAGGCGCCGGCGGGCCCAGTACTGCTCCGTGGTGTCGAAGACGGCCGCCGACACCCCCTGGACGGTGCCGGCCTCGTCCTTCAGCGGGGACATGAACATCGACCAGGCGTGGTTCCGGGTCTCACCGGGAGCCTTGCCGTGGTTCTCGTGGAACATCGCCTCCCCGGTGCGCAGGACCTGCCACTGGAGGCGCTCGTACTCGTCGAACGGCGGACTGGGCGCGATCTCCCAGACGGTCCGGCCGCGCATCTCCGCCACGGTCATGCCCATCACCCGGGACATGGCGGCGTTGGCGGCCACCAGCCGGTTCTCGAGGTCGTAGACCGCCACCGGCACGGGGAGCTGCGCGAGCGTGAGGTCCCACAGGGCCTGGGTCGCCGGCTCGTGACGGGAGCCGTTCCGCCGCCCGCCGCTCGCCGGGGCGGCTCCGGTCACGAGCCAGAGCCGGCCGGGGCCCGCGTCCGCCAACGGCGTTCCCTGCAACCGCACCACGATCCGGTCCCCGCCCCGGTGCCGGAGCGCCACCTCGCTGGCCACCTGTCGGCCGACGGCCACATGCCGCCGCGCGGACTCGGGCAGGCGCGCGGCGAGCAGGTCACCGGCCGGCCGGCCCACGACCTCGGCGGGCTCGTACCCGAGCAGCCGCTCAGCCCCGGCGCTCCACATCACGACCGTCCCACCGGCGTCGACGACGACCGCGAAGTCCTCCGGCACGGGCCCTGCCCCCGTGCCTCCGGATGTGACGCCCCTACCGTTCATGGGCCTCTTTCCCTCGCTCTCACCCGACCGGAGCGGACGCGGTGACCGCACCCGACCAGGGCTCCGGCGCCGCCACCGCCCACGCCGAGCACCTGACGCACCCGTTTCCTCCCGACCAGTCTCGCAGCGGGCCGACGACTCCGCGGGCCGACGACTCCGAGGCCCACCCGGCCCTACGAACCCTGCGGGGGAGGGGGTAGTCCGCGCAGAAAGGTGACACTTCGGTGCGCGAGTGTCACCTTTCTGCACCTCACCTACCGGGGACCCGGCGTGCCCGCGGACCCCGCTGGGGCGGGAACCGCGTCCGCGTCCGTGTCCGGCTCCGTGTCCGCGGCCTGGCTGGTGCAGCAGCCGTCGCCGGCGTCGTTCGGGTCGGCGCTCTTGCCGAGGGTGTCGGCGTCGGCCTTGACGACGTAGACCTCCCAGGGCTCTTTGCCGGGGCCGTGCACCCACACCTTGTCCTGGAGGGCGTAGCAGCACGAGGTGTCGTTCTCGGCGAAGGTGGCCAGCCCGGCGTCCTTCAGCCGGCGGGTGGCGGCACCGACCTGCTCGCTGGTCTCGACTTCCACGCCCAGGTGATCCAGGCGGGTCTCCTCGCCGGGCGCGCCCTCGATCAGAACGAGCTTCAGCGGGGGCTCGGCGATGGCGAAGTTGGCGTAGCCCGCACGCCGCTTGGCCGGTTCGGCGCCGAAGAGCTTCGAGTAGAAGGCGATCGACGCTTCCAGGTCACTGACGCGCAGGGCGAGCTGTGCACGGGACATGATGCGACTCCCATCTGCTTGCATTGATGACTGTCGATGCAAAGCTTGCGCCTTGGATCGAAAAACGTCAACATAGAAGAATGTCGAAGCAAGAGCTTGTGATCCTCGGTCAGGACGCGACGGACGATGCCTGCTGCCCGGGAACGCTGGCCGCCCCGCTGGGCGAGGAGCAGGCGGCCGGACTGGCGAAGACCTTCAAGGCGCTCGGCGACCCGGTCCGGCTGCGCCTGCTGTCCATGATCGCTTCGCGTGCGGGCGGCGAGGTGTGCGTGTGCGACCTGACCCCGGCCTTCGATCTGTCCCAGCCGACGATCTCGCACCACCTCAAACTGCTCCGGCAGGCGGGCCTGATCGACTGCGAGCGCCGTGGCACCTGGGTCTACTACCGGGCCCTCCCCGAAACCCTCGACCACCTGGCCACCTTCCTCCAGACCTCACAGACCTCACAGACCTCGCAGATCGCGCAGACCTCGCAGGCCTCCCGGACCCCGCATGCCTCGCAGACTTCGCATACGGCCGAGGCGACCGCGTGACCCCCACGCTGGGCCGACGGGTCCTCGCAGAAGCCGTCGGCTCGGCGGCCCTGGTCGCGGTGGTGGTCGGTTCCGGCATCCAGGCCACCGAGCTGACCGACGACGTCGGCGTGCGGTTGCTGGCCAACTCGCTGGCCACCGTGTTCGGCCTGGGCGTCCTGATCACGCTGTTCGGCCCGGTCTCCGGTGCGCACTTCAACCCCGTCGTCACGCTCGCGGCCTGGTTCACCGGCCGCCGCACCCCCGACGGCCTGCCCCTCCGGGACGTGGCCGCGTACCTCCCCGCCCAGACCGCCGGAGCGATCGGCGGAGCCGTCCTGGCCGACGCCATGTTCGCCAAGCCCCTGGTGGAGTGGTCCACCCACGACCGCTCCGCCGGTCACCTGTGGCTCGGCGAACTGGTCGCGACGGCAGGACTCGTCCTGCTGGTCTTCGGGCTCGGACGCACGGGCCGCGCCCACCTCGCGCCGGCCGCTGTGGCGTCCTACATCGGTGCGGCGTACTGGTTCACGTCGTCCACGTCCTTCGCCAACCCGGCCGTCACCATCGGCCGCGCCTTCACCGACACCTTCGCCGGCATCGCGCCCGCCTCGGTCGGGCCGTTCATCGCGGCCCAGACGGCCGGTGCCGCACTCGGCCTGACGCTGATGACCGCCGTGTTCCCCACCCACCCCGAACCGACCCCGCCCGAACCGGCCCCGCCCACCCCGGTCCCGGCCCCGCCCACCCCGGTCCCGGCCCCGCCCACCCCGGTCCCGGTCCCGGTCCAAGGCGAGCCCGAACTCACAGCGCGCCCCAACTCCCGACCCGCCACCCCCTGACCACCCTCGCCCTGGCTCCAGCCCTCGCCTCGCCTCGCCCTCGCCCGGAAAGACACCCGCCATGACCACCCCCGCCGAGCGCCCGTCCGTCCTGTTCGTCTGCGTCCACAACGCCGGACGCTCGCAGATGGCCGCCGCCTTCCTCACCCACCTGGCAGGCGACCGCGTCCAGGTGCGCTCCGCCGGTTCCGCCCCCGCCGACACCGTGAACCCCGCCGTCGTCGAAGCCATGACCGAGGCCGGCATCGACATCTCCGCCGAGATCCCCAAGGTGCTCACCGTGGAGGCGGTACAGGCGTCCGACGTCGTGATCACGATGGGCTGCGGCGACACCTGCCCGGTCTTCCCCGGCAAGCGCTACCTCGACTGGAAGCTCCCCGACCCCGCCGGCCAGGGAGTGGAAGCCGTCCGCCCGATCCGCGACGAGATCGAGCAGCGCATTCGCACCCTGGCCGACGAGATCGCCCCGCAGAGCTGACCGTGCGTACGGCGGCGGCTCAGTGGTCGTCGGTGATGGTGGTCGCGATGCCGTTGCTGATGACGACCTGGGCGGAGAAGCCCTTCTTGGCGGCCTTCTCCAGTTGGGCCTCGGTGCACTCGACGCCGCCCTCGCCGCCCGGCCCGGTGTTCACGGCATCGCAGATGTCGTCGTAGCCCATGATCTTGGTGTCATCGGCGACGAGGAACTGCTGCTCGGTGCCCTTCATGTCGGAGACGGTGTACTTGCCCGGCGCCAGGTAGGAGACGTTGCCGAACCAGGTTCCGTTGACGCCCTTGCCCTTGTTGACGCCCTCGACGACGGTCTCGCGGGAGTCGGAACCACCGCCGGAACCACCGCTGGAGCTGGAGCCGGAGCCCGAGCCCGAGCCGGAACCACTGCCGGAGTCGGACGCGGAGTCCTGCTGCGCGGCACGTCGCTCGGTCACCAGGGTCGCGACGCCGTTCTTCATCTCCACGTCGGCGTTCACGGCACCCTTCTTGACGGCCGACTCCAACTGGTCCAGCGTGCACGGCGCGTCCACCTTGGACCCCGCCACGCCGCATATCGTGCCGACGCCGTAGACCTCGGTGTCGTCGGCGACCGAGAACTGCTGGTCCTCCTTGCCCGGTACGGACACGATGTACTTGCCCGGGGCGAGATAGGTGACCTTGCCGTTCTTGAACGAACCGCTGACGCCCTTGGAATCCTTGGCGCCCGACGCCTTGTCCGCGGCCGCCACCGGGCTCGCCGTGCCCGCCGGGCTCTTGCCGGACGAGCTGTCGTCGCTGCCGTTCTGGCACGCCGTCATCAGCAGTCCGGCGGTGAGCGCGGCGGCGGCGACGATGGCCTGGCGCAGGTGGCGGTTCATCACGAGGGTTTCCTTCCGGGGGCGGGGCAGCAGGGTGCCGACGGCGTTTCCACCGTTTCCCGCTCTGTGATCACTATGAGGGTTCCCAGCCCCCAAAGGTCACACCTGTCCTCGCTTCAGCACAGCGCGATCACACAGCCGTGACACATCAACACATCGGCTGCGCACAGCGGTTCGTCGACGCGCCGCCTTGCGTCACGCGGACGCGTGCACGTCTTCACGCGGCTGGTCGGCCCATGTCCGGATCACCGATCACGCCCGCCGCCCGATCCGTACCGCTCGGACTCCCGCCGCACGCGCGGACCTGGACCACCTCCGCCTGCGCGCCCGCTTTCGCCGGCCAACCGCGGGGCATCGGGGGCCGGTTCCGGCCTGCGGTCACCGAGGCAGTGTGCGGTGGCGTCCACGGTGACCGTGACGGAGGTGAGGTGGTGCACGCTGACGTCGCGCAGTTCACGGGCGAGGCAGCCGCAGGGGCAGGACCGCATGCCCCGTACGGGCGGTAGGCGGGAAGATTCCGAGGGGAGGCGAACATGGATTCAGTGCCGGAGGCGAACGTCGCTTCAGTGCCGGAGGCGAACATCGACACGGCACGCGGCACGACGGTCCCACCGCTGCCCGCCACCGCGAACTCGCCTCGCTCACCCCGCGCGAACGCGAAGTCCTGGGCCTGGTGGCCCGAGGACTGAGCAACGTCGAAGTCGCCGACCGCCTGCACCTGGCAGAGACGACCGTCAAAACCCACGTCTCCCGCGTCCGCGCCAAGCTCCGACTGCGCGACCGCGTCCAGGCCGTCATCGCCGCCTACGAGACCGGACTGGTCAGCGTGGGCAGACAGGAGCACGCGGCTCCGCCCGCCGAGCACCCGTGACCCACAGCGCCGCCCCCGCAGTCCCGCTTGTCCGCGACATGGCTAGGCTTGGCCGAATTCGGGGTCGGGGTTGAGGGGGAACTGATGATGGTGCGACGGAGATCGCTCGCTTTCGTCGGCGTGGCCGCGCTGGTACCGCTGGTGGTTTCCGCCGCTTCCGCGCAGGCGGCGTCGGCCTCACTGGCCGTCACCACGCTGGGGCGGCACGGCGGCAAGGTCTCGACGACGGTCACCGTCGTCGCCGTGCCGTCCGGTCAGACGTACACCGTCAAGTCCGGCAAGCGGATCAGTCTGCCGTCGGGGCGCTACATCGCGATGACCGACATCTACGAGACGGCCACGAACGGTCTGGGCACCGACACGCTCGGCGCGCAGGTCGTCCAGGTGTCGGGCAGCACGTCGGTGACGCTCGACGCGCGCAAGGGCAAGGCCGTCAAGGTGTCGCTCGACACACCCGCCGACGTGACCGGCCCGCCGCGGATCAGCGCGCAGGTGTGCGCCGCCGTCAGCAACATGCCCTCCGCCTTCAGCGTGGCCGGCTGGAACGACGAGGGAGCCCTCTACGCCATCCCGAACTCCTCCAAGCTGCTGCAGTTCGGGTACATGGCGCAGTGGTCGGGCAACGACACCTACGTCGCCGCGAAGAACACCACGGGCATCCCGGCCGCGCCCGGTGGGTCGTTCAAGCGGTCGAACCTGGCGACGATGCGCTTCTCGGTGAGCAGCGGTACACAGATGGCCTCTCAGAACGCCACCGCGCTCCAGGCGATGCCGAAGGTCGACGACTGCACGACCGACCTGATGGCCGTGGCCCACGACGACAGCGCACCGTACAGCGCCACCGTCCATGTGACTCCCGGGACCTGGCAGCCGCGCGACGACGTCTTCGCGAGCAACGGCGACCACATCGGCGGCGGTTTCCCGACGGTCAGGACGCTGAAGGCGGGGCAGAGTCTCACCCAGTACTTCGGCCGGGCCGCGTGGAGCCCGATGCACCACCTGCCGACGGTCGAGCGAAAGTCCGTCACCTTCGTTCCGGACGCCCTGATCGGCGACCCCGACGTCGGCACCACCGGGGCCGACCCGACGAAGGAGACGGTGGTCCTGTCCAAGGGAAGCACCGCCGTCAAGAAGCAGACCCTGACCAACTGGGGCTCCGACGACGCCGCGTTCTCCGCCGGCATCCGCTCGGCCGGCTGGTACCGCCTGACCGTCGACGCGCATCGCTACCGTCCGGGCATCACCTTCCCCGCCGGCATGCTGTCGTCGCGCATCACCCTCGACTGGTACTTCAAGGCCGACCCGGCCAAGCCGATGGTCGCGCCCGTCTTCCTGACCCGCTTCCTGCCCGCCGGACTGAACACCCGCAACCAGGCCGCACCCGACAGCACCACGACGGTCGGCGTGAGTGCCGCGCGCGGCGCCCAGAACCCCGACGTGAAGCTCACCAAGGTGACCGTCAAGTCCGTCCGCGTCTGGTCGTCCGCCGACAGCGGCAAGACCTGGAAGGCGGCGCCCGTAAAACTCTCCGGCTCGGCCTGGAAGGCGTCCGTCCACAACCCGGCCTCCGGCGCCATCGCCCTGCGCTCCGAGGTGACCGACACCGCCGGGAACCGCTCGGTACAAACGGTGTACCGGGCCTACGCCATCGGCTGAGCCCATCACCGCCCCCACAGAGAAAGCACGACGACACACCGACATGGCCGTACGCCATGGCCGGCACCCCATCAGCACTCGGACACGTGACCACGTCCGGCCGGCCACACTCCCAACGCTCGACGCTGCGACACTTCGGCGGTCAGGCGTCCAGGAAGGCCTGATCCACCAGCACTCCGACGACGACCGACAGCAGCAAGTCGCAGCCGACCTCGACGCGACCGTCCGCAAGGCCCGCGAGGAAGCACGGGAAGCTGCGGCCGTACCAGAACAGCCCACCGCTTCCCCGCCGATCAACGTTCGTGCACGAATCCGGCACGCGGCGAGTGATCGCAGAGCACAGCAGAAAGGCCCGGGTCTGTGACCTGGGCCTTAACCATGGAGCGGGTGACGAGAACCGAACTCGCAGTATGGGAGGCTGCGATCATTGAGGGCCGGCTCGGGCGCCGACCTGGGCGAACGGCTGGTCCGTGGTCCCGTCGAACTCGGCTGCTTTCACCGTGATTCCCCGCTGTTCCCCGCTCGATCTGCTGCGCTTGTGGTGTGCCCTCGACGCCTCGCGTTATCGGCAGGCCTGGAGATCCACACGTTTCTCGTTGTCGCCTCGCCGGAGAAGGACGTGCGCCGGCCGGGACGGCAGACTGCGCAGAGTCGCTCCAGGATCTTGAAAAGAACATAGGCATCGGTCCGTGGGCTTATACGACGGAATTCGCCGGGATGCTCCAGCTGAACGCGCGTTGGAGGCTGTGCCTTAAACAGATCCGGCCCGACCCTTTTAAAGGATGGGCGGGCCGGGATCCGTCGCGGCGTGCTTTACAGGAAGTACATCAGCTCGATCCGCCCGTTCGGGCTGAAGGAGAAACAGACCTCTCCCGCTTGCTGCGGGGGGTCGAGGTTGATGAAGTTCACGGCTTCGTCCATGGTCGAGAAGGAGAGGGTGTGCCAGGTCTTTACACCGGACCTGAGCGCGTTCTTGAGCGTCTGGGCATCAGAAGTGGTGACGGTCATGGGATTCCTTTCGAGGCAGGATCTGACGACTTTTGTTGTGGGCTCCCCGGAGCGAGGAACCCGGTGGACGGACATAACGTATGGTCGACGGATAACAGGAGGAGGGAGGCGCGCACGCATGTACGCCTTTTGGGCGCTTGTTCCCTCCCTCTCGGGGAGATCCGTGGCCAATTCCCCGCTGTCCCCGTGAGCCCCCGCAGGATCTGGCACGCGAATGGCGCGACTCGCTCTCTCTTCGCCCCGAAGCGCCCCTGGGCGGAGGCTGAACCCGGATGTCCGAGGCTCAGCCGACGAACGTCAGCCATGACGGCGGGTGCTCGACCGATCAGGCGCGCCTGTGCCAGGGCCACCCATCACCGGGCCTCAGCCACGCTGGTGCGGATGTGGTGCGCCCCCCGCCCACCGGTCTGGACAACAAACAACCCCCGGGTCGATGACCTGGGGGTTCGTGTTGGAGCGGGTGACGAGAATCGAACTCGCACTCTCAGCTTGGGAAGCGACGACGCTTGGATGGCGGCACAGCTTCTGACCTGTGGGTACGCCGCCTGGGGGTGCAGTTTGAAGGGCTGGTTTCGCGCCGCTGTCTACCGTGGTTGTCCGGTCCTGCGGGCACGCTTTGGGCACGCACCCACATGGGGGCGCTGCGCGGGGGCCGGACGGCTCCGCTGCGGTGGGACTCACCTGCGGGTGCGGGATGCCCCCGACGCGTCGGCTTGCGGATGCACACTCCTATGGCGGCGTAGGCGGTCTGAGGGATGATCCGCACGGTGCGCGGTGATTGCCTCGGCCGGTCAGGTGGGCCCGTCAGGGCTCCGGGAGAAGGCCGTGTCGCCGGCCATCGCCACGATCGCGTCCTTGACGAGCAGTACTCGCGGCGGGTAGCTCTGCACTTTGTCCCCGGGGTCGTCCAGTGCGGAGGTGCGCCAAACCTCCGCTCCGGTGAGGCTGTCCAGTGCCAGCAGACGGCCGAAGCGGTTGGAGAAATAGACCCGCTTGTACGTCGCCGACACCGCGGGCGCGGACAGACTCTCCATGTCCGTCGTCTTCTGCCAGAGTTGTTTGCCGCTGTCCGCCGACACCGCGGTGACCGACCCGTCGGACCGGACGAAGTAGACGACGCCGTCCACAAGGGTGGCGGTGCCGGTCAGCGGATGTGCCAGCGGTATCCGTCTGACCTGACCGGTTTCCGAGGCCACCCGCAGCAGCGCGTTGTACGGCCGTTCGTACCCGGCTTCGTACACGTCCTTCGCGGTCTGGGGGGCGAGGAACAGGGGTTGCCCGCCGACAGCGCCGAGCGCTTCCGCCTTCCTGGGCAGGGTGGCCGTTTCGGTCAGGCTGCCGGGTCCGACCTTCATCAGCTCGACCGGGGCCTGGCCGGGCTCGTTGCCCTCCGAGCACAGGGCGTAGGGGACGCCTCCCAGTGCCGTCGGAGTGCAGTACTCGTCCAGCGAGGGCGCCCGCCACAGTTTTTTGCCGGAAGGCCCGTACGCCACGAACGTCGAGTAGTCGGGAGACAGGGTCAGCAGTCCGCCGTCGTACAGGACCGCCTCCTCGGACGGGTTGATGTCGCGTTGCCACCGCCGGTGCCCGGTACCGGCGTCGAGGGCCACCACGCGCCTGGTCCTGTCGTCCGGTTCCTCGTACATGTAGACCAGCCCGTCGCGCACGCCGATCGGTTGCGCCCCCTGAGGGCGGGTGCCGGTCCGCCACAGGGTGCGGCCGGAGGCCGCGTCGATCCTGGCGGCCGTGAAACCCGTACCGCCACAGAACATGGCGCTTCCCTCCACCACGCATCCAGGGCTGTCGTAGTCGAGAGGGACACCCTTCACGTCGTACCGCAGCTCCGTCCGCCACGGCCGCCAGCCGTCGGGCAGTGACGCGGCACGGGCGGTGGCCCTGGCGGTGGCGGTGGCGGGCTCCGGATCGGACACGAAGACACCCACGCCGGTATACAGCCCCGTGACGGCCAGCACCGCGCCGAGGCCGGTGAGCAGCATCCGGGCTCGGCGTCGTCGCCTGCCGGTACCGATGGCGGTCGCGGCGCCCGCGGAGGCGTTGGCCGTGCTCCGAGACGTGGTGCGGCGCCGGGGGTTCGCGGGCTGCCCGGTCTTCGGGGATCCGGTGACGTCGGATTCCGGCAGCGCCTTGAGCATGCGGTGTATGTCCGTCAGTTCCGGCCGTGCGGCCGGGTCCTTGTCCAGGCAGCGCTCGACCACGCCCAGGAGCGCCTCGGGCACGCCGTCGAGGTCCGGGGTCCCGAACACCACCTGATAGCCGGTTATGTACGGGCTCTTGGCGTCGAACGGTCCCGTGCCGACGGCCGCGAACACCAGCAGCGACCCCAGCGAGAACACGTCCGAGGCCGGGGTGACGTCCCGGGGAGAGGCCAGTTGTTCCGGTGACATGAAGGGCGGAGTGCCGATCATCCGCCCGGTCGTGGTGAGGCTCTGGTGGTCAGAAGCCCGCGATATGCCGAAGTCGATGACGCGCGGCCCGTCCTCGGTCATCAGGACGTTGCCCGGTTTGAGATCCCGGTGCACCAGGCCCGCCCGCTGGATGTCGCGCAGCGCCTCGGTGAGCCCCAGCCCCAGCGCGCGCAGTTCCCGCAGGCTCAGCGGGCCGTCCTTCTTCACGACCTCGGAAAGGTTGAGCCCCGGCACGTAGAGCGTCGCCATCCACGGCTGGCCGGCGTCCGGGTCGGCGTCCACGACGGGCGCGGTGAAGGCGCCGCTCACTCTGCGCGCTGCCTCGATCTCCTGCCGGAAGCGCGTCCGGAACTCCTCCTCCTGAGCGTACGGCCCGCGCACGAGTTTGACCGCGACCTGCCGTCCCGAGGCGGAGACTCCCAGATAGACGACTCCCATGCCGCCCTCCCCGAGTCGACCGAGAAGGGTGTACCCGCCTATGCACTCCGGGTCCCCGGTGCTCAGGGGCGTCATCGCCGATCGTCCTTCCCAACGCCTGCCTGCCTCACGGGGATCAGAGTAGGGCCTGCCGCCCCGGAAACGGAGCCGCGCCCATCACACACCGGTGTCCCTGTGCCCCTGAGCCGTGCGATGGGTCATCCGTCCAGATGAGGGCTCAACTCCTGGCCGTCCAAGCCGATGTCGTTCCAGCATCCCGAAACTACGCGGCGCCTCGCCGGACACGGTGATCGGACCCGTTCAACTCCGCTTGCATGGCCCGCACTTCAGGCGTGCGCCCACCCGCACCCACGCAGCACGCCCAAGACGAAGACCGACCGGCCGACCGACCAACCGGCCGACGCAGTTCACAACTGGAAGATCATCTTCCATATGTTCAGAGAAAGTAGTCCCTTCATGCGTAGCACCACTCGTTTCGTCTCCCGCACGGCCGCCTCCTCCATGGTCGTCGCCGTCGCACTCGCGCTCGTCGGGATCCAGGCCGCCGGGCAGACCGCCTCCGCCGCCACCAAGAACGCCCCCTCTCCTGGTAGCAGCCCTGGCGCCCGCCGCCGGTCCACCTCGCCGGCGACGGCGATGGCACAGCGGGCGACCCCAACTTGGACTAGACAACAAACAAACCCCAGGCCGCTGGCCTGGGGTTTCTCTCTGGAGCGGGTGACGAGAATCGAACTCGCACTCTCAGCTTGGGAAGCTCAGGTTCTTTGGAGCTGGTCGTACCTTTGGCCTGCGTGGGGAGCACGTTGGCGCCGGGCTCGCAGCTGCCGGGGTGTCTGGTGTTCCCCGCGGCTCCCCGCAACATCTGGCATGCGTCTGGCACGGGCCGGATGTGCTCTGACGAGATCGACTGGACCGAGCACGGTATCCACGCTGCATAGGCCCGCAAGGGGAAGCCCCAGTCGGCGTCTATGCGGCTGGGGCTTCGCGCCTGCGTGACAGCGACTCAGCTCAAGACGAGTCCGGGGTGTGGCGCCACAGCTCAGGGCGCGTTCAGCCCGAAGGCCTGATGGCTGTTGTTGCTCGCACCAGGGCTGTCGATGTTGCTGTTCGTGGTGATGTTGTTGAACATCGGGATGACGCCATTGAGGTTGATCGGCAGGATCGAGCCCCCGCCCCCGCCGCCACCGCCCCCGCCGTCGCAGTCGCCGCCGGTGATCGTCGTCGGGTCGCTGGCCGAGTGGGTGAAAGTTTCTCCGCCTTGCTCCTCGGTCTCGGTCTCGATGACCGTGACGGTGTTGCTGACAGAGCACGGTGCGTCGGCGGCGATGTTGACGGTGACGTTGAGTGGGGCACTGAGAGCGCCGGTGAAGTTAAGGCCGCTCCCGCAGTGGACGGTCGTACCGCCGTTAGTGATGTCACAAAAGGGCCCGAGAAGGCCTCCGAGGGCCGTGGCCCTGACACCCGTGGGAAGATTGTCCGTGACGTCCAGAAGGCCGGTCGCACCTGTGGCGGTCAGCGTGATGGTGTAGGCGCCTTGCCCTCCCCGTGCGAAGTTCCCTTCGTGGCTCTTGGTGACGCTCAAATTCGATTGAGCGTGGGCGGGTGCGGCTAGGGCAAACGGCAACGCGACGCCCAGCCCCACCACCGTGCCGAGGGCAGACATCCGCCGCCTCAACCCGTGTCTTTTCATCGACGGTTTCTCCAGTCCGTGAGGGTCCGTTGCGGTCAGGCTCCGGAAGCGAGTGGAGGAGCCGACGAGGGGAACGTACTGACTGGCAACGACCCGTTGGCCAGCAAGCGACCTGAGAAACGCCCATTTCACTCGATTGCCCCGTTTAAGCCTCCTGGACCGCCGAACAACCTACGGAGCGGCTTTGGTCGGTGTCCTACCCGGTTCGGGGTCGTGCGTGATCAAGGGGCGGTACGCTTGTCGGCTGTTCGCGCAGGCTTGACTATCACCTGAACCCACCACCCTCCCCAGCTCCCATCCCGTCTGCCGTCGACCCGCACATCGTGGAGCGGGCGTGGTTCATGGCGTCCAGGTGGAGCGCGCCACTGTACGAACGACCTGGACGCCATGGGCCGCGTCTGCTCGGCTCTGCCTGGGTCGACGGCAGACGGGATGGGAGCCCCCAGCGCACGCCACGATGGGCCGGCACTCGCGTACGGCGCCCCCTCCATCCCAGAGTCTGAGCGCCCCCGCCGGAGGCACGGTTCTGGCCCGGGCCGTTTCGCGTGGTGATCGCCGATTGGCCTTCGGCCCTATCCATAGTGGGCGCGCGTCGGCGCAGCCGGGGGCGGAGCGGGCCGAAGGCAGGAGCGGCGCCCCAGAGCGGAGCCGGTAAGCGCGCCCGGCGGAGCGGAGCGCAGCCGGGTGCCTTGAACCCGTGAAGAAGGTTGTAACTCAGGCTGCTGGTGGGCCTGACGAGTCCTCGGTGGCTTGAGCTTCCTTGTTCCCCTTCAGAAGGCTTCGGGATTCCGCGGCTGCTCGCTGGAGGGCTTCGGCCACCTGGTCGGCGTCGTCGGCGGAGAGCTGGATGTCTTGAGTCCAGAAGATCGACAACCTGGTGTTGCCGGTCGCCAAATTCAGGGCCACATCGGCCTCAGCTCCGGTGCCCGTAGCATCCCGTGCGTCCAAGTCGAGATCGCTTCTGAAGACGCTCATGGTGCCTGAGTCTCATCCTCGACGGCTGCCAGTTCCCAGAGGGGCGCTGCGTATCGCTCCGGTCGGCTACGGATGAGCAGCGTGCGGAGGTCTTCGCGCTGGCTGCCGGGCATGCCCAAAGCCTCGGTGAGCCGGCGGAACGTCGTGTGGGTGACTCCGCGGCTTCGAGCCTCGTTCTCGAACTCGTCGAGCTGCGGCAGCACGGTCTCAGGATCAAGCTTCACCGCTGGCTGGTTGTTGAGCCATGCGGCCTTGTTGCGCTCATAGTCGATTTCTGAGTAGCCGCAGACCTCGCGGCTGAGTGCCTCGGCCTCGTCCAGGGTGACGGTCGAAAGGATGGCGCGGGCCAACTCGTTGCGGTTCAGGGCGTCGTCCAGGTCGACTTCGTGGATCGTCGGGCCGTAGCCCGTCAGGGGGATGGGTAGGCCTGCGTCCCGTATTTCGCAGATGCCTCGTACCCCTCGCGCTGTTGCAGCGAGCATCCCGGTTGCTTCAGAGGGGTGCCATTCCAGGACCGAGCTGACCGGTTCCGTGTCCTTCGCGGTGAAGATGTGGACGAGGGGGCCGAGGAGACCACGTATCTCGTCGAGTGGAAGTTCGCCGTCCAGGCCGGGGCCGGCGACCAGTAGCCGGACGGGCGCGTTCACCTGGCAGCACGCGGCCAGTGTCAACGCATCGGCAAGCGGGCTCTTGAGCGTCGGTTCGTCGCCTCGCGCGAGGATGTCACCGCCCACGTCCAGGAGGTCGATTGAGGTCGGCTCCAAGTGGTCCACCAGCTCTTCGAGTTGGCGCGTGACGCCCTCGACGCCGTGATGCGGGTCGATCAGTGCGAAGGTGTGCGGGAGCTCTGCTGCAAGCCGTGGGAGGGTGGACCCTGCTGGAGCGATCGGGCGGGCGTTGGCCGGCACTGACCAGACGGACGGGGTGAGCGGTTTGAGTCCCGTGAAGTCGGAGGGGCCTCTGGGGCCTGGGACTGGGTCGACCAGCAGGCGATCCCACGCGTAGGTGAGGATCACCGCCTGGTCGTCGTCGCCGTACAAGGCGGCGTCAAGCATCGCGGCGGCGACTGCGTCGCCCCCTCCTCCTGCTGCGACGATCAACCTCGTCATGGGCCCAAGATTACGGGTTCGGCCTCTGGCCACTCACCCTATAGTGGCTAGAGGTCATAGCCACTTGGATGAGGAGGGGACATGCCTCAGATCGAAGAGGCGCAGCCGAAGTATCTCCAGATCGCTCACTACATCCGCGATCAGATCCTTCGGGGCGACCTGAGGCCGGGGGACGAGGTCCCCTCGGAGCGGCAGTTGGCGGCGAACTGGAAGGTGTCCAGGCCGACGGCCGCACGGTCGCTGGAGGCACTGAGCCACCAGGGGCTCGTCGAGAAGCGGCAAGGTTCGGGCACATACGTGCGGAGCCTTGAAGTGAACCGTCGGGCACGGGAGCTGTACGGGCGGGCGCGGCAGACCGGGAAGATCTACACCCCTGGTGAGTACGCGGTGATCACCTCGGCCGGGTGGCTGGATGCTCCTGATCACGTTGCTGAGGCGCTGGGCCTGGTGAAGGATCGTCGGGCGGTGCACCGCCGGCGCGTGACCAACAACCAGGACGGGCCCATCACGCTGTCCACTTCGTGGTTCGGCCCTGACGTTGGGCGGCGGGCGCCCAAGCTCCTGGAGCCGGATCGGATCCAAGAGGGCACCCTGATGTACGTCGAGAACATGACGGGACGGCAGGGGAGTTACGCCGAGGACCGAATGTGTGCTCGGCAGGCGACCGACGAGGAGGCAGCAGACCTCCAACTCGGCTCCGGATCTGCGGTCTTGATCGTGCACCACGTCGTCTTCGACCTCCAGGACCGGCCGTTGGAGTTCGCCGAAGCCACCTACCCGCCGCACCGCTGGGCGTTCGAGCAGGGCTACCCGCTCACCTGATAGTTCGTCATTTCGGCGAACCGCTTGCACAGCGTGAGTGGCTAATGCCACTATCCATTAAGTGGCTAAGGCCACTCAGGAGAAGGGGGCACGGTGTGACGGGGCAGCGGCCGGAACGAGGCAGGCACTTGGCTTGTCGAGGATGCCGTGGGCGCGGCTGGAAACGCGTCAGCTCGCGCACGGGCCTGGCGCTCTCCACCGTCAACGACCGTGCCCGTGCCGCATCGAAACGGCGCTGCCTCGACTGCGACGGCAGCGGCAAGGAGTGAGCAGGGATGGCCTACACGATCGACCGCTATCCCTCTGAGGACTCACCGCGACTCGGGGCGATGACCTTGTACCCCGTCGCGGAATCTGTGCCTCGGTCCCGGCGTTGGTTCCGGAAGTTCATCGCCCCGTACAACCCGGCCTGCTCGGTCGATGACTGTGTGCTGATGATCTCGGAGCTGGTGACCAACGCCATCGTCTACGGCCGGTCCGACGAGGTATGGGCCGTCCGGGTGGAGTGGTTCCGGGAGGCGACCTCGCTCAAGGTCGAGGTCCACAACCCTGGCTTTCCGGCGAGGGTGAAGCTGTGCCGGCCCGACGTCGTCGACGCGCACGGGCGCGGACTGCTCCTCGTCGACTCCATCGCCGAGTCCTGGCACTCCGGGCCCAGTCGCTTCGGCGGGACGGTCGTCTCCTTCGTGATGGCCGAGGCCTGGCCGACCTGAAGGTGCACCCGGGTCCTCTTCTCTACGCACTGTCGCAAGTCCAAGTACCTGCGGAACCTGATCTCTCGTTTCGCCTGGCAGCCCGTCGCCCTGGCAGGCAGGCGTCGACTGTCCGTCCGCCTCCCGGGTACCGGAACTGGCGACCGGCCTCGACAAGGCGCCGAGCTGCTGCCGGCCCAGGTCCAGGAAACGGAAGGCAGAGGGCCGATACGGCCTGGTCCGCGCAGGCAGTCCGTAGAGAAAGCCGCGCTGATCCCGATCACCGTTCTGGCACGGATCTGGCACGCGGCGAGTGATCGCAGAGCACAGCAAAAAGGCCCGGGTCGATGACCTGGGCCTTTGTCATGGAGCGGGTGACGAGAATCGAACTCGCACTCTCAGCTTGGGAAGCTGATGTTCTACCACTAAACTACACCCGCGTAAGACGCCGGTGGGTAACCGGTGTCGGAACGCTCTGTCACTCTACCTCATGCCGGACCCCAGGCGCTGAAGCCCAGCGGAAGCCCTGGGGTCTGAGTGCGTTTCAGGGGAGGGATCCGGCTGCGTGGGGCGGGAGTTGGGGCGTACGGTGGAGGGGTGGAACAGGGGTCGGGCGGGGTCGGAGTGCCGCCTGGAGAGTCGTCCCGTTCGTCCCGTAATGTGGCTTTCGTTGTCCGGCGGACAGTAGCCGGACGGGGCTCTTGGGGAAGGGACTCTAGGACTTGATGGAGCGCACCGTCGTCCGTTGTGCCGATGGGCACGTGTTCAGTACCGCTTCGTTCCCGATGCAGCAGGCCGAGCGGCTCGGTCCCGGGCGGCTCGTCCGGTGCCCTCGGTGTACCCGGTTGCGAAGTGTCGTGCCGGTGACTCTCGAGAAGCGGTAGCCGGAAGCGGCAGCCGTAGCCGTAGCCGTAAGAAAAGGAGACAGCGGAGCTTGCGGTACGGCGCGTGGAGTTGCCCGATTGTGGTGGCTCCGCGCGCCTTGCGTATCCTCGGGACGTGCTTCTCTCAGACAAGGACATCCGGGCCGAGATCGACGCCGGGCGGGTCCGGATCGATCCCTACGACGAATCCATGGTGCAGCCGTCGAGTGTCGACGTGCGGCTCGACCGCTACTTCCGGGTGTTCGAGAACCACCGGTACCCGCACATCGATCCGTCCGTCGAGCAGGCCGACCTGACCCGGCTCGTGGAGCCCGAGGGCGACGAGCCGTTCATCCTCCACCCCGGGGAGTTCGTGCTCGCCTCGACCTACGAGGTCATCTCCCTGCCCGACGATCTTGCCTCGCGGCTCGAGGGGAAGAGCTCTCTCGGGCGGCTCGGGCTCGTCACGCACTCCACCGCCGGGTTCATCGACCCCGGTTTCTCCGGGCACGTGACCCTGGAGCTCTCCAACCTCGCGACCCTCCCCATCAAGCTCTGGCCGGGCATGAAGATCGGGCAGCTGTGCCTGTTCCGGCTCAGCTCGCCGGCCGAGTTCCCGTACGGCAGCGACCGGTACGGGTCCCGGTACCAGGGCCAGCGCGGGCCGACGGCCTCCCGGTCCTTCCTCAACTTCCACCGGACCCAGGTGTGAGCAGCCCGGACCGCCCGGACGTGGCGCGGGAGAACCTGAGCTACGAGCGGTTCGGGACCGCCGTCCGCGAGCTCGCGCAGACCATCGCGGACGACGGGTACGTCCCCGACATCGTCCTCAGCATCGCCCGCGGCGGTGTCTTCGTCGCCGGTGGGCTCGCCTACGCCCTCGACTGCAAGAACCTCCACCTGGTGAACGTCGAGTTCTACACCGGGGTGGGGACGACGCTCGAGATGCCCGTCATGCTCGCACCCGTCCCGAACGTCATCGACTTCTCGGACAAGAAGGTCCTCATCACCGACGACGTCGCCGACACGGGCAAGACGCTCAAGCTCGTCCGCGACTTCTGCCTGGACACCGTCGCCGAGGTGCGCAGCGCCGTCATCTACGAGAAGTCGCACTCGCTCGTGAAGTGCGAGTACGTGTGGAAGCGGACCGACGACTGGATCAACTTCCCGTGGAGCGTCCTGCCTGTAGTACGTAAGTCGGGGGAGTCGGTCACTCCGTCGAAGGAAGCGCTCTGAACTGCGGCGTTTCGTTGGGAGGGTTGTACAGGCAGGGCAGAGGCCTCTGTAAGCCGAGGCCTGTCGTGTACGTCGGCGCAAGCCTGTGACCTTCTGATCCGAAGCTCTGGAGAGATCGCTCATTGGCGGTCGTACGGGCTGCGGGGCAGATCGTGAGGGCCGGTGTTGGGCGGTGGCGGTTGCTGGGGTTGCTGTACTTCGTTGCTGTACAGCAGGATCCCGACCGGGGGTGAGGTCATGGAGCGGGAACAGCTCGAACGGCTGCTGGGTGGTGGCGACGACACGTCGTCGGCCGCACACGTCGACGCCATACCGCCCAGCGCTGACCCGGACGTCTTGGCTGAGCGGACACCGGTGAAACAAGTGCCTTGTATGCGCTGACCACATGACGAGCGACCGGGACGGCCGCCACGCAGACCGTCCCGGCGCGATGATCCGGGCGATGGGGGAGAGGCCTCGCACTCAAGGCATCTGCGGGTTCGTGGCCGCACGCCTGTGACACGGCGCCTGAGGCGGCGAAGGGCCAGCCTGGGAAGGAAACCGTCCCACTGGAGCACCAGTCCAGCACGAGCGGCATCCCCTCGCCCATACCGGCTGGGACGGGACTGGCTGGCCTTCCTGGAAACGATTGAGCTGGTCGATCGCTGCAAGGTCCTCGACTTCAGCCCGACGTCTGGTCCGGCTTCCTCTCCGGTGCCGAGGACGGCGCCCTCGGGTGGTAGGTCGCCAGGTGATCCTGGAGTCGGGCATGGCGGAACTGGTACACGGCCCCCACCCGGCGTAGTACATCGCGTTTGCAGGCGTCCTCCAGGAACGCGACCAGTCGCCACGGCAGGCGGCCCGTCAAGGGGAGCCAGACGCGGGCCAGGGCCACCCACTGGCCGTACGCCGTCAGACAGAGGCAGTAGCCGAAGCCGCCGCTGAACGCGCCCTCGATACCGAAGACGAGCCCGAGTTGGAGGCTCCGGAGGGGGGTCTCGGTGAAGGTGGCCCCCAGCCCCGCGATGAGTCCGGGCACGAGTGCCCAGACGAGGAGATGGGAGGTCACGTTCTCGCGGTTCTGCTTCAACAGGTCGACGCAGCTGACGGATTTCTTCACGTCGATGGGGGTTTCCAGCCAGGTCATGAGGCCAAGCGCGGTCCCGGCCGAGAGCGCGATGGTGAGCGGGAACTGGGCCGCTGCCGCGAGCCCGCCCCCGAGCCCGTCGTCGAGTGCGAGCAGCGGTAGGAGAAGCCGGTCGACGAGCACGATGACGAGCGCGACCCCGAATCCGATCCGGGCTGCCAGCTGGACCTTGCGGAAGAACCTGTGGAAGAACTCTCTGTCCAGTTCCCTGTCACCGCCGGACAGGCGGACCTGTACGGGACGCGGCGTCAACCGCTCCGTGCCGTCGGCGCGCCGGTAGATGTAGCCGAATGCCAGCCCGGACACGAGTCCGTGCAGCAGCCCCACGACCAGGCCGCGCAGGATCGCGAACCCGAGTCCGTGTGACGTGGCGATCAGGTCCACGGGAATGTTCCCGATCCCGGTCGCCAACGCGAAGGGCAGCCCCGCCAGGAACGAGATCACGGCGGTACGCGCACGCAGGCTCCTCTCCGTGCCGAGCCGCCACCACTCCAGGTCCGGTCCACCGCTGCGGTTCAGGTGGTCGGCGAGGTACCCGAGCCAGTGTTGGGCCCGCTGCGGGCTCCAGTTCCGGCGAGGCGGGTCCGGGTCGCCGGGGCGTCGGCGGTAGACCGACGGGATGAAGCTGCTCAGGAGGTGTTCCTCGATGCTTTTCTGGGATCTGAACCGGAGCAGATCCTTGGGGCTGCGCCTCGGGCCGTCGTGTCGGTTGCTGGCTCCCGTGCTCGCCCTCTCGCCGTAGACGTCACGGGCGAGGGAGACCATCAGGGGCGTGGCCAGTACCTTGCACAGGCTCTCGCTGGCCCGGGTGTCGGGACGGTCATGCAGCTCGGCCAGCACGTGATTCCATTCGGACTTGGCCACCGGGGCGCTGCCGAGTATCAGAAAGCTCTTCGAGTCGTCCGGGGTGAGAGCGGTCAGTTCGATCGCGGCGGCGCGCTCCAGGCATCTGGTTCCGACTGTCGCATCGGCGTACGGCTTGGTACGGCTGGTCAGGACCAACGGCTTGTCGAATGCGTTGAGTTGCTCCAGCGCGTCGCACCGGAGCTCTTCGGCGATCTCGTCGAATCCGTCCAGGACGGGCAGAATCAGCCCCTTCTCGACCAGCGCGGTGGCGACCGGCTTCCCGTCGGCGATGTCTGTGTCCATACCGGACGTGTCACGGTTCAGCCGACTGCTCAGCCACGCCTCCAGCGTCTCGGCCCCGGGGTTCCACGATCCCAGGCTGAAGATCTCCGGAACGGGCTCACCGGGCAGCTGGCTCTCCAACAGATCCAGTACGAGTCGCAGGCCCAGGACGGTCTTCCCCGAGCCGACTTCGCCCAGCACCACCAGACGGCCGGAGGGCACCTTCCTGTAGGTCTTGGCGATGTCTCCCGCGTCGTCGTCCAGGACCAGAGGCTCGGCCGTCTCGTACGGGGCGCCGCAGATGTGCTCCCAGTGGTCCATCAGGGCCTCGCCCGCCGTTGTCCAGCGCACGGGCAGCAGCTCCGTGTCCGGATCCCCGACCTTCCGTTGCCTGGTCTCGTTTCGCCAGCGTTCCTTGACCGCTTTGGCGAGCTTGCCGGCGGCCTCGGCGAGTTCGTCCTGGGGCGCCGGCTCGTTTCGCGGCGCCGACTCGCTCGCCGGTGTCTGCTCCTGCCCGGGTGCCGGGGCTGCCGGGATGTGGATGTGCAGCTCGCCAATATTTCTGGCCAGGACCGCCGGCCCGTGAATGGTGCTGCCTTCGCTCACCGTGTTCACATGAGACCCGGAAGACTCGCCGCCCTTGTTCTCGGGCTCAGGAGCCCCGCCATCAGCATGGGCCACGTCACTCATCCCGGCCCTCTGCACGGCGACGACGCCAGCCCCACCAGCCGATCCCGGCCGAGGCCGCACTCACAGCCAGGAACGCCGCGACCGCGCGCAGCGGCGCCGACAAGTGCGTGCCGCCGGTCGCGGCGGTGTCGGGGGAGGCGGTGTCGGGGACACCGGTGTCGGGAACACCAGTTTCGGGGGAGGCGGTGTCGGAGGAGGCGGTGTCGGGGACACCGGAGCGCGAGGCCGACGCCGTACCGCTGGGTGAGCCTGAGGGGCCCCGGACCTTGGCTGATGCGGAAGTTGATGCCGATGCCGAACCCGACTCGCTGGGGTCGGCCGCTCCCGGTCCCTCCGACGTCCCTGGCGCACCCGGTGGTCTCGATCTCCCGGGCTCGCCTGGTGCGCTCGGTGTCCCCGAGGCGGTCGGGCCCGGCGAGGCAGGTACGACCTCGAAGGTCGCCAGAACCCCGTCCTGCCCGTTGTTCAGGTCGCACGATGTGTCGACCTTGCCCGCCAACGTCTCGTCGCCGTTCCCGTCCCGTGGGGTCAGATGCAGGTCGATCGCGCCGACGACGATCTTCGCCGGGCCCGGTCGGTGGAAAACGAGCGAAGGTATGGTCCCGCTCGCCGGGACGGTCAGCGGACCGGACTCTGGGACGGCTGTCTTGGCCACCCTGAGCGTCATGGTGACGGGGATGTCGCCTTCCGGCGCAGCCACGACGGCGTGCACGTCCGCCGTGCCCTCGACGGTGGTCGCGCCGACGAACCGGAGCGACCTGGTGACGTCAGCGCCGACCGTCGCCTTGGTGTTGATCGGCAGCCCTGGGGTGGCCCGGCCGACCACGTGGGTGTCCGAGGCGTTCCACACGACCGACGCCGTCATCGGCTGGTCGCCGATCAGCGGGAAGGGGCATGTGTAGTGCAGAGAACGCGGAGCCGGGTCCGCCACCGCGAACCCGGCTCCGAACACAGTGACAAGACCGACGAGCGCTGCGGTCCAGCCGCGTAACGCGGCCCTGGGCAGGATCTTCATGCGACGTCTCCCGTGAAAGCGCTCACCGGCATGGTGCGCTGGGAAGCGCCAGCGGTGTGGTGCGGTGCGGTGCGGTACTGCGGAGACTGGCCGGACGTGGGCCTTAAATGGTGAGGCGATCTGATTGGCGCAGTCAACAACCTTATGTGGCAGGGAAGTTGAGGTCTTGTGAGGTTGTGGTGTACTCGCGTGCCGATGCTGTCGGGAACTGGGGACGGGTAGACATCGTCATGGGTTGTCACGGTCAATGGGAGAGTTGCGGCGCTTGAGTCCGGAGGATTTCTGTGGAACCGGTTGCAGTCGATCTGCTCATGGCCTTTGCGGGGGGCACGGCGAGCGCGGCGGGACAACAGGCGTGGCAGTCGCTGCGTGCGCTGGTGCTGCGTCGCCCCGAGGGGGAGAGGGACGGACAGCATGAGTTGACGGCGCTGGCCGAGGATCCCGGCAGTGCCGAACGCGCCCGGGAGCTGGCGGCGGCGCTGGCCGCCCGGGCCGAGGAGGATCCCGGGTTCGCACAGCGACTGGAGGCGTGGCGGCAGGAAGCCAAGGCGGTGTGGACCGGCGCGGGCGATGTGAGCAACGAACTCTCCGGCACCGCGCACGGACCTGTCATCATGGGGCGGGACTTCAACGGACCGGTCAACCTCGGGTGAGGGCTCGCGGAGCCCCCACCCGAGCAGGGCCTCCAACTCCCCAAGGGAGAAGCGGACAACCCTCATAGGGTGAACAAAGCCTGGAGCGTCCTGCCCGTCGTGCGCAAGGCGGGGGGACGCCGTCACGCCCTCCAGGGAAGCCCTCTGGAGGAGCCCTCCAGGGCTTGCCTGAAGGGCTTCTCTGTTCCCCGGTCTCCCCGCTGCTTCGCGCGCTTACCTCGTTCGCAGTTGCTTGACGCCGTCCGGCTCGAAGTCGTAGACGTAGTTGTTGAGTCGGAGGCCGTCGACCGCGCCGATCCACATGGAGTCGGGGCCCTTGGCCACGGCGACCGTGTAGACGGTCGGCTTGGCGTTGAGCAGGGTGAACGAGGCCTTCAACTGGGCGAAGCTGCATTGCGCGGCCTGGGTGCAGCTCGTCTCGTTGCCCGTGAGGTACCAGTACCCGGTCGTCGTGGCGTCGATGAACGGGCTCCAGCCGTTCGGGACCGGGGACGCGGCCGGTACCCACACCAGCGTGGAGTAGGTGTCGGCGGGCAGCGTCGGGACGTTCGGGTCGATCTCGATCCTGATGTTCGGCATGTTCGTCGCGCCGCCGTAGCCGATGTTCTCGCCCGTCTGGAAGACGTGGAAACCGACCCGGCGCAAGGCCAGCAGTGACTTCCCGAAGAAGTCCACCTCGTTGCCGAAGTCCACCTTCTCGACCACCGGCGGGGCCGGCAGCGTCGGTGTGGCGCCCACCACCTCGATGCCCAGGCTGCCCCGTCCGTACGGCGGCCTCGCGGCGGTGCCCGTCACGCCGAAGGGGCCGTAGGGGCCGTTGCGGAGGTCGGCGACGGGGGAGCCGATCGTGTTGCGGGCGATCACGCCCCAGTGGTCCGAGCGGGCTCGGTTGTCGTTCGTGTCGGCGGTTGCCGATCCCGGAAGGATCGCGGCGATGACGGCGACCAGCAGGGCGGCCACAAGCACCGTTCCCCGCCTCACGCCAAAGCGAGCTTTCACGCGCACTCCTTGTTGGAGGGTGTAGGGAGCGGCCAGCTTATATTACACTCTGTAGTTGTCATGGTGCGACATGCGGTTGGTTGGGTGGTTTTGTCGCCCTCGGGTTCGCGCTTGTTTCGCACTCTCGGTGACCGCATGCCGAAGGCCCCCGACCACCCGTCGAGGGCCCTCGCTTCGTGCGTCTGCCAGGTACTGGAAGTGCCGGAACGTGCTAGAAGGTCCCCAGCTTCACGATCGACAGCAGTGCGATCAGCTGGATCGACGACGCGCCCAGTGCCTTCGGCCAGGGCAGGTCGTGGGAGCGGGCGACCATCAGCGTCAGGAGGGCGCCGGCCGCCACCCAGGTGGCCCAGCCCAGGAGTTGGACGAACGACGCGTCGCCGCCGAAGAACATCGCGACGACCAGGCGCGGGGCGTCCGTGAGGGACATGATCAGCATGGAGAGGCCGACCGTCGGCTGCCACGCGCCGTCGCCGCCGAGCTGGCGGGCCAGGGTGTGGGTGACCACGCCCAGCACGAAGGAGCTCAGCACCATCGCTACGGACGTCGTCAGGACGATCGGGATGGCGTTGGAGAGCGTCGCGTTGATCGCGTCCGTGCGGGCGCCGTCGAAGCCGAAGACCGCGAGCAGGCCGTAGAGGAACGTGACGACGAGGGCGGGGCCCCACATCGTGTAGTCCCGCATCTGGAGGAAGGTCTGCTGGGGGGCGAGGACGATGCCCTTCAGCAGCTCCTTCCAGTGCAGGCGCGGGCCGACCGGGCCGGCCGGGGCCGCGCCTGCGGGGTGCGTACCCCCCTGGTCGTACGGGTCGTACTGGTTGTGCCGGTTCTGGTCGTCGATCGAGAAGGCCTGGGTGTGACCCGGGTTGTTCGCGGCGTACGGGTCGTACGGGGCACCGCCGCCAGGAGCAGCACCGGCAGGACCGCCCGGACCGCCGTACGGGGCGGCGTCGCCGCCGAAGTACTCCGGCTCGTCGCCGCCCTGGCCGCCGTAGCCGCCGCCGTTCGCCTGCGGCCACTGGCCGCCGCCCGCGCCCGTGCCGCCGTACTGCGGCCGCTGCTGCGGCGGGTACGGCTGCTGGGCCGACGGGTAGCCGTACGACGGCCCCGAGGGTCCCGAGGGCGTCGACGGTCCTGAAGACCGCGACGGTCCTTGGGGCGCCTGCTGCCCGTACGGAGGTTGTTGCGGTCGCGCTTGCGGGGCGCGGTCGTTGCGACCGCCGCGTCCGATCCTGAATCCAGCCACGCCTTCGAACGTACCTGGTCCCGCACAGTGAAGTACCGGGGCCGCCGTTCGCGTACGGCTTTGCTGCCGAGCTGTGACATCCCCTAAGGGGAGTAACGGGGTTGGCATCAGGGGTTCCGTCAGGGGCTGGTGAGGGGTTTGTGAGGGGAACGGCGACGCCCCCGCGTCCGGGTGGGACACGGGGGCGTCGATACAGCCGTTCGGACTACCTCGGCCGGGAGGCTGCTCACTTCACCGGCTGCTTCAACGGCTACTTCACCTGCTGCGGCTCCGGCTCGCTCTCCGCGTCCGTCTCGCCCGCCGGGGGCTCGTCGTCGACCGGGGTCTTGACCGACTGCAGGAGGAGCTGGGAGACGTCCACGACCTGGATCGACTCCTTGGCCTTGCCCTCGTTCTTCTTGCCGTTGACCGAGTCGGTCAGCATGACGAGGCAGAACGGGCAGGCCGTCGAGACGATGTCCGGGTTGAGGGAGAGGGCCTCGTCGACGCGCTCGTTGTTGATGCGCTTGCCGATCCGCTCCTCCATCCACATCCGCGCGCCGCCGGCGCCGCAGCAGAAGCCGCGCTCCTTGTGGCGGTGCATCTCCTCGTTCCGCAGGCCCGGGACGCTGGCGATGATCTCGCGCGGGGGCGTGTAGATCTTGTTGTGGCGGCCCAGGTAGCACGGGTCGTGGTACGTGATGATGCCCTCGACCGGGGTCACCGGGATCAGCTTGCCGTCGTCCACCAGACGCTGGAGGAGCTGGGTGTGGTGGATGACCTCGTAGTCGCCGCCGAGCTGCGGGTACTCGTTGCCGATCGTGTTCAGGCAGTGCGGGCAGGTCGCGACGATCTTCTTCGCCGACCTGGGTTTCGCCGACTCGGCGACGACCTTGCCGTCGTCGTCCAGCTCCTCGCCGAACGCCGTGTTCAGCGCCATGACGTTCTCCATGCCGAGCTCCTGGAACAGGGGCTCGTTGCCGAGGCGGCGGGCGGAGTCACCGGTGCACTTCTCGTCGCCGCCCATGATCGCGAACTTCACGCCCGCGATGTGCAGCAGCTCGGCGAACGCCTTCGTCGTCTTCTTCGCGCGGTCTTCCAGCGCGCCCGCGCAGCCGACCCAGTACAGGTACTCGACCTCGGTCAGGTCCTCGATGTCCCTGCCGACGACCGGGACCTCGAACTCGACTTCCTTGAGCCACTCCAGGCGCTGCTTCTTCGCCAGGCCCCAGGGGTTGCCCTTCTTCTCCAGGTTCTTGAGCATCGTGCCCGCCTCGGACGGGAACGCGGACTCGATCATCACCTGGTAGCGGCGCATGTCGACGATGTGGTCGACGTGCTCGATGTCCACAGGGCACTGCTCGACGCAGGCGCCGCAGGTGGTGCAGGACCACAGGACGTCCGGGTCGATGACGCCGTTCTCCTCGGCGGTGCCGATCAGCGGGCGCTCGGCCTCGGCCAGCGCGGCGGCCGGGACGTCCTTCAGGGCCTCCGCCGACGCCTTCTCGTCGCCCTCCGCCGTCTTGCCGCCGCCGGCCAGCAGGTAGGGGGCCTTGGCGTGGGCGTGGTCCCGCAGGGACATGATCAGGAGCTTGGGGGAGAGGGGCTTGCCGGTGTTCCAGGCCGGGCACTGCGACTGGCAGCGGCCGCACTCGGTGCAGGTGGAGAAGTCCAGCAGGCCCTTCCAGGAGAACTGCTCGACCTGGGAGACGCCGAAGACGTCGTCGTCGCCGGGGTCGGTGAAGTCGATCGGCTTGCCGCCGGACGTCATCGGCAGGAGGCCGCCGAGGGCCGTCCCGCCGGTGGCGTCGCGCTTGAACCAGATGTTCGGGAACGCCAGGAAGCGGTGCCAGGCCACACCCATGTTGGTGTTGAGCGAGACGACGATCATCCAGACGAACGACGTGCCGATCTTGATCATCGCGACCAGGTAGACCAGGTTCTGCAGCGCGCCGACGCTGAGGCCCTTGAAGGCCAGGACCAGCGGATACGAGGCGAAGTAGCCGGCCTCGTAGTGCTCCACGTGGTGCAGCGCGCCCTCCAGGCCCCGCAGCACGTAGATGGCGAGGCCGATGGTGAGGATGACGTACTCGACGAAGTAGGCCTGGCCGGCCTTCGAGCCGGTGAAGCGGGACTTGCGGCCGGCGCGCGAGGGCAGGCTCAGCAGGCGGATCACGATGAGGACGGCGATGCCGAGGATCGTCATCACGCCGATGAACTCGATGTAGAGCTCGAACGGCAGGAACTCGCCGATGACCGGCAGCACCCAGTCGGCCCTGAAGAGCTGGCCGAAGGCCTGGGCGAGGGTCGGCGGCAGCGTCAGGAAGCCGACGGCCACGAACCAGTGGGCGAAGCCCACGATGCCCCAGCGGTTCATCCGCGTGTGGCCGAGGAACTCCCGTACCAGCGTCACACTGCGCGCGTAGGGATTGTCTGTCCGGGCTCCGGCCGGGACCGGCTGGCCCAGTTTGAAGTACCGGACGAACTGACCGATGGCGCGTGCGAGGAGCGCGACGCCGACCACGGTCAGGACCAGCGACACGATGATCGCGGCGAGTTGCATTTCGGGGCTCCTCGGGCCTGCGAGGGGGACTTCGGTGGAGATTACTAAGCGGTAACTTATGCAGTCCGTCTGAGAGTACCCCGTATCCTCCGTCGCACTGTAGCGGGGTGCGGAGTGATCTCAGTCGCTGAGGGTTGCCTCAGAAACCGGTCGGGATCTGGCGGGAGATCGGTCGGGGATCGGTCAGGGATCGGTCGGGGGATCGGTCGGGATCCGATCGGAATCTGGTCGTAAACCCGGCCGTGTTATTCGTACCAAATTGGTACATTTATGACTAATTTATATCCGTGCTCTACGGGATCGCCGCCGCCGCCATCGCCCTGCTCCTCTCCGCCGTCCTCGCCGCGCTGCTGCGCGTGCCCGCCCTGCGCCTCGGGCTGCTCGACCGGCGGCAGCAGCGGCAGCGGCGGGTGCCGCTGTTCGGGGGCGTCGCCGTCGTGCTCGCCACCTGTCTCGTCGCGGTCGCCGGGGACCGGACCGGCATCGCCCCGCTCGGGGACGGCATCGAGGTGCTGCTCGTCGCCGGGGGCGCCGTCGCCGCGCTCGGGCTGGTCGCGGACGTGTGGCGGCTCAAGGTGCGCTTCCTCGTCCTCGGTACGGCGGTCGCGGCGGCCTTCGTGGTGCCGTACGGCGACACCGGGGTGGTCTCCGGGGCGGTGGGCGTCGGCTGGATCACCTTCGTCGCCCTCGCCTTCCGGGCGCTCGACCACGCCGACGGGGTGGCCGGGACCGTCGGGGTCGTCACCGCCTTCGGGGTGGCCGCGTGTGTCGCCGTGGAGGTGATGGACGGGCTGGTGGTGCTGCTGAGCGTGCTCGCCGCCGCGCTGACCGGGTTCCTCATGCACAACTGGCCTCCCGCGCGCGTGGCGCTCGGGGCGTGCGGTTCGCTCTTCGCGGGCTTCCTGCTCGCCGCGGCTGCCGTGATCGCCCGCGCGGGGCACGATCCGGCCGTCGGCGCGGGCGTGCTGTTCGCGCTCACCGCGGTCGCCGGGGCCGACGCCGTCCTGGTCGTCGCGTCGCGGCGGCTGGCCGGACGGCCCCTGCTGCGCGGCGCACCCGACCATCTCGCCCACCGGCTGCGGCGGCTCGGGCTCACCCCCCAGGGGGTGACCGTGCTGCTGGGCCTCGCGGCCTTCTCGGCGGTGCTCGTCGGGGTGCTGGTGCACGCGGGGTGGGCGGACGCGCAGGCCGTGTGGTGGGTGGCGGGCGTGGCCGCCGTGGTCGTGCTCGGGCTGCTGCGGGTCTCGGTGTACGGGCCGCCACGCGCGCGTGGCGGTCGCCGGGGTCGCCGGCCGGGTGGACGGCTCGGCGCCCGATCCGATCGTCCCGAGCTCCGCCCCGACGCCCGCCCCGGTGCTCGTCCCGACCCTCGTCGGGCGCCCGTGTACGGGCCTCGGCGTCAACCCGAGTCCGATGTCCGTCCCCCTCGGGGCGAGGTTCGGCGGGCTGGGGGATCCGTGTCTTCGCAGGTCAACGCGGGATTGCGTGTAAGGAACGGATAAGAGTTGAGTGGGTAGGACTCAGGTCTGTTGACCGGGTGGCGAGGCTCGTGCACACTTGAGTCCGTTCCACTCAAGTCAGCTGGAGGAAGATCACCATGGCACGTGCGGTCGGCATCGACCTGGGCACAACCAACTCCGTCGTCAGCGTTCTGGAGGGCGGCGAGCCCACCGTCATCACCAACGCCGAGGGTGCCAGGACCACGCCGTCCGTCGTCGCCTTCGCGAAGAACGGTGAAGTCCTGGTCGGCGAGGTCGCCAAGCGCCAGGCGGTCACGAACGTGGACCGGACCATCCGCTCGGTGAAGCGTCACATGGGCACCGACTGGAAGATCGAGCTCGACGGGAAGCACTTCAACCCGCAGCAGATGAGCGCCTTCATCCTGCAGAAGCTGAAGCGCGACGCCGAGGCGTACCTGGGCGAGAAGGTGGCCGACGCGGTCATCACCGTCCCGGCGTACTTCAACGACTCCGAGCGTCAGGCGACGAAGGAAGCCGGTGAGATCGCCGGTCTCAACGTCCTTCGCATCGTCAACGAGCCCACCGCGGCCGCGCTCGCGTACGGCCTCGACAAGGACGACCAGACGATCCTCGTCTTCGACCTCGGCGGCGGCACGTTCGACGTGTCCCTCCTGGAGATCGGTGACGGCGTCGTCGAGGTGAAGGCCACCAACGGCGACAACCACCTCGGCGGTGACGACTGGGACCAGCGTGTCGTCGACTACCTGGTGCAGCAGTTCAAGGCCGGCCACGGTGTGGACCTCGCCAAGGACAAGATGGCGCTCCAGCGTCTGCGCGAGGCCGCCGAGAAGGCGAAGATCGAGCTGTCCTCGTCCACCGAGACCTCGATCAACCTGCCCTACATCACGGCGTCCGCCGAGGGCCCGCTGCACCTGGACGAGAAGCTCACCCGCGCCCAGTTCCAGCAGCTGACGGCCGACCTGCTGGAGCGCTGCAAGACGCCGTTCCACAACGTCATCAAGGACGCCGGCATCAACCTCTCCGAGATCGACCACGTCGTTCTCGTCGGCGGTTCGACCCGGATGCCCGCCGTCGCCGAGCTCGTCAAGGAGCTGACCGGCGGTCAGGACGCCAACAAGGGCGTCAACCCGGACGAGGTCGTCGCCATCGGCGCCGCGCTCCAGGCCGGTGTCCTCAAGGGTGAGGTCAAGGACGTCCTGCTCCTCGACGTGACCCCGCTGTCCCTCGGCATCGAGACCAAGGGAGGGATCATGACGAAGCTCATCGAGCGCAACACCACGATCCCGACCAAGCGGTCCGAGATCTTCACGACGGCCGAGGACAACCAGCCGTCGGTGCAGATCCAGGTCTACCAGGGCGAGCGCGAGATCGCGGCCTACAACAAGAAGCTCGGGATGTTCGAGCTGACCGGTCTGCCGCCGGCCCCGCGTGGCGTGCCGCAGATCGAGGTCGCCTTCGACATCGACGCCAACGGCATCATGCACGTGACCGCGAAGGACCTGGGCACGGGCAAGGAGCAGAAGATGACCGTCACCGGCGGCTCCTCGCTGCCGAAGGACGAAGTCGACCGCATGCGCCAGGAGGCCGAGCAGTACGCGGACGAGGACCACCGCCGCCGCGAGGCCGCCGAGGCCCGCAACCAGGGCGAGCAGCTCGTCTACCAGACGGAGAAGTTCCTCAAGGACAACGAGGACAAGGTCCCCGGTGAGGTCAAGACCGAGGTCGAGGCCGCCATCGAGGAGCTGAAGGCCGCGCTCAAGGGCGAGGACACCGCCGAGATCCGCACGGCCACCGAGAAGGTCGCCGCGGTCTCCCAGAAGGTCGGCCAGGCCATGTACGCCGACGCCCAGGCCGGACCGGGCGCCGACGCGCCCCACGCCGACGCCCCGAAGGGCGACGACGACGTCGTGGACGCCGAGATCGTGGACGACGAGCGCAAGGACGGTGCCGCGTGACGGAGGAGACCCCGGGCTTCGAGGAGAAGCCCGACGTCCCCTCCGGCGCCACCCCTGAAGACGCCGAGCCGAAGCCCGCCCCTCCCTCCGCTGCGGCGGAGGGGGCGGCGGCCCCGGCCGGGGACACGAACCAGACAGCCGGCCTGGTGGCCCAGTTGGACCAGGTGCGCACCGCGCTCGGCGAGCGCACCGCGGACCTCCAGCGCCTCCAGGCCGAGTACCAGAACTACCGCCGTCGGGTCGAGCGCGACCGGATCGCGGTCAAGGAGATCGCCATCGCGAACCTCCTGACCGAGCTCCTGCCCGTGCTCGACGACATCGGCCGCGCGCGTGATCACGATGAACTCGTGGGCGGCTTCAAGTCGGTGGCGGAGTCGCTGGAGACCGTGGCCGCCAAGATGGGCCTGCAGCAGTTCGGCAAGGAGGGCGAGCCCTTCGACCCGACGATCCACGAGGCCCTCATGCACTCGTACGCGCCCGACGTCACCGAGACGACGTGCGTGGCGATTCTGCAGCCCGGGTATCGATTCGGTGAGCGCACCATCCGCCCCGCGCGGGTGGCCGTGGCCGAGCCGCAGCCCGGCGCGCAGCCCGCGAAGGGCGACGAGGCCGAGACGGCGGCGGCAGCGGACGACAAGGAGAGCGGTGGCCCGGACGAGGGCTGAGCTTGAACCGGCCAAGGGTTCGGCGCGGAAGGAGGGACGTCGAGGATGAGCACCAAGGACTTCATCGAGAAGGACTTCTACAAGGTCCTCGGCGTCCCCAAGGACGCCACCGAGGCGGAGATCAAGAAGGCGTACCGGAAACTCGCCCGCGAGTACCACCCGGACGCCAACAAGGGCAACGCCAAGGCGGAGGACCGCTTCAAGGAGATCTCCGAGGCGAACGACGTCCTCGGTGACCCCAAGAAGCGCAAGGAGTACGACGAGGCACGCGCCCTCTTCGGCAACGGCGGCTACCGTCCGGGGCCCGGCGCGGGCGGCGGCAACTTCAACTTCGACCTGGGCGACCTCTTCGGCGGCGGCCCCCAGGGCGGCGGCGGGGCGCCCGGCGGCTTCGGCGGCGGCATCGGGGACGTCTTCGGCGGCCTGTTCAACCGCGGGGGCCCGGGCACGACCCGTACCCAGCCCCGGCGCGGCCAGGACATCGACACCGAGGTCACCCTGACCTTCACGGAGGCCATCGAGGGCGCGACGGTCCCGCTGCGCATGTCCTCGCAGGCCCCCTGCAAGGCGTGTTCGGGAACCGGCGACAAGAACGGCACGCCCAGGGTGTGCCCGACGTGCGTCGGCACCGGCCAGGTCGCGCGGGGCTCGGGCGGCGGCTTCTCGCTGACCGACCCCTGCCCGGACTGCAAGGGCCGCGGCCTGATCGCCGAGCACCCCTGCCCGGACTGCAAGGGCAGCGGGCGCGCGAAGTCGTCCCGCACCATGCAGGTCCGCATCCCCGCGGGGGTGACGGACAGCCAGCGCATCCGGCTGCGGGGCAAGGGCGCGCCGGGCGAGCGGGGCGGCCCGTCGGGCGACCTCTACGTCGTCGTACACGTCGATCCGCACCCGGTGTTCGGCCGTAAGGACGACAACCTGACGGTGACCGTGCCGGTGACGTTCACGGAGGCGGCCCTCGGCGGCGAGGTCAGGGTGCCGACGCTCGGTGGACCGTCCCTGACCCTGAAACTGCCGCCCGGCACCCCCAACGGCCGCACCATGCGGGCGCGGGGCAAGGGCGCGGTCCGTAAGGACGGCACCCGCGGCGACCTGTTGGTCACCGTCGAGGTGAGTGTGCCGAAGGATCTGTCGGGGGAGGCTCGTGACGCACTGGAGGCGTATCGCGAGGCGACCGCGGGTGAGGACCCGCGGGCGGAGCTGTTCGAGGCCGCGAAGGGAGCTTGAGCGTGATGGACGGCCGTCGGCGTAACCCGTACGAACTGACCGAGGAGACCCCGGTCTACGTCATCTCGGTGGCGGCCCAGCTCTCCGGCCTGCACCCGCAGACGCTGCGCCAGTACGACCGCCTTGGCCTCGTCTCCCCCGACCGCACCGCCGGCCGGGGGCGCCGCTACTCGGCCCGCGACATCGAACTGCTCCGCACGGTGCAGAACCTGTCCCAGGACGAGGGCATCAACCTGGCCGGCATCAAGCGGATCATCGAACTCGAGAACCAGGTGGCCGCTCTGCAGTCCCGGGTGGCCGAGATGGAGGCCGCGCTGGACGGCGCGGCCTCGGCGATGCAGCAGCGGGAAGCGGCGGTGCACGCGTCGTACCGGCGGGATCTGGTGCCGTACCAGGAGGTGCAGCAGACCAGCGCGTTGGTGGTCTGGCGGCCCAAGCGGCAGCAGTCGTCCGACTGAGCTGGGTGGGTGGGTGGTTAGGCGGTGGGTGGTGGGCGGTAGGCCGTCAGTCGCCCATGGCGACGCCCGGTTCGGGCCGCTCGTGGCCCGGCGGTTGTTGCTGCGGCTGCTGGACGGGGGCAGGTGGGCGGTTGGCACCGCCCTGGGGCATGCCCATCTGCCACAGGTGTGAACCGGCGATACCCGGGGTGGATGTTTCCTGGGGCGGGGTGGGGGTTTCGGGGCGCCCGGGGTTCTCGGGGCGCTGAGGGCGCTCGGGGCCTGTGGACGGTGGGTTCGCCGCCTGGCTCGGGTCCCTCAGGTCTTTCAGGTCCGTCAGGTCTTTGAGGTCCCCCAGGTCTTTGAGGTCCGGGCGTTGCCAGCGTTCCGGGATGGTCGACGTGCGTCGTACGGCTTCGGTTTCGCCGGCCGCTGCCGCCGCGACGGCGCGTGCGCGCAGGGCGCTCTGGCGGGCGATCGGGGAGAAGCCGGGGGCCGCGTTGCCGGTCTCGGACGGCAGACCGCGCAGGCCCATCTGGTTCAGGTCGGCCTGGATCCCCGTCTCCGGGGCGAAGATCTCGCGCGGTAGCTGCCAGGAGGCGGCGCCGTCCACGTCGACGCGGTGTTCCCTGCCGTCCACGGCGAAGGTGAGGCCGTAGCCGATGTACTGGTCGTCCTTGTCGAAGAGCAGGTCCCCGGAGATCTCGCCGCCGCGGTCGCGCACCTCGTTCGCGAGGTCCTGGAGGGCGGGCGGGAGGGGGTTGGTGCGGCCGAGGCTGGTGACGTAGCCGCCGGCTCTGGCCGTTTTCCGTTCCCCGGTGTTCGCGTCCACGTAGTCCGCATGGAACCAGGTCTCTCCGCTCTCGTGCCGGTAGGTCTCGATCGCCCCCACCTGCTCCTTGCCGATCGTCAGACGCGGATCGTCGCCCCCGGCGTACTCGGCGAGCATCTCCGGGTACTGGACCTGGTGCTGGAGCGCGGCCGGCGGGCTCGAGCCGATGATCGTGACGTGGGCGTCGAGATTCGTCCGCAGGATGATCTCGGCGTTGGCGACCCCGGTGCCGCCGGACCCGGCGATGATCCAGTGCCGGGCGGCGTGCGGGTCGAAACGGCTCTCGGCGACCTCGTCGCCCAGCAGCGCCCGCCCCGGCGCGGCCTCACGCGCCGCCTCCCACTTCCGCGTCGAGTCGAGGGCGGTGAAGCAGTTGCCCATGCGGGCGGCGGCCTCGGTGTTCAGGCCGACCGTCAGGGCGTCCTTCAGCGGTGACGACTCCAGCGCGCCGAGCACGGTCCGGGTGTCCGCGCCGGCCCGCTCGGCCTGGGTCAGCCAGGCGTGCAGCTCGCCCGCCCCGGGGACGTTGCTCCCCTCCAGTTCCCGCAGCCGGTCACCGATCAGCCGCACGGCCTCGCTGCGGCTCTCCACCCCGGTCCGGCCGCGCGGCGTTCCCGGCACCACGTCCGGCGTGAGGCCGGTCGCGACGCTCGGCGTCCCGTCGCACGCCACCCACAGCGGGGTCCCGCTCTCCTTGCCGTCCTGATCGAACTTCCGTACCTCGGTGAGGAGTTCACCGTCGTTGCCCAGACGCAGACGGGCCCGGCCGTTCACCACGTCGCCCTGGGTGGCGAGTTGGTCCTCCCAGATCCGTACCGCGTGGATGGACACCCGTTGCCGGGGGTCTTCGACCGCCGCGTACGGATCGACGCCCATCCATTGCGCGAGGTCGCGGTCCTGGTCCGCCGACTGCACGATCCCGTTCCCGGGGTCCAGATGCCACCGGCCCGCCCCGTCCACCAGCAGCGCCTCCGGATCGCGCCCGGTGAGGCTCGCGCCGCCGCCGATCACGACTTTGCGCCGCGGGAGTTGCCCGCCGGCGAGCTGCCCCTCCAGCGCCTGCACGGTGCGCTCGCTGACCTGCGCGCGGTACTCCGCCCATCGCTCGGCGGCGGGTTTCAACTGGTCGCGGGGAAGCGGCAGCCCGTTCTGGTCGTAGCCGGGGAGGGGCATGGTGACGTCACGCCGCCCGATGAACGCTTCGACCTGGCGCTCTGCGCGGAGGGCGGCGTCGCGGGATGCCTGGAGGGCGGTGGCGTCGGGTGGGGGGAGGTGTTCTAGGGGGTGGGCGAGGGTATCGAGCAGGCGTCGGGAGCCGGCGGAGAGGAAATCGGCCGACACCCGGTATCGCACGCGTGCAGCCCTCTCCTGGGGCCGGAACGCATCCTCGTCCGTCATGGCGACGGTCGGTCGTATGCCGTACGGATCAAGCAGCGCGGAGAACTCCGCACGCGCCTCCATCTGCTGCTCAGGGGAAAGATCGGGGGCTGCGCTACGCCCGGCGAGCCAGTTGAGCTCACCTATGCGTCCTCTGTCCGATGTGGACAGCTCCTGGTGCGCCGGGAGCTCGGCTCCTTCGCGTAGAAGGTCTTCCCGCACGGGGGCCAAACCTTCGGCGGCGCGTTCGCGCACGGCGACGAGCTCACCGAGTTCGTGTGCGAGCACCCGACCCAACATCTCGGCCGGAAGACGGTCGGAGACGCGGATGACGTAGTTCTGCGACGTTGTGTTCGTCGCCGTGTCGGCGATCGTCCCTGTCTCCAGCGGAACGGCGTCCACCCAGACCGTCGCGGACTTCCCCTGGCTGTCCCGCAGTACGAAATACTGACGCCCGTCGTTGGTCCGATCCGCGTCGAGGGAGTCCAGCCCGTCCCCGAGGACAGCGGCGGCCACCGAGCCCATGTCGCGTCCCGCGGCCGACACGAGTTCTTCCTGGTGCGCGTGTGGGTACTGCGGCAGTGTGCCTACCACCATCCGGGGATTGGCCGAACTGTCCATGTGATGCCCCTCCCCAGGCCCGGTACATGGTCAAATCGCACAACAGACTTAGGATCATGTCATGTTGAGAGCCCGATCCTCGTTGGAAGCGCACCTGTACATGGACTTGCACCCGTGCGAGTGCGGGAGTCCCGACTTCGATCGTCGGCATCGTCTGGAGCAGCACGGTGACGACATCGTCGCCGTCTACGAGGGCACCTGCCGGGACTGCGGCCGCAACCGGATCTTCACCTTCTTGATGGCGGACGAAATCCCACCGCCGCCGCCCGCCTTCGGCGGCCCTGAGCCGTCCGAGATCATCGATCCCGGTGAGTTCGCGGAAGTCGCACACCGCGTCTCTCGTCGCACCGGGCTCGACATGCTCAACTCGCCTGAATCCGAGCACCATAAGTACCGGGGCGCGATGGCATACGCGCTGGCTGCCTTCGAGGAGCTTCCGAAGTTCATTCCTCAGGGGCAGGACGCCATTCCGGCATCCGCCTTCACCTCCGAGGTGGGCAAGGCTCGCTATGACAGGGAGCCGGCAAAGTTCGATCGCGACATTCTCGAGATGGACATCGACCTCACCCGTAAGGTCCTCGCCGACATCGACGCGGTCAGCAGCCAGCCCGGCGGGGCCGCTCCCAAGGCGTGAGCGGGTACGGAGCGCATCCTCGACGGCTTCGGGTATCGGCACTGCCTGAGGACGTGGTGAAAAGCTGCTCAGTGAGGTAAGGCTTCGTCTCGCGATTCCCGAGCGCAGGAATGATGTCCGTCATGTTCTGCGCCATGTCTTGCCCCGGGTGGAGGGCCGCTCGTGTTGGCCGGCCACTGCTGGTTGACCTGGTCGTCGTAGTCGACGGTGTCGAGACGGACCACTCGCTGGAGCCAGCCGACGTCTTTCTGGTGCAGGACCAGGAATGGAGGGTGGACCGGTCGAGAACTCGATTCCCCGTCCGGGAACTGGACGGTTGCGCTTGCCCGGGTCGGATGACTGGCGACGCGTCCAAGAGCGACGCCGGGTCTTCGAAGTTGAGCGGTGCACCCTTCGGCGCGCTGTGGAGAGCCGGGGGGCTTCCCTGTGGAAATGTGACACTTCTGTGCTGGAGTGTCACATTTCCGCGTCGTGTCCACCCGTCCCCAGCTCGCGCGCACCGCTCAACTTCGTAGACCCGATTACGACTCCTGGGCCGAATTGAGAGCACCCTGAAATCCGCCCGTAGGCGTGGGGGAGCTGACGCGTCCGGAGGGAGTTTCGGGCGCGTCTACGTCCATGTCTGCTGCGCCTTGGCGTGCCGCAGGAGGGCGGTCAGGGCCTCCTGAGTGGTGGCCAGGATGATGTCCGGGGTGTCGCTTTCGCGGAGGCGGATCGTTCCGTGGGGGGTGGGGGCGAGGTAGAGGCAGTTGCCTTCCGGGCCGCCGCTGTACGACGACTTCTGCCACTTCAGTTCGGGCATTCCGTGCCTCCTCAGAGGGTGTAGAGCAGGTGCTGGATCAAGGCCAACGAGTCCTTCACCGAGTGAGTCTCGGGGGCCAACGATACGTCGATGGGGGCGAGGGCGTACTTCGCGATGCGGGCGAACAGGGCGTCGTACTCCGAGAGTTGGCACGGCTGCACCAAGTAGTGGGCGCCCAGCAGTTGTTCGACCACCACCGTGCCCAACTTCGGTTCGGCGGGGACGATGTGTGCGAAGTTGCCGGTGAGTGCGGCCTGTGCCTGAGCGCTGAACGGGTAGATCTGGATCGTCACGTTGGGCAGGCGTGCCAGCTCGATCAGCCGCAGCAACTGCTCCCGTACGACATCGTCACCGCCGAACCGCATGTGCAGCGCCGACTCGTGGATGACGGCATGGACGGTCGGCGGTTCGTCGCGCGTCAGGATGTGCTGCCGTTCCATGCGAAACCGCAGTCCCTCCTCGATGTTCGCGAAGCCCAGGTCCGGGCTGGTGAAGATGGCGCGCGTGTAGGCGGGGGTCTGGAAGAGGCCCGGGATGAACAGCGGCTCGTGCGTCCTGATGGCCACGGCCTCTGATTCGAGTTCGGCCAGATTGAGGGCGTTGGGCCCCATGTGCTTGCGGTACGCCCGCCACCAGCCTCTGCCGGTCGACTCGGACAGGGCGACCAGGGATTCAATGTACGCCTTATCTGTACAACCGTAGAGGTCGCAGAGCTCGCGCAGTCGCGGGGTCAGGATGCTCGTCTTGGCGGTCTCGATCTGACTCAGTTGGACCCGGCCCATGCTGATCCGCCCGGCCGCCTCACCAGCCGTCAAACCCGCCTGTTCGCGCAGGTGTTTGAGTTCGAAGCCGAGTCGCCGCTGACGCTCGCTGATGGTCGTGCGCAGTCCCACGTGTCTCTCCTTGTCGGCGTGCCCAAAGTCTGCCCCGGCTGGAGCGGTTGGTCCACCGGTGAGGGTGATTGGGTTGTTAATGAAAGCCTTTCTGGCCTACCTTGGGTGAGGAATCGGTCACGCACCGAAACCGTCCAACTTCCCCTGCCCGTAAGCCGACAGAGCACCCGCACCCCGTGGGCGACGCCATCGCCGGGCACACAAAGGAGCCGCCCCCATGAACCCAGCTCGCCGTGCCGCCCACCGGACAGCTCAACTCGCCTGGGAATACAGCCTGTTCGCCCCGGCCGACGTCACCTCGCCGCGCGTGTGCCGGGACTTCGTGCGCGCCGTTCTCTTCACCCACGACAAGGAGTCCCTGGTCATGCCGGCGGCCCTGTGTACCTCGGAGCTCGTCACGAACGTGCACCTGCACACCAAGGGCACCGCCATGCTCCGTATCCGGCTGACGCCGACCGGTCTGCGGGTCAGCGTCTTCGACGAGAGTCCTGACCCGCCTGTCGTGGCGTACCCCGTCGGCGGGGCGGTGGCCTGTTGGGGGAGGGGGCTCGCGCTCGTCGAGGAGATGGCGGATGTGTGGGGGGTCGCGGAGGAGAGGGCGGGGCGGTATGCGAAGGGGGTGTGGTTCGAGTTGGGCGGGGACGGTAGATCGTTTCTTCGTCGCTCGAACGGGTGAGCCGGGTTTATTTTCCCTGGTCAGCCCTATTGCCGTACCTACCGTGATCGCGTCGCTTGTGCCCCAAGGGACGCCAAGCCCACACTTGAGGAGGTGATGCCGCCATGACCGCTCTTGCGCACGAGAGGCCCGAGACGATGCCTGAGACCAAGACCGCGCCTCAGGACCTGCCCGACAACGGGCCCGGCCTCGACGAGGTCGTGTGGCAGGCATGGAAGGCCATGGAACTCCCCGAGGGCTACCGCGCTGAGATCATCGAGGGAGCCATCGAGGTGTCGCCCACCGGCCGCTATTCGCACAGCCAGATCATCTTCCTGCTGAAGGAGGCGCTGGGAGACTTCCTCAGGAGCGGGGACTTCGCCGCCCTGCACGACACCAACATCATCCACGAGGGCTCGGCGTGGATTCCCGACCTGTTCGTCGTCGCCAGGGACCCCGAGCGCTACGTGACCGATGACGGCCTCGGCCTCACCGCTGCCGCGGTTCGGGTGATCTTCGAAGTCGTTTCCCCCGGCAAGCGCAACCAGGACCGCGACCACGTCCGTAAGCGTCGCGAATACGCCCGCGCCGGTATCCCCGTCTACGTCCTCATCGACGACTACGACGACCAGGGTGCCGTCACCCTCTTCACCGGGCCTCAGGCTGACAAGGCCGACTGGGAGGACGTCCACCGCGTCCCCTACGGCACCGACGTGATCGTCCCCAAAGGCCCCGCCAAGGGGTTCGTCGTCGGTGAGGCGATCACCGGGCCCAAGCGGGGCTGAGTCGGCGGCGGATGCTCAGCTCAGCTGTTCCGTCGTCCCGTCCGGGTGGATCAGGAGGCGGATCGCGCCGCCGTAGCGGTTGTCGGTGATCGTGGCCGGGGTGGGGGCGCCCAGTTGTTGGGCGCGTTGTTGGAGGATCGACAGGACCACGTCCTGGATGTCGCCGTAGGGCGGGGCGGTGACCGGGACGCCGTCGATCAGGCCGGCGTTGGGGGAGAAGACGTGCACCTGGGCGTCCGCCGTGGTGGGGGACGGGGCCGGGTACGGGGGTGGCGGCGTCGGTTCGGTCATCGGGGATCAGGGTCCTTCCGGCTCGGTTCCGGGGCAGTTCCGGGTCAGGCGCTCTTCGCCTCGTCCTGTTCGGGGACGTCCACGGCGACGTTCACCGTGCGAGCGTACGTGCCTCGGGCGAGGCGTTGCAGGCGGCCCGACTTGACCAGGGCGGACAGGACGTTGCTGATCGTCTTCGAGGGGTCGCCGTAGACGCCGGGCGGGAGTGCGCGCAGGACGTCGCGGGCGGAGAAGGGGCCCGGGAACGTCGCCGCGACCGTTTCCACGGCGGCTCGGATGCTGGGGGTGGCGGGGGGTGTGGGTGTGGAGGGGGTGCCTGTCCTCATACCCGTCCCCGTCCTCGTTCCCGGCCCTGCTGTTGTGTTGGGGGTGGTCGGGTGTGGGAGGCGGGCGCGGATGCCCTGTAGCGCGGTGCGGATCGGCTCCAGGTGGACCTCGTCGGCGTCCGAGGTCGCGGCCAGCATGGTCGTCACCTTCTCGATGTTGGCGAGGGAGGAGGCGAGTTCGCGCAGCAGGGGTTCCAGGAAGTCGCGGCGCAGGGCCGCCACCGGGTCGGTGGTGGCGAGTTCGACGGAGACCGAGCCGGTCAGGGCGCGCAGGGGGTTGCCGGTGTCCGTGGCGGGCAGGGCGGGCACAGCGGGATCGCGGGTGCCCTGGCTGCGCTCCGGGGCCGGTGTCGTCAGTGTCTCCAGTGCCTCCACTGCCTTCCGTACCGCGCGGAGGTTCTCCGGCAGTTCCGGTGCGATGCCGCCGCCGGGCACGCTCGCCAGCATCGTGACCAACTGCTCCAGGCTGTCCAGCGTGGGCAGGGCCGAGCGGATCAGGGGGGCCAGCAGAGCCTGTCGTACGGCCTGGGCGGGATCGTCGTACGAGAAGGCGATCCGCTGCCCGGACTCGGCCGCTGCCATGTCCTCGTTCCTGCTTTCCGGGTGTGCGTGCGGGTGGGGGAGGGGGTGTCTGTGGGTGCCCTGTGTGGTGGTGTGCTCGTGCAACTGCCTCGGGATTGCGGGCAACTCGCGTCGTAGCGTGGCCAGTTGCTCCTGGCGGGCGTCGAACGCGTCGAGTATCCGCTCCAGTTCGGGCAGGCCGCGCTCGGCGGCGTGGCGGGCAGCCGCGTCGGTCGTACGGGAGCGCAGGCGGAGCAGACGGCGGGATGTGTCGCCGGTGCCGGAGCCCGAGCCGGTTGCGGAGCCGGCGGCGTCCGTCGTGTGGGTGGGCAGGTTGCCGTTCGGGTCGCCGACGGCGAGGGCGCGGCGGATCCAGCGGCGGTCTTCCAGGGTGGTCGCGGCCGCGTAGCCGTAGGGCTCGGCGTGGGCGATGGCGTCCTGGAGGCATTCCGCCCACAGCGGGCAGGAAGCGCACAGGTCACGGGCGGTGCGGAGCAGGACCAGGTGCTGGTGGCGCTGTTCGGGCGGGGTGTCCGGGATGTCCGTCGACGCCTCGAGGAGCGGGTGCTGGAAGACGTCCGGTCGGCGCTGGCAGGGCAGGGCGGCGTCCGGTATGTGGGCTCCCGGCCCCCGTACCGGTCCGCGCGTCGGCCGCGCGTGCAGCACCGTATGGCTGGCCATACGCATGTGTGTAGTCCCCCGTGCTGAAGCCTGATCGGAGGGGACTTTAGAACGACAGGTCAACCCCGTGCAACGCATCTGCAAAGCATGTACCGATCCGGCACAGTGACGAGACGAAACGTTCACATGGGCCTCAACTGTCCGACGGGTCAGTGGCTTTGCGCGGCCGTCGGTGGTCAAGTGCCAGGCGGAGACGGGCTGTCACGCGGGTCACCATGGCTTTCGCGCGGTCTCCGCGCAGCGCCAGGACGCCGATCACGCCGAGGAATCCGACCGGTACGCCCGCTTCTGGCAGGAACATCCCGACGACGGACGCGATGACGAGGATCACATCCGCGAGGACGACGGTGACGCCGCGGCGGCCCGGGTGGTTCTTCACCATCCAGGCGCCGAGGAGGGCCATTCCGGCGAGGGCCCAGTAGCCGAACACCGCCTGTCCGCTGACGGCCGCGCCCGTGTTCCAGCGTGCCGCGTCGCCCGCGGCCGAGAGGTAGCCGGTGAGTGCGGCGGCGATGGTCGTCGAGGCCAGGGCCAGCAGCAACTGGACGCGGCGGCGGAGCAGCCAGACGACGACGCCGAGGACGATCAGTGTGCCGACCGTGACGAAGGACGAGCCGCTCTGGGAGGCCAGGGTGAACAAGGTGTAGGCGGCCGCGATGCCGAAGACGATGCGGGGGAGGAGCTTGACCGCCCAGGGGTCGTTCCTGTCCTGGTGGAGGAGGCGGCGGAGGCGGGGCGGTGTTGCGGCGGGCGTCTGTGTCTGCTTGCCGGGGCGGGGCTGTGGGGTGCCGGGGCCGGTGCGGGTGCGCGGGGTGCGGCTCATGGGCGGGGTCACACTCCCATTCCCGTGTCGCGGGACTGCTCGGGGGCGGGAGGGGCCTGGGTGGGAGTCGCGGGAGTGGCGGGCTTGTCCGGGGCGGTGAGCTGCTTGGTCTGTGGGGTGACGCCGGGCAGGAAGGCGTGGGCGCCGGCCAGGGACTTCGTCGTCGCGGTGGGGAGAGGCTGGGGGACCACGGGTCCCACCTTCGCGTTCACCGTGACGCCGGGCAGGTACTGGCCGTGGGTGCTGATGGCGGGGGCCGGCGGGGGCTTCGGCGTCGCCGAGGACTCCTGCGCCGGCTCGCGGAGCGAGGCAGCCCATTGCTGGTCCTCGACGCTGGGCAGCGTCACCTCGTGGTCCGGACGCAGGACCTTGATCTCCTCGACGAGCTTCTCCACATCGGCCGCACGGGCGGGGCCGTCCATGGTCGCCACGCGGGCGCAGACCTCCAGGACGGCGGCGCGTTGGGCCTCGGGGGTGGGGAGCGCCGCCAACTGCTCCAGGTCCAGGTGGCCTGCCTTGGTCAGCGGCGTGCACTTGGGGTCGTTCTCGTCGTACGAGAAGGTGTGGACCTGGGCGCGGACGGCCTGGGAGGACAGCAACTCCTGTGTCTCGGGTGCCAGGTCCGCGTACTTCTGCGTCGGCGCCGGATACATGAAGTTGATGATGTCGAGTTTGCCGTCCTGGCGGAGCTGTCGTGACTCGGTCTGGTAGGCGACGGTTCCCGGGTTGAGCTCGGCCATGAAGAAGAGGGCCTCGCCCTCCGTCTTCGCGGCGTACTTCTCGGAGAGGGTGCCCCAGGCGTCGTAGGCCAGGGCCGTACCCGCCTTCTGATCCAGGTCCAGCGCGTCCTGCATCTCCGTGTCCCACAGATGGAGTCGACCCAGTGCTTCTCCGCCAGGCGTGCCCTCCAAGTACCGCAGAGTGTCCTGCACGATCGAGTTCTGTGCCTCGGTGTACGCAGCCGCCATGTGCATGCTGTACAGCTCTTCCCCGGGCTCCATATTGATCTGCGGGTGGTCCTCGAGCCGGTAGGACCAGAAGGTCGATCTGGTGTCGGGGGTTGGCAGGTCCACGTCCTGAGCGGCCGCGAACGCCCGCAGCCGCTGGTGGAGTTGCTTCCTGTACTCCTTGTCCGGGAGGTGATCGATGCCCTCGCGCAGCCCCCTCGCGATCCGCTTGGCTTCGGCCTCGGTCAGCCCGGGCTCAACGATCTGCTGCCGGTCACGGGCGTTGTCGAGAACTTGGCCCGGGATGTGTGCCTGGATCACACGGCCTCCGGCGGGTAGCAGGTTACTTTGATCATCGTGCGTCGGAGCGCGCCCGGCGCTCCTACGGACCCCGGCTTGACGGCGAGAACGGTGATGTGACCTTCTGGCCCTCCCTGTCGCCAGATCGCCAGGCGATAGGGGTCCATGTCCTCCAGGCGAAGGTTGCTGGGCACGAGCCAGTGCCGGTCGTGCGGCGGTTCCGGGAAGGCGGGGTCATCCCAGGCACCTCTGTAGGAAGGGTCACCGAGCACAGTGCGGGCAGCCCCCACGTAGGCGGTCCATGTCTCAGCAGCCTGGGTGAGAACCTCGTCGTTCTCGGACGAGTCATCTGCGGACATTTGCCAACTCGTCCAGTTGAGCTGTTTGACCGGAGCCCATCCAGCGGAGCGCACCGGGAAAAGAGCGAAGTCCTGGCCTGTGCCACTGCGTACGGTCAGAACCCGCTCCGCCGACGTCGGCTTCCAGCCGAACAGCGCGCACCAGTCGTCCAGTGCCTGGCCTGGGTTCGGCGGGCCCGCCCAGACGGCCGGCCAGTCCACGTGCTCAAGGCCCTTGAGCTCCTCGGCAAACTGCTCGGGGCTGCGGTCGATCCTGAGGGTCGTCATCGCTTGTCACCTTCCTCGCGTTCCGCGCGGCTCCGGTTCATCCGCGCCGTGCCTGCCGACGGGACTCCACGTGGTCGGGGTCATGGCAGACGAGTTCGATCCTCGCATTGGCTGGTACGGGACCGCGTCGTGCCGTTGCACCGAGCGCCGCCCTGAGCTCGAACACCGGTGCCTGTGGTACCCGGAATCGCCACACGGCGACGCGGTGCGGGTCCTGGTGTTCCGCACGCCACCCGGCGTCGGGCCAGGCTCCTGGCCCCGGCAGTTCTGGGAAATCCGGCGTGTCCCAGGTGCCGTTCCAGACCGGGTTGCCCAGCAGGCCACGCAGGGCGGTCAGGCAGGCGGTCCAGCGCTCCTCCGCCAGGTCGGTGACCAGGGCGTTCTCATCCGTGTCCAGCGCCCGGGCCGACCACACCGTGTGGTCGACGCGGGTCACCGGACCGCCGAGGGCGTGGGAGGCGAGGTGCAGGCGGCCTCCCAGGGCCGTACGGACGCGCAAACCGCCCTGGAACCACAGCGGTCGCCAGCCGAACCCCGCCAACCAGTGTTCTCGCCGTTTCTCGTCGTCCGGCACCCCCGCCCACACCGTGGGCCACTCCACGCCGATGAGCCGCTCCAGTTCCGCGACCAGTTGGTCGGGGGTGCGGTCGGCGGTCAGGGCGGGCATGGGTGGCTCTCTCTCGGAGGCTGCTTACGGGCAGGGGGCGGGGCTAGACGCGGCCGCTGGGGCCGCGTGGCTCCCGGGGCGGCGGCGGGGACGGGGGCGTGGGCGGTACCGCCGGTGCGGGGCGGGGGGCCGGCGGCTGGGCCTGCGGTTGCGGCTGCCTGGGGGCGGAGGCCGGGGCCGGGGACGGCGCCGGGCGGGGCTCGGACGGGGTCGTCGGCTGCGGGGACGACTGGCCGGTGCCGCCGCTGACCCGGCCACCGCGCTTCGGGGCGGCGGTCGCCTCCGGCTCCGGTGCCGGCCGGGCCTCGAACTCCTCGCGGTTCTGCTCGTACTTCTTGCGCGTCGTCTCCGCCGCCTGGTGCTGGGACTTGCGCTGCTCGCGCTTGGACTGACCGACCCAGCCCCACTGCTGCATCTTGCCGCGCCCCTTGCCGCCGGCGATGACCCGGTCCGCCGTCCACGCGACGCCCTTGGCGCCGCTGCTCGCGACGCGGCCCGAGGTCTTGGCCGTGGAGGCGGCGAGACCCGGCGCCATGGCGGTCACCTTGCCCGCGGCGTCGCGGATGCCGAGCATGTCCTCGCCGCCCGCGACCTGCGGGGTGAAGTTCCCGCCGAGGAGCTTCTTCAGCATCATCACGATGGCGATGGTGACGAGGAGCAGCATGAGCAGTTGCGTGCCGAGGGCGACCTTGGCCGGCAGGATCATCTGGTAGAGCACCAGCAGCACGGTCAGGATCACACCGAAGCCCGCGCGGAGCACGAAGCTGTGGATGAACGTCTCCAGCCAGCTCTTCAGCATCTTCTGCTGGGAGGGGTGGATGCCGATCGTGGCCACCAGCGGCAGCAGGATGACCAGGATCAGGGTGACCGCGTGCCACAGCAGGGTCAGGGCGCTGAGGACGATGACCATCAGACCGACGATGAGCGCGGCGATGATCGAGTAGAAGGCGAGCCCCACCCGGTTGCCGGCGTTCTTGCCCGCCCAGTCGTCGAAGGCGACCGGGTAGATGTTCATGTCATCCACGTCGTCGCCCTTGTCCTTGCCACCCGCGATGTCCTGGCGGATGGGGACCCACTTGTCCTTGAACTTGTTGAGGTCGGCGCCGTCCTTGTTGGTCCTGGACTGGGCCACGAGCTGGATCACCCGCAGGTCCTCGCAGCGGGCCCCCCTGCCCCATTCGCACGTCTTGTTCTTGTCGGCGGGGATGCAGACGCCGTTCCTGATCTCGCCGCCGCCCTTCTCCGGCTTCTTGAAGACGCAGTTCTTTCCCGGGTCCCCGAACTGTCCCAGCGCCCAGGGCCGGAAGACGAGCGTGTCGTACATGGCGCAACTGGAGATGCGCAGACCGCGGTTGTACTCGCCCTTGTCCAGATCGCACGGCGACTGCGTCTCCCCGGACACCCCGGCGAGGACGGTCTCCGTCAGGGCCGAGTTGGCCCGGGCTATGTAGGAGTCGGCGGTGCTCACGAGCTTGTCGTAGTTGCCGCCCGTCAGGAAAGCCGTGACGGCGACGATCGTCAGGGCCGACCACGAGATGCCCGCCCACACCTCGCGCATGTCGCCCTTGCGCCACTTGGTGAACACCCACAGGCCGACCAGCACGATCATGACCGGTACGGCCGGACGCAGCACGTTCTCCTTCAGCGTCGTCACGACGCTGTCGCGGCCCTCGTAGAGGCCGGCGAGCGGGCTGGGGTTGGAGGCGGACTCCTTGATGGAGATCGCGGCCCGGGTCAGGATCTTGGTGCCGTTGAAGATGGAGTCGGCGATGCCGTTGTTGACGTAGGCCATCACCGAGCAGTCGTCGGCGCCGCTGCCCAGGTCGCCGTTGTTCTCGGAGGCGTCGCCGCGGCCCTTGAAGGTCTGGGACCAGTTCATGCCGCGCATGCCGTCGAGTTCGTACATCGTGTACTTGTCGGCGTCCTTCGGCATGTTCACCGCGCCGGTCGTCGTCCCGGAGTCGTCCAGGAGCGTCGTCGCCTGCTTGGTGTCCTTGTCCCACTGGATCACCGCGGCGAACATGGACTCGCCGTTGTTGCCCGGCGTGTCCATCTGGTAGCTGTCGTCGCCGGTGAAGTCGCAGGAGAAGCCCGCGTACGCAGGGGTCGGCATGGCCAGCGTGAGGGCCGTCAGGGTCAGCGCCACGAAGAGGAGGGCGCGGACGGCTGTGCCTGCCTTGGTGAGGGCGTGGCGCAGCGCTGTGCGCGAGGGCATCTGTAGTCCTTCGGGGGACGCGGAGCGGGATGGGGGAAGGTCGGGGCTCGGGTCAGCTGGGGAAGTAGTTGCTCAGCACGCAGCCGTCCACTGCCGCCGCCTCCTTCGTGAAGCCGCTCGGCACGGAGAAGTCCGCGTCGCACGTGAGGAACCTGAGGTCGGACTTCTGCAGGCCCTGGCGTGCCGTGTCACCCACCGGGACGACCGCGAAGTCCTGGCCGACCAGGAACTCGGAACCGTCCTTCTTGACGGCAGCCTGGAACTTCGCCATGTCCTGGACGGAGAGCAACGCGATGGGGTGGCCGGACCCGTCCGTGCAGACGCCGCGTTCCTTGATGCTCCAGGACGGGTCCGCCGCCTCGTCCGCACCCCAGGCGCTGCTGTCGGCGTCGTGGTTGGCGTCGTAGTCGTCGCCCGTCGCCAGGTCCAGGCACGGGGTGTACTTGTTCAGGTAGTACGCGATGGAGGCCATGTCCGACGCCTTGGGCAGGCCGCTGCCCGTGGCCTGTTCGGTGCTGCCGGCCGAGGCGGAGCTCTTGTCGCCGCCTCCGCCGCTCTTGTCGTTGCCGTCGTCGCCGCCGCACCCCGCCGTTCCCGTCAACGCGACGAGGGTGGCGCCGATCGCGAGCGCTCGCTTGATTCGCATGTGTCCGTCCTCAGTGCTGATGGGGGGTGGCGTCAAACGGCCTGGGCCGCACGGGCGCGTTCCGCCTCCTGGGCCGCCGGGTCCTCCGCCGCCTCCTGCAGGAACGTCCAGTCCCACACGCTCAGCGGTGGGTTGATGCCCTGGCGGGCCGGGCGGGTGGTGCCGTTGGTGTCGGTGGCGGCGAGGATCTCCTTGAAGACCAGGTCGACGGCGACCGTGCCGACGCGCTTGTCGGCGTCGCGCTGGAGGCAGACACCCGTGCGGAGTTCCTGGAGGGCGGCGATGACCTTCGGGTCGTTCTCCGGGCGGCCCAGGAGGGGGGCCACCAGGGACGCCTCCTGCGCCGACTTCTGCTTGAAGGCGAAGACCGTGTGGATCTGGTTGGCGCCGCCGCTGCGGGCCTCGGAGTCCTCGATCTGGACCAGGTCGATGGCCTGCTGGGTGATCAGGACGGTGACCGCGAGGTAGGAGCGGCCCTGCTTCAGCGCGCGGCGCATCAGGTCGCGGCCGGACTCGGTCGCCGTGACGACGTACGCCTCGTCGACGAAGAGCGCCTTCGGGCGCAGGCCGATCTCGCCGGTCACCGGGTTCTTCTCGTAGCCGACGTCGAGCATCTGGCTGCCCAGTTCCACGACCGCCATCAGGGCCGTCGCCGCGAGGCGTTCCGCCGGGTTCCAGCTGCGCGGGTCGGAGGCCGCCGGCGACTGGAAGCCGCGCAGGGTGATGACCGTACGGCGCTTGCGCATGCTGGAGAGGGGCTTCGGGTGCTCGGCGAAGGAGAGGCGGGCGTAGGGGAGGGTGCGCAGCTCGGTGAGGAGCATCTGCGCGAGCTTCAGGTCCTTGATCGCGTCGCGGTCGCCGCTGGCCATCGCCTGGTCGTACGCGGCCACGACCTCGTCGACGACCTGCCACAACGTCGGGCGGGGGACGGCGAGTTCGGCGTCGCGGGCGGTGTGGCCCTGCTCCACCGCCTGGCGGATCGCGGAGTTGTAGCGGCCGATGACCGTGGCCATGCCCTCGATGACGGGGAGGCGTACGCGCTGGTAGTCGTCGTCGCCGAGGAAGCCTCGGAGCATCGACTCGGCGAGCAGGCGGCCCGCCGGTACGTCGCGGGCGATGACCCAGGGGTCCAGGACGCCTGCCTGGCCCTTGAGGAGGTCGACGACCTCCGTCTCCGCCCAGAAGTCCGGGTTCACCGGCTGGAACCGGCTCTCCGGGGTGCCGAGGAGGCCCGTCTCCGCGTCGCTCGCGAAGGCCGGGTCGTTCACCTGGGCGCCGAAGGCCAGGTAGTAGCAGAGCTGGGCGAAGTCGGTCTTCGGGTCGATGACCAGGCAGCGGACGCCGGACTCCGACTCCTCGTAGAACTTCTGGAGGGCGAGGGACGACTTGCCACCGCCGGACGCGCCGACGATGGCCAGGCCGCCGCCGTCGTTGCGGGCGGGGCCGACGTGCAGCGAGTAGTGGACCGGCATCTTGCCCGCCCAGCCGACCAGGTTGCCGACCCAGCCCAGCCGCTTGCCGGACCGCTGCTCGGGGTTGTCGCCCAACTCGGTCCCGGCGGTGGGGAGTCCGGCGCCGAGCTGCTCGACCTCCTGGAGCCGGAGATACGGCGCGATCGGCAACTTGGGGGCGTCGCCGGGCAGTTGGGACTGGAGCAGCCGCCACTGCTGGCGGGTCGGGCGCAGCAGCGTGACCTTCAGGTCCTGCTTGAACTGCATCTCCAGCACCCGGCGCCGGCGCTCCAGTTCCTTCACGTCGTGCGCCGAGATCGTGAAGCGGATCTGCGCCTCCATGCCCGGCATCTTGTGCTCGTCGATGTCGTCGACGAGCTCCTGGGCGCGGGTGACCTGGGTGGCCAGCTTGGTGTCGGGGCTGCGGCCGGAGTTGGCCATGTCGTTCATCTCGTCGACCAGGTTGCCGCGGATCTTGTCGGCGCGGTCCTTGAACTTCAGGTACGGGATGAGCGTGAACCGCATGTCGATCTCGACGGGGAACTCCACGTGCTGGGCGGCGTAACGCGCCCAGGCCGTCGACTGGCGGAAGCGGGTCTCCGCGGGCCAGTTGGCGGCGACGAGGGTGGTGGTGTAGCTGGTCTGCTGCTCGCCCGTCACCTCGTCGTACTGGTTCAGCACGATGTGCGTCTTGCGGTTCTCACCGGAGAAGTCGACGACCAGGTCGAACTGGTTCGGCCCCCAGGCACGCGAGCCGAGCACCGGCTCGGGCGGCACCGGCAGGTCGCCGTGGAGCGGCTTACGGATCAGCCAGACGAGCTCCTCGCGGCTCAGCGGGGTGCCCTTGAGGCCCTCCAGGCTCTCGTGGACCTCGACGGCGACCTGCGTCCACTCGGCGAGGACGTGCGGCGAGAGGTACTCGTCCGTGACACCGGTCGCGGTGGCGGCGGCCCGGTCGGCGGCGCCGCGCACGCCCTGGAGCAGCCCGGGCTCGTCGTACGGCTCGTCGTCCAGGGCGACGACACCGCTGCCGCCGTTCGTCCGCTTCAGCGAACCCAGCTTCACCAGCAGGATGTTGCGCTCCCGCTTGGCGCCGATGCGCTCCTGGTACTCGGCCTTGCGCAGGTTGTACGCCTTGTAGTTCTCGGTGGGCTCCCAGGCGACCGCGTTCAGCTCCTGAGCCCAGGTCATCGCCGTGATCGGCTGGTACACCTTGCGGTAGTGGCACTCGACGTTGCGGTCGCCGCGGGCCAGGTTGAGCAGCCCGCGCGCCGGGCCCTCGGCCATCGCCTGGAGCTCACCGGCGTTCAGGTACTCGTCGATCGCGTTGGGCAGGACCATGCCCGTCCACACCGAGTCGCCGTGCACGAAGATCATGTCGTCGGCGTAGCGGTAGGGGAGGCGGAGGTCCTCGCGGCGGGCGGCGGCCGACGAGCCGGACGACCGGGAGCGGGAGGAGGACGACTGCCTCGAACCGCCCCGGCCGCCCTGACCGTTCTTCTTGCTCGACGAGGCGGCCAGGATCATGGCGACCACGAAGAAGGCGGCCGCCCCGCCCAGAAGGATCAGCATGAACATGGAGGAGTCACCTGCGGTAGTCGACGTGTACGGGGTGAGCGGTGGTCGGCGGTGGGTCGGCGATGGATCAGCGGTAGGTCGAGAAGGCGCTGCCGCGTTCGGCGGCGGTCCGGCGCGCTGCTTCGTAGCGGGCCTGCCAGCGCGGCGAGCCCGGGGTGAAGAGGATGACCTGCCAGTGCAGTTCCTCGGGTTCCTGGTCGGCGGCGAGGCCCTGCAGCCGCTTGGGCTGGAACCACCAGTCGGTCCACACCACGAGCTGCTGGCTCAGCGTGAGCGCCGAGGGCAGCGGCCGTCCCCAGACGAAGTAGATGCCGAACGGCGGCCCGAAGTAGAGGACCGACGTCCACATCGACATGCCGAGGAAGGGCAGGAACGCCGACAGCGTGAGCAGCGCGATGAGCCAGACCAGTCCGAAGCCGAAGGCCGCGCCCAGCGCGGGCAGCAGCAGGCCCGGCAGCGGGATGTTGCCCCAGTTCCAGATCCGCTTGGGGCGGTTGACCAGATCGGTGTGGTCGTACGCGACCAGCGGCTCCGGTGGTGCCTCCTGGCTCATGACTGCGAACTCCCCTGGTAGGGACGGCTACTGACGGTCCATCCGATGCCGGACGTCAGCCCTTGCCGCCGCCGATCTGGCCGCCGAGGTCGATGAGCAGACCGGCGAGGCCGGTGGCGCCACCGATGATCAGGGCGGCGAGCGCGATCATGCCGAAGCCCTGGAAGGCCTCGCGCATGCCGTCGCCGCGCTTCATCGACAGGAGCATGCGGATGCCGAGGACGAGCAGGGCGATGACGGCGACCATCGTGCCGGCGTTGCGGAGGATCGTCTCGATCTCTCCGAACATGTCCTCCATGGTGGTGGCGGCCAGGTACACGGTGTTTCCTCTCGGGTGGTGAAGCAGGCGGTGAGCGGTGGGGGTGAGGGCGGCGCGGGGTCCGGTCAGGACTTGCCGGCCGGCTTGCCCTTGGGCGACGGGGGGGTCTTGGGGGCGGAAGCGGAAGCAGAGGTGGAAGGACTCGCCGACGAGGAGGCGGTGCCCGTGCCGGCGCCCGTGCCCCCGTCGCTGTCGGCCCGTCCGCCCTGCGAGTCGAGCACGCCGCCGCGGATGTCCTTGATGAACCAGCCCTGGGCCGTGTTCACCACCGTCATCCGGTAGGCGCGGCGCACCGTCTCGCCCTTGGGGTCGCCCCAGTCGACGACCACGCGCACCTCGACGGCCTGCCCGGCCGGGTAGGTGTACGGGTCGGTCTTCTGCACGCTCTTCGGGACGAGCGCGGCGACGTCGTTGATCGTCGGGGTGGTCAGCCTGCCGGACAGGCCGGAGGTGGCCGACTGTGAGGCGTCGGGCGTGGTGAAGCGGGTCATCGCGGTGGCGTCGGAGGCGCCCCAGGCCGCGAAGTAGCCCGGCAGCACCTGCTGTTGGAGCTGCTGGGCCAGGGCGTCGTCCCGGACCTCGCTGTCCTGGTCGATCTCCGGCACGTCCGCGCGGGCGGGCAGCGGCATCTGGCCGACGTCACCGGCGACGCGCATGCCCTCGCCCGTCGAGAGGTTCTTCACGTAGACGGGGACGGTGAGCGTGGTGAGCGTGCCGTCGTCGGTACGGACCTGGACGCCGATGTAGCGGCCGTGGTCGCCGTACTCGGCGAGCGTCTCGGCGGTTCCGTCCCAGGTGGCGGAGACGGCGGTGGAGGTTCCCTCGCCGCTCCAGCCGCACTCGGCGTCGACGCCGGCGGAGGCGTAGCGGGCGAGGCTCACCCGGCGCGTGGACGCGGTCTCCGGGGAGAACGTCATGCACAGCAGGGCGTACTGCTCGGCGAAGGTCGCCGCCTGCTGCGTCGGGAAGTCGGTGAGGCGGTACTTGTCCACGTCGGCGGAGTCCAGCCCGGCGGTCTCGGGACCGGACGACTTGCCGACCACCAGTCCCATCACGCCGCAGGAGCCCAGCGCGAACACACAGGTGGTGATCAGCAGGGTGGCGCGGAGCGCGACGTGCGTACGGCGTCCACCGGTGGGGATACGGCCACCGGGCTTCGGGACGACGAAGTCGCGGCCGACGTGGGGCTTGGGGGCGGTAGGGGCGGGGGCTGCGGCACCGGCCGCGGTGGGCGTATGGGCGGGGGCGGAGACGCCCGCCGTGGGCCTGGGCGTGAGCGTCGGGGTGCCGGCGACGGGCTGCTGGGGCGCGTGCGCGGTGGCGGCCGGAGCGGTGGGCTGGGCGGTCACCGGCGCGGCGGCCGTCGCCGTAACGCCCCGCTTGCGCTGCTCCTTCTCCGCCTTCTTCTGCTCGTACACCGCCTTGCGCGCCGCCCGCTCCCGCTCGCGCTTCTCCTTCTTCGACTCGCCCTGGGGGCGCGTCTCACGCGGCGGCAGCGACGGTACGGCGGCCTGGCCGGCCCGGGGCGTGTTGCGCACCCAGGCGGCGGCGACCTGCGCGCGGGCCGCGTCGGAGGGGAGTTGCTGGGGCTGCGGCTGCTGCGGGACGGGGGCCTGCTGGCCCTGCCACGCCTGTTGCTGGGGTTGCTGGGGAGGACCGAAGGGCCCGGGCTGCCCAGAAGGCTCGCCTCCGCCGACCGCGCCAGCAGGGCTGTTGTGGTCTGTCATCGAGTCGGTTACTCCAGCGAGTCGATTCCCCTGTCCGCCTGGGCGTCACGACCGCACCGCACGACGGGCCCTGGCCCCAGCCAGGTGCCCCGGCAGTGTGACAAAGACCCGTGACGGGACCGGTGTCACTTTCCTCGCCGGGAGACGGTGAATTCCCGGCCGGCGCCCATCGGGAAAGATGTCGGGAAAGCTGGCAGGGACATGTTGGGAAGGTGGGGTCGTCGCATCGGCTGCCCTCGGCCCACAATGCGCGGGGCGGGTGGTCTGCCCGACGTACCGACGTACCCGGCACCACCCTTGGATCCGACGGACCCGGCGAAGGACGAGAGTTGAGCGACCACAGCGGGCACCCGCAGCAGCCCGACCCCCACGTCCCGGGCGTGCCCCAACAGCCGACGGGCGGCCAGGCGATACCGGCACTCCAGGTTCCCCAGGTTCCCCAAGCCCCGCAGGTCTTCCAGAGCGAGCGCGCCTGGGTCGACGGCTACGAGCCCGGCAACCCGTGGCAGGCCCGCCTGTGCGTGGAGACGCCGTACGGCACCTTCGCCTATCCCCTCACCCCGAACACGATTCCCGAACTCCTCGAGCAGATGGTCCTGGTGGCCCAGGAGCAGCAGGGGCTGCCGGTCGGGATCGACGACGACCAGCCGCTGCCGGCCGACGGCGAGGACGACGACGAGGAACCGCAGAGCGTGGGCACGCGTCTTCAGGGCGGCCGGGCCGCACGGATGACCGGCTGGGCCGTCGTCCACGACCTGTGGGAACGCGAGGATCCGACGGCGCGGATCGTGATGGGCGCGGTGGTCGTGGCACTGCTGCTGCTCGGTATCTTCCTGACCTGATCGAGTGATCGCCGCAGGCCGACCGGATCGCCGCAGCGCGGCCGGATCACCGCTGACCGACTGACGGGGGCACCGATGTCCGGCACCGAAGAGGCCGCAGAGGAACCGGAGTTCTACTTCGCGGACGTCTTCGTCTTCGTCTCCGACTACCTCGCCCAGATGATCCGCCGACGCGTCAACGGCTCCTCGGCCACCTGGTGCCCGAGGTGGTGGGAGCATCCCGAGGCCGGCGCCCGGCTGTCCGCGCTCTGGCTGGCCTGGGAGCATCTGCGCCAGGACCCGGCGCTCGGCATGTCGACCTGGTGGCTGCATCACGCGGACCCGCATCTGCGAGTGCTGATGGACGCCGACTCGGGCCCGTTCGCGGCCTGTTCGCCCAAGGACGGGCACACGGCGTACCCGTTCGACCCGCTGCCGGTGGATCCGCGTCCGGAGTGATCCGGGTGGCCGGGGGCGGTACGGCTTTCCTGCGTTTTCCCGGCCCCGGCGCCCGCTTTCCCCGCCGGGAATCCCCGCAGCCCCCCTCGCCCGCCGCCACCTACCGTGTCCCGGTCACCCGCCGTACCGGCTCAGCACAAGGGAGGCGCGGGAACGTGGATCTGCCTGCGGAAGGCAAGCGCTCGGGGCTGTTGGCCCTGGCGGTGCTCGGTGTTCTTCTGGTCGCCGTGCTCACGGTGTTCACCGTCTTCGACGGCGACGAGGGGAGCGGCGACGGCGGTTCGGCGGCGCCCTCCGCGACGTCCGGAGGCCAGGACGCCGCGAACCCGGGCGCGGGGTCCGACGGCACGCGGGAGCCGAGCGGCGGCGCCACCCCCATCGTCGCCCTCACCGAGGTGGCCGCGGCGCACGAGGTCATGACGAAGTACATGGCCGGCGTCAGCACGTACGACCACGCCAGCAAGCCCGCGACCTGGAGTGCCCCGCTGCTGGCGCTGACCACCGGGGAAACGCAGATGGAGCAGGCCACCGCCCTGCCCACCGGCAAGGACTGGGCCCGGTGCGAGGCCGACCGGTGCTCGTCGAAGGGCACGGCGACCGTCGAGCGGGACGCGATGATCTCGGACGATCTGGTGCGTGACAGCGGCCGTTCGATCTCCAGCGTCGTGAGTGTGACCGCCGCGCGGACCGTGGACGGCAAGACCGTCACGGAGTCCAACAAGTGGCTGGTGACCGTCAAGGAGGAGAGCGGCGCGTGGGTCGTCTCCGGCTTCGACATCTTCGGTCTCGGCGACGTGGGCGCCTCTGACGAATCGGGGGAGTGAGCCGACATGGTGGCACCCGCCGTGCTCGCGGCCGCGCAGAAGGCCGCGAAGGTCGCCAAGACCGCCAAGAAGGCCCGTCAGGCCGCGTCCGGGGGAGGCGGTCAAGGCGACGGCGACGGCAAGGGCAAGGACAAGAGCAACCTCAAGCTCTGGCTCATCCTCGGCGGCAGCGGCGGGCTGCTGACCTTCGGCGGCATGTCTCTGGCGATCGTCGTTCTCATGGGCATGATCGGCGGGACCGGCAACGGCGCCGTCGCGGCCGCGTGCGGCGACTACGCGGACAACGCCGGCGCGGGCAACACCGGTGACGCCGCGGCCACCAACCCGATCCTGCCGGCCGGCAAGATGTACATGCCGAGCGAGACCGCGCGCAACGAGATACCGCCGAAGATGATCCTCGCCGCGATGCGCGCCGCCGCCCGCTACGACGGCCTCGACTGGGCGCTCATCGCCGGGCAGATGTACCAGGAGACCAAGTACGGCCAGGACAAGTCGGCCGCGCCCGGCGGCAAGAACTCCCTCGGCTACATGGGCATCCTCCAGTTCGGCACCCCCGCCTGGAAGGACTACGGAGCCGACGGCAACGGCGACGGCAAGAAGGACCTCTACAACATCGACGACGCGGCCTGGGCCGCCGCCAACTTCCTGCACGCGAAGAAGGCCGAGACCGCCCCCTTCAAGGCGCTGCAGACCTACTCCGGCTCCACGGCGTCCAACACGATCTACCCGCGTGTCGTCATCACCCAGGCCACCCGCTACCACGGGGTGCTCACGGGAGATCAGGAGCTCATCAAGCGCTGGTACGCGCATCTGAAGGAGACCGTCGACAAGAACCCCGGCTTCCCCACGCTCGGGCAGCAGTCGGACATCCCGGAGCCGGTCGGCAACAACGCCGAGCCCGGCTCCGCGCTCAGTGTCGCCGCGACCTCGCCCCGCTCGTGGTCCACCCCGCCGCTGGACGGCAGCGACGGCGAGAAGACCACCACGGCCATGGCGCCGGCCGCGTACACCACGAGCCTCCTCGGCCCGGCCGGCGTCACCACCGTCGCCTTCCCCGCCGCCAAGGAGCCCGCGGGCGGCGCCGGCTGGCAGTGGCCGCTGAAGGAGGGCACCTACACCCTCGGCACCAAGTACCACGAGAACGGCAGTATGTGGAGCCTCGGCTACCACACCGGCCTCGACCTCGTGGCGACCTCCGGCACCCCGATCTACGCACCGGCCGACGGCAAGATCGTCCACGCGGGGCCCGGCGGCTCGTACGGCAACGAGACGGAGATCCAGCACGCGGGCGGCGTCATCACGCTCTACGCCCACCAGACCTCGATCAAGGTGTCCGTCGGCCAGACCGTCAAGCGCGGCGACCAGATCGGCACGGTCGGCGCGACCGGCAACGTCACCGGACCCCACCTGCACTGGGAGGTGCGGATCCCGGGCGTCGACAACCCGTTCGTCGCCGGTCAGGACGCGGGCCCGGGCATGGTCGACCCCCAGGCATGGATGAAGGGCCAGGTCGCCGCCAACCCCGACTACGGCACCGTTCCGGGCTCCACCGACGAGGGCCGGGGCAAGGACGCCCAGTACGCCGACTGCGCGGAGGAGAACGGCAGCGCGGCCGTCGCCCCGGACGGCGCCGGCGCCTCCGGCGTCATCCCCGACTCCGACGACCCGGTGATCCGCGCGGTCCTCGGCTGGGCGCAGCGCGGCATCGGCGTCCCGTACGTGTTCGGCGCTCCGCGGCTGCAGGGCGAGAACCCCACCAGCTTCGACTGCTCCAGCTTCACGCAGTGGGCGTACTACATGGCCAGCGGCGGGAAGATCGACATCGGTACGACGACGTACACCCAGGAGCCCTACCTCAAGAAGTACGAGGTGTCGCTGTCCGAGGCGCAGCCCGGCGACGTCATCTTCTTCCGGCCGGAGGGCAATCACTCGGGTCACGTGGGTCTTGTCTGGGACCCCAAGGGCCACAAGATCATCCACGCTCCGCGGCCGGGCAAGTCGGTCGAGTTCAGCAAGTGGGACTACCAGGACCAGATCACCGGCGTCTACCGCGTCCCGATCCCGCAGGGCACGAACTCGGTCGAGGGCGACGGCACGGGCAAGGCGAAGGGTGCCTGAGACGGTGACGACCTCGCGATACCTCCTGAGGCCTGTCGTCGCCGGGACCGTCCTGTCCCTGGGGCTCGTCACCGGCTGCGGAGGCGGTGACGAGCCGTCGGGCACGAAGGCGACCGGGCCGTCCGAACCCGGGGCATCGGCCTCCGCGGCCCGGCAGGCGCTCTACACGGGCGATCCGATCCCGGGCCTCGCCGCGAAGCCCGCGTGGAGCCTCGCCCGGCGCGGTGACGCGAACCGGCGATGCGCCGGCGACGCCGCCCTGCCCGCCGAGCGGCAGCCCGGGAGCGGTGACTGCGCCGTCGGTGACGCCTTCCTCCTCGTGGAGGACCTCTCCTGGGTGCCGAACAGCGCGCCCGCGGCCAGGTTCAGCAGCTCCCCGGCCGTCCTGATCCGCGACTGCGAGAACACCGGGGCGGGCGGCCACCGGAAAGGCCCTCTGGACCACGACCGACCTCACCCCGCCCGCCGACGTCGTCCAGCGGAGCGAGGACGGCGAGGAGGCGGACGCCGGCCTCTATCCCCTCCACGGCGACCAGGGCATCCTGGTCTGGTCGGCGAGCGGCTCCGACGACGCGGTGCTCACCACGGTCGACCTGCGCACCGGAGCCACGCTGGCCGTCGGCCCGCACACCACGCTCAAGCAGTTCACGCAGGACACCGGCCCGGTCGTCGCCCCGGACGGGCGGACGGCCGTCGTCAACTTCGCCGAGGGCGCGGTGGCGTGGGACACCCGGACCGGCGTCGAGCTGTGGCGGCAGGACACCGGCGACAAGGAGATCCGGCCGCGTACCGTGACGCCCGGCGGCGTCCTGTACGCGGAGCTCGACCAGGAGGACGCGGCCCTCGCGACGGGGAGCGGGAAACCGCTCGGCATGCTTCCCGAGGACGCGGACATCCCCCTGGCGTTCACCACCAACGGCTACACGCTCGTCGCCGCCGACAACGCTCTCTTCGCCTTCGCGGCGACGAAGACCTGACCGGACCCGTCGACCGAGCCCCCCTCCAGACAGTCTCAGAACTCCGGAAAGGACGGACCCGCGGGTGACCGCAGAACAGCAGAAGAAGCCCCGCGCCGAGGACGACTGGACCTTTGAGATCGTCATCGCCGTCGCCGTCGTGCTCCTCGTCGGCGCCGGCGCCTGGCTGGCGGCGAAGGTGGGGGCCGGGTACGCCGACGCGCCCGCGCCGCCGTCCGATCCGCTGACCTTCCTGGTCGCGGTGGTCAAGGGCGACTACGACTGGCCGGGTTCGCCCGCCAGTGCCGTCGCCGCCGGGGAGGCCGTGGTCGTCGGGATTCTCGGGCTGGCCGTCTACCGGGTGCGGGAGCGGCTGCGGCGGAAGCCGAAGGTGGACGGCGCCGCCAGGCATCTCGCGAAGGGCGAGGAGCTCGGGAAGCTGACCATGAAGGGCGCCGCCGCCACCGCCGAGCGCCTCGGCGTGCGGTCGGGCACGCCCGGCGTGTTCATCGGACGGTCCGTCAAGGGGCGGCAGCCGCTGTACGGGTCGTATGAAGACATGCACGTGGACATCTGGGGGCCGCGGACCGGCAAGACCACCCGGCGGGCCATTCCGGCCATCCTCGACGGGCCCGGCGCCGTTCTCGTCACCTCCAACAAGCGGGACATCGTGGACGCCACCCGGGGGCCGCGGACCGCGCGCGGGCCGGTGTGGGTGTTCGACCCGCAGCAGGTCGCGCAGGAGGAGCCGAGCTGGTGGTGGAACCCGCTGTCGTACGTCACCGACGTCGCCAAGGCCCGCAAGATGGCCGACCACTTCGCCAGCGGCTCGCGTGACGCGAACGCCTCCACCGACGCCTTCTTCGACCCGGCGGGCCAGGACCTGCTGGCCAACCTGCTGCTCGCCGCCGCCTGCGCCAAGGCGCCGGTCACGCAGATCTACACCTGGCTGTCCAACCCCAGGGACGACGCCCCGGAGCGGATCCTGCGCGGCGCCGGGCACGCCATGTCCGCCGACGGGCTGTCCGGCGTCATCAACGCCCCCGACAAGCAGCGCAGCGGTATCTACGGCGTCGCCCAGCAGATGGCGTCCTGCCTGGTCAATCCCGAGGTCAACCGGTGGGTGACGCCGCCGGCGGACGAGTACGCGGGCGAGTTCGACCCGCACGCGTTCGTCCGCGGCGGCGGCACCCTGTACTCGCTGAGCCGGGAGGGGCGCGACTCCGCCGGGCCGCTGGTGACCGCGCTGACCGTCGCCGTCGTCGAGGCGGCCGAGGAGTACGCCACCACCCAGCGCGGCGGGCGCCTCCCGCTGCCCCTCGTCGGCGTCCTGGACGAGGCGGCCAACGTCTGCCGCTGGCGCAACCTGCCCGACCTGTACTCCCACTACGGCTCGCGCGGCATCATCCTGATGACGATCCTCCAGTCCTGGGCGCAGGGCATCGAGGTGTGGGGCGAGCGCGGCATGGAGAAGCTGTGGTCCGCGGCGAACGTCCGCGTGTACGGCGGCGGCGTATCCGACACCCGCTTCCTGGGCGACCTGAGCGAACTGGCCGGCGAGTTCGAGCTGCGCGAGTACCAGACGAGCCGTGAGTCGGAGTTCGGCGGCTGGTCCGGCAACCGCGCGATCAGCGAGTCCACCCGCCGCGAACGCGTCCTCCAGGTCTCCGACCTCGGCGCGATGCCTCCCGGCCGGGCCCTGGTCCTGGCCTCCGGCACCAAGCCGGTCCTCGTCGAGACGGTCCCGTGGTGGGAGGGCGCCTACGCCGCCGAGGTCCAGGCCTCGCTGAAGAAGTACGATCCCGGGGCGCGTTGAGGGCGGCGGACGAGTGTGTGATGTTGCTCCATCGTTAAGCGCTTCCGCTTGACGCCGGTGGCCGGGGCCGCGTTGTCTTTCGAGATACCTGGGTCAACATGCCGCACCCATGTCCGGAACGCACCGAACGCACCTGAAGTGAGCCCCCGAAATGCGTCGTATCGCCATAGTTGTGGTCGCCTCCACGATGTCCCTCTCACTCGCCGGGTGCGGGATGATGGGGGCGTCGGAGAACACCGGCAGCGCGACACCGACGCGGAGCAACGACATCACGGTGGGCGTCCTGATGCCGGAGACGACGAACACCCGGTACGTGAACTTCGACTACCCGATCATCAAGAAGAAGGTCGCCGAGCTCACGGAGAACAAGGGCAAGACGGAGTACCGCAACGCGGCCGGGAGCACCAAGACGCAGAACTCCCAGGTGCAGCGGATGATCGACGAGAAGATCGACATCATCCTGCTGGACGCCGTCGACGCGAAGGCGATCGCGCCCATGGTGAGGAAGGCCAAGGAGGCGGGCATCCCCGTCATCGCCTACGACCGTCTCGCGCAGGGCCCGATCGACGCGTACGTCTCCTTCGACAACGAGCTGGTCGGCGAGGTGCAGGGCCGTACGCTCGCGGAGGCCATCGGCAACGTCAGCCTCGCCGACAAGATCGTCATGGTGAACGGCTCGCCCACCGACCCGAACGCCGGCCAGTTCAAGGAGGGCGCGCTCAGCGAGCTCAACGGCCGGGTCACGATCGCGAAGTCGTACGACACCGTCAACTGGAACCCGGACATCGCCCAGGCCAGCATGACGAAGGCGATCGACGCGATCGGCAAGAACAACATCGCCGGCGTCTACTCCGCCAACGACGCCATGGCCGCCGGCATCATCAAGGCCCTGGAGGCGGCGGGCGTCAGCGACAGCGACCTGCCCCCGATCACCGGTCAGGACGCGGAGCTGCCGGCCGTGCAGCGGATCCTCAGCGGCGAGCAGTACATGAGCGTCTACAAGCCCTACCCCGACATGGCCGAGGCCGCCGCCGAGGCGGCGGTCGCCAAGGTCCAGGGCCGTGACCTCCAGTTCGAGGCCCTCACCCGCGACAAGGTCGACAGCCCGACCAACAAGGAAATTCCGGCCAAGCTGGTGACCGTGGTCGCGCTGACGAAGACCAACATCAAGCAGACCGTCGTCGCCGACGGCATCTACAAGATCGCCGACATCTGCACCAACAAGTACAAGTCCGCCTGCCAGGCCGCCGGCCTGCTCTGAGGCCCCCCGCCGCCGTCCACGGCGGCCACCGGCGATCGGCTACCAGCCCGTCAGCGGCTTCATCGTGATGAGGACCCCGCCGGGCGTGTACGGCGCCGGGCTGGTGCTCAGGTGACCGGCCGGATCGCGGTCGCCCGAGACGCCGTAGGCGTCGGCGAGACAGGCCTCCAGGGCACCGACCCGCCGACACACCCCCCCGTTGTACGAAATCCCATCGGTGCGCGACGGGGCGTACAACGGGGCGTGCGACGGGCGTACGGGCACGGTCCCGGGGCCCGGCCGGACTCCCCCGTGGCCCGGCCGGGTCGGTTCCGCTTCCGCCGGGTGGGGAGCACCCGGGGGAACGCGGAAGTCAACGATGCACCGTGGCAAAGGCGTTGCACCACCGTCAGCTTGTTGCAGTGCGAGGGGAGGAGGCCGGGAGAAACTCCCGCAGAGGGGTTGTTTTCCCCGGCCCCGGCCGGGGGAGCCGTGTTGCGGACCCGGTCCGGGCCGCGCATAGTTGCGCTCCGGAACAGGTGTGGGCGGGGATGGGACGGGCGATGGCCGGGCACGGGACGGAGGAGCATCCCCACGGTGCCGACCGGCTGTGCGAGGCCGGGGACCGCGTGTACTCCCGGGCCGTACGACGCGGCCGGGTGGCGCGGACCGACGCCGAGCCGGTCCCGTGCCTCCTCGAACTGGCGCTCCTGCACCCCGACCCCGACGACATGGACTGGCTGGTTCCGACCTCCCCGCAGGAGGTCATGACCCGGCTGCTGCGCGGACTCTACGACGAGGTGAGCGCGAGCCGGCGGCGGATGGGCTCGGCGGTCGCCGCCTTCGAGTGGTACGCGGGCCTGGGCGGTCCGGCGCGCGGCGCGGTGACCGGGGAGGGCGCGGCGATCCGCGTCCTGGACGGCTCCGCCCGGATCCAGGCCGCGCTGGACGCGGCGACCGAGGCGTGCACGGCCGAGGTGCTCACCGTGCAGCCCGGCGGCATCCGGCGTGAGCACGAGCTGTCGGAGGGCCTGCACCGGGCGCTGGAGCTGCGCGGGCGGGGCGTGCGCATGCGCGACCTCTACAACCACGTCGCCCGGCACGGCCAGGGCCTGCTCACCTACCTGGAGCTGATGGGCGACGCGGTGGAGGCCCGCACCCTGGACGAGGTCATCGACCGGCTGATCCTCTTCGACCGCACGGTGGCCTTCATCCCGGCGAACACCGACCGCACGATGGCCCTGGAGCTGCGCCACCCGGCCCTGATCTCCTACCTGGTCACGGTCTTCGAGCGGCTGTGGCGGCTGGCGGTCCCGCTCACCGCCCCGCTGCCCGACACCCGCATCGAGGGCATCTCGCACCGCGAGCAGTCCATCGCCGCCCTGCTGGCGGAGGGCCACCAGGACGCGGTGATCGCCGAACGCCTGGGCATCAGCGTCCGCACCTGCCGCGCCCACATCGCCCGCCTCTCGGAGACCCTGGGCGCGGCCAGCCGCACCCAACTGGGGGTACGGATCGCCCAGGTCGGCCTGGACCGGCCGCCGGGGGAGACGGGGAGCGGGAGCGGGACGGGGACGCTGACCGGGACGGGGACCGTCAGTCTCCCGGCCCCTGCTCCGGCCCCTGCTGCTGCTCCGGCCCCACCCCTCGACCCTGGTCCTGTTCCCGGTCGAGGATCCCCGACCGCCCGATGAGGTAGCCGAGTTGGGCGCGGCTGTCGCTGCCGAGGGTGGTGGCGAGTTTGGCGATGTGGACGCGGGCGGTGCGGATGTTCATGCCGAGGCGGTCGGCGATGACGGCGTCGGTGTGGCCCTCGACGAGGAGTGCGGCGATGGCGTGCTGGCGCGGGGTGACGCCGCCCAGGGACGGGCGCCGGACGGCCTGCGGGTACATGGGGGTGGCCAGCCGCCAGAGGCGGTCGAAGGTGGTGGTGAAGTAGGTGAGGAGCGCGGGGTGGCGGACCTCCAGGGCCAGCCGGCCGTCCTCGCCGGCGGGGATGAAGGCGACCGTCCCGTCGATGACGATGAGCCGGTCGGTGACCTCGTCCAGGGTGCGGGCCTCGGCGTCGCCCCGGAGCTGCTCGTAGCGGGCCAGGACGAGCGGCATATGGCGCTGGGTGTGCTGGTAGAGGGTGCGGATGCGGCAGCCCCGGTCCAGCAGGGCCTGGTCGCGGGCCATGGCGACGGGCTGGGCCGCCTGGCCGCGCGGCCCGCTGTAGTGGCTGTTGGGCTGGACGCAGAGCACCTCGCTGGTCGCCTCGGCCATCGCCTCGGTGATCGCCCCGTTGATCCGTTCCGTGCCGCTGAGGATCCGCAGCGAGACGGGCTCCGTGGCCGCCGTACGGCCGCCGGTGACGCGCATGAGGGGTTCGAAGAGCGCCGCGAGCCGTTCCTCGCGGTGCCGTTCCTCGGCGATGCGGGTGCCCGAGGCGCGCAGCAGCCGGTGCAGGACGAGGGCGGGGGGTACGGGTTCGAGCTGGCCGAGGTCGTCCACGACCGGGTGCAGGAGGCCGAAGGACAGCAGGCAGGGGGCCGCCGTCCCGGCCTGCTCGGCCTTGACGCGCCCGTCGCGCAGCGCCTGCTCGTAGAGGGCCGTGCCGGCGGCGCACAGGTTCTCCACGCCGTGCGGGGAGTGGGGCGGCGCGCTCACTGCGGTTCTGCCTCCTGTTCGAGGATCCCCGGCCGCCCGGCGAGGCGGCCGAACGGGAGCGTTTCGGCCGGGAACCCTTCGGCCGGGAACCCTTCGGCCGGGAACCCTTCGGCCGGGAACCCTTCGGCCGGGGACTGTCCGGCCGGGGACTTTGCGGGCAGGGACTTTTCGGCCGGGGGCTTTTCGGGCGTGGTCAGGGCTCCTGCCTGAGGAGTCCCGACTGGGCGATGAGGAAGCCGAGCTGGGCGCGGCTGCCGCTGCCCAGGGCCGTGGCGAGTTTGGCGATGTGGGCCCGGCAGGTGCGGACGTTCATGCCCAGCCGGCGGGCGATCGCCTCGTCGACGTGCCCCTCGACCAGCAGCTTGGCGATGGAGTGCTGGATGTCCGTGATGCCGTCGGGCGCGGTCTCGTACGGGGCGCCGGTGGCCAGGGGTACGGCGCGGCCCCACATGAACTCGAAGACCTTGATCAGGTAGCGGACGAGCCCCGGGTGCCGGAGTTCGAGGGCGACCTGCCCGTCGTCGCGGGTCGGGATGAAGGCCACCGTCTCGTCGCAGACGATCAGCCGCTCCACGAGTTCGTCGATGGTGCGGTACTCGACCTTGCCGTCGGTGAACTGGGAGACGTAGCCGAGGGTCTCGGGGCTGTAGCGGGCCGTGTGCTGGTAGAGGGTGCGGATCCGGCAGCCGCGTTCGATCAGCGGCCGGTCGCGCTCCAGCCCCTGGACGAGGGTGTGCTCCAGGCGGCGTCGGCTCGGCTGGACGGTGAGCATCTCGGTCTGGCACTGGGAGGTGGCCAGATCGAGCGCCGCGTTGATCCGGTCGATGCCCTCCAGCACCGTGATCGAGTGCGTGGCAGGCGTCGGCTGGGCGCTGAGGGTCATGAACGGCTCGAAAGCGTCGGCGAGCTCCACCGACAGCCGCCTGCGCTGGGTTATCTCGCGTTCGATCGGGTTGAGCAGCTGGGACAGGGCGATCGACGGGGGCACCGGGCGCAGCCAGTTCGCGTCGTCGGGGTCGGCATGAAGCAGGGCGAACTCCATCAAACACGGAGCGGGCTCCACGTCCGCACGGGCTATGCGGCCCGTCCGAAGAGCGTTCCCATAGAGACGGCGACCTTCCTCGCACAGCTCAGTCGACGCATGAGGATGTGTCTGGCTTGTCTCATTTTTCGTCAAATCTCCACCCCCCAGGGTCCTGAACGTGCAGGAACATGATGCATCGATTGTGTGGCCATGACGTGCCCGAATGGGCCATCGTCGTAGTCGACGGGGGAGAGGTGACCTTCAAATGAGGACGAAGCCGACTATGCATAAGAGAATGCTTCGCTCGGCGCTTGCCGCCGCCTTCTCCGCCGCCCTGGCCTTCACAGCACTGAGCGGCCTTGCGGGGACGACGGGCACTGCGGCGCGCGACAGCACGTGGAGCCCGGGTGTCCACACCGTCGCCGGGGCCGGCGACAGCACGTGGGTCGCTCCGCGCGACAGTACGTGGGTCGTCACCGCGGCGGACGGGCTGGGCGACAGCACCTGGACCACTCCCGGCGACAGCACGTGGGCCGCCGAGTCATGACCACACCACCCGACGACCGCTCCTTCCGCCGCGAAATGGCCACCGCCTACCGCTCCGGCTGGCACTTCATCGACCTGGTCACCGCCATCCCCCACAGTGGTGACTCGTTGATGGTGACGGTCTTCGGTGAGCCGGTCGTCGTGACGCGCGACGAGGACGAGGACGTACGGGCCTACCGGTGCCTGCGCAAGCCCCGGGGGGCGCCGCAGCCCGTGCGGTGCGCCATTCGTTACGGAATGATCTTTGTGAACCTGGACCAGCGGGACCACCGGCTCGACGAGCCCGAGGTGCCGCCCCTGAAGACCATCTCAGCCACCCCCCGCAGTGCCTGACGCGATTCCCCCGTCGTAAAAAAGATCGCTCAGGCGCTTCCCCCGGCAGCGGCGTCACCGTGACCTGAACACGGTGACGCCGCTGCAGTTTGCGGGGACATTTCCGGTTATGGGCCCGCTTGAGCGTTGGCCGGAAATCGACGGGGGCGGATTCGGTCAGCCGCGTCCCATCGCCCGGGTCAGCTCGATCTCGATCACCACGCGCGCGGGGTTCGGGCTCGGCGTGCGCCCGTAGCGCCCCGCGTACCGGCGCTCGGCCTCCGCCACCCGCTCCGGCTCGCCGCGGACGTACGCGCGCCCCTCCAGGGTGGCCCACCGCCCCCCGTCCACCTGGCACACCGCGACCCGGGCGCCGCCGGTGCCCGCCGCCAGGACGTTGCCCACCTTCGTGCTGCCCTTGAGGGCGATGACCCGCGCGAGGCGCGCCCCGGGGTCGTACGTCACGCCGACCGGAACCACGTGCGGGCTGCCGTCCGGGCGTGATGTGGTCAGGGTGCACAGATGCCGTTCGTGCCAGAAGGAGAGATACGACGCGTCCGGGGCGCCCGGGTCCTGGGGGTATGCGGCCATGGTTCCGGAACCTACTGCGTCCCGAACCGGTCTTCCACACCTTGAGCGGAATGGACTCAACTTTGTGTAGGCTGACTGAGTCAGTAACGGGTAGTGAACGGGTAGCGCTGACGCGAGGAGGAGACAGCAGACGTGGACGCCGAGCTGACCAACCGGAGCCGGGACGCGATCAACGCGGCCAGCAACAGGGCCGTGTCCCAAGGGCACGCCGACCTCACCCCTGCCCATCTGCTGCTCGCGCTGCTCCAGGGCCAGGAAAACGAGAACATCACCGACCTGTTGGCCGCTGTGGACGCGGACCAGGCCGCCGTCCGCGCGGGCGCCGACAAGGTGCTCGGCTCGCTGCCCAGCGTGACCGGGTCGACCGTCGCGCCCCCGCAGCCCAGCCGCGAGCTGCTCGCCGTCATCGCCGACGCGCAGAGCCGGGCCCGCGATCTCGGCGACGAGTACCTGTCCACCGAGCACCTGCTCCTCGGCATCGCCGCCAAGGGCGGCCAGGCGGGTGACGTGCTCACCCAGCAGGGCGCGACGGCGAAGAAGCTCCAGGACGCCTTCCAGAAGGCCCGCGGCGGGCGCCGGGTGACCAGCGCCGACCCCGAGGGCCACTACAAGGCCCTGGAGAAGTTCGGTACGGACTTCACGGCCGCCGCCCGCGAGGGCAAGCTCGACCCCGTCATCGGGCGGGACCAGGAGATCCGGCGGGTCGTGCAGGTGCTGTCGCGCCGTACGAAGAACAACCCCGTGCTGATCGGCGAGCCCGGCGTCGGCAAGACCGCCGTCGTCGAGGGGCTGGCGCAGCGGATCGTGAAGGGGGACGTCCCGGAGTCGCTGAAGAACAAGCGGCTCGTGGCGCTCGACCTCGGCGCGATGGTGGCCGGCGCCAAGTACCGGGGCGAGTTCGAGGAGCGGCTGAAGACCGTCCTGGCCGAGATCAAGGGCTCCGACGGCCAGATCATCACCTTCATCGACGAGCTGCACACGGTCGTCGGCGCGGGCGCCGGCGGCGATTCCGCGATGGACGCCGGCAACATGCTCAAGCCGATGCTCGCGCGCGGTGAGCTGCGCATGGTCGGCGCGACGACGCTGGACGAGTACCGGGAGCGGATCGAGAAGGACCCGGCGCTGGAGCGCCGCTTCCAGCAGGTGCTGGTGGCCGAGCCGTCCGTCGAGGACACGATCGCGATCCTGCGCGGGCTCAAGGGCCGTTACGAGGCCCACCACAAGGTGCAGATCGCGGACGCGGCCCTGGTCGCCGCCGCGACCCTCTCCGACCGGTACATCACCTCCCGCTTCCTCCCCGACAAGGCCATCGACCTGGTCGACGAGGCCGCCTCCCGCCTCCGTATGGAGATCGACTCCTCGCCGGTCGAGATCGACGAGCTCCAGCGGTCCGTGGACCGGCTGAAGATGGAGGAGCTGGCGCTCAGCAAGGAGACCGACGCGGCCTCCCGCGAGCGCCTGGAGAAGCTGCGCCGCGACCTCGCCGACAAGGAGGAGGAGCTGCGCGGCCTCAACGCCAGGTGGGAGAAGGAGAAGCAGTCCCTCAACCGGGTCGGCGAGCTGAAGGAGAAGCTCGACGAACTGCGCGGCCAGGCCGAACGCGCCCAGCGCGACGGCGACTTCGACACCGCCAGCAAGCTGCTGTACGGCGAGATCCCGACCCTGGAACGCGACCTGGAGGAAGCCTCCGAGGCCGAGGAGGAGGCGTCGAAGGACACCATGGTCAAGGAGGAGGTCGGCTCGGACGACATCGCCGACGTCGTCGCCTCCTGGACCGGCATCCCGGCCGGCCGCCTCCTGGAGGGCGAGACACGCAAGCTGCTGCGCATGGAGGACGAGCTCGGCCGCCGCCTGATCGGCCAGTCGGAGGCCGTCCAGGCCGTCTCGGACGCCGTACGCCGTTCCCGCGCGGGCATCGCCGACCCCGACCGCCCCACCGGCTCGTTCCTCTTCCTCGGCCCGACGGGCGTCGGCAAGACCGAGCTGGCGAAGGCCCTCGCCGACTTCCTCTTCGACGACGAGCGGGCCATGATCCGCATCGACATGTCGGAGTACGGCGAGAAGCACAGCGTCGCCCGCCTCGTCGGCGCGCCGCCCGGCTACGTCGGCTACGAGGAGGGCGGCCAGCTCACCGAGGCGGTGCGCAGGCGCCCGTACAGCGTGGTCCTGCTGGACGAGGTGGAGAAGGCGCACCCGGAGGTCTTCGACGTCCTGCTCCAGGTGCTGGACGACGGCCGGCTCACCGACGGCCAGGGCCGCACGGTCGACTTCCGCAACACGATCCTGGTCCTGACGTCCAACCTGGGCAGCCAGTACCTCGTGGACCCCGTCCCGACGGAGGCGGAGAAGAAGCAGCGCGTCCTGGAGGTGGTCCGGGCGTCCTTCAAGCCGGAGTTCCTCAACCGGCTCGACGACCTGGTCGTCTTCTCGGCCCTGAACAAGGAGGAGCTGGGCCGGATCGCCCGCCTCCAGATCGACCGCCTCGCCAAGCGGCTCGCCGAACGCCGCCTCACCCTGGAGGTCACCGACGCGGCCCTGACCTGGCTCGCCGACGAGGGCAACGACCCGGCGTACGGCGCCCGCCCGCTGCGCCGCCTGGTCCAGACGGCCATCGGCGACCGCCTCGCCAAGGAGATCCTCGCGGGCGAGGTCAAGGACGGCGACACGGTCCGGGTGGACGCGTTCGGGGACGGCCTGATCGTCGGCCGGGCGGAGACAGGCGAGACGACAGCCAGGACGACAGCCAAGACGCTGTAACGCCCCCGGTCACCTCACCTCGTTCACGACGTTCTCGTACCGGGTGTCCTGCGTCTGCCGGGCACCATGGTCGGAGGAGTCCTCGGTCAGCACCCAGACGCCGATCAGCACCAGCAGGCCCACCACCAGCAGCACCGGCAGCGCCAGGATCGCCGCCAGCACGCCCCACCTGGTGCCGCCCCGCGTCTGCGGCTGTGCCTCCGGCCGCGCGTCCGCTTCGCTTCGCTCGTTCGCCACGTGATTCCCCTCCATCTGTCACCGCTCCTTCGTGCAACAGGCCGGATCATGTCAGCTCAGGGCTGACATGATCCGGCTGGGCTTGCCACCCCCCTCCCTGCATGGGGGAGGATGGCGGAATCCGTACGAAGGGAAAATCACGGTGAGCATCGACCCGTCCTCGATTCCGAACTTCGGGGGCCAGCCCGAGCCGCAGCCCCAGGGGGGAGCGGCGGGCCCCGTCGTCCCGGATCAGGACCTCGTGAAGCAGCTCCTGGACCAGATGGAGCTGAAGTACGTCGTCGACGACGAGGGTGACCTCGCGGCGCCGTGGGAGGAGTTCCGTACGTACTTCATGTTCCGCGGCGAGGGTGACCAGATGGTCTACTCGGTGCGGACGTTCTACGACCGGCCCCACGGCATCGACGACAAGGCGCAGATCCTCGAGTCGATCGACGACTGGAACCGGCGCACCCTGTGGCCGAAGGTCTACACCCACACCCACGACGACGGCACCGTCCGCCTCATCGGCGAGGCGCAACTGCTGATCGGCGCCGGCGTGAACATCGAGCTGTTCGTCTCCTCGACGGTGAGCTGGGTGCGCGCGGCGATCGAGTTCGACAAGTGGCTCGTGGAGCAGCTCGGCCTCGAGCCGACGGCCGAGAAGGCCGACGAGAAGCCCGAGGGCACGGCCGAGGAGAAGGCCGAGGGCACGACTGAGCAGAAGCCCGAGGAGAAGGCGGAAGGCAAGGCCGACGAGAAGCCCGAGGGCGACGAGTAGGTCCGCGCTCCCCCCATCGCCCACGCGGCCCCGTCCACAGCCTGTGGACGGGGCCGCGGCGTTTCGGCCCGCCCGGGGTGGAGGCGGTGGAGACGAAGATCTCCATCCCCGTCCGTTTGATCGGCCCATGACACTATCTTGGGTCCGGCCGAATGGACACGCACAGGGAGGGCCGCGCGACGATGAGTCAGCGTTCGGGGGTCGGCACACTGGCGGAACTGCTGCGCGGACACCGGTTCGCGGCCGGGCTCGGCCAGCGGGCGCTCACCGGGCGGGCGGGGATCAGCGTCCGGACCCTGCGGTATCTGGAGCAGGGGCAGATCCGTCGGCCGCACGCCGACTCGGTCCAGCGCCTGGCCGTCGCGCTGGACCTGCCCGACGCCGCGCGCACCCGGCTGCTGGCGGCCGTCGAAGCCGCGGCGGCCTCGCCGCGGACGGCAGGAGTGCGGGTGACGGTCCTCGGCCCGCTGGCGCTGCACCGTGCCGGCGGCCCCGTCGAGATCCCGTCGACGTTGCAGCGCAGCCTGCTGGGGCGGGGTGGCCGCGGAGCGGATTCCCGGGACACCGGAGGCCGCGGCCGATCTGTACCTCACGCTGTGCGCCGGGCGGCGGATGCTGGTCGTGCCGGACAACGCCGCGGACGCGGAGCAGGTGCGGCCGCTGCTGCCCGGCGGGCCCGGCTGCGTGGTGCTGGTCACCAGCCGCGACCGGCTGGCCGGGCTGGCCGCCCGGGACGGCGCCCGGCGTATCGGGGTGGACGTGCTGGCCCCGAGGAGTCCCGGCTGCTGTTGTCACGCACGCTCGGCGTGGCCAGGGTCGACGCGGACCCGCAGGCCGCGGCCGACGCCGCACCCGAACGGCAAGGGAAAACCCCTGGTGGCAGGGGCGATGCGGCAAGAACCGGCAAGGCGGCCGGGATGCCGGGCACCGGAGGTTCGCGGGGCGTTCGCAGCGGCTTCGGCCGTGCTCGGTCCTTGAATCCTGTCAGCTCTCGTAGTGGTAGCGGCACTGCGCGATCAGGACGCCGTCCTCGGTGGCCTTGTAGATCAGTCGGTGCTCGTCGTTGATGCGGCGCGACCAGTAGCCCTGGAAGCCGTGCTTGAGCGGTTCCGGTTTGCCGATCCCCTCGTTGCCGTTCCGGGCGATGTCCGCGATGAGCGTGTTGATGCGCTTCAGGATCTTCCGGTCCTGAAGTTGCCACCACAGGTAGTCCTCCCAGGCGCGGGAGGAGAAGGTGATCTTCAACTCGCGGCCCTTATTCGTCGGTGGTCAGCTCGCGCACGGTGCCGCCGCCGTTTTCCAGCTCGTCGATGGACGCGAGTAGGCGCCGGGCGTTCGCCGGGCTTCGCAGCAGGTACGCCGTCTCTTTGAGGGACTCGTAGTCCTCCAGGGAAACGATGACGACCGGCTCGCGTCCGGCCCGGGTGATAACGACCTCTTCGCGGTCATCGGTGACGGAGTTGAGCACCTCGGCATACCGTGCGCGCGACTCGGAATACGTCATGGTCTTCACAATCAGCCCTCCTTCACGTACAAGAAACTGTACGTCGCTCTTTGTGGTGCGGCAAGCACCGGAATGACGGCCGAGACTGGGCGGGCTCCGGCGCGAACGTCTCTGGCGGGAAGGGGCCGTCCATGAGCGTCGACGCGATCGTGCACACCGAGCGAGACGACGGCCCTTGGATCAGCTGACCTTGACCGTCCAGGACGAGGAGTAGGTGTCCGTCAGATCGGTGGTACTCGGGCGGTAGACCCGTAGCTGCCACGTCCCCGCGCGCGAGAAGGCGATCTTCGCAGTGGCGCTGCCGCTGGTGGAGAGGGAGGCGCTGGTGAGGGTGACCCACGTGCCGTCCTTCTGACGGACCTGGAAGCGCAGTGCGGTCCCCTTTATGTAGGGGGAGCTGAGCGCCGTGTAGGACGCGGGCTTGCCGTGGACCGCGGTGGCACTCGGCTTGCTGACCGTGAGTACGGCCCTGACGTACGAGGTCAGGGTCTTGCTGGTCGAGGCAGCCCACGTCAGGTTCTTCGCCGCGGTGACGGCACGCCAGGCGCCGTTGTACTTGGCGGTCGTGGTGTAGGAGGCCGTGCCGGTGCTGTCTGCGGTGACGGTCGCCTGGGTCTTCCAGGCGGTGGTTCCCGCCCGCTTGTACTGGAAACCGACCTTGGCACCGGCCGCGGGCTTGGCGCCTGTCTGGGCCACGGTGGCCGTGAAGGTCGCCTTGCTGCCGTAGGTGCTGGTGGCCGGGCCGGTCAGCCGGGTCGTCGTGGCGGCCAGGACGCGGATCGGCACGGTGCTGACGGTGGTGTCGCCGTACTGGGAGACGATGGTCAGCGTGACGTCGTGCACCCCGGGGGTCGTGGTCCTCCAGGTGCCGGAGGGCCGCGCGGGATAGCTGCCGGTGGCGAACGTCGTACCGTCGACGTCGAGGGTCCAGCGCTCGGCCCGGCTGACGCCGTCGGCGGCGGATGCCGTGGCGGCGTAGGTCCGGCTGCTGCCCGCTACGGGAAAGTCCTGGAAGCCGTCCGTCCAGGTCGGCGTGACCTCGGACACCACCGTGACCGGCAGGGCCGCCCGGCCGTGGGCGCCGCGGTTGTCGACCGTGTCGAACGTCAGCGTGTGGGCGCCGTACGGGAGCTGGCCGAGGTCGGCGAGGAAGCCCTCGGTGTTTCCCTCGTAGGTGTAGGCGCCGACCGGCGTCGTCGTCTGTGCCTTGCCGTCGAGCGACACGGTGGTGCTGACCGGGTAGGCGTAGTTGAGGTTGGACGGGAACGTCTTGTTGAGCGCCGACGGGTAGGCGTACTTCACGCTCACCGGCGTCTCGTCCGGGCGGATGACGGTGTCGAGCTTCGGCGTGATGGTGAAGCCGTGGTCGACCAGGGTGTCGGCCCGGACCGGGGAACCCGCGCGGCCGTCCTTGTCGTAGGCCACGAGGTAGATGCCTCCGGCGTGCAGGCCGGCCGGGACCGCACTCGTGTCCAGTGTGGTGGTCCACGTCGCGCCGCTTGCCGGGGCGGTCAGGTCGACAGGGGCGGGCCAGGCTCTGCTGGAGCTGAAGTACCGTACGCGCGAGACGCCGTTGTCGCCCGTTGCGCCGGCTCGCAGCGACAACTCGCCGTCCGCGGACAGGCCCACGGGCTTGTGGGTGGTCCAGGCGTCGGCGCCGGGCAGATCGGGCAGGGTGACGACCGGCCGCTTGTTGGCGACGGTGACTGCGGTGTCGGCTGTGACGGTTCGCGGGCGGGGGCTGTCCACCTCGATGTGGAGGGAGTTCGCGCCGTCGTTCACCAGCGGCGCGGCCACCCCGTTCGTGGCGCCTCCGAACTGCTGGGTGGCGGCGGTGTCCAGGGTCGCGTGCAGGGTGCAGGAGGGAAGGCAGTCTCCCGGGTTCAGGCTGAAGGTCTGCTTGACCGTGCCGGTGCCCTGGTACTCGGTGCCGCCGGTGATACTGACCACGGCCTCGGTCGGCTCGTCGTCCGGGTCCGCGTGCACCGTGAAGGTGACATCCGTCGTGCCGGTGATCGTCTGCCCGGCGCTGACCGTGCCGTCGCCTCCGGCGTCCGAGGAAATGCCGTCGAACGTGATCACGGCACCGGTGTCATCCGCGACAGCGGCCGACGTGGGCGCGACGGCGCACAGCACGGCAGCGCTCGCGGCAACGGCGAGCGATCTGACAGATCGGGATATACCCACGTCTCTCCTCCTGGGCCTGCCTCCTGGCTCGGCGGAGGCGCCGGGTGCGGTCCGCACGCCGCCTCCGCGCAGGGCCCAGGTCGCGCTTGCGGTGGAGGTCGGCGCGGAGGCTGTCGAAGTAGGAGTCCGGCAGAGCCAGCGCCTCCGCGACGGCGTACTGGAACGGGCCCGAAGCCACGTACGTCAGGAACTGCTTCGCCGCGCGCACCGCCGTGACCAGGCCGGGCGCCGCCGTGACCCAGCCGACGCCTCGTTCGTACACCTATTTCCCTGGCCGGCTGCCGACCCGCCCTGGAAATCAGAGTGCAGTCAGAGTACGGTCTGAGTATGAGCATCATGCACTCGGCATCCGAATCGGAATCCGTCTCGTTCACCGATCTGTCCCGGAACCCGAAGGCGGTCGCCGCGAGGGCCGCCGCCCTGGGATGCCTGCGTGTCACGCACCGAGACGCGCCCGACATGGTGCTGACCACGGCCATACACGCAGAGCGCAGCGAGGAGAACCTGACCACCGCGTCCCGACTGTTCCTTGCCCTGATGAAGCAGGACGGTGGTGCCAGGTCGCTTCTGCTCGCGCTGCCTGAGGTGTTCCCGTGGGTACGCCACCTGGACGACGAGGAAGTCCGGGAATTCGCGGTCGAGCTCCTGGATGCGCTGTCCGACGCCGCTGAGCTGGGCGCCAGGGAGGCAGTGCACCGAGCGATCGTCTCGTGGCGGGCAACCGCCCGCATCAACGCCGACCCTGACCAGCTCAGGGAAGCACTCCGTCCGCTTGGTGACGTCGACCTCGGCCCGGTCGAGGTGCACGGGTGAGCCCGAAGAAAGGCGACCGGGTCAGCGTCCCCCCGCTGAGCGGCTGGAACGTTATCCACGGGACGACGGAGGCCGCGACCGGTTGGGAGGAGCTGTGTCGGGTGGCGTTGCCGAACGCGCATCGCTGCCTGGAGGCCCTTCGCACGGACCCGCTGTCGCGTGCCAGCTGGAACCGTCAGCACCAGCTTCGCGGCAGGCACGCCACCAGGGAATGGAAGGGCTCCGCCCTTGAACAGTGGGAGTACGAAATCACGAGTGGTGGCAGGGTGCGATACCTGGTCAGCCCGGAGACCTCGACTGTCATCCTCGTCTACGCATCGACCAGGCATCCCAAAGACACCGAGTAGTCAGTCCTTTGGTGAACGGCCGGCTTTCCTGAGCGAACGGATGCCGGGTCGTTCGTCCGCAGTGGTCGTCCGGCGCGCTCTCAGGCAGCGAGCCGCTTGAGGCGGGCTACAGCCTCGTCCAGAACATCGGTTCGCTTGCAGAACGCGAACCGGACGAAGGGCGCGCCCTCCTCCCGGTGGTCGTAGAAGACCGCGTTCGGGATCGCGACCACGCCGGCGCGTTCCGGCAGGGCGCGGCAGAAGGCGAAGCCGTCCGTCTCGCCGAGGGGGCGGATGTCGGTGGTGATGAAGTACGTGCCCGAGGGTCGGAACACCTTGAAGCCCGCCTCCGTGAGCCCCGCCGACAAGAGGTCCCGCTTGACCCGCATGTCCTCGCGGAACGCCTCGAAGTACGTGTCCGGGAGTGTCAGTGCCTCCGCGACGGCGTACTGGAACGGGCCCGAAGCCACGTACGTCAGGAACTGCTTCGCCGCGCGCACCGCCGTGACCAGGCCGGGCGCCGCCGTGACCCAGCCGACCTTCCAGCCGGTGAACGAGAACGTCTTGCCGGCCGACCCGATGGTGACCGTGCGCTCCCGCATCCCCGGCAGGGTGGCCAGCGGCACGTGCTCGGCCCCGTCGAAGACCAGGTGCTCGTACACCTCGTCCGTCACGACCAGCAGGTCCCGCTCCACCGCCAGCTCGGCGATCGCCGTCAGCTCCTCGCGGGTGAGGACGGTGCCGGTCGGGTTGTGCGGGGTGTTGATCAGGAGGAGACGGGTGCGGTCCGTCACCGCGTCCCGGAGCTCGTCGAGGTCGAGGCGGAAGCGGGCGCGCTCGGGGTCCGGGCGCAGCGTGACCGGTACCCGCGTGGCGCCCGCCATGGCGATGCAGGCGGCGTAGGAGTCGTAGTACGGCTCCAGGGCCACGACCTCGTCGCCGGGCTCCAGGAGGGCCAGCAGGGTGGCGGCGATGGCCTCCGTGGCGCCCGCGGTGACCAGGACCTCGGTGTCGGGGTCGTGGGAGAGGCCGTAGCGGCGGAGCTGGTGGCCGGCGATCGCCGTGCGCAGCTCGGGGACGCCCGGGCCCGGCGGGTACTGGTTGCCGCGCCCGTCCCGCAGCGCCCGCACGGCCGCCTCACGGACCTCCTCGGGGCCGTCGGTGTCCGGGAAACCCTGGCCCAGGTTGATCGCGCCGGTCGCGATCGCCAGGGCGGACATCTCGGCGAAGATCGTCGTCCCGAACTCGGCGAGGCGGCGGTTGAGGAAGGGGCGCTCGGTGGAGGTCATGCCCGCCATCCTGCGCCGAAGCTCTGGAGTTCCTCAACTCTGCTTTGGCGGCCGAGACGGGCGGGCATCCCCCGTTCACGCAACGCTCACGCACCACGCGAAGCGCCCACGGGGGGCCGCTTCGGGGGACAGGAAAGGAGGTTGACGTCATGTTCTTCGGCATCAGCCTGGCGGTCATCGCCATCGTGTTCGTAGCGGCCATGCTGGCCAACGTCCGCAGGAACAGCACCGCCCACTCGTACCGCGGAGGCCGCTCGCGCGGACGCGGCAGCAGCGCCGACAGCGGCGGAAGTGCCGCGGCCGGCGGCAGCTGGTGGGCCACCGGGGGAGACAGCGGCTCCGGCGGCGGACACCACGGAGGCGGAGGCGGTCACGGCGGTCACTCCTGCGGCGGTGGATCGTCCTGCGGGGGCGGCGGGTCGTCCTGCGGCGGCGGAGGAGGCGGCGGATGCGGTGGAGGCAGCTGACACGGGGCAGCTGAGCTCCCGGGGGGAGCCGCATCCGGACCGCGGGGCCCGACCGACCACGGGCTCCGCGGTCGCACCATTGGACGACGACCGCACGACTCGACGGCGGTCGCACGACTCGACAGTGACCGCACCTTTCGACGACGACCGCACCCACTCGACTCGACGGTGGTCGCACCATTCGACTGGACGGCGGCCGCAGCGAATACCCCCGGTCGCGCCTTTCATGTGGGGCGTGCGGATGCATGCCCGGGCCGCTTGGGGTACGCCATAGTTGAACAATTGCGCTGTGGACCCCCCCGAGGGATGGAAACCCCACGAAGTTGGGTAAAAACGCTGTGGCGCAACCGCAGTTCATGATTCCCTCTAAACCACCAGCGCGGCCCCTCGGACCCTTCGGACGGTCCCGAGCGGACGACGACCTTCCCAGACCGGGCCTACCGGGCTGACCGGGGCCGTTCTCCCGGCTTCGACCGGGGTGCGCCGTACCCGCCGTACCAACCCTCTTCTCTTTGCGTCTCCGCGGAGCCGACCCATGCTCACGACCCTGAACACCTCCTACACCGACACGCGCGCGGCCGATCTCGCCTGGGCACTGGGGCGCGAGCCGCTGCCCGCCCTCGCCACCCTCGACCTCGAACTGGCCGGTGCCAAGCTCCAGTTGAGACTGCTCGGCGCCTCGCACCAGGTGCTGCTCGACGAGGACGAGGGCTGTTGTTCGGAGACGGTGGCCTGCATCCCCGGCAGCAGCACCCCCCTCCCGCTCGGCGTCGCCAAGCGGCTCGGCGACTGGGAGTACGAATTCGCGGCGCGCGTCGAGGTGCTCTCGCCCGGCCAGTTCGCGGGCCGTGCCCAGGAACTCCTGGCCCTCGTCTCCGAACACCCGCACGGCCTCGCCGGCGTCTTCCCCGGCAGCCCGCACGCCTTCACGGCCCTGCTCGCCCACCGCCACGAGGGCCAGGTGCACTGGCGCACCTGGCACGCCTACCCGCAGGACGGGCAGTTGGTGGCGACGCGGACGAGGGTCGGCATCCGGGTCCCGGCGGCCCACGACAGCCCGCCCGGTGGGTGAGGGCAGCTCGCCCGACGGCCGGGGACGAGGCCGAATCGACTGGAACGAGTGGAACGAGGCCGGAGCGACGTGAACAAGGCGGCACCGACTTGGCCGCCTTAAACGCACGATGCCTCCAGCGCCCCGGGTTCCACACGTGTGGGTGACGAAGGGTGTCCGTGCAGTCACGTAACGTCGCAGTCGTGATCGAACCGCACGTGTCGGCCCCACCCGGTGCCCCCGGTGCCCCCGGTGCCCCGCCGTCCTGGCGCGGGCCCGCGAGGCTCCCCGTCCGGCCGGACACCGGGCGGCTGCTGGTCCTCGCGTGCGTCTTCGTCTGCGCGGCCTGCGGACTCGTCTACGAACTCGAACTCGTCGCCATCGCCTCCTACTTGATGGGCGACTCCGTCACCCAGGCCTCTGTAGTGCTGTCCGTCATGGTCTTCGCGATGGGCCTCGGCTCGCTCGCCGCCAAGCGGCTGCGCCGGTTCGCCGCGGCCGGCTTCGGCGCGCTGGAGGCGACCCTCGCCCTGGTCGGCGGCTCCAGCGCCATGGCGCTGTACGCGGTGTTCGCGTGGACGGGCGGCTGGGGCGGCCTGTGGGCCGAGGGCTCCCGGATCATGCTGGTCGCCTTCTCCCTCGCCATCGGCCTGCTCATCGGCGCCGAGGTCCCCCTCCTCATGGAGCTCATCCAGCGCGTCCGCCGCCAGGACGCGGGCGGCGCGGTCGCCGACCTCTTCGCCGCGGACTACGTCGGCGCGCTGGTGGGCGGCCTGGCCTTCCCGTTCCTTCTCCTGCCCTTCCTGGGCCAGTTGACGAGCTCGCTGCTGACCGGCGGGGTCAACGTGATGGCCGGCGCCGCCCTGGTCCTGGGCCTGTTCCGGCGCGACCTCAGCTGCCGCGCCCGCTGCCTGCTGCTCGTCGCCAACATCACCGTCCTCGGCGTCCTCGCCTCCGCCGCCGTCCTCGTCGACGACTTCGAACGGGCGGCCCGGCAGGCGGTGTACGGCGACGACGTGCGCGTGGCGGTGCAGACCGGCGTCCAGCGGATCGTCCTCACCGGCGGCACCGCCGGGCACCCCCTCGACCTCTACCTCGACGGCCGCCTCCGCGTCGGCGGCTACGACGAGCGGCGCTACCACGAGGCGCTCGTCCACCCCGCGATGAATGGCCCGCACGCGCGCGTGCTGATCCTCGGCGGCGGCGACGGCCTGGCCGCCCGCGAGGCCCTCACCCACCCCGGCGTGCGCCGCGTCGACATCGTCGACCTCGACCCAGGCCTCGTCCGCCTCGCCCGCACCGACCCGGCCCTCTCCCACCTCAACGATCACGCCTACGGCGACCCGCGCGTCCACGTCTCGACCGCGGACGCCTTCCAGTGGCTGCGCGGAGCGCCCCCGGCGACGTACGACGTGGTCGTCGCGGATCTGCCCGACCCCGGCATCACGGCGAGCACCAAGCTCTACTCCCAGGAGTTCTACGGCCTCGCCCGCCGCGCCCTCGCCCCCGGCGGCCGGCTCGTCGTGCACGCGGGCCCGGTCACGACCCGTCCCCGCGTGTTCTGGACGGCCGAGGCGACGATGCGCGCGGCGGGCCTGCACACCGCCCCCTACCGCGTGACCGGCCGCGACCCCGCCTTCACCACGGGCCCCGACCACACCGCCGGGGACTGGGGCTTCGTCCTGGCGACAGCCACCCCCGCCTCCGCCCCACCCCTCCGCCTGGACCACACCGAACACCCCCTCCACACGCTGACCCAGTCCACCCTGACGGCGGACGCCCGGGCGGTACAGGGGACGCGGGTGGCGGGGGTAAGTGCGTCCACCCTGGTGCACCCGCGCTACTAGCCCGTCCGGCGCGTGAGGACGAGGCCCCTTAAGGGCCGAAGCGGGGGCCTGGGGGCGGCAGCCCCCAGCAAGGTCAGCACCGACACCGGGCCGGATACAGTAGACGGCAAGGCATTCCCCGCGCCCCCCGGTAGGCTCGCGCTCATGGAGCAAGAGGTGTTCGTTCCAGTTCCGGCCAAGCAGCTGCAAGCAGCCCTCGCCGATCCCGCGCAGGTGGCCCGGGCGGTCCCCGGGCTCCAGCAGGACGTCGGCACCGAGCCCGTCGCCGGGCGGCTCAAGGTGCGGATCGGCGGCCACACCATCACGTACCGGGGCGCCGTACGCGTCGCGCCGCGCGAGGACGGTACGTACGCCGTCGAGGGCGACGCGACCGAGGCCCGTGGCAGCGGCGCGGTGAAACTGACCCTCACCCTGCGTCTGCGGGACGCCGACGCCGGCACGACGCTCCGCTTCGAGGGGACGGCGTCGGCGGACGGCCGCGTCGCGGAACTCCCGCCGGAGGCGGTCGACTCGGCGGTCACCCGCCTGCTGAACCGCTTCGCGGGCAACCTGGGAGCGGGCGCGGCCGTACCGGAAGCGGATACGGCCGATGACGTCCACGCCATCGACGACGCGGACGACGTAGACGACGCGGACGACGTAGACGACGCGGACGACGTAGACGACGCGGACGACGTGGACGAACCCCTGCCCCCCGCCCCCGTCGTCGAGGACCTCACCGCCTCCCGGGAGCCGCCCGCCGAGGCCGCGCACGCGCGCCGGACGATGATCGGGCGCAGCGCCGAGGAGGTGGACCACGCCCCGCCGCGCGGGCGCTACGCGCCGGTCCCGGCCCCGCAGACCGTCGTACGGAACAGCACCCTGCGCTGGGCGGCGCCCGCGGCGGCGCTGGTCGTGGCGTCGGTGATCGTCGTGGGCAGGGCGCTGCGCCGACGCGGCTAGGGCGTCTGGGCTGCGGGCCCGCCCGATCACCCCAGTAGGGTCGTCCTGTGAGTGACGAAGAGATCACGCTGACCGCGGGCGACGCGGAGGTGACCGTGCGGCCGGGAAACGGCGGCCGGGTGGGTGGGCTGCGGGTCGGCGGGCTCGAACTGCTGCGGCAGGGCGAGCGGTTCGGGTGCTTCCCGATGGTCCCCTGGTGCGGACGGATCCGCGACGGCCGGTTCCGCGACGGCGGGGACGTCCACCAGATGCCGCTCAACGCCGCGCCGAACGCCATCCACGGCACCGTCCGCGACGGCGTCTGGAAGGTCGCGCGGCGGACGCCGGACGAGGTCGTGCTGACGTACGACCTGGTGGCGCCCTGGCCCTTCACGGGCCGCGTCACCCAGGCGGTCACGCTGGCCGAGGACGCCCTGACGCTGGCGATGGCCGTGGAGACGTACGACTCGTCGTTCCCGGCGCAGATCGGCTGGCACCCCTGGTTCAACCGGAACCTCGGGGGCGACGACGTGCAGGTCGCCTTCGCTCCGGCCTGGCAGGAGGAGCGCGGCGACGACCATCTGCCGACCGGCGAGCGCGTCGAGCCGAAGCCCGGCCCCTGGGACGACTGCTTCGGCACGCCCGGCGGCGTCGACGTCACCCTCACCTGGCCCGGGCAACTGGAGGTGAAGGTGACCAGCCCCGAGGAGTGGGTCGTCGTCTACGACGAGCAGGAGGCGGCCGTGTGCGTGGAGCCGCAGACCGGCCCGCCCGACGGCCTGAACACGCACCCGCGCCTGGTCACGCTCCTGGAGCCGCTGGAGGCGACCACCGAGTGGCGCTGGACTCGCCTCTAAGCTGAGGGGCATGACGGACGTGGATGTACGCGGCGCGCTGCTGCAGCAGATCAAGGACAAGGCCGTGGTGCACGGCAAGGTGACCCTGTCGTCGGGGCTGGAGGCGGACTACTACGTCGACCTCCGCCGCGTCACCCTCGACGGCGAGGCCGCCCCGCTGGTCGGGCAGGTGCTGCTCGACCTGACCGACGGGCTCGAGTTCGACGCGGTGGGCGGTCTGACGATGGGCGCCGACCCGGTGGCCGGCGCCATGCTGCACGCGGCCGCCGCGCGGGGCCGGAAGCTGGACGCCTTCGTCGTGCGCAAGGCGGCGAAGGCGCACGGGCTGCAGCGGCGGGTCGAGGGTCCGGAGATCGCGGGCCGGCGCGTGCTGGTCGTCGAGGACACGTCCACCACCGGCGGTTCGCCGCTCGCCGCCGTGGAGGCGGTGCGCGAGGCGGGCGCCGAGGTGGTGGCCGTGGCGACCATCGTGGACCGGGCGACCGGCGCCGACGAGAAGATCCGCGAGGGCGCCGGGGTGCCGTACCTGTTCGCGTTCTCCAAGGACGACCTGGGCCTGGACTGACCGGGCCCGAACATGTCTGGAAAGATGGGGACGACGATGACGTCGCACCCCAGGTCTGGGTCAGGACCGTAAACACCCGGTTCACGCCACGCAGCACGCAGCCTGAAGCACGCAGCACTCAAACCCGCACACCCAAGGAGCGGACGAATGCCCATCGCAACCCCCGAGGTCTACAACGAGATGCTCGACCGGGCGAAGGCAGGCAAGTTCGCCTACCCGGCCATCAACGTGACCTCGTCCCAGACCCTGCACGCGGCGCTGCGCGGCTTCGCCGAGGCGGAGAGCGACGGCATCATCCAGATCACGACGGGTGGCGCCGAGTTCGCGGGCGGCCAGTACAGCAAGGACATGGTGACGGGCTCGCTGGCCCTCGCCGAGTTCGCGCACATCGTCGCCGAGAAGTACCCGGTCACCGTCGCGCTCCACACGGACCACTGTCCGAAGGACAAGCTCGACGGGTTCGTCCGGCCGCTGCTGGCGATCTCCGAGGAGCGCGTGAAGGCGGGCCGCAACCCGCTGTTCCAGTCGCACATGTGGGACGGCTCGGCGGAGACCCTCGCCGACAACCTCTCCGTCGCGCAGGAGCTGCTGGCCCGCACCGCCGCCGCGAAGATCATCCTCGAGGTGGAGATCACCCCGACCGGTGGCGAGGAGGACGGCGTCACGCACGAGATCAACGACTCCCTGTACACGACGGTCGACGACGCGGTGCGCACCGTCGAGGCGCTGGGCCTGGGCGAGAAGGGCCGCTACCTGCTGGCCGCGTCCTTCGGCAACGTCCACGGCGTCTACAAGCCGGGCAACGTCGTGCTCCGCCCCGACCTGCTCAAGGAGCTGAACGAGGGCATCGCCGCCAAGTACGGCAAGCCGGCCGGCTCCCAGCCGTTCGACTTCGTCTTCCACGGCGGCTCCGGCTCCTCCCCGGAGGAGATCGCGGTCGCGCTGGAGAACGGCGTCGTCAAGATGAACATCGACACGGACACGCAGTACGCCTTCACGCGTCCCGTCGCCGACCACATGTTCCGCAACTACGACGGCGTCCTGAAGGTCGACGGCGAGGTCGGCTCCAAGAAGACCTACGACCCGCGCACCTGGGGCAAGCTCGCCGAGGCGGGCATGGCGGCGCGCGTCCTGGAGGCCACCCAGAACCTGCGCTCGGCGGGCCAGAAGATCAAGTAAGTGATCGAGTAATCGATCGAGCAAGTGATCGAGCAAGTGATCAAGTAAGTGATCGTGTAAGTCCGTCCCTGCTGCGAGCCCGGTGCCTGAGCGCCGGGCTCGCGGTATATCTGGGAGCATGCCCGACGTCCGGATGGCCTCGCCCCAGGGCAAGTGGATCCTGTTCACCACCGTGCTCGGCTCCAGCATGGCCCTGCTGGACTCGACCGTCGTCAACGTCGCCCTCCCGCGCATCGGCCGCGACCTGGACGCCGACCTGGCCGCCCTCCAGTGGACGGTCAACGCGTATCTCCTCACCCTGGCCGGCCTGATCCTGCTCGGCGGCTCCCTGGGCGACCGCTACGGGCGGCGAAAGGTGTTCGTGATCGGCGTGGTGTGGTTCGCCGCCGCCTCGCTGCTGTGCGGTGTCGCCCCGGACGCCGGGGTGCTGATCGCCGCGCGCGCCCTCCAGGGCATCGGCGGCGCGCTCCTCACACCGGGGTCCCTCGCGCTCATCCAGGCCTCCTTCCACCGCGACGACCGGAGCCGGGCGGTCGGCCTGTGGTCCGGGTTCGGGGGCATCGGGGCGGCCGTGGGCCCGTTCCTGGGCGGCTACCTGGTGGACGGCCCGGGCTGGCGCTGGGTGTTCCTGCTGAACGTGCCGCTGGCGCTGGTCTGCGTGCCGGTGGCGCTGCGGCGCGTGCCCGAGTCGGGGGACGGCCGTCGGCACGGCCGCTTCGACGTCCTGGGCGCCTTCCTGGGCGCGCTGGCGCTGGCCCTCGTCACGTACGCCCTGATCGAGGCGGGGAGCGGCTCTCTAGGGGTCGTCGTGGCGGTGGCCGTCGCGGGCGTGGCGACCGGGGTCGCCTTCGTGGTCGTGGAGCACCGCCGCCCGGATCCGATGCTGCCGCTCGACATTTTCGCGTCCCGCCAGTTCACGGCCGTCAACCTGGTCACCCTGTGCGTGTACGCGGCGTTCGGCGGCTTCTTCTTCCTCTCCGCGGTCCAGCTCCAGGTGGTGGCCGGCTGGTCGGCCCTCGGCGCGGGCACGGCGCTGCTGCCGACGACGGCGCTGATGCTGCTGCTGTCCGCCCGCTCCGGGGCGCTGGCCGAGCGCATCGGACCGCGCATCCCGCTCACCGTCGGCCCGCTGCTGTGCGCGGCCGGGATGCTGCTGATGCTGCGCGTCGGCCCAGGCGCCTCGTACGTCTCCGACGTCCTGCCCGCCGTCCTGGTCCTGGGCCTCGGCATGGTCTCCCTGGTCGCCCCCCTCACCGCGACCGTCCTGGCCTCGGTGGACGTCGCCCGGGCGGGCCTGGCCAGCGGCATCAACAACGCGGCGGCCCGGATCGCGGGCCTGGTCGCGGTGGCTGGGCTGCCGCTGCTCACCGGCATGGGCCAGGAGGCGTACCGCTCACCGGACGCCTTCAACGACGCCTTCCGCCGGGCGATGCTGCTCTGCGCGGCGGCACTGACCCTGGGCGCGGCACTCGCCTTCACGACGGTCCGCCGCCTCCCACCGGACTGCCGCAGGCCGGAATGCAGAACGCACGGGAGCGTGCTGGCTCCACCGCTGGAGGGGGAGCGGGCGAAGGGGCGGCTTTCGTAGGGGGCGTCCGTCTCGACGCCGGTCAGTGCAATCCAGCCCGTTGGGGGTCCCCCTCTGGGGAATTGAGGACGAGGGCCCTTAAGGGCCGAAGTGGGGGTCGGGGGCGGCAGCCCCCAGCGACCACCCCGCCCCGCACGGGGCACACTGGACGCATGTCCATTCACGAAAACCTCCTCGGGGGCCCGCCCCCGACCCACCTCCCCGACGACCCCGAGCCCCGCGAGCTCCTCGCGAACGGCACGGCCCCCGCCGACGTCGCCGCGAAGTACCCGACCTCCTCGCTGGCCTGGGCCCAACTCGCCGACGACGCGTTCGAGCGGGGCAGCGTGGTGGAGTCGTACGCGTACGCCCGTACGGGGTACCACCGCGGCCTGGACAGCCTGCGCCGAAGCGGCTGGAAGGGGCATGGCCCGGTGCCGTGGGAGCACGAGCCGAACCGCGGCTTCCTGCGCGCCCTGCACGGCCTAGCCCGCGCCGCGCAGGCGATCGGCGAGCAGGAGGAGTACGAGCGCTGCACGCAGTTCCTGAAGGACTCCTCGGCGAAGGCGGCCCAGACACTCGGCTAGCCCGTAGGTGATGTGTGCGAGCCCGTCCGGTACGGATGTGACCGGACGGGTCTTGCGTTTTCGGGTCCGGATTGCGCAGGATTCGCATGGGGACCGGGGCCACCGTGTCGAGAACGGCAGGGGCGGACCGCTACCCGGAGCACGTATCAGGAGACAGCGATGTCCCATCAGGCTCAGCCTTTCCAGGAAACTCCAGAGGCTTCGGAGCCCGAGACCCCGCATCTCGACTTCGCAGGAACCACCCCCTACGAGGACTACGTCAAGGCCGACGTCCTCACCCACCTCCAGCACACCCTCTCCGAGGACCCCGGAGAGATGGTCTTCCTGGTCACGACCCAGGTGATGGAGCTGTGGTTCACGGTCATCGTCCACGAGTGGGAGACGGCCGCCGGCGCCCTGCGCTCGGACGACGTACCGACGGCGATCGCCGCGCTGAAGCGCTCCGTCCGTGAGCTGGAGGCGCTGAACGCCTCCTGGCGGCCCCTCGGGCAGCTGACCCCGGCCCAGTTCAACGCGTACCGCGCCGCGCTCGGCGAGGGCTCCGGTTTCCAGTCGGCGATGTACCGCCGCATGGAGTTCCTGCTCGGCGAGAAGTCGGCGTCCATGCTGGTCCCGCACCGCGGCGCGCCCCGCGTCCACGCGGAGCTGGAGAAGGCGCTGCACGAGCCGGGCCTGTACGACGAGGTGCTGCGGCTGCTGGCCCGCCGCGGCCACGCGATCCCCGCGTCCGTCCTGGAGCGTGACATCGCGCAGCGCTACGAGCCCGCGCCGCAGGTCGAGGCGGTGTGGACGGCCGTGTACTCGGGCGACGAGAGCGACGAAGTCGCCCGTCTCGGCGAGGCGTTGACGGACGTCGCCGAACTGGTGTGGCGCTGGCGCAACGACCACCTCGTCGCCACCCGCCGCGCGATGGGCGCGAAGGCGGGCACGGGCGGCTCGGCCGGCGTGGCCTGGCTGGAGAAGCGCGCGCAGAAGAACGTGTTCCCCGAGCTGTGGACGGCGAGGTCCCATGTCTGACGAACTCGCCTTCACGGCAAAGGAACTGGACGCGGCCGACGAACTGGCCGCCGTCCGCTCACGGTTCGTCCTCGACGACGCGGTCTACCTGGACGGCAACTCGCTGGGCGCGCTGCCCGCGGCCGTCCCCGCCCGCGTCGAGGACGTCATCCGCCGCGAGTGGGGCGAGCTGCGCATCCGCTCCTGGGACGAGAGCGGCTGGTGGACGGCGCCCGAGCGGATCGGCGACCGGATCGCCCCGCTGGTGGGCGCGGCGCCCGGCCAGATCGTGGTCGGCGACTCGACAAGTGTCAACGTTCTCAAGGCACTTGTGGGCGCGGTACGCCTCGTGGACGACGCCGAGGACACCAAAGGCGCCGGGGATGCGGGGCACGCGGGGGGCTTCCGGGACGAGATCATCGTCGACGCGACGACCTTCCCCACGGACGGCTACATCGCCGAGTCCGCCGCCCGTCTCACCGGCCGCAGGCTGCGCCCGGTGACGCCGGGCGAGGTGCCGGCCGCGCTGTCGGAGCGTACGGCCGCCGTCCTGCTCAACCACGCCGACTACCGCACCGGACGCCTGCACGACCTGCCGTCGCTCACCGCAGCCGTGCACGCGGTGGGCGCGATCGCCGTCTGGGACCTGTGCCACAGCGCGGGCGCCCTGCCGGTGGGCCTCGACGAGCACGGCGTGGACCTCGCGGTCGGCTGCACCTACAAGTACCTGAACGGCGGCCCGGGTTCACCGGCGTACCTGTACGTCCGGCGCGACCACCAGGACCGTTTCGACTCGCCGCTGCCCGGCTGGAACTCGCACGCCGAGCCCTTCGGCATGCGGGAGGACTACGAGCCGGCCCGGGGCGCGCTGCGCGGCCGCGTCGGCACCCCGGACATCCTGTCGATGCTCGCCCTGGAGGCGGCCCTCGACGTCTGGGAGGGCGTCTCGATCGAGGCGGTGCGGGCGAAGTCGTTGGCCCTTACGGACTTCTTCCTTGAGTGCGTAGCCGCGTACGTCCCCGAGGGGCGGGTCGAATCGCTGACTCCGGTACGTCACGAGGAGCGGGGCAGTCAGGTCGCGCTGCGCTGCGAGAACGCCGGCGACGTCATGCGGCGGCTGATCGAGCGGGGGGTCGTCGGAGACTTCCGCCGCCCGGACGTCCTCCGCTTCGGTTTCACCCCGCTGTACGTCGGGTTCGCGGACGTGGAGCGGGCGGCGCGGGTCCTGGCGGAGGAACTGCGCTGACCGGCTGATCGAGGCTGATTGAGGCTGATTGAGCCGACAGGCCCTCCTGGGCGTACTTGGGGGTACGTCCAGGAGATCGGCGTTCCCTGGCGGCCGGCTGCCCGGCCCGTAGGGGTGACACCACACCAGACACGACAGCAGAACCGTTTACCTCTCACCGTGCGTGATATCCGCGTGTCCGCGCACGTCACGGGCCTGGTACCGTCCCGGCCAACGGCCGAATTCTCTCCTGGTCCGCCAAATCCGTTTCGCCGCTGAGAGGTTGGAGCATGCCGGAGGACGTTGTCGCAGCCCGGGCCGCCGCTGAGGAGGAGTCGGTCTTCGGGCATCCGCCCGTCGACCCCGACGTCACCATGACGTACGGCGACCACCCCGACCAGGTGATCGACTTCTACGTCCCGCGCGTGCAGACGGGCCCGGGCGGTCCCGTCCCGCTCGTCGTCGTCCTGCACGGCGGGGCCTGGCAGGCGCGGTACGACCGGCGGCACATCACACCGTTCGCGGACTTCCTGGCCCGACGCGGTTTCGCCGTGGCCACCGTGGAGTACAGGCGGGGCGCTGAGAACCCGGCCCCGGAGGGGACCTCCCCGACCTCCCCGACCTCCCCGATCTGCCCGGTCGCGGGGCGCTGGCCCGACACCTTCGACGACGTCGCCGCCGCTCTCGACGCGCTCCCCGCCCTCGTCAAGGAGGCCGTGCCGCAGGCCGACGCGCGCCGCACCGTGCTCACCGGTCACTCGGCGGGCGGCCACCTCGCCCTGTGGGCGGCGGCCCGGCATGTGCTGCCCGCCGACGCGCCCTGGCGCACCAGCGGCTCCGCCGCACTGCGGGGCGTCGTCGCACTGGCCCCGATCGCCGACTTCGCGGTCGCCGAGAAGCTGGACGTCTGCGGCGGAGCGGCCCGCCAACTCCTGGGCAGCGAGGCGCAGTTCGAGGAGCGGCGACCGTACGCCGACCCCAGCCTCCTGCTGCCGACCGGCGTCGCGACGACCCTCGTCCAGGGCCGCACCGACCTGGTCGTCCCGCAGGCCGTCGCCGAGGCGTACGCGGACGCGGCGGCGAAGGCGGGCGAGGTGGTGGGCCTCACCCTCCTGGAGGACGTCGGCCACTTCCCGCTGATCGACCCGGCGGCGGACGCGTGCGCGGTGGTGGCGGAGGAGATCGCACAGTTGGCGTGGTGAGTCCCGCGTAGGCGTGGTGAGGCCCCGGGTTTGTGGGGTGCGAGGCTCCGCGCGGCGGGGTGCGACCCCGTACGTGTCGTACCCGTAGTACCTGAGAGCTACGTCGAAGAAGAGCTCCTCAGTGGGACGCGAACGACGAGCGCCGATCCGTAACTTCCAAGCCAGAAAGGCCCGATGGCGGGCGAACTGGCGGGGGAGGGACGGGGATGGCGGAGCTTCGTTTTCGCGGGCTGCTGCGCGACCGTGAACGGGCCCATGAACGGTCCCCTTCACGGGACCATGAAAGGTCCCTTGATGGGGAAAGGCATACGGCCTGGTCGCGGCGTCGGGTCCGTGCCCTGCTGGCCGTCCTGATCACGGCCGCCGTGGTGGTCCCCCTCACGGCGGCGACCCGGCCGAGCATCCCCGCCCCAGCCCCTGCTGCCCTGGCCCCGCCGACGGCGGCGACGCTCGGTGAGGCGTATGCCGCGAACCGGGCCAACGCCGAGCTGGCGTCCCGGATGGCCGCGGCCCACGGGGACCGCCACCGCGCGGCCTCGGACCGGGCACTGGCCGCCCCCTCCCGCAGACTGCTCTCCTTCGACGGCCGTGGTTCCGGCCGTGCCGTCGAGGTGTTCGGGGACCTCGCCCACGCCGACCGCGTCGCCGTTCTCGTACCTGGCTCGGACACCTCGCTGGACACCTACGAGCGCTTCCGCGCGGGAGCGGCCGCACTGCACGACCGGCTCCCCCGACCGTCCGGGAGCCGACAGACCGGAAGCCGGCGGCGGGCCGAACCGAGGACGGCGGTGGTGGCCTGGCTCGGCTACACGACCCCCGGCACGATCAGCACCACGGTGATCACCCCGACCCGCGCCGCCGAAGCGGCCCCGGCCCTACGGGAGTTCATCGGCACGCTGAGGGCCGTCACCGGCCCGGACTCCCACGTCATCCTCCTGTGCCACTCGTACGGCACGGTCGTGTGCGGCCGCGCCGCTGCGCACCTGGACGTGACCGACCTCGTCCTGCTCGGCAGCCCCGGCATCGGCGTGGAGTCGGCGGCGGACCTGCACACCCGCGCGCGGGTCTGGGCGGCGAGGGGCGCCGACGACTGGGTGGGGGACGTCCCGCACGCCGACGCCGACCTGTTCGGCACGACGGTCGGCTTCGGCACCGACCCGTTGTCCCCGTCGTTCGGCGCGCACGTCTTCGCGGCGGGCTCCGGCGGCCACAGCGACTACTTCACCCCGGGCTCGGCCTCCCTGGCCAACCTCGCCCGGATCGTCCTCGGCGACACCAGGGAGGTGACCCGTGCCTGAAACCCACGAGATGCGGCGGCCGTTGCCGGGGGTGCGCCGACCGTTGGCAAGTGTGCGGCAGGCCGCAGCCCACGTCGACGCCATCACACCCCCGCAGCGTGACCGCGCCGTGGACGCTCTGCGCGCCCTGGCCATACTCGGCGTCGTCCTCGGCCACTGGCTGGTGACGGCGCTGGTCGCGGACGGCGACACCCTGCGCGCCGCGAGCCCCCTCGGCCCCATGCCCTGGCTGGCCCCCGTCTCCTGGATGATCCAGACGCTCGCGGTGTTCTTCATGGTGGGCGGCCACGTGGCCACCCGCAGCCTCACCTCGGTCCGGACCCAAGGCAAAACCCAGGGGACCTACGGCGGGTGGCTACGAGCGCGCCTGGCCCGGCTGTTCAGACCGGTGCCGTCCGTCCTGCTGGTGTGGACGGTCGCCTCGGCCGCTCTCCTGCTCGGCGGCGCGTCCCTCGTCACCGTGCACACCTTGGTCAAGCTGGCGTTGTCCCCCCTCTGGTTCCTGCTGGTCTTCGCCGTGCTGACGGCCGCGACCCCGCTGCTGGCCCGGCTCAACCCGCTGTGGCCGCTGGCCGTCGTCCTCCACGTGGACCTGGTGCGCTTCGGCCTGGGCGGCCCGTCCTGGCTGGGCTGGGTGAACGTGATCGCGGGCTGGCTGGTGCCGTACACCGTGGGCGCGGCCTGGACCCGGGGCGAACTGGAGCGCCCGCGCGCGGGCTGGACCCTGTTCACCGGCGGGGCGGTGGCGACGGCGGTGCTCGTCGGCTGCGGGGGCTATCCGGCGTCGATGGTGGGCGTGCCCGGCGCGGCGGTGTCCAACCTGAACCCGCCGACGCTGGCCGCCGTCACCTTCGGGCTCGCCCAGTGCGGACTGGCCCTGCTGCTGCGCGACCGGCTGCGCCGGACCATGCGCCGGCCCCTGTCCTGGGCGGCGGTGGCGCTGGTCAACCTCTCCGCGATGACGGTGTTCCTCTGGCATCAGACGGCCATGATGGCGACCACCGCGACGGCCCTCTCCGCGGGTCGCCTGCCCGGCCTGCACACGGTCCCCGACGGACTGGACTGGGTGGCGGCCCGACTGCTGTGGCTGCCGGTCTTCGCCTTGGCGCTGGGGGTGTGCTGGGCGGCGTTCCACGGCTTCGAGAGCGGCGCGGGGCGGCGCGCGCTGAGGGAGCCGGACCGGTCACGAGTGGTGCGCGTCGGACACCGTGGGAAAGCGCCGGAGCTGCGGGAGACACGGCGTGCCTAGGGTGGTGCGGATGAACGACGTGGGGGAGCGGTTGACCAGGGGGCTGCGGGTACTGCGGGACGACCTGTGGACGACCCGGGCGGCACCGCTGCCGCCGTTCGTCTGGCTGCGTCGGCTGCCGCACGGGCACGTGATCCTGGTCGGTATCGGCATCACGCTGGGCGGGATGGCTCAGATCACCGACGAATACCGCCAGGGCGTGAACTACGGGGTGTTGTGCTCGGCGGTGCAGGGCCTGGCGGTGGCTCTGGCCCTGTGGCGGCCGGTTCCGGCGTGGTGGCTGTCGCTGACGGTCACGGTGGTCGTGGCCATGGGCGCACGCTCCCAACTGATCTCGGGCGAGGCCGAGCCCGACGCCTCCTGGCCCTGGGGCGGGGCGAGCCTGATCGCACACGCCATGGTGCTGCTCCTGCTGTCGCTGCGGGTGCCCACCCGCGCCTCTGTGGCCGCCCTTGGCCTGACCGTGCTGGTCACCTACGTGATGGAAGGACTCATCGGTGCCGCCAACTACGCGCCGACCGGCCCACTGGCGGTGATCGTGTTCGCCGCGGTGGTCCTCGTCGGCACCGCCCTGCGCGGCCGCCGCGAGGCCCGTACCCAGCTCGTCGAACAAGAGACGATCACCGCCGAGGAGCGCGCCCGCCGCACCCTGCTGGAGGAGCGCAACCGGATCGCGCGCGAGCTGCACGACGTGGTCGCCCACCACATGTCGGTGATCTCCATCCAGGCCCAGGTCGCCCCGCACCTGGTGGAGAACCCGTCCGAGGAGCTGAAGGAGAACCTCGCGGGCATCCGGCAGAACGCCCTGGAGGCGCTCGCCGAACTGCGCCGGGTGCTCGGCGTGCTGCGCTCGGAGAACCCCGAGGACCCCTACGGCCTCGGCGCGGCCGGCACCGGAACCGCCCCGGACACCCCGCAGCCCACGCTGGACCGCCTCGACGCCCTGCTGGAGAACACCCGCGCCGCAGGGCTGGACGTGGTCGCCGTCATCGAGGGCGAGGCACCCGTGTACCCGCCGGGCATGCAGTTGTCGGCGTACCGGATAGTCCAGGAGGCGCTGAGCAACGCCCTGCGGCACGCGCCGGGTTCCCATGTGCGCGTGGAGGTCACCCACCACGCCCGGGGCCTGCACCTGGAGGTCACCAACTCCCGCCCGAGCGAACCCGTACGGCCTTCCCCGGGAGCGGGCCACGGCCTGCTCGGCATGCGCGAACGGGCGACGATGCTGGGCGGCCACGTCAACGCGTACCCGACCCTGCACGGCGGCTTCGCGGTAGCGGCGTTCCTCCCGAGAAGCGGCACGGCGACACCCCCCGACGACTCAGCCGATCCAGGCATCCCCGAGGGCCTCGAACTCATCTTCCCGGACGACGACGACGACGTCGACGACGTCGACGACCTCGACGACCCGGCTGACCCGGCTGATCCCGGACGACCGGGATGACGTGCACGACGCGGACGCTCCGCCCCCGACAGCAGAAGGAAACCGATGACGATGACGACCGTCGGCACCATCCGCGTACTGATCGCCGACGACCAGCAGATGGTCCGGCAGGGCTTCACAGTGCTGCTCAACGCGCACCCGGGCATCGAGGTGATCGGGCAGGCGGTGAACGGCCTGGACGCCATCGCTAAGGTCGACGAACTCGCCCCGGACGTCGTCCTGATGGACATCCGCATGCCCGAGCTCGGCGGCGTCGACGCCACGCACCGCATCACCCTCGCGCACCCGCACATCAAGGTGCTGGTGCTGACCACCTTCGACCTCGACGAGTACGTGTACGACGCGCTGCGGGCGGGCGCGTCCGGGTTCCTGCTGAAGGACGCGTCCGCGGACCAACTCGCCGAGGCGGTCCGGGTGGTGGCGGCCGGCGACGCCCTGCTCGCGCCCGGCATCACCCGCAAGCTGATCGCCGAGTTCTCCCGCCTCGACGGCAAGCCCAGAGCCCCGCTGAAGGAGCGGATCGGCGACCTCACCGAACGGGAGACGGAGGTGCTCAGCCTGATCGCCCAGGGTTTGTCCAACGCGGAGATCGCGAGCCACCTCTTCGTCGCCGAGCAGACCGTGAAGACGCACGTGGGCCGCATCCTGGTGAAACTGGGCCTGCGCGACCGTACCCAGGCGGCGGTGTTCGCGTACGAGTCGGGCCTGGTGAGACCGTCGGGCTACTGACGGTCGGCACCCTCCATGGCCCCTGTGGCGGCTGAGGCGGCTGTGGCGGCTCCCCGTCGGACCCGTAGTACTTGAGAGGGAGCTGCTGGAACCCCTCTCACTGGTGACGACGGGGACCACCGGCTGGGCCTACCGTTTTGAACGTGACCGAGACGACGCAGACGCACCCCACGCACCCGGACGACCCGGCCGACTCGTACGAGGCCTACCGGCCGCGCAGCCCGGAGTTCAGGGCGGCCGTGGACGCCCTGCGCGGCATGCGGCAGGACCTGTTCCACGACGCGTTCGCCTACCGCCCGCTGCCCCGCAAGGAGCCCACGGGCCGCCTCGCGCGCAGCCTGAAGGGCCGCAAGCGGGAGTACGCGGCCTGGTCCCGGCACGCGCTCGTCTGTGCGGGCGGCGCGCTGGCGATGCTGATCGCCTGGGCGGACGACGGCGGCGGCCTGCTGGGCCTCGTGATCGGCCTGCTCGTCCTGGCACCGGTGCTGATGACGCTGGTGCGGCCGGTCGGCGCGTTCTGGCTGTCCCTCGCTTCGACCCTGGCGGTGTCCCTGGTCGGCACGACCTACAGCAACTGGCCGTGGCTGCCCGCCAGTTTCATCTCCCACCTGGTCGTCCTGGCGGTAGTGGCGATACGCACCCGCCCGCGCACGGCGGCGTGGATGTGGCTGCTGACGGGGGCCTACGGCTTCGTCGCCGAGACCGTCTTCGGCTGGGGCCACTACGACACGAACATCGCGCCCATGCTGGTGTTCTCCGCGATCGTCCTGCTCACCGGCACCGTCTGGCACATCCGCCGGCAGGCCGAGCAGGAGGTGACCGCCCAGCAGACGGTCACGGCGCATGAACGCTCCCGCCGCACCCTGCTGGAGGAGCGCACCACGATCGCCCGCGAGCTGCACGACGTGGTCGCGCACCACATGTCGGTGGTGGCCATCCAGGCGGAGGCCGCCCCCTACCGGGTGGAGAACCCGCCGCCGGAGCTGGAGAAGGCCTTCGCGACGATCCGGGAGAACGCGGTTGCGGCGCTCACGGAGCTGCGCCGGGTACTGGGCGTGGTCCGCGCCGAGGACTACGAGGTCCCCGACGCCCCGCAGCCCACCCTCGCAGAGCTGGACGGGCTGCTCGCCAACGTGCGGGAGGCCGGCCTGGAGGTGGAGAAGGCGGTCACGGGCGCGGTGCGCGAGCTGCCGCAGGGGGTGGAGCTGTCGGCGTACCGGATGGTCCAGGAGGCGCTGAGCAACACGCTCCGCCACGCGCCCGGGGCGAGTGCCCGCGTGGAGGTCGGGTACGTCCTGGGCGGCCTGGGCCTGCGGATAGTCAACAGTGCCCCGCCCAACCCGACCCTGATCAAGCCCTCACCGGGAGCGGGCCACGGCATCACGGGCATGCGGGAGAGGGTGAGCATGCTGAACGGCGAGATGACGGCGGAGCCGACGCCGACGGGCGGCTACGAGGTGACGGTGTTCCTGCCGGTGGCGGTCGCGAGCGAGGGTGGAGCATGACGATCCGAGTACTGATCGCCGACGACCAGATGATGGTGCGCGAGGGCTTCTCGGTCCTGCTGAACGCGATGCCGGACATCGAGGTCGTGGGCGAGGCGGTCAACGGCCGGGAGGCGGTGGACCGGGTCCGCGAACTGACTCCCGACGTGGTCCTGATGGACATCCGCATGCCGGAGCTGAACGGCATCGAGGCGACACGGGAGATCGTGGCGGCGGACGGCTCGGCGAAGGTCCTGGTCCTGACCACCTTCGACCTGGACGAGTACGTCTACCAGGCGCTCCGCGCAGGAGCCTCGGGCTTCCTCCTGAAGGACGCGTCGGCCCGCCAACTGGCCGACGGCGTACGGGTGGTGGCGGCCGGCGAAGCTCTCCTCGCCCCGTCCGTCACCAAGCGCCTGATCACGGAGTTCTCGAAACTGTCCGACACCCCGCGCCTGTCCGCGACCGCCCAGGCGGCGTACGGCGACCTGACCGAACGGGAGACGGAGGTACTGGTCCTGATCGCCCAGGGACTGTCGAACCTGGAGATAGCAGGTCGCCTGGTGGTGGCGGAGTCGACCATCAAGACCCACGTGAGCAGGATCCTGGTGAAACTGGGCCTGCGGGACCGCACGCAGGCGGCGGTGTTCGCTTACGAGGCGAGGTTGGTGACGCCGGGTTAGAGGAGATGCGGCACGGCAGGGCGTGGCGGCGGCCCATGATCGTTTCTGCGGTGAATCCACTGCTCCGGACGGCGCGTCGGCCGTCAGCGCCGACTCGTCCACGCCCTCGGTCAGACCGGGGCCGACCAGCCCGTAGTAGCCGGTCTTGCCCCGGGGCGGAGCAGTGAACCCGACGGGGATGGCGTGCCCGGTGAGCCGGTCCTGGCCGCACCCGCAGTGGGTGGCGTGGTAGCGGCTCCTCTTGCTCTCCAGTGGCTTGTGCGGCTCCAGCGGCTCGTGCGGCTCGTACACCAGCCGGTCGCCGTAGTACTTCGTATCCCTCGCGAAACCCGACACCGCCGCGGTTTCCCACCGCACCGGGTCCAGGAACAGAGGCCGTCACTCCCCGTGGTGGGTGGTACATCGGAACGAAAACCGGCGCTCCGGTCAGCCGTCACGGCTGTCGGAACAGCGGTCATCGGTGAGATCGACCTTGGGAAGGCCACCGGCCACCCCGGTCGGCGCCGGTGCCCGGCATCTACCGGGCGAGGAGGGCCTTGGCAGGGCTCGATTACCTCACTGTCAAACACGCGGAAATCTATGTCGGCCGTAGTAGACATTGGGTGGTGGCGTGGTTATGGTTTCTCTCGTAGCCCAGAGAGACAGCAGGGCCTGGCAGAAACGAACTGCCGGCAGCAGTACCCGCAGTTGCAGTGCGCAGGACGGTGCGGTGGTGGAGTTCCGAAGCCAGGGTTGTTGCAGGACGGCGACGGGACTGACGACCGGACCGGGTGGCCCGCAGTGATCAGGGGCCGCCGTGAGCAGTACCCAGCAGTGAAGTCGAGTGAGCAGCACCTCGGTGAAGGCGTCGGCTGCGGGCGCGCGCTCCGGGAAGTTCGGCAGTGGGGTTCTAAGCCAGAGCAGACGCAGGACGGGCGACGGGGCTGGCTGCCGAAGAGTGGCGCTGTCGCAGGCCACTGAGCAGTTCGCATCACCAGCAGTACGCAGTAGAGCAGTACCAGCAGTGCGCAGTCCCCTTCGGTAAGTGTTGATCAAGAGGGAAGAACGGAGGAGCACCGCGCCATCAGGATCGCCCGGGCGGAATGCTGAGCCCGGGTACCGCAGGACATCGATAGTGAGGTGGTCTCCGGTCAAGCAACCGCGATCCCCGCACCCCCGACAGAAACTCGGTCGGGTCGGCGGAAACAGAAGGCCGGCGCAGTACCAGGGCCGGTAGATGGTGTAGCAGTTCCTTCGGGGCCCGGGTGCCATAAGCACCCGGGCCCCTCCACGCGTTCCACAGAGAGGTGCAATGACCGCAGACGACTCGTTCAACCGGCTCGACGACGACGACTACCCCGCCTACACCATGGGCCGGGCCGCCGAGATGCTCGGCACCACCCAGGGCTTCCTCCGCGCCATCGGCGAAGCCCGCCTCATCACCCCGCTGCGCTCCGCGGGCGGCCACCGCCGCTACTCCCGCTACCAGTTGCGCATCGCCGCCCGCGCCCGGGAACTCGTCGACCAGGGCACCCCCGTCGAGGCCGCCTGCCGCATCGTCATCCTCGAAGACCAACTCGAAGAAGCCCAGCGCATCAACGCCGAATACCGCCGCGCCGCCGAATCGACGAACCCGACGACCGAGTCCTGAGACGGCTGACAGCTGCGACCCCCAGGAGCTTCGCGGCTGCCGCCCCGCGCATGCTGCCCGGAACGCACCGCGTTCCGGGCAACTTCGTCTTCTACGGCCATTGGGCCGAGAGCGACTCAGCGTGGGGAGTCACTCTCACAAACGTTTCTTGCCCGGAGCAGGGTCGGAAACGGTCGGCGAAAGCGGTCCGGATCGCGGATTCACTGTCACGACTCGCTCTCACTCAAAAGTGGAACCAGGCACGTTCTGGGAAATGTCTGTGACAGCGTCCGGGGTCATGACGGACCCTCAAACCGCGCTCGCGTCCGAAGCGGACGACGTCGAGCGCCACCCCTGCCCGCGCTGCGACGCTCACTCGCCGCCGCGAGGGAGGTCAAGGCCCACGCCCCGCCCACGTCCGCAAACGGTGAGCTCAACGCCTCGGCTCAGGTCGTCGGCGACTGCCACGGCCTGGCCGACCAGCGCTGGAAGAAGGAGGGCGAGTGGTTGCGCACCGAGGTCAACAACCAGTGCCTGAGCATCCAGAACAACGGTGACCCGAGCGAGCGCGCCGGCATCAACGTCCGCAACTGCGGCCCGAACGCCTGGCAGTTCTGGAGGCTCCCCAACCCCTCCTGACCGCCGCCCGCCCGGGCCCTCACCTACCCAAGTTGCCCGAGAAACGCACGCCAGCTCTCGGGCGAGAAGGTGAGGTGGGGGCCGCACGGCCGCTTACTGTCGCGGACGGCTCGGCCGCCGGCGAGGGTGTCGGCGACCTCAACGCAGGCGTTCTCCTGACCGGAGTGCGACGACTTCCAGAAGGGGCTAACAACCTTGGTCACGATCAGCCTTCCTTGGCCAGGTCTTCGAACTTGGGCGGTGCGGCTCTGCCCGGTCCCTGCCGGGGTGGTCCGCGTGGGAATGTGACACTTCGGGGTCCGAGTGTCACATTCGTGGAGCGCACCTACCGGGGATCGGGCGGGTGCGCGCATCGCTCAACTTCGAAGACGCCTCAACTGAACTGCTGGACGAACGAGTGCCAGCCCTCGCGCGAGACGGTGAGGAGCGGGCCGTGCGCCTGCTTGCTGTCGCGGACGGCACGGCCACCGGCGCGGGTGTCGGCGACCTCGACGCAGGCGTTCTCCGCCCCCGAGTACGAGGACTTCCAGAAGGGGCTAACAACCTCGGTCACGATGTGTCTTCCTTCAAGCTCCGCAGTATGCCCCGGATGAGCTTCGCACTTGCGTCCGGTGTCAACGCTGACGATCGTAGTAGGTCGAACGCACTGGCGTAAGCGGCAAGGTCCTCGGCTCCTTCAAGGACCGATGTGCCTCGCAGATTGTCCATGGCGACCGCTTCGACCGTCGGCTCCTCATCGAAACTGAAGGAGTAAAAGGCGGAGGAGTACCCCGCCAGTACGCCCGCGCTGACTGGCAACACCTGCACGGTGACGTTCTTCCGCTTTCCGACTTCAAGGATCGCGGACAGTTGCTCCCGGTGAATCTCGACACTCACCAGCGGTTGCGCGAGGACGGCTTCCCAAAGGATCGCCGTGTACGAGGCTCCACCCTCTTCGATCTTCGCCTGCCTCCCCGCACGAACCTTCACCAGCTGGGCGGCCCGCTCCGGCTCGATGTAGTGGGGACTGGCGGCGATAACTGCCTCCGCATACGCCGGAGTTTGCAGGAGCCCCGGCATCATCACTGGCTGCCACTCGCGGATATAGGTCGCGTCGTCCTCCAACGCGATGTGATCGACGTAGTCCGGCCGTAGGTGAGCCGCATGCTCCAGCCACCAGCCCCGGTTCTTCGAGTGCTTGGCCAACTCCTCCAGCTTGTCGCGGACTTCAGTGTCCGTGACGCCGTACGCCTCCAGCAGCAGCCGTACTTCGATCACGCGCGCGGTGACATGACCGCTCTCAAGGCGACTGATCCTGGCCTGACTTGACGCGATGACCTCGGCCGCCTCGGGCTGATCGAGCTTGGCGGCGTGCCGGTACTGCCTGAGTGCCGTACCCAAACGCCTGCTGCGTACCGTCGGCCGTCCACCTGCGGGCATGGGACCTCCCCTCTCCTTCGGCAACGATGCCACAAGGGTCGCCGCCTTCGAGAACGCTTCACTCGATCGAGTGGACAGGTGAATGTATTCACTCGACCCTGTTGTGTAGGCGCCGAATCCGGCCCTACCTTCATGAATGCGCCGCTGAGGAGCGCATCTTGACGAGACGTCAGGAAAGTAGGTCCCCCATGCCCGAAACCGCCAACACCTTCCGCATCCCCAAACACAGACGGCACGTGCCGGTCGCCCGGAGCCAGGTCCGCAAGGCCCTCGCGGACTGGGGGATCACCGACGACCTCGCCGACGACGTCACCCTCTCGGCGAACGAGCTCGTGACCAACGCGGTGACCCACTGCCAGGTCTCCTACGCACAGGTCAAGGTCACGCTGACGCTTCGGGGGCCGTACCTGTTCCTGGAGGTCTACGACCCGGACCGGGACCGTCTCCCCGAGCCCCGCGACTGCGCCCCGGACGACGAGGGCGGACGCGGACTCGCGCTCGTCGGACGGCTGGCCGGCGCCTGGGGGCACGCGCAGCAGAAGCACACGAAGTGCGTGTGGGCCAGGTTCACGCTCCCGGAGAGGACCCATGTTCCGGCGGCTTTATGAGGCACTCACCGGGCTGCGGCACAAACACGACCCCGCGCCGGACGACTGGGACGCGGCCCGGGAAGTACGACAGCCGGACCCGTACGTATGGCCACAGCGGCGACTGCCGAGCCCCCGCGATGCCCGCTGGCACCGCTGGGCCAGACGCAGCCGCGCGGCCAACCACACCCTGCCGTTCCCAAGTGAGGAGGCGTGCTGGAACGACGTCCCCAGCCGCCCCCGGGAACCTTCCTGGGAAGCCGCCGACGACGTAGTACGGCCGTACGTGCTCAGGCCCTGATGCTGCGGCGAACCCGCGCGATCACCTGCTGGGCGTCGGTCCCGTACACCGCGGCTTCGGCGAAGGTCTCCCAGGCGTGGCGGTAGAGGGCGATCGTCTCGGCGTCGTCGAGCCAGAGTTCGGCGTGCAAGTCCTCGACGGTGACCAGCCGGTCGTCCAGGATCCGCCCTCGTACGGTCCTCCGCCGAGCGACTGGGATCAGGCGACGATGTGTCGCTCGGCTTCTACCTCGAACGCCCCGCGTACCTCTCCCTGGCTTTGGTGACGTGCTCTCCGAACCGCGCGAATTCCGGGCTCAGTTGCCCTCTCGCCCCGGCGACGTAGTGCGGCGGCCGTACGTGCTCAGGCGCTGCTGGTCCCGTGTCCGGTGTTCATGATGCGTGGGAGACGTGGTCGATGACGTGGTCGACGAGGGTGCGGAGGGTGTCGCGGCAGGACTCGCGGTCGCGGGCGTCGAAGGCGTGGAGGCGGGTGTTCGGGCCGAGGGCGAGTGCTTGGCGGACTTGTGCGGCGGTGTACGCCTGGAGTCCGTCGAAGCAGTTGACGGCGACGATGAAGGGGATGCCGCGTTTTTCGAAGAAGTCGATGGCGGCGAAACTGACGTCGATGCGCCGGGTGTCGACGAGGACCACGCCGCCGAGGGCTCCGAGCGCGAGGTCGTTCCACATGAACCAGAAGCGTTGCTGGCCGGGCGTGCCGAACAGGTAGAGCACGAGGTCGGGGAAGAGAGTGATGCGGCCGAAGTCCAGGGCCACGGTGGTGGTGGTCTTCCCCCCGATTCCGTGGAGGTCGTCCACGTCGGCGCCGGCGTCGGTGAGGATCTCCTCGGTGCGCAGCGGTTCGATCTCGCTGATGGCGCGGACCAGGGTCGTCTTGCCGACACCGAATCCTCCTGAGACAAGGATCTTGACGGCGCTGGGGGCCTCCGTGTCACAGCCTGGCAAGGCCTTCCCTCACTCTCTGCAGCAAAGCGATGTCCGGACCGCTGAGCCCCTGGGCGGGAGGCGTCGCGGTGATGATCCCCTGGTCCAGCAGGTCCGAGAGGAGGATCTTGGTGACGGTTACGGGCAGGTCGAGGTGGGCCGATATCTCGGCGACGGCCGCGGGCGCGGCGCACAGGTCCAGTGCCCGGAGGTGTTCCCGTTGCAGCCCTGAGTCGGCCCGGCCGGAGGCGGCGGTCGCCGTGACGATGGTGATCAGGGTGAAGATGTTGCGGCTGGGCTCGGTGCGGCCGCCGGTGATGGTGAAGGGACGCACGAGTCGGCCGGCGTGCTGGAACTCCGCGTCTTCGGTCATGGTGTGTCGCCGAAGCTCTGCCACGGAGCGGGGGACGGGGCTCCGTAGCCGAAGGGGAGTCCGGCACGAGGGTGCGCGCTGAGGTGGTCGCCGACCTTCTTGACGAGCATGTTCATCTCGAAGCCGACGACCTCCACGTCGGCGTGGCCGGTGGTGATCAGCGCCAGGTACGCACCGGGGCCGGCGGACGTGAGGATGAGATAGCCGGAACTCATCTCGAGCAGCGACTGGAGCACCGCGCCGCCGCTGATGTCGGCGCAGACGCTGCGGTTGAGGCTCATCAGACCCGACGCCGTGGCGGCTAAGCGTTCGGCCTCGGGGCGGGGGAAGGTGGTGGACTTGCTGACGACCAGGCCGTCCTCGGAGACCACCACGGCGAAACGTACATGGGCGACCTGTTCCACGAGCCGGGTGAGCAGGTCGTCGAGTCGGCTGTCGGTGGCCGGGGCACGGTCGGTCGTCATCGTGTGTCCTTGGTCGGTCTTCTGCTGCTGATGCTGCTGAATCGGTCATGCGTGTGCGGATTTACGGTTCGGAGTAGGAGCTGCCGGCGTTGCGCATGGTGCGGGCACGTCGGGTTCCGCGTACGAAGGCGGACATGGCGGAGGTGGCCTGTTGGGAGGGATAGGCCAGGGGGGCCAGTTGAGGCGCATGTTCCGTGCGCAGTTCCTCCGCCATGCTCGCCTCGGGAATCCGCTGCGGAAGCGGCGTCGGCGGGTCGGCGTCCGGCTGCGTCAGGACGGAGGGCCAGGCGGCCTCAGGGGGTGAGGGCAGGAAGGAGGGCCCGGCCGGGGCGGGGGGTGAGGGCAGGAACGGTTCCCCCGGAAACGGCATGACGGCGGGGGGCGGAGGGAAATCGGCGCCGGGCCGGCCGTGAGCGGGGCGAGTGCGGGTGGGACGAGTGCGGGTGGGACGAGCGGGGGTGGGACGACCCGGCACGTGGGGCTGCCCTTCGGCGCGACCCGCGCCGGGAACGTGTTCGTTGACGAATCCCGGCGTGAGTCCCGGCATGAACCCCGACTGCTGGTGCTCGCGGACGATCAGACCTTCGGGAATCAGGGCGATGGCGGCCATTCCGCCGAACACCGAGGGGCGGAGGGCGACCTTGATGGCGTGCCGGGCCGCGAGCCGGGAGACCACGAACAGCCCCAGGCGGGTGTCGTCGCCCAGCGCGAGTGCCTCGAACCGCGGCGGCTTGGACAGCAGGTCGTTGACCTGGGCGCAGTCCCGTTCGGACATGCCGATACCGCGGTCCTCGATCTGTATGGCGAGGCCCATGCCGACGGGATCGACCCTGGTCAGGACGGGGCAGATCTCGGGCGAGAACTGGGTGGCGTTCTCCATCAGTTCGGCCAGCAGATGGATCACGTCGGCGACGGCGTGGGCGACGAGTCGCGTGTGGTGGTCGCATTGGACGGTGATGCGCTGGTACTCGGCGACCTCGCCGGCCGCGCCGCGCAGAATGTCCGTGAGGAGGACGGGTTCTCTCCACTGCCGGCCGGGGCGGCCGCCGCTGATGACGATGAGGTTCTCTTCGTAGCGGCGCATCTGGTTGGCCTGGGAGTCCAGTTGGTACAGGCCCGCCAGAACATCGGGTTCCTGGTGTTCGCGTTCCAGTTTGTCCAGCAGTTCGACTTGGCGATTGACCAGGTTCTGGGTGTGGCGCGCGGTACCGAGAATGGCCTTTTCGAATCCGCGGCGGGCATCGGCCAGTTCGACCGCGCTGCTGACGGCGGTGCGCTGAGCGGAGTTGAACGCGCGGGTGACCTCGCCGAGTTCATCGTCACTGGAATCGAGTTCCATGGCTTCGGCACTGACATCGACGCGCTCGCCGCGGTTGAGCCGGGCGACGACGTCGGGCAGTTGCTTCTCCGCGAGGGTGGTGGTCGCTTCGCGCAGTCGTATCAGGCGCTGGAGCAGGGATCGGGTGACCCGCCAGGACAGCATGACGGAGGCGAGCACGGCGAAGAGCCCGGTGGCGCTGAGCAGCAGGCCTCGTTGCACCTGGTCGTCGGCGGTGGAGGCCTGGAGCGTGACCATGTCCGAGGTCTTGTCGTGGGCCAGCTTGTCGAAGTCGTCGCCGACCCTGTCGAGCGAGGTGCGCCACTGCTGGGCGGAGGCGGACAGGTTGTCATCGGGTTTTCCGGTGAGGACGGCGTTCTCCACCGCGGTCATCCGCTGCCAGGCGACGGTTTGGGTGACCTGCTGCACCGCGGCCCAGTCGGCGGGCGACGTCTGGGCTTTCAGGGCGGCCAGCAGCCAGCGCTGGGTGCCCACCGCCGTGATGAACTGCGTGCGGGCGGTGGGAGTCAGCCGCCCGCCGGGGAGAGCGGCGGACAGGGTGGTGTCCTCCAGCTGGATCTGCGTGATCGCGTTCAACAGCGAGCCCAGCGGAATCGACGCGGCCACCAGCGGGCCGTCCGGCACCTGGGTGGACACGTTTCCCACCGCGGCCATCTGGACGTCGGGGACGCGTGAAAGGGTCTCGGTGGCCTCGGTGATCGATATTTCCCGCTGGTCGATCCGCTCGCGCAGGGCACGGAGCGGGAGCTGCCGCAGGGTTTCGAACAGCGGGGAAATCGCGATCCTGACTCCGTCCGGGGCGGAGTCCAGCATGTCGGCGTCCTTCATGACCGCCTTGATCGCGTCATCGGTCCTGGCACGCTGAGCGAGCAGAGTGGTACGGGAGGATTCCGCTTCGGCGAGCCATGCGGCGGTCAGACGGCGTTCCAACTCGAACTGGTGCCGTAGAACAGTGCCCGATGGGGCAAGGGACTTGCCCAACGAGGTCTGGTCGCGCAGATCGAGTGCCTGGGAGAGCTGCCCGCCGGCCGCGACCAGCCAGACGACCGACAGCGCGAGGCTGGGGACCAGGGCCAGCAACAGCAATGACGTACGAATGGAGCGAAAGCGGCGCAGAGCATCCTTTGATAACGACATGGGCGTCCTTGTACAGAAGGCGAAAAGGCTGCTGTGGACCGAGTCACCCCAAGCGCGGCGGTGATGCCGGAGGTGAGCCTCGGAGGCGAGCCGGAGACGAAATGCCGTCTACAGAAGCCTTGGTGCGGATGAACCGAGAAAGGTCGGCCAAGGACCCGGCCGAGGCCCGGATCGTGTCTAGGTCGCGCGAGGTGACCGGGCGACGGATGCGAGATATCGGATGTATCGCCGCATCAGCCGCCGACGGCTAAGAACTGCGCGAAAAGGCCTTTGCAGGCAACATTTTCCTGCCTCATGGCGCGATTTTCACCTCGAGTCTCCAGCGATCCGAATTTGCAAACGATCAAGGAATGCTCCGTCAGGTCAACCTGCACCGGCCCGCGCGCGGCCGTACGCTCTGCGTATTCGCTTCAACGGGCGGAAACCACGATTCGACGCTACGGCTCCGTCGTATTTGAATTCGCAACGAGGAACATCAGATCAGGTTCGATCATGCTCCGCAACCTGTTCGCCGGGGCGATATTCCGGCGAATTCCGGCGAATTCCGTCGGGTGCGGATGCGCTCCTGCCGCTCGGCCGGGTCCAAGTTCCGCCGAATGTGACACTCCCGGGGGGATGTGTCACAGTTCACGGCCGACCGCATCCCGGGCCGCCGCACGGCCCGGGGGTGCTGCGGCCCGTCGAACCGGTCGGCCGACGGCTGAGGTCGTACGCTCCGCCCGCCAAGACCCCCTGGTCAGCCGCCCGTCCACCGGCTAGCGTCCGTTCATGGCAGCAGCAGATGACCTCTCCTTCGACCCCTGGGATCCCGCGTTCGTGGCGGATCCGTATCCGGCGTACGCCGAGCTTCGGGGGCGGGTGGTCTACTACGCGCCGAGTGATCAGTGGCTGGTGTCGCGGCACGCGGATGTGGCGGCGCTGTTGCGGGAGCGGCGGCTCGGGCGGACGTATCGGCATCGGTTCACGGACGCGGACTTCGGGCGGGCCGCGCCGCCGGCCGAGCAGGAGCCGTTCCACACGCTGAACGATCACGGGATGCTCGATCTGGAGCCGCCGGACCACACGCGGATCCGGCGGCTGGTGTCGAAGGCGTTCACACCGCGCACGGTGGAGCGGCTGAAGCCGTATGTGCGCAGGCTGGCCGGGGAGTTGGTGGACCGGCTGGTGGAGGCGGGCGGCGGTGATCTGCTGGGCGAGGTCGCCGAGCCGCTGCCCGTCGCCGTGATCGCGGAGATGCTCGGCATCCCGGAGTCGGACCGGGCGCCCCTGCGGCCCTGGTCGGCCGATATCTGCGGGATGTACGAGCTCAGCCCGTCGGAGGAGACGGCGGCCAAGGCCGTGCGGGCCTCCGTCGAGTTCTCCGGGTATCTGCGCGAGCTGATCGCCGCTCGCCGCAAGGAGCCCGGTGACGATCTCATCTCCGGGCTCATCGCCGCCCACGACGACGGCGACCGGCTCACCGAGCAGGAGATGATCTCGACCGCCGTGCTGCTGCTGAACGCCGGTCACGAGGCGACCGTCAACGCCACCGTCAACGGGTGGTGGGCGCTCTTCCGGAACCCGGAGCAGTTGGCCGCGCTGCGCGCCGATCACTCGCTCGTGCCCACCGCCGTCGAGGAGTTGATGCGGTACGACACCCCGCTCCAGCTCTTCGAGCGGTGGGTGCTGGACGACATCGAGATCGACGGGGTCGTCGTGCCCCGGGGTGCCGAGATCGCCATGCTGTTCGGGGCCGCCAACCACGACCCGGACGTCTTCGCCGACCCGGAGCGGCTCGACCTCGCCCGCGCCGACAACCCGCACATCTCCTTCAGCGCGGGCATCCACTACTGCATCGGCGCCCCCCTGGCCCGCATCGAGCTGGCCGCCTCCATGACCGCCCTGCTGGAGAAGGCCCCGACGCTGAGCCTCGCGGCGGAGCCACTGCGCAAGCCGAACTTCGTCATCCGGGGGCTGGAGGGTCTGGCCGTCACCTTCTAGCCGTCACCCTCCGAGTCGCCTCGTCCGGCGGTCAGCAGGCGGGCGAGCGGGGCGTAGACGAGCGCCGGCAGGAGTGCTCCCGCCAGGAACACCAGCGGGAGTTCCGTGAACAGGACGCTGAGGTCCAGGCCCTCGTCCTCGAAGCCGTGGCCCAGGTGGATGCGTGTGCGGGTCGAGGTGAGCCACAGGTTCGTCGCCGCCAGCGCGCCCGCCACCGACAGCACACAGCCACCGCACGTCACTGCGTTCCGGTTCCGGTTCCAGTTCCGATTCCGATTCATGCCCGGAGGGACGGGATGCGGCCTCCCTCGGTTCGCGCCGCCGGATCGCCTCGTCGCCTTGTCGCGCCGCCCCGTCGTCGCGCCGCCCCGTCGTCACGTCGCCCCGTCGTCACGTCGCCCCGTCGTCACGTCGCCCCGTCGTCACGTCGCCCCGCCGCCCCGCCGCCCCGCCGCCCCGTCGTCACGTCGTCACGTCGTCATGTCCCGTCGTCTCAGGCCCGCCAGACCGCCCGCCACCAGCAGCGCCGCCGCGCCCGACAGCAGCAGCACCGGGGTCCACGCCATCTCCCCGCCCGGCAGTTTCGGCAAGTGGGCGAAGGGGGAGGCGTCCAGGATCGCCTGGGGTGCGTTCAGGGCCGGGCCGATCCAGCCGACGAGGAGGACCGCGCCCGCCACTCCCCACGCGGCCGGGGCCAGACGCGGGGCTGTGCCGTAGAGCAGGACCGTCAGGCCGCCGACCAGCCAGATCGCCGGGAGCTGCACCAGGCAGGCGCCCAGGATCGGCAGGACCTGCTTGCCGTAGCCCGCTGCGAAGCCGAGGCCCGCCAGGAGCATGATCAGGGCCGCGCCGCCGAAGGCGATCGCCAAGTGCCCGGCGGCCCAGCGCAGTCGGCCCACCGCGTTCGCCAGGACCGGTTCCGCCCGCCCCGACGTCTCCTCGCCGTGCAGCCGCAGGACGGACGCGACCACGTACAGCGTCGCGATCAGGCCCAGCATGCCGATCATCGCGGCGAGGAACGCGTCCGTCAGGCCCGACGACTGCCCGCCCATCCGCTCGAAGATCTCGCGGGCCTTGGCGTTGTCGCCGACCAGGTCGGCCGCGCCGTCCGCCAGGCCGCCGTACACCACCCCCGCGAGGAAGAAGCCGACGCTCCAGCCCAGCACACCGCCCCGTTGCAGTCGCCAGGCCAAGGCGGATGCCGTCCGTAGGGCTCCCGCTGCCGGGCCCATGGGGGTCCCCCAGCTCGAGCGGAGCCGAGAGCGGGGGAGGGTCGGGAGGAAGCTCATGCCGACGTCCCGGCGGTCGGCCAGGCCGTACGCCACCGCGCCCTGCGCCGCCACCGCCGCCGCGAACAGCAGCAGCACCCACCACCGTTCGTCCGCGAAGGCCCGCAGGTTCTCCAGCCAGCCGAGCGGGGACAGCCAGGTCAGGAGCGATGATCCTCCCCCAGGGCCGAAAGCCTGGGAGGTGCCCCCATCCGCCGACGAGTCGCCCGCCGCGCGCAGGACGAACGCGGCCCCCAGCACGGCCGCCGTCAGGCCCCGCGCCAGCCGCGTGCTCTCCGTCAGCTGCGCGACGATCGCCGCCGTCGTCGCGAACAGCATGCCGACCCCGGCCAGTCCGAGGCCGAACGCGAGCGCGCCCGCCGCGCCCTGGCCCGCCAGACCCGCCGCGACCAGCAGGGCGAGTACGGCGTTGGCGACGCCGGCCGCGAGCAGCGCCGCCGTCAGGGAGGCGCGGCGGCCGACCATGCCCGAGGCGATCAGCTCCTGACGGCCGCTCTCCTCCTCGTCGCGGGTGTGCCGTACGACGATCAGGAGGCTGGTCACGGCGGCGAGCGCACCGGCGTACACGCCCACCCGCCAGGCCGTGAGCGCGCCGAGCGAGTCGTCGAAGACGGGGCCGATCAGGGCGCGCAGGGAGGCGTTGGCCGCCAGTTGGCCGAGCAGGTCGGCGCGGTCGGCGGGGGTGGCGTACAGGCCCTTCAGGGTGTTCGGCATGGAGAGGACCATCAGGGTGTTCACGGCCACCCAGACGGGGATCAGCACCCGGTCGCGGCGCAGCGCGAAGCGCAGGAGCGGGGCGGTGCCCGCGAGCGTGCTCATGCCCGAGCCTCCTGCTGGTTCTCCAGGTGGTTGTCCCGCCGGTCTTCCTGGCGGTCTTCCTGCCGGTCTTCCTGGTAGTGGCGCAGGAACAGTTCCTCCAGCGTGGGTGGCGTCGACGTCAGGGAACGGATGCCCGAGTCCGTCAACGACCGCAGTACGGCGTCGAGTTCGGCGGTGTCGACCTGCAACCGCACCCGGTTTCCCCGGACTTCGAGGTCGTGCACGCCGGGGAGGTGGGCCAACCCGTTGGGCGGGCCCGCGAGTTCGGCCGTGACGCTGGTGCGGGTGAGGTGGCGGAGGTCGGCCAGGGAGCCCGTCTCGACGGTGCGGCCGTTGCGGATGATGCTGACGCGGTCGCAGAGTTCCTCGACCTCGCTGAGGATGTGGGAGGAGAGGAGGATCGTCCGGCCGCGGTTTCGTTCCTCCTGCACGCAGCGCTGGAAGACCTCCTCCATCAACGGGTCCAGGCCGGACGTCGGCTCGTCGAGGATGAGGAGGTCGACGTCCGAGGCGAACGCGGCCACCAGGGCGACCTTCTGGCGGTTGCCCTTCGAGTACGTGCGGCCCTTCTTGGTGGGGTCCAGCTCGAAGCGGTCGATCAGTTCGGCGCGCCTCCCGGCGTCCAGGCCGCCGCGCAGCCTGCCGTACAGGTCGATGACCTCGCCGCCGGAGAGGTTGCGCCACAGGGTCACGTCGCCGGGGACGTACGCGATGCGGCGGTGGGCCTCGACCGCGTCGGTCCACGGGTCGCGGCCGAGGACCTGGGCGGCGCCCGAGTCGGCGCGCAGCAGGCCGAGCAGGACGCGGATGGTGGTGGACTTGCCGGCGCCGTTGGGGCCGAGGAAGCCGTGCACCTCGCCGGTCTCGACCTCCAGGTCGAGGCCGGCGAGCGCGTGGGTACGGCCGAAGGACTTGTGCAGTCCGGACACCGTGATGGCCTTCGTCATGGTTCCGAACGTACGCTTCTTTCAGAAATTTGTGAAGTTAAGGAACTGTATGAAGCTCGGGTTAGGGTGAGGGTATGACCGAATCAACGGAGGCCGGACGGGACGCGGAAGCCGTGTCGAAGTTCGTCGAGTCCTTCGCGGCGCAGCTCGTCGAGGCCGGGATGCAGCGCATGCCCGCCCGGATCTTCGCCGCGCTGCTCTCCTCCGACGAGGGCGCGATGACCTCCGTCGAACTGGGCGAGCAGTTGCGGATCAGCCCCGCGGCCGTCTCCGGCGGGGTGCGCTATCTCGCGCAGCAGCACATGGTGTCCCGGGAGCGTGAACCCGGTTCGCGGCGCGAGCGCTACCGGGTGCACAGCAACCAGTGGTACGAGGCCCTCACCAACCGCGAGGCCGTCCTCAAGCGGTGGGAGGTCGCTCTGCGCGAGGGCGTCACCAGCCTCGGCGGCGACACCCCGGCGGGACGGCGCATGGCCGAGACGCTCGCCTTCTTCGAGTTCGTCGACGGCGAGATCGCGGCCATGATGGAACGGTGGCGGGTGCACCGCGAGGAGCTCTTCGGGGCCTGAAATCCCCTACAGGCAACGGCTGTTACCCGCCTTGGCCTACCGTTCCTCGGTCTACCGTTCCTTCGTCTCCTCCAGCACCGTCCGCCCCAGCAGCAGGTAGCGGGACGGGTCGCGCCGCTTGAGGTACTGGGCGTAGCCGAGGCCGGCCACCGCGATCAGTACGACGAGCCACGGCGTCGCCTTCAGCACCAGCGAGCCCGATTCCGGCCCCGCCGCCACGCCCATGTTGGACACCAGCAGCGCGACCACGGCGAGCATCGCGATGCCGCCGATGAGCGGGGCGGTGAAGGTCCGGAACCAGTGCCGGCTCTCGGGGTGGTGCGAGCGGAAGTAGACCAGCACCGCGAACGAGCACACCGCCTGGACGACGAGGATCGCCATGGTGCCGAGGATCGCGAGCAGGACGTACGTCCCCGTGTACGGGTCCTTGCCCGCGGCCCAGAACGCGCCGATCAGGACGGCCGAGACGACCGTCTGGACCAGGCCCGCGATGTGCGGGGAGCCGTGCCGGGCGTGGGTGCGGCCGACGGTGTTCTTCAGGGACGGCAGGACGCCCTCGCGGCCCAGCGCGTACATGTAGCGGGCGGCGCAGTTGTGGAAGGCCATGCCGCAGGCCAGCGAGCCGGTGATCATCAGCCACTGCATGACGTCGACCGCCCAGTGGCCGACGTAGCGCTCGGTCGGGCCGAAGAACAGGCCGAACGGGTCGGCGGTGGCGACCTTCACCGCCGAGGACTCGCCGGTGCCCGTGATGGCCATCCAGGAGACGAAGACGTAGAAGACGCCGACGCCCAGGACCGAGATCATCGTCGCCTTGGGGATGATCTTCTTCGGGTTGCGGGACTCCTCGCCGTACATCGCCGTCGACTCGAAGCCGACCCACGACCAGAAGGCGAAGAAGAGGCCGAGGCCCGCGCTGGTGCCCTTGAAGGCGTTGACCGGGTTGACCGGGTCGAGGCTGAAGCCGTCCGGGCCGCCGCCGTGGAAGGCGACCGAGATCGCCATCGCGGCGAGGATCGTCACCTCGGTGGCGAGGAGGACGACGAGCAGTTTCTCGGCGACGGAGACGCCGAACCAGGTGCCCGTCGCGTTGACGGCGAGCATCAGCAGCGCGAACGCCCACCACGGGACGGCCAGGCCCGTCTGGTCCTCGAGGGTCGTGGTGGCGAAGGACGAGAAGATGCCGATCAGCGCCGGTTCGAACACGGCGTAGGCGAAGGTCGCGAGGAGGCCCGAGGCGAGGCCGACCGAGCGGCCGAGGCCGTAGGAGATGAAGCCGTAGAAGGCGCCGGTGGAGGTGATGTGCTTCGCCATCGACGTGAAACCGACGGAAAAGATTGCCAGGACGACCATTGCGACGAGGTAGCTGGCCGGGGCCCCGACGCCGTTGCCCGACGAGACCATGAAGGGCACGTTGCCGGTCATCGCGGTGATCGGCGCCGCCGTCGCGACGGCCATGAAGACCACGCCGAGCAGGCCGATGGCGTTGGGCTTGAGCCGGTGAACGGTGCCGTCCGCTCCCTCCGCGCCCGTCTCCGCCGCCGAGGCGACTCCCTCGTCCACTGCCATCGAGGTGGCCCCTCTCCTGGTCGTCCGCCGCCGTGCTGGACCGGAACTCTGTCGCCCGAATGAGTCGGTCAAGGGTGTCGGCACGTTAAATACTTGTCAACCAGACCTTTAGAAACCCACGCCGGCAGAAACCCACGCCGGCAGAAACCCTCGCCGGCAGAAACCCTCGCCGGCAGAAACCCACGCCGGCAGAAACCCACGCCGGCAGAAACCCTCGCCGGCAGAAACCCTCGCCAGCAGAAACCCCCGTCGGCAGAAATCCTCACCGGCTCACCGTCCCGGCAGCATCAGCCCAAGCGCTCCCTCCCGTGCCGTCCACGTCCGGCGTCGTACCGGTCCGGCGACGGTCGTGTCCGCTCGGTAGTGGAAGTCCGTGCCCGAGACGGTCACCGTGTGGCCCCGGGCGCGGAGGGGGGCCGCGTCCGCGCCGAGGGACAGGGGGCGTACCTCCACGATGGCCGTGCCGGAGGGGCCCGGGGACACCGAGACCGCCGCCACCGGCTGGTCGAGGTCGATCAGCGTCACGCCGTCGACCTCGATGCGCAGCCGGGCCGGTCCGGGCGGGGCGGGGGCGGGGGAGAGGCGGGAGGGCCGTGACGGGACCAGGGTGCGGACAAGCGACTGGTACGTCCGCAGCCAGTGCCGGCCGGCGTGCGCGAGCCCGGCGCCCTCCACCATGTCCGTATGGTCCGCACGATCCGGATCGCCCGTTTCGTCGTCCGGGCTGTGCGGAGTGAGCGGTACCGGTGGGATGCGGAGCGCGCCCAGTACCACCCCGTCGCTGTCGTCGATGAGCACGTCAAGACGGCGTTCGGTGCCGTCCAGGGCGGCCCGGGCCGCCGCCACGACCCCCCGGGGCACCCCCAGGGCGTGCGCGACGCTCAGGGACGCGCCCACCGGCACCACCGACAGGACGCATTCGGCCAGTGCCCGCTGCCGGTGCAGCAGGGCCACCGCGCGGATCAGCGCACGGTCGTCGCCGACGACCACCGGCCGCCGCGAACCCCGCCGGGACAGCACCCGGGCGAATTCCTCCGGATCCTCAGGCAGACACACCTTCGTACTCGCCGCACCCGCGCTGAGCACGTCTTTCGCGATGCGGACGGACTCCCCGTCCGTGCACCGGGCAGCCGGATCGATGATCACCAGCAGCTGATCGGACGTCGGAGAAGTCGCCACCTCGGTCCTGCCTCGCTTCCTCGGGTAGCATCTTTGTGCAAGAGCCCCTTGCGCTATTGCGCCAGGGGCTTCGTCTATTCCGGGGCATCCGGGTCCGACAACTGGCGACCGGCAACGGTCGCGGTGCACGCGGTGGCACGAACTGCCGCGTACGCCCCTGACCTTGGACATGCCCCACCCGGAAGGGGTGTACGCGCGTGCCCGCACTTGTGCTGCTCGGTGCTCAGTGGGGTGACGAAGGCAAGGGAAAGGCCACCGACCTTCTCGGTGGCTCGGTGGATTATGTAGTGCGCTACCAGGGCGGCAACAACGCCGGCCACACGGTCGTCGTCGGCGATCAGAAGTACGCACTCCACCTGCTCCCTTCCGGAATCCTGTCACCCGGCTGTACGCCGGTCATCGGTAACGGTGTCGTCGTCGACCCGTCGGTCCTGCTCTCCGAGCTGAGCGGTCTGAACGAGCGCGGCGTCGACACGTCGAAGCTGCTGATCAGCGGCAACGCGCACATCATCACGCCCTACAACGTGACTGTCGACAAGGTGACGGAACGCTTTCTCGGAAAGCGCAAGATCGGCACAACCGGGCGCGGCATCGGCCCGACCTACGCCGACAAGATCAACCGGGTCGGCATCCGCGTCCAGGACCTGTACGACGAGTCGATCCTCACGCAGAAGGTGGAGGCGGCGCTCGACGCCAAGAACCAGCTGCTGACCAAGCTGTACAACCGCCGTGCGATCGCCGTCGACCAGGTGGTGGAGGAGCTGCTCGGCTACGCCGACAAGCTCGCCCCCTACGTCACCGACACGGTCCTGCTGCTGAACCAGGCGCTGGAGCAGAACAAGGTCGTCCTCTTCGAGGGCGGTCAGGGCACGCTCCTCGACATCGACCACGGCACGTACCCCTTCGTCACCTCGTCGAACCCGACGGCCGGCGGCGCCTGCACGGGCGCGGGCGTGGGCCCGACGAAGATCAGCCGGGTCATCGGCATCCTGAAGGCGTACACGACGCGTGTCGGCTCGGGTCCGTTCCCGACGGAGCTGTTCGACGCGGACGGCGACGCGCTGCGCCGCATCGGCGGCGAGCGGGGCGTGACGACCGGCCGTGACCGCCGCTGCGGCTGGTTCGACGCGGTCATCGCCCGGTACGCGACCCGCGTCAACGGCCTGACGGACTTCTTCCTGACGAAGCTCGACGTCCTGACGGGCTGGGAGCAGATCCCCGTCTGCGTGGCGTACGAGATCGACGGCAAGCGGGTCGACGAACTCCCGTACTCGCAGTCGGACTTCCACCACGCGAAGCCGATCTACGAGACCCTGCCCGGCTGGTCCGAGGACATCACGAAGGCGAAGTCCTTCTCCGACCTCCCGAAGAACGCCCAGGCCTACGTCAAGGCCCTGGAGGACATGTCCGGCGCCCCGATCTCCGCGATCGGCGTCGGCCCCGGCCGGGACGAGACGATCCAGATCAACTCGTTCCTGTAGGCCAACTCGTTCCTGTAGGACGGCAGTTCAGCGCCCTTCTCACACGTGTGCCCCCGCCCGGCGTCGGACCGGACGGGGGCACACGCGTGTGCGTCACTTCTCGGGCGGCGCGGGGGCCGGGGCCTGGAAGCCGGTGGTGTCGAGGGTGCAGCCGAAGGGCGCGGGAATGTCGAGCTTCTCGCCGAACGGTTTGGTGAGACGGGACTCGTATCCCTTGGCCGACGGCGTCCACAGGACGGTGGCCTGCTCTTCCTGCATGTCGAGGATCAGGTAGACGGGAACGCCCGCCTTCCCATAGGTCTCGACCTTGTCGGTCAGGTCGTCGAACCGGGTGGAAGAGGAGGTCAGCTCGGCAACGAAGGAGAGGGCTTCGCCGTCCAAGTGGTTGCTGGTGCTCTGGTGGGCGCTCATGTGAGACGCGTGGATGTCGGGGCCGTAGGCGCGCTCGGATCCCGGAAACACGTAAAGGAACGGGCCTGAAGTGATCCGGTGCCCTTCGGGCAGGTGAGGTTGCAACTGATCGCACACCAAATGCATGACCGTGAGGTAGTACGCCCTCGACCACGGCGACACGACGATGTTCCCCTTGATGATCTCGGCTTTGAAGCCGTCCGGCACGTACAGCTCGTCGAGGGCGTCCAGCAGATCCTCGAAGCTGGGGGACTCTGTGCCGCTTATCGTGATCGGTCGCTCAGCCATCAACGTCATGATGCGCCCTTCTATCGAGGCTGACCATGCGGCACTCAGCGTAGTCGAGCGAGCGCACTCCGGCAGTCCGTCGATCATTTCCTTTTGTTGACCTGCTCATGGCATGCCGCTGGTTTTCGAAGGGGGTCGCCCGCGACCAACATCTACGCGTGTAGTCACCCCGCACGCCTCCCTTTCGCCAGCCCTCCCCCAGGAGCCCTGCCATGCCCGTCAATCCCCTGAATCGCCGTGAGTTCGTGCAGAAGTCGGCCGTTACCGGGGCGGCTGTCGCCGTTGCCGGGAGTGTGGGGGCCGGTAGCGCCCAGGCTGCCGAGCGCAAGGGTGCCAAGCCGGTGAAGAAGCCGCGGACCTGGTCGTTCTCCATTCTCGGGACCACCGACCTGCACAGTCACGTCTTCGACTGGGACTACTACACCGACGCCGCCTACAAGGACGGCAAGGGGAACTCGGTCGGGGTCGCGCGGGTCGCCACGCTCATCAAGGAGCAGCGGAAGGCCAAGGGCGAGGAGCGGGTGCTGCTGGTCGACGCCGGGGACATCATCCAGGGGACCTCCCTCGCCTACTACTTCGCGCGCGTCGCCCCGATCACCGGGACGAACGGCAAGAAGGGGCCGCAGCACCCCATGGCCGTCGCCATGAACCACATGCGCTACGACGCCGCCGCCCTCGGCAACCACGAGTTCAACTACGGCATCGAGGTGCTGCGGAAGTTCGAGAGCCAGTGCCACTTCCCGCTGCTCGCGGCCAACGCCCTCGACGCCAAGACGCTGCGGCCCGCCTTCGCCCCGTACACCGTGAAGCGGATCTGCGTGCCGGGCGCGCCCGACATCAAGGTCGGCATCCTCGGCCTCACCAACCCGGGCATCGCGCTGTGGGACAAGGACAACGTCGCCGGGAAGATGGTGTTCCCGGGGCTTGTCGAGCAGGCGAAGAAGTACGTGCCGAGGCTGCGGGCGCTGGGCTGTGACGTCGTCTTCCTCACCGACCACTCGGGCCTGGACGGCTCCTCGTCCTACGGCGACGAACTCCCCTACGTCGAGAACGCCTCCAACCTCGTCGCCGAGCAGGTCCCCGGCATCGACGCGATCCTCGTCGGTCACACGCACGTCGAGGTGCCGTCGTACACGGTGAAGAACGCGGAGACCGGCGAGGACGTGCTGCTGTCGGAGCCGTACTGCTGGGGCTACCGGCTCAGTGTCTTCGACTTCGAGGTCGAGTTGGAGCACGGCCGCTGGAAGGTCGTCGGCAAGACCGCCCAGACCCTCAACCCGAACACCGTGGACGAGGACCCGGAGATCAAGAAGCTCCTGAAGGCCGACCACGAACTCGTCGTGAAGTACGTCAACACGGCCGTCGGCACCTGCACGGCCGACCTCTCGGCGGCGGAGTCCTGCTGGAAGGACGTCCCCATCATGGACTTCATCCACGAGGTCCAGACGAAGACGGTCGCCGCCGGACTCTCCACCGCCGACGCCGCCCTGCCCCTCATCTCCGTCGCCGCGCCCTTCAGCCGCACCGCCGACATTCCGGCCGGCGACGTCAGCATCCGCGACATCGCCGGGCTCTACATCTACGACAACACCCTGTACGGCAAGAAGCTCACCGGCGCCCAGCTCAGGGACTACCTGGAGTTCGCGGCGAAGTACTACCACCAGGTTCCGGCGGGGACGAAGGTCGACACCGCCACCCTCACCAACGCCAACAGTTTCTGGGACTACATGTACGACACGGCGGCGGGCGTCGACTACGAGATCGACATCGCGGCGGCCGAGGGGTCCCGGATCAAGAACCTCAGCTACAAGGGTGCCGCCGTCGCCGACGACCAGGTCTTCGTCGTCGCCGTGAACAACTACCGGGCCAACGGCGGCAGCGGCTACCCGCACATCGCCGCCGCGCCCATCGCCTACAGCTCCACCAACGAGATCCGCCAGTTGATGATCGACTACGTCACGGCCAAGGGCGCGCTCGACCCGGCCGACTTCGCCGCCGCCAACTGGAAGCTGACGCAGTCCGGAACGCCGGTGTTCTGACGCGGCGCTTCCGCCGCCGGCTCTCTGCCTTGGCCTTCTGCGGTCAGTCGCGGGGTGTGCTCGGGCAGGGGCCGTCGTGGCTGGTGTTCAGGCACGTGTGCAGGTACAAGCTGAGCCGGGCGTCGAGGACCGTGCGGTCGGTCGGGGCATGGGATGGCGGCGGCGCGAGTGCGAACGGCGATGCCATGGCGAGCAGGGTCCAGGACATGGGCTCCCGCTCCGCCATGCCCGGGTATCGGACGTAGAGACGGTTCTGGAGCCAGAGCAGTGCGCGTAGGTGCAGTGACGTGTCCGGATGTGTCAGGGCGGAGAGGAGGAGATCGGGGTTCGTCCGGGCCGTCGCCACCATCACCGGGTGCTCGCGCACCAGGCGGGCCGCGCGCACGATCTGCGCCACCAGCATGCACGGTGGTGACAGTTCGTATCCTGCGTTGCTCGCCCGCTGCAGGAGGCGGTCCAGCTCCGCCGTGCATGCCTTGAGGATCAGTACTCGCTGATCCGGCCAGTTCCGGTACAGGAACTGGCGATTGGTGTCGGCGAGGCGGGCGATCTGAGCGATCGGCGGCCGATGCGGGCCGTGCTCGGCCATAGTGTCGAGCACGGCGCGGTAGACGGTGCCCATTCCCGGTGGCGCGTAGGTGTTCATGAGGGCCAGCGTGCCGGGGGAGCGGCGCGTGGGGGATGGATTCGGGCTCGGCTCCCCCGGAGGGGAACTATGCGCCGTGGAAATGTGACAGATGAAGGTGCGGGTGTCACATTTTTCTGGAGAGGGGGTGCTCCCTCCACGGCGATGCGGCCGGATCCGCCGGCGACTCAAGGGGCGCTGGGGTACCTGGTCGTGAGAACTGTGACAGTTGGGGGTGCGAGTGTCACAGTTCTAGGGGGAGGGTGGTGAGGAGGGCGGCCCAGGCCCCGGAGGAGACGGTCACCACCGGCCCGTCCGAATTCTTCGAGTCCCGGATGTGGACGGCGGCGGGGCAGGCGGCTATTTCGACGCAATTACCGCCGCCGCCATCGCTGTACGAGGACTTGTGCCAGGTGTACGCGGTCTCGACGCAGTCGCCGCCCCCGCCGTCGCTGTAACTGGACTTGAACCACTGAAGGGTCCCTGTGCCGGTCATTCCTGCTCTCCTGCCAACCGTTCGATGAGGCTCAGCGAGTCGTCGGGACTCAGGGCCTGTGCGCGGATCTTCGCATAGCGGTGGGCGAGTTGGGCCACTTCCGGCGGATTGCTTACCAGGATGCCCTGGTCCTCGATCTCCATGAAAACGACGTGGTCGTGGTCCTCGGTGACAACAATTTTCATGGGGCCACGCTCGCCCGCGTGCGCACCGCGCAGTCCGCGGTTCATCGGGAGAACTTGGATGCAGATATTGTCCCGCTGGGCGTCGTTGGCGAGCGAGCGTAGTTGCTCGCGCAAGATGTCCCAGCTACCGAACGGCCGCCGCAACACGCTCTCTTCGAGGATCAGCTCGATCATCGGAGCAGGCTCGCGGTCGAAGAGCGCTCGGCGGGCGACCCGCGCCTCGACGAGTTCGTCCTCCTTCTGTTTGGAGACAGGGGGATAGCTGCCGTGGATGACGGCCCGGGCATACGCCTCGGTCTGGAACAGCCCGTCGAGGACGAAGCTCGCGTACGAGCAGATTGTGACCGCGCCCGCCTCCATCTCGCTGAAGCCTCGGAAGCGCGCGGGGTACTTCTCCAGCAGCATCCACTTGCGTGCCTTCTCGAAGAGGCCCAGCCCACCGCCGATCGCCTTCTCCAGCGCGACCAGCATCTTGTCGCTCGCGGGCTGGGCGCACGTCTCCATCGCGCTGATCGCGGAGGCGGTGTAGCCGATCATCTTGCCCAACTCCTCCTGAGTCAGACCAAGTTGCTCGCGCAACGCCTTCGCCAGTGCGGCGACCATCCGTGCCGTACCGCTCGCTACCACCTTGTTCTCCGCCCGCGCCATGCGGTCACCCCCGGACTCAACTGAACTCAACCGGTCACCAGTTGTCTCCGCTGATTTCCGACCGTTGTGGAGAGTCGACGGAGAGTTATGGAAGACGGTAGGTCAGCTTCAGGACACTGTCCTCATGAATACGCAAAGTGACCTGGACTGGCTTCCGGAATCCGGCGTTCAAATCCGGAAGGCAGGCGTCCAGTTCGACGCCGTGCGGCTGGACGGCGACCGGGGACGCCAGATCGCCGACCTGCTGGCGCGGATGACCGGAGGCGACCCCGGGCCGATCATCGAGACGGCGAGCGGACGCCGGTGCGTCTACTTCCTCGTGCCGCCCGGCAGCACCGCCCATCTGGCCTGGCCGGAAGGGGTGACGCGCATGACCTGCGGTCCGGACAAGGAGTGGTTCATCCCCGTCCCCGCGCTGGACGACATGACGTGGCCGCTGTTCTGGCGTTACCGGCCCACCGCACCCGACCGCTTCGTCCACACGCTTCTTCTGCGCGCCGTCACACTTCACTCCGAGGAGTGAAACGTGGGAACTTCCGCCCGGGAAAACCCAGTTCCGGCTTGCTTTCGTCGCTTTGCGTGCCCGTAGAGTCACGCCAACGAAACGCCCCCGCGGTGCGCCAACACCCGGGGGCTCGGCACCAGGTCCAACACATAAGGACACCCAATGCGCATTCATCGTACGACGCCCACGCGCGCGTTTTCAGTCTTCTCCAACGCCCTTCTCCGCGACCGGAGTCTCTCCTGGTGTGCGGTAGGCGTACTGACGTACCTCATCAGCCTCCCGGACGGCGCTCGCGCCACCATCCGAACCCTCGCCGAGCAGCGCAAGGAAGGCAGGGCGCGGATCGCCTCCGCCCTGCATGAGCTGGAGGAATCCCGGTATCTGCGGCGGGTGGTGCGGCAGGACGCGCAGACGCGTCACTTCTCCACGGTGTACGAGGTATTCGACACTCCGTACGAGGACGAACCCCCGGCGGGTGAACCGGAAAAAGTTCAGGACCGGGCCTTCGGCGAATCGGGAGACCCGGCCGGGGGCGCTACCCCTTCGGGGGAAAACACCGGGACACAAGACCCTCCCTCCCCGCCGCTTGTCGAGCCCGACGAGCCGGCCGAGCCGGAAGAGGAGTCGGAGCAGGAGCCGGAACCGAGCGAACGCACCGCGTTCGCCGCGAAGTTCCTCGGCTCGCTCGGCCGTACGCACCCGGGGCTCACGCTCGGTGCCGCCGAGGCGTTGCGGCTCGCGCCGCTCGTGGAGGCGTGGTGGGACGCGGGGGCGAACACCTCGCAGGTGCGGGCCGCGCTGACGGACGGGCTGCCGTCTCCCGTCCACTCGCCGCAGGCGTTGATCGAGAACCGGCTGCGCCGTAAGCGCCCGGCTGCGCCGACGCCGGCTCCCGCCACGACCGTCGAGCTCGAACTGCGCAAGCCCGGCGCGACCGCCTTCCGCGACGCCGCCCGACGCGGCGGCGCGACGGTCCGCGCCCTGCTGCGAGGCCAGCAGCCCGCGCCCGCGTAGGCGCAAGCGCACACAGATTCCCGGCCTGCTCTCGCCTGCCGGGTCCTTCGAAAGAAACGGAGTGTCGATGACCGTCACACTCGTACGCCCTGAGGTGGTATACCGCCGGTATACTGTGCTCATGGCTGACACCACGATCAAGGTCGACCCCGCTGTCCGTGACCGGCTTCAGGAGCTCGCCCGGGAGCGCGGGATGAGCATGCGCGACCTCGTTGCCCAGTTGGCCGGGGCCACCCCGACCAAGGAAGAGCTGCACAAGCAGTACGAGGAGACCAAGGCGTACGTGGAGGAGCACTTCCTCGGCAGGCCGTACACCGAGGAGGACGAGAAGGCCGGCGAGAAGCTGTGGGCCGACCTCGAGGCCGGGCGTATCGGGGAGGTCCAGTAATGGACGAGAAGCGCTATCCGCTGCCGCGTGCCGTCATCTTCGACGACACCGCCGCGCTCGCACTGGGTGCGGGGAACAGCATGGCCTCCCGGCTCGTCGTCGAGGCGGAGAAGGACCCCGCTCTGCGGGTCTACATTCCCGCGCTGAGCTTGGCCGCCGCCGAGCGCGAGCGGGCCGGAGTCGCCGAGCATGTGGGCGCGTTGCCGTCCGTCAACATCGAGGGGCTCGACTTCGCGGCTGCCGCGTCCGTCGGCAAGCGTCTGCGGACGGCGGGTGCGGCGGACGCGGGCGAGGAGCCGGCCGGCAAGACCGAGGACGACTGGAGCGGCGCCCACGTGCTGCATCTCGCGCTGCCGACCGTCGAGTGGCCGCACGGCCGTCCCGTCCTGACCAGGACACCGACGCGCTACCGGGGTACGGGTATCCGGACCATCCGCATCGTCGAACAGCGTTGAGCGGCGCCGGGTAGGGCGCCCACCGGGCGCGCCCTACCCGGCATTCCGGGCATATCATGACGTTGTCTGTCCGCGTGCATCGACCAGAAGAAGGTGACTGCGATGCGCATGATGCTGAAGGCGTCCATGGACACGGAGAAGGCCAACGAGGCCATCCGGAACGGGACTCTCGGGAAGTTGATCGAGGAGTCGATGGCGCAGCTCAAGCCCGAAGCGGCCTACTTCACCACCGACCACGGCAAGCGCACCGCCTTCCTGTTCTTCGACATGGAGGAGAGCTCGCAGATGCCGGTGCTCAGCGAGCCGTTCTTCCTCAACCTCGACGCCGAGATCTCCTACAACCCCGTGATGAACATGGAGGACGTGCAGAAGGGTCTCGCACAGCTCGGGCGCTGAAAGCCATCAGCCGACTCAGCTGAAGACGATCATCGAGCCCTGCGCCAGGCTGCGGGTCGCTGCCGCGTGCAGGCCGAGCCACACGTGCCGTTCCCGGGCGAACGGGCTGGGATCGTACGGTGCCGCGACGGCAGGTTCCTCCAACTCCGTGGGACCGGCGGGGGGTTGGGGGGCGGCTGGCGGATTGGCCGGATCGATGCCGATCGACGGGGCCACGAACTCCAGTTCCCGCAGCAGGGATTGGGCGGAGCCCAAGGGGCCGCCGCCCGCGAGGAGTTCGTCGTTGGAGAGCGGGGCGGGGAAGTCGACGGGGACGTACGCGCCCGCGTGGTCGTAGTGCCAGACCAGGTGCGACTGCTGGGCCGTCGCCTCGAACATCTCCAGGAGCTGTTCGTAGTCACCGCCCAGCTCGCCCACCGGCGTCACCGGCAACTGGCACACCTGGAGCAGGTAGGCGCGGCGCAGGAAGTGCAGGGCGTCGTAGTCGAAGCCGGCCACCGGGGCGACCTCGCCGGACAGGCCGGGCATGTACTGGTACACCGGCACCGGCGGGAGGCCCGCCTCGGCGAGCACCTTGTTGTACTGGGCGAGTTCGTCGGCGAAGGGATTGTCGGGGGTGTGGCACAACACGTCGACGAGCGGCACGAGCCACAGGTCACAGGCCAAAGAGAGCTCCTCACTCAGCGCGTTGCACGGTGCGTTGCATGGTGTGTTGCACGGGCGGTACGGCAATGCCGGTCAGGGAAGGGTAGTCGCTGCCGCGCACCTCAGCTCCTGTTCTGCGTCCCCTCGTGCAGGTCCCATACCCACACTCCGGCCACCCGCCTACCCGGCCGGCCCACCAGTTTCTCCACCGTCTCACGCAGCCGCTCGACGCGCGGCTGCGGGGCGAGCACCAGGGCCCCCGCCCGCCAGTACGCGAGGTCCTCGCGGGTCGCGGCCCGGGCGCGGGCGTCGACCACCGGGACCACGCCCGTGTACCGCACGTCGCGCAGCAGACTCGCCGTGAAGCGCAGCGGGACGCCGTAGACGCCGGTGCGGTCGCCGTCGCCGTACGGCCCGTTGAAGTAGCCGCCGGGCATCCGGAAGCCGAGGCCGGTCGCCGTCTGCCAGTGCAGCGCCTCGGCGTCCTCGGGCTCGGCGAGCGGCACGGGGACGAGGGTCTCGCCGGGGCGGACGTACGCCTTCCAGGTGCCGTCGGTGAAGAAGGCGGGGACCTCGGTGCGCGGCTCGGACTTCAGCGGGGCCGGGAGGAGGGGGAGCAGGGCGACGGAGACGGCGAGCAGTCCGGCGTACTGGGTGCTGAGGCGGCGGGCGTGGGCCAGCCGGTCGACGGCCAGGGCGAGCAGCATGCCCAGCGCCGGGGCGCAGACCAGCGCGACCCGGCTCTCGATGACCGACTCGAACAGGGGGAGACCGGCGAACAGGGTCCAGGGGCCGGGGATTGTGGTGCCGGTGAGGGGGAGGGCGATGCTCGGGCCGAGGGACAGCACCGCAGCCGCTGCCGCCGTGCAGGCCAGCGCCTTCACTGCGGGCCGCCGCCACAGTCCTACCGTGATCGCGAAGGCCAGCAGGGCGAGTGGCCAGCCGTAGAAGGCGTTCTGTTCGGTCGGGTTGAGGGAGAGGGCGTCGGCGCGGCCGGCGTCGCCCGCGATCAGGGAGCGCTCGGCGAACGAGAGCAGCGCGCGCACGGAGTTGGCGACGCCGGGCGCGGTGCCGTGGTCGATGCCCGAGTAGCTCTGCGGGCCGGAGAACTGCCAGGCCAGGGGGTAGAGGACGAGCGGGAGGCAGACTGCGGCGGCGATCGCCAGGCCGTTCAGCAGGGGGCGGGCGGCGCTGCGCGCGACGTCGGGGCGTACGACGCCGTACGCGACCGCGAAGAGGAGCATGCCCAGCGCGGCGAGCAGCAGCGGCTCCTCGCCGAGGAAGAACTGGTAGGCCGCCATCAGGCCGAGGACGACCGCGTCCCGGGTGACCCGCGCACCGGTCGTCAGGCGCAGGGCGCGCTCGATGATCGGCGGGATCATGAACAGGACGACGAAGTTCGGGTGGGCGTTGGCGTGGCTGATCATCGGCGGTGCGAACGCGGCCACCGCGGCCCCGGCGAAGGCGGCGGGGCGCAGCCGGACGAGCCGGCGCACGATCAGCCGGTACCAGGCGGTGGCGGTGGCGGCCAGGCCCAGCGCCATCACCAGGCTGAGGGTGACGGCCGGGCCGAGGAGCAGGGTGACGGGGGTGAGCGGGACGGACAGGCCCAACATCGTCGTGTTGGCCATCAGGTTCACGCCGCCGGGGAAGCCCTGGAGGTCGGTGAAGAGGGGATTGCGCAGGTGGGCGACGTTGTCGGCGGTCACCGCGAAGAACCACTCCCACTGGTTCTGGTCCTGGAGGGAGTCGGTGAGATAGCGGTGGGCGGGGTCCAGGACGCGGCCCGAGTAGAGGGCCGTCGCCATCGCGAGGAAGAGGACGACGGCCAGGACGTCCGCAGGGCGCAGCCGCAGCACCGGGATCCGTATCCGGGCCAGGTCGCGCAGGAAACGGAGGTAGTCGGTGGGGCGGACCTTCGAGCCGGGCTGGTGCGACCAGTGCACGGGCACCTCGGCGACCGGCCAGTCGGCGCGCTGGAAGTGCCGCAGCACCTCCACGTCGATGGCCCAGCCGTTGAGACGGGAGGCGGCGAACGCGGCGCGGGCCTTGTCGCCGTCGAAGAGCTTGAAGCCGCACTGGGTGTCGCGTATCCCGCGCAGGGTGGTCCGGCGGATGAGCAAGTTGCCTGCCTTGCCCAGGAGTTCGCGTATGCGGTGCTGCCGGTCGCCAAGTGTCGCGCCGGGCACGGCGCGTGAGCCGACCGCCGCCTCATGCCCGTCGGCGAGTGCCTTCTCCAGCCGCCCCAACTCCCCGACGGGGGTGGCGAGATCGGCGTCCATGACGAGAACGTGACCGCCCCGGCTGGCGGCGACCCCGAGCCGCAGGGCGTGCCCCTTGCCCCGGTTGCCGGAACCGACGACGAGCTTCACGCGGGGGTCGCTGCGGACGGTGACGAGTTCGCGGGTGGCGTCGGTGGAACCGTCGTCGGCGACCAGGATCTCCCAACTGCCCCAGTGGCTCCCGGCCGAGTGGAGATGGCGGGTGACCGCGTCCAGGGTCGCGGCGAGCCGGCGTTCCTCGTTGAAGGCGGGGATGACGACGGACAACTCGACGGCGGCGGTCGGGGCGGTGGGCCTGTCCGGGGCGGCGGGCCTCCCGCTCATCCGGCCGCCAGCCGCTCGATCAGGGTGATGGAGTCGTCGTTGTAGGCGGCGAGGACCACGCGGGCCGCGTCGGTGTCGCGGGCGTACAGGGCGTCGACGAGTTCGGTGTGGCCGGACCACAGATGGCCGCGCAGATCCGCCAGCCGCCGCAGGTGCTGCACCGTGCACACCCAGGACTGCAGACGCAGCCGGTGCAGGAAGTCGGCGAGGTAGGGGTTGCCGTACAGGCCGCTCAGCTCGCGCCAGAAGCGCAGGTCGTAGCCGATGAGGACGGTCAGGTCACCGGCGGACGCGGCCCGCTTCGCCGCCTCGCCGCGCCGGCGCACGCCCGCGATGACGGCGGCCGTCCGGGGCTCCTCGAAGTTCAGGTGGGGCCGCCGGCCCTCGTCCACGGCGAGGAACATCCCCTCGATGATCAGGCTGCGCGCCTGGACCATGCCCCGGTAGTCGTCGACGGAGTACTCGTGGACCCGGAAACCCCGGTGCTGGTCGGCCTCCAGCAGACCCTGCGCCGAAAGATCGACGAGGGCCTCGCGGACGGGGGTCGCGGAGACGCCGTACTGCTCGGCGATCTCCTTCACCGTGAACTCCTGCCCCGGCTGCAACCGTCCCCCCAGCACCTCGTCGCGGAGCGCGTCGGCGATCTGTTGTCGCAGGGTGCTGCGCGTCACGGCGCCGTTGCCGCTGCTGCCGGACATGGTCGAGGCGTCTCCATCGTCAGGGGCGGAAGAAGGGTGCGTGCTCGTCGGTATGTACGAGCACGCCACCTTACGCGTTCGAAGATTTCAAGCCCCTACATGTGCAGCAACCAGCCTGTGTACTCCGCTCGGTGCTCTTCCTCTCCTGCTGCACTCCGTCACTCCGTGTACTCGTCGGCGACCGACAGCGCCGCGTCCAGCGCCGCGAGCCCCTCCTTCACCTCCGACTCGCAGACGTTGAGCGGCGGCACGAAGTGGGTCCTGTTCATGTTCACGAACGGCCACACCCCGGCCTTCTTCGCGGCGGCGGTGAAGGCGGCCATCGGCGCGTTCGCCTCACCGGCGGCGTTGTACGGCACGAGCGGCTCGCGGGTCTCCCGGTTCTTCACCAGCTCGACCGCCCAGAACATGCCGGCCCCGCGCACCTCGCCCACGCTCGGGTGCCGCTCGGCCAGCTCCGCCAGCCCCGGCCCGACGACGGACGCGCCCAGGTCCCGCGCGTTGTCGACGATCCCCTCCTCCGCCATGACGCCGATCGTCGCGACGGCGGCGGCGCAGGCCAGCGGATGCCCGCAGTACGTCATACCGCCGGGATACGGCCGCTTCGCGAAGGTCTCCGCGATCGCGCCCGAGATGGCGACACCGCCGAGCGGCACGTATCCGCTGTTCACACCCTTGGCGAAGGTCATCAGGTCGGGCGTGACGTCGTACAGGCCGGCCGCGAACCACTCACCGGTGCGCCCGAAACCGGCCATGACCTCGTCCAGGACGAAGACGATCCCGTACCGGTCGCAGATCTCCCGGACCCCGGCGAGGTAGCCGGGCGGCGGGAGCATGATCCCGGCGGTGCCGGGGACGGTCTCCAGGATGATCGCGGCGACCGTCCCCGGCCCCTCGAAGGCGACGGTCGTCTCCAGGTGCTCCAGCGCCCGCGCGCACTCCTGCTCCTCCGTCTCCGCGTAGAAACGGGAGCGGTACAGGAACGGCGCCCAGAAGCGCACCACCCCGGCGGAGGCGCTGTCGGAGGGCCAGCGGCGCGGGTCGCCGGTGATGTTCACGGCCTGCTGGGTGCTGCCGTGGTAGGAGCGGTAGGCGGAGAGCACCTTCGCGCGCCCGGTGTGCAGTCGGGCCATGCGCACGGCGTGCTCGACGGCGTCCGCGCCCCCGTTGGTGAAGAAGATCTTGTCCAGGTCGCCGGGGGTCCGCTCGGCGATCAGCCGGGCCGCCTCCGCACGGGCCTCGACGGCGAACGCGGGCGCGAAGGTGGTCAGGCGCGCGGCCTGCTCCTGGATCGCGGCGACGACCTTCGGGTGCTGGTAGCCGATGTTCGTGAAGACGAGCCCGCTGGTGAGGTCGAGATACCGGTTGCCGTCGTAGTCCCAGAAGTACGACCCTTCCGCGCCGGCCACGGCGAGCGGGTCGAAGAGCTCCTGCGCGGACCAGGGGTGGAAGACGTGCGCACGGTCCACGGCCTTCATGGCCGCGCCGGCCTGGGGGTCGGTCTGAGGGATCATGGCGGCGAGCGTAGAAGCCCGCGAGGCGGCGGCGGTATCGGCGTCATGTTCCGTCGTCGGGGCGATTCCGCGACAGGTTGTCGGGCGTGGGGGAGGGGATGGGGAGGGGACGGGGAGGAGGCAGAGCCCGCCGAGGTCGTACGGGTGCTGGAGCGTGCTGGAGTGCCTGACCGAGGTGCCGGACGGCCTGGAACCGCCGCCGCCCGTTACGGAACCGTAGACATCGAGCCACTCGACTCCCCGAACGGCCGGTTTATCCTCGGCTCGGTCATACATGTGGGGGAAAGGCGGCGCTGCCATGGAGAAGCTGGGGATCGGGGACCCGCAGCGCATCGGCGGCTACCGGCTGCTCGCGCGGCTGGGGGCGGGCGGGATGGGGCGGGTCTACCTCGCCCGTTCGGACCGGGGGCGGACGGTCGCCGTGAAGCTGGTCCGGCGGGAACTGGCGGCGCGCGAGGAGTTCCGGGCGCGTTTCCGGCAGGAGGTGCGCAACGCCCAGCGGGTCGGCGGGTTCTGGACCGCGCCCGTCCTGGACGCCGACACCGAGGCCGAGGTGCCCTGGGTGGCCACCGGCTACGTCGCCGGGCCGAGCCTCCAGCAGGTCGTGAGCCACGACCACGGGCCGCTGCCCGAGCGGTCGGTGCGCATCCTCGCCGCCGGGCTCGCGCACGCGCTGGCCAACATCCACGCGGCCGGGATCGTCCACCGCGACCTCAAGCCGTCCAACGTGATGGTCACCATCGAGGGGCCGCGCGTCATCGACTTCGGCGTCGCGCGGGCGCTGGAGAGCGTGACCGGCGACAGCCGGCTGACCCAGGCCGGCGCGGTGATCGGCTCGCCCGGCTTCATGGCCCCCGAGCAGGTGCGCGGCGACCCCGTCACCCCGGCCAGCGACGTCTTCTGCCTCGGCGCGGTCCTCGTCTACGCCGCCACCGGCGCCTTCCCCTTCGGCTCCGCCGACACCGGGGTGCACGCCCTGATGTTCCGCATCGCCGAGGACGAACCCGACCTCTCGGGCGTCCCGGAGGGCATCGCCGACCTGGTCCGCGCCTGCCTGCGCAAGGACCCGGCCGCCCGCCCCACCCTGGACGAGGTCCTGGAACTCACCGGCGCCGACGACACCGTCTCCGACGGCCGCTCCCGCGACCCCTGGCTGCCCGGCACCCTGGTGGCCCAACTCGGCCGCCACGCCGTGCGGTTGCTGGAGGTGGAGGACCCGGAAGCAGCGCAGAGCACGGGCGCGAGCTTCTTCGAACACCCGGCGACGGCCCCCGAGACGGCCCCCCGGACGGCCCCCGAGACGGCGCCGGAACACTCCGGCCCACGCGGCGACCCGTACGCACCGAACCGTCACCCCACCCTCCTCACGGGCCCCCACGGCATCCCGCCCCAGACACCCCCGCCCCCCACCCACCCGGCATACGGCCACCCCCGACAACACCCGTCCCCCGCCTACGGCCACCCGGCCCCGCCGTCGAGCGCCCCGGTCCCGTACAACCCGTACGCCGACGGGTTCACCGCCCCCGAGGAGCCCGAGCCCCCGCGCCGCAACGGCCGTACGACCGCGCTGCTGATCCTGATCGCCCTCGTCGTCGCGATCGCCGCGGGCGGCTCGGTGTACGCGTTCCTGACCGGCGACGACACCCCCGACACCGGCGCCGCCGCCTCCAACTCCCCCTCGGAGAAGGCCTCGACGCTGCCGCCCGAGTCCGAGTCCGCGTCCCCTGCGGATTCCCCCTTCCCCTCGCCGTCCCCGTCGGACGGTGTGGTCCCGGCGGGCTACCTCGGCGTCTGGACCACCACGATCGAGAACGCGAGCGGCACGAACAAGCGCCAACTCACCATCAGCCAGGGCGAGGTGGGCGACCCGGTACTGGGCCTGGTCGCCGAAGGCGACACGTACCGCTGCGAGTTCACCGCCGCCCTCACCAAACGCCCCGGCGGCAAAGGCCCGTTGGAGATCGGCCCCTCGAAGATCACCACCGGCGACCCCCTCACCGCGTGCAGCCCCGGCGCCGCCTCCGAGGTCACCCTGCTCGCCGACGGCCACCTGCAACGCGTCAACGCCGGCACGGGGGAGAAGCTGACGTACAGCAGGCGGTGAACATGCGCCCGGCGAACCTGTGCGGGCCCAGCGCTAGACGCGGTCCTGGAAGACGCAGTTCCACACGTGCGTGCCCGCGACGCTGCCGTCACCGCGCACCGCCTCCAGCGTGTAGAAGTGCGTGGCCCCCCGCGCGGCCGTGGTGTCCGTGTAGGCACGGGTCTGCGCCGGCAGCAGTCCGGCGTGCAGCGGCTCGTACGCCTTCGTGGCCGCGTTCCACCGGCTGACCCGGTAGCCCGTGACGGTGTCGCACTCAGGCGTCCTGTCGCACCGCCAGCCGATGGACGGCCCGTCCTCGTCGGGTCCGCCGATCACGGTGCCGTGGCCCAGGCTGCCGAGTTCCCAGTCCGTGGTGACCGTCACGGACGGCCGGACGTCCAGCTCGGTGGCCTCGACGACCGTGACCTTCGGGTCGCGCGGGGGCAGCGAGTTGTCCCAGCGGTCCCTGGCGACGACCGCGTACACGTACGTCTCGCCGTCCGGCAGGTCGCCGCAGACGACCGCGAGCGGGTCGCGCGTGCCCTCCGCGCAGGAGGTGGAGCTGAGCCACTTGACCGTGCCGTCGGCCTGCCGGACGCCGGTCCAGACCATGTAGCGCTCGACGTCGTCCTCGGTCGAGGCCGCCCAGCTCATCAGCACGCCGTCGGCGCGCGGGGTGGCCCGCACTCCGGTGACCGGGCCGGGCGCGACCCTGTCGCCGGTGCGGACGACGAGCGGGGCGGACAGCGCCGACTCGTTGCCGGCCGGGTCCACCGCCACGACCGTGTACGTCACGTACGTGCCCGCGGGCATGTCCAGGTCGTGGCAGATGCCGCCGCTGTCGGTCTCGTCGCTCTCCTCGGCGCAGGTCACGCGGGTGAGTGCGGCCGGGTTGAGAGTCCTGCCGGGCGAGCGGTAGACGCGGTAGGTCCCGCCGTTGGAGAAGTCCTCGTAGAAGCCGTCGGGCTGCTCCCAGTACACCTCGGTGTAGCCGGCGCGGACGACGGCGCCGAGGGAGGTCGGGGACTTCGGCGGCGTCCGGTCGACGCCGTCGCCGGTGACGGCGGCGTGCGCCGACGGGTTGCCGAGCGCGTCGAGGGCGCGCACCCGGTAGTACCGGGCGGTGTTCACGGGCGCGTCGGTGCGGTACGACGTCGTCATCGTCGTGCCCAGCAGCTCGAACGGGCCGGTGGCCGCGGAGGCGGCGTACACCTCGTACCCCGCGGCGTCGGCGACCCCCTGCCAGGCCAGGGTGGCCCACCACGCGTCACCGGCGACCGCGAGACCGGTCGGCGCCGCCGGGCCCGTGCGGTCCACGGTCGTGACGGTGGAGTCGAGGCTGCCGGCGGACTCGCGGCCCGTCTTGTCGACGGCGCGGACCTCGTACAGGAAGGTCTGGCCCGTGGCGGGCGTCGCGTCCACGAAGGACGGGGAGGTGAGCAGCGACGAGCCGCCGGCCTTCGCCCACTGGGCGGTGCTCAGCCGGCGGTACACGCGGTAGCCGGCGAGGTCCATCTCCTTGTTCGCGGCCCAGCGCAGGCTGGTCTTCGCGGTCTCCCGGTCGTACGCGGCGGTGAGGCCGGTCGGGGCGAGCGGCTTGACCGTGTCGACGGCCCCGGTGCGCGGGGCGTACGTGAACGAGGCGTGGGCGAGGCCGGTCCAGGCGACGTAGTCCACGCGGATCGTGTGCTTGCCGGCCGGGACGGTCAGGTCGACGGTCCTGCGGGCGGTGGTGGAGACGTTCTTCCACAGGTCGATCTTCCGCACGCCGTCGACGTGGACGCGCATGCCGTCCTGCGTGGCGGCCGAGAGCCGGAAGGGGCCGCCGGAGCCGAAGTCCCGGGTGAGGGACCAGCGGACGGAGAAGTTGTCCTTGGGCAGCGTGACGCCGGCCGGGTCGCCGTGCCCGTAGTTCTCGCCGATGGCCGAGTCGCAGACGGTCAGCTTCGGCGTGCCGCTGAAGGTGGAGTTTCCGAAGTACTGCGCCCTCCAGACAGGAGAGGCACAGGTGACGGCTGCGGAGGCCGGGGCGGCGGTGATCAGGCCGCCGGTGGCGGCGAGGGCGGCCGTCGCGGCCAGCGCGGTCAGCCGGGTACGAGTCATCACAGAGAGCAGGGCCCCTTCCGGACCAATGGGAAGCAGAAGCACGTGAAACAGGTGATGCCTGTGCGACCCATGAGACGGGGGCAGGGTTGCCCCCGCCCCCTCACCCTTTTCACGGACGTCCGCCCCGACCGGGTCCGCGCCGACAGGACACCCCATGCAGCGCGCCGCCGACCAGCCTCACCGCCCCGTCGGCCAGCCTCAGCGCGGCTCCGGTGGCCGCTGCCGGGGCATGTTCGGCCGGGCGTTCACCCCGGGCGGCGACGGGAACCGCCCCGCGCCCGCCACATCCGCCCGCCCGCCGGAGGCGACCGCCGCCTGGATGCCCACCGGAGTGGCCCCGCTCCGGAACTCGACCATCCAGTCGCCCGTCTCCGCGCGCACCAGGTCCGTGACGTCCTCCGAGAACCGCCGCAGCACCCCGAGACACCGCTCGGTGGCCTCACTCGCCGTGCCCTCGGCCGGCCCCAGCACCTCCCGGACGCTCTCCGAGGCCCAGTCGAACTGCAACACCTGCAACCGCCGCTGCACGGCCTGCGCCGTGGCCACGTCCCTCATCCACCCGGACGTCAGCCCGAAGTACCGGTCCACCGCCACGCACGCCACCGCCAGCAGCAGCGCCAGATATCCCCAGGGGGCGACCCCGCCCATCACCCGCGCCAGATCCAGCAACGGCAGCGCGGCCCCGCACACCGCTCCCGCCGCCGCCCCGCCGCGCAGCACCCGCGCGCCCCGCCGCTTCCACACCCGGTCGGCGAGATACCAGGCGACGGTCTCCAGCGCCCCGCGCTCCACCCACCGGTACAGCTCGTCCAGCCGCTCGGCGGGCTCGCCCCAGTCCCCGAGCGGAAACGCCCGCCCGGCCAGGTCGCCCTGAGGCGGACCCTCGGGCTGCATCTCCGGCTGCTGACCCACCCGGCACTCCCTACTGACGACGACTGATCCCGAAACCGACGACTACTGATCCCGACCGAACACGAACGGTCACCCCGTGTGACCGCTGAAGCTGATGCGCCGGATCCTTCCTACCGCCCAATGGGTGGCGAAGAGGAAGGTTTCGCCTCCCTTCCGCCCGGAAGTGGGCCTTGATCAGGTATACGCCTCACGCGGAACTCACTCGAAAGAGTGCTGGGGCGACGCCCGCGCGGACCACGTAGGCTCGTGCCAGGGCGGGAAGATCTCGCCCGGAGAGCCGTGACGGCGGCACGAGAACAGCGGTATGAAACAGCGGTACGAGAACAGGAGCTGATCGTGATTCCCGGTGGTGGCCAGCCCAACATGCAGCAGCTGCTCCAGCAGGCCCAGAAGATGCAGCAGGACCTGGCCCGTGCCCAGGAGGAACTGGCGACCATGGAGGTCGACGGGCAGGCGGGCGGCGGCCTGGTGAAGGCCACCGTGACCGGCTCCGGCGAGCTGCGCGCCCTCAGGATCGACCCGAAGGCGGTGGACCCGGACGACACCGAGACCCTCGCCGACCTGGTCGTGGCGGCCGTCCACGCGGCCAACGAGAACGCGCAGACGCTCCAGCAGCAGAAGCTCGGCCCGCTGGCCCAGGGCCTGGGCGGCGGCAGCGGCATCCCCGGACTGCCGTTCTAGGGCCCGGCCAGCCTTTCTAAGACCGGCCCCGGCCAACTACCGTACGTACTGCAAGGACCGCAGGACCGCAGGACCGCAGGAACCGTAAGGACCGCAGGAACCGCAGGACTCAGGAAGGACGGCAGTCCGTTGTACGAAGGCGTGGTCCAGGACCTCATCGACGAGCTGGGGCGGCTGCCCGGCGTCGGTCCCAAGAGCGCGCAGCGGATCGCCTTCCACATCCTGCAGGCGGAGCCGACGGACGTACGGCGGCTCGCGCAGTGCCTGATGGAGGTCAAGGCGAAGGTCCGCTTCTGCGCGACCTGCGGCAATGTGGCGCAGGAGGAGCGGTGCGGCATCTGCCGCGACCCGCGCCGCGACCCGACGGTGATCTGTGTCGTCGAGGAGCCGAAGGACGTCGTCGCGGTCGAGCGCACGCGCGAGTTCCGCGGCACGTACCACGTCCTGGGCGGCGCGATCAGCCCCATCGAGGGCGTCGGCCCCGATGACCTGCGGATACGAGAACTTCTGGCCCGGCTGGCCGACGGTTCGGTGACGGAACTGATCCTGGCCACGGACCCCAACCTGGAGGGCGAGGCGACAGCCACCTACCTCGCCCGCATGATCAAGCCCATGGGCCTGAAGGTCACCCGCCTGGCCAGCGGCCTCCCGGTGGGCGGCGACCTGGAATACGCGGACGAGGTCACCCTCGGCCGCGCCTTCGAGGGGAGACGACTCCTAGATGTCTGACGCCACGCTGCACGCGACCGACCAGAGCCCGGACGACTTCGCGGTCCAGATCGCGGACCAGGTCGAAAGCTTCCTGGTAGCCGTCACGGAGGTGGCGAAGGGCGACGAGCCGGGTCTGGCGGTCCCCTTCCTCCTCCTGGAGGTCTCCCAGCTCCTCCTGGCCGGCGGCCGTCTCGGCGCCCACGAGGACATCCTCCCCGACGAGCGCTACGAGCCCGACCCGGGCTTCGAGCCGGACGCGGACGAGCTCCGCGAGAACCTGGCCAGGCTGCTGGAACCGGTGGACGTCTACTCCGAGGTCTTCGACCCCTACGAGCCCCGCAAGGCGCCTGTGCCGGCCCGGATCTCCGACGACCTCGCCGACGTCATCGCCGACCTGCGCCACGGCATGGTCCACTACCGCGCGGGCCGCACCACCGAGGCCCTGTGGTGGTGGCAGTTCTCCTACTTCTCCAACTGGGGCTCCACCGCCTCGGCAACCCTGCGCGCCCTCCACTCGGTCCTCGCCCACGTACGCCTGGACCAGCCCCTGGAAGAACTCGACGGCCTCGACACCGACCAGAGCCCCCTGGGCGACGAGACGTTGGAGTTCGAGGCGGGCCGCGTGATGGCGGAGGAGATCGGCGAACACCTGGGCGCACGCCCGGCGAACTAGCCACCACGAACTCAGCTCAGCGGGCGCTGCTGCGCCCTCGCCGCGCCGGCTGCCGGCTGAACCGCCCCCGCGTCAGCGGGCATTGGCGAGGGTCAGATGGGAACGGCCGTGCCCGTGACGGCGATTCCGCTGGCAAGGTCTGTTGGTACGGACACCGTGATGGTGCTCGGGCGGCCCATGTCCTCGCCCTGACGGATCGTCAAGGTGACGGGTGTGGCGATGAGTTCGAGTTCGCGCAGGTAGCCGCCGAAGGCTGCCGCCGCCGCGCCGGTGGCCGGGTCCTCGACGACCCCGCCGGGCGGGAAGGCGTTGCGGGCGTGGAAGACCGTGGGTGACTCCCGCCAGACCAGGTCGACGGTGGTCCAGCCCCGGCGGGCCATGAGGGCGGTCAGCGCGGGCATGTCGTAGTCGAGGTCGGCCAGCCGGCCGCGGTCGGCCGCGGCGATGACCGGATGCCAGGCACCGGCGTAGGCCGCGCGGGGCGGCAGCGCCGGGTCCAGCTCGTCGGCGGACCAGCGCAGCGCCGACAGCAGCTCGGCCAGGTCGGGCCCGGCGAGGGGCTCCGTGCGCGGGGCGACGCTCACCAGGGTCGCCACGGTCGTCCCGTCGTCGGCCACGGCGGTGGTGACGGCGACGGTGCCCACGTTGGTGCGCAGGCTCAGTGGCCCGGTGCCGTGCCGGTCGGCGTGGGCGACCGCCGTGGCGATCGTCGCGTGGCCGCAGAACGGCACCTCCGCGAGCGGGCTGAAGTAGCGGACGGTCAGCGTGCCGTCGTCGGACGGCACCACGAACGCCGTTTCCGAGTACCCGACTTCGGCCGCCGTCGCCAGCATGGTCGCGTCGTCGGCGCCGGTGGCGTCGAGCACCACACCCGCCGGGTTGCCCCCGGCCGGGTCGGTGGCGAAGGCGACGTAGCGCAGAACGTCCATCGGGCGACGGTAGCGCGGCCGGGGATCGAGGGTGAGCACGCCCGTCTCCGAAGGTTGGAGGGGTCTTGTATGTGTGCTGTACGGCGGCTGGACGGGCGTTAACCGGCCAAAGGCGAATCTTGAGTCATCCCAACCGGAACAAGCCGCACAGGAGTTGCGATGACCCGCAAGACCCGCATACGCGCCGCCCTCGTCACCGCTGCCGCCCTTGCCACCGCCGCCACGGTGACGGTCGGGGTCAGTGCGGCCGGCAACGACAAGCCCGCGAACCCGACCAAGAAGCAGATCGCCGCCCTCTTCGACGGCTGGAACGCGGCGCTGCAGACCGGCGACCCGAAGAAGGTGGCCGACCGCTACGCCAAGGACGCGGTCCTGCTGCCCACCGTCTCCAACAAGGTCCGCACCGACCGCGCCGGCATCGTCGACTACTTCGACCACTTCGTGGCGAACAAGCCGTTCGGCACGAAGATCGAGACGCACGTCAACATCCTCGACAGCGACTCCGCCATCGACACCGGTGTCTACAAGTTCGACCTCACCGACCACGACACCGGCAAGAAGAAGGAAGTCGTGGCCCGCTACACCTACGAGTACGAGAAGCGTGACGGCGTGTGGAAGATCGTCAACCACCACTCGTCCGCGATGCCCGAGGGCTGAGTCTCAGCCGACGGAGGCTCGTGAAGGCCTCACCCGGTGCGTTGCGTCGCCCGCAGGGTGAGGCGTACGCCCAGCCCGCCCCCGGGCGCGTCCACCAGCGTCACCGCCCCGCCGTCGTCCGTCACCAGTTGTTTGACGACGGCGAGGCCGAGACCGGAACCGGAGCGCCCGGTGAGGCCCTGGCCGCGCCAGAAGCGGTCGAAGGCGCGGGACTTCTCCGCGTCGGACATGCCCGGACCCTCGTCGAGGACCGACAGCACCACCTTGTCGCCCTTCGACTCCGTCCGGACGGTGATCGTCCCGCCGTCCGGTGAGACCTCCAGGGCGTTCGAGAGCACGTTGTCCAGCACCTGGTCCAGATGACCGGGGCTGGCCAGCACAGACGGCCGGTCGTCGGCACCGCTCCCCCACAGCGCGATGGTGACTCCGCGCTCGTCGGCGGCCGGCCTCCATACCGACAGCCGTTCGGCCACGATGTCCGTCAGGGACAGCGGCTCGGCGGCCGTCACCTTGGCCTCGGCCCGTGCCAGCACCAGCAGCCCGTTGACCAGGCGGCTCATCCGCACCACCTCTGCGGTCGCCTGCTCCACGTCCTCCCGGACGAACTCGTCGTCGACGCCGTCGGCGATGTTGTCCAGGGAGAGACGGAGCGCCGTCAGCGGGGTCCTGAGCTGGTGCGACGCGTCCGCGACGAAGATCCGCTGCGAGGCGATCAGGGCTTCGAGGCGTTCGCCCGCCTGGTTGAGGGTGCGGGCCAGGGTCTGGGTCTCCTGGGGGCCCGTCACGGGGGAGCGGGCGGTCAGGTCGCCGTCGCTGAACTTGCTCGCCATGTCGTTGAGCTGGCGCAGCGGGGCGGTGATCCGGCGGGCCGCCGCCGCGCCGATCAGCGCGGCCACGCCCAGCACCACCACCGCGAGGCCCGCGCGGAAGCCCCAGATCGTCCACAGCCTGCTGGTGAGTCCGGACGTCGAGTAGACGACCCGTACGGCGCCGACGACCTCGCCGTCGTGCTTCGCCGGGACCGTGATCACCAGGTTGCGGCCCCAGATGAACTGCGAGCCCCAGTCGGTGGTGGAGTCCCCCTGCCGGAGGGCCTTCGTCAGGGCCGCGTCCGGGTGGGGGGCGGGGATGGCCGTCGCGCACGGCTGTCCCTTTGTTCCGTTCGTCTCCTTCGTCGCGAGCTGGACCTGGACCTTGTCCTTGGTCGTCTCGGCGTCGTACGCCTTGGCCATCTTCTCCAGCGCCTGGCAGGACGCGGTGTCCCCGTTGCCCAGGAGCAGCGCCATGGTGGCCGCCTCGCGCGTCACGGAGTGGTCGGTGTCCCCGCGCAACTGGGAGGTCAGCGTGAAGGCCACCGGCACGGTGAACAGGCCGATGGCGACGGCGACCAGCAGCACGTAGCTGCGGATGAGCTGCTTGATCATGACGCCGGACCGCCAGAGCCCTGACCACCGGAGCCCGGACCACCAGATCCTTGGGTGCCGGATCCCTGGGCTGCGCCGTCGCTCACGATCTCCAGGCGGAAGCCGACGCCCCGGACCGCCTCGACGGTGATGACCCCGGCGAACTTCCGCCGCAGCGCCGCGACATGAACGTCCAGGGTCTTCGTCGGCCCGAACCAGTTCGCGTCCCAGACCGCTTCCATGATCTGCTCGCGCGACATCAGCGCCCCCGGCTCCTCGGTGAGGAAGGCCAGCAGGTCGTACTCCTTCGGCGCGAGCGCGACCTCCTCGCCGGCCACGTGGACCCGGGCCGCCTTGCGGTCGATGGTCAGCCGGGTCCCGTAGCGGTCCGCGCCGCCGGTCGCGCTCTCGTCGGCCGCGCGCGGCTGGACGCGCCGCATCACCGCTCGTATCCGCGCGATCACCTCGCGCACCCCGAACGGCTTGGACACGTAGTCGTCGGCGCCCAGTTCCAGGCCCACCACCCGGTCCGTCTCGTCGCTGCGGGCGCTGATCACGATGATCGGCACATTGCCGCGCTCGCGCAGGGCACGGCAGACGTCGAGGCCGTCGGTGTCGGGCAGGCCGAGGTCCAGGAGCACGACGTCGTAGGGGTCGGCGTGGGCGAGGGCGGCGGCGCCCGTGCTCACCCAGTCGACCTCGAATCCGTAGCGCTGCAGCCCGCGCCGCAGCGACTCGGCGACCGGTTCGTCGTCTTCCACCAGGAGTACGTGCACGCGCCGCACATTAGTCCTTGAAAATTAATTCACAGCCATCACTTGCGTGTCAGTGGGCAGGGAGGTTCTGTGACGCGTGTCCGCGACCACCTCCCGGCACTTCCCGTGAGTCTCACCATGCGGGACCCGGGAGGCGGATTTCGGGCGCTCGTTAGACTGAGCCGACCCGCTGTACAAGGGCGTATGCGCGGGAAACGAACAAACTGAGCGAGGAGCGCACGTGGGCCTTGTCGTGCAGAAGTACGGAGGCTCCTCCGTAGCCGATGCCGAGGGCATCAAGCGCGTCGCCAAGCGGATCGTGGAAGCGAAGAAGAACGGCCACCAGGTGGTCGTCGTCGTTTCCGCGATGGGCGACACGACGGACGAGCTGATCGATCTCGCCGAGCAGGTGTCACCGATGCCCAGCGGCCGGGAATTCGACATGCTGCTGACCGCCGGAGAGCGGATCTCCATGGCGCTGCTGGCGATGGCGATCAAGAACCTGGGCCACAGCGCCCAGTCGTTCACCGGCAGCCAGGCGGGCGTCATCACCGACTCCGTCCACAACAAAGCCCGGATCATCGATGTCACGCCGGGCCGCATCCGGACCGCGCTGGACGAGGGCAACATCGCCATCGTCGCCGGGTTCCAGGGTGTCAGCCAGGACAAGAAGGACATCACGACCCTGGGGCGCGGTGGGTCCGACACGACCGCCGTCGCGCTCGCCGCCGCGCTCGACGCCGAGGTCTGCGAGATCTACACCGACGTCGACGGCGTGTTCACCGCCGACCCGCGCGTGGTGAAGAAGGCGCAGAAGATCGACTGGATCGTCTTCGAGGACATGCTGGAGCTCGCGGCCTCCGGTTCCAAGGTGCTGCTCCACCGCTGTGTGGAGTACGCCCGCCGCTACGACATCCCGATCCACGTCCGGTCCAGCTTCAGCGGACTGCAGGGCACGTGGGTCAGCAGTGCGCCGATCCGACAGATTCAGCAAGGGGACAAGCCGGTGGAGCAGGCCATCATCTCCGGTGTCGCGCACGACACCTCCGAGGCCAAGGTCACGGTCGTCGGCGTGCCGGACAAGCCGGGCGAGGCCGCCGTGATCTTCCGGACGATCGCCGACGCCGAGATCAACATCGACATGATCGTGCAGAACGTGTCCGCCGCGTCCACCGGACTGACGGACATCTCCTTCACGCTCCCCAAGGCGGAGGGCCGCAAGGCCATCGACGCCCTGGAGAAGAACAAGGCCGGCATCGGCTTCGAGTCGCTGCGCTACGACGACCAGATCGGGAAGATCTCGCTGGTCGGCGCGGGCATGAAGACCAACCCGGGCGTCACGGCCGACTTCTTCAAGGCGCTGGCCGACGCGGGCGTCAACATCGAGCTCATCTCGACCTCCGAGATCCGCATCTCGGTCGTCACCCGCGCCGATGACGTCAACGAGGCCGTGCGCGCCGTGCACACCGCCTTCGGACTCGACTCCGACAGCGACGAAGCCGTCGTCTACGGAGGCACCGGCCGCTGATGCCCGGCAACCGGCCGCGGACGGCCGACACAGCGCGGCCCACGCTCGCGGTCGTGGGGGCGACCGGAGCCGTCGGCACCGTCATGCGCCAGATCCTGTCCCAGCGGGCGGACGTCTGGGGCGAGATCAGGCTCGTCGCCTCCCCGCGCTCGGCCGGCCGCAAGCTGGCCGTGCGCGGCGCGGAGGTCGAGGTGCTGGCCCTGTCGGAGGAGGTCTTCGACGGGGTCGACGTCGCCATGTTCGACGTCCCCGACGACGTCGCCGCGCACTGGGCGCCGATCGCCGCCGCCAAGGGGGTGGTCGTCGTCGACAACTCGGGCGCGTTCCGGATGGACCCGGACGTGCCGCTCGTCGTCCCCGAGGTCAATCCGCACGCGGTGCGGACCCGGCCGCGCGGGATCGTCGCCAACCCCAACTGCACGACCCTGTCGATGATCGTCGCCCTGGGCGCGCTGCACGCCGAGTACGGGCTGCGCGAGCTGGTGGTGTCGTCGTACCAGGCGGTGAGCGGGGCCGGGCGGGCCGGAATCGAGACGCTGCGGCAGCAGATCGCGCTGGTCGCCGGCACCGAGCTGGGGACCAGCCCCGGTGACGTGCGGCGGGCCGTCGGCGACAACACCGGGCCGTTCCCGGAACCGGTCGCGCTGAACGTCGTCCCGTGGGCCGGGTCGCTGCGCGAGGACGGCTGGTCGTCGGAGGAGATGAAGGTGCGGGACGAGTCCCGCAAGATCCTCGGGCTGCCCAAGCTGCCGGTGGCCGTGACCTGCGTGCGGGTCCCCGTCGTCACCACGCACTCGCTCACCGTCCACGCCCGCTTCCAGGACGAGGTCACCGTCGACGGGGCCCGCGAGATCATCGCGACGGCCCCCGGTGTCGTCCTCTTCGACAACCCGGCCGCGGGGGAGTTCCCCACGCCCGCCGACGTCGTCGGCACCGACCCGACCTGGGTGGGCCGGGTACGGCGGGCCCTCGACGACCCGACGGCGCTCGAACTGTTCGTGTGCGGCGACAACCTGCGCAAGGGCGCGGCCCTCAACACCGCGCAGATCGCGGAGCTGCTGGCGGCGGAGATGGCGTGAGGGTGTCCGGTGAGTTCGGTCCGTCGGGGGTCCGTCGGGGTCCGTCGGGGCCAGATGTGAGGCGGTCGACGGTCCGGATCACTTGTATCGGACACATTTGACGTCCGAAAATGCCGACAGAAGGATTTTCTCCCCGTTTTCCGCAACCGCGCGGAGAGCGGGGAGCGTCTTTGCGGTCACCCCTGACGGGGCGCGCGGAGAGCCGGGCGTGGGGACGCCCATTCCTATGGGACTGGGATGCAGCGGAAGAGCGGGACAGATGAGACGGGTGCGGGTGGCCTTGGCCCACGCAGAAGTGACGCCGGACGCGTACAACCCCCACGGGGGGAAGTGTGTCCAACTGACGTGGCAGAGGTACTCGAACTCCCGGTGGCGCCCCGCGGCGCGGCTCTACGGCCGCCGCGCGGCACCCTCAAACCCCGCAGCATGCCCGGCGTGCCCGGCGGCATGCCGGTGATCGCGCCCATGCCCGCAGCGCGGCCCGCCCGCGTACCCAGCCAGCGTGACGGCGTCGAGGACACGGTCGCGGCCGGTACCACCGTCGACCACCTCACCGAGACCTACCGGGCCCACTACCGCTCGCTGCTCGGCCTCGCCGCCCTCCTCCTCGACGACACCGCCTCCTGCGAGGACGTCGTCCAGGAGGCCTTCATCCGCGTCCACTCCGCGCGCAAACGCGTCCGCGACCCGGAGAAGACCCTCGCCTACCTCCGTCAGACGGTCGTCAACCTCTCCCGCTCCGCCCTGCGCCGCCGCATCCTCGGCCTGAAGCTGCTCTCCAAGCCGATGCCGGACATGGCCAGCGCGGAGGAGGGCGCCTACGACCAGTTGGAGCGCGACTCGCTCATCAAGGCGATGAAGAACCTCCAGCGCCGGCAGCGCGAGGTCCTCGTGCTGCGCTACTTCGCGGACATGACCGAGGCCCAGGTCGCCGAGACCCTCGGCGTCTCCATCGGCTCGGTCAAGGCGTACGGCTCACGCGGCATCGCCGCCCTGCGCATAGCCATGGAGGCGTCGGCGTGAGCGGGGAGGCCGGCAGGGAGGTCGACAGAGACGTCGGCGGGGAGCCCTGCGGGGAGCCCGAAGGACGGGGCCCTCACGACAGCCACGAACCGACGCCGATCCGGTCCGGTCCGTCGGACGAACAAGAACCGGACACAGACGAGCCGGACACAGACGAGCCGGACACAGACGAGCCGGTCACACACGAGCCGGTCACACACGAGCCGGGCACATACGAGTCGGGCATACGACACCCGAAGCCATCGCACGCTGGGAACTCAACCGTGAACCACCACCTCGACGACCAGAGCCCCGACGGGCTCGACTCGGACGAGCTGGCACTGCGCCGGATGCTGCACGACGCCGTCCAGGAGATGGAGCCGCGCGACGGCTCCCTGGACCATCTGCGGCGGGCCGTCCCGGTCCGCCGGGCCCGTAAGCGGCAGGCGGCCGTCGGCATGGCGGCAGCGGCGCTCTTCCTCGGCACCGCCGTCCCGGCCGTGCTGCACGTCTCGGGCGTGGGCGGTTCCGACGCCAACCCTTCCATCGCCGGCCAGGCCTCACAGGCGCAGGGGGGCGCGGATCAGGGCAAGAACCCCGATGGCGGCTCCTCGGGCAGGGTCGGCGACTCCTCCGGCACGACCGGTGAGGGGAGCAAGAGCGGCGCCGTCGACTCCGGTCCGGGCAAGGAGTCCGCGGGCGCCGCGGCCTCCAGCGGCAGCGGTCCGACCTCCGAGGCGCCGCTGAGCGTGGCCGCGTGCGCACCGGCCCAGCTCGAGGCGGGCGCCCCCGTCGTCGCGGTGCCCGACGCGGCCGGCATCGTCTACGGCACGTTCCGCGTCGCGAACTCCTCCGCCGCCGCCTGTACCGTCGGCGGCGCGGTCTCGGTGACGTACGAGGCGCAGGGGGCCGCCGACGCCACGAAGATCACCGTGGTGGAGCACGCCTCCGGGGACGCGGCGGCCGGCCTGCCCGACCCCTCCCTCTACGTCACGCAGTACGTCCTCGCCCCCGGCTCCGCCTACGAGGTGAAGTTCGCCTGGCAGCCCGCCACGACCTGCCCGACCACGGGCGGCGCCGGTGGCGGCGACAGCGGCGGCGGTTCGGCGTCGCCCTCGCCGTCGACCTCGGCCGAGCCGTCCACCACGGCCGGCGAGACCACCGCCGGCACCACGGCCCAACTGTTCACCGCGGACGGCACGGCCGACGGCAGCGTCGTCGTGTCGTACACGGCCGAGGCCGGCTCCCCGGCGACCAAGGCGACGGTGACGAACGCGTGCGCGGGGACGATCTACCGGACGGGCGTGCTGGCGTCGTCCTGAACCGTTGACACGTGCGGCCCGCCGGTCTCGTGGGCCTTGTTGTCGGCCTCGCCGGTCTCCTCTGTCCCCTCGGGGACGATCCCGAGTTCCGCGTCCCGGATGAACTCCACCTCGCGGCGCAGCAGCCGGAACCACATGAACACCACGAACCCGGCGAAGACGAACCACTCGCCGGTGTAGCCGAGGTTCTGGAACGCCTTCAGGTCGAGGCCGGTGTCGGCCGGCGCCTTCGCGGGCACCGCCGTCATCCCGGGGGCCGCGGTGTCGAGGGTGACCCAGGCGTCGTAGAGGTCGTAGGGCACGAGGTTGACGAGCGAGGCCGCGCTGATCGCCGCGGTCTGCCCGGCCGGCAGGCCGCCCCGGGCGCTCACCCCGTTGTCGCCGGGCTGCTCGGACGCCTGGAGCGCGCCGGTGACGGTGACCTCGCCGGCGGGCGGCGCCGGGGCCTTCGCCGAGTCGGCGTCGCCGGGCAGCCAGCCGCGTACGACGGGCAGCGCCCTGCCGCCGTCGGTGCGCAGCAGGGTCAGTACGTAGTAGCCGTTCTTGCCGCCCGACTCCCGGTCGGGCACCAGCAGTTGTGTGCTGTAGCGGCCGGTGGCGGTGGTCTGCCTGCCGGAGGTCGCCTTGTCCACGGGCAGCAGTTCGGCCAGGGGCCGCGCGGGGTCCGTACGGGCGGACTCGGCCTGCGCCTTCGCGTCGCGGTGGTCGTCCACCCGCGCCTCGAACCGGCTGAGCTGCCAGGACCCCATGAACACGCAGAAGGGGATGGCCAGCAGCACGAAGACGTTGATCTCCCACCAGCGGGAAGTCAGCAGAAACCGGTACACGCCCTCCACGGTACGGGGCGGGTGCGGGGGACAGGTTGGCGGGGTGAGGCGACGGGGTGGGGCGATGGGGCGGGCGAGGGGGGTGGGGTGCGGCCCCTCGGGGCGAAGGGGTGCGGAGCGGGTGCGAAGACGGTGGGAGTTATCCACAGGCTGGGGGCCGGGGCGGTCGATTGTCGTCGTGAGCGGGCAGTATGGGCTCATGACTGAGAGCAACGGGTCCGCCGCACCCGCACCGGAGCGTTACGAAGAGATGCCGGACTGGGAGAGGCGCTTCCGCGCGCCCCGGGTGTCGCTGCCCGACTGGGCGGAGGACGCGCCCGACCAGGCCTTGTTCGTGTCGAACGCGACAGGGACGTACGAGCTGTACGCCTGGGACCGTTCGACGGGCGAACAGCGCCAGGTGACCGAGCGGGCCAACGGCACGACGGAGGGGGTGCTCTCCCCGGACGGCACCTGGATCTGGTGGTTCGACGACAAGGACGGCGACGAGTTCGGCGTCTGGCGCCGCCAGCCGTTCACCGGCGGTGAGAACGAGCCGGCGACCCCGGGCCTGGACCCCTCCTACCCGGCGGGCCTGGCCCTGAGCAGGGACGGCCGTACGGCGGTGGTGGGCCGCTCGACGGACGAGGACGGCACGACGATCCACGTGGCGCGGACCGGCGAGCCCCCCTTCGAGCTGTACCGCCACCGGGAGTCGGCGGGCGTGGGCGACCTGTCCCACGACGGCACCCTGATCGCGATCGAGCACACCGAGCACGGCGACGCGATGCACTCCGCGCTGCGGGTGCTGCGCCCCGACGGCTCGAAGGTCGCCGAGCTGGACGACACGAAGGGCGGCACCGAGGAACTGGGCCTGGAGGTGCTGGGCTTCGCCCCGGTCGACGGCGACACGAGGCTGCTGATCGGGCATCAGCGCCGGGGCCGCTGGGAGCCGCTGGTGTGGGACGTGGCGACGGGCTCCGAGACGGACCTCGCCCTGGACCTGCCGGGCGACGTCAGCGCCGAGTGGTACCCGGACGGCTCGGGCCTGCTCGTCGTGCACGGCTTCGAGGCGCGCAGCGAGATGTTCCGCTACGACTTCGCGGGCGGCGAGCTGGTGAAGGTGGAGACTCCCGCGGGCACGGTGTCCGGGGCGACGGCCCGTCCGGACGGCAGTGTGGAGTACCTGTGGTCGTCCGCCGCCCAGCCGCCGGTGGTCCGCTCGACGACCGGCGGGGTGGTCCTGGACCCGCCCGGCATGAAGTCCCCGGGCTCGGTCCCGGTGCGGGACGTGTGGGTGGAGGGTCCAGGCGGCCGTATCCACGCCCTGGTCCAGAAGCCGGAGGGCGCCACGGGCCCGCTCCCCACCGTCTTCGACATCCACGGCGGCCCGACCTGGCACGACAGCGACGCCTTCGCGGCGGCCCCGGCGGCCTGGGTGGACCACGGTTACGCGGTCGTCCGCGTCAACTACCGCGGCTCCACGGGCTACGGCCGCGCCTGGACGGACGCCCTGAAGCACCGGGTGGGCCTCATCGAGCTGGAGGACATCGAGGCGGTACGGCAATGGGCCGTCTCCACGGGCCTGTCCGACCCGGCCCGCCTGATCCTCACCGGCGGCTCCTGGGGCGGCTACCTCACCCTCCTCGGCCTCGGCGTCCAGCCCGACGCCTGGGCCCTGGGCATCGCGGCTGTCCCCGTCGCCGACTACGTCACGGCCTACCACGACGAGATGGAGGCCCTGAAGGCGATGGACCGCACCCTCCTGGGCGGCACCCCGGAGGAGGTCCCCGACCGCTTCGAGGCCTCGTCCCCCCTGACCTACGTCGACAAGGTACGTTCCCCCGTCTACATCTCGGCCGGCGTCAACGACCCCCGTTGCCCCATCCGCCAGATCGACAACTACGTACGCCGCCTGGAAGCAAGGTCCGCCCCCCACGAGGTCTACCGCTACGACGCGGGCCACGGCTCCCTGGTGGTCGACGAACGCATCAAGCAGGTACGACTTGAACTGGAGTTCGCGGAGAGGCACTTGGGGTAGTCGGCCGGTTGGTCGTAAGCCGGTCGATCGGTTCTTCGAGCGGACGACGGGCTCGCTCCCGACGATCGACTCAGGGATCGTCGGGGGCGGGGCCGCTCACCGATCGGCCCCCTCGGACAGCCCAGGAGCGGGCCGGATCGTCCAGCCAGGCCCGTTGCCCCTCGGCGGTGACCGTCAGGCCGAAGCGGGTGTGGTCGGGCTTGTCGTGGCCGACCCACCAGCGGTAGGCCGCCTCGACCTCGTCCCACAACCGGCGGGCCCCCGACTGCCAGACGCGGGCCTCTCCCTCCCCGTCGCCCCCGTTCCCGCCACCGGGTCTTCGAGGTTGAGCGGTGCGCGGGCACGCCGGGTCCCCGGTAGGTGAGGTGCGGAAAGGTGACACTCCCGCACCGAAGTGTCACCTTCCCGCGCGGACCACCCTCGGGCAGGCGTCGGGCAGAGAGCCGCACCGCCCCATGTGATCACCGGTGTCCCTCCAGGTGTCGCCGGATGTGGACGTTGCAGTCGGACGCCGTGGTCATGCCACCACCCGCCCGTGCCCGGTCCCGTACGTCCGCGAGTCCATTGCCGCCTTGATCAGCGCGCGAGCCTCTATGCCGTAAACCGCGAGCTTGTCCATCGCGGCGAACGTGTCGGCGTAGGCGGCCACCTCGCTGGGCTGCGTGAGGGTGAGGAACCCGGAGACGAGTTCCACGTTCACCTGGGCCGTGTCGAAGATCCGGTGACACCGGACCACTCTTCCTCAAGCGTCGTGGGCACTGCTCTCCTCGTCGGCCGACTGAGGGATGTACTGCAACATGACCTTGGGCAGTCGGATGATCGCCTCGTGGTCAGGAACGTCCGTCCCGTGACCGGGAATCGAGCCGATCTCTGGCATGCCTTCACCTCCGACTCAGTGGTGTTCGGGTCGTCACGCAGACAGCCGGACGAGGGTTGTGCGGAGCCTATTCGTACTGCTCCCAGGTATGTCCGCCCCTGTGCTTGTCGGTCAACCAGCAGGCATTCTCTTTCGACGGGCCTACGGAATTGCAGTAGGCCTCGTACGTCGTGCTCGTGCTGGGGCCGCTCTACCACCTGCCCGACCGCGCTGACCGTGACCGGGCCCTCGCGGAGGCCTACCGCGTGCTCAAGCCCGGCGGTCTCCTGGCGGCGGCCGGCATCAATCGGTACGCGTCCCTGTTCGAGCACGCCGCGTTCGCCCACCTGCACAGGGAGTCCATGCGGAGGAGCGTCGGCGGCATCCTCGCGACCCAGATCCATGACGGCAAGGAGGCGTTCACCGCCGCCTTCTTCCACAGCGGCGAACAACTGCGTGGCGAGGTGGCCGCGGCGGGCTTTGCCCAGGCCGAGGTGTTCGGCATCGAAGGCCCGGCCTGGTCCATGCTCGCGGCGACGGAGCGGAACACCGGCGAGTCCTTCCGCGACACGGACCTGTTCCGGTCGGCACTGGCCGCCGCGCGCATGGCCGAGCCCTATCCGGAACTTCTCGCGGCGAGCTCCCACCTGCTGGCGATCGGACGACGTCCCGGCTGACCTCGGGGGGACACGATGCGCAGGAAAGAAGCCGCGAGTCGCCGACCGCACGCTCCTGCGTCGGGCCCAACGGCTCGTCGCCGTCTGGGACGGCGCACCCCCGAGAGGCAAGGGCGGCGGCACGGCGGACACCGTCCTGGAGGCGCGGGACGCGGGCCTTCCCGTCGACGTGGTCTGGCCCGAAGGGGCCGCGCGGCGCGCCTGAAGCGTCACCGGCCCCCGGCATCAGCCCCCAGCCCCCAGCCCCCAGCCCCCAGCCCTCAGCCCCCTGCGCCTGCCTCTGCGCCTGCCCCTACGCTCCCGCGTCCCTCCGCCCCCGTCGCCGCAGCAACTCCGCCAACCCCCGGCGCGTGGCCGCCAGTACCACCCGGTCCTCGCTCCGCAGGACATAGGTGTCCGGGAGGTCCCAGACCAGGCCGGAGCCGCCCTGGCCTTCCCGGCCGGTGTCCAGTGCCAGCACCCGCCAGTAGCCCGCGCGGAACGCCTCGCCGATCGTCCTGCCGTCCAACTGCGCGTGCTCTGCGACCCGTAGCGCGGCGAACAGCAGCACCCGCCGTTCCACCGGGATCGCGCCCAGGATCTGGCGGCCCATCATCGCCCCGGCGAAGGAGGGGGCCGACAGGTGCGACACGCTTCGGCTCCGGGTCAGGGCCTGGGGGTGGGCGGCTCGCAGGGTGCGGTAGACGGCGGTGGCGAAGTCGTCGTCGTACAGGCGGAGGACCACGCGGAGGTCGGGCCGCAGGGAGCGTGCGTAGAGCGCGGCCTCCAGGTTCGTCGTGTCGGAACTGGTCACCGCGAGCAGGGCGTGCGCGCGGTGGATCTTCGCGGCCTCCAGGACGCCCTCCTGGGTGACGTCGCCCAGGACGACCGGCACCCGCAGCCGCCGCGCCACCGCGAGTCCGCGCGCCTCCGGGCCCGCCTCGACGCACACCACGGGGATGTTCAGCTCACGCAGGCGGATCAGCACCCGGGTGCCGATCTTGCCCAGGCCGAGGAGCACGACGTGGCCGCCCAGGCCGCGGGGCGGACGGCGCAGGGCCCCCGCCCCGCGGAAGGTCCCCATCGCCTCCAGCACCGCCGCCAGCAGGACCGGCAGCAGCAGCAACCCGACCAGTCCGGAGAGGAGTTGGAGGATCTGGCGGGCGGTGGTCGACCCGATCGCCGGGTCGTTGACGGAGAACAGGTCCAGGAGGGTCAGGTACAGGGCGCCCAGCGGATGGATCCCGGTCGCCAGCCACAACGCCACGGCCAGCGCGAACACGCACCCCACCAGCCCGGCCAGCGACCACCTGAGCCGTTGCGAGAACAGCGAGGCCAACGGCGCCACCACCCCGACCCCGCGTCCGGACGGCAAGGCGGGCCCCGCCGAGTACGCGACCTGCTCCAGGACCACCGATCCGCGCCGGCCGGCCGCCGCCGCCTCCCGCACCGTCGCCGCGTCCGGCAGCAGCAGCGGGCCCTGCTCGCCGCTGGCCTCGGAACCGTCCGCGAAGGCCGGGTCGTTGAGGTTCGCGGAGAGCAGCGCGAGCGTGGGCAGGCCCGGCGGGTCGGGCTCCCCGGCGGCGGCCGGCAGCCGCTCCACGGCGCGCAGCAGCAGCCCGTCCGTCTGGACGACCTTGCTGGTGCCGACGACGGCGGTCGCGGCCAGCGCGGGCGCGGCGGTGTCCGCGTCGGACAGGACGGTCGTCGAGGCGTCGCCCGCCGCGCCGCCGTCCCCCAGCGGGCCGTCCCCCAGCGGGCCGTCCCCCGGCGCGCCTCCGGTGGCCAACGCGGCGGCCTGGTCGAGGAGTTCCTCGATGTGCTGGCCCAACCGCCGGTTGTAGAGCCGCAGGACGAGCCGCAGCCGGGGGTTGAGCCGGCGGGCGGTGAGGGCGGCACGGATGTTGGTCTCGTCGTCGTCGTACACGAGCGCCAGCGCGGCGGCCCGTTCCACGCCCGCCTCGGCGAGCACGGCCTCGGTGGCCTCGACGGCCTCCAACATCCGCTGTCCGGCGGCCGGTTCACTCTGGGCGGCGGCCGGCGTGCCGTTGCCCGCCGCCCGGTTGACGGCCGCGCTCACCATCCGGTCGAGCAGCGCCGCCGACACCGCCCGGGCCCGTCCGACGACCGGGGGCCGTACCGTTCGCTCGGCGGGCGGTACGACGAGCGTGACCTGCTCCTCGTACACGCCCCGCAGCTCGGCGGCGAGCCGGTGCGCGAGGCCGTCGTCGCCGCACACCACCATGTGCGCGCCCGGCGACTGCCCCGGACGCGACTGCCCCGGACGCGGCTGGCTCGGACGCGGCTGACCCTGATTCGGAACGCTTACCACGAGGGAGAAGACTGCCTCACCGGGACGGGAGGTTCCACGGACGACGTGAACACCTTGCGCGAGACTCCCGTATGAAAGGGGAGGGAATGCAGCAAACAGGCAGCAGAGACAGCACGGACGACAGGGCGGATGCGGAAGCCGGAGGTGTGCGACCCGTGGCCATCACCAGAGACGCGGTCCCGCACGTCGAGGGCACGCCGGGCGCGCGCCAGGACCGAACGGAGACACCGCCCGCGCCGGACGACGAGCCCAGGCGGCTGACCTCCTCCCTCGTCCTGACCATGCTGCTGCTCCTGATGGTGCTGCTGCAGAGCCCGATCCGCGGCGCGCTGTCCGCCCCGGTGATGCAGAGCTGGACGACGGTGTTCGTGGCGGTCGTGGTCCAGGCGTTGCCGTTCCTGGTGCTGGGGGTGCTGCTGTCGGCGGCGATCGCCGTCTACGTACCCCCTTCCTTCTTCGCCCGGGCCCTCCCCTCCCGGCCCGCGCTCGCCGTCCCGGTCGCCGGGCTCGCGGGCGCGGTGCTGCCCGGCTGCGAGTGCGCGTCGGTGCCGGTGGCCGGTGCCCTGGTCCGCCGGGGCGTGACCCCGGCCGCGGCCCTCGCCTTCCTCCTCTCCGCCCCCGCGATCAACCCGATCGTGCTGACGGCGACGGCCGTGGCGTTCCCCCGCAACCCCGAGATGGTGCTGGCCCGCTTCGTGGGCAGCCTCCTCGTGGCGTGCGTGATGGGCTGGCTGTGGCAACGGCTGGGCCGCACGGACTGGCTGCGCCTGCCGGCCCACGCGCCGCACGAGGGGGAGACGAAGGGCGCGGCGTTCTGGGACTCGGTCCGGCACGACGTGATGCACGCGGGCGGTTTCCTGGTCGTGGGCGCGATGGCGGCGGCGACCCTGAAGGCCGTCGCCCCGCAGGAATGGCTGCGTACGGCGGCGGAGAACCCGTTCCTGGCGGTCCTGACCCTCGCCGTCCTCGCGGTCGTCCTCTCCATCTGCTCGGAGGCGGACGCGTTCGTCGCCGCGTCCCTGACCCAGTTCTCCCTCACGGCCAAGCTCGCCTTCCTGGTGGTCGGCCCGATGATCGACCTCAAGCTGTTCGCGATGCAGGCGGGCACCTTCGGCCGCGGCTTCGCGCTGCGCTTCGCCCCGGCGACGTTCGTACTGGCCATCGCGTCGGCGGTCCTGACCGGATGGATACTCCTGTGAACCGACAGTCCCAGGCGGCCGTCCTCTTCCTCCTCGGCGCGGCCCTCCTCCACGCCGGCACCACCGACCTCTACCTCCGCTACGTCAAGGCGGGCCTACGCCCACTGCTCCTGGCGTCCGGCGCGGTCCTGATCCTGACGGCCCTGGCGACGGCGTGGTACGAGCGCCGGAGGACGAAGCAGGAGCAGAAGCAGAAGCAGAAGCAGAAGGGCGTAGGGGATCGAGGGGACCTAGGGGATGTAGGGGATGTAGGGGACGTGGAGGAAGCGGCCTCCCACACCCACCCCGAACCCCGTGTCTCCTGGCTCCTGATCCTCCCCCTCCTGGCGCTGATCCTGGTCGCCCCGCCCGCCCTGGGCTCGTACAGCGCGACCCGCACCGGCACGGCCCTGCAGGAGCCCCTCGCCTATCCCGCCCTGGCCGCCACGAACCCGCTCCCCCTCAGCGTCGTCGACTACGCGGGCCGGGCCGTCTACGACCACGGCCGCACCCTCACCGGCCGCGAGGTCCGGCTCACCGGCTTCGTCGCCCTGGACCACGACGGCACCCCCTACCTGGTCCGCATGGCCCTCAACTGCTGCGCCGCCGACGCCCAGCCGGTCAAGATCGGCCTGACCGGCAACATCCCCCCGGTCCTCCAACCGGACGCCTGGCTGACCGTCACCGGCACCTACACCCCCCGCACCACCCACGACCCGGTCAACAACGGCCCGATCCCCTTCATCAAGATCACCGAAGCCAAACCGACCCCGATCCCCCGGGACCCGTACGACGAGTCATGGAACAACTGACCGGACGCCGGGCGGAGTTGAACCACCGGATCCCCCATCCCGATCCAGGGCTAACTCAGGCCGCCAGGTGCACCGTTGCGTGACACAGGGCTTCGGTACCGGTTTCCGGATGGTCGCACATCAAGCCTCCCACCCGCGGGCCGTCGGAACACCGCTGCACCGGCTCAACCAGCTGCACGGAGAGGTTCCTCGGCCCGGTGATCGCGGTAGTCCTGGCGGTCCCGGCAGCCCCGGCAGAGGTCCGGGTCTGCTGAGCGGAAGCCGCGGTCGCAGCCGTCGCAGTTCTTGAGAGGGACGACGGCCGGTCGTGCTCCTGGTTCCGCTGATGCCCTTGGTTGCCCGGGCCCCGCCGTCCTCGTCGGTACGGAGAGGGGAGTCTCCTTCAGTCGGTAGGCGAGGATGCTTGCCGGGCGGGTCAGGAGGTGGGCCGGGAGTCCGGCGGTGAGATGTTCGGTGATCTCGGTGGGCAGGAGACCGGACGCGAGCCATCGAGCGACGGCCGGAGCGAGCCGGGCCGCCTCCTGACCGGACAGGATCAGGCGCGGATCGACCCGGCGCAGCGAGGCGAGCACGGCGACCGCCCGAGGGTCGGCTTCGGCGAGGGACGGCGTCGGCACCTGCGGTTCCTCCCGCACAGCCGCCGTTTCCGGTACGTCCTGTACATCCCGTATGGCCGTCGCGGTGGCGGGCGGGGCTTCGTCCGCCGGAGGCTTCCGGGGGCGCGGCGGCTTCGGGGGTTCAGAGCCGTCGGGGCCGTCGGGGCCGTGCCTGCGGCGTGGGCCACCCGGGCCGCCCGGAGCATTCGGACCCCCCGGACCGCCGCACGGCAGGTCGTGGAAGTACGTCCGCGTACGGATGTGCCCACTGGGGCCGCGCTCGCGGCGGCGCTCCAAGTGGCCTGCCCGCTCAAGCTCCTTGAGCGCCCGGGAGATCAGGATCTCGCCCTCGGTGAAGTGCTCGCACAGGGCGGCGATGGTCACGGGGGTGCCGTCGGGCAGCGAGAGGATGTAGGCCGCGACGCCGATGGTGACCGCGCTGCCGCGTCGCTGAGCGAGGGCGTTGGCGATCACGGTGAAGCCGGCCGTGAGGCGGGTGCGTACGTGGATCACGCCGGAGGTCTGGGCTCCGGCGTCGGCGCGCAGGCGCGCGTTAGACTGCGTTTCAGCCATTGGGAAGGTGTTGCTTCCTGATCGGTCAGGCCCTCGTCCGGGATTGCCGTCCCGGCGGGGGCCGTCGTCTGTCTGCGGTTGTCGTCTGTCTGCGGTTGTCGCGGCGAACGTAACCGCTCCGCTTCCGCCCCCGCAAGCTGGTCACCCGCACGGGTGACACGGGCGGGGAGGGTGGGTGGGTGGGTAGTTCTTTCCCTGGTTCTTTAGGGAGGTCAGCGGCCCACCGGCCCCTCGCCGACAAGGTCCCGGCGGGCGAGGAAGACGGATCGGCACCGGTACCCGGTTGACGCGGAAGCGGTGCGGCCGGGCGGCGACCGGCAAGGCCAACCCGAAGCCCGACGCGGAGCCCGCCGTCGAGGGACCGGTGCACCCCTTCGACGTGCTGCGTCGACCCAGGGGCTTCTCCGTGGAAATGTGACACTTCGGGACCGGAGTGTCACATTTCTCGAGCCACGTCCACCCGTCCCCGGACGCTTGCGCGCACCGCTCAACTTCGAAGACCTGGTTAAGCCTCCCTCAACCCCTGGTGGCCGGGCGGTGAGCGGCCCATGATGGGGCCATGACGGCGGCCTTGCGTGCCTTGGCACGACTCGCGACCTGGCCGGACCTCGCGGAGGACCGGCCCAGCTGCGGCACCGGTCGGGCGGTGCGCTCGGGCGGTGTCGAGATCGTGCACTTCCATTCCGACGTGAGTGTCGACCTGCATCTCACCGCCAAGGCGATCCGGCGGTTCGAGCGGGACCTGCGGCACTCCACCGCCATCCGGCTGCTGCCCGGCTCGCCGTGGGTGACCGTCCACCTGGAGTGCGAGACGGACATAGACCTGCTCATGACGCTGGTCAGCGCCGCCCTCCAGGCCCACCAGAAGAACCCGGCCGCCGCCGACGCCCCCCTCCCACGCTGCAACGACCACCGGGAAGCGGCGCTGAGTCGCGAGACCGGGTGAGCGGCGGCGGCCCGGCAAAAGGTGAGAACGCGAAAGCGTCCCCGTGGGCCCGGATTTCCCCCACACCGCAGGTCATGGACGTACCGGTCAGAAGTGGGTGCCTCTCACTGAGGGGCACCCCTTCTGGGCGGGGGCCGTCTCACCTTGATCTGGTTCTGTCGCGTTGTGGATCAGTGCGTGTGGACCAGACGTGGACCACGATCCTACGGAATGGAGACAGGAACCTGCTGGTCGGCGACCGTCTAGGGTCCGGCGGATGGACCACGTCGCATGGTCGCGATTCGCATGCCAACGGTGCTCCGGCGGGCGGGTGCGACGGTGAAGGCCCTCGATGGGGCAGCAGTGGCGAGGCCTGCGGCGAATTGAACCGGTCTGGGTGGGCTGCTCAGCGGCGAAGCCTCTTGCGTGCCCACAGGGACCCGATCACGCCGCCCACGACAACCAGGTACGCGGTCAAGGGTCTGTCGTTCAGCATGAGTCCGGGTGCCGCGATGACGGCCACGATCAGCAGCCATCCGCACCCGGCCGTAGCGAGATGAGCGCCGTCAGGGCGGGATTGCTCGTTCTCCACGGTTCTCCATTCGAGGCTTCCGCCAACAGCCGACCGCACGTGCCTTCACTGCCTCCGACGGTACGCCGTTCGGCCCGTGACGGCAGTTGCAGGCCGACTATGCGCAGTGGATGACGGCCGTCTGGGAGAAGACGTTGTGGTCGCCCCAGGTACCGTTGCTATTGCGCAACGTCGCGTTACCTATGTTGCTGCGGTATTGCCAGTTGCTCACGGTGAGCCGTGAGCACTCGAAACGCAAGGTTACCGGGAATGACTTCCCCTGCTCGTTGGTGTAACCCCGGGTGTCCTTGGTTGTCCAGATGCCGAGTCCTTGGTACTGGCGCAGTGACGCGGCGAAGTTCCCCCTGCCCGTCTGGTCGCAGATCATCGCGGCGTCAGCCTGTATGTGCAGGGATCCTCCGTGTCGGTACGGAGCCCTGCTCTGTGTGAGCTGGCACTTGGGTTTGGCGGCCGCGATGGCGCGGAGCGGGGAGTGTGTGGCGGTGACTGCCTGTTCGTCGACGTTACGGGCCCAACGCACAAGCGTCTCTGCGTTGTAAGCGTTCTGCTCGGTGGTGGCCGGGGCCTCCCACAGGGTCAGTTGGCCGTCCTTGGACAACGTACTCACCCTGATGCCGTCAGCGCCCACAGCGGTCAGCAGATGGCTTCCATTGGGCAGGGTCGTCGTATTCGTCTCGTCACCGTCCGAAGAAAGCACCGACGACGGCACGTCGTTGTGTACGGTCAGGCGGGTGATGTTGAGTGGGTGTGCGTAGTTCCCGTCTCCGAGACTGAACGTGAGCGTCTGACCCAGCTCTTCGTACTCCTCTACGCCAGGTGCCTGGAAGAGTTCCAGCCCGGTCGTCTCTGTCAACAGGTCAGTGAGTTTCTGAACGCTGGTGCCCTGCGCAGGTGCGACTTCACCAATGGGGGCAATGGACTGAGGGTCCGTGCCACCTTCGCCCGCGTATTCGGATGGACTGACAATCTGCGGCCCGGCGAGCGAGTCGGCCTTCTGAGGGCCGTCAGTCGCGAATGCCCCGGTAGCCGCGCCGACCGCAAGGGCGGCGGTGAACAGGGCTATGGCACCCGTTCGGGCAGCCCGGCGCATGGTGTTCTTCTTCAAGTCGTTTTCCCCTCCGTAGAGTTCGGCCGACCGTCATCCGGCGTTGGTCATGCGCCGACAGCTTCGGTCACTCGGAGGTCAACGTACGTGATAACTCCGGGGAGAGCTCGTGAGATTCGAACGTCTTGGCGTGTCGTGCTTCCTCGTGGCGGCTTCCTTCGGCCAGCCAGGACAGCATGTAGGGGAGCCATCCCCTTCTCCGAAGTGAGGTGAGGATGGCATCTACAGTCGGACGAACCGCGCGCAGTACCGCCAAGGCAGACAGCCAGGCCAGGAAGTAACGCGCCCAGCCCGAGCACCAGGACCACGGCCATGAGTACGGCCGGGACCAGGCCGAGCCCGGCCAAGCGTGACCGCGCAGTCCGGCTGACCACCGTTTCTCAATCGGGAAGCGTGGCTGAGGCCCGACGGGTTGCTGGAGACACACGTGACGGGTGCTCGTTCGGCGCTCCCGCCGTCGGGGCCGAGTCGGGCTTCGGGTTCAGATCAGGGCTTTGATCACCTCGTAGATGGTGGACCGATCCTCGGGGGTGTACAAGCCCGCAGATTCCCTGGCACTCGTGACCGCCGCCCAGGACCAGGCCCGTTCAGCACTCGGTACCACCCCGCGCGTCCTGTCGATGCTGTCCATGCGGGAGGCGTTCGCCCATGCCACGCTCGGCAGCCAGACGTCGACTCACCGGGCGATCGGGGAAGCACACCGCCAGTTCGAGCAGATCCAGGCGAGCGACCCGGACCCGTCATGGGTGACCTACTTCGACGAACTGAAGCTCATAGTGGACACGGGCATTGCCCACGGTCGACTGGGCGAGGCAGCGACGGCTGAACCATTGATCGCGGATGCGTTGCGTCGGGAAGCCCGCACCAACCAGCGCGGCCGGGCGTTTCACGCGTTCTGGCTGGCGCGCACGCAGCTGGACCAAGGCAAGCTTGACCAGGCGTGCAGCGCTGCCACGCAAGCTCTGGAGTCCGCGTCGGCAGTGGCCTCCGAGCGAGTGTCAGGCCACCTCAGGGAGTTCTACGACCAGTTGGCCCCGCACAGGCAGGAGCCCGTAGCCCTGGCCTTCGAGGCACGGCTACGGGCAGTCCTACCGCCGGTCAGCGGATCGCTTCATCCATGAGCAAGTAGAGGAGACCGACGAGCGACCCACTGCTGACGATCTCTCGGCGGTCGATCATCCCTCGCACCTCACTGAGGGGGATCCACTCGATCCGGTCCGACTCGTTCTTCTCCGTGGGCGGTCCGGTGTAGGTCGCGCCGTCCGCACGGAAGACGTGGTGCTGCGAGTCGGTGATGCCGTTGGCCGGCTCGCCGTAGATCAGAGGCTTGATGGGGCCAGGACGCCAGCCTGTCTCTTCCAGGACTTCGCGCGCTGCTGCCTCTTCTGGTGACTCGCCCTCTTCGACGAGGCCCATGGGCAACTCCCAGGCCCACGAGTCCGTGATGAAGCGGTGCCGCCACATCATCAGCACCTCTTGCCGGTCGTTGACCACGGCGGCCACAGCCAGGTGGCGGAGGCGAACGACGTGGTACTCCCACCTGCGCCCGTCAGGCTGCTGGACGTCCACCAAGCACAGGTTCACCCACTTGTTGGTGTAGATCTGCCGCTCACCGTGGGTCTTCCACTCCATACCTGCGGCCCCTCTCGATCGGTCTCCAGGATCTCAGACCATGGCGGACGGGAGCGCAGGTTCGGCTCTTTTCGCGTCACCTTGACGAGATTCCCGGCGAGTGACCCATCGATCCGGCCCGATCCCGGTACGCCCTAAGGGGGCGGTCTTGTCAGCCGCTTTCCTGTCTCCTCTGCGTCTGGTTAGCTGACGGTGCGTCAGATATCGTCTGCCGTGCCGACGCGTGAGTGCCGACGCGTGAGTGCTGACGCGTGCGTGCCGACGCAGAAGGGGTGAGCGCCATGGAGATTGGCCAGGACCGTGCGACCCGTCCTTCCCGCAGCCCGCAGCCGCCGGGGGATCCCCGCTGGGTGGCGATGTTCTACGACGCTTCCTCGGCGTCCTGGCGGCAGGCCGCCGAATCCCCGGACCGTACGCCCGTGCTGTTCGCGATCGGTGAGATGACCCAGGTCAGGCGAGCCCGGGGTGACGAGATGACCGTTGACCTGTGGGGGCCGAAGGGCGGTGCATGGCAGCGCTTCGACTCGGCTTCGCAGGCAGCGGTTGAAACGTCGGTTGAAGCGTCGGCCGAATCGTCGGTCGATGACGTCGTCCGGCCCGGCCATCCCAACTTCGCCGAACGTATGGAGGGGCGCCGGCATCAGGTGCTCATGGCGGGGCTGAGCAAGGCCGGGCTCTACGACCTCTCCCCGGACGACGTGACGGCCGTCCGCGCCCTGGTCGAGCAGGTCGACGAGACCACGTTGCGGCGGGTCGTGCGCTGGATGGCGGTGGCCGGCGCGGCGGGTGAGTGATCGGTCAAGCGGGGCCCAACGGTCTCGGGTAGTTCCAGTGGAAGGACTTCAGCGCTCTGGCCCTCTCCTCCACCACCGCCATGCGCGCCGCCCGTTCGACGGGGTCGACGTGTGAGGCCTGGCCTGTGACCTGGCCGTCCCACTTGCGGTAGTAGAGGCCGGCCTCCGCCGAGAACCAGCCGCGGCTCACCGCGTCGAGGGCCAGCAGCAGTCCGGTGTCCTCGGAGGCGGGCAGGGCCATCCAGCCGCCGAGCGCGGTCAGGAGGTCCCGTCGTACGAAGAGGCTCGCGGGGTGCACCGGCGCGCGGAAGTCGTGGGCCTTCCAGTGGGCGAGCACGGTGCCCCGTTCGATCGGGCCTTCGGCCGGGTCGCCGGGGAACGCGATCGTGGAGCCGTCCGGCAGCAGGTCGAGGGTGCTTGAGGTGGCCCAGCCGAGGGTCGGGTCCGCCTCCAGGGCGGCCAGGTCGCGAGCGAGGGCGCCGGGCGCGAGGCGGTCGTCGGCGTCCAGGACCTTCACGTACTCGCCCTCGGTGTGCGCGAGCGCGAGGGTGCGGGTGACCCCCGGGCCGCCGGGGCCGCCGCGACGCCCCTGGCGGAAGATCACGCGGGTGTCGTGGGCGGGTATGTGGGGGGCGACCTCGTCCGTCGCGCCGTCCTCGCGGATCACCCACCGCCACTCCCACCCCGGGGGCAACTCCTGTGCGCGCAGCGACGCGTAGGCCTCGGGCAGGTGGCGGGCGGAGGGGGCGTGCACGGCGGTGACGATGACGATGCGCCGGTTCACGGGGAGTACTCACCACTTTCCCGGACGGTCCGCCCAGGTCACCGGGCGTGCAAAGGCCCGGCCGCTGGCGACGGGGGATGCACCAGCGACCGGGCTATGGCCAAGGCTAACAAGGCTGTCGGTCCGACGGGAGCCCCCTTCTCCCCTGCCCCGCCGTTGTGATCGGGATCACTGTCACACCACCCCCCTTGTTTAACCCTCGCTTATCCCTCGCCAATCCCTCATCTTTCCCTCACTTATCTCTCCGGCCCTTCCTCGCTTACCTCTCCGCCGACCCCTCGCGCACCCCTGCGCCGACCCCTCGATCAGCTCTCGCTCATCCTTCGCACGGAGGCTCGTAAGAGAGCCTGGGCAGGTACTCGTGCCACTTGTCCCCTGTCAGGACGCCGCGTGTGGTCGCGCAGATGCGGCTGATCGCCGTGTCGACGTCCAGGTTCCACAGGCGGACGGTGTCGGCGCCGCTGGAGACGCCGAGCATGTGGCTGTTGGGGCTGAAGGAGAGGAAGTTGCCGGTCTTGGCGTTGGGGCTCATGGACTGGCCGATGGGGGAGGCGTCGGAGGGGACGGCGACGTTCCACAGGCGGACCGTGTTGTCGTCGCCGCCGCTGGCGAGGGTGCGGCCGTCGCGGCTGTAGGTGAGGGAGACGACCGCCTCGGAGTGACCGGTGAGGGGGGAGCCGAGGCGGGTCGCGTCGGCCGGGTCGGTGATGTCCCACAGGCGGACCGTGTCGTCGTCGCTGCCGCTGGCGAGGGTGTGGCCGTCAGGGCTGTAGGCGAGGGAGTTGACGGGGGCCGCGTGGCCGGTGAGGGGCTTGCCGAGCGGCGTTGTGCGGCCGGGGGCGGTCACGTCCCAGAGGCGGATGGTGCCGTCCGCGCTGCCGCTGGCGAGGGTGTGGCCGTCCGGGCTGAAGACGAGGGCGTTGATGTAGCCCTTGTGTCCGGCGAGCGGGGCGCCGAGCGGGACGACGTGGGAGGGGTCGCCGACGTTCCAGAGCTGGATGCGGCGGTCGTCGTAGGCGGTCGCCAGGATCCGTCCGTCGGGGCTGAAGCCGAGTGCGTCGGAGCCCATGAAACGGGTCTGCAGGGGGATGGGCGGTCCGGAGGAGACCGGGTGGGTCGGGTCGGTGACGTTCCACAGGTACACCGAGCGGTCCGGCGACAGCACGGCGAGGGTGTGGCCGTCGGGGGAGAACGCGGGCTGGCGGTCGGCGCTGTCCTTCGGCATGAACGGTTCGCTGAGAGAGACGGGACGGTCGGGGGACTTCACGTTCCACAGGCGGATGCGTCCGTCGCGCGCGGCCGTGGCGAGCACCTTCCCGTCCGGGCGGAACACTCCGTTGCGGCCGATCATGTCCGACGTCGGCATCGACCACAGCCGGACCTTGTTGTCGCCGCTGCCGGTGGCGAGGGTCGCGCCGTCGGGGCTGAAGCCCAGCGCGTACATCTCGCCGCTGCCGCCCGCGAGGGGCTCGCCGACCTGGGACGGGAACTCCGGATCGCGCACGTTCCACAGGCTCGCCGTGGAGTCGGCGCTGGCGGCGGCCAGCAGGGAGCCGTCCGGGCTGAAGGCGACGGACCAGACGGGGCCGGTGTGCCCGGGGATCGGTGCGCCGATCTGGGTCGCGCGGCTCGGGTCGGCGACGTTCCACAGCCGGATGGTGTCGTCCGCGCTGCCGCTGGCGAGGGTGTCGCCGTCGGGGCTGAAGTCCAGGGAGTGCACGGTGTCGGTGTGACCGGTCAGGACCCTGTCGATCAGCTTCGGGCGGCGCGGATCCGCCGTGTTCCACAGGCGGATCGTGTTGTCGTCGCCGCCCGCCGCGAGGATCCGGCCGTCCGGGCTGAACGCCACGGAGCGCACGGCGGCGGTGTGCCCGGTCAGCGGCGCGCCCAGCGGGCGGACCCGCGCGGGGTCGGCCGTGTTCCACAGCCGTACGGTGTGGTCCTCGCCGGCCGAGGCCAGCGTCCGCCCGTCCGGGCTGAACGCGAGCAGGTAGATCGTGCCGGTGTGGCCGGTCAGGGGTGCGCCGAGGGCGCGTGGGTGGGCAGGGTCGCGGACGTCCCAGAGGCGGACGGTGCCGTCGTCGCCGGCGCTGGCCAGGGTGTCGCCGTCCGGGCTGAACACCGCGCTGCTCACCCAGCTCGTGTGGCCGGTGAGGGGCTTGCCCAGCGGCTTGGGGTGGGAGCGGTCGCTCACGTCCCACAGGCGGACGGTGCGGTCGTAGCTGGCGGTGGCCAGGAGCTTGCCGTCCGGGCTGAACGAGGTGAGGTAGACGGCGCCGGTGTGGCCGAGGAGGGGCGTGGCCAGCGGCGCGTTCACGATGGAGATCAGGCGGTTGCTCGTGCCCTCGTCGTCCGGCCGCAGGTCGTGCGCCACCAGGTCGAGCTGGGCGGACAGCGACGGATCCGTGTACTGGACGCGGTCGGCCTCCGCCACCACCTGCTCGAACACGGCGTCGTTGCGCTGCTGCCACGCGACCACGGCCGCGCCGACCGCGACGATCGACAGCACCACCAGCGCCGACACCGCGCCCCGGAAGATCCACACCATGCGCCGGCGCAGCCGGACCGAGGCGGCCAGGAACTCCACCGCGCTACGGGTCAGGAAGGTGTTGCCGGCCGACTTCGCCCAACTGCGGGCCTGCTCCAGCCGGGAACCCCGGTACAGCAGCGCCGAGTCGCGGTTCGAGCCCTCCCAGGCCCGGCCGTCCTCCTCCAGCCGCTGCCGCAGCAGATGGTCGCCGCGGTCCTCGTCGATCCAGTCGCGCAGCCGGGGCCAGGCGTGCAGCAGCGCCTCGTGGGTGATCTCCACGGTCTCCGCGTCCAGCGTCACCAGACGGGCGTTCACCAGGGCTTCGAGCGACTCCTCCGTCTTGCCGGGATCGGTCGACTCCGCCGCCAACTGACGGCGCGTGCCCCGCCGCCGGGTGGCCTGGGTGTCCTCGCCGAGCCGGACCAGCCGCAGCAGGAGCAGCCGCGCGGCGCTGCGGGCCGCCGGGTCGAGCCTCGACCAGGCCCGTTCGGCGGTCGCCGCCACCGCGCCCTGGATGCCGCCCGCCGCGCGGTAGCCGGCCAGCGTCAGCCGGCCCGCCTTCCGGCGCTGCCAGGTGGCGAGCAGGGCGTGCGACAGCAGGGGGAGCACACCGGCGTGCGCCCCGCGCGGACCGTCGACGGTCACCTCGCGGATGATCAGCTCCGCCAGCCCGGGTTCGAGCTCCAGCCCCACGGCCCGGGCCGGCCCGGTCACCGCCTCCCGCAACTCCGGGGTGGTCAGCGGCCCGAGCACCATGTGCCGGTGCTGGAGCGCGTCGGACAGCTCGGGGTGACTGAGGCACTGCTCGTAGAAGTCGGCGCGGATGCCCAGGACTACGAGGACGGGGGGTGGGGCGGTCGCTTCGTCCGTGTCATCCGTTTCGTTGTTGTCTGCGTTGTCTGCGTTGTCTGCGGGGGTGCAGGCGGCGTGCAGGAGCTGGATGAAGAGGCGCCGGGCGGCGTCGTCGGGGCAGAGGGTGAAGGCCTCTTCGAACTGGTCGACGATGATGACGGGGCGGGTGGGGGTGCGGGTGGGGGTGGAAAGTGCGGGGGGCGAGGGCGACTCGCGTTCGGCCCAGGCGGCGAAGGCCTCCCGTACGGCGTGTGCGAAGCGCGGGGTGCCGGGCTCCTCGGCGGCGACGGCGGTGACGGGGGCGAGTTCGGGGATGCGGTGGGTCAGCTCGGCGAGGGGATCCGCGCCGGGTACGAGCTGTAGGACCGCCGTCGCTCCACTGTTCTGCCTGCTGTTCTGCCCGCCGGACGCACCACTCGGGGCGCTGCTCGCCGCACCGTTCTGCAGAGCGGGCACGAGACCGGCGCTGAGCAGGGAGGACTTGCCCGCTCCGGAGGCGCCGACCAGCATGACCAGGCCCCCCGTCCGTTCCGCCGCGCGGAGCTGGGCGACGAGGGCGTCCGTGCTCCGTTCCCGGCCGAAGAACCACCGGGCGTCCTGCTCTCGGTACGAGGCGAGCCCCCGGTACGGGCACACGCCCTCGGGGACGCCGGCCCCCTCGGCCGCGGGCCGTTCCTCTTCCTCCACGGCGGCGGCCGGGACGTCGCCGACGACCGGATCGGCCACCGCCCGCTCCCACAACCGCTGCCACTGGGCGAGGTCGTACAGACCGGCGGACACCGGTGCGGGCCGCGCACGGCGCGCCTCGGGTATCAGGACGTGCAGCACGGCGGCGAGGGCGGCGAACTGGGCGGGCACGTTCCGGGCCCGTCGCCAGTCGCTGATCCGCTGGGCGGACACCCGTACGGGCCGCCCCCGTTCGTCGACCCGCTGGAGCCGGACGACCGCCTCGGACACGCGCTTGAGCGGAGGGTTGCCGGCCTCCTTGTACAGCAGCGCGAGTCGTTCCGCGAAGGCTGTGCGTGCCCCCGAGTCGGAACTCAAGGCCTCCACCCCTAACTTCCCCCGACACCTGTATTCCGGACCGGAAAACCCACTTTATATGGCTGACCTGCGGAGAAGGGGTTGACCGGACGACGGATCCTCCTCTGCAAGGGCCTCAACTGGCAGGATCCGGAAGGCAGCCGCGCAGCAACCGGGCGCGCTCGACGCCGCCCGCACCGTTCGGCGCCGGTCCGCACGAGGGGAGGGACCGGAGCCGAACGGTGCGGCGCGTGCGACGCCCGTGCGGCGCCTCGAACGGCGTCCCCCTTCAGGCACTCGCTGCGTACTCGACGCCCATGGGCCTTCGCCGCCGCGTCCCCCTGACCTGCTGACCCCCTGTTCCCGCCCCCGCTCCCGTGATCTACCGTGAGCGACGGCCTCTCCGGGACGGGCGACTCGGCCCGCCGACTGCTGCGGCCGCTGAGGCTGCGGCGGTTCTCCGCATTCCGCCCAGGTTGTCAGTGGTGGCCTTTACGGTGGTGAGAGCTGGGCAGGGCTCGCCGTCGGGGAAGGGGGAGGCGGGTGCGCAGGGTTCCGCCGGAGATGTTCCGGTTCACCACGGGGGATCGTGCCGATCTCTACGGGGCGGTGCTGCGGGCGTTCGGCGCGGCCAACGAGCGGCTGGAGACGGCACTCGGGCTCGACGAGGTCCGGGCCCGGCTGCGCACGGTCGGCTGGCTGGACGCGATCACGGACGAGGAACTGCACGAAGCGCTCAGGAGACTCCAGCAGTGGGGCCTGTTGGACGTCGTCCAGAACCACGCGGAGAACTACCGCACGGCCGAGGAGTACGAGCGGCGCAACCTCCAGTACTCCCTGACCCGTCAGGGCGAGGCCGCCATCGCGGGGGTGGAACACGCGCTGGCCGTGCTCGCGTCGACAGGGGCGCTGCAGACCGCCGTACTGGAGGCGATCACCGACCGGCTCGACGAGCTGTACGTCCTGCTGGAGCAGCCCTCGTCGGCGGACCGCCGCATCTTCAGCACCCTCCAGGAACTGGAGGGGCACCTCGAAGCGCTGCTGGACAACACCAAGGCGTTCAACGGCGAACTGCAGCGGCTGCTGCGGGCCGAAAGCGCCGATGCCGGGGTCTTCCGCGAGGTGAAGGCGTCGACGGTGGCGTACCTGCGCGAGTTCCTCGTCAACCTCGACCGGCGCGGGGCCGGGGTCGCCGTGGCGGTGGCCCGGGTGGAGGAGCGCGGCACCGGGCTGCTGCACGAGCGCGCGCTGCGGGGCGCGGAGCTGCCGCCGTCGGCCGGGGAGGACCCGTCGGCCGCGTGGCTGGAGCGGCGCAGGGCGCGCTGGGCGGGGCTGCGGGCCTGGTTCCTGCCGGCCGACGGGTCGCCGCCCCGGGTCGAGCAGTTGCATGACGTGGCCCGGCGGGCGATCGTCTCGCTGCTCCAGGTGCTCGACCGGATCACGGAGTCCCGTCGCCGTTCGTCCAGCGCCGTCCAGGACTTCCGCGAACTCGCCCGCTGGTTCGCCGCCGCGCCCACGGAGGACGACCTGCACCGGCTGTGGACGCTGGCCTTCGGACTGGGCTCCGCGCGCCACGCCCACCTCGCGCATCCCGATCCCGAACTGGTCCCGGTCTCCCGGACCTGGGCCGCCGCACCCCCGGTGGAGGTGTCCGCGCTGCTGCGCACCAGCGGCCGCACGGAGCGCTTCACCCGGACCGGCAAGGTGCGGGACGTCTCCGCGACGCGCGCCGCGCGAGCCGAGCGCGCGCGCCGCGAACGCGCCGAACTCCAGGCGGCCTGGCAGGTACTGGCCACGGACGGCCCCGTACGGCTCTCCGCCTTCGGCGAACTCGACCCGGCGGCGTTCGAGCGCCTGTTCGATCTGCTCGGCAGGGCCCTGTCGTCCCGCCCGGACAGCACGGGAGTACGGCGAGCGGTGAGTGCGGACGGCGGGGTGGAGATCGTCCTGGACTCCATGGCCGAGGCTGACGCTGACGACCGTGTCGCCCGGCTGCGCACCTCGAACGGGGTGATGAGCGGGCCGGATTACGTCGTTCAGATCCGTAACGTGGGTGCGGGTGCGGGCGTGGGCGTGGGAATGGGCCTGAACGTGGGCGTGGAGACGACCGCCGCCCACCCGTCAACCGCCGCCCACCCGTCAACCGCCGTCCATCCGTCAACCGCCGCCCACCCGTCAACCGCCGTCCACCCGTCGGCCGTACCCGTACAAGAGGAGGCCGCCGGATGAGCACGCTCGCCAACCAACTGGTGGTGGTCGAACGGGAAGAGGTCGCGCGGGGCATCCGGCTGCTGCTCGCCCAGCCGCTGATCACCGAGCGCGCCGACCCCGTGGCCTTCGAGGTGGTGCGGCGCCGCAAGGAGCCGTTGGCCAAGTGGTTCGACTACACCTGCGGATGGAGTCTGGTGGTGGAGCCGCGGCGCGGATACGCCCGGCTGCTCAAGGTCCGCCCGGCCGCCGACGCCTCCCGCCCGGCCCTCCGTCCCCGCGCGGGCCGGGCGCCCTTCGACCGCCGCCGGTACGTGCTGCTGTGCGTCACCGCGGCGGAGCTGACCTCCGTACCGATGACGACCATCGGCCTGCTCGCCGACCGTGTCGTACAGGCCATGGCCGCAGACCCTGCGCTCTCCCCGTTCGACACCACCAGCCGCCGCGAGCGGATGGCCTTCGTCGACGTACTGAAGCTGCTGGAGTCGTACGGCGTCCTGGCGGTCGTCGACGGGCTGACGGAGTCGTTCGTGGACACGGCGGAGGCGAAGGTCCTCTACCGGGTGGACGTCACGCTCCTGATGCGGCTGCCCGCGGCCCCCGTGGGACCGTCACGGCTGGCGCTGCCCGCGCAGGAGGTGCCGGCCCGCTTCGAGGAACTGCTCGCGGAGCTGATGCGCGAGCGCCGCTACGGCACGCCGCCCGCCGCGCAGCCGACACAGCCGACACAGTCGGCACAGCCGATGCGGCCCGCGCAGCCGACACAGCCGACACAGCCGACGGGGGACGAGGCGTTCGTCGTCTCCGACACGCGGCGCAACCTGTGGCTGCGCCATTCCGTCCTGCGCCGCCTCTTCGACGACCCGGTCCTCTACCGGGAGGACCTGACCGACGACGAGCTCGCCTACCTCGCGTCCCCCACCGGGCGTCAGATCCTGCGTCGCGCCGCGGAGCAGGCCGGACTCGTCCTGGAGGAACGCGCCGAGGGCTATCTCCTCGTCGACCCCGACGCCGTGGCCACCGACTCCAGGTTCCCGGACGACTCCTCGACCGCCCGGGTCGCCGCGCTGCTCCTCCTCGAACGCGTCGCCGACACCCCCGGCGGCGCGACCCCCGAACAGCTCGCCGAGGCGGCGTCCGAACTGCTGCGGCGGTTCCCCCGCTGGGCGAAGGCGTACCAGGCGACCGAGGGCGCGCACCGGCTGGCCGACGACGCCGTGGCCGTACTGCGCGACTTCGGCCTGGCCCGCACCACCGGCGACCGCGTCGTGGCCCGCCCGGCCGCACACCGCTACCGCGTGGCGCACACGACCACGACCACGCCCACGACCACGACCGAGGAAGGAGACCCGCTGTGAACGTGACCGAACTGCCGGTACGCGGCACGGACCGGCCGGACGCCGCTCCTCCCACGGAGCCCACGGATCCCACGGACATCACCCGCCCCAGAGACACCCGCCCCACAGACATCACCCGCCCCACGGACACCACCCGTCCCACCCGGGCCCGGTGGCAGCCCGTCCGCGCCGGAATCCTCAACGTCTGGCGCTACTACGACGAGACGTTCACCTTCCACGAGGGACGTCTGCTGCTGCGCGGACCGAACGGCACGGGCAAGTCGAAGGCGCTGGAACTGCTGCTGCCGTTCCTCTTCGACGCGAACCTCAGACCCCACCGGCTGTCCACCTTCGGCGGTTCCGAACGCACCATGCACTGGAACCTCATGGGCGAAGGCGCGACCGGCAAGACCCGCGTGGGATACGTGTGGCTGGAGTTCGGCCGGGCCGACGGCCGCTGGTTCTCCTGCGGCGCCCGGCTCCAGGCCAGCATCCACACCAGCGGCGTCCAGACCGACTACTTCACCACCACTCGCCGTCTCGCCCGCCCCGACGGCGTGTCCCTCGTCAACGAGGCGGGGCAGCCCCTCACCCGGCCCGCGCTCGCGGACGCCCTGGAGGGCGACGGCGAGATCCACGCCACGGCGGCCGACTACCGGGCCACGATCCGCCGCACCCTGTTCGCCGGCCTCGGCGAGCAGCGCTTCGAGGCGCTGATCACCGCTCTGCTCCAGCTCCGGCAGCCGAAACTCTCCGAGCGGCTCGACCCGTCCCTCCTGTCCACCCTGCTGTCCAAGGCCCTCCCGCCGCTCGGCGAGACGGAGATCGGCGAACTCGCCGAGGGCTTCGAGCGGCTCGACCGGCAGCGCGAGGACCTGAAGCGGCTGGACGAGGAGGTCACCGCCGCCGTTGCCATCGCCGGCCGGCAACGGGGCTACGCCCAGCGGGTGCTGCGCGCCGCCGCCGCACAACTGATCTCCGCGACGACGGACATGGACAACCGCACCCGGATCGCCCGGGAGAGCGCGGAGCAGCACCGGCAGGCCGTGCACGACCAGGAGGTCACCGGGCGGCGCAAGGCGGAGCTGGGCGAGCGCGTCGAGGAACTCGAGGCCGCCGTCCAGGGGTTGCTGGACAGCGACCTCTACCAGCAGGGCAAGGAGCTGGACCAACTCCGCCGCCGCGCCCAGGACACCGCGCGGAGCGCCGGCCGGCTGCGCGCCACCGCCGACGACCGGCAGCGCCGGCTCCGCGCGGACGACGAGCAGGCCGACGCCGCCGGCCGGCAGGCCGAGGAATGCGCCCACCACGCCCGGGACACCGCCGAGGACGCCGAACGGACCGCCCGCACCGTGGGGATGGAGTCGGTGCACGCGGAGATGCGCGCCGCCCTCGCCGACGCGCCCGCCGCCGACGATCCCGCGCGGGAGGCGACCCGGGTCCGGCAGGTCCGCCACCTGCTGCGCGGCGCGGTCAAGGGCCGCCGCGACCAGATGGCGGCCGTCCGGGAAGCCGTCGAACGCCATGAGCGGGCCGTGGGCGACCGCACCGCCGCCGAAACGGCCCTCGACGGCGCCCGGGACGGCCTCGCCGAGGCCATGACGCGGCGCGACGAGGCGGCCCGGGAGTGCGCGCAGGCCCTGCGGGCCCAGGCGGATCTGCTCCGGGACTGGGCGACCGGGTGCGTGGAGCTGCGCATCGGCGACGTCGAGGAGCTGGTCGCCCGGGCCGCCGTCGAGGCGGACGTTCTCGCCGTCGTGGAGCGCGCCGTACGCGCTCTGGACCAGCGGATCACCCAGTCCGAGACGCGGGTCGAGTCGGCCCGGAAGACTTCCCACGACCAGCGGGAGAGGTTCGTCCGGGCCATCGAGGCGCTCACGGCGGAAGCCGACCTTCCGCCGGCCGCCCCGCCGACCCGTACGACGGACCGTTCGACGATGGAGGGCGCGCCCCTGTGGCGGCTCGTGGCCTTCCGTGACGGCGTTCCCGAGGAGGTCCAGGCCGGTGTCGAGGCGGCGTTGGAGGCGTCGGGACTGCTCGACGCGTGGCTGAGCCCCGAGGACACGATCGAGCTGGCCGGCCACGACACCTTCGCGGCGCCCGGCTGGGCGACCCCCGCGCCGGGGCCGTCCCTGCTGGAGGTCCTGCGCCCCGAGACGGACATCCCGGTGTCCGCCGACCGCGTGGACCGGCTCCTCGCCGGCATCGCCTACGGGGAACACCTCCCGCACTGGCACACCGCCGCCGTCGCCGCGGACGGCAGCTGGCGGCTGGCCGCGGCCATCGGCACCTGGAGCAAGGCGGCGCCCGCCCACATCGGCTCCCACGCCCGTGACCAGGCCAGACAGCGCCGCATCGCGGAACTCACCGACCGGCTCACCGCACTGAACACCCACATCGCGTCGCTCGACGCACGGCTGGGCGCGCTGCGCGAGAGCCGCTCCCGCCTCGACGCCGACCTCGCGTCCCGCCCCCGCCACCGGGAACTCGACGAACGACGCCGCCAGTGGGACCGCGCGGAGGAGGCGGTCGGCGTCCGCGACGACGCCGTCCGCATGACGGTCAAGATGCTCGACGGACGCGAGGCCGACGTCAGCCGCTGCCTGCGCACGCTGGGCAGACTGTCCTCCGAACACGCCCTGCCCACCGAGCGCGGCCGTCTCAACGAACTGTCCGCCGCCGTCGACGTGTTCGCCGACACGGCCGACGCCTGGGCGGACGCCCACCTGCACTGGTCCACCGCCCTCGGCCGCTCCGCCGCCGCGAGAAACCAGGCCGAACGCTCCTCGGAGGCCGCCCGGGAGAGCCAGGCCGAAGCCGACCGGGCCGAGGCCGAGGCACGGGCACTCGCCGCCACCCTCCAGGCCGCGGACAGCACCGTCGGCGAGGACTTCCGCCAAACGGCGTCCCGCATAAGCGAGTTGAGGCAGGACGTCCGCCGCAGCCGGGAGCAGATCAGCGCGAGCGACGGCGAACTCAGCCGCCTGCAACGCCGTATCGGCTCGCTGGAAGCGACCATGGCCCAGGACGCCCTGCGCCGCGACGAGGCGACCGGGACGAGGGACACCTCGGCCCTGCGCTTCCGGCACCTCTGCCTGCTCGGCCTGCCCCAGGACGCGGCGGTCCCACCGGAGCGGACCGCGCTGGGTCTGACCGCGTCGGACGGCACCCGCGCCACGCTGGAAGCGGCACGCGAGATCGCGGCCGAGTGGCCCGCCCTCGCCCACGAACCGCGCAATCTCGGGGACGCCGTCCAGCGCCTGTCCGAGGCCGTCCACCAGGCCCGTCAGGTCCTCGGCCGCCGCGCCGACCTCGACCTGGAGGCCGACGAGGACGTACAGATCTTCACCGCCACCATGGACGGCGCCCGGATCGGCGCGACGGGCCTGCTCCACACCCTCACCGCCGAACGGGACGGCAGCCGCGAGGACATCACCGTCGCCGAGCGCCGCCTCTTCGACCAGACCCTCACCGGCGACACCCGCCGCCACCTGGCCGCCCGCATCCGCCAGGCCAACGAACTCGTCGACCGGATGAACGGCCACCTGGAGCGCGTCCGCACGGCGTCGAAGGTCTCCGTCCAACTGGTGTGGCGCATCCACCCCGACCTCCCGGCCGGCACCCAGACCGCCCGCACCCTCCTCCTCAAGGAACCCAGGAACGTCACCGACGCCGACCGCGAGGCCCTGCACGCCTTCTTCCGGGCCCGCATCGAGGAGGCCAAGGCCAGGAACACGGCGGCCACCTGGGAGGAACAGCTCGCCGAAGTGCTCGACTACACGGCCTGGCACCAGTTCGTGGTCCGGCTCGACCGCGCGAACGGCGCCGGCTGGCAGGTCCTCACCAAGAAACTGCACGGCGCGCTCTCCGGCGGCGAGAAGGCCATCGCCCTGCACCTGCCGCTCTTCGCCGCGGTCGCCGCGCACTACGAGGCCGTACCCGAAGCACCTCGCCCGATCCTCCTCGACGAGGTCTTCGTCGGCGTCGACGCCACCAACCGCGGCCAGATCTTCGCCCTGCTCGCCGCCCTCGACCTCGACCTGATGCTCACTTCGGACCACGAGTGGTGCCACTACCGCGAACTCTCCGGCATCGCCGTCCACCAACTCATCACAGGAACAGACGGCGACGACGCGGTCACCAGCGCCCGCTTCGTCTGGACGGGGGAGCGGATGCGGGCGGACGAGGGAGGCGGAGGGGACGAGGGAGACGGATGAACGGAGGGGACGAGGGAGCCGGATCAGATGAGGGAGGCGGCGGAGCTGAGGGAGACGGCGGAGATGGCTAGGACATTCGGAATATCCAGGACATGAGCGCCGCACCGATCCCCCCTCGCCTCCCCCCTCTGCTCCCCCCACACCTCACCGGGCCCCGCCTGCGCCCGCTCTGGCAGGCGGTGCACGACCGTCTCTCGTCAGGCCGCCCCGTCAGCGGGGTGCGCCTGGGCCCGCTGGACGACGACGAACGGGAAGCCCTGGCCGACCTCCTGGGCATGGACCGCCTGCCGGACCAGCGCCCGACCGTCCGCCTGACCAGGCTGGAGGACGCCGTGGCCGAGGCCGGCGGCGGCACCGTACGCGACCTGGTCACCCAGGTCATCGGCCCACTCGGCGACCGCGACGCCGAACGCCGTCGACGCGACGCCGAACGGTCGGCGCTGTGGTCCTGGCTGGCGTCCCACGACACGGTCCGGGCGGAGCCCGCGCTGACGGACTGGACCACGTACTGCCGAACCCAGGGCCTGGTGGACGGCTCCGTCACCCGCACCCGCGACCTCCTCTCCGCCGCCCTCGCCGTGCTCGCCGCGCTGCCCGCCGAGGGCGAGCCGCTGCCGGTGTTCGCCGCCCGCGTACGGCACGGCGACCCGCACGCCCTCGACGACGGCACCCGCCTGTCCTCCCTCGTCCTGCGGGCCCTGTCCACGCTCTACGGCACACCCGTGCCCGACCGTTCCCACGCGCGGCGCGAGCTGTGGTCCCGGGCCGGTGTCGCCGACGACGACCTGTCCACGACGGTCCTGGCCGCCGGACTCCGCCCGTCGGGCGAGGGCACGCTGAGCCGCCTGGGCCGCATCTGCTCCGACGCCGGCCACGCCGTGTCCCTCACCCTGGCCCAGGTGAGATCACCGGGCGAGTTCGGCTTCCCCGTCCGAGCCGTCCACATCACGGAGAACCCGAGCGTCCTCGCCCTGGCCCTGCGCCGCTTCGGCCCCCACTGCCCACCCCTCGTCTGCACCTCGGGCTGGCCCAACAGCGCCGCCGTCCGCCTCCTCCACCTCCTGGCCGCAGCGGGCGCGACACTCCACTACCACGGCGACTTCGACGGCGAGGGCATACGCATCGCAGCCCACGTCATGCACAAAACCCCCGCCGTCCCCTGGCGCATGACCACCCACGACTACCTCACCGCCGTCACCGACACCGCCCTCACCGACACCCCCCAGGGCCCCTCCCCGGGCCGCCTCACCGAGGCCCCATGGGACCCCACCCTCACCACGGCCATGGCGGCACACGGAAGAGCCGTCATGGAGGAAACGGTGACGGACACCCTCCTCGACGACCTGTCACGAGAAACGGGCTCACCCATGAGCGACTGACTGACAGGGAGTTCAGCCCCCTGCCCCCTGCCCACCGTCACCACCCGGTGCGCAGCAGATGGTTGAGGAGCAGCGCGAGCACCGCCTGTGCGGCGAGCCAGGCGCGGGGGCGGGTGAGGAACGCGCAGGACGGGAGCAGCCACATCGCGAAGGGCAGCCAGATGCGTTCCGTCTCGGCCTTGCTCATCCCGGACAGGTCGGCGGCCAGGAGGGCGAGGAGGGCGGCGGCCACGAGAAGGGCGAGGCGGACGCCGTCCCGTGCGCGGATCAGTGCCACGGCGCCGCCCCGCAGCCCCGCCGCCGTCGCCAGGCCCGTGATCAGCACCGTGCACGCGAGGTTGGCCCACACCCAGTAGCCGTACGGGCGCACCCCGCCCGCACCCTGGTAGTAGCGCGTGACGAGCAGCCGGTACGCCTCCCACCAGTCGAACCCGGCGAGCGTGAACGCCGTCGGCACGACGGCCAGCCCGGCGAGGAGGAGCACGAGCAGAACCGGCCGCTCCCGGACGTGGCGCCGGCCCAGCCACAGCACCGCCGCGCCGATGAGGGCGAAGAGCGTGAGGCCGTAGGAGAGGTAACAGGTGAGTCCGAACAGGAGGCCCGAGACGGCGGCCCACCCCGCCCACCGCCCGGTGACCGCGAGCGCCAGCAGCGCCACCGCCCACGCGGCGACCGCCGCGAAGTACGCGTCGGCCGACACCCCCATCCACACCGCCGCCGGGGCGAGCACGAGGAACGGCGCCGCCCGCCGCGCGAGCCGCTCCCCGGCCAGTGCCCGCACCGCGACCAGCACGGCCACGCACGCCGTCGCCCCGACGGTCACGCACCAGACTCCGGCCCAGCCGCCGCCCCGCAGCCCGACCCGGTCGAGCAGGACGAAGGTGAGGGTGGCCGCCGGCGGGTGACCGGCGACATGGGCGGGCCAGTTGCCGGGGGAGTCGAGAAGGATGTGGTGGGTGAAGTCCCGCAGGGCGCCGGGGATGTCGGCGAAGCGGGCGATGACCTGGAGGTATTCGTGGTGGGTGGTGAGCCGTCCGGCGACGCCCTGCTGCCAGCCGTCGATCAGGGCGAGGGAGAGGATCCAGGCGGTGGACGCGCCCCACGCCGTCGCGAGCAGGGCGCGCCAGGACAGGCGGGCGGCCAGGGCGGGGCCGTACGCCACGGTCGCGGCGGCCAGCAGGACGGCGGCCGGCGTACCCGGGCCCACGTGGGGGCCCCAGCTGCCGAGCAGCGGGGGCCAGTCGACGCGCAGGGTGTGGTGGGCGTGCTCGATGTGCCGGCCGACCAGCACGGCCGCCGTCACGAGCACGGCGGCGGCTCCGGCCGCGCACAGGTCGCGGCGGAGGGCGGGGCGGGAGTTGGGGTGGGGGTCGCGGGTGATGCCGTCGGCGTGCGGGGCGCGCGGCTCGGTGGAAAGCGGGGTGCGGGTCACAGCGGCACGCTAGGCCGGGCGAGGGGCCGCGGACCGCCGTCCGGGCCGGACGTCAGCGTTTCGTCATGGGTCGCGCACCCTTTCCCGGGGGTGCCCCGGCCTACCGTCGGGACATGCCCGCCCCCGCGCTCCCCACCTCGCCCGGTTTCTGGCGCAGCCCCCTGCGCGGCCCACGCTTCACCGCCGTGCTCGGCCTCGTCCTGCTCGTCGGCATCACCGCGCTGTTCGTGACGGGCCTGGTGTCGTACGCCGCCTACAACCCCGACCTGTCGCCGGTGAACGACCAGACCCCCGACAAGGGCGTCCTCGGCTTCTACCTCTTCGCCTGGCCGACGAACCCGCACTGGCTGTACCGGCTCACCCAGGGCGTCCACGTCACCCTCGGCGTCACCCTGATCCCCGTACTGCTGGCCAAGCTGTGGTCGGTGGTGCCGAAGCTGTTCGCCCTGCCGCCGGCCCGCTCGCTCGCCCACGCCCTGGAGCGGATCTCGCTGCTCCTGCTGGTCGGCGGCGGGTTGTTCGAGTTCGTGACCGGCGTCCTCAACATCCAGCTCGACTACGTCTTCCCCGGCTCCTTCTACCCCCTGCACTTCTACGGCGCCTGGGTGTTCTTCGCCGCGTTCGTCGCCCACGCCGTCCTGAAGACCCCGGCGGCGGTACGGAACGTGCGCCGACCGCGCGACGAGCAGACGAACGACCCGGACGACCTGGTCTCCCCGGACCCGGACGACCTGATCTCTCCGTCCCCGGACGCCCCGACCGTCTCCCGGCGCGGCGCCCTGTGGTTCGTCGGGGGCGGCTCGCTGCTGCTCTTCGCCACGACGGTCGGGCAGGGCTTCGACAGCCTGCGGCGCACCGCCCTCCTCGCACCGCACGGCGGAGCCGACCCCGGCACCGGCCCGAACGGCTTCCAGATCAACAAGACGGCGGCCTACGCCAGGATCGACCCGGCTCGGACGAGCGAGGACGCCTGGCGACTCGTCGTCACGGGACGCACGGGCACGGTCCGCCTCAGCCGCGCCGAGCTGGGGCAACTGCCCCTGCACAGTTCGGCGTTGCCCATCGCCTGCGTCGAGGGCTGGTCGACGTCCGACCAGTGGTGGCGGGGCGTACGCCTGCGGGACCTCGCCGCGCTCGTCGGCCACGAGGACGACCCGCCGGACGTGTTCGTCGAGTCCCTCCAGCTTCACGGCGCGTTCCGCCACGCCGCCCTGCGCGCCAACCAGGTCGCCGACCCACGTTCCCTGCTCGCCCTGTACGTCAACGGCGAGGCCCTGTCCCCGGATCACGGCTACCCGGCGCGCGTGATCGTTCCCGCCGCGCCCGGTGTGCTGAACACCAAGTGGGTGGCCCGGATGACGTTCGGAGCCCTGTGATGCGACCGCGACCGCGACCACGTCCGCGACCACGACTGCGGATCCCTGTCGGCAGCCCCTTCCAACTCCTCCTCCTCGCCGCCTCGTTCGCCCTCGCCGCCTACGCCGGCGTGCGCCTCCTCGCCGACGACTGGTTCGGCGTCGCGCTGTGGCTGGTGGGCGCCGCGCTGCTGCACGACCTCGTCCTGCTGCCCCTGTACGCGACGGCCGACCGGGCGGTCGTACGAGGGCTCGGAGCGGCCGGTCACCGGGAGTGGGCGATGTACGCGCGCGTACCGGCCGCCCTCTCGGGCCTGCTGCTGCTCGTGTGGTTCCCGCTGATCAGCGGGATGGTGGACCGGCGTTACCGGTCCGCCACCGGACTCTCGCCGGACGGCTTCCTCGCCCGCTGGCTGCTCATCACCGCCGTACTCTTCGCGGGCTCGGCACTGCTGCTCGCGCTGCTGACGCTGCGACTGCGCAGGGCGAGGAAGCGGCGGTCGCCCGCTGTCCACTGACGTACGGCGCTCCACCTCGCCGTGCCCGCGTACCGCAGCAGGGCCGGGGTGCCGAGCCGCGCCCAGGGGAAGACGCCCCCGGATCCACAGCTGTGGACGACGTCGACGACCTGCACCTCGGCACGCTCGTCGACGTCCACCGGCGCGGTCTCCGCGATCAGCAGGCCGCCCGGCGCGAGCAGCGCGCCCACCCGGTCCAGCAGGGCGCGCGGATCGCCGCCGATGCCGACGTTGCCGTCCATGAGCAGGACCGTCGCCCAGCGCCCTTCGCCGGGCAGCGGATCGAACACGGACCGCAGCAGTGCCTGCCCGCCCGACTCCCGGGTGCGGTTGACCGCCGCCCGGCTGACGTCGACGCCCAGGACGGGCCGGCCCCGGGCGGCGAGTTCGGCCACCAGCCTGCCGGGCCCGCAGCCCACGTCGAGCACGGCTCCCTCGCAACCGTCCAGGACCGCCAGGTCGGCCGCATCGGCGCGGGCGCACCAGCGCTCCACGTCCAGCGGCAGCAGCCAGCCGTCGGAGCGGCGCAGGAACAGCGGGCCCCGGCCGGCGCGCAGAGCGGCGGCGTACGGATCGGCGGCCGCCCAGTCGACGGCGACGCCCTCGGCGGAAGCGGTCCCGGCAGAAGTGGTCCCGGTGGTGAGGTCGTAGACGGATGCGGTCCCGGTGGTGAGCTCGTAGGCGGTGCTCATCGGCTCGCCGACGCACGGGCCGTCGCCGTCGTCGCAGCAGCAGCTTCCGCCGCTGCCGTCGCCGTACACCGGGCCAGCCGGTCGGCGAACCGGCTGTGCGGGGCCAGCGCGGCGACGGCCCGTGCGTCGGCGGCGGTGTCGACGTCGCGCAGGCACGGCAGGTCGCGTACCCGCAGCCCCGCGCGGACCAGCCGCGCGCGCTGCAGCGCTCCGGTGACCGGCGTCGACATGGGCACCCCCCGCAGCAGCGCGGGATCGGGCTCGGCCAGCCCGAGGGCCCAGAACCCGCCGTCCTCGGCCGGCCCGAAGTACGCGTCGCAGCCGGCGAAGTCCCCGGCGAGCAGCTCCGGTGTCACCTGCGGCGTGTCCATGCCGATGAGGAGGGCGGGCCCGTCGCACCGGGCGAAGGCGTCCGCGAGCCGTTCGTCGAGACCGCCCGCGCACTGCGGTACGACGTCGAAGCCGGGCGGCAGCCACGGGCCGGGGACGCCGTCCAGCACGAGAACGCGGCGGTCGGCGGGCGTGGCCGCCACGACCCGCAGGGTGTCGGCCAGCGACGCCTCCGCGAGCGCCGCCGCCTCCCGCGGGCTGAACGGCGGGGTGAGCCGGGTCTTCACGCGCCCCGGCAGCGGCTCCTTGGCGATGACGAGCAGGGTGGTCACCGTGCCGCCCCTTCGCGCGCCGGGGTCTCGCCCAGGACGCGGCTCATGTCCCGTACCGCCTGCCAGGTGCCGCGCCAGGTGCCCGTCACCTTGGATTCGCCGGAACGGGGCAGGTAGGGGACGTCGTGCTCGGTGATCCGCCAGCCCGCGTCGGCGGCGCGCACCACCATCTCCAGCGGGTAGCCGCTGCGCCGGTCGGTGAGGCCGAGGGCGAGCAGCGGTTCACGCCGGGCGGCCCGCAGCGGGCCGAGGTCGTGCAGGCGCAGGCCGGTGCGGCGGCGCAGCAGCTGGGCGAGTGCGAGGTTGCCGGCCCGGGCGTGCGCCGGCCACGCGCCCCGGCCGCGTGGCCGTCTGCGGCCCAGCACCAGGTCGGCGGCGCCCTCCCGAACCTCCCGCACGAACGGCACGAGCAGCGCCGGGTCGAGAGAGGCGTCGCAGTCGCAGAAGCACACGACGTCGGCGGTGGCGGCGCTCAGCCCGGCATGACAGGCGGCGCCGAAACCCCGCCGGGGCTCGTGGACGACGCTCGCCCCGAGCCCGCGCGCGATCTCCGCCGAGCCGTCGGTCGAGCCGTTGTCGACGACGAGGGCCCGCCAGCCGGCCGGGATGCGGGCCAGGACCCAGGGGAGCGCCTCGGCCTCGTTCAGACAGGGGAGCACGACATCTACATCTAGGTCCGTTACCTCTACGTCCGTGGTCACGGTCTCACCCTACGAACACGAATGGGGCATAACGGTCTTCGGCTCCTTACGAAACGCGGACGTCAAGGCCCGGGGAGCCCGCGGACGGGGCGCGGGAAGAGGGCGCGGTGCGAGGCTGGAGCCATGCAGCAGCCCTACGCGTCCCCGTCCCCGTCCCCGTCCTCGTCGACGGGGTCCGCCCGGGTCCTGGTGGTCGACGACGACCCCACGGTCGCGGAGGTCGTCGCCGGCTACCTGGGCCGGGCCGGATACGTCGTCGACCGGGCGGACGACGGCCCGACGGCCCTGACCCGGGCCGCCGCGCACTGGCCCGACCTGGTGGTGCTGGACCTGATGCTGCCCGGCATGGACGGCCTGGAGGTGTGCCGCCGGATGCGCGGGCAGCGGCAGGTGCCGGTCATCATGCTCACCGCGCGCGGCGACGAGGACGACCGCATCCTCGGCCTGGAGGTCGGCGCCGACGACTACGTCACCAAGCCGTTCAGCCCCCGCGAACTGGTCCTGCGGGTGGAGTCGGTCCTGCGCCGCACCCGGCCGCCGACCGGCATCCGCGTACTGACCGCCGACGGTCCGCGCGCCGGTGGTCTGAGCGCCGGTGGTCTGCGCGCCGGTGGTCTGGCCGTCGACTTCGCGGCCCGCCGCGCCACCCGCGACGGCGCCGAACTCGCCCTCACCCTGCGCGAGTTCGACCTCCTCGCCTTCTTCCTGCGGCACCCGGGGCGGGCGTTCGCCCGCGAGGACCTGATGCGCGAGGTGTGGGGCTGGGACTTCGGCGACCTGTCCACCGTCACGGTGCACGTGCGCCGCCTGCGCGGCAAGGTCGAGGACGACCCGGCCCGGCCCCGGCTGATCCAGACGGTGTGGGGTGTGGGCTACCGCTTCGACCCGGGCCCTGACCACGAGTCCGACCCCGTTCCTGACCACGACTCCGACCCCGTTCCTGACCCCGAGGGGGAGTGATCATGCGGGACACCCTCCTCATCGCCCTGTACGCCGCCGCCGGAGCCGGCGTCACCGGTCTCGCCGGAGCGGGTGCGCTCCGTCTCCTGCGGCGCCGTTCGCTCACCACCTCGCTCGCCGTGGTCGCCGCCGTCGGGGTCGTCGCCATGCTCGCGGGAACCCTCGCCGTCGCGTGGGCGATGTTCCTCTCGCCGCACGACCTGACCGTGGTCACCACGGTCGTGGCGATGGCGGCGGCCGCCTCCCTGGCCACCGCACTGCTGCTGGGACGCCGAGTCGTCGCCAGCAGCCGCGAACTCGCGGTCGCGGCCCGCTCGTTCGGCGACGACGGCGGCTTCACCGCACCCGACGGCCCGGCACCGGCCGAACTGGAGGAACTCGGCCGCGAGTTGGCGGCCACCAGCGCCAGACTCGCCGAATCCCGGGACCGCGAACGCGCGTTGGAGACCTCACGGCGCGAACTGGTCGCCTGGATCTCGCACGACCTGCGCACCCCGCTGGCCGGTCTGCGCGCCATGTCCGAGGCCCTGGAGGACGGGGTCGCCACTGACCCCGACCGCTACCTGAGGCAGATCCGCACCGAGGTCGAACGCCTCGACGCCATGGTCGGCGACCTCTTCGAACTCTCCCGCATCCACGCCGGCACCCTCCCCCTCACCCCTTCCCGCATCTCGCTCTACGACCTGATCGGCGACGCCCTCGCCGGCGCGGACCCGCTCGCCCGCGAGCACGGCGTACGGCTGGTCGGCGACCGGGTGGAGCCGGTCCCGGTGGAGGTCGACGGCAAGGAGATGAGCAGGGTCCTCGGAAACCTCCTGGTCAACGCGATCCGCCGGACCCCTGCCGACGGCACGGTGGCGGTCGCCGCCGAGCGCTCGCCGGAGGGCGTGACGGTGTCGGTGACGGACGGCTGCGGAGGCATCCCCGAGGAGGACCTCCCGCGCGTCTTCGACACCGGCTGGCGCGGCACCCACGCCCGTACGCCCCCGGCCGGCGCGGGCCTCGGCCTCGCCATCGTGCGCGGGATCGTCGAGGCGCACCAGGGCCGGGCCACCGTGCGCAACATCCCCGGCGGCTGCCGCTTCGAGGTGGTGCTGCCTACGGCGGCCTCATGAACGCGCGCGACACCACCCCCCATCCCCCACGTTCCTACGCCCTACGCATCCCGGTCAGCGCGAACTCCCGCACCCCCTCCTCGAAGCCGACCTCCGCCCGCCACCCCAGCTCCGCCCGCAGCCGGTCCGAGTCCGCCGTGATGTGCCGGACGTCGCCCAGCCGGTACTCGCCGGTGACGACGGGCTCGGGCCCGCCACACGCGTCGGCCAGCGCCCGCGCCATCTCCCCGACGGTGTGCGGCTCACCGCTGCCGGTGTTGTACGCCGTCAGCACCCCGCCCGGCATCCCCGCCTCCAGAGCGGTCACGTTGGCGGCGGCCACGTCCCGCACATGCACGAAGTCCCGCCGCTGCCGCCCGTCCTCGAAGACGCGCGGGGCCTCGCCCCGGGCCAGCGCGGACCGGAAGAACGAAGCCACACCGGCGTAAGGGGTGTCGCGGGGCATCCGGGGCCCGTACACGTTGTGGTAGCGCAACGACACCGCCGACCCGCCCGTCGACCGGGCCCAGGCCGCGGCCAGATGTTCCTGCGCGAGCTTGGTCGTGGCGTACACGTTGCGCGGATCGGCCGGCGCGTCCTCGCCGACCAGCCCGGCCCGGAGGTCCGCCCCGCACACCGGACACAACGGCTCGAAGCGCCCCGCGTCCAGGTCCCCGACGTCCCGCGGCCCCGGCCGCACCACCCCATGCCGCGGACACTCGTACCGCCCCTCCCCGTACACGACCATCGACCCGGCCAGCACGAGACGCCGCACCCCGGCCTCGGCCATGCCCGCAAGCAGGACCGCCGTCCCCAAGCAATTGCGGGAGACGTACTCCGCCGCATCGGCGACCCCGTCGCCAAGCCCCACCATCGCCGCCTGATGACAGACGGCGTCGACCCCGACGAGCGCCCGGCCGACGGCACCGGCATCGCGCACATCAGCGCCGGCATCCTCCCGCACGTCGAACACGACCCCCTCATGCCCACGCGCCCGGAGCGCGTCGACAACATGAGACCCCACAAACCCGGCACCGCCGGTGACCAGTACACGCATACGCCCACGCTAGGTCCGCGACCCCGCCCCGCCCGGTGACCCGCCCGGCATGTCATCACTCCGTAAGAAGGGGAAGGCGCGTCGGACCGGGACGAAGCGGATCCTCCGCGAGACGCTCCCTATGCCTTCAACAAGGGAGCCCGTCATGGCAGCGTCGCCCACCTCCGACGACCCGTACCGCTTCGAAGACCTCACCGCGCTCTACGTCAACTGCACCCTCAAACCGTCCCCGCAGCTCAGCCACACCCAGGGCCTGGTGGACAAGAGCCGCGCGATCATGGACGGGGCGGGGGTGACCACGGACGAGATCCGTGCCGTCGACCACGACATCGCAACCGGCGTCTACCCGGACATGACCGAGCACGGCTTCGCCACGGACGCCTGGCCCGCGCTCCAGGAGAAGGTGATGGCCGCCGACATCCTGGTCCTGGCCGGACCGATCTGGCTGGGCGACAACAGCTCGGTGACGAAGAAGGTCGTCGAGAGGCTCTACGGCTGCTCCGGCCTGCTCAACCCACAGGGCCAGTACGCCTATTACGGCCGCGTCGGCGGCTGCCTCATCACCGGCAACGAGGACGGCGTCAAGCACTGCGCCATGAACATCCTCTACAGCCTCCAGCACCTCGGCTACACCGTCCCGCCCCAGGCCGACGCCGGCTGGATCGGCCCCGCCGGCCCCGGCCCGTCCTACCTCGACCCGGGCTCCGGCGGCCCGGAGAACGACTTCACCAACCGCAACACCGCCTTCATGACCTGGAACCTCATGCACCTCGCGTCCCTCCTCAAACACTCCGGCGGCATCCCCGCCCACGGCAACCAACGCTCGAAGTGGGACGCGGGCTGCCACCTCGACGCCCCCAACCCGGACTACCGCTGACCGGCGTCCCCGGGGAGCCCATCACGCGGCCCTCCTACACCCTTCGACCTCAGAGTTCCTTGGCCGGCCGGCCCAGCAGCGGGGTGCCGATGACCGCGGTCCGGAGCATGCAGCGGTGTGCGGGATCGGCGCCGGTGAGCTCGCGGATGCGTCCGAGGCGGTACGTCAGGACCCGCACGCCCAGGAACAGGCGCCGGGGGACCGGGCCCGCCTTCCTCGTATGCGGCCGGGCTCTCGGCGACGGCGACCGCGTGGGCGTGGGAGAGGCACAGGCCGAAGCGTTCGGGGGTCTTCGAAGTTGAGCGGTGCGCGGGCACGCCGGGTCCCCGGTAGGTGAGGTGCGGGAATGTGACACTCCCGCACCGAAGTGTCACATTCCCTGTGCGGACCCCCCCCGGGCAGGCCCCGGGCAGGCCCCGGGCAGAGAGCCGCACCGCCCAAGTCCGAAGACCCGCGTTCGGCGAGGCGACCGAGGTCACTGCGGCCGTAGGGGAGGTCGTCGATGAACTCCCGGCGGGCGGCCTCTTCCTGGCGTACGGCGGCGTTGGGCGCGTTCGTAGCCCTCGACGAAGGCGTCCATCGTCTGGTGCACGGCGGCCAGGGCGCTGTCGGCCGAGTCGGAGACACGGGGCCAGGTCGCGCGGGCGGCGGCCAAGTGGGGCGCTGTCGGGTCACACCTTTTTGACGACGATCGTGTCCGGCACCAGCTTCTCCAGGTCGTCGACGTCCGAGGTGAAGACGGTGACCTGCCCCTTCTGCTGTCGCGCAATGACGGCGAGCACTGCGTCGATCGCGTATTCGTGGCCGTGCAACTTCGCGTCGGCCAGGAGCCGGCGTGCCCGGCGGGCCTCGTCCTTCCCGATGTCGGCGACCTGGAGCCTGGACAGTACCCAGTCCCAGCGCTGTTCGGTCGTTCTGCCGTCGTACGCCTCGACCAGGGTCATCGGCGACGTCACCACCTCGGCCTCCCCCCGCGCCGCGAGGTCGAGCCAGGCGATCATCTTCCGATCGCCGCGTACCGCGAGGGACAGGGCTTCACAGTCCAGTACGAAGACACGGAGCGGCCGCTGTCGGTGCTCACCGGCTCGCTTCTTCACGCGGCCTCTCCGGCGTTGTGCTTTCCGGTGGTGCGGCGCCGCTCGTGTTCGGCGTCGAGTTCCTCCAGCTCGTCGAGCGCTGCCGCGTGCTCGTCCTCAGTGACGGGGCCGTGTTCTTCCTGCAGCCAGTCGGCCAGTTCCCGGAGCCGGTCCCGGTCGCGCTTCAATCGCAGCGCCTCGGCGACGTACGCCGACAGGCCCCGCTCGGCCGCATCCGCGCGGATCTCGTCCAGGAGATCCTCGGGAATCGTCACGGTTACCTTCTTCGTCGCCATACAAGAGACCATACTCCCGGTATTGCACTCCTTACCAGTGGTCGCGCGATCGACGCTCGGCGATCAGGCGGCTGTGGCGGGGCGTGGGCTGCCGTGGAAGACCTGGCCGGTGTGCCAGGAGCGGTGGATCGCCGCGACGGGGCGGGCACCCGGTTGAGGTCCGATGAGCGGGCGACCGGCGAGCGCTATGACGTACTCGCGGGCGGCGGGGCTGTGGCCGACGAAGCGCGTCGAGACCAGGATGCGGTGGCCGTCGCCTATGCCGAGGACGCCCTTGTCGAAGAGCTTGTGGTGTAGCGAGCACAGGCACAGTCCGTTGTCGACGTCGTCGGGGCCGTCGAACGCCCACCAGCGCACATGCGCGGCCTCCAGACCGACCGGCACCGCGCCGATCCTGCCGTCGTAGCCGCAGAAGGCGCACCGGTACTCGTAGGCCGTCAGAACCTGCTCCCGCAGCCGCGGATCCCGCTGCCTCCGCACGACCGAGAGCTGTTCGGTCTTCACCGGCTGCAGTTCCAGGCCGACCGCTTCGCACAGCTCGCCGTGGAGTGAGGGCGGGAAGTTCAGGTCGAGCAGGACCCGTGCCATCCGGCCGAGCAGCGACGGCTCGCGCCGCAGCGCCGCCCGTAGTTCCGGCGCCAGCCGCCCTGCGGCTCCGGCTGCCCGCAGCTCCCGCACGCCACTGCCGGGACTGCCCTGTCCGTGGTCGGTGCGCACCTCCCACACGCCGTCGCTCACCAGATGGTGGAACGGGTAGGCGGGCGTCGTTCTGTTGGGCGGTCCGTACTCGGCCAGCAGCCGGCCGAGGTCGTCCTCCACCGCGCTGTACCGCAGGTCGCCATCGGCATCGTGCTGGAACCGGCCGAGGGCGTACAGGAACAGCAGCGGCTTGTGCGGAGCGCGGCTCCCGCTTCTGCTCCACTGCCTCAGCTTTGCGGTGCGCTCCAGCCAGTCCATGACCGGCGATCGTAGTGGTGCCTCGTCGAACAGCGATCTGCGCATGTGCGGGAAGGGCGAGGGCGTGGGCGTGGTCGCGGGGGACTCCCTGAGTAATGCCCGGCCATGAGCCGTGGTCCCAAGGTCCCTTGAGACGGAGCTTCCCGCTGTCGGATCGGCGTCACCCTGAGGCATCAGCCTGGGGCCGCCGGCTCCGTGCCGACGTTGCCCGATGCGCCCTGACGAGCCGTGGCGAGGTGGGGGGGTATCTCGCCTTCGGCGGAGAATCTGGCCGTATGGATCTTCGACCTCTGGACCGATCGGTTTCCGGAGCTGACCGCAGTCAGGGTCTCCGAGACGCCCAGGACGTGGGCCGAGTACCGGCCAGGGTGAACTGCTCGGCGACCGCTCCCCGGAGGAGTTCTGGACGGCGATCGGCTGGCCGCCGGGCAGATGCGGCTGCTGTTCGTCGCGGACCGGATCCCGCTGGAGCTGAGGGCGATTGTCGAGTTCCTGAACCGGCAGATGCGGCAGACCGACGTGTACGCGGTCGAGCTGACCCAGTACCGAGGCGACGGAGACTCCGCGTCCTCGTCCCGCGCGTCCACGGGGAGGTTGCGGAGACAAGCCGCTCAAGCCTGAAGATCACCATCTACAGCTGGAGTACCAAGGAAGAGACGGATGACCTCTGAGGGCGATTGTCCAGGTTGGCCATCATGCGCATCTGCGTGCCGTCGTTGCCGTCAGAACTGCCGTCAAATCTGGACGATGACTCAGCCGGGTGTCCGCGCCCGTCCCGGAAAACCCCCGGCCGTCTTTCTCCACTGATTCAAGGCGGCTGGGCTCCGCTCCCCCGCCCGGCACAGCCCCCGGCCGGACTCGGCCGCTACTGGCGGTGGCGGCGCGTGCCTTGTCGCGGTGGCAGGGTCAGTGTGATTTGCCGAACGAGTTGCTGGAAGCATGCGAGGGACGCGAGAGCGGGCAGGGAAGCCCCCGCGATACCGGTGAATGTCTTGTCCGCCTGTGCTACGCACAGCATTATCGCGACGGAGGAGAAGAGTAGAACGATGAACCATGAGTGCACGGCTCGGCGCTGATGCAGAGCAGTCCGGAGGATGGAGAGAGAGGCCACCATCCAGGGGCCGTACACGAGGAGAGGCCACGACGGGACCATTCCACCTCCTGTGCCGGACGTGATGTTCTGCAGTGGCCTGTAGGCCACCATCCCGCCGAAGACGCTGACCATCGCAACGATGACAGCGACCAGTGCGACGATGACGAAGCTGCCGGTTTGCAACCATTTGAGTCGGACTTTCCGAACTCGCATCTTCCGATGCCCGACAGAAGAGCGCCGAGTGGGCGGCAGTTGAGCCGTGATCTGCGCCAGGTTCTCCAACGGGTCGGTGAAGTCGCCGCCGGCCGAGGGCTCGCCGCGAGGTGGCGGCACCCTGGCCGCCTGTTCCGCCGGAACAGCCTCCTGCATGAGATAGGCAAGTTCCTCGACCGGGTCCCAGCCCGTGGCGGGTGGGGTTAGGGCCCCGGCGTGCACACTGTCGACAGTTTCCCCGTTCCAACCAGTGTCCGACCCGTAGGCGTATGCGTCGGAATACCATGCACGCCGCTCAAAGATCGGATCCGCATATTCATGATTCACAGGAAGGTGTCCGTCGGGTGCGGTCCACGTGACGGTTGGAGTATTCCGGGCCGTTCCACCGCGAATTGAGTTCCTCCTGGATCGCCTCCAGTAGCGCGAGGAACTCGCGAAGTAGCGGCTCGGTAACCTGACGTTCGACCCGCGCGCCGTCCCCGATCACCGTGCCCTGCACCGCAAGCGTCGAGTACGCCACTCCGGGCGGGAAAGTGTATTTCCCCACTACCAGATCGCGGACCGCAGGTTGATTGTCCGTCCTCACGTTGCGTTGAGGCAGGCCCTGGGACCTTTCTTTCGTCATATCCCGCTAACGCCGATCACCCTCCTCTAGATGCGCGGCAAATGAGTGACCCTGCTGTAAGGGTCGCTAAGGAGAGCGTTTCGTAATTAATGTAATTCGCGTCGCGCTCCACACTTTATGAGGCAAGCGAATTGTCCTTTCAATCTCCTGAGCAGAAATACGATTCGCCGCCAGCGTTGACCTTCGAGGCATGGCGTCGGGGACGCTGGCGTACAGCGGCGGACGCCCGCGCGCGCCTGCGGGCCGCCGCAGGAGGTGAGAGGACCACCGGATCGACGTCGAGTGCCTGCTCAAGTCGCCTCGGACGAAGTTGCCCTGAAGCACGCGCGTCTGACAAGGCGGCAATTCGAAGATCAGGGCTGGGATCGGCTCGCCGCCGATGGGAGGAACACGGTCTCGTCTTCTCCTCGGCGGTGGGCAAGCTCCTTGACGCAGCCAACGTCCGCCGCGCCTTCCGCCAGGCGCTCAAGGACGTCGACGGGATCGACGCCGACGAGTGGACGCCTCGGGAGCTCGGGCACAGCTTCGTGTCCCTGCTCTCCGACCGGGGCGTCCCGCTGGAAGAGATCTCCCGGCTTGTGGGGCACTCCGGTACGGCCGTCACCGAGGAGGTCTACCGGAAGCAGATCCGGCCCGTGATCCAGACCGGTGCCGTGGTCATGGACGGCATCTTTGGAGGCGTGCCACAGCAGCCGTAGGCACGCAGCAAGCACTCAGGAATCGATAGTCACGCAGTTAGACACGCAGCAACCCCAGAGGGCCCTTACCTACCCGGTAAGGGCCCTCTGGGGTTGCTGTCTAGCTGTCGGGGTGGCGGGATTTGAACCCACGACCTCTTCGTCCCGAATGAGGTTCGGGCGGGATTGACACCGGGTAGTTTGGTGTTTTGCCTGGTCAGGGTGTGGGGGTGGGACGGTCTCGGGTGGTGTGGAAGGGGCTCGAGGAACGGGTCGGCTCCCAGATGGCTCCCAGCCCTCTCCTGGTGTTCCTCGTTGCTTCAAGGAAGGCGCCTTCACCTCCGCCGACTCAGTCCGGGAGGATCGTAGCGGCCATGGTGGTCACGAGGGACGTGAGTAGCCGCCATCCGATTTCGTGCGGTGGATCGAGTACAGACTTGTCCGCCTCTTCGAGCGCTGCCACGAGAGCCTTGGCCTCAGTACGGTCGTCGCGATGGACAGCATCCAGGATACGGAGAACCAGCAACTTCAAGGGCCGGTCAACCTCTCTGACCAGATGCTTCTCGTCCACATGAGTGATGATCTCCACCAGCCTGCGCAGCACGGGGAGGGCGTCGGTCTCGTTCTGGACGAGGGCTATACCGGACTGCAGGCCGACGTTGTGCACTGCGGTTGCAATTGACTGAGGGTTCAGCTTCGACGTGGTCGCGTAGCGGTCGAGCGTTGCGAGTTCGACGGCTGTCTCGGACCAGAGACCCTGGAACGCGAGGGCCTCCGCCAAGAGGCCAGTGACGTTGATCCGCTGCACCATAGGTAGTTGCGCGTCGTCCAGCATTGCTCGACACCGCCTCTCAATTTCGGCGTCATCGATGCTTCTGTCGCTCAATGCCTGTGTGATATCCCCGATTTCAGCAAGGATCTTGGAGATCGTAGTGTCCGGCAGCCGTGCGCCAAGTGTTTGCAGGTCGGCGATGAGACGGATCACCGCTTCACCTGGAACCTCGCGATGTGTTGCTGCACGGAGTGTGGTCAGGGCGTTGGCGACCGCGTTGGCTGCATCAGCGGGACGGGAGTCGGTGAGCTGCAGAGCGAGCTGGTGGATGCGCTTCAGATGCGGGAGCAGATCGTCCAACGGTGCTCCTTGCTCTCGCATCACGGCAACGAGCGGAAACTGCGTCTTGAGTTCAAGGACGGGTGCTGGGGCAGTGCGAGCCCTGATGACGTTGAGCTCTGATTCGAAGCAGGCCCGCGCTGCTTCCAAACTTCCGGTGCGGAAGTATGCGCCGCCGAGGTTGCCGTACAGGACGGCGAGATCGTCGGACCTGATCCCGAGCCGCAGGGCATGGCCGGCGAGGCTTTGCGCGTGAGAAACCAGCTGATGCATGCGGTGCTCGTCCTCGTCGTCGATGAACTCCGCGAGCCAGTTCTGGGTGTGAAACGCTGCGCGGCTCAGGATCGGCTCCACGTCGCCGGAACCTTCCATGGTTCCTCGAACGATGTGCTGCACGATCTCGTTGACGCTGATCGTCTCGTCGAGTTCATCAGGATGCTCTGGCCTGTCCTGCCTACAAGGAGCGCCCGTGCTGAGTAGCTCGCCTCGCTGCACGAGGGACTCGGTCCGCAGGGCGCGGTGGATCTCCAGGACGCTAAGCGAATTCTGGGACGATTCCACCATGATCAGTGGCCCCTTCAGACCACTGCGCATGACGGACTCCTTGGGCACCACGGCTGCGGCGACCAGCAGCTGGAGCGGAATCTGGCGTGAGGCCATATACGAGGCGGTGCTGATCGACGCGAGTGCCGCGCTCGATATGTCCTGCTGTCGAACGCCTGTAGCGGCGTGGCCGATTCGTTGCAGGGCTACCCGGATGGCCGCGACGAGCGTGCGCGGATACCCAGGCGGGACGGAGTGCTCATCGTCCAACGCGCGATCGCGGATGAGTTCCAGATAACGCGGCACCTCTGCAAGGCCGAGCCCGCAGCTGGCCAGGTAGCCACAGGCCAGCTCGATGGCTAGGGGCCAGTACTCCAGATTCTGCGCTAGTTCGACGGCTGCCTGTTCACTTGCCTTGTCCCAGATGAAGCCGTCTTCGGAGAGACGCAGGCGTATCAGTGACACAGCCTGGTCGGTGGTGAGGTGCGTAACGGTGATCCGTCGGGGATGGGTGGCCCAACTGCTCTGATTGGTGGACGTAATGATCAGATGTCCGCGTCCACGAGTTGGCAGCCACGGAAGAACACGGCGACGGTCCGAGGCATTGTCGACGACCATGAGCCAGCGGCCTGGGAACGCACTTAGGAGCGCGTGCACCCGGTGTCGTACGACCGCAGAGTCCATCGGGGCCTGCTCATGCTCCGGTGCGAGCCAGTCGTGCAAGAGACGATAGGAGGCGGCCAGGCTGGCGTCACTCTCCGCATCGATCCAGAGGATGTGGTCGTAGGAGTCCGCGACGTCATGGGCATACGCGGCAGCGGCACTGGTCTTTCCGATACCGGACAGTCCCAGCAAGGCACAGGCCCGCACCACCCGGTCCTCGGGTGATCCTGTGAGTGCCCGGTGAATCTGCGCCAGCAGGTCGGGCCTGGGAACATCCGGTGGTGACGGGACGGGCCCCACCATGATGCCCCAGTCGAAGCTGCCGAGGTCATGGGCGAGGTGAGTGGCCTCTGTCAGCAACTCGGAACGGAAGTCCGTCAGGGTCAGTACTCCATCGAACTCGCCACAGGCTCTGCGGAAGATCTCCGAGACCAAGTGATTGGTCATGCGCCCTGCCGAGCGGAGTCCGAGGCCGCCGCGCTGCTGTGAACGGAATTTTCTGATGCGCTCCCTCAGATGCTCGCGCAGTTCATGAGGCTCGCGGGCATCCGGCACGATACGCGCGCGGCTCAAGCCCACCAGCTCGTCGTGGTTGAGGCCCTTGGCGTTTTTTCCCTGTTTCGAGCTCTGTTTCAGGAGCGCGGTCAGCTCCTGCTGGATCTCTTCGGGATCGGTGAGGTGTAGCACCTGGTTCAATTGAACGGCCTTGGCGTGCAGTCTCATATTGGTGATCAAGCTGTACGTCTTGGCGCTCGGCCTAGCTTTGATCATCCGTACCAGCACAGCGAAAGCAGCCGGAGCGGACAACTCGGTGCCGGGCCCTCCCGATTTCACTTGCGCTGCCAGCACGGGGGACAGGCCGCCACTCACCAGATCGAAGTCGATGGCGTCCGGGTCGTTCACTCCCTCTCCGCTGGCATCAGTTGGCTCGATAACTGCTGCGTGTACGCCAGGGCGGCGTCCTTCGGCAGCAGTCAGTAGCTCCTCCAACGTGACCAGATACTGGTACTGAAACCCGAAGGCAGCAGCCTGTCCTCCACGCTCTGCCATGCTCGCCCCTCGTGCCGGTAATCAAGCCTCCCTGCGGTGATCAACGCAGCGGCTGCTGTGGATGGTTCCATCGCCTATCTGTGGGACAGGGAGATGGGGCGCGACGGCCTCGAAGGCGATCGAAGAGGGAGCGATCCTGCGTCGGTCTGGGGCGCTGGCCTCGGCCCTGACGCCGCTGTGGCGATAGAGCGGCCCCGGTAGCCGGCTGCCAGCCAACTCCCAGAACCCTGGCCCGCATCAAAACTGAATTTCGTCGACGTCCCTACGCCCGGCGTGACAGGTCGCCTACCAGGAGTTCGAGGGTCGCCTCCTCATGGAGTGCGACGCCGAGGGCGGTCATGGCGGGAGCGAGGTCTGGGTCCCAGTCTGCCCTGACCGGCTCGCCGTCGAGCGCCAGTTGAGGGATGCCCTCGGCCTGACTGCGAGCGGCCAGGTGCTCGTAGTCCGCGGTGCCCATGCGCCAGGGCGAGGCTGCGTAGCGGCGGATGACCCGGTTGGCCAGTGCGATCCCCGGCCAGTCGAAGTCGCCGTGGTAGGCGAAGCGACAGTTTGTGGCAGCGAGGGCGTCGAGAAGCGTGAAGACAACCGTGGCGGCGCTGCCAGACGTGCACACGAGGGGCTGAACGCACGCCGCGTCCGCCGCAGCTTCCACCACGCGCGGATTCTCGCAGATGCGGATGAGTGTTCCGGCGGGGAGTTGTAGCCGCAGGGTGTGCAGGTCGCGCGGTGTGAGGTGGGCTTCGGCGTGTTGCTCGGCCCGCTCCCGCAGGGCACGCTCCCGCCAGCCCTCGCCGTCGGGTCGCAGCCCGTACGTCAGCACCGTGCTGGAGACCTCGTCCGGCGTGACGGACACCAGCCGCCACAGTGCGCGTCGACCGGCAGCGTCGTCGGGGAACTCGGCGCCGTGGGCGAGGGCGACACCGCGTTGGACGAGGCGTGCTAGCCAGGTGCCGTCGTCCAGGCCGTGTGCGGAGCCGGTCGCCATGGCGGCGAGTTCACCTCGGCCGCGTGCGCCGCCCCGCTCGGAGCCGAGGAGGGTGGTGAGGACCTGGACCGCCTGCTGGAGTGTCCACACCGCCGCTTCGGGCGTCACCCCTCGCGGAACGCCGGCCCGGCGCAACAGGTCGTACCACTGCCGGATCCATTCCTGGCCGGTGAGCGGGGAGGCATCCAGTGACGAAGCAAGAGACGACCACACCTGCTCCCGCCGCGCCGTCGCGTCCGCGCGGGCGGAACGGCGGTTGGTGAGAGGCGGGCCGATTTCCTCCAGGGTCTGCCTCAGCCCGAGTCCGGCGGCCGAGGCGCGAAGTCGTGCGTCGAGCACGTCAAGCCGTACCGTCACGGCGGCACCGGTGAGGGGTTTACCCAGCAGGAGTGACAGGTCGTTGCGTTCTTGGGGGTTCATCGCGGTGAGCCTGAGGGAGCCGGTGGCCTGTACGCCGTTGCTCTCCAGACGTTTGCGTACGTTCTCCCATAGCCGGGTGAGCCCGGGGCCCGTCAGCCATTCGCGCGTCGCGGTGGGTAGTGCGCTCACACGGACACCAGACGCCGGTGGCGGCCGTTCCAGGTGTAGTGCAGGGTGGCCACGCCTCGGACATGGGGATCACGGAGGCACTCGTAGATGTGTAGGGACGGAACCTCGGGCCAGTTGCCCATGAGACGTTCGCTGGTGAGGACGAAGTCGAGATCGAGGTCGACGAGGATACGGCCTAGCCGACCGTGGGTGGGTTCGTCGACCTTGGCGAAGGCGTCGTCCAGAAGGATCAGCCGTGGCGCGTGAGGTGCCGATTCGGCGAGGCTGGTGAAGTGGGCGGCGGCTGCGGCGAAGAGCACGAGGTAGGAGAGCACCCGCTGCTCGCCCTGGCTGAGCCCGGTCCGGCCCGTGAGTTTTCTACGGCGGCCCGGAGCCGCGTCCTCGACCACGAAGGTGTGGAAGCGGAACCAGTCGCGGTAGTCCAGTGCGATCCGAAGATGGGCGGCGTAACCGGCTGATGGATCGGCCCGTCGGGCGTCCTCGATCCGGCGTTGCAGGACTTCGCGGAGCTGCTCGGTTTCCTCGCGCGTCCGGAGGCTCGACGGACTGCGCAACAGATCCACGGCTGCCCGGACGTCCGCGTCCACGTCTTCGTCCAGCTTCCACAGCAGCTCGACGCCGAGACCGTGGGAGGTGCGCACTGTCCGCAGGGTGTCGTTGAGAGCCGAGACCAGGTTCGCCGCGGTGATGACCTGTGTCGAGAGATGGTCGCCCAGCTCGCCGGTTAGGAACCGCTGGAACACCTCGCGTTCGCGTTCGGTGAGCCGTCCTCGGGCCTCCGCGGCCTGGACTGCGATCCGCTCGCCCACGGCCGCGACGTCATGAGACCCGTGGTCGTCGACCAGGCGGCACACTTTTATCCCGTCGCGTTCCTCCAGTTGTGCGTCGTATCCGCCGGCCAATTGGTCCCTCAGCGCGGTGTGCCGGATAAGCAGGGCGCTGTCCGACACCTTGCCCCTCGGACGGCCGAGGGCCTGCTCCACGGCGTCGGCGAGGGCCCGCAGCGCTCGCAGACGGCTGCGGACGTCCACGCTCGGATCATCCGACACATACTCGGGCAACGAGGACCGATCAAGGCCGGCGCCGAGCACCACCTCCGGTCGGCCGAGACCACCGCGAAGAGCGCTGCCGGTGTCGATGACCTCCGTCTCCTGGTCCGCCAGGGTTCCGCGCAGACGCTTCTCGTCCTCTTCCGCGCGCACGCGCAGGTCGTGGAGGCCGTCGCGGGCTCGTTGCGCCCCAGGCAGGGCGCGGACGGCGTTCGCGATGCGCTGCTTGGCCTCCTGCTCGCGGGTGAGGATTTCCTCCTCGGACGACCCGATGGCCTCTTCGCGGGTCCGCAGGTCCTGCTCAGCGGTGCGCAGTCCGGTGAGGTGGACCCGGTAGCTCTCCTCCGCGGCCAGGCGATCCTCTCGGGCACGTTCGTACCGTTCGGCATCCATCTGATTCGCGCCGAGCCGCTCGCCCATGCCGCCGACCGCCCTGCGTAGATGCCCGACACCGCTGAGCAGGGCAGCCAGTGCGGTGCGTACGCGGTCCAAGGCATCAGGGTCGCCGGGTAGGTCGTGGGCGGTCGCGGTGGCGTCCGCCTCGGCGCGCGCCGATACCGCGAGAGCACGGGCTTCCTCGGCCTGCCGTGCCGCCCGGGTCGCCTTGGCGTTCAGGTCACGCAGGGTCCTCTCGGCTGATTCGGTCCTGCTCCATGAGTTCGCGAGATTTTGCGCCCGGGGGAAGTCCCGTTCCGCGAGCGTGAGAGCCCGACGCATGGCATCGGCTACGGCGAGTTCCTCGCGGACGCCGGCGAGCCGCTGTTCCGTCTGCGCGATCCGCTCCTCCAGCTCGGTGAGGATGCGCCGCCGGGTCTCGGCGCGTACGGCGGCCCCCACGTACTCGGTGTCGCCCTTGTCGTGACGGCCGCTGAGCACGCCCAGACGCCAACTGCCGTCGTAGTACACCGCGTTGTCTGCGGAGTTCTGCGCTGCCGGTGTGAGCGCGATCGCGGCCAGCAGACGCTCCACGCGCTCGGACGTCACGCCGCACCCCGGTTCGGGGGCAGGGCGCAGAGCCGAGGCGAGAGTCCGTCCGTCGGACAGCACGGGACCGGGCTGAAGGAGGGTGTCCCGGGTGCGAGGGTCGAGAAGGACGCCGTCCGCGCCTACCCACGCGTCCAGGATTCCGCTCGCTTCCAGCGCCCCTTCGAGACCGGCCCGGTCGGCTGGCGCCAGGCCGTCCGCGAAGTCCACGAGCCGATAGAAGGGCGCTCCGCTGCCTGTCGCCCTCACAGTGACGCGGTGGTACGGGACTGGCGGCTCAGGATCGGTACGTTGTTCCCAGTTTCGCTTCTGCTCCGCCAGGCGGTCGAGTTCTTCGCCGATTCGGCCGACGCTGAGCACCAGCGCGTCCCGGCGTTCGGTGAGTTCCTCGCCGTGCGGTTCGAGTGCAGCCTGAGCGGTTCGCCACGCCTGGCTGTCGATGTCGGGTGGCAGCGTGCGGTCCGTGAACGGTGCGTCGGCGGAGGTCTCGTGGCCGACAGTGGCGTGTACGGCGTTCAGGGGCGGGCATTCGGAGCCCAGCGCTGTCCGTGTGCGCGCCGCCCACTCGGCGACACGGCCCGCATAGGCGCCGCTCTCCTCGGCGACCTTCTGACGGCTGATGTCGAGACGGCTCGCGGCCTCTTCCGCCTCGCCCTCCAGCCGTTCCCGCTCGGCATCGGCCTGAGCCGCTCCGGCGCGGGCTGCATCCGCCCGTGAGATGAGGCGGTTCACTTCCTGGACCATCCGGGCCCGGTTTTTCGCGACCGCCTCGGCGTCCTCCAGCTGGTTCTGCCAGGACCGCAGTCCTTCCCGCGTGGTGACTGTGTCCGCGCGGGCCGCCGACCGGTGCCGTACGGTGCGCGTCTCCCCGTCTGGAGTCGTCAACTCCGTCTCGGTGGAGTGGGACAGGACGGTGCGTGACAGAGCCATCGCCTCGCCGAGATGACCGGTGGGGAGTCCCGCTTTCTCCGCCTGCGTCAGCAGTTCCCGGTGTTCGGTTCCCAGCTCGGCCAGCCGACTCCCCAGGTGTTCGACCCCTTCGGCCAGCCGCTCCGACGTGCTCTCCTCCGCCTCGTGTGCGTTGCGCAGGGTGGTGAAGGCGGCCTCGGCGGCGGTGTGCAGCGCCTCCACCGTGCTGCGGCGTTCGGACAGTTCGCGCAGGCTGCGGTAGGCGTGACTGGCGTGCAGGGCGGCGAGGTCGGTCCGGGCTGCCTGTTCCTCCTCGCGCAGGGTCTCCAGCCGGCCCTCGGACTCCTCCTCCTGCGTCCGCAGGTCGCTCGTCCGATGTGCGGCGTCTCCGGCCGCCCGGCGCCGCTGCGCGAGGACGCCCAGCTCGTGGCTGACTCGTTGCGCGGAGGTACGCAGGACTCCGGCCAGGTAGCCGCGGTAACTGGTGAGAAACGTGCGCAGTGCCGTGTCGGTGCGTTCCAGGCGGCCGAGTTCGTCGCGTACGGCGTCGAGGTCGTGGAGGTTGCGTGCCACCTTCTCGACCACGTCCTCGTCGAGCCCCGGCAGGGTCTCGCTCAGCAGGGAGGCCAGGCCCCCGTGCTCGATGCGGTCCCCGACCGTGGGGCGCCGCAGCCGGTGGAGGAGCTGGGTGAGGTTGCGGTAGCGCGTCGCGTCGGTGATGCCGAACAGGTCTCGGGCTACCCGGGAGCGGTGCATGACGGCACGCTCGGTTGTGTTGTCGGAGCCGACGAGCTCCTTGAGTCGGTCGACCGGCAGCGGCTTTCCGCCTTCGACCAGATGCAGGTCCTCGCCGATCCGTAGCGGAGTGACGAAGAACGTCGGCAACGCCTTCTGCGTCGACTTCGAGGCACGGATGGCGACACCGAGCGTCAGGAAACGGTGGCAGCCGTCTTCGGCCGTGCCCTGGAACTCCACCCACAGGTACCCGAGACGATTGGTCTGCTCGAACCCGTCCAGCATCAGCCAGGGGAGTGTGGTGCGGCCGGTGCCGGTCGCGTCCAGCGCCCGGGAATCGCCGTCCAGGAGATACGGGAGCAGCATCTCCAGGGCCTTGGACTTGCCCGCGCCGTTCTTGCCGCGCAGGAGCAGTCGGCCGTCACCGAAGGAGAACTCCTGAGCGTCGTACTGCCAGACGTTCTGGATGCCCGCCCGGTGCAGCCGGAAGCGGGTGCCGGTGGTCGTCGCGGCGCCGGAACGCGGCAGCGGAACGAGGCCACGTGCGTCGGTGGTCATAGCGGCAACTCCTCTTGCATATCGGTTCCTTGGCGAGCCTTGGCAGCCGGGCGCATGGTCACGAGGATGGCGTAGCGCGCCGCCGCGGCCAGCAGCACCCAGCCGTCGCCGCCGGGCCGTGCGCCATGGACATCAGTCACCGTGCGTCCTTCCGACGCCTCCTCGACGTACCCCTCCGGCAGCCCTTCTCCCTCGGCGCGCAGCTGCCCTGCGCGGGCCATTAGCCGCATGCGGACCAGCAGGTCCAACACGGCCTCCCGCAGGGAGGGAAGGTCCTCCAAGTAGCCGCGCTGCCAGTTGCTGCGCTGCCCGTACTCGGCGATGAGCTCGGCGAGCACCTCGTCCACCAGGCCGTCCGGGACAGCCACCCCGATGACGAGCGTCCCGCCGGTCGCCGGATGCCCCGGTTCCTGCGGCCGAAGCCGCTCCACGAGCCGTTCTACCAACAGCAGCGCGGCCTGTGCGACGGTCCCGGTGCCCGGCAGGTGCAGATCCGTCAGTTCCTCCTCGGGGTCCACCAGCGCCACGCCCTCGGCGCGGATCTCCATCTCCAGACCCAGGAGTTCGGAGAAAGCCTGGGCTTCCCGGCGCTGCCGGGTGCGCAGCCAGTCGCGCTCGCCGTCAGTCAGCTCGTCGAGGTGGACAACAGGTGTTTCTACGAGCATCCGGCGTACGTAGGTGCGCGGCCCGCTGAACCCCGGGTCCGCTGCCCGCCGCACCAGGTCGGCGCCGTCCCGGGCCTGTGCGAGCGGGCCGGCTACGACCACGCGTGCCAGCTCCCGGTCCACCGTGATCAGGGCCTCCCCGCCCGCTTCCTGCGCGATCGCGGCCACCTGGCCCTCGGTCTCGATGAGAACGCCCCACTCGACGAGCTGGCGCAGAGCCGCTACCAGGGTCCGCCTCCCGGCAGCCCGACCCGTCTCCTCCAGCTCGACCCCCGCGTCGGCGGCAGCGGCCCTGATATCGGCGACCAGGTGCGACAGCAGCATCTGCTCGGGCGCGGTCACCAGAACGGACAGGGCCAGTGCGAGACAGGCGTACGTGTGCGGGGTGAAGGGGGTGCCGGTGGAGCGTTCGAGGCGGTGACCCGATCCCGCCCCCAGACCCGCCTTGAACAGCCGGGCGAAGGAGCTGTCGACCAGCAGGCGGTAGCCGAGCACCTGATGGAACCGTTTGCCCAGCCAGTCGGCGTGCCTGCGGATCAGTGGGAAGAGGTCGGCGTGCGGGCCGTCCGATGCGACCAGGGGGTGGGCGAGCAACAGCCGGGCGGCGGTACGGCGTTCGGCGGCCAAGGCCACGTCGTGAGTGGAGGGAAGGGTCATGACACGCTCACCTCAGCCTCGCCGTCGACGGCGCCTTCACCGTCGATCGCGGCGGCGATACGGCTGATGTCCAGCTCCAGGTCGTCCAGCAGCAGGTCACCGTCGGCCGAGTACAGCACCGTCCGTGCGCCCGCCGTCCGGAGCACGGTGAGCCGGATGCCCAGTTCGGCGTCCTCGCTGCGCGCCGAGTCGAGACCGAAGCCCGCAGGCCCGCCCGTATCGGCGAGTCGCCTGAGCTGAGCGTTTCCGAGTGCCGTGGCCAGCAGTTCCAGAAGCAGCCCGAGCGCCGCCGAGGTGAGTCGCACGTCGGCGAACCGACCCGACGCGCTGCGCAGTTCGTCCGCCGCCGCTGTCCTGGCCGCCGCCCGCTGCCGGGCGGCCTCCCGCAGCCGCTCCTTTTGCGCGGAGTGGTCCTCCACCGCGGAGGCCCGGCCCCGCTGGGCGCGGCTGCCTCTCTCTCGCAGGGCCACCGGCACCTCGACCACCGGACCGGTCCACCAGCTCGTGTAGGCGGGCACCACCTCGTCGGTGGCCGGGGGTATTCCCAGATGGCGGGCGCCGTAGAGACCGAAGGCGGCGACGGCTATGTCGTGGGCGGCCTGCGGCGCCGCTTCCTCGAACCAGCGAGCCAGCCGCAGCAGATCCTTGCGCCGGGACATTTCCCCGGTAGCCGACCGCAGCATCCGCTTGGCGTTGGCGAGCAGCGACTGCAACGCGCGCAGGGTGGCGTCCCGTAGCTGGTCGACCTGGCTGCCCTGGCCGTCGGTATCGCTGAACCAGCCGCGCAGTCCCTCCCAGTCCGCGAGTTCGCGGCCCCGGCTGCGCTGGACCCGGACCTCCAGGCGACTTTCGCCCTGTGCTGAGAGCCCGGTGAGTCCCTGGGCGTGGGCGTCCAGCCGATCCAGCAGAGCCGGGATGCGCGGCCACAGAGTGTCCAGTGCGGCCGAGATCCGGGGCGCACGGAACGCCACGTCCTCCGTGATCGCCTCGACGTAGTCCAGGAGCAGTTCCTTGAAGCCCTGGTACTCGGCACTGTCCAGGTCGTAGCGGGACAGCACCTGTCCGAGATAGGCGTAGAAGTCGCGTATGGAGTCCGCGAACTCGGTGAACTGCACGAACAGCGTGCTGATCCGTTCCAGCCCGTCCTGTGGCTCGATGCTGCCCGGCGCGGTCACGAGGCTGGCCAGCTCCCGCAGCCCGCGTTCGACCAGGGCCAGCAGCTCGTTGCTCACCTCGCGGGCGGCGTCGGCCTCGGCCAGGACCCCGTCAGCATCCCGCTGGATGCGTTCGCCCAGTTTCGACAGCTGGTAGCGCGAGCGAGAACGCTGGTACTCGCTGATGCTGGACGCCTTCACAGTGTGGCTGCTGCGCAGCAGGTTTCCCCAGTTCACCAGCTGTTCCAGCCGGATGGTGAGAGTGTCGGCGTCGAGCGCTGCGGCGGAACCACCGCTCTGGCGTAGCTTCGCCATGATGTCCGGGACGGCAAGGTCTGCCAGCAGCGTTCCGCAGAAGACCCGCATGATCGCGAGGTGCTCCAGTCGCTCCCGCGCGCTGAGGTACGTGTACGCGTCCAGCCGCCGTCGCGTCCCCTCGCCGACGTCCTGACCTGCACCGGATGCTGATGCCTCCATGTCCGTGAGGTTACGCGGCGCAGCCGGGCGCCGCCGGTGAGTGGCCGAAAATGCCACGGACGTGTGCCAGGCCCCCTGAATGGGTCCCTCGGATTCTGCGCCGAGTGGCTTCCAGGAGAATGGGGTACGTTCAGGCCCGTATCGGCAGGGGCGGAAGGAGGCGCGCGCGGTGTCGTACGAACCGAAACTCGCCGCGGCTCTTTCCGGCGCGACGCTGCGCCAGCTGTCCCACTGGCGCCGAGCCGCCGGGCCCAAGGGCGCCGTGCTCGTGCCCGAGATCTCCAGCGAGAGGCCGATCCTCTACTCGTTCCGCGACGTTGTCGCACTCCGCATCTGTGTACAGCTGCGCGAAGAGGCTTCGTTGCAGAAGATCCGCCGTGCGTTGAACACGCTCCGGGAAGACCTCGGCGAGTGGGAGCACCTCTCCTCGTACAAACTCGTCGCGGGCCCGGACACCATCTATCTGGCCGAGCCCGACCACGCCGTAGACCTGATCAAGGGGGGCAACGTGGTCATCCACCAGATGGTGGATGTGCTCGCTCCCTTCTACAAGGACGGCCGCAGCATTCCCGCTCTGCTCACCCCCCGTGAGCACGTGGCGGTCGACGAGTCGGTCCGAGGCGGCGAACCGGTCATCCAAGGCACCAGGATCCCCGCGTCAGATGTCGCAGCCCTCGTGAGAGATGGCGTCCCACCGGACCAGATCGGTGAGTTCTACCCAGGGGTGACGGCCGAGGCCGCCCGCGACGCGGCCGACTTCAGCGAGTACGTCGACAGCTACGGCAGCAGCGAGCCCAGGCAGGTCGTCGCTTGAAACTGCTGCTCGACGAGAACGTGCCCCGCCCCATGACCGAGATCGTCCGGATCCTGCTGAAGGCACACGACGTCGTCCACGTCCATGACCTCAAGGGCTGGAAGGGCACGAAGGACATCGAGCTGTACGCCAGGGCCCAGGCCGAGGACTTCGACGTCGTCATCACCAACGACACCAAGCAACTCAGCCGGCCACTCGAAGTGGCGGCCATCGCACAGTCGGGCCTGCATCGCATCGAGTACCGCCAGAACAACAAGCACGGTGGCCTGGTGGGCCTGGGCACGGCGATCGCCACCGTCTGCGCTGCCCTTCCCCACGCCCTGTCCGAACTCGAAACAGCCGACGGTCAGCGTCTCGTCGCCCTGACATCGATCGACCTGACCCGGCAGAACCGGCTCCGGATCACGGACCCGGCCGTCGCCCCGCCGAAGCACTGGCCGGGGCGTGATTCGGCCGCTGAGTCCTGACACCGCGATACACGACGGCTCCCGGCCAGCAGCCTATGGAAAGCGATGCCAAGAAATGACGCGGCGCCGCCGACTGCGCTTCGTCTCATCAAGACTCGCTCCCGAGCTCAACCTGGAGCTCGGCGATGTGCCGTTGGGTTGCCGCCGCGCTCTTCTGCTGACGGGTCAGCTTCGCCTCGGCGGCTGCCAGTTCCCGGGCGAGCCGCTCTCGATCAGCTGCCGAGCGCTCACGGATGGTCCCGTCGTCGCGATACGCCGGCCCTACCCGCTCACTGCCCACTACTCCGCGACGCTCGCCACATTCCGGGCAGTCGACGACGCGGGTGGAAACGTGGCTGTGCTCGCGATGCTGAATGTGGGGCACCACATGGTCGCAACGGAGAGTGAGGTCCCAAGTGTCGAGGTCCTTCTTGCTCTCCTCCCGTGAGGGCCAGGACGAGAACAAACTGGCGAGCTTCTCCATCTGCTTCGGTCCCATCGGCGGTGACGGGCAACAAAAACAGCAGTGCGTCACCCGAGAACCGCTGACGGACCACCGAGCATCCCGGCAGTCGGCGTGCCGCTCGCGGAACCTCTGGTTGGCTTCCTCGTACTCGCGCTTCTCCGACTCGGACAATCTCATGAGGGGATACCAGTCCCCCAGCCCATCCTGTAGGGGCTGCCCGCAACCGCGACAGGGCTCACCAGCCACGTACTCCGCCCAGCTGAGGCACGTACCTTCTCGCTTCCACCGTTCATCCCGCTCGCGGCGCCGAAGGTCATCCGCCTCGGCATCGAGGGCCGAGCGCAGAGCACGTTTGACGGCTCGTTGCCGCTTCTGCTCCTCCGTGGGCTTGGCCATCGCCTTCACCCTTCGCTGCGCCGTGTTGGTGACGGACGATCACGCTCCCGATCAGCACGAGCAGCCCACCCGAACATCACACCAGCCCCGCTGACCAGCAAAGACCACGATGGCGGTTTCTCATTGGCTCCCGATCGCGGAGGGCCTCACCCACACGGACTGCGGCACTCCCACCGTACGCACGTGGAGGACCTGGGCACCGAGAAGGTCCTCATGGACGAGGGCATGGGACACATCGATGGCTCAGTCTCCGCCCGCTACGCCCACGTCACCCCGGGCATGCGCAGGCGCATCATGAGCGGCCTGACCCAGCGGTGAGAAGAGGCGCTTGATGCGCGCCGCGCCATGTGCCCTCGTTCCCCAGTGACGGCGCTGGACAAGCTCCTCCGAACCACCGGTTAGCCGTACACCGAGGCTCAGAGCCCAGCCCCCTACACGTGGGCTGGGCTCTGCCTGACCAAGATCATCCCCCGTGTCCGGCGACAACCGTCCTCACCCGCCCCCAACGGATCAAGAATTCTGGCGGCCCCGGAAGCGCGGGGGGAGGTCCGGGTCTCGCCCCCCACGCACTCCCCCCGGCCCCGCTTCCGCGCTGACCGGCGCGGTTCAGTCTGGTCGCCGCAGCACCCCGGCCTTACTCGAGTTCGGCGAACAGTTCGGCATCGTAGGCCCGTTGGGCTGTAGGGCAGACCGGCTTCCAGGCTCGACCGCGCAGTGCGGCCGAAGTCGGCTGAGGTGCCGGCTGAGGTGTCGGGCGGGGGCGCCGTCGACGCCGGGGAGGCACCGTTGCCTTGGGCCGCCGGGTCCGCGCGGGGCGGCTCGTGTCGTGCTGGGTAGGCTTTCGCTGTCTGGGCTTCATGGATTTCTCCCTGCTCAGGTGGTGTGTTTCCCGCCGCCCGGGTGGTGCTCTCGGTCCCCGTTCGGGGTTTGACCTTCGCCATACATGGCATACGTCTCCGGCGATCCGCTGGAGCGGTCGGGGTGGAATGTTTGAAGCGTTGCAGAAGAGTCGGGTGGCTGCCAAACCGTGAGCGTTAGCTGACCGTTAATGTGCGCCCGGCGCCCCGTGGCATGCTTTTCCAGTGCCGGCCGATCAGGTCGATAGCGGCGTGTGGGTATGGGTGACTGGGAGATAATGATCATGGAATTACGCGTGCTGGGCCCGGTAGTTGCCTTGCGGGGTGAACGATCGGTCGCGATCAAGTCGATTAAAGCCCGCGAACTTCTCGCCGTTCTGCTCATGGCGCCTGGATTCCGTGCCTCGCACGCCAGTGTCACGCGCTTCCTGTGGCCAGATAAAGAATCGAACGCCAATCGAATTCGACAAACATCTCTTCAATTGCGGATCGCCATGCCAGATATCGCTCAGTCGAATGACCGGGGATTCTGCCAGATCGACGTCGATCCCCGGAAGATCGACTACGTCCGCTTCCAGGACTTCCAGCGTACGGCGAACGCCACTGAGGACTCCTCGGTCCGACTCAAGGCGCTCCGGTCCGCGCTCGGCGAGTGGCGGGGAACGCCACTGGAGGACATGCCAGGCGAAGGGTTCGAACAGAAGCGTGTCGAACTCATCGCAGAGTTGCGGAACGCGACAGCTGCCTGTGCACTCGCCGAATTGGAGTGCGGGCAGGCGCGCGCCGCGCTGGAGCGAGCAGACTCGGGGCTGGCCAGCTGGCCCGAGAACGAGAGGCTGGTCGAAGTCAAGGTGCGTGCCCTGGTCAGCCTTGGGAGGCAGGACCAGGTCGAGCCACTGCTCGCCTCCTGGGGGCATCGGTTCGGCCGGTCCACCGTTCACCTGCTGCTCCTCGGCGAGACGGGGGGTCTCAGCAGTGTGCCTGTCGGTGCTTCGACCACGCCGGCCCGCTCGCAGCCCCGACAGCTTCCCTCGCAGGCCGTCGACATGGTCGGCCGCCAGCCCCAGCTTGATCAGCTCGCGGAGACTTTGCTGGGCCGGACGGCCGGTCGAAGTCGGCTCGCCGTGGTCACTGGCATGCCCGGTGTCGGGAAGACCTTCCTCGCCGGGCGAGCGGCAGTACATGTCGAGGCGAGCTTCCCGGACGCGACCCTCTATGCCGACCTCGGCGGCTTCTCGTCAGGCGAGCCTGAGCGGCCCGACGCCGTTTTAGCCAGGTTCCTGAACGATCTCGGGGTGCGCCCAGCGACTCCGACAATGGACGGCATGGTCTCCGCCTACCGGACCGCACTCGCGGACCGCGCGGTCTTGCTGGTCCTGGACAACGCACGCGACGAGAACCATGTACGCCCACTTCTCCCCGGACTCGGGGCTAGCGCGGCGATCGTCACCAGTCGCCGCCAGCTGCACGGCTTGGCCATCAGGGAGGGAGCCGAGCTCGTCAACCTCGCTCCGTTGGACCGGCACGACGCCACCAAACTGCTGCGTACGCGACTGGGCGAGGATCGGATGCGCACGGCCGTTCCGTTCATCAGTGACCTTGTTGAGCACTGTGCCGGTGTGCCCCTGGCCTTGAAAATCATGGCCTCGCGGATCGCGGAGCGTCCATCCCAGGCGCTCGCGGGCATGGTCCGCGACCTGCGGCACGAGAGCACCAGGCTGCGGTCACTCGACCTGAGGTCAGAGAACTTGAGCGTCCGCCTGTTGCTGGAGGCGTCCCACAAGCTGCTGTCGGCAGCTGCGGCGAAGTTCCTCTGGCAGTTGGCGGTCCATCCGGGACCGACAGTCAGCTGGGCGGCGCTGCGAGCGCTAGAGCCGGACGACGCCATCGGCGTTAACGACGCGATCGACGAGCTGATGCGGATGAGCCTGGTGACCGAGCCGAGTTTCGAACGGTACTCCCTGCACGATCTGGTGCGCGTCTACGCCAGCGAACTGGCAGACCAGCAAGACGAAGACGAGCGTTCCCGGGTCGTGGAGCGGGTGCTGCGCTTCCTGCTGCACAACGCGTGGGCCTGTGACCGGAAGTTGGATCCCGGCCGTCGACTGCCGATCGGCGAAGCCTCGAATCTTGAGGTGGTCACTCCGGCGCGTGCTGTGGATGCGATGTCCTGGTTCGAGGCCGAGTACTCGACCCTCACGGCTGCGGTCAGGCTGGCCGAGAAGCGCGGACTCGACCGCTATACGTGGCTGTTGTCGATGGTCCTGGTGACCTTCCAATGGCGATCCGGGCGCAATCTAGACGCGCTCAAATACCTGACCAGCGCCCTTGAAGCCGCCGGTCGCGAGGCCAGTCCGGCCGACGTGGCCATGGTCCACCGGATGCTCGCCGGCACCCACCGAAGCCTCGCGGACCTTCCACGGGCAACGCGTGAACTACGAAGAGCAGTACGGGTGAGCGAGGACGACGGAGACGTCCTGGGCGCCGCTCTGGCGCGCCACATCCTCGGCGTCCTGCTACGCGAGAGCGGTGCCCCAAGAGAGGCGCTGGAGCATTTCACTGCAGCTCTGTCCGCCTTCGAGCAAGTCGGTGACCCCCTCGGCCAAGGTGCTGCGCTGAACGGGATCGGAAGTGCCCGCTACGACCTCGGGCAGTACGACACGGGGCTGGAGTACTGCCGGCGGTCGCTGACGCTGCTGGAAGGCACGGATGATCTCAACGGCCTGGCGCATGTGCTGTTCAGCCTGGGCCGGATCCGGCTGGCGCTGGGTGACCATGAGGCCGCCGTTGCCGACTTCGAGCGCGCTCGCAGTCTGTACCAGTCGATGACCTACGGCAGCAGGGAGGCCCGGACGCTGGTCTGGCTCGCGGACACGCTCCGGGATGCCGACCGGCCCCGGGAGGCCGAGGAGGCGATCGATCGGGCTCAAGTCCTGCTGGGAGAACTGGGCGAAAGCGACCTTGACGCGGCTGTTGAGCGTCTGAGGTACCTGCTGTGACGGCGACCCGGCACCGTGCAGCCCTGGAGCGAATTACGGCACGGACAACCCGAGGCGGTAGGGGGCCGTCGGATCGGGGCGCGTCGCCTTCGGAGAGGCAGGGGAACCGGGCTCGGGCAGCATCGGTCGTAGGTAGCCCAGCACCTCAGCCACGCCGTCCGGCCGTTCGCGCGGGTCGACGGAGACCATGGCGAGCGCGAGGCTCCGGAGTGGTTCGGGCATCTCGGCGCGGATGCCCTTAGGGAAGGCCGGGGTCGTGGCGTCAGGCGGGCCTTCCAAACTGCTGTACGGCAGCTCCGGGCCCAGCATTGCGAACAGCATCGCGCCAAGGGAGAAGACGTCGACCTGCGGAGCGAGCACCGCCGTCCGGTCGTACTGCTCCGGGGGCGCGTAACCGGGAGTGCCGCGAGGATCGTCGTTGATGTCTCCGGCCACGCCGGAGATGCCCACGTCCAGCAGCCGGACACGACCGTCGAACTGCATCATCACGTTTTTCGCCGTGACATCCCGATGCACGTATTTCTCATCGTGCACGCTGTCCAGAATCTTGCAGAGCTGGGCGACGACCGACACAGCCGCAGCCGCCGGAACGGGGTGGTGGTCGGTGATCCAGGACTCGACCGTAAGGCCCTCGACCAGTTCCATCACGATGTACCGGCCTCTGTTCCGCCCATAGTGGCCGTTCCCCATCAATCGGGGGATTCCCGGCACGCGCCGCATGAACTGGAGCCGCTCGAGCTCGTTCTCCATGGGTAGAGCGGCGGAGGCGTAAGCGGTTGTTGATTCGAAGGTACGAGGGAACTGTGATTTGACCGCCACTTCGCAACGGCGCTGCTCGTCCAGCGCCGCGAAGATCTCGCCCTCACCGCCTTTTCCGAGCTTTCGTAGCACTCGATAACGACCGTCAAGGAGAATGCCAGGAAACAACGTGTCCCTCCGTAAGGAAAAGTAAATCCCCGATCGGCTCGACACATGTCTCGGGGTGCAGAAGTGAGGAAATTATGACAGAAAATTGGCCACCCGCTGGCCTGGTTGGGGATTCCGCCGTCGTCACCATGCGGCTCAGCATGTTCGGCCCGGAGCGGTACCAGTGCCCCGCGTCCAACGTGCTGAAGGCACGCGGACTCAAGCCGCGCGCCCGGTCCGCCTGGAAACCGGAGGTACTGGATCCATTCCCCCATGGCCCGTTCATGGCTGCAGCCGACGAGTTTGAAAGACCGGTGGACGAGCCGTTGCCGCGCGCATCCAGAAGTGGTCGGCAACGTCCGCTGCACGACGGTGTACGGCAGTGGACCGAGCATGCGCTGCGGACGTACCGAGAGGCGTTTCCTAGGGACCCGGACCTGCGTCTCGCCCATGCACCCTGGATTTACAAGCATCAGCAAGCTACCGGCAACGGTCAGGCCACCGTGGAGTACCGGATCACCGCCTGGGGACGCTGCTTGGAGTCCACCGACGGTCGACTGCGCGAGCTGCGCCTGCCAGTTAACCGTCTCCGTGCCCGCAGCGAGGCGGAACGCGCGATAGCTGCGCTCGTTGTGGCAGAGGGCGACTTCGATCCTCGGCTGGAACGAGTCAAGGTCGTTCAGTTTGCCCTGTCTGACGGCCGCATGGGCCCGGTCTTCGAGGGCACCCGGGACGAAGCCCTGGCCGTATACAGGGAAGACGGGGCACCCGCTGTCCGCGCGCTGCTCGACAGCCAGGAGTACCGCCCCGGCACCGCCTGCGCCTCGTGCGTCGTCGCGCCGGTTTGCCCGGCACTTCCGAAGGCCGCGGGGCTGCTGGGGCTGACCGACCGGAGTCGGCCGCGGCGCAGTTGGTCTTCGACCACTGGTCGAGGCCACCAGAGTTGCCCGGCCCGCGGCTATCTGCGTGGCCTGCGGCTCCCGACCGATGACGCAGTGGAGAGGGGCGCTGCCGTTGAACGTGGGCGGGCGGTACATGCGTTCCTCGCCGAGCGGCACAACCGGCAGCAGCGCACGCTGTGCACGCCCGAGATTCCGGCGGACTGGGTGCCCGAGGGATACCGGCTCTTCGATGAGGAGCGGCAGCTCGGCGCCGATTTGCTCCGTCACCATGCCGAGGTCTGCCCGCTGCGTACGGTCGGACCGCAGTCGGAGATCCGGATCGAACCCCAGCTGGCGTTCGACGACCCCGCAGCCGACCTGCTTGTCCTGGCGGACCCCGACCTGCTGTACCAGGACGCGGGTTCCTGGGTCTGGCGGGAGACCAAGACCTCCGCCAGCGACCGCCCCCGCCGCGACGTACTTGCTGCCTATCCCCAGCTGGCCTTGGCCGTAAAGATCATCGGCAGTGGCGCACTGCCCGGCCCGCAGGCCCGAGGACGGGTCGAGCTGGAGCTGCTGCGCCCTGGAGGAGCCGACCTGCGCACGCTCGACCCGTTCGCACACTCAACCCGTGCCGCCGCTGAGGCGGTGCTGCGCGAGCAGGTCTCAGGTTGGCATACGGAGACGCTCTTCAAGGCAGTTCCCGGCAACGAGTGCGCCAGCTGCGAGGTGGCGCGGTGGTGCTCAGCGCGGCAGTCGCTGCCGCCTGGACCGGGGGCGGGTCTGTGACCGAGGACAAGCGGACGGACATTGACCTGCTGGTCGGGGTGGCGCGCGGTGTGATCGAGCTGACCTCGATTGCCCGGTCCTCGGCGTTCCGGCTGCCTTACCCGTCCAGAGTTCAGCTCGCCCTGGACCAAATGGTGCTGTCCGGAATAACCCAGGGTCATCCAGTACCCGCCGGAGTACCGGACCTGATGTCCTGGTGCCGGGAGCGAGGACCGGAGGAATGGGGACTGGAGCTCCCGGACGGTTTCCTGATCGCGGGCGCTCGCCTGATCCATCCCACGGCGGGTGAGCCGACCCGGACCTGCGCCGAACTGGCTTCTCTCGGCCCGCACGGTGTGCCGGAGCAGGAAGCCGAGACACTGCTGGCCGGACTCGCCGGCGCCTGTGGCACCGAGGAACGGTTTGCGGCCTGCCGTGACTTCCTCATCCGTCGGCCGGTCATGCTCAGGCCCGACCCGATGGAGCTGCTGCGGCCGACCACCGCTCAGACCTGGAGTCTGGTCAAGGGGCTCTACAGTGCCGTGCCCGACCGCTTCCTGTCCGACGGACTGGTGCACTGCTGCACCGGCTGCGGGCTGCTCGCCAAGTCTGTTACGGCGGGCGGTCCCTGGTGCGAGGGCGGTTGTCCGCCGGGGGACCACAAACTCGAAACGACTCACGAGCCCCAGTCGGCCCTTGCCCTGCCGCTCGCCCTCCGGCTCTTCCTAGCGCTCCCAGGCCGCACGGAGCAGGCTGTCCGATCCCGGCTCACGGATCAGGTTGAGCTGCTTCCGCTGAGCCTGGGCGTTCACCGCATCACCGGTCAGGACGTGACCGTCCGCGCCTTCCAGGTCCATGACCGGGTACAGCCGGGGCCAGCCGCCTTGCGGGCAGCGGAGGTCGCTGCCCTGCTCGGCAGACCGCTGGACATCGTGGTGCCGGATGGTGTGGCGGCGCGTCCCGGATATCGCCAGCAATTCGACCGTGCCCTGCCAGCGGACGCACAGGTGCGCCTGTTGTCCGCGAGTGACTTCACCGCACCGGGACCGGCCGGTCGACCGAGGAGGAACCATGCGTAGTACCACCCAGCCCCTGAGCGAGGTGGTCTCCCTTCTGTCGGACGCCGCCCCGCAGATGAAGAGAGCCCGGCTCGTCTCATTGTGCGAGATCGAGGTAGGGCTGCTGCTCCAGGAGACGTTCGCGGCCGAAACACCGGCTGCGGACGCGTGGACGCTGTTCAGCGGGTACCCGTTCGCGCGAGCCTGGGGCGCCGTCGATGCGGTCGGGGAACAGACCCTTCGTACAGCCCGGCATACGCTGTGGACCTGGGGCCGCCGTATGGCCTGGACCGAGGCGCTCCAGGAGTACCAACTGCTCGACCGCCAGATCCGTGGCTACGAGATTGTCGACCCGGACCTTCCAGCTGTCCGCCGACTCTCGCTGTCGGTGGCGCCGAACCGATGGGAGACCTACGAGCGGCTGCTGCACCAAGCACCGGCTTTCGCCGGACGGCCGATGGCGTTCGCGAAGGCTGGCTGGCACGCCTTCCCGATCGGCCGAGACCTGACCACTGTCCAACTGCCCGAGTCGGCTCTGCCGTCTCCGGTCAGCCATGACCTCGCGGCGCCGCCCGCGAATGGCGGTGAGCCACTGTCCTTCCTGTGGGACGACCTGCTGGAAACGGCGGCGTTCATGGATTCGGTGAAACCCGAGAACTGGACCAAGCGACTTCGGGCGATCCACCTTTTCACCCGCCAGGCCGGCGAGTTCCGCTGCTCAGACAGCTTCGAGGTGGCACGGATCCAGCACCTGCTGGGCATCGTCGGCGCAGGCAAGAGCACCCTGCGGGACGTACTGGCGGTACACCTAGCTGGCCAGGGTCTCCGGGCGACCATTGTTGTCGGGGACGTCGCAGAACAGCTCAAGCTGGTTGAGCTGTACAACACGTACGTACCGGGATCGGCCGCCCCGGTGCTCGGTGCGTCGGGCCGCCAGCAGCACGCCGAACGGCTGCACCGGCGGTTGGCCAGCCGTGGCAGGCGCAATCTGCTCGCCCATGACGACCCCGCGTTCGCGTACTTGAGTACGTCCTGCGCCTTGAACGCGCTGCGGTACTCGGAAGTGCAACTCGACGACGACCTACTGGGATTCGGCGAGGCGCCTTGCGCCAGGTTGCAGCAGCCCAGCCGCCGCCGCGACCTCGCGGAGGATTCGTGGGGACGGCAGCCGTTGGCCTGCCCCTTCTGGTCTGCCTGTCCCCGCCATCACGGGGCCCGTGAGCTGGTGAGCGCGGCCCTCTGGGTCGCCACGCCCGCCAGCCTGGTCGACTCCAAAGTGCCACACCCGCAGAACCCCGAGAGCATCCGCTACCTCGAACTTGCCTGTCGACGCAGCGATCTGGTGATCGTGGACGAGGCGGATCGGGTCCAGATGCAGTTCGACCGGATGTTCGCGCCGGCCATCCCGCTGATCGGCGGCGGCTCGGACACCCGGTCCTTCCTCCACGACGTCAACCAGCACCGCATCCGCGAGTTGGCCGGTGCCGGTGGGATCCAGCTGTCCGACCGTGACGTGGAGAACTGGTCGGCCGCCGTCAATACCACCCAGACCGCCGCCGATCGGTTGGTCGCCATGTTGGTCCGCGACGTCGAGCTGCGCGACTGGGTCAGGACCGGGTACTTCAGTGCATGGACGCTTCAACTCCGTCTGCTGGAGGAGCGATACCCGCTCCCGGAGGACCGCGAGGACACACCGGCAGAGGCGGCGGAACAAGCCACCGAGCACTCGCATCGGGCGTCAAGGCTGCGGCTCACCGAGATCCTCGACGCCTTCCGGGAGAACCCGTTCGGCGACCGACATCGCTTCACCGAGGACGGCGTCGAACTCACCGGCCTGCTTGGCGAACTCCTGCACACCAACCGCCGCGAGCGCACTCGGGAGAGGCTGGAGCAGATGCTCCGCGACCTGTTCGCCCTCGACCCGTTGCTGGAGCCCACTGAAGAAGGCCAGGAGCGCTACCGGGAACTGCGTGTCCTCGCCAGTGGGGAGCGGCTGCGGAAGTCGGAGCCTCATGAGAAGGGTCGGAAGAAGGCCAAGCGCCGGAGGAACAAGCACCTTCCGGAAAGCCCGGACGTATGGCTCAAGCTGCTCATGACCCGCTTCGAGTTCACCCTGCTGCTCAGCGCGCTGGAGCCCAAACTAGCTCTGATCAACGCCATGTGGCCGCGCGCCGCAGCAGCGCTCAACCTGGGCTTCAACGAGATGTACCGCAGGCCGCTCGACTACGGGCCCATGGTGCCCGAGGCGCCGATGGGCAACGTGATCGGTTTCCAGTTCCTGATGGACGGCCCCGACCCCGGCGGAGTGCGTACCGGGGAACTGCGCTTCTTCCGGTGCAGTGGGGTCGGCCGGGCACTGCTCCGTGCGATGCCAGACCTGCCGACGGTGGACGGCCTCCCCGGCACCAACGTCCTCCTGATGTCGGGCAGCAGTTGGGCAGGTAGCTCCAGTCGGTACCACATCCCGGTGGACATCGGCGTGATCATCGAGCCGGCCCCGGAGGAGTTAGACCGGATCGCCGAACTGAGCGAGTTCCGCTTCGAGTTCATCCGCGACGGTTGCGGATGCCGCGCGGGATGCGCGTGCGATGAGCAGTACGAGGCACAGCGGCTCTCTGGCGAACCACTTGACCAGCGGGCGGACATCCTGCGCCGGATGGTCATCGCTCTCGGCAGGGAGGACGCCGGTATTAGTCGTCTTCGGGAGGAGTTGACGCTTCTCCCGGAGAGCCGTCGCCACATCCTGCTGCTCGTCGGCAGCTATGAGGAATCCAAGGTCGTGGCAGACACCCTGCATACCCTGAACAAGCGCTGGAAGGGCAGGGTCCGTCGGCTGGCATCCGATGACGATCCCGAAGCCGGCACCTGGTCGGACGACGATGAGCATCACGCGCCCGTGCTGCGCCGTGGCGATGTGGAGACGCTGGCCACCACTCGGGCCGAAATCCTGGTGGCGCCACTGCTGGCGGTCGAGCGCGGACACAACATCCTCGACCTCAACCGTGAGCATGCAGCGATCGGGTCGATCTACTTCCTCGCCCGCCCCAATCCGCGTCCAGATGATCTCGGCCTCGCAGTGCACGCGATCAACGACTGGATCGTACGGGCCATGGACAGCGGGAAGTTCGCCGACTGGGTTCAGAGTGAGCCCAGTCTCGGACTCGGTGCCCGCAAGGTCAGGGACCTGGCTCGTTCCCAGTGGTACCGGGTGCTCGCCAGGAGCATGGCGTGGAGCCGCCTGGACGACGACCGGGAGCAGGTCACCTGGGATCTGCTCGTTCTGATCTGGCAGGTGATCGGCCGTTCCGTCCGCGGTGCGGTGCCCACCAGAGTCGCCTTCGTCGACGCGGCGTTCTCGCCCAACCTGGCCGCCGGGGGGCCGTCCAACCTGCCGGACACCTCGGAAACCAGCCTCCTGCACAGCATCCATGCCGTGCTCAAGCCTTACTTCACCCCGGGCACCCCCGAGCCTGCCGACGACCGCCATATCGTCCAGGCGCTCTACCGGCCAATGTGGACAGCTCTCGACCGTTGCCTCACCCGGACAGCCGACGAAAGGAACACCGCATGTACCACCTGATCAGCACCACCGCCTACGAACCGGACCCGCAGGCCGGGCCCTGGACCGAGCAGTACCGGGTCATCAGCTTCTCCGAGGAATGGAGGACCGAGTTCATGGACCTGTACCGGCGGCGGTGGCGCCGCCGGGAACAACCGGTGGGCCTGCCGATCAGCAAGCTCAACGACCTGCTGCGGGCCACCGCCCCGGGACTGGTAGCTACCGGCCGGGGAGCAGGAAGCAGCGCCGAGGCGCCCTGGTTCTACGCGTCCGAGGAGATGCCGGCTGAACTGGTCGCCCCGCTGCTGGCCTCCTGGGTGATGACTCTGCCGCCCGGCACCGACCCCGATGCCGAGCGTATGGCCGATCACCGGGCGACCTTGGACCGGGCACTGGCGCTGATCGACGATCACACCCCGCAGTGGCGAAACGAGTCCGTGGACCTCACGGCTGCGGAACTCTCCCCGGGCGGCACAGCCCAGCCCGACCGCAGGCTCTATCACCTGCTCCCCGAGCGGATCGGTGCCAGGCTCGCCGTTCGCCCGCTCCGCCTCGACGGCATCGACCTCTCCTTTCGGCTGGTCACCCGTGAACAAGGAGTCGAGCTGGTCAGCTGGCCGCCGCGGTCGTACACCCGGGGAAAGCGAACCTGGCACTACTCGGGGCTGGTGACCATCACCCTTCAGACGGTGCCGTTCGCCGCGCGGTTCCGCCTGCACGTCTCGTACGGAATCCGCCGCTGGGCCACCGGATCGCCCGTACGGCTGCCAGAAGGCCGTGGCGCGACCGTTCTGCTCGACGCGCCGCTGCCGTGGCCGGGTGCCGGTGGTCCGCGCCGACGGCTCACCGCCAATTCCCTTGCCTATGACCGCCGCCTCGGCATGCTCGCCTGGAGCCGGCAGAGCCTGGTCGGCCTGTTACCCGAACTGGACGTGCTGCGTGTCTACCCCAAGCCGTCCGAGCTGATCGCCGAACCGGTCGACTGGATCGAGGGCCGGGACGGGGTTGCCGCGGGCATCCTGCACAGCACCGCGATGGGCCGGCACGGCGTCGGCGCCGGGATCATGCCGCTCGAACGGTCGCTGCTCGACCGCTGGGTCGAGGAGGCTCTCCGCCCCGTCCTGCGCCGGGTGCCCGACCTTGAACGCGCGCACCGAAAGTCCAAGCCTGTCCTCCTGCCCACCTCGCAGACGAACGACCCGGAGAAACAGGAAACGCGCTCCCGGCACCGGGTGCAAGCCCGGCGCAACGCGGTGAGTGCGACCCTCGATGGGCAGCCGCTGCTGGTGGACCTGCTCTGGCAGACGGAGGAGACGCGGGACGCGTTGATCGCGGCGCTTTGCGAGGGGCTGGGCCTCCCGGCTGCTGCCGGTGGAGCGGATGGCGACCAGGAGTGGCAGGAAGGGGGCTTGCGTGTCGTGCTCCGTGCCCGGCCCCTGGGGGACCTGGGTGCCCCACTGGACATCGCCAGGCTATCCGGCCAGTCACGGGCCCAAGCACTGGCCGAGGCTGTCCGCAGGCGCGCCGCGCGGACGGCCGCACAACTCGGTACCCGAACGGGTCCGGCGGGGCTGGCGCTCGTGGAGATCCTCGGCCCCGACCGATTCTCCAAAGAGGACCACGACCCCAAGTCCGCTCTGCGGCACGGCTGCGCTGCAGCTCGCCGGGTCAGCCAGTTCATCGTGGTTCCGGAGGACGCAGACGGGGCTGTGGCTTTGCGCGCCAAGTCCGCCTTCGCTGACGGAATGCGCCAGCTCGGTGCCGTGGTCCCGCCGGACCAACAGCTGGACGAGGAATTGAGCGACGATCTCCAGTACCTCGCGCTCTGGCACGTCCGGCGACAGGCCAACGGGCCGACCCGGCAAGCGGGACAGCACTTGGTTGCCCTCCGGATCCGGCCACGTGATCCGGTGCATCCCGTACGCGGCTGGGACGACGCCCGAAAGGAGTGGGTGCCGTACGCCCAGCTGTTGCTCACTCTCGCTGCCGACGGCGCTGCGCTGGAAGCCCCCACGCAGACCCGATCGGGTTGGGACGCCTCGACCACCGATGGGCGGCGCGACGAGGTCGAACGCCAGATAAGGTCATTGCTCTATCAGGTGCGTGACCGGCCGACCCTGCTACTGGCCAACAGCGGCAACCTACGGGAGTGTTGGCCCGGCCTGAACAATGGGCAGTTGGTTAGGGACATGGTCACCTTCTACGGGGAGCCGCCCGCGCGGCTCGCACTCTATGGGGCCGACCTACGGATGGTGCTGCTCCGGGACGCCAACAGCCGTGGCGAGACGCCCCAGTGGTACGCACCTGGTGAGACTGACGAGGAGACTCCGGGATTCTCCGCCGGCCTTTGGTCGGCACGGGACGCTGGCCGGGACAACCGGGTGTTCGCCAGCACCGTGGGGAAACCGCCGACCGCCGGCACGGTACGGCGCGACCTCCGCAAGCTGGTCCCCGACAAGGACTGGCCACACGGCCCCGCAGCCACGGCCTGGAACCCCCAGGCGCTGGAACTCACCGTGCTGGGATGTCTGTCCGAGGAGGCCCTCTCGTCTGCCGGACGCACCGACACCATCCCGGACCGGCCCGCCGTGGTAGCGGCGGCTGCCCACCAGTTGCGCTTCCACGACGAGTACCACCCCCTCTCTCGGCCGCTCCCGCTGCACCTTGCGAAGCTGGCCGAGGAGTACGTACTACCACTTGCCCCGGCCCCAGCTCCGGCAGCGCAGGAAAACACTGAGTAGTTGCCGCTCGCGACGCGCGACTAGCTGTTCCACGGCCCGCCCGGGCCGTGGAACAGAGCCTGATCATCACTTCCAGGGCGCGTGGCGCAGGCTCAGATCAGGCTGCGGTATGCGTCGTAGCCGTCCGCGGGCTGCGAGCGGCGAGGCTGCAGGCGAGGCAGCGTCCTTTGCGCATGATCACAGCTAGACCGGGCCCCGGAGCCGACCTGCTCAGGAGTGGCTACCGGGTCCGCGACTTGCTGTCACGTGCTGCTGAACAGAAGGCTGGACGGACTCGGGACGACGATCTTCGCGGAGATGTCGGCGCTGGCGACCGCGACGGGCGCGATCAACCTGGGCCAGGGCTTCCCCGACACCGACGGGCCCGAGGAGATCCGCGAGGCCGCCGTCCGCGCCCTGCGGGACGGGAAGGGCAACCAGTACCCGCCCGGCCCCGGCATCCCGGAACTGTGCGCCACAATCTCCGACCACCAACAGCGCTTCTACGACCTCTCCTTCGACCCCGACACCGAGGTCCTGGTCACCGCCGGCGCCACCGAGGCCATCGCCGCCACCATGCCAGCGCTGCTGGAGCCGGACGACGAGGTCATCGCCTTCGAGCCGTTCTACGACTCCTACGCCGCCTGCATCGCGATGGCCGGCGCGAAGCGCGTACCGCTCACCCTGCGTGCCCTGTTGAGCCTTTTTGTGATGTTCTGGTCAGGCCATCATGCTTTATGAACGAGTGCGGCGGCGATTCGTGACATGGCGGTGAGTACTGCGGGTGGCTCAGCAGCCAGCGGCACGGTGTGCTGTATGAGCTCAATGCCGGAGTGCCGAACGGTGTGACGCAGGGCTTGCCTCTCGCCCGCGGCGTAGATGAGGTGCCCGCGGTCAAGTCCCAGACCGAGACAGTACGAGGCCATCTGGTAGAGATCGGCGTTCGGGAAGCCACGCACCGAGTCCGCCTTGTACTTGGCGTCGGCCACCCCTGCAGCTGTGCCGTCGCCGCGACACCAAACGACATCGGGGAGCAGGCGGATCCGGTGTGCCTCGTCGAGGAAGTGGCGGCCGCCATCGGTGATCACATATCCGGAGTACGGACGGAGTGCTTCCCGGAGCGATACAGCAACAAAGTCCTCGAAAACCTTTTCCATGTTGATCAGTAGGCCATCCACGGGGACGGTTCCGCCGCCGTCGAGTTCGTACGAAGCTCCTCGCAGGACGAGCTCTCCGAGGCGGATTGCGGTACGCAAGCGCGCGTTGTCAGGGCTGGCAGTCCAGTCGGGCAAGGCCCGCGTCGATGGCACGTCTCCCACATCGGGGAGTGCGGCGATCACCCGTCTGAGCTCGGGACGGCAGGTTGCCGGCACCCCGGGGAGCGCCAAGAGACGCCAGGCCGCCGAGCGTAGGATGCGATTCTCTGGGATGTCTTCGGTGAATTCCTCGTAGCTTGCTTCCACGGGGAAGGCTCTGCCGAAGTGCCGACGCAGCTGATCAGCATGGCGTATACGACCGCGTACGACGGGCAGTGTCGCGTCGACACTCACGTACCCCTGTAGTGCGCCGTGGCGGAGGCCGCGCTCAGCGGCTCTGACGAAAGCGTACGCCACCGCCGGGAGCAGTCCGTCGCGCTCCGACGCTTCGATGGGCTCGGGGTACCAACGGTCCGGAGCTGCGGTGTACGCCAGGAGGAACAGGAGACGTGCGATTGGCGTCTTGGGCGCGATGCGGACATCGATGCCCCCGATTCGCGCGGCCCCGACGAGCCGGTTGCCGCTGATTCGCCACAGACCGGGGCGGCGGCCTGGCTCCACTCGCACGATGCGAGACGAGGTCAGGGCAGCTGCCTGTAGCGGGCTGAGTTCCGCTTGAATGGCTTTGCCGCTCTCGGACAGGTCGAGGCGCGTCATGCCGGACCGCTGACATCCTCGCCAGGAGCTTCGTCAGCTGAGGGGGCCTGACGCAGCAGTGCCGCTTCCTCGATGCCGAGCTCGTCGAGGATCTCGTCTAGCGCGAACCGATCGATGGTATCGCCGGGTTCCTGGTCGGCTAGCAGCGGCAGGATCGAGGTACGCCAGGCGCGGGCGAGCGCGCCCGGCTCCTCATACAGCGAACGGCGCATGAAGTAGGACGGTCCGAGCTGGAAGTCCCGCTCGGCGATGCGGCTGTTGAGCTCTTCTAGGAGTAGGGCTGCGGTATCCGGAAGTCCTTCGCTGCGGAGCCAGTTGCGCAGCATGGACGAGGTGGGTTCGGCGGTGGGATGCAGCTCAACGAAGGAGAAGCGTCGCCGCATGGCTGCGTCGACGCGTGCCACCGACCGGTCGACCGTGTTCATCGTCCCGATGATGAGGACATTCCGCGGGAGCGTGAAGCCGTTGCCGTCGTCGGTTCCGTACTGGAGATGCACTATGTCGTCGCGGTACTCCAGCAGGAAGTACAGCTCTCCGAAAACCCGAGCCAGATTGGCCCGGTTGATTTCATCGATGATCAGAACATGAGGGCTGGATGGGTCCTTGCGGGCGTTCTCGACGGTGCGCCGGAATGGACCAGGCACGAGTTCGAATCCGGGCTGCCCGTCCTTGCCCTGGCGTGGGCGGAACCCTTCGAAGAAGTCCTCGTAGGCGTACGAGGGATGAAACTGTACGAGGGTGACGCGTTCACGTCGTCCTGCTGTGAGGTGCAGAGCAAGCTTGCGTGCGAGATACGTCTTGCCAGTGCCCGGCGGGCCGTAGAAGACGAGCTGAGGCCGTTCCTTGAGGAGTTTGATCCAGTCGTCGAGATCCTGCGGACGGATATGCAGATCTTCGGCCAACCGGGCGTCCGGCCCGGGGAGGTGCAGGCTGCGACGGGGTGGAGGTGGGGGAGCGCCGGCCTCGGTCGGCAGCATGGTGGCGAGGTCGTCGGCGAGGTCTGTGAGGTCGACGACGCTGAGTTGGACGCCGAGCTTGCCGTTGAGGCCGTCCGGTATGTCGTCCTCGAAGGGATCGATAGGGGCCGCGGTGTTGAGCCAGCGCACACTGCGGGTCAGGGCCACCGTCCGGTCCGATGTGAAGTGTGGGCCCGACGTGACCTCCCCCAGATACAGCTGATCACCCTCTCTGGCAGGGGTCAGTACCAGGTCACCCTCGCGCATCCGGTTCAGGAAGAGGTGGATTTCCGCGCTTTTGTCTCTCAGGGCGACTTGGGCGAGATGGGCGTAATCGGCTTCGACGGCCAGACGTACGGCATCTTCGCCACTACCTGGCTCCAACATCCGCAAGCGTGACGCCTCGACGCCGCAGTACCCCTCGTTCAGCCAGTCCTGTAGCAGGTCGGAGGGGCCAGTGTCGGAGGCCCGGACTAGCCAGGCGCGGCGCGGTGGGGATGGCGCAGCGGTGCCCAGAGCTTCGCGCATAGCTTCGACGGTAACTCTCCGGGCTGGATCTGGTCTCCCCGACTGTGGCAGGAGTGTGCTTTCCCTGCGCATGGCGTGCGCCTGGGCCTGCGAATCGGGCTGAGCCGCGTTGCTGACGATGCGATCGGAGGCACTGGACTGGATCTGCCGTGCATAGCGCATGACGGTGGCGGGATCGACTCGCAGTACGTCGGCGACGTCGTCCCGGGTGGCCCAGGTCCCGGGGGTGAGCAGCGCGAGTACGACGCCCAAATTTCCGGCGTCACCTGTGTCTTCTGTGACCCGGATGATGAGTTCGTGGGTGCCGAACATGGCGTTGTCGGGGGAGAGCACGCGAAGGTCTCTGGATCCTCTAAGTGGCGGAGCCTTGGTTGGGGAGACGGGGCGGTGGCGGTGGCTAGTCAGCCCTTTCGCCAAGGTTCTGCCGGAAGACGTCAAAAACCGTCATCGTGTGCTCCTGATCGCTCAGGGATTCGACCACCCCGGCGAAGTTCGTGCGGGCGTCCTCAACCGCCTTTGCCCGGTCGTGCTCGCCGGCACCTTTCGAGCCCCCGCGTTGGAGAGCGGGTGCGAGGTGCGGGAGGAACGGAACTATGGGTTTGAGTGCCTGATGCCAGTGCTTGATCACTTTGGGGAGCGTGGGCTGCCGGGAGAACCCGAGAGTGAACGGATCGCGCGTGCCGCGGCCGAGCAGGGTGTCCATGCAAGCGGCGACGGCATCGACGACCACGGGGACAGCACCGCGGCGCTGGAGGAAGTCGTGCACCTTGCGCGGGTTGCCCTTGAGGTCTGGATCGTTCCTGCACCTGACTGCGTACTCGGTCTTCGCCTGCTCCACCGCGCGATGCAACCCGTAGCAGAACAGCACATGTCGTGCCGTGGTGTGGTCGCCGAAGAGGCTGGCGTAGAGCCCGTCGTCCGACCAGATCCTGCCCGGCTCGTTGTAAGCGATGTAGGGATCACCGTGGAAGGCTGCGAGGGCCTTGGCTGCCGTCGTCGCCACGACGCGGTTCGCGGGTGGCGCCACTGCGATGTCGCTGGGGTCGGTACGGCGCCCGCCGTCGTAGGCGATGTCGCCGAGCTGCTGGAACTCCTTGATGAGGCGCAGCTGGGTACGGTCGTTGCTGCGGAAGTCCGCCGGCAGGGTGGCGAGCTGACGGTTCGTGGTGCGGATCACCTCGCTGACGAGCGAAGGGTCGTCGCACACCACGAACCGGATCAGCAGCTGGCCGGCCTCGGTCTGTCTGCGGAGGGTTTCGTCGCTCACGGCCCCGGTCGTTTGTGCACCATTGACGATCGACAGACCCTGCAACGTGATGACACGCCGACCGTCGGGGCCAGGCTCACCAACCTCGACTCCCTGGGTGAGAGCCGTAACGCCGTTGTTCAGGACGAAGAGATTTGCCGGCTGCTCCTGCACGGTTTTACGGATCGCGCTGTTGATAGCGCCCTTCTTGCCCTTGACTCCGACGAAGCCACGGACGTTGGCGGAGAACAGACGGTTTTCCTCGGTGCCGTTGTGTTCCCAGTACAGGTTCTGGAGCCAGGCGGTGTCCACGGCGGTGCACACGGCGCTCCACTTACCGCTTGACAGTTCGAAGCAGTCATCCACGGTGAGAGTGATCTCATCGGTGACCAGAATGGGACTCCGCGACCCTTTGTACCAGCGGTACAGGGTGGGCACACCTACCTCGAGACCGATGACGCGCTCCGGAGCGGAGTCCGGATACGCTTGCTGAAGCACTCGCGTCGCCATGCGAACGGTTGCGTCGAGCTCGGCCCGCGCGTTGGCGGTCTCGAGTTGATTGTGGACGAACCAGAACTGCGCCTCCTTGATGCGTCCGTCCTGGAGGGCCTGACGGACGGCCTCGCCGGCGGGCTTCAGCCGTGCGGGCAGGTCCTCCGGTTTCCCGCTCAGCAGCCAGGCGACGCTCTCGTTGAGGGCGGTGGCTTTCCATACTTTGGGCTCTGCGAGGGATGACTTGGGAGACTCGAACCCCTGGGCAATGATGAGCTTCTCGGAGTCGGGGTCGATGTAGACCAGGTCACAGCCGTGGTCCTGACCCCCGTCGGTCAGGGAATCGACGGCCACCGCATGGATGTCGTCGATTCCCTGGTGCAGCTGGAGGGCGAAGAGCAGGCGCTTGTTGTCCCCGTATTCATCACGGTCGAGGTCGGTGCGGTCGTCGAGCACCTTCTTGAGTACGGCCGCCGCTTCCTGTGGCGTTACCCCGTCACCCACGCCGCTCACCTTGTCCCCTCGCTGATGCGTAGTCACGCCGTTTCAGATCCTAAAGTGTCGAGCTTGCCGCGCCCTCGTCGCACGGAGAATGGGTTACTCCGGCACATGCCTTGGCCCTTGTCCCGGAGGCGGGTTGAGCGGTGAGACGTAGGCGTCGCCCGCCTGGGCGGCCTTGTCCATGGCTGTGTAAGCCTCGATGATCAGCCGCTTCGTGCGGTACTCGCCGTGGGCCGCCATGTCCTTGCCCCGCACGATGGGGAACGTCTCCATCACATGGCTGGCCTGGGCCTCGGTCAGGCCGTAGAGGTGGAACATTGCGGCGTCGAGCTCGGCCCGGATCTGGGCTCGGCGCGCTTCGTCCCAGCGGAAGGGGGGGCCTTCGTCGCCGAGGTCGCGGGCGAAGGGGGCGAGGTCGTGGGCAGTGTAGGTGAGTTCCAGGACGCGAGCGGCGATCCAGCCGATGTCCGTTTGCTCTCGGACCCATCTGAGCTGGTCGAACGCCTCAGGACGAGGAAGCGCGATCTGCTTAAGGATGAAGTAGTTGAGAGAAACGCCACTCATCTTCTGTCTGACGAGGAAATCCATAGCAAACGAAGACATGCATGCAAGTAGCGCTGCTGGACTTCCGTGTCGGGCGAACGCGAGGAGGAACTTGTTGTTCGTGGCAATACGAGGCACCACATCAGCCACGAGTGTCCGCTCGTCCGTGGACCGAGTCACATCGCGCCACCCCAATAGCCATCCCTTATCCCACCGTCCACCCAAGCGGTAGTCCACATCGCACTCGGACATCCAGTACCGCGGAATCGGCCCCCGCCACGGGTCGTTTTTCTCCTCAAGCGTCAGCCGCGGCAGCTCCGTGTCCTGGCTGCCCTGAGGTCGCTTGCTGTAGCAGGACAGCCGATGGTCGTAGTGGTGGATGAACTTCGCCTCATACAGTGGCAGCAGTCTGCCAGTGCCGTTGGTGAAGACGTTTCCTTCCAAGTGCAGCCCTCCGGCCTCCAGTTCGGGCTGCTCCCAGAACAGGTCGGAGTCATTGGCCATGTCGAACATCCGCATGAAGGAGATGCCCCACGGGTTGGCCTCATGGATGTTGTCGTTTTCGTTCCAGAGCACTGGTACGTGCCCGTAGATTCCGAGCGTGATGTCGGCGTCCTGTTGGGTGCGGAACATGGGCATAGTGCCGGTGTTGGGGTTCACCAGCAGCAGATCCTTCGGATTGACCTCAATGCGATCGCCTCGCGGCGGCAGTTCGTCAGGATGTTTAGCCAGGGTCCATGACTCGGCTTGCCTGATTTCGGTGTTTCGCCCAGTGACCGTGAGGAGAGAAAAGCGGAAGCGGCGGTTGCCCACATCCGTCCAGATCCGTGGGTTGGTGACGAAGTCCAGCAGTGAGTCGAGGCGCCGCTGTTGGAGGATGTCCCGGAAAAATGGTGCGGTTGTGGAGTCCACTGCGATGCCGGTCGGCACGATGATGCCCATGCGGCCATGCCCCGCGATGAACTGACGGGCGGATTCGGCGAACACAGAGTACGTGTTGACGTCGCCCTGTCCTGTGAATGGGAAGCGTCCTGAGTCGCGCAGGATATGGAGAGTGCCCTCGGAGCGCCGGCGCGCAGCGAGATAGGCGTCGTAGTGGAAGCGTTGGTCCGGCGAGGCGGCGAGCTTGGCGATCGCGCGGTCGCGGGCCGCCTTGTTCGTAGCGTCCGCGATCTCCGGGACGCGTGTGGCGAAGAACTCCTTGTCCTGGAGTTTCACACGGTCCCAAGGAGGGTTGCCCAGGACGCAAGAGAAGCCGCCGCTCCATCCCAGGTCTGGGTCGTATCCGGGCGCTTCGTCGTCCGAGCTGTTGAAGATGTGCGGGAACTCTAGATGCCAGTGGAAGAACCCGTATTCACGGGCCAGTTGGTCTACCGTCTGGTCGGTCACTGCACCCGCGCTGCCGTTCTCGATCATGCGGCGCCAGGAGTCCGCGGCGATTCCCTCCGGTCCGCCGACATAGGTGGGCCACACGAAGGCGGCGCACCAGGCGTCCGCGATACGGCGATCCCTGACTTTCTCCGGGGAGGACTGCCATGAGCGGTACTTGTCGATCTGCCGATGGATGTCGGCGAGCTTGCGACCGGGCTTGCTGTGGATGTCCGCGATGACGTGGGCGTGGTGAGCGTTGCCCGTGGCCACGGTGACGCCGCCAGTGGAGAACAGCGCGTCCTGTCCTGCGTCGCGCTCTTCCCGGTTGCGCTTGCGGAGCCGGGCGACTTGCTTGACGTCGTCGCCTTCGAGGGCCTGGTACGCCACGTCGGGGATGCCCTGTTCCAACAAGCGCGGCGTGGCACCGAGCAGGGCGTTGCCGTGACGGATGTGGGCATCGAGGAAGGACATCGGGCGGGGCTTGCCCGGTTCGAGGGCCTGCATCCAGAGGGCGAACTTGGCGAGGTCGACAGCCATGCGGTCAAGGTCTACGCCGTGGATGCAGCGGGCCACGACGTCGGGCAGCCAGCGCTGTACGGCATCGACGGGTGGTTCGGTCTCTTGGGTGTGTACGACGGCGATGCGTTTGGCGATGCGGCGAGCGGCGGCGACCAGGAAGTGTCCGGATCCGCACGCCGGGTCGCACACGGTCACCCGCAGCAAGGCGTCCGCGGGGTTGGACGACCTCGCCGCTTCCTCCAAGACGGGATCCAGGGCGGATTCGAGCAGGGTGTCCACAAGGGCCGCGGGAGTGTAATACGAGCCCGAAGCCTTGCGGGAATGCCCGGCGGAGTTGCGCAGGTGATAGGTCTTGCGGTCCGGATCGGGGTCCGGGACCAGTTCGAGCAGCCCCTCGTACACCCCGCCCAGCTCCTCCGCGCCGAGGTGGCGGTAGTCGACGGGAAGCCAGCGGCTGCCGTCGTCGCTGCGGACCCGGGAGAGGTGGCGCACGGCGGCGAGGAGACGGTCGTTGGGCAGCCGCAGGGAGGCCAGGGTGACGTCGTCGAGGAGGTGGTCCTGGGGACCAGGATCGTAGACCCCGCCGAGTCCTGGCAGAGCGAGTCGAGGATCCCCGCCCTCCTTGCCGAGGGCGTTCAGCACCATGACCAGGGCTTGCCACAGGTCGTCCCGGCGGTCGCCCTTCATTGTCAAGGCGAGGCGGCGCAGTCGGCCGCTGGAGAAGTACGTCTCGTAGCGGGCCCGGGCTTGCGGATCGCTGTCCTTGCCGAACAGCGCCTGCCGGTCCTCGGCGACGAACAGGAAGATCAGTCGGTAGACGAGGCGTAGCAGGGCGGTGTTGAGGCGGTCCTTGGGGATGTCGCCGCTCCTGAGCCCTGTGCCCAGCTGCTCGTTGGCGGGGTGGGCGAGGAAGCCGGAGCCCAGCTCCTCCAGCGCACGCTGAAGCCCAGTACTCAGGCCCCGCAGGAAGCGTGAGCCGCTCTCCAGGGCTTCCTCCCGCCAGCGTTCGAGCCAGCAGTCGGCGGCGGTTGGCTCTCCGGGTGCGTCCTCCTTGCGGGGCAGCAGGTCGATGCGAGAGGCGTGCAGTAGGGCATACAGCAGGTAGAAGTCCGCGTACAGGTCCCCGTCGAAGATCGATTCGAGGTCGAACTCGATGTACGCGGAGCCGACGAGGGAGGTGGAGTCCCGCACCAGTCGCAGCACGCGGCCGTTGGAGAGCACCCCCCACAACAGCGAGCCGCCGGTGTTGAGGCAGTCCTGCAGCATGGCTTGGGGGACGCGTCCTCCCTTCGCGGGGCGGCGGTCCAGTTCGGCGTGCCAGGACAGAAGGTGGACTGGGAAGTGCTCGTGGTGGAGATGGCTTACGGGGAAGGATCGTCCGCCAGCTGTGACTCCCCGCCGTGTCGCAGGCAGTTGGCCGTAGCCGAGTTCGGCGAAGAGGGGGAGCAGCCACTTCCGCCGGGTCAGAGTGGTGCCGAGGTTGGCCGCTGGCTGCTGCTTCAGTTGGTCACGGTAAGACTGGTACACGCCCTGCAGATACACCCACGACCGGCTCACGGCGTCGCCTAGTCGCCCGACTGGCAGGCTGTACTCGCCCGGCGTCATCCCGGGCAGGGCGCGGTCTCCTGCGGAGATACGCGCCAGGATCTCGGGGGAGAGCACGCTGCCCTCGATACGGACAGCGGTGAATCCGTCGCTCGCGAGAGGGACGGCAGTCAGGCTCACGCGGTGCCTCCGGGTGTGGTGGTCCGGTTGGTTGATGCGGTGTCAGGAACGTACACATACACGCCGAGGACATCGGCCGAGGGCTGGAACGTCACCTGCAGTCCGCGCCGGGCGGCGGAGGCGGAGCGGCGGACGCGTCGGTGCGCTGCGAGGAGCTCGGATGCTGCTGCCTCTCCATAACGGTCCAGCTCCGGCTGGATTCGGTCAAGATCGCGTACGGCCCGGTCCGCGTACTGACGTACGTGTTCTTCCATGGCGTTGGCTGTGGGTTCGGCGTCCAGGAGCTGGGCTACTTCCGGCGGGGTGAGCCACTCGGGTGCGCTAGCACTGCCCCGGTAGGCGAGGACGCGGGCCTCCTCGGCCACTGTGGGTGTCGTGCCGCGCCCCGGCAGGGTCAGGTGATGGCGGAGGCGTACCAGCAGAAGCGTGGTGCGGGAGTCCACTGCGGTCGTCCTGATGACGCCGCAGCGCCGGGCCAGGCGCCGCCCGCCGGCGATCGATCCGTCGAGGGAGGTGTCGAGCACCCACTGGGCCAGAGCGACCACACGGGGATCCGACCTGGTGAGGGAAACTTCGCCGATCCGTTCAGCACCTTCTGCGCGGAAGGTGAGCTCCAGGGTTCGGGCCGCGCCGTCCAGCTGTAGGTCACGCAGCAGTCCAGGGGGCAGCCCGGTGAGGTCGGCGGTGAAGTCCCCTGCTTCTTCTTTCGGTTCCTCGAAGGCTGGCTGGGCGATCGCGGAGGAACCGGCGGGCCTTCGGCGGGCGCTGACCGAGACCTCTTCGCGGGAGGGAGCGAGACGCATGGTGGCGCCCAGCTTGGTGAGGCTGGCTCGGACGAACCGGATGACGTCGTCCCGGTTTCCGATGGCCTGCCGGAGGGCGTCGATCTCCTGTTGCATCTCGTCGGTGTGGATGGTGCGTTGCGCGTAGCGGGTCTGTGCCTTGGACTCACGCTCGGCTGCGTCGCGCCACTGCCGCTCAAGTGCCTCGGCCGCCTCTTCGGCCTCCACGTCGAGGGTCAGCTGTCGCTCTTCGCGGCCGCGCAGCAGCACACCCTGCACGAGTGCCTGTACCAGGCTGTCGGCTGCCTCCGGGACCGGTACCGCGACGCCGGTCGCCTTCTGGATGGCGCGGTGTTTGCGCAGCAGGACTTCGAGGACCACACCATCGATGCCGTTGTCCTCGCCGTACAGGGTCACGGCTCGCACGTACGTCGAACGCTGGCCGAAACGATCGACACGTCCTTCGCGCTGCTCGAGACGCGTCGGGTTCCACGGAAGGTCGTAGTGGACGACAGCCTGGAAGCCGTGCTGCAGGTTGACGCCCTCCGACAGGCAGTCGGTAGCGACCAGGACCCTGCGAGCGGCAGGGTTCTGAGTGAGCGTCGCGATACGGTCCTCGCGCTCCTTCGGGGGCAACAGCCCGGTGACGTGCTCGACGGTGATCTTGCCGAGGATGGACTTCAGGTAGTCCGCAACGTACTGGGCCGTGGGAATGTACCGGCAGAAGACGATGGGGTTGTAGCCGGCCGTGATCAGCTGCTTGACTTCCTTGCCCACCTGAAGGAGCTTCCGGTCGTGCTCAGGGCCGGCGAGCTGCCGAGCGCGTTCGGCGAATCGCCGGAGCCTTTTCCGCTCCTCCAGGATCCGGGCCTTGTCCCGGTCGCTCAGTTCGCTCCCATCGGCTCCTTCCACTGCCGTGAGAGGGATCAGTGCCTCAGTGGCATCACCGGCAGGCGCGGCGTCGGCGCCTTCGTCGGTGTCGTCCTCGGTGCCGTCCAGGACAGAGGCTCGGCCGAGCCGTTCTGCTTCCACGTCGGTCAGACCCTCGACGGCGGCCCTGGTCTCCAATGTGGCGGCGGCGGCCAGCGGCGAGGAAGCGAGGGAGCGCAGCAGGGCGAGGGCGGACCACCAGCGGATGCGGTCGCGGGTCGCACCGCTGCTCGTACGCACGGTCTCGCGCGCGTACGCCAGTACGTCCTCCAGGAGATCCGCGTACTCGTCGTGCATCCGGAAGGGCACATCCCGCAGGAACCGCGTGTCCGGGAAGTGGGTCTCCTCCTGCAGGTAGTGCTTGATGTCGCGGCGGCGTCGCTGCACGAAGAACTTGGCCAGGCGCATCCTGTCTTCGGACTGGGACGGGTCGAACGAGCCGGAATCCGGGGCGAACTGAGGGTCGAGCAACCCGATGAGACAGCGGAAGGACTCCTCCTTACCGCTGTGCGGAGTGGCGGTGACCAGAATGATGTGGCGCTGTGGTGATGTGGAAAGCTCGGTGAGGAGCTCGTAGCGCAACTGGCGGTGTTTGCCGGCCCGGTCGGCGGCGTCTGGTACGCAGGTGTGGGCTTCGTCGACGATGACGAGTTCCGGTGCGCTGCGCAGGAACTGGCTGCGGCGGTCCTCCCGCTTGATGAAGTCCGTCGACACGATTGTGAACCGGTATCGGGAGAAGAGGCTTTCGGCGCCCATCAGGTCGCGCTCCAGCTTCTTGACGGTGCTGGGCAGAACCAGCGCGGCTTCGATGCCGAACTTGTCCCGCAGCTCGTCCTGCCACTGCCGGGCCAGCGCTGGGGGGCACAGCACACTGAACCGGTCAACCTGCCCTTGAGCCACTAGCTCCTTTGCGATGAGTCCTGATTCCACGGTCTTGCCGATGCCGACATCGTCGGCGATGAGTAGACGCGTCACATCCATGCTCATCGACATCATCAGCGGTACCAGCTGGTAGCGCCGAGGCTCGAAGTTCAACTGGGCGAGGGACCGGAATGGACCCGCGCTGTCCCGAAACCCGATCTGCAGCGCGGTTCGAAGGAGCCCCGCGCTGCTGAAGTCACCCACCTCGTCGGGGTCGGTGCTGGGCCGGGGAAATGAGGAGTCCTCTACCTCCTCGACGAAGAGCCCGGTGGTGAATGCCGCGTCACCGCCCAGAGGGCGTGCCACCAGAAAATCCTCGGTGACCTTCTCCACAACCCAGTCCCGCCCGCGGGCGGCCACCAGGTTGCCGGTCTCGTACTTGGTCACCGGGCTCCTCCGGATCCGAACACGTTCGGATAACGGTCGACGATCTTCTGCCAGTTGTCAGTGTGCCCGAAGCGGACCACCAGCCAGCCCGCGTCCATCAGCCGGTCCTCGGCCTCCTCGTCGCGCTGCTGCTGGGTGGGCCGGTCATGGTGCGGACCATCGACGAAGACGGCGACGTCAGCACCGGCGAGGCGGTAGACGAAGTCCGGGCGGGCCGCGAGCTCTATCAGCGGGACCTGCGCCTCGTCCGGCACACGCAGCTCCCGGACAGCGAGGAAATCGAGGAAGTTTCGCTCCAGTTCACTCTCGCTGTCCTCCTTGAGCATGTTGAGCCGGTCGGCAGGACTGGCTGCCCCACCCGTGCCTCGCACCGTTGCCCGTGCGATGCCCCTCAACAGCCCAATCGCCTTCGTACGGTCGATCAGCCGGTGCTCGCTCTGGTTCCCGTACGACAGAAGGCAGTCGTAGCAACCGAGTTCGCAGGGCTCGGGCAGGCCGGCCGCCGCCGGCACGTCCTCACCGGTGTCGGGGTCGGTGTGCACAATACGCAGGGCTTCGGCGGCCGCAGTTGCCAGGGCGTCCGGTTCGGCCTGCAGGCGGCGCAGCACCCCGGCCCCGCCCTCGGCGCTCTCCGTGAACAGCATCCGGGCCCGGTTGTCCGGGTCCGGCAGTGCGATGGAGGTCAGCTCGGAGTCCTCCAGCTGGAATGCCGCCTCGACACCGCGCTCAAGGGCGAAACGCAACGTGGTGGCGGTGATCTCGTCAACCGGCTCGGCGAGACGCAGAAGGAGGATGTTCCGTCGGTCCTCCACAAAGGGGACCACGGGGCGCGAAATGTCGGCATCCGCAAACGACTCCCGTTCGTCCGATTCGAGGGCTTCGGCCTGCTTGTCGGGCAGCCATCGGCCGGTCGCAGTGTCGATGCGGTAACCGACCCGTGCCTTGTCCTTGCGTCGTCGTCGTCCCTTGTTGATGACGCGCAGGCTGGCGGTGTCTCCGTAGGCCAGATCGGCAAGCTTCTGGCCATCGAGGAGAATCTGGGCGTCCAGCCTGGCCGGTCGGTCGCCGTGCGCGTTGAACCGGTAGGCGGTTTCCAGCTCGAAGCCTGCCCGGCGTCGTTCTTCCTCGTCGGAGGAGATGCGTTCGCGACGCTCGGTGACGACTGTGGTCAGCCGCATCAGGTTGGGGATGAGCCCGGTGAGCGCTTCACCGCAGTTGTCGCAGAGATCCGTCCCGGCTTTCTGCTCGTGGAAGTAGCCGCAGTGGCGGCAGAACCGGGCCGCTTCGGTGTCGATCTCGCCCGGTTCGGCGATGGGCAACTGCACCCGCTTGACCTCGTATCGGGCTCCTTCGTGGTAGATGAGGGCACCGGGGCCGAACTCGTTGATGGCTAGGAAGCGGGGGCGTTGCAGGTAGTCGCCCTCAGTACCCGCACCCCGATTTTTGCGGGAGCCTGGGATGTACGCGGCCAGCGGGAGTCGCGGGAAGGAGTATCCGGGCAGGAACCCCTCAGACGCGAAGTAGCGGTACGTATAGAAGTCGCTGAAATTGTGGCCGAGGCGCTGGCTGTCCTCGTTCCGCAGCAGCTTGAGCTGGTTCTCGGCCTCGCGCCTGCGACGGGCCGCCTGCTCACGGGACTGGGGGCTCAGCGACTGGTCGAGGACGCGGCGGTTCTGTTCCTCCTGCTCCGCGAGAGCGCCCCGGTAGAGGTTGCGCCAGCGGTCGCATGCTCGGTCGAAGCCTCGGGCGGCGTTGCGGACGACGTCCTCCAGCCAGCGCGGGCTCCACCAGCTTGAGGTGTCGAGGTCCGGTACGGACGCGAGCACGTTACGGGCTCGCTCCTCCGCACGGCGGGCCGGTGCCGGATCGAGCATCTGCGCCCAGATCTCCTCGCGCACCGGATAGCCGCGCATCGAATCAGCGAGATCCAGCACCTCAGGCAGGCTCGAGTGCAGGTCGGCTCCGGTCTCGGCGAGCCAGATTGCCTGGATGTGGCTGCGGACCAGATCCTCGTTCGCGAGGTCGAGGCGCGGCGGTGCCACCCGCCCTTGCACCATGAGGTGCGACCGACGGAAGTAGTACTGATCGTGTGCGTTCCCGATGGCGCAGTAGGTGGTGACCAGAGCGGGCTCACCGGAACGTCCCGCGCGCCCGGATCGCTGCGCGTAATTCGCCGGGGTAGGTGGCACATTGCGCATCGCGACTGTGTTGAGGCTCTTGATGTCGACGCCGAGCTCCATCGTCGGGGAGCAGTACAACAGCGGCAGTCGGCCAGAACTGAACCGAGCCTCCCGTTCCTCCCGTACGGGCGTGGGGACCTGAGCAGTGTGCTCCGCGGCCTGCAGACCGGCGAGGCTGTGGGCGAGATCCGCGTAGAGACCGCGGAAGAAGGCGTTGACGCGCGGTGCGGTGCCACCGTGCCGGCGCCGCAGGAGGTCGCGCATGCCTGCGGAACCGTCTGAAGGCAGCCAGAGCAGCGAGGATGCCTTCACCCGGTAGCCGGGGGTACCCGTCTCTGACCGTGGCACGGACTCCGTGATCAGGTCTGCTTCGCAGAGCACTTCGAGCAGCCTGCGGATCACGAGCTGGGCGTCGTCGACGGTCAGGCGGTCCGACAGATGAGGGAAACAGCTCGGCGCGCGTAGATAGCGGCCGAGCATGGACCGGCCGGTGAAGTGGACGTCACTGCGGTACCCGCCGGGCCGCGCCGGCGTTGGGAACACAGCCGCAGGGCGGGGCTCCGGATGACTCTCCGCGAGCGCCCAGGGGCCGGTCAGCCACTGGTCGGAGCGCGAACGCACCCGCTCGAAACCGGTGCGGGACAGCACCTCGACGTCGACGGCGAGATTGCGGCGCATCTCATCAAGCACCAGCCGCAGCAGCTGCTCGCGCTGCTCCTGGGCGGCGTCGGCGAGAGCCACGTGCCCGCTCTCCCAAAGGTCCTCGGCAGCCGCAATCTCACCGAGAGCCGGATAGTCGAAAGCCAGGAGCCCGGTCTGCTCCAGGCCCGGCATCGTCACACGCCAGGACCCCTGCAGATCCTGGTACAGAAGGAGTTCCACTACCGCGCGCAGAGCAGAGGTGACATTCTCCCGCTGATGGCTGAAGCGAACCTCTGCCCTGCCCGCGTAGGACTCCACTGGCAGGGCCAGGGCATCGGTGACACGCTGTGCCAGAGTGTCGTAGTGCAACCCGGCTGCACCGACGTCGCTCAACGCCTTGACCAGAGCGCCCCGCAGATGCGTCACCTGGACAAAGTCGTTGAAATGCCCGGCCTGCAGACTGGCGTCCTGACGGTTGTCCACGAAGGTGAGCAGCTTCTGAGCCTCTCGCGGCATCTCCTCGCCGGGTGGCTGGCTGCGCAGACTCCGGACGATGCTCGCGCTGATCACCGTCATCGCGGAGCTGCGCCCCTCCGAGTCGAGGCTGGCGAGCTTGGCGAAGTCCCGGCCACGGACTTGTTCGTACGAGACCTTGCACTCGGGGTTCAGGCAGAACAGGAACGGGGCGGGGACGAAGGCAGCCCTAAGCCCCTCGGCACCGTCGGCAGGTTCAGTGCCGTGGTCGCCTGCGGCTGAGGGTTCACTCTCCGCGCCGCCGTACCCCATTTCCGTACCGTCGAGGGCCACGGTCACAGGCACCGGAAGAAAGCGCCGACGATTGTCGATCACATCGATACCGGATTCCTCGCGCACGAGCCATGAGTCCGGCAGCCGCCCGTCCGCGACAGGAGCCGCCGGCCACGGTGCGGCGGTGCTCACATACAGATAGCCGTCCGCGGTCTGATCGTCGTCCGACTCGTGATCGTGCCTCGGCTCGTAGGCCACTTGGCCAGCTCTCATCGTCCGGGACACAACGAGGTACTCCTGGCCGCACTCGCGGCAGAAGGACAAGGGCAGCAGGAGCTTCCCCCGATCGCCCTGGACCACACGCTGGTATCGCCTGGTGGCGTAGCGCGTCGCCTCGGGTTCAAGGCTTACATAGACGGTGTCCCCCTTCGACACGAACTGGTGCAGGCGGAAGGCGAACAAGGGACGATGTGTGTCAGGGTCCTTCGCCTTCGCCCCGGCGCGCAGCATGTCCTCGATGGCAGCCCTGCACAAGTCCTCGTCCTGGTTCACCAGGGCGGCCAGGCCAACAGCAGCATCGGCTAGCGTGATCGGGCGCTGTCGCTCCAGATGCCCGGCCTGGTCCCGCAGACCGAACGTGTTCTCGATCCAGACCGCGAGCGGATCCTCAGTAAGGTCGTCGTAGCTGCGGGTGAGCCGGTCCGGTGCCCTGAGGACAGCTTCAGTCAACTGCGCCGGCGACGGATCCGGCCCTCGGGTGGCGCGGCGGAGTGTTTCGCCGATTACATGTTCCGGTGCTACGTCCTCCGGGCCTCCGAAGATCCGGCTGGCCACGCGAGCCACGTCTTTGCGGCGCTCCAGATGATCTCCCTCGTTCGACATGGTCGCTGAGGTTCCGATGCACTGAAGGCTCCGCGCCTCGCAGGCGTCCCGCACACGCCGCACCAGCAGAGCGACATCCGCTCCCTGCCGGCCGCGGTAAGTGTGGAGCTCGTCCAGGACGAGGAAACGCAGATCGCGTGTGGCATTCAGAAAGTTTCCGCGCTCCTTGTCGCGGGTGAGTAGGAGGTCGAGCATCACGTAATTCGTGAGGATGATGTCGGGGCGATCGCGTAGGATCCGGTGGCGTTCCTCCTCGGAGTCCTGGCCGGTGTAGCGGGCAAAGGTCACCGGCGACGCCTCTGGCCCGTACCCTGCCTGAAGGAACTTCTCGAGCTCTTTGCGCTGGCTGTTCGCGAGAGCGTTCATCGGGTACACGATCACCGCGCGCGTACGGCGTTGCGTATCGCCCGCGGCGCGTGCACGCAGGATGTGGTCCACGATTGGCACGATGTAGCCGAGGCTCTTGCCCGATCCGGTGCCGGTGGTGAGTACGAAGCTCCTGCCAGTGGTGGCTACCTCGATCGCTTCTCGCTGGTGTCGGTGGAAAGAGATGGGAACGCCGGGAGACCCTTCGGCGTCTTTGCCGGTGCGGAAGATCTTGGAGCACTCGGGGTGCAGCAGCTGGCCCTTGACGAGCTCGTCAACCGAGCCCCCCGGTTCGAAAAGAGGGTTGATCGACAGCCATGCGTCCGGCCATTGGCCGCCTTCTGCGAGGTCGCGCTCGACGGCCTCACGAATCCTGGGGTCCCGGATGCCCACGAATGACTCGGTGAACTGCCGGTAGTCAGCGACAAGCTTCCGGTGCAGTTCAAAGACATCCACAGCGGCCAAACCTCTCTCATCCCCTGGTCGGCCTACATCATCGCGCACGCCACTGACATGTGGTGTCGGAGTCTGTCCAGTTATCGCAATTGAAGTGATCTGGGGCTTCCCCTGCAATCACGGACTCCGCGCTACGCGGGGGTGCGCCACGAGGCGCTGTGTGATCGAGCGGGGGTGGAAGGACTCCGCCGCCTGCCCGTCGAAGCGGGCAGGCGAAGCTGACGACAGCCTGACCTGGAGGAACGTCGGTGAGAGCGGCAAGCAGTCGTGACGAATTCGGGCCGGTCCAGCACTGCCGGATGGGCCGGGCTCGGAGAGCGAGACGGGAAGGCGTACACGAGGAACCGGTGTTGTTACGCCTCTCGATAGCCTGCCAGGTCACTCAATCCGGTGGATATGGCCTGGTTAGGGGCGCGTATCAGTTCTGTTGAGCTCTGCGAACCGGGATCGATCGAGCGCTCTGGCGGATCTCGCTCAGCGCACGCGCCACAAGGTCACCTTGAAGACTCCCGGCCCACGCCAGCCCGCGACCTGCAACTTCAGGTTGGACAACTCTCACAGAACCGACCCTCGCGCATTAGGGTGCCGGGTGTGCAGCGCCTCCTAGTTCTCTTCGACCTCGACAACACCCTCGTGGACAGGCAGAGAGCACTCGCCGACTGGGCCGCCGAGTTCACCACCCGGCACGGTCTGGAGGACGAGGAGCAGGCGCACGTCCTGGACATGGTGGCTGAGCGGGCCTATCCGTCCACCTTTGATGTGATCCGCGCCCGGTACCAACTAGCCACGTCGACTGCGGAGTTGTGGCGCGTGTACGTTACCGAAATCGCGGCCATGGTGTCGTGCCCGCCCGAGGTCCTCGACGGCTTGGACGAGCTGCGTGTGGCCGACTGGCGAGTGGGGGTGGCGACCAACGGTGCGGTGGACATCCAGCGCGCCAAGCTGCGGGCCACCGGTATCGCCGAGCGCGTGGACGGCGTCTTCGTCTCCGAGGAGGCCGATGCTCGCAAACCGCAGACCCGGCACTTCGCCCTGGCGGCGGCCCGCTGCGGCACCGTGCTGGGCGACGGCGGCTGGATGGTCGGCGACAACCCGGTCAACGACATCGGCGGCGGACGCTCTGCGGGGCTCAACACCATCTGGATCGGCAACGACCGCTCCTGGCCGCCGGACGATCCCGGGCCGGACCACACGGTGCCGCATGCACGCGCCGCCATCGACCTGCTGCTCCTGCACTCCGCCGACCACGCGAGGACCATGGCATGACGGACACCGTCGGGCTGCTGCACCCCGGCAGCATGGGATCCGCCTTCGGCGCCCAGCTGCGCGCCCGCGGCCACATCGTGCTGTGGTGCCCCGACGGACGCAGCGACACAACCCGCCGCCGGGCCGAGCACGCGGGCCTGGAAGCCGAGGCACTGCCGGAGCTCGTCTCCCGCTCTGACGTGCTGCTCTCCCTGTGCCCTCCCGCCGCAGCGGAGGACACCGCCGCCCAGGTAGCCGAGCTTGGCATGGCCGGCGCGGGCACGCTCTATGTTGAAGCGAACGCCGTCTCACCGTCGCGCGTGCAGCGAATCGCCGACTGCCTGGCCCCGATGCCGGCTATCGATGCCACCGTGGTCGGATCGCCTCCGGTGGGCGGCAAGTCCCCGACGCTCTATCTGTCCGGCCCTGGCGAGAAAGCCGACCGGATCGCCGAACTCTTCGCCGGCACCGACGTGCAGACCCATGTTCTGGGCGACAGCATCGGCCAAGCCTCCGCTCTCAAGCTCGCGTACTCCAGCTACCAGAAGGTCTCCCGCGTGTTGGCCGCCGTGGCGTACGGGGCGGCGGACACGTACGGTGTCGCGGACGAGCTGCTGGTGATCGCGGCGAAGCGCACCCGCAGCTACCTCGTGGAGACCGATTACATCCCCAAGACCGCTGCTCGTGCCTGGCGTTGGGGCCCAGAACTTGAGGACGCGGCGGCACTGCTCGCCGACGCAGGGCTGCCGGATTCCCTCATGCGCGCCGCTGCGGCGACGCTCGCCCGGTGGGACGGCAACAGAGACGAGCACCTGGATATCGCCGAGGCACTGGAAGCCCTGCGCGTCGAGGGGGACCTGGACAACCCGAGTTGAGCAGGGTGTATTGCGCCGAGTCCGTCAGGAGCGAGGTGACGTAGCACGGACGATGTCGTTGATCCTCTGTGCTGCTTGACGGGGTTCCGTCGCCTCCGTGTCTACGCGCAGCTCCCACTCAGCCTGCGGATGAGCCGCAAGATCGGCCTGAGTGGCGTCCCACGCGGCCAGCCGAGCCGCCGTGTCGGTGTCGCCCCGCTGCGGTGAGCGTCGGGCGGTGGTCTCCTTGGAGCACCACAGCAGAACGCGCACCCAGCGCGCCGGGAAGAGAGCGGCCACCTGCTCCATCCCCACCATCTGACCGAGGTGGACGACGGGGGTCCTGCCACCCTCCATGGCCTGGTCGAGGCCGGGCCGGTCGACGACGTAAATGTTGCCGTATCGGTCGTTGCGATAGATGACGTCGCCGCGTGCCTCCAAGACGGCCAGCTGCTCAGCTGTACTCATCCGGTAGCCCTCGGACTTCCCGGTCCCGACCTTCAGCCGGGTGAACGGCACGTACCGCGCGTCGAGTTCGGTGAGTGCGGCCGTGATCGTGTCCTTGCCTGTCGCCGGCGGCCCGTACAGCATGATGCCCTGCCTCACGGAAACATCGTCCCGAAGACCTGGCGTACCTGGTCCGTGAGCGATATCGCGGCGCCGAGCCGGTTGTCGACGACCAAGTGCGGTACGACGGGCCGCAGTTCGAGATCGATCCCGCTGGCGTACGTGTCCCAGTTCTGGAGTTTCCAGCTGTCCCGGGCGGCGGACCGGAAGCTGATGTACTCGTGCATCGTGTCGAGGTCGCACTGAATCCAGACGACAGCGACGGTGACGCCACGTGCTTCGCAGCGGTTGATCAGGCGCCGCATCCACCGAGGGTCGGTGGTCTCGGCGATGAAGGGGGCCGAGAGGACGGTGCTGATCGCGCAGTCGACGTTTGCGTACGCGGTCTCCAGCAGGCACTGGTACTCCAGCGGGCGGACCTTCTCCCGGTAGAGGTCGGTGTGCCGGTCGTTGGGCTCGCTGCCCATTTCAACAAGGAGGCGCTCGACAAGCGGGCGCGTGATCGGGTCCTTGTCGAGGACGGGCCACCCGGTGAGCTGCGATACGAAGCGGGCGAACTCCGACTTCCCGCTGCCCGCGTAGCCGCCGACCATCATCAGCGTCGGCCTGTTCGGATCACCGCCCGTGTGACGCCGCTTCCAGGCATCGAGGATCCGCTGTTGGACGCCCAGGCCGTCGGCGTCCTCCGCGCTCGGTGCCAGCTGGTGCAACGCCCGTTCCACGGCCAGGACATGGGCGCCGTTCTGCGGTTCGCTCGACGCGGTGAACTTGAGCTTCGTGGCCTCGTCGGGCAGAGCGTTACGGAAGCCGAGCTCCGGCTCGGTCGCGCGGTACAGCAGGCAGTACGCGCGCCGGTAGTGCGGCCCGGGATAGACCTCACCCTGCTCGTGCTGCCACAGCGTCTGAAAGTTGGCGGCCGGCACCGTGAGCCCCGAGGCCCTGGCCACCTCGCGCACCTGCTCGCCCGCGCCTTCGAGCGTCAGGCCGTGCGCCTCGCGCTGCTGCCTCAGCTTGTCCGGGCGCCACCCTGGGCGACTCTTACCCACCGCGCCTATCGCCTGCCCATTCCTGGTCATGATCCGGAGCCTAAGTCTGCCTGTCATGAACCCGTGTGTAAGCGGATGTTGAAAAGTCAGACCAACCGGCCATGAGCTGCTGATGAGCAGCTTCGGCAACAGCTTGTGATACTCCGCACACCCCCGAGCCGCTGTCATGGTCACACCGACGCGGCGATCGCTTACCCGCCTCGGTCTCCAGTATCCGTACGAGATCGGAGGGGCTCCGCTGTGGCTGTCGATCTGATGCCCGCGTCGTCGCAAAGCTATGCCGTTCTCTTCGTCTGACGGGCCTTCCAAGGGAGCGATGAACGGCGGCAGGCAGGGAATTCCCGACTGCTGAACTTGCAGTAACCGTGCACTGCAGCCTTTCGGTTTGTAGTGGCGTGCGCTCAAAAACTCACCGCATTCGCCATGCCTCTTGGGCATCCCTGAAAGGTGGACTCGTGATAGCGAAGCATCATCTCATTGTGGTCGGTTTCGATGAGATCGTCGCCAACAAGTACCTTCCCTGCATCAAGGGTGCCGTCCAGTCAGGCCATATCGACTCCTACTCCATCATCGACCTGGAGTGCCAGAGGTCGGCAATCGAACAGCGAGTCCATGCTATTGACCTGAAGCCGCGAGGAATTGTCTACCTCCCGGACTCTGATGCCCGGGTGCGGGAGACTCCGCAGGAAATCATCGCAGCGGCAGTGCGACGTCTCCGTACGCCAGGAATACCGACGAAGGTATACATCGCCACGGAAGTACGGGCGCATGAGGCATACCTTCGGTTCTGCGTGGAGAACCACATCAACTCGCTTGTCGAGAAGCCCGTGTTGGCGCCCATGGTGGATGGCCGCTTCAAGCCGTCGCACATCACCAAGACCATGGAGGAGCTCATCGGGGTCTCTGTCGACTCTCCGGCGGAGCACTCGGTCATGACCCTGAGTCGGTACCACCCGATCTACAACCAGAAGGTCCTCGCGTCGCTCAGAGAGAGAATGGATAGGTGGGAAGCTCCCCTGACTTCCTTCCATCTCCGGGCAGCCGGCGGAGTGTGGAATCTTCAGCGAGAGTTCGAGAGTCGCGACGATCACCCGTACAAGTACGGCTACGGGATGATGATGCACGGCGCGTACCACTACGTCGATCTCGCGACGCAGATCCTCTCGCTCAACTCCTCCTTGTTCCCTGAGCGCCAGTTCAAACTGGAGCTCAGCGGCTTCGGCGCGTTCCCCATCGACCAGCGCCAGCGGATGTCCCGGCCGATCACGAGGAGGTTCCAGGACGGCGATCCGCTCTGGCCAGATGACGCCGACGACGGCTTCCGGTTCGGCGAGACCGACGCAACCTCCACGTTCCGTCTCGTCGACATTGCGTCGGGCAGGACGGTCTCGCTCGGCACGCTGTCCTTCGAGCAGACCACCCCTTCCATCCGGAACTGGGACGAGCTCCCTCCGGATCTCTACAACGTGAACGGCCGTACTTCGAGCGTCGACATGGAGGCCCAGATCTCGACGCTGTTCTCCACGCACGTCCACTGCTACGACATCCCTCGTGGTGTCAGCGCAGACGGGATCGACGCCTTCGCCCGTGTGACTACGCGCGCCAACGCCGCTCTCCTCCCCGACGAGCAGTACGTGTCGGAGGAGTCGTTCGACGGGTTGTTCCACAGCGACAGCAACCGTCAGCTGATGGAGCACTGGCTGAACGGCACGGAGGAGCGGAGCTCCCTGGCCAGCCACCTCCTCCCGATGAAGGTGACCGAGGCGCTCGCCTCGGCGGTCCTCACTCCGGGCCGCCTGATCGAGGTCCCGTTCTAGTGGCTCGCAGTGCCCATCTCACAGTGACTGAGGAGGAGTTCAATGGCTGACCTTGTGTCGAAGGCGTCCGTGCATGCCTTCTACGTGGATGCAATCCGGCGGGGGAGGAACACGGCGGAGAACCTCCAGGCCCCGACATCGGAGCGGTTCAACCTGTTCTTGGACTCGGTCGGGGAAGGAACTCCGCGGACGGCTTTAGACCTCGGTTACGGCGCGGGGAACCACACCGTTGCCATGGCTCGGGCGGGGTACAGGGTGGTTGCTGTCGACCAGGTTCCCAGCAGCGTGCTCCTGGGACGGCTGGAGGGGCAAGGGGACTTGGCCCAGCGAATCGATGTACGTGAGTCGCTCGTTGAGGAGTACACGATTGACCGGGACTTCGGGATAGTCGTCGCCAAGGATGTACTGCATTACCTCGCAGAACCCGACGTCGAGTCCGTGCTGGAAAGCGCGGTCGCCAACGCACGGTCAAAGAACTATCACTACCTTGAGGTATTTACGTCGATCACCCGCAGATCCACAGCGGGTCGGCTCCGGCAGATCGAGGGTGAAGCAGGCTACTCGCCCGAGTCTTTCCAGCGCCTCATCGAGCGTATCTACCACGGGTGGGACGTCACGCTGCTCTGGGATGAGCACGCCGAAACAGACAGCCGAACCGGGGCCAACTGTTTCGAAGCGGTCCGCGCCACCGTCATTGCGGCAAACACGTCGGCCTGATCAGAGACAGGGAGATTATCGTGAAGTCGACCACGCCAGTAGGGATCAGTTTCGTCATCCCCTGCTTCAACTCGGGCGATTACCTCATCGAGGCCGTGGATTCCCTCATCGGGCAACCGCACGTGTTCCCGTTCGAGGTCCTGATCGTGGATGACGGATCGGACGACGAGAGCACTCTCGGCGCCATCGCAGCATGCGGCGAACGACCGGAGGTACGTGTAATCCGCCTCGGCCACAGCGGGCACCACGCGGCCAGGAATGCTGGTGTCGAAGCCGCGCGCTTCGAGTACGTCATGCAGCTCGACGCCGACGACCGCCTCGCCACTGCACCAGAACTCCTCGTGGACGGCAGCTATCCGGACCGCGCGGTCGAGATCCTCCGGACACACGACCACGTGGCCTTCGTGCACACGATGTCCCGCATGATCGGCGAATTCGAGGGCCTCACCATCTCCTCGTATCCATGCCGGGAGGAGCTGGTGCTGCGCAAGCACCACGTGCCCACTTCGATCGTCTACCGCCGCGACGACGCGATCCACGGCGGCATGTACGACCCGCAGGTACTGAAGTGGGGGGACTGGGCGTTCGCCGTGAACCTCCTCGCCGGGCGTTTCCGCAACGGAGCGCACAACGCCATCGTGTGCATCTCCGGCCCGCTGCACGAGTACCGGGTGCACTCGCGCGGCCGGCGCGTGTCCAACGCCGCGATTTCCGAGTTCGACATGACCCTCCTCGTGGTCGAGAAGAACCTTGACCTGTTCCAGCACCACTTCCAGCGCGACGGCAGTGCAGAAGACATTGCCCGCGACGTCCTCGCGTCGAAGCCCTCTCGACTCGACGACCTGATTCGCATGGCCACGCACGACGTCGAGCAGGCCCTGACGGTCGCTCGCCAGAGGGAGTTCTCCCTGTCGAGTCCGTTCGAGTGCCTGGGAATCCCGTAGCCGCCGCACACTCAAGCAAGAAGCCCCGGACCACGGTCCGGGGCTTCTTCGCTGGCCTGGCCGTTAGGCAGACGGCAGATTGTCGATCTGGGTCTGGAGACGGACGATGTCCTCCTCTGCCTTGGCGAGGCGAGTGCGGATCTTGTCGACGACGTTGTCCGGGGCCTTCGCCAGAAACGCCTCGTTCCCGAGCTTGCCCGTGGCCTGGGCCTTCTCTTTCTCGGCCGCCGCGAGGTCCTTGGCGAGACGCTTGCGCTCGGCCGCGACGTCGATCGTGCCGGACAGGTCGAGTGCGACCGTGGCGCCGGCGACGGGGAGCGTCGCGGTGGCGTTGAAGTCGTCGCCTTCCGGCTGGAGGCGCAGCAATTGGCGGATGGCGGCCTCGTGGGCAGCGAGCTGCGTGCCCGACAGGTCCAGACGGGCCGGGACCTTCTGACCCGGCTGCAGACCCTGGTCGGAGCGGAAGCGGCGGACCTCCGTGATCACCTGCTGGAGGTCGTCGATCTCTGCCTCAGCCGCCGGGTCGCGGAATCCGCTGTCCGTCGGCCAGTCGGCGATCACGATGGATTCGCGGCCGGTCAACGTCGTCCAGAGGCTCTCGGTGACGAACGGGACGACCGGGTGCAGGAGGCGCAGGGTGACGTCGAGGACCTCGCCCAGCACGCGGCCGGAGACCTTCGCCTGCTCGCCGCCCTCGAAGAAGGTCGTCTTCGACAGCTCGACGAACCAGTCGAAGACCTCGTCCCACGCGAAGTGGTAGAGGGAGTCGGCGAGCTTCGCGAACTGGTAGTCGTCGTAGTACGCGTCCGCCTCGGCGACGGTCGCGTTGAGCCGGGACAGGATCCACCGGTCCGTGGCCGAGAGCTTCTCGACGGGCGGGAGGTCGCCCTCGATCGTGGCGCCGTTCATGAGCGCGAAGCGCGTAGCGTTCCAGATCTTGTTGGCGAAGTTCCGGGACGCCTGGACCCAGTCCTCGCCGATCGGGACGTCCGTACCGGGGTTGGCGCCCTTGGCCAGGGTGAAGCGGACGGCGTCCGAGCCGTACTTGTCCATCCAGTCCAGCGGGTTCACGGTGTTGCCGAAGGACTTCGACATCTTCTTGCCGAATTCGTCACGGACCATGCCGTGGAACGCGATGGTGCGGAACGGGACTTCGCCGTCCATCGCGTACAGGCCGAACATCATCATGCGGGCGACCCAGAAGAACATGAGGTCGTAGCCGGTGACGAGAACGGAGTTCGGATAGAACTTCTCAAGGTCCGGGGTCTGTTCCGGCCATCCGAGGGTGGAGAAGGGCCACAGGCCGGAGGAGAACCAGGTGTCGAGGACGTCCGTGTCCTGGGTCCAGCCCTCGCCGGTCGGCGGCTGCTCGTCGGGGCCGACGCAGACTGTCTCGCCGTTGGGGCCGTGCCAGACCGGGATGCGGTGGCCCCACCACAACTGGCGTGAGATGCACCAGTCGTTGAGGTTGTCGACCCAGTCGAAGTACCGCTGGGACATGTCGGCGGGGTGGATGTTCACGCGTCCGTCGCGGACCGCGTCCCCGGCTGCCTTGGCGAGCGTCTCGACCTTGACCCACCACTGCAGGGACAGGCGCGGTTCCAGCGTCGTTTTGCAGCGCGAGCAGTGGCCCACCGAGTGGACGTACGGGCGCTTCTCGGCGACGATCCGGCCGTCGGCGCGCAACGCGGCGACGATCGCGGAGCGGGCCTCGAAACGGTCTAGGCCCTCGAACGGACCGTGCACCGTGATGACGCCGCGCTCGTCCATGACGGTCAACGACTCCAGGCCGTGCCGCTGGCCGATGGCGAAGTCGTTCGGGTCGTGGGCCGGGGTCACCTTGACCGCGCCGGTGCCGAACTCGGGGTCGACGTGAGTGTCCGCGACGACCGGGATGCTCCGGTTGGTCAGCGGCAGCTTGATCTGCTTGCCGATGAGCGACGCGTACCGCTCGTCGTCGGGGTGGACCGCCACTGCGGTGTCACCGAGCATCGTCTCGGCGCGGGTCGTCGCGACGACCAGGGTCTCGTCGCCTTCGCCGTACTTGATGGAGACGAGCTCGCCGTCGTCGTCCTGGTAGTCCACCTCGATGTCCGAGATGGCCGTCAGACAGCGCGGGCACCAGTTGATGATGCGCTCGGCGCGGTAGATCAGGTCGTCGTCGAACATCTTCTTGAAGACGGTCTGCACGGCCCTGGAGAGACCCTCGTCCATGGTGAAACGGTCACGGCTCCAGGCGACACCGTTGCCGAGGCGCTTCATCTGGCCGGCGATCTGCCCGCCGGACTCGGCCTTCCACTGCCACACACGGTCGACGAAAGCCTCACGCCCGAGGTCGTGGCGGGACTTGCCCTCCTTGGCGAGCTCACGCTCGACCACGTTCTGCGTGGCGATACCGGCGTGGTCCATGCCCGGCTGCCACAGCGTCTCGTAACCCTGCATGCGCTTGCGGCGGGTCAGGGCGTCAATCAGCGTGTGCTCGAAGGCGTGCCCGAGGTGCAGGGAGCCGGTGACGTTCGGCGGCGGGATGACGATGGTGTACGCGGGCTTGTCGCTCTTCGCGTCGGCCTCGAAGTAACCGCGGTCTACCCAGCGTTCGTACAGCATCCCCTCTACCTCGGCCGGCGCGTACTGAGTCGGCAGTTCGGGGGAGCTGTTCGGCCCGCTGTCGGGGCGCTGAGTGTTGTCGGTCACGACGGCCATTCTAGGGGCCCGGGGTCTCTGCCTTCGCCGGACTTTCTCTCCGAGCGCAGTCCCTGGCCAGGGCATGAAAGTGGCCGCACGAAGGCAGTCCAAGTGTGACCAAGAACGCTCTCGTGCGACCGTGAACCAGTTTACCCGCTTCGGCTACTGCCGGATCGCCCGATTGCAAAGATCTCGGCGTCGGAGGAAAGCTCGACTGTCGTCCGTGCTGCTTCTGTCGTGATCGGGGCGGGGCCACTGGCGGGGCGGCCGTGTGCTGGTGTAGCAGGCTCGGCAGATGGGCCGGCGATCTGACTCACACACCGGAGGAGGACGTCGCTGACGGCTCGGCGGTGTCCAGGTCCCGAGTGGGCAACTGCTTCGGTCGGCAGTTCACGTGGGCCACGACCGGCCTGGTGGACGTGGGTGATGATGGCAGTTGCACGCCCGGACCGCCCGATCGGATCATGAAGTCCAGCCGTGGCCCAGGGCGAGTCGGCCAGCCCGATGCATTTCGCGCTGCTCAGTGATCCACCGCTCGACCTGATCTACGGATTTCGTGACCGGCTGGTCCGTGGTGTCGAGCAGTTGAGTGCGCCATCGGGGATCATCGGCGTGCCACCTGGTCCAGCACTGCCAGGCCATCTCGGGCCAGCTGTTGTCGATGACGACGTCGGGCCGGTGACGGGGGTCTAGGGCGTGCTTCCGGTGCCATGCGGCCCAGCCGATGAAGGCGTCGACCGCCGGAGCGTCCCACCGGCCGGGGTCACGCTCGGCGAGTCGAACGCGCCGGACCTCGTCGGCGACATCGACCAGGCATACGGCGATGCCGTCCAGTAGTGGCGCGGAGGGCACAGCGAGGACTTCGCCCAGGGGAGACTGCCCGGTGAGTAGGAGGTCAATGCCACGATCCTGGTACTCCAGCGCGCGTTGCACCCACAACTCGGTCATTCGATGGCGCCAGTGAAGGTCGGCGCCCTCTGGCACACCGAGTTCATCGAAGTCGTGCACGACGATCTGCCGGAGCCTGCCAGCTGTGGCGTTGGCGAGCGTCGTTTTGCCCGAGCAACTGGATCCGGTGAGCTTGAACAACATTGCCCCAGGGTGCCAGCGCCTCGGCACCTCCCTCGACCGGTTTCTTCGTGCTACCCGCCTCCGTCGGCTGCTGAGCAGCGCCACAGCCACCCGGCCAGATCCAGCCCAGTCGCGGGCACGGCTACCAGCGGGCACTGGTAGCCGTGCCCGCTCCGCGTCTACCGCCTGGGCTGATGGTGGGTGTCCTGTGTCACCGAGTTGTCCCTGACGCGGTCGCTCTGACCTGCGACGAGGAATCTTGAGTGGCGAAGTGACCGTGGCCCACGGGTGCCACCGTTCGGAGACGCGGAGAGTTCTTGCCAGTGGATCTTGCTGGATCATGGAGATGCTTGGCGAGTACTGCTGCGGCGAGTTCGATGGCGTCGGGGTAGATCGCGGCGTGTGTGTAGGTGTCGAGTTCGGTCGAGATGCCGCGGTGGTGATTGTGGGTCTGCAGTGCGAGGAGCCGGTATCTCCAGTGGTGCGGGACGGCGGCTGGGGAGGCCGGCCAGGGCGGGACGGCGTTGGCCGCGGTTTGGTGGGCGAGGGTGAGTTGCTGGGGTGTGAAGCGGCGTAGGAGGCGGTTCGCCCGGTGTTGGGCGGTGGTGATCTCAGGGCATATGGACAGGTCGAGGTGGGGTTCTCCGAGATCGCTGAGCCAGATTCCGTGCTGTGTGCAGACCTTGTGGTGAATCGGGAGGTGGACGGGGACGGGCTGGCGGATGCCGAGGCGGGCAGTGCACCGGTGGCAGGCGGTCGTGGCCCGGACGGGGCCTTCGTCGGTGCCGAAGGCGGGGAGTGCGTGAGCCAGGCCGACGGGAGTGGTGCTGGTGAGGTGAGCGAGTTTGTGCAGGGCCTGGGTGGCTGCGGCGGCGAGCATGTGGTGCTGGGCTCGGTCGTCGATGTTGTTGGTCTTCGTGGAGAACCAGGTGGGCAGTACTGCCAGTACCTCGGTGACGGTGAGGTGGTTGGCCCGGGCGATCCGGGCCAGGTAGGAGTTGAGGGTTTCTCCTGCGATCGGGGCGACTCGCCGTGGCAGAGCCGGCGTCCGCTTATGCCTGCGGGATATCTCGGATGGGATCTGGGGATCTTCCTCCTGCGAGTTGGTTTCCCGGCGGTCGGCCAGGACCAGAAGGCGGTGTCGGCGCTTCAGCTCGCGATAGAGGGTTGCCCGGCTTCCCTGGAAGCCGAGGTCGGCTACTTCTTTGAACAGAACGCTGGTCCGCAGGTGGGGGTCCTCGGCGAGTCGCTGACGGCAGTAGCTGGCGAGGGGTTCGGTGAGCAGACTCGGCCGTGGTGCCCGAATCCCTGGAGTTCTGCGGCCGTTGATGTAGTCGCGGACGGTTTGGTGGCTGTGTCCGGTGTGATCAGCGATGGCCTGCACCGGCCATCCGGCCGCGTGCAGGGTGAGGATCTTCTCGGCTCGTTCTCGGGGCAGCATGAGTCTTGATCACGTGGCGGGTGGCCGTGGGGACTGGGAAGTGAAGTCGGCGTCGACGGTGTCGAGGGCCTGTTTGGTGATCTTCTCGGTGCCGTCCAGGACCGCGTTGATGGCAGCGCCGCGGATCAGCCAGAGCAGGCTTCCGATCATCCCGTGGGTGCGCTGGTGCAGGTAGCGGTCGAGCCTGGTGAGGACACCGGGCCGGTGGCGGTGGAGCCTCAGACTGTCCTCCAGGGCTGCGATCAGCGCGGTCCACTGCTGGTCCTGGCAGAACGGTCCGGTGCGGACCATCCCGAACCGGCCAGCGATCTGTTCTCCGCGCGCGCCGGAGAGTAGTCCGGTGCGTTCCAGGCTGATTCCGGCGTAGACGAAGGTGGCCGGGATGCGTTCGGAGAAGTACTTCAGGGTGTCGGAGGCTTCGGCGCCGGCGCGTGTGGCGGTGTTGAGGTTGTGGAGTTCGTCGACCGTAACGAGGGTCACGTGGGCGTCCGTACTGACGCCGCAGACCGCGTCGGCGATGTCGGTGATGTTGCTCCTGGTGGAGATCGGCAGGTCGAAGAACCGGGCGAACTCCATCGCGATCATCTTGGGGGTGGCGGCCGGTGGGACGGTGATGTAGATGACCGGGATGTCGCTGGAGGAGTTCGGGTGCCGCCGTCGGTGGATCACCTCGACGGTCTTGCCGAGTTGGGTGAGCGCGGTGGTCTTGCCGGTTCTGGCGGGGCCGGACACCATCAGGCCGCATCGTCCGTAGTGGGCGTTCTTGTTCATCTGGATCAGGCGGCGGCCCGAGGTGATGACCTGGCGGATCGTGGGAGTCTGGACCACCAGCAATCGTGAGTGGTGGTCGATGCGGTCATCGTCGTAGCTGGCTCGTTTGTCGTCCGCGAGACCCGACCAGATCGCTTCGGGCAGCAACTCCGGCAGCGCGGGTATCTCGGTGACGAACCCGCGCCAGCCCGGCAGAGTGGTCAGCTGCAGATGCCCGTACCCGTCTGTGGAATTCCCGCCCTGTCCTGGCACCTGGCTCACCACCGTTTGTCCGCTTCCGTGAACGGGTCGAAGATCGGCATCGGGATCACCTTGGCGACGTTCCCCTCGGGAGTGTCGTCGCTCTGCCCCGCTTGGCCGTCGGCAACGCGGTCGGCAGGGGGTGCCTCGGGCGGGATCGGGGTGGATGGCGGACTGGACTTGGTGCGGGCGGCGACGCGTCGGTCCCGGCGGCTGAGTCTGGCTCTGCCGCCTGCGTCACCGCTGGTAGCGGGTCCCTGATGGGCTCGTCGCAGCAGGTCTGCGACGGCATCGGCGAGTTGCTCCTCGCTCGCTCCGGGCAGGGTGCGGCGGGTGTGGTCCCATGCCAGTTCGCCGAACGGGGCGGCGACGCGGTGCAGTTGTTTCCAGAACAGAGTGATCCAGCCGCCGTTCCAGTGGTCACGGACCCAGATGCGGGACACGTCGTAGGGGTCGTAGTGGATCTCCCACAGATCCTTGCGGTCCTTGACGCCCGATCGCTGCTGCCGCAGCGGGTTGAGGGCCTGGTCGTCGTAGGTCCGGTGTTTGATCTTCACGCCGTAGGCGTTGATCGCCCGCCAGGTCGCGGGCAGCAGCTCGATGTAGTCATCAGCCGATAACGCGACCGGGACATAACCGGCCGTCTCGACGAGAGCGGCGTACTTCTCGTTCGGGCTGAACATCCGTCCCGGGTGGAGGGGGTCGCGCAGCCCGTCGTGGGGCCGGCTCTGCCAGACCACGATCCACTCGTCCAGGAGTTCCTGCAGCTCCAGCAAGGACCAGAGCGGCTGTTGTTCGACGTGCCGGCCGCGGCGCTCGGCGTTGAAGCCGGTGTAACCGGCCACGAACTGGGCGAACAAAGTTCCGACCGAACCCAGCATCCGCTCGATGTGGCCCTTCTCCCAGCCCGATGCATCGTGCACCGGCTGGAAGTTGATGCCGAGAAAGTTGCAGGAGGCCCGGAAGTTGCGGGAGATGAACACCGTCCCTTGGTCGACCACGATGGTCTCGGGGACGATGACCGGACGGGCGGCGGCGTGCTCCAGACGCGCGTCGATGTCCAGCAACCGCCTGAACGGCAACGCCGAGCGTGACATCGCCAGCGCCTGTGCCCAGCCGGGCCGCATCGGCTCGGGGGTGACGGTGCGGGCCAGCAACACGCTGGCGTCCACGGACTTGGTCGTCGGCCGCAGCACCGCTGCGGTCAGGCTCCTGGTCGCGACATCGATCATGCCAGTCAGATCAACCCGTGCGGGAACCCCGTCGTCCAGGCGGACCAGCACGTCCAGCGGGGTGGAGTCCATCTGCATCAACTCGCCCGGCGCGGCCGCACTTCTTTCCCCGAACGGCCCGTCGGGCCGGTCCGCCAGCGACCGGCGGGTGCGGGCCGATCCGGTGGTGTGCTTGCCCGCCGACAGCTTCTCCAGCAGCCGGTAGAGACTGCGCTGAGACGGCAACTCCACCGCACCCCGGCCGTGATCCGCCTCCAGGATCTGACCGGTCTTCCAGAACAGATAAGTCGCCGTCCGGGTGGAGCCCTGGGCAGCCTCGTTGACCGCCTTCTGCATCGCCTCCACCACCAGCGGGTCCACCCGGCCGTGCGCGCTGACCGGCTTGGCGGACCGGTGGTCGGCCATCCCGACCACTCCGCGGGCTTCATAACGGCGGCGACGCTTAGTGATCGCGCTCGCCGTCACCGGCCGCCCCGCAGCGGTCAGTTCCGCCGCCTTGGCCTGCTCACGGCGGGTCAGCGACACCACCGCCGGGTCGTACTCCGGCTTCGGCCTCGTGCCGGCAGGCGCCTGCGGCGGAACCCCGCGCAACACCTCCACGATGTGCTGTTCCCACCACAACGCCTCCGCCGCCACTGCCTCCGGCAGACCCTCCAACGGCGTCGACGGCGGAACCGGCGTCCGCGACGACGCGCGTACCACCTCGAAATCCTCGGCCGCCGACAACTCGATCAGACCGATATCGGTGACCGCACCATCTGTGTCCGCGAGACGCACGGTCGTGCCCGACACCGCGATCACCGTGTGCAGGACCCCGGCCACTCGTACTCGATCGCCGATCGACACTCCGACAGGCCGCTGCGGCCGACGTCCCGCGTTCACCAGGAGCCCCCAACCGAATCAGCGGCCCGAACCAGCGTGGTGGGGCCCAGCCGCTCATGCGCGAGATCGGCCACCAGTTCCTGCCGCCACATCAGATGAAACAGCGCGGGCAACACCGCCAGCCGATCCCCGACTTCCTCGGCTCCCGTCAGTAACGGCGTCGACGCTGCGAAGGTCTCCTGTAATCGGGCTGCGATCTCAGGTCTGCCGGCGCAGCGCGGATGCCGGTAGCGGGCCAGCCACCGCAGATTCGCCATCAGCGCAGGGTCCGGGACACCAACGTGTTCAAACTCCCAGCCGACCGCCGAACAGGCCCGCTCGGTCGCGGCGAACGCCTCGGCCGTCCGCTCGTCGACCTGGTCCTCGGCACGAACATCGACCACGCGAGCACGGCCGTCGGCAAGCCGTACGAAGTAGTCCGGGGCATGGCGCCGCTTCTCTTTCCCGTCACGCCAGTGCAGCCAGAACGGCTGCGAAGCGATCCCCACAACACCCGGATCGAAGTCCAACAGGATCAGCCGATCCTGTTCCAGCCACGACTCGAACCCCACATGGCGTCCAGTCGATGCGGCCCACCACCAGCCTGGGAAATGCCTGAGTCCGCGCGACCAGCGGAACGTCCGTACCGGAGTTGCCTCCTCCCACGCCAGCCCGTGGCCGTGATCCAACGGGACAACTCGCTCGTGGCCTTCAGCACCGCCGACGCGGAGCGTGAACCCATCTCCGGCGGTGGCTTGCTCTACCGCACCCGCAGTACTCACCCGGTCGCCTCGCCCCCCATCGAGTAAACCGTAGTGGCGACAAGCCGCGCTTGAGCAAGATTCAGTGACAAAGAGGAAGATCGACTGTCACAGGACAGTGGGGTGCCACTGCATCAGTGACCTGTCTCACCGGAGTTGGGCCGTGTCTCACTGAAGATGGACAGATGCTGGTCCGTCTCATCGAAGGTGGACAGCAGGCGCGCGACCAGCTCGAAGTGGAAGGGCAAGGTGTCCTCGATCTGGGGAAAGCGCCGTCGTGCGGTGCGTGTCGCGCTACTGTCCCCACCTTGCGACACTGACATGTTGGGAGATAACGATGGACCGGACAGAGCTACAGGCCAAGATCGACGAGCTGATGCGCCAGTACCACGACGAGGAGATTGACGGCGCAACCTACGCCCAGGCGATGATGGAGTTGACCGCCTCCGCCCAGGAGTGATGCCCGGTCCGCAGTTGATCCTCTCGGCATAGGTGCGCAGCCGACCCGTCTCACCGAAGGTGTACCGATGCACGGTAGCGCTGGTCACGCCCGATCTATCGAGTACTTGGCCAGGGCCTCGGCGTCAGCGCGAGGCTACGGAGGTCTCACCGGCAGGCGCCTTTCCCGTGTCGGGGGTCGGCGCACCATCGACGGTGAGTTCCGACTCCGGCTCCACTTTCGAGCTGGTCGCGCGCCTGCTGTCCACCTTCGATGAGACGGACCAGCATCTGTCCATCTTCAGTGAGACACGACCCAACTCCGGTGAGACAGGTCAATCAGTTTGTCCGCCGACATCGAACCCAGTCCGTGGAATTCCTTGACATCCAACGCAGTCGTCGCAGGTCACGGCGTTGGTGAGCGGGGACGGCCTCATCAACGCCCTTGACAATCAAGTTAGTCGCCGCAGGCCAGCGCGGGGCGGACGACTGGATTCGCTGTCCAAGGACAACAGTTCGCCGGGGGCAGACAGGAAAGATCCCGCAAAGACTGGTGTGCTGCTGCAAACCATGTCAACGTACAACGTCTTGACGGAAAACCTCCCCTGAGCCCACGGAGGCGCCCCTGCACCCGCACCACTCCAGCGATCCTTCCCGTTCCGACTCGTCGGACCCGGTGTACTCGGTCACTCCCCGCCACCTGGCCGGTGACGACGGCGTACTCGCCGAGCGGATCGGCGACACCCTGGCCGGCCTCGGCTGGCGCATGTGGCCTACGGCCCGCCACACCCTGCTGTACGTGAGCCCGGACGGGCTGCGCGGCGCCGAGTGGATCCTCGCGGCCTACCCGTTCGAGCTGGGCGGACTGCCCGTTGCCTGGCAGTTGAGCGCCCGCCCGCATGCCGCTTCCGCGCTGACGGAGTGGAATGCGTACTTCACCGCTGGTATCCCTCCCGAGGCGCTCGCCGATCTCCTCATAGCGCTCGACGCCCGCGAGGCGCCCCACGTCAGCTTCGACGGGCCTGAGACGGTCATCAACGCGCTCAGTGCCCAGGGCTGGATCCGCGACGTGGACCGCCCCCGCACCACCGCCACAGACCCCGGGTTGTCCTCCAGCGTCTCCATGGAGATGCTGCCGCCGCTCATCGAGGACGCCGACCCGCGCCCTGACCTGGTGGGCTGGCAGGCGTGGGCGGAACCCGTGCTCGGCGCCGCGTACCTGTGGTGCGCGAGCTTCAGCGCCAGTGTTCCGAACGACTTGGTCGCCGTGTTCGCGTCATCGCTTGCCTCACCGGTCCCGGTGCCCCGCCGCACCGTGCCCAAGAGCGCCGAGGGCCGGCTCACCGTCGTCCGCCGCAACTGACGACACCGCTCCCCGGAGCAGGCTGTGGCGCTAGCCGTAGCCAACTTCCCTGAGTTTCAGCAGGTGAGCGCGGGTGCGCCCCGTGCCCTGCGCTCACCAGAAGACAGAGAGGAAGAAGATCTTGTTCTTTCGACGAGCTCGCGCGGACCGCGCATTCCATGAAGCCCAGCGCGCGGGCTACACGCTGCTACAGATGCACAGCCAACCGCCCCTGCCCGACAACGCCGACGGCGCGGCTGCGCTGGCACCGGCCGCACCCGAGGGGGCGGTGTCCGAGTTCCTGCCGCCGGATCTGCGGGTCCCGTCGCGACAGGAGGTGGCCGGGCTGATGATGCGCTGGGAGCAGCCGCTCGTCATCGACTGCGAGGTCCGTACGTGCCCCGCGTGCGGCTCGTACCGGGACTGGATCGTCTTCTGCCTGCGTGACGACTCGGTGTGGCTGCGTTGCCGGGCCGGCCACGAGACGAGGGAGTCCGGCCTGGACGCGGCCTGGTACAACCGCAACTCCGGGCCGGTCGACCGGTTCCATCCCACCCTCGAAGACGGCCTGCGCCACCTCGGCCACTGAGCCCCCACCCCCTGCTACCCGCCGACACCGTAACCGGGTCGGTTCAGTCAGACCATCCGCTCCGCAGCACCCTGGGGGTTCCGCATGCGTCGTCACACCATCACCGCTCTGTGTCTGAGTGCCCTCGCCGTCCCCGCCCTGGCGGGCTGTTCCACCGTCTCCTCCACGTCCCCTGGGAAGGCGTCCTCGGCGACAGCCCAGGCGCACCGCGCCGCCAAGGGCGCCGCGGTGTCCGCGCTGCTGTCCTCGGCCGAGCTGAGCAAGCGCCTCCTGGACGAGAGCGACCTTGGCGAGGGCTACACCCGCAAGCCGCAGCAGCCCCAGCGGCACGACGACGTCACCGTGTCCGGCTGCCCGGCCCTGGACAAGCTGGGCGGCGACGTAGCTGTCGGCGGCAGCCTCGACTTCCCCCGCAAGGCGAAGGCATCCTTCGCCTATGAGGGCGGCAGCAACTCGGAGGTGGCCGAGGAGCTGTACAGCGGTACCGAGGACAACCTCTCGAAAGGCGTGGGTCAGATCTTCGAGGCGATGACCTCCTGCCACATGTACCAGGTGCTCGTCGGCGCCACCCCTATCACGGTCACGACGCGGAAGCTGCCCGCCCCGAGGCTGGGTGACGAGCGGTGGAGCCAGCTGCTCACCTTCACTGCTGGCGGACGCGCCAGCGTGGTCAAACAGACGGCCGTCCGTACCGGGACGGTGGTCGTAGCAGTTTCTGGCAGCGCGGCCCTGGTTGACGCCCACCTGGCGAAGGCCGTCGACAAGGCGCATGGCGCTCCCTGAACGCCGATGGGGACTCGACGCCATGGGACAGCGCTTCGCGCCCCGGCGTTCATCCTCGGTCCAGGTACTCGGAGTTGACCGTTGGTGGATACGGCTTAACGAGGCCGAGCGTCTCTGAACGTGGGGCCGTTGCTGGCTGTTGGCATAAATGCGTGATGGGCCCGACCGGGAGGACCGGTCGGGCCCGTCGTGCAACGCGCAGCCGGTGTCGTCAGCGGCGTGGTCGGCTACGGACCCGTGCCGGGATCAGCGGCGCGGTGCGCGTGGTGCCGAAGGCGCTGCGATGTGCGGAGTCACGGCCTGGCCGGGCGTGAGGCGGCCGGCCTGGGTAGGTTCCGGGGTCGACGGCGCGTAGGCGGGAAGGCCGGCCATGTGACGCAGGCGCCAGACCAGGACGTCGCTGATGGAATCGGCGGTGCCCAGTTCCCTGCGGGCGGCGGCCTCGGCGAGTAGGGCCTGCGGGTTGTGGCCTGCCTTTGTGGCGTCGGCGAGGGTGGCAGCCAGGGCGTCCCAGCCGGGCTCGGCCAGGACGGTCTCGGCGAGCTCGGGCAGGGCGGCGCGCACGGTGGTGGCGTAGTGGTGGCGCAGGGACGGGGCGATACGGCGGCCACGTTCGCGCAGCACCGTGAGGGGTTCGGTGGCTGCCTGCTGGTAGGCGGCCCGCAGGTGCTCGGCGGTCCGGTGGGCGGCCTCGGCCTGCTGGGCGTGATGACGCTGGGCGTGCCAGTGGGAGGCGGCGATGGCGAGGAAGACCAGCGTGTCCAGGACCATCGCGGTGCCGGCCCCGTCCTCGCCCCGACCGAGCGCGGGACCGCTGTACACCAGGTCGCGTGCCGCGCGACGCAGGTCCTGCGCGTGGCGGAACTCGGCTCGGGTGTGGGAGCGGGAGGCCCGCTCGAACTCCCAGGCTGCTTGGCGCAGTTCGTTGCGGGTGTGGAGGGCGGAGGTCTTGGCGAGGGCGTCGAGGATCTCGCCGGTGGCGGCGATCTGGGCGGCAGCCGCGCCGTCGTCGCCACTGTGGTCGAGGACGAGCCGTGCCGCCCAGGCCGCGTGGGCGGTGGTGCGCCGAGCCGCAGCGGGTGCCGAGGGCGCGGTAGGGCGTTCCGGCCTCTCGCTGTCGGCGGCCTCCGCTGGGACGGAGTCGGTGGTGAAGCGTTTCTGGATACGGGGCAGCGACAGGTCGGGGGCGAGGGTGGATCCGGCGTAGTAGATCGGCTCCTTGTCCTCGTTGCGGTCGTCGGGCAAGGCGACCTTGTAGCCCTTCAGGTCACCGGAGGGCATGACCTTGACGCGGACGAGAAGCCCGGCGTCCTTGAGGCGGCCGAGGAACTCATCTGTGGAAGCGGCACCGGCCACCGCGCGGCGGACGGTCTCACGCAGTTCCTCGCGGGAGGCACGCTCCTTGCCCAGACGTTCGGCCTTGTGCCGCTCGGCGCTGGTGGTGCGCTTGGCTGCGGTGCCGTCGCCGGGGGTGACGCGGTGGAGGCCGTAGTCGGCTTCGATGAGGCGCGCTTCGGCCTGGGCGCGTTTGCCGGAACGGTGATGGTCGGGGCGGCGGCCGTCTTCGCGTACGAGGGTGGCGACGATGTGGATGTGGTCGTCCGCGTGGCGGACGGCAGCCCAGCGGCAGCCGGCGCCGTCGTCGGGGTCGATGCCGGTGGCCGCGACGATGCGGCGGGCGATGTCGGCCCACTGTTCGTCGGTCAGGATCGGGTCGTCGGGGGCGGCGCGCACCGAGCAGTGCCACACGTGCTTCTCGGGTCGCTGGTCGGCGTCGAGCAGATGGAGGGGCTGGTCGAGGAGCTGCTTGAGGTCCTCCATCGTGGCCGAGGGGTCGCGGCCGGGGTCGGGCGCCATGTGGTCGAAGGAGGCGACCAGGTGAGGGTCGATGTGCTCCTCGTGTGTGCCCTTGCCGTAGAGGTAGCGGAGCAGGCCGAGGGTACGGCTGCCCTGCTTGTGGATGCTGGGGATCAAGCCGCCTCGCCTTCTTGCTCTTGGCGGTTGGTGACCCGGTCGGCGGCCTTCTTCACGGCGTGGGCCGTGCAGTGAATGTCGGCGAGCACCTCCTTGAGGTGGGGTACATCGCCGCCGGAGTTGAGGGCCTTGGCCACCTGGTTGAGGTTGCTGCCGGCCCAGCCGAGCTGACGGCGCATGGCGAACAGCTCGGTGAGCACATGGCGTTCGGTGGCAATGGTGGCGGCGGTGCGGGACTGGTCGCGGGCGGCAGCCAGCGCGGAGTGGGCGAGGAAGCTGGCCAGACTCATGCCGACGGCATCGGCGCCGGCCTGGATGATGGCGTGCTCTTGATCGCTGAGGCGGACACTCTGGGCGGGACGCTGTTTCTTGTCGCGCGGACGCGCCTTCCCCTTGATCTTGGTCCGGCGCTTGCGGCCGGCCTTTCCCGGCTGCGATCCGCCCTCGGTCGCAGCCTTCCCGTCCGGCGCCCCCTGGCGCCGGACGGGCCCCGCCACCCCCGGGGCGGGGTCGGGTTCGGGCGCTCCCCCTGCGGGGGAGTGTCCGGACCTCCAACTTGCTCCGTCTGGGGCTGCGGTGGTCATCTCCTTTTGGCCGATGGGCAGTTCGTGGTGCAAGTCGTGCATTGGGCGGTATTCCTTGAGTGTTGTGGGTGGAGGGGCTCAGTGGGGGTGGCTGGCGCGAGCGGCCTTCGGGTCGGCCTTGATGGCGCGCACGACCTCCCCGGCGGTGTCGCTGGCGACGCTGTAGCCGTCCTCGCGCACGGTGTCCTCCAGGAGGTCGCGGGAGAGACGTCCGGTCTCGCCGTGGATGCGATGGGCGTACTCGGTGAGGAGGGCCCGTGTCGCGCGCGGATTGGGTTTCGGGCGCTTTGGCTTTGCCCGCGCGGCCTTGCCCGGAACGGCATCAGGCGGCTCCTTGCCCGGCATCGGCTCCGGGCTGGTGGCGGTGCGGGCGGGCCGTTGCGGGCGGTTTTCGGGCTCCGGGCGGGCTGCCCGGTCGATGGTGTCGTCGCCCGCATCGCTCTCGGGCGGGCGGCCCGGCTTCTCTGCCCGCTTTGTTGTAATGGCGCGCGGGCGGGCGGTTACGGAGCCGCCGGTCGGGTCCGGCGTGGAGGCGGGCCAGCGGGCGGGCAGCGGGATGGCGGCCAGGGCGAGTGCCTGTTGGCGGGTGGCGAGTTTGCGCAGCAGCAGCTCGTCCTGGCGCTTGTCGCGGTCGATGTCGGCCTGCTCCAGGGCCTGGTGCAGGCGGCGGGTGAGGCGCCGGCCTCGCCGCTTGGCTCGTTGCCCCGGTGTCATCGCCTCTGCCCGGAGGATCAGGGTGACGGCCTGATCGAGGGCGCGCTCGCGGATGATCCGGGCGGCGTCCGCGTCCCGGTCGGCGATCCCCAGGCGGGCCAGCAGCCGTTCGCGCGCCTGTCGGGCGAGGACGGAGGCCAGGCCGCGGGAGTCGGCGTGTGGGCTGCGGTGGCGCAGTTCGATGCCCATGGCCAGGTGCCAGAGCATGGCAGCCATGACCGGGCCGACGAACGCCCGCACCGTTCCGCCTACCAGCCCGGATTCGGCGTAGGCGGGCAGGATCTGCACGGCGGTGATCACCCAGGTGAGGGTGCCGGGCAGGCCGGGCGCCTGCTTCGGGCCGTTGAGGTTTTGCCGGGCGAGCAGGGCGGTGGCGAACAGGGCGAGTTCGGCGGCGGCGAACATCGCGGCGCGTTCGATGGTGCTGCCCATGTCGAGGTAGTCGGCGGCGAAGCGCCAGCTGGTGTCTGCGCTGTAGGCGGTGCAGCCGAGTGCGGCGACAGCGGCAACTCGCACCGCGGCAGAGCTACGTCCCTGCCCGACGGACTTCCGGACGCGCCGCCACAGAGCCCATCCGGCGACCAGGGCGACCACGAGGAGGATTGCGGCAGCCGCCGGTGCAGGGAGCCAGTGCGGCAGGAAGGTTATGCCGGTGTCTTCGAGGCTGAGGGGCGTTGTGGGGCCTGGTGTCATGCAGAGGCTCTCCGAGGGCAGGCGTGAGTGTGGGCGGTGATGCGAGGGGGATGGGGTGAGGTGAGCGCGGGCCGGTCAGACGGTGGGCGCGGTGCGGCGTCGTCGGTCGGGGCCGGTGAGGACGACGCGTTCGGTCATCTCGGCGAGGCGTGAGGTGACGCGGTCGCCGAGCGCGGTGCGCAGCTCGGGGATCGGCAGGTTGGTGGTGATGAGGGTGGGGAGCATGTGCTCGTACCGGTGGTTGATCAGCCGGTAGGTGAGCTCCTCGGTCCACTCGCTGGTCTTGGCCGCGCCGAGGTCGTCCATGAGCAGCAGCGGGCAGCGGGCCAGCGTCTGCAGGTCGCGTTCGGCGTCGTGGCCGGCGCGGGGGCGCAGGCGGGCGTAGAGGTCGGCGGTGGTGGTGGCTTCCCAGCGCAGGCGGACGCCTCGGCGCAGGAGGGCGCGTACGGCGCCGTACGCCTGGTAGGTCTTGCCGGTGCCGGTGGGGCCGGCGATCAGCAGCGACGGGCCTTCGGCGATGCCCGGTCCGCCGGGTCCGGGGCGTCCTGCTCCGGAGATGTGGTCGGCCCAGGCGGTGATCTGGGGGTGGTCGGCCAGGGCGCGGCGGTAGCGGGCGGGGATGCGGGCGTCCGCGAGTTCCAGGGCGGTGACGGGCTCGGCCGGCGGCTCCGCGGCCGTGGTGGCGGGATCTATGCCACGGCTTGCCAGGATCCCGTTGAGCCGGTCGGCGAGCGGGCCGACGGGGAGCGGCTCGCGGGTGAGGGTGGCGGTCAGAGTTCACCTCCGTAGGCGGCGGCGACATCGGTGGGGTTGGTCCACGGCCGGTGCACGGCAGGGGTGTTGGGCGTGGCGTTCATGACCTCGTTCACGAGGCTGGGCAGGGAGCTGGGGTGCATGCCCTTGGCCCGGTGGCGTTCGAGCGCGGCTCGGAGGTGGGCGGGAGCGACGCCCTCGTCGAGCAGCTTGCGCACCTGTCGGCCCAGATGGCCCAGGAAGTCGCCCGGCGGGCGGTGGTTGCACGCCGCGACGTACTCGGTGATGAGCTGCTGCGCCGAGACCGTGTCGGGCGCTGGGGCGCTTGCGCCCCCCGAAGGAGTACTTCCTAGATCCATGATCCTAGGTCCTAGATCCGGGCAGTGAGGCCTCACCGACGGCTCCGGGAGTCCTCCGTGAGCCTTCACGGAGGATTGCGTGAATCTGCCCTGACCTGCGGGTTCTTCATCGGTGCCCGGATTCAGTGCGGCCTTGGGTATCTCCGGTGTGCCCTCACGGAAGGCTCCGTGAGATGGCAGTGAGGGCTCCGTGACGCCGACCCCGGCTGCGCTCGGATTGGCTCCGACCGGAACGTCGTGGTGCGGGCAGCCGGGGAGGCGGCTCACGCTGGGCCGGTTGATCTTCTGATGCTGATGCCAGGTCACGATGTGCAGGAACCGCTTGTCATCCGGCCCCTTGTAGCGGCAGATCAGACCCGCATCGGCGAGCTGGGCGAGGTCCGTCTCGACATCGGACGGGGTGTGCTCGGGGCGCAGGACCCACAACTGTCCGGCGACGATCGCGGCGTGATCGCGGTGGCGGCCCTGGTCGTCGGCCTGGGTGAGCAGGCCGAGGAAGGTGCGCTCGGCGGTCAGGGTGACGGCGGCCAGGGACTCGGAGACGAAGGCTTCGGGCTTGATGGTGCGGATTCGTGCCAAGAGGGGCGGTTCCTCACTCGGTTGCAGGTGGGTGAGCACCCACGGCTCACCGTCGATCGTGGCGGTACGGGCGTCAGGGGCAGGGGAGTTGACCGGCCGGCGGCGCGGGGCGCGCTGATGGCCGCTCGCGCTTTCCGGGGGTGTCGTCAACATAGCCACACCCATCCCGCGCAAGTCCAGCCCCATCCCGCGCAATCTCTTACGGCAGAAAGGCTGCCGAAAAAGCAGGCGGTAAAGGGAGGTCCTAAAACTGTAGGACACGATCGGCCGTTGACGAAATAGTTGCCCTGGCTGCCGAGCCAGAAGCATCACATCGGGAAGCCGTTGACGTGCCGCCGACGGGGAAGCTACAACACAACATCCCACGTCAGAGCATCCTCGGGACGCCGCTCGACCTGTCGGTCCTCGTCCCTTCCCGCTCCCGGGAGACCGCTTCGCAGCGAACCGCGAGAGCGGAACATAGACGACGATCGCCGGTTAACCAAACCGGCGAATGGACGCTTCAATTGGAGCCATGCCAGCACGCCCATTGGAAATCGGACCTGTAGGAATACGCGCGGCCCGCACCATCGAAATCCTCCGTACTGAACGCGGCTTGTCGCAACGCCAGTTGGCCGGCCGCGTGACCGCGCTCGGCCACCCGATGTCCAACACCACGCTGTCCCGCATCGAACGCATCCAACGACGCTGCGACGTCGACGACCTCGTCGTGATCGCCGAAGCCCTCCTCGTCTCGCCTCTCGTGCTGCTGCAGAGGCCGACCGCCACGTGACGAGGTCCGCTCAGCACCGCTGACCGAGCACGCCCCCAACCGAGTTAGGACTCGCCCTTCTTGCACCGCTCCGAGATACCCCCTGCCCTCGTGCGCTTTCCCGGCACCGAGGGCGGAGCCCCCTTGCCCCGTCTCTACCGTCCCGAAGAAATCGCCGAAGCCCTCGGCTGTTCTGCCTGGTGGGTCAAGGACCGTGCTCGGCGTGGCCTCATCCCGCACACCCGCGTTGGCCGCGCATACCGCTTCACCGCGGCACACCTCGCCGAGATCGTCCGCCTCCACGAAGAGCGCCCGAAGCGATCCTTCAGCAGTGCGCTGGCCGGTCCAGCAGTAACAAGTCCTCCCGCTGCACGAACTCGCGCCGCCCAGTCTTCTCGGCCGACTACGGCCGCGACGACGGGCCATCTGAGGGCCAGGCCGCCGCGCCGTACCCAGTACGAGACCGTCGTGTAGCGCGCCCGCACCCAGCCACGAGCCAAGAGCAAGGAGGAAGACGGAAGTTGGGTTTCGCGGAGAAGCGTGGAAACTACTGGCGCGGCCGGTACAAGACGGCGCCCGGCAAGCACCTCACGGTCGTCGACGAGAACGGCAAGGCGATCCAGTTCGCCACCAAGGGCGAGGCCCAGCGCGCCGCGAGCGAGGCCGAGAACAAGTACCGGCGCGGTGACTGGCGCGATCCGTCACTGGGCCAGGAGACCTTCGGCGAGTACGCGAACCGCTGGTACGCGGCCCAGGATCTGGCCGCCTCGACCATGCAGAACTACAAGCGTCACATCGAGGAGCACCTGCTCCCCGACTTCGAGGACAAAGCGCTCGTCGGCGTCCTGCGCACGGACGTCGCCCTGTGGGAGAAGAAGGAGAAGGCCGTGTACGCGGCCTCCAGCGTCAAGACCTGGCGCTCGACGCTCCACCTGATCTTCGAGGACGCGATCGACGAGGGGTTGATCACGTCCAACCCGGCGGCCAGGCGGCGCGGACGCGGCAAGCGCGCCGGCCGCTCCCGCGACCGCGGCCCGGAGAAGGTCATCACTGACCCGCTCGGCATCCTGCTGACTGCCGAACGGGCCGCCCTGCTCTCCGGCCGCGACGACGAGTTCGTCGCCGTCGTCCTCAAGGCGTACACCGGCATGCGCTGGGGCGAAATCGTCGGCCTGGAGACGGAATTCGCCCGCCCAGGCTCCATCCGCGTCGAGTGGCAGCTGTACGAACTCGACACCGGCGAGCTCGTGCGCTGCCCGCCCAAGGACGACAGCTACCGCAAGATCGATGCGATGGACTGGCTGTCGTCCCTGGTCGCCAACCACGTCGCCCGAACGAAGCCGAAACCCTGCCCGTGTCACGGCAAGACCTACGTCTTCCAGGGGCAGGGCGCGGCCCGCACTGGCGGCCACCAGGGCGCGAAGCTCATCGACGTCGCACGCCGTGCCGAAGTCTCCACGGGCACGGTGTCCAACGTCCTCAACCACCCCGACCGCGTCACCGAGGCCAAGCGGGTGAGGGTGGAGCAGGCCATCGCGGACCTGGGGTTCGTGCGGGGCGGCGCGGTGTCGCAGCACGCAGCCCACTGGCGCCGAAACGGCTTTGCGACATGGCTGTTCACTCCGGCGGTCTCCGGCTGGTACCCGAGGAAGGCACCGCAGGAGACCCGCCCCGTCCCGCTGCTCGGCGAGCCGTGGCCCGGCGTCCCGGCCCGAGGACGCGGCGCCAGTGACCGAGCCGACGCCTGCTGGCTCCCGATCGCCAAGGGCCTTACGCCCCACGGCCTTCGCCACACCCACCGGACCGTGATGGAGGACCTCGGCACCGAGAAGGTCCTCATGGACGAACGCATGGGCCACCTCGACGGCTCAGTCTCGGCTCGCTACGCCCACGTCACCCCTGGCATGCGCAAGCGCCTCATGCTCGGACTGACCGAGCAATGGAATACGGCGCTCGATGCCCGCCTGGCGATGAGCCCCACGTCACCAGTCCGCGTACTCGGTGATCTCCTACGGGCACGCAGAGAGTCGCATGCGCTTGAAGAGCCTCAACGGTGAATGCTGCTGTGCTCCTGGCGGTCACCGCCAGGAGCACAGCCATCTCCCGCGATGCCTCACCGGCCCAGCGTCAACATGGAGCGGTCAGCCCGCTCCGGCAGTTACGGCAAATATCCAGTGACGGGGCCAACAGGCCTGGCTCAATAGGCACATGGAGATTGGCGAACACTGGGCCTACCGCGCGAGGCCGAAGGATCTGGGTAGCGCGGTTCGCCAGGTGGAGGTCGTTCGAGTGGGCGGCCCTGGCAGGTCTGGCTGGATCCACGTGCGGTTTCTCGAAGGTGATGCCGTCGGCTTGCAGGAGTGGGTCAGTTCCGGCTCTCTCGTAGCACCGTGGGCGGATGTCGATACGTTCCGCGCGGACGACGCGGCGGAGTTGGCACTGGTGGAGTCCTCCCGCCACGTCCGGGGCAGCACGGAGTTCGAAGCTGCCCGCATGATTCTCGGGTTCGTCCGCCCGAAGAACAGGCTGCGCCTACGCCGAACCGTGGCGGACGCAGGGGTTCTGTAGCTGAGCCGCCTTGACGAGACGGCACCACTCACCGGCATCGACGCGGCCGAGCTCCGTAGCGACGCCATGGTGTACGAGAACCGCCAAGGCATGTGCCTTGCCGGGTGGCCGATCACCGAGCGCATCGCCCGCCACGTGGCTGGCCGACTCGCCGACGAGATCCTTCCGGAGGTGGACCGCAAGCAGCAGAACATCGAGCAGGAGCGTGCCCAGCCCTCCTGGTACTCCTACAGTCGGCGGGACGAGCGCAAGTTGGACGCGGAGGCGGCCGTCCTGCGTACCGTCCGGGCGTGGTGCGGCCAGGACAAGGCCGACCGCTACGACGAGTTGGTTGCCCTACGCGCCGAGGTCATCCGGATCGGAGAGCTGGTCGAGAAGGCGGTCAAGGCCCTACGCGACCGCGGCCACGGCGTCATCGCCTCCACCATTGAGCGCGACCTTGGGGTCCATGTCGCCAGCCTTGATCCTGACGTGCGTCGATGAGACCGCGCCACGGATCTGGCTCCGCCTTGGGCGGCGCCGGCTGTGTAGCGGGCTTCTTTTCCTTCTCCGGCCGGTCTGGGTGCCAGCCGTCGAGGAACGGCCGCAGTTGATCTCCCGTCGGCTCCGCGTGGAAGTTGAGGGAAGCCAGGCCCTTGCCGCCAAGGGTGGGGTCGAGCCGGTCGGCCTCCGACTTGCCCCAAGCTGACCACTCTCGCAGTCTCTCGGCTTCGAGGGCGTCTTCCGACGCGGCGGCGGCTTCATCCAGAGCGGCGCAGAACGTCCGGATCTCCCCTGCGGCCTGCCACTGTTCAAGGGCCGTACCGAAGTACTCGGCCCGTACCGCGTGAACCGCCTTTCTCGAAGCCCCGCTGACGGCGGCCTCCCACTCCCGCCGCTCGCGCTCCTCCCGCTCCGCTTCCTGGCGTTTGCGCTCAGCCTCCTGCCGCTCCCGCTCCTCTCGCAGGCGCTGCTGCTCCGCCTCACGTTCCAGCCGAGCCCGCTCTTCCTCCTCCGCGCGCGCCTTCAACGCCCGGAAGACTGAACCGATCTGATCCTCCAACGGCTTCTTGGCCGTGTCGGCCCACTCCTTCTTCCAGCCGTAGCTGTAGCTGGAACCTGATTGCTGGCTGACCAGCAGCTCCAGCTCGCCGGACGCCTCGGACTTCTGGGCCGGCGTGACACGTTGCCAGTCGTACGTACGGCGGCCCGGCTCCTTGGGGACGTACCGGACCTGCTTCTGCCGTTCGCGGAAGCTGACCTCGTACGTCCTGCCGTGGACGGTGAGCAGCGGCCTCGGCTGCCTGCGCTTCTTCGACACCGCGATCTCGCCGTGGCGTGCGAGGGCTTGTTCGGCAAGGAGTCGGAGCAGCGAGAGCACCCGGGGAAGGACGTCCTCCGAGATCTCGAAGGCACTGTGGTCCGCAGTGACCGCAGCGATCACGTCCTCGACGTCGGTGATCACACGACTGCGCGCCAGCCGGATCCGGTTCCACTCGGTCTCGTCCTCGCCGGTCACCCTGAGCAGCCCGAGGAAGAAGTCCCCTTTCGCCCGCCCGCTGTACTTCAGGTGGTATCCCTCGGGGGCACACTGCCGCGCTGCGTCGAACGCTCTGCGGTAGCGGGCCCGCTCCTCGGCGCTGGGATTCGGGATCCGGAGGAACCGCCCAGCCTGCTGTACCTCCGCGATCAAAGTGGCGCCGACTTCCGCCGGCGACGGCCGTGAGGGCTTCGCGGTGCGCTGCGGTGCTGGCTCCGTCGTGGACGAGGCTGGGGCTTGCCTCTGCGCTGGAGGGGCTGTTCGTGTCCGTTGCTCGGAACCCGCTGACCGCTGCTTGCGCGGAACCGGTTCCGGCCGGTCCGGGTGATGGCCGTGCTCCAGATAGAAGCGTCCCGCGTCAGTGATCTCCGCCTGCCACTTCCCGCCCTGCTTGGGCATGGTGATCAGGCGCCGCTCCTTGAGCGCGCGGGCGGTAAGAGCGAGCTCGGGGCTGTCCGACGTGACGGGGTCGCTTCCACCCTCGATGCGGGTGAGGAGCGCGAGCTGCCGGTCATTTAACGGAGACCATGGGTGCATGGCGATCGTCGTACCGTTTCTGGGCTCCTTGGCACAAGCCGTGGGGATGACTCTCCCGGGGCAAGCGCGGCGCACGGCACGCTCCCGAACGCGGTCGAACCCCCTTGTGACCTTGAACGGCTGGCTACTGATCTCGCTGTTCGTGCCCAGGGCAGTCCACTACAGTCCAAGGGCGTACACGTGAAGCTGCCGCGTTTGGCCCCCTTGAGTCACTGAATTCCCGCAGGTCACGGTCCGGGCGGAGGGTTACTGGTGTGGCGGCGGTGGTAGCTGCATGACCCTCAAGACATCGTTGCATGCAAAGATCCGTCCGTAGTTTCCTTCGGACCGTTGCTGGAGGATGCCCAACTCAACCAGCTTTGCAACGGCCTGGTTGGCGGCTGGATACGTGACCTTGTAACGCTCAGACGCATCCCTCACTGTGAGCATCGGGTAGCCGATCAAGTCTTCTGCGATCTGGAGCGAGACCCCCTTTGCCCGAAGCGTGCGCAGTTGGTCCATGAACCCCTGCTTGATCGCGATCAAACCGCTGACCTGACGCGTCGCTTCATGTGCCTGTGCTTTTACGGCCTGGCAGAAGAATGAGACCCAAGGATTGAAGTCGCCTGTGATGCTGACCTCTAGCAGATGGTCTTGGTAGGCGCGGCGGCGTACTTCGAGCCATGGCGACAGGTTGAGGATTGGGAGCTGAAGTTCGCCTGCCGCCATGAGTTGCAGGATCACCACGAGGCGGCCCAGGCGACCGTTCCCGTCGTTGAAGGGGTGAAGAGTCTCGAACTGATAGTGACCGAGAGCCATTTTCACAAGCGTGTGCATCTGGTGGGTCTCGTTGATCCACCCCTCCCACATGAGCAGACCGTCGCGGAGTCGGTGATCGGGCGGGGCGGGTACGAAGCGTGCGTCCTCCACGTTGGCGCTGTTGAGACCGATGAATACCTGGGTGGTTCTCACGCGCCCAGCGTCACGAGTCTCACTGGGGGTTCCTCGAACGAGGATTCCTTGGAGATGCTGAAGCATGGCAAGGGTGATCGGCCGCTCATTCACCCAAGCGATGGCTGCCTCGGCAGCGCGGACGTAGTTGAGCACCTCAGCTACGGACGCAGTTAGCTGGGCTTGGTCCTTGAAGTCGGCTTCAAGGACGTCGGTGAAGGCTGCGTAGGTACCCTCCAGGGCAGATGTACTTACCGCCTCGCGCCGGATGGCAGGTCGGACCAGGAGCCGAGGGTTCGGTAGCTGCTGAGCCGCCTGATCGGCCCTCGCTACGGCAGCAGCCGCTTCAGCGACTGCCAGATGAGTTGCCCCGCTGAGTTCGACCTTGTCCGGCAGGTTCTCCGGGACGTAGGCGCTAGCGTGGTAGTCACGGCCGGCGCGGGGGTCGTAGCCGTTGATCGGCACCAAGGTGCCGATCGGTGACCGCCCCAAGAGTTTGGCATCCACAATGCAAGGATACTCAAGCAACCTTGCATTGTGGTCGGGAGATTTAAAGGCTAGAGCGTCACGTGCCGCAGGCTGGTTGGCCCAGCCTGACCGGCTGCTTTAGGTAGATTCGCCCTATCCGGTAACGTTGGGTGGCCTTGAAGTCTGCCAACTCAAATGCAAGCACGTGTCGATACTGCTTACGGTGACGAAGGTGACTGAGCGCGTCACTCGAGGTATTTCTCTGGGGAGAGGTCCTGGCGGGTGGGTGGCGCGCGGCCGTGGGTGGATCACTGAGGCAGGAAGCCGGGCTTCTCTTGCCCGAGCGCGTGCAGCCGTGCCAGGTAGTCCTGCGCCGCTGGCGGAGAGTCACTTGCTGGGAGCCGCTGGGGAGCCGCTCCCCGAAGTCGGCTCCCAAATGGCTCCCAGAATGGCCCCGCAACGCAAATCAAGGCCGTTGCTGATCTCTCAGCACCGGCCCTGACCTGGCGTTTTACTGTCGGGGTGGCGGGATTTGAACCCACGACCTCTTCGTCCCGAACGAAGCGCGCTACCAAGCTGCGCTACACCCCGATGTCGCTGCTTGTCCTGCTTGTCGCGGCGACGTCGTTTACTTTAGCCCACCGGTGGCTGGAGACGAAATCCGGTTTTGGCGCGGTGGCGGAGGGGGTTCGGGCGGGCGTGGTCGAGGGCTACGAGGAGGACTGCGAGGGCGTAGAAGGCGAGGCCGAGGAGGAGGGCGTTGGCCAGGGCGTGCTTGTAGCCGTGGGCCTCGATGTCGAAGAAGGGGTAGAGGTAGCGGCCCGGTGTGCCGGGGTGGATCAGTTGGGCGCGGGTCAGGGAGAACGCCAGGTAGGCCACGGGGTAGAGCATCCACGTCGCGGCCCGGCGTAGGCGCAGTTGGCCCGGGGCGGTCAGCAGCAGCCAGTCCAGGACGGCGGCCACCGGTGTCACGGTGTGCAGGAGGTGCCCGGCGAGCAGGTGCCAGCCGGTGGGGGCGGTCGTCGTGCCGGTCAGGGAGAAGGGGACGGCCGCGTCCGCCAGGAGCAGGTGGTAGACCAAGCCCGTGATCGTGACGTAGAGCAGCGCGGCGCCGGTCAGGGCGGCGGGGAGGGGGCGGCGGGCCGTCCACGCGCGGCGGGCGGACAGCAGCGTGACCAGGGCCAGCAGGATGCTGCTCTGGATCGCGAAGTGGCTGAGGACCCGCAGCGGGCTGCCGAGCAGGAGCGCGAGCGTCACGCCCGCGGTCGCCGTGCCGGCCGGCAGCAGACGGAGGGCGGCGGTCAGTGGGCGGCGTACGGGGGCCACCACCGCCGCGGCGGGGACGGAGGAGAGCAGGAGCGCGTGGGTCCGCGGAATCGCGGGCAGATCCGGGATGTCCCTGGGTATCGGCGCGGTCATGCCCTCACGCTAGGCACGGGGGATGAAAGGGGCGATGCGGGTGAGCCGTTCGGGGGACCGCCCTCCGCCCTCCGCCCTCCGCCCTCCGCCCTCCGCCCTCCGCCCTCCGCCCTCCGCCCTCCGCCCTCCGCGGTCCCTCTCCCTCTCCTCCCTTGCCTTGAGAGCCGGGCACCTCCCTTTGTCTGCCCCTCGCTGCCCCTGCCCCCTACTCCCTCCCGACCAGCGTCAGCAACGTCACCTCCGGTGGGCAGGCGAACCGCACCGGGGTGTAGCGGTTCGTGCCGCAGCCTGCTGAGACGTGGAGGTAGGACGTACGGCCCTCCGCCGTGTGTGTCGACAGGCCCTTCACGCGGTCCGTGTCCAGGTCGCAGTTGGTGATCAGGGCGCCGTAGAAGGGGATGCAGAGCTGGCCGCCGTGGGTGTGGCCGGCCAGGATCAGGGGGTAGTCGTCCGCCGTGTAGGAGTCCAGGACCCGCAGGTACGGCGCGTGCACCACGCCCATCGAGAAGTCGGACGACGCCGACGGGCCGCCGGCCACCCGTGCGTAGCGGTCGCGCTTGATGTGCGGGTCGTCCAGTCCCGTCAGCTCCACCGAGACGCCTTCGACCTTCAGCACGCCCCGGGTGTTCGTCAGGTTGAGCCAGCCCGCCGCGTCGAAGCCGTCGCGCAGGTCCTCCCACGGGTTGTGGATCACGCCGACGGCGGGTGCGTTGCCGTTCAGACCGTGGCGGCCCTGGGCCTTCTCGAAGAGGTAGCGGGCGGGATTGCGCAGTTTCGGGCCGTAGTAGTCGTTCGAGCCGAAGACGTACGCGCCCGGGAACTCCATCAGGGGCCCGAGGGCGTCCAGGACCTCGGGGACGCCCTCTGGGTCGGACAGGTTGTCGCCCGTGTTGATCACGAAGTCGGGGCGCAGGCCGGCCAGCGAGCGCAGCCAGCGCTGTTTCTTGCGCTGGCCGCCGACCATGTGGATGTCGGAGACCTGCAACACGCGCAGGGGGCGCATTCCGGCGGGGAGGACGGGGACCGTCACCCGTCGGAGGCGGAAGGAGCGGGCCTCGAAACCCGCCGCGTACACCAGACCGGCGGCGCCGGCCGCCGCAATGGACAGAGGTACTCCGTATCGCGCGCGCATACGTCCATCGTGTCAGACGCCGTCGGCGCTTCTTGCCGCACCGCCCCTTGGTGCCTTCCCCTAAGTGCCGTTCCCCTGCGGCTCTTTCGGCGCGCTTCCCTCGTCGTCGCCTCGTCGTCCCCTCATCGTCCTTTAAATGAACGGGCGTCCGGCCGTCCACACCTGCGACAATCAAACCCATGACCACGCTCAAGTCGAAGCTGCAGGAAGACCTCAACGCCGCGATCAAGGGGCGCGACGAGCTCCGCTCCTCGACGCTCCGGCTGACGCTCACCGCGATCACCAAGGAGGAGGTCTCGGGCACGCAGAAGCGCGAGCTCTCCGACGACGAGGTGCTCAAGGTGATCACCAAGGAGGCGAAGAAGCGCCGGGAGGCGGCCGACGCCTTCGCGCAGGGTGGTCGGGCCGAGAGCGCCGAGCGGGAGAAGGCGGAGGGCGAGCTCCTCGCCACGTACCTGCCCAAGCAGCTCAGCGACGAGGAGCTGGACGACATCGTCGCCCAGGCCGTCGAGGAGGCGAAGGCGGCCGGCGCCGAGGGGCCGCGGGCCATGGGCGCCGTCATGAAGATCGTGAACCCGAAGGTGGCCGGTCTGGCCGAGGGCGGCCGCGTCGCCGCCATCGTCAAGAAGCTGCTCGCGGGCTGACGCCGCCCGGCTCGCACGACGAACGGCCCCTGCCTCTCCGTACGGGGAGAACTCTCCGTACGAGGAGATCTCTCCGTACGAGAAGCAGGGGCCGTTCGCTGTCTGTTCGCTGCTCGCTGATCAGTTGTCAGCCGGCGAGGTCAGCCGCGCCTGCCTCCGTTGCCGTTCCCGTTGGTCTGGCCCTGGAAGAAGGTGCCGGCGCCGCCGCCGTCGTTGTTGCCGCCGTTGGTCGCGCCGTTGGTGAGCAGGCCGCCGATGAAGCCGTCGTCGTTGTCGCCGCCGGTGCCGCCGTTGTTGTTGCCGTCGCCGTCGTTGTTGCCGTTCCCGTTCCCGTTGCCCGGGTTCTTGGCCGCCGGCGGGTTCGGGATGTTGACGAGGTTGAAGTCCGGGGCTTCCTTGCCCTCCAGGGCGCCGGTCATGGCGTCCCGCCAGATCGGGCCGGGGGTGTCGCCGCCGTAGACCTGGCCGTGGTAGACGCCGCCGATGGTGATGTCGGTCATCTCGACCTTCTGGGTGGCGCTGCCGACCCAGACGGCGCCCGCGAGGTTCGGGGTGTAGCCGACGAACCAGGCGTTCTTGCGGGAGTCCGTCGTACCGGTCTTACCGGCGTTGTCGCGGCCGGAGAGGCCGGCCTGCTTGCCCGTACCGGAGTCGGTCACTCCGCTGAGCAGGGTGTTGATGGTGTCCGCGGTCTTCTCGCTCATCGCGCGCGAGCAGGTCGACTTGGGCACCTCCAGCGACTTCTTCGTGCCGCCCACGATCTGGGTGATCGACTCGATGGCGATCGGGGTGCAGTACATGCCCCGGCTGGCGAAGGCCGCGTACGCGGTGGCCATCGTCAGGGGGGAGAGGCCGGTGGAGCCGAGGGTCATCGACGAGGGCACCTCGGGCACCTTGTCGCCGTTGCCCTGGACCACGCCCAGCTTGTCGGTCATCTTCACCACGGGGCACATGCCGATGTCGGCGAGCATCTGCACGAAGTAGGTGTTGACCGACAGCTCCATGGCCTTCTTCAGCTGGTACGGCCCCTTCTCCGACTCGCTCTCGTTCTCCAGCGTGTCGTTGCCCTGGTTGGTCCACGGCTTGCTGCTGCACGTCTGGACCGAGGCGGGGTACGACATCTGGTACGGCGCCGAGTAGGACTGGTTCGCCGGGCGGCCCTCCTCCAGCGCGGCCGCGGCCACGAACGGCTTGAAGGTCGAACCGGTCGGGAAGCCGTAGTTCGAGCCGCCCATGGAGGCGTTGACCGAGTAGTTGTACTCGGTCTCGTTCTTGCCGTAGCCGTACGGCTTCGACTGGCCCATGCCGAGGATCTTGCCGGTGCCGGGCTCGACGAGGGTGGCGGCCGCGGCGACCTTGTCCGACTTGTAGACGTGGTCCTTGAGCGAGTCCTGGACGGACTTCTGCGACTGCGGCTCCAGCGTCGTGCGGATCGTCAGACCGCCCTGGTTCCAGACCTTCGCCCGCTCCTCCTTCGTCTTCCCGAAGACCGGATCGCTGAGGAAGACGCGCTCGACGTACTTGCAGAAGAAGCTCGCGCCCTGGACGGCCGTGATGCAGCCGTTCTTCGGCTGGGTGACCTTCAGGCCCAGCGGGGCCCGCTGCGCCGTGGCGGCCTCGGCCTCGGAGATGTCGCCGACCTCGGCCATGCGCTTCAGCACGGTGTTACGGCGCTTGATGGCCTCGGCCTCGTCGTTGACGGGGTCGTAGCGGCTGGGCGACTGGACGATGCCGGCCAGCAGCGCGGCCTGGGGGAGGGTGAGGTCCTTGGCGTGCGTGGAGAAGTAGCGCTGGGAGGCGGCCTCGACGCCGTAGGCCTGCTGACCGAAGAACGTGATGTTCAGGTAGTTCTCGAGGATCTTCTTCTTGCCGAGCTCCTCCTCCACCTGGATCGCGTACTTCAGCTCCTTGATCTTGCGGCCGATGGTCTGCTGGGTGGCCTGGGCGACCTTCGTCGGGTCGTCGCCGGCCTCCTCCACGAAGACGTTCTTCACGTACTGCTGGGTGAGCGTCGAGGCGCCCTGGGAGACCCCGCTGCTCTGCACGTTCTTGTTGAGGGCGCGCAGGACGCCCTTCAGATCGATCGCGCCGTGCACATAGAAGCGCGAGTCCTCGATCGCGACGATCGCCTTCTGCATGTACGGCGTGATGTTCTTCAGGTCGACCACCGTGCGGTCACGGGAGTAGACGGTGGCGATCTGGCCGCCCTCGGCGTCGAGGATCGTGGTGCGCTGGCTCAGCGGCGGTGTCTTCAGGTTGGCCGGGAGTTCGTCGAACGACTCCACCGACCCCTTGACGGCCAGGCCCAGCGCGCCGAACGCGGGTAGGGCGATACCGGCCAGCACCGCTCCCGCGAGCACACTGACACCGAGGAACTTGGCGGCCTGCTGCGTTGGGGACAGACCACCGCCCGAGCGCTTTTTTGGCATGGGGGCAGCCTACGTTCTGATTCGCCGGACACACGTCAATGCCTTGGCCTAAGCTGCTCTCAACTGTCACAACAGCAGGGCTACGTATCAATACGTCCGGCGACCCCGAATCGTTCCGGAAGTTCCCCAACTTTTTTGGTGGGTGCGTGTCCGAATCCGCCTTGTGTGTCACCCGGCGTCCGTTGTGGCTCAACTGAACTGTCCCGTTTGCCGGGAAAGTTCTATATGTCGCAGGCTCACTCCCCCGGGTGATCTGCCGCTTACCCATAGTCCGTTCGGGCCATTCAAGACTGGGCCCGAAGGGGGTGTTGCGCTGTGCCCACCTTCCGTAACGTCCTCAACTGGCAGCGGTGAATATGCCGCTGCCGCCGTGGGGGAGCCTCGATTCGGGAGAGGACGGCGCCGGTATGGGCTGGGTAACCGACTGGAGTGCGCAGGCTGCCTGCCGCACTACCGATCCGGATGAACTGTTCGTTCAGGGAGCAGCGCAGAACAGGGCCAAGGCGGTGTGCACCGGATGCCCGGTACGCACCGAATGCCTGGCCGACGCGCTGGACAACCGCGTCGAGTTCGGCGTGTGGGGAGGCATGACGGAGCGCGAGCGCCGCGCACTGCTGCGCAGGCGGCCCACGGTGACCTCGTGGCGCCGGCTCCTGGAGACGGCGCGTTCGGAGTACGAGCGCGGGGTGGGCATCCTGCCGCTCGACGACGACGAGATCTACGAGCACTACGCGGCGGTGAGCTGAAACCGTGCGGCGGTGAGCTGACGAGGACCCTCGGCTCAGGCGTCGTCAACTTCGGGTCGGCGTCGGCAGTTTCGGCTCAGGCGTCGGGAGACTCGGGCGGCTCGGGTAGCTCCGGCCGGTTGTCCGCGAGCCGGTTTCCGATGTCCCGCAGCCCCGTCAGGTCGTGCACATCGCCGGGCAGTGCGGCCACTTCGGCGACCGCCACCTCGGGGTGGAGCGAGGTGAAGCGGTCACGCGTGCGCTGCTCGCGCGAGAGCAGGTGCATGCGTTCCGCGTGCAGCCTCAACAGGCTTGCGGTGAGGTCGTCCACGGCCCGGTCGGCATCTGTGCCGGTGTCGGGTGCCTGTGCCGGAGATGCCGGATCGGTTACTGGAGATTCTGAACTGCCGTACGTGTCGGGAGAGTTACGAAGTCCAGCTTTCCCACCGTCCTGATCGACAATGCCGGGCTCTTCAAGATTTTCGGCATTGTCGCCATGTTCGATGTGCTCGGTGCGTTCGGCCTGTTCGGCCTGTTCGGCGTGCTCGGCGTCGAGGTCTTCCGCGGCGGCGAGCGCCCGCTCGGCGGACAGGTGGGCGGCGCCGCTGCCGTGGACGCGGTTGAGCACCAGACCGGCCAGCGGCATGTCCTCGGCGGCCAGGCGCTCCACGAAGTACGCGGCCTCCCGCAGCGCGTCCCGCTCGGGAGCCGCCACCACCAGGAACGCCGTGCCGGGCGCCTGGAGCAGCTTGTACGTGGCGTCCGCGCGCGTGCGGAAGCCGCCGAACATCGAGTCCATTGCCGCCACGAACGTCTGCACGTCCTTCAGCAGTTGCCCGCCGAGCAGCTTGCCGAGGGCGCCGGTCATCATCGACATGCCGACGTTCAGGAACTTCATCCCCGCGCGGCCGCCGACCTTGGCGGGCGCGAGCAGGACGCGGATCAGCTTGCCGTCCAGGAACGACCCGAGCCGCTTCGGCGCGTCCAGGAAGTCCAGCGCCGAGCGCGAGGGCGGGGTGTCGACGACGATCAGGTCCCACGCGTCCCGCGCGCGCAGTTGACCCAGCTTCTCCATCGCCATGTACTCCTGCGTGCCCGCGAAGCCCGCCGAGAGCGACTGGTAGAACGGGTTGCCCAGGATCGCGGAGGCCCGGTCGGGGTCCGAGTGCGCCTCGACGATCTCGTCGAAAGTGCGCTTCATGTCGAGCATCATCGCGTGCAACTCACCTTCCCCCTCGACGCCCTTGACGCGGCGCGGGGTGTTGTCGAGCGAGTCGATGCCCATGGACTGCGCGAGCCGGCGCGCCGGGTCGATGGTGAGGACCACCACCTTGCGGCCGCGCTCGGCCGCCCTGAGCCCCAGCGCCGCCGCCGTGGTCGTCTTGCCGACCCCGCCCGAGCCGCAGCAGACCACGATGCGGGTCGTCGGGTCGTCGAGCAGCGGATCGAGGTCCAGCACGGGCGCGGGGGAGAGGCGGTGACGGGTGCCTCCCTTGTCGCGGGTCCTGCCTTGCGTCCTGCCCTGGGTCTTGCTCGGGGGCTTGTCCTGGTCCTGGGTCTTGCCCTGGTCCTTGTCGTGGGCCGTGTGGCCCTTGTCGTGAGCCTGGTCCGGACTCATTCGATCCCCTGCTTCCGCAGTTCGGTGGCGAGCTGGTACAGGCCCGCGAGGTCCATGCCCTCGGCGAGCAACGGCAGTTCGTGCAACGGCAGGTCCAGCTCGCCCAGGACCGCGCGCTGCTCGTGCTCCAGCGCATACCGCTCCGCGTACTCCCCGGCCTGCTTCAGGAGCGGATCCACCAGCCGCTCCGCGTGCCCGCCGCGCCGCGCCCCGCCGAGCCCGGCGGCGGACAGCGACCGGGCAACAGAAGAACGCGTCACGGTCCGGACGAGTTCCAGCCCGTCCTCGTCGAGGATCTCGGGCCGCACCATGTTGACGATGACCCGTCCCACCGGCAGCTTCGCCGCCCGCAGCTCGGAGATGCCGTCGGCGGTCTCCTGGACCGGCATCTCCTCGAGCAGCGTCACCAGGTGCACGGCCGTCTCCGCCGACTTCAGCACCCGCATCACCGCCTGCGCCTGATTGTGTATCGGGCCGATCCTGGCCAGCCCGGCGACCTCGTCGTTGACGTTCAGGAAGCGGGTGACGCGGCCCGTGGGCGGGGCGTCCATGACGACGTAGTCGTACACGAACCGTCCGCTGCGGTCCTTGCGCCGGACCGCCTCGCACGCCTTGCCGGTGAGGAGCACGTCCCTCAGACCGGGGGCGACGGTGGTGGCGAAGTCGATGGCGCCGAGCTTCTTCAGGGCCCGTCCGGCGCCTCCCAGCTTGTAGAACATCTGGAGGTAGTCCAGAAGGGCCAGTTCGGGATCGATGGCCAGTGCGTACACCTCACCGCCCCCGGGGGCGACGGCGATCTTCCGTTCCTCATAAGGCAACGCCTCCGTCTCGAAGAGCTGCGCGATGCCCTGCCTGCCCTCCACCTCGACGAGAAGCGTCCGCTTCCCCGCCGTGGCGAGGGCGAGCGCGAGGGAGGCGGCGACCGTCGTCTTACCGGTCCCGCCCTTGCCGCTGACGACCTGGAGCCTGCTCACGTCTTCGAGCGTAACCAGTCGGCGCCCGAGGCAACCGGGAGGCTGTGGACAACGGGGCGACCGGGGGTCGTCTATCGGCCACATGGCCTGGGAAACCGGGCCTCGGGCAACAGCGGATACAGTCGGCCCCATGACCAAGTGGGAATACGCAACTGTGCCGCTGCTCGTCCACGCCACGAAGCAGATTCTGGACACCTGGGGCGAGGACGGCTGGGAACTCGTCCAGGTCGTGCCCGGCCCGAACAACCCGGAGCAGCTCGTCGCCTACCTGAAGCGGGCGAAGGCGTGAGCGCGGTCGAGGCGAGGCTCGCCGAGTTGGGGCTGACCCTGCCGGCGGTCGTGCCGCCCCTCGCGGCGTACCAGCCCGCCGTGCAGTCCGGCCCGTACGTGTACACGGCCGGCCAGTTGCCCATGGTGGAGGGCAAGCTGCCGGTCACCGGCAAGGTCGGCGCCGAGGTCACCCCCGAGGAGGCCAAGGAGCTGGCCCGTACCTGCGCGCTGAACGCCCTGGCCGCCGTCAAGTCGGTCGTCGGCGACCTGGACCGCATCGCGCGCGTGGTGAAGGTCGTCGGCTTCGTGGCGTCGGCCTCGGACTTCACCGGCCAGCCCGCCGTCCTCAACGGCGCGAGCGAGCTGCTGGGCGAGGTGCTGGGCGAGAAGGGCGTGCACGCGCGCAGTGCGGTGGGCGTCGCGGTACTGCCGCTGGACGCGCCCGTGGAGGTCGAGATCCAGGTCGAGCTCGTCCCGTAGCCGTCCACAGGCGTCCCGTAAGTGTGCTCTGACCTCGGGGACCTGCGGGGACCCCTCGAACATTCGCGCACCACGGGATAGCCTCGCGCCCATGGCGAATGGGCAGTGGTTTCCCCAGGACTGGCCGGAACGCATCCGCGCGCTCACGGACGGCACCCTCGTTCCGGTCGTCCCCAAGCGCGCGGCCACCGTCATGCTCCTGAAGGACACCGACGACGGCGGACCCGTCGTCCACATGCTGCGCAGACGCGCCTCCATGGCCTTCGCCGGAGGCGCGTACGCCTATCCCGGCGGCGGCGTCGACCCCCGCGACGACGACCTTCACGTCCGCTGGGCGGGCCCCACGCGCGCGTGGTGGGCGAAGCGGCTCGGCGTCGACGAGACGGCGGCCCAGGCGATCGTCTGCGCGGCCGTGCGCGAGACCTACGAGGAGGCCGGCGTCCTGCTCGCCGGGCCGACGCCCGACTCCGTCGTCGGCGACACCACGGGCGCCGACTGGGAGGCCGACCGGGCCGCGGTGGCCGCCCGCGACGTGTCCTTCGCCGAGTTCCTCGACCGCCGCGGCCTGGTCCTGCGCTCCGACCTCCTCGGCGCCTGGACGCGCTGGATCACCCCGGAGTTCGAGCCCCGCCGCTACGACACCTGGTTCTTCGTGGCCGCGCTCCCCACGGGCCAGCGCACCCGCAACGCCTCCACGGAGGCCGACCGCACGGTGTGGATCCGCCCGTCGGACGCGGCGGCCTCGTACGACAAGGGCGAGCTGCTGATGATGCCGCCCACCATCGCGACCCTGCGCAGGCTCGCCCCGTACGCCACGGCCGCCGAGGCGCTCGCCGCGGCCCCCGGCCTCGACCTGGCCCCCGTCCTCGCGCAGGCCCGCCTGGAGGACGACGGGGTCGTCCTGTCCTGGCCGGGACACGACGAGTTCACCAAGCACATCCCGATCGGGACGACGGGCGGGGGATCCGCATGACCGACGCAGCCGCCCTCCCGGGTCAGCCGCGAGGCGGGGTCCTCTCCGGCCGGGCCACCGCGCGCGCGGTCAACGTCCTCGCGCCGAACGCCTCCGCGATGACCCTGGACGGCACGAACACGTGGATCGTCTCCGAGCCCGACTCCGAGCTGGCGGTCGTGATCGACCCCGGCCCGCTGGACGACGGCCATCTCCGCGCGGTCGTCGACACCGCCGAGCAGGCCGGCAAACGCGTTGCCCTGACCCTGCTGACCCACGGCCACCCCGACCACGCCGAGGGCGCCGCCCGCTTCGCCGCGCTGACCGGCACGAAGGTGCGGGCCCTGGACCCGGCGCTGCGGCTGGGCGAGGAGGGCCTGGGCGCCGGGGACGTGATCACCGTGGGCGGCCTGGAGCTGCGGGTCGTCGTGACGCCCGGCCACACCGCCGACTCGCTCTGCTTCCACCTCCCGGCCGACCGGGCCGTCCTGACCGGCGACACGATCCTGGGACGCGGCACGACCGTCGTCGCGCATCCGGACGGCCGCCTGGGCGACTATCTGGACTCCCTGCGGCGGCTGAGGTCCCTCACGGTCGACGACGGCGTCCACACGGTCCTCCCGGGCCACGGACCCGTCCTGGAGGACGCCCAGGGCGCCGTCGAGTTCTACCTCGCCCACCGCGCCCACCGCCTCGCCCAGGTCGAGACGGCCGTCGAGGGCGGCTTGCGTACCCCCACCGAGGTCGTCGCCCACGTCTACGCCGACGTCGACCGCTCCCTGTGGCCGGCGGCGGAACTGTCGGTACGGGCCCAACTGGAGTACCTGACGGAGCACGGGCTCATCTAGGCGTCCTCGGGCCTGGGGGCCTTCACGCCGTGCACGCGCGCGTACTCCTGCGCGAGCCAGGGGCCGAGATCGTCGACGTAGGACGTGAGGACCGCGCGGTCGCCGGTCGGCTCGTACCCGAGGACGGCCGCCGCACGAAGCTGCTCCGCGCGTTGCGGGTAGTACGCGCCGAACGCCTCTGCCATCTCGTGCAGGTCGCTCGTCCAGCCGTTCCAGCGGGGCATGACGAGGGTGAACGCGGTGCGTACGAGGTGCCGGGACATGAACCGGATGAGCGGCCGCCGGGCGTCGTCCGAGTCGCCCGCCGCCGCGATCCGCTCGCGCCAGCGCGGCAGGAACAGGGCGAGGTCCCCGTTGGTCTCGCGCGCGAGCAGCGAGTCGGGACGGTAGCGGGGGAGGTGCTCGGCGAGGTCCTCCCCGAGCAGGGGCGTGCACAGGCAGGCCACGAACCACCCCAGATCGTGCCGCTCCAGCTCGCTCAGGACGCGCGCGTGGCTGACGAGAAGCGTCCCACCGCCGTCGATCTGCGGGAACTCCTCGTCGAGGGCTTCGTCGAGCGCCCGGCCGTCGGATCGGTCCGCGTCGGTCGGCTCCGCGCGCAGGACGACCAGGAGGTCCAGGTCGCTGCGGCCCACGCGCGCGGTGCCGCGCGGGATCGACCCGTAGAGGTACGCGCTGTGGAGCCGGGCGCCGAAGGCCTCCGGGATCCGCTCCCGAGCCGCCACGACGACGGGCCGGAACGCGTGCGGCACGCGCGCGAGGGAGCCTTCGCGGACGATGTGGCCCTGCGGGTCGAGACCCCGGTGGCGAACAGTTTCGGTCGGCATCCAGCCAGTCCGGCGTCTGAGGACGTGGCCCTTTAAGGGCCGAAGCGGGGGCCTGGGGGCGGCAGCCCCCAGTGACGGTCACACCGACCGACCCCACCCCTCACCGCTCACACAGCGGCTAGCGCGACCGCTTGGCCAGTCGCTCCACGTCCAGCAGGATGACCGCCCGCGCCTCCAGGCGGAGCCACCCGCGCTGGGCGAAGTCCGCCAGCGCCTTGTTCACGGTCTCGCGCGACGCGCCGACGAGCTGGGCCAGCTCCTCCTGCGTCAGGTCGTGGACGACGTGGATGCCCTCCTCGGACTGCACGCCGAAGCGGCGCGACAGGTCCAGCAGGGCGCGGGCCACGCGTCCCGGGACGTCCGAGAAGACCAGGTCGGACATGGCGTCGTTGGTCTTGCGCAGGCGCCGGGCGACGGCGCGCAGCAGCGCGGTGGCCACCTCGGGGCGGGCGTTCAGCCAGGGCTGGAGGTCGCCGTGGCCGAGGCCGAGGAGCTTGACCTCGGTGAGGGCGGTCGCCGTCGCCGTACGCGGGCCCGGGTCGAAGAGCGACAGCTCGCCGATCAGCTCGCTGGGACCCACCACGGCCAGCATGTTCTCCCGGCCGTCCGGGGACGTGCGGTGGAGCTTGACCTTGCCCTCGGTGACGACGTAGAGCCGGTCGCCCGGGTCGCCCTCGTGGAACAGGGAGTCGCCACGGGCCAGGGTCACCTCGCTCATGGAGGCGCGCAGTTCTGCGGCCTGCTCGTCGTCGAGTGCCGCGAAGAGCGGGTTGCGCCGCAGGACGTCGTCCACGAGTTCTCTCCTTGTCGACCTGCTCAGGGGATCTTGCTCCCCCGCTTACCAGGGGACCGTGTTCCCCATTTTGCCGGACGGTCCAAACAGTGTGATCTGTCACAAGGATGCCGCACACGTGTCCTGAGGTAAGCGGCAGGGGTCCAATTGGGGGCTGATCTTCAGGGTCCGGGGCGGATGTCAGTGTCGGGCTTTAGGCTGGCCGGGTGTCCAAATCGCCGGTGAGAGCACAGGCCTAGGGGGCTGGGCGGGTGGTTGTACGTCACGTTTCCGCTGTGGGCGAACAGGACTCCGGTGGTGGTAGGAAAACGGCAAAGGTGACAAAAGAGATGCCTGCGAAGAAAGCGGCCGAGGCGGGGAAGGCAGCCGGCGCCGGGAAGACGGCCGCCGTCAACAAGACTGCGGCCAACAAGGCTGCGGCCAAGAAGACGGCGACCGATAAGACTGCGGCCGAGAAGGCGACAGCGGCCGGCAAGACCGAGTCCCGCACCGCCCTCGTCCGCCGCGCCCGTCGCATCAACCGTGAGCTCGCCGAGGTCTACCCCTACGCCCACCCCGAGCTGGACTTCGTGAACCCCTTCCAACTGGTGGTCGCCACGGTCCTGTCCGCCCAGACCACCGACCTCCGGGTGAACCAGACGACCCCCGGCCTCTTCGCCAAGTACCCCACCCCCGAGGACCTGGCCGCCGCCAACCCGGAGGAGGTCGAGGAGATCCTCCGCCCCACGGGCTTCTTCCGGGCCAAGACGAGGTCGGTGATAGGCCTCTCCAAGGCGCTGGTGGAGCAGTTCGGCGGCGAGGTCCCCGGACGGCTCGAGGACCTGGTCAAGCTGCCCGGCGTCGGCCGCAAGACGGCCTTCGTGGTGTTGGGGAACGCGTTCGGCCGGCCAGGGATCACCGTGGACACGCACTTCCAGCGGCTCGTACGGCGCTGGCGGTGGACCGAGGCGACCGAGCCCGACAGGATCGAGGCCGCGATCGGCGCGCTCTTCCCCAAGAGCGAGTGGACGATGCTCTCGCACCACGTGATCTTCCACGGCCGCCGCATCTGCCACGCCCGCAAGCCCGCCTGCGGCGCCTGCCCCATCGCCCCGCTCTGCCCGGCGTACGGCGAGGGCGAGACGGACCCGGAGAAGGCGAAGAAGCTCCTGAAGTACGAGAAGGGCGGCTTCCCGGGCCAGCGCCTGAACCCGCCCCAGTCCTACCTGGACGCGGGCGGCAGGCCGGCCCCGCCGCTGGGGGCCGGATGACGGAAGGGCCGACGGCGACAGGCCGGCCCACGCAACGACCCACAGAGCGATCCCCGGAACGAACCACAGAACGAACCCCGGAACGATCTGTCGGTGCTCGGGCGTTGGACTTGGCAGAACGGGGGGCGGTGGGGCGATGACGCGCGCGAGCAATACCCAGAGCGACAGGCAGGGCCATACCCAGGGCGGTACGCACGGCGATGTCCAGGGCGGTCCGGTGACGCTCAGCAAGGAGGGCCTGCCCGCCTGGCTGGACCCGGTGGCGCACGCGGCGGGGACGGTCCAGCCGCGCCAGCTCAGCAACTTCCTGCCCCCGGAGAACGGCACGGGCCGCCAGTCGGCCGTCCTGATCCTGTTCGGCGCCGGCGAGCACGGCCCCGAGCTGCTGCTCATGGAACGCGCCAGCTCCCTGCGCTCCCACGCGGGCCAGCCCTCCTTCCCGGGCGGCGCCCTCGACCCGGCGGACGGCGACCCGCACGGTGACGGGCCGCTGCGGGCCGCGCTGCGCGAGGCCGAGGAGGAGACCGGCCTCGATCCGACCGGCGTCCAGCTCTTCGGCGTCCTGCCCAAGCTGTACATCCCGGTCAGCGGCTTCGTCGTCACCCCCGTCCTGGGCTGGTGGCGCGAGCCGAGCCCGGTGGGCGTCGTCGATCCCGGCGAGACGGCCCGCGTCTTCACGGTCCCCGTGGCGGATCTCACAAATCCGGACAACCGGGCCACGGCCCTGCACCCCAGCGGCTACCGAGGCCCGGCATTCCTGGTCGAATCCGCCCTTGTGTGGGGGTTCACGGCCGGCGTCATCGACCGCCTGCTGCACTTCGCGGGCTGGGAGCACCCCTGGGACCGCGAGAAGCAGGTCCCGCTCGACTGGCGGTCATGACAGGGTGTCGTTCGTGAATGTGCTGGACATCTTGTTGCTGGTCGCGGCCGTCTGGTTCGCGGTCGTCGGCTACCGCCAGGGCTTCGTCGTCGGCATCCTGTCGGTGATCGGCTTCCTGGGCGGCGGTCTCGTCGCCGTCTACCTGCTGCCCGTGATCTGGGACGCCCTGACCGAGAACTCCGAGGTGAGTACCACGGCCGCCGTCGTCGCGGTCATCGTCGTGATCGTCTGCGCCTCGATCGGCCAGGCCCTCACCACGCACCTCGGCAACAAGCTGCGCCGGTACATCACCTGGTCCCCGGCCCGCGCGCTGGACGCGACGGGCGGCGCGCTGGTCAACGTCGTGGCGATGCTGCTGGTGGCGTGGCTGATCGGGTCCGCGCTCGCCGGCACCACCCTGCCGACCCTCGGCAAGGAGGTCCGTAGCTCCACGGTGCTGCACGGGGTGTCCGAGGCGCTGCCCGACCAGGCCGACACCTGGTTCGCCGACTTCTCCTCCGTCCTCGCGCAGAACGGCTTCCCGCAGGTCTTCAGCCCGTTCTCCAACGAGCCGATCACCGACGTCCAGCCGCCCGACCCGGCCCTCGCGGGCAGCGTGGTGGCCAAGCGCGCACAGCGCTCCATCGTCAAGGTCATGGGCACCGCCGAGAGTTGTGGCAAGGTCCTGGAGGGCACCGGCTTCGTCTTCGGCGAGCGCCGCGTCATGACCAACGCGCACGTCGTGGGCGGCGTCGACGAACCCACCGTCCAGATAGGCGGCGAGGGCCGCAAGTACGACGCCACGGTCGTCCTGTACGACTGGAAGCGCGACATCGCGGTCCTGGACGTACCGGATCTCGACGCGCCCGCCCTGCAGTTCACCACCGACGACGCGAAGAGCGGCGACGACGCGATCGTCGCCGGGTTCCCGGAGAACGGGGCGTACGACGTCCGTCCCGCGCGCGTACGCGGCCGCATCACCGCCAACGGCCCGGACATCTACCACCGCACGACCGTCCGCCGTGACGTGTACTCGCTGTACGCGACCGTCCGTCAGGGCAACTCCGGAGGCCCGCTGCTCACCACCGACGGCAAGGTGTACGGCGTGGTCTTCGCGAAGTCCCTCGACGACGCCGACACCGGCTACGCCCTCACCGCGGACGAGATCCAGCAGGACATCACCGCGGGGCGTACGGCAGGCCAGCAGGTGGACAGCGACAGCTGCGCCCTCTAGGACGACCTGGGAACCTCGGACAGGACGGGCCCTGGCCCCCTAGGGGGACTCAGGGCGTCAGCCTTGTATGTGTGCGGGCGTCAGCCTCGCGGGTGACGCAAGCGGACCGAGACCCAGCGGGCCCGGCGTCGCAGGATGCGCGGAATGCCCACCCGGAGGTCGGAATCCGGCAGTTGCGGGTCGGCACCTCGTTGGTGCGGGCTCAGGCCACTGGCCGAGCGTCGGTTGCGCGGTGCGTCACTGTAGTCGTGCGTCCAGCCCATACCCCGACGTCTGCCCCTGCCCGAAGGTCGATAACCGCCCTCCGGCCCGCCAATTGGCCTATGCGTCGGGCATTTGGCTGTTCGTAGTACCGGTGTTCAGATCCGGACACCGGACGCGATGATTCTGTCACCGATCGGGTTCGGGATCCTTCAGCCAATTGACCAGTTCGGTGGAGAAAGCGACCGGATCCTCTTCGTGCGGGAAGTGGCCGAGGCCGTCGAACAGCCGCCAGCGGTACGGCGCTTCGACGTACTCGCCGGACCCGGCCGCGCTGCGGGTGCGCAGCACCGGATCGAGCGAGCCGTGCAAGTGCAGCGTGGGCACGCGCACGGGCCGCTTCATGCGCCGGTAGAACTGGATGCCGTCCGGACGGGCCATCGAGCGCACCAGCCAGCGGTACGGCTCCACGGCGCAGTGCGCGGTGGACGGGATGCACATCGCGCGCCGGTACGTCTCCACCGCCTCGTCCTCCGGCAGCAGCGGCCCGGACCAGTCCCGGATCAGCCGGCCCACCAGTTCGCCGTCGTCGGCGGTGAGCTGCCGCTCGGGGATCCACGGCCGCTGGAACCCCCAGATGTGGGAACTCGCCGTCGTCTGCCGGACGTCGGCGAGCATCGCCGAGCGCCAGCGCCGCGGATGCGGCATCGAGGCGACGACGAGCCGCCGCACGAGCTTGGGGCGCATCACGGCCGCCGTCCACGCCAGATAGCCGCCCAGGTCATGGCCGACCAGCGCGGCGTCCGGCTCGCCGAGGGAGCGGATCACGCCGGTGATGTCGAGGGCGAGGTTGGCCGGGTCGTAGCCGCGGGGCGTACGGTCGCTGCCGCCCACGCCCCGCAGGTCCATCGCGACGGCCCGGAAGCCCGCGTCGGCCAGCGCGACCAACTGGTGCCGCCAGGTCCACCAGAACTGCGGGAACCCGTGGACGAGCATGACGAGCGGGCCGTCGCCCATCTCGGCGATGTGGAACCGCGCGCCGTTCGCGGCGACCTCGCGGTGGGTGACCCGCACACCGCAGACGGCGTCCGGCCGTACGACCGAAGCGGGCTGGGCCGGAGGAATCGCGGGGTCCGTCATGACGACGAGCGTCCCACAGCCTCGAGGGCCTCCGGGACCCGATCCTGCGGGAGCTCGGGCCGCGGGTGCGGCTTGGCGTTCTGCAGGACGCCCGCCGTCTCCTTCACGGACGCGGCGACCTTCTGCGGGCCCTGGCTCTTCTTGGCCTTCTTCGCGAAGACCACGCCGATCAGCACGAGGACGAGCGCGAGGAGCACGTTCGCCGCGAACGACAGCAGGAAGCAGATCGCGAGGTTCCAGTGGCTCCAGGTCCGGATGCCGTACGCCAGCGCGAAGTTCAGCATCGGCAGGGAGAACACCAGGACCGCGCCGGCCACCGAGAACGCCCCGCCGCTCAGCAGGCCCCGCTTGACGTCCTGCTTCAGCTGCGCCTTCGCCAGCGCGATCTCGTCGTGCACCAGCGCCGACAATTCGGTCGTCGCCGAGGCGAACAGCTGGCCGATGCTGCGTTCGGCGCCGACCGGGCTGCCGTCGGGTGCGCTCATCGCGTTCTCCCTCTCCTGCTGCTGTCTGTGTCGCCGTTGCCGTACGTGCCGCCGTGTGTTTCCGGCTGCTGTGCTGCTTCTGGCTTCTTTTGTACCGTCCCGTCAGATCATGCCGGACGGTCGCCCTTCTCGCCCGCCCCGCCCGGCACTTCGGCAAGCCCGTGGCGCGGGCCGGTCTCGTCCTGGGCGGTCTGCCGGGCGATCTCCTCGGCGATCCGGCGGTGCTCGGCGGCCTTGCGGTCGAGGATCTCCGCCATGCGCAGGTGGTACGCCGGGTCGTCCTGCTCGTAGACGTCCGGGACGCCGTCGAGGTCGTCGTCGCGCTCCTCGGCCTCCCACATCCGGCGGTACCGGGCGTTGCGCAGCTTCAGCAGGACGGTCGCCAGGGTCGCCGCGATCAGCGAGCCCAGCAGGACGGCGGCCTTGACCTCGTCGGTGAGGGCGGCGTCGCCGTCGAAGGCGAGTTCCCCGATCAGCAGCGAGACGGTGAAGCCGATGCCGGCGAGGGACGCGACGGCGAAGACGTCCGCCCAGGCGAGGTCCTCGCTGAGCGAGGCCCGGGTGAAGCGGACGGTCAGCCAGGTCCCGCCGAAGATGCCGATCGTCTTGCCGACGACGAGACCGAGCACGACGCCCAGCGTCTCCGGCCGGGCGAACACGTCCCCGAGCGCCCCGCCCGAGAGCGTCACACCGGCGCTGAACAGGGCGAACAGCGGCACCGCCAGACCGGCGGAGAGCGGCCGGACGAGGTGCTCGATCCGCTCGCCCGGCGAGCGCTCCTCGCCCTCGCGCGTCGTGCAGCGCAGCATCAGGCCCATCGCGACACCGGCGATCGTGGCGTGGACGCCGCTGTTGTACATCAGCGCCCAGATCACGAGCGCCAGCGGCACGTACACGTACCAACCGCGCACGCCCTTGCGCAGCAGCAGCCAGAAGACGACGAGTCCGACGACCGCGCCGCCCAGCGCCACGAAGTCGATGCTGCTGGTGAAGAAGACCGCGATGATCAGGATCGCGAGCATGTCGTCGACGACGGCGAGGGTGAGCAGGAAGGCGCGCAGCGCGCTCGGCAGGGACGTGCCGATGACGGCGAGCACGGCGAGCGCGAACGCGATGTCGGTGGCCGTGGGCACGGCCCAACCGGCCAGGGAGCCGCCGCCGGTGAGGTTGGTGAGCGTGTACACGAGCGCCGGTACGGCCATCCCGCACAGCGCCGCCACCACCGGCAGCGCGGCGGCCCTCGGGTCCTTGAGGTCACCGGCCACCAGCTCGCGCTTGAGCTCGATGCCGGCGACGAAGAAGAAGACCGCGAGGAGGCCGTCGGCCGCCCAGTGCGCGATCGAGAGGTTCAGGCCGAGGGCTGCGGGCCCCAGGTGGAAGTGGCTGACACTCTCATAACTGCCGTGCAGCGCAGGGACGTTCGCCCAGACCAGCGCGGCGACGGCGGCCACGAGCAGCAGCACACCGCCGACGGTCTCGGTGCGCAGCGCTTCCGCGACGAAGTTCCGCTCGGGCAGGGACAGCCGCCCCAGGACCTTGCGGGGGTGCTGCGGAGCGGGGGCCGAGGCGGGGGCCGGGGGGCGGGGCGCGGACACGGTGGGGACCTCCGGTCGGTGGGCAGGACTGAGCACATGCCGACCAGACTTCCCGGCGCCCCTTTTTGTTTAGCCTATCTAAAGTTAGTCTACCGAAAGTGCGCGGGGAGGAATCCGGCGATCCCTACGTTAGGTGCGAAAAGGGCACCCGGCGCGCTTGCCGCCGGGTGCCTTTTACCGGCGTACTCAGTCCTCGCTCGGCGCCGCCGGGAGCTTCGTCTGGATGAGGTCCATGACCGTGGAGTCGGTCAGGGTGGTGACGTCGCCGAGCTGACGGTTCTCCGCGACGTCCCGCAGCAGCCGGCGCATGATCTTGCCGGAGCGGGTCTTCGGCAGTTCCGCGACCGGCAGGACCCGCTTCGGCTTGGCGATCGGCCCGAGCGTGGCGCCGACGTGGTTGCGCAGATCGGCGACGAGGTTCTCGTCGTCCGCGTTCGCCGTGCCGCGCAGGATGACGAAGGCGACGATGGCCTGCCCGGTCGTCTCGTCGGCGGCGCCCACCACGGCCGCCTCGGCTACGGACGGGTGCGACACGAGCGCCGACTCGACCTCGGTGGTGGAGATGTTGTGGCCCGACACGAGCATCACGTCGTCGACGCGCCCGAGGAGCCAGATGTCCCCGTCGTCGTCCTTCTTCGCGCCGTCCCCGGCGAAGTACTTGCCCGGGAAGCGCGACCAGTACGTGTCGAGGAACCGCTGGTCGTCGCCCCAGATTGTGCGCAGCATCGACGGCCACGGCTCGGTGAGGACCAGGTAGCCGCCCCCGCCGTTCGGCACCTCGTTCGCCTCGTCGTCGACGACCGTCGCGGAGATGCCGGGCAGCGGCGTCTGCGCGGAACCGGGCTTGGTCTCGGTGACGCCGGGCAGCGGCGAGATCATCATCGCGCCCGTCTCGGTCTGCCACCAGGTGTCGACGATGGGGGTCCGGTCGGCGCCGATGTGCTTGCGGTACCAGATCCAGGCCTCGGGGTTGATGGGTTCACCGACCGATCCGAGCACGCGCAGGGAGGAGAGGTCGAACTTCGCGGGGATGTCGTCGCCCCACTTCATGAACGTACGGATGGCGGTCGGCGCCGTGTACAGGATCGTCACCCCGTACTTCTGCACGATCTCCCAGAAGCGGCCCTGGTGCGGGGTGTCGGGCGTGCCCTCGTACATGACCTGCGTCGCGCCGTTGGCCAGCGGCCCGTACACGATGTACGAGTGCCCGGTGACCCAGCCGACGTCGGCCGTGCACCAGTACACGTCGGTCTCCGGCTTGAGGTCGAAGACGGCGTGGTGCGTGTACGCGGCCTGCGTGAGGTAGCCGCCGGAGGTGTGCAGGATGCCCTTCGGCTTACCGGTGGTGCCGGAGGTGTAGAGGATGAACAGCGGGTGCTCGGCCTCGAACGCCTCGGGCGTGTGCTCGGCCGACTGCCGCTCGACGATCTCGTGCCACCAGACGTCCCGGCTGTCGTCCCAGGCGACCTCCTGGCCGGTACGGCGGACCACCAGCACATGCTCGACGTTGTCCACGCGCGCGACCGCGTCGTCGACCGCCGGCTTCAGCGCGGACGGCTTGCCGCGCCGGTAACCGCCGTCGGACGTGATGACGACCTTGGCGTCCGCGTCCCGGATACGGGTGGCCAGCGCGTCCGCCGAGAAACCGCCGAAGACGACGGAGTGCGCGGCGCCGATCCGGGCGCAGGCCAGCATCGCGATCGCCGTCTCCGGGATCATCGGCATGTAGACGGCGACCCGGTCGCCCTTCCGAACTCCCAGCTCCTCCAGGGCGCCCGCCGCCTTCGACACCTCGTCCTTGAGCTCGGCGTAGGTGATGGCGCGGCTGTCGCCGGGCTCGCCCTCGAAGTGGATGGCGACCCGGTCCCCGTGCCCGGCCTCCACATGCCGGTCGACGCAGTTGTAGGCGACGTTGAGCTCGCCGTCCTTGAACCACTTGGCGAACGGCGGGTTCGACCAGTCCAGCGTCTCCGTCGGCTCCTTGGCCCAGGCCAGCCGACGGGCCTGCGCGGCCCAGAAGCCGAGCCTGTCAGCCTTGGCCTGCTCGTACGCCTCCGCCGTGACGTTGGCGTCGGCCGCCAGGTCCGCGGGCGGCGCGAACCTGCGCTCTTCCTTGAGCAGGTTGGCCAGGCTCTCGTTGCTCACGACATCTGCCTCTCGAAGGTGTCCATGTCCGTTGTGTCCCAGGCCACAGCTCATCAGACCCAGGGGGCCGGTGACAAGGGCCGACGAAATATTGGTTTAGACCTGTTGGGGTCCGGTGCGATGGACAGCGGTGGAGTGCGGTTCGGTGCGGTGGGTTTGCGGTGGGCGTGCGGTGGGGGTGCGGTGGGGGTGCGACGCGGTGCGGTGCGGGTCCGGGTCATTCGTACCCACGGACGAGGGCCCGACGGAGTTCAGCCGGTGTAACGCCTTTCACACCCGCGCCCTGGCCAGGCCCTCGTGGCGTTGGGCGGCAGTTGGGCGGCACCCGCCGAGGAGAGGGGCTCGGCGGATGCTCCCCATTGCCACGTCCTCACATCGTCACGCCGTCAGGTCCGCGACTCCCACGTGGTCGAACAGCTCGCCGCCGCTCTCCCCGGTGAGCAGGTAGGCCTGCGCCTCGCCCACGTGGAAGTACAGCCCGTGCAGCTCCAGCGCCCCGGCCCGCAGGGCACCGGCCACCGACTCGTGGGCCCGCAGATGCTCCAACTGCTGGACCACGTTGGTCAGGCAGAGCTGCTCGACCGCGTCCGCCGGTGTCCGCCCGGCCAGCCGGGCCCAGGGGCGGCTGTCGTCGGCCATCCGCTCCAGACTCGGCAACCCGTGCCGCAACCACCGCTTCAACGGGGTCCGGGGGCCACCGGGTTCGGAGTTGAACAGCGCCTGCATGGCCCCGCACCCGGAGTGCCCGCACACCGTGATGGACCGCACCTTCAACACGTCCACCGCGTACTCGATCGCCGCCGCCACCGAGTCGTCCCCGCTCTCCCCGCCGGGCGGCGGCACGAGGTTGCCCACGTTGCGCACCACGAACAGGTCGCCGGGACCACTGGAGGTGATCATCGAGGTGACCAGCCGTGAGTCGGCGCAGGTGAGGAAGAGCTGAGTGGGCCGCTGCCCCTCCCGGGCCAGCCGCGCCAGCTCCCCCCGCACCAGCGGCGCGGTGTTCCGCTGGAACGCACTGATGCCACGCACCAGCTGATGCCCACTCGGCTCGGTGTGTTCGGCGTGCTCGGTGTGCGCAGCGCGCCCGGCGTTTTCGGTGTGCCTGGCGTGCTCGGTTGGCTCCGTGGGTTCTGTCGTCTCCTTCCTGGTCTCCTTCCGCTGGTCCTTTCTCGGCGTTGTGTCCGGCGTCTCTTCCGAGTCCGGCGAGTGCGCCGAGTCCGCCTTACTGGTCGTCCCGGGCGTCCCGGATGTCCTGGCCGTCCGGGATGTCGCTGTCGCTGTCGTTTCCCGTGGTACCTCGCACTGGTGGTTGCGCCACGGTGTCCAGGGGCGGCAGCGGCAGTCGGCGATCGGGGTGTCTCCGGCGGGAACCGGGGCGAGACCTCGGGGAGCGGTCGGCTCGCCCCCCTCGGCTCTGGAGCCGATGCCCGCGCCTGGGCCGGTGCCGGCACCGATGCGTGCCTCCAGGTCGACTCCGGTGTCGGGCCCCGTCCCGTGGCGGCGGCCGGTCAGCTCGACGGAGCCGCCTCGCGCGGTGTGCGACTTCTGCCAGTCCTGCAGGGACTCGTACGCCGCGTGATCCATGAAGGAGCCGTCCAACTCGACCACGACATAGGAGCCTTGGGGCATGAGATGCAGGATGCGGCTGAGCCGCGGCACGGCGAGGAAGGTCAACTGACCTCGTACGTGTACGTGATGGACTCCTTCCTTCTCATGGTGCGTGATGCGGGTGCGGGCGAGGCGGTGCAGGGCGACGGCGACGGCCACGGCGATGCCGAGCGTCACGCCCTCCAGGACGCCGAGGAGCACCACGCCGAGGGTGGTGACGGCGTACACCAGCACCTCTCGGTGGCGCGTCACCGTGCGAATGTGGTGCAGGGACACCATCTGGATGCCGACGGCCATCACCAGGGCGGCGAGTGAGGCGAGCGGGATGAGATCCAGGATCGGGACCATCAGCAGCGCGGCGACTACTACGAGAACGCCGTGCAGCATCGTGGAGTTCCGGCTCACGGCACCGGCTTGGACATTCGCCGAACTGCGCACGGCGACGCCCGCCACCGGCAGTCCGCCGAGTGCGCCGGAGACGATGTTGGCCGCGCCCTGACCGAGCAGTTCGCGGTCCAGGTCGGAGCGGCCGACGCGGGTGGAGCGGGAGCTGAGCAGGCTGGGGCTGGAGGCGATCAGCTTGTCCACGGCGACCGCGCCCAGCAGCGACTGCACGCTGCACACCAGCGTGGTGGTGAGGACGGCGGCGACGATCCCGAGCACCGGCCCCTCGGGCAGGCCGGCCAGGGCGTGACTGCTCCAGGACGGCAGGTCGACCTTGGGCACGGTGAGCCCGGCGAGCGCGGCGGTCGCGGTGGCGCCCGTGACGGCGACGAGTGCGGCGGGCACCTTGTGCAGGAGGCGGCCCACCCGGCCGGGGATGCGCGGCCAGAGCAGCAGCAGGGCCAGGGTCAGCACGCTCACGGCCACGGCCGCGGGCTGCAGGCGGGCGAATTGGGCGGGCAGGGCGCGGAGGTTGTCGAGGACGGAGCTCTGGGGGCTGCCGCCGAGGACGACGTGCAGTTGGGCGACGGCGATGGTGACGCCGATGCCGGCGAGCATGCCGTGCACGATGGCGGGGCTGACGGCGAGGGCGGTGCGCGCCACGCGCAGGCATCCGAGGCCCAGTTGGACGAGTCCGGCGAGGACGGTGATGGCGCAGGTCGTCCGCCAGCCGTAGCGGTGGATGAGGTCGGCGGTGACGACGGTCAGGCCGGCCGCGGGGCCGCTGACCTGGAGTGGTGAGCCGCCGATCCAGCCGGCGACGATCCCGCCCACGGCCGCGGCGACGAGCCCGGCCTGGAGGGGTGCGCCGGTGGCGAGGGCGATGCCGAGGGACAGGGGCAGGGCGATCAGGAAGACCGCGATCGAGGCGGACACGTCGGCGCCCGCGATGCGGAAGCGGCGGTGCGGGGGCGGTGGGGGGCTGTGCGGCTGGTGGTTGCGCTCGGTGCGCGTCGAGCGGGTCGAGTGGGCAGTGCGGGTGGGGACGCAGGCGGACATGTTCCCGTCTCCTCCGGGGCAGCGCGGTCGCGGAACTGGTGGGCCCCCGGCTGTGGCGGGGGCGGTCGCGGCCGTGGGTCACGGCGTGCAGCGGCGGGATGAAATCAACAATCGGTAAACAGATCGTAATGCAGAGTAAAGGCCAAGCATGGATTTTTGCGGCAAATAGGGCAATGAATCACCCGCAAGGGTGAAGTGGTCTTTTTGTCGGCTTGTCGTACTAATTCCTTCTCGGTCCCATGCGACCTTGACGGCGCCGCCGGCTCGTCCCGGCGCGTCACCAGAGAACGCCCTCGTCGGCGTTGGCCGAGAGAAGGAAGAAGGTGGGCGGAAGATGGCCGCCACCCAGAGGATCGCCGCGGGCGCAGTGGTCGCCGCGACTGTCGCCGCATCGCTCGCCGGTTGCGCGACGGGAATGGATGGTTCCCAAGTTTCCCAGGGCGGGGCGTCGGGCCCGCAGCAGGCGAAGCCGGCTCCCGCGCCCAAGAGCGTGGTCCGCCTGATCGGCGACGGCTCCACCGCGTACACCGGGGCACAGCCCCACCTGCTCCGGCCCGAGCGCCTGAAGCCGGGCCGGAAACCGCCGCAGTTCGTGGTCTTCTCCTGGGACGGCGCGGGAGAGGACAGCCAGAGGCTGTTCTCCCACTTCCGCAAGGTCTCCAAGGCCAACCACGCGACGATGACGTACTTCCTCAGCGGCGTGTACATGCTGCCGGAGGAGAAGGCCGAACTGTACAAGCCGCCGCAGCACTCGCCGGGCCGCTCCGACATCGGCTTCAACGACGAGCGGGGCATCGCCGACACCGTGAAGCAGTTGCGCCTGGCGTGGCTGGAGGGCAACGAGATCGGCACCCACTTCAACGGCCACTTCTGCGGGAAGAACGGCGGCGTCGGCGAGTGGTCGGTCGAGGAGTGGAAGGACGAGATCGACCAGGCCAAGCAGTTCGTGAAGACCTGGAAGACCAACACCGGCATGAAGAAGGCGGCCCCGCTGCCCTTCGACTACGACAAGGAACTCGTCGGCGCCCGCACCCCCTGCCTCGAAGGCCAGAAGAACTTCATGAAGGCCGCCCGCGAGCTGGGCTTCCGCTACGACACCAGCGGCGTCGACAACCAGGTCTGGCCCGGCAAGAAGGAGGGCCTGTGGGACCTGTCGATGCAGCTCGTGCCGTTCCCCGGGCACCGCTACGAGCAGCTCACCATGGACTACAACTTCATGGTCAACCAGTCCGGCACCGCCACCCAGGGCGACCCCGACAAGCGCGAGTTCTGGGGCGACCAGATGCGTGACAGCCTGCTCAAGGGCTTCCACCGGGCCTATGACGGCAACCGCGCACCGCTGATCATCGGCAACCACTTCGAGTCCTGGAACGGCGGCACGTACATGCGCGCCGTCGAGGAGGTCGTCGAGAACGTCTGCAACAAGCCGGACGTGCGCTGCGTGTCCTTCCGGCAGTTGGCCGACTGGCTGGACGCCCAGGACCCCGAGACGCTGGCCAAGCTGCGCACCCTGGAGGTGGGCCAGGCCCCGAAGCAGGGCTGGGCGTCCTTCCTGTCCGGCAGCCCCGCTCCGGCCCCGAAGGGCGCGCCCGGGGCGCCGGCGGTCAGGCGGTAGCCGTCACACGGAGGCGGTGACGCCTACGCCGAGGACGAACCCGGGGTCGACCTGCGCCGCCAGGTCGGCCCCGGTGCGTTCGTTGCCCCAGGACTCGGCGTTCTTCAGGTGGAAGTGCACCATCTGCCGGGTGTAGCGCTCCCAGTCGCGCCGCTCGTACGCCGAGTCGGCGGTCGTGTGCAGCAGGCGCAGAGCGTGGCGGTTGGTGTCCTCCAGTAGCTCGAACCGGGGCGGCCGGCCCTTCTCCATGGCGCGCACCCAGTCGGAGTGCCCGACCGTCACGAGCAGGTCGTCCCCGACCTCGGCGCGGAGGAAGTCGACGTCGTCCTGGCCCTGCACCTTGTTGCCGACGACCTTCAGCTCGACGCCGAAGTCGCGGGCGTACTCCTTGTACTGGCGATAGACGGAGACCCCCTTCCGGGTCGGCTCGGCGACGAGGAACGTGATGTCGAAGCGGGTGAACATGCCGGAGGCGAAGGAGTCCGAGCCTGCCGTCATGTCGACCACGACGTACTCGTCACGCCCGTCGACCAGGTGGTTCAGGCACAGCTCCACCGCTCCCGTCTTGGAGTGGTAGCAGGCGACCCCCAGGTCGGCGTCCGTGAAGGGGCCCGTGACCATCAAACGGACGGCGCCGCCGTCGAGTTCCACCGGCCGGGCACAGGCGTCGTACACCGGGTTCTCCTCGCGCACCCGCAGCAGCCGTGAGCCCTCGCCGGGCGGGGTCGTCTTGATCATCGTCTCGGCGGAGGCGACGCGGGGGTTCGAGCCGCGCAGGTAGTTCTTGATCAGCGGCAGCCGGTCGCCCATCGCGGGCAGCGCGGCGGCCTCCGCCTCGTCCAGCCCGAGCGCGGGCCCCAGGTGCTGGTTGATGTCCGCGTCGACCGCGATCACGGGCGCGCCGTCGGCGGCGAGATGGCGGATGAACAGGGAGGACAGAGTGGTCTTGCCACTGCCGCCCTTCCCAACGAAAGCAATTTTCATGTTCACAAAGGGTAGTGTGTCGATAGCTGTAGGTGACAGGTGTGCGTGAAGAAGACCACTCCTTCGTGGGGCGTGCGCAGGGGTTGCGTAGTGTCGTACTCATGAGTACGACAGGCGCGTCCGCCGATCCGCTTGCGGCCCTGGGCTCGTTGCCCGGTGTGGCCGAGTCCGTGGAGTCCATGCGCAAGGCCGTGGACCGGGTCTACGGACACCGGGTCATGCGCCGCCGCAGCAACGCGATCACCTCCGAGGCGGCCCTGCGCGGCGCCCGCGGCTCGGCGGCGCTCTCCGGGGCGGACTGGGCGCTGGAAGAGGTGCGACGGCGCACCGACTTCAGTGTCGACGACGAGGCGCGAGTCATGGGCGCCGCCCTGCGGCTGACCGCCGAGGCGGGTCAGTTGCTGTCCATCTGGAGGCAGTCGCCGCTGCGGGTGCTGGCGCGGCTGCACCTGGTGGCCGCCGCGAGCAACGAGGACGAGGTCGGGCGTCCGCGGCAGTCCGGCGAGGCGGTCGACGAGCCGCTGATCGAACTGCCGCTGCCCGGCGCCGCCGAGCTGGCCGGACGCCTGGAGGGACTGTCCGAGCTGATCATCGTGGGAGGGTCCGCGCCCGCCCTGGTGACGGCCGCCGTCGTCCACGGCGAGCTGCTGGCCCTGCGCCCCTTCTCGTCCCACAACGGCCTGGTCGCGCGGGCCGCCGCACGCATCGTCCTCATCGGCGGCGGCCTCGACCCCAAGTCGGTCTGCCCGGCCGAGGTGGGTCACGCCGAGCTGGGCCGGGCGGCCTACCTGGCGGCGCTGGACGGCTACGCCTCCGGCACCCCGGACGGCATGGCGGCCTGGATCGCCCACTGCGGCAGGGCGGTCGAGCTGGGCGCCCGCGAGTCGACGGCGGTGTGCGAGGCGTTGCAGCGCGGGGCGGCGTAACGCGCCACGCGCGCGTGGCGCGCGGCCCCGGGAAAGCGCACGGCAAGCCGCAGTGCGTCACGTCACGGCACGAAAAAAGGCCCCCGCGCGGGGGCCTCACAAAGGGTTGCGGCGGTACGAGTCCTCGTACCGCCGCTGGCATGCTCACCCGGTTACCAGGCGTCCTCGATATATTGCCCATCAGGCCGGGAACTTCGCCCGTGACCTGGTGCGGCTGGCCCGTAATCGACGGGTCGACGTCGCGTGGGTGCCCGGTGGTCATGCGCGGTCCGTGGGGCCAAATGCGTTATTAAGGTGATCCTCTCGGATGTCCTTGGTCTCGCGGGCCGTTAAGTCCTTTGTACTCCTGACCCCGGACAAGCGGAAGTGCTGGCAGCAGTTCTTTGCCCTTACTCCTAAAAGGGCTTTAAACGGGCAGGTCAGGCGGTCGCCGCCGCCCGGCGCCTGCTGGCGTACCAGACGAGGCCCGCGGTGGCCGCCGCCGCTCCTATGGCCGCGGCCGCGACGAGCGCCGGGCGCGGCGGTACGGAGAACCTGGGAATCCGCTGCTTGAGGCGCACCGGCCGGTGGAAGTCGAGAATCGGCCAGCCGCGCGCCACGGCCTCGCGCCGCAGGGCCCGGTCCGGGTTCACGGCGTGCGGGTGCCCCACCGCCTGCAGCATCGGCAGGTCGGTCGCCGAGTCGCTGTAGGCGTAGCAGCGCGAGAGGTCGTACCCCTCGGACTCGGCCAGCTCCTTGACCGCCTCCGCCTTCGTGGGGCCGTAGGCGTAGTACTCCACCTCGCCGGTGAAGCAGCCGTCCTCGCCCACGACCATGCGGGTGGCGACCACGCGGTCCGCGCCGAGCAGCTCGCCGATCGGCTCGACCACCTCGGCGCCCGACGTGGACACGATGACGACGTCACGGCCGGCGGTGTGGTGCTCCTCGATCAGCGAGGCCGCCTCGTCGTAGATGAGCGGGTCGATCAGGTCGTGCAGGGTCTCGGCCACGATCTCCTTCACCTGCTGGACGTTCCAGCCGCGCACGAGGGCGGACAGGTACTCGCGTGTCCGTTCCATCTGGTCGTGGTCCATACCGCCGACGAGGAAGACGAACTGGGCATATGCGGTGCGCAAGGCCGCCCTGCGGTTGATCAGCCCGCCTTGGTAGAAGGACTTACTGAAGGTGAGCGTGCTCGACTTCGCAATGACCGTCTTGTCCAGGTCAAAGAAGGCCGCTGTGCGGGGCAAGGAGTGGTTTTCCACAAGCAAGAGCATAGGGGCAGCCCATTCGGCGTAAGGTGAGCGCGTTGGTTTGCCTGAGAGGCCTCTCGGGTACACCATGGAAGTCACGGATCGTTCGCGACCGTGCTAACGCGGTCCGGCTCCTCCCCCCCCGAGTCGGCCGTGAAGGCGACCCCCGCTCTCCCCCCCGGCGGGGGTCGTCGCATGTCCGGGTGGGTTTTCCTCTTCTGTACGCGGCCGTGGTGCCGCACCGAGGCGGCTGCGGCCGCCTCTTTCGCATGTCCGCCTCCCCTCACCGTGTGTAGCCGTCGGGCTGCTCTGTGGAAGTCGTACACGGACTAGCGCAGGGGTCACCGGTTTGGGTGACGGCGATATTCACAACTCCCCACTCGTCCACAGTTTTCCACCAAGATCCACACGATTTCCGGGTTCGCTGCACCGTGATTCCGACGCGTCCGCTCGGGCCGACTTCACACGGCCGGTTCCGTTTGCCGGGCGTGTGCGGCCGGTTTCTGTCGGCCGTTCATATGGAGGCCGGAGGCCGGTTCTCCACACGTTTGGGAATCGCGGGGCCGCAGGGACGGCGCGCCCCGCAGCGAAGGGGGATGGACATCGTGACCGGAGCCGTCACACACGACCCGCCGCCCACCGGCGGAGACCGGCCGGGCAAGCCGCTCATCGTCACGGAGGACGCGGCACTCCTCGACGACCTGTTGCGCCTGTGCGCCGCGGCCGGCGCGACACCCGAGGTGCATCACTCGGTGCCGCAGCAACGGGGCGGCTGGGAGTCCGCGCCGCTGGTCCTCGTCGGCGACGACGCAGCACGCAAGGTTCGCGGGGCCGCCCGCAGGCGAGGAGTGGTCCTCGTCGGACGCGACCAGGACGACTCCGGGGTGTGGCAGCGCGCCGTGGAGATCGGCGCCGACCACGTCCTGATGCTGCCCGACGGCGAACAGTGGCTGGTCGACCGCATCGCCGACGTCGCCGAAGGAGTCGGCCGGCCCGCGCTCACCGTCGGCGTCATCGGCGGCCGCGGCGGCGCCGGAGCGTCCACGCTCGCGTGCGCCCTCGCCGTCACCTCCGCGCGCGAAGGGCTGCGCACCCTCCTCGTGGACGCCGATCCACTGGGCGGCGGACTCGACGTACTCCTCGGCGGCGAGAGCGCGGAGGGCCTGCGCTGGCCCGCGTTCGCCGCCTCGCGCGGCCGGGTCGGCGGCGGCGCCCTGGAGGAGTCGCTGCCCAGCCTGCACTCGCTGCGGGTGCTCAGTTGGGACCGGGGCGACTGCGTCACCATCGCACCCCAGGCCGTACGCGCGGTGCTCGCGGCGGCCCGGCGCCGGGGCGGCACGGTCGTCGTCGACCTGCCGCGCCGTATCGACGACGGGGTCTCCGAGGTTCTGGCCCAACTCGACCTCGGGCTCCTCGTGGTCCCCGCCGAACTGCGCGCCGTCGCGGCGGGCGGGCGCGTGGCCTCCGCCGTCGGCATGGTGCTGCGCGACCTGCGGGTGGCGGTACGCGGGCCCTACGCGCCCGGACTCGACGACGGCGAGGTGGCGCGGCTGCTCGGACTGCCGCTGGCAGGCGAGGTGCCCGTCGAGCCGGGGCTGCTGCGTCCCGACGGCGGCAAGGCACCGCCGGGCGCGACCGCGCGCGGGCCCCTCGCCCGCTTCTGCAAGGAGTTCTGGGAGCGCGCGCTGACCGAGGCGGGCGGCTCATGAGCACGCCGACCGGGCTCGAACGCGTGACCGCGCGGGGGGCTGGGGCGCTGCTCGACGGCGTACGGCAGTGGCTCGCCGAGAGCGGAGCCGAACCGACACCCGCGCGCGTGGCGCAGGCGCTGCGCGAACAGGGGCGGGTCCTCGGCGACGCGGAGGTGCTCGGCGCCGCCGCGCAACTGCGGTCCGAGCTGATCGGCAGCGGGCCCCTGGAGCCACTGCTCGCCGACCCCAGGGTGACCGACGTGCTGGTGTCGGCCCCGGACCGGGTCTGGGTCGACCGCGGCGGCGGCCTGGAGCTGACCGGCGTCTCCTTCCCCGACGCGGCTGCCGTACGGCGCCTCGCGCAGCGGCTGGCCGCCGTGGCCGGACGGCGCCTGGACGACGCCCGGCCCTGGGCCGACGCCCGGCTGCCCGACGGGACCCGACTGCACGCGGTGCTGCCCCCGGTCGCCGTCGGCTGCACCTGCCTGTCGCTGCGCGTCGTACGGCCACGCGCGTTCACGCTCGACGAACTGGTGGCCGCGGGCACGGTTCCGCCCGGCGGTGACCAGGTGCTGCGGGCCCTGGTGCGGGCACGGCTGTCCTTCCTGGTCAGCGGCGGCACCGGCAGCGGCAAGACGACCCTGCTGAGCGCGTTGCTCGGCCTGGTCGGGCCGGGTGAGCGGATCGTGCTCGCGGAGGACTCGGCGGAGCTGCGCCCGGATCACCCGCACGTCGTCCGTTTGGAGAGCAGACCCGCCAACCAGGAGGGCGCGGGGCTCGTCACGCTCGAGGACCTGGTGCGGCAGGCCCTGCGGATGCGGCCGGACCGGCTCGTCGTGGGCGAGGTGCGCGGGCCGGAGGTCGTCCATCTGCTGGCCGCGCTCAACACGGGTCACGAGGGCGGCTGCGGCACGGTCCACGCCAACGCCGCCGCGGACGTCCCCGCCCGGCTGGAGGCGCTCGGCACGGCGGCCGGGCTCGACCGGGCCGCGCTGCACAGCCAGTTGGCGGCCGCCCTGTCGGTGGTCCTGCACCTCGTACGCGACCCGGCCGGGCGGCGGCGGATCGCCGAGGTGCACGTGCTGGAACGGGACCCTTCGGGGCTGGTGCGGACCGTGCCGGCACTGCGGTGGCGGGCGGACGCGTTCGCCCGCGAGCGGGGCTGGGAGCGGCTGCGGGAGCTGCTGCGTGGCGAGGAGAACGACGGAGGAACGGGCGGGTGTGACGAGTACGGCGACGAGTACGGCGACGAGTACGGAGGGACGGGTGGGTGTGATGGGTGAGGTGCCGATGGCCGCGGCGGTGGCCTGTGCCGGGGCGGCGGCCTGGCTGCTGGGCGGACCGTACTCGGGGGCCAGGCGGGCCCAGTTGCTGCTCGCCGGAGGCGGGGTGGTCGGCAGTGGGCCCCCGTCGTGGCCGCGACTCACCGGCGAGCTGCACAGGCTGCGGCGGCGGTGGCGGCCCGAGTGGTGGGCGCCGGTCGCCGGACTGGTCCTGGCGGTGCTGGGCGGCTCGGTGCTGCCGTTCGTCGCGGGCGCGGCCGGGGTGCCACTGCTGCGCCGGGCGCGGCGGGCCGCCGAGGAGCGGCGGGCGGGCGAGCGCCGAGGGGACGCGGTGATCGCGCTGTGCGCGGCGCTGGCCGGGGAGGTGCTCGCCGGCAGGCAGCCCGGGGAGGCGTTGCAGCGGGCCGCGCGGGACTCCGGAGGGCTGGGGGCGGCGCAGCCCGCGGTGTTGGCGGCGGCACGGTTCGGCGGGGACGTACCCAGGGCTCTCGCCGTCGCCGCACGGCAACCGGGGGCCGACGGGCTGCTGGGACTCGCCGCGTGCTGGCGGGTGGCCGTGGACCAGGGCGCCGGTCTTGCCGCCGGTCTCGACCGCCTCGAAGGGGCGTTGCGTGCGGAACGGGACCAACGGGCGGATATGCGAGCTCAGTTGGCGGGACCTCGCGCCACGGTGGTGATGCTCGCCGGCCTGCCGGTGCTGGGCCTCCTGCTGGGCGCCGCGCTGGGCGCCGCCCCGCTGTACGTCCTGCTGCACACCGGAGCGGGGCTGGGCTGCCTGCTCGTCGGCGGTGCGCTCAAGGGCGCGGGGATGTGGTGGGCACTGCGGATCGTGCGCACCGCGGAGGCGGTGTGAACGGGCGGGCGGTCGGCGCGGACAGCGGCGATGAGAGGTGGGTGACATGGACGGAGGCGGCATGAGCGCGGAAGTTGTCCACAGGCTGGGGGTGGCCGTGGGGATCGCGGCGGCCCTGTGGTGGCTGGTGCGGTGGCTCGAGACCGTACGACGCGAACGCAGGGCACGGCGGCGCCTGGCCGCGCTGCTGACCTCGGAGACGGCGCCGGACACCCGGCCCTCCGCCGCGCGGGAGGCCGTACGGCGCTGGCTTCCCGAGGTGTCGGTGGTGGGCGCCGGATGGGTGGTGGTCGGCGGTGTCGCCGGTCTCCTGCTAGGGCTGATCGGCGCGGTGGCGCTGGGGCGGTGGTGTCGCCGGCAACAGGCGGCGGCCGGTGCGGATGCGGTGAGCGAGGCCGATGCCCGGCTCGCCGCGCGGCAACTCCCGCTCGCCGCCGACCTGCTGGCCGCGTGCATCGCGGCCGGAGCCGGTCCGGTCATCGCGGCGCAGGCCGTGGGTGAGGCCCTGGGCGGGCCCGTCGGGGCGGGCTTGGCGCGCGGTGCCGCCGAGGTACGGCTGGGCGGTGAACCGGCCACCGCGTGGCGGAGGTTGGCCGCGCTGCCGGGCGCGGCGGCCCTGGCGCGGTTGCTGGAGCGGGCCGACGTGTCGGGGCTGCCGGCGGCCGGACCGGTCGCGCGGCTCGCCGCCGACACCCGCGCCGAGTGGGGGCGTGCCGCGACGGCTCGGGCCCGGCGGGCGGCCGTCATGGTCACCGCGCCGGTGGGGCTGTGCTTCCTGCCCGCCTTCATCGCCCTCGGCGTGCTGCCCATCGTGATCGGGCTCGCGGGCGGGGTCCTGGAAGGGGGTGGGCGATGACGGCGCGATGCGGGTGAACGCCGGACAGAAGCAACGCAGGCGATCGAAGCGACCGATCGAATCGAAGACGACAGATCAATCGAAGACCACGGATCAACACGACTGAACCTCACGGGGGTTGAGATGTACAAGGCGGTACGGGCGCGGCTGCGTGCCCTGGTGTGCAGGGCGCGTGCGGCGCGCAGGGATGCGGGAATGGTGACGTCCGAGTACGCGATGGGGATCGTGGCGGCCGTGGGATTCGCGGTGCTCCTCCACCAGGTGGTGACGAGCGACGTGGTCGGCGCCGCGCTCCAGAACATCGTGAAACGGGCGCTCAGTGCGGGGGCGTGAGCGCGGACGGGAGCGCGGGCGGCGGCCTCCGCGCGCGGGCCGATGGGGGCGCGGCGGGGACCAGGGGTTCGTCACGGCGGAGGCGGCCGTCGTGCTGCCGGTGCTGGCGGCGTTCGCGATGGCGCTGGTGTGGGGGCTGCTCGCGATGTCCGTTCAGATCCGCTGCGTGGACGCGGCTCGGACCGGCGCCCGGGCGGCGGCCCGGCAGGATTCGGCCGCCGAGGTCCTGAAGGTGACCCGTGCGACGGCGCCGCGCGGGGCGGAGGTGACGGTCGGCCGGGAGGGCGACCAGGTCCGCGTGGTCGTCGTGGCGAAGCCACCGGTGCTGCGAGGGCTGCTGCCCTTCGAGGTGCGGGAGGAGGCCGTGGCGGCTGCCGAGGAGGCCGTGGGGGCGGCACAGGACGCCTCAGGAGCGGCGCCGGGCGTGGAGGCGGGGTCATGAGGGTCCGTGGCCGTGGAGCGTCCTGTGGAGGGCGCCGTGGGGGCGGGGACCGTGGTTCCGCCACCGTGTGGAGCATCGGCGCGATCGCGGTGCTGTGCGTGGTGTTCGGTGTCGTGCTCGCCCTCGGCCAGGCCGTGGCGGTCCGGCACCGTGCCGCGGGCGGCGCCGATCTCGCGGCGCTCGCGGCCGCCGACCACTGGACGGACGGCGCCGAGCGGGCCTGTGCCCGGGCGGACCGGGTGGCCCGGGCACAGGGCGCGCGACTGGTGCGGTGCGCCGTCGTCGGCGAGATCTCCGACGTGACGGCGGCGTCGGGACGGGGGCTGTTCGCAGCCGAGGTCAGGGCACGGGCGGGCCCGGCGGACGCGCTGCCCCCTCCGCCGTCCGCACTCCCTGCCCCTGACCCTGCGGCTGTTCCTGCCCCTGTCCCTGCTCCACCGCCTCTGCCTCCGGCTTCTCCTCGGGAGCCTCCCGCACCAGTTCCGTGAGCAGGCGTACGGCTCCCCGTTTGTGCAGCGGTTCGTTGCCGTTGCCGCACTTGGGGGACTGGATGCAGGACGGGCAGCCGGCGTCGCACTCGCAGGAGGCGATGGCCTGGCGGGTGGCGGTCAGCCAGGCGCGGGCCGTGTGGAAGGCGCGCTCCGCGAAGCCCGCGCCGCCGGGATGGCCGTCGTAGACGAAGACCGTCGGCAACAGCGTGTCGGGGTGGAGCGGGACCGACACGCCGCCGATGTCCCAGCGGTCGCAGGTCGCGAAGAGGGGCAGCATCCCGATCGAGGCGTGTTCGGCGGCGTGCAGGGCCCCGCCGAGGATCTCGGGGTTGATCCGGGCGGCGTCCAGTTGGTCTTCGGTGACCGTCCACCACACCGCGCGGGTGCGCAACGTACGAGGAGGGAGGTCGAGCTTCGACTCGCCCAGGACTTCACCGGTGATGACCCGTCGACGCAGGAAGGAGACGACCTGGTTGGTGACTTCGACCGAGCCGTAGCACAACCGCCCCTGGCCCCACGGGATTTCGACGTCGGTCTCCAGGACGGAGATCGCCGTCGTGTCGCGGGCGACCGTCGAGTACGGCGGGTTGGCCTCCTCGACCAGGGCGACGGAGTCCTCCAGGTCCAGGGAACGCACGAGATACGTGCGGCCCTGGTGGAGGTGGACCGCGCCCTCGTGGACGGTGGTGTGGGCGGAGCCCGCGTCGACCGTGCCGAGCAGCCGGCCCGTGCCGGCCTCGACGACCTGGATGGGTCGGCCGCCCTCGCCACGTATGTCCGTGAGGTCGGCGGCCCGTTCCCGGCGGGTCCAGTGCCAGGCCTTCGTCCGGCGGCGCAGCAGCTTCGCGGCCTCCAACTGCGGCAGCAGGCCCTCGGTCTCGGGGCCGAACAGGGCCAGGTCCTCGTCGGTCAACGGGAGTTCCGCGGCCGCCGCGCACAGGTGCGGGGCGAGGACGTAGGGGTTGTCGGGGTCCAGGACCGTCGACTCCACCGGGCGGTCGAACAGCGCCTCCGGGTGGTGGACCAGGAAGGTGTCCAGCGGGTCGTCCCGGGCGACCAGCACCGCCAGCGCCCCCTGCCCGGAGCGGCCCGCCCGGCCCGCCTGCTGCCACAGGGACGCGCGCGTCCCCGGGTAGCCGGCGATCAGGACGGCGTCCAGGCCGGAGACATCGATGCCGAGCTCCAGGGCGGTCGTGGCGGCCAGGCCGAGGAGTTCGCCCGAGTGCAGGGCCTGCTCCAGGGCGCGCCGTTCCTCGGGGAGGTAACCGCCACGGTACGCCGCGACCCGCCGGGCGAGTGAGCGGTCGACCTCGGCGAGGCGCTCCTGGGCGATCAGCGCGATCAGCTCGGCGCCGCGCCGGGAGCGGACGAAGGCGACGGTGCGCACGCCCTGGACGGCGAGGTCGGTCAGCAGGTCGGCGGTCTCGGCGGTGGCGGTACGCCGGACGGGGGCGCCCTTCTCGCCCTGCATCTCGGTGAGCGGGGGCTCCCAGAGGGCGAACACCAGTTCGCCACGGGGTGAGGCGTCGTCGGCGACCTCGACCACCGGGAGGCCGGTGAGGCGCCCCGCGGCCACCGCGGGCTCGGCGGCCGTCGCGGAGGCCAGCAGGAAGACGGGGGAGGCCCCGTAGCGGGCGCAGAGGCGGCGCAGGCGGCGCAGTACTTGGGCGACGTGGGAGCCGAACACGCCGCGATAGGTGTGGCACTCGTCGATGACGACGTACTTCAGCGACTTCAGGAAGGAGGACCAGCGGGGGTGGGACGGGAGGATGCCCCGGTGCAGCATGTCCGGGTTGGTCAGGACGTAGTTGGCGTACTGGCGGATCCACTCCCGTTCCTCGAACGGCGTGTCGCCGTCGTACACGGCCGGCCGTACCGCGTTGCCGAGAGGTTGTGAAAGTTCCTTCACAGAGCGGCACTGGTCCGCCGCCAGAGCCTTGGTGGGGGCCAGGTAGAGGGTGGTGGCCCCGCGGCCGTTGGGGGCCTCGGAGCCGTCCAGGAGGGCCGAGAGGACCGGCACGAGGTAGGCCAGGGACTTGCCGGACGCGGTGCCCGTGGCGACGACCACCGAGTCGCCGTCCAGGGCGTGCTCGGCGGCGAGGGCCTGGTGGGCCCAGGGGTGTTCGATGCCCCCGGCCTGCACGGCCGCGACGACCTCCGCGCGAATCCGGTCCGGCCAGACGGCATGGCGGCCCTCGCGCGGGGGCAAGTGCTCCGTATGAGTGATGCGCGAGGCCCGGCTCGGTCCCGGGGCGAGCCGTTCCAGGATCGCGCCCGGAGACAGGCGGGGCGCGGCCTCGGGCGAGGGTCGATCGGGTCGGTGATTCTTGGCCATCGGCACCGAGTGTGTCACCGGCGTGACGGACAATGGAGCGAAGGCGTCGTGCACGCCTGCCGGTAAGTGATTGAATGCCATCGCAGCTGGCGTACCGTCCCGGGGGTTCCTGCCCAGGTGTCCCGAGGGGCGACCGCTCGATAGCAAGGTGCTGGAGGATCCGTGGACCTGTCTCTGTCGACCCGTACCGTCGGCGATCGTACGGTCGTCGAGGTCGGTGGCGAAATCGACGTATATACCGCGCCCAAGTTGCGCGAGCAGCTGGTCGAGCTGGTGAACGACGGCAATTTCCACCTTGTCGTCGACATGGAGGGCGTGGACTTCCTCGACTCCACCGGGCTCGGCGTGCTGGTCGGTGGACTGAAGCGGGTGCGTGCCCATGAGGGCTCGCTCCGGCTGGTCTGCAACCAGGAGCGTATTTTGAAGATCTTCCGCATCACCGGTCTGACCAAGGTGTTCCCGATTCACACCTCGGTCGACGAAGCGGTCGCTGCCACCGACTGACCACCCCGTCCCGGGCCGCCCCGTGCGGCCCGGGCACGGCTGGTCGAACAACATTGGGGGGTCCGGGCTTCGGTGGCCCGGCCCTCCGACAGCACGCCCGTAGTTCCGAGGGGGACGCATGGCCACCGTTGAACTCCGCTTCAGCGCGCTGCCCGAGCACGTCAGGACCGCCCGACTGGTGGCGGCAGCGGTGGCGCGCAGGGCCGGGGTGGACGAGGCCGTCCTCGACGAGGTCAGGCTCGCCGTGGGCGAGGCCTGTACCCGTGCCGTCGGACTGCACCAGAGCGGCGGCATCACCGCGCCCGTGAAGGTGCTGCTGATCGAGGAGGAGAAGCAGTTCTCCATCGAGGTCGGTGACGAGGCGCCACGCTCGGCTCCCGGCGACCGCGTACCCGGCTCCGGCGCGGACGTCGACGCCGAGACCGAGGAGGACGAGATGGGCCTCGCGGTCATCAGCGGCCTCGTCGACGACGTCGAGGTCACCGCCGGGGAGCACGGCGGGCTGATCCGTATGACCTGGCCGAGCGCATCGGCGACCGTGCCGCTGCCCTGAGCACAGCGTCCGCCGCCCCGAGCCGCGTCCGGCGACTTTTCTTTACCCGAAGGGCCCTACCTCGTAGGGCCCTTCGGCATGTGCGGACCCGGGGGAGCGCGCTTACAGTGGTTCCGTGAAATGAATCTTGGAATATCGGAATCTTGGTGAAGCGAACCTTGGCGAAGTGAATCTTGCGGCGGATATCGTGAATCAATTCACGATCGCCAATGCCCCGAAGGCATTACCGTGCGGGTTTTGCGTGCGCGGGTGAATTCCGTTTGCCGTGCTCTGTTTTGATCGGGGTCTGGTACCTACAATCCGTCCACATCTTGAGCTCAGCCCAAGCGTCAAGGAGGACGAATGGCGGGGCTTTCTACCCCTCAGCGATTGGATCACCCCACAACCCTCGCGGCAGCGGTGCTGACCGACGGGAACCGGCTGCTAGTGGTGGTCATCGCGGTCGTGGCGCTGGCCGCACTCGTGGTCGCGGGCGTGCTGCTGCGCCAGGTACTCGCGGCCGGCGAGGGCACCGACAGCATGAAGAAGATCGCGGCGGCGGTCCAGGAAGGTGCCAACGCCTATCTGGCCCGGCAACTGCGCACGCTCGGCGTATTCGCCGTCCTCGTGTTCTTCCTGCTCCTGCTGCTGCCCGCGGACGACTGGAATCAGCGCGCCGGACGATCGATCTTCTTCCTGATCGGTGCGGGGTTCTCGGCGGCCACCGGTTATATCGGCATGTGGCTCGCCGTGCGCAGTAATGTGCGCGTCGCCGCGGCGGCCCGGGAAGCGACTCCGGCGGAAGGCGAACCGGAAAAGGATCTCACCACCGTCTCGCACAAGGCAATGAAGATCGCATTCCGTACGGGCGGCGTCGTCGGCATGTTCACGGTGGGGCTCGGGCTGCTCGGCGCCGCCTGCGTGGTGCTGGTGTACGCGGCCGACGCGCCGAAGGTGCTGGAGGGCTTCGGGCTCGGCGCGGCGCTCATCGCCATGTTCATGAGGGTCGGCGGCGGCATCTTCACCAAGGCCGCCGACGTCGGCGCCGACCTGGTCGGCAAGGTCGAGAAGGGCATCCCGGAGGACGATCCGCGCAACGCCGCGACCATCGCCGACAACGTGGGCGACAACGTCGGCGACTGCGCGGGCATGGCGGCCGACCTCTTCGAGTCGTACGCCGTGACCCTGGTCGCCGCGCTGATCCTCGGCAAGGTGGCCTTCGGCGACGCGGGCCTCGCCTTCCCGCTGCTCGTGCCCGCGATCGGCGTGCTCACGGCCATGGTCGGCATCTTCGCGGTCGCCCCGCGCCGGACCGACCGCAGTGGCATGTCCGCGATCAACCGGGGCTTCTTCATCTCCGCGGTGATCTCGCTGGTCCTGGTGGCCGTGGCGGTCTACGTCTATCTGCCGGGCAAGTACGCCGACCTCGACGGTGTCACCGACGCGGCGATCCAGGGCAAGAACGGCGACCCGCGGGTCCTCGCCCTCGTCGCGGTGGCGATCGGGATCGTCCTGGCCGCCGTCATCCAGCAGTTGACGGGCTACTTCACCGAGACCACGCGCCGCCCGGTGCGAGACATCGGCAAGTCGTCGCTGACCGGCCCCGCCACCGTCGTCCTCGCCGGAATCTCCGTCGGGCTCGAATCGGCCGTCTACACCGCGCTGCTGATCGGCCTGGGCGTGTACGGGGCGTTCCTGCTCGGCGGTACGTCGATCATGCTGGCGCTGTTCGCGGTGGCGCTGGCCGGCACCGGGCTGCTCACCACGGTCGGTGTGATCGTCGCGATGGACACCTTCGGGCCGGTCTCCGACAACGCGCAGGGCATCGCCGAGATGTCCGGTGACGTCGAGGGCGCGGGCGCGCAGGTGCTCACCAACCTCGACGCCGTCGGCAACACCACCAAGGCCATCACCAAGGGCATCGCCATCGCCACCGCAGTCCTGGCGGCGTCGGCGCTCTTCGGGTCGTACCGGGACGCGATCACGACCGGCGCGCAGGACGTCGGCGAGGAACTGTCCGGGGCGGGCGCGCCGATGAGCCTGATGATGGACATCTCGCAGCCCAACAACCTCGTCGGCCTCATCGCGGGCGCGGCGGTCGTCTTCCTCTTCTCGGGGCTGGCGATCAACGCGGTGGCGCGGTCGGCGGGGTCCGTGGTGTTCGAGGTGCGGCGGCAGTTCCGCGAGCACCCCGGGATCATGGACTACAGCGAGGAGCCGGAGTACGGCAAGGTCGTCGACATCTGCACCAGGGACGCGCTGCGCGAACTGGCCACCCCGGGGCTCCTCGCCGTCCTGGCACCGGTGTTCATCGGCTTCACGCTCGGGGTCGGTGCGCTGGGCGCGTTCCTGGCGGGCGCGATCGGCACGGGCACGCTGATGGCCGTCTTCCTCGCCAACTCCGGCGGTGCGTGGGACAACGCCAAGAAGCTCGTCGAGGACGGCCACTACGGCGGCAAGGGCAGCGAGGCTCACGCGGCCACGGTGATCGGGGACACGGTCGGCGACCCGTTCAAGGACACCGCAGGGCCCGCGATCAACCCGCTGCTGAAGGTCATGAACCTGGTCGCGCTGCTCATCGCGCCCGCTGTGATCAACTTCAGCTACGGCGAGGACAAGAGCATCGGCGTACGGATCCTGATCGCGGTCCTCGCGCTCGTCGTCATCGTGGTCTCGGTGTACGTCTCCAAGCGGCGCGGCATCGCCATGGGTGACGAGGACGGCGCCGGCACGTCCTCCAAGTCGCCGGATGCGGCGGTGGTTTCGTAGAACTGCTCATCAGGTCCTCGTGCAAAGGGCGGGCGGACGGCGCGTGTTGACGCGTGGTCCGCCCGCTGTGTCGTTCGTGTGTCGGTGCCGTGAGCCTTCTCTCTCGTGGTGCAAATGCCTTCAATGATCTGCATAGCGGACATTCGTTCTAGGGGTGTCGCCCGATTGGCGTGTATGTTCCGGGGCCGAGAGCCATGGAAGGGACCAATCCGGTGAACAAGAAGCTCGCGGCCGCACTGTCCGGCGGTGCGGTACTGGTACTGGCGCTGTCGGGATGCAGCAGTGACGACGGCAACAAGGAGCTCGACGCCTGGGCCAAGCAGGTCTGCGACGCGCTGCCGGCCCAGGACGCGAAGGTCGACGCGGCCAACGCCGCGATCAAGCAGGCGGCCACCGACAACAACGCTCCGGCGAACGTCCAGAAGACGGACTCGCAGGCCTTCCAGGACATGTCCGACGCCTACAGCGCGCTCGCACAGGCCGTCCAGAAGGCCGGTACGCCGCCCGGTGTCGACGACGCCGAGAAGAAGCAGAAGGACGCCGTCTCGGCGCTCACCACCCTCTCGACGTCCTACGCGGCCCTGAAGAAGCAGGTCGACGCGCTGGACACGAAGAACCAGGCGAAGTTCGCCGACGGCCTTCAGGACATCGCCACCGACCTCGGCAAGCTCAGCAAGAGCGGCAACACCGCGCTCAAGAACCTCGAGCAGGGCGACGTCAAGGACGCCATGGCCAAGCAGGACAGCTGCAAGAAGGTGGCCGCCTCCGCCTCGGCCCGCGCGACGACGAGCTGAGCCCGGGACGCGAGAGGCTGAGACCGGGCTACGGCGAGTCGGCGCCAGTGCCGGTGCCGGGCGGCGAGGGCTAGGACCGGGTGGTCGGAGAGTGCCATCCGTCCGGACGGGTGACCGGTGACGGGAGACAATGGGGGCGTGAGTAACGCCACCCTGCCTCCCCTGCCCTCCGCCGACCGCCCCGACGTCGCCGCGCGGCTGCGCGAGGCCCTGCTCGCGGCCTCCTTCACCGCGGACGGTCTCCTCGAACTGCTCGGCGCCCCCGCCTACGCGGCCCTGGCCCGCAGCGAGACCGTGCCCGCACTGCGCGCGACCCGCGGGGACACGCCGCTGGAGACGCTCGTCCGCCTCTTCCTGCTCCAGCAGCCCGTGCCGCACGCGCGCGTGGCGGAGTTCTTGCCGGTACGCGCGTGCGTGGACGCCGGCTGGCTCGTCCCCACGGGCGCGGACGAGGTCGCCGCGGCCGTGGACGTACGGCCCTACGGCGGGCCGGGCGGCGAGGACTGGTTCATCGTGTCCGACCTGGGGTGTGCGGTCGGCGGCGCCGGTGGCATCGGCAGCAAGGACGAGGGAGTCGTCCTGGGTGTGGGCGGCGCGTCGACGACCCTCGCCGGCATCACCGTCCGCAGGCCCGTCTCGGCCGCCCTCGACCTCGGCGCCGGGTCCGGCATCCAGGCGCTGCACGCCGCCCAGCACGCCACGCGCGTGACGGCGACCGATCTCAACCCGCGCGCGCTGCACAGCACCGCGCTCACCCTCGCGCTGTCCGGAGCCCCGGCCGCGGACCTGCGCCAGGGCTCGCTGTTCGAGCCGGTTCGGGACGACGAGACGTACGACCTGATCGTGTCGAACCCGCCCTTCGTGATCTCGCCCGGCGCCCGCCTGACCTACCGGGACGGCGGGATGGGCGGGGACGATCTGTGCCGCTCGCTCGTTCAAGGGGCGGGGGAACGGCTGAACGACGGCGGGTTCGCGCAGTTCCTCGCCAACTGGCAGCACGTGGAAGGGGAGGACTGGCAGGACAGGCTCAGGTCGTGGGTGCCGCGCGGGTGCGACGCCTGGATCGTGCAGCGCGAGGTGCAGGACGTCACGCAGTACGCCGAGCTCTGGCTGAGGGACGCCGGCGACCACCGGGGCGACCCGGCCGAGTACCAGGCGCACTACGACGCATGGCTGGACGAGTTCGAGGCGCGCAAGGTGAAGGCCGTCGGCTTCGGCTGGATCACGCTGCGGAAGACGGCGGCCGCGGAGCCCGTGATCACGGTCGAGGAGTGGTCGTACGCGGTCGAGCAGCCGCTCGGCGACACGGTCGTGGCGCACTTCGAGCGGCTCGACTACCTGCGCGCGCACGACGACGCGGCCCTGCTCGCCGGGCGCTTCCGGCTGGGCACGGAGGTCGTCCAGGAACAGGTCGGGCTGCCCGGCGCCGAGGACCCGGAGCACGTCGTGCTGCGCCAGCACCGCGGCATGCGCCGGGCCACCAAGGTGGACACGGTCGGCGCGGGCTTCGCGGGCGTGTGCGACGGCTCGCTGAGCGCCGGCCGGATCCTCGACGCCATCGCGCAACTGGTCGGCGAGGATCCGGTGTCCCTGCGCGACCGCACTCCCGCCCAGATCCGCCTGCTGGTGGAGCAGGGGTTCCTCGAACCGGCCGAGTGACCTGGTGGTGCCCGGTGGCGCCTGGTCGTGCCCTGCCTCGCACCTGGTTCCGTCCCGTCCCGCCGGACGGCGGCTCGCCGAGCCCCTCCGCGTCGACCCGTAGTCCCGGCGTTCACCCAGGGTTCGCCGGGTCGCCGTCCGCGCGTGACAGCCTCTCGGGGCCGGGGTATGCGTGGGTGGGAGAAAAGGGGCGCGGGCGATCATGGAGAGCGGGTCGGCGATCTTCGCGGGAACGGTGTTCGCATTGTTCGGGGGCTCGCTGCTGGTGTGGACCGCGGTTCGGGTGTGGCATCGCGAACCCGTGGCCGAAGATGTGAGCCCCGTCGCATCGGCGAGCCTCGCGGTCGTCGCCGCGGTCGTCGCGCTGGCCGTCGGAACCTGGTGCTTCACCCAGTTCTGAAACCGCCTCCGGGACGACCCCCGGGACGACCTCCTGGGTCACCTCCCGAACCGTCTCCGAGGCCGCCCCGGGACCGACTTCGGATCCGGCTCAGGAACTGCTTCGGAACTGTTTCGGGACGACTTGAGGACGGACTTCGAGGGTCCCGTCGCCCCCGTTCGAACCGCTTGTGCGTGGTCACGCCGGTAAAGGGGAAGGCGCGTTCCGGTCGTACGGAAAAGGACCGGTCGGTACTCCGGGCGGCAGGAATGGCGGTAGTCGGGTTACCGTTCGAGTGGCCGTTGCGGGCTTTTCCCGTTTGACACGGGGGCGGGATGTACCGTCACACTCCGCAGCGTCACCATGACCCGACCCCGGGAGCAAAGGCCTGGGGAGGCCCCAGCGTCGACCGGAGAGATGAGCGAAGTTGTCCCCGACCAGCGAGACCGCAAAGGGCGGCCGCCGACTCGTGATCGTCGAGTCGCCTGCCAAGGCGAAGACCATCAAGGGTTACCTCGGCCCCGGCTACATCGTCGAGGCCAGCGTCGGGCACATCCGCGACCTTCCCAACGGCGCCGCGGAGGTGCCGGATTCGTACACCGGCGAGGTCCGCCGCCTCGGTGTGGACGTCGAACACGACTTCCAGCCGATCTACGTGGTCAACGCCGACAAGCGGGCGCAGGTCAAGAAGCTCAAGGATCTCCTCAAGGAGTCCGACGAGCTCTTCCTCGCCACCGATGAGGACCGGGAGGGCGAGGCGATCGCCTGGCACCTCCAGGAAGTCCTCAAGCCCAAGATCCCCGTCAAGCGGATGGTCTTCCACGAGATCACCAAGGACGCGATCCGGGCCGCCGTAGCCAACCCGCGCCAGCTCAACCAGAAGCTCGTCGACGCCCAGGAGACCCGCCGCATCCTAGACCGCCTCTACGGCTACGAGGTCTCGCCGGTCCTGTGGAAGAAGGTCATGCCGCGCCTGTCGGCCGGCCGTGTCCAGTCCGTCGCCACACGACTCGTGGTGCAGCGGGAACGCGAGCGCATCGCGTTTCGTTCTGCTGAGTACTGGGACCTGACGGGCACCTTCGCGACCGGCCGCGCGGGAGACACGTCGGACCCGTCGTCGCTGGTCGCACGCCTGCAGGCCGTCGACGGCAGGCGGGTCGCGCAGGGCCGCGACTTCGACTCCCTGGGACAACTCAAGAGCGCGAACATCCTCCACCTCGACGAGGCGGACGCCCGCGCCCTCGCCGCCGCCCTGGAGAACACGCGGTTCGCCGTCCGGTCCGTCGAGTCCAAGCCGTACCGCCGCTCGCCGTACGCCCCGTTCCGTACGACGACGCTGCAGCAGGAGGCGAGCCGAAAGCTCGGCTTCGGCGCGAAGGCCACCATGCAGGTCGCGCAGAAGCTGTACGAGAACGGCTACATCACCTACATGCGTACGGACTCCACGACGCTGAGCGAGACGGCGATCACCGCCGCCCGCGCCCAGGTCACGCAGTTGTACGGCGCCGAATACCTGCCGGCGCAGCCGCGCACGTACGCCGGGAAGGTCAAGAACGCGCAGGAGGCGCACGAGGCGATCCGCCCCTCGGGTGATCGTTTCCGTACGCCTGCCGAGACGGGCCTGACCGGCGACCAGTTCAGGCTCTACGAGCTGATCTGGAAGCGGACGGTCGCCTCCCAGATGAAGGACGCGGTCGGCAACAGCGTCACCGTGAAGATCGGTGGCGCGGCGGCCGACGGCCGGGACGTCGAGTTCAGCGCCTCCGGCAAGACGATCACCTTCCACGGCTTCCTGAAGGCCTACGTCGAGGGCGCCGACGACCCGAACGCCGAGCTGGACGACCGCGAGCGCCGCCTGCCCCAGGTCAACGAGGGCGACGCCCTCCGCGCCGAGGAGGTCACGGTCGACGGGCACGCCACCAAGCCCCCGGCCCGCTACACCGAGGCGTCGCTCGTCAAGGAGCTCGAAGAGCGCGAGATCGGCCGCCCGTCGACGTACGCGTCGATCATCGGCACGATCCTCGACCGCGGCTATGTGTTCAAGAAGGGCACGGCACTCGTCCCGTCCTTCCTGTCCTTCGCCGTGGTCAACCTTCTGGAGAAGCACTTCGGGCGGCTCGTCGACTACGACTTCACCGCCAGGATGGAGGACGACCTCGACGCCATCGCGCGCGGCGAGGCCCAGTCGGTGCCGTGGCTGAAGCGGTTCTACTTCGGCGAGGGTGCGGGCAAGGGCGGCGCGGCCGACGCCGGGAACGGCGACGGGGACCACCTCGGCGGCCTCAAGGAGCTGGTGACCGACCTGGGCGCGATCGACGCGCGCGAGGTGTCGTCGTTCCCCGTGGGCAGCGGCATCGTGCTGCGGGTTGGGCGTTACGGCCCCTACATCGAGCGCGGCGAGAAGGACTCCGAGGGCCACCAGCGCGCGGACGTCCCCGAGGATCTCGCCCCGGACGAGCTGTCGGTCGAGTACGCGGAGGAACTGCTCGCCAAGCCGAGCGGCGACTTCGAGCTCGGTGCCGACCCGGAGTCGGGCCACCAGATCATCGCCCGCGACGGCCGCTACGGCCCGTACGTCACCGAGGTGCTCCCCGAGGGCACCCCGAAGACCGGCAAGAACGCCGTCAAGCCGCGTACGGCCTCGCTGTTCAAGTCGATGTCGCTCGACACGGTGACGCTCGCGGACGCCCTCAAGCTGATGTCGCTGCCCCGCGTGGTCGGCAAGGACGCCGAGGGCGTGGAGATCACCGCGCAGAACGGCCGCTACGGGCCGTACCTGAAGAAGGGCACGGACTCGCGGTCGCTGCAGACCGAGGACCAGCTCTTCACGATCACCCTCGAAGAGTCGCTGGAGATCTACTCCCAGCCCAAGCAGCGTGGCCGGGCCGCCGCCAAGCCGCCGCTGAAGGAGCTGGGCGCGGACCCGGTCAGCGGGCAGCCGGTCGTCGTCAAGGACGGCCGTTTCGGGCCGTACGTCACCGACGGGGAGACCAACGCGACCCTGCGCTCCGATGACAGCGTCGAGGAGATCACCCCGGAGCGCGGCTTCGAGCTGCTCGCCGAGAAGCGCGCCAAGGCGCCGGCCAAGAAGACGGCCAAGAAGGCTCCCGCGAAGAAGGCGACGGCGAAGAAGGCGGCCGCCCCGGCCAAGAAGACGGCCGCGAAGACGACCACGGCGAAGAAGACCACCACGGCGAAGAAGACGGCCGCGAAGAAGGCGACGGCCACTCCGTCCTCGTCCTCCTCGTCGGAGGACTGATCGGTCTCGTCCGGGGTTTGATCGACCTCGTCGGAGATTGATCGACGGCTGACCTGAGCCACCGTTTCTCCACAGTGGGTTCGCGAAACGAACGCCCCGGCATCACTTTGGTGTCGGGGCGGTCGTACAGGTGGACGGGGGCCTTGGACTGTCAGTCCTGGCCGATAGGCTGAAAGCATGACGCGAGCCGAGCAGCCAACGGCCCACCACCCGGCCCCGGACAACGCCCTGGTGGTGGACTCACGTGAGCGCGCCGTGCGCGCCCTGTTGCGTGAGCCGCAGCTCAAGCGGCTGTGGAGCGCGCAGTTGGTGGGCGGTGTGGGAGACGGCCTCGCACTCCTGGTGTTCGTCCTCCTCGTCCTCCAGGCGGCCATCGCCGAGGGCTCCTTCGGAGGCGGTTACCGGGGTGTGGCGTTCGCAGTGGCGATCGTCTTCGGGGTACGCATTCTGGCCACCCTGCTCTTCGGCGCCGTCCTGCTGGGCCCACTGACCTCACTGACCTCACCGGACGGCCCGCTCGACCGCCGCTGGACCATGGTCGGCGCCGACGGGCTGCGCGCCGTGCTGCTGATCGTCGCGCCCCTGTGGATCGACTGGACGCCGGACGACGCCCTGGCCCTGCTGTTCGTCACGGTCTTCGTGACCGGCGTCGCCGAGCGGTTCTGGACGGTCGCCCGCGAGAGCGCGGCCCCCGCCCTGCTGCCCGCCCCGCCCCTGGAGGGCGCGACCGTACGCCCGTTGCCGGACCACATGGACGCCCTGCGCCGTCTGTCGCTGCGCACGGGCTTCGTGACGATCCCGCTGGGTGCGGCCACGCTGGTCGTCGCGGCATTGTTCAACAATCTGCTCGGCGCCGGGATCGCCTGGTTCGGCCAGCACCAGGCGGCCCTCGCCTCGTACGTCGCCGGGGGGCTGTTCGCCGGGTCCCTGTCCATCGTGACGTTCCTGGAGCTGCCCAAGACGCGCACCCCGCGCGCGCGGTCGCCGCTCGAAGGACTGCGCCGCCCCAGGACCGCCACCGGCGTCGACGCGGGCCGCACGGGCGCGATCCCGCTGCTGGTCCTCGCCTGCGCCGCCGTCGCCGGGGCGATCTCCGCCGCCGTCGCCGTGGCCGTGCTGCACGCCAAGGACCTGGGCGGCGGCCCGGTGCTGTACGGGCTGCTCGTGCTCGGGCTGACCGGCGGCGTCGTCGTCGGCGTGCGTACGGCACCGAAGGTGCTGGTGTCGCTGTCGCGGCGCCGACTGCTCGCGCTGGCCATCGCCTTCACCGGCTTGGCACTGCTGGCCGCCGGGCTGGTCCCGGACGTCACCAGCGTGCTGCTGATCGTGGCCCTGGCCGGCGTCGGCGCGGGCGTCGCCGCCAACACCGGGCACGCGCTGCTCGACCAGGAGACGGAGGAGCACCGCCGGACCCGTACGGCGGAGCACCTGCACGCGGTCGTGCGGGTCCTCGTGGCGCTGGGCGCGCTGATCGCCCCGCTGGTGGCGGCGCTCATCGGGCCGCACCGGCTGGAGAACGGCAAGTTCGTGTTCGCGCACGGCGGCGCCGCGTTCACGCTGATGCTGGTCGGCGCGCTGCTGCTGCCGGTGGCCGCACTGGTGCTCGCCAAGGTCGACGACCGCTCCGGCGTACCCCTGCGGAAGGACCTGCGGGACGCTCTGTTGGGCGGCGACGACCCGGTGCAGACCCCGGCCATGACCGGCTTCTTCATCGCCCTGGAGGGCGGCGACGGCGCCGGCAAGTCCACCCAGGCCGAGGCGCTCGCCGAGTGGATCAGGGCCAAGGGGCATGAGGTCGTCCTCACGCGCGAACCGGGGGCCACGCCCGTGGGCAAGCGGCTGCGCTCGATCCTGCTGGACGTCTCCAGTGCCGGGCTCTCGCACCGCGCGGAGGCACTGTTGTACGCGGCGGACCGCGCGGAGCACGTCGACACGGTCGTACGGCCCGCCCTGGAGCGCGGCGCGGTGGTGATCACCGACCGGTACGTCGACTCGTCCGTGGCCTACCAGGGCGCCGGCCGCGACCTGTCCCCGACCGAGATCGCGCGGATCTCGCGCTGGGCGACGAACGGCCTGGTGCCGCATCTGACGGTCCTGCTGGACGTGTCCCCGGAGGCCGCCCGCGAGCGCTTCACTGAGGCCCCGGACCGACTGGAGTCGGAGCCCGCGGAGTTCCACGCGCGCGTGCGCTCCGGTTTCCTCACGCTGGCCGCCGCCGACCCGGGCCGCTACCTGGTGGTCGACGCGGGCCAGGAGCCAGAGGCCGTCACGGCCGTCGTCCGGCACCGCCTCGACCGACTGCTGCCCCTGTCCGAGGCCGAGATCAAGGCCCAGGAAGAGGCGCGCAAGAAGGCCGAGGAGGACGCCCGCCGCAAGGCCGAGGAAGAGGCCGCCCGCAAGGCGGAGGAGGAGCGCCTCGAGCGCGAGCGCCAGGAGCAGCTCGCCAAGCTGCGCGCCGAGGAGGAGGAGCGCAAGCGGCGCGAGCTGGAGGAGGCGCAGCGGCGCGAGGCCGAACGGCAGGCCGAGGAGGCCCGGCTGCGCGCCGAGGAGGCCCGCAGGCGTGCCGAGGAGGAGCGGGTCCGGCTCCTCGCGGAGGAGAAGGCCCGAGCCGAGGAGGAGGTCCGCCGCAAGGCGGAGGAGGAGCGGCGTCGCAAGCAGGCCGTGGAGGAGGCCCGGCTGCGCGCCGAGGCCGAGGCGCTGCGCCTGGAGAAGCAGCGCAAGGCCGAGGAGGCGCTGCTGCGTGCCGAGGCGGCCCGCCGCGCGGCGGAGCAGGCCGCGGCGGCGGCGCAGGTCGGCCCGAAGCCGACGCGCCCCACGCCGCCTGCCCCTTCGACCGCATCGGCGGCTTCGGCGGTCCCGCCGGAGGCGGTGACCATGCCGACGCCGGTGGTGAATCCGGCGAAGCCGAACCCGCCGGGCGGCCCGGCGGACGAGACGGCGGTGCTGCCGCGGATCCGGATGGACAAGGAACCCGCGCAGTCACAGCCGCAGTCGCGGTCGGAATCCCAGTCGCAGTCGCAGTCCTCGCGGCAGTCCGGGAAGCCCGCGGGCTCCGCCGGGGGAGCCGACGGCGAGGTGACGGCCGAACTGCCCCAGCCGTCGGTGCCGCCGGGGGCCGCGGACGATACGGCGGTGCTGCCTCCGGTGCGCGAGGAGCGCCCCGAGGAGGAGACGGCCGTACTGCCTCCGGTGCGGGGCGGGAGCCCCTCGGACCGGGTGCCGCCGGGCTACTTCCGCGACGAGCAGGGCGAACGGACGCGTGAGTTGCCTCAGGTCGACGAGCAGGGCGCGCCCCGGCAGCGGCCCCGTTCGGACTGGGCCGAGGAGACCCCGCTGGACGACCTGCCCTCGCTGGCGGACGAACTGCTGGGCCCGCACCGGGACGAGGAAGGGTACGACGAGGGCCGCGGCGGCGGCCGGGGCCGGCGGCGCTGAGCATCGCTCACGCACGGCACCACTCTGTGGCGCTGTGGCCTGTGGCGCTCGACCGTCGCCGGATTGTCAGTGGTTCCCCGCACAATGGAACCCGCAGCGCGAAACGGGACGAAGGCGCAGGCGATGTCGATGATGACGATGACGAACGGGGGGCGTGACGTATGACCGTGTGGGACGACCTCGTCGGGCAGGAGAGGGTGAGTGAGCAGTTGGCCGCTGCCGCTCGGGACGCCGACGCGCTCGTCACCGCGGTCACCTCCGGTACGGCGCCGCCCGAGGCGTCGAAGATGACGCACGCCTGGCTGTTCACGGGCCCGCCCGGCGCCGGCCGCGCCCAGGTGGCGCGGGCGTTCGCCGCCGCGCTGCAGTGCGTGAGCCCGGACCGCGCACTCGGCGGCGCCCCCGGCTGCGGGTTCTGCGACGGCTGTCATACGGCGCTCATCGGCACCCACGCCGACGTCAGCACCGTCGCCGCCGTCGGCTCGCAGATCCTCGCCGAGGACATGCGCGACACCGTCCGCAAGTCGTACACCTCGCCCGCCACGGGCCGCTGGCAGGTCATCCTCGTGGAGGACGCCGAGCGGCTGAACGAGAAGTCCGCCAACGCCGTCCTGAAGGCGGTCGAGGAGCCCGCCCCGCGCACGGTCTGGCTGCTCTGCGCACCCTCCCTGGAGGACGTGCTGCCCACCATCCGCTCCCGCTGCCGGCACCTGAACCTGCGCACGCCTTCCGTCGACGCCGTCGCCGACATGCTGGTACGGCGCGAGGGCATCGAGCCGGCCGTGGCCGCGGCCGCCGCCCGGGCCACCCAGGGGCACGTCGACCGGGCCCGGCGCCTGGCCACCGACCCCGCCGCCCGCGAGCGCCGCGCGGCCGTGCTGAAGCTGCCCCTGCGCGTCGACGACATCGGCGGTTGCCTCAGAGCCGCCCAGGAGCTGGTCGACGCGGCCACCGAGGACGCCAAGCAGCTCGCGGAGGAGATGGACGGCAAGGAGACCGAGGAGCTGAAGGCGGCGATGGGCGCGTCCCAGGGCGGCCGGATGCCGCGCGGCACGGCGGGCGTGATGAAGGACCTCGAGGACAAGCAGAAGCGCCGCCGGACACGTACGCAGCGCGACAGCCTCGACCTCGCGCTCACCGACCTGACCGCCTTCTACCGTGACGTCCTCGCCCTCCAGCTCGGCTCCCGCGTTGCGATCGCCAACGCGGACGCCGAGGACGCGTTGGAGCGGCTCGCCCGCGGCAGCAGACCGGAGACCACCCTCCGGCGCATCGAGGCCATCGCCGCGTGCAGACAGTCCCTCGACCGCAACGTGGCTCCGCTGCTGGCCGTGGAGGCGATGACGATGGCGCTGAGAGCGGGTTGACGTCGCCGGTGGGGCGTCCCCCCGGGGGCCTGGGGGTGGGTGGGTGACCGTCGGCGGCGGGTTGACGGAGTAACTCGTCCGTGGCAGTTCGCGTACGTAAGGCATGCGCACCGTCGCGCAGAGTTACGCTCGATGGATGTACAACAGGCGCTCCCCCCGCAGGCTCCGTACCGGCGTCACCCTGCTCTCCCTCGCCGCGCTGCTCGTCTCCGGCTGCTCCGCAGCGGGGTCGACGAGTTCCGCCGGTTCGAGGGCGGTGGCGGCGCTCGTCGCGCTGCCGCGGGCGACGCCGTCGGCGCTGTCGCCGTACTACGGGCAGAAGCTGAGCTGGCGTAGCTGCGGGGTCCCCGGCTTCGAGTGCGCCACGATGAAGGCGCCGCTCGACTACGCCGAGCCGGGCGCGGGCGACGTCCGGCTCGCGGTCGCCCGCAAGAAGGCGACAGGCCCGGGCAAGCGGCTCGGCTCGCTGCTGGTGAACCCGGGCGGACCGGGCGGCTCGGCGGTCGGCTACCTCCAGCAGTACGCCGGCGTCGGGTATCCCGCCGAGGTCCGCGCCCGCTACGACATGGTCGCCGTCGACCCGCGGGGCGTGGCCCGCAGCGAGCCCGTGGAGTGCCTGGACGGGCGCGCGATGGACGCGTACACGCAGACGGACACCACCCCCGACGACCAGCGCGAGACCGGCGAACTCGTCGACGCGTACAAGGAGTTCGCCGAAGGGTGCGGCGCGCACGCGCCGCGGCTGCTGCGGCACGTCTCCACCGTGGAGGCGGCCCGTGACATGGACATCCTGCGCGCGGTCCTGGGCGACAGGAAGCTGACGTACGTGGGGGCGTCGTACGGGACGTTCCTCGGGGCGACGTACGCGGGCCTGTTCCCGGACCGGGTGGGCCGGCTCGTCCTGGACGGCGCGATGGACCCGGCGCTGCCCGCCCGCCGGCTGAACCTGGACCAGACGGCGGGGTTCGAGACGGCGTTCCAGTCCTTCGCGAAGGACTGCGTACGGCAGCCCGACTGCCCGCTCGGCGGCAAGGGCACCCCGCCCGCCAAGGTCGGCGAGAACCTCAAGGCCTTCTTCCGCAAGCTCGACGCGCACCCGATTCCCACCGGCGACCCGGACGGCCGCAGGCTCGGCGAGGCCCTCGCCACCACCGGCGTGATCGCGGCGATGTACGACGAGAGCACGTGGGCGCAGTTGCGCGAGTCGCTGGCCTCGGCGATGAAGGAGAACGACGGCGCGGGCCTGCTCGTCCTCTCCGACAGCTACTACGAGCGCGACGCCGACGGCCGCTACGCCAACCTGATGGCCGCCAACGCCGCCGTGAACTGCCTGGACCTCCCCGCCGCGTTCTCCCGCCCCGACCAGGTGGAAAAGGCGCTCCCGTCCTTCGAGAAAGCGTCCCCGGTGTTCGGCGAGGGCCTCGCCTGGGCCTCCCTGAACTGCGCGTACTGGCCGGTGAAGCCCACTGGCCAGCCGCACCGCATCGAGGCGAAGGGCGCCGCCCCGATCGTCGTCGTCGGCACCACCCGAGACCCGGCGACGCCCTACCGCTGGGCCCAGTCCCTCGCCCGCCAGCTCACCTCGGGCCGCCTCCTCACCTACGTCGGCGACGGCCACACCGCCTACGGCCGCGGCAGCGCCTGCATCGACACCGCGATCGACACGTACCTACTCCACGGCACCCCTCCCACACCGAAGAAGCGCTGCTCGTAGGCCTACGGACTCCTCTGGGCCACTCCCGGATCGGGTGCGTCCGGGGGGCGGCCCAGAGGTGACTCGAGGGTGTCTCAGGGGCGGCCCAGAGGTGACTCGAGGGTGTCTCAGGGGCGGCCCAGAGGTGACTCAAGGGTGCCTCAGGGGCGGCCCAGGGGTGGTTCGGAGCACCCCGGGAAACTGTGTAGACTTACCGACGTTGCTGACCGCACCATGGTGTGGACAGCGCGCCGCCTTAGCTCAGATGGCCAGAGCAACGCACTCGTAATGCGTAGGTCTCGGGTTCGAATCCCGAAGGCGGCTCAGAGAAACCCCAGGACTCACTCGCCGTGACCTGGGGTTTCTTTCTTTTCTTGACCTTGGAATGTGCGTGCTGAGGGCCTCTTGAGGCTATGTATGGAATGCGTAGGTCAGAGGTTCGTTCTTTGGGTTCGGTGAAGCGTCTCTCGAGCCGGATGTCGGCGCTGGCCTGCGGTTTCTTAGGGCTGACTGATGCGCGAGTCAGTATGGGAGAGGTGTGGGGTGGCCGAGTGGTGGCCATCCGTGCAGCGTACGTGCATGGAGCGGGGCGGGGCGGGGCGGCGTTGGCGGAGGTCGCCGTGGGCTTGCCGTTGTTGTGGGAGGTCGACAATGCGGGTGCTCTGTGCCCATGGTTTGTGGCGCGACGGTTCTCCGCTGCGGCAGGCGGGGCCGCCTGTCCGGAATCATTTGCTGGTCGGTTGAGCCTGAGCCAGGGGAAGTCGTCAAGGCAGAGATAGCGTGCTCGGCGAGGTCTTTCGCCGTGCGGCAAAGAGGGCTGGGCTGCTTCGGGCGGGTTGGAAGCTGCTGTCGTTCCGATCTGAGGGTGACGCTTTCGCCCCACCGACTGCCCCTCACAAGATCACCAACAGAGTCACGGCGTTGGTACCAGGTTTGTCTGTTGAACTGTTCAGCCGGACGTCACGTATCAGTCGCTGTGGGGTGGCACTGCGGCGCCCGGCGTACTACCAGGGAAACGGGTCGGCGGGCATGCGCCTGTCGTAGGTTGCATCGTGCATCGTGTGACGACCGTCGAGGCGTCGGCGGCGTGCTTGGACGCGGTGCTCAGAAAAAGGGCTGAACGATTTCAGTGAATGCGAGCCGTCCGGTCAGTAACGCTCTCGACTTGGGCGCCCCGGCGGGGCAGGAGGAGGGGGCGGGCGGGGCGGACGTCCGTCGGCAAGTGCAGGGTCTGGATGGTCTCCGCGGCCTGGCGGCACTGTATGTGGTCCTGTTCCACTGCTGGTTGTACACGTTCCCGGGGTATCCCGACAGTTCGGCGCCTCCATGGCTGGACGGGCTGATGTTCGGACGCCTTGCCGTCGTCTTCTTCCTGGTGCTGTCCGGCTTTTCCCTCGCGATCTCCCCGGCGCGTCACGGCTGGGGGTCGGGTGGCGTCGCCCAGTTCCTGCGCCGACGCGCCTGGCGCATCCTGCCCCCGTATTGGGCGGCGCTGGTCATGAGCCTGATCATTTCCTGGTTCGTGGTGCCGGCTTCGCACTTCGGACCGCCTACGGGCTCGTCGATTCTGGTGTACGGCCTTCTCGCCCAGGACATGTTCACCGCACCGACACCGAACGGCGCGTTCTGGTCGATCGGGGTCGAGGCCGAGCTTTATCTCCTCTTTCCCCTTCTGCTGTTCGTCCGGCGGCGGTGGGGCGCGGCGGTCCTGGTCGTCTGCGTGGCTCTTCCGGTGATCGCTCGTGGCCTGATGGCGGTTGACGCGTCTCCTGTGGAGGGCGCCAACTGGCTCGCTCCAAATCTCGCCCCCGTGTTCGTTGCCGGCATGGTGGGCGCGGGAGTCGTGGTTGCGTCGGACAGGGTCCGGCGCCTGCCCTGGGGATGGTTCGCCGTCCTGGCCGCCGTGCCGGTCGTGGCTCTCGGCGTTGTCCGGGGGTCGGTTTGGACGGTGAACCACTACTTCTGGGTGGATCTCGCCGTCGCTCCCGCCATGACGATGCTGATTGCCGCGGTTGCCACCGGCAGGCCCGCCGTTCTCGTGCGGCTCCTGACCGCGCGGCCCGTTCGGAGTCTCGGTAGCTTCTCGTACAGCCTCTACCTGATCCATCTGCCGATCGTCATGGCCGTGATTCGCCGGGTGGCCCCGCATTTCGTATCGCCCGGCCTGCCCACATTCGGGTTCACGCTGATCGTGGCCCTGCCGGTTTCGGTGCTCGGGGCCTCGCTTTTCTCCCGGATCTTCGAGATTCCCTTCAAGGGGAACAGGTCCTGGAAGTCCATGATCGCGCTGGGCCGTTCCCACTGGACCGGCAGGAGTACGAGAGACCTTCAACGACTCTGATGCTCCAGTCCGGTTTCGTTGTTCATCCAGCGGATTCGTTGGCGGCTCTTCGTCAGTAGTGGCTTCGCCGGGCCGTTTCCCGGTCTGCTCCCGTTGGACCAGTGCGGCAGACTGGCTGCGGATTTGGCCTGTGAGGCGCTGACCGGTGACTTCACCCTGTCCGTATCCGAGGCGTACGGCTTCGCCACCACGAGATGGGCTGGGAGAAGCCCCCGGCAGCACCCTGTCTGCCGAAGTACGTCCTTGTCCCCACCTCGGCGGCCATGGCCTTGACGTGCGAAGCCATGCCGCCGATTGGAGGCCGGTATTGGTGGAGTTCGTCTGGGCCACCTCCACGCCTGCCGGGCTGGAGAACCACCGTCCGTCGAAGCCACCTGACCTCGATGTCGAAGGTCGCGGTCAGGACCGCTGCACTGCTGCTGGTCGCCGTCGGCGAAGGCGACCAGCTCTCCCAACGGACACTCTCCGCCGAGGTCGCCTGCACCTACGACCGCGCTGGCCGTGTTGCCGCGCTTCCGCCTGACGAGCGGGCGTGGACGTTCACCGGTGGCAACGCGGGCAACGCCGCGTATTCGCCGATTCCCGTGACCTCGTTGTTGCTGTCATCCAGGGCCTGCGCGTACTCAGTACCGCAGCAACGCACTCTACGGCTGCCTCACCGGCACTGGAGTTTGCCCTCCCCGCACGGCGACATCATGGCAAGTCGGGGACGTTATCTTGCTTTTCAGGGGTTGACGCGGCGAGTGCATGGCAAAAGGGGTGCGAGTGCTCAACCGTGGAAAATTCGTAGAGGAAGCGTGAAGTAATTCACGCCTGACTTTCCCCTGGTTAGTGGATCTTGTGGACTTTGTCCGCTTGTGAGTCTCTGGTTAACAAGCTGGTGCTGCCCGTATGTTGCGGCCTGACCGTTTGATCGAAGACATCCAGGCACAGCCCAACGCGGTCTGGTGGGGGAGCAGTTCATATGAATACGTACGGGGGGAGACGTCGGCTGCGCACAGCCGGCGTTGTGTTCTCCGCGGCCATAGTGCTTGCGGCGGGTGTATCCAACAGTGCCATGGCGGTGGCCGCCGAGAGGGGCGACACCGGGGCCACCGAGGCCGCCGGAACCGACGCGGCGGCCACAGCCGTCGCAGACGACGGAACGGGAGAGGACGCCAAGGCGCTGGCCAAGGCCGCGCGCACCGGCAAGTTGGTGGAGATCACGTCGTTGCGCGGTGAGAGCAGCGAGGTGTACGCCACCCCGGAGGGGCATCTGGAGGCGCGGGAGCATCTGCGTCCGCTGCGTACCCGGGTGGACGGTGCGTGGCGGGCCATCGACACCACTTTGACCCGTGGCGCGGACGGAACGGTGCTGCCCAGGGCCACGACCATCGGCCTGACGTTCTCGGGTGGCGGATCCGCTCCGCTGGTGCGGATGACGAAGAACGGCCGTGAACTGGCGCTGTCCTGGCCCGGGGAGCTGCCGTCCCCGGAGCTGAACGGGAACACCGTCACCTACCCGGAGGTGCTGCCCGGTGTCGATCTGCGGATGGCGGCGCAGTAGGACGGCTTCACCCAACTCCTCGTCGTCAAGTCGGCCGAGGCTGCGGCGAGCAGTGAACTGCGCACGCTGCGGCTGAAGTTGGACGCCGACGGCATGCAGGTCGAGGAGACCCCGGACGGCGGTCTGGCGGCGATCGACCAGGGTGCCGGAAGCGCGGTCTTCGAGGCCCCTCGCCCCGTGATGTGGGACTCCAGCACCAAGGCGCCCGACACGGCGCCGTCCGCCGCCGGACTCGCCACGGCGTCGCCGAATGCCTCTAAGCGCTCGGCGGCCGCGGCCGCCGGCACCGCCATGGCCGCGCCCACTGCCTCTGCCGCCACCACCGGTCCCACTGACTCCGAGGCCGTCGCCGCGGAGTCCGCAAACGTGGCGCCGGTCGGAGTGGACGTACCCGCCGCGCAGGACGCGCTGGTGCTGACACCGGACCAAGACGTACTCAGAGGCAAGGACACGGTGTACCCCGTGTTCATCGACCCCCAGTGGTACTCCCCGAAGGCCTCGGCGTGGACGATGGCCTCCAAGTACTGGGCGTCGTCGCCGCAGTGGAAGTTCAACGGCGACTCGGACGCCGGCCTCGGATACTGCAACTGGTCCTACTGCGCGCCGAACGACACCAAGCGGCTCTTCTACCGCATCCCGACGTCGAAGTTCGCCGGACGGACCGTGCTGCAGGCGGAGTTCGTGGTCCTCAACACCTGGTCGGCGTCCTGCGCGGACCGGGGCGTGGAGCTTTGGCGCACCAAGGACATCTCCTCCTCGACGACGTGGAACTCGCAGAACGCGTCCGGCTTCTGGATCGATCACCTCAAGACGGAGTCCTTCGCCTACGGGTTCACCGGCTGCGCCGCGAAGGACGCGGAGTTCGACGTGAAGTCCGCGGTGCAACTGGCGGCGGACAAGAAGTGGTCGACGATGACCTTCGGTATGAAGGCGTCGAGCGAGTCCGACGGATACGGCTGGAAGCGGTTCTCGGACGACGCCTATCTGCGCGTGCGGTACAACCGTGCGCCGCCGCAGGTCAAGACGTCGCAGTTGACCATGGAGTACGGCGGATCGTGCAAGAAGTCCGCCAGCGCCGCGCGGGTGCGCACCCTGGGCAAGATCTACGCGAACGACGTCACCGACCCCGACGGCGACTCCGTCTCCGTCTCCGTACAGTTCGCGGCGAGCTGGGACACCGGTGACGGCAAGGGCGTGATCACCCGCTGGAAGCCTGCTCTGACGACGGCGAAGAAGTCCGGATCCGACTTCGTGGTCACCTTGCCGTCCTCCATCCCCACCAACAAGACGGTGAACTGGTACGTCCGCTCCTACGACGGCGCCCAGTACTCGCCGTGGTCGTCCACGGGCGCGACCGGCTGCTACTTCGCGTACGACACCAGCGTGCCGAAGGCGCCCGCCGTCGCCTCGGCCATCTACCCGGCCTCGAACCCCGAGGACCCGGACGACCCCTGGTATGACGGAGTGGGCCAGTACGGCAACTTCGTGATCACCGGCGCCGTCTCCGACGTGACCAAGTACTGGTACGGCGTCAACGGCGATCCGGTCTCCGCCAACACGGTCGCCACGTCGGCCGGAACGGCCAAGACCGTGCCTGTACTGCCGCTCAAGCCGGGCCTCAACACCTTCACCGCGCGGTCCTTCGACACCGCAGGCAATGCCTCCGAGATCCGCACCTACCAGTTCCGGGTCAAGTCGGGGCAGCTCGAACGGGCCGACTGGTCGATGGACGAGGCCGCCGGCGCCACTCAGGCGGCGGGCAGCGCGCCCGAGCAGACCGCGACCCTGCACGGCGGCCCCACGCCGAACGTGGAGGGCAAGTTCGGCAAGGCGGTGCGGTTCGACGGCGTCGACGACTACGCCGCCACCGACATCGCCACGATCAACACCGACGTCAGCTTCTCGGTGTCCGCCTGGGTGAAGCTGTCCGCGATGCCGTCAGGTTCGGCGGTCATCGCCTCCCAGCGGGGCAACAACAAGCCGGGCTTCGAACTGTCCTACTCCAAGGGCAACGACCGCTGGGTGTACACCCAGTACAGCGCCGACACCGCCACCGGCACCCCCGTCCAGGCCATGCAGGCCGCCGCGGGCGGCGTCAAAGCGGGCGAGTGGACCCATCTGATCGGCATCTACTCCGCCAATGAGAAGCTGCTGAAGCTGTACGTCAACGGCGCGTTGGCCGGGACCACGGCGTACGGCACGCCGTGGAACGCACGGCGTGGCATGGTGATCGGCGCCGGCCTCCCCGGAGGCGCGCCCGCGTCCTTCTTCCCCGGTGCCATCGACGAGGTGAAGACCTTCGAGAAGCCGCTGACCACCGCCGAGGTGTCGAGCCTCTACAGCTCGAACTCGGTCGGCGCCGGCCGCCCGGCCCGCATGGTGTTTCACATGGAGGACACCGCCGAGGCGACCGAGCTGAGCGGCCGGGCGGATGTGAACCCCGCGGTCCTCAAGGGCGGTGCCACGACCGGCGCGGCCGGGGTCGACGGCAACGCGCTGACCCTGGACGGCACCGACGACTACGCCACCACCGGCGGCGCGCACGTCAACACCTCGTACAGCTTCGCCGTCTCGGCGTGGGTGAGGCTGGCGAAGACCAAGCCGACGCACGCCGCGACCGTCGCCTCGCAGATCGGCAGCGTGGTGACGGGCCCGGAGCTGTACTACTCCAGTTCCAATGACCGGTGGGTGTTCAACCAGCACAGCGCCGACACGGCCGACTCCACGGTGGTGCGGGCCATGCAGCCCACGGGCACCACCGCCTACGGCGGTGAGTGGACGCATCTGGTCGGCGTGCAGGACACCGTGGCCCACACGCTCTCGCTGTACGTCAACGGGACCCTGGCCGGCACCGCCGTCCTGCCCGCGACCTGGTACGCCGGGGGTGCGGTGCAGATCGGCGCCAGCGCGTTCGAGGGCAAGGCCACCTCGTTCTTCCCCGGCCAGATCGACGACGTGCGGCTGTTCGACCGTCCGGTGTCCGCCGGTGAGGTGCAGCAGCTGTTCAAGCAGCGGGCAGTGGTCAAGGGCCGCTGGAAGTTCGAGACCGCCGTCGGCACCCCGCCGACCTCGCCCGACGCCTCGCCGTCCGGTAACGCCATGACCCTCTACAACGGCGCGCAGGCCGGCAAGGGCGGGGTCGAAGCCGGCTCGGGCGGGGTCGACGGCACCGTCACCCTCGACGGCACCGACGACTACGCCGCGGCCTCCGTGGTGCCGGTCGACACCAGCGCCAGCTTCACCGTCAGCGCCTTCGTCCAGGCGGCCGCCGACCCGACGGGCCCGGTGACCGTCATGAGCGCCCCGGGTTCCAAGAAGAGCGCGTTCGCGGTGCGTTACGAGCCCAGCGCCACTCCGGCCACCGATCCGGGCCGCTGGCGGATCGCCACGGCCGACTCCGACAGTGACTCCGCCGCCGTCTCCGACATCGGCAACGGCATGTTCTACACGCCCACCGACTGGAACCACGTGGCCCTCGTCTACGACGGCTTCGCCAAGGAGGTCAGTCTCTACGTCAACGGCGAGCTCCAGGAGACCGCCTGCGCCGACGCCGACGACGACGGGACGCAGGACGACGCGAGCTGCGCCGACACCCTCTCGTGGTCCGACGACGTCCTGACGTACAAGGCCGCGAAGAGTCTGCAGCTCGGCCGGGACACGAGCGGGACCACGTCCGGCCAGTACTTCCCCGGTTCGCTGTCCGATGTCTGGGTCTTCCAGGGCGCGCTGACGGAAACCCAGATCGATCACCTGGCCGCCGGCGCGCCGGGTGTGGAGACCACCGTCCCCAGCGGCGACTGATCGGCCCAGCCACCGGGAACGGGCCGGCCGCGGCCTGCGGCCGGCCCGTTCCCCGGCCACCTGCTTCGCTCCGCCGTGCGCGGTTCCCGGCTGCCCGCGGAGCACTCAACGGGAGGAAGACAGACCCCCATGAAGACCAGACCACGAGCAAGAACTGGCAGGCCGTGGCGCCGGGTGGCGATGGCCACGACCGCCGTGCTGACCGCGACCCTGCTTCAGGCGTCGGGAGTACCCGCCGTCGCGCAGGGCTGGACCAAGCCCGCGCTGCCGCGGGCCGAGTCGCCGGTCGCCGGCGGCCCGGCGGGCAAGGCGGTGCCCCGCAAAGTGATGAAGGGGCCCCGTACACCCACCGAGGCACCGGCCACCGGCTGGCCGAAGGCGACTGCGGTGGCGGTCACGCTGCTGCCTGAGACGACCCGGGTGAAGGGACTGCCGCTCACCCTGGACACCAAGGTCAAGCGCTCCGCGGACGCGGCCACCGGCAGCTACACCGTCACCACGCTGTCCCGCGAGGCGTCGCGGAAGACCGGCGTCGACGGGCCGGTCTTCACGCTGACTCCCCGGCCGGGCGGTGCGCTGCGCGGCGGCAATGTGCGGGCCGGGCTGGACTACTCCTCGTTCGCCGGCCTGTACGGCGGCAGCTACGCGGACCGGCTGACCCTGGTCCGACTGCCCGCCTGCGCGCTGACCACGCCGCAGAAGGCGCAGTGCCGTACCACCCAGCCGGTGGCGACCGTCAATGACGCCGAGAAGCAGACGCTGACCACACAGGCGGTCGCCCTCAGCGCGAGGACGGCCACCGTGCTGGCGGCGACCACCTCGGCCGCCGGTGACACGGGCGACTACAAGGCCACGTCCCTGGACGCCTCGTCGACCTGGTCCACGGATCAGAGCAGCGGTTCGTTCGCGTGGTCGTACGACATGGCGGTGCCGCAGGTGCCCGGCGGGCTGACCCCGCAGGTCGGGCTCTCGTACTCCTCAGGTGGCATCGACGGCCGTACCGGCAACACCAACAACCAGGCGTCGTGGGTCGGCGACGGCTTCGACCTGGCGCCCGGCTTCATCGAGCGCAGCTACAAGGGGTGCGAGGAGGACGGCGCGACCAACGCCGACGGGAACAAGCCCGGCGACCTGTGCTGGGCGTACGACAACGCCACCCTGTCGCTGAACGGCTCGGGCGGTGAACTGGTGCCCAACGGCACCAACTCCTGGAAACTCCAGAACGACGACGGCACGAAGATCGACCGGATCTACGGCTCCTCGTCCGACGTGCGTTCCAACGGGGCCCGCAACGACGAGTACTGGCGGGTGACGACTCCCGACGGTACGCAGTACTTCTTCGGCTACAACCGGCTGCCGGGCTGGGCGAGCGGCAGCGAGACCACCGACTCGACGTGGACGGTGCCGGTCTTCGGCAACAACACGGGCGAGCCGTGCAACGCCTCGACGTTCGCGGCGTCCTGGTGCCAGCAGGGCTGGCGCTGGAACCTGGACTACGTGGTGGACCCGCACGGCAACGCCGTCGCGTACTACTACGACAAGGAGACCAACTCCTACGGCCGCAACCTCAAGGCGGCCGACGACACCCCCTACGTGCGCGGCGGCACGCTGGACCGGATCGAGTACGGCCTGAAGTCCACGGCCGTGTACTCGGCGAAGCCGCTGGCCAAAGTGAACTTCACCAGCAGCGAGCGGTGCATCCCCGACGCCTCGACCACCTGCTCGTCCATCTCCAGCGGCTCCCAGTACTGGTACGACACCCCGTGGGACCTGAACTGCGAAGCGGGCACCGACTGTGACAAGGGCCGGTTCTCCCCGGCGTTCTTCACCCGGAAACGGCTGACGAGCGTCACCACCCAGGTGCTGGTCTCCGGCGCCTACAGCAACGTCGACGGCTGGAAGCTCACCCACCGGTGGGGCATGGCCGACACCGACTACCAGCTGCTGCTGGACTCCGTCCAGCGCACCGGCTACAACGGCACGGCCTCGATCACCCTGCCGAAGGTCACCCTCGCCTACACCCAGCTCGCCAACCGGCTGGACAAGATCGGCGACGGCTACGCCCCCTACATCAAGTCCCGGCTGTCCACCGTCTCGGACGAGTCGGGCGGCCAGATCGACGTCGGCTACTCCGCGCCGGTCCGTGACGCCGCCGCGCTGCCCACCCCGGAGATCAACACCACACGCTGCTTCCCCCAGTACATCGGCGGCAACGCGACCGACGACCCGGACCGGCAGTGGTTCAACAAGTACGTGGTGGCCACGGTCACTTCGACCGACCGCACCGGCGGCTCGCCCGACCAGGTCACCATGTACGACTACCTCGACGGCGCCGCCTGGCACTACGACGATGACGACGGGATGACCAAGGAGAAGTCCAAGACCTGGTCGCAGTGGCGCGGTTACGGCCACGTCCGGGTGCGCACCGGCGGTCAGGGCGGCGCCTCGGCCATGAAGACGCAGACGGACAGCTACTTCCTGCGCGGCATGGACGGCGACCGCAAGTCGTCCTCCGGCGGTATCAAGAGCGTGTCGGTCAGCCTGGATTCGGGTGAGGGCGACGCGATCACCGACCACGAGTCGCAGGCCGGCTTCGGGTACAAGACCGTCACCTACTCCGGTCCCGGCGGGAAGGTGCTCGCCAAGTCGGTGAACCGCCCCTGGTACAAGGAGACCGCGAAGAAGGTCCGCACCTGGGGCACCGTCACCTCCAACCTCACCGGCAACGCCTCCGGCACGTCGTGGACGTCGCTGGACGACGGCGCGGGCGCCAAGTGGCAGACGACCGCGACGTCCGACACCCACGACACCACCACCGGCCTGGTCACCCAGACCGAGGACCTCGGCTCCACGACGACCTCGGCCGACGACGAGTGCACCCGCACCACCTACGTCACCGGCAGCATTCCGGTGGACGCCCCCGCCCGGGTCGAGACGGTCGCCAAGGCCTGCGACGCCACCACCGCCCGCCCGGCCGACGTCATGTCCGACGTCCGCACCGCCTACGACGGCGGCGCGTACGGCGCGGCGGCGACGAAGGGCGACGCCACCAGGACCGCGAAACTCAAGACGTACAGCGGCTCCAGCGCGCTCTACCTGGAGTCCACGTCCACCTATGACGGCTACGGACGGGCGCTGACCACCACCGACCTGACCGCCGACGTCACGGTCACCTCCGCGGGCACGCTCACCAGGGCCGCCCGTTCCGACGGCCGGACCACCACCACCGCCTACAACCCGACCACCGGCTTCCCGACGAGCAGTTCGGTCACCACCCCGCCCGCCACGGCCGGCGACAACACGACCACCCAGACGTCGACAACCGCTTACGAAGGGCTGCGCGGGCAACCGCTCACGGAGACCGACACCAACGGCAAGGTCATCACCTACGCGTACGACGCGCTGGGCCGTAACACCAAGGTGTGGCTGGCGGACCGGCTCACCGGCCAGACCCCCAGCTACGAGTTCAGCTACACCATCACCGAGGGCAAGCCGGTCGTGGTCGCCACGAAGACCATCGGCAACTCGGGGGCGCAGGACACCTCGTACGCCTTCTACGACGGCTTCCTGCGAGCCCGCCAGACGCAGGCCCCCGGCCCGAAGGGCGGGACGCTGCTCGCGGACACCTTCTACGACGAACGCGGCCTGACCACCAAGGAGTTCGCCACCTACTACACCGACACCACCGCTCCCTCCACGACGCTGTTCAAGCCCGACAACGCGCTGAGCGTGGAGACCCAGAACCGTTACACCTACGACGGTCTGGGCCGGGCGACCGAGCTGCGGCAGATCGCCGGCAACGGCGACGGCGGCACGGTCCTCGGCGTCACGAAGACGATCTACGGCGGCGACCGCACCACGGTCATCCCGCCGGTCGGCGGCACCGCGCAGACCACCGTCACCGACGCCCGCGGCCTCACGACCGAACTGCGCCTGCTGCACTCCCGCGACGCCGGCGCCGCCTACGACACCACCACCTACGGCTACAGCCCACGCGGTGAACCGACCAAGGTCACCGACCCGGCGGGCAACGCCTGGACGTGGACGTACGACCTGATGGGCCGGCTCACCGACACCACCGACCCCGACAAGGGCGCCGGCCACAACGAGTACGACGACCGCTCCCGGCTGACCAGCACCAGGGACGCCCGAGGCACCGTCCTCGCCTCCGTCTACGACGGTCTGGGCCGCAAGACCGAGCTGCGCGACAACTCCTCGACCGGCGCCCTGCGCGCCAAGTGGGTCTACGACACCATCAGCGGCGCCAAGGGCCAGCTCGCGTCCAGTTCGCGTTACGTCGGGACCCAGGAGTACAAGTCGAGCGTCGTCACCTACGACCGGCAGTACCGGCCGCAGCGCACCTCGGTGACGATCCCGTCCTCCGAAGGCGCGCTGGCGGGCACCTACCTGTCGACGACCAGCTACAACGTCTCGGGCACAGTGCAGGGCGTCGGCTACCCCAAGGCCGGTGACCTGGCCGCCAACACCGTCGCCTACACCTACGAGGACGCCACGCTGCGGCCTATCGGGCTCAGCGGCCCGCAGAACCTGACCGCGAGCACCAGCTACAGCCTCACCGGTAAGCCGCTGCAGTACTCCATGGCCGCCAACAGCGGCAAGGCGGTGCTCGAGACCAACACCTACCAGTGGGGCACCCAGCGGCTGGCCACCTCACGGGTGGACCGCCAGGACATCGCGGGCGTCGACCAGTTCAACACCTACTCCTACGACGAGGCGGGCAACGTCCTGTCCGTCTCGGACACCTCCCGCTCCGGCACCGACAACCAGTGCTTCGGCTACGACTACCTCGGCCGGACGACCGAGGCCTGGGCCCAGCCGACCACCAGCTGTGCCACCACCCCCTCCACCAGCGCGCTGGGCGGCCCGGCCCCCTACTGGACCTCGTACACCTACGACAAGGTCGGCAACCGGCTCTCCGAGACCCAGCACGCCACCACCTCCGGCGCCTCGGACACCAGCCGTAGCTACCACTACCCCGACCCGGGCGCGGTCCGGCCGCACACGCTGGGCTCGGTGGACACCACCACCGGCACGGTCAAGTCCACCGACAGTTTTGGCTATGACGTCGGCGGCTACACCCACACCCGACTGCTGGGCGACGGCACCTCCCAGACCCTGGACTGGGACGCCGAAGGCCACCTGGCCAAGGTCACCCAGCCGGTCGAGGGCGGCAGCGACAAGGTCACCGACTACCTGTACGACGCCGACGGCAACCGCCTGATCGGCCGCACCCCGACCGAGACCACCCTCTACCTCGGCGCCACGGAGATCACCCTGGCCAAGGGGGCGACCGCCGCCAAGGGCACCCGCTACTTCGACGTGGGCGGCGGCCACCAGGCCGTCCAGGCCAACGACGGAACCATCTCCTTCACCCTGGCCGACCACCACGGCACCTCCCAGTTGTCCGTCAACGCCACCAGCCAGGCGATCACCCAGCGCCGCACCCTGCCGTTCGGCGGACCGCGCGGCACCCAGGCGAACACCTGGACCGGCACCAAGGGCTTCGTCGGCGGCACCACCGACACCGCCACCGGCCTCACCCACCTCGGTGCGCGGGAGTACGACCCCGCCACGGGCCGCTTCCTGTCGGTCGACCCGGTCTTCACGCCCACCGACCCGCAGCAGATGCACGGCTACACCTACGCCAACAACAACCCGCTGACCTACTCCGACCCGGCGGGCACGGAGATCGGCTCCCGCCCCAACTCCTGCCAGTACGACCTCAAGTACTGCAGCAAGAAGGAACAGCAGGAAGTCGGCTACGACGCGAAGAGCGGCACGTCCGACTACCACCGGGGCAACATCTACAAGCGTGCCCACGCGGCGAAGAAGCACTGGGTGGCCGTCAACACCCCCGTCACCAACAACATCGACAAGCTCCAGAACTACTGGGCCAGCATGATGGACGGGGAGTTCACGGACGAGTTCTGGTACAACCCGGTCTACGAGTCGGCCAAGGGGGGCTCCGCCTGCTTCGGGCGCGAGGGCTGCCGGCAGGCCTACCTCTACGTGCTGCACGGCGGTAAGGACGTAGAGAAGGCCAAGGAGCTCGCGGCCACCTACTGCGTCTACAACGCCCCCCAGTGCGCGGACGAGGCCAAGGAAGTCGCGCGGGGCAGGGTCATCGAGGGCATCGTCAATGAGGTATTCCTGGCCTATCTCGGCGGTGCCGCGGGAGCCGAGACCAAGGCGGTCCGCGGCTGCCCAAACAGCTTCGACCCCCGCACCGAAGTCCTCATGGCCGACGGCACCACCAAACCCATCGTCGACGTCAGGATCGGCGACAAGGTCATCGCCACCGACCCCAAGACCGGCAAACGCGGTCCGCGTGCGGTGACGGCCGAACTCCTGAACCGTGACAACGACCTCGTCGACCTCGAGGTCCGCGGCCCGGACGGCAAGACCGTCACGATCCACACCACCGCCCACCACCCCTTCTGGGACGACACGGTCCACAGCTGGGCCGATGCCGGCCGGCTCACCCCGGGCCACACCCTCAAGGCCGCCGACGACAGCCGGGTCACGCTGGCCGGCGTGCGGCCCCGCCCCGGCGTGGCTGACATGTACAACCTCACCATCGCCGACCTCCACACGTACTATGTGCTCGCCGGGACCACGCCGGTCTTGGTCCACAATGATGGCGGGGCGCCTCCCGGCGTTTGGACCATTAACCCCGATCGATCAACAACGATTATGCGTGGTGGACCCTTTGGCGCCAATTACTGCCAGCAGGCCCCTGACTTCTACGGCGATGTTTATTGGTGGAGTCCGGATAAGGCAGGGCATGGTGGGTCTGCATGGAAGGTGTTCCGTGAGACTTCGAAGGGTCTTGAATGGATTGCTGATGCAGGAGCGGATGGCACCTTCATTGAGGGGAAATTCAAGGGAAAGACAGGGAAGTCCAATTCCTGGAAAAATCTGTCTACCGTGAGGGGATGCTGACGTGATCGAGAGCGCTGACGAATTCGTCCAGCTGAGACTCAGCGGTGAAAATGCAGACTACCAGCGGATCAAGCAAGAAGAGGCCCCACTTTCGGTCTGGCGCGAGATCGTAAGAGACCATCCAGACATGCGTTTCTGGATCACCTTCAATCGGACCATTCCAGAGGAAGTAATACGACTTCTGAGCGAAGACGATGATTGGCGTGTGAGGGCAAAGATTGCGAGCAGGAGAGACGTTCCCGGGGATATTTTAGGAGTCCTTTCCAGGGATGGCCATGACGCTGTGGCTTCCTCTGTAGCCGGCAATCCCGGAACGCCCCATGATGCTCTCGTGAGATTGGTCGGTCATCATTGGAGTCAGGTGCGAGATAAGGCTTCAAGTCAGCTTGAAGGGCGAGCGTCAAATAGAACCTAACTGACAGTTGGAAGCCCGATCCGGATTTGGGCTAATTCGAGGGGTCGTTGCAAAACGTGGTCGGTTGTTCAGGCCGCGAGCAGGTTAGAGAGGCGCTCGGCTGGGGTTTCCCAGCCGAGCGTTTGCGTGGGCGGCTGTTGAGTTCGGCGGCCACTGTGTCGAGGTCTTCGTGGGTGTCCGGGCCAGGTTGGTGCCCTTGGAGAAGTACTGGCGGAGCAGGCCGTTGGTGTTTTTGTTCGAGCCGGGCTGCCAGGGACTGCCTGGCTTGCGGAAGTGGATCGGGATGTCGGTGGCGATGCTGAGGGCGTGGTGAGCGGCCATCTCCGAGCCCTGGTCCCAGGTGAGGGACTGCAGCAGGTGGGGCGGCAGGGTCTTCACGGTGTGGTCAGAGCGTCGCGCAGGCTCTCGGCGCTGGTCGCCGGGCAGGTGGACCAGCATCGGGTAGCGGGTGCTGCGTTCGGCCAGGGTGCCGATCGCGGATCCGCGGCCGTCATGAGCGCCTTGCGCGACCTGACCCGCACGGCCCTCGACCGGGCAGGCTGGACCAACATCGCCAGCGGCCGACGCGCTCACACCAGCCCCCACGCAACCCTCAACCTGCACGGCATCCCATGATCAAAACGGGCGAACGGGATTCGCCCCGGGGCCCTGCACATCAAGTGGATGCGCAAACGGGGAACGGACAAGTGCTACGTCTACACGTTCATCGCGGACAAGCCGGTCCGCGAACTGAAGCGGAAGATCAGGGCACTGACCCACAGGAGGTCCCAGGTCCCGTTCGCCGCCGTGCTGTCGAGGATCAACCAGATCCTGCGTGGCTGGGCCAACTACTTCAAGCACGCCGTCGCCAAGCACACGTTCAACGCCCTGCGTTCGTTCGTGTGGTGGCGCGTGGTCAACATGATCACCTATCGGCGGCGCATGACGTGGACGGCCCTGCGCCGACAGTTCAAAGGCCCTCAGGGCTGGCGGCAGATCGCCTTGGACGGAGTCGAGTTGTTCAACATCGCCGCGGTGGCGGTCACCCGCTACCGCTGGCGCGGACTGAGCATCCCGACGCCGTGGACCGCATAAGGTCATCGACCCAGCGGCAGTCACCCGTGGAGAGCCGGATGCGGTGAGAGTCGCACGTCCGGTTCGGTGAGCGGTCCGGGGAAACGGAGCCAGGGAGACCTGGCCACCGCGCCCCGGGCCGACTCTCCCTCTTCGCCCACCTGATGCGCACCCGCCGCCTGGCCCGCGACTTCGAACGCCGCACCACCAGCGCCGAGGCGATGATCTACTGGTCGATGACCCTGCTCATGACCCGCCGCCTGGCGCGCTCACCCCGCGGGCGGGCGTGAACCGGCCCGGCGCCGGCTCGGCCAGCCAGCCGCGCGCGACCAGGCGTTTCGCCTTCGACCTCAGCGCCTCCACCCGCGCCGGAACCACGTCCATGCCGAACAAGGCGGCCATCTCCTGGCAGGTCAGCGGCCCCTGCCCGAGCCGGACCCGGTCCGCGAGCGCCTTGAGGATGCGCTGGTAGTCCACCGACAACGCCGACCACGCAAGCCCTTCACGCCACACCGGCACCTGCGACTTCGTCTTCGCCGCTTCCGGCGTTGGCGATGCCTCCCCGGCCTGCCCGTTGGCGGCCGGTGCTGTCCGGTCGGCCTGGTCGTGGCCATGCCCGGTCTCATCCGCCGGGGCAAGCACCTCGCCCACCCGTGAGCGAGCGATGGCCCATTCCTTCCAGTCCCGCTCGGCCACGGCCAGTTCAGCCTGGACCCGGTCGGCCTCCTCCCGCAGCTCGTCCACGCGACGGCGAGCGACGAGCTCGCGCTGTTCCAGCAGCCCCACGACCGACGGCATCCATGACCTCCACAGCAGCGGCGACATAACAGACCACCACTCCCGGCAGGTTTTCCGTAACTGGGAAAAGCTACCGCGACCTCTTCTCCCGGAGGAGGAGCTATGCGGCTGTCGGTAGGTGCAGCGCCTGGCGTGGACGGGACCGTTGAATGGTCCCGTAAATAAAAATAGCAACAAAGTAGCGTAGACCTCAGGCGCCCGTCAGTACCACGGTGGGCGCCTGAATAGCTGAGCACTCTGGAGCGGGTTGTGAAAGGATTTATGGATGGATGATCCGATGGAGTATCCCAAAATTAAATCATGGGTGAACGAGTGGGGAGGTTCCGTTGATTACGTAGATTATGTCAAACGCAATGGCGACCTGGCGTTGCTAGTGGCATTTTCCCGAATCTTCTGGCCTCGTTTCATCGAGGTGAGGAGCTGCATACTGTGGGATCGCGCGTATGAGGAATCGAATTTTAACCTCTGGCAGGAGAGTCTCTCTGGTGATACCCAAAGAATTGAAGCGACGCTGAATCAGTTGAGGGTTTGGCAGATCGTTGAATCGGATGACATGGATGAAGATCGGCGGGCGCTAGAATTTATTGCCGCACGCATTGCTAAAGCTTGGAGGGCTGCTTTGTGTGCCCGATTTTCCTGACCGGGCTTTCGATGTTCGGGTCATCAACTCCGAGGATGGGCCCATCGTTACTTTTTCTTCTGGTTCGCAGTAGATCTGGCTGCCACCAGCGGCCCGCTCAAGGATCCGCACACTCCCATCGATCCATCCACGATTCGGCCCGGCGACTACTGGCCGTAAATGACAATCGGAGGCGTGATGGTGAAGGTCTTGCGCGGTGACTCGACCGGGGAATTGGAGCTCTCCGGAACTCACTCCGAACTGCTCGCCCTGGGGCGGGAGTTGCGGAGCGGGCAGGGAGAGATCTCCCTCGAGAGAGTCTCTGATCCGTTCCCTTACAGCAGGTCGTTGTCGTGGATGACATTTCAACTGGTCAGCGGGAAGATCCTGATCTCGTCGTCCGGAGACAGTGAATCTCTCGATATCAGAGGTGGACCGGAGGCTTTGGCCCTCCTCGCCGACAACATCGAAGGCTTCGCTTCGGATGCGGATGGGGACGACCACCTTCATGTGGACTACTTTCCGGAACATGACTATCTGGCCGAGGGGTCGGGATCGGTAGTCGTCGCCATTGATGGAGATCCCTCCATGTCTTCGTGAAACGGGGCATCCGTTCACGGTGGCGTAGACGATGAGGTTCACCGGGTGACCTTGGGCGTCGAGGTCGCCGTCGTAGGGTGCGGTCGTGGGTCGGGCCGTAGACCTTGGCAGGCACGGGATGGAAAACGAGAAGCCCCGCCGCAAGCGGCGGGGCTTCTGCGTGGGATGACGGCAAGGTGGGCGACCGGACGCCGGGTCAGGGTGACCGGTGGTGGGATCACCGTCAGCTGGTCCATTGCGATTGTCCGGAGGTTCCAGGCGCTCGCGAGTTGTCCGTCTACCGGAGAGGTGCGGCAACTGGAAGGGCGCCTGCAGATGCGGCCATCGGCCCGCAATCAAGTGGGTGTTCACCGCGCTGATGGTCAGGCCGACGCTGAGGAGGATCCGGTCTGGCGAAGCGGGGCGAGCATCCGTGCAAGGTGCTGAAGCTGGGTAACGCCTACCGGGTGGTGACTGCCGACCTTCAGCGTCTGCTGACGCTCGATGAGGCGGTAGAAGTGCCCGTGCCCACTATGCCGTCGCAGGGTCACGGGAGTATTCCCACGTATGAGGAAGCGAGAGTGTACTGCTGCTGTCACTGCCGATGCCGCTCCCTGCAGGTTTCGTAGGCTCAAGCGCCACAGTGCAATTCCTCTAGATCTTGTAGGGTTGCCACAATCAGTGTGGCGGGCGCATGAGACGGCAGCGCTCGCGGAGGTGGCGCTCACGGTGGCCGCCCGGTGGCCGGACGCCTTTGGACGGTGCAGTACCAGGTATCGGCGCTCATCATGGCGCAGGTGGTCTCATCAGGCACAACAGCATCCCGCAGCATCAGCCGTCATCAGACAACACGATCGCTCACGGTCTCGTAAATGTGTAGGTCTCGGGTTCGAATCCCGAAGGCGGCTCTGTGGTGAACCCCAGGTCAGGCCTCTGACCTGGGGTTTCTTGTTTGGGTTGACCTAGGAATTCGGGCCGATCGGGCGCGTGCGGTCTGTGCATCGCAATGCGTAGGTCTGAAGTTGACGGCCAGTGTCGGTAGCGGATCGCGGGGCTGTGACCTCGGCATTTGTTCATGGCTGTCGATTTCCCGGCCCCGTCCGGTTCGAGCCGGTGGCCATTTGGTGGCCAGGCGTGCAGAGGTCGTGCAGATGGCTCCTCGGTCAGCCTCGCGGTCTTCGCATGGGAGTTGTGCCATCCAGACAACCGCGCGGTCGGCCGGGTTTCCGGGGGCGTGGGCGACGACGTGCTGCTTCACTATCGGCTGTCCCCGTAGGGCGAACCGAGCTGGATCGCGTCGTCGGCCGGTGCGGCGACCTGCTGCGCGCAGGCTCCGGCGTCCTCGGTCGCCTGCGCGGTCGTGTACGCGTGACCGCCCGCGTCGACCGCGTCGACCGCGTCGGCGACCGTCTTGGCGGCCTCGGCTCCGTCGGCCCTGGACCTCGCGACCTACGACAACAGCCGTGACGGCCGATCCAGCCGGGGCCCGTCTGTGCGGCGTCGGTGCACGGTGCGGGATGACTTGGGGCTCGGCGGATACCGGTCAGGGCGCCGTGCTGTCGTGGCCGCTCGACAAGGCGCCATCCGTAGGCGTCCGCGCGGCGAGGCCGTGACTTTCTTGGCCGTTGGGCGCAGGCCGCGCTCATGGTGGTGGAACCCGTAGTGGTGGAAGACGTGGGAACCGCCTGCGGGTGTGGATCACGACATGCCACAGTCGCGGGTATGCGCGGCGCGGACGGAGTGACGGACGGGGGTGTCCCGGCACATCCGGGAACGGGCGCGGAGGGGTCCGTGACCGAGGTGGTGCGGCGGCGGTGGGGTGTCGCCCTGGGCGGGGTGCTCCCGGCGCGGTTCTTCGAGCCCGGCTGGGCCTACGAGGAACGGGTGGAGCGCCGTTGTCCCGTCTGCGAGGGGGAGTTGCACGCGCTGCGCAGGCCGTACGAGTCGCAGGGGCGGGTGTACCGGTATGCCGCGCTGGTCTGTCCTGGCTGCCCCACCGCGTTCAGTCTCGCTGACTTGGGGGTGAAGACGTACGACCAGCTCACGGCAGCGTCTTCGGCGGCCGTGTCTGTGCCGCTGGGGCCCTGCCCGAGTGGTCCCGGGGTCAGCGTGACCGCGATCCGCGGCCCCGGGCAGTTCCCCGGGGCGATGCGAGGGGGACACCCTCCGGCGTGGCCGGACGACCTGGCCGTGCCGGAGCAGGCCGAGCAGCGGGCCCTGTTGTGGTGCAAGGTGACCGATCCGGACTGGCGCCCCACCGAGGAGGCGGTCGCGGCGGCGGAGGACGTGCGGGTGATCCTGCCCGAGGGTCCGGGATACGACGCGCTGCGGACCTGGCTCGCGAAGCACGGCGTCCCGTACCGGGTCAGCCGCTACTGGGAAGAGGCCGAAGAGATCGGCACGGTCAATGAGTTGGGCGGCCGTACGGATCTGGTCGCGGTCGGTCCGGGTGGCGCGGTCCCGGCCGCGGGTCCCTGGGCGGTGGCGGCCAGGGATGCCTTCGCCGCGCAGTGGGACGGTTTGGAGGAGTTGCCGGAGGACGACGGCGATGCGTACGTGCCCGTTGGGGAGTTGGTGCCCGCCGAGTGGGCCGCGCTGCTGCCGCATCCGTCGTTCAACCCGGCCCAGGCGGCTGCCGTTCCCGTCGTACGGGAGGGCACCGGGCATCTGGTGGTGGTGGCGCCCACCGGCGCGGGCAAGACTCCGATCGGCATGGTCGCGGCGCTGGACGCGCACGCCCGGGGCGAGAAGGCCGCCTGGCTGGTGCCGCAGCGCTCGCTCACCGACGAACTCGACCGGGAGCTCCACCTGTGGCGGCGCCGGGGGCTGCGCGTGGTGCGGCTGACCGGTGAGGCCGCCGTGGACTCCGGGCTGATCCGGGCGGCCGACGTGTGGGTGGCGACGACGGAGAAGTTCGAGGCGATCTGCCGTGCAGGATCGTTGCGCGACGCGCTCGCCGAGGTGGGCTGTCTGGTCGTCGACGAGATCCATCTCCTCGGCGATCCGGTGCGTGGCGCCGTACTGGAGGCGCTGCTCGCGCGGGTACGGGAGGACGGTGCGGGCGCGCGGATCGTCGGGCTGTCGGCGACGGTCGCCAACGCGGACGAGGTGGCCGAGTGGCTGGGCGCCCGCCTGGTCCGCACGGCCTGGCGGCCCACCCGGCTGACCTGGCAGCTGCCGGTCCTGCCGACGGCGGACGAGGCGGACTGGGCGGCGAGGGCCGCCGTCCGCACCGAGGCCGCCGTGCGGATCGCCCGCGGGGTCGGTGCGGACGGCGGCAGCGTGCTGGTGTTCTGCGGCAGCAAGCGCCGGGTGCGGGCGACCGCTCTGGCGCTGGCCGCCGACCGTGGTGCGGTGACCGCCGGAGTGGACGCGGACGACGCCGAAGCCGTCGAGCGGCTGTGCACCAAGGCCGGGGTGCGGCTCCACTACCGCGACTGGCCCTACAAGCGGGACGCCGAGCAGGCCTTCCGAGCCCGCGAGGCGGACATCCTGGTCGCCACCTCCACCGTCGCCGCGGGCGTCAACCTCCCCGCCCGGGCCGTGATCGTCGCCGACACCACCATCGGCCTGGACCGCGTCGAGGTGTCCATGGTCCAGCAGATGTTCGGACGGGCCGGCCGCATCGGCGCCGGGGAGTGCGAGGGCTGGGCGTTCCTGCTGGTCGACCCGGGGGAACGGGCGCACTGGCAGGCCCGGCTCGCCGCCGGATACACGGTGCGGTCACGGCTGGGCGACCATCTGCCCGACCATCTCCTGGCCGAGGCCGTGCAGGGACGGGTGTCCGCGGTCGAGGAGGCGGAGCGGTGGTGGGCGGGAACGCTGGCCGCGCACCAGGGACACGCCGGTGTCGAACCCCTGCGTGAGGCGGCGGCGTTCCTCACGACGGCGGGTTGTCTGCGCGCCCCCGCCGGCGAGGACCGTTGGGAGACGAGCCCGCTGGGCAGGCTGACCAGCCGCTTCATGGTCGAATCCGCCCTCGCCGACGACCTGGCCACCGCGGTTCGAGAGGCCCCGGTGCCTGAAGACGCCTTCACCGCCGAGCGGTCCCTGACGGCCCTGCTCAGCACCCGCCTCCCGGTGCTGGAACAGGCACCGTTCACCGACCGGGCCCGCGCGGCGCTGCGCCGCGTCCTGCGCGAGGCGGAGCAGGAGCAGCCGCAGGAGACCGACGAGCCCGCGTGGGACGAGCCGAAGCCGGTGCCCGGTGACCTCGCCCGCGCGGTCCTCCACCTCGTCGCCGACCGCCCCGGCCTCTTCCGCGGTCGTCCTGGTTACGTGCTGGGCATCCCCGTCGACTCCATGACCGGCATCCTGGAGGAGGCCCGGCGCTACCTGGCCTGGCTCGGCGCGCAGGGCCCGATCGGCACGGTCCACCCGTGGGCGGCCGTCGTCGCCGGTGACCTGGCCCAGCGCATCCGGTGGCGCGCACTCGGGCCCGACCGCGGGGCCGGACGGCTGCTGTGGATGTGCGAGCGGATGGCCACCGCCCCGCTCGCGCCCGATCTCGTTCCCCGGATGTGGCGCGCGGCCCGCGCCCGCGGCGTCGACGCCCCCGACTGGAGTGGGACGACACCGCCGAACGACTGCGCCTTGCCTCCGGACCGTTACCGGGCGCTGCTCGCGGAGCGCGCCACCGGCGTCCACCTGGACCTGCGGGAGGACGGGTTCCGGGTGGCGGCCCCACCGGGCTCGGTGATCCGGTTGTGGAACGGCACGACCACGACCCTGCACAGCGGCGACGGCGAGGCGACCACCCTGCTCCTGCCGCCCGACGACCCGTCGGACAACTCGGCCGGCAACAGTGGGGCGGCCGTCTTCACCAGGGGCGGTGACCGGCTGGGGACGGGGTGGCTCGGGGCGTACGCGGCGATCCGCCGCTGAGCCGACCGCAGGGCGGGTCCCTACGGCGGCCACCGCCCGCCAGGGAGCGTGAAACGGGCGCACGATAGCACAAGTGGCATGGGCCGAGGAGCGGCTCACACGCACCGATCGAGGTGCGGCAGACTGGCGTGGATCCGGTGGTACACGTCCGGCCGGACGTGTACCGGCCGAAACAGGGGAGAAGGGAAGCCACAGTTCCGTGAGTGACGAGTTCGACGTCCCGGACTCCGTCGACGAGGGCGCGTTCGGTATCGATGCGTTCTCCGTCGACGACCGGCTGCGGCTGTTCCACTTCGCCGCCGCCGAGAAGCGCCACGAATACCTGTGGCTGCTGCGGGCCTTCGACCGCGGACGCGCCAACTACCAGGTACTGCTGCACGCCTCGGACGCGGTGGGGCTGCTGGAGCGGCTCGCCGCCGACCATCCCGGCGCGGGCGCCGTCGGCGGTACGGCCGGCGTTCAGCCGTTGCTCGACGCGCTCGCGGAGTGGCAGGTCCTGGACCGGTCGTACGACGGGACGCGCGCGGCGAGCCTCGCCGAGTACCGCAACCGCCACTACGTGTACCAGTTCACCCAGGCCGGGTACCGGGCCTACCGGGCCGTGGAGGACGTGCTCGGCGCGAGCCTGGAGGATGCCCAGCTCTCCCGCCTCGTCTTCCCCGACATCCTCGGCGACCTGCACGCGCTGGCCGAGGCGAACACGGCGGGTGACGGCGAGGAGGTGTACCGCAAGCTCGGCCGTCTCGACTCGGTGCTGAACGAGATGGCGCAGCGCGCCGCCCGCTTCTACCTCATGCTGGGCGACCTGGCGCGCACCAACGACACCCGGCCCGAGGTGTTCCTCGCCCACAAGGACACGCTCCTCGCGCACATGCGGGAGTTCACCGCGGAGCTGGGGCGTTACGCACCGCTGCTCGCCGAGGCGGTCGAGAAGGCCGCGGCCACCGGTGTGGACCGCATGATCGAGTACGCGGCCGAGGCCGACGAGCGGCTCTTCCGCAGTCCCGCCGAGCGGCTGGCGGACTGGCGGCACCGGTGGGACGGCATCGTCCACTGGTTCGCGGAGCGTGAGCACAGCGAGACCGAGCGGCTGCAGGACGCCACCGTCACCGCGATCCGCTCCGTCCTCGCCCTGCTGCGCCGCGTCACCGAGGCCCGCCGGGGCGGGGTGAGCCGGGAGAGCCAACTGCGCCACCTCGCCCAGTGGTTCACCTCCTGCGAGAGCGACGAGGACGCGCACGCCCTGTTCCAGGCGGTCTTCGGGCTCGGCGCGCCCCGGCACATCGCCGTGCCGTACGCCGACCCGGAGCGGATCCCGTCCCGTACGTCCTGGTGGGAGGCCGAGCCGGTCGAACTCGCCCGCACCCTCGTCCAGTCCGGCCGCACCCCAGCCCTGCACGGCCCCGGCCGCATCGAACGCGACGAGGACCGGCGGGCACTGCTGCGCGCCGAGCAGCTCAAGGAACAGGCCGAGCGCCGCGGTGCCGCGAACTCCCTCGCGTCGGACGGCGTGTACGGCCGGACGCTCGACGAGCCCGAGACACGCGCCCTGCTCGCCCTGCTGGACGTGGCGCTCGCCGCCCGGGTCCCCGCCAGCCGCCTGGTCACCGCCGCCTCCGGCGCCGCCCACGGGGTACGGCTCACCCTCACCCCCGCCGAGGGCTCCACCACCGTCGACACGGTGCGCGGGCGTCTCCATCTCGACGGGCTGCGCCTGGAGGTCACCGCATGAGTGAGGTCGCCGTATGAGCCGTGCCGCCGAAGGCGTCTCTCCGCTCGAACTCGCCGACTACCAGAAGGCGGTACGGCTCGTACTGCGGCACCCCCTGGTCACGTCCGGGTACCCGGACAGGGCGGCGCTGGCGACCGTGCGCCGCTGGGCCGATCAGCTGCGCACCGACCTGATGGAGGTGCTCGGCTACCGGCTTGTCACCACCGCCGACACCGCCCGCCTCCAGCGCGCCCAGGACGGCCTGGACGCCACCCGCCCGGCCCTCACCCGCGCGGGACGCCCCTTCGACCGCCGCCGCTACGCCTACCTCGTCCTCACCCTCGCGGCTCTCGGCCGCCACGGCGCGCAGGTGGCGCTGGGCGAACTGGCCGACGCGGTCGCCGCCGACGCCGTACGCATCGACGGACTCGGGCTCGACACCGCGCGCAAGCCCGACCGGGACGCCTTCGTCGACGCCGTCACCTGGCTCACCGAACGCGGCGCGCTCACTCTCGCCGACGGTTCCGCCACCGCCTGGGCAGGCGATCCCGAGCGTGCCGAGGCCCTGTACGACATCGACCGAGAGATCCTCCTCGCCGTCCACCACCCGACCCGCGTGCTCCAGCATCTGACCTCGGTCACCTCGCTCCTCGACTCCTCCGGCGCGCTGGGGCTGTCCGCCGGCCGCGCCGCCCAGCGCCGCGACCAGGCACGCCGGGCCCGCCGCCTCGTGCTGGAGAACCCGGTCGCGTACTACGCCGACGCCGACAGCGAACTCCTGGGCCAGCTGCGGGCCCCCGCCCTCGCCGAGGATCTGGAGCGGCTGACCGGGCTGTCGGTGGAGCGGCGGGCGGAGGGCGTGGCGCTCGTCGACACCTCCGGCAGGCTGTCCGACGTCCGTTTCCCCGGCGGCGGTACGGTCGCGCAGGCCGCGCTGTTGCTCGCCGCCCGGATCAGCGCCGCCGTGCAGCGTTCCGGACGGCACGCCCTCGAACTGCTGCCCGCACCCACGGCCGCCGAACGCCTCGCGGCCCGCGCCCGGCGGATCGACGGCGCGCTGCCGTCGCGTGGGACGGTCGCCGAACTCACCGAACTCGCGGAGCCCGATGAGGAGTCGGCGTACGAGACGGTCGTCGACGCGGATCACGAGCCGGGCGAGACCCGGTACCCCTTCGTCACGGACTCCTGGCTCCGGGGCAGGCTCAAGGAGATCATCGGCGAGTACGGCGCGGGATTCGCCGCCGATCTGCGCGGCGACCCGGACCGGCTGCTCGACCAGGCTCTCGACCTGCTGGCCGCCATGTCGCTGATCGTTCGGGTCGACGGCGGGGCCCTCGCGCTGCCTCTGCTTGCCCGTTACCGAGGGGTCACCGCCCGGGTGAAGACCCGTACGGCCCCCCAACCACCCGCCCAGACCGCCCTGTTCGACGACGAAACCGCCAAGGACCCGACTCCGTGAGCACTCCCGCTCCCACACCGGCAGCCCGCTACGTCCCCACCCGTGCCGGGATCATCAACCTGTGGGACTACAGGGACGAGGAGTTCTCCTTCGCGGGCGGCTGGCTGGTGCTGCGCGGTCCCAACGGGTCCGGCAAGACCAAGGCGCTGGAGGTGCTGTTCCCGTTCGTCCTCGACGGGCGCATCGACCCCAAGCGGCTCAACCCGTTCGCCGCCGAGGACCGCACGATGAAGTCCAACCTGCTCTTCCGCGGGCAGGACAGCGCGCTCGGCTACGTCTGGATCGAGTTCACCCACCGCGAGACCGGGGAAGCCGTCACCTGCGGCATCGGGCTGCACGCCCAGCGACACCGCGACACACCCGCCCGGTGGCACTTCGTCGCCGAAGGCCGCGTGGGCGAGGACTTCTCCCTCCTCACCCACGACGACCGGCCGATGACGAGGAAACAGCTCGCCGCCGAACTCGGACGCGAGCTGATCGCCTCCACGGCCGACTACCGCGCCGCCGTCGACCAGCGCCTGTTCGGCCTCGGCCGGGAGCGGTACGAGCAACTGCTCACCCTGATCCTCACGTTGCGCCGCCCGCAGCTCGCCAAGAACCTCGACCCGGCCAAGCTCTCCGACACCCTCACCGCGGGCCTGCGCCCGCTCGACGACGACCTGATCGCCGAGGCGGCCCGCTCCTTCGACGACATGGAGTCCGTGCAGCGCACCCTGGAGGGCCTGGCCGCCGCCGACGACGCCACCCGCGCCTTCCTCGCGAGCTACTCCACCTATCTGCGGGTCCACGCCCGCGCCGCCGCGGACCGGCTCACCGCCCGCCGCGCCGAGACCGCCGAACGCGCCGCCGCCCTGCGCACCGCCGCAGCGGACCTGGCGGCGGCCCGCGAGCAGCAGGCCGCCGCCGAGACGCGCGCCGAGTCGGCCGACGCCTCGCTCGCCGCCCAGCGTGCTCGTCTCGACCAGCTGCGCTCCTCCGCCGCCTACCAGGCCGTCGAGCAACTGGCCGACCTGGAGCGGCTGGTGCGTACCTGCGAGCAGACCGCCCGGCAGGCGACCGCCGAGCGTGAGCGCCGTACGGCAGCCACCGGCCGTGCCCGCGCCGAGGCCGAACACGCCGCCCGGATCGCCGCCGAACTCGACGCCGCCGTCTCCCGCGATGCCGCCACGGTCGCCGACCACGCCCACACCGCCGGACTCCCCTGGACCCCGGCCGACGCCGAGCCCGCCCGGCTCGCCGACCGCTCCGCCGCGCTCGCCGCCGCCCGACACGAGGGCGTCCGGGCCGTGCGCGCCGCCCAGCAGGCGGCACGCGGCGCCGAGCAGACCCGTGACCTCGCCCGGGGCTCGCTCGACCGTGCACAGGAGGCCGTCGCCGCGGCCGAGACCGCCGAAGCCGTTGCCGAGGCGGCCCTCGAATCCGCCCGCGAAGAGGCCCGCACAGTGCTCGGCCGGTGGACGGAAACACACGGCACGCTCCTGGCCGAGGAGGGTGCCCGCCGGCTCGCCGAAGCCCTCGAACTCACCGGCGAGGCCGACGCGGTCACGCTCGCCGACGCCTTCACCGATGCCACCGCTCCCGCCGTACAGGAACTGCGCGACACCCTCGCCGCCCTGCGCGCCCAGCGCACGGATGTCGAGCGCCGCCGCGCCGAGACGGAGGCCGAACGCGACCGGATCGCCGCCGAGCACGACGACGCCCCGCCCCCGGCCCGAGGCCGAACCTCCAACAGGGCGTCCGGTGATGGTGTGCCGCTGTGGCAACTCGTCGATTTCGGCAGCGATCTGACGGATCATCAGCGAGCGGACCTGGAAGCGGCCCTGGAGGCGTCCGGTCTTCTCGACGCCCTCGTCACCGCCGAGGACACCCCCGTGGCGGCCGGCCACAGCGAGGGCTACCTCCGGGCCGGTGCCCCGGTGGGCGGACCGAGCCTCGCGGACCTCCTGAAGCCCGAGGCGCCCGAGGACCCCGACGGCGACGCCGCGATCCCGGCCGCCCGCATCACCGCCGTACTGCGCTCCGTCGCCGTCACCGGCGACCTCGACACCGGGACCCCGCAGATCGGCCCAGACGGCCGGTACGCGGCCGGTGTCCTGGTCGGTGCCCACACCAAGGAGCACGCCGAGTACGTCGGCGCCACCGCCCGTGCCCGTCGGCGCGCCGCCCGGATCGCCGCCTGCGAGGCGCTGCTGGCCGAACTGACCGCCGAACTCGACGAGTTGGGGCGCAGGCAGGCCCGTACGGACGCCGCCCTCGACGCGTACGCCGCCGCCCGCGCCGCGCTGCCCCGCACCACCGGCATCACGCAGGCCCTGCGCGAACTCGACCGGGCCGCGGCGCGGCTGCGCGCCACCCGCGACGCCGCCGACGCCGCCCAGGGCTCGTACGACGAGTCGGTGGCCGCCTGTTCGGTCGCCGAGCGCGCCCTGCGCCGTACCGCGGCCGAGCACGGCATCGAGACCGAGCGCGTCGACGCCGTGGAGACCGCCACCCGCGCCTTCGAGGCGGCGGTCCGCGAACTCGCCGCCCGCCGTCGCGAGCACGCCCGCCAGACCGAGGCCGCCCAGGCGGGCGCCGACCGGCTCACCGCCGCCGCCGAGGACGAGGAGGCGGCGGCGGACACCGAGCGTGCGGCGCGCCGCCGGCACACCGAGGAGGCCGCGGGGCTGGAGGCCCTCCAGGATGCCGTCGGGGCCGAGGCGCAGGAGGTGATGCGGCAGGTGCAGGAGGCCGAGGACGGGATCGACGCCCTGGCCCGGGAGGCCGAGGCGGCCCGCACGGCCCAGCACGCCGCGATCGCGGGCACCGCCTCGGCCGAGGCCCGCCGTACGGCCGCCGCCGAGGCCGGGGCGGTCGCGGCGGCGGAGGAGAAGGACACCGCTCGCGGCCTGCGCCCGTACGCCGCCCGCGAACTCCTCGACATCCTGCGCTGCCCGCCCGGCCTCGCCTGGCCCGCCCAGGAGGCCGACTGGGCCGGCGAGGCACTCCCGCCGGCCGTGGTCGCCGTACACGAGGCGATCCTGGCCGCGACCCGCGACCTCACCCCCACCGAGACCAGCCTCAAGCAGTCCGTCACCCGTCTCACCAAGGCCCTGGACGACCTGCAGGCGCAACTCGCCGCCGCCGGACAGGACTACCGGCCCGAATGGGACGGCTCCGACGGGATCATCGTCGTACGCGTGGCCGACGAGGAGGGTCCGCTGCCCGTCGCCGCCTTCGCCCAGAAGATCTCCTCCCACCGCCGTGACCAGGCCGAACTGCTCTCCGAGTCCGAGCGGCGCATCCTGGAGGACGCCCTGCTCACTCGGCTCGCCCAGCAGATCCACGACCGCACCGTCGACGCCCGCGACCTGATCAGGCGGATGAACTCCGACATGCGTCAGCGCACCATGTCCTCGGGGACGACGGTCGGGGTGAGCTGGCTGCTCGCCGACCACCTCGACGACGAACAGCGTGCCGTCTGCGCCCTCCTCGACGCCGACGCCGCCCGTCTCGGCCCCGACGGCCTCACCCGGGTGCGCACCCACTTTGCCGCGCAGATCAAGACCGCCCGCGCCCGCCACCGTGACCAGCCCTACCGCGAACTGCTCGCCGAGGTCCTCGACTACCGGCGCTGGCGGCAGTTCGCGTTCCAGCTCGTACGCCCCGACAAGAGCGAGGAGAGGCTCACCCGCGCCCGGCACAGCCGGCTGTCGGGCGGTGAGCAGTCCGTGTCACTGCACCTGCCGCTGTTCGCCGCCGCGCACGCCATGCTCAACTCCGCCCACCCGCACGCCCCCCGCCTGCTCGCCCTCGACGAGGCCTTCGCGGGCGTGGACGACACCGGGCGCGGCGAACTCATGTCGCTGGCCGCGCAGTTCGACCTCGACCTGTTCATGACCGGCTACGACCTGTGGGCCGCCCACGCCTCCGTGTCCGCCGCCGCCCACTACGACCTCGCGCACACCGCCGTCGACCACACCGTCTCCGCCCTGCTGCTCGTCTGGGACGGCGACCGGCTCCTCGCCGACGACACCGGGGACCTCACCGCCGCCCTCGGCTCGCCCGGCACCCGGCGCGTCCCGACGCCCGAGGAGGCCGCGGTTGTCGACTGAGCAGCGTGAAGGCCACGGGTACGACGAGTTGCGGGACGAAGGATGGAGGCGGCTGCTCGCCGCCGCCCGCCGCAGGCTGGAGCGCACCGGAGGCGCGCTCGACGGCGACATCGGGCTCACGAGGCCCAGCGAGGCCGAGCGCCGCACCGTCATCGGGATCACCGGCCGCTACCGGCCCGAGACCGCCAAGCGCCTCGCTCTACCCCTGAGTGATCTGGACGGGTATCTCTACGGCCGCTACGGCACCGGTCTCCTCCAGACCCTCGGCCGTCTCCACGGGCCGCTGCGTGACCGGCCCGCCGAACGGGCCGAAGAGGAAGCACGCCGCGACGACGCCCTGAAGTCGGCCCACTCCAGTCGGCTCGCCGGGCAGGGATGGTTCGCCGCCTGGCTGGACCGGATCGCCGCCGACGGCACGCTCACCCGTCTCGTACGCCGGGGAGACGCGCCGCTCCTCGACGCGGCGGTACGTGTCCTGGAAAGACTGACCGGTGACGGGGACCGCTCCGCGGGTTCCCCGAAGCGGGTCCCCGGCGTCCTGCCGCTCCCGGTCCTCGCCGAGTGGGCCACCGGCGACACCAAAGCCCTCGTGCCCGGCGCCCCGCTGGAACAGCTCGTCCTGCGGGCCCTCGCCCAGCGCACCGGCGGCGGCTCGGAGGTACCGCCTGACCGGGCCGGGCGGCGCGCCCTCTGGGAGAGCGCCGGCGCCATCGCGGACGACCTCGCCAGCCAGGTCCTCGTCCTCAACATCGGCGCCAGGGGCGACACCGTCGTCTGCGACTGGCTGCGTGACGCCGCCGGCTTCGGCATACCCTTCCGGCTCACCCTCCACCAGCTCGCCACCGACCCCGTCGTCCCCGCCGCCCGCACCATCTTCGTCTGCGAGAACCCGGCCGTCCTGCGCGCCGCGGCCGGCGAACTGCAGGACACCGGCGCCGCCCTGGTCTGCACCGAGGGCGTCCCGTCCGCCGCCTGCCACAAACTGCTCGGCGACGCCGTACGCGCGGGAGCCCGGCTGCACTGGCGCGCCGACTTCGACTGGGCCGGCCTGCGGATCACCGCGAACGCCATGGTCCGACACGGCGCGCGACCCTGGCGGATGACCGCCGCCGACTACACGGCGGCACTCGGCAAGGGCGGGTCCACACCGCTCGCGGGACCGCCCGCGGCCAGCCCCTGGGACTCCGGACTGGCCCTCGCGATGGAGGCGTCGGGCAGCACGGTCATGGAGGAACGCCTCCTGCCCGCACTCCTGTCCGACCTCACTCGTGCCTGAACCGGCGTCCGGTGGCCGACTCGATCCGTCGACCGGAGCACGTCGAAGCGCATGCACCGGCGAGCCGGCGCCGGTACCCGAGCCCGTGGACGAGATCAGTTCGATCGCGTTCGTTACCCCGCGTTACTCGGCGGGCGGCTTTCAGCGTGTGTCGGTGTCCGGTTCGGGCACCGGAAGTTCGTCGAGGTCGAGGGTGAAGGTGCGGCCGTCGGCCAGCGCGATGGGAAGCTTGCCCGTTCCGTACGCGCGCGTGTGCGCGGTGCTGTAGCCGCTCGCGGTGGGGTCGGTGTGCAGGACGACTTCCCGGGCGTAAGGGTCCACGACCAGGTAGACGGGGATGCCGTAGCGGCCGTACTTCGCCGTGCAGTCGTCGTAGTCCTTGCGCGCCGAGGAGGTGGAGACGACCTCCGAGATCAGCAGGACGTCTTCGAAGCTGTAGCGCTTGCTCTCCCGGCGCGCGTCCTCGCGCAGGATGGCCAGGTCGGGGGCTGAGTTCTCGTCGGCCGGGAAGTCGATGTAGACGTCGGAGGTGACCTTCGCATGACGGCCGAGGGCGGCCGCCGAGTCGATCTGCATCGACCTGATGGTGCTTGAATGCTCCTCACTCTGCGGAGTCATGATCACCTTTCCGTCGGCCCCGAACAGGACCGTGTAACCCCTGGGGAACTCGGTGTGCACGATCGCGTCGACGCTCATTGACGGTGCTCCTTCCCGCGTGCCGTCATGATATGGCGGACAGCGCCATCCCGTGGGTACGTACCGACCCGAGGCGGGTGACCTCCCTGGTGAGGGCTGTGTTGCTCCTGACGAACCGCGGCGTCTCCAGGTGCCCGACGATCTTCGCCAAAGTCATCCGCCGCGACCAGCACGAGTATCCCGAACCCTCCGCACCCCAGACCCGGGACCTGAAACTTCGCCATGGGCAGTGCCCAATGGAGCTGAAGGACGGTCTCGGGAACAGCCGACCGGCGGGGTCTGCACCGGCCGAGCCGGAAGGGGCCGTCTCAGGAGCGACCTGCGGGAGACCCGGCACGGGTAAGAAGGGGCTGTGGAGCCCTGCAATCCCGGTGCTCCTGCTTCTTGCCATCAGTGGTGGCCTTCCCGGTGGCCAGCCGGTGGCCGGACGCCTTCGGACCGTGCAGCATCGGGTGGCACGGGTCAACCTGCCGCACGTGCTCTGATCAGGCGAAACGCCACCGGGCAGCACGGCGAGGCACGAGGCAACACGATCCCTCACGGTCTCGTAATGCGTAGGTCTCGGGTTCGAATCCCGAAGGCGGCTCAAGAAAGCCCAGGTCAGGGCCCTGAAAGCCTCCCGCGAACATCGTGGGAGGCTTTTTCTGTGCCCAGATGGGAACATCCTGGGAACGGTGGCAGGGTGAGTATATGCCCAATTACCCACTATGTTCTTAGTTGCTTTAAGTGATCATGGCGAGGTTTGCCTTGGGCCCAGGCGGCGGCGCCGGGTGTCGCTCGCCTGCGGGCATGCGGTCCCGACGAGGCAAGTCGCAAGGACGAAGGACGTCGGGGTGCAGTGGCCCACGCACGACCGCTCGGCCGGCCGTCTGCCTGGGCGAGGTAGTGGCCATCGACTGCCTGATCCTGCTGATCTTCGGCCTGGCCCGCACCGGCCAACTGAGGTTCGCGCCCGTGGCCGTGGCCTCCTGCATCGGCGTCGCCTACTGGTTAACGTCCTCCACGTCCTTCGGCAACCCACGCCACTACAGGAGTATCCGTCCCACTGAGCATTCGGGCGTTCTCCTGCGCGCGCAGCCTGCCCTCGGCGAGCCGTCGCTCGGCCGTAGTGGCAACGTCGGGAGGTCGCCGGTATCACCGGCCGCGCGCCGCTGACCAGCTCATCGGCCACTGTGTTCAGGTGGTGTTCAGGCTCGGGCTGGCCTTGGGCAACTCGGGCACCAGAAGCGCAAAAGCTCTGGCAAAGGGGTCTGGGGCAACCACCGTGCACCATGTCATCGTGCCTGCCATGACGACAGATCACCTCACTCACGACCGGCCTTCGCGCCGCGCACGACATGCGGCGAGCAAGGTGCCGGAGGTGACTGTCTACTTCTGGACCATCAAGGTGCTGACGACCGGTATGGGCGAGACGGCCTCCGACTGGCTGGCCCACCTGTTCGGCCCGATCCCCGCGGTCGGCCTCGGCGGTATGGCCCTGGTCGTGGCCTTGGCGGTGCAGTTCGCCGCCCGCCGGTATGTGGCCTGGATCTACTGGACAGCGATCGTCATGGTCAGCGTGTTCGGCACGATGGCCGCCGACATCCTGCACGTCGGCCTCGGCGTGCCGTACACGCTCTCGACCCCCTTCTTCATGGTCGCGCTGGCTGCCGTCTTCGCCCTCTGGTACCGCAGCGAAGGAACCCTGTCCATCCACAGCATCCACACCCGGCGCCGCGAGATCTTCTACTGGGCCGCTGTGCTGGCCACGTTCGCGCTGGGCACCGCCGCGGGCGACCTCACCGCCACGATCGGCCTCGGTTACCTGGGTTCCGCCGTCCTGTACGCCGCCGCGATCGCCGTTCCGGCCGTCGCTCACCGCTGGGGCGGCCTGAACGCGGTGACCGCGTTCTGGGCGGCGTACGTCATCACCCGCCCGCTCGGTGCCTCCGTCGCCGACTGGATGGCCGTCGGCCACGGCCGGGGCGGGCTCGACCTGGGCCTGGGGCCGGTCACGTTGTCCTGGACGGTGGCCATTTTCGGCTTCGTCGGCTATCTGGCCGCCTCTCGCAAGGACATCCGGCACGAAGTCACGCGGTGATTGGCCCTGACGGGCCGTGATCCGCCGGTGCCGGCGCGTGGGGTGGATCTCAACCGGCGGGCAGGCTGATCACGAAGCGTGCCCCGGATGTGTGCCCGGGGTCGTAGGTCACCTCGCCTCCGGCGGATCGGGCGAGGCGTCGCGCCAGCGGCAGTCCGAGGCCCGCTCCGCTGTGTCCGTCGCCGGGATCCGCGCGTTGGCCGGGTTCGAAGAGCCGTGCGGCGAACGGGGGTGGTACGCCGGGTCCGTCGTCGGTGACGGCGATGCGTACGCCGTCGGGTGTGCGGGAGGTGCGGACGGCGACGCTGGAGCGGGCGTAGCGGCAGGCGTTGGCCAGGAGTGGGCTGACGATGCGTTCGAGGAGGGCGGGCGGGACGCCGGCCACCAGCCGTGGGCCCTCGGCGGTGACCGCCAAGTGGCTTGGCACGTCCAGGGCTTCGGCGAGGCCGTGCAGTGTGGGAAGGACTTCGGCGGTGCCCGGAGCGGTCGGTGCGCCGCCCCGGGCGTCGTCCAGGAGGGTGTCGCAGATGGCGCGCATGGACTCGGCGGCGTCGGCGATGACCTGGTGCGTCGTGCGGGTCTGGTCGTCCGTGCGGGGGTGGGTCCGCCACCAGTCGAGTTCGGCGATGATCCGGCTCAGGGGCGTACGCAGCTCGTGCGAGAGTTCCCCGGTGAGCTGCCGCTCGTGGCGCAGAAGGGTGCGGATGCGGTCCAGGATGGCGTCCAGCGACCTGCCGAGGCGGGCGAGTTCGGCCGGGTGCCGGACGCCGGCGAAGCGTTGCTCGGAGGTGACGGCGCTCCACTGGGTGGCCTGGTCGGTCATCGCGCGGACGGGGCGCAGCGCGCGGCCCACCGCGAGCCGTGTCAGCGCGTAGGTGCAGGCGAGCATCACGACGTCGAGGGCGAGCGATCCCAGGAGCAGCGTGTCGGCCGAACTCCGGTAGGGGGAGAGGTCGAGCGCGGTGACCACCGTGGCCTCGTGACCGCCTCCGGACACCGGCTGAGAGCACAGCCGGAGGGGGCCGTCGACGTCGGTGGTCACGCACCGCCGCCCGCCGCGCCCGGCGAGCGCGTCGGCGACGGGGGTCACGGGGCCGGCGTTCGGTGGCGCTTCCAGCAGGCGTCGGCCGGCGTAGATCCACACGTTCGTGTCGAGGAGTTCGTCGTGGGAGGTCTCCAGGACGCGTACCTTCGGACCGCTGGTGTCGATGGTCGTCGCGACGGCGGCGGCGCGGGTGCGCAGCTCGTCGTCCGCCTGGTGCTGGAGGCGGTGGCCGGCCACGGCGTTGAAGGCGACGGTGAGGACCAGCATCAGCAGCGTGGCCGTGGTGAGGGCCACGAGGGAGAGCCGGCCACGCAGCGTGCGGGGCGCCAGCCGGTGGAGGAGAGCGAACGCGGCGGGCCCCGTCAGCCGGCGGATGGTGCTCATGACAGGCGGTGGCCGATCCCGCGGGCCGTGCCGATCGTCCGGTCGCTGCCTGCCGCGCGCAGCTTGCGGCGCAGTCGGGTCAGGTACTGGTCGAGGGTGTTGTCGTGGACCTGGGCGCCCTCGGGCCAGCCCGCCCGCACCAGCTCGCGGCGCCGCACGATCGCGCCGGAGGCCGCCATGAGCGCGGCCAGGAGGCGGAACTCGGTCGGTGTCAGATCGACCCGGGTGCCCCGGACGCTGACCACGTGCCGGACAGCGTCGAGGACCAGGTCTCCCGCCGTGGCCGCGGGTGGCGGTGCGGTCCGTTTGAGGGCGGCCCGCAGGCGGGCCGCGAGTTCGGCGAGATGGAACGGCTTGGGCAGGTAGTCGTCGCCTCCGGCGGAGAACCCGGACAGCCGGTCGGTCAGCCGGTGGTGCGCGGTCAGGAAGATGACGGGGGAGAGGAATCCGTTCGCGCGCATCGCCTGGCACACGTCCCGTCCGTCGGCGTCGGGCAGCCCGATGTCGAGCACGGCGGCGGAGATGCCGGCGCCGGCCAGCCGCAGGGCGGTGGCGCCGTCCGGCGCGGGCACGGTGTCGAAGTCCTCCTCGCGCAGCCCGCGCATCAGCACGTCACGCAGGGCGTGATCGTCCTCGACGACGAGGATGGTCTGCCGCATGGTTCTCCCTCTGTCCTGGTGCCAGGCCCGTTCGGCTTTCCGCTGTGCGCATCGGCTCCGTCGTCCCGACCACCGAGTCCGGGTCCGTCGTACCGGGGGTCCATCGCTCGGGCAGCCAGCGGGCCACGGCGCACAGGCACAGTCCCAGCCAGCCGAGGGCGAACAGCCAGCCGCCGACGACGTCGGTGAACCAGTGCACCCCGAGGTAGCCGCGGCTCAGCCCGACCAGCGCGCCCCAGCCGCCGATGACCAGGGTGAACGGGATTGTGCCACGCGGGCCGCGCACCCGGACGGCGATGATCAGCAGACCCGCGGTGAGGGCCGCCGTGGTGGTGTGACCGGACGGGAACGCCCATCCCGAGGCATGCGTCTCCCAGTCCGTCAGGGGTGGCCGCGGCCGGGCGACGAGCGCCATCACCGCGTACCGCAGCGCCTGGCCCGCCCCGAGACAGGCCAGGCAGAGCGCGGCGGCCACCGCGCGCTGCCGGAGAGTGCGTCCCGCGACGACTCCGGCCAGGACGGCCAGCGCGTACGGGATCACACCCGTCCCGGTGGCGGTCACCGCGCCGGCGAACGCCACCGCCACGTCCGGCCGGTGGCCGACGGACCACGAGAGGAAGTCGCCGTCCGTGAACAGCGGTATCCCGTCGTGGCCCACCACGACCATGGTCAGCACGCCGAACGCCGTCCATGCGCCGAGACCGCAGCTGCCGGCCAGCTCGGCGACGTCGCCGCGCTTCATGACGCGATCACCAGCGGACGCAGGCGGGTGGCCGTGAGCCGCAGGGCCAGGCCGTCCGCACGCCCGCGCAACGCCGACATGGCGAGCAGCGCGGCCAGGGCACCCACCACGACCCCTGCCAGCACGTCGTGGGGGTAGTGCGCGCCGACCCAGACCCGTGCGGCCGCCATCGCGACGGCGGCCACGACAGCGACCGCGCCGAGCCGGCGGGAGACGAACAGCAGGGCGACGGCCGCCGCGGCGGCGACGGCCGTGTGGTTGCTGGGGAAGGACCAGTCGCCGGGCGCCGGACACGCCTCCAGCGTGGCCACCCGCAGACTCCGGCAGGGCCGGTCCTCGCGCACCAGCGGCTTCAGCGCCGCGTCCACCCCGTGGGCCATGACCACGACGAACGGCACGGCGAGCGCCGTCACGGACGCGGCGGCACCCAGTCGCCGGGCGCGCCACCAGCCGACGGCCATGAGCGCCGCGAACAGGGCGAGCCCGTACGTCGACCACGCCGACACCGTGTCGTCCAGCCACGCGGGGGCCTGCCGGGCGAGGTCCACCACGTCGGTGTAGGCCGAGCCGTCGACCGACGAGCCGTCGAGGGCGAGAATCATCCGCGTGCCTCCTTCGCCTTCGCGTCCCGGCGCGAGCGGTACACCTCGGAGGCGAGCGGAAGCAAGGACAGGGCCGCGATCACCGCGACGATCGGCAGCAGATACCGGTCCACGTCCGGTACGGAGGAGCCCAGCGCGTACCCCGCCAGCGTGAGACCCAGGGTCCACGCCAGCCCGCCCGTCACCTGCCAGACGGTGAACGTCCGCACCGGTACCCGCAGGGCGCCCGCCATCGGGTTCAGGACCGTACGCACCACCGGAACGAAGCGGGCCAGGACGATCGCCTTCGCGTACCCGTAACGCTCCAGCAGCTCCTCCGCGCGCTTCGCCCCCTCATGCAGGCGGGCCGAACGGCTGCGGGCGGGCAGGGCGCCGCCCGCTCTGCGGCCCAGGAGATATCCGCACTGCGCGCCTGCCGTCGCTCCCACCGCCGCGGCGACCAGGAGCGGGGCGAGCGACAGCTTCAGACCGCGGCCGGCGGAGCCGGTGCACAGCAGACCGGCCGTGAACAGCAGCGAGTCGCCCGGGAGGAAGAAACCGATCAGCAGCCCGGTCTCGGCGAACAGCACCACACCCACGCCGAGCACGCCGAAGGCGGACAGCAGCGACCGGGCCTCCAGCACATTGACGGCAAGCTGCGACGACAGGTGTGTGGCTGTGCTCATCATCGAGAGCCCCTTCACCCTTCTTCCCGGCCGTCGGAGGCGGCGGCACGGCGGCACCCGACACCCGACACCCGACACCCGACTACCGACTACCGACTACCGACTACAATTCTGTAGACGGTCTACTCAACTGTAGACGATGGCGGAATGAGGAACGTTCCCATGACCGACGCGAGGGACGAGAGGCGGCCGGCCGGCGAGCTCGAGGCCGCCGTCATGGCCGTGCTGTGGACCGCCGGTGCCCCGCTCACACCGGGACGGGTGCGGGCCGGACTCGGCTCCGGCCTGGCCCGCACGACGGTGGCGACCATACTGACCCGTCTGCACGAGAAGGGCGTCGTCAGCCGTGAGCGGCACGGCCGTGGCTACGCCTACCTCCCCGTGCAGGACGCCCCCGGCCTGACCGCCCGGCGCATGCACACCGAACTCGACCGGGACGCCGACCGCGAGACGGTCCTGGCCCGCTTCGTCGCCCAGCTCAACCCCGGCGACGAGCAGCACCTGCGCCGGCTCCTGGAGGGCGACGAACGATGACCGTCCTGCTGCTCGTACCGCTGGTCCTGCCCTTCCTCGCGCCGGCGCTGGCCCGCCGGACCCTCGACCGACTGGCCCCCGCCACCGCGCTGTGGGTCCTCACCGCCTCGGCCCTGGCGCTGGGCGGAGCCTGCGTGGCCGCGCTCGGCGCGCTGGTCCTGACCGGACTGCTCAGACTCCCCGCCTTCGCCGCCCTCGGCGAACTCATCCACCCCCTGCGCACACCCTCGGACCACCTTGTCCTCCCCGCGGCCATGGCGGCCACCGGAGTGCTCACCCTCAGCACCTGGACCGTCGTGCGGTCGGCCGTCCGGCAGACCCGCGCCTTCCGCACCGCCCGCACACAGGCCGAACGCCGCCCCGCCGCCGGCGACCTGTGCGTCGTCGACTCGCCGCACCCCGACGCCTACGCCCTGCCCGGACGGCCCCACCGCATCGTCGTCACCACCGCCATGCTGCGCAGCCTCGGACCCGCCGAGCGCGAGGCACTCTTCGCCCACGAACGCGCCCACAACCGGGCCGGCCACCACTACTTCCTGGCCGCCGCCGAACTCGCCGCCCACTGCCACCCCGCGCTGCGCACCACCCGCGACACCATCCGGCTCGCCGCCGAGCGGGCCGCCGACGAGGCCGCCGCCACCGCCCTCGGCGACCGACGCCTGATCGCCACGGCCATCGCCCGCGCCGCCCTCGCCGGCCACGCCTCCCCGTCCGCCCGTCCGGACTTCGCGCCCGCGGCGACGACCGGCCCGGTTCCGCAACGCGTCGCCGCCCTCCTCGAACCTTCCAAGGGGCGCTCACGCGCCAGGCGGCGTACCGCGTTCCTCCTCGTGGCCTGCACGGTCCTGTCCGTCGCCGCCGGAACAGCCGGCGTCGTCGACTTCCACCACAGGGTCGAGGTCGCCCAGGGCGAAGAAGGTCCATGACCGCTTCGGAGCGGCGACCGACCACGAGGTTCACTCCGCCCGCCGAGTGATCACCCTCGGATGAGCATCGGCTCCGGCGGCGCCCACAAGGGTGGCCGCAAGCAGGAGCAGGGACCACGCGGTCGCCGCGGCGCTCACGACGGCGGCACGGGTCAGGACGCGGGGGCGGCGAGCGCCGGTGCCGCCCGGCGGCCGATCAGCGGGCTGACGCGGCGAGCACCTCGCTCTCCGGCTCACCGGCGTTACGCCGTCCGGCTCTGCCCCGCAGGCCCCTGCCGACCATGACTGAAACCTTACAGCGGGTAGGGAAGCGCCGATCCGAGGCGTCAGCGTTGACCCTACGGTCCGTCGGAGTAAGGGGTCAGTGATGAGAGACAGCCCGCAAGCGACGGACAGCGCCTCGGTCGTCTCGACCGGCCCGCGCAGCCCCGACCCGCCGACACCTTTTCGCCTCGCCCCTCGATTCCGCGGCGAGGTGGCACTCGCGGTCGTGGCCGGCGCCTTCACTCTGGCCCAACTCCTTCTCGTACGACCGGTGTTGGGCCTCGGCTGGGACGAGTCGGTCTATGTCAGCCAGGTCGCCTCCCACGCCCCGGCCGCGTTCTTCAGTGCCCCGCGCGCCCGCGGCGTCCCGCTGCTGGTGACGCCGGTCGCCGCCTGGTCGTCGTCCACCGTGCTGCTGCGGATCTACCTGGCCGTCCTGTCCGGCTTCGCCCTCTTCCTCGCGCTCCGCGCCTGGCGGGGCGTCTTCCCCGCCCAGGTGCTCGCGACCGCGGGCGCCCTGTTCGCCACCCTGTGGGTGACGCTGTTCTACGGCCCGCAGGCCATGCCCAACTACTGGGTCGCCGTCGGCGCCCTGGCCGGCACGGGCTGCTTCCTGCGCGCCCAGGCGAACCGCTTCGACCGCGCGGCCCTGTGGGGCGTGGGCCTGAGCGCGGCCCTGATGGCCTTGACGCGCCCCACGGACGCGGTCTGGGCGACCCTGCCCCTGCTCGTCGTGCTGGTGTGTGTACGGCGGTGGCGGCCCGCGCTGATGGTGGCGCTGGTCGGCGGCCTCGCGGCCGGGGCGGCCGAGTGGGTGATCGAGGCGTACGTCTCCTACGGCGGCTTGGCGCAACGCCTGTCCGACGCGTCCCGCATCCAGGGTGGCCTCGGCTGGAACATCGCGGTCGGAGACCAACTGAGCGCCCTGGGCGGACGTACGCTGTGCCGCCCGTGCACCAGCGCCGCGCCCCCTGTCCTGGAGACCCTGTGGTGGTACGTCCTGCCGCTGCTCGCCGCCCTCGCGGCCGTGGTCGCGATCCGTGCCCGGCGGCCCGCGAGCACGCTGGTACCGCTGGCCTGCGCCGCCTCGGCGGCCTTCCCGTACCTCTTCATGATCGGCTACGCGGCACCCCGCTTCCTGCTGCCCGCCTACGCGCTGCTCGCCGTTCCGGTCGCCGATCTTCTGGCGCACCTGGTCCGGGCGCCCGGACGGATCCGTCGGCCGCTGACCGTGGCGCTGCTGACGCTCACTCTGGCCGGGCATCTGGCCGCGCAACTCGTGGTGCTGGCGGACACCGTGCGGCGCACCACCGCCGCCCACCGCGAGTGGGCCGCCGTCGCCGCCGGGCTGCGCCGGCTGGGGGTCCGTCCGCCTTGTCTGGTCACCGGGGAGAACTACGTCCCGATCGCCTACTACGCCGGTTGCGCGTCCGCGGCGACCGGAGGCCACGACGCCAGCACCACTGCGGCCGGCATCCGGCGGACCGCCCGACGGCAGCCCGCCGCCACTCTCGTGGCGCCGGGCGCCGACCCGCCGGGCTACGCCCGTTCCTGGACCCCGCACCAGGTGGCCGGCCTGCGCGTGTACATCGCACCCGCCCCGGCGGCGACGGACACGGACGGCGCCGCCGGTGGTCGCGTAGTACCGCGGTACCACGCCCACGGCGCGGTTCAGCCTCCCGGTACCACCGGATTGGGGTGATTCGGCACTTAACGTGGCGGGTGTGGCGTCGGAAGCGACGGACGCCAAAGCCCGACAGGGAGAACGCGAATGATCGACTCACGGCAGTTGACCAAGAGGTACGGCGAGAAGACGGCCGTCGACGGGCTGGACTTCGCCGTGAAGCCGGGAACGGTGACCGGCTTTCTGGGGCCCAACGGCGCGGGCAAGTCCACGACCATGCGCATGATCGTCGGCCTGGACGCCCCCACGAGCGGCTCCGTCACCGTGAACGGCCACCACTACGCCCGCCATCAGGCTCCGCTGCAGGAGGTCGGCGCGCTCCTGGAGGCGAAGTCGATCCACCCGGGCCGCTCGGCGTACAACCACCTCAGAGCCCTCGCGCTGACCCACGGGATTCCGGCCCGCCGGGTCGACGAGGTCATCGGCCTCGCCGGACTGGGCGGCGTGGCGAAGAAGCGGGCCGGCGCCTTCTCCCTCGGGATGGGCCAGCGGCTGGGCATCGCGGCGGCCCTGCTGGGCGACCCGCAGACGGTGATGCTGGACGAGCCGGTCAACGGGCTGGACCCGGAGGGTGTGCTCTGGATCCGCAACCTGCTCAAGGGGCTCGCCGACGAGGGCCGCACGGTCTTCGTGTCCTCGCACCTGATGAGCGAGATGGCCCTGGTGGCGGACCACCTGATCGTCGTGGGACGCGGGCGGCTGCTCGCCGACACCACCGTGGCGGACCTGATCCGCGAGGCGGGCGGGGACACGGTGCAGGTGGCGACGCAGGACCCGGCGCGGCTGCGGGACGTGCTGGCGGGGCCGGGCGTCGACGTCACCGGCCGGATCGGCTCCGAGGAACTGCGGGTGACCGGGCTGACCGCCCGCGAGATCGGACTGAAGGCCGCCGAGCACGGGATCGCGCTGTTCGAGCTGAGCGCGCGGACGGTGTCGCTGGAGGAGGCGTTCATGGACCTGACCAGGGATGCCGTGGAGTACCACGGCTCCACGACCGCGGCCGAGACCCTTGGGAGGCCCGCATGAGCACCCTCACCGCAACCGCCGAGGAACCCCGGATCACGCCCGCCCGCCCCGTCTACCGGGTGACCGGACGGCGCGTGCTGTCCTCGGAGTGGGCCAAACTGTGGTCCCTGCGCTCGACCTGGATCACGCTGGGCCTCGGCCTGTTGTTCCTGGTCGCCTTCGGGCTGATCGCCTCGAGCCGCTACCGGTCCGGCATCGGCTCCGGTCACATGGACCGGGACTTCGCCCGGTCGACAGCGGTGAGCCTGTCCCTGTTCGGCACGAACTTCGCCCAGCTGGCCCTGGGCGTGCTCGGCGTGCTGGTCACGGCGGGCGAGTACTCGACCGGCATGATCCGTTCCACGCTCGCGGCCGTACCGCGCCGGCTGCCCGTGCTGTGGTCCAAGGCGGCCGTGTTCGGGCTGGTCGCGCTGGTGGTCGGCACTCTCGGCGCGTTCGTCGCCTTCGGCTTCGGCAGCGGCATCGTCTCCGGCACGCCCGCCGCGATGAGCCTGACGCACGCCGGAGCCGTACGAAGCCTGCTGGGCGCCGGCCTCTACCTCGGCCTCGTCGGGGTGATCGGCACCGCCCTGGGCGCGCTGCTGCGCTCGGTGGCCGGCGGGATCTCGGTGCTGGTGGCCACCCTGATGCTGATCCCGGGACTGGTCTCCCTGCTGCCGAGCTCCTGGCAGGACGACATCAGCCCCTACCTGCCGTCCAACGCGGGGGAGGCGATGTTCGCCCTGACCCACGACGCCACGACGCTGGCGCCGGGCGCCGGGCTGCTGGTCTTCCTCAGCTGGACGGCGCTGGCGCTGGGCGGCGCGGCGTACCGGCTCGCGCGCAGCGACGTCTGACACCTGCACCGTGGAGACGTCTGACACCTGCACCATGGACAGGTGACGCCCGTGACCACCGATGACCTCAGCGGGATGGGACCGCTGGTCGCCCGGCTCTCCCGGGGCGGCCGGCGGTTGCGGCAGGCCGACCGGACACACCCGTGGGTGCTGGACACCGCGGTCGTCGTCCTGGTCTTCCTGTTGTTCTGCCTGCCCGACCTCCTCCACGGCGGGATGGGCGACGGCGACGGCGACGGCCCGCGCAGGTTCCGCCTGGCCTTCACCCAGCTGCCCGTCGCGGGAATGCTGGCCTTCCAGGCCGGACTGGTGCTGCCGTTGCTGTGGCGGCGGCGCAGACCCCTCGTGGCGTTCGCCGCCATCACGGCGGTGTTCGTCCTCCAGTGGTCCCTGGGCGCTGCGCTGCGCGCGGACGTCGCCCTGTTCATCGCCCTGTACAGCCTGGCCCTGCACGGGTGGCTGCGGCAGCTGCCGTGGGCCTGCGCGGCCATGGCGGCCGCCATGGTGCTGGTCGCCGTACGGGTGTCGTCGGCGGTGTCCGTCTGGGACGCGCTGTTCTTCCTGCTGAGCACGGCGACCGCGGCGCTCGCGCTCGGCCTGATGGTACGGATCCGGCGGGCTCAGCTCGCCGGACTGCGGGACCGGGCCACCCGGCTGGAGATCGAGCGCGACCAGCGCAGCAGGCTGGCCACGGCCACCGAACGCACCCGGGTCGCCCGCGAGATGCACGACATCGTCGGCCACAACCTGTCCGTCATCATCACCCTCGCCGATGCCGGCGCCTACGCCACCGACACCGCTCCCGAACGCGGCAAGGAGGCCCTCCAGCTCATCGGCGACACCGGCCGGCAGGCCCTCGGCGAACTGCGGCGCGTGCTCGGCGTGCTGCGCGACGCCGGGGGCGGTCCACCCGGCGGGCCCGAACTCAGCCCACAGCCCGGCATCCCGGACGTCGAAGCGTTGTGCGCCAAGGTGCGCGCCGCCGGACTGGAGGTCGTCTACCGGACCTCCGGCGATGTGGACGCCCTGGACGGCGGCGTGCAACTGACGGCGTATCGCATCGTCCAGGAAGCCCTCACCAACACCCTGAAGCACACCGACACCGACACCAGGGTGCACGTGGCGATCCTCTTCGCGGACGACCGGCTGAACATCCAGGTCCAGGACACCGGCCCGGCCGCACCGGCCGGACCGCCTAACGAGGAAGGACATGGTCTGGTGGGCATGCGGGAGAGAGCGGCTCTGTACGGCGGAACCGTCAGCGCGGGGCCGACGGGCGGCGGAGGATGGAGCGTCGGGGCCGTCCTCGACCTCACGCCCCAGGGCGGTGCCCGGTGACCACCGTGCTCATCGTGGACGACCAGCCGCTGCAACGCTACGGCTTCCACCTGCTCCTGGACTCCGTCCCCGAGACCGACGTCGTCGGTGAGGCCGCCCACGGCGCCGAGGCCGTCCGCAAGGCCGCCGAACTGCGCCCGGACGTCGTTCTGATGGACGTCCGCATGCCCGGCATGGACGGCATCGAGGCCACCCGCCGCATCGTCGCCGCCGGCGGCCGCTCGAGCGTCCTCGTGCTCACCACCTTCGACCTCGACGAGTACGTCCACGCCGCCATCCGCGCCGGAGCCAGCGGCTTCCTCCTCAAGGACGCGCGCCCCGAAGAGCTCCTCGCCGGCATCCGCGCCGTCGCCGTGGGAGACGCCGTCATCGCGCCCGCCCTCACCCGCCGCCTCCTGGACGAGTTCGGCCGCTACGTCCCCGCTCACCGCGCAGGCACCGCCGAGGACCCGGGACTGCGCTCCCTCACCGACCGCGAACGCGAGATCCTCGTCGCCGTCGGCAAGGGCTGGACCAACGGCGAGATCGCCACCCGGTTCGTCCTGTCCGAGTCCACCGTCAAGACCCACGTCGGCCGCGTCCTGGCCAAGATCGGCGCCCGCGACCGCGTCCAGGCCGTGATCTTCGCCTACGACCACGGCCTCGCCCGGCCCGGCGTGGACTGAACCGATGAGCGGCAGCCTCTCCCCGACCGGCAGCGGTCCTGCCACGTTCACTCTGCTCGTCCCCGTCCCCGTACGGCAGGAGGAGGCCGGCCCGGCGGGCGGCGGCTGAGCATCGTTCAGGGGCCTGCTGTGGGGGCGGGGTCGCGCCGGAGGCGGGTGACGATGCGGCTCGCGGCGGTCTTCTGCAGTAGCCCGTAGGCGAGGACCGGCAGCAGCAGGTGCGGTTTGTCGGGCAGGGAAGCGGTGATCAGGACCGCGCTCGCGCTGCTGTTGTTCATGCCGCAGGCGAGCGTGAGCGACGAGGCGGTACCCGCCTCCAGCCGCAGAACGCGGGCGGCGGCCCGGCCGAGGGCGAAGGAGAGCAGGCAGACCAGCGCGGCCACGGCCAGGGCCGCGGCGAACAGCAGCGGGCGGGGCCGGGCCAGGACGGAGCCGAGGGCGCCGCTTGCGTTGACGTAGGTCAGCAGCAGTGAGCCGGCCAGGGCCAAGGGCGTCACCGTCAGTTGAAGGCGGTGCAGCGGGCGCGCGGGCAGGACGAGCGCGCCAAGCAGGCCCGCCGCACAGGGAAGGACCACGGCGGTGAGGGCGAATCCGCCCTCGGCCAGCCGGCCGGTGGCGGCGAGGGTGTGCGCGTAGCCGCCGCTGAGCAGCGGCGACAGCGTCGCCATCAGCAAGGGGGTGGTGAGCGGGCTGAGGAGGGTGGAGGCCAGGACGAGGCCCACCATCGTCGGCTGGTCGCCGTCGCCCTTGTCGGTCCATACGGTGGCCCCGGCGGCGACGGGCATCGCCACGACGAGGATCATCGCGGTGAGCAGTCCGCTGCCCCCGTCGGTGTCGGGGGTGCGCCGCAGCAGGAACGCGACGAACGGGACGACCGCCAGCGGGATCACCAGGTGCAGCACGAGCCCGGCGAGCAGCGCCTTCGGGTGCCGCAGCAGGCGGCCCAGCGCGCGGACGGGTACCTGGAGCCCGGCCGAGAACAGCACCAGGGACAGCAGGACCGGTGCGGCGTGCAGGGCCAGGTGCGTCGGCGGTAGTGGTAAGGCATGGGGGCGGCGCAGCCACAGGCCGGGTCCGGGCATGAGCAGGGCGAGGGCGTAGGCGAGGACGACGGCGCGGCCGAGCCGGTGCCGCAGCCAGGACGCGGCGCGGGTGTGCATCGGCCCATCGTGATCAGGCCGGACCCGGCGGGCCGGGAAAGCCACGCGGCAGTCAGGATGCGTTCAGGCAACCGCTGGCAGTGTCCCGCCCCATGACCTACGAACTCTCCGAGACACCAGAAGCCGAACCGGGTACGAGCGCCTCCGCCCGCCCTTCCCACCGCCTGCACTGGAACAAGGTCCCCGAAGTCACCGCCTACTTCTGGATCATCAAGGTGCTGTGCACGACGGTCGGCGAGACAGCGGCGGACCTGCTCAACGAGAAAGCCGGTCTGGGCCTGGCCGGTGTGTCGGTCCTGATGAGCGCGCTGCTCGCGGTCGTTCTCGTCGTGCAGTTCCGTACCACCGCCTACCGCGCGGGCGTCTACTGGCTGGCTGTCGCCCTCGTCAGCGTCGTCGGCACGCTGATCAGCGACAACCTCACCGACAACATGGGCGTACCGCTGGAGACGACCACCACGGTCTTCGCGCTCCTCCTCGCGGTCGTCTTCGTCGTCTGGTACCGGCGTGAGCGGACCCTGTCGATCCACAGCATCGAAACCACCAGCCGTGAGTCGTTCTACTGGCTAGCCGTACTGTTCACGTTCGCCCTCGGCACCGCGGCCGGCGACCTGGTCTCCGAGCGCATGGACCTCGGCTACTGGCTCGCGGCCATCCTGTTCGCCCTGGCCATCGGCGCCGTCGCGGTCGCGCACTTCGCGCTGGGCCTGGACGCGGTGTGGAGCTTCTGGATCGCCTACGTCCTCACCCGCCCGCTGGGCGCCTCGATCGGCGACTACCTCTCCCAGCCGACCGGCGACGGCGGCCTCGGCTTCGGCACTGTCATCACCAGCGGGCTCTTCCTGGCCGTCATCCTCGGGCTGGTGGTGTACCTGGCCGTGACCCGCAAGGACGTCGCGGACCCCGGGCGCGTGACGCGGCAGGCGGCCTGAACGGTTCCGAAGACGTTCAGGAAGCGTTCAGGCGATCACCGACAAGGTCGGACACCACGGTCGGCCTCGCGGTCGACCCGTGTGTCGCAGGGCGCCCGTCGCGCGGAGACGGGTCCCCTTTCACACCCCCCACGAACAGGAGTGTCCGACCATGGAGAACCCCGAAGTCCTCACCGACTTAGACGTTGCCGCCCGGCAGCAACGAGCCGCGACCACGGCCAGGTCGGTGATGAAGAAACTGCCCGAGGTCACCCTCGCCTTCTGGATCATGAAAGTCGCGGCGACGACCCTGGGCGAGACGGCCGGCGACCTCTTCGCCCAGACCCTGAAGCTCGGCTACTTCCTCACCACGATCGCCCTGTTCCTGCTCTTCGTGGTGACCCTGGTCGTTCAGCTACGCTCCCGCCGCTACAACCCGTTCTTCTACTGGACGGTCATCCTGTCGACCAGCATGGCCGGTACCACGATGTCCGACTTCATGAACCGCGACGCCAGCACCAAGTACCTCTCGAGCGGCGCCACTTCGCTGGGCTGGGGACCCCAGGGCCTCGGCCTCGGATACCCGACGGGCGCGGCGATCCTGATCTCGATCCTGGTCGTCATCTTCGCCGTCTGGAAGCTGACCGGGATGACGTTCGTCATCCGCGACATCGTCAGCTTCCGCGGCGAGGTGCTGTTCTGGTCGGCGATCCTCGTCTCCAACACCCTCGGCACCTCGATGGGCGACTTCCTGTCCGACAGTTCAGGCCTCGGCTACGCGGGCGGGGCGGCGCTGGTGACCGGTGTCCTGCTGGTGCTGGTGGCCCTGATGAGGGCGCCCGTCGTGCCGAACGTGCTGCTCTTCTGGATCGCCTTCGTGCTGACCCGCCCGCTCGGCGCGACAGCCGGTGACTTCCTGACCAAGCCGGTCGCGAAGGGCGGTCTCGACCTCGGTACGGCGGGTTCCTCGGCCGTGCTGTTGGCCGTACTGGTCGGTCTGACGGGTTACGCCCACGCTCAGGAGCGCCGCAGCCTCGCTCCGTCTGCGGCCCTGCCTCCGGAGACGGGCGAGTACGACCAGGCCACCGAACGGGCCGACTGAGCGCGAACCCCGCCACGCTCGTCCGGCAGGCGCGGGAGAGCGTCCTGCGCCCACCTCGGCGCCTGACCGCTTCAGCGTGTCGAGAGAGGATGCGCCTGCCGGATTCGTCCGGCGAGGATGAGAGCGCCACCGGGAGGTGGGCCGGTGTTCAGGAGGCCATGTCCGGCCTGCCAGGCACGCGACACGCCCGGGAGGAATTCGTGAGGCACGCCCGCAACACGTCTGCCACGCCCGAACCGTCGGACGGACCTGCCCGAGGGCTTTCGGCGTGGCGGTTCGTGTTGGTGTTCGGGGGCGTCAGTCTGCTGATGGACTTCGTCTACCTCTGATCTTGCGCAGTGCTCCGTCCTTTAGGGCGGAGGTGAGGCACGGAGGCGCGAAGCGCCGGAGTTCTCTGCGTCTGCGTGGTGAGGGTCAGGTGGGTCGCTGCTGGTTCTCGATGTACTGGCGGACGACGGTGAGCGGTGCGCCGCCGCATGATCCGGCGAAGTAGGAGCCGGACCAGAAGTGTCCGCCCCACAGGTACCGGCGGACATGCGCGTCGTACTCCTGGCGGAGTCGGCGCGAGCTGACGCCCTTGAGGGAGTTGACCAGCTTGGAGAGCTGGACTTTGGGCGGGTAGTGCACGAGCAGGTGGATGTGGTCCTGTTCGCCGTTGAACTGTTTCAGCTCGGCCTCGAAGTCGTCGCAGACCTCCCGCATGATCTCTTCGGTGCGGGTAAGCATGGCGTCGGTGAACGCCTTCCGCCGGTACTTCGTGACAAAAACCAAGTGAACGTGCAGGTTGTAGACAACATGGCGACCGGTTCTGACATCGGGATTAGGGTTCCAGCGCGGTGACATAAACCAATGCTAAACTCCCGGCTGTGAATCACGACACCCTGGTCAAGCGGCAGTTCGGGCACCGTGCCCGGCTTGCGCTGTCGCCTGCCGAGGTGCTGAAGACAGACGACCAGGCGCACGCCGCCCGCACGATGTGGAACTGTCTGCACGCGTGGTGGCAGATGATGCCGAAGGAGAAGCGGACGCTCGGACACGCGGACGCCGCGATCCGGCAAGCCCGTCAGGACATCGACTTCCTGGCAGTCCTCCCCGCCCAGGCCGCGCAAGCGGTCCTCAAGACGTACTTCCAGGCGTGGAAGAACTGCTGGGAAGGGCGGGCGGACGCACCGAACTTCAAGGGCCGGTTCCGGTCGGTGATGTCGGTGGACATCCCGCAGGGCCGTGACCTCAACATCGTCCGCGTGCACCGACGCTGGGGCATGGCCAACATTCCCAAGGTGGGCCGGGTCCGCTTCCGCTGGACCAAAGACCTGCCGGTGGGCAAGCACGCAGGCGCACAGAACCGGATCACCGGGGCCCGGCTGGTCAAGGACGCGCTCGGATGGCACATCGGGTGGTCACGGGGGCGGGCGAGGCCGCCGCTCTCGGACTGCGTCTGGCTTCGGGACCACTGGCCGACCGCAGCCGCCGCTTCTGGGCGTGGACCATCGCCGGATACGTGCTGACCGCGGCCACCGTCCCGATGCTCGGTCTGACCGGCGTGCTGTGGGTGGCCAGCACCCTGGTGATCGCGGAACGCGTCGGCAAGGCCGTGCGCTAACTCGACAGGTGCTCGACTTCGCCGAACCGCTTCAGCGTGGCCAGGGCCTTGCGGATCTTCTGAAGCGACACGTCGCTGGTCGCGATCGACCTGACGGAGTACGAGATGCTGGCCGAGGCCGGCAACGCGGCGGTCCAGCGCGGCGACTTCGTGCAGGGATCCGACCTGCTCCACCAGGCCGTGGCGCTGTGGCGCGGGCCCGCACTCGTCAACGTGGAGGCCGGCGAGCTGCTCGGTGCCCGGATCGTCCATCTGGACGAGTCCCTGCTGTGCACGCTGGAGCACCGGATCTACGCCGATCTCCAGCGCGGCGCGCACCACACGCTGGTGCCGGAGCTCACCGAGCTCACCGCCCGCCACCCGCTGCACGAGAACTTCCACCGGCACCTGATGCTCGCGCTGTACCGATGCGGCCGGCGGGCGGAGTCGCTCGCCGTCATGCGGCGGCTGCGCGCCCGTCTGGTGGAGGAACTGGGCCTGGAGCCCTCGCCGTTCCTGGTCCAGACGGAGCAGGACATTCTGCGCGGCGAGTCGTCCCTGGACCGGCCGCGGTCCGGTCCTGCGGACCGGGGCCGGGTATGCCAGCCGGAGCAGAGGACGGTGCGCGGCGCGGTCCACCGCCGGACGCCGACCATGCAGCCGATCGGCTGAGCCGACCGGCCCGTGGCCTTACGGGACACGCGGGTCCGCGGTCCACATCGGCCCGCGGACCCGTCCCACGGGTGGGACGGCGCTCGGTGTCAGCCTCCGCTCACCAGCAGGCACGACCAGGTGAACCCGGCGCCGGCGCTCACCACCAGCGCGTACTCGCCGGGTCCCAGCATCCGCCGGGTGCGCAGGTCCGCCAGGCTGGCCGCGGTGTCACCGGCGCCCAGAGCCCGGTGTCGGCGCCGGGCCGCAGCAGCTCCGCCCCGGTGAGCTTCGCCAGCAGCGGGGCGTACGCCAGGTCGATGGTCCGGCGGCCGAGCCGCGGTGCCACCACGTAGCGCAGCGGCTGATCGCCCGTGGCCGCCATGCCGGCGTCCGCAAGACACGACTCCAACGCCGACCGCAGCGCCGCGGCACTCGCCTCGGTGAACGCCTCCATACCCTCCGCCCGCAGGAACGCCTTCTTGGTGCGGCGGATGTCGACCCGCGGCCCGAGGGAGCGGGCGGCGGGGCTGAACGGGTCGTCCCCGCGGTGCATCCGCTCCAGCCGCGGCGCGGCCACCGTGGAGACGGAGTGCAGCACCAGGTCGGCCGGCCTGCCTCCCTCGTCGCCCTCGCTGTCCGGAAGGTGGTGCAGGACGAGAGCGGTGGCCCCGTCGCCGTACGCGATGCCGTAGTCCCCGCCCCAGCGGTTGAAGCCCGGATCCAGGAAGGCGTCGGAGGTGGTGACCAGGGCGTGGCCGAGACCGGGCTCGACGAAGAGCCGGGCGGCCGCCAGCTCCACGGCCGCCGCACCGCCGTTGCACACCTGCTGGACGCCGACGGGCACGGCGCCGTCGGCGCCCAGCCGGTCGGCGATGAAGTGTGCGGGGGACCACAGGTCGTGGCCCTGGTAGTGGATCCAGGCGTGCAGGACCAAGCCCACGGCACGGGCGTCCACACCGGCCGCAGCAAGCGCGCCACGGCCCGCCTCGACCGCCATCTCGGGCGGTGCGAGGTCGGCCACCGGGAGGTGGTCGTAGCCCAGTTCGCCGACGGTCTCGAGGTCGACCAGATCCAGTGCGACGGCCTCCTGCGCGCTCTGCCGCCCGGCGGGCAGCCAGAGAGAGGGGCCCGAGATGCCCAACGGGCGGGGGAGTCGCATCACTCGCCCCCGAGGGCCACGCTCTTCGTGGCGACGCCACCGGCTGCTACGACCTTGCACTTCTTGACCACGGGATGTCCTCTGCTCACGGGGAACGGATCCGCAGCCACGTGTATCAGAGCATTGTCACTGGTACGAGGCCTGTCTTGAGTTCCTGAGCTGGCCTTTCGCTGGTCTTCAGTCGTTCTCTTGCGGCTCGTCGGCAGTCCGTCTCCCGCGGCTCGGCGGCCGCCTCGACCAGCGAGATCCTGTCCTTCCGCCGGCCCGGTCACCGTCTAGGGCCCGCCACGGCGTAGGCCGCTGTGCCCGTGAGCAGGAGGGTCAGGGCCGTCCAGGTGGCCGTTGCCGTGTCGGGGGGTAGCAGCATCCAGGTTGCGATCCGCATCGGCGTGGTCGTCGGGGGTGGGGCGAAGAACGTGAACGAGAGCCAGGTGAACGGAAGTGTCCAGGCGTACTGGCCGCCCGTGAGCGCCGCGCCCAGGGCGATCAGGCCCGTCAGGCCCGCGCTGTCCCGGACGACGAACGCGGTGGTGGCCATGGGCTCGCCCATGGTCTGCACCGTCAGCAGCACCGCGGCGACGACCGCGCCCGCGAGCAGCACGTGCGCCGCTCGGCGGGGCGCCCAGCGGATCGCGGCCGTCCGGTCCAGGGCGAGGTCCTGCCCGCTGAGCCCGGTCGAGGCCGCCATCGCCCCCGTGGCGAGGACGAGCACGGGCAGCCGCGGATCACCGGGCACCCCGCCCCCGCCCCCGTCCCGGGCGAGTGCCCACACCGCCACCGCGCTGATCACCAGCGCGGCGAGCGACGCGGGTATCTGGCGCGAGCGTGCGTACAGCGTCAGCCATCTCACCGGGACGCACCGCCGGACAGCACGTCGAACGCGTCGCCCTCGCAGGAGAGCGCGGCGGCGCGCATCGCGTTGATCCGTGAGAGCTGTTCCGCCCGCGGTAGCGCCTTGAGTTGTCTCCACACCGAGCCGGCTTCGGCCATGGTCCGGGCACCCGGAGCCTGGACGGTTCCGTCGAGCGGCTCGAGGTCCCCGAGGACCCAGCCCGCCGCGACGGTCTGCGCGACGTCGTCTCCCGCCGTGTCGCCCCAGCCTGCGGGGGAGCACCCCGGCACCATGCCCTTGGCGATCAGCGCCCGGGTCAGTTCCTCGCCCTTCGCGGCGGCGGCGATGATGTCGTCGTCGAAGTCGAAGAGCAGGGTCTCGCGGGACCACCGTGGCGTGGCGCCGTCCGGCAGTACGGCGGTGTTCTCCCGGACCGAGACCGGCGCCTGGCCGCCCAGGGCGCCGTGCAGCAGGCGCAGCGCCTTCCGGCCGGGCTCCGCGAGGTCGGCGAGTCGCGCCTGCTGAGTCCTCGTCACGCACACCGGGCCGTCGCACACCAGCTCCGCGGCGGCCTCGTCCACGACGTACATCCGGCGCGGGTCGGAGGGGAGGACGAGCAGGGCGAGCGCCGCGCCCGCCAGGACGGGCGTCAGGGCGAGCAGCCGGGTGCGCGGGGTCGCGGCGACCAGCAGCGCGAAACCGGTCGCGGCCATGCCGAGCAGCCAGATCGTCTGCCCGACGTGCACGGAGGCGGAGAGCGTGACGAGCACGTTGTGCACCTCCTCCACCGCCGGTGACAGCAGCGAGACCCGGTTCGGCTCCGTGATCGGGACCCCCGTCGCCGTGGTCGTCTCCGTCCGGCCCAACGACATGTACATGAGGGCCGTGAACACGAAGGCGCCCATGGCCAGCGCGGGCGGGGTGAGCGCGGACGGCAGGGCCCGCGCGGCCCCCATGCCCAGCACGGCCCCCGCGACGAGGAAGAGCGCCCCCACCAGCGAGATCGGCAGCCACCCGAGGTGCGTGTACTCGGTGTGGGCGAGCACCTGGACCCCGCCCACGAGGACGAGGAGCCCGAAAGCCGAGGTCAGCGTGATCGCCGTCGTGCCAGCCGTCGTGGCCGCGCGGTGCCAGGCGGGGCGCGGCGTGCTCGTCAGCAGCTCGGACATCCTCGAGCGGTGGTCGCGCAGGCCCTGGAGCGCCCCGAGCCCCACGGTGAGCGGCCACAGGTAGAACAGCAGGGAGCGGGTCCACAGGGCCATGGACGTCCACTGGGCCGTCCACGCCGTGGTGCCCCGCCACCACGCGGAGTCCGGCAGGTACAGGAACGCCAGCGCCGCCGTCAGGACCACGGCGCCGGCCCACGGGGCGACGGAGCGCCTCAGCTCGATACGCAGGACACGGACGTTCACCAAGTGCCCCTTCCCTGCTCGGGGTTGAGGAGCAGCGCCGAGTAGCCGCGCTCCAGGGGGCTGTCGCCCTCGTGCTCGGAGCCGCCCACCGCGGCCAGTTCGTCGGGGGTGCCCTGGAAGACCAGTCGTCCCTCGGCGAAGAGCACCACGTCGGTGCAGGCGGCGGCGACGTCCTCCACCAGATGGGTCGAGACGACCACGCAGGTGTCCGTGCCCAACTCCTGGAGCAGCTCGCGGAAGCGCAGCCGCTGAGCCGGGTCCAGGCCGGCCGTCGGCTCGTCGAGGAGCAGGATCGCCGGGTCGTTGACGATGGCCTGGGCGATGCCGACCCTGCGCACCATGCCGCCCGACAGGGCCTTCATCCTGTCGTCGGCGCGGTCCGCCAGACCCACCCGCTCCACGGCGCGCTGCACCGCCGCGGGGATGTCCGACTTCGGCACCTCCTTCAGCCAGGCCATGTACTCGACGAACTCACGCACGGTGAAGCGCTTGTAGTAGCCGAACTCCTGCGGCAGATAGCCGATCCGACGGCGCAGCGCACGGTGCTCGCCCGCGCCGCCCATACCGCTCACGCCGCGCACGCCGCCCACGGACTCGCCGAGCAGCTCCAGGCCGCCCTCGGTGGGGCGCAGCACGGTGGCCAGCGCCCGGATGAGGGTGGTCTTGCCCGCCCCGTTGGGGCCGAGGAGTCCGTGGACGCCGGTGCCCAGCGACAGGTCGAGCCCGTCGACGGCCATCCGTTTCCTGCCGACCCTGACCTTCAGCCCGGTGGCCTGGATCTCCCAGGCGTAGGCAGTCGGCGCGATGTCGGCCGCGCTCACAGGGGACGTCATGTCAGCTTCCCTTCCGATGTTCTTCCCGATGTTTCCGATGTTTCCGATGTTTCCGACGTTTCCGATGGTCATCGATGGGCTCCCAGCACGGAGTACGCGCCTCTGCGGGCGATCACGACACCGACGCCGAGCGCGAGGATCAGCCCCCACACGGGCAGCCCGTCCGTCTGCAGGGCGAACGTCGTACGGCCGTCGGCCAGGGTCGGCGCCACGATCACGGCGGCCCATACGGCGGCCAGCGCGACGGCGGCGCGGGTCACCCCGACGACACCGCCGAGCGCCAGCGTCGTCGCCGTGAAGGCCAGACAGGGCAGCAGCCACTGAGCCACCATCACCCCCGTCACCCATCCGCCCACCAGCAGCGCGGGGACGACCACACCGAGCACGGACGCGGTGCGCCGCAGCACCAGATAGAGCCCGGCCCTGGGCACGGAGGCCGTCAGCTCGTACGCCGGGTCCAGACCGCGCGACCAGGACGCCGCGACGCCGAGCACGGGCAGGACCGGCGCGAACAGGAGCACCAGCGACACCCCTCCGGAGCCGGAGCCGGAGACGAGGTTGGGGCCGGAGCCGGAGCCGGAGCCGGTGTCGACGAGGTCGAGCAGCAGGGCGAGCAGCGTCACGCCGACGACCATGGCCAGCCACGGCGCCATCGTGGGCGTCAGCCACCTCGACAGCCGTGCCGACCAGCGCCGTCCGCGCGGCATCGTCGCGGTGACGGCGACCCGGGGTTCGAGGCCGGACCACACGGTGCCGACCAGCGCCGCCACGGCGGGCGCCTCGGCCCCGACAGCGGCGGACAGCCGGTCACGGCACCCCCGGCACGCCTCCAGATGGGCCTCCAGGGCCCACACCTCGTCGACGGCGAGGTCCGTGTCGCCGCGCGCGTACCCCTCGATGATCCGCGTCGCCGCGTGTTCCACACTCATGCCAGCGCCCTCCGCATCGCGATCCGGGCCCGGCGGGCACGGGTCTTGACCGTGCCCTCGGGCAGCCCGAGCAGGACCGCGGTCTCCCGGACGGACAGCCCGTCCAGCACCATGGCCTGCAGTACCTGTCTCAGCTCCGGCGCGAGGCACCGCAGCGCGTCCCCGACGTCACCGCCGACGGTCGCCGCGAGCGCCTCCTCCTCGGCGGCGGGCGCCGCGTGGGCGGGAGCGGCGGCCGGCGGCGGCTCGGCATGGTGGGCCCTCCGCCGGAAGGCGTCGACGAGGCGGCGTGCCGCGATCGTCCACAGCCATCCGACGGCCGTCCCGCCCACCGAGGCCCCCGCGAACGCGCCCGCCGCACGCCACACCGACAGATACGTCTCCTGCATGACCTCGGCGACGACCTGCTCGTCCGCGCAACGACGGCGCAGCCGCACCGCCATCCACGGCGACGTACGCCGGTACAACTCCTCGAACGCGGCACGGTCGCCCTTCGCCACCAGCCGGACGAGACGCTCCTCGTCCACCTCGTGCAGCGCTGCCCTCACTGATCTCACACCCGCTAGACGCCCGAGCAGGGCCGCGGGTTTTCCTCCGGATGTGATCCACGCCACATGCGGGAAGGCTCGTGGGGCTGTGCGGTTCGCTGAAGGCGATGTCGGGGACGGGTGGGTGAGATCTTCTGTGCGCCGATCGGGAGCCGATAGTGTGGACGGGCCGGTTCGGGGCTGTTCAAGGGGGTTGGGCAGGAGTGGAGTTGGGGCAGTTGGCCGCGTCCGTCGCGATGGCCGTGGCAGGGGCGATCGGCAACGACGCGTATACCGCGTTGAAGACGCGGGTGGGGGCGTTCCTCGGGCGGGGCGGGCGGGAGCGGGAGGACGTCTTCCTCGTAGGGCTCACAGAGTTGCGAAGCGATCTGGTCCTGGCCCGTGAGAGGGGCGACGAGGCCGGCGCGGCGAACTCGGCAGCGGCGATCGAACGGCTCGTGAGCGGCGAACTCGACCTACTGCTCACGGAACAGCCCTCCCTGGCAGGCGAGTTGAGGGACCTGCACGCCGAGGCGGGGAACACTGTCACCAACGGCACCCTGGTGGTGGGCGGTCACACGCAGGTGTCGAATGTGTACAACCATTACAACCACTACTACGACGGGGGCCCGTCAGCCCCACGGCAGGCCGCTCCGGGCGCTCCGGCCGTTCCGGGTGCTTCGGGTGTTTCGGCGCCGGTGCCCCGAATCGCTCTGTCGCCGACGAACCACTACCAGAACAACGCCGACTTGCTCCTGCGGATGGACGCCGTGTGGGCGGAGCGCCGGGCCGCCGGGGTTTCCACCGTGCTGTACCTGCTGGGTGTGCCGGGTATCGGGACGTCGTCCGTCGCGCGCGAGTGGCTGCGCCGACACCAAAGCGACCTGGCGGGGCCTCAGTTGCGGGCGTCGCTCGGCAGGGACGCCTGGGGCAACCTGCCGGAGCCCTCGGCGGTCCTGGAGCGCTGGTTCCGTGAACTGGGAGTCCCGGCGGGTGACGTGCCCGCCGGCCCCGGTGACCGGTCGGAGTACTTCCGCAGACTCGCCGCCCGTGGCCCGATCGTCGTGCTGCTCGAGGACGTCGTGGTCGCCTCGCAGGTCGAACCGCTGCTGCCGGGCACGCCGGGCAGCGTGGTGCTCATCACCAGCCACTCCCGGCTGCCTCAACTCGTCCGCACCGTCGGTGCGGAGCCGTTCGCGATGGGCCCCCTGGATCCCGTACACAGCCGGAAGCTGCTGGTCGGCGTCGGCAGGCTCGGAGACGACGCGGCGGCGTACGAGAGGGAACTGGACCTGATCACCGACGGGTGCCGCGGTCTCCCTCTCGCGCTGTGCATCGCCGGGGCGCAGTTGGCCGTCGGCCATGCCGGCAGGGTGCGGGAGCTGGCGGCCGAACTGTCCGACCGGACGACCAGAATGGAAGTGCTCGACACGGACGACGAGATCTCCGCGGCTCTGGACCCCGGCTATCGCGGTCTCGCCCCGGACGCCGCGCATCTCTACCGCTGCATCGGCCTGCACCCCGCCGAGGAGTTCGAGGCGGATGTCGTACGGGCCATGCTCCCGGACCTGGACACCGCCGCGCGGAACAGGGTTCTTCGGCAGTTGACCGCCGCGAACCTGATCGAGCCGACCGGGAGCGGCGGTTACCGGGTGTGCCACCACATCGTCCACGACCACGCGCTCGCGTGCGCCCTCGCCGACGAACCGGCCGAGGTCCGCGAGGCGGTGCTGGACCGGATCATCGCGCACTACCTGGAGTTCGCGGAACGCGCGGAGGCGGCTCTGTCCTCCCGCCACCGGCATGATCCGGCAGGTACGTACGCGGCTTACGCGCCCACGGGGACCGTTGACGCGCCGGCCGTGATCGCGGGTCTGGAGCGACGCCGCGAGAGCCTGGAGAACGTGGTACGCCTCGCTCACGAGAAGGGCCGGCACGACCAGACCTGGCGGCTGGCCCAGGGGCTGCACACGTTCCACCTGAAATGCGGCCTGCACACTCCCTGGATCTCGACGCACGAACTGGCGCTGAAGTCGGCCCACGAATGCCGCGACCAACAGGCCATCGCCCGGATGCACTTCGAGCTCGGCTTCGCTCGTCTCGATCGGTGGAGCACACACCAGGGTGATCCGCGGGCGGCCCGCGAGTGCTTCGAGCGCGCGCTCGAACTCGTCCGTCCGGCCGACGGCAGTGCCACCGAAGGCCAGCGGCGGACGGAGTCCAGCGTGCTGGAGGGACTCGGCCTGGTGGAACGCGGACTGGGCAATCCCGCCGTCGCCCTGGACTACTACGCCCTGGGGCTGGACGCGCTGAACGGCATCGACCACAAGCGCGGCCGAGCCCTCTTCGCCCTCCACCGGGGAGTGGCCTGCACCGATCTGCGACGTCATGACGAGGCGGCCCGGGAACTGCGCTCCGCCCGCGAACAGTTCGCGGACCTGCCGGTGCCCGACCCCTACAACGAGGCCCGTGCCCTGACCCGGTACGCCGAGAGCCGGCGAGCCGCCGAGCAGCCGGACGAGGCCGTGCGGGCGCTCGACGACGCGATCGAGATCATGACCGTGAACGGTCCGCCGTACCAGCGGGCCGGGATCCTCCTGCTCAGGGGGGATCTGCTGAGTGCGCGGGGCGACCGCGCACGGGCGACGCTGGACTGGGTCACGGCGGGCGAGCTGTTCCGCGAGGCGAACAGCCTGCGGGCGCAGGAGGCGGACCAGCGCCTTGCCGACGGATCGGGGACGGCCGACGAGAACGGCCCACAGGACGGTGACCGGCCACAGGACGGTGACCGGCCACAGGACGGGGACGGTTCACAGGACGGTGACGTCGAGTAGACCGGTGAGGCCGGATAGGACGGTGACGTCGGGTCGGCCGGTGGCGTCAGGTCGGCCGGTGAGGCCGGGTAGGCCGGTGACGTCGGGTAGGCCGGTGACGTCGGGTAGGCCGGTTTCGGGCTTCGGGCCGATCGCCACCTGGACGCACGCCGGGCCGGGGCCGCTCATGGTGGCCATCGCGTGGTCGTGGACCACCGAGGCCGCGATGGCGGCCGACGTCCACGAGGGGCGCTCGCCACACCAGCGGGCGCGCAGGCGTACGCCGTCCCGCAGCAGCGCCAGGCAGCCGTCCTCGGGTTCCTCGACGGCGAGCAACGCGCACCCGGGGTGGCGCGCTGCGATGTTCTCCCAGCTCACCGTCCCGGCCGCGTGGTGCGGTCGACCGAGCGGGAGAAGCAGTACGTCCGCGGAGCGGGGCCAGGCGGCGTCCGGGTCGTCGATGTCCGCCACGAGGTGTGTCCCCGCCAGATGCCGTTCCATGGTGCGGCGCTGCATGGGCGCGGGATAGCGGCGTACCGTGGTCCGGCCCTCTTCGGAGGCGACCGACACGTACACCGGACGCTGTACGGGGGAGGACAGTCCGACCGGCACGGCGGAGGGCACGGGCACCAGTCGTGGCCTGGCGGGTGTCACGGGCTCGGGAAGTTCGAGCCATTGATAGAACAGGCGCCGTAGCAGGACGGCCGATTCCCCGGGCCGTGACGTCACGGTCTCGCGCAGCCGACGCAGTTCCGCGCTGTTGCGCTGGGCTGAGGCCGCTTCCTCGATCTGCGGGAGGAAAGGCCGGTGAGCGGAAAGCCGGGGAAGTATCTCACCGAGACGAGCCATGGGGGACTGAAGGGCCACCTTCGACTCCGCGAAAGCACCCAGGATCGTGGGAATTCCCAACGCGATTCCGTACATGGTCAAAGAGCCGTGGTCGCCAAGGATTCCGTCTGCCGCGATGAGCGCGGACTTCCAGGTTTCCGTGTCCGGCATCGGAAGCAGCAGCCCGTGCTCCGTGAGCGGCGCCAGCCAGTTCTGTAGCTGCCAGGCGCCGTGGCCGTAGAAGGCGTTCGGGTGGATCGCCGCCAGAACACGGGTTTCATCGACCGGCAGTTCCGCAAGGGCGCGACGGAGGACGTCCGCGTCGCTTCTGTCCGACCCCAGGATCGATCCGCGTCCCCACGTGGACGAGACCACGACGAGTTTCTGGTCCGGACGGATTCCCAGGGCTCGCCGGTAGTCCTCACGGAACGGAACGCTCGCTCGCAGTTGATCGAAACACGGATCACCCGCGACCACGCTCACTGCGACAGCTTGAGGGCAACTGACGGCCAGCCGTTCGCGTTGCTCATCGTGAGAGAGAATGATCGCCGACGGTATGACCCGTCCCTCATGCATCAACCATTCGGGCGTCAGGCCGAAGGCTTCCCGCTTCCCGCTTCCCGCTTCCCGCTTCCCGCTTCCCGCTTCCCGCTTCCCGCTTCCCGCTTCCCGCTTCCCGCTTCCCGCTTCCCGCTGCAATTGTTTATTATATCCCGAACCGTGCGGTGCGCCGATCAACGGTGTTTTCAGATGGTGCAGGTCTCCGCCGCGGCTTGTGGCGATCGCCATGTCGAATTTGTGAATCGTTGCTTCTTCCCAAGGTATGTGCAGCATTCCCCGGGAGGTGAAGAATTCAAGGGTTCCTTCGTCCAGAGTGGACGATTCGGTACAGGTGAAGACCGTCTGGACGCGCCGGTCGCCCTCGAACGCGGTGAGCAGGTCGAGCAGTCGGGTCGCGGACGTGATGTTGTGGACCACGCCGAGAACGGTCCGCTCCGCCGCCACGCTCACCCAGCGCTCGTTGTCCACCGCTATCGGCAATGGCAGCCGCCCTGCACCGCGCACGTTTCGCTCCCCACTACACCCTGCGTGATCTCGCCAGACGATAACGTGCCGCCGCGCTCGCGGGACGCCGAGGGTCTTGGGGTTCCCGGGGGCCGGATCCTCCCAGGTGAGGTGATACGAAAATGGTCAACGGCGTTGATCTGGCGCTGAGTTGCTGCTGTCTGGAGGAAACGTGGCTGTGGAGAACAGTCACGGCAGCTGTAGTTCCAGCGTCTGCGCTGGTCGGCGTGCTGCCGGGGCGGGTGCGGGCATGAGTACGGCCACCGTGATCATGAACGTTTGTGACGACGTATCAAGACGCGGTGGCCGTGGAAACAACGATGGCCGAGCGGGCCACCCTCCGTACCGAGTGGATCAATTGTCAACGCGCCTTTCATGTAGTGGAGTTGGGCGCATAAGCGCTGAACAAGCGCAAACCCACCGGGGTACCGAGGGCGGAGTGAAGGTGTTCACCGGCATGTGAAGTGCCGTTTAACGCATTGGTAATTGGACGCATATGACCGGCGTCACAACGCGTTGTGGTCGCTGCGTTGAGTGGGAAGTCCCATACATGGCTGACGAAACCGACCGGGCGACGTCGCCGCTGAACTGCCGTACGGCTCCGGTCGGTTGCCGTGATGCCCGTACCGTGGCGGTACGTGCTGAGAAAGGGGTTCTGGTATGGCCGATGAGCGGGTCCACCCCGAGCTGATCCGCGACGAGGATCCCTGGCCGTCCGTCCACGGCCGGCGCGGCCACGCGCATGTACGGGTGTGGCGGACGGCGCCGGATCAGGTGACCGTGGTGCTCAGCGGCCGGGGCCCCGAGTACCACCCGGAGACGGTGCTTCCCCCGCTCCGCGCCGAATACCCGGACGACACCGTCGACTTCTTCCTCCACCGCCCGACGGACTGGGGCTCCCTCGGCTACTACGCGGAGCTGACGTCCGGCGACGACGGGACGGTGACCCGGACGGTCATCGCGGGAGACAGCCTCGCCGCCCGCCTCGGCCCCGCCCTCTACGAGACGGAGGACCCGGACGACGAGTCGACCGGCTGGGGCGGCGCCTGAGCCACCCAGAAACGGCCGGGCCGGCGGGGTACCAGTTCCACAAAAAGGTGACACTCCCGGTAGGAAGTGTCACCTTTGTGGAACTGGTACCCGGCGGGGTCAGCCCAGTTGTTTCGTCGTGGTGTCGCCGGTGGCCCGCAGGGTCGTCGCGGCGCCGACGGCGGTGGCTCCGCCCTTGAGTACTTGCGGGGGTTCGGGGAGGCGTTGCCGGCCGAGTCGTATTCCTTGACGTACAGGGTGTTCGGACCGGCGGAGGGCGGCTGGACCCCGGTGACGGTGGCCGACTTGCAGGACGACGTGGCACCGCCCGTCGTGCCCTGCTTGCCGTTCGCGCAGACGTAACCGGCGTAGCTGGTGGAGTTGATGGAGTAGGCGAAGGCGCAGAACTTCCGCGTCCAGGCCGCCGACACCGACAAGAACGGCACGGTCGAGGACGCCACGATCGGCTCGCTCGTCGTCGGCGGACGCTGCGTCCAGCCGAACGGCACCGCGGCCGGCACCGCGGCCGGCGCGGCGGCCCTCGTCCAGGCCTGCGACAGCACGGTGGCGGCACAGCGCTGGCAGACACTGAGCACGGGCCAGATCAAGCACGTGTCGACGGGCCTGTGCCTGTCGACCGATCCCGGGCGGGGTTTCTTCGTGCGTCTCTCAGGCGGACGGGTTGACGATCACCTTGGCCGAGTTGTTCCTGGTCTTCGGGTCGAAGGTGGTGGACGCGTCGGAGTGGGGGTGGACGATGACGCGGCCCGTGGCGTCGGGGACGACACGGTCGATGCGCAGTTGGAAGGGGAAGCCGACCTTCAGGTCCGGCTTGGCCCACATCGGCAGGGTGCAGGCGTAGTGGCCGACGGCCGGGTCGTCGCCGGACGTCCAGGCGGTGTGGCAGGTGGCGGGCACGGACGTGGCGGTGGTGCCCGGCGGGAGGTAGTAGTCGATCACGGCGACCGGGTCGCCGGAGCTGACGTTGCCGACCCAGGCCGGGCCGTGGTTGGCGAAGCGGAAGCCGGCGGTGACGGTGTCACCGGCCGCGCCGCTCACCTTGGTGCCGCGCACGGCGAAGTCGGCGGTGTTGTCGGCGCCGATGTGCCAGGAGCGGCCGTTGTCCGAGCCGTCGAGGTCGGTGACGTCGCCGCCGGGCTGGACCTCGTAGTCGAACCGCTCGTACAGCGCGTGGTCGGTCACGGCGAGCCGCAGCGGCTCGGGCAGCTCCACCGTGGCGCCCGGCGCGACGTCGGTGTCGAAGGCGCACGTCACGTACGTCATGGGCGTGTACTCGCCGCCGTCGTCCGGCCCGGTGTAGGTGCACTGCGGGTAGCGGGTGACGACGTCGAGGCCGTACGTCGCCCACATCTTCACGCTGAAGCCGTGGGCGGTCTCGTTGCCGGTGTTGGTGACGGCGAACGGCACGGTGAGGCCGGCGCCGGGCGCGACGCCGGTGACGTCCTGCGGGGCGCTGACACCGAGGTCCGGGCCCGAGCCGACGGTGACGGACGTCGCCGCGGAGTCCTCCGGGGCGACGAGCGTGCCGTCGGGTCCGCCGGTGGCCTCGGCGGAGTACGCGATCGAACCCTGCGCTCCCACGGCGGCGCCGACCGCGGCCCGCACCTTCAACTGCACCTGCGCGCTGTAGCGGGTGGGCACGTCCCCGGTGTCGCACACGGCGACGGTGCCGGCGTCGTCCGGCGCGCAGTTGCCGGGCCAGACCACCTCGGCGACCCCGGCCAGCCCGGAGACGTCGACGGTCAACCGCCCAGCGGTCACGGTGAAGTTGTCGTTGTCGTGGTACAGGCCGAGCGCCAGCGACCGGTACTGCGCCGCACCGCCGTCCGGAGCGACGGTGACCGCCTGGTCGTACGGCGCCTGGATCCACAACTGATCGCTCTGCGCCGCGTCGTCGGCGAAGGCGACCCCGCTCCCGAGACCGGCGACGACCAACGCCCCTACGGCTGCGGCACATGCCCCGCGACGCAGCACGCGCCCGACGGAGACAGAACTCATGAAATCCCCCAGATGGAACAGAAGAGACCCCGGTAAGTGACCGACACCGGGCGCGAGTTGGACGACCTGCGGGGACGGAAGGTTGTAGGCGAGGGGCGCGTGGTGCGTGGTTCTTACCGTCTTCTTGATCAATCGGTGAGCGGGGCGGGTGCGGAGCGTATGCCTGCCAGGAGGTGTGCGAGGGTGGTGGGGGTGGTGGTGAGGATCGTGGTGGGGGTGTCGCTCTCGCGGAGGTGGAGAGTGGTGGGGGCGGAGGCGAGTTCGAGGCAGTTGTTGCCGTCGCCGAAGCCTGAGAAGGACGACTTCTGCCAGTTGTCGGGGGGCGTCGTAGCGCGCATCACAGTTCCTTGGCCAGCCTGTGGATGAAGTCACGCGAACGTTCGGGGTTCAGTGACACTGCTTCCACCTTACGGAGAAGCGTTCGAAGCGCGCTGAGTTGAGCCTCCGAGTCCATGTAGCCCGTGCCATGGGGTGTGTCACGCAATGCGGTGTCCAGCTTGGGCACGGTCCCTCCCGCGTACCCCATCGCACTTCCGGCGCCGGCGAAGCCGTCCAGGTCGAAGGGGATGACACGCACGCTGACCTGGTCCGTTTCGGAGAGTTCCAGGACGCGGGCGAGCTGAACGCGTGAAGCGGCCCGGTCGCCGACTCTGATGCGCAGCGCCGACTCGTGGATCACCGCTTCGTAGGGGATCGGGGTCGGGCCCTCGATGACGACCTTTCGGTCCATCCGGTGGCGGACACGCAACTCAAGTTCACCGTAAGGCAGTTCCGGGATTCTGTAGGAGAAGAGGGCGCGGGTGTAGGCCTCCGTCTGAAGCAGGCCGGGGATGTACAGGAACTCCACGTCGTGCCGGTAGGTGGCGTGGTGCTCCAGTTCGGCGAGGTCCAGGAAGGACATGGGCAGCAGCCCCCGGTACTTTTCCCACCAGCCGTGCGTCCTCTCGGTGGCCATCGCGACCAGGGCGTCGATGAACGCCTCGTCCATGCAGGCGTAATGCGCGGCGAGGCTCCGCAACCGCTTCTCGCTCACGCCGGTGAGGCCGTATTCGATCTGGTTGATCTGTGCGGAGCTCACCCCGAGCAGCGCTGCTGCCCCGCGGCCATTGAGGCCCGCAGCCTCGCGGAGCCTGCGTAGTTCGACCGCCAACCGCAGCTGACGTGCTGTTGGCTCGCGCCGCAACCCCATTGACCGCTCCTCCCAACATGTCCGTAAGCGCGACTCGTTCGGGTGTCAGGTTACGCGATCCGCTTGCTCAACCTTGAATTCAATGTCTACCCTCGGTGATGCAAGGTGCACGCTGCGGAAGCGCACCGCTCCGTCCTGCCATGACGGCTGAGGCATGCCACCGCGCGCAATCCCAACTCCCCACCCCCGCCTTGGAGCTGCCCCATGCCCGAAACCGCTCCCGCTCTCACCCCCGCTCCCGCCCCCGACTCCTGGGAGTACTCCCTCTACATCCCCCACGACCCCAGAGCCGTCACCGTCTGCCGTCTCACCCTCCGCCCGATCCTCACCATCCACGGCCTCGCCGGACTCCTCGACACCGCCGAACTCCTCGCGTCCGAGCTGATCACCAACTCCGTACTCCACACCAAGGGCCCCGCCTGCCTACGCCTCCGCTTCCGGGACGGCGTCCTCCAGATCGGCGCGTGGGACGCGGACCCCGAACCGCCCGAGCCGCCGCGGCGGTTGGAGGAGCTCGGGGACGCGGAGAACGGCCGGGGCATGGCACTCATCCGGGCGTGCTCCGACCTCTGGCACTGGCAGCCGCTGTCCCGGATGGGGCATCGGGGCAAGTTGGTGTGGTGCGAACTGAACGCGGCGTAGCTCGTTGATCACGTAGGACAGAACGGACCATCGACCGCGACAGCGCCGCGGCGCTCGTGCAGTTCGTCGACTCGTGCCTGACGGATCCTCAGGCGCAGCGGATGTGGAGGGACCTCATGACCGCAATGCAGTACTTCTGGCGACACCCCCTCGCAGAGGAGGTACGTGAACAAGGCCGTGAACAAGGGCGTGAAGAAGGCCGAGTCGCAGACCGGGCTGACATGACGCTTCGCATCCTGGAATGGCGTGGCATCCCCGTGCCGGACGCCGTCCGCGAGCGCGTCGAGTCCTGCACCGACCTCGACCGGCTCACCACCTGGTCGCAGCGCGCGGTCCACGCCACCACCGCCGACGACCTGTTCGACGGCGAACGTTCCTGACACCGCTACCGACGCCGACCTCCTCCCCCACCCCTAACGGGGGAGGAGGACTGGTCCGGGCTGAAGTTCGCTCGACGAGGGAAGAACAGGAAGAAAACGGAAAGTGAAGGAGTCGGCGTCAGGACAACGTCCACCCTTGAGGCAACATCTAGATGAACGACGGTCAGGTGAACGGCGGATCCCAGGCACCCGGGACGCGGCCGCCGTCGCGGGCCGGACGGAGCGAGGGACGTTGAAGAAGCTGGTGGAGCCGAGGATCGCCGTTGCCGTGGTCACCATGGGGAACCGGCCCGCCGAGGTCGACGCCCTGCTGGAGTCGGTGGCCAAGCAGGATCTGGCCCCCGCGCGCATCGTGATCGTCGGCAACGGCTGCACGCTCCCCGACTTCGCCCACCGCCTCTCGCTGCCCGGCGAGGTCACCACGATCGACCTCGACGAGAACCTCGGCTGCCCCGGCGGCCGCAACGTCGCCCTCGCCCGCCTCCGCGCATACGGCGACGTGGACGTCGTCGTCGAACTGGACGACGACGGGCTGCTCGTCGACGCCGACGTCCTGCGCCGCGTCCGCGACCTGTACGTCGCCGACCCCGGCCTCGGCATCGTCGGCTTCCGCATCGCCGACGAGCACGGCGAGACCCAGCGCCGGCACGTGCCGCGCGTCGGGGCCGCCGATCCGATGCAGGGCGGGTACGTCACCGGGTTCCTCGGCGGCGGCCACGCGCTGAGCATGGCCATGCTCGCCGAGACCGGCGACTGGCCCGCCGAGTTCTTCTTCGCGCACGAGGAGACCGACCTCGCCTGGCGGGCCACGGACGCCGGCTGGAAGATCCTCTACGCGCCCGAGCTGCTGCTCCAGCACCCCAAGACCTCGCCCGCCCGGCACGCCATCTACCACCGGGTGACCGCCCGCAACCGGGTCTGGCTCGTCCGGCGGAATCTTCCGCTGCCCCTCATCCCCGTCCACCTGGGCGTCTGGATCGCCGTCACCCTCCTGCGCACCCGCTCGCCCGGCGGCCTGAAGGCCTGGTTCGCCGGGTTCGCGGAGGGCGTACGGAAACCGGCGGGCGCGCGGCGGCCCATGAAGTGGCGGACCGTGTGGCAACTGACCCGGCTCGGCCGACCCCCGGTCATCTGACCGACCACCACCTCCGCCGCCACTACCGTCACCGCCACCACTACCGCAGCCGACGCCTACGCAGCCGACGCCGCCCCCGACCCCCGTCCGCTCACTTCGCGTCCGCATAACACTCCACCACCGCCGTAGTGAACGGAAACCGCACCGGCGTCTCCCCGAACGTCAGTCGTCCGGCCAGGTCGGACGCCTCCCGGATGGCCGCGACGACCGCCTCCGCCTCCCCCTCGGGACAGTGCACGATCACCTCGTCGTGCTGGAAGAAGACCAGCTCGGCCGCCATCCCCGCACAGGCCTGCCGCAGCGCGGCGAGCAGCAGCAGCGCCCAGTCGGCGGCGCTGCCCTGGACGACGAAGTTGCGGGCGAAGCGGCCACGCGCGCGTGCGTTCGTCGAGGCGTACCCCGGTACCCACTGCCGGTCGTCGGAGACCTCGTCCCCTCCGACAGGGCCGCCGGAGTCGCGAGGACCGCGGGACTCTGCGAAGCCGCCGGAGCCGCCAGAGAAGTCGACACGGCCATCGGAGCCGACAAGGTCGTCGGAACTGACAGGGATGCCAGCCTCCTCCGTCGCGCCGTCCCCCGTCCCGGCCGCCGGCGGGCACGTCCGGCCCAGCCAGGTGCGCACCAGACGGCCTTCCTCGCCGGCCTTGGCCGCCTCGTCGACGTACGCCACCGCGCGCGGGAAGCGGCGGCGGAGCGCGGCGAGGTTCTTCAGCCCGTCCCCGGAGGTCTGCCCGTACACCGCGCCCAGCACCGCGAGTTTGGCCTGCGCGCGGTCCCCGGAGAAGGCGCGGTCGGAGACGGACTGGTAGAGGTCGGTCGCGCGGCCCGCGACCTCCATCAGCCCGGGGTCGCGGGAGATCGCCGCCAGCACCCGCGGCTCCATCTGGTCGGCGTCGGCGACGACCAGCCGCCAGCCCGGGTCGGCGACCACGGCCCGCCGGATCACCTTGGGGATCTGCAGGGCGCCCCCGCCGTTGGTCACCCACCGCCCGGTGACCGTGCCGTGGGCCAGGAACTCCGGCCGGAACCGCCCGTCCCGCACCCAGTCCTGGAGCCAGGACCACCCGTGCGCCACCCAGATGCGGTACAGCTTCTTGTACTCGATCAGCGGTTTCACGGCCGGATGGTCGAGGGACTCGATCTCCCAGCGCCGCGTCGACCTGATCCGGATCCCCGCCTGCGCGAAGGCCTTGACGACGTCGGCGGGCAGGTCGGGACGGACGCGCCGCCCGAAGGCGGCGGACACCTCCTCGGCCAGCTCGGCCAGCCGCCGTGGCTCGCCCCCGCCCGCGTACCGCTCGCCGAGCAGCTCGTGCAGGACCGCGCGGTGCACCTCCGCGCTCCACGGCAGCCCGGCCCGGTTCAGCTCGGCGGCCACCAGCATCCCCGCCGACTCCGCCGCCGTCAGCAGCCGCATCCGCGCCGGGTGTTCGGCCCGCTCGTGCCGCCGCTGCTGCTCGGCGTAGACGGTGAGGAGGTCTTCGAGCGGCAGCCGGACGGCCGTGTCCTGCGCGTCGAACAGCGAGGACTGCGCGCCGGGCGCGGCGGAACGCTGCGGCGGATCCGGCGGTACGGGTCCGCCGCGCAGCCGGGCCAGCGCGGCGGCGGCCGAGCGGGGCTCACCGGAGTGCCCCTCGTGGCCCAGGAGGAGGGTCTCGGCGTCCTCGACGTCGTAGCACCGCTCGACTCGCACCCCCGTGGCGAGCAGACGCGGATACACCTCGGCCGTGGAACGCCAGACCCAGCGGGTGACGTCGGGCCGCTCGCGCACGGCCCGCGCGAGGTCCGCCTCCCGCACCACCGGACCGGCGGGCAGCCCGCCGGGACCGAGGGGGGCGAGTTCCACACCACCGTCCTCGGCCGGAGCGAGTGCCCACCGGTCGGCCATGTCCCGAGTGTGGCAGGGGGTCTGACAACGCCGTCTGACAATGCCCCTCAGCCGCTGTCCCCGTCCCGCTTCTCCTTCTCCTACTCCTACTCCTACTCCTTCTCCCCCCTCTCCTCTTTCTCGTCCTGCTGTTGCGTCGTGATCAGGGCCAGGACCTTCGCGACGTACCGTTCGGTGCCGGGCTTGTCGATGCCGAGGCCGCTGAGGACGCCCTCGCCGTTCTCGAACTCCAGCAGCGCCAGCAGGATGTGTTCGGTGCCGACGTAGTTGTGGCCGAGGCGGAGCGCCTCGCGGAAGGTGAGTTCCAGGACCTTCTTGGCGTCCGGGCCGTAGGGGACCAGCTCGGGCGCGTCCTCGACGGCCGGCGGGAGCACGGCGGTCGCCGCCTCGCGGACCGCGTCCAGGCTGACGCCCTGCTCGGTGACGGCCTTCGCCGCGAGGCCCTCCGGCTCGGCGAGCAGACCGAGGACCAGGTGCGCGGGCAGTCCCTCGGCGTTGCCGGCGGCCTTGGACGCGTTGTGGGCGGCCATGACGACGTTCCGCGCGCGGGGGGTGTAGCGGCCGAAGTTCTGGTTGGCGTCGAGGTCCGCGGACTCCTTCGGCACGAACCGCTTCTGCGCGGCCTGCCGGGTGACGCCCATGCTGCGGCCGATGTCGGTCCAGGAGGCTCCCGAGCGGCGGGCCTGGTCGACGAAGTGACCGATGAGGTGGTCCGCCACGTCGCCCAGGTGGTCGGCGGCGATGACGGCGTCCTGGAGCTGGTCGAGCGGCTCGTTGTGGACCTTCTTGATGGCGTCGATGAGGTCGTCCAGACGGACGGATGCGGTGGTGCCGGGTCGTGGAGTCGTCATGTGTCAACCCTAGGTTGACAGTGGAGGGGTGTCAACCCAAGGTTGTCACCCTGACCGCCGTGACACGATCGACCGGTGAGCAGCACCAGCGACCGCACCGGCGAAAGCACCGGCGACAACGACGACGGCGGCAACAACGGCGGCCACCCGCCCGGCACCGTCGAACGCGCCTTCCAGGCCGCCCTTTACGACACCGCCGACGCCACCCTCGACCGGGGCGCCTCGCTCCTCGCCGCCGACCCGGCGGCCGACGCCGAACTCGCCCGGCGCGGCGCGGAGTTCGTGGCGGCGCTCTGGCGGCGCGGCTGGCAGCCCGCGGACGCGGTGCGGATCGTGCGGCGCGAGCTGGACGGCGTCCACGTCGGCCTGGTGGCGGAGTCGATACGGGCACACGCGCGTGACGACCGTCCGCGCGGCCGGCGCTGGGCGGCCCAGCTCGCGGAACTGCCCGCCGACACCCCACCGCCCGGCGACCGTTTCTCGCACGCCACCGCGGTCCTGGAGCTCTACCGCCTGCTGCTGCGCCTGCCCACGCTCGAACCTCTCCAGGAACAGGCGCCGCACCGCACGTCCCGCCCCGGCGACCACTCCCGCATGCTCACCCGTATCCGCGCGCTGCTCGCCAAGGCGGAGGCGACGGGCTTCCCGGAGGAGGCGGAGGCGCTCACGGCGAAGGCGCAGGAGCTGATGGCCCGGCACAGCGTCGACGAGGCGCTGCTCGACGCCCAGGCACCCGACCCGGACGCGCCCGGCGCCTGCCGGATAGGCGTCGAGCCGCCGTACGAGCAGGCGAAGGCGGTGCTGCTGGACGCGGTCGCCGACGCCAACCACTGCAAGGCGGTGTGGAACGAACCCTTCGCCTTCTCCACGGTCGTCGGCTTCGAGGCCGACCTGGAGGTGGTGGAACTGCTCTACACCTCGCTGCTGGTGCAGGCGCAGTCCGCGATGGCCAAGGCGGAGGCGGCCCAGCGGGCGGGCGGCCGTAAGCGGACCAAGACCTTCCGGCAGTCCTTCCTCGCCGCCTACGCCCACCGCATCGGCGGCCGGCTCGGCGAGATCACGGCCGCCGCCGAGACCCGGGTGACCGACGACCTGCTGCCGGTCCTCGCCTCCCGCGAGGTCGCGGTCACCGCGGCGACGGACAGGATGTTCCCCGAGACGGTCTCCACCCGCCTGCGCGGCGTCACCGACGAGGCGGGCTGGACCGAGGGCGCGGAGGCGGCGGACCGGGCCCGGGTACATTCCCGGCCCCGGCTGCCCTGACACCCTTGGTGTAACCCTTGGGCAGGTCAGTCGCCCGCCTGCTGGAAGGCGCTGACGGTCGCGTCCGGCACGTCCGCGCTCTTCAGGGCGACATCGCCGTACGACCACGGGAAGCTCTCCGTGGCCGACGCGTCCGGCAGGCCGTACTTCACGGTCTTGACGGCGAGGCTCTTGTCGCCGCCGTCCTCGCCGCGCACGTAGGTGATCGTGAAGGAGGCGGTGCCCTGCGCCGGGAGGGTCAGCGGCTGTGCCTCGGCGGCGGCGTCCTTCGGCACGGTCGCGGAGGTGCCGCCCGCCTGGAGGTCGAGCGTGGGGAAGCCGTTCAGGGTGCACTCCGCACCCTTGTTGAGGAACGTGACGGTGACGTTGCCGGTGTCCCCGGCGGCGGGCGCGGCGTCGACGGGGCCGACCTCCCGGCCGAGGTCGGCGGCGGCGCAGGCGGAACCGGCGGCGCCGGCAGAGCTGGCGGAGTCGGTGGCCTTGCTCTTGCCGTCGCCGGCGGAGCCGCTGTCGTCCCCGCCTCCGCAGGCGGTGAGGAGCAGGGCCGCGGCGAGCGCGGTGACGGTGATGGGAACGGCGCGCATGAGTGGTCCCTCGGGTCTCGTGACGGTGCTCGAAGGATCATCACGCACGCGCGCGACACACCCTCGCGCGCCCCCACCCTCGTAACCGCTCCGCTACCAGGCACTCACCTTCGCACCCGAACCCCGCGCGCGACCCGCCGAGACCCGCGCTCGCCGCCCAGGCCCGCAGGCCTGTGTTCGCTACCCGAGCCCCGCCGTCGGCAGTCCCGACGGCCACTGGCCGCCCTCCGCCTTGGTGAACGTCTCTTTCCCGGCCGCGCCCGACCAGGTCACCTCGAGGGAGTTCGTGTCGACGGTGTCGACCATGCCGGTCGTCCGGTCGTCCTTCCCGGTGGTGCACTTGAGGTGGATCATCCGCATGCCCGCCTCCTCGCCGGCGGTCCCGCTGCACACGGAGCCGCCGGTCACGAAGAGGGCGGCCTGCTTCCCGGTGATGATCAGGGCGACGGCCTTGCCGTCCGTCGTGGCCAGCCAACTGCCCTCCAGCTCATCCGAAGCGGAGACGGAAGAGGAGGCGGGCGCGGAGGCGGACGCCGTCGCACCACTCGTGCCCCCGGCGCCCGCAGCGCCACCGGCGTCCGCGCTCGCCCCCGTCGTAGGTGTCGCAGAGGAGCCGTCGCCGGAGCCGCCGTCACTGCACCCGGTCAGCGCGAGCGCGAGCGCGCCCGCCAGCGCGGCGGCGACGGCCGCGCCCCGCGCCGGCCGACGGGACGTGCCCCGCGAGAAGATCGCCGAAGTCACTGCAAGCTCCCAAGCTGTAGCCGGCCGGCCCGGCCTGCCCGGCCGTCGACCGGAAGGACCGTTTCGTCGACCGTGAGGACCGAAGGACCGAGGGTCCGCAGCAAGCTACCAGCAAGCCTCCCCGGAATCCTGAGCAGAATCCTGGGGGTCGCCTGTGAGACCTCCTGTGAGATCTCCTGTGAGACCGCCTACGAGGCACAGGCACCCGCGACCACCCGCGACCTACCAGGACGACTTCCGCACCCCCGGCAGATACCCCGCGTGCGCCTGCTGCCGCAGACTCACGCGGGACAGCCCGAACGTCCGGAAGTACCCGCGCGGGCGCCCGTCCGTCTGGTCCCGGTTGCGTACGCGCGTCGCGCTCGCGTCCCGTGGCTGGGCGCTCAACTCCCGCTGCGCCGCCTCCCGTTCCACGTCCGTCGACGACGGCCGCCGGACGATCTCCTTCAGCTCGGCCCGGCGCGCCGCGTACCGCGCGACGATCTCCTGCCGCCGGTCGTTCTTCGCGATCTTGCTCTTCTTCGCCATCAGACCCGCACCCCCCGCGCGCGGATGCGCGTCACAGCCGCCTCGACGCCGATCGTGTCGACGGTCTTGATCCCCTTCGTGCTCAGCCGCAGCCGTACGTACCGGCCCTCGCTCGGCAACCAGTACCGCTTGGACTGGATGTTGGGGTCGAAGCGGCGCGACGTGCGCCGGTGGGAGTGGGAGATGCGGTTGCCGAAGCCCGGCTGGGCGCCGGTCAGCATGCAGTGCGCGGACACGAGTGACGTACCTCTCCTCGGGCGATGCCAGGATCGATGATGCAAATGGAATTCATTTTCAGTAAGATAGCAGCATGGCACGCAACGAACTCCGCCCGGTCATCAAACTCCGGTCCACGGCGGGCACGGGCGTCACCTACGTGACCCGCAAGAACCGCCGCAACGACCCGGACCGCATGACCCTGCGCAAGTACGACCCCGTCGTCCGCCGTCACGTCGACTTCCGAGAAGAGCGCTGAACCACCGCCATGCGTAAGGGAATCCACCCGGCCTACGGTCCCGTCGTCTTCCGCGACCGCGCCGCGAACTACACCTTCCTCACCCGCTCGACGCTGTCCGCCACGGCGGGCGAGAAGACCATCGAGTGGGAGGACGGGAACACCTACCCCGTCGTCGACGTCGAGATCTCCGACGTCAGCCACCCCTTCTACACCGGCACCGCCCGCGTCCTGGACACGGCCGGCCGGGTCGAGCGCTTCGAGCGCCGCTACGGGAAGGGGGGCGGGGCGTGAGCATGTCGGTCGTGATCGTCGGCGGGCTGCACGCCGACGCCCGCCGGGCGACGGTCGCGCGCCTGCTCGCCGACGTCCCCGGCAGCGTCGTCCTCCACCACGACCTCGGGACGGCCGCGGCCGGCACGGTCGTCCGCACGATCAGCGACGCCACCGGCATCCTGTCCGCCGGCGAGGCGCCCCTGGCCAACGACTGCGCCTGCTGCGCGCTGCGCGAGGACCTCGTACCCGAACTGCGCCGCCTCGCCGACGACGGCACCACGCGCCTCGCGGTCGTCGAACTGTGGGACTCCGTCGAGCCCAAGGCCATGGCCGAGGTGGTCGTGGCCGGCGGGCTCACGGTCACCGGCGTCGTCACCGCCGTCGACCCGGCACTGCTGCTGCCCTGTCTCGGCAACGGCGACGACCTCGCCGACGTCGGACTCGCGGCGGCCTCCTCCGACCAGCGCACGGTCGCCGACACCTTCGCGCGGCAACTGGAGTACGCCCCCGTCCTGGCGGTCGTCGACTCCGAGGACGCCGACGAGGAGGACCGCGAGCTGCTGGCGCAACTGCATCCGACAGCCCGCCAGGTCCGTATCGCCCCCGACGCCCGTGCGGATGCACGGTCTCCGCTGGCGCGGGCGGTGCTGGCCGGCTTCGACGTCGAATCGGCCGCCGCGGCCCAGCACCCGGCCTGCGCGCTGCTCCCCGCCGACGCCGACGCGCACGGCGTGGCCACGCTGGTCTGGCACCGCTGCCGCCCCTTCCACCCGGAGCGGCTGTACGACGCGCTGGAGGACCTGACCTGCGCCGCCGCCCGCAGCCGGGGCCGGTTCTGGCTCGCCGACAAGCCCGACGTGCTGCTCCACTGGGACGCGGCGGGCGGCGCCCTGTGCGTGGAGTCGGTGGGCCCCTGGCTGGCGTCCCTCCCGGACGCGGCCTGGGACATGGTCCCGCCGGTCCGCCGCGCCGCCGCCGCGCTGGACTGGCACCCCGAGCACGGCGACTGCTGCCAGCACCTGGTCTTCACGTCCCCCGGCCTCGACCGCGACGGACTCGAACAACTCCTGGAGTCCTGCCTGCTCACGGACGCCGAGTACGCCGCCGGCCGCGCCGCCTGGAAGCGGCTGCCGCCCGCCTTCGACACCCTCCTGGAGGTCTGACCCCATGCCCCGCAAGCCCGAGCGCAAGCCCGCCAAGCCCCGCCCCAACCCCCTCGACCAGGCACGCATCACCTACATCGACTACAAGGACACCGACCTCCTGAGAAAGTTCATCTCGGACCGAGGCAAGATCCGCAGCCGCCGCGTCACCCGCATCTCCGCCCAGCAGCAACGCCAGATCTCCCGGGCGATCAAAAACGCCCGGGAAATGGCCCTCCTGCCCTACGGCCCCACCCACTGACCCCTGGGCGGCCTGCTCTTGGCCGTTCCCGGTCGTTCCTGGTCGTTCCTGGTCGCTCCTGGGCGGGGGCCGCTGCACCACGGTGCGACCCCGACCAACTCCCCCCACTCGGCACCCGGTTGGACGTGTCCGGTAGGCGCCCACCCCGTCCACCCGCACCCCACCCTGAGCAGCCCCCGTCCGTAGGCCCGGCCCCGCCACCTCCGTACGGCACCTGCCGCATCCGGACGAGCAGAGTCACCCCTGCCGTCCACGCCTTCTGGCCGCCCCACCTCACCCACGCCACCCCCGCCCCACCTCACCCCGTGCCACCCACCTCGCCCCCGCGGCCGACGCCACCGTCTACGCGGGGGCTCGGGCTTGCCGCGGTGGGGCGTCGTGGCACCGATCCGGTCCGGTCCCGAGGGAACAGGACGGCCGCAGCGTGCGTCTGCTGCTAGAGCACGAGTGGTTCGAACCGGACGACCTTCACCTGGAGTCCACGACCGTCACCGAACCGAACGAGTTGGGTAAAGCGGGCGTCAAAGCTGTAACCGCACCAGCACCCCACGTGCACGTGCATCTGCTCATGCAACTGCACGTGAACGGGGTTATGATCCGGGCAGTTGAGACAGTTGACCACGGCACCAATGGCCACACGGGCCACACGAGCCAGCGCACCACCAGGGAGCGACCTGTGGACCACGACGTTGACGACGTTGACGGGGGGCACGACGTGTACAACGGCATGACGGCCACACAGTTGTACGGGGTTGCCTGGCAGAAGAGCCGGCACAGCAACTCGCAGGGTTCCTGCGTGGAGTTCGCGCGACTGCCGGGCGGCGACGTGGCCGTACGCAACTCGCGCTTCCCGGACGGCCCCGCACTCGTCTACACCCGGGCCGAGATCGAGGCGATGCTGCTCGGCATCAAGGACGGCGAGTTCGACCACCTGATCGCGAGCTGACGCCCCTCGACCCGGCATCCGCCGACGCCGTCACGGTGCGGTGGCTCACAACGCGCGTAGAACCGCGGTGCCCAGATGCGCCGCGGTTCGTCATTCGCCGGAAGTGCGCGGACTGCGTGGACTGCGCGGCCCATGCGGCCCGTGCGGAGCGGGCAGCCGGAACAGCGCCCAGACGACCTTGCCGCCCAGGCTGCTGGAGAGCGGGTGCCAGCCCCAGCTGTCGGCGAACGAGTCCACGAGGAACAGTCCGCGGCCCGACTCCGCCGAGAAGTCCTCGCTCTCACGGGGCAGCGGACTGTCACGGCTGGGGTCGCGCACCGCGCACACGAGCCGCCCGGTCCACCGCATCAGGTGCAGCCGCACGGGCGGATGCTGATTCCTTGTGCTGTCGTCCGAGGACAGTCCGTGTCTCAGCGCGTTGGTCACCAGCTCCGAGACGACCAGACAGACGTCGTCGAAACAGTCGGCCACGTCGTCCCACTGGTCGAGGGTCCGCTTGGTGAACTGCCGGGCTTCGCGCACCGCTTCGAAGCGGGCGGGCAGAGCACACGAGGCGGCGTCGGACACGGCCGCGGGATCAAGCGGCGGAAGGCCCTGCCGTAACGGCTCGAGCATGGTCGATCCATTCGTCCCCATGCGAGGCACTCCCGGGATTCGCGGTCGTTGCGATGCAGCGGTGGCGCGGGACCATGTTTTCTGATGCGCACTGCGGATGCAAGGGCAGATGCACGTGCACGTGACCGAAATGGACCCGCCCGTACCGCTTCTTGGCCATTTTTTCCGCCAAGTTCCCACTCGCCGAGGGCACTTCCCTCGCTTTCCCCACACCCTTCCCTCGCATCACGCTGTGCGTATCCTTTGGCTTCTTTCCATCTCTGTAATCGGACGAGTACTGCTCGAAGTGTTTTAGTGGCAGACTGCGGCCCTTAAGACGGCTGGGGAGGCTGGCGAACGTGAGCGCGGGAGAGCCCGGATCGGTGGTGCGGCGGATGCTGCTCGGTTCGCAACTACGGCGGCTGCGTGAGGCACGGGGCATCACGCGCGAGGCGGCCGGATACTCGATCAGGGCGTCGGAGTCGAAGATCAGCCGGATGGAACTGGGCCGGGTGAGCTTCAAGACCCGGGACGTGGAGGACCTGCTGACGCTGTACGGCATCTCGGACGACGCGGAGCGCCAGGCGCTCGTCGGACTCGCCCGCGAGGCCAACGTCGCGGGCTGGTGGCACAGTTACTCGGACGTCCTGCCCAACTGGTTCCCCACCTACGTCGGTTTGGAGGGCGCGGCCGCGCTGATCCGGGCGTACGAGGTGCAGTTCGTGCACGGCCTGCTGCAGACCGAGGCCTACGCCCACGCGGTCGTCAGCCGCGGCATGAAGGGCGCGAACGCCGCCGACATCGACCGGCGCGTCGCGCTGCGCCTCGAGCGGCAGAAGTACCTCGTCGCGGAGAACGCCCCCGACTTCCACATCGTCCTCGACGAGGCCGCCCTGCGCCGCCCGTACGGCGACCGCGAGGTGATGCGCGGGCAGCTCCAGCACCTGATCGACGTCTCCCAGCGCCCGAACGTGCGGCTGCAGGTGATGCCGTTCAGCTTCGGCGGGCACTCCGGCGAGTCCGGCGCCTTCACGATCCTCAGCTTCCCGGAGTCCGACCTCCAGGACGTCGTCTATCTGGAGCAGCTCACCAGCGCCCTCTACCTGGACAAGCGCGAGGACGTCGGCCAGTACGAACAGGCGCTGAAGGAGCTCCAGCAGGACAGCCCCGGACCGGACGAGAGCCGGGACCTGCTGCGCGGACTGATCCAACTGTCCTAACCGGCGTCTCTCCCAACTCCCCTGAAACACACGTACGATGACGTGTGATCAGATCGTGTTGCCGAGCGGTCGGAGCCGATCGCAGCAGGGGATTGAGGGTTCACATGTCGTCCTATTTCACCGACCTGGCCCAGCAGTACATCGATGGCAAGTGGCGTCTGGGCAAGGGGTCCTGGGACATCATCACCATCAACCCCTACGACGGTGAGAAGCTCGCCTCGATCACCACGGCCACCGTCGAGGAGATCGACGAGGCCTACCGCGCCGCCGCCCGCGCCCAGAAGCAGTGGGCCGCGACCAACGCCTACGCCCGCCGCGCGGTCTTCGAGAAGGTGCTGCGGCTGGTCGAGGAGCGCGAGGCGGAGATCAGCGAGGTCCTGGTCGACGAGGCTGGCGGCACGTTCGGCAAGGCCGCCTTCGAACTCCACCTCGCCAAGGAGTTCCTGCGCGAGTCGATCCACCTCGCGCTCAGCGCCGAGGGCCGCATCCTCCCCTCGCCGATCGACGGCAAGGAGAACCGCGTCCACCGCGAGCCGGTCGGCGTGGTCGGCGTGATCAGCCCCTTCAACGTGCCCTTCCTGCTGTCGCTGAAGTCCGTCGCCCCCGCGCTGGCCCTGGGCAACGGCGTGGTGCTCAAGCCGCACCAGAACACCCCGATCTCCGGCGGCACCGTCATCGCCAAGCTCTTCGAGGACGCCGGTCTGCCCCCGGGCCTGCTGAACGTCGTCGTGACCGACATCGCCGAGATCGGCGACGCCTTCCTGGAGCACCCGATCCCGCGGGTCATCTCCTTCACCGGCTCCGACAAGGTCGGCCGGCACGTCGCCACCGTCGCCGCCTCGCACTTCAAGCGGTCCATCATCGAACTCGGCGGCAACAGCGCCTTCGTCGTCCTCGACGACGCCGACCTCGACTACGCGGTCGACGCCGCCGTCTTCAGTCGCTTCGTCCACCAGGGCCAGGTCTGCATGGCCGCCAACCGTGTCCTGGTCGACCGTGCGGTGGCCGACGAGTTCACCGAGAAGTTCGTCGCCAAGGTGAAGACCCTCAAGGCCGGCGACCCGCGCGACCCCCAGACCGTTATCGGCCCGCTGATCAACTCCTCGCAGGCGGAGGCGGTCTCGAACATCGTCCGGCAGGCGATTGCCGAGGGCGCGAACGCGCTGGTGCACGGTACGACGACCGACAACGTCGTCGCGCCCTCCGTGCTCGCCGACCTTCCCGCCGGCTCCGCGCTGCTCCAGCAGGAGGTCTTCGGCCCGGTCGTCTTCCTCAACACCTTCGACGGCGAGGAGGAGGCCGTCCGCCTGGTCAACGACACGCCGTACGGCCTGAGCGGCGCGGTCCACACCGCCGACGTCGAGCGGGGCGTCGCCTTCGCCAAGCAGATCGACACCGGCATGTTCCACGTCAACGACGCCACCGTCCACGACGAGCCGATCGTCCCCTTCGGCGGCGAGAAGAACTCCGGCGTCGGCCGCCTCAACGGCGAGACGACCCTGGAGGCCTTCACCACCACCAAGTGGATCTCGGTCCAGCACGGCCGCAGCGGCTTCCCTTTCTGAGCACTGTTCTGAGCACCGGTCGGGCGGGCAGGTGCCGCAGGAACCCGGCGGGCAGGTACCTGCCGGGTACCTGTCCGCCACGCCCTAACCTGGGCGCATGTCAGCGATCCGTCTTCTCGTGCTGGGCGCGGTGCGTCAGCACGGGCGGGCCCACGGCTACCAGGTGCGCGGCGACCTGGAGTACTGGGGCGCCCACGAGTGGTCCAACGCCAAGCCGGGTTCGATCTACCACGCCCTGAAGCAGATGGCGAAGCAGGGACTGCTGCGCGAGCACGAGACCGCCCCGTCCACCGCGGGCGGCCCGCCGCGCACCGAGTACGAGATCACCGAGGCCGGCACCGAGGAGTACCTCAGGCTGGTGCGCGAGGCGCTGACCTCGTACGACCAGAGGATGGACATGAAGACGGCGGCCATCGGCGCCGTGGTCGACCTCCCGCGCGCGGAGGCCGTGTCGCTCCTGAAGGAGCGCGTCCGCCGCATCGAGGAGTGGCGCTCCACCGTCACCGGGGAGTACGTCCCCGAGGGCGGCCCGGAGCAACTGGGCCACATCGGCGAGATCATGAACCTCTGGACCCACACGGCGGACGCGGACGCCGAGTGGACCCAGGGCCTGATCGCCCGAATCGAGGGCGGCGCCTACACCTTCGCGGGGGAGGGCGCCCCGTTCGTCGGCGTACTGGCAGAGGGCCAGGAAAACCCGTACGGGACGGGGGAGCGGCATCCGGGGGATTCCCGCTAAGGACTACCACTATTCAATTTTCAACGAGCGATACGGCGACAAACAGGCACCGGACGGCCTCGACCTCACGGCCGCCCTCTCCAGCGTCGTCCGCGCCCTGGAGGAGGTCGGCCGGCGGCAGAGGATGCGGCCCAAGCCCATGGACGGACCGGGCGCCTTCCTGAGCACCCCCTAGTGATGGAACCCGGTAGCCGCCCCCTTGTCCCGTGTCGACGGTCCCGACTGGCGCCGGAGTTCCGGCAGCAGGCGGGTCAGGTCCTCCACGAACAGCTCGGCGAGATCCTCCGAGAAGCCGTTTCTGCAGACGACCCGCAGGACCGACAGGTCTTCCCGGTTCGGCGGGAAGGTGTACGCGGGCACCAGCCAGCCGCTCTCACGCAGTCGCCGGGAGACGTCGAACACGTCGTACGCCTTCACGTCCGGCGCCGTCGTGAAGGCGAACACCGGCAGCTCGTCGCCCCGGGTGAGGAGCCGGAAGTCGCCGAGCGCCTCCACCCGGTCGGCGATGCCCCGGGCCACGGCCCGCGCGGACCCCTGCACCGCCCGGTAGCCCTCGCGGCCCAGCCGCAGCAGCGTGTAGTACTGCGCGACGACCTGCGCCCCCGGCCGGGAGAAGTTGAGCGCGAAGGTCGGCATGTCGCCGCCCAGGTAGTTCACGCGGAACACGAGCTCCTCCGGCAGGGCCTCCTTGTCGCGCCACAGCGCCCAGCCGACCCCCGGATACACCAGCCCGTACTTGTGCCCCGAGGTGTTGATGGACGCCACGCGCGGGAGGCGGAAGTCCCACACCAGGTCCTCGTCGAGGAAGGGGGCGATCATCGCGCCGGACGCGCCGTCCACATGCACCGGAATGTCGAGGCCGGTCCGCTCCTGGAAGGCGTCCAGGGCGGCGCACAGCTCGGCGATCGGTTCGTAGGAGCCGTCGAAGGTGGAGCCGAGGATGCCGACGACCCCGATGGTGTTCTCGTCGCACAGCTCGGCCGCGGCCTGCGGGTCGAGGTGGAACCGGTCCCCCTCCATGGGTACCTGACGGGCCTCCACCTCCCAGAAGGTGCAGAACTTGTCCCAGCAGACCTGGACGTTGACCCCCATCACGAGGTTGGGACGGACATCCCGCGCGGGATAGCGGTCGGCGTTGCGCTGAGCCCAGCGCCGCTTCATCGCCATCCCGGCGAGCATGCACGCCTCGCTCGACCCGGTCGTCGAACACCCGACGGTCGCCGACGGGTCGGGCGCGTTCCACAGGTCGGCGAGCATCGCCACACAGCGCCGCTCCAGCTCGGCGGTGCGCGGATACTCGTCCTTGTCGATCATGTTCTTGTCCCGGCACTCCGCCATCAGCACCCCGGCCTGCGGCTCCATCCACGTGGTGACGAAGGTGGCCAGGTTGAGCCGCGCGTTGCCGTCCAGCATCAGTTCGTCGTGCACCAGCTGGTACGCCGTCGACGGCGGCATCGGGGTGTCCGGCAGCCGGTGTTTGGGCGGCGCCTCGGTCATACCGCCGAGCGGATCTGCCTCGCCGTAGAAGGGGTTCACGGAGAGGGGACGCTCGTCGGGCTTCTGGGGACCTTTGTGGAGGGGCATGGCTTCTTCTCCCAACTGCGGAGCGACGACCGCCGGGCGGCGTTCTACCGCTTCATCGGATCGAGGGGCCTGATCGGTTCACGCGCTCACCGCACCGCCGTTCCGTCGTCGTGCAACTGCATCTGCGGCCGCCCCGTCACCAGCAGCCAGGCCGGCAGCGAGGCGATGCACAGCAGGGCGATGATCGAGGGCGAGGCGACCAGCGCGGCGGCGACGAACAGGCTCAGCCAGCCCTGCCGGGTGATGGCCAGAAGGACGCCCAGCACCCCGGTCGCCACGCCCACCGCCGGATGGACGCCCGGCACCAGGGCGTGGGCGGTGAGACCGAGGGCGGAACCCACGAACACGGCCGGGAAGATCCGCCCGCCCCGGAATCCGCAGGAGGCGGCGACGAGCAGCGCGGCCAGCTTCACCACCGTCATGGTGGCGAACTGCCCGGCCGACCAGCCGTCGGGATCGGCCGCCAGCTCCCCGACCTCGTCCAGCCCCTTGAAGAGCGTCAGATGGCCGCCCACGGCCGCCAGCAGCCCCAGCACGACCCCGCCGGCGGGCAGCGCCAGCATCGGGTGCCGCAGCCGCCCGAACGCGCCGTGGACGTACGGGAACGCGTACACGGCGCACATGCCGAGCACCGCGGCCACCGAAGCGATCACGAGCGACGCCAGCAGGTCGTCCCACCCGGGGTGTCCGAACGGGGGCAGGTGCAGGTCGAAGGTCGGTTCGTCCACCAGAGTGGTCGTCATCGAGCCGGCCGCGGCGGCGACCAGCGGCGCGAAGACGTTGTCCCACAGCGGCCCCTCGGTCTGCCGCCCCGCCAGTGCCTCGGAGATCAGCAGGGCCGCCGCCACCGGCGTCCCGAACAACGCGCCGATCGTGCCCGCCTCCGCGAGTACCACCCACAGCGCGCCCGGTGCCCGCGGCAGGAACCGCCGTCCCAGCCATAAGGCGAGCCCCACGTTCACGGCGATGATCGGGTTCTCCGGGCCCAGGCTCGGCCCGCCCGCCAGCATCAGGGCGGTCGCCAGCAGCAGCCCGGGCAGTACCGCCGGCGGCAGCACGCGCGCGTCCAGCCCCATCGTGGCCGGATCCGGCCCGGCATGCCCCGGCACCTTCCACACCACCAGCCCCACCAGGATCCCGGTCGTGGTGAGCACGACGAGCATCCACAGCACCGAGTACCGGCCCACGCCCAACGCGTCCGGCAGGTTCTGCCACAGCACGTCCTGCAGCAGCCCGGCCACCCAGCTCACCAGCAGGAGCAGCAGGCTCGCCAGCACGCCGACGGCGAGAGACGGCAGGATCAACGGCAACAGGGCGCGAGCCGGCGTCGCCGGAGCGGGGGGCGTCTGCCGCGCGTTGTCCTGAGCCACGGGCTCACGATAAGCGGGCGGAACGGTACGAACACCTCGAAGGCGTCTCAAGGTGTCGTTCGGAGGCGGGGCTTGCACCTCACGCGGCGTGAGGACGCACGGTGGAGGGCGTACCGAGAAGGGAGCGGACGGAAGTGAGCCACTCGAGCTACTCCGTAGGACAGGTCGCCGGTTTCGCCGGGGTCACCGTGCGCACGCTGCACCACTACGACGAGATCGGCCTGCTCGTCCCCGGCGGGCGCAGCCACGCGGGCCACCGGCGCTACGACGACGCAGACCTCGACCGGCTGCAGCGGATCCTGTTCTACCGCGAGCTCGGCTTCCCGCTCGAAGAGGTCGCGGCCCTGCTCGACGACCCGGCGGCCGACCCGCGCGCGCACCTGCGCCGTCAGCACGAACTACTGACCGCCCGGATCGAGAGGCTGCGGCAGATGGCCGCGGCCGTGGAACATGCCATGGAGGCACGCAAGATGGGCATCAACCTCACCCCCGAGGAGAAGTTCGAGGTCTTCGGCGACAAGGACCCGGAGCGGTACGCCGAGGAGGCCGAGCAGCGCTGGGGCGGCACCGAGGCCTACGCCGAGTCGCAGCGCCGAGTCGCCCGCTACACCAAGGAGGACTGGAAGCGCCTCCAGGCGGAGGTCGACGACTGGGGCGGGCGTTACGCCGGACTGGTGGCCGCCGACGAGCCGCCCACCGGCGAGGCGGCCATGGACCTGGCCGAGGAACACCGCCGGCACATCGGCAGGTGGTACTACGACTGCCCGTACGAGATGCACCGCAGCCTCGGGGAGATGTACGTCTCCGACGAGCGCTTCAAGGCGTTCTACGACGCGATGCACCCGGGCCTCGCCGAGCACCTCAAGGAGGCGATCACGGCGAACGCGTCCCGACGGACGGCCTAAGGGCCGGCGGCCTCCATCGGTCTACTCCTCGACCAGGACCACCGCCGTCCCGTAGGCGCACACCTCGGTGCCCACCTCCGCCGCCTCGGTCACGTCGAAGCGGAACATCAGCACGGCGTTGGCTCCACGCGCGCGTGCCTGCTCGACGAGCCGTTCCATGGCCTGGTTGCGGGTCTCCACGAGGGTCTTGGTCAACCCCTTGAGCTCACCGCCGATCATCGACTTCAGGCCCGCGCCGATCTGGCTGCCCAGGTGCCGTGAGCGCACCGTCAGCCCGAAGACCTCGCCGATGACCTGCTGCACCCGGAACCCGGGCACGTCGTTCGTGGTGACGACCAGTACGTCCGGCTCGGGGCCCTGCCCGCCGCCGTAATCCTCGATACCCATGCTCACAGGTTTGACCAAGCGGGGGCACAGTGCATCCTGGGGGCAGCCCTGGGAACCTGGTCCTGTGGCGCCACGTTGATAGCTTTGGGCGGTCCCGCCGCCGCAGCGCCCCCACACCCCTCAGGAGCCCGGAACCCGTGACTACCCTCGCCCTCGGCCCCGAGTGGATTACTCCGGACTATCTGATCTCGACGTTCGGCCTGGTGGGCATCCTGGTCATCGTCTTCGCCGAGTCGGGCCTGTTCGCCTTCCTGCCCGGTGACTCCCTCCTGTTCACGGCCGGTCTGCTGGTCGCCGACGGCAAGTGGATCAGCCAGCCGCTGTGGCTGGTGTGCACCCTGATCGTGATCGCGGCCGTCCTCGGCGACCAGGTCGGGTACCTGATCGGCAAGTTCTTCGGCCCGAAGCTCTTCAACCGCCCCAACTCCAAGCTCTTCAAACAGGAGAACCTGGAGAAAGCCCACGAGTTCATGGAGAAGTTCGGCCCCAAGGCCATCGTCCTGGCCCGCTTCGTCCCCATCGTGCGCACGTTCGCGCCGATCGTCGCGGGCGCCGGCCGTATGAAGTACCGCACGTTCATCACGTACAACGTGGTCGGCGGCATCCTCTGGGGCACGGGCGTGACGGTCGCGGGCTACTTCCTCGGCCAGATCGACTTCATCAAGACCAACGTCGAGGCGATCCTCGTCCTGATCGTCGTCCTCTCCGTCGTCCCGGTGATCATCGAGATCCTCAAGGCCCGCAAGGAAGCCCGTAACGCGCCTCCGCAGCCGCAGCAGCCCCAGCACCCCCACCAGCAGCAGCCCCCGGCCATGGACGACGCGACGACCCAGCTCCGCCGCATCGAAGAGCCCACCCCGTACGGCCACCACGACCAGCACCAGGGCCACCAGCACCAGGGCCACCAGAACCAGGGCCACCAGAACCAGGGCTACGACAACCAGGGTTACGACCAGCAGGGCCACCAGAACGACTACTACGGCCAGCAGCAGTACCCGCAACAGCAGCCGTACCCCCACCCCCAGGACTGGCAGCAGCAGCCCCAGCCCCAGCAGCAGCCGTACGGCGCCCAGCAGAACAGCCAGTACCCGTACAACCAGAACCAGGGTTACTAGAGGCACCCCCAAGGGGGCGCGGGGCTGCGTTCAGAATCCCCGCGTCCGCTTGGCGGCCCGCCGCTTCTCGGCGGAGCCGATCCGCAGGAACAGCCGCGACACCTCGGACCCCAGGTTCACGCCGATGGCGATGGCCATGGCCAGCGCCGCGGCCTTGATGAGCGACACCAGCCCCGCGTCCACCTCGTTCTGCGCGATCGCCAGCAGCCCGAAATAGGTCGGCGAACCTGGCAACAGGGGCCCGATCGCGGCGGTCGTGTACGGCAGGGCGGACGCGAACCGGTACCGCGAGAGCAACTGCCCGAACAGTCCCACCACCCCCGCCGCGACGGCCGTGGAGGCCACCGGCGAGATCCCCCCGGTGTAGTGCATCGCCCCGTACACCGACCAGGCGACACCGCCGTTCAACGTCACGGCCAGCACGGTGGAACGTTCCTGCTGGAGCAGCACCGCGAACGTCAGCGACACCAGCATCGACGCCCCGATCTGCCACAGCGGCCGCTGCGTGACGCCCAGGGCGGCGTCGGGGTTGAGATGCGCCCCGAGCTGCACACCGACGTAGAGCATCACCAGGACCCCGGCGACGATGCCCACGAAGAAGTACATGACCTCCAACAGGCGCGCGGCCGCGGTGATGTAGAAGCCGGTCAGACCGTCCTGGACGCCCGCCACCAGCGCCCGTCCGGGCAGCAGCGCGAACAGCCCACCGGTGATGACCGCGGACGCCTTCACGTCGACGTCCGCCAGCGTCAGCGCGATGCCGATCCCGGCCGGCGGCATCGCGGCGACCAGGAACTGGTAGAACTCCGGCAGCCCGCGTCCCGCGCAGAGCCACGCCAGCCGGTCGCCGAGCATCGCGCCGAGCGCCGCCGCCACGAACACGACCAGGTCACCGCCGACCAGCACCGAGGCCGCGCCCGCGAGCAGCCCGCTCGCCGAGGTCAGCACCCAGGTCGGGTACGGGTGCCGGTTGCGGCGCATCTCCGCGAGCCGCCGGTAGGCCTCCTCCAGCGAGAGGTGGGTCTCCGGGTCGCTCAGGTCGTCCACGAGCCGGAAAACGGCCGCCAGGCGCGTGTAGTCGGTGCCCCGGCGGCGTACCGTCCGGGACGCCGTCACCGGGTCCTCCACCAGGGACGGCTGGTGCGAGATCGACAGCAGCGTGAAGGTGACGTTCGGCTCGCAGCGGTCGAGCCCGTAGGAGCGGCAGACCGCGAACATCGCGGCCTCCACGTCCTCGGCGCCCTCTCCGCCCGCGAGCAGCAACTCGCCGATGCGCAGGGTCAGGTCGAGCACGCGCGGGACGGCCGGACCGCCCTCCTCCGCCTTCGGGCGCGGCTCCGGCGCGGGCCGCTCGGCCACCGGCATCCGCAGCATCGTGCGCATCCGGTCCTGCCAGGGCAGATCCTTGGTCAGACTCACCATCGGCACGCCGCCGGCCGGCGTGAAGGCGGCCGGGGCCTGACGGGCGCTGTAGGTGCTCGGCAGGCTGAACGCCGACCCCTCGCCCTCCCCGGCGGCCTGCTGCCCCACGTCCAGGCCGTCCGGGACGGCGAACTCCGACGTGGTCTCCGGCTCACCGCCGGCCTTCGGTACGGCCAGCCCCGCCGGGAGCGCGAACTCCGACGTGATCTCGGGGTCGAAGGCATTCCTCGCCTCGTCCGACTGCGGCTTGCGGTCCTCCGCCTCCGACACTCAGCAACGCTCCCTGAACGACACGCCTTCCGTAGGCCCTCAGTATGCGCACAGACACGCGAAAGGGCCGCACGCGTACGCGTGCGGCCCTTTAGCACCTCTACACGGCCGGAGCCTCAGTGGCCGCCCTCGTCCTTGAACCGCTTGTAGGACCGCTCGATCTCGGCCTCGGCGTCGGTACGGCCCACCCAGTCGGCGCCCTCGACGGACTTGCCGGGCTCCAGGTCCTTGTAGACCTCGAAGAAGTGCTGGATCTCCAGGCGGTCGAACTCCGACACGTGGTGGATGTCCCGCAGGTGCTCCACGCGCGGGTCGGTCGCCGGGACGCACAGCAGCTTGTCGTCGCCGCCGGCCTCGTCCGTCATCCGGAACATGCCGATCGCGCGGCACTTGATGAGACAGCCCGGGAACGTCGGCTCGTCCAGGATGACGAGTGCGTCCAGCGGGTCGCCGTCCTCGCCGAGAGTGTTCTCGACGAATCCGTAGTCGGTCGGGTAGGCGGTCGAGGTGAAGAGTCGACGGTCCAGGCGGATCCGACCGGTCTCGTGGTCCACCTCGTACTTGTTCCGCGAACCCTTCGGGATCTCGATCGTGACGTCGAACTCCACCGGTGGCTCCTCCATGATCAACACATAGTTCTGGTGGTTAAGTGTCCCTCACGCAGCTGGGTGATCGCGAAAGGGGCTGGTGTTCGTGCCAGAGCTGAGGCCTTGGCGGGCCGCGAGACCGCACGTGGTGCGGGCCGCGAACGCCGTAAGACCGCGTCTGGCACAGGCCGCAGGGATCGTACGGCCTCGTCTCGCGCGCGTGAGCGCCGCCGCCAAGCCGCAGGTCGCACGGCTCACACAGGCGGCCAAGCCGCATCTCGCACGCGTCACGAAGCCGATGGCCGGGCAGAGCGCCAGGTCCTGGCAGTACACCGCGGGTGCGGCGACCGCCGGGCTGGCACTGGCCGCCGGTGTGGTGACCGCCGTCGGCCCCTGGGACTCCACCGGTCAGCGTACGGCGGAGCGGGACCGGGCCGCCGCCCTGGAACGGACGGGTGGCGCAGATCACGGCCGCGCGGACGATTCGTCCGATACGTCTACGTCCGACACGGCCGCCGGAGCGCCGCGGCCCGCCCCGAGTGCCCCGTCCGTCCTCGCGGGCCTCGGGGGCGCCGTCAACGCCGTGAAGTCCGCCCCGGCCGTCCTCCCGACCGGCACGGGCCTCACGGGCGTCCTGAAGCCCCTCCTGGGCGATCCTGCCCTCGGCGCGCGGCGCACCGCCGCGGTCGTCGACGTGGCCACCGGCAAACGGCTGTACGGCACCGGGGCCGACGAGGCGCTGACCCCGGCGTCCACCACGAAGATCGCCACCGCGGTCGCCGCGCTCTCCGCGATGGGCGCCGAACACCGCCTCACCACGCGCGCGGCGCTCGAGCCCGACACCAAGGAGCTCGTCCTCGTCGGCGGCGGCGACCCCACCCTCACGGCCCGCGCGGACGCCGACGGCTGGGCGAGCCTGCGCACCCTCGCCGGCTCCACCGCCGCCGCCCTGAAGAAGCGCGGCCTCACCCAGGTGACGCTCTCCTACGACACGACTCTGTTCGCCGGGGCCGAAGTTCACCCCATCGGGGTCAACCCCAACCTCGCCCCCGTCACGGCCCTGTCCGCCGACGAGGGCCGCACCGACGGCTCCAGCAGCGGCCCGACGACCCGGGTGAGCGACCCGGCGGCCGACGCGACCCGCAGGTTCGGGCAGTTCCTGAAGGCCGCCGGCATCAAGACCACGGCCCCCGGCCCCTCCAAGGCCACCACGCGCGCGCAGCGCCTCGCCACGGTCTCCTCGCCCCCGTTGTCCGCCCTGGTCGAACGGATGCTCACCAACAGCGACAACGACATCGCCGAGGCCCTCGCCCGCCAGACCGCCGTCGCGACAGGCGCCCGCGCCGACTTCGACGGCGCCGGCAAGGCCGTCCAGGCCCAGTTGAAGAAGCTCGGACTGCCCACGGCCGGCGTCCGGTTCAGGGACGGCAGCGGCCTCAACCGCGAGGACCGGCTCACGGCGAACCTGCTGACCGCCCTCCTGGTCAAGGCCGGCGACCCCGCCCGCCCCGACCTGCGCCCCGTCCTCACCGGCCTCCCGGTCGCCGGCTTCACCGGCACCCTCACCAGCCGCTACGCCGACGGCGCGGCCGGCGTCGTCCGCGCCAAGACCGGCACGCTCACCGGAGTGAACGCCCTCGCCGGCACGGTCGTCGACCAGGACGGCCGCCTCCTCGCGTTCGCCCTCCTGGCCGCCGACACGACCGACCCGGCGGCCGCCCAGGCGGCGCTGGACCGGGCGGCCACGGCGCTCGCGGGCTGCGGCTGTCGCTGACGGCCGCCGCCCACCACCCCGAGCCAATCCCCGAGGCACCCCCGAGCCGCTGCCGGCCCCGACCCTGACATCTCCCTGACCGGCCTCCGGCGGCCTGCCCCCGACGGCGGTGCTCACGTACGGTTGACGCATGACGAGCATCGGTGGTGCCGCTTCTTCGGGGATGGTCGACTGGAATCTCGCGGTGGCGACCGCGACCCGGCTCGTACGGCCGGGCCCCGAGGTGAGCCGTGAAGAGGCCCGTGCCGTCGTCGCCGAACTGCGCCGACACGCCAAGGCCTCGGAGGAACACGTCCGGGGCTTCACCCGTATGGGCACCGGGGACGTCCACGACACCCCGGTCCTCGTCGTCGACCGCCCGGGCTGGGTGCGGGCCAACGTCGCGGGCTTCCGGGAGATCCTCAAACCCCTCCTCGACAAGATGCAGGAGCGGCGCGGCAACACCCCCGGCGGCGCGGTCCTCGGCGCCGTCGGCGGCAAGGTCACCGGCGTCGAACTCGGCATGCTGCTGTCGTTCCTGTCCTCCCGCGTCCTCGGCCAGTACGAGACGTTCGCCCCCGCGACCCGCGAACTTCCCGCAGGGGCCAACGGCGGCGGCCGACTGCTGCTCGTCGCGCCGAACATCGTCCACGTGGAACGCGAACTCGACGTGCACCCCCACGACTTCCGCCTGTGGGTGTGCCTCCACGAGGAGACGCACCGCACCCAGTTCTCCGCCGTGCCCTGGCTGCGCGACCACCTGGAGGGCGAGATCCAGTCGTTCCTGGGCGAGACCGACGTCGACCCCATGACCTTCCTGGAGCGCGTCCGGGAAGCCGCCCAGTCCCTCGCCGGCGGCCGCCCCGAGGGCGAGGAGGACGACGGCGGGCGCTCCCTGGTGGAACTCGTGCAGACGCCCACGCAGCGCGAGATCCTCGCCCGCCTCACCGCGGTGATGTCCCTCCTGGAGGGCCACGCCGACTTCGTCATGGACGGAGTCGGTCCGGAAGTCGTGTCGTCCGTCGCCGAGATCCGCGAGAAGTTCCAGCAGCGCCGCGCCAAGGGCGCCTCCCGACTGGACATCGCGCTGCGCAAACTGCTCGGCCTGGACGCCAAACTCAAGCAGTACCGCGACGGCGAACGCTTTGTACGCTCCGTCGTCGGCGAGGTCGGCATGGACGGCTTCAACCGCGTATGGACCTCCCCGAACACACTTCCGACCAAGGCCGAGATCGCCAAACCGGCGGACTGGGTCGCGCGGGTGCACCGCAAGGCCGAGTCGTGAACCCCCTGCAAAGGTGGTGAACCTGAACCGGCCGTCGGCAGTCGAACGCCCCTTCAATCACCCGTCCGAGGGACCGTGAGCCCCGGGTTGGCGTGCAATGCTCGGGGAACAGCCTGGTTCTGTCACCATCTACACACTCTGAGTGACCGAACCTCGGCCTCACCCTCGAAAACTTCATGAAGGGAACCGGACAGTGGGTCCCCATCCTGCGGTCGCGGCGATACGCCTGGCGGTCCGCCGCGTACTTCACGACATCCTCAACGACCACCACACCCCCGAAGCGGGCTCGCCCGAGCGCCCGCCGTCGCCGCTCGTGCTCGTGGCGTGCTCCGGCGGCGCCGACTCCATGGCGCTCGCCTCCGCCCTCGCCTTCGAATCCTCCCGGCTCGGCGTGCGCGCCGGCGGCGTCACCGTCGACCACGGCCTGCAGCCCGGCTCGGGCCTGCGCGCCGAGGAAGTCGTCCTGCGACTGCGCGGCCTCGGCCTCGACCCGGTCGAGTCCACCGCCGTGACCGTCGGCCGCGAAGGCGGACCCGAAGCCGCCGCCCGCGACGCGCGCTACCGCGCCCTCGACGCCGCGGCCGAACGCCACGGCGCCGCCGCGGTCCTGCTCGGCCACACCCGCGACGACCAGGCCGAAACCGTCCTGCTCGGCCTCGCCCGCGGCTCCGGCATCCGCTCCCTGTCCGGCATGGCGGCCGTCTCCGGGGGGCCGGGAGCCGCCCGCCGCTACCGCCGCCCCTTCCTCCAACTCGACCGGCAGACCGCCCGCAAGGCCTGCCTGGTCCAGTCCCTGCCCGTGTGGGACGACCCCCACAACGCCGACCCGGCCTACACCCGCTCCCGGCTGCGCCACGAGGGCCTGCCCGCCCTGGAGAAGGCCCTCGGCAAGGGCGTCGTCGAAGCCCTCGCCCGCACGGCCCAGCTCTCCCGCGACGACGCCGACGCCCTCGACGCCTGGGCCGGCCAGGCCGAGTCCGCCGTACGGGACGCGGCCGGTCTCCTGGAGTGCGCCAAGCTCTACGCCCTGCCGCCCGCAGTACGCCGCCGGATCCTGCGCCGAGCCGCCATCGAGGCGGGCGCCCCGGCCGGTTCCCTCTTCGCCCGGCACATCGAGGAGGTCGACCGGCTGATCACCGGCTGGCGCGGCCAGGGAGTCATCAATCTCCCCGGCAAAGTCGTCGCCCAGCGCCAGGGTGGCAGACTGGTGATTCGGCAAGGCTGAATCCGGGCTCTCCGGCCGGGACCGCTCACGTGGTCGTGGGCGGTCCCGGTGGCCGGTGGGACAACCGAAAGTGATGCGGGTGGACGCGAAAGACATGGGCACCGACCTCAAAGAGGTGCTCATCACCAAGGAAGAGATCGACGCGAAGCTGGTTGAGCTGGCCGCGAAGATCGACGCGGAGTACGCGGGCAAGGATCTGCTCATCGTCGGCGTCCTCAAGGGCGCTGTGATGGTCATGGCCGACCTCGCCCGAGCGCTGTCCACCCCCGTCACCATGGACTGGATGGCCGTGTCGTCCTACGGCGCGGGCACCCAGTCCTCCGGTGTGGTGCGGATCCTCAAGGACCTCGACACCGACATCAAGGGCAAGCACGTCCTGATCGTCGAGGACATCATCGACTCCGGCCTGACCCTGTCCTGGCTGCTGTCCAACCTCGGCTCGCGCGAGCCGGCGTCCCTCAAGGTGTGCACGCTGCTGCGCAAGCCCGAGGCGGCCAAGGTCGCGATCGACGTCGAGTGGGTCGGCTTCGACATCCCCAACGAGTTCGTCGTCGGCTACGGCCTCGACTACGCCGAGAAGTACCGGAATCTCCCGTTCGTGGGTACGCTCGCGCCCCACGTATACGGCGGCTGAACCCGAAGGGCCCAGCCTCGTACGAAGATCGGGAACCCCGGCGGGCCTCCCGCCGTTGGAGCATGCAGACGGGTGCGCCAGCTGTACCGTGCGGCTTTGCGCGACAAAGCTGGGGTACCGTCAGAAGAACTGTCTTATCAAACTCACTATGGCAGGAGGGACGGGGCGACACCGCTCCGTATGGATGGACGTGAAGCGATACTTCCGTGGGCCGGTCATGTGGATCGTGCTGGCCGTCCTTGCCGTGGTCGTGTTGATGCAGGTCGTCGGCTCGTCCGGCGGCTACAAGACGGTGGACACAGGCCAGGTCATTGCAGCGATCAACGACAACAAGGTCGAGTCGGCCAAACTCACCACCGGTGACGAGCAGACCATCAAGGCCACGCTCAAGAACGGCACCAAGATCGATGGCAGCTCGAAGATCCAGGCGAGCTACATCGGTGACCAGGGCGTGACCATTGCCAACACGCTGCAGACCAAGTACCAGGACAAGCAGATCCCGGACGGCTACACGGTCTCTCCGACGAAGCAGAACGCCTTCGTCGGGATCCTGTTGTCCCTGCTCCCCTTCGTCCTCATCGTGGTCGTCTTCCTGTTCCTGATGAACCAGATGCAGGGCGGCGGCTCCCGAGTCATGAACTTCGGGAAGTCCAAGGCCAAGCTCATCACCAAGGACACCCCGAAGACGACGTTCGCCGACGTCGCCGGGTCGGACGAAGCCGTCGAGGAACTCCACGAGATCAAGGAGTTCCTCCAGGAACCGGCGAAGTTCCAGGCCGTCGGCGCCAAGATCCCCAAGGGCGTGCTCCTGTACGGGCCTCCCGGCACCGGCAAGACCCTGCTCGCGCGGGCCGTCGCCGGCGAGGCGGGCGTCCCCTTCTACTCGATCTCGGGTTCCGACTTCGTCGAGATGTTCGTCGGTGTCGGTGCCTCCCGAGTCCGTGACCTCTTCGAGCAGGCCAAGGCGAACGCCCCGGCGATCGTCTTCGTCGACGAGATCGACGCGGTCGGCCGCCATCGCGGCGCCGGCCTCGGCGGCGGTCACGACGAGCGTGAGCAGACGCTGAACCAGCTGCTCGTCGAGATGGACGGCTTCGACGTGAAGGGTGGCGTGATCCTCATCGCCGCCACGAACCGGCCCGACATCCTCGACCCGGCTCTCCTGCGCCCCGGCCGCTTCGACCGCCAGATCGCGGTCGACCGCCCGGACATGCAGGGCCGTCTGGAGATCCTCAAGGTCCACCAGAAGGGCAAGCCGGTCGCGCCCGACGTCGACCTCTCGGCCGTCGCCCGCCGCACCCCCGGCTTCACGGGTGCCGATCTCGCCAACGTGCTGAACGAGGCCGCGCTGCTGACGGCCCGTTCGGACAAGAAGCTGATCGACAACCACAGCCTGGACGAGGCGATCGACCGTGTGGTCGCGGGCCCGCAGAAGCGGACCCGGATCATGTCGGACAAGGAAAAGAAGATCACCGCGTACCACGAGGGCGGACACGCCCTGGTCGCGGCGGCCTCCCCGAACTCCGACCCGGTCCACAAGATCACCATCCTGTCCCGCGGCCGTGCGCTCGGTTACACGATGGTGCTCCCGGACGAGGACAAGTACTCCACCACCCGCAACGAGATGCTCGACCAGCTGGCCTACATGCTGGGCGGCCGAGCGGCGGAGGAACTGGTCTTCCACGACCCGACCACGGGCGCCGCGAACGACATCGAGAAGGCCACGGCGACCGCGCGGGCGATGGTCACCCAGTACGGCATGACCGAGCGGCTGGGCGCGATCAAGTTCGGCGGCGACAACACCGAGCCGTTCCTCGGCCGTGAGATGGCTCACCAGCGCGACTACTCGGAAGAGGTCGCCGCGCTGGTGGACGAGGAAGTCAAGAAGCTCATCGAGAACGCGCACAACGAGGCCTGGGAGATCCTGGTCGAGAACCGCGACGTCCTCGACAACCTGGTGCTTCAGCTGCTCGAGAAGGAGACGCTGAACAAGGAGCAGATCGCCGAGGTCTTCTCCGCCATCGTCAAGCGCCCCGCCCGGCCCGCCTGGACCGGTTCCTCGCGGCGCACGCCGTCCACCCGTCCGCCGGTGCTCTCCCCCAGGGAGCTCGCACTGACGAACGGCGCCAACGGTGCGACGCCGGCGATCTCCACCGCCAAGTCCACCGCGGTGGAGTCCACCCCGGTGGCCGAGCCCACCCCGGAGGACCGCCCCGAGAGCTGAACCGGCTCCCGGGAGCCCCACCAGGCCCGGAATGGATGCCGCGCCCCCCAGGATCTAGCCTGGGGGGCGCGGCATTTCGGTATGACCGGTTTTCGATGCCCGCAGCCGAGGCGCGTGACCCCCGCACAGGAACGAGGCACCAGAATGACCGACCCCGTGACGCTGGACGGTGAGGGCTCCATCGGCGAGTTCGACGAGAAGCGTGCCGAGAACGCCGTGCGCGAGCTCCTGATCGCGGTCGGCGAGGACCCGGACCGCGAGGGGCTGAAGGAGACACCGGCGAGGGTGGCGCGGGCGTACCGGGAGATATTCGCGGGGCTGTGGCAGCAGCCGGAGGACGTGCTGACGACGACGTTCGACCTGGGGCACGACGAGATGGTGCTCGTGAAGGACATCGAGGTGTTCAGCACCTGTGAGCACCATCTCGTGCCGTTCAGGGGCGTCGCCCACGTCGGCTACATCCCGTCCGTCAGCGGGAAGATCACCGGTCTGTCCAAGCTGGCCCGGCTGGTGGACGTCTACGCGCGGCGTCCGCAGGTGCAGGAACGTCTCACCACGCAGATCGCCGACTCCCTGATGGGGATCCTGGAGCCGCGCGGTGTGATCGTGGTCATCGAGTGCGAGCACATGTGCATGTCCATGCGGGGCATCCGCAAGCCCGGCGCCAAGACCATCACGTCGGCGGTCCGGGGGCAGTTGCGGGACGCGGCGACGCGCAACGAGGCGATGAGCCTGATCATGGCGCGCTGACGCCCGCCCGCGCTCGTGCGCACGGCGTCACGCCGCCGACGCCGCTCCCTTGTCGTGGTCGTCGTCCTCGGGGAGTTTGCAGACGCGCTCCAGGAAGATGGCCGCCGCTATGACAGCGATGCCGGCCAGGACCGAGAAGCCGGCGTAGATGGCCTGGTCGCGGCGGGCGGGGATGTCGAGGGACTCCAGGAGGAAGACGCCCGCGCCTCCGTACATGCCGGAGACCAGGGCGGCCACCAGGGCGCTGGCCTGGCCGAAGACGACCGCGCGGGCCGCCATCAGGGGATCGACGCCCTTGGCCTCGGGGCGCCGCTCGCGCTGGGCCTTGAGCCGCCCGCGCAGCGACAGCGCGGTGGCCAGCAGGACCACGGCGATCAGGCCCAGGACGATGGGGGCGGCCAGCGGGACGCTGGGAAGGGTCCCGATCGAGTTCCAGAGGCGGGCGCCCGCCCAGGACAGGATCGCGGCGACGACGAACACGCCGGCCAGCACCCTGATGCGCAGCTCTCTCACGGTGTCCCTTCAGCTCCCCCGAGCCCGCGGGCGTGGACGGCTCGCGGGCAGTTGGTCTTCCTGACCTTCCTTCATGACCTTAACGACTACTCGGGCAGGTGGAGTTCCAGGTCCTGGCGGGTCGCGATGCCCTCGCGCGTGACGGTGCCGAGGAGGTCGGCGACCGCGCCGCGGCCGGGGAGTTGGGCCTCGGGCTCCACGTCGTGCCAGGGGGCGAGGACGAAGGCGCGTTCATGGGCGCGGGGGTGGGGGAGGGTGAGCTGCGGGTCGTCGTCGACGACATCGGCGTACGCGACGATGTCGACGTCGAGCGTGCGCGCGCCCCAGCGCTCGTCCCGTACCCGGTGGAAGGCCTCCTCGACGGCGTGCGCCCGCTCCAGGAGCGAGGACGGCGGGAGAGTCGTCTTCAGCAGGACCACCGCGTTGAAGTACGACGGCTGGCTGCCGGGCTCGACGCCCCACGGCTCGGTCTCGTACACCGGCGAGACGGCCTTGATGCGGACGCCCGGGGTGTCCTCCAGGGCGTCGATGGCGCCCTGGAGGGTCTCCAGGCGGTTGCCGAGGTTGGCGCCGAGGGAGATCACGGCCCGTTGGGGGTTGTGCAGGGTGGTGTCGGCGGCGTCGACCTTCTCGACGACGGAGGCCGGTACCGGCTGGACGGTCGGGTCGCTCTGCCCGTCGGTGAAGAACGCGGTCATACTCGGCTCCGGGTGATGGTGACGGTCACGTCGTCGAAGGGGACCGTGATCGGTGCGTCCGGTTTGTGCACGCAGACCTCGACCTCCTGGACCCCTTCGTGCTTCAGGCAGGCCTGGGCGATGCGCTCGGCGAGCGTCTCGACGAGGTCGACGGGGTCGCCCTGGACGACGGCCACGACCTCCTCCGCCACGACGCCGTAGTGCACGGTTTTCGCCAGGTCGTCGTCGGCGGCGGCCGGTCGGGTGTCCAGGCCCAGGACGACGTCCACGATGAAGGTCTGGCCCTCCTCGCGTTCCTTGGGGAACACGCCGTGGTACCCGCGGGCCTTCAGGCCGCGCAGCGCGACACGATCCACGCGAATCACTCCTGCAATCGTCGGTTTCGGGCCGGTGCGTATCGGATGCGGACGGTACCCCGGCCTCGAACGAATCTACCTGCGAGCACTGACAGAGCCTGGCTCCGGCCGCGGTGGCCCGGGTCGGAGCCAGGAATTTTCACCGGGTGTTTCCCTCAGGAACCCCGGCGGCTCACGGGCTGGTAGCCGCGCCTACCCACGGTTCGTGATTCCAACCACTTCGCGGTCTCTGTGGGCTTTCTTCCCGTGGGCCTTCTTCGGGTCGCTTCGGGTCGCCTCCCGCTCAGGCGGGGGTGTCCTCGTCGTCGGGGTCCTCGGACTCCTCGGGCTCGTCGTTTTCGGCCAGCACCGGGGAGGCGTGGTGCGACCACAGTTTCCAGCCGTCGGGCGTGCGGCGGAACACGTTCGTGGCGACCACCAGCTGGCCGACGAGCGGCCCGAGCTCCTCGCCGGCCTCCGGCGCGGGGCCGCCGCTGAGGATGTTCTCGGTGCAGGTCACGAGCGCGGTGTCGCCGGTGACGGAGACGTGCACGTCGGTGAGGAAGAACTGGATGTAGTCGGTGTTCGCCATGATCAGCGCGTACGACCTGAGGACCTCGCCGCGCCCGGTGAGCACGGGCCAGCCCGGGTGCACGCAGGAGATCACGCCAACGTCCGCGGGGTCGTGGTACGTCTCGTCCACGCCCAGGTCGGCCGGGGTGAGCCAGAGCGAGGACACGCCGTCGAAGTCGCCTTGTTCCAGTGCCTCGTAGAAGGCGGTGTTGGCGGCCTCGACCTGCTCGACGTCGGTGTGGGGGGCGGTCACCGGGCTCCTTCTGCGCCGTGCGGGGCGTGCGGGGCGTGTGTGTTGTGCGGGCCGGGACGGATGTCCGGCGTGTCTCTTTCCTCGCGTGCCTCTTCCACGGCGCGTGCGACCCGCACGGCGTCCGCCGTCGCGCGCACCTCGTGCACGCGGACCGCCCAGGCGCCGGCCTGTGCCGCGAGGGCGGAGACGGCGGCCGTGGCGGCGTCCCGCTCGCGCGCGGGTGGCGGCGCGCCTCCTGGGCCGGCCAGGACGCGGCCGAGGAACCGCTTGCGGGAGGCGGCGACGAGCACCGGGTGGCCGAGGGCGTGCAGGCGGTCGAGGTGGGCCAGGAGGGAGAGGTCGTGGTCGGCCTCCTTGGAGAAGCCGAGGCCCGGGTCGACGACGATGCGGTCCGGGGAGACACCGCCCGCCAGAACGGCGTCCACGCGCGCGTGGAGTTCGTCCACGACGTCGGCGACGACGTCGGCGTAGACGCCCTTGACGTTGCCGCCATCGAGGAAGCCGCGCCAGTGCATGACGACGAAGGGGGCGCCCGCGTCGGCCACGGCCGGGATCATCGCCGGGTCGGCGAGGCCGCCGCTGACGTCGTTGACGAGGGCGGCGCCGGCCGCGAGGGCCCGGGCGGCGACGGAGGCGCGCATCGTGTCGACGGAGACGACGACGCCTTCGGAGGCGAGGCCGCGGACGACGGGGACGACCCGGCGCAGCTCCTCGGCCTCGTCCACGCGGGTGGCGCCGGGGCGGGTGGACTCGCCACCGACATCGATCAGGTCCGCGCCTTCGGCGACGAGGTGGAGGCCGTGTTTGACGGCGGCCGTCGTGTCGAACCAGCGGCCGCCGTCGGAGAAGGAGTCGGGGGTGACGTTGACGACTCCCATGACCGCGCAGCGGTCCCATTCCGGAAGGCCGTCGACGCGCCCGCGTCCGCTCTGCTTGCTCATACGTTCAGCGTAGGCCCAGGAAGGAGCCGGGCCGTGGTGCGGCCCGGGCCCGAGTCCCCCTGGAACTCCATCGCTGAGGCTACGCCGCCCGTACGTCTCTCTCCGCCACCGCGTGCGTACACGCGCGTGCCGCGCTGGAGCGGCGGCGCAGGAAGCGGGGCAGGGGGAGCGCGAGGTTGACGAAGCCCTCGGCCTGCATGGCGGCGAAGCCGATGCGGGGGAGGTCGCCGGAGGCCCGGTAGACGACGAAGCGGGGCTCCCAGCGCGGCTGGAACTTGGCGTTGAACTTGTACAGCGATTCGATCTGGAACCAGCGCGAGAGGAACACCAGCAGTCCGCGCCAGGCGCGCAGCACCGGGCCGGCGCCGATCTTCTCGCCGCGGGCCAGCGCCGAGCGGAACATGGCGAAGTTCAGCGACACGCGCGCGATGCCGAACTTCGGGGCGGCCTGGAGGGCGGCGACGATCAGCAGTTCGTTCATGCCCGGGTCGGCCGAGCGGTCGCGGCGCATCAGGTCCAGGGAGGCGCCGTCCGGGCCCCAGGGCACGAAGTGCAGGATCGCCTTCAGGTCGCCGTACTCGCCGGGGACCTCGTCCGCCTTGTGGGCGGTGGCGATGAGGCAGTCGCCGTCGGCGGCGTCGCCGACGCGGCCCAGGGCCATCGAGAAGCCGCGCTCGGTGTCGGTGCCGCGCCAGTCCTCCGCGGCCTGCCGGATGCGTGCCAGTTCGGCTTCGCCGAGGTCAGCCACGCGCCGTACCCGGGTCTCGTAACCGGCGCGTTCGATGCGCTTGACCATCTGGCGCACGTTGCGCATCGCGCGGCCGGCCAGGGAGAAATCCGCCACGTCCACCACCGCCTCGTCGCCCAGTTCGAGGGCGTCCAGGCCGGTCTCCCGGGTCCAGACCTCGCCGCCCGTCTCCGAGCAGCCCACGACGGCGGGCGTCCAGGAGTGCGCTTTGGCCTCGTCCATGAAGCGTTCGATGGCGCCGGGCCAGGCCTCGACGTCGCCGATGGGGTCGCCGCTGGCGAGCATCACGCCGGAGATGACGCGGTAGGTCACCGCCGCCTTGCCGCTGGGGGAGAAGACGACGGCCTTGTCGCGGCGCAGCGCGAAGTGGCCCAGGGAGTCGCGGCGGCCGTGCTTGTCCAGCAGGGCGCGCAGGCGGGTCTCGTCCTCCTCGGTGAGGCGGGCGGCCGGGTGCTCGGGCCGGAACGCGAGATAGATCGTCGTCACCGCGGTGATCCAGCCCAGGGCGCCGAGGGAGAAGGCGACGGTCCAGGAGGTGTTGCCCTGGTAGTAGACCGGGCCCTCGAAGCCGAAGAGGCCGTACAGGACGTGCGTAAGGCGATCGGCCAGGCTCGGGTCGCCGATCATGCGGTCGGGGTGGACGCTGACGATGACCAGCCCCAGGCCGAGGGAGCCCGCGCCCATGAGGACGAAGTTGGCGAGTGCGCGCCAGCGGCTGCGCGGGTCGGGCAGCGCCGCGAACTGGTCGCGGTGCACCAGCAGCGGCACCAGGAGCGCGATCGAGATGAGCGCGCCCACGATCGAGTGCCGGTACACGAACTGTGCGACCGCGCCCGCGGGGAGCAGGACGACCGCCGCGCGCCACGCGCGCCGCTTGCTGCGCTTGAGGCCGTGGGCGAGCAGCAGCAGCAGGATGCCGGAGCTGAGGGACAGCGCCGCCGCGAACGGCCCGAAGGAGCCGGGCAGCACCTCGGCGACGGTGTGCATACGGCTGTGCCTGAACCGCGGGAAGACACCCGCGGCCACGTCCAGCAGACCCACGAGGGCACACGCTCTGCCGACGAGGGCGGGTACGGACTCAGGGCGCGGACCTCGCACTATCTGTCGCACCCGACTTGATCGGTGCGGAACCCCGCCCGACATTTCCCCATCTTCCGTGACAGACATCGCATCCCGTAGTTCCGCGAGAGACCTTGAACCCGGCGCCTATTCGGGCATCCGGCGACATTGCGCCCTCTAGGACGGTGTCTTGGGCTGAGAGGTTCACTCATTTCCTCAAAGCCAATGAAAAAGCCAAGGAAAGTTCGGGACAAGCCCTCGCGAAGGAGTCGGGGGAGCGGGCGCGATCCCGGACGGAGAGCAGGCAGGAAACCACCGCATGGGTCTCACGAGCAACAAAGTGCTGCTGCTGTCAGTGCTGTTCGCCTTACTGCTGTTCGTCGGCACGGTGTGGCTGTGGCCGCGCCTGGCCCGGCGCGGCTGGCGCGCCGTCAGCGGGCGAGTCGGGCTGCTGCTCGCCACCCAGTTGGCGCTGTTCGCGTCGGTGGGCCTCGCCGCCAACCAGGCCTTCGGCTTCTACGCCAGTTGGGCGGACCTGTTCGGCAAGGAGACCGACCAGGGTGTGGTCGTCGACCACGCGGCGGGCGGCGGCCCGGCGGGGCCGCTGCAGGTGGTCGACAAACGGCGCGTGGACGGCGGCGGCAGCGGGCGCCCGCAGTTCGGCGGGCAGGTCCAGAAGGTCGCCATCAACGGACGTACGACGCACATCGCCACGCCCGCGTACGTGTACCTGCCGCCTGAGTACTTCGACCCGGCGTACCGCACGCGTACGTTCCCCGCCGCCGTAGTCCTCACGGGGTATCCCGGTACGTCAGAGGCGCTCGTGGACAAGTTGCACTATCCGGGCACCGCACGGCAGCTCGCCAAGGACGGTCGCATGCAGCCGATGATCCTGGTGATGATGCGGCCGACGGTGGCGCCGCCGCGGGACACGGAGTGCGTGGACATCCCCGGCGGGCCGCAGACCGAGTCGTTCTTCGCGAAGGACCTGCCGGACGCGGTGACGGCCCACTACAGGGTCGGCAAGAAGCCCGGCAGTTGGGGGATCATCGGCGACTCCACGGGCGGCTACTGCGCCCTGAAGCTGGCGATGCACCATCCGGAGGTCTACGCGGCCGGTGCGGGACTGTCGGCGTACTACAAGGCGCCGATCGACCCGACCACCGGTGACCTCTTCCACGGGAACAAGACCCTGCGCAACGAGGCGGATTTGCTCTGGTATCTGAAGAATCGTTCCGCTCCGAACACCTCGCTGCTCGTCACCAGCAGCAAGGTTGGAGAATCCAACTACAAGGCCACGATGAAGTTCATAGCGCTGGCGAAGGGCGCGGGCCGGACGAGGATCTCGTCGATCATCCTGGATAGCGGCGGGCACAACTTCAATACCTGGCGGCGGGAGATCCCGCCGACGCTGGAGTGGATCAGCGGGCGGCTGAGTGGCCGGTGACGTCGCCCTTCGGTGCCGTCCGGCGGTCCAGGCCGGAAATGATCTTGCTTCCCGTCGAATTCAAGGGCAGCTCTGTTTGGTGATGCCCTGTGAAGACTTCGGTATGGCTGTGTTTTTGCGGGGCGGGGCGCCAACATTCGCCTACGCGCGGTAAGTTTCTGGCCATGCCACGTGGACGTCACCGCCATTCCCCGCCTTTGCACAGGCTGCTGCCTCCCTCGGCGATCGCCGGCGTGTCCCTTGTCTGCGCCCTCGGCCCCTGGGTGTTCACGGAGCCGATGGTGCTCCGAGGTCTGGCCGCCGCGGCCGCGGCGACGGCGATCGTCGGCGCGGTCGTGATGCGTCACTGGGACATCCAGGCCGGCAAGCGGGTCGCCGACCTCACGCGCGCGCGTGCCGGTGACGAATGGCACCACGAGGAACGCGTCGCCGAGTTGGAGAGCGACCTCGAAGAATCGCGGGAGCTGCGCGCCAAACTGGAGCAGCGGCTGCGGTCCAAGCGCACCGAACTGGCCGGCCTGCGCAACGAGCACGCCGCGCTGCTGCGCCGCTACGCCACCGCGGAGACCGAGCGGGCCAGCGCCCTGGAGGGCCGCCGTCTGCTCGAGATAGAGGCGGTACCTTCGCCCGCACTGCCCGCCGCGCGCGCGGCGGGCGACGCCGAGTCGACGAAGTCGACCAGGTCGACCGGTGCGGTCGCCAAGCGGGCGATCGAGGCCGGCGCGAGCTCGGACGCCGTCGAGGCGGCGGCCGAAGCCGAGGAGACGGTGGAGCCGGTGGACTCGGCCGAGGCGGAGCCGAAGGTTCCGGCGGCCTTCTCCCCCGAGGGGTCACGCCTCTTCCTGCGGGCGCAGGCGGCCCTGGCCCGGTTCGACACCGACGGCGTCAAGGCCTCAGGGAGCGACGGCTCCGCCGAGAAGCAGCCCGCGCAGGCGACTTCCGTGGAGGCCGGTGCCGCGGCCGGCGGCGAGACGGAGGCCGCGCAGGAGGACGAAGCGCAGGGGAAGCCCGAGGCGGCCGGCGAGCACACGCGCGCGGCCGCCCTGAACCTGGCTGAGAACCTGGCTGACGAGAACGAGGCGATCGCGGTCGTGGCCACGATCGTGGAGCAGGACGCTCCGGAAGGGGCCCCTGCCCAGGCGAACGACGCGGATGACGCGGATGACGCGAGCGGCCTGGACGACGCGAACGGCGTGGTCGGCGCGGAGGCCCTGCGGCCCGAGCCGCTCCTGGACCCCGTCCCGGCCGCCGCCACCGCCACTCCCGGTCCTGCCCCCGCCGCCGAGGTCGGCGCCGCGCTCGTCCGCCGGCCCGCCGCTCCCGTGCAGCGTCCCTCCGGCCACTTCGCCGTGCCGACCGCCGTGGCCGTCGTACCGGCCGCCGAGCCCGTATGGCGTCCGACGGCCGAGGGCGGGTTCGACTTCTTCGGTACGCAGAGCGAGTCGGCGCTCGACGCGCTGGAGGCGGTGCAGAACGAGGACCTCGCCGACGTCGTCGGTCAGGAGGCCCTCGCGCTGCACAAGGCCGAGTCCGAGGCGAAGTTCAAGCGGGTGGACGAGGCGTCGCGCGGAGTGGGCCAGGTCATCGACCTGACCGCCCACGACGAGACCGCGCAGATCGACCTCCAGAGCCTGCGCAGCGCCGTCTCCTGAGACCGCTGACACCGCCCCGCCCCACGGCGGCAGGCCTACTGAGCCATCCACCGGTCGGGCCGGGCGTCCCGGCGCCCGGTCCGTGACCGCTCGGCCTGGCCGAGGAGCAGCTCCGCGGCCTCCTGCGCGTCCCGCAGCCGGGCTGTGACGGTCTTGTCGGCCCCCGTGTCCACATGGACCTCCGCGAGGTCCCAGAGGCGCTGCCAGGGCCCTTGCCGCAGCCGCACGCTCTGCACCTTCGCGTGCGGCACGAGCGTCAGGTTGCGGCGCAGCAGTCCGTGCCGGGCGGCGAACACGGTGTCCGTGACGGCGATCCCGTAGCCCCGCCACCACACCGGCACGCACCGTCCGGCCCGGCGTGGCGGGCGCGACAGCGAGGCCTCGGCCGGGACGCTCACCCCGGGCAGCACGCGCGCGATGACGGCCTCCGCGGCCTCGCGCGGGGCGACCGGCACGAGCACGGAGTTGGCCGACCCGGCCACGTCCAGCTCGACGCGCACCCAGCCGAGCCGCCGCCACAGCAGCGGCCGGACGATTCTTACGGTCTGCACGCGTCCGGGCGGGACCGTCTCGTGCGTACGGTCCAGCAGCCCGTGGTCGATCCGCAGTCCGTCCGGCGACTCGCCGACCGTCCAGTCGTACTCGCCGACGAACCGTCCCACGCTGCTCGCGCCCGCCGCGCCGAGCAGCGGCACGCCGGTCGCCAGGACCGTCCACACGCTGTGGGTGGCCAGCCACAGCACCGGCGGCACGACGAGCGCGGCGGCGAGCGCGCCCCAGGTCGCGCCGGTCAGGGCCACCGCGATCGCCAGCTTGCGCGCCGGCACACGCAGCAGCTCGCGCGCGGGCGCCTCACCCACTTCGTGCGCCGTCTCCGGGGCGAAGCCCGCCGCCCGCGCGAGCAGCTCCGCGCGCAGTACGCGGGCCTCTTCCTCGCCCAGGAAGGCGAGTTCGTCCTTCTTGTCGGCGCCGACCACGTCGAGCCGGAGTTTCGCGACGCCCGCGATCCGCGCGAGCAGCGGCTGACTGACGTCGATCGCCTGGATGCGTTCCAGCCGGATGTGCGCGGTGCGCTTGAACAGCAGGCCGGTCCGGATGCGCAGTTCGCTGTCCGTCACCGCGAAGTGGGTGAACCACCAGGTCAGAAAGCCGTAGAGGGAGGCCGCGGGGACGAGCACGGCGAGCGCGATCAGCAGCGTCGTGGTGGTCAGCCGGGTCAACTGCGCCTGCGCCTGGTTCGGGTCGTGCACCGCCCACCCGGCGAGGACCGCGACCGGCGCCCACGCCCGCCGGAACGGCGTGACGGGGTGCAGCCGGCGCTCGGTGAGCTCGATGGCCCCGGCGGCCCCTGTGGCTTGGGTGACGGGCCGTTGTGGGCGGGTGTCGGGTACGCCGTGCGCGTTCGCCGCGCCTGGCACGTCCGGTACGCCGTCCTCTACGCCCGGCGTCGTCACAGCCCCGCCGATCGGGCCTCGCCGAGCTCGGTGAGCCGGTCGCGCAGCCGTTCCGCCTCGGCCGGGTCCAGGCCCGGGATGGTCGCGTCGGTCGCGGCGGCCGCGGTGTGCAGTTGGACGCTGGCCAGCCCGAAGTGCCGCTCGACGGGACCGGAGGTGACCTCCACGAGCTGCATGCGTCCGTACGGCACGACGGTCTCCTCGCGCCACAGCACGCCCCGGCTGATCAGCAGGTCGTCGGCCCGCTCGGCGTACCGCCAGGAGCGCCAGTTGCGGCCGAGCAGCACCCAGCCCCAGCCGATGCCGGCCAGTGGCAGCAAGGCGAACGCCGCCCACGCGGGGCCGACGAGCAGGCCGAGCAGCAGCCCGGTGCCGACGGCCGCCAGCCCCAGCCACACCACCAGCAACAGCCGCCGCATCCGCAGCAGTCCCGGCGGCAGCCCGGTCCACACGGGTCCGGCCGGTCCGGTGTCCGTCGTCTCCACGCCCCCAGGGCTCCCCGTTTTCATACGGTCAGCGTACGTAGGGGAGACTGGTGCGCATGACTCCTATGACGGAGACCACGGTCGGGATCGGCGGTGCCGCGGAGAGCACCGACATGGTGCTCAACATCGGCCCCCAGCATCCCTCCACGCACGGTGTGCTGCGGCTGCGGCTCGTGCTGGACGGCGAGCGCATCCGGCACGCGGAGCCCGTGATCGGCTACATGCACCGCGGCGCGGAGAAGCTGTTCGAGGCGCGCGACTACCGCCAGATCATCATGCTGGCCAACCGGCACGACTGGCTGTCGGCGTTCTCGAACGAGCTGGGCGTGGTCCTCGCGGTGGAGCGGATGCTCGGCATGGAGGTGCCCCCGCGCGCGGTGTGGACGCGCACGCTGCTCGCCGAGCTGAACCGGGTGCTGAACCACCTGATGTTCCTGGGGTCGTATCCGCTGGAGCTGGGCGGCATCACGCCGGTCTTCTACGCCTTCCGTGAGCGCGAAGTGCTCCAGAACGTCATGGAGGAGGTCTCCGGCGGGCGCATGCACTACATGTTCAACCGCGTGGGCGGCCTCAAGGAGGACCTGCCGGCAGGCTGGGCCTCACGCGCGCGTGGCGCCGTCGCCGCCGTGCGGTCCCGTATGGACGTCTTCGACGACCTCGTGCTCGGCAACGAGATCTTCCGGGGGCGCACGCGGGACGTGGGTGTCCTCGCGCCGGAGCACGTGCACGCGTACGGCGTGAGCGGGCCCGTCGCGCGCGCCTCGGGCGTCGACTTCGACCTGCGCCGCGACGAGCCCTACCTCGCCTACGGGGAACTGCAGGACACCCTCAAGGTGGTGCAGCGGACCGAGGGCGACTGCCTCGCGCGCTTCGAGTGCCTCCTGGAGCAGACGCACAACGCGCTCGACCTCGCGGACGCCTGCCTGGACCGGCTCGCCGACCTGCCGCCCGGCCCGATCAACCAGCGGCTCCCGAAGGTCCTCAAGGCGCCCGAGGGGCACACGTACGCGTGGACCGAGAACCCCCTCGGCATCAACGGCTACTACCTCGTCAGCAAGGGCGAGAAGACCCCGTACCGGCTGAAGCTGCGCTCGGCGTCGTACAACAACATCCAGGTGCTCACCGAACTGCTGCCGGGCACGCTGGTCGCGGACATGGTGGCGATCCTGGGGTCGATGTTCTTCGTGGTGGGAGACATCGACAAGTGACCGTCAAACGACCGTCAAGTGGCTGACACGTGATCGACAAGTAGGGGCTGTTCGGGCCTGCCCTAAAGGAGTGGGTCCGGAATTCCAACCGACTGGAGCAGCCACCCGAAGTCGCCCAGGCCGCCCGGTGCGGTGAGCTCGGCGGCCTCGCCGGCGCTCGCGAGGGCGCGCACGTACGCGGCGGGGTCCGTGGAGGCGAGCGCGAGCGGGGGGCGTGCGCCGGCGATGCCCAGGGCGCGCAGCGCGGCGCGTTGGGTGAGCAAGCGGACGCAGGCGCCCCTGTCCCCCTCCCTCCCCCTCTTCCCCGCCTCCGCGCACGCGTCCAGTGCGACATGGGCCGTGATGTCGCAGGAACCGTCCGGCACGGGTGCCGTCTCGCGGCCCTCCCGGAAGCCGGTGAGCGTCCCGAACGGGGGGCGTGCGTCCGTGGTGTGCGCGTAGTCCACGGCCACCGCGAGTCCGCGTACGACGCATGCGACGGCGGACGCCCACGCCGTGTCCCGGGGCAGCCCGATCTCAGCCCGCAGCCCCTCCTCGCCCGCCGGCGGCCACCATCGGGCGAGCCACTCCGCGTCCGCGCCGGACACCGGCTGCCCGAGGCGCTCGACCCCGTCCTCCCGGACGAGCACCAGCCGCGCCACCCCGGCGGAGTCGACCTCGGCGACCTCCACGGGCACGTTGTCCAGCCACTCGTTGGCGAACAGCAGCCCGGTGACCTGTCCCGGGGGCTCGGACAGCCACTCGATCCGGTGAGCGAGTCCCTCGGGGCGGCCGGCGACTTCGACGGCGTACGCGCGCGTGCGTGCGGCCACGTCGGCGGGGAGCGCGGCCAGCACCGCGGTGACCAGTTCGCCCCGGCCGGCCGCCATGTCGACGAAGTCGAGCGACGCGGGACGGCCCAGCGCCTCGTCGACCCGGCACAGCAGCCTGGCCACCGCCCCGGCGAAGAGCGGCGAGGCGTGCACGGACGTACGGAAGTGCCCCGCCGGGCCCTCGGGCCGCCGGTAGAACCCGCCCGTGCCGCCCGTGCCGCTTGTTCCGGCCGTTCCGCCCGTGCCGTACAGGGCGGCCTGCGTCGCCGCCCGCCAACCGCGCCACTCGCCCGGGCCCGTCACCTCGTCCACCACCCGGTCACCTCGTTCACCACCGGGCCAGACTAGGCGTACAGGTGATCACGGCATCCACCTTGCGGAGTACGCGCGCCCGGACCGGATCGGCCCTCCGGTTGACCCCGGCACGCATCCGGCTTCCCTACGCTGGGTTACGTGCAGCGTCTCTATGACTTCCTCCGCAGAAACCCGACCGGGGTGGACGGCTTCTGGGCCCTCGTCCTGTTCGGGATCTCTGTCGTGGCCGGAACCTCCGGCCAGGTGCAGCGCGGGGGCACCGACTCCATGGCGCTGTACGTGCCCGTCGTGTTCCTGTTGTGCCTGGTGATCGCGCTGCGCCGGCGCATGCCGGAGAAGATGCTGCTGCTGGGCGCCGCGCTGGGGCTGGCGCAGCTCGTGCTGGACGTCGCGACGACGGCCGCCGACTTCGCCCTGCTGGTGATCGTGTACACGGTCGCCGCCACCGGCGCCCGCTGGGCCTCCCGGCTGGCGCTCGGCATGGGCCTGTGCGCTGCGACCGTCGCCCAACTGCGCTGGCCGCACGAGGACTCGAACGTGCCGGCCGCCGTCGCGACCGTCGTCTTCCTGACGGTGCCGTTCGTCCTCGCGTGGGTGCTCGGCGACTCCGTGCGCACCCGTAGGGCGTACTTCGCCCAGTTGGAGGAGCGCGCGGCCCGTCTGGAGAAGGAGCGCGAGGCGCAGGCGAAGGTCGCGGTCGCCGCCGAGCGCGCCCGCATCGCGCGCGAGCTGCACGACGTCGTCGCGCACAACGTGTCGGTGATGGTGGTGCAGGCCGATGGCGCCGCCTATGTGCTCGACGCCGCGCCCGACCAGGCGAAGAAGGCCCTGGAGACGATCTCCTCCACCGGCCGCCAGGCCCTCGCCGAGATGCGCCGCCTGCTGGGCGTGCTGCGCACCGGCGAGCATCAGGAGGGCGGTGAGTACGTGCCGCAGCCGGACGTCGAGCAGATCGAGGACCTCGTCGAGCAGTGCCGAGGTTCGGGCCTGCCGGTGGACTTCAAGGTCGAGGGCACGGCCCGGCCGCTGCCCAGCGGCGTCGAGCTGACGGCGTACCGCATCGTCCAGGAGGCGCTGACGAACACGCGCAAGCACGGCGGACCGAACGCGGGCGCGAGCGTGCGCCTGGTCTACTTCGACGACGGCCTCGGCCTGCTCGTCGAGGACGACGGCAAGGGCGCCCCGCACGAGCTGTACGAGGAGGGCGGCGCCGACGGCGCGGGCCACGGCCTGATCGGTATGCGCGAGCGGGTCGGCATGGTGGGCGGCACCCTGGACGCGGGCCCGCGGCCCGGCGGAGGATTCCGCATCAGCGCCCTGCTCCCGCTCAAACCCGCGCATTGACGCCCACGCACGCCCCCTGTTGACACCTGTCACGCCCCCCCCCGCACAGCCAGGACCCACGGAAAACCCATGGAAGAGGACCTCATGACGATCCGCGTGATGCTCGTCGACGACCAGGTGCTGCTGCGCACCGGGTTCCGGATGGTGCTCGACGCCCAGCCGGACATGGAGGTCGTGGCCGAGGCGGGCGACGGTGTCGAGGCTCTTCAGGTGGTGCGGTCCACGGCGGTCGACGTGGTGCTGATGGACGTCCGCATGCCGAAGCTGGACGGCGTCGAGGCCACCCGGCGCATCTGCGCGGAGCCCGAGCCGCCGAAGGTGCTGATCCTGACCACCTTCGACCTGGACGAGTACGCCTTCTCCGGGCTGAAGGCGGGCGCCTCCGGCTTCATGCTGAAGGACGTGCCGCCGGGCGAGCTGCTCACCGCCATCCGCTCCGTGCACAGCGGCGACGCGGTGGTGGCACCGTCCACCACCCGCCGTCTCCTCGACCGGTTCGCGCCGATGCTGCCCGCCACCGGCAAGGAGCCCCGGCACAAGGAGCTGGAGCGGCTCACGGGGCGGGAGCGCGAGGTGATGGTGCTGGTCGCCCAAGGGCTGTCCAACGGGGAGATCGCGGCCCGGCTGGTGCTGTCCGAGGCGACCGTCAAGACCCACGTGGGCCGCATCCTCACCAAGCTGGGGCTGCGCGACCGGGTCCAGGTCGTAGTCCTTGCGTATGAGACGGGGCTCGTCCGCGCGGGCGGTCACTGACCCGGGGCCGAGCCGGGGCCGAGCCGGGGTGAACGCCCCGCGCGCGGGGCGTGCGGCCACTAGGGTCTGCGCATGCTCCTGTGGATCAACGGCCCCTTCGGGGGCGGCAAGACACAGACCGCACACGAGATACGGCGTCGGCTGCCCGGCAGCGTCGTCTGCGACCCCGAGCACGCCGGTTTCGGCCTGCGCCGCATGCTGCCGCCCGACCTGCGCGGGGACTTCCAGGATCTGGCGTCCTGGCGGCAGGGCGTCGTCGAGGTGCTCGACCCGGCCCTCCGCGGTCACGACGGCGTGGTCATCGCCCCTATGACCGTCACCGATGCCGGGTACTTCGAGGAGACCGTCGGCAGGCTGCGCGAACTCGGCCACGACGTGCGCCACTTCACGCTCCTCGCCGAACGCGAGACGGTCATGAAGCGGCTGCGTGAGCGCGGCCTGGGTCACCTCCTCGGGTTCGTCGCCGGGAAGCACGCGGGGCCGCGCCGGGAGAGCTGGGCCGTCCAGCGGCTCGACCACTGCCTGGAGCGGCTGCGCGAGCCGGAGTTCGCCGAGCACCTGTGGACGGACCACTCGACCGTGCCGAAGACGGCCGACCGCGTGGCCGTCCTGGCCGGGCTGACGCTCACGCCCCACACCGAGGGCGCGCTGCGGACGCGACTGCGGCAGGTCGCGGTGGGCGTGCGGCACATCCGGTTCGACTGATCCGCCCCGCCCCGCCCCGCCTTGCCCGGCTAGCGGAGCATCCCTTCCAGGAAGTCGCTGCCCAGCGGGGCCACCACGGTCGCGTCGAGCAGCAGGCCGCCGTCCCCCGTGGTGCTGCGGCCGTCGACCAGCTTGTCGACGACGATCCGCGCGGTCTGCTCGTCCAGGGTCGGGGCGGGGGACACCGCGGTGAGCGCTTCCGCGCCGGCGCTCGCGTCCTACGTGCCGACCCCCTCGGCCACCCCCGCCCCCCGGGCCACTCGTGCCACCCGCGCCACGAAGTCCGCGACCGCCGCCTTCACGTCGTCCGCCGTCCAGGTGAGGCCGTCCGCGCGGACGGTGACCTCGGTGAGAGACAGTCCCGGCCCGCCGCGGTCCCAGGCGGCGGCGAAGAGCATCGTCCGCGTCTCCTCGGTCTGGAGCGCCGCCGCTTCGGCGAGGACGTCCGCCTCGTACGGCAGCCAGACCTGGAACTCGTGGGTGTGCGGCACCTCGGGGTGCACGCGCGCCCACGGCACGCCCGCCTCGGCGAACCCCTCGCGCAGCGCGGCGGCCACCACGCGCGCGTGGGCGACGTACTCCGGCAGCCGGGGCAGCTCCCGCTCCAGGCCGATGAGGGCCGACAGAGCGGTGGGGAACTGCTGGAAGACCGTTCCGCCATAGCGGTGCCGCCAGGTTTTCGCCTCCTCCACCAGCGTCTTCGGGCCCGCGAGCGCGGCGCCGCCGAAGCCGTCGAGGGACTTGTAGAACGACACGTAGACGCTGTCGGCGAGGTCCGCTATCTCCCGCAGGGGGCGGCCGAAGTGGAGGGTCGTCTCCCACAGGCGCGCGCCGTCGAAGTGCACCACCGCGTCGCGCTCGCGCGCCGCCTGAACGACGTCGGTGAGCTCCTCCCAGGAGGGCAGCACGAAACCGGCGTCCCTGAGGGGCAGTTCCAGCATCAGCGCGCCGAAGGGCTCCTCGAAGGCACGGACCTCCTCGGCCGTCGGCGGCCGGGGCTCGCGCGTCACCCGGACCGTGCGCAGTTCGCTGACGGTGCCGAACGCGCCCCGCTCCCACACCTCGGGGTGGCTCAGCGCGTGCAGTGCGACCGTGGCGTTGCCGGTGCGGCCCGCCCAGCAGCGCAGGGCGACCTGCTGGGCCATCGTGCCGGTCGGGAAGAACGCGGCGGCCTCCGTCCCCAGCAGCCCGGCGACCCGCTCCTCCAGGGCCGCCACGACCCCGTCGCCGTAGATGTCCCCGGGTTCGTCGAGGTCGTAGACCTGGGGTGCTGCCTCGTGCAGCAGCGCGAGCCGGTCACGCAGCGTGCCCCGGAAGCCACCGCGCGCGAGGACGCGTTCCGCCTCCCGGTAGGCGACCGCCCGCCGCTCCCGCAGGCGCTCGCGTGCCGTCTTCTCCTCGCCGTGCTCCACCGTGTTCGTCATGCCCCGGATGATGCCGTGCGACGTCTCGCGCGGGCATGCGCATTTCCGGCCCCCGCCCGACCCCTGGAGGCAGGTGGGGCACAGATGGCGGCACAGACCGGGAAGCGGGCGGGGGCGGGTGGGAAAACCCACAGCCTGTGGACAACCGGATCCCCCTCGAACAGATCGCGTTAACATGACGAGAAATCGTCCGGTACCCGGAGCGGACTGGAACGGAAGGCCGTCGTCGAGTGAGTACAGCCCAACAGCCAGACCCCAGGGACCGCCCCGCGCGGCTCGCCGTGGGCGTCGTCGGCGCGGGCCGGGTGGGTCCCGCCCTGGCCGCGTCACTCCAGCTCGCCGGGCACCGCCCGGTCGCCGTCTCCGGCGTCTCCGACGCCTCCCGGCGGCGAGCCGCGCTCCTGCTGCCCGACGTGCCCCTCGTCCCGCCCGCCGAGGTTCTCCGGCGTTCCGACCTGGTGCTGCTGACCGTCCCCGACGACGCCCTGCCCGGGCTCGTGGAGGGCCTCGCCGAGACCGGCGCCGTACGGCCGGGCCAACTGCTCGTGCACACCTCCGGACGGTACGGCGCGAGGGTCCTCGACCCCGCCCTGCGCGCGGGAGCGCTGCCGCTCGCGCTGCACCCGGCGATGACCTTCACGGGCACGCCCGTGGACGTCCAGCGCCTGGCCGGCTGCTCCTTCGGCGTCACCGCGCCCGACGCGCTGCGGCTGGCCGCGGAGGCCCTCGTGATCGAGATGGGCGGCGAGCCGGAGTGGATCGCCGAGGAGCACCGGCCGCTCTACCACGCGGCACTCGCCCTGGGCGCCAACCACCTGGTCACGCTGGTCGCCCAGTCCATGGAGCTGCTGCGCGCGGCCGGCGTGGAGGCCCCCGACCGGATGCTCGGCCCGCTGCTCGGCGCCGCCCTCGACAACGCGCTGCGCTCCGGCGACGGGGCGCTCACCGGCCCCGTCGCGCGCGGGGACGCGGGCACGGTCGCCGCGCACGTCGCGGAGCTGCGCGAGCACGCCCCGCAGACTGTCGCCGGCTACCTGGCGATGGCCCGCGCGACCGCCGACCGCGCACTCGCGCGCGGGCTCCTCAAGCCCGAGCTCGCCGAAGACCTCCTCTGGGTACTCGCCGACGGCACCCAGGGCACTCCCGGCACTCCTGGCACCCCCGGTGGTCCCGGTACGCACGGCACCGAAGGAGACGCCGGATGACCACCACCCTGCTGCGCACCGCCGGCGAACTGCACGCACGCGCGCGTGTCGGCCGCCGGGCCGTCGTGATGACCATGGGCGCCCTGCACGAGGGCCACGCCACCCTCGTCCGCACCGCCCGCGACCTCGCCGGGCCGGACGGCGAGGTCGTCGTCACGGTCTTCGTCAACCCGCTGCAGTTCGGCGAGGGCGAGGACCTCGACCGCTACCCGCGCACCCTGGACGCCGACGTCAAGACCGCCGAACAGGCCGGAGCGGACGTCGTGTTCGCCCCTTCCGTGGACGAGGTCTACCCGGGCGGCGAGCCCCAGGTCCGCATCACCGCGGGCCCCATGGGGGAGCGCCTGGAGGGCGGCTCGCGCCCCGGGCACTTCGACGGCATGCTCACCGTCGTCGCCAAGCTGCTGCACCTCACCCGGCCCGACGTGGCCCTGTTCGGGCAGAAGGACGCCCAGCAGCTCGCCCTGATCCGCCGCATGGTGCGGGACCTGAACTTCGGCGTGGAGATCGTCGCCGTGCCGACCGTGCGCGAGGACGACGGGCTGGCCCTGTCCAGCCGGAACCGCTTTCTGTCCGCCAGGGAGCGGCGCACCGCGCTCGCGCTCTCCCAGGCCCTCTTCGCGGGCGCTGACCGGCACGCCGCGCAGGAGGCGCTGCGGGCACGCGCGCGTGAGGTGCCCGCCACGTATGCGCGTGCCGAGGCGCTCAGCGCCATAGGGGAGTCCCGCGCGGCTGCCGACACGCACGCCGTCGCGAAGGCCGCGCCCGGGGACCCCGCGGCCGTCCGCGCGGCCGCCCGTACGGTCCTCGACGCCGCCGCCCGGCTCGACCCGCCGCTGGAAGTGGACTACCTCGCGCTCGTCGACCCGGCGGACTTCACGGAGATCACCGGCCTCGAGGACGACTTCACCGGCGAAGCCGTCCTCGCCGTCGCCGCCCGGGTCGGGACGACCCGGCTGATCGACAACCTCCCGCTCACCTTCGGAACCCTCGGAGCCGCCTCGTGACCAGCACAGGCATACGACTGCACGCGCCCGCGCCCGGGTGGAGCATCGCCGCGGACGTGGTGGTCGTCGGCTCCGGCGTCGCCGGCCTGACCGCGGCCCTGCGCTGCGAGGCCGCCGGTCTGCAGACGGTCGTCGTCACCAAGGCCCGCCTCGACGACGGCTCGACCCGCTGGGCGCAGGGCGGCATAGCGGCCGCCCTGGGCGAGGGCGACACGCCCGAACAGCACCTGGACGACACGCTGGTGGCGGGCGCGGGCCTGTGCGACGAGGACGCCGTACGGATCCTCGTCACCGAGGGCCCCGACGCCGTGCACCGGCTGATCGAGACCGGCGCCCACTTCGACGAGTCCGAGGGAGGCGGCCTGGAGCTCACCCGAGAGGGCGGCCACCACCGCCGCCGGATCGCGCACGCGGGCGGCGATGCGACCGGCGCGGAGATCTCCCGCGCGCTCGTCGAGGCGGTACGCGCGCGTGGACTGCGCACGATCGAGAACGCGCTCGTGCTGGACCTGCTCACGGACGCCGACGGCTGCACCGCCGGCGTCACCCTGCACGTCATGGGCGAGGGCCAGCACGACGGCGTGGGCGCCGTGCACGCCCCCGCGGTCGTCCTCGCGACCGGCGGCATGGGCCAGGTGTTCTCCGCCACCACCAACCCGTCGGTGTCCACCGGCGACGGCGTGGCGCTCGCCCTGCGCGCGGGCGCGGAGGTCTCCGACCTGGAGTTCGTCCAGTTCCACCCGACCGTCCTGTTCCTCGGCGCCGACGCGGAGGGCCAGCAGCCCCTCGTCTCCGAGGCGGTGCGCGGCGAGGGCGCCCACCTGGTCGACGCGGCCGGTGTGCGCTTCATGGTCGGGCAGCACGAGCTGGCCGAGCTCGCGCCCCGGGACATCGTCGCCAAGGGCATCATGCGCCGCATGCAGGAGCAGGACGCCGAGCACATGTTCCTCGACGCCCGGCACTTCGGCGCCGAGATGTGGGAACACCGCTTCCCGACGATCCTCGCCGCCTGCCGCACGCACGGCATCGACCCGGTCACCGAGCCCGTCCCGGTCGCCCCGGCCGCCCACTACGCCTCCGGAGGAGTGCGCACCGACTCCCGCGGCCGTACGACCGTGCCGGGCCTGTACGCGTGCGGGGAGGTCGCCTGCACCGGTGTGCACGGCGCGAACCGGCTCGCGTCGAACTCCCTCCTGGAGGGCCTCGTCTACGCCGAGCGCATCGTCGCCGACATCGCCGCGAGCCGGGGGGAGGACGGCCTCCACGCGCGTGTGCCCGCGCCGGTCGCGCGCCCCGAGAAGCCGGCGCATCCGCTGCTGGCCCCCGAGGCCCGGTTCGCCATCCAGCGGTTCATGACCGACGGCGCGGGCGTCCTGCGCTCCGCCGCGTCCCTGGAGAGGGCCGCCGGGCACCTGCAGCGGCTGCACGCCGAGGCCCGCGACGCCCTCGACGAGAACGGCAAGACGGCCGAGCCCGGCGTCGACACCTGGGAGGCCACCAACCTCCTGTGTGTCGCGCGCGTCCTGGTCGCCGCCGCGCGGCAGCGCGAGGAGACCCGCGGCTGCCACTGGCGCGAGGACCACGCCGACCGTGACGACGCGAACTGGCGCCGCCACATCGTCGTAAGGCTGAATCCGGACCGCACGCTCGCCGTACACACCACCGATACCGCAGACTTCCCCCCGACCCGGCAGCACCAGCCGGAGCACCGTCCCCAGGAGCAGTGACAGACGTGAGCACCCCCGACCTTCCCCTCGCCCAGAGCGGCGGCTGCGGCGACGGCTGTGCCTGTGGCGCCGACGCCGACGCCGAATACAGCGAAGAGGGCTACGCCGAATACATGGAGTGCGGGCTCGACCCCGCGCTCGCCCAGCTCCTGGTCGACGCCGGACTCGACCCCGTGGAGGTCGAGGACATCGCCAACGTCGCCATCCAGGAGGACCTGGACCACGGCGTCGACGTGACGACGGTCGCGACCATCCCCGAGGACGCGGTCGCCACCGCCGACTTCACCGCGCGCGAGACGGGCGTGGTCGCGGGCCTCAGGATCGCCGAGGCGGTCGTCTCGGTCGTCTGCACGGACGAGTTCGAGGTCGAGCGGCACGTGGAGGACGGCGACCGGGTTGAGGCCGGCCAGAAGCTGCTGTCGGTCACCACGCGCACGCGTGACCTCCTCACCGCCGAGCGCAGCGCGCTCAACCTGCTGTGCCGCCTGTCCGGCATCGCGACCGCCACGCGCGCGTGGGCGGACGTCCTGGACGGCACCAAGGCACGCGTGCGTGACACCCGCAAGACGACGCCGGGCCTGCGCTCCCTGGAGAAGTTCGCCGTCCGCTGCGGCGGCGGCGTCAACCACCGCATGTCGCTGTCCGACGCGGCCCTCGTCAAGGACAACCACGTGGTCGCCGCAGGCGGCGTCACCCGGGCTTTCGAGGCCGTACGGGAGGCTTTCCCGGACGTGCCGATCGAGGTCGAGGTCGACACCCTGCACCAGTTGCGCGAGGTCGTCGACGCCGGAGCGGACCTGATCCTGCTGGACAACTTCACGCCCGGGGAGTGCGCGGAGGCCGTCGGCGTCGTCGGCGGGCGCGCCCTCCTGGAGGCGTCGGGCCGGCTGACCCTGGAGACCGCCAAGGCGTACGCCGACACCGGCGTCGACTTCCTCGCCGTGGGCGCTCTGACGCATTCCTCGCCGATCCTGGACATCGGTCTGGATCTGCGAGCGGCCGAGTAGGAACGGGGACCGGCCATGCTGCTGACGATCGACGTGGGCAACACGCACACCGTGCTCGGCCTGTTCGACGGTGAGGACATCGTCGAGCACTGGCGGATCTCCACCGACGCCCGCCGCACCGCGGACGAACTGGCCGTGCTCCTGCAGGGCCTGATGGGCATGCACCCGCTCCTCGGGGACGAACTGGGCGACGGCATCGACGGGATCGCGATCTGCGCCACCGTGCCCTCGGTGCTGCACGAGCTGCGCGAGGTGACGCGGCGCTACTACGGCGACGTCCCCGCGGTGCTCGTCGAACCCGGCGTGAAGACGGGCGTGCCGATCCTGTTCGACAACCCCAAGGAAGTCGGCGCCGACCGCATCATCAACGCCGTCGCGGCGAACGAGCTCTACGGCGGCCCCGCGATCGTCGTCGACTTCGGCACGGCGACGACGTTCGACGCGGTCTCCGCGCGCGGGGAGTACGTCGGCGGGGTCATCGCCCCCGGCATCGAGATCTCCGTCGAGGCCCTGGGCGTCAAGGCCGCGCAGTTGCGCAAGATCGAGCTGGCCAGGCCCCGGAGCGTGATCGGCAAGAACACGGTCGAGGCGATGCAGTCCGGGATCGTCTACGGGTTCGCCGGCCAGGTCGACGGAGTGGTGACCCGGATGGCCCGCGAGCTGGCGGACGACCCGGACGACGTGACGGTGATCGCCACGGGCGGCCTGGCGCCGACGGTGCTCGGCGAGGCCTCGGTGATCGACGAGCACGAGCCGTGGCTGACACTGATCGGGCTGCGCCTGGTCTACGAGCGCAACGTGTCGCGCATGTGAGCGGTGAGGAAGCGGCGGAGAGCGGCGGGCCGATCGTGCCGCCAGAGGTGGTCAGGGGCAGAGCCACGGGGCCACCAGGGCGGATTCGGGCGCGCCGCACCCGCTGCTAATGTCGAATTTGTCTGATTAGCGCGTATCGTCGCCGCATGCCCACGCCATACGGATCCCGCGGCGGCATGGCGTTCGGCGCGGAGGAGCTGCGTGTGCTCCGCCGCGCCCTCGCCCTCGCCCTCCACCCCGGCCCCGTCTCCGCCGAGGACGTCCAGGACTGCCATCGCCTCGCCGAGTCCCTCGACGAGGCGATGGGTGAGGCCGCCCGGCTGCGGGCCTTCCTGGTGGCCGACCTCGCCCGCTACCGCGCCGCCCTCCCCGGCACCGCGGCCGGCTACCTCACGCTCCTGGAGGAGGTCCTGGCCATCGGCTACCGGCCCGACCCCGACGACCTCGCCGCGCTCCGCGCCCTGCGCGGCAACCCGACGGCCGCCGCCCTCCTGGACCGCTGCCAGTCGCTCGCCGAACACGACGTACGCGCCCGCCTCGCCCGTCGTGCGGCTCGCAGGCTCTCTCCGGCCACCCCGGCCGTCCCGGCGTCCCGTACGCGCCTCCTGGCCCTTCCTGGGGGCCTCTCCGGCGACGGCTGCGCCCGCCTCTCGGTCGTCACCGAGGGCGCCGACGGGCGTCCGGGCGAGGAACCGAGGAAGAAACCCGCCGAGAAGCCGACCTCACCCGCACCCGCACCCGGCCCCGGCCCCGCGCCCGCCAGGCCCTCCGCCCCGGATCCCGCCCGCCGGCCCGTCCCCACGCCGGGCGAGGTCTTCCCGCGCCGCAAACCGACCCCGCCGCCCGCCACCCCCGACCAGCAGCGGCTGGCCGCCGGCTGACCCGGGCGCACCGGCCGGGCGACCCCGCCCCGATGCCCCGTTCCTCCCTGGCTACCCTGGATCCATGGACTACGTCTCCGCGCTCGTGCCTCCCGTCGTCATGGCCGTGTTCTTCATCGGTGTGATCAGGGTGATCGTGAAGACCCAGGGCGGATCCAACAAGGCCAAGGAGGACGCGGTCGTCGACGCCGCCCTCGCGCGCGTGGAGGGCGCCCGCCAGGCCTCCGCCGGCCCCGACGCCTGACCGACGCACGAGGCTTCCGCGCCTTCCAGGGCGTGCGGCTCCCTTATAGGGCCGCACGCCCTTTTTGTTGCCGTTTGCCGATGAAAGTGCACGTCCGGCACGCGATTGGCGAGATCTCCCACTATTGTTCTGAGCTGTGCCTCGCCCATTGGGAGAACTCGAAGACTCGGTCATGACGCGGGTGTGGAAGTGGAACCGCCCGGTGACCGTTCGAGAAGTCCTGGAAGACCTTCGGCAGGAACGGTCCATCGCGTACACCACCGTGATGACCGTTTTGGACAATCTCCATCAGAAGGGCTGGGTGCGCCGTGAAGCGGAAGGCCGGGCCTATCGATATGAGGCGGTCTCCACCCGCGCCGCCTACGCCGCCGCCCTGATGAACGACGCCTGGGCGCAGAGCGACAACCCCGCCGCGGCTCTCGTCGCCTTCTTCGGGATGATGAGCGACGAACAGCGCCACGCGCTGCGCGACGCCGTACGCATGGTCCAAGGTCCGGAAACCGCCGAAACCGCGACTACGGGGAGTGCCGAGAGCACAGGGAGTACCGGGAGCGGGAGTACGGGTAGTGGGAGTACGGGGAGTGCCGGGGAGAACCCCGCCTCGGCGACGGAGGCCGACGGGCGATAGCGTCCGCTCATGTCAGCAGAGAGTCCCTCCGCCGAGAACCCCGAAGTCAGCGCTAAAGCCATCACCGTCCGGCGGGCCCGGACCGGCGATGTGCCCGCCGTACGCAGTCTCCTTGACGCCTACGTCCGCGGCGGCATCCTGCTCGACAAAGCGACGGTCACGCTTTACGAGGACATCCAGGAGTTCTGGGTCGCCGAACGGGACGACAACGCCGAGGTGGTCGGCTGCGGCGCCCTGCACGTCATGTGGGAAGACCTGGCGGAAGTCCGCACTCTCGCGGTGAAGCGCGGACTGAAGGGCGCCGGCGTCGGTCACCAGTTGTTGGAGAAGTTGCTCCACACCGCACGCTGGCTCGGCGTTCGCCGTGTTTTCTGCCTGACCTTCGAAGTGGACTTCTTCGGCAAGCACGGGTTCGTGGAGATCGGTGAGACGCCGGTCGACACCGATGTGTACGCGGAGCTGTTGCGTTCCTATGACGAGGGCGTCGCGGAGTTCCTCGGACTCGAACGAGTGAAACCCAACACCTTGGGCAACAGCCGGATGCTTCTGCATCTGTGATCGTGGTCGTCCATTCCGGCCGAACCGCCTTGCCCGGGTGGCCTATGTCCGAAACGCGCACGTTTCCGGACGGGAGGCGGGCTGCCGGTCTCTGCCGGGGGTTTGTGTTTTCCCGGCAAAAGCGGTTTGCTTTCGGACGTACTGCAGTACTGCATATAACAGGGCTCGGCTAAACGGCGGACGCCGCGGATCCCCGACCCTCACGTTTTCGATGAAAGGAAATCCGGTGGCACAGAAGGTTCAGGTCCTTCTTGTCGACGACCTCGACGGCGGCGAGGCGGACGAGACCGTGACGTTCGCTCTGGACGGCAAGACGTTCGAGATCGATCTCACGACTGGCAATGCGGACAAGCTCCGGGGACTTCTCGAGCCCTACGTGAAGGGCGGCCGTCGTACCGGGGGCCGTGCTTCGGGTGGGCGTGGAAAGGCGCGCGCCGCTTCCGGCGGCAGCCAGGACACCGCTCAGATCCGCGCGTGGGCGAAGGAGAACGGTTACGAGGTCAATGACCGTGGCCGCGTTCCCGCGTCCATTCGCGAGGCCTACGAGAAGGCCAACGGCTGAGCGCTCGCGCGCCGCAGCCGGACACGGTGACAATGCGTCGCCAGCGTGTCCACCAGCCGTACGAGATCGGGGGCGCCCCCAACGCCCCCCATGGCCGACATCGTCGGCAGCGAGGTCTCGACCTCGCACCCTGCCACGGGGGGCCGCAGCCACACGGCGGCCCCCTGAACTGGCTCCGGCCTGCTCGAGCCCGGAACGCCGCCGGGAGTACGAACACCGCCTGCGATACGGCCCAGATCGTGGCCGGCGTCGTGTTCCGCACCGCGACCCGGATCGCGGCTCGCATCCCGTCCCGAGGTACGGCCCGAGGTGCGGCCCGGATTCCGGCCCGGGGGCAAGGGCGCCTCGATGAGCCCGCCCGTGCCGATCGCCGTCAGATCCAGTGGCAGCGCCCCCCACTCCAGCCACTGCAGGATCCCCGGCACCTCGTCCGCGCCGCCCGCTGCCACCAGCAGCCGCAGTCGGTCGCCCCGCACGGCCACCGGCGAGCCCGGCGCCAGGCGCCGCAGCGCCGCGAGGCCCGCCTCGGCCGGCACGTCCAGGACGTCGAAGCGCTCGCCCACCAAAAGTCGTACCGGCTCCCCGGGCACTGTCGCCCAGCCCAGTTCGTTCTCGTACCAGCCGCGGATCCGGTCCGCCGAATCATCCAGATCATCCGGATCGAGCGGCCGTCGGGGGAGGGGAACCGTGAGGATTGCAGGGGCGGCCGAGCGGGCAGCCGGGGGGACTGAGCCAACCATGCCAAGTGCAACCGCCGAAAAGGCCTGCGAGTTACGCTGGGTGTTCCCGTGGCTGCGCCGCGTGTCGACAAAGAGGGCCGGCGGGGGTGTCGGCAGGCGCAAGGTTGTTCGCCCGTAGCGGAGGGAACCGGGGCACATGGCATGGAGTGTCAGTCCCAGCGGGTAAGACATGCCTAGTGGGAGGGGGCGACACGCAGGAAAGGCCGTCTCACGTTCGCCATCGGCGTACTGGCGACTGGGGTAACTGCCTGGCCTGCGGGAACATCGTCTCGCACCATCGGGTTGGAGCAGATGTCGGCGTTCGGGGTCAGGAGGCCATCGACGGTGTCGGCAGTTGGAATGAGCGGTCCCCGCTCGCGGGACTAAGCTGCGGAAGGACAGGGAGGGGAAGTTCCCCCCACTGCCTGACCGCTCTGAGGAGCGATTAACGATGTTCGAGAGGTTCACCGACCGCGCGCGGCGGGTTGTCGTCCTGGCTCAGGAAGAAGCCCGGATGCTCAACCACAACTACATCGGCACCGAGCACATCCTCCTGGGCCTGATCCACGAGGGTGAGGGTGTCGCCGCCAAGGCCCTTGAGAGCCTCGGGATTTCGCTCGAGGCGGTCCGCCAGCAGGTGGAGGAGATCATCGGCCAGGGCCAGCAGGCCCCGTCCGGGCACATCCCCTTCACCCCCCGTGCCAAGAAGGTCCTGGAGCTGTCGCTCCGCGAGGCTCTTCAGCTGGGTCACAACTACATCGGCACGGAGCACATCCTGCTCGGCCTGATCCGTGAGGGCGAGGGCGTCGCCGCCCAGGTCCTGGTCAAGCTGGGTGCCGATCTCAACCGGGTGCGGCAGCAGGTCATCCAGCTGCTCTCCGGCTACCAGGGCAAGGAGACCGCCACCGCCGGCGGGCCTGCCGAGGGCACGCCCTCGACGTCCCTGGTCCTCGACCAGTTCGGCCGGAACCTCACCCAGGCCGCTCGTGAGTCCAAGCTCGACCCGGTCATCGGGCGCGAGAAGGAGATCGAGCGGGTCATGCAGGTGCTGTCCCGCCGTACCAAGAACAACCCGGTCCTGATCGGTGAGCCCGGCGTCGGCAAGACCGCCGTCGTCGAGGGCCTCGCCCAGGCCATCGTCAAGGGCGAGGTGCCCGAGACCCTCAAGGACAAGCACCTCTACACCCTGGACCTCGGCGCGCTGGTCGCCGGCTCCCGCTACCGCGGTGACTTCGAGGAGCGCCTGAAGAAGGTCCTCAAGGAGATCCGTACCCGCGGCGACATCATCCTGTTCATCGACGAGCTGCACACGCTGGTCGGTGCGGGTGCCGCCGAGGGCGCCATCGACGCCGCTTCGATCCTGAAGCCGATGCTGGCCCGCGGTGAGCTGCAGACCATCGGCGCCACCACGCTGGACGAGTACCGCAAGCACCTGGAGAAGGACGCGGCCCTCGAGCGCCGCTTCCAGCCCATCCAGGTCGCGGAGCCGTCCCTGCCGCACACGATCGAGATCCTCAAGGGTCTGCGTGACCGGTACGAGGCGCACCACCGCGTCTCCATCACCGACGAGGCGCTGGTCCAGGCCGCCACCCTGGCCGACCGGTACATCTCGGACCGCTTCCTGCCGGACAAGGCGATCGACCTGATCGACGAGGCCGGTTCCCGGATGCGCATCCGCCGGATGACCGCTCCGCCGGACCTGCGCGAGTTCGACGAGAAGATCGCGGGCGTGCGCCGCGACAAGGAGTCCGCGATCGACTCGCAGGACTTCGAGAAGGCCGCCTCCCTCCGCGACAAGGAGAAGCAGCTCCTGGCCGCCAAGGCCAAGCGGGAGAAGGAGTGGAAGGCCGGCGACATGGACGTCGTCGCCGAGGTCGACGGTGAGCTCATCGCCGAGGTCCTCGCGACCGCCACCGGCATCCCGGTCTTCAAGCTGACGGAGGAGGAGTCCTCGCGTCTGCTGCGCATGGAGGACGAGCTCCACAAGCGGGTCATCGGCCAGATCGACGCCGTCAAGGCGCTGTCGAAGGCGATCCGTCGTACGCGTGCCGGTCTGAAGGACCCGAAGCGTCCCGGTGGTTCGTTCATCTTCGCCGGCCCGTCCGGTGTCGGTAAGACCGAGCTGTCCAAGGCGCTCGCCGAGTTCCTCTTCGGTGACGAGGACGCGCTGATCTCCCTCGATATGTCGGAGTTCAGCGAGAAGCACACGGTGTCGCGTCTCTTCGGTTCCCCGCCCGGATACGTGGGTTACGAAGAGGGCGGCCAGCTGACCGAGAAGGTCCGCCGCAAGCCGTTCTCCGTCGTCCTCTTCGACGAGGTCGAGAAGGCCCACCCGGATATCTTCAACTCGCTGTTGCAGATCCTTGAGGACGGTCGCCTGACCGACTCCCAGGGCCGGGTCGTGGACTTCAAGAACACGGTCATCATCATGACGACCAACCTCGGCACCCGGGACATCTCGAAGGGCTTCAACCTGGGCTTCGCGGCCTCGGGCGACAAGAAGTCCAACTACGAGCGCATGAAGAACAAGGTCTCGGACGAGCTCAAGCAGCACTTCCGCCCCGAGTTCCTCAACCGCGTCGACGACGTGGTCGTCTTCCCGCAGCTCACGCAGGAGGACATCCTGCGGATCGTCGACCTGATGATCGGCAAGGTGGACGAGCGCTTGAAGGACCGGGACATGGGCATCGAGCTCTCCCAGTCCGCCAAGGAGCTGCTGTCCAAGAAGGGTTACGACCCGGTGCTGGGTGCGCGTCCGCTGCGTCGCACCATCCAGCGCGAGATCGAGGACACGCTCTCGGAGAAGATCCTCTTCGGTGAGCTGCGCCCCGGTCACATCGTGGTCGTCGACACGGAGGGCGAGGGCGAGACCGTGGCCTTCACCTTCCGCGGCGAGGAGAAGTCGGCGCTGCCCGACGTCCCGCCGATCGAGCAGGCGGCCGGCGGCGCCGGACCGAACCTGAGCAAGGACGCCTGACCCTCCGGGGGTTGAGCCGAGGAAAAGGGCCGGTGCTGAAAAGCACCGGCCCTTTTCGCATGTCCGAGCGCAGTTACGACAAGGCTGAGTTACGACAGAGCCGAGTTACGACAGCTGGCCGTTGTAGTCCGGCAGCTTGTACGTCGTCTCGGCGTGGCCGCCCGACAGGTCGGTGGCGCTGTTGCCGATGTTCGCGATGATCGTGTAGCCCTTGGACTCGATGGTGACCCGCTGGGCGGTCTTGTAGGCGGCGACGTCCTTGAAGAGGTCGAGGAAGCCGCGCACGTAGAGGCCGGACACCGTGTAGCCGACGTGCTTGAGGTTGTAGTCGGTCACCGCGGAGATGATGTCCGGGCGGGCGGTGACGAAGAACAGCGAGACGCCGTGCTCCTGGGCGTACCTGGCGACGTCCAGGACCGGCTTGTTGGCCGGCTGCGGGTAGCTGAAGCCGAAGTCGGTCTCCAGGGTGGTGTTGTCGACGTCGAAGACGATCGCCTGCTTCTCGCCCGGCTTGGCGGCGGCGATGCGCTGCTTCAGCGCCGGCAGGGCCTGGTCCATCACGGCCTGGCAGTCCTGCTGCCAGGTCGCGTAGTCGACGTCCTCCGCGGCGGCCGCGGAGGCGGTGGCGACGGTGGAGGTGCTGGTGGCCGTCGCGGCCTGGGCGCCGGCCGGGACGGCCATCGCCGTGACGGCGGCCGTCGCCACGGCGGTCATGGCTATGCGGCGCGTCCAGGTGCCTCTGGTCATGTGTGGGGTCCTCTCGCGTCCTTGCGCTACCGGTGTCGTGGGCATGCTGATCGCTGGGGATGGCCTGAGGGGAACCAGCGGGTTACTGGACGGTAGTGGGCGGTGAGAGGCCGGTCACAGACCCGCGTATGTGATCGTGACCGGGGTCACAAGTGCCCTGCGGGGTGCGGGAGTAGTCGCTGTCACATTCCGAAGTCCCTTGAAGTGGGCGGCCGGTGACAAGCGGCACAGGCGATTCGGGCCCTACTAGGCCGGGTAGTCGCACGCCGAAATCGGGCAAAAGGGGTGAACGTCCTGGAACCTCGAACCCTGTTCCGGCCTCCAGTGCGGATCTGTGCCGAAAGTGTCCATAAAGGGCGTTCTGTCAAGGAGTGGGAAGTTTTGGGGTGAAGTACTAGCTTCCGTCGTAGATCACACGTTTGGGGGTCTGTGGACCTGCGGGTTACCAAGGGATGGCCACCCCGGCAGAGCTTCACGCCGGGTGGTTTCTCTGTCCCCGTCCCCATGAGGTCTTCATGTTCCAGCACGTCACGTTCCGTTCTTCCCGTACGTCCCTGCTTCGCTCCCGCGTGGCCGTCGGGGCCGCCGCTCTGGGCGCCTCGGTCGTGCTGGGAGCCGGAGTGGCGTCCGCCGCTGCGCCGGCCGCCGCGCCCGTCGCCGCCAAGACGGCCGCCAAGGCCGCCTCCTGGATCGACCCGGTGAAGAAGTACACGCTGTCCGCGGGCTTCGCCCAGGCCGGCGCCATGTGGCAGTCCACCCACAGCGGTCAGGACTACGCCGTGCCGAGCGGCACCAAGGTGCTGGCCGCGCACGGCGGCACCGTGGTCAAGGCCGGCGGCAACGGCGCCGGCGACGGCCCCGCCTACGGCAACGCCATCGTGATCAAGCACTCCAGCGGCGTCTACTCGCAGTACGCCCACCTCTCGCGCATCCAGGTGAAGGTCGGCCAGGTCGTCAAGACGGGCCAGAAGATCGCGCTGTCCGGCAATACCGGCAACTCCAGCGGTCCGCACCTGCACTTCGAGATCCGTACGACCGCGAACTACGGCTCGGCCATCAACCCCGTCACCTTCCTGCGTGGCAAGGGCGTGAAGGTCTGACGCTGCTGTGATCAGGCGCCCTGGTGCGCCTGCGTCACCAGATCCACGGCGACCTCGAGGGCGGCCTTCCGCTTGTCCTCGGGGTCGCCTTCGATGTCGTGCAGCAAGAACATGCCGGCGTGCAGCGTGAAGATGGCGCTCACGCAGCGGACCTGGTCGGTGAGGGGGGCGTCCGGATCGATGATGATGTCGCGCAGGCTGCGCATGCGGTCCTTGAACGCGTCGCCGATCTCGAGTTCCCGCACCGTCGCCTGGTTCTCCTGCATGAAGCGGAAGAACGGGCTCGCCTCGTAGAGGGCATGGCTGTAGCGGCGCACGAGTTCCTGCTTGGTCTCCAGGGTGTGCGGCTGGCTCTTGCCCCACTCGATCAGGTCCTCGATCGGCTTCGTCAGATCTCGGAAGATGCTGACGATGATCTCTTCCTTGGTCTTGAAGTGGTAGTAGAGGGCCGCCTTGGTGACCTCCAGGCGCTCCGCGATCTCGCGGAGGGAGGTCTTCTCGTAGCCCTGCTCGACGAAGAGTTCGAGTGCCACGTCCTGGATGCGCTGGCGGGTGTTGCCGCGGCGCTGCTGCTTGGTGCCGTCCATGGTGACGTCCATCCTCGTACTCCTCGAGCTCCCACGGAAACTTACTTGCCGCCCGGCTAGTCTGATCGCAGGAACTTACTTGACGCCCGGCTAGTGGCAGGTCTACCTTCCCCAGTGTAGTGAACTAGCCGGGCGGCAAGTAAGTAGCCGGCCGGGGGGAGTCAGGGGAGTGGCGAAGATGGCGGACACGAAGACAGCGGAGACCGAGGCGGAGAAACCGCCCAGGAGCGTGCGGGTCGTCCTGCTCGCGCTGATGATCACGATGATGCTCGCGATGCTCGACAACATGATCGTGGGCACGGCGATGCCGACGATCGTCGGCGACCTCGGCGGGCTCGAACACCTCGCCTGGGTGGTGACCGCGTACACCCTCGCGACCGCGGCCTCCACCCCGATCTGGGGCAAGCTCGGCGACATGTACGGACGCAAGGGCGTCTTCATGGCCTCGATCGTGCTCTTCCTGATCGGGTCCGCGCTCAGCGGCATGGCCCAGAACATGGGCGAACTGATCGGCTTCCGCGCGATCCAGGGCCTCGGCGCGGGCGGTCTGATGGTCGGCGTCATGGCGATCATCGGCGACCTGATCCCGCCGCGGGAGCGCGGCAAGTACCAGGGCATGATGGCCGGCGTCATGGCGCTCGCGATGATCGGCGGCCCGCTGGTCGGCGGCACCATCACCGACAACTGGGGCTGGCGCTGGTCCTTCTACATCAACCTGCCGCTCGGCGCGGTGTCGCTGACTCTGATCAGCGCCGTACTGCACCTGCCGAAGAAGCGGGCGAAGGCCGGCATCGACTACCTCGGTGTCGTCCTGCTGACCGTCGGCATCACTTCCATCGTCCTCGTCACCACCTGGGGCGGCACGGAGTACGACTGGACGTCCGCGCGGATCATGGAGCTCGTCGGGATCGGCGTCGCCTCGCTCATCGGGTTCGTGTACTGGCAGACCAGGGCCGCCGAGCCCATCGTGCCGCTGCACATCTTCCGCAGCCGCAACTTCACCCTGATGTCGCTCATCGGCTTCATCACCGGCTTCGTGATGTTCGGCGCGACCCTCTTCCTGCCGCTCTACCAGCAGTCCGTGCAGGGCGCCTCCGCGACCAACTCCGGGCTGCTGCTCCTGCCGATGCTCGGCGCCATGCTGGTCACCTCGATGGTGGCGGGCCGGGTGACCACGAACAGCGGCAAGTACAAGATCTTCCCGGTCGTCGGCAGCGTCCTGATGGTCGTCGGCCTGTACCTGCTGTCCACGATGGACACCGGCACCAGCCGCTTCACCTCCGGCGTGTTCATGGCCGTCGTCGGCCTCGGCATGGGCTGCCTGATGCAGATCACGATGCTGGTCGCGCAGAACAGCGTCGAGATGAGGGACATGGGCGTCGCGTCCTCGTCCACCACCCTGTTCCGTACGCTCGGCTCCTCCTTCGGTGTCGCGATCATGGGCGCGCTGTTCAACAACCGGGTCCAGGACGTCATGTCCCAGAAGGCCGGGGCGCTGGGCTCGAAGATCACCGAGCAGTCCGCGCAACTGGACGCGGCCAGCCTGGCCAAGCTGCCTGCCGCGGCCCGCGAGGCCTACCAGCACGCGGTGTCGGCCGGCACGCACTCGGCGTTCCTGCTGGGGTCCGTGGTGGCGGTGGCCGCGTTGGTGGCGGCGGTGTTCGTGAAGGAGGTTCCGCTCAAGGGAGCGGGGCCGCAGAAGGCGGACGAGGCGACCGACGGGGCGGCGGCCGCGCCGCCGCCCATGGTCGACGCGGTCTGACCGCGCAGTGAGCGAAGGCCTCCCGGCGGTGTCCGCCCCGGGGGGCCTTCTTCTTGCGGGTGCGGGTGCGGGTGCGGGTGCGGGTGCGGGTGCGGGTGCGGCTGTGGGCCGTGGCTGGGGGCTGCAGCCCCCAGACCCCCGCTTCGGCCTTTAAGGGGCCTCGTCCTCAAACTCCCCCAGAGGGGGCCCCCAACGGGCTGGATTCTGCGGACCGGCGTCGAGAAGGCACCCCCCGCCGTAAGGGCGCCTCCGCCGGTAAGGGTGCCCTCCGCCGGAAGAGCGCTGCCCGCCAGACGAGCTGGTTGTCGCCCTGGGCCCCATGGTGAGTTGCGGGAGTTGCCGCACCCGCCACGCTCCGCCGTCACGGCATCCTCGGGTAGCTTCCCGTGTTTGTCGGTGCGTGTTCGGGGAGCCACAGGACGGCGACGGCGCCCTCTGCGGGTATGTGTTCCGGGGCTCCCGCGGGCCGTACGTTGCGGAAGGTCAGGCGGGCGCCCAGGACTCGGGCCTGGCCTGCGGCGATGGTGAGGCCGAGTCCGTGGCCGCGTCCGGCGCGGTCGGCGCTGCCGGTGCGGAAGCGGCTCGGTCCCTCGGCGAGCAGATCCTCGGGGAAGCCGGGGCCGTGGTCGCGGACCCGGATGACCCGGCCCTCGACGGTGACCTGGATCGGCGGCTTGCCGTGCCGGGCGGCGTTGGTGAGCAGGTTGAGCAGGACCCGCTCCAGGCGTCGGGGGTCGGTCGTGACCATCGACTCGTGCACCACCCGCACCTCTATGTCCGGGTTCTTGGCCGCCGCCCGCCGTGTCACGAACTCGCCCAGCAGGATGTCCTGCAGTTCGGCCCGCTCCGAGGCGCCGTCGAGACGGGCCACCTCCAGCACGTCCTCCACGAGGGTGCGCATGGCCTTCGCCCGGTCCAGGACCAGCTCCGTGGGCCGGCCGGGCGGCAGCAGCTCGGCCGCCGTCAGCAGTCCTGTCACCGGGGTGCGCAGTTCGTGCGCGATGTCGGCGGTGACCCGGCGCTCGGCCTCCAGCCGCTCCTGCAACGTGTCCGCCATGGCGTCCACCGCGCTCGCCAGGTCGTCGGTCTCGTCCCGCACGACCCCGCCGATGGCGTCCCGTACGCGGACGTCCGACTCGCCCTTGGCGACCTGGTTCGCCGCGGCCGCCGCCTTGCGCAGCCGGCGCGACATCTGCCCGCCGATGAGCACACCGAGCGCGCTGCCGCCGAGGACGACCGCGATGGAGCCGATCACCAGGGCCTGGTCGAGGTCCTTGAGAATGTCCGTGCTGCGGTCGGTGAACCCGGTGTGCAGGGACAGCACATGGCCGTCCTTGACCGGCACGGCCGCCCAGATGTCCGGCACCCCGCCCGAGCGGTCGGCGACGAACGTGGCCCGGCGGCCCTCCCGGACCTTCGCCCGCAACGCCGGCGGCAGGTTCGAGTCGTCGACCTTGATGTTGGGGAAGTTCAGCCGCCCCGACACCTCGTAGTTGCGCTGGGCGATCCGGACGCGCTCGTCGGCGAGGTCACGTGCGTTGTCCAGCATGGACACGCGGGCGGCGTTGTGCACGACCAGACTCAGCGCGATCGCCACCAGCGCGCCGACCAGCGCGATCGCCGCGCTCAGCTTCCACCGCAGCCCTGTACGGATGCCCACGCGCTGCGTACGAGCCGCCACACCGTGCCGGATCATCCCCCGCATACTCCTGCCCCTGCCCCGCTCAGGCCTTCAGCTTGTAGCCGAAGCCGCGGACCGTCTCGATGCGGTCCTGGCCGATCTTCGTTCGCAGCCGCTGCACATGGACGTCGACGACCCGGGTGTCGCCGCCCCAGCCGTAGTCCCACACCCGCTCCAGCAGCTTGTCGCGCGAGAGGACCGTGCCCGGAGCGGAGGAGAACTCCAGCAGCAGGCGCATCTCGGTCGGGGTCAGCGCGACCGGCTGCCCGGCCCGGCGCACCTCCATGCCGTCCGTGTCGACCTCCAGGTCGCCGAAGGTCAGCACCCCGCCGGCGGCGGAGGCGTCGGGCTCGGTGCGGTCGCCGCCGCCCGCGTGGCCGAAGCGGCGCAGCACGGCGCGGATCCGGGCGACCAGTACGGCGCCGTCGAACGGCTTGGTCACGTAGTCGTCGGCGCCGGCCTCCAGGCCGAGGACGACGTCGATGGAGTCGGCGCGCGCCGAGAGCATGATCACCGGCACGGTGGACTCGTCCCGGATGCGCCGGCACAGGCTCACGCCGTCCAGGCCGGGCACCATGACGTCCAGCAGCGCGATGTCGGGGCGGTCGGCACGGAACGCCTCCAGGCCCGACAGGCCGTCGGGCATCGCGGTGACCACGAAGCCGTCCCGCTCCAGCGCGAGCTGGGTGGCTTCGCGGATGACGTCGTCGTCCTCGACGAAGAGGACGTGGGTCTGGTCTGCCATCCCGGTGCTCTCAGTTCTCGAATGCGTGTATGCGTGTACGCGTATGAGTGTGCGTTCTCGTGTGCGCGTCGGTCGTCAGTCTGCGGTCCGTCGGTCAGCGGTCCGTCAGGCTGTCGGTGTTCTGACGGTTTCCTGTCGAGGGCGCCCCTTGAGGGGACGCCTGGAGCGCGGCCAGCGTTCATTTTCGTGGTGCCCGGCCCGCCCGACACTCATTGATCGGAACGAGCGGCCCGATCGGTTCACGTTGCCGGAAGTTTTTTCGGCCGGCCGATCCCGGGCAGGTCAGCCGGCATCCGACGCGCTCGCCGTCGGGTCTCCGCCGACGACGCCGCTGTAGTCGTTGTGCCAGCTGAACTCCTTCACGAAGCGGCCCGAGGCCCAGCGGTACGTGATCACGTTCTCGCCGGACGGGCTGGAGACCGGGTCGCCCTTCTCGTACACCTGCTTGGTCACCACCAGGTCGCCCCGGTCTATCTCCGCGTAGACCGGGGGCTCCTCGGCCTTGAACACGTTCTCGTAGCCGCCGTCGCTCTCCCGGTACACGTACGAGCCGACGCCGACGAGGTCACCGCAGGTCAGCACGTTGACTATGACGTCGTTGCCGGAGCCGCCGGTGAGGTCGCCGTACGAGACGTCGACCGGGTACTCGTCCCCGACGCAGGGCTTCAGCTCGCGCTTGACCTCCGCGGAGACCGAGGGGTCGTCCTTGACGAGCCGGACCGCGTCCGCCCGGTCGGGGGCGTCGGTGGGGGTGAGCGAAGGCGAGGGGGAGGGAGTGACGCCCGCCACCGCGTCGGTGTGGGCCGGTCCCTCGTCGCGGGCACCGGTGCCGCCGGTCGCGCAGGAGGCGACGAAAAGGGCGAGGGCGGCGAGCACGGACATCGCCGTGATCACCGCCTGGATGGTGCCCCGGGCCGGTGTGGGCCCGGCCTCTGTCAGGCCGCCACGCAACGCTCCCGCTCCTCACGCTCCAGCGCGCGTGCGTCCAGATCGCGGGCTTCCAGCTCCTCGCGGAGCCGGGCGAGCGCCCGGTGCAGCGTGCTCTTGACCGTTCCGGCCGACATGCCGAGGGCGGTGGCCGTCTCCTCGGTGGACATCTGCTCCCAGTGTCGCAGCACCACGACGCTGCGCTGCTTCGGAGCGAGCACCTTCATCGCGTCCATCAGCAGGGCGCGGTCCGCGTGCTGCTCCGTGGAGTCGTCCACACAGGCGTCCGGGAGCTGCTCGGTGGGTACTTCCTCGAGCTTGCGGGCCCGCCACCACTCGGTCCGCGTGTTGATCATGACCCGGCGCAGGTAGGCGTCCGCGAGGCGCTTGTCCGCGATGCCGTCCCAGCGGCCGTACGTCCGGGCCAGGGCGGTCTGCAGCAGGTCCTGTGCGTCGACCGGGTCCGGGACCAGCCGGCGGGCGCTGCGCAGCAGCGCGTCCTGCCGGGTGCGGACATACTCCTCGAACTCGAGCACATCGCCCTGCGCCATGGTGAACCCCTTCGTCCCCGTGCCGGGCGGACTGTTGTCCGCCGGTTTCCCGCCTGTGGTCTGTGGTCGTCGTGTCCCTGCCGGGCACACAAATGAAGCTACGGAGGTGTTGTCACGGCACTGTCCGAAGCAGCCTGCGGCTAGCGCTCAGCTGTCCGTCAGTTGTGTAACGGAAATGGGTTTGGGGTAAGGGGGCGCGCCGAATGGCATGGCTATGGGGTGATTCGCCCGGCGATTGGGCGTGACAAAGGGCCGACGTCGGCCGTGATGAAGCCGCCTGTCTGTGAAATGACCGTGTGTCAGGTCAGCGGCAGGCGGTACAGCCCGCCCGGCAGCGGCTCCGCCAGTCCGTCCGCGACGAGGCCGTCCAGCGCACGCGCGCGTTGCACCGGCTCGTGCCACACGCGGTCGAGGGCCGACTGCGGCACGGGCGCGTGCGCCTCCCGCAGGACGGCGAGCAGCTTGCCCCTGACCTGCCGGTCGGTGCCGGCGTACGTCTGGCCGCGGCGCGGCGGGCCGTCGTGCTCCGGCTTGCCCGCGAGCCGCCAGGCGCACTGCGCGGCGATCGGGCAGCGCACGCAGGTCTCGTTCTTCGCCGTGCAGACGAGCGCCCCGAGCTCCATGGACGCGGCGGCCCAGCGCGCCGCGGTCGGCTCGTCGTCGGGCAGCAGGGCGCGGGCCAGCCTGCGCTCGGCGGCCGTGGTGGCGGTGGGCGGGTACTGCACGCCCGTGACGGCGCGCGCGAAGACACGGCGGACGTTGGTGTCCAGGACCGCGTGCCGCTGGCCGTACGCGAAGGAGGCGACGGCCGCAGCCGTGTACTCGCCGATGCCCGGCAGCGCGAGGAGCTGCGCGTGGTCCGACGGCACGTCGCCGCTGTGCCGTTCCGTTATCGCCACCGCCGCGCCGTGCAGCCGCAGGGCGCGGCGCGGGTAGCCGAGCCGCCCCCACGCGCGTACGGCCTCGCCGGGGGCGTCCGCGGCGAGGTCGGCGGGGCGCGGCCAGCGGGCGAGCCACTGCTCGTAGACCGGCAGGACGCGGCTGACCGGCGTCTGCTGGAGCATGAACTCGCTGACCATCACGCCCCACGCACCGGCCTCGGGGTGCCGCCAGGGCAGGTCGCGGGCGTGGTCGTCGAACCAGTCGATCACCGGGGAGTGCAGGTCCGCTCCGGGGGCGTCGGCGTCGGCGCGGGCGGGGCTGCTGTGCGGGGGCTTCGTGGGAGCAGTCATGGCCCTTCCGATCCTGCCATGCGCACCGGGGCACGCGCGCGTACCGCCACTCGACCGGATCCGGTCCCGGGAACGCGGCACGCGCGTGTGGCGCGGCAATAGTCATGGCCGTGACAACGGCCGGAGGTGCCATGGCCAGAGCTGCAACGGGTGCGATCGGCAAGGGGAGTCGGCCGCGCGTGCCGAAGTCGGGTGCGGGGGCCGTGGTTTCCGGGATGATGATCCGGAAAAGTTGTCCTCCTGGCGGCGGGTGGGGCCGGGGAACGGGTCGATCTCTCGTACAGTTTGCGCCGTGGGATCTCTGCGCAATCCGGTCGGGCCGCTTCCCTCCTCCATCTACTGGCGGCGGAGGGTCGTCATGCTGTCCGTGTTCGCTCTGTTGGCGCTGATCACCCTGTGGGTGGTGGTCTCGGGCGGGGGCGGCAGGAACAGTGGTGCCAATGGCGGCAACGGCAAGAATCCCGCGTCCTCGATCACGCCCGGGCCGTCCGGTTCCGGGCCCGCTATCAGCCAAAACCCGGGCGGGCGCGACGAGTCGAGCGACGGGGCCACCAGCGGGTCCGGCTCGGGGTCGGACGCGGGCTCGGGGGGCGGCACCGGCTCCGGTGGTTCGGCCGGTGGCTCGGCGGGCTCCGGCGACACCGACGACGGCGCCAACGGCAGCGGCAGCGGTAGCGGAAGCAGCGGCGGCGGCAGCGGCAGCGGTACGGGGACGACGTTGCCGGCCGGGACGACCCTGCCCAACTGCACCGCAGGCGTCGTCACGTTGAGCCTGCGCAGCGTCCAGAACGCGTACTCGCCGGACCAGACGCCCACCTTCCGGCTGATCGCGAAGAACAGCTCGGGGAGCGACTGCAAGGTCGATCTCGGGCCCAAGGCCGCGGTGTTGACGATCACTCAGGCGGGCAGTGACGACGACTACTGGTCGTCCGCGGACTGCCCCAAGGCGCCCGGGAGCCTGCTGTACCGGGTGCCTGCCGGGGACAGCATCACGTACACCCTGAAGTGGGACCGCAAGCCGAGCGCCCCGGAGTGCGCGACGCCTCCGGCGGGCGTGGCCGGAGCCGGGACGTATCTCGTCGAGGCAAAGGCTCCGGGGTTCGCGAAGGCACAGACGTCGTTCGTGCTGGACGCCGACTAGAAGAGGACTCGATCGACCTGGCCCGACCCGGCCGGTCTGGACGTACCGTTCCAGGGTCGGCGATCGCCCCCTGGACGTACCGTTTAGACGTACCGTTCCAGGATCGACGACTCCGCCAGTCGGGACAGGCCCTCGCGGACGCTGCGGGCCCTTGCCTCGCCCACGCCGTCGACCGTCTGGAGGTCGTCGACGCTCGCGGCGAGGAGCTTCTGCAGGCCGCCGAAGTGCTCCACCAGGCGGTCGATGATCGCGCCGGGGAGGCGCGGCACCTTCGCGAGGAGGCGGAAGCCGCGCGGGGAGACCGCCGTGTCGAGGGCCTCGGGGGAGCCGGTGTAGCCCAGCGCGCGGGCCACCGTGGACAGTTCGAGGAGTTCGGCGTGGGTGAGCGCGTCCAGCTCGTACAGCGCCTCTTCGACCGTGCGGGAGCGCTTGGCGGTGGGCTCGGGAACGTAGTCCCGGACCACCAGTTCGCGTTCCGGCTCGACGCCCGCGATCAACTCGTCCAGTTGGAGGGCGAGCAGCCGCCCGTCCGTGCCCAGTTCGACCACGTATTCGGCGATTTCGGTGGCGATGCGGCGCACCATCTCCAGACGCTGGGCCACCGCTGAGACGTCCCGGACCGTCACCAGGTCCTCGATCTCCAGCGCCGACAGCGTGCCCGCGACCTCGTCCAGCCGGAGCTTGTAGCGCTCCAGGGTGGCCAGGGCCTGGTTCGCGCGGGACAGGATCGCCGCCGAGTCCTCCAGGACGCGGCGCTGTCCGTCGACGTACAGGGCGATCAGGCGCATGGACTGGGAGACCGACACGACCGTGAAGCTCACCTGCTTGCTGACGCGGTCCGCCGTACGGTGCCGGGTGCCCGTCTCCTCCGTGGGGATCGTGGGGTCGGGCACCAGTTGGACGCCGGCGCGCAGGATCTTCGACAGGTCGGAGGAGACCACGATGCCGCCGTCGAGCTTGCACAGCTCGCGCAGGCGCGTGGCCGTGAACTCGACGTCCAGGACGAATCCGCCCGTGCACATCGTCTCGACCGTCTTGTCGGAGCCCAGCACGATGAGCCCGCCGGTGTTGCCGCGGAGCACCCGCTCGAGGCCGTCGCGCAGGGCCGTGCCCGGAGCCACCGCGCTCAGCGCGGCACGCATCAAGCCCTCGGCGCGGGAACTCCCACCGGACTTTCCGGGAGCTGCCGCCCGGTCGTTGGCTGCCACTGCACTCCTCCGGTCACAGGGTCTGGGATGTTCCCGTTTCGCGCACTCGTTTCGTACGGACGGGCGAGACCAGGGCAAAGTCTACCGGCGGTCCTCCGCCTCCCGTGGGGCGTCTCGCGGACGGGAACGCGGCAGGACCCGTAGGGCGTCCCCCATGTCCGCGACCTCCACGACCTTCATGCCCGCCGGGACCCTGCCGGGATCGGTCGGCACGAGCGCGTGCGTGAAGCCCAGACGGTGGGCCTCCGCGAGCCTGCGCTGGACGCCCGTGACCCGTCTGACCTCGCCCGCGAGGCCCACTTCGCCGATCGCGACGAGGTTCTTGGGCAGCGGGGTGTCGCTCGCGGCGGAGGCCAGGGCGAGGGCGATCGCCAGGTCCGCGGCGGGCTCCGAGAGCTTCACGCCGCCGACCGTCGCCGAGTAGATGTCCCGTTTGCCCAGGGCGCTGATCCGGCCGCGCTGCTCCAGGACGGCCAGCATCATCGAGACCCGGGACGTCTCCAGGCCGGACGTCGTACGGCGGGGCGAGGGGATCTGGGAGTCGACGGTGAGGGCCTGCACTTCGGCGACCAGGGGACGACGGCCCTCCAGGGTCACCGTCAGACAGGTACCCGGGACCGGTTCGTCACGACGGGTCAGGAAGAGTCCGCTCGGGTCGGCGAGGCCGGTGATGCCCTCGTCGTGCAGTTCGAAGCAGCCGACCTCGTCGGTGGCGCCGTAGCGGTTCTTGACGCCCCGCACCAGGCGCAGGCGCGCGTGCCGGTCGCCCTCGAAGCTCAGCACGACGTCCACGAGGTGTTCGAGGAGGCGGGGGCCGGCGATCGCGCCGTCCTTTGTGACATGGCCCACCAGGAGTGTGGACATGCCGCGTTCCTTGGAGGCGCGGATCAGGGCGCCCGCGACCTCGCGGACCTGGGCCATGCCGCCGGGCGCTCCGTCGATCTCGGGGGAGGCCAGGGTCTGTACGGAGTCCACGATCAGCAGGGACGGCTTCACCTCGTCCAGGTGGCCCAGGACGGCCGCCAGGTCGGTCTCGGCGGCGAGGTACAGGTGGTCGTCGATGGCGCCGATCCGGTCGGCGCGCAGGCGGACCTGGGAGGCGGACTCCTCACCGGTGACGTACAGCGTGCGGTGTTCGTCGCTGGCCGACTTGGCCGCCACGTCCAGCAGGAGGGTCGACTTGCCGACGCCCGGCTCGCCGGCCAGGAGCACGACCGCGCCGGGTACGAGACCGCCGCCGAGGACGCGGTCCAGTTCGGGCACGCCGGTGGGGCGGGCGGTGGCCTGACGGACGTCGACCTCGCCGATGGGCACGGCGGACGTGGTGACACGGCCCGGCGCCGTCGTACGGACCGCGGGCACGCCGTACTCCTCGACCGTCCCCCAGGCCTGGCACTCGGGGCAGCGGCCGAGCCACTTGGCCGTCTGCCAGCCGCATTCGGTGCAGCGGTAGGACGGGCGGTCCTTGGTGGTCTTCGTACGGGCAGCCATGCGCAAACCGTAGCCCCCGCCACCGACAGCCGGACGTGCCTGTGGACAACCAGGGTCCTGCCGGGTTCCCGGCGAGCTCCCGACCGGGCCCCCAACCGGCCTCCCAACCCTCGGGGGAGGGACCGGCACCCCTTGTGAATCGGCCACGCCCCGTCACGAACGAGCCATGGGACCCCCCTTCCCTGTCCCCTTATGAGGGATCGTTTCACCCGTACGGATTAAATGGACTCGAGGCACAAGAAGACCGTGTTCCGCGCCGCCTACGGTCGCACGGGTGATGAGCAGCAGCCCGGAAACCTCGACCCGCACGACCGGCGCACACCGGGCGCACCGGGAGATGCGTGACGGCGCTGCGGCGCGCACGCTCGCGCGGCGGCCGGCCGCCCGCTACGAGCCGTACCTGGACGGCCTGTTCACCTACTGCCTGTCCGTCCTGTGCGACCACGACGCGGCCACCGCCGCCCTCGGGGACGCCCTGACGTTCGCCGAGCGGCGCGGCCAGCGTGTCCCGGACGCCGCGGGCGACCGCCGGGCCTGGCTGTACGCGCTGGCCCGCTGGGCCTGCCTGCGCAAGCTCACCGAGGCCAAGCAGAAACGTCTGAGCACGCACGCGGCGGCGCGCAACGGCACCCGCGGGCAGCCGGACACGAAGCCCGAGACCGCCGTCGCGCCCGACGAGGTCCAGGAGCGGCGGCGTGAACTCGCCCTGCTCGCCTGGCCGGAGGCGGCCGGCACCACCCCTGAGCAGCGCGAGGCGCTCGAACTCGCCGTACGCCACCACCTGGCCGCCCATGAGATCGCCGCCGTCCTCGGCAAGGATCCCGCCGCCGCCCGCGAACTGCTCGCCTCGGCCGCCTGCGAGGTCGAGCGCACGCGCGCGGCGCTCGCCGTCGTCGAGACCGGCGGCTGTCCCGGTGTGGCGCGGCTCACCGGCGAGAACCAGGTCGTGCTCAGCGCCGCCCTGCGCCGTGAACTCGTCCGGCACGTCGACGACTGCCCGCGCTGCCGCCGGGCCGCCGAACGCGCCCTCCCCGGCCGCTGGCCCGGCGCCGGTGTCACGCCCGCCGAGCTGCCCGTCCTGGAAGCGCCCCGCGCGCAGTTGCACGTCGTCATGGCGCACCTCCCGCGCGCGCGGGGAGCCGCCGTACCGCGCTTCGACCGGCGCGGCTTCCCGATGGACCCCAAGGACCGCGCGGCCCGCCGGGAGCGGCTACGCGCGCGTGCCGTCACGACGACCGTGGTCGCCACCGTCGTCGCCGCGCCCGTGCTCGCCCTGTGGGCGGCCTACCGGGGGACGCCGATGGGGGAGGGGGGCGAGGGCCGCTCCGCGAGCGCCAGCGAGGCGCACGGCCCCGACGGCCTCGACGGTGAAGCGGCCGACGGCTACGAGAACGCCGCAAACGCCAGTACGCGCCCCGGCGCCGACCTCACCAAGGGCGACCGGCCGGACGTCTCCGTGGAGGTCATCAGCGTCACGGGACTGGGCAGGAGCGCCTCCGGCCACCTCTCCGTGACGGCGGCCAACACCGGCGACACCACGCTCATCACCCTCACCGTGTCCCCGGACGGCGACGAGCCGGTCCGCTGGTCGGCCACCACGGCGGCCCCCTGGCTCTACCTGAGCCGCTCCACGGGCACCCTCGGGCCCGGCGAGTCGATCACGCTCAAGGTGTACGTCGACCCGCTGCGCGAGCCCTCCGGGCACTGGCACGCGCGCGTCGCGGTCGCCCCGGCGGGCGCGGTCGTCTCCATCGAGGGCTACGGCACCGCCCCCGGCCCACCGCCCCCCGGCAACGGCCCAGGCCCAGGCCCAAACCCGGACCCGGGCAACCCACCCCCGTCGTCCGACCCCCACCCGACCCCGACACCCCCGACCTCCCCGGACCCCACGCCCACCGGCCCACCCCCCTCCTCCGACCCGAACCCCACCCCCGGCGACCCGACCCCATCCACCCCGGAAACCTCGCCACCGCCGCCCACGGACAGCAGCGGCCCGCCCTCCTCGTCGACGCCGTAGAAGCGCCGGGCCACAGAAGCGGAAGCGGAAGCACCGGGTCCGGGGGTAGGTGACGTGCGGGGATGTGACACTCCGACATCGAAGTGTCACCTTTCTGCGCGGACTACCCCCGGGGGAGGGCACCGGGCAGACAGCCGCACCGCCCAAGTTCGAATGCCCCGCACCCACCAAGGCCCACCTCAAGCCCCCCCAACCCTCAGCCGGCCGCCTCCGCCTCCGCCGCCGCCGCCGAACTCACCGGCGCCGCCGGATCCGCCGGATGTGGTGCCAGCAGGGGAAGGTGCGACGCCAGGCGCTGTTCGCAGAGTTCGGTCAGGCGGTCGTAGCCGGCCTTGCCCATCAGTTCGGTCAGTTCCGGGCGGTAGGTGATGTAGACCGGGTCGCCCGCGCCGTGGGCCGAGGTCGCCGAGGTGCACCACCAGTGCAGGTCGTGGCCGCCCGGGCCCCAGCCGCGGCGGTCGTACTCGCCGATCGACACCTGGAGCACGCGCGTGTCGTCGGGGCGGTCGATCCAGTCGTACGTGCGCCGCACCGGAAGCTGCCAGCAGACGTCCGGCTTGGTCTCCAGGGGCTCGCGGCCCTCCTTGACGGCCAGGATGTGCAGCGAGCAGCCCGCGCCGCCCGCGAAGCCCGGACGGTTCTGGAAGATGCACGAGCCGTTGAACGGGCGGGTCTGGCGGGAGCCCTCGTCGTCCTCCGAGACCCAGCCGTCCGCCGTGCCCTCGGCGTGGTGCTGCCAGAGGTCGGGGGTGAGCCTCGCCACATGCCCGGCGACGCGCTTCTCGTCGTCCTCGTCGGAGAAGTGGGCGCCCAGGGTGCAGCAGCCGTCGTCCGCGCGGCCGGCCTGGATGCCCTGGCAGCCGCTGCCGAAGATGCAGTTCCAGCGCGAGGTCAGCCATGTCAGATCGCAGCGGAAGACCTGCTCGTCGTCCGCCGGGTCAGGGAACTCCACCCATGCCCGCGCGAAGTCGAGCCCCTTCTCGTCAGCCGCCAGGGCCTTCGCCGCCAGGGCCTTCTTGGACTTCTTCGGGGACTTCACCGGCTTCGCCTGCGAAGAACCGCCGGTGGATCTGTCGGTTTTCGCCTTGTTCGTCTTTGGCACTCGTCCAGGGTAAGTCGCCGGGAGCCCGTTCGGGGACGGTCTTGGGGCCTCTGGGCAGTAGCGTTCCCTCCATGAGACTCGGTGTCCTCGACGTGGGATCGAACACGGTGCATCTGCTGGTGGTGGACGCACACCCGGGCGCGTGCCCCCTGCCCGCGCACTCGCACAAGGCGGAACTGCGCCTTGCCCAACTCCTCGACGAGGACGGAGCGATCGGCCCCGAGGGCGTCGACAAACTGATCACGGTCGTCCACGAGTCGCTCCAGGCCGCCGAGGACAAGGGCGTCGAGGAACTGCTGCCGTTCGCGACCTCCGCCGTGCGCGAGGCGAGCAACGCCGATGACGTCCTCGCGCGCGTGCAGGCCGAGACCGGCGTCGAGCTGCAGGTCCTCACCGGTGCCGAGGAGGCCCGGCTCACCTTCCTCGCCGCCCGCCGCTGGTTCGGCTGGTCGGCCGGAAAGCTGCTGGTCCTGGACATCGGCGGCGGCTCCCTGGAGATCGCCTACGGCATCGACGAGAAGCCCGACGCGGCCGTCTCGCTGCCGCTCGGCGCCGGCCGGCTCACCGCGGGCTGGCTGCCCGGCGACCCGCCCGACCCCGAGGACATACGGTCCGTGCGCCGCCACGCCCGCGCGCAGATCGCCCGGACGGTGGGGGAGTTCAGCCGCTTCGGCACCCCGGACCACGTCGTCGCCACGTCGAAGACGTTCCGGCAGCTCGCCCGTATCGCCGGCGCCGCCCGCTCCGCCGAGGGCCCGTACAGCCAGCGTCAGCTCAAGCGCGAGTCCCTGGAGGCCTGGGTGCCCCGGCTGGCCGCGATGACCACGGCCCAGCGCGCCGCACTCCCGGGCGTCTCCGAGGGCCGCGCCAACCAGCTCCTCGCCGGCGCGCTGGTCGCCGAGGGCGCGATGGACCTCTTCGGTGTCGAGACGCTCGAGATCTGCCCCTGGGCGCTCAGAGAGGGCGTCATCCTGCGCAGACTCGATCACATGGGATCAGACCAGCCGACCCAGCCGACCTAGGGGCGCGGGGAGCACGGGGAACCGCGCGAACAGCCACTACGGCGCCGCGCCCGCCGCCATGGCGAACGCTCGCCCATGGGGAACACCACAACGCCGATTGGGCGCACGGCCCCCACCCGACCGCACCCCGTAACCTGTCCCCCATGGCAGAGGCAGTCGTGCGGATCCCGGATGCGAAGGTCGCCCTGTCGACTGCCTCGGTCTATCCGGAGTCGACGGCGACGGCCTTCGAGATCGCCGCGCGCCTCGGGTACGACGGCGTCGAGGTCATGGTCTGGAACGACCCCGTGAGCCAGGACATAGACGCCCTGCGCAGGCTCAGCGACTACCACCGCATCCCGATCCTCGCCGTCCACGCCCCCTGCCTGCTCATCACGCAGCGCGTGTGGTCGACCGACCCGTGGACCAAGCTCCAGCGCGCCCGCGCGGCGGCGGAGCGGCTCGGCGCGTCCGCGGTCGTCGTCCATCCGCCGTTCCGCTGGCAGCGCCAGTACGCGCGGGACTTCGTCACGGGCATCTGGCGGATGGCGGACGAGACGGACGTACGGTTCGCCGTCGAGAACATGTACCCGTGGCGCTACCGCGACCGCGAGATGCTCGCGTACGCCCCGGACTGGGACGTCACGAAGGACGACTACCGGCACTTCACGATCGACCTCAGCCACGCCTCGACGTCCCGCGCGGACGCGATGCAGATGGTCGACCGCATGGCCGACCGCCTGGGCCACGTCCACCTCGCCGACGGGAACGGCTCCGCCAAGGACGAGCACCTGGTCCCCGGCCGCGGCTCCCAGCCCTGCGCCGAACTGCTGGAGCGGCTCGCGCTGACCGGCTTCGACGGGCATGTCGTCATCGAGGTCAACACCCGGCGCGCCATGTCCGGCGCCGAACGTGAGGCCGACCTCGCGGAGGCCCTGGCCTTCACCCGCCTGCACCTGGCCTCGGCCGCGTCCTCCCCGGCCCCTTCCTCCTCCGGCCCGTCGAAGGTGCCGCGGCGATGACCGGCGTCACCGCCCGCAAACGCGGCCGCCCCCCTCGTACGGAGGCGGCGGACACCCGCGACCGCATCCTGACGGCCGCCCGCGAGGAGTTCTCCGAGCGCGGCTACGAGAAGACGTCCGTCCGCGGCATCGCGAAGGCGGCCGGCGTGGACCCGGCGCTGGTGCACCACTACTTCGGCACCAAGGAGCAGGTCTTCGAGGCGGCGATCGAGGTCGCCTTCGCGCCCGCGCTCAACGCGCCGGAGGCGGTCGCCGACGGCCCGCTGGACCAGGTCGGGGAGCGGCTCGCCCGCTTCGTCCTCGGCGTCTGGGAGAACCCCACCACCCGCAAGCCCCTGCTGGCGATCGTGCGCTCCGCGGTGAACAACGACACCGCCGCCGCCGTCTTCCGCCGGCTGGTCGTCTCCCAGGTGCTGCGCCGCATCGCCGGCCGGCTCGACCTGCCGGACGCCGAACTGCGCGTCGAACTGGCGGCGGCGCAGCTCGTGGGCTGCGCGATGCTGCGCTACGTGATCAAGGTGGAGCCGCTGGCCTCGGCGGACCTGGAGCAGATCATCGCGCGCGTGGCACCGGTCGTACAGGGACACCTCACCGGCCCGTGAGGGGCCGTGCGCGCGGAAGGGAAGCAGCCCTGAGATGCCCTTCGGGGACCGGTTCGGCCGAGACGTGCGTCCCGTATTCCGGACACCTCGTCCCGCCCCCTGGATGACCGGCGTACGCTCAACAGGAGCCACAACTGTCTGAAGGAGCGAGTGACGATGCCCGAGCTGAGGTCCCGCACAGTCACCCACGGTCGCAACATGGCGGGCGCACGCGCCCTGATGCGCGCCTCCGGTGTACCCGGTGCGGACATCGGCCGGAAGCCGATCATCGCGGTGGCCAACAGTTTCACCGAGTTCGTGCCCGGGCACACGCACCTCCAGCCGGTCGGCCGGATCGTCAGCGAGGCGATCACCGCCGCCGGCGGCATCCCGCGCGAGTTCAACACCATCGCCGTCGACGACGGCATCGCGATGGGCCACGGCGGCATGCTGTACTCCCTCCCCTCCCGCGACCTCATCGCGGACTCGGTCGAGTACATGGTCGAGGCGCACTGCGCCGACGCCCTGATCTGCATCTCCAACTGCGACAAGATCACCCCCGGCATGCTGAACGCGGCGCTGAGGCTGAACATCCCGACGGTCTTCGTCTCCGGCGGCCCGATGGAGTCCGGCCGCGCCACGCTCGTCGACGGCACGGTCCGCACGCTCGACCTGGTCGACGCGATCTCCGACGCCGTCAACGACAAGATCTCCGACGAGGACATCCTCCGTATCGAGGAGAACGCCTGTCCGACCTGCGGTTCCTGTTCCGGCATGTTCACCGCCAACTCGATGAACTGCCTCGCGGAGGCCATCGGACTCGCCCTCCCGGGCAACGGCTCGGTCCTGGCCACGCACACGGCCCGCCGGGCGCTGTACGAGAACGCGGGCCGCACGGTGATGGACATCACCCGCCGCTACTACGAGCAGGACGACGAGACGGTCCTGCCCCGCAACATCGCCACTCTCGCGGCCTTCGAGAACGCCATGGCCCTCGACATCGCGATGGGCGGCTCGACCAACACGATCCTGCACCTGCTGGCCGCCGCCCAGGAGGCGGGCGTCCAGTTCGGCCTCGACGAGATCAACGAGGTCTCGCGCCGGGTGCCGTGCCTGGCGAAGGTCGCGCCGAACGTCGCCAAGGACCGCACGTACTACATGGAGGACGTGCACCGGGCCGGCGGCATCCCCGCCCTCCTCGGCGAACTGCACCGCGCGGGCCTGCTCAACGAGGACGTGAACTCGGTTCACAGCCCGTCCCTCGCGGACTGGCTGAAGACCTGGGACGTGCGCGGCGGCTCCCCGTCGGCGGAGGCCCTGGAGCTGTGGCACGCGGCGCCCGGCTGCGTCCGCTCAGCCGAGGCCTTCTCCCAGTCCGAGCGCTGGGAGGCCCTGGACACGGACGCCGCCGGCGGCTGCATCCGCAGCGCCGAGCACGCGTACTCGAAGGACGGCGGCCTGGCGGTCCTCAAGGGCAACCTCGCCGTCGACGGCTGCGTCGTCAAGACGGCCGGCGTGGACGAGTCGATCTGGACCTTCGAGGGCCCGGCCGTCGTCTGCGAGTCGCAGGAGGAGGCCGTCGAGAAGATCCTCAACAAGCAGGTGACGCACGGCGACGTCGTCGTCATCCGCTACGAGGGTCCCAAGGGCGGCCCGGGCATGCAGGAGATGCTCTACCCGACGTCCTTCCTCAAGGGCCGAGGCCTCGGCAAGACCTGCGCCCTGATCACCGACGGCCGCTTCTCCGGCGGCACCTCGGGCCTGTCGATCGGCCACGCGTCCCCGGAGGCGGCCTCCGGCGGCACCATCGCCCTCGTCGAGGACGGCGACCGCATCCGCATCGACATCCCGAACCGCACCATCGAGCTCGTCGTGGACGACGCCGAGCTGGCGCGCCGCGAGGCCGCCCTCGGCGGGACGTACGCCCCGAAGAACCGCGAGCGCAAGGTCTCCGCCGCCCTGCGCGCCTACGCCGCGATGGCGACGAGCGCCGACAAGGGCGCGGTGCGGGACGTGTCGAAACTGGGCTGACGCCCTTCGAGACGGTGACGTCCTCCGAGACGGTTGACGTCCTTCCAGACCGTGACTGTGACCGGGGCCGCTTACCCGACTTTCCAGGGAGGCGGCCCCGGTCGCATGTGTCACCAGCCCGCCGGATCCCGCCCGTCCACCGCGAAGACGGTCCCGTCGGGAGCGCCGGCGTAGACGCGGCCGTCGATCGCCGTGGGCGCGGGCAGCGTAGCCACCACCTCGTCGGAGTTGGCGCCGAGCCGCAGTCGCGTCTGCCCGACGAGCTTGCCGCGGGCGGCGTCCACGGCGAGGAGACGTCCGTCGGGGGCGCTGAAGTACACGTGGTCGCCGTCGGCGGACGGCACCGAACCGCGACTCACGGCCGTCTGCAGCGACCACACCTCCTTCCCCGCGGCCATGTCGACGGCCACCAGCGCCCCGTCGAAGGCCAGCAGGTAGACCAGGTCGCCCTGCACGGCGGCACGCCCCTGCTGGAGCTGGAGCGCGACGCCCAGTTCCACCCGCCGGGCCGCCTTGTCCGCCGGGCGGTAGCGGACCACGGCGTCGACCGAGCCGTACGCGCTGCCCTGGGACAGCAGCACGAGGCTGTCGCCGGTGGTGCCCACGAGCGTCAGCGCGCCGGTGAGCCGTTCGTCCCACCGCACCGTCCCGGTCGCGGGATCCACGGCCGTGATCCGCGTACGCCCGCCCCCCGAGCCCGAGCCCGAGCCCGAGCCCGAGTCCGGCGTGCTCACCACGTACGCCAGCGGATCCTTGGCGAACGACAGGAAGTACGGCTCGCTCACCCCCGGAATCCGCCGGCTCCACGCCGTCTTCCCGGTCGAGGCGTCCACCCCGGTCACCGTGCCGTCGGCCGCGGTCAGCAGCAGGGTGCCGCCGACGCCGCGCACCCCCGGGTACGCCGACACGTCCCGCTGCCAGCGCGTGGCGCCCGACGCCGGATCGAGCGCCTCCACCCGCTTGCCCGCGTGCGTCAGTACCAGCGCAAGGCCGCCCGCGAGCACCGGCGCCTCACTCGGCCGGTCGTCCCCGGAGAGCGCGTGCCGCCACAGCACCCGGCCGTCGGACGTGTCCAGCGCGGACACCAGCCCCGCCTGCACACAGAGCAGCCGCTTCGCGTCGTACGTGCACTGGGGCATGCCGCCCGTGCCGGTCCCCGTCCCGGTCTCCCCGCCGGCACCGCCGTCCGCCGGCCGCGCGCTCCAGGGCGCGAAGGCGGCCGACGCGGACTCCGACGCGCCGGTCTTCCCCGGCGCGTCGACGTCGCCGAACACCTGCGTGACGGCCAGCGAGCCACCCGACAGGACGACGACCAAGGCACCGGCGGCCAGGGCGACCCGCCTGCGCCGCCGCCGTGACCTCACCTCAGCGGACCCCGGCCCCTGCCCTGGTTCCGGTTCCGGTTTTGGTTCCTGCCCAGGCCGCGACTCCGCCGGGTCCAGCGACTCCGCCGGCCCGTCCCCAGGTTCCTCCAGCGTCCGCTGCGCCGGTATGAACGCCTGGGTGTCGTACGAGGCCGCCTCCGACCGCAGTTCCCGCATCAACTCGTCCGGCGTGGGCCGGTCCTCGGGCTCCTTGGCGAGGCAACGCGCCACCAGCGGCGCGAGGTTCGGCGGTACGCCGGTCAGGTCCGGCTCGTCGTGGACGACCTGGTAGGCGACGACGTAAGGGCTGTCGGAGTCGAACGGCCCGCGCCCCGTCGCCGCGTGCACCATCACGGACCCGAGCGCGAAGATGTCGGCGGCCGGCCCGACCTCCCGCGGCCGCCGGAACTGCTCCGGCGCCATGAACGGCGGCGTGCCGATCAACTTGCCCGTCTCGGTGCGCAGTTCGCTGTCCTTCGGGCGGGAGATACCGAAGTCGATGACCTTCGGCCCGTCCTCGGCGAGCAGCACGTTGCTCGGCTTCAGATCCCGGTGCACGACCCCGACCCGGTGGATGTCGCGCAGCGCCTCCGCGAGCCCGGCCATCAGCCGCCGCAACTCCCCGGATCTCATCGGCCCGTTCCGCTTCACCTGTTCGGCGAGCGTCGAACCGGGGATGAACAGCGTGGCCATCCACGGGCGTTCGGCCTCGTGATCGGCGTCGACGACGGGCGCGGTGAACGCCCCGCTCACCCGCCGGGCGGCCGCCACCTCCTGCCGGAAACGCCCCCTGAACTCGGGATCCCGCGCGAACTGGGCGTGGACGACCTTCACCGCGACCTTCATCCCGGAGGTGCTCCGGGCCAGGTGCACCACGCCCATCCCACCGGCCCCGAGGCACTCCTCCAGGCGGTAGTGACCGGCGTACTCCGGAAGTTCCGCTTCCGCGCCCGCCCCGGTGTTGCGCTGTGGCGTCATGGACCACCCCCGTGCTGTTCGTCCGCGCGCGCGACGCACGGAGCCTAGTCGATGCCCCGCACGGGACCGAGGCGGCTTGCCAGCCTCTTTGTACGAAGTGCGTACATGTGTTTCATTGAGTGCTTTAGGGGAATCAACGGGATCCCATGGCAGTCATGGGGTCCAACGGGGGAGGTTTTTCATGTCTGTCGAACGCGTGGAAGAAGTGGAAGAAGCAGTGGAATCGGCGAGCGCCGTCACGTCGGCGGCCCTCACCTACTACCCGATCGCCCCGGGCGTCCGGCTGAACGTGCGCAGCGGCCCCGGCACCAGCTACCCGATCGTCAGGGTCCTGGCCGAGGGCACGACGGTCCCGATCTACTGCCAGACCCCGGGCACCACGGTGACCGGCCCGTACGGCACGACGAACATCTGGGACAGCATCGCCGACAGCCAGTTCGTCTCGGACGCGTACGTCCACACGGGCAGCGACGGCTACGTCGCGCCGCACTGCGCCTGACCTTCTGGGCAACCCACCCGGGAGCCCGCCCTCGCCCGGAGCCATAATCGTCCCGTGAGCGACGAAAACGGCACCCCGGCCACCCCGGCGGGCTCCCCGGCCGCCCCCGCCGACCAAGCAGCCTCCGTCGGCGCGGGCGCGGGCGCGGGATCGGGCGCGGGATCGAGTGAGGGATCGGGATCGGGGTCGAGTGAGGGATCCGGCACGGGCACCGAAATCGGCACCGGCACCGGCCCCCGCCCGGAGCCCCTCCGCTTCTTCGGCACCACCTGGGTCGACCACGACCCCGGCCACCAGGGCTACGCCGCCCGCCGCATCGCCGCCGCCGTCGGCTCCCTCGCCGCCGTCACCATCTCCTGCCTCGTCCTCCGCTTCGCCTACGAGGGCATCGCGATCGCCGACCTGGGCGGCTTCGTGACCCTCCTGGTCGTCGTGATGTTCGCGGTCTGCAGCGCGCTCGCCTTCCGTAACACCTGGGACGCCTTCGCCAAGCGCCCCGACCCCGACCGCCAGGCCTCCCTGCGCGGCCTGCTGGCCATCGGCTTCGTGGGCTCCCTGCTCGCCTACTTCTTCCGCACCTTCACCGAAGCTCCTGGCGAGAAACTCCACCGCGAGGAGTACGACACGGCCCGCCAACAGCACGAACGCCGCAACGCCCGCCGCACAGGCAACCCGTCGAAGAAACGCCGCCACACCTGACCCGGACGCCCCGGACGCCCCGGATGCCCCGGCCGAGCCGGATGGTCCCGACGGATCCGGACGACCCCGACGACCCTCACGCCCATCACCTCCCGCCATCGCCCCCGCCCCCCACGCTCACCGCGGTCTTCCTCGCCCCCCTCCCACCGTCCACCATGGCCCCATGACGCAGTCCCCCCACACCACATCCCCCACCCCGTCCCCCACCCCCTCCCACCACACCACCCGAGCCCACTCCTTCAACTCCGCCGCAGCCCAGTACGCCGCCAACCGCCCCTCCTACCCGACCACCCTCCTCGACGCGATCGAGGACCTCGCCGGCCACCCCCTCACCGGCGCGCGGGTCGCGGACATCGGCGCCGGCACCGGCATAGCGACCGCCCTCCTGCACGCCCGCGGCACCGACGTCATCGCCGTCGAACCCGGCGACGGCATGGCCGCGCAGTTCCGCCAGACCCTCCCCGACGTGCCGATCGTCCGAGGCGACGGCAACCACCTCCCCCTGGCCGACGCCTCCCTCGACTTCCTCACCTACGCCCAGTCCTGGCACTGGACCGACCCGGCCCACTCGGTGCCGGAGGCCCTGCGCGTCCTGCGCCCGGGCGGCGCGCTCGCGCTGTGGTGGAACACCAGCGCGCTGGACGTGCCGTGGATCGATGCCCAGACGGACCGCATCCAGCGCCACTTCGGCCTCGACCGGGTCGTCCGCAAGAACGGCGACGGCTCGCACGCCGTCCTCGCCGACCCCTCCGGCCGTCTCGACTTCGCCCACCGCCGGGTCCGCTGGAGCCGCCGCGTCCCCGTCGACACGCACCTGGCCAACATCGGCAGCCACTCGGTCTTCCTCGTCCACGGCGAGGAGGGCACGGCCGCCTTCCTCGCCGAAGAGCGCCGCCACCTCCTCACCGCCTTCCCGGACGGCACGATCGAGGAGACCTACGACGTGGAACTACTGGTCGCCACCTCCCCCTGAACCACCCCCCCTGACGCACTCTGAACCACCCCCCCCTGACGCACTCTGAACCACCCCCCTGACGCACCTTGAAGCCCCTCCCCTTGAAGCACCTACCCCCGAAGCAGCTCCTCCCGTAGCAGCTCAGCCCGCTGTTCCCGCGCGGCGGCCCACCCCTCCAGGGCCGCCGCACACGCGTGGTCCACATGCCGCAGCCCGCCCAACTCCAGCCGCACCTCGCGGTCGCGCGGCAGCGCCTCCAACGCGTCCAGAAGTTTCGGCAGCCGCAGGAACGTCGCATGCCCCAGCACCCGGACGACGAGCCCGGCGTCGCCCCGGTCCTCCGTCTCGACGTGCACATGGCTGATCTCCCAGGCCGTCTTCGCCACGGCCAGCGCCAGCCCGACCAACACCCCCTCGAACAGGTTCCCCACGACGATCGCCCCGGCCGTGACCCCGAGTACGACGACCTCCGCCCGATGCCCGCGCCACAGCTTCCGCGCCTCCCGCACGGGCACGAGCTTGCCGCCGGCGTACACCAGCAGCCCGGCCAGCGCCGCCACCGGAATCACCCCGAGCACCCCGGGCACGACGGCCGCGAACAGCAGCAGCCACACCCCGTGCAGCACCCGCGACGCCTTCGTCCGCGCACCCGCCCTGACGTTCGCCGCGCTCCGCACGATGACCGCAGTCATCGGCAGTGCGCCCAGCACCCCGCACACGGCGTTGCCCGCGCCCTGCGCCATCAGCTCACGGTCGTAGTCCGTCCTCCTCCCGTCATGCAGCCGGTCCACCGCCGCCGCGCCGAACAGCGACTCCGCCGACGCGATCAGCGCGAACGCCACGACGGTCCCGATCACCCCCACTTCCGTCAGCCGCCCGAAATCCGCCGCCTCCGGCACCCGTACGGCATCCCACAAGCCCTGCACCCGCACCCGCCGCACATCCAGGTCGAACACCCACGTGACGCCCGCCGCCAGCGTCACCGCGACCAACGGCGCCGGAACCAGCCGAGCCCCGAGCCGCCACCGCCCCCACAGCAGCAACACGACCATGGTGGCACCCCCCACCGACAACGCCACCGGATCCACCCGCCCGGGCAACCACACCAGCCCGGCGAGCTTCCCGAGCCCGCCCTCCGGCGCACCCACGTCCCCGAGGGCGTACACCTGCCCGGCGACCAGCACCAGCCCGATCCCGGCGAGCATCCCGTGCACGACGGCCACCGAAACGGCCCGGAACCACCGCCCGAGCCGCAGCGCACCCAGCCCGAGCTGCACCAGCCCGGCAGCGAGCACGAGCACCCCGAGCGCCGCCACGCCGTACCTCTGCACGGCCTCGTGGACGAGCACGGTGAGCCCCGCCGCCGGCCCGCTCACCTGCAGGCTGCTGCCCGGCAGCACCCCGACCACCAGCCCGCCGACGATGCCGGTGACCAGCCCCAGCTCGGCGGGCACACCGGAGGCCAGGGCGACGCCCACACACAGGGGGAGCGCGACGAGAAAGACGACGAAGGAAGCGAACAGATCGGCCTTGCGAACACCATGGCGCAACACGGCGGCACCTCCGGTAGGAAACGGGAGATGCGTGGGCACGCGGCACCGGGGGAGGGTGCCGCGCATGAATTCCATTGTCAGTTGAAACGACCAACTCCGCACCGGGGTGTCGTTGCTTGCCGTGCGAACACAGAAGCGCAGGAACCCGAACCCCCGCCCCCAATCCCACCCCCACGCGCCTGCGCCGCTTGACGCTCCCTCGCGCCGCGAGCATTATTCATCGCATGATGAATTTCAGGTGGAACCCTCGCCCACCCGAAAGGGACGCACCCCAGCCCCCACCCACAGAACCCACCACCCCCACCCCCGCTCCCGCCGTACGCGCCGAAGGCCTCACCGCGATCCGAGGCACCCGAACGGTCCTCCACTCCCTCGACTTCACCGTCCCGCGAGGCCAGATCACCGGCCTGCTGGGCCCATCCGGCTGCGGCAAGTCGACCCTCCTGCGCGCGATCGTCGGCACCCAGGCCAAGGTCACCGGCACCCTCGACGTCCTGGGCCACCCCGCCGGCCACCCCACCCTCCGCACCCGCATCGGCTACGTCACCCAGGCCCCCTCCGTCTACGACGACCTGACGATCCGCCAGAACCTCGACTACTTCGCCGCGATCCTCGACCCCGGCCGCGTGGCAGCGGGCCGCCGCCACGAGAACGTCACCCGGGCCATCGCCGACGTGGACCTCACCACCCGCGCGAACGCCCTCGCCGGCAACCTCTCCGGCGGCCAGCGCAACCGCGTCTCCCTGGCCGTAGCTCTCCTCGGCACCCCCGAACTCCTCGTCCTGGACGAACCGACCGTCGGCCTGGACCCGGTGCTCCGCCGCGACCTGTGGAACCTCTTCCACGACATCGCGGCGACCCGGGGCACCACCCTCCTCATCTCCTCCCACGTCATGGACGAGGCCGAACGCTGCCACCGCCTGCTCCTCATGCGCGAGGGCGAGATCCTCGCCGACGCCACCCCCGACGCCCTGCGCACCCGCACCGGCACGGACACGGTCGAGTCGGCCTTCCTGCACCTGGTGGACGAGGCGACGCAGTCAACCCGCGCAAAGGAGCCCACGCCATGACCACAACCACAACACCCCCCACCAGCGCCCTGAACGCGGCCCGAACGACCGCCACCGCAGCCCGAGTCCTCCGCCAACTGCGCCACGACCCCCGCACGATCGCGCTGCTGATCCTCATCCCCTGCGCGATGCTGTTCCTGCTCCGCTACGTCTTCGACGGCAGCCCGCGCACCTTCGACAACATCGGCGCGTCCCTCCTCGGGATCTTCCCCCTGATCACGATGTTCCTGGTGACCTCCATCGCCACCCTGCGCGAACGCACCTCGGGCACCCTCGAACGCCTCCTCGCCATGCCCCTCGGCAAGGGCGACCTGATCGCCGGCTACGCCCTGGCCTTCGGCACCCTCGCGATCATCCAGTCGGCCCTGGCCACCGGCCTGGCGGTCTGGTTCCTGGACCTGGACGTCACCGGCAGCCCCTGGCACCTCCTCCTGGTCGCCCTCCTGGACGCCCTGCTGGGAACGGCCCTGGGCCTCTTCGTCTCGGCCTTCGCGGCCACCGAATTCCAGGCGGTCCAGTTCATGCCGGCGGTGATCTTCCCCCAACTCCTCCTCTGCGGCCTCTTCACCCCCCGAGACACCATGCACCCAGCCCTGAAAGCCATCTCCGACGCCCTCCCCATGTCCTACGCCGTCGACGGCATGAACGAAATCCTCAAACACACGGACATGACAGCCACCTTCGTACGAGACACCCTGATCGTGGCGGCCTGCGCACTCCTGGTACTGACCCTGGGAGCAGCAACCCTGAGGCGCAGAACAGCATGACGACAACTTTCCAGCCCAGTCCGGCTGCACTCAGCCCGTTGGGGGTCCCCCTCTGGGGGAGTTTGAGGACGAGGCCCCTTAAGGGCCGAAGCGGGGGTCTGGGGGCGGCAGCCCCCAGGAACGGGATGGGAACGGGTAAGGGCGGCGGGGGCGAAACCCAGCACACCCGCCCCACGTCCGCCCACCGGACACGCACCCCCACCCCCCACCCCCGATGCGAGGATGGCCCCGGACGACGCACACCCCCGGAGGACCCCCAGCCATGACCCAAAAAGTCGCAGTCCTCGGCACCGGCAAAATCGGCGAAGCCCTCCTCAGCGGCATGATCAGAGGCGGCTGGCCCACCACCGACCTCCTCGTCACCGCCCGCCGCCCGGACCGAGCCGAAGAACTCCGCACCCGCTACGGAGTCACGCCGGTCACCAACGCCGAGGCCGCCAAGATCGCCGACACCCTGATCCTCACGGTCAAACCGCAGGACATGAGCGGCCTCCTGGACGAACTCGCCCCCCACGTCCCCGCCGACCGCCTGGTCATCAGCGGAGCCGCCGGCATCACCACCGCCTCCATCGAGGAGCGCCTCGCCACCGGCACCCCGGTCGTCCGCGTCATGACGAACACCCCCGCCCTCGTCGACGAGGCGATGTCCGTCATCTCTGCCGGCACCCACGCCACCGCCGCGCACGTCGCCCACGCCGAGGAGATCTTCGGCTCCGTCGGCAAGACCCTCCGCGTCCCCGAGTCCCAGCAGGACGCCTGCACCGCCCTCTCCGGCTCCGGCCCCGCGTACTTCTTCTACCTGGTCGAAGCCATGACCGACGCCGGCATCCTCCTCGGATTGCCCCGCGACAAGGCCCACGACCTGATCGTCCAGTCCGCGATCGGCGCGGCCACGATGCTCCGCGACAGCGGCGAACACCCGGTCAGGCTCCGCGAGAACGTGACATCCCCCGCGGGCACGACCATCAGCGCCATCCGCGAACTCGAGAACCACGGCGTACGAGCCGCCCTCATCGCCGCCCTGGAGGCCGCCCGCGACCGCAGCCGCGAACTGGCCTCAGGCAAAAAGGACTGACGCACCGAGAACCGGAACGAGTGACGAGGTCGCCCGGAGCGTCGGCTTCGGCAGCGAGGTCACGATGCGCCAGCACTTCGCATCGCGCCTCGCCACCAGCCCCCGCGCCTACCGAGCCGCCGCGTTCAGCACTCCGTCGGCCACCGCCTCCGCCGCTGTCACCGGCGGAAGCAGCCCGATCGCGCGATAGGCCGTATCGACGACGGGCCGAGCCATCGCCCGAGCCTTCTCCGCTCCATCCCGCAGCACCCCCTCCACGTACACGGGGTCAGCGCACAACTCCTTGTGCCTGGCCTGCACGGGCCTGAGAACCTCGACGACCGCCTCCGCGGTGTCCTTCTTCAAAGCGCCGTACGACTCGTAAACGCCCGCCAGGACCTCCGGGTTCCCGCCCGTGCAAGCGGCGAGGATCTCCAGCAGATTCGCGACCCCGGGCCGCCCCTCCCGGTCGTACACGACCTCCCGCCCACTGTCGGTGACGGCCCGCATGACCTTCTTGCGCGCGACCTCGGGCTCGTCCAGCAGGTAGACGATCCCCGGCCCGGAGTCGTCGCTCTTGCCCATCTTCGACGCCGGCTGCTGCAGGTTCATCACCCGCGCCGCCACCGCCGGATGCGTGGCCTTCGGCACGACGAACGTGTGCCCGTACCGCTGGTTGAACCGCACCGCCAGGTCCCGCGCCAGCTCCACATGCTGCGTCTGGTCGTCTCCCACCGGCACCTCGTCGGTCCCGTAGGCCAGGATGTCGGCCGCCATCAGCACGGGATACGTGAGCAAGGACAGCCGCACGCTCCCCCCACGCTCCCGCTCCCGCGCGGACTTCTCCCGGTACTGGATCATCCGCCGCATCTCGCCGTCCGTGGCCACGCACTCCAGCAGATACGACAACCGCGCGTGCTCGTCCACATGACTCTGTACGAACACGGTGCACAACTGTGGATCCAGTCCCGCCGCCAGCAGCAGCGTCGCCGCCTGCCGACTCAGCCGACGCACCCGCGCCGGATCGTGGTCCACGGTCAGCGCGTGCAGGTCGACGACACAGAACAAGGAGTCCGCCCGGTGCTGGTCGACCTCGGCCCACTGCCGCAGAGCCCCGAGGTAGTTCCCCAGCGTCAGATGCCCGGTCGGCTTGATCCCGCTGAAGACTCGCTTCATCTCTCCACCTCCTGGTCGAGACCGCCGCTCCGGTCGGCCGACCCCCTGGAACCCCGGTGGGAGAAACAAGAACGGCCGCCGAAGCGGCGGCCGTTGAGTACATACGTGAGCACGGCCGCCGTCAGGCGGCCCACCACAGCTGGGTGCACGTATGCGTCGTCATGTCCGTCAGAGTACGCCTCAGGGGTGCCCTCGGGACATGAGTTGACACGCCCCGGACCAGATACGTAGTGTTCTCCGAGTTGTCCGACGTGAGCGCCGACTCCGGTCGGTCCCCGGACAGCCATTCCGCAGTACCAACCACTTCTCGACGCGCAGTCGATTCGGCTGCCGTCGCGTCATTGGCGTGCGTATTCGCGAAATGAGGAATCCGCGTTCGAAAGGGCGCAGGCCCCCGATTGGCTTCGGGAGCAGGGAATCCGCTAAAGTCTCACTCGTCGGAACGGCCCAACGGCCGGGAAGACAACCCCCCCGCTGACTGGGAATCAGGCCCGAAAGGATCTGGTAGAGTCGGAACCGCCGGAAAGGGAAACCGCGAAAGAAAAGCGGGAACCTGGAAAGCACCGAGGAAATCGGATCGGGAAACGGTCTGGTAGAGTCGGAAACGCAAGACCGAAGGGAAAAGCCCGGAGGAAAGCCTGAGAGAGTCTCTCGGGTGAGTACAAAGGAAGCGTCCGTTCCTTGAGAACTCAACAGCGTGCCAAAAATCAACGCCAGATATGTTGATACCCCGTTCCCGGCAGTGATAGCCGGGGATGAGGTTCCTTTGAAATAAAACACAGCGAGGACGCTGTGAACGGCCGGGCTTATTCCGCCTGGCTGTTCCGCTCTCGTGGTGTCGACCCGCGCTTTTAATTAAGCATAGTCGGGAAAACATTCACGGAGAGTTTGATCCTGGCTCAGGACGAACGCTGGCGGCGTGCTTAACACATGCAAGTCGAACGATGAAGCCTTTCGGGGTGGATTAGTGGCGAACGGGTGAGTAACACGTGGGCAATCTGCCCTTCACTCTGGGACAAGCCCTGGAAACGGGGTCTAATACCGGATGATACTTCCACTCGCATGGGTGGGGGTTGAAAGCTCCGGCGGTGAAGGATGAGCCCGCGGCCTATCAGCTTGTTGGTGAGGTAATGGCTCACCAAGGCGACGACGGGTAGCCGGCCTGAGAGGGCGACCGGCCACACTGGGACTGAGACACGGCCCAGACTCCTACGGGAGGCAGCAGTGGGGAATATTGCACAATGGGCGAAAGCCTGATGCAGCGACGCCGCGTGAGGGATGACGGCCTTCGGGTTGTAAACCTCTTTCAGCAGGGAAGAAGCGAGAGTGACGGTACCTGCAGAAGAAGCGCCGGCTAACTACGTGCCAGCAGCCGCGGTAATACGTAGGGCGCAAGCGTTGTCCGGAATTATTGGGCGTAAAGAGCTCGTAGGCGGTCTGTCACGTCGGATGTGAAAGCCCGGGGCTTAACCCCGGGTCTGCATTCGATACGGGCAGACTAGAGTGTGGTAGGGGAGATCGGAATTCCTGGTGTAGCGGTGAAATGCGCAGATATCAGGAGGAACACCGGTGGCGAAGGCGGATCTCTGGGCCATTACTGACGCTGAGGAGCGAAAGCGTGGGGAGCGAACAGGATTAGATACCCTGGTAGTCCACGCCGTAAACGGTGGGAACTAGGTGTTGGCGACATTCCACGTCGTCGGTGCCGCAGCTAACGCATTAAGTTCCCCGCCTGGGGAGTACGGCCGCAAGGCTAAAACTCAAAGGAATTGACGGGGGCCCGCACAAGCAGCGGAGCATGTGGCTTAATTCGACGCAACGCGAAGAACCTTACCAAGGCTTGACATACACCGGAAACGGCCAGAGATGGTCGCCCCCTTGTGGTCGGTGTACAGGTGGTGCATGGCTGTCGTCAGCTCGTGTCGTGAGATGTTGGGTTAAGTCCCGCAACGAGCGCAACCCTTGTTCTGTGTTGCCAGCATGCCCTTCGGGGTGATGGGGACTCACAGGAGACTGCCGGGGTCAACTCGGAGGAAGGTGGGGACGACGTCAAGTCATCATGCCCCTTATGTCTTGGGCTGCACACGTGCTACAATGGCCGGTACAAAGAGCTGCGAAACCGTGAGGTGGAGCGAATCTCAAAAAGCCGGTCTCAGTTCGGATTGGGGTCTGCAACTCGACCCCATGAAGTCGGAGTTGCTAGTAATCGCAGATCAGCATTGCTGCGGTGAATACGTTCCCGGGCCTTGTACACACCGCCCGTCACGTCACGAAAGTCGGTAACACCCGAAGCCGGTGGCCCAACCCCTCACGGGGAGGGAGCTGTCGAAGGTGGGACTGGCGATTGGGACGAAGTCGTAACAAGGTAGCCGTACCGGAAGGTGCGGCTGGATCACCTCCTTTCTAAGGAGCATCTAGGCTGCCGGGCTTGCCCGGTGGTCCAGGGCCATTACGTCGGCGTATGTCCGACGGTGGTTGCTCAAGGGTGGAACGTTGATTATTCGGCCGGTTTCCGGGTCGGAGGCTGCAAGTACTGCTCGTAAGGGTGTGGAAAGCATGATCTTCGGGCGGGGGTTGGTCGGGCACGCTGTTGGGTGTCTGAGGGTATGGCCGCAAGGTCTGTCTTCAGTGCCGGCCCCAGTGCACTCCGACCCGGTGAGGGTTGGGGGTGATGGGTGGCTGGTCGTTGTTTGAGAACTGCACAGTGGACGCGAGCATCTGTGGCCAAGTTTTTAAGGGCGCACGGTGGATGCCTTGGCACCAGGAACCGATGAAGGACGTGGGAGGCCACGATAGTCCCCGGGGAGTCGTCAACCAGGCTTTGATCCGGGGGTTTCCGAATGGGGAAACCCGGCAGTCGTCATGGGCTGTCACCCATACCTGAACACATAGGGTATGTGGAGGGAACGCGGGGAAGTGAAACATCTCAGTACCCGCAGGAAGAGAAAACAACCGTGATTCCGGGAGTAGTGGCGAGCGAAACCGGATGAGGCCAAACCGTATGCGTGTGAGACCCGGCAGGGGTTGCGCATACGGGGTTGTGGGATCTCTCTTTCACAGTCTGCCGGCTGTGAGGCGAGTCAGAAACCGTTGATGTAGGCGAAGGACATGCGAAAGGTCCGGCGTAGAGGGTAAGACCCCCGTAGCCGAAACGTCAACGGCTCGTTTGAGAGACACCCAAGTAGCACGGGGCCCGAGAAATCCCGTGTGAATCTGGCGGGACCACCCGCTAAGCCTAAATATTCCCTGGTGACCGATAGCGGATAGTACCGTGAGGGAATGGTGAAAAGTACCGCGGGAGCGGAGTGAAATAGTACCTGAAACCGTGTGCCTACAAGCCGTGGGAGCGTCGGAGTGCATGCTTGCATGCATTCTCGTGACTGCGTGCCTTTTGAAGAATGAGCCTGCGAGTTTGCGGTGTGTTGCGAGGTTAACCCGGGTGGGGTAGCCGTAGCGAAAGCGAGTCCTAATAGGGCGTTTGAGTAGCACGCTCAAGACCCGAAGCGGAGTGATCTAGCCATGGGCAGGTTGAAGCGGAGGTAAGACTTCGTGGAGGACCGAACCCACCAGGGTTGAAAACCTGGGGGATGACCTGTGGTTAGGGGTGAAAGGCCAATCAAACTCCGTGATAGCTGGTTCTCCCCGAAATGCATTTAGGTGCAGCGTCGTGTGTTTCTTGCCGGAGGTAGAGCACTGGATAGGCGATGGGCCCTACCGGGTTACTGACCTTAGCCAAACTCCGAATGCCGGTAAGTGAGAGCGCGGCAGTGAGACTGTGGGGGATAAGCTCCATGGTCGAGAGGGAAACAGCCCAGAGCATCGACTAAGGCCCCTAAGCGTACGCTAAGTGGGAAAGGATGTGGAGTCGCAGAGACAACCAGGAGGTTGGCTTAGAAGCAGCCACCCTTGAAAGAGTGCGTAATAGCTCACTGGTCTAGTGATTCCGCGCCGACAATGTAGCGGGGCTCAAGCGTACCGCCGAAGTCGTGTCATTGCAGCATATAGGGCCAACGCCTGCTGTGATGGGTAGGGGAGCGTCGTGTGCCGGGTGAAGCCGCGCCGGAAGGCAGTGGTGGACGGTTCACGAGTGAGAATGCAGGCATGAGTAGCGATACACACGTGAGAAACGTGTGCGCCGATTGACTAAGGGTTCCTGGGTCAAGCTGATCTGCCCAGGGTAAGTCGGGACCTAAGGCGAGGCCGACAGGCGTAGTCGATGGATAACCGGTTGATATTCCGGTACCCGCTGTGAAGCGTCAAACATTGAATCAGGCGATGCTAAGTCCGTGAAGCCGTTCCGGACCCTTCGGGGAATGGAAAGTGGTGGAGCCGACGGACCAGACTTGTAGTAGGTGAGTGATGGGGTGACGCAGGAAGGTAGTCCATCCCGGGCGGTGGTTGTCCCGGGGTAAGGGTGTAGGCCGTGCGATAGGCAAATCCGTCGCACATTAAGGCTGAGACCTGATGCCGAGCCGATTGTGGCGAAGTGGATGATCCTATGCTGTCGAGAAAAGCCTCTAGCGAGTTTCATGGCGGCCCGTACCCTAAACCGACTCAGGTGGTCAGGTAGAGAATACCGAGGCGTTCGGGTGAACTATGGTTAAGGAACTCGGCAAAATGCCCCCGTAACTTCGGGAGAAGGGGGCCATCACTGGTGAGGGGACTTGCTCTCCGAGCTGGGGGTGGCCGCAGAGACCAGCGAGAAGCGACTGTTTACTAAAAACACAGGTCCGTGCGAAGCCGTAAGGCGATGTATACGGACTGACGCCTGCCCGGTGCTGGAACGTTAAGGGGACCGGTTAGTCACATTTCGGTGTGGCGAAGCTGAGAACTTAAGCGCCAGTAAACGGCGGTGGTAACTATAACCATCCTAAGGTAGCGAAATTCCTTGTCGGGTAAGTTCCGACCTGCACGAATGGCGTAACGACTTCTCGACTGTCTCAACCATAGGCCCGGTGAAATTGCACTACGAGTAAAGATGCTCGTTTCGCGCAGCAGGACGGAAAGACCCCGGGACCTTTACTATAGTTTGATATTGGTGTTCGGTTCGGCTTGTGTAGGATAGCTGGGAGACTTTGAACTCTGGACGCCAGTTCAGGGGGAGTCGTCGTTGAAATACCAGTCTGGTCGTGCTGGATGTCTAACCTGGGTCCGTGATCCGGATCAGGGACAGTGTCTGATGGGTAGTTTAACTGGGGCGGTTGCCTCCTAAAGAGTAACGGAGGCGCCCAAAGGTTCCCTCAGCCTGGTTGGCAATCAGGTGTTGAGTGTAAGTGCACAAGGGAGCTTGACTGTGAGACCGACGGGTCGAGCAGGGACGAAAGTCGGGACTAGTGATCCGGCGGTGGCTTGTGGAAGCGCCGTCGCTCAACGGATAAAAGGTACCCCGGGGATAACAGGCTGATCTTCCCCAAGAGTCCATATCGACGGGATGGTTTGGCACCTCGATGTCGGCTCGTCGCATCCTGGGGCTGGAGTCGGTCCCAAGGGTTGGGCTGTTCGCCCATTAAAGCGGTACGCGAGCTGGGTTTAGAACGTCGTGAGACAGTTCGGTCCCTATCCGCTGCGCGCGCAGGAATATTGAGAAGGGCTGTCCCTAGTACGAGAGGACCGGGACGGACGAACCTCTGGTGTGCCAGTTGTTCTGCCAAGGGCATGGCTGGTTGGCTACGTTCGGGAGGGATAACCGCTGAAAGCATCTAAGCGGGAAGCCTGCTTCGAGATGAGTATTCCCACCCCCTTTGAGGGGTTAAGGCTCCCAGTAGACGACTGGGTTGATAGGCCGGATGTGGAAGCCCAGTAATGGGTGGAGCTGACCGGTACTAATAGGCCGAGGGCTTGTCCTCAGTTGCTCGCGTCCACTGTGTTGGTTCTGAAACCACGAACAGCCCCACACCCCCTTTGGCCGGGGTGTGGTGCGGCTGAAACAGTTTCATAGTGTTTCGGTGGTCATAGCGTGAGGGAAACGCCCGGTTACATTCCGAACCCGGAAGCTAAGCCTTACAGCGCCGATGGTACTGCAGGGGGGACCCTGTGGGAGAGTAGGACACCGCCGAACAATCATTCCGGGAAACCCCCGCACCATAATAATGGTGCGGGGGTTTTCTGCGTTCACGATTATTTGGGTCGTTTAGGGTTTTGCCATGCGCTACGACTTGGTGATCTTCGATAACGACGGTGTCCTCGTGGACAGTGAGCCGATCTCCAACCGGCTGCTGGCCGCCTATCTGACCGAGCTCGGGCATCCCACCTCCTACGAGGACTCGATCCGGGACTACATGGGATCCGCGATGCACCGGATCCACGACCTGGTCCAGGAGCGCACCGGGGAGCGGTTGCCGGCGGAGTTCGACGACACGTTTCACCGGCGGGTGTTCGCGGCCTTCGAGCGGGAGCTGGAGCCCGTGGCGGGAGCCGTGGACGTCGTAGCGAAGCTGGCCGCGGACGGGGTGCCGTACTGCGTGGCGTCGTCGGGAAGTCATGAGCGGATTCGGGTGGGGCATCGGACGACGGGGCTGGTCCGGTGGTTCGAGGAGGCGCGCATCTTCAGCTCGCAGGACGTGGGCAAGGGGAAGCCGGCACCGGATCTGTTCCTGTACGCGGCCGAGCGGATGGGGGCGGCGCCGGAGCGGTGTGTGGTCGTCGAGGACAGTCCGCTGGGCGTGCAGGCGGCTGTGGCGGCCGGGATGGACGTGTACGGGTTCACCGCGATGACGCCGGCCGCGAGGCTCGCGGGGGCCACTGAACTCTTCTCCGGCATGCGGGAGTTGGCTGACCTGCTGAACTGACGGTCGGCCCGGAGTCGGCCTGACATTTGTCATGCGTAGCTCTGGACGTTCGTTTCTACTGGGGGACCCCCTGCGGCGGCGAAGCTGAGGACATGACGACGAACCAGCACACGAAGCAGCACCGGAAGCAGAACGCCTTCGCTCCGCTCCTCATGGATGTGGCGGTGCCGCTCGGGTCGTACTACCTGTTCAAGGGCGCGTTCGGGATGAGCACCTTCGCGGCGCTGGCCTGGAGCAGCCTGGTGCCGGCCGTGCGGACCGGGTGGAGTGCGGTCAGGGAACGGACGGCTAACGGGCTCGCCGGGCTCATCCTCGTCGTCAACGTCGTCGGGCTGGTGCTCAGCTTCGTCTCCGGGGATCCGCGGCTGATGCTGGCCAAGGACAGCGGGGTCAGCAGTACGGTCGGGATCGGGATCCTGGTGTCCGTGGTGCTGGGGAGGCCGATGATGACGGCCGGGCTCAAGCCGTTCCTGGTGAAGGGGGACGCGGTCAAGGAAGCTGCCTGGGGGCGGCTGGAGAGTGGGGCGGCGGCCGCGTCGGCTGACTTCCGGAGGCGGGAGCGGGCCTTCTCACTGGTGTGGGGAGTGGTGCTGCTCGCCGAGTGCGTGCTGCGGGTCGTCGGGGCGTACACGGTGCCGGTGGACACCATGGTGTGGCTCGGGTCCGTGGTGATGGTCGTGGCGATCGGGCTGGGGATCCTGGTCGGCGGGGCGCTCGGTGCCGGGCCGATGCAGGAGATGCTCGCCTCCGAGGTGGGGGCCCGGGAAGACGGCGGAGTCGAGGCCGAGGTCGGGGTCGGCGGGGTCGGGGTGCCTGAGGTCGTTCTCGCTCGGTGACTCCGGTAATTCCGGTAATTCCGGCCTCTCGGGCAAAGTTGAGGGGAATTCATCTTTGGCTGGATCTACCCACGAGTACGCAGGGGCCCTACGCTCGCCGCCATGACAGAAGTGCTGCGGCGCGGTAGGGCCTCTTTGGCGTTCAGTTTCTTTGCGCAGGGTGCCGCTTTTGCGCTGCTCGTGACGAGGATCCCGGCTATCCAGAACAGGTACGGGGTGTCGGACGCGCTGCTGCCCGTCTTCCTCGCCGCCGTGCCCGTCCTGGCCGGGGTCGGGAGCGTGACGACCGAGCAGTTGGTGAAGCGGATACCGGCCAGCCGGCTGCTGCGCTGGTCCCAGCCGGTCGTGCTGCTGGCGCTGCTCGGGGTCGGGGCGGGGCGCGGGATGGCCGAACTGGGGGTCGCGCTGGCGGTGTTCGGGCTCGCCGTGGGGGCGCTGGACGCCTCGATGAACATGCTCGGGGTGAGTCTGCAGCGGGCGTACGGGCGCAGCATCATGCTGAGTTTCCACGCCGTGTACAGCCTGGGCGGGATCGTGGGGGCCTCGCTGGCGTGGGTGGGGGCGCACTGGCATCTCGCGCTGTGGGTGTCGTATCTGCCGGTGGTGGCCGTGCTGCTGCCGGCCGCTCTGGTGGGGAGCCGGTGGTATGTCGACGCGGGCTCGGACGGTGAGAAGGCCGGGGCTGTGGAGGGCGGCACGGCGGAAGGCGGCGGTGGTACGGGGGTCGTGTTCAAGATGCTGCTGCCGCTGTGCCTGGTGATGAGCTTCGCCTATATCGGGGACTCGACCGTCTCCAACTGGAGTGCGAAGTATCTGCAGGACGTGCTGGGGAGTTCGGAGCAGCTCGCGACCGTCCCGTACAACGTCTACATGGTGACCACGCTGATCGGGCGGGCCATCGGGGACTACGGGGTGCGGCGGTTCGGGGCGGCGGCCGTGGTGCGGGTGGGGGCGCTGGTGGCGGCCGGCGGGTTCGCGGTGGTGGCGGGTGCGCCCGGGGCGTGGGTGGGGATGCTCGGGTTCACGCTCGTGGGGCTGGGGCTGTGCGTGCTGGTGCCGCAGACGTTCGCGGCGGCGGGACGGTTGTTCCCCGGGGCTTCGGATGCGGCCATCGCGCGTCTCAATATTTTCAACTACGTCGGGTTTTTGATCGGCTCGCCGTTGGTGGGGGCGCTGGGGGACGCCTGGACCTACCGGGGGGCGATGGTGGTGCCGATGGTGTTGGTGCTGGTGACGTTGGTGTACGCCCGGTCGTTCGCCGCTCAACCGGACCGATACGGTGGCGGTCATGAGCGGCCGCGCACAGCTGATGTGGGACGAGGCAGTAACGGGCTATGACTTCGGGCCCGAGCATCCGATGGATCCGGTCCGGCTGGAGCTGACCCGGAGGCTGGTCGACGCCCTGGGGCTCGACCGCGAGGTGGACGTCGTCGCGGCGAAGCCCGCCGGGGAGTCGACCCTGCGGCTCGTGCACCGGGAGGACTACGTCGAGGCCGTGAAGGCGGCGTCGGCGGATCCGGAGGCGGCGGACCAGGCGTACGGGCTGGGGACGATGGACGATCCGGCGTTCGCGGGGATGCACGAGGTGTCCGCGCTCATCGCCGGGCTGTCGGTGGCGGCCGCGGAGGCCGTGTGGCGGGGTGAGGCACTGCACGCGGTGAACTTCGCGGGCGGGCTGCACCATGCGATGCCAGGGGGTGCGTCGGGGTTCTGCGTCTACAACGACGCCTCGTTGGCCATCGCCCGGCTGCTGGAGCTGGGGGCCGAGCGGGTCGCGTACGTGGACGTCGACGTGCATCACGGGGACGGGGTCCAGGCGGCGTTCTGGGATGACCCGCGGGTGCTGACGATCTCGTTGCACGAGCATCCTCGTACGTTGTTCCCGCAGACCGGGTGGCCGGAGGAGACCGGTGGGGAGGGGGCGGAGGGGTCGGCGGTGAACGTCGCTCTGCCGGCGGGGACCGGGGACGCGGGGTGGTTGCGGGCGTTTCACTCCGTGGTGCCGGAGCTGATCGCTGATTTTCGGCCGGATGTGCTGGTGACCCAGCATGGGGCCGATACGCACTTCGAGGATCCGTTGGCTCATCTCGCGGTGTCTCTTGATGCGCAGCGGGCCGTGCAGGTGGCCTGTCATGAGCTGGCGCACGAGTACGCCGGGGGGAAGTGGGTCGCGTTGGGTGGGGGTGGGTACGCGGTGGTGGAGGTGGTTCCGCGGTCGTGGGCGCATCTGGTGGGCGTGGTGGCGGGGGCGCCGGTGGCGCCGGAGACGGTGATCCCGGAGGGGTGGCGGCAGGAGGTCTTTGCTCGTACTCGGCAGTTGGGGCCGGTGCGGATGACTGATGGGCGGTGGCCGGTGGGGTGGGTGGGGTGGGAGTCCGGGTACGACCCTGCGGATCGGCTGGATCAGGCTGTGCTGGCTACTCGGCGGGCGGTGTTTCCGTTGCGGGGGTTGTTGCCGTAGGCCTCCGGCGGTGGGGCGGTTGTGCGGGTGGGTGGTGCGGGTGGGTGGGGGTGGCCGTCCCAGGGGGCTCTGCCCCCGGGACCCCCGGATCGGCACCGAAAGGGCCTCGTCCTCAAACTCCCCCAGAGGGGGATCCCAACGGGCTGAAGGCACGGACCGGGCTTGAGGCTTGCCGTCGGACGGGCTGGAAGGCGCCGACCGGCGATCGAGCCCTGCCGTAGGACGGGCTGAACACTCACCCGCCGGACAGGCTGGAAAGCACCGACCGGCGCTCGAGTTCTGCCGCCTGACGGGCTGGGAAACACTCTCCGCTTACGCCAACCGTGCGGTGTTGGTCCCGTTTCTGCCCCAGGTCAGCGGCCCGTCCGTCAGCATCGCTTTCGTGTTGAGTTGTGGGGGGCTTCGGGCGCATCTGGTTGCTGCGCGGTTGGCCGGGGTGGTGGCTACGTCCCGGGAGGAGAGTCTGCGGAGTTATCGGCTCTTCGCTGCTCGGGATCCCCGGGTGCTGATCGGGCTTGATCCTGAATGGTCCTGGGGGCAGCGGGATTTGATCGCGCTGATGGCCGACAAGTGTGGGGTTTCGGCCGATCCTCGATGTGTGTCCGGGCATGATGTGATCGACCCCGAGCGGACGGTGGCCGCGCTCGACGCCTTCGCGGATCGGCTCGCCTCGGTCGCCCAGCGTGGTGCTGCCGTGCTGCTCGGCACCGGGCATCCGCATCGGCTGCTGGGGTTCTACACAGGACTTGCAGACGCTTTGTCGGCGGCGGGATGTGAAGTTCTCACCCCGGCGCAGGGTCACTGTATCGACATAACGACCCGGTTCGGTCTACGCACGCACCACCTCGACTACGTACGAGGAGTCGCGGTCGTCCGGGAGACCGACGCTGAACGCGCCGGTTGTGCGACCGGTGCGCACAGTCATTCACCGCTGCCGGTTCGGGTCGCTCTAGACGCGGCGGCCGAGGCCGGCGGGCCGCTGCCCGAGCTGGTGATCGGGGACCACGGGTGGGTCTGCGGCGCAGGTCAACTGGGGTTCGAGGCCATCGGACTGGCCGACACCGACGACCCCGCGCTGTTCGTCGGGGAGGCCGAGGGAGTCGTCTCCGTGGCCGTTCCGCTTGATGACGCCGTGCGGTCCGCTTACTACAGGCCGCTGACCCGCTACGTACTCAATCGAGCGTGTCTGTCACAGTAGGCCTGCGATGGGCATGCGATGGGTGCACCTCTTCCCCACTCGCATCACCCGCCCCTACATTGGGGAGTGAGCACGCAACGACGAAGAGTCACTGGAAGGGGAAGCCGGTGGCCGTCGAGTCGAGTGCGGAAGGTTCAGGTGTGTCATGGCTGCAGCTGGCGAGAGGCCTCTGAACGAGGTTCAGTTCCTTACCGTGGCGGAAGTCGCCTCGGTGATGCGAGTGTCGAAGATGACCGTGTACCGACTGGTGCACAGCGGTCATCTGCCCGCGATCCGGGTGGGGCGGTCCTTCCGCGTCCCCGAGCAAGCGGTTCACGAATACCTCCGCGAGAGCTATGTGGGGGTGGAAACCGCCTGACGGCAGTGGGCCGGGGGGATCCTAAGGGCTCTTCCGGATCCCCCCGATCCGCCTCGATTACGACCTCAGCGCTCGGACGGGTAGGCTGGCCCCTTGTAGGTCGTATGGGCCCATGGCGCCCAACGCCGAGTGATGAGAAGTGAGCGAGGGTAGTCGTGGGCTCTGTTATCAAGAAGCGGCGCAAGCGGATGGCCAAGAAGAAGCACCGCAAGCTGCTCAAGCGCACGCGCGTTCAGCGTCGCAACAAGAAGTAAGCGAACGTACTTACTTCTTCGCGACGCGAGCCGCGTAGGCGTCGTGTGGCCCCCCACCGTGTTATCGGTGGGGGGCCACACGCATCTCCGGGTGTCGTGCGGTCGGCTGAACGCCGTGCGTATGTATGGACTGACACCATGGCTGATCTGGTCGTATGACCGCAGGTTGTCGTCACCTCGCGCTGCGGGCGGTCATCACAGCGCAACATCGACCCGCTAAGTTGGCCCGCAGACGGGAACGGGGTACACGGCAGGGTGGCCGAGCGATTCCGGGGGATCCAGCGGATCCGGGCGGTTCCAGGACGGAAGGAAGGCGCTGATCTTGGGGAAGGTCGTGCTTGTTACCGGAGTGGCCCGTCAGTTGGGGGGCCGCTTCGTACGGCGGATCCAGCGTGACCCGCGGGTCGACCGGGTGGTCGCCGTGGACGCCGTACGGCCCGAGCACCATCTCGGGGGCGCCGACTTCATCCAGGCCGACATCCGGCAGCCCGCGATCGCGCGGGTGCTCGCCGAGACCGGCGCCGACACGGTCGTCCACCTCGACGTGACGGCGACCGCGCTGGGCAGCGGCAGCCGGACCACGGTCAAGGAGACCAACGTCATCGGCACCATGCAGTTGCTGGGTGCCTGTCAGAAGTCGCCGAGTGTGAAGCGGCTGGTCGTGAAGTCCAGTACGAACGTGTACGGGTCCGCCTCCCGCGACCCCGCCGTGTTCACCGAGACGACCCCGGCCAAGTCGCTGCCCAGCGGCGGCTTCGCGAAGGACGCCGTCGAGGTCGAGGGGTATGTGCGCGGGTTCGCCCGGCGGCGGCCCGATGTCGCGGTGTGCGTGCTGCGGTTCGCGAACATCCTGGGGCCGACCGCCGAGACGCCGCTCGCCTCGTACTTCTCGCTGCCCGTGCTGCCCACCGTGCTCGGCTACGACCCCCGGCTGCAGTTCGTGCACGAGGACGACGTGATCGACGTGCTGCGGATCGCCTCGCACGAACCGGAGCGGGGCACGCTCAACAGCGGCACCTTCAACATCGCCGGGGACGGCGTGCTGTTGCTGTCGCAGTGCTCGCGGCGGCTCGGGCGGCCCACCGTGCCGCTGCTGCTGCCGGCCGTCACCTGGGCCGGGTCGCTGGTGCGTACGCTGGGCATGACGGACTTCTCGCCGGAGCAGATCCGGCTGCTCACGCACGGCCGGGTCGTGTCGACGGTCCAGATGCGGGAGACGCTGGGGTTCACGCCGCGGTACACGACGGCCGAGACCTTCGCGGACTTCGCGCGCAGCCACGGACCCGGGCTGCTGCCGCCCGAGGCCGTCGCCGGGGCCGTGGACCGGGTCGCCGCGCTGCCCCTGCCCCTGCCGGGTGGCGGTCATGCCGCCGCTCACCCTCCGACGCCGAGCGCCAACTGAGGAGCGCATCAACGATGGCGGACGCCAAGGTCATTCCGTTCGACGACGACCGGACCCGGGGGAGCGCCGTGCCGCGGCCGCCGCGGCGCCGGGGCGTGGGGAGCCGGCGCAAGAACGGCGAGCCCGCGCCGGTCCGGGAGATCGGCGAGGTCGGTGAGGTCCAGCCCCTGCCCACCAGGGCGATGGGGCGGGATGATGTTCCTGTGACGGGTGAGGAACGGGCGCGCGAGGGCGCGGACGGGGGCGGCCTGGAGCGGCGGATCGCGGGCGGGCTGTCCTTCCTGCGCCGGCGTCTCACGGGCGACTACGAGGTCGACGACTTCGGCTACGACGAGGAGCTGACCGACCAGGTCCTCATGTCCCTGCTGCGGCCGGTGTACGACAAGTACTTCCGGGTCGAGGTGAAGGGCATCGAGAACATCCCGGCCGAGGGGGGCGCACTGATCGTCGCCAACCACTCCGGGACGCTGCCGTTGGACGGCCTGATGATGCAGGTCGCCGTCCACGACCACCACCCGGCGGACCGGCACCTGCGTCTCCTGGCCGCCGACCTCGTCTTCGTGCTCCCGGTCGTCAACGAGCTGGCCCGCAAGCTCGGGCACACCCTCGCCTGCGCGGAGGACGCCGAACGGCTCCTCGGGCAGGGCGAGGTCGTCGGGGTGATGCCGGAGGGCTTCAAGGGCATCGGGAAGCCCTTCGGCGAGCGCTACAAGCTCCAGCGGTTCGGCCGGGGCGGCTTCGTCTCCACGGCCCTGCGGCAGGGCGTCCCGATCATCCCGTGCTCGATCGTCGGGGCGGAGGAGATCTACCCGATGATCGGCAACGCCAAGACCCTGGCCCGCGTCCTGGGCATCCCGTACTTCCCCCTGACGCCGACCTTCCCGTGGCTGGGCCCGCTGGGCGCCGTCCCGCTGCCGACGAAGTGGACGATCCAGTTCGGCGAGCCGATCCCGACGGACGGCTACCCGCCGGAGGCGGCCGAGGACCCCATGCTGATGTTCAACCTGACGGACCAGGTCAGGGAACAGATCCAGCACACCCTCTACAAGCTGCTGGTGCAGCGGCGGTCGGTGTTCTTCTAGCGGTCCGCCACCCGTTCTCCCGCGCTACGACGGTGGGGCGCCCCTCCTGAGAGGGGCGCCCCACCGTCGTAGTGGACGGGACTACTCCGTGTCCTCGCTGTCGATGCCCAGGCCTGGGAGCAGGCCGGGGAGGAGCGGGGGGAGGGTGACGTCGGGTCGGGTGCTCGGGGTGACGGGGGTCGGGGCGGTGCTGCTGCCGGTGTCCTTCGGGGGGTCCAGGAGGCCGCCGGTGTTGCCGCCCAGGAGGCCGTCGTCGCCGGTGCCGGAGGTGGCCGACCTGCTCGGGCTGCCGGTGTCGCTGCCGGTACCGTCGGACGGGGCCTTGGCGGAGCCGGTGCCGGTGTCCGGGGTGGTCGTGCGGCCGGTGCCGGTGGACGCCGAGCCGGAGCCCTGGCGGGTGCCGCCGCCGCCCTGGGCGGGGGGCGGTGGGAGCAGGGACTGCAGCGGGGCGACCTCTTCGTCTATGGCTTCGAAGACCGACGAGACCTGCTGACTGACGTCCCCGAGCTGGACCGGCAGACGGTCGCGCAGGGCGCCCCAGACCTCGCGGTGCGAGCGGGAGAACGCGTCGAGCGCCTGGATGGGGCCCAGGGAGTTCGGGTCGCGCTCGAACGCCTCGTGGAGGAGCCGGTGGCCCTCCGTCGCGTCGTACTGCATGCCGTTCAGGGCGCGGCGGATCTCGCCGAGGGACTCGTGGTCGAGGTCGCCGCTGCGGCCCCGTTCCATGAGCCGGCGGGCCTCGCTCAGCCGGGTGGAGGCCTGGTCGAGGTACGTGCGCCCCCGCTCGTCGTCGCCGTCGGCCAGGTGGTTGAGCTTGAAGTCCTCGATGCCGCGCTTCAGCCCGTAGAGCCCGTCACCGGGAAGGGCGTCGGAGCTCGCGGCCGCGACGCCGCCGAAGGCGCCCGCCGCGACGCCGACGCTGAGGCCGCCCGCGGTGAGCCCCTTCGCGAGGCGGGAACGCGGGCGCAACTTGCCCAAGGGACTGGCTCGGTGCGTGCCTTTCGCACGGTGGGAGCGTTGCTCCGGCACCGATGGGTCGAACGCCTCGCCTCCCGCGGTGCCCGCCTGCAGCATGGCCTCCATGGCGGCGACCAACTGGGCCCGCTGGACGACCTTGACCTCGGGATCGAATTCCGGCTTGGGCAGCTCGGCGAGACTCGTGGCGAGGGCCAGGAGATGGCCCTGTCCGGTCTGGTCCGCAGCGGCCGGTGCCGGCGGTGATCCTTCGGTCTGCTCGGCCGCCGTGTCCTGGGCGGAACAGTCGGACTGCTCCTCCAAGACCTGGGCGAAGGCGTTCGCCCGCCGGTGCGCCGATACGTTCGCGATCACTGGCGGCACCTCCTCTCGTCATCACGGTCGACTCCCCGGGGGTTCTGAGGGTTGCACGCCCTGGACCGGATCCACACGATCGAGTGATCGGGGTCGGACAGGACGTGACCACAGGGAGCCTGTATCCCGCACAACGACTGGCGCGGCACTTGGGTTACGGACGGCGGATGATCGGATCTGGAAGGCAACGGACTTTCACTGAAGGTGAGTTGAGGATCGCCGACCGTAGCCCCCGGGCGGGGCCGGTCGGCGGTCCGGTCGGCGGTCCGTCAGCGGGCGTCTTCCGGCAGGAGCCGGGCGAGGGTGCGGACGGCCCGGTACTGAAGGGTCTTGATCGCGCCCTCGTTCTTGCCCATCACGCGCGCCGTCTCGGCGACGGACAGGCCCTGCAGGAACCGGAGCGTCACGCACTCCTGCTGCTGCGGGTTGAGCCGGCGCACGGCGTCCAGGAGCGCGGCGTTGGAGAGGGACTCCAGGACGGAGTCCTCCGGTGAGCGCGCGACCTCGTTGGCGTCGAGCATTTCGCCGGTGGTCACTTCCAGCCGGAAACGGCTCGACTTGAAGTGGTCGGCGACCAGGTTGCGGGCGATGGTGACGAGCCAGGCGCCGAAGTCGCGGCCCTGCCAGGTGAACGTCCCGATGCGGCGCAGGGCGCGCAGGAACGTCTCGCTGGTGAGGTCCTCGGCTGTCGCCTTGCCGCCCACCCGGTAGTAGATATAGCGGTAGACGGTGTCGCTGTACTGGTCGTACAGGCGCCCGAAGGCCTCGGCTTCGCCGGCCTGGGCGCGTTCGACGAGGTCCATCATGCGGGCGCTGTCGCTGTCGGCGGCCGGCCGACGGGCGGTGGCCGCGCCGCTTGCACCGGCCGCACCGGCCGCGCGTCCTCGTCTGCCGACGGCGGCGGTGCCGTCGGCCAGTGCGTAGCACGGGCCGACGGGTGCGGCGGCGGCGAAGGCGGGGACGGCGTACGCGGTGGGGACGAAGCCGCGCAACAGGTCCTGGACCGTTGCGCGCAGCGTAGCCAGGCCCGAGGTGTCAACCCCGACGTGTGGGTACACGGGACTCCCAGAGGCAGAGCTTCCATCACGTGCAGTGCGGAACCTTTCACCCGTCGTAGCGACAGGAGGGGTACCGGATTGCGTTTGAGGAGAATAACGCTTCGTGCAGGCACTGCTACACCGAGTTGCTCAAAACTTCGATTACGTCGCTTCTGTGGTTGATTGATGCCCGATCAAGTCGCGTGGAGTGAGCGATTGTTGATCGGAAACGACCGAGTTTCGCGATGGTCTGGGGCGGGTTGTGGCTGTGCGCGGACAACGCGAATAGACGGCCGCCCCAGGGGGTACGACCGTCTTTTGGTGCGGGTGTCTGGTGGGTGGGTGCTTGGCGCTGGTGTGCTGTTACCGCCGTCGCCGGTGCAGGGCGATCGCCGCCGCCGTGCCGCCCGCCACCGCTCCCACGCCGGCCGCCGCCGGGATGCCGACCTTCGCCGCCTTGCGGCCCGTGCGGTAGTCGCGCAGCCGCCAGTCGAGGCCCCGGGCGTGTTTGCGGAGTTTGGCGTCGGGGTTGATGGCGTAGGGGTGGCCGACGAGGGAGAGCATCGGGATGTCGTTGTGGGAGTCGCTGTAGGCGGCGCAGCGGGAGAGGTCCAGGTCCTCGGCCGCGGCCAGCGCGCGCACCGCCTCCGCCTTCGCGGGGCCGTGCAGGGGCTCGCCGACCAGCTTGCCCGTGTAGACGCCGTCGACCGACTCGGCGACGGTGCCCAGCGCGCCGGTGAGGCCGAGGCGGCGGGCGATCACCTGGGCGATCTCCACCGGGGCGGCGGTGACGAGCCACACCTTCTGGCCCGCGTCCAGGTGGGCCTGGGCGAGGGCCCGGGTGCCCGGCCAGATGCGCTCGGCCATGTACTCGTCGTAGATCTCCTCGCCGATCGACATCAGCTCGGAGACGCGGTGGCCCTGCACGATGGACAGGGCCGAGTCGCGGGCCTCCTGCATGTGCTCGGGGTCCTCGACGCCGGCCAGCCGGAACCACGCCTGCTGCCAGGCGAAGCGGGCCAGGTCGCGGGTCTCGAAGAACTTCCGTTTGTACAGACCGCGGCCGAAGTGGAAGAGGGCCGCGCCCTGCATCACGGTGTTGTCGAGGTCGAAGAAGGCGGCGGCCAGCGCGTCGCCGTGCACCGGGAACTGCGGTTCCCGGTCGGAGGCGTCCGGGGAGTCCAGGGTCTCCGGGGAGTCCAGGGCTTCCTGGGTGGACTTGCGGGCTGCCTCCGCCGAGGCCTCGCCTGCCAACACGCTCCGCGCCGTGGCGGCGCGCCTACGGGGAGTGAGCCATCCTAGAGCGGCCATGGCGTGAGCATAGCCAGTCCGTTCGGTGGTTCCGGAGCCGAGAGGTTCGAAGGGTGTGAACTCTCCGCGACCGCTCGGTTAAAGAGCGGGAGAATGGCCGACATGAGTCCCCTCTTTCGACGTAAGGCAGCCCCGGGCGAACGGGTGGTCACCCTCATCCGCAAGTCGGGTTGTCATCTGTGCGACGACGCGGAAAGCGTGATCGAAAAGGTCTGCGGGGAACTCGGCGTGCCCTGGGAGCGCAAGGACATCACCGAGGACCGGGAACTGTACGACCAGTACTGGGAGCAGATCCCCGTCGTGCTCGTGGACGGCAGGCAGCACACCTTCTGGCGGGTGGACGAGGGCCGCCTTCGTAAGGAGTTGGCCGGGTAGGAGGGAACGTCGCTTAGGATCGATGGCGGTTTTGTCTCGGGGGCGGGATTCACGAGGAGAGTGGCGGTTTTGCCCCCTGGAATGATGTGCGTGACCCCGGTCACGTTGGCCGGGCAAATCGGACACCATCTTTGTGCACGCGTTCACAAAGACATAGCCTGCTGTCGACGGGGCGGTCTGGGTACGTGTGACCGCCTGCAGCCCCGCTCTACCCGCAGGAGCACCGTGGCAACTGGCCGAACTCACCGACCGGCGACCCGTAGCCGAGGGATTCCCGAGGCCACCGTCGCCCGCCTTCCGCTGTACCTCCGCGCGCTGACCGGACTGTCGGAGCGCTCGGTCCCCACGGTCTCCTCCGAGGAACTCGCCGCTGCCGCGGGCGTCAACTCCGCGAAGCTGCGCAAGGACTTCTCTTACCTGGGTTCTTACGGAACCCGGGGTGTCGGCTACGACGTCGAGTATCTCGTCTACCAGATCTCCCGTGAGCTGGGGCTCACCCAGGACTGGCCGGTTGTGATCGTCGGTATCGGCAACCTCGGCGCGGCGCTGGCCAATTACGGCGGGTTCGCCTCGCGCGGTTTCCGGGTCGCGGCGCTCATCGACGCCGATCTGGCGATGGCGGGGAAGCAGGTCGCCGGGATCGGCGTGCAGCACAGCGACGGCCTGGAGAAGATCATCTCCGACAACGGTGTCTCCATCGGCGTGATCACCACCCCGCCGGGCGTCGCCCAGCAGGTCTGCGACCGGCTCGTGGCCGCCGGCGTCACCTCCATCCTGAACTTCGCGCCGACCGTGCTGACCGTCCCGGACGGCGTGGACGTGCGCAAGGTCGACCTCTCCATCGAGCTGCAGATCCTCGCCTTCCACGAGCAGCGCAAGGCCGGCGAGGAGGCCGCGGCGCACGACAACGCCGTACCCGCCGCCCCCGTCAGCCACAAGGACACCACCGAGCAGGGACCCGACGGGGACGTACCCGCCGTGATGCCGGCATGAGTCTCCTCGTCGTCGGACTGAGCCACCGCAGCGCCCCCGTGAGCGTGCTGGAGCGGGCCTCGCTGTCTGCGGACGCCCAGCTCAAGCTGCTCCAGGACACGGTCGCCGCCGACCCGGCCGCCGAGGCCGCCGTCCTCGCCACCTGCAACCGCATCGAGCTGTACGCCGACGTGGACAAGTTCCACGCGGGCGTCGCCGAGCTGTCCACGCTGCTCGCCCAGCACAGCGGGGTCGGCCTGGAGGAGCTCACTCCTTATCTCTACGTGCACTACGAGGACCGCGCCGTCCACCACTTCTTCTCGGTGGCCTGCGGCCTGGACTCCATGGTCGTCGGCGAGGGGCAGATCCTCGGGCAGATCAAGGACGCGCTGGCCCGCGCGCAGGAGCTGCACACCGCCGGACGGCTGCTGAACGACCTGTTCCAGCAGGCCCTCAGGGTCGGCAAGCGCGCCCACTCCGAGACCGGCATCGACCGCGCCGGGCAGTCCCTGGTCACCTTCGGCCTGGAGCAGCTCGCCGCGGGCGGGGAGGTGCGGGACTGGGCGCGCGGCAAGCGGGCCCTCGTCATCGGCGCCGGTTCCATGTCGTCGCTGGCCGCCGCCACCCTCGCGCGCGCCGGGGTCGGCGAGGTCGTCGTCGCCAACCGCACCCTCGACCGGGCCGCGCGGCTCGCCCAGATACTCGCCGAGGCCGACGGCACGGACGTGCCGGCCCGCGCGGTACCGATGGAATCGGTGCCGGCCGAGCTGACACGTGCCGACGTCGTCGTCTCCTGCACCGGTGCGACGGGCCTGGTCCTGACGGCGGAGGCGATCGCGGAGGCGGTCGAGGGCCGCACCGGAACACCCGCCGCCTTCGACGCCGCCGACGACGAGCAGACGACGACCGGCGCGGACGTACGGCCGCTGCCGGCCACCTCCGTCGGGGCCGACGAGAACTGTCCGCTGGACCTGGCCGCCGTACAGCAGGCCCCCGTGCCGCAGGCCGGATTCTCCGTGCTCGGGGAGGCCGCCGTCGCCGGGATGGACGCGGCGACGCTGGAGCAGCACGCCGCCTGGGTGGACAACGCGACCGTGGACCGGCGGGCGGCCGCTCGCCGTCCGGAGGCCGACGCCGAGCTGATCAGCGCCCTCGCCGCGACCGCCGCCACCGTCGGGCGGATCCCCGAGCGCCGCAGGCCCGAGCCGGTCGCCATGCTCGTACGGCCCGAGCCCGTGCTCTTCCTGCTCGACCTGGCGATGCCGCGGGACGTCGACGCGGCCGCGCACCGGCTGGCCGGGGTACGGCTGGTGGACATCGAGTCGCTCGCCGAGGCTTCGGCGGACGCTCCGATGGCGGCCGACGTCGACCAGGTGCGGCGGATCGTCGCCGACGAGGTCGCCGCGTTCGGCGCGGCACAGCGGGCCGCGCACATCACGCCGACCGTGGTCGCGCTGCGCGCGATGGCCGCCGACGTCGTGGCCGGCGAGATCGCCCGGCTCGACGGGCGGCTGCCCGGACTGGACGACAAGCACCGCGCCGAGATCACCCAGACCGTGAAGCGGGTCGTCGACAAGCTGCTGCACGCGCCGACCGTACGGGTCAAGCAGCTCGCGGCCGAGCCCGGCGGCGCCGGGTACGCGGACGCGCTGCGGACCCTGTTCGACCTCGACCCGGAGACGGTGGCCGCCGTGTCCCGGGCCGAGGAAAGCACCGAGATGAACGCAGAGAACCGAGGGCCGGCATGAGCGGCATGAGTACGAAGGCACTGAGACTGGGGACGAGGCGGAGCAGACTCGCCCTGGCCCAGTCCCGGCTGGTCGCGGACGCCGTGGGCCGGGTGACCGGGCGGCCCGTCGAGCTCGTCGAGATCACCACCTACGGCGACGTCTCCCGCGAGCATCTCGCGCAGATCGGCGGCACGGGTGTCTTCGTCACCGCGCTGCGGGACGCGCTGACCAAGGGCGAGGTCGACTTCGCGGTTCACTCGCTGAAGGACCTGCCGACCACGCAGCCCGAGAACCTGGTCCTGGCCGCCGTACCGGTGCGCGAGGACCCCCGCGACGCGCTCGTCGCCCGGGACGCGCTGAAGTTCACCGACCTGCCGCGCGGGGCGCGCATCGGCACCGGTTCGCCGCGCCGCATGGCGCAGCTCAACGCGTACGCCCGCGCCCACGGACTCGACATCGAGACGGTGCCGATCCGCGGGAACGTCGACACGCGGCTCGGATACGTGCGCGACGGCGAGCTGGACGCGGTGGTGCTGGCCGCGGCCGGCCTGAGCCGCATCGGCCGCCTCGACGAGGTCACCGACTTCCTGTCGATAGACACGGTTTTGCCCGCTCCCGGCCAGGGAGCACTGGCGATCGAGTGTGCCGCGGACCACGCGGACCTCATCGCGACGCTCGGCGAGCTCGACGACCCGTTCACACGGGTCGCCGTGACCGCCGAACGGTCACTGCTCGCCGCCCTGGAGGCCGGTTGCAGTGCCCCTGTCGGGGCGCTGGCCGACCTGCTGGCCGACGGGCAGATTGTCAAGGAAATGCGCCTGCGGGGCGTCGTCGGCACGACCGACGGCTCCCGGATGGTGCAGCTGTCCACCACCGGTCCCGTGCCCGAGACGCACGACCAGGCAATGATGCTCGGTCGCGGACTCGCCGCCGAGATGCTTGCCCAGGGCGCGGCCGGTCTGATGGGGGAGCGAGCACAGTGAGCCCCACCACTCTTCCAGCCGCTGGTCCTCAACACGGGCACGTCACCTTTCTGGGTGCCGGACCCGGGGATCCGGGACTACTTACTCTGCGCGCCGTCGAGGCGCTGGCGCAGGCGGACGTCCTCGTCGCCGAGCACGAGGTGCTCGACGTCGTACGGGCGCACGCGAGGCCCGGCGTCGCCGTCGTGCACGCGGAAGCGGGTCCTTCGTCGGACCCTCTTCCCGGCACGGGCGCGCCTCTTTCGATGGTTGTTGACGGCACGTCAACAACCGCTGCGGTACCCGCTGTGCGCGATGCCGCACATCTTGTCATGGAGGCCGCGCGGGGCGGCAGGCGGGTCGTCCGTGCGGTGTCCGGGGACCCCGGGCTCGATACGTACGCGGCGGAGGAAATGCTCGCGTGCGCCGCGGCCGGTGTTCCCTTCGAGGTCGTGCCCGGTGTCGCGGCCGTCGTCGGCGTGCCGGCGTACGCCGGTGTGCCGCTGCGGGACGCGCAGGGCGCGGACGTCCGGTTCGTGGACGCGCGGACGGCTTCGGACCGTTGCTGGAGCGAGGTCGGCGCGTCGGACGGGACCGTCGTCGTGTCGACGACCCTCGACTCGGTGGCTTCGGCCGCCGGGGAGCTGGTGTCGGCGGGGCGTAAGCCCGATACGCCGATGACGGTGACGGTGGCCGGTACGACGACCCGTCAGCGGACGTGGAGCGCGACCCTCGGGACCATCGCGCAGACGCTGAAGCAGGCGAAGGCGCTGCCCTCGCCCGAGGGCGGCCGGCCGGTGATAGTCGTGGTCGGTGAGCGTTCCGCCCCTGCTCAGCGTGAGCAGTTGGCGTGGTTCGAGTCCAAGCCGCTGTTCGGCTGGAAGGTGCTCGTGCCGCGTACGAAGGAGCAGGCGGTGTCGCTCTCCGACCAGTTGCGGTCGTACGGGGCCGTGCCGCACGAGGTGCCGACGATCGCCGTCGAGCCGCCGCGGACGCCTCAGCAGATGGAGCGGGCGGTCAAGGGGCTCGTCACCGGGCGGTACGAGTGGATCGCCTTCACGAGCGTCAATGCCGTCAAGGCTGTGCGGGAGAAGTTCGAGGAGTACGGGCTCGACGCTCGTGCCTTCGCCGGGATCAAGGTCGCCGCGGTGGGTGAGCAGACCGCCAAGGCGCTGGTCGCCTTCGGTGTGAAGCCGGATCTCGTGCCCAGCGGCGAGCAGTCGGCTGCCGGGCTGCTGGATGACTGGCCGCCCTACGACCCGGTCTTCGACCCGATCGACCGGGTGTTCCTGCCGCGCGCGGACATCGCCACGGAGACGCTTGTCGCCGGGCTCATCGAGCTGGGCTGGGAGGTCGACGACGTCACCGCCTACCGGACCGTGCGGGCCTCGCCGCCGCCCGCGGAGACGCGGGAGGCGATCAAGGGGGGTGGGTTCGACGCCGTGCTGTTCACGTCGTCGTCCACGGTGCGGAACCTGGTGGGTATCGCCGGGAAGCCGCACAACGTGACGGTCATCGCGTGCATCGGTCCGGCTACCGCCAAGACCGCTGAGGAGCATGGGCTGCGGGTGGACGTGATGGCTCCGGAGCCGTCCGTGCACAAGCTGGTGGAAGCGCTGGCCGACTTCGGGTTGAAGAGGCGGGCTGCTGCGCAGGAGGCCGGCGACCAGGTCAGCCGGCCCAGTGAGCGGCGGCCGGGGGCTCGGCGGCGGCGGGCTACCTGAGGCGAGGTGAGTGGGGGTGCGGGTGCCCGTGGGGTGCGTGCGTCCGGTGGGGGTGCGCGTCCGTGGGGGCTGCGCCCCCACACCCCCGCTTCGGCCCTGAAGGGGCCTCGTCCTCAATCGCCGGACGGGCTGGAGTGTCGGGGCCCTCGCTTGCAAGGCACCGGGGCGGGCTGGAGTGTCCGGACCTCGCTTACAAGGCACCGGGGCGGGCTGGAGTGTCCGGACCTCGCTTACAAGGCACCGGGGGGACGGGGCTGAAGGTACGTGGCCTCGTCTACAAGGCATCGGTGGGCTGAGAGGTCTCGGCCGTGTTTTCAGGTGCTGGTGGGTCGACATCGCGTCGGCAAAGGTGGGGTTGGGGCGGGCGTAGCGTAGGTGGCATGACGATGTACGGATCCTTTCCCGGTTCGCGTCCTCGGCGGCTGCGGACCACCCCCGTCATGCGGCGCATGGTCGCGGAGACCCGGTTGCATCCGGCCGACTTCATCCTGCCCGCGTTCGTGCGGGAGGGTGTGAGTGAGCCGGTGCCGATCCAGGCCATGCCCGGGGTTGTGCAGCACACGCGCGACAGTCTGAAGAAGGCCGCGCTGGAGGCCGTCGAGGCCGGGGTCTCCGGGATCATGCTCTTCGGGGTGCCGGAGGAGTCGAAGAAGGACGCGCTCGGGACGCCGGGGACGGACCCGGACGGGATTCTCCAGGTCGCCATCCGGGACGTGCGGGCCGAGGTCGGGGACGACCTGCTCGTCATGTCCGATCTGTGTCTCGATGAGACGACCGATCACGGGCATTGCGGGGTGCTCGATTCCGAAGGGCGCGTCGATAATGACGCCACCCTGGAGCGGTATGCCGAGATGGCCCAGGTGCAGGCCGACGCGGGGGCTCATGTCGTCGGGCCCAGCGGGATGATGGACGGGCAGATCGGGGTCGTCCGGGACGCCCTTGATCAGATCGGGCGGGAGGATGTTTCGATCCTCGCCTATACCGCCAAGTACTCGTCCGCGTTCTACGGGCCCTTCCGGGAGGCCGTCGGGTCCTCGCTGAAGGGGGACCGGAAGACGTATCAGCAGGATCCGGCGAATCTGCGGGAGTCGATGCGGGAGCTCGCGCTGGATCTGGAGGAGGGGGCCGACATGGTGATGGTCAAGCCGGCCGGACCCTACCTCGACGTCCTCGCCCGCGTCGCCGACGCCGTGGACGTGCCCGTCGTCGCCTACCAGATCTCCGGCGAGTACTCGATGGTCGAGGCCGCCGCCGAGAAGGGCTGGCTCGACCGCGACCGGGCGATCTTCGAGACGCTGACCGGCATCAAGCGGGCCGGGGCGCGCAACATCCTCACCTACTGGGCGACGGAGGCGGCGCAGAAGCTGCGCTGACTTCCCGGACGCCGGCTTGCAGGAGCGGGGTCAGTCCCACCAGAAGGACCAGGTGGGCTCGCCCTTCAGCTCCTCGGCGTAGGTGCGCAGGGCGTTCGGGCCGTTCTGGGGGATGTTGTCCGGGCAGAACGCGAAGTGTTCCGCCGCGATCGCCTCGGCCTCGGCCAGGGTGGCGGGCGGGGCCGCTACCGACACGACCAGGGTGTCGAAGCCGAGCGCCACCACCCGTATGCCGAAGCGGTCCTCCCAGGAACGCAGCACCGCGCAGAGACGGGCCACGTCCTCCTCGTAGTTCAGGGGGCCGGTCCAGCCGATCACCGCCGGAATGTCCGCGGAGCGGCGTGCCGCGACCAGGGCGAGGTGCGGCTCCTTGAGCCAGGTCCGGGTGCCGTCCGTCAGCGAGTCCGCGATCTGGGCGGCGCGGACGTCGGGGGTGGCCGTGGGGGAGGCGGCGGGAGCGAGGCCGGGCCAGTCGGAACCGAACGGCTCGATGCCCTCCGTTCCACTGATTCCCTCGGCCAGTTCCTCCTCCGCGTTGTCCTCCCAGTACTCGGCGAGGACCTCTTCGGCGTCGTGGTCCCCGGGGTACGACATCTCGCCGGGCATCAACTCCCAGTCCGCGGGCCCGCCTTGGGAGCCGCCCAGGTCCACGAGCACCGGGAGCAGGCCGGTTCGTGCGGCCTGTGCGCCCAGGGCTTTCCAGGTGCCGGGCGAAGCCGTCTTCTGCGCATGCCACAGCAACGGCTCGTGCCACGGGCCCTCGTCCTCCCCCACTGCCCTAAAGGCGTGGGAGGTGCCCCCATCGTCGATCAGTCTCCCGGGCGGGAGTTGCAGCCCGAGGGAACGGCCGCTCGGGTCGGTCGCCAGTCTGGGCAGCGGGTTGGGAAGAGTCGCCATACCGGTGACTCTAAAGGGAGGGTCTGACATTGGCTCGGGAGAGCGGTCAGTCCACCTTGCCCTTGAAGCACTCCTTCTTGCCGCCGTTCGCGGGCAGGAAGCAGCCCTGGACGACGGTTCCCGGGCGCGTCGCCGTCATAGGGGTGTGGACGTAGGTGTCCGCATCGGCTCGGGTTCTCACCCGGGCGACGCGGCCCCGCAGTTCGACGCCGTCGCCGATCCGCGTGCCCCACATCCGTACCCAAGTGGTCCCGCACACCCTGCTGTACCGCAGTTGTGCCGAGGCCCCCGTGGAGGTGAGGTACTCGACCAGGGTCTCGGGATCGCCGCCGCACCGCGTGACCGCGGGGTCCTTGCCCTCGCAGGCGGTGTCCCGGCAGTGGGGGCCGGTGGGGGAGGGGGACGCCGCTGCGGATGCCGACGGTTGCGTCGTCTCGTCCTGGTGGGGGAGGAGGAGAAGGGTCAGCAGGAGTGCCGCGAACAGTGCGGCGGACACGGATGTCAGGACCGCCGTGGCCGTCATGACTGTCGGGGTCGCCGTGGTGGTTGTGGTTGGGGTTGTGGTCGTGGTCGTGGTGGTTGTCCTGGCCCGGTGACCGGCGGCCGGTGCGGGTGATCCGGGGGGCGGAATCGGCGGCGGGGGTGTTTCTCTCGGTGGTCCGCTCCACTCCGACTTCGCCAGTTCCCGGAGGGCCAGGCAGCGGCCGTCCGGTTCGTCGGCCAGGCGGCACAGTTCCTGTACCGCCTGTCGCGGGGGCAGGGTTCTGCCGTTGAGGTAGCGCTCCCAGGACGACTTGCTGAAGGTGGTCCGGGCTGCCAGCCCGGCCAGGCTCAGGCCCGTGCGGTCCTTCAACTCCCTTAGTACGGCGGCCAGTTTGGTGCTCTCCGGGGAGGGTGCGGGCGACGTCATCCGCGCAGCGCCTTCCAGGTGTGCGGGCCGACCATGCCGTCCACGTCCAGACCGGACCGCTTCTGCAGGGCCTTGACCGCCCGCTGGGTCAGCGGACCGAACATCCCGTCGATGCCGCCCGGTGAGATGCCCGCCCGGCGCAGCAGACACTGCGCCTCGGCCACGTCGGGGCCGGCGCTGCCGTACCCGATCTCGGCGTTCCGGGTGCGGCTGATGCCCGCGTACCAGAGGCCGTCGGTCCGCGCGATCCGGCAGGTGTAGGCGGGGGTCGATTTGGACGCCGACGGGGTGGGCGGGGCGGGGGGTGCGGTCGCCGGGTCGCTGCCGTGGCCGTTGAGGCGGACGAACAGGAGGGTCGCCGAGGAGGCGGCCAGAACCAGGGCCACCGCTCCCGCGACGAGCGTGATCCGCAGCGAACGCTCCGAGAAACGCCTGAACTCCTCTGCCTCGCCCTCTTCCCCCGACGGTGTGACCGGTTCCGGGGCGGGTGCGGGTGCCTCCGTGTGGCCGGTGGTCCAGGTGTCGGCGGCGACCTCGTGCAACGCCAGCAGGCGGACCGGGTCGACGCCGCCGATCCGGGCCAGTGCCTCCACGGCCTCCCGGGGTGGTAGCGATCTGCCGCCGAGATACCGCTCCCACGACTTCTGGCTGTACCCCGTCTTCGCCGCCAGTTGGCGCATGCTCAGCTCGCTGTGGTCCGTCAGCCGGCGCAGCTCCGTCACCAACTGCTTTACGGACGGGTTCAGTTCGGCGGACAGCGGTTTGCGGCGCGCCATGTTCCCCCCAGATGCGGTCATGAACCGTGGTCAGCGGCCCCCCGCTCCGTCGCATTCTGCATGACCATCACACCATCTGCACAAGGTCTGCCGCAGCCGTCCCGCCGGACCGTCCCGGGCGGCGGCATCCGCGCAGGTCAGCGGGTGGGACGTCCCAAGAAGCCGTCACTTGCGCGGCAGCCGTGGCGGCCCCGGCCGGGCGACGCGCATCGTGGTGTCGTCACCGGCTCGCCGAACGGGCCAGGTGCCGACCCACGACCGGAAAGAGGCACGCATGCGATCGAACGTCCTGGTCAGGACCCTCGTCGGACTCACCGCCGTCGCCGGACTCGCCGCCGGATCCCTGGCGACCGCGGGCACCAGCTTCGCGGCGTCCACGCCGGCCACGCAGTCGTCGGTGAGCGGTCAGTCCGCCTCCCTGCTGGCGACGCAGAACTTCGGCCTGACCAGCGCCGAGGCCAAGAACGTCCAGCGGTGGCTCGCGCAGTACTGGAACTACAACGACGGCATCGACGGTCAGCTGGGCACCAACAGCTGGAAGGCGTTCCAGCGTTGTCTCAAGACCTACTACGGCTACACCGACTCGATCGACGGCGACCCCGGCTCCAACACGATCAAGGCGCTCCAGCGCCTCCTGAAGAGCAGCTACGGCTACACCGGTGCGATCGACGGCGACGCCGGGTCGGGCACCCGGGCCGCGTTCAAGCGGTTCGCCGCCGCCGCCTGACGTCCGCGTGAACGGCCGTGGCCCTGTCCTCTCCCGGGGGAGGAGGACAGGGCCACGGTGCCGTCGTGTCCCGTCGTGTCGGCGGGCTGTCAGAGTTTGTCGGGTGTCCTGATGCCCAGCAGGGCCATGCCCAGGTGGAGCGTGCGGCCCGTCAGGTCGACCAGGAACAGGCGGTTCTCGACGACCTCCGGCGCGTTGTCGGGGGACAGTACGTGGCACTGGTCGTAGAACGTCGTCAGGTGCGAGGCCAACTGGTACAGGTACGACGCCAGTTTGTGCGGCTCGTACCCGGCGGCGACCTCCGCCAGCAGCTCGCCGAACTGGTCCAGGTGCAGGCCCAACGCCCGCTCCGCCGGGGCCAGTTCCAGCTCCGGGTGGGCCAGCGGCCGGGCCTCGCCCGCCTTGCGCAGGATCGACTGGATACGGGCGTACGCGTACTGGAGGTAGACCGACGTGTCGCCGTTCAGCGAGACCATCTGGTCCAGGTCGAACTTGTAGTCGCGGACCGCGGACGTCGACAGGTCGGCGTACTTCACCGCGCCGATGCCCACGTACCGGCCGTTCTCGACGACCTCCTCGTCCGTCAGGCCCACCTTGTCGCGCTTCTCGCCGACGACGGCCGTCGCCCGGTCCACCGCCTCGTCGAGGAGGTCGACCAGCTTCACCGTCTCGCCCTCACGGGTCTTGAACGGCTTGCCGTCCTTGCCCAGGACCGTGCCGAACGCCAACTGGTGTGCCTTGACGTCCTCGTTGAGCCAGCCCGCCCTGCGCGCCGTCTCGAAGACCATCTTGAAGTGCAGCGACTGACGGGCGTCCACGACGTACAGCAGCGTGTTCGCCTTGAGGGCGAAGACGCGGTCGCGGATCGCCGACAGGTCGGTCGCCGCGTAGCCGTAGCCGCCGTCCGACTTCTGGACGATCAGCGGGACCGGGTTGCCGTCCGGGCCCTTGACGTCCTCGAAGAACACGCAGAGCGCGCCCTCGGAGCGCACCGCGACGCCCGACTCCTCCAGGAGGCGGCAGGTCTGCGCCAGCATGTCGTTGTAACCCGACTCGCCGACGATGTCCTCGTCCCGGATCCGCATGTCCAGCTTCTCGAAGACCGAGAAGAAGTAGATCTTCGACTCGTCGACGAACTTCTGCCAGATCGCGAGCGTGTGCGGGTCCCCGGCCTGGAGGTCGACCACCCGGCGACGCGCCCGCGTCTTGAACTCCTCGTCCCCGTCGAACAGTTTGCGCGCGGTCTTGTAGAGGCGGTCGAGGTTCGACATCGCCTCCTCGCCGCTGACCTCTTCGGACGCCTTGTGGTCCAGCTCGTGCGGATGCTCGTCCAGGTACTGGATGAGCATGCCGAACTGGGTGCCCCAGTCGCCGATGTGGTGGCGGCGCACGACCGTCTCGCCCGTGAACTCCAGGATCCGCACCACCGCGTCGCCGATGACCGCCGACCGCAGGTGACCGACGTGCATCTCCTTCGCCACGTTCGGCTGGGCGTAGTCGATGACCGTGGTGCCGGGGTGGGCGGAGTGGGGCACGCCGACGCGGTCCGCGTCCGCGTACCGCGCGGCCAGGTTCTCGGTGATCGCCCGGTCGGTGATCGTCACGTTCAGGAAGCCGGGGCCCGAGACCTCGATCTCCTTGATCACGTCACCGGTCACGACGTGCGACACGACCTGCGTCGCCAGATCGCGCGGGTTCGCCTTCGCCTTCTTCGCGAGGGCGAGGATGCCGTTGGCCTGGAAGTCGGCCCGGTCGCTTCGGCGCAGCAGCGGGTCGGCGGGGCCGGCCTCCGGCAGGGCTGCCGAGAGGGCCGTCGCGAGACGCTGGTGGACCGAGGCGGTGAGGGACGTGACCGGGGCCATAGGAGTGGGTGCCGTTCTCCTCGTGGGGATGGATAGACACGGTCAGTATCCCATGGGGGGTAAAGCCGTTTTCCCGGGCGCGTCGCGGTCTGGGAGAATGGGCCCGTCATCAAGCAGCGGCCTTAGCAAGCAGCAGCCTTCAGAACGACTGAGAACAAGAGGACGTGCCGATCGTGGCTCAGAGCACCGAGACCACCGACTGGGTCTCCCGTTTCGCGGACGAGGTCATCGAGGAGTCGGAGCGCCGAGCCCCCGGCGCAGTGACATCAGTCGCTACCGCTCCGGCCATCGTCGTCGCGTCCGGGCTCTCCCCCTCCGGGCCCATCCACCTCGGCAACCTGCGCGAGGTCATGACCCCGCACCTCGTCGCCGACGAGATCCGCCGCCGCGGCCACCAGGTCCGGCACCTGATCTCCTGGGACGACTACGACCGCTACCGCAAGGTGCCGGCCGGTCTCGCCGGGGTCGACGAGTCGTGGGCCGAGCACATCGGCAAGCCGCTGACCTCCGTCCCGGCCCCGCCCGGATCGTCGTACCCGAACTGGGCCGAGCACTTCAAGGCCGCCATGGTCGAGGCGCTGGCCGAGCTGGGCGTCGAGTTCGACGGGATCAGCCAGACCGCGCAGTACACCTCCGGGGTGTACCGGGAGCAGGTGCTGCACGCGATCGCGCACCGCGCCGACATCGACGCGATCCTCGACCAGTACCGGACGAAGAAGGCCCCGGCCAAGCAGAACCCGCAGAAGCAGCAGAAGCCTGTCGACGAGGCCGAGGTCGAGGCCGCCGAGGGGTCCGGGGCCGCCGCCGAGGACGACGGCAGCTCCGGGGCCGGGTCCGTGGGGTACTTCCCGTACAAGCCGTACTGCGGCAACTGCGAGAAGGACCTCACCACGGTCACCTCCTACGACGACGACACCACCGAGCTGTCCTACACCTGCACCGCCTGCGGCTTCGCCGAGACCGTCCGGCTGAACGAGTTCAACCGCGGCAAGCTGGTCTGGAAGGTCGACTGGCCGATGCGGTGGGCGTACGAGGGCGTCGTCTTCGAGCCGAGCGGTGTCGACCACTCGTCGCCGGGGTCCTCCTTCCAGGTCGGCGGGCAGATCGTCGGGATCTTCGGCGGCAAGCAGCCCATCGGGCCGATGTACGCCTTCGTCGGCATCAGCGGCATGGCCAAGATGTCGTCGTCGAAGGGCGGGGTGCCCACCCCGGGCGACGCGCTGAAGATCATGGAGCCGCAGCTCCTGCGCTGGCTCTACGCCCGCCGCCGCCCCAACCAGTCCTTCAAGATCGCCTTCGACCAGGAGATCCAGCGGCTCTACGACGAGTGGGACAAGCTCGACGCCAAGGTCGCCGACCGCTCCGCGCTTCCGGCCGACGTCGCCGCACACGCGCGTGCCGTGGGCACGGCCGGCGGCGAGCTGCCGCGTACGGCGACGCCGCTGCCGTACCGGACGCTGGCCTCCATCGCCGACATCACCGCCGGCGAGCAGGAGCAGGCGCTGCGCATCCTCGGCGAGCTCGACCCCGAGAACCCGCTCCGCTCGCTCGACGAGGCCCGGCCGCGCTACGACAAGGCCGAGGCGTGGATCAACACCCACGTCCCCGCCGACCAGCGCACCATCGTGCGTGAGGAGCCGGACGCCGAACTGCTGAAGTCCCTCGACGAGGCCTCCCAGCAGTCCCTGCGGCTCCTGCGCGACGGACTCGCCGACCACTGGTCGCTCGACGGCCTCACCCACCTCGTCTACGGCGTTCCCAAGGTGCAGGCCGGCTTCCCGGCCGACGCCACGCCCAAGGAACTCCCGCCCGAGATCAAGACCGCCCAGCGGACGTTCTTCGCGCTCCTCTACCACCTGCTCGTCGGCCGCGACACCGGCCCGCGTCTGCCCACGCTGCTGCTCGCGGTGGGGCAGGAGCGGGTACGGGGCCTGCTCGGCGAGTAACCCGAGTAAGTAGTCGGCGTGAGAAGGGGGCCCTCCTGAGGAGGGCCCCCTTTCGCATTCGCTTTCGCTGTGCGCCGGTTACGCGATGTGGTCCTCTTCCAGTTCCGCCGCGTGACGGTTCTGGAAGCGCATGACCATCCGCTTCGCATCGGCATCAGGAACGGGAGCGCCGTACGTCGCCTCGACGTCGTCGCTGAACTGGCTCGGGGTCGGGTAGCCGCCGCTGCTTATCGACTGCTTGAAGACCTGGTAGTACGACTCCTCGTCCGGCTCCACGACCGGCGTGCCGCCGCCCTCGCCCAGCTCGCGGCTGCGGTTCGGGCCCACCGGGATGGGGAAGGAACCCGTCTCCTCCGGGGAGGGCTCCCGGGCGGGGGGCTCCTCCTGGTACTGGTCCGCGTACTGCTCGGCCTGCTGCTCCCCCGCGTACCAGTCGGCGTACTGCTCGGCCGGGTCGTACGCGGGGTCGTACGTCGGGTCGTAGCCGCCCTGGTACGCGATGGCCCGGGGGTCCCGCGCCTGGAGCCACGGGTTCTGGTCGTCCTCGGGCGGCTGCGCTTGTGGCTGTGGTTGCTGCTGCGACTGCTGCTGCGGTTGTTGCTGTAGCTGCCGCTGTTGCACGGGGGCCGGTGCCAGCTCCTGCAGTTCCTGCTGAGACACCTGGGGCTGGGGTTGCGTCTGGGGCTGGGCCTGCGCCTGTACCGGGATCGGGATCGGGGGGAGGAGGGCCGGTTCGATGCCTGCCGCTGCCAGGCCCGCCGGGGCCGTTTCCGCCAGGGGGACGCCGTAGCGGGCCAGGCGCAGGGGCATCAGGGACTCCACCGGGGCCTTGCGACGCCACGCCCGGCCGAAGCGGGAACGCAGCCTCGCCTGGTAGACGAGACGTTCCTGCTCCAACTTGATCACCTGGTCGTAGGAGCGCAGCTCCCACAGCTTCATACGACGCCAGAGGAGGAACGTCGGCAGCGGGGAGAGCAGCCAGCGCGTGATGCGCACGCCCTCCATGTGCTTGTCGGCCGTGATGTCCGCGATCCGGCCGATGGCGTGCCGCGCCGCCTCCACCGCGACGACGAACAGGATCGGGATCACCGCGTGCATGCCCGTGCCCAGCGGGTCCGGCCAGGCCGCCGCGCCGTTGAACGCGATCGTCGCCGCCGTCAGCAGCCACGCCGTCTGACGCAGCAGCGGGAAGGGGATGCGGATCCACGTCAGCAGCAGATCCAGGGCCAGCAGGACGCAGATGCCCGCGTCGATGCCGATCGGGAACACGTAGGAGAAGTTCCCGAAACCCTTCTCGAGAGCCAGCTCACGGACGGCCGCGTACGAACCGGCGAAGCCGATGCCGGCGATGATCACGGCGCCGGTCACGACCACGCCGATGAGAACGCGGTGCGTCCGGGTCAGCTCTATTCGCTCGGACACCCGTACTCCCCTCCCGTTGCGTGTTCCTGCGCGCAACAGGGTGGCACATGTGTACGGCAAACGCGTTGCCGGACCGTCAGCTCTTCGGCCCGGCGGACGCCTTCGGAGCCGCCGCGGCGGCCTTGGACGCCGTCGCCGACGCGGTGGCGGACGGGGTCGCCTTCGCAGTCGGGGAGGCCGAGGAGGAGGCCGACGAGGAGGCGGACTTCGAGGGGGCAGAGGTGGCCGGGGCGCTCGGGGCCGAGGACGACGTACCCGAACTCCCGCCGCCGCCCTCGCCGTTGGCCGACTGCACCGAGGCCACGGCCTCCTTCGCCGCCTTCTCCGCCGACTTCGTCAGGGTGTCCGCGCTCGGCGTCTTGTCGCCCGCCAGACCGGCACCGTTGTAGTCGAGCGTGACGACGACGTTCTCCACCCGCGCCACGATCGTCTGCTGCTTGAAAGCGCCTTCCGACTTCTTCAGGTCGTACCGCACGAGCGTCGCCTCGTCGCCCGTCCCGGCGGCCGGCGTCGCCTTCACGTTCTTCGCGCCCGCCACCGCCTGCGCGTCCTTGACCTGCTTCGCGTAGTACGTCTGCGCCTGCGACTCACCGTCGCCGGTCGTCGGGTCCGAGTCGAAACGCAACAGGGACACGTTCAGCCAGCGGAACTGCGAGCCCTTCACACCATTGTTGGCCAGACTCGACCAGGAACAGTTCGCCCGGGCGGCCGTGTCGCTGGACGTCCCCTCCTTGCCGGAGGACGTCCCCTTCGGCACCAGCTCCGTCAGCGTCTTCTTCGACAGCACCGCGCACGCCTCGGGCAGCGTCTTGTACGCCGCCGCCTGCACGGTCGGCGCGGCGCTCGCCGCCGAGTCGTCGCCGGAACCGGTGGAGGCACTGGTGTCCTGCGCGTCGTTCCCCGAGTCGGAGCCGGAGTCCGAGGAGCAGCCCGCGGCGATCAGCATCACCGGGACGGCCACCGCCGCGGCCAGGAGGCGGTTCAGCCCTCCGGCACGCTTCACGCGCCCGTCACGCTGCTCACACTGGTCAAACTGGCCGTCTCGCTGGGCTCGTCGCTGCATGGTTCCTTCACTCATGACGCTCGTGGTTCCTGCGGTCGGATCGGGTCCGAGGGGCCACGGTACGCGGTGAAGAAGCCGTGCGGTTCCGCTTCAAGGGCTTTACGAGGACGACGCGAGCGGCGCCGAAGTGGCCTCAGCCGGCCAGGGAGTCGGCGAGCTGCGCCGCCAGTTTCCGGGCCTTGTCCTGCATTTCCTCGCTGTCCGGGACCACGCCCACGGTCGCCGGCTGCTCGTCGTATTCGATCGTCACGATGACGTTCGACGTGCGGAACGCCACAGTCACCGTGCGCTGCTTGGCGGTCGAACCGGAGCTGCTGAGCGCGTCGTCGATGAACGCGTCGTCGCCGAGGTCGTCCAGGAGACGGGGCTGGATGTCGGCGGCGGGGACGGTGGAGGTGGAGGAGGGAGATGCTGAGGTCGAGGTGGAGAGGGACGGCGACGGGGATGCCGAGGCGGAGGCTGAAGAAGACGGGCTCGGGCTGGTCGGGCCGGCCGTCGACGTGCTGGGCGCGACGGGCGCCGGGAGGTCGGCCGCCGTCACCTTGTTCGCGAAGAGGGTCTCCGCCTGGGTGTCGTCGCTGACGGCGTTGTCGTAGGAGACGACCCGCTCGAAATCGACGTAGAGGTGGTCGGTGGCGTCAGCCGACTCCACCTTCCAACGGCAGCCCACCTTGCGGTCCGTGTCGTACGTCAGCGTCGCCTGGCCCGCGTAGGCGGCCGTGCGCCGGGCCTCGTCGGCGAGCTGCTTGATGCCGGGGAGGAGGGAGTCCAGGGTGGAGCGGCTGACCACGCCGCAGGCCTCCGGGAGCGTGGCGTACTTGCCGGGCTGCGCGGCTGCGGTGGAGGTGCCGGGCTCGCCCGGGTTGGAGTTGTCCGTCGAGCCGCCCTCGTCCGAGCCGCCGGTGCAGGCGGCCAGCAGCGCCGCGAGGAGCACGACGACGCCGGGTACGTACGCCTTCCGCTGCACGGTCGGCTCCTCTCGATGGTGATGCGTGGTGGCTCTCGGGGGACGGGTGTCCCGGTCTCCCCGTGTCCTCGCTGGTTAATCGCTTGCCGGGCGAGGGTGGCCCCGGCAGACAATGTGTATCGCACGCAACACCGTGGATGCCGGTCCGCCGTCCGTTTTCATTGACCTTGGCCCTGGTTTTGCGACCTATGACTTTTGTATGGATTCCAGGGGAATGAGGATGTTATGTCGTACGTGGAGATGCCGGGCGCGAAGGTACCCATCCGTATGTGGGCCGACCCCGCGTCGGTCGAGGAGGGGGCGCTGCAGCAACTCCGCAACGTCGCGACCCTGCCGTGGATCAAGGGCCTCGCGGTCATGCCGGACGTCCACTACGGGAAGGGCGCGACGGTCGGCTCGGTCATCGCGATGCAGGGGGCTGTGTGTCCTGCGGCGGTGGGGGTCGACATCGGGTGCGGGATGTCGGCGGTCAAGACGTCGTTGACGGCGAACGACCTGCCCGGGGACCTGTCTCGGCTTCGGTCGAAGGTGGAGCAGGCTATTCCGGTGGGGCGGGGGATGCATGACAGTGCCGTTGAGCCGGGGCGGTTCCATGGGTTGGCCACCGCGGGGTGGGACGACTTCTGGGGGCGGTTCGAGGGGGTTGCGGAGGCGGTGAAGTTCCGTCATGGGCGTGCAGAAAAGCAGATGGGGACGCTTGGAAGCGGAAACCACATGATCGAAGTCTGTCTCGATCAGTCAAATGCGGTCTGGCTCATGCTGCACTCCGGTTCCCGGAACATCGGCAAGGAACTGGCCGAGCATCACATCGGTGTTGCTCAGAAGCTCCCGCACAACCAGGGGCTGGTCGACCGCGACCTGGCCGTCTTCGTGTCGGACACCCCGCAGATGGCCGCGTACCGGAACGATCTGTACTGGGCTCAGGAGTATGCCAAGTACAACCGCGCGATCATGATGGCGCTGCTGAAGGACGTCGTCCGCAAGGAGTTCAAGAAGGCCAAGCCGACCTTCGAGTCCGAGATCTCTTGCCACCATAACTATGTGGCGGAGGAGCGGTATGAAGGCATGGACCTTCTGGTCACGCGCAAGGGTGCGATTCGCGCCGGTTCCGGTGAGTACGGGATCATTCCCGGTTCGATGGGCACCAGCTCGTACATCGTGAAGGGCCTCGGCAACGAGAAGGCTTTCAACTCGGCTTCGCACGGGGCGGGTCGGCGCATGAGCCGGAACGCGGCGAAGCGGCATTTCACGGTGCGGGATCTGGAGGAGCAGACGCGGGGTGTGGAGTGCCGCAAGGACTCCGGCGTGCTCGACGAGATTCCGGGTGCCTACAAGAACATCGACCAGGTGATGGATCAGCAGCGAGACCTGGTCGAGGTGGTGGCGAAGCTGAAGCAGTTCATCTGTGTGAAGGGGTGAAGGGGTGGAAGCGAGAGGGGCCGAGCCATTATGGCTCGGCCCCCTTTGCTTACTGATCGTTTGCCGGCATCGGGACTTGTCCGGTCCGCAACCGCCAGAGGCGCAAGCTGCAACTCTGGACGGTTCTGTCCAATGCTTCAGCAGCCGGCTCGGCGTTGTTGTGTTCCAGCAGAACTCGGTCTTCCCATACCTTCCAACGGCGGTGGCTCATCACCTTCATGCCTGCCGGGCGCGTCCACGCTGAGAGCGAGTCGGCTGCTGACTGCTTCCGCTCCAGTGAGAGGCAGCCGGAGTAGTAGAGATGGGCTGCCAGCTTCTGGGCGTTCTCCTTTGTGTAGAGGATGTTGTAGATCGCGTCCCGGGTGTTGCGCTTGAAGTTGCGCTCGGCGCCTGTGACTTCCTGGGCGTACTGGCACAGATAGGCGGCGATGGCCGTGCTGGCCGTGGTGAGGGAGACGAAAGGGAAGCCCTTGCTCGTGCAGCCCACTGAGCCGTCGGCGTCGATGACGCCCCGGATGTAGTCGCGTTGTGAGAACTCGCCGAGTGGTGGGGAGATCGTCTTCGATTTCCGGCCGTAGGGCAGGCCGAGCCCGTTGAGTTTGGTCCTGGCTTCGAGGGAGCAGAGGCTCCAGACCGCCGAGTGAGCGGTCTTGGAGAAATTCGTCGATCTTGTACGTTCGCTGATGCTGCTGTTGTACGGCGTCAGCTTCTGGAACTTACCGAGAAGCTCGATATCCCGTGCGTTGATTTCCACGGTCAACCGTCCGCGCTGACGCGACTGTTGGGAGAGATGCCCGTCCGCCTGCAAGAAGCCGAACATGTACGCGTACTCCGGGACCCTGAGATCCATGAACTGGTGAGGGATAGGCTCGCAGTCAGCCATGAGGAAGTGATTCCTTCCTTGCTGGTCAGGCCCTTGCCAGGGATGCCGGTCCCGGGTGAGGGCCGTCGTGTTCGACGTTTCTGACGTGAGCCTAGATCGCCAGTTCGTCCGTCGATCGGGTGATCTGCGACGTTCACTCGTGTGGGTTCAGGTGAGTCGTTTCTCCAGCAGTGTCACCGCGTACGGGCTGCCCGGTCCGTCGTTCTTCGAGCGCTGTTCTCCTGCGACCCTGTAGCCCGCCGACTCGTAGTACGTGCGGAGGCGCGGGTTGGTGGAGAGGCAGTCCAGGCGGGCGTAGGGGCGGTTTGTTGCGGTGATGCGGGATTCCGCCTGCACCAGCATCTTGCGGCCCGTGCCCGGTGGTGATGTGTGGGGGGTCGTCATCAGGCGGTGGATGTAGCCGGCTTCCGGGGGGCGGGGGCCCCAGGCGGCCGGGTCGTCCCACCAGAGTTCCCAGGCGCCGGTCGGTGTTCCGGCCGCGTATGTCAGCCAGACCTCGCCCTCGTGCATGCGGTTGACGAAGTGGGCTTCGGTCTTTTCGCCCGGCTGCCATTGCCTTATGCCTCGGGCCAGTTGCCACAGCGCCGCCGTGTCGTGGTAGGTGAAGGAGCCGCTCTCCGGGATCCGGCCTCTCGAGTCCGCCTCCCACGGGTGGCGCAGGTCGATCACCGTGCGGATGCCGAGGGAGAGGAAGCGGTCCCAGTCGGGGGTGTCCGGTGTCAGTTTGCCGAGGGAGTCCGCGCGGAACAGGTGGCCGGGGCGGACTCGGTCGCCGGTGCCGGTCGGGTATCCGCCCAGGTCGCGGAAGTTGTGCACCGTCTCGAACGGTATGTGTCTGTCCACGGACAGGACTTTAGGGCGGGGTGGGAACCGGGGCGGGTTGCGGTGCCGGGATGTGTTGCGGCGTCGGCTTCGGTGCCCTGAGCTGTTACTTCGCGTGGCGGACTGCGTAGATCATGACGAACGCGATGATGTGGATGCCGAAGAGGAAGTACGCCAGGAAGACCCACATGTGGCGTTCGTTCTTCGTTTCCTGGATCAGGCGGCGTTGTTCCAGTTCCAGGGCCAGTTCCAGGGCCAGGGACTTCGCCGCCTCGTCCGCCTCGTCCGCCTCGTCCGCCTCGTCCGCCTCGTCCGGCTTGTTCTGGTCGGGCATCACAGTTCCCTGTGGACCTTCGTGTTCGAGGCCTGGGCGCGGGGGCGGAGGATCAGGAGGTCCACGTTGACGTGGCTGGGGCGGGTCACCGCCCAGGTGATCGTGTCCGCCACGTCGTCGGCGGTGAGGGGGTCGGCGACGCCCTCGTAGACCTTGGCGGCCTTGTCCTCGTCGCCGGCGAAGCGGGTGAGGGCGAACTCGTCCGTCCTGACCATGCCGGGGGCGATCTCGATGACGCGGACCGGCTCGCCGACGATCTCCAGGCGGAGGGTCTCGGCCAGGACGTGGGCGCCGTGCTTGGCGGCGACGTAGCCCGCGCCGCCCTCGTAGGTGCCGTGGCCGGCGGTGGAGGAGATGACGACGACCGTGCCGTCGCCGCTCGCCACCAGCTTCGGGAGCAGGGCCTGGGTGATGTTGAGGGTGCCGAGGACGTTCGTCTCGTACATGCTGCGCCAGTCGGCCGGGTCGCCGGTGGCGACGGGGTCGGCTCCGAGTGCGCCGCCCGCGTTGTTGACGAGCACGCCGATCGTCTTGAAGGCCGTCGCGAACTCGTCGACCGCCGCGCGGTCCGTCACGTCCAGGGGGTACGCCGTCGCCGAGCCGCCTGCCTGCGTGATCTCCTCGGCCAGCGCCTCGATGCGGTCCTTGCGGCGGGCGGTCAGGACGACCCGGTAGCCGGCCGTGGCGAGCTGCCGGGCGGTGGCGGCGCCGATACCGCTGCTCGCACCGGTGACGACGGCGATGCGGGCGGCGGCGGACGGTGCGGCGGTGGCCATGGCGTGCTCCTCGGGGGTGCGTACGGGGTGGTGCGTGCGGGGCGCGTACGGGAGTGCGGGGTGGTGCGGGAGGTTCTGCGGGCGGCTGCTTTCCAGGGTAGGCGACGTCAGGCGCCGTTTCTCAGGCGCCGTTCCTCGGGGCCCACATGATCACGGCCATGCCGGCGAGGCAGATCAGCGCGCCGGCCACGTCCCAGCGGTCGGGGCGGTAGCCGTCGGCGACGGCGCCCCACAGGAGCGAGCCGGCGACGAAGATGCCGCCGTATGCCGCGAGGATGCGGCCGAAGTGGGCGTCGGGCTGGAAGGTGGCGACGAAGCCGTAGGCGCCGAGGGCGAGGACGCCGCCCGCCGCCCACAGCCAGCCCCGGTGTCCGCGTACGCCCTGCCAGACCAGCCACGCGCCGCCGATCTCGAAGAACGCGGCGACGACGAAGAGGGCGGCGGAGCGGGCGATCAGCATGCCCGCAGCTTGGCACGGGGGTGCGCTGTCACCTGTTGGAGGGCGTCTGCGTGGCGCTGTGCGTGGGATACATCGCTACAACCGGTGAGCGAGGAGTGGTGGTATGCGCAGGATGTGGGGGCTTGTGGTGTGGGGTGCCGTGCTGGCTGTGGGTGTGGGGGCGGGGGGTTCGTCTGCGCTTGCTGCGGGGGACGGGGGCGAGGCCGACCTCTCCTATCACGGCTTCGCCGCGATGGACGGCGGGCTGCTCGACGTGCGGCTCACTCCGCGCAATCACGGTCCCGGCGACGTCTCCGACTCGACGGTGCGGCTGCGGTGGTCGGTGCCGTTGGCGGCGGGGGAGCAGCGGTTGCCGGTGGGGTGTGCGCGGACGGGGCGGCAGGAGGTGGTGTGCCGGACGGGGGCGCTGGCCGCGGACGGGCTGGGGGAGCAGATCGCGTTGCGGGTGGCGCTGAGGGGGCGGCCGACGGAGGTGACGATGGACGTCGACACGTTGTGGGGTGGTGGGGCGGTGGACCGTAACCGTTCCAACGACCGGCGGCAGGTGCTGGTGTTGGACACCGGGGACGCGTACTTCTTCTGAGGCCGTCGTCGTACGATCTGCGGGCGGCGCCGACGGAGGCGCTCACGAAGGGGTGCGATGTCCGGGAACGTGCGGTCGCGGCTGCTGGACGAGGTGTCCGTCGTCTCCCGTCGGTATGTGGCCGCGTATGCCCTGTTCAACCAGGCTCTCGCGGACCGTCTGGGGCTGCACCCCACGGACCTGCAGTGTCTGAACCTGCTGATGCTGGAGCGGGAGCCGGTGACGACGGGCCGGGTCGCCGAGCTGACGGGGCTGACCACCGGGTCGGCGACCCGGCTGGTGGACCGGTTGGAGCGGGCGGGGTACGTCGTCCGGGAGCGGGACGCGGCCGACCGGCGGCGGGTGCTGGTGGCGACGGTGCCGGAGCGGATCGCGGAGTTCGGGCGGATGTGGGAGCGGCTGGGCGGCGACTGGATGCCGCTCTTCGACGACCTGGCCGACGCCGAACTCGCGGTGATCGTGCGGCACATGCGGCGGACGGTGGACTTCGGCGCGGAGCAGGTGACGCGGTTGCGGGAAGGCCGGGTGTAGGGCATGGGTGTGGATACGGGCATATCGTCACCATCGCCGTCGTCGCTGTCGGCGTCGTCGGACGTGGTGGGTGGCGAGGGGGCGCGGAGTGGTCGTCCTGGGCGTGAACTGCCGCGTCACTGGGGGCTGTTGCTGCTCGGGGCGGCTGTGGTGCCGGGGGTCGTGCTGGTGGTCGTCGGGCGGTCGTTGGACGCGCCGGCGGTGCAGGCGTGGCGGACGGTGTGTCTGGCGGTGACCGTGCAGGCGTTGCCGTTCCTGTTGTTGGGGACGGCGTTGTCGGGGGCGATCAACGCGTTCGTGCCGGCGCATGTGTTCGGCCGGCTGCTGCCGAAACGGGCCGGGCTGGCGGTGCCGGTGGCCGGGCTGGCGGGGGTGGTGCTGCCGGGGTGCGAGTGTGCGTCGGTGCCGGTGGCGAACAGTCTGATCGCGCGGGGGGTCACTCCGGCGGCGGCGTTCGCGTTCCTGCTGTCGGCGCCCGCCGTGAACCCGGTCGTGCTGACCGCCACGGCCGTCGCTTTTCCGGGCAGTCCGGAGATGGTGCTCGCCAGGCTGGTCGCCTCGCTGGTGACGGCCGCCGTCATGGGCTGGCTGTGGCTCTGGCTGGGGCGGGAGGAGTGGCTGAAGCCGGCGGTGCGGCACACCGGGCATGTGCCGGGGCGCAGTCGGTTCACGGAGTTCCGGCGCGGTTTCCAGCACGACTTCCTGCACGCCGGCGGTTTCCTGGTGGTGGGTGCGATGGCGGCGGCGACCTTCAACGTGGCGGTGCCGCGTTCGGTGCTGGACACGTTCGCCGGGTCGCCGTGGCTGTCGGTGCTGTTCCTGGCGCTGCTGGCGATCTTGCTGGCGGTGTGCAGTGAGGCGGACGCGTTCGTGGCGGCGTCGCTGAGCGGGTTCTCGCCGGTGGCGCGGCTGGCGTTCATGGTGGTGGGGCCGATGGTCGACCTGAAGCTGATCGCCTTGCAGGCGGGGACGTTCGGGCGGGCTTTCGCGGTGCGGTTCTCGGCGGCCACGGCGGTGGTCGCGGTGGTGTGCAGCGCGGTGATCGGAGGGGTGCTGCTGTGAGGCGGTTCGCGCAGGTGGGGCTGTTGGTGCTCGGGGGGCTGGGGTTGTTGCAGACCTCGCTCTTCACGGACGAGTACCTGCGGCTCGTGAAGGAGGGGATGCGGCCGTTGCTGATCGCCTCGGGGGTGGTGCTGATCGGGCTGGGGGTGACGGAGGCGTGGGTGTCCCTCCGACGGCCGCATGAGCATGAGCAGCAGGAGAGGGAGGGGGGCGGGGGCGAGCGTCGTTCCGACGGGCACGGTCATGGCGGGCACGGTCATGGCGGTCATGGGCACGACCACTCCGGTGTGCCCCGTGTCGCCTGGCTGCTCTTCCTGCCCGTGCTGAGCCTGCTGTTCTACGCGCCGCCCGCCCTCGGGTCGTACACCGCGTCGCGGGAGCCCGCGAAGGCTGTCGCCGTGCAGGACGACGACTTCGACCCGCTGCCGGCGACGTCCCCGCTGCCGATCACGCTCACCGACTTCACGCAGCGGGTGCAGCAGGACCGGTCGAAGGCCATCGGGGGGCGGGCGGTGGTGATGACCGGGTTCGTCTCGCCCGCCTCGGCGAAGGACGACGGCTGGTATCTGACCCGGATCATCGTCAGTTGCTGTGCGGCGGACGCGTCGTCCGTGAAGGTGCTGGTCCACGGGGTCGCGGCGCCGAAGTCCGACACGTGGGTGAACGTCACCGGGACCTGGCACGCGGGCGGCGTGCTGGGCACGTCGTCGGCGGCGGTCGCGGTGGACGCGCGGGGTGTGGTGAAGGTGCGCAAGCCCTCGAACTCGTACATGGACGCCCTGCCGCTCGGCTGAGGGCGGCCGGCGGAGGACCGGAGACGGAACCGGAGACGGAGCCGGGACCGGGAACGGAGCCGGGAACGGAGCCGGGAACGGAGCCGGGAACGGAGCCGGGAACGGAGCCGGGACCGGAAACGGAACCGGAAACGGAACCGGAAACGGAACCGGGAACGGAGCCGGGAACGGAGCCGGGAACGGAGCCGGAATAGAACGCGGGAGGGGCGCGTTGGGCGGGTATAGTTGAACGGTAAACAACTTGGAGGTTGAGCGACCATGCAGTTCGGGATCTTCAGCGTCGGCGATGTCACGCCGGACCCCACCACGGGCCGTACGCCGACCGAGCGTGAGCGGATCAAGGCCATGGTCGCCATCGCGCTGAAGGCCGAGGAGGTCGGCCTCGACGTCTTCGCCACCGGTGAGCACCACAACCCGCCGTTCGTGCCGTCGTCCCCGACCACGATGCTCGGGTACATAGCCGCGCGGACGGAGAAGCTGATCCTCTCCACCTCCACCACGCTCATCACCACCAACGACCCGGTGAAGATCGCCGAGGACTTCGCGATGCTCCAGCACCTGGCCGACGGGCGTGTCGACCTGATGATGGGGCGCGGGAACACCGGCCCGGTCTATCCCTGGTTCGGGCAGGACATCCGGCAGGGCATCAACCTCGCCGTCGAGAACTACGCCCTGCTGCGCCGCCTGTGGCGCGAGGACGTCGTGAACTGGGAGGGCAAGTTCCGCTCCCCGCTGCAGGGCTTCACGTCCACGCCCCGCCCGCTGGACGACGTACCCCCCTTCGTCTGGCACGGGTCCATCCGCTCGCCCGAGATCGCCGAGCAGGCCGCCTACTACGGCGACGGCTTCTTCCACAACAACATCTTCTGGCCGGCCGACCACACCAAGCAGATGGTCGAGCTGTACCGGGAGCGGTTCGCGCACTACGGGCACGGCACGCCCGAGCAGGCGATCGTGGGGCTCGGCGGGCAGGTGTTCATGCGGCGCAACTCGCAGACGGCCGTCCGTGAGTTCCGGCCGTACTTCGACAACGCGCCGGTGTACGGGCACGGGCCGTCGCTGGAGGACTTCACCGACCAGACGCCGCTGACCGTCGGCACGCCCGAGCAGGTCATCGAGAAGACGCTCGCCTTCCGCGAGTACGCCGGTGACTACCAGCGCCAGTTGTTCCTGCTGGACCACGCGGGGCTGCCGCTGAAGACCGTGCTGGAGCAGCTCGACCTGCTCGGCGAGGAGGTCGTGCCGGTGCTGCGCAAGGAGTTCGCGGTGGGGCGTCCGGCGGGGGTGCCCGAGGCGCCGACCCATGAGTCGCTGGTCAAGGCCGCGCAGGAAGGGGTGGGTGTCGTATGAGGCTCGTCGTCGTCTCGGCGGGGCTGAGCGTTCCGTCGTCGACCCGGCTGCTGGCCGACCGGCTGGCGGCGGCCACTGCCGGGCGGGCGGAGGCGGAGGCGGACGTGGACGTGCGGGTCGTCGAGTTGCGCGACCTCGCCGTCGAGATCGCGCACAACCTCACCAACGGCTTCCCCGGCCGGAAACTGGCGGACGCCCTCGACGCGGTGACGGGGGCGGACGGGCTCGTCGTCGTCACGCCCGTGTTCTCGGCGTCGTACAGCGGACTGTTCAAGTCGTTCTTCGACGTGCTGGACCAGGACGCGCTGGCGGGCAAGCCGGTGCTGATCGCCGCCACGGGGGGCAGCGCCCGGCACTCGCTCGTCCTCGAACACGCGATGCGGCCGCTCTTCGCCCACCTGCGGGCCGTCGTCGTGCCGACCGCCGTCTACGCCGCCTCGGAGGACTGGGGCGCGGAGGGGCTGCCCGAGCGGATCGAGCGGGCGGCGGGGGAGCTGGCGGCGCTGATGACGGGACTGGCGGGACTGGCGGGACTGGCGGGGCCGTCGGGATCGTCGGTGGCCCGGTCGGCGCAGCCGGTGAAGGGCGGGTTCGAGGTCCTTCCGTTCGCCGAGCGGCTGGCGGCGATCGCCGTCCCGGCCGGGGCGCCCAGGCCGGCCGGACGGTGAGAGCCCAGTAAGAAGGGTGATCGTAGGACCGTCCGCACCGCGCAACCACCGAAGGCCTTGGCAGACTGGGCGGGTGCCTCCCACCCTGCTGCTCGCCGAAGACGACCGTGCCATCCGCCACGCCCTGGAACGCGCCCTGACCCTGGAGGGCTACCAGGTCACCGCGGTCGCCGACGGGGTCGAGGCGCTGGCGCACGCCCACAAGAACCCGCCGGACGTGCTCGTCCTCGACGTGATGATGCCCGGCATCGACGGCCTCCAGGTCTGCCGGGTGCTGCGCGCCGAGGGCGACCGCACGCCCATCCTGATGCTGACCGCGCTGGTGGAGACCGCAGACCGGATCGCCGGACTGGACGCGGGCGCCGACGACTACGTCGTCAAGCCGTTCGACGTCGAGGAGGTCTTCGCCCGGCTGCGGGCGCTGCTGCGCCGGACCAGCCCGGAGGCCGCGCCCGTGGCCGAGGCTCCGAAGGAGCAGCAGCCGCAGCCCTCGGGCTCGGGCTCGGGATTGGGATCGGGATCGGGACGGCATGTGGAGGCGGCCGGGCTGCGGATGGACCCGCAGGCGCGGCGGGCGTGGCGGGGCGCGCGGGAGCTGGAGCTGACCCGGACCGAGTTCGAGCTGCTGGAACTGCTGGTGCGCAACGCCGGGATCGTCCTGGACCACTCCACGATCTACGACCGGATCTGGGGCTACGACTTCGGGCCCGGCTCGAAGAACCTCGCCGTCTACGTCGGCTACCTGCGCCGCAAGCTCGATCAGCCGGGCTCCCCGCAACTGATCCACACCGTGCGCGGTGTGGGTTACGTGCTGCGGGAGGACTGAGACCGTGGGTCGTCTGCGGCGGCTGCTGTCTCGGCCGCGGCCGAAGCTGGTGTCGCTGCGGACGACGTTCGCGGTGTCCTTCGCGGCCGTGACCGCCGCCGTCACCGTCCTCGTCGGCGTGCTGTCGTACTCGGCGGCGGCCCGGCTGGTCCGGGTCGACCAGGAGTCGGTGTTCGACGAGGTCGTGCAGGATCTGCGGGACGAGGTGCGCGACCAGCGGATGGCGCCGGAGGACTTCTCCTCGGCCGCGCCGGGCCACGACATCGTGCGGCCGGCCCGGACGGACGTCCAGGTGCTGGGCCCGGACGGGTCGGTGGTCGACGGCGGCAGCCCGGGCTTGCCGGTCGTGCCCGCCGACCGCACGGTCGCGGCCGACGCGACGGCCGGGCGGATGGCCGTGCACAAGGACGTGGACGTCGGCAGCGACGTCTACCGCGTCGCGACCGTCTCGCTGGGCGGCGGCCGGGGCGCGGTGCAGGTGGCGCAGGAGTTCAGCGACACCGAGGATCTGCTGCGGGCGCTCCAGCAGCGCACCCTGATCCTGATGATCGCGGTCGTGACCGCCGCGGGGCTGTTCGGCTGGTGGCTGGCCCGGCGCATCACGCACCGGCTGGTGATCCTCACCACCGCCGCCGAGGACGTCGCCCGGACGCGCCGGCTCGGCGTGCAGGTGCCGGTCACCGGGCACGACGAGGTGGGCCGGCTGGGCCGCGCCTTCGACCGCATGCTGGGCCGGCTCGCCCAGTCGGAGGAGGACCAGCGGCGGCTCGTCCAGGACGCGGGGCACGAGCTGCGTACGCCGCTGACGTCGTTGCGGACGAACATCTCGCTGCTGCGCCGTATCGACGAACTGCCGCCGGACACCCGCCTCGAACTGGTCGCGGATCTGACCCAGGAGGCGCGCGAGCTGACCGACCTGGTCAACGAGCTCGTCGACCTCGCGGCCGGCCAGTCCGACAGCGAGCCGCCGCGGCAGGTGGACCTCGCCGACCTCGCGGAGGAGGTCGCGGGCCTCGCCCGGCGGCGTACCGGGCGGCAGATCCTGATCCGCACGAGCGGCGCGACCACCGCCTACGGCCGGCCCGCCATGCTCCAGCGGGCGGTGTCCAACCTCGTGGAGAACGCGACCAAGTTCGACCGCGAGGGCCGGGCGCCGGTCGAGATCGCCGTCACCGGGCCCGCCCGGCCGGGGGTCGTCCGCGTCGAGGTCCTCGACCGCGGTCCGGGCATCGCCGAGGCCGACCTGACGCGCGTCTTCGACCGCTTCTACCGGGCCGCCGACGCGCGTTCCCTGCCGGGATCCGGTCTCGGCCTGTCGATCGTGCGCGAGGTGGCCCTGTCCCACGAGGGCGCCCCCTTCGCCGCCCGCCGCGCGGGCGGCGGCTCGGTGATCGGCTTCACGGTGGGCGGGAGTGGAGAAGAACCGGCGCGGGCGCGGGACCGGCTGGGGTGAGGTGATCCCCGATCCGGGCCATGGTGGTGAGTGCGTGGCGGAGGCCCGGGGTGGTGTCGGCCGAGAAATGTGACACATCACCGGTGATGTGTCACATTCCTGGAACTGGGACCCTGCTCCCCGGCGGGAGTGGTGGGAGTGGCCCGCCGGCGACTGAGGGGGTGGGGCGTGCTCGGTGACCGGGAGGCGGCCGTGCTGGCGGCGGTGGACGAGGAGGCCGTCGGGCGGACGCTGCTCGAACTGATCGCGATCCCCAGCGTCACGGGCAGCGCCGCCGAGTCCGAGATCCAGCACCACCTGGCCGGACGGCTGGAACGGCTCGGGTTCGACGTCGACCTGTGGCCCATGGACCTGCCCGACCTGCGCGCCCACCCCGACTTCCCCGGCACGGAGGCACCGCGCGAGGAGGCGTGGGGACTGGTGGGGCATACGGGGAGCGGCGACGGTGGCGGTCACGGGCCGGCGCTGATCCTTCAGGGGCACGTGGACGTCGTCCCGCCCGGAGACCTCGCCGCCTGGCACGGCGACCCCTTCGTGCCGCGCGTCACCGGCGATCTCGTGCACGGGCGGGGCGCGTGCGACATGAAGGGCGGGCTCGCGGCGCAGCTCGGCGCGCTGGCCGCGATCCGGGCGGCCGGAGTGCGGCTGCGCGGGCGGGTCGCCGTGCACTTCGTCGTCGGCGAGGAGGACGGCGGGCTCGGCGCCTTCGGCACCCTGCGGCGCGGCTACGGCGGCGACGCGTGCGTCATCGCCGAGCCGACGTCCCGGACGGTGATCACCGCCAACGCGGGCGCGCTGACCTTCCGGATCACCGTCCCGGGCAAGGCCGCCCACGCCAGTTCGCGGGAGGCCGGGGTCAGCGCGATCGACGCCTACCTGCCGCTGCACCGGGCGCTGGCCCGGCTGGAGGGCGAGCGCAACCGGGACCCGGACGCACTGCTCGCCGAGTACCCGATTCCCTACGCGCTGTCCGTCGGCACCGTCCGCTCGGGCGACTGGGCGAGCAGCGTGCCTGATCTGCTGGTCGCGGAGGGGCGGCTCGGGGTGCGGCTCGGGGAGGATCCGGCCGTCGCCCGGGCGGCGCTGGAGCGGTGCGTGGCCGAGGCGTGCGCCCAGGACGACTGGCTGCGCGCGCATCCGGCGTCCGTGACCTGGCCGGGCGGCCGGTTCGCGAGCGGCCGGCTGGCGGCGGGGCATCCGCTCGGGGCCCTGGTGGCGGACGCGTACGCCGACGCGACGGGCGCCGCGCGCCCCCGGGAACGCGGGGCGACGTACGGGAGCGACCTCCGGCTGTACGCCGGGGCCGGGATCCCGACGCTGCAGTTCGGGCCGGGGGACGTCGGCGTCGCTCACAGCGCCCGCGAGCACGTGTCCCTCCGGGAGGTGGCGGAGACGGCGCGGGCACTGGCGTTGACGGTGGTGCGGACGGTGGGGGTGAGGTGAGCGGGGGTCAGGTGAGCGGGGGTGAAGTGAGTGGGGGGCGGGGGGAATTCCGTACCGTCCGTTCACGCGTGGCACGGGCCCGGGCCACACTGGCGGACCTGTTGTAGCAAGCCGCTAATGTTGCGCACTCTATTGACGGCGATCACCAGGGGGCCTACTTCGCCTTCGACAAGCGGTGGATCACCCGTCTGAACGCCGGGCCGGGCGATGATCCGATCGGCACCCGGCCGCGTCTGGTCAGCGAATGGCACGGTCGTCTCGTTCGTCCCGCTCGACTCGGTCGTCACATGAGCTCCTGTGCTGTGTGGCGGTTGCCGATCCTCGCGGTGGCCTTGTGCCGCAAGACCCGGCGCGGGGGCAGCGCCGACGCCACGGGTACTTCTACGGGCACACCCCGACCCGGCCCGGGGTGAAAGGGGTGCCCGGCCCGGGTATTTCTACGGGGTTGTCCTAAGGGGTGGGGGCCTGGTTCGCTGTCCACCAGGACGCGATCTGGGCGCGGCAGACGAATCCGAGCTTGGCCAGGATGTTCTCGACGTGGCCGTGGACCGTGCGCGGGGAGCGGCCGAGCAGGGACGCGATCTGCCGGTTGCTCATGCCCTTGGCCACCAGCGCGGCCACTTCCCGCTCCCGGGGTGTCAGCGGGCTCGGGGCGGTGACCGTGACGGCGGGCGGGCCGGCGGGTGTGCCGGCGGGTATGACAACGGTCCTGGCGGGAGCCGTGACCTGAGCCGTGACCTGAGCCGTGGCCTGAGCCGTGAGGTGAGCTGTCGCCATGGTCGGCCCTGATCCGGTGCGCAGGGCGTAGCCGATGGCCTCGTCGGGGCCGCGGAGGAGCCCGCCCTCCGCGAGGGCGTCCTCGTACGCCGCCCGGCCCAGGGCCCGTACGACGTCCTCCTCGCACTCGGCGTGCTGGTGGACCATGTGCGGTCCGAACGTGGCGATGCCGGTGTCGGTGTCCCGCCACAGGGCGGCCGCGGCGCCCAGCAGCCGCCCCGCCCGCTCGTGGCCGCCGCCCGCCGCGGTGACCCAGGCGAGCTCCTCCAGCATCAGGGCGACCCTGACGTAGTCGTTGAAGCCCAGCTCGTTCTCCAGCGCGGACCGGATCATGACGGTGGCCTCCGTCAGGTCGCCGCGCCGCCAGGCGTCGTAGCCGAGCGTCCACTGCGCGTGTGCGCGGACCAGCCGCTCGTCATGCGCCTCGGCGAGGGCGACCGCCTGCCGGCAGGTCTGCGTGGTCCGCGGATCCCCCAGGTGGGACTGGACGGTGCCCAGCACGATCAGCGCGTAGACGGCGCCGATCTCCTCGTCCGTCCCCAGATGACCGGCCACCGCCTCCTCCAGCAGGGGCACGGCCTCCGTCAGCCGGCCGCCGAACAGCGCCAACGTGCCGCGCAGGCCCTGGACATGGGAGCACACCACCCGGTCGGTCAGCCGTGCGCCCAGCTCCGCGGCCTCGTCCAGCCACCGGTTCGCCGCGGCGTGATCGTGCTGCAGCACCGCCACCCAGGCGGCGACCCACAGCCCCCTGGCCCGGTCCGGTCCCTGCTCGGGTGCGGCGGCGAGCGCGTGCTCCAGCCAGCGGCGTCCTTCGCCGAGGAAGCCGCCCTCGCACCAGTGGAAGCGCAGCGCGGCGGCCAGCGCCAGGGTGGCCCGCGGGTCGCCGCCCCAGGCCAGCGACACACGCAGATTCGCGTACTCGGCACGCAGCCGGGCCAGGCTCTGCTGCTGGCCGGGGCCGTACCAGCCGTCGGCGATGCGCTCGGCGAGGGCCAGGTAGAAGTCGTGGTGCCGGCCCAGGGTCCGGTGCTCCTGGCCGGACTCGGCGAGCCGTTCGCGCCCGTACTGGCGGATGGTGCCCAGCAGCCGGTAGCGCGACATGCCCTCGCGCTCGGTGGGCAGGACGAGGGACTGGGAGACCAACTGGTCGAGGAGATCGAGCACTTCGGTCCGGTCGATGCCGTCGCCCGCGCAGACCGCTTCGGCGGCGTCGAGGCCGAAGTCGTCGGCGAACACCGACAGCCGGTTCCACAGCAGTTGCTCGGCGGGGGTGCACAGCTCGTGGCTCCAGTCGATCAGCGCGCGCAGCGTGCGCTGGTGCGGCCGGGCGAGCCGGCTGCCGCTCGCGAGCAGCCCGAAGCGGTCCTCCAGCCGCTGCACCGCCTCGTCGACGGTCAGGGTCCGCAGCCGGGACGCGGCCAGTTCGATGGCCAGCGGCAGCCCGTCCAGTCCCTCGCAGAGCCGGTGCACCTGGGCGCGGTTGCCGTCGGTGATCCGGAAATCCGGGCGCACGGCGCCGGCCCGGTCCCGCAGCAGCTGCACCGCGTCGTCCGGCGCCAGCGGGGGGACGGCGAAGACGTGCTCGCCGTAGATTCCCAGCGTCCGGCGGCTCGTCGTCAGGATGCGCAGCCCGGGGGAGGCCGTCAGCAGCGTGTCCGCGAGCTCGGCGCAGGCGTCGACGAGGTGCTCGCAGTTGTCCAGCACGATCAGCGGGCTGCGGCGGGACAGGAAGACGGCGAGCTGGTCGACGACCGGCCGGGTGCCCGGGTCCGGCACGCCCAGCGCGATCGCCGTGGCGTTCGCCGTCGCCGCCGTCGACGGGTCCCGCACGGGTGCCAGATCCACCAGCCACACCCCGTCGGCGAAGTCCGCCGCCGCCGCGGCGGCCACCTCCAGCGCCAGCCGCGTCTTGCCGACCCCGCCCGGACCGGTCAGCGTCAGCAGCCGCGTCGCCCCCAGCCGGCGGCGCACTTCGGCGAGGTCGTGGCACCGGCCGACGAAGGTGGTGAGGGACGCGGGCATGTTTCCCACGTCGGGTGTCTGGGATATCTGGGATGTCTGGGACTTCTTGGACGGAGATGTCTGGGACTGGGATGTCTGGGTGGTCACGTTCCTTCTCGCCCTCGCCGCCCGGCCCGACCTCGCGACCGGCACGAAAGTGTCAGGGCATCGGAACGGACACAAGTCGCCTATATGACGCCGAACAGTATCCATAGGGCCGTAGGTCCAGGAATGGGCTGTGATGGAGGTCTCATGAGTACGCGTCAGTAGCCCGTCGGCAGCCGGTCGGTAGCCGACTTGTCGGGTTCCTCGGGCTTGTCGGGTTCCTCGGGCCCAGGCCCAGGTTCAGACCCAGGTGTCGAGCCACATGCGGGCGAGCCAGGCGGAGTGCGGGATCGGCTGGCCGGTGTAGAGCGGAAAGAAGTAGATGAAGTTCCAGGCGATGAGCAGCACCAGCACGCCCGCGGCCACCGCACCCTGCGTACGGCGTTTCTCACTCGCCCCCGGCGGACCCAGCAGCGCGCCCACCATCATCGTCACGGCCAGGCAGAGGTACGGCACGAAGACGACGGCGTAGAAGGAGAAGACCGTCCGGTCCTGGTACAGGAACCACGGCAGGTAGCCGGCGCCCACCGCGCACAGGACGGCGCCCGCGCGCCAGTCGCGGCGCAGCGCCCACCGGAAGAGCAGATACACCAGCGCGCAGCAGGCCGACCACCACAGCAGCGGCGTGCCCAGGGCGAGGATCTCCTGCGCGCAGGCGGACTCGGCGCGGCAGCCGGACTTCCCGGGCTGGGGCGACTCGTAGAAGAACGCCACCGGGCGGCCGAGGACCAGCCAGCTCCACGGGTTGGACTCGTACCGGTGCCAGGTCTCCAGTCCCACGTTGAACCGGTAGACGAGGGACTCGTAGTGCCACAGGCTGCGCAACGGGGCCGGAATCCACGACCAGGTGCCGCCGCGGCCGTCCGCCCAGTGCCGTCCGTACCCCTTGTCGGACAGGAACCAGCCGGTCCACGTCGCCAGATAGGTCACCACGGCGACCGGTACGAGGGACAGCACCGACCAGCCGAGGTCCTTGCGCAGCACCGCCCGGTAGGGGTGGCGCGCTCCCGCGACGCGGCGGGCGCCGACGTCCCACAGCACGGTCAGGACGACGAAGCAGGCCAGGAAATACAGCCCGTTCCACTTGGTCGAGGCCGCCAGCCCCAGGAAGAGACCGGCCGCGAGCCGCCAGGGCCGCACGCCCGTCCCGGCGCGGTCACCGGTGTCGGGGTCGGGCCGCACGTGACCGTCCGTGCCTGTGGGCAGGGCGGTGGCGAGCCGGGCCCGCGCACCGTCCCGGTCGATCAGCAGGCATCCGAACGCCGCCAGCACGAAGAACATGACGACCAGGTCGAGCAGGGCGGAGCGGCTCATCACGAAGTGCAGGCCGTCCACCGCCATCAGCGCGCCGGCCAGACAGCCCAGCAGCGTCGACCGGAACAGACGGCGGCCTATTCGGCACAGCATCAGCACGGACAAGGTGCCCAGGAGCGCCGTCATGAACCGCCAGCCGAACGGTTCGAGGCCGAACATCCACTCGCCGAGGGCGATCACCCACTTGCCGGTGGGCGGGTGCGCGACGAAGGCCCCGGCGTCGGAGAGCGGCACCACCTGGGGGTGCCCCAGGATCTGCGGGTCGGAGACCGTACGGGTCGGCCACGTGCCCTCGTAGCCGAGGTGCAGCAGGGCCCAGGCGTCCTTGGCGTAGAACGTCTCGTCGAAGACGATGGCCCGCGGCCGGCCGAGCTGCCAGAACCGGACCGTCCCGGCCAAGGCGGCCACGAGCACCGGCCCGAGCCACCCCATCACCTGCACGACACGACCCGCCACCACCGGCCCGAGCCCCAAGAACCCCCAGACACCGGCCCCCGTCCCCGTCCCCGTCCCCGTCCCCGGCTCCGGGAAGGGCGGAACCAGCCGCTCGCGGAGGTCGTCCCGGGGCGGCGCGACATACCCGAACAGCCGGAGGCGGTCCTTCCAGTCGCCGGGCACGGCTGTCGCCGCCGGACGGCTACCGTCGGTGAGGCTGCGGGAGCTGACCTGGTCGATGACGGCGCTGCGCCACCAGCGAGTGCTGGGGGAGGAGGACATGATGCTGAAGGATCCTTTGACGGTCGGGTCAGGCCGGTTCAGGTCAGGTCGGGGCGGGGCAGGTGGGTTCAGGTCGGGTTGGTGCCGGTCGGGTCGGCGCACTGCCGATGACAACTGCCTTCCTGCAGAGTGGACTTCACAGTCTGGAGTCTGAACTTCGAAGTCCGAAGTCTGCAGTGTCGGTGCCCGGTTCCGTGATCTCAAGCGGGCAGGGAGTTCCCACGCGTTGAGGGCGAAGCCGAGAACCGCCGGCCGACACACGACAAGGGCGGGACCCGAAAGCCCCGCCCGAACTCTGAACCCCCGAACCTCGAATCCCGAACCCCGGCCGCCGTCCGTCAGTTGCCGCCTGCGAGTTCGCCGGTGAGGGTCTTGTGGAGGTGGGCGCTGGGCTCGTTCAGGCCGGTGATCTCGACGGTCTTGCCGCGCTGGGCGTACTTGGTCTCGACGGCGTCGAGGACACCGGCCTCGTCATCCCGTCCGCCCGCTCCCAGGGCGGCTTCCGCCTCTACACCGAGGCCTACGTCGCCCGCCTGATGGTCATCCGCCGCATGAAGCCCCTCGGCTTCACCCTCGACGAGATGCGCGCCCTGCTCGACACCACGGACCGGCTGGACGCACTGGACTCGGGCGAGCCGCTGCCGACGGACGAACACGAGCAACTGCTCGACCGTATCCGGGACTTCGAGCACGCCGCCCAACAGCGCGTCGCCGACCTCCGCACCCAACTCGCCCGAGCCGAGGAATTCGCGACCACACTCGGACAACGCCTCACCCGCACCCCGACGGTAGGGCGGTAGAAAGAGCCTCGGCTCACGGCCACACCAGGCAATAAGGCTGATGCCCCGCCTCATGCAACCGGTGGCTGAAGTCCTGCCATTCGTGCAGCAGTTGGTACACGTTGAACGCGTCGCGGGGGCCGCCGCGGTCCGGGACCGTGGACCAGATGAACGCTGCCGCGCCCACCGCTTCCTCGCCGATGTCGCGCAGGGGATCCACGACCGTCATGGGGAGTTTGACGACGGCGTAGTCGGGGTGGAGGACGACCAGTTCCAGCGGGGGGACCTTGTGGAGGGGGACGCCTTCGATGCCGGTGAGGACCATCGCGGCCATCGTCTCCGGCTTGATCTTGGTGAACATGCCGTTCATACCGAGTTCGTCGCCGCCGAGCTCCTCGGGGCGCATCGAGATCGGGACGCGGGCCGCGGTCGCACCGTCCGGCGCGCCGAAGTACTTGTACGTCACCCCCACCCGACCACCATTCCTGCTCCCCGCCCGGAGACGATCGACCCGCTGGTCGACTCGCCGGTCGATCCGCTCGGGCTCATTCGGTACACCCTGGACACCCTGGTTCATGCCCTGGCTCTGACGTGCTTCGCCGGCTTCCTCCGCGTCGCGCCGGTGCCTTCCCCTCTGGGCACGTCGAGGACCCAGGTCGTCAGTCCCCTCGCCCAGCCCGCCACCGCGATGCATATCTCCACCCGACTGCTTTTCTAGGACGCGTGGACCCCGCCGCGCAACCCGATCATCGTGTCAGTGACCTCCCCCACGGCCGCACGCCGAAACGTACGGTGAAACACCTGTCCGCAGGATCTTCGCAGCCCCATCGACACCTGGTCGTTGTGAGCTACGTGTATCAGGCTCTGTCCGTCTCAGTTTCGCAGATGGCGAAGCGGCCGGGCGGGCCCGTCGACGACCCCGCCCGACCCGGCGACGGCCCGGCGAGGACCCGGCGACGCCCCGGTGACGACCCGGCGATGGCCCCGGCCGGCCCCGGGCACCGCTGGCCTACCCTGGGAGGTCACTGGCAACCGGAGTCCAGCAAGTCGGAGAAGGTCGGAGAATCCGCAGGTCATGAGCGAACTGCCCTATTCATACGATGCGCCTGTCTCGCAGGCGCTGTTCGACCGTGCGTCCGTCGTCACGCCGGGCGGGGTGAACTCCCCGGTGCGTGCCTTCCGCGCCGTGGGCGGAACGCCCCGGTTCATGGTGTCCGGCACCGGCCCGTATCTGACGGACGCCGACGGACGGGAGTACGTCGACCTCGTCTGCTCCTGGGGGCCCATGATCCTCGGGCACTCGCACCCGGACGTGATCGCCGCCGTGCGGGACGCCGTCTCCCGCGGCACCTCCTTCGGCACGCCCGGTGAGGGCGAGGTGGCGCTCGCCGAGGAGATGGTCGACCGCATCGGGCCCCTCGAGCAGGTGCGGCTCGTCTCCAGCGGCACCGAGGCGACCATGTCGGCCATCCGGCTGGCCCGCGGCTTCACCCGGCGCACCAAGGTGATCAAGTTCGCCGGGTGTTATCACGGCCACGTCGACTCGCTGCTCGCCGCGGCCGGCAGCGGCGTCGCCACCTTCGCGCTGCCCGACACGCCGGGCGTCACGGGCGCCCAGGCCGGCGACACGATCGTCCTGCCGTACAACGACCTGGAGGCCGTGCACGAGGCCTTCCACCGGCACCCCGGCGAGATCGCGTGCGTGATCACCGAGGCGGCGCCGGGCAACATGGGCGTCGTGCCGCCGCTGCCCGGGTTCAACCAGGGCCTCAAGGACGCCTGCGCGACCAACGGCGCGCTGTTCATCTCCGACGAGGTCATGACCGGGTTCCGGACCAGCCGCGCGGGCTGGTTCGGGATCGACGGCGTACGGCCCGACCTGATGACGTTCGGGAAGGTCATGGGCGGCGGGTTCCCCGCCGCGGCCTTCGGCGGGCGCGCCGACGTCATGGCGCACCTCGCTCCCGCCGGGCCCGTCTACCAGGCCGGCACCCTCTCCGGGAACCCCGTCGCCACCGCCGCCGGGCTCGCCCAGCTCCGGCTGCTCGACGACGCCGCCTACGTCAAGCTGGACGCCGTCTCCGGGCAGCTCCAGGCGCTCGTCTCCCAGGCGCTGGCCAAGGAGGGCGTCGCGCACACGGTGCAGAGCGCCTCCACCATGTTCTCCGTCTTCTTCACGGACCGGCCGGTCCGTGACTACGACGACGCCAGGGCGCAGGAGTCGTTCCGCTTCACCGCCTTCTTCCACTCGCTGCTGGCGAACGGCGTCTACCTGCCGCCGTCGTCCTTCGAGTCCTGGTTCGTGTCCACGGCCCACGACGACCGGGCCATCCAGCGGATCGCCGACGCCCTCCCGGCGGCGGCCCGAGCGGCTGCGGAGGCCACAGCAGCATGACCACCGAGGGCAGCATGACCACCGAAGGCAGCATGACCACCCAGGGCAGCATGAGCGACAACAAAGACCTCACCGTCGTCCACCTCATGCGGCACGGCGAGGTCGCCAACCCCGACGGGATCCTCTACGGCCGTCTCGACGGCTACCACCTCTCCGAGCTGGGCCGGCAGATGGCCGACCGGGTCGCCGACCACCTAGCCCCGCGCGACGTCACCCACGTCGTCGCCTCCCCGCTGGAGCGGGCGCAGGAGACGGCCACGCCGATCGCGAAGGCGCACGGCCTCGACCTGGCCACCGACCCGCGGCTCATCGAGGCCGGCAACGTCTTCCAGGGCAAGACGTTCGGGGTGGGGGACGGGGCGCTGCGCCGGCCCGAGAACTGGAAGCACCTCGTCAACCCGTTCAGGCCGTCCTGGGGCGAGCCGTACGTCGACCAGGTCGTCCGGATGGTGGGCGCGCTGGACGCGGCGAAGGACGCGGCGCGCGGGCACGAGGCCGTGCTCGTCAGCCACCAGCTGCCGATCTGGATCGTGCGGTCGTACGTCGAGCGGCGGCGGCTGTGGCACGACCCGCGCAAGCGGCAGTGCACGCTCGCCTCGCTGACGTCCTTCACGTACCAGGGCGACCGGATCGTGTCCGTCGGCTACAGCGAGCCCGCCATCGACCTGGTTCCGGCCCATCTGCGCGCCGGCGCCAAGCCGGTGAAGGGGAAGGACAAGGCCTTCGGGGCCTGAGCCCCCCTCAGCCCCCTCAGACCAGCCCCCTCAGCCCAGCCCCCTCAGCCCAGCCCCCTGAGCCTGACCTGAGTCCGGGCTGAGGGTTCGCTGTTACCGAATCCGGAAGTACGAGCGGAACCCTCTCGTTCATCATGTCCTCTGAATAAATGACCGCCCCAGAGGACCCTGACGAACGAGGACGCCATGCGCATGCGCACGATCACGCGAAGGGGAGCGCTCGGGCTCGGTGCCGGGGCTGCCGCCGTCGGACTGGCCGGCTGCGGCAGCCTCACCGACTCCGACGAGTCGAAGCACGCCGGCGGCTCGGGCAAGGGCGGGTCCAAGGGCAGCCCGTCCGCCAGCCCCAAGGCCGCCGCCCGCCCCCTCGGCGACGGCTCGACCTCCTTCACCGGCAAGCAGCCCCACCAGCCGGCCAAGCCGGTGCCGCTGGAGCCGGGTCAGGAGCCGCCGCAGTTCGTCGTCTTCTCGTGGGACGGGGCGGCCGAGGTCGGCAACGGGCTCTTCCCTCGCTTCCTCGACCTCGCCAAGGAGCACGGCGCGGGCATGACCTTCTTCCTCTCCGGGCTGTATCTGCTGCCCGAGTCGAAGAAGCGCCTCTACGACCCGCCGAACAACCCGCTCGGCGCGTCCGACATCGGCTACCTCACCGACGAGCACGTCAAGATGACGCTCACCAACGTGCGCCGCGCCTGGCTCGAAGGGCACGAGATAGGCACCCACTTCAACGGGCACTTCTGCGGCGAGGGCCACGGCTCGGTCGGTCACTGGACGCCCAAGCAGTGGCGCAGCGAGATAGACCAGGCCAAGTCGTTCGTGAAGAACTGGCGGACCAACACCGGCTGGACCGACCTGCCCGCGCTGCCCTTCGACTACGACAAGGAACTCGTCGGCGGCCGTACCCCCTGCCTCCTCGGCCAGGACAACCTGCTGCCCACCGCCAAGGAACTCGGCTGGCGCTACGACGCCTCCTCGCCGGGCGGGCGCCAGGTGTGGCCGCAGAAGCGGGGCGGACTGTGGGATCTGCCGTTGCAGGCGGTGCCGTTCCCCGGGCACAGCTTCGAAGTCCTGTCGATGGACTACAACATGCTCGCCAACCAGTCGGTGAACTCGACGAAGGCGCCCCCGCAGAACTACCCGGGCTGGCGCAAGCAGTCCGCGCAGGCCTACATCCAGGGCTTCCAGCGGGCCTACGAGTCCAACCGCGCGCCCTTCTTCGTCGGCAACCACTTCGAGCAGTGGAACGGCGGCATCTACATGGACTCCGTCGAGGAGGCCTTCAAGCACATCGCGCGCGAGAAGGAGAAGGGCGCGGACGTACGGCTGGTCTCCTTCCGGCAGTTCGTGGACTGGATCGACGTCCAGAAGCCGGAGGTTCTCGAGAAGCTCCGCACCCTCGACGTCGGCCAGCAGCCGGCGGGTGGCTGGAAGACGTTCCTCGCAGCGACCCCGACCACCCCGAAGACACCGAAAACCCCGTCGACCGGCTCGCCCTCGACGACCCCGACGGGCTCCTGATCCGCCGCCTGAAATGCGGTTTTCTCCCCGCAAGGGGGGCGGGCAAGATCCCCGGAACGGGCATGCGAAACTTTTCACATGAGTGCCGCCAGCCGCGCCCCCCTAGCCCCCCTGCGCTCGACCACCGGGTTCCGTTCGCGCCGTGCCGCCCTGGCCGCGGCCGCCGGCGCGGCCGCCGCCGCGCTGCTGCTGTCCGGGTGCACCTCCGGAGGGACCTCCGGGGGCGGCGGTGACACCAACTTCGTGATGGGCAAGGACGGCATCTCCACCGCGGACAAGGGGAAGCGCTCCGCCGCGCCCGACCTGTCCGGCGAGACCATCGACGGCAAGCGGCTCGACGTCGCCGCCTACAAGGGCAAGGTCGTCGTCCTCAACGTATGGGGCTCCTGGTGCTCCCCGTGCCGTGCCGAGGCGCCGGGCTTCCAGAAGGTCTACCAGGACCTCCGGGCCGACGGTGTGCAGTTCGTCGGCATCAACACCCGCGACACCGAGGCCGCCAACGCGGTCGCCTTCGACAAGGCGTACGGCATCGCCTACCCCAGTCTGTACGACCCGACGGGCAAGCTGATGCTCCGCTTCAAGAAGGGCACCCTCAACCCGCAGGCCATCCCCTCCACGCTCGTCATCGACCGGGAGGGCAAGATCGCCGCCCGCTCGCTGACCGCGCTCAGCGAGGAGAAGCTGCGCAAGATGATCTCCCCGGTCCTCGCGGAGAAGTGACGTGAGCGCGCTCACCACCCTCGCCGCTGCCACCACCCTCGCCGCGGACACCGACCCCAACCAGACGGTCCTGACCGGCGCCCTGCTGCTCGCGCTGCCCGTCGCCCTGCTCGGCGGGCTGGTCTCCTTCTTCTCGCCGTGCGTCCTGCCGCTCGTCCCCGGCTATCTGTCGTACGTCACCGGCGTCGCCGGCACGGATCTGGCGGAGGCCCGGCGCGGCCGGATGGTCGCCGGCGCCTCTCTCTTCGTCCTCGGCTTCACCGCCGTGTTCGTCTCCAGCGGGGCGCTGTTCGGCTACTTCGGGGACACGCTCCAGGCGAACCGGGACGTCCTGTCCAAGGTGCTGGGCGTGCTCATGATCGCCATGGGCGTCTTCTTCATGGGCCTGATGCCCTGGATGACGCAGCGGGAGTTCCGCTTCCACCGGCGGCCCGTCGCCGGACTGGCCGGCGCCCCGCTGCTGGGCGCCCTGTTCGGCATCGGCTGGACGCCCTGCATCGGCCCCACCCTCGCCTCCGTGATCGCCCTCTCCTCCCAGCAGGGGAGCGCGGGCCGCGGTGCCATACTGACCGTCGCCTACTGCCTCGGCCTCGGCCTGCCGTTCGTGCTCGCCGCGGTCGCCTTCCGCAAGGCGCTCGGTGCCTTCGGCTGGGTCAAGCGTCACTACGTCTGGGTGATGCGGATCGGCGGCACGATGATGATCGTGACCGGTCTGCTGCTGCTGACCGGTGCGTGGGACCGCCTCGTGCAGGACATGCAGTCCTGGTCCGCCGGCTTCACTGTGGGGATCTGAACCATGAGCAAGACCACGACCACCGGCGAGACGACCCCGCCCGTCACCCCCGACGACCAGGACCCCGTCACCCCCGACGACCAGGATCCCGTCACCCCCGACGACCAGGATCCCGGAGCGGCCGGCGACCAGGATCTCGGCGCGGCCGGCTCCCAACTGTCCACCGCGCCCGTGGAGTCGCTCTCCACCGCGCCCGGTCTGGGCGTGACCGGCTGGGCCCGCTGGTACTGGCGTCAGCTCACCTCCATGCGGGTCGCGCTGCTCCTGCTCCTGCTGCTGGCGCTCGGCGCGATCCCCGGCTCGCTGATCCCGCAGTCCGGCACCGACGAGACGAAGGTCGCCGACTTCCGCCAGGCCCACGAGACGCTCGGCCCGGTCTACGAGAAGCTCGGCCTCTTCCACGTCTACAGCTCGGTGTGGTTCTCCTCGATCTACATCCTGCTGTTCGTCTCCCTCATCGGCTGCATCGTGCCGCGCACCTGGCAGTTCGTGGGCCAGTTGCGCAGCCGCCCGCCGGGTGCGCCCAGGCGTCTGACCCGGCTGCCCGCCTACACGACGTGGCAGACGCGGGCGGAGCCCGAGGAGGTCCGCGAGGCGGCCCTCACCCTCCTCAAGAAGCGCCGCTTCCGCGCCCACCTCGCCGGGGACGCCGTCGCCGCCGAGAAGGGCTACCTCCGCGAGGTCGGCAACCTGGCCTTCCACATCGCGCTGATCGTGATGCTGACCGCCTTCGCCTGGGGCCAGCTCTTCAAGACCGAGGGCAACAAACTGGTCGTCGAGGGCGACGGCTTCTCCAACACCCTCATCTCCTACGACGACTTCAAGTCCGGCACCCTCTTCGACACCGGCGACCTGACGCCGTTCAGCTTCACCCTGGACAAGTTCACCGGCACGTACGAGACGAGCGGCCCCAACAAGGGCACCCCGCGCACCTACCAGGCGGCCATCACCTACAGCGTGGGCGCGTACGGCAAGGACCGGAAGACCCTCGTCAAGGTCAACCACCCGCTGGAGATCGGCGACTCCAAGGTCTACCTAACGGCCCACGGCTACGCACCCCTCGTGACCGTCCGCGACGGCAAGGGCGACGTCGTCTACCACGACGCCGTACCGCTGCTGCCGCTGGACTCCAACGTCACCTCCTCCGGCGTCATCAAGGTCCTCGACGGTTACAGGAACGCGCAGGGCACCGGCGAACAGCTCGCCTTCCAGGCCGCGTTCCTGCCGACGTACACCAAGGGCAACGAGGTCTCCTCCACCTTCCCGGCCCTGCTGAACCCCGTACTGAACCTCACGCCCTACCACGGCGATCTCGGCGTCGACTCGGGCATCCCGCAGAGCGTGTACCAGCTCGACCGGACCCATATGAAGGGGTTCAAGGGCGTCAAGGGCGCGCAGGTGCGGGAGAACCTCAAGCCCGGCGAGACCCTGACCCTGCCGAACGGCGCTGGCTCGATCACCTACGACGGCACCAGCGAGTGGGCCAACTTCCAGGTCACCCAGCAGCCCGCGAGCGGCTGGGCGCTCGGCGGCTCGGTCGCCGCGATCTTCGGCCTGGCCGGCTCCCTGTTCATCCAGCGCCGCCGGGTGTGGGTGCGCGCGGTGAAGGGTGCCGACGGGGTGACGGTCGTCGAGATGGCCGGGCTCGGCCGCAGCGAGTCCGCCAAGGTGCCCGAGGAACTCGGCGACCTCGCCGGAATCCTGTACGACCGCACCCCCGGCCCCCCTCAAGACCCTGACACCCCTGAAACCTCTGACACCCCTGACATCCCTGACACCCGCGACCCTCAAGCCGTACCTGCCGAAGGGGCTGAGCAGTGACTCTCGCCGCCGCCACCAACGAAAGCCTCGCGAGCATCAGCAACACGCTGATCTACTCCGCGATGGCCGTCTACACCCTGGCCTTCTTCGCCTACATCGCCGAATGGCTCCTCGGCAGCCGCAGCAAGGTCGGCCGCACCGCCGCCGCGCTCACCGCCGAGGCGAAGGCCAAGACCGGTGCCAAGGGCGGCCCGGCCGTCACCGTGCAGCAGAACGGCGGTACGGCCGTCCTGGAGCGCCCGCAGGTCGTCGTACGCTCCGCGTCCGGCTCGCGCGACGTGCCCGACGGGCCGGGCGCGCACGGCGGTGACGTGCAGGGCGACATGTACGGCCGGATCGCGATCTCCCTCACGGTCCTCGCGTTCCTCGTCGAGCTGGCGGGCGTCATCGCCCGCGCGGCCTCGGTGGAACGGGCCCCGTGGGGCAACATGTACGAGTTCAACATCACCTTCTCCACGGTGGCCGTCGGCGTCTACCTGAGCCTGCTGGCGCTGCGGAAGAACGTGCGCTGGCTCGGCCTGTTCCTCATCACCTCGGTCCTGCTCGACCTGGGCCTCGCGGTCACCGTCCTCTACACGGCGAGCGACCAGCTCGTCCCGGCGCTGCACTCGTACTGGCTGTACATCCACGTCTCCACCGCGATCTTCTGCGGTGCGGTGTTCTACGTCGGCGCGGTCACCACGATCCTGTACCTGTTCAAGGACGCCTACGAGAACAAGCTCGCGACCGGCGGCAAGCCCGGAAAGTTCGCGAACTCCGTCCTGGACCGGCTGCCCGCCTCCGCCTCCCTCGACAAGTTCGCCTACCGGGTCAACGCGGCGGCCTTCCCGCTCTGGACGTTCACGATCATCGCGGGCGCGATCTGGGCGGGCGACGCGTGGGGCCGCTACTGGGGCTGGGACCCCAAGGAGACCTGGGCGTTCATCACCTGGGTCGGCTACGCCTGCTACCTGCACGCCCGCGCCACGGCCGGCTGGAAGGGCCGCAAGGCCGCCTACCTCGCCCTGATCGCCTTCGGCTGCTGGCTGTTCAACTACTACGGCGTCAACATCTTCGTCACCGGCAAGCACTCGTACGCGGGCGTGTGACCGACGCCTAGGAAGGCGGCAGGCACTCGTTCGCCGGGGGTTTGCCCTCCGGCCAGGCGATGCGGACGAAGCGGGAGCCGCCGTCGGCGTGGAGTTCGACGATCGGGACGGCCTTGTCGTACGGGTTGCCGTGTACGTCCAGGCAGATCCAGCCGCTCGCGCCGTCCACCCGCAGCGATCCCTTGACCTGGGGCCACTGCAGGCCGACGTCCGCGAGGGGCGGGACGGTGCCGCCGTCGGGGGTGGCCTCGCGGATGCCGTGGACGGCCAGCGTCAACGCGTCGTAGGCGATGATCAGTTGGCCGTCCTCCAGGTCGACCGTGCCGATCGGGCCGACGGGTTCGCGGCCGGCGCGGGCGAGGAGGTCGGTGAGAACCTTCGCGTCCGCCGCCGAACCGCCCGGCCCCGCCGGGGACTTCGTCCAGGCGTCCGGGTGGGCGAGGGCGGTGTAGCGGACGGAGAGGTTGTGGGTGAGGGCCGTGCGGTCCAGTTTCTTGTCGCCGGACAGGTATGAGCCCTCGTCGCCGGTCAGCACCGTGAACTTCCGCTTCTGGCAGCCACGGGTGCCGAGCGCGTTGATGAACTGCCGCAACTGCGTGTGGCGGCCGGCGAAAAGGATCGTGTCGGTGTCCGCCGAGGTGTCGCACACCAGGTGGGTGATCTGCCGGAAGGTGTTCGCCGTCGTCCCTTCCTGGGTGCGGTCGGCGGGCGGGGTGAACGGCTGCGGCTCGTAGGGCGAGCCCTTGAGCAGCGCGGCGAACGACGTCTGGAGCGTCCGCGTGTACGGGTCGCCCGGCTTGTCGTACACCAGCAGCGCGCGGCCCGCGTCGACCTTGGCGAACGAGGCGAGGGCGCGGGCCTCGTCGGTGTTGGTGGGGGCGGCCCGGGCCAGCCCGGGGAGGGGGTCCTTGCCGTGCTGCCCGTTGGCGAGGTCGTCGGCGGTGATGGACGCGCCGACCACCGGGATGCCCCGCTTGGTCAGTTCGGCCACGGCCTTCTTGTTGTTGTCGGTGCTCTGGCCGACCCCGGCGACCGCGCGCAGCCGGTCGGCGGACTTCGTCATCCGCTCCAACTGGTCGACCATCGCCTCCCAGTGGTCGCTGGTGGCACCGGGGTTGGCGAGGACGAGGCGGATTGCCGGGGCCTGCCCGTTGGAGGTGTGGTTGGCCTGCCACTGCGCCAAGTAGGCACCCTGGAGCTCGTGTTGGATGTCGCTGAGGGTGGAGGGGGTGGAGGCGGTGTACGGGAGCATCAGCGCGACCGTGACGTAACTGCCCGCCTTGAGACGGTCGTTCTCCCGGTCGATGGCCTTCACCGCGTCCCGCAGTTGGGCATGCCCGAAGTCGTACGCGCCGGTGGCGACGCCCACGCACTCGTCACTGCCGGCCGGCCGGGCCACCCCCGGCCCGCACGTCCGGTCCTCGTCGGTCACCGTCCGCACGGCGAAGAACAGACCGGCCACCACGGCGGCCGTGACCAGCAGTGCCAGATAGCGGTGGAGGCGGATCTCCCAGACCTCCCGCAGCCACCGCACCAGCGCGCCTCTGTCCCCGTTCCCGCCCCCGCCGGCCATCACGCCACCCCGTCCCCGTCGTCGCCGTCCCCGTCCCCGTCGCCCGGTCCGTTCCCGTCTCCGTCTCCGTCGGCAGAACCCTCTTCCGTCGGTGTGCGCAGGGGGCGGCCCGCGCGGGCGTCGCGGGGCCAGGACTGGGAGGCCGCGAAGAGCAGCGCGCCCCCGGCGGGCCGCAGGTCGGAGAGTTGCAGCAGTTCGAACTCCAGCCGCCCGCACACCTTCGGGTCCGGCAGTACGAGCGGGTCGCTCACCTGCCACACCGCGTGCAGCAGCCGCCGTATCCGCAGGTGGAGGGCGGTGTTCACGCCGTCCGGCGGCTGCTGGGCGGCGTCCGTGCGGCCCAGCGCGATGGCCGCGCGGCGGTCGTCGTGGCCGTCGGAGTCGCGGCCCTCGGCGTCGTGGGCGTGGAAGTAGGGCGCGGACGCCAGGAAGCGGAGGGTGTCCAGCCAGGTGCGGGTGCGCAGGGTGGTGAACGTGTCCCGCAGGTGGGCCACCGCGCCGGCCGTGTCGCCGAGGGCCAGCTCGTGGTAGAGGCGGAAGGCGTCGACACCGGGGTTCGGGGTCCGGAAGCCGAGGCCGGTCGCGAAGTGGGCGATCATCGTCTCGTGCACCTCGCGCCACTTGGCGTGGTCGGGGTGGCGGTGGTGCAGGCGGAGCAGCAGCAGGGTGCGGATGAAGGGGTCGCCGACGAACTGGCCCGGCTCGGCCGCGAGCCCCTCCTCGGCGAGCCGCGCCCGCAGCGACCGTACGCCCGACGCGCCGAAGTCGTCCGGGAGACCGGCGTGCGCGAGGGCGACGGCGGAGTCGTGGTCGTGGGCGGCGGCGAGGACCGTCAGCTCGTCGAGCCGGTCGGCGGGGACCAGTCGGCGCAGCAGTTCGGCGTAGGCGGGACGGCCGTCGTCGGCCTGCCCCTCCTCCATCTTCACCTTCGCGATGAGCAGCCGCCCCAACGAGGCCGCCTTGTCCGGGTGTTGCCGGGCGGCGGTGGCGAGCAGGACGATGCCGAGCGGGTTGCCGCCGGTCAACCGGTGGGTGGCGTGCGGGAGTTGGGGCGGCAACTCGGTGTCGTAGCAGACCGCGCCGACCATGTGCAGGGTGTCGTCGGGGGAGAGCGGCGGCAGCGGTACGAGCAGCGCGCGGGAGGAGGGCGAGGTGCCCGGCTCCCAGTGCGTGGTCCGGGCGACGTCCGGGAGTTCGCGGCGGACGGCGTCCCCCAGCGCGGGATGGTTGGTGCCGCGGACCGTCGCCACCCAGATGACCTGGTCGGTGACGCCGTCGGCCCGGTCGCGCAGGACGGCGTCCAGCAGCCCGGGGCCGGGCCCCAGGCGCGCGTTGTCGAGCAGGACGAGCGGCCGGCCCAGGCGCGTCAGATGCGAGCCGATCCCCGAGTAGGCGTCGGCAAGGTCGGCGAGCAGCGCCCGTACCAGCCAGCGTTCGGCGTGCTCGCGCGAGGTGCCGCCGGCCCGGAAGTTCCCGGCGAGCAGCAGCAGTCCGCGCTTGGCGTTGCCGCCCGCGTTCGGATACGCGCGGTACCAGGTGGCCGGCCGCTGCTCCTTGCGGTGCGTGACCCCCTCGGACAGCGCCTCCAAGGTGGCCTCGACGGTCGCCGCGACGAACGGATCCTCGCTGCTGGCCGCCGCGATCACCTTCGACGCGACCTTGGCCGCCCACCGCCCGGCCAGCGTGAACCGCGTGGCCCGTTCGTTCAGCAGCAGGATCCGTACCAGTTCGCGCCGGATGCGGTCCGAGTCGGTCCGGCCGCTCCAGTCGCTCGCCCGGACCGCGACCAGCCCCGCCGTCAGACGAGGGAAGGTGAGCTGCCCGGCCGCCTTCACGGGCTCGGTCAACTGCTCGGCGACCACCAGCAGCGCCTGCCACACGGGCGACCAGGACTCGGGGCTCTCCTCGTGCGGCGGCCCCGCGAACTGCTCGTCCTCGCAGTCGACCAACGCGACCGGAGTGCGCCGCCGGGCCTCACCCCGCCGGTTGTGCCCGGTGTACGCCTCCCACAGCTCACCGAGCACCGCGCTCTTGCCCACGCCCCGGCCGCCCGACAGCACCAACAGGGGCGGGCCCGCGGGGTGTTCGGGTCTCTGCGCGTGCAGCTCGTAGGGACGGATCCCCACAAGTCGCGGCACGAGACCGGCGGGCTCGACGTCGAACAACGCTCCACGCCCGTACAACCGTCCGTACACCGCGCACCTCCCCCAGGGCCGGGTCCCAACGCAAGGGTAAGGAGGGGGAGTTGCTATGTGCCAGATCGCATGGTGTCCGTTGGGTCACGAAAGTGCCGGAACGAGCAGAAGTGCACCGCCGGTCCCGGGTGGCGGGCGAGTGAGGGCCTGGTGACGAGGCGGCGGAGGCGCGAGAAGGCATGGCCCTCAGTCGCCGGTCGCTCGCCGGGTCGGTCGCCGGTCCGCCGTCGGTCGGTCGCCGGTCGGTCGCCGGTCGGTCGCCGGTCCGCCGTCGGTCGGTCGCCGGTCGGTCGCCGGTCCGCCGTCGGTCGGTCGTCGGTCCGTGGCCGGTCCGTCGTCGGTCCGCCGTCGGTCCAGGGCGCTGAAACCGGCGTGAAACCGCGTTGAATGCGCCCTGCCGCAACCTCTGTCGCATGACGACAACGACCGACGAACTCGCGATCTCGGCCACCGGGCTGCGCAAGGCCTACGGGGACAAGACGGTCCTCGACGGCATCGGCCTTGCGGTGCCCGCCGGTACCGTCTTCTCCCTGCTCGGCCCGAACGGCGCGGGCAAGACCACCGCCGTCAAGATCCTCTCCACCCTCGTCACCGCCGACGCCGGGAACCTGCGTGTCGGCGGCCACGACCTCGCCGTCGACCCGCAGGCGGTCCGCGCCGCGATCGGCGTCACCGGCCAGTTCTCCGCCGTCGACGGCCTGATCACCGGCGAGGAGAACATGCTCCTCATGGCGGACCTGCACCACCTGTCCAGGCAGGAGGGCCGCCGCGCCGCCGCCGAACTCCTTGCGCGCTTCGACCTCACCGAGGCCGCGAAGAAGCCCGCCTCCACCTACTCCGGCGGCATGAAGCGCCGCCTCGACCTCGCCATGACGCTGGTCGGCGACCCGCGGATCATCTTCCTCGACGAGCCGACCACCGGCCTCGACCCGCGCAGCCGCCACAACATGTGGGGCATCATCCGCGAGCTCGTCTCCGACGGGGTGACCGTCTTCCTCACCACCCAGTACCTGGAGGAGGCCGACGAACTCGCCGACCGCATCGCGGTGTTGAACGACGGCAAGCTCGTCGCCGAGGGCACCGCCGAGGAGCTGAAGCGGATCGTCCCGGGCGGGCACGTCCGGCTCCGCTTCACCGACCCGGCCGCCTACCAGTCGGCCGCCGTCGCCCTGCGCGAGGTCACCCTCCCCCACGCTCGGCTTCGCTCGCGCGGGGGGACCCCCACCGACGAGTCGCTGTCGCTGAGCATCCCCAGCGACGGCAGCCAGCGCGAGCTGCGCTCCATCCTCGACTGGCTGGACTCGGCCGGCGTCGAGGCGGACGAGCTGACCGTGCACACCCCCGACCTCGACGACGTGTTCTTCGCCCTGACCGGCCCCACCGCCAACGTGCCCGACCAGCCCAGCCAGCCCGACCAGCCCAGCCGGCCCACCCGGCCCAGCCAGTCCAAGGAGAACGTCCGATGAGCGCCCTCTCCCTCGCCGTCCGCGACTCGTCCACGATGCTGCGCCGCAACCTGCTGCACGTGCGCCGCTACCCGTCCATGACGCTGAATCTGCTGCTCACGCCGATCATGCTGCTGCTGCTCTTCGTCTACATCTTCGGCGACGTGATGAGCGCGGGCATCGGTGGTAGCAGCGCCGACCGCTCCGACTACATCGCCTATATCGTGCCGGGCCTGCTGATGATGACGATCGGCAGCACCGTGATCGGGTCCGCGGTGTCCGTCTCCATGGACATGACCGAGGGCCTCATCGCCCGCTTCCGTACGATGGCGATCTACCGGGGCTCTCTGCTCGTCGGGCACGTCGTCGGCGGCGTGCTACAGGTACTCGCCAGCCTGGTCCTCGTCGGGGCCGTCGCCGTGGCCATCGGCTTCCGGTCCACGGACGCCACGGCCCTGGAGTGGCTGGCGGCGTTCGGGCTGCTCGCGCTGTTCTCCCTGGCGCTCACCTGGATCGCGGTCGGGATGGGTCTGGCCAGCCCGAACCCCGAGGCGGCCAGCAACATGGCCATGCCGCTGATCCTTCTCCCGCTCATCTCCAGCGCCTTCATCCCGGCCGACACGATGCCGGGCTGGTTCCAGCCGATCGCCGAGTACCAGCCGTTCACGCCCGCCATCGAGACTCTCCGCGGGCTCCTCCTCGGCACCGAGATCGGCAACAACGGGTGGCTGGCCGTGGCCTGGTGCGTCGGCCTGTCCCTGCTCGGCCACCGCTGGTCGACAGCGTCGTTCAACCGCGATCCGAAGTAACCGCCATGACGGCGCGGGCTGCCTCCCGCAACTCGTCCCGCCCCAGGGCGGCGTACTCCGACACGGCGTCGGCGTACGCCGTCCTGGCAGCGTTCCCGGCGGCCCCGACCGCCTGCCGGGCGCGGTCCGCCGACATCGTCGGCTGGTAGTCGCGCAGCACCCGCAGCCGTTCGGCCAGCGCGATCATCCGTACGGCGGTGGCGGTGGCGGTGGCGGTGGCGGTGGCGGTGGCGGTGCCGGTGTCCGCGTCGGTGTCGGTGTCGCCGGACGCGAGCCCCGCCATGCCGAGGGCGTGCAGCACCGTCCCGAACACGGGGGGATCCATTGGTGAGCCGGCCGGATCGGAGAGCATGGTCCGCAGCCACTGCCGCAGCCGGCCGACCGTCTCCGCGACGAGTTCGAGACGGCCGGCGTGCGCGTGCGCCGTCACCGCCGCCGACCGGATCTGCAGCGCCCACCGGTCGAGGAAGGGATCGCCGCTGTGCATCGGGCCGGCCCCGGCGACCCCCTCCAGGGCGCTGCGCCACAGGCCGAGCCCGACCTCCGTCAGTCCGCGGGCGAGCGCGATCTCGGCGCGGCCGCCCAGGTCGGCGTTGGCGGAGTCGTCCTTCCGCGCGTTGTCGACGCCCTCCGCCTGCCGCAGCCAGTACTCGGCCTCGTCGGGGTCGCCGCGCTGGAGGCAGGCGAGGACGAGGCCCCAGCGGACGCCGATGGAGTCGCGCTCGTCGCCCAGCCGCGGCAGCGCCGCGAGCGCCGCCCTGAGATGCTCGTACGCGTCCTCGCCCTGCTCCGTCTGCAAGCACAGCTGGCTCAGCCGGGTGTGGCCCATGACCTGGAGGAACGGGTTGTCGACCGGCGCCAGTGCGGCGACGGTCCGGCGGGCCGAGGCGAGCGCGCGGTCGATGTCGTGCTCCGACTCCCAGACGTAGCTGGCGACGCACTCGGCGACGCCGGCGAGCAGCGGCTGCTCGCTGTCGCAGAGCCCGCGCAGCACGTCGTAGCCGGGCGGCAGCATCTCGGGGACGGCGCTCAGCACGGCCGCGATCGCGCGCAGCAGCGTGTCCGGCGGGGCCGGGGGCAGCCGCCGGAGGGTGACGAGCTGGCGTACGACGTGCGGTCCGTAGCCCATGAACAGGCTCGCCGTGCACAACACCGCGGCGGCGCGGGCGACTTCGACGTGTTCGGGCTCGGGGCGGTAGTGCGACAGCGGCGGGCCGGTGTCCGCGGCGAGGGCGGTGAGACGGAGGTAGTTGGAGTCGGTGGACCACAGGGCGGCGAGGACGGCGGTGAGGGCGGCGGTGGTGGGGCCGTCGGTACGGGCCAGGGCGTGCCGCAGGGCCGGTACGAGGTTGTCCTGCTCGGCCCTGATCCGCTCCCAGGCGGCGCGCGGTTCCGAGCCGAAGAACGAGTCGTAATACGTGACCCCGAAGTCCCGTGCCCAGTCCAGGAATCGGCCGACGGCCGCCTCGTCCTCGCCCGCCGCCGCCCGCCGGGCCGCGCTGAACTCCCGTACGGTCTCCAGCATCCGGAACCGCACGCCGGCCGGGGTGTCGGCGACGGTGAGCAGCGACTGATCGGCCAGTTGCTCCAGTACGAACAAGGCGTCCTCGCCCAGGACTTGCGCCGCGGCTTCGCCCGTGAAGCCGCCGGGGAAGACGGACAGCGTGCGCAGCGCGGCCCGGGCGTCCTCGGCGAGCAGGTTCCAGCTCCAGTCCACGACCGCGTGCAGCGTGCGGTGCCGCTCCGGTACGTCCCGCGCCCCGCCGCGCAGCAGCGCGAACCGGTCGCCGAGGCGGCGGGCGATCTCCGGCACCGACAGCACCCGCACCCGCGCCGCCGCCAGCTCCACGGCGAGCGGCAGCCCGTCGAGGTGGCGGCACAGCTCGGCCACCGCGTCCGGCGGCAGCTCCACGCCGGCCCGGGCGGCCCGGGCCCGCTGCGTGAACAGCTCGACGGAGGTGGCGAGTTCGAGCTCGGGCAGCGCGTACACCGCCTCCGACGTCAGTCCCAGCGGGGCCCGGCTGGTGGCGAGCACCCGCAGGTCCTTCGAGGACGACACCAGGGCCTGTACGAGGTCGGCGGCCCCCCGGACGACCTGCTCGCAGTTGTCCAGCACCAGCAGCGCGGCCCCGGAGCCGAGCACGCCGAGGATGCCGGACACGGGGTCGTGGCCGCCCATCGCACCGGGCCGCACCTCGCCCGCGCCGAGCGCGGAGGCCACCTCGGCGGTCACGTCCGCGTCCGCGGTGACACCGGCGAGCGGCACGAAATACACCACGCGCTGCTCGGCCCGGCGGCTGACCGCGTACGCGAGCCGGGTCTTGCCGAGCCCGCCGGGCCCGACGACGCTGACGGCGCGGGAGGCGCGCAGCAGCCGTTCCACCGCCGCGATGTCGTCGTCTCTCCCCAGCAGCGGGTTCGGCTCGTGCGGCACGCCGTGCCTGACCACGGGTGCCTCGCCGCGCAGCAGCTCCTGCTGTACGGCCTTGAGTCCGGCCCCCGGATCCGTGCCGAGCGTCTCGCGCAGCTCACGCCGGTACGCCTCGTACCGGGTCAGCGCGGCGGACGGGCCCGCCGTCGCCGCCTCGCCGCGCAGCAGCTCGGCGAGGACCTCCTCGTCGCGCGGATGCCCGGCGGCGGCCACGGCCAGCGGCCCGGCCGCCTCCGCGTGCCGCCCCAGCCGGGCGAGCGCGAGCGCCTGCGCGCGGACGAGCGCGCCGTGCACGGGGGCGCGCTCGGTGCGCAACGCGGCTACGGGGTCGTCGGTGCCGTCGGCCTCGTCAGCGTTGCCCGCCCACAGCGCGAGCCCGGCCTCGGCGGCGGCCAGCGACCCCGCGTGGTCCCCGGCCCGGGCCCGGTCCGCACTCGCGGCGGCGTGCAGCAACAGGGCGGAGCTGTCGACCTGTTCCTCCGCGAGGGCGAGCCGGTATCCGCTCGGCGTACTCGCGATGACGTCGCCGCCCAACTGCGCCCGCGCCCTGGACACGAGAACCTGCAACGCCTTCCCCGGCCGCTCCGGCAACTCCTCCGGCCACAGCCCCGCCACCAGCCGCTCGGTGCTGCAGCCCGTACGCGGATCGCCCGCGAGCAACGCGAGCAGACCACGCAGCCGGGGCGCTGTGACCTCCTGCCCGCGATAGGCGACACGCGGCAGCAGGGTGAGGTCGGTGGTCACCCGTGCAGCGTATCCAAGGCCGGGGACGGGTGGGTGCGGCGCGAAACTGTGACACTTCGGTGTGGAAGTGTCACAGTTCTACGGGAGGCCCGCCCGGAACAGATCCGCACGGCCACCCCCGGCGAACGCCTCAGCGGACTACCTGGTGTTGGACCGGCTGGACTGCTAGAAGCGCCGCAGTCGGAGCAGGAACTGGCAGCCGCCGGAGCGGCCGTCGGCGTCGATGCCGAGCGTCACCGGGTTGCCCGCGTAGGCCGTGCGGTACTGCCCGGCGGGCAGGTAGCCAAGGCACTGGGCGGAGTCGCCGTCCGGGTAGAACTGCACGTCGAGGCCGACGTCCGAGCGGCCCGACACGGCGAAGGTGAGGTTGCACCAGCCCGACCGGTTGTCGGTGTCGACCCGGACACTGGGACCGAAGGTCCGGAACGTCTGGATCGGCATCTGATAGACGCCCTGACTTCCGCACTGCCCGGCGTCGCCGCCGGCGCTGGCCTGGAAGCGGTACGTGAGGGACGCGCCCGCGAGAGTGCCGTTCGGGTCGTAGATGCCGAAGGCCAACTGGCAGCCGCCCGAGCGGCCGTCGGTGTCGAAGCGGATCGCCCGGGTCCAGTCCGGCGTGACGCCCCACTGCTGCCCTGTCGATCCGCCGCACTGACCGGCGTCACCGTCGGGGTTGAACTGGATGCCGATCTCCGGCTCGGCGGCGAGCGCGGTCGTTTCGGTGGCCGTCTCCGTGGTCGTTCCCGTGGCGTGTGCCGCCGTGCCGGACAGGCCGGCGATCAGCGCGCCGGCGGCCAGGACGCCGGCGAGTGCTCTCAGACGTCCGGGCAGGTGTGACTTTCGCATGGTTGTCCCCTCCCAGGGTGCCATCGGCGCAGGCCAGTAGCGCGCACGGGTCGGCCGCGCCGCTGTCCTGCGGTGTCGTGCGGTGTCGTGCGGTGTCGTGCGGTGTCGTGCGGTGTCGTGCGGTGTCGTGCGGTGTCGTGCGGTGTCGTGCGTGCGGGACGTTTTCCGTGCCCCGGCAGTGCGGACTCAGTATCGGTGTCCGGCTCCGGCTGGGTACCGGCGGTAACGGGCCATTCCGCACGGGCTCCCCATCGCGCCGAAATCTTGTGCGAACCGACCTGACACTGCATCATCTCCACTGATCCTTCACGTACTCACCGTCGGGGAACCGCAGACCCCGACCTGCCTGCGAGGCCCCGCTGAAACTCCCCGTTCCCTTGACGCGCAGAACCGCCGTGCTCGGTGCCACCTTGGTCGTCGTGCTTTCCGGTACCGCCGTGGCGGCGTCGCCCACAGCCACGGTGGCGGCGTCGGACAACAAGGTCCACGCGTGCGTCGACAAGACGCATCTGACGGTGCGGATCATCGACCCCGCCCGTACACACTGCACCGCGGCCGAACGCGACGTCTCCTGGAACATCACCGGGCCGCAGGGCACCACGGGCAAGACGGGTGCCACCGGGGCCAAGGGCGCTGAGGGTGCCACGGGAGCGGCTGGAGCGACCGGCGCGAAGGGCGATACCGGGGCCACCGGCGCGGCCGGTGCGACCGGCCCCGTCGGTCCTGCCGGCGCGGCGGGGCTCGCCGGGGCCACCGGCGCGAAGGGGGACACGGGCGCGAAGGGGGACACGGGCGCGACCGGGGCCACGGGGCCCGTGGGCGCGCAGGGCGACAAGGGAAGTACCGGCGCGACCGGGCCTGTTGGTGCCACAGGACCCACGGGGCCCACCGGCGCGGCCGGACCCGCCGGGCCGAAGGGCGACAAGGGCGACCCCGGGCGGGACTCGCGGTTCGGGAACGAGACCGGGACGGCGGCGTCGGGCCACGGGGAGACGTGCACGATCGGCTCGGTGTGGCTGTCGGCCGGATCCCGGGCGGGCGGGATCCCGGCAAAGGGGCAGCTGATGAGCATCACCGAGAACCAGCCGCTGTACTCGCTGCTCGGCACCACGTACGGCGGAAACGGAACGACGACGTTCCAACTGCCCGACCTGCGAAGCGCCGCACCCAACGGGCTCACCTACGTGATCTGCGCCGTCGGGGTCTACCCCTGGGCGGACTAGGCCCTGCCGGTCACGGACCGAACCCGGTGGATCAGGCCGCCGCTGCCTTCGGGTGGTGGCGGCGCAGGTCGGCGGCGAGGACGCGGTCGAGCGTGCGGTCGGACAGGAACGGGCCCGGGCGCATGATCAGGGCGGCATCCCGGCCGGCGGTGCAGCGGGTGCGCGGCCTGCCCGTCGTCACGGCCTAGTCCACGGTGATCGAGTCCAGCTTCTCGCGCAGGTACACGTGCGAGTCGACCGCCTCGTACGCCACCTGCCCGACCGGCGCGGGTACGGACTCCACGACCGTCCCAGGGGTGCACTCGCCGAAGTAGACGAGGGAGATCAGCTCCTCGGCGGGTGCGTCGGCGGGCGGGGGCAGGACGCGGTGGCGGCCCGAGCGCCAGCGGTCGCCGGTCCAACGGGCCATCAGGTCACCGATGTTGATGGTGAAGGCATCGGGATCGAAGGGCGCGTCCTCCCAGCCGCCCTCGTCCGTCCAGACCTGGAGCCCGCCCTTGCCGGCCTGCCGGTCGAGGATCGTCACCGTCCCGAAGTCGGTGTGCGGGCCGATGCGGAACTGGCCTGGCTGCGGCTCGCCGACGACCTCCGTCCCCGGGTACCAGTTGATGTTGAAGCCGTATGTCGGATGGTCCATGTGCCGGGAGAAGAAGTCGACTTCGAGGCCGAGCGCCTCCCCGAGCAGGGAGAGCAACCGCTTCTCCAGCTCGCCCATCCGGTCCAGGTACTCCTCGCAGAGCGCCTGAAGCCCCGGCACCTCCGTCGGCCACACGTTGGGCGCGTACCACTCCGCGTTGACCACCGGGTCGTCGAAGGGCTCGTGCGTGGCGAAGGTGAGCGACTCCTTCAGGTCCGGCGGGGTCTCCGTACCCTCCGAGTAGCCGTTCGCCTCCGCGCCGGGACCGAGCCAGCCCCGCCCCCCGACCTTCGCCGCGTACGGCTCCTTCACCTCGGCGGGCAGCGCGAAGAACGCCCGCGCGGCCGCCCGGATGCCGTCGCGGAGGGCGGGGTCCACTCCATGCCCGGTGACCAGCAGGAACCCGGCCGTCTGGAGCGCGTCGTCGACCGTGCGGGCGATGACCGTACGGGCCTGGGCGTCGCCGTCCAGCCAGGGGCGCAGGTCGATGGTCGGGATGCGGGGCGTGCGGGGTGTGTGGGGCCTGCGGGGGGTCTGGGGCTCACTCACCGATGTCCTCGTTCCACAGTGCCGGGTTCTTCTCGATGAAGTCGCGCATCATCGCGACGCACTCGGGGTCGTCCAGGAGCACGATCTCGACGCCGTGTTCCGCCAGCCAGTCGTGCCCGCCGTGGAAGGTGACCGCCTCGCCGATCACGACGCGCGAGATGCCGAACTGCCGGACCAGTCCGGAGCAGTACCAGCAGGGGGACAGGGTCGTCACCATCGTCGTACCGCGATACGTGCGCTGCCGTCCCGCCGCGCGGAACGCGGCCGTCTCCGCGTGCGTCGACGGGTCGTCGTCCTGGACGCGCCGGTTGTGGCCCCGGCCCAGCAGGGTGCCGTCCGGGCCGTGGAGCGCCGCGCCGATCGGGATGCCGCCCTCGGCGAGCCCGGCACGGGCCTCGGCGACGGCGGCGGCGAGCCAGGCGCGTTCCTGTGACTGTTCCAACCGATCCGACTGGTTCATGCGCTTACTCTGCTGCGGCGGGAACGCGAGGGCAACGAGGGCGCGAACTTCTCGACGGCGGCGAACCGCTCCTCGTCAACGGCTTCGGGGAACGGGCTGCGTACGGTGGCCTGAGGGCGGGAGAATCCGGGTAACCCCAGGGGACGTACGGGAACACCCCGAGGGGATAAGGGGGAGTCGCCTTGCAACCGCTCTACATCGTGCTGATCGTCGTCGGGTTGCTCCTCTTCATCCTGGTGATCAAGAGCGTCCACATCATCCCGCAGGCCAGCGCCGCCATCGTCGAGCGGTACGGCCGCTACACGCGCACGCTCCACGCGGGCTTCAACGTCGCGGCCCCGTTCATCGACACCATCCGCAACCGCATCGACCTGCGCGAACAGGTCGTCCCGTTCCCGCCGCAGCCGGTGATCACCCAGGACAACCTGGTCGTCAACATCGACACCGTCATCTACTACCGGGTGACCGACGCCCGGGCCGCGACCTACGAGGTCGCCAGCTACATCCAGGCGATCGAGCAGCTCACCATCACCACGCTCCGCAACATCACCGGCGGCATGGACCTGGGGCGGATCCTGACCGCCCGCGAGGAGATCAACGCGGCCCTGCGCGGCGTCCTGGACGAGGCCACCGGCAGATGGGGCATCCTCGTCAACCGCGTCGAGCTGAAGGCGATCGAGCCCCCGACCTCCATCCAGGACGCGATGGAGAATCAGGTGCGCGCCGACCGTGACAAGCGCGCCGCGATCCTCACCGCCGAAGGCACCCGGCAGGCCACCATCCTGCGGGCCGAGGGCGAGCGGGAGGCCGCGAAACTGAAAGCGCAGACGGACCGTGAGGTGGCCGCGATCGTGGCCGGGAAACCGGTCACGGCGGCGGACCCGGCGCTCCGGCGGCCCCTGCCCGAGTACCGCCCCGTCCACCAGCCCCTCCGCCCCCACGACCCCCGCACCCTCGGTCGCTACCGCCTCACCGCCCGCCTCGGCGAGGGCGGGATGGGCACCGTGTTTCTCGGGCGGTCGCCCGGGGAGCGGCTGGTGGCGGTGAAGGTGATCCAGGACGAGCACGTCGCCGACCCGATGTTCCGCAAGCGGTTCGGCCGGGAGATCGACGCCGTGCGGCGGGTCGGCGGGTTCCACACCGCGCCCGTCGTGGACGCCGACCCCGACGGCAGTCCCCCCTGGCTGGCCACCGAGTACGTGCCGGGCCCCTCGCTGCACGACGTCCTCAAGCAGACCGGCCCGCTGACGATGCGGACCCTGCACACCCTCGCCGTCGGAGTCGCCGAGGCGCTGGAGGGCATCCACGCCTGCGGGATCGTCCACCGCGACCTCAAGCCCGGCAACATCATCGTGTCGGGCACCGGCCCCCGCGTCATCGACTTCGGTCTCGCCCGCGCCCTGGAGAGCTCCCAGCTCACCCGCTCCCACGAAGTCGTCGGCACCCAGGGCTTCCTCGCGCCCGAGCAGTACAACGGCATGGCGATCACGCCCGCCACGGACCTGTACGCCTTCGGGCTGGTGCTGTGTCACGCCGCCGGGGTCCTGCCCCTGCAGCACGGCGAAACCCTCGCCGCCGCACTGAAGTTGCTGCCGGGCGGCCTGGCCGACGTCATCATCCGCTGCCTCCAGGAGAATCCCGCCCTCCGCCCGGCCCCCTCCGACGTGCTGAAGGAACTCACCCCGGGCGTCTCGCCGTCCGAGGACTGGCTGTCGCCGCCCCTTCGCGCGCTGGTCGACCTCCACAACCGCCCCGCCGCAGCGGGCTTTTGAGGGATCTGTAGCCTGGCCCGATCATTCGGGGCCTGCGGGTCGGGGGCTGTGGGTCGGAGGCTGTGGGTCGGGGCTTGCGGGTCGAGGACTCGTGGCTCGGGGACTCATGGCTCCGGGACTTGTGGGTCGAGGGTTTGTGGAGGAACGGTCATGGGTGCTGCTCCGGTGCTGGAGGAGCTGCGGGAGGTCTGCCAGCCGCAGGCCAAGCTCGCCAGTCGCAACGGCGAGCACTGGGCGGGCCGGCTGTACATGCGCCGCGTCTCGCTGCGGCTCACCCGCCAGTTGGTCCGCACCCCGGTCACCCCGGACCAGCTGACCTGGACGATGGTGGTGTGCGGCGTGCTGTCCGGCGCGGCGCTGCTCGTCCCGGGGCTCACCGGGGCCGTACTCGCCGCCCTGCTCATGCAGTTGTTCCTCCTCTTCGACTGCGTCGACGGCGAAGTCGCCCGCTGGAAGGGGCAGAACAGCGCGACCGGCATCTACGTCGACCGGCTCGGCGCGTACCTCGCCGACGCGGCGCTGATGATCGGCTTCGGCTTCCGGGCCGCCGAGTCCGGCCTCGTCGGCGGCTGGGCGGGCTTCAACGGCTGGGTGTCGCTCGGCCTCGCGACCGCGCTCGGCGTCGTGCTGCTGAAGGCCTCGACCGACCTGGTGGACGTGGCCCGCGCCCGCCGGGGGCTGGCCGTCGCCGACGACGAGTCCAGCGCGCCCCGCTCGCAGGGCGTCGCCTCGCTGCGCCGGCTCGCCGCCGCCTTCAAGATCCACCGGGTCACCAACGGCATCGAGGCCTCCCTCGTCCTGGTCGCCGTGGCGGTGGCGGACGCGGTGACCGGCGGCGTCGAGCCGACCCGCTGGGCGCTGGCGGCGATCGCCGCGATCACCTGGCTGATGGTCCCGGCCCACCTGCTGTCGATCCTGTCGTCGTCCCGGCTGCGCTGAGTCAGCCCATGCAGCCCATGCAGCCCATGTGGTCCACGCAGTCCAGGTAGTCGTGCAGACGCCCCGCGCCCGCCAGCATCGCGCGCGTGCGGGACGTCAGCGTCTGCGCCCGCGCCGCGAGCGTCGCCCGCAGCGCCGCCTCGCTGCCGCCCTCCCGGCGCAGCTCCGCCAGCACCGGCCGGATCTGCGCGAACAGGTGGTGGCTGCGCCGCAGGGACTGGATCACCCGGGCGTCCCGCACCTCGGCGGGGCCGAACACGCGGTAGCCGGTGCCGCGTTCACGCGGCGGCGCGAGCAGCCCGGCCGCCTCCCACACCCGCAGCGCGGACGTCCGTACGCCGAGCAGCGCGGCGACGTCGCCGATGCGCAGACCGGAGCGGTCCCGCACCAAGGGTGCCTCGCCGGCCAGCGCCGTCAGTGCCTCGTCCGTCGCCCGCAGGGCCGCGCGTTCCTCGTGCAGTGCGGCGTGGGCCGCGTCGACGAGGGCGAGGGCGGCCGGGACGTCACCGGCGTGCAGCGTCCGCATGATCCGGGCCGCCGGAACCGGCCCGTACCCCTTCACCAGCGCGCGGTAGGTCAGCAGCGCCTGCCGGTGTACGTCCGTGAACGTGCGGTAGCCCGACGTCGTGCGCCCGGCCGGCGGCAGGACGCCCGCCTCCTCGTAGTTGCGGATCTGCTGCGTCGAGAGCCCGACGAGCCGGGCGAGGTCGACGGAGCGCAGTCGGCGTTCGGTCATGCTGTCGGGCTCCGGGGTGAGGGAGCGACCAGCCTAGATCTCCGACAGGGTCTTGCCCGCGCCCCCGCTGACCGATGTTTGAACTCGTGTACCGCGTACGGGATTTCGACCAACTGTTCGCCTACTGGGCTTAAGCTGGGCCGCGCCCACGAAGCAGACCATGCAGCAGGGCATGCAGCAGACCATGTAGCAGAGCAGTCCCGCCGGGAGGCAGTTGTGGCAGCGCTGGAGCCGGACGATCCGCGCTCCGTCGGGGAGTACCAGTTGCTGAGCAGACTGGGCGCGGGCGGTATGGGGCGGGTCTACCTGGGCCGTTCGCCGGGCGGACGGCCCGTCGCGGTCAAGGTGGTGCACTCCGAACTGCTCCGCAGGCCCGAGTTCCGCTCCCGGTTCCGGCGTGAGGTGCAGGCGGCCCGCTCGGTCAGCGGGGCCTTCACCGCCCCGGTGATCGACGCCGACCCGGACGCGAACCTGCCCTGGCTGGTGACCAGTTACATCGCCGGGCCCTCACTGGAACAGGCGGTCGCCGAGCGGGGGCCGTTCGAACCGGCGGCGGTGCTGGCGCTCGCCGCCGGTCTCGCCGAGGCGCTGGTGTCGATCCACTCCGTGAACCTGGTGCACCGCGACCTCAAGCCCTCCAACGTGCTGCTCGCCGAGGACGGCCCGAGGGTCATCGACTTCGGGATCGTGCGGAGCCTCGAGAGCGACTCGCTCACCGCGACCGGACTCCTGGCCGGCTCGCCGGGATTCATGGCCCCCGAGCAGGTGGCCGGCGGCACGATCACCCCGGCGAGCGACGTGTTCTGCCTCGGCGCGGTGCTGGCCTTCGCGGCGACCGGAGCCAACCCCTTCGGCACCGGGCCCACCCCCGCCCTGCTCTACCGCGTGGTCCACGACGAACCCGACGTCGACGCGATCGCCGACCCGGCCCTGCGCTCGCTCGTCTCCGCGTGTCTGGCGAAGGACCCCGGCAGCCGCCCGACCCCGCGTCAGATCCTCACCCATGTCGGCCCGGCCGTCGGCGTCCCGCACGAGCCCGGCCCTTCGATGGCCGCCGCCGTTCACACACCCGCGCGGGCCGGTGCGGCGGAGAGCCGGGAGCATCCGCGTACCCAGGTGCCGCCGACGCACGCGGCCACCCAACTGGACACCGCCGCCCGTCCGCTCCGGCCACCCCTGCCACAGCAACCGCACGGCCCGGGCGACCAGGGCGGCCCAGGCAACCCGTACGGCCCGACCGTCCCCAGCGACCCCGGCAGCCGCATCCCCAGCCCCAGCTATAGCCATAGCCGTCGTGGCTTCCTGTTCGCCGGGGCCGGTGCCGTCACCGCGCTCGGCGTCGGCGCGGGCGTCTGGTTCACCCGTTCCGGCGGCGAGGCCTCCGACCGGGACGCCTCGCCCTCGCCCTCCTCCTCTCTCACCGCCCCCGCCGTCAGCACCCCCGCCCCCGTCGGCCGCTGGCCCCTCGACGAGGCGTCCGGGGACCTGGCCCGGGACACCCTCGGCGGCAACGACGGCACCGCGACCGGCGTCCAATGGCAGGGCGGGGCCGCTGTGTTCGACGGGAAGGGCAGCCAGATCGTCACCGCGGCCCCGGTGGTCGACACGAGCGAGGGCCGCAGCTTCTCCGTGTCGGCGTGGGTGCGGCTGACGGCGATCCCGGGCTCCTTCGCCACCGCCGTCAGCGAGGACGGCGACATCAACAGCCGCTTCTTCCTCCAGTACTCCGGCGACGAACGGCGGTGGGTCTTCGCCGGCGTCGGCCAGCGCGCGGTGGCACGCACCGCCCCCGCGGCGGGTGTCTGGACCCACCTCGTCGGCGTGTGCGACGGCCCCGGACGCCGGCTGCGCCTCTACGTCGACGGCGTCCAGGAGGCGACCGTGGCCGACACCACCGCCGCGGGCGGCCCCCTGGTGATCGGACGGGCCAAGTACAACGGCGGCCCCGCCGACTTCTTCCCCGGCGCCATCAGGGACGTACAGGTCTACGACCAGGCCCTGACCACCGCCCAGGTCAAGACCCTGAAGCCCCTGTAGCCGCTGAAGGCCCTGAAGCCTCTGAAGCCCCTGAAGTGAGCACCGCCGGCCTGGTCGCCTTCGCGGTCGTGAGCCCGCGCAGCGCCGGCGGTCAGCCGTCCTTCGGGTCCTCGCCGGACTCGCGGCGCTTCAACTCCTCCTCGCGGCGACGCAGATCGGCCTCCCAGTCCTTCAGGAGAGCCTCGTCGTCCACGTCTTCGGAGGATGAGGAGGAGGGGGCCTCGTCCTTCAGGGACTTGAGGAACTCGGGGTTGTCGTCCGGTGCGACCCACTCGGTGCGGCGGCCGCGACGCCACTCGGACGGTGTCGAGCCGTCCGTGGGCGCGCGGCGCGCCTTCCCGGCCACCAGCCAGGCGACCGGCCCGACGAGCACCTCGCCGAAGAGCAGGATGATGATGACCCAGACCACCTTCGGCAGCCCCCGCACCTCCTCCTCGGGAGTGTTGAGGCAGTCGATGAAGGCGTAGATCCACAGTGCCAGGACCAGCAGGAACGGCAGATACCTGAGCATGGTGACGGGATCCCTCAGAAGACGGTGACGGGGCGTGGGACGGCCCCGGTGACGGGGCCAGGGTAGCGGGTGGCCGCTGTGCCATCCCGGGGACGACCCCCGGATCCCCGGCAGAAAAGCAAGGGGCGGGCGTCAGGACGAAGCAGGCCCTCGGTGATACTGGGACACATGGCTTACGACGATCTTCGTTCCCTGCTCAGGGCACTGGAACGCGAAGGCGACCTCAAGCGCGTCAAGGCCGAGGTCGATCCGTATCTGGAGGTCGGGGAGATCGTCGACCGCGTCCAGAAGGCAGGCGGCCCGGCGCTGCTCTTCGAGAACGTGAAGGGCTCCTCGATGCCCCTCGCGATGAACGTCTTCGGCACCGACCGGCGGCTGTTGAAGGCGCTGGGGCTGAAGTCGTACGCGGAGATCAGCGAGAGGATCGGCGGGCTGCTGCGACCCGAGCTGCCGCAGGGCTTCGTCGGCGTGCGCGAGGCGTTCGGGAAGCTCGGCGCGATGACGCACGTACCGCCGAGGAAGGTGAAGGCCGGCGACGCGCCCGTCCAGGAGGTCGTCCTGCACGGCGACGACGTCGACCTCGACGCCCTCCCCGCCCTCTTCACCTGGCCGCAGGACGGCGGCTCCTTCTTCAACCTGGGCCTGACCCACACCAAGGACCCGGAGTCCGGGATCCGCAACCTCGGCCTGTACCGCCTCCAGCGCCACGACAAGCGCACGATCGGCATGCACTGGCAGATCCACAAGGACAGCCGCAACCACTACCAGGTCGCGGCCAGGAAGGGCGAGCGGCTGCCGGTCGCGATCGCCTTCGGCTGCCCGCCCGCCGTCACCTACGCCTCCACCGCCCCGCTCCCCGGCGACATCGACGAGTACCTGTTCGCCGGGTTCCTCGCGGGCAAGCGGATCGAGATGGTCGACTGCAAGACGGTGCCGTTGCAGGTGCCGGCGCAGGCGGAGGTCGTCATCGAGGGCTGGCTGGAGCCCGGCGAGATGCTCCCGGAAGGCCCCTTCGGCGACCACACCGGCTTCTACACCCCGCAGGAACCGTTCCCCGCGCTGAAGATCGACTGCGTGACGATGCGGAAGCGGCCGCTGCTCCAGTCGATCGTGGTCGGCCGCCCGCCGACGGAGGACGGCCCGCTGGGCCGCGCCACGGAGCGCTTCTTCCTGCCGTTGTTGAAGATCATCGTCCCGGACATCGTGGACTACCACCTCCCCGAGGCCGGCGGCTTCCACAACTGCGCGATCGTCTCGATCGACAAGAAGTACCCCAAGCACGCGCAGAAGGTCATGCACGCGGTCTGGGGCGCGCACATGATGTCCCTGACCAAGCTGATCGTGGTCGTCGACGCCGACTGCGACGTCCACGACCTGCACGAAGTCGCGTGGCGGGCACTCGGCAACACGGACTACGCCCGCGACCTGTCCCTCGTCGAAGGCCCGGTCGACCACCTCGACCACGCCTCCTACCAGCAGTTCTGGGGCGGCAAGGCAGGCATCGACGCGACCCGGAAGTGGCCCGAGGAGGGCTACACGCGGGACGGGGGCTGGCCGGAGATGGTCGTCTCCGACCCGGACACGGCGGCGAAGGTCGACAGCCGCTGGAAGGAGTACGGACTGTGAGCGCCTCCGCGTCGGCCGCACTTCCCCAGCCGGGCCGCACGAAGGCGTTTTTGCGCCTGGTGATGATCGAACACTCGGTCTTCGCGCTGCCCTTCGCCTACATCGCCGCGCTGACGGCGATGTTCCGGACGGACGGCACCATCCACTGGGCGAGGCTGCTGCTGGTCACCGTCTGCATGGTGGGTCTGCGCACCTTCGCGATGGCGGTGAACCGGATCATCGACCGCGAGATCGACGCCCGTAACCCGCGCACGGCCCACCGCGAACTGGTGACGGGCGCGGTGTCGGTGAAGCACGCCTGGACGGGCGCGCTGATCGCGGTCGCGGTCTTCCTCGGCTCGGCGGCCCTCCTGAACCCCCTCTGCCTCGCCCTCGCCCCCGTCGCGGTCGTCCCGATGGTCGTCTACCCCTACGGCAAGCGGTTCACGAACTTCCCGCAGGCCATCCTGGGTCTGGCCCAGGCGATGGGCCCGATCGGAGGCTGGCTGGCGATCACCGGCGAGTGGTCCTGGGACGCGGTGATCCTCGGGCTCGCCGTCGGGATCTGGATCGGCGGCTTCGACCTGATCTACGCCTGCCAGGACGTCGAGACCGACCGAGAGATCGGCGTCCTGTCGGTCCCGGCCCGCTTCGGCATCCCGGCGGCGGTCTGGAGCGCCCGCGCCTGCCACGCCGTGACGACGGCCCTGTTCGTCTGGTACGCCCTGGCCACCGACGCCGGCGCGTTCTTCTGGCTCGGCCTGCTGATCGTCGCGGGCGCGTTCGTCTACGAGCACACCATCGTCCGACCCCACGATCTGACCCGTCTGAACAGGGCGTTCTTCTCGACGAACGGTTTCATCGGCATCAGTCTCTTCGTGTGCGCGCTGATCGACCTGCTGGTGCGGGGGCTCTCGGTGTAGTTCGCGTACTCCGTACGGGTGAACAGGTGCGCGGAGGGAGCAAAGGGAGTGTGCGGGCTCCAGGCCCGGCCGGTCCTGAGTGTGCGCTGACCCACGGGTACGCTCAAGGTGTGAACGCAGGAGAAACGCAGCGCGTGCCTTGGATCGTGGGGGTGTCCGGGGCGTCCGGTACGCCCTATGCCGCCGCCGTGCTGCGTGCGCTGCTCGCCGCGGGCGAGAGCGTCGACCTGGTGGTCAGCCGGGCCTCGCGCCTCACGCTGCTCGACGAGACCGGGATCTCCTTCCGGGACGCCCACTGGCGGGACGACCTGCGGGAATGGCTCGCACGCGGAGCGGACGGCAAGCCGGACACCTTCGACGTGGACCTCGAAACGGGCCTGGACCCAGAAACGGGCAGGGACCTCGAAACGGGCCGGGTCCTTGACACGGGCGGGGTCCTTGACACGGGCCGGGTCCTCGACACGGGCGGGGGCGGTGACCGGGTGCGGTACTGGAGCGCCGGTGATCTGGCTGCCGGGCCGTCCTCGGGGTCGTACCGCACGAAGGGCATGCTCATCGTGCCCGCCTCCACCGCCTGTGTCGCCGGAGTCGCCCTCGGCCTGTCCAAGGACCTGCTCCAGCGGGCGGCGAGCGTGACGCTCAAGGAGCGCCGGACGCTCGTCGTCGCCGTACGGGAGACCCCGTTGAACGGGCAGACCCTGCGGCATCTCGTCGCCCTGGACGACGCGGGCGCGAGCGTCGTGCCCGCCTCGCCGGCCTTCTACGCGGGGGCCACCCACATCCAGGACCTGGTCGACTTCGTCGCGGGCCGGGTCCTCGACGCGGCGGGCGTGACGCACGGGCTCTATCGCCGGTGGGAGGGCGAGTTGGGCGGCGGCCCCCGCCCGGCCTGAGTTGTCCACACCTCCTCAGACCAGACCTCCTCAGACCAGACCTTCTCCAGACCACTTCAGACTTTTCAGCGGAAGGCTTCGATCGCACATGGACGCGGTGGACAGGCAGCTCATCCAGGCTCTGCGGGAGAACGGCCGGGCCTCCTACGCCGAGCTGGGACGCCTCGTCGGACTGTCGGGACCCAGCGTCACCGACCGCATCAACCGGCTGGAGGCGGCCGGCATCATCACCGGCTACCGCGCCTCGGTGAACGCCGCCCAACTCGGTCTCGGCGTCACCGCCCTCATCGGCATCTCCCTCTCCGACGCCGCCGACCACGAGGACGTGGCGAACCGGATGAAGGAGCTCGGCGAGATCGAGGACTGCTGGTTCATCGCCGGCGACGACTCGTTCATGCTCAAGGCGCGGGCGAACGACGTCGACGGCCTGGAGAAGATCATCCGGCGGCTGTCGGGAACGAAGGGCGTATCCCGGACCCGTACGACCATCGTGCTCTCCACGAAGTGGGAGAACCGGGTCGGAGAGCTGCCGGAAGAAGTCTGAGCCCGACGGCGTACGGTTTAGCAGGTCTGTCTAGGAGAGGTGTGGGGCATGGATGTCGGGCTCAAGCGCGAGCTGGAGGAGAAGGTCAGGGCCGGTGAGCGGCTGACCCGTGAGGACGGCGTCGCGCTGTACGAGTCGGACGACCTGGCCTGGCTCGGCGGACTCGCGCACGAGGTGCGGACGCGCAAGAACGGCGACGTCGTTCACTTCAACGTCAACCGGCACCTCAACATGACCAACGTGTGCACGGCGTCCTGCGCCTACTGCTCCTTCCAGCGCAAGCCGGGCGAGAAGGACGCGTACACGATGCGCATCGAGGAGGCGGTGAAGCTCGCCAAGTCGATGGAGGGCGAGAACCTCACCGAACTGCACATCGTCAACGGGCTCCACCCCAACCTCCCCTGGCGCTACTACCCGCGCTCGCTGCGCGAGCTGAAGGCGGCCCTGCCGGACGTCTCGCTCAAGGCGTTCACGGCGACGGAGATCCACCACTTCGAGACGATCAGCGGCCTGTCGGCGTCCGAGATCCTGGACGAGCTGATCGACGCGGGCCTGGAGTCGCTGACCGGCGGCGGCGCGGAGATCTTCGACTGGGAGGTCCGCGAGCACATCGTGGACCACCGCACCCACTGGGAGGACTGGTCGCGCATCCACCGGCTGGCGCACGAGAAGGGTCTCAAGACCCCGTGCACCATGCTGTACGGCCACATCGAGGAGCCGAAGCACCGCGTCGACCACGTCCTCAGGCTCCGTGAGCTCCAGGACGAGACGAACGGCTTCCAGGTCTTCATCCCGCTGCGCTACCAGCACGACTTCGTGGACATGAAGGACGGCAAGGTCCGCAACCGCCTCCAGGCCCGTACCCAGATGGCGACGGGCGCGGAGGCCCTGAAGACCTTCGCGGTCTCGCGTCTCCTCTTCGACAACGTCCCGCATGTCAAGGTCTTCTGGGTCATGCACGGCGTCCAGACCGCCCAACTGGCCCTCCAGCACGGCGCGGACGACATGGACGGCTCGGTCGTCGAGTACAAGATCACGCACGACGCCGACAACTACGGCACCCCGAACAAGCTGACCCGCGAGGACCTGCTCGACCTCATCCGCGACGCCGGCTTCCGCCCGGTGGAACGCAACACGCGGTACGAGATCATCCGCGAGTACGACGGTCCCGACCTGGCGCGTCGCGAGTCGCCGCAGGCGATGCGAGTGTGACGACGGCACGATGACACTGGCTTTCACCCTTGACCCCGAGGTGACCCCCGCCCTCAGGGAGGACGTCCTCTCCCTGTGGGCGGACGTGTCGAACGCGGGCGGCCCGGTCGGCTTCGTCGCGCCGGTGACGGCGGACGACGTACGGCCCGAGCTGGTCAAGCACTTCGTCGCGATGGCGGAGGGACGCACCCGGCTGCTGGTCGGCCGGGACGCGTCGGGCACGGTCGCCGCGACCGCGTTCCTCTCCTTCAACACGCACCGGCTGATGCGGCACTGGCTGTGGCTGTACACGGTGATGGTGCACCCCCGCCACCACGGCCGGGGGTACGGCCGGGACCTGCTCGCCGCCGCCGAGGACGCCGCCCGCGGCCTCGACGGCATCGAGGCGATCCGGCTCACCTGCCGCGGCGGACACGGCCTGGAACGCTTCTACGGCTCCTGCGGCTACAAGGAGGTCGGCCGGGTGCCCGGCGCGATCCGCGTCGCCCCCGGGGACGACCGGGACGACATATTCATGCTGCTGCCGCTGATGTGAGCCGCGCCCCCCGCCGGAAGACCGACGGGGTCGCGTGCTTCACTGGATGGCAGTGTTCGGTTGGCATTGTTCGGTTGGGACCGTTCGTTACGGAAGAGTGGATTGAGATGTTCCGCTACACACTGATGCGCCTCGGTGTCTTCGCCGGCTGCCTCGTGGTCGTCTGGGGCCTCGTCTACTCGGGCGTCATGCCGCGCGGCCTCGGCGACTCCAACATCATGTGGATCGTCCTGCTCTCGCTGGTGATCTCCGCGCCGATCAGCTTCGTGGTGCTGCGCAAGGAGCGCGACCGCGCCTCGGTCACGGTCGTGGAGCGCGTGGACCGTATGAAGGCCAACCTGGAGGCCAACCGGTCCCAGGAGGACGAGGCGATCGACTCCGCCCAGGCTTCCTGACCTACCGCAGGACCTTCCCGGAAACTTCCTGGGACCTTCCCGGGAACCGCCTGCGGCCGGGGGGCGAACTAGTCTTGCTCCATGGGTGCCGTGAAGACCAAGCGGATGCCGCGTGCGGTCCGTGAGCAGCAGATGCTGGACGCCGCCGTGGAGACCTTCGGCCGCCGCGGGTACATGGCCGCGTCGATGGACGAGATCGCCGAACTCGCGGGCGTGTCCAAGCCGTTGGTCTACCTGTACCTGAACTCCAAGGAAGACCTCTTCACGGCCTGCATCCGGCGCGAGGCGAAGGCGCTCGTCGAGGCGGTCCGCACCGGCGTCCGCACCGACCTCCCCGCCGACCGCCAACTCTGGGACGGACTGCGGGCGTTCTTCGCCCACACCGCGCGGCACCCGCACGCCTGGTCCGTCCTGCACCTCCAGGCCCGCACGCACGGCGAGCCGTTCGCCGCCGAGGTGGCGGCGATGCGCGAGGAGATCGTCGCGTTCGTCACCCACCTGATCCTGGTCGCCGCCCGCGAGGCCCACCGCGACCCCGACCTCCCCGAACGCGAGGTCGCCGGCCTCGCCGAGGCCCTGGTCGGCGCGGCCGAGTCCCTGGCCGCCTGGTCCAACACCACCGACACCGTCACAGCCCGCCAAGCAGCGGCAACCCTGATGAACTTCGCCTGGTCGGGCCTGGCCAACCTCATGAACGGCCACCCCTGGTCCCCACCGGAGGGGTAGCCCGCCCGAGGGCGCGTGCGTGAAGGGTCACGAGAGGAGCGGATCCACCCGCCCGGTGACATGCACCCGTCCCGGCTCTCCTGAACCTCCCGTCTCTCCCGGTTCGCGGAGTTCGAAGCGTGCGCCGTCCGATGCGTAGGTCACCGTGCCCGGCAGCAGGACGGGTGTCCGGAAGTCGGCGCGGACCCGGACCGCCTGGGGGGTGCCGTGGGCGGCGAGGCAGCGGGCGACGGTCCACATGCCGTGGGCGATGGCGCGGGGGAAGCCGAAGAGGCGGGCGGTGAGGGGGTGCAGGTGGATGGGGTTGCGGTCGCCGGAGGCGGCGGCGTAGCGGCGGCCGACGTCGGCGGCGAGCCGCCACTCGTCGAGCGCGGGGAGTACGGGAAGTACGGGGAGTACGGGGAGCGGGCCGGGTCCCGGTTCCCTCGGCGCGGGCGCGGGCGCGGGCGGGGCCTCCGTGCGGTGCCGGGCCAGATACGTGCTCGTCGACTCCCACACGACCTCGCCGCCGCCGCCGTGCCGCAACTCGCGGCCCCCTTCCCTCAACTCGCCGCCGCCGTCCCGCAACTCGCCGCTGCCCCTCAACTCACCGCCGCCGTCCCGCAACTCGGTGACGACGATCGCCTCCGTCCCCCTCCGGTGCGGCACCAACTTCGCGACGTACACGGTGAGTTCGTACGTCCCCGTGGCCGTGAGGGCGGTGTGGCGGGTGAGCTCGATCGAGGTGTGGACGAGGCCGAGCAGCGGGAGGGGGAAGTCCCGGCCGCTCATGATGCTCATGGCCAGCGGGAAGCCCAGGACGTGCGGATAGGTGAGCGGCAGGGCGTCCTCGCCGGTCGGGAAGCCGCACACCCGCTCGTAGGCGGCGAGGCGGGCCAGGTCGACGCGCAGCCCGGGCAGGACGAGCCGCCCCCCGGCGAAGGCGACGCCCGGCCGGGGCCGCTTGAACGGTGAGCGCAGGGCGCCGAGGGCGAACAGCGGGCCGAGGGACGGGGCGCCGGAGAGAACCTTGGCCACGGCCACTACGCCGGCCGTCGGGTGAGGAGGCGGCCGGGTGCGGTGGCGGTGAAGCTCAGACAGCGGTCGGCCATGATGATCTCCCACGGGCTCGGCGCACACGGCGTACGGGATCCCGTACGGAATCCCGTAAGGGGTCCCATAAGGGGTCCTTACTCCGAAGTAAGGTTACCGTGGGTAAGTCTAGGTCAAGGGTGAGGAGCAGGTCGAGATGAGTACCTCGGAGCCAGCACGGACGAGCCAGCGGGTGAGCCACCTGAAGGTCGCCGGGAGCGGCGCGCCGCGACCCCGGCCGGAACTCCCGCGCGTCCGCCGCGTCGCGATCGTCGGCGGCACCCGCATCCCCTTCGCCCGCTCCGACGGCCCCTACGCCACCGCCTCCAACCAGGAGATGCTGACGGCGGCCGTGAACGGCCTTGCGAACCGCTACGCGCTCGATGTGCCGGGCGTGGTGGGCGAGTTGGTCGCCGGCGCCGTCCTCAAGCACAGCCGTGACTTCAACCTGGCCCGCGAGACCGTCCTCGGCTCGAAGCTGGACGCCCGCACCCCCGCCTACGACATCCAGCAGGCCTGCGGCACCGGTCTCCAGGCCGTGATCGCCGCCGCCAACAAGATCGCCCTCGGCCAGACCGAGTCCGCGATCGCGGGCGGCGCCGACACCGCCAGCGACGCGCCCCTCGGTGTCAACGACCGCCTGCGCCGCATCCTGTTGGAGGCCCGCCGGGCGAAGTCGACCGGCGCCCGCCTCAAGGCGCTCACGCAGATCCGCCCCGCCCACCTGATCCCCGAGATCCCGCGCAACGCCGAACCGCGCACCGGCCTGTCCATGGGCGAGCACGCGGCGGTCACCGCCCGCGCCTGGGGCGTCGACCGCGAGGCCCAGGACGAACTGGCGGCCACCAGCCACCAGCGGCTCGCGGCGGCGTACGAGCGGGGCTTCTTCGGCGACCTGGTCGTCCCGTTCCGCGGCCTGGCCCGCGACCAGAACCTGCGCCCGGACTCGACGGCCGAGCAACTGGCCCGACTGAAGCCAGTGTTCGACACCGACGGCCCCAACCCGACCATGACGGCGGGCAATTCGACCCCGCTGACGGACGGCGCGGCCGTCGTGCTCCTCGCCTCCGAGGAGTGGGCCGAGGCGCGGGGCCTGGAGCCGCTCGCCTACCTGACCGCGTACGAGACGGCGGCCGTGGACTTCGTGCGCGGCGATGTGGCCGACGGGCGGGACGGGTTGCTCATGGCCCCCGCCCACGCCGTCCCCCGCATGCTGGAGCGGACCGGTCTGGGCATCGACGACTTCGACCTCTTCGAGGTCCACGAGGCCTTCGCCTCGCAGGTGTTGGCGACGCTGGAGGCCTGGGAGAAGCAGGGCCTCGCGCCGATCGACCGCGACCGGCTGAACACCGCCGGCTCCTCCCTCGCGACCGGCCACCCCTTCGCGGCGACCGGCGCCCGTATCGTCGCGACGCTGGCCAAGCTGCTCGCCGAACAGGACGGCCCCGCACGGGGGTTGATCTCCATCTGCGCGGCGGGCGGCCAGGGCGTGACCGCGATCCTGGAACGAGCCTGAAGCGCGAGCCCGATCCTGGAACGATCCCGAGCCCGATCCTGGAACGATCCCGATCCCGATCGCGCAACGAGCCCGAGCCCGATCCCGCAACGAACCGGAAGCCAGAGCCCGAGCCCGGCCCCGGAGTGAACCTGAAGATTCCTCACATAACCCCCGAGACTGCACACCCCTGACCCGAGAACATCCCGGAACACGCACAAGCCCCCCACGTGAGGGCCGTACGATCCCGTACTTAACCGGCGGTAACCCGGTAACCCCCTCCTTAGGGGGCATCCCGGTTGAACGCCGGTTGAACGCCGCAGTGCGCTCAGTACGTACGTCATGCAGCAAGCAGTTTGTCGCTGCACGCTCAGGGAGCCGCCCGTGTCCACCCCGTACTCAGCCGCCGGTGCGGCCTACGCGTCCGCCGACTACCACGACGACGACGCTCCCCCCGCCCTCGTGGAACCGGAGACGCGACGGCTGGACGGCGTGGTACGGGAGGCGTCCGTGCCGGCACTGGCGCGCCCGGTGACGTACGGGTCGCTCGCCGACCTGCCCTACGACAACGCCGCCGCCGCCCCCGAGGCGGTGGTCCTCAGCCGTAAGGAGAAGGACGGCGACGGCGACGCCGTCTGGACCGACATCACGGCGGAGCGCTTCGCGGCCCAGGTCCACGCGGTCGCCAAGGGCCTGATAGCGGAGGGCCTCGTCCCCGGCGACCGGCTTGCCATCATGGCCCGCACGACGTACGAGTGGACGCTGCTCGACTTCGCGGCCTGGGCGGCGGGCCTGGTCACCGTCCCCGTCTACCCGACCTCCTCCGTCTTCCAGACCCGCTGGATCCTGCACGACTCCGGCGCGGTCGCCCTGGTCACCGAGACCGGTGGCCAGGCGGCGGCGCTCGGCCCCGAGCTCGACCGGCTGCCCGACCTCCGTCACCTGTGGGTCATGGACAAGGGGCATGTGGACCGGCTGATCGAGGCGGGCGCGCACGTCCCGGACGCCGAGGTGGAGATCCGCCGGGGGATGCTCGTCCCCGACACCCTCGCCACCCTCATCTACACCTCCGGCACCACCGGCCGCCCCAAGGGCTGCGCGCTCACCCACGGCAACTTCTTCGCCGAGGTCGACAACGCGATCGAACTCCTCTCCCCGGTCTTCAAACCGAAGGGCGAGAAACCGAAGGGCGAGGACCTCTCCGTCCTCCTCTTCCTCCCCATGTCCCACGTCTTCGGCCGGATGGTCGCCATCGCCTGCGTCCGCGCCCGCGTCCGCCTCGGCCACGCCCCCAGCCTCAGGTCCGACGACCTCCTCCCGGACCTGGCCGCCTTCAGACCCACCTGTCTCCTGGCCATCCCGTACATGCTGGAGAAGGTCTTCAACACGGCCCGCGCGAAGGCGGAGACGGGCGGCCGGCTGTCCACCTTCGACCGCGCGGTCGGGGTGGCCCGCCGCTACGGCGAGGCGGTCGAGGCGCAGAAGACCGGCACCGGATCCGGCCCGGGGGCCACCCTCCGCGCGGGCCGCGCCCTCTACGACCCGCTCGTCTACCGCCGCATCCGCAACGCCATGGGCGGCCGCGTCCGGTACGCCATCTGCGGCGGCTCCCCGCTCGGCCGCCGCCTCTCCTCGTTCTACCTGGGCGCGGGCATCGAGATCTACGAGGGCTACGGCCTGACGGAGACGACGGCCGCGACGACGCTGACCCCGCCGCTCAAACCCCGCCTGGGGACGGTGGGCTGGCCGATGCCCGGCACGAAGATCCGCATCGCGGCGGACGGCGAGATCCTCGTCGCGGGCGACCACGTCCTGCGCGGCTACTGGGACCCGGCGGCCGGGGGAGTGGTCCCCGCAGCGCCCGACGGCTGGCTCTCCACCGGCGACCTCGGCGAGCTGGACGACGAGGGCTATCTGACGATCACCGGCCGCAAGAAGGAGATGATCATCACGGCGGGCGGCAAGAGCGTCGCCCCCGCGCCCCTGGAGAACTGGCTGCGCTCGCACCCCCTGATCTCCCAGGCCATGGTCCTGGGCGACGGCCGCCCCTACGTCTCCGCCCTCCTCACCCTCGACCTCGACGGTCTCACCCACTGGCGTCAGATACACGGCAAGCACCCGGTCCCGGCGGAGCTGCTGATCGACGACGAGGACCTGAACGCCGTACTCCAGCGCGCGATCGACGACGCCAACAAGCTGGTGTCCCGCCCGGAGTCCATCCGCCGCTTCACCATCCTGCCGAGGGACTTCTCGGAGTCGGCCGGCCACCTCACCCCGTCGATGAAACTCCGCCGCGAGACGATCATGCGGGACTTCGCGGAGCAGGTGGAGGGGCTGTACGGGCAGGAGCGGTAGCGGTAGCAGAGCAGTAGGCGGGGTGAGGGGTTCGCGGGCGAGGGCCGGTCCGGGAACCCCTTTCCGCACCCGGCCGCCCGAAACTCGCTTCCTGGCTGCCCCCTGTGGCATCTGGCAGTGCCGGGCCCTGACGGCCCGTGTCGACATGACCCCCACGACGGTCACCTGGTCCGCCTTTCACCAGCCTGACCGTGAGGGAGTTGGGCAGCCTGCGCCTCGGCCCGTTCGTCTTCGAACGAGGTGCGGGGGCGGGTGGTATCGGTCTCGATCCACCGACCTTCACCAAATGCCCAAGTTATAAAGCCCGTGTAAAGCCCCGTATTAATACCCATGGTCCGGGGGTGACCCCCGCCTCGATTCTTACGGGGTGGACGCAGAGGTGGCGTACATGCCAAGCGGGTGCTGTCAAGGTTCCCGTCGCCGGTGAGGAGTGACCAGAACAGCGAGAGGGCTCTCCCCGTCACGAAAGGCAAGCACATGTTGACTAACAACGATTCAGCGGTAGAGGCGGGGGCGGAAGCCCCGCGCCGGCGACGACGGCCCATGCGCACCGGTCTCGTCACGGCCCTCTCTGTCGCGCTGGTCACCGGCGGCGGGCTGGTGATGATCGCCTCCAACGCGCAGGCCGACATCACCACCGGTCTGGTGCTGAACTACAAGCTGGACGAAACCTCCGGCACGGTCGCCCACGACTCCTCGGGCCACGGCCACGACGGTACGGTCCTCGGCACCGCGAACCTGGGCGGCGACAACGGGCTGGGCTTCAACGGCACCGACACCAGCGTCAAGCTGCCGAACAACATCATGCAGGGGCTGGACTCGATCTCGGTCGACTTCAACGTGTGGGTCGACTCCACGCAGACCACGCCGTACATGTTCTACGGGCTGGGCAACACCAGCGGCAGCAACGGCAACGGCTACCTGTTCACCACCGGAAACGCCTTCCGGACGTCGCTGTCGCTGACCGACTACACGGCCAAGAAGGACATCCTGCCGACGGACACGACCTACGGGCTGCCGCGAGGTACGTGGGAGCACGTGACGTACACGCAGACCGGCACCACCGGCATCATGTACGAGAACGGCGTGGAGAAGGCCCGCAACACGAACGTCACCATCACCCCGGGTGCGATCGGCGGCGGGACGACGACCGCGAACTTTATCGGCAAGTCCCTGTACTCCAACGACAAGTACTTCAAGGGCCGTATGCGGGACTTCCGCATCTACGACCACGCCCTGTCCTCGGGCGAGGTGGAGAGCCGGGCCAACGACGCGAACCTGCAGGCTGAGGAGCTGCAGGCCATGGGCACCTACAACGGTGCGCTCGATGCGTTCGAGGACCCCCAGATCGGGCCCGTCCTCATCTTCCCGTCGGACTACGCCCGGGACGTCGACGACGCGGAGCGGCCGCCGGACTGGAAGGACTCCAACGGGAACACCCCGACCCTGTGGCCCGCTCCCACCGGTGCGAAGAGCCAGTTCACGTTCGACCAGATCGGCACACTGCAGGCCACGGCCTACGCCACGATAAACCCGCCCGACGCGACGCCCGACGACCCGACGGACGACGACGCGCCGTACGAGGCGAAGGCCAAGTACGTCGGGATGAGCGACCGGATCGTGGTGACCACCAACGCCCCGGCCTCGGTCACCGACCCCCTGGTCAGCGCGCACCCCAACCAGATCGTGATCGACAGGACCGACGCCCTTCCCACGTCGACACCCGTGTGCAACGCGCAGGCCGGTGTCACCACCGGTCTGGTGGTGGACTACAAGCTGGACGAGACGGACGGCACGGCCGCCCACGACTACTCGGGCAACGGCCGCGACGGCACGGTCCTCGGTACCGCCGACCTGGGCGGTGACGAAGGAGTGGGCTTCAACGGCACCGACACCGCCGTCAAGCTGCCGAACAACGTCATGGCAGGGCTGAACTCCATCACGGTCGACTTCGACGTGAAGGTCGACGCCACCCAGGGCACGCCGTACATGTTCTACGGGCTGGGCAACACCAGCGGCAGCAACGGCAACGGCTACCTGTTCACCACGGGTACCGCTTTCCGGACCTCGCTGTCGATGACCGACTACACGGCCAAGCAGGACGTCAAGCCGACGGACACGACGTACGGCCTGGCACGCGGCGTGTGGAAGCACGTGACGTACACGCAGACCGGCCACACCGGCATCATGTACGAGAACGGCGTGGAGAAGGCCCGCAACACGAACGTCACCATCACCCCCGGTGCGATCGGCGGCGGGACGACGACCGCGAACTTCATCGGCAAGTCCCTGTACTCCAACGACCAGTACTTCAAGGGCCGGATGCGCGACTTCCGCATCTACGACCGCGCCCTGACCCCGGTCGAGGTCCTGGACCGCGCCGACAACCCCGACACGAAGTGGGAGCAGGTGCAGGCCCTGGCCGACAACAACTGCGCACTCGCCTACTTCGAGGACCCGGTCATCGGTCCGGTGATCATCTTCCCGTCGGACTACGCGGGAGACATCAACAACCTGGCGACGCCGGACGGCTGGACCGACCACGCCGAGGTCGCCCCGACGACCTGGCCCACCGTCACCACCGCGAAGAGCGACACCTTCACCGCCGCCCAGATCAAGGAGGTCACTGACGACATCAACGCGGCGGTCGCGCCCTACGCCGACGGAACCTACAGCGTGCTCATCGGCTACGACGGGATGAGCGACCGGATCGTGGTCACCACCAACGCCCCGGCCTCCGTCACGGACCCGCTGCTCGCAGCACACCCCAACATGATCACCATCCAGCAGGCGTGACCTGACAGACATCAGGACCGACTGAGTTCAGAGCGGGGCCCGGGTCACCACCCGGGCCCCGCCCTGACGTTCACATCGCGGCGTACGTGACGAAGACACCCCAGGACACGGCGGAGAGCGCCAACCGCGGACCTCCGGGGTTCTTGGAGTCACGGACGTGGACGGTGTGGGGGCAGGTGGAGACTTCGAGGCACTCGCCACCCTCACCGCTGCTGTACGTCGACTTACGCCAGGTGTAGGCGGCTTCCAGACACTCGCCGCCTTCGCCGTCGCTGTAGCTGGACTTGAACCAGATGAGTTCCTCGTAGCTCATTGCTCCTCCAGCTTCATCTCGATCACCGCCCGGGAATCCTCAGGCGAGAGAGCCACCGCCCGCATGATCCCATAGCGGTCGGCGATCGTTCGCACCTCTTGGAGGTCGGTGATCAATCGCGGGTAGCCCTGGACTTCCGTGTACGCAACCTGCGGGTGCTTCTTGGGAGTTAGGAGGTTGAACGCGCCGCCCATGTTGGGGTGGTTCTCGATCCTGGTCGGCATCACCTGGATTTCCACGTTCCTCAGGTCGCCGATGCGCAGCAACTGCTTCAACTGCTCCTCGCGCACGGCCCGGCCGCCGATGGGCCGGTCGAGTACGACCTCTTCGAGTACGTAACTGACGGTTGGGGAAGGCCAACGATCCAGGACCTGTTGGCGTGCGAGCCGGTCGGCCACCCGCTTCTCGATGGTCTCCTCGTCGAGCAGCGGCCGTCGGCGGGAGAACATGGCCCACGCATAGTCCTTGGTCTGCAACAGGCCCGGCACACCCTGGTTGGCGTAGAAGTGCAGCTCAACGGCCTCCGCCTCCAGCGCCGCGTAACTCCGGTACCACTCGGGGTGCCGCGTCCTCACCCGAGCCATCGCCTTGCGGACCTCGGGGATCGCGTCGGTGAGCAACCCGTCCGCGTCGAGCAGCCCGTCCGCCTGCTCCAGCACCTCGGGCCGGATGATCCGTACGCCCCGCTCCATCGCGGAGACGGCGTCAGGCCCGTACCTGATGAGCACCCCGAACTCCTTCTGGGTGAGCCCCTTCCGCTCCCGCAGCCGCTTCAGCATCTTGCCCAGTGCCGTGAACAGCCCTGTCGTACCGTCGGCTTCCGCCGGCGTCTCCGGCTTCCGCTCGCGTTCTTCCGTCGTCATGTGACTCCACCGCCTTCACGCCCTTGTGGTCACGGTCGACGACCCGTACAGCCGCCCCGCCGCAGCCGTACGGCTACGCAGAGTCGTCAAGTCGTCCCTGGTCAGGGTAGATACAACCGGCCACGCTGAGTCAGGTGAACTCCGAAATCTCCACCCAGATCTCCACCCCCCTCGGTGAACTGACCCTGCGCTTCAGTTCCACCCCGCGCGGTGCCCGGCTGGCCCGCCGCTTCACCGCGCAGCAGCTCACGGACTGGGGATACCCGCACGACGGCGAGGCCAACTACACCGCGCGGCACGTCGTCGCGGAGCTGGCCGCGAACGCCGTCACCCACGGACGCGTGCCCGGCCGGGACTTCGAGCTGCGGCTGCTGCTCCTCCCGGAGGGCACGCTGCGTATCGAGGTGAGTGACACGCGCGGGGACCGGCAACTGCGGATCGTCACGAACCCGGAGGAGGAGGGCGGCCGGGGCCTGGTCCTCGTCTGGGTCCTGTCCCGCACATGGGGCGTCACGGAGCGGCCGGTCGGCAAGACCGTCTGGGCCGAACTACCGCTCGAGCAGGGGTAGTACCCGGTCCGCCGCCGGCTTCGGGGTGTGAAGCGGCAGCCTCCCGTGGCGACGTTCAGGCGTAAAGCCCGCATAAAACCCCGTAGGAATACCCATGGTCCGGGGGTGACCCCCGCGCTGACCCTTAGAGGTGGATAGCAGAGGTGGCGTACATGCCAAGCGGGTGCCATCAAGGCTCCCGTCACCGGTGAGGGCACCCTTCACCCTCGCGTACCCCCGGTACTCTCCCGCGCCCCGACTCAGCCCGGAGGACACATGTTCAAGCGAACCGCAGTGTACGTACGTGGAAAGACGAGAACAAGGAGAGGGAAAACCGCCTTCGGGGCGCTCTTCGCGATTATCTTCGCGACGGTGTTCGCCCAGATCCTGATGATCACGCCGGCGCAGGCCGCCGGGGTCACTGACTGCCCGGGAGGCTCCTATTCAGGTAAGGGCTCATCGAGCTGTTCCAACCTGCGCAACAAGAACACGAAGAACCAGAGGGCTTTTCCCCAGTTCGTGTATCGCGGAGACTCCCGCGAGCCGTACGACATCTTGCGGAACGGCTTCTACTCGCGGGGGCGAAATGACGACCTGGTGCAACATATCCAGGGCGACAAGGCGTACAACAGCAACTATATTTCGACGTCGGGCTCGCTGAGCCTGTCGGAGACGTTCGCGAAGAGCCAGGGAATGCGCAATCTGGATACCGCGATAAGGAAACCGGGCTGCTCGACGGGGAGAATGAAGTGGTACGCGGCCATACCGCTCGTGGGCCCGTACCTGCTGAGTGAATGCGTTGACGACAAGGTGTCGGCGTACACCTTCGTCTATGTGATCGACACTCATTTCGCGAAGAACGCGGACTACGTGCCCGATCAGATCCGAGGGAACAAGGCTCTCTACAACCAGTACAAGAGCCAGGACGAGTGGGCTTACGTCCGCCGAATTTCCCCCGATGCGATCGTGGGCGTCCGCATGTACAAGATGACGGCCAGGGTCACACGTCAAGGCACGCTGGACCTGCGAACCCTCACGTTCAAGTACGACAAGTTCTACGCGAGCAAGATGCACCTGGACGTGGTGACGATGTCGAATTATCACCCCTACGATCCGGTGAACGATGCGGTTGCCCAATGGAACTACTATTCGGACCTGCACACTCCGAATGTTCCCACGAGGGAGTTCAGCCCGACTTGTCCGTCGCTGTTGGCGTGCAGGGGAATCGTAGATGCGAGCGAAATAACGGTAACGAATACGGTGTCGTCATCGACGCGTCGCAAGTTGTTTATCGGGGCACCAGCCTGAGATTGATCGCGAAAGCGTCACCCCGCACCGGCGGAACCCACCAGAGAAGTAACCGGAAAAGCGAGACGAATCTCCCCGTCATGAAAGGCAGCACATGTTGAGAACCAACGATCCAGGGGCGGAGGTCCCGGCGGACGCCCCGCGCCGGCGACGACGGCCGATGCGCAAGGGTCTTGTCACCGCTCTCTCCCTCGCACTGGTCGTCGGCGGCGGGCTGCTGACGACCGCCTCCACCGCGCAGGCCGACATCACCACCGGTCTGGTGCTGGACTACAACCTGGACGAGACCTCCGGCACGGTCGTCCACGACTCCTCGGGCAACGGCCGCGACGGTACGGTCCTCGGCACCACGAGCTGGGGCGGTACCGAGGGTCTGACCTTCAACGGCACGAACACCTACGTCAAGGTGCCGGACAACATCATGGCCGGCCTGTCGTCGATCACCGTCTCGTACGACGTGTGGATCGACCCGGCCCTGTCCGGCAACTACTTCACCTACGGGTTCGGCAACAGCAGTTCGGGCTACGGCAACGGTTACCTGTTCAACACGGGGAACGCGCTGCACGCCTCGATCACGGCGAGTGACTACCTGCACGAGCAGAAGACCGGCCAGGCCACAGCCCTGGCCCGTGGCGCGTGGAAGCAGGTGACCTACACCCAGACGGGCACCACCGGCATCATGTACCTGGACGGTGTGGAGGTGGCGCGCAACACCGCGGTGACGGTCACCCCCGGCTCGATCGGCGGCGGGGTGACGACCGCCGACTACATCGGCCGCTCGCTCTTCTCGGCGGACAGCTACTTCAAGGGCAAGATGCGGGACTTCCGCGTCTACAACCGGGCCCTGTCATCGGGCGAGGTGGTGAACCGGGACAACGACGCGAACCTGCAGTGGCAGGAACTGCAGGCCATGGCCGAGTACAACGGTGCGCTCACGGTGTTCGAGGACCCCAAGATCGGGCCGGTCATCATCTTCCCGTCGGACTACACGGGGAACGTCAACGACGTAGAGCCGCCGCCGGACTGGAAGGACTCCGCCGGGCACACCCCGACGATGTGGCCCTCGCCGACCACCGCGAAGAGCCAGTTGTTCACGTCCGATCAGATCGCGGACGTGCAGACCGTGCTCTATGACGCGATACAGCCCGACGGTGACATGACGTACACCCTGGGCGTCCACTACGACGGGATGAGCGACCGGATCGTGGTGCAGACCAACGCTCCGTCATCGGTCACCGACCCGCTGGTCAGCGCGTACCCGGGCCAGCTCACGCTCGACACGTCCACGGTGCTTCCCGCGTCGGCCCCCGCGTGCACTCCGGCGCAGGCCGGCGTCACCAAGGGTCTGGTGGTGGACTACAAGCTGGACGAAACAGTCGGCACCAACGTCCACGACTCCTCGGGCAACGGCAACGACGGCCAGGTCGTCGGCACCGCCGACCTGGGCGGTGACAACGGGCTGGGCTTCAACGGCACCGACACCGCCGTCAGGCTCCCGAACAACGTCATGACGGGGATGAACTCGATCACGGTCGACTTCGACGTGCAGATCGACTCGACCCAGGGCGCGCCGTACATGTTCTACGGGCTGGGCAACACCAGCGGCAGCATGGGCAACGGCTATCTGTTCACCACCGGCACCGCCTTCCGGACGTCCCTGTCGATGACCGACTACACGGCCAAGCAGGACGTCAAGCCGACGGACACGACGTACGGCCTGGCGCGCGGTGTGTGGAAGCACGTGACGTACACGCAGACCGGTACCACCGGGATCCTGTACGAGAACGGCGTGGAGAAGGCCCGCAACACGAACGTCACCATCACCCCGGGTGCGATCGGCGGCGGGACGACGACCGCGAACTTCATCGGCAAGTCCCTGTACTCCAACGACCAGTACTTCAAGGGCCGGATGCGGGACTTCCGCGTCTACGACCGCGCCCTGTCCCCGGTCGAGGTCGCGGACCGTGCCGACAACCCCGACACGAAGTGGGAGCAGATACAGGCCCTGGCCGACCACAACTGCGCGCTCGCCTACTTCGAGGACCCGGTCATCGGCCCGGTGATCATCTTCCCGAAGGACTACGAGGGAGACATCAACGACCTGCAGACGCCGCTCGACTGGACCGACCACGACGGGGTGGCACCGACCACCTGGCCCACCGTCACCACGGCGAAGAGCCAGATGTTCACCGCCGCCGACATCAAGGAGGCCATCGCGGCGGCCTACGCGAAGATCGCGCCCGACCTCTCCGACACGTACAACGTGACGGTCGGCTACGACGGGATGAGCGACCGGGTACTGGTGACCACCGACGCCCCGGCCTCGGTCACGGACTCACTGGTGACCGACTTCCCCGCCAGCTAGATCACCATCAAGCAGCCCTGACCTGACAGACGATCAGGACCGGCTGAGCTCAGATCAGATCAGGGCGGGGCCCGGGTTTCCTACCCGGGCCCCGCCCCGACGTTCACTTCGCCGCGTACGGGACGAAGACACCCCAGGACGCGGCGGAGAGGGTCAACCGCGGACCTCCGGGGTTCTTGGAGTCACGGACGTGCACGGCGCAGAAGTTTCAGCATCTTGCCGAGCGCGGTGAACAGCCGCGTCGTCCCGTCGAGTTCGGCTGCCGCTCCTCCCGGAGGAGGAGGGCGGCCGGGGCCTGGCCATCGTCTGGTGGCGACGCCCAGGCGTAAGGCTCCCGTAAATACCCGTAGGAATACCCATGGTCCGGGGGAGACCCCCGCCCTGACCCTTAGAGGTGGATAGCAGAGGTGGCGTACATGCCAAGCGGGTGCCATCAAGGCTCCCGTCACCGGTGAGGGCACCCTTCACCCTCGCGTACCCCGGTACTCTCCCGCGCCCCGACTCAGCTCCGGAGGACTCATGTTCAAGCGAACCGCAGTGTACGTACGTGGAAAGACGAGAACCAGGAAGGTGAAATCCGCCTTCGGGGCGTTCCTCTCGATCGTCATCGCGACGGTGCTCGTCCAGCTCCTGGCGGTCACGCCGGCGCAGGCCGCCGGAAGCACCGACTGCCCGGGGGGCACCTATTCGGGAAAGGGGGCGACGAACTGTTCCAACCTGCGCAACAAGAACCTGAACAACCAGCGGGCGTTCCCCTCGCTCCTGTATCGCGGAGACTCCCGCGAGCCGAACGAGATCTTCCGGACCGGCCTCTTCGCGCGAGGAACCAATAACAACCTGGTGTCACATATCCAGGGCGACAAGACGAACAACAGCAACTACATTTCGACGTCGGGAACGCTGAGCCTGTCGGAGACGTTCGCGCGAAGCCAGGGAATGCGCAATCTGGATTCCGCGATAAAGACCCCGGGCTGCTCGTCAGGGAAAATGGCGGTCTGGGGGATCATCCCGTTCCTGGGCAGCTACATGCTGAAGGACTGCGCCTATGACGTGGTGCACGCGTACAGCTACGTCTATTTGATCGACCCCAAAATGGCGAAGAACGCGGTGTACGTTCCCGATCAGATTCGCGGGAACAAGGCTCTCTACAACCAGTACCACAGCCAGGATGAGTGGGCTTTCGTCCGTAAAATTCCGAGAGAGGCGATCACCGGCGTCCGCATGTACAAGATGTCGGTCAAGGTCGACCGCGCCGGCAGAATGATGCTGCAAACCCTCACGTTCAAGTACGACAAGTTCTGGGTGAACGGGTACCACACGACCGCCGCTACGACGATGGCGAACTATCACCCCTACGACCCGGTGAACGATCCGCTGGCCCAGTGGAACTACTACTCGGACCTGCACACTCCGAATATTTTGTCGTACGACCGGGTCTGCACGGGACTGCAGAACTGCAGGAACAACAACGGAGGGGCGTCTAGTTCATCGGCACCGCCACCGCCGACGGCACGCGTATCGGGACCGAATCTGTCGCTCGGTGTCGGTATCGGCTCGGGCCTGAATTGATCGCGGCAGTGTCACCCCGCACCGGCGGAACCCGCCGGAGAAGTGACCAGAGAAGTAACCGGAAAAGCGAGATGGATCTCCCCGTCATGAAAGGAAGCACATGTTGAGAACCAACGATCCAGGGGCGGAGGTCTCGGCGGACGCCCCGCGCCGACGGCGACGGCCGGTACGCACCAGTCTGGTCACTGCTCTCTCCCTCGCGCTGGTCGTCGGCGGCGGGCTGCTGACGACCGCTTCCACCGCGCAGGCCGACATCACCACCGGTCTGGTGCTGGACTACAACCTGGACGAGACCTCCGGCACGGTCGCCCACGACTCCTCGGGCAACGGCCGCGACGGTACGGTCCTCGGCACCACGAGCTGGGGCGGCACCGAGGGTCTGACCTTCAACGGCACGAACACCTACGTCAAGGTGCCGGACAACATCATGGCCGGCCTGTCGTCGATCACCGTCTCGTACGACGTGTGGATCGACCCGGCCCTGTCCGGCAACTACTTCACCTACGGGTTCGGCAACAGCAGTTCGGGCTACGGCAACGGTTACCTGTTCAACACGGGGAACGCGCTGCACACCTCGATCACGGCGAGTGACTACCTGCACGAGCAGAAGACCGGCCAGGCCACAGCCCTGGCGCGTGGCGCGTGGAAGCAGGTGACCTACACCCAGACGGGCACCACCGGCATCATGTACCTGGACGGTGTGGAGGTGGCGCGCAACACCGCGGTGACGGTCACCCCCGGCTCGATCGGCGGCGGGGTGACGACCGCCGACTACATCGGCCGCTCGCTCTTCTCGGCGGACAGCTACTTCAAGGGCAAGATGCGGGACTTCCGCGTCTACAACCGGGCCCTGTCAGCGGGCGAGGTGGTGAACCGGGACAACGACGCGGACGTGCAGTGGCAGGAGCTGCAGGCCATGGGCGAACACAACGGTGCGCTCACGGCGTTCGAGGACCCCAAGATCGGGCCGGTCATCATCTTCCCGTCGGACTACACGGGAGACATCAACAACGTCGAGCAGCCGCCGGACTGGACCGACTCCAACGGGCACACCCCGACGATGTGGCCCTCGCCGACCACCGCGAAGAGCCAGCTGTTCACGTCCGATCAGATCGAGGACGTGCAGACCGCGGCCTACGACGCGATACGGCCCGACGGCGACACGACGTACACCCTGTCCGTCCACTACGACGGGATGAGCGACCGGGTGGTGGTGCAGACCAACGCTCCGTCATCGGTCACCGACCCCCTGCTCAGCGCGTACCCCGGCCAGATCACGCTCGACACGTCCACGACTCTTGCCGCGCCGGCACCCGAGTGCGCTCCGGCGCAGGCCGGTGCCACCAAGGGCCTGGTGGTGGACTACAAGCTGGACGAGACAGCCGAAGGCGTCATCCACGACTCCTCGGGCCTGGGCAACGACGGCACGCTCCTCGGCACCGGGGACCTGGGCGGTGACAACGGGCTGGGCTTCAACGGCACCGACACCGCCGTCAAGCTGCCGGACAACGTCATGACGGGGATGAACTCGATCACGGTCGACTTCGACGTGCAGATCGACTCGACCCAGGGCGCGCCGTACATGTTCTACGGGCTGGGCAACACCAGCGGCAGCAACGGCAACGGCTATCTGTTCACCACGGGTACCGCTTTCCGTACGTCGCTGTCGATGACCGACTACACGGCCAAGCAGGACGTCAAGCCGACGGACACGACGTACGGCCTGGCGCGCGGTGTGTGGAAGCACGTGACGTACACGCAGACCGGTACCACCGGGATCCTGTACGAGAACGGCGTGGAGAAGGCCCGCAACACGAACGTCACCATCACCCCGGGTGCGATCGGCGGCGGGACGACGACCGCGAACTTCATCGGCAAGTCCCTGTACTCCAACGACCAGTACTTCAAGGGCCGGATGCGCGACTTCCGCGTCTACGACCGCGCCCTGAGCCCGGTCGAGGTCGCGGACCGCGCCGACAACCCCGACGCGAAGTGGGAGCAGATCCAGGCCCTGGCCAACTACAACTGCGCGCTGGCCTACTTCGAGGACCCGGTCATCGGCCCGGTGATCATCTTCCCGAAGGGCTACGCGGGAGACATCAACGACCTCCAGACGCCGACCGACTGGACCGACCACGACGGTGTCGCCCCGACCACCTGGCCCACCGTCACCACGGCGAAGAGCCAGATGTTCACCGCAGCCCAGATCCAGGAGACCGTCGCGGCGGCCTACGCGAAGATCGACCCCGACCTCTTGGACACGTACCACGTGACGGTCGGCTACGACGGGATGAGCGACCGGGTACTGGTGAGCACCGACGCCCCGTCCTCGGTCACGAATCCGTTGCTGAGCGAGTACCCCGCCAACTAGATCACCATCAAACAGCCCTGACCTGAGAGACGATCAGGACCGGCTGAGCTCAGATCAGGGCGGGGCCCGGGTTACCTACCCGGGCCCCGCCCGCCGCTTTATGCCCTCCGGGCGATCAGGAAGGCCTGCGGGGTGGACTCCCCCAAGTCGGTCTCCGCCTCGCGCACCGTGCGGGACCGTACGGTGAGGCCGGCCGACGTCAGCAGCTCGGCCATCCGCTCGGGGCGGCGTCGTTCGAAGTCGAGGGTGACCGGGTGGCCCCAGGGGTGGTCGTGGGTTCGGGGCTCGTCGCCGACCTGGAAGGCGAGGAGGAGGTGGCCGCCGGGGGTGAGGACGCGGTGGAACTCGGCGAAGAGGGCCGGAAGCTCGTCCACAGGGGTGTGGATGGAGGAGTAGAAGGAGACGACGCCGTCGAGGGAGCCGTCCGCGTGCCCGTCCAGCTTCAGCATCGACCCCTGCTCGAAGCGGATCCCCGGGTTCTCGCGCCGCGCGATCGCGAGCATCGACTCCGAGAGGTCGAGTCCGGACACGTCGAGCCCGAGCGAGGCGAGGCGTCCCGTGGTCCGGCCGGGGCCGCACCCCAGGTCGGCCACCCGGCCACCGGCCCCGACGAACTCCGCGTACGCCGTGAGCACGGCCCGCTCCAACGGCCTGGCGGCGAGCTCGTCACGGAAGCGATCGGCGTAGTCCTCGGCGACGGCGTCGTAGAAGGTACGGGTGGCGGTGACGAAACCGGGAGTGGGGGCTGTGGTGGTGTCGGTGGTGTCGGTCATGGGCGGGGACGCTAGCCGCCCCCACTGACAGCCGGGGCCGTTCCAAGCCACGACCGGCACGCCCGGCAAAGGCAGGAGCCCCGTGCCGTACGGCACAGGGCTCCTTGGGTACTGCTCTCAGACTTGCGATCCCACGGGTGTGAGGATCAGACGGGGGTGACGTTCTCCGCCTGCGGACCCTTCGGGCCCTGCGTCACGTCGAAGGAGACCTGCTGGTTCTCCTCGAGTGAACGGAAACCCTGCGCGTTGATCGCCGAGTAGTGGACGAAGACGTCGGGGCCGCCGCCTTCTTGGGCGATGAAGCCAAAGCCCTTTTCGGCGTTGAACCACTTCACGGTTCCGGTAGCCATAAGCCCTCCTTGGGCCCAAAGGGTTGCCCTGCTCCAGAACCCTGCAAGCGTGAAAGCAAGTGCCGCACAACTGCATACGTCTGAAAACGACGAGAGCCCGCGGTTACATGCTCCGCAGGCTCTGTACTGCAAGGGAAACCAAACTGCAACTTGCGGCGAGCCTAGCATGCAGGCAGCCGGAAGCAATAGAGGTCAAGATCACGTCACCCGGATGTTTGAAGATCGCGAAAAGCGGTTGACTCGGGGGTCGGACTCCGCAGCGTACCGGAAGGGGTCTAGCCTCGCGATGTGGACAATTCCCGCACCCGGCCGCGCGTCGGCCACATCCAGTTCCTCAACTGCCTGCCCCTCTACTGGGGGCTCGCGAGAACCGGCACCCTCCTCGACTTCGAGCTCACGAAGGACACCCCGGAGAAGCTCAGCGAGCGTCTGGTGCGGGGCGACCTCGATATCGGACCCGTCACCCTCGTCGAGTTCCTCAGGAACGCCGACGACCTGGTCGCCTTCCCCGATATCGCCGTCGGCTGCGACGGTCCCGTCATGTCCTGCGTGATCGTCTCGCAGGTCCCGCTGGAGGAGCTGGACGGCGCCCGGGTCGCCCTCGGCTCGACCTCCCGCACCTCCGTACGCCTCGCCCAGCTCCTGCTGGCGGACCGTTTCGGCGTCCGGCCCGACTACTACACGTGCCCGCCCGACCTCAGCCTGATGATGCAGGAGGCCGAGGCCGCCGTACTCATCGGCGACGCGGCCCTGCGCGCCAACCTGCTGGACGGACCCCGGTTCGGCCTGGAGGTGCACGACCTCGGCGCGCTCTGGAAGGAGTGGACCGGCCTGCCCTTCGTCTTCGCGGTGTGGGCGGCCCGCCGGGAGTACCTGGAGCGCGAGCCGGTCATCACCCGCCAGGTCCACCGGGCCTTCCTCGACTCCCGCAACCTCTCCCTGGACGAGGTCGGCAAGGTCGCCGAGCAGGCGGCCCGCTGGGAGGAGTTCGACGAGGAGGTCCTGGAGCGGTACTTCACCACCCTCGACTTCCGCTTCGGCGCCCCCCAACTGGCGGCCGTCACCGAGTTCGCCCGCCGCGTCGGCCCGACGACGGGCTTCCCGGCGGACGTGAAGGTGGAACTGCTCCAGCCCGCTTCCCCGTCTGCGTAACCTGCTGGTGAGTCCTACGGAGGTCTTCATCCGGGGGCCGGGGTCTTTACGGGGGAGGGGTGGACGTCCATGCAGCCGCTCGGTGCCGACGAACCCACGAGCGTGGGTCCCTACCGGCTGCTCGGCCGGCTCGGGTCCGGCGGGATGGGCCGGGTCTACCTGGGCCGCAGCGCCGGCGGCCGCACGGTCGCCGTGAAGATCGTGCACCCGCACCTCGCCCTCGACGAGGAGTTCCGCGCCCGTTTCCGGCGCGAGGTCGAGGCCGCGCGGCGGGTCGGCGGGGCGTGGACCGCGCCGGTCCTGGACGCCGACCCGGAGGCGCCGGTCCCGTGGGTCGCCACCGGCTACGCGGCCGGCCCCTCGCTCGCCGCGGCGGTCACCTCCGGCGACGGACCGCTGCCCGAGACTTCCGTACGCGTCCTGGGCGCGGGCCTGGCGGAGGCGCTCACGACCGTGCACGAACTGGGTCTGGTGCACCGGGACGTCAAGCCGTCCAACGTCCTGCTGACCGTCGACGGCCCGCTGCTCATCGACTTCGGCATCGCCCGCGCGATCGACGGCACGGCCTCGCTCACCTCGACCGGCGTCTCGGTCGGCTCGCCCGGCTACATGGCCCCCGAGCAGATCCTCGGCCAGGGCGCGTCCGGCGCGGCCGACGTCTTCTCCCTCGGCGCGGTGCTGGCGTTCGCGGCGACCGGGCAACCCCCGTTCCCCGGCGACTCCTCGGCCGCCCTCCTCTACAAGGTCGTCCACGAGGAGCCGCGACTGGGCGAGCCGGACGGCGAACTGCGCGGCGAACTCCGGTCGGTGGTCGAGTCCTGCCTGTCCAAGGACCCGGCGGTACGGCCGTCCCCCGCCGAGGTGGCCCGCCGGCTCGCTCCCGAGGGCGCGGCCCGACTGGTGGCGGGCGGGTGGCTGCCGGGGGCGCTGGTGGAACAGATGGGCCGCAGCGCCGTACAACTGCTGAACCTGGAGGGGGCGGGGGCCGCAGCGGGGGCTGTCCTGTCCGGGCCGGTGGGCTTCAGCAGCCCGGCGCTGACGGCGGGGGAACCCGCGCTGACGGTGGGGGAGTTCGGGCCGCCGCCGGTGATGGACGCACCCGTGCCCGTCCCCGCGGCGCGGGACGCCGAACCGGCCGCCGCCGGGGCCGGACGTCCCGGCAAGGTCTCCGTCTCCGTGGCGGCCACCGCGGCGCCCGGTGAGGGCGGGCGCGGGCGGCGGCTGAGCTGCACCGTCGCGCTGGCGGTCGCGGGGGCGATGGCGGCGGTGACGGTCGGCTCGGTGTTCCTGTTCCGCCTGCTGCCGAACGGCGACGGCGACGGCGACAGTGACGCCGGCTCCGACGCCGGCAGCGGCGCTTACTCGTCGGCGCCGACGCCCGGTTCGAGTTCCGGTTCGAGTTCCGGTTCGAGTTCCGGTTCGAGCTCCGGTCCCGCCGCCGGCGAGACCCCCACAGCGCCCACCGCCCTCCCCGCCCGCTACGTCGGCACCTGGGAAGGCCAGGGCACCGGCCTCGACGGCGCTCTCCCGATGGGCACGTTCCGGGTGACGGTCCAACAGGCGGACCTGGGCGAGAAGTTGGGGGAGCTGCGGCAGACGGATGTGCTCGGCGGCGTCTGCGTCGACGTCCTGACACTGAAGCAGGTGACGGCGAAGGCGGTCGTGGCCACCTCCGCGGGCGCGAAGACCAACCACTCGGGCTGCAACCCCAAGCCCCACACGATCCGCCTCACCCCGACCGGCGACGACCTGACGTACGCCTCGGACAGCGCGGCGGAGGGCAACCCGGTGGCGCGGATGTCGAAGGTCGGGCAGTCGAGTTGAGCAGGGGTGACGGACGGGGATGAACATGCCGCCCGGTGACGACTTGACGCTGATCGCCGTGGCCGCGCTGTGGGGCGCGGTGACGGGAACGCTCCTCCCGCGCGCCGCCTACCGCTTCTCCGTGCCGTGGGAGGAGGCGGAGGACGGATCGGCGGAGGACCCCGGCTGGCGGACGACCTGCCCGGACGGCCACCCGATCCGGGGCTGGCTCGGCCGGGCGAGGTGCGGGAGCTGCGCCGACACCGGTACCCCCTGCCCCTACGCCCCCGGCGCTCTCCTCCTCCCCACCCTCACCGTGCTGCTCTGCGCCGCGCTCGCCGTCGCCACCGGCACCCGCCCCGAACTGCTCGTGTGGCTGCTGCTGGCACCGGTCGGGGTGCTGCTGGCCGTCGTCGACCTGCGGGTGCGCCGGCTGCCCGATCCGCTCACCCTTCCGCTCGCCGTCGCCGCCCTCGCCCTGCTGGCCCCGGCCGCGCTGCTGCCCGAGCACGCCGGCCACTGGACCACCGCCCTGCTGGGCGCCCTCGCCCTCGGCGCCGGCTATCTGGTGCTGCACCTCGTCAACCCCGGCGGCATGGCGTTCGGCGACGTGAAACTGGCGCTCGGGACGGGCGCCGTCCTCGGCTGGTACGGCTGGGCGACGGTCATGCTGGGCACCTTCGCCGCCTTCCTGTTCGGCGCGCTGTACGGCGGGGCCCTGGTCGTCGTGGGGCGTGCGGGACGCAAGACGGCGATCGCCTTCGGCCCGTTCATGCTGGCGGGGACGTTCACCGGGCTGCTGATCGGCGCGTACGCGGCCTGAGGTCCGGGTGCCGGAGGGGCTGGCGTAGGCTGGCTCGGTCTGTCCACAACCCTTGACGAAAGGGACGCTCCGGTGCCCGAGAAGGCCGACCTCCAGTCCGTGCTCGACCGTGCCGCGGACGGCGGGCGGATCACCCCGGAAGAGGCCCTCGCCCTCTACCGCGACGCCCCGCTGCACGCGCTCGGCGCCGCCGCCGACGCCGTACGCCGCCGTATGTACGCGGGAACCGAGCACATCGCGACGTACATCATCGAGCGGAACATCAACTACACGAACGTGTGCGTCACGGCGTGCAAGTTCTGCGCCTTCTACGCGGCTCCGAAGGACACGGCCAAGGGCTGGACCCGCGACCTGGACGACATCCTGCGCCGCTGCGCCGAGACCGTCGAACTCGGCGGCACGCAGATCATGTTCCAGGGCGGGCACCACCCGGACTTCGGCGTCGAGTACTACGAGAAGCACTTCGCCGCGATCAAGGCCGCCTACCCGCAGCTGGTCATCCACTCCCTCGGCGCGTCCGAGGTCGAGCACATGGCCCGGATCTCCAAGGTGAGCGTCGAGGAGGCCATCACGCGGATCCACGCGGCCGGCCTCGACTCCTTCGCGGGCGCGGGCGCCGAACTGCTCCCCGCCCGGCCCCGCAAGGCCATCGCGCCGCTCAAGGAGTCCGGCGAACGCTGGCTGGAGATCATGGAGGCCGCGCACGGGCTGGGCGTCGAGTCGACGTCGACCATGCTGATGGGCACCGGCGAGACCAACGCCGAGCGCATCGAGCACCTGCGGATGATCCGTGACGTACAGGACCGGACGGGCGGCTTCCGCGCCTTCATCCCGTACACCTACCAGCCCGAGAACAACCACCTGAAGGGCCGCACGCACGCGACGCTCTTCGAGTACCTGCGGATGATCGCCATCGCCCGCCTGTTCATGGACAACGTCCGGCACATCCAGGGCTCTTGGCTGACGACCGGCAAGGAGGTCGGCCAACTCTCCCTGCACTACGGCGCGGACGACCTCGGCTCGATCATGCTGGAGGAGAACGTCGTCTCCTCGGCTGGCGCCAAGCACCGCTCCAACCGCCTCGAGATCATCGACCTGATCCGCAAGGCGGACCGCGTCCCGGCCCAGCGCGCGACGACGTACGGGCACCTTGTCGTGCACGACGACCCGGCGAACGACCCCGTCGACGAGCGGGTCATGTCCCACATCTCGTCCACCGCGATCGAGGGCGGCACGGCCCACCCCGAGTTGAAGCTCCTCGCTTCCAACTAGCCTTCCTATGCTGACGATTCACGCCGACTCCAAGGGCCGGGCGCTCGCCGTCGAGGGCGCCCGGATCGCCGAGGCCGGCCCGCTGGAGGGGCTCGTCGCCGCTTTTCCGCGGGCCCGGGTGCGCCAGTGGCCCGGCATTCTCACGCCCGGTCTCGTCAACCCGCACGGCACGGAGCTGCTGGAGCAGGCGTACCACCCGGACCCGCGCGAGGCCGACGAACTCGGCACCGAGCCCCTGACCGGCGCCGCGCTCGCGGCACTGGCCATGGCGCAGCCCCTGGACGACGCCCGCTGGGGCGCGAGCGCCCGGCGCGGGGTGCAGCGCATGCTGGCCCACGGCACGGTCGCGGCGGCCTGCGAGGCCGGCGAACTCCGCAGCCGCACGGTGCGGGACGCCGTACGCCGCTCCGGCCTGACGATCGTGAGCCGGCTCGGACACCCCGGCGGGGCGCCCTCGCTCGACCCGTACGCCGCCGGGTTGCCGGTGGAGTTCGCGCCCCCACGGGAGCGCCACTCCGCCGCCCGGTTCGCCGTGTTCGACGTACGGGACGAGGCCGAGCTCGCGGAGCGCGGCGCGGGCACGTGCGTGGCCACGGTGATCGAGGGCCGCCTCCTCTACCGACGCCGGTAGGGCAACCCCTCAGGGGCGCGACAGCCCCCCGCGCGCTACTCCGAAAACGCTTGCGCAAACGCCCCCGAACTCTGCTCGACCCCACTGCAATTGGTCAGAGCGTCATTCTTTGCCGCGTCCGCGTCCGAACACTGCTGGTCCCGGAACGTCGACCACATGGAAACCCAGGAAATACCCTTCCGCACGGCGAACGCCCGCACTTCCGCCGCGTCCGCCAGCGTGAACGTCTCGTTGGCGACGTCGTTCGTACCGATCATCGACGTGAGCGCCATCCCCCTCCACGCGACGGAGTCGTCCGTCCCGAACACCTTCTTCAACTGCGCCTGCGCGGCCGTCGCCGAGGTGATCGCGTACCCGCCCATGTCGCCGGCGTACGACTCGCCGTAGTTCATCGTCATGAGGTTGACGGTCGCGACCTGGACGTCGTACTTGTTCGCGGACGCCAGCAGCGCCAGGCCGTCGGCGTCCAGCCCGGTCGGCATCACCGGGAGAGTGAAGGAAACCTCCAGGTCAGGGCGTTCCTTCTGGAGTGCCGCGATCGCCTGGGAGCGCAGGGCGACCGAGTCGGAGTCGGTGAGTTCGTCGCCCTCGATGTCGAAGTCGGCCTGCGTGGAGCCGGCCGCGTCGAGCGCGTCGCCGTACGCCTCGGCGAGTTCCGACGCGCTGTCGCAGGTGGCCGCCAGCTCCTTGCCGGAGGCCCCGCCGAAGGAGACGCGCACCGTGGCGCCCGACTCCGTCAGCGCCGAGACGCGGGACTTCACCGCCGAGTCGCCGATGGCGTTCGTACCGTTCCACTTCGGCGTACAGCTACTGCCGCCGGCGATGACGAACGCCAGGTTGTACGTCGTCGGCGAGCCGGCAGCGTCGTTGTCGGAGGCCTCCGCCGCGCTCACGTAGGGCGCGTAGGAGGTGCCGGTACTTGATGATGTGGCGCTCGGTGACGCCGATGACGTCGATGACGGTGAGGGACTGCCGGCCTGTCCGGTGGCCCTGGGCGCCGCGTCCGACGTGCTGTCGGAACCGGCGGAGCATCCCGCCACGGCCAGGGCGAACAGGCAGGTGACCCCGGCCGTCGGCATCAGGAAACTCCTCATTGCGTATGCACCCGCTCTCGTGATTTCTGTCTCAGAAGGGAAACAAGGGGCGTTCCCGAATTGGAAATGTCTCACATGTGGGCGGATCGCGCGGGAACAGTGGACACACAGTCAGTTCATGGAAGTAAGCGCGCAAAGGTGATGACCACCCGCCCAAAAGGGATAATCAACCCTCCCATGGCGGCATGAGGTCGCGCAGGAGTTTCATCGATCTCTCAGGGAACGGACAGGTTCACGCGTTTCTCATGGGCCTCTCACATGCGGCTCAGAGTTCACGCCACATAAAGGCTCTCTAATATCCGGGGAATGCAATCCGAGCCCGCCATCGAAAGCCGTGCCGCCGTTCGCGGCAGCCGTCGCGGCCGCAAACGTGACGACGCCTCCGCAGAGGGGCCCGTGTTCGTTGACAACTCCGGACGCAGGTCGAAACTGCTGCGCCGGATCGGCATCCTCCTGGGAGCCGGCTGCGTCGTGTACGCCGTCGTCCTCGGCGCCGCCTTCATGGGCTGGGGGACGTCCCTGACACCGTCCTCGCTGCTGCCGTTCGGCGGCGGAGGGCCGCGCGGCGGCCAGAACTCCGGCCCCGGCGGCGGCGATGCCCAGCCGCAGGGCGGCATCGGCACCCCGCCGTCGAGGCCCACCGGCACCCCGCCCACGGGCGTCGCCACGGGCGAGCCGCCCAGCTCCGCCCCGACCGCGACCGCGTCCGCGGCCGCCAACTGACCGGAGCGCAGCCACTCCCATGACGACCACTTCCTCCTCCCGCGGCCGCCGCCGCGCCCCGTCCCGCATGGAGCGGGCGGCGGGCAAGGCCGCGGCGCTGCAGAAACCGCGCGTCATCCTCGCCCTGCTGCTCCTGCTCGCGCTGACCAGCGTGATGCTCCTGGACGGCTATCTGCGCGCCGAGGTCGGCGGCGACCAGCGCGTGCGCACCGGGGCCGGTGCGGGCAAGGTGCCCGAGGCGGTCCTCGACGGCGGCCCCATCCTGACCTTCCGGGGCGGCCGGGCCGCCACCGTCTCGGTGCCGGACAAGACGATCGCGCTGACCTTCGACGACGGCCCGAACCCGACCTGGACGCCCCAGGTGCTGGAGATCCTCCAGGAGTACGACGTGCCCGGCACGTTCTTCCTGGTCGGCTCGATGGTCTCGCGCTACCCGGGCATCGTGAAGGACATGGTCGAGCAGGGCAACGAGGTGGGCATCCACACCTTCACCCACGTCGACCTCTCCTACCAGTCCACCGCCCGCGTCGACCGCGAGATGGAGCAGACCCAGCTCGCGCTGGCGGGCGCGGCCGGCATCACGACGACGCTCTTCCGCGCCCCGTACTCCTCCGAGACGGACGCCATCGACAACTACAGCTGGCCCATCTACGAGAAGCTCGGCGAGGACGGCTACACCAGCGTCTTCGTCGACACCGACAGCGACGACTGGAAGAAGCCGGGCGTCTCGAAGATCATCAAGTGGGCCACGCCGGAGGACGGCAAGGGCGCGTCGGTGCTCTTCCACGACGCGGGCGGCGAGCGCTCACAGACGATCAAGGCGCTGCCGACGTACATCAAGCAGATGAAGGCCGCGGGCTACACCTTCACCACCATCAGCGGCGCGATGCAGGAGCAGAACGGGGCAGGGCAGCAGCAGGCCGCGGGGGGCGCAGGAACTGCGGGGGACGCAGGGGCCACGGGGGCTGCTGGGGCTGCGGGGGCCGGTGGGGCGACCGGTGAGCAGCCCGGCGCCGTTCCGAACGGCGAGGGCAACGTCGCCGGCAACGGCTACGGTGCCGCCCCCGGCAACGGCAACGGCAACGGCACCGGCAATGGCACGGGCAACGGCACCGGTACGGCCGTCGACCCCCTCCAGGCCGCCCACCGCGAGGCCACCGGCATGACCCTCTACGAGGGCAAGGCCCTCATCGCGGCGGTCACCCTCGCCGAATGGACCGTCCCGACGCTCTCGGTGGGACTGATGGTCGTCGGCGTGGCCGTCCTGGGCCGCTTCGGGATGATGCTGATCCTGGCCCGCCGCCACTACAGACTGCGCAACAGGCGCCGCTTCACCTGGGGGCCGACCATCACCCGGCCGGTCAGCGTGATCGTCCCGGCGTACAACGAGAAGGAGTGCATCGCCAACACCCTCACGTCGCTGGCCAAGAGCACCCACCCGATCGAGGTCATCGTCGTCGACGACGGTTCGACCGACCACACGTCCGAGATCGCGCGCGAGGCGGCGATGTCCCTCGGCATGACGAACGTCCGTGTCATCCGCCAGGAGAACGCGGGCAAGCCGGCCGCCCTCAACAACGGTGTCCGCAGCGCCGGTTACGACATCGTCGTGATGATGGACGGCGACACGGTGTTCGAGCCGGAGGCCGTGCACCAGCTCGTGCAGCCCTTCGCCGACCCGAAGGTCGGCGCCGTCGCCGGCAACGCCAAGGTCGGCAACCGCGACACGATCATCGGCGCCTGGCAGCACATCGAGTACGTGATGGGCTTCAACCTCGACCGCCGCATGTACGACCTGCTGCGCTGCATGCCCACCATCCCCGGCGCGATCGGCGCGTTCCGCCGCGACGCGGTGCTGGAGGTCGGCGGCATGAGCGAGGACACCCTCGCCGAGGACACCGACATCACCATCGCCATGCACCGCGCGGGCTGGCAGGTCGTCTACCAGGAGCACGCCAAGGCCTGGACGGAGGCGCCGGGCTCCCTCAAGCAACTGTGGTCCCAGCGCTACCGCTGGTCCTACGGCACCATGCAGGCCCTGTGGAAGCACCGCAAGTCCCTGACGGACAAGGGGCCTTCGGGCCGCTTCGGCCGGGTCGGCATGCCGCTCGTGGTCCTCTTCCAGATCGTCACGCCGGTCTTCGCCCCGCTCATCGACGTCTTCACCGTCTACTCGATGATCTTCGTCGACTTCCAGGCGGCGCTGCTGGCCTGGCTGGCGGTCCTCGGCGTCCAACTGGGCTGCGCGGCCTACGCGTTCCGCCTGGACCGCGAGAAGTACCGCTACCTCCTCATGATGCCGCTCCAGCAACTGGCCTACCGCCAGATGATGTACCTCGTCCTCATCCACTCCTGCGTCACCGCCCTCACCGGCGGCCGCCTGCGCTGGCAGAAACTGAAGCGCACGGGCGAGGTCGGCACCCCGGCCGGGGTGAGCTGATGGGCGCGCACAGCAAGGGCGCCGTACGGCAGGACGTCCCGGCTGGTCCCGTCGGTCCCTCTGGTCCGGCTGGCACCTCTGGCCCTTCTGGTTCCTCTGGCCCCTCTGGTCCCGTCGGTCCCGGGCCATCGGGGGCCGGCGGAAAGCGGGCCGCGAAGCCCGAGCCCACGACCGTCCCCCAGCGGGACCGCTACTTCGACACCCTCCGCGCCCTCGCCCTGACCAGGGTCGTCGCCTACCACACCTTCGGCTGGGCCTGGGCGGGCATGGTCTTCCCGTCCATGGGGATCATGTTCGGCCTGGCCGGCACCCTGATGGCGAAGTCCCTGGAGCGGCCCGCGCCCAAGGTCGTCAGGAGCCGACTGCGCCGCCTCCTGCCCCCTTTCTGGTTCTGGGGCGTCTTCGTCGTCCTGGCGATGCTGGTCCACGGCTGGATGCCGAACTGGGAGATCGTCTACTGGATCGTCCCGCTGGGCGACCCGCCGGGCAACGCCTGGGGCGAGCAGGCCTGGGAGATCCTCTGGTACCTGCGGACGTACCTCTGGTTCGTCCTGCTGTCCCCGCTCCTGCTGCGCGTGTTCCGCCTGGCCCCGCTCCCGGTGCTCGCGCTCTCCCTCGCGCCGATCCTGGTCCTGAGCTTCGTCTGGACGGGCCCGGACAACCGCGTCGGCACCGCCCTGTGGGACCTGTCGACGTACCTCTTCTGCTGGATGCTCGGCTTCGCGCACCGCGACGGCGTCCTGCAGCGCGTGAAGCCGGCCCTGGTGGTCGTGGCGTCGCTGGCGGCGATCGGCTTCGGCGGCTGGTACGCCTTCACGCACCAGGCCGACGCCGGCACCTACGACCTGGACGAGATCCCGCTCGCGCAGGCCTTCTGGTCGGCCGGCTTCGTCACGCTGCTGATGTGGGCGAAGGCCCGCTTCGGCATCGACTTCGCCTGGCTGACCCGGTTCCGGCGGACCAACCGGATCGTCACCGTCTTCAACGCGCGCGCCGTCACGATCTACCTCTGGCACCAGATCGCCCTGATCCTCGCCGTGCCGCTGATCGACCGGCTCTGGAACGTGCCCGCGTTCGAGACCTACCTGCCGCTGGACAGCCAGTGGTTCATGTTCGGCGTGGGCTGGCTGCTGATCGGCGTCTTCGTGCTGCTGTGCGGGTGGGTCGAGGACGTCGCGGCGAAGAAGAAGCCGAGGCTGCTGCCGTGAGGTTGCCCGAGGTTCCCCGAGGGCGTGCTGCAAGAATGGTGAGGTGACCCGCGCTTCCCTGAACAAGCAGCCCCACGAAGTCGCCTCGATGTTCGACCGCGTGGCGGAACGGTACGACCTGACCAACGACGTGCTGTCGCTGGGCCAGGACCGGAGGTGGCGCAAGGAGGTCGCGAAGGCGGTCGACGCCCGACCCGCCCAGAAGGTCCTGGACCTCGCCGCGGGCACCGCCACCTCCTCCCTCCCCTTCGCGCAGACCGGCGCCTACGTCGTCCCCTGCGACTTCTCCCTCGGCATGCTCCAGGTCGGCAAGCGCAACCACGGCCGGCTGCCCTTCACGGCCGGCGACGCGACGAGGCTGCCCTTCAAGGACGACACCTTCGACGCCGTCACCATCTCCTTCGGGCTGCGCAACGTGCAGGACTTCGACGCCGCCCTGCGCGAGATGCACCGGGTGACCCGGCCCGGCGGACGCGTCGTGATCTGCGAGTTCTCGCATCCGACCTGGGCGCCCTTCCGGACCGTCTACACCGAGTACCTGATGCGCGCCCTGCCCCCGGTCGCCCGCGCGGTCTCCTCGAACCCCGACGCCTACGTCTATCTCGCCGAGTCCATCCGTGCCTGGCCCGACCAGCCCGCCCTGGCCGAGCACCTGCGCAAGGCCGGCTGGTCGAAGGTCGCCTGGCGCAACCTGACGGGCGGCGTGGTGACCCTGCACCGGGGCTTCAAGGAGAGCTGACGCCAGGACTCACCCGCTGAACTCACCCGCTGATCGCCTCGAAGGGATGATCCCGCGCGGGCGTGTCCAGCTCGCGCTGCAGCCCGCCCCCGCCCGGTCTCGGCACACGCGGCTCGTGCACGCCCGCGCCTCCGCCGCCCTCCCCCTCGCCGAAGTCGAACCACACGGTGACGACCGCACCGCGCGGCACCTCCACACCGGGCGGCGGGTACTGCCGTACGACGTGGTCGACGACCGCGCGGTGGAAGTCGGGCCGGTCCGGTGCGGCCAGCAGCACGCCGTGCGCCATGGCCGCCTCACGCGCGTCCACGGCCATCAGACCGACCAGCCTCGGCACACGCACTTCGGGTGTCTTGGGCGATATGAACACAGATGTCACCCCCAGCGGTACTGGAAGGGTAACCGCCCGGGGGTGTCGTCCGAAAGCGCTGAGTGCCCATCTGTAGCCGACGGCTACGGACAGTCACGAGACGGCGGGACGGCTTACCTGGTGAACCGGCGACGGCTCACCAGGTGAGGCGGTAGCAGCGCCCCTCCCGCTTCGACTCCGGCGTCGTGAAGACCTCCCCGAGCCGCATGCCCAGCCGCCGCGTGACGGCGATGGACCGCTCGTTGCGCGCGTCGACCATGGCCACCACCCCCGGCACCCCGGCCGCCCGCACCCGCTCCAGCGTCATCTGCGCGGCCGCCGTCACATACCCCTGCCCCCAGTGCTCCCGCCCGAGCCGCCACCCGATCTCGATCTCCCCCTTGGGGCCCCACTCCCGAGGCCACGGCTGGGCGCCCGTGAACCCGATGACCCGGTCGTCCCGGTCCAGCATCGTCCACAGGCAGAAACCGCGTTCGGCGTCGTGCCGGCGCTGGCGGGCGGTCAGCTCCTCGTAGGCGGACAGTTCCGCGGACCTGCCGCCGTGGAACTCCATCACGTCCGGGTGGTCGAACACCCGGTGCCAGGCGACCGCGTCCTCGTCCGTGGGAACACGCAGCCGTACAACGGGGAGAGCTCTGTTCACTGGGCAGCCCTTCAGCGGGGTGATCAATTCTGCTGAATAGACTGCCCATGTCCAGTGCCGGTCGGCACGCAGATTCCGAACTTGGGGAGATCCCGCCGTGACCGTCGTGAACGAGCCCGACGCCGAGCCCCTCTCCGCGAACACCGCCGATGTGATCGTCGTCGGCGCGGGGCCCGCCGGCTCCACGACCGCCTACTACCTCGCCAAGGCCGGACTCGACGTACTCCTCCTGGAGAAGACCGAGTTCCCGCGCGAGAAGGTCTGCGGCGACGGCCTCACCCCGCGCGCCACCAAGCAGCTCGTGGCCATGGGCATCGACATCTCCGAGGAGGCCGGCTGGCTGCGCAACAAGGGCCTCAGGATCATCGGCGGCGGGGTGCGGTTGCAGCTCGACTGGCCGGATCTCGCCTCCTTCCCGGACTACGGACTCGTCCGCAAGCGCGACGACTTCGACGAGCAGCTCGCCCGCCAGGCCCAGAAGGCGGGCGCCCGCCTGTACGAGCGCTGCAACGTCGGCGCCCCGATCGTCGACGACCGCACCGGCCGCATCACCGGTGTGCACGCCAAACTGGGCGAGGAGAAGCGCGAAGTCACCTTCCGCGCCCCGCTGGTGGTGGCCGCCGACGGCAACTCCACCCGCCTCTCGCTCGCGATGGGCCTGCACCGCCGCGAGGACCGCCCGATGGGCGTCGCGGTCCGCACCTACTTCACCTCCCCGCGCCACGAGGACGACTACCTGGAGTCCTGGCTGGAGCTGTGGGACCGCCGGGGCCCGGGCGAGGACCGGCTGCTGCCGGGCTACGGCTGGATCTTCGGCATGGGCGACGGGACGTCGAACGTCGGCCTGGGCGTCCTGAACACCTCCGACTCCTTCAAGGAACTCGACTGGCGCGGGGTCCTCAAGGCCTGGTGCGCGTCCATGCCGGAGGACTGGGGTTACACCCCCGAAAACATGACCGGCCCGATCCGCGGCGCCGCCCTCCCCATGGCCTTCAACCGCAAGCCCCACTACACCAAGGGGCTGCTGCTGGTCGGCGACGCCGGCGGCCTGGTGAACCCCTTCAACGGCGAGGGCATCGCCTACGCCATGGAGTCCGGCCAGATCGCCGCCGACGTCATCGTCCAGGCCCACGCCCGCGCCACCCCCGGCCAGCGCGAACTCGCCCTGCAGCGCTACCCGCAGATCCTCGCGGACACCTACGGCGGCTACTACACGCTGGGCCGTGCCTTCGTGAAGCTCATCGGCAACCCGAAGGTCATGAAGATCGCGGCCCAGCGCGGCCTGACCCACCCCCTGCTGATGAAGTTCACCCTGAAGATGCTCGCCAACCTGACGGACCCCACGGGCGGCGACGCGATGGACCGCATCATCAACGGCCTGAGCAAGGTGGCCCCGAAGGCCTGACGGCTCTGACGGGCCTGACGGCTCTCATGGGCCGGACCCGTCCGATCAGGACTTGCCTGATCAGGACTTGCCTGATCAGGCGGTGAGGGCTCACTGTTTGGCGGCCCGGCGCGCGAAGACCTCTTCCCGCCGGTCCGCCACCTGCCGCAGCGCCTGCTTCCGGCCCTTCTTCGAAAGCCGGTCCAGACAGACCTGACCGTCGAGATGGTCGCTCTCGTGCTCCAGGCACCGCGCGAAGTACCCGTGCCCCTCGACGACCAGCGGATGGCCCTCCCGGTCGCACCCCGCACCGCGGCCCGGTCCGGTCAGGCCGCCGTACGTCCATGACGCCTGTCGTCGATGAGCGCGGCCAGATCGGGCCCGGACTCGGTCACGTCCCGGCAGGACTTGTGCAGCACCTCTTCACCGCCCTCGGTGACCCTACGCGTGGCGAGCGTCTGTGTGGCTTCTGTGCGGCCCGTGAGTGGCCTGTGAGTGGCCCAACGGCGGCCTGCGCGCCCTGGCACGCCAGGGGAGCCCGAAGGGCCGCTGCCCCCGAGTGGCTGCGGCCCTTCCGTGCGTGAGGCGCCCTCAGGGGCACCTGGAGGTGTCAGAGCACCCGCACCGCGCCGGTCGGCGGGTCGTACGACAGCGGCTTCTCGGCCACACCGGTGGACGGGTTCTGCGCGCCGACGAACATGCCGTCGCCGACGTACACCGCCACGTGGTACGCGCTGCCCGCGCTGCCCCAGTACAGGATGTCGCCCGGCTGCAGGTTGTCCAGCGACACCTGGGTGCCGGCGGTCGACTGGTCCTGGGAGACGCGCGGCAGGCTGATGCCGACCTGCTTGAAGGCGGTCTGCATGAGACCCGAGCAGTCCCAGGAGTTGGGGCCGGTGCCGCCGGAGACGTAGGCGTCGCCGATCTGCGCCTTCACGAAGGCGATGACGGCGGCGGCCGAACCGGTCGCCGTGGACGTGCTGGTGCTGGTGTAACTGCTGGAACTGTCGCTCGACGTCGAGGTGAGCGTGGTCCGCTCGGCGTTGCGCGTGGCACGCTCGGCGGCGGCCTTGCGGGCGGCCTCGGCCTTCTTCGTGGCCTCCGCCTTCGCGTCGGCGAGGTCCTTCTTGGCCTCCTTGGCGGCGGCCGCGGCGGCCGCGTCACGCTCGGCCTGCAGCTGGTAGTTCGCCGCGGCCTGCTGTGTGGCCTGAGCGGACTGCGCGACCTGGGCGGCCAGGTCGCCCGTGAGCACGGGCAGTTCGAGCGTCTGCGTCACCGGCTCGGCGGCGTTCGCCGAACCGGCCGCAGCGGCGACGGCCAGCGTGCCGAGTACACCACTGGCGACTCCGGTCCGCATCGCGATCGTCGACGCGCTGCGGCGGGGTTTCCGGTGGCTGCGTATGTGAGCGGTGTGGGACATGGGACCAAGCGATATCAGGGGCTCCTCCATACCTTCAAGAAACGTGTGCTGCGCCACAGTTGTTCAATCGCTGTCCCAATTCCCCCGCCTCGGGTTCTTTATTGACGCCGTAACGGACAATACGGGCACAGGTGATCAAGCCTGTGATCACGGTCTTTCATTGTTAAGTCCGAATTGCCCTCGGCCTAACACCGGTTGGGACCGTTGGCCAAGCCCCCTTGTTGTGCGCCTCTTGTGGATGTGGTGCAGGTCACGGAACGGTTACCGCGGCCGCCGCGCCTCGCGCAGGCGGTGGGACCGCTTCCGCTCGTGAACGCGTGAACGCGTGCACGCGTCCACACCTCGCCCCGCCCTCCCTCTGATGTGTGAATGCGGTCCTCTATCAGGGCGCCGCGCCCATCGCCAATTTGCATGCAAGGGAAGATTCTTGATATTGAGATGCCCCTCGCGGCCTGCGGTGACGGGCGTAAATGTCACTTCTTGTGACCACTCTGACGCTTCGCGTATGTAGATCACCGCTGATATGACTTCATGATCCTTCGTCAGGTGGTGGAGATCACAAAGCTTGTGTAATACCCCGTGTCGCAGATCACAGATCGGCGGGCATAGGATGCGAGGCAGTTGGGCTTGTGACCTGCTTCACATGTTCGCGATCTTCGTCGGGACGGGCGGGGTTCGTGGGCCGGTGAGGCTGACGTGAGTCCGATGCCATCGCCAGCAGTCAGTGCCGACTGAGAGGAGCGAGGAGCGGTGAACGCGTATGCGCCCATCCTCGTACTGGGAGCCCTCGGGGCAGGCTTTGCGATCTTCTCCGTGGTCATGGCCACGCTGATCGGGCCGAAGCGGTACAACCGCGCCAAGCTCGAGGCCTACGAGTGCGGTATCGAGCCGACCCCCACGCCGGCCGGCGGCGGGCGCTTCCCCATCAAGTACTACCTGACGGCGATGCTCTTCATCGTCTTCGACATCGAGATCGTCTTCCTCTACCCCTGGGCCGTCACCTTCGACGCCCTGGGTGTTTTCGGGCTCGTGGAGATGCTGCTCTTCGTGCTCACCGTCTTCGTCGCGTACGCGTACGTATGGCGGCGCGGCGGCCTGGAATGGGACTGAGGGGCCTTTAGCCATGGGACTCGAAGAAAAGCTGCCGAGTGGTTTCCTGCTGACCACCGTCGAGCAGGCCGCGGGCTGGGTGCGCAAGGCGTCCGTCTTCCCCGCCACGTTCGGCCTCGCGTGCTGTGCCATCGAGATGATGACCACCGGCGCCGGCCGCTACGACCTGGCGCGCTTCGGTATGGAGGTCTTCCGGGGTTCGCCCCGCCAGGCGGACCTGATGATCGTCGCCGGCCGGGTCAGCCAGAAGATGGCGCCGGTGCTCCGGCAGGTCTACGACCAGATGCCCAACCCCAAGTGGGTCATCTCCATGGGCGTGTGCGCCTCCTCCGGAGGCATGTTCAACAACTACGCGATCGTCCAGGGCGTCGACCACATCGTCCCCGTCGACATCTACCTCCCGGGCTGCCCGCCGCGCCCCGAGATGCTGATCGACGCGATCCTCAAGCTCCACCACAAGATCCAGAACTCCAAGCTGGGCGTGAACGCCGAGGAAGCGGCCCGCGAGGCGGAGGAAGCGGCGCTCAAGGCCCTGCCCACGATCGAGATGAAGGGGCTGCTGCGGTGAGCGACGCGAACGGGGTGAACCCCGAGAAGGATCTCTCCTCCTCCAACCTCCCCGGCCAGCGAGGCCAGGGCGGCGAGGAGGTCCGCGTCCAGCGAGGCATGTTCGGAGCGAACAACGGCGGCGACACCTCCGGCTACGGCGGCCTGGTCCGCTCGGTCCGCCTCCCGGGAGCGGCGAGCCGGCCCTACGGCGGCTGGTTCGACGAGGTCGCCGACGAACTCGAGGGCGCGCTGGAGGAGCAGGGCCTGCTCCCCGAGAACGCGATCGAGAAGACGGTCGTCGACCGCGACGAGCTCACCTTCCACATCGAGCGCGAGCACCTGCTCGGCGTCGCCCGCACCCTGCGCGACGACCCGGCCCTGCGCTTCGAGCTCTGTACCGGCGTCAGCGCCGTGCACTACCCGGGCGACAAGGGGCGCGAGCTGCACGCCGTCTACCACCTGCGCTCGATCACCCACAACCGGCTGATCCGCCTGGAGGTCAGCGCCCCGGACGCCGACCCGCACATGCCGTCCCTGGTCTCCGTGTATCCGACCAACGACTGGCACGAGCGCGAGACCTACGACTTCTTCGGGATCGTCTTCGACGATCACCCGGCCCTGACGCGGATCATGATGCCGGACGACTGGCAGGGCCATCCGCAGCGCAAGGACTACCCCCTCGGCGGCATCCCCGTCGAGTACAAGGGCGCCCAGATCCCGGCTCCGGACCAGCGGAGGTCGTACTCGTGAGCACACAGTCAGCATCCGCGGCCTCCGCCGCCTCGCCGCGCGAGACCACCGAGGGCACCGTGTACACGGTCACCGGTGGCGACTGGGACGAGGTCGTCCGGTCCGCGGCCCGCGCCGACGACGAGCGCATCGTCGTCAACATGGGGCCCCAGCACCCCTCCACCCACGGGGTGCTCCGCCTCATCCTGGAGATCGAGGGCGAGACGGTCACCGAGGCCCGCTGCGGCATCGGCTACCTCCACACCGGCATCGAGAAGAACCTCGAGTACCGCACGTGGACACAGGGCACCACGTTCGTGACGCGCATGGACTACCTGACGTCCTTCTTCAACGAGACCGCCTACTGTCTCGCCGTCGAGAAGCTCCTCGGCGTCGAGGACCAGATCACCGAGCGAGCCAAGATCATCCGGGTGCTCCTGATGGAGCTGAACCGGATGTCCTCCCACCTGGTGTGCATCGCCACCGGCGGCATGGAACTCGGCGCCACCACGATCATGATCTACGGATTCCGTGATCGTGAACTGATTCTCGACATCTACGAGCTCATCACGGGCCTGCGGATGAACCACGCGTACATCCGTCCCGGCGGACTCGCCCAGGACCTGCCGCCCGGCGCGGTGGACCAGATCCGCGAGTTCGTGAAGAAGATGAAGAAGAACCTCCCCGAGTACGACAAGCTCGCCACCGGGAACCCCATCTTCAAGGCCCGTATGCAGGACGTCGGCTATCTCGACCTGGCCGGCTGCATGGCCCTCGGCGCCACCGGCCCGATCCTGCGCTCCACCGGCCTCCCGCACGACCTGCGCAAGACGCAGCCGTACTGCGACTACGAGACGTACGACTTCGACGTCCCGACCGCCGACTCCTGCGACTCCTACGGCCGCTTCCTGATCCGGCTGGAGGAGATGCGCCAGTCGCTCAGGATCGTCGAGCAGTGCCTGGACCGGCTGCAGCCCGGCCCGGTCATGGTCGCCGACCGGAAGATCGCCTGGCCCGCCCAGCTCGCCCTGGGACCCGACGGTCTCGGCAACTCCCTCGACCACATCAAGAAGATCATGGGCACCTCCATGGAGGCCCTGATCCACCACTTCAAGCTGGTCACCGAGGGCTTCCGCGTACCGCCGGGACAGGCGTACGTGGCCGTCGAGTCACCCAAGGGCGAACTCGGGGTGCACGCCGTCTCCGACGGAGGCACCCGCCCCTACCGGGTCCACTTCCGGGACCCGTCCTTCACCAACCTGCAGGCCATGGCGGCGATGTGCGAGGGCGGCCAGGTCGCCGACGTCATCGTCGCCGTCGCCTCCATCGACCCCGTGATGGGAGGCGTCGACCGGTGACCATCTCTTCTTCCGCGCAGGGCGTCAGCCTGGGCATGCCCGAACTGCCCGCGCCCGCCTACCCGGACGACGTCCGCGCCCGGCTGGAGGCGGACGCGCGCGAGATCATCGCCCGCTACCCCGACTCCCGGTCCGCGCTCCTGCCGTTGCTGCACCTCGTGCAGGCGGAGGAGGGCCACGTCACGCGCACCGGGATGCGGTTCTGCGCGGACGTGCTGGACCTGACCACGGCCGAGGTCACCGCGGTCGCCACCTTCTACACCATGTACCGGCGCCGCCCCAGCGGCGACTACCAGGTGGGCGTCTGCACCAACACGCTGTGCGCGGTGATGGGCGGCGACGCGATCTTCGAGGAGCTCCAGGAGTACCTGGGTGTCGGCAACGGTGGGACCACCGACGACGGAAAGATCACTCTGGAGCACATCGAGTGCAACGCGGCCTGCGACTTCGCGCCGGTCGTGATGGTCAACTGGGAGTTCTTCGACAACCAGACCGTGCAGAGCGCCAAACGCATGGTGGACGACCTGCGGATCGGACGCACGGTCTCGCCGACGCGCGGTGCGCCGCTGTGCACCTTCAAGGAGACCGCCCGGATCCTGGCGGGCTTCCCCGACGAGCGGGACGGGGCCGTCGAGGCGAGCGGCAGTGCGGGACCGGCGTCGCTGGCGGGTCTTCGCCTGGCAAGGGGAGAGACCGCACCCGCGCGCGTGGTCCACCCGCGGGACGGCGGGCCGCACGACGAGCCGCAGGACCGGGCGGTGCACGAGCCGTCGCCCACCGAGCACCTGAGTTCGCACGACGCGCCGCAGGAGACGTCGGCCTCCGACCCGGCCCACCCGGCAGGGCCTACCGCCGAGGAGGGGGAGTGATGACCTTGGCACCCGAACTGAAAGGCAGCAGCCCCGAGAAGCTGCTCGCACCCGTGCTGTCGGCCTTCTGGGACGAGGACAGGTCCTGGAGCCTGGACGTCTACCGAAGGCACGAAGGATACGAGGGCCTCCGCAAGGCGCTCGCCATGTCGCCGGACGACCTGATCGCGTACGTCAAGGAATCAGGTCTGCGAGGGCGGGGCGGCGCGGGATTCCCGACGGGAATGAAATGGCAGTTCATTCCCCAGGGGGATGGAAAGCCGCACTATCTAGTTGTCAACGCCGACGAATCGGAGCCCGGGACCTGCAAGGACATCCCGCTCCTCTTCGCGAACCCGCACAGCCTCATCGAGGGCATGGTCATCGCGTGTTATGCCATCAGGTCGTCTCATGCCTTCATCTATCTGCGTGGTGAAGTCGTCCCTGTGCTGCGGCGGTTGCACGAGGCCGTGCGCGAGGCCTACGCGGCCGGTTACCTCGGCGAGAACATCCTGGGCAGCGGACTCGACCTCGAACTCACCGTGCACGCCGGCGCCGGCGCGTACATCTGCGGTGAGGAGACCGCGCTGCTCGACTCGCTCGAAGGCCGCCGTGGTCAACCGCGGCTTCGTCCCCCCTTTCCTGCGGTCGCGGGCCTCTACGCGTGCCCGACTGTGGTGAATAACGTCGAGTCGATCGCGTCAGTTCCCGCGATCCTGCAAAACGGCAAAGAATGGTTCAGGTCGATGGGAAGCGAGAAGTCCCCGGGCTTCACGCTCTACTCGCTCAGCGGCCATGTCGCCGGCCCCGGCCAGTACGAAGCCCCGCTCGGCATCACCCTCCGCCAACTCCTCGAGATGAGCGGCGGCATGCGACCCGGGCACCGGCTCAAGTTCTGGACGCCGGGCGGCTCCTCGACGCCGATGTTCACCGACGAGCACCTCGACGTCCCTCTTGACTACGAAGGAGTGGGTGCCGCGGGTTCCATGCTCGGCACCAAAGCTCTGCAGTGCTTCGACGAGACGACCTGCGTCGTGCGTGCCGTCACCCGCTGGACCGAGTTCTACGCCCACGAGTCCTGCGGCAAGTGCACCCCGTGCCGCGAAGGCACGTACTGGCTCGTGCAGTTGCTGCGGGACATCGAGGCAGGCAAGGGCGCCCTCTCCGATCTCGACAAGCTCAACGACATCGCCGACAACATCAACGGCAAGTCCTTCTGCGCCCTCGGCGACGGCGCGGCCTCGCCGATCTTCTCCTCGCTCAAGTACTTCCGCGAGGAGTACGAGGAGCACATCACGGGCCGCGGCTGCCCCTTCGACCCGGCCAGGTCGACGGCCTGGGCGGACAAGCACACGGAGGTGAACGCATGACGGTGACCACCAGCGCTCCCTCCGGGGGCGGCGAGGCGGCGGTCCCGCCGGAAGATCTCGTGACGCTGACCATCGACGGCGCCGAGATCAGCGTGCCCAAGGGCACCCTGGTCATCCGGGCCGCCGAACAGCTCGGCATCGAGATCCCCCGCTTCTGCGACCACCCTCTCCTCGACCCGGCGGGCGCCTGCCGCCAGTGCATCGTCGAGGTCGAGGGCCAGCGCAAACCCATGGCGTCCTGCACGATCACCTGTACGGACGGGATGGTGGTGAAGACTCAACTCACCTCGCCCGTGGCCGAGAAGGCGCAGCACGGTGTGATGGAGCTGCTCCTCATCAACCACCCGCTGGACTGCCCGGTCTGCGACAAGGGCGGCGAGTGCCCCCTGCAGAACCAGGCCATGTCGCACGGCCAGGCGGAGTCCCGCTTCGAGGGCCGCAAGCGGACGTACGAGAAGCCCGTCCCGATCTCCACGCAGGTGCTGCTCGACCGTGAACGGTGCGTGCTGTGCGCGCGCTGCACCCGGTTCTCCAACCAGATCGCGGGCGACCCGATGATCGAGCTGGTCGAGCGGGGCGCGCTGCAGCAGGTCGGCACCGGTGAGGGCGACCCCTTCGAGTCGTACTTCTCCGGCAACACCATCCAGATCTGCCCCGTCGGCGCGCTGACCTCGGCGGCGTACCGATTCCGCTCCCGGCCCTTCGACCTCGTCTCCTCGCACTCCGTGTGCGAGCACTGCTCCGGCGGCTGCGCCACGCGCACCGACCACCGGCGCGGCAAGGTCATGCGGCGCCTGGCCGCCGACGATCCCGAGGTCAACGAGGAGTGGATCTGCGACAAGGGGCGGTTCGCGTTCCGGTACGCGCAGCAGCGGGACCGGCTCGACACGCCTCTGGTGCGCAACGCCGAGGGCGACCTCGTACCGGCTTCCTGGCCGGAGGCGTTGCAGATCGCGGCTCAGGGGCTGCTGGCGTCGCGCGGCAGGACCGGTGTCCTGACCGGCGGCCGGCTCACCGTCGAGGACGCCTACGCGTACAGCAAGTTCGCGCGCGTGGCGCTCGACACCAACGACATCGACTTCCGCGCGCGCGTGCACAGCAGCGAGGAGGCCGACTTCCTGGCCGCCCGCGTCGCAGGCCGGGGCCGTGACCTTGGGGGCACCTCCCGGACGGAGTCTGGGGGAGGTACGGGCGTCACGTACACCTCGCTGGAGAAGGCGCCCGCCGTCCTGCTGGTCGGGTTCGAGTCGGAGGAGGAGGCACCCGGCGTCTTCCTGCGTCTGCGCAAGGCCTGGCGCGGGCACGGGCAGCGGGTGTTCTCGCTGGCCACGCATGCCACCCGGGGTCTGGGGAAGGCGGGCGGCACGCTGCTGCCGGCCGCTCCGGGCACCGAGACGGAGTGGCTGGACGCGCTGGCGAGTGATGACGGCCTGGAGGGCGCGGGCGCGAAGGCCGCCGAGGCGCTGCGGGCCGACGGCGCGGTGATCGTCGTCGGGGAGCGGCTGGCCAGTGTGGCCGGCGGTCTCACCGCCGCCGTGCGGGCCGCCTCGGCGACCGGCGCCCGGCTGGCGTGGATTCCGCGCAGGGCGGGGGAGCGGGGCGCGATCGAGGCGGGTGCGCTGCCGTCGCTGCTGCCGGGCGGACGTCCGGCCACCGATCCACGCGCGCGTGCGGAGGTCGCCGCGGTCTGGGGCCTGGCCGAACTCCCGCACCGGTACGGCCGGGACACCGGGCAGATCGTCGAGGCCGCCGCGTCCGGCGAACTTCAGGCGCTGCTCGTCGCGGGCGTCGAGGTCGCGGACCTGCCCGACCCGCCGCGCGCGCGTGAGGCGCTCGCCGAGGCCGGTTTCGTGGTGTCGCTGGAGCTGCGGCCCGGCGAGGTCGCCGAGCGCGCCGACGTCGTCCTCCCGGTGGCCGCGGTCGCCGAGAAGGCGGGCGCCTTCCTCAACTGGGAGGGCCGGGTCCGCTCCTTCGAGGCGGCGCTGAAGCCCGACCAGATGACCCGCCGCCCGGCGCCCTCCGACGCGCGCGTGCTGCAGATGCTGGCCGACGCCATGGACGTCCACCTCGGCCTGCCGGACCTGCGCACCGCGCGCGCGGAGCTCGACCGGCTCGGCGCCTGGGACGGCCCCCGGGCCACCGAACCCCTGGAGACCGCCGCTCAGTTGCCGCGCCCCGCCGCCGGGGAGGCCGTCCTCGCCGGGCACCGTCTGCTGCTCGACCAGGGTGTCCTCCAGCAGGGCGACGAGGCGCTCGCCGGGACCCGGCACGCCGCACGCGCGCGTGTGTCGCCCGCCACGGCCGCCGAGGCGGGCGTCAAGGACGGCGACGTGCTCGCCGTGACCGGACCCGCCGGAGTGGTCGAACTGCCGCTGCAGATCACCGAGATGCCCGACCGCGTGGTCTGGCTCCCGCTGAACTCCACCGGCCGGGGCGTCGCCTCCGACGCCGGGGCCACGCCCGGCTCCCTCGTCCGTATCGGCCCGGCGACGCTCACCGCCGACGCCCCCAAGGAGGTGGAGGCATGAGCCCGTACTTCGCCGCTGAAGACCTCTCGATGTTCGGCCGCGACCCCTGGTGGCTGGTCGTCGTCAAGGCCGTCTTCTGCTTCGCCTTCCTGATGGTGACCGTGCTGTTCTCCATCGTGTGGGAGCGCAAGGTCGTCGCCTGGATGCAACTGCGCATCGGTCCCAACCGGCACGGCCCCTGGGGCATGCTCCAGTCGCTCGCCGACGGCGTCAAACTGATGCTGAAGGAGGACCTCATCGTCAAGCGCGCGGACAAGGTGGTGTACGTCCTCGCGCCGATCATCGCGGCCATCCCGGCCTTCATGGCGATCGCGGTGATCCCCTTCGGCCCGGCCGACAACGAGATCTCGATCCTCGGCCAGCGCACCACGATGCAGTTGACCGACCTGCCGATCGCGATGCTCTACATCCTCGCGGTCGCCTCGGTAGGCATCTACGGCATCGTGCTGGCGGGCTGGAGTTCCGGCTCCACCTACCCGCTGCTGGGCGGCCTGCGGTCCTGCGCGCAGATGATCTCCTACGAGATCGCCATGGGCGCCGCGTTCGCGTCGGTGTTCCTCTACTCGGGGTCGATGTCGACGTCGACGATCGTCGAGCAGCAGCAGGACCGCTGGTACATCCTGCTGCTGCCGGTGTCGTTCATCCTGTACATCGTCACGATGGTCGGCGAGACCAACCGCGCCCCCTTCGACATGCCGGAGTCCGAGGGCGACCTGGTCGGCGGCTTCAACACCGAGTACTCGTCGATCAAGTTCGCGCTGTTCATGCTCGCCGAGTACGTGAACATGGTGACGGTCTCCGCCGTGGCGACCACGCTCTTCCTCGGCGGCTGGCGGGCCCCCTGGCCGATCAGCACCTTCTGGGAGGGCGCGAACCACGGCTGGTGGCCGATGCTCTGGTTCGTCGTCAAGGTGCAACTGCTGCTGTTCTTCTTCATCTGGCTGCGCGGCACGCTGCCCCGCGTCCGCTACGACCAGTTGATGAAGCTCGGCTGGAAGGTCCTGATCCCGGTCTCGGTGACGTGGCTGATGCTCGTCGCGACGGTGCGCACGCTGCGCAACGAGCACTACGACTTCGCCGACATCTTCCTGTACGTCGCCGGCGGTGTCCTGGGCGTGCTGTTGCTCTCCTTCGTCGTGGACATGTTCCGCAACGGAGGGAAGGAGGCGCAGGCCCCCGCCGAGACGGCCGGTTTCGACCCGATGGCGGGCGGATTCCCCGTGCCGCCGCTGCCCGGACAGGAGCTGCCGCCGGTGCCGAGGCGCAGCCCGCGCCGGGAGCGGGAGCTCATTGTCAGTGGTGGGGTGGACACTGTGAGTGACGGATCGCTGGATGGAAAGGAGGCGTCCGATGGCTGAGGAGCCAAAGGAGACCGGGCAGTCGAAGCCCGGCTTCCAGAACCCCGTGGCCGGCTTCGGTGTGACCTTCAAGGCCATGTTCAAGAAGCGGCTGACCGAGCAGTACCCGGAGCAGGAGAAGACCACGGCTCCCCGGTTCCACGGACGGCACCAGCTCAACCGCCATCCGGACGGCCTGGAGAAGTGCGTCGGCTGCGAGCTGTGCGCCTGGGCCTGCCCCGCCGACGCCATCTACGTGGAGGGCGCGGACAACACAGAGGAGGAGCGCTACTCGCCGGGCGAGCGGTACGGGCGCGTCTACCAGATCAACTACGCCCGCTGCATCCTGTGCGGCCTGTGCATCGAGGCGTGCCCCACGCGCGCGTTGACGATGACCAACGAGTTCGAGCTCGCCGACTCCAGCCGCGCCAACCTGATCTACACCAAGGAGCAACTGCTCGCCGGCCTCGAGGACGGCATGGTGGACTCCCCGCACGCCATCTACCCGGGGACGGACGAACAGGACTACTACCAAGGTCTGGTCACGGAGGCCGCGCCGGGCACGGAGCAGCAGGTTGCCGTCTCCAAGGGCGAGAAGCCTTTGGACGAGGAGGTGGAGGCATGAGCGCGCAGCTCGCCGCCTACTCCACCTCCACCGGCGAGGCCTTTCAGTTCTGGGTGCTCGGCACCGTCGCGGTGATCGGTGCCCTGTGCACCGTCTTCATGAAGAGGGCCGTGCACAGCGCGCTCTGCCTCGCCGGAACCATGATCGTCCTGGCGGTGTTCTACCTCGCCAACGGCGCCTACTTCCTGGGCATCGTGCAGATCGTCGTCTACACCGGCGCGATCATGATGCTGTTCCTGTTCGTGGTGATGCTCGTGGGCGTCACCGCGGCGGACTCCCTGAAGGAGACCATCAAGGGCCAGCGCTGGCTGGCCCTCGTCAGCGGCCTCGGCTTCGGCGTCCTGCTGATCGCCGGCATCGGCAACGCCTCCCTGACGGAGTTCGACGGCCTCGCCGAGGCGAACGCGAACGGCAACGTGGAGGGCCTCGCGGCCCTCATCTTCACGAAGTACGTCTTCGCCTTCGAGATCACCGGCGCGCTGCTCATCACGGCCGCCGTCGGCGCCATGGTGCTCACCCACCGCGAGCGCACCGAGCGCCCGAAGACCCAGCGGGAGCTGTCCGAACAGCGGGTCCGCGAGGGCAAGCACGTACCGCCGCTGCCCGCCCCCGGGGTGTACGCGCGGCACAACGCCGTCGACGTCCAGGGCCTGCTGCCCGACGGCACTCCGTCGGAGCTCACGGTCAGCAAGACGCTGCGCGAGCGCGGCCAGATCCGGGACGTGTCCACCGAGGCGCTGAACGACCTCAAGGCCTTGGAACAGCGCGCCGAGGAGCGCCTGGAGCGGTCCGCGATCGAGCCGCCGCACCTGAAGCGGAACTCTCCGCAGGCCGAGGAGGCATCGAAGTGAACCCCGTCAACTACCTCTACCTCGCGGCCCTGTTGTTCACGATCGGTGCGACGGGTGTGCTGATCAGGCGCAACGCGATCGTCGTGTTCATGTGCATCGAACTCATGCTCAACGCCTGCAACCTCGCGTTCGTCACCTTCTCCCGGATGCACGGCAATCTCGACGGCCAGATCATCGCCTTCTTCACGATGGTCGTCGCCGCCGCGGAGGTCGTGGTGGGACTCGCGATCATCGTGTCGCTGTTCCGTTCCCGCCACTCGGCCTCGGTCGACGACGCCAGCCTGATGAAGCTGTAAGGGGTCGGAAGAATCGTGGAGAACCTGATTGCGCTGCTCATCGCGGCGCCCCTGCTCGGAGCGGCCGTCCTTCTGGTCGGCGGCCGTCGGCTCGACGCCGTGGGCCACTGGATCGGCACGCTCCTGTCGACCACCTCGTTCGTGCTCGCCGTCGTCCTCTTCGGCGACCTGCTGAGCAAGGACGCCGAACACCGGACCCTGACGCAGTACCTGTTCAGCTGGATCCCGGTCGAGGGCTTCCAGGCGGACGTCGCCTTCCGCCTCGACCAGTTGTCGATGACGTTCGTGCTGCTGATCACGGGCGTCGGCTCGCTGATCCACCTGTACTCGGTCGGGTACATGGAGCACGACGAGCGGCGCCGCCGCTTCTTCGGCTACCTGAACCTGTTCCTCGCGGCGATGCTGCTGCTCGTCCTCGCCGACAACTACCTGCTGCTGTACGTCGGCTGGGAGGGCGTCGGTCTCGCGTCCTACCTGCTCATCGGCTTCTGGCAGCACAAGCCCAGCGCCGCGACGGCCGCGAAGAAGGCCTTCCTGGTCAACCGCGTCGGCGACATGGGCCTGTCGATCGCCATCATGCTGATGTTCACCACCTTCGGCACCTTCGCCTTCGGCCCGCTGCTCGGGACGGAGGGAGAACCCGGCATCGCCGGGGACGCGAGCGAGGGCAGGCTCACCGCCATCGCCCTGATGCTGCTGCTCGCCGCCTGCGGCAAGTCCGCCCAGGTGCCGTTGCAGTCCTGGCTCGGGGACGCCATGGAGGGCCCGACCCCGGTCTCGGCCCTCATCCACGCGGCGACGATGGTGACCGCGGGCGTGTACCTGATCGTCCGGTCCGCCGCGATCTTCAACGCGGCGCCCGACGCGCAACTGGTCGTCACGGTCGTAGGCGCCGTCACGCTCCTGTTCGGTGCGATCGTCGGTTGCGCGAAGGACGACATCAAGAAGGCGCTGGCCGGCTCGACGATGTCGCAGATCGGCTACATGGTGCTGGCCGCGGGCCTCGGCCCCATCGGCTACGTCTTCGCGATCATGCACCTGGTGACGCACGGCTTCTTCAAGGCCGGTCTGTTCCTCGGCGCCGGCTCGGTCATGCACGGCATGAACGACGAGGTCGACATGAGGAAGTACGGCGGCCTCCGGACGTACATGCCGATCACCTTCGTCACCTTCGGCCTCGGCTACCTCGCCATCATCGGCTTCCCGGGGCTGTCCGGCTTCTTCTCCAAGGACAAGATCATCGAGGCGGCGTTCGCCAAGGGCGGCACCGAGGGCTGGATCCTCGGCGGCTGCGCCCTGCTCGGCGCGGCCATCACCGCGTACTACATGACGCGCGTGATGCTGATGACGTTCTTCGGCGAGAAGCGCTGGCAGCCCGACGAGCACGGGCACGAGCCGCACCCGCACGAGTCCCCGAAGTCCATGACGATCCCGATGATCGTGCTGGCCTTCGGATCGGTCTTCGCCGGCGGGTTCTTCAGCATCGGCGACCGCTTCGTGCACTGGCTGGAGCCGGTCACCGGCCACTCCCACGGCGACTCCCCGGTCAGCGCCCTGACGGTCACCCTCGCCACCATGGTGGTGCTCGTCGTCGGAGTGGCCATCGCCTACGCCCAGTACGGTCGCCGTCCCGTCCCCGTCGTCGCCCCGCGCGGGTCGCTGCTCACCCGCGCGGCCCGGCGCGACCTGCTCCAGGACGACTTCAACCACGTCGTCCTGGTCCGCGGCGGCGAGCACCTCACGCGCTCCCTGGTCTACGTCGACCACACCCTGGTCGACGGCGTCGTCAACGGCACGGCGGCCTCGGTCGGCGGCCTCTCCGGGCGGCTGCGCCGGCTGCAGAACGGCTACGCGCGTTCGTACGCGGTCTCGATGTTCGGCGGTGTGGCGATCCTCATCGCCGCGACCCTGCTGATGAGGGCGGTCTGATACCGATGTCCTTTCCTCTGCTGACAGCGACGGCCGCGCTCCCGGCGATCGGGGCGGTCGCCACGGCCGCCGTACCGGCCGCCCGGCGCAACGCCGCCAAAGCGCTGGCGCTGCTGTTCTCCCTCGGGACGCTCGCCCTGGCGATCGTCGTCCTGGTCCGCTTCGACCCCGGCGGCGACCGCTACCAGCTCACCGAATCCCACTCCTGGATCAAGGACTTCGGGGTCAGGTACGAGCTGGGCGTGGACGGCATCGCGGTCGCGCTCATCGCGCTGACCGCCCTGCTGATCCCGTTCATCATCCTGGCGGGCTGGCACGACGCCGATCCACTGGAGACGGGCAACAAGCGCTGGCGGCCTACGCAGGGCTTCTTCGCCCTGATCCTGGCCGTCGAGGCGATGGTGATCATCTCCTTCGAGGCCACCGACGTCTTCCTCTTCTACATCTTCTTCGAAGCCATGCTCATCCCGATGTACTTCCTCATCGGCGGCTTCGGCGACCGTGCCCATGAGTACGGCGAGGAGACGGCGTCCACGCAACGGTCGTACGCGGCCGTGAAGTTCCTGCTGTACAACCTGGTCGGCGGTCTGATCATGCTGGCCGCGGTGATCGGCCTCTATGTCGTCGCCGGGAACTTCAGCCTCCAGGAGATCGCGCAGGCCCGCGCCGGCGGCACGCTCGACATGGCGACGAACACCGAACGCTGGCTGTTCCTCGGTTTCTTCTTCGCCTTCGCGGTGAAGGCCCCCCTGTGGCCGCTGCACACCTGGCTGCCCAACGCCATGGGCGAGGCCACCGCGCCGGTCGCCGTGCTCATCACGGCGGTCGTCGACAAGGTGGGCACTTTCGCGATGCTCCGGTTCTGCCTCCAGTTGTTCCCGGAGGCGAGCAAGTGGGCGACGCCCGTCATCCTCGTCCTCGCGGTGATCAGCATCATCTACGGGGCGCTGCTCGCCGTGGGACAGCGGGACATCAAGCGGCTGGTGGCGTACGCGTCGATCTCGCACTTCGGGTTCATCGTGCTGGGCATCTTCGCGATGACCAGCCAGGGGCAGTCCGGCGCGACGCTCTACATGGTCAACCACGGCATCTCGACAGCGGCCCTGATGCTGGTCGCCGGCTTCCTGATCTCGCGCCGTGGCTCGCGGCTCATCGCCGACTACGGCGGGGTGCAGAAGGTCGCCCCGGTGCTCGCCGGCACCTTCCTGATCGGCGGCCTGGCGACGCTGTCGCTGCCCGGGCTCGCGCCCTTCGTGAGCGAGTTCCTCGTCCTGGTCGGCACGTTCGCGCGCTACCCGGCGATCGGCATCATCGCCACCTTCGGCATCGTCCTCGCCGCGCTCTACACCCTCGTCCTCTACCAGCGGACGATGACGGGCCCGGTGAAACCCGAGGTCTCCGCGATGCCCGACCTCCGCGCGCGTGAGCTCGTGGTCGTCGCCCCGCTGATCGTGCTGCTGATCTTCCTCGGCGTCTATCCGAAGCCGGTCACGGACATCGTGAACCCGGCGGTCAAGCAGACCCTGTCCGACGTACACAAGAAGGACCCCAAGCCCGAGGTGGAGGCGGCCAAGTGAGCGCATCAGCCGTCCACAGCCTGTGGACAACGGCGGCAACCGCGGCCGAACCGATCTCGAAGATCGACACGCCCAAGATCGAGTACGGGCAATTGTCGCCCACCTTGATCGTCGTCGGCGCGGCGGTCATCGGGGTGCTGGTCGAGGCGTTCGTGCCGCGCAAGCACCGCTACTACGCACAGTTGTTCGTATCCGTCGTGGCGCTGGTCGCCGCCTTCGCCGCGGTGGTCGCGCTGGCGGAGGGCGGGTACGGCACCACGAAGGCGCGCATCGCCGCCATGGGCGCGATCGCCGTCGACGGACCGGCCCTCTTCCTCCAGGGCACCATCCTGCTGGCCGCCCTGGTCGGCCTCTTCACCTTCGCCGAGCGGCGCCTCGACCCCGAGGTGCACGGCAACCGCGTCGACTCCTTCGCAGCCCAGGCGGCCTCCGTGCCGGGCAGCGACAGCGAGCAGGCCGCCGTCAAGGCCGGGTTCGCGACCACCGAGGTCTTCCCGCTGCTGCTGTTCGCGGTCGCCGGCATGCTGGTCTTCCCGTCGGCCAACGACCTGCTGACCTTCTTCATCGCCCTGGAAGTCTTCTCGCTGCCGCTGTACCTGCTGTGCGCCCTGGCCCGCCGCAAGCGGCTCATGTCGCAGGAGGCCGCGGTCAAGTACTTCCTCCTCGGCGCGTTCGCCTCCGCGTTCACCCTCTTCGGCATCGCGCTGCTGTACGGGTACGCGGGCTCGGTGTCGTACGGCACGATCGCGCAGGTCGTCGACGGCACCGTCCAGAACGTCAACCCGGCGCTCGCCGACACCATGGGCAACGACGCGCTGCTCCTCGTCGGCGCGGCGATGATCGTCATGGGGCTGCTGTTCAAGGTGGGCGCGGTGCCGTTCCACATGTGGACGCCCGACGTCTACCAGGGCGCGCCGACCCCGGTCACCGGCTTCATGGCCGCGGCGACCAAGGTGGCCGCCTTCGGCGCGCTGCTGCGCCTGCTGTACGTCGTGCTGCCCGGCCTGCGCTGGGACTGGCGGCCGGTCATGTGGGGCGTCGCGATCGTCACCATGCTGGGCGGCGCGATCGTCGCGATCACGCAGACCGACATCAAGCGGCTGCTGGCGTACTCGTCCATCGCGCACGCCGGATTCATCCTTGCGGGTGTCATCGCGACCACTCCGGACGGCGTGTCGTCCGTCCTCTTCTACCTGGCCGCGTACTCGTTCGTGACGATCGGCGCGTTCGCGGTGGTCACCCTCGTGCGCGACGCCGGTGGCGAGGCCACGCACCTGTCCAAGTGGGCGGGGCTCGGCCGGCGGTCGCCGCTGGTGGCGGCCGTGTTCGCGGTGTTCCTGCTGGCCTTCGCCGGCATCCCGCTGACCTCCGGGTTCGCCGGAAAGTTCGCCGTGTTCAAGGCGGCCGCGGAGGGCGGCGCGGCTCCGCTGGTCGTGGTCGGTGTGATCTCGTCGGCGATCGCCGCCTTCTTCTACATCCGGGTGATCGTGCTGATGTTCTTCAGCGAGCCGCGGCCCGAGGGCCCGACCGTCGCCGTTCCGTCGCCGCTGACGATGATGGCGATCGGGGTGGGCGTGGCGGTCACGCTGGTGCTCGGTGTGGCGCCGCAGTACTTCCTGGACCTGGCGAACCAGGCCGGGGTGTTCGTGCGCTGACCTACGGCGCGTGCGTGTGTGCGTGCTTGCGTGATTTGTGTGCGGCGGGCCCGGTTCCCCTTGGTTTTCCCAGAGGGGCCGGGCCCGCAGTCATGTTCGAGTGACGAGAGTTGTACACAGGGTGACTCGATTGGGCCTGTGGATAACTCGGGTGCTGTCAGTCCGGACCCCTATCGTGGAGGCAGTGGTCGAGGGACGACGTACGGGGGACCAGACGATGGGCGGGACGGGTGGGATCAGCGCGATGACAGCGATCACCGGGACACCGGAGCGGACCGATAGCGAGGCGCTGGCCACGCTGCACCGGGTCTTCGGGTACGAGGCCTTCCGCGGCGAGCAGCAAGCGGTCATCGAACACGTGGTGGCCGGCGGGGACGCGGTCGTCCTCATGCCGACCGGCGGCGGCAAGTCGCTGTGCTACCAGATCCCGTCCCTGGTCAGACCCGGTACGGGCATCGTCGTCTCGCCTCTCATCGCGCTCATGCAGGATCAGGTGAACGCGCTGCGGGCGCTCGGCGTGAACGCCGGGTTCATGAACTCCACGCAGAACTTCGACGAGCGGCGCGTGGTCGAGGCCGAGTTCCTCGCAGGCGAGTTGGACCTGCTGTACCTGGCGCCGGAGCGACTGCGCCTGGACTCCACGCTGGACCTCCTCTCGCGCGGCAAGATCGCGGTCTTCGCGATCGACGAGGCGCACTGCGTGTCCCAGTGGGGCCACGACTTCCGCCCCGACTACCTCTCGCTCTCCCTGCTCGGCGAGCGCTGGCCGGACGTCCCACGGATCGCGCTCACGGCGACGGCCACCCACGCGACGCACGAGGAGATCACCCAGCGGCTGAACATGCCGTCGGCCCGGCACTTCGTGGCGAGCTTCGACCGGCCCAACATCCAGTACCGGATCGTGCCGAAGGCCGACCCCAAGAAGCAGTTGCTGAGCTTCCTGCACGAGGAGCACGCGGGCGACGCGGGCATCGTGTACTGCCTCTCGCGCAACTCCGTGGAGAAGACAGCCGAGTTCCTCTCCCGCAACGGCGTGGAGGCGGTGCCCTACCACGCGGGTCTGGACGCGGGCACACGCGCGGCGCACCAGTCCCGGTTCCTGCGGGAGGACGGCCTGGTCGTGTGCGCGACCATCGCGTTCGGCATGGGCATCGACAAGCCCGACGTGCGGTTCGTCGCCCACCTCGACCTCCCCAAGTCGATCGAGGGCTACTACCAGGAGACGGGGCGCGGCGGCCGTGACGGACTGCCCTCCACGGCATGGATGGCGTACGGCCTCAACGACGTCATACAGCAGCGCAAGCTGATCCAGTCCGGTGAGGGCGACGAGGCCTTCCGGCGGCGGGCAGGCGCCCACCTGGACTCGATGCTGGCCCTGTGTGAGACCGCCCAGTGCCGCCGCAGCCAACTCCTCGCCTACTTCGGCCAGGACCCCGCCGCGGCGGGCTGCGGCAACTGCGACACCTGCCTCACGCCGCCGGAGACCTGGGACGGCACGGTCGCGGCCCAGAAGGTGCTGTCGACCGTGGTGCGGCTGCAGCGGGAGCGCGGGCAGAAGTTCGGCGCCGTGCAGATCGTCGACATCCTGATGGGCAAGCGCACGGCCAAGGTGATCCAGTTCGACCACGACCAGTTGTCGGTGTTCGGCATCGGCGAGGATCTCGCCGAAGGCGAATGGCGGGGCGTCGTACGGCAGTTGCTGGCACAGGGGCTGCTCGCGGTCGAGGGGGAGTACGGCACGCTGGTGCTGACGGAGGCCAGCGGCGAGGTACTGCGCCGCGAGCGGGACGTACCGCTGCGCAAGGAGCCGAAGAAGCCGGCCACGTCGAAGGCGTCGGGCTCTTCCTCCTCCGGCAGGAACAAGCCCAAGGCCGCCGCGGCCGAGCTGCCCGAGGAACTGCTGCCCGCCTTCGAGGCCCTGCGCGCCTGGCGCGCCGAACAGGCCCGCGAACAGGGTGTTCCCGCGTACGTCATCTTCCACGACGCCACACTCCGGGAGATCGCCACGGCCTGGCCGACGTCGGTGCGACAGCTCGGCGGCATCAGCGGGGTCGGCGAGAAGAAGCTCGTGACGTACGGGGAGGGCGTGATCGCGGTCCTGGCCTCACTGGACGGCCCACTGGGCACCGCCACCGATCCGGCGCCTGCCGGGGGCTCGGTTCCCGGCTCCGCACCCGGCGCTGCTCCCGGCGCTGCTCAGGGTGCCGCCGCGGATCCGGGCGCCTCGGACTACTGGCCCGAGATGGACGCGGAACCGGAACCCGAGGACTGGATATAGGGGACTGGACACGGGGGACCGACCCGACGGGCTGACTGGACGGGCTGACAGGACTGGCACCTGGCGGGGACGGCTGGGGACCGGCCTCAGCGGAGCGGTTCCTCATAGGCACGTGGCGCATGTCGCGTACGCCCTGACGTCCGAGTCCGTCGTCGCCGTGGCCAGGGCGGCGCGGGCGGCCTCCGGGGCGGGTGCGGTGACGGGGCCCATCGTGCGGACCTCGTTGGTGACATGGCCTTGAGCGGCGACGGTGGTCGCGCCCCGGCCTGCGTGGCTGCTGACCTGGGAAGACTGGCGGATCTTGACCAAGATCCGCCAGGTCAGGACAACGCCGTCAGTCCCGGGGCGAAGGTGATCAGCAGGGGCAGCAGGGGGACCAGCGTGGCCGCTGCCGTCGTCAGCGCCCGGTGTCTGCGGAGCAGGCGCGGGGGCGGCTGGAGCAGTCGGTCGACGCGCTCGCCCAGGAGGCGGTGACTGGAGGCGCAGGACAGGACGCCCCGGTGCTGGTTCAGCTCGATCAGAGCCAGCGCCGTCGTCAGATGGCCGCAGCGGCGCGACGCCGTGTCGTCGGCGGCGAGTTCGACCAGGCGGTGGGTCTGGTCGCAGAAGTGGGAGAAGAGCGGAATACGGGGGAAGCCGGTGGCAAGGGCGGTCGAGAGGTGGAGCAGCCAGTCGTGGTGGGCGCGGGCATGGCCGCGTTCGTGGGTGAGGACGGCGTCCAGTTGGTGGGAGGTGAGGCGGTGCAGGGCGCCGGTCGTCACGATCAACTGGGGCGGACTGCCGGGCATCCACCAGGCGTCGGGATACTCGTCCTCCAGCACGAGCAGCGGGCCGCGGGCGGAAGGCAGGCCCGCAGGCAGGTCCGGGGCGCGTTCCCGCAGGTGCGCCCTGGCCTGGCCACGACGCCGGCGCGCGTCGACGAGCTCGCGGGCCAGCATCGCGGTGGTCCAGGCGGCCCCGCAGGCCAGCAGCAGAGTCAGGGCCGCTGCCCACAGTGGGACGCCGGAGAGGTCGTACGCCTCGGTGACCGCGGGCGGTGCGGGGGCGAAGACCCGCGCGCGGACGGTGTGGAACACGGCCGTGGCACCCAGCACCAGGGCTGTCAGGCAGCACAGCAGGACCGTGGCGACCAGGCACTGCCACACCCACAGCCCGACCACGGGCTCCCGCTCGGGCCATACGGAGCGGGTGAGCGCACGCGGAGCCGGCACGGCGGCCGTCAGCGCGACGACGCTCAGCAGGAGCAGGCAGACGGTCATGCCATGGGCTCCGGATCCTGGTCGGGAAGGGGGCGTGCGCCACGTGCGCACGGGATGCGTACCGCGTACCCGTGTGTGTGCGGCCTGCCACGGGCGACGGGCTCGGTGCGAGGACCGTGCCCGCCGCCAGTATGACGGCGGTTACTCCGGGAGTCAGCCCACGAAGACGCCCCGATTCAGCCCGGACCGCCCCGCACTGTCCCCGGCTCCATCGCCGGCTCCGTCACCGACCCTGTCACCGGCACCATCACCGGCACCATCACTGGTCCCGTCGCAGGTCTCATCACGGGTCCCGTCACGGGTCCTGCCACGGGGCCTGTCGTCGGCACCGTCAGCCGTCGCTTCGCTCGGCGACCACCCTCCCGCTCACTTCTCCGAGTCCCACCCGTGCGCCGCCGGGGCCGGGAGCCCATGCCGACAGGGTCACCACGTCGCCGTCCTCCAGGAACGTCCGCTTGCCGTCGGGGAGTTCGAGCGGGTCACGGCCGTTCCAGGTCAGTTCCAGGAGGGAGCCGCGCTCGTGCGGGTTCGGGCCGCTCACCGTGCCCGAGCCGTACAGGTCGCCGGTGCGCAGGGAGGCGCCGTTGACGGTGAGGTGGGCGAGTTGCTGGGCGGCCGTCCAGTACATGGTGGAGAAGGGCGGATCGGAGACGACGTGACCGTTGAGCGCGACGGAGATGCGCAGGTCGTAGCCGGCGGGTTCGGTGGCCGAGTCGTCCAGGTAGGGGAGCAGGGGGTGGGTCCGCTCCGGGGGCGTCACCCGCGCGCTCTCCAGGGCTTCCAGCGGGGTGACCCAGGCCGACACCGACGTGGCGAACGACTTGGCGAGGAACGGGCCGAGAGGGACGTACTCCCAGGCCTGGAGGTCGCGGGCCGACCAGTCGTTGAGCAGGCACAGGCCGAAGACGTGTTCGCGGAAGTCGGTCAGCCCGACCGGGTTGCCCTGCCGCGAGGGCACGCCGACCACGAAGCCGACCTCGGCCTCGATGTCGAGCCGCACGGACGGGCCGAAGACGGGGGCCGGATCGGCGGGCGCCTTGCGCTGGCCCGACGGGCGGACGACGTCCGTGCCGGAGACCACGACCGTGCCGGCGCGGCCGTGGTAGCCGATCGGCAGGTGCTTCCAGTTCGGCAGGAGGACGTCCCCGGCGTCCGGGCGGAAGATCGCTCCCGCGTTCCGGGCGTGGTGCTCGGAGGAGTAGAAGTCGACGTAGTCGGCGACCTCGAACGGGAGGTGCAGGGTCACCGCGGAGAGGGGGTGGAACAGCGGTTCGACGGTGGGGCGGTGGGCGGGGTCGGTCACCCACTCCGTCAGCGCGCGGCGCACCTGCGACCAGGCCGTACGGCCCGCCGCCAGCAGCGCGTCGAGAGTCGGCGCGGCGAGCAGCTCGGCGTGCGGCGAGCCGAGCGCGCGGGCCGCCGCGCCCGCGTCGAGGACGTGGTCGCCCAGCCGGACGCCGACGGTCCGCTGCGCGGAGCCCGCGAGGGAGAACACACCGTACGGAAGGTTGTGCGGACCGAAGGGGTCGCCTTCGGGAAGGTCGAAGGGGGGCATCGGGTACTGCCTCTCTTTCGTGTCGTTCGGGTCTTTCATACGCTCTTTGGTGCGCTCTTCGGCGCTCGCCATGTCGTGCTCGCCGGACTCCGGGCGGGTGCCGCGCGGGTGCGCCGAGCCGCGCCACACGTTACGGCCGACCTCGCGGAGCCGACACGGGGGCAGGACCGGCCAGGCGCTTCGGCCCGCAGCGCTCCGCGTCCGGTTGCTCACCGGAAGTCGTCCGCCGGCCGGTCCGCAATCTTGACGGAGCGGTGCGAAAGGGGACACTCTGAACGGGTGCTGGAAGGCCTCGGGGAGGGGGCTTTCGCCTGGCACACCTGGGGGGCGAATGGCCATAGGGGAGGCCGGTCTCGGGTCGGCGCGGCGTGGCTCACGGCCGAAGCGGCTGGAAGCGACGATGCGCGACAGACTCGGCCGGGAATGCGTGTACGTGCCGTCGTGCAGATTCGGGCTGTTCGTGGCCTTGCGCCACTGGTGCCCGCCCGGCGGACGCGTGCTGATGTCGCCGGTCAACGACGACGTGATCTTCTTCGTCGTGCTCGCGGCCGGACTGAGACCGGTGCAGGCGCCGTTGAACCCGCTGGACGCGTCGATCGACGTCGACGCTGTGCCCGACGAGGTGTGGGGCTCGCTGTCTGGCGTGCTCACGACCAATCTGTACGGCAACCCGGACGACACTCCGCGCCTGCGGGAGAAGTGCGACACGCTGGGCATCCCGTTGTTCGAGGACGGGGCGCACGCGATCGGCAGCGAGGTGGGCGGCCGGCCGGTCGGGGCCTGGGGCGACGCCTCGGTCTTCAGCCTGTCCAAGCATGTCGGCGCCAAGGCCGGCGGTTTCCTGGCCTGCGCCGACCCGGGGCTGCGCGAGGCCCTGGAGAAGACCTGCGAGGACCTGCTGCTGCCGGGGCGGTTCACGGCGGAACTCGCCTACACCGTCCGGCCGTTCGCGGAAGCGGCCGTGCGGGGGCTGCGGCTGCGGCGGGCGGCCTGGGCCACCATGCGGCTGCTCGGGCTGATGGAGCGGGAGGAGATCCGGATGCCGCTGCGGCCGGCCGAGCTGGCCCGTGCCGTCGACGCGGCGCCGGACCTCGCCGCGCACGACTCCTGGGTCCGCGTCGACATGCACGACTACCGGCTGCGTTCGGGACCGCTGAGAGCGGGCCGTATCGGCCGCCGGCTCGACCGCCTGGACGAGGTGCTGACCGCCTGCCGGGCGGGCACGGAACTGCTGCTGTCCACACGCTGGGCGCAGCCCGCGGCACCCCGCGCCGACCGCGCCGACCACGTCCAACCCCTGTTCCGGGTCCCCTTGTTCGTCGCCGACCGGGAGGCCGCGAGGGCGGCGCTCGCCCGGCGGGGCATCGTCGTCGGGTACCTCTATGACCCGCCGCTGGACGACTACGCGGGTGCCGCCTTCACCGACCCGTCGCCCGATCCCGCAGGGGCGCGCTGGTTCGCCCGGCACGCGCTGCCCGTGGATCCGCTGCGGGCCCGGCAGGTCGTCGAGGTGCTCCAGGAATCCGGCGTACGGCCGGCCGAGGTGCCGGGAGGGCTGGAGCCGACCCGTGGCTGAGACCCAGGCCGAGATCCAGGTACCCGAGCCCTCGGCGCCGTCCGCCGGGACGGAGGCGGCAGGCCCGGCGCCGGCCGGCAGCGGCCGAGGCTCCGACTCCCTGTTCCGGAACGCCTACTTCCTGATGCTCAGCACGGGCGTCTCCGCCGTGCTGGGACTGGGCTTCTGGCTGGTGGCCGCGCGCTACTACTCGGAGGAGGCCGTCGGGCAGGGCTCGGCCGCGATCGCGGCGATGCGGCTGCTCGCCAGCGTCACGGCGACGACGATGATCGGCGCCGTCGTCCGCTTCGTGCCGCGCGCGGGACGGGCCACGGGCTCGCTGGTGTGGCGGGCGTACGCGGCCAGTTCGGTGGTCGTGGCCGTCGCCGCGTTCGTCTTCCTGCTCACCCTCGATCTGTGGGGGGCGACGTACGCACCGCTCGGCACGACGGCCGCGGGGGCGGTGTTCGTCGTCGCGTGTGTGGCGTGGGCCCTGCTCACCCTCCAGGACGGGGTGCTCACCGGGCTGCGCAGATCGGGGTGGGTGCCCCTCGGCAACGCGGTGTTCTCGGTGGGCAAGCTGATCCTGCTGGTCGTCGTCGCGACCGCGCTGCCGGTGCTCGGCATCTTCGTGTCCTGGGCCGTCGCGATCGCGTTCTCGACCCTGCCGCTGGGCTGGTTGATCTTCCGCAGGCTGATCCCGCGCCAGGCCGCCGCCGACCGCGACCTGGAGCCCCCCGCGCTGCGGGAGATGGGCCGCTTCCTGGCCGGGGACTCGCTGGGCGCGCTGTTCAGCCTGGCGATGATCAACCTGCTGCCGGTGATGGTCGCGGTCCGCTTCAGCGCGGCGGAGAACGGCTACTTCTACGTGGCGTACACCGTCGGCGGCACGATGGAGTTCATGGCCATCAACATGGCCTCCTCCCTCACCGCGCACGCCTCGCACGACCCGCGCCGGCTCGCCGACGGAGTACGCGGGGCGCTGCGCCGGATGGCGCTGCTGCTGGTGCCGGTGGTGCTCGTGCTGGTGCTGTTCGCCCCGCAGATCCTGCTGCCGTTCAACGAGGACTACGCCGAGCACGGCACCACCGTGCTGCGGCTGCTGGCCGCGGGGGCGCTGCCCAGGGTCGTGGTCGAGCTGTACATCGGGGTGCTGCGGGTGCAGGGCCGTACCGGGGTGCTCGCCGCGCTCCAGGGCGCCATGTGCACGCTCGTGCTGGGCGCCGCGGCCGTGCTGTTCGCCCCGGCCGGGATCGCGGGCGCGGGCTGGGCGGTGCTGCTCAGCATGACCCTGATCGCCGCCGTCTCCGCCGTCGGCCTGCGCTCCGCGTTGCGCCGCAACGACCGCCTGCCCGCAGGACGGTCCGCCGTCGCCCCGGCCTACGGCACGCGCTGGGCGCGGCTGAACGCCACCGCCGGGTACGGCACGAACTGGGCGCGCCGGGCGGCGTACGAGCGGGAGGGCATCGACGAGGACACGGTCACCCTGTTCATAGGGCGTCCCGGGTACGAACGTGAGGCGTTGCAGGCGGACACGCTCGCGCTGATCGTGCGGCCGCACGGGGGCGGTGGACGGGATGCGGTGGCCGACGAGGAGAGCGTGGCCCACGAGGAGGACGCGGCTCGGAGTGGTGCGGCGGTGCGGTCCTCGTCCGCCCGGGCACGGGCACGGGGGCGGTGGGTCGGGGGCGTCCTGTGGGGTCTGCTCGGTGTGGGGACCGCGGTGTTCTGGGCGGCGTTGCGCGAGCTGCCGTGGTCCGACGGGCCGTCGGCCGATGTGCTGACCGGGCGTCAGTTGCTGGCGGCGCTGCCGCTCACGGCGCTCGTCGCCGGGGGGCTCGTGCTCGTGGTGTTCGTCGGGGCGGTGACGTTGCGCGCCGCGAGAGACGCGTGGTTGCCGGGGGCTGCGCTGGGGTCCGCGCTGCTCGCCCTGTACGCCGTACCCGTCGCCTTCGGCTGGGAACCGACGCCGGTCGGTGGGGCGTTGTACGGGAAAGCAGCCCGTTTCCTCGCGGACGGGGTGGGGCTCGACGGGCCCGAGCCGCTGTTGCGGTGGGCGCCGCCGGCCGGGCAGCTCCTGTGTCTCATACCGCTGTGGCTGCTGCTGGCGCGCGCGGGCCGGCGGCTGACGTGGCCGGGGCGCTGGGGGGTCCTGTACCTCGTCGCGCTGGGCGACTGGGTGTGGCGGCAGGAGCTCGCGCCGACGGCGCTGCCCCTGTTCGGCGTCCTCGTTCTCGTGCTCGCCCTCGCCACCCTGTCGCTGCGGCTCTGCGGGAAGGAGAGACGGGCGCAGGACCGGCGGCGAACTGTCAGCGAGGCGGGACGGGCTGGTGGAAGTAGCCGTTCTTCCCCGCCTCGCGGTAACCGTCGAGACCCGGGCCCGCGTTGACGGTCAGATCGCACGCTGCCTGGTCGGAGGTCGGCCGGTTCCAGTGCACCAGCGCCTTCACGTCGGGGAGCTGCTTCACGGCGGCGGGGATCTGGGTGTACCAGTCGCGCTGGCGCTGCGGGGCACCGGCGTCGGGCGCGGTGGCGAACTCCGCGAGCATCACGGGCTTGTCGTCGGTGATGTTCGCGCGCAGCCACTCGTAGCTGGGCCGCTGGCTGCGCAGGAAGTCCTTCCAGTCGGTGGTGTCGTGGCACTCGTAGTAGTTGTACTGGTCCATGGCGATCCAGTCGACGTACGCGTCCCCGGGGTAGAGCGCCTTCATGTCGGCCGCGCTGCCGAGGTAGCCGGAGACGGTCCACACCCACACGACGTTGTCGGCGCCCAGTTTCCGGAACCGGTCGCGAAGGTGGCGGTACGCCGCGATGAACTCCTTCGGGGTGCCGGCGCCTTCCTTGATGCGGGCGTCGGTCTCCTGGTCGAAGGAGAGGAAGACACGTTTCCCGTAGGCCTTGATACGCCGGATCTGCGGATCGAGGATCTTCTCGTCGAGTTTTCCGGAGGCGATGTTCTTCCAGCCGAGCTGGGTCTCCGTCCAGTTCTCGTGGTGCGGCTCGGTCCAGACGGTGGACTCCCAGGCCAGCATGAGCAGCCGGTCCTTGCCGAGGTCTACTTCGTCGGGGGTGAGCAGTTCTCCGTCGAGCTCGGTGCCGGACATGTCGTGGTAGTTGTAGACGAGGTCGAGCCTGCGGCCGATCCGCTTCTCGAAGCCGAGGACGGCGTCCTTGAGCGAGCCGTTCCCTGCGTACGGCACGGCGGCGCCCCACCAGGCGCCGCAGGGCGGAACCAGCGAGCCGGTCGGGGCGCAGGGACCGGTGGGCAGCTCGCCCGAGGCGGCGTTGTCGGGCAGGGCGTCCGTGGCGGACTCCGGGTCCTCGGAGCGGCCGGCCCAGATGCCGATCCCGGCGAGCAACGCGGCCACCGCCACGAGTACGACAGCCGTGCAGGAGCGCCGCCTTACACCCCTCGTCCTGTCCCGCACGTCGCCGTCGCCCTTCATGCCGCCCCCCGTGGCAGCGCCCCCTGTGGCACGACCACCCGTGGCGCCACTCCCTGTGCCGCTGCCCGTATCGCCCTCCACGTCGTCAGTCATGGCACGGCCAGTGCCGCCGTTCCCCTTACCGCCACGCATGGAAACCCCCGTGCCGTTCCCCGTATCGCCTGTATCGCCCGTACCACTCGCATCGCCCTTATCGCGCCTCACGGGACGGCTCCCCGTGTCCGTCCCGCCGCCCGGCTTCGACGGCTCGTGTGGCCCGCGCAGCCCGTCCCGGTTCCGGTTCTGGGTCCAGGTCCTGTTCCGGAAGCGGTGGCGTCCCGTCATGTGGTGCTGCCGGCGGAGGGCCTGCGTTTGGGCTTGGTGCGTTCGAGGGCGCCGCGTCGTGCGGCGGGCAGGGGCAGGCCCGGCAGGGCCGCGGTGATCGTCGTGAAACCGGCGAGTGAGACGAGGAAGACGGTCATCGAGAAGCCCTTCACCAGGAACAGCGAGGTGGCGGTGAGCACGCCGAGCGAGAGGCTGATGGGCGCGGCGAGCGCGACGGCCTCCAGCCGGGCGCCGGCGGCCAGCGCGCCCGGCTGCGGATACAGCGCCGCGCAGCCCGGGCCGAACAGGACGAAGAGCAGTACCGGGATCCAGCGCAGCGGAGCGGGGCCGGGCACGGTGGTGGCGGCCAGTGCCAGCCAGCCCGAGACCGCGACGAGCACTCTGCGGACTCTGCGGACTCTGAGCACTCTGCGGGCTCTGAGGTGAGTCGAGGCGATCCCGGTGCCCTTGGACTGGTCGGCCCGGTCGGCATGGTTGGCCCGGTCGGCCCGGTATGCCTCGGCGGTGGTGTTCGTCGGTTCGGTCGCTTCGTGGTCGGTCATCGGGCACCTTGTGGTCGGTCATCGATCATCGGGCGGCCGGGCGGTACTCCAGGACGACGCCGTAAGGGTGGCTTTCGACGGTCCGGAAGAGGGGTGAGGCGGTCAGTTTCGACCGCAGGGTCTCGAAGCCGTCGGCGGGCAGCAGGCCCTCGCCGGTGGCGTAGATGTCCTGGGTGCGGGTGAGGACGACGTACGCCTTCGTGCCCGGCGTGATTCCGGCGGCGAGGTAGGCGGCGGGGTCCTTCAGCATCTTCTCGTTCTCGGGCAGTGCCTGTTCGGCGAAGAACCAGTGTTCGAGGCGGTCGTAGTGGCGGAGCGCCTGCGGGAAGGAACCGGTGGTGGCGAGGATCAGCGAACCGTCGGGCGCCGCGTCGAGGGCCCTGGTGACCAGCGCGGTCTCCTGGGGCGGCGTGTAGAACATCTGCTCCTTGCCGTAGTACGACGGCAGGAAGCCGGCCAGCAGCACCAGCAGAACGGCCGGCAGGGCGACGGCCGCGGCCCGGCGCCGTAGCACCCTCGCCCTGCTGCGGTGGGTCCCCGCGACGGCCGGCACGAGCGCGGCGGCGGCGAAGAAGGCCGCGCCGGGCAGGGCGAACAGGTAGACGCGGAAGAGCATCTCGCCGCCGTAGTCGTTGACGGCGAACAGCGGCACCGGGGCGACGGACACCAGCAGCAGCGGCAGCGCGCTGCGGGTCAGCCGGCGCCGCAGCACGACGGCGGTCCCGGCGAGGACGGCGATCGCCAGCACCATCGCCACGTTGGCGGTTCCCGCGAGTTCGGGACCGGGTCCGGTGAGCTGTCCCGCGTAGCCCGCGCGCGAGTTCTCGGTCAGTTCGCCGATCGACTTCCTGATGGTGGCGAGCGTCTCGACGAACAGCGGCCGCCCCATGGTCAGGTCCCAGGTGAGCATCAGCAGCGCGGCGACGACCAGCAGCCCGTAGTTGCGGTAGCGGCGCGTGAAACTGAGCGCGAGCAGACAGATGGTGAGCATCACCGGGGTGAGCTGGTGCGTGGCGTTGACGGCGGCGATCAGCGGGGCCAGGATCACCACGCAGACCGCGCGCTGCCTGCTGCCCGTCGGCGGCGGGACGGGGGCGGCCACGGGGTCGAGGTAGGTGCGGTCCCGTAGCCGCCCTGCCGAGCCGGGCCGCACGAAGTGCCGCAGCACCACCGCGAGCACCGTCAGATGCAGCAGGTACGCGAGTGCCTGCGGGGCGAAGTAGTCCTGGCCCACCCAGTTGGCGAGCTGGAAGATCCACACGGCGGTCCAGATCAGCCGCCAGTCCTCGCAGAAGGTGCGGTAGATCAGGACGAGCACCGGGATCATGAGCAGGCCGACGACGATGGGCGCCCAGTTGGCGTACGCGGCGGCGCTCTCCACGCCGAACGCGCGCACCAGGCCCGCGTTGAGCGTGAAGAAGCCCGGCCACTGGTCGTACGCCGACATGTTGCCCGACAACGCCGCACCCGGCCGCAACTCACCGTTGGCGAGCAGCGTGTTGACGATGGCGTCGTGCTTGGAGGCCCACGGGTAGCGCACCGCGTCGTACAGCACCGCCGGGGGCGCCTTGAGCGCGAACAGCAGCGCGGCACAGTGCGCGGCAGGCCACCAGGGCGCCGTGCCCGCGCGCCGCAGACTGAGGACGAAGCCCGCGGTGAGGACCAGCAACGACAGGTAGTAGGCGGCCGGGAGCCGGTCCAGCAGGCCGTAGTCGCCCATCTCCCGGAAGCCGATGCGGGGCAGCGCGTACACCCACAGCCCGGCGGCGAGCAGCAGCGTCAGCAGGGCGGCGTCCGGCGGGCGGCGCGGGATCCGCCACGGTCTGCGTCGTTCACCGCCGGTGGTCGGCGGCGCAGGGGCGGGTAGCTCGCTGCTCTCGGTGGTCGGTACAGGCACATGCTGCTGCACGCTGAAGCTCCCCTCCCCCAGGTCAACTATAGGAATTTCGTCGCCTTTTCACACCAAAATCGTCAAAGCCTCCTCCGTGACGGCCACACCTCGTCGCCCCTGGCCTCTGCCCTCGCCCTCGCCCTCGGGCTCAGCCGGCGAAGAGCGGCCCCCGGACGACGGCGCGGGCGTGGCGGTACCACCGCCAGCCGACCGTCCTCGGCCCGTCGCGATACGGGGCGATCCGGGCGCCGGAACCCGTCAGCCAGCCCTCGACGTCGGCGACGGTGTGGCTGCGGCGCACGATGAGCCGGGCGATGCGGTAGCGCTCGTCGCGGTCCGAACTCAGCGCGTGCCGCACGGCGGTGGCCGTCTCGTAGCCCGCGGCGGCCGCCATCCGCCGTACCCGACCGCTGTTGTAGCCGTGCGGATAGGCGAGGTGGCGGACGAGGTGGCCGAGGGCGTCCTCCAACACCGAGCGGGACGCCCGCAGTTCGTGCGCGAGCGCCCGGGGCGCGAGGGTGTCCAACTGCGCGTGGGTGACCGTGTGGCTGCCGATCTCCATGCCGTACTGCTCCAGCCGCGCCGCCTGCTGCAACGTCATCATCGGCGCGGGCGGCAGCAGACTGCGCCCGCCCGGGGCGATGGCGCCGGTCGTGAGATAGGCGGTGGCGGACAGCCCGCGCCCGGCCAGCGCCTCGGCGGTCGCACCCGGCAGGTCGGCGAAACCGTCGTCGAAGGTGAGCAGCACCGGCCGGGACGGCAACGGCGCCCGCCCCGCGAGGTGGTCGGCGAGCGCGCTGATCGTGACGGGCGTGCGTCCGCTGTCGACGACGGCGTCCAGATGCTCGCCGAACTGCTTCGGACTGACGGTGAACTCGGCGATCCAGTCCGGCGGATCCTCCATCACGGCGTGGTACAGGAACACCGGGATGCTGTCCCCTCGGTCCCTCCTGTCCCCTCCATCCCCCCTGTTCTCTCTGTGCGCGGACGCCGTCATCGCGCCGTCCCCCGTTCCTGCTGCGCCGGCCGCAGTCGCAGCGCGCGCCGGGCGCGCAAATACCCCACCGGCCCATAGAGCATGCCGCGCCGCTGGAGCCGGGACAGCCGCCCGGGCCAGGCGTGCGCCCGGTCGTCGTGCCCGCCGGGCGCGCCCCCCGCACGCGCCTCCGCCCCGGCTCCCGCCCCCACGCCTCGGGCCTCCGCTTCCCGACTCGCCGTCAGCCTTCGCGCGTACGCCAGTCCCCTGGGCAGTCGGGCCAGGAACGCGGGCAGCAGGCCGGGGCGGTTGACGAGGATCGCGGTGAGGTAGGCGGTGAGGCCGGCGCCGTAGCCGTACGCCTGGGTCTCCAGGTCCTGCCAGGTCTCCCGGTGGTGGTGCCAGACCAGCGCGTGCGGGGTGTAGTGCAGCCGGTGGCCCTCGGCGAGGACGCGGACGAACCCGTAGAGGTCGTCGCCGCCCCGCGCGCGCGTGCCCGCACCCGTCGCCGGGTCGAAGCCGCCGACCGCCCGCAGCACCTCCGTACGGAAGGCCATGCTCGCGCCGGAGCCGAAGCGGCCCGCGGTGAAGGGGAACAGCGGCTCGTCGGCGGGCGGGTCCAGTGGGTCGTACGTGCGTGCCGTGAAGCCCTTGGCGAAACCGCCGTGGCTCTCCAGGAGGACCTGGGCGGGCGTGCGCAGCCGGGCCGGGAGGATGAGGCCGGTGGCGCAGCCGAGGCGGGGGTCCGCGGTGAAGGGCGCGGTGAGTTCCGTGAGCCAGCGCGGGTCCGCCACGACGTCGTCGTCCGTGAAGGCGATCACCTCGCCGTGCGCGACCGCGACGCCCCTGTTGTGCGCGACGGCGAGACCGGGCACCGGCTCGGTCACGTACCGCACGCGCTCGGCGTACTTGTGCTCGACGAGGTCCCGGGTCGCGTCCGTCACGGGCGCGTTGTCGACGACGACGATCTCGAAGTCCGGGTGGTCCTGGGCGAGGAGCGAGTCGAGGGCGTGGGCGAGCAGCGCGGCGCGTTCGCGGGTGGCGATCACGACGGTGGTGGACGGTACGGGCGTCGGGCCGGGCGGCGGGTCGGGTACCGGGTCTGACGTCTGGCCTGGTGCCGGGCCTGGTGGTGGACCGGGCAGGTGGACGGGCCCTGTCGAAGCGTGTCCGCGGGCGGCGAGGCCCACCAGGAACGTCTTCGGATCGGCGCCCTCCGGTACCTGCGCGAGCAGCGTCCCGACCGGCCGCCCACCCCGCCTGACCAGCACGAACACCGGTCCGTGCGTGACGGGCCGGCTGCCCGGACCGGGTCTGAGCACGCCACCCCCGTCCAGACTCCCGTCCAGACCCCCGTCCAGTTCGAGGTCGAGGTCGAGCTCGGCGACCTGCACCGGCCGGATCTCCAGGAACCTCTGTATCTCCCGCCGTACGGTCTCCTGCTGCACAGCTCTTGCGCGGAACATGAACCCCCCTTGTCTCATGACCGTGCCGACCGGCGATCCCGTCACGGCCGGCGCAGGCGGCCCGCGCCCTTCAGCGTCCGTGCGGCCGCCGCGGCGAGCCCCGGCCGGTTGCGCACGAAGTGGTGCGCGCGGCGGGACGGTTCGCGGCTGAGCCAGTAGAGCGCGGCGCCCGCCCCCGGACGGGTCCACGCCCCCTCGTACACGGGGATCTCCCCTGTCTTCAGCGAGTCCTTGTACTCGGCCGCGCCCCGCCCCAGGTCGAGCAGGCCGATGCCCTCGGCGGCGGCCGACTCGGCCATCCGCAGATGCAGCACCAGGCCGGGCGAGAACTTCGCGAACTCCGGTTCGTACGACGGGAACCAGCAGGCCAGGACGGTCGACGAACGCAGTCCGAAGTGCGCGGCGATCGGCTGCTCACCGGCGTACAGGACGGACAGTGTGCCGGCGCACTCCGGCGCGCGCGTCTCGGCGAGCGCCGCCACGAGCCGGGTGATCCACTCCTGGGCGAACCGGTCCCGGCGGCCGGTCCTGCGGTACTGCCCGGACTTCCACGCCATGAGCGTGCGCAGCGCGGCCGGGTCGCGTTCGTCGAACACGAACCGCAGCTCCCCGACCTGACGGCCGAGCTTGCGCTCCTTGGCGAGCGTCGTCTTCAGGAACTTCGGCGACTGGGCGCGCAGTACCGACTCGTAGGTCTCGTAACCCTTTTCGACGTCGATGACATAGGAGGTGTACTCCTCGGCCGCGTGCGGGACGAACAGCCCTTGTTCCGCCTCCAGGTTGTCGAAGGCGAAGCTCGACAGCGAGCACGCCCGCATCAGTTCGGCGGCGTTCAGCCCGAGACCCGGGGCCAGCACCGCGCCCTGCGCGTCCGAGACGCCGTACGCGAGGGCCTGGCCCTGGCCGAGCCGGCCCCGCTCATGGGGCAGGAAGCCGACCGGCTCACGCCCCTCGTACACCACCGCCACCCGCGCGCGGGGCCGCACGAGCCCCACGGCGTCGGTGAACTCCGGTTCCATGAAGGGGTTTCGCGGAAGCGTCGACGCGGCACGCAGCGCGCGCCACCGCTCCCTCTCCCCCTCGCCGAGGTCTTCCGGCCTCAGCACACGAATGCGCCCACTGCTCAACCTGACCCCCCGATCAAGTCCCCCCTGGACACCTGGACGGTACCGCTCCATCAGGGCGTGGCGGTAGGTAGCGTGGCATGTTGTTGCCAACCGGTGCAGAGGCCTTTAACCGTCCGCTACCCGGCGATGCGTCAGAAAGCCGTTTCTTTTAAAGGGGAGTTGGCAGAACCGGGCAGCACCCGGTCGTCGTTCGGTGCGCGTCGAACCCGGGGGCTGCGGGATCCGTATTCTCTGATCATGGCCGCACCCACCGCATATGCCGCACGCACCCGGTACTCCCCGTACTCCCTCATCGCCACCGACCTGGACGGAACGCTGCTCCGCGGCGACGACACCTTCTCCGACCGGTCGCTCGACGCGCTCGCGCGGGTGGCGCACGCGGGCGCACGCCACCTCGTGGTGACGGGCCGGCCGGCCCCGCGGGTACGACCGCTGCTCGACCGCCTGCACAGCAGGGGGCTCGCGGTGTGCGGACAGGGCGCGCAGTTGTACGACGCCGGCGCGGACCGTCTGCTGTGGTCGGTCACCCTGGACCGGGAACTGGCGGAGACCGCGCTCGGCAAGATCGAGGCGGAGGTGGGGCAGCTGTACGCGGCCGTCGACCAGGACGGCGTCGACGGGCTGACGCTCATCGAGCCGGGCTACCGGATGCCGCACCCGACCCTGCCCGCCCTGCGCGTCGAGCGGCGCGACGACCTGTGGTGCGAGCCGATCAGCAAGGTGCTGCTGCGCCATCCCACCCTGTCCGACGACGAGTTGGCGGCGACGGCCCGCTCGGCGGTCGGCTCGCTCGCCACGGTGACCATGTCGGGTCCCGGCACGGTCGAGTTGCAGCCCTGCGGGATCACCAAGGCGACGGGCCTGGCGCTGGCGGCCGAACACCTGGGCCTGCGGGCCGAGGACACCATCGCCTTCGGGGACATGCCCAACGACATCCCGATGTTCGACTGGGCCGCGCGCGGAGTCGCGATGGCCAACGCCCACCCCGAACTCAAGGCGGTGGCCGACGAGGTGACGACGTCGAACGAGGACGACGGCGTGGCCGTCGTCCTCGAAAGACTGTTTCCGCAGGACCCCGTTGGACCCTCTAGGACCCGTAGTACCCGTGGACCCCTAGAGACTGACCTCAACGCCCCGTAAGGGGGACTGTCAGTACGCGCCGAAGACGTTGTCGATCGAGCCGTACCGGGCGGCCGCGTAGTTGCAGGCCGCGGTGATGTTCGCGACCGGGTCGTACGAGTTCCACGACGTGCCGGAGACGTGGTAGGCGTTGAAGGTCGGGTCGATCACCTGGAGCAGGCCCTTGGACGGGATGCCCGCGGCCGCGTTGGAGTCCCAGAGGTTGATGGCGTTGGGGTTGCCCGAGGACTCGCGGATGACGTTGCGGTAGATGCCGTTGTACGACCCCGGGATCCCGTGCTGCGCCATGACCTGGAGGGACGCGCGGATCCAGCCGTCGAGGTTGTTGGCGTAGCCGAGGCTGGTCGCGGTGGCGACGGTCGGGGTCGCCGCGGAGGCGCTGGTCGCTCCGATGATCGGGAGGGCGAGCACGGCCGCGCCGGCGGCGGCGGCGGTGAGCGTGCGGACGAGACGGGTACGCCGGTTGCGGCGCGGCTGAGCGACAGCGGACATGACGAAGTTCCTCTCCGGCGCCTGCGAGGTGAGCTGTCGGGTTCGGGCGGGAGCTGCCCGGCCGCGTCCTGACGGACGCGACTTCACCCCGAGCCGTACCGGTATGTCTGAAGCATCCGGTTTGGCGACTTACCTGGTTCCCCCGCTCCTGCCGTGCGGTTCTCTCGGAGGGTGACGGGCGGCGGCAGGATTCGGCGTTCCGCCCGACAGGTCGGGAACGTATGCGACGGCACATGTCCGGAACAAGTGGCGAATTCACAGATCAACCCTATTGACCTCTGTCTGTGGCCTATGGGGTGCTTGATCCTTTGTGTGCGCAAAGCGCCAACTTGCTTGGGGTTGCGGGGGATGCGGGGGATCGGCGGGGTTGCGGGCCGGAGCCGGGTCGCCGTGGCGAGTGAGCCAACTCACCGACGTTCGCAAGAGTGGCAAATCGGACATTAATCCGAACTCGTACCGAAAGGAACGTCGAGGGGCTGGGTGTGTCGGTAACCGACATAAATCATTACTTCTGGGTAACTCTATAAATATCTGTTCATACGTACTGATCAGAAACATAACGGGCGTGATCCGATACCGCCGGGCCTGTAACCGTGGGGGCTATCGGTGATCGAAACGTGACCGGATACGCTGACTTGAGTGGTGGCAGAGACCTATCGACAAACCGCGTAATCGCCAGTGGACACCAGCAGACAGGAGACCCCTCGTGACCGTCGTCGGGCCGTTCGGGCTGAGCGTGCGGGACCAGGCTCTGGAAGCCGATGTCCAGGCCGGATTGGCGGCTGTCGAGGAAGGCTTGCTCGAGGCCACCAAGAGTGAGGTCCCGTTCATCACGGAGGCCGCCCAGCATCTCGTGCGGGCGGGCGGGAAGCGGTTCCGGCCCCTGCTCGTGGCCCTCGCGGCGCAGTTCGGTGACCCGTACGCGCCGGGCATCGTGCCGTCGGCCGTGGTCGTCGAGCTCACCCACCTGGCCACTCTGTACCACGACGACGTGATGGACGAGGCAGCCGTGCGCCGCGGGGTGCCCAGCGCCAACGCACGCTGGGGGAACTCGGTCGCCGTCCTCACGGGTGACTTCCTCTTCGCGCGCGCCTCCCACATCCTGGCCGACCTCGGGCCGGAGGCGGTGCGGGTGCAGGCGGAGGCGTTCGAGCGGCTGGTCACCGGGCAGATCCTGGAGACGGCCGGGCCGACGGACGGGCGCGACCCGGTCGAGCACTACCTCGACGTGCTCGCCGGCAAGACGGGCTCGCTGGTGGCGGTGGCCTGCCGGTTCGGGGCGATGATGTCGGGCGCCGACGAGACGGTCGTCGACGTGCTGACGCAGTACGGCGAGCGGCTGGGCGTCGCCTTCCAGCTCGCGGACGACGTCCTGGACATCGCGTCCGACTCGCACGAGTCGGGCAAGACGCCCGGCACGGACCTTCGCGAGGGCGTTCCCACGCTGCCCGTGCTGCGGCTGCGGGAGCGGGCGGCGCGGTTGTCGTTGCCCGAGGACATCGCGCTGTGCGAGCTGCTGGACTCCGACCTCAGTGACGACGACCGGCTCGCCGAGGCCCTGGAGGCGCTCCGGGCCCACCCGGCGCTGGAGCAGGCCCGCCGCGACACCGTGCGGTACGCGAAGGACGCGCGGTCCGCGCTGGCGCCGCTGCGGGAGTGCGACGCGAAGGCGGCGCTGCTGGAACTCTGCGACGCGGTGGTCCACCGAGCCGGCTGACCCCCTCCGCTCCGGAACGTCCACCGCCTTCTCCGGAACGTCCTCCACCCCGGAACGCCCTCCACCCGGAAACCCCTACGGGTTCGAACCCCCGCTCGTCGGAACCTCCGCTTGTCGGAACCCCCGTTCGTCGGTACCCCTACGGGTTGGATGCCGCCTCACCGCCTTCGTGTCATACCCCAGGCGTACACGGAGTTGGCTCCCCGGTCTGACGCTTTTCCGTGTGCGATTTGGTCAGATGGGAACCACGGAAAACATCACTCCTCACCGATTCGGGTGAGAATGGCGGCTTGGGGTGGGACGTTCAGCGGTATGACCGGCCGCCGCCGACGACGGAGGTAAGGCACACATGGCACCGAAGGCAACCGACGACACCATGACCGGCGGGGAGCCGAACGGCGGGACGTTCGACGGCGGGGAGGCCAAGGATCTGCGCGCCGGGCGGCGCAAGGCCGTGCGGTACGTCGTCCCGGTCACCGTGATCGGTGTCGCGGCGGCGACGATCGGGCTGGTCCCCGCGCTCGCCGACTCCGGCGACCCCGACCTGCCGAAGATCACCGCGCAGCAACTCCTCGACAAGATCGCCGCTTCGGACGTACAGCAGTTGTCCGGCACGGTGAAGATCACCACCGATCTCGGGCTGCCCGACCTCGGCGGGCTGGAGAGCGGTCTCCTTTCCGGCGCCGCACAGCAGGGCGGTGACGGTTCGTCCGCCGACCCGTCCGCCAAGCTCACCGAACTCGCCTCCGGCACGCACACCCTGCGCGTCGCCGCCGACGGCCCCGACAAGCAGAAGCTCTCGCTGCTGGAGAACGCGGCCGAGTACAGCGTCATCCACAACGGCAAGAACGTGTGGGGGTACGACAGCGCCTCCAACGAGGTCTATCACTCCACCGTCGACGAGAGCTCCAAGAAGGGCGAGACGGAGACCCCCGTTCCGGCCACGCCCAAGGACCTCACCGAGGACGCCCTGAAGGCGGTCGACGACACGACCTCCGTGACCGTCGACGGCACCGTCCATGTCGCCGGCCGCGACGCCTACAAGCTGCTGGTCAAGCCGAAGCAGTCCGGTTCCACGGTCGGCGCGATCAGCGTGGCCGTGGACGCGAAGACGGGCCTGCCGCTGAAGTTCACGCTGACCCCCGCGAGCGGCGGCGCCGCCGTCGTGGACGTCGGCTTCACCGAGGTCAGCTTCGCCAAGCCCGCCGCCTCCACCTTCGACTTCACCGCCCCCAAGGGCGCGAAGGTCACCGAGGGCGACGCGGCCGACAAGGGCGACGCGGGAAGCGGCAAGTGGGACAAGGAGGGTGCGACGGAGAAGACGCCGCAGCACTCCGACCCGTCCGGCGACGACTTCGCGCAGGGCTTCGGCGGCGCCGACGGTCTGAACGTCCTCGGCGAGGGCTGGACCTCCGTCGCCACCTTCGACACCGGCGGCGAGGGCGTGCCCTCAGGCTCCGCGGCCGGCGGAGAGATCGGCGGCTTCCTCGGCTCCCTCGGCGACAAGGTGAGCGGCAAGTTCGGCTCCGGGACCGTCTTCTCCACACGCCTGATCAACGCCCTGATCACGGACGACGGCAAGGTCTACGTCGGCGCGGTCACCAAGGACGCCCTGGTGAAGGCGGCGAACGCGGCGAAGTAGGCAGTTGAGGCAAGGGTTCGGGAGATCGGGGAGCGGATGGGGGCGGGGATGGAGGCGGGGGAGCCGGTGGCGGAACCGGCGCGGGAGCCCATGGACGACGGAACCGTCATCCACACCCGCGCCCTCACCAAGCGCTTCCGCGGCGGACAACTCGCCGTCGACGGTCTCGACCTGACCGTCCCGGCGGGCAGTGTCTTCGGCTTCCTCGGTCCCAACGGCTCCGGTAAGACCACCACCATCCGCATGCTGATGGGGCTCATCGAACCCACGGCCGGCTCGGCCCGCGTCCTGGGGCAACCCATGCCGCGGGCCGCGCGCACCGTACTGCCGCACGTCGGGGCCCTCATCGAGGGACCCGCCCTCTACGGCTTCCTCTCCGGCCGCGACAACCTGCTCCGCTACGACGCCGCCGACCCGACCGCCGACCCGCGCACCCGGCGTGCGCGGGTCGCGGCGACGCTGGAGCGGGTGGGGCTGACGGCCGCCGCCGGCAAGAAGGCGAAGGCGTACTCGCTCGGCATGAAACAGCGCCTGGGCCTCGCCGCCGCCCTTCTCCAGCCCCGCCGCCTGCTCGTCCTCGACGAGCCGACCAACGGCCTGGATCCGCAGGGCATGCGCGAAATCCGTTCGCTGATCCGGGAGTTGGCCGCGGAGGGCACCACCGTCTTCCTCTCCTCGCACCTGCTCGACGAGATCGAGCAGGTATGCACGCACGCGGCGGTGATGGCGCAGGGCCGGCTGATCGTCCAGGGCTCGGTGGCGGACCTCGCGGCGGGGACCCGCGGCCGGCTGGTCGTGACGACCCCGGACCCGGCGGACGCGGCCCGGGTGCTGAAGGAGCAGGGCGCGGGCGACGTCGTCACGGGCGAGGACCACGTGAGCGCCGAGGCGCCGCCTCCGGAGCGCGATCTCGCCGACCTGAACGCCGCGTTGGTGACAGCGGGCGTCCGCGTTCGCGGCTTCACCGTCGAACGGGCCTCCCTGGAGGACGCGTTCGTGGCGCTCACGGGGGAGGGATTCGATGTCGCAGGCTGAAGCCGAGCGCCCGGCGGGCCCGTCGCCGGCGGGCCCGTCCAGGGCAAGCACGTTTCCGGCAAGCCGGTTGTGGACGTTCGGGCTGCTCCGCAGCGAACTGCTGACCACCTTCCGACGCTGGCGCACCCTCGCGCTGCTGGCCGTGCTGGCGGCCGTGCCGGTACTGGTCGGGATCGCCGTGAAGATGGAGACGAGCGGCGACTCGTCCGCCGGACCGGGCGGCGGAGGAGGGGGCGGGGGCGGGGGTCCGGCATTCATCGCGCAGATCACCAACAACGGCCTTTTCCTGGTCTTCACCGCGCTGGCCGCGACCCTGCCGTTCTTCCTGCCGATGGCGATCGGCGTCATAGCGGGCGACGCGATCGCCGGCGAGGCGAGCGCGGGCACGCTGCGCTACCTCCTGGTCGCCCCGGCCGGCCGCACCCGCCTCCTCCTCACGAAGTACGCCACCGTGATGGCGTTCTGCCTGGTGGCGACACTCGTCGTCGCGGTCTCGGCGCTGGTGGTCGGGGCCCTGCTGTTCCCCCTCGGCGATCTCACCACCATCTCCGGTACGACGATCTCCTTCGCCGACGGCCTGCTACGGGCACTGCTGATCGCCCTGGTCGTCGCCGCGTCGCTGACAGGCGTGGCCGCGCTGGGCCTGTTCGTCTCCACGCTCACGAGCAGCGGCATCGCGGCGATGGCGACGACCGTGGGCCTGCTGATCACGGTCCAGATCCTCGACCAGATACCCCAACTGCACGCCCTTCAGCCGTACTTCTTCTCGCACTACTGGCTGTCCTTCGCCGACCTCATGCGCGAGCCGGTCTACTGGGACGACCTGCAGAAGAACCTCGGCCTCCAGGCCCTGTACGCGGCGGTCTTCGGCTCGGCGGCCTGGGCACGCTTCACGACGAAGGACGTCACGGCCTAGCCGGCCCTCTCGTAGGCGGAGGTCTCCTGGCCGACCGTCTCCTGGCCGACCGTCTCGAAGTCGGCCGTCTCGTAGGCGAAGCGCGCGAGGGGTGCCTCCTGCGCGAAGAACGTCTTCGCGTGCGTCAGCGCCTCCGAGTCCTTCAGGACGTCGCCGGGCTTGCTGCCGTTGCCGAGCAGCACCCCGCCGAAGCGCATCCTCAGGTACGCGGCCGAGTTGTGGAACGTGCCGATGAGCGGGTCGGCGACCACGGTCTGCTCGTGCGCGAGCGCGGTGACGCCCCAGAGGGTGCGCCCGGCGAGCGTCTCCTTGAAGTCGACCTCGGGGGTGCGCAGCCAGCCCGACCAGTGGTCCAGGTAGCGCTTGGTCTGGGCGGAGACCGAGTACCAGTACAGCGGGGACACGATCACGATGTCCGTCGCGGCGAGCGTGGCGTCGAGCAGCAGTGCCGCGCTGCCCTCGGTGGGGCGGACGTGGTCGCTGTCGTGCCGTAGGTCCTCGAAGTCGGGCAGGGGGTGCCGGGCGAGGCTGATCCACGTCTGCTCGACGTCGGAGGGCAACTGGTCGGCGGCCTCGCGGGCCAGCAACTCGGTGTTGCCGTCCGGTCGGCTGCTGCCCAGCACGAACAGGAAACTGCGGTGCGTCGTCATGGCTCGATCCCCCAAGTAGTCGGCGTACGGGGATATCCTGCATCTGCATTATATGAGCGCGCAAGTAATTATCGGTGAGGTGTCTGGGGCTTTTGGGGCCTCTGGGGCGTCCGTGGGGTCTGGGGCGTCCGTGGGGTCTGGGGTGTCCGGGCGACTGCCAGCAGCAGCCGCCCGCCCGCACGGCCGCGGCGATCTCCATGGCCCGGGGCCGCTCCAGAGGCGTCATCCCGGACCCCACCCGTACTACCCGTACTAACCCCTGCTACCTCTACTACGCCGGCTACCCGTACTACCCCCTGCTTGTGAGCCGGGACAGTGCTGCCGTCTCTCGTGGCGGGCTGCCGCCCAGGTCGCCGAGGCGCCAGTCCGTCACCCAGGGGACGCGGTACACGTCGATGACCGACTCGATCATCCGCACGCGCTGGACGAGCGGCCGGGGCAGTCGTCCCGGTGCGTCCGCGACCAGTACCACCGCGTCCAGGTCGAGCCCTCGCGGAGCCTCCCCGCACCGGAAGACGTCCACCGTCCGCAGGACGGACTCCAGCCCGGCCGCATGCGTACGGGCGACCAGCAGGACGGACGGGGGAGCGCCGGGGCCGGGCCACTCGCGCCCGCAGTCGTGGCCGCCGTAGACCGTGGCGAGCGTGGAACTGCCGGCCCCGCCGTGCGTGGCGACCCAGGAGAAGCGCCGGGGCGTGGCGGTGGAGGCGTACGGCATCGGCACCGGATCCGGTGTGGCCACCGGCCCCCGGATCCAGATCTCCGGCCCCCGTTGCCCGTCCGTCGTCCGCATGGTGCGTGTCCCTCCAAGTCGTCGCCGTCCCCTCCGGGAAATCCCTGATCCTGGTCCTGGGGCGGCCCCGGGAGCGGGGCGTGGGTTCCTGGAACGATGCTGTGACGTCGTGGTGACGTGCGGACCGGGAGCGCTCGGAGAGACTCAACAGTACGTGGACACGTACGCGTACTTGGACGACCGGATCGTGACGACGCATCCGAGTGAGGAACCGATGTCTCGACTCAGCCGTGAGAAGAAGCGGGAACACAACCACGACGGCCGGCCGGTCGCCGTGGTGGCACCGCTCGACGTCCATGTCCGCGGGGGCGGGGCGGCGTCGATAGGCGGCGTCCCGGTCGCGGCGGTCGACGGCGAGGAGATCCAGCGCGCCGTCCTGAGCCACCTCCACCGCATCGCCCTCGCCACCGGACACCCGGTACTCGCCTCGGTCCACGACGAACGCATCGGCTACGTCGTCCCCCTGCGCGTGGACCCGGACGGCTCCAGCCACTTCACGGCGGAGCCCCTGCGAACGACGGCGACACCGGCGACGATGAATCAGGCGGCGATGACACCGGCGGTGACACGGGAGCCGGCGCCCGACGTACGGAGTGGCGAACCCGCGTCTGCCCCCGCTCCCGTCCCCGCGCCTGTCGAGGACGAGCGGCCTGCTCAGCCGCGTGGCGACAAGCCCACGTACACGCTCCAGGCCGTACCGGAACGACCGGGACCCCGGTACGACACCCCGGCCCCCGGCACCGTCACCGCCCCGACGGGCGTGTTCGGCCCGCCCCCGACAATGGACGACCTGCCGAACCCGGCGGACGCAACCCCCACTTCACCCCCCACGTCAAACCCCACCGCGCCCCCGACTCCACCCCTACCCCCACCCCCTGCTCCGACCCCGCTACCCCTGCCGACCCCCACCTCAACCCCTACGCCCCCAGCCCCCAGCCCCCTCCTCCCCCACGACCTCATCTCCGACTCGGCCGCCGACCTCGAACGTGACCTCAAGCCCACCCCCGCCCGCGGCTTCGACGCCGTCGCGGAGGCGGTGCTCGGGGTCGGGGACGATCCTCGTACCCTCCAGGGCGAGGACGGCGTCCCCGCGCTCCTCGGGGAACCGGTGGCGCGGATCAACGAGGCCGTGCGGGCGGGCCGGATTGACGCGGCGGCCGGTCTCGCGGAGCGGACCGTGCTGGAGGCGTCCGGGACGCTGGGGCCGGAGCACCCCGAAGTGCTCCGGCTGCGCGAACTCACCGCGTACATCGCCTACTTGGCAGGCGACCCGGTGCGTTCCTTCCACGCCTCCCTCGACCTGGCCCGCATCCGCCGCCGGACCCTGGACGCGGAGGCCGCGTACGGCAACGTCCAGAGCGCGGCGACGGCCTGGCGTGCCGTACGCGACCCCTTGCAAGGGCTGAACCTGGGGACCGAACTCCTCGGCCTGTGGACGGAGCTCACCACCGAGGAGGGCCCGGCCGCCGACGACGTCGAGGAACTGGAGTCGGCCCGCGCGCGCATGCTCCGCCTGGCCGAACGCGCCCGCACCTCAGGCGCGTAGCCAACTCGGCTGTCGATCAGAAGGAGTCGACCAGTTGGAGTCAGTCGGGCGAGTCGATCAGGCGGACGTCGATCAGGCGGACAGTGTCCAGACCGCGTACGCGAGGGCGTTCGCGTTGCGGTCCAGGGCCGTGTCGTTGATGTTGGCCGTGGTGTCGCAGGAGGAGTGGTAGCAGCGGTCGAAGGCCTGCCCGGCCGTACCGCCCCACTTGGCCGCCTGCGCCGCCGTCTTGATGTAGTCGGCGCCGCTGAACAGGCCGCCCACCGGCACGCCCGCGTTCTTGAAGGGGGCGTGGTCGGAGCGGCCGTCGCCCTCGGTCTCGATCTCCGTCGCGATGCCGAGGCCGGTGTAGTAGTCCTTGAAGGTCTTCTCGATGGTCGGGTCGTCGTCGTAGACGAAGTAGCCGGGGTTCGGCGAGCCGATCATGTCGAAGTTGAGGTAGCCGCTGACGCGGGCGCGGTTCGCCGACGACAGGTTGTTGACGTAGTACCTGGATCCGACGAGGCCCAGTTCCTCCGCGCCCCACCAGGCGAACCGCAGGTGCTTGGTGGGCTGGTAGTCGGACCGGGCCACGGCCAGGGCCGTCTCCAGCACGGCCGACGAGCCGGAACCGTTGTCGTTGATGCCCGCCCCGGAGGTCACGGAGTCCAGGTGGGAACCGGCCATCAGCACCTGGCCGGTGTCGCCGCCGGGCCAGTCGGCGATCAGGTTGTAGCCGGTGCGGCCGGACGAGGTGAACTGCTGGATGGTGGTGGTGTAACCGACGGCGTCCAGTTGGGCCTTCACGTAGTCGAGCGAGGCCTTGTAACCGGTGCGGCCGTGGGCGCGGTTGCCGCCGTTGGCGGTGGCGATGGACTGCAACTGCGTCAGATGCGCCTTGACGTTGGCCACGGGGATGGTGGGGGCGGCGGCCACGGCTGCGACCGAGTGGGTGGGGGCGGAGGCGGGGGCGGCGCCTGCTATCGCCCCGGACGTCAGGAGCATGACAAATGAGGTGGCGCTGACAGTTGCCATACGCCCGGAAACGGGGAGCTTCATGTGGGGGGCTCCGAATTCCTGGGGAATCGCCTGATCACAGGGATTCCATGGTGAATGGGGTTCCAGGATGGTGAACGGGGAACCAACGCCACGTCAAGAGCGGTATCAGGACACGGGATCCACCTACCGGACTACCGGACCACGGGGCTGCCGGACCACGGGGCTGCCGGGCTATAGGGCTTCCGGCCCATCGGGCTTCCGGGCTACCCGGGCTGCGGGGCTTCCGGAAACCTCAAGCTCCCCGAGACCCCTAGTGCACGCAGAACTCGTTCCCCTCCGGGTCCGCCATGACCACCCACGCCCCGGAAGGCTCCTTCACCTCCCGCAGCACACTCGCCCCCAGCGCCGTCAGCCGCTCGACCTCCCCGTCCCGCAGCCCCACACCGGGATGCAGATCGAGGTGGAGCCTGTTCTTGACCGTCTTCGGCTCCGGGACCCGCTGGAACAGCAGCCGCCGCCCGAGCCCGGTCCCGCTGTCGGGGTCGTACGGGTCGTCAGGGTGGCGTACGGCGACCAGGTCGCGGAAGGCGAGGCGGCCGTGGAACTCCACCGTCGCCGCCCCCGGCAGTGCGCCGAGTTCCAGCAGACGCTCGATCAGCGCGCTGTTGTCCTCGGTCGCGTAGTGCAGCGCGGCGCCCCAGAAATCGGCCTGCGCGTGCGGGTCGGCGGAGTCGACGACGAGCTTCCAGTGCACGGGCACGGCAGTGGGCGTCGCCTCAGATGCTGACGGTGTCTCGGTCATGCAGCCACTTGTAGCAGGACTGGGTGTTCTTTGCCCCGGTGCCGCTGGCTGCGGCCCTGTTCCTGGCGGCGCTGCGTCTGGTGCCCAGGCCGGACGGGCGGGCCGGGCGGGCCGGATGGGCCGGGCGCGCCGGTCGTCGTGCGGCGGGGCTTCGACGTCCCGGGCGCCGTCACCGTGGCCGGCGCGATGCTGCTGGCCGCCTACACCGTCGTACGACTGGAGCACGGGGCGGACGGGTGGCCGCTGACGGTGGCCGCCGGGCTCGGCGCCGGGCTCCTCGCGGTCGTCTCCGTGGCGATCGAGCGACGGGCCGCGCACCCGCTCGTCCGGCTCGGGATCCTGCGCAGGGGAGCGCTCGTCCGGGCGGATCTCGGGGCGCTGCTGTTCGTCGGCGCGTTCTTCGGGTTCCAGTTCGTGCTGACGCTGTACCTACAGGAGTTGCGCGGCTGGTCGTCGCTCCGGACGGCGATCGCGCTGGTCGTGATGGGGTGCGACGCGGTGCTCGCCCCCACGCTCACCCCGAGGCTCGTCGCCCGCTACGGCATCGCCCGGGTGATCGTCGGCGGCTTCCTGCTCGCGATCGTGGCGTACGGACTGTTACTGCCGGTGGGGATGGACTGGCCGTACGCGGCGATGTTCCCGACGCTGCTGATCGCGGGCACCGCGTTCGCACTGGCCTACGGTCCGCTGACCATCGCGGCGACCGACGGCGTGGCCGCGGAGGCGCAGGGGCTCGCGGGCGGCCTGCTGCACACCTCGACCCAGTTCGGCTCGGCGATCGGTATCTCCGCCGTGACCGCGGTCTACGGCTTGGCGAGGGGGGAGGTCCCCGCCTCCGGGACGGCGGATACTTCCCCAGGGGCGGCGGGCGTGGCGGACGCGGCGGAGGCCGCGCTCTCCGCCTTCCGTACGGCGCTGGCGGTGCCCGTCGTGATGGTCGTGCTGGGCGCCCTCGTGTCGCTGATGTCACTGAGGTCGGGGAGGCCAGTGGGGTCGGTGAGGTCGCCGCGGTCGGAAAGGCTGGTGCGGTCGGTGAGGCCGTCGCGGTCGGCTGCGAGTGCGCGGGACGCTCGGCGCGAGGTGCGCAGCGCGTCGCCGGTGAGCAGCACCAGCGCCAGCCAGACCAGCGCGAACCCGGCCCAGCGCTCGGGCGGCATGGCCTCGCCGAAGTAGAAGACGCCGAGCAGGAACTGGAAGACCGGCGCCGTGTACTGCAGCAGGCCCAGCGTGGACAGCGGCACGCGGATCGCCGCCGCGCCGAAGCAGACGAGGGGGAGCGCGGTGACGATGCCGGTGGAGGCGAGCAGGGCCGCGTGTCCGGCGCCCTCGGTCGTGAAGGTGGCGTCGCCGTGCGCGGACAGCCACAGCAGGTAGCCCAGCGCGGGCAGGAACTGGACGGCGGTCTCGGCGGTCAGCGACTCGACCCCGCCGAGGTTCACCTTCTTCTTCACGAGCCCGTAGGTGGCGAAGGAGAAGGCGAGGACGAGGGAGATCCACGGCGGGCGGCCGTAGCCGATGGTCAGGACCAGCACCGCGGTGAGGCCGACGCCGACCGCCGCCCACTGCACGGGCCGCAGCCGTTCCTTGAGTATCAGCACGCCCATCGCGATGGTGACCAGCGGGTTGATGAAGTACCCGAGGGACGCCTCGACCACGTGGCCGCTGTTCACGGCCCAGATGTAGACGCCCCAGTTCACGGTGATGAAGGCCGCGGCGATCACGATGAGCGCGAGCCGGCGCGGCTGTCGCAGCAGCTCACCGGCCCACGCCCAGCGCCGTACGACGAGCAGCGCGGCGGCGACGAAGGCGAGGGACCACACCATGCGGTGGGCGAGTATCTCGGTCGCCCCGGCCGGCTTGAGCAGGGGCCAGAAGAGGGGGACCAGCCCCCACATCCCATACGCCGCGAAGCCGTTCAGCAGGCCTGTCCGGCCCTCACTCCTCGACGTCCCGGCCACGGGTCCCTCTTTCTCACGTCAGACATGTCCTTCACGTCAGACACGCGTGCACGAAGGTAACGCCGAGCGCCCCCGTCTGTCATGTCCGTATCGCAATACGGTCATGACAGGCAGGGGTGGATTGCTCAAGGCCCCGTAGGGGACCCATTAGGGAGCCCTTTACGGACCATCATGGGGCCCACTAGGGGGCCTAAGGGGGAGTCTCAGCCCTTGAGCGCAGCCGTGATCGCCTCGGCGAGCGGCGTGGTCGGGCGGCCGGCGAGACGGGACAGTTCGCCGCCGGTGACGACCAGCTGGCCCTGCTCGATCGCCGCGTCCACGCCGACGAAGATCGCGGCGAGCGGCTCGGGCAGCCCGGCGCCGGTCAGGATGCCGATGAGCACCTCGCCGGGCACGGAGTTGTAGGCGATCTCCTTGCCGGTCTGCTCGCTCAGCTCGGCCGCGTACTCCGCGAAGCTCCACGCCTCGTCGCCGCCCAGCTCGTACGTCTTGTTCTCGTGGCCCTCGCCGGTCAGGACGGTGACGGCGGCGGCCGCGTAGTCGGCGCGGGAGGCGGAGGAGACCCGGCCCTCACCGGCGGCCGTGACGACGGCGTTGTGCTCCAGCACCGGCGCGAGCTGCTCGGTGTAGTTCTCGTGGTACCAGCCGTTGCGCAGCAGCACGTACGGCAGACCGGAGGCGAGCAGCGCCTGCTCGGTGGCGCGGTGGTCGTCGGCCAGCGCCGCGGTCAGGCTGCCCGGCGCGCTGGTGTACGCGAGGAGCGCGACCCCGGCCGCCTGAGCGGCGTCGATGACGACCTGGTGCTGGGCCGGGCGGCCCTTGTCGAACTCGTTGCCCGAGATCAGCAGCACCTTGTCGCCGGCGGCGAAGACGCTGCCGAAGGTCTCGGGGGCGTTGTAGTCGGCGACGGCGAGCTTGACGCCGCGGGCGGCGAAGTCGGCGGCCTTGGCCTCGTCGCGGACGACGGCCGTGATCTGCTCGGCCGGGACCTTCTCCAGCAACTGCTCGACGACGTGGCGGCCGAGGTGTCCGGTGGCTCCGGTGACGACGATGCTCATGGCTCAGGCACTCCTAAGGGCGATTGCGGTCTGCCACTAACCATAGGATGTGCGCTAACTCAAAGAAAGTACCCACTTTAAAGTCAGGTACTAACTTCAAGGTAAGTATCCGACGGGCCGAGGGGCTTGCGGCGGCCTACGACGGCACGCGGGGGCCTACGGCGGCGTATGGCGGAGCATGCCGCGGGGGGCATGCAGCGGCACGTGACGAGGCCCGGAACTGGAACTCCAGTCCCGGGCCTCGCCCCAGTCACCCTGGTGACCTCTGGTCGCTCTCAGCGACCCCAGTCACCCCAGTCACCCCATGCCGCAATGCCGCAACGCCGCCTCAGCCGACGACCGTCCAGGTGTCCCCGCCCGCCAGCAGCGCCGCCAGATCGCCCTTGCCGTGCTGCTCGATCGCCTTGTCCAACTGGTCCGCCAACTGCGTGTCGTAGACCGGCCGCTCGACGGACCGCAGCACACCGATCGGCGTGTGGTGCAGGGTGTCCGGGTCGGCCAGCCGGGACAGGGCGAAGGCGGTGGTCGGGGACGCGGCGTGCGCGTCGTGGACCAGGACGTCCGCCTCGTTCTCCGGAGTCACGGTGACGACCTTCAGATCACCGGTCGCCGCATCACGCACGACACCCCGGGCCCTGTCCGCCCCGAACCTGATCGGCTGCCCGTGCTCCAGCCGGATCACCGCCTCCTCGGCCGACTGCCGGTCCTTCAGCGCCTCGAACGCGCCGTCGTTGAAGATGTTGCAGTTCTGGTAGATCTCGACCAGCGCCGTGCCCGGGTGGGCGGCTGCCTGGCGCAGCACCTCCGTCAGGTGCTTGCGGTCGGAGTCGATGGTCCGCGCCACGAACGACGCCTCGGCCCCGAGCGCCAGCGACACCGGGTTGAAGGGCGAGTCCAGCGAACCCATCGGCGTCGACTTGGTGATCTTGCCGACCTCGGAGGTGGGCGAGTACTGGCCCTTGGTGAGCCCGTAGATCCGGTTGTTGAACAGCAGGATCTTCAGGTTCACGTTCCGCCGCAGCGCGTGGATCAGGTGGTTGCCGCCGATGGACAGCGCGTCCCCGTCCCCCGTCACCACCCACACGCTCAGGTCGCGGCGGCTGGCGGCGAGCCCGGTCGCGATCGCCGGGGCCCGCCCGTGAATCGAATGCATCCCGTAGGTGTTCATGTAGTACGGGAAGCGCGACGAGCAGCCGATGCCCGAGACGAAGACGATGTTCTCCTTGGCAAGCCCCAGCTCCGGCATGAAGCCCTGGACGGCCGCCAGGATCGCGTAGTCCCCGCAGCCGGGGCACCAGCGCACCTCCTGGTCGGACTTGAAGTCCTTCATGGACTGCCTGGCCTCGGCCTTGGGAACGAGCGAGAGCGCCTCGATCGTGCCCGAACCTTCCCCGGTCGCCCCGGTCGCCCCGGTCGCCCCGGTCGCCCCGGTTACCCCGGTCGATCTCGTGATCTCAGCCATCGATGGCCTCCTTCAGCGCCGTGGCGAGCTGCTCCGCCTTGAACGGCATCCCGTTGACCTGGTTGTACGACTGCGCGTCGACCAGGTATTTCGCCCGTACGAGGGTGGCGAGCTGACCGAGGTTCATCTCGGGGACGACGACCTTGTCGTAACGCTTCAACACCGCGCCGAGGTTGCGCGGGAACGGGTTCAGGTGCCGCAGATGGGCCTGCGCCACGGCCTCCCCCGCCCTGCGCAGCCGCCGTACCGCCGCGGTGATGGGCCCGTAGGTGGAACCCCAGCCCAGCACCAGGGTTCTCGCCCCGTGCGGGTCGTCGACGACGAGGTCCGGGACGTCGATGCCGTCGATCTTGGCCTGGCGGGTGCGGACCATGAAGTCGTGGTTGGCGGGGGCGTAGGAGATGTTTCCGGTGCCGTCCTCCTTCTCGATCCCGCCGATGCGGTGCTCGAGCCCCGGGGTGCCCGGGATCGCCCACGGCCGGGCGAGGGTCTGCGGGTCGCGTTTGTACGGCCAGAAGACCTCGGTGCCGTCGTCCAGCGTGTGGTTCGGGCCCTGCGCGAACTGCACCCGCAGATCCGGCAGCGCGTCCAGCTCAGGGATCCGCCAGGGCTCGGAGCCGTTGGCCAGGTAACCGTCGGAGAGGAGGAGGACGGGGGTGCGGTAGGCGAGGGCGATCCGCGCCGCCTCCAGAGCCGCGTCGAAGCAGTCGGCGGGCGTGCAGGGCGCGACGATCGGCACCGGGGCCTCGCCGTTGCGCCCGAACATCGCCTGCAACAGGTCGGCCTGCTCGGTCTTGGTCGGCAGACCGGTCGACGGCCCGCCCCGCTGAATGTCCACGACCAGCAGCGGCAGCTCCATCGAGACGGCGAGCCCGATGGTCTCGGACTTCAGCGCCACACCCGGCCCGGAGGTGGTGGTGACGGCGAGGGACCCGCCGAAGGCCGCCCCCAGCGCCGCGCCGATCCCCGCGATCTCGTCCTCCGCCTGGAAGGTACGGACGCCGAAGTTCTTGTGCCGGCTGAGCTCGTGCAGGATGTCGGAGGCCGGCGTGATCGGGTACGACCCCAGGAACAACGGCAGATCGGCCTGCCGGGAGGCGCTGATCAGCCCGTACGCCAGCGCCAGGTTCCCGGAGATGTTGCGGTAGGTGCCGACCGGGAAGGCCTTCGCCGCCGGCGCGACCTCGTAACTGACCGCGAAGTCCTCGGTCGTCTCACCGAAGTTCCACCCGGCACGGAAGGCGGCGATGTTGGCGGCCGCGATCGCGGGCTTCTTCGCGAACTTCGACGTCAGGAACTTCTCGGTGCCCTCGGTCGGCCGGTGGTACATCCATGACAAGAGGCCGAGCGCGAACATGTTCTTGCTGCGCTCGGCCTCTTTGCGGGTGAGGTCGAATTCCTTGAGTGCCTCGACGGTCAGAGTGGTCAGCGGGACCGGGTGGACCTGGTAACCGTCGAGGGAACCGTCCTCCAGCGGCGAGGCCGCGTACCCCACCTTCTGCATCGCCCGTTTGGTGAACTCGTCCGTGTTGACGATGATCTCCGCGCCGCGCGGCACATCGGCGATGTTCGCTTTCAGCGCCGCCGGATTCATGGCGACCAGCACATTGGGCGCATCACCCGGCGTGAGGATGTCGTGGTCGGCGAAGTGCAGCTGGAACGAGGAGACACCGGGGAGGGTGCCGGCGGGCGCACGGATCTCGGCAGGAAAGTTCGGCAGGGTGGAGAGGTCGTTCCCGAACGACGCCGTCTCCGAGGTGAAACGGTCACCGGTGAGCTGCATACCGTCACCCGAGTCACCCGCGAACCTGATGATCACCCGGTCGAGACGGCGTACGTCCTTCGTCCCGCCCGGTTTGCGCTGCTCGCCCACGACGGCTGCGTCCGCTCCGCCGGTTCCGTCGGCCTGTTCCGCTGGGCTGCTGACCTGACTGGTCACTGAACTGGACCTCCCTCGAGGTGGCTGTCCCGGAGAGTGCTTCCCGAAGGCCCTCCATGGATCAACCCTACGTCTGTAAGGGTCGCCTTCCCTCGGCCATTCGTATGACTGTCAACGTCCCGACACGGCCCGGCACCCCCGCTTGCCATGATTTACCGCCCCCCGGCACAGAACTGACAGACGCACCGGCAGAAACACCGGCAGACGCACCAGCCGACACACCTACGGGAGAACCCGAAGGCCACTCCGGCGCCACCCCGTCATGAAATGAGACGGCCATGAATTCGAGACAGACCATGAACCGTGACAGACCAACCGTGAATCGTGACAGGTCATGAATCGAGACAGGCCATGAATCATGAATTGAGATAGGTGAGGACCGCGAGCACCCGGCGGTGATCCCCGTCGCTCGGGGACAGGCCGAGCTTCAGGAAGATGTTGCTGACGTGCTTCTCCACGGCCCCGTCGCTGACGACGAGCTGCCGGGCGATCGCCGAGTTCGTCCGCCCCTCGGCCATCAGCCCTAGAACTTCGCGCTCCCGAGGCGTCAGCCCCGCCAGCACATCCTGCTTCCGGCTGCGCCCGAGGAGCTGCGCGACGACCTCAGGGTCGAGGGCGGTGCCCCCCTGGGCGACCCGCACCACCGCGTCCACGAACTCCCGCACCTCGGCCACGCGGTCCTTGAGCAGATACCCGACCCCGCGACTGGAACCGGCCAACAGTTCGGTGGCGTACCGCTCCTCCACGTACTGCGACAGCACCAGCACCCCGAGCCCGGGATGCGCCTTGCGCAGTTGTACGGCGGCCCGCACCCCTTCGTCCGTGTGCGTGGGCGGCATCCGCACATCCGCGACGACGACGTCGGGCAGCGCGCCCTCGTCGTCCAGCTCGGTGATGGTCTTGACCAGCGCCTCGGCGTCCCCGACCCCCGCGACCACGTCATGCCCCCGGTCGGTCAGCAACCGGGTCAGCCCCTCCCGCAACAGCACCGAATCCTCGGCGATGACCACCCGCACCCTGTCCTCCACGCTCCTCGGCCCCCCAGCCGTCCACCCGTCGGTCGAACCGGTCAAGCCAGCCAAGCATTCCAGCTTCCGGCCCATCTGCACCCGACAACGACCAGGCCAGGGAGGAGGACGGCGAGAATACGGCGGGAACACGCCGACGACACGCACGATTTCGGCCTTTCGGCCCACGTGAGTGCCGTCGCTGTACTCCAGCACGCCCGGGTTGCATGTCAGCCCGTTGGGGGTCTCTCCTCTGGGGGAGTTTGAGGACGAGGCCCCTTAAGGGCCGAAGCGGGGGTCTGGGGGCGGCAGCCCCCAGGGACGGGGCGGGAACGGGTAGGGGCGGCGGGGGCGAAAAACCGCCCTCAGACCCCCTCCGCCCGCCAGGGCAACTCCGCGGTCACCCGAGTAGGCCCGCCCACCGGCGAATCCACCACCAGAATCCCGTCCACCGCATCCAACCGCCCCGCAAGCCCAGCCAACCCCGACCCCCCGCCGGAGGCGCCCGCTCCGCCCACCCCGTCATCCACGACCTGCAACATCAACCGCTCCTCCACCCGCCACACATCGACAGCAGCCGACCGCGCCCCGCTGTGCTTGCTGATGTTCTGCAGCAGCTCGGAGACGGTGAAGTACGCGATCCCCTCGATCGCCGGCGCCGGCCGCTCCACCAGATCCACCTCCACCCGCACCGGCACCACACACCGCGACGCCACCGCCGACAGCGCCGCGTCCAGTCCCCGGTCCGTCAGCACCGCCGGATGAATCCCGCGCGCCAGATCCCGCAGCTCCTGCAACGCCGTCTTCACCTCACCGTGCGCCTCGTTCACCATCCGCGCCGCCGCCTGCGGATCCTCCCGCAGCTTCTCCTTCGCCAGCCCCAGATCCATCGCCAGCGCCACCAGCCGGGCCTGCGCCCCGTCATGCAGATCACGCTCGATGCGGCGCAGATCGGCGGCCGCCGTGTCCACCACGACCCCCCGGTCCGACTCCAGCTCCACCACCCGCGCCCCCAGCGACGACGGCCCCAGCAGCCCGTGCACCAGCAGCCGGTCCACCGTCGTCAGCGCCCGCACGATCCACGGCGTGGCCAGCGTGATCAGCAGCCCCACCAGCGCCGTCACGGTGATCTCGAACGGGTTGTCGAGGTAGACACTGTGCTGCTCGTCGCCGTAGAGCTGAAGCCCGCCCTGACCGCCGTACATCGGGAAGAGCCAGAACCACAGCGGATACGTCAGCATGCTCCAGCCGAACGACCACACGGTCACGGCGACGCCGAAGGAGAACACCGCCCACGGCAACTGCAGCACCGCGTACAGCACGTTCCGCCACGACGTGCCGTTCTTCAGAACGGCCCCCATCCACGCCATCGCGCCCCCGCCCGCCCGCACCCGCAGCGGCTCGGGATCGGCGACCTCCAGCCCGAGCAGCCCGCGCGCCCGCGCCCGCTCCAGCGCCCCGAAGCCACGGCAGGCGGCCAGTCCCGCCGCCAGCACCGGGATACCGAGGAACGTCACCAGCAGACCCGCGCCCAGCGACAGCATCGTGACCGCGAAGGAGAACAGCACGACGCCGATCGGCAGACCGAGCAGGACGTACAGCAGCTCACCCCAGTGGCGCGCGGTGAGCGGCTCCCGCAGCCCCGCCGGCAACCGACGCCGACGTTCCCCGCCCCGACGCCCGTACTCGTCGTACTCGCTGTGGCGCTGCTCGTGCCGCTCGTACTGTCCGTACTGTCCGTGCTGCTCGTACTGCGTGGCCATCGGCGCGGTCCGTTCCACTCGTCGGTCCCTGCTCATCTCAGCGCGGAGCTGTCGATCCGTACCGCCAACCCTCCTCGCCGGCGGGCCCGCGGACCATGCGGTCCGTCGGCGTCTTGAACGGGGGGTTTTCCCTACCTCCCGCGCTCACCGGGCCTCCCGCGCTCACCGGGCCTCCCGCTCACCGGCTCGGAAGCTCACCGGCTCCCCGGTCCCGCCAGGGCAGTTCCGCGGTCACCGTCGTGGGACCCCCCACCGGCGATGCCACGACGAAGATCCCGTCGACGGCGTCCAGCCGCTCAGCCAGCCCCCGCATCCCCGTCCCGCCGTCGAGCCGCGCCCCGCCCCGGCCGTCGTCCCACACCTGGACGAGCAGCCGGTCGTCCGCCCGCCACACCTCGACCGACGCCGACCGCGCCCCGCTGTGCTTGCTGACGTTCTGCAGCAGCTCGGAGACGGTGAAGTAGGCGATGCCCTCGATGGCCGGCGCCGGTCGGGACGGCAGGTCGGCGGTCACCTTCACCGGCACCGTGCAGCGCGAGGCCACCGAGGACAGCGCCGCGTCCAGCCCCCGGTCGGTCAGGACAGCCGGATGGATCCCGCGCGCGAGGTCCCGCAGCTCCTGCAACGCGAGCTTCACCTCGCCGTGAGCCTCCTCCACCATCGCCGCCACGACGTCGTCGGCCTGCCCCTCCAGCAGCTTCTCCTTCGCCAGCCCCAGCCCCATCGCCAGATTCACCAGCCGGGCCTGCGCCCCGTCGTGCAGATCACGCTCGATGCGCCGCAGATCGGCGGCCGCCGTGTCAACCACGACCCCCCGGTCCGACTCCAGCTCCGCGATCCGCCGCTCCAACTCGTCGGACGGGGACAGCAGGCCCCGCACCATCGCCCGGTCCGCGTTGGTCAGCCCGCGCGCCAGAAACGGCAGCACCGGCCACAGCACGAACAGCGACGGCACGACCACGCTGAATGTCAGCACCCCCCACGGCAGCCGCACCAGGTCGTACAGCACCGTGCGCCAGGCCACCGGATCCTTCAGCATCAGCCACATCCGCTGCAGGGGACCGCCCGCCCTGCGCAGCGGCAGCGGGCTCGGCTCGTCGATCCGCAGCCCGAGCAGCCGACGCGCCCGCGCCCGCTCGAACCGGCCCATCAGCCGCGCCCCGGCCAGCCCGAGCGCCAGCAACGGGAACCCGACCACGGTGATGGTCAGCGCGGCCTCGGCGACGATCACCGTCATCACATAGGTGAACCCGATCAACGACATCGGCAGATTCAGCAGAAGATGCGCGATCTCCTTCCACGTCTGCGCGTCGTAGGCGAAGCGGACGGGGGGCGGCCGATCGTCGTCGTGCCCCGATCCACCCTGGCGGGAGGAGGACGAAGAGGAGGAGGATGGCGGGGAAGAGGCGGAGTGGGAAGCGGTCATACGGGTTAGCGTGCCGCCCCGCGCGGCGTCGCGCCATGAGGTCACCCGCCTCTGTCCCCTGGGGAAAACCCCCGTACCGCACCCCGAGGCGTGACGGGCTGCTTACCGCCCCTTTATCAGGGCCTAGACTCCCGTCCGTACAGATCGTCGAAGACGCGAAGACGCCGAGACGCCAAGACGCTGAGGTCGAAGACGCTGAGGTCAGGGAGCGAGGGAGCGGACGTGCGGGAACCGACCGTCGAAGTCGCGGCGGACTACTTCCAGTCCTATTCCGTCGTCGGACTGCTCGCCGCCGTCGGCGTGCTGTTCGTCGCCGTCGCCTTCGGCGCGGGACGCCTCCTGCGCCCGGTGGTCCCCACCCCCGAGAAGCTCCTGACGTACGAGTGCGGCGTCGACCCCGTCGGCGAGGGCTGGGCCCACACCCAGGTCCGCTACTACGTCTACGCCTTCCTCTACGTGATCTTCGCGGTCGACTCGATCTTCCTCTTCCCCTGGGCGACGGTGTTCGCCCGGGACGGATACGGCGCGACGACGCTCGTCGAGATGTTCATCTTCCTCGGCTTCCTGACCGTGGGCCTGCTGTACGCATACAAGAAGGGCGTCCTGACATGGACGTGACCCCAGACGTGCCTTCCGCAGAAACGACGTCCGCAGATGTGATGTCCTCGGGAGCGAGGCTCTCGGAAGCGACGTCCTCCGAGCCGGTGCTGCTGCCCGAGCCGAAGCGCCTGGGCGTCCTGTCCCGCCTCGCCCCCGAACCCATGAAGGTGGTCCTGAACTGGGGCCGCCGCTACTCGCTCTGGGTCTTCAACTTCGGCCTCGCCTGCTGCGCGATCGAGTTCATCGCCGCCTCGATGGCCCGCCACGACTTCATCCGCCTCGGCGTGATCCCGTTCGCACCCGGCCCGCGCCAGGCCGACCTGATGGTCGTCTCCGGCACGGTCACGGACAAGATGGCCCCGGCCGTGAAACGCCTCTACGAGCAGATGCCCGAGCCGAAGTACGTCATCTCCTTCGGCGCCTGCAGCAACTGCGGCGGCCCCTACTGGGACTCCTACTCCGTGACGAAGGGCGTCGACCAGATCATCCCGGTGGACGTCTACGTACCGGGCTGCCCCCCGCGCCCGGAGGCGCTGCTCCAGGGCATCCTCAAGCTCCAGGAAAAGATCGCGCGCGAGTCCCTGAACGAGCGCTACAGCACCCCCGCCTCCCGCCCGACCACCCCCTCCCGCCCGTCGACAGCGGCTTTGCAAAGCGGCCTGGTGCAGGCACCGCAGCCGCCGCAGTCGCCACAGCCGCTCCCGACCGAGTCTCCTTCGGCACCGGGGGAGGGGGAGGGCCGATGAGCACGGTCGGCTGGCTTCCAGCCCCCGCCGAGGAACTCTTCGGCCCCCGGGCCGCGGCCGAGGAGTCGTACGACGTCCTGACGGTGGACGTCCCCCCGGGCTCCTGGACCGCCGCCCTGCGCGTGGCCCGCGACCGCCTGACCTGCACCTACTTCGACTGGTTGAGCGCGGTCGACGAACCCGGCACGGGCTTCCGGATCTCGGCCCACGTGGTGGCCCTGTCCCCGGTCCGCCGCCTCCTCGTGCGCACGACGATCCCGCACGAGGCACCGACCCTCGCCTCCGCCGTCGACGTCTACGCCGGCGCCGCCTGGCACGAACGCGAGACGCACGAAATGTTCGGCGTCACCTTCGAAGGCCACCCCGCCCTGAACCACCTCCTCCTCCCCGACACCTTCGAAGGCCACCCCCTGCGCAAGGACTTCGTCCTGGCCGCCCGCGTAGCCAAGGCCTGGCCCGGAGCAAAGGAACCCGGCGAGTCCGAACACGGCGCCCCCAAGCGCCGCCAAATGCTCCCCCCAGGCGTCCCCGACCCCAACGAATGGGGCCCCCTGAAGGGCCAACTCCCCCCGGCCCTGACCCGCCCCACCCGAGCAGCAGCAGGCCGCACACCAGGCGACCGCCCGACCCGCCGCCCGACGACAACACCGGCCACGCCGGCGACCGAGCCGACCGCAACGACTCCGCCGACCGCAACGACTCCGCCGACCGCCTCGACTCCGGGAACCCCGGCCGCCCCGGCAGGCCCCCGCCGAGCCCGAAGCGCAAGCGCAGGCTCGGCGTCACAGCGGACGGCGGCCCCGGAGCCCGCAGATAGTGCGGGAGCCGCAGGAGCCGCAGGAGCTGCGGGAGCTGCGGGCGCCGCAGGAGCCAGGGGAGCTAGGGGAGCCGCACGAGCCGAGAACGCCACGGACGCGGAGCCCACCGCTCCCGAACCGACCCCGCAGCCCCCAGCAGCCCCGCGCCGCGCACGCAGCGCCTCCCAGGGCTCGGCCTCCCAGCACACCCAGCCCCCGACGACCTCCCCCGACACCCCCACGCCCCCCCGAAGCTCCGACGCCCCGTGGCACCACGCCCGCCCAGCATTCGACGAGTCGGAGCCGGAGTCAAAGTCGGAGCCGGAGCCGGAGTCGGAGTCGAAGCCGACCCTGGGCGAGAAGCGGGAGCAGGAGCACGAGCAGGAGCAGGAGCAGGAGCAGAAGGCGAAAACGGCCCCGAGACAGCAGCCCGAGCCAAACTCCGAGCCGGATCCCGAGCCCGCGTCGGCAGCCCAACCCAAGCCAGCTCCGCACCGAACCACGCCCGAGCAGCTGGCCACAGTCAAGAAGCCGTCGCCCACCGAAGGCACCGAAGGCACAGCCGACGCCGAAGGCACAGCCGACACGGACAGCGACACCGACGCCGAAGGCACCGCCGCCCCCGACCGCCCCGCCCCCGAAGACCCCACAGGAGGCCAGCAGTGAACGACGCTCTCGACGTCGCCCTGCGACTCCTGGTCGTCTTCGTCGTCTTCCTCACCTTCCCCCTGATCGTCGGTCAGACCGAGCACAAGGTGATGGCCCACATGCAGGGCCGCCTGGGTCCGATGTACGCGGGTGGCTTCCACGGCTGGGCCCAGCTCATCGCGGACGGTGTGAAGTTCGCGCAGAAGGAGGACATCGTCCCCGCGGGCGCGGACCGCCGTATCTTCCAGCTCGCCCCTGCCGTAGCCCTCCTCCCGTATCTCCTCGTTCTCCTCGCCATCCCCGTCGGCCCGGGCGAGGGCGCCGTCGGCCAGGTCCTGGACGCTGGCATCTTCTTCGTGCTCGCCGTGATGGGCGTCGGTGTCCTCGGCTCCCTCATGGCCGGCTGGGCCAGTGCCAACAAGTTCTCCCTCCTCGGCGGCCTGCGCACCGCCGCTCAACTCCTCGCCTACGAACTTCCGATGCTGCTCACCGCCGCCTCGGTCGCGATGGCGGCCGGCACGGTCTCCCTGCCCGGCATCGTCGACGCCTTCGAGTGGTGGTGGCTGCCCTGGCAGATCACCGGCGCGATCGTCTTCTTCGTCGCCGGCCTCGCCGAACTCCAGCGCCCGCCCTTCGACATGCCCGTCGCCGACTCGGAGATCATCTTCGGCGCGTACACCGAGTACACCGGTCTGCGGTTCGCCCTCTTCCTCCTCGCCGAGTACGCCGGAATCGTCGTCCTGTGCGGCCTGACCACCGTCCTCTTCCTGGGCGGCTGGCACGGCCCCTGGGGCGCCGACGGCCTCGGCTGGGTCTGGACCCTCCTCAAGTCGGCCGTCCTCGCCTTCGTCGTGATCTGGCTCCGCGTCACCTACCCCCGCCTGCGCGAGGACCAGCTCCAGAAGCTGTCCTGGACGCTCCTCGTTCCCCTCTCCCTCGCCCAGATCGCCGTCACCGGCGTCGTCAAGGTGGTGATCCAGTAACCATGGCCCCCCTTCCCGGTAGTGGCCTCGCCAAAGGCCTGGCCGTCACCCTCCGTACGATGACGCGCAAGTCCGTCACCGCGCAGTACCCGGACGCCCAGCCCGACCTCCCGCCCCGCAGCCGAGGCGTGATCGGACTGTTCGAGGAGAACTGCACGGTCTGCATGCTGTGCGCCCGAGAGTGCCCCGACTGGTGCATCTACATCGACTCCCACAAGGAGACGGTCCCGGCCGCCGCCCCGGGGGGCCGCGAGCGCAGCCGCAACGTCCTCGACCGCTTCGCCATCGACTTCGCCCTGTGCATGTACTGCGGTATCTGCATCGAGGTCTGTCCTTTCGACGCCCTGTTCTGGTCCCCGGAGTTCGAGTACGCCGAGACCGACATCCTCGAACTCACCCACGAACGCGACAAGCTCCGCGAGTGGATGTGGACGGTCCCGGCCCCGCCCGCCCTCGACCCCGCCGCCGAGGAGCCGAAGGAGATCGCGGCCGCCCGCAAGACGGCCGAGAAGCTGGCGGCGGCCAAGGCCGAGCCGGACGAAGCCCAGGGAGGATCATCGTGACCCTCGCTCAGGCACCCCACGGCTTCCTTTCCCCGACCGGCGTGGAGATCGCCTTCCTCCTCGTCGGCCTGGTCACCTTCGGCGCCGCCCTCGTCACCGTCACCACCAAACAGCTGGTGCACGCCGCCCTGTGGCTCGTGGTCGCCCTCGGCGGCCTCGCCGTCGAGTACCTCCTGCTCACCGCCGAGTTCATCGCCTGGGTGCAGGTCCTCATCTATGTCGGTTCCGTCGTCGTGCTCCTCCTCTTCGGTCTGATGCTCACCAAGGCCCCCATCGGCCGCTCCCCGGACGCGGACTCCGGCAACCGCTGGGCCGCCCTCACGGTCGCCGTCGCCGCGGCCGCCGCCCTGATCTGGGTGGTCGTCGACGCCTTCCGAGCCACCTGGATCGACTTGGACGGCCCCGCCGCCGGCTCCACCGAGGTCACCGGAGCGAGCCTCTTCCAGCACTGGGTCCTCCCCTTCGAGGCCCTCTCCGTCCTCCTCCTCGCGGCACTGGTCGGCGCGATCGTCCTGTCCCGCAAGGCGACGGCGGAGTCGAGCTCTCCCCCTGTGAACTCCCGAACCACCACCAAGAGTTCCCAGACCGTCACGGAGAGTTCCGAAAATTCCGGGAACCCCTCCTCCGTCCCGGACACCCGGAAGAACCCGGCGGAGCAGGAAGGCGCCCACTGATGCACCTCGCCTATCCCGCCGTCCTCTCCGCCCTCCTCTTCTGCACCGGCCTGTACGGCGTCCTCGCCCGCCGGAACGCGATCCTGGTCCTGATGTCGGTCGAGCTGATGCTCAACGCCGTCAACCTCAACCTCGTCGCCTTCGACGTCTGGCTCAGCAAAGCCGCCGAGGAGACCCTGCACTCCGGCCAGGCCCTGACCCTGTTCACCATCGCCATCGCCGCCGCCGAGATCGGCATCGGACTGGCGATCGTCCTCGCCGTCCACCGCAATCGCGGCACCGCGGACATCGACCGGCTCCGCGACACCGCCGAGGGCCACGAGAACCCCGCCGCCGGCGGCCCCGACAGCGACACCCCCGCGACCGGAACGGCCGCCGAGAAGGCTGAGGCCACCGCGTGACCACGACCACCCTCGCCGTCCTCGTCCCCCTCCTGCCGTTCCTGGGCGCCGCCGCCGGACTGCTCCTGGGCGGCACCGCCCCCGGATTCGTCCGCCCCCTCGCCGTCCTGCCGACCCTCGCCGCCCTCGTACTGGCCGCCGTCGTCGCCGTACGCCAGGGCGGGAACGCCGCCGTCGACGCGGCCACCGAACTGACCCCCACCGGATCCGTCCCGGTCGAACTCGCCCTGCACATCGACGGCTTCGCCGCCCTCGTCGCCGTCCTGGTCGGCATGGTCGCCACCTGCGTGCAGATCTACTCGACCGGCTACCTCCGCGAGGACCCGCGCTACCCCTCCTACGCCGCGCTCGTCTCCCTCTTCACCTCCGCGATGTTCCTGGTCGTCTACTCCGGCGACCTGATCGTGCTGCTGGTCGGCTGGGAAGTCATGGGCATCTGCTCCTACTTCCTGGTCGGCCACTACTGGGAGACCCCGGAGGCCCGCGCCGCCTCCATCAAGGCCTTCCTCGTCACCAAACTCGGCGACGTCCCCTTCCTCATCGGCCTGTTCGCCCTCGCCACCGACGCCGGCTCCTTCCAGATCACGAAGGTCCTCGGCGCCGTCGCCCACGACGGACTCGACCACCCGACCCTCGTCGCCCTGCTGCTCCTCGCGGGCGTGGCCGGCAAATCCGCCCAGTTCCCGCTGCACACCTGGCTCCCTGACGCGATGGCGGGCCCCACGCCCGTCTCCGCGCTGATCCACGCCGCGACGATGGTCGCCGCCGGTGTCTACTTCGTCGCCCGCCTCCTCCCGGTCTTCGAGGCCTCCTCGGCCGCGATGGTGGTCCTCGCCGTGATGGCCGCCGTCACGATGGTCGGCTCGGGCCTGGCCGCGCTCGCCCAGGACGACATCAAACGCGTCCTCGCCTACTCGACGATGGGCCAGCTCGGCTACATGACCGGCGCCCTCGCCGTCGGCGACCGCGGCGCCGCCGTCTTCCACCTCCTCTCGCACGGCGCCTTCAAGGCGCTGCTGTTCCTTGCGGCCGGCGTGATCATCCACGCCGCCGGCACCAACTCGCTGGCCGCCATGTCCCGCATGAGCCACCTGCGCGACCGCGTCCCCGACGCCTACTGGACGATGACCGTGGCGCTCCTCGCGCTCGCCGCGATCCCGCCGTTCAGCGGCTTCTTCTCCAAGGAGTCCGTGCTCGGCGCCGCCGAGCACGTCACCGCCGGCCACACCGAGCACGCCCCCGGCGCCGCCGGCTGGCTCGTCCTCGTCGCAGGCCTGATCACCGCCCTTCTCACGGCCGCCTACGCGACCCGTCTGTGGCTGCTGACCTTCCGCGGCCGGGGCGCCGAGGCCCCCGACCACGGCCGCCAGCCCCTGAGCATGACCGTGGTGCTGTGGGTCCTGGCCGTCCCGTCCCTCGCCCTCGGCGGGCTCGCCTACCGCACCCTCCCCGACTGGTTCGACGGCAACGACCTCGCGCCCACCCTCACCACCTCCGTCCTCGGCACGGGCGTGGCCCTGGCCGGCGGACTCCTCACGTACGCCGCCTGGCGCCACCTCGCCGGGCTCGCCGCCCGCGTCCCGATCGGCGCGGTCGCCGCGCACCCCGAGGGCGACGCCGCCCACGTCGAGGCCGAGGCCGTCGCGACGCACGCGCCCGCCTACGGAGACGTGGCCTCCGCCCCCGACCCTGCGGACCCCGGACGGCTCCTGCTCGGCCCGCTGCACCGCCACGCGGCAGTCGGCTTCCACCTCGACGCCGCCTACCAGGCGCTGTTCGTCCGCCCCGTCCAGGCCGCCGCGAGCCTCGTACGGTTCCTGGACCGCGAGGTCGTCGACACCTACGTGCGCGGCGCGGGCGCCCTGCCGCGCTGGCTGGGGGCCGCCGTACGGCGCGCCCAGACCGGCAACGTCCAGACCTATGTGAGCGCGCTGCTCGCCGGCACCGTCGTCCTGGCGGTCGCCGCCCTTCTCGTCGCCTCGGGAGCGTGAGCAGGCGTGATCGATATCAACGAGTCCGTGATGCAGGTCCTTCTGGCGTTCATCGTCGTCGGCCCGCTCCTGGGCGCCGCCGCCGCTCTCCTGCCGGCCCCGCCCGGGCTGAAGGGGAAGTCACCCGAGCAGGCCGTGCTGCGGCACGGCGTGACCGTGACCGGCGTGATCCTCATCGCCGCGATCGCCCTCACGCTCGGCTTCGACCACGGCCATCCGTCGAAGATGCAGGCCAGCACGGACATCAGCTGGATCCCGGCACTCGACGTGCGCATCCACCTCGGCATCGACGGCATCTCCCTCCCCCTCGTGGTCCTGACCGCGCTGCTGACCTTCCTCTGCGCGCTCTACTCCTACTTCAAGATGCCTACGGGCCCGTCCCCGAAGGCCTTCGTCGCGCTCGTGCTCGTGCTCGAGTCCGGCACCCTCGCGACCTTCGCCGTCCTCGACCTGCTGCTGTTCTTCCTCGCCTTCGAGATGGTCCTCATCCCGATGTACTTCCTCATCGCCCGCTGGGGCGGCGCGGGCCGGACCCAGGCGGCCTGGAAGTTCATCCTCTTCACGCTGCTCGGATCCGTGGTCATGCTGCTCGGCCTGCTCCTGATCGGAATCAAGGCGGGCACGTTCGACATGATGGCACTCGCCACTGACAACGGCCGGTCGCTGACCACATCCGTGCAGGTCATCGCCGTTCTGGCGATCGGGATCGGGCTCGCGGTGAAGACCCCGATGTGGCCCCTGCACAGCTGGCTGCCCGACGCCCACACCGCCGCCCCGACCGTCGGCTCGGTCCTGCTGGCCGGCGTGATGCTGAAGATGGGCACGTACGGGTTCGTCCGGATTCTCCTCCCGGTCGCACCCGACGGCTTCCGCGTCTTCGCGCCCTACCTCGCCGCCTTCGCCGTCGTCGGGATCATCTACGGATCCCTGGCCTGCCTGGCCCTCGCCAAGCAGGGCGCGAAGGGCGACCTCAAGCGCCTGATCGCCTACTCCTCCGTCGGCCACATGGGCTTCGTCCTGCTCGGCATCGCGACCATGACCCCGACCGGCGTGAACGGCGCCCTGTTCGCCAACATCGCCCACGGCCTCATCACCGGCCTCCTGTTCTTCCTGGTCGGAGCCCTGAAGGACCGAACCGGCACGACCGACCTGGACACCCTCGCCGAGCAGACCGGCGCCGCGCTGTACGGCAGGACGCCCCGCCTCGGCGGCCTCCTCGCCTTCGCCGCCGTCGCCTCGCTCGGCCTGCCGGGCCTCGCCGGGTTCTGGGGCGAGATGCTGGCCCTGTTCGGCGCCTTCGACCCCGCCGACGGCCTCAGCCGCCCCGCCTTCCTCACCTTCATGGCGATCGCCGCGTTCGGCACCCTGCTGACGGCCGCCTACCTGCTCGTCGTGGTCCGCCGCGTCTGCATGGGCGCCGTCCCTCAGGACGCCCCGCGCCTCGCCGACGTACAGATCTACGAGTTCGCGGCCTGGACTCCGCTCGTCGCCCTCACCGTCGTCGCCGGCCTGTGGCCGAAGATCCTCCTCGGCCTGACCGACCCGGCCGTGCAGCAGCTCCTCGCAGGAGGCACCCGATGAGCTCCCTGGCCCAGCCGCCGGCCGTCCAGGCCCTGGCCGAATCGGTGGTCCAGTCCGTCGACTGGCAGGCCATCGCGCCGCCCACCCTCGCGGCGGTCGTCGCGCTCGTCGTCCTCGTCGCCGACCTCTTCGTCGGCGACGCCCGCAAGCCGCTCCTCGGCTGGCTCTCCGTCGCGGGCCTCGCGGCCTCCACGGCCCTGCTTCTGCCCCTCCTGGACGGCGACCGCTCCACCTTCTGCCTCACCGGCGACCCGAGCGCGTGCAGCTACACCGCAGACCGCTTCACCCTGGTCATCCAGTTCCTGGTGCTCGGGGGAGCGCTGCTGTCGGCCCTACTGTCCGTCACCGCCCTGAAGGACGCGCGCGGGAGACTCCCCGAAGGGGAGTTCTGGTTCCTGCTGCTGTCCTCCGCCGCAGGCGCCGCCCTGCTGCCCGCCTCCCGCGACCTCGCCACCCTCGTCGTCGCCCTGGAGGTCGCCTCCCTGCCCGCCTTCGCCCTCGTCGGCATCCGGCACGGCGACCGCCGGTCCTCCGAGGCGGCCCTGAAGTTCTTCCTGTCGTCCGTCACCGCGACCACCGTCAGCCTCCTGGGCATCAGTTTCGTGTACGCGACGACCGGAACCCTCTACCTCACCCAGGTGGCCGACCGCATCCAGCACGTCGACGGCCAACTGCACACCCTGGCCCAGACCGGCGTGGTCCTCACCCTCATCGGCTTCGCCTTCAAGACGGCCGCCGTCCCCTTCCACTTCTGGGTCCCCGACACCTACGTCGGCGCCCCCCTGCCCATCGCCGCCTACCTGTCGGTCGTCGGCAAGGCGGTCGGCTTCTCGGGCCTCATCCTCGTCACCGTCATCGGCTTCCCCTCGTACGCCGACGTCTGGGGCCCCGCCCTCGCCGCGCTGGCCGCCCTCACCATGACCGCCGGCAACGTCGGCGCCCTCCGCCAGCAGGCCACGCGCGCGTACAGCGCCGTACGCCTCCTCGCCTGGTCCTCCGTCGGCCAGGCCGGCTACCTCCTCGTGCCGATCGCCGCCGCCGCGTACTCCGACGACGCCGAGCACGCGATCGGCTCCACCGTCGCGTACGCCCTCATGTACGCCGCCGTGAACCTCGGCGCCTTCGCGGTGGCCGCCCTGGTGGGCCGTACGAGCACGACGAACCGGATCACGGACTACCGGGGCCTGTACGCCAGAAACCCCCTGGCAGCCCTCCTCCTGGCCTTCTTCCTGCTCTGCCTCGCAGGACTGCCGCCCGGCATCATCGGCCTCTTCGCGAAGGTCACCGTCTTCGCGGCGGCCGTCGACGCGGGCCTCGGCTGGCTCGCCGTCGTCATGGCCGTCAACGTCGTGATCGCCCTGTACTACTACCTCCAGTGGACGGCCCTCCTCTTCCGCACCCCCGAGGGCGAGCCGGAGAAGCACCGCGTCCCCGCCCCCCTCACCGCCGCGATCGCCCTCACCGCGGCCCTCGGCATCGCCCTGTCCGGAGCACCCCAACTGGTCCTGCGCTTCGCCGACACCGGCCTCTTCTGAACCCTCACGCGCGCGTGCGCCCCCCTGTCCTCACCCGGACAGCCCACCCCCCTGCCCGCAGGCACAAGGGAACTAGTGCCTCCCGCCTGGCGTTGACCAGTACGGGAGGGTGCACTGGATGCGACACCACGACACCAGTGCCACCGGAGAACAGCAAGATCCGCAAGCAAAGGGTTCCCCTGCTGCACGACTTGGAGGGCGTACCGTGCACCGCCGGCACAACGGGCTCAGGACCGCAGTACTCCTCGGGGGACTGTCGGCGCTCATCATCGTCATCGGCAGCTTCTTCGGACGCGCGGGGCTCGTGATCGCGGTCCTGATCGCGCTCGGCACCAACGCGTACGCGTACTGGAACAGCGACAAGCTGGCGCTACGCGCGATGCGCGCCCGTCCGGTGAGCGAGTTCGAGGCCCCCGCCCTCTACCGGATGGTCCGCGAGCTCTCCACCCAGGCGCGTCAGCCCATGCCCCGCCTCTACATCTCCCCGACCGAGGCGCCCAACGCCTTCGCGACCGGCCGCAACCCGCGCAACGCCGCCGTGTGCTGCACCGACGGCATCCTGCGCCTCCTCGACGAGCGCGAACTGCGCGGTGTCATCGGCCATGAGCTCAGCCACGTCTACAACCGGGACATCCTCATCTCCTCGGTCGCCGGCGCGCTCGCCTCCGTGATCATGTTCCTGGTCAACTTCGCCTGGCTGATCCCGATCGGCCGCTCCGACGACGACGACGGCCCCGGCATCCTCGGCATGCTCCTGATCATGATCCTGGGCCCGCTCGCCGCAGGCCTCATCCAACTCGCCATCAGCCGCTCCCGGGAGTACGAGGCGGACGCCTCCGGCGCCCAGCTCACCGGTGACCCCCTGGCCCTCGCCAGCGCACTGCGCAAACTGGAGACCGGCACCAAGCAGCTTCCGCTGCCCCCGGAGCCCCGCATCGAGACCGCGAGCCACATGATGATCGCTAACCCCTTCCGCCCGGGCCAGGGAATCTCCAAAATGTTCTCGACACACCCGCCGATGGCGGACCGTATCGCCCGGCTCGAGAAAATGGCAGGTCGCCCCCAGTGAAGACCATCCTCAACATCATCTGGCTGATCCTGAGCGGCTTCTGGCTGTTCCTCGGCTACGTGCTCGCGGGCGCGCTGCTCTGCATCACGATCATCGGCATCCCCTTCGGCATCGCTGCATTCCGTATCGGGATGTACGCCCTCTGGCCCTTCGGCTACACGACGGTCGAGCGCCGCGACGCGGGCGCGCCCTCCTGCCTGGGCAACGTGCTCTGGCTGGTCCTCGCCGGCTGGTGGCTGGCCATCGGCCACATCGTCACCGGCTTCCTCCTCTGCCTGACCATCATCGGAATTCCGTTCGGCATCGCGAACTTCAAGCTCATTCCCGTCTCGCTGTTCCCGCTGGGCCGCGAAATCGTGCGCACCGACCAGCCGTTCGCGTCGCGCTGACGGCGCGAGCCCGACCCGCACGTCGTCCACCACCAGTCCGCCGGTCCGGGTTCCAGGGCGGCCCGGTTGTCCACAACGGGCGAGTTACCCACAGGCCCGCCCGATTGTCAGTGGCGGCTTGCATCATGAACGCATGACCGAGAACGAGCAGTTGCTGGCAAGGGTGGCGGCCAAGGCGGCCACCACCCGCCCGTGGGGGTGGCCTTCGCTCCCCGACCCCGTGGACGAGGCCAGCCTCTCCCGAGCCGAGGCCACCCTCGGCTTCCGCCTGCCCCCACTGCTCGCCGCCCTCTACCTGCGTATAGGAGACGGCGGATTCGGCCCGGAGTACGGCCTGCTGCCCCTGCTCGACAGCCCTCCAGCCGGCGAACCCGCCGCCGTCACCCAGTACCTCGCCAACCGCGAGAGCGGACGCCAGGACCCCGACTGGCCCTGGCCCGAGGGCGTCCTGCCGATATCCCACTGGGGCTGTGCCATGTACGCGTGCGTGGACTGCCACTCCCCACAGGCGTCGGTCCTGCTCTTCGAACCGAACCCGGGCGATCCCGACCACGCCTGGTTCGTCGACGCCCTCAGCCTCACGGACTGGCTGCACGCCTGGCTCGACGGCACCGGCTGGTACGACGCCATGGACGAGGACCTGAGCCCGACCCCCTGGACCGAGTTCCGCATACGCACGTCGGCGCCCCGGGTCCCGTCGCCGTAGAAAGCATCGACGCCGTAGACGCGGTAAGCGCGGTAGCGATCGGCTGCCGGGCACGTGTTGATCGGAAGCCGGAGGCATTCCACCGTCGTACGGGTTGCCGCGTGTCCGCCCTGGCCCGCGCAGCGCCCTTCCTCGTCCCCCTCCCCGTCGCCGTACGGCTATCGCGCGCCCGCCCATCTCCGTCGTACCCCGTACGCGACCGCGCCCACAGTCAGCACCCCCGCCCCCACGACCACCGAAGTCCCCGGTAGCGCGAACGCGAGGACCACGCAACCCAGGAACCCCACCGCTGGCAGCGCCCGCTGCGCCGGGGCCGAATCCAGCGTCCAGGCCGACGCGTTGGCCACCGCGTAGTACGCCAGCACACCGAAGGAGGAGAACCCGATCGCGCCTCGCACGTCCACCGTGGCGGCCAGGACCGCGACCACCGCGCCCACGGCGAGTTCGGCCCGGTGCGGTACCTGGAAGCGCGGATGAACGGCCGACAGAGCACCGGGCAGGTGCCCGTCTCTCGCCATCGCCAGCGTCGTGCGCGAGACGCCCAGGACGAGGGCGAGGAGCGAGCCCAGCGCGGCCACGGCGGCCCCGACCCGCACCACCGGCACCAGACCGGGCACTCCCGCCGCCCGCACCGCGTCCGCCAGCGGCGCGCCCGCCGACCCGAGACCGTCCGCCCCGAGCACGGAAAGGACAGCGACCGCCACACACGCGTACACGGCCAGCGTGATGCCCAGGGCCAGCGGGATCGCGCGAGGGATGGTGCGCGAAGGGTCCCGCACCTCCTCGCCGAGGGTCGCGATGCGCGCGTACCCCGCGAAGGCGAAGAACAGCAGACCGGCGGCCTGCAGCACCCCGCCGACGCCCTCGGAGACCCCGACGTCCAGCCGCCCCACGTCGGAGGCGTCGGACCCCAGACACACGACCACCACGGAAGCGAGGACCGCCAGGACCACCGTCACGATCGTCCGCGTCAGCCAGGCCGACTTCTGGATGCCGCCGTAGTTCACCGCGGTCAGCGCCACCACCGCCGCGGCCGCCACCGCGTGCGCCTGCCCCGGCCAGACGTACGCCCCGACCGTCAGCGCCATCGCCGCACAGGAGGCCGTCTTCCCGACCACGAACGACCAGCCCGCCAGATACCCCCAGAACGCGCCGAGCCGCTCGCGCCCGTACACGTACGTGCCGCCCGAGGCCGGATACAGCGCGGCGAGTCGCGCCGACGACATGGCGTTGCAGTAGGCGACCAGAGCGGCGAGCGCGAGTCCGAGCAGCAGCCCGGAGCCCGCGGCGTGCGCGGCGGGAGCGAGCGCGGCGAAGACGCCGGCACCGATCATCGAGCCGAGCCCGATGACCACGGCGTCGCCGACGCCCAGCGTCCGCCGCAGCTCGGAGGGCGGTCCGGCAGGCGATCCGGCGGCCGATCCGGACTGTGTCATGGTCCGCACCCTACTGATCGACGGAACCGCCGGGTGCCGTCGAGACGTCGTCCTGATCAACACGGCACGAACCCGCGTGCGACGAAGGGCGCGGGGCGCGTCGAGACGAGCACGGTCCGTCCGGAGCGAGCGACATCACACTGCCCGGACAGCACGGGCACAGCACGGAAGGGCAGGTTCAGAGCATGGGCATCGTCAGCTGGATCATCCTGGGGCTGTTGGCCGGAGTCATCGCCAAGGTCCTGCTGCCGGGGCGGGACCCGGGCGGCTTCATCGGTACGACCCTCATCGGCGTCGCGGGCGCGTTCATCGGCGGCTGGATATCGGCCCGCTGGCTGGACCACCCCGTCACCAAGGACTTCTACGACGGCGCCACCTGGGCCGCGGCGATCGGCGGTTCGCTGGTGCTCCTGATCGTCTACCGGCTGCTGTTCGGCAACTCGCGTGACTGACCGCAGTCCTGAGCAGTCCTGAGCCGTCCTGAACGCAGCCCCGGGCGCGGCCGGGAGAACCAGAAGGGTGGGCACCCGTCGGGCGCCCACCCGGCCGACTACCGGTAGTTCACGAACTGCAGCGCGAAGTCGAAGTCCTGGCCCTTGAGCAGGGCGATGATGGTCTGCAGGTCATCGCGGCTCTTGGAGCTGACGCGCAGTTCCTCGCCCTGCACCTGGGCCTTCACGCCCTTGGGGCCCTCGTCGCGGATGAGCTTGGCGACCTTCTTCGCGTTGTCCTGGGAGATGCCCTCCTTGATCTCCGCGAAGAGCTTGTACTCCTTGCCGGAGAGCTGGGGCTCGCCCGCGTCCAGCGCCTTCAGCGAGATCCCGCGCTTGATCAGCTTGGACTGGAAGACATCGAGGACGGCGTTCACCCGGTCCTCGGAGTTCGCCTCCATCAGGATCTTGTCACCGGACCACGAGATCGAGGCGCCGACGCCCTTGAAGTCGTAGCGCTGCGAGATCTCCTTGGCGGCCTGGTTGAGGGCGTTGTCGACCTCCTGCCGCTCGACCTTCGAGACGATGTCGAAACTGGAGTCGGCCATGTCCTGTGGCTCCTTGTATCAGGGTGCGTGTCGGGTGCGTATCGGCGTACGTGGGGTGACGCCGAGCCCGGCGTGAGCCCGGGCCGCATCCGGCCAAGCCTAGCCACCCCACTCCCTCCGGGCGCCGAGGAATCAGGTGGCGAAGCACCCCTGGGTATCGGGTATCGTTTACGTCGTTGCCAGGGAGCACCGCCGAAAAGCGGTTCGAATAGGCAGCAAACCCGGCGGTGTGCCCGAGCGGCCAAAGGGAGCAGACTGTAAATCTGCCGGCTCAGCCTACCCAGGTTCGAACCCTGGCGCCGCCACGCTGAGAGAGGAAACCCCTCCGTACTGCGGAAACGCAGTACGGAGGGGTTTCTTTGTGTGTGGGGGAAGGGTGCGGGGGCGACTCGCGTTTCATGCTCGCTTGGGAGGGGCTTCCGGACTGCCCGGTGTCTCCTCCGGGCGGGGCTTCGCCGGCCTTTTCGCCTCGGCTTTCATCTCGGCTTTCACCTCCGCCTCGACGTCGTTGCGCGGTTTGTTCTCGTCCTTGGCGTGCTCGGTCACCGCGGCCTGGGCGTCGCGGGCGAGGTCGCGCCAGGCGCGCCAGGCGGTTTCGTAGGTGTCGGTCTGGGTCTCCGACCAGGGGGCGGCCGTGGGCGCGCCGTAGGCGTCCCGCAGCTCTTCGACCCTCGCGTGTGCCTCGTCGGCCGCGCGCTGCTTCTCCACGAGTTCCTCGAAGGTATGTGCCACGTGTACGGATGCTAGGGAGGCGACCGCACTTCCGCGCGGTGAGCGGGGCGCGTCCCGCCAGGGGGTACCCGCGTGGCCCACTGGGGCAGACTGGCCCCATGTCCAGCGCGTCCAGCCGTCGTAGAACCTGTCCCGAGTGCCGTCGCGAGATCGCCGTCGTCGCGGGACGGTTCGCCCGGCACGACCCGCCCGGGGCGCGGGAGAGCTGGGAGCTGGTCTCCTGCCCCGGCTCCCGCAGGACCGCACAACTGGGCGCGGTACAACCGTCGTTGGACGGCTATGTCGTCCCGGAGTTCCCCGGACAGTTGCCCCTCTTCTAGCCTTCCGGCGGGCCGCCTCGCTCAGTTCCCCGCGACCGCCTTCACCGCCACCGCCACCGGCGCCGAGCCGCTGATCAGCTCCAGAGTGAGGCCGGACGTCGCCGGGGTGTCGAGCAGCTCGGTCAGTACGGCGGCCACGTCGTCGCGTGGGACGGGACCGCGGCCCGTACGCGCCTCCAGGCGGGCCAGACCGGTGCCGGCGTCGTCCGTCAGCGCGCCGGGGCGCAGGATCGTCCAGTCGAGGGAGTCCAGGCCCTGCACGTACGCGTCCGCCTCGCCCTTGGCGCGCAGGTAGACGTCGAAGATCCCGTCGCCCTGGTGATCCGGGTCCGCGCCCATGGACGACACGACCACGAAGCGCCGTACGCCCGCCCGGACCGCGGCGTCCGCGAACAGCACCGCCGCGCCCCTGTCCACGGTGTCCTTGCGGGCCGTCCCGCTGCCCGGGCCCGCGCCCGCCGCGAACACCGCCGCGTCCGCGCCGCGCAGCCGCTCCGCGACCTCCTCGACGGAGGCCGACTCCAGGTCCAGGACGACCGGTTCGGCACCGGCCGCCCGCAGGTCGTCGCCCTGTTCGGCCTTGCGGATGATCCCCGCGACCTCGTCCCCGCGCGCGGCGAGCAGACGCTCCAGCCGCAGCGCGATCTGACCATGACCACCAGCGATGACAATGCGCATGCCCTCGACCGTACGCCCGGACAGCCCCGTCCGCCGCACGACTTCGGCCAGACCCCCAGACCCCCAGACCCCCAGCCCTCAGGCACGCACCCCCAGCCCTACGAAAGCTTCCCCCGCCCCTGCCTCGGCAGGCCCAACTCCGCTGTGGCCGCCGAGTTGCAGTACTCGCGGACCGCGCTCGTGCGGGCCACCACGCGCCCCCGGTGGATCACGATCCGGCTGTACGCCAGGGACAGGGCGCCCGCCAGCCGGTCGCCGCGGACGGCCAGCAGGTCGGCCGGGAAACCCGCCTCCACGCGGACCTCGGGGAGGCCCAGAGCGGCCCGCGCGGACGTGCTCACGGCGTCGTAGGCGTCCTCGGGGCGCAGGCCGTGGCGCGAGGCGAGGAGATAGGCCGCTTCCAGCGGGTCGCCGCGGCCGACCGGGTTGGAGAGGTCCCGCAACGCCCCGCTGCCGGCCGCCACTCGCACCCCGGCCGCGCGCAACAGCCGTACGGGCGCCGCGCCCCGGTGTTCGACGGCGCCGCAGCCGCCCTGGGGGAGGCAGACCACCGTCACGCCGGCGGCGGCCAGTTGGTCGGCGGTGCGGCCGGCCGTCTCGGCGGGGAGGCGGTCGAGGCCGCCGCAGGGGCTGAGGGTGACGCCGGGGCGCAGGCCGCCGGCCATCGCGGCGATGCGGGCGAGACGGGCCGGGTCGGCGGCGTCGGTGTGCAGGTCGACGGGGCAGCCGTGCTCGGAGGCGACCTCCAGGACGGCCTCCACGTAGCCCGTCGGATCGGGGTCCAGGTCCGGGCAGCCCCCCACCACCGAGGCGCCCATCTTCACCGCGTCGCGCAGCATCGCGAGCCCGTCCGCGCCGGCCGCCCCGGTCAGCACCCGGGGCATCGCCACCGTCGTCAGCTCGGCGAGCCCGCGCAGCGAACGCCGGGCCTGCAGGACGGCGGCCAGCGCGCCGAGGCCCTGGACGTCGCCCACGCGCACGTGCGCGCGCACCGCCGTCGCGCCGTGGCCGAGTTGCAGCAGCGCGGCCTCCGTAGCACGGCGCTGGACGTCCTGGGCGGCGTACGAGACGGGGCCGTCGGCGTCGGCCGTGAGCGCGGTGTCGGCGTGCGCGTGCGGCTCGGCGGGGGCGGGGAGCAGGAGGTAGCCGTCGAGGTCCACGCGCGTGCCGCCACGGGACGGGCCGGCCGCCGGGCCCGCGGTCAGGCTGCCGGCCGTGCCGACCGCCTCGATACGCCCGCGGCCCAGCCGTACGTCCACGGTCCGGCCGTCCGTCAGACGCGCCCCGCACAGCAGGAGGGCGGCCGGGTCCGGCGAACCTCCCGAACCTCCCGAGGCGCCCCACGAGGACGACGATGACGACCACGAGGGCGGCGGCTGCGGCTGGCTGTCGGGCATCGCGCTCCAGGGGCTCGGCTCGGGACTGCGCGGGGCAGCTTCGCGGGGGACTGAACAAGATCACGCAGAGTGAGTCGAGCCTAGGACGGCGGTTCGGCGCGGGCGGGGAGGAGCGCAATAGTCGTACCGGTGTGGTCCGCCGTGCCGGAGGGGCTCGGGAGACCGCCGGGACCCTGCGGGAACGGCCCTCGGGACGGCCCCGGAGGGCCACGCGAAACGGATTTGGGTGAACGGCTGCGGACCGTGTAATGTCTTCATCGCTCGCCCCAATAGCTCAGTCGGTAGAGCGTCTCCATGGTAAGGAGAAGGTCTGCGGTTCGATTCCGCATTGGGGCTCTGGTGGGTGAGGTTCCCGTCGCAAGGCGGGACCTGATCCCATCAAAGCGGTGTAGCTCAGTCGGTAGAGCAAGCGGCTCATAATCGCTGTGTCACCGGTTCAAGTCCGGTCACCGCTACTGACAGTAGCCGATTGTGGGGTCGGTCCTTCGATCGGCTACTCTTTCATGCGTTAATAGGTCCCATCCGTTCGTCAAGGAGCACTCCTGTGGCTGCCACCGACGTCCGCCCGAAGATCACGCTGGCCTGCGTGGAGTGCAAGGAGCGGAACTACATCACCAAGAAGAACCGGCGTAACAACCCGGATCGAATGGAGATGAAGAAGCACTGCCCGCGTTGCAACGCGCACACAGCGCACCGCGAAACGCGATAAATCAGGCTCGTATACGAGGCCGTCCCCGAGTGATCGGGGGCGGCCTCGTGTCGTTGAACCAGTCGAACGATCCGTACCGGTCATTTGAGCAAGCAGGAGGTGCCGAGGCCCATGGCGCTCGATCAGTCCTTCGTCGGGCGGATCTACCCGCCCACCGATCCCTATGAGGTCGGCCGGGAGAAGATCCGCGAGTTCGCCGAGGCCGTGGCGGACGCCAACCCGGTGTACACCGACCCGGAGGCCGCCAAGGCGCTCGGGTACGCCGATGTGATCGCGCCCCCGACCTTCGTGTTCTCCATCACCTTCAAGGCCGCGCGGCAGGTCGTCCGGGACCCCCAGTTGGGCCTCGACTACAACCGCGTGGTGCACGGCGACCAGAAGTTCGCCTACAGGCGTCCGGTGCGCGCCGGTGACCGGCTCACGGTCACCTCGACCATCGAGGCCGTCAAGTCCATGGCCGGCAACGACATCCTGGACATCCGCGGAGAGGTCCACGACGAGTCCGGCGAGCACGTCGTGACCGCCTGGACCAAGCTCGTCGCCCGCGCGACGGAGCCCGAAGCAGCGGCGGAGCCCAAGGAAGCCGCGGAGCCCGCGGAAGGGAAGGCGTGAGGAACCGATGACGGCGAAGATCGCTTACGACGACGTCGAGGTCGGCACCGAGCTGCCGGCCCAGTCCTTCCCGGTGGACCGTGCCGCTCTGGTGCAGTACGCGGGCGCCTCCGGGGACTTCAACCCCATCCACTGGAACGAGAAGTTCGCCAAGGAGGTGGGCCTGCCGGACGTCATCGCGCACGGCATGTTCACCATGGCCGAGGCGATCCGCGTCATCACCGACTGGACCGGCGACCCGGGCGCGCTCGTCGACTACGGCGTCCGCTTCACCCGGCCGGTCGTGGTCCCGAACGACGACCAGGGCGCCGTGATCGAGGTCACCGGCAAGGTGGGCGCCAAGCTCGACGACAACACCGTGCGGGTCGACCTGACCGTGACCAGCGGCGGGCAGAAGGTGCTCGGGATGTCCCGGGCGGTCGTACGACTGGGCTGAGGCCGGCCGGGTTGGTGATTACCGGGTGGTGGCGGTAAGGGGCGTTCTCCATTGCGGGGCGCCCCTTACACGGGGCGGCGCTGTCAGTGGTGTCTCGTAGGCTTGGGCGCGTGCAGGAACTCCAGGACGCCCCGCTCGCCCCGCTGACCACCTTCCGGCTGGGCGGTCCCGCCACCAGGCTGGTGACCGCGACGACCGACGCCGAGGTGATCGCCGCCGTGCGCGCGGCCGACGCCGACGGCACACCGCTGCTGATCGTCGGCGGCGGCTCCAACCTCGTCATCGGCGACAAGGGCTTCGAAGGCACCGCCCTGCGCATCGCCACCCGCGGCTGCGAACTCGTCGGGACACGGCTCGAACTGGCCGCCGGCGAGGTCTGGACCGACGCCGTCGCCCGCACCGTGGAGGCCGGGCTCGCCGGCATCGAGTGCCTGGCCGGCATCCCCGGCTCGGCGGGCGCCACCCCGATCCAGAACGTCGGGGCGTACGGCCAGGAGGTCTCCTCGACGATCACCGAGGTCATCGCCTACGACCGCCGGGCGGGCGAGACGGTCACGCTGACCAACGAGGAGTGCGCCTTCTCCTACCGCCACAGCCGCTTCAAGGCCGACCCTGAGCGGTACGCCGTCCTGCGCGTCCGCTTCGAACTGGCGGACGCGGACGGGCTGTCGGCGCCCCTGAAGTACGCCGAGACGGCACGCGCGCTGGGCGTCGAGCCGGGGGACCGGGTGCCGCTCGCCGAGGCCCGCGCGACCGTGCTGAAGCTGCGCGCCGGGAAAGGCATGGTCCTCGACCCCGAGGACCACGACACCTGGTCGGCCGGCTCCTTCTTCACCAACCCGATCCTCACCGACGCCGGCTTCGCGCTGTTCCACGCGCGCGTGCGCGAGCGGCTGGGCGACGGCGTGGAGCCGCCCGCCTATCCGGCAGGCGAGGGGCACACCAAGACCTCCGCGGCCTGGCTGATCGACAAGGCGGGCTTCACCAAGGGGTACGGCAGCGGGCCCGCCCGCATCTCCACCAAGCACACCCTGGCCCTCACCAACCGCGGCACGGCCACCACGGAGGACCTGCTGGCGCTGGCCCGCGAGGTCGTGACCGGAGTGCGCGAGGCCTTCGGCATCACCCTGGTCAACGAGCCGGTGATGGTGGCCGCCGAGCTGTAGCCCCGGCCGGCCCCCGGCCCTTACCGGCTCCGGCCCTCACCTGCCCCCGCCGCCCCCGAACCGGCTCAGGACGCCAGCCAGTCGTCCACGCCCGACAGCAGTTTCGCCCGCACGTCCTCCGGCGCCGCCGATCCCCGTACCGACTGGCGGGCCAGTTCCGCCAACTCCTCGTCCGTGAAGGCGTGGTGGCGGCGGGCGATCTCGTACTGGGCCGCCAGCCGCGAGCCGAACAGCAGCGGATCGTCGGCGCCCAGGGCCATCGGGACGCCCGCGTCGAACAGGGTCCGCAGCGGAACGTCCTCGGGCTTCTCGTACACCCCCAGCGCCACGTTCGACGCCGGGCACACCTCGCAGGTCACCCCCCGCTCGGCGAGCTTCTTCAGCAGGCGTGGATCCTCGGCCGACCGCACCCCGTGGCCCAGCCGGTTCGCGTGCAGATCGTCCAGGCAGTCGCGGACCGACGCCGGACCCGTCAACTCGCCGCCGTGCGGCGCGGACAGCAGCCCGCCCTCCCGCGCGATCGCGAACGCCCGGTCGAAGTCCCGTGCCATGCCCCGGCGTTCGTCGTTCGACAGCCCGAAGCCGACCACGCCCCGGTCCGCGTACCGCACGGCCAGCCGGGCCAGGGTGCGGGCGTCCAGCGGATGCTTCATCCGGTTCGCCGCCACCAGCACCCGCATGTCGAGCCCGGTGTCGCGCGAGGCCGTCTCCACCGCGTCCAGGATGATCTCCAGCGCCGGGATCAGCCCGCCCAGCCGGGGCGCGTACGACGTCGGGTCCACCTGGATCTCCAGCCAGCCCGAGCCGTCCTTCAGGTCCTCCTCCGCGGCCTCCCGCACCAGCCGCTGGATGTCCTCCGGCTCCCGTACGCACGACCGCGCCGCGTCGTACAGGCGCTGGAAGCGGAACCAGCCCCGCTCGTCCGTGGCCCGCAGCTTCGGCGGCTCGCCGCTCGTCAGCGCCTCGATCAGCGCCTCGGGCAGGCGCACACCGTACTTGTCGGCCAGTTCCAGCACGGTGGTCGGCCGCATCGAACCGGTGAAGTGCAGGTGCAGATGGGCTTTCGGCAGTTCAGAGACATCACGTACACACGGGGGGTTCGGGGGGTGCCCCCCTGAAGAGCTCGGCATCTGGGAATCCTGCCGCACGTTCCCGTCGTCCCGGTACCACTTTCCCCGAACGTGGTCTTGCTCGCACACATGACAGAGGGCCAGGCCCGAACGTTCGGGCCTGGCCCTCTGTCACGCGTGTCGGGTCAGTCCCTGGCCTCGGCCAGCAGCTTCTGGATCCGGCTCACGCCCTCGACGAGATCCTCGTCACCCAGCGCGTACGACAGCCGCAGGTAGCCCGGTGTGCCGAAGGCCTCACCCGGCACCACCGCGACCTCGGCCTCCTCCAGGATGAGCGCGGCCAGCTCGACCGAGTCCTGCGGGCGCCTGCCGCGGATCTCCTTTCCGAGCAGCGCCTTCACCGACGGGTACGCGTAGAACGCGCCCTCGGGCTCCGGGCAGAGCACGCCGTCGATCTCGTTGAGCATCCGCACGACGGTCTTGCGGCGGCGGTCGAAGGCCTCGCGCATCTTCTCCACGGCCGACAGATCACCGGAGACGGCGGCCAGCGCGGCGATCTGCGCCACGTTGGAGACGTTCGACGTGGCGTGCGACTGGAGGTTCGTCGCGGCCTTGACGACGTCCTTCGGCCCGATGATCCAGCCCACCCGCCAGCCGGTCATCGCGTACGTCTTGGCGACGCCGTTGACCACGATGCACTTGTCGCGCAGCTCGGGCAGGATCGCCGGCAGCGAGGTGAACTTCGCGTCCCCGTAGACGAGGTGCTCGTAGATCTCGTCCGTCATCACCCACAGGCCGTGCTCGACGGCCCAGCGGCCGATCGCCTCGGCGTCCTCGGCGCTGTAGACGGCGCCGGTCGGGTTCGACGGGGAGACGAAGAGCACGACCTTCGTGTTCTCCGTGCGCGCCGCCTCCAACTGCTCGACGGAGACCCGGTAGCCGGTGGTCTCGTCGGCGACGACCTCCACCGGGACACCGTCGGCCAGCCGGATCGACTCCGGGTAGGTGGTCCAGTACGGCGCCGGGACGATGACCTCGTCGCCCGGGTCGAGGATCGCGGCGAAGGCCTCGTAGATGGCCTGCTTGCCGCCGTTGGTCACCAGGATCTGGGCCGGGTCGACCTCGTAGCCGGAGTCGCGCAGGGTCTTCGCGGCGATCGCGGCCTTCAGCTCGGGCAGGCCGCCGGCCGGCGTGTAGCGGTGGTACTTCGGGTTCGAGCAGGCCTCGATGGCCGCCTGGACGATGTAGTCCGGGGTCGGGAAGTCGGGCTCACCGGCGCCGAAGCCGATCACCGGCCGCCCGGCGGCCTTCAGGGCCTTGGCCTTGGCGTCCACGGCAAGAGTGGCGGATTCGGAGATCGCGCCGACTCGGGCGGAGACCCGGCGCTCGGTGGGAGGGGTTGCAGGGCTCATGGGGTCCATGGTTTCAGACCGGAAACCCGCCCGGCACACGGGTTTCACGGACTGGTCAGCCGACTGAACATCAGAGTGAATCCGATCAAGAGCACTTTTCGTTCGACGAGGGGGCCAAGACCACGTACACTCACACGTCGTTGGCCTTCAACAGCCGCGCCCCCAACAGGTGCACACCGAGCACCCGGCCGGATGCGGTACGTTGGGGAACACACAAAGGGTCGTAGCTCAATTGGTAGAGCACTGGTCTCCAAAACCAGCGGTTGGGGGTTCAAGTCCCTCCGGCCCTGCTACACACACCATCACCAGGATGTGTGCGCAGCGTATGTACGTACAGCAGCAATGCACCGTCGTGCGGCTCAGACCGGGCGCGGCACGGCCACGACCCGGGAACAGGTGAGGACGAATGGCGGATGCCGTGGGCTCCATCGACACGCCTGATGCCCAGGACGAGGTGCCTGAGGCGCAGCAGAAGACCCGCAAGGGTGGCAAGCGCGCCAAGAAGGGCCCGCTGAAGCGTCTCGCGATCTTCTATCGCCAGATCGTCGCGGAGCTCCGCAAGGTCGTATGGCCCACGCGGAGCCAGCTGACGACGTACACGACCGTGGTGATCGTCTTCGTCGTCATCATGATCGGCCTGGTGACCGTGATTGACTATGGACTCAGCCACGCCGCCAAGTACGTCTTCGGCTGAGCCAAGAGCGAAGGGCGCCGAGGTATCCGGCGCCCCTTTCGCATGTTCCACCCCTATGTATCCAGGAAGAAGCAGCCACCGTGTCTGACCAGAACCTGAACGAGGACGTCGAGTCCGTGGACGACGAGCTCGACATCGTCGAGGGCGCGGACGAGGACCTGGACGAGTTCGAGGCTGCCGAGGCCGAAGCGGGCGAGCCCGCAGAGGAAGCCGCGCTCCACGTCGAGGACGAGGAAATCGTCGCCGACGAGGACGTCGAGGACGAGGATGTCGTCGCCGACGAGGCCGAGGAAGAAGAGCCGGCCGAGCCCGTCGACCCCGTCACCGCCCTGCGCGAGGAGCTGCGCACCCTCCCCGGCGAGTGGTACGTCATCCACACGTACGCCGGTTACGAGAACCGTGTGAAGACCAACCTGGAGCAGCGCGCCGTCTCGCTGAACGTCGAGGACTTCATCTTCCAGGCCGAGGTGCCGCAGGAAGAGGTCGCGCAGATCAAGAACGGCGAGCGCAAGACCATCCGTCAGAACAAGCTCCCCGGCTACGTGCTGGTGCGCATGGACCTGACCAACGAGTCCTGGGGCGTCGTCCGCAACACCCCCGGCGTCACCGGCTTCGTGGGCAACGCCTACGACCCGTACCCGCTGACCCTGGACGAGATCGTCAAGATGCTCGCCCCGGAGGCCGAGGAGAAGGCCGCCCGTGAGGCCGCCGAGGCCGAGGGCAAGCCGGCTCCGTCCCGCAAGCTCGAGGTCCAGGTGCTGGACTTCGAGGTCGGCGACTCGGTCACCGTCACCGACGGCCCGTTCGCCACGCTGCAGGCCACGATCAACGAGATCAACGCCGACTCGAAGAAGGTCAAGGGCCTCGTCGAGATCTTCGGCCGCGAGACCCCGGTCGAGCTCAGCTTCGACCAGATCCAGAAGAACTGACCCCTTCTGGAACACCAGCCTCCGATCAGGTCAGGTGGCCGCTCGCGCGGTGCCTGACCTGCTCGGTTTTTGGCCGCGCAGAGATACCCGTTATCGTTGTGCGGTATGCCTCCATCCGGATCATCCGGACCGGAAGGCTGAAAAAACTCTCACTAGGACCCGGAGAGAGCAATGCCTCCCAAGAAGAAGAAGGTCACGGGGCTCATCAAGCTCCAGATCAACGCCGGTGCGGCGAACCCCGCACCGCCGGTCGGCCCCGCGCTCGGCCAGCACGGCGTCAACATCATGGAGTTCTGCAAGGCCTACAACGTCGCGACCGAGTCGCAGCGTGGCTGGGTGATCCCGGTGGAGATCACGGTCTACGAAGACCGCTCCTTCACCTTCGTCACCAAGACGCCGCCGGCCGCGAAGATGATCCTCAAGGCCGCTGGTGTCGAGAAGGGCTCGGGCGAGCCGCACAAGACCAAGGTCGCCAAGATCACGCAGGCGCAGGTCCGCGAGATCGCCACGACCAAGCTGCCCGACCTCAACGCCAACGACCTGGACGCCGCGTCGAAGATCATCGCCGGCACCGCCCGTTCCATGGGCATCACGGTCGAGGGCTGAGCCCCAGCCCCGTAGCACCTTCGTAGCACCGTGGCAGGGCCTGCTCGGCCCCAACCACGACTCCTCAAGACACACTGGAGCAGTAGTGAGCAAGCGCAGCAAGTCCCTCCGCGCTGCGGACGCCAAGATCGACCGGGAGAAGCTCTACGCCCCGCTCGAGGCCGTCCGTCTCGCCAAGGAGACCTCCACGAGCAAGTTCGACGGCACCGTCGAGGTCGCCTTCCGCCTGGGTGTCGACCCGCGCAAGGCCGACCAGATGGTCCGTGGCACCGTGAACCTGCCGCACGGCACCGGCAAGACCGCCCGGGTCCTGGTCTTCGCGACCGGTGACCGTGCTGCGGCCGCGGAGGCCGCGGGCGCCGACATCGTCGGCTCCGACGAACTGATCGACGAGGTCGCGAAGGGCCGTCTGGACTTCGACGCCGTCGTCGCCACCCCGGACCTCATGGGCAAGGTCGGCCGCCTCGGCCGCGTGCTCGGTCCGCGTGGTCTGATGCCGAACCCGAAGACCGGCACCGTCACCCCCGACGTGGCCAAGGCCGTCACGGAGATCAAGGGCGGCAAGATCGAGTTCCGCGTCGACAAGCACTCGAACCTGCACTTCATCATCGGCAAGTCGTCCTTCGACGACGTCAAGCTGGTGGAGAACTACGGCGCGGCCCTGGAGGAGATCCTCCGTCTGAAGCCGTCCGCCGCCAAGGGTCGCTACATCAGGAAGGCCGCGATCAGCACCACGATCGGCCCCGGCATCCAGCTCGACCCGAACCGCACCCGCAACCTTCTCGTCGAGGAGGACCCGGCCGCGGTCTGAACCTGACGGTTCGCCCCAGTCGGCGACGAGCCCCGCAACCTTTCGAGGTGCGGGGCTCGTCCCTTTTGTCGTACGGCTGTCAGTGCTGTGGGTTAGCGTGCTGTGACGGGACACCTTGGGGGTGGGGCGAATGAAGCGTGCGACCGTGCGCCGTGCGGGTCTGTCGATCGTTGCGATGACGCTGTTCGCGGGGGTGACCGCCTGCAGCTCCGGCGGTTCGGGGGCTTCGGGCGGTTCCAGCGGCTCGGGCGGGTCCGGCAAGGGCGGGGGCGGCGGTCCGCTGCTCAGCCCGATAGCGGCCCTGCGCAGCGCCGAGAAGTCCACCGACGGCGCGGAGTCCGCGAAGGTCGAGTCGACCACCACGATGGGCTCGGTGATGTCGATGACCGCCGACGGCGCCCTCGGCTGGGGCGACGGCCTCACCGGCACCCTCACCATCACGTACACCGGCGGCGCCATGGCCGACACGATGCGCCAGATGGGCACCACGTCGATGGAGGCCCGCTACCTGCCCGACGCCTACTACGCCAGGATGGGCGACACCTTCGCCACACAGGCCGGCGGCCGGCACTGGATCAAGTACGCGTACGACGCCCTGGAGAGCCTCGCCGGCAGCTCCGGCGCGTATCTGAAGGACCAGATGCAGAACACCACCCCGAACCAGTCGGTGAAGCTCCTGCTGGCCTCCGGGGACGTGCGGGAGGTCGGCGAGGAGAAGGTGCGGGGGCAGCGCACCACGCACTACTCGGGGACGCTCGACGTGGCCGACCTCGCCGAGCAGAACTCCAGCCTCACCCGCAGCCAGCGCGACGACCTGAAGAAGACGCTGGAACAGGCAGGCGTCACCACCGAGACCATCGACATCTGGGTGAACGACCGGGACCTGCTGGTCAAGAAGACGGAGAAGGGCGAGACCACGACGGGCGCCTACTCCCAGACCGCGTACTACAGCGACTACGGCACCGAGGTCTCCGCCGAGGTGCCGCCGGCGAGCGACACCGCCGACTTCACGGAGCTGGTGAAGCAGCAGGGGGCGGGCACCGGCTCGTAATTCACGGGACCTCCCCGCCGCGCTGGGATACCTTCACGGTCTCGCACGGCCTTGCTGTGCGTCGACCGTGTGTTCTCTGTGTCTGTATGGGGTTCTGGGGGAATGGGATGAGGTCTTCCGTAGGCGTGCTCGGGCTGTCGGGGCTTTCCGCGCTGTTCGTCGCCGGGTGCGGGGCGGTGGGGGGTTCGGAGACTGGGGGTGACTCGGGCGCCGCGGCCGCCGTCACCCGGGCCGCCGAGAAGGCGGAGCAGCCCGTGTCCCTGCGCTACCGCATGACCGGCCGGACGCCGGAGGAGGGCCGGATCAAGGCCGAGGCCGCCCTCGGCACCGAGCCGCCTGTCATGAGCCTGAAGTCCACCGTGCTCAGCGGACGGGACCAGGGCACGGGCGAGATCCGGCTGGTCGGCGGGGTGCTGTACGTGGGCAGCGACGAGGCGAACGAGGACGGCAAGCACTGGGTCAGGTTCGGGGCGCCGGGCACCGCCCTGAAGGGCCTCAAGGTCGGCACCGGCACGGCGGGCGACAAGGTCCGCGAGAACCCCTCCCACGAGAGCGGCTTCCTCGCCGCCGCCGACGACCTGAAGAAGGCCGGCACCGACACCGTCGAGGGCGTCCGCACCACCCACTACACGGGCACGGCCACCGTCGACGACATACGCGCCTCGTACAAGGACGACGACAGGAGCGTCCGGCAGCGGACCGAGAAGAGCCTCGCGCAGTACGAGAAGCTGGGCGTCGACGAGCTCACCATGGACCTGTGGGTCGACGCCGAGGACCGGACGCGGCAGTTGCGCATGCGGGGCTTCGGGCGGCACGGCGAGCTCGACCTCACCATCACGTTCCTCGACTTCGGCAAGCCGGTGACCGTGCAGGCACCGCCCGCCTCCGACACCCTGGACATGGCCGAGGAACTGAAGAAGGCCCGGGACTGAGCCGGGAACGGCCCCCGAGCGGGCGGATTTGCCTGACGGCGACCCGGTCCCGTACGCTCCTGAAGAAGCCAAAGACCGCTGGTCGTTGCCGTGCGCTCGTCAGAGAGTGCGGTGGCCGAAGGATCCGCTGCAATGCGGACGACCCGCGTAGGTGAATGTGGATGTGCTCCCGGATCTGTTCCGCTCACGGAATTCGTTCGGTCGAGACTACGCCCCGTGCGCCTGCGCCGGGGCGTTTCGTTTGTCCCAGCCCCTTCTGAGCGGTCCTCATCACCCGGAAGGAGGCCGACGCTCTATGGCAAGGCCCGACAAGGCTGCCGCGGTAGCCGAGCTGACGGACGCGTTCCGCAGCTCGAACGCCGCCGTGCTGACCGAGTACCGGGGTCTCACCGTGGCGCAGCTCAAGACGCTGCGTCGTTCGCTTGGTGAAGACGCCCAGTACGCCGTGGTGAAGAACACGCTGACCAAGATTGCGGCCAACGAGGCCGGGATCTCGACGCTCGACGACCTGTTCAACGGTCCGACGGCAGTCGCCTTCATCACCGGTGACCCGGTGACGTCGGCGAAGGGTCTTCGTGACTTCGCCAAGGACAACCCGAACCTCGTCATCAAGGGCGGCGTCCTTGACGGCAAGGTGTTGTCCGCCGACGACATCAAGAAGCTTGCGGACCTCGAGTCCCGCGAGGTTCTGCTCAGCAAGCTGGCCGGTGCCTTCAAGTCGAAGCAGTCTCAGGCTGCCTCCGTCTTCCAGGCGCTGCCCTCGAAGTTCGTCCGCACCGCGGAGGCGCTTCGGGTCAAGCAGGCCGAGCAGGGCGGTGCCGAGTAACTCGGCTCGCACTCTGACCGCAGCCGCCTGACGCGGCCGCGGTCGACGCGGGCCGACTGTACGCCCGCCGACATGTACATCCGGCACCAGCCGAATTAGTGGAAGGATCGCCCCACATGGCGACGAAGCTGTCCCAGGAAGAGCTGCTCGAGCAGTTCGAGAACCTCACCCTCATCGAGCTCTCCGAGTTCGTGAAGGCGTTCGAGGAGAAGTTCGACGTCACCGCCGCCGCCGCGGTCGCCGCTGCCCCCGCCGGCCCGGCCGCCGTTGCCGAGGCCGTCGAGGAGCAGGACGAGTTCGACGTCGTCCTCACCGGCGCCGGCGAGAAGAAGATCCAGGTCATCAAGGTCGTGCGTGAGCTGACCTCCCTGGGCCTCAAGGAGGCCAAGGACCTCGTGGACGGCGCCCCGAAGCCCGTCCTCGAGAAGGTCGCCAAGGAGGCCGCCGAGAAGGCTGCCGAGTCCCTCAAGGCCGCCGGCGCCTCCGTCGAGGTCAAGTAACACCACGCGGTCGGCGACGACCGTGAGCAAAGGCTGAAACTGGTCCCTCCGGGGCTGTAACGCCGGCGCACCGAGGAGCGATCATCCATCTGGGTGGTCGCTCTTCGTCGTTCCTGGGAGCGCGGCCACGGTTACCTTGAACCCGTGTGAGCGGGGGGTATGGTGATCTTCATCGTGTCTCCGAGCGCGCCGGTTCGCGCAGGGGGGCCTTGACGAACCGCACGCAGCGCGCAATTCTCAGGACGCGTCGTCACAAGGATCCGAATCCGAGGCATGGATCGGCGACGAACAGGGCAGTATCACCGTGCGTTGAGGGCAAGCAGACCGAGGGCGTTGAGAACCACGAGGGTCTCGAAAAACCCGCACTGGACATCAGTGTGCCAAGTGGCTACACTGACCCTTTGCGCTGCCTGTTAGCTGTCCCCTGCCCGTCACCAGGGGCATGCCCTCACTTGAGCCCGGACGACCAGACCTCCTTGACCTGGCCCTTTGGCCAGATCCGGAAAGCTGTCTCCGTGCACGGGATTGAGGGGCCGGTACGCGCGTAGTGAGTCCGAGCCCTCGGAAGGACCCCCTCTTGGCCGCCTCGCGCAACGCCTCGACCGCGAATACGAACAACGCTGCCAGCACCGCCCCGCTGCGCATCTCCTTTGCAAAGATCAAGGAGCCCCTCGAGGTTCCCAACCTTCTCGCGCTGCAGACCGAGAGTTTCGACTGGCTGCTCGGCAACGACGCCTGGAAGACTCGCGTCGAGGCTGCTCTGGACTCCGGTCAGGACGTCCCCACCAAGTCCGGTCTGGAGGAGATCTTCGAGGAGATCTCCCCGATCGAGGACTTCTCCGGGTCGATGTCGCTGACCTTCCGCGACCACCGTTTCGAGCCGCCGAAGAACAGCATCGACGAGTGCAAGGACCGTGACTTCACCTTCGCGGCCCCGCTCTTCGTGACGGCCGAGTTCACGAACAACGAGACCGGCGAGATCAAGTCCCAGACGGTCTTCATGGGCGACTTCCCGCTCATGACGAACAAGGGCACCTTCGTCATCAACGGCACCGAGCGTGTCGTCGTGTCGCAGCTGGTCCGTTCGCCGGGCGTCTACTTCGACTCCTCGATCGACAAGACGTCCGACAAGGACATCTTCTCCGCCAAGGTCATCCCCTCCCGGGGCGCCTGGCTGGAGCTCGAGATCGACAAGCGCGACATGGTCGGTGTCCGTATCGACCGCAAGCGCAAGCAGTCCGTCACCGTTCTCCTGAAGGCTCTCGGCTGGACGACCGAGCAGATCCTGGAGGAGTTCGGCGAGTACGAGTCCATGCGCGCCACCCTGGAGAAGGACCACACCCAGGGTCAGGACGACGCGCTTCTGGACATCTACCGCAAGCTCCGTCCGGGCGAGCCCCCCACGCGTGAGGCCGCGCAGACGCTGCTCGAGAACCTCTACTTCAACCCCAAGCGCTACGACCTCGCGAAGGTCGGCCGCTACAAGGTCAACAAGAAGCTGGGCGGCGAGGCTCCGCTCAACGCGGGCGTGCTGACCGTCGAGGACGTCATCGCGACGATCAAGTACCTGGTCAAGCTGCACGCCGGCGAGACCGAGACGACCTCGGACAACGGCACGTCGATCGTCGTCGAGACCGACGACATCGACCACTTCGGCAACCGTCGTCTGCGCAGCGTCGGCGAGCTCATCCAGAACCAGGTCCGTACGGGTCTGGCGCGTATGGAGCGCGTCGTCCGCGAGCGCATGACGACCCAGGACGTCGAGGCGATCACGCCGCAGACCCTGATCAACATCCGGCCGGTCGTCGCCTCCATCAAGGAGTTCTTCGGCACCAGCCAGCTGTCGCAGTTCATGGACCAGAACAACCCGCTGTCGGGTCTCACCCACAAGCGCCGCCTGTCGGCCCTTGGCCCGGGTGGTCTCTCCCGTGAGCGGGCCGGCTTCGAGGTCCGTGACGTGCACCCGTCCCACTACGGACGCATGTGCCCGATCGAGACGCCCGAAGGCCCGAACATCGGTCTGATCGGTTCGCTCGCCTCCTACGGCCGCGTCAACGCGTTCGGCTTCGTGGAGACGCCGTACCGCAAGGTCGCCGGCGACGTCGTCACCGACGAGGTCGACTACCTGACGGCCGACGAGGAGGACCGCTACGTCATCGCGCAGGCCAACGCCCTGCTCAACGACGACATGCAGTTCACCGAGGCCCGCGTCCTGGTCCGCCGTCGTGGCGGCGAGGTCGACTACGTCCCCGGTGACGACGTGGACTACATGGACGTCTCGCCGCGCCAGATGGTGTCGGTCGCGACCGCCATGATCCCCTTCCTCGAGCACGACGACGCCAACCGTGCCCTCATGGGCGCGAACATGATGCGTCAGGCCGTGCCGCTCATCAAGAGCGAGGCCCCGCTCGTCGGCACCGGCATGGAGTACCGCTCCGCCGTCGACGCCGGCGACGTGGTCAAGGCCGAGAAGGCGGGCGTGGTCCAGGAGGTCTCCGCGGACTACATCACCACCACCAACGACGACGGCACGTACATCACGTACCGCCTGGCCAAGTTCGCCCGCTCCAACCAGGGCACCTCGGTCAACCAGAAGGTCATCGTCAACGAGGGCGACCGGATCATCGAGGGCCAGGTCCTGGCCGACGGTCCGGCCACCGAGAACGGCGAGATGGCCCTGGGCAAGAACCTGCTCGTGGCGTTCATGCCGTGGGAGGGTCACAACTACGAGGACGCGATCATCCTGTCGCAGCGCCTCGTACAGGACGACGTCCTCTCCTCGATCCACATCGAGGAGCACGAGGTCGACGCCCGTGACACCAAGCTCGGCCCCGAGGAGATCACCCGGGACATCCCGAACGTCTCCGAGGAGGTCCTCGCCGACCTCGACGAGCGCGGCATCATCCGCATCGGTGCCGAGGTCGTCGCCGGCGACATCCTCGTCGGCAAGGTCACGCCCAAGGGCGAGACCGAGCTGACGCCGGAGGAGCGCCTGCTGCGCGCGATCTTCGGTGAGAAGGCCCGTGAGGTCCGTGACACCTCGCTGAAGGTGCCGCACGGCGAGATCGGCAAGGTCATCGGCGTCCGCGTCTTCGACCGTGAAGAGGGCGACGAGCTGCCGCCGGGCGTGAACCAGCTGGTCCGTGTCTACGTGGCGCAGAAGCGCAAGATCACGGACGGCGACAAGCTCGCCGGCCGGCACGGCAACAAGGGTGTCATCTCCAAGATCCTGCCCATCGAGGACATGCCGTTCCTCGAGGACGGGACCCCGGTCGACATCATCCTCAACCCGCTCGGTGTGCCGTCCCGAATGAACCCGGGACAGGTGCTCGAGATCCACCTCGGCTGGCTCGCCAGCCGCGGCTGGGACGTCTCCGGTCTCGCCGACGACTGGGCCAAGCGCCTGCAGGTCATCGGCGCCGACCAGGTCGCCCCGGGCACCAACGTCGCCACCCCGGTGTTCGACGGCGCCCGTGAGGACGAGCTCGCGGGTCTGCTGAACCACACCATCCCGAACCGCGACGGCGAGCGCATGGTGCTCCCGACCGGCAAGGCGCGGATGTTCGACGGCCGCAGCGGTGAGCCGTTCCCGGACCCGATCTCGGTCGGTTACATGTACATCCTGAAGCTGCACCACCTGGTCGACGACAAGCTGCACGCCCGTTCGACCGGTCCGTACTCGATGATCACCCAGCAGCCGCTGGGTGGTAAGGCGCAGTTCGGCGGTCAGCGCTTCGGCGAGATGGAGGTGTGGGCGCTGGAGGCATACGGCGCCGCGTACGCCCTCCAGGAGCTCCTGACCATCAAGTCCGACGACGTCACCGGCCGCGTGAAGGTCTACGAGGCCATCGTCAAGGGCGAGAACATCCCCGAGCCCGGCATCCCCGAGTCCTTCAAGGTGCTCATCAAGGAGATGCAGTCTCTCTGCCTGAACGTGGAGGTGCTGTCCAGCGACGGTATGTCCATCGAGATGCGTGACACCGACGAGGACGTCTTCCGCGCGGCGGAGGAGCTCGGCATCGACCTGTCCCGGCGCGAGCCGAGCAGCGTCGAAGAGGTCTGACGGGAGTCCGGTCCGGAGGTTCAGCGATGAAGATCCCTGAGTCTCCGGCCGGCCCCGGGACCCCCGTATCAGACCCCAAGACTTACAACCCTGAGAGGGATTGACGCATAGTGCTCGACGTCAACTTCTTCGACGAGCTCCGGATCGGCCTGGCTACGGCGGACGACATCCGTCAGTGGAGCCACGGCGAGGTCAAGAAGCCCGAGACGATCAACTACCGCACGCTCAAGCCCGAAAAGGACGGACTCTTCTGCGAGAAGATCTTCGGTCCGACCCGGGACTGGGAGTGCTACTGCGGCAAGTACAAGCGTGTCCGGTTCAAGGGCATCATCTGTGAGCGCTGCGGCGTCGAGGTCACTCGCGCCAAGGTGCGTCGTGAGCGGATGGGCCACATCGAACTGGCCGCGCCCGTCACGCACATCTGGTACTTCAAGGGCGTTCCGTCACGCCTCGGGTACCTGCTCGACCTCGCTCCGAAGGACCTCGAGAAGGTCATCTACTTCGCGGCGTACATGATCACGTTCGTCGACGACGAGCGCCGGACGCGCGACCTGCCCTCGCTGGAGGCGCATGTCTCCGTCGAGCGTCAGCAGGTCGAGAACCGTCGCGACGCCGACCTCGAGGCCCGCGCCAAGAAGCTCGAGACCGACCTGGCCGAGCTCGAGGCCGAGGGCGCCAAGGCCGACGTGCGCCGCAAGGTGCGCGAAGGCGCCGAGCGGGAGATGAAGCAGCTGCGCGACCGTGCGCAGCGCGAGATCGACCGCCTCGACGAGGTGTGGACCCGCTTCAAGAACCTCAAGGTCCAGGACCTGGAGGGCGACGAGCTCCTCTACCGCGAGCTGCGTGACCGCTTCGGCACGTACTTCGACGGTTCGATGGGCGCCGCCGCCCTGCAGCGGCGGCTCGAGTCCTTCGACCTGGACGAGGAGGCCGAGCGCCTCCGCGAGATCATCCGCACCGGCAAGGGCCAGAAGAAGACCCGTGCGCTCAAGCGCCTCAAGGTCGTCTCCGCGTTCCTGCAGACCAGCAACAGCCCCAAGGGCATGGTGCTGGACTGCGTGCCGGTCATCCCGCCGGACCTTCGCCCGATGGTGCAGCTGGACGGTGGCCGCTTCGCGACCTCCGACCTGAACGACCTGTACCGCCGTGTGATCAACCGCAACAACCGCCTGAAGCGGCTTCTCGACCTCGGCGCGCCCGAGATCATCGTGAACAACGAGAAGCGCATGCTCCAGGAGGCCGTCGACGCGCTGTTCGACAACGGCCGTCGTGGCCGTCCGGTCACCGGTCCCGGTAACCGCCCGCTGAAGTCCCTGAGCGACATGCTCAAGGGCAAGCAGGGTCGATTCCGTCAGAACCTGCTCGGCAAGCGTGTGGACTACTCCGCGCGTTCCGTGATCGTCGTCGGTCCGCAGCTCAAGCTGCACCAGTGCGGTCTGCCGAAGGCGATGGCGCTGGAGCTCTTCAAGCCGTTCGTGATGAAGCGCCTGGTCGACCTGAACCACGCGCAGAACATCAAGAGCGCCAAGCGCATGGTGGAGCGCGGCCGCACCGTCGTGTACGACGTCCTCGAAGAGGTCATCGCCGAGCACCCGGTGCTGCTGAACCGTGCGCCCACCCTGCACCGCCTCGGCATCCAGGCCTTCGAGCCGCAGCTCGTCGAGGGCAAGGCCATCCAGATCCACCCGCTCGTCTGCACCGCGTTCAACGCGGACTTCGACGGTGACCAGATGGCCGTCCACCTGCCGCTCTCCGCGGAGGCGCAGGCCGAGGCCCGCATCCTGATGCTGTCCTCGAACAACATCCTCAAGCCCGCCGACGGCCGTCCGGTGACGATGCCGACCCAGGACATGGTCCTCGGTCTGTTCTTCCTCACCACCGACGGCGAACTGCGTGACACCAAGGGCGAGGGCCGCGCGTTCGGCTCCACGGCCGAGGCGATCATGGCGTTCGACGCCGGCGAGCTCGCGCTGCAGTCGGCGATCGACATCCGCTTCCCGGTGGGCACCATGCCGCCGCGCGGCTGGACCCCGCCGGCCCGCGAAGAGGGCGAGCCGGAGTGGCAGCAGGGGGACACCTTCCGCCTGCGCACCACCCTGGGCCGCGCGCTCTTCAACGAGCTGCTGCCCGAGGACTACCCGTTCGTCGACTACTCGGTGGGCAAGAAGGCTCTCGGCGAGATCGTCAACGACCTGGCGGAGCGCTATCCCAAGGTCATCGTGGCGGCGACGCTCGACAACCTGAAGGCGTCCGGCTTCTACTGGGGCACCCGCTCCGGTGTCACCGTGGCCATCTCCGACGTCGTCGTCCCCGAGGCGAAGAAGGCCATCGTCGCGGGCTACGAGGCGCTGGACGAGAAGGTCCAGAAGCAGTACGAGCGCGGTCTGATCACCAAGGAAGAGCGCACGCAGGAGCTCATCGCGATCTGGACCAAGGCGACCAACGAGGTCGCCGAGGCGATGAACGCGAACTTCCCCAAGACGAACCCCATCTTCATGATGGTTGACTCGGGTGCCCGAGGAAACATGATGCAGATGCGGCAGATCGCCGGTATGCGTGGTCTGGTGTCGAACGCGAAGAACGAGACCATCCCGCGTCCCATCAAGGCCTCGTTCCGTGAGGGCCTGTCCGTGCTGGAGTACTTCATCTCCACCCACGGTGCCCGTAAGGGTCTGGCGGACACCGCCCTGCGTACCGCCGACTCGGGTTACCTGACCCGTCGTCTGGTGGACGTCTCGCAGGACGTCATCATCCGCGAGGAGGACTGCGGAACCGAGCGCGGTCTGAAGCTGCGGATCGCCTCGAAGGACGAGACCGGCGTTCTGCGCAAGGCCGGGGACGTCGAGACCAGCGTCTACGCCCGCATGCTCGCCGAGGACGTCGTCATCGACGGCAAGGTGATCGCGCCGGCCAACGTGGACCTGGGCGACGTGCTCATCGACCAGCTCGTGCGCCACGGCGTCGAGGAGGTCAAGACCCGCTCGATCCTGACCTGCGAGTCCCAGGTCGGCACCTGCGCCATGTGCTACGGCCGCTCGCTGGCCACCGGCAAGCTGGTCGACATCGGTGAGGCGGTCGGCATCATCGCCGCCCAGTCCATCGGTGAGCCCGGCACCCAGCTGACGATGCGTACCTTCCACACCGGTGGTGTGGCCGGTGACGACATCACGCAGGGTCTGCCGCGTGTCGTCGAGCTCTTCGAGGCCCGTACCCCGAAGGGTGTCGCCCCGATCTCCGAGGCCTCCGGCCGCGTGCGGATCGAGGAGACCGAGAAGACCAAGAAGATCGTCATCACCCCGGACGACGGCAGCGACGAGACGGCGTTCCCGATCTCGAAGCGCGCCCGGCTCCTGGTCAGCGAGGGCGAGCACGTCGAGGTGGGCCAGAAGCTCACCGTGGGTGCCACCAACCCGCACGACGTGCTGCGCATCCTGGGTCAGCGTGCCGTCCAGGTCCACCTGGTCGGCGAGGTCCAGAAGGTCTACAACTCGCAGGGTGTGTCGATCCACGACAAGCACATCGAGATCATCATCCGGCAGATGCTGCGCCGCGTGACGATCATCGAGTCCGGCGACGCCGAGCTGCTGCCCGGCGAGCTCGTCGAGCGCTCGAAGTTCGAGGTCGAGAACCGTCGTGTGGTGCAGGAGGGCGGTCACCCGGCCTCCGGTCGTCCGCAGCTCATGGGTATCACCAAGGCCTCGCTGGCCACGGAGTCCTGGCTGTCGGCGGCGTCCTTCCAGGAGACGACCAGGGTGCTGACGGACGCGGCGATCAACGCCAAGTCCGACTCCCTGATCGGCCTCAAGGAGAACGTCATCATCGGTAAGCTCATCCCGGCCGGTACGGGTCTGTCCCGCTACCGCAACATCCGGGTCGAGCCGACCGAAGAGGCCAAGGCCGCGATGTACTCGGCCGTCGGCTACGACGACATCGACTACTCGCCGTTCGGCACGGGCTCCGGCCAGGCCGTCCCGCTGGAGGACTACGACTACGGTCCGTACAACCAGTAGGCGGCGGGCGATCGCTTGATCGTCTGAACGCTTGAAGGGCGGTCACCCCGTTTCGTACGGGGTGACCGCCCTTCGGCGTTCCTGGAGGCTCCCGGGCCTCAAGGCAGGGCGTTCAGGCGCTGTAGGGGCCGTCAGCGCCGTCCAGGCACCTGCCCTGCCCTGCCCTGCCCTGCCTGGCCCTGCCCGGCCCCGGTCTACGGGATTCCCAGCTCGAAGATCACGTAGTGCGCGTACCACCCCGAGGCGATCGACGCCGTCGCGAAGAACACCGCAAGGCTCGGCCACTTCAGCCGGCTCAGCGCCGCCGCGGGGGCCAGCAGCAGGGGGAAGGCCGGGAGCAGGTAGCGGCCCGTGTTGCCGAACATCTGCTGGGTGCCCAGCACGGTGAGCACGCTCGCCAGCGTGTACGCGACCAGCACCAGCGGCGGCTTCTTGCGCAGCATCAGCGCGATCAGGAAGGGCAGCGCCAGGACGAGCTGTACGGCCAGCAGGTCGGGGACCGTGAACGCGAACAGGTAGTCGTGCCGGCCGACCGCCGTGTTGCCCAGCACGTCGAGGGTGAAGGCGCCGAAGTCGAAGGAGTGTGCCCATCCCTCGCGCTGGAGCGTGAAGTACGCGGTGAGGTCGCCCATGCTGAGGCCGACCCAGGTGATGTAGGTGAGCAGGCCGAGCGGCGCGGCGATCATCGCGTACACGGGACCGGCGATCCCGTGCTCGCGCCTGCTGTCGCGCCGGGCGAGCGTCACGATGGCGGCCAGCCCGACCGCGCCGATGAGCGCGGCGGACGTCGGCCGGTTGAGCCCGGCCAGGAAGGCGAGGAGCCCGGCCGCCACCCAGCGGCGCTTCATCACGCAGTGGCAGCACCAGGCGGCGATGGCGACGAAGACCGACTCCGAGTAGACCGCCCACTCCACGCCCGCGCCGGGCGCCACCGCCCACAGCCCGGCCGCGATCGTGCCCGCCCGCACCCCGGCCAGCGTCGATATCACGGCGTAGATGCCGGCCGCGGCCACGAAGGAGGCCAGCACCGACACCAGGATCCCGGAGCCGTACAGGCCCAGTCCCGTGATCTCGGAGACGCCCCTGATCAGGCCCGGGTAGAGCGGGAAGAAGGCGACCGAGTCCTGCTTGACCGTGAACAGGCCGCCCGGGTCGAGCCGTTGCAGCGGCTTGGGGTCGTAGCCCTTCTCGGCGACCTGGAGGTACCACCAGCCGTCCCAGGTGGCGAGCACGTCCCACCAGTGGGCGCCGCCGCCGAAGCGCGGGTTCTTCTTCTGGTACTCGTCGGCCCACTCCAGGAGCCAGGCGAACACGGTCAGCCCGACGAGCTTCAGCGTGCCGTAGAGGAGCAGCGGGGCGAGGTACGGTCGTACACCGTCCGGCAGGGTGAGGCGGCGGAGCCTCGGGAGCCGTTCCTGTTGCCCGTCGGGCACGGCGGGGTCAGTCGCCGTGGCCTTGGAAGCCGTGCTCATGGCTGGGATCCCCTGGTCGTCAGAGTGTTGGTCATAAGATCGCAACAGAGTCGCACATGTGCGCCACAGCTTGGGGAAGGACGGGTGACCGACGTGCAACCGAACGCCACGGTGACGGGGACCGTCTTGTCGGTCGTCATACCCATGTACAACGAGGAAGAGGTCCTTCCCGCGCTGGTCAGCCGGTTGCGCCCGGTCCTCGAGGGCCTCGGCGCCGACTACGAGGTCGTCGCCGTGGACGACGGCAGCACCGACCGCACGGCCGAGCTGCTCGCCGCCTTCCGGCTCGGCTGGCCGCAGCTGCGCGTCATCGGCCTGCGCCGCAACTCCGGCCACCAGGCGGCGCTGACCGCGGGCCTCGACCGGGCGCTCGGCGCGTACGTCGTCAGCATCGACGCCGACCTCCAGGACCCGCCCGAGAAGATCGCCGACATGCTCGCGCTGGCCCGCGCCGAGCACCTCGACATCGTCTACGGCATCCGGGCCGACCGGGCCAGCGACACCGGCTTCAAGCGGTGGACCGCGGGGCTGTACTACCGGCTCGTGCGCCGGCTCGCGGGGGAGTCCGTCCCGGCCCAGGCCGGCGACTTCCGGCTGCTGAGCCGGGCCGCCGTCGACGCCCTGCGGGCGCTGCCCGACCAGCAGCGCGTCTACCGGCTCCTCGTGCCCTGGCTGGGCTTCCCCAGCGGCGAGGTCACCTACGAGCGCGCGCCGCGGCCGGCGGGCCAGAGCAAGTACCCCCTGGGCCGGATGATCCGGCTGGCCGTCGACAGCGTCACCGGCTTCTCGGCGGCGCCGCTGCGCATCGCCACCTGGCTGGGCGGCTTCGCCTTCCTGGTCTGCCTGGGGCTGATGGGCTACACCCTGTTCGCCTACGTCCTGGGGCACACCGTCCCCGGCTGGACGTCGCTGTTCATCGGCGTGCTGTTCATCGGCGCGGTGCAGTTGATCTGCGTGGGGCTGCTCGGCGAGTACGTGGGCCGCATCTACACGGCCGTACAGAACCGTCCGACGTACTTCGTCGGCCATGACACGGCGACGGACGCTTCCGGCGGGCCGGCGCCGGTCGGCGAGAGCCCTCTACCACAGCAGCTCGGGCGGCGCACGTAACCCCTCTCGTGTCGGCCCCGCCGTCCTTGTTTTGACCGGAGAGATTGCGCTAGGTACGCTCAGACCTTGTGCCTGGGGTGTGCCCTGGCCCTTGTGCGTGTCTGCAACCGCATACGGGCCGAAGCAGTGGCCACCGCGATCTGCGTCTCTTCCCGCCTCACGGCGGAAGTTCGCGGGATTCGACACACCCGACCGCGTGGGTCGGCGATGTTCCAGGTTAGCTCCACCATCGGCACACAGAAACCGGAGAAGTAGTGCCTACGATCCAGCAGCTGGTCCGGAAGGGCCGGCAGGACAAGGTCGAGAAGAACAAGACGCCCGCACTCGAGGGTTCGCCCCAGCGTCGCGGCGTCTGCACGCGTGTGTTCACGACCACCCCGAAGAAGCCGAACTCGGCCCTGCGTAAGGTCGCGCGTGTGCGTCTGACCAGCGGGATCGAGGTCACTGCTTACATTCCGGGTGAGGGACACAACCTGCAGGAGCACTCCATCGTGCTCGTGCGTGGTGGCCGTGTGAAGGACCTGCCCGGTGTTCGCTACAAGATCATCCGCGGTTCCCTCGACACCCAGGGTGTCAAGAACCGCAAGCAGGCCCGCAGCCGCTACGGCGCCAAGAAGGAGAAGTAAACAATGCCTCGTAAGGGCCCTGCCCCGAAGCGCCCGGTCATCATCGACCCGGTCTACGGTTCTCCTCTTGTCACGTCGCTCATCAACAAGGTGCTGCTGAACGGCAAGCGCTCCACCGCCGAGCGCATCGTCTACGGCGCCATGGAGGGCCTGCGCGAGAAGACCGGCAACGACCCGGTCATCACGCTGAAGCGCGCTCTCGAGAACATCAAGCCGACCATCGAGGTCAAGTCCCGCCGTGTCGGTGGCGCGACCTACCAGGTCCCGATCGAGGTCAAGCCCGGCCGCGCGAGCACCCTCGCTCTGCGCTGGCTCGTCGGCTACTCCCGCGCCCGTCGCGAGAAGACCATGACCGAGCGCCTGCTCAACGAGCTTCTCGACGCGTCCAACGGCCTCGGTGCCGCTGTGAAGAAGCGCGAGGACACCCACAAGATGGCCGAGTCCAACAAGGCCTTCGCGCACTACCGCTGGTAGTCGCTCCCCACGACGAGACCGAGAGAAGACCGAAGCCTTATGGCTACCACTTCACTTGACCTGGCCAGGGTCCGCAACATCGGGATCATGGCTCACATCGACGCGGGCAAGACGACCACCACTGAGCGGATCCTGTTCTACACCGGCGTTTCGTACAAGATCGGTGAGGTCCACGACGGCGCCGCCACGATGGACTGGATGGAGCAGGAGCAGGAGCGTGGCATCACGATCACCTCTGCTGCCACCACCTGTCACTGGCCGCTCGCCGACGTCGACCACACCATCAACATCATCGACACCCCGGGCCACGTCGACTTCACCGTCGAGGTGGAGCGTTCGCTGCGCGTGCTCGACGGCGCCGTGACGGTGTTCGACGGCGTCGCAGGTGTCGAGCCCCAGTCCGAGACCGTGTGGCGGCAGGCGGACCGCTACGGCGTCCCGCGCATCTGCTTCGTCAACAAGCTCGACCGTACCGGCGCCGAGTTCCACCGCTGCGTCGACATGATCAGCAACCGCCTTGGCGCGCAGCCGATCGTCATGCAGCTCCCGATCGGTGCCGAGGCCGACTTCAAGGGCGTCGTCGACCTGGTCACGATGAAGGCCTTCGTGTGGTCCGCCGAGGCGGAGAAGGGCGAGATGTACGACGTGGTCGACATCCCGGCCACCCACACCGAGGCCGCCGAGGAGTACCGCGGCAAGCTCGTCGAGACCGTCGCCGAGAACGACGACGAGATCATGGAGCTGTACCTGGAGGGCCAGGAGCCCTCGGTGGAGCAGCTGTACGCCGCGATCCGTCGCATCACCATCGCGTCCGGCAAGTCCGAGGACACCACGGTCACCCCGGTGTTCTGTGGCACCGCGTTCAAGAACAAGGGCGTTCAGCCCCTGCTCGACGCGGTCGTGCGCTACCTCCCCTCCCCCCTGGACGTCGAGGCCATCGAGGGCCACGACGTGAAGGACCCGGAGGAGATCGTCAAGCGCAGGCCGTCCGACGACGAGCCGCTGTCGGCGCTGGCGTTCAAGATCATGAGCGACCCGCACCTCGGCAAGCTCACCTTCGTCCGGGTCTACTCGGGCCGCCTGGAGTCCGGCACCGCCGTGCTGAACTCCGTCAAGGGCAAGAAGGAGCGCATCGGCAAGATCTACCGCATGCACGCGAACAAGCGTGAGGAGATCGCGGCGGTCGGCGCCGGCGACATCGTCGCCGTCATGGGTCTGAAGCAGACCACGACCGGCGAGACGCTGTGCGACGACAAGCAGCCCGTGATCCTGGAGTCCATGGACTTCCCGGCTCCGGTCATCCAGGTCGCCATCGAGCCCAAGTCGAAGGGCGACCAGGAGAAGCTGGGCATCGCGATCCAGCGCCTGGCCGAAGAGGACCCGTCGTTCCAGGTCCACTCGGACGAGGAGACCGGCCAGACCATCATCGGCGGCATGGGCGAACTGCACCTCGAGGTGCTGGTCGACCGTATGCGCCGTGAATTCAAGGTCGAGGCCAACGTCGGCAAGCCGCAGGTCGCCTACCGCGAGACGATCCGCAAGGCCGTCGAGCGCGTGGACTACACCCACAAGAAGCAGACCGGTGGTACCGGTCAGTTCGCGAAGGTGCAGATCGCGATCGAGCCGATCGAGGGCGGCGACGCCTCGTACGAGTTCGTGAACAAGGTGACCGGTGGCCGTATCCCGAAGGAGTACATCCCTTCGGTCGACGCCGGTGCGCAGGAGGCCATGCAGTTCGGCATCCTCGCCGGTTACGAGATGACCGGCGTGCGCGTGATCCTGCTCGACGGCGGCTACCACGAGGTGGACTCCTCCGAGCTCGCCTTCAAGATCGCCGGTTCGCAGGCGTTCAAGGAGGCCGCGCGCAAGGCCAGCCCCGTGCTGCTCGAGCCGATGATGGCCGTCGAGGTCACCACGCCCGAGGACTACATGGGCGAGGTCATCGGCGACATCAACTCCCGTCGTGGCCAGATCCAGGCCATGGAGGAGCGGATGGGCGCCCGCATCGTGCGGGGCCTCGTGCCCCTCTCGGAGATGTTCGGCTACGTCGGCGACCTCCGCAGCAAGACCTCGGGTCGCGCAAGCTACTCGATGCAGTTCGACTCCTACGCCGAGGTTCCGAGGAACGTCGCCGAGGAGATCATCGCGAAGGCCAAGGGCGAGTAACGCACACCTGTTACACGCTTTAGGCTTGACACCGACCGCCGGGGCAGACCCGGGAGGGTAAGCCCCGGCGGGCGGCATCCCAGCAAAGATCACCTGGCGCCGATGAGTAAGGCGTACCAGAACCACTCCGCAGGAGGACCCCAGTGGCGAAGGCAAAGTTCGAGCGGACTAAGCCGCACGTCAACATCGGCACCATCGGTCACATCGACCACGGTAAGACGACCCTCACGGCCGCCATTACCAAGGTGCTGCACGACAAGTACCCCACGCTGAACGAGGCCTCGGCCTTCGACCAGATCGACAAGGCTCCCGAAGAGCGTCAGCGCGGTATCACCATCTCCATCGCGCACGTCGAGTACCAGACGGAGGGCCGTCACTACGCCCACGTCGACTGCCCGGGTCACGCGGACTACATCAAGAACATGATCACCGGTGCCGCGCAGATGGACGGCGCGATCCTGGTCGTGGCCGCCACCGACGGCCCGATGCCGCAGACCAAGGAGCACGTGCTCCTGGCCCGCCAGGTCGGCGTGCCGTACATCGTCGTCGCCCTGAACAAGGCCGACATGGTGGACGACGAGGAGATCCTGGAGCTCGTCGAGCTCGAGGTCCGTGAGCTCCTCTCCGAGTACGAGTTCCCGGGCGACGACCTGCCGGTCGTCAAGGTCTCGGCGCTCAAGGCGCTCGAGGGCGACGCCACGTGGGGTCAGTCGGTTCTCGACCTCATGGACGCCGTCGACGCGGCGATCCCGACCCCCGAGCGTGACGTCGACAAGCCGTTCCTCATGCCCGTCGAGGACGTCTTCACGATCACCGGTCGCGGTACGGTCGTCACCGGCCGTATCGAGCGTGGTGTCCTGAAGGTCAACGAGACCGTTGACATCATCGGCATCAAGCAGGAGAAGACCACCACCACGGTCACCGGCATCGAGATGTTCCGCAAGCTGCTCGACGAGGGCCAGGCGGGCGAGAACGTCGGTCTGCTCCTCCGTGGCATCAAGCGCGAGGACGTCGAGCGCGGCCAGGTCATCATCAAGCCGGGTTCGGTCACGCCGCACACCGACTTCGAGGCCCAGGCCTACATCCTGTCCAAGGACGAGGGTGGCCGCCACACGCCGTTCTTCAACAACTACCGTCCGCAGTTCTACTTCCGTACGACGGACGTGACGGGCGTTGTGACCCTCCCCGAGGGCACCGAGATGGTGATGCCGGGTGACAACACCGAGATGAAGGTGGAGCTCATCCAGCCCATCGCCATGGAAGAGGGCCTGAAGTTCGCCATCCGCGAGGGTGGTCGCACGGTGGGCGCCGGCCAGGTCACCAAGATCACCAAGTAGTTCTTGGCCGATCGACCTGGTAGCTCCAGCTTGAGCTGAGCACCTGGAAGGGCCCGTACGACTTCGGTCGTACGGGCCCTTTCGTATGGGCGGGCGGGGGCGGTCCGGGTTCGCCGCGGCTCAGACGCGGGCGAGGACCTGCCGGACGAGGTGCCCGAGCGCCTTGCCGAGATCGGCCAACTCGTCGGCGTCGAACGGCTCCCGGTCCGGATTCCAGACGCCGATCTCGAAGCGCGCGAAGCCGCAGGGCCGCTCGTACTCCAGCGCGTCCAGCGAGGTCGCCGCTCCACAGCAGGGGGACCTTCACGTCGCGGGTGACGAAGCCGTCGTCGCAGTGGGCCTCAAGAAGATCGCCGTACCAGTCGTCGGCGATGGCCGCACCACACCGCGGGCAGCCGATCCGCTCCAGGTTCTCGCCGCAGCCGACGGCCATGACGGCGTCGTACCGGTCGACGTCGGCCTCGGTGTCCGAAGCCGACGTCGTCCTCGGGACCGAGACGGGTCAGCATGGCGGCCGCGCGGTCGGCCGCGGCCTCATGAGCTCACTCGAATCGTCGAAGTCGTCTGCGGACGTGGTTCGTCAGGACCTGATGCACTACGCGGCCGGCACGGTGCTGATCAGCCGTCTACGGGCGAGATGGACGCACGGCTGCTGGTGACGGCGCTACTGGCCGGCTTCCTCCTGCTGAGCTGGGCGGTGCACCGGTTCGTGGAGCGGCCGCTGGCGGGGGCGGTGAGGCGGGGGTTGGAGACGGCGTTCGCGCGGGCGCGAGCCTGATCGGGCGCCGCCGTCCAGGGAGAGCGCCTCGGTGGAGATCGTCCAGCCGGCGATGGTGACGTCCTCGCCGTGGACGAAGTCCATTTCACGTCGGTGGTCCCTGGCAAAGACAGCCCCTGCGTCCGCAGCGCGGGGAATCGGGTTCCGGTGCCGAAGACATGCGGATTTCCGCCCAGACCGTCTTGCGCGGCCACCGTCCCTCGCTCACTCCCCACCGGTCGGCGAGCGCGTCCACGAGAAGCAGCCCCCGGCCGCCTCGGCCGCCTGGACGGAGTTCGTGGCGTACGCGTCAGGCAGCCAGCATCAGGCTGAGTAGCCCCAGGAGCGCCACCGGCAGAACCGTGATCCCCACGGCCGCTCCGGCTGCCAGGACGCGCAGGGTCCTGAGGGCGCGACGGTGGGGCAGGGCCCAGGAGAGCGCGAACAAGGCCAGGGCCGAATAGATCAGGCCTCCGTACTCACCCATGCCGTCGTGGTCCCGGACCACGCTGTACTCCATCGCGAGGACCGGCAGGCCGAGCACGGATGCCGCGAAGGGGGCTTTCCACCAGGTCCGGTGGAAAGCGGGGAGCCGCGTCCCGTGGTGCTGCGTCGTCATGGGCTCCATCCCAGCGACTCCGGCGGCCCGAGGCATCGGGACGGGTACTCATCCTCACCGTGCGCGCGTACTCAGCGCAGTCCCCGAAGGCCCCCGGATCGCCGTCACGCCGGCCGCGTGTGCGGTCTTCGTGACGTAGGCGTCCGAGGGCTCAATCGACGAGCGGGGCGGCGAGGACGCGGTCAGGCGGTTGCCGCGGTCTTGGGAACGGCGCTCCGGTCGGCGCGTGCCCGACGGGCCATCGCCGTGCCCCGGGCACCGCACCAGACCAGGAACGCCGTGGGCAGGAACACCGCGTCGCAGGCGACCATCGCCAGCGACAGGAAGGGGATGCCGAGTACCACCGAGATCCCCAGGTGCTCGAGAATCATGATGGCCAGCAGCACGTTCTTGACCTTGCGGTTGCCAAGGGTGAAGGGGAAGGACACCTGCAGAATGACCGTCCCGTAGGTCATCAGCAGAACCACCACAGTGTTGGCCGCGAGCAGCGCGGAGAGCCAGGGAAAGGGCGAGAAGTACTCCAGGTTCAGCGCATAGTGCAGGGCGCTGCCCTCCTGCCAGCGAGAGCCCTGCACCTTGTTCCAGCCGGCCGTGGAGTAGATCAGGCAGGTCTGCGCGGCGATGGTCAACATCGCGGCGTTGTGCAGCATGGAAGCGGCGGCGTCCAGCAGCGCGCGCCCCTCGGTCTCACGGAACCAGCGGTTGGCCGCCCACCACACTCCCTGGACACCCCACAGAGTCCACAGAACGAGGGGCCATCCCGTTTCCGGTCCGAAGGCCAGCGACAGGAACAGACCGGTGGCCACCCACAGGGCGATTCCCGTGACGTCTTTCCGTGAGGAGTCCTTGTGGTGTGTGGCGCCGGCGCTGCCGGAGGCGCGTCGCGCGTCCAGCGACCAGACCTGGGCGCACCGGGTGAAGACCAGGTAGATCACCATGATGCGGAGGATGTTGTCGCCGCCGTCGCCGGTCAGGGGGTTGTGGTTCTCCAGCGAGACGGTCCCGACCATGAGGACCACGCACATGGTCCTGGTGCGCCAGCCGACCACCACCGCGAGAGCCGACGCGATGGTCAGCGCATAGACGATCTCGAACCAGGCCCGTCCGCCGGACCAGTTCAGCACGCTGAAACTGTCGTTCATGCGCCCCAGTTCGAGCGCCATGTCGTAAGACAGCGGGCTCCGGTCGCCGTACAGCACACGGCGCTGCGGCCATTCCCGGAGCAGGAAGGCCGCGATGACCAAGGCCAGACCGATACGGAAGACCGCGGACTGATAGGGCGCACGGGTCGTGCATGCCAGGCGCCCCCATCGCGCGATGCCCTCGCGGATGCGGTCCACGACGGATCGGCGGGGCGCTTCGGGCGTTACGGTGTTCAACTCACAGCCCCTTGTAGTCCTGGTCGGTCACGGGCCACCACGGAAGGACCCGGTAGGTGGTCGTGTCGGACGACTTCTCCGAACTCCACGACGGGGGCTGCACCATCGTGTAGCGACCCGCGATCTGAACGCCGACGATCCGTTCGCCCTGCCACTCGCGTCCGATCCGCTGGAGCACGATTCGCTTCAGATATTCGACGTCGATTTCACCGCGGCGATTCTTCGGCCGTTCGTCCGTGCCCAGTCCGGACGTCGCGTCGTCCCATGCCCTGCGCACCATGTCCTGGTGTACGTGGCTCGGTGCGAGACTGCCCCGGATCGCGGCCAAGTCCTGGGCCGTGATGTTGATCCATTCCGAGAGCCGCGGGGTGGATCGGCCGTTGCCCGTGGTCTGGAACCTGGCGCCGATGCTGTCGTTGCGCTGCTTCGGATTGGGGGCGAACAATTTCCAGTCCTGCCCGAATTCAGGCTGGATGTAGGACTGGATGGTGTCTCGGTGGGTCGCCGTGATGGCATTGGGCGGGCTCAGGACCAGGAAGATCATCGTCAGGTGCACCAGCAGGGCGCCGACCAGCAGGGCGGCGGTCGCCGTCAGAAGACCTACCGATGTCCTCGACCAACGGCGGTCGCTGTCGCCGTCCGCTCGGAGGGCGGGTGTACCGACGTCCGCGGGGGGTCTTTCGGCCCCTGACGCAGACGCAGACGCAGGCGGAAGGCCTGTGCCGGTGCCCGGGCGCGGAGGGGGCAGGCACTGGGTCGCCGAAGCAGCGGTTGCCGGGCGATCGGTGGGGGATTCGCTGGGTTGTTCCATCACGTTCCTTCTGCTCGGCGGCCCGTGTGGTGAGCGAAATGCTCACCACACGGGCCACACGCCCGGCGCTCGGCTCACGAAGGCCGAGGAAACGTCAGGCGGAACCGGGCGCATTCAGAAGTGGCCGCTCGAAGCTTTTCGGCGGTCGCTCCTCAGTCAGTTGCCGTTGTTCCCGTTGTTCCCGTTGTTGCCGTTGTTGCCGTTGTTGCCGTTGTTCCCGTTGCCGCCGTTGTCACCGTTGCCGCGGTTGTCACCGCCACCGATGAGCCCTGTCGTGAGGCCGATGTCTCCGATGATCACCGGGTTGAAGGTCGCGTTCTGGGTGCAGTAGCCGAACGTGCCCCCCCTGCAGCTGTGGACGAGGTTGTACTCGCGGTAGTCCTTGTCATGCTCCGTTCCGTCGTCGTCGTGCGCCGAGGACGGCGTGCTGCTCTGGATGTGCGCCCAGGGGCGCTCCCATCCCAGTGCCTGGGAGGCGGTGACCGTACCCAGGGAGACGCTGAGCACGGAGGCTCCCACCAGCAACGCTCGAATGGCCCGCATGACGCTCCTTCACCTCTTTCCACGGGATTTATGACTCCCGCGGGTTTAAGCGGAGATTAGAGCAATCCTGGACCAGAAAATCAATTGATGTGGCCGTGAGATGCGGTCGGGAAATAAAAAATACGTCAGACGGGCAGTCTCTCATCATATTTTTCGAATTGATTTTCCTGCCGGGCCTGAACTGATTGGGGAATTAATTGTGTACGTGTTCGCCAAACACGGGATCGGACCTCGTGACCGAACTGCTTCCCCTCGTCCCAGAACGGGATCGTCCAGATGGGCGCGCGCCGATCCGGAGCTCGCCGGCTACAGGGGTGCCCTGGAGAGGGAAGGGTGGAAGCCGGGGCTATGACGTGGCCCCGGGGCAGCGGCTCGCCGCGCTCCGCGTTTGACCTGCGTCACGTCCGGGGTATTCTCTCCGGCTCGATTGGCGGAGGGGGTGGCCCATATGGCAGACTAGCGGGGTTGCTCGGTCGAGTGTTGATGCTGCGCGCCTCCCGCCGGGAGGACCGGAAGCGAGTCCCACAGTACTCGTCGTCCCAACTGCCTGATGGCAGCGCTGGGACGGACGTACGGGAATCTTTCGGGAAGTGTCAGTGCAGCGCCGACCAGGCACCCGGTGGGCCTTTCGTCCCCGGCTTGCGGTTCCGGAAGGGCCGTGCTTTCCCGGCAGGGATGTTCGAACAAGGGGCATCTGTGTCGGCGACAGTGCGACACACCCGACCGCGTGGGTCGGAGGGGCGATGAACGGGAACACCCGGTTCCAGAGCGTTAGAAGAGACAGGACTACTGAGTAGCCATGGCGGGACAGAAGATCCGCATCCGGCTCAAGGCCTACGACCACGAGGTCATCGACAGCTCGGCGAAGAAGATCGTCGAGACGGTGACGCGTACTGGTGCGTCGGTCGCGGGCCCGGTGCCGCTGCCCACTGAGAAGAACGTGTACTGCGTCATCAAGTCGCCGCACAAGTACAAGGACTCGCGCGAGCACTTCGAGATGCGCACGCACAAGCGCCTGATCGACATTCTCGACCCGACGCCCAAGACCGTTGACTCTCTGATGCGACTCGACCTCCCGGCCGGTGTCGACATCGAGATCAAGCTCTAGGGGCCGGTGATCTGAGAATGGCTAAGCAGATCAAGGGCATCCTGGGCGAGAAGCTCGGCATGACGCAGGTGTGGGACGAGAACAACCGTGTTGTTCCGGTCACCGTCGTCAAGGCCAGCCCCAACGTCGTGACCCAGGTCCGTACGAACGACAGTGACGGCTACGAGTCGGTCCAGATCGCCTTCGGCGAGATCGACCCGCGCAAGGTGAACAAGCCCCTCAAGGGTCACTTCGCCAAGGCCGACGTCACCCCCCGTCGCCACCTCGTCGAGATCCGCACCGCGGACGCCTCCGAGTACACGCTGGGCCAGGAGATCACCGCTGAGGTGTTCGAGGCCGGCGTGAAGGTCGACGTGACCGGCAAGAGCAAGGGCAAGGGCTTCGCCGGTGTCATGAAGCGTCACAACTTCAAGGGCCTCGGCGCCGGACACGGCACCCAGCGCAAGCACCGCTCGCCCGGTTCCATCGGTGGCTGCGCCACCCCGGGCCGCGTGTTCAAGGGCCTCCGCATGGCGGGTCGCATGGGCAACGAGCGTGTCACCACCCAGAACCTGACCGTCCACGCCGTTGACGCGGAGAAGGGTCTGCTGCTCATCAAGGGCGCCGTCCCCGGTCCGAACGGCGGCCTCGTCCTGGTCCGCACCGCGGCCAAGGGGGCCTGAGGTACCGATGAGCACTGTTGACATCCTTTCGCCTGCAGGCGAGAAGACCGGAAGCGTCGAGCTCCCCGCGGAGATCTTCGGCGTGGAGAAGATCAGCATCCCGCTGATCCACCAGGTCGTCGTCGCGCAGAACGCCGCGGCCCGTCAGGGCACGCACAAGACCAAGCGCCGCGGTGAAGTCCGCGGTGGTGGTAAGAAGCCTTACCGCCAGAAGGGCACCGGCCGCGCGCGCCAGGGCTCGACCCGCGCGCCGCAGTTCGCCGGCGGTGGCGTCGTCCACGGCCCGCAGCCGCGTGACTACTCGCAGCGGACCCCGAAGAAGATGAAGGCTGCCGCTCTGCGTCACGCCCTCACCGACCGGGCCCGCCACAACCGCATTCACGTCGTCACCGGCGTGATCGAGGGCGAGACCGCTTCCACGAAGGCCGCTCGCACGCTGTTCGGCAAGATCTCGGAGCGCAAGAACCTGCTCCTGGTCGTCGACCGCGCCGACGAGGCCGCGTGGCTGTCCGCCCGCAACCTGCCCCAGGTGCACATCCTGGAGCCGGGCCAGCTGAACACGTACGACGTGATCGTCTCGGACGACGTGGTCTTCACCCAGGCCGCTCTCGAGTCCTTCGTCGCCGGCCCGAAGGCCAACGACACCGAAGGGAGTGACGCCTGATGGCTACGCGTCACCCGAGCATCGCCTCCAAGGCGGCCAAGGTCGCCAAGGCCGCGCGCGTCGCCAAGGCGAAGCGCCACGCCACCGAGGGCAAGAACACCGTCGTCACCGCGCCCAGCAAGGCGTACACGGACCCCCGTGACGTGCTGCTGAAGCCGGTCGTGTCGGAGAAGAGCTACGCGCTCCTCGACGAGAACAAGTACACGTTCATCGTCGACCCGAACGCCAACAAGACCCAGATCAAGCAGGCCGTCCAGGCGGTCTTCTCGGTCAAGGTCACCGGGGTCAACACGATCAACCGCCAGGGCAAGCGCAAGCGCACCAAGACCGGTTTCGGTCAGCGCGCGAGCACCAAGCGCGCGATCGTGACCCTCGCTGAGGGCGACCGTATCGACATCTTCGGCGGTCCGACCGCCTAAGGGCGGTCCGGATCGTCCGATATCGGACGAGGACTGAGAAATGGGAATCCGCAAGTACAAGCCGACTACGCCGGGCCGTCGTGGCTCCAGCGTCGCCGACTTCGTCGAGGTCACGCGGTCCACGCCGGAGAAGTCGCTGGTTCGCCCCCTGCACAGCAAGGGCGGCCGTAACAATTCCGGTCGTGTGACCGTTCGCCACCAGGGTGGCGGACACAAGCGCGCCTACCGCGTCATCGACTTCCGTCGCCATGACAAGGACGGCGTGCCGGCGAAGGTCGCGCACATCGAGTACGACCCCAACCGCACCGCGCGCATCGCGCTGCTGCACTACGCGGACGGCGAGAAGCGCTACATCCTCGCCCCGCGCAACCTGCAGCAGGGCGACCGTGTCGAGAACGGTCCCGGGGCCGACATCAAGCCGGGCAACAACCTGGCGCTCCGCAACATCCCGGTCGGTACCACGATCCACGCGATCGAGCTCCGTCCCGGTGGCGGCGCCAAGTTCGCCCGCTCCGCCGGTGCCTCCGTGCAGCTGCTCGCGAAGGAGGGCTCGATGGCCCACCTCCGCATGCCGTCCGGTGAGATCCGCCTGGTCGACCAGCGCTGCCGCGCCACGGTCGGCGAGGTCGGTAACGCCGAGCAGAGCAACATCAACTGGGGCAAGGCCGGCCGCAAGCGCTGGCTGGGCGTCCGCCCGACCGTCCGCGGTGTGGCGATGAACCCGGTTGACCACCCCCACGGTGGTGGTGAGGGCAAGACCTCCGGTGGTCGCCACCCGGTCAGCCCCTGGGGTCAGAAGGAGGGTCGTACTCGCTCGCCGAAGAAGGCTTCGAGCAAGTACATCGTCCGCCGCCGCAAGACGAACAAGAAGCGCTAGGAGCGGGTTTAGATGCCGCGCAGTCTCAAGAAGGGGCCCTTCGTCGACGGACACCTCGTAAAGAAGGTGGACGCCCAGAACGAAGCCGGTTCCAAGAACGTCATCAAGACCTGGTCCCGTCGCTCGATGATCGTCCCCAGCATGCTGGGCCACACGATCGCGGTGCACAACGGCAAGACCCACATTCCGGTGTTTGTCACCGAGTCGATGGTCGGCCACAAGCTCGGCGAGTTCTCGCCGACGCGCACCTTCCGGGGTCACGTCAAGGACGACCGGAAGTCGAAGCGCCGCTAGTAGCGGGGTGGAATGACCATGACAGACACTGGAAGGACAACCATGGAAGCCAGGGCCCAGGCGCGGTACATCCGCGTCACGCCCATGAAGGCCCGCCGGGTGGTGGACCTTATCCGTGGCATGGACGCCACGGAGGCTCAGGCGGTCCTGCGTTTCGCCCCGCAGGCCGCGAGCGTGCCCGTTGGCAAGGTGCTGGACAGCGCCATCGCCAACGCTGCGCACAACTACGACCACACTGACGCCGACAGCCTCGTCATCACTGAGGCGTACGTCGACGAGGGTCCGACCCTGAAGCGGTTCCGGCCGCGCGCCCAGGGCCGTGCCTACCGGATCCGCAAGCGGACCAGCCACATCACCGTGGTCGTCAGCAGCAAGGAAGGAACCCGGTAATGGGCCAGAAGGTTAACCCGCATGGGTTCCGGCTCGGCATCACCACGGACTTCAAGTCCCGTTGGTACGCCGACAAGTCGTACAAGGAATACGTCGGAGAAGACGTCGCCATCCGTCGGATGATGACGTCCGGCATGGAGCGCGCCGGCATCTCGAAGGTCGAGATCGAGCGCACCCGTGACCGCGTCCGCGTCGACATCCACACCGCGCGTCCGGGCATCGTCATCGGCCGCCGCGGCGCCGAGGCCGACCGTATCCGCGGCGACCTGGAGAAGCTGACCAAGAAGCAGGTCCAGCTGAACATCCTCGAGGTCAAGAACCCCGAGGTCGACGCTCAGCTGGTGGCCCAGGCCGTCGCCGAGCAGCTCTCCTCCCGCGTCTCCTTCCGTCGCGCCATGCGTAAGAGCATGCAGTCGGCGATGAAGGCCGGGGCCAAGGGCATCAAGATCCAGTGCGGCGGTCGCCTCGGCGGCGCCGAGATGTCCCGCTCGGAGTTCTACCGCGAGGGCCGTGTGCCCCTGCACACGCTCCGCGCGAACGTGGACTACGGCTTCTTCGAGGCCAAGACGACCTTCGGCCGCATCGGTGTGAAGGTCTGGATCTACAAGGGCGACGTCAAGAACATCGCCGAGGTCCGCGCCGAGAACGCCGCTGCCCGCGCCGGCAACCGTCCGGCCCGTGGTGGTGGCGCAGGCGCCGACCGCCCGGCCCGTGGTGGCCGTGGTGGCGAGCGCGGCGGTCGCGGTCGCAAGCCGCAGCAGGCTCCCGCTGCCGAGGCCCCCAAGGCCGAGGCTCCGGCGGCTGCCGCTCCGGCTGAGAGCACCGGAACGGAGGCCTGACCGACATGCTGATCCCCCGTAGGGTCAAGCACCGCAAGCAGCACCACCCGAAGCGCCGCGGTCAGGCCAAGGGCGGTACGACGGTTTCGTTCGGCGAGTACGGCATTCAGGCCCTCACGCCGGCGTACGTCACCAACCGCCAGATCGAAGCCGCTCGTATCGCGATGACCCGCCACATCAAGCGTGGCGGCAAGGTCTGGATCAACATCTACCCGGACCGCCCGCTCACGAAGAAGCCGGCCGAGACCCGCATGGGTTCCGGTAAGGGTTCTCCGGAGTGGTGGATCGCGAACGTGCACCCGGGACGGGTCATGTTCGAGCTGTCCTACCCCAACGAGAAGATCGCCCGTGAGGCCCTCACTCGCGCAGCGCACAAGCTGCCGATGAAGTGCCGGATCGTCAAGCGCGAGGCAGGTGAAGCGTGATGTCGGCCGGTACCAAGGCGTCCGAGCTGCGTGAACTGGGTGACGAGGAGCTTCTCAACAAGCTCCGCGAAGCCAAGGAAGAGCTGTTCAACCTCCGCTTCCAGGCGGCGACGGGTCAGCTCGAGAACCACGGTCGGCTGAAGGCCGTCCGCAAGGACATCGCGCGGATCTACACCCTGATGCGTGAGCGCGAGCTGGGCATCGAGACGGTGGAGAGCGCCTGATGAGTGAGAACAACGTGACTGAGCAGACTGCAGAGGCCCGCGGCTTCCGCAAGACCCGTGAGGGTCTCGTCGTCAGCGACAAGATGGACAAGACCGTCGTCGTCGCCGTCGAGGACCGCGTCAAGCACGCGCTGTACGGCAAGGTCATCCGCCGTACGAACAAGCTCAAGGCCCACGACGAGCAGAACGCCGCGGGCGTCGGCGACCGTGTCCTCCTCGCGGAGACCCGGCCGCTGTCCGCGACGAAGCGCTGGCGCATCGTCGAGATCCTCGAGAAGGCCAAGTAGGTAATTCCCGTAAGGGAATTCCAACAAAAATGCGCCTGCGGGGGTAATCCCGCAGGTCAGTTCCGCCAGGCTCGGGGCGGGGTCGCCGTACACAGGAGACCCCGCCCCGGGAACCGGCAGACAAACAGGAGATAGACGTGATCCAGCAGGAGTCGCGACTGCGCGTCGCCGACAACACTGGTGCGAAGGAAATCCTTTGCATCCGTGTACTCGGTGGCTCCGGTCGCCGCTACGCGGGCATCGGTGACGTCATCGTCGCCACCGTCAAGGACGCGATCCCCGGCGGCAACGTGAAGAAGGGTGACGTCATCAAGGCGGTCATCGTTCGCACCGTCAAGGAGCGCCGCCGTCCGGACGGCTCGTACATCCGCTTCGACGAGAACGCCGCCGTCATTCTGAAGAACGACGGTGACCCTCGCGGCACCCGCATCTTCGGCCCGGTCGGGCGCGAGCTGCGCGAGAAGAAGTTCATGAAGATCATCTCGCTGGCTCCGGAGGTGCTGTAAGCATGAAGATCAAGAAGGGCGACCTGGTTCAGGTCATCACGGGCAAGGACAAGGGCAAGCAGGGCAAGGTCATCGCGGCCTTCCCCCGCGAGGACCGCGTCCTGGTCGAGGGTGTCAACCGGGTCAAGAAGCACACCAAGGCCGGCCCGACCGCCAAGGGTTCGCAGGCCGGCGGCATCGTCACGACCGAGGCGCCTGTCCACGTCTCCAACGTCCAGCTGGTCGTTGAGAAGGACGGCAACAAGGTCGTCACGCGTGTGGGTTACCGCTTCGACGACGAGGGCAACAAGATCCGCGTTGCCAAGCGGACGGGTGAGGACATCTGATGGCTACCACCACGACTCCGCGTCTCAAGACGAAGTACCGCGAGGAGATCGCGGGCAAGCTGCGTGAGGAGTTCTCCTACGAGAACGTCATGCAGATCCCCGGCCTCGTCAAGATCGTGGTCAACATGGGTGTGGGCGACGCCGCCCGCGACTCCAAGTTGATGGACGGCGCCGTGCGCGACCTCACCACGATCACCGGTCAGAAGCCGGCCGTCACCAAGGCCCGCAAGTCCATCGCGCAGTTCAAGCTGCGCGAGGGTCAGCCGATCGGTGCCCACGTCACGCTCCGTGGCGACCGCATGTGGGAGTTCCTGGACCGCACCCTGTCGCTCGCGCTTCCGCGCATCCGCGACTTCCGTGGTCTGTCTCCCAAGCAGTTCGACGGGCGTGGCAACTACACCTTCGGTCTCACGGAGCAGGTCATGTTCCACGAGATCGACCAGGACAAGATCGACCGCGTCCGGGGTATGGACATCACCGTGGTCACCACGGCGACCAACGACGCTGAGGGCCGCGCGCTCCTTCGTCACCTCGGCTTCCCCTTCAAGGAGGCGTGAGCGAGATGGCGAAGAAGGCTCTGATCGCTAAGGCTGCTCGTAAGCCCAAGTTCGCTGTGCGCGCTTACAACCGCTGCCAGCGCTGCGGTCGCCCGCACTCCGTGTACCGCAAGTTCGGCCTCTGCCGTGTGTGCCTTCGTGAGATGGCTCACCGCGGCGAGCTGCCGGGCGTGACCAAGAGCTCCTGGTAAACCCCCTTATAAGGGTTCCAGAGGCTCTCGGTAAGTAAAGGGCATTGGTCAGGTGCCCCTCCCTTCATGGCTTAGGCTGGGAGGGTTGGGCGCCTGACGCCCGTACGACTTACTACGCCGTAGGTCCACCGCGCCGCACCCGTCCCGTCTCGGATCGGGGAGAGGGATGGCGCACCAGGAAACCCCGGCGAGAGAGGCCACAGGCCAATTCATGACCATGACTGATCCGATCGCAGACATGCTTACGCGTCTGCGAAACGCGAACTCGGCGTATCACGACTCCGTGACGATGCCGGCATCGAAGATCAAGTCTCACATCGCGGAGATCCTCCAGCAGGAGGGCTTCATCACGGGCTGGAAGGTCGAGGACGCCGAGGTCGGCAAGAACCTCGTTCTCGAGCTGAAGTTCGGCCCGAACCGTGAGCGCTCCATCGCGGGCATCAAGCGGATCTCCAAGCCCGGTCTCCGGGTTTACGCGAAGTCCACCTCCCTGCCCAAGGTGCTGGGCGGCCTCGGCGTGGCGATCATCTCCACGTCGCACGGTCTCCTCACCGACAAGCAGGCCGGCAAGAAGGGCGTAGGCGGAGAAGTTCTCGCCTACGTCTGGTAGCGGAAGGGAACGGAGGAAACAGCTATGTCGCGCATTGGCAAGCTCCCTATCACGGTTCCCGCCGGCGTGGACGTCACCATCGACGGCCAGACGGTTTCGGTCAAGGGCCCCAAGGGCTCGCTGACCCACACCGTCGTTGCGCCGATCGAGATCGCCAAGGCTGAGGACGGCGTTCTGAACGTCACCCGCCCCAACGACGAGCGTCAGAGCAAGGCCCTGCACGGCCTGTCCCGCACGCTGGTGGCGAACATGATCACCGGCGTGACCCAGGGTTACGTGAAGAAGCTCGAGATCAGTGGTGTCGGTTACCGCGTCCTGGCGAAGGGCTCCAACCTGGAGTTCTCGCTCGGCTACAGCCACTCGATCACGGTCGAGGCGCCCGAGGGCATCTCGTTCAAGGTCGAGAACCCGACGCACTTCTCGGTCGAGGGAATCGACAAGCAGAAGGTCGGCGAGGTTGCGGCCAACATCCGCAAGCTGCGCAAGCCCGACCCGTACAAGGCCAAGGGTGTCAAGTACGAGGGCGAAGTCATCCGCCGCAAGGTCGGAAAGGCGGGTAAGTAAGCCATGGCATACGGACAGAAGATCCTCAAGGGCGACGCTTACAAGCGTGCCGCGATCAAGCGTCGCCACATCCGGATCCGTAAGCACATCTCGGGTACGGCTGAGCGTCCGCGTCTCGTCGTGACGCGCTCGAACCGCCACATCGTGGCCCAGGTCATCGACGACATCAAGGGTCACACCCTGGCGTCGGCGTCGACCCTGGACACGGCGATCCGCGGCGGCGAGGGCGACAAGTCCGCGCAGGCCAAGTCGGTCGGCGCCCTGGTCGCCGAGCGCGCCAAGGCCGCCGGTGTCGAGGCTGTCGTGTTCGACCGTGGTGGTAACCAGTACGCCGGGCGCATCGCCGCCCTGGCGGACGCCGCCCGCGAAGCCGGACTCAAGTTCTGAGTCGCCCGTCGCGCTAGCGACCTAGGTCGCTGCGTAGCTAGCGGAAAAAGAGAGAGGTAATCCAATGGCTGGACCCCAGCGCCGCGGAAGCGGTGCCGGTGGCGGCGAGCGGCGGGACCGGAAGGGCCGTGACGGCGGCGCAGCTGCCGCCGAGAAGACCGCGTACGTTGAGCGCGTCGTCGCGATCAACCGCGTCGCCAAGGTTGTGAAGGGTGGTCGTCGCTTCAGCTTCACCGCGCTGGTCGTGGTGGGCGATGGTGACGGCACCGTCGGTGTCGGTTACGGCAAGGCCAAGGAGGTGCCGGCCGCCATCGCCAAGGGTGTTGAGGAGGCCAAGAAGCACTTCTTCAAGGTCCCCCGTATCCAGGGCACCATCCCGCACCCGATCACGGGCGAGAAGGCCGCGGGCGTCGTCCTGCTCAAGCCTGCTTCCCCCGGTACCGGCGTCATCGCCGGTGGCCCGGTGCGTGCGGTGCTCGAGTGCGCCGGCGTTCACGACATCCTGTCGAAGTCGCTCGGTTCTTCCAACGCGATCAACATCGTGCACGCGACCGTGGCGGCCCTGAAGGGCCTGCAGCGTCCCGAGGAGATCGCGGCTCGCCGTGGTCTGCCCCTCGAGGACGTCGCTCCCGCGGCTCTGCTTCGTGCGCGTGCCGGGGCTGGTGCGTAATGGCCCGTCTCAAGATCACGCAGACGAAGTCGTACATCGGTAGCAAGCAGAACCACCGTGACACCCTGCGTTCGCTCGGGCTCAAGCGCCTGAACGACGTGGTCGTCAAGGAGGACCGCCCCGAGTTCCGCGGCATGGTGCACACCGTCCGCCACCTCGTGACGGTTGAGGAGGTCGACTGATCATGGCGGAGAACAACCCGCTCAAGATCCACAACCTCCGTCCCGCCCCGGGCGCCAAGACCGCCAAGACCCGTGTGGGTCGTGGTGAGGCGTCGAAGGGTAAGACGGCAGGCCGTGGTACCAAGGGCACGAAGGCCCGCTATCAGGTTCCGGCGCGCTTCGAGGGTGGCCAGATGCCCCTCCACATGCGCCTTCCGAAGCTCAAGGGCTTCAAGAACCCGTTCAAGACCGAGTTCCAGGTCGTGAACCTCGACAAGCTGGGTGCGCTGTACCCGGAGGGTGGCGAGGTCACCGTCGAGGGGCTCGTCGCCAAGGGCGCGGTTCGCAAGAACAGCCTCGTCAAGGTCCTGGGCCAGGGCGAGATCTCCGTGGCGCTGCAGGTGACGGTCGACGCCGTCTCCGGCTCCGCCAAGGAGAAGATCACCGCCGCCGGCGGTACCGTCACCGAGCTCGTCTGACACATCTCAGGCGTCTCGATGACTTGAGCGATCCCGACCGGGGATATCCCACATCTGGGGTATCCCCGGTTGGTCGTTCCTAGGCGGTACTCTCGCCGGTAAGGTGACCTGCACTGCCCACTTTCAACGGGTGCTTCTCATGGGGCACCTTCAGCGGCAGTCGACCGTTACTCATGTCGTTGCTGTCGTTGTTCTCTTTATTGGACCCTCAAGACCGTCACCCTTGACGCAGATGCGCGGGGGTCGCAGGAGGCACCGTGCTCACCGCGTTCGCCCGGGCGTTCAAGACGCCCGACCTGCGCAAGAAGCTCCTCTTCACGCTCGGGATCATCGTGATCTACCGGGTCGGGACGCACATCCCCATCCCCGGTGTCGACTACACGTCCGTTCAGCGGTGTGTCGACGAGGCGTCCGGCAACCAGGGCCTCTTCGGTCTGGTGAACATGTTCAGCGGCGGCGCGCTGCTGCAGATCACCATCTTCGCGCTGGGCATCATGCCGTACATCACGGCCAGCATCATCCTTCAGCTGCTGACCGTGGTCATCCCGCGTCTGGAAGCCCTCAAGAAGGAGGGCCAGGCCGGCACGTCGAAGATCACGCAGTACACCCGCTACCTCACCGTGGCGCTCGCCATCCTGCAGGGCACCGGCCTGGTGGCCACCGCCCGCAGCGGCGCCCTGTTCTCCGGTTGCTCGGTCGGCTCGAGCATCGTCCCGGACCGCGCGATCTTCACCACCATCGTCATGGTCGTCTGCATGACCGCCGGTACGGCCATGGTCATGTGGCTCGGTGAGCTCATCACCGACCGCGGCATCGGCAACGGCATGTCGATCCTGATGTTCATCTCGATCGCCGCGACGTTCCCGTCCGCGCTGTGGGCCATCAAGAAGCAGGGCACCCTGGCGGGCGGCTGGATCGAGTTCGGCACCGTCATCCTGGTCGGCCTGGTCATGGTCGGTCTGGTGGTCTTCGTCGAGCAGGCGCAGCGCCGGATCCCCGTGCAGTACGCGAAGCGCATGATCGGCCGCCGGTCCTACGGCGGTACCTCGACGTACATCCCGCTCAAGGTGAACCAGGCCGGTGTGATCCCGGTCATCTTCGCCTCGTCGCTGCTCTACATCCCGGCCCTCGTCGCCCAGTTCTCCAGCGGGACCTCCGGCTGGAAGACCTGGATCGAGACCAACCTGACCAAGGGTGACCACCCGATCTACATCAGCATCTACTTCTTGCTGATCGTTTTCTTCGCGTTCTTCTACGTGGCGATCTCCTTCAACCCCGAGGAAGTCGCCGACAACATGAAGAAGTATGGTGGCTTCATCCCGGGCATCCGGGCTGGCCGGCCGACCGCTGAGTACCTGTCGTACGTGCTCAACCGGATCACCTGGCCGGGTTCGCTGTATCTGGGTCTGATCGCCCTTGTCCCGACAATGGCGTTGATCGGTTTCGATGCGAACCAGAACTTCCCGTTCGGTGGTACCAGCATCCTGATCATCGTGGGTGTCGGTCTCGAGACGGTGAAGCAGATCGAGAGCCAGCTCCAGCAGCGCAATTACGAAGGGTTCCTCCGCTGATGCGTATCGTCCTCGTCGGGCCGCCGGGCGCCGGAAAGGGAACGCAGGCCACTCGCCTTGCCGAGAAGTTGCGCGTTCCGCACATCTCCACGGGCGACCTGTTCCGCGCCAACATCAGCCAGAAGACGGAGCTCGGGAAACTCGCGAAGTCCTACATGGACGCCGGCAACCTCGTCCCCGACGAGGTCACCATCGCCATGGCCAAGGACCGCATGGAGCAGCCGGACGCCGAACTCGGCTTCCTGCTCGACGGGTTCCCGCGCAACGTCTCTCAGGCCGAGGCGCTCGACGAGCTCCTCACCACCGAGGGCATCAAGCTGGACGCGGTACTGGACCTGGAGGCCCCGGAGGCGGAGGTCGTCAAGCGGATCGCCGGCCGGCGCATCTGCCGTAACGACTCCTCGCACGTCTTCCACGTGACGCACAAGCAGCCCGCGGCGGAAGGCGTCTGTGACGTCTGCGGCGGCGAGCTGTACCAGCGGGACGACGACTCCGAGGACACCGTCCGCACGCGGCTCGAGGTCTACCACACGCAGACCGAGCCGATCATCGACTACTACAAGACGCAGGGACTGGTCGTCACCATCTCCGCGATGGGCAAGGTCGACGAGGTCACGGCTCGCGCCATGGGCGCGCTCCAGCGTGACGAGGACGGCAAGTAGCAGCGTTCGAGATTTCGTGGAGAAGCCCCCGTCGTCCACCAGGACGGTGGGGGCTTCTTTGCTGTTTTTTGTCCGTGGACATGCAGGATCTTGGTTGTTAAGGTCGAGACGATCACTGCGGGGCGGCCGTCAACTGGGCTGTTCTGCAAGCTAGTTGGGTCGTTCTGCGACCTACGGGGAAACGGGGTATGTATGGCCAGGACCAAGTTCGCCCGCGCCGGCGTAGTCGCCGCGGCGGCTGTGACGCTGATCGGCTTCGCAGCCTCTCCGGCCGCCGCCGACAACCTGAAGATCAGCCTGCCGAACGGCCGCGGCACGATGGAGCACATCGACGGCGGCGACAAGTTCAGGGTCTGCGACACCAGGGCCGACGGCCACGGCGTCAAGGGTCAGCTTCGGGGCATCGATGCCAGAAACCACATCTTCGTCATCATGACCATCAACGACGGCGGCGACGCCGACTGTGGCGTCGCGTCGCACGACATTCGTCTCGACACGCCCCACGACATGGTGCTGTGTTGGAACGGCGGCGGCGCCTGCGTGATCTCGCGCGTCTTCGACGAGTGAGCCTCGCGCGCTGACGAGCAAGCCCCGGTCGCGTGTGTCGGCCGGGGCTTGCCCGCGTCTGGCGTGAAGGCCTTCGGCGCTTCGGCGTACGTCTGTACGTACGCGTATTCTGGTGTGCCGCAATACCCGTGGCCAGGAGGCGCAACTCATCATGGTGCAGATCAAGACCCCCGAGCAGATCGCCAAGATGCGGGCGGCGGGGCTGGTCGTCGCCGCCATCCACGCTGCCACGCGCGAAGCGGCGGTGCCGGGGGCGACCACCAAGGACCTGGACGAGGTCGCGCGCAAGGTCCTGGCGGAGCACGGCGCGAAGTCGAACTTCCTGGGGTACGGGGGCTTCCCCGCCACCATCTGCACCTCCGCGAACGACGTCGTCGTCCATGGCATCCCCTCCGACGAGGTCGTCCTCAAGGACGGCGACATCATCTCCATCGACTGCGGCGCGATCGTCGACGGGTGGCACGGGGACGCGGCGTACACGGCGTTCGTCGGGTCCGGTCACGCCCCCGAGCTGGTCGAGCTGTCGCGGGTGACCGAGGAGTCGATGTGGGCCGGCATCGCCGCCATGAAGCCCGGCAACCGCCTGGTGGACGTCTCGCGTGCCATCGAGACGTACATCCGCCGTCAGCCCAAGGCCGGCGGCGGGCGGTACGGGATCATCGAGGACTACGGCGGGCACGGCATCGGTACCGAGATGCACATGGATCCGCACCTGCTGAACTACGTCGACCGCCGGCGGGGGAAGGGGCCGAAGCTGGTCCCCGGCTTCTGCCTGGCGATCGAGCCGATGGTGTCGCTCGGCACTCCGCGGACCGAGGTCCTGGAGGACGACTGGACGGTCATCACGACCGACGGCACGTGGTCCTCGCACTGGGAGCACTCGGTCGCCCTGACCGAGGCGGGGCCGCTGGTGCTGACGGCTCCCGACGGGGGCAAGGCGAAGCTGGCGGAGTACGGCATCGTGGCGGCCCCGGATCCGCTGGGCTGAGTCGTCGCCCCCGTCGCCCCGGCCCGGCTGGTTAAGGATCTCCCCCTTGGGGCAGACTCTCTCGATTCGTCTTTCCGGGTGCGCTGACGTAGACTGACTCGTCGGCTCTCGTGCACCCGCATGCCTGCATGCGCCCGTAAGGGAAAGCAAGTGAGTCGATCAAGGTAGTCGATTCGAAGGGCGAAGCGTGGCCAAGAAGCAAGGTGCCATCGAGATCGAGGGCACTGTCGTCGAGTCTCTTCCGAACGCCATGTTCAAGGTCGAGCTCCAGAACGGCCACCAGGTCCTGGCACACATCAGCGGCAAGATGCGTATGCACTACATCCGTATCCTCCCTGACGACCGGGTCGTGGTGGAGCTGTCTCCGTACGACCTGACGCGTGGCCGGATCGTCTACCGGTACAAGTAGATCTTGCCCCTGCCCCGTGCACTGTCGTGTGTGCGGGGTTGCCGGCAACTGACCCGGAGAACCTCACATCCCATGAAGGTCAAGCCGAGCGTCAAGAAGATCTGCGACAAGTGCAGGGTGATCCGCCGTCATGGTCGGGTCATGGTCATTTGCGAGAACCCGCGCCACAAGCAGCGCCAGGGCTGATCGCAGACGGATCACACCCTCTGCACAGATATCGCAGAGACTTCGCGCGACGCGAGCAGATTGTGTTCATACGCAGAGCCCGGGCACGTAAGCATGCGTGCCCGATACCCCCGGTTCGGAGGCTGGGGACCCGGTCCGTACCAAATCTTCCAAGGGAAGAGGACGGCGGCTGGGAGTCGGTTCTGCGGAAGACCTCCGAGGATCAACTGGAGCCATTGAATGGCACGCGTTTCCGGTGTCGACATTCCGCGCGAAAAGCGCGTGGAGGTCGCCCTCACCTACGTGTTCGGCATCGGCCGGACCCTTTCCCAGGAGACGCTGGCAGCGACCGGCGTCGACCCGAACACCCGCGTTCGCGACCTCTCCGAGGAGCAGCTCGTCGCGATCCGCGAGTACGTGGACGCCAACATCAAGACCGAGGGTGACCTTCGTCGCGAGATCCAGGCCGACATCCGCCGCAAGGTGGAGATCGGCTGCTACCAGGGTCTCCGTCACCGTCGTGGTCTGCCGGTCCGCGGTCAGCGCACCAGCACGAACGCTCGTACCCGCAAGGGCCCGCGTCGCGCCATCGCCGGCAAGAAGAAGCCGGGCAAGAAGTAGTCCGCAGCGGACAACGCTTCATCAGCGGTCTTCGCTGTAGGACCGACCACCTCCCCGTAGGAGTAATAGATGCCCCCCAAGGGTCGTCAGGGCGCTGCCAAGAAGGTGCGCCGCAAGGAAAAGAAGAACGTCGCGCACGGCCAGGCGCACATCAAGAGCACGTTCAACAACACGATCGTGTCCATCACGGACCCGGCCGGAAACGTGATCTCGTGGGCCTCCGCCGGCCACGTCGGCTTCAAGGGCTCGCGCAAGTCCACGCCGTTCGCCGCGCAGATGGCCGCCGAGTCGGCTGCCCGTCGCGCGCAGGAGCACGGCATGCGCAAGGTCGACGTCTTCGTCAAGGGCCCGGGCGCCGGTCGTGAGACCGCCATCCGCTCCCTGCAGGCGACGGGCCTCGAGGTCGGCTCCATCCAGGACGTCACCCCGACCCCGCACAACGGCTGCCGTCCGCCCAAGCGCCGCCGCGTCTGATCTGACGTACGGCTGCTTGGTCTGAGGTTTTCGGGCGGTACGGCTCCCTCATAAGGGCTGTATCGCCCGTACCCTTGCAGTAGCAGAAGGGCGTCAAATAGCGGGCGCCCCTGACTGAAGGATCGCAACATGCTGATTGCTCAGCGTCCGTCCCTGACCGAAGAGGTCGTCGACGAGTTCCGCTCCCGGTTCGTGATCGAGCCGCTGGAGCCGGGCTTCGGCTACACCCTCGGCAACTCCCTCCGCCGTACCCTCCTGTCCTCGATCCCCGGCGCCGCTGTCACCAGCATCCGGGTCGACGGCGTGCTGCACGAGTTCACCACCGTGCCGGGCGTCAAGGAGGACGTCACCGACCTCATCCTCAACATCAAGCAGCTGGTCGTCTCCTCGGAGCACGACGAGCCGGTCGTGATGTACCTGCGCAAGCAGGGCCCGGGTCTGGTCACCGCCGCCGACATCGCGCCCCCGGCCGGTGTCGAGGTGCACAACCCCGACCTCGTCCTCGCCACGCTCAACGGCAAGGGCAAGCTGGAGATGGAGCTGACCGTCGAGCGCGGTCGCGGCTACGTCTCCGCCGTGCAGAACAAGCAGATCGGTCAGGAGATCGGGCGCATCCCGGTCGACTCGATCTACTCGCCGGTTCTCAAGGTCACGTACAAGGTCGAGGCCACGCGTGTCGAGCAGCGCACCGACTTCGACAAGCTGATCGTCGACGTCGAGACCAAGCAGGCCATGCGTCCGCGTGACGCCATGGCTTCCGCCGGTAAGACGCTGGTCGAGCTGTTCGGTCTCGCCCGCGAGCTGAACATCGACGCCGAGGGCATCGACATGGGTCCGTCCCCGACGGACGCCGCCCTCGCCGCTGATCTCGCCCTGCCGATCGAGGAGCTCGAGCTCACCGTTCGGTCGTACAACTGCCTCAAGCGTGAGGGCATCCACTCCGTGGGTGAGCTCGTGGCCCGCTCCGAGGCCGACCTGCTCGACATCCGCAACTTCGGTGCGAAGTCGATCGACGAGGTCAAGGCGAAGCTGGCCGGCATGGGTCTTGCCCTGAAGGACAGCCCGCCCGGATTCGACCCGACCGCCGCCGCGGACGCCTTCGGCGCGGACGACGACGCGGACGCGGGCTTCGTGGAGACCGAGCAGTACTGATCGGTCTCAGCTGCGGGCCCGGCTGTGGCTGGTCGCGCAGTTCCCCGCGCCCCTCGGGGCGCGGACCCTCCGGGCGTCTGGAAAGGCGCCCGGATCTCCGACAGGCGATCGTCTGCTCGGACACTGACCTCGGTACCTGATACGGCCGGGGCAGACACACAGGAGAAGAACCATGCCGAAGCCCACCAAGGGTGCCCGTCTGGGCGGCAGCGCCTCGCACGAGAAGCTGCTTCTCGCGAACCTCGCGAAGGCGCTGTTCGAGCACGGCCGTATCACCACCACCGAGGCGAAGGCGCGCAAGCTGCGTCCGTACGCCGAGCGTCTGGTCACCAAGGGCAAGAAGGGCGACCTTCACAACCGCCGTCAGGTGCTCCAGATCATCACGGACAAGAGCGTCGTGCACACGCTCTTCACCGAGATCGGCCCGCGCTACGAGAACCGTCCCGGTGGCTACACCCGCATCACCAAGATCGGTAACCGTCGTGGCGACAACGCGCCCATGGCCGTCATCGAGCTGGTCGAGGCGCTGACGGTCGCACAGCAGGCGACCGGTGAGGCCGAGGCCGCCACCAAGCGTGCGGTCAAGGAGGCCGACGAGGCCCAGGTCGAGGAGACCAAGGCCGACGAGGTCGTCGAGGACGCCAAGCCGGAGGCGGCCGAGGCCGCTGCCGAGGAGTCCAAGGACGCCTGAGGCTCCGCCTGACGTCGGAAGCGGGTTCGCCCTTCGGGGCGGGCCCGCTTTCGCGTTTTTGGAAGCGGACCCGGTCCTGAGAGGATCTCCACGTGAGCGACGAAGCACAGCCCGGACACGTACGGATACGTCTCGACCTCTCCTACGACGGGACCGGGTTCTCCGGGTGGGCCAAGCAGGCCGGGGGCCGGCGGACCGTGCAGGGGGAGATCGAGGACGCCCTGCGGACCGTGACGCGGTCGACGCGGACGTACGAGCTGACCGTGGCCGGGCGCACCGATGCCGGGGTGCACGCGCGGGGGCAGGTCGCCCATGTCGATCTGCCGGAGGAGGTCTGGCGCGAGCACCACGAGAAGCTGCTCAAGCGGCTCGCCGGGCGGCTGCCCAAGGACGTGCGGGTGTGGGCGCTGCGGGAGGCGCCCAGCGGCTTCAACGCACGGTTCTCCGCCGTCTGGCGGCGGTACGCGTACCGGGTCACCGACAACCCCGGGGGTGTCGATCCGCTGCTGCGGGGCCACGTCCTGTGGCACGACTGGCCGCTCGACGTCGACGCCATGAACGAGGCCGCCCGGCTGCTGCTAGGCGAGCACGACTTCGCCGCCTACTGCAAGCGGCGGGAGGGCGCGACCACCATCCGGACGCTGCAGGCGCTGAGCCTGGTGCGCGGGGACGACGGGATCATCACCGCGACCGTCCGGGCCGACGCCTTCTGCCACAACATGGTGCGCTCGCTGATCGGGGCGCTGCTGTTCGTGGGGGACGGGCACCGGAGGCCGGAGTGGCCCGGGAAGGTGCTGGGCGCGGGCGTACGGGACTCGGCAGTGCACGTCGTACGGCCGCACGGGCTGACGCTGGAGGAGGTCGGCTACCCGGCCGACGAACTGCTCGCCGCGCGCAGCAGGGAGGCGCGGAACAAGCGGTCGCTGCCCGGTGCGGCCGGGTGCTGCTGACCCGGCCTCTTCCCGCAGGTCGGCCAGGTCAGTTGTCGGCCGCCGCCGAGGCCTGGGCCTCGCCGCGCTGGCGGATGCGCTGGAAGGCGAACTCGGCGAGGTCGTCGCCCGTGGTGAAGGCCGCGGTGTCCTTCGTCGTCACGTTCTTGCCGTTGGTGAAGCCGGTGATCGTGAAGTAGGCGTACCGGCCGTAGGAGTTGGTCGTCGAGCGGCAGATCGCGCCCTCGCAGAAGGCCTTGACGTCGCCGCCGGTGAGGGCCTTGACGATGCTCCGGTCGTCGGCCTGGCTCTTGGCCTTGAGGGCCTGCGCCTCGGTGTCGAAGACGGCCACGCCGACCGTCACCGCGAGGTCGTCCTTGGTGTACGTGATCCGCATGATGCGGGTGCAGCCGTTGGCGGTGAGGACCTTGGCCAGAGTGCCCGCGGCGCCCGTGGTGCACGTGGTGCTGTCCGCCTTGGGGCCCTTTTTGTACACGGCCGAGCCCATGGTGAGCTGTGTGCCGGGGAAGAGGAGGTCGGGGCCGTTGGGGGCGGTGTCCTTGGCCTCGGCGGCGACGAACTCCTTCGGGTCCAGCGGGGGCGGGGCGCTGGTCGGCGCGAAGGACGGGTCGGTGGACGCGCTCGGCAGGTCGGCGGTCGCGGGCAGTGAGGCCGTCGGCCTGCTCGCCTCGTCGCTGCCGTTCGCCGACACCACGGCCATGGCCACGGCGGTGCCGATGGCGAGCGTGGCGAGCGCGCCGCCGCCTATGAGGAACAGCCGGCGGCGCTTGTTGCGTGTCTCGGACGCCTCGGCGAGCGCGGCCCAGTCCGGGGTCCGGCCGTCATCGCCGGAGGCCCACGGCTGCTGGGAGTTCGGTTTCCACGGATCCCACTGGGACTGAGGTCCCCCCTGCCCATAGCTCATGGGCCGCATCTTAGACGGGGAGCGGGGGTTGCTGTTCCGTTCCGACGGGCATCGCGGGACCCGGGGTTGCGGGCGGGAGTGCGGGCAAACGCGACATCTCCGGGTGGTTCGGTACGGCGTTCCCGCAGGCCGCCGTACCGGCCGTCGTGGCGCGTGTGGCGCGGGCCACTCGGGACGGGGGGTTCCGGCGGCGGTGGAGAGGGCGTGGCCGGGGCGGTGGGCAGGGTGGTGGCCGGGGCCGTTTTGACCCGGCCCCCCGGACGCGGGTATCCTGCATCTTCGTTGTGTATTGGCGCGCTCTTCTCACGGGACGGGCCCTTACACCGGTCCACCGGGCCGATGACCAGCGACCAGCACGCGGTATGCGTCGCCGCAGTGCGGTCTGGGCTGTCGTGATCGTCTTCGGTGACCTTGTCAGGACCATTCACTGAAGAAGCGAAGGCTACGAACCGTGCGTACGTACAGCCCCAAGCCCGGCGATGTGACGCGCCAGTGGCACGTCATCGACGCTCAGGACATCGTCCTGGGCCGTCTCGCCACCACTGCCGCGTCCCTCCTCCGGGGCAAGCACAAGCCGATCTACGCGCCCCACGTCGACACCGGTGACTTCGTCATCATCATCAACGCCGACAAGGTGCACCTCTCCGGCAACAAGCGGACCCAGAAGATGGCCTACCGCCACTCCGGGTACCCGGGCGGCCTGCGCTCCGTGCGCTACGACGACCTCCTGGCGAACAACCCGGAGAAGGCCGTCGAGAAGGCCGTCAAGGGCATGCTCCCCAAGAACACGCTCGGCCGTCAGATGCTCTCGAAGCTGAAGGTCTACAAGGGTGACGTGCACCCGCACGCGGCGCAGCAGCCTGTGCCGTTCGAGATCACCCAGGTCGCGCAGTAATTCCGGCCACACCGCCCCAAGCTGAAGAGAATCTGAGGAGAACCGTGGCCGAGACCACTGCCGAGCAGCCGCTCGAAGAGACCGAGCTCGTCGACATCGACAGCTACACCACCGAGTCCGAGGTCCCCGTCGAGGGTGAGTACACCTCGGAGTCCCTGGCCTCCCGCTTCGGCGAGCCCCAGCCGGCCGCCGGCCTGGGTCGCCGCAAGAACGCCATCGCCCGCGTCCGGATCGTCCCGGGCACCGGCAAGTGGAAGATCAACGGTCGCACCCTCGAGGACTACTTCCCGAACAAGGTGCACCAGCAGGAAGTCAACGAGCCCTTCAAGGTGCTCGAGCTCGAAAACCGTTACGACGTCGTCGCCCGCATCTCCGGCGGCGGTGTCTCCGGTCAGGCCGGCGCGCTCCGTCTCGGTGTCGCCCGCGCGCTGAACGAGGCCGACGTCGACAACAACCGCGCCGCGCTCAAGAAGGCCGGCTTCCTCACGCGTGACGACCGTGCGGTCGAGCGCAAGAAGGCCGGTCTCAAGAAGGCCCGCAAGGCCCCGCAGTACAGCAAGCGTTAAGCTTCGCTGCCTGCTCGTACGTATATCCGGGTCGGGCCGGGTTCGGCTCGCCCGTACGTACTCCGAACGCCCCGGCGGCACGCCACAGTGTCGCCGGGGCGTTCGTTTTCTCGCAGCCGTGGGCGTATAACGGCACAAGGTGCTCAAAGGCTTGTGTGATCGGATGTTCAGGGCATCCAATGCCTGGATGCGGGAGCCGCCGCGGATCGGCTGAGCCGTCCGACGCACCCGCACGGCTTTTGAAACTGACGCTTCCTCAGGAGGACAAGTGGGACGACTCTTCGGCACGGACGGCGTGCGCGGTGTCGCCAACGCGGATCTGACGGCGGAGATGGCGCTCGGCCTGTCCGTCGCGGCGGCGCACGTGCTGGCCGAGGCGGGTACCTTCCAGGGGCACCGGCCGGTGGCCGTGGTCGGACGGGATCCGCGCGCGTCCGGGGAGTTCCTGGAGGCCGCCGTGGTGGCCGGCCTGGCGAGCGCCGGTGTGGACGTGCTGAAGGTCGGCGTGCTGCCCACGCCCGCCGTCGCGTACCTGACCGGCGTGCTCGGCGCCGACCTCGGCGTGATGCTCTCCGCCAGCCACAACGCCATGCCCGACAACGGCATCAAGTTCTTCGCCCGCGGCGGCCACAAGCTCGCCGACCAGCTCGAGGACCGGATCGAGTCCGTCTACGACGAGCACCGCACCGGCGCGCCCTGGGACCGGCCGACCGGCGGCGGCGTCGGGCGCGTCCGCTCCTACGACGAGGGGTTCGACCGGTACGTCGCCCACCTCATCGCCGTCCTGCCGAACCGGCTCGACGGGCTGAAGATCGTCCTCGACGAGGCGCACGGCGCTGCGGCGTGGGTGTCCCCGGAGGCGTTCGCGCGGGCCGGCGCGGAGGTCGTGACCATCGGGGCCGAGCCGGACGGGCTCAACATCAACGACGGGTGCGGCTCCACGCACCTGGACAAGCTGAAGGCCGCGGTCATCGAGCACGGGGCCGCCTTCGGCATCGCGCACGACGGGGACGCCGACCGGTGCCTCGCCGTGGACCACACGGGCGAGGAGATCGACGGGGACCAGATCCTCGCCGTGCTCGCCCTGTCCATGCGCGAGCGGGGGGTGCTGCGCTCGGACACCGTCGTCGCGACCGTCATGTCCAACCTCGGCTTCAAGCTGGCCATGGAGCGGGAGGGGATCCAGCTCGTGCAGGCCGCCGTCGGCGACCGGTATGTGCTGGAGGAGATGAAGGAGCACGGGTACGCGCTGGGCGGTGAGCAGTCCGGGCACGTGATCATCCTCGACCACGCGACGACCGGGGACGGGACGCTGACGGGGCTCATGCTGGCGGCCCGGGTCGTCCAGAGCGGGCGCTCGTTGCGGGAACTGGCCTCTGTGATGGAGCGGTTGCCTCAGGTGCTGATCAATGTGCCTGACGTCGACAGGTCCCGTGTCGGGGACTCGGCCGAGCTTGCTGTTGCTGTTGGTGAGGCGGAGCGGGAACTCGGGGCCACCGGGCGGGTGTTGCTTCGGCCTTCCGGGACCGAGCCGTTGGTGCGGGTGATGGTCGAGGCTGCTGATATCGATCAGGCTCGGGCTGTTGCCGGGCGGCTGGCGGATGTTGTGAAGTCGGCGCTGGGTTAGGAGCCGGGTCGGGTTGGGGTTGGGGGTTCTGTTGTTTGCGGGCTGCGGGTGCTTCGTGGCTTGTCGCGCAGTTCCCCGCGCCCCTGGGGTGACTGCGCTAACCCGTGATTGATCGTTGCCGTGCCCAGAGCGCCTTCTGGGCCAGCAACGTCAGCGTGCCGGCCAGGATGATGCCCAGGAGGTTCAGCAGGAGTTGTTCTGTTGAGCCCCAGGTCTGTTCGGTGTCGCCGTAGCTGAGGGCTACGGCGGCGTTGGCGGCTGCCGGGACCGTCGTGACCGAGATGGCCACGCCCACCAGGGCGCCGGACTTCGCGGAGGTCAGGGAGAGGGTGCCGGCGATGCCTGCCAGGACGGCCACGATGAACGAGAACGGGTCGGGGGCGTAGACGAAGCCGGTCTGGGGGCGGGGGCCGTCCAACTGCTCCCTGCTGAACTGGCCGAGGGCGTCCATCAGGAGGCTGAAGCCCACCGTCACCGCCATGGCCACCGCGAAGCCGGCCAGCAGGGCGATCAGTGAGCGCAGGGCCAGGCGGGGTGCGCGCTGCACGATCGACGTGGAGATGCCGGCCAGCGGGCCGAACTCGGGGCCCACGGCCATCGCCCCCACGATCAGGACCGCGCTGTCGAGCACCACACCGCAGGCCGCGATCATCGTGGCGAGGGTGATGAACGCGATGTAGGTGATGGAGAGCGTCGACTCCTCGTGGGTGGCGTCCGCGAGGTGCTCCCACAGGACCGCGTCGGCGCCCTCGCCGGGCGCCTCCGCCTCGGCCTTGTCGGCGCGCAGGGAGAGCGACAGGTCGATGTTCTCCACGGCGATCGAGCCGGTCTTGTCCAGCCCCAACTGCTGGAGGCCGGTGAGGAGTTCGTCCCCCGCCTCGCGTGCCACGTCGCACAGGACGACGTCGCCGACCGGGTTGCGGGCCGCGCCCGGCACCACCACGAGGTGGGTGGTGCCGACGGTCTTCTCGATCAGGCGGACCACGTCGTCGGTCCGGTCCGACGGGGTGATCAGGCGCAGGTGCAGCATGGGGGCAGGGTAGCCGTCAGAGTTTGCGCAGCCGCAGGCGCTGCACCTTGTGGTCCTGGCCCTTGCGGACCACGAGGGTGGCCCGGCCGCGGGTGGGGGCGATGTTCTCCACCAGGTTGGGCTTGTTGATGGTGCGCCAGAGGGTGCGGGCGTAGTCGACGGCCTCCTCCTCGGAGACCTGGGTGTACTTGCGGAAGTACGAGTCGGGGTTCTGGAAGGCGGTTCGGCGCAGTTTCCCGAACCGGCTGAGGTACCAGCGCTCGATGTCCTCGGCGCTCGCGTCGACGTACACGCTGAAGTCGAAGTAGTCGGCGAGGCCGACGCGGGTGCGGCCGTCGTTGCCGGGGAGGGCGGGCTGCAGGACGTTCAGGCCCTCGACGATGAGAATGTCGGGGCGGCGGACGGTGAGCCTGCGGTCCGGCACGATGTCGTAGATCAGGTGGGAGTAGACGGGCGCTGTGACCTCGTCCTTGCCCGCCTTGATGTCGGCCACGAAGCGGGTCAGCGCGCGGCGGTCGTAGGACTCGGGGAAACCTTTCCGCGCCATCAGACCGCGGGCCTCCAGCTCCTTGGTGGGGAGCAGGAAGCCGTCCGTGGTGACCAGTTCCACGCGGGGGTGTTCCGGCCAGCGGGAGAGGAGCGCCTGCAGGAGGCGGGCGACGGTGGACTTTCCCACGGCGACGGAGCCCGCGACGCCTATCACGAACGGGGTCCCGGACTGCGAGCCCTGTTCGCCGAGGAAGGTGTTCAGGGCGCCGCGCAGGCCGTCGGTGGCGCCGACGTAGAGGTTGAGGAGGCGGGAGAGCGGGAGGTAGATGTCGCGCACCTCGTCGAGGTCGATGACGTCGCCGAGTCCGCGCAGCTTCTCGACCTCCTCGGCCGTCAGCGGCAGCGGCGTCTTCTCGCGCAGCGCGCTCCACTCGCTTCGGGTGAGGTCGACGTAGGGAGTCGCCTCCGGCCTGTGCCGGTGGGCGCTCCGGGGCATCGGGGAGACCGGAGAGATCACACTCCATTGTGAACGGAGTTTGAACGGGGTGGCGGGTGGGGTCCGTCACGGTCCGGGGAGTAGGGGGAAGTAAGGGGGGAGTGGTGTGGAGGGCAGGGGTGGGGTGAGGAGGGGGGAGTTGGGGTGAGGAGGGGGCGTACGGGCGTGGGAATTTCCGGAATCGGGCACGTGGAGGCTCTTTCGGGGCAGTGATCGGTCGTAGGCTGCCGCGCATGTGCGGAATCGTGGGATACGTGGGGTCTCAGTCGGCGCTCGACGTCGTCATGGCCGGACTGAAGCGGCTGGAGTACCGGGGGTACGACTCGGCGGGTGTCGCCGTGCCGGCCGACGGGGGGCTCGCCGCCGCCAGGAAGGCGGGCAAACTCGTCAACCTGGAGAAGGAGCTGACGGAACGGCCGCTGCCGGCCGGTACGACGGGCATCGGGCACACGCGCTGGGCCACCCATGGCGGGCCCACCGACGCCAACGCCCATCCTCATCTCGACAACGCGGGGCGCGTCGCCGTCGTGCACAACGGGATCATCGAGAACTTCGCCGCGCTGCGGGGCGAGCTGGCCGAGCGGGGGCACGAGCTGCTCTCCGAGACCGACACCGAGGTCGTGGCGCATCTGCTCGCCGAGGAGTTCTCCGTGACCTCCGACCTGGCGGAGTCCATGCGGCTGGTGTGCCGACGGCTGGAGGGGGCGTTCACGCTGGTCGCGGTGCACGCCGACGAGCCCGATGTGGTGGTCGGCGCGCGGCGGAACTCGCCGCTGGTGGTGGGCGTTGGAGAGGGTGAGGCCTTTCTCGCCTCGGACGTCGCCGCGTTCATCGCCCATACGCGGTCGGCGATCGAGCTGGGTCAGGACCAGGTGGTGGAGCTGCGCAGGGACGGCGTGACGGTGACCGGGTTCGACGGCCGTCCGGCGGACGTGCGCTCGTATCACGTCGACTGGGACGCGTCGGCCGCGGAAAAGGGGGGTTATGACTACTTCATGCTCAAGGAGATCGCCGAGCAGCCCAAGGCTGTCGCCGATACCCTGCTGGGCCGCATCGACGCCTCCGGGGCGCTGACCCTCGACGAGGTGCGGATCCCGGCCGCCGAGCTGCGGAAGGTCGACAAGGTCGTCATCGTCGCGTGCGGTACGGCCTTCCACGCGGGCCTCATCGCCAAGTACGCCATCGAGCACTGGACGCGCATCCCGTGCGAGGTGGAGCTGGCCAGCGAGTTCCGCTACCGGGACCCGATCCTGGACTCGACGTCGCTCGTCATCGCCATCTCGCAGTCCGGCGAGACGATGGACACGCTGATGGCGCTGCGGCATGCCCGGGAGCAGGGGTCCAAGGTGCTGGCCATCTGCAACACCAACGGCTCGACCATCCCGCGTGAGTCGGACGCGGTGCTGTACACGCACGCCGGGCCGGAGGTGGCGGTCGCCTCGACGAAGGCGTTCCTGACGCAACTGGTCGCCTGCTATCTGGTCGCGCTGTATCTCGGCCAGGTGCGCGGCACCAAGTGGGGGGACGAGATCCAGGACGTCGTCCGGGACCTCGCGCAGATCTCCGGCGCCGTCGAGCGGGTGCTGGAGACCATGGAGCCGGTGCGGGAGCTGGCGCGGTCGCTCGCCGGCAAGGACACGGTGCTGTTCCTGGGGCGGCACGTGGGGTATCCCGTCGCCCTGGAGGGTGCGCTGAAGCTGAAGGAGCTGGCGTACATGCACGCGGAGGGGTTCGCCGCGGGGGAGCTGAAGCACGGGCCGATCGCTCTCATCGAGGAGGATCTGCCGGTGGTGGTGGTCGTGCCCTCGCCGCGCGGGCGGTCCGTCCTCCACGACAAGATCGTGTCCAACATCCAGGAGATCCGGGCGCGGGGTGCGCGGACGATCGTGATCGCGGAGGAGGGGGACGAGGCGGTGGTGCCGTACGCCGACCATCTCGTACGGGTGCCCGTCACGCCGACCTTGCTCCAGCCGCTGGTGACCACGGTGCCGTTGCAGGTCTTCGCGTGCGAACTGGCGACGGCTCGCGGCAACGAGGTGGACCAGCCGCGCAACCTGGCGAAGTCGGTGACGGTGGAGTAAGGGGGGCGGTTCGGGCCGAGGCTCTGAGGGTGCTCAAGTCGCTTGGCAGGTGCGGAGTCTGACGGTCACGATGATCCGTATGACAGGGATCGCGGGACTGAACAAGAAGCAGGACTTCGTGCTGGTCATCCGGGACGCCGACGTGATCGCGACGGCGCTGCGCGAGGTGCTGGCCGAGGCTTCGGACGGGGAGCGGGCGGGGCTGGAGCGAGCGGTCGCGCTCGTCGAGGCCAGGGTCGCCGTCGGCGAGGCCCAGTTGCGCGCCGACTGGGTCCGCGCCCGGCTGGCCGCCGCCGGTTTCACGGGGGACGTCGCCTCGATCGCGGCGGTGAGGGCGCTGCGCAAGGCGGAGCCGACGCTGAGTCTGCTGGCAGCGGCTCTCCTGCAGAAGGACGCGGTGGCCCATCCGGAGTGATGCGGGGGGCTTCGGGCGGGTGCCTTGGGGGTGCTTCGGCGGTAGGTGTGGTGGCGGGTGCGGTGGCGGGCGGCCTTGTCTCACGGCGAGTCGGCCGCCCGCTCGCCCGCTTGTACCGAGCCTGAGCACGGGTTAGCCGCGTCTGCGGCTCCTTCGGGCCGTGTACAGCTTCCAGGTGGCGAAGGCCAGGGGGAGTTCCATGATCCAGACGCCGGTGACCGCGTCCCACTCCGGGTCGGCGGCCGCGGACTCGTCGGCGGTGATGATCCCGCAGAGCAGGCCCCAGGACACCGCCAGCAGGCCCACGAGGCAGAGGGCGGTGGTCCAGGCCCACGTGGCGCCGGTGCCTGCGGCGGATCGCGGTGCGGAGGTCGCCTTGCGGGGTTGCGGCTGGGGGATGTGGCCGGGGTCGCGGGCCGGCATCCGTACCGTCGCCTCGGAGGGGGCCGCCGCGTCCAGTGCCGCTATGCGCTCCGGGGTCACCCCCCGGTACAGCGTGGGTTCCACGGTGACCGAGAAGCCGTCGTGGCCGGTGAGGCTGCGGGCGCCGTCGGGGCGGGTGGTCATCGCCGCGCAGGCGTCGTAGCGCACGGTGATCGGGCCCCTGGGGGTCAGGAGGCTGACGCCCTCGGCGCCGATGACCAGGGTGACCTGCTCGTCCTCCAGGGACTGGTGGCGGGTGCCGGTGACGGAGGCGGTGGAGCACTGGGGGGCGAGGGTGAGGCCCGCCCAGTCGACGCCCCGGCCGGGGACCTGGAGCAGCGCGCCGTCCCAGGCCTCGCGGGCGACCTCGCGCAGGTCGTCCAGGGTCACCGCGTTCAGCTCCGCCTTGTGCTGCTCGGGGGTGAGGATGCGGTGCCCGAGCAGCAGGCTCAGCGCGTACGAGGGGAGGGTGGCGGCGCCGAGGTCGGGGGTGTCGTAGATCTTGAGGAGCTTGGTGCGGGCGGAGTCCAGTTCGGACTGCTCGATGCGGCCCGCGCGGAGGCGGGCGAGGGTGTCGACGAAGCCGCCGACGACCGCGTCCTGCTTCTGCGGGAGGGAGTCGGCGTACGCGGTGAGGGTGGCGAAGTCGGCGTCGCGCGGGGCGTAGTCGGCCTCCGCGGAGTAGGAGTAGCCGCCCTCCTGGCGCAGGTCCTGGAAGAGGGCCTTGCCCAGGACGTCCGCGAAGACACTGGCCGCGGTCGAGCGGCGCAGCACCGAGGTGAGGACGACGTGGCCGTCGTCGCCGCTGATGTACGCGGGGGTGGTGGGCAGGGCGCTGGTCGCGGCGGGGGCGGGGAAGCGGGTGCCTGCGGGGAGGGTGAGGTCCAGGCCCTCGGGGACGTGGTCGCTGGTGATCCAGAGGACCGCGTTGTCGCGGGTGAAGCGGGTCTGCGCCCAGTGGCGGACCTGGTCGGGGGTCAGGCTCCAGGTGCCCAGCTCGTTGTAGCTGGACAGGCCGTAGCCCTGGGCGCCGTAGCGCCACAGCGGCATCCGCTGCTGGGGGCCGCCGCCGCGGCCGGCCGCCTCCGTGCGGAGGATCTCCTTCTCCGTCTCCAGCCGTTCCATCGGCAGGTCGCGCAGCCCCGCGCACACGCTGTTGAGGTACGTGACGACCTCCTCCTCGCTGCCGTGGACGTGGAAGAGGGTGTATGCGTTCGCCGTCGCGCCGTTGTAGTGCAGGTCGGACAGGCCGAGGCGGTGCAGGGCGAGGTGCTCGACGAGGTGGGTGAGGCCGGCGGTGGCCAGGGTCTCGTCGGCGTGGCCCACCCGGAAGAAGAGACCGGCGGTGATCTCGTTGCCGGACGCGGGGGCGGGGGCGTAGAGGGTGGGGATGTGGTGGGTGGTGGTGTGGGAGATCAGGCCGGTGAGGGCGGCGAGGGCGTCCACGGTGCTGTCGTCGTGCAGGTCGGTGGTCATCGGCTGCCCCCTCCTCGGGTGTCCAGCGCGGACTTGCGGCAGTTGAGGAACGCCGACTTCTTGTCGGGCAGGTACTGCCACGGGAACTCGGACGCGCGGTCGCCGAGGAACGCGAAGTGCGGGGCCGCGTCAGCGAAGTGGCCGCCGAGCGAGAAGGCGAACGCGAACGCGTTGTGCGCGCCGATCGAGTTCCAGTCGGGCCGGTGGTCCGGGTGCAGTACGGAGACCTGGGCGGCGAAGCGCAGGTCGTCGCGGACCGGCAGCCCGCGCATGTAGGCCGCGTCCTCGCCGCCGGGCAGGTCGAGCCACTGCTCGATGTGGACGAGGGCGACCAGGGCGGCGGCGTTCGAACCGTCGGGGGCGGCGGTCGCGCACTCGCGGGCGAAGCCGTGCGCCGCGTCCCACGAGCCGCTCCACTTCGGGCACAACTGCTGGAGCAGTTGGGTCTGGGCGCGGTAGTGGTGGGGGTGGTGGGCGGCCAGCCGGTCGTAGCGGCGGCGGGCCTCCGCCTGCCCCAGTTGCAGCCCGCGCGCGGTCATCAGGCGGGCGGTCCAGGCGGGGGCGTACGCGGGGTGCTCGGCGCACACCTCGATCAGTATCTGCTCGGCCCGGCGCAGCCAGTCGTGGAACTGGCTGAACTGGTCCCGCGAGACGTGCTGGGCGCGGGCCCCGCTGCGGATGTCCCAGCCGATGTAGACGTACCGCTCGGCGAGGAGGGTGCGCGGGAGCGGGTCGGCGGGCTGGTCGGCGGCCGCCCGCTCCAGGAAGTCCTCGACGCCGGGAAGGTCGGCGAGGAGGCTGGAGGCCGAGGCGAGCTTGTCGACGGAGTCGAGCGCCGCGAAGCAGTCCCGGACGGCCGGCCAGTGCCCGGCCTGCGCGGCGCTGCGCAGCGGGATCAGCTCGGGTGTGTTGTCGTACGGGTCGAAAGTCGGGCCTGATGAGCCCGCGCCCATGGGTCTGGCGCTGGTGGTGCTGGTCATGCCGTCCGCCCCCTGGCGTCACTGTCCGCGGCGCGCGGGCTGGCCCCCCAGGGCGCGCGGCGGGGTTCGTCTTCTTCCTGACGTCGTCGAGCTTCACGTCATCAAGTTCGAGTCGAGGTCGGCAAGTTCGAGTTGACGTGATCAAGTCGCCGCAGGCTAGCAGCCGCCTGTGACAGCGCGGCCGTAGGGTGCTCGGCATGAGCATCATCGGGGTCGGTATCGACGTTGCCGAGATCGAGCGGTTCGCGGCGTCAATGGAGCGGACGCCGGGGCTTGCCCAGCGGCTGTTCCTGGAGAGCGAGTTGCTGCTGCCGAGCGGGGAGCGGCGGGGGGCCGCCTCGCTGGCGGCGCGGTTCGCGGCGAAGGAGGCGCTGGCCAAGGCGCTGGGGGCGCCGCCCGGGCTGCTGTGGACGGACGCGGAGGTGTACGTCGAGGGCAGCGGGCGGCCTCGGTTGCGGGTGCGGGGGAGCGTCGCCGCGCGGGCGGCCGAACTGGGCGTTCGCTCGTGGCATGTGTCGTTGAGTCATGACGCGGGCGTGGCTTCGGCGGTGGTGATCGCCGAGGGGTGATCGCCGGCGGGTGAGCCGACCGGGTGCGGTGAGCGGGGGGTGGTCCGCGTAGAAATGTGACACTTGGGTGGGGGAATGTCACATTTCCACAGCTCACCTACCCGTGATGCGGTGGTGGGGGCGGCCGGGGGAGACTCGGCGTATGCGTACTGCCTACTGCGTGGAGACCGTTCGTCGTGCCGAGCGGGCCCTGATGGCCCGGGTTCCGGAAGGGGCGCTGATGCAGCGGGCCGCCGCCGGGCTGGCCGCCGCCTGTGCGGATCTGCTGGGGCGGGTGTACGGGCGGCGGATCGTGCTGCTGGTGGGGAGCGGGGACAACGGGGGTGACGCCCTGTACGCCGGGGCTCGGCTGGCCCGGCGGGGGGCGGGGGTCACCGCTGTGCTGCTCGCGCCCGAGCGCACGCATGCCGGGGGGCTGGCGGCTCTGCGGCGGGCCGGGGGGCGCACGATCGCGGTTGGCGGGGCGGCCGGCGGGGGGTTCGGTGGCGCGGCCGGTGGGGCGGCTCGTGGGGTCGAGGAGGTTGTTCGGCGGGCCGATCTGGTGCTGGACGGCATCGTCGGGATCGGGGGGAGGGGCGGGCTGCGGCCGGAGGCGGCCGGGTTGGCCGCGGTGGTCGCCGGGGCGCGGGCTCTCGTCGTCGCCGTCGATCTGCCCAGCGGGGTCGACGCCGACACCGGGGAGGTGCGCGGGAGTGCGATCCGCGCCGACCTGACCGTCACCTTCGGCACGCACAAGCCGGGGTTGCTCGTCGATCCGGCGCGGGAGTACGCCGGGTCGGTGCGGCTCGTCGACATCGGGCTCGGGGGCGAACTGCCCGACCGGGCGGAGCTGGAGGCCTTGCAGCATGCGGACGTGGCCGCGTTGTTGCCGGTGCCGGGTGGGGAGAGCGACAAGTACCGGCGCGGTGTCGTCGGGATCGCGGCCGGGTCGGCCCGGTATCCGGGTGCGGCCGTGCTGGCCGTCGCGGGGGCGCTGCGGGGCGGGGCGGGGGCCGTGCGGTACGTCGGGCCGGCCGGGGACGCGGTCATCGCACGGTTTCCCGAGACGCTCGTGTCCGACCAGGGGCCCGGGCGGGCGGGGCGGGTGCAGGCGTGGGTCGTCGGGCCGGGGATCGGGGACGACGCGCGGACGGTGGCGGAGGTGCTGGCCGCGGAGGTGCCGGTGCTGATCGACGCGGACGGGTTGCGGCTGGCGGACGCCGGTGCGGTACGGGGGCGTGGCGCGCCGACGTTGATGACGCCGCACGCGGGGGAGGCGGCCGCGTTGTTGGGGGTGGCGCGGGAGGAGGTGGAGGGGGCTCGGCTGGCATCGGTGCGGGAGTTGGCGGCGCGGTATCGGGCGACGGTGTTGCTGAAGGGGTCGACGACGTTGGTCGCGGGTGCGGGTGCGGGTGCGGGTGCGGGTGCGGGTGCGGGTGCGGGTGCGGGTGTCGGGGGTGCGGGTGTGGTGCGGGTGAATGCCACGGGGACTGCTTGGCTGGCGACGGCTGGGAGTGGAGACGTGTTGTCGGGGCTTGCGGGGTCGTTGCTGGCGGCGGGGTTGAGTGCGTTGGATGCGGGGAGTGTGGGGGCGTATCTGCATGGGTTGGCGGGGCGGTTCGCGGCGGAGGGGGCGCCGGTGGGGGCGCAGGATGTGGCGGAGGGGGTTCGGGGGGCTTGGCGGGATGTGGTCAGGGGGTAGGGGGCGTGGTTTTTTCGCCCCCGCCGCCCCTACCCGTCCCATCCCGTCCCTGGGGGCTGCCGCCCCGCGCATCTTTGGCGACTTCAGTCAGTATTTCGTGGGCATCGCAGGCGGCATCCGTATTGAGCGCTCAGACGATTTTGCGTACAGCAAAGGCCCCTCTCAACTCTCGCCCGGGTTGAGAGGGGCCAGGGCCCTTTTCTGCCTTTCGCGATGACTAACGCTGCCTGTTGAGCGCAGGCTCTACCGGTACACCCCTTGACCACAACTCCTCTGCGTGCTCAGCAAATCGAGCGAACATGCCCCCGTCGTCGTACCGCCGCAAGTGCAGGAGTGGCGAGTCATGCCCGACCATTCGGGCGAGGTGAGGAGTAACCAGCGCCTCGTTGTCGAATCGGAACACGGACAGGGATACGTGATTTACCGCATCATCTGGGGTCGAGAAACGCGTTTCCAGACTCTCATGTGACCCGAGCTTGCCCAGGTGTTCAAGTGTGATGCGAATCCGCGTGGATACTGTGAGTGCCACATCTTCGATTATTTCTCGATTGCGCGTCACTTCCCCGTCCGGGTCGCCCAGGAGGAAGCGAACTCGACAGCCGCTGTCGAGCTTCTGGCGCAGGGTTGAGACGAATGCAGGCTGGTCGAGCCACAGGAAGTAATTCGTGTACCCCGCGAAGAATAGTTCTCCTGTGGCATTGGCGATCAGCTCACCCCATACGGTTGAAGGGCAAGAAGATCGGTACGGATAGGAACGGACGATCTCCCGGTCGCCACCGGTTTTAATGCGGTCCTTGACGACTTTCGGCCACAGCATTTCTTCGTCAACTCCCAACGCCTTGCAGGCGTCTTCCCGGTTCCGGGCGTGCGGGATCAGATCGGCGTCCGCAACCCATCGCTCAACGGTCTTGCCCGAAACGCCAACTCGGGCGGCAAGCTGCCGTGGCGTCAGTCCGGCGGACTGCATAGCTGAGCGTAGGGCGGTGTTCAAGGTTCCCCCCGGGGACGTTTGGGCGTTCTTCCACGCTACCGCCGAGGCGTCCCAGGTGTCGCGGCACCTGGGCAAAGACGTCCTTGATGGGCCGTCAGCATGGTCAGACAGCAAGTACCCCCGCGACCGTGCGACCGGTCCGGGGGCGTGGCCAACGCTTCAGAGGAGCGTCGACGTGACAGACCCTATCCGCACTGCACTCGAACGGGTCAGAGCCGTATTCCGGCCCTGTACCCCCGGCAGGTACCGACCTGCTACACCCCCCCCGCAGCGCCTCCAGTGCCCGCTAGGCGTCTCTCGCCGGACGTGTGGGGAGCGAGGCTGGTGACGGCCCGCAGGCGTCGCGGGCAACGTCACGCGCCGCTCGTGCAGGCTCCGCAGCCGCAGGCGCGCGCAGAGTGGTCGCCGCAGTCGTGGGAGTACACGGGCGCTCTCGTCCGGCCCTACGTCGAACGCCTGGGTGACCCGCCCAGGAACGCCGGTACAAGCGCCCAGGCAGACCCTTGGAGGGATGCCAGGTGAGCATGACCATTTCGGTGTACCGGATCAATCCGGAACGGGTGTTCGCACACCCGTGCGTGCAAAGCGCACGGTAAAGCCGGTACGGGTGCCGGAAGTGAGCACGAGCTACCCGACGTGCACGTGTACGGGCTGCCAGGGCCGTCCGGAAATGCTGCGCGCCAAATTGGCCGAAGTGAACAGGCGCAGTAGGGGAGAACTTTGATGCGTTCGATCATCAAGGCTGCGGAATGGATGCTGGGCGCAGAGGCCGCCGAGGGTGCCCCGCAGGGCATCTACTCGGCCGTGTGCATGACCTGTGGTGCGGAAGCGCAGCCAACCGACAACGAGCCTTTGCCGGTTGAAGTCTGGGCGCTGAAACACACGGGCCTCAATCCGACCCATCGGCAATTCAAGTCCATGGTCGAGACCTATTGGCGCGTGACTCCGGCGGAGGGCAACCCCTACCGCGAGAGCGACGTCCAGGACGCCTGACCACCCGCACAACCAGTACCAAAACTCGATGGCTGCCGCTCCGGGGCATCGCGAGGTGCAAGGGCAGTACCAAAGCCCCCGTTCCGGAAGATGAGTTATCGCGTCTGCCGGAACGGGTTGCAACACGGCGCGGGGACCGATTCCCCGGAGTGGTACAGCGAAGGGATAAGCACCATGAGCGCAATCCCCGAGTACGAGTTCGTCAGCGCGGCGGCCTGCCGTGACAAGAAGGTCGGCAACTGCCCGCAGGTGGCGGTGAACGTGCCGGGCACGGTGGCGTTGCGGGACAGTGAGCGTCCCGACACCGTCGTCACCATGACGGCTGAGCAGTGGGTGACGCTGACCTCTGCCGTCAAAGCCGGAGAGTTCGACCTGAGCGACTGAGCGCCTGAGCGCCTGAGACTTGAGCGCCTGAGACCTGAGAGAGGCCCCGTGAACGAGTGCCCCCGCTGTACCGCCGAGTGCCCTACGGACCCTGAGAACGGGCTTCCGTGGTGTCCACGGTGCGGGGTGCACTTCGGACTCTCGCAACCGTCGTGCCGGGGCCTGTGGTGGTGGCGCAACGCTGCCACTCGTGCCCCGGCACGACCGCGTGAGCACTGAGCGGGATGCCCCCGGCTCCCCGGCCGGGAGAGGCAACCTGTCTCATCCTCAGACTCTCCCGGAGGGGTTACCCCCAGACGGGCTGGATGGTTCGGACCGGCGTTTCAGCACGGCCTCCGTCGCCTCGTGGAGTCCAAAGCCGATGATCGGGATGAACACCACGAAGCACACGTCACGAGCGGTGCCCGGGGACATCGCGACGTGTGTCAGGGCGTCCGAGGCGAGGACGGCGAGGCCGTAGAGCAGCGAGTTGGTCGCGATCTGCTTCCAGTCGGTCCGCGTGCCGTTGTCTGTCACGTCTTCGCCTTCCGCTCCCGGGTGCCCCTCGTAAGAGTGACCCCACAGCGCGCCACCCCCGGTCGATGGGTGCCCCGCGCTTCCCTGATCGTGTGATCAGCGTACGAAATATGGCTCTTGTTCTTGCCGTCGTGTCCCTTCTCTCCCTCGGGGCCCCGGCTGCCCCCGCCCGCGCCGCCCCCGCGCCCCCCGACCCGCAGACCCAGCTCGTGCCCGGTGTGCCGCCGGGGGTGGATCTGCCCTGGCAGATCGACACGCCCGACCAGGTGCTCGCCCCCACGGTGTACGAGCCGTCCGCCGCCGAGGATGCCGTCGAGCCGCGGGATGCGGTGGAGGGGACGTATGCGCTGGTCGAGTACGTGCCGTTGGAGGAGGTTGCCCTGCGGGTGGCCTGTAGTAAGCGGGCGGGGCCTTATCAGCGGGCCGTCGAGCGGTGGCTGAAGTTGAAGGTGGACGGGAAGCAGTCCGCCGCCGATTGCCGGGCCGTCCGTGCGTTCCAGGTGAAGGAGAAGATCATTCCCGCCATCGGGTTCGCGGGGCCTGTCACGTGGGCTCGGATGCAGCTCATCTCGGCCAAGAAGAACCCGAACGCGAAGAAGAAGTGTCCGGTGCGGGCGTACCGGGTCGCCTGTGTGGATCTCGATCGGCAGGTGACGTGGGTGCAGAAGGGGGCGAAGGCCGTCTTCGGGCCCGTGTCGATGCGGAGCGGGCGGGCCGCCCATCCGACCCGTAAGGGGTGGCACACCGTCTACTGGCGGCACAAGAACCATGTGTCGACCCTCTACAACACCCCTATGCCGTATGCCCAGTTCTTCGACGGCGGCCAGGCCTTCCACGCCGTCTACGGGACCATCCACACCACCATCGGTTCCCAGGGCTGCGTCAATCTCACCCTCGGTGACGCGCGCAAGCTGTGGGGTGTGCTGAAGAAGGGCGACCGGGTCTACGTGTGGGGTCACCGGCCCGGTACCTAGGGGGCTGTCGGAGCGCTCTGAGACACTGGGCGCGATGAGTGAGACTGTCGAGCCGCCCGCAAACCCGTCGCGCACCCGTGCCGAGATCGACCTGGCCGCGCTGCGGGCCAATGTGCGGACCCTGCGGGCCAAGGCGCCGGGGGCGGCGTTCATGGCCGTGGTGAAGGCCGACGGGTACGGGCACGGGGCGCTGCCGTGTGCCCGGGCGGCCGTCGAGGCCGGGGCCGGCTGGGTGGGCACCGCCACGCCCGAGGAGGCGTTGGCGCTGCGCGCGGCGGGCGGGCTGCCGGCCGACGTCCGGATCCTGTGCTGGCTGTGGACGCCGGGCGGGCCCTGGCGGGAGGCGATCGAGGCCGGCATCGATGTGTCGGTCAGTGGGATCTGGGCGCTGCGGGAGGCCGTGGAGGGGGCGCGGAGTGCCGGGCGCACCGCTCTCGTGCAGCTCAAGGCCGATACCGGGCTCGGGCGCAACGGGTGTCAGCCCGGGGACTGGCCCGAGCTGGTCGGTGCGGCCCTGCGGGCCGAGGAGGCCGGATTCCTTCGCGTCACCGGGCTGTGGTCGCACTTCGCCTGTGCCGATGAGCCCGGGCATCCCTCCATCGCCGGGCAGCTCGGGCGGTTCCGCGAGATGGTGGCGTACGCGGAGGGGCAGGGCGTGCGGGCCGAGGTGCGGCACATCGCCAACTCGCCGGCCATGCTGACGCTCCCGGAGACCCACTTCGACCTCGTCCGCCCGGGCATCGCGATGTACGGCCTCTCGCCCAGCCCCGAGCTGGGCTCCGCCGCCGACTTCGGGCTGCGTCCGGTGATGACCCTCGCGGCCTCGCTCGCCCTCGTGAAGCACGTACCGGGCGGACACGGCGTGAGTTACGGCCACCACTACGTCACCCCCGGGGAGACGACGCTCGGGCTGGTGCCCCTCGGCTACGCGGACGGCGTACCGCGGCACGCCTCCGGGACCGGCCCCGTGCTGGTCGGCGGCAAGTGGCGGACGGCCGCCGGGCGCATCGCGATGGACCAGTTCGTCGTCGACCTCGGTGGCGACGAACCCGAGGCCGGCGCGGAGGCGGTCCTCTTCGGGCCCGGCGACCGCGGCGAGCCCACGGCGCAGGACTGGGCGCAGGCGGCCGGAACCATCGGGTACGAGATCGTCACGCGCATCGGAGCGCGCGTCCCCCGCGTCTATGTGAACGAGTCAGCGCAAGGACATCTGCCGGACAGGAGCGGTACGTGAGCGAGAGCAGCGCGGAGGCGGTGGCGAGTGCCGCCTCGGCGGCCGCCGCCGCCGTCTCCGCTACGGGGACGGGCGGGAGCTGGCGCCGGGCGACCGGTATCGCCGGCGCCGCGATAGGCGTGATCGCCGCGGGCGCCGCGGCCGGGGTCGCCGTGGAACGGATGACCGTGGGGCGGGGCATGCGGGCCAAGGCCCGGCTCGCCCTCGACTCGGCGGGGCCCTACGGCGGGCTGCGCGGCACCCCGGGCCGGGCGTACGCCGACGACGGCACCGAGCTGTACTACGAGGTCGACGACGTCGAGCCGCAGGGCGGGCCGCCCGGCCGGCGGCGGCGGCTCTTCGGGCGCAAGGCGCCGCTGCCCGTCACCGTCGTCTTCAGCCACGGCTACTGCCTCACCCAGGACTCCTGGCACTTCCAGCGGGCGGCCCTGCGCGGCGTCGTACGGACCGTGCACTGGGACCAGCGCAGCCACGGCCGCTCCGCGCGCGGCCACGCCCAGGCGCAGGACGGCGTGCCGGTCAGCATCGACCAGCTCGGGCGGGACCTGAAGGCGGTCATCGACGCGGCCGTGCCCGAGGGGCCGATCGTGCTCGTCGGGCACTCCATGGGCGGGATGACGGTGATGGCCCTGGCCGCCCTGTATCCCGAGCTGATCCGGGAGCGGGTCGTCGCCACCGCCTTCGTGGGGACGTCGTCCGGGCGGCTCGGCGAGGTCAACTTCGGACTGCCGGTCGCCGGTGTGAACGCGGTGCGGCGGGTGCTGCCGGGGGTGCTGAAGGCGCTCGGGCAGCAGGCGGCCCTGGTGGAGAAGGGGCGGCGGGTCACCGCCGATCTCTTCGCCGGGGTCATCAAGCGGTACTCGTTCGCGTCGCGGGACGTCGACCCGGCCGTGGCGCGGTTCGCCGAGCGGATGATCGAGGGGACGCCCATCGACGTCGTCGCCGAGTTCTACCCGGCCTTCACGGATCACGACAAGACCGGGGCGCTGGGCTGCTTCACCGACATGCCGGTGCTGGTGCTGGCCGGGATCGGGGACCTGGTCACGCCGAGCGAGCACAGCGAGGCGATCGCCGACGAGTTGCCGGGCGCCGAATTGGTTCTGGTGCCGGATGCCGGGCACTTGGTGATGCTGGAGCACCCGGAAGTCGTCACCGACCGCCTCGCTGATCTACTCGCCCGCACGGGGGCGATACCGACCACCGCTACCGTGAATGGCTGTGACTCCGCCTCCTCCTGACGGAGGTGGCTTCCAGCCTTCGGCTGCGGTCCAGCCCGAACCGACCCCTTGCGGGGTGTGAACAGTGTACTACTGCGAGTGAGTGACGATGGAAGAAAGTGCGGCATCGCCCCGGTCCGTTCGGCTGGTCGTCAACTCCCCTGGGCAGATGGGGGAGTTGGGCCGCCGGCTGGCCAAGCTGGTGCGCGCCGGCGATCTCGTGATGCTCAGCGGGGAGCTCGGCGCGGGCAAGACGACGCTCACCCGTGGGCTCGGCGAGGGGCTCGGCATCCGGGGCGCCGTGACCTCCCCGACGTTCGTGATCGCCCGCGTGCACCCCTCCCTGGGGGACGGTCCGCCGCTCGTCCACGTCGACGCGTACCGCCTGGGCGGCGGGCTCGACGAGATGGAGGACCTCGACCTGGACGTCTCGCTGTCCGACTCGGTGATCGTCGTGGAGTGGGGCGAGGGCAAGGTCGAGGAGCTGACCGACGACCGGCTCCAGGTCCGTATCCACCGGACCGTCGGCACTGTGTCCTCCCCGGGGACGCCCCCCGGAGCCACGGAGACGGACGAGGTGCGGCACGTCACCGTCACCGGGCTGGGTGAGCGGTGGGCTTCGGTGGACCTCGGCGTGCTCTCGGCCTGACTTCGTGGATATTCCGACAACGCGTCGGCAAGATGTTGCGTTCGGCGTCTTGTGCGTGGTCACATGGTATCCAGTTCGTGGTTAGGTCTACCTAACCACGCCCGCCCCCGAACTTCAGGAGGCGTCCATGTCGGCCATCGAGAACAAGCAGCCGCAGCCGTTCGCGGTTGTCGCCGGTGTGTCCATGCGTGACCTGCTGGCCTCGTGCGCGGCGGCCGAGGCCGTCTCGACACCGCCGCGGCTGCCCGACCCTGCGACGGTCGTGGAACAGCCCATGGAGCGCCCCAAGGCGGCGTAAGCCCTACGGGATCACGTGGGATCGCGCGGGATCACCCTTACGGGATCACGACCACCGACTGGCCGATCGTCGCGAAGCCCCACATCGCGTCGCCGTCCGCGACGCTCTCCCGGATGCCGCCCGTGCGCACCGTCGGGTCGGGCTCCGGCAGCGAGCCGTCCAGCGCCGCGCTGAAGCCGATCGTCACGTCGTCGACGGTGGCGAAGCGCACGACGTGCTCGACGGGGGTGCCGTCGGTGCCGGTGACGGCACCCGAGCGCGAGGTGACGGAGTAGTCGCCCGTGAGCGGGTCCACGCTGCCGGGGGTCACCTTGAACGTGCGGTTGACCTTGCCGTTCGCGGCGACCAGCCAGACCCGGTCGTCGTCCAGCGAGTACACGACCCGCGCACCCACTCCGGAGTCGGCCGGCAGCGCCGCCGGGTGCTCCTTGTCGCGGTGCGCCTTCGGCGCCGTCACGGGGGCGCCGCTGCGCCGCGGCTCGGCGAGGTCGGCCGGGGCGCTGGCCGACGCCTGGAAGGCGAGGAACCCGACCGTCGCGAGGGCCGCCACGGTGAGCCCGGCCACGAAAGTCGAGCTGTTGCCTGCCATCCGGGACCACCTCATCCGATCTGTCTGCTCTGGTTGTCTCTGGCTGTTCACCTACGGGTCTGTCCCGTACGTCACGTTTCGCGGTGACGCTAGCAGTCGGTGCGGCCTCCGTCGGCGCGGCCGTGCGCGGGGCGTGGGAGCCGTAGGCTGTTTGCGTGCTCTTGCTCGCTCTGGATACCGCCACCCCCGCCGTCACCGTCGCGCTGCACGACGGCACGGACGTCGTCGCCTCCTCGAGTCAGGTGGACGCGCGCCGGCACGGTGAACTGCTGCTGCCGGCCGTCGACCGGCTGCTCGCCGGGGCCGGGCTCAGGCTCGACGCCGTCACCGGGATCGTCGTCGGCATCGGCCCCGGCCCCTACACCGGGCTGCGGGTCGGGCTGATGACCGCCGACACGTTCGGCCTCGCGCTCGGTGTCCCCGTGCACGGTCTGTGCACGCTCGACGGCCTCGCGTACGCCTCCGACCTCGAAGGACCCTTCGTGGTGGCGACCGACGCGCGCCGCAAGGAGGTCTACTGGGCGCGCTACGCCGACTCCCGGACGCGGCTCTCGGGCCCCGCCGTGGACCGGCCCGCCGACATCGCCGACGAGGTGGCCGGGCTGCCGGCCGTCGGCGCGGGCGCGCTGCTGTACCCGGACGCCTTCCCGGACGCGCACGAACCCGGGCACGTCTCCGCGGCGGCCCTCGCGAGCCTGGCCGCGGAGCGGCTGGCCGCGGGCGAGGAGCTCCCGGAGCCGCGCCCGCTGTATCTGCGCCGGCCGGACGCCCAGGTGCCGAAGAACTACAAGGTGGTCACCCCCAAGTGACCGATGCCGTCAACCCGCCCGGCCACCCCGTGCTGCGCGAGATGCGCTGGTGGGACATCGAACCCGTGCTGGAGCTGGAGAAGGCCCTCTTCCCCGAGGACACCTGGTCCCGGGGCATGTTCTGGTCCGACCTGGCCCACGCCCGCGGCGCCGACGCGACCCGGCGGTACGTCGTCGCGGTCGACGAGGCCGGCGGTGGTGATGAGACCAGGGGTGGCGATGAGACCAGGGGCGGTGACGCGTCCGCCGGCGGCCGGATCGTCGGGTACGCGGGTCTCGCCGCCGCCGGGGACCTGGCCGACGTGCAGACCATCGCCGTCGCCCCTGAGTACTGGGGCACCGGACTCGGCGGCCGTCTGCTGACGGAGCTGCTGCGTGCGGCGACCGCCTTCGAGTGCGCCGAGGTCATGCTGGAGTGCCGGATCGACAACGTCCGCGCCCAGAAGCTGTACGAGCGCTTCGGCTTCGAGGCCATCGGCTTCCGGCGCGGCTACTACCAGCCGGGGAACGTGGACGCCCTGGTGATGCGACTGACCGACCCGTCCACATCCGTGGCAGGAACGCAAGGAACCGAGACCAATGGCTGACGAACCCCTCGTACTGGGGATCGAGACCTCCTGCGACGAGACCGGCGTCGGCGTCGTGCGCGGTACGACCCTGCTGGCGGACGCGATCGCCTCCAGCGTCGACGAGCACGCCCGCTTCGGCGGGGTCGTGCCGGAGGTGGCCTCCCGGGCCCACCTGGAGGCGATGGTCCCGACCATCGAACGGGCGCTGAAGGAAGCGGGCGTGAGCCCGAGGGACCTCGACGGCATCGCCGTCACGGCCGGTCCCGGCCTCGCCGGCGCCCTCCTGGTCGGCGTCTCGGCGGCGAAGGCGTACGCCTACGCCCTCGGCAAGCCCCTCTACGGCGTCAACCACCTCGCCTCCCACATCTGCGTGGACCAACTGGAGCACGGCCCGCTGCCCGAGCCGACGATGGCGCTGCTGGTGTCCGGCGGCCACTCCTCCCTGCTCCTGTCGAGCGACATCACCTCCGACGTCCGTCCGATGGGCGCGACCATCGACGACGCGGCGGGCGAGGCGTTCGACAAGATCGCGCGCGTGCTGAACCTGGGCTTCCCGGGCGGTCCGGTCATCGACCGGTACGCGCGCGAGGGCGACCCGAAGGCCATAGCGTTCCCGCGCGGCCTCACCGGCCCCCGCGACCCGGCGTACGACTTCTCCTTCTCGGGGCTGAAGACGTCGGTCGCCCGCTGGATCGAGGCCAAGCGGGCGGCGGGCGAGGACGTTCCGGTGCGGGACGTGGCGGCCTCCTTCCAGGAGGCGGTCGTGGACGTCCTGACCCGCAAGGCCGTCCGCGCCTGCAAGGACGAGGGCGTCGACCACCTGATGATCGGCGGCGGCGTGGCCGCCAACTCGCGGCTGCGGGTGCTGGCCCAGGAGCGCTGTGAGGCGGACGGCATCCGGCTGCGCGTGCCCCGTCCCAAGCTGTGCACGGACAACGGCGCGATGGTCGCCGCCCTGGGCGCGGAGATGATGACCCGGGGGCGGGCCGCGTCGAGCTGGGACCTGTCGGCGGACTCGTCCCTGCCGGTGACCGACCCGCACGTGCCCGGCACGCACGATCACGGCCACGACCACGTGCACGAGGTCAGCAAGGACAACCTCTACTCATGAGGACCATGCGGACCATGCGGACCATGCAGGTCATGAGGATGACGTCGTGACCGTCGCGTTGATGTGGGAGGCCCGGGCGGCGGAGGGCCGGGGAGCCGACCTCCTCGCCTGGGCGCGCGCCCGCGTCCAGGAACTGACCCCCCGTCCGCTGCGCCGGGAGACGTTCCGAGCCCCGCAGGACCGGGTCCTCGTCATCACGTGGTGGGACGCCGGGTACGACGACCCAGATCTCCCCGAACTCCCGGAGCCCGGCGCGGAGTTGGTGGCGCGGGCCGTGCACCGGTGGCGGTTCGAGGCGGTCGGGGAGCGACCGTCCTGGTACGGCGTCCGGTGCGTCTTCCGGCACGCGTCCCTGGGCGTCTACGAGGAGCGGGTCACCCTCTGGACCGCCCACTCCCCCGACGAGGCGATCGAGCGCGGTGAGGCCGAGGCCGCCGAGTACTGCGCGGACCTCGACGACGTCGAGTACGCCGGCTTCGCCGAGTCCTACGCCATGGACGCCGCCCCCGAGGACGGCGCCGAGGTGTTCTCCCTCATGCGCGAGAGCACGCTGCCGCCGGGGGAGTACGTGGCACGGTTCTTCGCGACGGGGGCGGAGCGGACGGGCGGCCACTGACCCGCAGGAAGCCGCCGCCCGCCCGCTAGGCCTGAGGCGCCGACAGCGCCCACACCGCCGTCAGCAGGGTGCCCGCGCACAGGGCGAAGGCCACGGCCGGGACAAGGCTTCCGCCGTTCAGGACGAGGCCGGTGAGGACGCCGAGGGCGGTGCCGGACACGGCCGTCACGGCACCTCGCCACCAGGGACGGACGGGGCGTACGACGGTGTCGGCGGGCAGGACGAACGCGTCCCGCAGGTCGCCCCGGACGGCCTCGTGGTCGTCGAAGTCCATGAACGCAGGGCGGTGCCCGCGCAGCCTTCCGAGGGGGACCAGACGGGTGCCGTCGGGGAGCGTGACGGCGGCCGGCCTCGGGCTTCCGGCGCCCGCGCGGTGCAGGGTCACCTCGACCTCGCCGGAGGTCCCGTCGAGCACCGGGTGCCACATGACGCGCTGCCAGTGGCGGGCGTCCTCGGGGCCCTTCAGCTCCATCCACGTCGTCGTCGGAGCCCGCCACGCCACGTAGCGCCGGCCGAAGCGGACGCGACCCGTCAGCCGGTGGCCTGGACGCCGCACGCTGAGCCGGAAGCGCAGGCCTCGCCAGGCCCAGACGCCGGTCAGGAGCAGGGCGGCCGCTCCGCCCGCGAGGACCGGGAAGATCAGCTCGTCCTCCGTCACCGTCTCGTCCCGGTCGGCCGGGAAGCCCGTGGGGGTCGGGTCGGCGGGGTCGTATGCCACGGGGAAGCGGGCGCCCTTGGCGTAGCGGCCGGTGTCGTAGACCGAGAAGCGCTGGACGTGCGTGTGGGCCCCGGCGTCCGTCCAGCGCACGCGGATGTCGTCGTCGTCGCCGATGCCGTCCTTGACGACGACGCCGACGGCCGTCCGCGTGGCCCGGTCGCGGGCGTCGGAGTGGCGCTGGGCGTGCAGGCCGAGCCAGGCGGCGAACAGGGCGTAGCCGGCGAGCGTGACGGCCACGCCCAGGAGGCCCACGCGCAGGGCGGGTCCGGGGCGTCTCATACGGCCCACTCCTTCGGTTCGGCGGACGCCCACAGGGTGCGTACCGGTTCGGGGTCGCCGCTGCGCGCGGCCTCGGCCAGCAGGTCGTGCAGGTCGACGACCCGGCCGTCGTCCGGCGCGGTGACGACCGACGTCAGCCAGCGGCTGGTGTACGTCCAGCCCGACAGGCAGAGCACCTCCGCGAAGGGCGGGCTCACGGCGCCGGCCAGGGCGGCCCGGGTGAGCGCCGGGCGGACGGTCGCCGGGACCCACCGCAGCTCGGGGTCGACGCGGCGGGCCAGCCCGGGCCAGGTGCCGTCGGCGAGGGCGTCCAGGGCCAGCGCCACCGCCTCCGTCGAGCTGTCGCGGCGGACGGCGTCGAGGAGGACGAGGCGGGTGTCGAAGCCGAGGTCGCGCAGGCGGCTGTGCGGCATGTCGAGGAGGCGGACCGGACTCACCTCGTCTTCGCGCGGCCCCTCTTCCGGATCCCAGTCCAGTCGGTTCAGCTCTCCGACGCACCACGCCTCGACGGCCGCCGCGGTCCGCAGGGTGAGCGGAGCCGTGCCGTACGGGGTCCCGGTGTGGGTGGGCAGTGCGGCCACGCGGTGGTCGAGGGGCGGGTGGTCGGCCGTGGCGTACGGGTCGACGGCGTCCTCCTCGGCGGCGGCGCGGGCGGCCCGGCGGGCGACGTGCGGGTCGCTCAGGGCGGCGTCGAGGGCGTCGTAGAAGTCCTCGGGCCAGGTGTCCTCGTCGGCGAGCGCCGAGAGCCAGCCCTCGCCGAGTCCCTCGAACGCGGCCCGGAGCAGGCCGGTCCGGCGCAGCGCCGCCGCGGTGTCCTCGGTGCCCGCGATCCGGGCGGCGTCGGCGTCGGCGGCCGTCTCGCTCTTCCGCAGGAGGGGCTGTGAGGCGCGGAGCAGGGGGCCCGCCAGGGGTGCGAGCGGGCGGAAACGGCTGTCCAGCCGTTCCGCCAGCAGTGCGCGGGCGGACCGCAGCAGGGTGTGGCGGCGGTCGCCCACGTGCTGCTCGTGCGCCAGCTCGTGCGCGATCACGGACGCCAACTGGGCCTCGGTCAGGTCGCGCAGCAGCGGCAGCCCGAGGAGGAGGACGCGGGTGTGCACTCCGGCGACCTGCGCGCGTCCCAGCGACGCCTGGACGTCGGGCACGATCCGCACGAGGAGCGGCTCGCGGAAGCCGAGCCGCTCGGCGACGTCCCGCACCAGCGCGGCCAGCTCCGGTTCGTCCCCGGGACGCACGGCCCGGCCGGGCAGCGCGCGGCGGGCCGCCATGAGCGCCCTGGCGACGTCGGTGGCGATCAGGAACAGCGGTACGGCCGCGAGCCATCGGGCGTCCAGGACGACGAACGTGACGAGCAGGACCGCCGCGACGACCGCCTTGGGCAGCCAGGCCAGCGCGAGCATGGCGAGGCCGAGCAGCCACTCACGGGCTCTGCGGTCGCCGCCGGCACCGGCACCGGTACCGGCGGATATGGGGGGTATGGGGGCGTCCATGATGTTCCCGTCGCGTTCCGTCACGTTCCCGTCGCGTGGTCGGACGGTCGGCGGATTCTGACACGGGGACGCCCCCTTTCCGCACTCAATACCTCAGCGGTCGTCAGTCGTCCGAGACCGTCGCCTCGCACCGCAGCCGCCGCCCCGCCCCCACCTCGCGCACCGGCCCGGTCAGCCGCAGCCGGGCGACTTCCCGCACCTCCGCGCTCGACGTCCCCAACCGCAGCTCCAGCGCCCCCGGTTCGACCACGCGCCGTCCCTCGCGGTCGGTGAACGCCGACAGGTCGCCGTGGAAGTGGAAGGTCACCCGCGCCGACCCGCCCGCCGCCAGCTCCAGTCGCTGGTAGCCGATCAGGCGTACGTCGGGACGCGTCACGCCGGCCACCGGGTCGTGGAGGTACAACTGCACGACCTCCGCGCCCGCCCGGTCGCCGGTGTTGCGGACCGTGACGGACGTGTCGTACGAGCCGTCCGTCGGGATCTCCGCGTCGGGGCCGGTGAAGTCCTCCCAGGTGAACGCCGTGTACGAGCGGCCGTGGCCGAAGGGGTACAGCGGGGTCGGGTCCAGGTTGCTGACCTGGCCGGCCAGGCCCAGGGGCGGCTGGAGGTAGGTCCAGGGCTGGCCGCCCGGCAGCCGGGGCACGCTCACCGGGAGGCGGCCGGAGGGGTTCACCCGGCCGGACAGCACCCCCGCGACCGCCGGACCGCCCTCCTCCCCGGGGAAGAACGCCTGGACGATCGCCCCCAGCCGCCCGTGCCAGCGGCCCAGCGCGTACGGGCGGCCGGTGAGCAGGACGAGGACGACCGGGACGCCCGTCGCCACCAGCGCGTCCAGCAGCTCGCCCTGGACGCCCGGCAGGGTGAGGTCGGCCACGTCGCAGCCCTCGCCCGAGGTGCCCCGGCCGAACAGGCCCGCCCGGTCGCCGAGCACGGCCAGACAGACGTCCGCCTCCGAGGCGCGCGCGATGGCCTCCGTGAACCCGGACGGATCCCGGTCCGAGACCCCGCAGCCTTCGGTGAACGTCACCTTGGCGTGCGGGAGTTCGGCCCGCAGGGACTCCAGGAGGGTCGGGATCTCGATGCCGAGCTCCGCCTCGGGGTGGTGGGTGAGGACATGGGAGGGGAAGGAGTAGCAGCCGAGCATCGCCATGGCGTCCGCCGCCCTCGGGCCCACGACCGCGATCCGGGTGTCGGGGGCGAGGGGGAGCAGGCCGGCGGGGTTGTCCAGCAGGACCACCGACTCCTCCGCCAGCCGGCGGGCCAGGGCGCGGTTCGCCGCCGGGTCGAGGTCGATCGACGCGGCGGTCTCCGACTCGCCTGTCTTGCCGGTCTCGCTGGTATCGCCTGTCTCGGCCACCTCAGCGGTCTCAGCCGTCTCGGCCACCTCGGCGGTCACAGCGGTCTCAGCGGTCTTCGGCTCCGGTCGCCAGTCCTCGTCCAGGAGGCCCAGCTCGCACTTCTGGAGCAGGACGCGGTGGGCGGCCCGGTCGACCAGTTCCAACGGGATCTCGCCGTCCCGCACGGCCGCGACCAGCACGTCGCCGTAGTACTTCACCGTCGGCAGCTCGACGTCGATGCCGGCCGCCAGGGCGAGGCGGGCGGCCTCGACGGGGGTGCCGGCGACCCGGTGGAGGGTCTGCAGGAAGCCGATGCCGAAGTAGTCGGCGACGACCGTGCCCGTGAAGCCCCACTCGTCGCGCAGGAGGCGGGTCAGCAGCTCGGGGTCGGCGGAGGCCGGGACGCCGTCGCGTTCCGTGTAGGCCGCCATGACCGAGCGGGCGCCGCCCTCGCGCAGCGCCATCTCGAAGGGGGGCAGGGTGACGTCCGCGAACTCGCGGGTGCCCGCCCGGACCGGGGCCAGGTTGCGGGCGCCCGCCGAGGACGCGTACCCGGCGAAGTGCTTGAGCGTGGCGACGATCCCGGCCGATTCGAGCCCGCGGACGTAGGCCGTGCCGACCGTGCCGACCAGGTACGGGTCCTCGCCGATCGTCTCCTCGACCCGTCCCCAGCGCGGGTCGCGGACGACGTCCAGGAGGGGGGCCAGACCCTGGTGCACGCCGACCGCGCGCAGGTCGCGGCCGATCGCCCGGCCCACCTCCTCCACCAGCGGCGGATCGAAGGCGGCGCCCCAGGCCAGCGGGACCGGGTAGGCGGTGGCCCGCCAGGCGGTGAAGCCGGCGAGGCACTCCTCGTGGGCGACCGCCGGGATGCCGAAGCGGCCGGCCGCGGCGATCCGCCGCTGGGCGAGCGCCAGGGCGCGGGCGCCGACCGCCGGGTCCACGGGAGCGGTGCCGAAGGAACGGGTCAGCTGGCCGAGCCCCCGGGTGATCAGCTCGTCCCAGTCGTAGTCGGCGGTCATGTCGTGCTGGTGCGGGGCGACTCCGTCGCCGTCCGTCGCGGCGCCGACCCACACGCCGTACAACTGCGCGGTCTTCTCCTCCAGGGTCATCCGGGAGAGGAGGTCGTCGACACGGGCGGCGGCGGGCAGGGCGGGGTCACGCCAGGGGGCGGTGGTCATGAGACTCCTGTCCCGAAGGATTCGAATGTTTCGCAACGTACTTCGAATGTTCCGGGAACCTATGGCGTCCCCATGGGTTCGTCAAGGGGTCGCGTGGGGATACGATCGCCGCCATGACACCCTCGGAGCCAGTGGAAACGCGGACAGAAGCGCGGTCGAAGCAGACCGCGACGCTCGCGGAGATCGCTCGTGAGGCCGGCGTATCGGCACCGACTGTTTCGAAGGTCCTCAACGGCCGTGCCGATGTCGCCCCGGCGACCCGCACCCGCGTCGAGGACCTGCTGCGCGCCCACGGCTACCGGCGCCGCCGCGCCGAGGCGACCCGCTCCCCGCTGATCGACCTGGTCTTCCACGAGTTGGAGAGCGCCTGGGCGATGGAGGTCATCCGGGGGGTGGAGGACGTGGCGCGGGACGCCGGGCTGAGTGTCGTGCTGAGTGAGAGCGCGGGGCGGCTCACACCCGGGCGGACCTGGGCCGACCAGGTCGCCGCCCGCCGTCCGCACGGCGTCGTGCTGGTCCTCTCCGGGCTCGACGAGTCCCAGCGGGCGCTGCTGACCAGCCGTTCCATCCCGTTCGTGGTGATGGACCCGGCGGGCGACCCGGGCGCCGACGTGCCGTCCATCGGTGCGACCAACTGGCAGGGCGGGCTCGCCGCCACCCGGCATCTGGTCGAGCTGGGGCACCGGCGGATCGGGGCGATCAGCGGGCCGCCGCAGATGATGTGCAGCCGGGCCCGGATGGACGGCTACCGGGCCGCGCTGGAGACGGCCGGGCTGCCGGTGGACACCGGGCTGGTCATGACCGGCGACTTCCACCACGAGACCGGCTACCGCCTCGGCCGCGAGCTGCTCGACCGCCCCGACCGGCCCACCGCCGTCTTCGCGGGCAACGACCTCCAGGCCCTCGGCTGCTACGAGGCCGCCCGTGAGCTGGGACTCCGTATCCCGGAGGACGTGAGCGTGGTCGGCTTCGACGACCTGCCGGTGGCCCGCTGGGTCGGGCCGCCGCTGACGACCGTCCGCCAGCCGCTGACGGAGATGGCGGAGGCGGCGGCCCGGCTGGTGCTGGAACTGGGCCGGTCGACGTCCGAGGAGGCGCCGACGGCGACGCGGGTGGAACTGGCGACGAGTCTGGTGGTGCGGGCAAGCACGGCCGCGCCGTCTGTTTCCCAGCCAGCCCCTTAGAGGCTGCTGTGGCTGGAAGTTGACGTATTGACGGGTGTGGAGGACGCCTCCACACTCCTCCGAAGTCAATCGGTTGGACGACCGAAACTTTCGGAGGCACCCGCAATGAGATCCTCCAGAACATCCCCCTCCCGAACACGCTCCGCGGGGACCTGGCTGACCGCCCTGGTCACCGGGGCCACCGCCGCCGCGACGCTGCTCGTCGCGGCCCCCGTGTCCCACGCGGCCGACACCCCGCTGCGCGACCTCGGCACCGCCAAGGGCAAGGTCATCGGTACGGCGGTCACCGGATCCAAGCTCACCGGGACCTACGGCGACGTCGCCGGGGCGCAGTTCAACTCGCTGACCCCCGGCAACGCCATGAAGTGGGGCTCGGTGGAGCCGACGCAGGGCACGTTCAACTGGGCGGAAGCCGACCAGATCGTCGCCTTCGCGCAGGCCCACAACCAGCAGGTGCGCGGCCACACCCTGGTCTGGCACAGCCAGAACCCGAGCTGGCTGACCAACGGCAGTTGGACGTCGGCCCAGCTCAGCACCCTGCTCCAGAACCACATCAACACCGAGGCGGGCCGCTACAAGGGCAGGATCGCCGCCTGGGACGTCGTCAACGAGCCCTTCAACGAGGACGGCACCTACCGCTCGACCCTCTGGTACAACGGCCTCGGCACCGACTACATCGCCAACGCCCTGACCTGGGCGCGAGCCGCCGACCCGGCCGCCAAGCTGTACGTCAACGACTACAACGTCGAGGGCGTCAACGCGAAGTCGACCGCCCTGTACAACCTGGTCAAGTCCCTGAAGGAGCGTGGGGTTCCGATCGACGGGGTCGGCCTCCAGGCCCACCTCATCCTCGGCCAGGTCCCATCCACCTTCCAGCAGAACATCCAGCGCTTCGCCGACCTCGGCGTCGACGTGGCGATCACCGAGCTGGACATCCGGATGGCGCTCCCGGCGGACAGCGCGAAACTCGCGCAGCAGAAGGCCGACTACAAGGCGGTCACGGCCGCCTGCGTGGCGGTCGCGCGCTGCGTGAACCTCACCGTGTGGGGCTTCGCCGACTCCGACTCCTGGGTCGACAGCACCTTCCCGGGCTACGGGGCGGCGACGCCGTACGACGCGAACTACGCGCCGAAACCGGCGTACTACGGCATCGCCGAGGCGCTGGGCGGCGGTACGACGACGCCTCCGCCGACGGGTGCGTGCACGGCGACGTACAGCGTGGGCAGTCAGTGGAGCACCGGGTTCACCGGCAACGTGACGATCTCCTGCTCGGGCGCCTCGCTGTCGTCCTGGAAGGCGACCTGGACGTACGGCGCGGGCCAGCAGATCACCCAGGCCTGGAACGCCACGTGCACCCAGTCGGGCACGGCCGTCACGTGCGCGAACGCCTCGTACAACGGGACGGTCCCGGACGGCGGTTCGGTGTCGTTCGGGTTCAACGCGAACTGGAGCGGCAGCAATCCGGTGCCGACGGTGACACTGGGCTGATCCCGGCTGATCCCGGCTGATCCGGCCGATCGCGGGCTGATCCCGGGCTGACGGCAGACGTGACGGGACACGAAGCGAGCGGGCCGGACAGCGGACGGACGGGTGGGTCGGCGGGCGACCGTGCTGAAGGCCGCCGGCCTCACCCTGGCCGCCGCTCTGGTGGTGGCCCGGGAACCGGCGGCGAGCGCGCTGTGGAAGTCGCTGAAATAATTCTCCGGCGAGGGCGTCGATCCGTGTCGATCGGGCCCGCTCCCGTTCGACGCATGGGTGAGAGGCCGGAAAGGACCGGCTCACCTCACCGCAACCGGACCCGAGGAGTCACCATGCCCCGGGCGCGGGCCTTGGAGTGCCGTTGACTCGAAACTCCGTTCTCCCTGTGCCCCTTGAGGACTACAGTGATCCAGCCGCTGTAGAACGGCTGTGTGGTCGGCCTGGGGAAACCCCATGGGGAGAGACGCCGACCCCGCCCGCACGCGGCACTTCTGACGTCATATGACCCGGGGGGTCGACAACTTGAGACTGTTCACGCGCCGCCGTACCGCGATGCTCGCCACCGCGGTGGTGCTCGCCGCAGCGGGCACCCTGGCCGCCGCACCCGGAGCCGTCGCCGACGACGCCGGACCGTGGCCCGGCACCGAGGGCCGGATCCTCAGCGACGGCGGGTCGCTGGTAGACCCCGCCACCGGCAAGGTCAGCCGGATCCCCAACGTGGGGAGCTACGCCACCTGGGCGCCGGACGGCAGCCGGCTGGCCAGCGTGTCCGGCCAGATCTCCACCGTCCTGCCCAACGGCACCAAGAAGATCGTCCTGCCGTGGGCGCAGGGCCTGCGCTCCAGCGCCCCGTACGAGGACCTGACGTTCTGGTTCGGCGGCCGTTACGTCGTCTTCGCCAGCGGCGGCCAGCTCGCCTACGGTCCCTCCGACGCCGCGTGGGCGCCCGGCCCGCTGCTGCCGGCGAACCTGGAGCCGGCCACCGTCTGCGACTCCGAGCCGAGCGTCGGCCCGACCGGCCTGGTCGCGTTCGAGCGCCGCGCCGGCAGTTGCGGCGCCGACGCCGCCGGCGTGTACGTCTTCGACAGCAACGCCAAGACGGTCAAGCTCGCCGTGGCGAACGCCGAGCAGCCCGCCTGGTCCCCGGACGGCACGAAGCTGGCGTTCGTCCGCAAGGACACCGACGGCACCCCGCAGATCTTCACGGCGAACGCCGACGGCACCGGCGTCCAGCAGCGCACCACCGGCCCGCGCCGGTTCGCCAACCCGTCCTGGTCGCCCACCGGCAAGCGGATCGTCTTCGACGCCCACACCTCGCCGAACAGCGACGACGTGCACACCACCGAGTACGTCGACCTGGCCACCGGCGACCTCACCAAGGTCGGGGACACCGCGACCGGCGACAACCCCAACTGGCAGCCGCTGCGCAAGAACACCACCGCCCGGGTCTGGGGCGCCAACCCCTACCTCACCGCCACCGCGTCCTCCCGCTGGACCTGGAACACCATCGGCCAGAGCGTGCCCGGCCTGATGACCGCCAAGTCCGCGGTGCTGGTCAACCAGGACGACCCGGCGTACGCCGTCACCGCGCCCGCCCTGGCCGGCCGGAAGGAGGGCCCGGTGCTGATGACGCCGAAGACCGGGCTGTCCTCGACGACGAAGAACGAGCTGAAGCGGACCCTGAAGCCGGGCAAGCCCGTCTACCTGGTCGGCGGCACGGCCGTCCTCGCGGCCACGGTCGCCACCCAGGTGAAGGCGCTCGGCTACACGCCCGTCCGGCTGACCGGCGCGGACCGCTACGCGACCTCGGTCGCGGTGGCCAAGACCATCAGCTCCGCCCCGAAGTACGTCTTCCTGGCCGGCGGCACCGAGTACCGCGCGGCCCTCTCGGCGGCCGCCGCGGCCGGTTCCGACGGGGCGGCCAGCGCGGGCGGTGTCGTCCTCACCAACGGCAACAAGCTGCCCGCGTCGGCGCAGTCGTACCTGAACAGCCTGAACCCGGACAAGACCATGATCATCACGGTCGGTGCGGCGGCGAGGTACGCGCTGACCCACGCGAGCTTCTCGCGGTGGCCGTCGACGTACTCGTACTACCCGATCTCGGGCACCACGGACCCGTCCATCTCGGTGGCCATCGCCATGTTCTGGTGGTCCGCGCCGAACCAGACCGCCCTCGCCTACTCCGGCTCCTGGCGCGACGGCGTCTCGGCCGCCTCGGCGATGAACGTCTTCGCGCCGCTCCTGTGGACCAGCAGCGCCGCCACCCTGTCGCCGGAGGTCAACAACTACCTCCAGCGCGAGTCCGCCGGCGTCAACTTCATGGCGGCCTTCGGCGTCAACGGCTCGATCTCACCGGCCGCGCTGAACACGGCGGGCGCCACGATGAGCGCGGGCAGCGCCTACGTCGAGTACTTCCCGTACTTCAACGGCGTCATCCCGCCGAGCGCGGGGCAGACCGCCTCCTTCGCGCTGGGCACCGACGACGGCCGGACCGCCGCGACGACGCCCGCCGCCCCGGCGCAGCGCTCCGCCGCCCCGGCCGACGCCCACCGGAACCTGGCACCGCTCAAGACGCTCCACCGGCAGTAACAGCGGCAACGGAACCAGCGGCAGGCCCGGCGGGGGCGCCGACGAGCATCGTCGGCGCCCCCGCCACCCGCGTCAGGAACACGGTCACGGAGTTCCGCCCCTGGGGCTTGGGCAGCACCTTCTTGCGCAGTTCCTCCGGCTCGACGGCCGACCCCCGCTTCTTCACGGTGAGGATCCCGACCTCCCGCTCCCGCAGCAGCGCCTTCAACTTCTTGACGTTGAACGGGAGTCGGTCGCTGATCTCGTAGGCGGACGCGTACGGGGTCGGGCGCAGCTCGTCCGCGGTGACGTAGGCGATGGTCTCGTCGATCAGCCCGCCGTCGAGCTCCCGGGCCACGTCGGCGACCAGATGAGCCCGGATGACGGCGCCGTCGGGCTCGTACAGATACCGCCCGACCTGCCGGACCGCCGGGTCGGGCAGGCCGGCGCCGAGCAGCGTCCGCGGCCCCGGCAGCAGGGTCGCCCGGACGGCCCCCGGCTCGCCGGCCCCGAACCACAGCACGGCCTCCTTCACGTCCCCGCCGTCCGAGATCCACTCGGCCTCGGCCTCCGCGGGGATCGCCTCGTGCGGCACACCGGGCGCGATCTTCAGGGCGGCGCGGGGCGCGGCCAGCGCGGCCCCGATCGCCCACGACAGGGGCGGCGAGTAGCCCTCCGGATCGAAGATGCGCCCGCGCCCGCCGCGCCGCGCCGGATCGACGAAGACGGCGTCGTAGCCGCTCGTGTCGACGTCCGTGACGTCCGCCTCCCGCACCTCGACGAGGTCGGCGAGCCCGAGCGCGTCGGCGTTCGCGCGCGCCACCGCCGCCGTCAACGGGTCCCGGTCCACGGCCAGCACGCGGATCCCGGCCCGCGCAAGCGCGATCGCGTCGCCGCCGATCCCGCAGCACAGGTCGGCGACGGAGGTCACGCCGAGCGCCTTCATCCGCGCGGCCCGGTAACCGGCGACACTCGCCCGCGTCGACTGCTCCACCCCGTTCGGCGTGAAGAACATCCGCCCGGCGTCCGACGCCCCGAACTTCGCCGCCGCCCGCTGCCGCAGCCGGGCCTGCCCGAGGGCGGCGGACACCAGTTCGGCGGGGTGCTCGCGGCGCAGCCGGGTGGCGACGGCGAGCTCGTCGGCGGGGTCGGTGCCGCGCACGGCGTCGAGGAGGGCGCGGCCCTCGGGGGTGAGGAGGGGCGCGAGGTCGTTCACCGGGTTCACCGGGCCATTGTGGGCCAGTCGGTGGACGGTGCGCTTCCGGCGGCGGTGTCGGGCGGGGTTCGGGGGCGGTGACTGCGAGGATCCGGCGCCATGGGACCTGTCGTACAAAATGATGACAAGGGTGGCTGTTCTGCACGCCCAAATCGCCACCCGGTGCCGCGCCTTGCGGGAATGCGCCCTACGGGAATGCGCCTGGCCGGAATCCGAAGCGCGGCAGCCGTCCTCACCCTGGCCGCCATCGCGACGGGCTGCGCGGGAGGCGGCACAGGCACAGGCACCGGCAGCGGAGGGGGAGAGGGAGGCAAGGGAACGGGAACCCGCCCCGCACCGGGCGGCCAGCAGCCGGACCGGGCGGCGTCCCCCGAGGCCCCGCCCGCCCGCGCCCTGCACTCGTACGCCTCCAGACTCCGCGCCGCCCGGCAGGCCCGGGTCGCCGCGGCGAAGCGCTGGGGTCTGAGGAAGGTCCCGCTGACGCCCCCGGCCCCGCCCGCGCACAAGGCGGAGATCCCGACCCGTGAGGGCTTCGAGGTGGACGACCACGAGGAACTCGGCCTCCCTCCGGTCTTCACGACGATCCCGACCAAGGACAAGGTCGTCTTCCTCACCATCGACGACGGCGCCGAGAAGGACCCCGCGTTCCTGCGGATGACGAGCGAACTGCGCATCCCCTACACGGCCTTCCTCAGCGACTACCTGATCAAGGAGGACTACGGCTACTTCAAGAAGATGCAGGCCCAGGGCGTGGTCCTCAACAACCACACCCTCCACCACCCCTACCTGCCCGCCCTCTCCTACGCCCGCCAGAAGCGCGAGATCTGCGGCATGCAGGACGTGATCGAGAAGCACTACGGCAAACGCCCCGCCCTCTTCCGGCCGCCCTACGGCAACTACAACCAGGACACCCTGCGCGCCGCGAAGACCTGCGGCGTGCGCTACGCCCCGCTCTGGGACGAGGAGGTCTTCGTCGACCACTGGGAGTACCGCGAGTCGGACCAGGACCTCCACCCCGGCGACATCGTCCTGAGCCACTTCCGAGGCCGCGGCGACTGGAAGGGCACGATGCCCGACATGGTCCGCAGGTTCCTCGACAAGGTCACGGCCGAGGGCTACGCGGTGGCCCGCCTGGAGGACTACCTGTGAGAACACGGGCCCGCCCGAAGGCAAGGCTGCTCCAGACGACCCTGACAGCCACGACGGTGTTGATGACGCTGACAACCCTGACGACCCTGACGGGTTGCGCCCAGTCCGTGGACCCGATCGAACGCCTGGGCAGGAAGGCCGCGGCCCGGGTCGACCCACCCGTCGTCCCACCCGCCCAGGCCCCGTACCGCCGCTGGGGCCTGACGACCCCTCTGCCTCCCGCCCCGCCCCGCCCGGCCACCCGCCCCCTCGCGGGCAGCCCCGGCACGGCGGCCCTCCCCCCGGTCGTCGACCATGTCCCGACCACCGACAAGGTCGTCTTCCTCACCTACGACGACGGCGCCGAACGCGACCCCCGCTTCGTCGACATGGTCCGCGAACTGCGCCTCCCGGTCAGCGTGTTCCTGACGGACACCGTGGTCGGCCCCGGCTACGGCCACTTCGCCCGCCTCCAGTCCGTCGGCGCGAACATCCAGAACCACACCCTGGACCACCCGGCCCTGCGCGGCCTGCCCTACGCCGGCCAGCGCGCCGAGATCTGCGGCCAGCAGGACAAACTCCGCTCCCGCTTCGGCCTGCGCCCCCGCCTCTTCCGCCCGCCCTACGGCACCTACGACACCACCACCCGCCGCGCCGCCGCCGACTGCGGCATCGCCGCGATCATCCTCTGGCGAGCCTCCATGGGCCCCACCGACCTCACCTACACCCACGGCTCCCCCCACCTCCACCCCGGCGACATCATCGCCGTGGACCCGGACGAGACATCGGGCCCCGGCATGCGATCCAGAACGGCACGACTACTGCGCCGGGTACAGGAAGAGGGCCTGACGGTGGGCAGGTTGGAGGACTACGTCTGACGGTTCTTCGCGTCTCCGGTCGGGGTCTGTCTTTCAGCCCGATGGGGGTCCCCCTCTGGCGGAGTTCGAGGACGAGGCCCCTTAAGGGCCGACGGCGGGGGCCTGGGGGCGGCAGCCCCCAGCCAACGCCCACACCGACAAACGGCGACAAAGAACGCTCACGTCAGCCGAAAAACCTGCCGACGCGCCGCCGGAATTGGCACTCCGCTTGACCGAGTGCTAATCGCAGTCATAGTCTCGCTTCTGGCACTCCCCCCTGGAGAGTGCCAACAGCGACGGGCAGGTCCGGCACCCGCGACGACGGATCCACCTGGTCGCCACCTCAGACAGTTAACCCCGTGAGATCTCCGAAGGGGGAGGTCGGATCGTGACGACCACCAGCTCCAAGGTTGCCATCAAGCCGCTCGAGGACCGCATTGTGGTCCAGCCGCTCGACGCCGAGCAGACCACCGCCTCTGGCCTGGTCATCCCGGACACCGCGAAGGAGAAGCCCCAGGAGGGGGCTGTCCTCGCGGTGGGCCCGGGTCGCTTCGAGAACGGCGAGCGCCTGCCGCTCGACGTAAAGGTCGGCGACGTCGTCCTGTACAGCAAGTACGGCGGCACCGAGGTGAAGTACAACGGCGAGGAGTACCTCGTCCTCTCGGCTCGCGACGTGCTCGCGATCATCGAGAAGTAATTCACCCAGTTTTGCAGTGAACTGCGCCCCTGGCCCCCGCGACTTTGTGAAGCCGGGTGCTGGGGGCGCCGTTCGTCCCACGTTTTCCGAGAGGGCTGAACCGCTTCCATGGCGAAGATCCTGAAGTTCGACGAGGACGCCCGTCGCGCCCTCGAGCGCGGCGTCAACAAGCTTGCCGACACGGTCAAGGTGACGATCGGCCCCAAGGGCCGCAACGTCGTCATCGACAAGAAGTTCGGCGCACCCACCATCACCAACGACGGCGTCACCATCGCCCGCGAGGTCGAGCTCGACGACCCGTACGAGAACCTCGGCGCCCAGCTCGTGAAGGAGGTGGCGACCAAGACCAACGACATCGCGGGTGACGGCACCACCACCGCCACGGTCCTGGCCCAGGCGCTCGTCCGCGAGGGCCTGAAGAACGTCGCCGCCGGCGCCTCCCCGGCCTCCCTGAAGAAGGGCATCGACGCCGCCGTCAAGGCGATCTCCGAGGAGCTGCTCGCCTCGGCCCGCCCGATCGACGACAAGGCCGACATCGCCGCCGTCGCCGCGCTGTCCGCGCAGGACACGCAGGTCGGCGAGCTCATCGCCGAGGCGATGGACAAGGTCGGCAAGGACGGTGTCATCACCGTCGAGGAGTCCAACACCTTCGGTCTGGAGCTGGACTTCACCGAGGGCATGGCCTTCGACAAGGGCTACCTGTCGCCGTACTTCGTGACGGACCAGGAGCGCATGGAGGCCGTCCTCGAGGACCCCTACATCCTCATCAACCAGGGCAAGATCTCCTCGATCTCCGACCTGCTGCCGCTGCTGGAGAAGGTCATCCAGACCAACGCCTCCAAGCCGCTGCTGATCATCGCCGAGGACCTGGAGGGCGAGGCGCTCTCCACCCTCGTCGTCAACAAGATCCGCGGCACGTTCAACGCGGTCGCCGTCAAGGCCCCGGGCTTCGGCGACCGTCGCAAGGCGATGCTGCAGGACCTGGCCGTCCTCACCGGCGCCACCGTCATCTCCGAAGAGGTCGGCCTCAAGCTCGACCAGGTCGGCGTCGACGTGCTCGGCTCCGCCCGCCGCGTCACCGTCACCAAGGACGACACCACGGTCGTCGACGGCGCCGGCAACCACGAGGACGTCGTCGGCCGCGTCAACCAGATCAAGGCCGAGATCGAGAACACGGACTCCGACTGGGACCGCGAGAAGCTCCAGGAGCGCCTCGCGAAGCTGGCCGGCGGCGTGTGCGTGATCAAGGTCGGCGCCGCCACCGAGGTGGAGCTGAAGGAGAAGAAGCACCGTCTCGAGGACGCCATCTCCGCGACCCGCGCCGCGGTCGAGGAGGGCATCGTCTCCGGTGGTGGCTCCGCTCTCGTCCACGCCGCGAAGGTCCTCGAAGGCGGCCTTGGCAAGACCGGCGACGAGGCCACCGGTGTCGCCGTCGTGCGCCGCGCCGTCGTCGAGCCGCTGCGCTGGATCGCCGAGAACGCCGGCCTGGAGGGCTACGTCATCACCTCCAAGGTCGCCGAGCTCGACAAGGGCCAGGGCTTCAACGCCGCCACCGGCGAGTACGGCGACCTGGTCAAGGCCGGCGTCATCGACCCGGTCAAGGTCACCCGCTCCGCCCTGGAGAACGCCGCCTCCATCGCCTCCCTCCTCCTGACGACCGAGACCCTGGTCGTCGAGAAGAAGGAAGAGGAAGAGCCGGCCGCCGGCGGCCACAGCCACGGCCACTCCCACTGACACACGTCGGTACACGGCAGTACGGCACAACGGCACCACGGCAGTACCGAGGCCCGGCACCCTGCAGACAAGGGGCGCCGGGCCTCGGCGTTTCTGTTTCAGCGCTCCGGCTCTGTCACCGCTCCAGCGCGTCCAGCGCCCCCAACTGCCCCATCAGCCCGAGCCGGTCGTGCTCCCACCAGGCCTCGGCGATCTTCCCGTCCGCCGTGCAGCGGTGGATCGTCGTCCCGGTCATGGTCACGTTCCGGCCGGTCGCCGGGATCCCCATGAAGTCGCCCTTGTGGGTCCCGTTCCAGGTCCACCGGGTGCACACGCGGTCGTCCTGGCAGATCTGGTCGTCGACCCGGAACGCGAAGTCGAAGGCGGCGCGCCACATCTCGACCTCGCGCCGCATCGCGTCCATGCCCATGGTGTCCTGCTCGTTGGACGGATCATGGTCGTGGTAGTCCTGGGCGATCAGCCCGTCGAGCGGCGGCAGTTCGCCGTGCATGGCGATCGCCTCGAAGAACCGCCGCGCGGTGCTCGCGTACAGCGTGTCGTCGCGGACGACGTCCAGATCGGTGAAGGTCGGCATCTCGTCGCACAGCGCCACCAGCTCCTGGAAGACCTTGCCGGTCTCCGGGAGGTTCGAGTTCCGCATCGCCTCCTCGTACGACGGGAACTCCACGATCTCGATGAAGTGCGAGGCGTCGGAACGGTCCTTGCCGACCACCGCGTGCGTCGCGGTCCGCTTCCCCTTGGTCTGTTCGACCCATGTGTCCATCAGCCGGTCCATCTCGTCGAACCGGCTGGTCCTGCAGTCGATGAGCTGTACGAACGTCATGACGCCGCCTCCGGCCCCCCTGGGTCCGGTCCCCGTCACGCCCATCCTCCCACCGGAGCGCCGACGTCACCTGCCCACCGCCCGGACGGTCACTGCGGCCCGTACTTGCGCCCCGTCTTCGAGCTGATCCCGCCCAGCAACGCCCGGGGCGTCACCTTCACCAGCCCCATCAGCGCCTTGTAGCGCGGGTCGGGGATCGACAGCGACTTCCCGCGCGACAGATCCTCCAGCGCCGCCGCGACCAGTTTGTCCGCGTCCAGCCACATCCACCCCGGGATGTTGTCCGTGCCCATCCCGGCCCGCTCGTGGAACTCCGTGCGCACGAACCCCGGGCACAGCGCCATCAGCCGCACCCCGGTGCCCGCCAGGTCCTTCGCCGCGCCCTGTGTGAACTGCACGACCCACGCCTTGGACGCCCCGTACGTCCCGCGTGGCACGAACGCCGCCACCGACGCAACGTTGACGACGCCCCCGCGCCCGCGCGCCCGCATCGATGTCGCCGCCGCGGACGTCAGCCGCAGCACGGCCTCGCAGTGCACCTTGAGCATCTTCAGCTCGTCGGTCATGGACACGTCGAGGTAGCGGCCCTTGTTGCCGAAGCCGGCGTTGTTGATCAACAGGTCGACGGGGTTCTTGCGGTCGGCGAGCCGGGCGGCCACCGTCTCGATGCCGTCGTCCGTCGCGAGGTCGGCCGTCAGCACCTCCGCCTCGATGCCGTGCCGGTCGTGCAACTCGGTCGCCTGCTCGTGCAGCCGCTCGGTGTTCCGTGCCACGAGGACGAGATCGTGCCCGTCCGCCGCCAGTCTGCGCGCGAACGCGGCGCCGATGCCCGCGGTCGAACCCGTAATGAGAGCCGTTGTCATGGCAGAAGGTTAGTGACCCGGAGTCCCCGCGTCCGCTCCCTGCACGCGCCCTCCCAAAGGTGAAGACCCGGTGAGCATCCCACCCGTGACAAGCGGTGCCACGGCGAACCGGAAGTCAAAGCACCGGCGCACAATTACCGCCCGCACCCAAGCCTCCCTTATGCTCCCCGCATGATCGAGGCCCGTCATCTCCGCGTCCTGCGTGCCGTGGCCGCCACCGGATCCTTCTCGGCGGCCGGGCGCGAACTGGGCTGCACCCAGCCGGCCGTCAGCCAGCAGATGAAGGCCCTGGAGGCGTCCGTCGGCACGCCCCTGCTGGTCCGCGGCGGACGCGCGATGCGTCTGACCCAGGCGGGCGAGGCCCTAGTCCGGCACGCGGCCGGCATCCTCTCCGGGCTGACCGCCGCCGAGGAGGAGGTCGCCGCCATCGCGGGCCTGCGGGCCGGCCGGGTCCGCCTGGTCTCCTTCCCCAGCGGCAGCTCCACCCTCGTCCCCACCGCCCTCGCCGCCCTGCGCGCCGCCCACCCCGGCACCCGGGTCTCCCTGGAGGAGGCCGAACCGCCGCGGTCCGTCGAGCTGCTCCGCGAGGGCGACTGCGACATCGCGCTCGCGTTCCGCTACGCGCGCGTGCCGGGCACCCCGGCCGCCGAGGAGTGGGACGACCTCGTCGTACGGCCCCTGCTCACGGACCGCCTGGTCGCCCTCGTACCCGAGCGGCACCGGCTCGCGGGCGCGCAGGCCGTCGCCATCGCCGACCTCGCCGCCGAGCCGTGGATCGCCGGCTGCCCGCGCTGCCGCGGCCAACTGGTCCAGGTGTGCGAGAGCGCGGGCTTCACGCCCCGCATCGACTTCGCGACCGACGACTACCCGGCGGTGGTCGGCCTGGTGGGCGCCGGCCTCGGCGTGGCCGTCCTGCCCCAGCTCGCGATCGACTCCGTACGACCCCGTGGCGCCCGCGCGGTGACGCTGGAACCGGCGGTACGGCGGGAGATCGTCGCCCTCACCCTGCCCGACCTGGCCCAGGTGCCGGCGGTGGCGGCCACGCTGGAGCAGTTGGGGCGGGCGGCGGCGCGCCAGTAGCGACGCGCCCAGGGAGTGACGCGCCAGCAGAAAAAGAGGGCACGCGCGCGTGCCCTCCCTTTGAAGAAACGTTCCTTCATGTGTTCGAAGCGGCGTCTCTCGCACCTGACGACGCCGTCACGAGGCGGTTGCGCGCCCGCCCCATGAGCTCCTCGCGCTCGTCCTCGGTCAACCCGCCCCACACGCCGTACGGCTCGCGTACGGCCAGTGCGTGCGCCGCGCACTGCGCGCGGACCGGGCACCTCATGCAGACCTCCTTGGCCGAGTTCTCTCGAGCGCTCCGAGCCGCCCCGCGCTCACCCTCTGGATGGAAGAAGAGCGAACTGTCCACTCCGCGGCAGGCAGCCAGGAGCTGCCAGTCCCACAGGTCCGCGTTCGGTCCGGGAAGGCGGGAGAAATCTGCCATTGCGTGACCCCTTGTAGCCGTTCTGAGCGGATACGGTGCCCACGACCGTACAACTACGATCTAAGGAGATGAAAATATGACTCATTGCGAATCTAGCCTCAGACACCAGCAAAAGGGAAGAAATAGGGCCGAATGGGGCACGGGTTGTGATGAAAGCTTGAGGGTCCGTGTGGCTGACTCCTCTGTGTCCGCGCCCTCACGTAGAGTGCCGAAGAATGCATGCAGCCCCGTAACTCTTTCGAGTGACCGTCGTTGAGAGTGCGGTGGCGGTTGGAAACACAAACGCTCGGGCAGGCGTCCGAGAGGTCGACCGCACAGGTGACGATTCGTAACAGCCTGGAGGCACAAGGTGACGCGCATCAGCTGCGGAGGGCGGCCATGACTTCCGTCCTCGTCTGCGACGACTCCCCGCTTGCCCGAGAGGCGCTCCGCCGCGCGGTCGCGACCGTGCCCGGTGTCGAGCGCGTGACGACGGCGGCCAACGGCGAGGAAGTCCTCCGCCGCTGGGGTGCCGACCGCTCGGACCTGATTCTGATGGACGTACGCATGCCCGGACTGGGCGGCGTCGAGACCGTACGGCGGCTGCTGTCCGCCGACCCCGGGGCACGCATCATCATGCTGACCGTCGCCGAGGACCTCGACGGCGTCGCCCTCGCGGTCGCCGCCGGCGCCCGCGGCTACCTGCACAAGGACGCCTCGCGTGCGGAGCTGCGCGCGACCGTCACCCAGGCCCTCGCCGACCCGACCTGGCGGCTCGCCCCGCGCCGGCTGCGCTCGGCCGAGATGGGCGCGGCGCCCACGCTCACCGCGCGTGAGATCCAGGTGCTCGAGGGCATGAGCCACGGCCGCTCCAACGCGGAGATCGGCCGTGAGCTGTTCCTCTCCGAGGACACCGTCAAGACGCACGCCCGACGGCTGTTCAAGAAGCTCGGCGCCTCGGACCGCGCGCACGCCGTGGCGCTCGGCTTCCGGTGGGGACTGGTCCGTTAGGGACCGTTCCCGCCCGCCCGGCCCGCGGCCAGGACCGGTCCGAAGCCGGACAGGTCCTGGGCCGTCCGGCGGATCGGACCGGTCGGATCGGACCGGTTCAGGGTGACATCGGTCATTCAGTGAGGGAGCGGGGTCATGGGTGAACCTCCCTGCTCAGACGCGGTCCGGAGGCCGGGCGAGCCCCCCTCCCGCCGCACGGCGAGCGGGAGCGGCATCCTGCCTCGCCGGGTGCCCGCTGCTCGTTTCGCCGCGGATGCCGCATCCTTGAGGTGTGGAGTTCCTCGGGGACGAGTCGGTCGAGCGGAAGGGGAGGGCGCAGGGGATGAGTGCCGGCGCACCTGCTCATAACGCTTCGGTGCACAACGACGGGCACGGTGCCGCGGCCACTCCGGCCGCAGTGCACCATGGACCGATGCGCGATGACGAGGCGGTCACTGCCGTGGGGACGATCGGGGCACTCGTCCATCGCGCCGTGGACGGCGACGAGCAGGCCACCCACGACCTGCTGGCCCACGTCCACCCGCTGGCGCTGCGCTACTGCCGCACCCGGCTGTCCCGGCTGCCCGGCGACGCGCGCCACTTCGTGGAGGATCTCGCCCAGGAGGTCTGCGTAGCGGTCCTGCTGGCCCTGCCCCGCTACCGGGACACCGGCAGGCCCTTCGAGGCCTTCGTCTTCGCCATCGCCGCCCACAAGGTCGCCGACCTGCAGCGCGCCGCCATGCGCCACCCCGGCTCGACGGCCGTGCCGTCGGACGAGATGCCGGAGCGGCCCGACGACTCCCTCGGACCCGAGGAGCGCGCCCTCCTCAGCAGCGACGCCGAGTGGGCCAAGAAACTCCTGGCCAACCTCCCCGAGAACCAGCGGGAACTGCTCCTGCTGCGCATCGCGGTGGGCCTCACCGCCGAGGAGACCGGCCAGATGTTGGGAATGTCACCCGGCGCGGTCCGCGTGGCCCAGCACCGGGCGCTGAGCAGGCTGCGGGCACTCGCCGAGCAGTAGGAGGCCGGACCAGTCCCGGCAACAGCGCCTTCGGTGAACAGGCCGCTCTCCGATTCCGTACGAACCTACGAAGCCCGCAGTCACACGCGACCGTGGAATTCGGGAGGTGCGCTTCCCGTTAGCATGGACATCCGCACCGATCAAGGCCATTTGGGGAAGGTGTCATGACTGCCAACGTCGACGGAGTGCCCGGAAAATTCGCGACCCTCGGGCTCACCTACGACGACGTGCTGCTGCTGCCGGGCGCATCCGAGGTGCTCCCCAACGCGGTCGACACCTCGTCCCGCATCTCTCGCAACGTCCGCGTCAACATCCCGCTGCTGTCGGCGGCGATGGACAAGGTCACCGAGTCCCGTATGGCGATCGCGATGGCCCGTCAGGGCGGCGTCGGCGTGCTGCACCGCAACCTCTCCATCGAGGACCAGGTCAACCAGGTCGACCTCGTGAAGCGCTCCGAGTCCGGCATGGTCACCGACCCGATCACGGTGCACCCGGACGCGACGCTCACCGAGGCCGACGCCCTGTGCGCCAAGTTCCGCATCAGCGGCGTCCCGGTCACGGACCCGGCCGGCAAGCTGCTCGGCATCGTCACCAACCGTGACATGGCCTTCGAGTCCGACCGCAGCCGTCAGGTGCGCGAGGTCATGACGCCGATGCCGCTGGTCACCGGGCACGTCGGCATCTCCGGCACGGACGCCATGGAGCTGCTGCGCCGCCACAAGATCGAGAAGCTTCCCCTGGTCGACAAGGCGGGCGTCCTCAAGGGCCTCATCACCGTCAAGGACTTCGTCAAGGCCGAGCAGTACCCGCGGGCCGCCAAGGACGGCGAGGGCCGCCTCCTCGTCGGCGCGGCCGTGGGCGCCAGCCCCGAGGCGCTGGAGCGCGCCCAGGCCCTCGCCGAGGCCGGCGTGGACTTCCTGGTCGTCGACACCTCGCACGGCCACAACAGCAACGCCCTCAGCTGGATGTCGAAGATCAAGTCGAGCGTCCGCGTCGACGTGATCGGCGGCAACGTCGCCACCCGCGACGGCGCCCAGGCCCTGATCGACGCCGGTGTCGACGGCATCAAGGTCGGTGTCGGCCCCGGCTCGATCTGCACCACCCGCGTGGTCGCCGGCATCGGCGTCCCGCAGGTCACCGCCATCTACGAGGCGTCCCTCGCCGCCCGCGCGGCCGGCGTCCCGCTGATCGGCGACGGCGGCCTGCAGTACTCCGGCGACATCGGCAAGGCGCTCGCCGCCGGCGCCGACGCGGTGATGCTGGGCTCGCTGCTCGCGGGCTGCGAGGAGTCGCCGGGCGAGCTGCAGTTCATCAACGGCAAGCAGTTCAAGTCGTACCGCGGCATGGGCTCGCTGGGCGCCATGCAGTCCCGCGGCCAGGGCAAGTCGTACTCCAAGGACCGCTACTTCCAGGCCGAGGTCGCCGCCGACGACAAGCTCGTACCCGAGGGCATCGAGGGCCAGGTGCCCTACCGCGGCCCGCTCGGCAACGTGCTGCACCAGCTCGTCGGCGGTCTGCGCCAGACCATGGGCTACGTGGGCGCCGCCACCATCGAGGAGATGGAGTCCAAGGGCCGCTTCGTCCGGATCACCTCCGCGGGCCTCAAGGAGAGCCACCCGCACGACATCCAGATGACGGTCGAGGCGCCGAACTACAGCAGTAAGTGACGTCCACGCGCGCGTGAAGCGTTCGACACACGGTCGGCAAGGGGGCCCGGAGACACTCCGTGGCCCCCTTGTCGTACCCGTCGGCGATACTGGAAGACGCTGAACGCATCAGGGAAAGGCCACACACGTGACTGAGATCGAGATCGGGCGCGGCAAGCGCGGCCGCCGGGCGTACGCCTTCGACGACATCGCCGTCGTCCCCAGCCGCCGTACGCGGGACCCGAAGGAGGTCTCGATCGCCTGGCAGATCGACGCCTACCGGTTCGAGCTGCCCTTCCTGGCCGCCCCCATGGACTCGGTCGTCTCCCCGGCCACCGCGATCCGTATCGGCGAGCTCGGCGGCCTCGGCGTCCTCAACCTCGAGGGCCTGTGGACGCGGCACGAGGACCCGCAGCCGCTGCTCGACGAGATCGTCGAGCTGGACGCGGACACCGCGACCCGCCGCCTCCAGGAGATCTACGCGGCCCCCATCAAGGAGGAGCTGATCGGGCAGCGCATCAAGGAGGTGCGCGACTCGGGCGTGGTCACCGCCGCCGCGCTCTCCCCGCAGCGCACGGCCCAGTTCTCCAAGGCCGTCGTCGACGCGGGCGTGGACATCTTCGTCATCCGCGGTACGACGGTGTCGGCGGAGCACGTCTCGGGGTCGCACGAGCCGCTGAACCTGAAGCAGTTCATCTACGAGCTCGACGTCCCGGTGATCGTCGGCGGCTGCGCCACCTACACGGCGGCCCTGCACCTGATGCGCACGGGCGCCGCGGGCGTCCTGGTCGGCTTCGGCGGCGGCGCGGCGCACACCACGCGCAACGTGCTGGGCATCCAGGTCCCGATGGCGACGGCGGTCGCGGACGTGGCGGCGGCCCGCCGCGACTACATGGACGAGTCAGGCGGCCGGTACGTGCACGTGATCGCGGACGGCGGCGTCGGCTGGTCCGGCGACCTGGCCAAGGCGATCGCCTGCGGCGCCGACTCGGTGATGATGGGCTCCCCGCTCGCGCGCGCGACCGACGCGCCGGGCCGTGGCCACCACTGGGGCATGGAGGCCGTCAACGAGGAGCTGCCGCGCGGCAAGAAGGTCGACCTCGGCACGGTCGGCACCATCGAGGAGGTCCTGACCGGCCCCTCGCACACCCCCGACGGCTCGATGAACCTCTTCGGCGCCCTGCGCCGCGCCATGGCCACCACCGGCTACAGCGAGCTGAAGGAGTTCCAGCGCGTCGAGGTCACGGTGGCGGACTCGGTGCACCGACGGTAGTCCCGCAGACGGTCGAGAGGGGCCGGTCATCTCACTCGGGTGAGGCGACCGGCCCCTTTCGCTTGCCCGGCGGGCGGGCCGGGGCGGTCGTGTGCGCCCCGGTTCACAACCGGTGCGCCGCTCCCGTAGGAGTGGCCCCGCGCGTGTCGAGCAGCAGTTGAGCCTTCACCGACAGGCCCTGGAGGTCGTACGTCCGGTGCTGCTGGAGGAGGATCGTCAGGTCGGCGTCGGCGGCGGCCTCGTAGAAGGAGTCGGCGCGGGGGACCGGGCGGTCGAGGACGCTCCAGGACGGGATGTGGGGGTCGTGGTAGCTGACGGCCGCGCCGAGTTCCATCAGGCGGATCGCGATCTCGCGCGCGGGGGTGCCCTGCTGGTCGGCGAGGTCGGGCTTGTAGGTGACGCCGAGCAGCAGCACGCGCGCGCCCCGCGCCGACTTGCCGTGCTCGTTCAGGAGCGCGGCGGCGCGCTGGACGACGTAGCGGGGCATGCGGCTGTTGACCTGCTGGGCGAGTTCGACCATGCGCAGGGGGCTGCCGGGGTGACCTGTGCGGTCCAGGGGGACGGAGTGGCCCCCGACGCCCGGGCCGGGCCGGAAGGCCTCGAAGCCGAACGGCTTGGTCTCCGCGCAGCGGACGACGTCCCACAGGTCGACGCCCAAGTCGTGGCAGAGGACGGCCATTTCGTTGACGAGGGCGATGTTGACGTGCCGGAAGTTGGTCTCCAGGAGTTGCACGGTCTCGGCTTCCCGCAGGCCACGCGCGCGTACCACCTTGTCGGTGAGCCGGCTGTAGAACGCCGCCGCGGACTCGGTGCAGGCGGGGGTGAGTCCGCCGATGACCTTCGGGGTGTTGGCCGGGGTGAAGGCGCGGCTGCCCGGGTCGACCCGGCTGGGGGAGTAGGCGAGGTGGAAATCGCGTCCCGCGCGGAGGCCGGACGTCTCCTCCAGCAGTGGCCGCAGGAATTCCTCCGTCGTCCCGGGGTGCACGGGTGACTCCAGGATGACGGTGGTGTGCGGGCGCAGGTGTCCGGCGAGGGTGCGGGCGGCCGCCTCCACCTGGCTCAGGTCGAGTCCGCCGTCCGCGTCGCGCGGGGTCGGGGCGCAGATGACGGCGGTGCGCACGCGGCCCAGTTCGGCGGGGTTGGTGGCGGGCCGGAAGCCCCCCGAGAGCATCCGGCGCAGTTCGGCGGGGCTGAGGGAGCCGGCCTCGGGGCCGGTGCGGTAGCCGAGGGTGGGGATGCCGGCGGCCACCGCGGCCTGGGCCAGGGGCAGGCCGAGCGGGCCGAGTCCGATGACGGCGAGATCTGCGGGCATGGCGTATGCCGTCCTTCCCAATAACCGAGGTGGGACAGGTGCGCAAGCCCTGTGGACAGGATGGGCGAGCGCAATGTCAGACTAGGAGTAAATATGACCGTTATGCGGGATTTATCTGTCGTGTTGATCGGCCGGGTCGATCTGTCGGGTCGATCTGCCGTGTTGGTCTGAGGTGCTGACCGGCCCGTTTTCCGCGAGGCCCGCTCCGGTTCCGTGAGAGTTGTCCACAGGCTGGGGGTGAGTGGTGGCTGAAGTCGGGCAACACGGTCAGAATCTGGGCATGGGGGTTACGGACCGGGCCTCGCCCTGACGGGTGCGGCCCGGCGCGACCGACAGCGGGAGGCAGCGGTGAGGACAGCGACACTGGGGCCGGCGCAACGAGCCGAGTCACTGGCGGCCATGGCCGAGCGCGAACTGGACGTGCTGGTGGTGGGAGCGGGTGTGGTCGGTGCGGGCACCGCCCTGGACGCCGTGACGCGCGGCCTGTCCACGGGTCTGGTCGAGGCGCGCGACTGGGCGTCGGGCACGTCGAGCAGGTCCAGCAAGCTGATCCATGGCGGGCTGCGCTACCTGGAGATGCTCGACTTCACCCTCGTACGGGAGGCGCTGAAGGAACGCGGGCTGCTGCTGGAGCGGCTCGCTCCGCATCTCGTGAAGCCGGTGCCCTTCCTGTATCCGCTCCAGCACAAGGGCTGGGAGCGGCTGTACGCCGGTTCGGGCGTCGCGCTCTACGACGCGATGTCCATGGCCCGCGGGCACGGCCGGGGCCTGCCGACACACCGCCACCTGACCCGCCGTCACGCGCTGCGCGTCGCCCCCGCCTTGAAGAAGGACGCGCTGGTCGGCGCGTTGCAGTACTACGACGCCCAGATGGACGACGCCCGCTTCGTCGCCACCCTCGTGCGCACGGCGGCGTCCTACGGGGCGCAGGCGGCCAACCGCGCGCGGGTGACGGGTTTTCTGCGCGAGGGCGAGCGGGTCGTGGGCGCGCGCGTGCAGGACGTCGAGGCGGGCGGGGAGTACGAGATCCGCGCCCGGCAGATCGTCAACGCCACGGGCGTGTGGACCGACGACACGCAGGCCATGGTGGGGGAGCGCGGCCAGTTCCACGTCCGCGCCTCCAAGGGCATCCACCTCGTCGTCCCGAGGGACCGGATCAGCTCCTCGACCGGGCTGATCCTGCGCACCGAGAAGTCCGTGCTGTTCGTCATCCCCTGGGGCCGGCACTGGATCATCGGTACGACCGACACCGACTGGGACCTCGACAAGGCCCACCCGGCCGCGTCCAGCGCCGACATCGACTATCTCCTCGAGCATGTGAACTCGGTGCTCGCGGTGCCGCTGACCAGGGACGACGTCGAGGGCGTGTACGCGGGGCTACGGCCGCTGCTGGCCGGCGAGTCCGACGCCACCAGCAAGCTGTCGCGGGAGCACACCGTCGCGCATCCGGTGCCGGGGCTGGTGGTCGTGGCAGGCGGCAAGTACACGACGTACCGGGTGATGGCGAAGGACGCGACCGACGAGGCGGTGCGCGGGCTCGACCAGCGGGTCGCCGACTGCGTCACGGAGGACGTGCCGCTGCTGGGCGCGGAGGGCTACCGGGCGCTGTGGAACGCGCGGGCGCGGATCGCCGCGCGGACGGGCCTGCACGTGGTGCGGGTGGAGCATCTGCTGAACCGTTTCGGGGCGATGGCGGAGGAGGTGCTGGACCTCATCGCGGCGGACCCGTCGCTCGGCGAGCCGCTCCAGCACGCCGACGACTATCTGCGCGCCGAGATCGTCTACGCCGCCTCCCACGAGGGAGCACGGCACCTGGACGACGTGCTGACGCGCCGCACGCGCATCTCCATCGAGACCTTCGACCGCGGCACTCGCAGCGCCCGCGAGGCCGCCGAACTGATGGCACCGGTCCTCGGCTGGGACAACGACCACATCGAGCGCGAGGTCCGGCACTACGAGAAGCGGGTGGAGGCCGAGCGCGAGTCTCAACGCCAGCCCGACGACCTGACGGCGGACGCGGCCCGCCTGGGGGCACCGGACATCGTGCCGCTCTGACCGGGCCTGACCTGACCCGGCCTGGTCTCGCGCGGCCGTCTGGTGCCGCAGGGCTGGTGTCGTCTGGCCTGTCTGGCCTCGGCTGGCCGGGCCTGGTCCGGCCTGACCCGACTCGGCCGTCCCGGCCGCCCCGATCGCCCGGGCCGCTCCGACCGACCCGCTCCGGCTTTCGCGGGACCGATTCACTCGAACGAGTGTCGCGAACCGGGATCTCTGTTCGGAACCGGCTCGTTCTACGGATTGCGAGGGCAGAACTCGGCGGCGAGCAAGGCCGGTTCGAGGCCGGGATCTGCGATCGCCGTCGTGTTCACCCGGAAGGTGAGGACACGCCGACCGTCGACGGTGGCCGCGGTGCGCACGTAGCTGCCGGAGATCCGGCCGTTGTGTCCCCACACCGTGACGCCGCACGGGAGCTTCAAGGGGAACAGGCCCATGCCGTACGAGCCGTGTGCGGTACGGGTGTCGAGCATCTCGCGCAGCCGGCGCGGGGGCAGCAGTTCGCCGCCGAGCAGCGCCGCGTAGAAGCGGTCCAGGTGAGCGAGCGTGGTCACCAGCTCGCCCGCGGCCCCGGCCACCCGCGGGTCGAGTTCGGTGACGTCGGTCCCGTATGTGCCGTAGGCGCGGCCGTGCGGGGAGGGCAGAGAGGTGCGGGAGCCGGGGAAGGAGGTGCCCGTCAGACGCAGGGGAGCGATGATCCGCCGCTCGGCCTCCGTGGCGCACGAGCGGCCGGTGACCTGCTCGACGACCAGGCCGAGCAGGACGTAGTTGGTGTTGGAGTAGGCGAAGCGGCCGCGGTCGGCCGGAGGGTGGGTGAGTGCGATACGGACGGCTTGAAGCGGAGGCAGCGGCACGACGCCCCCGGTGTCCCGGGTGAAGTCGTTACAGTCCGCTGGTGTGGGTGAGCAGGGAACGAAGGGTCAGCGCGCGCCCGTCGTTGCCCGCCCCGCGCACCAGTCCCGGCAGCTGCGTCTCCACGGTGTCGGACAGCGACAGCCGGTGTTCCGCGGCCAGTTGGAGCCCGACGGTCGCGAGGAAGGTCTTCGTGACGCTGCCGGCCCGGAAGTGGTCGGACGGGGAGATGCCTGGGCCCGCCTCGGCGTAGCGGGTGCCGCTCTTCTCACGGGCCAGCAGGGCGGCGGCGGGCGCCCTGCCCCGGGTGAGGAGCAGCGGGAGGAGGGAGTCCGTGGGCGATCCGGGGCCGGCCTGCGAACCGGTCGTGAGCAGGCCGAGGAGCAGCAGGGCCACGGGGACGGCCAGGAGGCTCCGAAGCAGCGGCGTCACGGATGCTCCTTCGCTTGCCCTTTCACGGTCGTGCGCGCCCATCATCCAGGGCTCGGTCAGGCCCACTTCGCCCGGTCCCCGTCTCTCGATCGGAGGTCGCCCGTGCTCGCTGGCCGGGAGCGTGCCGCACCTTCTGGCCGGAATGCTCCGCTCCTGGGTGCGGTCGGGAGGCGGTGAGGGGCACCCTGGGCGTCGGGCACTTGTCGGGTGAGGGACAATGAAGGCTCTGTCAGGGCGGGTTGCATGAGGGGACGCATGTCGGAGGCGGAGCGGGCGGGGTCATCCCGTCAGGACAAGAGCGCACGTCTCCTCGCCGGGCGGTACCGGCTGGGAGACGTACTCGGCCGCGGCGGCATGGGGACGGTGTGGCGGGCTGAGGACGAGACCCTCGGGCGCACGGTCGCCGTCAAGGAGCTGCGGTTCCCGGGGAACATCGACGAGGACGAGAAGCGGCGGCTGATCACGCGGACGTTGCGCGAGGCCAAGGCCATCGCGCGGATCCGCAACAACAGCGCGGTGACGGTCTTCGACGTGGTCGAGGAGGACGACCGGCCGTGGATCGTGATGGAGCTCGTCGAGGGCAAGTCGCTCGCCGAGGTCATCCGTGAGGACGGCGTGCTGGAGCCGAAGCGTGCGGCCGAGGTCGGGCTCGCGATCCTCGACGTGCTGCGGTCCGCGCACCGCGAGGGCATCCTGCACCGTGACGTGAAGCCGTCGAACGTGCTGATCGCCGAGGACGGCCGGGTCGTGCTCACCGACTTCGGCATCGCCCAGGTCGAGGGCGACCCGTCGATCACCTCCACCGGCATGCTCGTCGGCGCGCCCTCCTACATCTCCCCGGAGCGGGCCCGCGGCCACAAGCCCGGACCGGCGGCCGACCTGTGGTCGCTCGGCGGTCTGCTGTACGCCTCGGTCGAGGGTGCGCCCCCGTACGACAAGGGCTCCGCGATCGCGACGCTCACCGCGGTGATGACGGAACAGTTGGAGGAGCCGAAGAACGCGGGTCCGCTGACGGACGTCATCTACGGTCTGCTCACCAAGGATCCCGCGCGGCGGCTCGACGACGCCGGTGCGCGGTCGATGCTCAACGCGGTGCTCCACGCACCCGACCCGCGGTACGACGAGCCGGCGGACGCGACGAAGGTCGTGCCGCTGCCCGCGCAGCCGGACGCCCCCGGAGGCAAGGGGAGTTCGGCGGGCGCGGAGGCGGGCGAGAAGCTGCGCGGGGCGTTCCGTTCCGTGCGGAAGGCCGCCGTCGCGGCGGGGGCGGCGACCTCGGCGGCCGCGTCCCGCGCCAAGTCGGCGAACGGGGCGGGTACGGGTACGTCTGGTGCGCCCGGTACGTCTGGTGCGTCCGGTTCCGTGAGTGCGGGTGAGGCGCAGAGCGAGGCGCACAGGGGTGGGGCGGCACGGGGGACCGGGGCCGGGGGGACGGGTTCCGCCGCCGCACCGTCTGCCGGCGCTGCTCCGTCCGCCGTTGCGCCGACCGTGTCGGTGGCCAAGGCCACGTCGGCGTCGGCGTCGGCGTCCGTGTCCAGGCCGGCTTCTGGGGCGGGAGCGGTGTCGGCGGCGGCATCGTCGGCCGCCTCTGCGTCTGCGTCCGCATCCGCGTCTGTTCCTGCGGCACGTTCCGGCTCCGGCTCCGGCTCCGGCTCCGGCTCCGGTGCCGGTGCCGGTGCTGGGGTCGATTCCGGTGCTGGGGTCGATTCCGGGGCTCGGGGGAGTGGCGAGGGGGGTGGGCGGAGTTCGGGGTGGCCTGTGATGACGCCGCCGGATCTGCCGCCGCGGCCCGTGCCGAGGGCGCCGTTGACCGATGTGGTGCCGAAGCGGACGCTGGTGATCATCGCCGTGGTCGTGGTGCTCGCGGTGCTCGGTACCGTGCTGGCCCTCACGCTCGGCGGTGACGACAGCACCGCGAACGGCGCGAAGAGCGGCGGCGCTTCCAAGGCGGTGGCCGGCGGGAGCGCGAGCGCCGACACCAAGGAGGACGAGGGCAGCGGGAGCCGTACGGACGGATCGTCGGCGCAGTCCGGCACGTCGTCCGGTACGACGCCGAGCAACACCGCCGCGGCGGGGGGCGCCGGGTCCGGTGGCACCGCCACCGGCGACGGCAAGGTGGCGACGACGACGCACAAGGGCGGTCAGGGGTACTCGATCGGGCTGCCCACCGGGTGGACGTTCCAGTCGTCGGACTCCGCGGGGGACCGTTTCGCCGGTCCCGACGGGCAGAAGCTGCTCGTCGCCTGGACGACCACGCCCAAGGGCGACCCGGTCGCCGACTGGAAGAACCAGGAGCGCGCCATGATGCTCTCTCAGTACAAGAAGATCCGAATAGAGGCGGTGAGCTACCGCGGCTGGAACACGGCCGACTGGGAGTTCACCTACACGGGCAGCGGGACGGGGTACCGCGTCATCGACCGCGGGTTCGTCGTGAGCGACAGTCTCGCGTATGCGCTGATGTACACGGCGAAGTCCGCCGCGTGGGGCACGGACCTGCGGGCGACCACCTGGACGACGCTGGCGGACACCTTCACTCCGAAGAAGTAGCGGCCGTCGGGTGCCGTGTTGGGGGCGTGAGATCTTGCATCCCCTCTTTGCGGGTTGCCTCCGGCACGTATCGTGAGTGCTTGCGGACCGTACGCATCCAGCAACACGGCCGGATACGGCTGTAACGGCACGCAACACGAACGGAATTGACCGACCGGGCGGCCGGGGGAGGCAACGTGGACGACTTCGCGGGTCGGGTACTCGTCGACCGCTACCGCCTGCCGTTGCCCCTGTCCGACGAGTACGAACTCACCGAGACCCGGGCCTTCGACACCTACAGCGGGCAGGAAGTCCTGGTCCGGCAGGTGCCGTTGCCGGAGGTCGTCGAGGCGGAGGTGCTCGACGCGGAGGGCCTGCCCGACGGGTTCACGGCCCGGGAGCGCGGGGCCCGCCGACCGGGGGCACGGGGCGTGGGCGCGAGTGCGGGCGTGGGCGCCGGTGCTGGTGCGGGGGTTGGGACCCGGCGGCCCGCCGACCCCGTCGTGCGGCGGGCGATGGAGGCTGCGCAGGCCACGGCGAGCATTCCCGACCATCCGCGGCTGGACCAGGTCTTCGACGTGTTCGCCGAGGGCGGTTCGCTGTGGATAGTGAGTGAACTGGTGGCCGCACGGCCGCTCGCGGCACTCCTCGCCGAGAAGCCGCTGACGCCGTACCGGGCAGCCGAGGTCGCCTCCGACGTGCTCATGGCACTGCGGGTACTGCACGCACATGGCTGGGTGCACCGGAACATCACCGCGCGCACGGTCCTCGTCTGCGACGACGGACGCGTCATGCTGACCGGCCTCGCGGTCGGCGCGGCGGAAGAGGCCCTGTGCGGCTACGACCCGGTACCGCCGGCCGAGGGTGCCTTCGGCGGGGGTGGTGGGGCCAGCGGGGGTGGTGGGCCTCGGGGTTCTGCGGCGCCGCTTCAGCCGGGCGGTGCTGGTGGCCCGGCCGGGGCTGGTGGTGTCGGTGCGTCAAGAAGCGCCGGTGCGCACGGTGGTGTGGGTGGTGCCGGTGCGTTCGGTGGCGCTGGCGGGGCCAGTGGTGTTGGTAGGGCCGTTGGGTTTGGTGGTTCTGTTGGGGCTGGCTCTGGGCGGCCGGGTGCGTTCGGTGGTTCCGGTGGTTCTGGTGGGGGTGGTGCCGGGGCGGGTGGGATTGGTGGGGCTGCCGGGGTCGGCCCGGGAACTAGTGGCTCCCGTGCTAGCGGGGGCGTTGGCGGTGGGGTCGTGGATGCTGAGGCTGCTCGGCGGGCCGCTATTGAGGCGAGGGGGTCCGGGGGGTTGCCGGTGTCGGCGGGGGAGGCGTCCGGTGGGGGAGGGGCGGTGGCGCGTAGGGCGCCGGTGGAGTCCGGCGATGATATTCGCGCCGCGCGGGCCGGGGCGATCGCCGCGTACCGGGCGGGTGCGCGGGCGGCGGCCCGGGTGCAGGACGCCCAGGAGGCGCAGCACAACGGGCACGCGGCCCTGCCCGGCGCCCGCACCCCGGCGCACCACGCCCCCGAGGCCGAGGCCGTGGACGGCGGTCCTCCCGGCCGGATAGCCGACCCCTACGGCGTCCAGGGCGCCCCCGTGCCCGGTGCGGCCGGGGCCCGTTGGGACGAGGTCGTGGGCGAGGCGCCCGGGAGCAGTGCGCCCCGGCGGGGGCCGGCCACCGCGCTGGCCGCTGAGCGGGCTCGGCAGGCGCGGATGGCCGTCGTCGGGCCGGTCACCGAGCGGTGGGCGCCCGAGCAGGCCGGACCGGTGCACGAGAACTGGCAGTTGGCCGCGCCGATCGGTCCCGCGACCGACCTGTGGGCGCTCGGCGCGCTGCTCTTCAGGGCCGTACAGGGGCATGCGCCGTATCCGGAGGAGTCGACGGCCGAGCTGGTGCAGATGGTGTGTGCCGAGCCGCCCGCCTTCGCCGAGGAGTGCGGACCGCTCAGGCCGGTCGTGGAGTCGCTGCTGCGTCAGGACCCCACCGAGCGGCTCGACTTCGAGGAGCTGGGGGGCTGGCTGCGCTCGCTGGTCCGGTCCGCGCCGGAGCCCGAGGCGGGGACGTACGTCGTCGCCGCGCCGCCCACCGATCCGCGTCGGCTGCCGATCGTCCGCCGCAGAGGCGAGCTGGTGCGCAGGCGGCGCGCCGGGCTGCCCGCGACGCACGGGCGGCACAAGCGCGGCCGGTCGGAGCCGGAGGGCTCGCCGCGCAGCCTGGGCCGCACCCTGCTGTTGCTGATACTGCTCGTGCTGGCCGCGGCGATCGCGTACGCCGTGCTGTTCATGCCCAAGTCGGGCGAGCAGGGGGCGGACGGTGCGGACGGCTCCCGGCGGACCGGGGCCACCGGGACGCCGGCCGGCCAGGCGCCCGACGCGAGCAGCGAACCCCGGCCCGACCAGACGTCGCCGGGCACCGGCGCCTCCACGTCCTCGGGGGCGGAAGCCACCCAGACCCAGACCGGCGGCGCGGCCGGTACCGGCGGCACCGGCGCGAACGTCGCCGACGGGTTCACCGTCCGCAAGGACGAGGCAGGTTTCCAGGTCGCCGTGGCCAACGGCTGGGACCGTACGCCGAAGAACGGGCGCGGTCAGATCGTCTACGCACACGGGGACTTCGAGCTGATCGTCGTACCGGGACGCGACAGCGCGGCGTCGAACGGCAGTGACCCGATGGTCTATCAGCGGGAGAAGGAGAGCGAGCTGCAGCCGTACCGCGATTCCAGTTGGGCGACGGCCTCCGGGCTGCGTACGACGACGGTGGGCGCGCGGACCATGGCCGAGGGCCAGTTCACCTGGACCGACGGCGGCGGGCGCGGGCTGTATGTGCGCAACCTCGCGGTCCTCATCTCCGGGCGATATCACATCGTGCAGGTCAGAGGCCCCGAGGCCGAACGGGACGAGGTCACGCGGCTGTACGAGCAGGCAGCGGCCACCTACCAGTACAGCGGCTGAGCGGCACCCGGCCCGGTTCGTTTCCGCGTGGCCGCGGAAGCGACAACCGTCACAGTGGGGTCTTCGTGGTACCCACTTGGTTCCACGGAGGCGGCCCGGTCCTTACGCTGACCATGTCAAGAGCATTGCGGGGCAACGTGAATCAGATGCAGGGCCTGCTCCTCGCGGGCCGCTACCGGCTCGCCGAATCCATCGGCAGCGGCGGCATGGGCCGGGTGTGGCGTGCGCACGACGAGTTGCTGCACCGAGCCGTCGCCATCAAGGAGTTGACGGCCGCGCTCTACGTCTCGGACAGCGACCGGGCCGTCCTGCTGGCGCGGACCAGGGCGGAGGCGCGCGCGGCGGCGCGGATCAACCACTCGGCCGTGGTCACCGTGCACGACGTGCTCGAGCACGACGGCCGGCCGTGGATCGTGATGGAGCTGGTCGAGGGCCGTTCGCTGGCCGACGCCGTCAAGGAGGACGGGCGCGTCGAGCCCGCCGAGGCCGCCCGGATCGGCATGTGGGTGCTGCGTGCGCTGCGCGCCGCGCACTCCGCCGGCGTGCTGCACCGCGACGTCAAGCCCGGCAACGTGCTCATCTCGAACGACGGCCGTGTCCTCCTCACCGACTTCGGCATCGCGCAGATCGAGGGCGACAGCACCATCACACGGACCGGGGAGGTCGTCGGCTCGGTCGACTACCTGGCGCCCGAGCGGGTGCGCGGCCAGGACCCCGGTCCGTCCTCCGACCTGTGGGCGCTGGGCGCGACGCTGTACACGGCGGTGGAGGGGCGCTCGCCGTTCCGGCGCACCTCGCCGCTGACCACGCTGCAGGCCGTCGTCGAGGAGGAGGCCACCGACCCGCAGCACGCCGGACCGCTCGGCCCCGTCATCACCGCCCTGCTGCGCAAGGACCCGGCCACCCGCCCCGACACCGCCGAGACCGAGCACCTCCTCGCCGAGGCGGCGGGCGGACGGCACCCGAGCGGGGCACAGGTGCACGTGCCGACGCAGTACGGGGGCTCCGGGTCCGACCGGGCCACGGGCGGCAACCACCCCACGTCGCACCCCGCTTCGCACCCCACGTCACAGCCGATGTCCCAGCCCACTTCCCAGCCCGCGTCCGGTACGGCGTACGTTCCCCTGAAGCCGGAGCCGGAGGTGTCGACGCCGGTTCCTGGCCACCCCATGACGAACCCGGCCGACTCGGGGGTGACGCACATCGGCCCGAGCGCGTCCACGCGGCCGTCTCAGCCATCCCGGCGCCGGCGCCGGGATGGGCCGCGCACGCGCACACTCGCGCTCGTGGTCGTCGTCGCCGTGCTGGTCGGCGGGGGCACGGCGGCAGCGTTGTGGCAGTGGGACAAGGGCAGGCATGAGGCCGGCGGGTCGGGGGCGTCGGCGTCCGCCTCGTCGAGCCCGGGCACCCCCGTCGAGCAGGGCGCCGTGCCCGACTCCTGGAAGGCGGTCGACGACCCGGTGGGCTTCGGGCTCTCGCTCCCCGACGGCTGGAAGCGGAAGGTGTACCAGGACGACGGCGACCTCAAGCAGATCGACTACACGCCCGACGGCGGCAGGCACTTCGTCCGCATCGCCCTCGACAAGTCCCCCGACTTCAGCGACCCGTACGCACACCAGACCGACCTGGAACAGCAGGTCAAGCGGCTGATCGCCTACAAGCGGGTGACCCTGGAGCGGAACGTGTACCGCGACCGGGCCGGCTCCGAGTGGGAGTACACCTGGACCGCGCAGGCGAAGGTCACGCCGTTCCCCGGGCCGCGCCGCGCGATCGAGGAGACGTACTTCGCCCGCGACGGCAGCGAGTACGTGATCTACATGTCCTCGCCGGCCGAGGACTGGGCCACGTCGGCCAAGCAGTTCAAGTCCGTACTGCAGAGCTGGCGCGAGCCGACCTCTTAGCACCGCCTCAGTACCGCCTTGGTCCCGCCGGTCGAGGACTCGCAGTTGGCCGGACGGCGCCCCGGAAGCGCGCCGTCCGGTGGGGCATGATGTGCTCATGGGGACCGAGGGGGGCGGAAACGACGTACGGGTCATCGCGGGCCGTTACCGGCTGGAGGCGAGGCTCGGGCGCGGCGGCATGGGGGTCGTGTGGCGGGCCACCGACCAACTGCTGGGACGGCGTGTCGCCGTCAAGGAGCTGATCCAGGACGACACGCTCTCCGCCGAGGAGGCGCGCGGCCGCCGTGACCGGACACTGCGCGAGGCCCGCGCGGTCGCCCAGCTCAGCCACCCGCACATCATCGTCGTCCACGACGTCGTCGAGGACGGCGAACGCCCGTACATCGTCATGGAGTTGATCGACGGCGGCTCGCTCGCCGACCGGATCGCCGCGCGCGGCCCGCTCCCGCCGGACGAGGCGGCCCGGATCGGCGTCGCCCTGCTGGGCGCCCTGCGCGCCGCGCACGCGGCCGGGGTACTGCACCGGGACATCAAGCCCGCGAACGTCCTGCTGGAGGGCGACGGCGACCGTGTCGTCCTCACCGACTTCGGCATCGCGCAGGTCGCGGGCGCGACCACGCTCACCGAGACCGGTTCGTTCGTCGGCTCGCCCGAGTACACCGCGCCCGAGCGGATGTCCGGGGCGCGGACCGGCGCCGAGTCCGACCTGTGGTCGCTGGGCGCGCTGCTGTGCACGGCGCTCAGCGGCGAATCCCCGTTCCGGCGCGACTCGTTGGGCGGCATCCTGCACGCCGTCGTCTTCGCCGAGATCCGTACGCCCGCGCAGGCAGCACCGCTTCTGCCCGTCGTGCAGGGGCTGTTGGAGCGCGATCCGGACCGGCGACTGGGCGGGGCGGAGGCGGAGCGGCTGCTGCGCGCCTTCCTGGAGACCGGGCGGACGCCGCGACCGGTGTCGTCCGGCTACACACCGACCCAGGCAGACCTGCCGCAGCCGCGGCTGGACCCGCCCGCCCGGGAGCGCTCCACGCGGGGCGTGCTGGTGGCCGCGCTGCTGGTCGCCGCGATGGCGGGGGCGGGCGTGTCGGCCGCGGCGCTGCTGGTGAACAACGGGGAGAGGGACGGGGGCGGCCGTACGCCCGCGAGTTCGGCGCCGGGGGCTTCGGGGAGCGGTTCGGTGAGTGGTTCAGGCAGTGGTTCGGTCAGTGGATCGACGGGCGGGCCGACGAGCCCTGCGCCCACACCCACGCCCACCTCCCCTTCCGCGCCCGCTCCCACCTCCACGGCAGGCTCCACGGCCGTCCCCGTGCAGTCCGCCGCGGTGCCCCGTCCGCCGTCCGCGCCTTCCGGCTATCGCGTGGCCGACGACCCCGCCGGGTTCGCGCTCGCCGTGCCGGACGGGTTCACGCGGGTGGCGCAGGGGGAGCGGGTCTTCTACATGTCCCCGGGGGAGGTCTTCCGTCTCGGCATCAAGGTCGCCGCCCCGCAACCGGGCGGCCCGCTCGGCGTGATGGAGCGGGCGGCGGCCAAGGGCGCGGACACCAACCCCGGTTACCACGACGGCCGGGTCACCGAGACCACCCAGGGCGGACTGCCCGCCGCCCGCTGGGAGTTCAGCTGGAACGGCTTCAGCGCGGCGGAGGGTCCCCGGCACACGTACGACCTGTGCTGGGAAGAGGGCGGGCGGCTGTACGACGTGTGGGTGTCGGCGCCGGTCGGGAAGGTGCGGGAGGCGCGGGAGTACTTCGACGTCGCCGTCGACACGTTCGTGACACGGTAGTTCCACTTCTCCGGTGGATTCCGGCCCGCCTGGCGCGATATGGATGGACCCATGAGCAACAACGGGGGCGTCGGCCACGAGTCCGATGAGACGACGAGTTTTGTTCTGCAACCGCCGAACCCGCAGGCGGCCGTGCCGTCACAGACAGCCGCGCCCGCGCAGGCGGCCATGTCGGCGCAGCCGCCCGAGCCCGGCGTCGGGCGGCTCGTCGCGGGACGTTACCGGGTGCTCGCCAAGCTCGGGCACGGCGGGATGGGCACGGTGTGGCGGGCCAAGGACGAGACGGCGGACCGCGAGGTCGCCGTCAAGGAACCCCGGGTGCCCGAGCATCTTCCCGAACGTGAACGGGCCAACGCGTTCGAGCGGATGCGGCGCGAGGCGCGGGCGGCGGCGCGGCCGGACCATCCGGCGGTCGTCAACGTGCACGACGTCGCCGTCGTCGACGGACAGCCGTGGATCGTGATGGAGCTGGTCCACGGCCGATCGCTGGGCAGCGCCCTCCAGGAGGGCACCCTCGGCGCGCGCGAGGCCGCCCGGATCTGACGGACGACTCCCAGGACCCCCGTCCGCGCGAGCTGCGGATCCTCTACTACAAGTCCGCCGTCGGCGACATGTACCGGCTCACCGTCGCCTACCCGGGCGCCGGCGACTTCACGGCACGCGGCCGCGAGGTGGCCCGCACGGCGATCGCCGACCTGGCCCTCGACAAGCTCTAGCCCGACGTCCTGATCAGCAGGTTCGTAGCCAGTGAACGCCGGTGCCGTGTGTGCGGCCGGTGAAACCGTATTACCGGCGGGTACCCAAAGTCTGCGCCACGTCATACCCTGCGCCTCATGACGGACTCGCAGGCCCCGGAAACCACACCGGACACGACACCGGCCACGACAGCGGCACAGACCGGCACCAACCCGCTCGCCCCGGCGCCCACCGGCGTGCGCACCGCCGCCGACGTGGTCACCCCGGAGCTGGTCGCCCAGCTCACCAAGGGGGTGACCGGTTCCGGCCGGACGGCCAACCACACGCCGTTCACCGGCGAGAAGCTGGCCGACCTGCCCGAGTCCACGCCCGAGGACGTGGCGAAGGCCTACGAGGCGGCCCGCCGGGCGCAGGCCGTCTGGGCGCGGACGCCCGTGCGGGAGCGCGCCGCCGTCCTGCTCCGCTTCCACGACCTGGTGCTGGCCCGGCAGGCCGAGGTGCTCGACCTCATCCAGTTGGAGACCGGCAAGGCGCGCCTGCACGCCCACGAGGAGGTGCAGGCGGTCGCCGTCGCCGCCCGCCACTACGGCCGCAGGGCCGCCGCCTACCTCCGCCCCAAGCGGCACGCCGGCGCCATGCCGACCCTGACGAAGGTCACCGAACTGCGCCAACCGCGCGGCGTCGTGGGCCAGATCGCCCCCTGGAACTACCCGCTGGAACTGTCGGTCGGCGACGCGCTCCCCGCGTTCGTCGCGGGCAACGCCGTCGTCATGAAGCCTGACACCGAGACCTGCCTGACCGCCCTGTGGGCGCGTGACCTGCTCGTCGAGGCCGGTCTGCCCGCCGACGTCTTCCAGGTCGTGCTGGGCGAGGGACCCGTCGTCGGCCCGGAGGTCGTCCGGCACGCCGACTACGTCTCCTTCACCGGCTCCACCCGCACCGGCCGCGAGGTCGCCCAGGGCGCCGCCGCCCGTCTCGTCGGCGTCTCGCTCGAACTCGGCGGCAAGAACGCCATGGTGGTGCTCGACGACGCCGACATCGAGAAGGCCGCCGCGGGCGCCGTCCGCGCCTGCTTCTCCTCCGCCGGCCAACTCTGCGTCTCCATCGAGCGGTTGTACGTCCACGAGTCGATCGCGGACGCCTTCGTCGAGCGCTTCGCCGCCCGCACCAAGGCCATGCGGCTGGGCACCTCCCTCGCCTACGGCGCCGACATGGGCTCCCTGGTCGGCGAACGCCAACTGGAGACGGTGACCCGGCATGTGGAGGAGGCCGTCGCGAAGGGCGCGAAGGTCGTCGCCGGCGGGGTCGCCCGCCCGGACATCGGCCCGTACTTCTTCGAGCCGACCATCCTCGACGGCGTGGGCGAACCCATGTCCGTCTGCGCCGAGGAGACCTTCGGCCCGGTCGTCTCCATCTACCGCTTCAAGACCGACGACGAGGCGGTAGAGCAGGCCAACTCCACGCCGTACGGCCTGAATTCGTCGGTCTGGACGAAGGACGCCCGCCGCGGCCACGACCTCGCCTCCCGGCTGCGCACCGGCACGGTGAACATCAACGAGGGCTACGCCCCGGCCTACGGCAGCGTCCAGTCCCCGATGGGCGGCATGAAGGACTCCGGTCTCGGCCGCCGCCACGGCTCCGAGGGCATCCTCAAGTACACCGAGGCCCAGACGGTCGCCCAGCAGCGCCTGCTGCCGATGGCCCCGGCACTGGGCATGAGCGACGAGAAGTACGCGGAGTTCATGAACCGCAGCCTGAGGGTGATGAAGGCGCTCCGCTTCCGCTAGGGGGCGCCGCACGCCACCCGTTCCCAACGAGGAGACCCCGTGTCCCAGGACGCCTACGACTACGACGTCATCGTCGTCGGCTCAGGCTTCGGCGGCTCGGTGACCGCCCTGCGCCTGACGGAGAAGGGCTACACCGTAGGCGTCCTGGAAGCGGGCCGCCGCTTCACCAGAGACTCCCTCCCGAAGAACTCCTGGGACCTCAGGAACTACCTGTGGGCTCCCCGGCTCGGCTGCTACGGCATCCAGCGCATCCACCTGCTGGGCAACGTCATGGTCCTGGCCGGCGCGGGCGTGGGCGGCGGCTCCCTCAACTACGCCAACACCCTCTACGTACCGCCGAAACCCTTCTTCGACGACCCCCAGTGGCGTGACATCACGGACTGGCAGGAGGAGTTGAAGCCGTACTACGAGCAGGCGCGCCGCATGCTCGGCGTACGGCTCAACCCGACGACGACCCCCTCCGACGTGCACCTGAAGGCGGCCGCGGAGCGGATGGGCGTCGGCGACACCTTCCACATGGCACCGGTCGGCGTGTTCTTCGGCGACGGCGAGGACGCCGGGGGAGAGGCGAAGGCGGCCCCCGGCGAACAGGTCGCGGACCCCTACTTCGGCGGCGCCGGCCCCGCCCGCAACGCCTGCACCGAGTGCGGCGAGTGCATGACCGGCTGCCGTCACGGCGCGAAGAACACCCTCAACGAGAACTACCTCCACCTCGCCGAGCAGGCGGGCGCGGTCGTGCACCCCATGACGACGGTCGTGTCGATCACGGACGACTCCCAGGGCGGCTACGCGGTCACCACCCTCCCCACCGACAACCGCCGTAAGGGCAAGGGCAAGGGTGAAGGCAAAGGCGACAAGGGCCGGGTCTTCAAGGCCCGCCGGGTCGTCCTCGCCGCCGGCACCTACGGCACCCAGACCCTCCTGCACCGCATGAAGGCGGGCGGACAACTCCCGTACCTCTCCGAGAAGTTGGGCGAGCTGACCCGCACCAACTCCGAGGCTCTCGTCGGTTCCCAGACCACCGACCGGCGCTACCGCAAGGCGACCGGCGCGCCGAAGGTCGACTTCACGCGCGGGGTCGCCATCACATCGTCCATCCACCCGGACGAGAACACCCACATCGAGCCGGTCCGCTACGGCAGGGGCTCCAACTCGATGGGCGGCCTGTCGATCATCCAAGTGCCGTACGCGGAGGGCTCGTCGAGGGTCGCCGGCTGGCTGGCGAGCGCGGCCCGCCACCCCGTACTCGTCCTGCGGTCGCTGTCCAACCGCCGCTGGTCGGAGCGGACCATCATCGGCCTGGTGATGCAGTCCCTGGACAACTCGCTGACGACCTACCTGAGGCCGGACGGCGTCGGCAAAGGCCTGCTGACGGCACGTCAGGGGCACGGCGCCCCCAACCCCAAGCAGATCAGGGCCGCTTCGGAGGCCGCCTCCGCGATCGCCGCCGACATCAACGGCTTCGCCGGTTCCAACGTGGGGGAGCTGATGGGCACCCCGCTCACCGCCCACTTCCTCGGCGGCTGCCCGATCGGCGACTCGCGCGAGACGGGCGTCATCGACCCGTACCACCGCCTCTACGGCCACCCCGGCATCTCGGTCGTCGACGGCGCCGCGGTCTCGGCGAACCTGGGCGTGAACCCGTCGCTCACCATCACCGCCCAGGCCGAGCGCGCGATGTCGTACTGGCCGAACAGGGGCGAGCCGGACCCACGCCCCGCGCAGGGAGCTGCGTACGAGCGGCTGAGGCCGGTGGAGCCGGTCAGCCCGGCGGTCCCGGCGGAGGCCTTCGGCGCGCTGCGCCTGCCGTTCCTGGGCATGCCGACGGTCCCGCCGAGGCAGTAGGCGACAGGCAGCAGGGATCACCGGCCGGGCAATGAGCGAAGGGACCTGCGCCCCCCTCCGAGCGCAGGTCCCTTCGCTGGTCTTGTCGCGCGTTACGCGTGCGCGCCGGTCCTGCGGCGACGGACCGCGAACACCGCACCGGCGCCGGCCACCACGGCGACCCCGCCGACCAGGCCGATCATCGGCAGCGCGGAGTCGGAACCGGTCGAGGCGAGGCTGCCGCTGATCGGCTTGGCGCCGCCCTGGGGCTTGGCGCCGTCGGTGGGCTTGTCGCCGTTCGGCTTGGCGTCGTCGACGTCGCCCGCGTCGCCGCCGGCGGCGAGGATCTGAACGTCGTAGAAGTCACCGTTGCCGTAGCAGGCGGAGCCCTCGCCGGCGTAGATGGCCTCGCTCAGCGCGAACGAGGAGCCGGCCGGCGCGGACGCCTTGACCTTGACCCGCAGGTCGAGCGTGCTGGAGTCGCCCTTCGCCAGCGAGTCGAGCAGACCCACGAAGGAACCGGTGACGTTGACCGTCTTGCCGTGCTCGTCCTCGTAGGAGTCCTGGAAGCCGTCGGTCCACTTGCCGTCTTCCTTGACCTGGATGACGGCGAGGCCCTCGGACAGCCACTCGTCCGTCTCGTCGCCGTACTCCATGAACGAGTCGATGTACACGTTCTTCAGGTCGTGGTCGGAGCCGTTCTTGACGACGAACTGGAAGTCGTGCCAGCCGGAACCGGCGACGATCTTGCCGGGCAGGCCCTTGATCTGGGCCGTGAGCTTGTCGTCCAGGTCGAAGGACTTGCAGTCCGTGAACGGGTCGAACGCGTCCTCACTCGCACTGGCCGACGGGCTCCCCGAGGACGACTGCGACGGGGACCCGGACGGCGACGTGCTGCCGGACGGGGAGCCGGAGGCGCTCCCGCTCTGCGACCCGGTCGACGGCGACGGGATGTCGGACTTGGAGTCGGACCCGGAGTCGGACTGGGACCCGGAGGCGGACGGGCTCGAGTCGCCCGAGCCGGACGGCGAGGCGGAGGCGCTGTCCGACGGGGACGCGCTGGCCGACGGTGAACCGCTCTCCTCCGCGAAGGCGGCGGGCGCGGACAGCAGCGCGAGCGGCGCGACTGACGCGATGACGGCCGTAGCGGCAGCGGCGACCATCGTGCGACGGAGCTTCATGCAGACCTCGTGGAACTCGGGGGGAGGCCTTCCGCATGGGGGTGTGGGAATGGGCCTTGTGTCGGTAGGTGTGACAGGCGAGGTCCGTGAACAGTTGCCCTCAGCTCACAGGATCTTTATGTGGTGCGCGTCACAGTCGCCGGCGTCGAGGTGGTCGGGGCTCGGTGTGCCCGGACATGACGAAGGGCCTCGCGGGACGGAACCGCGAGGCCCTTCGTCATCGTCAGCACCGGCGTCAGGGCAGCGCCGGTGCCGGGGAGCGGCGCCGGGGGGTTGCGCCGCTGGCTTGGCGAGTGCTGGGCAAAGCAGAAGTGGAAGCTGAACCGGTGCGGCAGTGCCCAAGCGATGCCGAACCGGAGCTTTCTACGCATCGTGCTGGATGAGCACGGCCCCCGCAACCGTTTGACCCAGCCCTTGTGCATTTTTGCGATGTTCCGCCGGTCGGCCCCGGGCGTCCCCGGGACCGACCGTTCTCTCGGGTGACCGGGCTGCTGTCCCCTGCAGTCCGGTCGACCCGTCCGGAGCGAGGTCCCACGACGCACGGCACGATCCGTACGCCTCATCGCTCCATCGAGCCACGCGTGGTTTCTTCCCGGCCCGCACCTGGCTGGCGCGGACACGGGGACCAACGAGGCCGCCCGTGCGGCGGTCACGCGCCGTACGGGTGAGAGACGGCCCGAACTCAGATACGGCCCCGGGACAGTTCGAGGAGCGTCATCGCCAGGGCCGTGCCCGGCTTGCCGAGGGCCTCGCGGTAGTGGTCGAGGATCTCCATCTCGCGGGAGAGGTTCACGCGCCGCCCGCCGGAGGAGATCCGCGCCTGCTGGACGACGGCGGAGACGGCCACCCGTTCCTGGATCAGACCGATGATCCGGTCGTCGAGCGCGTCGATGCGCTCACGGGCGCCGGCGATCACGGCGGTGGCGGTCAGGTCGGTCGTGGTCAGGTCAGTAGTGGTCATGGGGGCTCCTGTGGTGAGTACGGGATGCCTCGGAGCGGCGGCAGGACCCGGGAAAACGACAGGCGCCCCGGGCCTTGTCGGCCCGGGGCGCCTGGGAAGTCGCTTGTCAGTTGCTCAAGCAGCACGACCATGGCAGCCGGTGGGCCGGCAGCCATAGGTAAAGACGAAGGTCGTGGGCGAAAGCATGGAGCCAGTATGCCACGGCACCTCTCTGTCCGACCGAGCCGGGAGGTGTCCCACGCAGGCCCCGTTAGAATCGGTATCCCAAGCCCCCTGCCCAACCGCCGGAAGGCACCCCGTGTCATCAGCGACTCCCGCTGCCGCCGCCCCCGACACCGTCCTGGTCGTCGACTTCGGTGCGCAGTACGCCCAGCTCATCGCCCGTCGAGTCCGCGAGGCGCGGGTCTACAGCGAGATCGTGCCGAGCACCACGCCGGTCGAGGAGATGCTCGCCAAGAACCCGGCGGCGATCATCCTCTCCGGCGGCCCCTCGTCCGTGTACGAGGAGGGCGCCCCGACCGTCGACCGCGCCCTCTTCGAGGCCGGCGTCCCCGTCTTCGGCATGTGCTACGGCTTCCAGCTGATGGCACAGACCCTCGGCGGCACCGTCGACAACACCGGCGCCCGTGAGTACGGCCGTACCGAACTGCACGTCTCCCGCTCCTCCTCGACCCTCTTCGAGGGCACCCCGGCCGAGCAGGCCGTGTGGATGTCGCACGGCGACGCCTGCTCCGCCGCCCCCGAGGGCTTCAGCGTCAGCGCCTCCACGGACGTCGTCCCGGTCGCCGCCTTCGAGAACGACGAGAAGCGGCTGTACGGCGTCCAGTACCACCCCGAGGTCATGCACTCCACGCACGGCCAGCAGGTGCTGGAGCACTTCCTCTACCGCGGCGCCGGCCTCGCCCCGTCCTGGACCACGGGCAACGTCATCGAGGAGCAGGTCGCGGCCATCCGCGAGCAGGTCGGCGACAAGCGCGCCATCTGCGGCCTCTCCGGCGGCGTGGACTCGGCGGTCGCCGCAGCCCTCGTCCAGAAGGCCATCGGCTCCCAGCTGACCTGCGTCTACGTCGACCACGGTCTGATGCGCAAGGGTGAGACCGAGCAGGTCGAGAAGGACTTCGTGGCCGCGACCGGAGTCCAGCTGAAGGTCGTCGACGCGCAGGAGCGATTCCTCGCCGCGCTCGCCGGGGTCTCCGACCCCGAGCAGAAGCGGAAGATCATCGGCCGCGAGTTCATCCGCGTCTTCGAGCAGGCCCAGGCCGAGATCATCGCGGACGAGGGTCCGGCGGTCGAGTTCCTCGTCCAGGGCACGCTGTACCCGGACGTCGTCGAGTCCGGCGGCGGCACCGGCACCGCGAACATCAAGTCGCACCACAACGTGGGCGGCCTGCCAGAGGACCTCGAGTTCCAGCTCATCGAGCCGCTGCGCAAGCTGTTCAAGGACGAGGTCCGGATGGTCGGCCAGGAGCTCGGGCTCCCGGAAGAGATCGTTCAGCGTCAGCCGTTCCCCGGCCCCGGCCTGGGCATCCGGATCGTCGGAGAGGTCACCAAGGACCGCCTCGACCTCCTCCGCGACGCCGACGCCATCGCCCGCGAGGAGCTGACGGCCGCCGGTCTCGACCGCGAGATCTGGCAGTGCCCGGTGGTCCTCCTCGCGGACGTCCGCAGCGTCGGCGTCCAGGGCGACGGCCGCACCTACGGCCACCCGATCGTGCTGCGCCCGGTCTCCTCCGAGGACGCGATGACCGCCGACTGGTCGCGCCTCCCGTACGACGTCCTGGCGAAGATCTCCACCCGGATCACCAACGAGGTGCGGGACGTCAACCGCGTCGTCGTCGACGTGACGAGCAAGCCGCCGGGCACCATCGAGTGGGAGTAGTCCGCCGGCGTCCGTGAAGGTCGTGAGGGTCACGTCCGTCTGAGAGTCCGCACCGGCACTCCGGGCTGCCAGACCTGGGCGACCAGATACGTGTCGTCCTCGACGTAGGTCCGTACGACCTCCGTCAGCTCGGTGCGGAAGAGGTGGAACGGCTGCGGCGGTTCCACCTCTTTCACGTACGCCGCCCTCGCCTCGCCGTCCGCCACCTCGACGGCCCGGCCGGCGATCCGGACGTCGCCCCCGCCCATCCCGGTGCCCTCGCCGGGGTTGGCCTGGAGGCAGAAACGGGGGTCCCGGCGCAGGTCGAGGGCCTTGAGCGAGTCCGGCATCATGCCGAGCCACAGCTCACCGCCGAGGAAACGGACCTCGATGCCGGTGGTGCGCGGGGAGCCGTCCTTGCGGAGGGTCGCCAGGACATGGTGCGTGAAGGCCCCGAACCGGGCCTCGGTGATCTGTGCGAACTCGGGCTCCGCGGCGACGAAGGCCGCCCAGTCGACTGTCATACGGCGAGTGTGACGCCGATACCCGACATCTTCTGGCAGGTATCCGCGCTCGTGCGTGCGCGATCCGGCGCGCCGTCCAGAGGTGACGGAAATCGTCATCTTCACATAACGGCTCTGCCCTTTTGCGCTGACCGACGGTAACTTTCCGCGTCGTAAAGCAACCCAGTGCTGGAGGACCGATGCACCGGCCCACACCGCCTGCCCCGCTGCCCACCGACCGGCTGCAGTTCGCGATGCCGCCGACGCACGACTCGGTGGAGGACGAACGCCGGCACCGCAAGGAACGGCTGGCGGGAGCGGTGCGGATCTTCGGGCGGCTCGGCTTCGAGGACGGCGTCTCGGGGCACATCACCGCCCGCGACCCCGAGTTCAGCGACTGCTTCTGGGTCAACCCGTTCGGGATGCCCTTCAAGCACGTCACCGTCGGCGACCTGGTGCTGGCCAACGCCGACGGGCAGGTCGTCGAGGGCCGCTACCACGTCAACCAGGCCGCCTTCACCGTGCACGCGCAGGTCCACGCGGCCCGCCCCGACGTCGTCGCCGTCGCCCACTGCCACTCGGTCCACGGCCGCGCCCTGGCCGCGCTCGGCGAACTGCTCGACCCCATCACCCAGGAGAGCTGCGCCTTCTACGAGGACCACGCCCTCTACGACGCCTACACCGGAGTGGCCGTCGACGCGGAGGAAGGGCGGCGCATCGCGGCCGCGCTCGGCTCCCGCAAGGCGCTGGTGCTGCGCAACCACGGGCTGCTGACCGTCGGCGACTCGATCGACGCGGCGGCCTGGTGGTTCCTGTCGATGGAACGCTCCAGCCAGGTCCAACTGACCGCGCGGGCGGCGGGCCGGCCCGTCCTGATCGACCACCGGGCGGCCGTGGAGACCCGGGAACAACTCGGCGGCGACCTGGTGGCATGGATCAACTACCAGCCCCTCTGGCAGGACATCAGCCGCAGCGAGCCGGATCTGCTGAGCTGAACACAGGGGGTTCGCGGGCTCAGAAGCCCCGGAGGACGACGGCTTTCGTCCGGGCGAACTCCTCGTCCGTCAGCACGCCGTCCCGGTGCAGCTCACCCAACTCGCGCAGCCGGCGCAGCAGTACGTCGTGGTGGTCGCCCGCGTCCGCGTGCCCGTCCGCGTGCCCGTCCGCGTGCCTGTCCGCGTCCCCGTGCTCCTGCTCGTGCTCGTGCTCGGTGTGCGTGCGGGCGGAGGGGTGCGGGAGGCGGGCGGTGACCGCGGTCGCCACCAGCGCCGTCAGGAGGTCGCGGCTCACGTTGCCCCACAGGTCCAGGGCGTACGGGTCCTTCTCGGCCGGCAGTTTCGAGAACACCGTCTCGCGGGTCACGAAGCGCAGGAAGCCGTCCTCGTGACCCGAGTTGGGCAGCCACTCGACCCGCACGAGGTCACCGATGCCGATCACGCGCGGGCCGGTCGCCCGCTTCACCCGGTCCGAGGTGTCCGCCCAGTCGACGCGCACCTGGGTGCCGTCGAAGGAGACGGTGCCGTCGGAGGACCGCACGGACACCGGCACCGGCGGACCCGGCAGGAGGTAGGCCTCGGTCGGCTCGTGGGGGATCTGGTCGAGCAGCAGCGCGTGCCGGATCTCCTCGGCGAGGTACTCGGCGACCCCGGCACGGTCCGCGTCCACCGTGAGCCGGTAAGGATCCGCAGGGTCGGGCAGCCGCCCGCCGGTCGCCTGCAGCAGCGGATCGGCCCCCTCGCGCAGCCGCATCCGCAGCCGGCCGCGCCTGCGTTCGGGCTCGTAGGCGATCCCGGCGACCGCCTCCAGAGGCACCGCGATCTCCCCGTACGTCTGCCGGAACAGCGGCACGGAGCGGTGCAGCCCCGGCGTGATGCGGACCGTCGTGCCGTCGAAGGCCCAGGTCCCGTCACGCTGGATGATCTCGGCCATAAAGCAAATTCTCGCAGCCGGGTCAACACAGCCCGCCCCGCTTCACCCGCCCTGACCAGACCTACCGGAAACGACAGGGTGTGCCGTAGGGCACAATTCGCTGTCATCACAGGGGAGTTGTTCACAGGCTGTCGGCAGGGGTCCAAAACGGGTTCTCCAGGGCCGCCATCCGATCGGGTCGTGGGGAAAGGCAGGCGTCGGACGTGGCGGTGCAGGAGGCGAGGCAGGGCGTGGCCCCTGGCCCGGGGGCGGGCGCGCACGAGGGCGGCTGCACCTGCGGCGGCTGCCCGCACGGGGCGCGTGAGGGGCACCGGCGCGCGGTGGCCGAGTTCCTGCTGAGACGGGACGAGTTCGCCGCCGGACAGGGCCTGCCGGCCGCCGTCGCCCACTCCGCCTCCGCCTCCCGGCAGTGGGTCTCCGAGGAGCTCACCCAGTCCGCGGAACTCGTCGCCGACCGCGGGCGCGCCGAGGGCGGGGCCTGGCTGGCCCGCCTGTGGCTCCGCACGGCGGTCACCGTGTGGGTGACGGTCGTCGCACTGCTGCTGGTCCAGTCCCTGACCGCCATCGGCGCGGGCTGGACCGCCGCCCGCACCGCCGGACTGCTCGCCGCGCTCGTCGTCGCCGGCGCGCTGACCGCGGCCTCCTGGTTCCACCGGGCACGCGGCGGGGCGCTCGCCCCGGTGATCGGCGAGGACAACCGCCTCTCCACCTCCCGCGCGGTCGCCGCAGCCTGGGTCCTGCTCGTCGCCTACGCCGTGCTGGTCCTGGTCGGACGGCTCGCCGCCGCCTCCGGCCACGCCGAACGCGACGCGCTCATCGCCGGGCTCGACCTCGCCCGCGGCGCCGGCGTGGTGACCGTCCTCGCCGTGGTCTGCGGCATCGCCGTGCTGGTGCGCCGGGTGGTCGGCCTGCGCGTCCTCGCCCAGCGGCTGCAGAAGGTCCGCGCCCACCGTCCGCGCGCCGCCGACCTGCTGACGGACGACGCCGGCCGCGGCACCTTCGCCGACATCCAGTACGTCGTGATCGGCGCCGTCGCCCTCGCCTTCGCCGCGGTCCGGCTGGCCCGCCGCCCCGACCAGCTCCCCGACCTGCCCTGGGGCCTGGCCGTCGTGGTCCTGGTCTCGGCCGCGACCTACCTCGCCGGCAAGTACGCCGAGGGCGGCCGCCCCGTCATCCTCTCCGTCGTCCGCTCCCGCGAGGCCGGCGACCTCGACGCCCCGATCCGTACCGGCGACGACATCGAGATCCGCGGCGCCGGCTTCGTCCCGCCCGGTGCCCAGAGCGCCGACCGCCTCTCCCGCATGGTCGTCCGCATCGGCCCGGTCCACGTCCACGTCCCCCTCGTCCCGGTCTCGGGCGGCTTCAGCAACCCCACCGACGCCGTACTCACCGTCCCCGTCCCGGCGGACGTGGAACCGGGGCGGGTCGAGGTACAGGTCGTCACAGCGGCGGGAGTCGAGACCAACCGGTACGCGATCGACGTGACGGAGTGAACGGGCGGGTGGCGTGAACCGGAGGGTGGGGCGAACGGGCGGTTGGGCGAATGGGCTGTGGAGCGAACGGGCGGTGCGGCGAGAGGCCGGTGGAGCGAAAGGTTGGTGGAGCCAACGCGCTGGGCCGAGTGAACCGGTAGGGCGGGACACCCGTGCCAACGACTGGTGGGACGGAGAGCCCGTGCCGGCAGTTGAGCGCACCCCCCATTTCGTACGTATGGTCTGTTGAGGGGTCCCACCACTGCGGGCGAGAGGCGGCTACGGGCGATGACTCACAGCATGCGGACGGACACCTACCCCCCTTACCTCGACGGCGGCGGACGTGGCTGGCGGGACACCGCCACCCGGTACGCCCTCGTTCCCCTGCGCATCTTCCTCGGCGTCACCTTCATCTACGCGGGCCTCGACAAACTCACCGACAGCGCCTTCCTGAAGGACAGCGGCGCCGGCTCGATCGGCGACACCATGCGTGCCGTCCGTGACTCCTCGGCCATCCCGGCCCTGGTCGACATGGCTCTGAAGAGCCCCGTCGGCTTCGGCTACGCCATGGCCTTCGGCGAACTCGCCGTCGGTATCGGCACCCTGCTCGGCCTCCTCACTCGCATCGCCGCGCTCGGCGGCGCGCTGATCTCGCTCAGTCTGTGGCTGACGGTGAGCTGGGCCGCGTCCCCGTACTACTACGGCAACGACCTCGCCTACCTCATGGCCTGGCTGCCCCTCGTCCTCGCAGGCGCCCCGGTCCTCTCCCTCGACGCCGTCTGGCGCAACAGGCGACGCCAGAGGGTGGGAGGCCTGAGCTAGCGCCCGGCCCGGTCGGCCCTTGCCCGGGTTGGCCTTCGCCTGGTCGGTTCTCTCCCGGCTGACCCTATGTTTGGCCGGTCCTCGCCCGGTCGTCTCGGCTGACCCTCGCCTGGTTGGCTGTCGCCCTGCTGCCCTTGCCCGGTCGCCCCTCGCCTGGCCGGCCCCCCTCCCCGCTGAGTCCTCGTCCTCTCCGGCACGCGGACCGGGGCGGCCGTGTGTGCCCTGAGGCCTGGCGGCCGCGTGGTCAGCCGCGGTCAGGGGGCCGTGTCGGTGCCGGGCTCGGTTGTTGCGGTGCGGCGGGACGGGCCGCTTCGTCTGCGTATGCTCCGGGCCACGACGCCCGTCGCGCCCGCCAGACAGAGGCCGGCCATGACGACGGGGATCACCACGAACCACGGCGTTTCCCAGAGGCCGCCCGCATCACCTGCGTAGATGACGCCCGCGAGGGTGAAGAAGGCGCCGGCGACCAGCCTGCCGGGCCGGAACTCATGACGCAGCACGGGTCACCTCCGCCTGTCCGACGCCGACCTGGAGGTCGAGGTCGATGGTTCCGGCGTCCGCCTTGCCCGAGAGCGGCGACAGCGTCACCTCCCTGTGCTTGCCCGGCTCCACATCCACGTCCTTCTTGTCGTCACCCGGTAGCTGGATATCTCCCAGCCCCACGTCGATCCTCACCTTCACGGTCACGTCCGGCGGCACGATCACCCGCAGCCGGCCCGCCCCCACCTCGGCGTTGGTGGTCACCGTCTGCCCCTTGGCCAGGGCCAGCCGGGACAGGTCCAGGGTGCCTTCGCCGGTGCCCAGGTCGTAGGCCGTCCGTACGTCCGCCACCGCCGTGGGCCGCCACGTCGTGTCCGTCCAGTGCGTGCCGATGTCCTTCGGCAGGACGGCCGTGCCGGCCAGCAGGCCCGCCGTGACGATCGCCAGGAACACCGACCCCGCGCCCGTACGTCCGAGGAACGAACTGACCGCGATGCCCACGCCGAGCACGATGAGCGCCGCCGCCAGGCCGGCCTGCAGGCTGGTGCCGAGCGGGTGCTCGTCCCAGGCGAGCCGGGTGACGATGCCGCCCGCGAGCACGGCGAGCAGGAAGATCCAGCCGCCGACCCAGCGCGGGCCGCGCGGTCCGGCGTCCGGCTCGCGCGGGGTGCGTATGTCCTCGGGGCGGCGCGTGTGGCCGATCAAGTCGACGTTGATGGTCGCCGTGATGTCCCGGTTGCCGGACGCCCACGGGCCCCACAGGTAGCCCGTGCCGCCGTCGTGCGTGCCGTCCTTGACGATGGGGTCGCGCCACCAGGAGGGGTGGGCGGTGGGGACCGGCGGCGCCTGGGCCTCCGGCGGGGCGTCGGCCACGGCCTGGGCGGCCAGCGGGTCGGCGTCGGAGGAGTCCCGGTGCCGAGACCAGTAACCGGCGCCCGCGAGGAGTAGGGAGACGACGACGGCGAAGGTCAGCACGCTGCCGTTGTTCAGCATCGACAGGAACACCCCGCAGCCGACCAGGGCGAACAGCACTGCCGTGAGGGCCTGGCCGTCGACCCGGCCGGTCAGGAGCTTGCGCACCTCGTTCTGCCCGTCGTCGGCGTACGGGACGAAGAGCCAGGCGAAGCCATAGAAGATGAGGCCGATGCCGCCGGTCGCGGAGAGCACGGCGAGCGTGATCCGGAAGATCACCGGGTCCATGTCGCACTGCCGCCCGAGGCCCGAGCACACGCCGGCGAGCATTTTATGCTCACGGTCCCGCCGGAATCTGAGCGGCGGGCCGCCCGCTTCGGTGTCGCCTGCTTCGGTATCGGGCGCTTCGGCATCGGCCGCAGCCCCGGCCGCCGCCTCGTTCGCTGTTCCGCCCTCTGCCCTGTTCTCTGCTCTGGTCCTTGCCCCTGTCGTGCTCTCTGCCCTGCTCCCTGCCCCGGCGGTTGTCGCGGCCTCGATGGCCGCCTCGGCCGCCGTCCTGTCGTCCGCTTGCTCGGACGGGCCGCGTTCCTCTTCTGCGTGGCCTCCCTGTTCTCCGTGCGCGCCCGCCCGCCCGTGCGCGCGAGGCTTCTCACCCGCGGCGCCCGGGGCGCCGGGGGACGGGGCGGCCGCGTCGGGCGCGGTGCCCCCGTCGGGCACGGCGTCCGCGGCGTGCTGGTGATCTGTCATGACTCCATGGTGGCGGGCGAGCCGCCCTCGCGGCAGTCGGAATGACCCTGGTCGGACCCTGATATCGGCCCTGATCCGAGGCAGGGGAGGTGTTCGACCTGCGAGGGCCCCGAAGATCAGGGGCGTCTCGGGGACGAACCCTGATGCCCGGCATCGGAGCCCGTGTGACCATCGTTGGCATGCCGGAAGCCGTAGCAGCGCCACTCGTCGAACCGCGGCCGCCGCGCAAGCTCTACCGCAGCAGCGACGGACGCTGGCTGGGTGGCGTGGCGCGGGGGCTCGCCGGGCATCTCGGGTTGCCCGTCGTGTGGGTGCGGCTCGTCTTCGCGGGCCTGTTCATGGCGGACGGCCTCGGTGCCCTGCTCTACGCGGCCTTCTGGTTCTTCGTGCCGCTCGGGATCGGCGGTGTCGGCGACCAGAAGCCACCGTCGTTCGTCGCCACCGAGACGGCGCCCGACGGCCGCCGCAGACTCGTCGCCCGCAAGCCGGACAAGGGGCAGATCGTCGCCCTGCTCCTCATGGTCGTCATCGCCATGGTCTTCGTGGGCAACGTGAATCTGGGCAACGGCGCCAAGGCGTATCTGCTGCCCGCCGTCCTCGTCGGCGCGGGCGTCGCCCTCGTCTGGCGCCAGGCGGACAACGCGCGCCGGGCCCGCTGGGTCGAGGCCGGCCGCAGACGTCGTACGCTCACGCTCCTGCGCGCGGGCGCCGGGGTCCTGCTGGTCACCGCCGGTGTCTCCGGCACCTTCGTCCTGCAGGGCTCCGCCGCCCACCTCGGCTCCGTCCTGCAGGCGGCCCTCGCCGTGATCGTCGGCATCACGCTCCTCGCCGGTCCCTACCTGGTGCGCATGACACAGGATCTCTCCGAGGAGCGCCTGATGCGCATCCGCGCCCAGGAACGCGCGGAGGTCGCCGCCCACGTCCACGACTCGGTGCTGCACACCCTGACCCTGATCCAGCGCAACGCGGAGAACGCCGGGGAAGTGCGCCGCCTCGCCCGCGCCCAGGAGCGCGACCTGCGCACCTGGCTCTACAAACCCGAGGGCACCGGCAAGGAGGAGGCCGACGAGCCGACCACGGTCGCCGACGCGGTGCGGCGCAACGCCGCCGAGGTCGAGGACAAGCACGGCGTCCCCATCGAGGTCGTGGTCGTCGGCGACTGCCCGCTCGACGAACGGGTCGGCGCACAGATGCAGGCCGCGCGCGAAGCGATGGTGAACGCGGCCAAGTACGGTGGCGAGGGCGGCGCCGTGCAGGTCTACGCCGAAGTCGAGGGCAGGACGGTCTTCGTGTCCGTCCGTGACCGGGGGCCCGGCTTCGACTTCGACTCGATACCCGCCGACCGCATGGGCGTTAGAGAATCGATCATCGGCCGCATGGAGCGCCACGGCGGCACGGCGCGGCTGCGGGCGGTCCCGGGCGGCGGCACGGAGGTCGAGCTGGAGATGGAGAGGGCGGAGAAGACGTCATGAGCGATCCGACCGAGACGACCGACACGAACGAGACGACCGATACCAACGGCATGAACGGCGCGAACGGCACGATGGGAGCGGCGGGAGCGGCCGAGCCGGCCGGGCCGGCGAAGGCTTCCGGTGACGGCGCGGGCGGGCGGCATGTGCGCGTGGTCCTTGTCGACGACCACCGCATGTTCCGTACGGGTGTGCAGGCCGAGATCGGCCAGACCGAGCAGACCGGCGTCGAGGTCGTCGGGGAGGCGGCGGACGTCGACCAGGCGGTCACGGTCATCACCGCGACCCGGCCCGAGGTCGTCCTGCTCGACGTCCACCTGCCGGGCGGCGGCGGGGTCGAAGTGCTGCGCCGCTGCGCCCCGTTGATGGCCGACGCCGAGCAGCCGGTGCGGTTCCTCGCGCTGTCCGTGTCGGACGCGGCGGAGGACGTGATCGGGGTGATCCGGGGCGGCGCCCGGGGCTATGTCACCAAGACGATCACCGGCACCGACCTGGTCGCCTCCATCTTCCGGGTGCAGGAGGGCGACGCGGTGTTCTCGCCGCGCCTCGCCGGGTTCGTCCTCGACGCCTTCGCCTCGACCGACGCCCCTCCGGTCGACGAGGACCTCGACCGTCTCACCCAGCGCGAGCGCGAGGTTCTGCGGCTCATCGCCCGGGGCTATGCCTACAAGGAGATCGCCAAGCAGCTCTTCATCTCCGTCAAGACGGTCGAGTCGCATGTCTCGGCGGTGCTGCGCAAGCTCCAACTGTCCAACCGTCACGAACTGACCCGGTGGGCGACGGCACGGCGGCTGGTGTGAACGGGGGCCTCACACGACTCGGGTCGCGCCGGCGAACGGCATCTCGTCGATCGGTGCCACGCGCACCGGAGCCGACGGGTTCGGGGCGTGGATCATCTGGCCGTTGCCGATGTAGAGGCCGACGTGGGTGATGCCGGAGTAGAAGAACACCAGGTCGCCCGGGAGGAGTTCGGAGCGGGAGACGCGCTGTCCGGCGCCGATCTGGGCGTAGGTGGTGCGGGGCAGGGAGACGCCGGCGGAGCGGTACGAGGCCAGGACGAGCCCCGAGCAGTCGAAGGCGTTCGGCCCGGTCGCGCCCCACACATAGGGGCTGCCGAGCTTGGTGTAGGCGTAGGAAACGGCGGCCGCCGCACGGGAGTTGGGGGCGTCGGCGGTGGCGGAGCCGGGTGCCGGGAGGCCGGCGCGGCCGTCCGTCGAAGCGCGTGAGGCGCGGTCGCCCGTGGTGGCGTCACCGGCTGCCTCGCCGATCCGGGAGCGTTCCGCCGCCGTCAGCCGGGACAGCAGGCGGCGGGCCGCGTCCAGTTTGCCGGTGATCGTTTTCTTGTGCGCGTTCAGTTCGGCCTGACGCGTCTTGAGCGAGGTCAGTTCGACGTGCGCGGCGCCGCGCAACTGCTCGATCTCGCGCAGCTGTCTGCGGACCCGGGTGACGGCGGCGGACTGGCGGTCGCCGGCCCGTTCGGCGAAGGCGGCCCCGTCGAGATACTGGTCGGGGTCGTCGGAGAGAGCCAACTGCACAGAGGGGTCGAGTCCGCTGCTGCGGTACTGCGCCGCCGCCATCGAACCCAGCGTCTCCCGCGCCGAGTTGAGCTTCTCCTCCTTGCGTGCCGCCTCGTCGCGCAGGGTTTTCAGCCGCTGCTCGGCCGCCGTCGCCTTCTCCTGGGCGCCGTTGTACTTCTCGGTGGCTTCCTCCGCCTCCTGGTACAGCTTGGCCACCTTGGCCTTGACCTGGGCCGCAGTCAGGTTCGGCTCGGCCTGTCCGGTCCCGTCGAAGGCCGTCGCCGTCGCCGCGCCCGCGAGGGCGAGCGTGAACGCCGTACGGGCCGTCTGGCCGCCGAGCGAGCGCTGTCGGGGCTTGCGGTGCGCTGCCACGTGGGACTGCACGTCCTTTCTTACGACCGCCTCGTCCGTCCGCACGGCTACCGGGTGACCGCCGGGGGAGCGGACGGGCGGCCTGGGGGAGCGGCTGACGCGTCCGGTGACGGCCCGCACAGGGGAGGCGGGACGCCGCCGGACCTTCTCGGCGGTGGTGGCCGACTGCCGCCCCTGGCCCGGGCGGCGGTGGGGAGCCGGTCACCTGGGGGAGGACGCTAGGCCCGTTTATGTCGGGTCGGTAACGCGAAGTACGGAAGTGACGCGAGCGGACTGCCGGGTGACCGGATGTGTCCGACAACCCGGGCCGGGCGCGTCGGGTTCGCGGGGTGCGCTGACCGAAGCGGTGATTCCGGGACATCGCCGAGCGGCGGATGCTATGGAGCGCATATATGCAAGTGCCGTCGATGAGAGGAGGGGAGAGGAAGGGTGAGGAAGGGAGCAAGGAAGGTGAGGGGAGGGCCGGTGTCGGGTGGGGTGGAGGGGGCTGATTAGCATCCGGCTTCATGGGCGTACTCATCCATCTTTTCGTCGGCCTGCACATCATCGGCATCGCCGCGCTCCTGGGCGGCTTCCTCACACAGATGAAGGTGATGGGCCAGGGCACGGCCCGCTTCGTTCCCGCGATGCTGCACGGCGCGGCGACGATGCTGGTCACCGGCGTGATCCTCGTCGGCCTCAACCAGGCGGACGACCAGCCCGTCAACACCGTCAAGATCGGCGTGAAGCTGGCCCTGCTGATCGTGATCCTGGGCCTCGTCTATGTGAAGCGGGACGACGAGAAGGTGGAGAAGCCGCTGTTCGGCCTGGTCGGACTGCTGACCGTGGCGAACATCTTCATCGCGGTGCTCTGGACCTGACGGCGGCCAGGGCCGCGGCCAGTGCCGCCGCGGCGACGGCCAGCCACGCCGCCACAGCCACCCACAGCAGCACCTCCCCCGGCCCCTTCAGCGACGGGACGTCGACGGCGGCGGCCACGGACAGGGTTGCCGCGGCCGTCATCGCCATGGGGAACACCGTGGCCCAACGGCGCACGTCGTAGCGCGGCCGGGGCCACCGTGCCTCGGCGACGAGCAGGACGGCGTACCAGGCCAGGTCGAGCACCAGCAGGGCGACGGTCATCGTGCGCAGGACGCCGGTGTCGTCGGCGTTCCACAGGTACAGGCCCCTGTCGTCGGCCGTGAGGAGTTTCGCCCCGGCGAGCGCCGAGACGGCGAGGGCGCCGCCCGCGATCCACTGGTCCCCGGCGCCCTCGGCCACCTGCCGCGGGTCGAACAGGGCCAGGGCGACGCCGTAGAGCACGATCCCGAGCCAGAACAGTACGAGCGCGGTGTGCGCGAGCCAGGCCGACGACTTCGCCTCGGCGAGGACCGCGCCGAGCACGGCGAGGCCCTGCGTGGCCACGCAGCACAGGAACACCGTCCCGGGCATGCCCCGCTGCCACCGCCGGACGACGGTCACGAGCAGCACGGGGCACAGGACCGCCGCCAGCGCCAGCAGCGCCTCGGCCAGGGTCTGCCGGCCGCGCGCGGAGACGCCCGTGCCGAGCACGGTCGTCGCCGCCACGGCGGTCAGCGCGCCCGGCGTGCCGGCCGCCGCCAGCCACTGCTCACGCGCCCACACCAGCCGGACGACGAAGTCGGCCGCCAGCGCCACCCAGGCGGCGCCCGCCATCGCCAGCGTGACGCGGAACAGCACCTCGTACCCCGTGAGGTCCAGCCCGACCGACACGATCCCGGTCGCCATCACCGCCGCCCCGGCCGCCGGCGGCCTCCCCACCCACCAGAGACGGAGCGGGGAGTCGCCGGGCGAGGGCGCGGGGGACGGATGAGCAGCGGAGCCGGGCATGCGGCCGATGCTAAGGAGCACGCCGTGCCCTGCGGGCGGGCCACGCGCGCGGGCGGGCAGAAATACGCGCGGGTGCAGGGCCTGCGGACGGGGAGTGGCGGTGGGCGGTCTCCGTGAACGCACTCACGCGCGCGTGCACGTCACGAGGCCCACGCGCGCGTGGACGTCACGAGGCCCACGCGCGCGTGTCCCGCCGGAAACGGCTCACCCACGCGCGCGTGCGTGCTCTCAAGCCGGGCGGAGCACGCTGTGGATGGCCGGCTCGCCGTCGTAGTAGATCGACTCCTCGCGGACGTAGGCACCCGGCTTCGGGGCGTGGATCATCATGCCGTTTCCGATGTAGACGCCGACGTGGCTGACGTCGTCGTAGAAGAAGATCAGGTCGCCGGGCTGTGCGTCCGCGAGGAAGACGGTGGCGCCGGCGTCGGCCTGGTCGTAGGTGGTGCGGGGGAGAGTGACGCCGACGGCCTTCCAGGCGGCCTGGGTGAGGCCGGAGCCGTCGTAGGAGTCGGGGCCGGTCGCGCCCCAGACGCACGGCTTGCCGACCTGCGCGCGGGCGAAGGTGAGCGTCTTCTTGGCCTTGGTGGCGTACGCGGAGTCCACAGGGGAGGGGGAGGGGGAAACAGAGGGGGAGAGGGAGGTCGGCGAGGATTCCGTGACCGATGAGGCGCCGCCGCTCTCCTGCTGCGCAGCGGCAGTCTGCGCCGCGGCCTGTTGAGCGGCCTGCTCAGCAGCTTCTTGAGCGGCCTGTGCCGCCGCCTGTGCCGCTGCCTGCTGACGGGCTGCCTGCCTGCGGGCGAGCTCCGCCGCCTCGCGTGTGGCCTCCTGGTGCTGCTTCTCGAGTGCCGCGAGGCGGGCCTTCTCCTGGGCCTTCTCCTGGGCTTTCTCCTGGGCTGGCAGTCGGGCCCTCAGTTGGGAGAGCAGCTCGCGCGCGTCGCCCAGCTTCTTCTGGACGGTGGCCTTGGCGGCCTTGAGGTCGCTCTGCGTGTCGGTGAGCGGCGCGAGGTTCTCGGCGGCTTCCTGGCGCTGCTTCAGCGTCGCCGACTGCTCGGTGACGTGACCGTCGACCGCGCCCTTCTGGCGGTCGGTCAGGCGGCTCGTCGACTGGTTCTGGTCGAAGTGGTCCTGCGGGGTGTCCGCGAGCGGGAAGGCCGCCGTGCCGGGCGCGGAGGTGCTGCTGCCGCGGCCGCTGCTGGTGCCGGTGCGGTACTGGGCCGCGGCCTGGGAACCAGGCTCCTCCCGCGCTTCGTCGAGCTTCTGGGCGCGCTGGGCGACGTCGTTCAGAAGGCTGACGTCCAGAAGGCTGACGTCGTTCAGAAGGCCGACGTCGCCCGGGAGGCGGTCGACCTGCTTGCGCTGCTTGGTCGTCTTCTCCTTGGCGGAGTTGTACTTCTCGGTCGTCGACCCCGCCTGGCGATAGAGGTCGTCGACCTTCTTCTCGACCTCCTCCAGGCTCGGCTTGCCGTCGTCCGACGGGGCCGCGTCCGCCGTCTGGGAGAGCAGGGCCACGGACGTGAGGGCGGCGGTGGCGAGGGCGGGCGTGCGGACGCCTGCCACACGCGGGCCCGCGGAGCGCGGCTTGCGGTGCTGCGACGCCAAGGGAGGCGACTCCTTCCAAAACTCCGCCCACCGGGTCGGCTGTCGGGTTCGGGCGGGTGGATCGGAAGGTCGGAAGGCTTGCCCTACGGCCGTCCCCTGTACGGGAGTTGGGCCGATTCACCTTGAGGTTCGGTGGGTCCCCGGCTCCGGCCGGCGCGAGCGGGCGCGCCGGACTCGGCGGAGGCCGCGCGGCCCGGCGTCGTTCGCCGGCGGGGGTCCTACGGCCTGTCGGAACGGTAGCCAACTCGTGTGGGTCGTGTGAAGTTTGATGGGTGATATGCCCGATACGTTTTCGTGACCTGGGGTCACGGTCTCGTACCGCAGCCCTGTCGATCGCGGATCGTGACGGGGGGCTTCCGGAGGGTGAGTGTGGGGGATGTTTCCGGGACGGCGGCCGGTTGTCAGTGGCAGAGCCACGACCACCGGAACCCGCTACGAGTATCAATGTCAGTGGTGCCCTCTAGACTCGGAGAGCGATGAGCAGCCTCTTTGACGACAGCTTCCTGGCGGACCTCCAGGGCCCCCGTGCCCGCGAGGAGGAACCCCCGCCGCCGCCCGAGGACGATCACGGACCGGAGTCGGTTCCCGACGATCTGTTCGGCGGGAAGTTCGACGTGCCTCCGGACCGATGGGGGTCCCCCCGCTCGAGCGGAGCCGAGAGCGGGGGAGGCTACTACCGCGACGGCGCCCCGCGCCCGGTGCTGGACGCGGCGGCACTGCTGGAGGGGCTGAACGACAACCAGCGCGCGGCCGTCGCCCACGCCGGCACGCCCCTGCTCATCGTGGCCGGCGCCGGCTCCGGCAAGACGCGCGTGCTCACCCACCGCATCGCCCACCTCCTCGCCGAGCGGAACGTCCACCCGGGCCAGATCCTCGCGATCACCTTCACCAACAAGGCCGCGGGCGAGATGAAGGAGCGCGTCGAGCACCTCGTCGGCCCGCGCGCCAACGCGATGTGGGTGATGACGTTCCACAGCTCGTGCGTGCGCATCCTGCGCCGGGAGAGCAAGAGGCTCGGCTTCACGTCGTCGTTCTCGATCTACGACGCCGCCGACTCCAAGCGCCTCATGGCCCTGGTCTGCCGCGACCTGGACCTCGACCCCAAGCGCTTCCCGCCGAAGGCCTTCAGCGCCAAGATCAGCAACCTGAAGAACGAGCTGATCGACGAGGAGGACTTCGCCGCCCAGGCAGCCGACGGCTTCGAGAAGACCCTCGCCCAGGCCTACGCCATGTACCAGTCCCGGCTGCGCGAGGCGAACGCCCTCGACTTCGACGACCTGATCATGACGACGGTCAACCTGCTGCGCGCCTTCCCCGACGTCGCCGAGCACTACCGCCGCCGCTTCCGTCATGTCCTCGTCGACGAGTACCAGGACACCAACCACGCCCAGTACGCCCTGGTCAGGGAGCTGGTCGGCACCTCCGAGCACCCCGTAGACGTACCCCCGAACGAGTTCGACGTGCCGCCCGCCGAGCTCTGCGTCGTCGGTGACGCCGACCAGTCGATCTACGCCTTCCGGGGCGCGACGATCCGCAACATCCTCCAGTTCGAGGAGGACTACCCGGACGCGACGACGATCCTGCTGGAGCAGAACTACCGCTCCACGCAGACGATCCTGTCCGCCGCCAACGCGGTCATCGAGCGCAACGAGTCCCGCCGCCCCAAGAACCTGTGGACCAACGCGGGCGCGGGCGCGCGCATCACCGGCTACGTCGCCGACACCGAGCACGACGAGGCGCAGTTCGTCGCCGACGAGATAGACCGTCTGACGGACGCGGGCGACGCGAAGGCGGGCGACGTCGCCGTGTTCTACCGCACCAACGCCCAGTCCCGGGTCTTCGAAGAGATCTTCATCCGGGTCGGCCTGCCCTACAAGGTCGTCGGAGGCGTCCGCTTCTACGAGCGCAAGGAGGTCCGGGACGTCCTGGCCTACCTGCGTGTGCTGGCCAACCCGGAGGACTCGGTGCCGCTGCGCCGGATCCTCAACGTGCCCAAGCGGGGCATCGGCGAGCGCGCCGAGGCGATGATCGACGCCCTCTCCCAGCGCGAGAAGATCAGCTTCACGCAGGCGCTGAAGCGCGTCGACGAGGCGTACGGCATGGCCTCGCGGTCGACGAACGCCGTGAAGCGGTTCAACGCGCTGATGGAGGAGCTCCGTACGATCGTCGAGTCGGGCGCGGGGCCCGCGACGGTCCTGGAGGCGGTGCTCGAACGCACCGGCTACCTCGCCGAGTTGCAGGCCTCCACCGACCCGCAGGACGAGACCCGTATCGAGAACCTCCAGGAACTCGCCGCCGTGGCCCTGGAGTTCGAGCAGGAGGCCGCTGCGGCCGGTGAGGCCGGCGAGACCGGCGAGGGAGAGATCGCGGTCGCGGTGCCGGCCGGGCTCTCCGGGTTCCTGGAGCGGGTCGCCCTGGTCGCCGACTCCGACCAGATCCCCGACGAGGAGGACGACGGTTCGGGCGTCATCACCCTGATGACCCTGCACACCGCCAAGGGCCTCGAGTTCCCGGTCGTCTTCCTCACCGGCATGGAGGACGGCGTCTTCCCGCACATGCGCGCCCTCGGCCAGGCCAAGGAGCTGGAGGAGGAGCGCCGGCTCGCGTACGTGGGCATCACGCGCGCGCGTGAACGGCTGTATCTCACGCGGTCGGCGCTGCGCAGCGCGTGGGGGCAGCCGTCGTACAACCCGCCCTCCCGGTTCCTGGAGGAGATCCCGGCGACGCACGTGGACTGGAAGCGGACGGGGGCGACCGCGCCCGTGTCCTCCGGTCCGGTGTCCGGGGTGGCGTCGTCGCTGGCCTCGATGCCCTCGTCCCGATCGCGTTCCTCGGCCGCGGGCGCGTCCGGTTTCGCCACGCGCCGGGGTGCGGCGGAGAAGCCGGTGGTCGCGCTGTCCGTCGGCGACCGCGTCACACACGACCAGTTCGGACTCGGCACGGTCGTCGGCGTGCAGGGCACGGGCTCGAACGCGGAGGCCACGGTCGACTTCGGCGACGTCAAGCCGAAGCGGCTGCTGCTGCGGTACGCGCCGGTGGAGAAGCTGTAGACGCGCGCGTGAAGTGAGTGAGGCCCCCGACCACTAGAACCAACCTGAGCAACGGCGGGGGCCCGCAAGCGAGTCGACCGGTTTACGCGGCGACTGGTGTATGTGGCGACGGGTGTATGTGGCGACCGGTTTACGTCGGGTTGAGTCCGTGGCTGCGGAGCCACGGCAGTGGGTCGATCGCGGAGCCGCCCGCGGGCCGGACCTCGAAGTGCAGGTGCGGGCCGGTGGAGTTGCCGGAGTTGCCGGAGTACGCGACCGCGTCGCCGGCCTTGACGGTCGTACCGGAGGGGACGCGGTAGCTGGAGAGGTGGCAGTACCAGGTCTCCGTGCCGTCCATCGCCGTGATGATCATCATGTTGCCGTAGGCGCTGTTCCACTGCGTCCGTACGGTGCCGTCGGTCGCCGCCATCACCGTCGTGCCGTACGAGACGGGGAAGTCGATGCCGGTGTGCTGGGACATCCAGTTGATGCCGGCCTGGCCGAAGTAGGCGCTGAGGCCGTGCTGTGCGACCGGAAGGGCGTACTTGGGGCGCAGCCGCTCCTTGCGGGCCGCCTCCGCCGCTGCCTTCTTCTTCTCGGCTTCCTGCTGTGCCTTGAGGTCGATGCGTTCCTGCGTACGGCTGGCCCGGTCGGCGAAGTCGTCGGCCCCGGCGCTGAGGGTCTCGAGCTGGGCGTCCAGCTTGTTGTTGGCGGCGGACGGTTTCACCGGCTGCGCGTCCGGGGCGGACGCCGCCGTCGTGTCCTTCTCGTCGCCGCCGGTCAGCGTGCCGACCGAGGCCGCGGCGATCCCGGCGACGCCCATCACGCAGGCCGAGGGCACGGCCACGGTCATCAGTGCGGAGCGCTTCGCGGGCACCCTGCGTCGGGAGCGGTTCGCGTTGCGGGTGGCCGCACGCCCGAGCGGGGCGGGGGCGGCCTCCTCCTGGTCGTCGAGCAACTCGCTCTCGGCCGGGGCGAGTTCGTCGGACCCGAGGTGCTGGAAGGTGGCGGTGGCCTGCTGGTCGAACGGGACCTCGGCCTGCTGCTCGTACTCGTCGGCGGCGTGGCCGGCATCGCCGACGTGGGTGGCCTGGGCGGTCTCGCCGCCGTCGGAGTTCCACTGCGTGGCGTCGTACGCGCCGGTGTCGAAGGCCTGCGTGCCCCATTCCCACTGCTGGGTCTGGTCGGCGGGGCTCGCGGACTGGTCGGGCTGCAGCCAGGCGCTCGCGTCGCTCCCCCGGAGGGGGGACGCCCAGCCGCCGGCATCGGGTGCCGTCGCCTGCGGCGGGACGCTGGTCAGGGTCTGGTGCTGAAGATGCTGCTGGTGCTGGTCGGTGGACCACGCGGTCGCGTCGTACACGCCCGAGTCGTAGGCGGCGTGGTGCTGGGCCGCGTACGCGTCGTAGTGCGGGGTCTGGTGGCTGCCCGTGTCCAGGGTCTCGTGGCCGCCGGAGTTCCACTGGGTGCTGTCGTACGCGCCGGTCGCGGCGTTCGTGCCGTCGCCGGGGAGGTCACCGAAGAGGGGGTCGGCCCCTGTGAAGTGGCCGGTGGAGTGGGCTCCGGCGTCGAAGGCGCCGGTCTCCTGGCCGTGATACGTGGTGAAGCCGTCGTACTGGGCTTCCTGGGTGCCGTACGACGCGTAGTGCGCCGAAGCGGCGTCGGAAGCCGGGGCCGGGGTGGTCATGTTCCCCGACGGGTGACGGTCGTTCACCAACTTCTCTTTCGCCGACAACAGGGGCTGCCAGAGCAGTGCGGCGACTGTACCCGGCAGTACGCGGGCACGACAATCTTCTGCAGGTTTCGCTCTCGAAGGAAAGGGGCATTCGGCCGTCTTTCGGGGAACGGCGGGCGCGGGTTTGGCCCTACGTTCGAATAACGTTCGATGCTGGCAGTGCTGCCGGAGTGTCGTCGGAGTGCTGCTGGAGCGCTGTCGCGGGCTTGTCGGATGGCTGTGAGGGTGCGGTCAGGCCACTGTGAGGCCGTCGGTCTGCGCGTCGTGCGGGCCGGCGTGGGTGTCGGCGAGCGCTCCCGTGTGCGCCGTGTCGAGGGCCTGGCGGATGCCGGTCGCGACGGCCGGGTGCACGGGCAGGGCGAGGTGGCCGATGCCGGTCACCCGGACGTTCTGCGCCAGCAGGTCGGGGTGGTCGACGCAGGCGGTCTCCAGCGGATCCATCAGGTGGTCGAGGTCGCTCCAGAAGCTGACGAAGTGCGTACGGCAGCCGGGCGCGGGCCTGGACAGCTCCTCGATCACCTCCGAGCCGGGGCGCATCTGGCGCACGATCGGGTGCGCGTTCGCCAGCGGCGCCACCCGGGTGCCGGAGTGCGGGGTGCCCAGCGTGACCAGCGTCCGGACCCGGACGTCGCCGCCCAGTCGCTGCACGTAATAGCGTGCGATCAGGCCGCCCAGACTGTGCCCGACCACGTCGACCTGCCGACTGCCGGTGCGCTCGCAGATCTCCTCTATGTGCCGGCCGAGCAGCTCGGCCGCCGTGCGGATGTCGCAGGTCAGCGGCGAGTAGTTGAGCGACTCCACCCGGTGCCTGCCGTGCTGGGCGAGGCTGCGGCGCAGCAGGACGAACACGGAACGGTTGTCGATGAACCCGTGCAGCAGGACGACCGGGGGCGGGGCCTGGGTCGGCAACTGGGCGGGGCCCTCGGCGCCGGACCCACCGGACCCGCCGGACCCACCGGGCAGCGCGGGGCGGGCCGCGGCGCGGCGCTCCTGGGCGATGCCGGACGGGTAGAGGAGCAGATGGCCCGCGAGGATCGCGAGGTCCAGCGCGGTCGCCTTGAGGAGGGTCAGGGAGATACCGGCCAGCCTGCTGGGGAGGCCGGGCAGGTTCGGGAGACCGGGGAGGCTGGAGATGTTCGGGATGCTTGGGACGCCTGGAAGGGTCGGGAAGTTCGGCAGGGTCGGCATGTCCGGCAGCAGGCGCCGGTACAGCGGGAGAAAGGGCTGCAGTGCCCAGGTGACCTTCATGGCCGACCTCCTGTCGGCACGCTGAGGACTTCTCTGTCCCCCGTGTGCCCTAGTGGAAGTCGCGGTGGAGGAGGTCGGGCGGGCACGAGAGGGGTGTGGGGCGGGTGCGGCTGTCGGCTGTGACTGTGTGGTTGGTGCGGGATGGGTACTGCTCACAGTGCTTCACAGTGCTGTCGTGCCTTGCCTGCCCTACGTGCCCATCGTGCCTGCCGATGCGCCGTACCGCCACGCCACGCGGCCAGTGGCGCGGCGGTACGGCGACCTCGAGCGGCTCCCGGTGTGACTGTTCCCCCGTGGCGCGGGGGAACAGTGCGTTGTGAAGTGTCCCTCCGTGTGATTTCCCCCTTGGCCCGCATCGCGAAACTGCCGGTTGCGGGATGCTGGAGACAACGTTCGTTCACTTTCCCGGGCGGTGTGGCACGGGGTGTCCGTGCCGTTGAGGATGGGCGAGGGTGGACGTAGTCGCTTCATGGAGGCATGAAGCATGGAGGCAGTGATGGGTGTGGCAGCCGGTCCGATCCGCGTGGTGGTGGCCAAGCCGGGACTCGACGGCCACGATCGTGGGGCCAAGGTGATCGCTCGCGCGCTGCGCGACGCCGGTATGGAGGTCATCTACACCGGGCTCCATCAGACGCCCGAGCAGATCGTGGCCACCGCGATCCAGGAGGACGCCGACGCGATCGGGCTGTCCATTCTGTCCGGGGCCCACAACACGCTCTTCGCCGCGGTGATCGAGCTGCTGAAGGAGCGGGATGCGGCGGACATCCTGGTGTTCGGCGGGGGGATCATTCCGGAGGCGGACATCGCGCCGTTGAAGGAGATCGGGGTCGCGGAGATTTTCACTCCGGGGGCGACGACGGGGTCGATCGTGGAGTGGGTGAGGGCCAATGTCCGGGAGCCGGTGGATCTGGGGTGACCGCCTCCTGGGGGCGCTGCCCCCAGGACCCCGTTCGGCCCTGGAGGGGCCTCGTCCTCAAACTCCCCCAGAGGGGGACCCCCAGACGGGCTGGTAGATGCCGGCCGGAGTCTTTTATGGCATCCCCCAAGTCTTCGTGTCACCCCAGTTCCTGTGCCATGAGCGCCCTCAATCGCAGTGTCGTGCCCAGGCGTTGGAATGCCTCCGCCCAGTAGCCGCCGGCGCCGGGTGACGCGTCCTCCGGTTCGTCGGGGATGGACAGGAGGCCGTCCAGGCGGGCTGCCTCGGAGGGGTCCAGGCAGCGTTCGGCCAGGCCCATGACGCCGCTGAAGCTCCAGGGGTAACTGCCCGCGTCCCGTGCGATGTTGAGTGCGTCGACCACCGCCCGGCCGAGGGGCGCCGCCCATGGCACCGCACAGACGCCGAGGAGTTGGAACGCCTCCGACAGGCCGTGCGCCGCGATGAAACCGGCGACCCACGCGGCCCGTTCGTCCCTCGGCAGCGTGCTCAGCAGCTTTGCCCGTTCGGCGAGGGAGACCGCGCCCGGGCCGCCCGCGCTGGGTGCCGACGGTATGCCGAGCAGCGCCCGTGACCAGTCGGCGTCCCGTTGTCGCACGGCGGCTCGGCACCAGGCCGCGTGCAGTTCGTCCAGCCAGTCGTCGGCCACGGGCAGCGCCACGATCTGTTCCGGTGTACGGCCGCCCAGTCGCGCCGGCCAGGTGGCGAGCGGGGACGCCTCCACCAACTGGCCGAGCCACCAGGACCGTTCGCCCCGGCCGGGCGGTGCCTTGGCCGACACGCCGTCGCGTTCCATGGCCGCGTCGCACTCGTGGGGTGCCTCGACCAGGAGCGTCGGGGTGTTCCGGGTGTGGTCGACGGCCACGCACGCGCCGGCCCGGACCGCCATCCGAGCGGCCAGTGCCGAGCCGGGCAGCGCCGACAGCAACTCGGCCGCCGTCGCCCGCACGTTACGGCTGCGGTCCGACAGAGCCTGCTCCAGGAACGGTTCGTCGCGCGCGCCGAGGCCGGTGCGCAGCGAGTCGAGGAACATCAGCCGGTCCTCGGCGCGTTCCGTCGCCCAGGTGGCCGCCAGCAGTTCACGGGCGGCGTCGGGGGCGCGGGAGCGGAACGACGCGAGGAGGCCGACCCGCTCGGCGAACAGGCCTTCCTGCCAGAGTTTTTCGGTGCGTCGGGTGTCCTCCGGGCCCGGCAGCGCGGTGCGGCCGCCGGGGGCCGCGCGCAGGGCGAACCGCCAGTCCGGGTTCAGGCGGGCCAGCCACAGGGCGCGCGGGCCGGCGAACTCCAGCGCGGCGGGCCGCAGGTCCGTACGCCCGCGTGCCGCGTCGAGCAGTGCGGGGAGGGACTCGGCGGGCGCCGCGAACCCGCGCGCGTTCACCGCCGTCAGCCACTGGGGCAGCAGTTCCATCAGATCCGGCGCCGTGCCTCTGCGGCCGCCGGTGCCGGTGCCGGGGCGGTCGGCCAGCAGCAGGGCGAGTCGGCGGGCCGAGGCGGTGGGCAGTGCCGGGCGGGGGTCCTCGGCGGCCGGCTCCGGGAGGGGTGCGGCCCGGCCCGGGCGCAGGCCGGCGCGTCGGCGTACGGTCTCCGCGGCCGCCGCGTCCAGCAGGGCGGCCGGGGCGGTCCGGCCGGGGGGCGTTCCCGGGGGCGTACGGCGGTCCGTGCCGAGGAGGGCCGCGGTGAGCAGGTCCTCCCAGGTGGGCGGTGGAGGGAGGGGCGGGGTGGCGTTCATGAGACTCCCTTCTTTCGCCGTTGCTGTCTTCGTTGCTGTCTTCGTTGCGGTCGTTGTCGTTGCCGTCTCTGTTGCCGTCGTTGCGGGGGTGCGTTCAGCACAGGCGTACCGCCTCTCCGGGGCCCGTCGGCCAGGCCGTCAGCGGGGTGAAGCCGCGGTGGCCGCACTCGCCGAAGACCCTGACGGGGGCGCCGCCCGAGAGAGCGACCAGGCGCCACAGGGCGGGGCGGGAGAGCGTTGCGGGGGTGAGGGGCAGGGCCGTGTCGCCGTCGGCGTCCGCCAGTTGCCAGGAGTCGCCGTCGGGGGTGGGGATGACGTCGGCCAGGGTTGTCGGGACCGACTCCTGCCAGGGGTCGTGGCGCAGGGTCTCGCCGTAGCGGGCGGTCGCCTCGGTCGTCGTGATGCCCGGGGGTCGGGCGCCGGTGGGCGCGGGCGGGGCGAACTGCTTGCCGAGCGACGCCCGTTGCTGTCCGGGCTGTCCGGTGCCCGGGTGTGCGGACAGTTCGGCGTCCAGGGCGAGGCCGACGGGCAGGGTGAGTTCGGGGGCGCGGCCCGCGGCGCCGTAGGAGAGGAGGAGTGCGGTGCGGCCTGTGGTGGTGCCGTGGAGCCAGATGCGGCGGGTCGTCAGTTTCGGGTCGGGCGTGTCGTACTGGGCGAGGACCAGCCAGTCGTCCCGGAGCGGTGGACCCTCCGGTGTGGAGGGCAGGCCCACGCGGGTGCGGACCGTGGCGGCCAGGGCGTCCGGCAGTCGCTCGCGGTGCAGCCAGCCCTGGTCGAGGAGGTGGAGCAGCGCGCACTCCTCCAGCAGCCGCACCGGCCAGCCGGGGCCGGACGCCGGGATCGACCCCAACTCCCGTACGCGCGCGGAGAGTCCGGGTGCCTGGGCGTCGACCATGCGGGCCGCCGTCTCCTCCCACAGCCCGTATCCCGCCTGCTCGGCCGTGGCCAGTCCGGAGCGCAGGAGGTCGGCGAGCCGCTCCTCCAGCTCCGTCGCCCCGGCGGTGATCCGCTCGGCGCGCCGCTCCGCACGGCGGCGCGCGCCCTCCGGATCGGCGGGGCCGCCGGACGCGGAACCCCCTGAACCCCCCGAACCTGCCGGTCCTGCCTCCCGTATCCCCTGCGTACGCCCGCGACCGGCGATCCACTGCTCCGCCCAGTCCGGCGCCCGCCCCGCCGGCACCGATGCCTCCCCCTCGGCCGACCAGAGCAGCAACAGCCCGAGCACGTGCTTGCACGGGAACTTGCGGCTCGGGCAACTGCACATGTACGCCGGGCCGGAGGCCGAGGCGGAGACAGCGGACGCGGACGACGTGTTCGTGACGTCCACGACCGTGCGGTACGGCGTGCTGCCGCTGCCCGCGCACAGTCCCCACATCACCCCTTCCTCCTCCGACTCCGAACGGCCCGTGCCGGACCACGGGCCGGCCGCGCCGAGTTGCCTTCCCGCTTCGCGTGACGCGGAGTCAGGCGCCAGTGCCAGCACCTGGGCCGCGGTCCAGCGCACCCCCTGCTCAGTCATGACATCGAAGGTAGTTGCCACCACTGACAATCGGTCCGCCGAGCGCACGGCGAGCGTGGTTGCGAGGACGTTTTCGCAGGTCAGATCGCGTTGTCAGTGGCGTGGTGCAGGGTGGACACCAGATCCGAACCGGCAGAACCGGCCGAGCTGGAGGGGGCCTCAGCCATGTCTGTGTCCGTAGATCCGACGTCCGTGGAACCGAGTGGGAACGAGTCGACGGAGGCCTTGCGTCCGCACGCCGAGGACGCCTTCGCCGACGAACTCGCCGCGCTGGCCGCACAGGACGACCGGCCGCGCCCGGCCCGTTGGAACCTGTCGCCGTGGGCCGTCGCGACGTACCTCCTCGGCGGCGTACTGCCGGACGGCACGGTGATCTCGCCGAAGTACGTGGGCCCGCGCCGCATCGTCGAGGTCGCCGTCAGCACCCTCGCGACCGATCGCGCGCTGCTCCTGCTCGGCGTCCCGGGCACGGCCAAGACCTGGGTCTCCGAGCACCTGGCGGCGGCGGTCAGCGGCGACTCGACGCTGCTGGTGCAGGGCACCGCGGGCACGCCGGAGGAGGCGATCCGCTACGGCTGGAACTACGCGCAGTTGCTCGCGCAGGGGCCGAGCCGGGAGGCGCTGGTGCCCAGTCCCGTCATGCGGGCCATGGCGGAGGGGGCGACGGTACGGGTGGAGGAGCTGACGCGCATTCCGGCCGACGTGCAGGACTCGCTCATCACGATCCTGTCGGAGAAGACGCTGCCGATACCGGAGTTGGGGCAGGAGGTGCAGGCGGTCCGCGGCTTCAACCTCATCGCCACGGCCAACGACCGCGACCGTGGGATCAACGAGCTGTCCAGCGCCCTGCGTCGGCGTTTCAACACGGTGGTGCTGCCGCTGCCGGAGAGCGTCGAGGCCGAGGTCAGCATCGTCGCGCGGCGCGTCGACCAGATCGGCCGCTCCCTCGACCTGCCGGCCGCACCCGACGGCATCGACGAGATCCGCCGCGTGGTGACCGTCTTCCGCGAGCTGCGCGACGGCGTCACCGCCGACGGCCGTACGAAGGTGAAGTCGCCGAGCGGCACGCTGTCCACCGCCGAGGCCATCTCGGTCGTCACCGGGGGTCTCGCGCTGGCCGCCCACTTCGGGGACGGCGTGCTGCGGTCGGGGGACGTCGCCGCGGGCATCCTCGGCGCGGTCGTCCGCGACCCGGCCGCCGACCGGGTCGTCTGGCAGGAGTACCTGGAGGCGGTCGTGCGGGAACGCGCCGACTGGACGGACTTCTACCGCGCGTGCCGGGAGGTGAGCGTGTGAACAGGGAGAGCCGGGTCTCGGTCTCGGTCTGGGCCTCGGCCTGCGGAACGGGGAGGGTGGCTGTGTACGACGACACGAAGTGGCCCCGCAGGTGCGGCGGGACGGGATGACGGGCGCGGAGGCGGGGTGGCCGTTGCTGCTCGGGGTGCGTCATCACGGGCCGGGGTCGGCGCGGGCGGTGCGTGCGGCGCTGGAGGCCGCCCGGCCCCGGACCGTGCTGATCGAGGGGCCGCCCGAGGCCGACGCCCTGATCCCGCTGGCGGCCGACGAGGACATGCGACCGCCGGTCGCGCTGCTCGCCCACGCCGTCGACGAGCCCGGCCGGTCGGCCTTCTGGCCGTTCGCCGAGTTCTCCCCGGAGTGGGTCGCCCTCCGCTGGGCCCTGGAACACGGGGTCCCGGCCCGCTTCATCGACCTCCCGGCCACGCACACGCTGGCGTGGGAGGGGGAAGGGGAGGGGGAAGGGGGTGGCGAGGCGCCCGGTGTCGGGGGTGTGCCCGGCGGTGGTGTGGTGCGGGGGGATCCCGTAGGGGTGTTGGCAGAGGTGGCCGGGTACGACGATGCGGAGCGGTGGTGGGAGGACGTTGTCGAGCATCGGGGTGGTGGGGCCGACGAGGATCCGTTCGCTCCGTTTGTTGTGCTCGAGGAGGCCATGGGGGCGTTGCGGGAGGCGTACGGGGACGGCGTCGGGGCGGACGGGAGTGGCCGGGATCTTGTGCGGGAGGCGTACATGCGGGTCCAGGTGAGGGCGGCGCAGCGGGAGTTCGGGGCGGACGGGGTGGCCGTGGTGTGCGGGGCGTGGCACGTGCCCGCGCTGCGCCGGAAGGCGTCCGTCGCCGCCGACCGGGCGCTGCTCAGGGGGCTGCCCAAGGTGAAGGCCGACCTGACCTGGGTGCCGTGGACGCACCGAAGGCTGGCCCGGGCCGGCGGGTACGGCGCGGGCATCGACTCGCCGGGCTGGTACGCGCATCTGTTCGGCGCGCCGGACCGGCCGGTCGAGCGCTGGCTGACGAAGGTGGCGTTCCTGCTGCGCGCGGAGGACCGGATCGTGTCCCCCGCGCACGTCATCGAGGCGGTCCGGCTGGCCGAGACGCTCGCCGCGCTGCGCGGCAGGCCGCTGCCCGGTCTCGGCGAGACGACCGACGCCGTGCGCGCGGTGCTGTGCGAGGGCTCGGACGTCCCGCTGGCGCTGGTGCGCGACCGCCTGGTGGTCGGGGACGTGCTGGGCGAGGTGCCGGCCGGCGCGCCCGCGGTGCCGTTGCAGCGCGACCTCGACCGCCTCCAGCGCCGGCTGCGGCTCAAGCCGGAGGCGGCGGAGCGGGAGCTCGCGCTCGATCTGCGCAAGGAGAACGACGCCGAGCGCGGCAGACTGCTGCACCGGCTGCGGCTGCTGCACGTCGCGTGGGGCGAGCCGGCCGTCTCGCACGGCAGCACGGGGACGTTCCGGGAGACGTGGCGGCTGCGCTGGGAGCCCGAGCTGTCCGTGCGGGTCGCCGAGGCCGGGGTATGGGGGACGACCGTGCTCGCCGCGGCCACCGCCAAGGCGGAGGCGGACGCCGTCGGCGCGCGCGGCCTCGCCGAGGTGACCGCGCTCGCCGAGCGCTGCCTCCTGGCCGGGCTGCCGGACGCGCTGCCGACGGTGATGCGGGTCCTGGCCGACCGGGCGGCCCTCGACACGGACGTCGGCCACCTCGCCCAGGCCCTGCCCGCGCTCGTCCGCTCCCTCCGCTACGGCGACGTACGCGGCACCGACACCCGCGCACTGGCGGAGGTGGCCGCGGGCCTCGCCGAACGGGTCTTCGTCGGCCTCCCGCCGGCCTGCGCCTCGCTCGACGCGGACGCGGCGGACGAGATGCGGCGCCATGTGGACGCCGTGCACGGGGCGTTGGGGATGCTCGCTGAGCCCGGTGAATCCACTGAATCCGGTGAGTCCGGTGGTCTGGCCGTCCGCTGGCGGGGTGTGCTGCGGGTGCTGGGCGGGCGGGACAGTGTGGCCGGTGTCGTCCGGGGGCGTGCCGTGCGGTTGCTTCTGGACGACGGGGAGCTGGATCCGGACGAGGCGGCGCGGCTCATGGGGCTCGCGCTGTCGCCGGGGACGCCGCCGTCGGACGCCGCCGCCTGGATCGAGGGCTTCGTCGGCGGCGGCTCCGGCGGCGGGCTGCTGCTCGTGCACGACGAACGGCTGCTCGGGCTGGTCGACGGGTGGCTCACGGCGGTGCCGGCGACGGCGTTCACGGACGTGCTTCCGCTGCTGCGGCGGACGTTCTCGGCGTACGAGCCGGGGGTGCGCAGAACGCTCGGGGAGCTGGTCCGGCGCGGTCCGGGGGAGCGAAAAGGCAGGCCGGGGGCGGGCTCCGGGACGCCCGGGTTCGCGGCCGGGCTCGACGTGGGGCGCGCGGACGCCGTCCTGCCGGTGGTGCGGCTGCTGCTGGGACAGGGGATGGGACCGGATGCCGGTGATGCCGGTGACGACGAGCTTGCGGGGGTGGGTGCATGACGACGACCGGCGCGGCGGCGACGGACACGGGTACGGGTACGGGTACGGGTACGGGCACGGACTCCGGGCAGGAGCGGCTGCGGCGCTGGCGGCTGGTCCTCGGGGGCGACACGGCGGACGGCACCGGCCACGGGCTGACCGGGCGGGACGCCGCGATGGACGGGGCGCTCACCGCGCTCTACGGGGCGGGCGACCGGGCGCGGACGGGGCGGGACCGGGCGGCGGGGCTCGGGGCGTCGGCGCCGTCCGTGGCCCGCTGGCTCGGGGACATCCGTAGGTACTTCCCGTCCTCCGTCGTGCAGGTCATGCAGCGCGACGCCATCGACCGGCTCGGGCTGTCCGCGCTGCTGCTGGAGCCGGAGATGCTGGAAGCGGTGGAGGCGGACGTGCACCTCGTCGGCACGCTGCTCTCCCTCAACCAGGCGATGCCGGAGACGACGAAGGAGACGGCACGGGCGGTCGTCCGCAAGGTCGTCGACGACCTGGAGGCGCGGCTCGCCACCCGCACCCGGGCCGCCCTCACCGGCGCCCTCGACCGGGGCGCGCGGGTCAGCCGGCCGCGCCACCACGCCGTCGACTGGAACCGCACGATCGCCGCCAACCTCAAGCACTACCTGCCCGAGTACGGGACGGTCGTGCCCGAGCGGCTCGTCGGGTACGGGAGGGCGTCGCGGTCCGTGCGGAAGGAGGTGATCCTCTGCGTCGACCAGTCGGGGTCGATGGCGCCGTCGGTGGTGTACGCGTCGGTGTTCGGGGCGGTGCTGGCGTCGATGCGGTCGATCAGCACCCGGCTCGTCGTCTTCGACACGGCGGTCGCCGACCTCACCGGCCTGCTCGACGACCCGGTGGACGTCGTGTTCGGCACCCGGCTCGGCGGCGGCACGGACATCAACCGGGCGCTCGCGTACTGCCAGACGCGGATCACCCGGCCGGCGGAAACGGTGGTGGTGCTGATCAGCGACCTGTACGAGGGCGGGATACGGGACGAGATGCTCAAGCGGGTCGCGGCGATGAAGGCGTCGGGCGTGCAGTTCGTCGCGCTGCTCGCACTGTCCGACGAAGGGGCGCCGGCCTACGACCGGGAGCACGCGGCGGCGCTCGCCGCGCTGGGCGTGCCGGCGTTCGCCTGCACACCCGAGCTGTTCCCGGAGGTCATGGCGGCGGCGATGGAGAAGCGCCCGCTGCCCGTGCCGGACCCTGCCCGAGGACGGTCCGGCCCGCGCCCCTGAGAAGGCTCCAGCCCCGTCCCCGGCCCTCACCGGCGGCACTCGGTGCCAGTGAGGGCGGCATCATGTGACAGGTATCACCGCCCAGGTGGGACTCGCGATTTAGAGGCCCCCCGCAACCAGCGCTAACCTGCGAGGCGGACATGCCGCGCGCTCGGACACCGTGTGCGCCTCCCCTGTGACTAGCGGACGTCACGTTGCCCTTCGCGGCACGCCCACGCATCCAACGAACCGCGAGATCACTGATAGGGACGGAAGCGCGTGGACCTGTTCGAGTACCAGGCGAGGGACCTCTTCGCCAAGCACGATGTACCGGTGCTGGCCGGTGAAGTCATCGACACGCCTGAGGCGGCCCGCGCAGCCACCGAGCGTCTCGGTGGCAAGTCCGTAATCAAGGCCCAGGTGAAGGTCGGCGGCCGTGGCAAGGCCGGTGGCGTGAAGCTCGCCGCCACCCCGGACGAGGCCGTCGCCCGCGCGACGGACATCCTCGGCATGGACATCAAGGGCCACACGGTCCACAAGGTGATGATCGCCGAGACCGCGCCCGAGATCGTCGAGGAGTACTACGTCTCGTACCTCCTCGACCGCACCAACCGCACCTTCCTCGCCATGGCGTCCGTCCAGGGCGGCGTGGAGATCGAGGTCGTCGCGGAGGAGAACCCCGAGGCCCTCGCGAAGGTCCCGGTCGACGCCAACGAGGGCGTCTCGATCGAGAAGGCCCGCGAGATCGTCGCGCAGGCGAAGTTCCCGGCCGACGTCGCCGAGCAGGTCGCCGAGATCCTGGTGACGCTGTGGGACACCTTCGTCAAGGAGGACGCCCTCCTCGTCGAGGTCAACCCGCTCGCCAAGGTCGCCTCCGGCAAGGTCATCGCCCTTGACGGCAAGGTGTCGCTGGACGAGAACGCCGAGTTCCGCCAGCCGGAGCACGAGGCGCTCGAGGACAAGGACTCGGCCAACCCGCTCGAGGCGGCGGCCAAGGCCAAGAACCTCAACTACGTCAAGCTCGACGGCGAGGTCGGCATCATCGGCAACGGCGCGGGTCTCGTCATGAGCACCCTGGACGTCGTCGCGTACGCCGGTGAGAACCACGGTGGCGTGAAGCCGGCCAACTTCCTCGACATCGGCGGCGGCGCGTCCGCGGCCGTGATGGCGAACGGCCTGGAGATCATCCTCGGCGACCCGGACGTCAAGTCCGTCTTCGTCAACGTCTTCGGCGGCATCACCGCGTGCGACGAGGTCGCCAACGGCATCGTGCAGGCGCTGCAGCTGCTCGCGGACAAGGGCGAGGCGGTCACCAAGCCGCTCGTCGTCCGTCTCGACGGCAACAACGCCGAGCTGGGTCGCAAGATCCTCTCCGACGCCAACCACCCGCTGGTCCAGCGCGTGGACACCATGGACGGCGCGGCCGACAAGGCCGCCGAGCTCGCGGCTGCGAAGTAAGGGACGAGGGACAGAACAGCCATGGCTATCTTCCTCACCAAGGACAGCAAGGTCATCGTCCAGGGCATGACCGGTGCCACGGGCATGAAGCACACCAAGCTCATGCTCGCGGACGGCACCAACATCGTCGGCGGCGTGAACCCGCGCAAGGCGGGCACGTCCGTCGACATCGACGGCACCGAGATCCCGGTCTTCGGCACGGTCGCCGAGGCGATCGAGAAGACGGGCGCCAACGTGTCCGTCCTCTTCGTGCCGCCGGCGTTCGCCAAGGCCGCCGTCGTCGAGGCGATCGACGCGGAGATTCCGCTCGCGGTCGTCATCACCGAGGGCATCGCCGTCCACGACTCGGCCGCGTTCTACGCGTACGCCGTGTCCAAGGGCGACAAGACCCGGATCATCGGCCCGAACTGCCCCGGTCTCATCACCCCGGGCCAGTCCAACGCCGGCATCATCCCGGGCGACATCACGAAGCCGGGCCGCATCGGCCTGGTCTCGAAGTCCGGCACGCTGACCTACCAGATGATGTACGAGCTGCGCGACATCGGCTTCTCGTCCGCCGTCGGCATCGGTGGCGACCCGGTCATCGGTACGACGCACATCGACGCGCTCGCCGCGTTCGAGGCCGACCCCGACACCGACCTGATCGTGATGATCGGTGAGATCGGCGGCGACGCCGAGGAGCGGGCCGCGGCCTTCATCAAGGACAACGTGAAGAAGCCGGTCGTCGGCTACGTCGCGGGCTTCACCGCCCCCGAGGGCAAGACGATGGGCCACGCGGGCGCGATCGTGTCCGGTTCGTCCGGTACGGCCGCCGCGAAGCAGGAGGCCCTCGAGGCCGCCGGCGTCAAGGTCGGCAAGACGCCGACCGAGACGGCGAAGCTGGCCCGCGAGATCCTCTCCGCGAGCTGAGCGGTTTTTCTTAGCTCGGCAGCTCGGCAGCTCGGCAGCTCGGCAGGCGGTTTGTGCGTTTGTCGGCTGAACGGTGGTGGGCCCGTCCCCTTGGTGGGGCGGGCCCACCACCGTTTTCCCGTGGCGAGGCGTGGCGAGGTGGGGCGGTATCGGTATCACCTCGGCTGCGGCAGCAGTCTTTCCGGGCCTTTCGCCGTTTGCGAGCGCAGCTTTGCTCGCAGCTTCAGCTCTTTGGCCGAGAGGGGGCCCGGGGCTGTCCGTGGGGGGATGCCCTGCACCGTCTCGCCGGGGGGTACCGGGGGCTCGTACCGGGTGGGGGCCGTGCGTGCGGTCAGCGCGGTCGCGCCGATGATCGCGACGGTGAACGCGATCGCCGCCCTGGTCCAGAAGCGGGCCCGGCGTTCGCCGCCCATCCGCACGGTGGGCGGCTTGGCCGCGCGCAGCCGTTCGGCGGAGGCCACCTCCGCGAGCCGGCGGTGCAGTTCGGCGGGGCTCGCCAGGTCGGGCAGCCGCGCGGCGATCGCCTCGCGCGCGTGCAGGAGCCGGTTCGCGGCGGCGGGCGTGCTCGCCTCCGTCTCCGCCGCCGTCTCCGGCAGGTCGAGGCCGACGCCGTCGTAGAGGAGGAGCGTGCGGCGGTACGGGGCCGGGAGGGTGAGGAGGACGTCCAGCAGCGCGCGGTCGGACGCGTCGGCCGGGGGCGGTTCCGGGTGGCGGAAACGGGGGCGGAACCGGTGCCAGGGGGAGAGCGCGTACTCGTACGCCGTCGCCCGTACCCAGCTTGCCGGGTCGCGGTCCACGGCCACCTCGGGCCAGCGCTGCCAGGCCAGTTGGAAGGCCTGCTCGACCGACTCGCGCGCGAGTTCGCGGCGGCCGCAGAGCAGGTAGGTCTGGCGGACGAGGGCGGGGGCGCAGAAGGCGTAGAGGGCGTCGAAGGCCTGAGCCGGGGTCAGGGTGGAGGGGGCGGGTGGGGCAGGCGGGGTGGACTTCCTTGTCGGGCACGCCGTCACCTGGGGTCGAGGCGCTGCCTCCTGGGTGTTCGTCACCTTGTCCGCCTTGGTCAGCGATGCCGGCAGGTTCGCGTCCCGAGCGGCAGGGCTCTGCGTCACAGGGTGCCCCTTCGCCCGAAAAAGTACATAAACGCATATTGAGCGACACAACGGTAGTTCGCCTGTTACGACGGGAAAGCGCGTGTCGTTGGGAGCATGACGGTCGTGATCCAGATGACCGCTCGCCGACTGCCGTTGTCGCCCCTGCTCACCCGGATGCGCGACCGTACTCCCGGACTGGCCGCCAGCCTCCTGGGTGGTGTCCTCGCGGCCGGGCTGGGGCTCGGTTCGTTCGCCGTGCTCGTGATGGTGCTGTGGATCAGTTCGCCGTATCCGGACAGCGGGCCGGGGGGTGCGCTGCATGTCGCCGCCGCGCTGTGGCTGCTGGCGCACGGTGCGGAAGTGGTGCGCGTCGACACGCTGTCCGGGGTTCCGGCGCCGGTCGGCGTCACACCCCTGCTGCTGCTCGCGCTGCCGGTGTGGCTGGTGCGGCGCGCTGCGCGGGACGCGGTGGAGGGGGGAGGCGGTGGGAGTGACGTAGGTGGTGATGACGGTGGCCGTGGCCGTGGCCGTGGCCGTGGCCGTGGCGGTGGCGGTGGCGGTGAGGGTGCTGTGTTCGTGAGTGCGCGTACGGCGTGGGTGGGTGTCGTGGTCGGGTATCTCGCCGTCGGGGCCGGTGCCGCTTTTTATGCCGGTGCCGGTGGTGGGTTGCGGCCCTCGTGGGTGTGGACGGCGGTGTGTGTGCCGGTGGTCGCCGTGCTGGCCGCCGGGGCGGGGGTCTGGTCGGCTTACGGTCGTCCGCGCGGGCCTGTGGAGAGCGTGCTGCTCGTGTTGCCGCGCGAGGTGCGGCGGTTGTTCCTCGGGGCGGACGAGCGGGAGCGGCTCGGTGTCGCCGGGCGGGCCGCGGGGGCCGGGGCGGCGGTGCTCGTGGGGGGCGGGGGGTTGCTGGTGGCGGTGTCGTCGGTGTGGCACGCCGGTGCTGCTCGGGAGGCGTTTCTGCAGCTCACGGAGGGGTGGTCGGGACGGTTCGCGGTGCTGTTGCTGTGCGTGGCGCTGGTGCCGAACGCGGCGGTGTGGGGGGCGGCGTATGCGCTCGGGCCGGGGTACGTCCTCGGCGCCGGGCATGTGGTGGCGCCGCTGTCCTCGGATCCGGCGCCCTTGTTGCCGCCGTTTCCGTTGCTGGCGGCGGTGCCGGAGGCGGGGGGCGGGACGTGGTGGAACTGGGCGGCGGGGTTGGTGCCGGTGGTGGCTGGAGTGGCGGTGGGGGTTTTTGTGGCTCGCGCGGCGGGGGCGGGAGCCGGGGCCGGGGCGGGGGCGGGGGCAGGGGGTTCGGCCGGGGGTGGTTGGTCGCGGGGGAGGACTGTGGGGGTTGTGGTGCTGGCGGGAGTGGGGTGCGGGGTGCTGTTGGGTGGGCTTGCGGGGTTGGCCGGGGGGCCGCTGGGGGTTGCCGCGTTGGCTCGGTTCGGGCCGGTGTGGTGGCAGGTGGGGGGTGCGGTGGTGTTGTGGGTCGTGGGAGTGGGGGTGCCGGTGGCCGTGGGGGTGCGGGGGTGGCGGCGGCGTCGGGAGTGGGTGTGGGGGGCTTGGAGAGGGTGGCGGGTGTGGACGGGGTGGAAGTGGAAGGGGCAGAAGGGGCGGAAGGGGCGGAAGAGCTGGGGGCGGCGGGGAGTGGGGGGTGGTGTGGCGGGGGTGGAGACCGTGGAGCCGGTGGAGGCTGTGGAGTCGGAGCTGTACGACTTCGCGCCGGTTGAACCTGTCGTGCCTAACGCGCCTGACGTACCTGTCGTGCCAGACGCACGTGACGTACCTGTCGCACGTGACGTACCTGTCGTGGTGGACCCGGTGTGGCATGACGATGCGGCTCGGGAGGCTCGTTGGGCGGCGTTGCGGGAGGCGGGGGAGGAGGGGCCGTGACCGGTGCCGCGTTCTTCGCCCCCGCCGCCCCTGCCCGTCCCCATCCCTGGGGGCTGCGCCCTCAGACCCCCGCTGTCGGCCCTTAAGGGGCCTCGTCCTCAGGCTCCCCCAGAGGGGGGACCCCCAACGGGCTGGATGACGCGGACCGGCGTCGAGGAATCCGCCCCTCAGGGGCCGCCCCCTCACGCCTCACGGGGCACCCCCCTCACGCGGCACCCCTCCCTCACGGGTCCTCAGGCGTTGGCCCCCAAGATCCCCTTCAGTTCCTTGGGCAGCAGGTCGCTGCAGGCCTGCTTCGACTTGTTGGTGAGGGCGTCGTTTGTGCAGGTGTAGTAGTCGCTGTAGGCCAGTTGGGCGGTGAAGGTGGCGGCGACCAGGGCCAGGGCCAGGGAGGCGGTGACCAGGCCGCTGATGGCGGCTGTTCGCTGGGGGCGGCCGGTGGTCTCGGGGGTGGCCGGGGTGTCGGGGTCGGGGGTGCGGGGCTTGGCGCGTAGGGCGCTGATTCCCCAGTTCAGGGCCAGCGCGCCGAGCAGCAGGGCCACGTACGGCCAGCCGAAGAGGGCGAAGAAGAAGGCCCACATGCCGCAGAGCAGCGCGTAGCGCGCGCGGCGCTGGCCGGGGTCCGTGGGGTCCCAGCGCTTGCCGGGTTCCGTGCCGCCGCCCTCGGGGTTGTTGCCGCCGCCGCCGGGGCGGTCGCCGAAGCTGCCGGGGGCGCGGCCGGGCTGCTGGTCGCTCCACTGGCCGCCCCACGGCGGACGCCCGCCCTCGGGGGCACCACCCGCCGGGGGCCGGGGCTGCCACGGGCTGTCCGGCGTGCCTTCCGGCGGCGGCGCGAAGGGGTTGTCGGGCTTGTTGGATTTTTTGGAGTTGTCCGACCCGTTTTCGTTCTCCGGCGCGTCCGGCGCGTCCGGCGGGGACTGTGGGCGCTCCCGCAGCAGCACGGCGCCGCGCTCCCCTCCCTGCGGTGACTGCGGGGGGAGCGTGAGGAGTCGCAGGCTGCGGTCCGGCATCAAGTGAGCGTCTTCCCCTAGGTGATCTGGCTTAGGTGATCTGGCTGTCTGGCGTGAGCTGTCACTTCGGCAACGCACCACACCACTACCGCGTTCCCGAGCCCACTCGCCCCAGACGCTACCTTCCGGCCACGCCCCCGTCCCGTGGGGGCCGCCCGGTGTGCCGGTATCGTTGCTGGCGGTCGGCTGCTTCGTAGGCTTCCCCGTATCCGGGGGCTCGATGCATTCGTATGAACGTACAAGAACGTACAAGAATGTGCAGTCGGCCGGACCGGCTTCACACTTCACATGCTTCTCCGAACTTGCTTTCCGAACATGCTTCTCCGAAGAAAGGGCCCCACCGTGGCCGCCAAGCCGCCCGTGGCCAAGCGCCTTGTCGTGCTGGTCTCCGGATCCGGTACGAATCTGCAGGCTCTCCTCGACGGCATCGCGGCCGTCGGAGTCGAGGCCTACGGCGCTGAGATCGTGGCCGTCGGGGCCGACCGGGACGGTGTCGAGGGGCTCGCCCGTGCCGAGCGGGCCGGGATTCCCACGTTCGTCCGCCGGGTCAAGGACTTCGGCACCCGGGAGGAGTGGGACGCCGCGCTCGCCGAGGCGGTGGCCGCTCACGAGCCCGACCTCGTCGTCTCCGCCGGGTTCATGAAGATCGTGGGGAAAGAGTTCCTGGCGCGGTTCGGGGGGCGGGTCGTGAACACGCACCCGGCCCTGCTGCCCAGTTTTCCGGGGGCCCACGGGGTGCGGGACGCGCTCGCGTACGGCGCTCGGGTCACCGGCTGCACCGTCCACTTCGTCGACGACGGTGTCGACACCGGACCGATCATCGCCCAGGGCGTGGTCGAGGTCCGGGACGAGGACGACGAGAGCGCTCTGCACGAGCGCATCAAGGAAGTCGAGCGAAGGCTGCTCGTCGAGGTCGTGGGGCGGCTCGCCCGCAACGGCTATCGCATTGAGGGACGAAAGGTAGTTATCCAGTGACCGCCGACAGCGACAGCAACAGCACTGTCACGGCTGCGAGCAGCAAGCGGGGCATCCGTCGCGCGCTCGTCAGCGTCTACGACAAGACCGGTCTGGAAGAGCTCGCGCGCGGGCTGCACGAAGGCGGCGTCGAGCTCGTCTCCACCGGGTCCACCGCCTCCCGTATCGCCGCCGCCGGCGTCCCCGTCACCAAGGTCGAGGAGCTCACCGGCTTCCCCGAGTGCCTGGACGGCCGGGTCAAGACCCTGCACCCCAAGGTGCACGCCGGCATCCTCGCCGACCTGCGGCTGGAGAGCCACCGTGAGCAGCTCGCCGAGCTGGGCGTCGAGCCGTTCGACCTGGTCGTCGTCAACCTCTACCCGTTCCGCGAGACCGTCGCCTCGGGTGCCTCGGCGGACGAGTGCGTCGAGCAGATCGACATCGGCGGGCCGTCCATGGTGCGCGCCGCCGCCAAGAACCACCCGTCGGTGGCCGTGGTCACCAGCCCCGCGCGGTACGGCGACGTCCTCGCGGCCGTGCGGGACGGCGGGTTCGACCTCGCCGCCCGCAAGCGGCTCGCCGCCGAGGCCTTCCAGCACACGGCCGCCTACGACGTGGCCGTCGCCTCCTGGTTCGCCTCCTCCTACGCGCCCGTCGACGAGTCGAGGTTCCCCGACTTCCTCGGCGGCACCTGGGAGCGCAAGAGCACCCTCCGTTACGGCGAGAACCCGCACCAGCCCGCCGCGCTCTACGTCGACGGCGGTGGCGCCGGTCTCGCGCAGGCCGAGCAGTTGCACGGCAAGGAGATGTCGTACAACAACTACACGGACACGGACGCCGCGCACCGTGCCGCCTACGACCACGCCGAGCCGGCCGTCGCGATCATCAAGCACGCCAACCCGTGCGGGATCGCGGTCGGCGCGGACGTCGCGGAGGCGCACCGCAAGGCGCACGCGTGTGACCCGCTGTCGGCCTTCGGCGGCGTCATCGCCGTGAACCGGCCGGTCAGCAAGGAGATGGCGGAGCAGGTCGCGGAGATCTTCACCGAGGTCATCGTCGCGCCGGACTACGAGGAGGGGGCCCTCGAAGCCCTCGCCAAGAAGAAGAACATCCGCGTGCTGAAGGCCCCCGCCGGTCCTTCCAGCACCGTCGAGCTGAAGCCCATCGGCGGCGGCGCGCTGCTCCAGGTCGCCGACCGGCTCCAGGCCGACGGCGACGACCCGGCCGCCTGGACCCTCGCGACCGGCGAGGCCCTCAGCCCGGCCGAGCTTGCGGAACTCTCCTTCGCCTGGAAGGCGTGCCGGGCCGTCAAGTCCAACGCCATCCTGATCGCCAAGGACGGCGCGTCGGTCGGCGTCGGCATGGGCCAGGTCAACCGGGTCGACAGCGCGAAGCTGGCCGTCGAGCGCGCCGGCGCGGAGCGGGCGCGGGGCGCGTACGCCGCCTCCGACGCCTTCTTCCCCTTCCCGGACGGGCTCGAAGTCCTCGTCGAGGCGGGCGTCAAGGCCGTGGTCCAGCCCGGCGGTTCGGTCCGCGACGAGCTGGTCGTCGAGGCCGCGAAGAAGGCAGGCGTCACGATGTACTTCACCGGGACGCGGCACTTCTTCCACTGACACTGACACTGACACTGACACTGAGTTGACGTGTACGTAGGGGGCGGTGGCCGGAGACGGCCGCCGCCCCTTTCAGCTGTACAGCTCGCACCACACCGTCTTGCCCGCCGGTGTCAGCCACACGCCCCAGCGGTGTGCGATCGCGTCGAGCAGCAGCAGGCCCCGGCCGGTCTCGTCGTCCGGGGCCGGCTGCCGTGAGATGAGCCAGGAGTGGGCGTCGGGGTCGGTGACCTCCAGCCGGGTCCGGCCGCCCGGCGAGCGGAACACGCGGACGGTCACCGGAGTGCCCTCGCCGACATGCGCGATCACGTTCGTCAGCAACTCACTGACGCAGAGCTGGGCTTCAGGGCAGGGCGCGCCGCCCAGATGCTCGCGCACCGCCTGACGGACCTCGGGGACCGCCTTCGGGAGCGCGAGCAGGTCGAACACGAGCGGTTTCACCGGTCGGCCGCCTTGCGCAGGACGACGGTCAGGGCGCGGGCGGCGGCCGCGTTGCAGTTGCCGAGCGCGACGAGGGGCTGCGCGTAGTACGTACTCGCGAAGGTCGGCAGGTCGACGCCGAGAGAGGGGAGCGTGATGCCGTTCGCCGCGAGTGCGGCGCGGAGTTCCGCGACGGCGGTCTCGGTGTCGGTGCCTGTGTTGGTGCCGGGGTGGGGGGTCATGGGGGATGCCTCCGTGTGCGTTCTGTGATGAATCGCTCACAGACTGGCATTCGGCGTCGTACCGTAAAAGAGGTTTCAGGTGCGCACGGCAACTTGGGAAACGGCGGTGGTGGGTTGTGCCCGCGAAGAAGGACCCTGACGCTTCGGCGAGTGTCCCCTCCTTTTACGGCGCTGAGTTGCGCTACAAGAGGGAGCAAGCGGGACTGACTCTGGAGCAGTTGGCCGAGGGAAGCTTCCGGGGGATCTCGTTCCTCAGCCAGATCGAGCGCGGCGAGCGGCGGATGCCGGTGGATCTCGCCCGGCACGTGGACCAGAAGCTGGACACGGACGGCTTTTTCGAGCGGCGGTGTGAAGACGCGGCCAAGGCGCGGAACTCGGGGCATCCGCTGCACTTCCAGGACGTGCCGGACCTGGAGAAGCAGGCGAAGACGCTGGAGGAGTGGGGGCCCAATGTCATTCCGGGGCTACTTCAAACCGGGAATTACATGCGGGGCCTCATTCGGTACGGGGCACCCTTCACGCCGCCAGAGTTGGTCGAGGACCGTGTCCGTGCCCGGGTGGCGCGGGGGGAACTGTGGAAACGCGCGGATCGACCCACCTACTGGGGCATCGTGCGGGAGTCGGTCATCCGGCACACACCCCTTCCACCGGCGGAGATGGCCCAGCAGTTGGAGCACATCCTCGACGTGATCCGGTCCTCGCAGAGCGTTCTCCAGATCGTTCCGGAAACGACCCGCTGGCATCCCCTCGGTCACGGCATGGCCAAGATCATGACCTTCGCCGAGGCTCCGCCGCTGGTGTGGACGGAAGCCAATTTCGACGGGCAGATCGTGGACTTTCCGTCCCTCGTGGACCAGTACCGGAGGTCGTACGATCTGCTCAGGGCCGTCGCACTCGCACCAGAGACGTCCCTTGCCCTGATCGAAGAAGCAGCGAGGACCTACAGAGATGAAGCCCAGCAAGAGGCTTGACCTGAACTCCGCCGCCTGGCGCAAGAGCAGCTACAGCGATGAGCTGGGCTCCGACTGTGTCGAAGTAGCTGACAACTTCCCCGGTGTCATTCCCGTCATCCCCGTCCGCGACTCCAAGAACCCCCAAGGCCCCGCCGTCGTCTTCCCGGCGGGGGCCTGGGCCGCGTTTCTCAGCGGGTTGAAGGAGTAGGGGAGTCAGCGCGCCGCGTGGCTCAGGTCAGCCAGGTCGCGCACGCGCTTGCGGTCACCCAGCGGTGGGAGCGGATGTTGTTGTCGACGATGGGGCGGCCACCGTTGAACGAGTTGTCGGACAGGTTGTCTGCGAAGTACTCGTTGGGCGAGAGACAGGTGTACGTCTCCTCGTAGTTCTGCCAGAACCAGAACTGGACGACGTCCCGGCCGCCGGTGTAGCCGGCGTTCATGACGGACGACGCCCTGTCCCAGGCGCCCGCGAAACCGCCGCCGGCGGCGTTCCAGTCCGGGTCGTCGCCGGCGGTCTGGCCGAGCAGCGCGCCCTGGCAGTCGTAGCCGTCCCAGGCGTAGACGTTGCCGTTGCGGCCCGGCCACTTGTTGTTGCAGCCCGTGGCCTGGACACCCGTGTCGGCCGCCTGGGCGGTCGTCGCGGGCACGGTCAGCCCGAGCGCGGTCAGGCCGATGACGGCCGCCGTGATGGCGAACTTGCGCATGATGGTTCCCCTCGTTTCGTGAACTGCTCGCCTGCTTCAGGCGCGTTGCGGCACGATCTGCACCGCTCGGTCGTACGCCTGGTGCTGGAGGCGCCGGTAGGTGTCGAGCGCCTTGCCGTACCGGGTCGGTAGCCGGTCGACGTAGTGGGTTTCGCGGGCCGCGGCCACCGACTTCAGGGAGGTCGTGCGGGCGCATGTGGCGTCGGCGACCGCGGTCGTCCGTTCGGTCGCGAACGCCTTGTCGGCGCCGGCCGTTCCCAGCCGCGCGGTGTTCTCGCGCATCGCGTCACGGGCCGCCTGCGGGTCCGGGTAGGTCAGGCCGGACTTCTTCATGCACCGGGACCAGGCGGCCACGGCGGTGGTCAGTTGCCGGTCGCGCATCAGGTCGGCGGCGTACAGCGCGTTCAGGCCGGTGGCGGTCTTGGCCGCGCGGAACCAGTCGCCGGGGTCGCCGTAGAGGGTCTTCTCCGCCTCCGCCGTGCAGCCGCCGAGGCGTTTACGCACCTCCCGGTTGCTGCCGGGCAGCTCGGCCGAGACCACCTGGACGTCGCTCCCGCTGCCGTTGCCGCCGTCGAGCGCCTTGTCGAAGGCGGCACGGCGTTCGGCGGACAGGCCCTGCCGGTAGGCGGCGATGGGGTTGTGCAGCCGTACCTGCTCCTGCTCGGCGTCGATCCGGCCGCCGTACCCGTACGTCCGCGCCCACGCCACGTCGTCCTGCACGAACCGCACCGGCATGCTCTCGCGCAGGGTCAGGCCACGGTCCTCCCCGTACGTGAAGCCGTGCCGCTTCATGCACCGGGAGGTGAGGCGCTGCTCGGCGTCGGAGAGGCGGAGTTCCTGCTGCCAGGTCAGCGGCTGCGGCCGGGCCGCGCCGTCAGAGGACCCCGAGGCCTTGGTGCTCTGGCTGTCCTGAGAGCAGCCGGTCACCGCCGTGGCCGCCGTGAGCGCCGCGATCGTGCACAGTGCGGCGAGCGCCCGCTGCATGGTCGTACCCCCGTCGTCCGTAGTCCCGTAGTCCCGTAGTCCCGTGGGTGGAGACCGGACGGTGTCCGGCCCACCCCCGAGGGGGCCGGACAACGCCCGGCGTGCAACCACGGTGGCGGGAAACGGCGGGCGGCGGTACCTCGGACTTCTCAGGGTCACGTCCGGCCGGGGGGCGTGTACTCCTTGAGGTAGTGGGCGATCCGGGTCGCGTAGTCGCGGTTCTTCGGGGGGACGCCGCCCGCCTTGTTCACGTTGTCCCACGAGGTGCGGTAGGCGACGGCGACCAATACGCGCCGGTCGCCGGGGAGTTGGTCGTTCAGGCGCGGCGCGATCCAGCACAGGTAGCGGCCCATCGCCGGGATGGACTCGGCCGGCGGGAAGGGCGGCGACGGGACGGTCTCGCCGGGGGTGCCGTCGGCGTTCATCCACCAGCGCAGCACGCTCGGGGTCCAGCGGGCGATGCCGTACTCGTTCCGGGCGGGGTCGGAGAGGCCGGGATCGAAGTCGCTCTCCACCTTCAGCATGGCGGCGATCAGGGAGGCGGTGACGGACGACTGACGGCAGTCCCGCGCCGTCTCGACGATCAGCAGCCGGTACGCGGCCGGTACGCCCTTGTCGGTGCGCAGCTCCACGGCGCCGTACTGCGCGGTGGTGTCCGCCGTGACACTCGCGCCGCCTGCACCGCCCGTTTTGCCGTCGCCGGAGTTTCCGGAGTCACCGCCGCCCGTCCAGGCGCTGACGCCGTAGCCGAGGGCCGCCAGGGCGACGGCCGTGAGCGCGCCGGCCAGGACGGTCGTACGACGACGGGACGGGCGGCGGCTGGACGGCGTCGTCGTGCCGGTGACCGTCTCCACCCGGCGCAGCAGGTCCTCCGTGCCGATCCGGTCGGCGTGCGTGCGGGCCAGGCAGGCGCCGACGATCTCCCGCCAGGGGGCCGGGAGTTCGGGCGACAGACGCAGTTCGGCGGTGCCGCGCGCGTAGGCGACGGCCGCGTCGCGGCGGGCCGTCGGGGTGCCGCCGGGCAGCGGGAAGGAGCCGGTGAGGACGAGGTGGGCGAGGACGCCGAAGGCCCAGACGTCGGCGGACGGGCGGATCCGGCGGCCCCGTTCGCCGATCTCGGCCCACAGCAGCTCGGGCGGGGTGTAGTCGGGGGTGGAGAAGGCGGGCGTGTAGGCGTGGGTGCCTTCGAGTTCGGCGGCCATGTTGAAGTCGGCGAGCCGGGCCGAACCGTCCTTCATCAGCAGGACGTTGGCCGGCTTGAGGTCCCCGTGCACCCAGCCCGCCCCGTGCAACTGGGCCAGCCCGGCGCAGACTTGGGCGAGCAGCGCCGGACCGGCCGTGGGCGCGGCGGCGCGTTTCAGCAGCGCCGACAGCGAGTCGTCGGCCTTCTCCAGCACCAGCACGGTGGCGCCGTCGAGTTCGGGTCGGGACGGGTCGTCCACGGTGAGGGTCTCGTAGAGGCGGATGAGGCGCGGGCTGCTGAGCCGGCTCAGCAACTCCACCTCGCGCTCAGCGAGTTCACGCAGATGGGTGAGCTGGCGGGGGGTACGGGTGCCGGTGGGAAGGAACTTGAGGGCGGCCGTCACGGGTACATCGGACGCGTCCGGTACGTCTGCGTGGGCATCGTTGTCGGGAGGATGACGCCGGGCCGCGTACACGCTGCCGAACGCGCCGGTCGCGATCGGCTCCCGCACCTCCCAGCCGCCCACCCGGTAGCCCCTGGGCACCCGGACGGCGTACGGCTCGGGCTCGGTCACCGCACCGCCGTCCGGTCGACGGGGGTGGGCGTGGCCGCCGCCAGGACGGCGAGGTCGTCCTCGCGCACCAGGTCGAAGCGGAGCGCCATGGACACCAGGGACTCCTTCTTGCCGTTGAGCCTCGGTCCCGGGTCCGCGGTGTCGGGGCCGGGCTTGAGGCGCAGTTTCACGGCGAGGTAGTCGATGTTCCACTGCACGGACGTACGGGAGGCGGCGGGCCAGCCCGGACGCAGCCGCGCGACGACCTGGTCGACGGTCGGCAGCGGGGCGTGCGGCGCGCCGCGCAGCCGGGGTTCGCACAGCGCGGCCAGGACCGCGAAGTACCGCTTGCCCCGGTCCAGGGAGAACGCGGGCGCCGTGGGCGCGCCGTCCAGGCCCGACGCCGTGCCCAGGTAGTCGTGGCGCGGCGCCCACACCTCGAACGTCAGCAGGTCGCCCGCCGCGGGCAGCACGATCCGGGCGAACTCGAAGGGGACGGGCGCGTCCAGCCGTCCGGGCGCGACCTTGATGTGCTCGCCGGCGCCCTCAGGGTTCTCCACGACGTATGTCTGGTCGCGGCTGAAATTGCTCAGTATCCAGAACGCGCCCTGCGCGGTGATCTCCCCGGCCCGCCGGGAGACGCCCTCGTGCGGGATCTCCAGGTCGTTGGCCCGCGCCGACCGTCCGAAGGTCAGCCGCTCACCGGGGGCGAGCCGCAGCCGCCCGGACTCGTGGCCGCCGCGTCCGTCCTCCCGCTGGACCTGAGGTACCGGAGATACCTGAGGTACTGGAGATACCGGAGGTACGACGATGATGCTGTACACGGTGTGTCACCCCGTCCCCACCTGCCCTTTACGGCATCAGGGTGGGCGACGGGACGGGGCCGTGTCACGTCGTGACACGGCCCCGTCGAGGAATGGCCAGAATGCGCCGTTCCGCTGATCTTTGTCGGCAGCGCCGTCAGTACCGCGGGCGGTTGAACCAGGCCGCGCCGGACGGGGCGATCATCGCCGCCGCCATGGTGCCCCCGAAGCCCATCCACAGCAGCGCCGACACCAGGGCGGCGGAGGAGCTCGCGCTGGCCGCGCTGATCAGGATGATGACGCCGAAGAGGGCGCCGAGGATGCCGTAGATCATCGTGGTGATGCGGATGCCCTGGCCGCCGCGGGTGAACTTGACGCCCAGCGTGATCGACAGCGCGGAGAGGCCGAGGAACAGCACCGCGATGAAGAAGATGATGCCGGCCCCGGCGTGGCCGATGTCGGAGAAGCCGTTGCTGCCGAAGGTGTCCTCGCCCGAGTTGGACACGTCGTTGATCGTGGCGGCGCCGAAGACGGCGAAGAGACCGGCCAGGATCTGGACGCCCGCCACGATGTAGAGCAGGACGCGCGCGGTGACCATCAGACCGGGCATGGTCTGCGGCAGCGCGTTGCCCCCCGGGTAACCCGGGTATCCGGGTTGCTGGGGGTAGCCGGGCTGCTGCGGGAATCCGTAGCCCTGCGGCGGGGGCGGGCCGACCGGCGCCGGGGGCTGCTGCGGGTAGCCGTAGCCCGGAGCGGTCGGGGGTTGCTGCGGCTGCTGGGGCGGCGGGCCGTAGGGGTTGTTCGGGTCGCCGAAACTCATGGCGGTCCTTCCTCCGTGTGCACTCGAGTGCGGGGACGACGGGCGGCCTGGTTCGGGGAAGGTCTACAGATGCGGTCGTCCCCCCGGTACTGCCCGCGGCACTGTGGCCTCAATCGTTCTGCAATGGCCGGTTTGTTGTCCAGCCGCATTCCGCTGCATTCCCGAGGTGTTGTGCAAGTGCAACATCATCGATCACGTACGGACAGGCCGGGTCATGTCAGGCCGGTGCCCTGCCCCCTTACGGTGTCACCCGGATGGGATCCGGATTTGATCCGGATTGGAACCGGGGGGCCGTCATCCGGGATGATGGGACCATGACCGCCCAGATTCTCGATGGCAAGGCCACCGCAGCCGAGATCAAGTCCGATCTGACCGCCCGCGTGGCGGCGCTGAAGGAGAAGGGCGTGACGCCCGGCCTCGGCACGATCCTCGTCGGCGCCGACCCCGGCAGCCAGAAGTACGTCGCCGGCAAGCACCGCGACTGCGCCGAGGTCGGCATCGCCTCCATCCAGCGCGAGCTGCCCGCCACGGCCTCCCAGGAGGAGATCGAGGCGGTCGTCCGCGAGCTGAACGACGACCCCACCTGCACCGGCTACATCGTCCAGCTCCCGCTGCCCAAGGGCATCGACGAGAACCGGATCCTGGAGCTCATGGACCCGGCCAAGGACGCCGACGGCCTGCACCCGATGAACCTCGGCAGGCTGGTCCTGGGCGAGCCCGCGCCGCTGCCCTGCACCCCCAACGGCGTGCTCACGCTGCTGCGCCGGTACGGCGTCGGGATCAAGGGCGCGGAGGTGGTGGTCGTCGGCCGCGGTGTGACCATCGGGCGTCCGATGCCGCTGCTGCTGACCCGGCGCAGCGAGAACGCGACGGTGACCCAGTGCCACACCGGCACCCGGGACCTCTCGGCGCACCTGAAGCGGGCCGACGTCATCGTCGCCGCCGCCGGTTCCGCCCATCTGGTCCGGGCCGAGGACGTCAAGCCGGGGGCGGCCGTCCTCGACGTCGGAGTGTCCCGCAACGCGGAGGGGAAGATCGTGGGCGACGTCCACCCGGACGTCCGCGAGGTGGCCGGCTGGATCTCCCCGAACCCGGGCGGCGTCGGCCCGATGACCCGTGCCCAACTGCTCGTCAACGTGGTCGAGGCGGCGGAGCGCAGTGTCGGCTGACGGCACCCAAGGCAAGGCCGAGGACGCCGTCGGCAAGGCGGATGGCGCCTCCGGTAAGGCGGATGGCGCCTCCGGTAAGGCCGAGGACAGGGACGACGTGGCTGACAGGGACGGTGTGGCCGGCATGGGCGATGTGGCTGACAAGGACGAGATCGAGGTGCGGGACCCGGTCAGCGCGCCGGACGCGCGCGGAGTGCCGCGCCGTACCACCCGCCGCTTCCCGAAGTTCACCCGGGACACCGCGCGCCCCGAGGGCGCCGGCCGGGCCGGACCCGGCGACGCCTTCACCTCCCGGCAGTGGCCGATCATCGCCGTCCTGGGCATCGTCGCGCTCGGTCTGCTGGTGACCGCGCTCGACGTGTTCCGGATCGGCACGATCCTGATCGGCGTCGGACTGCTGGTCGGCGCGGTCCTGCGCTGGCTGCTGCCCGGCGTCGGCATGCTCGCCGTCCGCTCCCGCTTCACCGACATCGCGACCTACGGTGTGCTGGGCACCGCGATCGTCCTGCTGTCGCTGATGGCCCAGCCCGACCCGTTGCTGCAGATCCCGGTCCTGAAGGACACCCTGCACTTCACGGTCAGCGGCTGACTCCCCCTCGGCATCCTCGTCGTCTACGGCGTCCTCGTCATCCTTGGCATCCTTGGCATCCTTGGCGTCTTCGGTCGATGTGGGCTCGTCGTGTCGATACGTTGATAGTTCGGGTATGTGTCCTGAATCGTCTTCGCGTCGGGTCTAACGTGACCACGGGGGGACTTGGCGGAGGGAGGGGGGTTCGATGCCTCGCTGGAGGGCCTTGCCCGATGAACTCGACCCGCAGGTAAGGGAGTTCGCCGAGCAGTTGCGGCGGATCGTGGACCGTACGGGACTGAGTCTGGCGGCGGTGGCCGACCGTACGGGCTACAGCAAGACGTCCTGGGAGCGTTACCTCGACGGGCGGCTGCTCGCGCCCAAGGGCGCGATCGTCGCGCTGGCCGAGGTCACCGGCACGCCGCCCATCCATCTGACCACCATGTGGGAGCTGGCCGAACGCGCCTGGAGCCGTTCGGAGATGCGGCACGACCGGACCATGGAGGCCGTCCGGATCGCCCAGGCGCGGGCCGCGCTGGGGGAGTTCGGGCCGCCGCCGCCCGAGGTGCGGGACGAGGCCGAGGCGCGGGTCGCGGTGACCCCGGGTGTCGCCGGACCGGCGGGGGTGTCGCCGACGATGCCGCCGTCGGTGCCGTCGTCGCAGGGTTCGCCCAGCGGTTCCGGTTCCGGTTCTGGTTCCGGTTCCTCCGGTGCCGGTCCGGGGCGGGTGGCGTTCTTTCTCGCCGGGGTGGTGGGGGTGGTGATCGTCGTCGTGGGGGCGTTCCTGCTGACCGACGGCGGGGATCCGAAGCAGGCGGTGGGAACCGTCAAGTCGCCTTCCCCGTCGGCCAGTTCGACGACCGTCCTGCCCTCCGGGGTGCTGTGCGGCGGCTCCGGCTGCACGGGCCGGGACGCGGAGGCGATGGGGTGCAGCGGCGACCTCGTGGAGACGTCGAAGAGCGCGACGGTCGGGGCGGTCCTGGTCGAGGTCCGCTACAGCAGAACCTGCGGGGCGGCCTGGGGCAGGATCACGCAGGCCGCGCCGGGGGACGGGGTGCGGGTGACCGTCGGGGCGGTGCGGCAGACCGGCGCCATCACGGTCGCCGGCGACACGATCGCGTACACGCCGATGGTGGCGGTGCGGAACGCGGCGGACGCGACGGCGTGCGCGGTGCTGGCGTCCGGGCAGCAGGGGTGCACGCCGTAGCGCCGTGGTACTTCGTAAAAAAAGTGGCGGCGGGCCAGGAATAGTCCCGTCCGGCCGGGGCACGCGAACCGTACCCCCACGGGAGTCCGGCACGGTCGGCCCCCCACCACGGCGGCCGCTCGGTCCTTCCCCCTCCCGGACCGGGCGGCCGCCGTTCTGTGGGCCGGGCCACACAACCCCGGGCGTCCGGCATCCCGGATGCGCGGTAGCCTGACCGCTGGATCGATCTCTTGATACCAAGAGATCGATCATTTGTACGTCCCACCCGGGGCAGGGACGCCCCACCGACTGCTGTCATACGGAGAACGCAATGACCCGCACTCCCGTGAACGTCACCGTCACCGGCGCGGCCGGCCAGATCGGTTACGCCCTGCTCTTCCGCATCGCCTCCGGCCAGTTGCTCGGCGCGGACGTGCCGGTCAAGCTGCGCCTGCTGGAGATCACCCCGGCGCTGAAGGCCGCCGAGGGCACCGCGATGGAGCTCGACGACTGCGCCTTCCCGCTGCTTCAGGGCATCGACATCACGGACGACCCGAACGTCGCCTTCGCCGGCACCAACGTCGCCCTCCTCGTCGGCGCCCGACCCCGCACCAAGGGCATGGAGCGCGGTGACCTCCTGGAGGCCAACGGCGGCATCTTCAAGCCGCAGGGCAAGGCCATCAACGACAACGCGGCGGACGACATCAAGGTCCTCGTCGTCGGCAACCCGGCCAACACCAACGCGCTCATCGCGCAGGCCGCCGCGCCCGACGTACCGGCCGAGCGTTTCACCGCGATGACCCGCCTCGACCACAACCGCGCGCTGACCCAGCTCGCGAAGAAGACGGGCTCGACGGTCGCCGACATCAAGCGGCTGACCATCTGGGGCAACCACTCGGCGACCCAGTACCCGGACATCTTCCACGCCACGATCGCCGGCAAGAACGCGGCCGAGGTCGTCGGCGACGAGAAGTGGCTCGCCGAGGACTTCATCCCGACCGTCGCCAAGCGCGGTGCGGCCATCATCGAGGCGCGCGGCGCGTCCTCGGCCGCCTCCGCCGCCAACGCGGCCATCGACCACGTCCACACGTGGGTCAACGGCACGGCCGACGGCGACTGGGCCTCCATGGGCATCCCGTCGGACGGTTCGTACGGCGTCCCCGAGGGCCTCATCTCGTCCTTCCCGGTCACCACGAAGGACGGCGTCTACGAGATCGTCCAGGGCCTGGACGTCAACGAGTTCTCCCGCGCCCGTATCGACGCGTCGGTGCAGGAGCTCGCGGAGGAGCGCGACGCGGTCCGCGCGCTCGGCCTCATCTGAGTTCGATCTCGTCCGAGTCGAGTCTCGTCCGAGTTCAGCAGACCCCCGACTCCCTGATCCCCGGGCAGCCGTCACCGCGGCCACCCGGGGATCGGTGCGTTCGTCGTAGGGAAATCGGATGGTTGCCGCGGGTCTATCCGCGGCCCGCCCTGGGCACGGTCCGTACGTGACCGATTACCGAGACGTGACACCGGCCTATCTCACGTTCCGCGTGACGGCCCAGGAGGGTCCGATCGCGGCCTTCGCCGAGCAGGAGGCGTGGGAGGCGACGAAACGCTATCCGGAGGTGATGGGCCTCGGCCTGCCGGAGTTCTTCCACGCGCGCGAGTGCGAGACGGGCGGCTGGGAGATCCTCGGCTACGGCAGCGGCACCCCGCAGGGCTCCCGGGACTCGCTCGGCCACCACTTCCGGATGCGGGCGAAGGACGCCGAGGACGCCGGTGAAGAGACCGCGCGGCGCAAGTGGACGGCGGCGGCGCTGCGGATGGACCGGGAGGTGGTGAACGACGTCCGGGTGCGCGGCGAACGCTTCCGGATCATCCGGACCTGCCGCTTCCTGCGGATGGGGCCGAACGGGCCCGAGCCGCCCCGCCCGTCCGACCGGGACACGGTGGAGGTGGGCGACGCGGACATGGAGGGCGCGACGGACCAGGGGTTCGTCATCGACCCGTACACCGGCGCGGGGCTCTCGGACAGCCTGCTGAAGCTGCAACTCCTGGAGTTCGCGGGCGTCTTGGGCGACTCCCCGCGGGACGTCGTGGAGGACTCCCGGCGGGCCCGGACCGAGTACCCCGGCGGGGTGCTCCTCCCGGCGGTGTTCATGATCTCCGAGCGGGAGGACGGCCATTGGCTGTCCTTCAACCCCGGTTGCTCCTACGCCACGCCGCAGGGGGCCCGTGACTCGCTCGCGGGGTGGCTGCGGGTCCAGGGGCCGTTCAGCCTCCGGCTCGACGAGGAGAAGCGCGCGGAGTTCGCCCGGCTGGCCGACCGGCTCGACGAGACCCGCTCCAACGTCCTCACCGTGGACGGCGTCCGCTACCGCGTCACCCGCGTCGAACGGCTCGTGCGCATCGGCCCCGACGGCCCCGAGGGGCCCCGTCCCTCCGACTTCGACCCCGAGCCGCCCGTCGAGGTCCAGACCCGGCAGCTCAAGGAGGAGGGGCTGTTGGAGGAGGAAGAGGACGACGACGGGCCGACCGAACTCAGCGAACGGGCCCAGGAGTACCTGCGGCTCTTCGAGGCGGAGCGGGACCGACGCGAGAAGCAGAAGCAGCAACAGAAACAACAGAAGCAGCAGCAGCAGGGACAGCAGCAGCAGAAGCAGCAGCAGAGCGAGCGGGGGCGTTAGGCTCCGGCGTCGCGTGGGAGGGGGCGGCCCGGTCCTGGTGTGGGCCGGGCCGCCGCCGACCCGAGCGGGGTGTGCCTTGGCGCCTAGTAACCGGCGGCGGGCTTGAAGTGGACCGGGATGTACTGGTCGTAGGACCGCTCGGCGGTGGCCGTGAAGTCGGCGCGCGTGACGATCGCGCAGCGCACGGTCTCACCGCAGACGACGCCGTCCGAGATCTCGGGCCTGAGGTTCAGCGTCGTGTCGAACGAGCCGCCGCTCCCGTACGGAATCGTGATCCCGGGCGTGCCGGTGCCGGTGTCGGTGATCCGGCGTGAGGACCCGTCCTCGGCCGCACGGCCGCCGAGGCAGGGGCCGGGCAGCGTGGTGTACGTGCGGGGATCGCCGACCCGGACGCCGTCGGGGATCACGCAGAACGCCAGGAAGACGCCCTGCGCCCGGTTGTACCCGGCGCCCTTGACCTGCACGGTGCCGCCGGCTGCGGGCAGCACGGTGGGGGTGGCGGCCAGCCGCAGCCGGAAGCTCTCGCCGTCGGCCGTGACGACCGTACGGTGCGCGTGGCCGGCCCACGGCGAGGCGCTCGCGCTCCCGGCCATGGGCAGCACCGCGGCGAGCCCGGCGACGGTGACGGCGAGCGCGCCGCGCAGCGACTTCTTGAGTCTGTTGGTGGGGGGTTTCATGTGGACGGAAGCCGTCCTTTCACTTATGCGCTAACTGTGAACATCTTGATCACCCATATGTCTAAAACACGACTCATCGGTACGCAATACCGACCAGGTTTGTTCACGATTTGCACACCACTCCACCTCAGAGGTCGGGGGCCCCGCCGCGCGAACATCGGTGAACGCTTCCTCCCGTATGTCCGCATTTTCAGTGACGCGGCGCACTTTCGGCCATGGATTGCGCATGCAACCGGAGGGTGGGGGCAGGTGACCGCGGTCCCCGAGAGTGCCCTGCGGGTGACACAGGGGGACTGAACAGGAACGGAAGGCAATACCGATCATGGCCGACAGGACGGAACAGCCGCAGCAGCGGGAGCAGCGGGAGCATCGGACGATTCACGTGGACGGCGAGTGGCTGGAAGCCGTCTCCGGCGCCACCCGGGAGATCCTCGACCCCGCCGACGGCAGGCCCTTCGCCGTGGTCGCCGAGGGGGACGAGAAGGACACCGATCTGGCGGTCGCGGCCGCCCGTGCCGCCTTCGGCGGTGGCGCGGGCGTCTGGCCGCGCACCCCCGTCGTCGAACGCGCCGCCCTGCTGCACCGCGTCGCCGACCTCCTCGTACGCGATCGCGAACGGCTCGGGCTGCTGGAGAGCCGGGACGCGGGCAAGACGCTCGAAGAGGGCCGGGTGGACATCGACTGCGTCGCCGACGCCTTTCGCTACTTCGCCGGGCTCGTCGTCGCCGAGGCCCCGGGGCGGGTCGTGGACGCGGGCACGGCCGACGTCCACAGCGTCGTCGTCCATGAACCGGTCGGTGTCTGTGCGCTGATCACGCCCTGGAACTACCCGCTGCTCCAGGCCAGTTGGAAGATCGCGCCCGCCCTTGCCGCCGGTAACACCTTCGTCGTCAAGCCGAGCGAGATCACCCCGCTGACGACGATCGCGCTGATCGACCTGCTCGTCGAGGCCGGGCTGCCCGCCGGGGTGGCGGGCATCGTCACCGGGCCCGGGCACACCGTCGGCGCCCGGCTCGCCGAGCATCCCGACGTCGGCCTCGTCTCCTTCACCGGCGGCCTGGCCAGCGGCACGAAGGTCGCTCAGGCGGCCGCCCCGACCGTCAAGAAGGTGGCGCTCGAACTCGGCGGCAAGAACCCCAACGTGGTCTTCGCCGACGCCTGTGCCACCGACGACGGCTTCGACACCGCCGTCGACCAGGCCCTCAACGCCGCCTTCATCCACAGCGGGCAGGTCTGCTCGGCGGGCTCCCGGCTCATCGTCGAGGAGTCCGTACGCGACCGTTTCGTCGCCGAACTCGCCCGCCGGGCAGGCCTGATCCGGCTGGGGCGCGGCACCGAGGACGGCGTCGAGTGCGGGCCGCTCGTCTCCGGGCAGCAGCGCGCCAGGACCGAGGCGTACGTCGCCTCCGCGCTCGCGGAGGGCGCGGTGCTGCGGGCCGGCGGCACGCGTCCGCAGCCCGCCCCGCACCGCCCGGAGTCCGGCTACTTCTACGAGCCGACCGTCCTCGACCACTGCCACCGCGAGATGCGGGTCGTGCGGGAGGAGGTCTTCGGGCCGGTCCTCACCGTCGAGACCTTCCGCACCGAGGACGAGGCCGTCGCGCTCGCCAACGACACCGAGTACGGCCTCGCGGGCGCCGTCTGGACCGCCGACGCGGGCCGGGCGCGGCGGGTCGCCGGCCGGCTGCGCCACGGCACCGTCTGGATCAACGACTTCCACCCCTACCTGCCGCAGGCGGAGTGGGGCGGCTTCGGGAAGAGCGGGGTGGGCCGCGAACTCGGCCCCGCCGGGCTCGCCGAGTACCGCGAGACCAAGCACGTGTATCAGAACCTCGCGCCGAGGCCGGTGCGCTGGTTCGCCGGCTGAGTTCCGTCGCCTCCCGTCGCCTCCCGCCGACCCCGCTCCCCCGGAAGACTTTCGCACGCCCCTGGAGTACCCCCATGTCCGAGAACACCCATGTCTACGACCGCGACCGCGACCGCGAATACGACTACGTCGTCGTCGGAGGTGGAACCGCCGGTTCCGTCATCGCCTCGCGGCTGACCGAGAACCCCGACACCACCGTCGCCGTCATCGAGGGCGGCCCCAGCGACGTCGGCCGGGACGACGTCCTCACCCTGCGCCGCTGGATGGGCCTGCTCGGCGGCGAGCTCGACTACGACTACCCGACCACCGAGCAGCCGCGCGGCAACTCCCACATCCGGCACAGCCGCGCCCGCGTCCTGGGCGGCTGTTCCTCCCACAACACGCTCATCGCGTTCAAGCCGCTGCCCTCCGACTTCGACGAGTGGGAGGCGGCCGGCGCCGAGGGCTGGGGCGCGGTCCCGATGGAGGAGTACTACGCGCGCCTGCTGAACAACATCGTCCCGGTCGACGAGAAGGACTGGAACGCCATCGCCCGCGACTTCGTCGAGGCGGCGCAGGAGGCGATCGGGGTTCCCCGTATCGAGGGCTTCAACCGGCAGCCGTTCACCGACGGCGTCGGCTTCTTCGACCTCGCCTACCACCCCGAGACCAACAAGCGCTCCAGCGCGTCGGTGGCCTACCTGCACCCGGTGCTGGACGAGCGGCCCAACCTGACGATCCTGCTGGAGACCTGGGCGTACCGGCTGGAGCTGGCCGGAACCCGGGCGCGGGGCGTGCACGTCCGCACGAAGGACGGCGAGGAGATCCTCGTACGGGCCCGCCGCGAGGTCGTGCTGTGCGCGGGAGCCGTCGACTCGCCCCGGCTGCTCCTGCACTCCGGCATCGGGCCGAAGGCCGACCTGGACGCGCTCGGCATCCCCGTCGTCCACGACCTGCCCGGCGTCGGCGAGAACCTCCTCGACCACCCCGAGTCGGTGATCGTCTGGGAGACCCACGGGCCGCTCCCGGAGAACTCCGCGATGGACTCCGACGCCGGTCTGTTCGTGCGCCGCGATCCCGAACACGCGGGACCCGACCTGATGTTCCACTTCTACCAGGTCCCCTTCACCGACAACCCGGAGCGCCTGGGCTACGAACGCCCGCCGCACGGCGTCTCGTTGACCCCCAACATCCCCAAGCCGAAGTCTCGTGGGCGGCTTTATCTGGAGAGCGCCGACCCGTCCGTGAAGCCCGCCCTCGACTTCCGCTACTTCACCGACGAGGACGACCACGACGGCCGCACTCTCGTCGACGGGATCCGCATCGCCCGCGAGATCGCGCGGACCGAGCCGCTCGCCGGCTGGCTCAAGCGCGAGGTGGCCCCCGGCCCGCACATCACGGGCGACGCGGAGCTCAGCGAGTACGCCCGCAAGGTCGCGCACACCGTGTACCACCCGGCGGGGACCTGCCGGATGGGGGCCGCAGACGACCAACTGGCCGTTGTCGACCCGAAGTTGCGCATCCGGGGCCTGGACGGCATCCGGATCGCCGATGCCTCCGTCTTCCCGACCATGCCCGCCGTGAACCCGATGATCGGCGTGCTGATGGTCGCCGAGCGGGCCGTGGATCTGATCGGAAGTGGTGCGTGATGAGTACGAGTGCTGATTCGACGAGTTCGACTGGTCCGACTGGTTCGACCGATTCGGCCCTGCCCGTCTTTTCGGTGAACGGGCTCTGGAAGGTCTTCGGGCCCAAGGCCGAACAGGTCCCCGCCGAGCCCGAGTTGGCTGGGCTGGCCCCCGCCGAGCTCCGCTCCCGCACCGGCTGCACGGCCGCCGTCCGGGACGTCTCCTTCGACGTCCGCAAGGGTGAGGTCTTCGTCGTGATGGGGCTGTCCGGCTCCGGTAAGTCCACCCTCGTGCGCTGTCTGACCCGGCTGATCGAGCCGACGGCCGGCACGATCGCCGTCGACGGTGAGGACGTCCGCGCGATGGACCGCACCCGGCTGCGCGAACTGCGCCGGCACCGCGCCGCGATGGTCTTCCAGCACTTCGGCCTCCTCCCGCACCGCACGGTCCTCGACAACGTGGCGTACGGCCTGGAGATCCAGGGCATGGGCCGCGCCGAGCGGCGGGCGCGCGCCAAGGAGGTCGTCGCGAAGGTCGGCCTGGACGGCATGGAGCAGCGCAGGCCCGCCCAGCTCTCCGGTGGCCAGCGGCAACGGGTGGGCCTGGCACGGGCGTTGGCCGCCGACCCGGAAGTCCTCCTGTTCGACGAGCCGTTCAGCGCGCTCGACCCGCTCATCCGGCGTGACATGCAGGAGGAGGTGGTCCGGCTGCACCGCGAGAAGGGCCGCACGATGGTCTTCATCACGCACGACCTCAGCGAGGCGCTGAAACTGGGCGACCGCATCGCCCTGATGCGCGACGGGCGGGTGGTGCAGTTGGGCACCCCCGAGGAGATCGTGGGCTCCCCGGCCGACGACTACGTCCGCGAGTTCGTCCGGGACGTCCCGCGCGAGCACGTGCTGACGGTGCGCAGGGTCATGCGGCCCGGTGGCTGCGGCGGCCCGGACCACACCGGCTCCCTCGCGGCGGACGCGGTGGTCGCCGAGGCGATCAAGGTCGTCGCCCGCAGCGGCAGGCCCGCCTGTGTCGTGGCGGACGGCCGCTGTCTGGGCGTCGTAGACCAGGAACGACTGCTCGACGTGGTGGCCGGAACGGAGCTCCCCGCCGACGCCGGAACGGCGCTCCCCAAGGAGGCGGTCTCCACGAAGGAGCTCCCCAAGGAGGCGGTCTGATGGCCACGCTGACCACCCCCGCGCCCCGGCTCGCCGCCCTGCCCGGCTTCCTCCGGCACCAGGCGGTCCGCAAGCTGCTGCTCCTCGCGCTCGCCGCCGCCGTCCTCGTACCGTTGGCCAACGCCCGTTGGTCCAGCGGGAGTTGGCCCGCTACGCTCACCGTCGACCTCACCAAACCCCTCACCGGCGCCAGCGACTGGATCATCGACAACCGCGACAGCCACCCCCTGTTCCTCTACTTCTTCGGCCACCTCAGCAACGGCGTCGTCCTCTCCGTGCGCGCCGTCTACCTGGTGCTGCTCGGCGCCGGCTGGGCCGGTGTCACGGCGGCGGGCGCGCTGATCGCCTGGCGGGTGGCCGGGGTGCGGCTCGCGCTCGGCACGGCGGCCGCGTTCCTGGCCTGCGGCCTGCTCGGCATGTGGGTGCCGACGATGCAGACGCTCGCCCTGATGGTCGTCGCCGTCCTCGCGTCGGTCGTCGTGGGCGTGCTGCTCGGCCTGGCCGGCGGGCTCTCCGAGCGCCTCGACCGCGCCCTGCGCCCGGTCCTGGACACCATGCAGGTGCTGCCCGCCTTCGCGTACCTCCTGCCGGTCGTGCTGGTCTTCGGCATCGGCGTCCCGGCGGCCGTCCTGGCCACCGTCGTCTACGCCGCCCCGCCCATGGCCCGGCTCACCGCGCTCGGTCTGCGCGGCGCCGACAAGGAGGTCCTGGAGGCGGTCGACTCGCTGGGCGCGACCGCGCGCCAGCGCCTGCTGACCGCCCGGATCCCGCTGGCCCGCAAGGAACTCCTGCTCGGCCTCAACCAGACGATCATGATGGCGCTGTCGATGGCGGTCATCGCGTCGGTGATCGGCGCGGGCGGCCTCGGCGACCGCGTCTACCAGGCTCTGGCCTCGGTCGACGTGGGCGCGGCCCTCGCCGCCGGCATCCCGATCGTGCTGCTCGCGGTCGTCCTGGACCGCGTCACGGCGGCCGCCGGTGACGGGAGCGACGGCAGCTACGGGAGCGGCGGAGGTGACGGCCCCGCCCGGTGGACCGCGTGGGCGTACGCCGGTGCCGCCGCCGTGGCCGTGGCCCTCACCGGACGCGTGGCCGGCCGGCTCGACTGGCCCGACGCCTGGACGGTGCCCATCGCCGCCCCGGTCAACGACGCCGTCGGCTGGATGACCGACCACCTCTACTCCGGGGTGCCCGTCGTCGGCGGCACCGCCGACTGGGCCGGCCGTTTCACTACCTGGGTCCTCGACCCCGTACGGGACGGCCTCCAGGGGCTGCCCTGGTGGGCGGTGCTGCTGCTGGTCGCCGCGATCGCCTGGCCGATCGGCACTTGGCGCACCGCGCTGACCGCCGTCCTCGCGCTCGCCGCGACCGGTGTGCTCGGCGTGTGGGAACCGTCCCTGGACACCCTGTCCCAGGTGCTGGCCGCGGTCGCCGTCACCCTCGTCCTGGGCTTCGCGACCGGTATCGCCGCCGCCCGCAGCGACCGCGTCGAACGGCTGCTGCGCCCCGTCCTGGACGTGTTCCAGACGATGCCGCAGTTCGTGTACCTGATCCCGGTCGTCGCCCTGTTCGGCGTCGGGCGCGCCCCCGCCGTCGCGGCGGCCGTCGTGTACGCGCTGCCCGCCGTCGTACGCATCACCACGCAGGGCCTGCGGCAGGTCGACCCGGCGGCGATGGAGTCGGCCCGGTCCCTCGGCGCGACCGGCGCGCAGCAACTGCGTCAGGTCCAACTCCCGCTCGCCCGACCAGCGTTGCTGCTCGCCGTGAACCAGGGCGTGGTCCTCGTCCTCGCCGTCGTCATCATCGGCGGCCTGGTCGGCGGCGGCGCGCTCGGCTACGAGGCCGTCTTCGGGCTCGCCCAGGGCGACCTGGCGACCGGTCTGGTGGCCGGCGCCGCGATCGTCTGCCTCGGCCTGATGCTCGACCGGGTGACCCAGCCCGCCGACCGGCGCACGAAGAAGGGAGCGTGACATGCGAGTTCGTATGACCTGTCCGGTGGCCGTGACGGCGTCCCTCGTCCTGCTGACCGGCTGCGGCGCCGCCGACATGACCAAGCAGGCGTCCCCCTTCGCGAACGCCCGGGGCACGAAGACGGTGACCCTCTCCGTCCAGTCCTGGGTGGGCGCGCAGTCCAACGTCGCCGTGGCCCAGTACCTCCTGGAGCACAAGCTCGGCTACCGCGTCGACACCGTGCAGGTCGACGAGATCCCCGCCTGGGACGCGCTCAGCCAGGGCCGGGTCGACGCGATCCTGGAGGACTGGGGCCACCCCGACCAGGAGAAGCGGTACGTCGACGACAAGAAGACGATCGCGCGCGGCGGCGAACTCGGCGTCACCGGGCACATCGGCTGGTACGTCCCCACGTACTTCGCCAAGCAGCACCCCGACGTCACGAACTGGAAGAACCTCAACAAGTACGCGTCGCAGTTCCGCACCGCCGAGAGCGGCGGCAAGGGTCAGCTCATGGACGGCTCCCCGTCCTACGTCACCAACGACAAGGCCCTGGTGGACAACCTGAACCTGGACTACCAGGTCGTGTTCGCCGGTTCGGAGGCCGCGCAGATCACCCAGATCCGCCGGTTCGCCAAGGAGAGGAAGCCCTTCCTGACGTACTGGTACGCCCCGCAGTGGCTGCTGAAGAAGGTCCCGATGACGGAGGTGAAGCTCCCGGCCTACAAGGAGGGCTGCGACGCCGACCCGGCGAAGGTGACCTGCGGCTACCCGCACACCCCGCTGCAGAAGTACCTCAACGCGGACTTCGCGAAGGACGGCGGCAAGGCGGCGGCCTTCCTGAAGAAGTTCAGGTGGACGACGGAGGACCAGAACGAGGTCTCCCTGATGATCGCCGACCAGAAACTGACCCCGGAGCAGGCGTCGGAAAAGTGGGTGGACTCGCACGCGTCCACATGGAAGAAGTGGCTATAGTCAGCCTATGAGCAACAGCGATCAGATATCCCGTGTGGCCCTGAAGAAAATCACCCCCGACGTTTCCAAGGCGATGGGTTCCCTGCACGTCGCCGCTGTTTCCGCCGCGGCAGACGCGAAGGTCGAGCCGGAACTCCTCGAACTGGTCAGGATCCGCGCCTCCCAGCTCAACGGCTGCGCGTTCTGCCTCGACATGCACACGAAGGACGCCCGTGCCCAGGACGAGACCGAACAGCGCATCTACGCCCTGAACGCCTGGCGGGAGACCCCCTTCTTCACCGAACGGGAGCGCGCCGCACTGGCGTTGACGGAAGCGGTGACCTTCGTCGCCGACGGGCATGTGCCGGACGACGTCTACGCCGAGGCGGCGGCGGTCTTCGACGAGGCGCAGATCGCGGCGCTCATCTGGGCGGCCACCGTCATCAACGCGTACAACCGGATCGCGATCGCGACGCGCATGGTTCCGGGGGCTTATCAGCCCGCGAAGAAGTAACAGGGCAAGAGGTAATGCAGGGCAAGAGGTAATGCAGGGCGAGAAGTAATGCGGAATTCGGGCATCGGCGGTATTCGCCGATGCCCGTCGCGTTGTGGGCGCTATGGGTTCTGTAGGTTCCCTTGGCTCTATGGGTTTCCTGTATTCGGCAGCGGTTCCGGCAATTCGTCCAGCCACCTGCGCCATTCCTCCGCCCGCACCGCAGGACCGGCCGTCATCGGCTCGCCGGTCCAGCCCGTCACCGGCCGGATCCCGTGCAGCGCGTTCACGAGCCACACCTCGCGGCCGGCCAGCTCGGTCACGGTCCGTTCGCGGTGGGCGGTGCGGATCCCGGAGTGGAGCGCGCGTTCCTGGATGAGTGCGGCGGTCACTCCGGGCAGGTGAGGCAGTCGGGGCGGCGGCTGGCACAGGGTGTCGTCCTCCCACCACAGCACGCTCGCCGTCGCCGACTCCAGGACCGCTCCGGACGGATCGACCAGCATCCCGTCCTGAGCCCCTTCGTCGATCGCCCGCTCCCGCACCCGGGCCAGGACGTCCAGGTCCGGCCCCTTGCGGCGGGGCGCGGTCCGCCGGTCCGGCTGGCCGACGGACCAGAGGCGTATCGCGGTGCCGAGCGGCGGGGCGTGCCGCAGCCGCAGTCTCAACTCCAGGGAGCCGGCGGTCAGTTCGACCCGGGGAAACCACTCGCCGGTGCGCGGCAGCGCGGCGGTCACGTCCTGCCAGAACTGGACGAGCCGACGCGGCCCCGATCCGCCGCCGTCCGAGCCCTTCACGTACTCCGCGCAGGCCCGCAGAAACCGCTCCCGGTGGCGGCCGTACCCGCGCACCCGGCCGTCGCGCACCAGCCACGAGTCGGCGACCAGCAGAGGCCCGTCCGCCACGGATTCCGGTTCGGCGGTCAGCCCACGACTGAGCGTCCAGGTCAACAGCCCTTCACCCACGGTCGGTCGTGTGCCCGTATGTGTAGCCGTAGCCACTCGATCCCTCCTCAGTACTTCCCGCCCGCCACCGCCGGCGCCCCGCCCCGGGGTCCGTACGGCGCGTGCTCCAGCCATGAGCCGCACGACGGCAGCACGGGCGCGAGGGCCGCCGCCGCACGCTGCCTGAGGCGGACGATCCGGCGTCGTGGCCGCAGATGGTCCAGGGCGACCCCGGCGGCCTCGCTGTTGAACAGGCCCGCGGCCCGCCGTACGTCCGCGAAACCGGCCACCGCCTCCGCCGTCCCGGCCGCCACGGCCTGCGCCGCCGCCGCCGCGTCCGCGATGCCGCTGTTCATGCCACGCGCGCCGAACGGCGGGAACAGGTGCGCCGCCTCCCCGACGAGCAGCACCCGGCCGTGCGGATCCGTGAAGGAGGCGGCGACCTTGCGCAGGAAGCGGTACGTCGACACCCACAGGACGCGGTCGGCGTACCCGTCGCCCACGACGCCGGGCAGCCACTTCCGTACGGCGTCCTCGGTGCCGTAGGCCTCCTCCAGGTCGTCGTCGCGGCACTGGAGGTCGACCTGGAAGCCGCCGGTGAACGGCACCCGCATCACGCTGCGGCCGCCGACGCCCGGATGCTCGTAGTGGAAGACGCGCTCCAGCGGCAGTTCGGCGTCCGGTACGTCCGCCACGTCGACGACGACGTGGAAGCCCTCGCCGCGTACGCCCTCCATGGCGATGCCCAGCGCGTGCCGGACGGCCGAGCGGGCGCCGTCGGCGGCGACGACGTACCTGGCGCTCCACTCGCGCCCGTGCTCGCCGACGAGCGTGACCCCCGACCCGGACGTGTGGACGCCCGTGACCCGCGCCGCCCAGACGAACTCCACCCCCGCCCGCACGCACGCGGCGCGCAGGAACCGCTCGGTGTCCACCTGACGCAGACTGGTGAACGGCGGCAGCCCGGACGGCGGCGGGAAGGTGCGCGCGTACACCTCGCGGCCCCGGTAGAGGGTGCGCCGGGTGTGCCAGGTCCGGCCGTACGACGTGATCTCGGCGGCCAGCCCCGGGCACATCCCGTCGAGTGACCGCAGGGTCTCCCTGTGCACGAACAGGGCGCGGCTGCCCGGCCGTTCGCGGTCCTCGGGGTCCGCCTCCAGCAGCACGACCGGCAGCCCGTGCGCGCGCAGGCCGAGCGCGGCCGACAGGCCGACCGGGCCCGCGCCCACCACGATCACGGGGTTCACGCGCGCACGCCCACCGGCGTCCCGGCGAGCCTCTCGGTCAGCATGCGGGTGATCTCCACCCGCTTCACCTTCCAGGTCGCGGTCATCGGCAGTTCCTCGAACCGCCACTGCCGGGGCTCGGCCATCGCGGGCAGATCGGCCGTCGCCTCGCGCCAGCGCTCCGGATCCAGTGGCCGTTCTCCGCGTACGCACACCACCGGCACCGGTTCGCGGTCCGCGCCCGGCACGATGACGACCTCACGGAGTTCCTCCAGCCGCTCCATCAGCGCGTCCTCGACCGCCAGATTGCTGTGCACGGCGTCGATCTGGTCGATCTCACGGTCGGTCAGGTGCAGGGCGCCCAGCCGGCTCATGTAGCCCATGTCGCCCATCTGCCACCATCCGCCGTCGAGTTGGCGGTCGTACTGCGCCCGCGCGCCCAGGTAGGTGAGGATGCGGCCCCTGGTGCGGGCCTCGATCCGTCCGGGCGTGCCCGGCGCGACCCGCCTGCCGTCGGCGTCCGCGATCCGGACCCGGGTGAACCCGGGGATGCCGATGCCGACCCGCCGCCCGTCCGCCCGTGCCGCGCTGCGCCGGGTGAACCACTGGAACGCGACCGGCCCCGTCTCGCTCTGCCCGTAGAGCTGGATCAGCCAGGGCGCCCGGCGCTTCGACGCGCCCAGCAACCGCCGTACGGTGCGCGGGTGGATGGCGTCGAAGGTGGAGCCGTACGACTTCACGCGGGACAGCGGAGCGCCGGGCGCGTCGGCCAATTCCTCCCACAGGACGAAGGTGTTGGGGTGGGTCTCCACGATGCCGGGCCGGTGGCGGACCAACAGCGGTCCCACGGAGGCCGGTTCGGGGTCGGTGATCAGCACGAGCGGGCTGCCGAAGTGCAGCAGGACGCCGAGCAGATGGTAGAAGCGCGAGTGCACGAACGACATGTGCAGCGCGGCCGTCTCACCGCGCGTGGGCCAGCCCATCGCCTGCTGCGGGACGAGCCGGTTCCACATGGTGTTCGGGCAGTGCACGGCGAGCTTGGGGACGCCGGTGGTGCCCGAGCTGTGGGTGATCAGGGCGGGCTCGCGGGGGTGCAGCCGTACAGGGACGGGGGGTTCGGCGTCGGCGTACTTCGCCAGGGGTTCGGCGTCGGTGCCCGGCGCGTCGTCCACGGAGAGGGTCCGGCGGACCAGCGCGGAGAGTTCGACGTCCGCGAGCGGGCCGGCCAGTTTGGCGCGGTCGGTGACCAGCCACGGCTGCCGCAGCCGTCCGAGGAGCTGTCCGACGACCGGCCCGGCCAGGCCGGGGGAGAGGAGGACGGGGACCGCGCCGATACGGGAGACCGCGCAGGTCAGCAGCACGATGTCGACGTTGTCCGTCTTGTGGACGACCACCTGTTCCGAGGGTCGCACCCCGGCCGCCCACAGCCGTCCCGACAGGTCCTCGACGACGTCGGCCAGGGCCGTGTAGTCGAGGTCGACCCCGCGCGCGGGGTGGGTGTCCAGCGGCCGGTCCAGGGTGACGAAGACGGCGCCGTGGCGGTCGGCCGCCCGCCGGAACAGCGGGCCCAGATAGAACCCGCGGTCGGCGAGCAGGGGTTGCTGCGACATGTGGCTGTTCCTCTCGGACGTACGGCAGCCGGACGCACGGCGTGGGGCTGTGGGGGGCTGTGGGGCTGTGGGGGTCACCAGGCGCCCTGGCGGACGAGGTGGCGGCGGAGCTTTCCGGTGGAGGTGCGGGGCAGCGACGGGACGAAGCTGACGCTCCGGGGCACCTTGAAGGCGGCGAGGCGGTCGCGGGCGAGGGCGGCGAGGTCGTCGGCCAGACCGTCCGGCGGGGTCCCGGCGGGTACGACGAAGGCGCGCAGCCGGCTGGAGCCCTGCCCGTCGGTGACGGCCGCGACGGCGACCTCCCGCACCGCCGGATGGGTGCGCAGCACGGCCTCCACCTCCAGCGGGGAGACGGTGATCCCGCCGACCATCTCCATGTCGTCGGTGCGGCCCAAGTGCCGGTAGGCGCCGTCCGGTTCACGGCGCGCCCGGTCGTGGGTGGCCAGCCAGCCGCCGACGAGCGTGCGTGCCGTCTCCTCGGGCCGGTTGAGGTAGCCGGACGTCACCGACGGCCCGCGCACCCACAGTTCGCCCTCCTCGCCGTCGGGCACGGGGTGTCCGGCGCGGTCGCGCAGCTCCACCTCGAACCCCGGGACGGGACGGCCGACGGTGCCCGGGTGGTTGTGGCCGAGACTGTTCGCGCAGAACGCGTGACCGGCCTCGGTGGAGCCGATCTGCTCCAGCACCGGCGCCCCGAGCAACTCGCCGACGCGCTCGCCGAGTCCGTCCGGCAGCCCCTCACCGGCCGACACGGCGACCCGCACGGAGGCGAAACAGGCCCCGTGCCCGCTGCCCCGGTCGGTGACCAGCGCCGCGTACGCCGACGGCACGGAGTAGAACAGGGTCACCCGGTGCCGGGCGACGAGCTCGTCGACGGCGGCGGGCGACGGACGCCGGTCCACCAGCACGGCGGACGATCCCGAGAAGAGCGGGAAGACGAAGGCGTTGCCGAACCCGTAGGCGAAGTACAGCTTCGACACGGACAGGGTGACGTCGTCCTCGGTGATCCCCAGCAGCCGCCGGCCGATGAGGTCGTGGTACGTCTTCGGGTCGCCGTGCGTGTGCACGACCCCCTTGGGGCGACCCGTGGTACCGGAGGTGTACTGCACGTACAGGGGCGTGTCGGCGTCGACCGGGTGGGCGGGGGCCGGGTCGGTGGCGGGGGCGAGCGCGAGGAACTGGTCGGCGCCGAGCCGCGCCCGCCCGGCGAACCGGTCCTCCATCCACGGCCCGGTCAGACACAGCACGGCGTCGGTGTCCTCGGCCATGAACGCGTGCTCGGCGGCGGGCAGTTCGGGATTGACGAGGACGGCGACGGCCCCCAGCCGGGCGACCCCGAGGAAGGCCGCCACCCAGGCGATCCCGTCGGGCAGGGCGATCAGCACCCGGTCCCCGGGCCGCACCCCGTACCCGGCGAGGACGCCGGCCGCCCGTGCCCCGAGCGCGTGCACCTCACCGTGGGTCCAGCCCTGATGCCCCTGATGGAACGCGACCCGGCCGGTCCAGCCGCGCCGCCCGGCGAGATCGTCGAGGTAAGCGGCCAGGTTGCCGGGGGCCTCGGCTGCGGAGGTGTCCCGGGGCGCTCTGGGCTGGGGAACGGTCGTGGTCGTGGGCTGCAGCGTCGTCATCGGGTGGCCTCCTTGACGGTGGCCGGGACGGGGGAGGAGGCGCCGGGGCGTCCCGGCTTCGGGGTCACCTGGCGGGCCGTGATGCCCGGCGGCCGGGTCGTGTGCTCGTGCAGGGCCCGCATCTGGGCGGCCGTCTTCAGGAGCATCTCGTCGTACTCGGCGACCGGGTCGGAGTCCAGGACGATCGCGCCCCCGGCGCCGAGCTGCATCAGCCCGTCGGCCAGGACGGCGGTGCGGATGACGATGTTGAGGTCCGCGCCGCCGCTGCACCCCAGGTAGCCGAGGGCCCCCGAGTACACGCCGCGCGCCTCGCTCTCCAGCCCGTCGATGATCTCCAGCGTGCGCAGCTTCGGCGCGCCGGTCATCGAGCCGCCGGGGAAGCAGGCGCGCACACAGTCCACGGCGTCCGTGTCGGCGCGCAGCCGTCCCTCGACGGTGGACACGAGCTGGTGCAGGGTGGCGTACGACTCGGTGGCCATGAGCCGGGTGACGCGTACGGTCCCGGTCCGGCAGACCCGGCCCAGGTCGTTGCGGAGCAGGTCGACGATCATCAGGTTCTCGGCGCGGGTCTTGGCGTCCGCCGCCAGCTCGTCGCGGAGCCGGGCGTCCTCCACGGGACCGGCGCCGCGCGGTGCGGTGCCCTTGATGGGCTTGGCCTCGGCGATGCCGTCCCGGGTGATCCGCAGGAACCGCTCGGGCGAGGAGCCGACGACGTCGAGGTCGCCGAATCTCAGATACGAGGCGTACGGGGCGGGGTTGACGCGGCGCAGCGCCCGGTAGAAGGCGTACGAGTCGTCCGGAGCGGGTAACCGCGCGGCGTCGGTCAGGCAGATCTCGTAACTGGTGCCCGCCGCGAGTTCGTCTTTGCAGGCCGCGATGTCCGCGAGATACGTCGCCCGGTCCCGCACCAGCCACGGTTCGACGGAACCGCGGTCGGAACCGAGGTCGGAACCGAGGTCGGTCTCGGCCGGACGGGCCGGATCCGGCACCGGCGTCCGGTCGGTCTCCTCGGGCAGTGAGGTGAGCTGGGCGAGGGTGTTCTCCAGCCACTCCGTGGCGTCCAGGCCGGCCTGCGGGGTGTCCTCAGCGAGGCAGACCGCGTAGGTGAAGCCCTGCTGGTGGTCCACCGCGATCAGCCGGTCGGCGAAGAGCCAGCAGGCGTCCGGGGTGGTGGCGCGGTGCCGGTTGGGGGAGCCGCAGTCGGCCTTCGTCTCGTAGCCGAAGTAGCCGACGTAGCCGCCGGTGAAGTCGAAGGGCAGGCCGGTGGCGTCGACCCGGCGGTTGGCCAACTGCCGCTTGAGGTAGTCGAAGACGCTCGCCCGGACCTTGCGGGCGGGCCGTCCGGCCCGCTCGATCTCGCACTGGCCGGCCTCGACGTCGTACCGCACGAACTCGGCGAGCGGACCGCTGTCGTCGCCGAAGAACGAGAAGCGGGAGAGGCCGCGTTCGACCCGGGAACTGTCCAGCCAGAACGCGCGCGGCGAGTCGGCGTAGAGCCGCGTGAAGGCGGCCTCCGCGTCGATCGCCCCGGCGATGCGGCGGGTGTGCAGCCGGTGCGCGGGGCCGCCGGCGCGGCGGGGGCGGGGGACGGTCACCGTGGGGCCGGTCACCGAAGGTCCGGCGGTCGCCGCGAGGCGGGCCGATACGGCGCCGCGGCTCGGGATCGTCGTCTCGGTCGGCGGGACGGCGGTGTTCTTCGTGCGCAGCTTGCGGGCCCGCTCGGCGGTGAGGTTGCGGAAGTTCACCAGCATCCGGTGGCCGTACTCGGTGAGCACCGACTCCGGGTGGAACTGCACGCCCCACAGGGGCCGTTCGCGATGCCGCAGCCCCATCAGGACGCCGTCCTCCGCCCAGGCCGTGGCCTCCAGGGAGGCGGGCAGCGGCTCGCGCACGGACAACGAGTGGTAGCGGACGGCGGTGAAGTTCTGCGGGAGCCCCTGGAACAGGTCGCGTCCGTCGTGGCGGACGGCCGACAGGTACCCGTGCCGGGGCTCCGGCGCGGGCACCACCCGGGCACCCTCCCCGTGCGCGATGCCCTGGTGGCCGAGGCAGACGCCGAGCACCGGCACCGTGGACTCGGCGAGCACCCTGGCGCTGATGCCGAAGTCACGCGCCTTCGCCGGGTGCCCCGGACCCGGCGACACCACCACGTTGTCGAATTCCGCAAGATCGTCAATGACGTCCGCAGGGGCGTCGTTGACGATCACCACCGGTTCCTCGCCGTTGACCTCGGCGATCAGCTGGAACAGGTTGTACGTGTACGAGTCGTAATTGTCGATGAGCAGGGTCTTCACCCGCCCACCTCCCTAGGGTCGTTCTCGGGACTACGCGGTCCGTCGTTTGTGCCGTCCGCGGAGCGCCTGGAGCGGTGGATACAGCCATTTCTTGAAGAAACGCTGAAGGCGGGGCATGAGAATCCAGGTGACGAGAGCCGTCACACACAGACAGAGCAGCAGCGTGCGAACGATCGGATTGAGGCCGCCGAGATAAGGAAGGGCGATCAGATTGAAGAGGAGCACCGGCGGGAAAACCGCGCTCATATTCACGAACCATAACTTCCATTTCGACGGAGGGGCCGGGGCTTTCGGGGCGGGGGTCTGTGATTCGAACCACGCCTTGGACCCGCGCACGCTCTTGCGGTCCGTCTGTGCGGCGATGCCCGCCGCCCGGACGTCCCACTCCATACGGGCTGCCGAGTCCTCCCAGGCCCGGGCTGTGCCTTCGCTGGCGAAGCGATAGACGACATGCCATTCCGCCTCTCCGTCGACCAGCACACCACCGCCGAGGAAGCCGGGCCGCTTCGCACTCGCGCCCAGCATGGCCCACCCCCAGGAATGGAAGTCGGCCTCGCGGCCCGGCACCACGCGATAAGCCGAGGTGACGGTGACGGGATTACTGGTCACGGTGTCGAGTACGGAGCGGGGGGCCCCGACGTTCACAGGTTCTTCAAACTTTTACGACAGCCTTCGACTTGTCCGAAACGTTACCCTTCATGGTTTTTCGGTGGCCTTGCCATATTCTGTCGAGGGGTACTTCGGGTAACCCTGCCGGAATTCCCGGAAGCGGTTGCCGGTAAGTCGGGACGCGTGCACGATCGAGCCCAATCGAGAACGATCGAGTTCTCGAACCGAAGGAGAAAACATGTCCAGGTACGACTGGGATATGACTCACGAGGGAATCGACCGGGCCCGTTCCGCGATCGAATCCGCCCGGAAAGAGGTGACCGCCCACGCTATTTACCAGCGGATCAGCAGCCGCGAGGACATGGCGACGTTCATGGCGCACCACGTGTTCGCCGTCTGGGATTTCATGTCCCTGCTCAAGTCGCTCCAGCGGGACCTCACCTGCGTCGACGTCCCCTGGGTGCCGCGCGGTTCGGAGGTGAGCCGGCGGCTCATCAACGACATCGTCCTCGTCGAGGAGAGCGACGAGCTGAACGGCGGGTTCACCAGCCACTTCGAGCTGTACCGCGCGGGCATGGACGAGGCGGGCGCCGACACCACCCGCGTCGACACCTTCCTCGCGCTGATCGGCGAGGGTCACGACGTGAACTCGGCGCTGCGGGCCGCCCAAGTCCCGGCCCCCGCGGCCGAGTTCGTGCGCACGACCTTCGGGATCATCGCCGACCGGCCGCTGCACTGCCGGGCCGCCGCCTTCGCCTTCTCCCGCGAGGACCTCATCCCGGACATGTTCGACCAGGTGATCAAGAAGGAGGGCACCGACCGTTTCCCGCTCTTCTGCGACTACCTGGCCCGCCACATCGAGGTCGACGGCGAGGAGCACACCCCCATGGCCATGCAGATGGTCGCCGACCTCTGCGGCACCGATGACACCCGCTGGCAGGAGGCGGTCGAGACGGCGACCCTCGCCCTGGAGGCCCGCTCCCGCCTGTGGGACGGCATCACCGAGGCCATGGCCTGACCCACGACGCCTACGCGCACGCCTACGGCTGGACCTGTGCCTGTGCCCGTGCCTACGCGGGTCTTCGGACTTGGGCGGTGCGGCGCTCTGCCGGGTGGCTGCCCGGGGGGTAGGGGGTGGTCCGCGCAGAAAGGTGACACTTCGGTGTGGGAGTGTCACCTTTCTGCAACTCGCCTACCGGGGACCGGGCGGGCCCGCGCACCGCTCGACTTCGAAGACCCGCCTACGCCGGTGCCTGGGCCTGCGGTGCAGGCACGGTTTCCGGGGCCTCCCCGAACCGGGCCAGCGCCAACGCCCCCACCACGGCGACCGCGAAGCCGAGCACGGCCAGCCAGCCGAGGCCCTCGCGGGTGCGGTCGCCGAGCCACACCACACCCACCAGCGCCGGGCCGATCGTCTCGCCGATCACTATTCCGGCCGTGGCGGTCGTCACCGAACCCCGCTGGAGCGCCGTCGTCAGCAGGACGAACGCGGCTGCGCCGCCCAGCAGCAGGGCGTACGTCGCCGGGTTGGTGAGCAGGTGGGAGGGGGCGAGCGAGTCGATCAGGCGTACCGACACCTCCACCACCCCGAACCCGCACCCGGCGCCCAGCCCCAGCACCAGCGCCCGGCCGCGCCCGGTGAGCCGCCCACCGACCAGGCCGAGCAGTAGCACCCCGACCGCCGCACCGAGCATCGCCCACGGCAGCGCCGCCGGCCCGCTCTCCTCGCCCTCCGTGCCCGAGGCCAGTCCCAGCATCGCCAGCCCCGCGCTCACCACCCCCACCGCCAGCCACTCCAGCCGGCTCAGCCGCACCCGCAGCAGCCGCGCCGCGACCACCGCCGTCACCGCCAGACTGGCCGCGAGGGCCGCGCCGACGGCGTAGATCGGCACCGAACGCAGCGCGGCGATCTGGAAGAGGAACCCGAGCCCGTCCAGCCCCAGCCCCGCCAGGTACCGCCACTGCCGTACCGCCCGCAACAACAACGCCGCGTCCCCGCCCCCACCCCCGCCCCGCCCGTCGCTGCCGTCGGCGGCGGCGCGGGCCGCCATCGCCTGCAACACCGTCGCCGTACCGAAGCAGACCGCCGCGCCGAGCGCGCACACCATTCCGAAGAGCACGGAAGGACTGTAGGGGAGCGGCGGGTGGACGGGCCGCCTGCGGGTGCCCCACGGCCGATTGTCTAGGCTGACGGCCAGAAATCGCCGTAGCGGCGATACGACAACGGGGACACGGGGAGACAAGAACATGGCGGACACGCGTCGGAAGCTGCGCTCGGGCACGGTCGTACTCGGCGGCATGGGGCTGCTCGCGGTGGCCCTCACCGCCTGCTCCTCCGACCCCGACAAACGCTGCGTCGACCGCGACAGCTACAACCTCACCAAGGGCTACAAGGTCGTCGCCGACAAGAACTGCAAGTCCACGTCCACCAAGACCACGGCGAACGGCGCCTGGTACTACGGCGGCAAGAAGAAGGGCTCGCACGTCACCGGCGGCTCCTTCACCAAGCCGAGCAAGGGCTCCGGGTCCAGCGGTTCGAGCAGCAGCAGCGGCGGCAACAGCGGCGGCAACGGTGTCGACCGGGGCGGCTTCGGCAGCAACGGCGACAGCGACGGCGGTAGCCACAAGGGCAGCTCGGGCAGCTGAGGAACCGGACGCGCCGAAGGAACCGGACACACCATGCGACGCCACACCATCGAACCCCGCCCCGACTGGCAGCGGACCGTCGAGGAACAGGGCCTCGTCTACCCGCTCACCCGCCACCCCGACGACACGCTGCGCCCCTACTGGGACGAGAGCGCGTACTACGAGTTCACCCTCGACGAGGTCGAGGCGCTGGAGGAGACCGTCGGGGAACTGCACGAGATGTGCCTGACGGCCGCCGCCCACCTCGTCGAGTCCGACCGCCTCGCCGACCTCGGCATCACCGACCCGCGCGTCGCGGCGACGGTCACCGAGGCCTGGCACCGGCGCGCCGAACTCCCTTCCGTCTACGGCCGTTTCGACCTCCGCTACGACGGCACCGGCCCGGCGAAACTCCTGGAGTACAACGCCGACACCCCCACCTCACTCGTGGAGGCGGCCTCCCCCCAGTGGTTCTGGATGGAGGACCGCTTCCCCGGCGCCGACCAGTGGAACTCCCTCCACGAACGACTGGTCGCCGCCTGGCGGAAACAGGCCCCCCTCCTCCCGCCCGGCAACCCGCTCCACTTCGCGCACTCCTCCGCCGACGAACTCGGCGAGGACCTCATGACGGTCGCCTACCTCAAGGAGACCGCCGAGCAGGCCGGCCTGGACACCGACTGGATCTCCATGGAGGAGATCGGCTGGGACCCCCTGTCCGGCCGCTTCGTCGACCGCCAACTCCGCTTCATCCGGAGCTGCTTCAAGCTCTACCCCTGGGAGTGGCTGACCACCGACCGCTTCGCCGGCCACGTCCTGGACACCCTCGACAACGGCGGTGGCACCGGCACGACGATGTGGATCGAACCGGCCTGGAAGATGCTGCTCAGCAACAAGGCACTCCTGGCCGTCCTGTGGGAGCTGTACCCCGGCCACCCCAACCTCCTCCCGGCCCACCTCGACGGCCCCCGCGACCTCGCCGCCACCACCGGCTACGTCGCCAAGCCGCTGCTGGGCCGCGAAGGCGCGGGCGTCACGATCCACCCACCGGGCGCCGCCCCCGCCCCCGCCCTTCGCGAAGAGCCCTGCTGCTACCAGGAGTTGGCCCCACTCCCCGCCTTCGACGGCAACCACGTCGTCCTCGGCGCCTGGGTGGTGGAGGACGAGCCGGCGGGCCTCGGCATCCGCGAGTCCTCGGGCCTGATCACGGACGAGTACGCCCGCTTCGTGCCGCACGTGATCCGCTAGCGGTTCATCTCCGGAGTCCAGCGGCGGTGAAGGCACGGCGGCAACGCGGGTCTGCGAAGTCGAGCGGTGCGCGGGGCACGCAGGGTCCCCGGTGGGTGAGGTGCGGGAATGTGACACTCGGGTACCGAAGTGTCACATTTTCGGGCGGCGGGTCATGCGCAATGGTCCTTGCGCTGGTGGCGGCGCATCAGGACGTTGGCGTCCGACACGGCGCTGTAGTCGAACTCGACGCGTGCCAGGGCGCGCTGCGCGTCGAGTTCGGCGCACTCGCCGCACCCCGGGACGGGAACGGGCGCCCGGGTCATGTCGTAGCCCGGCCCCCGCACCCCGTCCCGGCCGGTGCGGTCGTTGACCGCCTTCACCTCGGCGCTGAGCCGCTCGGCGGGGGTGGCGGGGCGTACGGCCGTGGGGTCGGCCTCCCACTCGCGCCCGCCGCCGATCGGGCGCAGCAGGACGTACGGGCCGGCCTTCGCCTGATACTCCCCGGCCATCCGCTTCTCCAGGTCGCACAGGACCGTCCCCGGCACAGTCGCCGGGGCCGGGGCCTCCGGGGTCGCCGTCGCCGGGGTCGTCTCCGTGTTCCGCTGCGTCGTCATGTCCGCGCCTCTCGCCTGTTTTCCTATGCCTGCGGCAGTTGCCTCGTCCGAGTGGGCAACTACCGGTTGCGAAGACAGCGTTGCGGTGTGTTGGGTACCGTCACCAGGCAGAACGCCATGACTGACGTGAGGTCATGGCAGGTCGCCATGACCGCGTCCCGGTCATGGAGAGGGAGGTTTTCTCATGACCGTCGAAGCCAACTCGGCACTCGACCCCAACACGTCACTCCTGGTCTTTTTCGGCACGGAGCTGGCCCGCATCCGGACCCTCAAGGGGCTGTCGCAGGAGAGGCTCGCGAAGCTCGCCCACACCACTCAGTCGATGCTGTCGAAGGTGGAGTCGGCGAAACGCGTTCCGTCCGAAGACCTCGCGCGCGACCTGGACATCGCGTTGGGGACGGACGGGCACTTCCAGCGGCTGTACCCGTTCGTCATCTACTACGCGTACCCGTCCTGGTTCCTGCCGTTCCTGGAACTGGAACGGAACGCCGTGTCCATCCGGTCGTTTCAGGGCCTGATCTTTCATGGTCTGGTGCAGACCGAGGACTACGCGCGCACCATTTTGGCCGATGCCCGACCGGACAACCTCGAAGACCTGGTGGCGGCCCGGATGACCCGGCAGGCGATCTTCGAACGCGAGGAACGCCCCCATGCCTGGTTCATCGTCGACGAGTGCGTCCTCATGCGGCACATCGGTGGTCCGGCCGTGATGCGCACCCAGTTCGAACGCCTGCTGGAGGCGGGCCAGCATCCCCGCACGGTGATCCAGGTCATCCCCCGCACGGTTGTCTCGCATCCGGGGCTGGAAGGTCCGTTCACGGTGCTCGGGTTCGACGAGGGCGAGGACGTGCTCCACGTGGACGGCTTCTCTCAGGGGCGGACAACCGCTGACCAGAGGGAGGTTGCTGTGGGTGCCCGGACCTATGATCTGCTCAGGGCGGTGGCCCTGTCACCCGACGCGTCGGCCGAGTTGATCCGCCGACATCTGGAGGAGCTAGGCACATGATCAGCGCGAGCGAACTGTCCGTCACCTGGCGCAAGAGCAGCTACAGCACCAACGGCGGTAACTGCCTCGAAGTCGGTGGAACGATCAGCGCGAGCGAGCTGCCCGTCACCTGGCGCAAGAGCAGCTACAGCAGTTCTAACGGCGGCGAGTGCCTCGAAGTCGGCGAAGGCATCGCAACCCTCGTCCCCGTCCGTGACTCCAAGGACGCGCACGGCCCCGCCGTCCTCTTCGCCTCGGCCGCCTGGTCGTCGTTCGTCACCTCGGTCAAGGGTGCGGCGGCGACGGCCTGAGCGCCGTACTCGTCATGCCGTCACCTGGGAGAACAGCGGGTTCCACCGCTGATCGCATGGTGAGACGGGGCGCGGTCGGCCAACGGGGCGGCCGGTAGGGTGGCCGTAGGGCCGTGACTGGCGCGCTGGGATGGGACGGACCATCGGGGAGCGGCCCGGGAGCAGTACGAGTGCCGTGCGCCTGGGCCGAACCGTGAAACCGTGACCGCTTTCCAGCACCACGCCACCCGGAGGCCGACGACATGTCCGAGCAGCAGCCCCTCTCCACCGAGTCCACGGCCTTCCGCGCCGCCCTCGACGTGATCCGCGCCGTCGAGCCGCGCGTCGCCGACGCCATCGGCCAGGAGGTCCACGACCAGCGCGAGATGCTCAAGCTGATCGCCTCCGAGAACTACGCCTCCCCGGCCACCCTCCTCGCGATGGGCAACTGGTTCAGCGACAAGTACGCCGAGGGCACCGTCGGCCGCCGCTTCTACGCCGGCTGCCGCAACGTCGACACGGTGGAGGCGCTGGCCGCCGAGCACGCCCGCGAACTGTTCGGCGCCCGGCACGCCTACGTCCAGCCGCACTCCGGCATCGACGCCAACCTCGTCGCGTTCTGGTCCGTCCTCGCCGACCGCGTGGAGGTGCCCTTCCTGGCGAAGGCCGGCGCCCGCCAGGTCAACGACCTCTCCGAGGCCGACTGGGCCGAGCTGCGCCAGGCCTTCGGCAACCAGCGCATGCTGGGCATGTCCCTGGACGCGGGCGGCCACCTCACCCACGGCTTCCGCCCCAACATCTCCGGCAAGATGTTCGACCAGCGGTCCTACGGCACCGACCCGGCGACCGGCCTCATCGACTACGACGCCCTGCGCGCCTCCGCCCGCGACTTCAAGCCGCTGATCCTCGTCGCCGGGTACTCCGCGTACCCCCGTCTGGTGAACTTCCGGATCATGCGGGAGATCGCCGACGAGGTCGGCGCGACCCTCATGGTCGACATGGCGCACTTCGCCGGCCTCGTCGCCGGCAAGGTCCTGACCGGCGACTTCGACCCGGTCCCGCACGCCCAGATCGTGACGACCACCACGCACAAGTCGCTGCGCGGCCCGCGCGGCGGCATGGTCCTGTGCGACGACTCCCTCAAGGACCAGGTCGACCGGGGCTGCCCGATGGTCCTCGGCGGCCCGCTCCCGCACGTGATGGCCGCCAAGGCGGTCGCCCTCGCGGAGGCCCGTCAGCCGTCCTTCCAGGACTACGCCCAGCGCATCGTCGACAACTCCCGCGCCCTGGCCGACGGCCTGATGCGGCGCGGCGCGACCCTCGTCACCGGCGGCACGGACAACCACCTCAACCTGATCGACGTCGCCTCCTCCTACGGCCTCACCGGCCGCCAGGCCGAGGCCGCGCTCCTCGACTCCGGCATCGTCACCAACCGCAACGCCATCCCCGCCGACCCGAACGGCGCCTGGTACACGTCCGGCATCCGCATCGGCACCCCGGCGCTGACGACGCGGGGCCTCGGTACGGCGGAGATGGACGAGGTCGCGGCCCTGATCGACCGGGTGCTGACGACCACCGAGCCGGGTACGACGAAGTCCGGCGCCACGTCGAAGGCCTCCCACGTCCTGGACGAGAAGATCGCCGACGAGATCGCCACCAGGGCGACGGACCTGGTAGCGGGTTTCCCCCTGTACCCGGAGATCGACCTCGGCTGAGGTGACCCGGATGGGCGTGGGGACCCGTCCCGGGCGGTCCCCGCGCTCTGAGACAATAAGAGGCATGGCCTCAGATCGTCCCCGCGTGCTCTCCGGAATCCAGCCCACCGCAGGCTCGTTCCACCTCGGCAACTACCTCGGCGCCGTCCGCCAGTGGGTAGCCCTCCAGGAGTCGCACGACGCGTTCTACATGGTCGTGGACCTGCACGCGATCACGGTCCCGCAGGACCCGAAGGAGCTCACGGCCAACACCCGCCTGGCCGCGGCCCAGCTCCTCGCGGCCGGTCTCGACCCCGAGCGCTGCACGCTCTTCGTCCAGAGCCACGTCCCGGAGCACGCGCAGCTCGCCTGGGTCATGAACTGCCTCACCGGCTTCGGCGAGGCGTCCCGCATGACGCAGTTCAAGGACAAGTCCGCCAGGCAGGGCGCCGACCGCGCGAGCGTCGGCCTGTTCACGTACCCGATCCTCCAGGTCGCGGACATCCTGCTCTACCAGGCCAACGAGGTCCCCGTCGGCGAGGACCAGCGCCAGCACATCGAGCTGACCCGCGACCTCGCCGAGCGTTTCAACGGCCGCTTCGGCCAGACCTTCGAGATCCCCAAGCCGTACATCCTCAAGGAGACGGCGAAGATCTACGATCTCCAGGACCCGTCGATCAAGATGAGCAAGTCGGCGTCCACGCCGAAGGGCCTCGTCAACCTGCTGGACGAGCCGAAGACCACGGCCAAGAAGGTCAAGAGCGCGGTCACCGACACCGACACGGTCGTCCGCTACGACGCCGTCGAGAAGCCGGGCGTGAGCAACCTGCTCACCATCTACTCCACGCTGACCGGCACGAGCATCCCGGAGCTGGAGCAGCGCTACGAGGGCAAGCTGTACGGCGCGCTCAAGACGGACCTCGCCGACGTCGTCGTCGACTTCGTGACACCGTTCCGGGACCGTACGCAGCAGTACCTGGACGACCCGGAGACGCTGGACTCGGTCCTGGCCAAGGGCGCCGAGAAGGCCCGCGCCGTCGCCGCGGAGACGCTCGCCCAGACGTACGAGCGCGTGGGCTTCCTCCCCGCGAAGCACTGACATGCGGCACTGACCTGTAGCACTGACGGCGCTCCGCAGCACAGAGGGCGCACCGCACACCCGTTCCGCCGGCAGAGCGCTGCACATCACTTCCCATGCGCCTGCCCAGAGCACAGCCGTGCCCGTACAGTCGATAGCCGTACGACTGAGTACGAACCCGGCATGAACCCGGCACGGAGACACCCGGCATGACGACAGAGGAGAAGACGTGGGGACCGTAACGATCGGTGTGTCGATCGCGGTCCCGGAGCCCCACGGCAGCCTGCTCCAGGAGCGGCGCACGGGCTTCGGCGACGCCGCTGCTCACGGCATCCCCAGCCACGTCACGCTGCTGCCGCCGACCGAGGTCGAGGCGGGAGCGCTCCCGGCCGTCGAGGCGCACCTCGTCGAGGTCGCCGCGGCCGGCCGGCCCTTCCCGATGCGGCTGTCCGGCACGGGCACCTTCCGGCCCCTGTCGCCGGTGGTCTTCGTGAAGGTCGTCGAGGGCGCCGAGGTCTGCGCCTGGCTCCAGCACCGGGTCCGGGACACCTCCGGGCCGCTGATGCGCGAGCTCCAGTTCCCCTACCACCCGCACGTCACCGTCGCGCACGGCATCGACGAAGCGGCGCTGGACCGGGCCTTCGAGGAACTCGCGCTCTACGAGGCCGAGTGGTCCTGCGCCGGCTTCTCCCTCCACGAGCAGGGCCCCGACGGCGTCTGGCGCAAGCTGCGCGAGTACCCCTTCGGCAGCGCGATCGTCCCCCCGCAGGCCGCCCACGCCGACCGCGGCACCCTCCCGGCCCGCTGAGCCCTGAACCGGTCGGCCGGATCCCCCGGATCGCCTAGATCGGCAGCCGCCGGAACAGCCCGCGCGGCGCGTGCCGAAGCACCGACATCACCAGCCGCAGCGTCCCCGGCACCCACACCGTCTCCGACCGCCGCCGCAGTCCCAGCTCGACGGCCGTCGCGACCGCCTCGGGGGTCGTCGCCAGTAGTTCCCGCGCCGGTCCGGCGGCCGTCCTCGCCCGGACGGACCCGGGGCGGACGACCATGACGTGGACGCCCGTGCCGTGCAGCGCGTCGCCCAGGCCCTGGGCGAAGGCGTCGAGGCCGGCCTTGCCGGAGCCGTAGATGAAGTCCGAGCGGCGGGCCCGCTCGCCGGCGACGGAGGACAGGACGACCAGGGAGCCGTGCCCCTGGGTCTGGAGCGCCCGCGCGGTGATCAGCCCCGCCGACACCGCCCCCGTGTAGTTGGTCTGCGCGACGCGCACCGCCGCCGAAGGCTCGCGCTCGTCGGTCGCCTGGTCGCCGAGGACGCCGAAGGCGAGCAGCACCAGGTCGACGTCCCCCTCGGCGAAGACCTTGCCGAGCACCGCCTCGTGCGACTCGGGGTCCAGCGCGTCGAAGGGCACCGTGTGGACGTCCGCCCCCAGGGCGCGCAGCTCCGCCGCCGCCGACTCCAGGGCGGGCGACGGCCGCCCCGCCAGCCACACCGTGCGGGTGCGGCGGGCGATCAGCCGGCGGGCGGTGGCGAGCGCGATCCGGGACGTTCCGCCGAGCACGAGCATGGACTGAGGGAGACGTTCGGCGGAGGAGTGGGGGAGGGGGTGACCAGAGGAGGGGTGACCAAAGGATGGGGGCATGCGGACGACCGTATCGTCCGGCTATGTCGCCTTAGTCCTCCTGGTTGCCCAACATTCGGCCCCTACCCGAAATGGGCGATCGCTTTCCGGGTACCCGCACAGCGGTCATCGGTTGTCCACACGTGGGGCAGAGTTCGGATCATGGACTGGCTGAGCAAGCTTCCCGTCGTCGGGCCGTTGGTCGCGCGCCTCATGGCCACGCACGCGTGGCGGTCGTACGAGCGCCTGGACCGGGTCAAGTGGACGCGGCTGGCCGCCGCCATGACGTTCGTCAGCTTCGTCGCGCTCTTCCCGCTGCTGACCGTGGCCGCCGCCATCGCCGCCGCCACCCTGAGCACGTCCCGGCAGCAGGAACTCCAGGACAAGATCGCCGACCAGGTCCCGGGCATCTCCGACCAGCTCGACATTCACAACCTGGTCCAGAACGCGGGCACCATCGGCCTCATCGCCGGCGCGGTGCTGCTGCTGACCGGCATCAGCTGGGTCGGTCAGATGCGGGACTGTCTGCGCGCGGTGTGGGAGCTGCCCGACCCGGACGAGAACCCCGTCCTGCGCAAGGCCAAGGACACGGGCGTCCTCGTCGGCTTCGGCGGCGCCGTGCTGCTCACCATCGCCATCTCCACCGTCGCCTCGGCGCTGGTCGGCTGGATCACCGACGAGCTCGGCGTCGACAAGGGCGGCTGGGGCGGCATCCTGCTGCGCGTCGCCGCCTTCACCATCGCCGTCCTCGCCGACTTCCTGCTCCTGCTGTACGTCCTCACCCTGCTGCCCGGCGTCGAATCGCCCCGCCGCCTCGTGGTCGCCGCGCTCATCGGCGCCGTCGGCTTCGAACTGCTGAAACTGCTGCTCAGCGGCTATATGCAGGGCGTGGCCGCGAACAGCATGTACGGCGCGTTCGGCGTGCCCATCGCCCTGCTGCTCTGGATCAACTTCACCGCGAAACTCGTCCTGTACTGCGCGTCCTGGACGGCGACCGGCACCGCTCCCGACCACCCGCGCGACATCGACGTCAGAGACGACGGCGACATCAGCGACGGCGGCGTACCAGGTCCGGCAGCGGCCAGCGGCGGTTGACGAGGAACGCGCCGCCCGCGAGCAGCACCAGCAGCCCGCCGGTGATCGCCAGCGCGATCCACACCCCGCGCGAGCCGCTGTCGGTCACCGCGCTCGCCACCGGCTTCCCCGACGCGTTCCCGGCCCCGGCTCCGCCGGCCTGCCCGGACCCGGCGCCGGAGGACGGGTGCGCGGCGGGCTGCGCGCTGGCCTGCGCGGCGCCCTTCGGCGCGACCAGCTCACCCACCGGCGTCACCTTGCCGGCCGCCTGGAAGCCCCAGTCGAAGAGCTCGGCGGTCTCCTTGTAGACCTCGTTGTGGTCGGTCTTCGCCGGGTTCATGACCGTCACCAGCAGCACCTTGCCGGCCCGCTCGGCGACGCCGGTGAAGGTGGCGCCCGCGTTGGTCGTGTTGCCGTTCTTGACGCCCGCGATGCCCGGGTACTGCGAGATGTCGTAGTCGCCGCTGAGCAGCCGGTTGGTGTTCTGGATCTCGAAGGTCCCCCGGCTCGTCTTGCCCTTCTTGTTCTTCGTCGTCTCGCCCGGGAACTTGGCCGAGACGGTCGAGCAGTACTCCCGGAAGTCCTTCTTCTGCAGGCCCGAGCGGGCGAACAGGGTCAGGTCGTAGGCGGAGGAGACCTGGCCGGGGGCGTCGTAGCCGTCCGGGGAGACGACGTGCGTGTCGAGGGCCTGGAGCTCCTCGGCGTGCTCGTTCATCTCCGTCACCGTGCCCGCGACGCCGCCGTTCATCGCCGACAGCACGTGCACGGCGTCGTTTCCGGAGCGCAGGAAGACGCCGAGCCACAGATCGTGGACCGTATACGTCTCGCCCTCCTTTATGCCGACGAGGCTGGAACCCGACCCCATGCCCGCCAGGTCCTTCGGGTCGACCTTGTGCACGGTGTTCTTCGGGAACCTCGGGAGCACGGTGTCGGCGAACAGCATCTTCATCGTGCTCGCCGGGGGCAGCCGCCAGTGCGCGTTGTTCGAGGCCAGCACGTCCCCCGACTCGGCGTCCGCGACGATCCACGACCGCGCGGTGAGATCCTTCGGCAGCACCGGCGCGCCGCCCGCGATCGCCACCTGCGTCCCGGCCTGCCCGAGCCGCGTACCGCCCACGCTCGACATGTTCGCCGGGGGAGTGACCGACGGCGACGTACTGGCCGACGGGGACGGCGACTTGCCGGTCGACGGGGACGGGGACTTGCCGGTCGACGGGGACGGGGACGCCGATGTGCCGGTCGAGGGCGACGGTGAGGCCGACGGCGACGGGCTCGGCGCCGCGAGCGAGACGGGCGCGGCGAGCGCGAGGGACGCAAGGGTCGCGGAGGTGACCAGCAGGGATCGCCTGACGGTCTGCTTCATGGGTGCGGGCACGACGGAGAAGGTACCCGGCACACGACGGGAAGTCCCGCCGCCTTTCCCACCCCCGTCACGGAACCAGACACGCGGCGGCGATACTGAACCCATGCTGTGCTCATCCGGGGGACAACCCCCGGACCCCCGGCCGGTCGGGTTGGCCGCGGATGCCCGGTGTCGTGATGAAAGGTCTTTTGTCGTGAAGCTCAGCCGCCCCGTCTCCTGGTTCCTGCTCGCCTTCGGGGTGTGGAGCTGGGTCATCTGGGTCACTTTCGTCAAGAACCTGGTCAAGGACGGCAGCGGGCTCGCCTTCGACAACGGCGACCCCACGGCGTACTTCTGGGTGCACCTGACGCTGGCGATCGTCTCCTTCGTATGGGGGACGGTCGTCGGGGCCATCGGGTTGCGTGGTCTGCGCGCACTGCGTCGGACGTCATGACGATGGTGATCCTCTTCGTCCTGATCGCCCTGCTCGTGCTGACGGTCGTGGTCGCGGCCAACCGGTACCTCTGGCGCCGGCTGGTCCGCGACACGACCAGCGGCCCCGGCCCGGCGCGCCGCGCCGGCGCGGCGGCGATCGCGGGCGGCTGGGTGCTGGCGGTCGGCGCCCTGGTCGCCGAACGCTCCGGCGCCCCCTTCTGGCTCCAGCGCACCCTGGCCTGGCCGGGCTTCCTGTGGCTGGCGCTGTCGGTCTACCTGCTGCTGGCCGTCCTCGCCGGCGAGGCCGTACGGCCCCTGCTGCGCCGCTTCCTGGAGCGGCGGGCGCGCGACCGGACCCCGGCCGCCGGGACGCCCGTACCGCAGCCGCAGTCGGTCCCGGCGGGCGCGCGCTCCCCGGAGCAGCCGCAGCAGCCCGAGGAGCCGGTGTCCGAGACGCCGGCGCCCTCCCGGCGGCTGTTCGTCTCCCGGGTCGTGGGCGGCGCGGCGGCCGCGGCCGCCGTCGGGACGGTCGGCTACGGCACCTACGGCGTCCTGCGCGGCCCCCGGGTCAAGCGGGTCACCGTCCCGCTCGCCAAGCTCCCGCGCGCCGCCCACGGCTACCGGATCGCCGTCGTCAGCGACATCCACCTCGGGCCGGTCCTCGGCCGGGGCTTCGCGCAGAAGGTCGTCGACACGATCAACGCGACGCAGCCCGACCTGATCGCCGTCGTCGGCGACCTCGTCGACGGCAGCGTCAAGGACCTCGGCCCGGCCGCCGCCCCGCTCGCGCAACTGAAGGCACGTCACGGCAGCTTCTTCGTCACCGGCAACCACGAGTACTTCTCGGGCGCCGAACAGTGGGTCGAGGAGGTGCGGCGGCTCGGCCTGAACCCGCTGGAGAACGCCCGCACCGAACTCCCCTGGTTCGACCTGGCCGGCGTCAACGACCTCGCGGGCGAGAGCGAGGGCCAGGGCCCCGACTTCACCCGGGCACTCGGCGACCGCGACACCAAGCGCGCGTGCGTGCTCCTCGCCCACCAGCCGGTCCAGATCCACGACGCCGTCGAGCACGGCGTCGACCTCCAGCTCTCCGGTCACACCCACGGCGGCCAGCTCTGGCCCGGCAACTTCGTGGCCGCCGCCGCGAACCCGACCCTGGCGGGCCTGGAGCGTTACGGCGACACCCAGTTGTACGTGTCCCGGGGCGCGGGCGCCTGGGGCCCGCCCACCCGCGTGGGCGCCCCCTCCGACATCACCGTCATCCAACTGGCCTCGCCGCAAGCCTGAGATGGACGAGGGGCGAGGGACGGAGAGGCTGAGAACGAGCTGAGAAGGAGCTGTGAAACCCGGCGGAAACAGCCGTCGGTAAGTTCTTTGGCATCTCGTCAGATTCCTCTTCCCCCAGGTGAAACCCGTGTGATTAGGTGAGCCCGCCGCCAGGGGAGTGGCGTTTTTTGTGGACTGGGCCCGGCGCACGGGCCTGGGGAGGCAGGGCATCACCGTGCGATCGGCTCGCATGCGGATCCTCGTGGCGCTGCTGGTTCTCGCGGTCGCCGGAGTGGGCGGCTGGCAGTTGCTGCCGTCGCAGGAGAACAGCGCGGCGGCCATCACCGTCGGCACGACGGACACCGTCACCTCGCTCGACCCGGCCGGCGCCTACGACGCCGGTTCCTGGGCCCTGTTCAGCAATGTCTTCCAGTCGCTGCTGACGTACGAGCCGGGCGGCGTCTCGCCGGTGCCGGACGCGGCCACGAAGTGTTCCTTCGCGAAGGGCAGCCTGGTCACGTACACCTGCGCGCTGCGCGACGACCTCACCTTCCCCGGCGGCGGCAGGATGACGGCCGAGGACGTCAAGTTCTCCTTCGACCGGGTCAAGAAGATCAAGGCGAACGTCGGTCCGGCGTCCCTGTTCTCCACCCTGAAGTCGGTGGACGCCAAGGGCCTGACCGTCACCTTCCACCTGTCGGCGCCCGACGCCACCTTCCCGTTCAAGGTGGCCACCGGAGCCGGCTCGATCGTCGACCACACCCGCTACCCGGCGGACGCGCTGCGCACAGGCAACGATGTCGACGGCACCGGACCCTACGAGCTGACGGGGTACACGAAGGGCAAGAAGGTCCTCCTGTCGCCCAACTCGCGCTACAAGGGCGCGGTTTCGACCGGCTCGCCCATCGAGCTGCGCTACTACGCCGACCCCGACGCCCTGGAGAAGGCGTGGAAGGGCAAGAAGATCGAGGCCGCCACCCGGCAGTTGCCGCCCGCGACGCTCGCCGCCCTCAGCACCAGCGACCCGGGCCAGCGCGTCACCGTGGGCGACAGCGCCGAGACCCGCAACCTGTACCTCAACACCCGCTCCGACTCCCCGCTGCACGACACGGACGTCCGCAAGGCGATGGCCTGGCTGATCGACCGTGAGCAGCTCGCGTCGACCGTGTACGACGGGACCGTCGAGCCGCTGTACGCGCTCGTCCCGACCGGCATCACCGGCCACACCACGTCTTTCTTCGACAGCTACCCCGACCAGAGCGTCAAGAAGGCCCGCAAGCTCCTGGCGGAGGCCGGCGTCAGCACCCCGGTGACCTTCACCTACGGCTACGGCCTGGGCAGCGGCGCCGCGGCGGACGAAGCCAAGGAGATCAAGCGGCAGTTGGAGGCGGGCGGCCTGTTCAAGGTGAACGTCAAGGGTTACGAGTGGACCGACTTCCAGAAGCGGTGGGCCACCGGCAAACTCGACGCGTACGCCGTCGGCTGGGTCGCCGACTACCCCGACCCGGACACCTTCGCCGCCCCGCTCGTCGGCACCGGCTCCACCATGAACACCGGCTTCAGCGACAAGGCCGTCGACAAGTACATCGCCCAGAGCCAGCGGTTCGCCGACCGCAGCCGCGTCGACGACGCCTTCCGCGACCTCCAGCGGATCATCGCCGACGAGGTGCCGGTCATCCCGCTGTGGCAGCGCAAGGAGTACATCGTCACCAGCGCGGACGTCGGCGGCGGCCAGTACCTGGCGGACGGCAACGGCGTGTTCCGCCTCTGGAAGCTGGACTGGATCTAGCCGGACCGGATTCAGCGGACTGGACCCGGCCGGTGCGGGCGCTCATCGTGACGTCCTCTCAGGGGGCGCCCCGCGTCGGCAGTTCCACCGTCACCGTCAGCCCCTCGCCCGGCGCCGTCCGCACGCTCACCTCACCGCCGTGGGCCTGGACGACCCCCTGCACGATCGCCAGGCCCAGCCCGCTGCCCGCGCCGCCGCCGGCCCGGAAGAAGCGGTCGAAGACGCGCGCCGCGTCCTCCGCGCCCAGGCCCGGCCCCTTGTCCTCGACCGTCAGGCGTACGACGCCGTCCGTCCGCTCCACCCCGAGGCGTACCGGCACCTCGGCCGAGGTGTGGGTGCGGACGTTGGCCACCAGGTTGCCCAGCACCTGCCGCAGCCCCGACTCGTCGGCCCGCACCAGCACCGCCCCGTCCGCCTCGACCGTCACCGGCCGCCCGGGCTGCTGCGCCCGCAGATCCTGCGCCGCGTCCCGTGTCAGACGGCTCACGTCCACGTTGCGCAGCCGCAGTTCGGGCCGCTGGTCGAGGCGGGCCAGCGTGAGGAGTTCGTCGACGAGCCGGCCCATGCGGTCCACCTCGCCGTTCATCCGGTCCCAGGCCCGCTGCCGCTCGTCCGGCTCGACCAGCATCCCCTGGTCGTAGAGCTGGAGGTAGCCGCGGATCGCGGAGAGCGGGGTGCGCAGCTCGTGCGAGGCGTCGGCGACGAAGCGGCGCAGTTGGGCCGCGCTGCGCTCGCGCGTGAGGTACGCCGTCTCCACCTGGTGGAGCATGGAGTTGAGGGCGAGCCGCAGTTGCTCCACCTCCTGGGTGGGATGGTGGCTGGAGGGCACCCGCCGGGTCAGGTCCCCCTCGGCTATCGCCGACGACGTCTCCACCATGTCCTCCAGCGGCAGCATCCGCCGGCGCACACTCCACAGGGTCAGACAGGCGAGCAGGGCCAGCAGCAGCGTGCCGACGGCGAGGTCGAGCCGCAGGGCCTTCGCGATGCCCTTGTGGAGGGCGTCCGTCGAGGTCGCCAGCAGAATGTACGTGCCGTCGGAGAGGCGGGTCGAGGTCACCCGGTAGGCGGCGCCGTGCACGGTCACGTCGTGCGGGTCGGCGTCCCGGGTGAGCGCGCCCGGGTCGGTCACGGCGTCCGCGAGGCCGAGCTGCGCCTCGGTCGGGGCGATGCCGAAGAGGGTCAGGGCCTTGCCCGTGCCGTCCACGGCGGTGAACACGGAGTCCGGGGTCGGCCGGTCGTCCGCGTACTCGGGCACCAGCCGGTCGCGGACGAAGCCGAGGACGCTGAGCGAGTCGATCTGCCGCAGGGTGAGCCGCGAACTCCCCAGCGACGTCCGCGTCTTGGCCAGTTCGGAGTCGACCTGGTCGAGGAGGTAGTGCCGCATCGTCATCAGGCTGATCGCGGTGGCGGCGACGATGCCGAGCGCGAGCAGCCCCACGTTCGCCGCCGTCAACTTGGCGCGCAGGGAATGGATTCCGTGCCGGTGGCCCCGCTTCACGCCGAGCCGCTTCACGCCAGCCCGTATCCCACGCCCCGCCGGGTGGTGATCACCGGCGGTCCCAGCGCGTCCAGCTTGCGCCGCAGATAGCTGATGTAGGTCTCGACGACGGTCGACTCCGGCGGGGTGTGCTCGTACTGCCAGACGTGGCGCAGGAGTTGCTCCTTGGGCACGATCCGGCCGCCGTTGCGGACCAGGAAGCGCAGCAGCGCGTACTCGGTGGGGGTGAGCTCGACCGAGCGGCCCGCGCGGCGCACGCTGTACGTCGTCTCGTCCAGCTCCAGATCGCCGTAGCGCAGCGGCGGTCGCTGCGGGAGGACGTCGGCCGGGCGGGTGCGGCGCAGGACCGCCGTGATGCGGGCGACGACCACGTCGATGTCGAACGGCTTGGTGATGTAGTCGTCGCCGAAGCCGAGGGCGCCGACGATCTCCGCCGGCGCGTCCCGCGCGGTGAGGAACACCAGGGCCAAGTCAGGTCTGCGGGCGCGTAGTTCCTGGCCCAGGGCCCGGCCGTCGCCGTCCGGCAGCATCACGTCCAGCAGGGCCACGTCCGGCCGGGTGCGGTCGGCGAGGGCGAGGGCCTCGCGGACGGTGCCCGCGATCATGACCTCGAAGCGGTGGTAGCGCAGGGCGATGGCGAGGACGTCCGCGATGCTCGGTTCGTCCTCCACGACCAGCACGGTGCCGCAAGCCGTCGTCATGCCCCCAGTATCGGCGGGCCCACCGGCCGTCCGGGCCGGTTCGCGCTTTGGAGTTCCTTGAGAGTCATGAGCGCCGCATGTCCACACACGCGCGGCGCCGCCAATCCTGTTGCGCAGGACCTTGGGGGGACCGACCGACCATGCGACGAAGGAGTTTGAGCGTGACGGCATTGGCACGCTGGTGCTACCGGCACCGGCTGGTGGTCCTGTTGCTGTGGGTGGGGGCGCTGTTCGGCCTGGGATTCCCGGCCACGACGGCGGGCACGGACTACGCGAACGTCTTCTCCCTCCCCGACACGGACTCCAAGAAGGCGTACGACCTGATGGAGAAGGCGTTCCCGGCGCGCGCCGGCGACACCGACACCGTCGTCTGGAAGGTCGACGACGGCTCGGTACGGGACCAGGACGTACGGTCCCGGATTCAGCCCGCGCTCGACGAGATGGCCAGGATGAAGGGCGTCGGCGGGGTCACCGGCCCCTACGCGGGCGACCGGGGCGCGGGGGCGGCGACGCAGATCAGCGGCGACGGGCGGATCGCCTACGCCCAGATCACGTTCACCAAGCAGGCGGACGCCGTGCCCAAGGAACTCGTCCAGGACGTCCTGGACACGGCTCAGCGCGCCGAACAGGGCGGCCTGGAGGTCGAGTTGGGCGGGCAGGCGATCCAGCGGGTGCAGGAGCCGCCCACCGGCCTCGCCGAGATGGTCGGCCTCGCGGCGGCGGCGGTCGTCCTGTTCCTCGCCTTCGGCTCGCTCTTCGCGATGCTGCTGCCGCTCGCCGTGGCCGTCTTCGGCGTCGGCATGGGCCTCTTCTCCACCCAACTGCTGAGCCACGTCACCGACATACCCGACCTGGCCCCGCTGCTCTCCTCCCTGATCGGCCTCGGCGTCGGCATCGACTACGCCCTGTTCATCGTCACCCGGCACCGCAAGGGCGTCCTGCGCGGCCAGGACCCCGAGGAGTCGGCCGTCACCGCCCTCAACACCTCAGGGCGGGCCGTGCTGTTCGCGGGCGGCACGGTGTGCATCGCGCTCGCCGGCATGCTCGTGACGAACCTGCGCTTCCTGGACGGCGTCGTCATCGGCACGTCCGTGACCGTGGTGCTGAGCGTCCTCGCCGCGACGACCCTGCTCCCCGCCCTGCTCGGCTTCCTCGGCGTGCGCGTGCTGAGCCGGGGGCAGCGCAGGCGGCTGGCCGCGACCGGCCCCGAACCGGAGAAGACGAGCGGCCTCACGGCCCGCTGGTCGGTGAACGTGCAGCACCGCCCCCGCCGGATCGCCGCGCTCGCGCTCGTCGTCATGGCCGTCCTCGCCCTCCCCGTGCTGTCGCTCCGCCTCGGCGCCACCGACCAGGGCAACGACGACGCCTCGACCACCACCCGCAAGGCCTACGACCTGCTCGCCGAGGGCTTCGGACCGGGCTTCAACGGCCCCCTCCAGGTGGTCGTGGCCGGCGGCGACACCACGGCGCTGGTGCGGGGCATCAAGGACACCCCCGGCGTCGCCCAGGTCGCCGCGCTGCCGCCCGCGCGGGGCGTCACGATCATCCAGGTGGTCCCCACGACCTCACCCCAGTCCGAGGAGACGGACACCCTGATCGACCGGCTGCGCGACGACGTCGTCCCGCATGCCGGGGTCAGCGCGCACGTCGGCGGCGTCACGGCCGTCTCCAAGGACTTCGCCACGATCACCGGCGACCGCCTGCCGCTGTTCATCGCGACGATCATCGGCCTCGGCTTCCTGCTCCTCATGGTCGCCTTCCGCTCCCTGGTCGTGCCGCTGACGGCGGCCGTCATGAACCTGGTCGCGGCGGCGGCCTCCTTCGGCGTCCTCACCGCCGTCTTCCAGTGGGGCTGGGGCCTGGAGCTGCTCGGCCTCGGCAAGGAGGGCCCGATCAACGCCTTCCTGCCGGTCATCATGCTGTCGCTGCTCTTCGGCCTGTCGATGGACTACCAGGTCTTCCTGGTCAGCCGGATGCACGAGGAGTGGGTGCACACCAAGGACAACGCCCGCGCGGTCCGCGTGGGCCTGGCCGAGACCGGCCGGGTCATCAACTCCGCCGCCCTGATCATGGTCTGCGTGTTCCTCGCGTTCGTCCTCAGCGGCGACTCGGGCGCGGCGATGGCGGGCGTCGGCCTCGCGGCGGCGGTCGCGCTGGACGCGTTCATCCTGCGCACCGCCCTCGTACCGGCCGCGATGCACCTCCTCGGCGACTCCAACTGGTGGCTGCCGGCGGGGCTGGAGAAGCGGCTGCCGCATCTCGCGGTCGAGCCGAAGGAGGAGGCGCCGGGGGCGGTCACCGCGCACGGCGAGGGTCCCGCCTCGGTCGTCCACGGCCTCGTACGGGACACGGCCGGCGACCCGGTCGAGGGCGCCACGGTGAGCCTCCTGACGAAGGGCGGACGCCAACTGGACCGCGTCACCTCCCTCGCCGACGGCTCCTACATCCTCGCGGTCCCGGCCCCGGGCACCTACCTGTTGTCGACGACGGCACCCTCGTACGCCTCGCGCGCCCGCCAGGTGACGATCGCGGCGGATCCGCTGGTGTTCGACGTGGAGCTCGCGGAGGGGGAGATGGACGCCGTGAACTGACGCGCCGGGCGTACCCCCGCACCTCCCCGCACCTCCCCTCACACCCCCCGCGCCGGTCCGCCGTTCGGGTGACCGGTGCGGGGATCCCGCCACCGAGGACCCGGCGCGGTTCTACGGTCCCTCGTGATCCCGGTCGCACGGTGCCGCCGGGGCGGACCGGGCGGAACGGGGAGGGGCCGATGGGGTTGCGGGGGAAGGAAGTGTGGCGGGACGCGGTGCCGAGTGCCGCGGGCGGGCTGGTCCTGGACCTGTGCGAGGAGCTGATCGACGGCCACGCGCGGCGCCGGGGCCCGATGCCCGTCGTCGTCGTGCACGCGGCCCGGGAGGACTCGGACGGGGAGCACGACGGCGCGGTGCGGGAACTCGTCGAGCTGGTGCACCGGGCCCAGAAGCCGCGCTGGCTGCTGTGCCGCAGCGTGGACCCGCCCGTCGGCCCCGACGCCCCGCCGGACCGCCCGCCCGGCGACGTCACCCGCCTGGACGACCGGACGTTCGCGGCGACGACGGCGCTGGTCAAGGACGTGGCCGACGGGCCGTGGGAGAACCACCACCGCAGCCAGTACCGCCCGTACCGGATGCCCAGGTCACGGCTGATGGCCGCCCTCGACCAGGCCCTCGAGCAGGCCTTCGCCCACGCCCTCGCCCAGTCGGCCGACACCGACGCGGCGCCGCCCCCGCCGCCGGACCCGCGTGCGGTCGTCGCCCGGCTGGCGCGCCGCCGCTGGCAGCCCGCCCGGAGCGAGTCCGAGGGCTTCTGGCGGACCCTGGGCGCGACGCTCAGCCCGGCGACGGTGCTGGGCGCGGCGGCCGTCGCCGTCCTCGGCGTCCTCGCCTCCAAGCTCGGCGCATGGGCGCTCGCGGGCATGGCGCTGGCGATCCTGCTGCCCGTGGCCGGGCACCTGATCCGGCGCCGGCTGCCCCCGCTGTGGCTGGGCTCGGGCTGCCGCTGGTTCGCCACCACCACGTTCCCGGTGACGCGCAGCACCGACGCCGCCTCGGTCTGGTCGCTGTGGCAGCCCGGGCCGTCCCGCGACACGCTGGAGGAACGGGCCGTCGAGGTGGTCCGCCAACTGCTCGCCGCCGCCGCGACCGGTGACACCGGGGAGGCGTCCCGCACCCGGGAGTCGGCCCGGCAGTTCTGTCTCCAACTGCGCACCCTGGCCCTCCTGGAGGACCTGCGCGAGAACCACCGCCCCACCTGGGACCTCCGCCACCGCAAACGCACCGTCCCCCCGCTGCTGCTCATCCCCCGCGCCACCCGGGCCAACGGCGCGCTGCCCTTCCTGCGGGCCGTCAGCGACGTACGCAGCCGGCGCAGCGAGCAGGATCCGCTGCTGGTCGTCGCCGGCGTCGCCCACGCGGACCTGGCCGACCTGCGCGAACGCACCCCGCTGCCGCTGCCCGCCCCGGGCACCTACCGCCAGCCGGCCCGGCTGTACGAGGCGTGGGTGACCCGCAGCCTGCGCACCGGCCAGGCCCCGAGCATGAACGCGGCCCTGCCCTGGCTCCTGCCGGTGGCCCTGACCGGGGGCCTCCTCGACCGGTACGACCCCGACGCCGAGATCAACGAACGCAGCACCCACCGCGTACGGCGCAGTCCCTGGCTGTTCTGGTCGCGCTGGACGCTGGTCACCGCGTGCGTCCTGGCCACGACCGGCGCCGGCGGCTACTACGGCTATCTGCACCGCAACTACTGCGGCGATCCGGCGACCCTGCTGAGCCGCGACCTCGTGCTCACCCCGGACGAGGAGTGCGTCGGCGTGTTCGCGGACTACCCGCTGGAGGTCGACGACGACGCCCCCAAGCTCAGCAGCGGCGGACAGAAGATCGGTCTGACGGTCCTCCAGGACCGCATCACCGAGGCCAACGACGCCGTGGACACGCGGCAGCCGTACATCACGGTGGTCTTCGCGGGCGCGCTCACCGCGCGCTCGACGGCGGAGGGCGCGGACGACGTCCTGCGCCAGCTCGCCGGTGTGTACCTGGCCCAGCGCCACTTCAACGACTCCCACGACGCGCTCCGGATGCGGGTCCGGATCGCCAACGGCGCGCAGGGCATGGCCGCCCAGGCGGAGATGGCCGAGAAGATCGTCGAGTACGCCCGCCGGGACCGCAGCGTGGTCGGCGTGGTCGGCATGGGCATCCACGAGAAGAGCAGTGAGGACGCGCTCCGCACCCTGATGAAGGCGGGCCTGCCGGTCGTCGCCACGACCAACTCGGCCACCCACCTGGCCGAGAAGTTCTACAACTACGTGAGCCTGGCGCCCACCAACAGCGAACAGGCGTCGGCCCTGGTGGCCACACTCCCGCCCCCGGCGAAGAACGGGCCCGCCGAGCACGCCGTGGTCCTGCAACCCGGGGAGGAGGACGGGGCGGAGGGCGGCGCGTACTCGTCCTACAGCGCCGACCAGGCGGCGTCCGCGAGCGCCGCGCTGAAGGCCGCCAAGTTCCAGGTGGAGAGGGTGAGTTACCGGACCTACGGCGACGGCGGCGAGTTCACCGGGGCCGCGCAGAAGATCTGCGACGGTGAGATCCACGTCGTCCATCTGGCCGGCCGGTCGACCGACATCGAGTCCCTGATGTCGGCGCTGCTGCACAACGGCTGCGGCGCGAAGAACCCGGTGACCGTCCTGTCCGGCGACGACATGACGAAGATCCGCTTCAGGGACAAGAGCATGGAGTTCCCCACCGGCACCCGGCTGCTCTACGCCTCCCTGACCTACGAGGAGGCGCTCAAGTCCGGGGCCGTGTACGGCGCCGCGCAGAACGCGTTCGGCATGAAGCACAAGCCCGCCTGGAACGACGGCCTCTTCACCGACGGCTTCGCCGCCCTGTCCTACGACGCCGCGTTCGCCCTGCACGAGGCCGCCCAGAAGTCCGACGCCCGCGCCAACGGCGACGCCTTCGCGGTGCTGGCGGCCCTGCACTCGGTCGAGCTGACCGACGTCCTCACCGGGAACATCAGCCTCCGCAACGCCGACGACCGCCACCCGGACCGCCGCGGCCACGGCATCGGCCTCTACGAGGTCACGCAGTCGGCCAAGGGAGCCCGCCTCACCGTCAAGTGCCTGGACGGCCGCCGCTCGGGCGAGGCCCCACCGCCGGAACAGGCTACGTGCGGGAAGAAGCCGGAGGAGTAGCCGGGGGAGAGGCCGGAGGCGTAGTGGGTGTCGTCGCGGCCTTCTTCGCGGCCTTCTTCCTGGGGTCCGGCAGGGCGTTGGTCATGCCGGGCAGGAAGTCCGTGAACAGGTCGTGCACTTCCAGTACGAGCGGCCGCAGCACCCGGAACCGGGCCAGCGCCACGCCCCGCGCGGTGAGGCGCGCACCCCGTCCGGCCAGCCGGTAGCTGCGCTCGCGGCCCTCCGTACGGTCGTAGATCCAGTACATGACGAGGCCCATCTGGGAGAGCCACATCAACTCGGGCAGCACCTCCCGCAGTTCCTCCGGCACCTTCGCCTTCGAACCCGCGAGCACCTCCTTGTGGACGGCGATGGCCTCCACGCGCGCGTGCTCCGACTCGGTGGAGAAGGGGCTCAGCGGGCTGTCCGGATCGGCGGCGGTCTTGAAGAACTGCACCGCGAACTCGTGGTACGGCGTGGCCACGTCCAGCCAGGTCCGCAGCACGCCCGCGAGCCGCGCCTCCAGGCTGGTCTCCCGCGCCAGGATGCCCCGGACCGCCTCCCGGTGCTCGGCCGCGAGCCGGTCGTAGAAGCCCTGGATCAGGTGTTCCTTGCCGGCGAAGTAGTAGTACGCGTTGCCGACCGAGACCCCGGCCTCCTGGGCGATGGCCCGCATCGTCGTCTTGTCGTAACCGCGCTCCTGGAACAGCCGCATGGCCGTCTCCAGGATCAGCGCACGGGTCTGCTCGGACTTGGACGCGGGAGCGCCGCCAGGGGACTCCTGAAGCTCATGGGTCTCATGGGTCTCATGGGTCGGGGGTTCGGCCTCGGCTGGACCGTTGTTGTTCGCGGGCACGGAAGGAGCCTAACGAGTGGAGCAGGCGCCGTCGGCACAGGTGGGCGGAGCGTAGCTCCAGCCCCGGTGCGGGTCGTACGACCATCCGTCGCCGCGCCGGTAGACGCCCCCGCCCCAGCCCGCGCCGCCCTGCGCGCCGCGCCACTTGGTGGCGGCGAGCACGGCGGCCCGCGCGAGCTTGGCCCCGGCGGGGGTGCTGAGCCGGTGCGACAGCGGGCGGTGCTCGCGCAGCGCCCACAGGACGACGATCCAGGCGGCGGCGCCCCGGTAGACCTGGCCGGCGTCGCCGACGACGGTGATCTCGTCGAGGGTGGCGCGGTGGTCGAGCCCGGGGAAGCGGGCGCGGGCCTCGGCGGAGGCCGCCGGGACGAACTCCAGCGGCACGAGCTGCGGCTGCCGGCTCAGCCGGGCGCGCAGGAAGCGGCACAGGGAGCACTCGGCGTCGTAGAGGACGGTGAGCCGGCGGACCGGGACGCGGCGGGCGTCCCGGTCGGCGGCGGCCTGTTCGGCCTGTTCGGCGGTCATCGTGCTCAGGCCCCGGCCGGAGGCGCGGCAGGCGCCGCCCAGCCCTGCGGGGCGACCGGCGGGATCTGCTCCCGCTCCATGATCCCGCGCCGCCGGATCCGGTTGAGCACGTACACGTTGCCCAGGTGCATCGCGCCGAGCACCAGCAGCACCACGCCCACCTTGGTCGACAGGGCCTCGAAGATGCCGCGCGTGTCCTCGATGGTGGCGTCGCCGCTGAGGTAGAGGGCGACGAAACCGAGGTTGACGAGGTAGAAGCCGACCACCAGGAGGTGGTTGACGGCGTCGGCGAGCTTCTCGTTCCCCTGGAGCACATCGGCGAGGAAGACCCGCCCGTTGCGACTGAGAGTCCGGGCCACCCAGACGGTCAGACCGACGCTGACGACCAGGTAGACGACGTAGGCGATGACCGTACGATCCATGTTCCCCACCTTTGCTCACCTCTGTTTGAACGCGTTCAAAACGCTGTCAGGACTGACTGTAGACCTGTTTTTGAACACGTTCAACCGGCTTGATGGGTGAGAGTACGCCAGAGGGCCCCGTCTCCACTCGGAGACGGGGCCCTCTGGCGTACCGGAGACGACGGGGTCAGAAGCGGCGGGTGATCAGGGCTCGCTTCACTTCCTGGATCGCCTTCGTGACCTCGATGCCGCGCGGGCAGGCGTCCGTGCAGTTGAACGTGGTGCGGCAGCGCCAGACGCCGTCCTTGTCGTTCAGGATCTCCAGGCGCTGCTCGCCCGCGTCGTCACGCGAGTCGAAGATGAAGCGGTGGGCGTTCACGATCGCGGCCGGGCCGAAGTACTGGCCGTCGTTCCAGAAGACCGGGCACGAGGACGTGCAGGCCGCGCAGAGGATGCACTTCGTCGTGTCGTCGAAGCGCTCGCGGTCCTCCGCCGTCTGGAGACGTTCCCGGGTCGGCTCGTTCGTGTCCTTCGTGATGAGGAAGGGCATGACGTCGCGGTACGCCTGGAAGAACGGGTCCATGTCGACGACCAGGTCCTTCAGGACCGTCAGGCCCTTGATGGGCTCGACCGTGATCGGCTTCTCGGGGTTGAGGTCCTTGATCAGCGTCTTGCACGCGAGGCGGTTCTTGCCGTTGATCCGCATCGCGTCCGACCCGCAGATGCCGTGCGCGCAGGAACGGCGGAAGGTCAGCGTGCCGTCGAGGTCCCACTTGATCTTGTGGAGGCCGTCGAGGACGCGCTCCTTGGGGTCGATCTCCAGGTGGAAGTCTTCCCAGACCGCCTCCGCCGAGACCTCCGGGTTGAACCGGCGGATCCGGAAGGCGACGGTGATGTACGGGGAGGCCGCGGCCTCCGCCTCGACCTTGTCCAGAACGGGGGTTGCCATCAGTACTTACGCTCCATCGGCTGGTAGCGGGTCTGGACGACCGGCTTGTAGTCGAGACGGATGGAATCCGTCCCGTCGGCGCCGACCTCGCGGTACGCCATCGTGTGGCGCATGAAGTTGACGTCGTCGCGGTTGGGGTAGTCCTCGCGGTAGTGACCGCCGCGGGACTCCTTGCGGGCCAGCGCCGACACGGCCATGACCTCGGCCAGGTCGAGCAGGTTGCCCAGTTCGACGGCCTCCAGCAGGTCCGTGTTGAACCGCCTGCCCTTGTCCTGGATCGAGACGTTCCGGTAGCGCTCGCGCAGTTCGGCGATCTTCTCGACGGCCGTCTTGATCGTCTGCTCGGTGCGGAACACCATGACGTTCGCGTCCATGGTCTCCTGCAGCTCGCGCCGCAGCTCCGCCACCCGCTCGGTGCCGGTGGCCGACCGCAGGTTCTCCACCTGGTCGATCACCTGCTGCGCGGGCTCCTCCGGCAGCTCGACGTACGCCGCCTTCTGGGAGTACTCGGCGGCGGCGATGCCCGCACGCTTGCCGAACACGTTGATGTCCAGAAGGCTGTTCGTGCCCAGCCGGTTGGCGCCGTGCACCGACACGCACGCGACCTCGCCGGCCGCGTACAGGCCCGGGACGACCGTGGTGTTGTCGAGCAGCACCTCACCCTGGACGTTCGTCGGGATGCCGCCCATCGCGTAGTGCGCGGTGGGCTGGATCGGGATCGGGTCCGTGTACGGCTCGATGCCCAGGTACGTGCGCGCGAACTCGGTGATGTCGGGCAGCTTGGCGTCCAACTGCTCCGGCGGGAGGTGCGTCAGGTCCAGGTAGACGTGGTCGCCCTCCGGGCCGCAGCCACGGCCCTCGCGGATCTCCGTGTAGATCGACCGGGACACGACGTCACGCGACGCGAGGTCCTTCATCACCGGCGCGTACTTCTCCATGAAGCGCTCGCCGTCCTTGTTGCGGAGGATGCCGCCCTCACCGCGGGCGCCCTCCGTCAGCAGGATGCCCATGCGCCAGATGCCGGTCGGGTGGAACTGGAAGAACTCCATGTCCTCCAGCGGCAGCCCGCGCCGGTACACGGCCGCCTGGCCGTCACCGGTCAGCGTGTGCGCGTTCGACGTCACCTTGAAGAACTTGCCGGTGCCGCCGGACGCGTAGATCACGGCCTTCGCCTGGAAGACGTGGATCTCGCCGGTGGCCAGCTCGTACGCGACGACGCCCGCCGACCGCTTGACGCCGTCGACCTCGGTGATCAGCTGGTCGAGGACGTAGAACTCGTTGAAGAACTCCACGCCCTCCTTCACGCAGTTCTGGTACAGCGTCTGGAGGATCATGTGACCGGTGCGGTCGGCCGCGTAGCAGGACCGGCGGACCGGGGCCTCGCCGTGGTTGCGGCTGTGCCCGCCGAACCGGCGCTGGTCGATCGTCCCGTCGGGCGTCCGGTTGAACGGCAGGCCCATCTTCTCCAGGTCGAGGACCGAGTCGATGGCCTCCTTCGCCAGGATCTCGGCGGCGTCCTGGTCGACCAGGTAGTCGCCGCCCTTGATCGTGTCGAAGGTGTGCCACTCCCAGTTGTCCTCCTCCACGTTGGCGAGCGCGGCGGCCATGCCGCCCTGCGCGGCGCCCGTGTGGGAGCGGGTGGGGTAGAGCTTGGTCAGCACGGCGGTGCGGCTGCGCTTCGTCGACTCGATCGCCGCGCGCATACCGGCGCCGCCCGCGCCGACGATGACGGTGTCGTACTTGTGGATCTTCATGAGTGGCTCTCTCAGTCCCTCGGTCCCGTGCGCCTAGCGGATGTTCGGGTCGAAGGTGAAGATCACCAGCGTGCCCAGCAGGATGGTGAACACCGTGGCGGTGTAGAGCAGGCCCTTCAGCCACAGCCGGGTGTTCGCGCGCTCCGCGTAGTCGTTGATGACCGTGCGCAGGCCGTTCGCCCCGTGCAGCATCGCGAGCCACAGCATCAGCAGGTCCCAGACCTGCCAGAACGGGGACGCCCAGCGGCCGGCCACGAAGGCGAAGCCGATCTTCGAGACGCCGCCGTCCAGCACGAGCTGGATCAGCAGGTGGCCCAGGACCAGCACGACCAGCACGACGCCGGACAGCCGCATGAACAGCCACGCGGCCATCTCGAAGTTGCCCCGGGTGGACTTGGGGGTCTTCTTGGTGCGCTGGCGGGGGGCCTCGATGAGGGGCGCCGGGTTGTCCACGCCGTAGAGCGAGCCGCCCTCGACGGGGCCGATGCCGGCAGCGGTGGTTTCAGTGGTGGCCATCGGTGTCAGCTCCCGAGCAGTTCACGAGCGGCGTGCCCGAGGACGGGGTAGATGGCCCCGAGCATCAGCACGAGCCACAGGCCCACGACGCTCCAGAGCATCTGCTTCTGGTAGCGCGGGCCCTTCGACCAGAAGTCGACGGCGATGACGCGCAGACCGTTGAGCGCGTGGAAGAGGATGGCGGCGACGAGGCCGTACTCCAGCAGCGCGACGATCGGGGTCTTGTAGGTGGCTACGACCTTGTCGTAGTCCTCGGGGGAGACACGCACGAGCGCGGTGTCCAGCACGTGAACGAACAGGAAGAAGAAGATGAGGACGCCGGTGACTCGATGAGCCACCCAGGACCACATTCCTTCCCGGCCGCGGTACAGCGTTCCAGCCGGCACGGAAGCCCTCCGGGAGCGGGGATTGGGGCCGCCGGCTTGTGCTGTCGGTCGGGCCCGGCCGGGTACGGTCCACCGGCCCCCAGCATCGTAGCGAGGCGCTGGCGCTGGGCTTACGCCGGGCCTACCCGTGTGATCAAAGTGGCACGCGTATGGGTGAGTGTTGCGGCATCTGGGGTGGTTTGTCCTGTTTGTGTGCCGAATGTGGGCCCGGTGGGGGCTGGTCGCGCCCCGCGGCGGAGCCGCAAACGTCACAGCCCCGCGCCCCTTTAGAGGAGCTGCAGTAGCCGTTGCCTTGCCAGGCGGCGTAGCTCTTCTGCCGCTACCACCCGTTCGTCCTCGGGATCGTTTGTCAATCGTGATCGGATGGCTCCGAGGATGTGGTCCAGGGATTCGGGTGCGGGGACGGCGTCGAGGCAGATGACGAAGGTGTGGCCGAATCTGGCCTCGTAGGCCGCCTGGGCCGCGCTCAACGCCATGTGGGCCGCGCCGTACGCGTCCGGCGGGAGGGGCGGGAGGGTCTCGCCGGCCAGGGCCTCTGCCAGGTCGCCCGAGGTCAGGTCGTACGCGGCCTCGTCCGACGCGGCCAGGAGGGCGTCGAGGGTCGGGTACGGGCGGTGGTCGGCGATGCGGCGCGCCCAGCGGAGGCTGCGGAGGCAGGTGAGGAGGGTGTGGTGGGCCTCTTCGGCGGGGGCGGTGTTGAAGCCGTCCAGCGGGGGTGTGGGTGAGGTCAGCGGGGGTGTGGGTGAGGTCCGGGTCTGCGCCGGTATGGCGAGGCGGCCGGAGAGGTGGGAGAGGCGGTGCGCAGGCAGCGTGGATCCTCGCGTCACGTGTGGTGTGGCTGGGGATGCAGTGGGTGCAAGTGGATGCAGTGAAGGATGTGGTGCCAACGTTATCGAGAGCGGTCAGTACGTGTCCGACCAGTGCCCGAATTTCACTCGAACGAGAGTGTTTCGGAATGTGTCGTGGACACCAACGTGGGGATTTCGGCGCGCCGGGGGCCGGTGAGGGTCGTACGGTTGGCCGAGTGAGCAGGCACAGGCATCGGCGCCGGACGCCGCAGAGGAAGCCGCAGCAGAAGGTGGTGCTGCGGGCGCTGACGGCGGGCGGGCTGGTCGCCGCGCTCGGGGTCGGAATGGGGCTGTGGGCCTCGTCGGGCGACGACGGCGGCGGCGACGGGACGCCGGCCGGGTCGGCCGCCTCCCAGCAGGCCGCCGGGACCTCCGCCGCCGACGACACCCCGGCGTCCGCCGCCGCGCGGGCCGCGAGCCCGACGCCCAGCCGCTCCTACGCCCTGTCCACCGCCCCCCGCACCATCCCCGCCGTCAGCTCCCACACCCCGGCGCGCGGCCCGGGCTGGCGTCCGGCCGCCGGACACCGGGTGGTCGTGAACGACGCGAGCCTCGCCGACGAGGGGCAGCTGATCGCGGGCGAGCTGGGCATGACGTACGCGGGGAAGAAGAGCGACGCGAAGGCCGGGGACCTGCGGCTGGCGCTCAACCGCGCCTCCGGTGCGGGCCCCGAGTCGTACAACATGACAGTTCGTGGTGGAAGTGTCACGATCAGCGGCCCCTCCGACGCCGGCGTGTTCTACGGGACCCGCACGCTCAAGCAGGAGGTGCACAAGGGCGGCACCGCCCCGGAGGGCGTCGTCAAGGACGCGCCGGCCAAGCCGCAGCGCGGGTTCATGCTGGACATCGCGCGCAAGTACTTCAGCCCGGCCTGGATCGAGGACCGGGTGCGCGAGCTCGGCGATCTGAAGTTCAACCAGCTCGGGCTGCACTTCTCCGACGACCAGTCCTTCCGGATCGAGTCCGACTCCCACCCGGAGATCGTCGCGCGGCAGCACCTCACCAAGGCCGAGGTGAAGAAGATCGTCGACCTCGCGGCGAGCCGGCACATCACCGTCGTGCCCGAGATCGACTCGCCGGGACACCTGGGCGCCGTCCTCGCCGCCCATCCCGAACTCCAGTTGCGCAATGTGAGCGGGGTGGCGACCCGCGGGGCGATCGACATCTCCAAGGACGCCTCCGCGAGTCTCCTCGACGACCTGCTGGACGAGTACGCCGGCCTCTTCCCCGGCGCCTACTGGCACCTCGGCGGCGACGAGTACCAGGCCCTCACGGTGTCGAGCCCGGCCGCCTCCTTCCCGCAGCTCGCCTCCGCCGCGGCGGCCCGGTACGGCTCCGGCGCGGGCGTCTCCGACCTCGCCACCGGCTGGCTCAACGACCGCGCCGACACCGTCCGCGCCCACGACCGCACCATGCGGGTGTGGAACGACGGCTTCTTCCGGGGCACGTCGGTCAAGCCGGCCTCCGACCTCGTCGTCGCGTACTGGACGGGCAAGGAGATCGGGGCGCGGACGCCGGTGGAGTACCTGAGCGCGGGGCGCAAGGTGCTCAACTACAACGACGAGTACCTGTACTACGTCCTCGGCGAACCGCAGACCTTCGTCTATCCGACCGGGCAGCGCATCTACGAGCAGTGGACCCCGCGCGTCCTGCGCGGTACGACGCCGGTGGCCGCGAAGTACGACGCCCAGATCCTCGGCGGCTCCCTCGCGGTGTGGTGCGACCTCGCCAACTCCCAGACGCAGGCGCAGGTCGCGGCGGGGATCCGGATGCCGCTGAACGCGACGTCCCAGAAGCTGTGGGACGCGGGGACGCCACCGCTGACGTGGACCCAGTTCAAGGCGCTGGCCAACGAACTGGGCTGATTTCCGGTGGACTTACGGGGCTGGTGAACCGTATGTTCCGGGGGCTTTCTTCGCTCTCGGGGGACTTCCATGCAGACACCTCAGTACAACGCCGTGCCCAACGGCAGCGGCATGCCCGGCGCCGGCCCCGGCGCCATGCCCACCGCCTGGCTGCGCTCGCCCGTCGGGCTCGGGCAGGCCGCCGCCGTGATGCTCGGCCTGGTCATCGCCGCCGACCTGTTCGCCCTCTGGGCCGACTACGTCATGTACGACGTCACGGGCGACCTCGCCGGCGGCGCGCTCGGCGACGTCGCACGGGCCGACGACGCGGACCGCCTCTACAACTCCGCCGGGTACGCGCAGTCGGCGGCCCTGATCGGCTGCGCCGTCGTGTTCGTGTGCTGGTTCCACCGGGTGCGGGTCAACGCCGAGGTGTTCCGGCCGGACGGGCACAGCAAGTCGCGCGGCTGGACGGTCGGCGCCTGGTTCACGCCGGTCGTGAACCTCTGGTACCCACGCCGGATCGCGCTGGACATCTGGGACGCCAGCAGCCCCGGCACCCCCTGGGGCCCGCCCCGGCCGCACGGCCCGGTCAACGCCTGGTGGACGGCGTGGATCGTCTCGCTCATCGCCGACCGGGCCGGCTGGCAGGCGTACCGCAAGGCCGACACGGCCCAGGAGATCCACGACGCCACCGCCCAGGTGATGTTCTCGGACGCACTCGACATCCTGGCCGCGGCTCTCGCGATCGCCTTCGTCCTGCGGCTGACCCGGATGCAGCACGAGAAGGCGTTGCAGGGACCGGGGTCGATGCCGACTCTCGGCGCGGTCGGCGGAGTTGGCTGAAATCCCTCCTCTGACCGCTCCTCTTCCCCCTCCTGTGACACTCCTGGCCCGTCGCACGCAGTAAGGGGAAGTGCGGGCTCCGTAAGGTAGGCGCCCTGGCGAGGGAGACGTGGATGAGCCTGGTGGAACTGATCGCTCAGGCCGACGAACGCGGACTGACCGCCGGCGGGTTGGCTTGTTTGGATCGGTGCGTGCCCCTGCTCGGGGGTGACGACGAGACCCTGCGACCGCTGTGGGGCAACCTCGCGGAGACCTCCGATGCCGCCGACTGGGGCGAACTGCTCCAACAGGCGCGCGGCAAGCTGGAGTCCGGCGACGGGGGAGAGGGCGAAGGGCAGGAGGGCGGCGAGGGAGAGGGCGACGCGGTGGTGCTCCTGGCGCGCCGGATGCTGGCCGCGGCCCCGGCCGACCGCTCCGCCGCCGGGATGCGGCTCTGGGCCGACGCCTGCTCCGTCGCCTCCCTCCAGATCCACCGCCACCTCGACCCGACCGAGGACGCCTCCCCGGTCGACGACCGCCGCGAGGGCCGTACGGAGGGCATGTCGCCCCTGGTCGCCGCCGAACTGCGCCGCCAGATCACCGTCCTGGAACTCCTCGCCGCCCACGGCACGGGCGGACTGCGCCGCGCGCTGGAGGTCTCCACGCAGGGCCGCCGGGTGCTGCGCGCGGTGGTGTCACGGCGGGCTCGTGGACGTAGGTGAGCGTGGTGCGGGGGAGACGGGTCGGTCCTGCGACGGTCTCGGGAAGTCCCCGGATCCGAGTGACGGAACACGGCCCGCCCCCGCTCTTCGAAGTGTGACGCACAGGACGACCGACCAGACCGACCAGCCGCCCCGACCCTCCGCCGCGGCGAAACCCGTGCGATGGGCGGCGGAGACGCTGGCCGCCGTGCCCGACGGCATGCGCCCGCACCTCGACTTCTCCGCACCGAGCCTGTGGCGCGTCGACCGCCTGATCGAGGAACTGCGCCGCGCGGGCACCCCGCACCCGGCCGCGGAGCACACACTGCGCGGATTCGGGGCGTACGCCGGTGAGGTGATCGCCCGCCAGACCGGCGCCGAGTGGTGGACGACCGGCGGCGACCACTGGATCCGCACCCCCGACGGCCGCCTCTGGGACCCCATCGACGAGTCCCACCGCTGCTTCGCCGGCCACGGCTCACTGCGGCTGCTGTGCAGGGACGCGACGAGGGGGAGGCGGTAGTAGCGGGCAATGGGAGGGAGCCAGGGGCCCCGCACCTGACAGCCGGATACCGTTCGGCGAATTCCGCCTGGGCGCTCCGGGCCAGGGCGCGTCCGTGCCGGAGCCCCGGGGTACCGTCGGCCGCGAACTGTGACACATCACCCCGGAAGTGTCACATTCGCAGAACTGGTACCCGGCCCCCCGGCCGCCCCCTCTGCCTCCGTCGACATGGGAGCTGTTCCAGTACTTCAACTCCAAGATCCTCGGGCCGCACTTCGAGGACCTGGCCCGCGACTTCACCCGTCGTTACGCCCCCACCCTGTTGCCCGGTGGACTGCCGGGCCCGGTCGGTACCAACGAGGTCGCCGACCAGGTCGCCCGCACGAAACACGAGGTCGATGTCATCGCCCTGGCCCGGTACTCCCTGCACGGCTTCCACCCCGACCTGGTCGACCTGGCCGACCGCCGTGACGATCTCCTCCTGGTCGATCTCCTCCTGGTCGATCTGCCCACCCTCTACGGCAGCTGACACCGGTTCGAGCCGTGTCGCACGGTGGTCACCGATGCCGCGCGGCGTCTCAGGCCAGAGCGGGTGAGCCGAGGCGACGGCCGGGGCCGCCGCGCCTGGCCCGACTGGGACATGAAGGGCCCCTGAACAGGCATTTTGTCGCCCGAGTGGAGGTTCGCGCTGACTGCCCAGGCCAGCCCTTGTCCAGGTGTCTCTGACTGTCCCCGGCCGCTGTTGGTCACGCGTTGGCCACGCTGATGAGCATTCGAGAGATCCCCAGGGCCGGTCGACTTCCCCACTTGGTTGGGACCGTCGCCGAAGGGCTGCCCTGCGGAGATTGCCGGTTCCCTGTCACCGGTGCGGCCGTGTGGTGAGGAAGTCCAGGACGAGTGGGCTTGCGACGGTGCGGAACTCCTCGAAATAGGCGTGTCGTGCTCCGGGGACCATGTGAAGCCGGGCACCGGGGATGCGGTTCGCGAGCAGGGGAGCGTTGGCGGCCGGGTTGAGCAGGTCGTCGCTGCCGTGCACGACCAGGGTGGGTGCGCTGATGCCGGGCAGGAGGTGCCACGCGTCGTGCCGGTTGCTGGCCGCCAGGTGGCGACGCTGGGCGTAGGCCGGCATGGCCGGGTCGCCGAGTGTCCGGTAGGGGCCGGGGCGGGTCGCCAGCCAGGCCGGGGTGTACATCAGGTCGAGCAGGGCCTGTCGCGCCGCACCCGGTTGCGGCTGTACCAGCGACCTGCGCACGTCGTTGTCGCGTTCGACGCCGTGCTGGCCGCCGGGCGACGTGCAGCCGAGCACCAGGGCGCGCACCCGGTGCGGATGGCGGGCCGCGAGGTGCTGGGCCACGCGTCCGCCCATGGACGTGCCGTAGACGTCGGCCCGGTCGACACCGAGCTCGTCGAGCACCGCGATCACGTCCTGCGCGAAGCCCTCGGTGCTGTAGGGCCTGTCGGGCTTGTCGCTCTCGCCCGTACCGCGGTAGTCAAGCGTGAGGGTGCTGCGGTCGGCGTGGAAGTCGTCGCGTACCCCGTCCCACCAGTGGTGGTTGTTCGCCTGGCCCGCCAGCAGAACGAGCGGCGCTCCCTCGCCTTGGACGCCCTGTCTGTGTTCCCGGACACACCGTCAGCATTCGGAATGACTCGTCTAGGAGTTTCTGGCTGTTCCTGACCGCTACTGGTCACGCGCTGGTCACGTGTCCAGCCGTCGGGTCAGCCCCTGCGGGCTGCCGCGCCAGAAGCTGCCATCACGCCGGTGGGACGGCCTGCAATGGAGGCTGAGGAGAAGTGCTGGATGGCGTCGTGTATCTGCCCGCGCATCGCGCCGGATCGTCTGAGATCGGCTGCCGAAGCTCCGGGATAAATCCAGTACGACGTTATTTGTCGAAGTAGACTTTGACGTATTCCATCGAAGTCGATGTGTGGGAGGGCGAGTGAAGAAGAGCCTGCCGGCCAAGCCGGACGACGTGGTCGACCGGGTCCGGGAGTGGGATCTGCTCGCGGAGTTCCTCACTGATCCGGATCCGGCGATGCGGCTCGGCATCGTGTCGGGGCGGCGGCGGCATGGGAAGTCGTACCTTCTGCAGGCCCTGTCCGAGCAGGTCGGCGGCCTGTACGTCACAGCGGTCCGGGAGGAGGGGCGGCTGCCCGCGATTCAGCGGTTCAGTGACGCGGTCGCCGCCCACGCCGGCCTGCGGCCGGGGAGTCTGCGTCTGAACGACTGGCGTGACGTCTTGTCCAATGCCCTTGATGTGACCGCCCGTTCGTCGCACCCGCTCCTGGTGATCGACGAGTTGCCGTATCTGCTCCAGCACTCGCCCGAGATCCCGGGGCTGCTGCAACAGCTCTACGACGAGCGTCAGCGGGGTGCCCCGCCCGGTGCCGGGCCGGGTCCGCGGCTGATCCTGTGCGGCTCCGCGATGAGCGTCATGCATGAACTGCTCTCTGGAACCAGGCCGCTGCGGGGGCGTGCGGTGGTCGATCTACGGCTGGGTGCCTTCGACTACCGTGACAGCCGGACCTTCTGGCAGATCGCCGACCCGCTGACCGCGCTGAAGGTCCACGCGGTTTTGGGCGGAGCTCCCGGCTACCGGCCGGTGGCTGCCCGGCCGCATCCGGACGACGGCTTCGACACCTGGCTTGCCCGGACACTGCTCGACCCGGGGCGGGCTGTGCACTCGCGTACCGAGACCGAGTACCTGCTGCGCGAGGACCCGAGGATCACGCAACACACGCTGTACTACGACACCCTCACCGCGATCGCGAACGGCGCCACCACGCCCAGCAAGATCGGTGCCGCTCTTGAACGTCCGCGCAACGCCGTCGCCCACCCTCTCGGAGTCCTGGAATCCACTGGCTACATCCGGCGGGAACAGGACATCCTCCGCTCCAAGCACCCCGTCATCACGCTCGCCGACCCTGTCATCCGCTTCAACCAGCTCATCACCCTCCCGCAGGCCGCCGCCGTGGAGCAGGGTTTCGCCGAGCAGGTGTGGCAGCAGGCCGCTCCGACCTTCAACTCCAAGATCCTCGGGCCGCACTTCGAGGACCTGGCCCGCGACTTCACCCGTCGTTACGCCCACACCCTGTTGCCCGGTGGACTGCCCGGCCCGGTCGGTACCACCGAGGTCGCCGACCAGGCCGCCCGGACGAAGCACGAGGTCGATGTCATCGCCCTGGCCGCCGGCGAGCGCCCGCAGGCTCCCCGCGCGAGGATCGCGCTGCTGGGCGAGGCCAAGGCGACCGCGGCTCGCCGGGGGACCGGTGACCTGGAGCGCCTGGAACGTATCCGTGCCCTGCTCGCGGATCAGGGGTACGACACCGCTGCCACCACCCTGGCCCTGTACTCGCTGCACGGCTTCTGCCCCGAACTGGTCGACCTGGCCGAGCGCCGGGACGACCTCCTCCTGGTCGATCTGCCCACCCTCTACGGCGGCTGACACCAAGAGCGGCCAGTCCTTTGAATCAGGCCGTGGTGGCTGAGTGCGTGTCGGTGCGGATATCCAGCGGCGCGGAGGACCTCGACCACGACCCAGGTACGGAAAGCGTGCCCTCGAGACTCAGATCGCGGAGCTACGGGGTGGGCGGGCTGGAGTCTCCCGCAGAAGTCAGCGGAGCTCGCAGGGTCTCCGATCGGACAGTGCGGGAAGATGAGTATGGCCGGGTCTACCTGTCCCTGCGCGTTGGCTCGTAGGACCTGCCGTCGCTTCTACGAATGAATGACGCCAGAGGCGAACCAGGCGCGTGCGGTGGCCTCTGCCTCGTCGGGCAGATCATCGAGGAAGACCACAGCCAGGCCGTGTCGGGCTCGTGAGCAGCTGACGTAGAAGAGGTTGCGCGAGCGCTGGAAGCGGTCCGTGGAGTCGGTGCCCGCGAGCATTTTGCTGATGCTGTACATGTCCCAGAGGCGATCGTCGATGACGACGACTACATTTTCGAACTCGTCACCCTTAACACCGTGTTGGGTCGAGAACGGCGTCTGCTCGTCGATGAAGCGTGTGACGCTGGCGTCACCGCAAGGTCACTAACGACCTGGACGCGGGGGGGAACCCCACGGAAGTCTCGGTCAATGTGAGGCACTACTCGCTGGGCTCCACCCTGGCCCAGTACGGCAAGCACCGAGGTGAAGGGGTCCACAAGCCGACATTCGGGACGGCTCGGCGTATCGGGCTGGCTAGGATCACGTGAGGCGTCTGGCCCGCTGGTCACGCGTTGGTCGCGCTGGTTACGGAATCTGCGCAAAACCCCAGGTCATGGCCCTAAAACCGAGGCAACGGCCGGGGCCGCCACCCCCCACAGGAGAGGCCCCGGCCGTCGCGCGGCACGGGCCGCGCGGCGGCCCGTATTCTCTACAGCGCCGTGAGTGCGTTTTCTGTCACACCCGAGTGCGTCACGAGTCAGTTGCATGTTCTACGGACATGGACGAGCGGCGGTTTCAGGTCGTAACGTGCCTTTCGCGCCGGACGGCCAAGCGGGCAGACCACCGCAACGACCTGCGGTCCACGAACCGCGAACCATCGACCGAGGAAACCACGACGTGGGGGACGACGCGGAGCTGACAGCCGCGGTGCTCGCGGCACAGGACGGGTGCGAGACCGCGTTCCGGACTGTGTACCGCACGGTGCACCCGCGGCTGCTCGGGTACGTACGCACACTCGTCGGCGATCTCGACGCCGAGGACGTCGCCTCCGAGGCCTGGCTGCAGATCGCCCGTGACCTGGAACGGTTCAGCGGGGACGCGGACCGTTTCCGTGGCTGGGCCGCCCGGATCGCCCGCAACCGCGCCCTGGACCTCATACGCATGCGCGGCCGCCGTCCCGCGATCGGCGGCGACGAGACCGAGCTGACCGGCCGGGCCGCCGAGTCCGACACCGCAGGCGAGGCCATCGAGGCGCTGGCCACCGGCCGCACCCTCGACCTCATAGCCCGGCTGCCGCAGGACCAGGCCGAGGCCGTCGTACTGCGGGTCGTCATGGGCCTGGACGCCAAGACGGCCGCCGAGACGCTCGGCAAACGGCCCGGCGCGGTACGTACGGCCGCGCACCGCGGCCTGAAGAAGCTCGCCGAACTGCTCGGCGAGGATCCGGAGATGGCCGACGTGCTCGACGCACTGCCGCCTCAGCGTGGAACGCGCTCGCGCCCGGTGACGTCCGCAGGTGTGACGCATGTGCGCACGCGGACGCAGAAGGACATGTGATGGCCGACAAGCAGGACAGGTGGCTCGACCGCGAAACGGCGGAGCGTCTGCTGCGCGGTGAATCACCCGGCCACGCTCTCGACGGCGCGGCCGGCGAACAGGCCGAACGGCTCGCGAGGACGCTGGGCGCGCTGTCCGCGCTCGCCGCCGAGCCCCTGCCCGCCGACGACGAACTCCCCGGCGAGGCCGCGGCCCTGGCCGCCTTCCGCAAGGCCTACGCGGACCGCGCCGACACCGTCAGCCCCATCGACTCCGTCAGCCCCGCTCCGGGTGCGGCGCTTGTCGTCGATGCCGGGCTCGTTCGTATCGGTGGTGGTCGGGGGCGGGAGGGGGCCGGGAGACGCGCGCGGTGGAGTCGGCCCGCGCAGCTCGGGCTGGCCGCCGTGCTGGCCGTCGGGATGGTCGGCGGGGTCGCGGTCGCGGCGGGGACCGGTGTGCTGCCGACCCCGTTCGACGACGCGGAACCGGTGTCGCCCGCCGTCTCGGCGCCCGCGCTTCCCGAGGGTCCGCTCGTCTCCCCGGCGCCGGACGCCTCGGGCGACGACGCGTCCTCGCCGGCACCGGACGACGACGACCCGGGCGACACAGGCAGCGAGGCCGCGGGCGAGGCCGGGAAGGGGGACGGAAACGCCGACGACCATGCCTCCACGGCCCCGGATCTCCGTGGCACCTGGCCGGCCGGCGTGACCTCGTCCTGCCGCGACCTGGGCGCCGGCAAGACCCTGGACACCGACCGCCGCCGCATCCTGGAGAACCTGGCGGGCGGCTCGCAGCGCGTACCGAAGTACTGCGCGGGCGTCCTCGACGGCACCACCCTCCCCGGGAACTCCCGCGGCGACGACCGCACCGGGAAGGGCTCCGGGAGGGGCTCAGGGAAGGGCACGGGGAAAGACACCTCCGACCGGGGCACCGGGCAGGGCCAGGGCGGGTCCGGACAGAGCGGTGGCAGCGGCGACGGCGATGACGACAGCGGCGGTGATCGCGGTAGTGACCGTGGCGGCCATGACGGACGTCACGGCGGCGCCTCCGCTGGGAGCGGCGGGAACGGTGGAAGCGGTGGAAGCGGCGGCTACGGTCAGCGCCGTCACTAGATGGTGAACCACCGGACGGAGACGTCGTCGCCCGAGGTCTGCAGCGTGAGCTTGCACCGGTCGGTCGGCGTCACTCCGTCGCCCTGGACCGGGAAGCCGGTGAACTCGATCCAGGCGATGCCGCTGTCCCCGTCGCCCCACGTGATCGTGCCCTGTCCGCTGAACGCGCCGCTCCCCGAGGTGTCCTCCACGGTGGCCGTCAGTGTGTTGGCCGTGCCCTTGGTGTTCTCGACCTGGATGTCGACGGTGAGCCCCAGCCCCGGCACACCGGGACTGGACTGGGGCTGATCCTCCACCGGAGCCAGGCTCCCGACGTTGAAGGAACTTCCGAGCCCGGTGGAACTGGTGCCGCTGACCGGTTGAACGGTCACGTTGTTCGCCAGGGTTGCCGAGACCGTAGCCATGACGCCGCCTCCTCGAAGGAGCCCAAGCAGGAGCCCCAGGAGCCCAACAGAAGTCCAACCAGCCTCTTCCACAAGCGTGTCGCAGCCCGCGCACGCCTGCAACTCGGCTCCGCCCCGGCTCCGTTTGCACCCCACCGGTAGCTCCGGAAGCATCGTGAGCCCATCGCACCGAGGAGAGCCGTCATGGCAGACGAGACCGACCTGACGCCGACGCTCGACGAACTCGTCGCGGATTCCCCCGAGTTGGGGACCGCCCTGCAGCCCGACGGGATCGAGACCTCCGGCGAGGTCCAGATGTTCCCGTTCCCCTTCTGCTTCCGCTACAGCGGACGCCCGTGGCAGTCGACGTTCATCAACGCCCCCGGCCCGGGCGAGGCGGGCATGACCGCCGACGGCATCGTCGGCATGCTCAACATGGCCGCCGTACGGAAGGGCTACCAGGCGCTCTTCTCCGTCACGGGCGGCAGCTGCCCCTAGGCCGAACCCGGACCCGGACCCGGACCCGGACCCGGACCCGAACCCGAACCTGGAACTGGAACAGGCCTGACCTGCGGCTTCGCAGATCGCCGAAGTTTTTTCGGGGCGGGTGTGACGTTTTCGGCGGCCGGGGCGCAGTAACAAGTGAGCCGACTGGTCATCGGCCCTTGCACTGAGCCGGGGTTCCCCCCGTACCTACGGCTCGTGCGCTCGGCGCGGGCGGGACACGTTCCCCCGGTCCCGCTCGCGCCCTCAGCTTCCACCGGGCCGGGCCCCTGCCGGGCCGAGCGCCGCCTACCAGGACACGACGACCTTGTCGCCGTTCCTCACCTGCGCGAAGAGATCCGCGATCGCCGTCTCGTCCCGGACGTTGACGCAGCCGTGCGACGCGCCGGCGTAGCCGCGGGCCGCGAAGTCGGCCGAGTAGTGCACCGCCTGCCCGCCGCTGAAGAACATCGCGTACGGCATCGGCGAGTGGTAGAGCGTCGACACGTGGTCGCGGGACTTCCAGTAGACGTGGAACACACCCTCCCGGGTGGGCGTGTACTGCGAGCCGAAGCGGACCGACACCGTCGACACCGTCCGGCCGTCGATCATCCAGCGCAGGGTCCGGGTCGTCTTGTCGATGCACAGCACCCGCCCGGTCAGACACCGGGGATCGGGCGCGGCGGCGGGCTGACCGCCCATCAGATACAGCTCCCACTCTCCCGGTTCACGCGTCATCCCCAGCAGCCGCCGCCAGGTGACGGTGTCCGTCTTCCCGGTCCTCGGCAGCCCGCGCTTGCCCTGGAAGCCCTTCACCGCCTCCTCGGTGGGGCCGTCGTACGTGCCCGTGGGGCCGGCGTTGAGCCAGGCGACCTGCCGCAGCCGGGCCTGGAGCTCGCGGACCTCGCGCCCGGTGTCGCCGTGCGACCACAGGACGGCGGCGGGCGGGGCACTGGCGGGGGCACTGGTGGGGGTACTGGTGGCGGCCGGGCCGCCGCTCGGCCTGTCGTCGGTGGTGGCCCCGGCCGAGGACGAGGCCGACGGCGGGCGTACGGGCCCGTCCGTGCCGTCCGTCGTCGGGGCCTGCACGCTACAGCCGCCGCACACCGTCACCAGGGCTGTCACCAGAGCCGCCGCGACGGCCGGGACGGCGATCGATCTCCGCATCCGCATGCCTGAGATGTTCCCCCCGGATGACGCCTCGCGAACGGACCGGCATTGTGGTGAGCGGGACCGCAACCACAGGTTCGCCCGGCGGGAGGCATGACACCCATGGCGCGTGAGTCGCACAGGGCGCGTGAGTCGGAGTCCGGACTGCCCATCGAGCCCGTGTACGGGCCGGCGGACCTGGCGGGCTGGGACCCGGCCGAGAAGCTGGGCGAGCCGGGCGCGTACCCGTACACCCGGGGCGTCTACCCGTCGATGTACACCGGCCGTCCCTGGACCATGCGCCAGTACGCGGGCTTCGGCACGGCGGCGGAGTCCAACGCCCGCTACCGGCAGCTCATCGCCGACGGCACGACGGGCCTGTCGGTCGCCTTCGACCTGCCCACCCAGATGGGCCACGACTCCGACGCCGCGATCGCGCACGGCGAGGTCGGCAGGGTGGGCGTCGCCGTCGACTCGGTCGAGGACATGCGGGTGCTGTTCGGCGGGATCCCGCTGGACAGGGTGTCGACGTCGATGACGATCAACGCGCCCGCCGCCCTCCTGCTGCTGATGTACCAACTGGTCGGCGAGGAGCAGGGCGTGCCGGCCGGCCGGCTCACGGGCACGGTCCAGAACGACGTCCTGAAGGAGTACATCGCGCGCGGGACGTACATCTTCCCGCCGAAGCCCTCCCTCCGGCTGACCGCCGACATCTTCAAGTACTGCAAGACCGAGATCCCGAAGTGGAACACGATCTCGATCTCCGGCTACCACATGGCGGAGGCGGGCGCGTCCCCGGCGCAGGAGATCGCCTTCACGCTGGCGGACGGCATCGAGTACGTCCGTACGGCGGTGGCGGCGGGGATGGACGTGGACGACTTCGCGCCCCGGCTGTCCTTCTTCTTCGTCGCGCGGACGACGATCCTCGAAGAGGTCGCCAAGTTCCGTGCGGCCAGGCGCATCTGGGCGCGGGTGATGCGGGACGAGTTCGGCGCCAGGAACCCGAAGTCGTTGATGCTGCGCTTCCACACGCAGACGGCGGGCGTCCAACTGACGGCCCAGCAGCCGGAGGTGAACCTGGTCCGGGTCGCCGTCCAGGGTCTCGCGGCGGTCCTCGGCGGCACCCAGTCCCTGCACACGAACTCCTTCGACGAGGCGATCGCGCTGCCCACGGACAAGAGCGCGCGCCTCGCCCTGCGCACACAGCAGGTGCTCGCCTACGAGACGGACGTGACGGCGACCGTCGACCCCTTCGCCGGGTCGTACGTCGTGGAGCGGATGACCGACGACGTCGAGGCGGCGGCCGTCGGGCTGATGCGCAGGGTCGAGGATCTCGGCGGCGCGGTGGCGGCCATCGAGCACGGTTTCCAGAAGAACGAGATCGAGCACAGCGCGTACCGGATCGCCCAGGAGACCGACTCCGGCGAGCGGGTCGTCGTCGGCGTCAACCGCTACCGGCTCGACGCGGAGGAGCCGTACGAGCCGCTGCGGGTGGACCCGGCCATCGAGGCCCGGCAGGCCGCCCGCCTCGCCAGGCTCCGCGCGGAACGCGACCAGTCGGCGGTGGACACCGCCCTGGCCGCCCTGAAGCAGGCCGCCGAGGGCACGGACAACGTCCTCCACCCGATGAAGGCCGCCCTGCGGGCCCGGGCGACGGTGGGCGAGGTGTGCGACGCCCTCCGGGGGGTTTGGGGGGCTTATGCGCCGTCGGATGCCTTCTGACCTGGGCGATTCCTCCGTACGGGTGATCGGGGGCGGAAATCGCACGCTCCCGGTTACGCTCATGAAGAGTGACCCCCGAAAAGGAGGATGCCGTGGCTGTACTGCAACACGAGCTGACGTTGGGCGAAGCCGCCGACCTGCTCTCCCGTGCACTGCCTGGGCACCGCGTGGAGATTCTCCAGGGGAGGCTCACTGTGACACCGCCGCCGGACGGCTCGCATGCGCTGTCGTTGACTTGGCTCATCGAAGCATTCGGAGGCGCTGGGGCCCGGAAAGCTGGGCTCAGGTACGTCCAGGGCATCGGCCTGTGGCTGCCCACGGTGGCCGAGGACTACTCGATCCCCGACTTCTCCGTCGTGGACGAGGACTTCCGTGACGCCCTCGTCCAGAAGAACTGCTACGCCCCCAACGTCTTCCGCCTGGTCGTCGAAGTGACGTCCTCGAACTGGTCCGACGACCTTGGCCCCAAGGTCGAGTGCTACGCCGAGGCCGGAGTTCCCGTCTACATCGTGGTCGACCGCAAGCACGACGAAGTGCTCGTCCACCAGAACCCGATCGACGGGAAGTACGACGTGCCTCAGCGCTACAAACGAGGCCAGTCCGTGCCTGTCCCCGAGTCCGTCGGCGTCGCTCTCGACCTCTCCGTGGACACCCTCCTGGACGGCGACGACTGACTGTCGTACCCCCGTGCGACACTCGTCCCCATGTTCGGCGTCATCGATCTCCCCACCTACCTCGCAGGTCTCGTCCTGATCGTCCTGCTTCCCGGGCCCAACTCGCTGTACGTCCTTTCCGTCGCCGCCCGGCGCGGGATACGGGCCGGGTACACCGCCGCCGCCGGGGTGTGGTGCGGGGACTCCGTGCTGATGACCTTGTCCGCGGCCGGGGTCGCCTCTCTGCTCCAGGGCAACGCCCTGCTGTTCGGGGTCGTGAAGTACGCGGGGGCCGGGTATCTGACGTGGCTGGCGGTCGGGATGCTGCGGGCCGCGTGGGGGATGTGGCGGGCTCGGGGGGAGCACGGGGAGCGGGGCGGCGTCGAGGAGGCGTCCGGTGCCGGGGCCGAGGAGCGGGCCTTTCGGCGGGCGTTCGTCATCAGCCTGTTCAATCCCAAGGCGATCCTGTTCTTCGTCGCCTTCTTCGTGCAGTTCGTCGACCCGGGGTACGCGTACCCGGCGGTCTCGTTCGTCGTGCTGGGCGCGTTCGCGCAGGTCGCGAGCTTCCTCTATCTCACCGCGCTGATATTCGGCGGGACGCGGCTGGCGGGTGCCTTCCGACGCCGGACGAGACTGGCGGCCGGCGCCACCTCCGCCGCCGGGGCGTTGTTCCTCGGCTTCGCGGTGAAGCTGACGTTGGCGAGTGCCTGACCCTCAGGCGCCGACACGCGCCCGGTACTCCTCCATCCCCTCCATCCCGTCCATCCCCGCCTCGGACTCGCCCGCCCAGCCCACGTAACCGTCCGGGCGGACCAGGAACACCCCTTCCTCCAGCGTCAGTTCAGTCCAGTCCGGGCCCCTGAGGGGGTCGAAGAGACGGACGCCGTCCACCGTGAGGTCCGGGACGCGGTCCCCGGCGCGGAGGGAACGCGGGGTCCGCCTGGTCTCCTCGCTCAGTGGCGAGTGCCGGTAGTTCAGGCCCAGTTGGCGGGTGGTCGTGCCGCGACGGGCCTCCTGGCGGTGGATCGCCGTCGACAGGCCGAGGACGTACGCGGCCACCGGACGGCACTCCTCCTCGTAGGTGTCCAGCAGCGCTTCCGGCGCCCGCCCGGCCAGCACCGCGCCCAGCTTCCACCCCAGGTTGTAGGCGTCCTGGACGCTGGTGTTGAGGCCCTGGCCGCCTGCGGGGGAGTGGACGTGGGCCGCGTCGCCGGCGAGGAAGACGCGGCCGGCGCGGAAGCGGTCCGCCAGGGCCGCGCGGGGGCGGAAGTCCGAGGACCAGGGCGTCGAGCCGCTGCCCGACGAGCGGCGCGAGGGGTACGACGTCGGGGAGCGGGCCCGGCTGATGAGTGACTTCCCGCTGGCCGCACGGGCGGGCGCGGAGATCTTCGCCGACTACCACCGGCACTTCGAGGTGGAGGCCGATGCCGCCGATGAAGAACGCCGCGTACTCGGGCATCAGCACCAGGTCGAGCAGCGGCTCGCGCGCCGCCTGCGCGAAGAAGACCTGGACACCGAGGCAGCCGTAGGCGGCGAACTGGTGCAACGTGGGGAACTGGAGCCGCGGCGAGCTGCCCCACGCCCGGGTGACGTCGCCGCCGCGGCCCGCGTAGTGGTAAACCGCCACCATCAGCGCGGCGACCAGCCGCAGCCCGTCCAGGGCCCGGAGCCGGCCCTCACGGCGCGCCGGTGACGGCGCTCCCGCAGCGGGGTGCGCCGGTTGCTGCGCCTTGGCTCGCAGCGCCCTCGCCGTACCCCCGGCCGTCGCGCTGCGTGGCGGAATCGCTGCGGGGCGGTGATGATTCCGGGACCGGTCCCGCTACGGGTCCCGCTCCTTGGACAGGCACGGCGTGCCATGTGTGGTCCGTGGTATCCGTGAAAGACAGGAAGAAGTGTGGGCGCCGATTGAAAAATCGGCGAAGTTTACCCATCCTCAATAGCAGCCATGCGCCGCGCGGCCGACTTTTCTTCGCCTGACGGGTTGAAGTTTTGTTGATCGTAGGTCGGTTGACCGCTCCGGCGTCCTACCCTTCAGAGGGTGAAGAACCTGATGTTCCGAGAGTCCGAGGCCGATCCTTCAGGGGAAGACGCGCTCCCCGGTGCCCAGCCGGTCGCCCTTCCCGGCACCCTGCCGGAGGCGCTGCGCGCGGAACTCGTGGCCTTCCGCCGCGACCTGCACATGCACCCCGAGCTCGGTAACCAGGAGTTCCGTACGACGGCCGCGATCAAGGCCCGCCTCGAGAGGGCGGGGCTGAAGCCCCGTGTGCTCGCCATCGGGACCGGCCTCATCTGCGACATCGGGGCGGTGGGCGGACAGGACGGCGGGGCCGACGGCGTTCCCGTGCTCGCGATGCGCGCCGACATCGACGCGCTGCCCATCCCGGACACGAAGATCGAGAGCGCGTACCGGTCCACCGTGCCCGGCCGCGCGCACGCCTGCGGCCACGACGTGCACACCACCGTCGTCCTCGGCGCCGGTCTCGTCCTCGCGGAACTGCACCGGCAGGGGCGGCTGCCCCGGCCCGTGCGGCTGATCTTCCAGCCCGCCGAGGAGGTGCTGCCCGGCGGCGCCGCCGACGCCATCGAGTGCGGGGCGCTGGACGGCGTCGGCCGGATCATCGCCGTGCACTGCGACCCGCGCGTCGACGCGGGCCGGGTCGGGCTGCGGGCAGGCGCCATCACCTCGGCCTGCGACCGGCTGGAGATCTCCCTCGACGGCCCCGGCGGCCACACCGCCCGCCCCCACCTGACGACCGACCTCGTCACCGCCGCCGCCCGGGTCGTCACCGACGTCCCCGCGCTGGTCGGCCGGCGCGTCGACACGCGTGCCGGGCTCGCCGTCACCTGGGGCCGGATCGAGAGCGGGCACGCGCCGAACGTGATCCCGCAGCACGCCGAGCTCTCCGGGACCGTCCGCTGCCTGGACCTCGAGGCGTGGCGGCAGGCCCCGGACATCGTCGTCGCGGCGATCGACGAGGTCGCCAACCTGCACCGGGCCAAGTCGGAGATCAACTACGTGCGCGGCGTCCCGCCCGTCGTCAACGACGCCGACGTCACCGGGCTGCTGCGGGACGCCATGGTCGCCCGGCGCGGCGAGGCGGGCGTGGAGGGCACCGAGCAGAGCCTCGGCGGCGAGGACTTCTCCTGGTACCTGGAGCGGGTGCCCGGCGCGATGGCCCGGCTCGGCGTCCGCACCCCCGGCGAGCGCACCGTCCGCGATCTGCACCAGGGCGACTTCGACGCCGACGAGTCGGCCATCACCGTAGGCGTGGAGCTCTTCACGGCGGCAGCGTTGCTGGACGCGGCGACCCGCGACGAGTAGACGAGTAAGCGAGGCCACCGCACGCGAGGCCACTGACACAAGGGGATGAAGGGCGGGCGCCGGAAAGGTGCCCCTTCATCCCCCTGTGTCACCGGCCCGTAATCCCCGGGCCACGCCTGTAACCCAACCCCGGCACGAATCGATAACGGCCGAGGGAAACCCCGTTCCCCTCCCCTTCTACGCGCGTTACTGTGCGCCGGAATCGCCACCGGGAACGGCTCGTCGGGGAAGGCCTTCCGGAACGGCGTCACCAAGGGGAAAGCGGGCCGGTCACGGTGCCGTGGGGACGAAGGGGTGCTTGCTATGCGTCGTAACTCTCGGATCTCGCAGAGAACCAGATTCTCCCGGGCGGCGGTGGCCGTCGCGGTCGTCGCACTCGCCGCCGCGGGCTGCGGCAAGTCCAGCACCGACTCCAAGGCCACCGACACGGAGTCCGGCACGTACTCGGGCAAGGGCATCGGCCTCGCGTACGACATCGGCGGCAAGGGCGACCAGTCCTTCAACGACGCCGCCTACGCCGGTCTGCAGAAGGCCGAGAAGGAGTTCAAGATCGGCGGCCAGGACATCGAGCCGCAGGACGGCGAGTCCGACGCGGACAAGGTGCAGCGCCTGACCCAGCTCGCCCAGTCCGGCCACAACCCGGTGATCGGCGTCGGCTTCGTCTACGGGCCGGCCGTCAAGGAGGTCGCCGCCAAGTTCCCGAACACCACCTTCGGGATCATCGACGACGAGACCGTCCAGGCGAAGAACGTCGCCGACCTGGTCTTCCACGAGGAGCAGGCCTCCTACCTGGCCGGCGTCGCCGCCGCCAAGGCGAGCAAGAAGGCGCACATCGGCTTCATCGGCGGCGTGGACATCCCGCTGATCCACAAGTTCGAGGCCGGGTACGTCCAGGGCGCCAAGTCGGTCAACCCGAAGATCAAGATCGAGTCGCAGTACCTGACGGAGACCCCCCAGGAAGGCGGCTTCTCCAGCCCCGACAAGGGCAAGGACGCGGCGAGCGGCCAGATCGAGGCCGGCGCGGACGTCCTGTACCACGCGGCCGGTCTGTCCGGTCAGGGCGTGATCACCGAGGCCGCCGCCAAGAAGGTGTGGGCCATCGGCGTCGACTCCGACCAGTACAGCCAGAGCGCGCTGGCGGCGTACAAGGACTACATCCTCGGCTCGGCGCTGAAGAACGTCGGCGGCGCGGTCTACGACCTCGTGAAGTCCGTCGTCGACGGCAAGCCGCTGTCCGGAGTGGTCCGCGGCAGCCTCGCCAACGACGGCGTCGGCTTCGCCGACACCAACCCGAAGTACAAGGCGATGACGGACGTCGTCGCCGCCGTCGACAAGGCCAAGAAGGCCATCATCGACGGCACGGTCACGGTCAACACCAAGTAACCACTGAGTAACGCGCCCCAAGCACCCGCACCACCCCCCGGCTACGCCCTTACGGGCGTCCTTGCAGCCCATGCGCCCCTTGCCTCCCGCAAGGGGCGTTCTGCTGTCCGTAACCTGGGCTCCATCTGTGGCCACAGCTCGGTAACGGACCGGACAGAAGGGTTTTTCCGTCTGGTCTACGCGCGTTACGCTGCGGCGGAACCAGCGCCTGGTTTGGGCGCTTGCACAAAGGAGTCTCGTTCCATGCGCCGGGTGTCCCGAATCGCAGTCGCGAGTGTTGCCACCGCAGCCCTCGCCGTGACTGTTTCCGCTTGTGGAAGCTCGTCCACGTCGTCCTCCTCCTCCAACAGCAGCGCCAAGAACCTGGGCCTCGCGCTCGCGTACGACGTCGGCGGCAAGGGCGACCAGTCCTTCAACGACGCCGCGACGGCCGGCCTGGACAAGGCCGACAAGGAGTTCGGCTACAAGTCGACCGCGGTCGAGCCGCAGGACGGCGAGTCCGACGCGGACAAGGTGCAGCGCCTGGAGAGCCTTGCCAAGCAGGGCTACAACCCGGTGATCGGCGTCGGCTTCGCCTACGCGCCGGCCGTCAAGGAGGTCGCGGCCAAGTACCCGAAGGTCACCTTCGGCATCGTCGACGACGACCAGATCAAGGCCGACAACGTCGCCGACCTCGTCTTCCACGAGGAGCAGGCCTCCTACCTCGCCGGAGTCGCCGCCGCCACGGCCACCAAGACCAACACCGTCGGCTTCGTCGGCGGCGTGGACGTGCCGCTGATCCACAAGTTCGAGGCCGGCTTCAAGCAGGGCGTCGAGGACACCAAGAAGGGTGTCACGGTCAAGTCGCAGTACCTGACCGAGACCGCCGCCGAGGGTGGCTTCTCCAGCCCCGACAAGGGCGAGAGCGCCGCCGAGGGCCAGATCGACGCCGGTGCGGACGTCGTCTACGCCGCCGCCGGCCTGTCCGGCCAGGGTGTCATCAAGGCCGCCACCGCCCACAAGGTCTGGGCCATCGGCGTCGACTCCGACCAGTACAAGCAGGACGCGCTGAAGGCGTACCAGGCCTCGATCCTCACCTCGGCCATGAAGAACGTCGAGGGCGCGGTCTACACGCTGGCCAAGTCCGTCAAGGACGGCAAGCCCGCGACCGGCGTCGTCCGCGGCAGCCTCGAGAACGGCGGCGTGAGCGTGTCGGACTCGAACCCCGCGTTCGCGAGCAACGCCGCGATCCAGGACGCGATCAAGAAGGCCGAAGCGGGCATCAAGGACGGCACCATCAAGGTGAAGACCTCCTGACCGCACGGACCGTACGGTGCTGAACCGGTCAGAGGCATTGGCCAAGGGTGCGCTGTAATGGCAGCGTTACGACCACGGAACGGGGCGCGGAGAGCATGTCTCCTCGTGCCCCGTTCGCGCGGCAGAATGCTCGGAACGGATCGAGACGTGATCGGGATCGCCCCCAGGGCGACTATCAAGATCATTAATGGTCGATTCGATCCGGGCACTATTTAAAGCAGGGGCGCTACGCGCGTAGAGCGGCCCCTTTCCCAAGGAGTGTGCGCCATCGACGCGTCCAGCAGCCCTCCGCTCACCGCACAGTCGACGATCGCGGTAGAGCTGGCGGGGATCACCAAGCGCTTCCCCGGTGTCGTCGCCAACCACGACATCCACCTCGCCGTCCGCAAGGGCACCGTGCACGCCCTCGTCGGCGAGAACGGCGCCGGCAAGTCGACGCTGATGAAGATCCTCTACGGCATGCAGAAGCCGGACGAGGGCACCATCGCGATCGACGGCGAACAGGTGAGCCTCTCCAGCCCCGCCGACGCCATCGCGCGCGGCATCGGCATGGTCCACCAGCACTTCATGCTGGCCGACAACCTGACCGTGCTGGAGAACGTGGTGCTGGGCAGCGAGAAGCTGTACGGCATCGGCGGCAACGCCCGTAAGAAGATCAAGGAGATCTCCGACCGCTACGGGCTCGGCGTGCGCCCCGACGCCCTGGTCGAGGACCTCGGTGTCGCCGACCGGCAGCGCGTGGAGATCCTCAAGGTCCTCTTCCGCGGCGCCAAGACCCTCATCCTCGACGAGCCGACCGCCGTGCTCGTCCCGCAGGAGGTCGACGCGCTCTTCGACAACCTGCGCGAGCTGAAGTCCGAGGGCCTGTCCGTCATCTTCATCTCCCACAAGCTGGGCGAGGTGCTGTCCGTCGCCGACGACATCACCGTCATCCGGCGCGGCACGACCGTCGGCACCGCGGTCCCCGCCGAGACGACCCCGCGTCAGCTCGCGGAGATGATGGTCGGCAGCGAACTGCCCACCCCGGAGACCGCCGAGTCCACGGTCACCGACAAGCCGGTCATCCAGGTTTCCCACCTCACCGTGTACGCGAGCGGCGGCGCCTCCCTGGGCGTCGAGGCCGAGCCCGTGGGCCCCGGCTCCATGGTCGAGGCGGCCGGCGAGGTCAAGAAGGCCCTGGACGACGTCAGCTTCACCATCCACGCCGGCGAGGTCATGGGCATCGCGGGCGTCGAGGGCAACGGCCAGACGGAACTGATCGACGCCCTGATCGGCACCAAGAACGCCGACTCCGGCACGATCGCCTTCCTCGGCGAGGACATCACCCCCTGGAGCACCCGCAAGCGGCGCGAGTCCGGCGTCGGCTACATCCCCGAGGACCGCCACCGCCAGGGACTGCTCCTGGAGGCCCCCCTCTGGGAGAACCGCATCCTCGGCCATGTCACCGAGGCCCCCAACGCCAAGGGCTTCTGGCTGAACATCAAGGGCGCGCAGGCCGACACCCGCCGGATCGTCGAGGAGTTCGACGTCCGCACCCCCGGCATCGACGTCACCGCCGCCTCGCTGTCCGGCGGCAACCAGCAGAAGCTGATCGTCGGCCGCGAGATGAGCCACAGCCCCAAGTTCCTGATCGCCGCCCACCCCACCCGCGGGGTGGACGTCGGCGCGCAGGCCCAGATCTGGGACCGCATCCGCGAGGCCCGCCGCGAGGGCCTGGCCGTGCTGCTGATCTCCGCCGACCTCGACGAGCTCATCGGCCTGTCGGACACCCTGCGCGTGATCTACAACGGCACCCTGGTCGCGGACGCGGACCCCGCCACCATCACCCCGGAGGAGCTCGGCTCCGCCATGACCGGCGCCGCGTCCGGTCACCTGGAACACGTCGAGGAAGTCGGCGCCGAAGACGGCACCGAAGCCGGTCCGGAGGACGAGGCCCGATGAAGAAGTTCGACAAGGAGCGCGTGCTCCTCGCGGTGGCCGGCCCGGTCATCGCGCTCGTCGCGGCGATCCTGCTGACCTCGGTCGTGCTGATCGCCTCCGGCAAGAGCCCGATCGAGCCGTACACGCTCATGCTGGAGCAGGCCGGCTACTCCGACGTCCAGGTCCTGATCGTCAACCAGGCCTCGATGTACTACGTCGCCGCCCTCGCGGTCGCCATCGGCTTCCGCATGAACCTGTTCAACATCGGCGTCGACGGCCAGTACCGCCTCGCCGCGATGATGACCGCCGTCGTCGGCGCGAACATCGCCCTGCCGTCCTTCCTGCAGATCCCGCTGCTGCTCCTGGTCGGCGTCCTCACCGGCGCGTTCTGGGCCGGCATCGCGGGCGTCCTGAAGGTCACCCGGGGCGTCAGCGAGGTCGTCGCGACGATCATGCTGAACGCGATCGCCACCAGCGTCATCGGCTACCTCACCCTCGACAACATGTGGGGCGTGCAGGTCGGCAACAACAACACGACCGGCGTCATGAAGGACTCCGGCTGGGTCCCCGGCATCGACCTCGGCGCGGACGTCGGCGAGATCTACGGCCTGGTCTTCCTCGCCATCGCGCTCGGCGTCGTCTACTGGATCGTCCTCAACCGCACCCGCTTCGGCTTCGACCTGCGCGCCACCGGAGAGTCCGAGACCGCCGCCGCGGCCTCCGGCGTCGACGCCAAGAAGATGGTCCTCACCGCCATGCTGATCTCCGGCGGCATCGCGGGCCTGTCCGGCCTGCCCCTGCTGCTCGGCGACGCCCACACCTACAGCCTGAGCTTCCCCACCGGACTCGGCTTCACCGGCATCACCATCGCCCTGCTCGGCCGCAACAACCCGGTCGGCATCGCCTTCGCCGCGCTCCTGATCGCCTTCCTCGACAAGGCCTCTCCCGCCCTCGACTACGCGACCCCGGTGGCGTACGAGAAGGAGATCGCCACGATCATGCAGGGCCTGATCGTCTTCGCGGTCGTCATCTCGTACGAGGCCGTACGCCAGTGGGGGCTGCGCCGCCAGCAGAAGCGCGTCGGCGCCGAGCTCGCCGCCGCCGCCCAGAACTCCAAGAAGGAGGTGACGGTCTGATGAGCACCACGACCATCGCCAAGCCGAAGGCGAAGCGGCCCGGCAAGGGCGGCCGCCGTTTCTCGCTCCCCGTCCTCCTGCTGATCATCGCGGCCGTCCTGGTCCTGGCCTCGGCCGTCCGCCTCATCACCGGCGCCGACGGCATCACCTCCACCGGCCAGATGTCCACCGCGCTGCGCCTCGCCGTCCCGATCGGCCTCGCCGGTCTCGGCGGTCTGTGGGCCGAGCGCGCGGGCGTCGTCAACATCGGCCTCGAGGGCATGATGATCCTCGGCACCTGGTTCGGCGCCTGGGCCGGCTACCAGTGGGGTCCGTGGACGGGCGTCGTCTTCGGCATCATCGGCGGCGCGCTGGGCGCCGTCCTGCACGCCGTCGCGACCGTCACCTTCAACGTGAACCACATCGTCTCCGGTGTGGCCGTCAACATCCTGGCCCTGGGCGTCACCCGCTACCTGTCGAAGTTCACCTTCGAGAACGCCGCCGGCGGCTCCTCCAAGCAGTCCCCGCCGATCGACTCGCTGGGCACCTTCGACATTCCCGGGCTGTCGAGCTGGCTGGACACGCTCAACGAGAAGCACTGGTTCCTGATCTCCGACATCGCCGGCCTGGCCGGCGGTCTGATCACCGACCTGTCGCCGCTGACCGTCGTCGCCGTCGCCCTCGTCCCGGCCACCTGGTGGGTGCTGTGGCGCACCGCGTTCGGCCTGCGCCTGCGCTCCTGCGGCGAGAACCCGATCGCGGCCGAGTCCCTCGGCGTCAACGTCTACAAGTACAAGTACATCGCCGTGATCATCAGCGGCGGCTTCGCGGGCCTCGGCGGCGCGTTCCTGTCCATCGTCGCCTCGAACGTGTACCTGGACGGCCAGACCGCCGGCCGCGGCTACATCGGCCTCGCCGCGATGATCTTCGGCAACTGGATGCCGGGCGGACTGGCGCTGGGCGCGGGCCTGTTCGGCTACACCGACAGCCTCAACCTGCGCGGCGGCACCACCAACGTCCACGCGCTGATCCTGCTGCTCGCGATCCTGCTGGTGTTCGGCGCGGCCTACCTGGCGTGGCAGAAGAAGTACGTCCCCGCCGTCATCACCGCGCTGATCTCGGCCCTGATGTTCGTCTGGTACGTCGGCACGGACGAGGTTCCGCGCCAGGTCGTGACGGCCGCCCCCTACGTCGTCACCCTGCTGGTGCTGTCGCTGTCCGCGCAGTCCCTGCGGATGCCCAAGGCGGACGGCATGCCGTACCGGAAGGGGCAGGGCAAGTGACCCCGGCCGCGGCGCCGGCCGCCCCGGTCGACTGGGACGCGCTGCGCGAGCTGGCCCGCGAGGCCATGTCCCACGCGTACGCCCCCTACTCGGGCTATCCGGTCGGGGTCGCGGCCCTGGTGGACGACGGCCGCACGATCTCCGGCTGCAACGTCGAGAACGCCTCCTACGGGCTCGGCCTGTGCGCCGAGTGCGGGCTGGTCTCGGAGCTGCACCGGACCGGCGGCGGCCGGCTCACCCACTTCACCTGCGTGGACGGCCGGGGCGAGATCCTCGTCCCGTGCGGCCGCTGCCGCCAGCTGCTGTACGAGTTCGGCGGCCCGGACCTGCTGCTGGAGACACCGGCGGGGATCCTCCCGCTGTCTCAGATGCTCCCGCAGGCCTTCGGCCCGGACCACCTCACCAGGTAACTCCCGCCCGGCCCCTCTGACTGGCGCAGAGGGGCCGCGCACTTTACGAACGTCTGCTTTACGAACGTCTGCTTTATGAACGTCTGAAGGAAAGGCATGGCCATGGACGCCGTCTCCGTCATCCGCACCAAGCGGGACCGCGGTGAGCTCAGCGACGAGCAGATCGACTGGGTCATCGACGCGTACACCCGCGGCGAGGTCGCCGACGAGCAGATGTCGTCGCTCGCGATGGCCATCCTGCTCAACGGCATGAACCGCGCCGAGATCGCCCGCTGGACGGCCGCGATGATCGCCTCCGGCGAGCGCATGGACTTCTCGTCGCTGTCCCGCCCGACCGCCGACAAGCACTCCACGGGCGGCGTCGGCGACAAGATCACGCTGCCGCTGGCCCCCCTGGTGGCGGCCTGCGGCGCGGCGGTCCCCCAGCTCTCGGGCCGGGGCCTCGGCCACACCGGGGGCACCCTGGACAAGCTGGAGTCGATCCCCGGCTGGCGCGCCCTGCTCTCCAACGAGGAGATGCTGTCGGTGCTGGACGGCACGGGCGCGGTGATCTGCGCGGCGGGCGACGGCCTGGCCCCCGCCGACAAGAAGCTCTACGCCCTGCGGGACGTGACCGGCACGGTCGAGGCGATCCCGCTGATCGCCTCCTCGATCATGTCGAAGAAGATCGCGGAGGGCACGGGCTCGCTGGTCCTGGACGTGAAGGTGGGCACCGGCGCCTTCATGAAGACGCTGGCCGACGCCCGCGAGCTGGCCTCGACGATGGTCGGCCTGGGCACGGACCACGGCGTGAAGACGGTGGCGCTCCTGACGGACATGTCCACCCCGCTCGGCCTGACGGCGGGCAACGCGCTGGAGGTCCGCGAGTCGGTGGAGGTCCTGGCGGGCGGCGGCCCGGCCGACGTGGTGGAACTGACCCTCGCCCTGGCCCGCGAAATGCTGGACGCGGCCGGCGTGCGCGACGCCGACCCGGCGAAGGCCCTGGCCGACGGCTCGGCCATGGACGTCTGGCGCCGCATGATCGCGGCCCAGGGCGGCGACCCGGACGCCCCCCTCCCCACGGCGAGGGAACAGCACGTGGTGAAGGCGTCCGCCTCGGGCGTCCTGACCCGCCTCGACGCCTACGACATCGGCATCGCGGCCTGGCGCCTGGGCGCGGGCCGCGCCCGCAAGGAGCACCCGGTGCAGGCGGGCGCGGGCGTCGAACTCCACGCCAAGCCCGGCGACACGGTGACCGAGGGCCAGCCCCTCCTGACCCTCCACACGGACACCCCCGAGCGCTTCGACTACGCCCTCCAGGCCGTGACGGGCTCTTATGACGTCAGCACCCCGGGATCGACGTTCAACGCGTCCCCGGTGGTGCTGGAACGTATCGCCTGACCTGCGCTTTCCTTGCCTTCTTCGGCTTTTCCCCTCATCAGGGTGAACGGGACCGGTGGATCGCCGCCGGTCCCGTCCGCCTTGTTGGATGGCGATCATGAGCACGCACTTCGGTGACCACCCCCGAACCGGCGACGACCGGGCCGAGTGGAACGAGTGGGACGAAGCGGTCTGGGTCTGGCGCCACACCGTCGTCCCCAAGGGCTGCCGGGCGGAGATCATCGACGGCCTGGTCTCCGTGACACCCGTCTCGGCCGGCACCGGCCACGCCATCGCGGAACGCGTGACCCGCTCCCTCTACGAGGTCATCCCGGACACCTGGGGCGTCTACCAGTGGCTGGCCACAGCCGTCCCGTCCCGTCTGGGCCTCTACGTCCCGGACCTGGTCGTCCTCCCCCGCGCCCCGGGCACCGGCGCGGACGCCGACGACCACGTACCCGCGGCAGCGGCCCGACTGGTCGTGGAGATCACCTCGAAGGCCACAGCCCACAACGACCGCGTGAAAAAACCCGCGGGCTACGCCGAGGCAGGCGTCCCCCTCTACCTCCTCATCGACGCCCTGGCCCCGGAAGGCCCGACCGTCACCCTGTACGGCGAACCCGAGGACGACACCTACCGCCTCCTGAACACCCACAGTTTCGGCGAGGCGATCCACCTACCAGAGCCGTTCGGACTGGCTCTGGACACGGCGAGCTTTCCGGCTCCGACGAGAGTTCTGTAGGACCTTCAGGAGCTCTCAGTCCATCTCGCGGAGCATGCAGTCGTACAGCGGTGCCTCGTCCCACGCACGGGACACACCGACGTTCCGGTACCCCCAGGTGGTGTAGGCAGCCTGCGCCGACGAGGGCACCAGAGCGTCCTGCGACTTGTCTCCGCTATGCGGCTTCGGCTTCACGTGAAACGGCTGGGACATCGGCCCGTGCAACGGGCACCAGCGCGGCCCACGCCAGGACCTCGACCAGGTGCTCGGCCAGTAGCCCGACGTGGGGATCAGGCTGGACAAGCGCGGTCGCCTGGCCGCGGGCAGTGCGCTCTGCGGCCCATTTGTGGTCGAAGGGTGTGAAGTCGTCGTCGATCCAGATGGCGGGCGCGTCGCCGAGCCAGGTGTCGACGTGGTCGCGTTTCCACAGGTACCCGTTGGGGTGGCTCGTGGTGATCTGCGGGCGTGGGAGGTCGACGTAGGGCAGGGCCGGGAGGTCGAGGAGCGGGCCGATGAGCGTGCTGGCGTCCTGACGCCAACTGGTGCACCACACGGGGGTGATCAGACACGTCAGGATCACCTGCATCAGCAAGGGGCCGTGCGCAGGGTTGAGCCAGACGGGGACCGGGTCGTCGGCGCTTCGGTCCGTGGGCACGACGTCGTGCCGGTTGTGGGTTGTCGGACTGGCTCCGTCAGCGTCCGGGAAGGGTATGAGGACGCCGTCGACGTCGAGGAGCAGGTAGGGCGTGCGCATCGGTTTCTCCCAGGGGAGCCGGGGTGGGGGTCAGAGTTTGTGCGCGGTGATCAGCAGGATCGTGGGCCAGCGGCCACCGTGGCGGGCGTCGTGGAACTCCTGTGCCGAGGCGAGCCGGAGGCCGGCGCGGTCGAGGTGTCTCTCCCAGCGGTCGGCGTCGAAGTCCCAGCGGGCGATGGGTAGTCGGGTGCGGTCGGGGAGGGTGACGTAGTCGCGGCTGGGGCGGTCGTCGGTTGAGGGGCGCCTGCCGCCGCGTTGGGGGTGGGGGACGGAGAAGGCGAGAGTGCAGCCGGGCTTGAGGTGTTGGGCGACGGCCGGGAGCAGAAGTTCGGGGGCTACGAGGCCGACGGCTCCGAAGACGGAGTAGATGGCGTCGAAGTGTTCGTCGGAGGCTTGCAGGTAGTGCAGGGCGTGGCCGGCGGCGAAGGTGAGGTTGTTCAGCCGGCCGTAGTGCGAGCGGGCTCGGCGGACCTGGAGGCCGACGAGGTCGACGCCGGTGGTCTGGGCGCCGTAGCGGGTGGCGAGGTGGGCGGCGTTGTGGCCGGGGCCGCAGCCGAGTTCCAGCAGTCGCTTGCGGCTCAGATCAGGGCCGAGGATTTCGGCGCCGGGGCCGCTGCCGGGCCGCGTGGTCCATTCCATCCGTGCGGGTACGGTCAGCGGTTCGGCGGGGCTGGCCGTTGTGCGCTGGAGAGCGTGGACGTACCAGGGGGACGCCTGGGCGAGCACGTCAGACCTCCAGGAGGTGGAGGACGTCGGTGAGGTGGCGGCGGACGGCTTTGATGTAGGCGGGGTCGGTGGCCGGGTCGTTGATCCAGCGGATGGACTGCTCCATGAACCACTCGACGGCCCACATGCGGTGCCAGCCCAGCGCCCACTTCTCGGCGGGAAGTCCGCCCCGTTCGGTGAGGGCGTCGGGAGTGCCACCTTCGGTGACGTATGTCTCCAGGAAGACCCGCAGGCGTACGGGGTCAGGGGTGTCGAGGGTGCCGTGCCAGCTGGCGAGGTCGAGCAGGCCGGGGCCGGTGAAGGCGCGGGCGAAGTCCAGCAGCCGCCAGCCGTGTCGGCCGATGTGGAGGCTGGTGGGGTGGAATTCGGAGTGCACCCAGCCGAACGGGGACACCGTCGTACCGGCCGAGCGTGCTTCAGATGCCTGGGCGGTGCGGTCGAGGGCGTCTTCGATGTCGTCCGTGTCCTGCCACCGCTCCGCTTTGCGGAGCTGGCCGAGGTGGTCCAGGGCCCGGCTCGGAAGTCGGCGCAGCCCTTCCTGATCGAGGACCGGCAGGGCGGCGGCGGTGCGGGTGCTGTGCAGGACGACAGCCGCGGTGGCGCCGTCGAGGTCGTCGGCCTCGCGGGCGGCAGGGCCGAGGTCCTCCAGCAGCATTCCGAGCCAGCCGTCCACGACCGCGGACGCGTGAACGGCAGGCACCGGGACACCAAGAGTGCGTGCGAGCCGGAGTGCCTGGTCCTCTCTGTCGAACGGCTTCTTGGCGTACTTGAAGACGGCGGTGGTGCCGTCGGTGAAGGTCAGGCGCTCGACGCCGGACATCGACCACACCCGCACCTCCTCGCGCGCAGCGGTGGACCGGCCTGCGATGGTCAGCAGGTTGTCCAGGAGATCGGCGTTGAGGCTCGTTTCCATCAGGGGCTCCAGTGCTGTTGGCGGCGTCCGGGGCGGGCGAGAGGTGTCGGCCCGCCCCGGAGCCAGGGCTGTGGTGCTACGCGGCAGGGTTCACGCGGTGGGCGTAGACCCGCTCGATCCATCCGGCCTTGAAGGCGGCGAGGTCGTCGCGGAAGACGGCCATCGAGGCACCGTAGGGCGCAACGACGCCGCCGGACTGGTCCGGCACGGACTGGCAGCCGTGCACGAGCCGTCCGCCGAGGGCGGCGTGGGCCTTGATGGACTCGATGCGGCGGTGCTCGTTGAACCAGCCGCCGTGGTAGACCTCGTCGAGCAGTCCGCCCGTCTCGTCGTCCAGGTCGAAGACGACGGAGGTGGCGGCGGGGAAGAACCAGCACGGGCCGACGTTGGAGATGCGCCCGTCCAGTTCGACCTTGTTGAGCGCCATCAGCGTGGCCGCCTGGCGCAGCATCCGCAGGTGGTCGGCGGTGATCTGCGGCAGACCGAGGCCGGCGAGGTGCTCGTCGCGGAAGAGGTAGGCGTACACCTCGTAGGCGGTGGCGAGCACTTGGGCGGCGTCCGAGGTGGACTCGGCGTGGGCCTTGATGAACTCCAGCGCGAGCTGCTCGACCGCGCTCTCGGTCGTCTCCTCCGCCTCCAGAAGCTGGGACTTGACCAGCTCCCAGTCGGCGACGAGCCACGTGCTGGACTCGAAGCGGAAGAAGTACTCGGCCGGGTCGATGGTGATGCGCCGGCCGTCGACCTGGATGCCGGGCAGGCGGCTCCAGCGCTCGTCGAACGCCTCGGGCAGTACGGCCGTGATGGCCGCGGTGTCGATGGTGGTCACCGTATCTCCGTCTCTGATCGGCCGGGTCCGGGCACAGGAATGCCCGAACCCGGTGTAGGCGTAAGGAACTTCGGGGGCCGCCCGGCCGAAGGGGGAGCCTGGTCACGGTGTCGGACCGGGGCCGGGCGGCTGATGATTAGTGAACACTCCATCACGCACAGTGGGTACGGTGAGAGGCAGTTGAAGCGGTATACGCGGTTTACAGTCCAGGACGGGAGGCGATCGTGGCAGCGCAGAGAGAACCCAACTCCCGCCTGCGCGACACCATCGACGCGATCGGCTGCACGTACGAGGCCCTGGCCAGGGACGTCCGGCGCGTCGCGGCCGAGAACGGCGAGATCCTCCAGACCAACAAGTCGGCCGTCTCCCACTGGGTGAACGGCACACGCCGGCCCACCGGACGGACCCGGCAGTACCTCGCCGAAGTGCTTTCCCGACGGGCAGGCCGCACCATCACCCAGACGGAGATCGGCCTCCGTGCATCAGATGTCGAAGGACCGGACGAACGGGATCCCGTCCTAGCCGCCACTGACCTGGGCCGCGCCGACGTGGAGCGTCGCCGCTTCCTCGCGGTGGCCGCCTTCACCACCGCCGGCGTCGCCATGCCACTCGCCCATGACCACGAGGCCACCGCCCGCATGCTCCGCGCCCGCACCGGCACGTCCGTCGTCGGGGCTGATGACGTGGACGTCGTACGCCAGATCACCGCAGCCTTCAGCGCCGCCGACGAACGCCTCGGCGGCGGCCACGGCCTGACCACGGTCACCGCCTACCTCGCCGACACCGCCGCACCCATGCTCCGAGGCCGCTACCCGAGCGAAGCCTTACGCCGGGCGGCCTTCGGCGCCGTGGCCGAACTCGCCTACCTCGCAGGCTGGAAGCACCACGACCTCGGCCAGGAAGGCGCCGCCCAGCGCTACTACCAGGTCGGATACCAACTCGCCTGCGAAGCCGATCCGCACGGCCACGCCGCCTGGATGATGCGCGCCCTCGCCCACCAAGCCCTCAGCCTCAAGCAACCCCACCACTGCGTCGACCTCGTCGAAGGCGCCCTACGGCGGGGTCTCGGCCACGTCGACGGCCAGACTGAAGCCCTGCTCCACATCACCCACGCCCGCGCCTACGCCGCCGCCGATGAGAAGCCCGCAGCGGCCCGCGCCCTGCTCGCCGCCGAGGACGCCCTGCTCCGCGACGACGGCCCCCAGCCCAGCTACTCCCGCGTCAGCGGCCCTGCGGCCGGCACCGTGGCCAGCCACACCGCCCGCACGCTCACCGACCTCGCCGACCACGTCGGCACCGAACAGCAGCACCGTGACGCCCTGATCCGGTGGGACCCCGAGAAGTACAAGCGTGTCCACGCCCTCACCCACGCCGACCTGGGCGACAGCCTCGCCGTCCAAGCCCGCGCCGACGAGGCTGTCGCCGCTTGGTCCCAGGCCTTGACCCTCATGGAAGGCATGACCTCCGACCGCACCCGCAAGGCGATCACATCGCTCCGATCCACCCTCTCCATCTACCAACGCCGCAAAGTGCCGGGAGCCGCCGAACTCGCCCGCCGCGCACGCGAAGCGCTGGCCTAAGCTGCCCACCAACCGGCCGACGAAAGGACCCCAGCCGTGGCTCAGCGGACAACCGACGACCAGCCCAAAGCCCTCAAACCCGCCCTCGAATCCATGACGCTGCTCGTTGCCGCCGTCATCGTCCACGATCAGGCCACCAACAGAGTCGTCCTCCTCCAGCGCAGCCAGAACGCCAAGTTCGCCCAGGGCATGTGGGACCTCCCCGTCGGCAAGAGCGAACCCGGCGAACCCATCACCGAAACCGCCGTACGCGAGCTGTACGAAGAGACCGGTCTGACCGTGAAGCCGGAGTCCCTGAAGGTCGCCCACATCATCCACGGCGCTTGGGGCGTCGAAGCCCCCAACGGCTTCATCACCGTCGTCTTCGCTGCCCACGAATGGACCGGAGAACCTGAAAACCGCGAACCACGCAAACACGCCCAGGTTTGCTGGGTCGATGCGGAGGCCATCCCTGAGGAGTTCGTCGACACCACCGCCAGCGCGCTCCACCGCTACTTGGCGGACGGTCCGCAGGTCTCGCTCGACGGTTGGCGCTAGCCTCGCCGTTTCGCCTGGGTACGGCGGCTGTTGCGGCGGAAACGCGAAAGTGCCTTACTGAGGGGTTCTGTCGGTCCAGGCGGAGGGCACTTTCCACGTGCAGGGTATCGGGTTGCGTCCCAAGATCCATGTCAGAGGGCGGTATGAGGCCTGATGCCCGATTCTTCGTTTCGTGCGGGACGAGCGGGCAGGCCGTAGCGACGCTGGTTCTCGGGTACGACGTCTCGGCGAATGGTGACCTTCTCGCAAAGGTCGCTGACCTCGCCTGGCAGCGCTTGGCCTTGCGTGCGGGCACCGATGAGTTGCGCGCGCCCGTACGGTCTACCGATCGTGGAAGCGACGACACCCCCCGTACTCGTACTGACCGGCCCCGTCACCCGAACCCAGGTGGCAGGGCTGGCCGACGCCGTGCGGGTGCTGCTGGAGAGGGGCGGGGGCGGAGGTGGGGACGGGACCGGGGTCGTCGTGTGTGATGTCGGTGGGGTCGGGCCGCCGGGGCTGGGTGTCGTCGAGGTGGTGGCGCGGCTTCAGCTGGCTGCCCGGCGGGCCGGAGGCCGGATACGGCTCCGCGCCGCCGAGCCCGCCCTACGCGCCCTGCTCGATCTCGTCGGGCTGGCCGTCGAGATCGAGGGGGAGGTGGAGGGGGAGGCCGAAGAGGGGGAACCAGCGTGGGGTGTCGAGGTAGAAGTGGAAACCGGTGAGGCGGCCCTCTGAGATCTCCAGGATCTGGATCGCCCAGGGGGAGTGGCCGCCCCGCTCCGGGTCCGGCTTGTACTGGGCGAAGCCCGGCAGGCCGTTGACCTGGACCGGCAGCAGGCGCGAGCCCTCGCAGGCGGAGCCGATCGTGGTCATGAAGCCGGTGATGTCGTCGTGGCCGGTCAGCCACAGGTCGAACGGCGGCATCGTCATGATGGCGTCCTCGTGGAGGAGGGCCGTCAGCGCCGTCATGTCGTAGCCCTCGAAGGCCGCCACATAGCGGTCGAGGAGTTTCCGCTGCTCCTCGTCCAGCGGGTTCGACACCGCCGCGTCCGCCCCGGCGGCCTCCCGCTCGGACAGCGTCGCCCGCGCCCGCTGCAACGCGCTGTTGACCGAGGCGACCGAGGTGTCGAGCAGCTCGGCGACCTCGCTCGCCTTCCACGCCAGCACCTCCCGCAGGATCAGCACCGCCCGCTGCTTCGCCGGGAGCTGCTGCAACGCGGCCATGAAGGCGAGGCGCACCGACTCCTTCGCGACCGCCGCCTCCGCCGGGTCCTCCACCGTCGGCAGCACGCGGGCGTCCGGCATCGGCTCCAGCCAGGTGTTGTCGGGGCGGGGGGAGAGGGCCGCCCGGGCGAGCGGGGTGGCCTCGGAGAGGTCCATCGGTCTGGCCCGCTTGTTGCCGGCCGTCAGCATGTCCAGACACACGTTCGTCGCGATCCGGTACAGCCACGAACGCAGACTGGAACGGCCCTCGAACTTGTCGTAGCTCCGCCAGGCGCGCACCAGGGTGTCCTGCACCGCGTCCTCCGCCTCGAAGGAGGAGCCGAGCATGCGGTAGCAGTAGCCGGTCAGCTCTGTCCGGTACTTCTCCAGTGCGACGTCGAGGTCAGTCGTCGTCGCCGTGCTGTCACCCATCGTCCACCCACCCCTGTGGCCGTTCTGTCGCGCGCCTTCGCGCCCAGCACTTCGGAAGCTACCGCAGCGCACTGACAATGGCCCGCCGAGTAGACAAAGGCCCAGGTCAAAGGCCCGAGTCGCAGGGGGAGTGATCAGGCTGCGACGAGGGTCCCGCGGCGGGCCGCCCGGGTCCCGAGCACCGTGATCGTCACGACGCCGAGCACCGCCAGGACGCCCACGCCGACCGTGCCGGCCCAGCCGCTCGCGTGGAAGGCCATCGCGCCGACCGTGGAACCGGTGCTGGAGCCGATGTAGTACGCGGACTGGTAGAGGGCGGAGGCCTGGGCGCGGCCCGTCGTCGCCGTCTTGCTGACCGCCGACGACGCCACCGCGTGCCCCGCGAAGAAGCCCGCCGTGATCAGGACCAGGCCCAGCAGCACCAGGGCCAGCGACTCCGAGAGCGACAGCAGCAGGCCCGACGCCGTCGTGCCGCCCGCCAGGTACAGCGCGCCGCGCCGCCCCAGCCGGCCGACCAGCCGGCCCGCCGTCGACGCCGACACCGTGCCCACCAGGTACACCAGGAAGATCGAGCCGACGACGCCCTGCGGGAGCGAGAACGGCGCCTCCGTCAGGCGGTAGCCGATGACCGTGTACACGCCGCCGAAGACGGTCATGAACAGCGCGCCGATCGCGTACAGCCGCCGCAGCAGCGGGTCGGCGAGGTGGTCGCGGACCGTGCGGGCCAGGACGCGGGGCGCCAGGGAGCCCGTCCTGAAGTGCTTCGGCGCCGGCAGCAGCAGCCGGAAGGCGACCGCGCAGGCCACCGCCAGCGCGCCGATCACGCCGACCGCGACCCGCCAGCCCCACTCCTGCGCGACCCAGCCGGTGATGACCCGGCCGCTCATCCCGCCGACACTGTTGCCCGCCACGAACAGGCCGATCGCCGTGACCAGCGCCTTCGGCCGGACCTCCTCCGCGAGATACGCCGTCGCCGACGCCGGGAGCCCGGCCAGCGCCGCGCCCTGCACCGCCCGCAGCACGACCAGCGCGCCCAGGGACGGAGCGAAGGGAACCAGCATCCCGACGGTCACCGCGACCGCCAGCGAGGCCGTCATCACCGTACGGCGGCCGTAGCGCTCGGAGAGGGCGCTCATCGGCAGGACGAACAGGGCCAGTCCGCCGGTCGCCGCCGCGACCGTCCAGCTCGCCTCGCTCGCCGCCACCCCGAAGTCACCGGAGATCAGCGGCAGGAGCGCCTGCGTCGAGTACAGCAGGGCGAAGGTCGCCACCCCGGCGAGGAAGAGCGCGAAGCTCATCCGGCGGTAGCGGGGATCCCCCGGAGCCATACGGGTGTCGGAGGAGGCGGAGGTGGCGGGAACGGAGGAGGCGGCGCCCACGATCGTGGACGCCCCGGTACTGGCGGGAGACATGCCTCGAAACTACGTACGGCCCCGGTCATCCGTCCAATGCATGGAATCGCCATAATCGTTCCCATGGTGCATCAGCAGAGGTCAGAGCCCCACCTGTCACCGTCCAGTGACACAGAAGACATGGTGATGTCGCTGGCGCCCCGGCTCGCGTACTTCGCCGGGGTCGCCCGCACCGAGCACGTCACCCGGGCCGCGCAGGAGATGAACGTCCCCCAGTCGACCCTGTCCCGGGCCATGGTCCGCCTCGAACGCGACCTGGGCGTCGACCTGTTCGCCCGCCGGGGCCGCACGGTCTCCCTCACCCCCGCCGGCCGCACCTTCCTCACGTCCGTCGAACGCGCCCTCGCGGAGGTCGGGAAGGCCGCCGACGAGGTCCGGGCGGACGCCGACGCGGCCACCGGCAAGGTCGCGTTCGGCTTCCTGCACACCATGGGCGCCGAGACCGTCCCCGGCCTGATCCACGCCTTCCGCGCCGACCATCCGCGCGTCCGCTTCAGCCTCGTCCAGAACTACGGCGAGGCGATGATCGAGCGGCTGCGGACGGGCGAGCTGGACCTCTGTCTGACCTCGCCGGTCCCGGACGCCCCCGACCTCGTCGCCCGCCGCCTCGACGAGCAGAAACTGCGCCTGGTCGTCCCCGCCGACCACCGCCTCGCCGCCCGCAGACGCGTCCGCCTCGCCGAGGCCGCCGACGAGACCTTCGTGACCCTGGAACCCGGCTACGGCCTGCGCCGCATCACCGACGACCTCTGCAAGGAGGCCGGGTTCCGCCCCCGCGTCGCCTTCGAGGGGGAGGAGGCGGAGACCCTGCGGGGCCTGGTGGCGGCGGGCCTGGGCGTGGCCCTCCTGCCACCGCCCGCCGTGGCCCGCCCGGGCGTGGTGGAACTGACGGTGACGTCCCCGAGGGCGGCCAGAGAAATCGGCGTGGCCTGGCTGGACGGCCACCCGGACACACCCCCGGTGGCCGCCTTCAAGAAGTTCCTCCTGTCGAGACGCGGCAACCTGCTGCCGACCTAGGGGCTCCCAACCAGGGGCGCGACGAACGGCGCGACCGGCCACCACGCACCCGCGCCCCGAAAACAACCGCACCAACCTGTCGCTACCGCCGCAACGACCGACCGAACCCCACAGCCAACGGCATCCGCAACCCCAACGGCGGCGGAGCCGCCAGCGCGTCCTCCACCGGCCGCGCGAACGCCCGCCCGAACAACGCCCCCATGACGAAGTCCTCGGCCAGCGCGAGAACTTCCCCCCGGTACTGGTGCAGCCGATGCCCGTCGGAGTGCACCTCGAACCGGCACACGTCCCGGTTCGCCTTCTTCGCCCGCGTGGCGAGCCGGAACGACAACTCGGGATCGCAGCGCTCGTCGTTCGTGCCGTGCACGATCAGCACCCGCCGCCCCGCGAGCTGCTTCACCGGTTCGGGTGGCGCGGCCATGTCCTCCTCCGGCAGCCAGGGAGCCACCGCCAGGACGGAGTTGACGGCCTCGTGACCCCCGGCGCGCAGCGCGGCCCGCGCGCCCATGCCGACGCCGGCCAGGCAGACGGGGACGTCCCCGTAGCGCCGTACGATTTCGTCGGCGGCCCAGGCGGCGTCGGCCGCGAGATGTGCCTCGCTGCCGTTCCAGCCCCGGTAGCGGTAGTGCACGGCGTGCACGGCGAGGCCGCCGTCCTCGCGCCCCGCCCGCGCGAGCCTGCGGCCCAGGCCCCGGACGGAGGCGGCCGACCACACGGGCGAGGGTCTGCGACTGGACACCTCCTCGCCTCCCGGAAGCAGCAGCACCGCCCCGCTCACCGCCGTCGGCTCCGGGCCGAGCGCCCTTCCCAACCGGGCCGTCCGAACCGGCTTCACGTCCTGTCGCATGACAGAACAGTGTCAGAAGCGCACGTGTACTCCACCCGTCCGTGCGGTCACCGTTACATATCGGCGGAGTTGTACAACGCGCGATCTACGCGCGTAGGAGTTAGAGTGCGGAAATGACGAGCCAGAGCATTCAGGCGGGCATCACTCCGAGTTCTGACCAGATCCGGCGGGCGCCCAAGGTTCTGCTGCACGACCATCTCGACGGCGGGCTGCGCCCCGGCACGATCGTCGACCTCGCCCGGGACGCCGGGTATGCCGGGCTCCCCGAGACCGACGCCGACAAGCTCGGCATCTGGTTCCGGGAGGCCGCCGACTCCGGTTCCCTGGAACGGTACTTGGAGACCTTCTCGCACACCGTCGGGGTGATGCAGACCCGCGACGCGCTGGTGCGGGTCGCCCGCGAGTGCGCCGAGGACCTCGCCGAGGACGGCGTCGTCTACGCCGAGGTGCGGTACGCGCCCGAGCAGCACCTCGACGGCGGCCTGAGCCTCGAGGAGGTCGTCGAGGCCGTCAACGAGGGCTTCCGGGAAGGCGAACGGACGGCCCGGCGCAACGGGCACCGCATCCGCGTCGGCGCTCTGCTGACCGCCATGCGGCACGCGGCCCGCTCCCTGGAGATCGCCGAACTCGCCAACCGCCACCGGGACTTGGGAGTCGTCGGCTTCGACATCGCGGGCGCGGAGGCCGGTTACCCGCCCACCCGGCACCTCGACGCGTTCGAGTACCTCAAGCGCGAGAACAACCACTTCACCATCCACGCGGGGGAGGCCTTCGGGCTGCCGTCCATCTGGCAGGCCCTGCAGTGGTGCGGCGCCGACCGGCTCGGGCACGGGGTGCGCATCATCGACGACATCGAGGTCGCCGCCGACGGCGGTGTGAAGCTGGGGCGGCTCGCCTCCTACGTCCGCGACAAGCGCGTCCCGCTGGAACTGTGCCCCTCCTCCAACCTCCAGACCGGAGCCGCCGCCTCCTACGCCGAGCACCCCATCGGACTGCTGCGCAAGCTCCACTTCCGGGCCACCGTCAACACCGACAACCGGCTGATGTCCGGCACCAGTATGAGCCGGGAATTCGAGCACCTTGTCGACGCGTTCGGTTATACGCTCGACGATCTGCAGTGGTTCTCCGTCAATGCTATGAAGTCGGCATTCATTCCTTTCGATGAACGCCTGGCCATGATCAATGACGTGATCAAGCCCGGTTATGCGGAACTGAAGTCCGAATGGCTGTTCCAGCAGACCGCCTCCACCAGCGGATCTGTGGCCACAGAGGGCTGACGGCGGGGTATTTCGGGGCGCGGGATGTGGACGGGTGTTCACCATCCGTCCGCATTTCGATGTTTGCCGCCGACCCCTTTCCGTGTTTACGGTCGAGAACCGCTCAGTCAGTTCCCCGTATCCCATTCGAGGACGCATTCATCATGAAGCAGTCTGCTGCCAAGACCCTCGGTGTCGCCGCTCTCGGTGCCGCCTTCGCCGCCGTCGGTGCGGGTGCCGCGAACGCCGCCCCCGCCGTGCCGGACGCCACGCAGGCCCTGGACGGCATCACCAGGACGCTGCCGGCGGAGAACGTGTCCCAGGCGCTGCCCGGCGCCGGTGAGGCGCTGTCGCAGGCCCAGCCGGCGCTCGGCGCGGGTCTGGCCGCCGCGCAGCCGGTCGCCGAGAAGCTGCTCGCCGAGGGGCCGACCGCGCCCGTCGCCGGCCTGCTCGGCGGTCTGCCCCTGAAGGGTCTGCCCACGCACGGCCTGCCGGTCAACGGCATCCCGCTGGGCTGAGCGGCACCGCCCCCGTCCTGTCACGTCGCGTCACGCATCACGCCGTTGGGGCGCACCCGGTGATTCCGGGTGCGCCCCAACGGCGTCGGTGTGGACGGCGGTCACCAGGCCACGCGTGCCTTGCCCTCCGAGGGGAGCAGGATCCACAGCGCTATGTAGAGCAGGAACTGCGGGCCGGGCAGCAGGCACGAGAGCAGGAAGATCACGCGCATCGTGGTCGCGGAGGTGCCGAAGCGGCGGGCCAGCGCGGCGCACACTCCGCCGATCATGCGGCCGTTGGTGGGGCGGGCGAGGCTGGACATCTGCGGCTCCTTCGTGAGCGTCGGTCGGAGGCGGCCTGTGCGGCTGCTCCATCTGACGTCGACGCTACGGTGACGAAGGGGGACGAAGCGTCGCTCTACGGGGCGACCCCGACCCTGGGAATCCTCGGGGTCCGACCCTGAGGCGCCTCCTCCTGACGGAACGGGGCCCGGCCCCGCTGCTCGTCCCTGCGGCGCAGCCACGCGCGGACCGCCGGTACCACCGCGACGTGCGCGAGGGCCACGCCCACGGTGTTCAGCAGCATCGAGTCGACGTCCACGACCTGCCCCGGCACCCCGGTCTGCAACAGCTCGATGCCCAGCGACAGCAGGGCGCCCGCCGTGACCGTACGGATCAGGGAGGCGAGCGGCGAGACGCGGAGCCTGCCGTGCACGAGCGGCAGCAGGACGCCCAGCGGGGCGAGCAGCCCCAGCCCCGCGCCGATCCGCCGGGCCGCCTCGGGCCAGCCCAGCGCCAGGTCGGCGCGGATCCCGGCGAACGGGTGGAGGTTGGCGGGCATCACCCAGGGCACGTTCACCGGGCGCAGCGCGACCCAGGCGACGAGCATGAGATGGGCGGCCAGGAGAACAATCCCGGTCGCTCGGATGCGGATCGCGGCGCTGCCGCCGATGGAGCCTTGACGCTGCACGCCCCCCAAGACGCGCCCCCCGGCACGATCGGTTCCGGCCCACCCCGTGAGGCGTCCACCACACCCCGCGAACCCCGCTCAGCCGCCGTCCGCCACCGCCGATGACGGGGGCTCCGCGCTGCCGGGGCGGGTGCGGACCTCGTCGGTGCATTCGTAGCGGCGCAGGGGGTCGGGGGCGGGGCCGGCCAGGATGACCCCGTCGCCTTCGGCGGCCGCCGAGTCGGAGAAGGTGCAGACGAGCTGGGCGAGGGCGTAGGAGGTCAGGCTGCCGGGCGAGGTGCTCAGGCGCAGGGCGTCGTCCGGGTCCTTGGGGCTCGGGCCGCGCACCGACATGCCGCCGCGTACGTCCGTCGTGTAGCCGGCCGCCTTCTCGGCCGCCGACGGCGACTCGGCGAGCTGGTCGAGCAGGCCCTGTGCCACCAGCGCGCGCCGCGCGGAGTCCGCCGTACCGTCCGGCACCCGCACCGACCGGTCCACGGCCACCAGCGACGAACCGCACAGCAGGAACACCTGCACCGGCACGCCCGCGCGGCCGGACTGCGCCGTCACGTCCGGCTCGGGGAGCGAGCAGCGGGCCCGGGAGGGCGCGGCCCCGAAGTCGGTCGGCACCTCGGTCGCCCGGATACCGCAGCCGGAGACCAGACCGGTCAGCAGCCCGGCCAGCACGGGGACGGTGAGCAGCCGTCGTCGTACGGTCGTCGTCGCGCGGCCCATCGGCACTATGCCTCCCCCTTGTCCTGCACGGCCTTCTCGCCCTGCCCGCCGACGACCTCGCCGTCCTCGACGACGTCCTCGCCGTCCGGGTCCGTCAGTTCGGCGTTGTCCTGGGGGAGGCGCAGGGTGAACACCGCGCCGCCCTCCGGGGAGTTGGCGGCGGTGATCCCGCCGCCGTGGATGTGGGCGTTCTCCAGGGCGATGGACAGGCCGAGCCCGCTGCCCTCGGAGCGCGGCCGGGAGGCGCTCGCCTTGTAGAACCGGTCGAAGACGTGCGGCAGCACCTCCTCGGGGATGCCCGGCCCGTGGTCGCGCACGGAGATGACGACCGCCGCGTCGTCCGCCTTCGACACCGACACCCGCACCGGCGAACCGCCGTGCTTGAGCGCGTTGCCGATGAGGTTGGCGAGGATGACGTCCAGCCGGCGCGGGTCGAGAAGGGCGTAGATGCCGCGTTCGGCGTCCAGGTCGACCGCGTCGAGCCAGGCGCGCGCGTCGATGCAGTGGGTGATCTGGTCGACGACGTCGACGTCGTCCAGGACCAGCCGCGCCGTACCGGCGTCGAAGCGGGTGACCTCCATCAGGTTCTCGACGAGGTCGTTCAACCGCCGTGTCTCGCTGACCACCAGCCGCACCGCCGGCTCGATCATCGGGTCGATGCTGCCCGACTCGGCGTCGAGTTCCTCCTCCAGCACCTCCGTGACGGCGGTGATGGCGGTCAGCGGCGTCCGCAGCTCGTGCGACATGTCGGCGACGAACCGCCGGGAGGCGTTGTCGCGGGCGGCCATGTCGTCGACCCGCTTCTCCAGCGCCTCGGCCGTCCGGTTGAACGTCCGGGAGAGATCGGCGAGTTCGTCCGTCCCCGACACCCGCAGCCGCGTGTCGAGCCGCCCCTCGCCGAGCCGGCGCGCCGCGACGCCCAGCCGGTGCACCGGCTTCAGGACGGTCGTGGCGGCGGCCTGCGCGAGCAGCGCGGCGCCTATCAGCGCGAGCCCGGTCGCGATCCCCAGCGACCAGGCCAGCGAGTTGAGGTCGTCCGCCTCCGGCTCCAGCGACTTGCGCATGTACCCGGTCGGGCCGCCCCCGAGGACCCTCGTCCCGGCCACCAGATACGGCGTCCCGTCGTCCACGACCCGCTGCCAGTACAGGTGGTACGGCGACTTGTTGCCGGCCGTGACGTCCTGCTGCCGGTTCACCGCCGTCCGCAGCGACTCGGGCACGTCCTCCAGCGAGAACCCGCTCAGCCCGCCGGAGTTGCCGTACACGGTCGTGCCGCCGGCGTCCGCGCCCACCAGCAGCACGCTGAAGCGCTGGCTGCTGGTGGCCATCTGCCCGGCGGTGTGCTGGAGTTCGTCCTGCGAGGGATGCTCGGGCAGCGAACCCGCCCGGTTCTGCATCTCCTGCTCGAAGTCCCGCAGCACCGCCCCCTGCGTACGGCTCAGCACCGCCTCGCGGTTGAGCCAGTACGCGATGCCGGACGCGGACACGGCGGCGGTCAGCGCCACCGCCCCGAACACGACGACGAGCCGCAGCCGCAGGCTCGTGAAACGCAGCCGCGACAGTCTCGTCGTTCTTCCCCTGCGCGCCGCGAACCAGCCGCGGAGCCCCCCCTGCGGCTGTGTCACTGAGGGGCGTCCAGGCGGTAGCCGACGCCACGCACGGTACGGATCAGGACCGGGGACGACGGCACGTCCTCCACCTTGGCCCGCAACCGCTGGACGCAGGCGTCCACCAGCCGCGAGTCACCGAGGTAGTCGTGCTCCCACACCAGGCGCAGCAACTGCTGCCGGGACAGCGCCTGCCCCGGCCGCCGGGACAGTTCGAGCAGCAGCCGCAGCTCGGTCGGGGTGAGTTGCAGATCCTCGCCGTTCTTCGTGACCGTCATCGCCGCGCGGTCGATGACGAGGCTGCCGAACGTCGCCGAGTCGCTCGACTCCCGCTCGCCGCGCCGCAGCACGGCCCGGATCCGGGCGTCCAGCACCCGCCCCTGAACGGGCTTGACGACGTAGTCGTCGGCGCCGGACTCCAGCCCGACCACGACGTCGATGTCGTCGCTGCGCGCGGTGAGCAGGATGATCGGCAACTGGTCGGTGCGCCGGATGCGCCGGCACACCTCGAAACCGTCGATGCCGGGCAGCATCACGTCCAGCACGATGAGATCCGGCCGCTGCTCGCGCAGCAGCTTCAGACCGTCCTCACCGCTGGCAGCGGTGGCCACCCGGTGTCCCTGGCGCGTCAGTGAGAGCTCCAGGGCCGTACGGATGGCGTCGTCGTCCTCGATCAGCAACAGGGAAGGCACGGGCTCATTCTGGCCCATGAGGGGGCTGTCGTTCGACCTGTGGGGCGGGGTCGAGGCGCCAGAGGGACGTGGTTTCCGCGGCGCGGGCGGCATACAGGGGGTCGGACCCGTCCCGCGCACGCCGGTGCCGGGGCCGTACGCCGGTCCGGACCACCACCCGCGGACCTGCGGTGACCTGCGGTTTCGACGAGCCCGAGCCGCTCGCCCGGGGTCCGCGGACCGAGCGGGTCGCCCACGTCGGACAGGGCCGGCCGGTCCTCCCCGCCCGACCGCAGGTGCTCCACGAGACCTGCCAGGAACCGCCGCAGCATCCCGCCGCCCGGGCGGCCACCGCGGGTCAACTGCCGTACTGCGGACGGCTGTGGGCGGTCTGTGGTGTTGCCGTGACAGGCCCCTGTGACAGGTCTGTGACAGTCGGCGGACACCGCCATGAAGTGACCCGGGCAATCTTTTCGACACGGGCAAGGCGGCGCGGAGCACAGGAGCGAAGCCGGGCCGGAGCAAGACGCAAGACCGCAGGACGCGAGACCGAACACCGGAAGTCCACGACGGGGGGCGCGAGATGAACACGCTGCACGGTATGAGCACCAACGCAGTCGCAGTCGTCACCCGTCTGCACGACGTACACCGGGGTTCCGAGAAGTCCGGTGCTGATGGGGGTCCCTCCCGCGCGAGCGTATTCGAGCGTGGGGGAGGGCGGGGGTGCGCTCGCGGCGCCGGACGTCAGCACACCGCGTACATGACGGTGGTTGACACGGGGGAACAGGCGGCTCACGGGGGAGCCGCGTACGGGGAGGACACGGGGGAGCGTCGCTCGCCGACCGAGGCGGAGTTCACCGCCTACGTCCAGGAGCGCCGCGCCTCCCTGTACGCCACCGCCTACCACCTCACCGGCGACCGCTTCGAGGCCGAGGACCTGCTGCAGAGCGCGCTGTTCTCGACGTACCGGGCGTGGGACCGGATCAGCGACAAGGCCGCCGTCGGGGGATATCTGCGGCGGACGATGACCAACCTGCACATCAGCGCGTGGCGCCGCCGCAAGCTGAACGAGTACCCGACCGAGGAACTGCCGGAGACGCCCGGCGACACGGACGCGATGCGCGGCACCGAACTGCGCGCGGTCCTGTGGCAGGCGCTGGCCCGGCTGCCCGAACTCCAGCGGACGATGCTGGTCCTCCGTTACTACGAGGGCCGCACCGACCCGGAGATCGCGGAGATCCTCGACATCAGTGTCGGCACGGTGAAGTCCAGCATCTGGCGGTCGCTCCGCCGGCTGCGTGAGGACGAGGTCCTCAGCTTCGGCCGTGACGAGGAGGACGCCTTCGGGGAGCTGGTCGCCTGAAGGTGACGGGGGAAGGGACCGGCTTCGCTCAGGGAAGCCGGTGAACGGGGGAAAAAGGGCCGGCTTCTCGCCGGTCACGGGGGAGCGGTACCGGGGGGCCCGACGGGGGACGTAGGGGAAGAGCGGTACCGCGCAAGCAAGGGGAAGCGCCACCCGGGGGGACACGGGGTGGGCACGGGGGAGCACAAGGGAGCGGGGCTGGAGGGCCGGGGGGTCCATCCAGTCCCGCTTCTGCGTGTGTCAGGCGGCCGTGCGTGCCGTCGGCGCCTGGTGGCCCGCGGCGGCGGACGCCAGGCGGCCCATCGCCTCGTCGCGGTCGCAGGCGTACGCGCCCAGCGCGGTCTGGCGGGCCACGATGGAGCGTTCGGCGCGCATCAGGCGCCAGCCGCGGCGCAGGAGGAAGGGGACCGACTTGCGGCCCTCCTTCAGGTCCCGCAGGAAGCGGCGGCGGAAGGTCTTCACCGGGCCTCGGCTCAGACACAGCGCGTCGGCCAGGACGCCCAGTTCCCGGCACCGGTTCACGATCTCGGCGGCGAAGATGCCCTCCGCGATGAACAGCGGGGTCCGCCCGATCTCGACCGCTTCCGCGCCGGTGCGGGCGCTGAGCGAGATGTCGTACACGGGAACGTTCGTACGGCCCGTGCCGCACAGTTCCACGATCGCGGCGACGGCCGTGTCCGCGTCCCACGAGTCCGGGTGGTCCCAGTCGATGTCGGAACTCCCCGCGACCAGGGGCAGCGTCGGGTCGTCGCCCTCCTTGTAGAAGTCGTCGAGCCGCAGCACCGGGAGGCCGGAGCGGGCGCCGAGCAGGGACTTGCCGGAGCCGGAAGGGCCGCAGAGCAGCACGACTCGCGTCGGTATGGGCGGAGGGGAGGTCACGGGTCACCAGTGTGCGGCATCACCCGGGCCGTCAACGACCCCGCGGGTCGGCTTTGAAGCGCGCGCCACACCTCAACTACCCTTCGTGTCGACCTCATTACCTTGCGCATCAGAAGGTGGCAACGCGATGGCCCGACACGACTCACCCCAGACCTCTACCGGCCGGCGTGCCCTCGCCGCCCTCGCGACCGCCGGAGTGGCGTTGGGCGCGGGCGCCGGTACGGCCGCCGCGGCCACCGGCGAGCCCGTCGTCGACGTGATGCGGACGCACCCCACCTCGATCGGCCGGATCGACCCGCAGGCGGGCCTGCAGGGGGCGCTCGGCTCCCTGACGTACGTCACCGGCACGGTCTCCGACCTCAAGCCCAACCCGCTCGCGGGCACCGGCGTCGACCCCCTCGACAACGGAGTCGGCACCCAGCTCGCCGACTTCCAGCCGCTGACCTCCCAGATGCTGACCGGGCCGGTGGCCCAGGCGCAGTCGATCGGGTCGATCCCGGTGCTGGGAGACGTGACGAAGGTGCTGGGCGGCTGAGTCCCCTGCGCCCGCCCGTGCGGGAGAGCCGCGCCGCCCCCGGACGGAGGGGCGGCGCGGCTCGTTCGTGGAGCGGGGCGGCCTTTAGTAGGCGGAGCCCGACGCGCCCAGGGAGCCCGTCGGGTGCCAGACCGTCTTGGTCTCCAGGAAGGCCGTCAGGCGGTCGGTGCCCGGGGTCGCCGACCAGTCGTCCACAGGCTGTGGACGCAGGACGCGCTTGAGGTTGTCGGCCGCCGCGATCTCCAGCTCCTTCGCGAGGACGTCGTCCGCGCCCGCGAGGTCGATCGCGTTGACGTCCTGGTGGGCGGCCAGGGGCGCCGCGATCTCCGCCGTACGGCCGGAGAGGACGTTCACGACACCGCCGGGGACGTCGGAGGTGGCCAGGACCTCGGCGAGGGAGAGAGCCGGGAGCGGGGACCTCTCGCTCGCGATGACGATCGCCGTGTTGCCGGTCGCGATCACCGGCGCCAACACCGAGACCAGGCCCAGGAACGACGACTCCTGCGGGGCCAGGACCGTGACCACGCCCGTCGGCTCGGGCGAGGAGAGGTTGAAGTACGGGCCGGCGACCGGGTTCGCGCCGCCCACGACCTGGGCGATCTTGTCGGTCCAGCCCGCGTACCAGACCCAGCGGTCGATCGTCGCGTCCACGATCACGGCCGCCTTGGACTTCGACAGGCCCTCGGCGTCCGCGACCTCACGGGTGAACTGGTCCCGGCGGCCCTCCAGCATCTCGGCGACGCGGTAGAGGACCTGGCCCCGGTTGTAGGCGGTGGCCCCGGACCAGCCGCCGAATGCCTTGCGGGCCGCCACCACGGCGTCACGGGCGTCCTTGCGGGAGGACTGCGGCGCGTTCGCGAGCCACTTGCCCTTGGAGTCCGTCACCTCGTACACCCGGCCGCTCTCGGAACGCGGGAACTTGCCCCCGACGTACAGCTTGTAGGTCTTCAGCACAGTCAAGCGGTCAGACATCGAGGTACGCCTCCAGGCCGTGGCGACCGCCCTCGCGGCCGAAGCCCGACTCCTTGTAGCCGCCGAACGGCGAGGTCGGGTCGAACTTGTTGAACGTGTTGGACCAGATGACGCCCGCGCGCAGCTTGCTCGCGACCGCGAGGATGCGGGAGCCCTTCTCGGTCCAGATGCCCGCCGACAGGCCGTACTGGCTGTTGTTGGCCTTGGCGACCGCCTCGTCGGGCGTACGGAAGGTCAGGACCGACAGGACCGGGCCGAAGATCTCGTCGCGGGCGACGGTGTGGGCCTGGGTGACGTTCGTGAAGAGCGTCGGCGCGAACCAGTAGCCGGAGGAGGGGAGTTCGCAGGCCGCGGACCAGCGCTCGGCGCCCTCCGCCTCGCCCTGCTCGACGAGCGAGGTGATGCGCGAGAGCTGCTCGGCGGAGTTGATCGCGCCGATGTCCGTGTTCTTGTCGAGCGGGTCGCCGAGGCGGAGGGTGGAGAGCCTGCGCTTGAGGGAGTCGAGCAGTTCGTCCTGGATCGACTCCTGGACGAGGAGACGGCTGCCCGCGCAGCAGACCTGGCCCTGGTTGAAGAAGATGCCGCTGACGATCCCCTCCACCGCCTGGTCGATCGGGGCGTCGTCGAAGACGATGTTGGCGCCCTTGCCGCCCAGTTCGAGCGTGACCTTCTTGCGGGTGCCCGCGACCGTGCGCGCGATCTCCTTGCCGACGGCCGTGGAGCCGGTGAACGCCACCTTGTCGACGCCCGGGTGCGCGACCAGCGCGGCGCCCGTGTCGCCGTAGCCGGGGAGGATGTTGACGACGCCCCGGGGCAGGCCGGCCTGACGGCAGACGTCCGCGAAGAAGAGCGCGGAGAGGGGGGTCGTCTCGGCCGGCTTCAGCACCACCGTGTTGCCGGTCGCCAGGGCCGGGGCGATCTTCCACGCCAGCATCAGGAGGGGGAAGTTCCAGGGGATGACCTGGCCCGCGACGCCGAGGGGCTGTGGGTTCGCGCCGCTGTGCCCGTTTGCCGTCCTCCGGCCGAACCCGGCGTGGTCGAGCTTGTCGGCCCAGCCCGCGTAGTAGAAGAAGTGCGCGGCGACCAGGGGGAGGTCGGCGTCGCGGGTCTCCCTGATGGGCTTGCCGTTGTCGAGGGTCTCCAGGACGGCGAGCTCGCGGCTGCGCTCCTGGATGATGCGGGCGATGCGGAAGAGGTACTTCGCGCGCTCGGCGCCCGGCAGCGCGGACCACTTCTCGAAGGCCTTGCGGGCGGCCTTCACCGCGCGGTCGACGTCCTCCGCGCCGGCCTGGGCGATCTCCGACAGCACCTCCTCGGTGCTGGGACTGACCGTCTTGAAGACCTTGCCGTCGGCCGCCTCGACGAACTCGCCGTCGATGAACAGGCCGTAGGAGGGGGCGATGTCGACGACCGAGCGGGACTCGGGCGCCGGTGCGTATTCGAATACCGAAGCCATGGTGATCAGTCCACCGTCACGTAGTCGGGACCGGAGTAGCGGCCGGTGGCCAGCTTCTGACGTTGCATCAGCAGGTCGTTGAGGAGCGAGGAGGCGCCGAAGCGGAACCAGTGGTTGTCCAGCCAGTCCTCGCCGGCGGTCTCGTTGACCAGGACGAGGAACTTGATCGCGTCCTTGGAGGTACGGATGCCGCCGGCCGGCTTCACGCCCACCTGGACGCCGGTCTGCGCACGGAAGTCGCGCACCGCCTCCAGCATGAGGAGCGTGTTCGCGGGGGTGGCGTTGACGGCGACCTTGCCGGTGGACGTCTTGATGAAGTCCGCCCCGGCCAGCATGCCGAGCCAGGAGGCACGGCGGATGTTGTCGTACGTCGACAGCTCGCCCGTCTCGAAGATGACCTTGAGGCGGGCGGCGCCCGAGGCCTCCTTCACGGCGACGATCTCGTCGTACACCTTCAGGTAGTGGCCGCCGAGGAACGCCCCGCGGTCGATGACCATGTCGATCTCGTCGGCGCCGGCGGCGACCGCGTCACGGACGTCCGCCAGCTTCACCGGGAGGGCGGCGCGGCCGGCCGGGAAGGCGGTGGCGACCGAGGCGACCTTCACGGGCGAGCCGGCGACGGCCTCCTTGGCGGCGGCCACCATGTCGGGGTAGACGCAGACCGCGGCCGTGGCGGGGGCCGTGCGGTCGGTCGGGTCGGGGCGGACCGCCTTCGCGCCGAGCGCCCGGACCTTGCCCGGGGTGTCCGCGCCTTCCAGCGTCGTCAGGTCGACCATCGAGATGGCGAGGTCGATGGCGTACGCCTTCGCGGTCGTCTTGATGGAACGGGTACCGAGAGCGGCTGCGCGCGCCTCCAGGCCGACCGCGTCGACGCCGGGCAGCCCGTGGAGGAAGCGGCGCAGCGAGCTGTCGGACGCGGTCACGTCCGTAAGGGCATCGGCTGCGGTGGGTGCATTGGTGGGCATGGTCACCAGACGAGCATATCTACGCGCGTAGCGGCTGTACACCCCGGGAAGTCCTTACGCGGACGTTCCGTGCTTGATCCGCGCCGGGCTCCGCGGATGAGCGGGGAGGGGGCGTCGGGGCTCCGCGTGTGAGCGGGGAGCGGGGGTCGGGCAGAATCGGGGCCATGACGAGCCCGGAAGACCAGTCACCAGCGCCGCGGCCCTCTGGGTCCTCAGAGCCCTTGGGTCCCGTGGGGCCCGTGGGTCCCTCGGGTCCGTCCGGGCTTGAGATCAAGGACCGTGTCTATCGGTCGCCCGCGGGCATGGCCGGGGGCGTGCTGCTGCTGGGGCTGGCCGGGTGGCTCGGGGTCGACGCGATCGTCTCGGGTGACGGGCGGACGCCGTGGCTGGCGCTCGCGTCGCTGATCCTGGTCGTGCCGCTGACCATCGCCTTCACGCTGCGGCCCGCCGTGTACGCGGGCCAGGACCGGCTGCGGGTGCGCAATCCGTTCCGGGTGATCGTGCTGCCCTGGGGGCAGGTCGCCGCGCTGCGGTCCGGTTACTCCAACGAGGTCGTCGCCGCGTCGGGGAAGAAGTTCCAGTTGTGGGCCGTCCCCGTGTCGATGCGGGCGCGGAAGAAGGCGAACCGGCAGAAGGCCCGGGCAGCGGCGGCGCAGCCGGGCGGCCGGGGCGGCCTGGGCGGCGGCGGGCTCGGGTTCGGCGGGCTGTCGCGCGGGGACGGCGCCGCCGTGCCGGACGGGCCCGTGCGGGCCGAGACCGACCGGGTGATGGACGAGCTGCGGGAACTGTGGGAGGCGCGGGAGAAGGAGGAGAGCGCCCAGGGCGAGGTGACCGTGCGGTGGGCCTGGGAGATCGTGGGGCCGGCGGTGGCGGGGGCCGTGGTGCTGGGGATTCTGCTGGCTGTGGGGTGAGGGCCGGATGCCGGGGGCCGGGGTGGATCGTGATCGGGCTGGTGTCGGGGGCGCGGTGACCGCTGGGGGCGTCGTCGGGGCCGTGCGCGGGGCGGGGGTGCCGTTCCTGCCCTGACCGGCGGTGGGTCGGGGCAGGTCGGCTCGTACGGCTCGTGCGGTCGTAGCCGGGTCGGCTCGTGCGGTCAGATGCCGGCCGCCGCCGACAGGTCCCGCTTGATCGCGGTGAGGAGTTCGTCGGCCTTGGCGCGGGCGGCCGGGAGGGCGGCGTGCGTGGCCGCCGGGACGACGACCTCCAGGTAGCACTTCAGCTTCGGCTCGGTGCCGCTCGGGCGGACGATGACCCGGGCGCCGTCGAGCGTGTAGCGCAGGCCGTCGGTGGGCGGGAGTTCGGCGGTGCCCTGCGTGAGGTCCTCGGCGCGGGTGACGGGCAGGCCGGCGAGCCGGGTCGGGGGCCGCTCGCGCAGCCGGCGCATGGCGTCGGCGATGACCGACAGCTCCTGCACCCGCACCGAGAGCTGGTCGGTGGCGTGCAGGCCGTGCTCCACGGCGAGGTCGTCCAGCAGGTCGAGGAGGGTACGGTCCTTCTCCTTGAGCTCCGACGCCAGCTCCGTGATGAGCAGGGCGGCGGTGATGCCGTCCTTGTCGCGTACGCCCTCGGGGTCCACGCAGTAGCCGAGGGCCTCCTCGTAGCCGTAGCGCAGGCCGTCGACGCGGGCGATCCACTTGAAGCCGGTGAGGGTCTCCTCGTAGGGCAGGCCCGCCTTCTCGGCGATCCGGCCGAGGAGGGAGGAGGAGACGATCGACTCGGCGAACGTGCCCTGCGCGCCGCGCCGGACGAGGTGTGCGGCGAGGAGGGAGCCGACCTCGTCGCCTCGCAGCATGCGCCAGTCGCCGTCGTGCGGGACGGCCACGGCGCAGCGGTCGGCGTCCGGGTCGTTGGCGATGATCAGGTCGGGGGCGCTCGCGCGGGCCGCCGCGAAGGCGAGGTCCATCGCGCCGGGCTCTTCCGGGTTGGGGAAGGCGACGGTCGGGAAGTCCGGGTCGGGCTCGGCCTGTTCGGCGACGAGCACCGGTTCCGGGAAGCCCGCGCGGGCGAAGGCGGCGAGCAGGACGTCCTTGCCGACGCCGTGCAGCGCCGTGTAGACCGTGCGGGCCGTGCGGGGCGAGTCCGGGGCGAGGACGGCGTCCGTGCGGGCCAGGTAGGAGTCGAGGACGGCGTCGTCGAGGGTCTGCCAGCCGGACTCCGGACGGGGTACGTCCTCCAGGGCGGCGATCGCGTCGATCTCGGCCGCGATCCCGGCGTCGGCGGGCGGCACGATCTGTGAACCGTCGCCCAGGTACACCTTGTAGCCGTTGTCGCGCGGCGGGTTGTGACTGGCGGTGACCTCGACCCCGGCGACCGCGCCGAGGTGCCTTATGGCGTACGCCAGGACGGGGGTGGGCAGCGGGCGGGGCAGTACGGCCGCCCGGAAGCCCGCGCCCGTCATCACCGCGGCGGTGTCCCGGGCGAAGTCCGCCGACTTGTGACGGGCGTCGTAGCCGATGACGACGACTCCGCCGGTTCCGCCGTTCTTCGTGAGGTACGCGGCGAGACCGGCGGCGGCGCGGATGACGACCGAGCGGTTCATGCGCATCGGACCGGCGCCGAGCTCGCCGCGCAGGCCGGCGGTGCCGAACTGGAGGGTGCCGGCGAAGCGGTCGGCGAGTTCCGTGACGTCCCCGGCCTCGATGAGCTGTGCCAGCTCCGCACGGGTCTGCGGGTCGGGGTCCTCGGCGAGCCATGCGTTGGCCTGCGCGATGAGTTCGTCGTGCACGTCCGGGTCAGCCTCTCGTCTTGTGGAAACCAGCCCCTTGGGGGTGCCCCCTCCGGGGGAGTTTGAGGAGCGGGGGTCCAGGGGGCAGAGCCCCCTGGCGGGGGGCCTACAGCCGGCCCAGTACCTGGGCCAGGAGGGAGCCCATGCGCGTGGCGCTGTCGCGCCCCGCCTGGAGGACTTCCTCGTGGTTCAGCGGTTCGCCCGTCATGCCGGCGGCGAGGTTGGTGACGAGCGAGATGCCCAGCACCTCCGCCCCCGCCTCACGCGCCGCGATGGCCTCCAGCACCGTGGACATGCCCACCAGGTCCGCTCCGATGGCCCGGGCCATCCGGATCTCGGCCGGCGTCTCGTAGTGCGGGCCGGGGAACTGGGCGTAGACGCCCTCCTCCAGCGTGCCGTCGATCTCCTTGCACAGGGCGCGCAGCCGCGGCGAGTACAGGTCCGTCAGGTCGACGAAGTTCGCGCCGACGATCGGGGACGTCGCCGTGAGGTTGATGTGGTCGCTGATCAGCACCGGCTGGCCCGGGCGCATGCCCTCGCGCAGACCGCCGCAGCCGTTGGTCAGCACGATCGTCTTGCAGCCGGCCGCCACCGCCGTACGGACGCCGTGCGCGACCGAGGCGACGCCGCGGCCTTCGTAGTAGTGGGTGCGGCCCAGGAAGACCAGCGCCCGCTTCTCGCCGATCTTGTACGAGCGGATCTTGCCGCCGTGGCCCTCGACCGCGGGCGGCGGGAAACCGGGCAGCTCGGTGACCTGGAACTCGGCGTCGGGAGCGCCGAGGGCGTCCACGGCCGGCGCCCAGCCGGAGCCCATCACGAGAGCGACGTCGTGGGTCTCGGCGCCGGTCAGTTCGCGCAGGCGCGAGGCCGCGGCGTCGGCAGTGACCCGGGGATCTGCTGGGGTGGCGCCCTGGATGTCGTCCGGGAGAAGAGATGCGTTCACGCGTTGAGGGTAGCCGCTTCGGGCCTACGCGCGTAGATGACAGAGCCCATGGGATGGCGATCGTTGTCTTGTCGTTTCCAACGAAGGGTGACGGCCTAAGGGCCGAGAGGGCGGCTCAGCAGGGGCGCTTGCGCAGTTCCATCACGTAGTCGTGGGGTGCGCCCGCCGACTCCGCCGCGTCGGCGATCTCGCCCAGGTACCGGGCCGACGGCAGCCCGCCCTCGTAGCCGTTCAGGACGTACATCCAGACGGACTCCTCGCCCTCCAGCGTCTGCACCCGCACCCGGGCGCGCCGGTAGATGCCGAGGCCCACGCCCTCCCAGCGGTCGAGGGACTCCTCGTCCATGGGGGCGATGTCGTACAGCGCGACGAAGACCTGCGCGCCGGGGTCCTCGGCGTCCTCGACGACCGTCGCCAGCGCGCCCTCCCAGCCCATCTGCTCCCCGCCGAACGTCAGCCGCCACCCGCTCAGCCAGCCGGTGGCGCGCATCGGCGAGTGGGGAGCGCGGCGGGTCATCAGCCGCGCGTCGAGGTTGCCGGCGTACGCGGCGTAGAGCGACATGCAAGGAGAGTACGGCAGCGTGCGCACGCGTCACTCTCGTCACGATGCCGGCCCTCGTGGCCCCCGGGGCGCTTTCACCGTGCTCCGTGCAGGACAATGGAGTACGTGACTCGGATCGTGATCATCGGTGGCGGACCCGGCGGCTATGAAGCGGCGCTGGTGGCCGCGCAGCTCGGCGCGGAGGTGACCGTCGTGGACTGCGACGGTCTGGGCGGGGCGTCGGTGCTGACCGACTGCGTGCCGTCGAAGACCCTGATCGCCACGGCCGAGGTGATGACCACCTTCGACTCTTCGTACGAGGAGCTGGGCATCATCGTCGCCGACGACACCCCGCCGCTGGAGCAGGCGGCCAGGGTCGTCGGGGTGGACCTCGGCAAGGTCAACCGGCGGGTGAAGCGCCTCGCGCTCGCCCAGTCGCACGACATCACCGCCTCCGTCACCCGCGCCGGCGCCCGGGTGCTGCGCGGGCGCGGCCGGCTGGAGGGCATGCAGTCCCTGGACGGCTCCCGCAAGGTCGTCGTCACCGCCGTCGACGGCACCGAGGAGACCCTCGTCGCCGACGCCGTCCTGCTCGCCACCGGCGCCCACCCCCGCGAGCTGCCGGACGCGCAGCCCGACGGCGAGCGCATCCTGAACTGGACCCAGGTCTACGACCTCGCCGAGCTCCCCGAGGAGCTCATCGTGGTCGGATCGGGTGTGACGGGCGCGGAGTTCGCCGGCGCCTACCAGGCCCTCGGCTCCAAGGTCACCCTCGTCTCGTCCCGCGACCGCGTGCTGCCCGGCGAGGACCCGGACGCCGCCGCCGTCCTCGAGGACGTCTTCCGCCGCCGCGGCATGAACGTCATGGCCCGCTCGCGCGCCGAGTCCGCCAAGCGGGTCGGCGACCGGGTCGAGGTCACGCTGTCCGACGGCCGGGTCATCACCGGCTCGCACTGCCTGATGGCGGTCGGCGCCATCCCCAACAGCGAGGGGCTCGGGCTCGCGGAGGCGGGCGTCAGGGTCCGCGAGTCCGGGCACATCTGGACCGACAAGGTCAGCCGGACCACCGCCCCGGGCGTGTACGCCGCCGGTGACGTGACCGGGATCTTCGCCCTGGCCTCCGTCGCCGCCATGCAGGGCCGGATCGCCATGTACCACTTCCTCGGCGACGCGGTGGCCCCGCTCAACCTCAAGACGGTCTCCTCCAACGTCTTCACCGACCCCGAGATCGCCACCGTCGGCTACACCCAGGCCGACGTCGACGGCGGCAAGATCGACGCCCGCGTCGTCAAGCTGCCGCTGCTGCGCAACCCGCGCGCCAAGATGCAGGGCATCCGCGACGGCTTCGTCAAGATCCTCTGCCGGCCCGGCACCGGGATCGTCGTCGGCGGTGTGGTCGTGTCACCGCGCGCCTCGGAACTGATCCACCCCATCTCGATCGCCGTCGACAACAACCTGACGGTCGAACAGATCGCGAACGCGTTCACCGTCTATCCGTCCCTTTCGGGGTCGATCGCGGAGGTCGCACGACAACTGCACACGCGTAAGGCGGGGGACGAGGCCTGAGGAGGCCTGATGACAGGCGTGCGAGGGGTATGCGGCGCCGGAATCGGGTCCTATACCACTCGCCGCGCCCCTGTGCGAACAACTTCTACTATTCGGCGGAAAGAGCTGAAAGCAGACGGTCGTCCGCGTTACTGTCAGTTTCGTGTTCGCTGCAGAACGTCGTCAATTGATCCTCGAAATGGTGCGAGCGAACGGGGCCGTGTCGCTCCGTGAACTCGCCCGCGTCGTCCAGACCTCTGAAGTGACCGTACGGCGGGACGTGCGCGCACTGGAGGCAGAAGGACTCCTCGACCGCCGGCATGGCGGTGCGGTATTGCCGGGCGGTTTTACGCGGGAGTCCGGCTTTCCGCAGAAATCCCATCTCGCGACCGCCGAAAAGACCGCCATCGCGGACCTCGCCGCCAACTTCGTCGAAGAGGGCGAGGCCATCGTGGTCGGGGCGGGCACCACCACCCAGGAGCTGGCCCGCCGGCTCGCCCGGGTGCCGGGACTGACCGTCGTCACCAACTCGCTCCTCGTCGCCCAGGCGTTGGCCCATGCCAACCGGGTGGAGGTCGTGATGACCGGCGGCACCCTGCGCGGTTCCAACTACGCCCTCGTGGGCAGCGGCGCCGAGCAGTCCCTCCAGGGGCTCAGGGTGTCGCGGGCCTTCCTCTCCGGGAGCGGACTGACCGCCGAGCGCGGGCTGTCCACGTCCAACATGCTGTCCGCGTCCGTGGACCGCGCGCTGGTGCAGGCGGCCGCCGAGGTCGTCGTCCTCGCCGACCACACCAAGCTGGGCGCCGACACCATGTTCCAGACCGTGCCGACGGACCTCATCACCCGCCTGATCACCGACGAGCCGCCCGCGCACGACGACCGTGCCGCCACCGAGCTGCAGGCCCTGGCGGACCAGGGGGTGCAGATCGCCGTGGCCGGGGCGTCGGGAAGTCAGGGGGGTGATGCGGTCCCGGCGCGCCATCACCAGCAGCAGCGTCGGGACGTACCGCTGCCGGCCCCGCGGCGGGGGCAGGTGCCGGGCGTCGCGGCCACGTTGCGGGCGAACGCGGCCCTGGGCGAACAGCCGCCCGGCGCGGAACGCGCGCGCGTGGCTGACATGCGGCGTCGCTGACAGAACCGGGGGTTGCCGCGACAGAACTGGGGGCTGCCGCCCCCAGGCCCCCGCTTCGGCCCTGAAGGGGCCTCGTCCTCAAACGCCGGACGGGCTGGATGTCCCGCCCGGCGCTTGAAAGGGACCTCAGTCCTTGATCTCGCAGATCGGGGCGCCCGACGTGATGGACGCGCCCACCTCCGCCGCCAGGCCCTTGACGGTGCCGGAGCGGTGGGCGTTCAGGGGCTGTTCCATCTTCATCGCTTCGAGTACGACGATGAGGTCGCCCTCCTTGACCTCCTGGCCCTCCTCGACGGCCACCTTGACGATGGTGCCCTGCATCGGGGAGGCGAGGGTGTCGCCGGAGGCCATCGGGCCGGACTTCTTGGCCGCGCGGCGCTTGGGCTTGGCGCCCGCCGCGAGGCCCGTCCGGGCCAGGGACATGCCGAGCGAGACCGGGAGGGAGACCTCCAGCCGCTTGCCGCCGACCTCGACGACGATCGTCTCGCGGTCCGTGTCGTCCTCGGCCTCGGCGTCGGCCGGGGCCGCGAAGACGGGGATCTCGTTGACGAACTCGGTCTCGATCCAGCGCGTGTGAACCGTGAACGGGTCGGCGGAACCGGTGAGTTCGGGGGCGAACGCCGGGTCCGTGACCACCGCGCGGTGGAACGGGATCGCCGTCGCCATGCCCTCGACCTGGAACTCCGCCAGCGCGCGGGCCGCCCGCTGGAGCGCCTGCTCACGGGTGGCGCCGGTGACGATCAGCTTGGCCAGCAGGGAGTCCCACGCCGGGCCGATGACCGAGCCGGACTCCACGCCCGCGTCCAGCCGCACGCCCGGGCCGGACGGCGGGGCGAACGCGGTGACCGTGCCGGGCGCCGGGAGGAAGTTACGGCCCGGGTCCTCGCCGTTGATACGGAACTCGAAGGAGTGACCCCGCAGCTCCGGGTCGCCGTAGCCGAGCTCCTCGCCGTCGGCGATCCGGAACATCTCGCGCACCAGGTCGATGCCCGCGACCTCCTCGGTCACCGGGTGCTCCACCTGGAGACGGGTGTTGACCTCCAGGAAGGAGATCGTGCCGTCCGTGCCGACCAGGAACTCGACGGTCCCGGCGCCGACGTAGCCGGCCTCCTTCAGGATCGCCTTGGACGAGGAGTACAGCTCCGCGACCTGGGCGTCCGAGAGGAACGGCGCGGGGGCCTCCTCGACCAGCTTCTGGTGGCGGCGCTGGAGGGAGCAGTCACGGGTCGAGACGACGACCACGTTGCCGTGGCTGTCTGCCAGGCACTGCGTCTCCACGTGCCGCGGCTTGTCCAGATACCGCTCGACGAAGCACTCGCCGCGACCGAAGGCGGCGACCGCCTCGCGCACGGCCGACTCGTACAGTTCGGGCACCTCTTCGAGGTTGCGGGCGACCTTCAGGCCGCGACCGCCACCGCCGAAGGCGGCCTTGATCGCGATCGGCAGCCCGTGCTCCTCGGCGAAGGCGACGACCTCGTCGGCGCCGGACACCGGGTCGGGCGTGCCGGCGACCAGGGGCGCGCCGGCCCGCTGGGCGATGTGCCGGGCGGCGACCTTGTCACCGAGGTCGCGGATGGCCTGCGGGGGCGGGCCGATCCAGATCAGGCCCGCGTCCAGGACGGCCTGGGCGAACTCGGCGTTCTCCGAGAGGAAGCCGTACCCGGGGTGGACGGCGTCGGCTTCCGACTCCCGCGCCGCGTTCAGCACCTTCTCGATGTCGAGATAGCTGGTCCCAGGAGTGTCACCGCCCAGGGCGAACGCCTCATCCGCAGCGCGGACATGCAGAGCGTCCCGGTCCGGGTCGGCGTACACGGCCACGCTCGCGATGCCGGCATCCCGGCACGCCCGGGCCACACGGACTGCGATTTCGCCACGGTTGGCGATGAGCACCTTGCGCACGATTGAGGCTCCCTCCTTGAAACAAGCCGAGTTTAGGGACTGCCGACACGGATCATCGACCCGTCCACAACGGTGAGCTTGCCCACACGGAGCGTGATGCCCGGCTCACTCGACCCCGGAATCCGTTGTAGTACCGCCGTACGCAGCACTCCTCCGGCAAACCCTAGCCCTCCCATGTGGTCAAGGTCTCTGTGAGAGCGTGCTGCGGCCCACGTCGTTTCTTTGTCGAGTCCCTACGAATGGCCCAACGATTCTTTGCCGCCCGCACAACCCTTGTCCTGGGGTTTACCCGTTAGTAGCGTTCAGGCTGTCTCGAACGTACTTGTCGGGGTCGAAAGTGGGTGGGGACCGGTGGTGCGCAGACCGGTGGCATGGATCGTGGCGGTCGTGCTCTTCGTGGAGGCACTTGGCATCGCCGCGCTGAACTGGCTCCTGGGCATCGTGGTGGACCGGCAGGACATGTCCCTGGCCGGCCTGGACCCGGACGTCATGTCGACGTCCTCGAAAGCCGGCGGGATCGTCTTCGGCCTCTACTTCGCCGTGTGCGGCGTGGTCGCCCTGCTGGTCGCCGTGCGCGACCGCGCGCCGGCCGGCCTCGGCCGCGTCCTGCTGATCAGCGTCGCCGTCGTGCACGGGCTGCTGGGCGCCTTCGCGTGGGCGCTGCTGGGCGTGCCGCAGTTCCTGTTCATGGTCACCGTGCTCGCCCTCGTCGTGCTGCTCCTGATGACGTACGACGCCCGGCAGGGGGCCGGCGACGCCGGCCCGCCGGCCGCGCCCGAGCCCGTCACGCCGCCTGCGGCTACGCCTCCTGGGGCGCCCACAACTCCGTGATCCCCACGCCCAGTCGGGCCAGCAGGCGGCGTACGAGGGGCAGGCTGATGCCGATGACGTTGCCGTGGTCGCCGTCGATGCCCTCGATGAACGGGGCCGAGCGGCCGTCGAGGGTGAACGCCCCGGCGACGTAGAGGGGTTCGCCCGTGGCGACGTACGCCGCGATCTCCTCGTCCGTCGGATCGCCGAAGCGGACGACGGTCGAGGCGGTGGCGGAGGTGTAGCGCCCGCTGAGGGTGTCGTAGACGCAGTGGCCGGTCTGGAGCGTGCCGGCCCGGCCGCGCATCGCCTTCCAGCGCGCGGTGGCCTCCGCGGCGTCCGCGGGCTTGCCGAGCGCCTCGCCGTCCAGGTCGAGGACCGAGTCGCAGCCGATCACCAGGGCGCCCTTGACCTCGGGCTTCGCGGCCACGACGCCCGCCTTCGCCTCGGCGAGGGCGAGGGCCAGGTCGGCGGGGGTGGGGGCGGTGACGGCGTCCTCGTCGACGCCGCTGACGATGACCTCGGGGGTCAGGCCGGCCTGGCGGAGGAGGTTCAGTCGGGCGGGGGACTGGGAGGCGAGGACGAGTCTGCGCATGCCGTCAGCGTAGTGCTGCCGCCGCTTATCGGAGGCCCAGGACGATCATTGCCACGATCATGGCCAGCGCGAGGAAGAAGCCGAGTCTCCGTAGGGTCTCCTGCATGTCGCGGAGTTCCTCGGGGGGCTTGTTCTCAGGGTCGGACCACAGCATGCCACCAGCGTGGGGCTTGGCCGGGGGCGGCGCCTGAGTACCCGTACTCAAGTCGGTGGCCCGCAGTCGGTTCGTTGTCGGCTGCGGGCCGGTGGGGGCTTGTCGCGCCCACACGGCGGAGCCGCATATCGATACAGCCCCGCGCCCCTGCGTAAGTTGCCCTCTCAGCCCGGCCAGTAAGTGCGGGTCCATGACGCCTGGCCCGGCTGCGGTAGGCGTCGGGTTGCTATGCGGGACGGGTCGGACCATGCGTCCCTCGGGGTGTCCGCGCCGGACGGCAGGGGCGTTGCCGCCGCGGCGCGGGCTCGGACCACTGCCAGGGCGGCGGCGAGCTCCTCGGGGGTCGGGTTGCCCCGTACGACCTTGATCGTCACAGCGGCTCCTCTACAGGGGGATGTTGCCGTGCTTCTTCGGGGGCAGGGATTCCCGCTTGGTGCGCAGTTGACGCAGGCCGCGGACGATGTGGCGGCGCGTGTCGGACGGCATGACCACCGCGTCGATGTAGCCGCGCTCGGCCGCGGTGTACGGGTTGAGCAGGGTGTCCTCGTACTCCCGGATGAGCCGGGCGCGGACCGCTTCCAGGTCCTCGCCGTTCGCCTCCGCCTCCGCGATGGTGCGGCGGTGCAGGATGTTGACCGCGCCCTGGGCCCCCATGACGGCGATCTGGGCGGTCGGCCAGGCCAGGTTGATGTCGGCGCCCAGGTGCTTGGAGCCCATGACGTCGTAGGCGCCGCCGAAGGCCTTGCGGGTGATCACCGTGATGAGCGGGACCGTCGCCTCCGCGTAGGCGTAGATCAGCTTGGCGCCGCGGCGGATGATGCCGTCGTGCTCCTGGTCGACGCCGGGGAGGAAGCCGGGGACGTCCACGAAGGTGATGACCGGGACGTTGAAGGCGTCGCAGGTGCGGACGAAGCGGGCCGCCTTCTCGGAGGCCGTGATGTCGAGGCAGCCGGCGAACTGCATCGGCTGGTTGGCGACGACGCCGACCGGGCGGCCCTCGACCCGGCCGAAGCCGGTGAGGATGTTCGGCGCGAACAGGGACTGCGTCTCGAAGAACTCGGCGTCGTCCAGGACGTGTTCGATCACCGTGTGCATGTCGTACGGCTGGTTCGCGCTGTCCGGGACGATGCGGTCCAGCTCCAGGTCCTCGTCGGTGACGGACAGGTCCGCCTCCTCCGGGAACACCGGGGGCTCGCTGAGGTTGTTGGACGGCAGGTACGACAGCAGTTGCTTGACGTACTCGACGGCGTCCTTCTCGTCGCCGGCCATGTGGTGCGCGACGCCCGAGACGGCGTTGTGCGTGCGCGCGCCGCCCAGCTCCTCGAAGCCGACGTCCTCACCGGTGACCGTCTTGATGACGTCCGGGCCGGTGATGAACATGTGCGACGTCTGGTCGACCATCACCGTGAAGTCGGTGATCGCGGGGGAGTAGACCGCGCCGCCCGCGCACGGGCCGACGACCAGTGAGATCTGCGGAATCACGCCGCTCGCGTGCGTGTTGCGGCGGAAGATCTCGCCGTACGCGCCCAGCGAGGCCACGCCCTCCTGGATACGGGCGCCGCCGGAGTCGTTGATGCCGATGACCGGGCAGCCGGTCTTCAGCGCGAAGTCCATGACCTTGACGATCTTCTGGCCGTAGACCTCGCCGAGCGCGCCGCCGAAGACCGTGAAGTCCTGGGAGAACACGGCGACCGGACGGCCGTCGACCGTGCCGTAGCCGGAGACGACGCCGTCCCCGTACGGACGGTTCTTCTCCAGGCCGAAGTCCGTCGAGCGGTGCCGGGCGAACTCGTCGAACTCGACGAAGGAGTCCTCGTCCAGCAGCAGGTCGATCCGCTCACGGGCCGTCAACTTGCCCTTGGCGTGCTGCTTCTCGACGGCGCGGGCCGAACCGGCGTGTGTCGCTTCCTGGATGCGGCGCTGGAGATCCGCGAGCTTGCCCGCGGTCGTGTGGATGTCGATCCCTGGGATCGCTGGGATCTCGGGACGCTCTTCCGGCTCGGACATCGGGATGCGGCTCCCTGCCTGCTCAAAAGGGGGGACGATTACTCATCCGTAGCGTAGTGCTGGCCCTGGCGATCGGCAGTGCGGCATTCAACACACCTAGGGTGGCTTGCATGACACCGCGAGATGCAGCAGACGCAGGCAGCGGCCGCTGGTCCGATCTGGACCGTCCGCCCCTCGACGCCACGGCGCTGCGCCGGGCGCTGGTGCGGCGAGGCGGGCTGTGGTCGGGGGTGGAGGTGGTGCAGCGCACCGGCTCCACCAACGCCGACCTGGTGGCGGCGGCGAGCGCGGGCCAGGCGGCCGAGGGCGCGGTCCTCGTCGCCGAGGAGCAGACGGCGGGCCGGGGCCGGCTCGACCGCCGCTGGTCGGCGCCCCCGCGGTCCGGGCTGTTCTTCTCGGTCCTGCTGACCCCGGACGAGGTGCCGGTGTCCCGCTGGGGCTGGCTGCCGCTGCTCACCGGGGTCGCCGTGGCGACCGGGCTGGCACGGGCGGCGGGCGTCGACACGGCACTCAAGTGGCCCAACGACCTTCTGGTGACCGTCGGGGACGAGGAACGCAAGGCCGGCGGCATCCTCGCGGAGCGGGCCGGCGAGGACTCGGTGGTCGTCGGCGTCGGCATCAACGTCACCCTGCGCGCGGACGAACTCCCCGTGCCCCAGGCGGGCTCGCTGGCCCTCGCCGGCGCGGCGAACACCGACCGGGACCCGCTGCTGAGGGCCGTCCTGCGGTCGCTGGAGGAGGAGTACGGACGCTGGCGGGCGGCCGGCGGCGACCCGGCGGCGAGCGGTCTCCAGGAGACGTACGCGGCCGGGTGCGCGACCCTGGGACGAACGGTACGGGCCGAGCTGCCGGGGGACCGGTCCCTGGTCGGCGAGGCCGTCGCCGTGGACGGCGACGGACGGCTCGTGATCGCCACGGAGGAAGGGGTGCAGGAGCCGGTGGGAGCGGGCGACATCGTCCACCTGCGACCGGCGTGAGGGACCCGGACCGAACGGAGTGAGCTGGGGCACACCTGCCGTAGAGTTGAGGACCGGTCGATACCTGACCGCGGAAGATCGGAAGGGCAGCAGGCGTGACCGTCGACGACACGGGCTCCGGCGCGGGCGCGGACGGCCGGGTGAACCTGCCGGCCGCTGAACCCGGCGAGCCGGGCGACCCCGGTGAGGATCCGCATCCGCTCGCACTGCGCCTCGAACAGCTCATCCTCGGCGCCGAGCGGCGCTACACCCCCTTTCAGGCCGCCCGCAGCGCCGGTGTCTCCATGGAGCTGGCGTCGCGTTTCTGGCGGGCCATGGGCTTCGCCGACATCGGGCAGGCCAAGGCGCTCACCGAGGCCGACGTCCTCGCCCTGCGGCGACTGGCCGGTCTCGTCGAGTCGGGCCTGCTGAGCGAGGCGATGGCCGTGCAGGTGGCGCGGTCCACCGGGCAGACCACCGCCCGGCTGGCCGAATGGCAGATCGACTCCTTCCTGGAGGGCCTGACCGAGCCGCCCGAGCCCGGGATGACCCGTACCGAGGTCACCTATCCCATCGTCGAGCTGCTGCTGCCCGAGCTGGAGGAGTTCCTCGTCTACGTCTGGCGCCGGCAGCTCTCCGCGTCGGCCGGCCGGGTCGTGCAGGCCGCGGACGACGAGGAGATGATCGACCGGCGGCTCGCCGTCTGCTTCGCCGACCTCGTCGGCTTCACCCGGCTGACCCGCCGGATGGAGGAGGAGGAGCTCGGCGAGCTGGTCGAGGCCTTCGAGACCACCTGCGCCGACCTGGTCGCCGCCCGCGGCGGACGCCTGATCAAGACCCTCGGCGACGAGGTGCTGTACGCCGCCGACGACGCGGGCACCGCCGCCGACATCGCGCTGCTGCTGGTCGAGACGATGAGCAACGACGAGACGATGCCCGAGCTGCGCGTCGGCATGGCGTTCGGCACGGTCACGACCCGGATGGGCGATGTGTTCGGCACGACGGTCAACCTGGCCTCGCGGCTGACGTCGATAGCGCCACGGGACGCCGTCCTCGTCGACAGCGCCTTCGCCGAGGAGCTGATCCGTACCGGCGACGCCCCGGCCTCGGAGGCGGACGCCGTGGAGGCGGCGGCCGCCGCCGAGAAGGAGGGCGAGGACCCGCCGACGTACCGCTTCGCGCTCCAGCCGATGTGGCAGCGCCCGGTGCGCGGCCTCGGCGTGGTCGAACCCTGGCTGCTGACCAGGCGGCACGGCGTCGTCGAGGACTGAACCGCCTGGCGTTCTAGTGCTTCGGTACGGGTACGGGTGCGCCCAGGGGGTCCACGCAGAGGCCGATGACGGGGACGCAGACGCCCGGCTGACGCGGCGGACGGCCGGGCTGTTCCGGCTGGGGCGCGGGTGCCGTCGTCGGCGGGACGGGTGCCGGGGGCTGTGTCGGTGTCGAGGAGGGCTGCGGGGCGGTGGGCCTCGTGGGCGCGGGCGCCGGGGCCTGGGGTGCGGCCGGGGTGTAGGTGGCGCCCGGGGTGAGGGCGACGGACGTGGGCGAGCCCGGGGTGCCGGGGACGAGGCTGACCTCGGGCGTCGGACGCGCGCTCGCGCCGCCCATGGCGCTGGGCGCGGTCGGGGTGGGAACGACGGTGGCCGCCGCGTTGGCCGAGCGGTCGGTGCCGGTGCCGGTGCCGGTGCCGGTGCCGGTGCCTGTACCGGTGCCGGTGCCGGTGCCGGTGCCTGTACCGGTGCCGGTGCCGTTCTCCGCGCCCGCGACCGGGTCGGGCTGGGGTTCGGCCTCCGCCGCGCCGAGGCCGCCGACACCGACACCGCCGCCGGAGTCGGGGGAGAGCCGGACGAGGCTCAGCACCCCGGCGGCCAGCGCGAGGCCGCCCGCGGCGAACAGCACCTTGCGGGGGCGGGGCCGGCGGTGCCGGCCGCGGGCGCGCGGGGCCCACAACTGGTCCGACCCCGGCTCCGACTCCGCGTACGCCGTTTCGTCGTGACGGGTCGTCGTCTCGTACTGCCCGGTCCGCGTGCTCGTCATCGCGTCCCCTCCCCGATGCGGTCGCGCCCCCGATGCGCCGGGGCGGACGCACGTTATGCGCTCCCGTGGGCGGTGCGGAGGGAGTTGGGCGGCATGTCACTCGTACGGGTGGGCGGGGCTGCATAGAGGGACGCGGACCGGGGCGGGGACCGGGTGGGGCCGCTCTTTCGCCCGGGGGCCCCGGCTGCGATGATCGGGCGAGCGAGAGATGTTAACCCGCGTTAACTGGAGGGTGTCATGGGCGAGGAGCGGTTCGGGGAGTTCGTGCTGGTGCGGCGGCACGGGGACGGCGGGCATGTCGCGGAGCTGGCCCTCGACCGGCCGAAGGCCATGAACGCCGTCTCCACCGACATGGCCCGGTCGATCGCCGGGGCGTGCGCGGCGCTGGGCGAGGACCGGGACGTCCGGGTGGTCGTGCTGACCTCGACGCACGAGCGGGCGTTCTGCGTCGGCGCCGACCTCAAGGAGCGGAACTCCTTCAGTGACGCCGAGCTGGTCCGGCAGCGGCCCGTCGCGCGTGGGGCGTACACCGGGGTGCTGGAGCTGCCGGTGCCCACGGTCGCCGCGGTGCACGGCTTCGCGCTGGGCGGCGGCTTCGAACTGGCGCTGGCCTGCGACGTGATCGTGGCCGACGGGACGGCCGTGGTGGGGCTGCCCGAGGTGTCGGTGGGCGTGATCCCCGGGGGCGGCGGGACGCAGTTGCTGCCGCGCCGGGTGGGGGCGGCCCGGGCGGCCGAGCTGATCTTCACGGCCCGCCGGGTGGAGGCGGCCGAGGCGCGCGAGCTGGGCTTGGTGGACGTGCTGGTCGAGGCGGGGCGGGACCGGGACGAGGCGCTGGCGCTCGCCGCGCGGATCGCCGGCAACTCGCCGGTGGGTCTGCGGGCGGCGAAGCGGGCGCTGCGGCTCGGGCACGGGCTGGATCTGCGGGCCGGTCTGGAGGTGGAGGACGCGGCGTGGCGGTCGGTGGCGTTCTCGGGGGACCGGGCGGAGGGGGTGGCGGCGTTCAACGAGAAGCGGAAGCCGCAGTGGCCGGGCGAGTGAGCCCCCGAGCGGGCTGTCACGCGGGCTGTCGCACGGGTTGCCACACGGGCTCCTGACGGGCGTCGTCACTCTAAGTGGTCCTTCATGTCTCGTTTTCACCTAAATGTCCCTAGCCTGGGGAGATGGGTGACGACAGACGCCTGGTGGCCGTGGTGGAGCTCGCGCAGGGGATGGCGGCGGCGCACACCCCCCGCGAGTCGTGGCGCGCGGCCGCCCTCGGGGCCTGCCGGGCGCTGTCCGGCGGGTTCGCCGCGCTCTCGGTGTGGGAGCGCGACCTCGGACGGCTGCGCGTCCTGGCCAACGTGGGCGACCGGGCCGCCGACGAGGACGAGTTCCCGGACGACGAGGCCTACCCGGTCCACCAGTTCCCCGAGATCACCGAGTTCCTGCACGAGCGCTGGGCGTCCGGCGGCGAGCCCAACGCCTGGGTCGAGACGGCTCAGGGGCTCGCCGCCGGACGCCCCGGCTACTGCCATCAGCGCGTCGCCGCCCTGCGCCGCCGGGGCCGCGGCTCCTGCGTGGTCGCGCCGATCGTGCTGCACGGCCGGGCCTGGGGCGAGCTGTATGTCGCCCGCCCCACCGGCACCCCCGTCTTCGACCGTGCCGACGCCGACTTCGCGACCGTCCTCGCCGCCGTCGTCGCCGCCGGGCTCGCCCAGACCGAGCGGCTGGAGGAGGCCCGCCGGCTCGCCTTCACCGACGCCCTCACCGGCCTGGCCAACCGCCGCGCCGTCGACGTACGGCTGGAGGAGGCGGTCGAGCTGCATCGTGCGGAGGGGGTCGTCGTCAGCCTCGCGGTGTGTGACCTCAACGGGCTGAAGCGGGTCAACGACACCCACGGGCACGCCGTCGGCGACCGGCTGCTGGAGCGGTTCGGGTCGGTGCTGTCGCTGTGCGGGGCCATGCTGCCCGGCGCGCTGGCCGCCCGGCTCGGCGGGGACGAGTTCTGCCTGCTGGCCGTCGGGCAGCCCGCCGACGACGTCGTCGAGGTCGCCGGCGAGCTGTGCCGCCGGGCCGGGGAGCTGGAACTCGGCGAGGGCGTGGCCTGCGGGGTCGCGTCCACCGAGGACCCCATCGGGCCGGTGTGCTCCGCCCGCAGGCTCTTCCGGCTCGCCGACGCCGCCCAGTACCGTGCCAAGGCCGTACGGGCCGCCCGCCCGGTGGTCGCAGGCCGCGAGGGCCCCGACGACCCCGTCGTACGCCTCGCCGACGAGCCGTCGCGCGAGGGGGCCGCCGAGCGGCGGAGGTTCAGGGGGCGGCCCTGAGGACGGGGCTGTGGCCGTGCCGGTGAGTGTGACGTATTCGGTAAGGGGTGAACCCCGCTCCCACTGGTGACATCTTCGTCTTCACTGCGTACGCTCCTGAATATGGATATGCACACTGTGGTGGTGGGGACGTCCGGCGTGACCGCGTCCGACGTACTCGCCGTGGCGCGCGACGGCGCCCGCATCGAGCTCTCCGCGGAGGCGGTGGCGGCCCTCGCCGCGGCCCGCGGGATCGTGGACGCGCTGGCGGCCAAGCCCGAGCCGGTCTACGGCGTCTCCACCGGGTTCGGGGCCCTCGCCTCCCGGCACATCAGCCCGGAACTGCGCGCCCAACTGCAGCGCAACATCGTCCGCTCGCACGCCGCCGGCATGGGCCCGCGGGTGGAGCGGGAGGTCGTCCGGGCGCTGATGTTCCTGCGGCTGAAGACCGTCTGCTCCGGGCACACGGGCGTGCGGCCCGAGGTCGCGCAGACCATGGCCGACATCCTGAACGCCGGCATCACCCCGGTCGTCCACGAGTACGGCTCCCTCGGCTGCTCCGGCGACCTGGCCCCGCTCTCGCACTGCGCCCTCACGCTCATGGGCGAGGGCGACGCCGAGGGCCCGGACGGGGTCGTACGGCCCGCGGGCGAGTTGCTCGCCGAGGCCGGCATCGTCCCCGTCGAGCTGCGCGAGAAGGAGGGGCTGGCGCTCCTCAACGGCACCGACGGCATGCTCGGCATGCTGGTCATGGCCCTCGCCGACCTGGACATGCTCTACAAGTCCGCCGACGTCACGGCCGCGCTGTCGCTGGAGGCCCTGCTCGGCACCGACAAGGTGCTCGCACCCGAGCTGCACGCCATCCGCCCGCACCCGGGGCAGGGGGCCAGCGCCGCCAACATGCTTGCGGTGCTCGCGGGTTCGGAGCTGACCGGGCACCACCAGGACGACGCGCCCCGCGTCCAGGACGCCTACTCGGTGCGCTGCGCCCCGCAGGTCGCCGGCGCCGGACGCGACACCATGGCCCACGCCCGGCTCGTCGCGGAACGGGAGTTGGCGTCGGCCGTCGACAACCCCGTGGTGCTGCCGGACGGTCGGGTCGAGTCCAACGGCAACTTCCACGGCGCGCCGGTCGCCTACGTCCTGGACTTCCTCGCCATCGCCGTCGCCGACCTCGCCTCCATCGCCGAGCGGCGCACGGACCGGCTGCTGGACAAGAACCGCAGCCACGGCCTGCCGCCGTTCCTCGCGGACGACGCGGGCGTCGACTCCGGGCTGATGATCGCCCAGTACACGCAGGCCGCGCTGGTCAGCGAGTTGAAGCGGCTGGCCGTACCGGCGTCCGCCGACTCGATCCCGTCCTCCGCGATGCAGGAGGACCACGTGTCGATGGGCTGGTCCGCCGCCCGCAAGCTGCGCACCGCCATCGACAACCTCACGCGCGTCATCGCCGTCGAGCTGTACGCCGCCACGCGGGGCGTGGAGCTGCGCGAGGGGCTGACCCCGGCGCCCGCGACCCGCGCGGTCATCGACGCCGTACGCAAGGCGGGCGTCCAGGGCCCCGGCCCGGACCGGTTCCTCGCACCCGACCTCGCGGCGGCGGACGCGTTCGTACGCGACGGAGGGGTCGTGGCTGCCGTGGAGACGGTCATCGGGCCGCTGCGGTAAGGCAGTTGGGCCCGGCCGTCCGGATGTGACGGCAGGGCCCTTACGCGGTGCGGGAGTTGACCGGAGTTACTTGAGCTTGGCGATCTGAGCGTCGGCCACGGCCACGGGGATGGCGCCCATGTCGCCGCCCTTCGTGAGCGCGGTGATGTTCATCGTGAAGAGCGTGGCGAGGGTGCTGCCCTTGCGGATCACCTCGGTGTGGGCGGTGATCGTCTGGCCTTCCACCACGATGTCCTGGGCGAACGCCACCGCCTCGTCGCCCTTCCCGGAGCCCTTCTCCGCGGCGACCTTGGTGACCTTCGAGGTTTCACCCTCGGTCGTGAAGCCGTACCCGCCGGCGCAGCCCGTCACTCCGTCGGACAGCGCCTTGATGGTCTTCTCGGCGCCGTCGGCCTCGTAGGAGGACAGGCCGACGAACGTCATGGTGAGGTTGAAGGCGTCCTCGAGGTCCTCGGGCTGCGCGGTGGCGGCCGTTCCCTTGTCCTCGGCGAGGCTGTTGGTGGCGTTCGCCTCCGTGTCACCCGGCGGGAGCCCGTTCGTGGCCCAGGCGAGCGGGGCGCACGCCGCCTTGTCGACCTTCACCGCGGACTTGGTGGTCTTGTCGGACTCGTCCGCCTCGACCTTGTAACCCTTGAGATCGCCCTGCGCGAGCAGCAGCTTCTGCAGCTCGGCGGTGGTGAGCGCCTTCGCGTCGGACGCGGCCGCCGGGGCCGAAGCGGATGCGGACGCGGACGTCTTGGAGTCCGCGGAGTCCTTCGATCCCTCCTCCGAGCAGGCGGTGAGGAGGGAGAGCGAGAGTGCGGCTATTGCGGCCGTGGCGCACAGCCGCGCCCCCGATGTTCTGTTCATGACCGAACCATGAAGAAAGTGTCAAAGAACAGTCAAGTTCATTTAAAAATCCAGACGTTCCCGACGAACCGAATACACCACGAAGCCTGCGCCCAGGGCGAGAAGCGTGGTCCCGCCGACGATGTACGGGGTCGTGTCGAAGCTTCCGGTGTCGGCGAGCAGGGTGCCGTCGTTGGCGGTGGTCCGGGCCGTCGTCCCGGCCGTGGCCTCTGCCGTGGACTGGGGTGATGTGTCGGACGTCGTCGTCGACGCGGCCCGTGCCTGGGTCGCGACCTGCCTCGTCGTCTCCGTTCTGACCGGGGCGTCCTGGGACGCGTTGGCGGACGGGACGAACCACAGGGCGCCCAGCAGGGTCCCCGCGGCGGTGGCGGTCAGCAACGGACGGCGAGCGGATGACACGGAATATCGATCCCCTTGTGACGCTGGCGAATTGGCCGTGTGGTCCGATGCTAATGAAAGGCGCGGGTCGTGGGAAAGTTGCGGGAGCTGTGAGCCGTACGCTCCGGCCATGAACTCTGAAGAGACATCACGATTTGTACGGCTTCGGGTGGAACTCGTCCTCGAGATTCACGAGGAGGACGCCGTGACGAAGTCTGCCCTGCGGCGGCTGGCCGGCGACGCGGAGCTGCCGGACGACGAGCGCGCGCACGCCGAGTCCGCTGTGACGGAAGACACCGCGGAGGCCCTCGCCTACCTCGTCGACCCGTTCGACCTGGTCAGTCAGGTGCCCGGGGTGGAACTCCAGCAGGCCTCCTGGTCCAGCGAGCGGATCGACTACGACCCGGATTCGCCGGAGTGGGACCTCGACGAGGATGATGAGTACGAGGATGAGACGTCCGAGGGCGACGAGTCCGACGAGGAGTCGGATTCCGAGTCGGGCGACGAGTCCGACGGCGAGGAAGTCCGCATCGGCTGAGCGTCTTGGGGAAACCGTGACCCCGGACGGCAACCGCCGACCGGGGTTCCTTCGTCTCAGGAGACGCACGAACCGGCAACCGCATCCCGCGTCACCCGCGTTGCGAACGTGGCGTGCCCCACATCTTCGGAAAAGTGGAACGGGACGAACCGGCCGTAGCGTTGAAGTGTCCAGACGGGGACTCTCGCGGGTTTTTGTAATCGGCAACGATGGAGAAGCGTGTGATGACGGACAGTAGGCGGCGTCGGGGTCTCATGGCGGCGTCCGCACTGCTCGGCGGTGTTCTGGTGCTCTCTGCGTGTTCCGGCGGCGACGGCAGCGCCTCCGGCGGCGGAGGCGGCTCCTCGCAGGCGAAGGCCGACGAGGCGGCGGCCAAGAAGTCCTCCGAGGCCCAGATCAAGATCACGCCGGCGGACGGTTCGGACAACGCCTCCATCAACAACTCGGCGGCCGTCACGGTGAGCAAGGGCACGCTCACCGCCGTGACGATGACCACCTCCGCGGGGGCGGCGGTCGAGGGCGCGCTCTCCGCCGACAAGACGAGCTGGAAGCCGACCGGCCAGCTGGAGCGCTCCACCACCTACAAGCTGGCGGCGACCGCGAAGGACTCGGCGGGCCTCGAGGCCCACGAGAACGCCTCCTTCACCACGGTCTCCCCGGACAACAGCTTCATAGGCAACTTCACCCCCGAGGACGGCTCGACCGTCGGCGTGGGCATGCCGGTGTCGATCAACTTCAACAAGGAGATCACCAACAAGGCGGCCGTCCAGAAGGGCGTCACGGTCACCTCCACCAGTGGCCAGGAGGTCGTCTGCCACTGGTTCTCCACCCAGCGCATGGACTGCCGGCCCGAGGACTACTGGAAGGAGAACTCCACCGTCACGGTCAAGCTCGCGCTCGACGGTGTGGAGGGCGCCAGTGGTGTCTTCGGTGTCCAGCAGAAGACGGTCACCTTCAAGATCGGCCGTAACCAGGTGAGTTACGTCGACGCGAAGACCAAGCAGATGAAGATCACGCACAACGGCGCGGTCATCAAGACCATCCCGATCTCCGCCGGCTCGCCCGAAAACAAGACGTACGAGGGCCAGATGGTCATGTCGGAGAAGTTCAAGGAGACGCGCATGAACGGCGCGACCGTGGGCTTCACCGACGACGACGGCAAGGGCGAGTACGACATCAAGGACGTGCCGCACGCCATCCGCCTCACCAACTCCGGCACCTTCGTGCACGGCAACTACTGGGGCGCGAAGTCCGTCTTCGGCTCGGTGAACACCAGCCACGGCTGCGTGGGCCTGTCCGACACCAAGGGCGCCAACGACACGGGCACGGCGGGCTACTGGTTCTTCACCAACTCGATCGTCGGTGACGTCGTGGTGGTCCAGAACACCGGCGACAAGACCGTGGCCCCGGACAACGGCCTCAACGGCTGGAACATGGACTGGGCGCAGTGGAAGGCGGGTTCGGCCGCCTGACCGGCCCGACCGACAGTCCGCTCACAGCTTTCCGGTGCCGCCCTCAGGGGCGGCATCGGTGTTTCCGGGGCCGATCAAAGCCTTCTCATCCTTCTCTTATGTCGGCCTTATGGCTTCATCACGCGGGGTACCTACCGTGCGGCCATGTTCTTCACCTACCTGAGGCGCGAACTGCGCCGCCGCAGAAAAGCGGCCCTCGTCGTCGCCTCCGGCCTGGCGCTGGGCATCGCGCTGGTCATCGTGGTCAGCTCCGTGTCGTCCGGCATGGGGAAGGCCCAGGACAAGGTCCTGCAGTCCCTGTACGGCCTGGGTACGGACATGACGGTCACCAAGGCCGCGAAGCCCACCGCGAACGCCTCGGACCGCCCGCGCTTCCAGTTCGACGCGCAGGACGACGGCTCCGGCGCGCAGCAGAGCACCGACCGCGTCATGGTGCGGGGCTTCCAGACCCTGTCGACCGCGACCGTCACCAAGGTCGGCCGGCAGAGCGGGGTCGCCGACGCGGCCGGCGGGCTGAGCCTGCAAGTGCTCAAGGTCGACGGCCAGTTCACCCGCGGCCAGTTCCAGCAGAACGACAGCGGTAGAGGCACCGGTAGCGGTGGCGGCGGTCAGGGCGGCTACGGTGGCGGCCAGGGGAGCGGTCAGCCGCAGGGTGAAGTGCGGGGCGGCGGCGCCGACTTCGATGTCAACAGCTACTCCGTCTACGGCACCGACGTCACCAAGCCCGAGCTCGGCCCGCTGACCTCTTCGACGATCACCGGCGGCCGTACCTTCAAGACCTCGGAGACCAGCGGCAAGGTCGCCGTCCTCGACTCGGCGTACGCCAAGGAGAAGTCGCTCAAGGTCGGTTCCACGCTCACCATCAGCAGCGTCAAGTTCGCGGTGATCGGCATCGCCACGGCCGACAGCGGCGACGCCGCCGCCAACGTCTACATCCCGCTGGCCCAGGCCCAGACCCTCAGCGGCTCGAAGGCCAAGGTCACCACGATCTACGTCAAGGCGACCGACTCCCAGAAGATCGACAGCGTCAAGTCGACCATCCAGAAGAACGTCTCGGGTACGACGGTGACGACCTCCGCCGACCTCGCCGACACCGTCTCCGGCTCCCTCTCCACGGCCTCTTCCCTCGCCACCAACGTCGGCAAGTGGCTGTCCATCGCGGTCCTGATCGCCGCGTTCCTGGTCGCCGGTCTGCTCACCTCCTCGGCGGTCTCCCGGCGTGTGCGGGAGTTCGGCACGCTGAAGGCGCTGGGCTGGAAGTCCGGCCGCGTCACCCGGCAGGTCGTCGGCGAGGCCATGGTCAACGGCCTGCTGGGCGGCGCCCTGGGCATCGCGCTGGGCCTGGCGGGCGCGTACGCCGTGACCGCGATCAGCCCCACGTTGCAGGCCCAGTTGGGCGGCGGGGGCGGCGGCAACGGCTTCGGTGGCGGTGGTGGCGGCGGCTTCGGCGGTGGCGGTCGCCGGGCGGCGGCCAAGACCCTCGACGTCGCGCTGACGGCGCCGGTGAGCGTCACGACGGTGGCCGTCGCGGTGGGCCTCGCCGTGGCCGGCGGTCTGATCGCGGGGGCGTTCGGCGGCTGGCGGGCGTCGCGACTGCGCCCGGCGGACGCGCTGCGCCGCGTCGAGTAGCCGACGCCGCCAACCCACCTACGAACTCCAGGAGTTGTGGTCTCCATGTACGAACTCAGAGGCGTCACCAAGCGCTACACCCGGGGCAAGGAGACGGTCCACGCCCTGGCCGGCGTCGACCTGACCATCCCGGACGGCGACCGGCTCGTCATCCAGGGCCCCACCGGCGGCGGCAAGTCCACGCTGCTGCAGATGATCGGCGCGCTCGACCGGCCGTCCGAGGGCGAGATCGTCCTCGACGGCGTCGACCTGGCCAAGCTCTCCGAGGCCAGGCTGACGAAGGTGCGCAGCGAGAACATCGGCTTCGTCTTCCAGTCCTTCAACCTCATCCCGACGCTCAACGCGCAGGAGAACGTCGAGACCGCCCTCGTCCCGCTCGGCGTGAAGGCCAAGGAGCGCCGCGAACGGGCCGCCGAGGCACTGCAGTCGGTGGGGCTCGGCGAGCGGCTCCGGCATCTGCCGTCCGAGATGTCCGGCGGTCAGCAGCAGCGCGTCGCGATCGCCCGCGCGCTGGTGAAGCAGCCGAAGGTACTCCTCGCCGACGAGCCCACCGGCAACCTCGACGAGAGCATGCGCGACGAGATCATGGACGTGCTGCACACCATGTGGAAGGAGCACGGGCTGACCTTCATCATGGTCACCCACGACTCGTCGATCGCGAAGAAGGCTCCGCGGGTGGCGACGATCCGCAAGGGGAAGATCACGGTGAAGGAGAACGCGACGTCGTCCTGACGCGTTCATCGCCGTCCGGGCGTGGTCATCCGGACGTTGATCACCCCCCGGCGCACTTCAACGTGTTCCGGGGGGTTTGCGCATGAAGAGGGACCGGGCGGGCCCCGGAACAGCAGCCCTCGGCGAGGCCGCACCAGCCAACGGTGCTGTCAGGCGGACGGTGTCTGGGACTCTGTTCCCGCTCGGGTTGCGTCCGCGCCCCAGCTTGCGAGGAGGCGTAGGGCCTCTGCCGAGGGGGAGGCCGGTTCCGCGTGGTAGGTGACCATTGTCTGTTCGGCGTCGCCCGTGAGTCTGAAGCCCTCGAAGTTCAGGGAGAGTTCGCCGACCAGGGGATGCCGTAGGAGCTTCAGGCCGTGGCTCTTCTCCTTGACGTCGTGGGTGGCCCACAGGCGTCGGAAGTCCTCGCTCTTCACCGACAGTTCGCCCACCAGCGCCGAGAGCCGGGGGTCGTCCGGGTAGCAGCCCGCGTCCATCCGCAGGACGCAGACGATGTCGATCGCCTTCTGCTCCCAGTCCACGAACAGGTCGTGGTAGTCGGGGCGCAGGAAGACCAGCCGGGCCCAGTTGCGCTCCGCCACCGGCAGTTCCGCCCAGTCCCCGAAGACGGCCGCCGCCATCCGGTTCCACGCCAGGATCTCCGTGCGCCGCCCCACGATGTACGCGGGCACCGAGTCCATCGAGGTCAGGAGCTGCTGCAGCGAGGCCCGCGCCTGCTGGGGCCGTGCCGTCTGCTTCTTCTTGTGCTTCGGTTTCGCCAGATGGGTGAGGTGCGCGTGCTCCGCGTCCGTCAGCCGCAGCGCCCGCGCGATCGAGTCCAGCACCTCCGCCGACACGTTCCGCCCGTTGCCCTGCTCCAGGCGCGTGTAGTACGCCACCGACACCCCGGCCAACTGCGCCAGTTCCTCGCGCCGCAGCCCCGGCACCCTGCGGTGCCGCCCGAAGTCCGGCAGCCCCACGTCCTCCGGCTTCAGCCGGGCCCGCCGGGTGCGCAGGAACTCGCTGAGTTCGGCGCGCCGGTCCAGGGAGGCGCCGGCGGGTTCGGGGTGTACGTCCATGCCGTCCAGTATTCCCGGTCGTACGCCCAGCAGCCTGACCCCGCCAGTGGTAGGCACAGCGGACGTACGCAGGGGCGTGACCTGGGTGATTCCCGCGGGATGAGGCAGGCTGGACCTCAGCACCCGGCCCGAAGGCAGGCCGGGACTACCGAACCCCCCGCTAGGAGACCCCCGGCATGACCACCGTTGCCGCGTACGCCGCACCCGCCGCCAAGGCCCCGCTGGAGCGCACGACGATCGAGCGCCGACCGGTCCGTGAGTTCGACGTCCTGATCGACATCGAGTTCGCCGGCATCTGCCACTCCGACATCCACCAGGCCCGTGAGGGCTGGGGCGAGGCGATCTTCCCGATGGTCCCGGGCCACGAGATCGCGGGCGTCGTCTCCGAGGTCGGCCCCGGCGTCACCAAGTACGCCGTCGGCGACCGCGTCGGCGTCGGCTGCCTCGTCGACTCCTGCCGTGAGTGCGACAACTGCGAGGCCGGTCTGGAGCAGTACTGCACCGGCGGCAGCGTCGGCACGTACAACGCCGTCGGCAAGGACGGCGAGCCCACCTACGGCGGCTACGCGCAGAAGATCGTCGTGGACGAGAACTACGTCGTCCGCATCCCCGACGGCCTCTCGCTCGACGTCGCCGCGCCGCTGCTCTGCGCCGGCATCACCACGTACTCCCCGCTGAAGCACTGGAACGCCGGCCCCGGCAAGAAGGTCGCCGTCCTCGGCATGGGCGGCCTCGGCCACATGGGCGTCAAGATCGCGCACGCGCTCGGCGCCGAGGTGACCGTCCTGTCCCAGTCGCTGCGCAAGAAGGACGACGGCCTGAAGCTGGGCGCCGCCCACTACTACGCCACCAGCGACGAGAACACGTTCACGGAGCTGAAGGGCACCTTCGACCTCATCCTCTCCACGGTCTCGGCCCCGCTGAACCTGGACGCCTACCTGTCCCTGCTGAAGACGGACGGCGCGTTCGTGAACGTCGGCGCGCCCGAGGAGCCCGTCAGCCTCAACCTGTTCTCGGTGATCGGCGGCCGCAAGACCCTCGCCGGCTCCGGCATCGGCGGCATCCAGGAGACCCAGGAGATGCTGGACTTCTGCGCGGAGCACGGCCTCGGCGCCGAGATCGAGCTGATCAGCGCCACCGAGATCAACGACGCGTACGAGCGGGTCCTCGCCAGCGACGTCCGCTACCGCTTCGTCATCGACACGTCGACGATCTGACCGTCGTCGCTCCGTCAGGGCAGGGCCCCGGGGGGTACCAGTTCCACGAATGTGACACTTCCTACCGGGAGTGTCACATTCGTGGAACTGGTACCCGGCCGCCCGGGGGTTCGGCAAGAAGCGTCACTGCTGCCGACCCCCTGCCTCATCCCGCGCAGGTGACCGGGCCGCCCGGCGACGGCTGGTACAGCGTCCACACGATCAGGGCCTGGAGGCCGAGCAGCAGCAGCCCGGCCGGCAGCACGAGGCCGGCCATCTGCACCGGCCCGCGCGGGCGCAACGGCTGTAGCAGGCGTCGTCCGGAGAGTGCGACGGCGGCGAGGGTGGCGAGGGGCCCGGCGTAGGCCGTCGCGTACATCGGCCAGGTGCTCGCCAGGTCGTGGCACGCGGCCAGTTCCGCGTCCGCGCGCCGGTTCTCGAACACGTTGAACCCGTACGCCGTCAGCACCCCGAGCGCGAGCAGGACGACGGACGCGGGGCGATGCCCCACCCCTCGCCCCGCCCTTCCCTCTCGGCGGCCGCGGTGGTCGGGCCGGTGTTCAGGTCCGTGAGCGTGTCGGTACTCATGCCCATCAGGAGGGGCGCCGGGTGCCTCCGGGTTCCCTTGCGTCCCGTCCCAGCAGCCACAGCAGATACGGCCCGCCGACCAGCGCGGTCAGCGCGCCGACCGGTATCTCCAGCGGCGGCAGCAGCGTACGGGCCACCAGATCGGCCGTGACCAGGACGAACGCTCCCGCCAACGCGCTGTTCAGCAGCGGCAGTTGGGGCGTACGGGTGAGCCGGCGGGCCAGTTGCGGCGCGGTGAGGGCGACGAAGCCGATCGGGCCCGCCGCGCCCGTGGCGGTGGCCGCGAGCACGACCCCGAGGACCGTCAGAGCGAGCCGCACCCGGTCCACCCGTACGCCGCGCGCGGCGATCGCGTACACCAGGCACGCGGCGACGACGGCGCCGGCGAAGGCGTACCAGACGTAGCCGGAGAAGCCGTTCGCGAGGCCGAGGGCGATGGCCAGTACGACGCCTGCCGCCGCGCCCTGGCTGAGGCCGAGGATGCCGGGGTCGGCGAGCGGGTTGCGGGTGACCGCCTGGAGGGCGGCCCCGGCGAGACCGAGCGCCGCCCCCGCCGTCAGCCCGACCTCCGTGCGCGGCAGCCGCAGCGACCGTACGACGAGCGCGCCCGGTGAACTCCCGCCGTGCAGCAGGGCGTCGAGGACGGCGGACGGCGGCACGGCACGGGTGCCGACGGCGAGGCTGAGCAGGGCCGCGGCGGTCACCAGAAGGGCGGCCGCCGGCCAGGCGAGGAGTTTCACGGGACGGCTACTTGCCGAGGCGGCCGGCGAGTTCCGTCACGACCAGACGTGCCGCGGTGGGGCCCGCGTTGAGGTACCAGGGGTCGTCGTCGACCTTGACGGCGTGACCGGCCCGCACCGCGCCCATCCCCTTCCACAGCGGCCCGGCGACGATGCTCGCCGCGTCCGTCTTGGCCGCGTCGGCCTGCACCGAGTAGAAGATCCAGTCGCCGTCCGCGGTGTCGATCCGCTCGGCGCCGATGTCCTCCGAAATGTCCCTGAACTGCTGCGACTTGGGGCGGGCGAGCCCCATGTCGACGGCGATCGACCCGGTGAACGAGGACACGCCGAACATCCGGGTGCGGTCGGGCGTGAAGCGCACCATGGAGACGGTCGGGGCGCCCGCGACCGCGTCCCCCTTCGTCCGGGCGTCGCCGACGATCCCGTCGAGCAGCTTCCGTGCGGCCTGCCCCCACCTGCTCCGACCGCATTCACTAAGGCGAGCCTTACCTTGGATGGTGTCGGCGTAGGGTGGTGACGGGAGGCCTCCACGATGACCGTTCAGCTGAACCACACCATCGTCACCGCACACGACAAACGAGCCTCGGCCCGGTTCCTCGCCGACCTGCTCGGCCTGGAGGTGAGCGAGCCCTACGGCCCCTTCCTCCCCGTCGAGATCCCGAACGGCGTGACCCTCGACTACCTAGACGCGCAAGGGGAGATCACCCCGCAGCACTACGCGTTCCTGGTCTCCGAGGACGACTTCGACACGATCTTCGCGCGCGTCCGCGAGGCCGGCCTGACCTACTGGGCCGACCCGTTCCACCACCGCCCCGGTGAGATCAACCACAACGACGGTGGCCGGGGCACGTACTTCGACGACCCGAACGGCCACCGCCTGGAGATCCTGACCCGCCCGTACGGGAGCGGATGAGGGGTCGCCGGCCCAGTCCGCAGGCAGTGGCTGACGGCTGACGTCGCCGGCTCAGGCCACGGGGAACGACTCGCCGTCGCCGTAGGACCGTACGACGACCCCGCCGCCCGGAGCGGGACGCACGCAGTGGGCCCGCCCGAGCCCGCCCACCCGCGCCAGTGGCCCGCTCCCGACCTCCACCACGGTGTTCTCGTCGATGGCCACCCCGTGCGCGAGCCGCCCGCCCGCCACGACGGCGACCAGCCGCCCCAACGTCCCCCACTGCGCGGCATGCACGTCCACCCCGAACGGCACGAGCCCCAGCCCCGGCCGCACCTCGACCTCCTCGAGGTCCTCGGCGGCGTCCCCCGGACACACGGCGACCCCGTCGACCAGCCACCCCCCGACCACCGCGTCCCGCGCGGCGACCGCGGCCCCCGCGGAGAACCCGGCGTAGGGAACACCCCGCTCGGCGAGCAGCGAGGCCAACAGCCCAACCCCGGACCCGGCCCCAGACCCGGACCCAGAGGCTCCGGTTCCGGCGAACGCCTCCTGATAAGCGGGCGTCAGCCCACCACAGACGATCACCCCGTCCACGTCCTCGGAGAGCGCCGCGACGACATCGACCCGCTCCCCGACCGGCACCAGCAACGGCACGGGCACACACGCCCCGACCTTCCGCAACGCCACGTCGTACCGCGCGAACTGCTCGCCCCCGTCCCCCTCGTCGACGACCACGCAGAGAACCCGGGGAGCCGAGCCGGCCCCTGACCGCACCGCCGCGGCCCGCAGGAACGCCCCGTACACGACGTCGGCGACCGCCCCGTCCCACCCGCCACCGACGAGGAACACCCGACCGCCACCGCTCTTCGTCCCGCTGCTCACGTGCACTTCTCCAGGTTCTCCCGGTTCTCCCGGTTCTCCCGGTTCTCCAGATCCTCCGGGTACTCGATCTCCGCCCAGGTCGGTCCGGCCGAAAGGTCCTCAGGGCTCGTGCCCTGGCCGTCGTCCGCCTCCTCGCCGCGCTGCTCGGCGAAGGTCGCCTCGCGGAGGAGCGGATCCTTGACCTTGTACCCGCGCCACATGAGCGCGCTCCGCCCGGGGCTGTCGAGAGAGGCCGCCAGGCCCTCCTGGTGCTCGACCTCGAACGAGGGCGCCAAGGTGGCCTGCACGGTGGGGTCGAGGGCCGCCTGCGCGCGCATACGGACGTTCGCCGAGGCGCTGCGCCCCGCCGAGACGAGGAGGAGGCCGGGGCCGCCGATCGCCACCTCGGTGATCACCACCCAGCCGGGTCGCCACTCGCCTTTCTCGTGGAGTTCGAGCACGCCTCGCCGCACGGCCTCCAGGTTCGCGAGACGGTGCACGGTCACGTCCGCGCTGCGCAGGACGAACGCGCCCTTGCGGGTGAACGTGTAGCTGGCGTCTCCCCGCGCCGACGCGACCACGGCGTCGACGCCCGACCGGGTGAGTCCTCCCGACCTCGTCACCCCGTCGTGCGACGCGTAGTCCAGGGTGCCCATGTCGCCCGTGGAGTCGGGCTTCGCCGGCACCTTCAGGGTCTTGAGGGTGGTGAACTTGGTCCATCGGTGGTCGGAGAACGTGCCGATGTCGCCGAGTTCCATGGGCGTTCCGGGAAGCCAGACGGGCAGTCGATCGTACTTTCCACGGATCTCGTGCCAGAAGGCGTTCGGCAGGCTGGTCATGATGCGGTCCCCTCGACGGTGGCGGTAGGGCGGTCGGGTTCGGGTGGGAGCGGTCAGGTCCTGGTGAGTGTGGTGTCGCCGACGGCGGCCGGGACGCTCGGCAGCGGAGCGACCTGCAAGGAGGAGACGCCGTGCAGGCAGTAGAGCAGCCCTGTCGGATCGCGCATCGTGTCGAGCAGATGCCACTTGGCCGCGTGCAGGGCCTCTCCGGCGGTGGCCCCGGTCAGGAGGGCGTGGTAGAAGCGGCGGGAGAAGCCGTCGGCGAGCCGGTCGGGCAGGTTGGCCGCCGTGGTGATGACGCCGCGGTTCTGGTTCTTGTGGAAGGGCTCGAGGACGGACGCGAGCGACCAGGGATCGTAGACGCTCGTCGCGCAGGCGTTGAGGAAGACGAAGGGTTTGTCGGCGGTGCGCCGCGCCCGGTCCGTCCAGTGCAGGGCCAGCTTCCCGAGGATCTTCTCGACGGGGATCTCCACCGACTCGCCTTCCTCCGTGGCCAGATGGAAGGAGAAGTCGCCCGGGTCCCCGCGCCCGTCGCCTGGTCGGGCGACGCAGTGACAGGACATGTGCAGGATCTGGTAGGGGTGTTCGACCGCGCGGCCGTCCAACCCGAGCCCGGGGTCGGCTATATGACGGGCCATCGTCTCAGGCCCCGGCAGCGGGTCGCCGTCCGCGGGCGACGGGCCTTCCAGCCGGATGACGGGTCTGCTGCGGAAGAAACCGAGCTCACCCTGGGCTCCCGGGTACTTGGCGTCCCACAGGAAGCGGATCGGCAACCGACCGTTCTCCGTCGTCAGACAGGGGCTTTGCGCGGTGGTCGCGCTGACCAGGCCGCGTTCCACGACGGCTCCGAAGCCGGGGAACGCCAGGGCGGCTTCGCGCAGACTGTTCAGGTCGGGTGTGGAACCGTCCCAGTTCAAGTCGAACAGCGGCAGCACCTCCCAGGGCAGGAACTGGGCCGCCCCGGGCTCGATGTACAGGAGGGGGATTCTTCCGTTCTCCAGGCGGAGGGACGGGCACCAGCGCCTCATCCCGTCGTGGAGTTCCGGGAGGGATTCGGTCGGCCAGACCAAGGCCCGGGTGAGCAGGGTCCGGCCCGCGTCGGCGAGTTCGAGCAGGGCCGCCCCGGCCCGCTGCGCGGACAGCGCGCCGTCGCTCCGCCAGACGGTCTTGGCCCGCTCGAGAGCACTGTTGAAACGGGCGTGGTTGCTCCGCAGCACTTGCGGCTCATGGATGGGCAGGTGCAGCGGCTTCGGATCACCGGCACCCTTGAGCTCCAGCCGGTACCCTTCCGCGCCGCTGACCGCCCGCACCGTGATGTTGGGCGACGCCGACTGCTGTCTCATGTGCCGCGCCCGATCAGCGCGGCTCGGGTGCCGTCGTCGGCACGTCGTCGACCACGACGGCCATGGGCAGCGCCTGGACCAGCCTGCCGGAGGAGTAGATCGCCACCCGTATGTCGTACATCCCCGGTTCCATGGCGGAGACGACCGGCGCGAACTGGAAGTGAGCCTCGTCGACGGGGACACGGGCGGAGAAACTCTCGGGGTGTACGCGCATGAAGGGGGCGTCGACGGTGATGTCCAGGTCCACTTCGGGGGCCGACCGGCCCGCGACGACGACCAGTTCCTCCGCCGTGCCCTCCAGGCCGGCGAGCAACTGCTGTGGCTGCTGGCGATATCCGACGCCCAGACCGACCGCGACGACGACGAGTCCGGGCTCGCCGGGACGGAGGTGCCACTCGGGTTCGCCGTTCACGCGCTGGACGTCCTCCGTCACGTCCATGGTGACCGCTACTCCGCCCCGGAAGGCCGTGGGGGGAGCCGGGGACAGGGCTTCCCGGATGCTCTCGCCGACCTGGACGACCGGACCCTGCTGGGGCGGGCGATGGTCGTAGCCGAGTGTCGGTGGCTGGACCGCCGCGGGCGGCGCCGGTGCCGGCTGGTTCTTGGACCTGTGGCGGCGGATCTCGGACAACGTGGCGATCGCGAGGGTCCCCGCGGCGCCGACTCCGGCGAGGGCGACGCTGCCCACCAGGGGGGTGGCGGCCGCGGCGGCCAGACCCGCGGCGGCCGTCGCCAGAACGCCTGCTTTGCGTGCCACGTTCACCAGGCTGTTCCTCGGCGCGCGGGAATGGACGGCTTCCGGAGTCCCGCCATGGCCTGCGGGACGCGACGCGGTGTCGTCATGGTCCGGACCGCCGTGGCCGGTCCAGGTCCCGGACCCGTACTCGGACCCGGTGAGCGTGGGCGGCTCCCAGACGGTGGGTTCGGGCTTCGCCGCCCTTCCTTCCACGCCGCTGCCCGAACGAGCTTCGGGGCGAGGCTCTGTACGGGTTTCCGCGCGCGAGTGCGTACGCGTCCGGTGGAGCCCGTCACGGCTCTCCGGGCTCTCCGTGCTTTCCGCGCGGGGCTCGGTCACCCAGGGATACGCGACCGAGCCCGGGCGGAACAACGCGCTGTGCCGCCACTGGGCGGAGAGGGCCGCGTTGGTGACCCGTTCCTGTTCCTGGTCGGCGGGCGCGGGCAGGTGCAGCGCCTCGTAGAGGTCGAAGCGTTGCAGGTCGAAGGCGACCCGCAGGGAGTTTCCGTAGGCCACCGCGGCGCGCACCGTATGTGCGTAGGCCACCGTCGCGGTGACCAGGGGGGCCAGCCACAACGCCATCGCGCCCAGACTCCATTCGGGCACCGCGACGAGCGAGGCGACGGTGGCCGTCACACCGAGGACGAAGAAGGAGACGTGCATGTCCAGCAAGCCGCTCCTGAAGTCCGTGTCCCTCCGTATCCGCTTCCGCAGCACCTGGTACAGGCGGGGCCAGGCAAGCCGTGCGTCAAGGCCGTAGGCGTCCTCGATCTGTTCGTGAGCTGCGGCGAGGGCGTTGCCGAGTGCCGTGGGCCTGAGGAGTCCGTCATTCATCGGATAGCGCTCACTCAACCACGAGGAGGTCCTGCGCACTTCGACCAGTGCTTCGGGGTCCCGGGCGCCGCCGTCGTCCTCGATGCGCCACATCAGACGGCTCCTCGCGACCTCCCTGTTCCAGCGTTGCCTGGCTCGGAGCCGATGGGCGATCGCCCCCCACCACCGGTCGCCGGCCAGCGCGCGCGTGAAAGCGGGTGCGCAATGCCCCACAAACAACGTGAGCAGCATGATCAGCGCGGCCAGGCCGGCCTGCTGAAAACCGCTCAGATCCGAAAGGCACTCCTCCAGTTCGCCCACCGAAACCCTGTGCCGCGTCGCCAGACAGAGCGACAGCGCCGCTATGTAGGTGACGGCGAGCAGCGCAGGCAAGTGGGCGGGCGTGAGCAAACGCCCGGCATGAGGAGCACGCATCCCCACATCATGCCGCCGAACGGGGCATCGGGGGAGAACTTCATCCGACGCCTCCGCCCACCCGCGCGGATCATCCCCGCAGCCCCTTGAGCCCGTCGTACGCGGACATGACGATCTCCACCCCCCGGGTGTCGTCGCCGGGTTCGCGCATCTGGTTCGTCACGTAGGCCACCGTCATCCGCGCCTCGGGGTCGATCACGACGAGCGAGCCGCCCCAGCCGCCCCACCCGTAGGTGGTGCCGAAGCGCCCGTAGCCGAGGCCCCAGCTGACCGGCATGCCCAGGACGCGGTCCTCGCCGCTGAACTGCTCCTCCCACGCACGGTCGCGGCCCGCCCGCGACAGCAGCCGCACCCCGCGCACCGCACCCCCGCAGGCCATCACCGACTGGACGAGGGCCACCGAGCGCGCGTTGCCGAATCCGCTCGCCGCGGGGATCTGCGCCCGGCGCCAGGCCACGCTGTTGCCGTCACGGAGCCGGATCGCGGTCGCGACGGTCGGGGCCGCGTTGCCGCTGGGCGCGCCCGCGATGTAGTCCTCGTCCCGGGACGGCGGCGGGAGCGCCCGCGCCACCCGGTGGTCGTGCTCGGCCGGCAGTCCCATACGGAAGTCCGCGCCGAGCGGGCCCGCGATCTCGGCCGCGAAGAACTCGCCCGGGGCCAGGCCCGTGATCCGGCGTACCACCTCGCCCACCAGGAATCCCTGGGTGAGCGAGTGGTATCCGACCGCGGTGCCCGGCTCCCACTGCGGCGCGAGCGCGGCGAGGCGTGCCGTGGCGGCCGGCCAGTCGTAGATGTCCGCCACCGGCCCGTCCCAGTCGGGCAGGCCCGCGGTGTGCGCGAGGACGTGCCGTACCAGCACGCCTTCCTTGCCCGCCGCCGCGAACTCAGGCCAGTACCGGGCGACCGGTGCGTCCAGGTCGAGCTCGCCGCGGTCGGCCAGGACCAGCGCGCACAGGGCCGTCATCGTCTTGGTGACGGAATAGACGTTGACGATCGTGTCCCGCTGCCACGGCACCGTGTGCGCCGCGTCGGCGAACCCGCCCCAGACGTCCACCACCGGCTCACCGTCCACGAAGACGGCCACCGAGCCGCCCGCGTCCCCGCCGTCCAGCAGCGCGGCCAGCGCCGTGGGCACCGCGGTGAACAGATCGTCGTACGAGCCCTGAATATCCGCCATGCTCGCTATCTAGCCCCCACTGAGCCACGGACGGCAACCGAATTCCCGCCCGAGTGGCCGCTACCGTCCGGGGCCGCCCGGCAAGGTCTCCGCCGGCGGGGTGGCCTGCCCGCCCATGTCGAGACGGAACGGCGGGTACTCGTCGGTCATCAGCGCGGCATAGGCGGCGACCCGTGCGGTCCAGCGGACGAGGCCGAGCAGGAAGTCGAAAAGCTGCATCGGGTAACGGCCGGTGAACGCCAAGATGATCACGGCGACCAGGGAGAGGAAGGGAATCAGCCCGCCGTGGTACCAGCCGTCCGCTCCGCCAGAGCCCCATCCCCAGTCACCGACGAACATCCCGACGACGATGTACTGCGGAATGACCAGCAGCCACCACTTCACCAGGACCAGACCGCGCGAGAGGCGCTCGGGATAGGCGACGTCGAACCGCGCCGGGTAGTCGGGCACGTCCGCGAGGGTGAACGGCGGATACCGGTCGGTGCCGAGCGCGGCGTGGGCGTAGTAACTGACCCGCCAGTTCCAGCGCAGCACGCCGACATTGAAGTCGAAGAGGGGCCGTGGATATCGGGCGGTGAACAGGATCGCGAAGAACGCGATGACCGTCACCACGGAGAACGCGATCCACAGGAAGAACAGCACGATGTAGTGCGGGATGGCGAGAAGCCACTTCACCAGCCATAGCCATCTGGACAACCGAGGATCGAGAGACGCCTCGATATGCACGGGCGAGGACGGTTTCCTGATCATGAATTCAGGCTCGCACGCAAAGCGAGAGCCCGCGACCGGGGCCGTTTCACCGACCGGTACGACGTACCAGGTAATCCCGCACACGCGCGTGCGGGATTGCAGGATTACCTGGTACGCGCAGGGCGCCGCAATGCCGTCGTCGCCTCCTGTGAGAGAGGCTCAGCCATCCGCCTTCGCCACGCCGATCGGGCAGGAAACGCCGGTTCCGCCGATACCGCAGTAACCCGCCGGGTTCTTGTCGAGGTACTGCTGGTGGTACCCCTCGGCTGCGTAGAAGGCGCGCTCTTCCGCCGGGACGATTTCCGTGGTGATCGTGTCGTGGCCCGAGGCCGTCAGGACCTGCTGGTAGGCGTCGCGTGAGGTCTCGGCCGTCGTCGCCTGGGACGGGGAGTGGGTGTAGATCGCGGAGCGGTACTGGGTGCCCACGTCGTTGCCCTGGCGGAAGCCCTGGGTGGGGTTGTGCGACTCCCAGAACGTCTTCAGGAGCCGCTCGTAGGAGATCACCGCCGGGTCGAAGACCACGCGGACGACCTCCGTGTGGCCGGTGTGGCCCGAGCAGACCTCCTCGTAGGTGGGGTGCTCGGTGTGGCCGCCCTGGTAGCCGACCAGGGTCGTCCACACGCCTGCCGGGAGCTCCCAGAACTTGCGCTCCGCGCCCCAGAAGCAGCCCATGCCGAAGTCGGCGACCTCCAGGCCCTCGGGGTAGGGGCCGAGCAGCGGGTTGCCGAGAACCGTGTGGCGGTCGGGGACGGAGAACGCCGGCTCCGGGCGGCCCCGCAGAGCCTGGTCGGGCGTCGGGAGCTGGGGCGTACGGCTGTTCAGGAACATGCGGTCTCCAAGGTCTGGGTGTCCGTGCATGTCAACGTGCACGGGGCCCGTCGAATTCCGGCCCCGTCCGGCCGGCCTCATCCGCGTCGGCCCTATCCGCGTCGGCCTCATCCGCGTCGGCCCTATCCGCGTCGGCCCCATCTGCGTCGGTCCCATCCGAGCCAGCCCGGTCGGCGGCAGCCCGGTCCGCGTTGGCCCGCTCCGTTTCCCCGGCCCCCCGAAGGCCCCCGCGCCGAGGAGACCCAGGCCCCCGCTCGCCCCCCGGAACGCCCCGCCTCAGTGCGGCAGCGTCGCCGGGCTGCCGCCGTTGGCCTCGTAGCCCGCGACCGCCATGGCGCGGAAGACCGCGAACTCACCGGCCGGGTCCGCGGAGAGGGTCCACGGGAGGGCGCCGACGTGGCCGTCCACGTGTATGAGCTGGCTCATCGCCTCCGACCAGCGCTCGGCGCGCACCAGGAAGAAGACCAGCAGGTGACGGACGTGCGCCAGCATCGGGTCGTCGGGCCGGGCCGCGTGCACCGCGAACAGGGCGCCGTGCATCGCCTTCGCCACGACCTCGCTCTGGTAGAAGCCCCTGACCAGGTTCACCTCGGGAAGGTGCTCGAAGACCGCGAACAGAGGCATGGCCGCGAGGAGAGAACCCTTGGGGGCTCGCGCCGCCGCCGCCTCCGCGAACGAGTACGCCAGCTCCCGCGACCCGTGCCACTTCTCGCACCAGTAGTGCAGCGCCGCCAGATGCGCCCCCATGTGCGCCGGGGCGCGGTCCAGGATCTTCAGCCAGAGCTGCTCGAACTCGGTCTGCGAGTACTCCAGACCACGCGCCACCGACAGCTCGACGACGTACGGGACCGGGTCGCCGGGGGACAGCAGCGCCGCCTGGTCGCAGGCGTCCTTCGCCTCCTCCATGATGATCCGGAAGTCGTCCGTGCCCCGCGTCGACGTCCGCCACGCCTGCTGCACCAGGAACTCGGCGTGCACCGCCGCACCGCCCGCATCCTTCGGCGCCTCCGTCCGCCACACCCGCAGCCACTGCCCGCCCGGCGTCTCGCTGACACCGCCCGGCCGTTGCTGCAACTCCAGCGCCGCCGCGCCCGCGAAGGCCTGCACGCGCTGCCAGCGCAGCTCGCCCCCGGTCTCCGTGCCGGCCAGCAACTGCTGCGCCGCCCGGTAGTCCTGCGTGTGCTGCACCACGTCCAGGACGTCCAGCAGGTCGTGGTCGGCGCCGGGCATCCGGATGTCCAGCTCCTCCGTGCGCGCGAAGCCGTACGTCGCCGGGTCCGCGGCGTCCGGGTGGTCCGCCGGAACCAGCCCGACCAGCCCACGCCTGCGCCGCACCAACGACAGCACCACGAAGCCGATCATGATCAGCGCCATCAGGACCCAGAGAATCTCCATGCCACAAGCGAACCAGACCGCGCCGACAATTGGCCAACCCGCCCCCGAACCTGTGGATAACTCTCCGTCCGGGCCGATGGCCGCACGGCCGGCCCCGCGGCATCCCTGCGGCCATCCCGCGACCGGCTCCGCAGTCGGTCCCGCAGTCGGGTCCGGCGGTCGGTCTCGTGGTCGGGTCCGGCGGTCGGTCTCGTGGTCGTTCCCGCGGTCGGTCTCGTGGCCCGGCAGGCGGCCTGTCAGACACCCGGACCGCACCGGGTCCGTGAGCGGACTACGCTCGGTGCCCATGAGCGACAGGCACATCAGTCAGCATTTCGAGACCCTCGCGATCCACGCGGGCAACACCGCCGATCCCCTGACCGGCGCGGTCGTCCCGCCGATCTACCAGGTCTCGACCTACAAGCAGGACGGCGTCGGCGGCCTGCGCGGCGGCTACGAGTACAGCCGCAGCGCCAACCCGACCAGGACCGCCCTGGAGGAGAACCTCGCGGCCCTCGAGGGCGGCCGCCGAGGCCTCGCGTTCGCTTCCGGACTGGCGGCCGAGGACTGCCTGTTGCGTACGCTGCTCAGCCCCGGCGACCACGTGGTCATCCCGAACGACGCCTACGGCGGCACGTTCCGCCTCTTCGCGAAGGTCGTCGCCCGCTGGGGCGTCGAGTGGTCGGTCGCCGACACCAGCGACCTCGCCGCCGTACGGGCCGCGATCACCCCGAAGACCAAGGTCGTGTGGGTGGAGACCCCCTCCAACCCGCTCCTCGGCATCACCGACATCGCCGCCGTCGCCCAGGTCGCCCGGGACGCCGGCGCCCGCCTCGTCGTCGACAACACCTTCGCCACGCCGTACCTGCAGCAGCCGCTGGCGCTCGGCGCGGACGTCGTCGTGCACTCCCTGACCAAGTACATGGGCGGCCACTCCGACGTCGTCGGCGGCGCGCTGGTCACCGCCGACGCGGAACTCGGCGAGGAACTGGCGTACCACCAGAACGCGATGGGCGCGGTCGCCGGGCCCTTCGACTCCTGGCTGGTGCTGCGCGGCGCCAAGACGCTGCCGGTGCGCATGGACCGGCACAGCGCGAACGCCACCAAGGTCGCCGACATGCTGACCCGGCACGCGCGCGTGACGAACGTGCTCTACCCGGGCCTGCCGGAGCACCCCGGTCACGAGGTCGCCGCCAAGCAGATGCGGGCCTTCGGCGGCATGATCTCCTTCCAGGTCACCGGGGGCGAGGAGGCGGCCGTCGAGGTCTGCAACCGCGCCAAGGTGTTCACCCTCGGCGAGTCGCTGGGCGGCGTCGAGTCCCTCATCGAGCACCCGGGGCGCATGACGCACGCGTCCGTGGCCGGTTCGGCGCTGGAGGTGCCCGGCGACCTCGTGCGGCTGTCCGTGGGCATCGAGAACGTCGACGATCTCCTCGAGGACCTCCAGCAGGCCCTCGGTTAGACACAGGCAGGCCCTCGGTCAGGCAACAGGCCCCAACAGGCCCTGGCCTGACGGCCGCCGGTGCCTACCAGTCGGTGAGCGGTGGAGTCGTCTGCGACGGCGGCTCCACCCAGGGCTGGGCCACCACCGCCCAGACCACGAACGCCACGGTCGCCGCGCACAGCAGCACCCACAGCAGCCGCCGGGCGATCGTGCGGCGGCGCAGCATGCGACTGCCGCGGCGTACGACGTCCGCGTGGAGCTCCGCCGGCACGCGCGGCGGCGTCCGCTCCATGATCTGTCGGACGGCGGCCTCCCGCTCGGGCCGGTTCACGAGGCCGCCGCCTTCGCCCGGCGTACCGCGGGCGCCGGTCCGCGCGGCGGATGCAGCAGCGTCGCCGTCGCCCGGTCGCAGACCGCGTGGACACGTTCCGTCGGCAGCCCGAGCAGGGCCGCCACCTGCTCGTCGGCGACGCCCTCGTACAGCCTCAGGACCACGATCAGACGCTCCTGGGGAGTGAGCCGCGCCAGGGGTGCGCCGGGGGCGGAGTGCGGGCGCGCGCGGGCCAGGGGCAGCGCGTCGTACCACTGCCACGCGTACTGGTGCCACGCCTCGTGCGCGAAGCGGGTGGCCAGATACTCGCGGGCACGGTTGTAGGGGTCCTCGCCGCGCAGCCGGTCCCAGCACGCGTACGTGCGCGCGAGGGCGAGCGTCAGCAGCCGGCACGCGCGCGGGTTGTCGCCGGGCACCTCCGCCGTGAGCAGGGTGGCAGCGTGCAGCAGCCGGCCGCCCGCGCCCGCGACGAACGCCTCGAACTCCCGGGCCCGGCGGGCTTCCTGGGCCGCACGCCTGTCTCGCACACCGAGCCTCCCGCCTGACGGCGTCCCCCTGGCCCCTGGACGGCCATGGGTCGCCATGGGGGAGCCATGGGACGGCCATCTGTCCCGGTCTCATATGAGGCCAGGGGTGGGCTTTCGGTCAAGAGCCGCGCACGCCCGCCGGAAAGTCGTCGTAAGGCCGCAGGGAAACCGTCGGCCGCGCCACGCGCGCGTGGGGGCTTCGACGCTCAGGACGTGGTCGGTGACGGCTCCGTGCCCGCTACGCCGTGCGTCGCCATCCGGGAGGACAGCGCGGTGTTGAAGCGGGTGAGGAGATCACAGAACGTCTCGCGCTCGTCCGGTGCCCACTCGTCCGTCAGCTCGGCCATCAACTGCCGCCGGGAGGAGCGGACCTCCTCGAGACGCGACTGCCCGCGCGGGGACAGCTGGAGCACCACGGCCCGCCCGTCCTCGGGGTGCGAGGTCCGCTTGACCAGGCCGGTGTCGACGAGCGGAGCCACCTGCCGGGTGACCGTCGACGAGTCGATGCCCATGCTCGCGGCGAGCGCCTTGACGCCCATCGGGCCTTCCTTGTCGAGGCGGTTGAGCAGCAGGTACGCGGCGCGGTCCATGGAGTTGCGGACCTGCCCGACACCGCCGAGCCGGGTCTGTTCGGCACGGCGTGCGAACACCGCGACCTCGTGCTGCAGCGTGTCGAGGAGACCGGTGTCACCGACGGTCGTCATGTCCATCGACATTTCAGGTGTTGTGGGCATGGCCGGGGGCTCACTTCATGAAGGGGCTGCTGGAATGGGGGACAGAGTACGCGGCCGGAAGGCGGGTCGTACCGGCGCTGCGGAAACCGGTCCCGGAGGTTGGTCACAGCGGCCGTTCCCGCCTGTGAACTGCGATGCTGGAGTCATGAGCTACAGCACGGCCGACTCCTTGCGCCGCGTCACCCTCGACGATGTGCGCGGCGCCCAGAAGATGCTGTCGGGTGTGGCGCGGGTGACCGCGATGGAGGGCAGCAGGCACCTGTCCCAGTTGGTCGGCGCGCCGGTCCACTTCAAGTGCGAGAACCTCCAGCGGACGGGATCGTTCAAGCTGCGCGGCGCGTACGTCCGGATCGCCGGGCTGCTGGCGGAGGAGCGGGCCGCCGGGGTCGTCGCGGCGAGCGCGGGCAACCACGCGCAGGGCGTGGCGCTGGCGTCGAGGGTGCTGGGCGTGCGGTCCACGGTGTTCATGCCCAAGGGCGCCCCGCTGCCGAAGATCAGCGCCACCCGCGAGTACGGCGCGGAGGTGCGTCTGCACGGCCAGGTGGTCGACGAGACGCTGGTCGCGGCGCAGGAGTACGCGGCCGGGACGGGCGCGGTGTTCATCCACCCCTTCGACCACCCCGACGTCATCGCCGGGCAGGGCACGGTCGGCCTGGAGATCCTGGAGCAGTGCCCGGAGGTGCGCACGATCGTCGTCGGGATCGGCGGCGGCGGTCTGGCCGCGGGCATCGCGGTCGCGGTGAAGGCGCTGCGGCCGGACGTGCGGATCGTCGGCGTGCAGGCGGCGGGGGCCGCGGCGTACCCGCCCTCGCTGGCGGCAGGGCGGCCGGTGTCGATCAAGACCCCGGCGACGATGGCCGACGGCATCAAGGTCGGCCGGCCCGGTGACGTGCCGTTCGCCCTCATCGGCGAGCTGGTCGACGAGGTGCGCACGGTGACGGAGGACGAGTTGTCCACCGCGCTGCTGCTGTGCCTGGAGCGGGCCAAGCTGGTCGTCGAACCGGCCGGGGCGAGCCCGGTGGCCGCGCTGCTGAGCGACCCCGGCGCCTTCGAGGGCCCGGTCGTCGCGGTGCTGTCCGGAGGCAACGTCGATCCGGTGCTGATGCAGCGGGTGCTGCGGCACGGCATGGCGGCGCAGGGCCGCTACCAGGCCGTTCGTCTGCGTCTGACGGACCGGCCGGGCGCCCTCGCGACGCTGCTCGGGGTGTTGTCAGTGGTCGACGCCAACGTTCTCGACGTGAGTCATGTGCGGACCGATCCCCGGCTCGGACTGACCGAGGCGGAGGTCGAGCTGCACCTGGAGACGAAGGGGCCGGTGCACTGCACCGAGGTCGGCCGAGCCCTGCGCGACGCCGGTTACATCGTCATCGACTGAGGTCGCCGCACAGCTCAGAGCCCTGTTCGTCACTCGTTCGAGTAAGTCCGTTGTGAGTCGCGATACATCGCGTTATGGTGAGTCTCATGCCGCTCACTCCCGCCCCCATCGGGCGGAACGAAAAGTGCAAACCTAGGCTTTCCGAAGAATCCTCAACGACGTGGAGACCCATATGCCAGGCGCCATCTACGCCGAAGGCCTGGTGAAGACCTTCGGTGACGTAAAGGCTCTGGACGGCGTCGACCTCGACGTCCCACAGGGCACGGTCCTGGGCCTGCTCGGGCCGAACGGCGCGGGTAAGACCACCACGGTCCGCTGCCTCACCACCCTGCTGCGCCCCGACCGAGGCCGGGCCGTGGTCGCCGGCCTCGACGTGCTCAAACACCCCAACGAAGTGCGCCGCTCGATCGGCCTGTCCGGCCAGTTCGCGGCGGTCGACGAATACCTCACCGGCCGCGAGAACCTCCAGATGGTCGGCCAGCTCTACCAGATGAAGTCCGGCGCGGCGAAGGCCAGGGCCGGCGAGCTGCTCGACCAGTTCGACCTCGCGGACGCCGCCGACCGCACCGCCAAGACGTACTCCGGAGGCATGCGCCGCCGCCTCGACCTGGCCGCGGCGCTGGTCGTCTCACCGCCCGTGATGTTCATGGACGAGCCGACGACCGGCCTCGACCCGCGCAACCGCCAACTGCTGTGGGAGGTCATCAAGCGACTCGTCTCCGGCGGTACGACGCTGCTGCTGACCACCCAGTACCTCGAAGAGGCCGACCACCTCGCGCACGACATAGCGGTCGTCGACCACGGCCGCGTCATCGCCCGCGGCACCTCCGACCAGCTCAAGGCCCGCACCGGCGGCGAGCGGGTGGAGGTCGTGGTGCACAACCGCGAGCACATCACCACCGCCGCGGAGGTGCTGACCGGCTTCGGCAAGGGCGAGACGACGGTCGAGCAGCACACCCGCAAGCTCACCGTGCCCGTCTCCGGCGGCGCGAAGCTCCTCGCCGAGGTCATCCGCGAGCTCGACACCCGCGGCATAGAGATAGACGACATAGGCCTGCGCCGCCCGACCCTCGACGACGTCTTCCTGTCCCTGACAGGACACGTGGCCGAGGCGAAGGCCGACGAGAACGAAGAGATCGAAGAGAACGCAAAGGACCGACGCAACGGACCGAGCGAGAGGAAGACCGCCAAGTGAGTGCCATCACCGACGCCGTACGCGGCGCGGCGCCCAAGCCCGCCCACCCACTCGGCCAGTCCGTCCGCGACTCGCTGGTCGTTGCAAAGCGCAACTTGATTCGTATGTCCCGCATCCCGGAAATGGTCATTTTCGGTCTCATCCAGCCGATCATGTTCGTGGTGCTGTTCACCTACGTGTTCGGCGGCTCCATGCAGATCGGCGGCAGCACGAGCGCCACCGACTACACGAACTTCCTGATGGCCGGCATCTTCGCGCAGACCGTCACCTTCGCCACCGCCGGTGCCGGCGCGGGCATAGCCGACGACATGCACAAGGGCCTCATCGACCGGTTCCGCTCCCTGCCCATGGCGCGCGGCGCGGTGCTCACCGGCCGGACCCTCGCCGACCTCGTGCAGACGGCGCTCACCCTGCTGGTGCTGGCGGTCGTCGCCGTCCTGGTCGGCTGGCGGGTCGGCTCCGACGGCAACACCAACGCCGGACGGGTCCTGGCCGCCTTCGGCCTGCTGCTCCTGCTCGGGTACGCGTTCACCTGGATCGGCGCCCTGATAGGCCTGAGCGTCCGCACCCCCGAGGCGGCCACCTCCGGCGGGCTGATCTGGCTCTTCCCGGTGACGTTCATATCCAACGCGTTCGTCGACACCAGCAACATGACGCCCTGGCTGCGGCACATCGCCGAGTGGAACCCGTTCAGCGCCACCGTCCAGGCGTGCCGGGTGCTCTTCGCCAACCCCGGCCAGTCGACGTCCGACGCCTGGCCCATGCAGCACCCGGTGTGGGCCTCGCTGATCTACTCGGTGCTGATCGTCCTGATCTTCCGGACGCTGGCGGTCCGCAAGTACCGCTCGGCCACGGCATGACGAAACCCCCGGCGCTCTGGGGGCGCCGGGGGCTCGTCCGGAAGTCCGGAACAGGCAGTCCCAGGAACAGGCAGCCCAGGAACAGGAAGTCCGGGAGCATGAAGTCCGGGAAAGGGAACGTCCAGGAAGGAAGGGGGCTCAGCCGCTGTAGGGCACGGCCGTGAGGATGCGTACGGAGGCCTTCTTGCCGTTCGGCAGCTCGTACTCCGCGTCCTCACCCACCTTGTGACCGATCACGCCGGTGCCCAGGGGGGACTGCGGCGAGTAGGTCTCGACGTCGGAGCTCGCGTACTCGCGCGAGGCGAGCAGGAACGTCATGGTGTCGTCCTCGTCACCGTCGAAGGCGATCGTCACGACCATGCCGGGGGCCACTTCGCCGTCCGTGGAAACGGGGGCCTCGCCGACCTGGGCGTTCTCGAGAAGCTGGGTCAGCTGGCGCACACGGAGCTCCTGCTTGCCCTGCTCCTCCTTGGCCGCGTGGTACCCACCGTTCTCGCGCAGGTCCCCCTCCTCGCGCGCGGCCGCGATCTTGGCGGCGATCTCCGTGCGCGCAGGACCAGTAAGGTACTCAAGCTCGACCTTGAGCTTGTTGTACGCCTCCTGGGTCAGCCAGGTGACGGACTCGCTGGTCTGGGTCACAGGTGCTCCTCGTCGGTACCGGGAATACAAGGCATCGCCCTACCCAGAAGCATGTTCCTCAGGTGATGGGCGAAACCACGAGCCTAACAATTCAGTGGCCGAAGGGGGAGGACATAAGCCCTCAGAAATACGTCAACGCAGGTCAGCGTCTACGTATTGCGTCAGCCGGCGTGACAGCCGAGCAGCTCCGCCGTGGTGCCCCTCGCCGTCGTACGCAGCGTGACCACCTTGTCGATGCGCGTGTCCGCACCGGAGAAGCGGAAGTCCGCCCGGCCCACCTCGGCGCCGTCGGCGGCCTGCGAGCGGACCGTGCAGTAGCCGCTCGCACCCGAGTCCTTGCGGACCTCCAGGTGGAGTTCGACGGCCTCGTCCGAGGTGGCCTTGAAGGTGATGACCTCGGCGCTGATCTTGACCTGGCCGACGTAGTGGTAGGCGAAGTAACCCATCAGCGCGAGCAGCAGCGCGCCCAGCACGGCACCGGCGATCTTGAGCTTGTGGTCGGCGCGCTCGTCCGAGGAACGGCCGTAGCGGCCCTCGGGCAGTCGCGTGCTCGCCGTGCTCATGATCGTCCTCCCGGCGCGGAATTATTCGCCCCCCGATTCGGTCACTATAGAAGCCTGCGATCGCGCCGGTTCACACCGGGCGCCGACTTACCGAGGATTGAGTCTTGACTGACCAGCTGCGACTGATGGCCGTCCACGCGCACCCCGACGACGAGTCGAGCAAGGGCGCGGCCACCATGGCGAAGTACGTGTCCGAGGGGGTGGACGTGCTGGTGGTGACCTGCACGGGTGGGGAGCGCGGCTCCATCCTCAATCCGAAGCTCCAGGGCGACAAGTACCTCGAGGAGCACATCCACGAGGTACGCAAGAAGGAGATGGACGAGGCCCGTGAGATCCTCGGCGTCAAGCAGGAGTGGCTCGGCTTCGTCGACTCCGGCCTGCCCGAGGGCGACCCGCTGCCGCCGCTGCCCGAGGGCTGCTTCGCCCTGGAGGACGTCGACCGGGCGGCCGGCGAGCTGGTGAAGCAGATCCGCGCCTTCCGTCCCCAGGTGATCACCACCTACGACGAGAACGGCGGTTATCCGCACCCCGACCACATCATGACGTACAAGATCTCGATGGTGGCGTTCGAGAGCGCGGACGACGCCGAGAAGTACCCCGAGGCCGAGTTCGGGCCGGTGTACCGGCCGCTGAAGCTGTACTACAACCAGGGCTTCAACCGGCCGCGCACCGAGGCGCTGCACCACGCGCTGCTCGACCGCGGCCTGGAGTCGCCCTACGGGGACTGGCTCAAGCGCTGGGAGGAGTTCGGCATGCACGATCGCACGCTCACCACGCATGTTCCGTGCGCCGACTTCTACGAGATCCGCGACAAGGCGCTGATCGCCCACGCCACGCAGATCGACCCCGACGGCGGCTGGTTCCGGGTGCCGATGGAGATCCAGAAGGAGGTCTGGCCGACGGAGGAGTACGAGCTCGCGAAGTCCCGCGTCGACATCTCCCTCCCCGAGGACGACCTCTTTGCGGGCATCCGCGACAATGCCTGACATGAGCGCAAGCGTGAGTCTGGCAATGACGCACCTCGTCCCCCTCGCCAAGGAGGTCGACGAGAACAAGGTCACTCCCGGCGTCCTCGGCTTCATCGTCTTCGCGGCGATGGCGGTGGCGGTGTGGGGCCTGATGAAGTCCATGAGCAAGCACATGGGCAAGGTCGACTTCAAGGAGCCGACGAACACGGAGGAAGCCTCCGGCAAGGGGACCCCGGCGACTTCGGCGACTTCGGGGACCTCGGAGAAGGCCTCGCCCGCGAAGGGCTGAACGGCCGACCCCTGCTGCTGTCGACGGCCGTGAGCCCGGTCTGGCTCCGGCCGAGGCGGGCAGGGCCGGCCGGCAGCAGGCCGGCGGTATTGGCACCCCGGGCGCCCGTACCCGGACCGGCGACTCCGTCGCGGGCGCGGTGCCGAACGGCGGAGACCCAGGGGGCTTCCCCGTGGAAATGTGACACTCTCCACTCGGAGTGTCACATTTTCGCGCGCCATGTCCCCCTCCCCCTCCCCCTCCCCTCCTCGGCCGCTGGCACGCTCGCCTGCACCGGGCCGTAGGACGGGTTCGCCCGGCGGCCTCACCGTTGCCCTGGTCTCACTCGGTCGTCACCGGTACCCCCATCACCTCCCGTGCGTGGCGGTCCGGGACCATGCCCAACCGCCAGGCCTGCCAGCCCGCTTCCAGGTTGACGCCTCGTTCCAGCAGGACCGCGTAGGCCTTTGCGCAGTCGGTCAGTTTGCCGTCTCGGGACGGGTGGGTGGCGTGGGCCAGTTGGGACAGGTCCTGCTGGGCGACCGCCGTGCCCACCTCTACGCCGCCCGGGGACGCGTACGGCAGGAGCGTGCAACGCAGGAAGCGGGACCAGTCCTCGCCGCGGCGGTCGCCGTAGGACGCGAAGAGGGCCGTAGCCTCCTCGCACAGGGCCAGGGCCGCCTGCGTACGGGCGTTGCCCGCGTCGACGATCGCGAGTTCCAGGCAGGTCCAGGCCTCGCCGTGGGCGACGCCGATGCGCTGGAAGTCGGCGCGGGCGTCGACCAGGAGCTGGCGGGCGAAGCCGGAGTTGCGGAGCGAACCGGTCTGGGCGGCGCGCTGGTCACGGGTCACCCGGGCCGAGTGGTGGCGGGCGCAGGCCAGGCCGTAGACGTCCCGCATGCGGGAGAACAGGGAGCGGGAGCGTTCCAGCTCGCGGACGGCGTGGTCCAGGCTGCCCGTCTCCTCCAGGGCCAGGCCCAGGTAGTAGATCGTCCACGCCTCGCCGCGCGCGTCCTCGTTGTCCCGGTGCCGGGCCGCCGCCCGGCGCAGGTCGTCCGCCGCCGGGCCGGGGTCGCCGGCGATGAGCCGGGCCCGGGCGAGCTGGGTCAGGGCCCAGGCCTCGCCGCGGGCATCACGCGTGCGGCCGTACAGGTCGAGGGCCCGGCGCAGGTCGGCCTCGGCCTGCGTGGCGTCGCCCCGGCGCAGGTTGAGCTGGCCCAGTTGGAAGTGGGCCCACGCCTCACCGTGCACGGAGCCGCCCTCGCGGTGCAGGACCAGGGAGCGGGTGAGCAGGTCGAGGGCCTCGGCGAGGTGCGCCCGGTCCCGCTGCACCGCCGCCAGCGCGTGCATCGTCCAGGCGCGGTCGGTGGCCAGCTCGGGCGCGACCTGCAGGTCCATCGCCTCCCGCAGTTTCACCGCCGCCTCCGTGAGCTGGCCCTGGTGGTGCAGGGTGATGCCCAGCGAGCACAGGGCGCGCGCCGCACCCGCGTCGTGATGGGCCTGGAGGTAGAGGTCGACGACCGAACTGAGCGTCGTACGGGCCTTGTCGAGCTCGCCCAGTTGCCGGGCCGCGATGCCCGTACGCCACTGCACGGACCGCACCAGCAGGTCCTGGCCGACCGACTGCGCCAACTCGCTGATCTCACCGAGCCGGTAGAGGTCGCCGCGCAGCAGGCAGTAGTCGCACAGCGCGCCCAGGAGGCTCAGTACGGCGTTCTGGTCCACGCCCTCCGCGTGCCGCAGCGTCGCGGTGATGAAGCTCGACTCGTCGTCCAGCCAGCGCAGCGCCTCGTCCAGGGAGGTGAAACCGTGCGGGGTGAACCGGTCCGAGCGGGTGGACATGTTGCCGTCGACCAACCGCAGTACGGAGTCGGCGAGTTCGGCGTAACTGACGATCAGGCGTTCCTGGGCCGCCGCGCGCTCGCCCTGCTCCTCCTCGTCCAGCAGGCGGGCCTGGGCGAAGGCGCGGACCAGGTCGTGCAGACGGTAGCGGTCGCCGCGGACGTGGTCGACGAGGCCCGCGCCGGCGAGGGCCGTCAGGTGACGGGTCGCCTCCGCGCGGTCCGTGGCCAGCAGCGCGGCGGCCGCGGCCGTGCCGAGGGAGGCCCGGCCGGCCAGCGCGAGACGGCGCAGCAGCCGGCGCGTCACCTCCGGCTGGTCGGTGTAGCGCAGCCACAGCGCGCGCTCGACCGGCTCCACCGGGCCGTACGCCCCCAGGTCCGCCGCCAGCGCGCGCGGCGAGCGCGGGCCCAGCGAGGAGCCCACGACGCGCAGCGCCAGCGGCAGCCCGCCGCACAACTCCGTGATCAGACCGGCGGATTCGGCGTCGTAGGGACCCGAGGCGTCCTGCGCCGCCGCGCTCAACAGCTCCTCCGCGCCCGCCGCGTCCAGGGGCCGCACCGCCAACTCGTGTACCCACGCGGACAGTTCGGGCGGGAGATTCAGCGGGGTCCGGGCGGTGACCAGGACGAGGCTGTCGGAGCGTTCCGGGACGAGCGCGCGGACCTGAGCGGGGTCCGAGGCGTCGTCCAGGATCACCGTGACCGGCAGGCCGGTCAGGTGCTGGTGGTACAGCTCGCCGAGCCGTTTGACCTGCTGGTCCGCCGAGGATCGCTCACGGAACAGGAGCTGTTCGCGGGGCGCGCCGAGCCGGTTCAGCAGGTGCAGCAGGGCGTCCCGGGTGGGCAGCGGCGTCTCCCGCGCGCTGTCGCCGCGCAGGTCCACCACGCAGGCGCCGCGGAACTGGTCCCGCAGATCGTGCGCGGCCCGCACCGCGAGCGTGGTACGGCCGCTGCCGGGGGCGCCGTGCAGCACCACCACGGTGGGCCGGGTCTGCGTACTGGCCCGCGCCGCCTGCACCCACTGCCGGATCTGCGCCAGTTCGGCCCGACGCCCCGCGAACGGCCCCGCCGTCTCCGGGAGTTGGGCGAACGACTGCTCCAGCACCGTCCGCCCGCGCGCCGCCGCGCTCTTGTCCGCGCCCCTGAGCTGCGGCCCCGGCGCCTTCTTCGGCCCGGTCGTCGCGCTGATCACCCGCTGCTGGTCCAGGAACGGCCGGATGCCCCGTACCTCCAGCGCGGTGAGCCACTGCAGCCGCAGTTGCTCGGCCCCGCCGGGCTGGCCCGCCTCGCCGGCCCGGTGATGCGCGGCCGGCAGATGCGAGCCCACCACCTTGACGACGGTCGCCGCCGCGCCGACGACCCCGACGGTCACCCCGGCCCCGAGCGCCGTGCCCGGACCCGTGCCCAGCGCGAGGTCGGCGACCACCGCCGTGACGGCGGCAACGCCCGCCACCAGCAAGGGAGTTCGCCCGCCCTCGCGTGCGTAGCGCTGCCCGAAGCTGATCCGCCGGGCCTCCGACGCGTCCAGGGCGCGGGCGTACGCCTCGTACTCGGCCGCGGCCGTCTGCGCCATGGCGTCCAGCGCGCCGCGTGCCCGAGTCATCAGCGCCTGCCGGTCGGCGCGCCCTCCGGACCGCCGCACCTCCTCCTCCACGGCCCGCGCCAACAACCGCTCGGCTTCCGCCCTATGGCCGTCCCGCATGTTCCGTCCCCCTCCGGCGGTCGCAGCTTTGCTTGGTCAAGTGTGCGGCGGGCGGCTCTGCGGCGCGAGAGGGCGGAGGGTCTCCGATCGTCTTTGCGGAGCAGGTGCGTTGCCGCAGGGGGGCGCGCCGCCATCGTGCTCGCGAAAGCCGAAGAGAACGACGGCGGTTTGCATGAGCGCGTACAACAGGGGGCCGACGGGCAACCCGCCACAGGGACCTAAGCGCCGACCAGGCGTGACGCCATAGGGTGCTGCCACGAGTACCGACAGGCCAACAGGGATCGCGTAGTAAGCATGACGAACAGATCCTCGCCGAAGTCGTTGCCGCCGTCGATCTCCTGGACGAGTTAGATGGCTCCCAGGTCCACGGTGACGGGGAAGGGCGCCGCAGCCTTGATCACGCCGGTGAACATCTCGCCGTCCCTGTAGCACCTGGTGGCGGGGTCGAGAACGTAGGTGTAGATGATGGGGACACCGGTGGCGGCCTGTTCGATCCGCCAGTAGAAGGGGATGCCCGCCTTGGCGTACTGGTCCACCTTCACGATCCGGTCGGTGGTCTCCGAGCCGGGCGACACGACCTCGACGACCAGGAGTACGTGTTCGGGGCGGGTAGGTGTGAGGTCGATGGTCTCCGCCCGGTAGACGGTGACGTCCGGACGGCGGTTGGTGAGCGGAACGTCCTGCAGACGGACGTCGAAGTCTGTGTCGGCGTTCCAGTCCTGGCCTGCGGCGGCGTCCAGGGTATTGGCCAGGATCCGGGCCAGCCGGTTGTGCCGCTTGGACGCGCTCGGGCTCACGACGACCATCCCGTCCACGATCTCAATGCCGGCACACTGCTCCTCGGACCAGGAGTCGTACTGCTCCGCGCTGATCTGCGTATGCATCCACGCGGGCGCCACCATCTCGGCGGTCATCGTGTACCTCCTTCGAGGAGCCTCGGCAGTCCCGGCGCTGCCGGGCTCAGCCTACTGTCCTGTGATGTCGTGGCGCCCGATTCGAAGAGCGCGATGACCTCCCCCTTTTCTCCGAGCGGCATGAGTGGGGACTGCTGTGAACCGCGCTCGGCGAAGCGCCTCAACTGAGTGCTTGTCCCCGGTGAGTTGTTCCGAGTGGTGAGGCTGTTGTCCACCACGTGATGGCGCGCATATGGGCAATACGGCCAAGCGAGGCAGGACCTGCGCGGGCCTCACCGGCAGGGTTGGGCATTGTGAGAGGCTGGGTCGTATGAACCGGCTGGCTGGTGTGACCTCGCCTTATCTGCTTCAGCACGCTGAGAATCCCGTCGACTGGTGGGCTTGGGGACCGGAGGCTTTCGAGGAAGCACGCCGGCGCGATGTACCCATTCTGCTGTCCGTCGGTTACTCGGCGTGTCATTGGTGCCATGTCATGGCGCACGAGTCCTTCGAGGACCAGGAGACGGCCGACGACCTCAACGCGCACTTCGTGAGCGTCAAGGTCGACCGCGAAGAGCGCCCCGATGTCGACGCCGTCTACATGGAGGCCGTGCAGGCGGCCACCGGGCAGGGCGGGTGGCCGATGACCGTGTTTCTCACGCCCGACGCCGAGCCCTTCTACTTCGGTACGTACTTCCCGCCCGCGCCCCGGCACGGCATGCCGTCCTTCCGGCAGGTGCTGGAGGGGGTGCGGCATGCCTGGACGGACCGGCGGGACGAGGTGGCCGAGGTCGCCGGGAAGATCGTCCGGGATCTGTCGGGGCGGGAGATCTCCTACGGCGACAGTCAGGCGCCGGGTGAGCAGGAGCTGTCGCAGGCGCTGCTCGGGCTGACCCGGGAGTACGACGCGCAGCGGGGCGGGTTCGGCGGGGCGCCGAAGTTCCCGCCGTCGATGGTCGTCGAGTTCCTGCTGCGGCATCACGCGCGGACGGGGGCCGAGGGCGCGCTGCAGATGGCCCAGGACACGTGTGAGCGGATGGCCCGGGGCGGGATCTACGACCAGCTCGGCGGCGGATTCGCCCGGTACTCCGTCGACCGCGACTGGATCGTGCCGCATTTCGAGAAGATGCTGTACGACAACGCGCTGCTCTGCCGTGTGTACGCCCATCTCTGGCGGGCCACGGGCTCGGAGCTCGCCCGTCGTGTCGCGCTGGAGACCGCCGACTTCATGGTGCGCGAACTGCGCACCAGCGAGGGCGGGTTCGCCTCCGCGCTGGACGCCGACAGCGATGACGGGAGCGGGAAGCACGTCGAGGGCGCCTTCTACGTGTGGACGCCCGCGCAGCTCGCGGAGGCACTGGGCGCCGACGACGCCGGGCTCGCCGCCCGCTACTTCGGCGTCACCGAGGAGGGCACCTTCGAGGAGGGTGCCTCGGTCCTCCAACTCCCGCAGCAGGACGAGGTCTTCGACGCCGGGAGGATCGCCGGCATCAAGGAGCGGCTGCTGAGCCGGCGCGGTGAACGTCCGGCGCCCGGCCGGGACGACAAGGTCGTCGCCGCCTGGAACGGGCTCGCGGTCGCCGCGCTCGCCGAGACCGGCGCCTACTTCGACCGCCCGGATCTGGTCGAGGCGGCGGTCGGCGCCGCCGATCTCCTCGTCCGGCTGCATCTCGACGAGCAGGCCCGGCTCTCCCGCACCAGCAAGGACGGGCAGGCCGGGGCCAACGCGGGCGTCCTGGAGGACTACGCCGACGTCGCCGAGGGGTTCCTCGCCCTCGGCTCCGTCACCGGGGAGGGCGTCTGGCTGGAGTTCGCCGGGTTCCTGCTCGACCACGTACTCGTCCGGTTCGTCGACCCCGGATCCGGTGCGCTGTACGACACGGCGGCCGACGCCGAGCAGCTCATCCGGCGCCCGCAGGATCCGACCGACAACGCCGTGCCCTCCGGCTGGACCGCCGCCGCCGGCGCGCTGCTGAGCTATGCGGCCCACACCGGCTCCGAGCCCCACCGCACCGCCGCCGAACGGGCGTTGGGGGTCGTGAAGGCGCTCGGACCGCGCGTGCCCCGCTTCATCGGCTGGGGGCTCGCCGCCGCCGAGGCACTGCTCGACGGGCCGCGCGAGATCGCCGTTGTCGCCACCGACCCGGCTGACCCGACGTCAAAAACCCTGCACCGCACGGCACTTCTGGGCACCGCCCCGGGAGCCGTCGTCGCGTTCGGCACCGCGGGCGGCGGCGAGTTCCCCCTGCTCGCCGACCGCCCGCTGCGCAACGGCGAGCCGACCGCGTACGTCTGCCGCAACTTCACCTGCGACGCCCCGACCACCGATCCGGAACGGCTGCGCACCGCGCTGAATGGCTGGAACTCCACGAACCAGCGCTAGTTGGCGAACTCCGCGAGTGCGCGTTCCACGATGGCGACCAGTTGTTCGTGGTGCGCGCCCTTCCAGTACGCGCGCTTGCAGGACCGGCACTGGGCGAAGACGTCGTACGACTGCTCTGTGCCCTGGCGGAGTTGGTCGGCGACCTCGTCCTTGGTGGCCTGGCGCAGGAGGCCGTTGCAGGCGGTGCATCGTGTCCAGGGGAGCAGTTCGGGGGCGAAGCGGTCGAGGACGTCGCGGAGTTGCTGCTCGGGGTCGGTGCTGTAGACGTAGGCGCCCGACCACAGTTCGCGGCGGCGCAGCAGGCCCCGGTCGCGGCTGAGCATGACGCGCTGCTGCGCCGCCGAGCGGGCGGCGAGCGCCGGGTCGCCGATGTCGGTCGACTCGTACGCCGTGTCCACGCCGAGCAGGCGCAGCCGGCGGGCGAGGGTGCCGAGGTGGACGTCGAGGAGGAAGCGCAGCGGGGCGCCCGGCACCTGCTGGGGGCGGGCGACCGGGCGGACGGTGACCGACTCGCCGTCGGCCGGGATGTGCGCGACCGGGACCTCGCGGCCGTCGACGAGCAGGGCGCCGACCTCCGTGAGGGGCACCCCGAGCGACTCGACGACGTGGCCGAGGGTGGAGGCGCCGTCGACGGCGAGCGCGGTGGGGCCGGCGCGCCGGGCGTGGGGGACGAAGAGGGCCAGCTCGGGGGCGACTTCGACGCGGATCTCGGGTGCGTTCACCTGGTCAGGATGGCACGGGGGAGGGGAGCCGTCTCAGGGTTTCCGGCTGGGCAGGCCGTGCTCCAGGACGTCCAGAGAGCGGTTGAGCAGGGCCTCGAAGTCGTCACGGTGGCCGTTCTCGGCCCAGTACATGGACGCCTGCATCAGGCCGCCGATGAGGGACATCGTGTAGACGCGGACCTCCAGGCTGCCGGGGTCGAGGCCGGTGCGCTCGCCGATCGCCTCGGAGAACATGCGGCCGGTGACCGACATGCTCTCCATCATGCGCGAGCGCACCGCGGGGACCTGGACCATCAGGTGGGTGCGCAGCCGCGCCACCTCCAGATCGTCCTTGATGCCCATGCGGGCGGCCTTCAGCATCACGTACCGGACCGTCTCAGGCCACGGCTCGTCCGCCGGGCGCGCCCGCAGTTCCGCGACGAGGATCGGGTCCCACTCGTCGGTGAGGACGATGTCCTCCTTGGTCGGGAAGTAGCGGAAGACGGTCGACGGCGAGACCTCGGCGCTCTCGGCGATCTGGTCGATCGTCGTGGCGTCGTACCCCTGCTCCCTGACCAGTGCGTACATCGCGGCGCGGATCGCCTCGCGGGTCTTGATCTTCTTGCGCTCCCGGAGACCGAGTTGCGGTCGGTCGGCGGGAGCGCCGGTGCGTGCGGCCGTCATGGGCTCATTGTCAGGCATCGACCCTGGTGGCGACCACGTCGGGACCCACGTCATCAGGGCCGGCGTCAGCGGCCTCGGTGTTCTCGACGGGCCGGGCTCCCGGCAGGAACGCCGCCGCCAGCAGGGCGGAGACCAGGGCGGCGACCCCGCACACCAGCAGGACCAGGTCCATGCCGTGCACGTAGGCGTCGTTCGCGGAGCCGGCGAGGCCGGTCAGGTGCGCCTTCTCGGCGATGACGTGGGCGGCGATCACCGAGTTCCCGGCGGTGTCGGCGACCTGGGCGGGCAGACCGGCGACGTCGAGCCGGTCCCGGAAGGCGCCGGACAGCAGGCTGCCGAGCAGCGCGACGCCGATCGCGCCGCCGACCTGGCGCAACGTCATCAGGAGCCCGGAGCCGCTGCCGGCGCGGTCGCGGGGCAGGGTGCCGAGGGCGCCGTTCATGGCCGGGATGATGGAGAAGCCGAAGCCGAGACCGGTGAGGGACAGCCACAGCGCGGTGAAGCCGTAGCCGGAGTCGACGGTCGTACGGCTGCCGAGGAACGCGGCGAGGGCCAGCACCGCCAGGCCGGCGCTCACCGAGGCGCGCACCCCGAACCGGGCGACGACCGGCCCCGCGGTCCGCGAGGCGACCAGCAGGCCGCCCATCATCGGCAGCAGCCGCACACCGGTGCCGAGGGCGTCGTGGCCGAGGACGGCCTGGAGGTACGGCGGCAGCACGAAGAGCAGGCCGGACAGGACGAACGTCACCAGGGTCGCGGCGATCGCGTTGAAGAGGAACCCGCGGTGGGCGAGCAGGGTCATGTCGAGCATGGGGCGCTCGACCCGCCGTTCGCGCAGCACCAGCGCGGCGATCAGGGCCACGGCCGCGCCGAGCATGCCGAGGATCAGCGGGTCGCCCCAGCCGTGCGTGGGCGCCTCGATGATCCCGTAGATCAGGGCGCCGAGCCCGGTCGCGGTGAGCGCGGTGGAGACGGTGTCGACCTTGGGGGAGGTGGGGTCGCTGGTCTCGGGGAGCAGGAAGAGGCAGGCGGCGATGCCGAGCGCGGCCATCGGGACGTTCACCAGGAAGACCGAGCCCCACCAGAAGTGGTTGAGCAGCCAGCCGCCGATGATCGGGCCGAGCGGCAGGCCGAGCGCGGAGGCGGAGGAGATGACGCCGACGGCCTTGGTGCGCTCGTCGGGGGCGAAGAGCGAGGGCAGCACCGACAGTGCGAGCGGCGTGACCAGCGCGGCTCCGACGCCCATGACGGCGCGGGCGGCGATCACCGCGTCGACGTCCCCGGCGAGCATGCCGACCAGCGAGCCGACGAGGAAGATCCCGAGCCCGGTGATCAGCATCCGGCGGCGGCCGAACCGGTCGCCGAGGAGGCCGGCCGGGAGCATGAGCGACGCGAAGACGACGATGTAGGCGTCCGCCATCCACTGCTGCTGGCCGGTGGCGGCGCCGAGGTCGCGCGCCATCGTGGGCAGGGCGACGTTGAGGATCGTGGTGTCGAAGCCGATCGTGAGCATGCTCGCGACCAGGGCGCCGAGAGCCCACCAGCGGCGGGGGTCTGGAGTGATAGTGTCCATGAAATGAGAGTAGCTCTCAAAACATAGAGACTGTCAATGGGTATCTACTCCCGTAACGAAAAAAGGGCCACGGCTCGAAAGCCGTGGCCCGGAAGGTGAAGGAGGGGGCGGGTTGTCCGTAGTGGATCACCCGTAGTGGGTTACCTGCAGCGGATCACCCGTGCTGGTACGCCACCATGGAGATGCCGACGTAGTGGACGACGAACGCGGCGAGGGTGAAGGAGTGGAAGACCTCGTGGAAGCCGAACCAGCGCGGTGAGGGGTTGGGCCGCTTGATGCCGTAGATCACGCCGCCCGCGCTGTAGAGGAGCCCGCCGACGATCACCAGGACCAGGACCGCGATGCCGCCCGTGCGCATGAAGTCCGGCAGGAAGAAGACGGCCGCCCAGCCCATCGCGATGTAGCAGGGGGTGTAGAGCCAGCGCGGCGCGCCGACCCAGAAGACCCGGAAGAGGATCCCGGCCGCCGCCGCGCCCCAGATGCCCCACAGGAGCCACTCGCCCTTGGCGCCCGGCAGCAGCAGCATCGTCAGGGGCGTGTACGTGCCCGCGATGATCAGGAAGATGTTCGCGTGGTCGAGTCTGCGCAGGATGCCGTCCATGCGCGGGCTCCAGTCGCCCCGGTGGTACAGCGCGCTCACGCCGAACAGCAGGCAGGCGGTGAGGGCGAAGATGCCGCAGGCGATACGGCCGCGGGTGGAGTCGGCGAGGGCGGTGAGCACGAGGCCCGAGACGAGGACGGCCGGGAACATGCCGAGATGCAGCCAGCCGCGGAGCTTGGGCTTGATCTCTTGCGACAGGGAGTGCGCGACGGGGCCGCGGCCGGCGGCCGGTGTGTCCGTGGGCGCGTCGGGGACGGGCGCAGTCATACGCCGCATCGTACCTACGGAACCGTAGGTTGCGGATCAGTCCGGCGAGATGACGCGTCAAGAGTGGCCATCGTCTCACGGGAGTTGGGCCGACGGGCGATCGGAAGTCGGGGCGACCGGGGATGGGGAGCCGGGTCGACAGGGGATCCGGGGTTGGGTCAACGGGTGTCAGGAGTCGGGTCAAGGGGTGGCCGTCTGAACGTCATGTGCACGCAAAAGGTCGCGTTTACACGTACTTACCCGAGGTCATGGGCGTGGTCATCCTCACTCCGCTCACTTGTGAGGCCCTCTGGACATATGGGCGGTACAGTCGGATGATCAAATGAGTGCGGTCGACACCGGATGAGCGCCAAGGTCAGCACCGAGAAGCATCCGGGTCGCAGCCCCCACGGGGCCTCCAGCAAAAAACCCTCATTTTTAGGAGCAATCGTGGCGCGCGACATCGCGGCTCCCCCCGTCATCCCCACCGACCACCAGGAACTCGTCTCCTGGGTGAACGAGATCGCCGAACTGACGCAGCCGGACAACGTCGTCTGGTGTGACGGATCCGAGGCCGAGTACGAGCGCCTGTGCGGGGAGCTCGTCTCGAAGGGCACCTTCAGGAAACTCGACCCGATCAAGCGCCCGAACTCGTACTACGCGGCCTCCGACCCGACCGACGTCGCGCGTGTCGAGGACCGCACCTTCATCTGCTCCGAGAAGGAGGAGGACGCGGGCCCGACGAACCACTGGAAGGCCCCGGAGGACATGCGGGCCATCTTTACTGGAGAAGAAAACAGTTTCTCGGGTGAGAAGGGCCTGTTCCGGGGCTCGATGCGCGGCCGGACGATGTACGTCGTCCCGTTCTGCATGGGGCCGCTGGGTTCCGACCTCTCCGCGATCGGCGTCGAGATCACCGACTCCGCCTACGTCGCCGTGTCCATGCGCACCATGACCCGCATGGGACAGCCGGTCCTGGACGAACTGGGCTCCGACGGTTTCTTCGTGCGTGCCGTGCACACGCTCGGCGCGCCGCTGGCCGAGGGCGAGGCGGACGTCCCCTGGCCGTGCAACTCCACCAAGTACATCTCGCACTTCCCCGAGAGCCGCGAGATCTGGTCCTACGGCTCCGGCTACGGCGGCAACGCGCTGCTCGGCAAGAAGTGCTACGCCCTGCGCATCGCGTCGGTGATGGCGCGGGACGCGGGCTGGCTCGCCGAGCACATGCTCATCCTCAAGCTGACCCCGCCGCAGGGTTCGTCGAAGTACGTCGCCGCCGCCTTCCCGTCCGCCTGCGGCAAGACCAACCTCGCCATGCTGGAGCCCACCATCTCCGGCTGGACCGTCGAGACGATCGGCGACGACATCGCCTGGATGCGCTTCGGCGAGGACGGCCGCCTGTACGCCATCAACCCCGAGGCCGGTTTCTTCGGCGTCGCGCCCGGCACCGGTGAGCACACCAACGCCAACGCGATGAAGACGTTGTGGGGCAACTCGGTCTTCACCAACGTGGCGTTGACCGACGACAACGACATCTGGTGGGAGGGCATGACGGAGGAGACCCCGGCCCACCTGACGGACTGGAAGGGCAACGACTGGACACCGGAGTCCGGTTCGCCCGCCGCCCACCCCAACGCCCGCTTCACCGTCCCCGCCGCGCAGTGCCCGATCATCGCGCCCGAGTGGGAGGACCCCAAGGGCGTGCCGATCTCGGCGATCCTGTTCGGCGGCCGGCGCGCCTCCGCCGTCCCGCTGGTGACGGAGTCCTTCGACTGGAACCACGGCGTGTTCCTCGGGGCGAACGTGGCGAGCGAGAAGACCGCCGCCGCCGAGGGCAAGGTCGGCGAACTGCGCCGCGACCCCTTCGCCATGCTGCCGTTCTGCGGCTACAACATGGGCGACTACATGGGCCATTGGGTCGACGTCGCCAAGGGCAAGGACCAGGCGAAGCTCCCGAAGATCTACTACGTCAACTGGTTCCGCAAGAACGACGCGGGCAAGTTCGTGTGGCCCGGCTTCGGTGAGAACAGCCGCGTCCTGAAGTGGATCGTCGAGCGGCTGGAGGGCAAGGCCGAGGGCGTCGAGACCCCGATCGGCGTCCTGCCGGCCAAGGGCGCCCTCGACACGAACGGCCTCGAACTCGCCGCCGACGACCTCGACTTCCTCCTCACGGTCGACAAGGAGATCTGGCGCGAGGAGGCCGCCCTGGTCCCCGAGCACCTGAACACCTTCGGCGACCACACGCCCAAGGAGCTGTGGGACGAGTACCACGCGCTGGTACAGCGCCTGGGCTGACGTCCCCCGGAGGCCGCGTACAACGGCGTATGTGGCCCGGGCCCGCCGTCGTCCCCCCGTCCGCCCCGACGGGGGGACGACGGCGGACCTTCGCCTGCGGGTGCGTCGCGTGGGCGCGATCAGCCGCAACGGCCCCGCACCCGCAAGGCGGCGCGAACTCCTGCGGCGAAAGGCGTCGCGGCCCAAGGCAACGCGGTGTGTGGCGCCCGGTCCGCGCGTCGCTGCGGGTGCACGCGGACCGGGGCCGTTCACGGTCCCCCGTAGGGGAGTCCCCTGAAGGGAAGCCTTCCGGAGAGGGTCCCCCATAGGGGAGCCTTCCGGAGGGCGGTGTCCCGTAGGGGAGTCAGCCGGCGGTGCTCAGTTCCTTGGTTTCCGTCAGTGCGGCGGCGTGCGCGTCCATGCGCTGTGCCGCCAGGATCGCCGTCGCCGTGTCCGCGCGCGACGCGGCGACGAGGAGCGCGCGGCTCGCGCGGGCGTGCGCCCGCTTGTGCAGGGCGGCCACGAGGTGCGGCTCCGCCAGGGCGGAGGCGAGGGGCGGGCGGACCGGCGTCCGTCCTCCCCGCAACCGGGTCACCTGCTGCGCGAGCCGTGCGGCCGCGCTGTCCAGGTCGGCGGACGGTGCCTTCGCGAGCAGCTCGTCGGTGACGGCGAGCAGTGCCGCGAGATGACCTGCGAGCTGAATGTCCAGCTCTTCCTCGCGCGAACGGTGGGGGAAGTCCGAGGGCGTGCCGGCCATCGTGCTGCTGTGGACCGACTTGGTGCGGATCGGTTCGTACATGAGGATGGCCTCCTGGGATGTCAGGAAACCATCCTAGCTTAGATTCCGTCTAAGATTGTGCTGAGGCTGTGCAGCCGCTCCCTGGAGTGCTAAGGCTGGCCGTAGCCGTCCAGGAAGCGGCCGATACGGCCCACCGCGTCCCGCAGGTCCGTCGCCGTCGGCAGGGTGACGACCCGGAAGTGGTCCGGCTCCGGCCAGTTGAAACCGGTGCCCTGGACCACCATGATCTTCTCCTGGCGGAGCAGGTCGAGGACCATCCGCCGGTCGTCCTTGATCTTGAAGACGGTGGGATCCAGGCGCGGGAAGAGATACAGCGCGCCCTTCGGGCGGACGCACGTCACGCCGGGGATCTGGGTCAGCAGCTCGTACGCCGTGTCCATCTGTTCCTTGAGCCGCCCGCCAGGCAGCACCAGGTCCTTGATCGTCTGGCGTCCGCTGAGCGCCGCGACCACGCCGTGCTGGCCGGGCATGTTCGCGCACAGGCGCATGTTCGCCAGGATCGTCAGACCCTCGATGTAGGAGTCGGCGTGTGCGCGCGGCCCGGAGATCGCCATCCAGCCGACGCGGTAGCCGGCCACCCGGTACGCCTTCGACATGCCGTTGAAGGTGAGGGTGAGCAGGTCGGGGGCGACCTTGGCGGTCGGGGTGTGCGTGGCGCCGTCGTAGAGGATCTTGTCGTAGATCTCGTCCGAGCAGACCAGGAGGTTGTGCCGGCGCGCGATGTCGGTCAGGCCCCGGACCATCGCCTCGTCGTACACGGCCCCCGTCGGGTTGTTCGGGTTGATGATGACGATCGCCTTGGTGCGGTCGGTGACCTTGCGCTCGACGTCCGCGAGGTCCGGCATCCAGTCGGCCTGCTCGTCGCACCGGTAGTGCACGGCGGTGCCGCCGGACAGGGACACGGCGGCGGTCCACAGCGGGTAGTCCGGGGCGGGGACGAGGACCTCGTCCCCGTCGTCCAGCAGCCCCTGCATGGCCATGACGATGAGCTCGGAGACGCCGTTGCCGATGAAGACGTGCTCTACGTCCGTCTCTATGCCGAGGGTCTGGTTGTGCATCACGACGGCCCTGCGCGCGGCCAGCAGCCCCTTGGCGTCGCCGTACCCGTGCGCCGTCGAGACGTTGCGGAGGATGTCCTCCAGGATCTCCGGCGGCGCCTCGAACCCGAAGGCGGCCGGGTTCCCGGTGTTCAGCTTGAGGATGCGGTGACCAGCCGCTTCCAGCCGCATCGCCTCCTCGAGAACCGGTCCCCGGATCTCGTAACAGACGTTGGCGAGCTTGGTCGACTGGATCACCTGCATGCCTGGGAGCTTACGGCCGGGTAACACTTCCCGCGCCGTGTTTTCCACCACTTGAGACGGGCATGGGCGGATCGGTCTCGGCCACGCCGGGGGTTGGGTGCGCATGTCCACGCTCAGGATCGCGCCGTGCCGTTAGTGCACCTGGGTTGCGCCGGGGGTGCTTGTGCATCCGGGCTCCCGCAGCGGCCCGGGTCGGCCCCCGGACGCTGCCGGCGAACCCACGGGGGGCCGGGTACCGGTTCCACGAATGTGACACTCCCGGGGGGATGTGTCACAGTTCGCGGCCGACGGTATCCCCTGGGGCCGGGGCCGGGGCCCCAGCCGCCGAATTCCCCACCCACGACTCCAGCGCTGAAGACGTTCCACTCCGTGGGGGCGAAGAAGAGGACGGGGCCGTGAGGGTCCTTGCTGTCACGTATCGCCCGACCTCCGTCGGCGGTGTGCGCGACCTCCACGCACTCCTGCTGACCGCCCTGCGAGGCGCTGGCCTTTTTGAACGCGGTCACGATCTCCTGGTTCTTCATTCTTCTTCCTCGCCTTCCTCCGGCCGCGTCGCCGAAGGCCGCCGTGGACGACATCCCGCCAACTTCCGGCCGGAAACAACTCCTTGCTCATCAGCCCCTCTGAACTCAGAATGCACATGACAAGAACAGTGGTGGCCGGAAGATCTCCGGTCGCCTTGTCATAAGAGGGGACCCCCCACATGAGAAAGCCTCTCGTTGCCGCGATCTTCGCCCTGGCCATCGCCGGGGCGGGGGCGGCACCTGCGGTTGCGGCGCCCATGAGTGCGGCGCCTGCGGGCTCGGCTTCCGCGGCCTCGGCTTCCGCGACGGCGGTCACGGCCGACGCCAAGGCCGCCGCGCCGACGCTTCAGGCCGTCAGCCTCGCCGGGACCGTCGCGCTGAGCAACTGCTCCGGCTCGATCGTCCGCTTCCCGAACTCCCTGGACACCGACCCGGCGTTGGTGCTCTCCAACGGGCACTGCCTGACGACCGGCTTCCCGGAGCCGGGCGAGGTGCTCGTCAACCAGGCGTCCACCCGGACCTTCGGGCTGCTCAACTCCTCCGGCACCCGGGTCGCGACCCTGCGCGCGAGCAAGCTCGCCTACGGGACGATGACCGACACGGACGTCTCGATCTACCAGCTCACCAGCACGTACGCGTCGATCAAGAGCTCCTACGGGATCTCCGCGCTGACCGTGCAGGACACGCACCCGACCGTCGGTACCGCGATCACCGTGGCCTCCGGTTACTGGAAGCGGCTCTACAGCTGCAACATCGACGGGTTCGTGTACCGCATGAAGGAGGGGGACTGGACCTGGAAGGACTCGGTCCGTTACACCTCCGCCTGCCAGACCATCGGCGGCACCTCCGGTTCGCCGGTGATCGACCAGGCCACCGGCAACGTCGTCGCCGTCAACAACACCGGCAACGAGGACGGTCAGCGCTGCACGGAGAACAACCCGTGTGAGGTCGACGAGAGCGGCAACGTCACCGTCCGCCAGGGCATCAACTACGCCCAGGAGATCTACCAGATCCCGGCCTGCTTCACGACCGGCAACCAGCTCAACCTGAGCGCCGCCGGGTGCACCCTGCCCAAGCCGTAAGTAAGGCGAGGTGGAGGGGTCGGTCCGTCACATGGGACTGCGACGGACCGCCCGCCCCGCCAGTACGTCCGTCCGCCGGCCGTCCTCGATCACGAAACGGCCGTCGATCAGGACGTGCGGGATGCCCGTGGGGAGCGTGCGGGGGGCTTCGTACGTCGCACCCGCCGCCACCGTTCCCGCGTCGAACAGGACCAGATCCGCCCGGTAGCCCTCGCGGATCAGGCCCCGGTCCGGCAGGCGGAGGCGGGTCGCCGGGCGGCCGGTCAGGTGGGACACGCATTCCTCCAGGGAGAGGATCCCCAACTCCCTTACGTAGTGGCCGAGATAGCGCGGGAACGTGCCGTACGCGCGCGGGTGGGGTTTCGCGCCCCGCAGGACGCCGTCCGAGCCGCCCGTGTGGACGCGGTGGCGCATGATCGTGCGGACGTTCTCCTCGTGGCCCACGTGCTGGAGGATCGTGGAGGACAGCCGGTCCTCCAGGAGCAGGCGGCGGGCCGTCGTCCAAGGGGTCTCGCCGCGCAGTCGCGCCGACTGCTGGATCGTGCGGCCGACGTGGGCCGCCAGGCGTTCGTCGCCTACGCCCGAGATCTCGATCGTGGCCCAGTCGACCGGCACGCCGTGGCAGCCGTCCGCGCCGGTCACCTCCAGGTCGTGGCGGATGCGGGCGGCCGTGTCGTCGTCCGCGAGGCGGCGCAGGATCTCCTGCGGGCCGCCCTCGCTCGCCCAACTCGGCAGCAGCGCCGCGAGAGTTGTGCAGCCCGGGGTGTAGGGGTAGGTGTCGAGGGTGATGTCGGCGCCGGAGGCGAGTGCCTCGTCCAGGAGGGTCAGCAGCTCGGGCGCCCGGCCCTCGTTCACGCCGAAGTTCATGGTGGCGTGGGCGAGATGGAGCGGGCAGCCCGCCTTGCGCGTCAGCTCGACCATCTCCGCGTACGCCTCCAGCGCGCCCGCTCCGTAACTGCGGTGGTGGGGGCAGTAGTAGCCGCCGTAGCGCGCCACCACCAGGCAGAGTTCGGTGAGTTCGGAGTCCTGCGCGTACATGCCGGGCGTGTAGGTCAGGCCGGACGACAGGCCCACCGCGCCCTGTTGCAGCCCCTCCGCCACCAACTGCCGCATCCGGTCCAGCTCTTGGGGTGTGGCCGGGCGGTCCTCCCAGCCGACGGCCAGGGCGCGGACCGTGCCCTGAGGGATCAGATACGCCGCGTTGACGGCGATGCCCCCGCCGTCGAAACCTTGGTCCAGGCGGTCCAGGTACTCGCCCACCGAACGCCAGTCGAAGTCGAGTTCGTCGCCGTACCCGTTCCAGCCGGCGATGGCCCGGCGGACCTCCTCCAGGGTGCGGTCGTCGGCCGGGGCGTACGACAGCCCGTCCTGGCCGAGGACTTCGAGGGTCACCCCCTGCGCGGCCTTCGCGCTGTGGTCGGGGTCGCGCAGGAGAGCGAGGTCGCTGTGGGCGTGCATGTCGATGAAGCCGGGGGAGAGGGTCAGGCCCTCCGCGTCCAACTCCCGCACGGCCTTCGGGCGTTGGCAGCCCGCCGCGGCCGCCTCCTTGACGATCGCGACGATCCTGCCGTCGTCGATCAGCACGTCCGCGCGGTAGGAGTCCGCGCCGGTGCCGTCGACGACGTCCGCGTCCCGGATGACCAGGTCTTCCACGGTCCCGACTCCCCTAGAAGAAGGTACGGATGTAGTCGACGACCGTGCCGTCCGCCTCGGCCAGCGGGATCAGCGGCCACTTGTCGAAGGACGTGCACGGATGGGACAGGCCCAGGCCGACCCAGTCGCCGACCTGGAGGTCCGCCTCGTCCGTCGTGCGCAGCCAGGCGTGCTGGTCGGAGAGCGCGGTCACCGAGACGCCGGTGGCGGGGCGTTCCGTGCCGCCCCGGCGGACCGCCTGGGCGAAGGGCAGGTCGAGGTCGTAGGCCGCGTCCCGCTTGCCCGCGTTGACGAACGCCTGGTCGGGGGAGGGACGGGAGACGACCTGCGTCCAGAGGCGGAACGCCGGCTCCAACGCGCCTTCCTCGGGGACCCGGTTGAACGGCGTCAGCTTGCGGTAGTGGCCGTCGTCGTGCGAGACGTACGCGCCCGAGCGCAGCAACTTCAGTACGGGGAGGGAGAGTTCGGGGATCTCGGCGAAGACGTCGGCAACCGCGTCGAACCAGGCGCTGCCGCCCGCGCTGACCACGACCTCGTGCGCACCGGCGAACCGCCCGGCCTTGTCGAAGTCGACGGCGAGGTCGACCAGCCGGCGCAGCCAGGCCCGCACCCGCTCCGGGTCGGCCCGCGGGACCTCGCCCTCGTAGCCCGCGACCCCGACCAGTCGCAGGGTCGGCGCGGCGGCCACCGCGTCCGCGACCGCCGCGCACTCCGCCTCCGTACGGACGCCGGTGCGGGCGCCTTCGCCGGCGGCCAGTTCGACGACGACGTCCAGGGGGCGGCGCGCGCCGTGCAGGGCGGCTTCCATGAGTTCGACGCCGTGTACCGAGTCGACGTAGCAGGTGAGGCGGAATTCGTCGTCGGAGTCGAGTTCGGCGGAGAGCCAGCGCAGGGCCGCCGGGTCCACGACCTCGTTGGCGAGGAACACCCGCTGGACGCCGTACGCCCGCGCCACCCGCACCTGGTGCGGGACGGCGAGGGTGATGCCCACGGCGCCGCGGTCGATCTGGCGCTGGAAGAGCTGCGGGGCCATGGAGGTCTTGCCGTGCGGGGCGAAGGCGAGGCCGTGGCGGGTCGCGTAGGTCTCCATGAGCGCGAGGTTGTGCTCCAGGCGCTCGGCGGAGAGGGCCAGGACGGGGGTGGTGAAGCCGCCGGTGAAGAGGTTGCGGCGCTGCGCGGCCAGCTCGCCGACGGTGAGGCCGTCGGCGTCCGGGGGGAGGCCCTTGAAGCGGTGGTCGACGCGTTCCGCGGCCAGTCGGGCGAGCGCCCCGCGTGCCTCGGTCCTCATGGAACCTCCCTGATCAGGAGCGTTGCGATATGTGCAACGTCCATTGCGTATGTCGCTGACTGCTGTCTAACATCTCGGCCACGCGGGGTCAACGGAGCCGCCGACCCGCACCAGCACGGGAGTTACGAGGATCGTGACCGTCACCGGACCCTGCAACGCCTCCGACGCCCCGGACGTCGTGAACGTTGTGGACGTCGTCGCGCTCGGCGAGTCCATGGTGACCTTCCTGCCCTCCCGGCCCGGCCGCCTCGCCGACGTGCCGTCCTTCGACCGGGGCATCGGCGGCGCGGAGTCCAACGTGGCCTGCGCGCTGGCGGCGGCCGGACACACGGTGCGCTGGGTCAGCCGGGTCGGGGCGGACGGCTTCGGCGACCACCTCGTCGAGACCATCGGCTCGTACGGCGTGGACGTGGCCTCCGTACGCCGGGACCCCGCCCGCCCGACCGGCGTCTACTTCCGCACCGCCGCCGACCGGGCCACCGACGCGCACGAGGTCGCCTACTACCGCGCCGGATCGGCCGCCTCCGTCATGGCGGTGGGCAATGTGGACCTGGCGGCGGTGCGGGCGGGGCGGGTGCTGCACCTGACCGGCATCACGGCGGCCCTCTCCGGGGACTGCCTGGGCCTCCTGCGGGAGCTGACGGCCCCCCGGCCGGGACGCCCGCTGATCTCCTTCGACGTCAACCACCGGCCGGGGCTGTGGCGCGAGACCGACGGTCCGCACGTGCTTCTGGAGCTGGCACGCGCTGCGGACGTCGTGTTCGTGGGGGAGGACGAGGCGGCGGAGGCGTGGGGGGTCACGGGCGGGCCGACGGCGATCAGGGAGGTACTGCCGGAGCCGGGCATGCTGGTGGTGAAGCAGGGGGCACGGGGGGCGACGGCGTTCGACGGCGAGCGCGACGGGGGCCGCGCGCACCGGCTTCGGCCCGCGGCGCCGGTTCCGGGTCCCGCACAGCCGACGGCCACCACGGCCACCACGGCCACCTTCGTATCCGCCCCGACGGTCCAGGTCAGCGCAGCTGTCGGCGCCGGGGACGCCTTCGCCGCCGGGTTCCTGTCCGCCACCCTGCGCGGACTGCCCGTGCGCGACCGGCTGCGCCACGGTCACCTGATGGCGGCCGCCGCCCTGACCGCCCCCGGCGACCTCGCCGTGCCCCCGACCCGCGCGCACGCCGACCGGCTGGCCGCTCTCGACGACCGGGCGTGGGGGACACTTCGACTCGGCCCTGGCTGGATCCAGGCACTTGAGGGGGCCGACGAGGAGGTACGCACGCCATGAGCCAGACCGTCGACCGCGCCCTGAGCATCCTGCCGCTGCTCGCGGAGGGACCCGCCGACCTCGGACAGGTCGCCGACCGCCTCGGCGTGCACAAGTCGACGGCCCTGCGGCTGCTGCGCACCCTCCACGGACACGGCATGGTCTACCGCCAGTCCGACCAGCGCTACCGGCTCGGCGCCCGCCTCTTCGCCCTCGCCCAGGAGGCGATGGAGAACCTCGACATCCGCGAGATCGCCCACCCCCACCTCGTCCGCCTGAACGAGACCTGCGGACACACCGTCCACCTCGCCGTCCACGAGGAGGGCGAGGTCCTCTACATCGACAAGGTGGAGAGCCGCTACCCGGTGCGCATGTACTCGCGGATCGGGAAGCCGGTGGCCATCACCGTCGCCGCCGTGGCGAAACTCCTCCTCGCCGATCTCCCGGAGGGCGAGCGCCGGGTGCTCGCCGACAAGCTCGACTACCCCCTCTACACGGCCCGTTCCACCCCCAACGCCCCCGCTTTCCTGCGGGAGTTGGAGAAGGTGCGCGAACAGGGCTGGGCCACCGACCTCGGTGGTCACGAGGAGTCCATCAACTGCGCCGCCGCGCCGATCCGGGGCGCCGACGGCCGGGTGGTCGCCGCGATGTCGGTCTCCGCGCCGAACGTCGTCGTCACCGCCGACGAACTCCTCACCCTGCTCCCGCTGGTGCGCCGCACGGCCGACGCCATCAGCGGCGAGTACTCCGGCCGGACACCGATCAAGGAAGCCACCTCATGACCGAGAAGACCGCGCTCACCCCGAAGACCCACACCACCCCGCCCGCGAAGTTCTCGCACGGTGTCCGCAAGGGCAACATCCTCCAGGTCGCGGGCCAGGTCGGCTTCCTGCCCGCCGAGGAGGGCAGGCCCCCGACGCCCGCCGGCCCCACCCTGCGCGAGCAGACCCTCCAGACCCTCGCCAACGTCAAGGCGATCCTGGAGGAGGGCGGCGCGTCCTGGGAGGACGTGATGATGATCCGCGTCTATCTGACGGACACCGGGCACTTCGCCGAGTTCAACGAGATCTACAACCAGTACTTCGAGCACCTCACCGAGGTGCCCGCCGCCCGTACGACCGTCTACGTCGGCCTGCCCGCCGGGCTGCTCATCGAGATCGACGCGCTGGCCGTCCTGGGCTGATCCGTCGCTGACGGTTCAGCAACGCCGCAATTCCCGTAATTCCGGTAATCCCCTCAATTTACGCAATTCCCTCAACTCCCGCACACCGTACGACGGTAGGGCGCCCTCTGTGGTGCCGTGCCGCGCTCACCCCTGCCCGAGAGCACCAGTGAACCCACACCGAGGACCCCCACATGCCCACGCCACCCCACACCGGCGGACTGCTCCTGCTCGTCGACGGCACGGCCGGCCTCCTGACGGTCGCCGCGCTCGGCACAGCCCTGCTCCTCTTCCTGATCATCACGGTCAGGATCCAGCCCTTCGTGGCCCTCCTCGCGGTCTCCATGGCCGTCGGCCTGCTGGCCGGCCTGTCGGTGACCGAACTCTTCGGCACCGTCCAGCGTTCGGACGCCGTCTCCACCATCGAGTCCGGCATGGGCGGCATCCTCGGCCATGTCGCGATCATCATCGGCCTGGGCACGATGCTCGGCGCGGTCCTCGAAGTCAGCGGCGGGGCAGAGGTGCCGGCCTCCCGGCTGCTGGGACTCTTCGGCACCAGCGGGGTGCCGATGATGCCGACGACCGTGCCGAGCGGCACCGGGTCCTCGCGCGGGGCCTGGCCTACCTGATCTCGGTGGTGCTGCGGGTCGCCCAGGGCTCGGCTACGGTGGCGATCGTGACGACGGCGGGCATCGTGGCGCCGCTGCTCGCCGGGGGCGACCACTCGCAGGCCTTCGTGGCGCTCGTCATCATGGCCGTCTCGGCGGGCTCGATCTTCGCCTCGCACGTCAACGACGGCGCCCGCGCGCGGAGCGCGCTGATGGATGCGGCTGGATGGTGGCCAAGTACTTCGGCATCACCGAGCGCGACACCCTCAGGACGTGGACCGTGCTGGAGACGGTGCTGTCGGTGGCGGGCTTCGTGATGGCGGCCGTATTGAGCTTCTTCGTATAACGAAGTCGGTTCCGGCTGTGCCCGGCACAGGATCTTCGACCATACTTCGCGCTGTGGAGCAGCGTATAGGTTCGAGCAGCCAGCCCCTGGAGGGCGAGCCCCTGAAGGGCGCCGGATTCGACCCGGCCTTCATCCCCGGGCTCACGACGCCCCCGAACGCGGAACCGGAGGACGCCAAGCCGGCCAAGAAGGCCGGGGAGGCGGACGACGTGGACGAGGCCGAGGCGTCCGACGTTTCCGATGACCGGGTCGTCGAGAAGGCGGAGGACGCGTCTTCGGAGGAGTCCGCCGGGGACGAGACCGCCGAGGACGAGTCCGAGCCCGTCGACGGTCCCGTCTTCGAGGCCTCCGACCGCCGGGCGCGGATCGCCGCCGACGCCAAGGGCGTCCGGCTCCGCCTCGACGAGGAGGCGTGCGAGTTCCGCTGGGACGAGATCGGCGCGATCGAGACGGAGACGCCGCGCTTCGGCAAGCGGTACACCATCACGGTGCACACGCCTGACCGCCGCTGGTACCCGATCGAGATCGAGGCGACGGCCAGGGCGCGCTTCAAGGAGTGGGACGAGCAGTTGGACGCGGTCCTCGACGCCTACTTCGACGACGAGGCCGAAGCCGAAGCCGAAGAAGCGGGTGCCGAGGTCAAGGAAGCCGAGGTCAAGGGCGCCGAGGCGGCCAAGGACGACGACTAGCCGCAGTACCGGCTAGCTGCAGTACTGGGTGGCCTTCCCGATCGCCCGGTACATACAGTCCGCGTTCTCGAGAAGCTGAAGCACCGCGTCCCGGTTACGGGAAGTCTCCCGCTCGATGACCTCGTCGGGCGGGTAGAACCCACCCCCGGAGCTGGACGACGGATACATCTCGAACGTGAAGTCGAAGATCTTGTGCGTGCCCCAGAGGTAGTCGTCGATCGACCCGTCCGTGATGTACAGGTCGCTGGACTGCTCCGCGGTGTACCCGTTGCTCGCGGCCAGCTTCCGCCCGACGGCCTTGAACGCGGCGTTGTCGTCCGCGGTCATGTCGGACGCCGTGTCCGCGTAGGTGTACCCGAGCGGCCACAGCACCAGCTCGCTGTACGTGTGGAAGTCGATCCCGGCGGTGATCTGCTGCTTCCCGCCCACGACCCGGCTGCGTACGAAGTCGGCGACGACCTTCACCTCGGGCGCCGACTCGGCGGACGCGCCCCGGTAGGTCTCCGACGAGGTCGACCCCGAAGAGCCGCCGCAGCAGCCCCACTTGTAGCCCCAGTTCCGGTTGAGGTCCGTACCGACGGACGAGGAACCGGAGTTGGGCTGCCGGTTCTTGCGCCACGAGCGGTAGGAGCCGGTGGCGATGTCGTACTCGCCGCCGTCCGGGTTGAGGTCCGGGACGATCCAGATCTCGCGCCCGTCGACCATGCTGGTGACGCGGGAGTCGGAGCCGTAGCCTGCGCCCAACTCGCGGATCAGGTACAGCGCCATCTCCACCGTCATGTGCTCACGGGCGTGCTGGTGATGCGTGAACAGCACCTCCGGCTCGGCCTCGTCGGTGCCGACGTTGTCGCTGATCTTCACGGCCACGATGTCCCGGCCGCCGTACGACTTGCCGATGACCCGCTTGCTCATGATGCCCGGGTAGGCGGCGATGCGCTGGTCGATCTCCGCCGTCATCTCGGCGTAGTTGTGGTACTTCGAGTCGGCGGACGGGAAGTCGTAGAGCCGTACCTCGTCCTCGGCGACGCGGTCGGGCGCGGAGCCCAGCGGGGAGACCTCGTACCCCTGCGAGCGCAGCTTCTTGATCTGCTCCGCGCGTCCGGAGACCACCACGGTCTCCTCGTCGGCCTCGTCGACGCTCACTCCCGACGCGGCGATCGCGGTGCGCACGGCGGAGGTGCTGTGGGCGACGTGGATCTCGTACTGGCGGATGTCGTCGGCGGAGGACGCCGCCTTCGGGGCGCTGCCCGCCGCCGCGTCGGTGACCGTCGCGGAGAGGGGGGCCGCGAGGGCGAGGGCCAGCAGGGTGGCGAGAGCGGCGGTTCGTCTGCCGCCACGGGCGCCACCGGCACCGGAGCCTGAGCCGCGAATGCGAAGTCGCATGAACTCTCCTTGTGGGGAGTGGGGAGTGGGGAGTGGGGAGTGGGGAGTGGGGGGCTGCGCGCTTGCTGAGTGCGGTGCGGCGGTGCGGGTGCCGCTCATCGTCGACTTGTGGCATGAGCAGGTCAAGAGACGATAAAGGGACGGATGGCCGGAATCATGCGCAACGGTGAGCGGTGAGCGGTCGGCCGCGCAGTGTAGTCACGGTCGCATCTCCGGAAGCGATCCCCGGCGAAGTACACCCACGCGTGTGAGGCAGGGGCGCATATGTGCAGCCCTGGGGGAAGGCTGAGGGTTCGCGCAGGACCTGGCTGATCATGGGCGGACCTGCCGGCCCACCCGACCGACCGCCGATGGGGGACCCCGGACCCATGACCGCCCAACCCGCCCGATCCATCGAGCCCGTCCCGCCCATCGAGCCCGTCCAGTCCGTCCAGTCCGTTCAGTCCGTTCAGTCCGTTCAGTCCGTCCAGCCCATCCCGTGCGCCGCCACCACCCCAGGGGCGTTCGACCACCGCATGTCCGTCGCCGCCACGGACGAGGCGTTCCTCGCCGCCGCCCTCCCCTTCCTGGCCGAGGGTCTGGCCGCCCCCGACGAGCCCGCGCCCGTCGCCATCGCCGCCCCCGGCAAACTGGACCTCCTGCGCGACGTACTCGGCGCGGACGCGAAGGACGTCGGCCTCGTCCCGCACGCCGACTGGTACACCGGCTCCGCCGCCAACGCCGTCGCCCGCCTGGCCGGCCACCTCGCCGCGCACGCCGGTCCCGGTGGTCCGGGGAGCGGCCGGCTCCGCCTCCTCATGGAGCCGGTGTGGAACGGCAGGGCGGGCCGCTCCCCGCGCGAGAGCGCCGAGTGGATCCGCTACGAGGCCCTCGCCAACCTCGTCTTCGCCCCGACGGCGACCACGGCGATGTGCGTCTACGACACCCGCACCGCCGGTTCCGCCCTCATCGAGGCGGCCCGCCGCGCCCACCCGGGCACCGGCGTGTACGCGGCCCCCGCACTCCTCGCCGCCGAACTGGACGCCGTTCCGCTGCCCCCGACCCCCGCCGACGCCGTGCGCCTCGCCGACCCCGCCCCGGACGCCGTCCGCGCCTGGGCGACCGGCCGTGGACTGGGCGACGCCGACGCGGAGTTGTTCGCCACGGCCGTCGCGGAGGCGGCCTCCCTCGCACCGGTCACCGGCGCGCTGCTGTGGGGCGAGGCCCCCGGCTGCGTCTGCGAACTGCTCCTGGCCCACCGCCTCGACGACCCCCTCACCGGCTTCGTCCCGCCCCCGACCACCGAGTTGGCCCCCGGCCAGGGGCTGTGGTTCGCCCGCCAGGTATGCGCGTACGTGGACGTCCGCAGGGCAGGCACGGGCCTCGACGGCGACACCGGCGCCGGGACGACCGTACGACTGCAGTACGCGTGAGTCCGAACGCGGCGGCCGGGCGGCGTACGTGACGGCGGCAGGTGAGCACATCGGGTGGAGATCGTGTACGCCCTCTTGCCGGACCGGCCGCTTTAGGCTTTCTTGACCTTCATGGCGGACACCACGGGAAACCCCACGGACACCGGCACCGGGGCAGCGCCCGGTATCGACAACGCAGCTCCACGCAAGTCCAGTTGGAAGTACATCGGCCCCGGCATCGTGGTCGCGGCGACCGGCGTCGGCGCCGGGGACCTGGTGGCCACCCTCATCGCCGGGAGCAACTTCGGCTACACCCTGCTCTGGGCGGCGGTCGTCGGCTGCCTGGTGAAGATCTCCCTCGCGGAGGCGGCCGGCCGCTGGCACCTCTCCACCGGCCGCACGCTCTTCGACGGCTGGGCGAGCCTGGGGCGTTGGACGACGTGGTTCTTCGTCGTCTACGTGGTCGTCTGGGGCTTCGTCTACGGCGCGGCGGCGATGTCGTCGAGCGCGCTGCCGCTCCAGGCGCTGTTCCCGGACGTGATGGACCTCAAGCTGTGGGCCGTCGCCTGCGGGCTGGTGGGCCTGGTGTTCGTCTGGTTCAACAAGTACGCCGTCTTCGAGAAGGTCATGACGGTCCTGGTGGGCGTCATGTTCGTGGTGACGGTGTACCTGGCGATCCGGGTCACCCCCAACCTCGGCGACGCCTTCGCCGGCCTCCTCCCGGTCCTGCCGGACGAGAAGGACTCCGTCCTCAACACCCTCGGCCTGATCGGCGGCGTCGGCGGCACGATCACGCTGGCCGCGTACGGCTACTGGGTCAACGCCAAGGGCTGGACGAACACCGGCTGGATGAAGGTCATGCGGCTCGACAACCGGGTCGCGTACATCACCACCGGCATCTTCGTCGTCGCGATGCTCTTCGTCGGCGCGGAACTGCTGCACTCCGCGAACGTGGCGATCGCGAGCGGCGACAAGGGGCTCATCCAGTTGAGCGACATCCTGGAGGCGGAGTACGGCGCGGCGACGGCCAAGTTCTTCCTGATCGGCTTCTTCGCCACCTCCTTCACCTCCCTGATCGGCGTCTGGCACGGCGTGAGCCTGATGTTCGCCGACTTCGTGTCCCGCTACCGCGACCGCGACCGGGACGGGCCGGCGGGCGAGGGGAGCGGCGCCGAGGTCGCCTCCGGCGAGCGGGAACGCTCCTGGCCCTTCCGGGCGTACCTGCTGTGGCTGACCTTCCCGCCGATCGTGCTGCTCTTCCAGGGCCAGCCGTTCCGCCTGATCATCCTGTACGGCGTGCTCGGCGCGGCCTTCCTGCCGTTCCTGGCGGGAACGCTGCTGTGGCTGCTCAACTCCTCCCGCACACCCAGGGAGTGGCGCAACGGACCGCTGAGCAACGCGATGCTGGTGCTGGCGGGGCTGCTGTTCCTGGTGCTGTGCGTGAAGCAGGTCTGGGACCAGCCGTGGGCGGAGTTCTTCTGACCGCGGCTGATCCCGGCACGTTCTTCCGGCCACTCCGGGCCGGGCGAGTCGCGCAATGGTTCGAGTTTCGCAAGTGCCTCTCCTAGGCTGCTGATCCCCTAGGAGAGGTACCCGGCCGTGGCTGTGACCGTGCTGGACGACAAGACCGCGCTCGTGCTGATCGACCTCCAGACCAGCACGCTCGCCGCCGCCGCGAGGCCGTACCCGACGGTGGACGTGGTGGCCCGTGCCGCCGAACTCGCCGACGCCTTCCGCGCCGCCGGCGCCCCCGTGGTGCTGGTGCGCACGGCCACCTCGCCCGACGGCGCCGACGCCGTGCCCGGCCGCAGCGAGGCCGTACGACTGGCCGGCGGCCGCGCCCGCCCCTACGACCTGGGCCCCGTCGTCGAACCCCTCGCCGGCCACGACGGGGACGTCCTGGTGACCAAACGGAACTGGGGCGCCTTCCACGGCACCGACCTCGACGTACAACTGCGCCGCCGGGGCGTCACGCAGATCGTGCTCGGCGGCATCGCGACCAGCCTCGGCGTCGAGTCCACCGCCCGCGCCGCCCACGAGCACGGCTACCACCTCACGTTCGCGGTCGACGCGATGACCGACATCGACGAGGACGCGCACCGGCACAGCGTGTCGTACCTGTTCCCGCTGATCGGCGAGCCGGGCACGACGAAGGAGATCCTGGCCCTGCTGGCCGCCGCCCGAGCCTGAGCCCGAGGGCCAGTCCATCCGCGGTCCCCGGCCGTCAGTCCTCGGTGGCCCCCACCGGGGGCTGAGTGCGATGGCCCGCAGCTGCTCGATCGTGAGGGCGGGCTTCGCACGGGTCGCGGTGTTGTCCTGCTCGGCGGCGCTGAAGGCGCTGACGACGACCCGAAGCGGGACACGGATGTGGGCGCGGCTGCCGAGGGCGAGCACGGGGGCGTACTGGGCGACAGCGTCGTAGACTCGCATGCCGTCGCGGCTGCGACCCGGCTTCTGACACGGCGTTGTGAGACCAGCTTTTGGCACAGGCCGACCTGCGGGGACGTGATCACCGTCCGGTCACCGATGGCCGGTGTCACATCCGCACATGGGAGGAGTCGAACACCGCGCGCGACCAGACCAGTTTCTTCGCCACCCGCAGCTTCTTCAGCAGCACCAGGCGTTCGTCCCCAGTCACCTCAAGACCGTCGCCAGCGCGCCGCCAACGCGTTCCATACGGCGGCGCGATTTCTACGGGCTGCCCCCTTCATCGGGCGGTCGGTGCCGAGCGTCTGCTCGGTGTCGGTGACATTCCGTCCGTACGCGGCGACGACTCGGCCCGGATCCTCCGCCGCCTGATGGGCGGCGGCGAGGTTGTTGCGGGCGGTCAGGGTGTCGGGGTGGTCGGCGCCGAGTACCCGCTCCCGGTCGGTGATGATCTGTTCCAGCAGGGGGATGGCCCGGCCCGGATCCCCCGCCGACAGGTACGCGTAGGCGAGGTTGTTGCGGGAGCCCAGCGTCATGGGGTCGTCGGTGCCGACCAGCCGCACCAGGTCGGTGATGGCCCGCTCCAGCAGGGGGATGGCCCGGGCCGGATGTCCCGTGGCCTGGTAGGCGGTGGCGAGGTTGTTGCGGGAGCCCAGCGTCAAGGGGTGGCCTTCACCCAGCACCCGGCACTGGTCGGTGAGGTTCTGCTCCAGCAGGGGGATGGCCCGGCCCGCATCCCCCGTCGACTGGAAGGCGTAGGCGAGGCTGCTGCGGCAGGTCAGGGTCTCGGGGTGTTCCTCACCAAGCAACCGCACCAGGTCGGTGAGGGTCTGTTCCAGCAGGGGGATGTCCGGGTCCACCTCCTCCGCCGACACGTAGACGGCGGCGAGCCTGTTGCGGAAGGCCAGGGTGTCTCGGGAGGCCAGTTCAGTGATGGCCTCCTCCAGCTCAGGGAGGGCCCGGCCCGGATCCCCCGCCAACCGGTGGGCGGTGGCGAGGTTGGTGAGGCAGTTCAGGGTCTCGGGGTGGTCCTCACCCAGCACCCGGCACTGGTCGGTGACGATCTGTTCGTACAGGGGGATGGCCTGGCCGACATCCCCGGCCAACAGGTGGGTGTAGGCCAGCATGCTGCGGACGGCCAGGGTGTCGGGGTGGTCGGCGCTGGCTACCCGCACCTGGGCGGCGAGCATCTGCTCCAGCAGGGGGACCGCCCCACCAGGATCCCCCGCCGACACGTAGGTGCCGGTGAGGTTGTTGCGGACGGCGAGGGTGTCGGGGTGGTCGGCGCCGAGTACTCGCACGCGGTCGGCGAGGGTCTGCTCCAGCAGGGGGACCGCCCGACCAGGAATCCCTGCGGCCCGGTAGGCGGTGGCGAGGTTGTTGCGGGAGTTCAGGGTGTCGGGGTGGTCGTCACCAAGCAGCCGCGCCCGGTCGGCGAGGTTCTGTTCCAGCAGGGGGACCGCCCGACCCACGTCCCCCGCGGCCTGGTAGGCGGTGGCGAGGTTGTTGCGGGAGTTCAGGGTGTCGGGGTGGTCGTCACCAAGCAGCCGCGCCCGGTCGGCGAGGTTCTGTTCCAGCAGGGGGACCGCCCGACCCACGTCCCCCGCGGCCTGGTAGGCGGTGGCGAGGTCGTTGCGGCAGGCCGGGGTGTCGGGGTGGTCGTCACCAAGCAACCGCACCCGGTGGGCGAGGGTCTGCTCCAGCAGGGGGACGGCCCGAGCGGGATTCCCCGCCGACACGTAGGCGCCGGCCAGGGCGTTGCGGGAGTTCAGGGTGTCGGGGTGGTCCTCACCCAGCACCCGCACCCGGTCGGCGAGGGTCTGCTCCAGCAGGGGGACGGCCCGAGCGGGATTCCCCGCCGACACGTAGGCGCCGGCCAGGGCGTTGAGGGAGTTCAGGGTGTTGGGGTGGTCCTCACCCAGCAACCGCGCCCGGTCGGCGAGGTTCTGCTTGAACAGGGGGAGGGCCCGGGCCGAATCCCCCGCCCGCTCGTAGGCTCTGGCGAGGTTGCCGCGGGAGGTCAGGGTGTCGGGGTGGTCGGTGCCGAGTACCCGCTCCCGGTCGGCGAGGTTCTGCTCCAGCAGGGGGATGGCCCGGCCCGGATACCCCGCCGAGTTGTAGGTGGTCGCGAGGTTGCCGCGGGAGGCCAGGGTGTCGGGGTGGGCCTCACCCAGCACCCGGCACTGGTCGGCGAGGGTCTGCTCCAGCAGGGGGATGGCCCGGCCCAGATCCCGCGCCGACACGTAGGCGGTGGCGAGGTTGTTGCGGGAGGCCAGGGTGTCGGGGTGGTCCTCACCCAGTAACCGCACCCGGTCGGCGAGGATCTGCTTGAACAGGGGGAGGGCCCGGCCCAGATCTCCCGCCGAGTCGTAAACGCCGGCGAGCCTGCTGCGGCAGGCCAGGGTGGCGGGGTGGTCCGCGCCCAGTTCCTGATGGCAACCGTCGTGTGCGCGGTGCAGGAGGGTGGTCGCGCGGGCCAGGCTTCCCTGGTTGTGGAGGAAGCTGCCCGATTGGGCCAGAACGAGAAGCGTGTCGATGGTGTCGGTGTCGGGGGTGGCATGGTCGGCCAGGGCGTCGATGTGCGGGGTCAGGCGTCGCCACGCGGTCCAGGTCCCCGGGTCCTCCGGGTCCTCGGGGTGGGCGGTTCTCAGCAGCGCGGCGGCCTGGTCGCGGGCCTGGGCGATCGCGGTGGGGAGGCGGTGCGGGTCGTCGGGGTCGGGGTTGCGGGTGACGGCTTGTACCAGGCGGTGGACTGCCAGACGGTCGAAGGTCTGTGGGTCGGTGCGGTCGGCCGGGGTGTAGGTGAGCATGTTGTAGGCGGCCAGCTTCCCGATCGCCTCGCCCAGGTCCGGCTGGGGGGCCAGGGGGTCGAGCAGACTGGTGGGGATCGCGTCGGGGGCGTACCACGCCAGTACCCGCAGGATTTCCCCGGCGAGCGGGGTGTTCTCGGTCAGCCGGTCCAGGGTGATGTGCCAGATCCGGGCGATCGTGCGCTCGGAGTCGGTGTCCTCGTCTCCGCGCGCGTACAGGGGGGCCGGGTGGTCGGCCAGCTGAGACAGATAGTCGCGGGCACCGGGTGGGTTCTGGGGCTGGTTCTGTGCGATGTATGCCCCGGCCTGGGCGATGGCCAGCGGCAGGTGCCCCAGTTCCTCGCAGAGCTCGGCGCCCCCGTCCAGGGTGTCGGGCGTGGTGCCGATGGTGGCGGCCAGCAGGGCGAGGGCCTCGTCCGGCTTGAGCACGCCCAAGCGTACGACCGTAGCGCCGATGAGGTTCCAGTTGATCGCCCTGCGGCTCGTGATCAGAAACCGGCCCGTCCCGGTGTCCAGATCGTTCAGCAGTGCGCTGATGTCGCCCCGGGCGTTGACGTTGTCCAATACCAGCAGCCATCCGTCGTGGGTGGCCAGCCACTCCTTCGCACGCTCGACCAGCACCTCGGAGGGCAGGACGGCGGACTTGGGTTGGGGGTCGAGTTTGTCAGCGAAGCCCTGCAGGCCCGCCTCGAGCTTGGTCGTGGTCTCGGCGCTGATCCACACCACCTGTGTGTACTTTCGCGCGTGCAGCCGCACATACTCGGCTGCCAGTGCGCTCTTGCCGATGCCCCCCAGGCCGTGCACCGCCTGCACCACCACCCCAGGCCCGCTGCTTGCCAGCGCACGCTCCAGACCGGCCAGCTCCTCGCCGCGTCCCACGAACCCCCAGACGCGGGCGGGGAGTCCCACGGGCCTGGCGGTCGCCGACAGTTCGGCGGCCGGTGTCAGTGGCCTCGGGGTCACGGTGGTGTGATGGACCGGCGAATTGTCCCCCGTGGTGATCGGCGCGTTGTTGTCACCGCCGATGGTGACCGACCGCTCACCCGGACACGCGCCCGGTTCCTGGGACACGGGGGCTTCTGGGTCGGAGCCCGGGTCGGAGGAAGGGGCAGAGGACGGGCCGAAATCCGGGTCTGAGGGCGGCCCGGCCGCGCTCATCGCGCGTTCCAGATCGGGGAATTGTCACCGGTGGAGATCGGCGCGTTGTTGTTCCCGGCGATGGCGACCGCCCTGGTACCGGTCGCGCCGGCCTGCGCGGCGGGCGGCAGTATCCCGGCCAGCTCGGTGACAAGCTCCGGGTTCCGCTCCAGGATCTTGCGGACCTGCAGGCGCAAGGCCGCCACCGCGTCCGGGTCGTCCCCGCCTGCGGCGGCGAGGTCGGTCACGGCCGATTCCAGCGGTTCGGACTGCGGGGCGCTGCGCAGGATCGCCCAGAACCGTCGGCCCAGGGTTGCCGTGGCGTCCGCCGCCGCCTCCTGCGCCCGGGTGAGCACCGCAGCCCCGTACGCGACCACCGCCGCGCTGATCACCGGCACAACCTGGCCGACGACCACCTCTACCTCGGACATGACAACCCCCGTCGTAGCGTAGCTAACACGTTGTCAGGAACCCCACAAAGCTTATCCACCACCCATCGCTTCTACGAGACCCGGAACCGACCGGGGTCGGCCACCCTCGGTGCCGGCAACCCGGCATCCGCGCGGGTCCTTCTCGCACGCCTCCCACATGTCTCCAGGTCGATGTCGAAGCCGTCGAAGCCGTACGTCTGCATCAGGGTGTACACCGAGTTCGCGAAGTTCGTCGCCTGGCCGTACCAGCCGTGGGTGTACTCACCGAGGTGGTCGACGCGCCCGTGGTGAAGGTGGTCGACAGCTGCTTCCATGTCGACGAGTCCGGCGTCCAGGTCCGAGACGTCCGTTGTGCCCGTGCCGGTCACACCCAGGTACGTGTACCGCCCTGGACCCAGGCGTTCAGCGTGTACGTCGAGTTGGGCTTCACGGCCACGGTCTGGGCGCACCGGGCGTTGTCCTGTCCGGCCGGTGTCGCCCTCAGCGCGGCGGCGTCGGTGTGCGCCCGGGACGAGACGGTCGTGCCGCTGCCCGCCGAACAGGTCCAGTTGGCGAGTCCGGACTCGAAGCCGGTGTTCTTGGCGTTGTTCAGGTCCGCGGCGGACGCCTGAGCCGCGCTTGTCATGGACAGGGCGAGGATGGCGGCCATGGCGCCCGCGGCTCCTGCCCAGAGCCGTGCCGTTCGTTTCATGGGGGCATGACAGTACGTTGGTCCAGGCCAATTCTGTTGCCAAGAGGCCCGGTTGTGGAGGGGCGGTGGAGGCGGGCGCGCCTAACCTGCCCCGAGTTGCCATGATTTGCGCTAAGAACGGTTGCTTGCCAGTCACCGAAAGCTGTTCTCCGTCCACAGGGGCGTGGATACAGTTCTGAGGTAGTCACGCAATGAAGTCACCCCGGCGCACCGGAGTAACGCCGGTGGGCCGGACCGCGGGAATCGGGGAGCTGCGCGTGCCAACTGCCATTGCCGTGACCGGAGCGGATCTGGCGCTGCCGCCCCAGGACGAGCGCACCCTGCCCGCCGCCGTCCTCGCCGACCTCGACCGGCAGCCGCTGGAGGAGGCCCTCGCCGCCGTGCAGGCCCTCGTCGAGCAGTACGGGCATGTGATCGTGGTGTACTCGCGGGCCGTGCCCGCCGCCGTGGAGCAGCGGCTGCACACCATCCGCTCCCTCCTGGAGAGCGACCGCATCGCGCTGCTGCGGCCCGAACTGCCCCCGCTCGCCGTCGCCGTCCTCGCCCGGCAGTTGCGTCAGCTCGCCTCCTGCGACCTCGGCCCCGGCGTCCTCGCCTCCGCGGGCCGGCTGCTCACCCACTATCTGCACGCGGGCGCGCTCCTCGGGTCCGTCGCCCGTCTCGACCGTGTTCCGGTCGTCGGGCTGAAGGCGCATGCCAGGTCGTGGGTTCCGGGTAGTCAGTTCGGTGTGCTGGCCCATCCGCAGGCGGACATGGTGAAGGCGGGTCCCGAAGTCGTGCTGCCGGGGCCCGAGTTCGGTACGTGGATGCTCGTCGCCCGGGGGCAGTTGCAGTCCGACTGGGTCACCGACACCCTCGCCCCGGCCTGGAAGGTGCAGGGGCTGCGGGAGACGACGCTGCCCGCCGAGTCCGCCGACTGGTGGGGCACCGGCCGGGCGATCGAGTTCTGCGGCTATCTGCCCGACCTGTCGGTCCTCTACCAACTGGTCACCTCCGTCCGGCAGAGCCTCTGCCACTGGTGCGGCATCGACGTCATCGGCGACCGCTGCGTCTTCTGCTCCGCGACCCCGCCGCCCGCCTCCGAACTCACCGCCCGACCCGCCCCACCGGCCCGCGCGCTCACCGAGGGCGGCTGAACCAGCGTGCCCCGCCTGCCCGTTCCCGTCCGTTCGAGACCCGACCCCCGACCCCCGACGAGGTTGCACGGCTCATGAACTCCCGTCAGCGCCGCGGCGTGATTCTCCTGCTTCTGTCGGTGTTGTGCGCCCTCGGCGCCTTCGCCGGCGTCCTCTCCGTCATCGACGACGTGAAGTCCAAGGTCGGCCCCGAGGTCACCGCGTACGAGCTGCGCTCCGACGTGGCGCCCTACACCACCCTGAACGCGGGCCAGTTCAAGAAGATAGAGATGCCGGAGCGCTGGCTGTCGGAGAACGCCGTCACCGACCTCGCCGCCATCCGCGGCAAGATCGCCGTGACGACGCTCAAGCAGGGCTCCCTGCTGCAGAGCGACATGATCGTCGACCAGCCCGCCCTGCAGCCGGGTCAGCAGGAGGTCGCCATCATGATCGACGCGGCCACGGGCGTGGCCGGCAAGATCACCCCGGGCTCGTCCGTCAACGTGTACGCCACCTTCGAGGGCGCCCGCGCGAGCGACCCCGACCAGTCGAAGATCATCGTCACCAACGCGCGGGTCCTCGACGTCGGCGAACTGACGCCGCTCGAACCCGACTCGAGCGACCGGACCCGGTCCGCCACCGAGGCCGTCCCCATCACCTTCGCGCTGTCCACCCTCGACGCCCAGCGCATCACCTACGCCGAGTCGTTCGCCAAGCGCGTCCGCCTCGCGCTCGTCGCACCCGGCGGCGACACCACGGTCCCCGACAAGGACCGTACGTACGAACTCACCACGGACAAGTGAGAGGCCGCCGCCCATGCCCACGAGGATCCTCCCGGCCGTCGGCGACGCGGACGCGGTCCGTTCCCTCACCACCCTGCTCAGCCAGCTCCCGGACGCCGAACCGCTCGCCCCGGTCACCGACTCCACCCAGCTCGTCGACACCCTCGCGCGGCAGGCCGCCGAGTCGGTCGACGAACTGCCCGAGGTCGTCGTCGTCCACGAACGCATCGGCCCCGTACCGGCGTTGGAGCTGGTCCGCGAGGTCGCCCTGCGCTTCCCGGCGGTCGGCGTCATCCTCGTCACCACCGACATCGGCCCCGGCCTCTTCGCCGCCGCCATGGACTCCGGCGCCCGCGGCCTGGTCACCCTGCCGCTGAGCTACGAGGATCTCGCCAACCGTGTCCAGGCCGTCGCCCAGTGGTCGGTCGGCGTACGACGCCATCTCGGGCACGGCGCCGACGTGTTCACCGGCGTCGGCGGCACCGTCGTCACCGTCAGCGGCGCGAAGGGAGGCGTCGGCGCGACCCTCACGGCCGTCCAACTCGCCCTCGCCGCCCAGGCGTCGGGCCACCCCACCGCGCTCGTCGACCTCGACCTCCAGGCCGGCGACGTCGCCTCCTACCTGGACGTCCAGTTCCGCCGCTCGGTCGTCGACCTCGCCGCCATCGCCGACATCTCGCCCCGCATCCTCGCCGAGGCCGTCTTCCGCCACGACACCGGCGTGGCCCTGCTGCTCGCCCCCGGCGAGGGCGAACGCGGCGAGGAGGTCACCGACCGCGCCGCCCGCCAGATCCTCAGCGCCCTGCGCTCCCGCTACGAGGTCGTCGTCGTCGACTGCGGCGCCCAGCTCAGCGGGGCCGGCGCGGCCGCCGTGGAGATGGCCGACCGCGCGCTGCTCGTCACCACCCCCGACGTCGTCGCCGTCCGCGGCGCCAAACGCACCGTCCGCATGTGGGACCGGCTGCAGATCCGCAAGGCCGAGGAGACGACCGTCGTCGTCAACCGGCACAGCCGAGCCACGGAGATCCAGCCCCCGCTGATCCAGAAGATCACCGGCACGGCCATCGCCGCGACCACGGTCCCCGCGAACTTCAAGGAACTCCAGGCCGCCGTGGACGCCGGCCGCGTCCACGCCCTCGACGGCAAGGGCACCGTCCGCCAGGCCCTGTGGGCGCTCGCCGGCGAACTGGGCCTGGTCAAGGCACCCGAGGGCGCGTTGGTACGCCGGGGCGGGGGACGGGCCCGGCCCCGGACCGGGGACCGGGGCGCGGTCGGGTTCCGGCGGCGGAAGGAGTAGGGGGTGAGATGCGTGAGGGACGTGAAGCGGAGTCTCACGAAGGACCGGGGCCAGGTCACCATCGAGTTCCTCGGCATGACACCGCTGATCATCGTGACGCTGGTGGTGGTGTGGCAGTTCGTCCTCGTGGGGTACACGTTCACGCTCGCGGGGAATGCTGCCGACGAGGCGGTGCGGGCGGGGACGGCGGTGCCTCCGGGGCAGCGGCCCGGGGTCTGCCAGCAGGCGGCCCTGGACAAACTGGGGGACGCGTGGAAGGGGAACGCCGAGGTGGAGTGCGGCGGCAGCGGCTATGTGACGGCCGACGTCACCCTCCACGTCCCTGTCCTCTTCCCGGGCCTCATCGACTTCCCGTTCCCGGTGCACGGCCACGCGGGCGCCGTAGAGGAAGAGGACGGCGGCTGAGATGGTGCACGGAGCGCACGGAGCGCACGGAGCGCATGGAGCGCATGGGGCAGACGGGGCGCACGGACACCGTCGACGGAACCGGGACCGGAACCGCGACCGCGACCGGGGCCAAGTCGCCCTGGAGTACCTGGGGTTCCTGCCGCTCCTCCTCCTCGTCGCCCTGGCCGCCGTACAGCTCGGCCTGATCGCGTACGCGGCGCAGCAGGCGGGGACGGCGGCCCGGACGGGGGCGCGTAGCGCGGCGCTGCGCGAGGACTACCAGGGAGACTGCCAACGGGCGGCGAGCAGTTGGCTGAACGCGAGTTGCGAACCCGCGTACGTCGGCGACGACGTCCGGGTCACCTCCACCGTCACCATCCCGTCCGTCATCCCCGGCATCGGCACCTTCGGCACGGCCCACAAGACGGCCACCATGCCGCTCGACCACTGAAGTCCACGCAGTCCATGCAGTCCATGCAGTCCACGCAGTCCATGAAGTCCATGAGGAGGAACCGGAGATGAGCCTGCGGGCACGCATCACCTCCCCCGAGGAGAACGGCGGCCGGGGCGAGGACGGCCACATGGTCTCCTCCTACCGGACCAAACTGCTGGAGGAGATCGACCTCGCCGAGATGAGTTCGCTCGCGGCGGCCGAGCGCCGGGCGCGGCTGGAACGGGTGCTGGGGCACATCATCAGCCGCGAGGGCCCCGTGCTGTCGACGGTGGAGCGCTCGCAGTTGATCCGCCGCGTCGTCGACGAGGCGCTGGGCCTCGGCATCCTGGAACCGCTGCTCGAAGACGCGTCGATCACCGAGATCATGGTGAACGGCCCCGACACGATCTTCGTCGAGCGGGGCGGCAGGGTGGAGCAACTCCCGCTGCGCTTCGCGTCGAACGACCAGTTGATGCAGACCATCGAACGCATCGTCTCGACGGTCAACCGCCGCGTCGACGAGACGAACCCGATGGTCGACGCCCGGCTTCCGTCGGGTGAGCGCGTCAACGTGATCATCCCGCCCCTGTCGCTCACCGGCCCCATCCTCACCATCCGCCGCTTCCCGCGCTCCTTCACCCTGCACGAGCTGATGGGCTTCGGCTCGCTGGACGAGCAGATGCTGTACCTGCTGGCGGGCCTGGTGCAGGCGAAGTTCAACGTGATCGTCTCGGGCGCGACCGGCACCGGCAAGACGACGCTCCTCAACGCCCTCTCCGGCCTGATCCCGGAAGGCGAACGCATCATCACCATCGAGGACTCGGCGGAACTCCAGCTCCAGCAGTCCCACGTGATCCGCCTGGAGTCCCGGCCCCCGAACGTGGAGGGCAACGGCCGCATCACCATCCGGGACCTGGTCCGCAACTCCCTGCGGATGCGCCCCGACCGGATCGTGGTCGGCGAGGTCCGCGGCGGCGAGTCGCTCGACATGCTCCAGGCCATGTCGACCGGCCACGACGGCTCCCTCGCCACGGTCCACGCCAACAGCGCCGAGGACGCCCTGATGCGCCTGCAGACCCTCGCCTCGATGTCGGACGTCGAGATCCCCTTCGTCGCCCTGCACGACCAGATCAACAGCGCCGTGGACGTCGTCGTCCAGCTCACCCGCTTCGCCGACGGCGCCCGCCGCATCACCGAGATCGCCCTGCTCGACAGCCACGGCGGCGAGCCGTACCGGCTGGCGACGATCGCCCGCTTCAACGCCCGGCCGATGACCGCCGACGGCCGTATCCACGGCGTCTTCGAGTACTTCCCCCTGCCGCGCCGCACCGCCGACCGGCTCTACATGGCGAGCCAGCCGATACCGCAGGCGTTCGGGGTGGCGCGCGACGCACTCGAACTGACGACAAGGGAAGCCCGGTAGCAGTCATGGACCTCGACGAGCTCATCACCCTCACCACCGGCGTGGCCCTGCTGACCTGCACCCTGGCCGTCGCCGGCCTGCACTCCTACGCCAGGGGCCGGGCCCAGCGCGCGGAACTGGTGGAACGGCTCTCCTACACCGGCCAGCTCCCCGGCACCGGCCGCCGGCGCCACTTCCGCGCCCTGGACCGCCGGCTGCGCCGTACGACGACCGGCCGCAGGCTGGAACTGAAACTGGCGGCGACCGGACTGGACGTGACGCCGGGCGAGTTCCTCGTCTCCATGCTGGCGGCGGTGGCCGGCCTGTGGATGGTCGGCGAGGCCACCCTGGCCCCCTTCTTCGGCCCGATCGCCGGCCTGCTGGGCGTCTGGGCGGCCTGGCAGTTCCTCAACTGGCAACGCCAGAAACGCATCGAGAGGTTCATCAACCAACTCCCCGAACTGGCCCGCATCCTGGCCAACGCCACCCACGCGGGCCTGGCGCTGCGCACCGCGGTCGGCATGGCGGCGGAGGAGCTGGAGGCCCCGGCGGGCGAGGAACTGGCCAAGGTCGCCAACCAGTTGGCGGTCGGCCACTCCATGGACGACGCCCTGGGCGAACTCGCCGACCGCCTCCCCTCCCGCGAACTCGTCGTCCTCGTCACCACGTTGGTCCTGTCCAACCGGGCCGGCGGCCAAGTCGTCGGCGCCCTGCGGAACTTGACGGAGACTTTGGAGGAACGCAAGGAGACGCGACGCGAGGTGCGGACACAGTTGTCCCAGGTGAACATGACCTCGTACGCCGTACCGGCGCTGGGGGTCGGGGCGTTGTTCCTCATGAACAGCGTCGAGGGCGGCACGCTGGACCGGATGACGGGCTCGACCGTCGGCCAGGCCTGCGTGATCATCGCGTTCGGCCTCTACGCGGTCGGTTTCGTCCTCATCCGCCGCATGTCCCGTATCGACGTCTGAGCAGGAGGTGACGCAGGGGATGGAACTGCTGCTCGCACTCGCCGTGGGGCTCAGCGTCTGGGGCATGTTCGCCGGCCTCCGCATGTACCGGGCCGACGTGAAACTGCCCAGCGACCTCGCGCTCGCCCTGGAGGTCGGGGCGACCCGCACCAGCGCCGTGGGCTCGGTCATCGACCGCCTCGGCATGCGGTACGCCCCCGCCGTCCTGCGGCTGATGGGCCCCAAGCAGGTCACCCGCTACCGCCGCAGGATCGACCTCGCGGGCAACCCGGGCGGCCTGACCATCGACCGGTACGCGGCCCGGCGCGCGGTCTACGGCGGGACCGGCGCCCTCGGCGCGTTCGCCGCGCTGCTCCAGGGCAGCTTCTTCATCGCGCTCCTCATGCTCGCGTTCGGCGCGTTCTGGTCCGAGGTCGGCATCTGGTCCGCGATCCGGGTCCGCAAGGACGCCATCGAACGGACCCTGCCGGACTTCCTCGACGTCCTCGCCGTCGTCGTGAGCGCGGGCCTCGGCTTCCGCCAGGCCCTCGACCGGGTCGCGTCCCGGTACGAGGGCCCGTGGGCGGACGAGATCCGGATCACCCTGCGTCAGATGGACCTCGGCGTGAGCCGCCGCGAGGCCTTCCAGGAACTGCGCCGCCGCAACGACTCCGAGCAGGTCGCCATGTTCGTCACCGCGCTCCAGCAGGGCGAGGAGCTGGGCGCGCCGATCGTCGACACGCTCGTCGCCATCGCCAAGGACATGCGCCGCACGGACGCGCAGAACGCCCGCCGCAAGGCGGCCCGCGCGGTCCCCAAGGCCACGCTGATGATCACGACGTTCATGGTCCCGGCCACGATGCTCCTCCTCGGCGCAGGCATGCTCCTCGGCTCCGGCACCGACTTCAGCTCGATCACGGGCGACTAGGGCCAGGACGGACGGTCATGACGATCACCACGGAAACCCGCCCGGGCCGCCGGCGCCGCCGCTACCGCCGCGGCGACGGCAGCGAGACCGACGGTCAGGCGGTCGACGACCGGGTGACCGACCGCCGGGTGACTCGCGGCGGGGCGGCCGAGGGCCCGGTGACCGAGGGCCGGGCAGCCGACGGCCAGGCAGACGAGGGCTGGGCGACGGACGGCCGGGTGACCGATGGTCGGGCGGCCTACGCTCCGGCAGCCGGCGGCTGGGCGACTGACGGCAGGCCCGCCGCGGGCCGGGCCGCCGGCGGCCAGGCAGACGAGGGCTGGGCGACCGACAGCCCGGCAACCGTGGGCGGAGCCCCCCTCTCCCTCCAGGTCAACGCCCTCCAGGCGATGTGCCGGCAGGTCTTCGGTTTCCGGCTGGCCATGATCGCCGTCGCCGCGCCCGCCGCCCTCCTCAACGCCGCCCCGGGCATGAGCGTCCGCCTGGTGGGCGCGGCCGTGGTCGTCACCTTCATGGGCTCGTACGTCCTCTTCCGCGACTGGGAACGGTTCGGCCCCCTCCTCCTGCGCCACCCCTCCCTCCTGGCCGCGGACACCCTGTTCGGCACCCTGCTGCTGATCTCGGCCGGCCCGGACACCACGCTCGCCTACGTCAGCGTCTGCACCCCGCTCCTCGCCGGCATCGTCTACGGCTGGCGGGGCGCCGCCTGCTTCGCCTCCCTCCAGTCGCTGATCCTGCTGCTGGTGCACGCGACCCTCGTGCACGAGTCGGGGGCGGGGCCGGCCGAACGGCTGCTGCTGCCGGGTTTCTGCGTGATCACCGGCGCGGTCGGCTCGGCCCTGCGTCAGCTCATGCTCCGCTTCGGCACGGCCACCCAGGCCCTGACCACCGTCAAGGCCCGGCTGGCCGTCACCGAGGCGGTCGCCGCCGAACGCGCCAGGCTGGCCCGCGAGATGCACGACTCGGTGGCCAAGACCCTGCACGGCGTGGCCCTCGCGGCGGACGCCCTGGCCCAGTCGGCGGGCGCACCCGGCATGGACCCGGCCCGGGTACGGCAACACGCCGAACTGGTCGCCCGCGCCGCGCGCCGCGCCGCCGCCGAGTCCCGCGAACTCCTCACCGACCTGCGCCGCGATCCGGACCCGGCCCCCGGCACCGACTTCCTGCCCGAACTCGCCTCCACCGCCCACGACTTCACGCAACGCACCGGCCTGCCGGTCACCACCTACGACCGCCCCCTCGGCGAGGGGGCACCGTTCTCCGTCCCGCCCGCCGTGGCCCGCCAGCTCCTCACCATCACCTCGGAGGCCCTGGAGAACGCCCACCGCCACGCGGCCCCGACCCACGTCGAGTTACGCGCTGCCATGACCGGCGGACTCCTCACCCTCAGCGTCCGCGACGACGGCCGCGGCCTCCCGCCCGGCACCACCCTCGAACAACTCCGCCGCACCGGCCACTTCGGCCTGGTCGGCATGGTGGAGCGAGCCGCCTCCATCGGCGCCCGCATCCACATCGGCCCCAGTCCCGGCCCCGGCCCCGACGCCCAGGGCACCGAGGTGCGAGTGGAACTCCCGCTGGCCGCGCTCACCACCTCAACCCTGCCGACCCCGCCCACGACCACGACTCCGTACCCCGCCCCGCCCCGAGAGGAGGCCGCCTGATGCCGGACCGACCGCTCCACCCTCACGCCGATCCCCACCCCCACCCCCACCCCCACCCCCACCCCCACCCCCACCCCCACCCCCACCCCCACCCCCACCCCCACCCCCACCCCGACGCCGTGCAGCCGCTGTTCCCCCCGCCGCCCCGGCCCGCCCCCGTGCGCGTGATCGTGGCCGACGACAACCCGGTCGTCCGCGCGGGCCTGACCGCCCTCCTCTCCGGCCGCGAGGACACGACGGTCGTCGCGGAGGCGGCGGACGGCCGCGAGGCCTACGAGTCCGCCCTCCGCCACCGCCCCGACGTCGTCCTCCTGGACGTCCGCATGCCCGGCGTGGACGGCCTCGCCGCCCTTCCCCACCTCGCGCGGATCGCCCGCGTCGTGATGCTGACGTACAGCCACGAGGCCGAGATCGTCCAGGCGGCGCTGCGCGGCGGGGCGGGGGGCTATCTGGTGCACGGGGAGTTCACCGTGGAGGAACTGGTGTCGGCGGTGCGGGACGTCACACGGGGCCGCGCCCACTTCACCCCCACGGCGGCGACGGCAGTACTGGCACACCTCCAATCCGATGCGACTGCACACGTCAAAGCGGACTCAACTCGCCTATTTTCCCCGACTTCCACGGAACGGCTTTCGCAGTTGCAATCAACTGTGGGACAGTCGACGTCGGTAGGCAGGGCGAAGTTCCCACTCAGCGCGAGGGAGGCGGAGATCATGGACCTCATCGCGTCGGGCATGAACAACCAGCAGATCGCCGCCACCTGCTTCATCAGCGAGAAGACGGTCAAGAACCACATCAACCGCATCTTCGCCAAGCTGCACAGCACCACCCGCTCCGAGGCCACGGCCAAGTGGCTGGGAACGGCGGTGACTTCATGAGACCCCGCCGTACCTCCGACTGGGCCCGCCATTGGGCCCGGGGACCCTTCTCCGAGACGGCCGTCCGGCCATACGGTGCCGGTGACGCCACCGATGGAGAGGAACGCCATGAGCGACCTGCTGCTGAAGACCGCCGTCGCGGCCAAGGTCCGGGTGAGCGGCTGGACGAACACGACGGCACGCGCCGTACGCCGCCGCGCCGCAGGCGACAAGGGGCAGACCGCGGTCGAGTACCTGGGCATCATCGCGGTCGTGGTGGCGATCGTCGTCCTCATCGCGAACACGAACCTGGGACAGACGATCGTCGACAAGCTCAGGGCCCAGATCACCAAGGTGGCTCCCTGACACGACTCCGTCTTCGCGCGCACGGCGACTCAGGGCAGGTCTTCCCCATCTACATCACGGTGGTGGCGGGCCTGCTCTTCCTCGCGTTCGCGTACTTCGCGGTCGGCCAGGCAGCGGTGAACCGCAACGGCGCCCAGACGGCGGCCGACGCGGCGGCACTGGCGGCGGCGCAGGAGACCCGGGACCAACTGGCGGACCTGTGGGTGCTGGACGTCAGCGACCCGACGAAGTGGCAGGGCATCTTCCACGGCGAGGGGGCGGACAACGCGTGTGGGCGGGCCTACCAGTTGGCGTCGATGAACGACGCGAAGGCTGCCTGCGACCCGGACGGCCCTCTCGGCTACACCGTCAGGGCTCAGACGAACAAGACCGTCGGGGAGTCGGTCGTGCCCGGTACGGCGGGCATACGGGCACACGCCGATGCCACCGCCGTGATCGATCCGCTGTGCACTTTCGTCCTCCCGAGCGAGCCCGCCGAGCCCGCCGAGCCCGCCGAGCCCTCCGAGCCCTCCGAGCCCCCCCAGGCCCCCGAGCCCCCCGAGGCCGGCGCACTTCCGAAGCTCACCTGCGAGGACGGGGTGGAGTGGGACCCGGATCCGGCAGACCCTGCCGGTCTGCCGGGGCCCGAGGACCTCTTCGACGTCCACCTGACCAACGACTGACGCGCGAACGACAAGCGGTGAAGGAAGCGGAGTGATGAGCATGCGGTTCACGGCGAAAGCCCGCAGGGGGATGGTCGCGCTGGCCGTCGTGTCCGGGCTGGCCCTCGGCGCGGCTGCCTGCGGTGGTGGCGGGGGCGACGACGACAAGAAACCGCGGAGTTCGTCGTCCGCCTCCAAGACCGGTGGATCGCAGCCGAACACCCAGGAAGGGCAGTCCGAGGCACCGCTCGCCGAACTGAAGGGCCCGAGCGGGCTGCTGCTCCAGATCACGTCAGCCGTGCGCGACTCGGGCGGCTTCGTCACCGTCAACGGCGCCCTGAAGAACGACAGCGGGACGGAAGCGGTGATCCCGTCCGCTCTGAGCGGCAACGAGACCGAGATCATCAACAACGGACTGTCCCTCGGCGGAGCCACCCTCGTCGACTCCAAGAGCAAGAAGCGCTACTACGTCCTCCGCGACACCGACGGCCGCCCCCTGACGACCACGGGCTTCTCGACCCTCAAGGCCGGGGACTCCATCGACGTCTTCCTCCAGTTCCCCGCGCCGCCCGCGAGCTCGACCGACGTCACCTTCCAACTCCCGCTGTTCCCCAGCGGGGTCATCAAGATCTCCGGGTGAGGACGGCCATGACCCCACGGCTCACTCTGGCGGTGGCCACGGCCACCCTCGTGATCATCGGCATGGCCCCCGCCGCCCACGCCGACACCACCCCCAGCGTCCCGCCCGGCACCGAACCCACCGCCTCCGCCCCCGTGGAGGTCGACGCCAACGACCCCGACCTCAAGCTCCCGGAGGGCGGCACCCTCGCCGAGCCCAAGGTGCTGGACATCAAGCAGGTCGTCGAGGACGAGACGGGGGACGAACGGCGGGAGGACACCAACGCGGACGTGACGTTCGCCCTCCAGGCCGAGGTCCTCTTCGGCAAGGACAGCGCGAAACTCGGTGCGCAGGCGCAGGCCCGTATCGGCACGATCGCCGCCGAGATCAAGAAGCAGCACACCAGCGTGGTCCGCGTCTTCGGCTTCACGGACGACCTGGGCTCCTCCGCCCACGGCGACGTCCTGTCGAAGCAGCGCGCGGACGCCGTCCAGGCCGAACTGGCGGGGGAGTTGAACGACCCGGACATCACCTTCGAGGTCCGCGGCTACGGCGAGCAGTACCCCATCTCCGACAACTCCACGGAAGAGGGCCGCAAGAAGAACCGCCGCGTCGAGGTCACGTTCCCGCGGACGGCGAGCTGACCCGCACCTCCACCCGCACCCCGGCCCGCACCCCCCACCCCTCCAGCGCCCCGGCCGCCGCCTCCAGCACATGCCGCGACCGCAGCCGGGGCAACCCCAGCCGCCCCGGCGGCATGGTGCGTACGGCGATGACGGTGAGCCGCCGGTCGAGATAGGCGACGTCGATCGGCATCCGCATACCGAAGGTGTGCACGCTGCCCGCCGGCGACAGCAGCATCATCCCGGCGACGGAGTCCCGCCCGAGCAGCCCCTTCGTACGGGCCCGGTAGGAGGCGGCGATCTCCACCGGAACGCGGAGGCCGCCGATGTCACCGAAGCCACCGAGGTCGCCGTCCTCCCCGCCCACCACCACGAGCTCTCCCCGCCCGTCCCGCCAGCGCGCCATCCCCGTCTCCCCTCAGCCGCGTCGTTACCCTCTGCACGGTAGCGAGCCGGGCAGGTCGGGACACGAAGAGGTGGCCGTCGTATGCGGAAGATCGTGCTGATGATGTCGGTGTCCCTGGACGGATACATCGAGGGCCCGGACCATGACATCTCCTGGCACCGGGTCGACGACGAAGTGCACCGCAACGCCAACGACGCCGTCAGGCAGCTCGGCGGCATCCTCAGCGGACGCGTCACCCACGACCTCATGGCCGGGTTCTGGCCCACGGCGGACGCCGAGCCCGAAGCCTCCGCGCCGGTCGCCGACTTCGCCCAGATCTGGCGGAACATCCCGAAGTACGTCTACTCCCGCACCCTCCAGCACGCCGACTGGAACACGACGATCGTGCGGGACGTCGTCCCCGAGGAGGTCAACGCCCTCAAGGAGCAGGCGGGCGGCGACCTGGGGCTCGGCGGCGCCGACCTCGCCGCCTCCTTCCTCCGCCACGGCCTCGTCGACGCGATCCGCCTCTACGTCCACCCCGTCCTCATCGGCCGCGGCACACCCCTGTTCCCGGGCACCGCCGCCGCCCTGACCCCTCTGCACCTCACCGAGTCCAAAATCTTCGGGAACGGAGTGGCCCTCCTGAGGTATGACGTACTCCATGAATGACAGGACCTTCGAAGACCTCCTCGCCGAAGGGGCAGCCGTCCCCACCGAAGGGTGGGACTTCTCCTGGTTCGAAGGGCGCGCCACCGAGGCGCGGCCCTCCTGGGGATACGCGGCGAAGCTGGCCGACCGGCTGGCGGCGGCCACGAGCGCTGCGCTCGACGTGCAGACCGGAGGAGGCGAGGTTCTGGATTTCGCCCTCGGCCGGGCCGCCCCCGCCGCGCCCGTCCTCACCGTCGCCACCGAGGGCTGGCCGGCGAACGTCGCCAAGGCCACCGCTCTGCTCCGCCCGCGCGGCATCGCGGTCGTCGTGTCCCCGGAGGACGCCCCGCTGCCCTTCGCGGACGCCACTTTCGACCTGGTCGCCAGCAGGCACCCGGTCCGCCCCCTCTGGGGCGAGATCGCCCGCGTGCTCCGCCCCGACGGGACGTACTTCGCCCAGCACGTCGGCCCGCGCAGCGTCTTCGAGCTCGTCGAGTACTTCCTCGGGCCGCAGCCTGCGGCGGCGAGCAGCGCCCGACACCCCGACCGGGAGCGCGCCGACGCCGAGGCGGCGGGGCTGGAGATCGTCGACCTGCGGGCGGAACGGCTGCGGGTCGAGTTCCATGACATCGCGGCCGTCGTCCACTTCCTGCGCAAGGTGGTGTGGATGGTGCCGGGCTTCACGGTGAAGGCGTCCCTGCCCCGGCTCCGCGCCCTGCACGAGCGGATCGAGGCCGACGGCCCCTTCGTCGCGCACAGCACCCGGCACCTCATCGAGGCCCGCAAGCCGACCGGCTGACCGCCCCTCAGGGGTACGGTCCCGCACGGCACATGGATGCGGACCGCTCGTCGGCGAATTGGCCAGGAACTGTCGGTCGAGTCGTCGTGCGGAGCCGCACGCCCGCTGATCCTCGAGTGATCCTCCAGGCCATGGCGTCGACGGCAGGCCGCAAAGAGGTCAAACCCGACCTCTTCGTCGCCCCGCTGCCCTCGGCTCACCCCCGACCCGCCCCTGATCTCCCGCCGGCTCCCTCGTGGAGCCCCACTCCCTCCGCCCTCCGTCTCCACGGAGTTTCCACATCGTTATCGCCAACTGTTCACATCCCTTGCCCGCCTCGCGTATGTTCCAGCCCGGGCAATTCGCGTGAGCAAAGCTGCGTGGACGTCGCCGCGCAGTGGAGGGGGCCGCGCGGTGACGCCCGCGGCCCGGTCGCGTCAAGGTGGCGTTCGCAGTCGGGTTAGCCCGTCAGGGGGACAGGTGGGCGGGTGATCGGCCGGGGCCCATGTCGCCCCAAAACCTCTGCTTTCCCCGGTAAACTTCCCCATCCTCCTGGGAATCCGCTGTGTTCCGGCCATGAGTCACCCATGAATGACGCCTCCCCTGGCCATCGGGGCGTCGTCGGGCGACTCCGGAGAGTAGTTGTGGCGCGCTGATGCGCGCAGCATCCCTTACGAAGGGTTATGGTGGAACCCCCCCCTCGGGCCGGTCCGTCTCCCCCCCACGGACCGGCCCGTTTTTTTGTGCCTCCGGCTCCCTCCGCCGCCCCTCTCTCGCTCCTCCCGCTCCCCCTTCCTCCCCCCTCGCGCGCCCCCTGTCTCCGCCCACCCCGCTCAACGGCCCAGGCCCCACAGGGGTAGGCTGCGCCCCGCGGGGACCGCACCGTACGGAGGGGCTGACAATCACGTGAACCTGCGCGACAAGCTGCGCGGCCTTCTGGTCAGGCTGTACGCACGCCGGGTGGAAGGTCACCTGGACCACGCTCAGGTGCCCAAGCACATCGGCGTCATCATGGACGGCAACCGGCGCTGGGCGAAGGCCGCGGGTTCCACCACCGAGCACGGACACCGGGCCGGCGCCGAGAAGATCGAGGAGTTCCTCGGCTGGTGCACCGAGACGGACGTCGAGGTCGTCACCCTCTGGCTGCTGTCGACGGACAACCTCGACCGCCCCCAGGACGAACTCGTCCCGCTCCTCGGCATCATCGAGGACGTCGTGCGCACCCTCGCCGCCGACGGCCGCTGGCGCGTCCACCACGTCGGCACCCCCGACATCCTCCCCTCCCATGTGCAGACCGCGCTGAAGCAGGCCGAGGAGTCCACGGCGCACGTCGACGGGATACTGGTCAACGTCGCCATCGGCTACGGCGGCCGCCAGGAGATCGCCGACGCGGTCCGCTCGATGATCGTGGACGCGGCGGACAAGGGCACCTCGATGGAGGACCTCGCAGACTCCGTCAGCGTCGACCTGATCAGCCGCCACCTGTACACCGGCGCCCAGCCCGACCCCGACCTGGTGATCCGTACCAGCGGTGAGCAGCGGTTGTCCGGGTTCATGCTGTGGCAGACGGCCCACGCGGAGTACTACTTCTGCGAGGTCTTCTGGCCAGCCTTCCGCAAGGTCGACTTCCTGCGCGCCCTGCGCGACTACGCGGCCCGCCACCGCCGTTACGGCGGCTGACGCCGTAGCCGGCGCGGCCGGTTCCCCAGGGTTGCCGAGGGGGGCGGGGGAGCGTTGGCGGGTTGTCAGGGGCGGAAGTAACGGAAGTCGTAACAAGGAGTTCACCGGCGCGCCGTCATATGCCCTGGCATGGTGGCGCATGTTCGAGGGCATAAGCCAAGCAGGCCGACACCCGAACCACGGGTGTCGGATCTCAGCGGGCGGCACGGGGCCGTCCGCCCGGGAGGCCCTTTTGCACCAGCCCGACCGTGCGGTCACGGCACGGAAGAAGCAGCGGGGGGCCGGTCCTCGGCCCGTGCAGGGCGGCCGAGAACCGGTCCAGCTCCACTCCGTCGCTCCCCGACCTCATCCGAGGGGGTACGTCCTTCCGTGGTGACCAGCACAAAGCGCCGTATGCCAGACCGGCGCACCTATGTTCTCGACACCAGCGTCCTGCTGGCCGACCCGAACGCCATGACCCGCTTCGAGGAGCACGAAGTCGTGCTCCCCATCGTCGTGGTCACGGAACTGGAGGCCAAGCGGCACCATCCCGAACTCGGCTACTTCGCCCGGCAGGCGCTGCGTCTGCTGGACGACTACCGGGTGAAGTTCGGTCGCCTCGACGCCCCGATCCCGATCGGGGAACTCGGCGGCACCATCCGTGTCGAGCTCAACCACTCGGACCCCAGCGTGCTGCCTTCCGGCTACCGCCTGGGGGACAACGACTCCCGCATCCTCGCGGTCGCCCGCAATCTGCAGGCCGAGGGATTCGACGTCACCGTCGTGTCGAAGGACCTCCCGCTCAGGATCAAGGCCTCGTCCGTCGGACTCCTCGCCGAGGAGTACCGCGCCGAGCTCGCCATCACAGGCTCCTCCGGCTGGACCGGAATGTCCGAACTGACCCTGTCCGGTGAGCAGGTCGACGTCCTCTTCGAGGCGGGGCACCTCTATGTGCCCGAGGTCGCCGACCTTCCCGTGCACACGGGTCTGACCATCCAGTCGGAGCGCGGCAAGGCCCTCGGCCGGGTCACCGCCGACGGCAACGTCCGGCTGGTGCGCGGCGACCGGGAGGCCTTCGGCATCAAGGGCCGCAGCGCGGAGCAGCGCATCGCGCTGGATCTGCTGCTCGACCCGGACGTCGGGATCCTGTCGATGGGCGGCCGGGCCGGCACCGGCAAGTCCGCGCTCGCGCTCTGCGCGGGCCTGGAAGCGGTCCTGGAGCGCCGTCAGCACCAGAAGGTGATGGTCTTCCGGCCGCTGTACGCGGTGGGCGGGCAGGAGCTGGGCTACCTGCCCGGTTCCGAGGCCGACAAGATGGGCCCCTGGGCGCAGGCGGTCTTCGACACGCTGTCCTCGGTCACCAGCCGCGACGTCATCGAGGAGGTCACCGCGCGCGGCATGCTGGAGGTGCTGCCCCTGACCCACATCCGGGGCCGTTCCCTCCACGACGCCTTCGTGATCGTCGACGAGGCGCAGTCGCTCGAACGCAATGTGCTGCTCACCGTGTTGTCCCGGATCGGGGCGAACTCGCGGGTGGTGCTGACCCACGACGTGGCGCAGAGGGACAATCTGCGGGTCGGGCGTTACGACGGTGTGGTCGCCGTCGTCGAGAAACTGAAGGGGCACCCGCTCTTCGCGCACGTGACGCTGAACCGGTCCGAGAGGTCCCAGATCGCGGCACTTGTGACCGAAATGCTGGAGGACGGGCAGATCTGAACACCCTGCCCCAATTGACCGGGGCTGTGTGGTGGTTGGCGCCGTCCGGCAAAGGCTGTGAGCCTAGTCGGGCGGCGCCGACGCATGTGGGGGTTTCACTGAATTCCCGGGGTCCCCGTGAATGTGAGCTTTCACACTCGGCCCGGAATTGCCCTGGCGGTTTGGTTACGGCAGAGTCTCAGTCCTGTCAGGCCCCGCATACGACACACGTGTACCCCCAGCGGTGCACAACCACTTGAGCTTCATCCTCAACTCCATACAGACCGTCGTATGCCGCCCGTGCACCATGCGGCGCTCCCGTAGCGGGAGTTGCCCACCGGGCCCGTGTCTCCTGTGACCCCGTAGTTCGGAGACCAGCGTCAAAGGGCACGATTGCGTCCGCCAGGGTCACCGAAGCGGGCGATGCTGGAAGGAAACCGTGTGAGCCGGGTCTCGGTCCGGGGATTCGCAGTGGCCTCGGCCACGGCGGTCACCGCTGTCGGAAGCGTCGTCGGTGTTGCCTCGGGCAGCGTCGCGCAGCCCAACGACGCAGAAGCGACGGCGAGCGACACGACGCTCCTCGCCGACATACCGGTGGGCCAGCAGGCCCAGGTACAGACGGCGTCCCTCGCGCAGCAGGCCAGCTACCAGGCCATCGCCGCGGACGAGGGCGCGAAGAAGGACGCCGAGGAAGCGGCCCGCAAGGCCGCCGCCGAGACGGCCGTCGCGAAGAAGGAGGCCGCCGAGAAGGCGGCCAAGGAGCGCGCCGAGGCGAAGGCCAAGGCCAGCCGCAGCGCGGGCGACTTCCCGATCCAGAGCTCCTACTCCATCGACCAGATCCAGGCGATGGCGGCACAGATGGTGCCCAGCGGCCAGTTCCAGTGCTTCAGCAACATCGTGGACCACGAGTCCAGCTGGAACTACCACGCGGTCAACGCCTCCTCCGGTGCCTACGGCCTCTTCCAGGCGCTGCCCGCCGGCAAGTACGAGTCCGCCGGCTCCGACTGGCAGAGCAACCCGGCCACCCAGATCAAGTGGGGCCTGAACTACATGGACAGCCGGTACGGCAGCCCCTGCGAGGCGTGGTCGTTCTGGCAGGCCAACCACTGGTACTGAGCGAGCCCGCACGGCCCCGGCCGTTCCTCCCCCCTCACCTGACCACCTGATGACATACCAGAAGGAATCCGTGTGAGCCGGATATCGACCCGGGGCTTCGCCGTGGCCTCCGCCACCGCCGTCACCGCCGTGGGCGCCGTCATGGGCGTCGCCCAGGGCAGCGTCGCGCAGCCCAACGACGCCGAGGCGACGGCGGACGACTCGATCCTCCTCGCGGACTTACCCGCGGGCCAGCAGGCCGACGTGCAGACGTCCGCGATGACGCAGCAGGCCTCCGTCCAGGCCATCGCCGCCGACACCACCGCCAGGAAGTCGGCGGAGGAGACGGCCCGCAAGCAGGCGGCCAAGGACGCGGTGGCCAAGCAGCAGGCCGCCCAGGACGCCGCGGACCAGGCGAAGGCCGACAAGGAAGCCAAGGAAGCCAAGGACCGCGCCGAGGCGGAGACCAAGGCCGCCACCGGCTCGAGCGTCGACGCCGGCACCTTCACGCAGCAGTCGTCGTACACCGTCGGCGAGGTCCAGGCCATCGCCCGGCAGATCGTGCCCGCCGGCCAGTTCCAGTGCTTCAGCAACATCGTGGACCACGAGTCCACCTGGAACTACCAGGCCGTCAACGCCTCTTCCGGCGCCTACGGCCTCGTCCAGGCCTACCCCGGCTCGAAGATGTCGTCCGCCGGCGCCGACTGGCGCACCAACCCGGCGACGCAGATCAAGTGGGGCCTGAACTACATGAACGACCGCTACGACAGCCCCTGCGGTGCCTGGGACTACTGGCAGGCCAACGGCTCCTACTGAGCAGGCGTCAGCACCCGTCGCTCAACCCCGCGCAGCCCCTCCCCGTCATAGGGGGAGGGGCTTTCGCCCTGTACGGTCGGTACGGCCGTAACGGCTGGTATGGCTGGTACGGCCGGGACCGACGACTCCAGGGGGAGTGGTGGGGACAGACGGGGGAAGAGGACGGATCATGTCGCGAGTGCCAGGGTGGCTCGGCCGCATCGGCGCCGGTCTGAGCGAGATGGGTGAGCGGCTCGACGAACGGCGCGCGGAGGTCGAGCGGGAGGGCGAGGTCCCCGAGCGAGAGCCGTCGCCGCCCGTCGACGACGCCTCCGGAGGCTCCGGTGCCTCCGGCGCGGTGCCGTCCGGGGCCGACGAACCCCCGCGGCCCGGCCCGCGTCCCGATCCCGTGCACGCCGTGCCGTGGGGGGTGCGGGTCGCCGCAGAGGCCGGCTGGCGGCTGCTGGTGCTCGCCGGGACCCTCTGGGTCCTGATCAGGGTCATCAGCGCGGTCCAACTGGTCGTCATGGCCTTCGTGGTCGCCCTGCTCCTCACCGCGCTCCTCGAACCCACGGTGGCCCGGCTGAAGCGGCTCGGGGTGCCCGGCGGGGCCGCCACCGCGATGACGGCGATCCTCGGGTTCGTCGTCATCGGCCTGATGGGCTGGTTCGTGACCTGGCAGGTCATGGCGAACATCGACGATCTTTCCGACCAGGTCCAGAACGGCATCGACGACCTGCGCCGCTGGCTGCTCAACAGCCCCTTCCACGTCACCGACAAGCAGATCAACGGCATCGCCAAGAACCTGCGCGAAGCGATCGGCGACAACACCGACTCGATCACCTCGGCGGGCCTGGAGGGCGTCACGGTCGTCGTCGAGGCCCTCACCGGCATCCTCCTGGCGTTCTTCTCGACCCTCTTCCTGCTCTACGACGGCAAGCGCATCTGGGAGTGGACGCTCAAGCTGGTCCCGGCCGAGGCCCGGCCGGGCGTGGCGGGCGCGGGTCCGCGGGCCTGGGCGACGCTCACGGCGTACGTGCGCGGCACGGTGATAGTCGCGCTGATCGACGCGATCTTCATCGGCCTCGGCATCTACTTCCTCGACGTGCCGATGGCCGTCCCGCTCGCCGTCTTCATCTTCCTGTTCTCCTTCATCCCGCTGGTCGGCGCGGTCGCCTCCGGCGCGCTGGCGGTCGTGGTCGCGCTGGTCACGCAGGGCGTGTTCACCGCGGTGATGACCCTGGCGGTGGTGCTGGCCGTCCAGCAGATCGAGGGCCACATCCTCCAGCCGTTCATCCTCGGCCGCGCGGTACGCGTCCACCCGCTGGCGGTGGTCCTCTCGGTCGCGGCGGGCGGCATGGTGGCCGGCATCGGCGGCGCGATCGTGGCCGTCCCCCTGGTGGCCGTGACGAATACGGTGGTGGGCTACCTGCACGCCTACTCCCGCGAGCAGGCCCTGCTGCGGAACGCCCCCCGGCCCCGGGGAGCAACGGCGTCCCGCGTCGCACCGGCGGCCACCCCGGCCGCCGCCCCGACGAGCGGGGGCGGTGGCGGGGAGCCGGAACCGCCGGCCGACGACGGTCAGGTCACGACGCGCGGGTGAACCTCACGTCGAGTCCGCACGGGAGGTCGGGGTCGTCGGTCGCGCACAGGGTCCTGCCCCCGTCCACGACGGCGAGCTGCACGCTGCACGGGAACTCCTGCGTCGCGTCGCTCTTGAAGGAGAGGCCGATCCAGTCGCCCGAGCCGGCCGTGTCCGACACGGCTTCGCCGTCGTCGCCGTCCGGCACGTAGAAACCCCAGGTGCCGGAGTCCTCGCCGCCCGCGCAGTGGGTGTCCTTGAGCTTCGGCGAGTCCAGCCCGGCGGACGTGAAGGCGTGGTCGGAGGTCAGGGAGACCCGCTCGCCGTCGGGTCCCTTCCAGCTGCCGGCGACCTTGGCGACCGACACGTCGGTGGTCGCGGTCCTCTCCCCGGAACAGGCGGGCAGCAGCAGAAGGGGAAGGGCCACCGCGCCGATGGTGCGGGCGATCCTGCGGGTGGTTCTCAGCATTTTCGCACCTTACTTCGTCGCTGTTCGGTCGCTGTTCAAAGGGGGTGGGGAGCCCCGAAGAGGCTCCCCACCGTGGGACTGCGCGTGTTCACCTCACGTGACTATCCGAGCCAGTCCGAATAGTTCACGCACTCGTTGACGGGCCACTTCTCCTCCCAGGAGAAGTCCTCGGTCACCGCCGCTCCGAAGGTGTCCTCGAAGGCCGGGTTCCACGACCGCGGGATGACATGGGTCGCCGAGTTCCAGTCGGACTTGTTCGTCGCCGTGAACTTGAGGGTGACCGTGCCCTCCTTCTTGTTGAGCGACTTGATCCTTCCGGTGGCCGAGTAGCTGCCGAGGAAGGCGTCCGCCGAGTTGTCCGTGCCGATGCCGCCGTTGGTCAGCACGCCCGCGACGTCCGAGACCGCACCGCGGATCGAGTTGAACTTGTACCAGGGGCTGTTCGGCTCGGGACCCTTGTCCTTGAAGCTGAACTCGGCGGTTTCCTTGGCGTACTTCGCCTGCATCCCCTTGTCCCGGGCCTGCCCGACGAGCCGGTTGCGCCACTCGCTGAACTTGGAGTCGGTCGCCAGGATGGACGTGAACGCGTCCCCGCCCCGGAAGTCCTGGTGCTCCCGCAGCGGATAGCCGCCGCCCCACAGCCAGCCGAAGAACAGCCCGCGCGAGGTGTCCCAGCGGTTGGCCGCCTTGTCGTCGCTGACGACGCCGTAGTCCTTGATCCCGGCGAGCCAGTCGTCCATGGTCTCGTTGCCCCGGTTCATGAACGGGGTGTCCCAGGACTTGGTGATGAAGTTGTAGGTCGATCCCGGAGTCCAGAGGTTGTTGGAGCTGGTGTTGCCCAGGTTGCTGGTCGGGGCCGTGCCCAGACCGCCGCCGTTGCCGCCTCCGCCGCCCATGATCGCGCCGAGGATGCCGACCACGGCCGTCACGGCGTCCACGATGGCACCGATGATCCCGCCGATGATGCCGCCGAGCCCGTCGGACATACCGGTGGGGTCGCTGACGGTCGCCGGGTTGTTGGAGGCGTAGGAGTAGCCGTTGAGCGACTGGGCCTTCTCCGGTTCCAGCAGCGGGTCCACGCTCAGGAACCGGCCGGTGGCCGGATCGTACTCACGGGCGCCGAGGTGGGTCAGACCCGTGGTGGTGTCCGCCGGCTTGCCCAGGAACCCCTTGTCGTCCGGCCAGGTCGTGGCCGCGGCGCCGCGCGCGGCGCCGAACGGCGTGGTGTACCGCTTGACGTAGGCCAGCGTGCCGGAGTCGACCGCCAGCGCGGAGGTGCCGTGGTCGTCGCCCGCCAGGAAGGTGAGTTTCGTGCCCGTCACGCCGGAGGTCGCCGTGCGCACCGCGAAGGTCTTGTCGCCGGCCTTGTAGTAGCGGGCGCCGGACAGGGCCTTGGCGGCCCCGCCGCCGCTGGTCTTCAGGCGCACCTCGGTGGTGCCGAGGTAGAGCACGCTCTCGCCGTCCGTGGTGTCGGCACGGCGGATCAGCAGCTCGCCTCCGGCGTCGTACAGGTAGCCGGTCCTGGTGGCCGGCTTGGTGCCCGCGGCGGGCTCGCTGACCGAGGTGACCCTGCTCTCCGCGTCCCAGACCACGGTCTGGGCGGCCTGGGTGCCGGGCCGGGAGATGGTGTTGCCGGTGGCGTCGTAGTCGTAGCCGCTGGTCCTGCCCGCGGTCTCCGTCCGGGCGAGGGCGTGCGGCTGGCCGCGGGTGGTGCCGTAGACGTACGACGTCGTGGTGTTGCCCGTGGCGGTGTGCTCGACCTGCGTGTCGCGCAGACCGCTGTCCTTGTAGCCGTAGGTCGTCCAGTAGGGGGCCGCGCCGCCGAGGTTGGCGGTGGTGCGGCCGGAGGCGGCGCAGTCCGCGGTCTTCGGGGTCCACGACTCGGTCAGCCGGCGGTGGCCGTCGTACGTGTAGCACTGGTAGTCGGCCTGACCGGCCCCGCCCAGCGTGGTCCCGTCGAAGATCGACGTGACGTTGCCGGCGTCGTCCTGGGCGAACTTCAGCTCCTGGAGCATGAAGCCGTGGACGTCGTCCGTGACGTAGGACCGGGTCAGCCGGCGGGTGCCGGCCTCGTAGTCCTGGTTGAGGTAGACCTTCTTGGCCGAGGTCGCGTCGGTGGCGAGCGTCAGCCGGCGCGCGTCGCCGAGCGGCGAGTAGGCGACGTCCTGGAGGTAGCCGGTGGAGCCCTTGGCGGTCAGCACCTGGCCCAGGCCGTCGTAGGTGTACGACACCGTCTCGGCCGCGAGTCCGCCCACCGCGGGCGCGGCGGCCTGCTTCACCGTGCCGTCCAGGTTGTACCCGGTGGAGAACGACAGGGTGCTGGGCACGCCCGCCGTGACCATGGGGTCGTCGGTCGGCAGGGTCAGCTGGTTCTTGGTGACCTTGTAGAGCGGGTCGTAGCCGGTGACCTTCTGCGTGTACGTCTTGCCGGTCGCACCGCCCACGTACCGCACGGCCGTGTCCTGCTGGCCCTTGGCGAGTTCGTCGAAGGTCCAGACGGCCAGCTTGTCGCCGTCCGTCTTGGACGTCTGCCACATGCCGGTCTTGCGGCCGAGGACGTCGTACTCGAACAGCAGGGTCCTGCCGTGGCTGTCCACCGACTTGTCGGCCTGGTCGAGGTCGTTGCTGTACGTGGTGGTCCTGCCCTTGTCCGGGTCGTCCACCGTGAACTGACGGCCGAACAGGTCGTACGTGTAGGTCCACGTCGACTTGTCCGGGGCGACCAGCGTCTGCTGGTGACCGGCCGGATCGAAGGTGTAGCGGGTGGTGGTGAGGTCGGTGCCGGTCGGCTTGGGGCCGGCGTAGTCGCGCCGCTCCACGGTCCGGCCGAGCGCGTCGGTGACGACCGCGTTGGCCTGGCCGCCGGCCGGCGCGCTGGTGGTGACGGTGTCACCCAGGTAGACGGTGTCCGTCGACCAGCGGGTCACGCCGTAGTTCTTCGTGATCGTCTTGATGGCACGGCCCGCGCCGTCGAAGACCGTGTCGGTCTGCTGGGGCGGCTGGCTGCCGTCGATCTCCACGATCTTGCCGGACGGCGCCGTCTTCTCGTCCCAGATGTCGGACTCGGCGGTGACCGCGTTGCCGCGGCCGTCGTAGAGGGTCTGCGCGATGAGGCGCCCGCCGGCGGCCGACGGCGCCTGCACCTGGCGGGTGCGCAGCAGCGAGTCGTAGATCTCGTAGGTGGTGTTGTAGGCGGAGCCGTCGCCGTTGAGCGACGCGCTGGCGACGTACGGCAGGGCCGACGACGTGATGCTGTACGTGTACACGTAGTTCGGGGTCTTGCCGAGGGCCTTGGACCGGTTCGGCAGCCACACCTTGGTGGACCGGCCGAGACTGTCGTACTCCGTCTCGGTCTTGCGCCCGTTGGCGTCGGTCACCGACAGGTCCGTGCCGAGGGCGAAGTCCCGGACCGTGGTGCTCGCGTGGTCCTTGGCGTTGTAGACGGTGGTCGAGGTCAGCGGACCGGCCGCCGGCGGGGTGTAGACGGTCCGGGAGGTGATCGTGTTCCGGGCGTTGCGCAGGATCGCCGGGCGGCCCAGGGTGTCGAAGTCCGTGGTGGCCGTCTGCTGCCACGCCGGGGCGTCGTCGGTGCCGTAGGCCTTCGCGCGGCCCGCCCACTGCGCCTCGCCCTTGGTGGGCTTCTGCGTCGCGGACCAGGTCTTGGTGTCGAAGGCGGTGGCGGCGTCGGAGACCACGTCACCCGGGCGGGTGGAGTCCGCCGGCAGATCCAGGTTCGCGTCGGTCACCGAGCAGGCCTTGGCGACCGTACGGGTGCGGGACACCAGGGAGTTCAGGCCGACGGTGTCGTTGCGCGCGTACCAGGTGCGCGTGCACTTCTCGTCGCCGGTGACGGAGTCGTCGCCGCGGTCCTCCACCGTGACCGGCATGCCGTAGTCGTCGTAGGTCGTCGCCGTGGTGCGGACCCGGTCGGACGGCTGGAGCTTGCTCGTGACGACGGTGCGGGCGTGCGAGGCGCCGATGCGCACGAAGTACGCCTCGGTGTCGGCGTACGACTTGTGCTGCGTCGAGGTCCGCTTCGACCAGGGGTCGTTGATCGTGCCCGACACCTCGGCGGTGCCGTCGTAGGAGACGGTCTCGCGCGAGAAGCCGGCGTACTGGTCGGAGTCGGTGACCTCCGCCGCCTTGATGCCGCTGACCTTGACGGTCCTACGGGCGTCCGCGTCCGGCGTCCTGCCGTCCGGGCCGAGCACCCGGTCGCCGTTCATGCCGCGCAGGTAGACCGTGACCGTCTTGGTCCGGGTGCCGCCCGACGGGCCGGTGAGGTGGGTGACCGTGCCGTAGCCGCGCCACTGGGACCAGGTGCGCTCCTTGGCGGGGGTCATCGGGTCGTCGTCGTAGTGCCAGGCGCCGCCGCCGGAGTACTGGTAGCTGTGCTGCACGGCCTCGGAGCCGCCGAGCGGGTCCGTGGTGCGCACCGCGCTGACCGGGTATTTCTGGAACCAGTCGAGGACCGGGACCTTCTCGCCGTTGGGCGACCAGTACACCGGGTAGCAGCGCTTGGTGTTCTCGTCGGCCTTCGGCATGGTCTGTCCGGCCGTGCAGTCCGCCGGCAGGTAGTCGACGATCGTCTGCGCCCCCGTCTCCGAGGTGATCGTCTTCAGCCGGGGCCGGTTCAGGGGCAGGATGTCGTCCGACGGGCTGTCGACCCGGTTGGGCAGGAAGACGTGGTCGAACCTGACCGGGTCGAGGGACAGATCGCCGCCGTGCTTGCCGGTGTGCTTGATCTCGTCCAGCCACAGTGACTGGTCCGCGGAGTCACCTGTGTCGCCCGGGTCGAGGTAGAGCTGCTTCAGCGCCCACCCGTCGACCGCCTCGAAGGCGGGCGTCGTGGCCGCCGCGTTCCACGCGTAGGTCGTGACCGTGGTCAGGCGCTTACGGGTGAAGAAGGTCGGGCTCAGGTTGTACGTGCACTTGTCGCCGTCCTTGCAGACCGCGTCGAACGGCACGTCCGGCCAGTTGTCCCGGGTGTCCTTGGTCAGCGCGTCACAGCCGGTGCCGGAGGCGAGGCAGCGCTCCGCGTAACCGAAGGTGATCTTGTTCGAGGCCTGGGGTGCGGCGCTGAACAGGGCGCCGGCCCGCTGCCCGTAGCGGATCTCCTTCAGGTAGCCGCCCCGGACGTACGGCGTCCCCGTGTTGTCGTCGCCGAGCTTGTCGTAGTTGTTGGTCTCGGCGGTGTACCAGTAGCTCATGGCGTTGCCGTGGGTGTCCTCGACGTAGTCGAGGTTCCAGCGCCAGGCCTGCTTCTTGTCCCGGCCGGCGAAGGCGGTGCCGTCGGAGTAGCCGGGCTCGCCCTCGTCGTCGCCGAAGACCGGCGCGGTCCACACCGAGTTGGTGCGGACGCCGTCGGCGGCGCCGTCGAGCTTGTTCAGGCCGAACACGTACTTGGTGCCGTCGCCCGCGACGACCGTCCAGTACTCGCCGTTGTCGTCGCCGTTGTCGGCGCCGGCGGAGTGGGTGACCTTGGAGGCGTCGTCGCTCTTCAGCCGCCACTCGCCGGTGGTGTCGTCCTTCACCAGCTCAGTGGCCTTGCCGCCCAGCACCAGCGAGGCGTTGTCGTACTTCCAGCACTGGTCGTACTTGCCGTCGTGGCCGTCGTCGTCGCAGGAGCCGTACTTGCGCTCGACGTACGACGACGTCAGGTCGAAGCCCTCGCCGACCTGGGTGCCCTGGTTGTTGGTGGTGGCGGTACGGCCGTCCACGCTGCCCGAGTCGTACGACAGGGACAGCTCCGGGCCCTTGCCGCCGGCCGGGTTGGGCGACTTGAGGGGGTAGCTCCAGGTGAAGGTGCCGGAGCTGCCGCCCGCCTCCCAGGTGGAGGACGCGGACAGCGGGGTCGCCTTGAAGTCACCGCCGCCGGCCGTGGCGCCGGAGGCCGCCGTGACCGCGAGGAGCATCGTTCTTCCACCGGTCGCGGTGGCGGTCCTGGCCGAGGGGACGGCGGTGGCCGTGGTGGCCTTGGGGAACGTCAGGTCGGCCCAGACGTTCTCGTCGGCGCGCTCGTTGCCGGAGGGCACCGGCAGGACGCGGTGGCACTTCGACGCGGTGGGGTCGGTCAGGGCGCAGTCCGGCAGGCGCAGCACGCGCAGCCGTCCGGCCCAGTCGCCGCCGTACGCCGCCGCGAACTTGCCGTAGTCCATGCCGAGTCGGGCGCTGCCCCCGCCTCGGGGGCCGGTCACCTTCAGGGCCACGCCCTTGATGCCGAGCCGCTGCGCGGTCTGCTGGTCGAGGACCTCCACCGTCACCGGTCCGGCGGCGGGCGCGGCCTTCTTCCCGGCGGTCGGGGCGGAGAGTGTCACGGGGAGCGAGCCGGCGGCGGCGTTCGTGGTGCGGGCGGCGCCGCCCTTGCCCGTGGCGGGCAGGGTCAGCCGGGCGTGGCCGGCGGTCGGCCAGGTGGTGGGCCTGGCCTGGTCCTCGCGGGCGCGCTGGGCCGCGGTGCGGTCGCCTGCGGCGGCCTTTTGCACCTCGGCCGCGGTCTTCCTGTTCACCTGCGCGGTGAACGGGGAGACCCGCTGCGCGCGCGGGGCGTCGAGCTTCGGACGGCCGAGCGGGTCGGTGCCGCCGGTGACGGCGTACGCGGCCGGGGTCAGCAGACCGGGCAACAGGGCGAATCCGGCGAGTGCGGCGACGCGCCTGAGCCAGGGCGTTCTGCCGGGTGGATTCCGGTCCGGGGCATGCCGGACCGGCGGTGTCTGTCTCATGGGTTCCCTCGTGGTGGGGGTGGTGTGGTCTCGGTGGGCGGGCTGACCGGCCTCGGCTTCGCCTTCGGCCGGCCGCCCGCCCGCACCACCCGTGCTGCTTTCGCTGTCAGATGCGGGTGGCCCCTCGGCAGGGGTGGCATCCGCGAGGCAGGGCAGTGGGGCGGGCCGGGACGGGCGCGGGGGTCCGCATCCGTCCCGGCCCACCGGGGGCGCAGGGTCGGTCAGCCCGTCACAGGGTGTCGGCCAGGACCTGGGAGCGGACCTGGTCGGCGCTCATCGCGCCGGTCCACACGCGCAGCGTCTCCAAGGAGCCCGGCAGGTAGTAGCCCGTCGAGCCGCCGGCCGCGCCGCGGCCCGCCGACACCGTGCCGCTGCCCTGCTGTGCGGCAGAGAACCCGGCCGCGTCCTCGCCGAGCTGCTCGAACTCGCCGACGTACAGGTGCAGTCGGCCGAGCCGGTCCTCCGTCTTCGACGCGTCGGCCGGGTCGGACCACTGCCACGTCTCCTGGGCGTCGAAGACGCCGGTGACGTACACCCAGGTGTCCAGCTCGGCGACGTCGCCGGCGGCGACCTCCGCGCTCTGGGTGACCTTGCCGTCGGAGCCGACGGCGGTGCGGGTGAACTTCCACTGGTAGACGTCCGCCGCGGGCTTGACCACCCACAGGGCCCACGACGACTCGGTGCCGGTGGCCTGGCCCGCCACCTGGGCGCGGTAGCCCACCGGCTTCGACGCCAGCTTCGCGGAGTCCAGCCGCACCCGCGCGGCGACGGTGAACGAGCCGGTCTCGTCGGTCACCGGACCGGCCGCCGAGGCGTATCCGGCGGTGCCGTCCAGGTCCAGGGCGTTGTTGTCCTCGTCCAGCACGGCCCCGGACGTCGACAGCTGCATCGGCGGCACCGAGTACTGGGAGAGTTCCTTGACCTGGTTGCCGGTCGACGTGGTGGCGTCCCAGAACGCGGAGAGCTCGTTGGCGGCGACACCGTCCTGGGTGAGCGACGCCTCCTGCGCGATCTGCTCCGGCGTCAGGGCGTACTGCCAGACGGCCACCTCGTCGACGCGTCCGCGGAAGTTCTCCCCGTACACGCCGCCGACCAGGGAACGGCCGAACTGCAGACCGGCGGAGGACGTCCACGGCGTGTACGCGGTGGACAGCGCGTTCAGCACCACCGGCTTGCCCTGCGCACGGCCGTTGACGAACAGCTGGATCGTGTCGTTCGTCTTGTCCGTGTCGCGCTTGGTGTCGAACACGGCCGTCAGGTGCGTCCACACGTTCATCGGCGGGGACGCGGCGTCGGCGACGGAGCGAAGGTAGACCGGGTTGTCCTTGACGTCCGTGGCGGTGCGGTTGAACACCCACTTCTTGAGGCTCGACGAGTAGTACAGGGTGAACGCCGAGGCGTTCGCGCCGGGCGCCGAGAGGACCACGTGGCTCGTCGAGGCGTCCGTCAGATACACCCACGACGAGACGGTGAACGAGTCCTTGGTGTTGACCGCGGGTGCGGCGGTGGACGCGTATCCGTCGCGCGTGGTGTCGGTGGCGCTGTCGTTGAGCCACAGCGAGTAGTCCGTGTCACCGCGACGGCCCAGGCCCGACCAGCCGGAGCGCGTGGTCTGCAGGGTTGCGTCGTGCCGGGTGCCCTCCGTCGCACCGTCCTTCGCCACGGTCACGCCCGAACTCGGCGCCCCGTCGTCGAAGTGCCAGCGGCCCACCGCACCGGCGGCCGGGGCGACCTTGAAGGAGAACTCCGCGGGCGTTCCCCAGCGGTTGCGCACGTCCTTGGCCTCCACCGACAGCACCTGACTGCCGGCCAGCGGCGGGGTGATGTCCGGGACGGTCACACTGGATCCGGTGACCGTCCTGGCGCCGGACGTCGCGGTCGGCAGCAGCCGCCAGCGGTAGCCGATGATGTCGGTGTCCGCGGCGTTCGGCTTGAAGCGGAAGCTGCCGGGCACGCCCGGATTGCCGTGGCCCTCGCACAGGTTGGCGGTGCACGGCGTGTACGGGGAGTTGCTGGTGATCTGCGGCGCCTTCGGCGCCGTCGAGTCGATCTTGAAGTAGCACCACGAGGAGGACGAGGAGAACAGGTCCCCGGACTTCCCGCCGTAGCTCCAGTGGGACTGGGTGCGTGACCTCAGCCGGTACAGCCCGCCGTCCGCGCGCTCGCTGATGCGCAGCTTCTCCAGGGTGTCGTCCGGATCCCAGCCGCTGGCGGGCCGGTAGCCGGTCCACACCGAGTGCCAGGCCGCGTCGTCACCGCGCTCCACGAAGAACTCGGACTGCAGTGAACCCTCTTCGGCGCCCGCGCCGCTCTCGACCTTCGTCTGCACCCGGGACTGGAGCATGGGGTCCTTGCGGGTGACGATCAGCGGGTCGGCGGAGGTCTTGCAGTACGCCGTGGTTCCGTCGCCGGGGATGACGCCCACGTTGGTGGGGGCGCCGGGCCGGTAGGCGAAGTTGACCTGGAGCTCGGCGTTGTCGTCGAACCGCTTCCAGGCAGCGGGGTCGGACTCGTCCTTGGCCCGGAGCATCAGGGTCAGCCGGGAGATCTTGCCGTCGGCGAAGCTGCGGACCGTGGACGTCAGGTTCTCGTCCGTCTCGTCCGGGTTGTCGTTGAACTCCACCCACTGGTTGGGCTGTTCCGGGCTGCACTGGCTGCCGCGGCCCGCCGAGACGAGCCGGTCGCCGATCTGGTCGAGCTGGGTCGGACCCGGCCACCTGGTGCCCTCGGAGATGTTGTTGGTGCGCTCCAGGTCGACCCACTTGGCGGTGCAGCTGAAGGACCAGGTCTCGCGGGCGCGGAAGGTGGCGTCGATGACGTACTTGCCGGACAGCTTCGAGGGCGAGAACTCGAAGTACATGCGGTTGGTGTAGTTGTTGCCGCAGTAGTACGGGCCGGAGACGCTGCAGCGGCCGACGCCGTAGTCGCCGTTGAACTGCCAGAACTTGTCGCCGTCCGAGGAGAGCACGGTCCGCTCGGACACGCCCAGGCCCACCGACGGGTCGATGTAGACCGGGTAGACGGTGTCCTGGCCGCGCAGCAGCCCGAGGTCGGGCCGCACGGAGACGGCGTCGCCCTTCACCTCGACCGGCATGACCGCGCTGGTGTCACCGGAGCCGGGCTGGACGCCCTCCTCGACGGGGTCGGGCTCGGCCGCCGGGGCCGAGGCGGCCGGCGTCGTGGTGTCCGAGGCCCGGGCCACGGACAGCAGTTGGGTGCTCGGGCCGGTGTCCGCGTCGGTGTCGCCGGCCGAGTCCCACATCTGCCCGGCGGGGCCCTTGAAGACCGTGTTGCCGTCGCCGTCGACGGCGCGCAGGCCGCCGCCCGTGCCCGGGGTCACGGTCAGTCCGTCGCCGGTCGCCCGGAGCGTGATCCGCTCCAGCGCCTGGTCGGCGGCGGCCGCGGCGGTCTTGACGACCAGTACCTCGCGGTAACCCTCGGCCGTCGCGGTCAGCTGGAGGTCCACTCCGTCGAAGACGTCGGGATAGGTGGCCGTCGGTCCGTCGAGGCGCGGCGCGGGCAGTTTGCCCGGCCAGCCCAGCCGCAACGAGCCCTGCTCGTCGCCCAGGTGGATCAGCCGCGAGCCGTCGCCGCCCGCCGAGAAGGAAAGGTCGACGACGGCGGACTTCGGGCCGACGGAGCCGTCGGCGCGCCGGACGAGCGTGGTGTCGACGGCGTCCCAGGAGCCGTCGTCGTCCTTGACCCGCTGCGGCACCGCGGACTGGGTCAGCGTGTAGGTGCCGTCCGGGTTCGCGGTGGTCGTGGAGTACTCGGTCCGGTCGGCGGTGACCTCGACGGGTTCGCCGGTGGAGACGGCGCGTTCGCGGGCCGTCTGAGCGGTCGTCGGGCCGGCCGCGTCCAGGGTGTCGGCGTGGGCGGCGGGCGCGTTGAGCGCCAGGGCGGGCAGGGCCGCCAGCAGAGCGACCGAGGTGATGCCGGATATGACGCCCTGTGGTCTTCGCACCCGGTCGCGGCCGGGCCGAGGACTCTTGAGTCGATGCACAGTTCCCCCACTACAATTTCTCACCCAATCCTCATGTTGGGCCGGGCAAGTAAATAGATCACTGCTCACCCCCGTCAAGCGCCAATTCCCGCAGGGCCCGCCGGTGATCGAGGGGACCTGCGGGTTGAGGTGAAGTGGGGTGAGCCGGGGTGGGGGCGCGGATCAGACGTCGGCGAGGATCGCCTCCGCGTCCAGCGTCACCCCGACCGCCTGGATCACCGAGGCGATCTTGAACGCCTCCTGGACGGTCTCCCGCCCGACTCCCGCCCCGCGCAGCACCCGCTCGTGCGAGTCGAGGCACAGCCCGCAGCCGTTGATCGCGGAGACCGCGAGCGACCACAGCTCGAAGTCGACCTTCTCGACACCGGGGTCGCCGATGACGCTCATCCGCAGGCCGGGCCGCAGATTGCCGTACTCGGGGTCCGACAGCAGGTGGCGGGTGCGGTGGAAGACGTTGTTCAGCGCCATCACCGCGGCGGCGGACCTGGCCGCCGTGTACGCCTGCGGCGAGAGGTTCGCCTTCGCCTCCGGGGCCAGCTCACGCAGCACGAGGGGCGAGCGCGAGGCGATCGCCGTCGCCAGCACGGCGCCCCACAACTGCTGCGCGGACAGCTCGGAGTCGCCGACGACCGAGCCCAGACTGAGCTTCAGATCCTTGGCGTAGCCCGGAATCGCGGACTTCAGCGCATCCAGTGACACGGCGGCTCACTTCCTGGCCGGGTTCCTTCGGGGCGGACGCTTCCGATCGTGGCACAAGGCGCGCACCCGTACGTCCGGGACGCGGCCGGTGCGGGGGCGGGGCGGCGACGACCAGGGTCCGTCAATCGGTCAAATGGGCATTGAACAAAGAGAATTGAGTCCAGGCGCGGAGCAATTTCCGTCAGCTGGAGGCAGGTCGGAAATCCCGCACTGGAATATGCGCCCGGACTGATAAACATTCCCTCCTCAGCGCTACGTGTCAGGCGTATGTGCGAGAAGTCCTGGGGGAGCGGGGGTGGGGGAGTGACGTCGGGCTACGAACTGCTGGCACGCGCCCTCGCCGCGTGCGGCCGGGACGGCTTCAGCGGGGAGGTGCGCGTGTCGGGCACCCCCGGCGGCACCTTCCATCTGCACGGTGGGCTGGTCGTCGCGGTCGAGTCGCCGGGCGCGCCCGCGCCGGAGGCACTGCTGCTGCGCTCCGGCCGGATCGGCGGCGAGGAGTGGGCCGGGCTGGTGCGCGCGTCCGGCGGGGCGCGCTGGCCGGCCGCCGGGCTCATCGCCCACGGCCACGCGGGGGCCGCACAGCTCCGGGTGGTCTGTGCGATGGCCCTCCAGGACGCCGCGTTCGCGGTCGTCGCGGGCAGTGTCGACGGCTGCGAACGCGGTCCGGCGAGCGGGCCGCCGTCCGCCCCGCTCGCCCCGGTCGCCGTGGGCGAACCGCCCACCCGGCTGCTCCAGGAGGCGTCCCGCAAGCTGCGCGCGCTCCTGGCGCTGCCGTACCCGGTGCGCCCGGACCGGGAGCGGCCCGTGCCCGCCTCCCTCTCCTGCGCGGCGACCCGACTGGGCCTCCTGCAACGGGAGTTGCTCACCCACGCCGACGGCCGGCGCACCGCCCGCGACCTCGCCTTCCGGACCGGGCGCGGGGTCTACGCCGTCACCGTCGAGACGGCCCGGATGCTGGGCGAGGGGCTCCTGGAGTGCGTGGACGCGCCCCACCCGATCCCGGTCCGGCTGCCCCCCGACGCCCCCGGCGTACGCCCCCGCGAACCGGCCCCGCCCCAGCCGGCCCCGCCTCCCCGGCCCTCGTCGCAGCCGCCAACGGAAGCGGCGATCCTGCCCCGCCGTCGCCCCGGCGCCAGCGGCATCAACGAAGCCCTCACGCCGGAACGCGGCGGCACCGGCCCCGGCTGGAAGGAGTTCTTCCGCCTGCGGAATTCGACGCCGAAATAGTCGAAGCAGTCGCAGTGATCGCAGCAGTCGCAGTAATCGAAGCAGTCGTAATAGTCGCAGTAGTCGAAACAGTAAACGCCACATGCGATCAGAATCAGGAGAGTTGCGCCTATGGACCACGAAGCCCTCGCACGGGAGATGCGCGGCCTGCGTGAGCAGGTGGCGGGCATCACCGACACCGCCCTCGCGGCGGCCGACGGGCTGCTCATCGCCGCCGACACCGCCGACTTCATCGATCCGGAGGGCCTCGCCGCCCTCGCCGCGGCCGGCCTCGGCCTCGCCCGCCGCACCGCCGCGGCGACCGCCCGCGGCGCCCTGCACCGCACGGTGGCCTACGGCAGCCACGGCTGCGCCGCGTTCTACGCGGTCGGCGACACCGCGCTGATGGTCGTACTCGGCGACGAGGGCATCGACGTGGAGCGCCTGCACCGGGCGACCCAGCCGGCCCTGCGCCGCATCGACCTGATCCTCACCGCGAAAACCTCCGTGAACTCCGCGAACACCTCCGCGAAAGCGTCCGGAGGACTCTGAAGGGATGGCGACGAAACGTATGACCCCCGGTTTCTCCGACCAGGTGATGGGCCTGGTCAAGGCACTGCGCACGGATGCCCCGGACTGCGTCGCCTCCGGCGTCGTCGACATGGCCACCGGCATGCTGCTCTCCTACGAGACCGTCGACAACCACCCGCCCGAGGTCCTCGACCTGCTCGCGGGCGCGACGCTCGACCTGTTCCAGGGCCGTACGGTCGTGATGATCGAGGACGTCTTCAAGGAGCGGCGCGGGAGCCAGAGCGACGACCACTTCTTCCAGGAGATCCTCGTCAACAGTGAGAACCTCACTCACCTGTTCGTGCGGATGACCGAGCAGCAGGACGTCGTCGCGGTGGTCGTCTGCCGCAAGTCCGTCAACGTGGGGATGCTGTTCGCGCAGGTGCGGAGGGTGGTGCGGGAGTACCGGCTGTGAACGCGAACGGTCCCTCCCCGAGTCGACCGGGGAGGGACCGTGTGCTTCAAGACGCCGTGCTCACTCCGTGCGCAGCCCGTCCGGCCGCAGCAGCCGCATCAGCGGCGGCAGGCTCAGCAGCGTCACCAGCAGGACGACCCCCGCGCCGCAGCCGGTCATCGCCAGCACGCTCGTCCAGTCCACGGCCACCGACGTGGCCGTCATCTTCAGCAGCACGGCGCCCAGCGTGAGCCCCACCGCCAGGGCCAGCAGCAGGCCCAGCGCGATCGGGATCGCCGTCTGCCACAGCACCGACAGGCCCAGGGTGCGCCGCCGGGTGCCGAAGGCGACCAGGGACGACAGCAGCTTGCGCCGCTCACGCAACTGCTCCAACTGCGAGACCAGCAGGCTCGCCCCGATGAGCGCCAGCACGGCGGCGGCGCCGACGAGCAGACCCGTGCGGACCGAGGTGAACTTCGTGTCCTCGCGGGTGGACGACCAGTTCATCGGGCTGGCCAGCGGATCCACCTGGTACGCCGTGTTGCGGACGTACTCGAACGCGTCGGGCACGGACTGGTCGATCGAGAGGTAGAGCTGACCGCCGACCATCTTCTCGGCGGCCTTGGGCAGCGCGCTCGGCGTCATCAGGAAGCCGGCGCGCTCCCACTCGGTCAGGCCCGTGGTCGCCTGGACCGTGCGGACGCCCGCGGGGACGGTCCAGACGACGTCCTTGGCGTTGTCCTGGGGGGACGGCTCGACGTACAGCTTCTTGCCGGGCTTGTTCATCTCCGGCCCGTCGCCGTAGTCAGCGGAGCGGTTGAGCACGAACATGTCGCCGTCCTTGCACGAGGGCAGTTTCGCCACCTCGCGCAGGGCCGGGCAGTCGCCCACCGTCAGATCGGCGGTCTTGTCCGGGCCGTTCTCGGTGTTCCAGGAGGCGTCGCCCAGGTAGCCCTCCCACAGGGCCGTGACCTTGCGGACGGCCTTGGTGTCGGCGAACTTCTGCGCGGTCACGGCCGGCACGGCGCCCTCCGGCACGCCGACCTGCATCTGCGCCCGGTCGAGGTCCTTGCCGGTGGCCTTGGTGTAGTCGCCGTCCACGCCCGCGAACAGCATCTGCAGCGCGATCGCCCCGGCCACCGCCACCGCGATGCCGTTGACCATCCGGGCCGCCGTACCGCTGCTCAACTGCAGCCGTCGTACGGCCAGTTGCCAGGCGACACCGCCCGAGCCGAGCCGGGCGACGACCGTCTCCACGAGCCAGGGCAGCAGCGCGGTGATCCCGACGAGGAGCAGCAGGACGCCGCCGGTCACCAGGTACGAGTTGAAGTCCCCGTTCTCGCGGCCCTGCCCGATCATCGGGTAGAGCATCGCGAGACCGGCCACCGGCATCAGCAGCCGCCACCACAGCCGTCGGCGCGAGGGCTTCGCCGTGCGCACCACGCCGAGCGGCTCGATCACCACACCGCGCAGCGCGAACAGGGTGACCAGGACCGCGGCCGCCGGCACCGTCAGCACGACCAGCGCGGCCAGCGCGGGGGAGGGGTTCAGGTAGCTGGGCCACACGCTGATGCCCACCACCTCGACCGTCCCCGCCGCCTGACGGCCGATCAGGAAGAAGACCGTGCCGAGGACCAGGCCCAGCAGCGCGCCGGCCATCGCCTCGCCCGCCGCGATGCGCCGGGTCATCCGGCCGTCGGAACCGATCAGTCTGAGGGCCGCGAGCCTGCGGTCACGCCGCTCGCCGCCGAACCGCACGGCCGCGGCGATGAACACGGCCACCGGCATCAGCAGCACCACGATGACGACGAGGATCAGCAGGAGCAGCACCGGGTCGGTGCTCTCCTTCGTCGGGTTCGGGTCGCCGAACTCCTTCAGCCGGTTCACCCCCGAGACGTCGAGGTGCGCGGCCAGCCCGGAGGCGCCCGAGTAGTAGGCGAGTTCCTGGGAGCCGATCAAGCCGCTCTCCCCGATGGTCCCGACGACGCGGTACGGCACCCGCCCCCGCAGCAGCGCCGAACCGTCGGCGTCGAGCAGCTTCTTCAGCGCGGGCGAGACGACCATGTCGCCCTTGCCCGGGAAGCGGCTCACGCCGGGCGGCAGCGGGGCGCGCGCCCCTTCGGGCTCCACCAGCCGGCCGCGTACGTCCTTGCCGCGGAACGTCGTGTCGACCTCCGCGATCAGCAGGGTGTCGTCGCCCTTGGCCAGCGGTTCACCGAACTGCCAGTCCAGTCGGGCCTGTTCACGGTCGTGACGGACGGCCATCGCGGCGGGCACCGCCGTCGTCAGCAGCAGGACCGCCACGCCGAGCCCGACGCCCACCGCCGTCAGCAAGGCCCGCACCCAGCCCTCCCGCCCGCCCGCGAAGGCGAACCGGACCCCCAGGCCCAGATCCCTGGACCGCCCCCACGCTCGGCTTCGCTCGCGCGGGAGGTGCCCCCTCCGCAGGTTCATACGACCCGCTCCATGTCCCGCGACTTCCCGTCCCGTACGACTATCTCGCGGTCGGAGTAGGCGGCCACCCGCGCCTCGTGCGTGACGAGGACGACGGCCGCGTTGGCCGTCCGGGCGGCCTCGGTGAGCAGCTCCATCACGCGCTCGCCGTTGAGCGAGTCCAGCGCGCCGGTCGGCTCGTCGGCGAACACCATGCGCGGGCTGGTGACGAGCGAGCGTGCCACGGCCACCCGCTGCCCCTGGCCGCCGGACACCTCGCCGGGCCGCTTCTTGCCGAGGTCGTCGACCTCCAGCCGCTCCATCCAGCCCAGGGCGGTGCGCTCGGCCTGCTTGCGCGGGGTGCCGTTCAGCCGCAGCGGCAGCGCCACGTTCTCCACGCAGGTCAGTTCCGGCACGAGCTGCCCGAACTGGAACACGAACCCGAACTCCGAGCGCCGCAGCTGACTGCGCCGGGCGTCGCTCATCGTCGCGAGCTCCTTGCCGTCGTACATGATCGAACCCGAGTCGGGCGTCACGATGCCGGCGAGGCAGTGCAGCAGTGTCGACTTGCCGGACCCGGACGGGCCCATCACAGCGACGACCTCGCCGGGGTGGATGGAGAACTCGGCGCCGTCCAGCGCCATCGTCGGGCCGTACGCCTTGCGCAGGTTCTCGGCGACGAGCAGGGATCCCCCGGGGGCGTTCACGCGATCACCGCGGCCTTCAGCTTGTCGAGGCGCGCGGCGGCGAGCTCCAGCCAGCGCAGGTCGGCCTCGAGGTGGAACAGGGCATGGTCGCAGATCAACTGGTCGGCCAGGTCGCCCCTGCGCTTGCGGTCCGTGAGGATGCGCATGCTGCGCAGGTGCTCGGAGCGCTGCGTGTCGAGGATGTCGGCCGCGTCGCGGTGGGTGAGCAGCGCGAGGACGATCTTGGTGTACAGCGTCGACTGCAGATACGGCTCGGGCTTCTCGGGCGTCGCGAGCCACTGCTCGACGTCGGTGACGCCGGCGTCGGTGATCGCGTACCGCTTGCGCTCGGGACCGCCGCCGGCCTCGATGCCGTCGACCTCGACGAGCCCGTTCTTCAGCAGGCGCGACATCGTCGAGTAGACCTGGCCGTAGTGCAGCGGCCGGTCGTGACCGAACTTCTCGTCAAAGGCCCGCTTGAGGTCGTAACCGTGGCGGGGCCCGGACTCAAGGAGTCCCAGGAGGGTGTGACCGATGGACATGAGGAGGACTGTACATGCGGTGTATACCCGGTGTGTATAGGTGGTGGGCGCGGGTGGCGGCGAGGGGTGTGAGCGCGGGGTGGGTGCGGGGGCGGGTGCGCAGGTGGGGGCCGATTGTCACCGTTCTGCCACAGGGGCGGTGACTGGCATCTCGGCCCGCCCGGCGCTGCGGGGGCGAGGCCGCTCAGGCCGAAGGGGGGCTGGGGGCGGAGCCCCCGGGGGGCCGCCCGCGACGGGGCAGCGGACCGGTGTCGCCGGGCAGCCGCCCCGCCTCCTTCAAGGCCCTGCGCAGCAGGAACTCGATCTGCGCGTTGGCGGACCGCAGGTCGTCCCCGGCCCACCGGGCCAACGCCTCGTACACCGCGGGATCCAGGCGCAACAGCACCTGCTTGCGCTGCGGCCGGCCTTGAGGGGCTGAACCCCCGGAGGGAACCGTCACTGGTAGAGGGTCCCGGTGTTCAGGACCGGCTGGGGCGCCCGGTCCCCGCACAGCACCACCATCAGGTTGGACACCATCGCCGCCTTCCGCTCGTCGTCCAGCTCCACGATGCCGCGCTCGGAGATCCGGGCCAGCGCCGCCTCGACCATCCCCACGGCCCCGTCCACGATCTCCCGCCGCGCCGCGACCACCGCGCCCGCCTGCTGCCGCTGGAGCATCGCCGAGGCGATCTCGGGAGCGTACGCGAGGTGGGTGAAGCGGGACTCGATGATCCGCACACCGGCCGCGGCCACGCGCGCGTGCAGCTCGACGGCGAGCTTCTCGGTGATCTCCTCGGCGTTGCCGCGCAGCGAGAGCCCGTCCTCGTCGTGCGAGTCGTAGGGGTACTCGATGGCGATGTGCCGGACGGCCGCCTCGGTCTGGGTGGCGACGAACTCCAGGAAGTCGTCCACCTCGAAGCTGGCCTGCGCGGTGTCCCGCACGTTCCACACCACGACCGCGGCGAGTTCGATCGGGTTGCCGTAGGCGTCGTTGACCTTCAGGACGGCCGTCTCGTGATTGCGCACCCGGGTGGAGATCTTCTCGCGGGAGGTGAAGGGGTTCACCCAGCGCAGCCCGTCCTCCCGGATGGTGCCCCGGTAGCGGCCGAAGAGCTGCACCACGCGGGCCTCGCCCGGCGCCACCGTGTTCAGTCCGCACATCGCGAGGAACGCGGCGAGGGCGACCAGGATGCCGACGGTGATCAGCGCGGCCTTGAGGCCGGTCGCGGTCACGGCGGTGGCCGTGGCGATCATCCCGCCGCCGGCCAGCAGCCCGGCCAGCCCGAGCAGCAGCGCGAGCCCGCCGCCCACGCTGTGCGCGGGGAACTCCCGCACGCGCGGAGCGGGCATCTCGGGTACGTCGAGGGCTTCGGTGGCGGCATCGGCTTCTGTGATGGCCGACGGGTCGGGTGTGGAGGTGGATGTGGGCATGGCGGGTCCCCGTTCTCTACGTCTCGTGTCTCGCATCGGCAGCCGATTCAGTTATCGGCTGCCTAGCTAAGTGATATCACTTTATCGCGTCGCGGCAACCCTGTACCCCTCTCGAACGTCGAATCGGTGGGGACGCTCTGCCGGTTCCACCGGACGGGGTGCTGATTCTCACGCTTCTTTGAGACCGGATCGTGAACGCCCCGTCATAGAGAGCGGTGTTAGTTTTCGAAGCTGACCTGCCCCTGCCCACGGGCACTGGTGTGACGGCCGAGTAGGAAGCGGAGCGAGCGGACTCATGGGACGAGCGGAAGAGAGACGAGCGCGACAGCGCGGTGGCCGCCGCGCGGCGCCCAGGAACCGCTCGGCGGAGACGGAGTCGGTGGCACCCACCGAGACCGGGCCCGGGCCCGAGACGGGGACCGCAACCAGATCCGAGACCAGATCAGCAACCGGATCCGAGACCGGGTCCGAGAGCAGATCCGAGACCGGGGGGCGTGCCGCGGCCCGCAGGGGTGTGAAGAAGGGCGGCAAGAGCGGCCGGGGCGCCAAGGGCAAGGCCGGCAAGAAGGACAAGAGCCTCATACGCCGGATGTTCACGTGGAAGAAGGTCCTCGGCACCTTCATAGGCCTGACGGCCGCCGTCATCGGCGCCCTGGTCTGGCTGTACGTCAGCACGCCGATCCCCGAGGGCAACCCCGACGCCGACCTGCAGAGCAACGTCTACAAGTACGGCAACGGCGCGATCCTCGCCCGCGACGGCGAGGTCAACCGGGAGAACGTCGACATCAAGACGGTCCCCAAGGAGATCCAGCACACCTTCGTCGCCGCCGAGAACAAGAGCTTCTACGGCGACAACGGCGTCGACCTCAAGGGCACCGCCCGCGGTGTCCTCAACACCCTCATGGGCAAGGGCGCGCAGGGTGGTTCGACGATCACCCAGCAGTACGTCAAGAACTACTACCTGACCCAGGAACAGACCGTCACCCGCAAGCTGAAGGAACTGGTCATCTCGCTGAAGCTGGACCGCGAGAAGTCCAAGGACTACATCCTGGCCGGCTACATCAACACCAGCTACTACGGCCGCGGCGCCTACGGCATCCAGGCCGCCGCCCAGGCCTACTACCGCGTCGACGCCGACAAGCTCACCGTCGAACAGGGCGCCTACCTCGCCGCGTTGCTCCAGGCGCCCAGCCAGTACGACTGGACCGCCGCCTCCGACACCGGCAAGCGCCTGGTCACGGCCCGCTGGAACTACGTCCTCGACAACATGGTCGGGCAGGACTGGCTCGACAAGTCCAAGCGCGAGAGCATGACGTTCCCGTACCCCAAGGACCCCAAGGCCGCCCCCGGCAAGGAGGGCCAGGTCGGCTACCTGGTCGACGCGGCCAACGCCGAACTGGCCAGGCAGCTCGTCGCCAACGGCACCGCCGACGGCTTCGAGGCGGCCACGGCCCTGGTCCGCAAGGGCGGCTGGAACGTCGAGCTCAACATCGACAAGAACAAGCAGAAGGCGCTGGAGACGTCGGTCAAGGACCAGCTCACCAGCAAGCTGAACAAGAAGAAGCGCTCGGTGGACGGCGACGTCCAGGCCGGCGCGGTGTCGGTGAACCCGAAGACCGGCGCGGTCGAGGCGATGTACGGCGGTGTGGGGTACACCGAGCACTTCCTCAACAACGCCACCCGCAGCGACTACCAGCCCGCCTCCACCTTCAAGCCGGTGATCCTCGCCGCGGCCTTCGACAAGAACGCCGTGACGCAGGACGACGACAAGATCACCGCCAACACGATCTACGACGGCACCAGCAAGCGTCCGGTCGTCGGCAGCGACATCGGCTTCGCCCCGGAGAACGAGGACGACCAGGACTACGGCGACGTCACCGTCCAGACGGCGCTGAACAAGTCCATCAACTCCGTCTTCGCGCAGATGGGCGTGGACGTCGGCATGGACAAGGTCCTGAAGGTCGCCGACCAGCTCGGCATGGACACCAAGGACCTCAAGGCGGTGCCGGCCCAGACCCTCGGCACCATGGGCGCGAGCCCCCTGCAGATGGCCGCTGTCTACGCGACCCTGGACAACCACGGCAAGCGGGTCACCCCGGCGATCATCAAGTCGGCCGAGAACAGCTTTTACCCGTCGTTCAAGCACACCCCCGCCGTCGGCGAGGAGGTCATCTCCCGCGAGGCCGCCGACTCGGTCACCTCCATCCTCACCGGCGTGGTCGACGACGGTACGGCCAAGACGTCCGTGCGGGACAACCCGCTGCGCAAGGGCCAGAAGGTCGCGGGCAAGACGGGTACCTCCGACAACAACAAGTCCGCCTGGTTCACCGGCTACACCCCCGACCTGGTGACCTCGGTCGGCCTGTTCGGCGAGGACGCCAAGACCCACGCCCAGGTCCCCCTGACCGGCGCGACCGGCCTCATCAGCGCGGGCGGCGGGCGCATCAACGGTGGTGGCTACCCGGCGCAGATCTGGGCGGCGTACACCTTCGGCGTCTCCACCAAGGTCAGCAAGTTCGACCTGGAGACCGAACAGGGCGCGGCGGTCCAGACGTCCTCCCCGTCCCCGACGACGTCCCCGTCGCCGACCACGTCCCCGTCCAGCACGCCGTCGGACGAGGTGACGCCGACGGACAAGCCCACGCCGACGGACAAGCCGACCCCGACCGGCGAACCGACCCCGACGGACACCCCGACGACCGAGCCGCCGACAGACGGCACACCGACAGAACCGAACACACAGACCCCGTCGACGGGCACGGGCAACACGGACGATCCGCTGCTGGGCCAGTAGCGGCCCAGCAGCGGCCCGCAGCAGAACGTGAGAGAGGGCGCCCGGTGAACACCGGGCGCCCTCTCTCACGTTCGCTTCTCTCGGCTCAGCTCCAGTTCAGCTCGAACCACACGACCTTGCCGGTGCTGAGCCGGGTCGCCCCCCACCGCCGGGCGAGCCGGTTCACGAGATACAGGCCGCGCCCACCCTCGTCGGTGGCCCGAGCCTGCCGCAGCCGGGGCAGTTGCGGCACATCGTCCCCGACCTCGCAGCGCAGCACATCGGTCCGCAGCAACCGCAGCGTGACCGGCCGCGTGGCGTACCGCACCGCGTTGGTGACGACCTCGCTCACCAGCAGCTCGACCGAGTCGGACATGTCCTCCATCCCCCAGCGGGCCAGCGCCCGCCGGGCCAGCCGGCGGGCCCGGCCGGGAGCCGCGTCCTCCGGCTCCAGGACCCAGTACCCCACGTCGCTCGGCGCGATCCCGTCGAACCGGGCGGCGAGCAGCGCGATGTCGTCGTCCCGGTCGCCTGGGCCGAGCATGTCGAGCACCTCGTCGCAGAGGGCCTCGAGGGGCGGCGGATGATCCGGCCCGGTCAGCGCGGCGGTCGCGGCGAGCTTCTCGCGTAGCTGCTCTATGCCGGTCGCCACGTCCCGCAGCCGGGACTCGACCAGCCCGTCGGTGTACAGCAGCAGCGTCGCCCCGGCGGGCGCGTCGAGTTCCACCGCCTCGAAGTCGACCCCGCCGACGCCGATCGGCGCGCCCGGCGGCACCCGCAGCACCTCCGCCCGGCCGCCCAGGTGCAGCAGGATGGGCGGCGGGTGGCCCGCGTTGGCGATGGTGATGCGATGCGACACCGGGTCGTACACGGCGTACAGGCAGGTCGCCATGCGGTCGGTGCCCAGCCGCTGGGCCTGCTCGTCCAGGTGGTGCAGGACCTCCTGCGGGGGCAGGTCGAGGCCGGCCAGCGTCTGCGCCGTCGTCCGCAACTGGCCCATGATGGCCGCCGACGTCATGGAGTGCCCCATGACGTCGCCCACCACCAGCGCCACGCGGCTGCCGGGCAGCGGGATGGCGTCGTACCAGTCGCCGCCGACCCGCGCCGTCTCCGCCGCGGGCAGGTACCGGGACGCCAGCCGCACGCCCGTGGGGCGCGGCAGGGTCTCCGGCAGCATCGTGCGCTGCAACTCGTCGGCGATGTACGCCTCGCGGTCGTACAGCACCGCCTTGTCGATGCCGAGCGCGCTGTGCGTGGCGAGCTGGGCGGCGACCAGCAGGTCGTCGTTCTCGAACGGGATGCGTTCCGGACGGCGCAGGAAGACCGCGGCGCCGATCACCCGGCGCCGGCCCCGCAACGGGGCCAGGATCGCCCGCTGGCCGCCCGGTACGACCAACGTGCTGTCCTCGCCCAGGAGTTCGGGCAGCGCGGCGCGTGCGGCCGGATTGTCCGCGAACACCGGACGCACCCCGCGCAGCACCTCCGCGAGTGCCCCGCCGGGCCGCACCTCGCACAGCTCCGCGATCGCGGCCGACAGTTCGGCGGTCAGCTCCGCCGGCTCCGGGGCCGGCAGCGCCAGCGACGCGAAGCCGGTCTCGGCGTCCCGCTCCTCCGGGATCCGGTCGGTGCGGCGCAGCCGCAGCATGATGCGGTCCGCGGCCGGCCGCTCGTCGCCGACGGGCAGCGGGTCGCGCAGATAGACGAGGATCGCGTCGGAGAAGGTCGGCACGGTCGCCCGGCACAGCCCCATCACGATCTCGTCGAGGTCCAGTCCGCGGGCGATCCGCCGGGTCGCGGCGCCCACGAAGCGCAGCCGGTCCCCGTCCCGCCGCATCGGCGTGGGCCGGCCGGGCGTCACCGCGGCGCCTCCGCCGCGCCGGTCCGACCCGCCGGTGACCCGCTCCACGCGCGCGTCCGCGCCCGGCTGGGCCGGGATGGACTCGGGCACGGGGCGCGGCCGGTGGGTGTCGGGTTCGGCGGACGCAGACGGCTGGGAGTGCTCGGTGTCGGCGGCGGAACCCGCCTCCGCACCGGCCGCCGCATCCTTTCCCGCGGCTCCCTGTCCGCCGGCGCCGCTGTTGCCACCGGTGCCGCTCTGGCTGCCCTTGCTGCCCATGGCGCCCTTTCCGCCCTTGCCGTACGGCGTCGTCGTACCCGAGACGTCGTGCGGTAAGGCGGACGGGCCCACCGCGGGCTCGGGCTCCTGGGTATGCAGGAGTGCCCCACGGGGGTCCGTGGGGTCGACGCCCTGGGGGCGTTCGTAGGAGATGGGCTGCTCCGTCACGCGTGTCGAATCCGTCCGTCCGGGGCTGCGCGCCGCGCGCGCAGTTGGTCCCGCAGGAAACCCGATACCCGGAATACTTGTCCCCGGAACGGAATTCCCGCGTGGTCAGAGGTTGTTCCTGTGTCGCCGGTGGACCGCGCGCGACCCTGGGGGCCGACGACGAACGTCCCGCCTGTGTTGCCCTCGTGCCCCTCGCTCACGTCCTGCCGCCCCTCGGTGACGTTCGGTCAGACCCGGCATCTGCTCCGGGAGTTACAGCCAGCGTGCCTTGCGGAGGACGATCCTACGTTTGTTGCCCGGGGGCGCATCAAGGGTCTCATGTGGACAAGTGCGCGGGTGTACGGTCCCAGTCCTCCGGCAGCAACGGTACGGCCCAGGACGGATCCGGGCGCCAGTTCTGCCAGCCCTCGTCGAACGGCGGCCCCCAGGCGCCGATCACCTCCACCGCCCTGCGGCCCGCCTCCCGCACCTGTTCGGCGACCGCGGCGTCCATCAGGCCGTCCTGCTGGGCCTGCGCGAACTCGTCCTCGTCGCGCCAGCCCCAACTGCGGTTCGGGTAGACGCAGATGTCCAGGAAGTGGTCCTCCGAGTCCACCCCGCCGTCCCAACGGGCCAGCGGCTGCTCAAGATTGACGTACCAGTTCTTGAACTGCCACCCCGGATCCCAGAACAGCCACACCGACCACGGCTCGCCGGGCCGGGCCAGCTTCAGCACACCGGTGCCGAACCAGTGGTCGCGCTGCACGGTCCGCGGCTTGGTGTACCGGGTGTGCAGCGGCTCCTGGTGCAGCGGAGTGCCGTCCGCGAGCACCGGCCGGACGCACTCCGTGCCCGGGGCCATCCACACCGCCAGCACGTCCTCGTCGTCGCGCACGACGGTGACCGGACGGGCGATGTGAAATCCCGCCCCACCGTTCTCCCGGTAGCGCCACAGGATCCGGTCCCCGGGCTCCCAGAAGACCGCCGCACCGCCCGTTCCCACGCGTCTCACCGCTCCACCGTCTGCCATGCACAGATATTAGGTGCCATGGCCATACGACGCTGCGGCGCGCGTCACGGTTCTCACGCCGGGGGCGCAAAGGTTACGGGTGTGTCATCCGCAGGACATCCAGCGCCTCGTCGAGCTGCTCCAGGGTCAGGTCACCGCGTTCCACGTACCCCCCTTCGAGGACGGTCTCCCGGATCGTCCGCCGCTCGGCGAGGGCCTTCTTGGCGACCTTCGCGGCCTCCTCGTACCCGATGTACTTGTTGAGCGGCGTGACCACCGACGGCGAGGACTCGGCGTACTCGCGGGCGCGTTCGCGGTGCGCGACGATCCCGTCGACCGTCCGGTCGGCGAGCAGGCGGGAGACGTTGGCGAGCAGCCGGACCGACTCCAGGACGTTCTTGGCGATCACCGGCAGCATCACGTTGAGTTCGAAGTTCCCGGCGGCACCGGCGGTGGCGACCGTCGCGTCGTTCCCCACGACCTGCGCGGCGACCATCAGCACCGCCTCCGGGATCACCGGGTTGACCTTGCCGGGCATGATCGAGGAGCCGGGCTGGAGGTCGGGCAGGCTGATCTCGGCCAATCCGGTGCGCGGCCCGGAGGCCATCCACCGCAGGTCGTTCGCGATCTTCGTCAGCCCGACCGCGATGGTCCGCAACTGCCCGCTGGTCTCCACGATCCCGTCCCGCGCGCCCTGCGCCTCGAAGTGGTCGCGCGCCTCGGTCAGCGGCAGTCCGGTGGCGCGGGCGACCTCCTCGATGACGGCGGCGGAGAAGCCGGGCGGCGTGTTGATCCCGGTGCCGACGGCGGTGCCGCCCAGCGGCAGCTCGGCGAGCCGGGGGAGCGAGGCGTGCAGCCGCTCGACGCCGTACCGCACCTGCGCGGCGTACCCGCCGAACTCCTGGCCCAGGGTGACGGGCGTGGCGTCCATGAGGTGCGTCCGCCCCGACTTCACGACGTCGGCGAACTCCTCGGACTTGCGCTCCAGGGAAGCCGCCAGATGCTCCAGGGCGGGCACGAGGTCCCGGGTGACGGCGGCGGTGGCGGCGATGTGGATCGAGGAGGGGAAGACGTCGTTGGACGACTGGGAGGCGTTCACATGGTCGTTCGGGTGCACGCCGCTGCCGAGCCGCTCGCTCGCCAGCGTGGCGATCACCTCGTTGGCGTTCATGTTGGACGACGTACCGGAACCTGTCTGGAACACGTCCACCGGGAAGTGCTCGTCCCACGTGCCCTCGGCCACCTCGCCGGCCGCCTCCTGGATCGCGTCGGCGATGTCCTTGTCGAGCACTCCGAGCCCGGCGTTGACCTTCGCCGCGGCTCCCTTGATCCGGGCGAGGGCCTCGATGTGGGACCGCTCCAGGCGCTGGCCGGAGACCGGGAAGTTCTCCACGGCCCGCTGGGTCTGGGCCCGCCACTTGGCCTCGACGGGGACGCGTACCTCGCCCATGGAGTCGTGCTCGATCCGGTATTCGCTCATGTCCCGTTCAGCGAATGGGACGGCCGGAATGTTCCGGATCCCGGCCGGGTCCACCGTACGAGTGACGCTCTGTGACCCAGGTCTCATCGAGGCCGTGCAGCAGAAGCGGGCGGGTCCGCGTCGAGGAGGGGTGACAGGAAGGGAGGAGCGTGTGGAGACGGACTTCCAGGAATTCGTGGCCGCTCGGTCGGCCGCGTTGTTCAGGGGCGCCTTCGTCCTCACGGGAAACCGTGAGGCGGCCGAGGACCTGGTCCAGGAGACGCTGGAGAAGGCCTGCCGCAAGTGGCGCACCATCGCTGGGAAGGACGCTCCGGACGCCTACGTCCGGCGGATCATGGTGAACCTGGCCAACGACCGCTGGCGGAGATTCCGCCGCCTGACCACGACTCCCCATCCCGAGGGCGGCGACACCGCCGCCCCGGGGGACGAGTACGGACAGGTCGACAGCAGGGACCAGTTGGTGCGCGCACTGCAGCAACTTCCCATGCGGATGCGGACGGTGGTGGTGCTGCGATACTTCGAGGATCTCTCGGACGGCGAGATCGCGGCCGACCTCGGCATATCGCCGAGTACGGTCCGCTCCCAGCTGGCCCGGGGCATCGAGAAGCTCAGAAGTCAGTTCCCCGCACTCTCCGGCCCTTCACCGATGCGGCAGAGGGAAGGAATCCGATGACCTCGTACGGCGATGCGCGGCCTTCCGGCTGCACACCTTTCGAAGAGGAACTGACGAACGCCATGAACCGTTTCGCGAACTCCGCCGACGCCCCCGACTTCGACGCCCCGCAGATCGTCAGCCGCACCCGGCGCCGTCGGACCGCCGGCATCGCCGCCGTCGCCACCGCCCTCATCCTGGCGGGCGGAGGGACGGCCCTGGCCACCTCGGTCGCGAACAGCAAGAGTTCGACCCCGGCGGCGAGCAGCAAGGTCACCAAGAACGACGCCACCACCATGCTGTACGGCGAGGACCCGACCATCCCGATCGACTTCGCGGGTATGGACCTGGTGCTCGCCAAGCCGCTCCTCGAGAAGACCCAGACGAAGCTCGGCACCGTCACCAAGAAGGCCACCGGGACCTGCAAGCCGGGCTCGGTGATCGGCGTGTCCCCGCACGCCCCGGCGATCGTCCACAAGGGCGACACGGTGAACTTCGTCATCTGCGCCGGCTGATCCAACTGACCGACTGATCCAGCCGATTCAGTCGATTTGACTAATCTGACCGATCTGACCGATCTGGCTGAATCGGCTCGTCTGAACACGTAGGCCGTCCCGCCCGGTAGCGCTGCCGGGCGGGACGGTCATTTTTGCGTTCTCTCTACCTTGATATGACAAATCGGAATCCGATACTGGTGGGTAGTGTGCTAGAACTTTCAACATCACTGGAGTGGGTCACCCACCAGAGGCTCCGGTGCCACTCCCCCCACATGGAGTCGTAGTGACATCCCGCTCCGCTTTCCTTTCGGATCCTCCTGCACTGACATCGTTGTCGGTCGCTCTCGTCAGCCGTCATGGCGTCGAACCGGCATTTCTCTCCGGCGTCACGGTCCGGCCGGTGCGGGAACCGCACGAGTTCCGCCCGAGCGACGACGTCGTCCTGTTCCACGGACCCGGTATGGCACGGGAGTTGCGGCGGTTCGCGGACCTGTCGGACGGCCGGCTGCCGCCCGCCGTGGTCCTGGCCCACCGGCTCGACTGGGACGACGTCCGCCTGGCGCTGGACAGCGGAGCCGCCAGCTACCTGCTGGAGAACCGGTACGCGTACCTGCTCACCGAGGCGCTGCTGTGCACCTCCCGGGGCGCCAGCATCCTGGACCCGGCGATAGCCGCCGAGCAGGTCCGGGTGGCCGCGCGGGCGAGGGCCGAGGAGCGCGAGCGTGCGCGGACTTCGCGTCCGGAGCCCGCGGCGGCCCCCGGCCGGCTGTGCCGACTGTCCAGGCGGGAACAGCAGGTCATGGAACTACTGGTCGCCGGGCAAGGGGTCCGTGACGTCGCCCAGGTGATGAGCCTGACCGACAAGACGGTCCGGAACTATCTGAGCCGCATCTACACGAAGCTCAACGTGGGGTGCCGTTCGGAGGCGATCCTGTACTGGCTCGGGCACTTGGACAGCAGGGACTCGGACGTCAGGGCGGACGGCGCGCAGGCCGACCGGGTGGTGCGCTCGACCTGATCCGGGCGATCCGGGCATAAGTGGCGGTGGCGCAGGCGCAGCCACAGGCATCGGTATTCGCGCATGAGTCGGCCGTGGAGAACCTTGTGGGCTCTCCACGGCCGACCGTCAGTGCATCCGTCCGAGGCGGTACGGGCTCAGCTGTTGATGTTCCACACGTTGGGGAAGGATCGACCCCGGCGGAAATAGAGTCAAATGACTCCACTTCGTTTCACGGAATGGGCAGAGCCCCTACGCGAGCCCAGGGCCCCGGACCGGAATCGACGTGAACGTCGGCTGCGGCGCGGGATCCTTGAAGAAGTCGTTGCCCTTGTCGTCGACGACGACGAACGCCGGGAAGTCCTCGACCTCGATCTTCCAGACGGCCTCCATGCCGAGCTCCTCGTACTCGACGACCTCGACCTTCTTGATGCAGTCCTGGGCGAGGCGCGCGGCCGGGCCGCCGATGGAGCCGAGGTAGAAACCGCCGTGGGTGTCGCAGGCGTCGGTGACCTGCTGCGAGCGGTTGCCCTTGGCGAGCATGACCTTGGAGCCGCCCGCCGCCTGGAACTGCTCGACGTAGGAGTCCATCCGGCCGGCGGTCGTCGGCCCGAAGGAGCCGGAGGCGTAGCCCTCGGGGGTCTTGGCCGGACCCGCGTAGTACACCGGGTGGTCCTTCAGGTACTGCGGCATCTCCTCGCCCGCGTCGAGGCGTTCCTTGATCTTGGCGTGCGCGATGTCACGGGCGACGACCAGTGGACCGGAGAGGGAGAGCCGGGTCTTCACCGGGTACTTCGTCAGCTCGGCGAGGATGCCCTCCATCGGCTGGTTCAGATCGATCCTGACGACGTCGCCCTCGGTTTCCAGGTGCTCGTCGGTCGTGTCCGGCAGGAAGCGCGCCGGGTCGGTCTCCAACTGCTCCAGGAAGACGCCCTCGGCGGTGATCTTCGCGACCGCCTGCCGGTCGGCGGAGCAGGACACGGCGATGGCGACCGGGCAGGACGCGCCGTGCCGCGGCAGGCGCACCACGCGGACGTCGTGGCAGAAGTACTTGCCGCCGAACTGCGCGCCGATCCCGATCCGCTGCGTCAGCTCGAAGACCTTCTCCTCCAACTCCTTGTCCCGGAAGCCGTGTCCGAGCGGCGAACCGTCGGCCGGGATCTCGTCCAGGTAGTGCGCGGAGGCGTACTTGGCGGTCTTCAGCGCGAACTCGGCCGACGTGCCGCCGACGACGATCGCCAGGTGGTACGGCGGGCAGGCGGACGTGCCCAGCGAACGGATCTTCTCCTCCAGGAACTTCATCATGGAGGCCTCGTTCAGCACCGCCTTCGTCTCCTGGTAGAGGAACGACTTGTTGGCCGAGCCGCCGCCCTTGGCCATGAACAGGAACTTGTACGCGCCGCCGTCGGTGGCGTACAGCTCGATCTGGGCCGGGAGGTTGGAGCCGGTGTTCTTCTCGTCCCACATGGTGAGCGGAGCCATCTGCGAGTAGCGCAGGTTGAGGTTCAGATAGGCGTCGTAGATGCCGCGCGACAGGGCCTTCTCGTCCTCACCTTCGGTGAGGACGTTCTGCCCGCGCTTGCCCATGACGATCGCCGTACCGGTGTCCTGGCACATGGGGAGCACGCCGGCGGCCGCGATGTTCGCGTTCTTCAGCAGGTCCAGCGCGACGAACTTGTCGTTCCCGGAGGCCTCCGGGTCGTCGATGATGCGCCGCAACTGGGCCAGGTGCGCGGGCCGCAGGTAGTGCTGGATGTCGTGGACGGCCTCCTCGGCGAGCTTGCGCAGCGCCTCCGGCTCCACCTTGAGGAACGTCCGCCCGTCGGCCTCGAAGGTGGAGACACCCTCGGCGGTCACCAGCCGGTAGGGGGTGGTGTCCTCTCCCATGGGGAGCAGATCGGTGTACGCGAACTCAGGCATCTCGCCCATTCCTCACTCGACAGACAGCGGCCGCCTCCATTGGCGGGCGCTCACCAGCGTAGAACCTGCCACTGACAGCAAGCTTGTGAGGTAAGGCTCAGTTCGGCGAAGGTTCGGCGTCGGGACCGGCATCCGGCCCGACGTCCGGTCGGCAACCGGCCTGATGGCTGGCCTGATGGCGGTCCCCCGTCCCTGTGGGGGTATCGCGATCTATCGTGTGTGGGTACGCTGCTGTCGTGGACCTTCAGAAGCAGACCGCCGCACCCACACCCACCGCCGAGTTGCGGGCCTCGGACGCCGACCGCGACCGTGTCGCCGACATGCTCCGCGAGGCCCTCGCAGAGGGCCGGCTGACCGCCGACGAGCACGCCGAGCGCGTCGAGGGCGTACTGGCCGCCAAGACGGTCGGCGAACTGGAGGTGTTCGTCCGGGACCTGCCCGCCGCGCACGAGCGGCGCGCGGCCCCTGCCTCCGCCTTCGCCTCCGCGCCCAGCCGGCCCACCGCCGGCGCGATCCCCGCCGACCCCGACGACAACGTGGTCGCGGTCTTCAGCAGCGCCGTCCGCAGAGGCCGTTGGCGTGCGGGCCGCCGTATCCACGCGTACGCGATCTTCGGCACCGTCGAGATCGACCTCACCGAGGCGCTCTTCGAGTACCAGCAGGTCGTGATCAAGGCGATCTCGGTCTTCGGCAACGTCGAGGTCCGGGTCCCGGAGAACGTCTCGCTGCGCGGCACCGGCGGCGCGGTGCTCGGCAACTTCGAGGTGGACGCGCTCGACTCCCCCCAGTCCGACGCGCCGGTGGTCTACGTCGACGGGTGGGCGGTTCTGGGCAACATCGAAGGCCGGCCGAAGCGGGGCAAGCTCGTCGCGGACATTCTCGATCGGGTTCAGTACAAGGTCGACAAGAGTTTGCGTAAACACTTCGACCATTGACGGTCGTGAACACGCCATCGCTGACGGCGGCGGCGCCGGGCGGTTGTGAACCCTGTGCATAGGCGCGCGCACAGCGGGTAGGCCTTGCTGCATCGTCTCTCGCTCGCGAAGCCGTCGTCAGGAGTAGACCCGTGCTGCAACCGTCGCATTCGTCCCTGCAGGTCGCCGCTGTCCCGGCCCAGCGGGTACCAGCGCGCGACAGGGACCAAGACGCTCCCTGGCATACCGAGGCGGTGTGCCGGCGCGACGAGGCAGGCCTGTTCTTCGCCCCCTCCAAGGAGCCCACAGCCGCCCGGCTCTCCCGCGAGGAAGCCGCGAAGCGCGTCTGCGCGCGCTGCCCCGTCATGGTGGAGTGTCGCGAACACGCCCTCCTGCAACCCGAGCCCTACGGCGTCTGGGGCGGCCTCACCGCCGCCGAACGCCGCGTGGTCCTCGCCCGTCGCCGCCGCCGCGACGTGGAACTGAAGAAGACGGCAGGTGCTACGGGCCGTATAGCGCAGGCGGGGTAGCGGCGCCCGAAGAAGCGAGGGGCGCCCCCTCCGCACCGGGGGCGCCCCTCGCTCTTTGCCTTGAAGGGGCGCGGGGCTGTGGTGATTCGCGGCCCCGCCTCGCAGACGACTACCAGCCGACTACTTGGCCCGGTCTACTTGGCCCGATCGAAGTCCACGGCGCTGTAGGCCCGCAGCTTGCTCAAGCGATGTTCGGAGTCGATCCGCCGAACCGTCCCCGACTTCGACCGCATCACGATCGAGTCGGTCGTCGCGGTCTCCGACCGGTACCGAACCCCCCGCAGCAGCTCGCCGTCGGTGATCCCGGTGGCGACGAAGAACACGTTCTCGCCGGTCACCAGGTCCTCGGTGGTCAGCACCCGGTCGAGATCGTGCCCGGCGTCGATCGCCCGCTGCCGCTCCGCGTCGTCCTTGGGCCACAGCTTGCCCTGGATGACGCCGCCCAGACACCTCACGGCGCAGGCCGAGATGATGCCCTCAGGGGTGCCGCCGACGCCGAGCAGCAGGTCGATGCCGGTGCCCTCGCGCAGGGCGAGGATCGAGCCGGCGACGTCACCGTCGGAGATCAGCTTGATGCGCGCGCCGGTCGCCCGGATCTCCTCGATGATGCCCTCGTGCCGCGGCCGGTCCAGGATGACGACGGTGACGTCCTCAGGCATGGCCCGCTTGGCTTTGGCGACCCGCCGGATGTTCACGGCCACGGGCGCGTCGATGTCGACGAAGTCTGCGGCTTCCGGCCCGGTGACCAGCTTGTCCATGTAGAACACGGCGGACGGGTCGAACATCGCGCCGCGCTCGGTGGCGGCGAGGACGGCGATCGCGTTCGGCATGCCCTTGGCCGTCAGCGTGGTGCCGTCGATCGGGTCGACGGCGATGTCGACCTCGGGCCCGGTCCCGTCACCGACGCGCTCGCCGTTGAAGAGCATCGGGGCCTCGTCCTTCTCGCCCTCGCCGATGACGACCACGCCGTTCATCGACACGGTGGAGACGAGGGTTCGCATGGCGCGCACCGCGGCACCGTCGGCGCCGTTCTTGTCGCCGCGTCCCACCCAGCGACCCGCGGCCATCGCGGCGGCTTCGGTCACCCGGACCAGTTCGAGGGCGAGGTTGCGGTCGGGGGCCTCGGAGGGAACATCGAGCTCGGACGGCAAGTGATGATGCTCGGTCATCGGAGCGCACCTTTCTGACTGATACGACGACGGCCGGATGAGGGTTCGATCCTCGACTCTATCGTCAGTCCGACAAAATGAGCAGGGGACCCCACGGATGAGCACACCGGGCACCTGCGACGATAGGGGCGTGGCAGGTTCGAAAGGCAAGCAGAAGACGGCCCGGGACATGATCCTCTCCCTGGGACTGATCATGATCGCGGCGTGGGTCATATACCTCTTTGTCCCCCATGACGACCGCCCGCGCGAGGTGGCGAGGGTCGACTACCGCGTCGAGCTCCTCACGGCGCGCCGCGCGGCGACCTACCCGGTGGCCGCGCCCGAGGGCCTGCCCGACACCTGGAAGGCGACCTCGGTGCGCTTCCAGGGCGCCGACTTCGACTCCTGGCACCTCGGTTTCCACGCCCCCGACGGGGAGTACGTGACGATCGAGCAGTCCACTCAGAAGCGCGCGCAGTTCGTCGACGAGGCCAGCCAGGGCTCGACCGAGACCAAGGTCACCGAGCAGATCGGCGGCCGGACCTGGACCCGCTACACCGGCGGCCGCTACGACGCGCTCGTCCTGCAGGGCGCCGAGGGCTCGACCACGGTGGTCGCGGGCACGGGAACCTTCGAACAGCTGTCGACGATGGCCGGGGCGCTGAAGCTGGCGTGAGCGACACCCCCTGACGTGCGAAGAGGCCCTCGGCGCACGCCGGGGGCCTCTTCGCGCATCAGTCGTCTCAGACGGTGGTGACGACCTCGTCGTACGCCAGGCGCGGGGAGCGCGGGTACGAGGCGTTCTCGCCGGGCTTGCCGATGTTGATGACCATCAGCGGGGTGTGGTCGTCGTCCAGGAACTCCTTGCGGACGCCCTCGAAGTCCAGGCCGGTCATCGGGCCGGCGGCGAGACCAGCGGCGCGGACGCCGATGATGAAGTACGCGGCCTGGAGCGCGGAGTTCAGCGTGGCGGCACCCTCACGGGCCGGACGCTCGCTGAAGAACAGGTCCTTGGCCTGGGGGAAGGCCGGGAACAGGGCCGGCAGCTCCTCGTGGAACTCGTTGTCCGCGGAGAGGATCGCGACCAGCGGGGCGGTGGCGGTCTTGGGCTGGTTGCCCTCGGCCATGTGCTTCACCAGGCGCTCGCGGGCCTCGGCGGAGCGGACCAGGGTGATGCGCAGCGGGGTCTGGTTGAACGCCGTCGGGCCGTACTTGACGAGGTCGTAGATCGCCTGGACCTGCTCGTCGGTCACCGGCTCGTCGGTGAAGGTGTTCGCGGTGTGGGCCTCGCGGAACAGCAGGTTCTGGGCGGCGGCGTCAAGAACGAGAGACATGCGTGAACTTCCTTGGGGTGGCGGCCGGAGGACGGGGTCCGGATCCGGATCCAGGTACCGGACCGTGGTCCGGATAGGCTGACGTGACTGACGGTACGCGAGAGAAGTTCAAATTTCAACAAAGGTCGGGTGGTGATCCGCTTCACAAACCGCCACACAAAGACCCCGGCCCGAAGCGTTACCTGCGCGGTCCCTGAACGGTTCCTGCGCGGTCCCTGAACGGTTCCTGCGCTGTCCCTGAACGGTTCCTGCGCTGTCCCTGAACGGTTCCTGCGCTGTCCCTGAACGGTTCCTGCGCTGTCCCTGAACGGTTCCTGCGCTGTCCCTGAACGGTTCCTGGTCGCCGTTGCCGGGTCACTCCTCCCCGGGTGTCCCCTCCTCCTCGGCCAGCGCCGCGTCCAGCCGCGCCCGCGCACCCTCCAGCCAGCGCCGGCACACCTTGGCCAGCTCCTCGCCGCGCTCCCAGAGGGCGAGGGACTCCTCCAGCGTCGTACCCCCCGCCTCCAGCCGCCGTACGACCTCGATCAGCTCGTCGCGGGCCTGCTCGTACCCGAGCGCCTCGTCCGTCCTGCTCGTCATGCACCCATTCCCAGTCGTCGTTTCCGGCCTGTCGTCTACTGCCTGCTGCTGCGGTTTCCTGGCCGTCGTCTGCGGGCCGCCGCGTCTAGGGGCCGCCGCGTCTATGGGTCGTCGTCCACGGGGACGTCGTCTACGGGGCCGTCGGTCCGGCTCACGGTGAACTCGCCCTCGGCGACCCGCGCGCGCAGCACCTCGTCCGCCGCCACTTCGCCCGGATCCCGGACCACATGCCCGTCTGCCTTCTGCAGCACCGCGTACCCCCGCCGCAGCGTCGCGGCCGGCGAGAGCGCCACCACGCGCGCGTGCGTGTGCGTCAGCTCGGAGTCGGCGCGGTCCAGGAGGTGGCCCAGCGTGCGCCGGGTGCGGTCGACGAGCGAGGCGACGTGGTCGGCCCGCTCGTCGATCATCCGGTGCGGATCCTGTATCGCCGGACGCGCGAGCGCATGCGCCAACCCGCGCTCCTCCCGCTCCACGAACCCCTCCACGCACCGCCGCGCCCGCCCGCGCAGCATCCGCACCCGCTCCAGCTCCTCGCCGACGTCCGGTACGACCTTCTTCGCGGCGTCGGTCGGCGTCGAGGCGCGCAGGTCGGCCACATGGTCCAGGAGCGGGTTGTCCGGCTCGTGCCCGATCGCCGAGACGACCGGCGTACGGCAGGCCGCGACCGCGCGGACCAACTGCTCGTCCGAGAAGGGCAGCAGATCCTCGACGCTGCCGCCGCCGCGCGCCACGACGATCACGTCCACGTCGTCGAGCGCGTCGAGCTCCTTGACGGCCTGCACGACCTGCGTCACCGCGTGCACGCCCTGGACGGCGACGTTGCGCACCTCGAAGCGGACGGCGGGCCAGCGGTGCCGGGCGTTCTCCAGGACGTCCCGCTCGGCGGCCGAGGCCCGACCGCACACCAGTCCGATGAGCTGCGGCAGGAAGGGCAGCGGCTTCTTGCGCGCGGGCGCGAAGAGCCCCTCCGCGGCCAGGGACTTCTTCAACTGCTCCAGCCGCGCCAGCAGCTCCCCGACGCCCACCGGCCGTATCTCCACGGCCCGCAGCGACAGCTGCCCCCGTGGCGCGTACCACTCCGGTTTCGCGTGGACGACGACCCGCGCGCCCTCGCCTACGACGTCCGCGACCGCGTCGAAGACCTGCCGGTAGCAGGTCACGCCCACGGAGATGTCGTGCGCCGGATCCCGCAGCGTCAGAAACACGACGCCCGCGCCCGGACGCCGCGACAACTGCGTGATCTGCCCCTCGACCCATACCGCGCCGAGCCGGTCGATCCAGCTCCCGATGAGCCGCGACACCTCGCCGACGGGCAGCGGGGCGTCCGCGGACGTGTTCACAGCCATGCGCCCGAGAGTATCGGCCGGGACTGACAACGCCGGTCAGCGTCATCCGGCCCGTCCGGCGTTCGAGGACGACGAGGCCCAGGCCCCTTAAGGGCCGAAGCGGGGGGTTTCTGGGGGACGCAGCCCCCGGGACCGGGACGGGCGCGGCCTTACGATGGACGCATGTCTGCTTCGCCTGGCCGCCGCCGTGTCCTGCTCGCCGCTCCCCGGGGCTACTGCGCGGGCGTCGACCGCGCCGTGATCGCCGTCGAGAAGGCCCTGGAGCAGTACGGGGCCCCGGTCTACGTCCGCCACGAGATCGTCCACAACAAGTACGTCGTGCAGACCCTGGAGAACAAGGGCGCCATCTTCGTCGAGCGGACGGAGGAGGTCCCGCCGGGCAACATCGTCATGTTCTCCGCGCACGGCGTCGCCCCCGTCGTCCACGAGGAGGCCGCGCGCGGGCGCCTCGCCACCATCGACGCGACCTGCCCGCTCGTCACCAAGGTGCACAAGGAAGCCGTCCGCTTCGCCAACGAGGACTACGACATCCTCCTGATCGGGCACGAGGGCCACGAGGAGGTCATCGGCACCTCCGGCGAGGCCCCCGAGCACATCCAGCTCGTCGACGGACCCGAGGACGTCGCCAAGGTCGAGGTCCGCGACCCGTCGAAGATCGTGTGGCTCTCCCAGACGACCCTGTCGGTCGACGAGACCATGGAGACCGTCGATGCCCTGAAGGAGAAGTTCCCGCAGCTCATCTCCCCGCCCAGCGACGACATCTGCTACGCCACGCAGAACCGTCAGCTCGCGGTGAAGCAGATGGGCGCGGAGGCGGAGCTGGTGATCGTGGTCGGCTCCCGCAACTCCTCCAACTCCAAGCGGCTCGTCGAGGTCGCCAAGCTCGCCGGCTCCCGCGAGGCCTACCTCGTGGACTTCGCGAGCGAGATCGACGAGGCCTGGGTGGAGGGCGTGACGACGGTGGGCGTCACCTCCGGCGCCTCCGTCCCGGAACTCCTCGTCGAGGAGGTCCTCGCCTGGCTCGCCGAGCGCGGGTACGGGGACGTCGAGCTGGTCAAGGCGGCCGAGGAGCACATCACCTTCTCGCTGCCCAAGGAACTCCGGCGCGACCTGCGCGAGGAAGCGGCGGCGCTGGTCGCGGGGCGCGGCGGAAGTGGTGCCGAGGGCTCCGCGGACTCCGGGGACTCCTCGACCGGGTGACCTGACACCTCGATCGAGTGACTGTCAGTCGGTCGTCGTAACGTAGGGCCATGCAGATCTTCGGCGTGGACATCGGTGGATCCGGGATCAAGGGCGCCCCTGTGGACCTGGACAAGGGCGACCTGGCGGAGGAGCGCTGCAAAGTGCTCACTCCGCACCCGGCGACACCCGAGGGCGTGGCCGACGGTGTGAAGCAGGTCGTCGACCACTTCGGCTGGACCGGCCCGGTGGGCCTCACCTTCCCCGGCGTGGTCACCGACGGCTCCCACATCCGTACGGCGGCCAACGTCGACAAGAGCTGGGTCGACGTGGACGCGCGCACGTTGTTCAGCGAGCGGCTGAGCGGGCTCCCGGTGACCGTGGTCAACGACGCGGACGCGGCGGGCGTCGCCGAGATGGCCTTCGGCGCCGGCCGCGACCGCAGGGGCACGGTGATCCTGCTGACGTTCGGCACGGGCATCGGCAGCGCCCTCTTCACCGACGGCGTCCTCGTCCCCAACACCGAGCTCGGCCACCTGGAGCTGCACGGGCACGACGCCGAGAAGCGCGCCTCCAGCAAGGCCAAGGAGGACGGCGAGCTGACCTGGGAGCACTGGGCCCGCCGCGTCACGAAGTACCTCGCCCACGTCGAGATGCTCTTCTCGCCCGAGCTGTTCATCATCGGCGGCGGCGTCAGCCGCAAGTCGGAGAAGTTCCTGCACCTCATCGAGGGCATCAAGGCGGAGATCGTCCCGGCGCAACTGCAGAACAACGCGGGAATCGTGGGAGCGGCGATGCGGGCGTCGAAGGACAGCTAGCGCGCCACTCCATGGCGATGCGGGAGAGGGGCCAACCGCAGGCCAGCGGCGCGCTAGCGGCGGTTCGTGGTGTGTCGGAGGGCCGCCGCTCGGCGCAGCCCGCGGGCCAGGATGGTCAGCGCCGCCAGGAGCGTCCCCCCGTACAGCCAGCCGGCCTGGGTGGCGAGCGCCGTGACCAGCCCCATCAGCCGCGCCCCGGTCCCGTTCCCGCTCTCGGCGACGGGCAGCAGCCCCGCGGCGAAGGCGATCGGCGCGACCACGGGCGCGGACAGCAGGTCGGCCCCGCGCACCCACAGGGCGGTCAGCAGGCACACGGGCAGGAACAGCACGCTGTACACCGTCAACGAGCCCCCGAACAGCACCTGATCAAGACACCCGACCACGACCATCAACGCCCCGCTGAACAGCCCCCCACCGAGCCCGGTGAGCCGGGGATTCGGCATCCGCTGCCCCAAGCGCCCCAAGCGCCCCCTGGGCGGCACGGGCTGCAGCCCGCCAGGGGAGAGCCGAGCCCGAGCCCCACCGGAGGGCGAAACGCCGCCACCACCCCGCCCCAGACCCCCTTCAGCCCGCGCCGATGCGTCGCCGGTTCGTGCGGCCGGTGCAGGGCGGGCGGGCCCCGTGGTGGGGCGTGGCTGGTTACGGCCTCGCTCCCAGCCCGCCTGAGGCGGAAGGGGTGGAAGAGGCGGAAGAGTTGGCAGCGATGACAGGGCTGGAAGGTATGGAGGAGCTGGGAGGGATGAAAGGGCTGGGAGGGATGAAAGGGGTGGCGGTGTGTCGCGGTGGGTGGTGGCTTGGTCCGGGGGGCGTGTCCTGTGTTGCTCCACTGGACAAACTTAGGTCGGTTTATGTGCCGAATCGGGTGTCGGACACGCCGTGGGGCGGAGCTTGGCCATGCGTTCGACCGGTCCGCCGGGGCGGGGCCGGGCACGCCGTAAACTGGTGGACCGGCCGGCCCTCTGGCCCCGGCCCGCTCACTACGGGATCCGGCCCCCTGGCCCTCTCACTACGGGAAGTCGCAACGTGTCGCTCACGATCGGAATCGTCGGTCTGCCGAATGTCGGCAAGTCGACCCTGTTCAACGCCCTGACCAAGAACGACGTGCTGGCGGCCAACTACCCGTTCGCCACGATCGAGCCGAACGTCGGCGTGGTCGGCGTCCCCGACGCGCGCCTGACGAAACTGGCCGAGATCTTCTCCTCCCAGAAGATCCTCCCGGCGACCGTCGACTTCGTCGACATCGCGGGCATCGTGAAGGGTGCTTCGGAGGGCGAGGGCCTGGGCAACAAGTTCCTGGCGAACATTCGCGAATCCGACGCGATCTGCCAGGTCATCCGCGCCTTCAAGGACGAGAACGTCGTCCACGTCGACGGCAAGGTCTCGCCCAAGGACGACATCGAGACGATCAACACCGAGCTGATCCTCGCCGACCTCCAGACCATCGAGAAGGTCCTGCCGCGCCTCCAGAAGGAGTCGCGCATCAAGAAGGACGTCGTTCCGAAGGTCGCGGCGGTCGAGGCGGCGAAGGAGATCCTGGAGAGGGGCGACACCCTCTTCTCCCAGGGCGTCGTCCAGGGCTCGGGCAAGGAGGAACTCCTCCACGACCTGCACCTGTTGACGACGAAGCCCTTCCTCTACGTCTTCAACGTCGACGAGGACGAACTGACCGACGAGGCGTTCAAGGCCGAGCAGAGCGCCCTGGTCGCCCCCGCCGAGGCGATCTTCCTCAACGCCAAGCTGGAGCAGGACCTCGCCGAGCTGGACGAGGAGGACGCGATGGAACTCCTGGAGTCGGTCGGCGCCGAGGAGCCCGGCCTCGCCACCCTCGCCCGCGTCGGCTTCAACACCCTCGGCCTCCAGACGTACCTCACGGCCGGCCCCAAGGAATCCCGCGCCTGGACCATCAAGAAGGGCGCGACCGCCCCCGAGGCCGCCGGAGTCATCCACACCGACTTCCAGAAGGGCTTCATCAAGGCAGAGGTCATCTCCTTCGCCGACCTGGTGGACACCGGTTCGGTCGCCGAGGCCCGAGCGAAGGGCAAGGCCCGCATGGAGGGCAAGGAGTACGTGATGCAGGACGGCGACGTCGTGGAGTTCCGCTTCAATGTGTAGCGGGTGACCTACCACCACGTCGCTGGTCTGGCAAACATGCACGTCAGGCCGGGGTCCGACTCTCCCGAGTCGGGCCCCTAGTTTTTCCCGTGCTGGGATGGTGCTGGGAAACCTGATCCCCCGTCACCTGTCATCACCCCTGCTCACCCCTACCGTGCTGGGATCCTGCTGGGATCCTGCTGGGATGCCGGTGAGGCTCCCGTGCTGGTTCGCAAGGCGCAACCTCGCAAAGGAGGGAGCGGGCACTGCCAACTGCCTGCACCAGTCGTCCCTCGGCGTCAATGGCCTGACGAAGCTCGGTCTGCGGGATCGCACCCCGGCGGTAATCGCCGTGTACGAAACGGGACTTGTGGTGCCGGGCAGTCGCCGGTGAAAACGAGCACGTACGTGTCGTCCGAGCACGTCACCTGTCGTCCGAGCACGTCACCTGTCGTCCGAGCACGACACCTGTCGTCCGAGCACGACACCTGTCGTATACAACCGCTCTCCGGTTCTCGGGCAGGCACCCGGCGGAGAACACTGCGAATCCGCTCGTCACACGGCCGAGCGCGCGGTCGGCAGCACCCTCCCGAGCGCGTGGTGCTTCCTGCAACAGCCCTGCTCAGCCGGTGTCCGCAGCGTGTCTGATCCGGCCGGCACGGCCAATGTGACGAGGGCCACTCGAAGATGATTTAGTGGCGCTGGTGAGGATCTGGCGCAAATTGAGCGCTCTGGCCTCCGGAATCTGAAGTTCCTGGCTGTCGGTCGCCGCTTCCTCCCCTTGCTCGGCCCCCTGTCGGATGGCGTTCCAGAAACGGCGATGTCCGCAGGTCTTCGTGATTGATTAATGTTCCACTTCGGCACCCGGCGTCGATGAAATGCAAGATCGACATTGCGTCCATTTTCGGAAGGTTGACGGGAGTCGACTCCGAATGTTCGATAGCCCTCGTCAAGGGATGGCAAACGGGGGCCTTGGCAGGGGCAACTCCACAGGTGCGCTTTTTTACCTGTTGCCATCTCCCGTTCAGGCATGGGGGATGTTATGAGCAAGGTCAGGCACACGCTTCCGATCGTTGCCGCAGCCATTGCGCTGACGGCCGGCAGTATCGCTGTCCCCGCCATTTTCCAGGCCGAAACGGCCAACGCATCGCCGGTATCGGCCAATTCTGCTGCCGTCACGGACCCGGCGGAAGGCATGGGGGAACGGAACACCGCTCGCACCCCGGCCGCTTTGCTGCAGCTCTTGGGCGAGCGGATCCAGGCCAAGGACATAGACGGCATCATCGCCCTCCACGAGAAAGATGCGGCGCTCGTCAACTACGACGGATCGCTTGTCAGGGGCCACACGGCAATCCGGGCGTTCTACGTCGACTGGTTCAAGCTGGATCCGGTACTCAAAGTCAGCCCTCGCCAGACCGTAGAGGCAGGTGGGGCGGCCGGAAGCGGTAATCGCATGGCGGCCATCATGGGTGTTTACACCCTGGAGCAGAATAAGCCGGATGGCACCCGGGAGAGCTTCACCGGGAATTTCTGCGACACCGTGCGTCAGCACGCCAACGGTAAGTGGATGTACGTCCAGGACAATCCGTACCCGCCCCACGGCGGCGGCACCCCGGTCCGCCGTGGAACGTCGTCCCACCACTGATCGGGCCACCTCGGCGGTCACCTCTTCGTTGCGCTCCGCCGACTTGTCGGCAAGCCGTCCGTAAACCCCGCAGTTCCCGGAATAAAGCGTTCCGGGGGCACCATCCTGGCTGCCTCATGGGATTTTGCCATGGGCTTTTGGCAGCGGGGCAGCGGTCAATGCACGAATAGTGAGTTGCCGACGCGTCTGCGGTTTGGAGGACCCTTGAACGTCACCTCATGGGAAGTTGCGCGCGCCCCGGTTACGCGGCAGCAGCCCGAGTGGGGGGACCCGGCACAGGTCGAGCAGGTCCGGGACGCGCTGGCGGCCCTTCCTCCGCTCGTGGAGGCCGAGTCATTGACCAGGCTCCGGGGGTTGCTCGCCGGAGTGGCCGCCGGACAGGCGCAGGTGGTGCAGGCGGGCGACTGCGCGGAGGATCCCGCGGAGTGCACCGCAGATGACGTGGAGCGGAAGACGGGCCTGCTCAATGTGCTCGCCGGCGTCATGAACACGATCACTCAGCAGCCGGTGGTGCGAGTCGGCCGGATCGCGGGCCAGTACGCCAAGCCCCGGTCGGCGCACACCGAGTGGGCCGGCGGCGTCGAGATCCCGGTGTACCGGGGGCACATGGTGAACGGTCCCGAGCCGGATCCGGAAGCACGACGGCCCGATCCCCGACGCCTGCTGGCCGGTTACCGTGCGGCGAGCCGACTCATGGCCGGTCTCTGTCCGACGCGGCAGACGCGCATCGACCCGGCCGTCTGGACCAGCCACGAGGCGCTGCTGCTCGACTACGAGATCCCGATGCTGCGACCGGACCGGGAAGGCCGGCTCGCGCTCACTTCGACACACTGGCCCTGGATCGGCGAGCGGACCCGGCAGCTCGAGGGAGCCCACGTCGCGCTGTTGGCAGAGGTGGCGAACCCCGTGGCGTGCAAGGTCGGGCCGCGTACGACGGTCGCCGAGCTGCTCGGGTTGTGCGAGCGGCTCGACCCAGGGAAGGAACCGGGACGCCTCACCCTGATCGCCCGGATGGGAGCCGACGCGGCGACGGATCTGCTGCCGCCGTTGGTTGCAGCCGTACGCGCCGCCGGACACCCGGTGATCTGGCTGGTCGACCCCATGCACGGGAACACCGTGACCACCGCCGACGGACGCAAGACCCGAATCGTGGAAACGATCGTCCGCGAGGTCACGGCCTTTCAGACCGCCGTGCGAGCGGTCGGCGGAACACCGGGCGGGATCCATCTGGAGACCACTCCCGATCCGGTGACCGAATGTGCCGATACCGCGCACGACACCGACCGGATCGATGACAAGTACACGACGTTGTGCGACCCGCGACTCAACCCCCGTCAGGCGGTGGCCGTCGTGTCGGCCTGGCGGACACGGACGATGACGAACCGAGCCGAGGGAGAACCGTGGCGGGCATAGCCCCGATTTCAGCCTATCCATTGCCGACGGCGGCTGAACTGCCCACCAGTACGGCGCAGTGGACACCCGACCCGAGCCGCGCGGCCCTGCTCGTGCACGACATGCAGCGATACTTCCTCGCGCCCTTCCCCCCGGCGGTACGCGACCCGCTGGTGCGCCACTGCGCACAACTGCGGGAGCGGTGCGCCGAGCTCGGGGTGCCGGTGTTCTACACCGCGCAACCCGGGGGCATGACGGACGAGGATCGCGGCCTGCTCAAAGACTTCTGGGGTCCGGGCATGAGGGTGGACCCCGTCGACCGTCAGATCGTCACGGAGCTCGCACCCCGGCCGGCGGACCAGGTGCTCACCAAGTGGCGCTACAGCGCGTTCTTCCGCTCGGACCTGCTGGCGCAGCTGCGCGCCCAGGGCCGCGACCAGTTGATCGTCTGCGGGGTGTACGCACACGTCGGTGTGCTGGCGACAGCCCTGGAGGCGTTCGCCAACGACATCCAGGTGTTCCTGGTCGCCGACGCCGTCGCCGACTTCTCCGCCGATCACCACCGGCTGGCCCTCGACTACGCGGCCGCTCGCTGCTCGGTGGTCACCACCACCGAGGAGGTCTTCCGATGAACCCGACGCAGCTGCTCGAACACGTGCTGGGCTCCCATCCGGGTGCCTTCGCCCTGCTGCACCGCCCCGAGTCCCTGGGCCCGGACCAGGTGGAGATCCTGCTGGGCCGGGTCGGTTCCCGGGCCCGGCTCGCCGACATCCCGGTGGCCGACGGGACCGGGCGGCCCGGCGAGGCCAGGCACGAGACGCTGGTCCTGGTGCCTCATCAGCAGATCACCGAGCGCGGTTTCGCCGCTGCCGAGGACGGCTCACCGCTGCTCGCGATGGAGGTGACCGACCACGGGCAGATCAGCACGTCCGACGCGCTGAGGGCCCTGCCGGACGAGCCGATCACCCTGGACGGCGGGCGCTTCGAAATCGACGACGAGGCGTACGCGGACATGGTCCGCGCCGTGCTCGACAAGGAGATAGGCACCGGAGAGGGCTCGAACTTCGTCATCAAGCGCTCGTTCGTCACCAGCATCACCGGATACTCGACGCGCAGCGCACTGAGCCTGTTCCGCCGGCTGCTCAGCCGGGAGAGCGGCGCCTACTGGACCTTCGTCGTGCACACCGGCATGCGCACCTTCGTCGGCGCCACACCGGAGCGCCACGTCAGCCTGCGCGACGGCGTCGCGGCGATGACGCCCATCAGCGGCACCTACCGCTACCCGCCCACCGGACCGGTCCTGTCGGAGGTCATGGAGTTCCTCACCGACGGCAAGGAGACCGACGAGCTGTACATGGTCCTCGACGAGGAACTCAAGATGATGGCCCGGGTCTGCCAGGGCGGCGGCCGCGTGACGGGGCCGTTCCTGCGGGAGATGGCCTGGCTCGCGCACACCGAGTACATCATCGAGGGGCGCAGCGACCTCGATCCCCGGGACATCCTGCGGGAGACCATGTTCGCTCCCACCGTGACCGGCAGCCCGCTCGAGAACGCCTGCCGGGTGATCGCCCGCTACGAGCCCCGCGGCCGCGGGTACTACGGGGGTGTCGTGGCCCTCATCGGCCGTGACTCCGACGGCGCGCGCACCATGGACTCGGCCATCCTCATCCGTACCGCCGACATCCGGACCTCGGACGTCGACGGCACCGGTCACGTCGAGGTGGGTGTGGGCGCGACCCTGGTCCGGCACTCCGACCCCGACGCCGAGGTCGCCGAGACCCGCACCAAGGCCGCGGGCGTGCTCGCGGCGCTGGGCGCCGGCGAGCGGCTCGACGCACACCCGCTGATCCAGGAGGCGCTGGGGAGGCGCAACGAGACGATCGCGAACTTCTGGCTCAGCGAGGCCCAGAAGCGTGCGCGGCCCCATCCGTTGCTGGACGGCCGCCGGGTGCTGGTCGTCGACGCCGAGGACACCTTCAGCGCGATGCTGGCCCACCAACTGCGCGCCATCGGCCTGACCGTGGAACTCAGCGGCTTCGACGCGTCCCGCAGCTTCGACGGTTACGACCTCGTCGTCATGGGCCCCGGACCCGGCGACCCGCGGCAGACCGACCACCCCAGGATGGCCCGACTCGCCTCGGACATCGGGGAGTTGCTGTTCCGGCGCATCCCCTTCCTGGCCGTCTGTCTGAGCCATCAGTTGCTCTGCCGGCACCTCGGGCTCGAACTGCGGCGCCGGGACGTCCCGAACCAGGGAACCCAGCGCGAGATCGACCTGTTCGGCTCGCGCGAACGAGTGGGGTTCTACAACTCCTACTCGGCCCGCGCGCAGGCCGACCGGCTGGAGTGGCCCGGTGCCGGCGAGGTGGAGATCTGCGCCGACGCCGGCACGGGCGAGGTGCACGCCCTGCGCGGGCCGCGCTTCGGCTCGGTGCAGTTCCATCTCGAGTCCGTGCTCACCCAGGACGGCGAGCGCGTGCTGGCCGAGCTGCTCGTACCGCTGATGCAGAGCACGGAGGTACTGAACGCATGAAAGCCACCATCTCCTGGTGGGACCTCACCGGGTCCGGCCAGACCATCGACTCCTTACGGCTCTACCTGCGCGACGAGGGCGTGGAACCGTGGACGGAGATCCACGGAATGCGGTTGAAGTTCTGGATCTCCGACCGGGAGACCAACCGCTGGGGCGCCGTGATGCTGTGGGACTCCGGTGCCGACCTGACGGCGCCGATGCCGCCGAACCGGGCCACCGAGCTCATCGGATACCCGCCGACCGTCCGGATGGTGTCCGACGTCGAGGCCATCGTCGAAGGTGTCCACGCAGGTCGGCTGGTCGAACGCGGCCTGGCCTTCGAACCGATCGGGAAGTCATCGTGAGCGCATCGCCCCGACCCCGGACCGTCGAAGAGTTCACCGCCCCGCCCGCCGAACCGATGAAGCTGCTCCACTCCTGGTTCGACAGCGCCGTCGCGGACGCCGTCCGCGAGCCGGGCGCGCTGGCGCTGGCCACCGTCGACGCCCGCGGCCACGTCTCCAACCGGATCGTCCAGGTGCTCACGGTCTGTATGACGGGGCTGGTGTTCGCCAGCCACTCCGACAGCCGCAAGGGCCGGGACCTGGCCGAGACGGGCTGGGCGTCCGGGGTCTTCTACTGGCGCGAGGCCGGCCGCCAGGTGAGCGTGAGCGGCCCGACCGGTCCGCTGCCCGACGAGGACTCCGAGGCCCTCTGGGTGGCCCGGCCCGCCGGCGCGCACCCTATGTCGGTGGCGGCGTACCAGAGTGCGCCGCTGCTGGACGAGGACGCACTGCGGGAGCAGGCCCGGGAACTGGGCCGGGACGGCTCGGCGCTGCCCCGCCCGGACCGTTGGCTGGGCTATCTGCTGGAGCCGGCGTCGGTGGAGTTCTGGCAGACCGATCCCGAGGACCGGTTGCACCAGAGGCTGCGTTACGAACGCGACGGTTCCGGCTGGCGTTCGGTCCGGCTCCAACCCTGACCGTGCTCCGCATCGTGGATTCGACAGGAAGAGAGGCAAGTCGATGTGTGGAATGACGGGCTGGGTCTCGTTCGATCGGGATCTGACTCAGCAGCGGGCGCAGCTGGACGTGATGACGGAGACCATGGCGTGCCGGGGACCGGACGCCCGCGGCGCCTGGCTCGACCGGCATGCGGCAATCGGCCATCGACGGCTGGCGGTCATCGACATCGAAGGCGGCACCCAGCCCATGGTGGTGCCCACCGACGACGGCCCGGTGACCATCACGTACACCGGCGAGGTCTACAACTACACGGAACTCAAGGCCGAGTTGCTGCGCCGGGGCCATCGGTTCCAGACCCGCAGCGACACCGAGGTCGTGCTCCACGGCTACCTGGAGTGGGGCGAAGCGGTCGCAGAACGGCTCAACGGCATGTTCGCTTTCGCCGTCTGGGATTCCAGGGTCGAGAAGCTCGTGATGATCCGCGACCGGATGGGCGTCAAGCCGCTTTACTACTACAGCACCGAGGACGGGGTGATATTCGGCTCCGAGCCGAAGGCGATCCTCGCCAACCCGCTGGCGGACCGCGCCGTCGACCTCGCCGGACTGCGCGAGATGGTCAGCTTCACCCAGACGCCGGGCAGCGCCGTGTGGTGCGGGATGAACGAGGTGGTCCCGGGCGGCCTGGTCACCGTCGACCGCTCAGGCCTGCGCGAGCACCGCTACTGGACGCTGCCCACCCGCCCGCACACCGACGACCTGAAGACCACCGTCGCCACCGTGCGCGAGCTGCTCGAGGACATCGTCAGCCGCCAGCTGGTCTCCGACGTCCCGCGTTGCACCCTGCTCTCCGGCGGCCTGGACTCCAGCGTGATCACCGCGCTGGCCGCCGCCAAGCTCGGCCGGCCCGGGGAGCACGGCGAGCCCGGCGAGAAGGTGCGCAGCTTCGCGGTGGACTTCGCCGGACGGGAGAACGACTTCGTCGCCGACGAACTGCGTGGCACGACGGACGCCCCGTATGCGCGCGAGGTGGGTGCGCACGTCGGCTCGAAGCACGAGTCGATCGTGCTCGACCACGCCGCGATCGCCGACCCGGCGGTGCGCCGGGCCGTGATCACCGCGCGGGACAGTCCGCTCAGCCTCGGCGACATGGACAACTCGCTCTACCTGCTGTTCCGGGCCATCCGGGAGCAGTCCACGGTCGCCCTGTCCGGGGAGTCCGCCGACGAGGTCTTCGGCGGGTACAGGTGGTTCCACCAGCCGGAGGTCCAGGCTGCGCAGACCTTCCCCTGGATGGCCGTCTTCGTCAGCGGCGCGCGGGCCCAGGTGTCCGACCGGTTCAACGCCGACATCACCGCCGCCCTCGACCTGCCTGCCTACATTCGGGACCGCTACTCCGACGCGGTCGGCGAGGTCGAGCGGGCGGAGGGCGAGAGCGACCACGAGATGCGGATGCGGGTGATGTGCCACCTGCATTTGACGCGCTTCGTCCGGATGCTCCTGGAGCGCAAGGACCGGATCAGCATGGCCGTCGGGCTGGAGGTCCGGGTCCCTTTCTGCGACCACCGTCTCGTGGAGTACGTCTACAACACCCCGTGGTCGATGAAGACCTTCGACGGCAGGGAGAAGAGCCTGCTCCGCGCCGCGACCGCCGACCTGCTGCCCAAGTCGGTGCTGGAGCGGGTGAAGGCTCCCTACCCCGCCACTCTGGACCCGGCCTACACCGGTGCGCTGCTGCAGCAGTCCAAGGAATTGCTCACGACCGACGACCCGGTCTTCGATCTGGTCGACCGCAGCTGGCTGGAGGACATCACACGGCGAGACTCGGCCACCATGCCGATCGACGTCCGCAACGGCATGGAGCGGGTGCTCGACCTGAGTACCTGGCTGGACGTCTACCGGCCCGAGCTCCGGCTCTGACGCGGATTCCGGTCGATTCCGGTCGGCGACACCGGCGGCCGGCCGCGCACACCACGTCAATATCCACACCCTGACCATGGATCGAGGAATTACGAGATGGGAACGGAAGACGCCCGGCCCGAGGGGCTCGAAGCCGACCTCGACCTACGCGCCCGGCACCGTGCCGTCGTCGCGGACTACCTGAGCCGCAAGGGTGAGAACCGGCTGACGCGCTATCTGCTCTTCACCGAGGACGGCGGCGCCGGCCTGTGGACCAGCGACACCGGCGAACCGGTCAACTCCCAGGGACACGAGAAGCTCAAGGCGCACGGCGAGTGGTCGCTGCGCATGTTCCCCGACTGGGAGTGGAAGAACGTCGAGATCTTCGAGACACAGGACCCCAACACGTTCTGGGTCGAGTGTGACGGAGAGGGGCAGATCCTCTACCCGGACTACCCGCCGGGCCACTACAGGAACCACTTCATCCACTCGTTCCTTCTCGAGGACGGCAGGATCAAGCAGCAACGCGAGTTCATGAACCCGTTCCAGCAGCTGCGTGCGCTGGGCATCGAGGTGCCGAAGATCAATCGCGGCGGGATCCCCACCTAGGGACTTCCCACCAGGGACTTCCGTCCGCTTTCCACGAACCGGATGCGACGGGCCCGGCCGGTCCGTCGCCCGGTTCATTCGTTCGCACCGACAACGAGGAGTATCAGGTGGGATCTCAGCTCACCCCGTACATCGCCTTCGACGGGGATGCCCGGCAGGCGATGGAGTTCTACCACGAAGTCCTCGGCGGCAAGCTGGAGTTGGGCACGTTCGGCGACTTCGGATCGTCGGAGTCGCCCGACCCCGACAAGATCATGCACGCCACCCTCAGCACCGCGGACGGCTTCACGGTGATGGCGTGGGACGTCCCGGAGCGGGTCCCCTTCAACCCGGGCACCAACGTCGCGCTCTACCTCGGCGGCGACGACGCCGGCCTCCGCGGGTACTTCGAGAAGCTGTCCGTCGGCGGCACCGTGGCGATGCCCCTCAAGAAGCAGATCTGGGGCGACGAGGCCGGCACGTTCGTGGACAGGTTCGGGATCACCTGGATGTTCAACATCACCCGGCAGAAGTCCTGATCACCCACGGGGCTACAGCGTTCGAAGGAGCCCGGGATCGATGGCGGACGAGTGGGACGACAGGCTGGACCGGATCGGGCGGCATCCCTTCCGCGCGAAGTTCCGGCTGCGCGGAAGGGACCGCGCGATGGTCGACCTGCGCGGGATCACCACCGTCCGCAAGCACGCCGAGGATCTGATCGGTCGCAGGCTGGCGCCGGCCGAACCGTGCAACGACGGCCGGCAGACGCCCTACCGGGGGTATCCCGTCTTCGTCGCCCAGCACGCCACCGCGACGTGCTGTCGTACCTGCCTCGCGCGCTGGCACGGCATCCCCGCCGGCCATGCACTCAACGACGCCGAACGGTCCTACGTCGTGGAGATGATCTGCCGGTGGATCGTGAGGCAGTACGCCCCCCCAGCACCCGCCGCCGTAACCAGGCCGAGGCTTCACCGCAGCCCAACGGGTGGAGGGCGAGAGGCAAGTTGTGTCACCAAGCGTGTTGACGAGCTGTGGAAGACCGCGGCGAAGTGGGCCGACCGGCGTGGGCCGGGAGGGCCGGATGGTGAGGGCTCAATGACAGTCGACGTGCAGGCCACCCGAGACGTGGTCGACATCATCACCGGGGGATGGAGGGCACAGGCGCTCTACACCGCGGTCAAACTCGGACTGCCCGACCACATCGAGGCCGGCCGTGACACCGACGCCGAACTTGCCAAGGCGACCGGGGCGAACGAGCAGGGCATTCACCGTCTGATGCGCCTGCTGGTGGCCATGGGCATATTCGAGGGCAGCGAGTCCACCGGCTACCGTGGTACCCAGGTGAGCGCTGCCCTCCTCGAAGGCCCTCAGTCCCTGAGCGACATGTGCCTGCTGTACGGCGAGGAGTTCTACTCCGCGTGGGGTCACGCCCACCACGCCATCAGCACGGAGAGCTCGGGATTCGAAGCCGCCTACGGCCGGCCGTTCTACGAGTACCTGGGTCAGGACGCGGCCACCGCCCGCCGGTTCCAGCTCACCATGAACGCCGCGAGCATGTTCTTCCACCAGGTCCCCGAGGTCTTCGACTTCTCCGGCAAGAAGGTCGTGGACGTGGGCGGCGGCGGCGGGCACCTGCTCGCCACGATCCTCACCGCCACACCGGATGCCGAGGGCACGCTCTTCGACCGCGCGCACATGATGCCCAAGGCACGTGAGCATCTGTCCGCCACCGTCGGCCTGGACCGGGTGGAGCTGGTCGCGGGCGACATGTTCCAGGGCGTCCCGGCGGGCGGGGACGTCTACCTCCTCTGCAGGGTGCTGGCCGGTCACGACGACGAAGCCGTCGTCGGTGTCTTCGAGCGCTGCCGCCGTGCCATGGCGGACGACTCCGCACGGCTGTTGGTCCTCGACCGGTTCGTCGAGGACGAGAACTCCACCGTGCTGCCCGCCCTGTGGGACCTGCACCTCCTGATGACGACGGGCGGTGAACACCGCAGCGTCGAGCGGATCACACGGCTGCTGAACCGCGCAGGCCTGGAGATCGCCGGGACCGCGGAACTTCCCATGGAGACAACCGCCCTGATCGCCGCACCGCGCACCGCGTAACGGCAGAAGAGTACGCAGAGAACATGTCCGGGCGACGTCACCGATCAGAGCGGGACATAACCGCCGGGTGGTGCACGAGCGGCAGCACGAACAGGAGATCTTCGGTGCTCAAGCTGGCAACGATCGGCGTCTACGGCTTCGACGGCGATTCCTTCCTGGAACGACTGCGGCAGGCGGACGTGCGCCTGCTGTTCGACGTACGTCAGCGCCGCGGGGTGCGCGGACCGGACTACGCCTGGGCGAACTCACTCCGGCTGCAGGCGGCCCTCGCCGAGGCCGGGATCGGCTACCGGCACCACCGCGAACTCGCCCCGACCACCGAACTGCGTCACCTCCAGTACGCCGAGGACGACCGCCAAGGGGTCGGCAAGCGCTCCCGCCGCGAGCTCGCCGCCGAGTACACCCGCCGCTACACGGCCGAGATACTCGGCCCGGCCGACCTCGATCCGATCGTGGCGGAGCTGCCGAGCGGCGGCAGCGCGACGCTGTTCTGCGTCGAGCGCGACCCCGAGGCGTGTCACCGCTCGCTGGTCGCCCAGCGGCTGGCCGAGCAGCACCACCTCACCATCGAACACCTGAGGCCGCTGTGATGGACGACATTCTTCCGGCCGGCACGCCGCGACCGCGGATCGCGGTGTTCGCCGGACCGACGGCGACGATCCTGAACACACCGGACCTCGTCACCTCGAACAAGGCCCGCGCCCGCCACGGTCTGCCGCTCCGCCCCTCCCGGTTCGACATCCTGCGTCCCCAACGGCTCGCGGCGCCCGTGACGTTGTACATCGAGGCGTTCAGCGCGCACCCGCTCGAAAGGGACTCGGCAGACCTGTACGCCCCGCCGGACGGCTGGCTCGACGAGGACGGTACGTTCCACGCCGAGCAGCCGTCCGGCGACGCCACCCCGGTGCACGTCGTCGAACTCGACCCCGCCGACGGTCTCTACCCCCTTCCCTACATGGGGAGGCAGGCGGACGGATCCGCCTGGGAGGAGACATCGACGGCACCGTACGCACCACCGGAAGCCGCCCGGCAGACGTTCTACCCCGACGCCCGTCGCTTCTACGAGGAGATCGAGCGGTTCGGCCTCGCCGACCACGGCAACCCCGTCGAGCTGGGGTCCCTCGCCGACTTCGAGTTCTTCCGCGCCGCTCCGTCCGGCGGATACACCACGGGCCCCGAGTCCGAGCGCCTCGGGCAGGACTTCTTCGTCTACTATCCGTACCACCTCCAGAGCGAGCCTGGTCTGGCGAACCTCGCCCAGGCGACCAACCAGGTCCAGGCCGTCCTCGACACGGGAGAGTTCGCCGGCGTCCAGTGGCTCGAGGGCAGCCCGACCGTCGACGAGACCATGTACTGGCTCGGACTGATGATCGACACGAAGGTGCCGCTCGTCGGACACGCGGCGCAGCGCCGTCACCAGTCCCTGAGCGCGGACGGCGACCGCAACGTGGTGGACGGCGTGAAGTTCATCGCGTCGGGCGTCGCCCTGGACGAGCGCGGCGAGGACCGCGTCGGCGCCTGCGTGATCGTCGATGAACTCGTCTACTCGGCCCGGGACGTGACCAAGGTCGACGCCCGGCCGGGCGGATACGAGGTCACCGGCGGACACGGGGGAGTGGTCGCCGACCTGGGCGGCTACGGACCCCCGCAGCTCACCTACCTCCCCGTCCGCAGGCACACCCATCGCTCGGAGCTGCGCCTCACCGTGCTCCCCGAGCGGGTGGTCGGCGTGAGCGGGCGCCTGGGCTCCGGCGTGTCCCCGGTCGACGTCGGGACGAGGGACGCCGGCGGTCTCGTACCCGCCGCCATGCCGCACGTCTCGATCACCAAGTACAGCCGGTACGCCGCGACGGGAACCGGCACCGACAACCCGCCCGTCGCCGAGGAGGAGGTCGAGATCCTCGCCCGGATCGATGCCAACCTCGCCCACGCACCCCTGTCCGGTTTCGTGTGCGAAGGCATGTCGCCGTTCGGAATGGCCGACCCGACGAGGAACGCGGCGCTGAGCGTCGCCCTCTTCACCGGCATGCCGGTCGTCCGCACGGGCCGCGGCAACACCGGGGGCATGGCGTACCGCACCGACCCGACGTTCATCTCGGGCAACAACCTCACGGCCACCAAGGCGCGCATGCTCCTCATGGCCGCACTGCTCAAGTTCGGCGCCCTGCCCCCGGCCGCGGATCCCTTCGACCCGACCCCCGCCGAGCGTGCGGCCACCGAGAAGGCGGTCGCCCGGTACCAGGCCGTGTTCGACACCCACTGACCCCCGCCACGACGACCCGCGACACGACGACCCGGCGGCGAGGACGGCGCGACCCCCGCCCGGGCGTCCGCCGGACGATTCCCCGACAACCCCTTTCCAGAACGGATCCCATGGGCACTTACGCGTACGTGGTGGCCGATGTCTTCACCGACGTCCCGCTGGAAGGAAACCCGACCGCGGTCTTCCTGGACGCCTCCGGCCTCTCCGCCGAACGCATGCAGCAGATCGCGCAGGAGACGCACTTGTCCGAGACCGTCTTCGTCCTCCCCGCGGAGGACGACGGCGATGTGCGGGTCCGCATCTTCACCCCGGTCAACGAACTGCCCTTCGCCGGACATCCCACACTGGGCACGGCCGTGGTGCTCGGCGAGTCGCACGAGGCCAAGGAGCTCCGGATGGAGACCGCCAAGGGCACCGTGACGTTCGAACTGGAGCGTGACGACGACGGCCGGACCGTCGCGGCCGGCATGTGGCAACCCCTCCCCACGTGGGAGCCCTACGACCGCGCGGACGAACTGCTCACCGGTCTCGACCTGGTGACCACCGGCAGCACTCTGCCGGTCGAGGTCTACGACAACGGGCCGCGGCATGTGTTCGTCGGCCTGGACAGTGTGGCTGCGCTCTCCACCCTGGAACCGGACCAGAGGATTCTCGCGAGGCTGCCCGACATGGCCGCCGACTGCTTCGCGGGCTCGGGGACCCAGTGGCGGCTGCGCATGTTCTCGCCCGCCTACGGCGTGGTCGAGGACGCGGCCACCGGCTCCGCCGCCGGCTCGCTCCCGGTACATTTGGCCCGGCACGGACTGATCCCGTTCGGGGAGTGGATCGAGATCCGCCAGGGGGTGGAGATGGGGCGTCCTTCGACGATGCGCGCTCGCGCGACAGGGACGCCGGAACGGATCGACTCGGTCCAGGTGGCGGGGTCCGCCGTGGTCGTCGCCCGGGGCACGCTGTACGCGTAGCCGCCGAAAACGTATGAGTGACCTGTCCACAGAGGAAGGGCCGCACGTGCCCAGCAGAGCATCATCCCCCGCCGAGAACGACGGGCTGTTCGCGTTATCGACGCCGGACCGCACTCCGCCCGCCGAGCCCCTGGGAGCCGACGCGCCGCTGGCGGCACGGATGCGGCCGCGCACGCTCGCCGAGGTCGTCGGCCAGGCGCACCTGCTGCGCCCCGGCGCGCCGCTGCGACGGTTGGCGGAGGGCGGGGAGGTGGCGTCGGTGCTGCTCTACGGTCCGCCCGGCACCGGAAAGACGACCCTTGCGCGGCTGCTCGCCGACGTCGCCACCCGGCACTTCGTCGCCCTCTCGGCGCTGTCCAGCGGGGTCAAGGAACTGCGCGACGTGATGAACGACGCGCGCCGTCGCCGCGACCGCCAGACCGTGCTGTTCATCGACGAGGTGCACCGCTTCTCGAAGACCCAGCAGGACGCGCTCCTGGGCGCCGTCGAGGACAGGGTCGTGCTGCTCGTCGCGGCCACCACCGAGAACCCGTCGTTCTCGGTGGTGTCCCCGCTGCTCTCACGCCTGCTGGTGCTGCAACTCCAGTCCCTGACCGACGACGAGGTCCGCGAGCTGCTGCGCCGGGCCGTGAAGGACGACCGCGGCCTCAGCGGTGCGGTCACCCTGTCCCCCGAGGCCGAGGACGCCCTCGTGCGCCTCGCCGCCGGCGACGCCCGGAGCGCGCTGACCGCTCTGGAGGCGAGCGCCGACGGGGTGACCGACACCGGCGGCACGGTGGTCGACGTACCCGCGGTGGAGCGGGCCGTCGCCGAGACGGCCGTCCGTTACGACCGGCAGGGCGACCAGCACCACAACGTCGTCAGCGCGTTCATCAAGTCGATCCGCGGCTCGGACCCCGACGCCGCGCTGCACTACCTGGCACGCATGCTCGTGGCCGGTGAGGACCCGCGGTTCATCGCCCGGCGGCTGGTGGTGCACGCCAGCGAGGACGTCGGACTGGCCGACCCCACGGCACTGCAGGCCGCCGTCGCCGCGGCGCAGACGGTCCAGCTCATCGGCATGCCCGAGGCACGCCTCGCCCTGGCCCAGGCCACCGTGCACCTGGCCATGGCACCGAAGTCGAACACGGTGATCGTCGGGATCGACGAGGCCATGGCCGACGTCCGGGCGGGCGCCGTCGGAGAGATCCCCGCCCACCTGCGCAAAGGCCGCTACAAGGGCGCCAGGGAACTGGGCAACGCGATCGGCTACCAGTACCCCCACAGGACCTCCGAGGGAGTCCTGGAGCAGCAGTACCCGCCGGACGGCCTGGTGGGGAAGGACTATTACCGCCCGACGCAGCACGGCGGAGAGCGCGTCCTGAACGAGCGCCTCGCCAAGCTCCGCCGTGTCGTCCGCGGCGAGGAGAGATAGCGCCGGGAGCGCGCGTGGCCCGCGGCCTGCACGCCGGATGCCGACCTCACAGGGGAGAGGCCGGCGGCACCAACCTGCGTCAAGCGGCAGGCGGGTGTTCACGTGCCCGCTGCTCGTGCCGGTTCACCGGCACGACCAGCGGAGGCGAAGACGGGTCCACATCACGCGACGGCGGTGCCCTCAAGCTCGACCAGCTGGCCGGGGATCGCCAGACGCGTCACACCGAGCATGGTGGTGGTCGGCGAGACCCTGGCGGCACCCAGCCGACCCGCCAGCACACCGTAGTGCTGGAAGAGCGTGTCGACGTCGGTCGTGTAGACGTTGAGCCGGACGAGGTTCGCGAGGGTCATGCCGGCCTCGGTGAGCACCGCCTCGATGTTGTCGATGCTCAGCGCGAGCTGCGCCGCCATGTCACCGTCGTGCTCGGGCTTGCCTTCCTTGCTCATCGCGGTCTGCCCCGAGATGTAGAGGGTCCGAGAGTGCCCGGAGACGACCTCACCCTGGTTGAAGCCCATCTCGACCGACCACGTCACCGGGTTGACGGCGTTACGTTCCATTACCGACTCGCTCCATTCGGTTTATTGACACTACGGACGTTCAGCGACTCGGCAGCTGCCGGGCTTTGACGTCGTGCAACAGAGCCTTTCAGTAAAACGTGACATCTTCAGTCATGTATTTCGTAGAGTTTCCGCATGCGCGCCGACCGATTGGTTTCCTTGGTGCTCCTGCTGCGTCAGCGCGGTCAGATGACTGCGGAGACACTGGCTCGTGAGCTGGAGGTCTCCATCCGCACGGTGCTGCGGGACATAGAGGCGCTGTCCGCGGCCGGCGTCCCGGTCTATGCCGAGCGCGGCCGGCGCGGCGGTTTCTCGCTTCTGCCCGATTTCCAGATGGCGCTCACCGGACTGAAACACGACGAGGCGCTCGCCCTGCTCGTGGCCGGATCGCGGCGCGGCGCCCAGCTGTTCGGCCTCGGTTCGGCGCTTGCCTCAGCCATGCTCAAGGTGGTCGACTCGTTACCCGAGAGTCTTCGGTACACCGCGGCCGGTGCGGCACAGCGCTTACTGATCGACCCGGAAACCGACCTCCTCTCGCGCCGCGTGGCCGACGAGGAAGTGCCCGACGCCATCGTGGCCGAGGTCCGGCGCGCGGTGTTCGCCGGCCACAAGTTGCGCATCCACTATGCGGCGGTGAACCAGGCCCCGAAGTGGCGCACGGTGGACCCCATCGGCCTGGCCGCCGTCCGTGAACAGGGCTACCTGCTGGCCAAGAGAGCAGGCGAGGACCGCACCTACCGGCTGTCCCGGGTGCTGGCCGCCGTGGAACTCGACGAACCCGCGCAGCGACCGGAAACCGTCGACCTGGACCGGGCCTGGCAGGAACGTAACGCGCGCTTCCGCACCGGCGGTGACACGGTCGCCGTGCTGGTACGGGTGGACCCGGCGCGGCGGGAGCCCCTGGTGGGCACCGTCCTGGCCGTCTGCGCCGAGGAAGCCGACGCGGACGGCCGGCTGCGGCTGAACGTCATCTTCCAGGATTCGCGACACGCCGAATGGGCCCTGTGGCAGCACGCCACCCATGCGGAAGTCCTGGCCCCGCAGTGGCTGCGCACATCCCTGCACCACCGCGCCGCCGAAGTCGCTGCCCGCTATGGTCCGCCATCCTGAGCGGCGCTCAGCCACACCGCGGTACCTGCCGCTGACCGGCCGAGAGGCAGGTCCCTCCCTCGTGCGGGGGAGGACCGCCCCCCGCCGTCCCTCCTCAGGAGCACTGCACAACTTCGCTCCATGCCGTGACGGCCCGCACCCCTGCCCCTCCCTGACCTCCTGCCATGGAGCGCATGGAGAAGAAGGCCGAGGAGCCCGGCGGGTCGTCGCACGCCACGATCGAAGTCCGGGACGTGCACAAGCGGTTCGGCAACACCCGGGCGCTGCACGGGATGTCGTTCGTCGTGAGGCCGGGGCAGATCACCGGCTTCGTCGGGCCGAACGGTGCAGGAAAGTCCACGACGATGCGCGTGATCCTCGGCCTGGACCGACCGGACCGGGTCGGCGGACGCCCGTACCCCACCCTTCGCACCCCCTCGAGCACGTCGGCGCCCTGCTCGACGCCGCTGCCGTGTAGCCGAGTCGTACCGGCGGTGGCGACGCCTTGCGGTCGCTGGGTTCTCCGGCGGTGCGGTGTGCCCGTGTTTGGTTCGGGCGTGGGAGACGGGTGGGCCTCAGTCGCTGTTCAGCAGGCTGGGAGGCTCGTTTCGTTGCGGTGGGTGGGGGTGAGCCACACGGTGGACAGGTAGCCCTCTCTGCCGTCGGACCAGCGGATGCGGTACCAGAGCGTGCTGCTGTACAGGCCCGGGTTGCCGTCGTCGATCGCGTTGTCGTTCTGGCCGTTGGTGATGCGGTCGCCGGTGAGTCGGCAGATCGCCTGGGCGACGAAGCCGCTGCTCATCTCCGTTCCGTCCAGCTTGCAGCCGAGCTTCCGGCAGGAGCCGACGGTTCGGGTGGAGAGGTAGGCCGGGGTGTCCTCCCGCATCTGCTCGGCGCCGTTGGTCACCAGGTTCGACACGGTCACCGCAACCGGCTTGGGCGCTGCGGGTGGGGGAGTCGGGGTGGGCGTGGGCTTCGGGGTGGGTGTGGGCACTGGGGTCGGCGGGGTGGGGGCCGGGGGCGAGGGGTTGGCGGGCGCGCCGATGGTGAAGGACACCCGGCCGGTGGTCTCGCGGCCGTCCACGGTGCTGATCTCGGTCGTGTACGTGCCGGCCGGATCGCCCGCGCACGACCAGGTCCAGGGCACGCTTCCGTCCGCGCGCGCGGAGATGCTGTTGCTGGCCAAGGGGTACTCGCGGCCGTCGGGGTAGTAGGCGGTGACCGCGTACTCCTCGCCGACGAAGCCTGAGGACCGTCCGGTCAGGGTCCCGCCCTGCGTCGTGCACGTTCCGGTGATCTCCAGTTTCAGCGGATCGGGCTCGACCCGCGGGGAGAAGGGGTACGTCCGGAGGATCTCCGGGGTGCAGCGGGGCGTCTTCGTCTGCTCCGTTCGGGGGACGAGGTCGGAGTACACGTAGCCGGACTTGCCGGCGTGTTCGCCGTCGGCGACGGTGACGTAGAACCACCGCTGGACGCGCGGCTCGCCCTTCAGCGCCCGGCCCCAGTCACCCAGCGTCCCGGTGTCCGTGTCGGTCCAGCACCGCATCGTCACCTGCGTCCCGGTCGGCAGACGCTCGTGCACCGACAGACAGGTGACGGCCACATCGGCGTGCTGGACGTCGTGGACGACGAAGGGGCAGCCGCGCAGTGCCACCCCCTCGGGCTGGCCACCGGCGTCGACCGTGCTGGTCCGCTCCGCTCTCGTCGTCGGAGAAGCCGCGACCTTCTGCTGCTGGTGGTCGTCGTCCGGTGTGCTGCCACCGTCACCGCATCCGGCGAGGGCGACCGAGGTCAGCAGGGCCAGTGTCGTGGCCAGGACTCGGCCGCGCCGTCGGGCGGGCCGCCTCGCGTCACGGGCAGTGCGCATCGTGAGCCTCCTCGAAATCCGGTCAGCACGGGGGGACGGACGTGGAGCCGGGGTCGACGTAGACGGCCGGCACCCACGCGCCGTCGTCGTGGATGCGGTACCAGACGGTGGAGTCCGGATCGGGGCCCGAGTAGGCGTCGCCGACCTTTATGGAACGCCCGTCGGTGAACTGGCAGTCGAGCGTGAGCGTTTCACCGGCGGGGTAGGCGCGGCCGCTCGGTATGGCGTTTCCGGGCTTGGGGCTCATGTAGGAGCGGAGGAAGGTCGAACCGCCGTCGTCCGTCCAGCGGACCAGCGCGGGGATGACGGATGTCACGGACGGTACGTCGGATGCCGTGGGCGTCGTGCCGGACGGCGTGGACGTCGTGTCGGTCGTCAGCGAGGGCGACTCGGTGGGGGACTTGTCGTCGTCGCCTCCGTCGAGCAGCGGGGGTACGACGGCCGCGGCGATGGTGGCGATCGCGCCGACGAGGGCCACGGCCAGCGCGCTCTGGAACCACGTCGTGCGACGGGAGCGACCGGTCGGCGGGGGGTCCGCGGCCTCCTCGCCCGCCCCACCCGGCTCGGTACGCCCGGCCGCCGGACCCGGGTTCGGCGTGTGGACCGTGCGCGCCGATGCGGGTCGTGACGGGCGCGCCGCGGTCCGGGACTGGTCCGGCCCGAGGCCGGCACCCACACCGACGCGTTCACGTACCGCTTCGAGCTGCGCGGGTGTGCTGCCGGGAAGCGTCAGCCAGGCGGGCGTCTCGAAGTCCTTGTCCTCGTCGCGGACGAGGATCTCGACGTACTGGTCGGGCTCCAGCCCGAGGAACTCCTTCGCCACCGTGTCCCGGAAGATGCCCTGGTCCACGATCACGACGAGAGGGCAGTGCGGGGTCAGGACCAGCGCCTCGCGAGCCTGCCAGCAGTTCAGGAATCGGCTGACCACGACGAAGGGGTCCCCGCTGAGCCCGCCGGGAGCGGCCTCCGACAGGGCCTCGACCATCGCCAGACGCAGGCGCAGCGCCGCGTCCGGGCTGCGGCCGGCGTTCGCCTGGATCAGCTCGGTGCGCAGTGCCGGCGGGTAGCGGAGCAGTACGTCCACGGTCGACGGCGCCGCGGGCCAGCGTACGAACTCGCCGTCGCCCTGCTCCTGTACGTAGGCCGCCTCACGGTCCAACCCGGCCACTCTCGCCGCCCGTTGGCGCACCGGAGCGATGGCCTCCAGCAGGCCGCGTTGGACGTGCGGCTGGTTGCCGCTGTATCGGGGGAGATCGTCGCCGGTGTGCAGACGCCGCAGAGGCCCCTGCTCGATCTGTGGATTCATGGACACTCTTTCGTCCGTGTCGGTAGAAACTCACCATCGTTTCCGGGCAGTCGGACCCCGCCCGGGGGTTCAGTATGGGAACGGCCCACCGGGCAGCCGTCCTTGTACGCCAAATGGCGCCCTGGGTACGGCCGTTCACCACCAAGACCGTTCGCCGCTAAGGCCGTTCGCCGATGAGTGCGCGCAGGCCGGGCACGTCCTTGACCAGCATGCGGTTGCGTCCTGGATCTATCAGCCCGGCCAACTTGAGCTCGCTCAGGGCGCGTTGCACGGTGCGCGGGCTGACACCGATGAGCATGCCCCACTCCGCCTGGGTGAGGTTCGCCCCGATGACCACGCTCCGCCCGCGCGGCGTGTGACCGTGTTCATCGGCCATCTCCACCAGCAGACGCGCCAGTTGGAGGTGGACGGGAGCCTTCGCGTAGTCGACGCGTCGCCGGGTCGACGTACGCAGCTTGCGCACCACGGAGTCGAACAGGAGCTGCCGGCCGCCGGGCACCGCGTCCACCGCCCGCTCGAACTGCGTCTCGTCCAGGCGGACGGCGGCCACGGGTTCCTTGCTGCACACCTCGACGGTGGCGCAGCGCGTGTTGCCGTCCGTCGCCGCCATCTCACCGATCACGTCGCCCGCGAACCGCACGGCGAGGAGGGTCTGCCCGCCGCCGTAACGGCTCGCACTGACCTTGACGTACGACGTGAGCAGCAGGAAGACGCCGTCGTAGGCGTCGCCCTCCCGTATGAGGACGTCCCCCTTGCCGAAGTGCACCAACGTCCCCTCGGCGAGAAAGGAGACCAGGGCCTGATGATCCAGTCCGGCGAGAAAACTCCGCGGCGCCCAACTTCCGCGATACCGGCGAACAATGCTCTGCGGGTCCCACCTGTCCACCACAGCACGGCTCCCTCCCCCGAGACGTGTGCTGAGCTGAGCTGAGCTGAGCTGAGCTGAGCTGAGCTGAGCTGAGCTGAGCTGAGCTGAGCTGAGCTGATTATGCAGTCGTGGGGCTCTTCAGGTCCTGACAATTCTGCTTTCGGGAACGAGTGTGCGGAAACGCCGGATCGCGCCCGGATCGTCAGGCCAGTCGGGAGGGAACGACGGTGCTCGTTGTCGGTCGTGGGTGCGAGCATGGAGGGCGGCGCGGAGAGTGGGGGGCGGGGGCGTGGTGCGGGTCAAGGAGTTGTACGAGGGCGGGGTGCGGTTGTGTGATGCCGCGCGTGTTCTGCGTGTTGATCACGGCCGGGCCCTGGACGCCGTCCGGGACGCGTACGCGCCGCTGAGGGACGCGCTTGTGGCCGAGGAGCTTCGGGGTATTCCGTTGGTCCGGCTGAAGGACGTCACCGAGGGGCGGTTGCGGTTCGGGGCGTTGGAGGGGGCCGGGTTCGGGTCGGTGGGTGAGGTGTACGGGGCGAGTCGGTACGAACTGCGGCAGATTCCCGGTGTCGGCGCGCAGACCGCCGACCAGGCGCTGGCCGCCGCCCGGCAGATCGCCCGCGCGGTCGGCGAGACCGTCTCGGTGCGGATCGACGTCGACCGGCCGGAGCCTCGTACCGCCGCCCTGGTCGCCGCGCTGTACCGGCTCGTCGAGGCCGGTCCCGAGCTGCCCCGCGCCGTGGAGGCCGCCGAGCGGTACGAGACGCGGCTCGCCGAACTGCTGCCCGTGGTCCGCCCGGCCACGGGCCGGCTGCGGCTGGCGCTCGCCGGGAGCCGTCGCCGGGAGGCCGCGCGCGTGGCGGTCACGGAACTGCGGGCGCTGACGGCCGAGGCCGCCGCGGCGGAGGTGCCGCTGCGGCTGGCGCAGGCCACCGCCGACCTGCTGCGCGAACCGGCCTCCGAGATCGAGCCCTGGGTCGACTTCGAGGTGCGTTCCGCCGAGTACTACAGCCGGCTGGCGGAGATCTGCGCCCAGCCGGCGGACCTGGCGGCCGCCGAGGGGTTCGTGCCGTCGGAGGTGGCCGAGCGGGTGCACGCGCAGCCGCTGGACGACACCCACCGCCGGGTCTCCCTGCGCGGCTACCAGGCCTTCGGCGCCCGGTTCGCGCTCGCCCAGCGCCGGGTCGTACTCGGCGACGAGATGGGGCTCGGCAAGACCGTCCAGGCGATCGCCGTGCTCGCCCACCTCGCGGCCGAGGGGCACGCCCACTTCCTGGTGGTGTGCCCGGCCGGCGTGCTCATCAACTGGACGCGGGAGATCGCCGCGCGCAGCACGCTCCGGGCGGTGCCGGTGCACGGCCCGGACCGGCGGGACGCGTACGCGCTGTGGCGCGAGCACGGCGGCGTCGCCGTCACCACGTTCGACGTGCTGCACACCCTGCCCGAGCCGGAGGCCACCCGCGATATCCCCGACGCCCCGAGTGTCCCGGGCACCCCGCCGCCCGGTCTGCTCGTCGTCGACGAGGCGCACTACGTCAAGAACCCCGACACCCGCCGCGCCCGCTCGGTCGCCGTGTGGACCGGGGCCTGCGACCGCGTCCTGTTCCTCACCGGAACCCCGATGGAGAACCGCGTCGAGGAGTTCCGCGCCCTCGTCCGCCAACTGCGGCCCGAACTGGTCCCGGAGATACGCGACGGCGCCGGCGCCGCGGGTCCGCACGCCTTCCGTAAGGCCGTCGCCCCCGCCTACCTGCGCCGCAACCAGAAGGACGTGCTCACCGAGCTGCCCGCGCTGATCGAGGTCGACGAATGGGAGGAGTTCAGCGCCGCCGACCAGGACGCCTACCGCGCGGCCGTCGCCGCCGGGAACTTCATGGCGATGCGCAGGGCCGCGTACGCCGACCCGGAGAAGTCCGCCAAGCTGCAACGGCTGCGCGAGTTGGTCGCCGAGGCGGCGGCCAACGGCCTGAAGGTGGTCGTGTTCTCGTACTTCCGTGACGTCCTGGCAGTGGTCCGACAGGCCCTCGACGACGGCGGGTCCGGGTCGCCGCTCGGGCCGTTGTCCGGAGACGTTCCCGCCGCCCGTCGGCAGCGTCTCGTCGACGACTTCACGGCGGCCGCAGGGCACGCGGTGCTGCTCTGCCAGATCGAGGCGGGCGGGGTCGGACTCAACCTCCAGGCCGCGTCCGTGGTCGTCCTGTGCGAGCCGCAGGTCAAGCCGACCCTGGAGCACCAGGCCGTGGCCCGCGCGCACCGCATGGGGCAGGTTCGCGCGGTCCAGGTGCACCGGCTGCTGGTCACGGACAGTGTGGACGACCGCCTGTTGCGCATCCTCAAGAACAAGAACCGCCTGTTCGACGCCTACGCCCGCCGCAGCGACACCGCCGAGGCGACCCCGGACGCGGTGGACGTCTCCGACGACGGCCTCGCCCGCCGCATCGTGGAGGAGGAGCAGCGCAGACTCGCCGGTGCGCCTCAGGGCGTCCCGTAGTCCTCGTCTCAGCTGTGCTTTGACAAAGGCTTCGGCTCCGCGACCCGTCCCGCCGCCGGCACCAGCCGTGAGTGGCGGTGCAGGGCGAGGAAGCCGAAGGGGCGGTCGAAGCAAGCGGGCCCAGGGCCGCAGCCACTGCGTCCGCAGCGGCTGCGCGCTCGCCGGCACCAGTTCGGTGTCGTCCGTCAGCGTGACCGGCATCCGCTCGAACAGCCCGCCGGTCCGCTTCGCCACCCAGGCATCGTGGCGAGCAACTCGCGCCCGGCGGCGGCAGCTTCGCCCGCTGGCACACCGAGGGCGCCGCCCGGTTCCTCCCGTGCCGGGCCCGACGCCCCGTCCGTGCGGAAGGCGAGCATCGGCCACACTCCCGCGGCCGAGAAGACGGAGCCGCTGCCGTCGCCGTCCACGGCGTGCGCCCACTTGGCCGTGAGCCCGTTCACCGCCCGGACCGTCGCGTTCGTGACCGCCGTTCCGCCCCTGCTCGTGCCGCGCTTACGATGCGCGCAGCCGCACGTCCGTCGTACGTCAGTCCAGAGCCGGTGTCAGAACTCCCTGCCAGACTGGCCGAAGCACCTGAACCCATGTTCTAGCAATCGCCCGACCGTCTGAACCAGGAAGCACGGTACTCGTGTCCATACCTCCGCCTCCCGGGCCCCACCAGCCCCAGGACCCGTACCAGCCTCCGCAGCCGCAGAGCCCGAACCCGCAGAGCCCGAACCCGCAGGACCCGTACGGGGCGCCCCCGCAAGCCCCCTACGCCCAGGGGCCGTACGGTCCGCAGGCCCCCTACGGGGCGGTGCCCTACCCGGTGTGGGGCCAGGGGTACAGCCCCTTCGGGCGGCCCGCGCCGGTCAACGGGGTGGCCATCGCCGCCCTGGTCCTCGGCATCCTCTGCTTCCTGCCGGCCGTGGGTCTGGTGCTCGGGATCATCGCGCTGGTGCAGATCAAGAAGCGGGGGGAGCGCGGCAAGGGGATGGCGATCGCGGGCGCGATCCTGTCCTCGGTGGGGCTCGCGCTGTGGGTCCTGGCGCTGGCCACGGGGGGTGCCGGCGAGTTCTGGGAGGGGTTCAAGGAGGGCGCGAGCGCCAACTCCGGCTTCTCGCTCGCCAAGGGCGACTGCTTCGACGTGCCGGGCGGGACCCTCGACAAGGAGGTCTACGACGTCGACGAGGTGGCCTGCTCCGGTGCGCACGACGCCGAGGTGTTCGCCACGGTCCCGCTGCCCGGCGATGACTTCCCGGGCGACAGCCACGTCGCGGACGTGGCCGACGACAAGTGCTACCCGCTCCAGAGCGCCTACGCGATGGACACCTGGGCGCTGACCGACGAGGTCGACGTCTACTACCTCACGCCCACCGGCGAGAGCTGGGAGTGGGGCGACCGCGAGATCACCTGCGTCTTCGCCGACCTGGAGGGGAAGAGCACCCTGACCGGCTCGCTGCGCGCCGACGAGACGACCCTCGACGCCGACCAGTTGGCGTTCCTGACGGCGATGACCGCCGTCGACGACGCGCTCTACGAGGAGCCGGAGGAACTCGCCGAGGAGGATCTGGCGGGCAACCGGACCTGGGCCGGGGACGTCGGGAACGCGACCGACGAGCAGGCGGCCGCGCTCGGCGCGCACACCTGGTCCGCGCCGGCCCGCGCCCCCCTCGCCGCCCTGGTGAAGGACATGCGGGCGGCGGGCAAGGAGTGGGCGGCGGCGGAGAAGGCCACCGACGTGGACGGCTTCTACGTGCACTACGACACCGCATACGAGTACGTCGACGGCGACGCCACTGTCACCGCCCGCAAGGCTCTGGGCCTGGCCACCACCCCGCCCACCTACGACGAGGACGGCAGCGGGAGCGGGAGCGCCGGCGGGGGCGACAGTGACGGCGGCCTCAATGTGTGATCACGTCCGTAGCGGGGAGAAAGTGCCTGGGTAAAGCGTTTCCCGGCAAGATGTCATCACATCGAGTGATTCTCTGGCCTTTGCTTGCATGGCACAACCCACGGTTGCCAGGCTGTAGCTGTCTGTACAACCTGATGGGAGTGGCCAGTGACTTTCGGTGAGCAGCCGGCGTATCTGCGTGTCGCGGGTGATCTCCGCAAGAAGATCGCCGACGGGTCGCTGCCACCTCACACCCGTCTTCCGTCCCAGGCGAGAATCCGCGAGGAGTACGGCGTCTCCGACACCGTCGCTCTCGAGGCGCGCAAGGTGCTGATGGCCGAGGGGCTGGTCGAGGGCCGCTCCGGTTCCGGCACGTATGTGCGCGAGCGTCCCGTGCCGCGCCGGATCGCCCGCTCCGGCTACCGCCCCGTCAGCGGCGCCACGCCGTTCCGGCAGGAGCAGGCCGAGGCGCACACGCGCGGGACATGGGAGTCCAGCAGCGAGCAGGTCGAGGCGGGCGTCGCCGTCGCGGAGCGGCTGGACATCCAGGCCGGGGACCGTGTGATGCGCACCAAGTACGTGTTCCGGGAGGCCGGCGAGGTGATGATGCTGTCCACCTCCTGGGAGCCTCTCGCCGTCACCGGCCGCACCCCCGTCATGCTGCCCGAGGAGGGGCCGCTCGGAGGCATGGGCGTCGTCGAGCGGATGCGCGCCATCGATGTCATCGTCGACAACGTCACGGAGGAGGTCGGCGCCCGGCCCGGTCTCTCCGAGGAACTGCTCTCCCTCGGCGGCGTCCCGGGGCACGTCGTCCTGGTCGTCCACCGCACGTACTACGCCTCCGGCCGCCCGGTCGAGACGGCCGACGTGGTGATCCCGGCCGACCGCTACCGGGTCGCCTACCACCTGCCGGTGAAGTAGGGCCTGTCCGGGCCGCAGTGGCGAGCGGGGCGCGGGGCGCGCGGGGGGGCGAGCAGGGTGCGCGGGGCGAACGGGGTACGCGGGGCGAGCAGGGTGCGCGGGGCGAGCGGGTCTGTGGGCCTGTCCCGGCCGCGGTGGTGAGCGGGGCCTGTCCTGCGCGGTAGTGAGGGCCTGTCCCGGCCGCTGTTGTTGAGGGGCCTGTCCTGGTCGCGGTGTGCGAGCGCTGGGGCAGGGGCGTGGGCCGGGGCGATGGCGCATTCGCCCGGGCGGCGCACATCCTTCCGGCAGTTGCCCCTGGTATCCGCCGGCCGCGGGGTCGCCCGCGCGCCGTCGGAATCCGGTCGTTTCGTTCCGTTCCCGCAGGTCGCCCGGTATGTGCCCGGACCCCCGCCAACCTGACCCATCGGGGCGCGCGCACGGCGCGTTCGGTCCCGTGCGCCCCCTACGTCTTGGCTGGTTGCGTACCTCTTTGTGCAAAGCCGTGTTCGCTGCGTGAAGGTAAGGCGTACGCTCGGGCATATGCGGATTGCGGTTTCCTTGGAAGGCGGCGCGCGAGGCGTACCGCGTACGGGATCCGGGCAGACCGGGGCGGGAAGGGGGCGTGGGGGGCGATGAACGACAGCACCATCTCTCTGCCCTGGCTCGTCATAAGGCAGGAAGGCAACGGCAATCGCTACAGCGTGGGCAGGTACGCGACCCGGGCCGAGGCACAGGAGACCGCCGACACCCTCGGCGGTCACGGCCACGAGCGGCTCTACTGGGTCGAGCAGGTCGGCCAGGACCAGGGCGAGACCCAGCCCCAGGCGCCGACCGGAGACGGCACCCGGAACTGACGTCCCCCGCAGTCCCGTCCCGTAGGCTCCGGCGCATGACGGAACGGATCGTGGTCGTGGGAGCCGCCCTGCTCGACGACGGCCGCCTGCTCGCCGCGCGCCGCAGCGCACCCCCGGAACTCGCCGGACGCTGGGAACTGCCCGGCGGCAAGGTCGAGGAGGGCGAGGCGCCCGAGGCGGCGTTGGTGCGCGAACTGCGCGAGGAACTCGGCGTCGACGCCGAGACCGTCGAGCGCGTCCCGGGGGAGTGGCCCCTCAAACCGCCCTACGTCCTCCAGGTGTGGACCGCCCGCCTGCGCCCCGGCTCCGCCGCGCCCCGACCCCTCCAGGATCACGACGCGCTGCGCTGGCTCACCCCGGACGAGATCTGGCACGTCGACTGGCTCGACCAGGACGTGCCCGCCGTACGCGAGACGCTCACGCGGGTCGGCACCCAGACCCGCTGAGCCGCGGACGCGACCCGGTCCCCGCCCCTGTCCCGGCACCGGTTCCGGCCTTGTCGGGTCGGACGCCGTCGGCGAGTCCGCGGGTGGCAGGGTCCCAGTTCTACGAATGTGACACTCCCGGGGTGATGTGTCACAGTTTGCGGCCGACAGTACCCCGGTCTCCGGCGCGGGCTCGGCTCACCATGGCCCGGATCGCCTGAGCGGAATGCGTCGACGGCATCCGACGGCATCCGACGGCATCCGGCAGTATCCGAAGGCAGCCGACAGCGTCCGTCAGGTCGCCCCGGGGGCGCGCTCGATCGGGCCCGGATGATCCGGGGGCGCGTCGGCCGATGGGCGGGGTGCCGCGTACGCCGTTCGTGCCACAGTGCGCCCTGTCGTGCGGTACTGCCTCGCGAATATCGGGTATGTGCCCATTAACCCCACGAAACCGGACATGGGTTCACCCGCTGGCCTGGGAAGTGATCGGCGTGATCGACACCGAAGGCGACTGTGCCGAGTGGACGTTCCCCGCGGACCCCGGTGCGGTGCGCACCGCCCGCCGCGCCGTCCGGGGCCAGTTGCACGGCTGGGGCCTCGACAGCCTGGGCGACCTCGCCGCCCTGCTGGTCAGCGAGCTAGTCACCAACGCGCTGCGGCATGCCACCGGCCCCATCGGCCTCCGGTTGGTGCGCCCCTCGGGCCAGGAGGGCGTACTGCTCGTCGAGGTCTCCGACCCGCTGCCGGACCCGCCCCGCGAGCGCGCCGCCCGGCCCGAGGACGAGAGCGGGCGCGGACTGCAACTGGTGGCCTCTTCCTCGCGCCGCTGGGGCACCCGGCCCGGAGACACCGGCAAGACGGTCTGGTTCGAACTCGCGGTACCGGGTTGACACGCCGTGTCGCGGGGATGAGCCGGTGTACAGCGGGGGTCGCCGTGTCCCTCGTTCGGTTTCGGTCGCCGACCGGTCCCGGAAGGTGTGGTTCGACGACGTGCCCGCTGGTTAGAAGACTGGAAGTGTTGTCGCGGCACGGTCCGAAAAGAGCCTGGACCGTGCTGTGATCGTGAACACCGTGTCGTGCGGACCCGTAGTGCTGGATACTGCGGGCAGCCGCCGCCGGTGACCGGTGCCGGACGCGGTGAGCTGGAGGGGACGGTTCGCGTGAGCGAGATACCAGCGAAGGCCACGGAGTCCGAGGACCCGTCGGGCGGCGCGAGGGTGAAGGCCGCGGGTGCGCTCGCCGCCGACGCCGTGCGCGTCCTCGACGACGTCCCGGTCGAGGAGGCGACGCCCGGTGACGCCATGTGGCAGAGCAGTCCGCCCGGTTCGATCTACGACTACATCAAGGTCGCCTCGTTCTCCATCGGCCCCGACGGCTTCGTCGACCAGTGGAGTCTGCGCGCCGAGCAGATCTTCGGCATCCCCGCCGAGCGGGCCGTCGGCATGGACCCCATCGAGGCCTTCGTCGACCCGGACCTGCGCGAGCGCGGCCAGCGCAAGATGGCCGAGATCCTCGACGGGCGCGAGTGGACCGGCGTGGTCCCCTTCCGGATGCCCGACCCGGTGCCCGGCGGCGGGCGCGGCGAGCAGGGCCTCGCCGAGGTGTACGTCATGCCGACGCGCAGTCAGGACGGCGAGAAGGCCGCCGTATGCATCGTCGTCGACGTCCGCACGCTCCGCAGCATCGAGACCGACCTCGCCGCCTCGCAGGCCATTTTCGGTCAATCCCCCTTCGGTTTCCTGCTGATCGACGCCGACCTGCGGGTCCGCCGCGCCAACCAGCGGTTCGCCTCCATCTTCGGCGGCACCCCCGACGAGCACCACGGCAAGGGCGTCCACGACTACCTGCCCCGGGCCGAGGCCGAGCGGGTCAGCGCGACCCTGCGCAGAGTCCTGGAGACCGGCGACTCCATCACCGACATGCACGTCACCGGCTTCGTGCCGGACTCCGAAGAGCGCCGGCACTGGTCGATCAACCTCTACCGCGTGCACAGCGGCACCGGCCACCCCATCGGCATCGCCTGGCTCGGCACCGACATCACCGCCCGCCGTGCCGCCGCCCGCGAGGCCGCCGCCGCACGGCGCAATCTCGCCCTTCTGAACGACGCGGGCGCCCGCATAGGGAACTCCCTGGACCTGGAGACGACCGCACGCGAACTCCTCGACGTCGTCGTGCCCGGCTTCTGCGACCTCGCCACCGTCGACCTCTACCAGGGACTCCTGGCCGGCGACGAGACCCCGCCCGGCCTCGCCGACGGCAGCGCCGAACTACGCCGGGTCGCCTTCTCCTCCGCTGTCTCCGACGCGCCCTTCGACGGCAGCGGCGCGCCCGTCGCGGTCGGGGCCGTCCACCACTTCGCCTTCAACTCGCCCTGCGCGGACGCCCTGCGCACCGCCCGCCCGCAGGCCATCCCCGGCGAGGAGGGCGGCCTCGTGCAGTCCACCCTCGCCGTCCCGATGGTCGCCCACGACACCGTCGTAGGCCTCGCGCAGTTCTCGCGGACGAAGGGCAGCGAGCCGTTCGGGGACCGGGACCGGGAGCTGGCCGTGGAACTGGCGGCGCGGGCGGCGGTCTGCATCGACAACGCGCGGCTGTACCGGCGGGAGCACCAGCGGGCGTTGATACTGCAACGGTCGCTGCTGCCGCCCGGCGACCCGGTGGCCTCGGGCCTCGACATCGCCTGCCGCTACCTCCCCGGCAACTCCTCCAACGACCGCCCCAGCGAGGTCGGTGGCGACTGGTTCGACGTCATCGAACTGCCCGGTCACCGCACCGCGTTGGTGGTGGGCGACGTCATGGGGCGCGGGCTGCGGGCGGCCGTCGCCATGGGCGAACTCCGCACCGCCGTACGCACCTTGGCCCTGCTCGACCTCGAACCGGCCGAAGTCCTCTCCGCGTTGGACGAGATCGCGCGCGGCCTCGGCACGCCGGGCGGCGTCCAGCAGGCGACCCGGGCCGCCCGCCGCCCCCGCGAGGCCGACCTGTCCGAGGTGTACCTCGCGACGTGCGTGTACGCGGTCTACGACGCGGTGACGCGCCGCTGCACCTTCGCCAACGCGGGCCATCTGCCGCCGGTCCTGGTCGAACCCGGCGAGCCGGCGCTGATGCTCGACGTGCCGCCGGGCATGCCGCTCGGCGTGGGCGGCGAACCCTTCGAGGAGGTGGAGGTCGAACTCCCCGAAGGCGCGCTGCTGGCGCTCTACACGGACGGACTGGTCGAATCCCGCGACCATCCGCTCGACGAGGGCCTCAACGCGTTCGTGGGGGCGCTCACGGACCCGTCCAGCCCCCTGGAGGACGTCTGCGACCACGTCCTCAACACCCTCGACTCGCACCACGGCGAGGACGACATCGCGCTGCTGATGGCACGAGTACAGGGCCTGCCCGCCGAGTCGGTCGGCGACTGGACGCTGCCGCGTGAGCCGCGCAGCGTGGGGCGGGCGCGGGAGCAGGCGCGGAGCCAGTTGCTGGCCTGGGGCCTCGAACCCCTCGTCGACACGACGGAACTGCTGGTCAGCGAGCTGGTCACGAACGCCCTGCGGTACGGCGAGGGCGAGATCAGACTCCGGCTGCTGCTGGACCGCACCCTGGTGTGCGAGGTGTGGGACTCGGGCCTCGTCCAGCCGCGCCGCCGCCGTGCCCGGGACACCGACGAGGGCGGCCGGGGCCTGCAGCTCGTGGGCCTGCTCTCGGCGGCCTGGGGCTCGCGGCGCACACCGCGCGGCAAGACGGTGTGGTTCGAACTGCCGCTGCCGGACGGCCGGACGGGGCTGGTGGACCCGGCGGAGGCGTTGCTGAGCCTGTTCTGACGGACGGTCGACGGTCATACGCCGGTCGCGGCGGGCGGGTGCGGGTGTCCGGCCCGGCCCGCGAAGCCCGCGGGCGTCCCGTCCTCGGGATCCTCGGCCGGGACGATGCCGCCGAGCACGGCCCCGCCGGTGCCGGCCGTCGCGGTCATGCCGCCCGCACCCGCGTACGGGTTCCCGTGCGCCCGTACGTCGAGCTCGGCCAGTTCCCGGGCCTCCAGGGCGAGGATGTCGGCGGGCGGGCGGTCCGCCGGGTCCCCGGTCACGAGGAGCCGTCGCGCCTCCGCCAGGCGGGTGCGCGCGGTGGCGCCGACCGCGCCGCGGTGCGTCGCCACGAAGTCGGCCGCGGCGGCCGTGGCGGTGCGGGCGGCGATCAGGGCGGCGGCCGGCAACACCCCGGACCGTCCCGAGGCGACCGGCGCGGTCGCCCGCACGATCCGACGCAGCAGCCCTACGGGATCGTAGGGCTGCCCTCCGGTCAGCTCCTGCCGCACGGAGTCGAGCACGGCGTCGGCATGCGCCAGCCGGGAGTGCAGTTCGCCCGGGGGCGGGTCGTCGGCGGAGTCGAGAGCACCCCCTTCCCGGGCTGAGGTCAACTCGGGCTCCGCGCCGGTGAGGGCGGCCGGGACCGTCTGCTCGGCCGCCCGTAGCTCCGCGGCCATCCGCTCGACGCCCTCGACGAAGACGGCCGCCTGGTCGACGGCGCCCTCGGCGGCCCGCAGATGCCGGGCCGCCCGCTCCGGCTGCCCCGTATCAGCCGCCTGGCGGGCCTGGTTGAGCCGGACGGTGGCGAACACGAGCCGGTCCTTGGCCTGTTCGACGTTGCCGGTGACGGAGGCGATGGCGGTGGGCGCGTACCGGTCGTGGAGCCCGGCGAGGACGACTTCCGAGGCCCCCGCCCGCCCCGTCAGCTCCCGGAACCTGCCCTCGGCGACCCCCAGCGCCTCACTCACCCCCCGTTCCAGCCCCCGCAGTCGCCCGAACGCGTCTGCTACGGCGTCCAGCCGCCGTCCGGCTTCCTCGCACCGCCCGACGATCCCGGCGAGCGCGTGTCCCCGGGCCGCCTCCTCCGACGGCACCCCGTCGTCGTACCGCTGCCGCATGCGGAACGCGGCGGCGAGTTCGGACTCCGCCTCGCGGACGGCCCGGCGGAACGCCGTGACGGACTCCGCTCCGAACAGCGTCTCGGCGAAGCCGAGTTCGGTGCGGGCGGCGCGGATCCGGTTGTCGGCCTCGACCAGCGCCGCGCAGGCCTGTTCGTCGCGGGCGGCGAGGGGCGGCGACGACTTCGGAGGCGGCGGACTTCCGACTCCGCCCGGGGTGGTCCGGTCCCGGACGCGCCGCACCCGGCGTAGGTACCCGTACCCGGCGACCGCGCCCGCCGCGCCGACGGCGACGAGCGGGAGCACCAGATCGGCGGTGGAGGTCTCGTCGTCCCCGGCCGCGGCGGCGGAACTCATGCCGGTGCTCGCCGCGGGCATCGGCTCCCTGACCGCAACCGGAGCGTCGGCACCGGACGTCATCCCCGGCAACACCAGCCACACGACCCCGAGCGCACCACCCAGCACGGCATGAGCCACCCGCACGGATATCTGCGACCCGGCACACCGCGCCCGGCCTCGTACCAAGGAAGAGGTCACATTTGGGAGCGTATGGCCGCGAATACGGCTCCGCGACCGGGATGCACCCGAGCCGGGGTTCGTGAGGCAGAACAACACGGAAGGGGGAGCCCACGATGAATCGATCACGGGGGCAGGCAGGGGCGGGCAAGGGGTACGGAGAGGAACGGCGGCGACAGTGATTTTCGAAGGCCTGCGGAAATGCGGGTCATCGCCGAGTCAAATCTCTTGCGGGTGCTGGAGCTTCTGGAACGATGACCGGCATGCACTGGGTACTGGCGGGGGCGTCCGCGTTCGCCCTGACGGTTCTTGCCGTGGGTGGTGTGGCCGGGATCGCGACCGGCTGGGTCGCGCCGTGGGGTCGGTCAAGGGTCCTGAGGCCGAGACTGTGGGGCTACGGATCGCTGACCGCCGCGGCCGGAGGAGCGGTGTGGACCTTCGTGGGCCCGCTGAACGGTCCGCCGCACGGCTCGTCGGCCTACGTCGCGTGGGCCGGCTGGATCCTGTTCATGGTGGGGCTGCTGATCCAGTTCCGCGCCCAGCGCCCCGGCCGCCTGACCCTCCCGCCTACGAAGGGCGCCGTCTGATCTTCGACCCCAGCCACACCAGTGGGTCGTACTTGCGGTCGACCGCTCGTTCCTTCAAGGGGATCAGGGCGTTGTCCGTGATCTTGATGCCTTCGGGGCAGACCTCTGTGCAGCACTTGGTGATGTTGCAGTAGCCGAGGCCGTGTTCGTCCTGGGCCGTGCGTTTGCGGTCCAGGCCGGATTCCTCGGCCGCGTCCAGCGGGTGCATGTCCAGTTCGGCGACGCGCATGAGGAAGCGGGGGCCGGCGAACGCCGTCTTGTTCTCCTCGTGGTCGCGGACGACATGGCAGGTGTCCTGGCACAGGAAGCACTCGATGCACTTGCGGAACTCCTGCGAGCGGTCCACGTCCTCCTGCATCATGCGGTACTCGCCCGGCCCGACCCCCTCCGGCGGCACGAACGCCGGAACCTCCCTCGCCTTCCGGTAGTTGAAGCCGACGTCCGTGACGAGGTCGCGGATCACCGGGAAGGCGCGCAGGGGCGTGACGGTGATCGTCTCCGCGCGGTCGAAGACCGACATACGGGTCATGCACAGCAGCCGGGGCCGCCCGTTGATCTCCGCCGAACACGAACCGCACTTGCCCGCCTTGCAGTTCCAGCGGACGGCGAGGTCGGGCGCCTGGGTGGCCTGGAGGCGGTGGATGATGTCGAGGACCACCTCGCCGTCGTTCACCTCGACCTTGAAGTCGTCCAGGCCGCCGCCCCGCACGTCACCCCGCCACACCTTGAAGTGGGCGTCGTAGCTGCTCATTCGTACAGCTCCTCTTCGGTGAGGTACTTGACCAGCTCCTCCTTCTCGAAGAGGGCGAGCAGGTCGGGGCGGATGGGCTCGGTGGTCTCGCGGGTGAGGGTGATCTGGCCGTGGACGGGGTCCGCCGATCCCGGGCCGCCGACGGGGTCGACCGGTGCGCACAGCAGGTTGACGTTGCGCCACGCGCGGTCCATCGTCGGGTGGTCCTCGCGGGTGTGGCCGCCGCGCGACTCGGTGCGCTCCAGTGCCGCCCGGGCCACGCACTCGCTGACCAGCAGCATGTTGCGCAGGTCCAGGGCGAGGTGCCAGCCGGGGTTGAACTGGCGGTGCCCCTCGACGCCGGCCCGCCGGGCCCGTACCCGCAGGTCGGCCAGTTTCTCCAGGGCGTGTTCCATCTCGCCCTCGCGGCGGATGATCCCGACCAGGTCGTTCATGGTCTGCTGGAGTTCCTGGTGCAGGGTGTACGGGTTCTCCGGCGGGCGGCCGTCGGGGGCGGCCGGGCCCTCCGCCGAGAACGGACGCAGCGCTTCCGCTGCCGCAGCGTCGACCTGCTCGTCGTGCACCGCCGGACGTCCGTGGTGTCCTTGGTCCTCCAGGTCTCCCAGGTCTCCCTGGTGTCCCCGGTCCAGGCCCGCCGTGTGCTGCGCGGCGTGCAGGCCCGCCCGGCGGCCGAACACCAGCAGGTCGGAGAGCGAATTGCCGCCGAGGCGGTTGGAGCCGTGCATGCCGCCGGCCACCTCGCCGGCCGCGAACAGGCCCGGCACCCCGCGCGCGGCGGCCGTCTCGGAGTCGACCGCGATGCCGCCCATCACGTAATGGCAGGTCGGCCCGACCTCCATGGCCTCCGCGGTGATGTCGACGTCCGCCAGCTCCTTGAACTGGTGGTACATGGAGGGGAGCCGACGGCGGATGACGTCCGCCGGCATACGCGTGGACACGTCGAGGAAGACGCCGCCGTGCGGGGAGCCGCGGCCCGCCTTCACCTCGGAGTTGATGGCGCGCGCGACCTCGTCACGGGGGAGCAGCTCGGGGGGACGCCGGTTGTGGTCCGGGTCCTCGTACCAGCGGTCGCCCTCCGCCTCCGACTCGGCGTACTTCTCCTTGAAGACGTCGGGAACGTAGTCGAACATGAAGCGTTTTCCGTCGGAGTTGCGCAGCACTCCGCCGTCGCCTCGGACGGACTCCGTGACGAGGATGCCCTTCACCGACGGCGGCCAGACCATGCCCGTCGGGTGGAACTGCACGAACTCCATGTTGAGCAGCGGGGCGCCGGCGAGCAGGGCCAGCGCGTGGCCGTCGCCGGTGTACTCCCACGAGTTCGACGTCACCTTGAACGACTTGCCGATGCCGCCGGTCGCGATCACCACGGAGGGCGCCTGGAGGACGAAGAAACGGCCCGTCTCACGCTCGTACGCGAAGACGCCCGACACCCGGCTGCCGTCCTTGAGGATCCGGGTGACCGTGCACTCCTGGAAGACCTTCAGGCGGGACTCGTAGTCGCCGGTCTCCTTCCTGTCCTCCTGCTGGAGCGAGACGATCTTCTGCTGGAGGGTGCGGATCAGCTCCAGGCCCGTACGGTCGCCGACGTGCGCGAGGCGCGGGTACTCGTGGCCGCCGAAGTTGCGCTGGGAGATGCGGCCGTCCTTGGTGCGGTCGAAGAGGGCGCCCCAGGTCTCCAGCTCCCACACCCGGTCCGGGGCCTCCTGGGCGTGCAGCTCGGCCATCCGCCACTGGTTGAGGAACTTGCCGCCGCGCAGGGTGTCGCGGAAGTGGACCTGCCAGTTGTCGTGCTCGTTGGCGTTGGCCATCGCCGCCGCGATGCCGCCCTCGGCCATCACCGTGTGCGCCTTGCCGAACAGCGACTTGCAGATGACGGCGGTGCGGGCGCCGCGTTCCCGGGCCTCGATGGCGGCCCGCAGCCCGGCGCCTCCCGCGCCGACCACGACGACGTCCCACTCCTGGCGGTCGACCACGGACATCAGCAGGCCTCACTCATCAGAAGAACCTCGGATCGTCGAAGACGCCGGACGCGACGAGATACACGTAGAAGTCGGCGAGCGCCACGCTCACCAGCGACGCCCAGGCCAGCAGCATGTGCCGGGCGTTGAGCGTGCCGACCAGCCGCCATGCCCTGTAGCGCACGGGGTGTTTGGAGAAGTGCTTCAGCTTGCCGCCGACGATGTGCCGGCAGGAGTGGCAGGAGAGGGTGTACGCCCAGATCAGCGTGATGTTGAGCAGGAAGACCAGGGTGCCCAGGCCCATGTGACCCCAGCGGTAGTGCTCGTCGCGGAAGGACAGCACGGTGTCGTAGGTCAGGATCCCGGCCACGACGATCGCCGCGTAGAAGAAGTAGCGGTGGATGTTCTGGAGGATCAGCGGGAAGCGGGTCTCGCCGGTGTACTTCGTGTGCGGCTCGGCGACCGCGCAGGCCGGGGGTGAGGCCCAGAAGCCCCGGTAGTAGGCCTTGCGGTAGTAGTAGCAGGTCAGGCGGAAGCCGAGCGGGAAGATCAGGATGATGATCGCGGGCGAGATGCCCCACCAGCCGCCGAAGAGATCCGCGTTGGGGCCGTGGCGCATGGTGTCGCAGTTCTCCGCCAGGCAGGGGGAGTAGAACGGCGAGACGTACGGCGCCGCGTAGTAGTCCGCGTTCGCGAACGCCCGCCAGGTGGAGTAGGCGATGAACGCCAGCAGACCGGCGGCGGTGGCGGCGGGGGCCAGCCACCAGCGGTCGGTCCGCAGATGGGGCGCGGCGATCGCGGCGCGCCCTGCGCCGCGTACGCCGCTCGAAGGTCGGGGGCGGGGGTCGGTGGGCGGAGGTTCCGTACCAGTGGCCAACTCAGGACTCCGGTCGGGTCAGGTCGGGTCAGGTCGGGTCGGGTCAGGGTGCGTGTCGGTCCCGGGCGCCGAGCCCCTCGTCGTCGGTGTCGATCCACAGGGAGTCGTCGTACGGGGTGTCGGGGATGGTGACCAGCTCGGGTTTGCGCGGCGCGGCCGGCTGGGCGGCGGCCTCGCGCAGCAGCGCGAGGCTCTCGCGCAGGTGGTCGGCGTCGGTGCGCACCCGGCGCATCTCCAGGCCGCCGCTGCCGAGCTGCTGCTCCAGGCGGCTGACGGACCGGGAGAGGTCGTCGAGACTGCGCTGCACCGATGTCAGGTCGTCGTGCACGGACATGACGTACCTCGCTTCCGTGGGCTGTGCCCGGGACGGCAACGTTCATGCGCCTGCGAGTGTTGCGCGTCACGCCGGTCGGTGTGAAGGCGTGTGCAGCGATTGGCGGATGCGGAAGACGGGTGTTGCTCCGCACGAGTGGCCTTGAACCGCCCCGCCGCCGTGTCGCTTTCGGCAGGCGAACCCTTTCCTCTTCAGTGAGCCATAGATCAGATCAACTCCAAAATACCGCCAAATGTGATCAGAACGCACTGGCAGCGGCTCCCCGGAGGTACCAGAGATGTCGATGACCCACGACGGCGTCGGCCCGCGCGCGGTCCTGCGCTCGGTCGCCTTCCTGACCGCAGGCGCGCTCGCGGTGCCCCTGCTGGCGGGCTGCGGGTCCGCGGACGAGGCCGGCCGGCCCCTGGCCCGGCAGGACGTCGCCCCGGCCGCCCGCGGGCTGGTCGCCGAGGGCGGCACGCTGCGCTGGGCCGTGGACACCGTGCCGGACACCTTCAACACCTTCCAGTCGGACGCCGACGCCACGACCACCCGGGTCGCCCAGGCCGTCCTGCCCGCGATGTACCGGCTCGACGTGAACGGACGGCCTGCGCGCGACGCCGACTACCTGGAGTCCGCCAAGGTCGTCGACACCGAGCCCAAGCAGGTCGTGCTGTACAAGCTGAACCAGCAGGCCGTCTGGAGCGACGGCCGGGAGATCGGCGCCGCCGACTTCGCCGCCCAGTGGCGCGCCCTGTCGGGCAAGGACAGCGCCTACTGGACCGCCCGCAACGCCGGCTACGACCGCATCGAGAAGATCGAGCGCGGCGCCAACGACCTGGAGGTCCGGGTCACCTTCAGCCGGCCCTACGCCGACTGGCGGTCGCTGTTCTCGCCGCTGTACCCGAAGGACGTCATGGGCACGCCCGACGCCTTCAACGACGGGGCGCGCCGCAAGCTGAAGGTGACCGCCGGGCCGTTCCAGGTGAAGAAGGTCGACCGCAAGACCAAGCAGGTGAGCCTCACCCGCAGCCCGCGCTGGTGGGGGCGGCCGGCCAAGCTCTCCGAGATCGTGCTGACGGCCGTACCGCGAGGTGAGCGGGCGACCGCGCTGGCCGAGGGCAAGCTCGACCTGGCCGAGGTCGACCCGGCCGGCGCGCAGCGCGTCGACGGCGCGACGAACGGCACGGCCGGACCGCTCGCCGGTCCCGGCTCCGGGCGTACCGCCGCGAAGGCGCTGCGCTCCTGGGCCCTCGCCCACGGCTCCGACGATGAAGAGACCGAGGAAGGGTCCGAGGACGCCGAGGACAAGGCGCAGGCCCGCACCAAGCTGACCAAGGCGATCGCGCAGTGGGAGCAGGAGCAGAAGGCGTTGCGCGCCTTCGAGGTGCGCCGGTCGCTGGAGCCGGCGTACACGCAACTGGCGCTGAACGGCGCGAACGGGCCGCTGGCGGACGAGCGGGTGCGGCGGGCCGTCGCCCGGGCGCTGGACCGCAGGGCACTGGCCAAGCTCGTGCTCAAGCCGCTGGGCCTGCCCGCGGAGCCCGTCGGCAGCCACCTGGCGCTGGCCGGGCAGGACGTGTACGCGGACAACAGCGGGGCGCTCGGCGGGCAGGACACGTCCGAGGCGCAGGCGCTGCTCGCGGACGCCGGCTGGGTGCTCGGCGGCCCGGTGAAGGAGCAGAAGAAGGGCGAGAAGGCGGCGGGGTCGGCGGGGAAGAAGGCCGACGACGACTCGGCGGACGGCGACGGCGGCAAGGCCGACGACAAGGCCGACGACAAGGCCCGCGCGAAGAAGGACGAGGGCAAGGACGAGGGCAAGGGTGACGACGGCGGGCGGCAGCTCGCCCAGGACGGGAAGCAGTACAAGCAGCAGCTCCACCAGGGCGGCGCCCCCGGCGCCTACGCCCCGAAGGGCACCGCCGCCCCGAGCGACACGGCCGAGCCCGGCGCCACCACCGCCGCGAAGGGCACCGCCGCGCCGGCCGGGGCCGTGACGAAGGCGCTGGCGAAGAACGGCAAGGCGCTGAGCCTGCGGTTCGTGCTGCCGTCCGGCCCGGGCTCGGAGTCGCTGGGGGCGGTGGCCGACCGGATCACGCGGATGCTGGGCAAGGTCGGCATCCGCACGGAGATCACCAAGGTCTCCGACGCGAGCTACTTCAAGGACCACATCGCCTCCGGTCAGTACGACCTGGCCCTGTACTCGTGGCCCGCGTCCGCCTTCCCCGCCACCGACGCCCGGCCGATCTACGCCAAGCCGGTGCCGGCCGCCGACGGCTCGCTGAGCGTCGAGCAGAACTACACGCGGGTCGGCACCGACCAGGTCGACCAGTTGTTCGACCAGGCGCTCGCGACCCTGGACGCGGACAAGGGGAGGTCCCTGCTCCGCAAGGCCGACTCCCGCATCTGGGCGGCCGCCGGATCGATTCCCCTCTACCAGCGTCCCCAGCTCACAGCCGTGCGCAAGAGCGTGGCCAACGCGGGCGCCTTCGGTTTCCAGACGCCCGTCTACGAGGACATGGGCTTCCTGAAGAAGAGCGTGAAGGCCTCCGCGAGCCCCTCCCGGAAGTGAGCGCGAAGTGATCGCCGGATGAACCGTGCGGCCCTGCGGAGGCCTTCCCCCGCGGGGCCACGTACGATGGGGTGAGGCCGTGGCGTGTCAAGCCCGGCAGGGCCCGCGTAACACAGACGTACGCAGCAGGGTCGCCCTCACACTCCGGGAGAACGCCGCTTTATGGCCACGCGCCACGACATTCGCAACGTAGCCATCGTCGCCCACGTCGACCACGGCAAGACGACTCTGGTCGACGCCATGCTCAAGCAGGCCGGCGCCTTCGCCGCGCACGCCGCCGAGTCGCTCGACGACCGCATGATGGACTCGAACGACCTGGAGCGTGAGAAGGGCATCACGATCCTCGCCAAGAACACGGCGGTGAAGTACCACCCCAAGGACGGGGGGGACGTCATCACCATCAACATCATCGACACCCCCGGTCACGCCGACTTCGGCGGCGAGGTCGAGCGCGGACTGTCGATGGTGGACGCGGTGGTGCTGCTCGTCGACGCCTCCGAGGGCCCGCTGCCGCAGACCCGCTTCGTGCTGCGCAAGGCGCTCCAGCAGCGCCTGCCGGTCATCCTGTGCATCAACAAGACCGACCGCCCGGACTCCCGGATCGACGAGGTCGTCAACGAGACGTACGACCTCTTCCTGGACCTGGACGCGGACGAGGAGCAGATCGAGTTCCCCATCGTCTACGCCTGTGCGCGTGACGGCGTGGCCTCGCTGACCAAGCCCGCCGACGGCACCGTCCCGCAGGACAGCGACAGCCTGGAGCCCTTCTTCTCCACGATCCTGTCGCACGTCCCGGCCCCCGAGTTCGACGAGGCGGCCCCGCTCCAGGCGCACGTCACCAACCTGGACGCCGACAACTTCCTCGGCCGTATCGCGCTGCTGCGCGTCGAGCAGGGCGAGCTGCGCAAGGGCCAGACCGTCACGTGGATCAAGCGCGACGGCACCATGTCCAACGTGCGCATCACCGAGCTGCTGATGACCGAGGCGCTCACCCGCAAGCCCGCCGAGATGGCCGGCCCCGGTGACATCTGCGCCGTCGCCGGTATCCCGGACATCATGATCGGCGAGACCCTCGCCGACCCCGAGAACCCGATCGCGCTGCCGCTCATCACCGTCGACGAGCCGGCGATCTCGATGACCATCGGCACCAACACCTCGCCGATGGTCGGCCGCGGCGGCACCGGCAAGGGCGCCGAGAACAAGGCCGTGGTCAAGGACCGCAAGGTCACCGCCCGCCAGGTCAAGGACCGTCTCGACCGCGAGCTGGTCGGTAACGTCTCGCTGCGCGTCCTCGACACCGAGCGTCCCGACGCCTGGGAGGTCCAGGGCCGTGGTGAGCTCGCGCTCGCCATCCTGGTCGAGCAGATGCGCCGCGAGGGCTTCGAGCTGACCATCGGCAAGCCGCAGGTGGTCACCCAGGAGATCGACGGCAAGGTCCACGAGCCCGTCGAGCGCATGACGATCGACGTGCCCGAGGAGCACATGGGCGCGGTCACGCAGCTCATGGGCGTCCGCAAGGGCCGGATGGACAACATGTCCAACCACGGCTCGGGCTGGGTGCGGCTGGAGTTCGTCGTGCCGTCCCGCGGTCTCATCGGGTTCCGTACCGAGTTCCTCACCGGTACGCGCGGCACGGGCATCGCCCACTCCATCCACGAGGGCCACGAGCCCTGGTTCGGCGTGCTGACGACCCGTAACAACGGCTCCCTGGTCGCCGACCGCTCCGGCGCCGTCACCGCGTTCGCGATGACGAACCTCCAGGAGCGCGGCGTGCTGTTCACCGACCCCGGCACCGAGGTGTACGAGGGCATGATCGTCGGCGAGAACTCGCGCTCCGACGACATGGACGTGAACATCACCAAGGAGAAGAAGCTCACCAACATGCGGTCGGCCTCGGCCGACTCGTTCGAGGCGATCGTCCCGCCGCGCAAGCTCTCGCTGGAGCAGTCGCTCGAGTTCTGCCGCGACGACGAGTGCGTCGAGGTGACCCCGGAGGCGGTCCGCATCCGCAAGGTCGTCCTCGACCAGCGCGACCGCGCCCGCACCGCGAGCCGCGCCAAGCACGGCTGATCCGAAGGCAGTTCACGACCGAGGCCCGGGTACCCCTGTGACGGGGGCGCCCGGGCCTCGGCCGTGGCCGACGAGGAGTCGCCCCGAGGAGTCGACCCGAGAAATCGCCCCGGGGAATCCTCAAGGAATCGCCTCGACAAACGGTCCGACGGCCGTACATGCTCGGCGCGATGACGAGAACAGACGACATGCCCACCGCGTGGGACGAGCGCACCCAGCTCACCACGTTCCTCGACTACGCCCGGGACACCGTCCGCGTGAAGTGCGAGGGCCTATCCGACCCGGACGCCCGCAAGGCGCCCCTGCCCGGCTCGCCGCTGATGACCCCGAGCGGCCTGGTCAGCCATCTCCGCTGGGTCGAGTACTACTGGTTCCAGGTCGTGTTCCTCGGCGAGGAGGACGAGGGGCCGTGGACCGACGAGGACCCCGACCGCGAGATGCGCGTCGCCGTCGACTTCCCGCTGGCGCAGCTCCTCGGCGAGTACGCCGAACAGGCCGAGCGGTACCGGAAGTCGGTCGCCGGGCACGACCTCGACACGAGGGCACAGCGGGTCACGCGCGACGGCCGGCACGTGGACCTGCGCTGGATCCTCCTGCACCTGATCGAGGAGACGGCCCGGCACAACGGCCACCTCGACATCGTGCGCGAACTGATCGACGGCACGACCGGCTCCTAGGGATCACTGGCTCCCAGGGAGCACCAGGCCGCTCACCGCTGTGCTGAAAGACGGATGAAAGACCGTTGAAGGACATCGGAAAGGCGGCTCGCCGAGACTGGTGATGCGGGGCGGGCGACCGACGGGGGACACGCGGCGCCCGCCCCGCTTCCGCCTCGTACCGGAACCCGGTGCCTTCATCCCCACCGTCCCCCCGTTCCTCCCCGTTCTCCGGTGGTGGCCGGATTCCGCCGCCCCGGTGGTCCGCGGGTTCCCCTTGGCATGGGTCGGCGTTGCCTGGCCGTCGCCCCTGGACTACGTTCTGTGAATGCTCTCCCCACGGCCCCGGTTCCGCCTGCTCGGACCCCTGGACGTCGAGATCGACGGACGGGCCGTCGTCCTCACCGGCCGGCAACGTGCGCTGTGCGCGGTGCTCCTGCTGCACGCCAACCACGTCGTCTCCGTCGACCGGCTGATCCAGTGCCTGTGGGACGACCGTCCGCCCGGCGCCGGCGCGGCCCGCGTACGGGCCCTCGTGGCGGAGGTGCGGCGCGCGCTCGGCCCGGCCGGGACGGAGCTGCTGACCACCCGGCGGCCCGGCTACGTCATGCACGCGGGCCCGGCCGAACTCGACCTGCTGGCCTTCGAGAACCTCATCAGGGACGGCTCGCGCGCCGCGTCCGACGGCGAGTGGCGGACGGCCCGCCGCTGCGGTGAACAGGCCCTCGCGCTGTGGCGGGACGAACCGCTGGCCGACCTGTCGGACGTCGCCGTGCGCGAGGCGGAGTGTCAACGCCTCGGCGAACTGCACCTCGTGGCCCGGGAGGGCATGGCCGAGGCGGAGATCGAGACCGGCCGGCACCGGGAGGCCATCGCCGAACTCCTCCGGCTCACTGCCGCCCACCCGCTGCGCGAACGCCCGCACGGCCTGCTGATGCGCGCCCTGCACCAGGACGGCCGCAGCGCCGAGGCCCTGGAGCTGTACACCGCGCTGCGCCGGCGCATGGTCGACGAACTGGGCATGGAGCCCTCGGCCGACCTCGGGAACCTGCAACAGCGCATGCTGCGAGGCGACCGCACCAGCACGAGCACCAGAAGCAGTACGGGTACCAGCGGCAGCGGTTCAAGCAGCGGTCCGGCGGTGCAGTCGGCCCCGCTCCCCGTTTCCGCCGCCGAACGGCCCGTGCCGCGTCAACTCCCGCCCACGCCCCGCAGGTTCGTCGGCCGTGACCGGGAACTCGACCTCCTCGACGCCAGTCTGCGCGCCGCCGAACCGCTCGCCCTGATCGTGGGACCGGCGGGCGTCGGCAAGAGCGCCCTCGCGCTGAACTGGGCCCACCGGGTCGCCGACCGCTTCCCCGACGGCCAGCTCTTCCTCGACCTGCGGGGCTTCGACAACGCCGAGCCGATGACCCCCGAGGAGGCCCTGCCGCTGCTCCTCCAGGGCCTGGGCTGCGCCCCGCGCGACATCCCGCTGGGCGCCGAGGCCCAGACCGCGCTGTACCGGACGCTGCTGGCGGACCGCCGGGTACTGGTCGTCCTGGACGACGTGGCCGACGCGTCGTACGTACGGCGGCTGCTGCCCGCCTCGGCGGGCTCCCTGACGCTGGTGACGAGCCGTGACAAGCTCAGCGGCCTGGTCACCCTGGACGGCGCCTACCGGGTCTCCTGCGACGTCCTCGACAGCGCCGCCGCACTGGAGCTGATCAGCGGCGCGGTCGGCGCGGCGGCCGTGGCCGCCGATCCGGAGGCCGCGGCCCGGCTCGTCGAACTCTGCGACCGCCTGCCGCTCGCCCTGTGCGTCGCGGGCTCCTGGATCGGCGACCGGCCCGGCAGCATCCGCGCCTACGTCCGAGACCTCGCCGACCGGGGCCGGCTGGCCCGGCTGCACGTCGAGGGCGAGGAGTCCGTCGCCGTACGGGCCGCGCTCGACCTGTCCTACGCGGCGCTGCCCGACGAGGCCCGGCGCGCCTTCCGCTGCCTGGGCGTCCTGCCGGGCACCGGCCGTTCGGTCCCGGCCGCCGCCGCTGCCGCCGGGCTCGACGAGCGCGGCCTCGCCGATCTGCTGCGGCTGGCCCAGCGCGTGCACCTGCTGCGCGACGTCGAGCACGGCCGCCCGGCCTGGCACGACCTCGTGCACGAGTACGCCCGCGACCGCACCGCCGCCGAGGACGCCCCCGAGGAGCGGGCCGCCGCCGTCACCCGGATCCTCGACCACTATCTCCAGAGCGTCGTCAACGCCGCCGCCACGGCCGGCCTGTACGTCATGCGCACCCGCCCGGACGCCGTCGAGGGCTCCCTGCCACGGGAGTTCGGCACGACCGAGGAGGCGTACGCCTGGTTCGACGCCGAGTGGGACGACATCGCCGCCGCGATCGGCCACGCCGCCGAGCACGGCCCCGCGCCGTACGTGTGGTGGCTGGTGGACGCGCTCCAGGACCTCTTCCACCACCGCCGTCCGCTGTCCGACTGGATGCGGCTGGGCACCCTCGCCTGCAAGGTGGCGCAGCGCAGCGGGGACGAGGTCGGCCAGGCCTCGATGTGCCTGTCCCTGGGCACCGCCCGCTGGCGCGACGGCGACCTGCGGGGCGCGCTGGTGGAGTACGAGGCGGCGGAGGAGCTGGCGCGCCGGGCCGGCTGGGCGTACGGCGAGGCCGGCAGCCTCCAGGGCAAGGGCGTCACCCTCAAACTGCTGGGCGAGCTGCGCCGCGCGCTGCCCTGCTACGACCGCGCCCTCGCGCTCTACCGCACCCTGGGCAACGTCAAGAACGTGGAGATCATGCTGATCAACACGGCGTCCCTGAACCACACCCTGGGCCGTCTGGACGCGGCCGAGGAGGCGGCGTGCGCGGCCCTCGACCTGATCGGCGACACCGTCGGCCACAACCGCGCGATGGCCCTCGTCAACCTCGCCCTGATCCGGCAGAAGCAGGCCCGGCTCGACGAGGCGACGGCGGCGCTGCGGGCCTGCATCCTCGTCTGCCGGGAATCCGGCTCCACCTACACCGAGGCCGTGGCCCTGGAGGCGCTGGGCCGGGTCCGCGCCGACGCCGGCCGGGACGACCGCGCGCTGCTCGCCTACGAGGACGCTCTCGCCGTGTCCCGACGGGTGGAGAACCGCAACTGCCAGGTCGACAGCCTGGTCGGGATCGCCTCCGTGAAACTGCGCTCGGGCCGTGCCGACGAGACGGCCGGGCACCTCGACGCCGCCTTCGAGATCGCCGAGCGCACCGGCCACCGCTCGGGCCTCGTCGAAGTCCTGCTGGCCCGCGCCGACCTGGCCCGCGCCCAGGGCCGCCCCGCCGACGCCCTGGACCACCTGGAGCGCGCCGAGGGCCTAGCGGCCGACGGCAACCCGCTCACCCTCCCGCGCGTCCACCTCACCACCGCCCTGACCCTCCTGGACACCGGCGCCCCCGCCGAGGCCCGCACCGCCGCCACCCGGGCGCTCACCCTGGCCCGCGGCTCCGGCCAACGCCTCCTGCACGCCCACGCGACGGCGGCCCTGGCCACCGCCCACGAGGCCGACGGCGACACCGCCCGCGCCCACGAGGCCCGCACGGCGGCGAAGGACCTGTACGAGACGCTGGACACCCCCCGCCCGCCCGGCACCCCCCTCCCCCACCACCGCCACCGCGAACTCCCCCCGGACGCGGAGTCCCGCCTCACCCTGTACCTGACGGAACACTTCGACGGCTGACGTCCGACGGCAGCCGTCAGACGTCAGATGCCGGCCGCCGGGATCAGCAGGCGGCCGCCGCGTACGTGCTGGGGAGCAGCAGCCGGTGATCGCGGGCGAGGACGCGTTCCTGGAGGGACCGCAGCTCCGGCCCCGGCTCGCACCCGAGCAGGTCGACCATCCGCATGCGCAGCACCTGGAAGCAGTCCAGCGCGTCCGCCGGACGTCCGGCGCGGTGCAGGGCGAGCATCAGCAGGCCCGCGACCTTCTCGTCGAAGGGGTGCATGTCGGCCAGCCACTGCAACTGCGGCAGGCACTCCTCGTGCCGCCCCGCCCGCAGGTGCAGCTCCGTGCTGCCGACCAGCGCCTCACGGTGCTCGCGCCGCAGCGCCACCCGCGCCGACTCCGCCCAGGCCGTGCGCACGTCGGACAGCGGCTCGCCCCGCCACAGCTCCAGGGCCCGCCCGTAGAGGCAGAGGGCGGTGTCGGTCTCCCCGGTGCGGGCGGCCTGCTGCGCCTGCCGGACCAGCCCCCGGAACCGCGCGGTGTCCACGCTCTCCTCGTCGATCGCGAGCACGTACCCGCCCCGCTTCCGGGCCAGTTCGAACCCGTCTTCGCGCTGCCCGTCGGCCCGCAGTGCCTTCCGCAGCCGGGTGGCCTGGATGTACAGCGCGTCCCGCGGATGCTGCGGCCGCCGCTCCTGCCACACCCGCTCGATCAGCACCTCGTCGGCCACGAAGGCCCCGGGCGTCCAGGCCAGCGCCGCCAGCAGCAACTTCGTCCCATGCGGAAGCGGCATCTTGCCCCCGGCCCGGGCCCGCGCCTCGACACACCCCAACAACTGGATCTCCATGCCGTACCCCCGTACCTCGAACCACGCGAGTCACCACTGTGCGCGCGGACTGTTCGGCTGGCGCATGGATCGTGCACGGACGCACCGGACAGGCTCTTGTGCCTAGGGCCGCGGCTTTCCGTAACGGAGAAAGGCAGCGGTCTCCAGAGTCCACGGCCCGAAAGGCACCGTGTCCCCGAAAATGTACGGGTCCTTGTGCTGGTAGCGGTCCTTGCAGGGGTCGGAGTGCACCTCGATGGTGCCGGTGCGGGGATCGACGATCAGATAGAGGGCGATGCCCATCGCGGGGTACTCGGCGAGCTTGTCGCCGTAGTCGTTGCCGGGGTTGGACGGGGAGACGATCTCGACGACCGCCAGCACCTGCGTCGCGTCGACCGCGAGGCCTTCCTCGTCGAGCACGGCTTCAGGGATCACGACGGCATCCGGACGCCGCATCCTGCCGATCGAGGGGTGCTCGATATCGGGGCCGTTCGCGCAGATGTAGCCGGGGTGCGTGGAGAGGAGCTGCTCGTCCAACTGCTTGCAAATACGCCGAACCGTGCCCTGACGGCGCTTCGAAGGGCTGCTCATGGCGAGGAACGGCCCGGAAGGCCCGATCTCGACGGTCCAGGACCCTTCCAGATGCTCCGCATACGCCGTGAGCTCCTCGGCGATCGTCCGCATCTTCGCGTAGTCCATGGCTTGAGGGTAGCCACAGGGCCGATCCGGAGTCAGGAGGAACAAGCGAAGGCCCGCGCCGGGGTGGACGCGGGCCTTCGCTCATGGGGGTGGGTCAGGACGTCGCCTCGGCGTCGTCCTTGGAGAGGCGGGGGGACGGGACCGTGGTCGTGGTGTCCGCCGTCTCCGGGTAGTGGCAGGCCGTCAGGTGGCCGGACTTGTTGCCCTCGACCTGGACCAGCGGCGGGGCCTCGGTCGCACACTTCTCCGTCGCCTTCCAGCAGCGGGTGCGGAAGCGGCAGCCGGAGGGCGGGTTGATGGGCGAGGGCACGTCGCCGACGAGGCGGATGCGGTCGGAAGCCGGGGCGTCCTCGTCCCGCACCGTGGCCTCGGGCACCGCCGACAGCAGCGCCCGGGTGTAGGGGTGGCGCGGGTTGCCGTACAGGTCGTCGCGGTCGGCGATCTCGACGATCTTGCCGAGGTACATGACCGCGACGCGCTGCGAGAAGTGCCGTACGACGGCCAGGTCGTGGGCGATGAAGACGAACGCGATGCCCAGGTCCCGCTGCACCTTCTGCAGCAGGTTGACGACCTGCGCCTGGATCGACACGTCCAGGGCCGACACCGGCTCGTCGGCCACGATCAGCTTCGGTTCGAGGGCCAGCGCCCTTGCCACGCCGATGCGCTGGCGCTGGCCGCCGGAGAACTCGTGCGGGAAGCGGTTGTAGTGCTCCGGGTTGAGACCGACGATCTCCAGCAGTTCCCGGACGCGCGCCTCGCGGCCGCCCGCCGGGTTGACGTCGTTGATCTCCATCGGCCCGGAGATGATCTTGCCGACGGTCTGGCGCGGGTTCAGCGACGCGTACGGGTCCTGGAAGATCATCTGGATCTCGGACCGGATCGGCGCCAACTGTTTGCGGCCCGCGTGCGTGATGTCCTGGCCGCGGTACGAGATCTGCCCGCCCGTCGGCTCCAGCAGACGGGTGATCAGCCGGCCCGTCGTCGACTTGCCGCAGCCGGACTCGCCGACCAGGCCCAGGCTCTCGCCCTCGGCGACCTGGAAGTCCAGCCCGTCGACGGCCTGCACGGCACCGACCGTACGCCGGATCGGGAAGCCGCCCTTGATGGGGAAGTGCTTGGTGAGCCCGGAGACGTCCAGGAGGGGAGTGGTGCTGCTCATGGTGGTGAAATCCCGTCTCTTGTACGTCAGTTCGCGGCGCTGCCGGCGAGGTCGGTGAAGTACTCCGCGCGCTGCGCGGAGGTCAGGTGGCAGGCGGAACCCCGGCCGTCGGTGATCTGCAGCGGCGGCTGCTCCTTGGCGCACAGACCCCCCTCGACCTTCTCGGCGAAGGTGCACCGCGGGTGGAAGCGGCAGCCCGAGGGCGGGTTCAGCAGCGAGGGCGGCGAACCCGGGATCGGGTTCAGCGGCACGTCCACCGGGTGGTCCAGGCTCGGCATCGAGCTGAGCAGGCCGAGGGTGTAGGGGTGCTGCGGAGACTGCAGCACCTCCCGCTTGGTGCCGCGCTCCACGCACCGGCCGCCGTACATCACCAGGACGTCGTCGGCGATGTCCGCGATGACGCCCAGGTCGTGCGTGATGAAGATGATGGCCGTGCCGAACTCCTGCTGGAGATCCTTCAGCAGGTCCATGATCTGGGCCTGGACCGTCACGTCGAGGGCCGTGGTCGGCTCGTCGGCGATCAGCAGCTCCGGGTCGCAGACCAGCGCCATCGCGATCATCGCGCGCTGGCGCATACCGCCGGAGAACAGGTGCGGGTAGTCGTCCACCCGGGTCTCCGCCTGCGGGATCCCGACCCGCCGCAGCATCTCGATGGCACGCGTCCGGGCCTCCTGCTTGGAGCAGCCCGTGTGCTTGCGGTAGGTCTCACTGATCTGCTTGCCGACCGTGTGGTACGGCGACAGCGAGGCCAGCGCGTCCTGGAAGATCATCGCCATCTTGTTGCCGCGCAGCCGCTCGAGTTCCTTTTCGGAAGCGGTCAGCAACTCCTTGCCGTCCAGCAGGATCTCGCCCTCGATCGCCGTGCGGTCGCGGTCGTGCAGACCCAGAATGGCCAGATTGGTGACCGACTTGCCGGAACCCGACTCGCCCACGATGCCGAGCGTCTTGCCCTTCAGCACGTCGAAGGAGAGCCCGTCGACGGCCTTGACGATGCCGTCCTCGGTGGAGAAATGGACTTTCAGGTCCCTGACGGACAGGAAGGGCTGCTGATCGGTGCTCGTCACGGGGACGCTCCTGGGGGGTGATGCGAGAGGTAGGGGGCTTGGCGGAGGTCAGGCGAGCCGGATCCGCGGGTCGATGAGGGCGTAGACGGCATCGACGATGATGTTGAAGAACACGATCGCACCGGCGGCCAGGACGGTCACGCCCAGCAGCATGGGCAGGTCGCTCTGGTCCACGGACTTGACCGCGAGCCGGCCGACGCCCTGCAGGCTGAACGTCGACTCGGTGATGATCGCGCCGCCGATGAGCGTGCCCAGGTCGATGCCGAACACCGTGACGATGGGGCCCATCGCGCCTCGCCAGGCGAACCGGAAGAACACGTTCGCCTGCGACAGGCCCTTGGCCCGGGCCGTACGGACGTAGTCCTCGCTGAGTTGCTCCACGAGCTGGGAGCGGGTCATACGCGTGTAGTTGGCGGTGAAGATGATGGCAAGGGTCAGCCAGGGCAGCAGCAGTCCCGAGAACCAGGCGACCGGGTCGTCGGTGAGGGGGGTGTAGGACGGCTGGTCCATGATGCCCAGCTTCGCGACGAAGAAGAACATCGCGATGTAGCCGATGAAGTAGATCTGCAGCGAGGACCCGAGCAGCGACGCCGAGCTGGCGAACTTGTCGAGGGCCTTGCCCTGCTTGAGGGCCGCGAGCATGCCCGCGCCGACACCGAGGATCAGGAAGACGACGGCCGCGCCGAAGGCGAGCGACAGGGTCGTCGGCAGCCGGTCCATGATCGTGCCGAAGACCGGCTCGCGGTTGGCGAAGGAGTAGCCGAGGCAGGGGGCGTTGCAGTAGTCGTAGCCGGGGTAGTTACGGCCGGCGAAGACGCCCACGAGCCACAGCCAGAACTGGACGGGCATCGGCTTGTCGATGCCCAGGTTGTGCCGGATCTGGGCGAGGACGTCCGGCGTGCAGTTCTTGCCGCAGGACATCATGGCGGGGTCACGTGGCACGGCGTAGAAGAGCCAGAAGGTGACGGCGCTGATGATCAGGAGGATGGCCAGCGCGCCGATGACTCGGCGGACAAGGAAGCGGAGCATGAGGCGTGACTTTCCGGACGGGGCGCCGTCGCCGGGAGGCTGAGGGGGGTGGGCCGCAGGGGGCGGCCATATGAATGGCCGCCCCCGGATGGGTGTGCCGCGACTACTTCATCGCGTAGAGCTTGCACAGCGCGACGCAGGTGTTGCCGCCGTCGTACACGACGTTGCCGACCTTGGATCCGTACATCCAGTTGCGGATGGAGTGGTAGTCGGGCACGACCGCCGCGAGCTCCATGACCATGCGGTCGATGTTGCCCCAGGCCTTGTTGGCCTCCTCGACGTCCGCGATCTTCGAGGCGGCGTCGATCGCCTTGTTGACGCTCGGGTCGTTGAGCTGCGCGTAGTTGCTGCGGCCGTCGCCGATGTTCTTGCCGCTCCAGCAGGGGTAGAAGACCGAGTAGCCGCCCGGCCAGTCCGGGCTCCAGCCGGCCGCGAACAGGTCGAAGTCGTTGTCGATCTTACCGATCTGGGTGTAGAAGGTCGACTTGTCGACCTGCTTGTTGACGACCGTGAAGCCGGCCTCTTCCAGCGCGTTCTTGATGGCGACCGCGCTCTTCACCGCGTTGTCCGACTGCTGGTAGGCGATGACCAGCTTCTGGCCGACCTTGCCGGCCTCCTTCAGCAGGGCCTTGGCCTTCGCGGCGTCGCCGCCCGGCTTCTTGTCCACGCCGTACAGGTCGAACTTGGTGTAGCCGGGGGTCACCGGGCTGAGGACGGTGGTGGCGATCTCGCTGGTGGAGACACCGCCGCGGACGGTCTGGAGCTGCTGGTGCGGCCACGCGTAGTTGATGGCCTGGCGGACCTTGAGGTCCTTGATGCGGGTCATGTTGATCGGCCAGTAGTAGGTGACCGTGTCGACCTGCGTCAGGACGCGCTTCTTCAGCTTGGCGTTGGTGAGCACCTGGGCTATGCGCTCCGGCGCGACCTCGTTGAAGATCGACATCGAGTACTGGTCGTTGCCCGAGTCCGCGATGTAGCGGTCGGTCGACGCGAGCAGCTCGTAGCCGAACTGGAAGACGAACTTGTCCGGGTAGGCGTTACGGATCGAGTCGGTCTTCGGGTCCCAGTGGTCGTTGCGCACGTAGGTCATCGACTTGCCGATGCTGCGGTTGCCGATCCGGTACGGACCGCAGGAGAACGGCTGCTTGTCGTACTTCTCCTTGGTGTCCTTCGCCTTCGGCACGAGACCGTAACCGGGCATCGCGAGCGTGTAGTTGAAGTCCGTGCGGGCTTCGTTGAGGCGGAAGGTGACGGTCTTGCCATCGATCTCGATGGAGGCGAGGCTCTTGCCCTCGTACGGGCCCTTGTACTTGTCGCCACCCACCAGGAACTGCTGGACGTAGCGGGGACCCTCGGTGACGAAGGCCGCGAAGAGGCGCTCGAAGGTGTGCTTGACGTCGGTCGTGGCGAGGTCGGAGCCGTCCTCCCACTTCACGCCGTCCTTCAGCGTGAAGGTCCAGGTCTTGCCGCCGTCCTTCATCGTGCCGGCGTCGGTCGCGGCGTCGCCGACGAGGATGCAGCCACCCTTCTCGTCGATCTTGTAGCCGGTCAGACCACGCGAGATCGGACGGGTGATGGCGCCCTCGGTCGACACGTAGATCTGCGCCGGGTCCAGGTGGTCCATGTCGAACTGGTCGAGCGAGTAGATCGTCCCGCCCTTGACCGCGCCCTTGACCTCCGGCGCCGGGCCGGTGGAGTCGGCCTTCGTGCCGACCGGGATCTCGGTGGTCTTCGAGCCGCTGACCTTGGGGGCGTCGTCCTTCGCGGTGCCGCTGCCGGAGCTGCTGCTGCACGCGGACAGCACCGTGGTGGAGGCCGCGGCGACGCCGGTGGCGATCATGAAGTTTCTACGGGAAAAGGACATGGTGAGCCTGCCTGTCGAGGTCAGTCGGGACGAAGAAACCAGCCGGACGTCGTTGAACCTGGCCGGGGATGGCGCTGTGATTACCGCTTGGACTTCGGGTCGAGTGCGTCACGCACCGAGTCGCCGAGCAGGTTGAAGGCGAGGACGAAGATCACCATCGACAGGCCCGGGAAGAGCATGAACGTGATGTCCTCGGTGTAGAACGTGGCGCCTCGCTGGATCATGACGCCCCAGTCCGGCGTCGGGTCGATGATCCCGACGCCGAGGAAAGCGAGACCCGCCTCCGCGGTGACGTAGGCCGGAAGCATCAGCGTGGACTGGATGATGATCGGGGTCCACAGGTTCGGCAGTAGCTCTTTGAAGACGATGCGTCGCGGTGATGCGCCCGTGACCTTGGCCGCCTCCACGAACTCCCGTTCGCGCAGCCCGAGTACCTGGCCGCGCAGCAGCCGGGCGATGGAGGCCCAGCCGAAGGCGGAGAGGACGAGGATCAGGCAGGTGGCGCGCAGCGAGGTCGGTACGTCCTCGTCGGCGGCGACGAACACGCCGTAGACGACCGGCATGAAGGCGATGAAGAAGAGCGTGGACGGGAAGGACAGCAGGATGTCGATGATCCGGCCGACGAGGTAGTCGGTCCGGCCGCCCAGGTAGCCGGCGGTGATGCCGACGACGACGCCGACGACCGTGGTCAGCAGGGTGGCCGCGACCGCGATGCCGAGCGACGTCCGGATGCCGTACAGCAGGAACGTGAAGACGTCGCGGCCGAGCTGGGGCTCGACGCCGAACCAGAACTCGGAGCTCATGCCGCCGTTCGGACCGGCCGGGTAGGCGAAGGGGTTCAGCAGTTCCGGACGCTGGCTCGCGTACGTCGTGTAGGGGTCCTTGCCGTACAGCTTGGCGATCAGCGGAGCGGCGATCGCGATCACGAAGAAGAAGATCACGACATAGGCGGATATGACGCCGGTGCGGTCGCGCTTGAAGCGCTTCCATGCCAGTCGCCCGGGAGACCGGCTCTCGTTGGCCTTCGGGGCGTCGGAAGTTGTCGACTTCGCGACGCTCTCGTCGGTCACCTCAAGCGGGGCAGCCGCTGATGGAGTTGGGGGGGTCATGGTGCTCCTGGCCCAAGGGAGGGTCTGATGACTCCGCAGGGCACTCCCTACGGGCTACGCGGGACTTTTTCAACGTAATTCGTTCAAGGTCAATAAATTCTGGTCTGCCTTGGTCTTCTCTTTACCTTCTTTACCTTCACTTGACTCTACCGTAGCTACGCGTGTAGCGCGCCGTAATCGTCCTGTGTCCAAATTCGGGCCAACAGGGCGAAACGGGCAACGAGTTCGATATCCGGATGCCTCGGTGTCGGAATGCGTACATCGTGTGGACGCATACCAACGGTTCGGCATCGGATCGCGGCGACCCGTTGCCTACTGAAGAGTAGATCCATTGTGACCTGGGCGGAAGATCCTTTTCGACCCCCCAGCAGGAACCTGCTGTCTCCGCGCGCCACTCTTGCGCCATCCGTCCGCCATCCCCCGAACAGCCCTCCGGCGGCCTCCGTTGGGCGCGGTCCGTGTGCACCACGCGTCTTTTGAGTTGATATTGACCGTTAACGGATCGGGCAGGTAAAGAGCTGTCAATGAGGAGGCATCCATGCGTGGAGCCACGCACGCCAAGTGGGCCGCCTGTGCGGCGGCGGCAGTGCTCGCGGCCACCGCCTGCGGGGGTGGCGGGAGTGGCAGCGGGGGCGGCGACGGCGGCGCGGTGCTCAGCTCCTCCTGGGGTGACCCGCAGAACCCCCTGGAGCCCGCCAACACCAACGAGGTGCAGGGCGGCAAGGTCCTTGACATGGTGTTTCGCAGCCTGAAGAAGTACAACCCGGAGACCGGCGCGGCCGAGGACATGCTCGCCGAGAAGATCGACACCACGGACTCCCAGACCTTCACGATCACCGTCAAGGACGGCTGGACGTTCAGCAATGGCGAAAAAGTGACGTCGAAATCCTTCGTCGACGCCTGGAACTACGGCGCGAGCCTGAAGAACAACCAGAAGAACGCGTACTTCTTCGAGTACATCGACGGCTACACCAAGACCCACCCGGCGGACGGCGCCGCGCAGAGCGCCGACACCCTCGCCGGGCTCGAGGTCGTGAACGACAAGACCTTCACCGTCCGGCTCACGCAGAAGTTCTCCACCTTCCCGGACGTCCTCGGCTACCCCGCCTACGCCCCCCTGCCCCAGTCCTTCTTCACCGACCACGCCGGCTGGCTCAAGAAACCGATCGGAAACGGGCCGTACACGATCGACTCCTATACCAAGGGGTCCCAGATGGTCCTGAAGAAGTGGGACGGCTACCCCGGCACGGACAAGGCGCAGAACAGCGGCGTGACCCTGAAGGTCTACACCGACAACAACACCGCCTACACCGACCTGATGGCCGGCAACCTCGACCTGGTCGACGACGTGCCCGCCGCACAGCTCAAGAACGTCAAGAGCGACCTCGGCGGCCGCTACCTCAGCACCCCCGCCGGCATCATCCAGACCCTGGCCTTCCCCTACTACGACCCGGACTGGAACAAGTCGGGGTCGGACAAGGTCCGTACCGGTCTCTCCCGCGCGATCGACCGTAAGCAGATCACCGAGACGATCTTCCAGAAGACCCGCACCCCGGCCACCGACTGGACTTCACCGGTGCTCGGCGAGGACGGCGGCTACAAGGAAGGTCTGTGCGGGGACGCCTGCGACTACGACCCGGCGGCGGCGAAGAAGCTGATCCAGGAGGGCGGCGGCCTCCCCGGCGGCCAGGTCAAAATCACATACAACGCGGACACCGGCTCGCACAAACAGTGGGTCGACGCGGTCTGCAACTCGATCAACAACGCGCTCGGCAACGACAAGGCCTGCGTCGCCAACCCGGTCGGCACCTTCGCCGACTTCCGCAACCAGATCGGCGGCCACAAGCTGAGCGGCCCGTTCCGGGCGGGGTGGCAGATGGACTACCCCCTCGTCCAGAACTTCCTCCAGCCGCTCTACTACACCAACGCCTCCTCCAACGACGGCAAGTGGTCCAACAAGGACTTCGACACGCTCGTGAACCAGGCCAACGCCGAGACCGACACAGCGAAGGCGGTGGAGACCTTCCAGAAGGCCGCGGAGGTCGTCCGCGACAACATGGCGGCCATCCCGCTCTGGTACCAGAACGGCAGCGCCGGCTACACGGAGCGGCTCTCGAACGTCAAGCTCAACCCGTTCTCCGTCCCGGTCTACAACGAGATCAAGGTCAGCTGACCCGCCGTGGGCCGGTACGTGATCCGGCGGCTGCTCCAGATGATCCCGGTGTTCATCGGCGCCACGCTGCTGATCTTCCTGATGGTGAACGTGATGGGCGACCCCGTCGCGGGCCTGTGCGGTGACCGGCAGTGCGATCCGGCCACCGCCGCCCAGTTGGAGAAGGAGTTCGGCCTCGACAAGCCGGTCTGGCAGCAGTACCTGACCTACATGGGGAACGTCTTCACCGGAGACTTCGGTACGGCGTTCAACGGCCAGCCGGTCACCGAGCTGATGGCGTCGGCGTTCCCGGTCACCATCCGGCTGACGATCGTGGCGATCCTCTTCGAGATCGTCATCGGCATCACCCTGGGCGTCGTCACGGGCCTGCGCCGGGGCCGGCCCGAGGACACCGGGGTCCTGCTGCTCACCCTCGTGGTGATCTCCGTCCCCACCTTCGTCACCGGTCTGCTGCTGCAACTGCTGCTCGGCGTCGAGTGGGGCTGGATCAAACCGTCGGTCTCCTCGGAGGCCGCCTTCGGCGAACTGATCGTGCCGGGCCTGGTGCTGGCCTCCGTGTCGTTGGCCTACGTCACCCGCCTCACCCGCACCTCCATCGCGGAGAACAAGCGGTCCGACTACGTCCGTACGGCCGTCGCCAAGGGGCTGCCGCGCCACCGGGTCGTCACCCGGCACCTGCTGCGCAACTCCCTCATCCCCGTGGTCACGTTCATCGGCACCGACATCGGCGCCCTGATGGGCGGCGCGATCGTCACCGAGCGCATCTTCAACATCCACGGCGTCGGCTTCCAGCTCTACCAGGGCATCCTGCGGCAGAACACCCAGACCGTCGTCGGCTTCGTGACCGTCCTCGTCCTGGTCTTCCTGGTGGCGAACCTGCTCGTCGACCTCCTGTACGCCGTACTCGACCCGAGGATCCGCTATGCCTGAGCCGATGCCGCCCGAGCAGCACCTGCCGGGCGCGGGCCGCACCCCGGAGGACGGCGCCATCGCCGACACCGGCATGGGCGGCGGGATGGACCTGGCCACGGCGGAGGGGGAGACCCTCGAGCAGCATCCATCAGCCGCCTCCGGCGGACGGGCCCCCGGCGGCCCGCTCGGCACCGGCCCGTCGGAGCAGTATTCATCAGCCGCCTCCGGCGGACGGGCCCGCTCCCTCTGGTCGGACGCCTGGCGCGACCTGCGCCGCAACCCGGTGTTCATCGTCTCCGCCCTGGTCATCCTCTTCCTGGTCTTCATCTCCCTGTGGCCCGGGGCCATCACCTGGCTGAGCCCCCTCAAGTGCGACCTCGCCAAGGCCCAGGAAGGCTCCCAGCCGGGCCACCCGTTCGGCTTCGACGGCCAGGGCTGCGACGTCTACACCCGCGTCGTCTACGGCGCCCGTACGTCCGTCGAGGTCGGCGTCCTGGCCACCCTCGGCGTCGCCCTCCTGGGCAGCGTGCTGGGCGGCCTCGCGGGCTTCTTCGGCGGCGCGGGGGACTCGGTCCTCTCCCGCATCACCGACGTCTTCTTCGCCATCCCGGTCGTCCTGGGCGGCCTGGTGCTCCTGTCCGTGGTGACCAGCAACACGGTCTGGCCGGTCATCGGGTTCATGGTGCTGCTGGGCTGGCCCCAGATCTCCCGCATCGCGCGCGGCTCGGTGATCACCGCCAAACAGAACGACTACGTCCAGGCCGCCCGCGCCCTGGGCGCCACCAACTCCCGGCTCCTGCTGCGCCACATCACCCCGAACGCGGTCGCCCCGGTGATCGTCGTCGCGACCATCGCGCTCGGCACGTACATCGCGCTGGAGGCGACGCTGTCCTACCTGGGCGTGGGCCTGAAGCCGCCGACCGTCTCCTGGGGCATCGACATCTCCGCCGCCTCCCCCTACATCCGCAACGCCCCGCACGCCCTCCTGTGGCCCTCGGGCGCCCTCGCCCTCACGGTCCTGGCGTTCATCATGCTCGGCGACGCGGTCCGCGACGCCCTCGACCCGAAGCTGAGGTGACGGGCGGATGCTGCTCGAAGTGCGCGACCTGCATGTGGAGTTCCGTACCCGGGACGGCAACGCCCGGGCCGTCAACGGCGTCAGCTACGGCGTGGACGCCGGCGAGACCCTCGCGGTGCTCGGCGAGTCGGGCTCCGGGAAGTCCGTCACCGCGCAGGCGATCATGGGCATCCTCGACATGCCGCCCGGCCGGATCACCGGCGGCGAGATCCTCTTCCAGGGCCGGGACCTGCTCCGGCTCAAGGAGGAGGAGCGCCGGAAGGTCCGGGGCGCCGAGATGGCGATGATCTTCCAGGACGCCCTGTCGTCCCTCAACCCCGTGCTGACGGTCGGCGACCAGCTCGGCGAGATGTTCGTCGTCCACCGGGGCATGTCGCGCAAGGACGCGCGGACGAAGGCCGTGGAGCTGATGGACCACGTCCGCATCCCGGCCGCCCGCGAACGGGTCCGGGACTACCCCCACCAGTTCTCCGGCGGCATGCGCCAGCGCATCATGATCGCGATGGCGCTCGCCCTCGAACCGGCGCTCATCATCGCCGACGAGCCCACCACCGCCCTCGACGTCACGGTCCAGGCCCAGGTCATGGACCTGCTCGCGGAGTTGCAGCGCGAGTACCACATGGGGCTCATCCTCATCACCCACGACCTGGGCGTGGTCGCCGACGTCGCCGACCGCATCGCGGTGATGTACGCGGGCCGGATCGTCGAGTCGGCCCCCGTCCACGACATCTACAAGGCCCCGGCCCACCCCTACACCCGAGGCCTGCTCGACTCCATCCCGCGCCTGGACCAGAAGGGCCACGAGCTCTACGCCATCAAGGGCCTGCCACCCAACCTCATGGCCATCCCCCCGGGCTGCGCCTTCAACCCACGCTGCCCGATGGACCAGCACGTGTGCCGCAGGGACGTGCCCCCGTTGTACGAGGTCGACGACTCAGACGATGACCGCACGAGCGCGTGCCACTTCTGGAGGGAGTGCCTCCATGGCTAGTTCCGTATCGGCCTCATCGGCCTCATCGGCCTCATCGGCCTCATCGGCCTCATCGGCCTCATCGGCCTCATCGGCCTCATCGGCCTCATCGTCCTCAACGGCCCCATCGGCTGAGCCGATCCTCGAAGTCACCGGGCTCGTCAAGCACTACCCGCTCACCCAGGGCGTCGTCTTGAGGAGGCAGGTCGGCGCGGTGAAGGCCGTCGACGGCGTCGACTTCACCCTCGCCAAGGGCGAAACCCTGGGCATCGTGGGGGAGTCCGGCTGCGGCAAGTCGACGGTCGCCAAGATGCTGGTCAGTCTGGAGAAGCCGACGGCGGGGGAGATCCGCTACAAGGGCGAGGACATCACGGGTCTGTCGGGCAAGGCCCTGCGGACGGTCCGCCGCAACATCCAGATGGTGTTCCAGGACCCGTACACCTCCCTCAACCCGCGCATGACGGTCGGCGACATCATCGGCGAGCCGTACGAGATCCACCCCGAGGTGGCCCCCAAGGGCGACCGGCGCCGAAAGGTCCAGGATCTCCTGGACGTCGTAGGCCTCAACCCGGAGTACATCAACCGCTACCCGCACCAGTTCTCCGGCGGCCAGCGCCAGCGCATCGGCATCGCGCGCGGACTTGCCCTGCGCCCGGAGGTGATCGTCGCCGACGAGCCGGTGTCCGCGCTGGACGTGTCGGTCCAGGCGCAGGTGATCAACCTGCTGGACCGGCTGCAGAGCGAGTTCGACCTGTCGTACCTCTTCATCGCCCACGACCTGTCGATCGTCCGCCACATCTCGGACCGGGTCGGCGTCATGTACCTCGGCCGGATCGTGGAGATCGGCAGGGACGAGGAGATCTACGACCATCCGACTCACCCCTACACCCAGGCCCTGCTGTCGGCGGTCCCCGTCCCGGACCCGGAGGCGCGGGAGCGCCGCGAGCGGATCATCCTGACCGGCGACGTCCCGTCCCCGGCGAACATCCCGTCCGGCTGCCGCTTCCGCACCCGCTGCTGGAAGGCGGCGGAACGCTGCGCGCTGGAGGTGCCGCTGCTCGCGGTCCCGGCGGAGTTCCGCCTCCTCCCCGGCCCGGCGGCACACGACTCGGCGTGCCACTTCGCGGAGGAGAAACGGGTGGTCCCACCGGAAGATCACGTGGGAGATCACGTGGAAGGCAAAGTGGAAGATCACGACAACTAGGGTGTACAGCCGCACATTTGCACAGCAACCGCGTTAACAAGCAGGCAACTTGGCTGACCCGATTCCGATATACGGACGCGTCAGTCTGAACAGCGTACGGCCGTGCGGGTGCCGTAAACGGGCCGGGGCGCGCCATGTCGCCCCGGCCCGTTGCCATGCCTGCTGCTCTGTCGCCTACTGCTGTGTCGCCTCCTGCTGTGTCCGGGCGAGGCCCAGGGAGCGGCGGAGGAAGTCCAACTGGAGGTGCAGCAGGTTCTCCGCGACCTGTTCCTGCGGGGTCATGTGCGTGACGCCCGACAGGGGCAGCACCTCGTGCGGGCGGCCCGCCGCCAGCAGTGCCGAGGACAGCCGCAGGGAGTGGGCGACCACCACGTTGTCGTCCGCCAGCCCGTGGATGATCATCATCGGGCGGGCCGGCTCGGCCGCGTCCACCAGGCCCGCGTCGTCGATCAGCGAGTTGCGCCGGTACACCTCGGGCCGTTCCCCGGGGTGGCCGAGGTAGCGCTCCTCGTAGTGGGTGTCGTACAGGCGCAGGTCGGTGACCGGGGCCCCGACGATCGCCGCGTGGAAGACGTCCGGGCGGCGCAGTGCCGCGAGCCCCGCCAGGTAGCCGCCGAAGGACCAGCCACGGATGGCCACCCGGGTCAGATCGAGCGGGAAGCGTTCGGCGAGCGCGTGCAGGGCGTCCACCTGGTCCTCCAGGGCGATCGCGGCCACGTCGTCCTTGATCGCCTTCTCCCAGGCGGGGGAGCGACCCGGCGTGCCCCGCCCGTCGGCGACGACCACCGCGAACCCCTGGTCGGCGAACCACTGCGAGGTCAGGTGGGCGTTGTGCGCGGCCACCACCCGCTGCCCGTGCGGACCGCCGTAGGGGTCCATGAGGACGGGGAGCGGAGTGCTCCCGTCGTAGGCCGTGTCGTAGTCCGACGGCATAAGCACGGCGCACGGGATCCGCCGTGCGCCCCCCTGTGTCAGCGTCACGCGCGGGGACAGACCGGGATCCTCCGCATACGACGGGACAGTCACCGCAGGCTTGCCGCTCGCAGGCTTCCCGTCCCTCGACTTCCCGCTCGCCGACTTCCCGTCCGCCGGCTTTCCGTCCCGCAGCACCCGCGCCACGCTCCCCGGCCGGTCCGGCGTCGCCGACACGAGGACGGTCACCTTCCCCGCGCGCACCGCCGAGTGCACGCCGGGCTCCTGCGAGAGGCGCTCCATGCCGAGTTCGTTGACCCGGTAGACGTGCACCTCGCCGATCTCCGCTGTGGCGGCATCCTCCCCGGCCGAGGCGGAGACGAGCACGTCGTCGGCGGTGACGTCCAGCACCGCCCGGACGTGCAACTGGGCCCCGGTCAGCGGACGTTCGCCGACGGTGAGGACCCGCGCGCCGCCCTCGTCGGCGATCCGGACCAACTGCCCGGAGGGGCTCCAGCAGGGCACTCCGGGGAAAAGTTCAAGCCAAATCGGATCTTCGTCGGCGTGCACCATCCGGGTCGCCCCGGAGGCGGTGTCCACGGCCAGGAAAAGCTGGCTGCGCTGATCGCGCGCTTGTACGAGCAACAGCGGTGCACCCGCCCCTGACCAGTGCACTCGTGCCAGATACGGGTACCGCGCCCGGTCCCAGACGACCTCCGTGCGCACCCCGTCGAGCCCGAACACGAACAGGCGTACGTCAGCGTTGGGTGTCCCAGCAGCTGGATAGGGCACGTGTTGTGGGTCACGTTTCGGGTGGGCCGGATCGGAGAGCCACCACCGCTCCACCGGCGTGTCGTCCACGCGGCTGACCAGCAGCCGGTCCGACTCCGGAGCCCACCAGAAGCCCCGCAGCCGGTGCATCTCCTCGGCCGCGATGAACTCCGCCAGGCCATACGAAACTTTGTCCGATTCCGGTTCCGCCACCGCGCGGTCGTCCGTACCCCCAGAGCCCACCACCCGCAGAGCGCCCCCGGCGACGTACGCGACGAGCCGTCCGTCGGGCGACGGCCGGGGGTCGATCACCGGCCCGGGAACGGCGATCCCGGTGGTCGTGCCCGCCCGCAGCTCGGCCGTGAAAAGCCGCCCTGACAAGGCGAAAGCCGCCAGTTCGACGGCCTCGTCGGTGGCGTATCCGACGATCCCCGCACCCCCCTCACGGCTGCGCTCGCGACGCGCCTTCTCCTCGGCTGAGAGGTCCTCGGAAGCTCCGCCGAGGAGGGTGCCCGGGTCGGCGGCGAGGCGTTCCGTGCCGTCCGCCGGATCGAGCACCCAGAGGGAGTTCGCCCGTTCCGTACCGGATCCGGAGCGCAGGAACACGACCCGGGAGCCGTCGGGTGCGACGGCGAACGAACGCGGCGCGCCGAGGGTGAAACGCTGGGTGCGGGCGTGCCGGCGGGGGAAGGAGTCGGAGTCGGTCGTCATGGCCCGACCATATTGGCCATGCGACCCCCTTGTGCGGCTGTGCGCCGCGAGATGCGCACCCACACATAGTTATGATCACTAGCGCTGTGTGGGTATGAACCTGCTGGCTGATGTATGGATTTACAAGTTCCCTTGTTCTGCTTTTGCCCCCACGTTCCCGGGTTCTTGGAGGTGAGCCGCCGTGGCGCTCTCGATTTCAGCGGTGGTGCTGCTGGCGATCGTCGTCTTCTTGTTGATCAAGAAGTCGGGACTGAAGGGCGGTCACGCGGTTGTCTGCATGCTGCTCGGTTTCTACCTGGCCTCTTCGACGATCGCACCGACGATCAGCGACCTGACGACAAGCGTCGCCAGCATGATCGGCAGCATCAAGTTCTAGACGGACGGCACGAACACGGTCCACGCCTCGGGCGACAGCGCGAGGCGGGGGCTGTCGTCGGCGTGCTTGGAGTCACGGACGTGGATGGTGGTGGGGGTGGCGGCGATCTCGACGCACGACTCGCCGTCGGGCCCGTCGCTGTAGCTGCTCTTGAACCAGTCGAGGGCGACTTCGACACAGGTTTCGCCGTCGGGGCCGCTGCTGTAGCTGCTCTTGAACCACGCCAGTTCGGCGGTGGTTCCGGCGGAGGGCTTGCGGATCATGTGTCTCCCAGCAGTTTCTCGATGAGGCTCAGCGACTCCCCCGGCCGGAGAGCCTGCGCCCGGATGGTGCCATACCGCAGCTCAAGGATGCGGAGCTGCCTCAGATCGGACGTCGGACGGCCGTTGAACGCCCCATCGGAACGCCCTACAGCTGTCCCGTCCTCGAACTTCAGCAGCTCGATCCTGCCGCTCAGGCCGGGGTGAGCCCCGCTGTCCAGCGGCATCACCTGAAGCGTCACGTTGTTCAATCGCCCCACCTCCAGCAGGCGTTCGAACTGCTTTCGCCTCACCATTGTGCCTCCGACCTTGCGGCGGAGTGTCGCCTCTTCCAGGACGAAGCCCAGGGCGGGTGCAGGTGACCGCTCGAAGACGGAGCGACGCGCCATGCGAGCCGCCACCAGCCGCTCCACATCCTCCGGCGTGTAGGCGGGCTGCCACGATTCCAGCAGGGCGCGGGCATGCTCGGGGGTCTGCAACAGGCCGGGGATGCTGCTGCACACGTACACGCCGATCTCGACGGCCTTCGCCTCCCTGTCCGCCAGATCCCGCACCTTCTTCGGGTAGGTGACCTTCTTCACGTCGTCCCACATCGCCGAGATCAGCCCACCGGCGTCCAGTACCTCGTCGGCCTTGTCCAGATACTCAAGGCGGGGGATCCGCTTGCCGCCCTCGATCTTGTAGACGAGGTCCTCGCCGTACCCGACCGCCGCCGCGAAGTCGGCGGCGCGCATCCCCTTGACCTCGCGCCGCAGTTTCAGTTGCCGTCCGACCATCTCCAGGACGGCGATGCCCCAGTGGTCGTTGGGGTCCACCTCCCAACCGGGCTCGTCCGCCTCCTCCTTGAGCTGAACCTCTTTGCCGTTCACCTGAGTCACTTCGCACCCCTCCGCCACTCGAACCGACAGCGCCGACACGACCGGACAACGTCCGGACAGTCACCGTACGCAACGGTGACGTCACTGTTCACGGTAAGCGCGAGCGGCCACTCTGAGTGACGTGATTGAGCAAACCGTCTCTTCCGAGCCCCAACCTGCCCACCACTTCCGCAACTTCAGCGTGCGCCTGTCGCCCACGCCGCGCGGAGCCCGCCTCGCGCGACTGCTGGCGGTGGAACAACTGCGCTCCTGGGAGCTGCCCTTGGACCCCGCCCGTCAGATCGTCGCCGAGCTCGCGACGAACGCGGCGACCCACGGACGCGTCCCCGGCCGGGACTTCCGGCTGTCGCTCTACGTCATCGCGAACACGTTGCGCATCGAGGTGACGGACACGTCGGGGGACCGGCCGCCCCGCCCCCGCCGAACGCCCCCGGAAGCCGATTCCGAGTCAGGGCGCGGACTGCTCCTCGTCGAGGCGCTCGCCGACCGGTGGGGCTGGGCACCGGAGATGCGTCCGCGCAAGACGGTCTGGGCCGAGGTCGTTCTCCCACCGGAACCCGATACCTCGTGTGCCGGTGCGAGGGGCGCTCTTTTCCCAAGGACCACGACGGTGAAAGAACCCCACCAAGCCCCACCCCTCCCGCCCGCGGCGCAAACTCACTCCCGCGAGTGAATATGCCAACTCGGCTGGATTCGGGACGGGTTGTCTGCCTTACGCTCGCCACGACACCACCGCAGACATGCGACGGCCCTCGCCGGGACTGCAATCCCAATGCGAGGGCCTGACCACCGAGGAAGTAAGGGCTTCCCGATGGATACCGAAAACCCTAGCGCGCCGCCGTGCGCCGAGTCCCGTACCCCGCGCAAAAACCACCCCCACGCGGGCGGACTCACCCACGACAACACCCGTCACACCACCCGCTTCACGGTGATCGGCAACCACCTCGCCCAGCACAAGGAGCTCACCCTCCTGGCGATCGGCCTGGCCGTGCACCTCCAGTCGCTCCCGGCGGGCGTCCGCGTCGACATCAAGTCGCTCACCGCCCGCTTCCCCGAGGGCGCGACCCGCATCGCCGCCGCGCTACGCGAACTGGAAACCCACGGCTACCTGCGCCGCGAACGCTCCCGCGTCCCCGACGGCCGCATCGTCACCCGCACGGTCTCCTGCAACCAGCCCGGCGGGCGAGGCAGCGCGCCCGAGCCCGTCAGGCCGCCCGTACGACGTCCCGCCCCACCCCGCAAGAAGCTCCCGCCGGTCCCACAGCCCGCGTACCCGGCCCCCGCCCTCCTCCAGACGGCCGTGGACCTCCTGGCCACCCTCCGCCGCGACGACCCCCGCCTCCTCCTCTCCGCCACGGACGCCGACCATCTCGCGCCGGGAGTCGCCGCCTGGCTGGAGCGCGAGGTCACCCCCACGGCCGTACGCCACGCCCTCACCGCCGACCTCCCCGAGGACCCCCTGCGCCGCCCCGCAGCCCTCCTGGCCCACCGCCTGGCCGACAAGCTCCCACCCCTCCCGCCGTACCGAGCCCCCGCCCCACCCCAGGAGCCCCGCCCCCGACTCGAAAACTGCGACGGCTGCGACCGAGCCTTCAAATCCACGGGATCAGACAGATGCGGCGATTGCCGACAGCGGTCCACGCACCACTGAGCCGCGTCGCTGAGCCGCACCATAGAGAACCAAGGAACCGCATGGTCAGCTCGCCGCACGAAGCGATGCACCGCATCTTCCAGCACGACACCAAGCTCTTCAGCCGCGTCTCGAAGGTCCTCGGATGCGACATTCCCGTCCCGGACAGCGTCACGATCCTGCCCACGGACCTCACCGAGACCGGCCCCGTCGAACGGCGGGTGGACACCCTCCTGCGCCTCGACAGCGCGGAACACGGCGACTTCCTTCTCGCCATCGAGGCCCAGGGCAACAAGAACCTCGCCAAGCCCGCGAGCTGGGCGTATTACACCGCGTATCTCTGGAGCAAGTACCGGCTGCCCACGGCGCTCATGGTCGTCGTCCAGGACCACGCCACCGCCGCATGGGCCCAGCAGCCGGTGGCCAGCGGGCCTCCCCAGTTGCCCACTCTCACCATCAGGCCCCTCGTGGCAGGCCCCCACAACATGCCGGTGATCACCGACCCGGCCGAGGCCGGCGAGGACCTTGTCCTGGCCACCCTCGCGGCCATCACACACGCGGGCGATCCGGCCATTGGTGACATACTGAAAGCCCTGTCGACCGCGCTGCGCGACCAGCCCGAGGTCGTCGCCGACCCCATCATCGAACTCATCGCACAAGGCCTGGGCAAACGCTCGGCCAACAAGCTCTGGAGGAATCTGGTGGCCGTGGATCTTTCCTTCTACAAGTCGGACCTCGCGGAGGAGATCCGCGATGAAGGACGCGCCGAGGGGAGTGTCAACACCTACGGCACGGTGATACTGACCGTCCTGGAGCAGCGCGGCATCGATGTGCCTGCCGATGTGCGTGAGCGGATCGCGGAGTGCCGAGACCTGGGGTTGCTCCATACATGGCTCGTCCGCGCGGCCACTGCGCTGTCAGCCGCAGAGATCTTCGCGGACGAGTAGGCGTGGATCTTTCCTTCTACAAGTCAGACCTCGCGGAGGAACTCCGCGAGGAGGGCCGTGCTGAGGTCTGGGCAAAGTCCGTACTGATCATCCTGGAGACGCGCGGCATCGATGCGCCCGAGGAGGTCCGTGAGCGGATCACCGGCTGTTACGACCTCGATCTCCTCCGCCATTGGCTCGCCCGCGCCATCACCGTCGCATCCGCCGCAGAGGTCTTCGGGGACGGGGACGAGCACGCCTCGTAGGGTGGGCCCATGAAGGAATTGCCCGGTCGGCGTCTGTTGTTGGTGCACGCTCACCCGGATGACGAGTCGATCAACAACGGCGTGACCATGGCCAGGTATGCGGCCGAGGGTGTTCGTGTGACGCTGGTCACCTGCACCCTCGGGGAACTCGGCGAGGTGATCCCGCCGGAACTGCGGCATCTGTCCGGGGCCGCCCTCGGGAAGCACCGGCTGCGCGAGCTGGCCGCCGCGATGGCCGAGGTCGGTGTCGACGACTTCCGGCTGCTCGGCGGTGAGGGCCGTTACGGCGACTCCGGGATGATGGGCCTCGCCGACAACGACGACCCCGCCTGCTTCTGGCAGGCGGACGTCGACGAAGCCGCCGCGTCTCTCGTCGAGGTGATCCTCGAGGTACGCCCCCAGGTCCTCGTCACGTACGACGACAACGGCGGCTACGGCCACCCCGACCACATCCAGGCCCACCGCGTCGCCGTGCGGGCGGTGGAGCTGGCCGAGAGCGCCGGGTGGCGCATCCCCAAGGTGTACGTCAACCGCGTCCCGCGCTCCGTCACCGAGGCCGCCTTCGCCCGGCTCCAGGAGGAGCTGCCGGGGCTGCCCTTCACCAAGAGCGCCGTCGTCTCCGACGTACCGGGTGTGGTGGACGACGATCGCGTCACGGCGGAGATCGGCGTCGGCGGCGGTGCGTATGCCTCCGCAAAGGCCGCCGCCATGCGTGCCCACGCCACGCAGGTCGAAGTCGCCCCCGGTGAGCGGTACTTCGCCCTCTCCAACGAACTCGCGCAGCCCGTCTTCGCGACCGAGTACTACGAACTCGTACGCGGGGAGCCGGCACGGTCGAGGTCGAGGTCGAGGGAGACCGATCTCTTCGCGGGCGTCGGCGTCGAGGCCGCCGAGGCGGGGGAGGTGGCCTGATGGCCGATCGTGGGTCGATGCTCGCCCAGCCGCTCCGGATGCCCCCGCCCGGACGGGCCGCCGCCTGTGTGGGGCTGCTCCTGCTCGGGGCCGTCGCCGGTCTCGCCGGGGCGCTCGTCCAGGCCGGCTGGTTCCCGGGCGGACTGCTCCTCGCGCTCGTGGGCGCGGCCGGGCTGTTCGTCGGCGGGGCGCGTGCCCTGGACAGCCGCGCCGGGGCCGTCGCGCCCGCCGCGGGCTGGATGATCTCGGTCGTCCTGTGCACCGCGGGCCGTCCCGAGGGCGACTTCCTGTTCGGCGCGGGAGGCGGCTCGTACCTCTTCCTGCTCGGTGGCATGGCGCTCGCTGTGATCTGTGCCACGATCGGTTTGGGGCGGCAACCGGGCGGCGATGACGTCCGACTTGGCAAGTGACGTACCACTTCACCCTGGCGGGCCAGTGGGAGTCCGGTGTGGGTTTCCTCGGCGGTCATGGGATACGGGCCAGAAGTGGCCAGTATGGTGGTGCGCGCCGCCGAGCTGCCCGTGAGGTCGTGGCGGGCGGCGGAGCCAACCTGGAGAACCTGCCTTGAGTCGTGAAACTGACAGTCCGTCCTCCGGGCCCAACGGGTCCAACGGGCGCGGCGGAGCCGCCTATCCCTCGGGCACGCCGCCGTACGGCACCCCTGTGGTGTCCGACGGCGGCGCGGACGCGGGTCGTTCGGCCGCGCGACCGGAGGAACGCAAGACCGAGACCACGCTGACGACCCGGATCCGCATCAACATCCCGGGATCGCGGCCCATTCCGCCGGTCGTCGTGCGCACACCCGTCGCCGGCACCGACAGCGCGGGCGACGACAGCGCCAACGGCAACACCAACACCGGGGCCGACGCGCAGTCGGCGGCTCCGGCGGGTGGCGTCGGGTCCGGGTCGTCCGACACCGGCTCGTACGAGCTGCCCGCCGAACCGGGGCCCAGCGCCGAGGAGAAGAAGAGCGACTGGTTCGCTCCCCGCAAGTCCGGGCCCGCCAAGGGCGGTCAGGGCGGCGGCTCCACCAACGGGGCCGGTCTGCCGGGCGGTTCGGCCGCCGGATCCGCATCCGCATCCGCAACCGGATCCGGTGCTGGTGCTGGTGCTGCTGCGCCTGGTGGCGCGCGGCCGGGCACCGGGCGTCCCGGTGGCGTGGTCGGCTCCATGAGCGTGCCGGGCCGTGCCCGCTCCGGCGGCACCAACGGCTCGGGGATGCCGGGCGGTGCCACGGGCGGACCCGTGGCTCCGGGCCACGGCGGCGGCACGGGCTCCTTCGACGTCACCGAGGCACTCGCCGCCGGCCCCCTGGGCAACAACAACGGCTCGCGTCCGGGCCAGGGGCGTGCGCAGGGCCAAGGGCAGCAGGGTCAGGGCGGTGGCGGGGCCGAGCCGCGCCGCGACAACCTGCCGTACTTCTCCGACAACGGTCAGAACGGTCAGGGCGGGCAGGGTAGCCAGAACGGTCAGGGCGGTCAGGGTGGCGGGTTCCCGGCCGGGCCCGGTGGCTCGTACGACTTCAACGGTCCCGAGGGACCCGGCGGTCCCGGCGGCCGAGGCGGCCCGCAGGGCGGCCCGGCGGGACCGACCGGCGGTCCGGTCACCGGCGACGGCCCGATGGTGCCCCCGATGGGCGGCAGCGCGCGCGGCACGGCAGGCGCGATCGGCGCGGCGGGCGCCCCCGGCGCGACCCGCGCGCCCGGCACACCCTCCGCTCCCGGTGGCCCCCGTTCCACCGCCCCCGGCACCGGACGTCTCCCCGGCGGCGGACTCAGCGACGACACCGCGATCCTCACCCCGCAGAAGCACGCCCCCGAGCCGGGTGCGGGCGGCTACGGCGTGCGGCCCGTCGACAACGTCTCCGGGCACACCCTCACCAGCGGTATCCCCGTCGTGCCCTCCGGCGGGCCTGGCGGCGGCGCCACGCACACCGACGGGCCGCTGCCGCACACCCCGCCGAAGGGGCCGGACAAGGGCACGCAGAGCGCGTCCGCGGGCGGCGACTCCAGGAACTCCAAGAAGCAGAAAAAGAAGAAGGGCCGCAGCAAGCTGCCCCTGCTGGGCGGCCTGGTGGTCGTCGCGGGGGTCGGCGTCTACGGCGCCGGTCTGCTGATGAACCACTCCGACGTGCCCAAGGGCACCACCGTCCTCGGTGTGGAGATCGGCGGCGGCACCCGTGACGACGCCGTCAAGACGCTCGACGACGCCTTCTCCAAGCGGGTCGCCCAGTCGCTGAAGCTGTCCGTCGGCGGCGGCACCGTCACCCTCAAGCCGGACCAGGCGGGCCTGCAGTTCGACATGCAGGCCACGGTCGACGACGCCGCCAAGAGCGACTACAACCCGGTCTCCGTGATCGGCTCGCTGTTCGGGCAGCACCGCGAGGTCGAGCCCGAGATGCCGGTCGACGAGGAGAAGCTCCAGGCCGCTCTGGAGAGCGCGGCGGGCGGCTCCGGCTCGGCCACCGACGGCACGATCAAGTTCGAGTCGGGCAAGGCCGTCGCCGTCTACGGCAAGGCGGGCAAGGGCATCGACGCGGCGAAGGCCGAGTCGGCCGTGGTGGACGCCTACCGCGACCAGGTGGAGACCGGCACGACCACGGCGGTGAGCGTGCCGACGACCACCAGGCAGCCGACGGTGTCCGACGCCGAGGTCGACCGCATGATGAAGGAGTTCGCCGAACCGGCCATGTCCGGCAAGGTCACGCTCCAGACCAAGGACGGCCTGCACAGCATCGCCTTCAGCCCGAAGAACTCCCTGTGGAAGTTCCTCCAGGTCAAGGCGGTCAACGGCAAGCTCGTCGAGAGCTACGACCAGCCCGCCCTGAAGGTGCTGTACGGCGGCACCTTCGACACCGTGCTGATCACCCGCGGCACCGGCCAGAAGACGGCCGTCACGGTCCAGGACGTCATCGGCGCCCTGCGCCCGGCCCTGAAGAGCACGACGGACCGGATCGCGACCATCGAGACCGACCCGAGCTGACCCGCAGGCAGTGTCCACGGTGCCGCATGACATATGTCATGCGGCACCATGGACGGCCGACACTGCCGCCCGCCGCGCTGCCGGGCGACGATTGCTGTCATGACGACGACGACAGCGCCGGTGGTCGGATTCGACCAGGTGACCAAGAGCTTCGGTGACGTACGGGCCGTGGACGCCCTGACGCTCGCGCTGCGCCCCGGCGAGACCGTGGCGCTGCTCGGCCCGAACGGCGCCGGCAAGTCCACCACCCTCGACCTGCTGCTCGGCCTCAAGCACGCCGACAGCGGCGCCGTCCGCCTCTTCGGCGCCACCCCGCGCGAGGCGATCGTCGCCGGGCGGGTGGGCGCGATGCTCCAGAGCGGCGGCCTGATGGACGAGGTGACGGTCGCCGAACTGGTCCGGCTCGCCTGCGCCCTGCACCCGAAGCCGTACCGCCCCGCCGACGTGCTGGCCCGCGCCGGGGTCACCCAGATAGCCGACCGCAAGGTCGACAAGCTCTCCGGCGGCCAGGCCCAGCGCGTCCGCTTCGCCCTCGCCACCGCCGGCGACAGCGACCTCATCGTCCTGGACGAGCCCACGACCGGAATGGACGTCACCACCCGCCAGGCGTTCTGGGCCACCATGCGCGAGCAGGCCGACCAGGGCCGCACGGTCCTGTTCGCCACCCACTACCTCGAAGAGGCCGACGCCATCGCCGACCGGGTGCTCGTCCTGCACCGGGGCCGGCTGCTCGCCGACGGCACGGCCGCCGAGATCAAGGCGAAGGCCGGGGCCCGCAGGATCGCCTTCGACCTGGAGGGCGGGATCGACGAGGCCGCACTGCGCGCCCTGCCGTTCCTCACCACCCTCGACGTGTCCGGCCGCACCGTCCGCATCCAGTCCACCGACGCCGACGCCACCGTCCACGCCGTGTACGGCCTCGGCCTCTACCCGCACAACCTCGAGGTCGCCGGGCTCGGCCTGGAGCAGGCCTTCGTGGCCCTCACCACCGCCGAGGAGGCGAAGTCGAAGTGAACGGCCTCATCAAGCTGGAGCTCACCCGCGCCCTGCGCAACCGCAAGTTCCTGTTCTTCTCGGTGATCTACCCGTCGGTCCTGTTCCTGCTCATCGCGGGCAGCGCCGACGGCACGACGAAGGTTGACGGCACGGGCCTCACCCTGCCGACCTACATGATGGTCTCGATGGCCTCCTTCGGCGCCCTCACGGCCGTCCTGATGGGCAACAGCGAGCGCATCGCCAAGGAACGCCAGAGCGGCTGGGTACGGCAACTGCGCCTGACCACGCTCCCCGGCCGCGGCTACGTCCTGGCGAAGACCGCGAGCGCCGCCGTGGTCAGCCTGCCGTCCATCGTCGTGGTCTTCGCCGTCGCCGCGGCCGTGAAGGACGTGCGGCTGGACGCCTGGCAGTGGCTCGCGCTGACCGGCGCGATCTGGGCCGGCAGCCTCGTCTTCGCCGCCCTGGGCGTGGCGATCGGATACATGGCGAACGGCGACGCGGTCCGCCCGATCACGATGATCACCTACTTCGGCCTGTCGATCCTCGGCGGCCTGTGGATGCCCACGACGACCTTCCCGACCTGGCTTCAGGACATAGCCAAGTGGGTGCCGACGCACGCGTACGCTGCGCTGGGGCAGTCGATCGAGCAGAGCCAGGCCCCGCACGCCAAGGACATCGTCATCCTGGCCGTCTTCTTCGCCCTGTTCACGGGCGGCGCGGCCTGGCTGTACCGGAAGGACACGCTGAAGGCGTGAGCGCCATGACGGACGACCACCTGTGTGAGGAGGCCCGGCGGGAACCCCTGATCCCGCTGGGCCAGGCGCCCCGCAACCGGCGCGAGCTGTGGCGGCGCAAAGCGCTGTGGATCGGCGTCTGGCTGGTCTTTCTCAGCTCGCCGGTCCACGACCTGATCTCCGGAGACCACACCACCGGCGGCACGATCGCCGGCTGGCTGGGCCTGGCGGTGTTCGTCGCGCTCTACCTCTCGCTGCTCTTCCGCGACATGGGGGAGCGGCCCTACCCCTCAAGGCTCGTCGGCGCTCTCATCGGCTCGATGGCGGTGCTCGCCACCGTCCTCGGCCTCGCCCTCGGCTCCGACTGGCTCGGCCTGTACTGCTACGTCTCCGTGGCCTGCGGGATGGTGCTCCCGCTGCGGTGGGCGTTCTGGACGATCCCGGCCACAGGCGTGATGCTGCTCCTCGTCGGCCTGCGCACCGACGAGGACGAGGCGCTCAACCTCCTCATCCTGGTCCTGCTGATCGGCTTCGCGATGACGGGCGTGAGCCAACTCGTCCGTACGACGGTGGAGTTGCGCAAGGCGCGGGCCACGGTCGCCCAACTCGCCGCCAACGAGGAGCGGCTGCGCCTGGCCAGAGACCTGCACGACCTCCTCGGCCACTCCCTCTCCCTCATCACCCTGAAGAGCGAGCTGGCGGGCAGGATGCTCCCCGACCACCCCGACAAGGCGGCCCAGCAGGTCGCCGACATCGAACAGGTCAGCCGCCAGGCCCTGGTGGACGTCCGCGAGGCCGTCACCGGCTACCGCCGTCCCCGCCTGGCCGCCGAACTCGCGGGCGCGCAGGTCGCGTTGACGGCGGCCGGCATCGTCGCCCGGATCCCCGCCGAACCGGACCTGGACGGCGTCCCCGAGGGCACCGAGTCCGCCCTCGCCTGGGCCCTGCGCGAGGCGATCACCAACGTCGTACGCCACAGCGGCGCCGCCCGCTGCACGGTGGACCTCGTACGCCGCCAGACCCTCGACGGCCCCGCCCTCGAACTCTCCGTCGAGGACGACGGCTCCGGCGGCACCGGCAAAGGCCCCGGCAACGGCCTCACGGGCCTGACGGAACGCCTGGAGAAGGCGGGCGGCACCCTGGAGGCGGGCCGGGTCAAGCGCGGCTTCCGCCTGACGGCCCGCGTCCCGGTCGGCCCGGTGGCGGACGTAGGATCCCGCTCATGAGTGGTGGCACGATCAAGGTCCTTCTGGCCGAGGACCAGTCGATGGTCCGCGAGGCCCTGGCGGCCCTGCTCGGCCTGGAGGACGACATCGAGGTCGTCGCCCAGGTGGCGCGCGGCGACGAGGTCCTCGCGGCCGCCCGCGCCCACGACGTCGACGTGGCCCTCCTCGACATCGAGATGCCGGGCGCGACGGGCATCGAGGCCGCAGCCCAACTCCACAAGGAACTCCCGCAGTTGAAGCTGGTCGTCATCACGACCTTCGGCCGCCCCGGCTACCTGCGCAGCGCCATGGAGGCCGGCGCCGACGCCTTCCTCGTCAAGGACGCCCCCGCCTCCCAACTCGCGGAAGCCGTCCGTAAGGTCCTGGCCGGCGAACGGGTCATCGACCCCACCCTCGCGGCAGCGGCCCTGGCAGGCGGCGCCAACCCCCTGACCGACCGCGAACGCGAGATCCTGCGAGCAGCGGCCGACGGCTCGACCAACGCCGAACTGGCAACAGCCCTGCACCTCTCCCAGGGCACGATCCGCAACTACCTGTCGACAGCCATCCAAAAACTGGCGGTACGCAACAGGGCAGAGGCGGTCCGGATAGCGAGGGAGAAGGGCTGGCTGTGAGGCGCGAGTTGCGGGCCGCGTTGTCATCACGGCTGAGGGCAGCCCACCCAGGGGCGCGGGGCTGTATCGATTTGCGGCTCCGCCGCGTGGGCGCGACCGGCCACGACGGACCCGCACCCGCAAACGACGCCCAGACCCCCCACGGCGCTCAGACGCGCGCAGGTCAGTTCAACATGGCCCGCGCAGCGAACGCCTCCTTCCGCACCCGCTCCGCGATCCCCTCGTCCACCACCTCCACCAACCCCGCATACTCCTCCATCTCCGCAGCCCCACCCAGAAAATCCCCCCGCCGCACCAACAACTGCCCCTTCTCGTACCGCAACCGAGCCGGATGCGAAGGCACGGCCAACGCCAACTCCACAGCCCACAGAGCGACATCCGACCGCTCCGGCCGAGCCTCCGCCCACGACCGGATGTTGTTCAGGATCCGCGTCACCACATCCAACGGCTCGGCCGCGGTCAGCATCGACGGCTCCAACGGCGCCCCCGTAGCCCCGGCGACCAGCGTCTCCGCGTCTCCGCCCGTCAGAATCCGTCCCCCGTCGAAGGGATCGACGAGCACCTGCCGTTCAAGATCCTCGGGCGGCCCGAACCCCACCACGAAGTGCCCCGGCAACGCGACCCCGTACACCGGCGCACCGGCCCGCCGAGCCACCTCGACCCACACCACCGACAGCAGGATCGGCAACCCCCGCCGCCGTACCAGCACGTGATGCAGCAGCGACGACTCCAGCCGGTCGTAGTCCGCGGCCGCACCGTGAAACCCGTACCCCTCCTCGCCGAGCAGCTCCCGCAGCGCCACCGCCCAGGCCCGCGGCCCACCGGGCCGGTACGGCAGCAGCCCCGCCAGCCGGTCCAGCTCGATCTGGGCGGCGTCCAGACCGGCGTCGTCCAGATCGGGGTCCGCCGCCGCGCCGATCAGCAGGCACAGCAGAGCCAGATCGGGCCGCTCGGCCCGAGCCTCCTCGGCGAACCGCCGCCGCACCTCACCGGCCCCGAAGCCACCGCCGAAGTCACTCCCGAACCCGCCCCCGAGGCCACCCCCGAACCCGCTCACGAGGTCTCCCGACCGGGTTGGCGATAGTGGTGGTAAGAGTGATGCGCACCGAAGCCCAGCCCCGCGTACATCGCGCGCGCCCCCGCGTTGTCGTCCTCCACCTGAAGCCAGCCCGCCGACGCCCCCTCCGCCAGCGCCCGCCGCGCCAACGCGGTCATGACGGTCGTAGCGAGCCCCTTGCGCCGCTGCGCCGGATCGACCTCGACGGCGGCGAACCCGGCCCACCGCCCGTCCACGACACACCGCCCGATGGCCGCCGGAGCACCCCCGGACACCCCCGCCACGGACGCGAACCACACCGAAGGCCCGCTCCCCAGCACCTTCAGAGCCACCTCGCCCACCCCCTTGCGCTGATACCGCGCCAACCACGCCTCATCGGCCTCCCGAGCCAGCACCACACCCCCAGCCTCTCCAGGCTCCCGGTCCGCGACCGGCGCCAGCGCCCCGACCCACAGCTCCGCCGTCACCTCACGCACCCACCCCCGCCGCTCCAGCTCCGCGCACAGCAGCTCCTCGGTGCCCTCGGCCCCCGTCGCCGTCTGGACGTAGGCGGGCAGCCCGCGCTCGCCGTACCAGCGCCGTACGACGTCCAGGGCCGAGTCGAGCGGGATGCCGGGGTCGCCGAGCGGCAGCACCGAGTTGGCGCGCCGCGTGAACCCGGCGGCGGCCCGCAGTTCCCACGCGCCGAGCCGCTCGCTCTCCACGGGACGCCACGCCCGCGCGGCGACCCGGGCGAGCTCCTCGTACGAGGCTGCCGGACCCCGCCGCCGGGCCGGCGCGGCCGGTACGACCTTGCCCGCCACCAGCGAGGATTCGTCAACGCGGACGCTCTCCCCGCTCTTCCGTGTGATCACGAGCACACCGTCGTCCCATGATGTGAGAACACCCACCGTGTCGGTGAATTTCCCCCCGGTGACGCCAGGTCCGGTCAAACATCGCACGGAGACACGTTTTCCCACGTCAGAAGCGGCGATGCGGACCTCCAGGCGTCCGGCGTGCGAGATTCCCACTGGTCAGTTCACCCCTCCTGTTCGGATCATGCCCAAGAACGGAGATACTAGGGGTGGGCATCGACGACGCCGCGCTCCCGCGCGCCAGGCGGCGGAGCCTGAGGAGGCCCGCCAGCGCCCTACCGAGGAGGAACGACAGCGTGACCTACGTCATCGCGCAGCCTTGTGTCGACTTGAAGGACAAGGCGTGCATCGAAGAGTGCCCGGTCGACTGCATCTACGAGGGCCAGCGGTCCTTGTACATCCACCCGGACGAATGCGTCGACTGCGGTGCCTGTGAACCGGTCTGCCCGGTCGAGGCCATCTTCTACGAGGACGACACTCCCGAGGAGTGGAAGGACTACTACAAGGCGAACGTCGAGTTCTTCGACGAGCTCGGCTCGCCCGGCGGCGCCAGCAAGCTGGGTCTGATCGAGCGCGACCACCCCTTCGTCGCCGCGCTGCCGCCCCAGGCCGCGGCCGAGTAACCCGCGTCAGCGGCTCGCACAGTACTCGCACAGTATTCGTGCCGCCTCGGTCCCGCTTGGGGCCGGGGCGTTTGCCGTACCCGTTCAGAGAGCGAGCAACCACCGTGTCCTCCGCAGTCTCCGACCGCCTTCCCACTTTCCCCTGGGACAAGCTGGAGCCGTACAAGAAGACGGCCGCAGCGCACCCGGACGGCATCGTCGACCTCTCCGTCGGCACCCCGGTCGACCCGGTGCCCGACCTGATCCAGAAGGCGCTGATCGACGCGGCGGACTCGCCGGGCTACCCCACGGTCTGGGGCACCCCGGCCCTGCGTGACGCGATCACCGGCTGGCTGGAGCGCCGGCTCGGCGCCCGTGAGGTCACCCACCGCCACGTCCTGCCGATCGTCGGCTCCAAGGAACTCGTGGCCTGGCTCCCGACCCAGCTGGGCCTCGGCCCCGGCGACCGCGTCGCCCATCCGCGTCTGGCCTACCCGACGTACGAGGTGGGCGCGCGTCTGGCCCGCGCGGAGTACGAGGTCTACGACGACCCGACGACCCTGGACCCGGCCGGCCTGAAGCTCCTCTGGCTGAACTCGCCGTCCAACCCGACGGGACGGGTCCTCTCGAAGCAGGAACTCACCCGGATCGTGGCCTGGGCCCGGGAGCACGGCATCCTGCTGTTCTCCGACGAGTGCTACCTCGAACTGGGCTGGGAGGCCGACCCGGTCTCGGTCCTCCACCCGGACGTCAACGGCGGCTCGTACGAGGGCATCGTCTCGGTCCACTCGCTCTCCAAGCGCTCGAACCTGGCCGGCTACCGGGCGGCCTTCCTGGCGGGCGACCCGGCGGTCCTCGGCCCCCTCCTGGAGATCCGCAAGCACGGCGGCATGATGACGTCGGCGCCCACGCAGGCGGCGGTCGTGGCGGCCCTCGGCGACGACACCCACGTCCGCGAACAGCGCGAGCGGTACGCGGCCCGCCGCACCCTCCTGCGCGAGGCCCTCGTGTCCCACGGCTTCCGCATCGAGCACAGCGAGGCCAGCCTCTACCTCTGGGCCACCAGGGACGAGTCCTGCTGGACCACGGTCGCCCACCTCGCCGACCGGGGCATCCTCGTGGCCCCCGGCGACTTCTACGGCACGGCCGGCGAGAGCTTCGTACGCGTAGCCCTGACGGCGACGGACGACCGCGTGAGGGCGGCCGTGGAACGGCTGATGTAGCGCTTCCGCTGTGGGCAATCGTTCCGCAGGGCGATGGGGGTCCCCCCGCTCGAGCGAAGCCGAGAGTGGGGGAGGGTGGGCGCAGCCGACAGCGCCGGGGGACCGTGGAAACACCCCCGGCCCCTGCCGACCTCGGCGACAGTACGCAAAGAGACGGGGCCCAGGACAACGCCCCGGACCCCGTCTCCCTCACCGGCTCGTGCCGGGCGCGCTAGCCGAGCGGCAGGCTCTTCACCGGCAGGGTGTCCGCGCCGGGCAGCCCACCCTTGGTGAGCGAGTCCGTCGGCAGCCCACCCTTCGTGGCGGTCGACGCGGTGTCCCCGAGGAGGCCCCCGGCGGAGCCCGCCACGTCGCCGGCCGCCTTCTGCGCCACCGGCGTCGCCGTCTTCACGGCCTTGCCGCCGGCCTTGCCCGCGGTCGGCACCGCCTGCTCGACCGTCTTGCCGCCGGTCTCACCCGCGAGCCCGGTGACGTGCTGCGTCGCGCCTTCGACCGTGTTGCCGACGCTCGCCGTGTCCAGGGCGGTCAGTCCGCCGAGGTTCGGGGTGGCGGGAAGGCTGGGGGCCGCGGTGGCGGAGCCGGCCGCACCGACCCCGGCGGCCGCTCCTGCAGCGACGAGCAGCGCGGCACGGGCGATCCGGCGGGTCAGGGGGAGGGACATGATGCTCCTTCGACGGGAGAGAACAAAGACGCCGTGACTACCGCTCGAAGGCCATGAAGGTTGCGGACGCCCAACGTAAAGAGTTCGCAATGCGTCGCATTATCGGCTGCGGATAAAAACGGGCAAAAACCGCCCGATGTGAAAGTCCGTCAAACCCTCGAAGCCCTTTGCTCCCAAGGGATCCGCCGGACACGAGGGTGAAGGCGCGAAAACCTGAGCACCCGGCCGTCCGAACGCCCCGCACATGACCCGCCCGAGTGACGCCCCGTACTCCTGCGCGGTGCCGATCCGACGGTCTACGGCGCGGTGACGATCCGCACGCTGCCGGTGCCGCCGCCCGCCCCCGACGTCCCGGCCGCCTCCGTGCTGGTCGAACCGGTCGACCGCCACTGGCTGTCGGTGTTCCCGGCGACCCACTCCCGGCCCGCGTACGAGACACGCTCGATGCGCAGCGCCGAGGCGTTGGCCACCGCCCAGTGGGCCAGTTGCCACCCGCACTCGCCGACACTGCGCCCACCGGCGATGGTGTCCTCCGACACGGGCAGCGTTACGATCCGCCCGTTCGTCTCGGTCGCGGGAGCCTCGGTCATGGGAGCCTCGGTGCCGGTCGCCGACGTCTTCTCGGCGTCGGCGCCGGACTCGGTGTCCGCCTCCTGGAGCGCGTCGCGCCCGAAGTCCCGGGCCAGCGCCGCCCGCACCGCGTCCGGGCCGGTGGCCGTCACGGCGCGCGCGCGGCCGTCGCAGGTCAGCGAGGCCGCCGACGTTCCGGTCAGTGCGGCGGCCAGCACCACGGCGTCCGGCTCATGCTTGGCGTACGCCTCCGGGTAGCCGCTGCGCTGCACGCGCTGCGCGGCGACGGTCAGCGGGAGTTCGGTGTAGTCGCGCACCTTGGCGAGATGCTTGTAGAAGATGCTCGCCGCGTACGCCGGGTCGGTGACCTGCTGTTCGGTGCCCCAGCCCTGCGAGGGCCGCTGCTGGAACAGGCCGAGCGAATCCCTGTCGCCGTGGGTGAGGTTGCGCAGCCCCGACTCCTGGAGGGCGGTCGCCAGCGCGATGGCCACGGCCCGCTCGGGCATCGCCCGGTCGGTGCCGACGGCGGCGATCGTGGCCGCGTTCACCGCCTGCTCCGGCGTGAACTCGTACGTCGCCCCGTCCGCGCCGCCCGAAACGACTCTGCAGCCAGGATCCCCCGTGCCGCCGGTGACGTACTGCACCACGACATAGCCCGCGACGGCGGACAGGACCACGCAGGCCGCCCCGAAACGGAGCAGACGGCCGCGGCGCTTGGGAGAAGGTGACGGCTCTGGCACGCGTCCAAGGTACTGGAGATTACTGAGGAGTAGGAGGGGTGTGTGAGGTGTGTGTGAACAGATGGGGAAGAGCGGTGCGGACGACTGGCGCGTTAGGGTCGACGGCATGGCCGACACCCCCCTTGACCTCACGCTGGACGCCGCGATCCTCACCGCGCGGCTCGTCGACTTCCCCTCCGAGAGCGGCACCGAGAAGCCCCTCGCGGACGCGATCGAGACCGCCCTGCGCGCGCTGCCCCACCTGACGGTGGACCGCCTCGGCAACAACGTGATCGCCCGCACGAACCTGGGCCGCGCCGAGCGCGTGGTCCTCGCCGGGCACATCGACACGGTCCCGATCGCCGACAACGTCCCCTCGCGGCTGGACGAGGACGGGGTCCTGTGGGGCTGCGGCACCTGCGACATGAAGGCGGGCGTCGCGGTCCAACTGCGCATCGCGGCGACGGTCCCGGCCCCCAACCGCGACCTGACCTTCGTCTTCTACGACAACGAGGAGGTCGCCGCCGACCTCAACGGCCTCAAGCACGTGGCCGAGGCCCGTCCGGAGTGGCTGGCCGGCGACTTCGCGGTGCTCCTCGAACCCTCCGACGGCCAGGTGGAGGGCGGCTGCCAGGGCACCCTGCGGGTGCTGCTGAAGACGAAGGGCGAGCGGTCCCACTCGGCTCGCAGTTGGCTGGGCTCCAACGCGATCCACACCGCGGCCCCGATCCTCGCCGCCCTCGACGCGTACCAGCCGCGCTACCCGGTCATCGACGGCCTGGAGTACCGCGAGGGCCTCAACGCGGTCGGCATCACCAGCGGCGTGGCCGGCAACGTCATCCCCGACGAGTGCGTCGTCACCGTCAACTTCCGCTACGCGCCGGACCGCAGCGAGGAGGAGGCCGTCGCGCACGTCCGCGAGGTCTTCGCCGACTGCGGGGTGTCGGAGTTCGTGATCGACGACCACAGCCCCGCCGCCCTCCCGGGCCTCTCGCACCCGGCCGCGGCGGCCTTCATCGAGGCGGTCGGCGGCACCCCGATGCCCAAGTACGGCTGGACGGACGTCAGCCGCTTCTCCTCCCTGGGCGTCCCCGCCGTCAACTACGGACCCGGCAACCCGCACTTGGCGCACAAGCGGGACGAACGCGTGGAGACGGCCAAGATCCTGGCCGGCGAGGAACGCCTGCGGGCGTGGCTGACGGCATGAACGAACCGCGTTCGCGCTGACGGCGGTTCGTGGCGGACACGCCGACGTCCCCCGCCCGTAACCCGCGTGGATCTACGCTGAGACCGAACAACCGCAAATGGAGGGAGCTCACATGGCTACCGGCAACCCCGAGGGCAAGCAGCAGCCGCCGGAGGAACAGCGCCTGGGACCGGTCCTCCGCAGGCGAAGCCAGGTCACGGCGAGCACGACCGACCAGCGCCTGCTGGACGCGGGCGGCCCGTCGGACTGGGTCCACACCGACCCCTGGCGCGTGCTCCGCATCCAGTCGGAGTTCATCGAGGGCTTCGGCACCCTCGCCGAACTCCCCCCGGCGATCAGCGTGTTCGGCTCCGCCCGCACCAAGGTGGACTCCCCGGAGTACGAGGCGGGCGTACGGCTGGGCAGTGCCCTCGTCGACGCAGGCTGGGCCGTGATCACGGGCGGCGGCCCGGGCGCGATGGAGGCGGCCAACAAGGGCGCGTGCGAGGCGGGCGGCATCTCCGTCGGCCTCGGCATCGAGCTCCCCTTCGAGCAGGGTCTCAACCAGTACGTCGACATCGGCCTGAACTTCCGCTACTTCTTCGTACGGAAGATGATGTTCGTCAAGTACGCGCAGGGCTTCGTGGTCCTGCCCGGCGGCCTCGGCACCCTCGACGAACTCTTCGAGGCCCTCACCCTCGTCCAGACCCAGAAGGTCACCCGCTTCCCGATCGTCCTCTTCGGCACGGAGTACTGGGGCGGCCTGATCGACTGGCTCAAGAACACCCTGATCGCCCAGGGCAAGGCCGCCGAGAAGGACCTCCTCCTCTTCCACGTCACGGACGACGTGGAGGAGGCGGTGGCCCTGGTGTCCAAGGAGGCCGGCCGCTAGGCCGGCTTGACGCGCGCTTCGAACGCCGGTCGGTGCATTTCAGCCCGTCCGGCGTTTGAGGACGAGGCCCTTTCAGGGCCGAAGCGGGGGTCTGGGGGCGGCAGCCCCCAGCGACGGCGCGCGCTACGCCAGCCCGCGCCGGGCCACCGCCGGAGGCCGGTGCCCGGCGATCGACGCGACCATGTCCAGCACCTGCCGCGTCTCCGCCACCTCGTGCACCCGGTACACCTGGGCCCCCAGCCACGCCGACACGGCCGTGGTCGCCAGGGTCCCCACCACCCGCTCCTTCACCGGCCGGTCCAGCGTCTCCCCGACGAAGTCCTTGTTGGACAGGGACACCAGCACCGGCCACCCCGTCTCCACCATCTCCCCGAGCCGCCGGGTCGCCTCCAGGCTGTGCCGGGTGTTCTTCCCGAAGTCGTGCCCCGGATCGATCATGATCGACTCCCTCGGCACCCCCAGCCCCGCCGCCCGCTCCGCCAGACCCACGGTCACCCGCAGAATGTCGGCCATGACGTCGTCGTACGTCACCCGGTGCGGACGCGTCCGCGGCTGCGCGCCCCCCGCGTGCGTGCACACCAGCCCCACCCCGTACCGCGCCGCGACCTCCGCCAGCCGCGGGTCCACGCCACCCCACGCGTCGTTCAGCAGATCCGCGCCCGCCTCGCAGACCGCCTCCCCGACCTCGGCCCGCCAGGTGTCCACGCTGATGACCACGTCCGGGAAGCGCCGCCGCACCTCGGCGACGAAACCGACGGTCCGCCGCGCCTCTTCCTCCGCCGTCACCTCTTCGCCGGGCCCGGCCTTGACCCCGCCGATGTCGATGATGGCGGCACCCTCCGACACCGCCTGCTCCACGCGCGCGAGGGCCGGCTCGTCACGGAAGGTCGCCCCCTGGTCGTAGAAGGAGTCCGGGGTCCGGTTCACGATGGCCATGATCACCGGCTCGTGCGTGCCGAATTCCCGCCTGCCCAGCCTGAGCATGCCCTGTGACCTCTCCTAGTACGTCCCGCACATCCACCGCCTGCGACCCTAACGGCCGGACCCGCATGGCACGATCGGACCCACACACATCCACTCCGAGCACCGAGTGTGGGGACCCACCGATGGTTATGTTCTTGTTCCTGGTCATCGCGCTCGCCGTCGTGGTCGCCGCGGTCACCCTCGCCGTGGTGGGCGGCGGCGAGGGCACCGGCCCGCTGCCTGAGGCCGCCCCCGAGAGGCTGCACGACCCGCTGCCCCCGGACCGCCCCGTCGACCGCTCCGACATCGACGACCTCCGCTTCCCGCTGGCCGCCCGCGGCTACCGCATGGCGGACGTGGACGACGCCCTGAACCGCGTCGCCGCCGAACTCGCCGAGCGCGACGCCCGCATCGCCGACCTGGAGTCCGCCCTCGCCGGCGCGCTGACCCCGACGGGTTCCCAGGTCTCCTTCGAGAAGCCCGACCCGGAGGACCAGCAGTGAGCGACGGCACGGCCATCGCGGGCGAGGACGGCGCGCTGCGCTGCCCCTGGGCGCTGTCCACGCCGGACTACGTGACGTACCACGACGAGGAGTGGGGCCGCCCGGTCCACGGCGACGACGCGCTGTTCGAACGCCTCAGCCTGGAGGCCTTCCAGTCCGGCCTGTCCTGGATCACGATCCTGCGCCGCCGCGCCACCTTCCGCACGGCCTTCGCCGACTTCAAGATCGCCTCGGTCGCCGTCTTCACCGACGAGGACCGCGAGCGCCTCCTCGCCGACCCGGGCATCATCCGCAACCGCGCCAAGGTCGACGCCACCCTCGCCAACGCACGCGTCCTGGCCGACTGGCCCTCCGGCGACCTGGACACCCTGATCTGGTCCCACGCCCCCGACCCGACGACCCGCCCGACCCCCAAGACCCTGGCGGACGTCCCGGCGGTGACGGACGAGTCGACGGCCCTGTCGAAGGCCCTCAAGAAACGCGGCCTGCGCTTCGTGGGGCCGACGACGGCGTACGCGCTGATGCAGGCGTGCGGGCTGGTCAACGACCACTTGGAGACGTGCGCGAGCAGACTCACCTGAGGGACGCGGGGCCGTATCGATCTGCGGCTCCGCCGCGTGGGCGCGACCAGCCACAACGGACCCGCAGTCCCCGATGGTGCTCAGCGGCCCGAATACTTCGGCTTCTCCTTGTTGACGAAGGCCCGCACGGCGATCCCGTGGTCCTCCGACGCCCCCGCCCGAGTCTGCAACTCGTCCTCCTTGTCCAACGTCTCGGAGAGCGAGTGCGAGAACCCGTAAGCGACGGCCTCCTTGATCGCCGCGTAAGCGACCGTCGGCCCGGAGGCCAGCGCCCGAGCCACCTTCTCGCCCTCGGCGCGCAGCGCGTCCGCGGGAACGACCCGGTTGGCGATACCCAACTCGTACGCCTCCTGGGCCGTGATGCTGCGAGGGAAGAGCAGCAGGTCGGCGGCCCGCCCGGGACCGATCACCCGCGGCAGGGTCCACGAGACACCGGAGTCGGCGGTGAGCGCGACCCCCGCGAACGACGTGTTGAAGGACGCCGTGTCGGCCACGACACGGAAATCCGCGGCCAGCGCGAACCCGAAGCCCGCTCCCGCCGCGACCCCGTTCACGGCGGCGACCACCGGCTTACGCGCCTCGGTCAGCGCCCGCACGATCGGGTTGTAGTGCTCCTTGACCGTGCTCATGACCTTCGCCGAGCCCTCGAGCAGCAGTCCGATGTGCTCCTTGAGGTCCTGACCCACGCAGAACGCCCGCTCACCGGCGGCTGTCAGCAGCACGGCCCGTACGGCGTCGTCGGTCGTCGCGGACTGGACCGCCTCCCGGAGGGCGACCTTGGCCGCGATGTTCAGCGCGTTCATCGCCTCGGGGCGGTTCAGCGTGATCGTCGCGAGCCCGTCGCTCACCTCGTAGAGCACGGTGTCAGCCATGGCGTATCCCCTCCGTGTCGCGGCTCGGGCGTACTACTGGTCAGTACGTCCGATGTACGAGGACAGCATGGCGGAGATCGCCGTACCCGGACCACACCCGACGTGTGACCTGCGTCAAAGAATTCGGGAGGGTTTCCGGCGCGTGGAAGTCCGTGCGGGCGCGCAGTATCGCAGTCACATCGCCGAATTGAGTGGTTTTGCTCGCGCGCGTTGCGCAAGCGATGCCACCTGATGTTGGTCATCGGGTCCTGAGATGCGGGATAATGGCTGGGAAGCAATGTGTTCGATGCCGGTGTCGCGTGTCCCACGCTGGATCGCGGCTGCCCTCCATGGGCCGTCGGCTTTGGCGATGAGCTGGTTTCAGGAAGGGGAACGAGCATGGCGGCCATGAAGCCGCGAACGGGTGATGGCCCGCTCGAGGTGACCAAGGAGGGGCGGGGCATCGTCATGCGCGTTCCGCTCGAAGGCGGAGGTCGACTCGTCGTCGAGCTGACCCCTGACGAGGCCGACGCACTCGGCGACGCCCTCAAGAAGGTCGTCGGCTGACGCGCAAGCGACCCTTACTCTTTCGATCGCTCCGGCACCCGCGAGGATGCCGGAGCGATCGTTTTGTCAGGGTTCCCGGGGTTTCCCGAGACCGCCTAGCTCGAAAGGCCCAAGGCCCGCCCGCAGGCTCAGGCCACACCAGTCGGGCCACATCAGCCAGGGCGCGGTCAGTCAGGGCGTACTCAGCGCTTGACCGCGCACAACAGCCCGTCGCCCACCGGCAGCAGCGACGGCACCAGATCCTGGCTCTCGCGCACCGCCCGCAGCAGCTCCCGGATCCTTATGACCTCCGTGGGCTGCGGTCCGGAGTCGACGGTGCGGCCGTTGGCGAAGACGCCCTCGAAGACGACCAGGCCGCCCGGGCGCAGCAGGCGCAACGATTCGGCGAGGTACTCCAGCAGTTCCAGGCGGTCGCCGTCGCAGAAGACGAGGTCGTAGCCGACGTCCGCGAGGCGGGGCAGGACGTCGAGCGCGCGGCCCGGGATGAACCGGGCCCGGTTGCTGGCGAAGCCGCAGGCGCGGAAGGCCTGCCGGGCGAACTGCTGGTGCTCCGGCTCGGGGTCGACGGTCGTCAGGACGCCGTCCGGGCGCATCCCGTACAGCAGGTGGATCCCGGAGACACCGGTCCCGGTACCGATCTCCGCGACGGCCTTCGCGTCCACGGTGGCGGCGAGCATCCGCAGCGCGGCGCCCGTGCTCGGCGACACCGAGCGCAGCCCTGCCTCGCGGGCCCGGTCACGGGCCCAGTGCAGCGCTTCGTCCTCGGCGGCATAGGCGTCGGCGAACGCCCAGCTTGCCTGCCGGTTGCCGGTAATGACCCTCTCCTGTCCCCGTGGTTGCCTCGCGTGACTGTATCCGTTGCCGTCGGGAACCCGCAGATGGGACCGCGCGTTTGAAGGGGTGGGAACGACGACGGGGGGACACAGTTGGATCACGACGAGGGACCGGGTGTCGAGCAAGTGCTGACGCAGCCGTATGAGCCGTGGCAGCACAGATCAATTTCTCGTAAAACCGCTTATCCGGAGCTAACGGGCGAGGTGGCTATGGTAGGGGCTCCACTGGACACCACCAGAGCCGACAGGGGAGGTGCGGCCGCGCCTGTGGATCGGGGAGGAGTGCTGCGGCGCTTTCTCGGGTCGGCGGGCAGGCCGAAATCCGTGAACGACACCGCTGCTGACCACCGCCACACCGTCGGCTTCACCGCCGGTCAGGCCCAGACCGCGACCTTCACCACCGACGCGGACGGGCAGGCGTGGACTCCGCCCACGTGGGAGGAGATCGTCAGCATGCACAGCGGCCGGGTCTACCGGCTCGCCTACCGTCTGACCGGCAACCAGCACGACGCCGAGGATCTCACCCAGGAGGTCTTCGTCCGCGTCTTCCGCTCCCTGTCGACGTACACGCCGGGCACCTTCGAGGGCTGGCTGCACCGCATCACGACCAACCTCTTCCTGGACATGGTCCGCCGCAAGCAGCGCATCCGTTTCGACGCGCTGGGCGACGACGCGGCCGAGCGGCTGCCCAGCAAGGAACCCACCCCGCAGCAGGCCTTCAACGACGCCCACTTCGACGCGGACGTCCAGCAGGCCCTGGACACCCTCGCGCCCGAGTTCCGCGCCGCCGTCGTCCTCTGCGACATCGAAGGCCTCTCCTACGAGGAGATCGCCGCGACCCTGGGCGTCAAGCTGGGCACGGTCCGCTCGCGCATCCACCGCGGCCGTTCGCAACTGCGCAAGGCGCTCGCGCACCGCGCGCCCGAGGCACGCGCCGGGCGCCGTTCCTTCGTGGCCCGTGTTCCCGCTCTGGGAGGAGGGGGCGCGACCGCGTGAGTGGATCCCGGAACAACGCAGCCGAGCGGCTCCTAGCGGAGCAACACCTCGGAGACCGGCTCTCGGCCCTGGTGGACGGCGAGCTCGGGCACGACACCCGCGAGCGGGTACTGGCCCATGTGGCGACCTGTCCGAAGTGCAAGACGGAGGTCGACGCGCAGCGCCGGCTGAAGAACGTCTTCGCGGAAGTCGCCCCACCGGCCCCCTCCGAAAGCTTTCTGGCCCGCCTTCAGGGGCTTCCCGCAGGAGGTGACCCGGACGGCGGCGGCACGCCGCTGGGCGGGGGTGGCGGGGGCGGGTTCGCCGACGGCGTCTTCGGAGTTTTCGGAGTGAGAGGGGCGCGGCGGGACGAGCCGTTCGAGTTCGGCTACGTACCGGCCCGCGACCACCGCTCCGCCCTGGCACCGTCTCCGGGCCCGGCTTCGGGTTCGGACCGGGGCTTCCGTATCCATCCCGTCGGCCGTGGCGGCGACCGTCATGACGCCGACCGGTCGCGGAGCATGCGGTTCGCTTTCGTCGCCGCCGGCGCGGTGTCGCTGGCCGCGATCGCCCTGGGCGGCATGACCTCCGTCGCCCCGATCGACACGACCGCGGACGGCCGTGGCGGCTCGGGCAACGGCAGCAACGTGACGCCGGCCCGCACCCCCGGCACGGGCTCCGCGGCGGCGTCGGAGAGCCAGCGTCGCCGTTCCGTGGGCCCCCTGTTCTCCCAGGGCGGCCGGCTCGGCGACACCTCGACGGCCCCGACCGAGGTCTCCGCACCGCTGCTGCCCGGCATGCCCTCCCCGGCCGACGGCCGGGTCGAACAGGCCCTGCACCGGCTCGCCGGCCCGATGATGGCCGGCGCCGCGGCGATGTCCCCGCTGATACGTCCGCTCGGCATGACCCCGCCGATCGCCCTGACGGCCTGGACCACGCCACCCGAGATCACCGGTCTCGGTCTGCTCACCGCACCCGCCCCCGACACCACCTCCGCTCCCGCCCCCTCACCCTCCCCTTCCTCCCAGCGCACCCGCTGACCCAGGCCCTGCGCCACTCCGCCGTGAACCTGGTTGAATCCGGGGTGGACCGCGCCCTGCCAGGCAGCGGGGCGCGAAGGCGGAGTTCGCCGGGCCGGGGCTGGGGGCGCGCTCCCAGTCCGGTGCCCCGGCGGGGGCGAGGGTGGGGAGAGCATGGACGAGGGGAAGCCCACGAGGGCAAAGTGGTGGAGCCGGCCTCGACCGCAGGCATCCTCGGGCGACGTCGGCGAGGGCGACTTCGAACTGGCCCGGCCGGTGGCGAGCGCACAGGACGGGACGGCGCCTGCGGAGGCGGTGGGGGAGTCTTCGGCCGAGCCCATGGACACGGCGGCGGCGTCCGACGCCGGCGGCGCTTTCGACACGGGCGCTGACGCCGACTCCGGTGCCCACGTCCACAGCGACGACGGTGACTATGAGCTGAGCCGTCCGGCCGGCGGGACGGCTTCTCCGGCCGACCCGGCGGCGACCACCCCGGTCGGCCAAGCCGATTCGGTCCCCTCCGCGGAGGAGGCCTCCGCGGTGCCTTCCCCGGTCGCCGACGGGCGTCCCAAGCCCCTTCACGATCCCGACCCCTACAGCACCCCGCCGTACGGCGAACCGGGCCCCTGGGCACCCGCCCCGCCCGTCCAGCACCCTGCGGCCACACACGCGTCGGCCATGGGGAACGGGTACGTCCCCGTTCCCCCTCCACTCCCCGACACGTCTGCGGCACTCGCCGACGCCGTACCTCCCCTCGGCCCCGCATCCGCACCCGAACCCAGCCCCACCCCCACGCCGCTCTCTGAGCCCACCCCCTGGCACCGCTACGACCCCTGGTCCGCCACGCCCTTCGCGGGAGCCCCCGTTGACGGAGGCGCTCGTACCGGAGGTCCGGTCGGGGCGCCGCTTCAGCAGGCCGGTGCGGAGGTGCTCACTGCGGCCGAGCGGCGCAAGCAGGTGCGGATGCGGCTGGTCGGGGGTGCGTTGGCTGTCGCGCTGGTGTCCGGGGCGCTCGGTGGGGCCGTAGGGGCGTATCTGGAGCGCAACGGCGGGATCAACGGGGTGCGGTTGCCGCAGGCCTCCGCGGAGCCGACCGGGCGGGCGGCGGACAGCGTGGCCGGGATCGCCGCGCGGGCCCTGCCCAGCGTCGTCACGCTGCATGTCAGCGGCAGCGACGAGTCCGGCACCGGGACCGGCTTCGTGCTCGACTCGCTCGGCCACATCCTCACCAACAACCACGTCGTCGAGCCCGCCGGAGGCAACGGCGAGATATCCGTCGTCTTCAACGGCGGCCAGACCGCCAAGGCCGAGGTCGTCGGCCGGGACAGCGGCTACGACCTCGCCGTGGTGCGGGTGACCGGGGTGAAGGGCCTCAAGCCGCTCTACCTCGGCAACTCCGACAACGTCCAGGTCGGTGACCCGGTCGTCGCCATCGGCGCCCCCTTCGACCTGGAGGGCACGGTCACCTCCGGCATCATCAGCGCCAAGGAACGGCCCATCACCGCCGGCGGCGAGAGCGGGGACGGGAGCGACGTGTCGTACGTCGACGCCCTGCAGACCGACGCGCCGATCAACCCCGGCAACTCCGGCGGACCCCTCCTCGACACGCAGGGCCACGTCATCGGCATCAACTCCGCCATCCGCTCCGCCGCCGACGGCACCGGCTCCGGCAGCGCCCAGGCCGGTTCGATCGGCCTCGGGTTCGCCATCCCGATCAACCAGGGCAAGCGCGTCGCCGAAGAGCTGATCAACACCGGCAAGGCGACCCACCCGGTCATCGGCATCACCCTCGACATGAACTACGCGGGTGACGGCGCCCGGGTCGGCACCGGCGGCGCCGACGGCAGCTCCCCGGTCACCGCGGGCGGCCCCGGCGACCGGGCCGGCATCCGCGCCGGGGACGTCATCACGCAGGTCGACGGCCAGCGCGTGCACTCCGGCGAGGAACTGATCGTCAAGACCCGCGCCCACCGCCCCGGCGACCGCCTGGAGCTGACCGTCGAACGCGGCGGCAGGGAACGCACGCTCACGCTGGTCCTGGGCTCGTCCGGGGGCTGAGCCGGGGCGGCGTGCCTCAGCCCGTTCCCAGCGATTGACAGAAACGTCACAGGTCAGACCCCCGGACCCGGTCCCACTAGGCAAACAACGAGGAAAACCGGTGGCGTACACGTACGCGGACGGCTCGGGACGGTACCGGTCGGACAGGTGCGACAGGTACCGTGGACCCGCCGGGACCGCGGAAGACCCGAACTTGACCACTGAGGGCCGAGGAACCGAGGACCGCGGACATCGCAAGGAGCTTCAGGTGTTCAATGACATAGGACCGCTCGAGCTGGTGACGCTCGCCGTCCTGGCCGTGCTCGTCTTCGGTCCGGACAAGCTCCCCAAGGTCATCCAGGACGTGATGCGCACCGTCCGGAAGATCCGTGAGTTCTCGGAGAGCGCCAAGGCGGACATCCGCAGCGAACTGGGCCCGGATTTCAAGGACTTCGAGTTCGAGGACCTCAACCCCAAAGCCTTCCTCCGCAAGCAGTTGGACAATGACGAGCTGGGGCTGAAGGAGATCCGCAACGGCTTCGACCTGAAGCAGGAGATGGCCGAGGTCACGGACGCGGTCCACAGCCGCGACACGGACACCGCCGCCTCCTCCTCGGCAGTCGCTTCCGCGGGCACGTCCGGCGCGTCGGGGGGCGGTCGTATCGACATGACCAAGAAGCCCGAGGAGCCGGGCAAGGACGACCGTCCGGCCTTCGACGCGGACGCCACCTGAGTCACCCGCGCACCCCCGGTGTGAGGGGGCGCACGTCCCACGCGCCGGAAGGTTTCCCGGCAGCCCGGAGCGGGGTGGCTATGCTGCCTGGTTGTTGTGCGGAGCGGACGAGTACGCCCGAAGGGGGGCGGGCCGGGTCGCTCCGTCGAGAACGAGGAGGCGTCCGGGCACATGGAGACGACGAGTCAAGCAGTCGCGCAGACGCCGGCCGCGGAGAGTGGACAACAGGTCCCCTCCGCCCGCCGCACGGTCGACGGCTACCTGGCGGCACCCTTCCCCTGGTACGGCCTCGACGAGGCCTTCACGGGGCCGCGCTGGCTGATGCAGGTGGGTACGGCGGCCGACGGGGCCGTGGAGCACGGTTCCATCGGACACGGTGACGAGCCCTCCGTACGGCACGAGACGGCCGGCGAGGACCGCGGCAGGTTCGCGGTCGTCGTGACCGTCGCCGCGAACCCCGTCCGGCGCAGCGCGGACGGCACGGGTCTGCTGGAGGCCACCTCGGTGTCCTCGGCGGCCTGGCTCGCCGGGGTCGGGCTGCTGTCCTTCACCTGGCCGGGCCAGATGGACCACAGCCTGCGCGACGACTGGCTGGACCAGCAGACCGAGACGGCGTGGGTCCTCGCGGACGACCTCGCGGGAGCGGACTGGTCGACGCTGTCCCTCCCCGTCGACGGCGTGCCGACCTCCTTCCACTACCGGGAGTCCGAGTTCGGCTGGGTCCTGGCCGGCTCCACCGAGCAAGGGGTGCACCTGGGGGCGTACGGAAGGGGCATGAGCGCGTACGGGCTCGGCTTCTGCGTCGTCAAGGACGTCGCCGAGTACGCCTAGCCACGACCACGCCTGGCCACGACCACGCCAGCCACGACAAAGGGTGCCCTCGATACGGAGGGCACCCCATGGTCGTGACACCAGAACTCGTAACGCTAGAACTTGTTCCTGGGAGTGATCCCGAGCGACAGGCCCGAAAGGCCGCGCTGCCGGCCGCCCAGCTTGCCCGCGATCGCGCGCAGGGCGGCGCCCGCCGGGGAGTCGGGGTCGGTCAGGACGACCGGCTTGCCCTCGTCGCCGCCCTCGCGCAGGCGGACGTCGATCGGGATGGAGCCGAGGACGGGGACGGACGCGCCCGTCGTACGGGTCAGGCCGTCGGCCACGCTCTGGCCGCCGCCCGTGCCGAAGACGTCGACCATCTCGTCGCAGTGCGGGCAGGGCAGGCCGGCCATGTTCTCGACCACGCCGACGATCTTCTGGTGGGTCTGCACGGCGATGGAACCCGCGCGCTCGGCGACCTCGGCCGCCGCCTGCTGAGGCGTCGTCACGACGAGGATCTCGGCGTTCGGGACTAGCTGCGCGACCGAGATCGCGATGTCGCCCGTGCCCGGGGGCAGGTCCAGCAGGAGTACGTCCAGATCGCCCCAGTAGACGTCCGCGAGGAACTGCTGGAGCGCGCGGTGCAGCATCGGGCCGCGCCACACGACCGGGGCGTTGCCCGGGGTGAACATGCCGATGGAGATGACCTTCACGCCGTGCGCCGACGGCGGCATGATCATGTTCTCGACCTGGGTCGGACGGCCGTCCGCGCCCAGCATGCGCGGCACGCTGTGGCCGTAGATGTCGGCGTCGACGACGCCCACCTTCAGACCGTCGGCCGCCATCGCCGCCGCCAGGTTCACCGTCACCGACGACTTGCCGACGCCGCCCTTGCCGGACGCGACCGCGTACACGCGCGTGAGGGAGCCGGGCTTGGCGAAGGGGACCTCGCGCTCGGTCTGGCCACCGCGCAGGGCGGTCGCCAGTTCCTTGCGCTGCTCGTCGCTCATCACGTCGAGCGTGACGTCGACGCGGGTGACGCCGTCGACCGCGGAGACCGCGTCGGTCACGCGCTGCGTGATGGTCTCGCGCATCGGGCAGCCGGAGACCGTCAGGTACACGGTGACCGCGACCGCCCCGTCCGCGCCGATCTCCACCGACTTCACCATCCCCAGTTCGGTGATGGGCCGGTTGATCTCGGGGTCGTTCACCGTCGCCAGTGCTTCACGCACCGCGTCTTCGCTAGCCATAGACACGATGGTACGGCGACCGGCGGGGGTGCCGGTAAGCCCGTCACCGGTCGTCTACGTCACGCCCCCGCGAACGTTCCGCCGGGAACACGGCGTGTTCGCGATGCCCGTTGCCCCGCCCCTCCAACTCCTTGACCATGTCCTGGAGCTCCGAGCGGATCCAGTCCCGGGTGGCGACCTCGCCCAGGCGGATGCGCAGGGCGGCGATCTCCCTGGTCAGGTACTCGGTGTCGGCGATCGACCGCTCGTTCTCCTTACGGTCCTGCTCCAGGTTGACCCGGTCGCGGTCGTCCTGCCGGTTCTGCGCGAGCAGGATCAGCGGGGCCGCGTAGGAGGCCTGGAGGGACAGCATCAGGGTCAGGAAGATGAAGGGGTAGTGGTCGAAGCGCAGGTCGCCGGGCGCGAAGATGTTCCACAGGACCCAGACGATGATGACGATCGTCATCCAGACGATGAACCGCCCGGTGCCCAGGAACCGCGCGATGCGCTCCGACAGCCGGCCGAAGGCCTCCGGGTCGTACTCGGGCAGCAGCCGGCGCCGGGGCGCCCGCGGCTGGTCCAGCCGGGCCCGGGGACGGCTGGACGCCGTGGCGCCGGCCGGGGTGCGCTCGGCGCGCCCGCTCTCCCGCTCAGGAGCCATGCGGACCCACCCCCTCACCCTCCACGCCGATGTCGCTCCCGTCGTCGGCGAGATGGAACTCCGTCTCCCGCCAGTCCTCCGGCAGCATGTGGTCCAGGACGTCGTCCACGGTCACCGCGCCGAGCAGCGACCCCGCCTCGTTGACGACGGGCGCCGCGACCATGTCGTACGTCGCGAAGAACCCGGCGACGACCGGCAGCGCCGCGTCCGGCGCCAGGGTCTGGAGGCTCTCGTCGAGGATCGAGCTGACCAGCGTGTACGGCGGGTCGCGCAGCAGGCGCTGGAAGTGGACCGTGCCGAGGTACTTGCCGGTCGGCGTCTCGTCGGGCGGGCGGCAGACGTAGACCTGGGCGGCGAGGGCCGGGGACAGGTCGGGGTTGCGCACGCGCGCGAGGGCGTCGGCGACGGTGGCGTCCGGGCGCAGGACGATCGGCTCGGTGGTCATCAGACCGCCCGCGGTGTGCTCCTCGTACGCCATCAGGCGCCGCATGTCGGCCGCGTCCGCCGGCTCCATCAGGCTCAGCAGCCGCTCCTTGTCCTCCTCCGGGAGCTCGGAGAGCAGGTCGGCCGCGTCGTCGGGGTCCATGGCCTCCAGGACGTCCGCGGCGCGCTCCTCCTTCAGCTTGCCGAGGATCTCGATCTGGTCGTCCTCCGGGAGCTCTTCGAGGACGTCGGCGAGGCGGTCGTCGTCGAGGGCGGCGGCGACCTCGGCCCGGCGCTTCGGCGACAGGTGGTGCAGCACGTTGGCGAGGTCGGCCGGGCGCAACTGCTCGAAGGTGGCGAGGAGGCTCTCCGCGCCCTGCCCGTGCTCCTCCAGCGAGAACCCGGTGACGGCCGACCAGCCCACGGTCAGCGTCTCGCCCTTGGCCCGCCGGAACGCGCCGCCCTTCCTGCCCTTGCGGACGAAGACCCGGTCGATCTCCCAGTCCCGGCGGGCCGGCAGCTGACGCAGCGACACGTCGAGGACGGTGACTTCCTCGCCGGACCCTCCCGGCTCTCCCGCCTCTCCCGGCCCCCCGTTCTCGACGAGGCTGACGCGCCGGTCCAGGAGTTCGCCGAAGACGAGCCGCTCGGTGGGCCGCTGTTCGAAGCGCCGGACGTTGACCACGCCGGTGGTGATGACCTGGCCGGACTCGATGCCGGTCACCCGGGTCATGGGCAGGAAGATCCGGCGCCGCGTGGACAGTTCGACGACCAGCCCGAGCACCCTCGGCGGCCGCCGCCCGACCCGCAGCACGACGACCAGATCGCGTACCCGCCCCACCTGGTCGCCGTTCGGGTCGAAGACGGGCACGGCGGCGAGGTGCGAGACGAAGATCCGGGGGGTGCCCGATGCCATGACCGCACCTCCGTCCTTTTCCGTTTCCGTATGGTCAGCTCGTGTGGGATTGCCCGCTCGTGCGGGCTTCAGGCTAGCCCGTCCCGATCGGATACGCCCTGGTGGGGGGTCCGGACGGTCCGGCTCCGTTCGGGGCCCGCGACCCCGGTACGCTGCCGTACGCCGCTCGGCACACCCCCGCAGAAAGGCAGCGTTCTCTGTGACCGCGATTCCCCAGGGCCGTACTCGCAAGGCCGCGCTCCTGAGCGCGATGTGCGCACTGGTCGTGGGCCTGGGGGCGGCAGGGTGCAGCGAGGACCCGGACGCCGGCACGAACGGCGTGGGCAAGCTGCCCGCCAAGGAGATCCAGACCAAGGCGCGGACGGCCGCCGGGGGCGTGGACGCGGTGCGGCTGTCGGGGAGCGTGGTCACCAGCGGGAAGACGTACACGCTCGACATGCGGCTGAAGGCGGACGGCGGCACCGGGTCGGTGACCGCGGAGGGGGCCACCTTCCACGTGCTGCGGATCGGCGAGGAGTTGTACCTGAAGGCCGACGCGGCGTTCTGGAACCACGAGGACGGCAAGTCCGACGACGGCGGCTCGGGCAAGGACACCGCCACCGACACGGACACGGCGGCGGCCGACAAGCTCCAGGGCAAGTACGTGAAGGTGCCGACGGGCGATCCCTCGTACAAGAAGTTCAGCGGTTTCACGGACAAGGACCTCCTCCTCGACGGTCTGCTGACGCTGCACGGCTCGCTGGGCACGGACGGCCACCATGAGCAGTCCGGCGTCCGCACGATCCGCATCGCCGGCGACGGCGGTTCCGGCGGCACGCTGGACGTGTCCCTGGAGGGCAAGCCCTACCCCCTGCGCCTGGTACGGGCCGGCGGGGCCGGGACGCTGAGCTTCTCCGCCTGGGGCCAGGACTTCGCCCTGACGGAACCGGCGCAGGACGACACGGTGGACTACGGCAAGCAACTGCCGACGTCGTAAGCGGCCACTCGCGCGAGCGGCTTCCCGAGTACCCGGCTACTTGCGCTTGCGCCGCTTCAGCAGCAGTTTCGGCAGTCCCGCCGGGGCCGGCTCCCGCGTGGTGGCGGGCGACGGCACCGGCCGCGCCGCCAGATCCCCGTCGGGCAGGGGCAGCAGGCCCCCGGTCGGCTCCAGCCGGAGCACTCGGCACTCGCGCGCCCAACGCCCGGTCATCGCCTCGCCGTCGGGCGCGTTCAGCCGCTTGCCCTTGAGCTCGGCGACGGCCGCCTCCCACGCCTCGGAGCCGGACGCGAGCTCCACGACCGTCGCCGTCCAGGAGACCAGCCGGCCGCCCTTGTCCTTGCTGCGGACGGTGACCTCGGCCGAGCCGCCCTCGACGAGCCCCGGCAGCGGCTGCTCACCGGACCCGTCGCCGACCAGACAGGCCGCGCCCTCGTGCCACACGTGCCACAGCGCGCGCGCGGCCGGTTCGCCGGCGCCCCGGACCCAGACGAGGCCGGACTTCTTGGTGGCCTCCTCGACGAGGGCCTGGTCGAGGAGGCCGAGCTGCTCGCTTGTCATGACGCCAGCCTAGCCAGGGCCTGCCCGGGGCCCCTCACAGCCAGCCGTTGCGCTTCAGCGTGCGGTGGATGCCCACACACAGCGCCACCATCGCCGACATGACCACGGGATAGCCGAACTTCCAGTGCAGTTCCGGCATGTAGTCGAAGTTCATGCCGTACACCCCGCACACCATCGTCGGCACGGCGATGATGGCGGCCCAGGACGTGATCTTGCGCATGTCCTCGTTCTGCGCGACGGACGCCTGCGCCAGGTTGGCCTGGAGGATCGAGTTGAGCAGCTCGTCGAAGCCGATGACCTGCTCCTGGACCCGGGCGAGGTGGTCGGCGACGTCCCGGAAGTACTTCTGGATGTCGGGGTCGACCAGCCGCATCGGCCGCTCGCTCAGCAACTGCATCGGCCGCAGCAGCGGCGACACCGCGCGCTTGAACTCCAGTACCTCACGCTTGAGTTGGTAGATCCGCCCGGCGTCCGTGCCGCGCGGGCTGCCCTTGCGTCCCGGCGAGAACACCTCCGTCTCGACCTCGTCGATGTCGTCCTGCACGGCGTCGGCGACCGCGACATAGCCGTCGACGACGTGGTCGGCGATCGCGTGCAGCACGGCCGAGGGGCCCTTGTCGAGCAGCTCGGGGTCGTCCTGGAGCCGGTGGCGCAGCGCGCGCAGCGAGCCCTGGCCGCCGTGCCGGACGGTGATGAAGAAGTCCTTGCCGGTGAAGCACATGACCTCACCGGTCTCGACGACCTCGCTGTTGGCCGTGAGCCGGTCGTGCTCGACGTAGTGGATGGTCTTGAAGACGGTGAAGAGGGAGTCGTCGTAGCGCTCCAGCTTGGGCCGCTGGTGCGCCTGCACGGCGTCCTCCACGGCCAGCGGGTGCAGCCCGAACTCGCGGGCGATACCGGCGAATTCGGCCTCGGTCGGCTCGTGCAGACCGATCCACACGAAGCCGCCGTCGCGCCGCACCTGCCGCATGGCCTCGTGCGGGGTGGGCGGCGTCGTGAACGGGACGCGGGCGCCGTCGCGGTAGACGGCGCAGTCGACGACGGCCGACGGGGTGCCGGGGTCGCGGGTGGTGTCGTAGGCGCCGCTGTCCAGGCGCACGCTCTTGCGCAGGGAGGGGCGGGACGGGCGGACCACGGCGGCGCGCAGGTCGCGGATCATCGACATGGCAGGCTCCTTCGCATCGGGCGACGAAAGGCCGCTGCGACGGGTGGAACTACCCGGAATGAGGACGTCCTGACTACGGATGTTCGGCACGTCCACAAAGCGGGGAGCACCGCTCCGTCGCGGTGGCGAGTTTCGTCGCTGACTCAGCTACTGGTTCAGCTACTGCAAGTTCAGAGAAAACGAAACGAAGTGCTCTTCCGCGTGAGGACGCGAGCGGGAAAGGCGGCGATCAGCCGAAAGTCGGAGCAGCTGCGTCAACGGCCGGAAGAGCGAGTGGTACTGCACGGGTGACTTCGATCCATGACAGCCCCACCTCCTCCAGCCGGTCCCTCGTAAGGGAGTCTCGTCTGCGTCGAGGCAAAGATCGCGACGCTTCTGCGTGCTGCCCCGAACTACCGGGCCAGAGTACCAGCCGGTCGAAGTGTCAAGGCGCTGCTTTGCCCCGCACTGACGAGTTCTATGCTCGCCGCATGGCTGATGTTCTTCCTCTGGTCGAGGCCCGTCTGCGCACCGCGCTGGGCGAGCCGGACGCCCGCGCCGCGGTCACTTTCCTGGGTACGGACCGCGTCGAGGTGCTGCGTTTCCATGAGGGCGACGTCGTCCGTTACGCCACGCTCGGGATGTCCGCGCAGCCGATGAGCGACCCCACGGCGTTGCTCGCGGACCCGGTCGAGGGCCCGCGCGCCGAACTGGTCCTGTCGGTCCGCCCCGGCACCGCCGACACGGACAAGGTGCTCCGCCCGCTCGCCGTGCTCGCCGCGTCTCCGCAGGTCGAGGGTGTGGTCGTGGCCCCCGGCGCCTCCCTCGACGTGGGCGAGCCCCTGTGGCCCGGCGCCCCGTTCACGTCGGTCCTGGTCGCCGAGCCGGGCGGTCTGGTCGAGGACCTCGGCCTCGACGCGCCCCTCGACCCGGTCCGCTTCCTGCCGCTGCTGCCCATGACCCCGAACGAGGCCGCCTGGAAACGCGTGCACGGCGCCCAGGCCCTCCAGGAGCGCTGGCTGACGAACGGGACGGACCTGAGGGACCCGTCCCGGAGGTCCGTCCCGCTCGACTGAGCCGCCGGGTGACCCATGTCACCAACGCCCGGCTGAAAACAGTCAGTTGGCTCACCTCGCGAAGACGGCCACTCCGTCCCGGGCCGGATGCCCCGGTTCCGGCTCCGCCGCCTCGCGCGTGAGCGCCTTCCGCCGTACGACGACCACGGCCGCGCCGAGCACCGCCGTCACCGCCGCGACGACGAACGGGACGTGGATGTCGGTCCACTCCTCGATCTTCGGCGCGAAGTAGGGCGCGGCAGCGGCGGCGAACCAGCGCACGAAGTTGTAGCCCGCGCTCGCCACCGGACGCGGGGCGTCGGAGACGCCGAGTGCCAGCTCGGTGTACACGGTGTTGTTCACGCCGATGAACGCGCCCGACAGGACCGTGCAGACGACCGCCGTGGTGTGGTCGCCGTAGCCGAGGGCGAGCACGTCGACGGCGAGCAGCGCCAGCGAGCCGCCGAGCACCTTCAGTGAGCCGAACCGCTCCTGGAGGCGCGGTGCCACGAGCACCGAGGAGACGGCGAGCAGCAGACCCCAGGCGAAGAACACCGCCCCCGACCTGTACGGGGTCATGTCCAGCACGAACGGGGTGAAGGCCAGCACGGTGAAGAACGTGTAGTTGTAGAAGAACGCCGAGGCGGCGACGGAGGCGAGACCGCCGTGGCCGAGCGCCTTGAGCGGGTCCAGCAGCGAGGTTTTGCGGTCCGGCTTCGGCTGCTCCTTCAGGAACGCCGTGATGCACAGGAAGCCGACCGCCATCAGGGCCGCGGTGCCGAAGAAGGGGTAGCGCCAGCTGGCGTCGCCGAGCAGCGCGCCCAGCAGCGGTCCGCAGGCCATGCCGAGGCCGAGGGCGGACTCGTACAGCAGGATGGCCGCCGCGCTGCCGCCGGCCGCCGCGCCGACGATCACCGCGAGGGCGGTGGAGACGAAGAGCGCGTTGCCGAGCCCCCAGCCCGCCCGGAAGCCCACCAGTTCGGCGACCGAGCCGGAGGTGCCCGACAGGCCCGCGAAGACGACGACGAGCGCGAGGCCGAGCAGCAGCGTCCGGCGGCCGCCGACGCGGCTGGAGATGAAGCCGGTGACCAGCATCGCGACGGCGGTGATCAGGAAGTACGAGGTGAAGAGCAGGGAGACCTGACCGGCCGTGGCGTCCAGACCCTGGGCGATCGACGGCAGGATCGGGTCGACGAGACCGATGCCCATGAACGCGACGACGGACGCGCCGGCCGTCGCCCACACCGCCCTGGGCTGTTGCGAGATGGTTGGCATGTGCACACGGTAGGTTAGAGCATCTAATTAATGCAAGCTACACCTATGTGCGGGGTGGGTCGCTCCGTCCGGAACGCTTCCGTCCGGATGGGTGATCGTCCTTGACGTGGGCGGGCTCGGGTAGGACCGTGGGGCTCTATGAGGGGCGAACCCAGTTGCCCGAAGTGTGGTGGCCGGGTCAGGGCTCCCGGACTTTTCGCCGATTCCTGGCAGTGCGACGTGCACGGGACGGTGCATCCGCTGCAGCCTGTGATCCCGCCCAGCGTCGAGGCCCTCAGTGTCGTCGTGCATCGCACGCAGGTCCCGGTGTGGATGCCCTGGCCGCTGCCGGTCGGCTGGCTCTTCACGGGCGTGACGTACGCGGGCGACGACCGCAGTGGGGGTCGTGCCACCGCGGTGGCCTGCTCCGGGCCGGGCCCGCTCGGCGGCATGGGTGAGCTGATCCTCATCGCCGAGGAGCTCGGCGTCGGTCTCGGCGCGTGGTACGCCGGTGTCGACGGGCCGGACCCGGGTCCGTACCTGAACGTCGAGAAACCCCCGCAGGCGAAGCTGCTGGCCGCCGGCCGGCCGACCCCGCTGTGGCATGTGTCCGCCACCCCGGACGACCGTGTGGTCTTCGCGGGCGAGGCGTGCGGGCTGTGGCTGTGGGCGGTGGTGTGGCCCGAGCAGGCGGGGCTGCTGATGTACGACGAGCTGGTGCTGACGGATCTGCGGGACGCGGGTGCGGAGGTCGAGCTCGTGCCGTGCGGGGCACTGTCGCCGCGCTTGCTCAAGCCGTAGCCGGCCGCGTATGTGTCGCCGGGTACGTGCAAGGGACGCGTGCAGGGGATGGATGTAGGGGGTGCTCCCGGGTTTCGGGTGTGACAGAGCCGGTCTGATAACCGGCTATGCTGAGGCGTCCCCATCCGTCCCGTCACCGCCTGGAGTCTGCGTCGTGCGTATCGATCTGCACTGTCACTCCACGGCCTCCGACGGTACGGACACCCCGGCCGAGCTGGTGCGCAACGCGTCCGCCGCCGGGCTGGACGTCGTCGCGCTGACCGACCACGACACCACCCGCGGTCACGCCGAGGCCGTCGCCGCGCTGCCGCGGGGGCTCACTCTCGTCACCGGCGCCGAGCTGTCCTGCCGTATCGACGGCATCAGCATGCACATGCTGGCCTACCTGTTCGATCCCGAGGAGCCCGCGCTGCTCGCCGAGCGCGAGCTGGTGCGCGACGACCGGGTGCCGCGGGCGCGCGGGATGGTAGCCCGGCTCAACGAGCTGGGCGTGCCCGTCACCTGGGAGCAGGTCGCGCGGATCGCGGGGGAGGGGTCCGTGGGGCGGCCGCACGTCGCCACCGCACTGGTCGAGCTGGGCGTCGTGGCGACCGTGAGCGACGCGTTCACCGAGGACTGGCTGTCCGACGGCGGCCGGGCCTACGTCGAGAAGCACGAGACCGACCCCTTCGAGGCGATCCGGCTGGTCAAGGGCGCGGGCGGGGTCACCGTCTTCGCGCACCCGGGTGCCCACAAGCGGGGGCGTACGGTCCCGGAGTCGGCGATCGCCGAGCTGGCCGCGGCCGGCCTCGACGGCATCGAGGTCGACCACATGGACCACGACGCGGACACGCGGGCGCGGCTGCGCGGCCTGGCCGCCGATCTGGGGCTGCTGGTCACCGGCTCCTCGGACTACCACGGCAGCCGCAAGACGTGCGCGCTCGGCGAGTACACGACCGACCCCGAGGTGTACGGGGAGATCACCCGGCGGGCGACGGGCGCGTTCCCGGTGCCGGGGACCGGCGGAGCCTGACGCTCCTCACTCTCCGCCCCTTCACCCACCCCTTTCACGCAAGGTCTCCGTACTGATGTTCGACATCGCTGTGTTCGTCTCCCTCTTCCTCACCCTCTTCGTCATCATGGATCCCCCCGGGATCACCCCGATCTTCCTCGCCCTGACCGCCGGACGCCCCGCCAAGGTGCAGAAGCGGATGGCCTTCCAGGCGGTCTGTGTGGCGGGCACTGTGATCACCGTCTTCGGGCTGCTGGGGCACCAGATCCTCGACTACCTGCACGTCTCCGTGCCCGCGCTGATGATCGCGGGCGGGCTGCTGCTCCTGCTGATCGCCCTGGACCTGCTCACCGGCAAGACCGACGAACCGAAGCAGACCAAGGACGTCAACGTCGCGCTCGTCCCGCTGGGCATGCCGTTGCTGGCCGGGCCGGGTGCGATCGTGTCCGTCATCCTCGCCGTGCAGAAGGCCGACGGGGTGGCCTCCCAGGTGTCGGTCTGGATGGCGATCCTCGCCATCCACGTCGTGCTGTGGCTGGTGATGCGGTACTCGCTGCTGATCATCCGGGTCATCAAGGACGGCGGTGTGGTCCTGGTGACGCGGCTCGCGGGCATGATGCTCTCCGCGATCGCCGTGCAGCAGATCATCAACGGGATCACGCAGGTGATCCGGGCGAGCTGAGCCGGGCGGGCCGACGGGCTGGACGGACCCTTGGTGCGCGCGGAGCCCCCTACGGCACATGCCGTAGGGGGCTCCGAAGCCTGTGTGCAAGGACCCGTTATGAGGCCGAGGTGTCGGCCGGACGGATCCACAGCCGCTGCCCGATGGCGGCGGCTTGCTGAACGATCCGGTTGACGGAGGCGGCGTCCACGACGGTGCTGTCCACGGGCGTGCCGTCGACGTCGTCGAGTCGCATGATTTCGAAGCGCATTGCTTCTCCCTTCGTCTGGTCATCCTCCCGAGGAGGATTGCTGCGTACGTGAAGACTCAACGCGATGCATGTTACAAACATTCCCTACGCTAAAGAAATTTTTCGAACGGCTAATTACTAACCAGTAAGGGGGTTGGTGGAGACTGAACGGGACCGTTTGTGCTCGCAGCGTGACCACCAGGACAATGGAGCCGATGAACGACGACCTCCCGGCCCTCGCCGCCCGCATCGACCTCACGAACGAGCTGCTCACCCGCATGCTCGCCGAGGTCGCCAAGACGCCCTCGACCCACGCGATCTTCGTCGACGCGGGGTACCTGTACGCGGCGGCGGGGCGCCTGGTGGCCGGGACCGAGGACCGCCGCGCGTTCGACCTCGACGCCGAGGGCCTGATCGAGGCGCTCATCGACCGCGCCCGCTCGATCTTCGCCGACAGCCGGCTGCTGCGCGTCTACTGGTACGACGGCGCCCGGCGCCGCATCCACACCACCGAGCAGCAGTCCATCGCCGAACTGCCGGACGTGAAGGTGCGGTTGGGCAACCTCAACGCCAACAACCAGCAGAAGGGCGTCGATTCGCTCATCCGCTCCGACCTGGAGTCACTGGCCCGCCACCGCGCCATCAGCGACGCGGCCCTGCTCGGCGGCGACGAGGACCTGGTCTCGGCGGTGGAGGCCGCGCAGGGGTACGGCGCCCGCGTCCACCTCTGGGGCATCGAGGCGCCGGAAGGCCGCAACCAGGCCGAGCCGCTGCTCTGGGAAGTCGACAGCCAACGCACCCTCGACCTCGACTTCTTCAAGCCGTACGTCGCCCGCCGCACCGCCCAGGCCTACGAGACGAACGGCGCGAGCCGCCCCACCCGCGAGGCCGTCCGCTTCGCCGGCGCGCAGATCGCGGCGAAGTGGCTCGCGGCCCGGGGCAGGGAGTCCCTGGTGGAACTGCTGCCGGGCCACCCCTACCTCCCCGGCTCCGTCGACCAGGACCTCCTGGTCGAGGCCGAGGGCATCCTGCAGTACTCCCTGCGCGGCCAGGCGGACCTGCGACGCTCACTGCGCGACGGCTTCTGGGAGCACGTGCAGACGCAGTACTAGAGCTGCCGCTGCACCGGATCTACCCGGGGTGGCTGTCCCAGAAGTCGGCCAGGGCGCGGGCCGTCGGGAAGGGCTGGTCCAGGTTGGGGGAGTGCTCGGCGTCCGGCACGACCGTCCGGTGCGCGCGCAGGTCCACCGCCATCTCGTCCAGGAGACTCAACGGCCAAGTGTCGTCCACCGCGCCCGACAGGACGTGGAACGGCAGCGGGACGGCGGCGAGTTCGGCGACGCGGTTCGGTGCGGTGCACAACTGGCGGCCTGTGGCGAGGAGTTGGGCCGGCTTGTGGTTCAGCCAGCGCAGCCGTAGCTGGTCCAGCCTGCCGAAGCCGCGGGCCGGGCCGCCGACTTCCTCCGGCGGACCCATCGCCAGGATCGCCCCCCACATCTCCGGCATCGTCATCACCGCGAGCGCGTCGTGCAGCAGCTTCACGCGCTGCTTCTGCGAGTCGGAGATCTCGCCGGGGCCCGAGGAGACGAGCGTGAACGAGACGAAGGGGGAGTGGTCGAGGAGGACGGCGGCGCGGGAGATCTGGCCGCCGAGGGAGTGCCCGACGAGGTGCAGGGGCGTGTCGAGGGCCGCCGCCTGCGCCAGCACGTCCCGGGCCAACTCCTCCTGCGCGTAAGGGGATTCGTCCTCGGCCGGTCCGTCGGACTCGTTCTGCCCACGCCCGTCCACGGCGATGGCACGGTAGCCGCGCGCCGCGAGCGGCTCGTGCAGCCGGTGGAAGTCCTCCTTGCTGCCGGTGAAGCCGGGCAGCAGCAGCGCGACACCGCGCGGCTCGACGTCGGCGGGCACGGGAGCGTCGACGACGGCGAACTCACCGCGCTCGGTCCGCAGGCGGTACGCACGCGCGCCGGGAGGCGGGGGAAAGGGGGTGGTGATGCTCGGCGTGGTCACGTGCCGAGGCTACCGGGAGGGTGCGCGGCGCGCCGTGGGCGGGAGCCACCCCCGGGAACGCGGGAACGCCGACGGCCCGGCCCCTCACCAGGAGGGACCGGGCCGTCGGACCGTCATGCCAGGCCGGTCGATCAGCCGTCCGCGGGCTCCGCGGCGGCCGTCGCCTTGCGGGTACGGCGCACCCTCGGCTTCGCCTCCGCCTCGTCGGCGGCGGCCTCGGCCGGCGCGGCGGCCTTGCGCGTGCGGCGCGGCTTGACCTCGGCGGCCTCCTGCGTGGCCTGAGCCGGAATGTCGGCCGTGGCCGTGGCCTTGGCCGCCGCCGTCTTGCGGGTGCGACGGGGCTTGACGTCGGCCTCGGTGGCTTCCGGGGCTTCGACGACCGCGGCGGCCGGGGCTTCGACGACCGCGGCTGCCGTCTTGCGGGTGCGGCGCGGCTTGGCCTCCGTGCCCTCGGCCGTGTCGACGGCGGCTTCGGCCGGGGCCGTTGCCTTACGGGTCCGACGGGGCTTGACCTCGGCCTCGGTGGCTTCCGGGCCGTCGACGACCGCGGCTGCCGTCTTGCGGGTGCGGCGCGGCTTCGCCTCCGTACCCTCGGCCGTGTCGACCGCGGCTTCGGCCGGAGCCGTTGCCTTACGGGTCCGACGGGGCTTGACCTCAGCCTCGGTGGCTTCCGGCGCTTCGACGACCGCGGCGGCCGTGGCTGCCGTCTTACGCGTGCGGCGCGGCTTGACCGGCTCCGCCTCCTGCGTGGCCTGGGCCGGGATCTCGGCCGCGACGGCCGTCGTCTCGGGCTCGGCGGCCTTGCGGGTGGTGCGGCGGCGCGGCTTCGCCTCGGTCGCTTCGACGGTGTCGACCACGGTCTCCGCGGCGGCGGCCGTCTTACGGGTACGGCGCGGCTTCACCTCGGGCTCGACGGCCGCGACGGCCTCCGGGGCCTCGGCGGACGCGACGCTCTCGATCACGGCTTCGGCCGGAGCCGCAGCCTTGCGGGTCCGACGGCGCGGCGCTGCCACCGTCGCCTCCGCCACCTCGGGTGCCTCCGCGGCCTCCACCACCGTGTCGACGGCGGTCTCGGCCGGCTTACGGCTACGGCGGCGGCGCGGCCTCTCCGTGGCCTCCGGGGCGTCGAGGGCTGGGCCCTCCACCGTCGTCACGACCGCCTCAGCGGCCTCGGCGACAGGCGCGACGGCCACTTCGGTGGCCGTCACTGCGATCGCGGCGGCCTCCTGCCCGGACCCGGTCCGCGTACGGCGCCGACGGCGCGGGGTGCGCGGGCCTGCGACCTCCTCCGTCACGGACGACGTCGGCTCGGCCACGGGGGCCTGCGCCGGTGCGGTCGTGCCGACGGGCGCCGGCGTTCCGTCGATCGCGGAGCCGTTGCGCGTACGACGACGGCGACGCGGCGTACGGGCGGCACGCTCGCGCTCCTCGGTGCCGGACCGCTCGCCGGCGTTGGAGCGGGACTCGCCCCGGCCACCGCGCTCGCCGCGGTCATTGCGACCGCCCCGGTCGTTGCGACCGCGCCCGGCGCGGCCGGCCGGCTCGCCCAGGTCTTCCAGGACCTCCGCGTCGAGCCCGGCGCGGGTGCGCTCCGCGCGCGGCAGGACACCCTTGGTGCCCGCGGGGATCCGCATCTCCTCGTAGAAGTGCGGGGAGGTGGAGTACGTCTCCGGCGGGTCGTTGAAGTCGAGCTCCAGCGCCTTGTTGATGAGCTGCCAGCGCGGGATGTCGTCCCAGTCGACGAGCGTGACCGCGATGCCCTTGGCGCCCGCGCGGCCCGTCCGGCCGACGCGGTGCAGGAACGTCTTCTCGTCTTCCGGCGACTGGTAGTTGATGACGTGCGTGACGCCCTCGACGTCGATGCCGCGGGCGGCGACGTCGGTGCAGACCAGGACGTCGACCTTGCCGTTGCGGAAGGCGCGCAGCGCCTGCTCGCGGGCGCCCTGGCCGAGGTCGCCGTGGACCGCGCCGGAGGCGAAGCCGCGCTGCTGGAGCTGGTCGGCGAGGTCGGCCGCGGTGCGCTTCGTACGGCAGAAGACCATGACCAGTCCCCGGCCGTCGGCCTGCAGGATGCGGCTGACCATCTCGGGCTTGTCCATGTTGTGCGCGCGGTACACGTGCTGCGAGATGTTCGCGACGGTCACGCCCTCGTCGTCCGGCGCGGTGGCGCGGATGTGCGTGGGCTGCGACATGTACCGGCGGGCGAGACCGATGACCGCGCCCGGCATGGTCGCCGAGAACAGCATGGTCTGGCGCTTCGCCGGAAGCATGTTGATGATCTTCTCGACGTCGGGCAGGAAGCCCAGGTCGAGCATCTCGTCGGCCTCGTCGAGGACGAGCGACTTGATGTGCTTGAGGTCGAGCTTCTTCTGGCCCGCGAGGTCCAGGAGGCGGCCCGGGGTGCCGACGACGACGTCGATGCCCTTCTTCAGGGCCTCGACCTGGGGCTCGTAGGCCCGGCCGCCGTAAATGGCGAGGACGCGGACGTTGCGCACCTTGCCCGCGGTCAGCAGGTCGTTGGTGACCTGCGTGCACAGCTCGCGCGTGGGGACGACGACGAGCGCCTGCGGGGCGTCGGTGAGGGCCTCGGGCTTGGCGCGGCCGGCCTCGACGTCGGCGGGGACGGTCACGCGCTCGAGGAGCGGGAGGCCGAAGCCGAGCGTCTTGCCGGTGCCGGTCTTGGCCTGGCCGATGACGTCCGTGCCCGTCAGGGCCACGGGGAGCGTCATCTCCTGGATGGGGAAGGGGGTGATGATGCCGACGGCTTCGAGGGCCTCGGCGGTCTCGGGAAGGATCCCGAGCTCTCGGAACGTAGTCAGGGTGCTGCCTCTTCTGTGTGTGCGGTGCGAGGCGAGCGCGGGGGGTCTTTGACGGACCGTGCCGGGGGACGTCGGCTGCCCTACGGGCTGCCCTTGAAGGCACTGCCGTATGGCACGGGACCTCTGCCGACGCTCTAGCGCTCGTACCGCTGAGGGGTGTCCCTCCGGTCGTCGTACGCGATGTGCCGTACGGCCAGGGAAGGCTTGTCGGGTCGGAGCCGATCGGGCCACCGACCGGGCATCCTCATACGTGCGGCCCGACGAATATTCGGCAGGCGCATTACCACCATACCCCGGAATCGTGCACATGCGATGGCCGATTCGGTCACGTTGTGGTTGTCACAGTGCCGGGCGTGGTCCCGTACGGCTCTGTTGTCACACTGACTGACCAGGGACTTCCACCGTGCGGGGAGCGGGCTATTGTGCGCTTCATGACGACCTCTGACAAGCCTGAGAACACCGCCGCCGCCACCGGTATCGCCACCCAGGGCTGGGCGACGGCCGCCGCCGACCCGCAGTACCGGGCCGCCGTCGTGGACCTGCTCGGTGCGCTGGCGTACGGCGAGCTGGCGGCGTTCGAGCGGCTCGCCGAGGACGCGAAGCTGGCGCCCACGCTGGAGGACAAGGCGGAGCTGGCGAAGATGGCGTCGGCCGAGTTCCACCACTTCGAGCGGCTGCGCGACCGGCTCACGGAGATCGGCGAGGAGCCGACGTCGGCGATGCAGCCGTTCGTCGCCGCGCTCGACGGCTTCCACCGGCAGACGGCCCCCTCGGACTGGCTGGAGGGCCTCGTCAAGGCGTACGTCGGCGACTCGATCGCCAGCGACTTCTACCGCGAGGTCGCGGTGCGCCTGGACAACGACAGCCGCGCCCTGGTGCTGGCCGTGCTCGACGACACCGGACACGCCGGCTTCGCGGTGGACCGGGTGCGGGCCGCGATCGACGCGGAGCCGCGGGTCGGCGGACGGCTCGCGCTGTGGGCGCGGCGGCTGATGGGCGAGGCGCTGTCGCAGTCCCAGCGGGTGGTCGCGGACCGCGACGCGCTGTCGACGATGCTCGTGGGCGGCGTCGCGGACGGCTTCGACCTCGCCGAGGTGGGCCGGATGTTCTCCCGCATCACCGAGGCGCACACCAAGCGGATGGCCGCGCTGGGGCTGGCGGCGTAACCGCCGGTCCCACGCGGGGGGCTCGGGCCTACGCCGGGGCCGATTGTCGCCGGAGGCGGCCGGCCGGCCGCAGCAGCAGGGAGAGCGAGGCGGCGGAGACGATCCCCGCGCCGAGGAGGCTCGGCAGGACGGTGTCGGGGCCCAGTGCGCTGTGGGTGACGAAGTCACCGAACAGGGCTCCGGCGACGCCCGTCGCGAGGACGAGCGTACGGATCGGCAGGCGGTGGGAGAGGCGGTTGACCGCCGCCCACGCGAGCACGAGACCGAACACAGCGGAGCCGAGCACTTCCAAGATCATGTGGGTCCCTCCCGGACGGCGGAGCTGTGCACCAAGGTCGTAGCCGGTCATTACCCGTGACCTGCGGAACGCAATCCTCCCCTGTGCTCGGGTTGTGCTCCATCTGTGGAGGCGCGCGGCGGGGGCGCGCCGGGGTTGTGCGGTCGGGTCAGCCGAGGTTGTGCGGTGGTCGTGCGAGAGGGGCCCGGTGACCGTCCGGTCGCCGGGCCCCTCCCCTGTCCGCTTCGCCTACAGTGCGCCGAAGCCCACCTTGCGCGGGGCGGCCTCGCCCAGCTCGACGTAGGCCAGACGGTCGGCCGGAACCAGGACCTTGCGGCCGTGCTGGTCCACGAGGCTGAGCAGCTGCGACTTCCCGGCGAGTGCGTCGGCCACCACGCGCTCGACCTCCTCGGGAGTCTGACCGCTCTCCAGAACGATCTCGCGGGGCGCGTGCTGCACGCCGATCTTGACCTCCACGGCTATGTCCCTCCGACGGTCATGGGGTGCGCGGGCGTCCGCGCCGTACGCTGCACACATTAGCCCGGTGAGGCGACGTACACGGTGCGGCCGTCCACGCCAGGAGCGAACAACGGGCGGGAACAAACAGCAGGGTGGCCCCTGCGGGGGCGGTGCGGGTCAGTGCTGATCGGTGCCGTGCAGCGGGAAACCGGCGATGCCGCGCCAGGCCAGCGAGGCCAGCAACTGCACCGCCTGGTCGCGCGGGACGCTGCGGTCGCTGTGCAGCCAGGACCGGGCCACGACCTGCGCGAGGCCGCCCAGACCCGAGGCGAGCAGCATGGACTCCGCGCTGGACAGACCGGTGTCCTCGGCGATGACCTCGCAGATCGCCTCGGCGCACTCGGTGGTGACCTTGTCGACGCGCTCGCGCACCGCGGGCTCGTTCGTCAGGTCCGACTCGAAGACCAGCCGGAAGGCGCCGCCGTCGTCCTCGATGTACGCGAAGTACGCGTCCATCGTGGCCCGCACGCGCTGCTTGTTGTCGGTCGTCGACGCGAGCGCGCCGCGCACGGCCTGGATCAGGGACTCGCAGTGCTGGTCCAGCAGGGCGAGGTAGAGGTCGAGCTTGCCGGGGAAGTGCTGGTAGAGCACCGGCTTGCTGACGCCGGCCCGCTCGGCGATGTCGTCCATCGCGGCCGAGTGGTAGCCCTGTGCGACGAAGACCTCCTGGGCGGCGCCCAGCAACTGGTTCCGTCGGGCACGGCGCGGCAGGCGGGTGCCTCGCGGGCGCGCTGCCTCTGTCTGCTCGATGGCTGTCACGCCGCCTCCCAAAATCGTCCTCTTGCGGTGAGCGCCGCGCCGCCATCGTACTTTTCAGTAACCGTGGTGTGCGCGGTGCGAGCGCAGAATTTCACGGACCGGACGACGGCAAAAGCGGTAAAGACGGTTTTTGACCGGTACGTTCCGGGCATACTTCGGCCCGCTGTGGCTCGGCGCCGGTCGGCGAGACCAGGCAGCGGTGCCGGTCGGCGGTGCCGCCGGTCAGCGATAGTCGTCCTCGTCGAGCGAGACGACGCGAGCCTGTTCGATCAGATCGGCTTCGTTGGCCCGGGAGGGGTCCACGTCCACGTCCTTCAGGGGGGCGTCGCGCTCCGGTGTGACGTCCGTGTTCTGCTCGGCGGCGTCGTTCTCCGGGGCCTCGACGTCGATCTCCCCGAAGTCGTCGTCCTCCTCTTCGAACGTCTCAGGGTCGGTGGGGTCAACGGCCATGGTGGGCTCCCTTCCTCCGAACGTCCCTGCGAGCTGCAGGGTCACCACGGGTGCCCTCGGTACGAGCCTAGGAGAGACCCGTTTCGGGCGCTATGCGGCCGGTGTGACGAGTGCCCCTGATTCGCGCCGGTATGGCGTCGGTGCGGTGTCGGTGCCGGGCCGGAGGGGTGTCGGTCGCGACATACGTGCGACCCGCGCGTGTGACGGCGAACACACCAGGGCGTGCGTGATCGTCTCGTAACATTGCCGCATGTCTTCGACCGAGCTGCCCTCCGTGCCGCCCACCAGTGTGCTGCCGAAGGCCACTGCCGTGCGGGTCGCCGAGGGTGAGCGGCTCCGGTCGGTGGGGCTGCCGGGCGTCACCCTGGCGATCCGTTCCAGGCCGCCCGCGCGCGAGGGGCTCGAGCCCGCGCTGTACGTGCACGGCCTGGGCGGTTCCTCGCAGAACTGGTCGGCGCTGATGGCGCTGCTCGACGGGGTCGTGGAGAGCGAGGCCGTCGATCTGCCGGGCTTCGGCGACTCCCCGCCACCGGACGACGGCAACTACTCGATCACGGCACACACGCGTGCCGTGATCCGCTATCTGGACTCCACCGGCCGCGGGCCCGTCCACCTCTTCGGCAACTCCCTCGGCGGCGCGGTGTCCACGCGGGTCGCCGCCGTCCGGCCCGACCTCGTGCGGACGCTGACGCTGATCTCGCCCGCGCTGCCCGAGCTGCGCGTCCAGCGGACCGCGCTGCCCACGGGGCTGGTCGGCCTGCCCGGCGTCGCCGCGCTCTTCAGCCGGTTCACCCGCGAGTGGACGGCCGAGCAGCGCGTCCGAGGCGTCACGGCGCTCTGTTACGGCGATCCGGGGCGGGTCTCGCCGGAGGCGTTCCAGCACGCGGTGGAGGAGCTGGAGCGGCGGATGCGACTGCCGTACTTCTGGGACGCGTTGACGCGCTCCACGCGCGGGCTGCTCAGCGCGTACACGCTGGGCGGCCAGCACGGGCTGTGGCGCCAGGCCGAACGCGTCCTCGCCCCGACGCTCCTCGTCTACGGCGGCCGCGACCAGCTCGTCGGCTTCCGCATGGCCGCGCGAGCCGCCCGCACCTACCGCGACTGCCGCCTGGTCACGCTGCCGGACGCCGGGCACGTGGCGATGATGGAGTACCCCGAGACGGTGGCGACGGCGGTCCGGGAGCTCATCGCCGAGACCGCGCCCACGACCGAGACCGCGGGGGGCTGAGGCCGACGTGGGACGCCACAGCCGGCGTGGACCCGCGCCCAAGGGCACCGCGAAAGGCGCCGCCAAGGGCGCGTCGCAGGAGGCGCCCTCAGGGCCTCCTCAGGGGGACACCCGGGGTGCCCGCACCGAGACTCCGCCCCTGGGCTACGACGGCACCCCCGGGACCCCCGCGCACGGAGCGCCCCGCTTCCCCGACGGGACCCCCGCCCACGGATTCCCGCAGGTGCGGGGCGGTCACCCCGAACAGCGTGAAACCGGGGGCGGCTGGGGTGACTTGAGCGGACGCCGGACGGGTACCGGGCAGCCCGTGATACCACGTCAGCGACAGATGCCCCCGGGAAGCGGGCGCCAGGGTCCCCGTCAGAGCCTGCGCCAGGACTACGTCGACGCGTTCGACGAGGTCGACGACGCCTTCCCGCGCGCGGGGACGCCGTACGCACCCCCACGCGCGCATACGCAGGACCCTTACGCCTCCCTCGACACCTCCTTCGACACCTCCGTCACCGACAGGGGCACCGGCGAGCCCGGGTCCGTCCAGGGCGCGAAGGGCTCCAAGGGCACCAAGGGGCGGACGTTCGTCGGTATCGCGGCCGCCGCCGTCACCACCGTGCTGGCCGTCGTGGTGGCCGTGCAGGTCACCGGCGGGCGGGACGGCGACGCCGTCGTGTCGCAGTCCGCGACCGACCAGGCGGCCCGGGAGGCCGTCGACGGCACCGCGCGCGGGGACGACCGGCCGCGCCCGTCCGCGTCCCCCAGCGCGGCCGCGCTGACGTACGCGCAGAAGATGGACACCCGGTACGCGCTGGGCGCCAAGCTCAAGGGGTCGGGGAAGTTCGACGCGATCGTCGGCGTCGCCAAGGCGCCCGGCAAGGGGCAGAAGTACACCTACCGGGTGGACGTGGAGCAGGGCCTCGGGCTCGACGGCGAACTCTTCGCGCAGGCCGTGCAGAAGACGCTCAACGACCAACGCAGTTGGGCCCACAACGGCGCCCGCACCTTCGAGCGGATCCACTCGGGCAGACCGGACTTCGTCATCACTCTCGCCAGTCCCGGCACCACCGCCTTCTGGTGCGCCAAGTCGGGCCTGGACACCACCGAGGACAACGTCTCCTGCGACTCGGCCGCCACCGAGCGCGTGATGATCAACGCCTACCGGTGGGCGCAGGGCTCGAAGACCTACGGCGACGAGATGTACGCCTACCGGCAGATGCTGATCAATCACGAGGTCGGCCACCGGCTCGGCTACAGCCATGTCACGTGCGACAAGGACGGCGACCTCGCGCCCGTCATGCAGCAGCAGACGAAATTCCTCGACCACGACGGGATCCACTGCCTGCCCAACGCCTGGCCGTATCCCAAGAGTTGACCCTCGGAGCCGACCCTCACGGGTGGGCAGATGTCTCATGGATCACGTTGACATGCCCAGAAAGTTCCTCCATATTGCTGCGCATGTGGTCCAGTCCTCTCGTCGACAGCAGCGCCGCCCTTCAGCTGGCGCTCATCGGCGTGACCGCGCTCTGCGTGGCGGACATTCTCTGTAGCTGACGCCCGCCTCTGGCGTTCGCGTCGCGACCCTTTCTCCCCCTCCGTGACTCGGTCACGGTTTTTTCGACGACCTGACGCCGGGCAGACGTCTGCTCATTCCTGTCTCACCCCTCGTCATTCCGTCTCATTATTTGAGAGGTCGTCTTCGATGCGTCATCCGTCCCGTACAGCGCGCCGCGTGGCCGCGGTGTCCGTCAGCCTGGTGGTGGCAGCGGGTGCCGCCGCCTGCGGGCCCGAGGACAACGATGCCAAGGCCGCCGGCAGCGACTCCGCACCGCATCAGGGCGGCACGCTGACGATCCTGAACCGCAACCCGCAGCAGGACTTCGACCCGGCCCGCCTGTACACCTCAGGCGGCGGCAAGGTCCCCTCCCTGGTCTTCAGAACGCTCACCACGCGCAACCGCGAGAACGGCGCCCCGGGCGCGAAGGTCGTCCCCGACCTGGCCACCGACACCGGGCGCCCGAACAAGGACGCCACGGTGTGGACGTACACCCTCAAGGAGGGCCTGAAGTACGAGGACGGGACCGCGATCACCTCGGCCGACATCAAATACGGCATCGAGCGGTCCTTCGCCCCCGAGCTCTCCGGCGGCGCGCCCTACCTGCGGGACTGGCTGGTCGGCGCGGCCGACTACCAGGGGCCGTACAAGGACCCCAAAGGGCTCACGGCCATCGAGACGCCGGACAGCCGGACCATCGTCTTCCATCTCGACAAGCCCGAGGGCGAGTTCCCCTACCTGGCCACGCAGACGCAGTTCGCGCCCGTCCCGAAGGCCAAGGACACCGGCACCAAGTACGAGGAGCACCCGGTCTCGTCCGGCCCGTACAAGGTCGTCAGGAACGAGAACGACGGTGAGCGGCTCACCCTGGAGCGCAACACCTACTGGTCCGCGAAGACGGACGCCGAGCGCAAGGCGTACCCCGACACGATCGACGTACGGTCCGGGCTCGACTCCTCGGTGATCAACCAGCGGCTGTCCGCGTCCCAAGGGGCGGACGCCACCGCCATCACCACGGACACCAACCTCGGCCCGGCCGAACTCGCCAAGGTCAGCGGCGACAAGCAGCTCGCCGCGCGCGTGGGCACCGGCCGCTTCGGCTACACGAACTACATCGCCTTCAACCCGAAGGTGAAGCCGTTCGACGACGTCAGGGTGCGGCAGGCGGTCGCGTACGCCATCGACCGGTCGTCGGTCGTCAACGCGGCGGGCGGGTCCTCGCTCGCCGAGGCCGCCACCACCTTCCTGCCGAGCCAGAAGTCCTTCGGCTACGAGCCCTACGACCTCTTCCCGGCCGGCGCCACCGGTGACGCGGCGAAGGCCAGGGAACTGCTGAAGTCGGCCGGCCACCCGAACGGGCTGACCGTCACCCTCACGCACTCCAACAGCCAGGACTTCGAGACCAGCCCGGAGATCGCGACCGCCGTACAGGACGCGCTCAAGAAGGCCGGCATCACCGTCAGGCTGCAGGGCCTGGAGGACAACGACTACTCCGACACCATCCACGACGTGAAGAAGGAGCCCGGCTTCTTCCTGGCCCACTGGGGCGCCGACTGGCCCTCGGGCGGCCCGTTCCTCGCCCCGATCTTCGACGGCCGGCAGATCGTCAATGATGGAGCCAACTTCAACACGGGCATCCTCAACGACAAGTCGATCAATGCGGAGATTGACGCGATCAACAGGTTGACGGATCTTGACGCCGCCGCCAAGCGGTGGGGTGCACTGGACAAGAAGATCGGCGCACAGGCGCTGACCGTCCCGCTGTTCCACCCCGTCTACAAGCGGCTGTACGGCGCGGACGTCCGCAACATCGTCATCAGCGACTGGGACGGCGTCCTGGACCCGTCGCAGGTCGCGGTCGAGTAGCGCCGTGAGCGAGACCCTCCTCGTCGCCGAGACCCCCGGCACGGACCCCGCGTCCGCGCCCGGGGCCTCGGGGGCCCGTCAGTTCTGGCGGCGGCTGCGGGCGCAGCGCGCCGCCCTCGGCGCGGCGGTCGTCGTCGCGCTGCTCGTCCTGGTCGCGCTCGCCGCGCCGCTGCTCACCGCCATCGAGGGCCAGGACCCGACCACCTACCACCCCTCCCTCATCGACTCCGCGCGCGGGGGCGTGCCCGTCGGGCCGCTCGGCGGCATCAGCGGCGACCACTGGCTCGGCGTCGAACCGCAGACCGGCCGCGACCTGTTCGCCCGGCTCGTCCACGGCGCCCGGGTGTCGCTGGGCGTCGCGCTGGCCGCGACCGTCGTCCAGGTCGTCATCGGCGTCACCATGGGCATCGCTTCGGCACTCGGCAACCGATGGGTTGATCAACTGTTGAGCCGGATCACCGACATCTTCATCGCCCTGCCGCTGATGATCATGTCGTTGGCGCTGCTCGCGATCGTCCCGGCGAGCTTTCCCCGGCCCGTCCTGGTCACCCTGGTCATCGGCCTGCTCTCCTGGGGCAACATCGCCAAGGTGGTGCGCGCCCAGACGCTCACTCTCAAGGGCCTCGATCACGTAGCGGCGGCGCGGCTCAGCGGCTGGGGCACCTGGCGCATCGCCCGCCGCGAACTGCTGCCCGGGCTCGCCGCCCCCGTCATCACGTACGCGGCCCTGCTCGTGCCGCAGAACATCACCGTCGAGGCAGCCCTTTCCTTCCTCGGCGTCGGCGTGAAGCCGCCCACGCCGTCCTGGGGGCAGATGCTCACCGCCGCCGACGTCTGGTACCAGGCGGCCCCGCAGTACCTGCTGCTGCCCGCCGGCCTGCTCTTCACGACCGTCCTCGCGCTGACCGTCCTCGGCGACGGCGTGCGCACCGCGCTCGACCCGCGCGCGGCGTCCCGGCTGCGGGTCGGGACGGGCCGCAGGCGCGAGCACAAGGCGGACGGGACCGGTGACAAGGCGGACCGGACCGCTCCGGTGGTTCCCGCGCGGAAGGAGGCCTCCTCATGAGCGGCTTCGGCGGCTTCGTGCTGCGGCGCGCGATCGGCACCGCGCTCACCCTGTTCGCCATCTCGGTGATCGTCTACGTCGTCTTCTACGTCACTCCCGGCAACGTCGCCCAGATCACCTGCGGCCCCCGGTGTTCGCCGGAACAGGTGCAGCAGGTCGCCGGGCAACTGCGCCTCGACGAACCCCTGTACGTGCGCTACTGGCACTTCCTGGAGGGCCTCGTCGCCGGCCAGGACTACTCCACGGGCACCTCTGTGGAGCGCTGTCCGGCGCCCTGCCTGGGGCTGTCGTACCAGAGCGACCAGCAGGTCGCCGGGCTGATCCTGACCAAGCTGCCGGTGAGCCTGTCGCTCGTCTTCGGCGCGATGGCGGTGTGGCTGGTCCTCGGCGTCGGCACGGGCGTGCTCTCGGCGTGGCGGCGCGGCCGGCTCACCGAGCGCGTGCTGACCGGCGTCACGCTCGCGGGCGTCGCCACCCCCGTCTTCGTGATCGGCCTCGTGCTGATGATCGTCGTCTGCGGGCAGTTGCGGCTGCTGCCCTTCCCGCAGTACGTGAACCTCACCGACGACCCCGAGCAGTGGGCGTGGAACCTGCTCCTGCCGTGGCTCTCGCTCGCCCTGATCGAGGCCGCCTCGTTCGCCCGGCTGACCCGGTCGTCGATGCTGGAGACCCTCGCCGAGGACCACATCCGCACCTTCCGCGCGTACGGCGTCGGCGAGCGGTCGATCATCGGGCGGCACGCGCTGCGCGGGGCGTTCGCGCCGGTCATCGCGCTGAACGCGAACAACTTCGGCTCCGCGGTCGGCGGCGCGGTGCTCACCGAGACCCTCTTCGGACTCCCCGGCATCGGACAGGAACTGGTGCACGCGGTCAACGTCGTCGACCTGCCGGTCGTCGTCGGGATGGTCCTGGTCATCGGTTTCTTCGTGGTTCTCGCCAACGCCGTCGCGGACGTCCTGTACGCGGTGGCCGACCGACGGGTGGTGCTCGCATGAGCCTGGTGGACGTCACGGACCTGACGGTCGCCTTCGGCGCGCTGCGCGCCGTCGACGGCCTCTCCTTCCGCCTGGAGAAGGGCGCCGCCCTCGGCCTGGTCGGCGAGTCCGGCTCCGGCAAGTCCACGGTCGCCTCGGCCCTGCTGGGGCTGCACCGGGGCACGGGGGCGCGGGTGGGCGGCTCGATCGAGGTCGCCGGAGTGGACGTACAGGAGGCGTCCGACGAGGCGCTACGGCGGCTGCGGGGCGCGAAGGCGGCGATGGTCTTCCAGGACCCGCTGTCCTCCCTCGACCCGTACTACGCGATCGGCGACCAGATCGCCGAGGTCCACCGCGTGCACACGCGTGTGTCGCGACGTGCGGCACGCGCGCGTGCGGTGGAGGTGCTGGAGCGAGTTGGAATTCCGGACGCGGTACGGCGGTCCCGGTCGCGCCCGCACGAGTTCAGCGGCGGCATGCGCCAGCGCGCCCTCATCGCCATGGCGCTGGCCTGCGAGCCCGACCTGCTGATCGCCGACGAGCCGACGACCGCGCTCGACGTGACCGTCCAGGCCCAGATCCTCGACCTGCTGCACACCCTGCGCGAGGAGACCGGCATGGGGCTGCTGCTGGTCACGCACGACGTGGGCGTGGCGGCGGAGAGCGTCGACGAGGTGCTCGTCATGCGGCACGGGCGGCTCGTCGAGCACGGTCCGGCGGGCGCAGTGCTGGCGACGCCCGCGCAGGCGTACACGCGCGAACTGCTGGGCGCGGTGCCGCGGGTGGACGCGAGGAGAGAGGACGCGCGGGGCGAGGGGGCCGGTGTCTTTGGGGAGGTGGTGCTCGAAGCGACCGGGCTGCGGCGCGAGTTCGGGCGCGGGAAGCGGGCGTTCGCGGCCGTGGACGGCGTGTCGCTGACGGTCCGCCGGGGCGAGACCCTCGGCGTCGTCGGCGAGAGCGGCAGCGGTAAGACGACGCTGGGCCGGATGCTGGTCGGGCTGCTCACGCCGACGGCGGGCGAGGTCCGCTACGCGGGACAGGTGTCGTCGGGCGTGCACCCGACCGTGCAGATGGTCTTCCAGGATCCCGTCTCCTCCCTCAACCCCCGCCGCAGCGTGGGCGAGTCCATCGCCGACCCGCTCCGCGCGCGGGGCGAACGGGACGAGAAACGCATCAGGGGGCGTGTGACGGAACTGCTGGAGCGCGTGGGGCTCGAAACGGCGCACTACGACCGCTACCCGCACGAGTTCAGCGGCGGTCAGCGCCAGCGCGTGGGCATCGCGCGGGCGCTCGCGGCCGACCCGCACGTCATCGTCTGCGACGAACCGGTCTCCGCGCTCGACGTGACCACCCAGGCCCAGGTCGTCGCCCTGCTCGGCGAACTGCGGCGCGAACTCGGCCTCGCCCTCGTCTTCGTCGCCCATGACCTGGCCGTGGTGCGCCAGGTCAGCGACCGGGTCGCGGTGATGCGGCACGGCCGCGTCGTCGAGGAGGGCCCCGCCGACGAGGTGTACGAGTCGCCACGGCACCCGTACACCAGGCAGCTCCTGGCCGCCGTACCGGCGCTCGACCCGGCGGTCGCGGCGCGGCGGCGCGCGCAACGGCGGGAGCCGGCCGTGGCCTGAGGTCCGGTGGCGTTCGGCGTCGGTCGGCGTCGGTCGGTGTCGGTCGGTGTCGTTCGACGGCGGCCGTGGGACGCGCGTGTGTGACGTGTGTGGCGTAACGTTTCGCGGTCGGATGATCTCCTAGCGCGACCGAACGCGACCCGCACGGGAAAGTTACGACCGTTCACCCCTTTTGGTGGTGCGACGGACAACCGTCCATCGCACCACCGCCTTGTCCGCATACGTTCGTCCCGCTGCGAGCCGCCGGGTCAACGGCGGCTCCCCAAACGGGAGATCGGGGGTGCGCGTGCGCATCGGACTGCTTACGGAGGGTGGCTATCCGTATGTGAGCGGTGACGCCGGGGTGTGGTGCGACCGGCTCGTGCGCGGGCTCGGGCAGCACGAGTTCGACGTCTACGCGCTCAGCCGCGCCGAACACCAGGAGGACGCGGGCTGGGTCGAGCTTCCGCCGCAGGTCAGCCGGGTGCGCACGGCGCCGCTGTGGACGGCCGAGGACGACGGGGTCGCGTACGGCCGGCGCGCGCGCCGTCGCTTCGGCGAGTTCTACGGCGAACTCGTGACCGCTCTGTGCGAGGGCGAGTCCCCGGACCCGGCGGACTCCTCGGGGGCCGGTTCGGCCGCCCAGGCGGACCGTTTCGCCACCGCGCTGTACGGCCTCGCCGAACTCGCCCGGGACGAGGGCGGACTGGTGGGAGCGCTCCGCTCGGAAGGCGCCGTGCGCGCACTGGAACGCGCCTGCCGCGCGCCCGGCGCGCTGCGCACGGCGCGTGAGGCGCGCGTACCGGACCTGCTCGCCGTCGCCGCACACCTCGAACGCGCCCTGCGCCCCCTCTCGCTCGACTGGTACGAGGACGAGGCGGGCGACGGGGGAGAGGGCCTCGGCGCGGTCGACCTGTGCCACGCCGCGTCCGGCGGCCCGGCGGCCCTGCCCGGGCTGCTCGCCCGGCACTTCTTCGACGTGCCGCTGCTGGTCACCGAGTACGGGGTACGGCTGCGGACGCACTATCTGAGCTCCGCCGAGGCCCCCGCCGTACGCGCCCTGCTCGCCGCCTTCCACGGCCGGCTCGCGGCCGAGGTCTACCGGCGGGCGGGGTGCGTCACGCCGGGCAACACGCACGCCCGCCGCTGGCAGGAGCGGTGCGGCGCCGACCGCGCCAAACTGCGCACCGTCTACCCGGGCATGGAGGCGTCCCGCTTCGCCGAGGTGGGCGACGCCCCCGACACCGCCGACCCGCACACCCTGGTCTGGGTCGGCCGGGTGGAACCGGCGAAGGACCTGGTGTCGCTGCTGCACGCCTTCGCGGAGATCCGCAAGGAGGAGCCCCGGACACGCCTGCGGATCATCGGCGCACCGGCAGGGACGGAGGGCCGTGCCTACCTCGGCGACTGCCGGATGCTGGCCGCACAGCTCTTCCCCGACGAGGCGGACGGACCGCACGCCGTCGGCGACAACCCGGTCTCCTTCGAGGAGATCGGCGGCCCGGAGGCGCCCAGCCTGGCCGAGGCGTACGCGGCCGGTGCGGTCGTCGTCCTGTCCAGCGTCGTCGAGGGGTTCCCGGTCGGCCTGGTCGAGGCGATGTTCTGCGGCCGGGCGACCGTGTCGACCGACGTCGGCGCGGTGGTCGAGGTGATCGGCGGCACGGGACTGGTCGTCCCGCCGCGCAATCCACGGGCGCTCGCGGAGGCGTGCGTGGCGCTGCTGCGCGACCCCGAGCGCCGTGCGCGCCTGGGCGCGGCGGCCCGCGCCCGCGCCCTCGAACTGTTCACGGTCGAGCAGAACATCGAGGCGTTCCACGACATCTACCTGGAGCTCGTCTCCCAGGCGCCGGTACCGCGATTCCTCCTCGACGACGACGGCGAACCCCGGCCGTTCGCCGTCCCGGCCGAGGCGCGGCTGCCGGGCCTGTGGACCGACCTGGGCACGCGGGTCACCGCCCGGCCCAGCCCGGGCTGGGCGGCGGGGCCGCCGGTACGAGGCACCTCGCCGGTCGCCGCGACGGAGGGGGCACGATGAGCGGGCTCGACGAACTGGACCGGCCGGAGCCTGCGGGGACTACGGAGACCGCGGGGACTACGGAGACCGCCGAGCCTGCGGGGACTACGGAGCCTGCGGGGGGCGCGGGAAGCGCCGGTGCGCGCACCGAGGCCGCCGGGCGTACTGAGGCCGACACGGTCGCCGACGGCCGTAGACGGGCCGCCCCTCGCCGGGGCGCCGCCGACCCGGTGAAGACCCTGATGCACCGTCACCGTGAGCTGTGCGAACGGGCCGTCGACCCGCTGGAGATCGCGGCGGGCCTGGAGGCGCACGGGGTCACCGACCGCACCGCCGCCCGCTTCCGGCACCGGGACGTCTTCTCCCTCGCGGAGGAGATGTACGCCCGCGTCCCCCGCGACGGCGACACACCCGCGCTCACCACGCCGACCGCGATCCCCCGCCCCCGCCTGGACTGGGCGCTGCTCACCCTCCTGCCGGGCGCCCTGTGCGCCGCGACCCTGACCGGCGTACGCCTCACCCACGGCCGGACGTGTCTCCTCGTCGCCGCCGCCGGCATCCTCGCCGTCACCTTCGCCGTGCGCGCGGTACTGCGCAGGGGCCCGCTGAGCCCGCACAGCGGCGCCCACCCCGGCCCGCACCGGACGGGCGCGTGGACCTGCTGGCTCCTCGGCTACGCCGCCCTCGGCGACGGTCTCCTGCGCGCCGCCGTCGGCGGTGGCCCCGACGGCCTGCCCGACGGGACGGCCGACGGCCCCTGGGCCCTCGCCGCCGTCCCCCTGCTGACCCTCGCCCTGGCCTGCGCGCCCGCCGCCTGGAGCGCTCACCTCCTCGCGGTACGCGCCCGGCGCCGTCTGGAGACCAGCCGTGGCCTGGAGGAGTTCGCCGCCTCCGTGCAGCCGTTGCTGCTCGGCACCGTGGCCCTGTTCCTGTGCGCGCTCGCCGCACTGGACGCCCTCTGCGCCATGGCCCTGGGCGAGCCCGCCTTCTACGGCCACACCCTCACCCTGGGCGCGCTCCTGTTCCTCGCCCGCCTCGTCACCGTGCACGGCTTCACCCACGCCCCGGCGGTCGTCCTCGGCGCCGTCGGCACGGCCGAGGTGCTCGCCCCGGCCACGGTCTTCGCGGGCCGCCTTCCCGGCTGCGGCTTCCTGGCCACGCCCGTGGAGAGCCTCGTGGCCGCCTGGGGCCCGGCCGGTGTGCCGACCCTCCTCTGCGGAGCCGCCGCCCTGACCCTCCTGATCCACGCGACCCGCACGCTGACCAGGGCCTCGTCCCACGCCCGACCGGACCAGCCATGCTGACCCGGACTGGGACCTGGATCCGGGCCCGGGCCCGGACCCGCCCTCGCCCGTCCCCGCGGGCGAGGCAGGAAGCCGTCCCGCCCGATCAGGAGGCCGCCCCGCCGGGGCAGGAAGGCGTCCCGCCGAGTCAGAGGGCCGTCGAGGCGGGCCAGGGGGGCGTCCCACAGCGTCCGGGGGCCGTCCCGCCGGGCCAGGGGGCGGGCCCCGCGGCTCTGGGGCATCGCCTGTCAGCCCCCGCCCACTGGCGGCCTACCGCCGCCCACCAGCGGCCCACCGCTACCCACCGTCGACGTACCCCCACCCCAGCCCGGCGCCGGTCCTCGGCATCCCGGCCACCGCGCGCAGCGCAACCCCCACCGTGCCCCGACCGCACGACGCACGCGCTCCTCCACCCAGCCGCAACCCAGCGCAACACCCTTGAAGGAGAGACCAGATGACCACCTCCCGATCCGGAGCGACCGGTGCCACCGGGGCACCCGCGGTCGCCGGAGCCCCCGCGGTCACAGGAGCAGCCGGAGCACACCGGACGACCGGAGCCCCCGCGGCCCCGGCGACCGCCGCCGCGCACACCCCGGGAGCCGCACGATGAGGGTTCTGCTGATCGGAGCCAACGGCTACCTCGGCCGTTTCGTCGCCGACCGTCTGCTCGCCGACCCGGCCGTCCAGCTCACCGTGCTCGGCCGCGGCGACGACGCCGACGTCCGCTTCGACCTCGCGTCCGGCAGCCCCGGCGCGCTCACCCGCTTCCTCGACGCGGTCCACCCCCAGGTCGTCGTCAACTGCGCGGGCACCACCCGCGGCGGCGCCCGCGAACTCACCCGGCACAACACCGTCGCCGTCGCCACCGTCTGCGAGGCCCTGCGCCGCAGCGGCTGCGGCGCCCGGCTGGTGCAGCTCGGCTGTGGCGCCGAGTACGGTCCGAGCCAGCCCGGCTCCTCCACGGCGGAGGACGCCGTGCCCCGCCCCGGCGGCCCGTACGGCGTCAGCAAACTCGCCGCCACCGAACTCGTCCTCGGCTCCGGCCTGGACGCCGTCGTGCTCCGGATCTTCTCGCCCGCCGGACCGGGCACGCCCGCCGGCTCCCCGCTGGGCCGGCTCGCCGAGGCGATGCGCCGGGCCATGCAGTCCGGCGACGGCGAGCTCAAGCTCGGCGGGCTCGGTGTGCAGCGCGACTTCATCGACGTCCGCGACGTGGCCCGCGCCGTGCACGCCGCCTCGCTCTCCGCCGCGCAGGGTGTCATCAACATCGGCTCGGGCCGCGCCGTCCGGCTGCGGGACGCCGCCGGGATCCTCGCCCGCGTGGCCGGGTACAGCGGCGCCCTCCACGAACTCGACGGCCCGCCCGGCGGCCACCTCAGGCCCGCCATCGGCCACCCCCGCCCCGAGCCCGACCACGGGGGACCCGTCGCGTACCCGTATCCGGACGGGTGCGGCACCTGGCAGCAGGCCGATGTGCGCACCGCCCGCGACCGGCTCGGCTGGCGGCCCCGGATCAACCTCGAGGAGTCCCTCGCCGACATCTGGATGGAGGCGGCATGTCGTATCTGACCGGAACCCCGGCGGGCACCGCGAGCGCCGGAACCACCGACGTCCGCACCGGCCTCGGCGTCCCCGGTATCGCGCACCCCCTCCTCGCGCCGGCCGAGTGGGACGAACTCACCCGTTCCGGCGGGCACCTGGACTGGGTCGTCCTCGACGTCGCCGACGGCCCCGGCGTCCGCCCCGACCCGCGCTGCCTGGAAGCCGTGGGCCGGCTGCGCAACGCGGGCGTCCGTGTCCTCGGGAACCTCGACACCCGCCACGGAGCCCGCGCCTTCGCCGAAGTCGTCTCCGACGCGCAGCGGTACCTCGACTGGTACCGGGTCGACGGCTTCCTCCTGGACCGCTGCCCGGCCGAGCGCACCGCGCTCCCCGGACTGCGCCGCACGATCGGCGCGCTCCGCACCCTGCGGGACGCGCCCCACATCGTCCTCGGCCACGGCACCCACCCCTACCCCGGATACGCCGAGCACGCCGACCAGTTGGTCACCTTCTCCGGAACCTGGAGCGACTACCGCTGGTCGCAGGTGGCCGAGTGGACCGCGGACCACCCGCCCGAACGCTTCTGCCACTTCGTGCACGGCGTGCCGCGCGGCCACCTCGACGAGGCGCTGCGCATCGCCCGCTGGCAGGGCGCCGCGACGATCTGGTTCACCGACGGCACCGACCGCGCCGGCCTGACCGGCCCCTGGGAGACCATGCCCGGCTACTGGGACGAGATCGTCTCGCGGATCGGAACGGGTGTCTCGGAATGAAGAGGGGCGTGGCAGTGTTACAGGCGGAACAACCGTAGTGATTGACCGACCAACGGAGTCCCCGTGTCGCTGCCACCCCTGGTCGAGCCAGCCTCTGAGCTCACCGTAGACGAGGTTCGCCGGTACTCCCGCCACCTGATCATCCCGGACGTGGGGATGGACGGGCAGAAGCGGCTGAAGAACGCCAAGGTGCTCTGTGTGGGCGCCGGCGGCCTGGGCTCGCCGGCGCTGATGTACCTGGCCGCGGCGGGCGTGGGCACGCTGGGCATCGTGGAGTTCGACGAGGTCGACGAGTCGAACCTGCAGCGCCAGATCATCCACAGCCAGGCGGACATCGGCCGCTCCAAGGCCGCCTCCGCCCGTGACTCCGTCCTCGGCATCAACCCGTACGTGAACGTGATCCTTCACGAGGAACGGCTCGAGGCCGAGAACGTGATGGACATCTTCAGCCAGTACGACCTGATCGTCGACGGCACGGACAACTTCGCGACCCGCTACCTGGTCAACGACGCGTGCGTGCTGCTGAACAAGCCGTACGTATGGGGCTCGATCTACCGCTTCGACGGCCAGGCCTCCGTGTTCTGGTCCGAGCACGGCCCCTGCTACCGCTGCCTCTACCCGGAGCCCCCGCCGCCGGGCATGGTCCCCTCCTGCGCCGAGGGCGGCGTGCTGGGCGTGCTGTGCGCGTCCATCGGCTCCATCCAGGTCACCGAGGCGATCAAGGTCCTCACCGGCACCGGCGACTCCCTGGTCGGCCGTCTGATGATCTATGACGCCCTGGAGATGCAGTACCGCCAGGTCAAGATCCGCAAGGACCCGAACTGCGCGGTCTGCGGCGAGAATCCGACCGTCACCGAGCTCATCGACTACGAGGCCTTCTGCGGCGTCGTCTCCGAAGAGGCCCAGGCGGCGGCCGCCGGCTCGACGATCACTCCCAAGCAGCTCAAGGAGTGGATCGACGACGGCGAGAACATCGAGATCATCGACGTCCGCGAGCCGAACGAGTACGAGATCGTCTCCATCCCGGGCGCCAAGCTGATCCCGAAGAACGAGTTCCTCATGGGCACCGCACTGCAGGGCCTGCCGCAGGACAAGAAGATCGTCTTGCACTGCAAGACGGGTGTCCGCAGTGCGGAAGTCCTCGCGGTGCTGAAGTCCGCGGGCTTCGCGGACGCCGTGCACGTCGGCGGTGGCGTGATCGGCTGGGTCAACCAGATCGAGCCGAGCAAGCCGATCTACTGATCCGGCCGCCCGTAGCGCCCACCGGGTCTCCCGGTCCGACCGGTCCGACCGGCGGGGGTTTCGCATACCACGAGTGCGCGAAGCCTCCGCCGTCGTCATGAGCAGACCTTGCCGTCCTTGGGCACCGTGCCCTTCAACAGGTACGCGTTCACCGCCGAGTCGACGCAGGTGCTCCCGCTCCCGTACGCACCGTGCCCCTCGCCCTTCCAGGTGAGCAGCACCCCGACGCCCTTGCCCAGCTCGTCCGCCATCTTCCGCGCCCCTTCGTACGGCGTCGCCGGGTCCCCGGTGTTGCCGACCAGCAGGATCGGTGCCGCACCCGCCGCGCTCACCTCCGGGGTGTCGTACTGCCCGGCCACGGGCCAGTCGTGGCACCAGCCGGCCGTGTCCCAGCCCAGGAAGTCCCCGAACACGGGCGAGATCTTCTCGAACTCCGGCAACAGCTTCCTCGTCCCCTCGGCGGTCGGCCGCTGCTTGTCGTCCAAGCACGCTATGACCCGTTGCGAGTGGGCGCCCGTGCCGTAGTGCCCCGAGGCGTCCCGATCGTTGAAGCCGTCGGCGAGCGTCAGCAGCTCGGAGCCGTCCCCGGACTCGGCCGACTTCAGGGCGCTGGTCAGGCTCGGCCAGCTCGACTCGCTGTACAGCGGCAGCACGATGCCGGTGACCGCGAGCGTCTGCGTCAGCTTCCGCCCGTCCGACGTGGGCAGCGGCGTGGCGTCGATCCGGTCCAGCAGGTCCGCGATCTTCCTGCTGCCCTTCTGCGGGTCCTGGCCCGTCGACTCGAGGTAGTCGTCGAGCGCCCGCTGGAAGCCGCGCGCCTGGTTCTGCGCGTGGCCCACCGCGTCGGCGCTCGGGTCGGCCACCGCGTCGAACACCGCGCGCCCCACGTTCTTCGGGAACAAGTGGGCGTACACGCCGCCCAGTTCGGTTCCGTAGGAGATGCCGAAGTAGTGCATCTTCGGGTCGCCGAGCACCTGGCGCATCAGGTCCATGTCGCGGGCGGTGTCGGTTGTCGACACGTGGGCCATCAGCGCCCCCGCGGCCTTCTCGCAGCCCTTGCCGAGGTCGGTGGCGTCCCGGAAGTAGGCCTGTTCCTCGGCCGGGGTGTCCGGGGTGGAGTCGAGGGACTCGGCGGTCTGGATGTCCTTGTCGCTGCGGCAGCGGATGCCCTCGCTGGCGCCGACCCCGCGCGGGTCCCAGCTCACCAGGTCGTAGCGCTCACGGAGCGAGGAGAACGTGGAGCCGAAGGAGGGGAGCGTGGAGACGCCCGAGCCGCCGGGACCGCCGAAGTTGAACAGCAGCGAGCCGGTCCGATCGGTTCCGCTCGCGCGGGACTTGGTGCGCACCAGGGCGAGGCCGATGGTGTCGCCGTCCGGCTTCGACCAGTCCAGCGGCACCTTCAGCGTCGCGCACTGCCAGTCACCGCCCGGCGCCGCGGAGTCCGCGGCGGCCTTGCAGCGCCCCCAGTCGAGCTTCTGCCCGGTCAGCGCGGCGGGCAGGGCAACCGCCGTCGCCGGCGCCGTCGATCCTGAGGAGCCGTCGGACGGCCGGGCGTCGGCCGAACCGCCCTTGCCGTCCTCGCCTCCGTCCGACGAGCCGCCGCCACAGCCCGCCACCAGCAGTGCGGCGGCGGCCCCCAACACCGTCCACCATGTGAATCGCGCCATGTGCACTTCCCCCCTCGCAGGCCGTCCGCACTCGGCGGCGGATGGGCTGTCAGGCCATATTAGGCGGATCAAGGTCGGCCCGTCCGAGCCTGTGGATAACCTTTTGACCTGCGGGTTTTCCGGGAAATTCGCGGCGGATGCCAGGTGGTGTCAGAGGATTCCGAGGGGGCGTCAGGGGCGGCGGAGGTCAGGAGCAGACGGTCCCGGCGGCCGGCGGCTTGCCGGTCAGCAGATAGCCGTTCACCGCCGCCTGCACGCACTTGTTCTTGCTGCCGTACGCACCATGCCCCTGGCCCTTGTACGTCAGCTCGACCCCGACACCCTTGCCCAGCGCGTCCACCATCTTCCGCGCCCCCTCGTACGGGGTCGCCGGGTCGCCGGTGTTGCCCACGACGAGGATCGGCGCCGACCCGGGCGCGCTCACGTCGGGATGGTCGGCGGCGCCCGGCACGGCCCAGTCCGTGCAACCGAGCATGCTCCAGGCCAGGAAGTCCCCGAACACGCTGGAGGCGGCCCGGAACTCCGGCAGCTTCTGCTGCACATAGGCGGTGGAGTATCGCGGCTTGTCGTCGGCGCAGTTGATGGCGACGTTGGCGGCCGTGATGTTGCTGTACTCGCCGTTCTCGCTGCGGCCGTTCATCAGGTCGGACAGCAGCATCAGAATCTTGCCGTCCCCGGAGTACGCCTGCTCCAGGCCCTCGGTGAGGTACTCCCAGAAGTCCTTCGAGTACAGCGCCTGCGCGATGCCGTTGGTCGCGGCGCTCTGGGTCAGTTCGCGCGGGAAGATGCCCGGCAGCGGCTTGCCGTCCAGATCCTTCAGGAGCTTGGCGATCCGGTCCTTCACCTCCTGCGGAGTGTCCCCGACGGGGCAGTCCGCCGTCTTGGACGTGCAGTCCTCGGCGAAGTTGTCGAGCGCGAGCTGGAAACCCCTGGCCTGACCGAGCGAGCCCTGCTCGGACGTCTGCGTCGGGTCGACCACCGCGTCGAAGACCGCCCGCCCCACGTTCTTCGGGAACAAGTGGGCGTACACACCGCCCAGTTCGGTGCCGTAGGAGACACCGAAGTAGTACAGCCTGTCGTCGCCCAGCACCTGGCGCATCAGGTCCATGTCGCGGGCCGCGTCGGTGGTCCGCACATGCGGCAGCGTCTTCTCGGAGTTCTTCTCGCAGGCCGCGTTGAAGTCCTTGGTGTTGTCCAGCAGCGCGGTGCGCTCGCCGGCGTCGTCGGGCGTGCTGTCCTGCTGGAAGTACGCGTCGAGCTGCTGGTCGGTCTCGCACCGCACGCCGGCGCTGCGGCCGACCCCGCGCGGGTCGAAGCTCACCAGGTCGTAGCGGGTGCGCAGGGCCGCGTACTCGTCGCCGAACGCGGGCAGGGTGGACACGCCCGAGCCGCCGGGGCCGCCGAAGTTGAAGACCAGCGAGCCGATCCGCCCGCTCGCGGCGCCGCTCGCCCGGGCCCGGATCAGCGCGATGCCGATCGTGTCGCCCTCGGGGTCGTCCCAGTCGAGGGGCGCCCGCATCGTCGCGCACTGCCACTGGTCGCCGTCCGGCAGCGGGGACGGGGCGCTGCCGCCGCCCTCGGCCGGGGAGGGGGCCGGGCAGTCCTTCCAGCTCAGCTCCTGCGCCGACAGGCCCTCGGCCTGTGAGCCGTCGCCGCAGCCCGCCACCAGGGAGGACAGCAGCAGGGCGACGGCGGTCACGGCGGCGGCGCGCAGGCGGGCGGGATTCGGCATGATTCCATCCTGCGGTCGCGTGCGGGCACGCGCGCGGGGCGCGGTCCGTACGAGGTACGGGCGCCCGAGCCCTCCTACAGGGCGCCCTTGCGGGTCAGCTGGTTGAAGGCCAGCCAGCCCGGCAGTACGGGGATCCACAGCGTCAGCAGGCGGAAGAGCAGCACCGCGGGAGCGGCGACCTCCTTGGGCAGGCCCACCGCGATCAGACCGACCGTCAGGGTCGCCTCGACGGCGCCGACTCCGCCCGGCGTCGGAGCGGCGGAGCCGAGCGCGTTGCCGGCCAGGAAGACGACGGCGACGCTGGCGATGCTCAGCGAGGTCGACTCGTCGCCGAACGCGCGGATCGACGCGTCCAGGCACATCACGAAGCAGGCGGTGAGCAGGAGCATGCCGCCGATGCCGGTGACCAGCTTCTGCGGCCGCTGCAGCACGTCCAGCATGCGCGGCACGACACCCGCGAACAGCGACCTCACGCGCGTGACGACGAATTTCCGCAGGAACGGCACCGAGGTCACCACGAGGACCAGCACCGCCACCGTGAGCAGACCCGCGATGACCGTGCGGGACGGCGACAGCGACGGCGTCTTCTCGGTGCCGGTGAGGTAGCCGAACGACAGCAGCATCAGGATGTGGCAGCCCAGCCCGAACAACTGCGAGGCACCGACACTGGCCACCGCGAGCCCGGGCCGCACCCCGGCGCGCTGCAGGAAGCGCGTGTTGAGGGCGACCCCGCCGACCGCGGCCGGGGCCACGATCTTCACGAAGGACCCGGCGACCTGCGCGGCCACGGTCCGCGGGAACGGCACCCGCTCCGGCACGAACCCCAGCAGGCTCATCGCCGCGGCGACATAGCTCAACGCCGAGAAGAACACAGCCGCAGCCACCCAGCCCCACTCGGCGTTGGCGACGAGCGGACCGAACTCGATGTGGGTGAGCTGCGTCAGCAGGAAGTACGCGCCGAAGGCACCGGCGATGAAGCTCATCAGGGTGCGCGGCCGCACCCGCTCCAGCCGGGCCGGCTCCACGGGTGCCTGGGGCCGGATCAGCAGCACCTGGTGCCGGATCTGCGTCAGCAGATCCTCCTCGCGTGCCTCCTCCAGCGCCTCGTCGATGGCCCGCTTCTCCGCCCGCGCCTCCGCGCGGACGGCCTTCTTGCCGGGCTTCTCCAGGACGACGGTCTCGGTGTCGTCCCCGGCCGCCTCCAGGCGCGCCTGCCTGGCCTGCTGGGAGGCCTCCAGGACCGCCTCGCGTTCCCGCTGCGCCCGCTCGCGTGCCAGTCGGCGCAGCGTCGCGCGCGTGGAGCGGGTCAGCGCGATGGGCTGGAGCATCGGCAGACAGTCCGCGACGGCGTCCGGCCCGAGCACGCCCACCGCGGAGGCCACCGCCCGCTCGGCGCCCACCCGCAGGCCGAGCGTCGTCACCAGTTGGGCGACGTCCATACGCAGCAGCAGGTCGCCGGCCGCGATCTCGCCGCCGCGCAGATCGGTGAGGATCACGGTGCCGGAACGATCCACCAGGATCGCGTCACCCGCGAGCCGGCGGTGCGCGATGCGCCGCGACTGCAGGGCCTGCACCTGGTGCCAGGTGTTGCGCAGCAGGCCGTCGGTGATCTCCTCGTCCGCCAGCGAGTCGAGGGTGCGGCCGCCGGTGTGCTCGTAGACGAGGATCACCGCGTCGGGACCGAGCTCGGAGGTCGCGATCAGCTTCGGGGCGTTGGCGCCGGCCGCGATGGCCGCGTAGGCGAGCAGCGCCTCCTGCTCCAGCGCCTGGCGCAGCGACTGCAGGCTGCTGCGGGTGGCGAAGCCGCGCAGGGTCAGATTGCGCCACGCGCGGTAGAAGAACCCCTGGGCCTGCTGTTCCCGGTCGACGACCGTGACGTCCAGCGGTGGACCGTCCTCCAGGGTGACGAAGTAGCGCCGGCCGCGGTCGCCCTCCGCGGCGTCCGGTCCTTCCTCGCGGGCCGCGCTCACCGGGCGGAAGCCGACGTGCCGCAGGCCCGCCATCAGCGTCCGCCCCGTGGGACGCACGTTCGGCGAGCCGACCGCGTACAGCGTCCCGTACGCCACCGTCCAGCCGATCAGGACCGTGAGGATGATCGAGAACGGTGTCGTGTAGCCGGTGACGAGCATCGAGAAGGCGTCCAGGAGCAGCACGATCCACAGAACCGAGCGCCAGCGCGGCCGACGGGACATGCCGACGGCCGTCATGTACGCGATGACGGGCGCGAGATAGCCGTGCACCGGGTCGGTGAGGGCGTGGATGTCCCCGGGGGAGGGCTGGGTGAGCGCCTCCTGGATCGAGCCCGGAGCGCCCTTCGCGACCCACAGGTCAGTGGCGAGGGTCACCCCGTGCGCGAGGACCGCGGCGAGCACACCGTCGGCGATGCGCAGCCCGTCGCGCTTGATCAGACGCTCGATCGCGAACGCGACCGGCACCAGCAGGATCGCGATGCTGGACGCCAGCCCGGCGATCTTGATGAGGAGATCGGGTGCCTGCCCGGTGCCCTTGTTGATGTCCTGTTCGAGACCCGAGGTCGTTCCGTGTGCGAACGCGGCGATGGCCAGCAGCAGGGCGACGGCGAGCACGCCCACCAACAGCCGCATCAGGTCGGAAGGGCGGTGCACGCGCGCGGGGAGCAGCGGTTCGTCGCCCTCGACCTCGTCGATGTGCACCTCGTCCCGTGTCTCTGCTACCTGTGCTTCTTCGTTTTCCTGTGTCTCTTCGTCCCGCGGTCCCGGCTCTTCGGAGATCTCTTCGGCTTCTTCGGCGCTGTCCGGGCGCGACGCGACGGCAGAGGTGTCCTCCGCGTCCTCAGACCGCACGCCCTGCTGCTTCATCGTCTCTTCTTGATCTCGTATCACCGGTCACCGCCCGCACGATGGTGGCATGCCCCACCGACACACGGGGGCATCAGGGTGCAAATGCGGGGGCGCACAGTCTGCCCGAAGCCCCGCTCCGGGGCGAGGGTCACACAGGGTCGCAGGCCCGTCGCATTGTCGGTGGCGTGCGGCACTATGGGGCGGATGAGCGAGCAGAGCCTTCCGGACGACGCCCGCCCGGAGTACACGGACACCCTTCCGGAGTACGCCGAGCGGGTCCTCGAGGTCGCGGAGCGGATCCCGCCCGGGCGGGTCATGACATACGGGGACGTCGCCGAGTGGCTCGAGGAGGGCGGCCCCCGGCAGGTCGGGCGCGTGATGGCCCTCTACGGGGGAGCCGTCCCCTGGTGGCGTGTCGTGCGCGCGGACGGGGTGCTGCTCCCCGGGCACGAACTGCGGGCGCTCGACCACTACCGCGCGGAGGGCACGCCGCTGAAGCAGGCGAGCAGGGCCGCCGAGGGCCATGTGCCGCGCCTCGACATGAAGCGGGCGCGCTGGGACGGCGGCGAACGCGCGGAAGGTCACATATGACAGCTTCCGCCATGGGACGGGTCTGAGGGGAGCCTCCTCTGGCCCGTACGGGGGAAACCGGCGAAACCGGGCACGCCGGCGGCATGACGTACGTTTCGAGGGGCACGGGGCGGAGACAGCCGTCCCCGGCCGACCAGCACACCCACCAGGACCGGCGAACCACGTGAGTTCCTCTTCCTCCACCAGGCGCCTGTCGCACCCCCAGGGGCGACAGGGGAACCGTGGCGCTCACCGACTGGTGCGTACCCCGCCGGCCCGCGTGGATCCCCCTCGTCCGGACGCCGCACAGCGCTCCGTGGTTGAGCACGGAGCCGGTCCGCTGCTCGTCCTCGCAGGTCCGGGCACCGGAAAGACCACCACGCTCGTCGAGTCCGTGGCGGCCCGGGTCGCCCGGGGCGGTGACCCCGCGCGCGTCCTGGTCCTCACGTTCAGCCGCAAGGCGGCCGTCGAGCTGCGGGACCGGATGGCGCATCGCATGGGCGCCGCCCGCGCACCCCAGGCGACCACCTTCCACTCGTACTGCTACGCCCTGATCCGCGCCCACCAGGACGCGGACCTGTTCGTGGACCCCCTACGGCTGCTGTCCGGCCCCGAGCAGGACGTGGCCGTCCGTGAGCTGCTCGCCGGCCAGCTCGACCTGCAACGGCTCGGCCTCGCGCACGTGCGCTGGCCGGACGAACTGCGCGCCTGTCTCACCACCCGCGGCTTCGCCGACGAGGTCCGCGCGGTGCTCGCCCGCAGCCGTGAACTGGGCCTCGACCCCACGTCCCTGGACGCGTTCGCCCACCGCATCGGCCGCCCCGACTGGCGTGCCGCGGCAGCCTTCCTCGCCGAGTACCTCGACGTGCTCGACCTGCACGGCGTGATCGACTACGCGGAACTCGTCCACCGTGCGGTCCTGCTCGCCCACCGCCCCGAAGCCGCCGAGCGGCTCGCCGCGCAGTACGACGCCGTGTTCGTCGACGAGTACCAGGACACCGATCCGGCCCAGGTGCGCCTGCTGCACGCGCTGGCCGGCGGCGGCCGCACCCTGGTCGCCTTCGGCGACCCCGACCAGTCGATCTACACCTTCCGGGGCGCCGACGTGAACGGCATCCTGGACTTCCCGCACGCCTTCCCCCGCCCCGACGGCCGCCCGGCCCCCGTCGAGGTTCTGCGCACCGCCCGCCGCTCCGGCGCGGTCCTCCTGGCAGCCACCCGGCTGCTGACCCAGCGGATGCCCCTGACCCGCCTGCCGGCCGAGAAGGTCCGCGCCCACCGCGAACTGGCCGCCGCACGCGACGGAGGCGGCGTCGAGGTCTACACGTACCCGACGGCCGGCACCGAACTGGACAACGTCGCCGACATCCTGCGCCGCGCGCACTTGGAGGACGGCGTGCCCTGGGGCGACATGGCCGTCCTGGTACGCGCCGGCTCCCGCACGATCCCGACCGTCCGCCGTGCCCTCACCGCCGCGGGCGTCCCCCTCGACATCGACGGCGACGACCTCCCCCTGCGCCACGAACCGGCGGTGGCACCCCTGCTGACGGCTCTACGGGCGGTGGCGACGGCGGAGACGTCCATCCCCTCGGCGGAGACAGCGGCACCACGCGCGGAGGCGACCGCACCACCGGCGGGGGACGAGGCGAGCGAGGTCGAGGCCACCCAGGGCGAGGCGACCCAGAGCGCGGTCGCCTGCTGGCTCGACACCGAAACCGCACTCACCCTCCTCGCCTCGCCCCTCGCCGGCATGGACGCCGCCGATCTGCGCCGCCTCGGACGCGCCCTGCGCGAGGAGGAACGCGCCGCGGGCAACCCGCTGCCGCCGCCCTCCGACGAACTGCTCGCGCGCGCCCTGGCCGAGCCGGAGCGGCTGGTCACCCACGACCCGACGTACGCGCGTGGCGCCCAACGCCTGGGCGCGCTGCTGGCGACGGCCCGCGAGCGCCTCGCGCGCGGCGGGAGCGCCGAGGAGGCGCTGTGGGACCTCTGGGACGGCACACCCTGGCCCGCGCGCCTGGAACGGGCGGCCCGGCGCGGCGGCGCGGCCGGCCGCAACGCCGACCGGGACCTGGACGCCGTGTGCGCGCTGTTCGCCACCGCCGCGCGCGCGGAGGAGCGCACCGGCGGCCGGGGCGCCCTGAACTTCCTGGCCGAGACCGAGGCCGAGGACATCGCCGCCGACACCCTCACCCGGCGTGCCGTGCGCCCCGACGCCGTACGCCTGATGACCGCCCACCGCGCCAAGGGCCTGGAGTGGAGCCTGGTCGTCGTGGCCGGCGTCCAGGAGGGCCTGTGGCCGGACCTGCGGCGCCGGGGATCCCTCCTGGAGGCCGACCGCATCGGCCGCGACGGACTCGCCGAGCCGCTCACCCCGGGCGCACTGCTCGCCGAAGAGCGCCGCCTGTTCTACGTCGCCGCCACACGCGCGCGTGAGCGACTCGTCGTCACCGCCGTCAAGGCACCCGCCGACGACGGCGACCAGCCCTCCCGCTTCCTGACCGAACTCGGCGTCGAACCCAAGGACGTCACGGGCCGCCCCCGCCGCCCTCTTTCGGTCGCCGCGCTGGTCGCCGAACTGCGCGCCACGACGGTCGACCCGCGCGCCTCCGCCCCCCTCAGGGAGGTGGCCGCCCGCCGCCTGGCCCGGCTGGCCGCGCTCGCCGACGAGGACGGCAGGCCCCTGGTGCCGTCGGCTCACCCCTACCGCTGGTGGGGCATGTTCGAGCCGACCGAGAGCAAGGTTCCGCTACGCGACCGCGACCAGCCCGTCGTGCTCTCCGGCAGCGCACTCGACCAGCTCGCCAACACCTGCGCCCTGCAGTGGTTCCTGGGCCGCGAGGTGAAGGCCGACGCTCCCGCCACCGCCGCCCAGGGCTTCGGCAACGTGGTGCACGTCCTCGCCGACGAGGTCGCCTCCGGGCACACCCCGGCCGACCTCGACGTCCTCATGGAGCGCCTCGACTCCGTGTGGAACGCCCTCGCCTTCGACGCACCGTGGAAGTCCACACAGGAGAAGGCACACGCGCGTGCGGCGCTCGAACGCTTCCTGAAGTGGCACGTGATGGACCGCACGGGCCGCACCCCCGTCGCCAGCGAGCACGACTTCGACGTCACTCTCGAAGCGGGCGACTACGAGGTGCGCATCCGCGGCCAGATGGACCGCGTGGAGGCCGACGGCGAAGGCCGCGCCTACGTCGTCGACTTCAAGACCGGCAAGCAGACGCCGACCGCCCGCGAGGTGGAGCGCCACCCCCAGCTCGCCGTCTACCAGCTCGCCGTCCGCGAGGGCGCCCTCGACGAGGCCTTCGCCGGCGTACGGCCGGAGCCGGGCGGTGCCGAACTCGTCCAGCTCCGACAGGGGGCCGCCAAGAAGGACGGCGGAGAGGCCCTTCCCAAGGTGCAGGCACAGGAACCGCTGGAGGGGGAGTGGGTCGGCGATCTGCTCGCCACGGCGGCCGGCAAGGTCCTCGACGAGCGGTTCACCCCGACCGCCGGCCAGCAGTGCACCCACTGCGCCTTCCGCGCCTCGTGCAGCGCACGGCCCGAGGGACGGCACGTCGTCGAGTGACCTACCGCACTGACCGCGTCGGCCTGCGCCCCTTCCACTCCTGAGGGTCGGTGAGGACCGGTTGGGCACCGACTGTCAGTGCCCGCCGCTAGCCTCTCCTCATGCCCGCCCGTATCAGCGATCCCGAGCAGCTCAAGGAGCTCCTCGGGATCCCCTTCACCCCGGAGCAGACGGCCTGCATCACCGCGCCGCCCGCCCCGCAGGTGATCGTGGCCGGAGCCGGGTCGGGCAAGACGACGGTGATGGCCGCGCGCGTGGTGTGGCTGGTCGGCACCGGGCAGGTCGCCCCCGAACAGGTTCTCGGCCTGACCTTCACCAACAAGGCCGCCGGAGAACTCGCGGAGCGCGTCCGCAAGGCGCTGCTCAAGGCAGGCGTCACCGACCCCGACGTCATCGACCCCGACAACCCGCCGGGCGAGCCGGTGATCTCCACCTACCACGCCTTCGCGGGCCGCCTCCTGACCGACCACGGCCTGCGCATCGGCCTGGAGCCCACGTCCCGCCTGCTCGCCGACGCCACCCGCTACCAGCTCGCCGCGCGCGTACTGCGCGAGGCACCGGGCCCGTACCCGTCGCTCACCCGCTCCTTCGCCGACCTGATCAGCGACCTCCTCGCGCTCGACGCCGAACTCGCCGAGCACCTGGTCCGGCCCGAGGAACTGCGCGCGTGGGACGCCGGGCTGCTACGCACCCTGGAGGGCGCCAAGCTCACCAACGCCGACCTGCGCAAGGTGCCCGAGACGGCCGCCGCCCGACGCGAACTGGCCGACTTGGTGCTGCGCTACCGGACCGCCAAGCGCGAGCGCGACCTGCTCGACTTCGGCGACCAGATCGCGATGGCGGCACAGCTCGGCCAGGTCCCCGAAGTGGGCCCGATCCTGCGCGACGAGTTCCGCGTCGTCCTCCTCGACGAGTACCAGGACACCTCCGTCGCCCAGCGCATCCTCCTCGCCGGCCTGTTCGGCGGCGGCACCGGCCACCCCGTGACCGCCGTCGGCGACCCCTGCCAGGCCATCTACGGCTGGCGAGGCGCCTCCGTCGCCAACCTCGACGACTTCCCCGAGCACTTCGCGCAGGCCGACGGAGGCAGGGCACGGCGCCAGTCGCTCAGCGAGAACCGCCGCAGCGGCGGCCGCCTCCTGGACCTCGCCAACGGCATGGCCGAGCCCCTGCGCGCGATGCACGCGGGCGTGGAGGCCCTGCGCCCGGCCCCCGGCGCCGAACGCGACGGAGTGGTCCGCTGCGCCCTCCTGGCCACCCACGCCGAGGAGATGGACTGGATCGCCGACTCCGTCGCCCACCTCGTGCGCACCGGTACGGCGCCCGGTGAGATCGCCGTCCTGTGCCGCACGGCCACCGACTTCGCGCAGATCCAGGGCGCGCTGGTCGCCCGGGACATCCCCGTCGAGGTCGTGGGCCTGTCCGGGCTGCTGCACCTGCCCGAGGTCGCCGACCTCGTCGCCGTCTGCGAGGTGCTGCAGGACCCGGGCGCCAACGCCTCCCTGGTCCGGCTGCTCACCGGCCCGCGCTGGAGCATCGGCGCACGCGACCTCGCCCTCCTGGGCCGCCGGGCCCGGCTGCTCGTCAGCCACGCGCGCGGGGACGGCGACGACGACCCGGACCGCCGCCTCGCCGGGGCCGTCGAGGGGGTCGACCCGTCCGAGGTGATATCGCTCGCGGACGCCCTCGACGCGTTCCTGGAGTCGCCGCTGTACGGCGGGGCGCGGGGCGACGGCGGCGACGGACTGCCGTTCTCGCCGGACGCGCGCGTGCGGTTCGCGCGGCTCGCCACCGAACTGCGCGACCTGCGTCGCTCTCTGGCCGACCCCCTGATGGACGTCCTGCACCGCGTCCTCGCCGTCACCGGCCTCGAGGTCGAGCTGTCGGCGTCCCCGCACGCCCTGGCCGCCCGCCGCCGCGAGACCCTGTCCAACTTCCTCGACATCGCCGCGTCCTTCGCCGCGGGTGAGAGCGAGGCGAGCCTGTTGGCCTTCCTCGCCTTCCTGCGCACCGCGGCCCAGTACGAGAAGGGCCTCGACAACGCCCTCCCCGGCGGTGAGAACACCGTCAAGGTGCTCACCGCGCACAAGTCCAAGGGCCTGGAGTGGGACGTCGTCGCCGTACCCGGCCTGGTCACCGGCACCTTCCCCAGCGCACAGGGCCGCGAGAAGTGGACCGCGCAGGCCAAGGTGCTGCCGCACGAACTGCGCGGCGACACCGACACGCTCCCCGACCTCGACTCCTGGGACGCACGCGGCATGAAGGCCTTCCACGAGGCCATGAAGGACCACCAGCACACCGAGGAACTCCGCCTCGGCTACGTCACCTTCACCCGCCCCCGCTCCCTGCTGCTCGGCTCCGGCCACTGGTGGGGCCCCACCCAGAAGAAGCCACGCGGCCCCTCCGACTTTCTCCAGGCCCTCCACGACCACTGCGCGGCCGGCCACGGCGAGATCGAGGCCTGGGCGGACGCGCCGGAGGAGGACGCGGAGAGCCCCACCCTGCACCGGGCGACCGCCGATCAGGTCTGGCCGCTCCCCCTGGACGACACCGCCCTGGCCCGCCGCCGCGCCGCCGCCGAGACCGTCCTCGCCCACCTGGAGGACCTCGCCTCACCCGAGGACGGCCACCCCGGCGCCACCCACGACCCGGACACCTACGAAGACCCGGACTGGCCCCCACCACCGGACGAGGACGACCTCACCGGCGAGAACGAGCCCCCCTATGGGGAGGACCAGCCGCCCTACGGCGAGGCCGACCCGTTCGAGGAGGACCCCGGTGACTGGGACGAGTGGACCGGCGCCCGCCCCGCCGTCCCGCACCAGGCGACGGCCCCGGAGCCCCCCACCGCGCGCCCTCACCCCGGTCACCCGCGCCGGACCCCTCTCACCCCCGAGGAGACCCGCACCGTCGCCTCCTGGGACCGCGACCTCGACGCGCTCGCCGGAGAGCTCCTGCGCGCCCGCCGGAGCGTCACGGACGTCCCCCTGCCGACGACCCTGACCGCCTCGCAGGTACTGCGCCTGGCCGCCGACCCGGACGGTCTCGCACAGGAACTCGCGCGCCCCATGCCGCGCCCCCCACAACCGGCCGCGCGCCGTGGCACCCGGTTCCACGCATGGGTGGAGGCCCGCTTCGAGGAGTTGACGCTCCCTCTGCTGGAACCGGACGAGCTGCCCGGTGCCGACGCAGAGATCGCCGACGAACAGGACCTGGAGGCTCTCAAGGAGGCCTTCGAGCGCACCGAGTACGCCCACCGCACGCCCTACCGCGTCGAGACCCCCTTCCAGCTCGCCCTCGCCGGCCGCCTCGTACGGGGCCGTATCGACGCCGTCTACAAGGAGGGCGACGGAGACTCCGCGACGTACGACATCGTCGACTGGAAGACGCACCGGGCCCGCACCGCCGACCCCCTCCAGCTCGCCCTCTACCGGCTCGCCTGGGCCGAGCAGCAGGGTGTGCCCGTGGAATCCGTCACAGCGGCGTTCCTGTATGTGCGCACCGGCGACGTCGTCCGACCGGAGGGTCTGCCCGATCGTGCCGCGCTGGAGCGCCTGTTGACCGGGGAAGAGGGCGCCGACGACGACCGCGGGGGACGGGCCGGGCAGGTAGACCCCGCGCAAGGGCCCGGCGAGGATGTCGGTGCGGGCCGATAGGCTCGTGACCATGAGCCATCCCGTTGACAGTGCCGTCAGCGCCGTCCGCACGTACATCGAGCAGCACCGCGCGGCCTTCCTCGACGATCTCGCCGAGTGGCTGCGCATCCCGTCGGTGTCGGCGCAGCCCGACCACGCCCCCGACGTACGGCGCAGCGCGGACTGGCTCGCCGCCAAACTGAAGGAGACCGGCTTCCCGACCGTCGAGGTCTGGCAGACACCGGGCGCCCCGGCCGTCTACGCCGAGTGGCCCGCCGGCGATCCGCAGGCCCCCACCGTCCTGGTCTACGGCCACCACGACGTGCAGCCCGCCGCCCTCGAGGACGGCTGGGACACCGACCCCTTCGAGCCCGTCGTCCACGAGAACCGCCTCTACGCGCGCGGGGCGGCCGACGACAAGGGCCAGGTCTTCTTCCACACCCTCGGCGTCCGCGCCCACCTCGCCGCCACCGGCCGCACGGCCCCGGCCGTCAACCTCAAGCTGCTGATCGAGGGCGAGGAGGAGTCCAGCTCCCCGAACTTCCGCGCCCTGGTCGACGAGCAGGCCGGGCGGCTCGCCGCGGACGCCGTGATCGTCTCCGACACCGGCATGTGGTCCGCGGACACCCCCACGGTGTGCACCGGTATGCGCGGCCTCGCCGAGTGCGAGATCCGGCTGTCTGGCCCCGACCAGGACATCCACTCGGGCTCTTTCGGCGGTGCCGTGCCCAACCCGGCCACCGCGGCCGCACGCCTCGTCGCCGCCCTGCACGACGACCACGCGCGCGTGGCCGTCCCCGGCTTCTACGACGGCATCGTCGAGCTCACCGACCGCGAGCGCGAGCTCTTCGCCGAACTGCCCTTCGCCGAGGACGAGTGGCTGCGCACCGCCAGGTCGCACGCCACCCACGGCGAGGCCGGACACACCACCCTGGAGCGCGTCTGGGCCCGCCCCACCGCCGAGGTCAACGGCATCGGCGGCGGCTACCAGGGCCCCGGCAGCAAGACGATCATCCCGTCCTCGGCCTTCGTGAAGCTGTCGTTCCGGCTGGTCGCCGGCCAGGACCCCGAGCACATCGAGAAGGCAGTCCGCGCCTGGGCCGCCGAACAGGTGCCCGCCGGGATCGGTTATGAGATCGCGTTCAGCCCGGCCACGCGCCCGTGCCTGACCCCGCTGGACCACCCGGCCCTGCAGTCCGTGGTCCGCGCCATGGGCCGCGCCTTCGAAGGGCCCGTCCGCTTCACCCGCGAGGGCGGCTCGGGACCCGCCGCCGACCTCCAGGAGGTCCTCGGCGCGCCCGTGCTCTTCCTGGGCATCTCCGTGCCCTCGGACGGCTGGCACGCGCCGAACGAGAAGGTCGAACTGGACCTCCTCCTCAAGGGCGTCGAGACCACGGCGTACCTCTGGGGCGACCTCGCCGAGAACTGGCGCCATGCGCCCTGACGCCCCCGCTCGGTCCGGAGGCGACACGCACGCGGGGCACACGGCAGAGCCCGCCCCGCATCGCGACCCCGCACCGGAACCGGCCGTCCCCTGCCGTACGTCCCGCTGAACCGCCCGCCGAAACAACCGTTCCACCGGGGGAGTTGGAAGTACCCGTGACCACCTGGACCGACCAGAACGCCGATCGACCCATTTCGCTCACCGCGCCGAGCGGCATCGACCGAGCCGCCCACCACCGGCTCGACGAGGCCTGGCTCGCTGCGGCGTGGAGCCACCCCACGACGCGTTGCTTCGTCGTCTCCGGCGGCCAGGTCCTCATCGACGAGACGCCCGACGGCAGCACCGAACTCGTCATGACCCCGTCGTTCGAGGCGCCCCTCACCGAGGCGCACCGTTACTTCCTGGGGACCGACGAGGACGGCGTCAGCTACTTCGCCCTCCAGAAGGACGCGCTGCCCGGCCGTATCGACCAGTCCGCGCGCTCGGCCGGTCTGCGCGAGGCCGGCCTGCTGCTGTCGCCGCGAGACACGGGCCTCATGGTGCACGCGGTCGCCCTGGAGAACTGGCAGCGCCTGCACCGCTTCTGCTCCCGCTGCGGCGAGCGCACGGTGATCGCCGCGGCCGGCCACATCCGCCGCTGCCCCGCCTGCGGCGCCGAGCACTACCCGCGCACCGACCCCGCGGTGATCATGGCCGTCACGGACGAGGAGGACCGCATCCTCCTCGGCCGCCAGGTCCACTGGCCCGAGGGCCGCTTCTCGACCCTCGCCGGTTTCGTCGAGCCCGGCGAGTCCATCGAGCAGTCCGTGCGCCGCGAGGTCTTCGAGGAGGCCGGCGTCACCGTCGGCCAGGTCGACTACATCGCCAGCCAGCCCTGGCCCTTCCCGTCCAGCCTCATGCTGGGCTTCATGGCCCGCGCCACCTCCACCGAGATCAACGTCGACGGCGACGAGATCCACGAGGCCCGCTGGTTCTCCCGTGACGAACTCGGCGCCGCCTTCGATTCCGGCGAGGTGCTGCCCCCGTACGGCATCTCCATCGCGGCCCGTCTGATCGAGCTCTGGTACGGCAAGCCCCTGCCGACCCGCAACTTCATCTGACCCCACGGCTTCAGCCGACCCGCAGCCTCATCCGACCCACGGCGCGAGAAAGCGCGGCCCCCGACACCCCGGGAGCCGCGCTCACCTCTACAGTCACACGCCGATCTTCTGCTTCACCTGCGCCAGCGACGGGTTCGTCAGCGTCGAGCCGTCGGGGAACAGCACGGTAGGCACCGTCTGGTTTCCGCCATTCGCCTTCTCCACGAACTCCGCGGACTGCGGGTCATGCTCGATGTTGATCTCGGTGTACCCGATGCCCTCGCGGTCGAGCTGCTTCTTCAGCCGCTGGCAGTAGCCGCACCACGTGGTGCTGTACATCGTCACAGTGCCCAGCATGTCTCAAATGCTCCTTCGGCGGGTCGGGGGAAGTCAGGCGAACAGGTGGTCGCAGGGGGAGAACGTACGTGACAGGGCCACCATTCCCGCCCGGCGCCGTGGGGTGCGGACGGCCGAGGGTGACGCTCGCCGCATTAGTACGACTGCGGGGCCCCGCCTGTGGACAACCGGCCCGCCCGTCTCCACCGACCTGGCAGCATGGCCGTGTGACAGCAGCAACGCACTCCTCCCTCTTCCCGCAGGTACCGGACTCGGCCGACGCGGTGCTCGAAGGGCTCGACCCCGAGCAGCGCGAGGTGGCGACCGCCCTGCGCGGTCCGGTGTGCGTGCTGGCAGGAGCCGGCACGGGCAAGACGCGGGCCATCACCCACCGCATCGCCTACGGTGTGCGCGCCGGCATCCTGCACCCCTCCAGCGTGCTCGCCGTCACCTTCACCAACCGCGCCGCCGGGGAGATGCGGGGCCGGCTCCGGCAGCTCGGCGCCCAGGGCGTCCAGGCCCGCACCTTCCACTCCGCGGCCCTGCGCCAACTGCAGTACTTCTGGCCGAAAGCGATCGGTGGCGCCCTGCCCCGGCTCGTCGACCGGAAGATCCAGCTCGTCGCCGACGCGGCCGCCGCCTGCCGCATCCGTCTCGACCGCGGCGAACTGCGGGACGCCACCGCGGAGATCGAGTGGTCCAAGGTCACCCAGACCGTCCCCGCCGACTACGCCCTGGCCGCCGCCAAGGCGGGCCGCGAGATCCCCCGGGACCCCGCCGAGATCGCCCAGCTCTACGCCGCCTACGAGGACCTCAAACGCGACCGCGGAGTCATCGACTTCGAGGACGTCCTCCTGCTGACCGTCGCCGTCCTCCAGGACCGCCACGACATCGCCGAACAGGTCCGCGCCCAGTACCAGCACTTCGTGGTCGACGAGTACCAGGACGTCAGCCCCCTCCAGCAGCGCCTGCTCGAACTGTGGCTCGGCGACCGGGACGACCTGTGCGTGGTCGGCGACGCCAGCCAGACGATCTACTCCTTCACCGGAGCCACCCCCGACCACCTCCTCGACTTCCGCACCCGCCACCCCGGCGCCACGGTCGTCAAGCTGGTCCGCGACTACCGCTCCACCCCCCAGGTCGTCCATCTCGCCAACGGCCTGCTCTCCCAGGCCCGCGGCCGCGCCGCCGACCACCGTCTGGAGCTGGTCTCCCAGCGCGATCCGGGACCCGAGCCCGGCTACACCGAGTACACCGACGAGCCCGCCGAGGCCGAGGGCGCGGCCCGCCGCATCCGCGAGCTCCTCGGCGCCGGGGTCCAGGCCGCCGAGATCGCCGTCCTGTTCCGCACCAACGCACAGTCGGAGACCTACGAACAGGCCCTGGCCGACCTCGGCGTCCCGTACCAACTGCGTGGCGCCGAGCGCTTCTTCGACCGCCCCGAGGTACGCAAGGCCGGCGTCGCCCTGCGCGGCGCGGCCCGTTTCGGCGGCAACGACACCCTCCTCGAGGACGCCGTCGACCTGCCCTCCCAGGTGCGTGCCGTCCTCTCGGGCGAGGGCTGGACGCCCCAGCCGCCGGCCGGTTCCGGAGCCGTCAGAGAACGCTGGGAGTCGCTCGCCGCGCTGGTCGGCCTCGCCCAGGACTTCGTGGCCGCCCAGCCCGGCGCCACGCTCGCCGACCTGGTCGCCGAGCTCGACGAGCGGGCGGGCGCCCAGCACGCCCCGACCGTCCAGGGCGTCACCCTGGCCTCCCTGCACTCGGCCAAGGGCCTGGAGTGGGACGTCGTCTTCCTGGTCGGCGTAGCCGAGGGCATGATGCCGATCACCTACGCCAAGACCGAGGAGCAGGTCGAGGAGGAGCGCCGCCTCCTCTACGTCGGGGTCACCCGTGCCCGCGAGCGCCTCCACGTCTCGTGGGCACTGTCCCGTTCACCCGGCGGCCGCCCGAGCCGCCGCCCCAGTCGCTTCCTCGACGGCCTGCGTCCCGGTTCGGGCGCCGCCGCCGGTCGTGGCGGCGCGGTGGGCGCCGGAGGCATCGAGCGCGGCTTCACCGGCATCGCCATGGGCGCGCCCGCCGTGCCGCGCCGGACCCAGCGCACTCCCGCCCGCTGCCGGGTCTGCGGGCGCACCCTGACCGACGGCGGCGAGATGAAGCTGATGCGCTGCGAGGACTGCCCCTCCGACATGGACGAGGGGCTCTACGAGCGGCTGCGGGACTGGCGGGCGGTCCAGGCGAAGCGAGGCGGACAGCCGGCGTTCTGCGTCTTCACCGACAAGACGCTGGTGGCGATCGCCGAGACCGTCCCCGAGGAGGAGGGCGAGCTCGCGCGGATCCCGGGGGTCGGAGTGCGCAAGCTCAACCGCTACGGAGCCGACGTCCTCGCCATCTGCGCAGGCCAAGACGTCGCAGGAGACGACGAAAGTGACTGAGAAGAGACGGACGCGCGGGACGGACGTAGGACGGACGGGGACGGATGGAGGGCGGATGGACGACGGATACGGGATGAGCGGGGAACTGATCCGAACTCGTCGGAAAAATAGTTTGCGCATGCCCCGGCAATCCCCATAGGTTCTTAGACACGGGGACGGCGGCCTTCTCGAAGGCCCTGATTCCGTGCTGTACTTGCATATCCGTCGGACTGGGTTCACCCCCGGTCCCCCGAGACGCCGAGAGGAGGCGATTCCAGTGATCATCACCAACACCAGTTCCACCACCGGCAGCTTCACCGCCAAACTGAACGATCGCTCTGTCGTCTCCGCGTGCATGCTCGGCGCCTCGGTCCTGGGCACTGGTCTGTCCGGCATCCGTGCCGACCGGCCGGCGTCCTCCTCCGTTGCCCCCGCGGGTCTTCCCGTCCGCGAACGCAATGAGCGACCGACCAAGGCACTGGAAGCAGTAGGGGCACAGGCGCATGCCTATGCCTTTGCGGCAGCCGGTGCCGAATCCGGGAAGCAGACGACGCAGCACCACCTGATGTGGGCCTTCCGTGGGCCAGAACCCTGGAGTGATCCAGCCTGATCGACGATCAGGCAGGCGCCTTCAGGGCCGCGGAACCCCACCCGGGATCCGCGGCCCTTCTGTTTGTCCTCCAACGGGGACGACGGAGCGAAGGGGCCTCGGGACAAGAAAAGAACCCGGTACCCAGCCGACACCCGGTCCTACAGGACCGGACCGACAGACGAGGAAGACGAAACGTGCAACTCGAAGCGCACGCCCCGTCCGTACCGCCTTCCGAAACGATCCCCCCGCCCGGCCTCACGGAGGACTCCACCTTGACCCCGCTCACGGCGCTCACCGCGCTCGACGACGCCATCGAGAACCTCGGCGTGCCCGTCCCCTGCCGTTCCTACGACCCGGAGGTCTTCTTCGCCGAGTCGCCGGCGGACGTCGAGTACGCCAAGTCCCTCTGCCGCACCTGCCCGCTGATGGAGGCCTGCCTCGCCGGCGCCAAGGAGCGGCGCGAGCCCTGGGGCGTCTGGGGCGGCGAGCTGTTCGTCCAGGGTGTCGTCGTCGCCCGGAAGCGGCCGCGTGGTCGCCCGCGCAAGAACCCGGTCACGGCATGAACACCGCAGGAACGATCGATCGCCCCCTCACGCAAGACCCCAAGAAGCAGGCCCCGATGAAGCCGTTCACCAGCGAGCCCGCAGGCTCCGCGACCGAAGACATCACCACCACCGGCGCGTACGACTCGCGTCAGAACAGGACACGCGAGATGCAACTCATCCCAGAAGCCCTGGCTCGTGCGCATATGCACGACCGACTGCACGAGGCCGAGCGGGAACGCCGGGCCGTGCGCCTGGTGACCGCTCGCCGGATGCAGCGCAGGGCCGAGCGCGCCTCGATGCGCGCCCGCCGGGCGCTCGCCATCGCCGTGATGCAGTAATCACCCACACCTGAAGCGGTGGCCTCCCGACAGGGGAGGCGATGCTCTCCTCGCGGGGGCCGGTCCGTCCGAACGGACCGGCCCCCGCGGTGCGTTGTGCGGGCGATCCACCGCCGCGACGCCATCGTCCCGAAGGCGACGAGCCTTCTACGAAGCCGGACTGGTGGTGAGGTGTGTCACAGAAGTGCCGTCGCAGAAGCGCACCTCACGCCCCCGCAGCGCGCCTCATGCCTCCGCCACCGATCCCTCCGCGTCCAGGGCCTCCAGGGCTTCCAGGACCTCGTCGGGGAGGAATCCGGGGAGCCACTCCTCCAGTTCCTCGCGCAGCCGAACCGTCGCGCCGAGCTGGCACAGCACGCCGATCGTGCTCAGCGTCACCCGGTGGATCAGCAGATAGGCCGGGGGAAGGTTGAGCTGCTTGCCCAGTTGATGGGCGGGGGAGCGGGGGTCGGCGATCCGGGCCGCCTGGCTGCGCATCCAGCCGCGGGTGAACGTGAACTCCTCCACCGCGGCAGGCTCGATGATCGGCAGGAGGTAGTCGAGGACCGCGTCGGGATCCAGCTCTATGGAGTCCTTGACGAAGCCCTCCGTGCAGAGGAGTTCGTAGACCGACTCCGCCTCACCGTCCAGAGTCATGCGCAGGGACCGCCCGATCGGATCCGGCAGGCCGCCCGCGAGCCGGTCCACCGTGCCGAAGTCCAGGACGCCCAGGCGCCAGTCGTCCTCGCCGTCCGGACCGCCGGGCAGGAGCCGGAAGTTGCCGGGGTGCGGGTCGGCGTGGAGGAGACCGGTGCGGGCCGGACCGGAGAAGAGGAAACGGGACAGCAACTGGCCGGCCCGGTTGCGCTGTTCGGGAGTGCCGTCGGAGATCACCTCCGACATGGGCACGCCGTCCATCCACTCGGTGATCAGTACCTGGTCGCACTGGTGGACCACCGCCGGGACCACCACGTCGGGATCGTCGGCGAACTCCTCCGCGTGGGCCTGCTGGGCCTGCGCCTCCAGGCTGTAGTCGAGCTCCTCGGAGACCCGGTCCCGAAGCTCGGAGATCAGCGGCTTGATGTCCATGCCCGGGATGAGCGGGCCCAACAGGCGGGCGAAGCGGCTGAGTTGGTTCAGGTCGGACAGCAGGGCCTCACCGGCCCCGGGGTACTGGACCTTGACCGCGACCTCCCGGCCGTCATGCCACACCCCTCGGTGCACCTGGCCGATCGAGGCCGCCGCGGCCGGCTTGTCGTCGAACTCCAGGAAGAGCTCGGGCCAGTCCTCGCCGAGACGGTCCGTGAGCACGGAGTGCATCGTGCGGGTCGGCATCGGCGGCGCCGCGTCCTGGAGTTTGGTGAGGGCCGCGCGGTAGGGGCCGGCGACCTCCTCGGGGAGGGCCGACTCGAAGACGGACATGGCCTGCCCGAACTTCATCGCGCCCCCCTTCAGCTCGCCCAGCACCTTGAAGAGCTGCTCGGCGGTGCGCTGCTGCAGCTCGCGGCCGACGATCTCCGCGGACTCGCCCACGATCCGCTTGCCCAGTCCCCAGGTCGCCCGCCCGGCGAAGCCGAGCGGGAGCGCGGCGAGCTTGGCGGTTCGGGTGACCGCCTTCCGGGGAAGATCAGACATGCGCCCTCCAGGTGCCGGCCAGCCGCGCCGTGTCCGTCGTACGGCGTAACTCCGTCGAATGCGATTGCTCTGCCATTGTCGCGTGCGAAGCCTCCTCCTCGGAGGTGTGTTCCCGCTTACCTTTCTCCGCGGCCCCGCACGGGCAGGCGGAATGGGGCGGTACCGGACACGCGCGCCACTGAAGGGCCGGGACGGAGACCTCCCAGCGGGCGCCCGTGCTCGACGGGGTCCCGCCGTCGAGGAAGGCGAGCGCGTGGGCGGCCGTCAGTCCGGCGACCGTCGTGGCCAGCGTCAGATCGCAGGCGCGTACCGCGCGCTTCCTCCCGGAGTGCCACTGGGCGACCAGCCGCGGCCAGGCCGGGTCCCGGTCGGTGCGCGCCTCTTGCAGACAACCGGCGCAGCCCGTCTCCCCCGGCAGCACGAGGGGGCCGACGACGCCCGTACCCTCCACGACCCCGGTATAGAGGTGCGGTGTGCCCGAGGCGATGAGGGGCTCTGCCGCCGAGGGAGCGGGCGCGTGCACGGACACGTCGTCCCGTGGGGCGAGGATCACCAGGGAGTAGCCGGGGGTGTCCGGCTCGGCCCGTGACCTTGTGCTCCTGCGGGGTGGGCGGTCCGGGGCGGCCCGGCGCACGGCGCGGCGGGCGGCCTCGTCCCGACGCTCGCCGACCGCCTCGGCGGGCAGGCCGCCCGGTGCGACGTCCTCCGGCTCCACCAGGCCGCCGTCCCGCACGTCCACCTCGCCGATCCCCGCCCCCGCCAGCAGCGCCGCCAGCACCGCGCCGACCCGGCCCGCGCCGCGCACCTGGACCCGCAGCCGACGACGGGCGGTCAGGTGCTCGATCGCGTCGCCCGGTTCCGACGTGACGAGAGACAGTGCGGCGAGGTCGGGGCGCAGCCGGTCCAGGACCTCCTTCCTCTCCCGCAGGGCCGTGGCCTCCGGTCCGCCGCCGCGCGCGTCGTCGAGCAGCCCCGCCCGCGCCAGCCGCGCCACCAGCCGGTCGACATGGCCGTCGGGCAGGTCCATGCGGCGGCCCTCCTCGCGCAGCAGCGGCAGCCCGCGGGTGCCGTCCAGCAGGTCGAGGAAACTGCCCGTCGCCAGATCCACCGGGCCGAGCGTCAGCGCGTGCGCCGGAGTCATTCCGAACTGCACCGTGTTGAGGTCACGCCAGCCGCGCCGCAGCGCGGGCTTCATCATCGGATGCATCAAACGCCCCCGTACGCCTGGAAACTCCCCGTCACGTCGGCGGAGCGGAGGCGTGGGCCGTCCTCGCGCCACGCCCATCGCTGCGCCGACGAGTGCCAGCATGCCCGGACCCGCCCGAGCGTGCCGAAAGTTGTCCACAGGCAGGGGCATTCATCGTACAAATCCGTCGGACGAGGCAATCGTGACGGGAGAGATCGGAACCGAACCGCCCCGGAGTCGGGACTTCCCCCGTGTGCAGCGGGTAACGTCGGGGCGTGCCCGCCGACCCCCTGCACCGCGCCGGAAAGCCACAGCGCAGCACGACGAGCCAGCCGCCGAGCGGCTCGGGGGCGAGCGCGATCGAGGTCCGCAGAAGCGCCCGTCGACGTCGGACGGTCTCCGCGTACCGCGAGGGCGATCGCACCATCGTGCTCATCCCTGCCCGGATGTCCGAGGCGGAGGAGCAACGCTGGGTGAACGTCATGCTCGACAAACTCGCCGCCCAGGAGAGCCGGCGGGTGCCCGGCGACGCCGAGTTGGCCGAGCGGGCCGAGCGGCTGTCGGCCCAGTGCTTCGGCGGCCGGGCCCGGCCCACCTCGGTCCGCTGGGTGACCAACCAGAACACCCGCTGGGGCTCGTGCACACCCGCCGAGGGCAGCATCCGCCTGTCGCACCGCCTCAAGGGCATGCCCGAGTACGTCATCGACTACGTCCTCGCCCACGAGCTCGCGCATCTTCTCGTGCCCGGCCACGGCCCCGACTTCTGGCGGCTGCTGGAGGCGTACCCGCGCACCGAGCGCGCCCGCGGCTACCTGGAGGGTGTCGTCGCGGCCGAACGGCTGCCCGACGCGCGCGGGGAGTGACCTGCGGCGCGCGCGGAGTGAACCCGTCCGACAGCACGTGACGCCGGTTGTGTACCGGGTCTGTACCGACATCGTGCGTTGTCCGACTTTGCCGTTAGCCTGACGCGACGCACTCACACATCGGGATGGGGGACGGTCGTTACGCATGCCCAGGGAATTCCAACGCGGCCACAAGGCCAGGATCAGTGACCTCACCGCGGGCACCGATCTGTACGTAGGCGTGCAGATCGCCGGTCCCGGCCTGACCTTCGACATCAGCTGCTTCGGCCTCGACGCCGACGAGCGGCTCTCGGACGACAGGTACTTCGTCTTCTTCAACCAGCCGAAGTCGCCGGAGGAGTCCATCCAGCTCCTGGGTGCCCAGGCGGGCGACACGGAGTCCTTCCGCATCACCCTCGACCGGATCCCGCCGCAGATCCACAAGCTGTCGTTCACGGCGACCCTCGACGGCTCCGGGCAGATGTCGCAGATCGGCCCCGGCTACCTGCGCATCGTCGCGGGCGGCGAGGAAGTGGCCCGCTACGCGTTCAGCGGCTCGGAGTTCACAACCGAGCGGGCCGTGATGCTGGGCGACTTCTACCTCAAGGACGTGTGGCGGTTCGCGGCCGTCGGACAGGGCTTCGACGGCGGCCTGGACGCGCTGCTGAAGAACTTCGGCGGCGAGGTCGCCGAGGAGGAGGCGCCCGCCGCCCCGCAGCAGCCGCAGGCCGGCGCCGCCGCTCCCGGCTTCGCCCCGCCCGCCTTCGGCGCACCGTCCGTACCGGCCCCGGCCCCCGCACCGCAGCCGCAGCCCGCCGCGCAGGGCTTCGCGCCCCCGCCCGGCGCGACCCCGCCGCCCCCCGCCCCGGCGCCCGCGCCGTCGGTGCACGCCGCCCCGACCATCGTCGCGCCCCTGACCGTGCCCGGCGGCGGCCAGGTCCCGCCGCCCGCCCCGGCACCGGCCCCCTATGGACAACCGCCCCAGCAGCAGCCGTACGGCCAGGGCCACGCGCCGGCCGCGCCCCTGCCGCCGGGCTACGGCCAGCAGCCCCACGCCCCGCAGGCGCCGCCCGGCTACGGCCAGCAGCCGCCGTATGGGCAGGTCCCGGGCCAGCAGCCCTACGGCGTCCCGCAGGGCGCGCCCCAGGGCGGCGCCGGGGTGGCCGCCGCGCTCCAGCAGTTCAAGGAGACGCCCACGGGGCAGCGCTGGACGCAGCAGAACAAGAAGCTGATCCGCGTCGACCTCGGCATGGGCGGCCAGCCCGTGCTCGCCCGGCAGGGCAGCATGGTCCTCTACCAGGGCAAGGTCGACTTCAGCTACAAGGGCGCCGGGTTCGCAGGCCGGATCGTCGGCAACGCGACCGGCCAGGAGATGCAGCTCATGCGCTGCACCGGTCAGGGACAGGTCTTCCTCGCCGACAACTCCACGATGCTGCACCCCATCGAGCTCCAGGGCGACGGCATCTGCGTCTCCGCCGAGAACGTCCTCGCCTTCGACGAGAGCCTCCAGTACGAGGTCCGCCGCATCGAGGGCCACGGCATCCCCGGGGGCGCGCTGTTCACCATGCAGTTCCAGGGCACCGGCACGATCGTCGTGAAGACGCACGGCACGCCCGTCGTCCTGCCCGTCACGCCCACCACGTTCGCCGACTGCAACGCCGTCGTCGCCTGGTCGGCCGCCTCCCAGGTGGTCGTCTCCAGCCAGGTGCGGATGCGCCGCAACGCCTACCCCGGCGACACCGGCGAGAGCGTCAACCTCCAGTTCCGGGGCGCTCCCGGCAACTTCATCGTCGTCCAGCCGTACGAGGTCTGAGGGAGCCCGTCATGAACCAGCCGCTCGCGGGCTATGCCCCCGCACCCGTCACCGCGCGCATGGAGAACCACGGCAACCACATGCTGAAGGTCGCCATGCAGACGGGGAACGACCTCTTCGCGCGCGTGGGCTCGATGGTCGCCTACGAGGGCTTCGTCCAGTACGAGCCCAACCCGCCGGCCGTGCGCCAGATCGCCCGCGACTGGATGACCGGCGAGGGCGCGCCCCTCATGAAGTGCACCGGCGACGGCCTGCTCTACCTCGCGGACTACGGCGCCAACGTCGTCGTGATCAACCTCAACGGCGACGGCATCTCCGTCAACGCCACCAACCTGCTCGCCTTCGACGCGCACCTCACATGGGGCGTCGAACGCGTCAAGGGGCTCGCGAAGTTCGCCGGACAGGGCCTGTGGAACACCAAGATCTCCGGGCAGGGCTGGGTCGCGCTGACCTCCCGGGGCAAGCCGATCGTCGTCGACTGCGGCGGCGGTGAGGACGAGACCTACGTCGACCCCGACGCGCTCGTCGCCTGGTCGCCGAACCTCAAGGTGAAGGGCAAGCGCAGCTTCAAGGCGCAGTCGCTCATCGGCCGGGGCAGCGGCGAGGCCTACCAGATGGCCTTCTCCGGCCAGGGCATCGTCGTCGTCCAGCCCAGCGAGGACAGCACGGACCGCCTTCGGGTCCGGGGCTGAGGGGGAGCCAGAAACGCCATGCAGAGCTCACTTTTCGCGCACAACGACTCGCAGACCCAGGAACGCTGGAGCCTGCAGAACAAGCAGATGCTCCGCGTCACGCTGGAGGGCCACGACGACATCCTCGCCCGCAAGGGCACGATGGTCGCCTACCAGGGCCTGATGGAGTTCGACGCCGAGTACCAGAGCAACCAGCAGGGACGCGCGCGTGCGCACACGGGCGAGGGCCTGGACCTCATGCGCTGCCACGGGCAGGGCACGGTCTACCTCGCCAACCTCGCCCAGCACATCCACCTGATGGAGGTGGAGCAGGACGGGCTGACCGTGGACAGCAGCTACGTGCTGGCCATGGACTCCTCGCTGCACCACGAGGTCATCGCCGTCGACAGCCTGTACGGCATCTCCGGTTCCGGGAAGTACCAGCTCAACATCACCGGCCGCGGCAGGGTCGCCCTGATGACCTCGGGCGCGCCCCTGATGATGCAGGTCACGCCCGACAAGTATGTCAACTGCGACGCCGACGCGATCGTCGCCTGGTCCACCGGGCTGCGGGTGCAGATGCAGGCCCAGACGCACTCCTCCGGGGTGTGGCGCCGGCGCGGCAGCACCGGCGAGGGCTGGGAGCTCAGCTTCATGGGCGCCGGCTACGCGCTCGTCCAGCCCAGTGAGCTGCTGCCGCCGCAGAACGCCCAGATCGGCTCCGGTCTGGCCGCCCAGTACGGCATGGGGCAGCAAGGAATACGCGGGCAGAACCAGGGCAACGCCTGGAGCTGACCGTCCGGAAAGCAAACGTAAGGGGCGGCCACCTGGAGGTCGCCCCTTACCCGTTCCGGCTCACAGCCGCGCGCGGGTCGCTTCCAGCAGCAGTACGACCGACTCGTCGGCGACCTCCGCCACCTCGGCGTACGGGAACCAGCGCAGGTCCAGGGACTCGTCGCTGATGGCCTCCACGGCCCCCGCCGGCGCGAGCGCCGCGTACTGCACGTCGTAGTGCCAGGCGCACGGCGTGTGATGCCGGTCCAGGCGGACCGGGCCGCCGGGGAGCAGAGACAGCCCCGGGACGCCCGACTCCTCGGTCCCCTCCCGCAGGGCCGCGGCCGCCAGCGTCTCGTCGACCGGCTCGCAGTGGCCGCCCATCTGCAGCCACATGCGCAGCTTCTTGTGGAGCGTGAGCAGCACGCGCCCGTGCTCCGGGTCGATCACCAGCGCGCTCGCCGTGATGTGCCCGTCCCCGCAGGCCTTCCACATGCCGTCCGGATGCGCCCCGAGATGCTCCAGGTAGGTCTGGCGCAGTTCTTCCTGGCCCTCGTACCCCTTCAGGACGAGGACCGTGTCGTCGTACAGGCTCACTCGGTGTCGTCGCCCTTGGAGTCGGTCCCGTCGTCGTCCTTCTTCAGGTTCGGCTTCTCGTCGAGGCCGCCGCTCGCCGCCTCGCCGAGCATCTTGTCCAGCTCGGAGAAGTCCATGTGCTCGCGGTGCACGAAGCCGTCCGGGTCGTCCAGGTCGGAGGCCGTGGGCAGCATGTCCGGGTGGGCCCACAGGGCGTCACGGCCGTCGACCCCGCGCGCGTCCGTCAGCGAGGCCCACAGGCGGGACGCGTCGCGCAGGCGGCGCGGGCGCAGCTCCAGACCGATCAGCGTCGCGAACGTCTGCTCCGCCGGACCGCCCGTCGCGCGGCGGCGGCGCAGCGTCTCGCGCAGGGCGTCCGCGGACGTCAGGCGCGGCTTCGCAGCCGCGTGCACCACCGCGTCCACCCAGCCCTCGACGAGCGCCAGGGCCGTCTCCAGACGGGCCAGGGCGGCCTTCTGCTCCGGGGTGTCCTCCGGCTGGAACATGCCCTGCTGCAGCGCGTCCTGCAACTGCTCCGGGTTCTGCGGGTCGAACTGACCGACCACGTCCTCCAGCTTGGCCGTGTCGACCTTGATCCCGCGCGCGTAGCCCTCGACCGCGCCGAACAGGTGCGAGCGCAGCCACGGCACGTGCGCGAACAGGCGCTGGTGGGCGGCCTCGCGCAGCGCGAGGTAGAGCCGCACCTCGTCCTTCGCCACGCCCAGGTCCTTGCCGAACGCCTCGATGTTCACCGGCAGCAGCGCGGCACGCCCGGCCGGGCCGAGCGGCAGGCCGATGTCGGTCGAACCGACGACCTCGCCCGCGAGCACGCCCACGGCCTGCCCGATCTGCGAGCCGAACATCGCGCCGCCCATGGAGCGCATCATGCCGATCAGCGGGCCGGCCATGGCCTGCATCTCCTCCGGCAGGACGTCGCCCATGGCCGCGCCGACGCGCTCGGCGACCGGGTCGACGAGCTCCTTCCACGCGGGCAGGGTCGCCTCGACCCACTCCGCGCGGGACCACGCCACCGCCGAGCCGGCACCGGACGGCAGGGACGTCGCGTCGTCCAGCCACAGGTCGGCCAGGCGGACGGCGTCCTCGACCGCGGTGCGCTCGGTGGGGCCGACGCTCGCGTCCTTCGTGCCGTCGGAGGTGCCCTGGGAGACCGTCTGGCGGGCGATCTGCTTGGCCATGTCCCAGTTCACCGGGCCGCCCTCGTAGGAGAGCATCTGGCCCAGTTGCTGGAACGCGGCCCCCAGGTCGTTGGGGTTCAGCGAGCCGAACATCGCGGCGAGCGGATTGTCGGCACCCGGACCGCCCGGGCCGCCGAATCCTCCGGCACCGGGCAGCCCGCCGAAACCGAACGGGCTGGCCGGTCCCTGACCACCGCCGCTCTGCGGGTCCTTCTTCTTGCCCTCGTCGCCGTCTTCCGGCTCCTCCGGCGAAAGGCCGAATCCGAATGGGGTGTCACTCACGGGGTTCCTCGGCTGGTAAGGCCACCGGTTATCGGCCGGCGGCGACTGCCCTGCAACACCACCCAGCGTAGACACCCCGGCTCGATCGGGCCTCGGTGCTTCGCCGAGTCCTGGCCTGCGGCAGGATGGATGCCACTGGTACGTACGCGTCACTCGCGCCCGTATGCCAAGACAACCGCTGGAGACACCTGGTGAGTTCCCCAGATCCGCAGGTTCGCGCAGCGCGAAACCAATCAACCCCGGGCGGCGGGCGCGGGCCCGTAGTCGCCGTGACCGGCGCCGCCACCGGGGTCGGCGCACTGCTCACCGAGCGGCTCGCCGCGTCCGAGGAGGTCAAGCAGGTCGTCGCCATCGACGAGCGGCGGGGAGAGTGCGACGCGGCGCAGTGGCACATCCTCGACGTCCGCGACCCGGCGATCGCCGAGAAGCTGCGCGGGGCGGACGTCGTGGTCCACCTCGCGCTCGACCTCGACCTGGGGAGTGAGGCCGCCGCCCGGACGGCCTACAACGTGCGCGGTACGCAGACCGTGCTGACGGCCGCCGCGGCGGCCGGGGTGCACCGCGTCGTGCTGTGCACCTCCGCGATGGTCTACGGAGCACTGGAGGACAACGAGCTGCCGCTCGCGGAGGACGCCGAGCTGCGGGCGACGGCGGAGGCGACCGGCGTCGGCGACCTCCTGGAAATCGAACGGCTCGCCCGGCGTGCGCCCCGGGCGCATCCGGGGCTCAACGTCACCGTGGTGCGGCCCGCCGTGCTGGTCGGAGGCACGGACACGGCGCTGACGCGGTACTTCGAGTCGCCGCGGCTGCTGGTCGTCGCCGGGTCGCGGCCGGCCTGGCAGTTCTGCCACGTCGAGGACCTGGTGAGCGCTCTGGAGTACGCCGTCCTGGAGAAGGTCGACGGGGAGCTGGCCGTCGGCTGCGACGGGTGGCTGGAGCAGGAGGAGGTCGAGGAGCTCAGCGGGATCCGGCGGATGGAGCTGCCGTCGGCGGTCGCGCTGGGCGCCGCCGCGCGGTTGCACCGGATCGGGCTGACGCCGTCTCCGGCGGGCGATCTGGCGTACACGATGTACCCCTGGGTGGTGAGCGGGAGCCGGCTGCACGACGCGGGGTGGCGGCCGCAGTGGACCAACGAGGAGGTCCTTGCGGAGCTGCTGGCGGAGGTGTCCGGGCGGCACACGGTCGTCGGGCGGCGGCTGGGGCGGAAGGACGCGACGGCTGCGGGCGCGGCGGGCGCGACGGTCGCTCTGCTGGGTGCGGCGGCCGTGGTGCGGCGGGCTCGGAAGGCTCGGCGGCGGTGAGTGTCGTCCTGGTGCGGGTGGTGGGGGCGGACGAGATGCTTTTTCGCCCCCGCCGCCCCTACCCGTCCCACCCCTGGGGGCTGCCGCCCCCGGACCCCCGCTTCGGCTCCTGAAGGGCCTCGTCCTCACGCGCCGGACGGGCTGAAAGACAGAAACCTGACCGGCGCTGTGAATGGTTTCGGGGGTGCGGCACGATGGGGGTATGGCAGCCATCGACGAGCATCCCGGCGAGCGGGCGGCGCGGGATCCCATCAAGCTGATCGGCGTGCGTGACACCGCGCTCTCCCTGGACGAGGTCTTCAAGGCCGTCGGGGACGACGCGGCCGGCGGGACGGCGCTGTTCGTGGGCACCGTGCGCAACCACGACGGGGGCGCCGACGTCGACGCGCTCGGGTACTCCTGCCATCCCAGTGCCGAGGCGGAGATGCGGCGGATCGCGGAGAAGGTCGCCGCCGAGTACCCGGTGCGGGCGCTGGCCGCGGTGCACCGGGTCGGAGACCTCAGGGTCGGTGACCTCGCCGTCGTCGTCGCCGTGTCCTGTCCGCACCGCGGGGAGGCCTTCGAGGCCTGCCGGAAGCTGATCGACGACCTCAAGCACGAAGTGCCCATCTGGAAGCACCAGAGTTTCTCGGACGGCACAGATGAATGGGTCGGCGCTTAGCGCCGTCGTTGAGGGGTGGTGGTCGGGCGACGGGAGGGCGGGTCGGGGCCTGCTGAGCCCGCCACGCCCCGCCTGAGCCCGCCCCGCCACGCCCTGCGACCACCCGTCCGGTTGCGTAACCGGCCCCCTGCCGTGAGCGTTGTCAGTGTGGATGGTTAATCTGCTGATCAGTCAGTTGTGGTGGTTCGTAGGGGTTGGGAGGTCGGCATGGCGGCGCTCGCCTGGTTGTTGATTCCGCTTGTCGCCGCGATCGGCGCCGGTGTGTGGGGCGGTTGGGCCAACCGGACCCGCAAGTCCCGCAGCGACGGCCCCGAGCTGGACGGATACGCCCGCTTCCGGGCGGCCATGGAGAAGCCCCACTCGCGTACGTGACCCGGTCGGCAGCCCTGACGGTGCGCCGACAGAAGCGTCACGTACTGTCGAGACATGCCACGCCGCACCGCGACGATGCTCGCCTCCACCCTGATGCTGATCGCGCTCCTGTGCGCGGGAGTACTCATCCCCGTGCCGTACGCGGAGATGTCCCCGGGGCCGACGGTGAACACGCTCGGCGACCACGACGGCGAGCCCGTGCTGCAGATCGCCGGGCGCAAGACCTACGCGACCAGCGGCCACCTGAACATGACGACCGTGCGGGTCACCAGCGCCGACTACCGGATGAACCTCGTCGAGGCCGTCTACGGATGGCTCGCGCACGACAACAAGGTCGTGCCGCACGACACGCTGTACCCGGACGGCAAGACCGAGGAGCAGTCCACCCAGGAGAACGCCGAGGAGTTCAGCCAGTCCCAGGAGAGCGCCAAGGTCGCCGCCCTGAAGGAGCTGGACATCCCGGTGACGTCCCTGGTGATCGTCTCGACCGTCGTGAAGGGGTCCCCGGCGGAGGGCCGGCTGCACGCCGGTGACGTGATCAAGGCCGTGGACGGCACCGCGGTGAAGGAGCCGGGCGACGTCGCGAAGCTGGTGACCAAGCACCAGGCGGGGGAGAAAGTCGTCTTCCGCATCATCCCGGCGAAGGAGCAGGCGGCCGCCGAGAAGGCGCACAGGACGGCGACCAAGACCCAGGACGTCACCATCACCACCGCGACCTCCGCCGACACCGGTACGAAGCGGGCCATCGTCGGGATCTCGGCCGGGACCGACCACACGTACCCGTTCACCATCGACATCAAGCTCGCCGACGTCGGCGGGCCCAGCGCCGGTCTGATGTTCTCGCTGGGCATCTACGACAAGCTCACCCCGGGCAATCTCACCGGCGGCAAGTTCGTCGCCGGCACCGGGACCATCGACGACGCCGGCAAGGTCGGGCCGATCGGCGGCATCGAGCTGAAGACCGTCGGCGCGCGCAGTCAGGGCGCCCAGTACTTCCTGACGCCCGCGGACAACTGCGCCGCCGCCGCCAAGGACACCCCCTCGGGGCTCAGGCTCGTCAAGGTGAACACCATCGACGACGCCCTCACGGCCCTCAAGGACATCCGCAGCGGCGACACCGCCGACCTGCCCAAGTGCACGGCCAAGTAGAAGCAGCCGCGTAGTCCCGGAGAGCTACTCCGCGAACGTCACCGACAGCGCCTCCGCCAGGCCCGGTACCAGGCCCGCGCCCGTGAGGACCTCCGTCGGCGCGTCCTTCTCGCGCAGGCGCAGGGCCGAGTCGCGGGTGCCGTCGCGCAGGACGCCGACCGTCATCCGCACCTCCTGACGGTCGGGATGGGCCGCGACCCACTTCGTGAGCTTCGCCCCGCTCAGGCCCTGCGGGACCTGGGCCTCGGCGGACGGCGGCAGCATCAGACGCTCCACGGTGAGCGCGCAGCCGACCACCGCGTCGGGCCACGCGATCGTGGCGAGGAACTCGTCGAGCGGCTTGTCCGTTGGCACTTCGTCCTGCTCGATCGGGGTGAGACCGGTGGTCTCGGGCTCGTCCTGAAGGCCGAGCTGGGCGGCGAGCGACGGTTCCTGGGATCGCAGCCGAGCGGTGTCTACGAGGGCGAAAAGGCGGGCGGGCTGGTCCCAGCCGAGGCCGGAGGCGTACTCGTCGATCTCGAGTACGGCCCGGGTGAGCGGGCTCGCCGCCATGGGAGTGTTGGACATGGTCACAATCCTCTCTCGTTCCTCGCCGGAATCGGGAACCGAGTAAACCGTGAGTAAGTTGCATAGGTGTGGGCCCGCGATCACGGGGGGCCACGAACGGTCCACGAACACGCGGGCCTGACGGATCAACAGCGACTTTCGAGGTGCGCACCTTGGCTTTCCAGATGCCGGACCGCGGCGGAGGCCCCACGGGGCCGCGGATCAGAGTGGGCCGCCCGTCCCGGCGCGTCCGCACCCTGCTCATGACGCTGGGCGTCCTTGCCGTACTCGGCATGGCGTTCACCATGTTCGCCGGGTTCTGGACGGACTGGCTCTGGTACCGCTCCGTGAAGTACTCGTCGGTCTTCACCACCACGCTGTGGACCAAGATCGGGCTGTTCTTCGTCTTCGGTCTGCTGATGGCCCTCGCGGTCGGCTTCAACATCTGGCTGGCCCACCGGCTGCGGCCGCCGCTGAGCGCGATGTCCGTCGAGCAGCAGAGCCTCGACCGCTACCGCATGGGCATCGCGCCGTACAAGACGTGGCTGCTGCTCGGCATCACCGCCCTGGTCGGCCTCGTCGCCGGCGCCTCGGCGGCGGGCCAGTGGCGGACGTGGCTGATGTGGGTCAACGGTGTGTCCTTCGGCCAGAAGGACCCGCAGTTCCACCTCGACGTGTCCTTCTTCGCCTTCGACCTGCCCTGGTACCGGTTCCTGCTCGGCTTCGGCTTCGCCGCCACGATCCTCTCCCTGATCGCCGCCGCGCTCACCCACTACCTGTACGGCGGGCTGCGGGTCACCAGCCCGGGTGCGCGCGCCACCGCCGCGGCCACCGGCCACCTCTCGGTGCTGCTGGGCGTCTTCGTCGCGCTGAAGGCGGTCGCCTACTGGCTCGACCGCTACGGCCTGGCGGTGAAGTCCAGCGACTTCAAGGCGACGGACAACTGGACGGGCCTGCGGTACGTCGACGCCAACGCCTACCTGCCGGCCAAGACGATCCTGTTCTGCATCGCCGTCATCTGCGCGCTGCTGTTCTTCGCCACCCTGTGGCGGCGCACCTGGCAGCTGCCCGTGATCGGCTTCGGCCTGATGGTGCTCTCGGCGATCCTCATCGGCGGGCTGTACCCGGCGATCGTCCAGAAGTTCCAGGTCCAGCCGAACGAGCAGGCCAAGGAAGCCCCGTACGTCGAGAAGAACCTCAAGGCGACGCGCGAGGCGTACGGCATCGCCGGCGCGCAGGTCACCGAGTACTCGGGCACGAGCACCACCAAGGACAAGGCGACGCTGCGCGACGACGTCGACGCCACCGCGAGCATCCGCGTCCTGGACCCCAACATCGTCTCCCCGACCTTCCAGCAGCTCCAGCAGATGCGGAAGTACTACGCGTTCCCGACCAACCTGGACGTGGACCGCTACAACGTGAAGGGCACCGACGAGGACACGGTCATCGGTCTGCGCGAGCTGAACCTCGCGGGCGTGGACAAGCAGAACTGGATCAACAACCACTTCCGCTACACCCACGGCTACGGCGTGGTCGCCGCCAAGGGCACCACCTCAGACGCCGAGGGCCGTCCGGTCTTCACCGAGTCCAACCTGCCCTCCGTGGGCGACCTCGGCACGTACGAGCAGCGGGTCTACTACGGGGAGAAGACGACCACGTACTCGATCGTCGGCGGTCCCCAGAAGGAGATCGACTACTCCGACGACGCGGGGGAGAAGACCACCAGCTACACCGGCAAGAGCGGGATCAACCTCGCCAACCCGGTCAACCGGGCCGCGTACGCGGTGGCGTTCGGCGAGCCGCAGATCCTGTACTCCGGGGCCATCGGCGACGGTTCGCGGATCCTGTACAACCGCACGCCCAAGGAGCGCGTCGAGGCGGTCGCCCCGTGGCTGACCATCGACGGTGACGCCTACCCGGCCGTGGTCGACCACAAGATCCAGTGGATCGTCGACGCGTACACGACGACGAACGGATACCCGTACGCCTCCCGTACGACCCTCGGCGACACGACGGCCGACTCGCTGACGGCGACCAACGACAACCGTGCGGTGGTGGCCCAGCAGAACCAGGTCAACTACATCCGCAACTCGGTGAAGGCGACCGTCGACGCGTACACGGGCGACGTCAAGCTCTACCAGTGGGACACGAAGGACCCGGTCCTGAAGACCTGGATGAAGGCGTTCCCCGGCACGGTGAAGGCCAAGTCGTCCATCTCGGGCTCGCTGATGGCCCATCTCCGGTACCCGCAGGACCTGTTCAAGGTCCAGCGCGAACTGCTCACCCGCTACCACGTGAAGGACGCGACGACGTTCCTCAGCGGCAGCGAGGTGTGGCAGGTGCCGGACGACCCGTCCAACAAGTCGGGTGACGCGGTGCCGCCGTACTACCTGAGTATGAAGATGCCCGACCAGAAGGCGCAGGCGTTCTCGCTGACGACGACGTTCACGCCCAACGGCCGGGACAACCTCAGCGCGTTCATGGCGGTCGACTCCGAGGCGGGCACGCCCGACTACGGCAAGATCAGAGTGCTGAAACTGCCGACGAGCACGACCGTCGACGGACCCAAACAGGTCCAGAGCCAGTTCAACTCCGAACAGGACATCGCCGAGTCCATCAGGCTCCTGAAGGGCGGCGACTCCGACATCGAGTACGGCAACCTGCTGACGGTGCCGCTCGACGGGGGACTGCTCTACGTGGAGCCGGTCTATGTGCGCGGTGGCGGGCTCAAGTACCCGCTGCTGAAGAAGGTGTTGGTGACCTACGGCGGCAACACCGCCTTCGAGGACACCCTGGACGAGGCTCTCAACAAGGTCTTCGGCGCGGAGAGTACGACCCCGCCGCCGGCGGACGAGGGCGAAGGCACCACCCCACCGCCGACGTCGAGCAACCCGACGGTCCGGGAGGCGCTGGCCGACGCCCAGAAGGCCTTCGAGGCCGGCCAGGAGGCTCTGAAGAAGCCCGACTGGGACGCGTACGCCAAGGCGCAGAAGGATCTCGAAGCCGCGCTGAAGCGGGCCGAGGACGCGCAGGCCAAGGCAGACAAGGGCGTCAAGGCCAGCAGCACGCCGAGCCCGAGCAGTTCGGCGAGTCCGAGCGGCGGGTCCGGGAGCAGCCCTGGCAGCGGCTCCACAAGTGCCCCTGGCGGTAAGGCCAGTGGCAGTCCGAGTCCCAGTCCAAGCAGCGGCTGATCATGTTCGCCCCGCGTCGTGGTACGGTAGTGGAACACGACGCGGGGTGGAGCAGCTCGGTAGCTCGCTGGGCTCATAACCCAGAGGTCGCAGGTTCAAATCCTGTCCCCGCTACTGAAAACGAAGGCCCGGATCCGGAAACGGATCCGGGCCTTCGTGATGTGCGAACGCATGTGCCGACGAGAGTGATGCCCGCGCCGCTGTGGGGAGTTGGGCTATCTGTGTTTGACTTGTCTCTCTGTGGGCATGTCGACAAAACGCTGAAGTGACCTTACGGGCCGCGGTATACCAGGTGTACCCGGGTTGCGGGTGGTGCGACGATGGACGTTATGGGGGACAAGGCAACTCTGTTCGAGACAGGGCGATTTGTGCAGCCTTCCGGTGAGGAAGCGACCCCGGACGAGAGCCGGGACGAGACGGCGGACGCCGTCGAGACGGGGGAGGCCGTCGAGGAGATGCGCCTGCGGCTCGCGGCGGAAGCCGGCGACGCCGAGGCCATGAGCGTCCTCGGGGCCATGCTGCTGCGCCGCGGCGACCTCGACGGAGCCGAACCCCATCTGCGTGCCGCCACCGGCGAGGGCGACCGGGCCGCCGCCAACAACCTGGGTGTCCTCCTTCATCAGCGCGGCTACCCCGACGATGCGGCCGGCTGGTGGCGGGTCGCCGCCGTCGCCGGCTCCGCCGCCGCCGCGCACGCGCTGGGCCGCCACTGCCGCGAGTGCGGGGACGAGCCGGCCGCCGAGTACTGGCTGCGCCAGGCCGCCGAGCAAGGGCACGCGCTGGGCGCGTACGCCCTCGCCGACCTGCTGGAGCACCGTGCGGACCCCGGGGCCGAGCAGTGGATGCGGGCCGCCGCCGAGCGGGGGCACCGGGAGGCCGCGTACCGGCTGGCACGCGCGCTGGATCACAAGGAGTTCGACGAACACCAGGAGTACCTGGAGGGCGAGGAGCGCAAAGAGTACAAGGAGCACAAGACGGGCGTGGGGCGTGCGGGGCGCGGGGGTCCGCTCGCGGACGGCGGCGCGCGCGGGCGTGGGCATGACAACGGTGTCATCGTGCGGGCGGAGGCCGAGCAGTGGTACCGCCAGGCCGCCGCGCGCGGGCACCGGCGGGCCGCGCTGCACCTCGGGACGATCCTGGAGAAGCGGGGCGAACTGAAGGAGGCCGGGCGCTGGTACCTGACGTCCGCCAAGGACGGCGAGGCGCGGGCCGCCTGCGCGCTCGGGTTCCTGCTGCGCGACGCCGGCGACACCGAGAACGCCGCCATCTGGTGGCTGCGGGCCGCACAGGACGGCGACGGCAACGCCGCGAACGCCCTGGGCGCGCTGCACGCCGAGCGCGGCCAGACCCAGACCGCCGAGCGGTGGTACCGGGCCGCGATGGACGCCGGTGACGACAACGGCGCGTACAACCTCGCCCTGCTCTGCGCCGAGCAGGGCCGCACCGCGCAGGCCGAGCAGTGGTACCGGCGCGCCGCCTACGCCGGGCACCGGGAGGCGGCCAACGCGCTCGCCATCCTGCTGCTCCAGGGCGGTGACACGGCCGGGGCCGAGCCGTGGTTCTCCAAGGCCGCGGAGGCGGGGAGTGTCGACGCCGCGTTCAACCTCGGGATCCTGTTCGCGGGGCGCGGCGAGGACGGCGTCGCGCTGCGCTGGTACGAGCGGGCGGCGGCCGCCGGGCACACCGAGGCGGCGCTGCAGGTCGGCATCGCGCGCCTGCGGGACGGGGACGAGCAGGAGGCCGAACGGCATCTGCGGTGCTCCGCCGGCGGGGGGAGCGCGGAGGCCGCGTACCGGCTGGCGGCCGTGCTCGACGCGCGGCGGCCGCCGCAGCCCGCGCATGAGCTCGGGGAGACCGTGCACGAGAAGACCGAGTGCGAGGAGTGGTACGAGCGGGCCGCGACGCAGGGGCATCGGCGGGCGCAGGTGCGGGTCGGGATGCTGGCCGCGGCGCGGGGTGACGTGGTGGAGGCGGCGCGGTGGTACCGGACGGCCGCGGAGGCCGGGTCGCGCAACGGTGCCTTCAATCTCGGGTTGCTGCTCGTGCGGGAGGGGAGTGAGCCCGAGGCTGCCGTGTGGTGGACGCGGGCGGCTGACGCCGGGCACGGGCGGGCGGCGTTGCGGCTGGCCCTCGTCTATGCGCGTCGGGGGGAGCTGGCGGAGGGGCAGCGGTGGGCGGATCGGGCGGTGTCGCTCGGGCCGCGGGAGGTTGCCGAGCGGGCGGCTCGGTTGCGGGACGCGCTGCGGGAAGAGCTGTCTGCGTGACGCTGCGCTTTGCTTTGGCGGTGAGTTGTGGTTTGCGGGGGTGAGTGGCGCTCGGTGATGTAGTCCCGTCGCCTCTGGGGGCTGCCGCCCCCAGACCCCCGCTGTCGGCCCTTAAGGGGCCTCGTCCTCAAGCGCCGGACGGGCTGGAATGCGCCGACCGGCGTCGAGACGGGCGCCCCCCGGAGAAGGCCGTCCCCTCGGGTGGGTGAGGTTCGGCGCGGCAGTGGCCCTGTCCTCAAAGCGCCGGGCGGGCTGGAAGGCGTGGACCGGTGTTGAGGAGGTTGTTCCCGCCGGGAAGGCGCCCCCCCTCGGGTGGGTGAGGGGCCGCTGGCCTGCGGGAACGGGGCTAGGGGGTATTGATTTGCCTTCCGCCTTTCCCTTCGCGTAGTGTTGCATTCATCGACGCGGGGTGGAGCAGCTCGGTAGCTCGCTGGGCTCATAACCCAGAGGTCGCAGGTTCAAATCCTGTCCCCGCTACTGAAGGCCGAGGGCCGGAATCCGAAAGGGTTCCGGCCCTTAGTCGTGTGTGTGGACGCCCGCCCGTTGCCTCCCCTGCCTCAGGCCGAGGCAGGGCCGGTTACGCCGTCGCGCAGGTTGGGCAGATTCCGCGGTAGGTGACCTCTACGTCCGAGACCGTGAAGCCGTAGCGTTCCGAGTCGGGGAGGTCGGTCAGGGGGTTGCCGCTCGGGTGGACGTCCTTGATCTCGCCGCAGCGGGCGCACACCAGGTGGTGGTGCGGGCGGTGTGCGTTCGGGTCGTACCGCTTGGCTCGTTTGTCGGTGGCTACCTCGAGCACCTCGCCGAGGGAGACCAGTTCGCCGAGCGTGTTGTAGACGGTCGCCCGGGAGATCTCGGGCAGTCGCACGACCGCCCGGGAGTGCACCTCGTCGGCGGTCAGGTGGACGTGTTCGCCCTCGAGCACCTCCGCCACGACCCGCCGCTGTGCGGTCATTCGCCATCCGCGCCCGCGCAGCCGTTCCAGAAGGTCACTCATGAATCCAGCCTAGCAGCAAGCAGGACCAGGTCGCGAACAGGTGTTACTTTAGATTTTTACTTGGATTGGACTAAGTCCAAGGGTCGCCTGCTGTCGTGGCGGCGCCCAGCAGCGGATGATGTCGCGGACCGAGACGATGCCTGCCGGGCCGTTGCCGTCGAGGACGATCAGGTGGCGGAAGCCGCCGTGGGCCATGGCGCGGGCCGCCTCCTCCAGGGTCCAGGTCGGGGCGGCGAAGACCACGTTGCCGGTGGTGTGGGCGTGGGTGCGTTCGGTGTCCGGGTCCTGGCCCAGGCCGACGGAGTTGAGGATGTCCCGTTCGGTGAGGATGCCGATACCGCCGGCGTCCGGGTCCAGGACGATGGCCGCGCCGACGCGGCGGGCGGACATCAGGGCGGCGGCCTGACGGAGGGTGTGGGCGGGGCCGATGGTGAGAACCACCGTGCTCATGGCGTCGCGGACGAGCATGGGTGCGGAGTCACCTCCAATGAATCCCTGAATCCCGTGAATCCCTTGGTGGTTGCGGGATTCACGCGTTCACAAGTGGGGGGTGTCCTCAGCGTCGCAGGCAAAGCGAGGGTCAACAAGAGGGCGCGCGTGGTCAATTGAGGGCGTGCGCGCTCATCTGTGGTTCTCGGGAGTGGTCTTCAGTCGCGCTGATTGAGGTAGCCCAGCAGCTCGTCGTGGAGCAGCCCGTTGGAGGCGGCAGCGTTGCCGCTGTGCGGGCCCGGGCGGCCGTCGAGGCCCGTGAAGGTGCCGCCGGCCTCCGTTACGACGATCGCCGTCGCCGCCATGTCCCAGAGGGACAGCTCGGGTTCGGCGCACAGGTCGATCGAGCCCTCGGCGACCATCATGTACGGCCAGAAGTCGCCGTACGCGCGCGTGCGCCACACCTCACGGGTCAGGTCGAGGAAGCCGTTCAACTGCCCGCGCTCCTCCCAGCCGCTGAGCGAGGAGTACGCGAAGGAGGCGTCCGGCAGCGTCGACACGCGGGAGACGTGCAGTCGGCTCGCGGTGGACAGGCTGCGACCCGTGAACGCGCCGTACCCCTTCGCCGCCCACCAGCGCCGGCCCAGCGCGGGCGCGGAGACCACGCCGACGACGGGCTCGTAGCCGCTCTCGCCCGCCTCCATCAGCGAGATGAGCGTGGCCCAGACGGGCACGCCCCGTACGTAGTTCTTCGTACCGTCGATCGGGTCGATCACCCAGCGGCGGGGGCCGGTGCCCTCGATGCCGTACTCCTCGCCCAGGACCGCGTCCCGTGGACGGGCCCGCTGGAGCTGGCCGCGGATGAGTTCCTCGGCGGCCTTGTCGGCCTCGCTCACCGGGGTCATGTCCGGTTTGGTCTCCACCTTGAGGTCGAGGGCCTTGAACCGGTCCATGGTCGTGGCGTCGGCGGCGTCCGCGAGGACGTGCGCGAGGCGGAGATCGTCGAGGTAGTCCTGCATGGGACGAACCGTATCCGGCGGGGGAGGGCGGGGCCACACCCGGCCGGAGTACGGACGGTTCGCCGCCCAATGCCCTCCGTACGCCCCCGCAAACCCTTGACACTGCCCCCACATGCGTCAAACCTGGGCACAAGCCGCTGGCCCCAGGGAGGCGAGATGCCCGCAGCGCGCGATTCCCTACTGGACGCCGCCTTCGAGGCGCTTGCGCTACGGCCGTGGGCCGCAGTGCGGATGGTCGACGTCGCCGCGACGGCCGGGGTGTCCCGGCAGACGCTGTACAACGAGTTCGGGAGCAAGGAAGGCCTGGCCAGAGCGCTCGTCCGACGTGAGGCCGACGGGTACCTCGCCGGCGTCGAGCGGGCGCTGGCCGTGCACGGCGACGCCCGGGAGCGGCTCACCGCGACCGCGGAGTGGACCACCTCGGCCGCCCGCGCGAACGACCTCGTACGGGCCGTCCTCACCGGCTTCTGGAACGAGCGGCTGCCCTCGCCCACGCTCTCGGCGGTGCCGTCCGCCTCCGCCATACCGGCCCAGCGGCGGGCGGACGGGCCGCTGCCCTCGCCCGGCGACCTCGTGGGCGCCGTCCGAGACCGGGCCGTGGCCCTGCTCTGCGGTCCCGGCGCCCTCCGGGCCGACGCCGCCGACCTGGCCCGCTCCTGCGAGCTCGCCGTCCGTCTCGCGCTGTCCTGCGTGTCCGCGCCGCCGCCGGGTGAGGACGGGGTCGCGGAGCTGGTGCGGGGCGCCCTCCAGCGGCAGTCGGCCGTCCAGTGAGCCGAGCCCGTTCAGTCAGCGGAGCGGTTCAGTGAGCGGAGCCCGACAGCTGTAGTCCGATCACTCCCATGATCACCAGGGTGATCGAGACGATCTTCAGGGTCGACACCAGGTCGCCGAGGAAGACCATGCCGTAGATCGCCGTGCCCGCCGCGCCGATGCCCGTCCACACGGCGTAGGCGGGGCCCACGTCGAGTTTCTTCAGGGCGAGGGTCAGCAGGCCGAAACTGCCCAGGGCGAAGGCGCAGAAGGCGATGGTCGGCCAGAGCCTGGTGAAGCCGTGGGACAGCTTGAGGCAAACCGCGAAACCGGTCTCGAGCAACCCGGCCACGACGACCAGAAGCCACGCCATGTGCTGTCCCTCCGTCTGCCCGTCCGTCCGGCCCGGTCCGGCTCGGTGCGATTATGCACTTACCGGACTCGGGGCGACGCAAACAACGCGGTGGTCAGTCGCCTTCCGTGCGCTCGCGCGTCGAGAGCAGCCGGCGCAGGGAGTACAGCCGGGCCTGGTCGGCGTGGCCCTCGGCCACCCATGCGTCCAGCGCGCAGTCCGGCTCGTCGTGGCTGCACGCGCGCGGGCAGCCCTCGGTGCCCGGCACCAGGTCGGGGAAGGCGAGGACCACCCGGGACGGGTCGACGTGGTGCAGGCCGAAGGACCGCAGGCCCGGAGTGTCGATCACCCAGTCGTCCGTGCCCGCCAGGGGCAGGGCCAGCGCCGACGTCGTGGTGTGGCGGCCGCGGCCGGTCACCGCGTTGACATGGCCGGTCACCCGCCGCAGCTCCTCCGGGACCAGCGCGTTGACCAGGGTCGTCTTGCCGACGCCCGAATGCCCGACGAACGCCGTGGTCCGCCCGGCCAGCAGCTCGCGCACCCGGTCCGCCGCGTCGCCGTTCTCCAGCTCCTCGCGGCTGGTGACGACGTACGGGATGTCGAGGTGGCCGTACAGCTCCAGCAGCTTGTCCGGCGATGCCAGGTCCGACTTCGTCATGACCAGCAGCGGGGTGAGGCCGCCGTCGAACGCCGCCACCAGGCAGCGGTCGATCAGGCGGGGGCGCGGCTCCGGGTCGGCCAGCGCGGTGACGACGGCCATCTGGTCGGCGTTGGCGACGACCACGCGCTCGAACGGGTCGTCGTCGTCCGCGGTGCGGCGGAGCACCGAGGTGCGCTGCGCGATGCGGACGATGCGGGCGAGGGTGTCCTTCTTACCGGACAGGTCGCCGACGATGTCGACCCGGTCGCCCACGACCGCGGCCTTGCGGCCCAGTTCGCGGGCCTTCATCGCGAGGACGATCCGGTCCTCGACGAGGCAGGTCAGCCGGCCCCGGTCGACGGTGAGGACCATGCCCTCGACGGAGTCCTCGTGCTTGGGCCGGATATGCGTACGCGGCCGGTTGCCCTTGCGGTTCGGGCGGCTGCGGATGTCGTCCTCGTCGGTGTGCTTGCCGTAGCGGCGCATGGCGGAAGTCCCTATACCCCGGACGTCCCGAGCATCCCGGTCCACAGGTCGGGGAAGTCCGGCAGGGTCTTCGCCGTCGTCGCCACGTTCTCGATCTGCACGCCCTCCACGGCCAGGCCGATGATCGCGCCGGCCGTCGCCATGCGGTGGTCGTCGTAGGTGTGGAAGATCCCGCCGTGCAGCCGGCGCGGGCGGATGTGCAGGCCGTCGGCGGTCTCGGTGACGTCGCCGCCGAGTTCGTTGATCTCCTTGGTCAGCGCGGCCAGCCGGTCCGTCTCGTGCAGGCGCAGGTGGGACACGTTCCGCAGGGTGGACGGGGAGTCCGCGAGGGCGGCGACCGCCGCGATGCCCGGGGTCAGCTCGCCGACGTCGCCCAGGTCGACGTCGATGCCGTGGATCGAGCCCGAGCCGGTGAAGACCAGGCCGTAGTCGGTCAGTTCGCAGGAGCCGCCCATCTCGGTGAAGATCTCGCGCAGCCGGTCGCCCGGCTGGGTGGTGCGGGCAGGCCAGTCCGGGATCAGCACCCGGCCGCCCGTCACCAGCGCCGCCGCCAGGAACGGCTGGGCGTTGGACAGGTCCGGCTCGATCGTCAGGTCCCGGCCGAGCAGCGCGCCCGGCGTGACCCGCCAGACGTTCGGCTCGCCGCCCGACTCCGGGGTGTCCACCTGGGCGCCGACCGCGCGCAGCATGTCCACGGTCATCCGGATGTGCGGCAGGGAGGGCAGCGAGGAGCCGGTGTGCCGGACCTCCACGCCCTGGTTGAAGCGGGGGGCGGAGAGCAGCAGCGCCGACACGAACTGGGAGGACGACGACGCGTCGATCTCCACCGGCCCGCCGTCCAGCGCACCCGAGCCGTGCACGGTCAGCGGCAGCGCGCCCCGGCCGTCGTCGTCGATCCGGGCGCCGAGGACGCGCAGCGCGTCGATGACGCCGTTCAGGGGGCGCTCGTACGAACGCGGGTCGCCGTCGAAGCGGACGGGGCCGTCGGCGAGGGCGGCGACCGGGGGGAGGAAGCGCATGACGGTGCCCGCGTTGCCGACGTCGACCGTGGCGGGGCCGGACAGCCCGGCCGGGAGGACGCGCCAGGCCTCGCCGGTGCCCTCGGGGCCGCCCGCCACGGAGGAGCTGGACGACACGGTCTCCTCGATGCCGACGCCCAGCTCGCGCAGGGCGCCCGCCATCAGCAGGGTGTCTCGGGAGCGGAGCGGGCGGCGCAGCCAGCCGGGCTCGGAGGCGAGGGCGGCGAGGACGAGAGCGCGGTTGGTGACGGACTTCGACCCCGGCACGTGGACCGTCGCGTCGACGGCCTCGCTCGCGTACGGGGCGGGCCAGAGGGCGGTGTGGGCGGGGTTCACGGGCATGCGGCCACTTTAGTCGCCGGTCGGCGTTCGGGTGCGGCGGCGGCGTCTTGGCCGGCCGCGCCCCGCGGCGCGGCCGCGGACGTCACAGGCCCAGCAGCCAGCGACCCCCGCCCATCAGCGCGCACAGGCTCACCGCGTGGAAGAGGAACAGCCACAGGGCCGCCGGGACGTGGGTCAGGCGGGAGAGCTGGTCGGCGTCCGAGTCGCCGGCGCCGCCGCGTGCGCGCTTCGACTGGAGTTCGAAGGCCGGGCGGACCCCGCCGAGCAGCAGGAACCACACCACCGCGTACGCGAAGGCCGCCTGCACCTGGGGGCCGGCCAGCCAGGACACCAGCAGGAACGTGCCGCCGGTGAGGACCACCGTCAGGGCGCCGTAGGCGTTGCGGATCATCACCAGCATCGCCACCAGGAGGGCCGTCGCCAGCCACAGCAGGAGGGTGATGCGGCCCGCGCCGAGGAGGGCGGCGCCGCCCAGCCCGAGCAGCGGGGGAGCGGTGTAGCCGGCGGCCGCCGTGAGGATCATGCCGAGGCCGTGCGGCTTGCCGCGGCTGACGGTCAGGCCGCTGGTGTCGGAGTGCAGGCGTATCCCGGTGAGCCGGCGGCCGGTCAGCAGCGCGACCAGACCGTGGCCGCCCTCGTGGGCGATGGTGATGGCGTTGCGCGAGAGACGCCAGAGGCTGTGCGGCACGACCACCGCGAGGGCCGCGACCGCCGTGGCGATCACCACCCACAGGTCGGGATCGGTCTGGGTGCCGACGAGACGGTCCCACAGGTCGGGCAGCGCGGTGGCGGCGATGCTGTCCATGCTGGCCATGGTCTGAGGTGGCTCCCTCTGGTCGTACGGAGTCTGGCAGTGTGGCACGTATGTGCGGACGGTATCTGAGACGCTGACTTAGCAGCGATCGTTCCTGACGGCAAACATGCAGATCACAGCTTTAGAGCCCCGGAATGATCCGGGGCTCTTGCTGTACCTGTGCTGACTGTGTGCTGGCCTGAAGGCACCTGTGAGGTCGAGGCGGATGTGCAGGGCCTCGTCGAGGCGCACATGGAGACGATGCTAGGGGTCCGGTTCCTGGCGAGCGAGTACAGCACCGGGCCGGTTCACGGCGGCCGAATCGACTCTCTGGGCCTCGACGAGAACGGGGCGGCGGTGGTCGTGGAATTCAAGCGCGGCACCGACGCCGGCGTGATCCATCAGGGCCTCTACTACATGGCGTGGCTGATGGACCACAAGGCAGAGTTCCGGCCCCTGGTCCGGGACCGGCTCGGGGTGACGGCCGCGTCCCAGGTCCTGTGGAGTGGACCGCGCCTGATCTGTATCGCAGGCGACTTCACCCGCTACGACGTGCATGCCGTGCGCGAGCACCGGCGCTCGATCGACCTGGTCCGCTACCGAGCTTCGGCAGCGACCTGCTCGGGCTTGAGACCGTGGCGTCGGTGAGCGGCGGCATGCAAGTGGCCCGCCGGGTGCGCCGACAGGCGGTTGCTCGGGCGGCGGCCGACGTCCAGGGCGCGTCGATGGTGGAGTTGGCGGGTGCGGTCGACGAGGCGCTGCTCGGGCTCGGGGACGGCGTGAACTGTGTCGAGCGCAAGCAGACCGTCCGAGATCCAGAAGCAGCGGCCGCCGAGAGCCTCGCCGCTTCCTGCCCAGGTCTCCATCAAGCGTTCGACTTCGGCGACCGTGAAGACAGTCGCGCTCCACCGGGAGCCGTCCTTGAGGTCCACGAAGACATCGACGTTGCACACCGAGTCCAACTCCTCGGCCGGGCTCGGCAGGAACGATGCCTCGAAGGCGTCTGTGCGAACCCGGTACCACGGCCCGTCCCAGCCTCGGCCGACCGATTCGGGCGATGCGCTACGACTCATCGTGCGAGTGTCTCCAGCCGGCCTGACGATCTCAACCAAGATCTCAGCCGTGCTGCTTCCCGCGACATAGCTGGGGACGTTCATCCGTACGCGGCTGGGGAGCTTAGGTCGTACGCCGACATCGCCGACCTCGCCAAGCGCCGCATGCGCAGCAAGATTCCCGAGCTGAGCCAGGCACTGACAGGCCGCTTCCGCGAACACCACGCCTTCCTGACCCGCCTCTGCCTCGACCAGTACGACCACCTGTCCGAGGCCATCAACCAGCTGACGGCCCGCATCGAGGAGGCGATGATCCCATTCCACCCGGTCCTGGACTTGCTGGACACGATCCCGGGAGTGAACCAGGCGGTGGCCGAGGTGATCGTGGCCGAGACCGGAGGTGACATGGCCCGTTTCCCCTCGGCGTGTGTCCTGAACATGGAAGGAAGTTGCATGTAGGAGCGATTTCCGGAAGTGATGCTGTGCGAGAGATGAAGGTTTCGTGGCCCTTCGGAGCCGCCCTGCGGGGGGAGGCTTCAAACCGCCTCATGCTGCGTTAGCTGAAGACTGTCGTGGTGAGCGATGAGGAAAAGGCGTCGTAAGAGGCGTCAGGTGGGGACCGGAAAGACGAACGCAAGTGAATCGCTGCTGACGTGTCGTAAGGAAACCAGACGACATCGAAACCGGGGTGTGTCAAGAACTCCGGGATGAGCCTGGCGGGTGCCCGTTTATTGGCCAGGCGGTGTCCGGCATGTAGGCGACGTGAGTCCGGTCTGCGGCTCTCGCATGGAACAGGAGAAGGCAGGTCCGATACGCCCTGACGCAAGGTCGGGGGAGAGGGAGTGCCCCAAGCGGAGGACACCGTAAGGGGTCGAGTACCGATGCGGACCCTGCTGGCAGACCGGCCCGTAGTAGTGACGAAGCCCCTGTAATGAGGGTGGAGCGAAGGGGCCGGGTCGTTCGTGACTGAGTTGATCACATCAACCGGGCAGTAGCCCGGGAGGAGTGCGATGGGCCAGTTGAAGTCTCAGATCAAGCCGTTTGATATTTCGAAGTGGGAAGTCAAGGAGGCGTGGGAGGAAGTCAGGTCACATAGGGGCGCACCCGGCGTGGACGGGCAGAGCATCGAGGACTTCGAGAAGGACCTGAAGGGCAACCTTTACAAGGTATGGAACCGTATGTCGTCGGGCTCGTACTTCCCGCCGCCGGTGCGCGCGGTGGAGATTCCTAAGCCAAGCGGAGGCGGCACGAGAATGCTCGGCATTCCCGCTGTCGCCGATCGTGTGGCCCAGACCGTCGTTGCCCGGCATCTGATGCGAAGGGTGGACCCTGTATTCCACCCGGACAGCTACGGATACCGGCCTGGTCGGTCCGCCTTGGACGCGGTGGAAAGGTGCCGGGAGCGCTGCTGGAAGCGGGACTGGGTGGTGGAGTTCGACATCGCCAAGTTCTTCGACAGCGTGCCCTGGGACCTGCTGGTCAAGGCGGTGGAGGCTCACACCGACGCCGTTTGGGTGAACTTGTACGTGCGGCGGTGGCTCGCCGCCCCGCTCGTCCTGCCCGATGGCTCCCTGCTGGAACGGGAACGCGGAACCCCGCAAGGGGCCCCGGTGTCTCCCGTCCTGGCGAACCTGTTCCTGCACTACGCGTTCGACACCTGGATGGCCCGGGAGTTCCCGAGCGTCTGGTTCGAACGCTATGCGGACGATGCGGTGCTGCACTGCGTCACCGAGCGCCAGGCCCGCCATGTGCTGGCCGCGCTCAGGGACAGGATGGTCGAGGTCGGGTTGCAGCTGCACCCGGACAAGACCCGGATCGTCTACTGCAAGGACTCGTACCGGCGTGGCTCCTATGAGCACACGTCGTTCACGTTCCTCGGGTACACGTTCCGCCCCAGGAAGAACCGGAATCGGCACGGCAAGCAGTTCCTGTCGTTCGAGCCGGCCATCAGCAGGCAGGCCCTGACCCGGATCGGTCGCGAGGTGCGTTCATGGCAATTGCACCTTCGTAGCGGCACCTCCTTCGGAGACCTCGCCCGCACGATCAACCGTGTGGTCGGGGGGTGGATCAACTACTACGGACGTTTCCGGCCGTGGGAGCTGTTCCCCTTCGTGATGCGCATCAACGCCTACCTGGTGCGTTGGATCCGCAAGAAGTACAAGCGGCTCGCAAGCCGCCGGAAGGCCCACGCGAAGCTCGTGGAGATCGCACAGCGGTACCCGCGGATGTTCGCGCACTGGCGTCTCACCACCGCGGCCTGCGAGATCTGAAGATCAGAACGACAAGAGCCGTGTAACGGGAGACTTTTACGCACGGTTCTGTGAGGGCCGAGGGGTGAGATCCCCCTCGGCTACTCGATAAGGCACCTGGCCTCCTGGGCCGGACTGTGTCCCGGCCATCACGAGTCGGCCGGCCGGATCCGCAGCACCCGGGTCCGGACCGGCAACCCCTACCTCAAAGGGGCCCTCGGAATGGCCGCATTCGGAGCGGCAAGGGCCAAGGACTCGTTCCTGCAAGCCCGCTACAAGCGGCTGACCGCCCGCCGCGGCCCGATCAAGGCCCTCGTCGCCGTCGAACACTCGATCATTACTGCGGTCTGGCACATGCTCCACGACAACGTGCCCTATCACGAGCTCGGCGGCAGCTACTTCACCCAGCGGGACCCCGAGCGGGCCGCACGCCGAGCAGTGTCCCGGCTCAACGAGCTCGGCTACCGCATCACCCTCGACCCCCTCGAAGCCGCCGGATGACCGAGCACGGCCGAAGCCCGGCGGAGACGCCCCGACCGGGCCCGCACCCCTGCCCCAACCCCAACCACCTGCAGTTATTTACGCGTCAGAGTCGCTCAATGGGCGGGAAGCCGTCCCCGCCTGCTCACGGCTGACGACGAGGACTTCGTCATCCAGACGGCGGTCGGCGTCGAGCGCGGTGCGCGCTCGACAGGCGCGGGCAGGCTCAGCCGACGGGGTCGCCGTCAAGCCGCTCCACGGGGGCGACGTCCCTGGTCGGTGCGGCCTCGCTCGTGGCCGCGGGCTGTCGGTCGAGCCCGAGCACGAGTGGTACGGCCAGCACGCTGATCGCGGTGAGGAACACCCAGGGCAGCGCCGCACCGCCCTCCAACAGTGCCGTGAGCAGCGCCGGGGCGACAGCACCGCCGACCGACCAGGACAGCTGGTAGACAGCCAGATAACGGCCCCGCAGATGCTCGGGCGCCATCACCACGCTCAGTTCGCTGGTCGCCGGCGTGCCGAGGATCTCGGCCACGGTGTAGAGCACCATCGCAATCAGCAGCCCGGCGATCACCGCCCAGCCGGGCAGCACGAGCAGCGTGCCGAAGACGGCGAACGACGCCGCGTTGAACACCAGGGCCAGCATCAGCGCCGTCACCGGCCTGTGGGCCTCGCTCCACCGGCTGGCAAGGGTCTGGAGCAGCGTGACCATGACCGTGTTCAGCACGACGAGCACGCCGACGACCCAGGCGCCGACATCGAGGTTGTCCGCCGCGTAGACGGCGAGCAGCACCGTGATCACCGTGGAGGCGAAGGCGAAGGAGATGTTCGTCGCGGCCAGCCGCAGATACCGGGTGTCCTTCAACACGGTGCGATAGCCGCCCGAGAGCTGTCCGGTGGTTTCGCCCACCACCTGCTCCGGCTCGACGGGCTTCGGCTCCGCGGGCCCGGTGCCGGCCGCCTCGCTCGTGTCCGCGCCCCGGAAGGTGATCACAAGCCAGCCTGCGACGGCGAAGGTGACCACGTTGATCACCACGACCGCCCGCAGCCCGGCGACGGTTCCGATGCTCAGGGCCACCGCGGACGCGGCGCCGCCGAAACCGACGCCGACATTGCGCAGGGCACGGACGAAGCCGAACCAGCGGGCCCGCTCGACGCCCCGAGCGACCAGCACGATGAGCGGACTGTTGCCCATCCAGAAAGCGGTGGAACCCAGTTGCACCACGAACTGCCACAGCACGATCTGCCAGACCGCGTGCGAGAACAGGAAACCGATGAATCCGGCCACCGAAATCCAGTTACCCGCAGCCACCACGATGCGTGGACCGTATTTGTCCAACAGGAGCCCGATAAAAGGCGGAACGGGCAGGGCGAGCAGCTGGCCGGCGGTCAGCGCTGCGCCGACGGCGACCAGTGACAGCGACGTCGTCTTCACGAAGAAGACGACGGTGAACGCCATCACCAACCCGGTTCCCAGGCTGTCGATCAGATTGGCCGCGACGAATCGGCCTTTCCCCGCGAGGTCCGGCAGACCCCAGGCCGTCTCAATCCGACGCCACGCCGAAGGCGCGGGGGAATACTGCGGCATCATGACTTCTCTTTACTTCGCCGCATCGGCGGGCAATTCGCCCGCGGCAGGCACTTCGCCCGCGGCGGGCAGCTCGCTCTGATGGAAGACGGCTGCGCAGCGCGCCCTGGGTCGCGACATGACGGAAATGACGCTGCCCGAACCGGCCGGCACCACCTTGGCATATGCTCCTGCATAACCATGCGGGGTGTAGAACATGCCATAGGCCGCATGCCATTCCTCGGTTTCCCCGGATATCGGGTCCACCACAAGCTCAGGCCGGGGGATCACTCTCTGTTGTACGATACATCCTTCGGCGGCGGAGTCCTCCAGAGCCCGCCGCCAGGTGGCGTCGTCCGTTTCCCAGCCCACCACGGCGCCGGCTCCGCCGCCGCGCGCGTTGACCTTCAGGATCAACTGCTCTCGCCGCTCCAGGCATTCGTCGACGAGGTCGGTGTCGGTCTTGAGCGCGTCAGTGTTGATCAGCCGGGTCCAGGGCAGCACCCGGTCGATGAGCCGGCACTCGTCCTCGCTGAGGTTGCGCCGCCGCGCCGGGTCCGAAAGCAGCGCCATACAGGCCTTGTTGGCGAACATGTTGCTGGAAAGCGGGGTCCACAGCAGCGTCCCGCCCGCCCGGTGCGCACGCAGCAGGGGTGCGACCAGGTCCCAGCCGTCGGGTTCCTCGTCGATCTGGTCCGGGACGAAGGAGCGGTAGACCACGTCGATCTTCGTGTCCCCGAGGTAGAGCGCCCCGCCGCGTTCGTGCACGTCGGAGACCTCGGCCACCAGGATGTCGAGGCCCGCCGAGCGCAGTGCGGACTGGAAGTTGAGCCAGAACTCGCCGTAGTCCGTCAGACCGCCACGCCATTCCAGCAGGGCCACCACCGGCTCGCGGCCGGGCGCCACCCGGGCGCCGAAGCGGCGCAGCGCCTCCACCGCGGCGCGAACGGGATGCACGTAACCGAGCCGATTCCGGCGCGCGAAGCCGGCGAAGGCGTCGACCTCCATCGCCGCCCTGGAGATTTCACTCGCGAGACCCCAACCGCCGGCCTCGCTCCCCAGATTGAACTCGAGGAGTTTGAACGAGGTGCCGTCGTGGTACATGTCGGCCCGGCCATAGTGGGGTGGCACCATGTCGCCGAACCGCCGTATCGCTTCCCAGCGGCCGTCGCTGATGCCGAGCACCGACCGGAATGCCTCCAGATCGCCGCCGAACATCCGGTCCGGCAAGGAAAGAAGTGTTTCGACGAGGTTCTGCAGGTCATCGGCGAACTCGAGAATCTCACGCTCGACGACGAAGAGGGGTCTGGCCAAATACTCGCCATGCCAAGGTGCGAGCGTCGGGAAGTCCTTTACGTGCTGGGCGACCGCGGGCAACTCGCTGCCCGGTGTGCGGAACTCCTCGTTGTACTGGGCTGTTACCCGCTCCGCCGGCATGAAGTCTCCCTGCTCGATGGTGACTGGGCTCCCCAGCCCGCAGGGGCACTGTTTCACCCCGGTCTGCGAAGCGACTCAACTGCGGCTCAATTCTCGGTTGCCGCCCCCTGCGGACACGGAACATCTGTGTTATCAGTAGGATGCTTGAACACCCGAAAGGAATGGTTCTGCGGCCATGGGGGGACGTCTGTTTTCGGTTGTGCCGCAAGAGTGGCGAGCGCCCGTGGAACGGATCTCGGACTTCTCCCCGGCCGTCGTCGTCCGGATCCTGACCCGCCGAACGTGCCGCGGGGGCCCGAAGTCGAGTGCGTCTTCTCGCTGCCACCCGAGCCGGCGCCGCGGAAGGAAACGTCAGGCTGCTCATCCAGCTCCTACCGGGTGATCCGGCTGCTGCCGGGCGAAATCTCCTCACACTGTGGGCTGTTCATCCTGCTCGCCGCGTTCAGCGGCGGGGGGAGAGAGATCGACCGGGTAATCGCCACCCCGGTCGGCAACGGCCTCACCGACAGCCAGATTGCCACCCGCATCAACCACTCGCCGCACATGGTCAGTTATCACCTACGCAAGATGTTCCGCACACTCTGCGTCCGATCGCCCAGCGGACTCGCGGGCACGGTCGGGCAGAGAGACTATGGGAGGCGCCATGACCGCCACGACGGACACCTTCACCGACGCCGTCGGCGGGCTCGGGGACACCGAGTGGGACGGGCTCGCCGACGGCAGGTTCTACTCGTCGGCGCTGTGGCTGCGCCAGTGCGCCCTCGACCCCGGGTCGGTCTCCGGTGGACTGCACGTCGAGACCCCAGGCGGCGGCCGGGCCGCCATCCCCGTGGCGGCGGTGGCCGACGAGCCCAACCCGCCCCTGCAGTGGCACGACCTGCTTGCCGCGCGCGGCCTACCGGCGCCCGAACCGGGCGGCTTGCTCGTCGGCCAGCGCCGCGGCTATCTGGCGCACCTGCTGACCGGCGAGGGAACTGATCGGACCGAGGCCGCCGCCGCGGTGCTCGACGCGGTCCGCGCGCTGCGCTCACCGCTGCACGAGGAGTCGAAGATCGCCCGCGTGGCGATGTACCTGACCACCGAGGACGTGCGGGCGCTGCGCGCGGCGGGGGTGCGGACCGCCCCGGTCGCGCTGACTACCGACGCCTGGATCGAGATCCCGCCCGGCGGCTACCACGCCTGGCTGGAATCGCTGTCCGCGCACCGGGCCCGTCGTATTCGCAGCGAGGTACGGAAGTTCGAGAAGGCCGGATACAAGGTGGAGCACCGAACGCTCGCCGAGTCCTGGCAGGACGTCGCCCGGCTGCTGGCCCGTTCGCTACTGCGCTACGGCAGGACCATCGACGTGGCCGCGACGGCCGAGTCCTTCCGCAAGCAGGGCGAACTCGCCGGTTCGCGCGCCGAAGTGGTGCTGTGCTCGCGCCCCGGTGAACCGCCGGTCGGCTTCTGCCAGTACTACCGTTGGGGCGACACCGTGTATCTGCGGGCACTCGGTCTCGACCACGACCGACTCGCCTCTGCCGCCGAGTACTTCAACATCACCTACTACATGGCGGCGCGGCTGCCGGGAGTGCGGTGGGTGCACGCGGGCACCGAGACCGCGGAAGGAAAGGCGCTGCGCGGCGCGACGCTCCGACCGCTGTGGCTGCTGGACCTGTCCGAGGACAGCCCGCTGGCCGGGTACGGCGAGGAGATCCGCGAGCACAACCGCGCCCTGCTCGCCCGCCTGCGAGACTCCTCGCCCGCAATTTCCGCCGCCCTGGAGTACGAGCTCTGGGACCCTTACTGCTGAGGCCAACTGCCGCCGCAGTGAAAGGAGTTTCCTAACGCCGCGGACCCGACCCGCTCGTGTGGAAATCTACGCTGAGGAAGGACAACGACACTCAGCATGCGACCGGGATCCAGAGCACCTTCTGATACACAAGGACATGGCCGACGCGCACCGGAACACGCGTACCAGCAAGTCGCGTACCGACCCGGGCAATGCCAGGGTCGCGCCGGGCTCGTCCACTTGTCCGCGTCGCCTTCCGGCCCCACGTCACGGTTGGGCAGTTCGACAGCGCATAACTCACATGGGCCCGCTGTCGCGCTCGGCTCGTCCTGGGTGCGACGGGTGGGCGCCCTCTGCCCCTGGCACGGGTCCGTGCCCGCGCCCCTGCCAGCCGGCCATGACGCGGCGGTGCCCGTTGCGCGCAGCGGCTGGTCAGCGGATTGCGCGGTCACAGAGAGGCCGAGATTCGGTGCGAGCCGACGCCGGAGAGGCCGACTTCGAGGCCGGCGACCAGAAAGTCGTGGACGGATGGACAGCCCCTCTCTTTTCCCTCACCAAGTTTTTGTCGCACCGCACTTGAGTCGCGATTGAGCCGCCCCCACCGACCCCATGCCACACTCGCCCCATGCTCCACCGACGTGCTGATCAACCTCTGATCGAACGGACACGGCAAATCCGCAGGGGCCTCACCGAAACCCCCCTGATTCCCCTGGCCGACGAGCGATGCGACATCGTCACCAAGCTGGAATTCTGCAACCCCACCGGAAGCAGCAAAGACCGTTCAGCACTGTGGATCCTGGAACAGGCAATCAGACGCGGCGAAATAACACACGACACCACTGTCATCGAATCATCCTCCGGCAACTTCGCCCTGGCCCTGGCCTTCTACTGCCGCATGCTCGCCATCCCCTTCATCCCGGTCATCGACCCCCACTGCAACCACGCCACCGAAACCCAACTCCGCCTCCTGTGCGAACACGTGGAAAAAGTCACCCTCCGCGACACCACCGGCAGCTACCTCAAAGCCCGCCTGTCCCGCGTACAGGAACTCCTGACCCAACTCCACTCCGCCTACTGGCCCAACCAATACGCCAACCCCGACGCCCGCGACGCCCACCACCGCTTCACCGCCACCGAACTCATCACACAAGCCGGACCCCTCGACTACCTCTTCGTCGGCGTAGGCACCGGCGGCACCATCGCCGGACTCTCCCACCGAATCAAAGAAACCTACCCCCACTGCCACATCATCGCCGTCGACGCTGAAGGCTCCGTCATCTTCGGCGGCCCACCCAAAAAACGACGCATCCCCGGCATCGGCTCCAGCATCATCCCCCCACTGTGCACCCAGGCACTCATCGACCACGTCGAGATCGTCCCCGAAGCACGCACCGCCGAAGCCTGCCGCACCCTCGCCACCACCCACGGCCTCTACGCCGGAGGCTCCACCGGCAGCACCTACGCCGCCATCCAGAACCACTTCACCCAACACCCACCCGGCACACACCGCCCCCGGGTCGCCTTCATCGCCGCCGACCGCGGCCACGCCTACGCCCAGACCATCTACAACCCCACCTGGGTCCAGCAACTGCGCACAGATGCCAAACACAGCGTCGAAGCCCTGGCCGCCAACTGAAGGAGAACCGCCCCGTGCCCACCCCGTACCCGCCGCCGATGACCGTGATCGGTGCGGGCGACATCGCCGCCGAGACGGACCGTCACCGTCCGGAGCTCATCGAGGTCGTCCGTGCCGCCTACCTCGCGCACGACGCCGGACAGAGCTCGAACCCGCACAGCTCGTTCCTGCGCTTCCCGCACCAGGACCGGCCGCGCATCATCTCCCTGCCGGCCTATCTGGGCGGCGAGTTCGAGGTCGCCGGCAACAAGTGGATCGCCAGCTTTCCGGACAACACGCGGCACGGAATCCCCCGCGCCTCGGCCACGCTGATCCTCAACGACTGCGTCACCGGCTACCCGTTCGCCTGCATGGAGTCCTCGATCGTCTCGGCGACGCGGACCGCGGCCTCCGCGGTGCTCGGCGCGCAGACGCTGCTCGGCGCGCGCCGAGCCCGCCGGGTCGGCATCGTGGGCACGGGTCTGATCGCCCAGCACGTATGGCGGTTCCTGCGTGATCTCGACTGGGAGATCGACGGCTTCCGGCTCTTCGACCTCGACCCGGCGGCGGCGGGCCGTTTCGGCGCCGTCGTGGCCGAGCACTCAGAGGCCGAGATCGTGGTCGCCGACAAGGTGGAGGACGCGTTCACCGACTGCGACCTGGTGCTGCTGACCACGGTGGCCGGCGAACCGCACCTGCACGACCCCCAGCTGCTGGCCCACAACCCGGTGGTGCTGCACCTGTCGCTGCGCGACCTCTCCCCCAAGATGATCCTCGCCGCCCAGAACTTCACCGACGACGTCGACCACGCCGTGCGCGAGCGCACTTCGCTGCACCTGACCGAACAGCGCACCGGCAACCGCGACTTCATCGACGGCACCCTCGCCGACCTGCTGCGCGAGCGGCTGCGCCGCAACCACGGACGCCCGGCGATCTTCTCGCCGTTCGGACTCGGCGTACTCGACCTCGCTGTCGGCAAGTGGGTGCACGACCGGGTCGTCGCGGCGGGCCGGGGCCGCCGCGAGAGTGACTTCTTCACCGGAGTGGGGGCCTGACGCATGAGCACCTCACCCGCCCCGCGCCCCGCCGGGGACCGGTACGTCGTCGTGGTGAACCATGAGGAGCAGTACTCGATCTGGTTCGCCGACCGTGCCCTGCCCGCCGGCTGGACTGCAACCGGCGCGCAGGGCACCCGCCAGGAGTGCCTGGACCACATCGAGCAGGTGTGGACCGACCTGACCCCGCGCTCCGTGCGAGCGTCACGATGACGGCCGCCGCCCTCGCAGCGGCCTGGCTGCGCGGGCTCGACAGCCGCGAACTCACCGCGCAGCGGCGTCTGTTCGTCTTCCCGCACGCCGGAGCAGGTGCCTCCGCCTACCGGCTGGCGGCGTATCTGCCGGACAGCGTCGAAGTCTGTACGGTCCAGTTGCCCGGCCGGGAGAACCGGCTCGCCGAACCGGCCCTGACGTCCCTGGACGACGCTGTGGCCGCGCTCGCGCCGCTCATCGCTGATCACACCGACCTGCCGTACGCCTTCTTCGGACACAGCATGGGCTCCCTGATCGCCTTCGAGACGGCCCGGCGGCTGCGCGCACTCGGCACGCGCCTGCCTGACCGCCTGTTCCTGTCGGGCATGCGCGCCCCCGGCATGCCGGACGGCGACCCGAGGCACACGCTGCCGGACGACAAGCTGCTCGCCACCGCCGAATTCGACGGCGTGGACGCCGAATTGCAGCAGCTGCTGCTGCCGGTGCTGCGTGCGGACCTGACGCTGTGCGAGACGTACACGCACCGGGCCGAGGCACCCCTGCCCTGTCCGCTGACCGTTCTGGCAGGCTCGGACGACGACAGCGTCGGCGAGACGGAACTCGTCGCCTGGCGCGAGCACACCTCGGCCGACTTCGAACTGCACCTGTTCCCGGGCGTTCCCCACCTGTATGTGCGCGGCGCGGAACGACAGCTGGCGGAGACGATCACACGCACCTTCCCCGCGCGGGGATGAGGAAGGATCCGTTCATGGCGCCGAGCACCCTGGTCGCACTGTGGGAGCAGCAGGCAGCCGCGACACCCGACGCGGTCGCCGTCGTCGCGGGAGTACACCGCGCCACCTACGCCGACGTGGACCGCCGGGCCACGGCACTCGCCGCCGAACTACAGGCACGCGGCTTCGGATCGGAGGACCTGGTCGGCGTCTGTCTCGGCCGCTCGGTCGAGATGGTCGTGGCCCTGCTCGGCATCCTGAAGTCGGGTGCCGCGTACCTGCCCCTCGACCCGGGCTATCCGGCCGACCGGCTGCGGTACATGACCACCGACTCGGGGGCCGGACCATGGCTGTGCGACGCGGACCACCGTGCGCAGGCCCTGGCGTCCGGCGCGGCCGACGTCCTGCTGGTCGAGGACCTCCCCACTGAACCTGCCGCACCGGTGGCGCCGGTGGTACGCCCGCACCACCTGGCCTACGTCATCTACACCTCCGGTTCGACCGGCCTGCCCAAGGGTGTGGCCGTCGACCACGCGGCGATCGCCTCGTTTCTGCGGAGTGCGGCCGAACGGCCCGGCCTCGGGGCGGACGACCGGGTCCTCGCGCTGACCCCGCTGTCGTTCGACATCTCGGCGCTGGAACTGTTCCTGCCGCTGACCCGGGGAGCGACGGTGGTGATGGCCCCGCGCGCCGCCAACACCGACCCCGAACTGCTGGCCGCCACCATCGCCGAGGCGGGTGTGAGCGTCGTCCAGGCGACCCCCACCACTTGGCGGATGCTGCTGGCGTCCGGCTGGACGGACGGGCACGGCCGGGTCCTGCTGTCGGGCGGTGAGCCACTCGATCCGCAGCTGGCCCGCGACCTGCTTGCCACCGGCGGCACCCTGTGGAACCTGTACGGGCCGACCGAGGCGACGGTGTGGGCCACCGCCGCCCGCATCGACGCCGTCGCCGACCGGGTCACGGTCGGTACGGCCCTGTCCAACACCCGGCTGTACGTCGTCGACGAGGGCGGGCGGGAGGCCGGCCCGGGAGTCACCGGCGAGCTGTGGATCGGCGGCGCGGGCGTGGCGCGCGGCTACCTCAACCGGCCCGCGCTGACCGCGGACCGGTTCGTGCCCGACCCGTTCGGGGACGCCTCCGGGCGCCTGTACCGGACCGGCGATGTCGCCCGGTGGTCCGCCGACGGCATTCTGGAGGTGCTGGGGCGCGACGACGACCAGGTCAAGGTGCGCGGCTTCCGTATCGAGCTCGGCGAGATCGAGGCCTGCGCGCGCAGCCACCCCCTCGTCACGGACGCGGTGGTGGTCGTCGACCGCGAGGCGGCCGGCGGCGACCAGTTGGTGGCGTACCTCGTGCCCGCCCACGACGCGCGCGGGCACGAGGACCTGCCCCGCCAGGTCCGTGACCACCTCGCGCGGCGGCTGCCCGCCCACATGGTGGCCCAGGGCTACGCCGTGCTCGACGGCCTGCCCCGCACCCCTGCGGGCAAGGCCGACCGCGGCGCCGTGAAGCGGATCCCGTACAGCCCGGTCCGGGCAGACAGGCCGGTGCCCGACGGCGTCCCGCTGCCGCCGCACACCGCGGTGGTGCGCCGCGTGTGGGCCGAGGTGCTCGGGCTCGACGACGTGTCCCCGTACGACGACTTCTTCGCCCTGGGCGGTCAGTCGCTCACCGCGATACGGGTCGTGGCTCGGCTGCGTGCGGAGCTCGGCCTGCCGGTCGACGCCCAGTCGGTCTTCGCGCATCCGACACCCGCCGCGCTCGCTGCCGCCCTGGACGGCGTGGCGCCCTCGGACGACGAGCCGATTCCCGCGGCCTCGACCGCCGAACTCTCCTTCGGCCAGGAACGGATCTGGTTCTTCGAGCAGCTGAACGACGCAGTGCCCGCCTACCACCTGCCGGTCGCCCTGGGCCTGCCCGGTGGGCGCGTCGACCTGACGCTGCTGCAGGACTGCCTGTCCGCGCTGGTGCACCGGCACCCGGCGCTGCGCACGGCGCTCGTCGCTGTCGACGGCCGGGTCCGCCCCGAACTGCGCGAGCCGGGACCTGTGCCGCTGCGCTGCACCGAGGTCGCCGAGGAGGACCTGGACGCGCTGGTGACCGAGCGGATCCACGCCCCCTTCGCCCTCGACCGCCCACCGCTGCTGCGCGCGGACGTGCTGCGCACCCCGAGCCGTGACATCGCGTTGCTGACGATTCATCACATAGCGTGCGACGGCGCGTCGATGGACCTGATGGTGCGGGAACTGGGCGAGCTCTACACGGAGCTCGCCGCCGGCCGCCGCCCCGCCCCGGCACCGCTGCCCGTGACGTACGCCGACTACGCGGCCTGGCAGCGCGAGCGACTAACGGACGCTGAGCTGGAGCGGCTGCTCGACCACTGGCGCACCCGGCTGTCCGGCGTGCCCGTCCTGGAGCTGCCGACCAGCCGACCCCGGCCGGCCGTCGCGAGCCACCGCGGTCGCCGCGAACTGCTGTGCATCCCTGCTGACTTGACGCACCGGCTGCGCACGCTGTGCCGGGCCGAGGGCGTCACCCTGTTCATGGGCCTGCTGGCCCCGTTGCAGGTGCTGCTCGGCCGGTACGCCGACGAGAACGATGTCGCCGTCGGCACCCTGGCAGGCGGCCGGCCGCGCCCAGAACTGGACGATGTGGTCGGCTACTTCGTGAACACCGTCGTCCTGCGCACCGATCTGTCGGGCGACCCGACCTGGCGCGAGGCGCTCGGCCGCGTCCGCGAGGTCGCGCGGCAGGCGTACGCGCACCAGGAGCTGCCCTTCGAGAAACTGGTGGCGCAGCTGTGCCCGGAGCGCGACCTGAGCCGTAACCCGCTCTTCCAGGTGCTGCTCGCTCTGCACGAGGAGCCGAGGGCCGGTCACGTCACCGAGCTGTACGACCGCAAGGAGCTGGAAGGACGGCTCGGCACTGCCCGCTTCGACCTCGCCTTCGACGTGACGGACCACGCCGCCGGGGCCGGTGACCTCAGCATCTCCATCGAGTACGCCACCGACCTGTTCGAAGCCGACTTCGTCCGGGGCCTCGGCCAGCACTTCCTGCGGGTGATCGAGCAGATGGTGTCCGGCGCCACGGCCCGACTGTCCGAGCTGGAGATCGTCTCGGTCGATGAGCTTCGTGCCCTCTCCATCGGCAACCGGGCCGAGCCGCTGCCCGAGCCGACCACCCTGGTCCGGCTGTGGGACCGCCAGGTGCGGGCCACCCCGGACGCGGTCTGCGTCGTGGGCGACGGCCGGTCGCTGACGTTCGCCGAGACCGACGCGCGGGCCTCGGCCCTGGCCCGGGAGCTGCGGACCGGGGGCGTGCGCTCCGAAAGCCTGGTCGGCGTCTGCCTGGAACGCTCGGTGGAACTGGTGGTCGCCCTGCTGGGCGTGCTGAAGGCGGGCGGTGCCTACGTCCCGCTGGACCCCGGCTACCCGGCTGACCGGCTGCAGTACCTGCTGGCCGACTCGGGCGTACGCCTGGTCGTCGCGGACCCGGGGCACCCCACCTCGGCCCTGTTCGGCGACGGCGTGCGTCTCGTGGCGGTGGACCAGGAACCCGGGGCGGACCCCGAGCCGGCCGAGGAGGCACAACCGCACCACCTCGCCTACGTGATCTACACGTCCGGCTCGACCGGCAACCCCAAGGGTGTCGCGATCACCCATGCCAACATCACCGGGTTCCTGGAGTGGAACCAGCGGCTGTGCCGGCTCACCGGGCGGGACCGGGCCCTGCTCAACCACTCGGTGGCGTTCGACAACTCGGTCTGGGAGATTTTCCAGTGCCTGGTGTCCGGGGCCGAACTGCACCTGGCGAGCCCCACTGCCGCCTACGACCCCGAGGAGTTCCTGCGAGAGGTCGCCGAGCGCGGCATCACCACGCTCAACGCGACGCCCTCGCAGATGCGGATCCTGCTGGAATCTGGTACGGATCCCGCTGCCCGACTCGGCTCCGTCCGCCTGGTGTTCACCGGTGCCGAGGCCGTGCCGCACGATGTGGCCCGCCGCATCCTGTCCGCCACCGCGCCGGGATGCCAGGTCTTCAACGAGTACGGGCCCACCGAAGCGACCGTCACCTCGGCGTTCTGCCCGATCACCGAGGAGCTGCTCGACCGGCACAGCCATCACCCGAGCGTCCCGTTCGGCGGGGCGACCGACAACGCGCACCTCTACGTTCTGGACCCGCGACTACGCCCGGTCCCCCCGGGCTGTCGGGGCGAGCTCCATGTCGGCGGCAGCGCGGTCGGCCGCGGCTATCTCGGCAGGCCGGCCCGCACGGCCGCGGCGTACCTGCCCGACCCGTACGTCGCCGAGCCCGGCGCCCGTATGTACGCCACGGGCGACGTGGTCCGGTTGCTGCCCGACGGGAATCTGGTCTTCCTCGGCCGCAACGACCACCAGGTCAAGCTGCGCGGCTTCCGCATCGAGCTCGGCGAGATCGAGTCCGCGCTCCAGACCCATCCCGCCCTCGCCGGCTGCGTGCTGGCCGTGCGCCACACCCGCACCGGTGAGGATCATTTGGCGGCCTACCTGATCCCCGAGCACCCCGACCCACCCGCACCGGACCCGGCAGAGCTGCGCGCGCACCTGGCGGAGCAACTGCCGCCCTACATGCTGCCGCAGAGCTACACCGTGATCGACGAGATCCCTCTCACCCCGAACGGCAAGGTCGACCGGGACGCACTGCCCGACCCACGTCCGGTGCCCGCCCCGGGCCCCGCCGCCCGCCGGGCGGTCACCAAGCAGCAGCTCCTCGTCGCCGACGTGTGGCGGGAGTGCCTGGGCGTCGACGAGGACTTCGGGCCACAGGACGACTTCTTCGACGTCGGCGGCACCTCGTTGACCATCACCACGGTCGCGGGCCGGCTCAGCGAGCGACTCGGACGCCGGGTCCCGCCGGTCCTGGTCTTCAGAAACCCCACCGTCGCGGGCCTCGCCGAGGCCCTGGAGGAGAACGCACAGCGATGACTGTCTCTGCCTATGACTCCTTCGCGGAGTTGCCCGCCCATGACTGGGACACGCTCACGGTCGGTGCCAACATCTATTCCACCAGCGGATTCGCGGGAGTGCGCGAGGAGGCGCTGCCACCCGAGGCGCACGCCCGCTACCTGCTGGCACACGACAGCGACGGCACCCCGGTCGCGAATCTGGAGGTGTACTCCTTCACCGACGTGCCGCACGATCTTTACAACCCCGGAGACCTGCTGGGCGAGGTGATCAGTGACGAGCGAGCAGCCCACCTGAACGCGAGGCCGATATCCGTCGCGGCGGGTTGGTCGGAGTTTCGCGGACAGGTGCCCGGGCACGTGAACGCCTCGGTTGAGCAGCGGGAGTCGGCCCTCGGCCGCCTCACTGCGGAAGCATTGCGGCTGGCCGGGCAGGCGGGCTCGAGCGTGCTGGCCTACTGCTACCTACCGCTGGAGACGGCACGCGAGTTGGTGAAGGCGCACGCCTCGGACGGAGCGGTACTGCTCCTGCACAACGTCGAGACCAGCATCCCGATCGGCCTGTGGGCGGACTTCGACGACTACGTCGCCTGGCTGCCCGCCGGCCGACGGCAGCGCGTTCGCCGCGAGTTGCGCAGATTCCGGGAGAGCGGGCGTGTCGTGACCGAGCTGACGCTGCCAGAGGTGGCCAAGGAGATCGCGCCGCTGAACCGCGCACTCATGCAGAAGTACGGACACAGCACCTACGACGAGGAGCGCGCGGTGGCCGTCTTCGATCGGCAGAGCCGTTTCCTCGGCGATGAAAGCTCGGTGCTGCTCAGCAAAGAGAACGACAAGACTGTCGGTTTTCTGCTGCGCTACCGGCAGCACGACATGCTGTACGCCCGAGCCGCCGGGTTCGACTACTCGGTGCCCAACGCCGACGATTACTACAACTTGATGTTCTACCACCAGATCGCAGCCGGTGTGGGCCGCAGCGTCCGCAACATTCACCTGGGCATCAACACTTTTGAGGCCAAGATGCGCCGAGGAGCCCAACCCACCCCGCTCTACAGCGTGTTCGTCGGCGTGGACCGGCCGCTGGAGGCACAGGACAGTGTCGTGCGCGAGTACAACCGGACCCGAGCGGCGGCTTTCGTAACCAAGCACGACAAATACGTGGTGGGTGGCATCAACACCGACGACTGGCTCCTGGACTGACCTCGTGCGGGTCCGCGGACCGCGGTGTCCTCACCTCGCGGTCCGCCGTTTCCCACCCACTGAAGTCGTCCTGGAACCGTGGCCGTCAGGCGGAGCACGTGGTCGGCGCGCTGCTCTGCCGCGCCGCGAGCGGGCGCACCCCAGGCTCCCACTCGTAGGAGAACCGGCCGTTCACGCACAGGGGCCGTGCACGCAGCAGGTAGCTCTCCGCCAGCTCCTCCAGCAGATCCTCGGCCCGCTGGTCGCTGATCCCCAGGGCCGCGGCGGCAAGCGCCGGCGTGAGCCGATCGGGGACGCCGGGAGACAACAGCGCGTACGCCAGGGACCGCGACTCGGCGGGCAGCGTCGCGAGCGTCCGGTCGAATCCGGCCCGCACGCCCAGCGGATCGCTGTCGGCGCCCCCGGACGCGAGGACCCAGGCAGCGGCCTGACGGGCCGTCCAGTGCGGGCGGCGGCGCAACTGCGAAGCGACCGCGAAGAGCGCGCCCGGCAGCCCCCGGCACAACCCGGCCAGCTGTCGCAGCCCCTCCGGGTCCATGGTGGTCCGGTGGCTCGGCACGGAGGATGCCAGCAGGTGCAGACAGTCGTCGAAGGGCAGTCCCGCCAGTTCGACGTGGACCGCCGATGATGACACGAACAGCCGCCGTCGGCTGCCGATCACCACGCCGCAGCCGCCGCCAGACGGCAGCAGCGGCGTCAAGTCCCGTACGTCGCACACGTCGTCGAGCACCACCAGGACGCGCAGGTCGGCGGTCCAGCTACGGAACAGCAGGCTCAGGTCGGTCGTGCCCAGTCGCAACTGCTCCTCCGTCGCGCCGAGTCCACGCAGGAACGAGCGGAGGATCTCGGCGGGCCGCACCCGCCGGCCGGCGCCGTCGCGGAGACGCGCGTAGAGCCTTCCGTCCGGGTAGTGACCACTCACCTGATGCGCGGCATGCAGGCACAGCTCGCTCTTCCCCGTGCCGGGAACGCCCCCCACGATCACGAGCGGCCGGTCCGCCCGCGCCCGGCCGGCCAGCACCGCGGTGATGCGCGCCAGCTGCCCGGCGCGTCCGATCAGACGCTCGCGCGGGGCAGGCAGATGGCAAGGCGCCCGGGCGGCGGTCACGGCCGTGAGCCGTCCGGCGGGACGCAGCAGCTGCTCGTCCGATGCGAGCATGGCCGTGTGCAGGGCCTGGAGTTCGGGGGAAGGGTCGAGACCCAGCTCGGTGGCGATCCGCTCGCGTGCCCGCTGGTAGACCTGGAGCGCCTCCGCCCGCCGGTCCATGCGGTAGAGAGCCGTCATCAGATTGCGCTGGGCCCACTCGTTCGTGGGTTCCCGCCCTGCCATCGAGGTGAGTTCGCCGAGCACCTCGTGGTGCCGGCCGAGGTGCAGGTCGGCTTCGATCCGCAGGTGGTGTGCGCTGGTACGCAACTCCTTCAGGCGGACCGCCTCGGCCTGCAGCGCGGGCCCCTTGCGTACGTCCACCAGGGCATCGTCCCGCCACAGCTGCAGCGCCGCGGTGGCCGTGTCACGGGCCTGTGCGAAGTCATCGTCACGGAACTCCGCACGGGCACGGGCGAGCAGCGGCTCGCACCGGAAGACGTCCACGTGGTCGGCGGGCAGCGACAGCTGGTAGCCGCCGTCGACCGTGCCCAGCAGCGGGCCGGCCGCCCGTACCGCGCCGCCGCTCCTGGGGTTGCCGAGGGAGAACCGCTTCCTGAGCTGGTACACGTACGTCTGCAGCGCGGTGTGCGCGCTGGCCGGCGGGTCGTTGTCCCACAGCTCGTCCATGAGTTGCCCGAAGGGCACCACCCGGCCGGCGTTCAGCACGAGCAGTGCCAGTGTCTGACGTACTTTCTGGGCGGCCGGCGCCAGGTCGACGCGGTGATCGTCCCCGTAGGCCTGGAGCGGCCCGAGAAGGTTGACTCGCATGAAATTCGCCCTGCTTCATGTTCGTTCGGTCCCCATCGGACCGGGCGGCGACGCCACCGTCAGACCCGACCGCTCGGGCCGGGCGGAGGCGTCGCCGCCCGGTGTCAGGAAAACCTGGATTCGGCTGCCGCGGCCAGGGTCGGGTGGTGTCGGGCCACGATGTCGGGGAAGGAGCGGATCAGCCCCTTCATGACGTTGTCGCCGTAGAGGGCGAACAGTGGGTTGTCGGCGTCGTCGATGACTCCGCCGGCGCCCTCGACATATGGGCTGGGCAGTGGCTGCATCGTGGCGTTCAGCCGGGGGTTGTAGAAGAAGGGAATGGAGTAACGGTTGACGCCCGGGGCGGGCCGGACCACCCGGTGGAGGGTGGCACGCACATAGCCCCTCGTCGCCACCTCCAGCAGCTCTCCCAGGTTGACCACGAACGCCCCCGGGATCACCGGGACCTCGGCGAACCGGCCATCCTCGACAGCGACTTGGAGACCGCCGTTGTCGTCCTGGACAAGCAGGGTGAGCAGCCCGAGATCGTTGTGAATGCCGGTCCCCTGGCCCGCGTCCGCGTCCTCGTCCGTCTGCGTGGGACCGGGGTAGTGCAGGAGTTTGAGGTGGATCTGCGGATCCGGGTCGACCACGTCGTCCAGGAACCCGGCCGGGGCGTCGAGCGACTCGAGCATCAGCCGCAGCAGCCGATGTGACAGATCGGTCAGCCGGTCGATCCATGACTCGATGGCCGGGCGCAGCTCGGGCATCGCCTTGGGCCACTCGTTCGGGCCGATCAGGCACCGGTAGGCGGGTTCGCCGGGCGTGGACGTCCTCGCGGTCTGTTCCGGCCCGATGTCCAGTTGCTGGCGCTGGTCGGGGATGCCCTTGGTGTGTTCGCGGCCGAGCTCGGAGTAGCCGCGGAACAGCGGCGAGTCGAGGATGTTCAGCGCGAGCCGATCGGACTCGGGCAGGGCGAAGAACCGGCGGGCCAGCTCGAGCATGTCATCGGCGTCCTCGATACCGTGGCCGACGAGCTGGAAGAAGCCGACCTCGTGGATGGCCTTGCGCAACCGGTTCAGGAACTCAGCCCGGGTTTCTTCCGAACCGGCGACGTCACGGAGGTCGAGCACGGGGAAGCGGTCGGTCATGGCAGCTCCTTCGAATCGCTGGTCTGGTAGATCGTGGGGTCGGTCACGCCGGCGTCCCGGAACGCCTCCTGCCGCTCGCTGCAGGCGGCGCACCGTCCGCATTGCAGCGCGTCGCCACGAAAGCAGCTCCAGGTCTCGGTCCAGGGGACGCCGAGTTCCTCGCCGAGCGACACCACGTCGCTCTTGCGCAGCTTGACCAGCGGCGCTGTCAGGGTCAGATCGGGGTGCGCGTATCCGCGGGTCGCGATCTTCTCCATGGTGAGGAAGGAATCGATGAACTCGGCATTGCTGTCGGGCGCGGCCTGCAGATCGTCGACCACCCCGACGGCCACCGCTTCCGCCTTCTCGGCGACAGCGACCGCGAAGGCGACGGACAGCAGAAGGGCATTGCGGTTGGGTACGACGTTCGGGCTCCCGCCGGACGACCCACTCTTGTGATCCGGCACGTCGACGCTCGGGTCGGTGAGCGAGGAGCCGCTCAGGAGCCTGCCGACCGGACTGAGATCGACGACGTTGTGCGGCACCCCGAGCGATCGAGCCGCCTTCGCGGCGAACTCGTGCTCGACGAGATGACGCTGGCCGTAGTTCACGGACAGCAGGCTGAGTGTGTGTCCTTGCGCATGGAGGTGGTAGGCCATGGTGACCGAGTCCAGGCCGCCGGACACGATTGCGACGGTTTTCGGCATGAGTCGCCTTCCGACAGACTGAAATGGAGGAGGATCAGTACTTGAGGATCAAGGGCAGCGGTGTGCTGTGCACCGACACAGCGGCGGACGCGCGGGCGTCCGTCACGGCGTCGGCGTGGCCGGGACGAGCAGCCGGGTCGATCGGTGGCCCTTGCGGTAGGTCAGCTCGACCTCGGACTGCCGGCCGTCCAGTCGCGTAGTCACGGTTCGCTCCTCGCTCCAACCGACCAAGCGGTACTCGTGTCCACCGAGGGCCACCAGCGGGTACAGGTGGTCTCGGGGAGATCGGATGGCAAGGCCCGTTCCGGTGTCGACGATGCTGAAGGCGGCCTGCGGCTGCGGGCCGGTGAGCGAGCCGAGCTCCTCCACTTCCAGCAGGTGCGCCGGCGCCTCGAACGAACACCGGGCGGCTTCCCGCTCTCCGTCGGTCTCGGCCACGGTCGGCCGGTTGCACAGCACGTCCGAGCCGTTGAAGTAGTCGGCCCAGTCAGCCGGGAACAGTTGTGCAAGCTCCGGTGTGACGAGCACGTCCACGACGAGATGGACCCGGTGCTCGGTACCGAGGTTCTGGATCTGGTGCATGCGGCTGAAGTCACCGAACCAGAACTCACCGGGCTGCCACTGATGGGTCACTCCGTCAAGCACCAGTGTGGCTTTCTCGTCGGTGACGACCGGGATGTGCAACCGGGCCATACCCCAGTCCGGGGCGAACTTGGAGTCGCAATGGGGGTATCCGACGGTGTCGGGTCCAAGGTCCATGAATCGGGCCGCGAAGAGGGGTCCCGGAATCGAACGCAGGATCTCGCGCACGTACGGCATGTGGTCCAGCCACTCGGTGTCGGCGAACTCCTCACCACCGGGGCCGCCCGGGTCGGTACGTGTCTTGTCACCGCCGGGGCTGCGCACCGCGAGGCAGCGCCAGTCCTCTTCAGCCTGCCTTACCACGACCCCGTCGCGGTACACGCGCTGCTGGTCCCACAGATGGCTGCGCGCAGTCATCAGGTCGGCCACCAGCCGGTCGGCGTCCAGGTCGGGGAGGAGGCGAGCCGCTTCCGCAGGCGTCGAAGAGCCATTTGCGATCATCGTTTTCCTTTCATGTCGACCGGACCGGCGCATGTGTGTCGAACAGAACGGCCTCTGTTCATAGCTCTCCGATCCGAATGCAGCCAATTGCTGTCAGGGCCGCCGGACCATGCGTCTGCGCATGAACGGGCAGCGCGATCTCCAAGGCACCCAGTGCGCAGCAGAACAGCAAGAGCGCAGCAAGAATCCAGTACGACCCAGCCGGAATGCGTTGCCGTCGGCCGTGCGCGTCGGCCGACACCAGAGCACAGGCCGGCGACCGTCGCGGTGCCGAGAAGGACGACGATCGGCACATGCGCCACCACCGCCGGAACCACGCCCGTCATACCGGCGCATCAGCCGGCCAGGCAGCAGCCAAGCGCGAGACCCGTCGTCCGTGATCGACCAGCCGGCCCTGCAGCGCTCCCGAGCCGTGCGATCCCGTCGCCGCGTCACCTGGATCGCTCACTGCTTTCGCTTCCGGCGTCGGACGGCTCGTGTCACGTCCGGAGCAGGTCGAACAGCTCGGCCCGGAGCCCGGAGCCCGTGCTGAACTCCCCGCGATATGCGGTCGATGTCATCTGCGCGGCAGCCTTGATGCCGCGCATCGACATGCAAAGGTGCTCCCCCTTCGCTATGACCGCGACGTCCGGGGTCCCGCTCAGGTTGCTGATCTCGAGCGCGATCTGGTCCACGAGGCGCTCCTGGACCTGCAGCTTGTGCGCGTACTGGTGGGCGACCCTGGCGAACTTCGACAGGCCGAGCAGTTGCCCTGTCGGGCGGTACGCGATCGTCACGGAGCAGTTGAACGGCAGGAGGTGATGCTCGCACAGCGACCAGACCTGAATGTCCGAGACGACTACGAGCTGATTCGTGCCGGTGGACTCGAACAGCGTGCCCAGCGAACCCGGGTCATAGTCGATGAACTCTCGCCACCAGCGAGCGAACCGCGCAGGTGTGTCGCGCAGTCCGTCGCGGTTCGGGTCCTCGCCGATCTCCACCAGCAGTTGGCGGGCGAGGGGGATCAGCGGATCCTCGGTCGTCGTCGAAGCCGACGTGTCACCATCGAGGTCCAATTCCGTCACCGACATGCGGGCACCTTTCGTTTGGGCTTCGGCCGGGCTTCGGAGTAACTGACCTCACGGCCGGTACTCGGCCCAGGTCTTGGGAGTTTCCGATATACGCACGCAGGTCAACTCGGGAAATTCCGCCGACCATGTCTTGTAGACCCAGGCGGCCATGTTCTCAGCCGTCGGATTTCCGGTCATCACATCGTTCAGATGCCGATGATCAAGGTGGCTGTCCAGCCAGACCTTGAATGCGGACAACTCCCCGTAGTCTCGGACGAAGCCTACGGGCAACAGATCCTTGTCGTCGGCTGCAAGCTCCAACTCGACCACATAGTTGTGCCCGTGCATGCGGGCACACTGATGTTCAGGAGCAAGACCAGCAAGCTGATGACTGGCCGAGAATTCAAATTTCTTCGTGATTCGAAATGACATCGATCCGAGTTCCCTTCTCCTTTGGGCGTGCCGCTGATCACACGCCGCGTTTGTCGTCCCACAACAACGTGTGCAGTCTGGTCGTCAGATTCCAGCCGCGCTTTACCACCGCGTCGGCCAACTCGCTCATGTGTTTTGTGACATCGTCGGCGGTACGCCCGATCGGCATGATCCACACCGAGGCCAGATCGAAGGCGGCAACCAGCTCGGCCACCTCGTCGAGATCGCGGGTGTTCTGGCAGACGAACTTGAACGTGCTTCCCGGCAGTGCCGAGAGACTGGTGAGTGCGGCAGGGACGATCCTGCGCTTCAAGGCGTCGCCCGAGTGCGACAGCTTCGGCGAGACGTTGAACCTGACGCCGGCGGCGATGAGTTCAGGGTGCGCGGCGTGCGTCCCGTTGGTCTCGATCTCGATCTCTCTACCGCGTCCGGTCAGCGCTGCCACCAGCGGAATCAGTCGCTCCTGCTGACCCAGGGGCTCACCGCCGGAGATGACGATCAGCTCGGTGTCGAATGCGAGCAACTCTGCGACAACATCTGCGACCGGTCGGAGGTGCAGCTCCTTGCGCGGATCGTGGGCGACCCCGCTCTCACCGGCTCCGGTCCAGTCCCACGTGTAGGGCGTATCGCACCACGAGCACGACAGGTTGCACCCGCCGAGTCGCAGGAACGCGCACCTGCGTCCCAGGGACCGACCCTCGCCCTGGACGGTCGGACCGAAGATTTCGTTGACTACGAGATCCTGCTCCATGGCGCACCGTTTCCTATGAGTGGGACGGCTCTACAGCCGCCGGCTTCTGTGCCTGCACGATGAACCAGTGCCGGCTCAGCCGGACGCCCTGATCGACGGTCACCGCGGCGACATATCGATCGAATGCCTCCTTGTCCGCCGCCGAGTCGTAGTCGTCGACGATCGGCACCTGGTGCAGAAATGTGTCCAGATCGCCCGCCGAGTGGTAGAACTCCTCGAACCGGAACGCCTGGTTTCTTGTCACGACGAAGCCCGCATCGGACAGCTCTTGAGCGATCCCCTCCGACAAGGGCCTGCCGTTCCAGCTGCCGAAGTCCTGGCCGCGACCGAACGTTTCCTTCAGCTCGCGCGCGTCCTGCTCCCCGATCCCCATGTACACCACGAACCCACCGGGGCGGAGCACCCGCTCGAACTCATGGGCGAACAGTGGACCGCGGCGGGAAGTGACCACATCGGCGTACCCGTCGGGCAGCCCCGTACGGGCGGCATCGCACAGATGGAACGTGACGTGCGGCTGACCTGCCTGCGCTCGGTACCGCGCGGCGCATTCCAGCATCGACGGCGACAGATCCATCCCGATTGCGGCGCCGTACGCACGAGAGACGCGCAACAAACTACGCCCATCGGCGCAGCCGACATCCACCAGTCGGGCGTCCGGCACCCCCAGCGCAGTCACCAGTTCATCGAAGGCGGCGTCCGGGCGGCCGTCGGCGAATACGTCGGTGCTCCGCGCATCGCTGAGGTAGCCGCCGAACTGCTCGGCGACCCGGGAGTAGAACTCCGCGTCCATCGTCATCGGCCCTGCACCTTCCCCTGAGCCATGCTCAAGGAGAGGCCCTGGAGGGTGCGCCCCGGTCCCTTCCTCTTCCGTGGGAACTCCCTGACAAGGTCTACCGCTGTTGTCGCGGGGGTCTTTGTGCTGCGCTGCGATTCGGTTTGCGGGAGGTCGAGCACGGTGGGCGTCACCGCGGGCCGGGTCACTACGGTCATTCGGACAACTCCTTGAGGGCTGTCCCCCCGAAAGGGGCCAAGGTCGGCAGGACCCAATGTCCGGTGCCGCCCTATCGGCCCGGCATCACGGCGTATCCACAGCGGGACAGGGCTGGGATAGGGCGGTGATAGCGCGAGCATGCGGCCGTGGCAGGCAGTTGGCCCACACTGGTTTCAGCAACGCCGGACGGATTACGAAACGGGTTGCGAGACGGATCGCCCCAGCGAAGGAGAAGAGAGATGGTCATCAAGAAGTTGCTGGCTGCCGCGGGGGTCGTCGTCGTGCTGGTCCTGGGTGCTGTAGGAAATCAGCACGGCGTGGAGCGGGGCCCGGTTGCCGCGACGCCGCCCGCCGACAACACGCCGTGGACGTGACGGACCAGCATGCCTCCTGGTGTCAGCCGACCGACGTCACCGGCCCGCACAGGATGGCAACGATGTCAACCCGTACGGCAGCGGCCCCGCTGTGGTCAAGGATCCGCTCCCGGATCCTCGCCGATTGCGAGTAGTACTGGACGGCCTGTTCCACGCGATGCAGGTGGGCATTGACCCGGCCGAGGTCGTGCAGCACATACCCCTCTCCGACCAGGTCGCCGCTCGCCCAGACCATGGAGAGGACCTCGAGCAGGGTCCGTTCCGCCGCCTCGTACTGCTGCTGGTACATCAGCATTTGGCCAAGCCGCCGCAGTGCGAGGGTCTGGCCCCGGACGAAGCCGGCCGACAGACAGATCCCGAGAGCCTCGTCGAGATACGAACGGGTTCGTACGAAGTCCGCTCGCCGCATCGTGATGTGTGCCATCTCGCCAAGCACGTACGCCCGGCCAATGACGTCCCGCGCCCGCGCGAAGTAGCGCTCAGCGCTCTCGTAGAGGGCCAGCGCCCGATCGTCGTCACCGTGGTGCCGCTCGATGCGCGCCAGGTCACGCAGGCACAGTGCTTGACCGCTCGGCTCCCCGATCCGCTCGAAGATCTCCAAAGCGGTGCTGAGGTAAAGGCCTGCTGCCTCAGGCTCGCCCCGGTACAGGTGCAGGGTCCCCAACGAGCCGAGAACCGCCGCCTGGCCCCGCTCGTTGCCGGCCTCCTGTACCGCGGTCAGCGCTATCTGATGGGTGCGCTCCCAGAGTTCGGGATAGCCACGGGCCTCGAAGAGCGTCACCAGAGCCGTGGCCAGTTCCCAGCACAACTCGTCCAGCCCGGACCGGGCCGCCAACTCGACCGCGTTCACCAGGTTGGTCTGCTCGCTCTCCAGCCACCCGAGCGGGTCGCGCAGGCACCGCTGTACATGGTCCTCCGGCGGATACCACCGTTCGGCCAGGCCCGTCACGATGGTGTACGCACCGCCGTAGATCTCTTTGTGTGCCCTCTCCACGAGCGCCATCCAGCCACCGACCATACGCCGCACTGCTCCGGCGCGTTCTGCCGCGGAAATCTCCGCCTGTAGCCGCTCGTGCGCGAACGTCCGCACGAGCTGCGACATTCCGCATCGGAACTGTCCGCCCTCGTTCATGGCGGCGATGTCGAGGAGCCTCATGTCGATGAGCGGTTCCAGCAGGTCAGCCGGGTGCGCCGTGCGGTCGTCGAGGAGGGCGGCCCCCAGCCAGCTCGGCATCTCCGTCCCCTCGGCCAGGCTGATCAGGCACAGCAGGCGGCGGTCGGCTGCCGCCAGGGCGTCGTAGCTGAGCGAAAGACTTGCCCGGACCGACAGTTCGCCGTATGCCAGCTCGTCCAACCGGCGGTGTTCGTTCTGGAGCCGGTGCCACAAGGAGGTCAGTGACCGGTGCGGGCGCGCGGCCAGGCGCGCGGCGATGATACGCAGCGCGAGGGGCAGCCCCCCCACCAAGCATATGAGGGCCCGCGCCGCTTCCGGCTCGCGCTCCACTCGGCGCTCTCCAATGATCTGCCCCAGGAGCTGGACGGCCTGTTCCGGGCTCAGCGGCTCCACATCGAACCGGCGGGTGCCCGGCAGCGCCGTGAGCTGGCCGCGGCTGGTGACCAGCACACCGCTGCTGCCGGTTCCGGGCAGCAGCGGCATCACCTGTGACTCGCTCACCGCGTCGTCCAGCAACACCAGGATCCGGCGATCGGCCAGCAGGCTGCGGTACATCTCCGCGCGCTCGTCGAGCGCATCGGGTATGGCCTGGCCCGGTACGCCCAGCGCCCGGAGGAACCGCTCCAACGCCTGGGCGGGGCCCACGGGTTGTCCGCCCGGCCCTCGGAGCTCGCAGTAGAGCTGTCCGTCCGGGAAGTACTCGGTTGCGAGTCGGTGCCCCACGTGCCTGGCCAACGTGCTCTTGCCGACACCGGGTCCGCCAAGCATCAGGACCACTTTCAGTTGCCCCTTTTCCTGTCCCTCGGTGACGGCGTCGCAGACCGCTGAAACGGTCGTGTCGTCGGCTACGAAGTCGCCGATGTCGGCGGGAAGTTGCCTTGGGGTTACGCACAGGCCGGGATCGGCACCACGCTTTTGCGCCGCCTCAAAGAGGGGCGTCGCCACGAGAGAATGCGGTTCGGCCGGTTCAGCCAGTGCCTGGTCGGCGTCGTCGGTCAGGATCGCTTGCGCGAGGTCGCGTAGTTCCCTTCCCGGGTCCAGGCCCAGTTCTTCGGTGAGCATCACGCGGCCCTGGTGGTAGATGTCCAGCGCCTCCGCCTGCCGGCCCGAGCGGTACAACGCCACCATGAGGTGCCCCCGCAGCCGCTCGCGCAGCGGATGGTTGGCGACAAGCTGCTGCAGTTCGCCGACCAGGTGCTTGTAACGGTCCAGCTCCAGCTCCAGCCGCATGCAGGTCTCCACAGCGTCCAGGCGGCTCTCGTCCAGTTGCGCTGCCGTACCGGCCAGGACTTCGCTGGGTACACCGGCCAGGCACCGGCCCCGCCACAGACCTGTCGCCGAGCGGAACAAGTCCACTGCGGGCGCCTTCAGACCATCACGGGCCAGGGCATGCGCCTGTGTCACCAGGCGCCGGAAGTTGCCGACGTCGGTCGCATCCTCGGGCGCCCTCAGGATGTACCCGCGAGCGCGGGTCTCGATGGTGGCGTCGACTCCCCCGTCCGCCAGCGCCTTGCGGAGCCGGGAGACGCAGATCTGCACCTGGGCGCGTGCGGTCTTCGGCGGATCGTGAGCCCAGATGACATCCACGAGATACGTGGTCTCCACCAGCCGGTTCAGTTCGAGCACCAGAGCCCCGAGGATGATCTCCTGGCGCCCCGGTGCCACGTAAACGGCCCCGAGCTCGCCGCTCACCTCAAGCGGCCCGAGCACCAGGAAAGGAGCCGCCGCCACGCCAGTTCCGTCGTAGCCTGCCGAGGCTGCCATGCGCACATCCTGTTTCTGTGGTAGCTGCCAGATCTGGTCCGGCTCGCGCGGTCGGGCAGCGGAAATCATGCTGGCCTGACTACTCAGCCGCAACCATTGGCCAATGTAAGTGCTGCCTGCATCGGCTAGATGCGTACCTGACGCGAAAGGTTCCATGGCTGATCACGGATGTCTCGAGACCGCTTGGCGGGCGATGCGCCGTGGTGGTCCTCAGGGGCACGTTCATGGTACATGCGCCTTCCCCGGTGAAGGTGGGCACGCGGTTATTGATCACGCGGCGAGCGTGAGTTCAGCGGTGTGGTGCCGGTGTTCTGAGGGGCCTCGCGTTTTCCGGACAGGCTTCTGACCGTTTATTTCACGCGGCGATTCGCAACTTCTCGTACTCGGCGTGGACTTCGCGCGGAGGGCGGTAACCCACCGCCGAGTGGAGGCGTTTGCGATTTTACCAGAATTCGATGTAGCGAGTGATATCCTGCCGGGCGGCTTCGCGGGTCAGGTAAGTCACCCTTGATACGCGCTCGTTCTTCAGGGCGCCGAAGAACGATTCGGCCATGGCGTTGTCGAAACAGATCCCGGTGCGGCCGGAAGATCTGCGGAGCCCGAACCGGTCGAGCGTCTTCCCGAACTCGGCTGACATGTAGTTGCTTCCGCGGTCGGAGTGAAATATCGCGCCGGCCAAGAGGTTCCTGTTCCGTGCCGCGTTACCTCGGACTACTCCACCCAGTTCCGTAAGGTGGTCAAGACCCTGGGTTACGAGTGGTCGCCCCATGATCTTCGCCACTGGTTCGCGACGACCGCTCTCAGCAAGGGTCTGCCACTGTTGGATGTATCCAGATGGCTCGGCCACGGCAGCATCAAGGAGACGGCGGACACGTACGCACACCTCACCCCGGACTCCACCAGTCGGGCCGTCGAGGTGATGAACGAGGCGCTGAACCAGCACCGTGCTGACTAGGTGCTGACTCGGGCCCCATGGGCTGACGTTTTCGCAGGTCGGAGGGGTTGTTTGAGATGTGCGGACGGTATGCAGCGAGTCGCAGGCCCGAGGATCTCGCAGGGGTCTTTGAGATCGAGAAGTGGGAGCCCGAGGAGCCCGAAGAGGCCTGGGCGCCCGACTTCAACGTGGCGCCCACCAAGGAGGTGTACGCCGTTCTCGACCGTCCGTTGAAAGACGCCGCGGACAAGCGCCCGGTTCGGCAGTTGCGCAAGCTGAAGTGGGGGCTCGTGCCCTCCTGGGCGAAGACTCCCGAGGGCGGCGCCCGGATGATCAACGCGCGCGCCGAGACCGTGCACGAGAAGCCCTCGTACCGCCGTGCCTTCGCCGCCCGGCGCTGCATCCTGCCCGCCGACGGCTACTACGAGTGGGTCACCGGCAAGGACGAACGGGAGCTGGAGGTCGAGGGGAGGAAGAAGCGGCCGCGCAAGCAGCCCTACTTCGTGCTCCCGGCCGACGGTTCGGTCTTCGCGATGGCCGGGCTGTACGAGTTCTGGCGGGACCGCACCCTGCCCGACGACCATCCGCAGGGCTGGTGGGTGACCTGCTCGGTGATCACCACTGAGGCGGAGACCTCCCCGCTCGCCGTGGCCCCCGCCGACGGCCCGCACGCCCTGGCCGACATCCACCCCCGGATGCCGCTGATGCTCACCCCGGACCACTGGGACGCCTGGCTCGACCCGGCGCGCACGGACGCCGAGGACCTGCGGTCGCTGCTCGAACCCCCGCCGGCCGGGCTGATGCGCGCCTACCCGGTGTCCTCGGCCGTCAGCAACGTCCGCAACAACGGCCCGGAGCTGCTGACGGAGCTGGAGGGGCCCGAGGAGGGCACACTCTTCTGACGTGAGCACCAAAACAGTCGAGGTCGAGACCGACGCCGGTACCGCCCGTCTCACCTGGCACCGCGCCGCGAAGCCGAGGCTCGTCCTCGCCGTCGGTCATGGGGCTGGTGGTGGCATCGAGGCCCGGGACCTTCAGGCCCTCGCCGCCGTGCTGCCCGGGCACGGGGTGAGCGTCGCCCTCGTCGAGCAGCCCTGGCGGGTGGCCGGGAAGAAGGTCGCCACCGCGCCGAAGACCCTCGACGTCGGCTGGCGCGGGATCTGGCCGGCCGTCGCCGGGTCCGGCCTGCCGGTGATCTCCGGCGGGCGCTCGGCGGGCGCGCGGGTCGCCTGCCGTACGGCGACCGAGCTCGGCGCCCACGCGGTGCTCGCGCTGAGTTTCCCGCTGCACCCGCCGGGGCGGCCCGAGAAGTCCCGCGCCGCCGAACTGCTCGGCGCGGGGGTGCCCACCCTCGTCGTCCAGGGCGGCAACGACCCCTTCGGGAAGCCCGGGGAGTTCCCCGAGGGCGGGTACGAACTCCGCGAAGTGCCGTACGGCGACCACGGGTTCGCCGTGCCCAAGCGGGCCGCGATCACGCGGGAGCGGGCGCTGGAGATCGTCACCGCCGAAGTCGTCCGGTGGGTCGCGTCACTCGGGTAAGAGCGCGGGTAAGAGCGGGGAATGCGGAAAGGCGGCTCGCTGTTGAGGCGGACAGAAGTGCTGAACGACCGGCGTCGATGCCGGTGGGATCAGCGAGATCTGTGAGATCAGTGAGATCAGTGAGATCAGTGAGATCAGTGAGATCAGTGAGATCAGTGGGAGAGGAAGTCCGCCGCATGGGTTCGACCATCTGCCCGGGCCGCAACAGCCGCGCTGAGCTGGACTGGACGGTCCTGCCCGCGGCCAGGACCGCCCCTGTTCGAGCGGCGGCCGGCACGGGTAGTCGTCTATCCTCCGATTCGAGTGGGATCGGTTTCGGTTCTGCCCGCGATCTTGAGGAGGTGGGTCCGGTCACCGGTACCGACGCAGGGACCGACAACGGCCAGGCGGAGCTGCCCGAGGGCCAGGGCACGAGCGGGGAGACGGGCACGGAGACGAACACCGAGTCCACCGCCGAGCGCAGCGCGCGCTTCGAGCGGGACGCGCTCGAGTACCTCGACCAGATGTACTCGGCCGCGCTGCGCATGACGCGCAACCCGGCCGACGCCGAGGACCTGGTGCAGGAGACCTACGCGAAGGCGTACGCGTCCTTCCACCAGTTCCGTGCGGGCACCAACCTGAAGGCCTGGCTGTACCGGATCCTCACCAACACCTTCATCAACTCGTACCGCAAGAAGCAGCGCGAACCCCAGCGCTCCGCGGCCGAGGAGATCGAGGACTGGCAGTTGGCGCGCGCCGAGTCGCACATGTCCACAGGTCTGCGCTCCGCCGAGTCGCAGGCGCTGGACCACCTGCCCGACTCGGACGTGAAGTCGGCGCTGCAGGCGATCCCCGAGGAGTTCCGCATCGCCGTGTACCTCGCGGACGTCGAGGGCTTTGCGTACAAGGAGATCGCGGACATCATGGGGACACCCATCGGCACGGTGATGTCCCGGCTGCACCGGGGCCGCCGTCAACTGCGCGGCATGCTCGAGGACTACGCCCGTGAGCGCGGGCTGGTCCCGGCCGGTGCCGGAGAGTCGAACGAAGCGAAGGGTTCGGGCTCATGAGCTGCGGAGATCCGCACGAGACGGACTGCAGTGAGGTCCTCGACCACCTGTACGAGTATCTCGACAGCGAGATGCCCCCTCTCGACCGGGACAAGTTCCAGCACCACTTCGAGGAATGCTCCCCCTGCCTGGAGAAGTACGGGCTGGAGGAGGCCGTGAAGAAGCTGGTCAAGCGGTGCTGCGGGCATGACGACGTGCCGAGCGACCTGCGCGCCAAGGTGCTCGGCCGGCTCGACCTGATCCGGTCCGGCCAGGCCGTCCCCGACCACGACGTGACCGTCACGCCGCAGGAGTCCTGACCCCGGTCCTCCTGACCCCGCCGTAGTCACCCGAATGTGCTAATCCGCGGGTGATACGCCTGCGGACCCACCCCGGCCGTCCTAGGCTCCAGGGCCTGGACAGGCACGGCGCCTGCGACAGGCACGGCTGGGGGAGGCGTCATGGAGGGCATCGCGGCGCCGGCGCGCGCGTACGTCGCCTGTGTCGCCCTCGCCGCCCTCCTCTGCCTGGCCCCGACGGCCGTCCCGTCCCTCCCCGGTGTACGCACCCCCTGGTGGGCCGTCGCCCTGCTCGCCGCCCTGTACGCAGGCGGCGAGCAGATCGCGCGGCGCAGGTTCGCCGGCACCCTCCACCCCGTGCTGCTCGCCGGGGCCTTCCTGCTCGCGCCGGCCGCCGCCGCCCTCGTCCCGCTGCCCGGGGCGCTGTTCTCGCACGTCGAGCAGCGCCCCTTTCTGCTGCGCCGTCTCTGGCGGGCCGCGCAGTCCTCGCTCGCCGTGTGGGCCGCGGCCCACACGCACGGGGCGCTCGGCGGGCGGGACGCCGTGACCGGCTCCGACTTCCCGTACGCGCTGCTGCCGGCCGGCGCGGCCGTGCTGGTGTTCTGCGCCGCGCTCGCCCTCCTCGACGGCGGGATGCTCGCCCTCGCCGAGGGGCAGCCGCTGCGCCGGGCCTGCCGGGGACTGTTCCTGCGCTCCCTCGCCCCCCTCGCCGTGCACGGGCTCGCCGGGCTGATGATGGCCGTGCTGTGGCGCAGCCCCTACGGGCCGGTCGCCGCGCTGCTCGTGCTGTTCCCGATGGCCGTGTCGTGGTGGGTGTTCGCGCAGTACCACCGGGAGCGCGCCGCCCACCAGGCGACGATCCGCGCCCTGGTGCAGGCCGTCGACATCAAGGACGGCTACACGCGCGGGCACAGCGAACGCGTCGGCCAGGCCTCGATGATGATCGGCCGCGAACTGGGCATGGACGAAGAGCGGATCGAGGTGCTCCGCTTCGCCGGGATCCTGCACGACGTCGGCAAACTCGGCGTCCCCACCCGCCTGTTGCGCAAGGACGGGCCGCTGACGCCCGAGGAACGGCGGGTGATCGAGCTGCACCCCGAGTACGGGCACGAGATCACCCGGGGCATCTCCTTCCTCGGCGAGGCCCGCTCGGCGATCCTCCACCACCACGAACGCATCGACGGCACCGGCTACCCGTACGGCCTGCTGGGCGGTCAGATCCCGGAGCCGGCCCGGGTGGTCGCCGTCGCGGACGCCTTCGACGCCATGACGTCCACCCGGTCCTACAGCAGGGCCCGGCCGGTGAGCGTGGCGCTGGAGGAGCTGCGGCGGTGCGCGGGCACCCACTTCGACCCCCGGATGGTCACGGCGCTGACCCGGGTCATCGGGCGCGACGGCTGGCATCCGCTCGTGACCGCCGAGGAGCCCCGGCCCACCGTGCCCTCGCCCGCCCAGGCCCCCGACGACCGGTCCGAGGCCCGCCGATGACCTTCCGCCGCACGCTCGCCGCCCTCTGCACCGTCGCCGCCCTCCTCGTCACCGGCTCCCTCCTCGTCACGTTCACGACGGGCGTCGAGGAACGCCCCGTCGCGCTCGCCTTCGGGATCCTCGTCGCCGTCGGCGAGCTGACCCGGTGGAGCGGGCCCGGGCTGCGCGAGGCCGCGCCGCTCGGCGCCGCCGGGTCACTGGCCTACGCGCTGGTCGGCGAGCACGCCGGGCACCCCACGCACCACGGGGTCGCGCAGGTCGTGTCGGTGATGGTCGCCGCCTCCCTGCTGGGCAGCGTGCCGCATCTGGCGCGCGGGCAGGGGCCCGTCCTCGACCACCTGGTCCGCCGGGTGCTGGCCGTCGGGTTCGCCGCCGTCTGCTTCCAGCCCCTCTACAACCACGGCGTCTTCGACGGCTGGAGCGGCCCCGCCTACGCGCTGCTGCTGCTCGCGCTGCTCGTCCTGACCGTCCTGTGCGACGCCGTGGTCGCCGCCGCCCTCGCCCACTCCCGCACCGGCTGGCCGTTCGCCCCGCTGCTGCGGGACGAGCTGCGGGCGGTGCCCGGGATCGGGTCGGCGGTGTGCGCGACGGGCGCGGTGATGGCGCTCGCGGTGGCCGTCGTCGGCCTGTGGGCGCTGCCCGTGTTCTCGGTGCCGCTGCTGCTCACCCAGCTGTCCCTGCGCCGGTACGCGGCCGTCCGCGCCACCTACCGGCAGACCATCGCCTCGCTGGCCCGCGCCACCGAGATCGCCGGCTACACCCCGGCCGGGCACGCCCGCCGGGTCGCCGCCCTCAGCCAGGCCGTGGGCCGCGACCTCGGGCTGCCGGAGGCCGAGCGGGCCGTCCTGGAGTACGCGGCCCTCATGCACGACATCGGGCAGCTCAGCCTCGTCGACCCGGTCCCGGCCGGCGCCACCGCCGGCCTGCCGGCGGCGGAGCAGCGGCGGATCGCGCTGCTCGGCGGGGCCGTCGTCCGGCAGACCGGGGCGGGCGCCCAGGTCGCGGCGGTCGTCGAGCGGCAGGCCGACCCCTACCCGGAGCAACCGGTGGCCGCCCGCATAGTCCGGGTGGTGAACGCGTACGAGGAGAAGGTGCAGGGCGCGGGCCCCGGCGGACCCCTCACGGCCCTGGAGGAGCTGCGCCTCGGTACCGGCGGGGAGTACGCGCCGGAAGTGGTGGAGGCGCTGGCCAGGGTGCTGTCGAGGAGTTGTCTGACCTTGTCCGCGGGTGGGTAACCCATGGGTAATGAGCGGCCCTCCGGCCACACGTGGTTGGATGCGAGGGAGAGAGTGTCCGGGGGCACTGGCCAGCCCACAGAACGGAACTGGCAGGCGGGAATCGTGAGGATCTTCGGCAAGGGACGGCACCGGCCCTCCGCCTCCTGGCGGCAGGCCACCGACCGCGCGTTCACGCTGATCGGCGACGGGCGGTACGAGGACGCGGGCGCGCTGCTGACACGTGCCGCCGACCTGGAACCCTGGCTGTCCGAGTCCTGGTTCAACCTCGCCCTGCTGCACAAGTTCCGCCACGACTGGGAACAGGCCCGCACCGCCGGTCTGCGCGCCGTCACCCTCCTCGACCGCGAGACCGGGGCGCCCGACTGGTGGAACGTCGGCATCGCCGCCACCGCACTCCAGGACTGGCCGCTGGCCCGCCGCGCCTGGCAGGCGTACGGGCTGCACGTGCCCGGCGACGCCACGGGCGCGGGCGAGCCCGTCGGCATGGAGCTGGGCAGCGCGGCCGTCCGGCTGTCGCCCGAGGGCGAGGCCGAGGTGGTGTGGGGGCGCCGGCTGGACCCCGCCCGCATGGAGGTGCTGTCGATCCCGCTGCCCTCCTCCGGGCGGCGCTGGGGCGAGGTCGTGCTGCACGACGGGGTGCCCCACGGCGAGCGGACCACCTCCTCCGGCCACTCCTACCCGGTCTTCGACGAGATCGAGCTGTGGGCGCCGTCGCCCGTGCCGACCTGGGTGGTCCTCCTGGAGGCGGCCGGCGAGGCGGACCGGGACGCGCTGGAGCAACTGGCGGCCGACGCGGGGTTCGCGGCGGAGGACTGGTCGTCCTCGGTGCGGCTGCTGTGCCGGATGTGCTCGGAGTCGCGGATGCCGTCCGACGAGGGGGACGGCGAGCATCTCGACCCGCACGATCACAGTGAGCCGGGACACCCCGGGCCGCTCGGGCATCGGACCGACGGGCAGTTGTGGGTGCCTGAGCGGGAGTGCGGGGTGGCTGCGCCGGCTTCGCTGGTGAGGGGGTTGCTGGACGGGTGGGTTGCGGACAGCCCTGATTCCCGTGACTGGCGGGATCTCGAAGAGGTCTGTTAGACCGGTGGGTCGCTGCGGCGCCGTCGTGGCTGGTCGCGCAGTTCCCCGCGCCCCTGACGGGGGCGCGGCCCCCGTAGGCTGTACTCGCAGAAATTCTCAAGGTTGCAGGAAGGCATCGTCGGCATGGCGCAGCAGGACACCGATCAGCAGCACGTGGGCGTGCTTCCCGTGGACGACGAGGGCTTCGTCATCGACACCGAGGAGACGGAGGCGCGTGAGCTGGCCTGGCGTACGGCCGGGGCCGCGCGGCCGATCACCGTCGTCGGGAACCCGGTGCTGCACAAGGAGTGCAAGGACGTCACCGAGTTCGGCGAGGAGCTGCGGCAGCTCGTCGCGGACATGTTCGCCTCGCAGCACACCGCCGAGGGCGTCGGCCTGGCCGCCAACCAGATCGGCGTCGACCTGAAGGTCTTCGTCTACGACTGCCCCGACGACGAGGGCGCCCGGCACACCGGCGTCGTCTGCAACCCCAGGCTCGTCGAACTCCCCGCCGACAGGCGCCGGTTGGACGACAGCAACGAGGGCTGCCTGTCGGTGCCCACCGCCTACGCGGCGCTCGCCCGCCCCGACTACGCCGAGGTGACCGGGCAGGACGAGCAGGGCAACCCGATCAAGGTGCGCGGCACCGGCTACTTCGCCCGGTGCCTTCAGCACGAGACCGACCACCTGTACGGCTACCTCTACATCGACCGGCTGTCCAAGCGCGAACGCAAGGACGCCCTGCGGCAGATGGCCGAGAACGAGCCCCGCTACGCCGTCGTCGCCAACGACTGAGCCTTACCCGCACCCGGGCCGCGGAACGTGCGGCGGTAGGCGTTCGGGGTCGTCCCCAGCGCGGTCACGAACTGGTGGCGCAGCGCGCCCGCCGTGCCGAAGCCGGCCCGCCAGGCGATCGCGTCCACCGTCTCGTCCGTCGCCTCCAGCAACTGCTGTGCCAGCAGCACCCGTTGGCGCAGCAGCCAGCGGTAGGGCGTGGTGCCCGTCTCCTGCTGGAAGCGGCGGGCGAAGGTGCGCGGGGACATGTGGGCGCGTTCGGCGAGCTGCTCGACCGTGACCTCCTGGTCGAGGTGCTGCTCCATCCACGCGAGCACGTCGCCGACGGTGTCGCAGCGCGAGCGGGGCAGCGGCCGTTCGATGTACTGGGCCTGGCCGCCGTCCCGGTGCGGCGGCACCACCATCCGCCGGGCGATCCGGTTGGCGATCTCGGGACCCTGCTCCTTGCGGACCAGGTGCAGGCAGGCGTCGATCCCGGCGGCCGTGCCGGCCGAGGTGATCACCGGGTCCTCGTCGACGTAGAGCACGTCCGGCTCGACGGTCGTGCCCGGATACTGCCGGGCCAACTGCTCGGCGTGCCGCCAGTGCACCGCGCACCGCCGCCCGTCCAGCAGCCCCGCCGCGCCCAGCACGAACACCCCGGAACAGACGCTGAGCACCCGCGTCCCCCGGTCCACGGCCCGGCGCAGCGCGTCGAGCAGCTCCGGCGGGAAATCCCGCTTCCCGTACGTGTCCCCGGCCGGTACGGCGATCAGGTCGGCGCTCTCCAGCCGCTCCAGCCCGTGCCGCGTGCTCAGGGAGAAGCCGGCGTGCGTGGTCAGCGTCGGCCCCTCCGCCGAGGCGACGGCGAAGTCGTAGACCGGCAGCCCCTCGTCGCTGCGGTCGATCCCGAAGACCTCGCAGACGACGCCCAGCTCGAAGGGGTGCACACCGTCCAGCAGGACCGCGACCACGTTTTGCAGCATGGTGCCAGTGTGCCTGAAGAGTGGCAGTAATTTGAAGGTGTACGGCAGTCCTGCCACTGTCAGGAGTGTCCGGCGCGTACGACGCTTACCTCATGAACGCACTCATCGGATACCTGACCGCCCTGGCCCTCTTCCTCCTCCTCACGGCTCCGGCGCTCGTGGGACATCTCCACGAGCGCCGGATCGACCGTCAGCTAGCGGCGTCGAAGGCCGCTCGGACCCAGAGGTCTCAGGGGTCTCAGAAGTCCTCGTCCAGGTCGACGGTGCCCTCCACCGCGACCTGGTACGCCGACGGGCGGCGCTCGAAGAAGTTGGTCAGCTCCTGAACACCCTGGAGCTCCATGAAGGAGAACGGGTTCTCCGAGCCGTAGATCGGGGCGAAGCCCAGCCGCTGGAGCCGCTGGTCGGCGACGCACTCCAGGTACTGCCGCATCGACTCGGTGTTCATGCCCGGCAGCCCCTCGCCGCACAGGTCCCGGCCGAACTGCAGCTCGGCCTCGACGGCCTCCTTCAGCATGTCGGTGACCTGCTGCTGGAGCGCGTCGTCGAACAGCTCCGGCTCCTCCTTGCGGACGGTGTCGACGACCTCGAACGCGAAGGACATGTGCATGGTCTCGTCCCGGAACACCCAGTTGGTGCCGGTGGCGAGGCCGTGCAGGAGACCCCGGCTGCGGAACCAGTAGACGTACGCGAACGCGCCGTAGAAGAACAGGCCCTCGATGCACGCGGCGAAGCAGATGAGGTTGAGCAGGAAGCGGCGGCGGTCGGCCTTGGACTCCAGGCGGTCCAGCTTGTCGACCGAGTCGATCCACTTGAAGCAGAACTCGGCCTTCTCGCGGATGGAGGGGATGTTCTCCACGGCGTCGAAGGCGGCGGCGCGGTCCGCCGGGTCGGGGAGGTAGGTGTCCAGCAGCGTCAGATAGAACTGGACGTGCACGGCCTCCTCGAAGAGCTGGCGGCTCAGGTAGAGCCGCGCCTCGGGGGAGTTGATGTGCTTGTACAGCGTCAGCACGAGGTTGTTCGCCACGATCGAGTCGCCCGTCGCGAAGAACGCGACCAGCCGGCCGATCATGTGCTGCTCGCCCTCGGACAGCTTCGCCAGGTCGGAGACGTCCGAGTGGAGGTCGACCTCCTCCACGGTCCAGGTGTTCTTGATGGCGTCCCGGTAGCGCTCGTAGAAGTCCGGGTAGCGCATCGGGCGGAGGGTGAGCTCGAAGCCCGGGTCTAGCAAGTTCTTGGAAAGCGCAGTCTTGGCTTCGCTGGTCATTACTGGCAGGCCTCGCAGGACTCGGGGTTCTCAAGGGAGCAGGCGACGGCGTCTTCGTCGGCCGTGGCCTGCGCGGGGATCGGGGTCTGCGCCTGGGCGGCGCGGGCGATGCGGGTCGCCGGGCGCGAGCGCAGGTAGTACGTCGTCTTCAGGCCCGACTTCCAGGCGTACGAGTACATCGAGGAGAGCTTGCCGATGGTCGGCGTCTCCAGGAACAGGTTCAGGGACTGCGCCTGGTCCAGGTACGGGGTGCGGGCGGCGGCCATGTCGATCAGGCCGCGCTGCGGGATCTCCCACGCCGTGCGGTACAGGGCGCGGACCTCGGCCGGGATCCAGGCGAACTCCTGGACCGAGCCGCTGGAGTCGCGCAGCGCCTCACGGGTGCGCGCGTCCCACACGCCGAGGTCCTTGAGCTCCTGCACCAGGTACGAGTTGACCTGGAGGAACTCGCCGGACAGCGTCTCGCGCTTGAACAGGTTGGACACCTGCGGCTCGATGCACTCGTACACGCCCGCGATGGAAGCGATGGTGGCGGTGGGCGCGATGGCCAGCAGCAGCGAGTTGCGCAGGCCGGTCGCCGCGATCCGCTCGCGCAGCGCCGCCCAGCGCTCCGGCCAGGTGAACTCGACGCCGTAGTGGTCGGGGTGCAGCACGCCCCGGGCGGTGCGGGTCTTGTCCCAGGCCGGCAGCGGGCCGCCCCGCTCGGCGAGGCCGGCGGAGGCCTCGTACGCGGCGAGCATGATGCGCTCGGCGATCCGGGTGGAGAGCGCCTTGGCCTCGGGGGAGTCGAAGGGCAGCCGCAGCTTGAAGAAGACGTCCTGGAGGCCCATCGCGCCCAGGCCCACCGGCCGCCAGCGGGCGTTGGAGCGGCCCGCCTGCTCGGTCGGGTAGAAGTTGATGTCGACGACCCGGTCGAGGAAGGTGACGGCCGTGCGGACGGTCTCGTCCAGCCGCTCCCAGTCGATGTCGCCGGTCGCCGTGTCGACGAACGCGCCCAGGTTCACCGAACCCAGGTTGCAGACCGCCGTCTCGCCGTCGTCGGTCACCTCCAGGATCTCCGTGCAGAGGTTGGAGGAGTGGACGACGTGACCCGGCTCGGCCGTCTGGTTGGCGGTGCGGTTGGCGGCGTCCTTGAAGGTCATCCAGCCGTTGCCGGTCTGCGCGAGGGTGCGCATCATCCGGCCGTACAGGTCACGGGCGGGGATGGTCTTCTTCGCGAGCCCGTCCGCCTCGGCCTTGCGGTACGCCGCGTCGAACTCGTCGCCCCACAGGTCGACCAGTTCGGGCACGTCCGACGGCGAGAACAGCGACCACTGCTCGTCCGCGTTCACGCGGCGCATGAACTCGTCCGGGATCCAGTGCGCGAGGTTCAGGTTGTGCGTACGGCGGGCGTCCTCACCGGTGTTGTCCCGCAGCTCCAGGAACTCCTCGATGTCGGAGTGCCAGGTCTCCAGGTAGACCGCCGCCGCGCCCTTGCGCCGCCCGCCCTGGTTCACGGCGGCGACGGAGGCGTCCAGCGTCTTCAGGAACGGCACGATGCCGTTGGAGTGCCCGTTGGTCCCGCGGATCAGCGAACCGCGGCTGCGGATGCGGGAGTACGACAGACCGATGCCGCCGGCGTGCTTGGAGAGGCGGGCGACCTGGTGGTAGCGGTCGTAGATGGAGTCCAGCTCGTCCAGCGGGGAGTCCAGCAGGTAGCAGGACGACATCTGGGGGTGCCGGGTACCGGAGTTGAAGAGCGTGGGGGAGGACGGGAGGTAGTCCAGGCGGCTCATCAGCCGGTAGAGGGCCGCGACCTCGTCCAGCGCGCGCGGGCTGTCGTCCTCGGCGAGGCCGGAGGCGACCCGCAGCAGGAAGTGCTGGGGCGTCTCGACGACCTTGCGGGTGATCGGGTGCCGCAGCAGGTAGCGGCTGTGCAGGGTGCGCAGGCCGAAGTAGCCGAAGCGGTCGTCGGCCTGTTCGTCGATCAGCGCGTCGAGGCGCACGGCGTGGACGCGCACGAACTCGGCGGTGCGGTCCGCGATCAGGCCCTCGCGGTGGCCGACGGCGACCGAGCCGGTGAACGACGTGACGCCCTGGGAGGCGGCCTCCGCGGCGATGCCGACCGTCAGCAGCCGGGCGGCCAGCTTCGAGTAGGCGGGGTCCTCGGAGATCAGGCCGGCGGCCGCCTCCGTGGCCAGCTCGCGCAGCTCCGCCTCGTCGGCCCGGGCGGACCGGCCGCGCAGGGCCGCGGCGGCGACCCGGCCGGGGTCGGCGTCGGGCAGATCGGCGGTCAGCTCGGTCAGGGTACGCAGCAACGCGGTACCGGGACCGTCGGTCTTCAGCTCGGTGACTGAAGCCGGTTCGGCTGGCGCGATGGTCACGTGGGGCTCTCCCTCGCTCGGCGGTGGGCCTGGCGGAGGGCAGGGGGCAGCACACGAGCGCACGGGGCGTCGCGTCCACCGGCCCGCTCCACGAGGCCCGGACGTCAGGGCACCCGGACCTGCTGGACCGGGAGCGCTGTCGGCAGGTCCTCGGACTGGCCATGCGTGCGCAAATACAGAGGTACGCACGCGAGTACACCGTTGCGGGACAGTTCCGGATTCGCACCGGATTCCCCTGCGGCGACAGCGAGCACGAGCATACATCTTGTGTTCACCCGTCATGCCACCCCCAGATGTTGTGTCGCGCCGACTTCAGAGCGTGTCGGAGCGTCAACTCATGGGTACGACCGCGGGCTATGGCGCGGGCTACGACCGCGGGCCGCCGGAGGTCCTGCCGCCGGCGGCCCGCAGTCGGTCGCGGTGTCGGCCGTCTAGTGAGCGGACCCGGCCGTCGCCGGGGGAAGCTCCACCTGGACGCCCTTGTCGCCGGCGTCCGCCGTGTAGTCCTCCGGGCGGGTCTCGTCGACGCCCTCCGGGGCCTTCGCCGCCTTCAGGACGAAGGTGAGGACCACGGTGACGACGACGTTGAGGACGAACGCCGTCAGGCCGATGTAGCCGATCTCACCGATGCCCGGGATCTCCTTCGCCGAGCCGCCGAAGTGCTTCTGGGTCGGGGAGGCGACGCCGTACGCGGCGAACGTGCCGTAGATCATGCCGACCGCCCAGCCGGCGAGCAGGGCCCAGCGGTGGAACCAGCGAGTGAAGAGGCCGCCGACCAGGGCCGGGAAGGTCTGCAGGATCCAGATGCCGCCCAGGAGCTGGAAGTTGATGGCGACCGTCTTGTCCATGGTGAGGACGAAGGCCAGGGCTCCCACCTTCACCAGCAGCGAGACCAGCTTGGAGACCTTGGTCTCCTGCGCGGGCGTCGCGTCCGGCCTGATGAAGTCCTTGTAGATGTTCCGGGTGAAGAGGTTCGCGGCCGCGATCGACATGATGGCGGCCGGGACGAGCGCGCCGATGCCGATCGCCGCGAACGCCACGCCCGCGAACCAGTCCGGGAACATGTCCTCGAAGAGCTGCGGGATCGCCAGTTGCCCGTTGGTGACCTTGACCCCGGCCGCGATCGCCATGAAGCCCAGCAGCGCGAGCAGACCCAGCATCAGGGAGTACAGCGGCAGGATCGTGGTGTTGCGGCGGATCACCTCACGGCTGCGGGAGGACAGCGTCGCCGTGATGGAGTGCGGGTACATGAACAGCGCGAGCGCCGAGCCGAGCGCGAGCGTCGCGTACGTCCACTGGCCGGGTTCCGCCGGGGCCAGCGCGCCGCGCGGCTTGCCGGTGGCCGGGTTGGTCCGGCTGTACGCCTCGCTCGCCTTGGCGAAGATGTCGTCGAAGCCGCCCAGCTTGATCGGGATGTAGATGATCGCCACCACGATGACGATGTAGATCAGCGTGTCCTTCACGAACGCGATCAGCGCGGGGGCCCGCAGACCCGAGGAGTAGGTGTAGGCCGCCAGCACGCCGAACGCGATCAGCAGCGGCAGGTCCTTCACGAACCAGTGGGTGTCCTCGCCGCCGCCGACGCCCATCACGTCGAGCACGGCCTGGATGCCGACCAGTTGGAGCGCGATGTACGGCATCGTCGCCAGGATGCCGGTGACGGCGACCGCCAGCGACAGTCCCTTCGAGCCGAACCGGCCGCGCACGAAGTCAGAGGTCGTCACATAGCCGTGCTTGTGGGACACCGACCACAGGCGGGGCAGGAACAGGAAGATCAGCGGGTAGACGAGGATCGTGTAGGGCACGGCGAAGAAGCCGGCCGCGCCCGCCGCGTAGATCGCCGCCGGCACGGCGACGAAGGTGTACGCCGTGTACAGGTCGCCGCCGAGCAGGAACCAGGTGACCCAGGTGCCGAACGACCGGCCGCCCAGGCCCCATTCGTCGAGACTGTTCTCGTTCTCGGCCCTGCGCCAGCGCGCGGCCAGGAAGCCCATCGCCGTGACGGCCAGGAAGAAGAAGACGAAGACGGCGAGCGCCACGCCGTTCACACCGTCGTTCACTTCGACGCACCCCCGCCCTGGGCCCTGCGGGCACGCTGACCGCGCTGGTCACGCTGCCACAGCTTGTACGCGATCATCGTCAGCGCGGTCGAGATCAGCACCCAGAGCATCTGGTACCAGTAGAAGAACGGGATCCCGATGAACGCCGGATCCGCCTTCGCGTACGAACCCACCCACAGCATCGCCACGAAGGGCGCGATCAGACAGAGGGCGATGACGACGCGCGTCGGCGTCACCACCGGTTCCCTCGTTTCCTCGTCGGACATCGGCGGCTCCGTCCCCTCACTCTGGTCGCCTTGATCACAGATGTAATGCGCAGGCAATGTAAGTGACGGGTAAGCCGAGCGGAAGACCCTCCACGGACTCTCTACCCGGACTCGCCGCTCGGCTCCACTCGGCTTCCGCCCGGCCTCTACTCGGTGGGCCGCTTCAGCCTGGCCACGAACTTGTACCGGTCCCCCCGGTAGACCGACCGCACCCACTCCACCGGCCCGCCGTCCTTGTCCAGCGAGTGGCGGGACAGCATGAGCATCGGCAGGCCCACGTCGGTGCCCAGGAGGCCCGCCTCGCGCGGGGTGGCCAGCGAGGTCTCGATGGTCTCCTCGGCCTCGGCGAGCCGGACGTCGTAGACCTCGGCGAGGGCGGTGTAGAGGGACGTGTACTTGACCAGGGAGCGGCGCAGGGCCGGGAAGCGCTTCGCGCTGAGGTGGGTCGTCTCGATCGCCATCGGCTCGCCGTTGGCCATGCGCAGCCGCTCGATGCGCAGCACGCGTCCGCCGGCCGTGATGCCGAGCAGCCCGGCGAGCCGGTCGTCGGCGGTGATGTAGCCGACGTCCAGGAGCTGCGAGGTCGGCTCCAGGCCCTGGGCGCGCATGTCCTCGGTGTACGAGGTGAGCTGGAGCGCCTGGGACACCTTCGGCTTGGCGACGAAGGTGCCCTTGCCCTGGATGCGTTCGAGGCGGCCCTCGACGACGAGTTCCTGGAGGGCCTGCCGGACGGTCGTGCGCGAGGTGTCGAACTCGGTCGCCAGGGTGCGCTCCGGCGGGACCGGGGTGCCCGGCGACTGGGTCTCCGTCATCTCGAGCAGATGCTTCTTCAAGCGGTAGTACTTGGGCACACGCGCGGTACGGACGGGTGCCCCACCCTCGTTCTCCGCACTGCTGACGTCGGTGCTCATGGCCCGCCTTCCCGGCTCCGGACGAGGTTCACGTCGTGATCCTTCTGTATACCGCCGCCACGTCTTCTGGTCTAGTCCATGGCGGCGAGTGGTCTAGCGGGAGAGGTTACTCCGCAGTCGCTGATTTCGACGCCTTCTTACTTAAAGGTTCCTGCATATGTAGGTCCCATAACGGCTGGTGGGAGGGTATTCGGCCACCCTTGACAGGTCTGGTGGTCTGAGCCAAGCTCTGCGCACTGGTCTACACCATTGGTCCAGGTTCAAGGTCCAGGCCCAGGTTCAGGTCCCGGTCCGTGGGCGGGGGGTGTGGCATCCCTGAGGAGGATGGCGTGAAGCGCAATCTCATAGCCGCGATCGGTATCGCGGGCATGATGGTCTCCGTCGCGGCGTGCGGGGGCGGCAGCGGCAGCGGGGACTCGAAGGGCACCGACGCCAAGGAGCTGACCGTCTGGCTCACCGTCGACGCCCAGAACAACTGGCCCGAACTGGTGAAGGCGGCCGACGCGGCGGTCCAGAAGGCCCACCCGGGCGTCAAGATCACCCACGAGTACTACGGCTGGCCGGACAAGAACACCAAGCTCGACGCGGTCCTCGCCACCGACAAGGCCCCCGACGTCGTCGAGATGGGCAACACCGAGATGCTCGGCTACATGGTCAAGGGCGCCTTCGCTCCCCTGGACACCACGAAGTTCGACAACTCCGCCGCCTGGCTCGACGGCCTCAAGGCGTCCGTGACGTACGACGGCAAGACCTACGGCGTCCCGTACTACGCCGGCGGCCGCGTCGCCAACTGGCGCAAGGACCTCTTCGCCTCGGCGGGCGTCAAGTCCACCCCGAAGACGTACGCGGAGCTGACCGCCGCCCTGGACAAGGTCCAGAAGAAGGAGGGCGACAAGTTCTCCGCCTGGTACCAGCCCACCCGCGACTGGTACGCGGCCATGTCCTTCGTCTACGACGCGGGCGGCTCCATCGCCAAGGAGGACGGCGGCGAGTGGAAGGCGAACCTCTCCTCGCCCGAGTCCCTCAAGGGCCTCACCGACTTCAAGAACATCGTCGACACGTACATGCACGGCGACAGGACCAAGGACGAGTCCGACCGTTACATCGTCTACGGCCAGGGCAAGTCCGGCATGATCTTCGCCCCCGCCTGGGAGGGCGCGACCGCCGCGGCGAAGGAGAACGACAAGACCGGCAAGCTCGCCGGCAACGTCGAGAACTTCGTGATGCCCGGCCCGTCCGGCAAGAACCTCCCCGTCTTCCTGGGCGGCTCCGACCTCGCCGTTCCGGTCAAGTCGAAGGCGCAGGCGCTCGCCGCCGAGTGGATCAACGCGTTCACCGGCCCCGCCGGCCAGAAGGGCCTGATGGCCAAGGGCAACCTGCCCAACAACAAGACCGACCTCGCGACCCTCAAGAACGACCCGAAGACGGTCGTCCCGGCGACCGCCGCCGAGTCCAACTGGTTCGTCCCGATGGCCCCCGGCTGGGGCCAGGTCGAGAAGGCCCAGGTCCTGCAGACCATGCTGCAGAACATCGGCACCGGCAAGCAGACGGTCGAGGCCGCCGCGAAGGAAGCGGACGCCGCGATCGACAAGGTCATCAACAACAAGTGACCTGACGGCGGCGGCCGGCACCTTGGCCGGGCGCCGCCTCTCGAACGACCCGAGGGACCGCTGAGGAGCGCGCGGATGAGTGCCGCAGACACGACCACCCCTGCCAAGGTGCCGCCCGCGCGGCCGGCACCGCCACCGTCCGCCCCGCCGGGACCGGCGCCGGCGCCGGCGAGAAGACGCTCGTCCGCCGCCACCCCCTGGCTGCTCCTGGCTCCCTGCCTGCTGGTGCTCGCCCTGGTGATGGGCTATCCGCTGATCAGGCTGGTCACCCTCGCCTTCCAGAAGTTCGGGCAGTCCCAGCTCTGGGGCTTCCAGCCGGCCGAGTCGGTCGGGTTCGACAACTTCGCGGGCGTGCTGGGCGACGGCGAGTTCTGGCAGGTCGTCGTCCGCACGATCGTCTTCGCGGCGGGCTGCGTGATCGTCACGATGGTCGCCGGCATGCTGATCGCGCTGCTGCTCCAGCGGGTCTCCGGCTGGGTGAAGACCCTCGTCAACATCGCGCTGGTGGCCAGTTGGGGCATGCCGGTCATCGTCGCCACCACCGTCTTCAAGTGGCTGTTCGACGCCGACTACGGCATCCTCAACGCGGTCCTCAGCAAGCTGCCGGGCGTCGAGCTGATCGGCCACAACTGGTTCGCGAGCGGACCGCAGGGGCTCGCGGTGATCATGCTCCTGGTCGTCTGGGGCGCGGTCCCCTTCGTGGTCATCACCCTCAGCGCCGGCCTCACCCAGGTGCCGGCCGAACTGGAGGAGGCCGCCCGCCTCGACGGCGCGGGTGCCTGGGGCGTCTTCCGGTACGTCACCCTGCCCATCCTCAAGCCGATCATCGTGATGCTCACGACGCTGTCGGTCATCTGGGACATGGGCGTCTTCCCGCAGGTCTTCGTCATGCGGGGCGGACACCCGGAAGCCGAGTTCCAGCTCCTGACGACGTACTCCTACGACCGCGCGTTCGTCGTCAACGACTACGGACAGGGCTCGGCGATCGCCCTGATCACCGTGTTGCTGCTGCTCGGGGTGGTCGCCGTCTACATGCGCCAGATGCTGAAGATCGGGGAAGTCGAATGAGCGGCATGAGCGGCATGAGTGCGGTGACCGCGCCCAGGAGGTCGCGGCTCGGCTGGAACCTCCTCGGCCTCCTCGTCTTCGCCGTCGCCGGCTTCCCCGTCTACTGGATGCTGAACACGGCGTTCAAGCCGGCGAAGGACGCGATCGACCCGGACCCGAGTCTGCTGCCGACCGGATTCACCCTCGCCAACTTCCGCCGCGCGCTGGACATCGCCGACTTCTGGGGCCCGGTCGGACGGAGCCTGATCGTCTCCCTCGCGGTCGTCGCGATCGGCGTCGTCGTCGGCATGCTGGCCGCCCTCGCCATCTCCCGGTTCGCCTTCCGGGGCCGCAAGGTCGTGATCGTCGGCATCCTGGCCGTCCAGATGGTCCCGCTCGTCGCCATGATCATCCCGGTCTTCCTGCTGCTGAACGACCTGGACCAGTACGACAAGCTCTCCGGCCTGATCATCACGTACCTGACCTTCATCCTCCCCTTCACGGTGTGGACGCTGCGCGGCTTCATCGTCAACATCCCGAAGGAACTGGAGGAGGCCGCGATGGTCGACGGCTGCTCCCGCACCGGCGCCTTCGTCCGGGTCGTCTTCCCGCTCCTGGCCCCCGGCATGGTCGCCACCTCGGTCTACGGCTTCATCCAGGCCTGGAACGAGTACCTGTACGCCCTGATGCTGCTCAGCCAGAAGAACCAGACCGCGACCGTCTGGCTCGGCAACTTCACCACCAAGCACGGCACCGAGTACGCCCCGATGATGGCCGGCGCCACGATGATGGCCCTGCCGATCGTCGCCCTCTTCCTCCTCGTCCAGCGCAAGATGGCCGCGGGGCTGACCGCGGGCGCCGTGAAGGGATAACGCCCCCGATGACGACATTCGCCAGCGGCACCGACACTCTCACCCGTGACGCCCTGACGGTCCTGCAACCCGGCTTCACCGGCACCACCGCCCCCGACTGGCTGCTGCGCCGCCTGGGCGAGGGCCTGGCCTCGGTCGGCCTGTTCGGCCGCAACATCGCCTCGCCCGAACAACTCGCCGCCCTGACCGCCCAGTTGCGCGCGGAGCGGGACGACGTCCTGGTCGCGATCGACGAGGAGGGCGGCGACGTCACACGCCTGGAGGTGCGCACCGGCTCCAGCTTCCCCGGCAACCACGCCCTGGGCGCGGTGGACGACGTCGCCCTCACCCGGGAGGTCGCCGCGGAACTGGGCCGCCGCCTCGCCGCGTGCGGGGTCAACCTCAACTGGGCCCCGTCCGCCGACGTCAACTCCAACGCCGCCAACCCGGTCATCGGCGTCCGCTCCTTCGGCGCCGACCCGGCGCTGGTCGCCCGCCACACCGCCGCCTACGTCACCGGCCTCCAGTCGGCGGGCGTGGCCGCCTGCACGAAGCACTTCCCGGGCCACGGCGACACCTCCGTCGACTCCCACCACGCGCTCCCGCGCATCGACGCCGGGACGTCCGTACTCGGTGAACGCGAACTGACCCCGTTCCGCGCGGCCATCGCCGCCGGCACACGCGCCGTGATGAGCGCCCACATCCTGGTCCCCGCCCTGGACCCCACCCGCCCGGCGACCCTGTCCCCCCGCATCCTCACCACCCTGCTGCGCGACGAACTCGGCTACGACGGCCTGATCGTCACCGACGGCATGGAGATGCAGGCCGTCGCCGCGACCTACGGCATCGAACGCGGCAGCGTCCTCGCGATCGCGGCCGGCGCCGACGCCATCTGCGTGGGCGGAGGCCTGGCGGACGACGAGACGGTACGCCGCCTCCGCGACGCCCTGATCACCGCCGTCCACACCGGCGACCTCCCCGAGGAACGCCTCGCGGACGCGGCGGAACGGGTGCGGGCGCTCGCCCGCTGGACGGCGACGGCATCCGCGCCCACGGCGGCCACGGCCGTGGCACGGGGGCCCGGTGTCGGTCTGTCCGCCGCCCGCCGGGCGCTGCGCCTGACCGGCGGGGAGGTTTTCGCGCCCCTCACCGAAGCGCCGTACGTCGCAGCGTTCACCCCGGTCGCGAACATCGCCGTCGGTGCCGAGACCCCCTGGGGCGTGGCGGTGGAGCTGGTCCGGCTGCTGCCGGGGACGGAGACGGGCAGCTTCGCGGGCGCGGACGCGGGGCACGCGGCGCTGGTCGCGGCGGGGGAGCGGCGGATCGTCGCCGTGGTCCGCGACGAGCACCGGCACCCCTGGATGGCGGCGGCCCTCGACACCCTCCTCAGGGCCCGCCCGGACACCGTCGTCGTCGAGATGGGCGTCCCCCAGGCCCCGCCCCGGGGCGCCCTGCACATCGCCACCCACGGCGCGGCCCGCGTCTGCGGCCTCGCCGCGGCGGAGGTCATCGCCGGGCGGTAGACACCACGAAGGCGCCGGGTTCCCGACCAGGAACCCGGCGCCTTCGTCGTACCTCCGTCGACCGTCGTCGAACCGGATGTCTCAGACGCCCTGCCACTCCGGCTTGTCGACGTACGTGTGGCGGAAGTAGTCCGCGAGCTTCAGCTTGCCGGCGGCGGCCTCGTCGACGACGACCGTGGCGTGCGGGTGCAGTTGGAGCGCGGAGGCCGGGCACACCGCGGCGACCGGACCCTCCACCGTCGCCGCGACCGCGTCCGCCTTGCCCTCGCCCGTCGCGAGCAGCACGAGGTGCCGTGCCTCCAGGATCGTCCCGATGCCCTGCGTGATGACGTGGTGCGGGACCTGCTCGATGTCGCCGTCGAAGAAGCGCGCGTTGTCGACGCGGGTCTGCTCGGTCAGCGTCTTGATCCGGGTGCGCGAGGCCAGCGAGGAGCACGGCTCGTTGAACCCGATGTGTCCGTCGGTGCCGATCCCCAGCAGTTGGAGGTCCACGCCGCCGGCCGCGGCCAGCGCGCGGTCGTACGCCTCGCAGGCCGCCTGTACGTCCGCCGCGGTGCCGTCCGGACCGAGGAACGCCTCCGTGCCGATGCCCAGCGGCCCGAGCACCTCCCGCAGCAGCACCGAGCGGTAGGACTCGGGATGCTCGGCCGGCAGCCCGACGTATTCGTCGAGCTGGGCGATCCGCGCCCGCGCGGTGTCCACGGCACCGGAGCGCACCTTGGCCGCCAGCGCCTCGTAGACGGGCAGCGGGGTGGAGCCGGTGGCCACGCCGAGCAAGGCGTCCGGCTTGCGCCGCAGGAGCCGCGCCATGGCCTCGGCGATGAGCTCGCCGCCCGACCGGGCGTCCGCAACGATGACAACTTCCACGCTGGCCTGCCGTTCTCGTATCCGCGGTCTGATCCGTGTGGTGGGGCATGTGGTTTAGACCAATCTACGCGGTCAATCTAACAGAGTCACGTGTCGCGACGTTTCTCTAACGCCCGCTATAAAATGAACGCATGGTGAGCGGTGAACAGACCCGGGCCGAGCCCGTGTCCCGGCCCCGCGGCCGTCCCCGCTCCTTCGACCGCGGGGCCGCGCTGGACAAGGCGGTCCTGGCGTTCTGGCGGCACGGCTACGAGGCGACCTCCGTCTCCGACCTCACCCGCGTCATGGGCATCGGCGCCCCCAGCCTCTACGCGGCCTTCGGCGACAAGCGGTCGCTGTTCGAGGAGGCCGTGCGCGTCTACGGCGAGACGTACGGCTCCTTCACGGGGCGCGCCCTGGCGGAGGAGCCGACCGCCCGCGCCGCCGTCGAGCGGCTGCTGCGCGAGGCCGCCGCCGAGTTCACCGACCCCGCCCACCCGTACGGCTGCCTGGTGATCCACGCGGCCACCAACTGCACCACCCCCGACGTCGAGGACGCCCTGCGCCGGCAGCGGAACGCGACCCTCGCGACCGTCGAGAGCCGCATCGCGGCGGGCGTCGCCGCCGGCGAGCTGCCGCCGGACACGGACGCCGACGCACTCGCCCGCGTGGTGGGCGCGGTGTTCCAGGGCATGTCCCAACAGGCGCGCGACGGAGCGAGCCGGGAGCAACTGGAAGCGGTCGCGGAAATTGCCCTCATCGTCTGGCCCCGCACGGGAACCCGCACAGGCTAGGCTGCGTTGTGCGTGATAAGGCGTCCGAATACTCACAACAACGAACAAGCTCGCAGGCGCAGACAAACGCCTGTGGACACGCCTAGTGGTCTAGTCCACAATTGCTTCCGTCTTCCCCGCACAGGAAGACGGACCGAGGACCCGGTGCTCTCTGCCCTGACTGCCCCGGATCCTCACCTTCGGCCGACGGGACCGCACACCCCGCGGCCGATTCTGCTCCGGGCTGCGGTGCCGGGAGGGCTGAGGGTCCCTCTCAGGCGCCGCGGCCCGCGGGTGTTTCCGGGCCGCCGCTTTTAGGCCCCGCACATACCCCCAGGTACGCTCACAGACGTGCCCTCCATGAACGAACTCGTACGCCAGCACACCGCACTCGACGACTCCGACCTCGAGTGGCTCCATCTGCTGGTCTCGGAGTGGCAACTGCTCTCCGACCTCTCCTTCGCCGACCTGGTCCTGTGGGTCCCCACCCGCGACGGCACGCGCTACGTCTCCGTCGCCCAGATGCGCCCCAACACCGGCCCCACCTCCTACCAGGACGACATGGTCGGCCACCTCGTTCCCCGAGGCCGCCGCCCCCTGCTGGACGCGGCCCTGGACGAGGGGCGGATCGTGCGCGAGGGCGACCCGGAGTGGCGCGAGGAGGTCCCCGTCCGGGTCGAGTCGATCCCCGTACGGCGTGAGGGCCGCGTGCTCGGTGTCATCGCCCGCAACACCAACCTGCTGACCGTGCGCACCCCCAGCCGTCTGGAGCTCACCTACCTCCAGAGCGCCTCCGACCTCGCGCAGATGATCGCGGCGGGCTCCTTCCCGTTCCCCAACCAGCAGATGGACATGGACGCGGCCCCCCGCGTCGGCGACGGCCTGATCCGCGTCGACGGCGACGGCATCGTCCAGTACGCCTCCCCGAACGCGCTGTCCGCCTACCACCGGATGGGCCTCGCCTCCGATCTGGTCGGCCAGCACCTCGGCCTGATCACCGCCGAACTCGCCCCGACCCGGGGCCCGGTGGACGAGGCGCTCGCCAAGCTCGCCAGCGGCTGGGCGCCCCGGGAGTTCGAGATCGAGGCCAGGGACGGGGTCATCCAGTTCCGGGCCATCCCGCTCAAGCCCAAGGGCACCCGCATCGGCGCGCTCGTCCTGCTCCGTGACGTCACCGAACTGCGCCGCCGCGAGCGCGAGTTGATCACCAAGGACGCGACCATCCGGGAGATCCACCACCGGGTGAAGAACAACCTCCAGACGGTGGCCGCCCTGCTCCGCCTCCAGGCCCGCCGCATCGACTCCGAGCGCGGCCGGGAGGCCCTCGAAGAGGCCGTGCGCCGGGTCGGCTCCATCGCCATCGTGCACGAGACGCTCTCCCAGAACCTGGACGAGCGCGTGGAGTTCGACGAGATCGCCGACCGCGTGCTGGCGATGGTCGCCGAGATCTCGCCGGGCAAGGTCGCCGGCCGGCGCAGCGGACGCTTCGGCATCCTGGACGCCGAGGTCGCCACCCCGCTGTCCATGGTCCTCACCGAGATCCTGCAGAACGCCCTGGAGCACGGCTTCCGCGAGGGCGACACCGGCACGGTCGAGGTCTCCGCGGTCCGCGGCGGCACCACGAAGGAGGCCCGCCTCCTGGTCACCGTCCAGGACGACGGCGTCGGCCTGCCCGAGGGCTTCGACCCCCACACCTCCGGCAACCTCGGCCTGCAGATCGTACGGACGCTGGTGGAGGGTGAGTTGGGCGGAACCTTCGACATGGTCCCGGCGCCGGAGCGCGGCACGCGGGTGATCCTCGACATCCCGGTGCACGCACAGAAGTAGGACCACAGAAGCACGGCCACAGAAGCACGGCCACAGAAGTAAGACCCGCGTAAGACCGTGCGGGCACAGCAAGAAGCCCCGGACCGTTCAGGGGTCCGGGGCTCGAATGCTCGTTGCCAGCGTGTGCTGCGCATCGGGGGTACTGCGCGCTGCGGCTCGGGGGCGGGAGATGCGTACTCGCTGTACGCGCCGCCAAGCTCAGGCTCGCGGGGAGGGTGTTGTCAGGCGGTGGCCTGACGGGCACGGTTGCGGGCGGCGCGGCGCTTCATGGCGCGACGCTCGTCCTCGCTGAGACCACCCCAGACGCCGGAGTCCTGGCCGGACTCGAGCGCCCACTGCAGACACTGCTCCATAACCGGGCAGCGACGGCAGACGGCCTTGGCTTCCTCGATCTGCAGCAGCGCAGGACCGGTGTTGCCGATGGGGAAGAAGAGCTCGGGGTCTTCCTCGCGGCAAACGGCGTTGTGACGCCAGTCCATGGCTGCTACCTCTCCTTGGTATTACGTGCAGGGTTGCTTGTGAATGTGAACGCTTTCACGAATCCCTCAACAAGTGAAGGGCCGCCCGTCAGGTTCGCTGACGGGCTCCTGTTGATTGAAGAGGGGTTCCGGTGATCAGTGGAGGCTGGTGTTGCGGGCCGTCCCGATCGCCACGTAGAGACTCGCAAACCTCAGCGGCGGATACAACCCCTACCGGAAAGTTTTTTTTGATTCCTCGGTGTCTACTAGGTCACAGCCGTACTTCCATGGGGTGGACCCTGGTCTAAACGTTCGAGTGAAAGGACTTCAGCCCTTTCTGCTCACACAATCACACGCAGTGCACGGCGTACGCCTGTGAACGTCACGCTAGTCCGTAGCCCCAGGTGGTCACCGTCCATCTGGAGGGGTAGCGGGACCTTCGAATGCAAGGTGAACTGGTCCAGGTCGTGCAGGGCGACGGCATGCCTGCCGTGCGGTCCCCGTTCGGGGGACGAAGTGAGCAACTGTGTGCCATATCGGGCAACCGAGGCCGTGGACAGACGGCTGAGACCGAGTACGTCGAGCCCCGTATCGAACGAGGCCTTAGGCGACGCGTACACCGGGCGATTGCCCAGATAGGTCCACGGAGCCGTGTTGCAGACTATGGACAGCACCAAATCGGTCACCGGCTCCGCGCCCGGCCGTTCCAGGGTGATCGACCCGTGCCGGCGTTGTGACTCACCCAACAACTGGCGCACGGCCTGGCGAATGTAGAGAGCGTGTGTGGATCTTCTGCCGCGCTCGCGCTGCTGTTCCACCCGGCCCACCACTCCGGCGTCGAAGCCGAGCCCGGCGTTGAAGGTGAACCAGCGCGAGGGCACCGCCTCGTCCTCCGTGCCGGGCGTGCCCGCGGCCAGGCCGAGACCGACCGTCCGCTCGGTCTTGTCACGCAGGGCGTCCAGCACCGCGCCGGTGGCCTCCACGGGGTCGTTGGGCAGACCCAGGGCGCGGGCGAAGACGTTGGTGGAGCCGCCGGGGACCACCGCGAGACTGGGCAGGCTGTCCGGGTCGGGCCCGGAGTGCAGCAGGCCGTTGACGACCTCGTTGACCGTGCCGTCCCCGCCGAGGGCCACGACCAGGTCGACGTTTCCGCTCTCCGCCGCCTGCCGGCCCAGGTCACGCGCGTGCCCGCGGTACTCGGTGGTGACCGCTTCGAGCTTCATCTCGCTCGCGAGGGCGTGGATGAGGACATCGCGCGTCCGTGCACTGGTGGTGGTTGCCGCCGGATTGACCACGAGAAGTGCACGCATGAGTTGCAGCGTACCTACTGGGCCTTACCGGTCACAGGGCGAGGTGGGGATCGGGGCCCGGCGAGCGGCGCGGGCTACCCTTCGGGGGTGAGCAGTGAGCAGACCCCCGCCGCCCCGCAGACCACACCACCCCGCCCGCGCCGGCTGACGTACGCCGCCGCGCTCGCCGGCCTCGAGGGGCTGGCGCTGGTCGTCGGCGGGGTGTGGATGCTCGTGCTCGGGATCGGCGGTGACCCGGACGACCGTCAGCAGGCCGTCACCGGGGGAGTCACGCTGATCGTGCTGGCGCTGCTGCCGCTGCTCGCGGCCCGTGGGCTGCTGGGCCTGCGCAGTTGGAGCCGGGGGCCCGCCGTCATCACGCAGATCATGGCGCTGCCGGTGGCCTACAGCCTGCTGCAGGCCGACAGCATGGCGATCCCGGCGGGCATCGCGCTCGCGGCCGTCGCCGTCGCGTCGCTCGTCCTGCTCGTCAACGGCGAGACGACCCGGGCCCTCGGGATCCGGGGGCCCGGCCGCACATCGGAGTAGCCGCTACTCCTGGCCGCCACTGCTTTTCGACGCCGTCACTTTTCGACGCCCTCACTCCTCCACGAGGAGCTTCTCCCGGAGCTGGGCCAGGGTGCGCGCCAGCAGGCGGGAGACGTGCATCTGCGAGATGCCGACCTCCTGCGCGATCTGCGACTGGGTCATGTTGCCGAAGAACCGCAGCAACAGGATCCGCTTCTCGCGCGGCGGGAGGTCTTCCAGGAGCGGCTTGAGCGACTCCCGGTACTCGACGCCCTCCAGCGCTTCGTCCTCCGCGCCGAGGGTGTCGGCGACCGCCGGGGACTCGTCGTCGGTGTCCGGGACGTCCAGGGACAGCGTGGAGTACGCGTTCGCGGACTCCAGGCCCTCCAGGACCTCCTCCTCCGAGATCGCCAGCTTCTCGGCGAGCTCGTGGACCGTGGGGGAGCGGCCGTGCTGCTGCGACAGCTCGGCCGTTGCCGTCGTCAGCGACAGCCGCAGCTCCTGGAGCCTGCGCGGCACCCGCACCGCCCAGCCCTTGTCGCGGAAGTGCCGCTTGATCTCGCCGACGACCGTCGGGGTCGCGTACGTGGAGAACTCCACGCCGCGCTCCGGGTCGAAGCGGTCGACCGACTTGATCAGGCCGATGGTGGCGACCTGCGTGAGGTCGTCCAGCGGCTCGCCGCGGTTGCGGAACCGCCGCGCCAGGTGCTCGACGAGCGGCAGGTGCATGCGGACCAGTTGGTTGCGCATCTCCGCGTACTCGGTGCTGCCGTCCTGCAGCTTGCGCAGCTCGACGAACATCGCCTTTGCTCCGCTGCGGTCCACCGACGATGTCGAGGCCGGTGCCGGTGCCGGTGCCGGGGTCGGTGCCGGCACCGGTGTCGGTGGTGGTTCGTGCTGCGTGCCCGGCACGCTCTGTACGCCGTCTCGCTCGTGCTCGCTCATCGTCCCGCCCGTCGCGCTCTGTCGAGCCCTCTCCTCTGCTCGGCCCGGGGGCGCACCCCCGGGCCGCCTCTCCCGAGGTGGGCCCTGCACGGCACCCTCCGGCAGACCCGCCTGCGCGGAGGCCGAGTGGTCCTCCGGATGCGGCCGGGCCTGCTCGGGGATGCCGTCGATGCCGTCCGCCATGCGTCGGGAACCGTCCGGAGAGACGGGAATCCCGGCGCTCCCGGCCGGCAGCTCCCGTGTGCCGCGCTCTTCGTCCCGCACCGGCCCGTCCCCGTTCCTCACGCCGGCCCGGGTCCCGCGCCGCGCTGTTTGTAGAGGCTGATCGACACGGTCTTGTCCTCGTCGACAGCGGAGGACACCTTGCCCGCGAGCGCGGACAGGACGGTCCACGCGAACGTGTCACGCGCCGGGGCGTGGCCGTCCGTGGTCGGCGCCGAGACGGTGACTTCGAGCGAGTCGTCGACGAGTCGGAACACGCAACTGAGTACCGAGCCGGGCACGGCCTGCTGGAGCAGGATCGCGCAAGCCTCGTCCACCGCGATGCGCAGGTCCTCGATCTCGTCCAGGGTGAAGTCCAAACGGGCTGCGAGGCCGGCCGTGGCCGTCCGCAGCACCGACAGGTAGGCACCCGCAGCCGGCAGCCGGACTTCCACGAAGTCCTGGGTCGCGGGCTCGCCTGCGATCTGGGACACCCTCACCTCCAAGGTGGTACAAGCTTTTCGGGGCCGAGGGTCGCCCCCCGGGGTAACGCGTGTGTGGTGCAGCGGTGACGCTATCGCGCTCTCAAGTTTCCTGTCCCCGGGACCCCAACCCCCTGCGTCACTCACAGTAAAGCTGTGAACACGCTCCGTGTCTAGAGGTCTGTCGGCCCAAATGGGAAGAAGGCGCGCCGGGTTGACGTACCCAGACGTCAGACGGTCGAACCGTACCCGCCGGACGGCCGGGGCGTCTCTGAGTTCAACGGCCGAACCCCCGCAGAAGTTCACACCAGGACGTGATCCACGAAGCACCACCGCCAGCTCTCGCCGGGTTCGAAGGTCCGCATCACCGGATGACCGGACTCCTTGTGGTGCGCCGTGGCGTGCCGGCTCGGCGAGGAGTCGCAGCAGCCGACGTGGCCGCACGTCAGGCACAGCCGCAGTTGCACCGGGTGGGTACCGTCCCGCAGGCACTCCGGACACGTCTCGCCGAGCGGGACGGGTTCGGGGTCGGGCAGCGCGTCGGAGTGCGTGCACTGTTTCATGATTGCCAGATTACGACGGGTGTGCGGACGACCGCGCGGAAAAACGAGGGCGGGTCAGACATGGACGTGATGCCACTGCTGTTGCTGGTGGCGGGGAGCGCGGCGATCGCGGCCGCGGCCCGGCGCACCCCGGTGTCCGCGCCGCTGCTGCTGGTCGCCGTCGGCCTGGTGGTGTCGTACCTGCCGGGGGTCCCGGACTACACCCTGGACCCCGACATCGTCCTGCCGCTCCTGCTGCCCCCGCTGCTGTACACCTCGGCCTCCGACAGCTCGTACCTCGACCTGCGCGCCCAGATGCGGCCCGTCGCCCTCCTGTCGGTCGGATACGTGCTCTTCGCGACCTTCGCCGTCGGCTGGGCCGCCTACCTGCTGGTCCCCGGGCTGCCGCTGACGGCGGCGCTGGTGCTGGGCGCGGTGGTGGCACCGCCGGACGCGGTCGCGGCGACGGCGGTGGCGCGCCGGGTCGGCCTCCCCTCGAAGATCACCACCATCCTCCAGGGCGAGTCCCTGCTGAACGACGCCACCGCGATCACCGCCTACAAGGTGGCCCTCGCGATCGTCGTCGGCGAGGGCGCGTCCTGGGCCGGCGGCATCGAGGAGTTCCTGATCGCGTCCGTCGGCGGCACCGCCGTCGGCCTGATCCTGATGGCCCCGCTGCACTGGCTGCGCACGCACCTGAAGGAGCCTCTGCTCCAGAACACGCTCTCCCTGCTGATCCCGTTCGTCGCCTACGCGGCCGCCGAGCAGTTCCACGCCTCCGGCGTCATCGCCGTGGTCGTCGTCGCGCTCTATCTCGGCCACCGCGCGTGGGAGGTCGACTTCGCCACCCGGCTCCAGGAGGAGGCGGTGTGGAAGATGGTCGCCTTCGTCCTGGAGTCGGCCGTCTTCGCGCTGATCGGCCTGCAACTGCCGGTCGTCCTGAGGGGCCTCGGCGCTTACGCGGGCCTGGACGCCGCCTGGTACGCGATCGCCCTCTTCCTCGTGGTCGTCGCGGCCCGCTTCCTGTGGGTGTACCCGGCGACCTTCCTGCCCCGGCTGTTGTCGGCACGCGTCCGCGCGCGGGAGGAGAACCCGACCTGGCGGGGGCCGGTCGTCGTCGGCTGGGCAGGCATGCGGGGCGTGGTCTCGCTCGCCATCGCCTTCTCCATCCCGCTCACCGTGGACCACGGCGACGCGCCCTTCCCGCACCGCAACCTCATCCTGTTCCTGACCTTCACGACGGTCATCGGCACCCTGGTGGTGCAGGGCCTGACCCTGCCGCCGCTGATCCGCCTGCTGAAGTTCCCCGAGCCCGACCCGCAGGCCGCGACGCTCGCCGAGGCCAACGCCCAGGCGCAGGCATCCCGGGTCGCCGAAGAGCGCCTGGACGCCCTCCTGGCCGACGAGCGCAACGCCCTGCCCCCGCCCCTCGCCGACCGCCTGCGCGACGTCCTGGAGCGCCGCCGCAACGCCGTCTGGGAGCGCCTCGGCCAGGTCAACCCGGTCACCGGCGAGACCGTCGACGACACCTACCGGCGCCTTTCGCGCGAGATGATCAGCGCCGAGCGCGAGATGTTCGTCCGGCTGCGCGACGGCCGCTACATCGACGACGAGATGCTGCGCACGCTGCTGCGCCGACTGGACCTGGAGGAGGCGGCGGCCTTCCGGGAGGCGACGTGAGCGGGCCTCACGAGAGGAAGCGGGGGCTTCAGGCGGGAAACGGCGCGCCCGTCACGACCGCCGCGAGCCGGGTCCCGCGCGGGAACGCGCCCTCCTCGGCCAGGGCGACAAGGCCGTACAGCGACTTGGCGACATAGAGACGCTCCACGGGCACGCCGTGCCGTCGCTCGAAGTCCTCGGCGAACGCGTCGAGTTCCGGGGGCACGCGCGCGTACCCGCCGAAGTGGAAGCGCTCGTCGAGCCGCCACTCGCCCCGCCGGCCCCCGAAGGCCGCCTCCTGGAGTGCCCGTATCTCCTCGCCCAGGAAGCCGCCCCTGAGGACCGGGATGCCCAGGGCCCGCTGGCCGGGGGCCAGACCGGCGGCCAGGCCCGCGAGAGTGCCGCCGGTGCCGCAGGCGAGGGCGACGACGTCGGCGTGGCCGCGCAGCTCCTCGCCGAGCGCCCGGCAGCCGCGCACCGCCGCCGCGTTGCTGCCGCCCTCGGGGACGACGTACGCGTCCTCCGCGCCGGCCGCGCCCAGAAGCCTCTTCAGCAGCCGCTTCAGCACCTCCGGCTCGGTCTTGCGGCGGTACGTCGAGCGGTCCACGAAGTGCAGGCGCATGCCGTCGGCCGCGCACCTGGCCAGGGACGGGTTCAGCGGCCGGCCGGCCAGTTCGTCGCCGCGCACCACGCCCACCGTGGGCAGCCTCAGAAGCCGGCCGGCGGCGGCCGTGGCCCGCAGATGGTTGGAGTAGGCGCCGCCGAAGGTGAGGAGCGTCCGCCCGGCCGCCCGCTCCAGGTTGGGCGCCAGCTTGCGCCACTTGTTGCCGATCAGCTCCGGATGGATCAGATCGTCCCGCTTCAGCAGCAGCCGCACGCCGTGCCGCCCGAACCGGTCGTCGGCCACTTCCTGGAGGGGTGAGGGGAGGCGGGGGCGCAGGTCGGTCACCCGCCCATTGTCGAACACCGTTCGGTGAAACGTGCCTCTTCCCAGCCCACGATGATCCATTCCCGCTCTTTCGGGTAATAGCAAGACCACACTCCGTGATGGAAGGCTTGCCCGTGTGAACAGTGCACCGGCGCAGTTCGGCGTCCGTGCATGAATCGGGAGGGCATTTCTCATGTCGGTAGGCGAAGAGGTCCGCACGGAGTCGGGCAAGCCGCAGCAGAGTCTTGGCACTGCGGCCGCGCGGAACCTGGCCACCACGACCAAGTCCGCACCGCAGATGCAGGAGATCAGCTCGCGCTGGCTGCTGCGCAATCTGCCCTGGGTGGACGTACAGGGTGGTACTTACCGGGTCAACAGGCGTCTGACGTACGCGGTGGGCGACGGCCGCATCACGTTCGTCAAGACCGGCGACCGAGTCGAGGTCATCCCGGCCGAGCTGGGCGAACTGCCCGCACTGCGCTCCTACGAGGACGAGGAGGTGCTCGGGGAGCTCGCCCAGCGCTGCCGGCAGCGGGAGTTCGGCCCCGGTGAGCTCATCGCCTCCTTCGGCAGCCAGACCGACGAGGTCTACCTGCTGGCGCACGGCCGCGTCGAGAAGGTCGGCACCGGCCCCTACGGCGACGACCAGGTCCTCGGAGTCCTCGCCGACGGGGCGTACTTCGGCGACCAGGCGCTGCTCGACGCGGACGCCATCTGGGAGTACACCGCCCGCGCCCACACCGCCTGCACGGTGCTGATCCTGGCCCGGCAGGACGTCGAGCAGGTCGCGGAGCGCGCCGACTCCCTGCGTGAGCATCTCCAGCAACTGCGCGCGATCCCCGAGCAGCGCACCAACAAGTACGGCGAGAAGGAAGTCGACCTGGCCGCGGGCCACGCCGGCGAGCCGGACATCCCGCACACGTTCGTGGACTACGACGCCCGGCCGCGCGAGTACGAACTGAGCATCGCCCAGACCGTCCTGCGCATCCACTCGCGCGTGGCCGACCTGTACAACCAGCCCATGAACCAGACCGAGCAGCAGTTGCGGCTGACGGTCGAGGCGCTCAAGGAGCGCCAGGAGCACGAGCTCGTCAACAACCGGGAGTTCGGGCTGCTGCACAACTGCGAGTACGACCAGCGCCTCCAGCCGCATGACGGCGTGCCCAGCCCGGACGACCTGGACGAACTGCTCAGCAGGCGGCGCGGCACCAAGATGCTGCTCGCCCACCCGCGCGCGATCTCCGCGATCGGCCGTGAGCTCAACAAGCGCGGGCTCGTCCCCGAGACGATCGACGTCGGCGGCAACCGCATCCCCACCTGGCGCGGCGTGCCGATCTACCCGTGCAACAAGATCCCGGTCACCGAAGCCCGTACCAGCTCGATCATCGCGATGCGTCTGGGCGAGCAGGACCAGGGTGTCATCGGCCTGCGCCAGCCCGGCATCCCGGACGAGATCGAGCCCAGCCTGTCCGTGCGGTTCATGGGCATCAACGAACAGGCCGTCATCAACTACCTGGTCACGGCCTACTACTCGGCCGCGGTCCTGGTGCCGGACGCGCTGGGCGTTCTGGAGAACGTCGAGATCGGCCGCTGGCGGTGACCTCCGCCACCAGGCGGTACCGGGGCGAGGCGCGCGAAAGGCGGAGGTCCATCGGGAGTCAGGGCAACGGCGGTCCGGGGGCGGCCGACGGGCACGAGGCGGCGGTGATCCTGGAGCGGTCGCGGGCGTCGGTCGACCCCGAACTGCGGGCGGCGATCGACTCGTTGCCCGGCTCGATGCGCCGGATCGCGCTCTACCACTTCGGCTGGGAGCACGCGGACGGCACCCCGGCGGCGGGCAACGCGGGCAAGGCGATCCGCCCGGCCCTGGTGCTCGCCGCGGCCGCCGCGCTCGGCGGCCCGGCGGCCCGCGCGGCGGCAGTCCGGGCGGCCGCCGCGGTCGAACTGGTCCACAACTTCACGCTGTTGCACGACGACGTGATGGACCGGGACACCACCCGCCGGCACCGTCCCACCGCCTGGACCGTGTTCGGCGACGCCGACGCGATCCTCGCCGGGGACGCCCTGCAGGCCCTCGCCCTCGGGCTGCTCGCCGGGGATCCGCACCCCGCGTCCGCGGCGGCCGCCGTCCGGGTCGCGGCCTGTGTGGTCGAACTGTGCGCCGGCCAGCAGGCGGACACGGCCATGGAGAAACGCGGCCCCGCCGACATCACCCTGGACGAGGTCCTCGTCATGGCCGAGGCCAAGACGGGCGCGCTGCTCGGCTGCGCCTGCGCCGTGGGCGCGCTGTACGCGGGGGCGGCCGAGGAGGACGTCGAGGCGCTGGACGCGTTCGGCCGGGAGGCCGGGCTCGCCTTCCAGCTCATCGACGACGTCATCGGCATATGGGGCGACCCGCGGCACACCGGCAAGCCGGCCGGCGCGGATCTCGCCGTACGCAAGAAGTCCCTGCCGGTGGTCGCCGCGCTGACCTCCGGCACCCCGGCGGCCGGCGAACTGGCCGAGCTGTACGCGGCGCCCTACGAACCGGCCGACCTGGACCGCACGACGCTGGCCGTCGAGCGGGCGGGCGGACGCGCGTGGGCGCAGGACCAGGCGGCCGACCGCATGTCCCGCGCGATGCACGAGCTGGCCCGCGCCATCCCGGACCCGGAATCGGCAGGCGACCTCCTCTCCCTGGCGGAATTCGTGACACGGCGCAGCAACTAGGGGCAACGAGAAGTGATCAGCGGCAACTGGAAGTAATTGGCGGCGACTAGAGGTAACCAGAGTAACCAGAGGTAACTGGAGGTAGCCAGAGCCCCGCTGAAGTCCCCGGCACCCCCGGCACCCTGCGGCTCCTGACTCCGCAGGTTGCCGGGGGCTTCGACGTCGCCCGCTTCGCCTTCGGCGGCGTGCGCTCCTTCGGCAACGGCGCGGTGGTCCGGACGTACGGCGGAGAACACTGACGCACGGCGGGGGGCGTTCGCGTGCGGGCCGCCCTACCCTGAGGACATGGACAGGGAACAACGCGTCTGCCCCGACTGCGGGCAGCCCGTACAGTCCGTCATCCGGCGTCACAAGACGCTGGGCGCGTGGGTGCCGCGCTGGGTGCCGGGCCCGTGCCACAACCCGGAGTGCGAGGCGTACGTGGAACCGGGCGCCCAGCCCGACGTGCCCGAGCCCGAGGTCTCCCGGCCCGAGGTCCCCGGGTCCGACGTCTCCGAACCCGACGTCTCCGAGCCCGGCCAGGAGCCTGGAACGCCCACCGTCAGGAGCTCGTGACGTCACCGCGTGACGTCACCTCATGGCAGTCGGCCCCACCCGCCCTGCCGCTACGCGTGGCCCCGCGGCAGTCCGCCCGTCTGCGCGTCGCGCCCGGTGAGGCAGTACAGGCCGCCCGCCGGGTCGCGCAGCACCGTCCAGTGGGGGTGGCGGGCGACCAGGACCGCGCCGAGCCGCTCGTGCCGTACGCGCACGGCGTCGACGTCCGCACCGCAGGCCAGGTCGAGATGCGCGGAGGCCGAACCCCGCTCCTCCGGCCGCTCCTCGTCGAGTCGCTGGAGCAGGATGCGGATCGGCGGGCCGGGAGGGGGCTCGACCACGTGGAACTCGGGCCGCGATCCCGGCCGGGCCGACCAGTCGGGCAACAGGCCGCTCCAGAAGGCGACTTCGGCCTCGAACGCCGTCGGCGGGACGTCGAGGCACACCTGGTCGAGGCGGCTGCCGGACACCACGGGCGGCCGTACGGACTCGCCGCGCCACGGCACCGCGCAGAACAACTGCCCGGCGGGGGAACGCAGTACGGCCCAGCCCTCGTGCACGGCGGCCGTCTCCGCCCCCAGCTTCAGTGCCTCCTCGACGAAGCCCGGCACGTCCTCGACGGCGAGGTCGAGATGCGCGCCGCCGACGCCGTCCGCGACCGCCTGGACCTTGACGCAGGCGTCGGCGCCCGCCGCCAGCAGGGTCGCGAACTCCCCGTCCCCGCCCCGGAGTTCGGACAGGTCCGTGTCCGTGACGGCGGTCCAGAAGCCGCAGGCCCGATCGAAGTGCGCGGCGGGCCGGTCGACGAAGGCGTAGGCCCAGCGGACCGGATGAACCAGACGAACCGGAGAAGCCGGAGGCGCGGGACAAGCCTGATGAATCGGACGGGTCATCCGGTTCACGTGGTCCGTTCCATGAAGCGCAGCATGTTGCCCGCCGGGTCCCGGAACGCGCAGTCGCGCACGCCGTACGGCTGGTCCGTCGGCTCCTGGAGCACCTCGACGCCGGCCTCCCGCACGCGCGCGTGCAGCGCGTCGCAGTCGGCGGTGGTGAAGATGACCCCGCGCAGCACGCCCTTGGCGAGCAGCCGGGCCATCGCCTCCCGGTCGGCGGGGGAGAAGTCCGGGTTCGCACCCGGCGGCTCCAGCACGATGTTCACGTCCGGCTGCAGCGGCGACCCGACGGTCACCCACCGCATCCCCTCGAACGACACGTCGTTGCGGACTTCGAGACCGAGCACCTCGACGTAGAAGTGCAGGGCCTTGTCATGGTCGTCGACGGCGACGAAACACTGGTGAAGTTTGAGGTCCATGACGTCAGCCTAGGCACGTCGGCCGTGCCTGGGGCGGGTGTACGTGCGGGCCACGCACGGCGCGATCACCGCGCTCGGCTCGTGCGACCGCGCCCGGTACGCGCTCGGGGTCTCGCCGACCAGCTCGGTGAAGCGGGAGCTGAAGGAGCCGAGCGAGGTGCAGCCGACCGCCATGCAGACCTCCGTCACGGACAGGTCGCCGCGGCGCAGCAGGGTCTTGGCGCGCTCGACGCGGCGGGTCATCAGGTAGCCGTAGGGCGTCTCGCCGTAGGCCTCGCGGAAGCTGCGCTGGAAGTGGCCCGGCGACATCAGCGCGGTGCGCGCGAGGGCGGGGACGTCGAGTGGTTCGGCGTACTCGCGGTCCATCCGGTCGCGTGCCTGCCGCAGCCGTACCAGGTCCTCGAGGGTCATCACGTCAGCATCGCACGATCCTCACCCGGTGGGCGCGGGGACCTGGAGCAGGCTTTGCCTCCAGTTCGCCTGCCGTACGGAAGCGCTTGTTCCCATGAGGGAACGGACCACATCACGTTCCTCGTGGCGGTCGTCATCGTCACGGCCCTGGCCTTCGACTTCACCAACGGATTCCACGACACGGCGAATGCGATGGCCACCTCCATCGCCACCGGCGCGCTCAAGCCGAGAACAGCGGTGCTGATCAGCGGGGCCCTGAACATCGTCGGGGCGTTCCTGTCCACCGAGGTCGCGAAGACGATCTCCGGCGGCATCGTCGACGACACCCTCGTCAGTCCGGGGATGATCTTCGCGGGGCTGGTCGGGGCGATCCTCTGGAACCTGCTGACCTGGCTGGTCGGGCTGCCGTCCAGCTCGTCCCACGCCCTGTTCGGCGGGCTGATCGGCGCGGTGCGGGTCGGTGCGGGCTCGCACGGCGTGCACTTCGACAAGGTGGCCGAGAAGGTGCTGATCCCGGCCGTGGCCTCGCCGCTCGTGGCCGGTGTCGCCGCGGTGTCGCAGAGCGAGCAGCGCACCCGTTTCACGATCCGGCAGATCGACCCCGTACGGCAGTGGAAGCTCAGCCCGATGGACCTCCTTGAACTCCTGCACCAGGTGGACAACTCGGCATCCTGCCGCGTCGCGCAGAAATGCCGGTACGAGCTCAGCGGACTGCTGCCCGCCGCACCGCCCGCCTTCCCGCTCGGCGCCGCGGTCCAGTAGCCGACCTCGGCGGACGGGCCACCGGACACGGGACGCTTGAGCACCACATGCCCCGCCAGCCGCTCATCGTGACCGCGACCCCGGGCCTCCACAACGGCGAGCCCGAAACGATCGCCCGCCTCCCACTCCCGCTGCTGCTCCCGCACCCAACGCGCCGCCCCCACCACGTCATCCACGCCCGAACCGGTCCAGCGCCGCAGGGCGTCGTCGCGGTACAACTCCACCAACTCGTCGGCGTCAGCCGGGTCCCAGGGACGCAGCAGGAGCGCGGGAGCCGAGGGCGTGGCGGGTGTGTGCAGCCGTATGGCGATCATGAGGTTGAGGGGGCGTCGGCCGTACGCCGGGAGGCGGGCATGGTCAGCGGCCTCCCGCCCGGCGCTCGTAGGAGACGGCGTAGGCCTGGCTGCGGAAGGCGAGGACCGGGTCGTCGGAGAGCTCGATGCCGGGAGTGATCCGGGTGGGGTCGTAGACCTGGGCCGCCCAGTGCTCCTGATCCGCGACCGGGGCGGTGACGCGCAGGTGGCCCGCGATGATCTCGGGGCGGTCGGTCGGCCACGGTTTGGTCGGGTCGTCGGTGGGGTCGTCGTCCTGGCCGAGCTGGACGTGGAGTGTGAAGCCGACGGGGCCGTCGGCGAGGCGCTGGACCAGTTCCTCGGCCAGATACTCGGGGTCTTCGTCTGCCGCGTTCTCCACGGTCAGTTCCTGCAGCCCGGCGTCGGGCTCCCAGCGGTAGCGGACCGGGTGCCGCTCACCCTGGGCGTCGACCCAGATGAAGGTGTGGATGGCCCAGTAGAGGGCGGTGCCGTAGCTGACCGGTATCGGCATCCGGCCCGCCTCCCGCAGGCCGAGGGCGGCCGTGGGGTGCGCAGCGGCGTACGCCTGGACTTTGGCCGGGTCGGGGGCCCCGGTGGCGGGGTCCTTCTCGAGGGCGTCGAGGAGTTCCACGAACTGCTCGGGGGTGGCCGCGAAGAACACCGGGAGGTTGACGGAGACGAGGTCGGTAGCGGTGCCGTCCGGCAGCAGAAAGCGCGCCGCGAGGCCGCGGCCGGCCCGGACCCCGTCGGGCACGGTCGGGTTGGTGTTGGAGTTCGAGAAGCGCACGACGACGGGCGTCGGGTCCGACTGGAGATGGTCCGCCGTGGTGAGGGAGGCGGCCTTGCCGGTAGGAGTGAAAGTGGCGTCGAAGCACAGGCCCCGGGCGTGCACGCGCCGGTGGCCGGGGTATGTGCCGCTGACGTGCTCGATGGCGTCGACGGCCGTGCGGGCCAGGGGGGAGGGAGAGCGGTCATCCATGATCGGAGTGTAGACACGGTCGGTCACCCCCAGGCCTGAGGTTGCCGTCGTCGGAGGGGTGAGGCAGCGAGCGAGCCTTCCAACTCTGCCGGATGCGAGGCGGGTTGGCGTGGGGGCCGCTTTCGGGAAGAGGTGAGGCTTCTGGCGGTGGACGTGGCCCCGCCCGTATCTCGGTCAGTGGGGGAGGAGTTCGGCCGGGTGGAGACGGTCGAGCTGCCCGGCACCGTCACCGTCCGCGAACCCGGAAGGGCCAGCGTGCCCAGGGCGGGTCTTCGGACTTGGGCGGTGCGGCTCTCTGCCGGGTGCCTGTCCGGGGGGTGGTCCGCGCAGGAAGGTGACACTTCGGTGTGGGGGTGTCACCTTTTTGCAGCTCACCTACCGGGGACCCGGCGTGCCGGACGGTGACGGTCGGACGCCGAAAGGGGCCGGTCCTGTGGTGGACCGGCCCCTCGTGGCTTTTCCGGGCCGCGGTGGTGCAGCGGGCGCGGATCGGGTGAAGGCTTGGGTGTCAGGCCTTCTTCGTTTCCCAGAAGATCCTGTCGATCTCGGCGATGAGCTCCAGGGCCTTCTCGCCGGTCTTCGGGTCCGTCGACGCCTTGGCGGCCGAGAGGGCCTTCAGGGCGTCGTTGACCAGGACGTGGAGCTCCGGGTACTTCTCGAAGTGCGGGGGCTTGAAGTAGTCGCTCCACAGCACGGAGACGTGGTGCTTCGCCAGCTCGGCGCGCTGCTCCTTGATGACGGTGGCGCGCGCCTGGAAGTGCGGGTCGTCGTTGGCGGCCATCTTTTCCTGGACGGCCTTCACCGACTCCGCCTCGATGCGGGCCTGGGCCGGGTCGTACACACCGCAGGGCAGGTCGCAGTGTGCGCTGACCTTGACCTTGGGGGCAAACAGGCGGGAAAGCATGGAGCATTCCTTCCTCGTGATCGTCTTCTCAGGTGGGACATTACTCCCTGAGGGACGGCTTTTGACGGGTGCCCCCATGGGCTTAGGACAAAAGTCCGGCGTCAGACTGGGACTGGTGGACGAACGGACCGGGGAGGTGCCGGCCATGCCGGAGCTGTCGCAGGAGACCGAGCGGGGGACGGCGGTCACGCCCTTCGGGCTGGCCGAGGTGACCGGGCCGTCCATGGTGCCCACGCTCCACCACGGGGACCAGTTGGTGGTGCAGTACGGGGCCAGGGTGCGACCCGGTGACGTCGTCGTGCTGCGGCATCCGTTCCAGCAGGACCTGCTGGTGGTCAAACGGGCCGTCGAGCGGCGGGACGGGGGGTGGTGGGTGCGCGGGGACAACGCGTACGCCGGAGGGGACAGCACCGACTACGGGGCCGTGCCCGACGAACTGGTCCTCGGCAAGGTGCGGCTGCGCTACCGCCCGCTGAAGCCGGATCAGCGCTCGCCGCTGGCGCTGGTGCGCTGGGCGCTGTCGGCGGCGAGGCCCGTGCCGGCCGTCCGGTCCGCCTCCAGGCGCTTGCGGGCGCGGTAGGCGGCCACGTTGGCGCGGGTCGCGCAGCGGTCGGAGCAGTAGCGCCGGGAGCGGTTCGTGGACGTGTCGAGGTAGGCGTTGCGGCAGGGGCTCGCCTCACAGAGGCCCAGGCGGTCGACGCCGTACTCGGTGAGGTGGAAGGCCAGGCCCATCGCCGCGATGGCCGCGTAGCCCGCCGTCGCGTTCGACGGGTGGTCGGCCAGGTGCATGTGCCACAGCGGGCGGCCGTCGTCGTCGCGGACGTCGTGGCCGGAGATCTGCGGGCTCACCGGGAACTCCAGGAGGAGCGAGTTCAGCAGGTCCACCGCGAGGGTCTCGTCGCCGCCGTCGGCCGCCTCGAAGACCGCGCGCAGCCGGCCCCGGACCGAGCGGAAGCGGGTGACGTCGGCGTCGGCGGCCCGGCGGCCCGCCGACCGGTTGCCGCCGAAGAGGGCGCGGACGGCCTCGACCGAGGTCAGGGAGTCCTTGCCCCGGGCCGGCTCCTCGCTGTTGACGAGACGCACGGCGTAGTCGGAGTAATAGGCCAGTTCCACTTGTAGTCCTTACGGGGGCGCTCTATGGTCGGGGTGCGGGCGAGGTAACAGCCGTTCGTGCTTCCAGGGTATTACCTAGTTACGTGACATACGCGGCGGAGGGGTTGCGATGACGGACACGGGGACGACCACGACCGGTACGGGTACCAGTGCCGGTACCGACTGGGCCGGGTGGCAGCGGAGCTGGGACCGCCAGCAGGAGTGGTACATGCCCGACCGCGAGGAACGCTTCCGGATCATGCTGGACATGGTCGAGGCGCTCGTCGGACCCGCCCCACGGGTCCTCGACCTCGCCTGCGGCACCGGCACCATCACCGCCCGGCTGCTCGCCCGCCTCCCCGGGGCCACCAGCACCGGCGTCGACCTCGATCCGGCGCTCCTCGCCATCGCCGAGGGCACCTTCGCGGGCGACGACCGCGTCACGTTCGTGTCGGCCGACCTCAAGGACCCGCAGTGGCGGGCCCGGCTGCCGTACGACTCCTACGACGCCGTCCTGACCGCCACGGCCCTGCACTGGCTGCACAGCGAACCCCTCGCGGCCCTCTACGGTCAGGTCGCGGAACTCGTCCGCGACGGCGGTGTCTTCATGAACGCGGATCACATGATCGACGACACGACGCCCCGGATCAACGCGGCGGAGCGCGCGCAGCGCCACGCCCGTATGGATCAGGCCAAAGCGGGCGGGGTCCTGGACTGGGCCGAGTGGTGGCAGCTCGCCGCCCAGGACCCGGTCCTCGCCGGTCCCGCCGCCCGCCGCTACGAGATCTACGGCGAACACGCCGACGGCGACATGCCCTCGGCGGCATGGCACGCGCGCGTGCTGAGGGAGAAGGGCTTCGGCGAGGCCCGGGCGGTGTGGGCGTCGCCGTCGGACACGCTGCTTCTCGCGTTGAAGTGACAGACCCCGACCGGCAATGGGAAGGGGCGGTACGGAGACTCCGTACCGCCCCTTCCCACCTGCTGCGGTGCTACAGCACCTTGGACAGGAACGCCTGGGTCCGCTCGTGCTGAGGGTTGGTCAGGACGTCGCGTGGGTTGCCGGATTCGACGACCACGCCGCCGTCCATGAAGACCAGGCTGTCGCCGACCTCGCGGGCGAAGCCCATCTCGTGGGTGACGACGACCATCGTCATGCCGGACTCGGCCAGGTCGCGCATGACGTCGAGGACGTCGCCGACCAGCTCCGGGTCGAGGGCCGAGGTCGGCTCGTCGAAGAGCATCAGCTTCGGGTCCATGGCCAGCGCCCGGGCGATGGCCACCCGCTGCTGCTGGCCGCCGGAGAGCTGCGAGGGGTAGCCGTCGGCCTTGTCGGCCAGGCCCACGCGGTCCAGGAGCTCCTTCGCCCGCTCCTTGGCCTGCGCCCTGCTGACGCCCTTGACCTGGACCGGGGCCTCCATGACGTTGTCCAGCGCCGTCATGTGCGGGAACAGGTTGAACCGCTGGAACACCATGCCGATGTCCCGGCGCTTCAGCGCGACCTCGCTGTCCTTCAGCTCGTACAGCTTGTCGCCCTTCTGGCGGTAGCCGACCAGCTCCCCGTCGACGTACAGGCGGCCGGAGTTGATCTTCTCCAGGTGGTTGATGCACCTGAGGAAGGTCGACTTGCCGGAGCCGGACGGGCCGATGAGGCAGAACACCTCGCCGTTCTTGACCTCCAGGTCGATGCCCTTGAGCACCTGGACCAGGCCGAAGGACTTGTGGACGCCCTCGGCCTTCACCATCGCGGTCATGCCGTGCTCCTCGAGGATCCGAACAGGTTCGCCCTGATCTTCTGGAAGACCGTGGGCGGGAGGCTGCGGCTGCTGCCGCGGGCGTAGTAGCGCTCCAGGTAGTACTGGAAGACGCTGAAGACGCTGGTCATGACCAGGTACCAGATGGAGGCGACGAAGAGCAGCTCCATCACGGCGTACGACGAGGAGCCGATCACCGAGGTGGAGCGCAGCAGTTCGTTGTACGTCACCACGTACACCAGCGACGAGGTCTTCAGCATGTTGATGAACTCGTTGCCGGTCGGCGGCACGATCACCCGCATCGCCTGCGGGATGACGATCCGGCGCAGCGTCTTGGCGTGGCTCATGCCGAGCGCGTGGGACGCCTCCGTCTGGCCCTCGTCGACGGCCAGCAGGCCGGCGCGGCAGATTTCGGCCATGTACGCGGCCTCGTTCAGACCGAGGCCCAGGAGGGCCGCCATGAACGGCGTCATGACGTCCACCATCTCGTCCTTGTAGATCGGACCGAGATTCAGGACGGGGAAGATCAGCGCCAGGTTGAACCACATCAGCAACTGCACATAGACCGGGGTGCCGCGGAAGAACCAGATGTACAGCCACGCGATGGTGCTGGTCACCGGGTTCTTCGACAGCCGCATCACGGCGAGTACGACGCCCAGGACCACGCCGAGCAGCATGGCCAGGATGCTGATCAGCAGGGTGCGGCCGGCGCCCGCGATGACGGTCGGGTCGAACAGCGAGTCCGACACCGCGTGCCACTGGATGTCGCCGTGCGCGAACGCGTTGACGAGCAGCGCGAGGAGCGCGACGACGATCACCGCGCTGACCCAGCGGCCCCAGTGGCGCACCGGGATGGCCTTGATGGCCTCCGGAGGGCCGGAGAACGCGTCCTCCTTGGCGACCGGCGGGGTGTCCTCGGGTGGTGCGCCCCCGGCGCCCTCCGGGGCCTCGGAGGACTTCTCGAGCTTGTCAGTCATGGGGACTGCCCTTCAAAAGGCTTCAAAAGGTGCGGGTGGATCACTTGCCGCCGTTGACCGCGGCAGCCTTGATCGCGCCGCTCTCGGCGCCCCACTTCTCCAGCACCTTCTGGTACGAGCCGTCCTTGATGATCGCGTCGACGGCCTCCTTGAGGACGTCGCGCAGCTGGGTGTTCTTCTTGTCGACGACGATGCCGAACGGGGCGGCCTCGTACTGCTCGCCGACGACCTCGAAGGTCTTGCCGCCGTCGGCCTTGCGGGCCAGGTCCACCGCGACCGGGTAGTCGTTGACGCCGGCCACCGCGCCGCCGGACTTCACGCGGGTCTGGGCCTCGGTGTCGTTGTCGAAGGACTCGATCTTGAGGGCCTGCTTGCCGCCGGCCGTGCAGGTCTTGGACTGCGCCTGCAGGGCCTCCTCGTACGTCGTGCCGCGCTGCACGGCCACCGTCTGGCCGCAGAGGTCCCCGATGGCCTTGATGCCCTTCGGGTTGCCCTTCTTGACGTAGATGGCGGTGCCGGCGGTGAAGTAGTCGACGAAGTCGACGCCCTCGCCCAGCTTCTTGCCCTTGTCGTCCAGGCCTTCCTGGCGCTGCTTGTTGTCCGTGATCGACGACATGGCGACGTCGTAACGGCCGGTGTTGACCGCCGTGATCAGGCCGTCGAAGGAGCCGGAGGTGAACGTGAAGTCGACGCCGAGCTGCTTGCCGAGCGCCGCCGCGATGTCCGGGTCGACACCGACGATCTTGCCGCCCTCCACGGACTCCATCGGGGCGTACTCGGCGTTCGTGCCGACCTTGATGACACCCGCCTTCTGGATGGCGGCCGGCAGCTTGGAGAAGAGGGGCGCCGCGTTGGCGCTGCCGCCGGGCGACTCGGAGGAGCTGCTGCCGCCTTCGGTCTGGTCTCCGCACGCGGTGAGCAGCAGGGCGCCCGCGACCGCGAGGGATCCGACCGCTGCCAGGCGGGTGCGCGCGGCGGCGGTCGGGCGTCGGGTGGAGCTTGCGGTCATGGTGGGTTCCTCCGGCGGATGGATGGAGTTGCCGATGGTTTCGGCACATGCCGATGGGTCGACGAGAACACACACCTTCGGGTGTCGCGACCTCGTGTGATTACGGCATCTTGCCATTCGGACTGCGGCAACCAGGGGGCTGGCCATGTCAAAATCGGATAACGGGCCACCCCCGAACCGCATCAGTCCGGTACATCACGACCGGGCGGAGCCGGACCATCTGCGGGAATCCCCCGTTCCGGCCGAAAGATCTTCGGTTCATCCCGCCATGTGATCGTTTGGGTTCCGCCCCGGACGTCGTCCCGAGTCCGTGTCGGGGGTCCATGTCAAGGGACTCCGGCAGCTTGGCGAGTCTTCGCGCATGAGTCATGTCACTCGTGATCATCTCTGTCGGAGGTCAACAGGCCGAGGGATGTGACCTTGCACGGATCGGACTCGTCGGCTGTGGTCCTCGTCCGGTAAGAAGGTTGTTCAACACCCCTCATCCGGGGCTCAGGGCGCGTGTGCGGCGCGCCCGACGCGCAGCGCCCGTACGCATCACCCTCTGGGCCCTGTGCGATGCCCGCCCACTTCTCAATCAGGAGTGGCCACCCTCAGAAACCATGAACACCTAAGGGGTAAGACACAGTGGCAGCGGAGATCGTCAATCCTCGCAGTGACAGCGCCGACCGAACGGGCCAGGAGGGTGGTGCGGAGCCCCTCGACCCGTTCGACCCGGTGTTCGCGCTGCACCGTGGCGGCAAGATGGCCGTGCAGGCCACCGTCCCGGTCCGCGACAAGGACGACCTGTCCCTCGCTTACACGCCCGGCGTCGCGCGCGTGTGCACCGCGATCGCGGAGCAGCCGGACCTGGTGAACGACTACACCTGGAAGTCGTCCGTCGTCGCCGTCGTGACCGACGGGACGGCCGTCCTCGGGCTCGGGGACATCGGCCCGGAGGCCTCCCTTCCGGTCATGGAGGGCAAGGCCATCCTGTTCAAGCAGTTCGGTGGGGTGGACGCGGTTCCGATCGCGCTCGCCTGCACGGGCGTGGACGAGATCGTCGAGACGGTGGTGCGGCTCGCGCCCTCGTTCGGCGGAGTGAACCTGGAGGACATCTCGGCGCCGCGGTGCTTCGAGATCGAGCGCCGGCTCCAGGACGCGCTCGATATCCCGGTCTTCCACGACGACCAGCACGGCACGGCGATCGTGACGCTGGCGGCGCTGCGCAACGCCGCGCGGCTCAGCGGGCGGGGCATCGGGGAGCTGCGGGCCGTCATCTCGGGCGCCGGCGCGGCGGGTGTCGCCATCGCCAAGATGCTGGTCGAGGCCGGCATCGGGGACGTCGCGGTCAGCGACCGCAAGGGCATCGTCTCGGCGGAGCGGGGGGATCTCACCGACGTCAAGCGTGAGCTGGCCTCCTTCACCAACAAGGCCGGGCTGAGCGGGTCGCTGGAGGACGCGCTCGACGGCGCCGACGTCTTCATCGGCGTCTCCGGCGGTACGGTCCCGGAGGCGGCGGTGGCCTCGATGGCGAAGGGGGCGTTCGTCTTCGCGATGGCCAACCCGAACCCCGAGGTGCACCCGGACGTCGCTCACAAGTACGCGGCGGTCGTCGCCACCGGGCGGTCGGACTTCCCCAACCAGATCAACAACGTGCTGGCGTTCCCGGGGATCTTCGCCGGTGCGCTCCAGGTGCGGGCTTCTCGGATCACCGAGGGGATGAAACTGGCGGCGGCGGAGGCGCTGGCCGGGGTTGTCGGCGAGGATCTGGCCGCCGACTACGTCATTCCCTCGCCGTTCGACGAGCGGGTCGCGCCCGCGGTGACTGCGGCGGTCGCCGCGGCTGCCCGTGCCGAAGGCGTCGCCCGACGCTGACGTGTGTCTGGGATGGCCCCGTCCCTCCGGGCGGGGCCATCGCCCTTTTTTGCCCACCCGCCCGCCCGTTCGGGTGATGACTGGGCGCCGTCCCCGGGGGGCTGCGCCCCCAGACCCCCGCTGTCGGCCCTGAAGGGGCCTCGTCCTCAAACTCCCCCAGAGGGGGGACCCCCCACGGGCTGGAATGTGCGGACCGGTGTTGGAAGGCGACCCCGTCGGGGAAGGCGACCCCGTCGGGGAAAGCACTCCCGCCGGGGAAGGCGACCCCTCCGGGAAGGGCGACCCCAGCGGGTGGGTGGGGGTTCGGGGCGGCATTCGCTCGTCCTCGAACTCCCCCAGAGGGGGGACCCCCAACGGGCTGGATGCAGCGGACCGGCGTCGAGAAGGCACCCCCGCCGGGGAAGGCGACCCCTCCGGGAAGGGCGACCCCAGCGGGTGGGTGGGGGTTCGGGGCGGCATTCGCTCGTCCTCGAACTCCCCCAGAGGGGGGACCCCCAACGGGCTGGATGCAGCGGACCGGCGTCGAGAAGGCACCCCCGCCGGGGAAGGCGACCCCAGCGGGTGGGTCGGGTTCGGGGCGGCAGCCGCTCCTCCTCGAACGCCGGGCGGGCTGAAACGGCCGGGGCATCTATCGTGGGACGCATGTTCGCCGCCTACGCCGCCCGAATCGACCCCGACCAGCCGCTTTCCGGGCTGGAGTTGGGAGAGCGCCCGGCCCCCGAGGTCCGGCCGGGCTGGAGCACTGTCCAGGTCAGGGCCGCCTCCCTCAACCATCACGATCTCTGGTCGCTTCGCGGCGTCGGTCTCCCGGAGGGCCGACTGCCGATGATCCTCGGCTGTGACGCCGCCGGGATCGACGCGGACGGCAACGAGGTCGTCCTGCACTCCGTGATCGGGCAGACCGGGCACGGGGTCGGGCCCGGGGAACCCCGTTCCATCCTCACCGAGCGCTACCAGGGCACCTTCGCCGAGCAGGTCGCCGTGCCGACCTGGAACATTCTGCCCAAGCCCAAGGAGCTCTCCTTCGAGGAGGCCGCCTGTCTGCCCACGGCCTGGCTGACGGCTTACCGGATGCTGTTCACCAACGCGGGGGTGCGTCCCGGCGACTCCGTCCTCGTCCAGGGCGCCGGCGGCGGTGTCGCCACGGCGGCCATCGTGCTGGGCCGGGCGGCCGGGCTGCGCGTCTTCGCCACCAGCAGGGACGAGGCCAAGCGGAAGCGGGCCCTGGAACTCGGCGCCGTCGAGGCGGTGGAGCCCGGTGCGCGGCTGCCGCAACGCGTGGACGCCGTCATCGAGACCGTCGGCGCGGCCACCTGGTCCCACTCGGTGAAGTCCCTGCGGCCCGGCGGCACGCTCGTCATCTCCGGCGCCACGAGCGGTGACCGCCCCTCGCACGCCGAACTCACCCGGATCTTCTTCCTGGAGCTGAAGGTCGTCGGTTCCACCATGGGCACCAAGGACGAGCTGGAGGGCCTGCTCTCCTTCTGCGCCGCCACCGGTGTCCGCCCCGTCATCGACGAGGTGCTGCCGCTCGACCGTGCCCGCGAGGGCTTCGAACGGCTCGCGTCCGGCGACCTGTTCGGCAAGATCGTGCTCACCAACGGCTGACGTCACCCGCAGTCTGATTGTCAACTACGGTTGACATCGCCTCGTTCGTCAACGTAAGTTGACGTCATGACCGAAGCAACGGATCTCGCCGAGCGTGCCGGCGACCGCGATCCACGGGTCGGCCTGCGGGCCGTCGCCGCGCTGCGTCGGCTGCTGGAGCAGTTGGAGGCGGTGCAGGTGCGCAGTGCGCGCAATCAGGGCTGGTCGTGGCAGGAGATCGCCGCGGAACTCGGGGTCAGCAGGCAGGCCGTGCACAAGAAGTACGGGAGGCAGTGATGTTCGAGCGGTTCACGAAGGACGCCCGGGCCGTGGTGCAGGCGGCGGCGGTGCATGCCGAGCGGGCGGGGGCGGAGCGGGTCGAGGAGGCGCATGTGCTGCTCGCCCTGCTCGACCGTGAGGGCAGTCGCGGTTCGTTCGCGCTGGCCTCGCTCGGGCTGCCGCCGGGCGGGCGTGAGGGGGTCGTCCGGGATCTGGGCGAGGTCCGCCGCCGGGGCGGTCTCTCCCGCGCCGACGCGGACGCCCTCTCGGGGCTGGGCATCGACGTCTCGGAGATCGTCTCGCGGGTCGAAGAGGCGCACGGGGAGGGCGCGTTGGCGGCCGAGGGCGGGGGTGGGGGCGAGCGTGGTTCCGGCTCGCGCTTTCTCGGGCGGCGGCCCTTCGATCGAGGGGCCAGGGACCTGCTCACCGACACCCTGCGCATCGCGATGAGCCGCCACGAACGGTCCATCGGCGACGAGCACCTCCTGCTCGCCCTGACCGCCCGCCGCGGCGCCCCCTCGGAGATCCTCGCCGACCACGGCGTCACGTACACCTCTCTCACACGGGTGCTGTACGGCGACGACCGGTCCGGCCCGACGGAGACCGATACCGAGGCCAAGGCCGGCTGAGGGGGCCTGCCCCAACCCCTGGTGGTGTCAGGGCTTCGGGACTCGGAGTATCACCCCGATGTGAGCCGCCGCCATCGACAAGTGGCTGCGGACTTCACGGAGTTGGTCGCCGGTGACGCCGTTGTCGCGGGCCGCGTCGCGGATGTCGTCCCGGAAGCGGTCGAGGAGGCGGTCCAGGTCGCGAGTCGGGTCGCCGCCGGAGCTCTCGTGGGCCCAGGTCGGCTCGTACGCCGCGGGGAAGTCCTCCGGGGTGCTGGAGTACTCCGGAGTGCTGGAGTACTCCGGACGCGCGGTCGCCGTCGGCTCCGCGGAAGCGGAAGAGGCCGACTTCGAGGCCGACTTCGGGGTGGACGTCGTGTCGGTCGTCGGGGTGGACGTCGTGTCGGTCGTCGGGTTGGTCGTCGTGCTGGGGCGGCCGAAGCCGAAGTCGCGGCCGTGCTCCCTGCCGAAGTCCTTGCCGAACTCGCCGAACTCCTTGGCGAGTTCCGTCAGGCCCTCGCGGACGCCGGTCGGCCAATCGCCCCGGGTGAAGTGGTCCTGGACCTGTTCCTGGACCCGGCGCGCGATGCGCTGCACCTCTTCCTGGGCCTGGCTCCGGGCCCGTTCCTGCGCCTCGCTGGCCTGGCGGCGGGCCCGCTGGGCCTCCTCGCGGGCGCGGCGGCTCTCGTCCTTGGCCCGGCGCGCCTGCTCCTTCCACTCCTGCCTGACGCGACGCATCTCCTCCTTGGCGGCGCGCCACGCCTCCTTGTCGCCGTACTCCCCGTACTCGCCGAACTCCCCGCCCGCGCCGGACTGGCCGGGTGCGCCGTGCTCTCCGGTGCCCGGCCGGCTGCCCTGGCGGGCCTGTGAGGCCGCCGCCCGCATCTCGCGCCGCAGATCGCCCGCCGCCCCGCGCACGTCGGCCCGGATCTCCGCGGCCAGTTCGGCGACCGACTCGCGGATCTCCAGCTCCAGGTCGACCAGTTCGCCGCTGCGGTCCGCCAGTTCGGCCCGGCCGGCGTCGGTGATCGCGTACACCTTGCGGCCGCCCTCGGTGGTGTGGGTGACCAGGCCCTCGGCCTCCAGCTTGGCCAGCCGGGGGTACACCGTGCCCGCCGACGGGGCGTACAGGCCCTGGAAGCGTTCTTCGAGGAGGCGGATCACCTCGTAGCCGTGGCGCGGCGCTTCGTCCAGGAGCTTCAGCAGATAGAGGCGGAGACGGCCGTGGGCGAAGACGGGAGGCATGTCAGAGCACCTTCTTGTCGGTCGTCGTCGTGCTGTCGGCCGGGTCGGCGGAGGGGTTCTCGCCGCCCTGGCCGGAAACGGCATTGTCCCCCGAGTCGGAGGGCTGCCCGGAACGCGCCTCCCATGCCTCCCCCGCCTCGTCGGCCACCGGGGGCCTGCGGAGCAGGGCTATCGAGCCGGAGATCGTCGTCGCCTTCAGTTTGCCGTTGCCCGCGCCCAGGCGGCCGGTGATGCGCTTGGCGCCCCACTGGCCGCTGACCCGGAGATCCTCGAACGCGTTGGAGACCGAGCCGCTGGCGGTGTTCGCCTCCACCTGCGCGTCCGCCGGGTGGGGCAGCCGGATGGCGATCTCGCCCGAGACGCTGGTCAGATCGATGCTCGCGGGGCGGCTCGCCGGATCGAGGTCGACGATCATCGACCCGCTCACCGAGTCGGCCTTCACGCAGGAGCCCGCCTCGACCACGGTCAGGTCGCCGGAGACGGAGTTGAAGCGCAGGTCGCCGGTGAGGGCCTGGGCCTCCAGATTCCCGGAGACGGTGTCCGCGCGGACCGGGCCGGCGAGACCCACCAGGGTCGTGTCCCCGTTGACCCCCTTCACCTCGGTGCGGCCGTCGATGCCGGAGATCACCGCCCCGGCGCTCACCACGCCCACCTCCACGCGGGTGCCGGCCGGCACGGCGAGCGAGACGACGGCGCTGCGCCGCCAGCCCTTGCGGTCGAGCCACTTGAGGAAGCCCTTCCAGGGCAGGTCCTCGTACGCCACCGTCAGGTTTCCGTCGCGATGACTCACCACGAGCGGGGGGCCGTCGATCCGGGAGATCTCCAGGCGGGCGGGACCCTCCTCGGTGCCCACCACGTTCACGGTGCCGTCGACGATGCGTACGTGCAGTTCGCTCACGGGCTCGTCGAAGGAAAGCTTCCTCGGCTCGGCGACGGACCATTCGGACATGGTGCGGACCTCCTCCACGACAGTGACACGACACGCCATATCGCGTCTTCCTGAAACACGATATATCGCGGTCGTCGAAAGTCAAGACACACGAAAGGGGGCGTCCTGAGGGGACGCCCCCTTCTGGAACCGCAGAACCGCCGCGGCCCTGCCGGCCTACTCGTCGTCCTCGTCGTCGTCCAGGCGCGCCAGCCACGTCGCCAGGCGCTCCACCGGCACCTCGAAGTCCGGGTTGAGGTCGACGAACGTCCGCAGTTGCTCGGCGAGCCACTCGAAGGTGACCGCCTCCTCGCCGCGCCGCTTCTCGAGTTCCTCGATTCCGCGATCGGTGAAGTACATGGATCGTGCTCCGTGGGTCGGTCGCAGGGATAGGCATCCCGCCTCGGGGGAAGGACCCTTGTTCCTGCGAGGGGAGGGAGAGGTCCGCTCTCCGGTGAGGGAGGGGACAGGAAAAGGATAGGCGCAGGGGGACGGCGTCCCGCGGGCCGCCGGGATCAAGGGGACCGGGCCCCACGGGACTGGGGCGACGGGGACTGGGACGACGGGGGAGTGTCATGAGTGGTGAGGACGTGACGCGCGTGGCGCGCATCGCGCTGCCGGACGGGACGCCCGTGTGGGCGAGGATCTCGGGGGCCGGGGAGCTGGCCGCGCCGTCCGGACGGCTGTCGTACAGCGACACCGGGTTCGCCGAGCGGGTGGAGGCGAGCGTGGAGAGTCTGCACGCGCTCGTCACCGGGGTCGCGCGGTCGCTGGCGGAACCGCTGCGCGCGGTGCGGCCCGACGAGGTGAGCGTCGAGTTCGGCATCGAGCTGACCGCGAAGGCCGGGAAGGTCGTGGGCCTGCTCGCCGACGGCGAGGCCAAGGCCGGCATCACGGTCACCCTCACCTGGAACAGCGGCCCACCGGACCTCGACGCACCCCCGGCTCCCAACGTGCCCCCGGCTCCCGGCGCACCCCCGGGCCCCAGTGCACCCCCGGGCCCCAGCGCACCCATGGACCCCAACGCACCCACAGACCCCAGCGCGCCCCTGGACCCCGACGCGCCCCCGGGCCCCGGCGCATCATCGTCCGGCACCGGTGGCGGGCGACGCGCGGGCGCGTCCCCCGGCGCGCCGATGCACGGGGGCGTCGACGGCACCGCCGGTGGGGGCGGGGCGTGACGGGCGGGCACGCCCCGGGCGCATCGAACACGTTCGATGCGGCCCGCCGTGCGCTGCGTGGACTCGTCGTGGCGGCGACCGTGCGCATTCATCGCCCGGTGGTCGGGTATGCCCTGGAGGAGCCCGGCACGTTCCTCGGGAGCGGCTTCTTCATCGCCCCGAACTGGGTTCTGACCTGCGCACATGTTGCCTGCGGCGGGGAGGGGGGCGAGGTCGCGGTGGTGTACGAGACAGCGCCGGGGCGAGGCACGTCGACCGCGCCCGGCAGGGTGGTGGCGACACTCCCCGACCACGCCGACCACACCGGACGGACCGACCACACCGGCTGGGCCGACGGCCGCGCCGTACCGGTGGCCGGCAACTGGCCGGCCCCGGACCTCGCCCTGGTCCAGTTGACCGAACCCGTCGACGACCACGAGTGCGTGTACGTCTCCGAGCGCCCGGCCGCCTATTACGGCGAGGGCCGGGTGCTGTACGCCGGCTGGACCGAGAACGAGGGCCGCTTACAGGTCATGGACGGCACGCTCACCGTGCAGGGCACCATCGGCGGCTGGTCCTCGGACGTGCAGATGCGGCTGGGCGACAACGACCTGCCGTACGGCGTCTCGGGCGGCCCGGTGATCGACCCCGTGCGCGGCGAGGTGATCGGCGTCCTGAAGGCGCGCTCGGACCACCGGCCCGGCGGCACGTCCACCGGGATCGAGCAGTTGCGCACCCTGCGGGTGCCCGCGGAGACGGTGCCGGCCGAGCACAGCGACCTCTACCAGGCGGTCTTCCACGCGCACGACCGCTACCACCGCGACCGGCAGCGCCACCCGGCCTCCCGGCGTCAGACCTGGACCGACGTACAGGGCAGGCTCGGCGCGCGGCCGGGCCGCACCCTCAGTCCGGACGAGCGGATCCAACTGCTGGGCCGGCTCGCCGAACTCCCGCCGCCCGAGAGCACCCGCGGCCTGCTGGACATCCTCGACTCGCTCCCGGACCTCCAGGCCCCGACGCCGCTGCCCGCACCGCGCGGCTGGCGCGACGGCCTCGGGGCGCTGTACGAGAGCGCGAGTGACGACGGGGCGCTGGAGCTCGTACTCGACTACGCGATGCTGGCGATGTCGGCGCCGCGCCCGTTCGTCGTGCCCAGCACCCCGGACGCGGAGAAGGCGCTGTGGGTGTGGGTGTGGCAGGCCGCGCAGCGGCTCAGCGCCCGCTACCGGGCCGGCCTCGCCGAGCAGCGCGTCGAACGGCTGCGCCAACGGGACGAGGCCGAGCAGCAGGCGGAGCACCGGACCGGGCACGACGCCCCCGACACGGTCTCCGGTACGCCCGGCAAACCCGGCAGGCGCAAGCAGCACCGGCGGCAGCACCGCCGTACCGCGGCCGACGCACGCGCGCGTGCCCGTGCCGTCGGCAGTGCGGCCCGGCCGTCCGCCCTGCTCGAACTGGTGCGGCGCGGCTGGGAGCCGGACCGCTGCGACTGGTCGGTGTCCGTGGCCGCGCCCGGCGGTGAGGCGGTCCGGCTGCACGAGGCCGAGCGCACGCCCCTGGCCGACCTGCCCGCCCACGTCGCCGGCCCGCTCGCGGAGGCCTTCCGGCACTGCGACGAGCCCGGCCGGCCCGCGCTCCTCCAGGTGGCGCTGCCCCACGCGCTGCTCGGCCTGGAGGTGGACACCTGGCAACTCCCCACCGACAACGAGCCGTTGGGCACCCTGCGGCCGGTCGTCGTGCGCTGCGCCGACCGCGACCGGCTGCCCGACGAGGCGTTCGGCGCGTACGACACGACGGCACGCTTCGCCCTGTACGAGAGCGAGAGCGAGGACGAGGACGAAGACGAAGACGAGGCCCGCTCAGAGGACGCCGCCGACGACATGAACGACTCCGACGACGACATGGACGACGTGGACGCGGAGCGCCGCGCCCGCTGGCGCTGGCTGCACGCGCACCGTGCGAAGGCCGAAGTCCTGGACTGCGACGAGGGGTTGCGCAAACCCGTGCCGACCGTGGAGCAGTTGCGCGCCCTGTCGCACGGCACCGTCCCGGTGCTCTGCCGGTACGGCGATCTCCGGTACGAGGACGACGCGGAGGCGCTCGCCCGGATCGTGCTCGGCGGCTACGGCGTGGCGCTGTGGCGCAGGCGGCGCGGCCGGCCCGACGCCGTGTGCGGGGAGTTCCACCGCGGCACGATCGACGAGATCGCCGAACCGCCCAGCGCCCAGCACCTCCCCGAGGCCGTGCACGATCTCCGGATGCGGCTGCGCGCGGGCCGCACCGAGTCCTTCTGGGCGGACGGTGTGGCCCTGCTGTACGACGATCCGCACCAGCCCCTCCCCGGAACCGGCGACCTGCTGGAGGCCCCGTGAACCCGCCCGCCCGCAGGGCTTGTCGGCGGTCTGGGCCCCTTACCCAGGCACCCCAGGATGGATAACGTGATGCACGTTCGGACGGCCGTGGCGGTGGACGAGTGACGAGGACCGGATCATGACCGAATCCAGTGAGTGGCTCATCTACCGAGGCGCCGGCGAACCGCACGACGGTCTGGAGCGGCTGCCCGACCCGCCTCCCTGGCGGGACTTCACCAGCCGTGACGCGGCCGGGTCCGGCGACGGCTCCCAGGACCGCAGGCTCGGCGCGCACCGGCATCTGGCGGAACTGCACCGGCCGGGCGCCGAGGAGCTGGAGATGATCAACGCGGCGCTCTATCTGCGCCGCCCCCTGCTCGTCACGGGCAGCCCCGGCGCGGGCAAGAGCACGCTCGCGCACTCGGTGGCGTACGAACTCGGCCTGGGCAGCGTGCTGCGCTGGTCCGTCGTCAGCCGTTCCGCGCTCCAGGACGGGCTCTACCACTACGACGCGATCGCCCGGCTGCAGGACGTGCAGATCGCCGCGCAGGGCGGGTTCGGGTCGGCGGCGGGTCTGCCGGGCGCGGTCGAGGGCATCGGCAGCTACATCCGGCTGGGCCCGCTCGGCACCGCGCTGCTGCCCTCCGACACCCCGCGCGTGCTGCTCATCGACGAGCTGGACAAGAGCGACATCGACCTGCCCAACGACCTGCTGAACGTCCTGGAGGAGGGCGAGTTCGCGATCCCCGAGCTGGAGCGGATCGCCGACCGGCTGCCGGGCGGCGAGGCGGAGGTGCTGACCGCCGACGGGGTGAAGGTCCGGGTGCGCGACGGCCGGGTGCGCTGCCGCGCCTTCCCGTTCGTGGTGCTCACCAGCAACGGGGAGCGCGACTTCCCGGCCCCGCTGATGCGCCGGTGCATCCACCTGGAGCTGGGGCGCCCCGACCACAACCGGCTCGCCACCTTCGTCCGCGCGCATCTCGGTGCCGAGGCGGCGCGCGCCGGGGACGATCTGATCACCCGGTTCCTGGAGCGCTCGCGCAGTGAACTCCTGGCGGCGGACCAGTTGTTGAACGCGATCTACCTCACCGACGCGGCCGCGCCGCCCAGTCGTGACCGCCTGGCCGACCTGCTCATCCAGCGACTCGACCGCCCGAGGTGAGGGCCTGATGCCCGACGCAGCGGCCCGCCACGGCCCCGTCCCGCCCGACGGGCACCGCCCCGACCCCCCGGCCTCGGCGGCGCGCGTCGGCGACCCGCTCGCCGAGCTCGTCGCGCGGCTGCGTGACGTCGGACTCGATCCCGACGTACCGCAGTTGTGCGACGCGTTGTGGCTGGCCCGGTGGACCCGGCCGGTGGTGGACGACCCGCACCCCGAGGACCCGCCCGCCGGATCCGGATCCGGCGACCGCCCCGTGCCCCGGCTCGACGGCTCGCACGGCAGGAACGGGGTCGCGCAGCCCGGGAGCGAGCGGCCCGAACCGCCCGCGCCGGACGTGGCGGCCGACGGGCGGGTGAGCCTGTACCCGGTGCCGCAGGACGGCGCGCCCCGGGCCCGTGGCGCGGGCCGGGCCGCCGCGCTGCCGGTGGGCGTGCCCGCCGCCCCCGCGCTGCCCTCGCCGCTCGAACTCCAGCGCGCATTAAGGCGGTTGCAGCGCTACCGCAGCCCCGCGCCGCCGCTGCGCACGGAGTTGGACGAGACGGCGACGGCGGAGCGCAGCGCGCAGGCGGGCGGCCTGATCCTGCCCGTCCACCGCGCCGTCACGCGGGGCGACGCCCGGCTGCAACTGGTCCTGGACGCCTCGTCGTCGATGCGCGTGTGGGACCGGCTCTTCGTCGAACTCCAGCAGGTTTTCGGCCAGTTGGGCGCCTTCTCCGACATCCAGGTCAGCCATCTGCACCAGGGCCCGGACGGCGATCCGGCCGTCAGCCGCAGCCCCGACGCGTACGCGGCGCCGCTGCACTCCGTGGACCGGCTCAGCGACCCCACCGGCCGCCGGATCGTCCTGGTCGTCAGCGACTGCGCGGGCCCCCTGTGGCACAGCGGCCACGCGCACCGCCTGCTGCACCAGCTCTCCCGGCAGGGCCCGGTCGCCGTGCTCCAGCCGCTCCCGCAGCGCCTGTGGAACCGCACCCGACTCCCCGTGATCTTCTGCGAGTTGAGCCGTGGCGAGACCCTCGGCGGGGCGTCCGCGCTGCGCGTGCGCACCCCGGCCGGGATCCCCGCCGAGGCCCGCAGGGGAGCGCTGCCCGTGCCGGTGCTGCCGCCCGAGCCGGTGGCCCTCGGCGCCTGGGCGAGGCTGCTGTCCGGGGCCGGCGCCGGGCCCGTACCGGGCGCGGTGGGCTGGGTGCGCGCCGACCAGCCGCCCGCCCCCGCCGTGCGCGCGGACCGGCGGCGCACGCCGTTCGAGCGGGTCAGCAGGTTCAGCTCCAGCGCCTCGTCGGCCGCCGGACGCCTCGCCGTCTACCTGGCAGCCGCCCCCCTGTGCCTGCCCGTGATGCAGCTCGTGCAGCGCACGATGCTGCCCGACTCCGGGCCCGCCGAACTCGCCGAGGTGCTGGTCGGCGGCCTCGTCACGCGCGCCTCGGAGGAGTACTCGGGCGACGGCGCCCAGTGGTACCGCATCGAGCCGGACGTCCGCGACGCCCTGCTGTCCCGGCTCGGCCGCGACGAGGCCATGCTCGTGCTCAAGCACTGCTCGGAGTACATCGAGCTGCGCTTCGGCAAGGGCGGCCCCAACTTCCCGGCCCTCGCCCTGGCCCAGCTCGGCGACGGCGGCGCGGGCCGCCCCTACGCGCCCGCCGCCCGCACCCCGGACAACGGCGAAAACGGATACCGCAGGGACAACGGGGACAACGGCGGCCATGGCGGGGAGGCCCCCGTGCCGCAGCCGTTCGCCGAGGTCGCCGCACGGGTCCTGCGCCGGTTCATGCCGCTGCCCGAGCAGTTCGAGACGCCCGTCGGCCGCACCGGACCGGGGCAGACCACGGACCGGCCGACGCACCAGGCGGTCCGCCGGGCCCGCGCCCTGATCGAACGCTTCGACGCCGAGGGCATGATCCAGGACGCCATCGACGCGGTGCAGTTGCTGCGCGGCGCCACCGAACACGAACGGCCCGCCGGCGCGGACCCCGAGCTGTGGGCCGAGTACGCGCACTGCACCCTGCGCCTGTGGGAGGTGCAGGGCGGCGACGACCTCCTCCAAGAAGCCGAGGCGGCCGCCGAACGGGCCACCGCGCACCCGCGCCGGCTGCGCGAACGAGCCGTCCTGGCAAGGGTGTTGCACGCGGCGGCCACCGACCGCAGACGGCGCGGCGACCGGACCGGCGCGCTGGACCTGCTGCGCCGCGCCGACCGCGAGTACGCCGTCGCCTGCGGGGCACCCGACCTCGACGAGAAGCAGGCGCTGAAACTCACCCTGGAGCGGGTGCGCGCCCTGGAGGCGCAGTGGCGGCTCGGCGGGGACAGCGCGCTGCTCCAGGGCGCCGTCGGCATGCTGGAGGCCTTCGCCGACGTCTGGCCCGACCGGCGGCTGCGCCCGCCCGAACTCCCCCTGGAACACGGCCGGATCCTGCTGCGCCTCTCCGGCGCCACCGCCGACCCCGTACAGGCCCGCCTCTACGCCGAGCAGGGCGCGCAGTCGCTGCGCAACGCCCTGGACACCGCCCCGGAGCCGTACACCGCCGAGTCGGCACGCGCGCGCGTGCGCATCCTCATCGACCTGGTCGACGCGCTGCTCCAGGCGGGCGGCCCGCTGGACGACGCCCAGGCCCGGGTCGACGAGGCCCTCGCCCTGGTGCGCGAACAGGGCCGGCGGGCGGCGCTGCTGGCGCGGGCCGGCCGGATCGCCGTCGCCCGCCACGCCGAGTCGGGCGAACCGGCGGAGCTGGAGACGGCCGCGGAGCGCTTCGCGCAGGCCGCCCAGCGCATGTCCCGGGACGCGCCCGCGCACGCCGACGTCCTCGCCGAATGGGGCGAGGCGCTGCTGCGGCTGGCCGGGCTGCAGTCCGGGCCGCGCGCGCAGGGCACGCTGTCCCGGGCGATCCGCGTCCTGCGGGACTGCCGGATGGAGACCCCGGCGGGCAGCCGCCAGGTCGCCCACCGGCTGCTGCTGCTCGGGCGCGCGCTGATGCTGCGCTACCGGGCGCGCGGGGACCGCGTCGACCTGCGCGAGGCCGAGCACCTCTTCGGCCTCGCGGCGGCCGAGGCGGACGATGATCCGCTGCTGGCCGCCCGCTGCCGACTGGACCTCGGCCAGGTCCAGTTCGAGGCCTACCGCAGCCTGCGCCGCCCGGCCCGCCTCGACCTCGCCGTCGACGCGTTCCGCGACGCGACGGAGGCCGCCCGGGAGGCGGAGGGCGTGGCCGAGACCGAGCACCGGCGGCAGGAGGCCGTCGAACTGTGCGCGCAGGCGCACCACTGGCGGGGTATGTCCTATGAAGCGGCGGCCCGGCCGCGCGCCGCCCGGGAGGCGTACCGCCTGGCCCGCACGGAGTGGTCGCGGCTGCCGGACGACTACGTGAGCACGGGCGAGCCGACGGCGGAGCAGACGGCTCAGCGGCTGACCGAGCTGGGGTGAGAGAGCGAGAGGGGAACGGGATGGACGGACACGTCGAGCCGACGGACCACAGGGACCACAGGGACCGCACGAAGGCAACGGAGGACCTGCCGGATCTGTCGGATCTGCCCGACCTGACGGCGCTGAGTCTGGCCGAGCTGGGGTCGATCCAACACCCGCTGCTCCAGGAGGTGTTGGCGGATCTGCGCGAGCGGGCCAAGCGGCCTGGCGAGATGCTCTGGGGATGGACCAACTCCTTCTGACATCGGTTTCGGTCGTATCGTCCACCGAATCGGACAGCGTCGAACGCTCCGCGTTTGGGGCGTCCCCCGCGGCGGGCAAGCGGTTCCGTACGGGCGGGGTCGTGCCGCGGGGATACGACAGGGGGGTGCTGATGTGTCCGAACAGCACGTGCCCTTCCGGCAGTTCATCGTCAAGGTGCACGGCCGCTGCAACCTCGCCTGCCGGTACTGCTACCTCTACGAGGGCCCCGACGACACCTGGCGGGGACGCCCCGCCGCCGCGTCCCCCGAGGTCCTGGACCGCACCGCCGACCGCATCGCCGAGCACGCGCGAGTTCACGGCCTGACCGCCCTCTCGCTGATCCTGCACGGCGGCGAACCGTTGCTGGCCGGGGCGGACACGCTCGGCCGGTTCACCGCGCTGGTCCGCGACCGGGCCCCGGCCGGCTGCACGGTCCGCGCCGTCGTCCAGACCAACGCCACCCTGCTGACCGAGAAACGCCTGGCGATCCTGGCCCGGCACCGGGTCGGCGTCGGCATCAGCCTCGACGGAGGCCTCCCCGCCCACAACGCACGCCGCGTCGACCACGCGGGACGCCCGTCCTGGCCCGCCGCCGCACGCGGGGCCCGCCTGGTCGCCGACCGCTTCCCGCAGGCGTACGCCGGGATCCTGGCGGTCGTCGACGTCACCCAGGACCCGGTGCGGACGTACGAGTCGCTGCTCGCCCTGCGCCCGCCGGCCCTGGACCTGCTGCTGCCGCACGGGAACTGGTCGGCCCCACCGCCCCACCGGGACAGCGCGGCGACGGTGTACGGCGACTGGCTGTGCGCCGTCTTCGACCGCTGGTGGGAGGCCGGGCGGCGGGAGACACGGGTGCGGCTCTTCGAGGAGTGCGTCGCGCTGCTGCTCGGACTGCCGGCGATCTCGGAGACGCTGGGGCTGGCGCCCTTCGACGCCGTGGTCGTCGAGACGGACGGGTCGATCGAGCAGGTGGACTCCCTGAAATCGGCCTACGAGGGCGCGGCCCGCACCGGCCTGGACGTCTTCCGGCACGGCTTCGACGAGGCACTGGAGCATCCGGGGGTGGCCGCCCGGCAGGCGGGCGCGGCGGCCCTCGCCGGGCAGTGCCGGGCCTGCCCGCTGCTCCCGGTCTGCGGCGGCGGCCACTACGCGCACCGCTACCGGGCGGGGCACGGCTTCCGCAACCCCTCCGTGTACTGCGCCGACCTACAGCGCTTCATCCGCCATGTGGCCGCCCGCCTCGCCGCAACCACCACTGCAACCGCAGCCACCACTGCAACCGCAACCACCACTGCCATCGCCGTCTCGGCCTCACCCGAAGGGGGCACCCCGTGATTCTCCCGACGGTCTGGGACCGGGCCCTCGCCGAACTCGGCCGGGCCGAGGGCGGCGCCGACACGCTCGCGCTCCTCGCCCGGGACCAGGACACCCGGCGGCTGCTCCTGCTGCGTGCCGTGCTCGACGCGGCCCAGGGCGCGGATCCGGCCGTCTGCGGCGCCGCGGAGAAGGCGCGGCTGCGGGACGACTGGGCGCTGTTCACCGAGGCGGACCGCGCCGCGCCGACCGGCCCGCCGGCTCCCGGCGACCCCGACCGCTTCGGCGCGTCCTTCGCACGGGCCCGGCTGCTGCACCCGCTCACCGGACCATGGGCCCTGAGCTGTCTGCGCGGCCTGGACCCGGCGGAGCGACCGCCCACACCGGAGAGCGCGCGCGAACTCCGGCGCGCCCTCGCCCACTTCAGCGCCCTCGCCGCCGTGGCCGCCGCACGCGCCGGGATCCCCTTCGCCGCCGAGCTGACCGCCTACGACGGAGTGCTCAACCTGCCGTCCCTCGGAACCCTGCACACCGCCACAGCGGGCGACACACCGGTCCGGGCGACCTTCCGGCAGGGCCGCGTGACACTCCGTCAGCACGACGCGCCGGACGTGACCGTGTTCCTGGAGCGCGGGTTCGGCGCCTGGTCCGGCGCGCTCGCGTGGACACCGGCGTACGCGCTGCCCGGGCTCGTGCCCGAGGCCGCGCCCATGGCCCTGGACGACCTCGACCCGTACCGCACGGCACGCGGCGACACCCGCCACCGCGCGCTGAGCGCGCCGACGACACTGGACGACCCGGAACGCAAACGGTGGCTCCAGGCCTGGTCGGGTACGGCCGCCGCCCTGCGCTCGGGCGGCGAGCACCGGCTGACGGAGGCGCTGACGCTGCTGAGGTGCCTGGTCCCGCTGGAGATGCCGCCGGGCGCGGAAGGCCACGGCGGCTGCAGCGCGACGCGGCGCGACGCGTTCGGCGCGCTGCTGTGCAGCACCCCGCCCTCGCCGGTGGCCTTCGCCGGGACCCTCGTCCACGAACTCCAGCACGCGAAACTGGCGGCGCTCAGCGATATGACGACACTCCATCGGGCAGGTCCGGACGCACGGTACTTCGCACCCTGGAGGCCCGATCCCCGCCCGTTCGACGGCCTCCTGCAGGGGGCCTACGCGCATCTGGGGCTCGCGGACTTCTTCCAGCGCCGCGCGCTCGCCGCGGACTCCGCGCACCAGGAGCCGGCCTGGGCCCAGCACGCCCGCTACCGCGCCCAGGTCGGGGCGGTCCTGCCCGCGCTGGTCGGATCGCTGCATCTCACCGCCCGGGGACGGCGGTTCGTCGACGCCATGGCCACCGCGTACGAACGCATGGCCGAGGATCCCGCTCCCCGGGGACACACAGCCCGGGCGCAGGCCTACCTGAAGGCCGCGCGCACCTTGTGGACGCGGCGTCAGACCTCCTCCACGCCTTGGCCGAATGGGTGAAGATACCCGCGTCGGGCCGTCCACTGCGGAAAGATCGTCGCGCCGAGGTGTCGTTCGCGGGCCCGCCGCACTTACCAGCGATGCGCCGAGGTTCTAGGATTTTTGTGGACTACGCGCTGGAGGCCGCTGCATGTCTGGAGCTCGTACGCCGGTCGTTACGACCGTGGGGGAGGCGGCGAAACAGACCGTCACGATCAGCTTCGCCGGGTTCAACCGGGCCTGGGCGGCCTGGATCGGGGACCGGCTGGAGCGCCGGGGGCTGCGCGTGGTGTTCCAGCGGTGGGACGCCCCGGCGGAGATCCCCCTCGTGGACCTGCTGCGCCATCTGAAGATGGCCGAGGGCCGCATCCTCGTCGTCGTCAGCGAGTGGTACTTCCAGCTCGGGCCGCGCGGCCGCGAGGAGTGGAACGCGGCGCTGGGCGAGGTCGTCGCCCCCGACCCGTCCCGTTTCGCGGCCGTCTCCGTGACCACCGCGGCCGTGCCCTCCGCCGCCGCCGTGCTCGCCCCGGCCGAACTGATCAACGTGGGCGCCGACGAGGCCGAGCGGCGCCTGCTGGACCGGCTCGGCCTGACCGCCGGTCCCCTCCCGGAGCCCGCGGAGGTCGAGCGGCGCGCCCCGCGCTTCCCCGCGTCGATGCCCGAGGTGTGGGGCGGCGTCCCGCGCCGCAACACCCGCTTCACCGGCCGCGAGCCGATCCTCAACGACGCCTACCACCAGTTGCAGGGCGCGGCGCCGGGCGCCGGTGTGGTGACGTTCCACGGCATGTCGGGGGTGGGCAAGACCCAGCTCGCCGCCGAGTACGTCTACCGCTTCGGCTCCGAGTACGACGTCGTGTGGTGGGTGAACGCCGAGAAACGGGTCACCTACCGGCGGCTGCTGGCCGAACTCGCCCCCAAACTGGGCCTGCGCACGGGCCAGGAGTACGGCGAACGGCTGCGCGCGGTACGGGACTCGCTGCGCCGCGGCGACCCCTACGCGCGCTGGCTGCTGATCCTCGACGGCGCGGACGAACCCGACCAGATCTGGGACCTGGTGCCCACCGGCCCCGGGCACGTGATCATCACCTCGCGCAATCCCGAGTGGAGCGAGCACAACAGCATGCTGCTGGAGGTGCCGGTGTACGCCCGCGACGAGTCGGTGGCGTTCATCCGCCGCCGCGCGCCGCGACTCGACGAGCGGGAGGCCGACCAGCTCGCGGAGGCCCTGGAGGACCTGCCGCTGCTGCTGGACCAGACCGCGGGCTGGCTCAACGACTCGGACCTGTCGGTGCAGGAGTACATCGGCCTGCTGGAGGGCGGCATCGACCAGGACGTCGTGAAGGTCTCGGTGGACTTCCCGCTCGCCTTCCAGACCGCCTGGTCGATACTGCTGAACAAACTCCGCGAGTCCGTCCCCGAGTCCGTCGACCTCCTGCGGCTGTGCACCTTCTTCGCGCCCGGCTTCATCCCCGTACGCCTCCTCAAGGAGATGCCGAGCGGCGACCTGCCCGAACAGATCGCCGGACTGCTCAACGACCCGCTGCTGTGGAACAGGGCGATCAGCCAGCTCCGCCAGTACTCCGTGGTGCGCCTGGAGTCCCACGAGACCCTCGGCGACGAGACGGCCGCCTCCTCCGGCGAGTCCCTCTACCTGCACCGCATGGTCCACCAGATCGTCCAGAAGGACATGCCGGACGCGGACCGCGCCGAGTTCATCGACGTCGTACGACAGGCCCTGGCCGCCGCCGATCCGCGCAGGCCCACCGACACCCGCCTGTGGCCGCGCTACGCCGAGATCGTGCCGCACCTGAAGTACGCGGACGTCCTCAAGAGCCGGGACCCCAACGTCCAGAGCCTGGTGCTCAACTGCCTGCGCTACATGTACTTCTCCGGCGAGTACGTGGCCGGCATCAAGCTCGGCGAACGAGCCATGGAGGCCTGGCGCTCGCTGCTCGGCGAGAGCCACCCGCGGATCTGGGAACTGACCTTCCACTACGTCAACGTGCTGCGCGCCGGCGGCGAGTACGCGCGCACCGAGGCCCTCAACCGCGCGGCCGTCGAACAACTGCGGGAGGAACGCGGGGCGCAGGACCTGGAGCACCTGCGCTTCGCCAGCGGCCTCGCCGCCGACCTGCGCGGCCTGGGCCGCTACGACGAGGCGCTCGACCTGTCCCGGTGGACCCAGATGGCCTACCACGAGCTCCTCGGCGAGCAGGACTCCCGCGCCCTGAACGCCCGCAACAACGTGGCCGTCTCACTGCGTCTCCTCGGCGCCTACCAGGACGCGCTCGACATCGACCGCCAGGTCATGGAGGCGCGGCGGCTGGTGCTGAAGGGCCGTCACCCCTGGACGCTCGACTCCCAGATCTCCTACTCCGTCGACCTGCGCCTGCTGGGCCGGTACACCGAGGCCGAGTCGATCCAGTCGCAGAGCGTCCGCGACAACCGGATCGTGATGGGGGACAGCAACCCGCAGACCCTGAAGGCCGAGTACAACCTCGCGCTGTGCCAGTACCGCAACGGCGAACGCGCCAGGGCCGGCGAGCTCTTCAGCACCGTCCTGGACAGCGGCGAGCGGGTGATGGGCGAGACGCACCCGTGGACCCTCATGTTCGCCTGCGCCCAGAGCTGCTTCGCCCGGGAGCACGGCGACATCGACCAGGCCCGGGAGACCAGCGAGGCCGTCGTCGCGCGCTACGAGGTGATGCTCGCCGACGCCCACCCCTTCATCGCCGGAGCCCGCGCCAACCAGGCGCTCATCCTGCGCAACGTGGGCGAACGGGAACACGCCCACGTCCTCATCGAGCAGGCGCTGGCCGCCATGACGGAGGCGGTCGGGGAGAACCATCCCTGGAGCCTGGGCTGCGCTCTCAACGCCTCGGCCCTGCGCAACCTCGTCGGCGACACCGAGAGCGCGGCCACGCTCAGCAGGGACACGGCGACCCGGGCCGCCGAACTGCTCGGGCGCACCCACCCGCTCACCCTGTCGGCCCGTATCGCGCACGCGGCCGACCTGCGCGGGCTGCGCGACCGCCGGCAGGCGGAGAAGGTCGAGCAGGAGGCCCTCTCGGACCTGGAGGCGACCTTGGGCAAGCAGCACGTCCACACCATCACGGCACGCTCCCGCAACCGGCCGTACTGGGACTTCGAACCCCAGACGACCTGACCCGACGCCCACGAGCAGAGCCGAACACCGAAGGGCCCGCCCCCGGAAACCTCCGGGGGCGGGCCCTTCGCCGTAGCGGGTGTGGCGGTGAGGACTACGCCTCGAACACCTCACGCACCAACTGCTCCTGCTCGGCCTGGTGCCGCTTCGCGGAACCCACCGCCGGCGACGAGCCGTGCGGCCGCGAGATGCGGCGCAGACGCTCGCCGTGCGGGACCTCCGCGCCGACCGCGAGGTCGAGGTGGTCGATCAGGTTCAGGGCGATGAACGGCCAGGCGCCCTGGTTGGCCGGCTCCTCCTGGACCCACAGGTACTTCTCGGCGCCCGGGTACTTGTTGACCTCGGCCTGCACCTCGGCGCCCGGCAGTGGGTACAGCCGCTCGAGGCGGATGATCGCCGTGTCCGTGACCCCGCGCTTCTGCCGCTCGCCGTCCAGGTCGTAGTAGACCTTGCCGGTGCAGAAGACGACCTTCTTGACGGCCGCCGGGTCGGTGATCGAGGCGTCGCCGATGACCGGGCGGAACTGGCCCTCGGTGAACTCCTCCGCCTTCGACGCGGCGGCCTTCAGACGCAGCATCGACTTCGGGGTGAAGACGACCAGCGGCTTGTGGTGCGGGTTGTGCACCTGCCACCGCAGGAGGTGGAAGTAGTTCGACGGCAGCGTCGGCATCGCGACCGTCATGTTGTTCTGGGCGCAGAGCTGGAGGAAGCGCTCGACACGGGCCGAGGAGTGGTCCGGGCCCTGGCCCTCGTAGCCGTGGGGGAGGAGCAGCGTGACGCCGCTGGTCTGGCCCCACTTCTGCTCGGCCGCCGAGATGTACTCGTCGACGACCGTCTGCGCGCCGTTGACGAAGTCGCCGAACTGCGCCTCCCACATCACGAGCGCGTCGGGGCGGGCCAGCGAGTAGCCGTACTCGAAGCCCATGACCGCGTACTCGGAGAGGAGGGAGTTGTAGACGTTGTAGCGCGCCTGCTCCTCGTTGAGGTACTGGAGCGGGGTGTGCTCCTCGCCCGTCTCACGGTCGATGAGGACCGCGTGACGCTGGCCGAAGGTGCCGCGCTGGGAGTCCTGGCCGGACAGCCGGACCGGGGTGCCCTCCAGGAGGAGGGAGCCGACGGCGAGCGTCTCGCCCATGCCCCAGTCGATCGTGCCGTCCTCGACCATCGACGCCCGGCGCTGCAACTGCGGCAGCAGACGCGGGTGGACGTGGAAGTAGTCGGGGATGTTGACCTGGGACTCGGCGATCCGCTTCACGGTCTCCGTGGAGATCGCGGTGTTCACGGCGACCGGGAACTCCGCCTGCGGGTCCGACACCGGGCCGGTGACCGCCTGGGCCGTGACGGCCTCGCGGACCTCCGTGAAGACCTTCTCCAGCTGGCCCTGGTAGTCCTGCAGCGCCTGCTCGGCCTCTTCCAGGGTGATGTCGCCGCGACCGATCAGGGACTCGGTGTACAGCTTGCGCACCGAGCGCTTCTTGTCGATCAGGTCGTACATCAGGGGCTGGGTGAAGGCCGGGTTGTCCGACTCGTTGTGACCGCGGCGGCGGTAGCAGATGAGGTCGATCACCACGTCCTTGTTGAACGCCTGGCGGAACTCGAAGGCGAGGCGTGCGATGCGCACGACGGCCTCGGGGTCGTCGCCGTTCACGTGGAAGATCGGGGCCTCGATCATCCGCGCCACGTCCGTCGCGTACATCGACGAGCGGGAGGACTCCGGGGCGGCGGTGAAGCCGACCTGGTTGTTGATGACGATGTGGACCGTGCCGCCGGTGCGGTAGCCGCGCAGTTGCGACATGTTCAGGGTCTCGGCCACCACGCCCTGGCCCGCGAAGGCCGCGTCGCCGTGCAGGGCGACCGGCAGGACGGTGAAGTCCGTGCCGCCCTTGTTGATGATGTCCTGCTTGGCGCGGCTGATGCCCTCGATGATCGGGTCGACCGTCTCCAGGTGGGACGGGTTCGCGGCCAGCGAGACCTTGATCTGCTCGCCGTCCAGGCCGGTGAAGGTCCCCTCGGCGCCCAGGTGGTACTTCACGTCGCCGGAGCCGTGCATCGACTTCGGGTCGAGGTTGCCCTCGAACTCCCGGAAGATCTGCGCGTACGACTTGCCGACGATGTTCGCCAGCACGTTCAGCCGGCCGCGGTGGGCCATGCCGACGACGACCTCGTCGAGCCGCGACTCGGCCGCGCTGTCCAGCACCGCGTCGAGCAGCGGGATGACGGACTCGCCGCCCTCCAGGGAGAACCGCTTCTGGCCGACGTACTTGGTCTGCAGGAAGGTCTCGAACGCCTCCGCCGCGTTCAGCCGGCGCAGGATGCGCAACTGCTCCTCGCGCTCCGGCTTGGAGTGCGGGCGCTCGATGCGGTCCTGGATCCAGCGGCGCTGCTTCGGGTCCTGGATGTGCATGAACTCGACGCCGGTGGTGCGGCAGTACGAGTCGCGCAGCACGCCGAGGATGTCGCGCAGCTTCATCAGGGACTTGCCCGAGAAGCCGCCGACGGCGAACTCGCGCTCCAGGTCCCACAGCGTCAGCCCGTGCTCGGTGATGTCGAGGTCGGGGTGCTTGCGCTGGCGGTACTCCAGCGGGTCGGTGTCGGCCATGACGTGGCCGCGGACCCGGTAGGAGTGGATCAGCTCGAAGACGCGGGCGGCCTTCGTGACGTCGTCGTCGTGCGAGGCGTCGATGTCCTTGAGCCAGCGGACCGGCTCGTAGGGGATGCGCAGCGCCTCGAAGATCTCGTCGTAGAAGCCGTTCTCGCCGAGGAGGGAGTTCGCGACGACGCGCAGGAACTCGCCGGAGGCGGCGCCCTGGATGACCCGGTGGTCGTAGGTCGACGTGAGTGTCATGACCTTCGCGATGCCGAGCTTGTTCAGGGTGTCCTGGCTGGTGCCCTGGAACTCCGCCGGGTAGTCCATCGAGCCGACGCCCATGATGACCGACTGACCGGGCATCAGACGCGGCACGGAGTGGACGGTGCCGAGGCCGCCGGGGTTGGTCAGGGAGACCGTGACACCGGTGAAGTCGTCCATCGTCAGCTTGCCGTCGCGGGCGCGGCGGACGATGTCCTCGTAGGCCTGCCAGAACTCGAAGAAGTTCAGCGTCTCGGCCTTCTTGATGCCGGCCACGACGAGCTGGCGGTCGCCGTTGGGCTTCACCAGGTCGATGGCCAGGCCGAAGTTGACGTGCGGCGGCTTGACGAGGGTGGGCTTCCCGTCCTTCTCCGCGTAGTGCCAGTTCATCGACGGCATCGCCTTGATGGCCTGCACCATCGCGAAGCCGATCAGGTGCGTGAAGGAGATCTTCCCGCCCCGGGCGCGCTTGAGGTGGTTGTTGATGACGATGCGGTTGTCGAACAGCAGCTTCACCGGCACCGCGCGCACGGACGTGGCCGTGGGCAGGTCCAGCGAGGCGTTCATGTTCTTGGCGACCGCGGCGGCCGGGCCGCGCAGCGTCACGAACTCCGGACCTCCGGGAGCGGTCGCGGGCACCGCGGCGGCGGGCGCCGCCTGCGCGGCGGCCGGCTTGGCGGCGGGGGCCGCCTTCGCCGGAGCCGGGACGGCGGCCGGGGCCGGCGCGGGAGCGGCGGGGGCCGGCTGAGCCGGAGCGGCCGCGGCGGCGGGCGCCGGGGGCGTGGTGGTTGCTGCGGCCCCCGCGGCCGCAGTACCCGCCGGAGCCGAGGGCGTGGCGGCCCCGGGCTTGTAGTCGGCGAAGAAGTCCCACCAGGCGCGGTCTACCGAATTCGGGTCCTGGAGGTACTGCTGATAGATCTCGTCGACGAGCCACTCGTTCGGCCCGAACGCGACGGCGGGGTTCTTCCCCGCTTGGTCTGCGTCGGTCGAGATATTCGAGTTACTGGGGGACTGTGGCGACACGGCGGCAACCGCCCTCTTCCGCTTCACAAGGTGATGGACAGCGGGAATAAAGGCTACGCCCCCGAGAGGGGGAAGGTCAGGCCGGGCAGGTGCATCGTCGCGTAAGTCACATCGGAAAGTGTGTTTCGGGGGTGGAAATGGCGGGAAACAAGCGCGGTTGCGCGTCAAAAAGAGCATGTTCAGGCAGGTCGCGCACGCCGAACGGCCGGACCCGGTCCGGCCTGCGGCCGGTCCACCGCCTGATCACACGTGTCCGTCAGCGCGGACTCTCATGGATCTTGTGGCTCCGATTCGAACTTTACGTCAACTTGGGACGGATGACTCTCCCGGAAGGGTGACAAGGATCCGGCAACCCCGATCGGATTCGGCCACTCCGATCCGGCCGCCGTGCAGATCGACCGCCCAGCGGGCGATCGCCAGCCCCAGTCCCGTGCCGCCGTCGCTGCCCGGGCCGTGCGGCCGGCGGACGACTCCGCGGTTGAACCGCTCGAACACGCGGTGCCACTCGGAGCGCGGAATGCCGGGGCCCTCGTCCAGGACCTCCAGCTCCAGCGACTCCGGCAGCGGGCCGCGCCGCGCCTTCACCGTCACCCGTCCGTGCGGCGGGCTGTGCTTGACCGCGTTGTCGATCAGGTTCGCGACGACCTGGTGGATGCGCTCCGGGTCGGCGTGCGCGGTCAGCTCCGGCGGGGTGACGTCCAGGTGCAGATGGACGTCCGTGCGCGTGTGGTTGCCGCCCGAGCCCATGGAGGCGCGCGCCGAGGCGACCATGTTGGCCTCCTTCAGCACCCCGGACAGGTACGGCCACACCTCGAAGCGCCGCTTGCGCAGCGGGACGACGCCGTTGTCGAGGCGCGACAGGTCGAGCAGGGTCTCCACCAGCCGGCCGAGCCGCTCCGTCTGCTTCAGGGCCGTGCGCATCGTCTCGGTGTCCGCCTCGGCGATGCCGTCGACCACGTTCTCCAGGACGGCGCGCAGGCCCGCGATGGGCGTGCGCAGCTCGTGCGAGACGTTGGCCACCAGCTCCTTGCGCTGGCGGTCCTGCGCCTCCAGCTCGTCCGCCATGACGTTGATCGTCTGGGCCAGGTCGCCCAGCTCGTCACGTCGGTTCTCGCGCACCCTGCGGGTGTAGTCGCCGTGCGAGATGGACCGGGCGACCGTGTTCATCTCGTCCAGCGGCGAGGTGAGCGAGTGCGCCACGAACTGCGTGATGAGCAGCGTGGCGATCATCGAGAAGACCGTGATGAAGCGCAGCTCCGTCTTGGTGTGCACCGCGATCATCGACAGACCGGTGGTGATCAGCACCGAGATCACGACCAGCGCGCCCAGCTTGGTCTTGACCGAGAACGGGCGCACCCCGCCCCAGGGCTCCCCGGAGCCGGGAGCGGGGCTTCTCGGTCCGTCCGGCCCGGAGCTCATGGCGTCGGGGTCTCCAACGCGTAGCCCACGCCGTGCACCGTACGGATCCGCTCGGCGCCGATCTTCCGGCGCAGCGCCTTGATGTGGCTGTCGACCGTGCGGGTGCCGGAGGCGTCGGCCCAGTCCCAGACCTCGGCGAGGAGCTGCTCACGGGAGAGCACCGCGCGCGGGGTGTTCGCCAGGCAGACCAGCAGGTCGAACTCGGTGGGCGTGAGGTGCACGTCCTCCGAGCGCACCCGCACCCGGCGCTGCGCGTGGTCGATCTCCAGCTCGCCGAGCCGCAGGATCCCGCTGCGCGGGGTCGTCGCCGCGATCGCGGCCCGCTCCACCCGGCGCAGCAGGACGTGCACGCGGGCTGCCAGCTCCCGCATCGAGAACGGCTTGGTCATGTAGTCGTCGGCGCCCACGCCGAGCCCGACCAGCATGTCGGTCTCGTCGTCGCGCGCGGTGAGCATCAGCACCGGCACCGGACGGGCTGCCTGCACTCTGCGGCAGACCTCCAGACCGTCGAAGCCGGGCAGCATGATGTCGAGGATCAGCAGGTCTGGCTGCCAGGCCTCGGCGGTGTCGACGGCCGCGGGGCCGTCACCCGCCGTTTGCACGAGGAATCCCTCGGCGCGCAGGCGGGCCGCGATGGCGTCGACGATCGTCGGGTCGTCCTCGACCACCAGGACGCGTCGCTGCGCGCCCTGGGTCGCCGTCGCCGTGCTGTTGTGTGCGGTGTGTGTCTGCTCCATCGCCCGCCCCTGAGTGTGCTTTCCGGAACCAGTGGGGTGATCCCTTGTCTGCGCATGACTGCGGTTGACGCGTAAATGATCGGCGTCAGGGGTGCAGCGTACGGGGAGTCACCACGGCTTTGCTATCCAGGCCGGACGGCGAGATGCACGACGTCCGGCACGCCTCGGGCAACCGGGATCTCTTCGGTACGCACCCGTTGGAACCCGGCATTCCTCATGGTTCCCTCGAATTCCGGAGAGGGCCTGGCCGACCACACCGCCAGTACCCCGCCCGGTCTCAACACCCGTGCGCAGTCTGCGAGTCCGGCCGCCGAGTACAGGCTGTCGTTGCCCTCGGTGACGGTCCAGCCGGGCCCGTTGTCGATGTCGAGACATAACGCGTCGAACGTGTCGCATGTCTCATTGACGTAGTCGAGCAGATCCGTTTCGACGATCTTCGTCCGGAGGTCGCCGAGCGCCGGTCCGGAGACGGCGGCCAGCGGGCCGCCGAGGTGCCAGTCGATGACCGCGCGTTCGCGCTCCACGACCGTGACGCGGCCCCAGCGGGGGTCGGCGGCGGCGTGCGCGAGCGAGAAGCCGACGCCCAGGCCGCCGATGAGGAGATCGGGCGAAGGGCTGTCGCCGGAGAGGGAGTTCAGCGCGGCGAGCGCGGCGTCGATCAGCAGCCGCTCCGAGCGGCCGTCCGAAGTGTCCATCAGGAAGCAGCCGTTGGCGATGATCTGGAGCAACTCCCCGTGCCGGCGCAGGACGACCTCACCGTAGGGGCCCTCGCGACGGTCCAGGACTTCGGGTGCGTCGGGGATGTCGTACGGAATGGGCATCGGTCCATCGTGGCACTTCCCTGACGGTCTGTTGAGGGAATTCCCCGTCCGGCGGGGGCGGTTGACGAACGTCTGTTCGGAAAAACGGCGGCGTGGGTTCCGCGTGCATGAGAGCCGGCACAGAGAAGTCTCAGAGCTTGCTGTGAATCGGCTCAGGCGTGGCGTCGGTCACAGACAGCGGGTGGGCGGGCCCCGAAAGGTGGGGTGAAACGGAAGGAGCGCGTCAGGTGGAAAGCACGGCACCGCCCCAGAGCCCGCCCCTGCCCGACGTGTCCGGGCTGCCCGATGTCGAGGGGCTGTTGGACGTCAACGGGTTACTGGACGGCATACCGGGCCAGCGCCCCAGCAGAATCGCCGAGCCCCCGCCGGTCGAGGCGGGCCCCGACTTCGGCGCGGACTTCGGCCCCGACTTCGGCCCGGATGCCGGCCCGGATGCCGGCCCGGATGCCGGCCCGGATGCCGGCCCGGATGCCGGCCCGGATGCCGGCCCCGATTCCGGACCCGGCCCTCGTCTCCGCCCGCGCCCGCGGCTGCGGTTCCCGGTTCCCTTCACCCTCGGGTACGCCGCCGTCCTCGCCGCCACCTCGTTCTTCGCCGCGCACGCCGACACCGCCCTCGTGTACGCCCTGCACCAGGGCTCGAGCACCGATGTGGCGCACCTGGTGCAGAGCCCTGCGCTGGTGCTGGTGGCGAGCGCGCTGTGGGTGGCGGGTGGCTTCGCGTCGCCGTTCACGCTCGGCTTCCTGGTCGTCCTCAGTGCCCTGGAGCGGCGCGTCGGCGGCGTCCGTACGGCCGTCGTCTTCCTGCTCGGGCATGTCCTGGCCACCCTCGCGACCGAGGTCCCGGTGGGGCTGGCGGTGCTGGTGGGCGAGCTGCCCGACAGTTCGCTGCACCGCCTCGACTACGGCATCAGCTTCGGCGTCGCCGCGAGCGTCGGCGCCCTGGCCGGGCTGCTCGGGCCCTGGCTGCGCTGGCCGCTGCTGGCCGCGTTCGGCGGGATGCTGCTGGAGGACCTGATCGCCTTCACCGACCCGATGACGAACTGGGGCCACCTGATCGCGCTGGCGATCGGCGTCGCCACCTGGCCGTGGGTCCGGCGCCAGGTCAGTCGTCGTACTTGACCGTGCCGTCCTCGCGCAGGGTCGGGTGGAGCTTCATGGGGCCGTACTCGTCGACGTCCGACGGGCGGGGCGGCTCCGGGCCGTCCGGGCCCAGGCGGACCATCCGCTCGACCCGGCAGATCCGGAACAGCCGCCCCTCCACCCGCGCCTCGTCGGCCCGCCCGGCCGCCCGGAACGCCTCCGCGGACCGCGCGTACAGCCCCTTCTTGCGCTCGTCGAAGCGGTACAGCATCGCCCAGACGCGGGCCATCCCCTCGTACAGCGAGCGGCGCGCCTCGTGCGGGGTCGCCGACAGGGAGCCACACGGGGTCCAGCCGGTGTCGTCGCGTTCGGCGACCGAGAAGCCGACGGGCAGCCGGACCACGTCCGGGTGCGTCCGCGACGCCCGCACCGAGTCCGCGCGCACCGCGGCCGGGAAGCGGGCGCCCGTGTACGCGAAGTCGCGCAGGCCCAGCCGCAGGGCGCCCGCCATCGGGCCCTCGTCGCGGCCGGGGTCCAGGACGTAGCCCACGTCCGGCGACGGGCCGGCGGTCTGGTCCTCCTCCCAGGAGAGGGCCACCGGCTCCGGGTCGGTGGGCCGGGGCGGCTCCAGGCCGTCGTCGCCGGTCCGGGCGAACTCGTCGCCGCGCACCACCCGGTAGCGCACGCCCAGGGCCTCCACCTCGTCGGCCGGGGCCCGCTCCAGCACGGCCACGGCCGCCAGCAGCTCGCGCCGCACAGCCGGATCGTCGGTGCCGTCCTTCGCCTTGAACCACAGGTACGAGTTCAGGCCGTCCCGGGCCTGCTGGGGCATGCCGTCCACCACCGGCTTCAGCAGGCGCCAGCCCGGCCCGTCGGCGGCCGGGTCGCGTACGGCGATGCCGAAGACGGGCCCGCGCAGCGCGATGTGCGGATAACGCCGGGAGGCCTCGACGGCGTCCGCCTCCGTCACCCAGGCGACGGGGTCGTCGCGGCGGACCAGCTCCGCGTGGAGGGAGTCGAGACGTCGCTTCCAGTCATCGGTCATATGCGCATTGTCGTCGCGCCGGAGGGACACTTCGGGGTGAATGCCGGAAGTGGACGGGGTGCGGGGAGGGAGCGCGAGAGGCGCGCCCGGTCGTGCGGAACCGACCGATGCGCCCCTCCGGCCGCCGGACGTCACCCCCGCGTGTCCCTCCGTGTCCCTCCGTGCCGGGGATCGGGGATTCAGCGCAGGGTGAGCGGGGTCTCGGACTCGACGCGGGACAGTTTCTCCGGGTTGCGGACGTAGTAGAGGCCGATGACGCGGGCGTCCTCGACCCGGATCGCCAAGATGCCGTCGATCTCCCCGCCCAGGTGGACGACGAGTCCCGGGTTGCCGTTGACCACGGTGGGCGCGACGGCGATCGGGTGCGCGTTCTTGCCGAGCGCGCCGACCATGAAGCGGGCCACCTTGTCGGCGCCGGTGATCGGCCGCAGCGCGGCCTGCCTGATGCCGCCGCCGTCGCTCATCAGGACGACCTCCGGGGCGAGCACGTCGAGCAGGCGCTGCGGGTCCCCCGTCTCGAGGGCGCGCCGGAACGACTCCAGCGCCGCCCGGGTCTCGCCGGCGGAGACCGTCCGGCGGGGGCGGCGGGCGTCGACGTGCCGGCGGGCGCGGTGCGCGATCTGGCGGACGGCCGCGGGGCTCTTGTCGACGGCGGCCGCGATCTCGTCGTAGCCGATGTCGAAGACCTCGCGCAGCACGAAGACGGCGCGCTCGGTCGGCGACAGCGTCTCGAGGACGAGCATCAGCGCCATCGACACGCTCTCGGCGAGCAGCGCGTCCTCGGCCACGTCGGGCGCGGTGAGCAGTGGTTCCGGCAGCCAGGGGCCGACGTACGCCTCCTTGCGGCGGCTCATCGTGCGCAGCCGGTTGAGCGACTGCCGGGTGGTGATCCGGACCAGGTAGGCGCGCTGGTCGCGCACCTGCCCGAGGTCGACGTCGACCCATCGCAGCCAGGTCTCCTGGAGGACGTCCTCGGCGTCGGCCGCCGATCCGAGCATCTCGTAGGCGACGGTGAAGAGCAGGTTGCGGTGGGCGACGAACGTCTCGGTCGCAAGGTCGGTGGCATCGTCGTCGTCGTTCATCTGTCGGCCTCCGGGGTTCAGATGCGGTCAGCGGTGGCCGGCGCCTTGTCGCGCCTGGCCTCCAGCAGGTGCGGGCGCTTGTCGTCCTTGCCCCACCAGGTGTGCGAACCGGGCCTGCGCGCCTCGTACGCCAACTGCCAGACGGTGCTCCTGCACACGAACTCCTTGAGCTTCGCGCCCAGGCGGCCGCCGAGGCGGTACCGGTTGGCGGTGTCGTCGCGGTGGGCGAACTGGAAGACGCCGGCGCGCCGCCCCAGGCTGACGCACTGGCCGGCGAACCCCACGCTCACGGGCGCGGGCCGCTCACCGGCGAGCCGGCTGAGCACGGTCTCGGCGGCCTGCGGGCCCAGTTGGACCGCGGACTGGCAGCTCATCCGGAACGGCAGGTCCGAGGGCGCCGCCGCATCCCCGGCGGCGACGACGCGCCCGTCGTCCACGCTCGTCAGCGTCTCGTCCGTGAGCAGTCGGCCCGCGGCGTCGGTGCTCAGCCCGCTGCGCGCGGCCAGGTCCGGCACGCCGAACCCGGCGGTCCAGACGGTCACCTCGCTCGGCAGCTCGCGGCCGTCACCGAGCCGCACGGCGTCGCGTGTCACCGCCGTCACCTTCGAGCCCGGGCCGTCGAGCACGGTCACCCCGAGCCCGGCCAGCCGCCCGGCGACCGAGCGCCGGCCCCGGGGGTGCAGATACGGGCCGAGCACCCCGCCGCACACCAGGGTCACGGCGCGGCCCGCCTCCGCCAGCTCGGCGGCGGTCTCGATACCGGTCGGACCGGCCCCGACGACGGTCACCGGGGCCGTCGAGGGCGCGGCGGCGAGGACCGCGCGCAGCCGTTGCGCCGCCTCCAGGGTGGCGATCGGGTGGGCGAACTCGGCCGCTCCGGGCACGCCCGGGTCGGCGCCGCCACTGCCCACGGCGTAGATCAGGTAGTCGTAGCCGACCGTGCCGCCGCTCGCCAGCGTCACGCCGCGCCCGGCCGCGTCGATCCGGGTCACGGTGTCGACGACCAGCCGGACGCCCTCGGCCAGGACCCGGTCGTAGCGGACGACCGCGTCGTGGGACCCGCCCACCAGCTGGTGCAGCCGGATCCGCTCGACGAAGGACGCGCGCGGGTTGATCAGCGTCACGGTCACGTCGGCGCGCCGCGTCAGACGACTGGCGGCCATCACACCGGCGTATCCGCCACCGATCACGACCACTTCGGTGTTCTTCATCGTGGTGACTCCTCGCTTCAACGGTTCGGTTCACGGGTTCGGTTCAACGGTTCGGTCTCAAGACACCGGCGGGCCGGTCGTTGTGACAGACGCGTCCCGTGATCGCCCACAGCGAACGGACGGCATCCCCGGGAACATTCCGAGGCTCACGTGCATTGAGTCGGCATAGCTCAACTTGCCTGCTGAAGGGGAGATCATGGCTTCGACGTCCGCACCGCTCACCCTGCCCGTGTTGCCGCTCGACGACGAGGTCGTGCTCCCCGGCATGGTGGTTCCGCTGGACCTCGGCGACACCGACGTACGCGCCGCGGTGGAGGCCGCCCAGGCCGCCGCCCGCTCGGAGCCCGGCAAGCCCCGCGTGCTGCTGGTGCCGCGCATCGACGGGACGTACGCGAGCACGGGTGTGCTCGGCACCGTCGAACAGGTCGGCCGGCTGGCCGACGGAGACCCGGGCGCGCTGATCCGCGGCCGGGGGAGGGTGAAGATCGGCGCCGGCACCACCGGTCCGGGCGCCGCCCTCTGGGTCGAGGGGACGAGGGTCGACCAGAGCGTCCCCGAGCCGCTGCCCGGGCACGTCGCCGACCTCGTCAAGGAGTACAAGGCGCTCGCCACCGCCTGGCTGCGCAAGCGCGGCGCCTGGCAGGTCGTCGACCGCGTCCAGGCCATCGACGACGTCTCCGCGCTCGCCGACAACTCCGGCTACTCGCCGTTCCTGACCACCGGACAGAAGGTGGAGCTGCTGGAGACCGCCGACCCGGTGGCCCGGCTGAAGCTCGCCGCCTCGCAACTGCGCGACCACCTCGCCGAGCAGGACGTGGCCGACACGATCGCCAAGGACGTCCAGGAGGGCGTCGACAAGCAGCAGCGCGAGTTCCTGCTGCGCCGCCAGCTCGAAGCGGTCCGCAAGGAGCTGCGCGAGCTCAACGGCGAACAGGAGGGCGAGGAGTCCGACGACTACCGCACCCGCGTCGAGGCCGCAGACCTGCCCGAGAAGGTCCGCGAGGCCGCCCTCAAGGAGGTCGACAAGCTGGAGCGGTCCAGCGACCAGTCGCCCGAGGGGTCGTGGATCCGCACCTGGCTGGACACCGTCCTCGAACTCCCGTGGAACGAAAGGACCGAGGACCGGTACGACATCCAGGGCGCCCAGGCGGTCCTGGACGCCGAGCACGCCGGCCTGGAGGACGTGAAGGAGCGGATCACCGAGTACCTGGCCGTGCGCAAGCGGCGCGGCGAGCGCGGGTTGGGTGTCGTGGGCGGGCGGCGCGGCGGCGCGGTGCTCGCGCTCGTCTGGCCCGCCCGGCGTCGGCAAGACAAAACTCAGTTTGGCGGATGCGATCACGCGCCATGACCACAGGGACGGCAACGGGCATGACCATTCACGCCGCAGGGTACGACAGACAGTCGGAAGAACGCGCTAACCGCAGCGAAGCGTCACAGTCGACGCAGCGAGCCGCTAACCGCGCTGAGGCTGACCGACGGGCCAAAGGGGGCGAAGACGTGGTGTGGATAGGTCACTTCTCTGAAAAGCCTGGTACATCGGCGTTCAGCGGGAAGGAGCGGCCGGAATTCGAGCGGCTGCTGAATGCGTGCCGCACGGGTCGAGTGAACATGATCATCGTCATGTACATTTCCCGCTTTTCGCGTCAAGAACCTGCCGACGCAATCCCCATTATCTCGGAACTGCTGACTCTCGGCGTAACCATCGTTAGCGTGACTGAGGGCGTTTTCCGTAAGGGAAACGTTCTGGACCTTATCCACATGATCATGCGCCTTGATCAAGCGCACAACGACAGCAAGAACAAGAGCACCGCCGTAAAGAGCGCTCACGATCTCGCGCGCTCGCTCGGCGGTTTCGTCGGGAAAGTGCCCTACGGCTTCGAGCTTCAGCCGGTTACCGTCCCGAACTCGGCCGACCGTAACAAGCCGATTGCCATTCAGCGGCTCAAGCACCGGCCGAGCGAAGTAAAGATCATTAAGCGGATTTGGCAAACCATCAAGGCGCACAAAGACGAGATCATCGACGCTAAGCGCGGGAAGGAGCATCCCGGTTCGCTCACGACCATTTGCCGACAACTCGAAAAGGACCTAGTCCCTACCCGTGGCGCAACAAGCGGAAAGCGAACCAGCGAGAGCGTTTGGGACCCTGCCACGGTGAAACGCATTCTCCGTGACCCGCGCATCGCTGGCTTCGAATGCGAGCGAATCGGCAAGGTCGACGACGAAGGCAACATGACCCGGACCCTGATCGGTTACAAGATCAAGCGCGATCCGGAAACCATGGAGCCGTTGACGCTCGACTGTGGCGAGATCATCCCCCGTGACGAGTGGTACGAACTTCAGGAGTGGCTAAGCAGCCGGGGGCGCGGGAAAGGGCTCTACAGGGGCGAATTCCTGCTCTCCGCCATGAACCTTCTGTACTGCGAGTGTGGTGGAGTAATGGTCGGCCACGGCCGGAACGGCGACTCAAAGAGGAAAGCGTCTTACCAATGCAAGGGACGCCGGACCATTGAGGGTCACGGAACGCCGACCATCGTTACGACCATCCTTGATGACTACGTGGCTAGCCGCATTTTCGCGCTGATCGACGCAGCGGAAAGCGACCCTGAAACGATCTTGATCCTCGCTGAGGCAACGCGCCGATTCGGCAAGCGCACAGAAGCCCCGGAAACGGCCGGTGAGCGTGCATCCCTGGTTCAGGAACGGGCGGACGCTACAACGGCCCTAAACGAGCTGTACGAGGATCGAGAAGCGGGTGGCTACTCCGGCCCGATCGGACGCCGTAAGTTCATTGAGCTTGAGCGCAAGCTGAACGGCCGGATTACCGGCGCTGAGGAACGGCTCATGGAGCTGGACGAGATCGCCACGCCTCGACTGCCCATCGGCGAATGGCTGAGTGGCGAAGACGGTGGCTCGGTCAAACTCGCAGACCCGACCGGCGAAGGTTCCTGGTGGGCTAAGCAGAGCATGAACGAAAAGCGCGATTTCATCCGGCTGTTCGTGGACCGGGTCGAGATCATCAAGTCGCCCAACGCTGGACGAGGGCGGTTCGCCCCTGGGGTAGCCGCACGAACGACAATCAAGTTCGCTGAGCTTCCGGCCGAAGAGGTAGACGAGTACGAAGAAGCGGCCTAGCGGGCCGCTGAGCCCCAGAGGGAGCCCCGGAGGGAGCAAGGCCATCCGGGGCTTTTTCATGCCCACAGAACGGCATACGGGGCTTTGTGGCGCGGGTCACAGCGTTATTACCGACCGGTAGCTTACCGGCAGGCAGCGGAGAGGGGCGCGCATGCGCTTCTTATGCACTCTACGTAGATTATCAGTTACTCAATGTAGCAATGGTGGTGACGAGTGACGAAATGATGAGTAGTTCTGTTCCCCCCATGCAAATAAAAATAAGACTGAGCGCGCTGCGCAAGCTCGCCGGGGAGTACACCCGCGAGGCGGGCGTGCGCACCCTGGAGCGGTCCATCGCCCGGCTGCTGCGCAAGGTCGCGGCCCAGCACGAACTGGGCGAGCGGAAGCTGCCGTTCACCGTCCGGGACGAGGATCTGCGCGCGCTGATCGGCAGGCCGCACCACGTGCCCGAGTCCGCCCAGGACCCGGCCGAGCGGCGGACCGCCGTGCCCGGCGTCGCGACCGGTCTCGCGGTGACCGGCGCGGGCGGTGACGTCCTGTACGTCGAGGCCTCGCTCGCCGACCCGGAGACGGGCGCGGCGGGCCTGACCCTGACCGGTCAGCTCGGTGACGTGATGAAGGAGTCGGCACAGATCGCGCTGAGCTTCCTGCGCGGCCACGGAGCCGAACTGGACCTGCCGGTGGGCGACCTGAAGGACCGGGGCGTGCACATCCACTTCCCAGCGGGCGCGGTCCCGAAGGACGGCCCGAGCGCCGGCGTCACCATGACGACGGCCCTCGCGTCCCTGCTGTCCGGCCGGCTCGTCCGCACCGACGTGGCGATGACCGGCGAGGTCTCCCTGACCGGACGGGTCCTGCCCATCGGCGGCGTGAAGCAGAAGCTGCTCGCTGCGCACCGGGCCGGGGTCACCACCGTCGTCATCCCCAAGCGCAACGAGCCCGACCTGGACGACGTCCCGGCGGAGGTGCTGGACAAGCTCGACGTCCACGCCGTCACCGACGTCCGCCAGGTCCTGGAACTGGCGCTCGCGCCCGCGGCGAACGGCGCGAACGGCGCGACGCCGGAGGTTCCCGTGGCGGCGTGACGGACGCCGCGGGAAAGGCGGGGCCCGGGTTCCGTGAGGGACACCCGGGCCTTGGCCGTACGGGGAACCCCGATGCCGGGACCGGGGAAGCGCCCCTCGACCGTGCCTGCGAAATACTTAAGAGCTGCGCCGATGGCAGCGACCGGCGAACATCAGGGGTGCTGACGTGCACGAGGGCCATGCGGACCACGAGGGCCAAGCGGATCACCAGGACAGGGACGGCGACGCGTCGTCGCGCGGGGTGGAGCAGGGCGACCGGGAGTTCCTGTCCCTGGAGCGGGAACTCACGGTGCTGCTGCGCCGCGCCCGCGCCAACCAGGGCGAGATGGCCCGCGAGGTCCACCCGGATCTGGAGTCCGCCGCCTACGGGCTCCTCGTCCGGCTGGAGGAGTGCGGCCGCCAGCGCGCCACGGAACTCGCCGCCTACATCGGCGTCGGCAAGGCCACCATGTCCCGTCAACTGCGCGCCCTGGAGCAGCTCGGCCTGATCGCCCGCGAGCCGGACCCGGCGGACGGCCGTGCCTGGCTGGTCGACCTCACAGAGGAGGGCCGCACCCGGGTGCGCCGGGTCCGCGAGGCCCGCCGCGAGCGGTACGTCAGCCACTTCTCCGACTGGGACCGCAGGGAGATCGGCGAGCTGGCACGCCTGCTGAACCAGCTCAACCGGGGGATGGAGAAGTAGGCCGACCGTCCTGGAGGAGCTCCACGCACACGACCGTCGCGTCGTCGTGCGTCTTCGCCCGCCCCAGGAAAGCCCGCCCGGCGCCGTCGTCCGCCCGCTCCAGCGCCCGGACCCGCTCCACCAGCGCCGGCGCCCCCTCCTCGCGGACGAGGGCGAACAGGTCCGGCCAGTCGCCCTCGTGGAAGAGCTCCGTCCAGCGGGCGGCCCCGTCCGAGAGCGCGGCCAGGGCGTGGACCTCGCCGCGCGGCACGGCGGCGGTCACCGCGCGGGCGGCCACCGAGGGATCGGCAGCGGCGGTGAAGAACCCGCCCTCCTTGTTGCGGAGCGTGCCGTCGACGACGTCGGCGCTGCCGAGCAGGGCGGGCGGCAGCCGGGTCAGCCGGTCGTCCCGGACCGGGGTGACCGCGCCGCCCGGGGACGCCAGCAGCAGCGTCGCGTCGCACAGGACCAGGCACTCGACCGTCTCCGGCGACCAGCGCGCGAGGGCCACGGTGGCCTGTGGGGTGCGTGGGTGAGAAAGGTCACAGGTTTCGGAATGGGCCGCCGCGGTACGTGCGATGGCGATGGCGAGCGCCTCGGCCAGCGGAACATCCGGGAGTGAAACGGTCAGTTCGGTCAGCGCGCCGCCCAGGCGCGCGGTGAACCAGGGGACCGAATGCAGACAGCCCGCGCCGCCCCGCGGCGGCGTCACCCCGTCCAGGAGGACGAGCGAACCGCCCTGTCCGGAGGCGGGAAGCCCGACACTCGCGAAGTCCTCGTTGGCGTGGGCCCGGTCGCCGGCCTCCGACACAAGTTCCGTACGCATTCGGCCAGTCTGCACGAGCCCTTCACGGCCTTCGCAAAAGGCTGGCATCGCTCCCCGAACACCCGTACCGCCGCAGGTCAGACGCCTGGTTTGGGTGGGAATAAAGCACTCCGGGAAGACGTGGCGGCGAATATTGTCAAACGTCGCCGCCCACGTCCAACCGGCGTACCGGACAGGGCCGCTGCACACGCCAGAGGAACTTGCCCGCCAACTCCCCTCCGATGTTCACTCCTTCGGGTGGCGGGGCAACCGATGTGAGACCCCTGCCCACCGGCACTGGGAGGGTCGGGAACCGTACCGGACGTACGCACCAGTTGACGGAGCGTCATATCCGGCCCATGGAGCACGAGTCAGGAATGCGAGCACCGGTGCAGAAGACGCGGCCTCGGCGTACAGGCAGGCAGACGGCCTCCGAGGAGGGCGCGGAGCGCACCCCCGTCGGCAAGGGCCGCCCCACCCACGTACGCAACCGGCTGATCGTCGCCGTGGCCGTGGTGGCCGCCGCCATAGCCGGCGCCGGCGCGCCCTCGATCCTCGCCGCCTCCGGGCAGTTGAAGGACGCGCAGGACCTGGTCACCCTGGCCGAGCAGACGCAGGACGCGCTCGCCCTCGCGCAGTCCCTGGCGGACGAGCGCGACGGGGTCACCGCCTACGTCGCGGCCGGCCGCGTGAAGTCCGCGGCGCCCTCCACCCAGGCCAGCGCCCGCGTGGACCGCCAGTCGCGCGAGCTGGTGGCCGTAACGGACGTCTCCGCCGCGCTGCGCGAGGCCCTCGGCGCCGTGCCGTCCGTGCGCCAGTCGGCCCTCACCGGCGGCAGCACCGCGCTCCAGACGCACGAGGCGTACGCCAAGGCCATCGCCGCGCTCCATGTGCTCGTCGACCGGCTGGCCGAGCAGATGCCGCCCCGCGCGGGCTCCGGCGCGTACGCCCTCGCCGAGCTCGACACCGCCGTCCAGCAGGCCTCCGCGACCCGCGGGCTGCTGCTCGCGGCGCTCAGCGTGCCGACGCGCACCGAGACCTCCTACGACCCCCTCACCGGCCGGTCGACCACCGAGAAGGTGTCCTCCGACACCGACACCAAGCAGCGCGACGCCCTCGCCGCCGCCGCGCAGCAGGCCCGGCTGCGCTCCGACGCGGCCCTCGCGGAGTTCCGGGAGGGCGCGCCCCAGGACGCGGTCGCCTCCTACGACTCCACGGTGACCGGCGGCGACGTCGACACCGCCGAGACGTACCTCGCCTCCCTCACCGACCAGCCGCAGTTGAGCGGCGCCGACCTCGACACCAGCGTCAAGAAGCTGGACGCCGCGCTCTCCGGCCGCGTCGACCTGATGCGCGGGGCCGAGTCCTCCCTGTACGGCCACCGCACCGAGGATCTCGCCCAGCTCCGCGACGACGACGTCACCGGCCTGGAGATCCGCGTCGCCGTCCTCGGCGCGCTGATGCTGCTGGCCGTCGCCGTCGCCTCGGGCATGGCGCGCAGCCTCACCCGCCCGCTGTCCGTCCTGCGCCGGGGCTCGGCGCGACTGGCCGGGGCCGAGCACCCCGAGGCCGAGGAGCCGGTCAGGTTCACCGGCCGCAACGACGAGTTCGCCCAGGTCGTCCGCTCCGTCAACGCCCTGCACGAGCACGCCGTCGCCCTCCACGAGCGCGTCGCCACCCTGGAGTCCGACCGCAAGCACCTCGTCGGGCAGCGCCAGCGGATGGCCGACGCCCGTGAGGAACTGCGCGCCGAACTCGCCGACTCCGCGGCCGAGCTGGACGGCCTGCGCGACAGCATCAGCGGCACCTTCGTCAACCTCGCCCTGCGCACCCTCGGCCTCGTCGAACGCCAACTCGCGGTCATCGAGGGCCTGGAGGAGCGCGAGCAGGACCCCGACCGGCTGGCGACCCTGTTCAAACTCGACCACTTCGCCACGGTCATGCGCCGCCACAGCGAGAACCTGCTCGTCCTGGCCGGCACGGAGCACGTCCAGCAGCACGCGGGGCCGATCCCGCTGGTGGACGTGGTCCGCGCGGCGGTCAGCGAGATCGAGCGCTACGAGCGGGTCCGTATCTCGGCGCTGCCCCCGCACGCGCACGTGGCGGGCTTCGCCGCCGACGACCTCTCCCACCTGCTGGCCGAACTCATGGAGAACGCCACCTCGTTCTCCCCGCCGGACGTGCCCGTCGAGGTCTCCGGCTGGCTCCTGGAGAGCGGCGAGGTCATGCTCTCCGTCCAGGACGAGGGCATCGGCATCCCCGGCGACCGCCTGGACCGGCTCAACGCCCGCCTCGCCGAGTTCGACCCGGAGACGCCGTACGACCAGGAGGGCGAGGAGGGTCTCGGCCTCGGCCTGTACGTGGTGGCCCGGCTCGCCCACCGGCACGGGGTGCGGGCGCGGTTGCGCGAGCAGAAGCAGGGCGGGACGGCGGCGGTCGTCGTCCTGCCGACCCCGCTCCTGGCAGCGGCCCCGGCCGCCGCGATCCCGGCGACGGCCCCGTCCTCCTCGACGAGCCAGACCATCTCCCTCCCCGGCGCGGACGCGGAGGTCAACTCCAACCTCCTGCCCGGCCGTTCGACCCCGCCGGACCCCTTGATCGCCCTGGCGGAAGAGGCGGTACGCCGCGCGGAGACCCTGGCTGAAACTCCGGCTGAAACTCCGGCCGAATCTCCGGCCGAGACGACGATGGAGTTGCTGCTGCCGCTTCCTCAGGGGGAGACGGCAGGGGAGACGGCGGAAGAGCACACCACCCCCGAACCCGCGTCCGCCGACGAAAGCGGTACGAGTGGTACGAGTGGTGCGGGTGGTGCGGGTGGGAACGGATCCGCCGACGGCGAAGCCGAGGCGGAACACGAACGCACCCCGGACGACCCCCTCACGGACAAGGGCCTCCCCAAGCGCACCCCCAGGATCACCGCCCCCGCGCAGACCCCGCGCCAGCGGACCGGTTCCGTCGACGCGGACGCCCTCCGCCGCCGTCTGGGCGGCTTCCGCCGGGGGGCGGAGGCCGGCTACCGCGACGTAGAAGCCGAAATCGCCGAACGAACGGGCCAGAACAAGGTTCCGTCGCCCCAAGGAGCTCAAAAAGCTCAAGAAGCACACGCACACGCCGAAGATGACACGGGGGGCACAGTCGAGGAGGCAAGCAGTTGACCGCGCCCAGTACCTTCGGACTGAGCAGGGAAGCCCGTAACCTGCACTGGCTGTTGACCAACCTCGTGGAGGAAGTGCCCGGCATCCAGTCCGTCGCCGTCGTGTCCTCGGACGGCCTGCTCCTGCTCTCCTCGGACCCGGGCCGCAACGACGAGGCACGCGAGGCCAGAGAGGTGAAACCCGCGGGCCCGCGCGGTTCTTCCGCCGACCTCGCCACCATCGTCTCCGGCATCGGCAGCCTCACCATCGGCGCCGCGAAGCTCATCGACTTCGGCGGGGTCAAGCACACGATGGTCGCGATGGACGAGGGCAGCCTCTTCGTCATGTCGATCAGCGACGGCTCGCTCCTCGGCGTGCACGGCTCCGCGGACTGCGACATGAGCGTCGTGGCCTACCACATGGCCCTCTTCGTGGGCCGCGCCGGCCACGTCCTGACCCCGGAACTCCGCAGCGAGCTACGCCAGTCACTGGAGCCCCGGACGACGGGGAGCCTCCGATGAGCACGGAGCCCACGAGCCCGGAGCCCGGCAACGCCGACGAGAACGGGAGCGCCAAGCAGCAGCTTCCCGTGCGCGGCGGCGACCGCAAGCCCGCCCGGGTGCGCCCGTACTCGCTCACCGGCGGCCGTACCCGCTTCGGGCACGTCCTGCTGGTGGAGACCTTCGTGGCGGCCCTCGAAGCCCCCGAGGACCGCAGGGAACTGACGAAGGGTTCCCTCAAGTCCACGGTGATGCCGGAGCTGCGGGCCATCGTCGAACTGTGCCGCCGGATGCGCACGGTGGCCGAGATCGCCGCGCTGCTGAAGATGCCGCTCGGCGTGGTCCGGGTGCTCCTCAGCGACCTCGCCGACCAGGGAAAGATCCGTGTGTACGGCACCGGTACCGCTCACGGTACGGGCCGTCCCGACCGCGCTCTGCTGGAAAGGGTGCTGAGTGGACTCCGTCGTCTCTGACGCCGCCTCCTCCTCTGTCGGCGTCGCCTCCGTTGGCGTCTCCCCGTTCGCCGAGCCCGGGCCCGACGAGCCCCTGCGGCCCTGGCAGACGGACCGCACCCGGGCCCCCATCGCCACGAAGATCGTGGTGGCGGGCGGCTTCGGCGTCGGCAAGACCACCCTCGTCGGCACCGTCTCGGAGATCGAGCCCCTCCAGACGGAGGCGCTGATGACCGAGGCCAGCGAGGAGACCGACGACCTCACCGGCACCCCGGACAAGATCACCACCACGGTCGCCATGGACTACGGCCGCCTCACGCTCGACGACGACCTGGTGCTCTACCTGTTCGGCACGCCGGGCCAGCAGCGGTTCTGGTTCATGTGGGACGACCTGGTGCGCGGTGCGATCGGCGCCGTCGTCCTGGCCGACACCCGCCGCCTGAAGGACTGCTTCCCCGCGCTGGACTACTTCGAGAGCAGCGGACTGCCGTACGTCGTCGCCGTCAACCACTTCGACGGAAGCGAGCTGTTCGAGCCGGCGGACGTGCGGGAAGCACTGACCATCCCCGCGCACATACCTGTCATGATCATGGATGCGCGGCGCCGGATCTCGGTGATCGAGACCCTCCTGGCCCTGGTGGGCCACGCGCTAGACGAAACCCCCGAGTAAGGCCTCAAGGCCCGCGAAGCCCTCGAGGCCCGCCAAGGAGTCCCCCGCATGCGGAAGATACTCGTCGTCGGAGCCGGCCAGTCCGGTCTCCAGCTCGCCCTCGGCCTCCAGTCGCACGGGTACGAGGTCACCCTGATGTCGAACCGGACGGCGGACGAGATCCGGTCCGGCCGGGTCATGTCGACGCAGTGCATGTTCGACACCGCCCTCCAGTACGAGCGCGACCTCCAGCTGAACTTCTGGGAGCAGCAGGCCCCGAAGATCCAGGGCCTCGGCGTCTCGGTCGCGGCCCCCGGCTCGCACGACCCGGGCCCGACGCAGCGCGCGATCGACTGGGTGGGCCGGCTCGACGGGTACGCGCAGTCCGTCGACCAGCGGGTGAAGATGGCCGGCTGGATGGAGACGTTCGCCCAGCGCGGCGGGCAGCTCGTCATCCACGGCGCGGCCGTCTCCGACCTCGACTACTTCTCCCGTGCCTACGACCTCGTCCTCGTCTCGGCCGGCAAGGGCGAGCTGGTGTCGATGTTCGCCCGCGACCCCGAGCGCTCCCCGTACACCGAGCCGCAGCGCGCCCTCGCCGTCTCCTACGTCCACGGCCTGGGCCCGCGCCCGGAGCACCCGGAGCTGGAAGCGGTCCGCTGCGGCCTCGTCCCCGGCGTCGGCGAACTCTTCGTCATGCCGACGCTCACCACCTCCGGCCGCGCCGACATCCTCTTCTGGGAGGGCATACCCGGCGGCCCGCTGGACGTCTTCAACGGCGTCAAGGACCCGGCGGAACACCTCTCCCTGACCCTGGAGCTCATGGAGAAGTTCCTGCCCTGGGAGTACGCGCGGGCCACCAGGGTCGAACTCACCGACGCCGGCGGCACGTTGGCCGGCCGCTACACGCCCACCGTCCGCAACCCGATCGGCCGTCTCCCCGGCGGCGGCCTGGTGCTCGGCGTCGCCGACGTCGTCGTCGCCAACGACCCGATCACCGGTCAGGGCTCCAACTCGGCGGCCAAGTGCGCCGCCGCGTATCTCGCGTCGATCCTCGAGCAGGGGGAGAAGGAGTTCGACGAGGCGTGGATGCGCGCCACCTTCGACCGGTACTGGGAGACGGCCCGGCACGTCACCAAGTGGACCAACGCGATGCTGGCCCCGCCGCCTGAGCACATCATCAACCTGCTGGGCGCGGCAGGGCAGTTGCCGCCCGCGGCTGATCGTTTCGCCAACGCGTTCAACGACCCGGCCGACTTCGAGAACTTCTTCTACGACCCGGAGAAGACGGCGGCCTATCTGGCCTCGGTCGCGGGCGCCTGAACGGCGGCCCGCGCGGGCGGCGCATCCGGACGTACGGCGCCGAGCACCGGGTTGGACGCGAGCGGCGAGACCTTCACCTTCTCGCCGGTTCTCGGCGCCTGCACCACCCTGCCCCCGCCCAGGTACATCGCCACATGGCCGGCCTCGGGGAAGTAGACCACCAGGTCGCCGGGGCGCAGCTCCGTCAGCTGGATCCTCGGCAGCCGCGCCCACTGCTCCTCGCTGGTCCGGGGGATCGCCGTCCCGGCGCGCCCCCAGGCCTCGGACGTCAGCCCCGAGCAGTCGTACGACTTCGGGCCCTCCGCGCCCCACTCGTACGGCTTGCCGATCTGCCGTACGGCGTACCGCACGGCCTTCGCGCCCTCCTCGGACGGTTCGCGGTCCTCGCCGGGCGGACCGAGCGCGCCGGACACGACAAGCTTCTGCTGCGCCCGCGCGACTCCGGCCTTCTCCAACTCGGCGACGGCGGTGAGCTGTTCGGCGGTGAGGGAGGCGAGCAGCTCCTCGACGTCGTCCAGGCGCCGGCGTACGTCGTCGCGCTCCTTCTTCTTGCGGGCAGCGAGGGTGAGTTGGGCGTCGAGGGCGGCGCGGGCCTTGCGCGCCAGAGCGTCGGCCCTGCGTTCGCCGCTGACCAGCCGCCCGACCGTGTCGGCCCGCTCGCGCGCCAGCCGGCCGATCACATGCCCCTGGTCGAGCGCGTGCTGCGGATCGCGGGCGAGCAGCAGCCGTACGTAGGGGGAGATGCCGGTGCTGCCCTGGTACTGCTGGCGGGCCAGCCGGCCGGCCGCGCCCCGGCTGTCGTGCAGGGAGAGCCGGGCCTTCGCCAGCTCGGCGCCCAGCCGCACGGCCTCGGCCCGCCGCAGCTTGAGCCGCTCCTCCGTGGCGTTGTAGGCCTCGGTGGCCTGTTCGGCCTCCCGGTACAGCCGCTGAAGCTCCGTCAGCGACTCGGCCACGGTCCGCTCACCGGTGTCCGCGGCCGCTTCCGCCGACGGTTCGTCCGTCGACGGTTCGCCCGCCGATGACTCGTCGGCTGAGGGCTCGTCCGCCTCCGGGGTCTCCGTCGCCGTGGCCACCGTCCGGCCGCCGGGAGCCGGCGAGGGCTCCGGTGCGGCCGTGGCGAGCCCGGGGGCCAGGACGGCCTGGGCGGCGAGCGCCGCCGTGGAGACCGTACAAGCCAGACGCAGCAGTCTTCCTGACACGCCATCACCTCCGCTGCGGGGTGGCCCCTCCATCCCGCAGGGCGAGCATCAGGCGTGCGCGCGCGGTCCGCGCGCCGGGTGCGCGGTTCGGCCCAACGGGGTCACTCGTCGGCGTCGTCCCGCCGTCCGCCCGGCGTGGCGTCGGGCCTGGACCAGGGCCAGCGTGGTCGGCCGCTCTTCTTCCCCTCGGGATCGAACGCGTACTTCCAGCCCTGGGGCAGTCCGAGCTTCCTGCTGTGGCCGCGGGTCACACGCCGGTAGACCAGGACGGTGGGCGGTCCGCCGGCCGCGTCGGGGACGGGGATGCGGTACGTCTTCGGCGGGTGCCCGGTCGGGCCCAGCAGCACGGGCAGGACGCGGCCGTCCATGGGCCCGCCCTCGAAGGGGGTGTCTTCGCTCTTCACGCCACCAGTGTCGATCAGGTCTGCGCGCCGAGCGCACCCCGGACCAGTTCGGCGGTCTGCGGATCCCGTCGCGCGGTCACCGCGAGCACGGCCACGAACTGCTCCACCAGCCAGTCCCGCAGCTCGTCGGCGGGCGGCCGCCGGTCCTCGTCGAGCCAGATGAGGGAGGCCGCCTCGACCGCCGTGATCCACATCCGTACGGTCATCCGGAGCCGCGGCCCGGGATCGGCGACCCCCAGATGGCTGTAGATGTGCTCGGCGGCGGCTCGCCGGACGCCGTCCACGATGGCGGTCGTACGGGACGTCTCGACGACGCTGCCGCCCTGGAGCAGGGCGCTGAAGCCGGCGTCGTGGCGGCCGACGAAGGTGAGGTAGCGGTCCAGGGCGCGGGCGAGGCGGGGGAGGAGGGGGCCGCCGTGCGGCTCGTCGAAGCAGTGCCGCAGCTCCTCGGCGGCGGAGCGCAGGGCGGCCTCGTAGAGCTGCTGCTTGCCGCCCGGGAAGTACCGGTAGACGAGCGGCCGGGACACCCCGGCGGCCTCCGCCACGTCGTCCAGCGAGACGTCCTCGGGGGCGCGGTGGGCGAAGAGCGACAGCGCGGCGTCGAGCAACTGACGACGACGCTCCTCCACGCTGAGGCGCCGGTAGGCGGGGGCGGCGGGGGTCATACGATGCAGCGTAATCGCCGCCCCGAGCCCGTGCCTGGCCGCATGCCCGTGCCTGGCCGCGTGCCTGGAGCCGCGCCCGGCCCCATCCCCGGACCGTCCTCCGCCCCGTGCCCGGACAGGGGCCCGCATCCGCCGCCGGGGCCGGTCAGGCGAGCAGCCCCGACGACCTCCACAGCCGTCGGCCGACCCCGCGCAGCACGCCGATTTCGTCCAGGAAGTCGGTCAGGCGCCTGGCCCCCGTCTGCATGACCTCCCGCCGGTGTCCGCTGGCCCGCACCTGTGCCATGGCCTCGCGCCTGTCCAGGCCCACGTTCGGGTAGACGTCCGGATTCACGAAGGCCACGGAGAACATCCGCGCGAACTCACCCGACGTGACCCTCGTGAACTCCTGGGACCACCTCGGCGCGGTGACCATCTGGCGGCGCAACTCCTCGCGGGCGTAGCGCACGTGCCGGGCCTCCTCCACGACGTGGATCCGGGTGACGCCCCTGACCAGCGGCTGGACCCGGTCGTCCGGAAAGGTCAGCCGCTGCATCCAGTCGAGGACCTCCTCGCCGAGCAGGGTCGCGGTGAAGGAACCGGGGGTCGTGGAGATCGTCTTGAACAGCCGCCCCAGGTTCCGGTGGGCGCGGCTCACCGGGTACCAGGGGGTGTCGCCGGCCGATATCAGCCGGGCGAACATCTTCGAGTGCCGGCACTCGTCCTCGATCTCGGTCAGCGCGTACCGCACGTGCGCGCTCGTCGCCGCCTTGTCGTAGATGTGCCGGACGAGCAACTGCATGAGGATGATCTCGAACCAGATCCCGAGCGAGGCGAGCGCGGCGGCCTCGTGCCGCGACAGCAGGATCCGCTGCTCCTCGCTCATCCGCCGCCACATCGGCGTGCCGTACAGCGACACCAGCTCCGGCGGCCAGAACCACTTGCCGTCCTCGAAGGGGGCGTCCCAGTCCAGCTCCTCGTCCGGGTCGAAGGAGTGCCGGGCGGAGGCCGCGAGCAGCCGCTCGGCCACCTGCTCCCGGTCCTTGAGCAGACCCAGCGCGTCCCGCAGCCCTCCCAGCGCGTCGCCGTCCGTGGGGCTCGTCGGAGTCGTCGTCATGGCTCTTATGAGACTGCCTGTCAGCAAGCTCGTCAATCCCCTGCGCGTCGACACCGCTGTCCGTGATCACTCGGCAGAGGGGCGAATCGGCATATCCCGCTGGGTACGCTGACTGTGCCGGGCAGACTCCGCCGCATGGGAGCAATCCTCACGAATCGAGCACCGCCTCCATCACCGCCCGCGCGATCGGCGCAGCCATCCCGCCGCCGGTGATCTCGCCCCGGTGCGCCGACCCGTCCTCGACCACCACCGCGACCGCGACCTTCGGCTCCATGTCCCGTTCGCCCTGTGCCCAGGAGACGAACCAGGCGTACGGGATCCCGGCGTTGCCGATGCCGTGCTGGGCGGTGCCGGTCTTGCCGCCGACGACCGCGCCGGGGATCGCCGCGTTCGTGCCGGTGCCCTCCCGCACCACGTCCTCCATCAGCTCCCGCAGCCGCCGCGCCGTCGAGGGCTGCATCGCCTGCCGGGTCGGGCGCGAACCGGCCGTGGCCACCGTCGCCCCGCCCTTCCGTGTCGTCCGCTCCACCAGGTACGGCGTGCGCACCCGCCCCCCGTCGGCCACCGCCGCCGCCACCATCGCCATCTGGAGCGGGGTCGCCCGCGTGTTGTACTGGCCGATCGACGACAGCGCCAACTGCGCCTTGTCCAGCGAGGTGTCGAAGGTGCTCGGCGCGACGGCGAACGGGATCCGCACGGCCACGTCGTTGAAGCCGAACGCCTGCGCCGTCCGCGTCATCCGGGCCAGCCCCGTGTCCACGCCGAGCTTCGCGAACACCGTGTTGCACGACCACTCGAAGGCGTCCCGCAGCGGCGCGTCCGCGCAGCCGTCGCCCTCGTTCGTCAAGGCCGTCGTCGTCCCGGGCAGCCGGTAGGGGGCGGGGGAGTAGGTCGCCGCGTCGAGGTCGTCGATCACGCCCGCGTCCAGCGCCGCCGCCGCGGTGACCACCTTGAACGTCGACCCCGGCGGATACGTCTGCCGCACCGCCCGGTTCAGCATCGGCCGGTCCGGGTCACCGTTGAGCCGCGCCCAGGCCCGCTCGGCCCCGGCGTCGTTCCCGGACAGCACGGCCGGGTCGTACGACGGACTCGACACCAGCGCCAGCACCCGCCCCGTCGCCGGCTCCACCGCCGCCACCGCGCCCTTGCGCCCGTCCAGCCCCTCGTAGGCGGCCCGTTGGGCGCGGCGGTTCAGCGTCGTCACCACGTCGCCGCCGGCGGGCCGGCCGTGCGTGACGTCGTTCCACAGCGGGAACGGCGAGAGCAGCGGATCCGCCCCGGACAGGACGTCGTCCCCGGTGTGCTCCAGCAGCGTCGTCCCGTACATCTGCGAGGCGAAGCCGGTCACCGGCGCGTACAACGGCCCGTCGCGGTACGTGCGTTCATAGCGCAACTGCTCCCCGGTGTCCCGGGAGCCGGTGACGGGGGCGCCGCCGACCAGGATGTCGCCGCGCGGCTGGGCGTAACGGGCGATGGACGCACGCCGGTTGGCCGGGTTGTCGTCGTAGACATCGGACCGGACGACCTGGACGCGCGCCGCGTTGACCAGGAGCGCCACCAGCAGCAGGGCGCAGAAGACGGCGGCGCGCCGGATGTACCGGGTCACCCGGGCCTCCCCAAGTCGTCGTCGTTGTCATGGTGGTCATGGTTGTGGTCGGACGGTTCCGGGTGCGGGCGTCGCGCCGAGTCGCTCACCCGGATCAGCAGCGCCACGATCGCCCAGTTGGTGACGACCGACGAGCCGCCCTGCGCCAGGAACGGCATCGCCATGCCGGTCAGCGGGATCAGGCCGGTCACCCCGCCCGCGATCACGAACACCTGGAGCCCCACGATCGAGGCGAGGCCGGTCGCCAGCAGCCGGCCGAACGGGTCGCGCAGGGACAGCCCGGCCCGGTAGCCGCGCTCCACCAGCAGGCCGTAGAGGAGGAAGAGCGCCGACAGCCCCGCCAGGCCCAGTTCCTCGCCGGCCGTCGCCAGGATGAAGTCCGACTTGGCGGCGAAGCCGATGAGGACGGAGTGGCCGAGCCCGAGCCCGGTGCCGAGCACCCCGCCGGCCGCGAACGAGAACAGCGACTGCGCGAGCTGGTTGGCTCCCTGACCGGCCTCGATGGACGCGAACGGGTGCAGCCAGTCCTCGACCCTGCTGTGCACGTGCGGCTCCAGCCTGCCGACGGCGACCGCGCCGAGCGAGGCCAGCAGCAGGCCGACGGCGATCCAGCCGGTGCGGCCGGTGGCGACGTAGAGCATGACCACGAACAGGCCGAAGAAGAGCAGGGACGTGCCGAGGTCCCGCTCCAGGACCAGCACGCCGACGCTCAGCAGCCAGATCGCGACGATCGGCCCGAGGACGCGCCCGGTGGGCAGTTGCAGCCGCCGCAGCCGCCAGATCTTCCGGCCCGCGTACGCCAGCGCCGTGCGGTTGGCCGCCAGGTACGCGGCGAAGAACACTGCCAGCAGCACCTTCGCGAACTCGCCCGGCTGGATGGAGAACCCGGCGATCCGGATCCAGATACGGGCGCCGTTCACGGCCGGGAACAGGATCGGCAGGGCGAGGAGGGCGAGCGCGGCGACCACGCAGACGTACGCGTACCGCTGGAGCACGCGATGGTCGCGCAGTGCGGCCACGACGACGATGAACAGGGCCACCCCGAGCGTGGACCACACCAGTTGGGTGGGCGCCGCCCGGTCGCCCGGGGTCTCCAGGTCGAGCCGGTAGATCAGCACCAGGCCGATCCCGTTGAGCAGCACGGCGATCGGCAGGAGGAGCGGGTCGGCGCAGGGGGCGCGCAGCCGCACCGCGAGATGCGCCAGCAGCGCGAGCACACCGAGCCCGGCGCCGTAACCGGCGGCGCCGGGCGGGACGGTGCCGTGCTTCGCGAGGCCGACCGCGCAGTAGCCGTACACGCAGAGCAGGACGGCCAGGACGATGAGGGCGAGTTCGACGCCACGGCGCCGGGGGAGGCGTACCGCGGGGGCGGGCGCGTCGGCCGCCGTCACGAGGGTGGCGCCCGCTCCGGTTCCCGCTCCGACTCCGACTTTCGTCATGCCCGGAACTTACCCAAATGGGGCTCCTTGTGAGCCTTGGACGCTTTTCGAGTCGGTGCCGTGTCGGTGTGGGGTGGGGAGGTGCCGGGTCAGCACCAGCGCGGGGTCGTCCCGATGGTGTCGATGTAGCGTGCCGCGCCCCAGGCCCAGGTGCCGTCCGTGAGGAGGTACCACTGGGAGTTGCCCTGGATGTTCTCGCCGGTGGTCCTGCAGAAGATCGAGACGATCTCGCCGCGCCGGGCGACCCGGATCACCTGGCCGCCGCGGTCCGGCCTGCTGCGCAGGAGCAGCTCGTTCGCGGTGACGCGCCCGCGGGAGCGGCGGGAGTCGTCGTCGTTGCCGTTCTGCCAGTCGCCACTGCCGCCGGACTGCCAGTCGCTGCCGTCACTGCCCGACTGCCAGTCGCTGCCGTTGCCGTTCTGCCAGTCGTTGTTCTGGCCGTTGTTCTGACCGTTATTTTGACCGTTGCTCTGACCACTGGTCTGGCCGTTGTTCTGGCCGTTGCCTTGCCCGTTGCCTTGCCCGTTGCCTTGCCCGTTGCCTTGCCCGTTGCCTTGGCCATTGCCTTGGCCATTGGTCTGCCCATTGCTCTGGCCATTGCCCTGGCCGTTGCCCTGGCCGTTGCCCTGGCCGTTGCCCTGGCCGTTGGCCTGGCCGTTGGCCTGGCCATTGCCTTGCCCATTGCCTTGCCCATTGCCTTGCCCGTTGCCCTGGCCGTTGCCCTGGCCATTGCCTTGCCCATTGCCCTGGCCGTTGGCCTGCCCGTTGGCCTGCCCGTTGCCCTGGCCGTTGCCCCCCTGGCCATTGCCCTGCCAGTTGTTCTGACCACTGGTCTGGCCATTGCCCTGGCCGTTGTTCTGGCCGCCCCCGCCCCCCTGGTTCTGCCAGTCGTCCTGGTCGTCGCGCTGGGCGTTGAAGCCGTTGCCGTCGGGGTCCCATTCGTCGGCGAGGGCCGGGGTGACGGTCGCGGTGGCGGCGAGCGCGCCTGCTGCGGTGACTATGGCGAGACGGGTGAGGGCGGAGCGCACGGACATGGCGATACCTCCATGAAGCACGAAGAGGGTGAAGCTGACTAATCGCCACATTAGGAGCGGTTAGCGCGTGTCGCCCGTCACACTGCGCCATCGGGGAGGCCGGCCCCGGTGGGCGGCGTCTGAGGAAGCGTCAGCGTGGCCACCGCACCGCCGTCCGGCGCGTTGGCGAACGTCAGCCGCGCACCCATCACCTCCGCCTGGCCGGCCGCGATGGTCAGCCCGAGCCCGTGCCCCTTCGCCCCGCCCTCGGTACGGAACCGCTGCGGCCCGTGCGTGACGAGGTACTCCGGATAGCCGTCCCCGTGGTCCCGAACGGTGACCACGGCCCCGTCCACCGTCAGCGTCACCGGGGCCCGCCCGTGCCGGTGCGCGTTGGCGAGCAGGTTCCCCAGCACCCGTTCGAGGCGCCGCCGGTCGGTCTCCACGCGCACGTCCCGGACGATGACGACCGTGACAGCCGTGGCGGCCGTGCCCTCGCCGCCGCTCGCCGAGGTCCCCGGGGCGCTCGTGGAGGCCCCGACGCCGCTCACGGGGGCGGCGGAGGTGGCCGCCGGTGCCCCGGAGGCGTCGGCCGCCTCCGCCACCCGCACCACCCGCATCGCCAGCGCGCCCAGCTCCTCGGCGTCCAGCTCCAGCCGCTCCCGCCCGGTGTCCAGCCGGGAGATCTCGAGCAGGTCCTCGGTCAGCGTGCGCAGCGCCGCCACCCGGTCGCGCACCAGCTCCGTCGGCCGCCCCGGCGGCAGCAGTTCGGCCGCCGCGTGCAGCCCGGTCAGCGGGGTGCGCAGCTCGTGCGCCACGTCGGCGGTGAAGCGCTGCTCGCTCAGCAGCTTGCCCTGCAGCGAGGACGCCATCGAGTCCAGCGCGACGGCGACGGCGCCCACCTCGTCCTGCGGCCGGCCCGGTTCCTTCGCGCGGGGGTCGTCCACGCGGGCGTCCAGGTCGCCGGCCGTGATCCGCCGGGCCACCTGCGCGGTGGTGTGCAGCCGCCGGGTCACCCGGGTCACCGCGACGGCGCCGACCAGCAGCGTCGCCCCGATCGCCAGCATCGACGACCACAGGATCGCGGTGTCGAGCGCCTCGATGGTGTGGGCGCTCTGCGAGTAGTCGACGGCGACCGCGAGAGCCCGCTCACCGTCGGCGGGCCCCGCCGCCCACATCGTGGGGCGCCCCCGGTAGTCGGCGACGATCGTGCCGCGCTCCCCGGACACCGCCAGCGTCCGCAGCGACGCGGGCAGCCCCGGCGGGTCGAGGCTCGCACCCCACCCGAGGCTGTCCCCGGCCTCGAACGCCGTCGTCGCCTCCTTCAGCCGGGACAGCGCGAGATCGCGGGACTGGCCGACGGTCTGGTTCGTCACCGACACGTGCACCAGGATGCCGAGCAGGGCGGCCAGCGCACAGCACATCACGGTGATGAAGGCGGCGGCCTTCACGGCGAGCGGCCCGGCCCACGAGGGAAGCGCAAGCCTCATCGGCGACTCGCAGAGGGGGACGCAGAGGGGGACGCAGAGGGGGACGCAGAGGGGGACGGTGTGGGTGTGGGTGAGGTGGAGGGGCGAGGGGAGTGCTTCCGGTCACCGGCGCCGCCACCGATGCGCAGCATCTCGTCGTTGGTGAGCAGCATCGCCCGCTGCTGCTGGTCCCAGGTCCACTGCAGGCGGTACTCGTAGCCGGCGACCTCAGAAGGGGCCCGGATGATCACGGACCGCCCGGCCAGTTCGACCGCGCTCACGGCGTCCTCGTAGCCCATGATCTGCACGAGCCGGTCCTTGCGGACGGTGTAGACGCGGACGGCGGTCAGGTTGCCGGGCAGTTGCCGGAAGCCGAGGGTCATGTCGTCGTGGCCGTCGCCGGTGAGGTCGCGGTAGTAGGCCTTGAGTACGGGACACCGACGCCCTTGGACTCCACCTTTCCCCTTCCCGCAGTCGGCCATCCGGCGGGCCGTCTCGTCGTACGTCCCCGCGCTGTAGTCGCCCGGATTCGCCGCGATCTCCGCGCGGACGACCGCGACCGGGTCCACCGTACGGATGTCGCCACCGGGCACGGTGACGCCCTTCACCACCTCGGTGTCCACCTCGCCGATGTCGAAGGCCGGACTGGCGGCGGGGGTCAGCTCCGGCCAGAGCTTGTCCGGGCTGATCGCGGTAGGCGTCGAACCGGCGCCCTGCAACTCACCGGCGTCACCGCAGCCCGCGACGACCGGGGCCAGCAGAACGACGGCACCGACGACGGCGGCGACGAACGCGGGACGGGCAGGACGGGCGTGACGGCCGAGGCGGATGGCGCGAACGAGGCGGATGGGACGGCTGCGGTGCACGGGACTCTCGCGACTCCTCTTGATCTACACGGTATGCGCATTATTCATAGGAAAGTCGGTTTTGTGCACCGCTGAACCCGGGCGCCGAGCCGACGGCGGAACGCCAAGCCGACGGCGGAACGCCAAGCCGACGGCGGAACGCCAAGCCGACGGCGGAACGCCGAGCCGACGACGCGACGTCGAGCCGACTGCGGAGCGCTGAGCCGACTGCGGAGCGTCGAGCCGATGGCGGAGTGATCGCGGAGAGGTGAAACGATTACTCGGCCAGTTCCTCCAGAAGTCTGGCGGTCGGCAGCCCCGCCCGCAGGTACTCCACGAACAACTCGTTGTGCAGGGCCCACGGCGAGCGCCGTGACCGTATCAGCCGGATCGCGTCCTCGACCGAGTGCCCCCGGTGCACCAGTGTGTGGGCGACGACCAGCCCGGACCGGTTGTAGCCGCTGTAACAGCGGACGAGGACCGTACGCCCCTCGTCCATCGCGTCGCCCGCGGCCTGCGCCAGCCGGATCACCCCGGCGAGCTGGGTGCCGTCCAGCGGCCCGTCCGGAATCGGCCACACCTGGTGCCGTACACCGGGATCGGGCCCGTACCCCTGCCGGGCCCGGGTCAGCGTCTGGACGAGATCGAACTCGCCCCGCACCACGGCGAGTTCCTGCTCCCCGGAGGGCCCCCGGAACTGGTGCCCGCCCATCCACAGGCCGGGCACGATCTCGCTCCACGGACGGTCCGGAACCGGTACGTCGGGTTGCTTCCCGCGAGTCCGCAACGGCGCCTCCCCAAACGCGCTGCCCAGTGCTTGCCCAACTCCCTTGGAGGGTAACCGCCGTAACCGCCTTCTTGCCCCCGGAGCACCCCGCCTGTTCCCATGGTCGTGGGGTGATGGTGCATGACCGGACTGCGCGTCATACCGACCTGGCGGCATGGCCAGGAGCGGCTCTACGTCTGTCTCACGGACGGCAGGAACATCGCCTGGTACGACCGTGAGACGGGCCGCGTCAACCTGCTCGGCGAGGCCCGCAGAGAGGACGTCCTCGAAGCCCTCGCCCCCTTCCTGACCGGCCCCGTCACGGTCGGCCCGCCCCCGGTGCCGACCCCCGCGGAACTGGCCCGCCTCACCCTCCACCCGGACGACGACCTGGCCCCCAACCGCCCCGGCGAGGCCCTCTTGGTCGCCCTGGACCGCGACCCGGGCCCCGCCCACCGCCTCCGCACCGACCCGCGCCGCCACGCCCTGGCGGCCGAGCAGACGGTCGGCGCGGCCCTGGACCACCTCGACGGCGCCGGCTGGCGCACCCTGCACTCCCTGCCTCTCCCCGGCGGCGACCGCGTCCACCACCTGACGATCGGCCCGGCAGGCCTGTTCGCGATCCACACCCTGTACACCCGCAAACAACGGGTCCGCATCGCCGACCCCATGGTCACCGTGGGCCGCCGCCCCCCGGAGCCCCTCCTCCGCCGCATCCGAGCAGACGCCGACCGGGCGTCCTACGCCCTGACAGCCGAGGTCCACCCGGTACTGGTCCTCGTAGCCCCCACGGACGTCTCCGTCCCCCTCCCTCCACGCGAACTCCAGGTCCTCATCGACACCACCCTCACCGACCTGACCCACCTGGGCGGAGTCCTCAAACCGGCAGACGTGGAGGCCCTCCACGCGATGGCGAGGGACCGGGGGACGTGGACGAGGGTGTGAGGACGCTTGTCAGCCCGTCCGGCGGCAAGTTTCAAAGGCGGCCCGGACACTTCAGCCCGTTGGGGGTCCCCCTCTGGGGGAGTTTGAGGACGAGGCCCTTTAGGCCAAGGCCGTGAAGTTACGGGCTGATCGTCGGCGTCAAGATGTTGATGCTGAGGGTGGCTTTGTAGGTGCGTCGGTCGACCTTGAGGCTTTTGTGTGCGTATCGGGACAGAGGTCGTTTCACTGCGCGGGGGCTGATGCGGAGGCGGCGGGCGGGCATGAGCTGGTCCAGGACGGCCCGTCCGATCGTTCCGACGAGGTCGATCACGGTGTCGGCGATGATGCCCGCGGCCTGGATGATCTGGTCGCGGGCGCATCGGAGCGCGACGCTGAAGCTGGCTCTGTCCGGGTCGGCTGCGGGTGTGGTCCCGGTGGCGTCGGCGATCGCGATCCGCAGGACCTGGTAAGCGCTCAGCAGGGCGTAGACCTCCTGGGTGATGCCGGCCCAGGTCTTGGAGCGCAGGACCCGGCGGCCCAGCATCGTTTTCTTGATCGCGAAGTAGGCGGATTCAATCACCCAAGCACACTGCACTTATGAATAGCCATCAGGAGGGTGAAGCGCCGATAATCGCACGTGAGGGTCTGTTGCGGCTGGTCGAGCTGGTCGAACGGCTGCGGGCCCGAGTTCGTGGGATGGAAGGCGAGTCGTCGTGGACGACGCAGGGGGCGGCTGCCCCAGAGCCAGGCCCGGCAGGTGCCGGGCGAGGAGACGTGGACGCTGCTGCCGCAGGTGAATCGCCAGGTGGCGGTGCGGTGGCTGGTGGTGCTGGCGGCCCGGAGGCTGGCCGCGATCCCGCCGGCGACTGGCGCGAGCGGTGAGGCGGTGCTGTCATGACGGCGTTGATGCCGTGGGAGCAGGTCTCGCGGAGCAAGGTGACGGACCGGGCGATCGCCAGACTCGCGGTGATCTACATTCGGCAGTCCTCCCGGCAGCAGGTTCTGGACCATCAGGAGTCGACCCGGCTGCAGTACGCCCTGGTGGACCGGGCGGTCGCGCTGGGCTGGTCGGCCGATCGGGTCATGGTCATCGATGAGGACCTGGGCAAGTCCGGTTCCAGCGCGGTGGCCCGCACCGGGTTCCAGCGGCTGGTCACCGAGATCGGGATGGACCACGTCGGCCTGGTGCTGGGCATCGAGATGTCGCGGCTGGCCCGCGCGGGCCGGGACTGGTACCAGCTCATGGAGTTGTGCGCGATCTCCGGGGCGTTGCTGGCCGACACCGATGGCGTCTACGACCCCGGCGAGTACAACGACAGGTTGCTGCTGGGTCTCAAGGGGACGCTGGCGGAGGCGGAACTCCACCTGATCAAGCAGCGGATGCAGGCCGGGCGGTTGAACAAGGCCCGCCGCGGCGAGCTGGCCGTGCCGCTGCCGATCGGCTACCTGCGCCGTCCCTCGGGCGAGGCCGTGCTCGACCCGGACGAGCAGGTCCAGACGGTGGTGCGGCTGGTCTTCGCCAAGTTCGCCGAGCTCACCACCTTGCACGCGGTGCTGCGCTGGCTGGTCGACCACGGCGTCGAGCTGGGGGTCCGGCTGCGGGGCGGTCCGGACAAGGGCGAGCTGGAGTGGCGCCGCCCGAACCGGATGACGTTGCAGTGCATGCTGCACAGCCCCGTCTACGCGGGAATCTACGCTTACGGGCGGCGGCGGGTCGAGGCCCGCCGCCAGCAGCCGGGCAGGCCGAGCACCGGACGGGTGGTGCGGGCCGAGGACGACTGGCTGGTTTTCATCCCCGGGATCCTGCCCGCCTACATCACCGAGGACCACTACCGGGCCAACCTGGCCCAGTTGGCCGCCAATGCCTCGCGCTCCGACGCCCGCGGCTCGCCCCGGGCCGGCTCCGCGCTGCTGTCGGGCCTGGCCCGGTGCGGTCTGTGCGGACGCAGGATGGCGGTGGGCTACCACGTGCGCGAGAGGGGAACGGTGCCCGAGTACCGCTGCGCGCGCCTGGCCGGCGACTACGGCGCCGCCGCACCCTGCCAGTCCCTGTCCGGGGCCTGCATCGACGCTTTCGTGACCGCCGCCGTGCTCCAGGCCCTGGCGCCGGCCGCGATAGAGGTCTCGCTGCGGGCGGCCGAGCAGGTGCAGGCCGACCGGGCCGCCCTGGAACAGATCTGGGCCCAGCGCCTGGAACGCGCCGCGATCACCGTGGACCGGGCCCGCCGCTGCTACCGCCTGGCCGAACCGGAGAACCGCCTGGTGGTACGGCAGTTGGAGAAGGACTGGGAACAGGCCCTGGCCGATCAGCAGCATTTGACCGAGGAGCACGACCGCGTCCTCGCCGCCCGCCCGCGCATCCTCACCGATGCCGAGCGCCACACCATTGCCACCCTCGCCCAGGACATCCCGGGCTTGTGGACGGCTCCCACCACGACGGACAAGGACCGCAAACAGATCGTCCGCGCGCTCGTCGAGGACATCACGCTCACCGTGCTGGGCACCAGCGAACGCGTCACGGTCACCATCACCTGGGCCGGCGGCCGCACCAGCAGCGGCGAATCCGTGCGCCCGGTCGCCCGACTGGACCAGCTCAGCTACTACCCCCAGCTGGTCGAGCGGCTGAGGGCCCTGCACGCGGCCGGCAGGACTCCCACGCAGATCGCCCGCCAGGTCGACGCCGAGGGCTTCCGCCCTCCCAAACGCAACGAGCACTTCGGCCCGGCCGGCATCGGCAACCTGCTGCGACGCCTCGGCTGCCACACCACCACCCCACAACCGGACCAGGCCCCCACCAGTCCTGACGCCCCCGGCGAACACGAATGGTGGCTCGCGGACCTCGCCCGCGCCCTGGACATGCCCGCCATCACTCTCTACACCTGGATTCAACGCGACTGGGTCACCTCACGCCGACAAGCCGAACCGCCCAGGCGGTGGATCATCAAAGCCGACCCCGACGATCTCGCCGAACTCCGCGAACGACGCAACCGCCCCCACGGCTACTACACCCGCCTACGCTGGACCGACCCACCCGAAGCAGAGCGAGACAACCAGGTTCACGCCGCCAACCCGCATATATGAGTGCACTGTGGTTGACACATCTCCACTTCCCACCGCTCGTGATACAGGCTGACCAGGTCGGATGCGGGGTATCGGTGGTGGTCGAGGAGGTTGGTGGCCAGTCGGTAGAGGCCGGTCCGGCGGCCCTGGCTGGTGGTGATGGTGATCTCGCACTCGATGATGCGGACCTCGATGCCGCCGAAGCGGGAGAGGTGGGAGCCGTCGTCGAAGCGGGCCAGGACCGGCGGTCTGCGGGCGGCCGAGACGCGGGCGAGGAAGGCGGCCTCGGTGGCGGCGACGGCGGCCAGGAACGTATTGCCGGAGAAGCCCCGGTCCAGTAACACGATCATGCCGTCGTGCAGCGAGCGCATCAGCCGCTTGCCGTAGACGGTCTCGCCGCTGGACCGGGAGCCGAAGGCGGCGTCCAGGACCGCGCGGGTGCCGCAGGCCACCAGCGCGGTCAGGCAGATCTGCGGGTAGCCGGAGGTCGCGTACTGGTTGGTGCTCTTGCCCAGACGGGCCCGGTGCGGCGGGCTGTCGGGGACGTCGAGGTAGGTGCCGTCGATCGCGACGGTCAGCAGCCCCTTGAAACGGGCGCCGACGGTACGGATCGCCGTGGCCGGCCCGCGCAACAGGTCGAACAGGGCCCGCATGGGGCGGACACCGAGACGGGCCCGGGCGCCCCAGAGCGCCGTGCCGGTGATCCTCGCGACCGGTATCGCCTCCAGACCGGCGGTGAGTTTGCGCCAGACGGCCAGGTAGCCGCAGTCCTCGAACAGGGCGGCGGCCAGCAGCAGGTAGACCACCACCCGGGCGGGGATCTTCCGCATTCGCTGCTGGACGGCGCCGGTCTCGGTGAGGGCCGCATCGACCATATCGAACGGGACGATCCGGGTGAGTTCCCCCAGGTGCCCGGGGGCGAACAAGCCCTTGGCTACCGTGATTTCACGCGTGATGACACACTGATCGGACAGCGGAGCCTCCGGTGCTGTGAACGGCTGTCTTGGTCGACTGCCAGTTCTACCGGGGCTCCGCTTCTCACGTCCTGAGTCACCGCAGATCAGCGCGTACTTGTCAGCGCCTCCGAAGCCGTAACTTCACGGCCTTGCCCTTTAGGCGCCGAAGCGGGGGCCTGGGGGCGGGGGCCCAGAGACGGGAGCCCCCAGAGACGGGAGCCCCCAGAGACGGGAGCCCAACCCGAACCCAAACCCGAGCTCACGCCAAGGCAGGCACCACCCCCGCCCGCCCCCCATCAAGCACAGGCGCCAACAGATCACCGAAATCCCGCACCCGAGCAGCAACATCCGACGCAAGAAACACGAACGCCCCCGCCTCCGCCCCCCGACACCCCTCGACCTCCCCCCACGTAACCGGCGCGGACACAGCCGGCTCGGCCCGGGCCCGCAACGTGTACGGCGTAGCCGTCGTCTTACGCGCCGCGTTCTGACTCCAGTCCACGAACACCTTCCCCGCCCGCAGACTGCGCGTCATCCGATGCACGACCAGCCGCGGCAACTCCCGCTCCGCCTCCACGGCCAGCCGCTTCGCATACTCCGTGACCCGTTCGGACGACGCCCCCCGCACCGCCGCCAGCACATGCAGCCCCTTCGCCCCGGACGTCTTCGGATACGCCTCGATCCCGTCCGCCGCCAGCCGCTCCCGCAGCCACACCGCGACCTCGCAGCACTCGACGACGGTCGCGGGCGCCCCAGGATCAAGATCGAAGACGAGCCGGTCGGCAACGGCCGGATCCTGCATCACCCACTGGGGCGTATGGAACTCGGTGACGAGGTTCGCCGCCCAGACCAGACTCGCCAGATCCTGCACGACGACCATCCGGGCCGGCCCCTCAGACCGGGGCACCTCGGCGGTGGTGACCCACTTGGGCGTCCCCGGCGGCACGTTCTTGGCGAAGAAGACCTGCCCGTCGGGCCCGTCCGGGTAGCGCAGCCAGGACAGCGGCCGGTCGCGCAGATGGGGGAGCAGGACGTCGGCGACGGTCGCGTAGTAGTGCAGGACCTCACCCTTGGTGAAGCCGGTCGCCGGATACAGCACCTTCTCCAGATTGCTGAGCGCGAGCCGCCGCCCCTCCACCTCGGTGATCGGCGTCATACGATGAGAATCACACGAAACGGTAAATACCACACACATCACCCATCCCGGAGGGTGCTGCACGTGAGATCCATATGGAACGGCGCCATCTCCTTCGGCCTGGTCAGCATCCCGATCAAGCTGGTGAACGCCACCGAGAGCCACTCGATCTCCTTCCGCCAGATCCACCTGGAAGACGGCGGCCGCATTCGCTACCGCAAGGTCTGCGAGCTGGACGAACGGGAAGTGACCTCGGCGGAGATCGGCAAGGGCTACGAGGACGCGGACGGCACGATCGTCCCGATCACCGACGAGGACCTGGCCCACCTCCCCCTCCCGACCGCGAAGACGATCGAGATCGTGGCCTTCGTCCCGGCCGACCGGATCGACCCGCTCCAGATGGACGCCGCGTACTACCTCCAGGCGGGCGGCGCCCCGGCCGCGAAGCCGTACACGCTGCTGCGCGAGGCCCTGAAACGCAGCCGCAAGGTGGCGATCGCGAAGTACGCCCTGCGCGGCCGCGAGCGTCTCGGCATGCTCCGTGTGGTCGGCGACGCGATCGCCATGCACGGCCTGCTCTGGCCGGACGAGGTCCGCGCCCCCGAGGGCGTCGCCCCGGACACGTCCGTCACCGTCCGCGACAAGGAACTCGACCTCGCGGACGCCCTGATGGACACCCTCGGCGAGGTCGACCTGGAGGACCTGCACGACGAGTACCGCGAGGCGGTGGAGGAGGTAGTGGCGGCGAAGGCGGCCGGCGAGACACCCCGCGAGACCCCGGCCCCGCCGTCCAGCGGCAAGGTGCTGGACCTGATGGCGGCCCTGGAGAAGAGCGTGCAGGCGGCGAAGGAGTCGCGGGGCGAGGAACCGGAGTCCCCGGCGGAGGGGGAACAAGCCGAGGTCAGACACCTACCCCAACGCAAGCAGTCCCGCACGGAGCCCAAGCAGACGACCGGCAAGAAATCGACGTCGACGGCGAAGTCCACCCAGGCCGCAAAGAAGACGACGGCGAAGAAGACCCTGCCTCAGAAGTCCCCGACGAAAAAAACCACAGCCAAGAAGACCACCACAAACAAGTCAACTACAGCAAAGAAAACACCAGCAAAGAAAACACCAGCAAAGAAAACAACCCCCCGCAAACGCACAGCCTGACCTCCCAAGCCCCGCCCACTCCCTCCGCCGCCCCACCGAGACGGGACGACATAGAAGGCGGCGGCGACGATCAGCACCGGTGGTCGAGCCCGCTGTACACGGCAGTGGGCAGCAACAGCCGTACGCCTCGCTGCCCCACCCACCCCGCGGCGGACGCCTCGAGCCCCCGGGCCCAGGACCCACCGGCGGCATACCCGCCGGCCAGAAGGACAACGGCAAGACCTGAAACCCCAGGGTCAGCCACTGCGTACAAGGCACCGTCGCCAGCAGTTCCGCCACGACGATCGCACCGTCCGGACGCCGGACCAGCCCGGTGATCGTCCAGTGCCCGAGCGCCACGAGCAGGGCGCGCGCCCAAAACACCCCGTCGACCCCGGACCCCCCTCACGCTGGTCCGATTCGAAGAGCTTCCGCGCCTGTCGTGTCGTGTCGTGCGGCACGGTCCCCGCGCCGTACGACACGACACGACAGGGTGCGTCAGAGGCGGGTGGTCATGAGCATCGGCTGCGGAAACGAATGCTCCGCATCGTGGGACGTGCCGCTGACCGTCACCTCACGCCCGGCGGCGGAGACTTTCCACGCCGAGTACGTCGTCCCGTCCGCGTTCGCCGGGAACCCCAGCGACGTCACGCGCGCGCCGGACACCCGCAGCGCATAGCCGCTGCGGGCGTCGACGGTCCGCCCGACGGCGACGATGCCGTCCTGCGTCGCGGCCACGCCGGTGAGAGAGCCGGCGTCGGCGGGCCCGTCCAAGCGCGTCCACGTCCGCCCGTTCCAGTGCATGATCAGCGCGTGGCCGCGGTCGTTCTCGTCCAGGAGCGTGCGTCCCGCCACCCACACGTCGCGCGGCCCGTTCGCGACGACGTCGTTGAACTCGCCGTACAGACCGCCGTACGGCGGTGTCGGCAGCGCGGTCCAGGAACGCCCGTCGTAGTGCAGGACGACCGGCCGGTCGTTCTCGCCGAAGCCGCTGCCGACCGCCCAGACGTCTCTCGGGCCGGACGCAGAGATCCCGTTGAGCGCCCAATTCCCGGACTGCTTGGGCAGGTTGACGCGCTTCCAGACGCGCCCGTCCCAGTGCTGGACGAGGCCCTCCTGGTGGTCGACGATCTGGGGCGGCCCGCCATCCGGATCGGGGATCCGCTCGTCGAGAGCCTGCGTCCAGCCCGCCGCCCACACGTTGCCCGGCGCGACCGCGTCGATGCTCAGCAGGCCGCCGCTGAGGGAGTTCTCCGGCATGGCCGCAGGCTTGACCCGCCACGAACGCCCGTCCCAATGCTGCGTCATGACCGGCTCGCCCTCGCCGTTGGCGTCACCGACCAACCATGCGTCCCGGGCCGAGGTCGCCGCGAGGGCGTTGACCCGGCCGACAGCCCCGGGCGCGGTCGGCATCTCGGTCCACGGCCCGCCGCGCCGGTCGTCGTGCGTGTAGAGGACGGGCATGAACGAGTCGCCGTCATCCTCCTGAACCAGCCGGAACCCGGCCGTCCACGTGGTGTGCGCGTCGGGTCTGACCGAACCGCTCAGGACGGCGTCACTGCCAGGCAGCTTGGCGGCGCTCCAGTGCGGCGCCCCCGCGCCGGACGCGGGGTCCGCCACGGCGGTTGCGGGCAGGCCCCCGCCGATGACGAGCGCGGATATGGCGCCTATAAGTAACGATCGGGATCGTACGCCGCAAACCATGTCGCATTCTCCAGACCCGGGGCGAGATACCCCGTCCCCGGTAGTACGCCGAATCAGTCGGCCCAGGTTGCATCCTGCGCCGACTCAGCGTCCCGGGTCACACCAAAAGCGACGAAAAACGGCCAACGAGCACCTTCAGGCGGCACACCAACTGCCATACCTGCCCAAGGAAGTTCCCCATCTGCGACACCAGCCCCCCGGACACCAACTGAGCAGAACCCCGCCCCCCTGCGACGCTCAGCCCACCGCGCCAAGCAGGCCGGCGAGCACCTTCACCCCTGCCCCTGGCTCCGCCCGCGCGAAATGCCTCGCCGGCCAGAGGAGTCAGGTCGTCAGTTTCGGCACTCCCACCACGGACCCGGCACACACGAGGTACATGGAAGCCAAAGACGAGTGCATTGGGCTCCCCTTCGAGCTCAAACCCGGCGAGAGCGGTGCTCTGATGGTCAGGTGCTGCCGGTCAGGGCTCGCCTGCGGCGGAGGTGTCGTCGGGCCGCTTTGACCGGTGCAGGCGCCCGTCGTTTGCAGGCGCCCGTCGTTGGCTCTGACTCGTACCGCTGTGAAGCGCTGGAGTCAGATCTTGATGACGGTGGCACGTCGACCGCACAGGGCGGTGAGATCCTCCGGGTCGGATGTGAGCAAGGTGACGGGGGTGTGGGCGGCGAGGGCGGTAGCGCTGAGCATGGCGTCGACGGCGTACTTGTGGCCGTGCAGGCCAGCGTCGGCGAGGAGAGCGGCTGCGTGGCGGGCGATGGCCTCGGTGACGGGTTCGACGACAAGTCGGGACAGCGTCCACTCCAGGGCCGGTCGGTTGATCCGAGGGTGGACCACCTCGACAAGGGTTGCCGCAGAAGTGATTACCCGCAGGTCGTCGGCGCGGGCAAGGGCGAGCCAGCCGGTGACGGTGCGGTCACGCAGGACAGCCTTGGCCAGCCCTTCACTGTCGAGGACCAGGGTGCCGCCCGGGATGGCGGGGGAGCGGGTCATGCGGCGTTCGCCCCGCCTTGCGTCTGCTCCTGGCGGGCCTGGTGGAGCTGATCGCGTAGGGCCTGGATCTCCTCGTCGGTGACGGGTCCGTGCTCGGCCTCGGCGACCTGGACGATTTCGTTGAGGTTGTCGCGTTCGATCTGGCGGGCCACAGCGGCGGCTACATAGGCGGACAGCCCAGAGGGGCCGCTGCGGGCCTTGGCCGCTTCTGCGATGTCGCGTGGCATCGTGATCGAGTACTTGCCGGTGGTCTCGGTCATGCTACTTATCCTACCTCTCATCCTCTAGCTCTAGTCGGAGAGCGGCTCGGCGGGGCGAGTCGCCGCATGGCTCGGCTTCTTGCGCAGTTGCGCTCTGCCTGACGGGCTGTCCGAGCTCCCCGGGGGCGACTGTCCGGCGGCGCTCGTGGGCGAGCGTGGGCCCCGGTGGCTGAGGCGCCGGCGCGGATGCCTTTCCCGCCGTCCCGGCGCCGCCGACGGGAACGTCAGAAGCGAGCTAGCATCTAAGTAAGATTCAATCTACGTAATATCGAATCTATGTTTCATGGATGCTGGGAATGGGGCGCTGATGGAGTTCAAGGGCAGGTCTGCTGATCTGGATCAGCTGGCTCGGCAGCTGGGCCTGGTGGTCGGCGGTACGGGCGCCACGCGTGGTCAGGCTGTGATCGTGACGGGGCGGCGCCGGGTGGGCAAGTCTCGTCTGGTCCAGGAGTTCTGCGACCGTTCCGGGCTTCCGTACGTGGTTTTCCAGGCGACCCGGGGGCGCAACGCCGTGGCCGAGCGGGCGGACTTCGCCGCAACGCTGGCGCATTCCGCTCTGCCCGGGGCTGAGCTGGTGGCCGGGTTGCAGGCCGCCGACTGGAACCAGGCACTGCGTTCCCTGGCGGTCGCGGTTCCGGACGATGCCCCGAGTATCGCGGTGCTCGACGAGGTGCCGTGGCTGGTGGAGCAGGACGGGGAGTTCGAGGGGGCGCTGCAGACGGTCTGGGACCGGCACCTGTCCGCCAAGCCGGTCCTGTTGATTCTGGTCGGCAGTGACATGTCGGTGATGGAGGCGCTGCAGTCCTATGGGCGCCCGTTCTTCGGACGGGCGGCCAAGATGACCGTACAGCCGCTGCATCTGGCCGATGTGCAGGCGATGACTGGTCTTGACGCGGCGGAAGCGGTGGACGCGCTGCTGATCACCGGAGGGTTCCCGGAGATCGTTCAGTCCTGGTGGCCAGGGATGGGCCGCAGAGACTTCCTGCGCGAGGCTGTGGCCAACCCGCTTGCGCCGCTGTTGGTGGCGGGCGAGCTGTCGCTGCTGGGGGAGTTTCCTGAGGCGTCCCACTCGCGCGCGGTCCTGGAAGCGGTTGGCAGTGGCGAGCGGACCTTCTCCACCATTGCCGCACAGGCCGGCGGTGCGGGCGCGCTGCCCTCGGGCACGCTGTCTCCGCTGTTGAACACGCTCCTGGCCAAGCGGGTCCTGGCCGCTGACCTGCCGCTCTCGGTGAAGGCGGACAGCAAGAACAAGCGCTATCGCGTCGCCGATCCGTATCTCCGGTTCTGGCTGGCTTTCCTGCAGCGCGGGATTCCGCTCATCGAGCGTGGCCGCGGTGATCTGGCGCTGGAGCGCATTGAGCGGTCGTGGACGACTTGGCGGGGCCGGGCCGTCGAGCCGGTCGTCCGCGAGTCGCTGCTGCGGCTGCTGCCCGACGAGATGTGGCCGCAGACAGAGGCGATCGGCGGCTGGTGGAACCGGCAGAACAACCCTGAGATCGACCTGATCGGAGCCGACCGTGAACCCGTCGCAGGGCAGGTTCACTTCATCGGCTCGGTGAAGTGGTTGGAGTCGCAGCCGTTCGGCCGGCGTGAGTACGACGCCCTGGTGCGGGACATGCTCGCCGTGCCCGGCGCCGAGCCGGGCACGGCGCTGGTGGCGGTGTCCCGTTGTGGTGTTGAGGACGATCTGCCTCTTGCGGCGCACTGGGGTCCGGAGGACCTTGTTCGTGCCTGGCGGTAGTCAGGGAAACCGCCAGGGTGGTCATGGTGATGTACCTGCCTCGGGCGCCCAGTGGCAGTAGGCATCGACCATCCTCTGAGAACCTTCCGGGTATCGAAGCCCATACGCGTGTGGACGCTTCCGTATTTCCCCAGGGGAAAGTTCGCGTAATTCCCTACCCTCTCGTCTCGTCGGTGTCATGTGACGGAGGGCTTGCCGGGCTTGCTGGTGGGGTTCTTGGGCCGCTTGTTCGGGCGGTAGCTGGGTCCGTTCATGATGACTTGGTGGCTGGTGTTGATCAGCCGGTCCAGGAGGGACTCGGCGACGACGGGGTTGGGGAAGAGCGGATACCAGTCGCTGGGCGCCCGGTTGCTGATGATGATCAGGGACCGGCCCTGCCGCTCGGAGACGAGTTCGTAGAGGTCGTCGGCCTGGGCTGCGCCGAGTTGGCGCATCGCGAAGTCGTCGAGGATGAGCACGTCGGGACGTACCAGCTCACGCAGGCGTTTGTCCCAGGTGCGGTCCGCGTGGCCGCCGGCCAGTTCGGCGAGGATCCGGCTGGCCTTGGCGAAGCGGACGTGGGCGCCCTGACGGACCGCGAGGTGCCCGAGGGCCTGGGCGACGTGCGTCTTGCCGACCCCGACGGGACCGAACAGAATGACCGACTCGCCCGCATGCAGCCAGCGCAGGGCGCCGAGGTCGCGGATCTGGGCGGCGGGCAGTTTCGAGGAGGCGGTGAAGTCGAACTCCTCCAGGGTGACCTGTTGCTCGAACTTCGCCCGGTGCAGGCGCCGTTGGAAGGCGACGGTCTCGCGGCGGGTGATCTCGTCCTGGCAGAGGACCTGGAGGAAGTCGAGGTGGCCGAGTTCGCTGACAACTTCCGCGCGAAGCTGCTCCGGGCTGCGCAAAGGGCGAGGCATTCGACACGGAAACCGGTCTGCCGGACTCTATGGCGCCGATCAAAGAGTCCCTCACCTGGTACGACTTCGCGCGGGCGTACGTCGCCATGAAATGGCCGCATGCTGCACCGAACTCCCGCGACAGCCCGAACGAGACGATGACGCTCGTCACGACTCAACTGCTGGGGGACCGGCCAGGCCGTCCGGCAGACGACGTGTTGCGGCGGGCTCTGCGCGGCGGGGCCTTCGTCGTCCAGACCCCGGACGAGGAGGCCCCGCCGGTGGACATCGCCAACGCCCTCCGATGGGTGGCCAAAGCCTCGCTGCCGCTGACGACGCTCAAGAACCCGGCAGACATCCGCAGCGTCCTCGACTCGCTCAAGCTCACCGTTGCTGGTGCTCCGGCCGCCGCCGAGACGGTGCGGCGCAAGCGGGCTGTCCTCTTCAACTCCCTGGCCTACGCGGTCGAGCTGGGGGAGCTCCCGAAGAACCCGGTCACGCTCGTGAAGTGGAAGCTGCCCAAGGTCACCAAGGAAGTAGACCGCCGAGTCGTGGTGAACCCCCGGCAGGCGGCTGAGCTTCTGGGCGCGGTCTCGTGCGTCGGTGGGTACCGCCGGGCCCGTGGGCTCTGACTCGTCGCACTCTTCGCCTGCATGTACTTCGGTGGGCTGCGGCCGGCGGAAGCCGTGGCTCTGCGCCGTCCGGACTGCACGCTGCCGGACAAGGGGTGGGGTTCGCTGATCCTGGAGAAGTCCAGCCCCACTGTCGGGAAGCGCTGGACCGGGACCGGGGAGGTGCACGACAACCGCGGCCTCAAGAATCGACCCGCCAACGAGACCCGTATCGTTCCGGCTCCGCCCCGCTTGGTCCGCATGCTCCTCGCGCACATCAAGGAGTTCGGCACGGCCAAGGACGGCCGGCTGTTCGCCAACGAACGCGGGGGAGTGGTCGCCTCCACCACGTACTGGCGTGTCTGGGACGAGGCGCGGCACCTGGCGCTCACTCCCGATCAAGTGGCCTCACCGCTGGCCGCTCGGCCGTACGACCTACGGCACGCCGCGCTCTCCTCCTGGCTCAATGCGGGCGTTGATCCCACCGAGGTCGCGGAGCGCGCGGGCACCAGCGTTGAAGTGCTCCTGAGCCGGTACGCCAAGTGCCTCGACGGTCGGCAGGACGTCGCCAACCGTCGGATCGCTGAACTCCTCGGCGAGGATGCCGGCCAGGAGGACGTGCCCGGCGATGGGACCTGATCCACGCACCCCTCACGCACACCTGCGGCATGATGGCCCCTGGACTACGGTCCAGGGGCCTCGGCGTTTTCTGGGGCTGACCTGCGGATTCTGGCCCTGCGGCCAGTCCACGCATAGTCCACAGCACCCGACATACGGCCGCTCCGAGCGGCACACGCCTGCACATACGCCAAGACCCCGTCCTCAGCGAAAGCGCTGGTGGCGGGGTCTTTGGGCACCTCGTGCAAGGTGCCCCCGGCAGGATTCGAACCTGCGCACACGGCTCCGGAGGCCGTTGCTCTATCCCCTGAGCTACGGGGGCGTGTCGGTCGTGAGGTGTTGCTCGCGGCGACGGACAGAACACTACCAGCTCGTTCGGGGTGTTCATGAACGGGTTTCCGTGGGGGGTGGAGGTCGCCCGCACGGGGTGGAAGTGGGGAAAACCCGGACGCGGCGGCCGGTCCCGACCTACTCTCGAGTTGTGTCGGGCGCGTCGGGCCGGGTGCTTGTTGTGGACGACAACAAGGTCATCCGGCAACTGATCAGGGTCAATCTCGAGCTGGAGGGCCTCGAGGTCGTGACCGCGTCCGATGGTGTCGAGTGTCTGGATGTCGTTCATCAGGTACGGCCCGATCTCGTCACCCTCGATGTCGTCATGCCCCGGCTGGACGGTCTGCGCACCGCCGCTCGGTTGCGTGCCGACCCGCTGACGCATGATCTTCCCCTTGCCATCATCAGCGCCTGTACGCCGTACGAGGTCGAGGCCGGCCTCGAAGTCGGCGTCGACGCGTTTCTCGCCAAGCCCTTCGATCCCGCCGAACTCGTCTCCGTCGTGCGGAAGTTGATGGAGCGGGGGAGGGGAGCGGACGGAGGAGGGGGTGGGGTGCGGCCTGGCCGTGTTCTTCCTGCCCGTCCCTGCCCAACCCGTCCCTGTCCGTAGGCGGCGAGTGAGGGGCGCCGGCCGACAGGCGCCCGCACCGGCCGTCCACCGGGGAGCGGGTCGGACCTCGGCTTCGGCGTCCATATCCCGGAATCCCGGAGCCTCCTCCAAACCGGCTCGCCTACCCACCCCCCTCCTCCCCTACGCTTGTCCCGTGACCCCCGTCGAGCTCTCCCGTACCGTGCTGCGCGCGGTGCGTCGTGCTGTGGACGCCGGGGAGCTCAGCGTGGCCGTTCCTGCGCGGGCGGTGGTCGCGCCGCCGGGGCCCGGAGGGCGGGGGGACTACGCCACCGGCATCGCCCTGCAGCTCGCCCGGCCGGCCGGGCAGCCTTCGCTTCGGGTCGCCGAGGTTCTTCGCCCCTACCTGGCTGGTGCCGAGGGCGTTTCCGAGGTCGAGATCACCGGGCCCGGGTTCCTCAACATCAGCCTTGACGGTTCCGCCGCCTCCGCACTCGTCCGGCGGATCCAGCGCGAGGGCCTGCGGTACGGGCACACCGACAGCCTCGCCGGACAGGTCTTCGCGGTGCGTGTGCCGTACGAAGTGCGGGCCGAGGTCATCGCCGACGCGCTCGCGCGGATCATCGCGACGCAGGGCGGCCGCGTCGACGTCAGTCACGACGTCAGTCACGACGTCAGCCACGATGTCAATCACGACGTCAGCCACGGCATCGGCCACGACGTCAGCCACGGCATCGGCCACGACGTCAGCCACGACGTCAGTCATGGTGCGAGCCACGGCAAGAACCACAGCCACGGCGAGCCCATCCCCCTCCGGCCCGCCGCCACCCCCCGGCCCGCCACCTCCCAGCCGGCCACCCTTCACACCGTCACGCCCCCGCCCGTCACCCTTCACACCGCCACCCCCCAGCCGGCCACCCCTCGCCCCCCCATCACCCTCCGCCCCGTCCCCCCTCCCGAGGATCCCGCTCCCCTCGGGCTCGACGCCGCCCGCTGGGCCCTGCTTCATCCCGCGCCGCACGACCGGCCGCGCATCAGCGCCGATCATCTGGTCCAGCGTGAGGGGAACCCTCTCTTCCGGGTCCGTTACGCGCATGCCCGTGCCCGGGCCGTGTGCCGTAACGCCGCCGATCTCGGGTTCGCCGCGCAGCCCGGCCCCGTGTCGCCGGACGCTGGTGATCTCGTCGCCCTGCTCGCGGACCATCCCCGCGTCCTCGCCACGGCCGTGGCAGTCACCCTCCCGAGCCCGCCGCCCGGCCCGCTACTCAGCCCGCCGCCCAGCCCGCAGGGGACACTCGTCCTCGCCCTCGACCCCTCCGCCCCCTCCCGCCTCACCCGTCACCTTCTCGCCCTGGCCGACGCCACCCTCGTCCTCCTCCCCGCCGTCCTTCCCCGTGGTGAGGAGAAACCCTTGGCCGCCCACCGTGCCCGGCTCGCGCTTGCCGAAGCCGCCGGGGTGGTGCTGGCCGGTGGCCTGTCCCTGCTCGGCATCGACGCACCCGACCACCTCTGAGAGAGCACGCCCAGATGAGCCGTTCCGCCCACCCCGCCGGGCCCCGTCACGCCGACGTCCTTCCCGAGGGGCATTACTCCGCGCCGCCCGCCGACCTCAACACGCTCGACCCGAAGGTCTGGGCGCGGACCGTGACCCGTGACGCCGACGGTGTGGTCACCGTCGGCGGTGTCGACGTCGCCTCGCTCGCCGAGCAGCACGGCACCCCCGCCTACATCCTCGACGAGACCGACTTCCGGGACCGCGCCCGTGCCTGGCGTACCGCCTTCGGGCCGGACGCCGACGTCTTCTACGCAGGAAAGGCGTTCCTGTCGCGGGCCGTCGTGCGGTGGCTGCACGAGGAGGGGCTCAACCTCGACGTCTGCTCGGGCGGCGAGCTCGCCACCGCGCTCTCCGCCGGCATGCCCGCCGACCGCATCGCCTTCCACGGCAACAACAAGTCCACGGACGAGATCCACCGGGCCGTCGACGCCGGTGTCGGGCGGATCGTCCTCGACTCGTTCCAGGAGATCGTGCGGGTCGCGCACATCGCGCAGTCCCTCGGCAAGCGGCAGCGCGTGCAGATCCGTATCACCGTCGGCGTCGAGGCGCACACGCACGAATTCATCGCCACCGCCCACGAGGACCAGAAGTTCGGCATTCCGCTCGCCGGAGGACAGGCCGCCGAAGCCGTACGCCGCGCCCTTCAGCTCGACGGGCTCGAACTCATCGGGATCCACTCGCACATCGGGTCGCAGATCTTCGACATGTCCGGGTTCGAGGTCGCCGCGCACCGCGTCGTCGGACTGCTCAAGGACATTCGCGACGAGCATGGCGTCGAACTGCCCGAGATCGACCTCGGCGGCGGCCTCGGCATCGCCTACACCAGCGGCGACGACCCCCGCGAGCCGCACGAGATCGCCAAGGCGCTCACCGAGATCGTCACCCGCGAATGCGACGCGGCCAGGCTGCGCACGCCCCGGATCTCCGTCGAGCCCGGGCGGGCCATCGTCGGGCCGACCGCCTTCACGCTCTACGAGGTCGGCACCATCAAGCCGCTCGACGGGCTGCGGACGTACGTCTCCGTCGACGGCGGCATGTCGGACAACATCCGGACCGCGCTGTACGACGCCGAGTACAGCGTCGCCCTCGTCTCCCGCACCTCCGACGCCCCGCCGATGCTCGCCCGTGTGGTCGGCAAGCACTGCGAGAGCGGGGACATCGTGGTCAAGGACGCGTTCCTGCCCTCCGACCTGGCACCGGGTGACCTGATCGCCGTACCCGCCACGGGCGCGTACTGCCGGTCCATGGCCAGCAACTACAACCACGTGCTGCGCCCGCCGGTCGTCGCCGTGCGCGAAGGGGAGTCGCGCGTCATCGTGAGGCGGGAGACCGAGGACGATCTGCTGCGGCTCGACGTCGGATAGGGATACCCGAAAGGGCACATTCGAATGGGCACACCGAAAGGGCGGAAGATCTCCTGTCTGCCGCCCCCGGGGAAATGAAATAGATGTCTCACGATCCGGACCGGGGATAGAAACTCCGGTCCGGTGAGTGAGACTGGGTCAACCGGAAACTGTCGTAGACGGTATGAGGAAACGAGGTCGGATGATGCGTACGCGTCCGCTGAAGGTGGCGCTGCTGGGCTGTGGAGTGGTCGGCTCAGAGGTGGCGCGCATCATGACGACGCACGCCGACGACCTCGCCGCGAGGATCGGCGCCCCTGTGGAGCTCGCGGGCGTCGCCGTCCGACGGCCCTCCAAGGTCCGGGACGGCATCGACCCCGCCCTCGTCACCACCGACGCCACCGCCCTCGTCAAACGCGGCGACATCGACGTCGTCGTCGAGGTCATCGGCGGCATCGAGCCCGCTCGTACGCTCATCACCACCGCCTTCGAGTACGGCGCCTCCGTCGTCTCCGCGAACAAGGCGCTCCTCGCGCAGGACGGCGCCGCGCTGCACGCCGCCGCCGAGGAGCACGGCGAGGACCTGTACTACGAGGCCGCCGTCGCCGGTGCCATCCCGCTGATCCGGCCGCTGCGCGAGTCCCTCGCCGGCGACAAGGTGAACCGGGTGCTCGGCATCGTCAACGGCACCACCAACTTCATCCTCGACAAGATGGACTCCACCGGCGCCGGGTATCAGGAGGCCCTCGACGAGGCCACCGCCCTGGGGTACGCCGAGGCCGACCCCACCGCCGACGTCGAGGCCTTCGACGCCGCCGCCAAGGCCGCCATCCTCGCCGGGATCGCCTTCCACACGCGCGTGCGCCTCGACGACGTCTACCGCGAGGGCATGACCGAGGTGACGGCGTCCGACTTCGCCTCCGCCCGGGCGATGGGCTGCACCATCAAACTGCTCGCCATCTGTGAGCGGGCCGCCGACGGCGGGTCGGTCACCGCCCGCGTGCACCCCGCGATGATTCCGCTGACCCACCCGCTCGCCTCCGTGCGCGGCGCCTACAACGCCGTGTTCGTGGAGTCGGACGCGGCCGGGCAGCTCATGTTCTACGGCCCCGGCGCCGGCGGTGCTCCCACCGCCTCCGCCGTGCTCGGCGACCTCGTCGCCGTCTGCCGCAACCGGCTCAGCGGGGCAACGGGGCCCGGCGAGTCGGCGTACGCCGCCCTGCCGGTGTCGCCCATGGGCGATGTCGTCACCCGCTACCACATCAGCCTCGACGTGGCCGACAAACCTGGCGTACTCGCCCAGGTGGCGACCGTCTTCGCTGAGCACGGGGTGTCGATCGATACCGTTCGGCAGCAGGGCAACAACGGCGAGGCCTCTCTCGTCGTCGTCACCCACCGCGCGTCCGACGCCTCCCTGACCGGGACCGTCGAGGCGCTGCGCAAGCTCGACACCGTGCGGGGTGTCGCAAGCATCATGCGGGTTGAAGGAGAGTAACCAGCAATGACCCACCAGTGGCGCGGAATCATCGAGGAGTACCGGGACCGGCTTCCGGTGTCCGACAGCACGCCGGTCGTGTCGCTCCGTGAGGGCGGCACGCCCCTCGTGCCCGCGCAGGTGCTCTCCGAGCGCACGGGCTGCGAGGTCCACCTCAAGGTGGAGGGCGCCAACCCGACCGGGTCCTTCAAGGACCGCGGGATGACCATGGCCATCACGCGGGCCAAGGAGGAGGGCGCGCAGGCAGTCATCTGTGCCTCCACGGGCAACACCTCTGCCTCCGCCGCCGCGTACGCCGTGCGCGCCGGGATGGTCTGCGCCGTCCTCGTCCCGCAGGGCAAGATCGCGATCGGCAAGATGGGCCAGGCCCTCGTGCACGGCGCGAAGATCCTCCAGGTCGACGGCAACTTCGACGACTGCCTCACGCTCGCCCGTGCGCTGAGCGACAACTACCCGGTGGCGCTGGTCAATTCGGTCAACCCGGTGCGCATCGAGGGCCAGAAGACGGCCGCGTTCGAGATCGTGGACATGCTGGGCGACGCCCCCGACATCCACGTCCTGCCGGTCGGCAACGCGGGCAACATCACCGCGTACTGGAAGGGGTACAAGGAGTACGCCGCCGACGGCATCGCCGCGCAGAAGCCCCGTATGTGGGGCTTCCAGGCATCCGGCAGTGCCCCGATCGTGCGCGGCGAGGTCGTCAAGGACCCGTCGACGATCGCCACCGCCATCCGCATCGGCAACCCCGCCTCCTGGAAGTTCGCGCTGGCGGCGCGGGAGGAGTCCGGCGGCTTCATCGACGAGGTGACGGACCGTGAGATCCTGCGCGCCTACCGGCTGTTGGCCGCGCAGGAGGGCGTCTTCGTGGAGCCCGCGTCCGCCGCGTCGGTGGCCGGTCTGCTGAAGGCCGCCGAGCAGGGCAAGGTCGACCCGGGGCAGCGGATCGTCTGCACGGTCACCGGAAACGGCCTGAAGGACCCCGACTGGGCTGTCGCCGGAGCCCCGCAGCCGGTCACCGTCCCGGTCGACGCGGCCACGGCGGCCGCCCGCCTCGGTCTGGCCTGAGCGGCGGCACGCAGGCGGGACACCCGAACCCGACCGGGTGATCCCCGTATACCGGCTGATCCCGTACCGGGTAATCCCTGTAAGGGGTGCACGGGGGGCTTACGACACGCATCGTGCGCCTCCTGTGCGCCCTATGTCGCGGCAGAACCTTCCTTCGATAGGCTGTACTGAACCCGCCCGCCGCATATGCCGCGGTGCCGGTGTCGGTGCCGCGTCGTCACCGCGTCGCCGGCGGGCCTCAAGGGTCCTCACACACCTAATTCAGGGTCCTCACCCACCCATCGCATGTCATTCGACAGTCCCCGCAGCTCAAGGAGAGTCATCGCGAGATGGCCGGTCCCGCCTTCCGTGCCGCCCCCGTCCGGGTGCGCACCCCCGCCACCAGCGCCAACCTCGGCCCGGGCTTCGACGCCTTCGGCCTCGCGCTGGGGCTCTACGACGACGTCGTCGTCCGGGTGGCCGACTCCGGGCTGCACATCGACATCGCGGGGGAGGGCAGCGAGACGCTCCCGCGCGACGAGAAGCACCTCCTCGTCCGCTCCCTGCGCACCGCCTTCGACGTCCTGGGCGGCCAGCCGCGCGGCCTGGAGATCGTCTGCGCCAACCGCATCCCGCACGGCCGGGGCCTCGGCTCCTCCTCCGCCGCGATCTGCGCCGGCATCGTCGCCGCGCGCGCGGTGACCATAGGCGGCGAGAGCAGGCTCGACGACGCCGCGCTGCTGGAACTCGCGACCGAGATCGAGGGCCACCCGGACAACGTCGCGGCCTGCCTGCTGGGCGGGTTCACGCTGTCCTGGATGGAGTCGGGCGCCGCGCGGGCGATCAGGATGGAGCCCGCAGATTCCATCGTTCCGGTGGTTTTCGTGCCCGGAAAGCCGGTCCTCACCGAGACCGCGCGCGGTCTGCTCCCGCGCTCCGTGCCGCACGTCGACGCCGCCGCCAACGCAGGCCGGGCCGCCCTGCTCGTCGAGGCCCTCACCCGGCGCCCCGAACTGCTGCTGCCCGCCACCGAGGACCGGCTGCACCAGGAGTACCGCGCACCGGCGATGCCGGAGAGCGCGGCGCTCGTGGAGCGGCTGCGCGCCGACGGGATCCCCGCGGTGATCTCCGGCGCCGGACCCACCGTGATGGCGCTGGCCGACGCGGGCACGGCCGACAAGATCGAGGCTGCGGCAGGTGCGGAGTGGGCCGCGAACCGCCTGGCCCTGGACCTGCGGGGGGCGAACGTACTGCCGCTCGCGCCCGCCGGCGACCTTTGACAGCGCGCGGTTGCCGGATTTCGAGAGGGGGAATGTTTGTTGGATCCGGTAGTGTTAACCTCAAGTCTGCACCCGACCCCACCACGGCGAGGTGCTTCGTGTCCCCCTTCGGGACAGACATTCTTCCGGGAGCTCCCCAAGCCGCACTGCGTTCCGTACGTCGTACCTGGGCAGTACGCCGTGCAGCGGCGCTGAGCGGTCCACAGGTGGGGGTCCCCCCTCTGGGGGAGCTCCGGAATCGGTGCGACCACGCCACGTGACACTGAGTGTCACGGCTCGTCGAGGAAGCGCCATCACCAGCACATCACTCTTCCGCCGTTTAGGCGGACAGCCGCCCCGGCTTCGCCACAGCAAGGACCGAAGCCGGACAGCACAACCGGTCGCCGAGCCAGACAGGCCGACGTCCGCTCCAGGGAAGGACCCTTCGTGAGCGACACCACCGATCTGATGGGCGCACGTGTCGAGGAGACCGCTGCCGCGCCCTCCACGGACGCCTCCGCGCCTGCCACCGGTGCCGGCTCCCGGCGGCGCCGCGGTACCGGCCTCGACGGCATGGTGCTGGCAGAGTTGCAGCAGGTCGCCTCGGGCCTCGGCATCAGGGGCACCGCGCGGATGCGCAAGAGCCAGCTGATCGAGGTCATCAAGGAGGCGCAGGCCGGAAGCGGCAGCGCCCCGGCGAAGGCCGCGGCTCCCGCCGAGGACGCCGCCGAGACCAAGCCCAAGCGCCGCGCCACCTCCAAGGCCCGTACGGGCGACGCCGCCGAGAAGAAGGCGGACGCCGCCCCGGCCGAGGCCCCCGCCGAGAAGGCCGTGGCCCAGCAGCAGATCGAGATCCCCGGCCAGCCGGCCAGCAACGACGCCCCCGTCGAGCGCCGTCGCCGCCGTGCGACCGCAGAGGCGGGCAGCCCGGAGACGGTCACCGCCGAGGCGAAGAGCGCCGCGAGGGCCGAGACGCCCGCCCCGGCGCAGACCGAGGCCCAGGCACAGCCGCAGGGCGACGCCAGGAACGACGACGGCGCCGAGGGCCGCCGCCGCGACCGCCGGGAGCGCGGTCGTGAGCGCGGGGAGCGCGGCGGCGAGCGTGCCGACCGCGGTGACCGTCGCAAGGGCGACGACCAGCCGGGTGGCCAGGGCCAGCAGCGCGGTGGCCAGCAGCAGGACCGTCAGCAGCAGCGCGGCCAGCAGCAGGAGCGTCAGCAGCGCGACGCCGGCCCGCGTGACAACGGCCCGCGGGCCGATGAGGACGGGGACGACTTCGACGGCGGCCGTCGTGGCCGTCGCGGCCGCTACCGCGACCGCCGTGGCCGCCGCGGGCGTGACGAGATCGGCGCCCCCGAGCCTCAGGTCGCCGACGACGACGTCCTGATCCCCGTCGCGGGCATCCTGGACATCCTCGACAACTACGCGTTCATCCGGACCTCCGGCTACCTGCCGGGCCCGAACGACGTGTACGTGTCCCTCGCCCAGGTCCGCAAGAACGGTCTGCGCAAGGGCGACCACGTCACCGGCGCGGTCCGTCAGCCCAAGGACGGCGAGCGGCGCGAGAAGTTCAACGCGCTGGTCCGCCTCGACTCGGCGAACGGGATGGCGGCCGAATCCGGGCGCGGGCGCCCGGAGTTCAACAAGCTGACCCCGCTCTACCCGCAGGACCGCCTCCGCCTGGAGACGGACCCGGGCGTGCTGACCACCCGGATCATCGACCTCGTGTCGCCGATCGGCAAGGGCCAGCGCGGTCTGATCGTGGCCCCGCCGAAGACCGGCAAGACCATGATCATGCAGGCGATCGCCAACGCGATCACGCACAACAACCCCGAGTGCCACCTGATGGTCGTCCTGGTCGACGAGCGTCCGGAAGAGGTCACCGACATGCAGCGGTCGGTCAAGGGCGAGGTCATCTCCTCGACCTTCGACCGCCCGGCCGAGGACCACACCACGGTCGCCGAGCTCGCCATCGAGCGCGCCAAGCGACTGGTGGAGCTGGGCCACGACGTCGTCGTCCTGCTCGACTCGATCACGCGTCTGGGCCGTGCGTACAACCTCGCCGCCCCGGCCTCCGGCCGCATCCTGTCCGGTGGTGTCGACTCGACGGCCCTCTACCCGCCGAAGCGCTTCTTCGGTGCGGCCCGCAACATCGAGGACGGCGGTTCGCTGACCATCCTCGCCACCGCGCTGGTCGACACCGGGTCCCGCATGGACGAGGTGATCTTCGAGGAGTTCAAGGGCACCGGCAACATGGAGCTCAAGCTCGACCGGAAGCTCGCCGACAAGCGCATCTTCCCGGCGGTGGACGTCGACGCGTCCGGTACCCGTAAGGAAGAGATCCTGCTCGGCAACGACGAGCTCGCCGTCACCTGGAAGCTGCGCCGGGTGCTGCACGCGCTCGACCAGCAGCAGGCGATCGAGCTGCTCCTCGACAAGATGAAGCAGACGAAGTCGAACGGCGAGTTCCTGATGCAGATCCAGAAGACGACTCCGTCGCCGGGCAACAACGACTGACGCCTGACGACCGACGCCTGACGTCGACTCGCAGAACACCGGATAAGGACCGCCCCCGGGAAAGGGGGCGGTCCTTATCCGTTCTTCACAGGCGGGATACGATCGCGCCTTCAAACATCTTGATCAGAACTTCTTGAACGAACTTCTTGATCCCTAGGGGGGACTCGAGTGGGTACACCCACGTCCGAGGGCGGCGGTCGGCACAGACGCCGGATACGGATCGCCCTGCCCGTCGCCGCGGCCGGTCTGGCCGCCGTGGTCGCCGGCGCGCTGTTCCTGTCGTCGGCCCAGGCCGCCGAGACGCCGCCGACGCCCGCGCACGGTACGACGATGTCGGCCAAGGAGCTGCGGAAGCTCATCGCCGTCGCCGTCAACGGGGACGACACCCCGGGGCAGACCTCCAAGGCGGCCCTGAGCGCGAGCAAGAGCCCGAGCACCGGCGCCACCAAGGTCGACCCGAAGATCATCGGCGGTACGACGGCGAGCATCACCAACGCGCCGTGGATGGCCCAGCTGTGGTACGGCGATGATCGCGGTACCCCGGACAACACCAGCGACGACGTAGGCTTCTTCTGCGGCGGCTCCGTCATCTCGCCGACGAAGATCCTCACGGCCGCGCACTGCGTGAAGGGCTACAACTGGCAGGCCAACGGCTACGTCGTCACCGGCAGCACGCAGCTCCTGGGCGAGAACGGCGACCTGCACGGCGGCACCGGCACGTTCGTGCAGCGGCAGTGGAACCACTGGTCGTACAGCGACACGAGCCTCGACAACGACATCGCCGTGCTGACCCTGGACACCCCGGTCAAGGCCACGCCGATCAAGATGACGACGAACACGGACAGCGCCTCGTACGCGACCGGCACCAAGGCCACGCTGTACGGCTGGGGCCGCACCAGCTCCACCACGCAGGACATCTCCGAGACGCTGAAGACGGCCGAGCTGCCGATCCAGTCGAACGCGACCTGCGCGGGCTACTACGGCGCGGAATACATCCAGGGTCACATGGTGTGCGCGGGAACGCCCGCCACCGGCAGCGACACGGGCACCACCACCGCCTGCAACGGCGACTCCGGCGGCCCGCTGATCGTCAAGAACACGGCCGGTGAGAGCCGGATCGTGGGCGTCGTCTCCTGGGGTGTGGAGAACTGCGTCGCGAGCGGCGCGTACAGCGTCTTCAGCAAGATCTCCACGTACGCCGCCAGCGCCTACCCGCGCGTCGACGACACCAACCTCAACGACGACCACCTCGCCGACCTGTGGGTGCGCAACGCGTCCAGCAAGGCCGCCCGGAACCTGTACTCCAAGGGCACCTCGCTGACCGGCGGCGACTCCTGGGGCACCATGAGCGCCTACAACCTCGTCGTACAGGCCGACCTGGACCGCGACGGCGTCCAGGACCTGGTCCTGCGCCGCACCTCGGACGGCGACGTCTTCTGGATGCACTACGTGCCGTCCACCGAGACCTGGGCCACCAAGCTGATCGGCGACAACTGGAAGACCCGCACCCAGATCGTCGCCCCCGGCGACGTCACGGGCGACACCCTTCCCGACCTGATCGCCGTCGACTCGGCCGGCGCGCTGTGGGTCTACCCGGGCAAGGGCAACGGCACCTTCGCCGCGCCCGTCAAGAACGGCACGGGCTGGAACCAGTACAACGTCGTGCGCGGCCACGGCGACTTCAGCTTCGACGGCAAGACGGACCTGCTCGCCCGCAACAGGACCACCGGCGAGCTGTTCCTCTACAAGGGCAACGGCACCCCCACGGCCTCCTTCGCGGCCCGCATCAAGGTCGCGACGTGGAGCAACACGATGTACAACGTCGTCGCCACCGTCGGGGACGTCAACGGCGACGGTCTGGCCGACGTCCTGGCCCGCACCCCGGCCGGCACGCTGTACCTGTACAAGGGCACCGGAAAGGCCACCGGTGCGATCTTTGCCACAAGGGTCTCACTCGGGACGACCTTCAAGCAGTACGACCTCTTCGGCTGAGTCCGGTCGAAATCGCAGGTGAGCGGGGTGCTCCTCGCCCGCTCGCGTCACGCTCCGTGCCCGGTCCGCCGTGGATCGGGCACAGAGCGTTGTGCAACCCTGTCCCGAGTTTCCCCGTCTGACCTGACGGAGTGACGATGGTGAGGTCGCGCGAGAACAGAGGAGCACATGGCTGCCGAGAGCACGCCGGAGCCCGGCACGCCGGGTGAGGCCGGCACAACGAGCGGGGCGGGCGGCTGGGACGGTCCGCGTCACCGCAAGGAGCGGGGCAGCCGCAAGGGGCTGCTGATCGCCGCGTGGATGGCCGCGGGCGTCGTCGTGCTGGGCGGCACCGGTGCGGGCTACCTGTACTTCAAGCTCAACGGCAACATCAAGAGCGTCGACATCGACCAGGCCCTGGGCACCGACCGGCCGACCAAGCCCGACAACGGCTCCGAGAACATCCTCGTCCTCGGCTCGGACACCCGCTCCGGCGCCAACAAGAAGCTCGGCGGCGGCGCCGACGACGGCAGCGCCCGCTCCGACACGGCGATGGTCATCCATGTGTACGAGGGCCACCGGAAGGCCAGCGTGGTGTCCATACCCCGCGACACCCTGATAGACCGCCCCGCGTGCACCGACACCCAGGGCGTCACCCACGACGCCGCGTCCGACGTGATGTTCAACTCGGCGTACTCGACGGGTGGCGCGGCCTGCGCGGTGAAGACGGTCGAAGCGATCAGCGGTGTCCGCATGGACCACTACCTGGAAGTCGACTTCGCCGGCTTCGAGAAGCTCGTCGACGAACTCGGCGGCGTCCAGGTCACCACGACCAAGGCCATCAAGGACCCCGACAGCCACCTGAACCTCAAGGCCGGCACGCACACGCTCACCGGCGCGCAGGCCCTCGGCCTGGTCCGCACCCGGCACGGCGTCGGCGACGGCTCCGACCTCGGCCGCATCCAGCTCCAGCAGGCCTTCATCAAGGCCCTGGTCGACCAGGTCAAGCACATCGGCCTGTTCACCAGCGGCACCAAGCTGTACGACCTCGCCAACACCGCCACCAAGGCCGTCACGACCGACTCCGACCTCGGCTCCCTGAACGCCCTGATGTCCTTCGCGAACGGCCTCAAGAGCATCAGCGCGGACAACATGAACATGGTCACGATGCCGGTCCGGTACGACCCGTCCAACCTCAACCGCGTCATCGTCTCCGAGGCGAAGGCCGAACAGGTCTGGACAGCCCTCAAGAACGACCGGCCCATCCCGAAGACAGCCACGGAGGGCACCGCCACGGGCGAGGCGGCAGGCGTCGTGACGTCGTCGTAGCACCTGTGGGGAATAGACGGCGGCAACCCCCGGTTTTGGGGGATGGCACCAGTGCTGGCAGACTGGTACGTCGGCTCCGGTTCACGTTTGTCGCATCCCGTGACAGCGACCCGGCGCCCTCCCGAAACTAGGAGACACCTTGAAGCGCGACATCCACCCCGAGTACGTCGAGACGCAGGTCAGCTGCACCTGTGGCGCCTCGTTCACCACTCGTAGCACGATCGACGGCGGTGCCATCCGCGCCGACGTCTGCTCCGAGTGCCACCCGTTCTACACGGGCAAGCAGAAGATCCTCGACACCGGTGGCCGTGTGGCCCGCTTCGAGGCCCGCTTCGGCAAGGCCGCCGCAGGCTCCAAGAAGTAGCGAGCCCCTCTTCGCCGGTCCACGGTCGTGTCCCCGCCCAGGGACATGCCGGGACCGGCGTTTTTGGTCGCCCGCCCTTCACCCACGCACGTCATCAGGAGCCCACCATGTTCGAGGCCGTCGAGGAACTGCTCGGTGAGCACGCCGACCTGGAGAAGAAGCTCGCAGACCCGTCGGTCCACGCCGACCAGGCCAACGCGCGCAAGCTGAACAAGCGCTACGCCGAGCTCACCCCCATCGTCGGCACGTACCGCTCCTGGAAGCAGACCGGCGACGACATCGAGACCGCGCGCGAGTTCGCCGCCGACGACCCGGACTTCATCGCCGAGGTCAAGGAGCTGGAGAAGCAGCGCGAGGAGCTCACCGAGAAGCTGCGCCTGCTGCTCGTCCCGCGTGACCCCAACGACGACAAGGACGTCATCCTCGAGGTCAAGGCGGGTGCCGGCGGCGACGAGTCCGCGCTGTTCGCGGGCGACCTGCTGCGCATGTACCTGCGGTACGCCGAGCGCGTCGGCTGGAAGACCGAGATCATCGACGCCACCGAGTCCGAGCTGGGCGGCTACAAGGACGTCCAGGTCGCCGTGAAGACCAAGGGCGGGAACGGTGCCACCGAGCCCGGGCAGGGCGTGTGGGCGCGGCTGAAGTACGAGGGCGGCGTGCACCGGGTGCAGCGGGTGCCGGCGACCGAGTCCCAGGGGCGGATCCACACCTCCGCCGCCGGTGTGCTCGTGACGCCCGAGGCCGAGGAGGTCGACGTCGAGATCAACGCCAACGATCTGCGCATCGACGTCTACCGGTCCTCCGGCCCCGGCGGCCAGTCCGTCAACACGACCGACTCCGCCGTGCGCATCACGCACATTCCCACCGGAGTCGTCGCCTCCTGCCAGAACGAGAAGAGCCAGCTGCAGAACAAGGAGCAGGCGATGCGTATCCTGCGCTCCAGGCTGCTTGCGGCGGCGCAGGAGGAAGCGGAGCGGGAGGCCGCCGACGCCCGCCGCAGCCAGGTCCGCACCGTCGACCGCTCCGAGAAGATCCGCACGTACAACTTCCCGGAGAACCGCATCTCGGACCACCGTGTCGGCTTCAAGTCGTACAACCTGGACCAGGTCCTGGACGGCGACCTCGACGCGGTGATCCAGGCCTGCGTCGACGCGGACTCGGCCGCCAAGCTCGCAGCCGCCTGAGGCATCTCGTACGACGTACCGAGTACCGGAGGACTTGCGTGAACCTGCTGCTCGCAGAGGTGGCCCAGGCCACCCAGCGGCTGGCCGCCGCGGGCGTGCCCTCGCCGCGCAACGACGCGGAGGAGCTCGCCGCGTTCGTGCACGGCGTGAAGCGCGGTGAACTCCACTCCGTGAAGAACTCCGACTTCGACGCCCGCTACTGGGAGACCATCGCCCGGCGTGAGCAGCGCGAGCCGCTGCAGCACATCACCGGGCGGGCCTTCTTCCGGTACCTGGAGCTCCAGGTCGGGCCCGGAGTCTTCGTGCCGCGCCCCGAGACCGAGTCCGTGGTCGGCTGGGCCATAGACGCCGTACGCGCCATGGACGTCGTCGAGCCCCGCATCGTCGACCTGTGCACCGGCAGCGGCGCCATCGCGCTGGCCCTCGCCCAGGAGGTCCCGCGCTCGCGCGTGCACGCCGTGGAGCTGTCCGAGGACGCCCTCAAGTGGACCCGCAAGAACATGGAGGCGTCCAGGGTCGACCTGCGTCAGGGCGACGCCCTGGACGCCTGCCACGACCTCGACGGCCAGGTCGACCTGGTCATCTCCAACCCGCCGTACATCCCGCTCACGGAGTGGGAGTACGTGGCGCCGGAGGCCCGCGACTACGATCCCCAACTCGCCCTGTTCTCAGGGGAGGACGGCCTCGACCTGATCCGCGGCCTCGAGCGCACCGCGCACCGGCTGCTGCGCCCCGGCGGCGTCGTCGTCATCGAGCACGCCGACACCCAGGGCGGCCAGGTGCCGTGGATCTTCACCGAGGAGCGGGGCTGGGCCGACGCGGCCGACCACCCCGACCTCAACAAACGCCCGCGCTTCGCCACCGCCCGCCGGGCGATGCCGTGAGCGGCACCATCCCGACTTCAGCCCGGCAGTACGTGCACGAGGAGGCCCGCTAGACATGGCACGGCGATACGACACCAATGACGCGACCGACCGCGTGACCGGTCTGCGCGAGGCCGCGTCCGCCGTCCGCCGTGGCGAGCTCGTGGTCCTCCCGACCGACACGGTGTACGGGATCGGCGCCGACGCGTTCTCCTCGGAGGCCGTCGCCGACCTGCTGGAGGCCAAGGGCCGGGGCCGCAACATGCCCACGCCCGTCCTCATCGGCTCCCCGAACACGCTGCACGGCCTGGTCACGGACTTCTCCGAGCTGGCCTGGGAGCTGGTCGACGCGTTCTGGCCGGGCGCGCTGACGCTCGTCGCCAAGCACCAGCCGTCCCTCCAGTGGGACCTGGGCGACACCCGCGGCACGGTCGCCGTGCGCATGCCGCTGCACCCGGTCGCCATCGAGCTGCTGACGGAGGTCGGCCCGATGGCGGTGTCCTCCGCCAACCTCACCGGCCACCCGGCGCCGGAGAACTGCGACCACGCGCAGGAGATGCTCGGCGACTCCGTCTCCGTGTACCTCGACGGCGGCCCGACGCCCGCCAACATCCCCTCGTCGATCGTCGACGTCAGCCGTGAGGTGCCGCTGCTGCTGCGGGCGGGCGCGATCTCCGCGGACGAGCTGCGGAAGGTCGTACCCGACCTCGAGGTGGCGAATTGACAGCCCCTGACGCGGGGCGTGGCATAGGCAACGGGGAACGTGCCGCGGAACAGACGACGACGTTCGGGTTTCCGCGCGACACCTTCCGCATCCTCCACGTCAGCACCGGCAACGTCTGCCGCTCGCCGATCACCGAGCGGCTGACCCGGCATTTCGTGTCGCAGCGGCTCGGGGTGCTGGGCGGCGGGCTGATCGTGGAGAGCGCGGGGACCTGGGGCCACGAGGGCGCGCCGATGGAGGCCAACGCGGAGACCGTGCTGGCCGACTTCGGCGCGGACGCGACCGGGTTCACCGGCCGCGAACTCCTCGACGAGCACGTCATCATGGCCGACCTGGTCCTGACGGCGACCCGTGACCACCGTTCCCAGGTCATCTCCATGGGCCACTCGGCGGGCCTGCGCACCTTCACCCTCAAGGAGTTCACCCGCCTGGTGAACGCCATCGACCCCGCCACCCTGCCCCCGCTGGACGAGGGCGTGGTGATGCGCGCCCGCGCCCTGGTCCGCGCGGCGGCGGCCCTGCGCGGCTGGCTGCTGGCCCCGACCCTGGAAGCGGACGAGGTCTACGACCCCTACGGGGCGCCCCTGCCGTTCTTCCGCTCGATCGGCGACGAGATACACCAGGCGCTGGATCCGGTCGTCACGGCGCTGACGGGCGTGCCGGCGCGGATGTAACAACCCGCGCAGCTCGACCATCCCGGGCCTACATTGGACGTACGTCACCGTCGACGCCCGGAGTGCAACATGTCGGTCACCCATGTCCCCGAGGCCGATGTCCTGCGCCGGCAGGACCCCGAGCTGGCCGAGATCCTGCTCGGGGAACGGGAGCGGCAGGCGACGACGCTGCAACTGGTCGCCGCCGAGAACTTCACCTCGCCCGCCGTGCTGGCCGCGCTGGGCTCGCCGCTCGCCAACAAGTACGCGGAGGGCTATCCGGGGGCCCGGCACCACGGCGGCTGCGAGATCGTCGACGTCGCCGAGCGCATCGCGGTGGACCGCGCCAAGGCGCTGTTCGGCGCCGAACACGCCAACGTCCAGCCCCACTCGGGCTCCTCCGCGGTGCTGGCCGCCTACGCCGCCCTGCTGCGGCCCGGCGACACGGTCCTCGCCCTCGGGCTGCCCTACGGCGGTCATCTCACGCACGGGTCGGCGGCGAACTTCTCCGGGCGCTGGTTCGACTTCGTCCCCTACGGGGTGGACGCGGAGAGCGGGCTCATCGACCACGACCAGGTGCGGACGCTGGCGCGCGGCCACCGCCCCAAGGCGATCGTGTGCGGGTCCATCGCCTACCCCCGCCACCTCGATCACGCCTTCTTCCGGGAGGTGGCCGACGAGGTCGGCGCGTATCTCATCGCCGACGCCGCCCACCCCATCGGCCTGGTCGCCGGGGGAGCGGCGCCCAGCCCGGTGCCGTACGCCGACATCGTCTGCGCCACCACGCACAAGGTGCTGCGCGGGCCGCGCGGCGGGATGATCCTCTGCGGGGCCGAGCTCGCGGAACGGGTGGACCGGGCCGTTTTCCCGTTCACGCAGGGCGGCGCGCAGATGCACACCATCGCCGCCAAGGCGGTCGCGTTCGGCGAGGCGGCAACCCCGGCGTTCACCGCGTACGCCCATCGGGTGGTCGCCAATGCGAGGGTTCTCGCCGCCGCTCTCCAGGCGGCGGGGCTGGCCGTCACGACGGGCGGCACCGACACCCACCTCATCACCGCCGACCCGGCGCCTCTGGGGGTCGACGGGCGCACCGCGCGCGGGCTGCTCGCGGCCGCCGGGATGGTGCTGGACTGCTGCGCGCTGCCCCACGACCACGCCCGTGGCCTGCGCCTGGGCACCGCCGCGGTGACCACGCAGGGCATGGGGGAGACGGAGATGACCCGGATCGCGGCGCTGCTGGCGGGGGTGCTGCGGGACGAGATCGAGGCCAGGAAGGCCCGCGAGGAAGTGCGCGATCTGGCCGCCGCGTTTCCGCCGTATCCGGGCTGAACCGGGGTAGACGCGCCCTGTGCACACCCCGGGGGCGCACCCCCGTACGCCACTCCGCACAGCCGCACGTGAAACCATCGTCCCTACCCGGAAGTCCTCACACATATGCGACACATATGCGCTGTGGAGGAGTCGATCGCTAGGGTGTGGGACTGAGATGGCCGGCGAGACCTGTGGGGAAGCCCGTGCGTGAATACCTGCTGACGCTCTGCATCACGGCCGCGGTGACGTATCTGCTGACAGGGCCGGTACGTAAGTTCGCGATCGTGGCCGGAGCGATGCCGGAGATCAGGGCCCGTGACGTGCACCGGGAACCCACTCCGCGGCTCGGCGGGATCGCCATGTTCTTCGGCCTGTGCGCCGGTCTGCTGGTCGCCGACCATCTCACCAACCTCAACGAGGTCTTCGAGAAGTCGAACGAACCGCGCGCCCTGCTGTCGGGGGCCGCGGTGATCTGGCTGGTCGGCGTCCTGGACGACAAGTTCGAGATCGACGCCCTGATCAAGCTGGGCGCCCAGATGATCGCCGCGGGTGTGATGGTGATGCAGGGTCTGACGATCCTGTGGCTGCCCATCCCGACCGTCGGCACGGTCGCGCTGACCCAGTGGCAGGGCACCCTGCTGACGGTGGCGCTGGTCGTCATCACCATCAACGCGGTCAACTTCGTGGACGGTCTGGACGGTCTGGCCGCCGGCATGGTGTGCATCGCGGCGGCCGCGTTCTTCATGTACGCCTACCGCATCTGGTACTCGTACGGCATCGAGGCCGCCGCCCCGGCGACGCTGTTCGCGGCGATCCTGATGGGCATGTGCCTGGGCTTCCTGCCGCACAACATGCACCCGGCGCGGATCTTCATGGGCGACTCGGGCTCGATGCTGATCGGGCTGGTGCTGGCCGCGGGCGCGATCTCGGTCACGGGGCAGGTCGACCCCGATGTGCTGAAGCTGTTCTCCGGGTCCGAGCGCAACGCCGTCCACCAGATGGTGCCGGTCTACATCCCGCTGCTGATGCCGCTGACGATCATCGCGATCCCGGCCGCCGACCTCATCCTGGCGATCGTGCGCCGTACCTGGCGCGGCAAGTCGCCGTTCGCGGCGGACCGCGGGCATCTGCACCACCGGCTTCTGGAGATCGGCCACTCGCACAGCCGCGCGGTGCTGATCATGTACTTCTGGTCGGCGCTGATCGGGTTCGGGGCGCTCGCCTACTCGGTCAACTCGGCTTCCATGTGGATCGTCCTGAGCGTCGTGTTCCTCAGCGCGATCGGGCTGGCTCTGCTTCTGCTGCCGCGCTTCACGCCGCGTGCCCCGCACTGGGCCGAGGCTTTCGTCCCGCCCCGCTACCGCCGCCCTCGGGCCACCGAGGCCGCCGCGAAGGAACAGCCCGCAGCCGTCGCCGCGGGCCAGGACGAGCAGGAGCGGCAGGAGCCGGTTCCGGTGGGTGTGGCGGGTGCCAACGGGGCCACCGCGATCGGCGGCCGGCACAGCTCCAAGGTAAGAATCTGACTAGAGCATTGCCAAAACGTGGGAGAACGAGGAGCGGGCAAAGCCCCCATTACCAGACAACCTCCCCCGGTTTCCGCCCAGACGCGCGCTGTCACTCTCATGTGTGACAGCAAGCACACCTTCCAGGTAAAGAGCTCATCAAATAGTTTGTGATACGGTTCACGAGAACCCCGGATAGAGCCGAAGGGCCGCAGCACGACGGTCCATTGGAACGAGATGGCGTGAGGTCTTTCGCCCCTCGGGCCGGGACTACGCTCGTCCATGACGACACCTGCCCCCCTTGAATGCGGAGTTGCCGCCATGCAGTCCAACGACGTACGAACGCTGCTGCACTGTGCCCTGCCCACCGCGCTCGCGGGTGTGGCGGGAGTCGCGGTGAGCGCCGCCGTTGCCGGTGGCAAGGGAGCGCTCGGCGCCGTCTTCGGCGCGGTTCTCGTCCTGCTGTTCATGGGCGGCGGACTGATGGTGCTGCTGCGCACCGCGCGCCAGCTTCCCCATCTGTTCCAGTCGATGGGGCTGTTGCTCTACACCACCCAGATCCTGCTGTTGATGATCGTGCTGATCACGTTCAAGGGGACCTCGGCCTTCAACCCGAAATGCTTCGCCTTCACGCTGCTCGCGTCCACCCTGGTGTGGATGGCGGCCCAGGTGCGCTCACACATGAAGGCCAAGATCCTCTACGTCGAGCCTGATTCAGCCGCTCGGACGTCGTCGTGACCTGTAGGGCCGGTGTAAAGGGACTTCGGCTCTTTTGCTATGGTCTCGCCACAACTGCGGCAGAGCTGGCGCGGGCGGCAGTCGTGCCTGTGACGTCTCACGGTTCGGATCCCAGTCGCCGCCCCCTTATCCGCAAGTCCAGTCCAGTGCCGTCCCGCGGTCGCAGGCCGCGCCGACACATCGAGGTTGCCGTACCCATGCGCCACGCTGAAGGAGCTCGCGGTGAGTAACGCCAAGACGCTCGCCTTCGAGACCGACTGTCATATTTTCGACGGGTGCGGTTTCCCGACCCCCGGCCTGCACTCGTTCATGTTCGAGCCGCTCTTCACCGTCGGCGGCTTCGAATTCAACAAGCCGATGCTGCTCTCGCTGGTGAGCACCGTCATCGTCATCGGATTCTTCTGGGCCGCCTTCAACAAGCCGAAGCTGATCCCGGGCAAGCTCCAGATGGTCGGCGAGGCGGGGTACGACTTCGTACGCCGCGGCGTCGTCTACGAGACGATCGGCAAGCGCGAGGGCGAGAAGTACGTCCCGCTGATGTTCGCGCTGTTCTTCTTCATCTGGATCATGAACCTCTGGTCGATCATTCCGCTCGCCCAGTTCCCGGCCACGTCGGTCATCGCGTTCCCGGTGGGTCTCGCCGCGCTCGTCTACATCGTGTGGATGAGCATCACGTTCAAGCGCCACGGCTTCATCGGCGGCTGGAAGAACATCACCGGCTACGACCCGTCGCTCGGCCCGGTGTTCCCGATGGTCATGTTCTTCGAGTTCCTGTCGAACGTGTTCATCCGGCCCTTCACGCACGCCGTCCGGCTCTTCGCGAACATGTTCGCCGGCCACGTGCTGATCCTGATCTTCACCATCGGAACCTGGTACCTGCTCAACGGCATCGGCATCGCCTACTCGGCGGTCTCGTTCCTGATGGTCATCGTGATGACGGTCTTCGAACTGTTCATCCAGGCCCTCCAGGCCTACGTCTTCATCCTCCTGTCCTGCAGCTACATCCAGGGCGCGCTCGCCGAGCACCACTGAGCACCCACACCATCCCCTGAACTTCCGGTGGCCAACCCCCACCGGTCTGTGTAAAGAGAAGGAAGTTACGGCATGTCCGCTCTCGACACCCTCGCCGCGGTCCAGATCAAGGGCAACCTCGCTGCCATCGGCTACGGTCTCGCGGCCATCGGTCCCGGCGTCGGCGTTGGCATCATCTTCGGTAACGGCACCCAGGCGCTGGCCCGCCAGCCCGAGGCCGCCGGCCTGATCCGTCAGAACCAGATCCTGGGCTTCGTGCTCTGTGAGGCGCTCGCCCTCATCGGTCTGGTCATGGGCTTCGTCTACCCGTCGGCCTGACGGTTTCGGGCGACGAGAGAATTCCACGGAAGGAACTGATGTGATCTCGCCCTTGCTGCTCATCGCGGCTGAGGAGGAGCAGAATCCTCTGATCCCGGAGATTCCCGAGCTCGTCATCGGTCTGATCGCTTTCGCGATCGTGTTCTTCGTCCTGGGCAAGAAGCTCCTTCCGAACATCAACAAGGTTCTGGAAGAGCGTCGCGACGCCATCGAGGGCGGGATCGAACAGGCCGAGATCGCTCGGACCGAGGCGCAGAGCGTTCTGGAGCAGTACAAGGCCCAGCTCGCCGAGGCCCGTCACGAGGCCGCGCGACTGCGCCAGGAGGCGCAGGAGCAGGGCGCCGTGCTCATCACCGAGATGCGCGCGGAAGGCCAGCGTCAGCGCGAGGAGATCGTCGCCGCCGGGCACAGCCAGATCGAGGCGGACCGCAAGGCCGCCGCGTCCGCGCTGCGTCAGGACGTCGGCAAGCTCGCCACCGAACTGGCCGGCAAGCTCGTCGGCGAGTCCCTCGAGGACCACGCCCGCCAGAGCCGCGTCATCGACCGCTTCCTCGACGAGCTCGAGGAGAAGGCCGAGGCGTCTCGATGACCGCACACGGAGCGAGCCGCGAGGCATTCGCAGCAGCCCGTGAGCGTCTCGACGCGCTGACGGACTCCACGTCCGTGGACGCGGCACAGCTGGCCGGCGAGCTGGCGGCCGTCACCGCGGTGCTCGACCGCGAGGTCAGCCTGCGACGGGTCCTCACCGACCCGGCGCAGGCCGGCGACGCCAAGGCGGAGCTGGTCCAGCGCCTGCTCGGCACCCAGATCAGCGGCACCGCCGCCGACCTGGTGGCCGGCACCGTGCGCTCCCGCTGGTCGCGGTCCCGCGACCTGGTGGACGCGCTGGAGGAGCTGGCGTGCATCGCCGACCTCACCGCCGCGCAGAAGACGGGCACGCTCGACGACGTCGAGGACGAGCTGTTCCGCTTCGGGCGGATCGTCTCCTCCAACACCGGGCTGCGCGCCGCACTGACCGACCGGAAGGCCACCGTCTCGGCCAAGAGCGAGCTGCTGCGCAGCCTGCTCGGCGGCCGGGCCGACGCGGCCACCGGGCGACTGGTGACGCGTCTCGTGACCGCACCCCGTGGACGTAGCCTGGAAGCGGGCCTCGAGTCCCTGTCCAAGCTCGCCGCGGAGCGCCGCGACCGCATGGTCGCCGTCGTCACCTCGGCGGCACCGCTGAGCGCCCCGCAGAAGCAGCGCCTCGGCGCCGCCCTCGCGAAGCTCTACGGCCGCCCGATGCACCTCAACCTCGATGTGGACCCCGCGGTCCTCGGCGGGATCCGGGTGCAGGTCGGCGACGAGGTGATCAACGGCTCCCTCGCGGACCGCATCGACGACGTCGCCCGCCGCATGGCGAGCTAGCAGCAACTCAAGACCGCAGTACGAACTGATGGCGGCCCTGGTTGGGCCGTGCAGAGGATTCACCTCTTTCAGGGGGGAGTCCCCATCCCCCCAAAGTGAAACTTCGGGCCCAACAAGGAGAGCAGGGAACCCAGATGGCGGAGCTCACGATCCGGCCGGAGGAGATCCGGGATGCGCTGGAGAACTTTGTCCAGTCGTACAAGCCGGACGCGGCCTCGCGCGAGGAGGTCGGTACGGTCACCCTTGCCGGCGACGGCATCGCGAAGGTCGAGGGCCTCCCCTCGGCCATGGCCAACGAACTGCTGAAGTTCGAGGACGGCACCCTCGGCCTCGCGCTCAACCTCGAAGAGCGCGAGATCGGTACCGTCATCCTCGGCGAGTTCAGCGGCGTCGAGGAGGGCCAGCCGGTCACCCGCACGGGAGAGGTCCTGTCCGTCGCCGTCGGCGAGGGCTACCTCGGCCGTGTCGTCGACCCGCTCGGCAACCCGATCGACGGCCTCGGCGAGATCGAGACGTCCGGCCGCCGTGCCCTGGAGCTGCAGGCTCCGGGTGTCATGGCCCGTAAGTCGGTGCACGAGCCGATGGAGACCGGCTACAAGGCCGTCGACGCGATGACCCCGATCGGCCGTGGTCAGCGTCAGCTGATCATCGGTGACCGCCAGACCGGCAAGACCGCCCTGGCCGTCGACACGATCATCAACCAGCGCGACAACTGGCGCTCCGGCGACGTGAACAAGCAGGTCCGCTGCGTCTACGTCGCCATCGGTCAGAAGGGCTCGACCATCGCCTCCGTGCGTGGCGCCCTCGAAGAGGCCGGCGCGCTGGAGTACACGACCATCGTCGCCGCCCCGGCGTCCGACCCGGCCGGCTTCAAGTACCTTGCGCCGTACACCGGTTCGGCCATCGGTCAGCAGTGGATGTACGAGGGCAAGCACGTCCTCATCATCTTCGACGACCTCTCGAAGCAGGCCGACGCCTACCGCGCCGTGTCGCTGCTGCTGCGCCGTCCGCCGGGCCGCGAGGCCTACCCGGGCGACGTCTTCTACCTGCACTCCCGGCTGCTCGAGCGCTGCGCGAAGCTCTCGGACGACCTGGGCGCCGGCTCGATGACCGGTCTGCCGATCGTCGAGACGAAGGCCAACGACGTCTCGGCGTTCATCCCGACCAACGTCATCTCCATCACCGACGGCCAGTGCTTCCTGGAGTCGGACCTGTTCAACGCCGGTCAGCGCCCCGCGCTGAACGTCGGTATCTCCGTCTCCCGAGTCGGTGGCTCCGCGCAGCACAAGGCGATGCGCCAGGTGTCCGGCCGGCTCCGCCTCGACCTCGCCCAGTACCGCGAGTTGGAGGCGTTCGCCGCCTTCGGTTCCGACCTGGACGCCGCGTCGAAGTCCCAGCTGGAGCGCGGTCAGCGACTGGTCGAGCTGCTCAAGCAGGCTCAGTACCAGCCGATGCGGACCGAGGACCAGGTCGTCTCCGTGTGGGCCGGCACCACCGGCCGGATGGACGAGGTTCCGGTCTCCGACATCCGCCGCTTCGAGACGGAGCTCCTGGAGTACCTGCACCGCAAGGAGCAGGGCCTCATGACCTCCATCAAGGAGGGCGCGAAGATGTCGGACGACACCCTCACCGCCATCGCCGACGCCATCGCCGAGTTCAAGAAGCAGTTCGAGACCTCGGACGGCAAGCTCCTCGGCGAGGACGCCCCGGCCGCGGCCAAGTGACGTAAGGAAGGGACCTGACTCATGGGAGCCCAGCTCCGGGTCTACAAGCGTCGCATCCGATCCGTCACCGCGACCAAGAAGATCACCAAGGCGATGGAGATGATCGCCGCCTCGCGCGTCGTCAAGGCGCAGCGCAAGGTGGCGGCCTCCGCGCCGTACGCGACCGAGCTCACCCGCGCGGTCACGGCGGTCGGCACCGGTTCGAACACGAAGCACGCGCTGACCACGCAGGCCGAGACGGTCGTGCGGTCCGCGGTGCTGCTCCTGACGAGCGACCGCGGTCTGGCCGGCGCGTTCAACTCCAACGCCATCAAGGCCGCCGAGCAGTTGACGGCGCGCCTCGAGGCCGAGGGCAAGCAGGTCGAGACGTTCATCGTCGGCCGGCGCGGCGTCGCCCACTACAACTTCCGTGAGCGCAAGGTCACGGAGTCGTGGTCGGGCTTCACCGACGAGCCGACGTACGCGGACGCCAAGAAGGTCGCGGCCCCGCTGATCGAGGCCATCGAGAAGGACACGGCTGACGGCGGCGTGGACGAGATCCACATCGTCTTCACCGAGTTCGTCTCGATGATGACGCAGACGGCGCTCAGCGACCGTCTGCTGCCGCTCAGCCTCGACGAGGTAGCCGCGGGCGAGACATCAGCGGCTACCGCCGCGGGGGCGCCCAAGGGCGAGATCCTTCCGCTGTACGACTTCGAGCCCTCGGCGGAGGACGTCCTCGACGCCCTTCTGCCGCGCTACGTGGAGAGCCGCGTCTACAACGCGCTTCTCCAGTCGGCCGCCTCCAAGCACGCCGCCACGCGGCGCGCGATGAAGTCGGCCACCGACAACGCGGGAGATCTCATCGAGACGCTCTCGCGGCTTGCCAACGCGGCCCGCCAGGCCGAAATCACCCAGGAAATCAGCGAGATCGTCGGTGGCTCCGCAGCCCTGGCCGACGCGACCGCGGGGAGTGACAGGTAATGACGACGACAGTTGAGACGGCCGTTGCCACGGGCCGCGTCGCCCGGGTCATCGGCCCGGTCGTCGACGTGGAATTCCCCGTCGACGCCATGCCGGAGATCTACAACGCCCTTCACGTCGAGGTGGCCGACCCGGCCCTTGCCGGCGAGAAGAAGACGCTGACCCTGGAGGTCGCCCAGCACCTGGGTGACGGCATGGTCCGCACCATCTCGATGCAGCCCACCGACGGTCTGGTCCGCCAGGCCGCCGTCACCAACACCGGCACGGGCATCACCGTCCCGGTCGGCGACTTCACCAAGGGCAAGGTGTTCAACACCCTCGGTGAGGTGCTGAACGTCGACGAGAAGTACGAGGGCGAGCGCTGGTCCATCCACCGCAAGGCCCCGCGCTTCGACGAGCTCGAGTCGAAGACCGAGATGTTCGAGACCGGCGTCAAGGTCATCGACCTGCTCACCCCGTACGTCAAGGGTGGCAAGATCGGCCTGTTCGGCGGTGCCGGCGTCGGCAAGACGGTGCTCATCCAGGAGATGATCTACCGCGTCGCCAACAACCACGACGGTGTCTCCGTGTTCGCCGGTGTCGGCGAGCGCACCCGTGAGGGCAACGACCTCATCGAGGAGATGGCCGACTCGGGCGTCATCGACAAGACCGCCCTGGTCTTCGGTCAGATGGACGAGCCCCCGGGCACCCGTCTGCGCGTGGCCCTCGCGGGTCTGACCATGGCGGAGTACTTCCGCGATGTGCAGAAGCAGGACGTGCTGTTCTTCATCGACAACATCTTCCGCTTCACGCAGGCCGGTTCCGAGGTCTCGACCCTGCTCGGCCGTATGCCCTCCGCGGTGGGCTACCAGCCGAACCTGGCCGACGAGATGGGTCTCCTCCAGGAGCGCATCACCTCGACCCGTGGTCACTCGATCACCTCGATGCAGGCGATCTACGTCCCCGCGGACGACCTGACCGACCCGGCCCCGGCCACCACCTTCGCCCACCTCGACGCGACGACGGTTCTCTCCCGTCCGATCTCCGAGAAGGGCATCTACCCGGCCGTGGACCCGCTGGACTCCACGTCCCGCATCCTGGACCCGCGCTACATCGCGGCGGACCACTACAACACCGCCATGCGCGTCAAGACGGTGCTGCAGAAGTACAAGGACCTCCAGGACATCATCGCCATCCTCGGCATCGACGAGCTCGGCGAGGAGGACAAGCTCACCGTCCACCGCGCCCGTCGCGTGGAGCGCTTCCTGTCCCAGAACACCCACGTCGCCAAGCAGTTCACCGGCGTCGACGGGTCGGACGTCCCGCTGGACGAGTCGATCGTGGCGTTCAACGCGATCATCGACGGCGAGTACGACCACTTCCCGGAGCAGGCGTTCTTCCTGTGCGGTGGCATCGAGGACCTCAAGGCCAACGCCAAGGAGCTGGGCGTCTCCTGAACCCGGAGCTGAAGAGTTCCGAGTTCTGAAACTCGTGTGAGGGGGCGGGCGCGTCCCGCCCCCTCTCCCACGCCTACTAGACTTGTAACCAACACCCGGCAGAACCCGCCGGGTGGTGACCCGAGGAGCCACCTTGGCTGCTGAGCTGCACGTCGCGCTGGTCGCGGCCGACCGAGAGGTCTGGTCCGGCGAGGCCACCCTGGTCGTCGCGCGCACCACGTCCGGCGACATCGGCGTCATGCCCGGTCACCAGCCGCTGCTCGGTGTGCTGGAGTCGGGCCCGGTGACCATCCGTACGAGTGATGGTGGAACGGTCGTCGCCGCTGTGCACGGCGGTTTCATCTCGTTCGCCGACAACAAGCTGTCGCTGCTGGCCGAGATCGCCGAGCTGTCGGACGAGATCGACGTCCAGCGCGTGGAGCGAGAGCTCGAGCGCGCGAAGGCGGAGGGCGATGCCGCCGCCGAGCGCCGCGCCGACGTACGACTGCGTGCGGCGACGACGCGCTGACCCGCGCGAGCCTGTATGACGTCACTCAGCCGCGGTCGGCTCCGGAGCAATCCGGAGCCGACCGCGGCTGAGGCAGATATGGATGTTTTTTCCGTTCCGTGACCTAAATTTACCCGTGTTCGGCATCTAGGAGACGAGGAGGTCGGTGTCGATGGTCCTCGCTCTGACTGTGTGCGGAATCATCGTGGCCCTGGTCGCGCTGGGGCTTTTCGTCTTCGGTCTGCGCCGCAGACTCATCCAGCGCTCCGGCGGTACCTTCGACTGCTCCCTGCGCTGGGACGTGCCCGAGAAACCGGACACCAGCGGAAAAGGCTGGAGCTACGGCGTCGCCCGCTACAACGGCGACCGCATCGAGTGGTACCGCGTCTTCTCCTACGCCTACCGCCCGCGCCGCGTCCTGGAGCGCGGCTCGATCGAGGTGGCCGGCCGCCGTCTCCCCGAGGGCGAGGAGGAGTTGGCGCTGCTGTCCGACGCCGTCGTCCTGGTCTGTCTGCACCGGGGCACGCGCCTCGAACTCGCCATGAGCGAAGACGCGCTGACCGGTTTTCTCGCGTGGCTGGAGGCAGCCCCGCCCGGACAGCGCGTGAATGTGGCGTAGCCGCATTCACGCGCTGGGTGGGGGTCCCCCCCGGACGAAGTCTGGGGGAGCGTCAACGTCGCGTAGCCAACTCTCTTACGACAGCCCGCTGTTGATGGCGCTCACCAGCTCTCCGCCCGCGGTGTCGCCGCTGAACTCCCAGAAGAACGCGCCGCCCAGGCCCTGGTTCCTGGCCCAGGTCATCTTCGTGGCGATGGTGGCCGGGGTGTCGTAGGACCACCAGTCGGTGCCGCATTTCGCGTAGGCCGTGCCGGCGATGGTGCCGGTGGCCGGGCAGGACGTCTTGAGGACCTTGTAGTCCTCGATGCCCTGTTCGTACGTTCCCGCCGCCGGGCCCGTGGCCGTGCCGCCCGGGGCGTCCTGGGTGACGCCGGTCCAGCCGCGGCCGTAGAAGCCGATGCCGATGAGCAGCTTGCTCGCGGGGACGCCCTTCGCCCTGAACTTGGCCATCGCGTCGGCCGTGGTGAACCCGGCCGTGGGGATGCCGCTGTACGAGGTGAGCGGGGAGTGCGGGGCCGTCGGGCCCTGGGCGGCCCACGCGCCGAAGAAGTCGTACGTCATGACGTTGTACCAGTCGACGTACGCCGCCGCGCCCGCGTAGTCGGCCGCGTCGATCTTGCCGCCGGTGGTGCCGTCGGCGGTGGTGGCCGCGGTGACCAGGTTGCCCGTGCCGAACTTGGCGCGCAGCGCGGCCATCAGGTTCCGGTAGGCCGCCGCCCCGCTGGTGTCGCAGGACAGGCCGCAGGCGTTGGGGTACTCCCAGTCGATGTCGATGCCGTCGAAGACGTCGGCCCAGCGCGGGTCCTCGACCAGGTCGTGGCAGGACTGTGCGAAGGCCGCCGGGTTCGCCGCGGCCTGGGCGAAGCCGCCGGACCAGGTCCAGCCGCCGAAGGACCACAGCACCTTGATGTTCGGGTACTTGGCCTTCAGCTGCCGCAACTGGTTGAAGTTGCCGCGCAGCGGCTGGTCCCAGGTGTCGGCGACGCCGCTGACGGACTGGTCGGCGGTGAACGCCTTGTCGTAGTCGGCGTAGGAGTCGCCGATCGCGCACTGGCCGTTCGTGACGTTGCCGAAGGCGTAGTTGATGTGCGTGATCTTCGCGGCCGAGCCGGACGTCACCAGGTTCTTGACCTGGTAGTTGCGGCCGTAGATGCCCCACTCGGTGAAGTAGCCGAGCCTGACCTTGTTCCCGGTGGTCGGGGGAGTGGTGCCGCCGGTGGTGTGGACGGCGACGGCGCCGCTGGCCGGGCCGGTCTGGTCGGCGGTGTCACGGGCCTGGACGGTGTAGGAGTAGTCGGTGCCGGCGGTGAGGCCGGTGTCGGTGTACGAGGCCGTCGTCACCGTGGCGACCTTGGCGCCGTCGCGCAGGACGTCGTAGTTCTTGACGCCCTTGTCGTCGGTGGCGGCGGACCAGGTCAGTTTCGCCGCGGTGTTGGTGATGCCCGACGCGGTGGGGGTGCCGGGGGCGGACGGGGCGGCGTCGCCGGGGACCGTCGTGCCGTCGCAACTGCCGCCGTTCAGCTTGCAGTTGGCGGGGGAGCCGGGGCCCGCGCCGTTGAAGCCGAAGGAGAGGGAGGCACCGGGGGCGATCGTGCCGTTGTAGGACTTGTTCCTGGCGGTCCAGTGGGTGCCGGCGGACGTGACGTCGGCGTCCCAGGCGGAGGTGACGGACGTGCCGGACGGGAAGTCCCATTCCACCGTCCAGGAACTGAGGGCGGTGGTACCGGTGTTCTTCACCGTCCACCGGCCCTCGAAGCCGGTGCCCCAGTCCGAGGCCTTGGTGTAGGTGGCGGTGGCGGTGGCCGACAGGGAATCCCCGGCGGCCTGGGCGGGGCTTGCGAGGCCGGCCAGTCCGGCGAGCGGGAGCAGCAGGGCCGCGAACCCTGCCGCGGCTCGGTGTCTGAAGCGCATCCGGCGTCTCCTCGGGGGGAGTTGGGGGGAGTCGGGGGCGTGGCTGAGCCTTCACGCCCGCAGTGCCGCGAGAATAGAAAGGTCTGGACCATTGGTCAATAGGTCTGGACCACCTCGTCGTTGGCGCTCTAGATCCCCAACTCCTGTGCCAGCACCGCTGCTTGGACCCGGCTGCGCAGTTCCAGCTTCCCCAGCAGCCGGCTGACGTGCGTCTTCACCGTCGCCTCCGCCATGTCGAGGCGCTCGGCGATCCCCGCGTTGGGCATGCCCTCGCCGAGACAGGCCAGGACCTCGCGCTCGCGCCGGGTGAGGGTGTCGAGGACGGCGGGGTCGGCCCTCGGCCCCCGTACCGGCTTCGCGGCGAACTCGGCGATCAGCCGGCGGGTCACGGCCGGGGCGATCATCCCCTCCCCGGCCGCCACCGTGCGGACCGCCGCCAGGAGATCCCTCGCCTCCGTGTTCTTCAGCAGGAACCCGGCCGCGCCCGCTCGCAGCGCGCCGAACACGTACTCGTCGAGGTCGAAGGTGGTCAGCACCAGGACGTCGGCGAGGCCCTCCTCGACGACCAGCCGGGTCGCCGACACCCCGTCCAGGCGCGGCATCTGAATGTCCATCAGGACCAGATCGGGCGTCAACTCGCGGGCCAGGGCCACCGCCTGCTCCCCGTCCGCCGCCTCGCCGACCACCTCGATGTCGGGCGCGCTGCCCAGGATGAGGACGAGCCCGGCGCGCACGGCCGACTGGTCCTCGGCGACCAGGACACGGATGACGGAGCTCATGCGGGCTCTCCTTCCACGAGGGGGAATGTGGCGCGTACCGTCCAGTGGGCGCCCTCGGGCCCGGCGTCGAACGTGCCGCCCAGCAGCGCCGCCCGCTCCCGCATCCCGATGAGCCCGGCCCCCGAACCCGGGGCGCGCGGCCCGTCCCGGTGGCCGTAGGGGCTGCGCACCCGTACGTCGAGCACGCCGTCGCGCTGGGCGAGGGCGACGGTGACCCGGCCGGGGGGCGCGTGTTTCAGGGCGTTGGTCAGCGACTCCTGGACGATGCGGTAGGCGGCGAGTTCGACGGGGGCGGGGACCCGGCCGTGCTCGGCGTGCAGGGCGACGTCCAGGCCGTTGGCGCGGGCGCCGCCGACGAGGGCCTCCAGGCCGTCGAGGGTGGGAGCGGCGGCGGGCTCGTGGTCCTCGCTGCCGTCGCGCAGGATCCCGATCAGCCGCCGCATCTCCGCGAGCCCCTCGACGCTGTTCTCGCGGATGACGGACAGGGCCTGCCGGGAGGTGTCCGGTTCGTCGATCGAGAGGGCCGCCGTCGAGTGGATGGCGATCGCGGACAGGTGGTTGGCGACCATGTCGTGCAACTCCCGTGCCATCCGCGCCCGTTCGGACGTGACGGCCTGGGCCCGGTCTATCTCCGCGAGCAGCGCCGTCTGTTCGGCGCGCAGCCGGGCGGCCTCGGCGGCGTCACGGTGGTTGCGGACGATCCAGCCGGTGGCGGCGGGCCCGTAGGCCACGATGCCGACGACCACGCCGATCAGCAGCGTCTCCGGCTCCCGCCACACCGCGAACGGCACCAGCGTCCCGGCGACCGTGAGCAGTCCGGTGATCCACTGGATGCGCCGGGCCGACGCGAGCGGCCCGTACAGGACGGCCGCGTACATGAGGTCGGTGAACATCAGGACCGTGACCACGCTGCCCTGGGTGAGGGTGTCCAGGACGATCGCGGCCGTGCCGACCAGCAGGGCCGTGCGCGGCGCGACCCGGCGCAGCACCTCGCAGCCGGCCATCACGCAGAGCGCCGCCAGGACCGGCCAGGGGCCGTCGAAGAGCACGATCGGCTCGTCGGCCGGCCGGGTGCTCAGCCCGAGGACCACCAGCAGCAGGCCGCCGAGCATCCCGCCGACCGCGACGTACACGTCGAATCGGTGCGGGCGGGGCAGTCGTCGTACGGCCATGCCCTCCATCCAACACGCCCCGCGCCCCGGCCGCCTGCTCCCCGGGAACGGTCCCGAACTGCATCTTTCGATGTACCGCGACGGACCGCGACCTCGTCACCGCCGGCGACGAGACGCGCTCCCGCGCACGGGAGCCTGGGAGGGTGAACGAGAGGAGCGGACTGTGATCGTCGGACTGATCATCGCGTGCGAGGTGGCCTTCTGGGTGCTGCTGGCCGCCGGGCTGGCCTTCCGGTACGTGTTCCGGATGCCGCGGCTGGGCCTGGCCCTGCTGCTGTGCGAGCCGCTGCTGGAGATCGTGCTGTTCGCCGTGACCGCGATCGACCTCAAGAACGGCGCCGAGCCGGACTGGCGGCACGGCCTCGCCGCCGTCTACATCGGCTTCACCGTCGGCCTCGGCCACTCCACCGTCAAGTGGGCCGACGCCCGCGTCGCCCACCGCTTCGCCGGCGGCCCGCCGCCCGTGAAGCCGCCGAAGTACGGCATGGCCCGCGCCGTCCACGAGTGGAAGGTCGCGGCCCGCTGGACCGTCGCCGCGCTGGTCGCCGTCGGCCTGCTCCAGGCAGCCGCCTGGTACGTCGGCGGGGACGGCGACATCGGCTCGCTGCGGGCGTGGCAGCAGCGGATGCTGTTCGTCATCGGCATCAACGTCGTCATCGCCGCGAGCTACACCCTCTTCCCGAAGAGGCGGCCGAAGGGCGACGCGCGACGGGAACCGGCCAAGATGCGCTAACGCTCCCCGCCCGGCACCCAGAGCACGTCCCCGACCGCCTTGTTGGCCGTGCGCGCCAGGATGCTGCATGTTCCGGGGGGCAACCCCCGGCCCCCCGGCCGGGGGCGAGTCTCCTCAGCGTTCGCCGCCAGGAACCCACAAGACGTCTCCCAGATCGCGGTTGGCCGTGCGCGCCAAGATGAACAGCAGGTCCGAGAGGCGGTTGAGGTAGGTCGCCGTGAGGGGGTTCATCACCTCGCCGTGCGCCTCCAGGGCGGCCCAGGTGGAGCGTTCGGCCCGCCGGACGACCGTGCAGGCGTGGTGGAGCAGGGCCGCGCCCGGGGTGCCGCCGGGGAGGATGAACGAGCGGAGCTTCTCCACCTGCTCGTTGAAGTGGTCGCAGTCCGCCTCCAGCCGGTCGATGTAGAACTGCTCCACCCTCAGGGGCGGGAACTCCGGGTTCTCCACCACCGGCGTCGACAGGTCGGCGCCCACGTCGAACAGGTCGTTCTGGACGCGGGTGAGGACCTTGACGACCTCCTCGTCGAGCCCGCCCAGCGCGATCGCCGTGCCGAGCACCGCGTTCGCCTCGTTGGCGTCGGCGTACGCGGCGATCCTGAGGTCGGTCTTGGCGACCCGGCTCATGTCCCCGAGGTTGGTGGTGCCCTTGTCGCCGGTCTTCGTATAGATGCGCGTCAGATTGACCATGCGGCCAATCTAGACCGATCGGACGCCGCCACCAATCGGTGGGAACAGGCTTGAAACGGACAGTAATTGACTACGTGACCGGCGTCTCACCCCCTGAGACGTGAGACGCGTTACTAAGCGGTCACACAGTGCCCGCCCGAGCGCTAATCTCCCGCCCAGAGTCACGCTGATGCGCCGGATGGCTGACGCCGGTGACATCGGACGCGTGAGCGGGCAGGGCTTCTCCAGGGCACCGAAACCGCACAGGCCCCACGGGCCTCACCCCTGCGGGTGAATTCGGTATCGGTTCGCTCACAGACGGCAACCTCCGACCGCTTCGCGCAGTCAGAGGATGCAACACCGGACACCACACCGCGGAGCACGAGACGCACGCTTAGGGGAGCGCTATGCACATCAGGGGCGACCACGTCGAGCTGGTCGTCGGGGGCCGCCTCGACGTGCGCAGCGCGGCTGACGCCCGTACGGCCCTGCACACGGCCGTCGACGACGGAGTCGGCGACCTGGTGCTGGACCTGTCGGAGCTGGACTTCTGGGACGCCACCGGACTCGGCGTCATCATGGGCGTCCACCGACGGGCCGGCCGCTGCGGCCGGCGACTGGTGCTGCGTGGCGTACCTCCGCAGATGCAACGCCTGCTGGTGGCCACCCGGCTGCACCGGATCCTCGCCATCGAGGGCGGCATCGGCGTGGAGTCCCTGCCCCGCGTGTGACCCACAGAGGGCGTGGCCTGCGGCGGACGCCCCGCGTCGGCCCGCGTGCGGCGGGCGCAATCCTCACGAGACCGTGACGGTTCGGGCGGCCCGGCACCCCGGGCTGTCGTAGATACTGTGCGAAGGTTTACGGTTCGTCTGCCCGCCGCCCTCAGCCTTCGAGCGGGCACCGGACCAGAAGCGACAGCGCAGTGTGCAGCAAGGCCGGGAGGGGCTACCGCCACACGACGCTTTTGGGGGGCTAGACCTATGGACCCGAACACCCGGGGACCCGAGGAGTACGGCCGGGACGGCCAGGAGGGCGACGGCCACGCGCCGCGCCCGCGCCCGTCCAGGGACCCCCTCTCGCCCGACTTCGGCCAGCACACGCCGGCCCTGGCCCGCACGGTGCGGCTCGTCGCCGGCGCACACCTGCTCACCGTCAACCCGGTCGACGGCAGCGAGATAGAACTCCGCCCGCCCACCGAGCAGCCGGAACAGCCCGCGAAGCGCAGCCCCGAGCAGCGCGCCGAGGCCGACCGCGCCGCCCGGCCGCCCGCCCCCGCCGGACCCGCCCGGCCCGCGCAGCCGCTCCTGGGCCGCCAGGACGAACGCGAACAACTCGTCCGCTTCCTCGCCCGCGGCCGCTCCGTCCGCCTCACCGGCGCCCCCGGCTCCGGCCGCACCAGCCTCCTCGACCTCGTCGCCGAGGACTGCGAGGACCTCGCCCCCGACGGCGTCGTCCGCCTCAGCGGCCACGGCCGCACCACGGCCGACCTGCTGCAAGGGCTCTTCCACGCCGTCTACGACGCCCCCCGCCACCGCCCCGACGGCGACGACCTGCGCGCCTTCGTCCGGGAGATCGGCGCGGTCGTCGTCATCGACGACCTCGACCTCGGCGGCGCCGCCCTCGACGCGCTGCTGGACGCGACGCCCGAGTGCGCGTTCCTCCTCGGCGCGAGTCCGGACACCCCGCCGCCCTCGGCGGACTCCGCCGTCGAGGAGGTCGTCCTCACCGGACTGGACCGCGCGGGCGGCGTCGAGGTCATCGAGCGCGCCGTCGGCCGCGTCCTCACCGAGGAGGAGGCCAACTGGGCCGGCGACCTCTGGTTCGAGTCCGAGGGCCTGCCGCTGCGGTTCGTCCAGGCCGGCGCCCTGCTCTCGCAACGCGACCGGCTGCGGGCCGGCGCCGACGTGGTCGACGCCCTCGGCGTCTTCGAGGACGCCCGGCCGCTCGACTCCGTCGTCAGTGCCGGTGCGGGCGAGGCCGAGGAGATACCCCTCCCGTCGCTCGGTGAGGCCGCCGCGCCCGCGCCGCTGCTCGCCGCCCGCCTCAGCGGCTCCGCCCGCGCCACCCTGCGCTTCGCCGTCGCCCTCGGCGGCGAGATCCCGCACCAGGCCCACCTGCCCGCCCTGGTCGGCGACACCCACGCCGACGCCGCCCTCGGCGAACTGACCGCCTGCGGACTCGTCTCCCCGGTCGGCACCCGCTACCGGCTCGCCGCCGGAGTCCAGGCCCAGCTCGAGGCCGCCGGATACGCCGACGACGTCGAGGCCCGCGCCCACACCGCCGCCCGGCACTATGCCTGGTGGGCCGGACACCCCTCGGTCACCCCCGCGCGGGTCTGCGCGGAGGCCGACGCCGTGCTCGCCGCCCTCACCGTCGTCGTCCCCGCGACGACCCGGCCCGCGCAGGACGAGGAGAGCACGTCCGTCCAGCTCGCCCGCACCGCCGCGCCCGCGTTCGCCGCGGGCCTGCACTGGAGCGCCTGGGAGGCCGCCCTGTACGAGGGCGCCGAGGCCGCCCGGCTGGCCGGCGAGTCCGCCGACCGCGCCTACTTCCACCACGAGCTCGGCATCGTCGCCCTGTGCGCCGGCGAACTCGACCGGGCCCGCTCCGAGTTGGAGGCCTCCCTCGCCCTGCGCGGCGCCATCGCCGACAAGCGCGGCACCGTCGCCGGCCGCCGCGCCCTCGCCCTGGTCGCCGACGCCTCGGGCGACGTGCCGGGGCTGGCCGCGCTGACAGCCGGCGAGGAGGCGCCCGCCGCCCGCCGCGAGGAGCCGGCGTCCCCGCCGCGCGGCATCCAGGCCGCGCTGCCGACGTTCCCGCCGGACACCGAGACCGTCGTCGCCCACCGCCAACCCCCCGCCCCGCCGGCCCGTCACAGCCGCGGCGGCCTCAAGAACCTGGCCAAGCGCAACCTCGTCGCGGCCGGCGCGGGCGCGCTGCTCGTCGCCGTGCTCGGCACCGTCGTCACCCTCGGCGCGACCTCCGACAACCACCCCGACGACCCCTCCCGCCAGGTCGGCGTCACCCCCTCGGCCAGCCCCGGCGCGAGCGACGGCGGCCTGGACTCCGACACCCCGTCCGACGACAACGGCCCCACCGACACGGGCGTCGCGACCAGCAGACCGACGGACCCGGGCCCGGACGGCACGATGGGCACGTCGGACGATCCGACGCCCACGGGGGAGGCGCAGCCGTCGTCGGAGGCGAGCAGCTCGGAGGGGCCGGGGGGCGGGGAGTCGTCCGGTACGCCGACCGAGTCGTCGTCGCCGAGCCCGACCACGAAGCCCTCGACGTCGACGTCTCCGTCGGCAAGTCCGTCCGCGTCGGAGACCACGACACCGCCGACCGAGACCACCGCCCCGCCCAGTGGAACCCCGTCCGCCACGATGTCGCACTCCATGTCGGCCACCAGCTCGACGTCCTCCAGCTCCTCCGCGTCCAGCTCGCCGGACCAGGTGATCTGAGCCCCGGGCGCACGAGAAGGGCCGGGTTCCCGTGTACGGAACCCGGCCCTTCTCGTCGTGGCCGTAGCCGTAGCCGTAGCCGAAGCCGAACTCAGAACAGCCGCAGCTTGTCGTCCTCGATGCCGCGCATCGCGTTGTAGTCCAGGACCTGGCAGCCGATGCCGCGGTCCGTGGCGAGGACGCGGGCCTGGGGCTTGATCTCCTGCGCGGCGAAGACACCCCGCACCGGCGCCAGATGGGGATCGCGGTTCAACAGCTCGAGGTAGCGCGTGAGTTGCTCGACCCCGTCGATCTCGCCGCGCCGCTTGATCTCCACCGCGACCGTCTGGCCGTCCGCGTCCCGGCACAGGATGTCGACCGGGCCGATGGCGGTCATGTACTCGCGGCGGATGAGGGTGTAGCCGTCGCCGAGGGTCTCGATGCGGTCCGCGAGCAGTTCCTGAAGGTGTGCTTCCACGCCGTCCTTGATCAGACCGGGGTCGACACCGAGTTCGTGCGACGAATCGTGGAGGATCTCCTCCATCGTGATGATCAGCTTTTCGCCGCCTTTGTTGACGACGGTCCAGACGCCTTCCTCGTCGCCCGCGCCCTCCTTCAGCGTGCAGGGCGGCGACATCCAGTTCAGGGGCTTGTAGGCCCGGTCGTCCGCATGGATCGAGACGCTGCCGTCCGCCTTCACCAGGATGAGACGGGGGGCGGAGGGCAGGTGGGCGGTGAGCCGGCCGGCGTAGTCCACGGAGCACCGGGCGATGACGAGACGCATGGGGCGCAACGCTATCGGACGCTGCACGCGACACACGATTCGCCCGCCCGTCTCCCGCTGCCACCGTCAACCGGGGCCCCTTCGGTCCCGCCCCTTTTGATCTGGAAAACGATCGTTCGACAGTGGCCGATTGTGTGCCTACTTGGGGCTTTCTATGTACCCAATCTCCTGGTGCGGTCACCGTCCGTTGCCTACCGTAGTGAACGGGAGGTCGCGATGCGTGTACTCAGCGTGTGCGGTATTTCGACATGCGAACTCCCTTTCCCTGTCCGGCAACCCCTGTTGTTGCGGGGGTGCGAGAGGAGTACCCATGTCGCTCGACGTCTCACCGGCCCTACTCGAACAGGCCGAGCGAGGCGAGGTCGACGAAGCAGAATTCGTCGACTGCGTCCGGACCTCCCTGCCCTACGCGTGGGAGATGGTCAGCTCTCTGGTGGCCCAGCTGAAGGTGGACGGCGGAGACTTCGCCGACAACCAGACGCCCCCGCCGGACGAGCAGGCACGCGGGCAGTTGCTGCGCGCGCTCGCGAGTGACGCGATACGCGGCGCGCTGCAGCGGCACTTCGGTGTACGGCTGGCCTTCCAGAACTGCCACCGCGTGGCGGTGTTCCCGCTGAACGAGGCAGTCGACGAGAAGCTGGCCCGCTTCACCTCGGTCCGCAGCCAGGTGCTGAACCAGTCCCCCGAGTTCCGGGACTGCTGAGGCACCCGTGTGAGCCTGATGCCTGCCGTTCCTGACGTGGGGGAGGTGCCATCAGTACGGGAGCGGCAGGCTTCGTGGTCGGCTGGGCTGTTCACCGGAGGTGGGGGAGCACCTCCGAGCCCAGCCGTCGTACGTTCTCCTCGGTGGCGGCCAGATCACCGGAGCCCTCGACGAGCAGGGCGAAGCGCGAGATGCCGGTGCGCTCGCTGGTCGCCGCGAGGCGGTCGACGCACAGTCGCGGGGTGCCCACCGGATGCAGCCCGCAGAGCAGTTCGGTGTACGCCACCGGGTCCCGCATGCCGCGGGCCCGGCCGTCCACCGTCACATGGGCGTCGAGGCCCTGCCGCAGCCAGCCCGGCATCGCCTTCACCAGCGTCTCCACCGCGTCCGTCCGCCGGTCCGCGATCTGGCAGACGCCCGCCGAGACATGTGCCGCGTCCCGGATCTCGTCCCCGGGCCGCCCGGCGGCGCGCGCGTGCTGCCGCCACTGGGCGACCATCTCGGCCTTCTCCTCGTCGCCGACGTGCATGCCGAGGAGCATCGGCAGTCCGCGCTCGGCGGCCAGCCGCACGCTCGCCGGCGAGGTGCACGCGACGACGACCTCCGGACCCGACCCGTCCGTCAACGCCTCCGACGGCCTTGGTACGACGGCGACTTCACGGAACCGGAAGCGCTCGCCGGTCGCCTCCACCGAGGGTTCGCGCAGCCAGCGCACCAGCAGATCGAGTGATTCCGGGAACCCCTGCTCGTACGCCTCCAGGCCCGCGCCGAACACCTCCAGGTCGACCCACGGCCCGCCGCGCCCCACGCCCAGCGAGAAGCGGCCGCCGCTCGTCAGGTGCAGCAGCGCGGCCTGTTCGCCGAGGGCGACGGGGTGGACGGTGGGCAGCACGCTGACCGCCGTGCCGACCCGGATACGCCGGGTGCGGCCCAGCAGCAGCGCGGCGAGCGTGACCGCCGACGGGCAGGTGCCGTAGGGCACGAAGTGGTGCTCGGCCAGCCAGACCGAGTCGAGACCCGCCTCCTCGGCCACCTCGGCCGAGCGGACCGCGCGGTGCAGCGCCTCCCCCTGACCCTGGCCGGGGAACTGGGCCCCCAACACGAAACTTCCAACGCGCATGGACTTTCCCGCTTCCTTGGCTCCGACGCGGAGCTCCCCCACCCGGCATAACCGTCTGACACGTGCCGAGGACACGGCCTGGCGGAGAGATTTGCGGATTGTCTGCAGAATGCGTCGTCCGGGAGGGGGACTTGTCCGGTTCGCTGCCCTACGGGTACCCGGGCGCGCGCCGCGTAGGCTGGACGCCAAACCTGCTCCCTGTATAGCCCCGTGAGGTGTCCTGTGTCCCCGCGTCGCAACCGACCCAAGGGTGAGGGCTCGTCCGGCCGCAGTGCCGAGGACGACCGCGAGAGCCGCTACGGCGGCTGGCAGTCCGCGGAGAGCTGGCAGGGCGAGCGGTGGAGCGTACGGCATGTGGCCGGGGCGAGTGCCCAGGGCAAGTCGTACCGGTGCCCCGGCTGCGACCAGTTGATCCCCGACGGCGTCCCGCACGTCGTCGCCTGGCCCGAGCACGCGGGGGTCGACGACCGCCGCCACTGGCACAAGGCGTGCTGGAACGCGCGGGACCGCCGCACCCCGGGGATGCAGCGGTCCCGTAACGCGCCGAAGTTCTAGGAGCCCGGCGGGACTTCCGGAAGATCACCGGAAGGTCACACGTCCCGCTTCTCCAGCAGGGCGAAGGCACTGCCGAGAGCGACGGCCGTGACGCCCAGCGCGATCCACAGCGGGTCCCAGCCGGAGGGGCCGCTGTCGCTGAGCGAGGTCGAGTAGAAGACGCTCAACTGGTTCGGGATCGAGTACTCGAACAGGGCCTGGCGCAGGCTCACCAGGGACGACGAGAACATGAAGATCGCGACGACCAGCGGGGCCAGCAGGAGGCCGATCATGACGGTGATGGCCCCGGCCGAGTGCCGCACGACCGAGCCGACGGCCAGCGAGACCAGGCCGAGCAGCGCGACGTAGAGGGACACGCCGAGGGTGGCCCTCAGCCACTCCTGGCCGGTCGGCTGCCGGGCCTCGCTCAACATCGCCACGTGCACGATCGCGACGAAGCCGGACGACACGAACGTCACGACGAACGCGACGGCGAAGAACACGACCGCCTTCGCGGCGAGGACCCGGCCGCGCGACGGGCAGGCCACCATGGTGGTCCGGATCATGCCGGTGCCGTACTCCGAGGCGGTGGTCAGCACGCCGAGCGTGATGACGCACATGGTGCCCAGGAGCACGCCGTAGAAGCCGAAGGACAGCGCGGTCTCGTCCGAGAGGTCGGCCTCGGTGGCGCTCGCGGACACCACCGCTCCGGCCAGCAGCCCGATGCCGACGACGAGCAGCAGGAACACGCCCAGCGTCCACATCGTGGAACGCACCGACCGGATCTTCGTCCACTCCGAGGCGATGGCGTGCCCGAGGTGCGTGCGAACGATCGGGATCGGCGAGGTGTAGGCGGGCCCGGGTCCGCCGTACGAGGGACCGGGCGCCCCCTGCCAGGCGGGCGCGGCCTGCGGCGACGGCTGCTGCGGGGTGCTCATCGGGCGTCCTCGGACTTGGTCGGGGCGGGGGCCTGCGCGGGGGCGGCGGGTGCTTTGTCCGGCGACGGGGCGGGAGCGGCTGCTGCCGGGGCTGCCGGACCAGTGCCCGCCGCGGGCTGCGCCTGGGCCTGTGGTGCCGACGCCGCCGCCGGGGTCTGGCTCGCGGCCTGTGCCGGGGCCGTCGGCTGCGCCGGGGCCTGTCCGGGCGTCTGGGCGTACGGGTTGGGGTCGGCCGGGGCCGGAGGCGGGGTGGGGGCGCCCGGGGCGGCGTAGGCCCCGTAGGGGGCCGTCGGGGGTGCGTAGCCCTGCTGCTGCGGGGGCGGTGGGGCGTACCAGCCGGGCTGGCCCTGGCCCGGGACCGGCATCGGAGGCGCCAGGCCGGGCGGCGGCTCCTGCTGGAGGCCGGTCTTCTGGTCGATGGTCGACCGGTAGTCGACGGCGCCCTGCGTCATCCGCATGTACGCCTCCTCCAGCGAGGCCTGGTGCGGCGACAGCTCCCACAGCCGTACGTCGGAGTCGTGCGCGATGTCGCTGATGCGGGGGAGGGGCAGGCCGGTCACGCGCAGCCCGCCGTCCTGCTCGGGCAGCACATGGCCGCCCGCCTCGGTGAGGGCCGAGGCCAGCTTCTCGCGCAGGTGCGGTTCGGTGTGCGGGGTGCGGACGCGCGCGAAGTCGGCGGAGTTGGCCGAGATGAAGTCCTTCACGCTCATGTCGGACAGGAGCTGCCCGCGCCCGATGACGATCAGGTGGTCGGCGGTCAGCGCCATCTCGCTCATCAGGTGGGACGAGACGAAGACCGTACGGCCCTCCGCGGCGAGCGACTTCATCAGGTTGCGCACCCAGAGGATGCCCTCGGGGTCGAGGCCGTTGACCGGCTCGTCGAAGAGCAGCACCTGGGGGTCGCCGAGCAGCGCGGCGGCGATGCCGAGCCGCTGGCCCATGCCCAGGGAGAAACCCTTGGAGCGTTTTCTGGCCACATCCTGGAGGCCGACGACGCCGAGCACCTCGTCCACCCGCCGGGCCGGGATGCCGGACAGCTGGGCCAGGCAGAGCAGGTGGTTGCGGGCGTGCCGGCCGCCGTGCACGGCCTTGGCGTCCAGCAGGGCGCCCACCTGGCGGGCGGCGTTCGGCAGCCTGCGGTACGGGTAGCCGCCGATCGTCACCGTCCCCGCGCTGGGGTTGTCCAGGCCGAGGATCATCCGCATGGTCGTCGACTTGCCCGAGCCGTTGGGCCCGAGGAAGCCGGTGACGGCGCCCGGCCGTACCTGGAAGGAAAGGTTGTACACAGCGGTCTTGTCGCCGTACCGCTTGGTCAGGCCGACAGCCTCGATCATGCTCCGCACCCATCGAAAGGTTCAGGACAGCGGGGCACACGCCCCCGTAAGGGTTAGGAGGATATCGGGGCGCTGACGGTTCCGCTCAAATCAAAGCAAAGCCTCAAGCATCACGCGCCGTGTCTGTCCGCGCCGCGCGTTCCCTCACGCGTCGCGTTCCTTCAGCAGGACGTAGCCGCCCGCGAGCGCGGCGACCACCCACAGCGCCATGATGGCGAGCCCGCCCCAGGGCCCGTACGGGGTGTCGTCGTCGATCGGAGTGACCACCTGCATGATCCTGCTGCCGGCCTGGTCGGGCAGGTAGCGGCCGATCTTCTTCGTCGCGGAGACGTTGCCGAGGATGTTGGAGATCAGGAAGAAGAACGGCATCAGGATGCCCAGCGACAGCATCGGCGAGCGCAGCATCGTGGCCATGCCCATCGAGAACACGGCGATGAGGGTCATGTACAGGCCACCACCGACGACCGCCCGCAGGACCCCGCTGTCCCCGATCGACGCCCGGTGGGAGCCGAGCATGGCCTGCCCGAGGAAGAACGTGACGAAGCTGGTGACGAGCCCCACGGCGAGACAGAGCCCGGCGGCCACCGCGATCTTGCTGAACAGGAAGGTGCCGCGCTGCGGTACGGCGGCCAGCGAGGTGCGGATCATGCCGGTGCTGTACTCGTTCGACACCACCAGCACCCCGAACACGATCATCGCGAGCTGGCCGAGGGTCATCCCGGCGAAGCTGATGAACGTGGGGTCGAAGGAGAGCTGGTCGCCCCGGCTCATGTTGTCGAACTCGTGCCTCGACAGCGCCTAGATCAGCATGCCGAGGGCGATGGTGACGACCACGGCGAGGGACAGCGTCCACATGGTGGATGCCACCGACCGGATCTTGGTCCACTCGGACCGGATGACCTGGGTCGCCGCCATCGTCAGCTCCTCGTCCGGTCGTCGCCCCACTGCTGTCCGGCGGGCAGGGCCGGGGGCGTGTCCGTGTGCGTGTCGGTGTCCGTGTGCGCGTGGTACTCCACCGACTCCGCGGTCAACTGCATGAACGCCTCCTCCAGCGAAGCCCGTTGGGGGCTCAGCTCGTGCAGCACGAGCTGGTGCTGCGCGGCGAGTTCCCCGATGCGCTCGGACTTGTCGCCGTCCACCTCCAGCACCCCGCTGCCCGACTCGGCGGCCGTGATCCCGGCGCCGTACAGCACGTCGAGCAGCCGCTCGCGCTGCGGGCTGCGGATACGGACGTACGACCGCGAGTTCTGCGCGATGAAGTCGGCCATGGAGGTGTCGGCGAGCAGCCGGCCCTGGCCGATGACGACGAGGTGGTCGGCGGTCAGCGCCATCTCGCTCATCAGGTGGGAGGAGACGAACACGGTCCGCCCCTGCGTCGCGAGGGACTTCATCAGGTTGCGGATCCAGTGGATGCCCTCGGGGTCGAGCCCGTTGACCGGCTCGTCGAACATCAGGATCCGGGGGTCGCCCAGCAGCGCGCCCGCGATGCCGAGCCGCTGCCCCATGCCCAGCGAGAACCCCTTCGCCTTCTTCCTCGCCACCGAGGTCAGCCCGACGGTGTCCAGCACCTCGTGCACCCGGCTGCGCGGGATGCCGTTGCTCTGCGCCAGGCACAGCAGGTGGTTGAAGGCGCTGCGCCCGCCGTGCATGGCCTTGGCGTCCAGCAGGGCGCCGATGTACTTCAGCGGGTCCTTGAGCCGGTCGTAGTGCTGCCCGTCGATCCGCACGTCCCCGGCGGTCGGCCGGTCGAGGCCGAGCAGCATCCGCATGGTGGTGGACTTGCCGGCGCCGTTGGGACCGAGGAAGCCCGTGACGATGCCGGGTCTGACGGTGAAGGTCAGGTTGTTCACCGCGAGCTTCTCGCCGTACCGCTTCGTCAGGCCCTCGAGCTCGATCATGCGGACACGCTAGAACGCGACGAAGCCCCCTGCCACCGGAGTGACGGAGGGCTTCGCCGATGTTCGGTCGCCGCAGCGCCGGACCTTACCGGGACTGCTGCGCCGGGACCCCACGGGAGATCGGCTCGTCGTCCGTGGACGGCGCGCCGGCCGCGGCCACCGCGGCACCGGTCAGCGTGGCGAGCATCTCGCGGACGTTCGTGAGCTGCGCGTTGATCGAGTCGCGGCGGTTGGTGAGGGCCGCCAGCTCGCGCTCGGATTCCGAACGGATGCGGTCCGCCTTGGCGTTGGCGTCGGCCACGATGTCCTCGGCCTGGCGCTGCGCCGTCTCGACGGTCTGCCGGGCGCGACGCTCGGCGTCGGTGCGCAGCTTCTCGGCCTCCAGACGAAGCTGCTCCGCGCGGTGCTCGATCTCCGCGAGACGCTTCTCCGCCTTCTGCTGACGGGACGCGAGGTCGCGCTCCGACTGCTCGCGGCGCTTGGCGAGGTTGGTCTCGAAGTCGGCGGCGGCCTGCGCGGCCTTGGCGCGGGTCTCCTCGAAGAGCGCGTCGGCCTCCTCACGCTTCGACTGCGCGTCCTTCTGCGCCTCGGAACGCAGCTGCGACGCGTCGCTCTTGGCCTTCTCGACGATCCGAACGCCCTCGTCCTCGGACTTGGCCTTGCGCTCCGCAGCGAACGATTCCGCGTCGTTGCGCACCTGCTGGGCCGCCGACTCGGCGAGCTCGCGGTGCTGCTCGGACGCGCGACGGGCCTCCTCGCGCAGGTCCTTGGCCTCTTCCTCGGCGAGGCGGAGGATCTTCTCGACACGCGCGCCGAGACCGGCGTACGACGGCTCGGCGTCGCTTACCTGGGCCTGGGCGTTCTGCGTTTCGAGGTGGAGCTCCTCGATGCGCTTTTCCAGAGCAGTGATACGGGCCAGAGCGCTGTCACGGTCGGAGACGAGCTTCGAGATGCGTTCGTCCACCTGAGCGCGGTCGTACCCACGCCGCACAAGCTCGAAGCCGTAGGGGGAAGTGTCGCTCATGGGGTTCCTGTCGAATGAGACCGGTGAGGTGATAGGTGGAATCCTAGGGGCCAGAGCGGTGTGTCATCGAGCGTATGCGTGTTTGATCTGGAGAATGACACCCCTTTTGGGTGGCTGAACGGCGGACCGCTTGCCAAATGTACGGTCAAAGGCCCGAGACTTTAACGCAATCCACACATTCCGCTAGCCGTCCGAGGACTTCCCACCCGATCGAGGGGATCCGATGGTGGCGCCCGCCTTGACGCCTCCGTCCTTGCCGCCGGCCGGGGCCTCGAACGACTCCAACGCCTCCAGCACGTCCTGGACACGGGAGATCTCGGCGTTGATGTCCTCGCGCCGGCGCACCAGGACCTCCAGCTCCCGCTTGCCCTCCTCGACCGTGCGCCGCGCCTCGCGGACCGCCTCGGCCTTGAGCTCCTCGGCCTCCCGCACCAGCGTCGACTTCTTCTGCTCGGCCTCCTTGAGCAGCCCCTCGGCCTTCTTCACGGCGGCGATACGGACCTTGCCCGCCTCGGAGTTGGCGTCCGACACCAGCTCCCTCGCCTTCGCCTGCGCCTTGGCGAGCTGCTCCTCGGACGCCTTGATGAGCGCGTCGCAGCGGTCGCCGGTCGACTTCATCGTCTCGGCGGCCTCCCGGCGGGCCCGCTCGTGCAGCGCCTCGATCTCACGGGTGATGCGGTCGCGCAGTTCCTCGGACCGCTCCCTTATCGCGGTCGCGTCCCGGCGGGCGCCGATCAGCAGCTCGTCCGCGTCCGTACGGGCCTTCTCCACGCGGGAGTTGCCCTCCACGGTCGCCTCGGAGACGACCCGGTCGGCTTCGCTGCGGGCCGCGCCGACCATCGAGTCGGCCTGCGCCTCCGCGTCCGCGGTGGTCTTCTGCGCCTGCGTCTGCGCCTCGGTGAGCAGCTTGTCGGCCTCGGCGGCGGTCTCCGTGATGAGGGTGTCGACCTGCTCGGCCGCCTCGGAGCGCCGCTTGTTGGCCTCCTTGCGGGCCTCGTCCAGCGTCGAGTCGGCCTCGTCGCGGGCGACGCTCATCAGCCGGTCGGCCTCCGCTGCCGCCTCCGCCTTGAAGCGGTCGGCCTCGGTGCGGATCCGCTCGGCGTGCTGCTGCGCGGAACCCACCGTCCCGGCGGCCTCGGCGCGCAGCCGCTCCGCGTCCCCGGAGGCGTCCGCGATCAGCTTCTCCGCCTTGGCGACCGACTCGGCGCGCAGCCGCTCGGCCTCCGTGACCGTCTCCGTCTGGAGCCGCTCCGCCTCGCTGCGGGCCTCGGTGATGAGGGTGTCGGCCTGGGTCGCCGCGTCCGAGCGGATGCGGTTGGCGTCGTCGCGGGAGTCCGCCCGGGTGCGCGACGCGTCCTGCTCGGCCTGCGCGATGGTGTCCGAGGCCTCGGTGCGCACCCGCTGGGCGTGCGCGGACGCATCCGAGCGCAGCCGCTCCGCGTCCGCGATCGCCTCGCCCACGGTCCGCTCGGCCAGCGCCTGCGCGGCGTCCGCCGCGTCGCTCGCCTCGCGACGGAGCCGGCCCGCGTCCTCGGCGGCCCGCTCCCGCTCGGCGTAGGCGTCGGAGCGGACCCGGTCCGCCTCCTGCTCGGCCTCGCGCCGGGCACGGTCCGCCGCGTGCTCGGCGGCCGACCGCAGTCCGGTGATCTCGTCCTGCGCCTGCTCGTGCAGCCCGGCCACGGAGTCCCGTACCTGCTGCGCGTGCTGTTCGGCCGCCGACACCATCTCGGTGGCCCGCCGGTCCGCCTCCTCGACCAGCCGGACGGCCTCGCCCTGCGCCTCCTCCACCCGCCTGCGCGCCGAGGCGAGCAGCTCCTCGCTCTGCTCGCGGGCCCGCTCGCGCTCCTGGTCGGCCTCCTGGCGGGCGGAACCGAGGGTCTCCTCGGCCTCGCGACGGCGCCGCAGCGCCTCCTCCTGGGCGGCGGCCAGCGTCTCGGACGCCTCGGCGGACAGCCGCTCGGCCGCGGCCTGCGCCTCCGCGCGCACCCGGTCGGCGGTGTCCTGCGCCTCGGTCCTGAGCCGCTCGGCCTCGGCGGCGGCCTCCGACCGCAGCCGGACGGCGACGTTCTCGCCCTCGGCGCGTGAGGCGGACGCGTCGGCGGCGGCCTCGGTGCGCAGCCGGTCGGCCTCGTCGGCCGCCTGCTGCTGGAGCGTACGGATCCGCTCCGCGGCCTCCGAGCGCAGCCGGTCGTTCTCGTCGGCGGCCTCGCGGCGGATCCGCGCGGCCTCCTCCCGGGCGTCGGCCAGCGCCTGCTCGGCGGAGACGAGCCGGGACTCCGCCTCGGCGTGCAGCCGGTTCAGCTCCTCGGAGGCCTCCGCCTGCCGGGACTCGATCGCACGCTCGGCGTCCTCGCGCAGCTCGCGGGCGGCCTGCTCGGCGTTCGAGGTGATGGTCTCGGCCAGCTCCACCGCCTCGTCGCGCTGGCGCTCGGCCTCGGCGCGGGTGCGCTCCAGGGTCTCCTCGGCCTGCCGGCGCAGCGTGGTGGCGCGCTCGATGGCCTCGGTGCGCACCTTCTCGCTGTCCGAGGTGGCCTTCTGGCGCAGCTCGTCCGCGTCGGCCCGCGCCTTGGACAGCAGCTCCTCGGCGGTCCTGGCCGCCTCCTCGATCTGCTGGACGGCCTCCCGGCGGGCCTCCGCGCGGATCTTCTCGCCCTCGGCGACCGCGTCGGCGCGCAACTGCTCGGCCTCGCCGCGCAGCCGGCGGGCCTCCTCCTGCAGTTCGACCGTCTTGGCGCGGTACTCCTTGGTGTCGTCCTTCGCCGAGCCCTTGAGCTGCTCGGCGATGTCGTGCGCCTCGGCGCGCAGCCGGTCCGCCTCGGTCTCCGCCTCACGACGGATCCGCTCGGCCTCCTCGGCGGCGGCCTTGGTGGTGTTCTGCGCGTCCTCCTGCGCCTTGTCGAGGACGTCCTCGGCGGTCTTCGCCGCCTTCGACAGCTGGGTCGCGCTCTCCTCGGCGGTGAGCGTGCGGGCCTTCTCGGAGGCCTCCGCGACGATCTTCTCGGCCTCGGCGCGCGCGTCGGCGACGACCTGTTCGGCGTCCGCCTTGGTGGTATCGGCCTCCTTGGTGGCCTCGGTGACCAGCCGGGCGACCTGCTCCTTCGCCGTACGGGTGCGCTGCTCGTTGGCCGACTCGGCGCCGGCGAGGGCCTTCGACGCGGCGTCCCTGGCCTCGGTGAGCACCTTGTCGGCCTCGGCCTGCGCCTTGCGCAGCGCCTCCTCGGCCTCCGACATGCGCTGCTCGGCGGCGCGGCTCAGCTCACCGGCCTGGCGGCGGGCCGCGTCGGACTCCGTGGCGGTGGAGTTGCGGAGCTGCTCGGCGTGGTCGTTGGCCTCCTGGGCCTGGCTGGAGGCCGCGTTCAGCATCCGCTCGGTGTCCGTGCGGGCGCGCAGCAGGAGCTGCTCGGCCTCCGCGCGGGCCGCCTCGGCGTCGGCCTGGAGGCGCTGGCGGGCCTCCGTGGCGACCCGCTCGGCCTCGGCGCGCGCGGCCGACAGGGACTGCTCGGCCTCGGCCCGCGACTCGTCGAGCAGCCGGCGCGCCTGCGCCTCGGTGCGGGCCCGCAACTGCTCGGCCCACGCCACGTTCTCGTTGACGTGCGACTCGACGTTCTGCCGGCGCTCGGCCAGCTCCTGGTCGAGCTGCTGCCGCCGGGTGACCGCCTCCTGGTGCAGCTCCGCCTGGAGGCGGGCCGCCTGCTCGGCGTGCTCCTGGAGGATCCGCTGCGTCTGCGACCGGGCCTGGCTGAGCTCGCGCTCGGCGTCCTGCCGCAGCTGGTCGGCCTGCATCTGCGCGTTGCGCAGCATCTGCTCGGCCTGGTACCCGATGTCGCCGCCGTCGAAGGCGGGCCGGGACATGATGGTGCGCCGCGCCTCGTGCAACTTGGCGCGCAGCACCTCGACCTGGTAGCCGAGGTCCTCGGCGTGCTGAATCGCCTTTTCCCGCTCGGTCTTCAGCCGCTTCATCTCGGCTTCGAACCGAGTCAGGTGGTCGACGTCAGCCGCCGGTTCCCGCTCCTGGCTCTCGTAGCCCCGCACTGCGCGGTCCCATCCGTCCCTGGTCGCAAGCTTCCCGAACGAGCTCCGTCCGTCCGCCGGACGGGGCTCCCGGGGAATGGTGTCAGATCAACGACGGAGCATGGGCTGCTGCCCCGACGCTCGTCCCCCGAAACCCGGACCCCGGCTGCGTCCCGCCGCCGTACGGCAGGACCGGGTCGCCCCGGTGTGAGCGGCGACCGCCCCCAACCCTACCGGCCCATATGTACGTGGGTCAGTGCTCAGGTGACTCAACAGCGGCCGATGTGACCAGTTCTGTCAGTACTCCGTGGCAATCCTTCGGGTGCAGGAAGGTGATTCGTGACCCCATGGAGCCGCGCCGGGGCTCTTCGTACAGAACGCGTACGCCCTTGGCGCGGATGTCCGCGGACTCGGCGTCCACATCCGCCGTACCGAAAGCGATGTGGTGCACCCCCTCGCCGTTCTTCGCGAGCCACTTCCCGACGGCCGAGTCCTCCCGCGTCGGCTCGAGAAGCTGCAGGTACGAGGCCCCGCCGTCGGAGGTGTCGTTGATCTTGAGCATGGCCTCGCGCACGCCCTGCTCCTCGTTGACCTCGGAGTGGTACACCTCGAAGCCGTAGGTGGCACGGTAGAACTCGACGGTCGCGTCGAGGTCGTGGCAGGCGATCCCGATGTGGTCGATTCGCGTCAGCATGGAGTCAGTGCACCGCCTGGGAGGTGGTTACGCAACGTGCGCGCGATCACACTGGCGGCCCGGTGACGGCACGGAGTGCCACTCAGTACATTCGAAGTAAACCCTCGTTCACTCCTCGGCCCGTACAGGGCCGGTAAGGGGAATCGCAGCTCATGACTGGATCGACTGCTTCCAACGGCACGACCTCGGTGATCGTCGCGGGCGCGCGTACGCCCATGGGACGGCTGCTGGGCTCCCTGAAGTCCTTCTCCGGAGCCGACCTCGGCGGCTTCGCGATCAAGGCCGCCCTCGACCGTGCCGGGATCGGCGGCGACCAGGTGCAGTACGTGATCATGGGCCAGGTGCTCCAGGCCGGCGCGGGCCAGATCCCGGCCCGCCAGGCGGCCGTGAAGGCCGGCATCCCGATGAGCGTCCCGGCGCTCACCGTCAACAAGGTGTGCCTGTCCGGCCTCGACGCGATCGCGCTGGCCGACCAGCTGATCCGGGCCGGCGAGTTCGACATCGTGGTGGCCGGCGGCCAGGAGTCCATGACCAACGCCCCCCACCTGCTGCCCAAGTCCCGCGAGGGCTTCAAGTACGGCGCGATCGAGATGCTCGACGCGATGGCGTACGACGGTCTCACCGACGCCTTCGAGAACATCGCCATGGGCGAGTCCACGGAGAAGCACAACACCCGGCTGGGCATCGCCCGTCCGGAGCAGGACGAGATCGCCGCCCTCTCCCACCAGCGCGCCGCCGCCGCCCAGAAGAACGGCGTCTTCGAGGCCGAGATCACCCCGGTCGAGATCCCGCAGCGCAAGGGCGAGCCGGTCGTCTTCAGCAAGGACGAGGGCATCCGCGCCGACACCACCGCGGAGTCCCTGGGCAAGCTCCGCCCGGCGTTCACGAAGGACGGCACGATCACCGCGGGCACGTCCTCGCAGATCTCCGACGGCGCGGCGGCCGTCGTCGTGATGAGCAAGGCCAAGGCCGAGGAGCTGGGCCTCGCGTGGATCGCCGAGATCGGCGCCCACGGCAATGTGGCCGGCCCGGACAACTCGCTCCAGTCCCAGCCCTCCAACGCCATCCTGCACGCCCTGAAGAAGGACGGCCTGGAGGTCTCCGACCTGGACCTGGTCGAGATCAACGAGGCCTTCGCCGCCGTCGCCGTGCAGTCAATGAAGGACCTCGGCGTGTCCACGGAAAAGGTGAACGTCAACGGTGGCGCCATCGCCCTGGGCCACCCGATCGGCATGTCCGGCGCCCGGCTGGTCCTCCACCTGGCCCTGGAGCTCAGGCGGCGGGGCGGCGGCGTCGGCGCGGCGGCGCTGTGCGGCGGCGGCGGCCAGGGCGACGCGCTGATCGTGCGGGTACCCAAGGCCTGAACCTGTCGTACGTACGGATCCAGGAACGGAGCTGTGATGCAGGACGTCGCCTCGCTGGTCGCCCAGGCCAGGGAAGGCCGGCCGCGGGCCGTGGCCCGGCTGATCTCCCTGGTGGAGGGGGCGTCCCCGCAGCTCAGGGAGGTCATGGCGGCCCTGGCCCCGCTCGCCGGCAACGCGTACGTGGTCGGCCTGACGGGCTCGCCCGGCGTCGGCAAGTCCACGTCGACCTCCGCGCTGGTCACGGCGTACCGCAAGCAGGGCAGGCGGGTCGGCGTCCTGGCCGTCGACCCGTCGTCGCCGTTCTCCGGCGGCGCCCTGCTCGGCGACCGCGTCCGGATGTCCGAGCACGCCTCCGACCCCGGCGTCTACATCCGTTCCATGGCCACCCGCGGCCACCTCGGCGGCCTCGCCTGGTCGGCCCCGCAGGCGATCCGCGTGCTGGACGCGGCGGGCTGCGACGTGATCCTGGTCGAGACGGTCGGCGTCGGCCAGTCGGAGGTCGAGATCGCCTCCCAGGCCGACACCAGCGTGGTGCTGCTGGCCCCGGGCATGGGGGACGGCATCCAGGCGGCCAAGGCGGGCATCCTGGAGATCGGCGACGTCTACGTCGTCAACAAGGCCGACCGGGACGGCGCCGACTCCACCGCCCGCGAACTGAACCACATGCTCGGCCTCGGCGAGGCCCGCCGCCCCGGCGCCTGGCGCCCGCCGATCATCAAGACCGTCGCCTCGAAGGCGGAGGGCATCGACGAACTCGTCGAGGCGCTGGACAAGCACCGCGCGTGGATGGACGAGCACGGCGTCCGCGCCGAGCGCCGCCGCTCCCGCGCGGCCCGCGAGGTCGAGACGATCGCCGTCACCACCCTGCGCGAACGCATCGCCGACCTCCACGGCGACCGCCGCCTCACCACCCTCGCGGACCGCATCACCACCGGCGAACTGGACCCCTACAGCGCCGCCGACGAACTGGTGGCGGGGCTCACGGAGGGGTGAGCCCCGCGCGGCGGAAAACGCGTGGTCGGCCATCGGGCCGCGCTGGTACGTTCACTCCCGTGTTCCTCCTCTTGGCATAGGGCCCGTCCCGGCCCGTGACCGGTGAGCGGCGGTCGGCCGCGCCGGTCGCGGCGATACGGCGACCCCTTTTCCGCTCCGCCATGAGTCGAGGAACTCCTCATGTCCGCTTCGCACGCCGTGCGGCCTTCGTATGCCGTCGTTCTGCGCGTTCCGCACGCCCGCCGTACCTTCGCCGCCGCTCTGACCGGCCGGTTGTCGTACGGAATCGTCCCGCTGTCCCTGATGCTCGCCGTGACCCGGTCCTCGGGCTCGTACACGGTGGCGGGCACAGTGATGGCCCTGTTCGGGGCCACCACCGTCTTCCTCTCGCCCGCGCGGGCGGCCCTCATCGACCGGTACGGGCCGCGCCGGGCGCTCGTCCCGATGGCCGCCCTCTACACCGCGGTGCTCGGACTGCTGGCCGCGGCCGTCTCCCGTCCGGACGCCGTTCCCGCCGCCTCGCTCGGCGCCCTCGCCGCCGCGGCCGGCGCCTGTGTGCCGCCGCTGGGGCCGACCATGCGGGCCGTGTGGGGCAGGCTCGCCCCGGACCGCGCGCTGTTGCAGCGCGCCTACAGCGTCGACGGCGTCGCCGAGGAACTGCTCTTCGTCACCGGCCCGTTGCTGGTCGGCGTCCTCGTCGGCTTCGCGCCGCCGGCCGCAGGGATCGTCGTCGGGGCGGCCCTGATGGTCGGCGGCACGGCCGGGTTCGTGTCGTCGCCCGCGGTGCGGGACGTGCGGCCGGAGAAGGCCGCCGTGCGGCGGGGCGGGGGCGGTCTGCGCGGGCTCGCGCGGCCCGTCGTCGCCATCGCGGGCGTCGGGCTCGCGCTGGGCGTGGTCGACCTGCTGGTCGTGGCGTTCGCCGAGCGGCAGGGACACGGGACCGGCCACGGGGCCGGTGGGGCGGGCGCGGCCTGGGTGCTGGCCGCGCTGTCGGCCGGCAGCGCCGTCGGCGGGCTGCTCAACGGGGCCGTCGCCTGGCGGACCCCGGCCGGGGCACGGCTGCCGCTGCTCACGGCGGGGCTCGGGCTGACCCTGTGCGGCGCGGGACTGGCACCGGGGCTCGGCACGCTCGCCGTCGCCGTCGCGGCGGCCGGGTTCTTCGTGTCGCCGGCGATCACCACGGCCTACCTCATCGCCGACGAGACCGCCGCGCCCGAGGCCCGGGTACGCGCCGGGGCGTGGGTCAACACGGCCGTCAACGCCGGGAGCACGGCCGGTACGGCGGTCGCGGGAGCGCTGGCCGGACGGCTGCCGGTGGGGGTGTGCTTCGCGGTGACCGGGGCGGTGGTGCTGGCGACGGCGGCCGCCGTCACCGGACGCCGGTCGAGGGACACGAGCGAACTCGTGCCCCTCGCCTGACGGTCGGCCGGCTCAGCCGATTCGGCCGGTCGGCTCAGTCGTCGAGGTCCTGCGTGACCTTGCCGGTGCGGGCGTCGACCTGCCACTCGCCGCCCTTGGCGGTGTCCACGCTCCACGTCGTCGCGCCGCCGTCGTCGTCCAGGCCGACATCGGTCACCGTGCCCTTGGCGGCGACGGCCAGGGCGGCTTCGCGGGCGTCGACGCCCGCGCCCTTCAGCGCGGCGAGGTCCGCCCGGCCGTCGGCCGCGTCGTCGCCGTCGTCGTCGTCGGTGTCGCGGTGGGCGCCGACGACCTTGCCGGTGTCGGGGGAGACGACGACGGTGTGCTCGGTGCCGTCGGCCTTGACGACGTCCACGTGCCAGGTGCCCGCGTCGGCGCCGTCGTCCTCCCGGTCGGCGCCGACGACGGTGCCCGGCGTGTGCTTCAGCGCCGCCGCGATCGCCGCGGCGACGGAGGCCGGGCGCGCCGAGGTCACCAGGGCGTTCGTCCCGGCGCCCGCCTCGGCGGCCGACAGGACCTTCGTCTCGACGCCGGCCTTCGTGTCCGCGCTGGTCTCCGGCGTCGTGTTCGGCTCGGCGAAGGCGACCGCCGCACCCCCGCCGATCACCAGGGACGTGACGACGGCGGCGATGACGAGCTTGCGCTTCATGGGGTTTCCTCCCGCTGTGGTGCTGCTTCGGTTGCGACGAGAACCAAGGTGCCCGACCCGACCTGAACGCACGCTGAAGCCACCTGAAGATCACTTCAGGTCGGGTTTGCGACCCTGTGCACATGCGCCCACCCGTCGCCCGCCACCGCCCTACCCGAGGCGCTACGCGCCGCCCCTTTAGATTCTTGATCGTCGAGGATGAAAAGCGCCTCGCCCTGTCACTCGCCAAGGGCCTGACCGCCGAGGGCTACGCCGTGGACGTCGTCCATGACGGTCTGGAGGGGCTGCACCGGGCGAGCGAATCGCCGTACGACCTGGTCGTCCTCGACATCATGCTGCCCGGCATGAACGGCTACCGCGTCTGCGCCACCCTGCGCGCCGCCGGCAACGACGTCCCGATCCTCATGCTCACCGCCAAGGACGGCGAGTACGACGAGGCGGAGGGCCTGGACACGGGCGCGGACGACTACCTCACCAAGCCGTTCTCGTACGTCGTCCTCGTCGCCCGCGTCAAGGCGCTGCTGCGGCGGCGCGGGCAGGGCGCCGGGGCCTCGCCCGTGCACGTCCTGGGCGAGCTGAAGGCCGACACCGCCGCGCGGCGCGTCTTTCTCGCCGAGGAGGAAGTGGCGCTCACCGCAAAGGAGTTCGCCGTCCTGGAGCAACTGGTGCTGCGGGCCGGCGAGGTGGTGTCCAAGGCCGAGATCCTGGACCACGTCTGGGACTTCGCCTACGACGGCGACCCCAACATCGTCGAGGTCTACGTCAGCGCGCTGCGCCGCAAGCTGGGCGCAGGGCGCATCCGGACGGTGCGCGGGGCCGGTTACCGGCTGGAGCGGCTGGACCGCGTCGAGGCGGCGCTGTGAGACGCCGGCTCGGTTCCGTGCGGGCGCGGGCGACGCTCGGCGCCGTCCTCGTCGTCGCCGTGGCCCTCCTCGCGGCCGGTACGGCCGTGCTGCTGTCCCTGCGGTCCAACCTGACCGACCAGGCCGGCGGCCAGGCGGAACGGTCCGCGCGGGCCGTCGCCGCCCAACTCGCCGTCGGGACGCCGTACGAGGACCTCTCCTCGATGGACGACGACGAGCGGCCGGTCCAGATCGTCGACGCCAAGGGCACCCGGGTCGCGGCGAGCGAGGACCTGGAGCGGATCGGCGCGGCCGGGGCGACGGGGACGGCCGGGGACCTCGGTGACGATCTCGAACCCGGCGAGATCGACGACGACACCCGCTTCACCGAGGGCACCGCGACCGTCGACGGCGAGACGGCCGACTACCGCTTCGCCGCCGTCGAGGTGCGCGACCCGCGCAAAGGGCCGCTCACCGTGTACGCGGGCGCGCCCCTGGAAGCCGAGCAGAGCGCCGTGCGCAGCGCCCTCACCGTCATGCTGATCGGCTTCCCGCTGCTGCTGGCCGTCGTCGCGGGCGTGACCTGGCTGGTCACCCGGCGGGCGCTGCGCCCGGTCGAGGGCATCCGGCGCGAGATGGCCGCGATCACCGCCTCCGCCGACCTGGCCCGCCGGGTGCCCGAGCCGGACACCCACGACGAGGTCGCCCGGCTCGCCCGGACGACGAACGAGACGCTGGCCGCCCTGGAGACCTCCGTGGAACGCCAGCGCCGGTTCGTCGCCGACGCCTCCCACGAGCTGCGCAGCCCGATCGCCTCGCTGCGCACCCAGTTGGAGGTCGGCGCCGCGCACCCCGAGCTGCTGGACGTGGCGGGCGCGGTCGAGGACACCGTACGGCTGCAGCGGCTGGCCGCCGATCTGCTGCTGCTCGCCCGGCTGGACGCGGGCGAGGCGCCGGCGGCGGGGCGGGTGGACCTGGCGGCGCTGGCGCGGGAGGAGGCCGGTCATCGGGCGGGTGTCACCGTCGACGACGCGTCAGTGTCCGGGGCCGGGTCCGTGGAGGTGGCCGGATCGCGGGGGCAGTTGGGGCGGGTGCTGGCCAATCTGCTGGACAACGGGCTGCGGCACGCCCGGTCGTCGGTCGGCGTGCGGGTGCGGCGGGTGGGGGAGTGGGCCGTCGTCGAGGTCGCCGACGACGGGGACGGGGTGCCCGAGGCGGACCGGGAGCGGATCTTCGAACGGTTCGTACGGCTCGACGACGCGCGCAGCCGCGACGAGGGCGGGGCGGGGCTGGGCCTGGCCATCGCCCGGGACGTGGCCGTCCGGCACGGCGGCACGCTCACGGTGCGCCAGGCATCGGAAGGCGGAGCCCTGTTCGAGCTCCGTCTTCCGATCGCCTAGCGGCTGTCCCGCGTGTCCCGTGTCCGTGTCCCGCTCCCGTGCCGCGCGCCTGCTACGGGCGTCCCCGGTGTCCGCGGAGGTGTTCCGCGACGGGCTTCAGGCTCTTGGAGAGTTCCGCCGCGGCCTCGGCGGAGAGGAGGTCGATGAAGTGCCGCCGCACGGAGTCCACATGGTGGGGGGCGACCTTGTGCATCGTCTCCAGGCCGTGCTCGGTCAGGACCGCGTACAGACCGCGGCGGTCGGACTCGCAGTTCTCACGGCGCACCAGGTCTGCGTTCTCCATGCGGGTGATCTGGTGCGAGAGGCGGCTCTTCGACTGGAGGGTGGCGGCCGCGAGATCGCTCATCCGCATCCGGACGCCTTCCGACTCGGAGAGGTTCACCAGGATCTCGTAGTCGTTCATGGTCAGACCGAACGGCTGCAGGTCCTTCTCGAGCTGGTACGTCAACAGCCTGTTGACCTCCAGGTGGGTGCGCCAGGCGCACTGCTCCGCTTCGGTCAGCCAGCGCGTGGCCGTTTCGGTCTCCATAAATGAAGTCTACCTAAAATGTTGAAAGGCTAACTAATAAGGATGGCGTGACAGTGCGCACGCGTTCGACGTCACACTCCGCAGAGTACCGCTCACAGCCCGAAGCGACGCTGGAGATCTCCCAGCTGTCCGGGAAGGCGCGGTGCGCCGGACTGCGCGCCGTGACCGCCCTGCCCGCCCGCTCCCGCACCGCCGCCGGGCACCCCCGGCTCGTGCGGAACCGCGCCCGTGGCCTGCTCGGCCATGAGGGTCTCGGTGGACTGCAACAGCACCGTGCCGGCGCCGACGAACTCGAACTGATGCTCCTCCCCGGAGGCCCCGCCGAGGCCCGTCAGCGCACGGAGACCGCCCATCAGGCCGGTCATGTACCCGTGGTCGTAGTGATGGCAGGGGGACGGGCAGTCGGCCCAGCCGACGAGCGCCTGCGGGTCGACCCGGATCGGGGGTTCCATGAACACCACCGGGCCGTTGGAGGCGGCGACGAACTTGCCGGTCCCGATCAGCGTGAGAAATCCGGGGACGATCGACTGCTTGAGCGACAGACTTGGCTGAAACGCGAGCAGATTGCCCGAGCGAATGGTCAGATTGCCGTCCTCCAGGTCGTACGAGTTCACGTCGAAGGCCCGGTCGGCGAGGAGCATCTTGCCCGATCCGTCCGCCACGACCCAGTCGCTCGCGTGCAGAGGCGAATGGAACGAGGTGCGCACGAGGCGGTCCAGCCGGCCGTGCCCGACGCCGTTGAAGTCGATCGACCCGTAGTAGGCGATCATCTTCCCCTTCTGCAGGAACCACTGGCTCCCCTTGAGCTCCACGCAGAAGGTGTAGTGGTTGACGTTGTCGTCGACCGGCAGGGTCATGGGGTCGTACACCGTCGGGCCGCCGCCCGGAGCCCCGTACATGCTCACAGCTTCTCCTCCGACGCCTGGACGAACACCACACCGCTGCCGCTGAGCTCCAGTTGGAACCCCTCGCCGGAGCCGCGGCCCACCATGTCCCGCCAGCCCAGCGCGGTCGACAGCTTGTTGCGGACGTCGCCGTGGTGGGCGACGTAGGCCTGGGGGTCGACGTGGACCGGGCGCTGCGGGGTGATCGGGACCTCGAAGACCCCGCCGTGGGCCATCACGGCGACCGCCCCGTGCCCCTTGAGGGTGGTGGTGAACAGCCCCTGGCCGCTGATCTGGCCGCGGACCATGCCCATGACCCCGCCCTGGGAGCCCAGGAACATCGTGCCCTGCTGGAGTGTGCCCTCGAAGGCGAGCAGCCGGTCCGCCTCCACGTACAGCGTGTCGCCGGTCAGCCGGATGACCTGGACGTGGTGGCCGCCGTGCCCGAAGAGGACCGTGCCGCTGCCCTCGACGGTCATCAGGGGCGTGTCCTCGTTGGCCAGCCGCCGCCCGATCATGGACATCACGCCGCCCTGCCCGCCCTGGACGTTGGGCGTGAACGACACGTCGCCGCGGTACGCCAGCATCGCGCCGCGCTGGCTGTAGAGGCGCTGGCCGGGGACTACGGTCGCCTCGAGCATCTTGGAGTTGATCTCACGGAAGGTCATCTCACACGTCCCCCGCGATCGTGTTGCGCTCGCTCGGCTGGACGTACACCAGGCCGTCCCCCTCGAACCGGATCTGGAAGGCCTCGCCACCGCCCTCGCCCATGAACGTGCGGAACGTCACACCCGACTGGAAGGACTGCCGGACGTTTCCCTGGTGCGCGACATACGCGCCCGGGTCCACCGTCAGCGGGTACTGCGGGCTGACGCGCAGCACCACGGCCGGCCCGTCCGACGTGATCGCCGCCTGTCCGTGCCCCTCGACGGTCGTCGTGAACAGCCCGTTGCCCTGGGTCGCGCCGCGCAGCCCGGTGAAACTCGTCCCGGTCCTGAGGCCCGCGTCGGTCGCGAGCAGGTTGCTCGACTCGACGTACAGCTTGTCCCCCTGGAGCTGGACAAGGTTGATCTCGGAGGCGCGATCGGCGAACCAGCACGTGCCCTGCCCCCTCACCTCCATCACGGTCATCTGCTCGCCGGTGAGCCGCCGGGTCACCATGCCCCGGATGCCCTCGCCGCCGCCGCTGAGCTTCTTGAAGGCCATCTGCCCGTCGTACGCGACCATCGAGCCGTTCTTCGCCTTCACGGCGTCCCCGGTCATGTCGACGGCGAGCACCTTGCTGTCTTGAAGTCGAAACATCGCCACGCTGCGAAGGTATCGGGCGGAGGGGTGCGCGGAACAGCACCCGGGGGTGGAGAGAGACCCTGAACGCACCCTTAGGGGGACCGTTTGCCACAATGGGCGAAAGCTTGTGCGTGTATTCACAAACCGCCTGCCCATCGCCTGCTCACTGCCCGCCCATTGCTGTACCTCCCCCGAAGGTGATCCGTGGACCTGAAGACAGCCTCCGCCCTCCGCCGACTGCGCCTGGTCTCCGCCCCGGAAGCCGTGTCCTTCCTCCTGCTGCTGGTCTGCTCGGTGCTGAAGCGGACCACCGACTTCAACGCGGTGCCCGTCATGGGCATGGTCCACGGCGTCCTGTTCATCCTGTACGTGCTCTTCTGGGCGGACGCCTGGAACCGCACCAAGTGGTCCCCGAAGACCGCGGCCCTCTACTTCGTCCTCTCGGTCCTGCCGACCGGCGGTTTCTTCGCCGAGCGCAAGCTGCGCCGTGAGGCCGAGGATGCGGTCATCGCCTCCCGCGCCCGCAACGACGGCGTCGTGAACGCATGATCGTCGCCTTCTCGGTCACCCCGCTGGGCGTCGGCGAGGACGTCGGCGAATACGTCGCCGACGCCGTCCGGGTCGTCCGCGACTCGGGCCTGCCGAACCGCACCGACGCCATGTTCACGTCAATCGAGGGTGAGTGGGACGAGGTCATGGACGTCGTCAAACGTGCCGTGGCCGCCGTCGAGGCACGCGCTCCCCGCGTCTCCCTGGTCCTCAAGGCGGACATCCGCCCGGGTGTGACGGACGGCCTGACCTCGAAGGTGGAGACCGTGGAGCGGCACCTCGGGCAGTGACCCGCCTGGAGCCGCCTGCCCGGCAGTGACCCACCCGGACCCACGTGGGCCCACTTGGCTCAGCGTCGTGCGGACGCGCGGCGCAGGTACTGCCGGACCGCCCGTTGGGCCACCGGGCCCAGTTCCTCCAGGGCGCCGACCAGGAGGCCCAGTTGTTCCAGGGCGTTCAGGGCGGAGCCGGCGCCGACCGCGTCGACCCCTTCGTACAGCTCGATGCCGACGAAGGACGCGGCCACCGCGCGGGCCAGCCCCGCCGGGTCGGTGAACTCGCCGAACGGCGTGCCCGTGAGGACGCGGCGCAGGACGTTCTCGATCTCGACGATCCACAGGTCGAGGCCCGCCGCCGTGGCCGGGCCGAGGGCCTCGTGGGTCTGGGCGCCCGCCAGGAGCTGGCCGAGGAGGGAGACGTGCCCGCCGACGCGCTCCTGTTCGTGGATCTCGCGGCCCAGGGCGAGGAGTTCGGACAGTGAGGCGACGGCGTCGAAGCGGGGGCGGTAGCGCGAGACCGTGCGCTCGGCTCCGTACCGGCACGCCGCCGCGAGCAGCTCGTCCACCGAGCCGAAGTGGTAGAAGACCAGGGCCTGGTTCACCCCGGCGGCCGCCGCGACCGTCCGCGCCGACGTCTTGGCGATGCCCTGCTCGGTGAGCGTGCGCAGGGCGCCCTCCAGCAGCTTCGTCTTCGTGTCCGTCTTCGTGTCCGTCTTCGCGTCAGGCGGTGTGTCCGGCGTCGCGTCCGGCTTTGTGCCGGGGTTCACCCGCGCGCCTCCTCGCGTACCGGACGCAGCCCCGGGCGCACACCGCGGGCTTGGACGTCCGTGTACGTCGCCGTGAACGAGCCGTGGTAGCCGAACAGCGGGCCGAAGAAGCGGTTCACCACGCTCACTTGGATACGGAACCGGCCGGCCCGGTCGTCGTAGGACTCCCGCACCTCCGCCGTCGCCCCGATCAGCTCGGGGACCCGCACGTCCAACGGGCCCTCGCGGAAGCGGTGTTCGCCGGAGCGGATCAGCAGCGAGCCGTCCGCCTCGGCGGTGAGGCGCAGGTCGGTGGCGAGGTGCTGGTGGGTGCCGAGGTAGTCGAGGACGTGGTCGCCGCCGGGGCCCAGCACCATCTGGGCGTCGAAGCGGCGGGCCCGGCCGGGCAGGTCGAAGGTGCGCACGAAGCTCACCGTCTCACGCCCGAAGCCGTCCACGTACGGCACGTTCTCGATCATGAACGGGATGTTCCGTCCCGCGCGCGGGACGAGGATGTTGCGGGTCGCACCCAGGGCGAGGAACGGTTTCACCCAGGCCCCGCCGTGCCAGATCCGGTCCATCGTGCCCCGGCCCGTGCAGGCCTCCCCGCTCGCCAGCCCCACCGAGAAACGGCGTTGCAGCCGCGGGTGCAGCCGGTCGAAGTCGGCGCCCATCGCCGTACGGAAGATCGAGGTCGTCGCGGGTCCTCCGGCATCGCGGGTCATCGCGGGTCCTTCAGGGCGCGCAGGACGCGGGGCGCACGCGCGCGTACCGGCGGCCGGCGCAGACAGCGGCGGGCCGCCGGCGTGCGGGACAGGGGCGATGCGAACAGGGCCACGCACACCGCGACGCTCAGCAGCAGCGGACACAGGTAGGCCAGCGACGCCGCGAACGGGCCGAAGAGCAGCAGCAGGGACTCCAGGCCGAGCCCGGTACAGGCGAACGTGACGACACACGCGCGTACGGCGATCTCCACGAGCCAGTTGACCAGCGCGCGTTCCGGCGTGACGCCCCGCTCCAGCCACAGCCGCAGCCGGTCGAAGGACCAGGCCGTCGCCCAGCCCATCAGCGGCCGGAAGAGCACCCGGTCGGCCAGCGCGCCGAACGCACCCCAGCGGGGGCGGTAGTCGTAGCCGGTGAGGAAGCGGACGCCGTCGCCGTCGGGGACGTAGCGCCAGTAGCCGCTGCCCTCGGCCAGCAGGGAGAGCGGGTGCGGGGAGGCGAAGCGCAGGGCGGACGTGCGGGTGCCGTCGGGGCGTTCGCGCTCACCGGCGGAGACACCCGTTCCGGCGACCGTCAGGAACGGCAGCACGCGCGTGGCGTAGCGGAACCGCTGGGGCTCGTCGTCGCCGTCGCCCTGGCCGCGCGGAAGGTAGTCGATCTCGGTGAACCTCAGGTCCCAGCGCCGGTGCTGCGCCGGGTCCTGTGTCCGCGCCCACACCTCGTCGAGGTCGGCGCGGATCCGCGCCTCGACGAACAGTCCCGTGCGCTGTCCCATGCGATCTCCCAGGTCGGGCAAGGTCGACGTCAGTATTTGAGCGATCGCTCAAACTCTCCGAAGCGGACGGTACACCTGTTTGAGCAGTCGCTCAAACAGGTGACGGGGGGAGGGGTTTCGGCGCGTGCCGCATGGCTAATGTCTCCCGGGGTCGATCAAGTTCCGCGCGGTGGCGCGGCATTGAAGGGGAGTGTGCGGTGGCAGGGCGGCGCGGACCGGGGCTACTCGGCAGGGCGATCACGGCGTTCGTAGTGGCGGCATCGCTGTCGGTGGTCTGTGTGGGGGAAGCGCACCGGACGACGCCGGCGTGCGCCCGCGCGCGGGGCGAACTCACCGTCGACGACCTGCCCGCCGGCTCGTCCGTCCTCGACTGCCGCGCCGTCGGCCGCGTGATCACCCACGACGGAGCCGGTGTGACGGTGCCCGAACCCGGCACGACCGTCAGCGTCGACGCGCTCACGGCGGACGGTTCGGCGCGCGACTTCACGCTGGCCGTCGCCACCGACGGCACGGTCTCCTACGGCCACGAGGCGGCCCACGCGGAGCACACGCAACGCGTGGACCAGACGGAGCACGCGAAGCACGCGGAACACACGCAAGCCGTCGCGGGCAGCCGCGCCGACGCCCCCGCCCCCTGCACCGACGGCGCGTACTCCACGGCCGGCCGCAAGGAGTACGGCACGTACGAGTGGTTCGTCGGCGACGGCCCCCTGCCCGGCGGCCTCTCCCGCGAGGAGGCCCGGCGCGCCTTCCAGGACGCCGTCGCCACCATCACCACCAGCCGCAACGACTGCGGCTACGACGACGCCGTCACGGCGAAGGCCCGCTACCTGTCGACCACCGGCAACGAGGCGGGCATCGACCGCGCGGCCCGCTGCGTCCGCAGGGACGGCCTCAGCGTCTGGGACGGCGGCGACCTCGGCACCGACGCCGTCGCGACGACCTGCTCATGGAGCCGGCCGGTGCCCGGCGGCCCCGACGAACTCCTCGAGGCCGACGTCCGCTTCAACACCCAGGACTACGCCTTCACCGACCGCCCGTCCGGCGGCTGCACGCACGCGTACGACATCCGCAGCGTCGCCACGCACGAGGCCGGCCACGTCTTCGGCCTCGGCCACTCCGGCGCGGGGCACGAGAACCTCACCATGTACGCGAACTCCTTCGCCTGCTCCACAGGCGCCCGCAGCCTCGGCAAGGGCGACGTCCTCGGCCTGCGGAGCCTGTACTGAGCGGCGCAGTCTGTACTGAGCGGCGCAGTCTGTACTGAGCGGTGCAGCCTGTGCTGACCTGCGCAGCCTCCACCGAGCCGCCGGGCAGGTCCGGGCGACCGAAGGACGAGACAGGGCTGACCGGCATATGACCGGCCGGTAAGGTCTGGAGGCGTGTCGAAACCGCTCAGTCTCGCCTTCGATCCCATCGCCCGCGCCGACGAGCTCTGGAAGCAGCGCTGGGGAAACGTGCCGGCCATGGCCGCGATCACCTCGATCATGCGCGCGCACCAGATCCTGCTCGCCGAGGTGGACGCCGTGGTCAAGCCGTACGGCCTGACGTTCGCCCGCTACGAGGCGCTGGTGCTGCTCACCTTCTCCAAGGAGGGCGAGCTGACCATGTCGAAGATCGGCGAGCGGCTCCAGGTGCACCCCACCTCGGTGACGAACACCGTCGACCGTCTGGTGAGGTCCGGCCTGGTCGACAAGCGCCCCAACCCCGACGACGGCCGCGGCACCCTCGCCGGCATCACCGACAAGGGCCGCGAGGTCGTCGAGGCGGCCACCCGCGACCTGATGGCGATGGACTTCGGGCTCGGGGTGTACGACGTGGAGGAGTGCGGGGAGATCTTCGCGATGCTGCGGCCGCTACGGGTCGCCGCGCACGACTTCGAGGACCAGTAACCCCGCGCAAGATCGCCCCATAACCGGTGGTTACGCTCGTCCCCATGAAACGAAGCGTGCTGACCCGCTACCGCGTCCTGGCCTATGTCACCGGTGTGCTGCTGGTCCTGCTGTGCCTGAGCATGATCGCCAAGTACGGCCTGGACGTCGACGGCGCCGCGACCTTCACCCGCGTCGTCGCCATCGCGCACGGCTGGCTCTACGTCGTGTACCTGGTCCTCGCCTTCGATCTGGGCTCCAAGGCGAAGTGGCCGGTCGGCAAGCAGCTGTGGGTCCTGCTGGCCGGGACGATCCCCACGGCCGCCTTCATCGTGGAGCGCAAGATCAGCCGCGAGCTGGAGGGCACGTTCTCGGACGCGGCCCCGGAGCCCGTCAAGGCGTAACCGCCACCGCCGTACGCCTCACCGCCGTAACCCCCGCCGCCGCACGCACACGCGCGTGCGGCGGATTGCTGTCGCCGTTTATTAGGACATCCAAGTAAATTGGGTGCATGGACGCTGACGCCATCGAGGAGGGCCGCCGTCGCTGGCAGGCCCGGTACGACGCCTCGCGCACGCGTGAGGCCGACTTCAGCACGCTCTCCGGGGACCCGGTGGACCCCGTGTACGGGCCCCGGCCCGGTGACGCCTACGAGGGCTTCGAGCGGATCGGCTGGCCCGGGGAGTACCCCTACACGCGCGGGCTGTACCCGACGGGCTACCGGGGGCGGACGTGGACCATCCGGCAGTTCGCGGGGTTCGGCAACGCCGGGCAGACCAACGAGCGCTACAAGACGATCCTGGCCAACGGCGGCGGCGGACTGTCCGTCGCCTTCGACATGCCGACCCTCATGGGACGCGACTCCGACGACCCGCGTGCGCTGGGGGAGGTCGGGCACTGCGGGGTCGCCGTCGACTCCGCCGCCGACATGGAGGTCCTGTTCCAGGGCATCCCGCTCGGGGACGTCACCACCTCCATGACCATCAGCGGGCCGGCCGTCCCCGTCTTCTGCATGTACCTCGTGGCCGCCGAGCGGCAGGGCGTCGACCCGGCCGTCCTCAACGGCACGCTCCAGACGGACATCTTCAAGGAGTACATCGCCCAGAAGGAGTGGCTCTTCCAGCCCGAGCCGCATCTGCGCCTCATCGGCGACCTGATGGAGTACTGCGCGGCCGGCATCCCCGCCTACAAGCCGCTGTCCGTCTCCGGCTACCACATCCGTGAGGCGGGTGCGACGGCCGCGCAGGAGCTCGCGTACACGCTGGCGGACGGCTTCGGGTACGTCGAACTGGGGCTCAGCCGCGGACTGGACGTGGACGTGTTCGCGCCCGGGCTGTCCTTCTTCTTCGACGCCCACCTCGACTTCTTCGAGGAGATCGCCAAGTTCCGCGCGGCGCGCCGCATTTGGGCACGGTGGATGCGGGACGTCTACGGGGCGAGGTCGGAGAAGGCGCAGTGGCTGCGGTTCCACACGCAGACCGCCGGCGTCTCGCTGACCGCCCAGCAGCCGTACAACAACGTGGTGCGTACGGCCGTGGAGGCCCTCGCGGCGGTCCTCGGCGGGACCAACTCGCTGCACACGAACGCCCTCGACGAGACCCTCGCGCTGCCGAGCGAGCAGGCGGCGGAGATCGCGCTGCGCACGCAGCAGGTGCTGATGGAGGAGACCGGGGTCGCCAACGTGGCGGATCCGCTGGGGGGTTCGTGGTTCGTCGAGCAGTTGACGGACCGGATCGAGGCGGACGCCGAGAAGATCTTCGAGCAGATCAGGGAGCGGGGGGCGCGGGCTCACCCCGACGGGCTGCACCCGATCGGGCCGATCACGTCCGGGATCCTGCGGGGCATCGACGACGGCTGGTTCACCGGGGAGATCGCGGAGTCGGCGTTCCGGTACCAACAGGCCCTGGAGAAGGGGGAGAAGAGGGTCGTCGGGGTCAACGCGCACACCGGGTCGGTGACCGGGGACCTGGAGATCCTGCGGGTCGGCCACGAGGTGGAGCGGGAGCAGGTGCGGATCCTCGCGGAGCGGAGGGCGGGGCGGGACGGGCGCGCCGTGCGGGGCGCCCTCGACGCCATGCTGGCCGCCGCTCGTGACGGGGGCGACATGATCGGGCCGATGCTGGACGCGGTGCGGGTCGAGGCGACGTTGGGCGAGATCTGTGAGGTGTTGCGGGAGGAGTGGGGGGTGTACACGGAGCCGGCGGGGTTCTAGGCGTCCCCGTCCCCGGGGGGCTGCGCCCCCAGACCCCCGCTGTCGGCCCTTAAGGGGCCTCGTCCTCAAACTCCCCCAGAGGGGGTACCCCCAGACGGGCTGAATTGCCTGGGCCGGCGTCCTCAAGTGCTGGACGGGCTGAATTGCCCGGACCTGCGTCCTCAGACGCCGGACGGGCTGAATTGGACGGGCTGGATGACGTCAACCCCAGCACCAGCAGGCGCGTCAGGCTTCGTATCCACTCCTCGTCCGCCGGTTCCGCGCTGACCAGGGTGCGGTGGACCACCGCGCCCGCGACGACGTCGAAGATGAGGTCGGCGGTGCGGGCGGCCTCGGTCGGGTCGGTTGCCGGGGGGAGTTCGCCGCGGGCCTGGGCGCGGGAGCGGCCCTCCAGGACGAGGTCCTTCTGCGGGTCGACGATGGAGGCGCGGATGCGCTCGCGCAGGGCGTCGTCGCGGATGGACTCGGCGACGGCCGCCATCAGGCCGCTCTTGGCCTCCGGGAGGGCCAGGATCGCCGCGAACTGCAGGACCACGCCCTCGATGTCGGCGGCGAGGCTGCCGCGGTCGGGGAGTTCGAGTTCGTCGAAGAGTTCCGCGACCGCGTCGACGACCAGTTCGTTCTTGCCGGACCAGCGGCGGTAGAGGGTGGTTTTCGCCACGCCCGCGCGCGTCGCCACGTCTCCCAGGGTCAGTTTCGACCAGCCCAGTTCGACCAGTGCCTCCCGTGTCGCGGCCAGGATCGCGGTGTCCGCGGCGGCGCTGCGCGGACGGCCGGTTCGGCCTGCGGGGGTGCGGCTCTGCATCCCCGCACCCTAACCGGCGGTTTGTTCGGGGCTTCCGTGAGGCAGATCACCGGGAGACGGTCTGGTGCGTGGTGTTGCGGAGGCACGCAGTGCCATTACGCTACGACCCGTAGCGAAAGCTCGTGCGAAGGCTCGTGACGGACGTACACGGGCCGGAGCGGCAGGCCGGGACAGGGCGCGGGGTGGGGACTCCAGCGCTCGTGTCCGGGAAGTTCGAGAAGTTCAGAACGTGTTTCGACAAGTTCGGGACGTATTCGGAACGCTTTTCACGCAGGCGCGCTGACGGGGGAGGATAGACGCATGCAGCCACGGAACATGTCCATGAGCGGAGTCGTCGACCTCGCCGCGGTGAAGGCGGCCCAGGAGGCCAAGGCGAAGGCGGAGCAGACGCGCGCCGAAACGGCGCGGCAGGGCGGCGCGGGCGCCGTCTCGCCGGCCGATCTCGTCATCGACGTCGATGAGGCGGGGTTCGAGCGGGAGGTTCTGCAGCGGTCCGCCGAGGTGCCCGTCGTCATCGACTTCTGGGCCGAGTGGTGCCAGCCCTGCAAGCAGCTGAGCCCGGTCCTGGAGCGGCTCGCCGTCGAGTACGACGGCCGCTTCCTGCTCGCCAAGATCGACGTCGACGCCAATCAGATGCTGATGCAGCAGTTCGGGGTGCAGGGCATCCCGGCCGTCTTCGCGGTCGTCGCGGGGCAGGCGCTGCCGCTCTTCCAGGGGGCCGCCGCTGAGACGCAGATCCGGCAGACCCTCGACCAGTTGGTGCAGGTCGCCGAGGAGCGGTTCGGGCTCACCGGCCTGAACGTCGATGCCGACGCAGAGGCGGGCGGTCGTCCGGAGGCGGTCGCGGCCGAGCCGGTCGGGCCGTACGACGGACTGCTCGAAGCGGCCGTACAGGCGCTGGACGCCGGTGACTTCGGCGGTGCGGTGCGGGCGTACCAGAGTGTGCTGGCCGACGACCCCGGCAACAGTGAGGCCCAACTCGGTCTCGCGCAGGCCGAGTTGCTCCAGCGGGTCGGAGGTATGGACCCGCAGCGGGTACGCAAGGAGGCGGCCGAGCGGCCCACGGACGTCGAGGCGCAGATCGCCGCGGCGGACCTGGATCTGGTGGGCGGTCATGTCGAGGACGCCTTCGGGCGGCTCATCGACACCGTGCGGCGCACGGCCGGGGACGACCGCGACGCCGTACGGCTGCGGCTGCTCGAACTGTTCGAGGTGGTCGGGCCGGAGGACCCCCGGGTGGCAGCGGCCCGGCGGGCGTTGGCGCGCGCGCTGTTCTGATCCGGACGCGAGTCCGGGCGGGGTCCGGGTGGGGGCGCGGGCGGAAGTCCGGGCCGGGGGGCGGGTGCTGACCAGTCGCTAAACGTCGGCTGCCCGTGTCGCCCGAGTGAAAGTTGTGCCGTAGTGGTTCCCCAGTGGCCGCGTTTTACCAAATCTTGGTAATCGCGGCCACTGTTACTGCTAGTAAGACTGAGGCATTGATCTGTCGGATTCTGTCCATCGATCAACGGCTTTGTCCCGGGCATGGATGGCACCCTGCGTCGCCGGTCGAGACCTGTGGGTCGTTGTTCGGTTATCCGGCCGTTACTAGCCAGTAACGAACCCCCTTGTGCGGGCGGCGAGAATGCACCACGATCGGCCACGCTCGGTCCAATCCCGTACCCCGACAGCCGGTTGGGTCAACGGGTTTTCCTGGGTCCCCACCGAGCAGGGCCCGACGGCAGTGACGTCGGCTCTTGGGCAGGGGGGTCTTCGCCGCTCGGCGGAGCCTGTCCAGCAAGGTTGTGCGTGATGCGTGTCAGGCGCGACCAGTGGTTGTCGCTCGGGGGTGATCGCCGGTGATCGGTGCGCGGTTCGCGCCTCCGAGTACGGGCGCTCCCCTTCCCGAGGACGTAGCACTTCTCCCATCCCTGCCCGGCCGAGCCGCCGTTTCAGGTGGTGAGCCGGGGCAGGAGATGTACGTCCGAGAAGGAGGAAATATGGAGTCCCAGGTGCGTGGCGGGACCAGATGGAAGCGGTTCGCCGTTGTCATGGTGCCGAGTGTGGCTGCCACGGCATGTATAGGTGTCGCCCTCGCGCAGGGTGCACTGGCGGCATCGTTCAGCGTGTCGGGTCAGTCGTTCAAGGTCAGCGCTGACTACATCGAGGGCAAGGGCTTCTCGCAGTACGGCGCCATCGACACGGGCAAGACGCTCGACGGCAAGGGCGCGATCCACCCGGTCGCGGTGTCGGCGTTCGCCGATGCCCGCATCCAGAAGATGTGCCAGTCGGTCGTCACGCCGGGCATCCCGTTGCTCGGCTCGGTCACTCTGCAGTTGACGGCAGGTGACAGCAGTGACCCGCAGAAGCAGGTCGCGGCCAAGAACCTGTACATCGACGTCGAGGACCTCGGCGCCGATAACGCCGTGTTCCACGACATGGAGATCGGCGTCTCCGCAGGTTCCATGAAGAACCCGCCCATGAAGGGCGGCACGGAGCAGGCGAACCCCAACGGCTTTGGCCAGCAGGCGTCGTCCGTGGAGCTGTACGGCGTGAAGCAGACGGCGTGGGCCACCACGGCCGGAACCTTCACCCTGCCCGGACTGAGCATGAAGCTCTACTCGGGCACCAAGGAGTGCTACTAGGCACTCGGTGACGGGCGGGGTAGGCCGTGAGGCCCCCCGCCTGCCACCTCCGACCAGGTCTTCGCCCCCCGCCCCATAGCTGGCGGAAGACCCTCACCACGGCAACACCGCACCAGGGAGCTGTTTCCATGAGCGCCGAGACTCCTGCCGCCCCCAGCCTGTCCATCCGGTGGAGGCTGCAGTTCCGCGCCTGGCGGGGTACGAGGCCATTCTGGGCCGGTCTGTTCGTCATGATCGCCGGTGTCCCGATCATGTACTTCCCTTACGCGCACCTCACCATCGGTCAGCTGACGATCCGCATGTCCACCACGGCCGGCGCGGGATCACTGATCATCGGAGTGCTGCTCGTCGTACTGGGCATCAGCCTCTGGTTCCAGAAGCACATCCGTACCTTCGCGGGAATCGCCGCGATCCTGCTGGCGCTGGTCTCCCTCCCTGTCTCCAACTTCGGCGGCTTCATCGTCGGTTTCCTGTTCGGGATGATCGGCGGGGCGATGGCCGTGTCCTGGGCGCCGGGCCCACCGCCCGCCCCGGCCCCCGCGCCGGAGGCCGGCGCGAACGCCGGGAACGCCCCCGAGGGCGCGTTCCCCGAGGACCCCGCCCCGGCGGGCGACCTCACCGTGAACCCGTACAGCACGGGCCCGGCCGGCACCGAGAAGACGTCCCTGACCAAGGACGACGAGGGACCGGGCGAGCCGCACGATCTGCACGATCTGTCAGGAACGAGCCCGGCCAACGGGGCGAACGGGAGGCACAGTGCCGGCTGACGAGGTTTCCGCCGGGAGCGATGTGGACGCTGCCCGTGTGAGGACCACCGGGCCGCGCCATGCGGCACCCAAGAAGCCACTGCTCACCAGGTTCCACATGCCGGCCGGCAAGGCGATAGCCCTGGCGGCCATGCCGACGGCGGTTCTGATGGGGATGGGCTTCACGCCCACCCTCGCCAACGCCGACGACCAGCCGGCGTCCAAGAGCCTCACGATCGACGAGTACAAGGACTGCGTGGCGGCGCTGGCCGGCCCGGACGCCTCCACGTCGGCCCTGCCCGCGCCGTCCGCCTCGGACAGCGCGAGCGACGACGATGCGAAGGGCGACTCCAAGGACGAGTCCACGGACGGCTCGGACGGTTCCAAGGACGACTCGAAGGACCCGTCGGCGGGCGACTCGGACGGCAAGGACGACTCCTCCACGTCGGGTTCCTCGGGCTCATCGGGATCCTCGGGCTCCTCGGGTTCAGGTTCCGGCGACTCGGCCGATCCCTCCCCTTCGGCCGCCGCCTCGCCCGACAAGTCCGCGACGTCCGGTGACACCGCGACTGCGAGCCCCTCGGACACCGGGACGGGCAAGAACGTCCTGGAGACCATCGGCGACGCCATCACGGACCTCTTCGACGGCAAGGCCAAGGACTCCGGCTCCGACTCGACGGCCACGTCGAGCCCGTCGCCGTCCGCCTCCGCCCCGGCCGACGACTCGTCGGACTCGGGCTCTGCGGGCAAGGAAGCGTCGAAGGACGCCACCGACGTCGTCGGCGGCAAGGTGAAGGACACCGCCAAGAACAACGCCGACAGCGACGACCCGGCCGAGGAAGCGGCGAAGGACTCCGAGGACGACAAGAACGCCAAGGACTCAGAGAAGGCCGACGACGCCACGGCCTCGCCGAGCCCCTCGGAGAGCGCCGGTCCGGACGCCGACGGCTGCCCCGTAGCCACGGACGACGAGGGAGGCATCGACAACAAGGGCGTCAGGCTGCCCGACGACCCCTGGTTCCTGAACGCCAGTTCGCTGCTCCTGAAGGGTGCCGACTACCAGGGCATCGTCAAGGTGAAGACCGCCAACGGCACCGTCAAGGACGTGCTGAAGTACGTCATCTCCGGCGGGACCGAAATCGACGATCTGCACCAGACGGTGAACGACAAGCAGTCGGGCCGGACGTACCACGTGCAGGCCCGCAAGGGCAGCAAGTCGACCATCACGAACGGCGACACGATCATGTACACGGAGAGCATCTCCGGGAACCTGTTCGGCCTGATCCCGGTCACGTTCACCCCGAAGACCCCGCCACCGCTGAACATCCCGCTGATCTACTTCACCAACGTGAAGGTCCAGCAGGCGGGCCAGCTCGGCGGCACGCTGACCATCCCGGGACTGCACCAGTACACGACGGCCGGCTGACGCCCGTCGGCCGAGCCCCCCAAGACCCGTCCGGGAGCCGCAACAAACGCTGAGGGCGCCCCCTGTCACCAGGAGGCGCCCTCAGCGCCGTACAAGCCTCACAAGCCCCTGCGCGGGGCCGTCGGATCCGTCGGATCAGTCGCGGGAGCCGCCGCCGAGGTGGTGGACTCGGAGCATGTTGGTGGTGCCGGGGACGCCGGGGGGCGAGCCGGCGGTGATGATGACGATCTCGCCCGGGCTGAAGCGGTTGATCTTGGCGATCTCCTGGTCGACCATGTCGACCATCTCGTCGGTCGTGTTCACGAACGGCACGACGTGCGACTCGACGCCCCAGCTCAGCGCGAGCTGGTTGCGGGTGTTCTCGTCGGTGGTGAACGCGATGATCGGCTGGGACGCGCGGTAGCGGGAGAGCCGGCGCGCGGTGTCGCCGGACTGGGTGAACGCCACCAGGCCCCGGCCGCCGAGGAAGTCGGAGATCTCGCACGCGGCACGCGCGATCGAACCGCCCTGCGTGCGCGGCTTCTTGCCCGGCACGAGCGGCTGCAGGCCCTTGCTGAGCAGCTCCTCCTCGGCCGCGGTGACGATCTTCGACATCGTCTTCACGGTCTCGATCGGGTACGCGCCCACGCTCGACTCGGCGGACAGCATGACCGCGTCCGCGCCGTCCAGGATCGCGTTGGCCACGTCGGAGGCCTCGGCGCGGGTCGGGCGGGAGTTGGTGATCATCGACTCCATCATCTGGGTCGCCACGATCACCGGCTTGGCGTTGCGCCGGCACAGCTCGATGAGGCGCTTCTGCACCATGGGGACCTTTTCGAGCGGATACTCGACGGCCAGGTCGCCACGGGCCACCATGACGGCGTCGAACGCCGCGATGACGGCCTCCATGTTCTCCACCGCCTGCGGCTTCTCCACCTTGGCGATGACGGGGACCCGGCGGCCCTCCTCGTCCATCACCCGGTGGACGTCGTCGACGTCCTTGGCGTCCCGGACGAACGACAGCGCGACCAGGTCGGCGCCCATGCGCAGCGCGAACCGCAGGTCGTCGATGTCCTTCTCGCTCAGCGCGGGCACGTTGACGGCCGCGCCGGGCAGGTTGATGCCCTTGTGGTCGGAGATGACACCGCCCTCGATGACGATCGTCTTCACCCGGGAGCCCTCGACGTCCAGGACCTTCAGCTCGACGTTGCCGTCGTTGATGAGGATCTGGTCGCCGCGCGAGACGTCGCCGGGCAGGCCCTTGTACGTCGTGCCGCAGATCGTCTTGTCGCCGGGGACGTCCTCGGTGGTGATGGTGAACTCGTCACCGCGCACCAGCTCGACGGGACCCTCGGCGAAGGTCTCGAGGCGGATCTTCGGGCCCTGCAGGTCGGCGAGGACACCGATGGCCCGGCCGGTCTCCTTGGCGGCGGCCCGGACCCGGTCGTAACGGCCCTGGTGCTCGGCGTGCGTGCCGTGGCTGAAGTTGAAACGGGCCACGTTCATGCCGGCCTGGATCAGCGACACGAGCATTTCGTGGGAGTCGACCGCGGGGCCGAGAGTACAGACGATTTTCGAACGGCGCATGGGGCGATCCTATCGGTTTGTTTCGCTACGGAATATTCCGTCTGGCGGAAGATGCGGAAGATACAAATGGGCAGGCTTGTGCTCAGTTGCTTTCCTGCTCGGTCGCCACGCGGCGGAGCCGCATATCAATACCGCCTCACCAGTGCGTAGGTCTGCGTGGCGATCTCCAGTTCCTCGTCCGTCGGCACCACGGCGACCGCCACCCGCGCGCCGGCCGGCGAGATCAGCCGCGGCTCGTCGCCGCGTACGGCGTTCAGCGCGCCGTCCACCGCAAGGCCGAGCGGCTCCAGGCCGGCGACGGCCGCTTCCCGCACCGGCGCCGCGTTCTCCCCGACCCCGGCCGTGAACGCGACCGCGTCCACGGTGCCGAGTACGGCGTAATAGGCGCCGATGTACTTCTTCAACCGGTGAATGTAGATGTCGAAGGCGAGCTTCGCGCGTGCGTCGCCCTCGTCGATCCGGCGTCGGATCTCCCGCATGTCGTTGTCGCCGCACAGCCCGATGAGACCGCTCTTCTTGTTGAGAAGAGTGTCGATTTCGTCGATGGACATTCCGCCAACACGCGCCAAATGGAAGATGACGGCCGGATCGACGTCCCCGGACCGGGTTCCCATGACGAGGCCTTCGAGCGGGGTGAGCCCCATGGAGGTGTCCACGCACCGGCCCCGCTCGACCGCCGACGCGGACGCCCCGTTGCCCAGGTGCAGCACGATGACGTTCACCTCTTCGGGCGTCTTGTCCAGCAGCTTCGCCGTCGCCCGGGAGACGTACGCGTGCGACGTCCCGTGGAAGCCGTAGCGCCGCACGCGGTGCGCGTCGGCGGTCTCGACGTCGATCGCGTAGCGTGCCGCCGCCTCCGGCATCGTCGTGTGGAAGGCCGTGTCGAAGACGGCGACCTGCGGCAGGTCGGGGCGCAGCGCCGTCGCGGTGCGGATGCCGGTGAGGTTGGCCGGGTTGTGCAGGGGCGCGACGGGGATCAGCCGCTCGATCTCGGCGAGGACGGCGGCGTCGATGACGGTCGGCTCGGTGAAGTGCTTGCCGCCGTGCACCACGCGGTGGCCGATGGCGGCGAGTTCGGGGGAGTCGAGCCCGAGGCCGTCCTTGGCCAGCTCCTCCGCGACGGCCTTCAGCGCGGCGTCGTGGTCGGCGATCGGCCCGGTCCACTCGCGGGCCGGGCCGCCGGTCGCGAGCGGCGCGTGCTTCAGCCGGGCGGACTGCTCACCGATGCGCTCGACGAGCCCGCTCGCCAGCCGGCCGCCGCCCTGCATGTCGAGGAGTTGGTACTTCACCGACGAGGAGCCGGAGTTGAGGACGAGGACGCGGGTGGCGGTCACTGCTGGGAAGCCTTCTGGTCGGCGGTCTGGGACGTGGTCTGGGCCTGGATCGCCGTGATGGCGACGGTGTTGACGATGTCCTGGACGAGCGCGCCCCGGGACAGGTCGTTGACGGGCTTGCGCAGCCCCTGGAGCACCGGCCCGACCGCGATCGCGCCGGCCGAACGCTGCACGGCCTTGTAGGTGTTGTTGCCGGTGTTGAGGTCCGGGAAGATCAACACGCTTGCCTGACCGGCGACTTCGGACCCCGGCAGCTTGGTCGCGGCGACGGTGGGCTCCACGGCCGCGTCGTACTGGATCGGCCCCTCGATCTTCAGGTCCGTGCGCCGGGCGCGGACCAGCTCCGTCGCCTCCCGCACCTTGTCGACGTCCGCGCCCGAGCCCGACGTACCGGTGGAGTACGACAGCATCGCGATCCGCGGCTCCACACCGAACTGGGCGGCGGTCGCCGCCGACTGGACGGCGATGTCGGCGAGTTGCCCGGCGTTCGGGTCGGGGTTCACGGCGCAGTCGCCGTAGACGAGGACCTTGTCGGCGAGGCACATGAAGAAGACGGACGAGACGATGCCGGCGTCCGGCCTGGTCTTGATGATCTCGAAGGCCGGGCGGATGGTGGCGGCCGTGGAGTGCACGGACCCCGAGACCATGCCGTCGGCCAGGCCCTCCTGGACCATCAGCGTGCCGAAGTAGTTCACGTCGGAGACGACGTCGTACGCCAGTTCCACCGTGACCCCCTTGTGGGCGCGCAGCCCGGCGTACTGCTCGGCGAACGAGTCGCGCAGTTCGCTGGTGGCCGGGTCGATCAACTGGCAGTCGCCGAGGTCGATGCCCAGGTCGGCGGCCTTCTTGCGGATCTGGTCGACGGGCCCGAGGAGGGTGAGGTCGCAGACGCCGCGGCGCAGCAGCACTTCGGCCGCGTGCAGGACGCGTTCCTCCGTGCCCTCGGGGAGGACGACCCGGCGCCTGTCGGTGCGGGCCTGTTCGAGGAGCTTGTGCTCGAACATCATCGGGGTGAGGCGGTCGGTGCTGGGGGCCGACACCCGCTTCAGCAACTCGGCGGTGTCGACGTGCCGTTCGAAGAGACCGAGCGCGGTCTCCGCCTTGCGCGGGGTGGCCGCGTTCAACTTGCCCTCCATGGAGAACAGTTGCTCGGCGGTGGGGAAGCTGAGGCCGGGCACCGAGACGACGGGGGTGCCGGGGGCGAGCCGGGCGGCGAGGGTGAGGATCTCGTCGGTCGGGACCTCGTTGAGCGTGAGCACCACGCCGGCTATCGGCGGGGTGCCGGCGCTGTGCGCGGCGAGCGAGCCGATGACCAGGTCGGCGCGGTCGCCCGGGGTGACGACCAGACAGCCCGGGGTCAGGGCGTTCAGGAAGTTCGGCAGCATGGCCCCGCCGAAGACGAAGCCGAGCGCGTCGCGGGCCAGCCCCGAGTCGTCGCCCAGCAGCACTTTCGCGCCCAGGGCGTGGCTGATCTGTGCGACGGTCGGCGCGGAGAGGGCGGGCTCGTCGGGCAGCACGTAACAGGGGACGGGCAGCCGGCCGACGAGCCGGGCGGCGATCTCCTCCCGGTCCTCCTGGGCGACCCGGTTGCTGACCATGGCCAGGACGTCGCACCCGAGGCCCTCGTACGCGCGGTAGGCGTTGCGGGTCTCGGCGAGCACCGACTCGGCGGTCTGCCCGCGCCCGCCGACGACAGGGAGCACGGACGCGCCGAACTCGTTGGCGAGGCGGGCGTTGAGGGCGAGTTCGTCGGGGAACTGGGTGTCGGCGTAGTCGGTTCCCAGGACGAGGACGACGTCGTACTCGCGGGCCACGCGGTGGAACCGGTCGACGAGGGTCGAGACCAGCTCGTCGGCCCCCTGCTCGGCCTGGAGCGCGGACGCCTCGTGGTAGTCCATGCCGTAGACGGTCGTGGGGTCCTGCCCCAGCCGGTAGCGGGCGCGCAGCAGCTCGAACAGGCGGTCGGGGCCGTCGTGGACGAGGGGGCGGAAGACGCCGACCCGGTCGACCTGCCGGGTCAGGAGTTCCATGACCCCCAGCTCGACGACCTGGCGGCCGTCGCCGCGGTCGATACTGGTGACGTACACGCTGCGGGTCACGCGAGCTCTCCGTTTCTGCTGCTTCTGCAGGTTTCTGCAGTTTCTAATGCTTCTGGCCGGCGTGTTTCTGCTGTCCGGGGTCATAAAAATCGCCCACCTAGGTGAGCGGATCTCTCTTGACAATACCTCTGGCCGTGGATATGGCGCCCGTCAAGAGACAGCCCACTCCGCGGCGTGGAACAATCGACCCCAGGCTCACCGGTACCGACAGCGAGCAGGGAGACACAGCACGATGCGCATCGGAGTTCTCACCGCAGGTGGCGACTGTCCCGGCCTCAACGCAGTGATCCGGTCGGTCGTGCACCGAGCGGTCGACAACTACGGCGACGAGGTCATCGGCTTCGAGGACGGATACGCGGGCCTGCTCGACGGCCGCTACCGGGGCCTCGACCTCAACGCGGTGAGCGGCATCCTGGCCCGCGGCGGCACCATCCTCGGCTCCTCCCGACTGGAGCGCGACCGGCTGCGCGAGGCCTGCGAGAGCGCCTCCGACATGATCCACGACTTCGGCATCGACGCGCTCATCCCGATCGGCGGCGAGGGCACGCTGACGGCGGCGCGGATGCTGTCGGACGCCGGGCTGCCGGTGGTCGGCGTCCCGAAGACGATCGACAACGACATCTCGTCGACGGACCGGACGTTCGGCTTCGACACGGCGGTCGGCGTCGCCACGGAGGCGATGGACCGCCTGAAGACGACCGCCGAGTCGCACCAGCGCGTGATGGTCGTCGAGGTCATGGGCCGGCACGCGGGCTGGATCGCGCTGGAGTCCGGGATGGCGGCGGGCGCGCACGGCATCTGCCTGCCGGAGCGGCCGTTCGACCCGGCGGACCTGGTGAAGATGGTCGAGGAGCGGTTCGCGCGCGGCAAGAAGTTCGCGGTGATCTGCGTCGCGGAGGGCGCGCACCCGGCCGACGGCACGATGGACTACAGCAAGGGCGCGATCGACCAGTTCGGCCACGAGCGGTTCCAGGGCATCGGCACGGCACTGGCGTACGAGCTGGAGAAGCGGCTCGGCAAGGAGGCCCGCCCGGTCATCCTCGGCCACGTCCAGCGCGGCGGCGTCCCGACGGCGTACGACCGCGTCCTCGCGACCCGCTTCGGCTGGCACGCGGTGGAGGCGGCGCACCGGGGCCAGTTCGGCCGGATGACGGCGCTGCGCGGGACGGACGTGGTGATGGTCCCGCTGGCGGAGGCGGTGACCGAACTGAAGACGGTCCCGAAGGACAGGATCGTAGAGGCGGAGTCGGTCTTCTAAAGGCGCTGGGCGTCTCTGGCGGTACGGCTCTCGATCCTCGCCCAGAAGTCGTCGACGATCCGGTCGAGGAAGTCCCGGCCGGCGTCGCCCGGGTTCGGCGTGGCGGCCATCTGCCCCTGGTAGTCCTGGTGCAAGTCCTGGAGGGCGTCCTCCAGGAGCCGCCGGTCCAGGGGCACGATCCTGCTCACCGGTTTGGCGTACGCCTGCCAGCGCGTGCGGGCGGCGGTGCGCAACAGGTCGGCGAGCCTGGCCTCGTGGCCGGTGAGGGCGATCAGGTCGGGCAGCGCGAGGTCGAGCAGCTCGGCGAGCGCGGCGGTCTGCCGGTCCGTGCCGTGCCACTCCCCGCTCTCCTCCAGCCGCGTGTACGCCACGAACTCGTGCCCCACGGCCCGGGCGACGTCCTCCGGGGCGAACCCTCGGGCGATGCGGTGCTCGCGCAGGCTCCGCGGCCGACCCATCAACTCGACGGGCGAACACCACAACACCCCTGCGAGGGCGGTGAGTTCGGGGTGCGTGGGGGTGAGCGTCCCGCGCTCCCAGGCGTGGACGAGGTCGGGGGTGGCGTGTGGAAGCGCGTACGACGCCCGAAGTCCGTGAGCGACATGCCCCGGCGTCATCCCGAGCGCGGAACGAAGCCTGCGGGCAGCGGGAGCATTGAAGGGCGGACCTGCTTGGCGCGTCTGGGACGGTGGTCTGGGCACGGGGACAAGGTAGGCGGTGGGGGGTGGGGTGGCTACCGGGTGTTTGGCCATAGTTACTGGTCGGGGTTACTGGTCGGGGGAGCTCACGGGCGTCTCGTGCGTGTCCCGTCAACCCGTCATCCCGTGATCTTGCCGATGACGGGTCCGTAGTAGGTGCCGCCCTGGAAGGTGATGTGGTCGCCGCTGGGACCGGGGCGGGACTGCCTTTCGGCGTCGGGCGTGGTGCGTGGGTGGTGTTTGCGCAGGACCGCTCGTGCCACCTCTGCCGCCTGTCGGGCGGCCCGTTGCTGGGAGCCGGCGGTGTCCGTCCGGGTCTTTGCGGCGTCGGCGTGGTCGCTGATGCCTCGGATCACGAGGGCGTCCAACCGGCCGTTCACATGGGCCGCGTGGGCCGCGCCCGAGCCTTCCATCTCGATCGCGGCCGTGTCGTTGTAGTGCTCGCGCAGATGCCTGGCGATCTCGGCCTCGGCGTCGGCCAGGACGACGTCCCCCGACGCGATCGGCTTGAAGTGGGTGCGGACGTCCGGCATGTCCCGTGCGGCTGAACGGGCCGCCTGGATCAGTGCGTTGGACGCGTGCCAGGCCTCGGGGCGGGCGAGGAAGCCCTGTGGGGTCCACTTGCCGCCGTGGATGCCGTAGACCTTGGTTCCGACGACGACGTCGCCGATCCCGATGTCGTCCTTCAGGCTGCCCGCGATGCCGACGAACAGGATCGCCTGGGGACGGAGCCACGTGACGAGTTGCGTGGTCATCGACGCGGCGTTGACCACGCCCTCGCCCAGCTCGGCGAGCGCGACCTGCCAGGGGGTGCCGTCGAGCCGGCCGACCTCGACGCGGGTGCCGTCCCGGTGGACGCGTTCGTCGCGGTCGGTGAGATGGGCGCGTACGGCCGCGTATTCGAGCGCGAGCGCGGTAAGGACCACGACAGTGGGTTTCGTCTCCGGCACGCCTTTAAGGTACTGCCAGGTTCATCGGGGGAGAGGGCGGTTGCAGTGGCCGAACAGGACGTCGGGGTCGGGCAGTTGCTGCTCGCGGAGTATCAGAGCATCAAGGACGAGCAGAAGGCGCGGATCGGGTTCCGGGACAACCTGCTGTACGTGACGTTGGCGGTGGTGGCCGCCGTCATCGCCGCGGCGGCCCAGGCCAAGCAGACGTCGATGCTGCTGGCGCTGCCGCCGGTGTGTGTGGTGCTGGGGTGGACCTACCTGGTCAACGACGACAAGATCTCGGCCATCGGACGGTATGTCCGGGGGGAGCTGGGGCCACGGCTGGCGGAGCTGACGGGGACCGACGTGGCGTTCCGGTGGGAGAGCTATCACCGCGGTGACGCCGGGCGCGTGACCCGGAAGGTCGTGCAGTGCGTCGTGGACCTGGTGGCGTTCTGTGTCGTGCCGTTGGCCGCGCTCGTCGTGTACTGGGGTGGCGGCCAGGTGACGTCGGGGCTGCTCGTGCTGTCCCTCGCCGAGGCGGGGGCGGTGGCCGGGCTGGGGGTGTTCGTGGTGCGGTACGCGGTGCCGTTCGGGAGCGGTGCGAGCGGGAGCGGGGGTGGGTGACGCCCAAGCCCAAGCCGCCGCATCCGCCGAAGGCCGTCCCGCGGCCCTCACTTCCCCCGAGCCGCCTTCACCCACCGGTACACCAGCTCCGGCCTTCCCACCTGGCCGTAGAGCGGCTTTCGTTCGGCTCTGCCCGCCTCCACCAGGTGTTCCAGGTACCGCCGGGCCGTGATGCGGGAGATTCCCACCGCCTCGGCCACTCCGGCCGCGGTCCGTCCTTCCGCCGCCTCCCGCACCGTCTCGGTGACCCGTTCCAGGGTCGGTGAGCTGAGGCCCTTGGGCAGGGCCGCCGGGGTCGGTGCCCGTAGGGCGGCGAGGGCGCGGTCGACCTCGTCCTGGCCGCTCGCCTCGCCCGCCGCACCCCGGAACTCGGCGTACCGCACCAGCCGGTCCCGCAGGGTCGCGAACGTGAACGGCTTCAGTACGTACTGGACGACCCCCAGCGAGACGCCCTCCCGCACCACCGTCAGGTCCCGCGCCGACGTCACCGCGATCACGTCCGCGTGATACCCGGCCGCCCGCAGCGAGCGGGCCAGTTGCAGCCCGTGCGCGTCGGGGAGGTGCAGGTCCAGCAGGAGCAGGTCCACCGGTGTGCGGTCCAGCAGGCGTCGCGCCTCCGCGCCCGTGTGCGCCTTGCCGACCGCCACGAAGCCCGGCACCCGCCCGACGTACATGACATGGGCGTCCGCGGCCACCGGATCGTCCTCCACGACCAGCACTCTGATCGGCTCTTCACCCGTCATTGCCTGCCTCCAGACGTAGCACCGGACGCGGGGACACCGGACGCGGCCGCCGCCCGCAGCGGCAGGCGGACCTCGAACGCGGCTCCGCCGCCCTCGGCCTCCGCCACCGACAGCGTCCCCTCGTGCCGGTGCACGGCCTGCCGGACCAGGGCCAGCCCCAGGCCCCGGCCGCCCGGCCCCGCCGGTTTCGTCGAGAAGCCGCGCTCGAAGACCAGGGAGGCGTGCGCCGGATCCACGCCCGCCCCCGTGTCCGCCACCCGGAACAGGAGCTCGTCGCCTTCCGTGCAGGCGGTCACGGTCACCCGCGCCCGCACGCTGCCCTGCGCCGCGTCCACGGCGTTGTCGATGAGGTTGCCGAGGATCGTCACCAGATCCCGGGCCGGCAACGACTCCGGGAGCAGACCGTCGTCCATACCGCTCTCGTGCGACACCACCAGTTCCACGCCCCGCTCGTTCGCCTGCGCCGTCTTGCCCAGCAGCAGGGCCGCCAGGACCGGTTCACTGACCGCCGAGACCACCTGGTCCGTCAGCGCCTGGGCCAGTTCCAGTTCCGCCGTCGCGAAGTCCACGGCCTCCGCCGCGCGGCCCAGCTCGATCAGCGAGACCACCGTGTGCAGACGGTTCGCCGCCTCGTGGGCCTGCGAGCGCAGCGCCTGCGTGAAGCCCCGCTCTGAGTCCAACTCGCCCATCAGGGACTGGAGTTCGGTCACATCGCGCAGGGTGACGACGGTTCCCCTGCGCTCGCCGCCCGACACCGGGGACGTGTTCACCACCAGCACCCGGTCCGCCGCCAGGTGGACCTCGTCCACCCGGGGTTCCGAGGCGAGCAGCGCGCCCGTCAGCGGGGCGGGCAGGCCGAGTTCCGCCACCGACGTGCCCACCACCTCCCCAAAGACGCCCAGCAGTTCCCGGCCCCCGTCGTTGATCAGCGCCACCCGGTACTGCCCGTCCAGCATCAGCAGCCCCTCGCGCACCGCGTGCAACGCGGCCTGGTGGTAGTCGTGCATACGGCTCAGCTCCGCCGCGTTCATGCCGTGGGTGTGGCGGCGCAGCGACGCGTTGATGACGTACGTGCCGATCGCGCCGAGGGCGAGCGCGCCGAAGGCCACCGCGAACAGGGCCGTCACCTGGTCCTGCACCCGCTTGCTGATCGACTCGACCTTGATGCCCGCGCTGACCAGGCCGACGACCCGGTGGTTCGCGTCCTCGACCGGGGTGACCGCGCGGACGGACGCGCCGAGGGTGCCGGTGTACGTCTCGGTGAAGGTCCCGCCCTTCAGGGCCTTCGCCGTGTTGCCGCGGAAGCGCTGGCCGATCTGGTTCTCGTCCGGGTGGGTCCAGCGGATGCCCTGCGGGTTCATGATCGTGACGAAGTCGACCTCCGTGTCCCGCATGACCCGCAGGGCGTACGGCTGGAGTTCGGCGGTCGGGTTCGGCGCCCGGATGGCCGACCGTACGGAGGGGGAGTCGGCGACCGAGCGGGCCACGGCCCTGGCCTGGCGGCCCGCGGCGTCCTCGGCCTGGGTGCGGTCGCTGACGTACGTGAACAGCGCGTATCCCGCGACGAGCACCGCTATCAGCACGGCCTGCATGGCGAAGAGCTGGCCGGCCAGACTGCGGGGTCTCGGCATGTCGGGGATGCGCATGTCGTCAGTGTGCCCCCGAGGTTAAGTGTGAACTAAATGAACGGAAGGGTGACCGCCCTCACAGGACGGGAGATAGTCGCGGCAATCCCCCATAACCCCGGACGTGAGCCGCACTCCGGTGGATGCCGACGAAGACGTCAAGGAGGGCAGCCGTGGCCGCCAGCAGCACCCCCGATACGGCACCTGCCGCACCCGCGATCAAGCGGGACCGCACCCACTATCTGTACATCGCGGTGATCGTCGCGGTGGCGCTCGGCATCGCCGTGGGCCTGATCTGGCCCGACGCCGGGGTCGAACTCAAGCCCCTGGGCACGGGCTTCGTGAACATCATCAAGATGATGATCTCGCCGATCATCTTCTGCACGATCGTTCTCGGCATCGGATCCGTACGCAAGGCCGCCAAGGTCGGCGCCGTCGGCGGAATCGCGCTCGGCTACTTCACGGTGATGTCCCTGGTCGCGCTGACCATCGGTCTCGTCGTCGGCAACATCCTCCACCCGGGCGACGGGCTGCACCTCACCGACGCGATCAAGGCGTCCGGGCACGACCAGGTGACGGAGGCGCTGCCGCCGGTCGACTTCGTCCTGTCGATCATCCCGAAGACCTTCGTCGCCGCCTTCACCGGGGAGCAGGTCCTGCAGACCCTGCTGGTCGCCCTGCTCGCCGGCTTCGCGCTGCAGGGCATGGGCAGCGCCGGGCAGCCGATCCTGCGCGGCGTCGAGCACATCCAGCGGCTCGTCTTCCGCATCCTCGCCATGGTGATGTGGGCCGCCCCGGTCGGCGCCTTCGGCGCCATGGCCGCCGTCACCGGATCCGCCGGCGTCGACGCGCTCAAGAAGCTCGCCATCCTGATGATCGGCTTCTACATCACCTGCTTCCTCTTCGTCTTCATCGTGCTCGGCGCGCTGCTGCGGATCGTCTCCGGCCTGAACATCTTCACGCTGTTCAAGTACCTCGGCCGCGAGTTCCTGCTGATCCTGTCCACCTCCTCCTCCGAGTCCGCGCTGCCGCGGCTCATCGCGAAGATGGAGCACCTGGGCGTCAGCAAGCCCGTCGTCGGCATCACCGTGCCGACCGGCTACTCCTTCAACCTCGACGGCACCATGATCTACATGACCATGGCGTCCCTGTTCATCGCCGACGCGATGGGCACCCCGATGCCGGTCGGCGAGCAGATCCCGCTGCTGCTCTTCCTGCTGCTCGCCTCCAAGGGCGCGGCCGGTGTCACCGGCGCCGGCCTGGCCACGCTGGCCGGCGGTCTCCAGGCGCACAAGCCGGCCCTGGTCGACGGCATGGGCCTCATCGTCGGCATCGACCGCTTCATGAGCGAGGCGCGCGCCCTGACGAACTTCGCGGGCAACGCCGTGGCCACCGTCCTGATCGGCACCTGGACGAAGGAGATCGACCGCGAGCGCGTCGACCTGGTGCTCGCCGGACAGCTCCCCTTCGACGAGAAGACGCTGCTCGACGAGAACGAAGCCCGGGACACCGCCGAGGACGCCGCCGTCGAGGTCCCCGAGCAGGGCGGCGACAAGGAACTGGCCAAGGCCTGAGGTCCGCGTCCGCGGCCCGGACCCGAGGACCTCGCGGTTCTCACCGACTCCGAGCGTCCGGCCCGGCCTGAACCCGGGCCGGGCGCCCGGCCCACCGCCACCGGGCGGCTGAGCGTCCCCCCGTCGCTCAGCCGCCCGGTACGCATTACCGGAACATTGCCTTCCATGGAGCAACCTGTTTGATCTTCCGGATCTCTCCCTGGGCGGGCGGCGCAGCCGCCCCTGACCATCAGGACAGAGTCAAGGACAGAGAGGATGTTGGGGGAATCATGGACAAGGTTCGTAAGGCGTTGATCGGCACGGTCGCCGGAGCGGTGATGCTCGGTGCCGGGGTGGTGCCGGCCCAGGCGGCGACGGAGGGCGCGGTCAGGCCCGCGGCCATCGGCAGCATCTGCGGTTCGCTGCTGGCCACCGGAGTCAGCGTCTCCTCGTTGGGGAAGACCATCGCCTCCAAGGGCGCGGGCTGGGTGGGCGCGATCGTCTCCGCCGGCTGTCTGGTGAAGGACGCCGGCGAGTACAGCAGGGAGTTCAACGCCACCAAGGCGGGCCTCGCCCGCCTCAAGAAGATCCAGGCGAAGTACCACAGCTACACCTTCGAGCACTTCATGAACGACTTCGGCTGCAAGTTCGTGGCGAACCCGCCCGGTGGTGGCACGGACGCCGTTCCGGCCGTCGCCGCGGCCAAGAAGCCGGGCCACTGGGACTGCAGCTCGGCCGGCGACTGAACCGGAGACAGCTCGTGGACGACCAGGCGGCCGACGCCCCGCCCGTACCGCGAGGCGCTGGGCCTCTGTGCACCAGGCGCTGGGCGCAGTACCTGACAGCCGTCGCCACGGCCGCCTTCACGGGTCTTCGAGTTGAGTGGTGCGCGGGCACGCCGGGTCCCCGGTAGGTGAGCTGCGGAAAGGTGACACTCCCGCACCGGAGTGTCACCTTTCTGTGCGGACCCCCCCGGGCAGGCACCCCGCAGAGAGCCGCACCGCCCAAGTTCGCGCCGATCGCCAAGGGTGCGGCGGCGTGCGTCAGTTCACCGGGACCAGGGTTTCGGCGACCGCCTGCCCCAGCCACTGCCGTACGTCGCCGAAGGTGAACCCGAGGCGCGTGGCACGGGAGTTGTCCATGCCGTAGAAGCGGCGGAAAGCGAACGGGGACACCTCGCCGGGCTCCGTCGTCTCCTGGAACACCGCTGTGCCGCCGCCGGGGGCGTACGCGGCGACCGCCTCGCACAGCTCCCGTGTCGTCAGCGTGCCGTGCGAGGCCGCGTTGACCGGGCCGGTGAAGTCCTGGCCCACCGTCCAGAAGAGGAAGTCGGCGATCTCCTCGACGTGGATGTACGTCGCCGGGTGGTTCACCGTCGGCACGGTGATCGGCTCGCCGGTGCGGATGCGGTCCGCGTAGTGGGTGAGCCGTCCGGTGAAGTCGTCGTCCCCGCCCAGGACATGGGCGACCCGGACGGCCACGTAGGGGAACGCCGGCTCCGCCGCGAACACCGACTCCGCCTGCCGCTTGCCCTCGCCGTAGTGGGTGTCGAGGAACTCCGGTTCATGCCAGGGGAGTTCGAGGTCCACGGCCGCGTTCAGCGGATCGACGTCCGTCTCCCGGACCGGCGCGACCGAGTCCCCGTACGCGTGGACCTCCCCGTGGACCTCCGCGTACACCTCGACCGTCGACGTCATCACGTAGCGGCCGGTGCGGCCGGCGAGGACCCGGCGGGCTATCGCCGCCTGGCGCGGGGTGTAGCAGACCTGGTCGACGACGACGTCGAAGGTGCGCGGGCCGAGCGCCTCGCGCAGCGCGTCCTCGTCGTCCCGGTCGGCGATCAGGTGGACCACCCCGGCCGGCGGCGGCGACGAACCGCGGTTGAGGACCGTGACCCGGTCCCCGGCGGCCAGCAGCCGCGCGATGAGCCGCTTGCCGAAGTAGCGGTTCCCGCCGATGACCAGCACTTCTCGCTTTTCCATGGTCATAATTTTCCCGGCCCGCACACGTGTTCTGAAGGGGGAACCATGGGAGTTCCGGCCGCCGCACCGAAAGAACCACGGCACTCACGCGCCTCCGCCACCGAAACATCGGTGGCCTTCGACGCGCTGGACCGGCAGATCCTCCAGCTCCTCCAGACCGACGGCCGGATCAGGCTCAGCGAGCTGGGGCGGCAGGTCCGGCTGAGCCCGGCGGCGGTCACCGAGCGGGTGCGCCGGCTGGAGGCCGCGGGCGTGATCAGCGGCTACGGCGCTCAGGTCGTCCCCGGCCGGCTCGGTTACGGCATCCAGGCGTTCGTCCGGGTCAACCCGCACGGCGGCTACAACCTGAAGCACCCCAGGACCCTGGAGCTGATGGAGCGCCCCGAGATCACCGAGGTGCACCACGTCGTCGGCGAGGACTGCTGGCTCCTCAAGGTCGCCGTCCGGGACACCGTCCACTTGGAGGAGGTCCTCGAAGCCGTCTCGGTCCTGGGCCGTACGACGACGTCGATCGTGCTCACCTCGCCGGTGGAACGCAAACCGCTCCTGCCCTGACGTCTCTTGCCTTGACGTCGGGGTCAAGCCCTACGTTCGTAGGCATGCGCATCGGCGAGCTGGCCGCGCGGGCCGGGACCACGACCCGGACGCTGCGGTACTACGAGTCCCGGGACCTGCTGCCCGCCCGGCGGAACAGCAACGGATACCGGACGTACGACGAGGACGACCTGAAGCTGCTCCGGCAGATCAGGACGCTCCAGGACTTCGGGTTCGACCTGGAGGAGACCCGGCCCTTCGTGGAGTGTCTGCGGGCCGGGCACCCGGAGGGCGACTCCTGCCCGGCGTCGCTCGCGGTCTACCGGCGCAAGCTGGCGGAGCTGGACGCGCTCATCGGGGAGCTGCGGGCGGTGCGGGAGACGGTCGCCGGGCAACTCGTGCGGGCCGAGCTGGCACGCGACGAGCTGGCTGCCGACGCGCTGGTTCCGGGGGGTCCGGAACCCGGGTGCGAGCTGGGAGGGCAGGAGTTGTGATCAAGGCTGACGGTGTGGCCGCGGTGACGGACGCGGATTTCGGGGTGGAGGTGCTCGGGGCGGAGTTGCCGGTGCTGGTGGAGTTCACCGCCGACTGGTGTCCGCCGTGCCGGCAGATGGGGCCGGTGCTGAGCGCGCTCGCCGTGGAGGAGGGCGAGCGGCTGAAGGTGGTGCAGCTGGACGTGGACACGAACCCCGAGACGACCAACGCGTACAAGGTGCTGTCGATGCCGACGTTCATGGTGTTCCGGGCCGGTGAGCCGGTGAAGGCGATGGTGGGGGCCCGGCCCAAGCGGCGGCTGCTGGAGGAGCTGTCCGACGTGTTGTAGCCCCCCGGGCCGAACAGAAGAAATCCCCCGAGCAATTGCGCTCGGGGGATTTCTCTGCGTATATTTAATGGTTCGCGACTTCGAGATAATCGGTCGCAAAGAAGTGGAGTGAGCACAGTATATGCGGGCGGGAGTGGAATTGTCAAACATCGACTTTCCGGATAGTGAATTGCGGCGCGAGCAGGAATTCATCGACGGGGTGTACGCACGGGTGGACTCCCTGCGCGGCCACACCGAGACCGGCGTCACGGAAGCGCTCGCCCAGGGAAACACCCCCATGCAGGCGCGGCTGGAGCGGGACATTCTCGTCGCCGAGCGCTCGGGCCTGCTGGCCGCGCTGAACGCGGTGGACGGCTCTCTCTGTTTCGGCCGCATCGACCTCACCTCGGGCGTCAGCCATCACATCGGCCGCATCGGTCTGCGCGCCGACGACGCCGAGCGCACCCCGGTCCTGATCGACTGGCGGGCCGACGTCGCCCGCCCCTTCTACCTCGCCACCGGCCACACCCCGATGGGCCTGCGCCGCCGCCGGCACCTCACCACCTCGGGCCGCCGGGTCACCGACCTGCACGACGAGATCCTCGACCTCGGCGACCAGGAGCGGACCGGCCACGAGGACCCGAGCGGCGACGCCGTGCTGCTCGCCGCGCTGAACTCCGCCCGCACCGGCCGTATGAACGACATCGTGCAGACCATCCAGGCCGAGCAGGACGAGATCATCCGCGCACCCCACCGGGGCGTCCTGGTGGTCGAGGGCGGCCCCGGCACCGGCAAGACGGCCGTCGCCCTGCACCGCGCCGCCTATCTCCTCTACGAGCACCGGGAGTTGCTCGCCAAGCGGGCCGTCCTGATCGTCGGCCCCAACCCCGCCTTCCTCGGCTACATCGGCGAGGTGCTGCCCTCGCTGGGCGAGACCGGCGTCCTGCTGGCGACCGTCGGCGAACTGTTCCCCGGCGTGCGGGCGACGGCGGCCGACACCCCCGAGGCCGCCGCCGTGAAGGGCCGCGCCGCCATGGCGGACGTCCTCGCCGCCGTCGTACGCGACCGGCAGGCGCTGCCCGACCCGGTGATCGCGATCGAGCACGACCGCGAGATCCTGATGCTCGACGAGGGACTCGTGAGCGTCGCCCGCGACGCCACCCGGGCCGCCGGGCTGCCGCACAACGCGGCCCGCGAGCACTTCGAGGGCTACATCCTCAACACCCTGACGGACATGGTGGCCGAGCGCATCGGCACCGACCCCTACGACGGCTCGAACATGCTCGACGCCGGCGACATCACCCAGATCCGCGACGAGCTCGCCGAGAATCCCGAAGTCTGGTCCGCCATCGACCAGTTGTGGCCGCGCGTCACCCCGCGCCGCCTGGTCGCCGACTTCCTCGCCGCCCCCGAGGGCTACCTCGGCGACGCGGACGCCGCCGCCGTCCGCCGTCCGGCGACCCGGGCCTGGACGGTCGCGGACGTCCCGCTGCTCGACGAGGCGGCCGAACTCCTCGGCGAGGACTCCCGGTCGGCCCGGGCGCGCGCCGACCGGGAGCGGGAGACGCAGATCGCCTACGCGCAGGGCGTCCTCGACGTCTCCTACGCCTCGCGCACCTACGAGTTCGACGACAAGGAGGACGGCGACCCCGACGGCTCCGAAGTCCTGTCCGCGCACGACATCATCGACGCCGAGCGGTTCGCCGAGCGGCACGAGGAGGACGACCACCGCAGCGCCGCCGAACGCGCGGCGGCCGACCGGACCTGGGCGTTCGGGCACATCATCGTCGACGAGGCGCAGGAGCTGTCGGCGATGGCGTGGCGGCTGCTGATGCGGCGCAGCCCGACCCGCTCGATGACCCTGGTCGGCGACCCCGCGCAGACGGCGGAGGCGGCCGGGGTCGGCTCCTGGTCGGGGATCCTCGCCCCGTACGTCGCGGACCGCTGGGAGCACACCCGCCTCGGCGTCAACTACCGCACCCCCGCCGAGATCATGGAGGTCGCGGCAGCCGTCGTCCGCGCGGAGCATCCCGGCTTCGAGCCGCCGAGCTCGGTCCGCTCCACCGGCGTCCGGCCCTGGGCGCGCGCCACCGACGACCTGCCCGGCGCGGTCGCCGACGCCGTGGCCGAACTGACCCCCGCCGAAGGCCGGCTGGCGGTGATCGCCCCCCGCGCGCTGCACCGGCGGCTGGCGGCCCGCCTCGACGGGGTGACGGCGGGTTCGCAGCCGGATCTGACCCGCACGGTCGTCCTCCTCGACCCGCGCCAGTCCAAGGGGCTGGAGTTCGACTCGGTGCTCGTCGTCGAGCCCGCCGAGTACGGCACCAGCGACCTGTACGTCGCCCTCACCCGCGCCACCCAACGCCTCGGCGTGCTCCACACCAAGGAGTTGCCGAAGCCGCTGCTGACAGCGTTGGCGTGACCTGGGATCACCAAGACGTAACAGTTCATGCTGTGATAACTGCGTGTGCACGGTCGGTGCGGTAAGCGTTGCGTATGGAAGCCCAGCACCACGTCACCGCACCGGCCGACAGCCCCGCACTCGGATCGCTGTCCGTCGAGCCGCTGCTCACGGCGGAGTTCGACGCCGACCCCGGCGCGGTGTACCGACGCCTGCGGAGCACGTACGGTCCCGTGGCCCCGGTCGGTCTCCTGGGTGTGCCCGTGTGGCTCGCGCTGGACTACCGGGAGGTCCTGGAGGTCCTGCGCAACGAGGGCCAGTGGCGGCGCGACGTACGGAACTGGCGGGCCCGCGCCCTGGGCGAACTGCCGCCCGGCTGGCCGCTGCTGGCCGGCTACGAGGTGCGGCAGACGATGTTCATGGACGACGAGGAGCACCTCGCCGCCCGCCGCACCCAGCACGCCGCCCTGCGCCCCTTCCAGGACGCCAAGAGCCCCGAGGGCTGGGAACTGCGGGCGGCCGTCGCCCAGTACGCCGACGAGCTGGTCGCGATGCTGGCCGCCGAGTCGGGCCGGACCGGCTTCGCCGACCTCGGCGCGCAGTACACCCGGCCGCTGCTGCTGATGGTCACCAGCAAACTGTTCGGCTGCCCGGTCGAGCTGGGCGACGAACTGGTCATGGACCTGTGGCGGATGCTCGACGGCGGCCCCGACGCGGGCCCCGCCACCGGCCGCGCCCTGTCCGCGTTCACTCGTCTCGCCGCCCACCGCAGGGCCAGACCGGGCGACGACCTCACCTCGTACATGATGCTCGCCGACCCCGACCTCACCGACGAACAGCTCGGCCGGGAACTGTTCATGAACGCCGTCTACCTCAACGACATCGCCGGCAACATGGTCCTCAACACGCTGCTGGAGGTGTTGCGCGGCAACGCGACGGTGCGCCGCAGCCTGTCGGCTGGGCAGCTCGGCGAGACGGTCAACCGGGCCGCCCTCGCCAACCCGCCCGTCGCCAACATGTGCTTCCGGTTCGCGGCGCGGGACGTGCGGCTCGGGAACTTCTGGATCCGCGCCGGCGACATCGTCTCCCCGTCCGCGGCCGCCGCCCACCAGGACCTGCTGGCGATCGGCTCCTCCCCCATGGTCGGCTCAGCCGTCTCCACCCGCGCCCACCTGGGCTGGGGCGCGGGTCCCCACCAGTGCCCCAGTGCCGCGCGGGAGTTGGGCGGGTTGATCGTGACGACGGCCGTGGGGCGCGTCTTCGACCACTTCGCCAAGGCCGAACTGACCCTGCCGCCCGACCAGTTGCCGTGGCGGTCGGGTCCGGTCGTGCGGGGGCTGAAGGTGCTGCCGGTGCGGTACGAGATGGCGACGGCGGCGCTTGGCGTGGCCCGGCCGGCCGAACTCGCGTCGGCGTCCGTCGGGATCGACGGTCAGGCCAGCGGGTTGCTGGCGGCGCTGCGGCGGTTCATGTTCGGCGCACGCTGAGGCCGGGTGGGGGCGCAGCCCCCAGGGACCGGGAGCCCCCAGGGACCGGGAGCCCCCAGGGACCGGGAGCCCCCAGGGACCGGGAGCCCCCAGGGACCGGGAGCCCCCAGGGACCGGGGGCTCCCCGGCCTGCCTACGCCGGGCGCAACCACACCGTGGCCAGGGGTGGCAGGGTCAGTCGGATGCTCGCCGGGCGGCCGTGCCAGCCCTGGGGCTCCGGCTTGACGACGTCCGGGTTGGTGACGTCGCTGCCGCCGTACGCCGCCGCGTCGGTGTTGAGGGTCTCGTGCCAGGCCGGGACGTCGTCGGGGACGCCGAGGCGGTAGCCGTGGCGGACGACGGGGGAGAGGTTGGAGACGGACAGCAGCGGGGAGCCCTCGGCGTCGAGGCGCAGGAAGGCGAAGACGTTGTCCTCGGCCGCGTCGCCCACCAGCCACTGGAAACCGGCCGGGTCGGTGTCCTGCTGCCAGAGCGCCGGGGTCGCCCGGTAGACGCCGTTCAGGTCGCGGACCAGGTCCCGGACGCCCCGGTGGTCGGCCTGCGCGCCGTACGCCGGGTCCAGCAGCCACCAGTCGGGGCCGTGCGCCTCGGACCACTCCGCGCCCTGGGCGAACTCCTGCCCCATGAAGAGGAGTTGCTTGCCCGGGTGGGCCCACATGAAGGCCAGGTACGCCCGCAGGCTGGCGCGCTGCCGCCACCAGTCGCCGGGCATCTTCGACACCAGCGAACGCTTGCCGTGCACCACCTCGTCGTGGGAGATGGGCAGCACGTAGTTCTCGCTGTAGGCGTACACCATCGAGAAGGTCATCTCGTGGTGGTGGTAGCGGCGGTGCACCGGCTCGTGGGCCATGTACTCCAGCGAGTCGTGCATCCAGCCCATGTTCCACTTCAGGCCGAAACCGAGCCCGCCGAAGCCGCTCGGGCCCGGGTGGTGGGTGGCCCGCGTGACGCCGTCCCAGGCCGTGGACTCCTCCGCGATCGTGACGACGCCGGGGCTGCGGCGGTAGACCGTCGCGTTCATCTCCTGGAGGAAGGCCACCGCGTCCAGGTTCTCCCGGCCGCCGTGCTCGTTCGGCGTCCACCGGCCCGGCTCGCGCGAGTAGTCGAGGTAGAGCATCGAGGCGACGGCGTCCACCCGCAGGCCGTCGATGTGGAACTCCTCGCACCAGTAAGTCGCGTTGGCCACCAGGAAGTTGCGCACCTCGCGCCGCCCGAAGTCGAACTCCAGCGTCCCCCAGTCGGGGTGGGCGGCGCGGAGCGGGTCCTCGTGCTCGTAGAGAGGCTTGCCGTCGAACTCCGCCAACGCCCACTCGTCGCGCGGGAAGTGCGCCGGAACCCAGTCCATCAGGACGCCGATGCCGGCCCGGTGCAGGGCGTCCACCAGGTACTTGAAGTCGTCGGGCGTGCCGAGCCGGGCCGTCGGCGCGTAGAAACCGGTGACCTGGTAGCCCCAGGAGCCGCCGAAGGGATGCTCGGCGACGGGCATCAGCTCGACGTGCGTGAAGCCCAGGTCCTTGACATACACCGGTAGTTGATCGGCGAGTTGACGGTACGTCAGGCCTGGTCGCCAGGACGCGAGATGGAGCTCGTAGACGGAGAAGGGGGCCTCGTGCACGGGTATCTCGCCCCGGTGCGCCATCCACTCCTCGTCCGCCCACGCGTAGTGCGAGGCGTGCACGATCGACGAGGTCGCCGGCGGGACCTCCGTACGCGTGGCCATCGGGTCGGCGCGCAGGGTGTGGGAGCCGTCGGGGCGGGTGATGTCGAACTTGTACAGCTCGCCCTCGCCGATCCCGGGCACGAACAGCTCCCAGACCCCGGACGAGCCGAGGGAGCGCATCGGATACCCGGTGCCGTCCCAGTAGTTGAAGGTGCCGGCCACCCGCACCCCGCGTGCGTTCGGGGCCCACACGGAGAAGCTCGTGCCGCTCACGCCCTGGTGGGTCGTCGGGTGCGCGCCGAGCACCGTCCACAACTGCTCGTGCCGTCCCTCGCCGATCAGGTGCAGGTCCAGCTCGCCCAGCGTGGGCAGGAAACGGTAGGCGTCCTCGGTCTCCACGCTCGTGCCCTCGTACGCCACGAGCAGCCGGTGGACCGGGACCTCCGTGAGGGGCAGCAACCCCGAGAAGAACCCGTCACCGTCGGCGCGCAGTTCGGCGCGCATCTCACCCGCGAGCACGGTCACGGCCCGCGCGTACGGCCGCAGCACCCGGAAGGCGACCCCACCGTCCACCGCGTGCGCGCCGAGCACGGAGTGCGGGGAGTGATGGGTGCCGTGCAGCAGCCGCCCACGCTCGGAGGCGGGAACCTCCGACCCGGGCGGATTGCCGGCCTCGGCCCCGGCCTCGGCCCCGGCCTCGGCCCCGGCCCCGGCCCCGAGGTCGGCCTCGGCCTCGGTCCCGGCCCCGAGGTCGACCTCGGTCCCGGTCCCGGTCCCGGCCCCGACCTCGACCTCGGTCCGGGCCTCGGTCTCGCCCCCGGGAGCGGCCTTCGCTTCGGGCCTGCCCTCAGCCCGGGTCTCGTCCTCGGGCCCGGCCTGGGGCGTAGCCTCGACCGTGGGCCTGGCCTTGGCCCTGGCCTTTGAAGACTTCTTCCCTGTGGGCTTCTTCGGGGGAGTCACGTGCGGGGTCTCCTCAGGGCTCAGGGATCAGGGATCAGGGCTCAGGGCAGGTCGGGGGCGGCGGCGAGGCGGCGTATCGCGGACAGGGGGACGGGGAGCCAGTCGGGGCGGTGGCGGGCTTCGTAGACGACCTCGTAGACGGCTTTGTCCGTCTCGTAGGCCCGTAGCAGTACGGGGTCGGTGCGGGGGTCGGTGCCCGCGACCTCGGCGTAGCCGGAGCAGTAGGCCGCCCGGCAGGCGTGGGCCCAGCCGGGGGCGGGCGGGTCGGTCGAGTGGGCCGCGTAGTCGAAGGAGCGCAGCATGCCGGCCACGTCCCGCACCGCCGGCTGGGCCATCCGCCGTTCGGCCAGCGGGCGGGCCGGTTCGCCCTCGAAGTCGATCAGCGACCACTCGCCGGAGGCCGCCCGCAGGCACTGTCCGAGGTGGAGGTCGCCGTGTACGCGCTGGGCGGTCCAGGTGTGGCCCTCGGCCGCGAGGCCGGCCAGCGCCGTGAAGGCGGTGCGCAGCGCGGGCACGTACGGGCGCAGCGCGGGCACCGCCTGCGCGGCCGCGTCGAGGCGGACGGCCATGCCGTCCGCCATCGGCTGTATCTGCGCGTGGCCCAGCGTCGCCGTGGGCAGCGCCCGGGCCAGCGCCCCGTGCACCTCGGCACTGGCCCGCCCCAGTGCCCGCGCCTCCGTGGTGAAGTCCTCGCCCTTGGCCAGTTCCCGCAGCGCCAGCTCCCAGCCGTCCGCCGCGCCCTGCACATACGGCTGGAGCACGGCCAGGACGTACGGGTCTCCCTCCAGGTGGGCTTCCATCCAGGCCGTCGGCGCGGGCACCCGGGGGCAGCCCTCGCGGGCCAGCGCCAGCGGCAGTTCCAGGTCGGGGTTGACGCCGGGCACGACCCGGCGCAAAAGCTTCAGGATGAACGTATCTCCATAGATGACGGACGAGTTGGACTGCTCGCCCGTCAGCCGCCGTGGGACCAGTCCCGTCCGGATCTCCTGCCCAGGGTCGCGCTCGCAGCGCAGCCCGCCGATCCGGGCGCGGGTGCGCAGCGCCTCCAGGAGCACTTCGGCGGGCCGGGTGTCGTAGAGGGCGTCGAACACGGTCAGCCCGGCCAGTGGCCCCTGCGTCACGTGTCCGATGAGCGCGGGTGCCAGTCGGGGCGGCAGGGTCTGGCGTACGCCGATCAGGAGCTGGTAGCAGTCGCCGGGGCCGGTGCCCTGTTCGGCGCGCACCAGCAGGTGGTAGAGGCCCAGCCGGGCACTGGCCGGAAGCAGTTCGGTGGCCGCCACCTGCGAGAACCCGGTGACCGGACGCCCCTTGCCGGCGAACCAGCGCTGCCGGGGCAGCCACTCCCGCAACAGGGGGTCCAGTGAAGGGAGGAGGCCGGGGTCCGTCCGGCCGGAAATTGTGACAGTCGCCGCCATAGGTGTCACATTCCTTTCCCCGGGGGGTCGGGGTGTTACTGATGCGTGCCCCGGGCGGGACGGGGGAAACCCGCCCCGCCCCAGGGCGCTAGGCCGCGTCGTGTCGCAGCCGGAACCAGTAGAAGCCGTGCCCGGCCAGCGTGAGCAGGTACGGCAGGTCGCCGACCGCCGGGAAGCGCACCCCGCCGAACAGCTCCACCGGATACCGCCCGTTGAACCGGCTCAGATCCAGCTCGGTGGGCTGTGCGAAGCGCGAGAAGTTGTGCACGCACAGCACCAGATCGTCCCCTCCTTCCCCGGTCAGGGGGGCCTCGCGCAGGAAGGCGAGGACGGCCGGGTTGGAGGACGGCAGTTCGGTGTATGTCCCGAGGCCGAAGGCGGGGTTCTGCTTCCGGATCTCGATCATCCGCCGCGTCCAGTGCAGCAGCGACGAGGGCGACGACATCGACGCCTCGACGTTGGTGACCTGGTAGCCGTATACGGGATCCATGATGGTCGGCAGGGACAGCCGTCCGGGGTCACAGGACGAAAAACCCGCGTTGCGATCCGGTGTCCACTGCATCGGCGTGCGGACGGCGTCGCGGTCGCCGAGCCAGATGTTGTCGCCCATGCCGATCTCGTCGCCGTAGTAGAGGATCGGCGAGCCGGGCAGTGACAGGAGCAGGGCGGTGAACAGCTCGATCTGGTTGCGGTCGTTGTCGAGGAGCGGGGCGAGGCGGCGGCGGATGCCGATGTTGGCGCGCATACGCGGGTCTTTCGCGTATTCCGCGTACATGTAGTCGCGTTCTTCGTCGGTGACCATTTCGAGGGTCAGCTCGTCGTGGTTGCGAAGAAAGATGCCCCATTGGCAATTGGCGGGAATCGCCGGGGTCTTGGCGAGGATTTCCGATACCGGGTAGCGGGATTCCCGGCGTACGGCCATGAAGATGCGGGGCATGACGGGGAAGTGGAACGCCATGTGGCATTCGTCGCCGCCGGAGGCGTAGTCGCCGAAGTAGTCGACGACGTCCTCGGGCCACTGGTTGGCCTCGGCGAGGATCACCGTGTCCGGGTAGTGGGCGTCGATCTCCTTGCGGACCCGCTTCAGGAACTCGTGCGCCGCAGGAAGGTTCTCGCAGTTCGTGCCCTCGGCCGCGTACAGGTAGGGCACGGCGTCGAGGCGGAAGCCGTCGATGCCCAGGTCCAGCCAGAACCGCAGCGCGGAGATCATCTCCTCCTGCACGGCCGGGTTCTCGTAGTTGAGGTCCGGTTGGTGGGAGAAGAAGCGGTGGAAGAAGTACTGCTTGCGGACGGGGTCGAAGGTCCAGTTGGAGACTTCGGTGTCGACGAAGATGATGCGGGCGTCGGCGTACTGTTTGTCGTCGTCGGCCCACATGTAGTAGTCGCCGTAGGGTCCGTCGGGGTCTTTCCTCGATTCCTGGAACCACGGGTGCTGGTCGCTGGTGTGGTTCATGACGAAGTCGATGATGACGCGCATGCCGCGTTGGTGGGCGGCGTCGACGAATTCCACGAAGTCGGCGAGGTCGCCGAATTCGGGGAGGACCGCGGTGTAGTCGGATACGTCGTATCCGCCGTCGCGGAGCGGTGATTTGAAGAAGGGCGGGAGCCAGAGGCAGTCGACTCCGAGCCATTGCAGGTAGTCGAGTTTGGCGGTGATTCCCTTGAGGTCGCCGACGCCGTCGCCGTTGCTGTCCTGGAAGGAGCGGACGAGGACCTCGTAGAAGACGGCTCGTTTGAACCATTCCGGGTCGCGGTCCTTGGCGGGGGTGTCCTCGAAGGTGTCCGGAACGGGCTCGTTGACGATCATGGTGTGGGTGACCCTCCGATCTGCGGGGTGGACGGTCGCAGGACGGTGAGTACGTGCGCGGGCCTGGTGCCCGGTTCGAGGCGCACGTAGTTGGCCCTGCCCCAGTGGTAGGTGTCGCCGGTGAGCTCGTCGCGCACCGGCACCGACTCGTGCCAGTCCAGGCCGAGTTGCGGCATGTCCAACGACACCGTCGCCTCCTGGGTGTGGTGGGGGTCGAGGTTGGCCACCACCACAACCGTGTTCGAACCGCTCCTGTCCGAGCTCCTCTTGGAGTAGGCGATCACCGCGTCCTTGTCGGTGGGATGGAAGTGCAGATCGCGGAGTTGGTGCAGCGCCGGGTTCGCCCGCCGGATCTCGTTGAGCCGGGTGATCAGCGGGGCGAGACTGCGGCCATCGCGCTCGGCCGCCGCCCAGTCACGGGGTTTGAGCTGGTACTTCTCCGAGTCGAGGTACTCCTCGCCGCCTTCCTTCTGCGGGGTGTTCTCGCAGAGTTCGTAGCCGCTGTAGACGCCCCAGGTGGGGGAGAGGGTGGCGGCGAGGACGGCGCGGATCTCGAAGGCGGGCCGGCCGCCGTGCTGGAGGTAGGCGTGCAGGATGTCCGGGGTGTTGGCGAACAGGTTGGGCCGCATGTAGGAGGCGGCGTCCCCCGAGAGTTCGGTGAGGTACTCCGTCAGTTCCTGTTTCGTGTTACGCCAGGTGAAGTAGGTGTACGACTGCTGGAACCCGATCTGGCCGAGCGTGTGCATCATCGCGGGGCGGGTGAAGGCCTCGGCCAGGAAGATCACGTCGGGGTCGGTGCGGTTGACCTCCCCGATGACCCGCTCCCAGAACACGACCGGCTTGGTGTGCGGGTTGTCCACGCGGAAGATCCGCACTCCGTACGCCATCCAGTGCCGCAGCACACGGACGGTCTCGGCGACGAGGCCGTCCAGGTCGGCGTCGAAGGCGACGGGGAAGATGTCCTGGTACTTCTTCGGCGGGTTCTCGGCGTACGCGATCGTCCCGTCGGGCCGATGGTGGAACCACTCGGGGTGTTTCTGCACCCAGGGGTGGTCGGGGGAGCATTGCAGGGCGAAGTCGAGGGCGATCTCCAGGCCGAGCTTCCGCGCCCGTTTCACGAACCAGGCGAAGTCCTCGATCGTCCCCAGGCCGGGGTGGACGGCGTCGTGACCGCCCTCCGGCGAACCGATCGCCCACGGCACGCCGACGTCGTCCGGGCCGGGGTCGAGCGTGTTGTTGCGGCCCTTGCGGAAGGTCGTGCCGATGGGGTGGATCGGCGGGAGGTAGACGACGTCGAAGCCCATCGCGGCGATGGCGGGGAGTCTGCGGGCGGCCGTGCGGAAGGTGCCGTGCGGGCGCTCGGGGGTGCCCTCGGAGCGGGGGAAGAACTCGTACCACGCGCCGTACAGGGCGCGTTCGCGCTCCACGAGCAGGGGCAGTGGCTCGGAGGCGGTGACCAGTTCGCGCAGCGGGTGGCGGTCGAGGACGGCTTCGGCCTCCGGGATCAGCGCCGCAGCCAGCCGGGAGGCGGCCGGGCGTGACTCGTCGCGCAGGGCGTCGACCGCGGCCAGCACCACGGTCCGGTCCGGCCCCTTCGGCACTCCGGCGGCCGCCCGTTCGTACAGCCGGGCACCCTCCTCCAGGACCGGTTCCGTGTCCATCCCCGCGGGGATCTTGATGCGGGCGTGCCGCCGCCAGGTGGCGACCGGGTCACCCCACGCCTCCACGGTGTAGGTCCAGCGGCCGGTCGCGTCCGGCGTGACGTCCGCGCCCCAGCGGTCGGTGCCGGGGGCGAGTTCGCGCATCGGCGTCCACGGGCCGGGGGTGCCGTCCGGATCCCGCAGTACGACGTTGGCGGCGACGGCGTCGTGCCCCTCCCGGAACACGGTCGCCGAGACCTGGAACGTCTCACCGGCGACCGCCTTGGCGGGCCGGCGCCCCTGCTGGACGAGCGGGCGGACGTCGAGGACGGGTATGCGCCCCACGGCGGTGACGGATACACCAGGGGTGGCGGTGCCGGTGCCGGTGCCGGTGTCGGCGATTCCGGCGGGGCCGATCGGACCGGCGGGGGTGGTTTCGGCGGGGCGCGCGGGGCGCGCTTCCGGTGCCTTGGGGGCTTCGGTCGCCTTGGCGCGGGGGGTTGGGGGTGCTGACGAGTGGTGCGTGGCGGGCATGACCGCTCCTGTCCGCATCAACGAGGGTGGGCGGATGGATGTGGGGTCGTGTACCGAGGGAGCCTTCCCACCCTGAACGGGTGAGCAATCCGGCACTTTGTTAACTACTCGCGCGAATGTCTCCGCACAAGACCGGCCCCGTTCACGAGGAACGGAGCCGGTTCCGCAGCCCCGTTACCCGAACGGCGGGACTTGCAGGAGTTTGTCCGGTGAACCGGTCCCCCGGCCGGACACCTTGCCGTTCACCGCCCCCGCGACCAACGCCTTTGCGACCGCCGCGGGCGTGGCTCTCGGGTGGTCGGCGAGATAGAGCGCCGCCGCGCCCGCCGCGTGCGGCGACGCCATCGACGTACCGGAGTAGGCCACCCGGCCGGTGTCGCTCGTGTACGACGCGGAAGTGATCGACACGCCCGGCGCGAACAGGTCGAGGGCCGAACCGTAGTTGGAGAAGCCCGCCCGGGCGTCCTCGCGGTCGGTCGCGCCGACCGTGATGGCCTCCCGCACGTCGGCGGGGGAGTGCAGGGCGGCAGGCTGTCCCACGTTGCCCGCGGCCACGGTGTAGGTGACGCCGGACCGGATGGAGGTGCGGACGGCGGCGTCCAGCGCCGCGTTGTACCCGCCGCCCAGGCTGAGGTTGGCGACCGCGGGCCGGTGCGCGTGCCGGGTGACCCAGTCGATGCCGGCGATGGCCTGCGCGGTGGTGCCCGCGCCGGCGTTGTCGAGCACCCGAACGGCGACCACCTTCGCCTTCTTGGCGACGCCGAGGTTCGTGCCCGCGACGGTGCCGGCGACGTGCGTGCCGTGTCCGTTGCCGTCGGCGGCGACCCGGTCACCGCCGACGAAGTCCCAGCCGTAACTCGCCCGGCCGCCGAAGTCGTCGTGCGTGATCCGGATGCCGGTGTCGATCACGTACACCGTGACGCCCGCGCCCGCCGACCTAGGCCACCGGTAACCGCCGTCCAGCGGCCGGCCCGGCTGGTCGACGCGGTCCAGCCCCCAGGGCGGCGGGTTCCTCCCGGCGGTGCCGACGCCGCCGGTGGCGTCCACCGTCACGCGGCTGTCCTGGACGACGGACGCCACGTGCGGGTCGGCCGCGAGCCGCCGCGCCTGTCTCTCGTCGGCGGCGACGGCGAACCCGTTGAGGGCCGTGCCGTAGGTGTGGCTGATCCGCGCCCCGTACGTCCCGACGAGGCGTCGCCCGGCCGGCGACGACGCGGGTGTGTCCCCCTTCAGCGTCACGAGGTAGCTTCCGCCGACGGTGCCGGGCAGACCGGCACCGAGTATCTTCCCCTCCGGTACGGCGTGCGCGGGCAGGGTGACGGCCGCCAGCACCACGGCCGCCAGCACCACGGTCGTGGCGACCGCGGCCGTGGTGACCGCGGTCAGGCCCCCTGCCCGGCGCAGACGCCGCGAGCGCGTCCGTGCCATGGTCCGTGCCATGGTTCGAGTCCCCCTCCTCTTCCCCTCCTCGACCCAACTCCTCGACTCGGCGCACCCCGGCTTCCCCGGGCACGCCACTGGGCAGCCTCTCGCGGGGGGGCGAAGCACCACAAGACGGCCTACGGGGGTGAAACGGGGTTCGTGGCCTGTTGCCGTGGGTTCTGAGCGGCGCCGGTCCGGGCACGTCAGCCCGTCCGGCGACTGAGGGCGAGGCCGTTCAGGCCGAAAAGCGGGGGTACGGGGGCGGCCAGCCCCCACCAAGGCCGACGTCGACGCCGGTACCGTCTTGAAAGACGTGGACGCACACCGCCGTGCGTCTCTCTCCTCTCCTTACGCACGACGAGGTGGAATGTGAAGGCGATCCGTCGATTCACCGTCCGACCCCTCCTCCCCGAACCCCTCCGCCCCCTCAGCGACCTGGCCCGCAACCTCCGCTGGTCCTGGCACGCGGAAACCCGCGACCTCTTCCGGTCCGTCGACCCCGAGCGCTGGGCCGTCTCGGACGGCGACCCGGTCAGACTCCTCGGCGGCGTGCGCCCGGCACGCCTCGCAGAACTCGCCGAGGACCGCCGCTTCCGGCGCCGGCTGACCGCCGCCGCCGACGACCTGCACGACTACCTGACCGGCGACCGCTGGTACCAGACGCAGCCCGCCACCGCCGGACTCCCCGCCGCCGTCGCCTACTTCTCACCCGAGTTCGGCGTCACGGCCGCCCTGCCCCAGTACTCCGGCGGCCTCGGCATCCTCGCCGGCGACCACCTGAAAGCAGCCAGCGACCTGGGCGTACCGCTGATCGGCGTGGGGCTGCTCTACCGGCACGGCTACTTCCGCCAGTCGCTCTCCCGGGACGGCTGGCAGCAGGAGCACTACCCCGTCCTCGACCCCAACGAGCTGCCGGTGACCCTGCTGAGGGAGGACGACGGCACCCCCGCGCAGATCTCCCTCGCCCTCCCGGCCGGCAAACAGCTCCACGCCCGCGTCTGGCTGGCCCGGGTCGGCCGCGTCCCGCTCCTCATGCTCGACTCGGACGTCGAGGAGAACGACCTCGGCGAACGCGGTGTCACCGACCGGCTCTACGGCGGCGGCAGCGAGCACCGGCTGCTCCAGGAGATGCTGCTCGGCATAGGAGGTGTCCGGGCGGTACGCGCGTACTGCCGGCTGACCCGCCACCCGGCGCCCGAGGTGTTCCACACCAACGAGGGCCACGCGGGCTTCCTCGGCCTGGAGCGGATCGCCGAACTCGCCGACACGGGGCTGGACTTCGACCCCGCGCTGGAAGCCGTCCGGGCCGGGACGGTCTTCACCACCCACACCCCCGTCCCGGCCGGCATCGACCGCTTCGACCGCGACCTGGTCGCCCGTCACTTCGGACCCCAGGCCGAGCTTCCGCGCATGGACGTCGACCGCATCCTGCGCCTCGGCATGGAGACGTACCCGGGCGGCGAGCCGAACCTCTTCAACATGGCCGTGATGGGCCTGCGGCTGGCGCAGCGCGCGAACGGCGTGTCCCTGCTGCACGGCCAGGTCAGCAGGGAGATGTTCGCCGGCCTGTGGCCCGGCTTCGACCCCGCCGAGGTGCCCATCACCTCCGTCACCAACGGCGTGCACGCCCCGACCTGGGTCGCCCCGGAGGTGCTGCGCCTCGGCGCCCGCCAGATCGGCGCCGAGCGCGCCGAGGACGCCCTGAGCGTCGGCGGCTCCGACCGCTGGGACTCCGTCGCCGAGATTCCCGACCAGGAAGTCTGGGAGCTGCGCCGCGATCTGCGCGAGCAACTGGTGGTGGAGGTGCGGCGGCGACTGCGCGCGTCCTGGCGTCAACGGGGCGCGGGTACAGCGGAGTTGGGCTGGATCGACGGCGTTCTGGACCCGGACGTCCTCACCATCGGCTTCGCGCGCCGCGTCCCGTCGTACAAGCGGCTGACGCTGATGCTGCGGGACCGCGACCGGCTGACGGACCTGCTGCTGCACCCGGACCACCCGATCCAGATCGTCGTCGCGGGCAAGGCGCATCCGGCGGACGACGGCGGCAAGCGCCTGGTCCAGGAGCTGGTCCGGTTCACGGACGACCCACGGGTGCGCCACCGCATCGTCTTCCTCCCCGACTACGGCATGGCGATGGCGCAGAAGCTGTATCCCGGCTGCGACATCTGGCTGAACAATCCGCTGCGTCCGCTGGAGGCGTGCGGCACGTCGGGCATGAAGGCGGCCCTGAACGGCTGCCTCAACCTGTCCGTCCTGGACGGCTGGTGGGACGAATGGTTCCAGCCCGACTTCGGCTGGGCGATCCCCACCGCGGACGGCGCCGGCACCGACCCCGACCACCGCGACGACATCGAGGCGTCCGCCCTCTACGACCTCCTCGAACAGCGCATCACCCCCCGCTTCTACGAGCGCGGGCGCGCCGGACTGCCCGACCGCTGGATCGAGATGGTCCGCCAGACCCTCACCCTGCTCGGCCCGAAGGTGCTGGCGGGGCGCATGGTCCGCGAGTACGTCGAACGCCTCTACACCCCGGCCGCCCACGCGCACCGGACGATGGCCCCCGACACCGCGCGCGAACTCGCCGCCTGGAAGCAGCGGGTGCGCTCGGCATGGCACGCGGTGACCGTGGACCACGTCGAGACGTCGGTGGCCACCACCACCGCCGAACTCGGCACCACGCTCGCACTGCGGGTCCGCGTCGGCCTCGGCGACCTCGCCCCCGACGACGTCGAGGTCCAGGCAGTCTCGGGCCGGGTCGACGAGGAGGACCGCATCACGGACGCGGCGAAGGTCCCGCTGAAACCGGCCGGCGGCCCCGACCTGGAGGGCAGGTGGCTGTACGAGGGCCCCCTGTCCCTGGACCGCACGGGCCCCTTCGGCTACACGGTCCGCATCCTCCCCACACACCGACTCCTCGCGTCCGGCGCGGAGTTGGGCCTCGTCACGGTGCCCACGGAGGAGGCGGTCGCGGTGGCGGAGGGGAGCGAGGGCGCGGGGGTGCTGCTGCGGTAGCAGTCACCGCTCGAAACGCGGCCCCACACTTGCCCGGCGGGTGTGGGGCCGTTCGCTGTTTCGGGCCCGGTTATGGGGGCCGCCTTGGAGTCGCGGTCTCGTCGCTGCTGGGCCGCTTCCACGGTCTTCGTGCTGTTGCTACTACTCACTCGGGGTTGTCTATCCGGTAGTGGGCGGCGGGTGTTTGGGCCCCGCCCATCCGCGACGGGGGTACGACGGACGGGCGGGGAGTCATGAGGCGGAGCGTGCGTCGTACCGCCGCGTGTATGCGCTGATGTACTGCCTTGACCACTCGCAGCAGCCAGCGCAGGCGAAGCCTGGGGTGGTGACCCGTTCACGGAGGGCCTATGAAGGTCACAGGATGATCCGACGTCCGACAGAGCCGGCAGAGGCCGACCGGCCACCTCTTGGCCGTCATCCCTCTTTGACTCCGTGGACCTGCTGATACGTCCCGAGCAGCGTGCTCGTGAAAATGGCCGTGTCGCGGAGGTAGTTGTACGCGTCGTGGGCTTGAGTCCGTGAAGTCGGCCGGTTGCTTGCCACGAGGTGGCGTTCCACCGCGCGCAGAAGTCGCAAGGTTCCCCGGTTCTCGTCCTCGTCGAGGCGCTGCCCCACGAGAAGGTTCAAGTGCCCGATCAGCTCGGCGGTTCTGGCGTCGATGTCCTTGCGCGTCGATGTGCTGAGGGACATGCCCCAGGCCACGTCGACGGTCTCCGTGATCGTCTCGACATCGATGGGCAGGCTGTCGGCTTCAGCTCCCGCATTCACGTGCTCGTCTGTCACGCTCGCCACCACGCTTCTCCCCTCGATGCCACTGTGTGGGTTGTGTCGGAGGACGAACGTAGAGCGGCCTGACTCCAACCTCAAAGCAGATTGCGCGAGATTGCAGTAGCTGGATTGACGGGCTAGAACCCCTGCTCGATGCTGGAAGTGCCGCACAAACCGGCGCAAGGCAGCGGACAGGAGAACAGCCATGAAGCTACGGTTCCTTGGTAAGAACTCCCAAGGGGGAGAGTGCCCGACCCTCTACGCCACCGATCGGGACACCTACCTCGTGCAAGGCTGGAAGATCTTCGCGAATGACCTGCTGATGCAGCTCACCATCCGCGAGGGCGAGACAGCCGTCGAGGTACCCACCGAGCTGTTCGAGTACCTGGAGAAGGACGGGCTTCCCTCCGGAGAGTTCAAGCGCCTTGAGGACCCTCTTATGGTCCTCACTCCTGGAGGCACGTACGTTGTGCAGGGCCAGGAGGTGACCGACACCGAGGCCCTGGCACAGATGCAGATCCCGGACTACGAAACCGTGGTCGAGGTCCCCAAGGCCGCGATCACCGCGCTACTGGAGGAACCGCGTGGAGCTGATCTCCAGCACCGAGCGCAACCAGCTCTTTGACGGCTGTGTGCACGGTGCCTTCCACTTGGAGCTGAGGGACGACTACTCAGTCCCGGTAGAGGATGGCCCCTATGCGAGCTGGCTCCGTGGCGAGCCTCTGGACCACTCGTACATGGAGCCGTGGACGCAGCTCGTAGAGCACGTCACTGGCGCAGGTAAGACCATGCGCCGGGTGCGCGTCGTCACCGAACCGCACACTCCGTACATCCAGTGGGAGTACGTCACAGCCCACGTCAACGAAGAGGCCGGCGAGTCCGTCAGGTGGTATCCGCGGCACCAGCTGCCCGAGGGCCTGACCTTCCCGGTGGACGGACATGACTGGTGGCTGTTCGATGACTCGATCATCGCTGTGGGGCACTTCGACGACTCAGGCCGGTTCCTCGGGAACGAGTTGATCGACACGCCCGCCATCGTCGCCGAGTGTGTTCGGGTGCGGGATCTACTCTGGGCCTCCGCCGTTCCCCATCCCGAGTACAAGCCCTGATCTCTCCGTGAACAACCAAGCACAAGAGACGCGAGAGGCGCTGGGGGCCCGGCTGCGTGGATTCCGCAAGGACGCGGGATTCAGTAGTGGCCGGGCCTTCGCCGCTGCGACTGGTTGGCAGGAATCCAAGGTCTCTCGCATCGAGAACGGCAAGCAGAACGCTTCCGAAGAGGACATCCGTGTCTGGTGCGAGTTGACCGGGCACGAAGCCGAAGTCCGAGACCTCATCGCGACGGTCCGCCACATTGATGAGCTGTGGTTGGAGTGGCGACGGCTGCTCCAGGCCGGGGCTGAAGGACGCCAGAAGCAGTCCCTACCGCTCTATGGGAAGACCAAGGTCTTCCGCATCTGGGAACCCAACGTCGTCTGGGGCACGCTTCAGACTGCCGAGTACGCCAAGGCCGTCTTCGATGAGGTGTCACGCCTGTACGACACCCCAGGAGACACGGAAGCCGCCGTGGCGAAGCGACTCGAACGACAGAAGTACCTGTACCAGGGTGATCGGATCTTCAACGTCCTCCTGGGCGAGCAGGCCCTCTACTCGAACCATGGGGGCTCCGAGGTCATGAGAGCCCAGCTCGACCGGCTGTTGGCCGTTCTGGCGCTACCGCGACTGAGCCTGGGCATCGTCCCTCGGTCTGCGCCGCTCAACACGTGGATCGGGCACGGCTTCGTGATGTTTGACGACAAGCGCGTCATGTTGGAGACGTTCTCCGCAGAAATGGTCGTGACTCAGCCACGGGAAATCGACATCTACATCAGGGTCTTCGAGTTCCACAGGCGGTCCGCGGTGTACGGGCAGACCGCCAGGGATCTCGTACTAGCTGCGATCCAGCACTTTGACCGCGTGGCAACCGACTAGGAGGGGTCAACTTGACATCCCAGCCCAACTGGCGCACGAGCACCTACACGAAGTCTGACAGTTGCGTAGAGGTGGCCGACAACGATGCCCAGAAAGTGATGGTCAGGGACACGAAGGACCGAGGGAGGGGTGTCCTGAGCGTCCCGCCGGCACCCTGGGCCGGCTTCGTGGAGTACGCGAAGTCTCTTATCGGGTAAGGACGCTCTACCTGAACTTGGGATGGGCCCCTCTCTCGGGAGGGGCCTTTCTGCTGCCTGCTGACTACCTGTCAGAGGATATATAAACCCGAACTGTTGCCAGGTGGAATGCGGCGCGAGCGCACGTACGACGGCCTCGGCCGCCTGCCCGGGGAGACGGGCAGCGGAGCGGAGGCTGCAATATCGACCCGCACTCTGGAATACGACCGTGCCGACCGCCCGACGGCCGCGGTGCCGCATCGTGAACGAGTGGGGTCAAGACGTCGGACGCCCCTTCAGGCCAATTATCAGCGCTCGCAAGCGGGCCGGGGTCGTCGTGAGGATGGCGTCCGGCTCGTCGCTTTCGCGGAGGTGGAGGGTGCCGGTGGGGGAGGCGGCGATGTTGACGCAGTTGGCGGCCTCGGCGCTGTACGTGGACTTCTGCCAGGTGAGGTCGGGCATGGCGGGGCTCCTCAGAGGTCGCTGGAGATGCGGTGGATGAGGTCTCGGGACTTGGGTTCGGGGAGTGCGCGGGATTCCATGCGGTCCAGTACGGAGCGATAGCGGTCCAACTGGGCTTCTGCGTCGAGGAACTCGCAGCCGTGGTCGGTGTCCAGGACCACGGTGTCGAGCTGCGGCACGGGTCCCTCGGCAACGGTGATGGGTTGGCCCGAGGCGGGGAAGCCGGTCTGGCCGAAGGGGATCACCAGGACGGCGATCGTGGGTTGTTCGCTCAACTCCAAGAGGTGGTCGAGCTGGGCGCGGGCGATGTCCGGGCCGCCGAAGCCCATACGCAGGGCTGCCTCGTGAACGATGGCCGTGTAGGGGGTCGTGGTGCCCTCGAAAAGTACGGCCTGGCGCTTCACCCGGTACGAGACGCGGTGCTCGATTTCGTACGGGCGCAAGGGCGGGACCGCCTCGCGCATCGTGGCGCGGGCGTGTTCGGACGTCTGTAGAAGTCCTGGCATGTGAACCGTCACGGCCACTCTCAACGCCGTGGCGTGGTGCTCCAGTTCCGAGAGGTCGAGCAGGCCGGACGGCAGGTTGTCCCGGTACTCCTCCCACCAGCCCCGCTTGCGGCCGCCCGTCATCGCGGCCAGGGCGTCGATGTAGGCCTCGTCGGCACAGGTGTAGTTGCGCGCGAGCGTACGGACACGCTCGGCGCTCACGGCGTAGCGCCCCGCTTCGATGTTGCTGATCCGGGCCTGCGGCCCTCCGAGGAGTGCGGCAGCCGCGGTCGAGGTGAGTCCGGCGCGTTCACGGAGCTTGCGCAGCTCGGCTCCGAGGCGCTGTTGGCGCAGGGTCGCGGTGGGGGCGGGTGGCATGGCGGTTGGCTTCTCTTTTCGGCAGGGGCCTTCAGCGTCACCTACACGGGTGATGATTGGCAGATCTTCGCAGATTTAATGGAAGAACTTCTAGTGTGACGCTACGTTGTACAGCGCAGCCGCTCAACACCCCGCACCCATAAGCCGGAAGCGCACCGACCAGGCAATGCCGCCGCTCGGCGTGGCCGTGAGCGAGTTGTCCAAGTCCCGTTCCTCGCTTTCCCCCCTTCCCTTTTCTCCCGGAGGTCTTCATGGTCACCGTCACCGTAGCCCCGCCCGAGACGTGGGTGTACGCGCTCCGTCTGCCGCATGACCCGAGAGCCGCACGGGTCGCACGTATGACCGTGCGGGCGGCCCTCGCCGGGCATGGGATGCGTGAAGTGCTTGACGTCGTCGAGTTGTTGACGTCCGAGATGGTCGCCAACGTCTACCTGCACACCGAGGGGCCGGCCTCGCTCCGGCTCACCGCTCCGGGGGACGGGCGGCTCAGGGTCGGGGTCTGGGACAGCCATCCGTACATCCCCGCGCCCTTTGCCGTGCCTCCCGGGGATCGTCTCCTGCCCGGCCCGGTCGACGGCGAGAGCGGGCGGGGGCTGTACCTCGTGCAGGAGTACGCCGACTGGTGGGGCGGCTGGCCGCTCGGGCAGGGGGCCGGGAAACTGCTGTGGTTCGAGGTGGGCGGGCGAGGGAAGCCCTTGCGCGTCGCCTGAGGATTGTTCGTTCGCCTGGCTACGAGTCCTCGTCCCCGCACAACCCCCGCAACACCACCCCGCACCGTCGCGCATACGCCTGCTGCAGGCCCCGGGTCGCCGGGCCGCCCGCCCTTGCGTACCATTTCGCGGCGCGGCTGAAGGCCGAGACCGTCAGCCAGACCGTGCCGTCGCCTGTGCGGTCGACGACGAAGGACTCCTCGCCGCGTTCGGGGTGGCCGGGGAGGGTGCCGTAGGCCCAGCCTGCGCGGCGGTGTTCGTCCACCGTCCAGACCACGCGGCAGGGGGCCTTTATGAGGCCGGCCAGGGTGACCGTGACGTCGGTATCGGGGGTCGCTCGGTCTGTCGAGGCGGTTATGCCCACGCCCAGGGCGCGGTGCATCTCCCAGGTCATGACCGCTTCCGCGGCGCGGCGGAAGAGCCCGTGGCCCTCGCCGAGGCGGGTGCGGACGTGGAGGGGGTGGAAGCCGGGCGGGCAGAAGCCGGGGCGGTCGCGGGTCGCGCCGACATCGTCGTAGGTGAAGTCCTTCGGGGGCATGGGAGCCAAGAGTAGGGCGGCACCCGGGGATACCTTCGCCCCGGGTGCCGCCCCAGCTCATCTACGCGAGCGTCTACGCAAGCGTTAGCTGACGTTGACGGCCGACCATGCCGCCGCCACCGCCTTGTACTCCGTGCTGGTGGAGCCGTAGAGGGCGGAGGCCGCCGAGAGGGTGCCGGTACGCGCCGACTTGTAGTTCGTCGTCGACGTGAAGTACGTCGTCAGCGCCTTGTACCAGATCTGCAGCGCCTTGTCGCGGCCGATGCCGGTGACCGTGGAGCCGTTGGACGTCGGGGAGTTGTAGCTCACCCCGTTGATCGTCTTGGCGCCGCTGCCCTCCGAGAGGAGGTAGAAGAAGTGGTTCGCGACGCCGGACGAGTAGTGCACGTCCTTGTTGCCGACGCTGGAGGACCAGGAGTCCGCCGAGCCGCCGTCCTTGCTGGGCTTGTCCATGTAGCGCAGCGGGGTGCCGTCGCCGTTGATGTCGATCTCTTCGCCGATGAGGTAGTCACCGGGGTCGTTGGCGTTGTTCGCGTAGAACTCCACGCCGGTGCCGAAGATGTCGGAGGTGGCCTCGTTGAGGCCGCCGGACTCGCCCGAGTAGTTCAGGCCCGCGGTGTTCGAGGTGACGCCGTGGCTCATCTCGTGGCCGGCCACGTCCAGCGAGGTCAGCGGGTGGGTGTTCCCGTCGCCGTCGCCGTACGTCATGCAGAAGCAGTCGTCGTCCCAGAACGCGTTGACGTACGCGTTGCCGTAGTGGACGCGCGAGTAGGCCGCGACGCCGTTGTTCTTGATGCCGCTGCGGCCGAACGTGGACTTGTAGAAGTCCCACGTGGTCTGTGCGCCGTAGGCGGCGTCGACGGCGGCGGTCTGGTCGGCGGTGGAGCTGGAGGCCGCGCCGGTGCCCCAGGTGTCGTCCGCGTCGGTGAACAGGGTGCCCGCGGAGGAGGACGTGCCGTGCGACTTGTTGTACGTCTTGTGTCCGCCGCGCGCAGCGTCGGTCAGGTTGTACGTCGAGCCCGACTTGGTCGTGCCGAGCGTGACGGTGCCCGAGTAGAGGCTCTTGCCGGTGCCGGTCTCGATGCCCTGGTACTCGAACAGCTTCTTGCCGGTGGCCGCGTCGGTGATGACGTGCAGCTGGTTCGGGGTGCCGTCGTCCTGGAGGCCGCCGACGACCGTCTCGAAGGCGAGGACCGGGGTGCCGTTGGCGGCCCAGATCACCTTGCGGGGGGCCTGGTCGGCGGTGGTGGACGCCGAGCCGGCGGCCTTCGCGGCGGTCAGTGCCTGCTTCTCGACCTTGGCGGGGGCTACCTTCGGGGTCAGCGTGGCCACCTTGATGGTCGCCGTGTTGGCCTTGGTGACGCCCTTGGTCGCGCCCGTCGCGGACTCGTGGACGACGAGGTCGCCGCCGAGGACCGGCAGGCCCGCGTAGGTGCGCTCGTAGCGGGTGTGGACCGTCCCGTCGGCATCCTTGACGACGTCCTTGACGACCAGCTTCTCCTTGGCGCCGAGGCCTATCGTCTGGGCGGTCTCCGGGGCGTCGGCCTGCTGCTGCTGGATCAGCGTCGTGCGGGCGGCGGACGACAGCTGGACCGGGGCGCCCAGCGGGATCGTCTTGCCGGTCGACTCGGCCGGGCTCTGGGCGACTGCGCTGCCGGCGGTCAGGCCGGTGGTGATGAGGGCTCCGGCCGCGACGGCGGTGGCGATGGCGAGAGTGGTGTGCTTGTGACGCGCGTAGAGGGAGGACACACAAGCTCCTTGGATGTGGGGGGTCCGGGTGCCGTGGGGTGGCTGCCCGTGACGGGTGTGAAGTTGTGCGGCGGGTGAAGGAAGAGTGACATCAAGGCGCGTACATGTCAGGACCCCAAAGTGATGTTGGCTGAAAAGCGACTGTCCGGTGAACGTTGCAGGAATGTAAACGGACTTGACCTGGGTCAACGGCCAACAGGGCGCGGGCAAGGCGACGGTAAAAAAGCGACGCCGCCCCGGGGGAGTCGAAGCTCCGGGACGGCGTCCTGTGCCATGGCTTGGCGGGTGACTGCGGGTTGTGCGGTGACTGCGCGCGGCCCGCTCGGGACTGTGTGCGGCCCGCTCGGGACTGTGCGGGGCCGTGCGGCGCCGGCGCCTACGGGAAGGTCAGTGCCCAGCCGTTGATGTAACCGGTGTCCTGGGCCGCGTTGTCCTGGACCTTCAATTGCCAGGTTCCGTTGGCGACTTCGGAGGAGGCGTTCACCGTGTACGTGGTGTTGAGGTTGTCCGTGCTCCCGCCGGTGCCGTACGCCTTCAGCGTGTACGCCGTCCCGTCCGGCGCGATCAACTGCACCTGGAGGTCACCGATGTAGGTGTGGACGATGTCGACCGCCACCGCGAGGTTCGACGGCGCGTTGCCGGTCCGCCCGGAGACGGTGACCGACGACGTGACCGCCGCACCGTTGTCCGGAATCGATACGTCGGCGGTGTTCTCGAAAGAGGTGCCGCCCCCGCCGCCACCGCCGCCGGGACGCGCGCCGACCGCGATGGCCGCCCACGCGTTCTGCACCGCCGTGTACTCGGCGCTCGTCGTCCCGTACAGCTCACCGGCCGCCGCCAGCGTGCCGGTGCGGGCCGCCGCGTAGTTGGTGGTCGAGGTGAACTTCGTGGTCAGCGCGCGGAACCAGATCTTCTCCGCCTTGTCGCGGCCGATGCCGGTGACCGCAAGGCCGTCCGAGGTGGGCGAGTTGTAGCTGACGCCGTTGATCGTCTTGGCGCCGCTGCCCTCGGAGAGGAGGTAGAAGAAGTGGTTCGCCGGGCCCGACGAGTAGTGCACGTCGACCGACCCGATGCCCGAGTACCAACTGTCCTTCGAGGAACCGTCCCTGCTCGGCTTGTCCATGTAACGCAGCGGCGTGCCGTCGCCGTTGATGTCTATCTCCTCGCCGATGAGGTAGTCACCGACGTCCGAGGAGTTCTGGGCGTAGAACTCGACCGAGGTGCCGAAGATGTCCGAGGTCGCCTCGTTGAGGCCGCCGGACTCGCCGCTGTAGTTGAGGCCCGCGGTGTTGGCGGTGACGCCGTGCGTCATCTCGTGGCCGGCCACGTCGATGGCGGTCAGCGGGTGGGTGTTCCCGTCGCCGTCGCCGTACGTCATGCAGAAGCAGCTGTCCTGCCAGAACGCGTTGACGTAGTTGTTGCCGTAGTGGACCCGGGAGTACGCGCCGACGCCGTCGCCCTTGATGCCGGAACGGCCCTGCACGTTCTTGTAGTAGTCCCAGGTCAGGGCCGCGCCGTAGTGCGCGTCGGCGGCGGCGGTCTCGGTGTTGGACGCGGCGCCGGTGCCCCATGTGTCGTCCGCGCCGGAGTAGAGCGTGCCGGTGCCGGAGGTGCCCTTGTTGAGGTTGTACGTCTTGTGGCCGCCGCGCGTCGCGTCGGTCAGGTTGTACGTCGACCCCGACTGCGTGGTGCCCAGGGTGACCTGACCGCTGTACATCGTGTTGCCGATGCCGGTCTCGACGCCCTGGTACTCGTAGAGCTTCGCGCCCGTGGTGGCGTCCGTGATGACGTGCAGTTCGTTCGGGGTGCCGTCCTCCTGGAGACCGCCGACGACCGTCTCGTACGCCAGGACCGGCGTGCCGTTCGCCGCCCAGATCACCTTGCGCGGGGCCCGGTTGGTGTCCGCCTTCTCGGCGCCGGCGGCCGTGGCGAGGCTCAGCGCCTGCTTCTCCGCCTTGGCCGCGCTGAAGGTCGGGGAGAGCGAGGCGACCTTGATGGTGGCCCGGCTGGCCTTGGTGACGCCCTGGGTCGCGCCGGACTTGGTGGTGTCGACGACGAGGTCGCCGCCCAGCACCGGGAGGCCGCCGTAGGTGCGCTCGTAGCGGGTGTGCAGGGTGCCGTCGGCGTCCTTGACGACGTCACGGACGACGAGCGCCTCCTTGGCGCCCAGGCCCAACTCCTTGGCGGTGGCCGCCTTGCCCGCGTCCGCCGTGCGGATCAGTGCGGCGCGCTGGGCGGGGGTGAGCTTGACCGATTCTGCGCCCGGGCGGGCCTGCGACGCGCTCGTCGGGGCGGCCGTCGCGGCGCCGGACTGCACGGCGGCGGCGATGAGCGCGGAGACACCGATGAGGGCGACGGCCGCGGCACGGCGGGTCGTGGTGTGGGAGGTGGTGTGGGGGGTGCGTCTGAGAGAGGGACTGCTGCTCAACACTGACTCCTTCTGCGCGGCCACGGGTCGCGTGGCCAGGGAGACCGGACGGCGGGTGAGCCGTCCGGGCACGACAAAGGCGGTACGCAGAAACAAAGGCGGTACGTGGAGCGCGTACACGAAGCGTGTACGTGGAGCGGGTGTGGCTGTGGGGTTGCTGTGAAGTAGCAGTGGGAAGAGTGGCAGTGGATTGCGCTCCCTGTCAGGAGCGCGTCAGGAAGTTGGCCGGAAATGGTTCGTTGTCCGGGAGTTCATGTTCGATATGCGGATCAGTCGGGCGTCCCAGCCTGCCTTCAGGCCACTTGAGGCCCCTGTCCGGTCCGGTTCCGTCCGGGATGATGTGGCCATGCGACGGTGGCCCGGGGGCGGGGCGGGACAGGGAGGTCGCGGGTGGACGCGTTCGAAGCGCTGGAGGCGGGGGACCCACGGCAGGTGGGGCGGTACCGGATCGTGGCGCGGCTGGGCGCGGGCGGGATGGGCCGGGTGTACCTGGGACGTTCGCCGGGCGGGCGGGCCGTCGCGGTGAAGGTGGTGCGTCCGGAACTGGCGGACGACGGTCATTTCCGGCGCCGGTTCGCCCGGGAGGTGGCCGCCGCCCGCCGCGTGAACGGGGTGTTCACGGCGGGCGTGGTCGACGCCGACCCCGACGCGTCGCCCGCGTGGCTGGCGACGGCGTACGTGCCCGGGGTCCCGCTGGGCGACGCGGTGCAGGCGCACGGGCCGTGGTCCGAGGGGCGGGTGCTGGCGCTCGGGGCGGGGCTGGCCGAGGCGTTGGAGGCGATCCATGCGGCGGACGTGGTGCACCGCGACCTGAAACCGTCGAACATCCTGCTCGCGGCGGACGGTCCCCGGGTCATCGACTTCGGGATCTCGGTGGCCGGCGAGGCCAGCGCGCTGACCCGGACCGGCACGGTGGTGGGCACGCCGGGTTTCATGTCCCCCGAGCAGCTCACCGGCAAGCCGGTCGGGCCGGCCAGCGACGTGTTCTCCCTGGGCGCGGTACTGGCGTTCACCGCCACCGGTGCCGGACCGTTCGGCACCGGCTCGGCGCACGCCCTCAGCTACCGCGTCGTCCACGAGCAGCCCGAGCTGCGCCAACTCCCGGACTTCCTAAGGCTCTTGGTGGCCGCGTGCCTCGCCAAGGAGCCCGGCCGGCGGCCCACCGTGGCCGCGCTGCTGGAGCGGTTGGGGCGGGCGGTGGAGGGCGAGCGGGAAGCGGAGGGCGGGCGGCAAGCGGAGGGCGGGCAGGTCGCCGCGTCTGCCGAACCCGCCGCCCGGGCCGGCTGGCTCCCGGACACCGTCGCCGCGACCGTGTACTCCCGCACCACGGCCCACCGGACCCTCGCCCCTCCCACTCCCCTCCCTCTCTTGCACCCCCTTCTCCGTCCGAGGGACCGGAGCTTCCGGAGCTTCCGGAGCTTCCGGAGCCGGATCCAGGGCTTCCGGAGGCGGAGGCGGAGAGGGATGCGGCGGCGGTCAGGTCCGGCCTGTCCCGCCGGACCGTGCTGCTGGGCCTCGGCGGTCTCGGCGTCACCGCCGCGGGGGTCGGGTTCGCCGAGTGGCGGATCTACCGCAAGCGGTCCTCCACCGGTCGAGGACCGGACGCCGAACCCGGCTCGCAGCGCTGGAAGTTCGACGTCGGCGGTGTCCTGTACGCGTCCCCGAGCGTGGCCGACGGGACGGTGTACATCAGCGGCAGCCGCAGCCTGTGCGCGGTGGATACCGACACCGGTGAACAGCGCTGGCGGCGCTCCACCGTCGGTGCCGGCAGCTCGTCGCCCGTCGCGGCCGGCGACGCCGTCTACGGCCTCGGTACTGGTGAGCTCGCGTATTCAACTGTCGCCAGTTCCCCGAGGAACCCAGCCCGCTGGTGACCGTGTGTGATCTCCAGCGGCGTATCGACTCCGGGTGAGCTGCTGTTGGCTCTGAACGGTTTCTCTGGCTCCAGAGGAACGAGTCCGGTGGCCCCAGTGATCGCCACCCGGGGCCAAAGGACTCGTTCCGCCGGGGCCAGAAGAGGTGGGACCGGAATACGAGCGAAACGTGCCACGCAGCAGCGGCCAGGTAGGTCACAGTAAGACGGACACTGTGCTGAGGAGCCGATTTCCGGTCGTGGCATGATCGGCGCCATGGAGCACTTCATACGTCCCAACGGTTCACCGCCCGTCAACGGTTACAGCCACGCGGTCGCCTTTACTGGTGCGATGGTCGCCGTCTCGGGGCAGGTTCCGGTGGACGGCGACGGCAATCTGGTCGGTAAAGAGGACACTGAGGCCCAGGTTCGGCAGGTCTACGCGAATCTGACCACCGCGCTGGAGGCAGCGGGCTCCGGCCTGGAGCACGTAGTCAAACTGACGGTCTACCTGACCGATCTGGACGATCTGGGCGCGTTCCGGAAAGTGCGAGACGAATACCAGGACGCAAAACGCCCGCCCGCCTGCTCCTTGGTGAGGGTCGCTGGCCTGGTTCACCCAGACTTCCGGGTCGAGGTCGACGCATGGGCCGTGGCCCCGAGCACTGCGTAATGCTGAAGCAGCCCTGGCGGACCTCAGGAACGTCGCAAGCTCACAGATGAGTCGTCTCCGTGACCGGCGCAACGACGGAAGGCGTCCCCCCGTTCCTACCGACGGGCCAGGACATCAGCGTTTCATAGGTGTTCACCTGTGAAACACCGTCACCCGGCGGACGTGTCCAGGGCGAACCATGTTTCATGAGTTGTTGCAAACGGCTCGACAGTTTGAAACCACTCATGAAACAGTCGGGGCTCGTGAGCGACGACTTCAAGCGCGTGGAATCGCACGACTGTCCGATGTCCACCTGCGCCGCCCCCGCAGGCTCGCCGTGCCGCACCGGCAAGGGCAAGGTGGCGATCCAGTACCACACAGCCCGCTTACGCCTCGTGCCCCAACTCGCCAAGGCCCTCAACGTGCCGACCCCTGCGGTGCGCAAGCCCGGCTCCTTCTGGGCCGAGCTGCCCCGGCCGAGGCGCGCCGATGCCGAACCCGTCGGGCATGCCCGTCTGGGGTACGCCCGTGCGTCCACCGCCCGGCAGTCCCTCGACTCCCAGCTCGACTCGCTCGCCGAAGCCGGGGTTACCCGGATCTTCTCCGAGAAGATCTCCACCCGCGCCATCCAGCGCCCCGAACTGGACAAGGCCGTCGCCCTCGCCAGCGAACTGCGCGCCTCCGGGGTTCGCGTCACGCTCGTCGTGCACGAGCACAAGCGGCTCGGCCGCGGCATCGAACTGGCGGCCCTGGCTGAGGAACTGAAGGCGGGCGACGTCGGCCTGGAGTTCCTCACCGGTGAACTCCAGGGCTCGCACGACCCCTCCGGCATCGTGTTCACCGTGCTGGCCGCCCTGTCCGGCATGGAACGCGAGTACATCCGCGACCGAACTCTGGAAGGCCACGAATCCGCCCGCAAGCGCGGCAAGACCATCGGCGGAGCGGGCGTCACCGACGACCACATGCTTTCCATGGCCCTTCACCTGCGCGAGCAGGAGATGAGCCTGCGCGACATCGCCTCCCGGCTCGTCATCACCACCGGCAAGAAGAAGGGACAGCACCCCTCGCCCGCGACCGTCATGCGCATGTTGCGCGAGCACGACGAACAGACCACCGCGCCGTTGGCGTCGTAGGTAATTGGCTGCCCTCCGCCTCCGGCGAGGGGGCAAGATCGTCCCCATGACCGCTGAACGAAAATTCGCCGATGCCGAAACCCTGACCCCGGTGATGCGGGAGGTCTTCGGCACCGACCGCCGCATCGCCGCCGTCGACCGCCTGCTCAACGGCACCAAGAAGGGCGTCTACCGTGTCACGCTGGACGACGCCACGAGCACGATCGTCTATGTCTGGAACGCTGACGAGGACTACTGGGACGGGCTGCTTCCGGACGGTCACGACGACCCGTCGAACCCGTTCGCCCACGCCTCCGGCATCGAGTTCTTCGAGGGTGCCACCCGTCGGCTGGAAGCGGTAGGAGCTCGTTCACCGCGGCTGTTGCTCGCCGACCGCAGCAGGAATCTGTACCCGGCCGACATCGCCGTCGCGGAGGACGTCCGCGGCGGAACGCTGGAGGCGCTGCTGGAACACGATCCGGACGCCGGCCGGCGAACGCTCGCGCAGCTCTCAGACATGCTGCGGCGCATGCACGCCTACCGCGCGCCGGCGTTCGGGCGGGTGGCGTGGATCGATGGTGGGGGTGCGCCGCCGGACATGACCTGCGAGCAGGCCTACCTGGAGCGCACGCTGGTGAACATTGCCACCGCCGTGCCCCGTGACGTCCGCGCGGCCGAAGGCGAGGCGATGCTGGAGGAGAAGCTCCGTACCCTGCACGCCGCACTCGAACCGCGCGCAGAACTGGGCGTGGTCCACGGCGAGCTCTGCGCGGAACACACCCTCGTCGGGCCGGACGGGGAGCCTGTCATCATCGACATCGAGGGCCTGATGTACACCGATATCGAAGTGGACCACTGCTGGATGCGGATGCGCTTCGGCCCGCACTACGAGGCACTCCGCAACCCAGACCTCGACCCGCGGCGCGTCAAGTACTACCAGTACGTCATGCACCTGGACTTGGTCGGCGGCCCGCTTCGCATCGCCGAGGGCGACTTCCCGAACCGGAAGTGGATGCTCGACGTCGCAGACTTCCATCTACAGAAGGCGCTCGCCTACGAGGCATGAGCCGGCCGTAGGTCTTCGGCCGATCGCGGCTTCACACCGGCGCGGTGGGAAACAGCGCTCCGGGGGCCAGGTCCAACCTGGTGGCGATGACGTCCTTGGGCGGGGTGAGGTCCAAGTGCCAGTCGCCGAAGCGGCGTATCGTGCGCGTGATCAGCGGGCTGACGGTGGCCAGGTCGTCGGGGTCCACGACGTGGCCCTCGGCGGCGAGGGCGTTGGCGGCATCGGTAATGTCCAGCGCGGTGGAGTAGATCGCGCAGTTGGCGATCAGTTCGTTGAATTTGATGACTCGCTCCTGGTAGTCCGGGTCGTTGTGGCCGATCAGCCGTCCGCCGATCATCAGATGCGCAGCGAAGCCGTGGAACGCCTCCGTGCGGTTGGTGATCGCGGTGATCTGGTCACGCAGCTCGGGCTCGGACAGGTATCGAAGGAGCGTCACGGTCCTGACGACCCTGCCCAATTCGCGCAGCGCCTTGTAGATCCGGTTGCGCTTCGAGTGGTTGCCCAGGCGGCGCAGCAGCGTCACCGAGGACAGCTGGCCCTCCCGGATCGAGATCCCGGTGCGCAGCAGATCCTTCCAGTGGCGTTCGATGAGGGCCCAGTCGATGACGTTGTCGTCGAACAGGGAGTCGATGTGTTTGTACCGCACCTTGGCGTCCGGCCGGTAGACGTTCAGGTCGTGCCAGTTGCGTATGCGGGGAAGGAGGTCGAATCCGAGGAGCGCGGCCAGGCCGAAGACCGGCAGCGAAGCCCCTTGCGTGTCGGCGTGGATGGTGTCGGGCTGGATGCCGGAGACGTTGGACAGCAGCGAGTCCAGCAAGTACACCGCCTCCCACACCCCGCACGGGATGAAGTGGGAGAACAGCGCGATGTAGTTGTCGGACACCAGCCGGAACGCCAGAGCCCCGAACCCGCCGTATCTGACGTGGGATTCGGCCCTCAGGCTGTCTTCCCAGGTGTCGATCTGCGAGCCGTCGGTGGCTGCGGTCGACCCGTCGCCCCACATCGCGGCGACATCCAGCTTCGCGAAGGCGTTGACCACGTCCGCCGACGCTTTGTAGATCTTGTCTGGGGTGGCGTGCTTGTTCCCGGCCGTGTAGATCTCATGGGCGCTGACCCCGCGCATGTGCCGGGCGACCTCGGTCGGCCCGAGGTTCCCTCCGTAGGCGAACGCAGTCACCACGTACCGGCCCAAGGTGTCGCGGATCTTCGGATCGGAACCGGAGGCCGGGCCGAAATGCCGCGGCCAGCCCGTCAGGTGGGCAGTGCGGGCCAGGATGTCCAGCAGCGCGCGGTCGGGCAGCCTGTCCAGCACTGCGGCCTCCAGCGCGATCGCCGCCGGCCGCCGCTCGGCGCCCTTGCGCCGCGCCAGCACCGGCCGTCCGCCCTCCAGGCGCAGGTCGGTGTTGACGGGGTAGCCGGCATCGACCTCCGTGGCCGTCTTCGTCAGCAGCGCCCGGTAGTGCGCCGTCAGCGCCTTCGCGTCGGTCGGAATACCGGCCTGGGTGCAGAACTCTGCGACCTTGTCCTCGCACTCCTCCCAGCTCATCAACTGGGCGTGCAGGTTGGCGTAGGAGTCCGAGCCGACCACTGCGATGTCCCCGGACCGCAGTTCGGCGGCCAGATGGGAGAACACGCACACCTCCAGGTGTCGGCGGGCCAGCATCCCCGGACGCCGCCGGTCACGCAGCGTGCGCCTCCACAAGAGCCCTGCGAAGGCGTCGACGTCGACCGTCAGGCCCACGTCCTTGCCATCGCGCTTGACGGTGACGCTCTCCTCGATCCACTCCGCGCGTCGGTCCAGATCCCGGTTGGCCTTGACGAACTCCAGCGCGTCCAGCACCGACCGTTCCGCGGACGTCGCCTCCAGCTCGATCGCGGCCACCAGCGTGAACAGCACCGCCCGGTGCGACTTGTAGTACTGCTCGCACAGCGGCAGGTAGTTGTTGCCGTGGTGCGCGGCCACCGCCTCGTGCGACGCGCTCAGCGCCGCGATGCCTCCGCCGGCCGTCAGCGCCGCCAAGACCATCTCCCCAGTCCGCGCCGCTGCGGACCTCCCGTCTTCGGCTGCGGGTTCTGCGGGTTCAACCGCGCCGTCGACGGTGCCGCTGCCGGTCGCATCGATCGTCGCGGTGCCGGTGTCCTTCTCGGCGTCGGGCTCGTTCGCCGTGTCGGCCGGTTCGGCAGCCTCGCGCACCGCGGCCAGAACATCGCCAAACACCTCCAGCAGCCGCTCGGACTCAGCGCGGTGCTCCTCACGCAGCGCCTCCAGCCGGGCCCGGCCCTTCTTGTGGATGACTGCCATACGCTTGCAGAACATCTCGGTCACCTCGTCCCGAGCCGAGGTGCGCAGCACGTGGATGAAGCTGGCCAGCAGCGCGAACCGCTTCTCATCGCCGATCTTGACGAAGTCCGCGACGTCGGTGACCCGCGCCTCGCCAGCGAAGTGCGAGATCTTGCCCGGCAGGACCCCTTGCAACCATGCGCCGGTCGGCCCGAGCGCGTCCAGGTCGGCAAGATGCGCCAGGCGGACCTTGAACTTGCCGATCGTCGCGGCCTTCGCCGGGTCCTTCAGCCGGTCGAACCGGCTGCGCCGACTGGACGGGTCCACCACCAGCAGCTCGGCCAGCCTCGCGCGCTGCCCCGGAGTGATCCGGCCGGCGACAGTGGCGAACACGTCCCGGTTCACCTCGGCGCGGATCTTGGCCACCATCCGGTCCAGCGTGGTGTATCCGGGCAGCTCCCGACCGGATTCCAGCAACTCCTCCAACGCTACGTTGATCAGGTCAGCCGGGTTGTCCTTCGTGACCGCTGCCGCTCGGATCGCCGTATCGGCGATGCCGCGCACATCCGCCGCGTCGTACTTCACCCCCAGGCGCTCGCGCACGTAGTCGCGATACCGCGCAGCCGACCGCACCGCTTCCACCTCGACTGCCACACTGTCCGGCAGTCCCAGCGCGGTGCGCATGTGACCGGCCACCGCGTCGGGAACCTCGTCCAGGCCAGGGAAATAGCGCATCCGCTGAAAGCACTTCAGCCATATCACCAGCACGAGGAAGGTCTGGTCAGCGGTCGTCTTCCCTCGCGCCCAGCCGACCTCGTCCACCGTGGGTGTGAACGACTCGACCAGCTCCCGCGCCGTAACGGTTCCGCGGAACCTCGGGTAGGCGGTGCGGTCGATCGATGCCAACACACACCTCGAAGATCACGGGGGCCAGGATGACGGAATCCTAACGATCCCTATCAAGGCAACCCTCGCTGGCCTCTACCAGCGGTGAAACAAGGACGTGGCACGTTTCGCTCGTATTCCGGCCCCACCCCCAGAAGACTCATTCGAAGCCAGCTTGTGCTGGCCCGGGGCCGGTGGCGTTCAGTGGCGCTCGGCGAGGGCCTGCAGCCGGGATCCTCCGGCGCCGCTGGGGCCGGTGGGGCCTCGACCCCGGGCAGCCGTGATTCAGCGGTACTGCTCCGGAATTTCCATCTCGTCTGAGCCGTCGGAGATGTACTCCATCCCCGGGTTCTCGACCTCGGCAACGACGATCCAGGGTTTATACCCCTCCACCTCGCAGACCGCGTGCAGGCGCAGTTTCGTGTCCCAGTACCCGTCCACCCAGTCTCCCGGGTCCTGAAACCAGCTCGGCGGCTCGGAGTTATCCATCTGCCGGTACACGAAGTTGCCGCGCTCCAGGCTCCGGATAATGCTCTCGCGGCCGGGCGCGGCAACCCCGTCGACCCCGGGGCTGAATCGGGCGGCCCCCCAGATCACCGACGACAGCTCCGTACGCATTGCTTCGTCGTAATGCGGTCTGGCTGAGTGATCCCGTCCGGCCTCGTCGCGCACCGTGAGGGTGATCGTGTCGAGGTGATCCAGGCCGACCGGGCCGTCGAGTGTGGTGGTGAGCCTCAGACGGTTGGGGCCCACGCGGATCAGACTGAAGGTCAGCTCAGGAGTCAGCTCGCGGTGCCAGCGGTCGCGTTCGATCTTCGCCACCTCTCGCGCGGTGTCAGCCGAGTCCGCGGCGGCCGCCGCCGCTTTGCGGGTCGTCCAGTACGCCATGACCGCGGTGACCACCACCCCGACCGCGGCAGCAATGGCGCTGAGCGCCGTCCAGTCGTCAGTGTTCATGGCGCCGGACCGTAGCAGCAGCGGCGGCCGCACCCGGTGGAGTATCCGGATCGGGACATGATCGGGGGCTACTGGTGGGCTCGCCTATCAACTGTCGTGAGTTCGCTGGGGTGTCCAGCCTGATGGTGACCGTAGGTGGTCTCCGGCTGCGTACCGACTCCACGTGCCGCCGGTCTGTGAGGCAAGCCTGGCAGCGGTGTCCTGGTGGTAGCCGAGGGCGTCGGCGACGACGGGCGCGGGCATCTCCAGGACGTGCTGGCGGAGGGCAGCCGCCCGGGTGGCGGTGGTCGGTATGCCGATGTCGTTGATCGAGGCGGCGAGGGCGTATGTGCGACATCCCGTGGGTTCCCCTGAGATCTGCTGAGGTCCTGGGCCACTGGCCAGAGGGTTCCCCTCGTGCGCGTGCTCTCGAAGCTTGTGACGTACCTTCGGGATTCTTGAAGTGTTCTCAGTCTGTCCGACCGATCTGTGGTCTGGTCGAAGGCAAGGGGAGCGCCTTGCAGAGTTCCAGCGGACTGATCGTGGCGAACACCGACGACGGGCTCACCTCCGCACGGCCCGCGGCCGGGTCGGCGGGCGACTATCCCGACCCGATCGTGGACCTCTCCGACGGCCTCACCCGCTTCGAACGGGCCCGCGGTCCAGCCGAAGCCTGAGATCATTTCCGGCATGGACATGAGACGGGTGCTGACGGACTACGCGACGACCGGCGGCGTCGGTGTCCTCAGGCCCGGAGCTACGCTGGACGCCGTCACCGAGGTACTCGGACCGCCGGTCGAGGCCGACTACTTCCCCCACCCGAAGGGGACCTGGCCCCAGACCTTCGCGTATGGGGAGGTGCGCCTCGAAGTGTGCGGCTGTCGCGAGATCTTCCAGGTCGCGCTGAGCACCTGGACCGGGACGGTGGACGTGCCGACCGGGCGGCGGGGGGAGACGGTGACCCTCGCGTCGGAGGTCACGTTCGGGGAGCTGAAGGAGTTGCTCGGTGCGGCCGGGGTGGAGGGGGATGTGCGGACGTTCCCGACGCTGACCGACCAACTCACCGTCGTCGTCGGGGAGTATCCGCAGGGCGTCGACTACACCTTTGTCGTCCCGGACCCCGCCGCACCGGACAGCGCCACCCTGCACAGCGTGATCGCGAAGGATCTCGACCACACCTGCTAGGGCCTGTGTGGAGTTGTGATCTCGCGGGCCCCCGGCCCGGGAGGGTCGGGGGCCTTGGAGTAAAACGGTGGGATGTCTCGACCTCAACTTTCGGATGCCGAATGGGAGTTCATCTCCCCTTTCCTGCCGGTCGGTGAGTACGGGCCGTACCCGGAGAACCTGCGGGCGCACTTCGAGGGCGTCGTGTGGCGGTTCAGGAACGGGGCGAAATGGCGTGAGTTGCCCGAACGATTCGGGCACTGGTCCACCGTTTACGGCCGGTTTCGGCAGTGGCGGGATGCCGGGGTGTTCACCGCGGTGTTCCAGGGTGCGATCGCTGAGGCGGCGAAGCGGGACCTGGTGGACTTGTCGCTGGTCAGCGTGGACTCGACCACAGCCCGGGCCCATCATGATGCCGCGGGGATGATCGTGGAGCCCGAGATACTGGACGCGTTGGAGAAGGCCGCAGCTGAAAAAGGGGCACCAGCGAGGAACAAGACGGGCAACTGGACCCGGAGCGGGAAGAGCGGCGACGCGTGAGGCGTCGCCGCAGAGCCCGACTCGCCGCCGCTGACCTGGGGCGTGAGCAGCTCGCGGAACTTCGGTCGCTGGAGCGGGTGGAGGCGGCTGGAGGTGCCTGGGTCCTCCTCGAAGGCGACCGGGTCCTCGATCCCGGCCTCGTCCAGGACGAGGTTCTGCCGGGCGGTCGACTGCTGGTCGGTCGAGACCCGCTTGTAGACCAGGTTCGCCACTCGGGGCCCCTTCCGTCCGTACGGAGGATCGGACCCTATCCGTCGTCAAACCCTGTCAGCAATCACCATCGGATCTGATGGGATTCGAGCCGCCGCGAACCCCCGGATTGCACGGGTTCTTTGGACACGCCGACCACCTGTCGTCAAACGATTGTTTACCGACATGCGTCGCCGAGTGGAGGCGTCGCGGATGTTGAGCATTGCGCGCCAGTGTCAACGTTCCGGCTTCGGGTCAGGCCGGCGGGTCGGGGTGTATCTGGCGAGCATGGTCTGGACGGCCTGTTCGACGGCATCGTGGATGTCTGAGGCTGCGGGGTTCCAGTCGGTCAGCAGCATGCGGGGCCACAGGACGTAGTTGGCGATCATGCCGAGGAACTGGTTCGCGGCGCTCGCCGCGTCCGGGACATCAGCGTTGCCCGCCTCGTGCTCGGATTCCAAGTAGTGCTGAACGGAGGTGAAGTAGGGCAGTTTGCCAAGCTGGAACTGCATCCGTCCCAGTTCGGGGAAACGAGGCAGTTCGGCGATGACGATCCGGAACAGGGCTGTCATGCCGGGCCGGCCGACCAGGTCGGCATAGCGGTGGCCGACGGTTGTCAGTCCGGAGCGCAGATCTCCGGTCTGTGGCCGTGCGGCAGCGTCGCCGGCGTCACGCTGCCAGGACTCGGTGACGATGGCCTCGAAGAGGGCCGCCTTGGTGGGGAACCGCTTGAACAGGGTGGACTTCGAGACCCCGGCCGCTTCGGCGATCCGGGCCAGCGAGGTGCCGTCGTAGCCACGATCCAGGAACAGTTCTGTGGCTGCGGTGGTGATCGCATCGCGTTTCTGCTGAGCGAGCCTGCGGTGGTGTGCGGAGAGTTCTGCTGCCATGCGGACAGTATGCCGCAGACCCGAGGCGAGTCACTTGACTCGCCTCGGTGGTCCTGTTTACGGTACGAGAGCAAGGCGAGTCGAGTGACTCGCATCCTATCTGTGGCGCCCGGGCGAATTCCGGTAGCCGCGCGGTGGAGGAACAGTTCATGACGATCGACAAGATCGCTTTGGTGACCGGTGCGAATCGCGGCCTCGGACGCGGCGCGGCCATCGCTCTGGCCAGACGCGGGGTGCGGGTCTTGGTCACCCACCGCGGTGATGCGGCCGGGGCTGAGAAGACGGTGGAACAGGTGCAGGCGGTGGGTGGGACTGCCGCTGTTCTCCGGCTCGACATCAGCGACGTCTCCTCTTTCGCGTCCTTCACCTCCGAACTGAGCGAGCAGCTGGAGCGCTGGGGTACTTCGCGGCTCGACATCTTGGTCAACAACGCGGGAGTGGGGATCTTCGGACCGCTGGAGGACGTCACGATCGACGACTTCGACACGGTGATGGCCACCAACGTCCGGGGCACGTTCTTCCTCATCCAGTCACTTGTGCCGCTGCTGACCCAGGGCGGCCGCGTCATCAACGTCTCGACGTCACTGACCCGCCACACCAGCCCCGCCACCTCGGTCTACTCCGCCTCGAAGGCCGCCGTCGAAGCCCTGAGCCGCACCCTCGCCGCAGAACTCGGCCCGCGCGGCATCCGGGTCAACTCCATCGCCCCGGGGCCGACCGCCACCGATTTCAACGGTGGAGCGATGCGGGACGACGCCGGGATGCGCCAGGTTCTGGCCGGACAGACCGCGCTCGGCCGCGTCGGCGAACCTGAGGAGATCGGCGACGCCATCGCCACGCTGGCCTCCGAGGGACTGCGCTGGGTCACCGCCCAGCGCATCGAGGTCTCCGGCGGCGCCCTCCTCTGAGCGACCGGGCAACGGCCTATGGAGACGCAGGCAGCGACGGCCCCGACTCACTCCCCGCCGGTCTCGTCCTCGTCCAGCTCCGGCGCATCAGGGTCCCGAAGCGGGCGCAGGACGCCGGCGGCGGGGGCGAGGCGGTGAAGCTGTAGCGGCCGAGCAGGTTCAGGTTGCGGTGCTTGAGCGGGGAGAGCCGGGCGATGTCCTCCTCGCGGAGTTCGTGGCCCTCAGCCTGGAGCTGGGGGACTGCGGCGTCGACAGTCGTAGCGGGTGTTCTGCGCTCCGGCCGTCGCCGACGGTTTCGTCTACGGCGCGGGCGAGGGCGGCGACCTCTACGCGGTGGACGCCGCCACCGGCAAGGAGGCCTGGACGGGGGTGGTCTACGTGGGCAGCGAGAACGGCGAACTGTTCGCGGTGACGGCGTAGCGGCGCAGCAGCCCTCGCCCAGTCCCAGGGCAGGGCCCGACGCTGTCGGCGAATCCACGGGTGGCGGGGTACCAGTTCTACGAATGTGACACTCCCGGGGGGATGTGTCACCTTTCGCGGCCGACGGTACCCCGGGTCCGGCCCTGCCCTGCCCTGTCCCCAGGGCCGGGCAGGGCAGGGCTACGGCCGGTCCGGCGTCCCGTGCCAGGTCCGCCACAGTGCCGCGTACGCGCCGTCGCCCTTCACCAGCGCCTCGTGCGTGCCGAGTTCGGTGAGGCGGCCCTCCTCCATGACGGCGACCCGGTCCGCGTCGTGCGCGGTGTGCAGGCGGTGGGCGATGGCGATGACCGTGCGGCCCCGCAGGACGGCGGCCAGGGCGCGCTCGGTGTGCCGGGCGGTCGTCGGGTCCAGCAGGGCCGTCGCCTCGTCCAGGATCAGCGTGTGCGGGTCGGCCAACACCACTCGGGCCAGGGCGAGTTGCTGGGCCTGCGAACCGTCCGTACGGTAACCGCCGCCGCCCAGTTCGGTGTCGAGGCCGCCGGGCAGGTCCCGGACCCAGTCGGCGGCGCCGACCGCGGCCAGCGCCGCCCACAACTCATCGTCGCCGGCGGCCGGTTCGGCGATCAGCAGGTTGTCGCGGACCGTGCCGAGGAAGACGTGATGCTCCTGGGTGACCAGGACGACCTGCCGGCGCAGCGTCTCGGGCGCCAGCTCCGCGACCGGCACCCCGCCCACCGTCACCGTGCCCGCGCTCGGCGCGTCCACGCCCGCGAGCAGCCTGCTCAGCGTCGTCTTGCCCGCGCCGGACGGGCCGACGACCGCGAGCCGCTCCCCGGGCCGCACCGTCAGGTCGACGCCGCGCAGCACCTCGCCGCCGTGCTCGTAGGCGTACCGCACGCCCGTCACGTCGATCCGGTCGTCCGCCGGGACGGGACAGTCGTCCGACACCGCCTTCGGCGCCCGGGCCAGGCCCTCCACCCGGGCGAACGAGGCACCGCTGCTCTGCAGTTGCTCGACGCGCATCAGGATCTGGTCGAGGGGGTCGGCGAACTGCCGCAGGTACAGTGCGGCCGCCACCACCGCGCCCAGGCTCGTCGCACCCCGCGCGTGCAGCGCGCCGCCCAGCAGCAGCACGCCCGCCACCGGCAGCGAGTACGACACCTCGACCACCGGGAAGAACACCGTGCGCAGGCGCAGCGTGCGGAAACGGGTGCGGCGCGAGGTCTCCAGCGCGTCCCGGCTCGCCGCCGTCCGCCGCTCCTGGAGCCGGAACGCCTCGACCGTGCGCGCCCCGGACGCCGTCGACGCGACGATCTCGGCGACCTCCGAGGTCGCCGCTCCCTCCGCGAGGTAGGCGGTGCGCGCCCGCCGCAGATACCAGCGCAGCGCACACCAGATCGGGGTCAGCGCGAACACCCCGACCGCGCCGAGTAGCGGATCGATGGCGAACACCGCGCCGAGCGTGAACAGCGCCTGGACGGTGCAGACCAGCAGTTCGGGCCCGGCGTCCCGCAGGGTCGTGCCCACGGCCGCCACGTCGGCGGTGCCGCGCGTGGTCAGATCGCCGGTCCCGGCCCGCTCCACGACCGACGCGGGCAGCGCGAGCGCCCGGCCGACGAACTCCTCCCGCACCCGTGCGAGCGTCCGCTCGCCGAAGCGGTGGCCCGCGTACCGGGCCCAGCGCGCCAGCAGCAACTGGGCCACCGCGCAGGCCAGGATGGCCGCCGCCAGGCGGTCCACGGCGCCGGTCCCGTGCCCGGCCCGCACCTCGTCGATGATCCGGCCCAGCAGCCACGGCCCGGCGAGCCCGGCTCCGGCGGCGAGCACGTTCAGGGCGAGGGCGCCGGTGAACGCCCGTCCGTCGGCCCGCACCAGCCGGGCGGTCGCCCGGCGCACCTCGGCCGCCTCGGCGACCGGCAGCCGCCCCGAGGACCCGTCGGCCACCGTCATCGCACAGCCTCCTCGGCCACGTCCGTGTCTTCCGTGCCTTCCGTGTCTTCCGTGCCTTCTGTGTCTTCGGGGTCCCGTGCCACCAACGCCCGGTAGCCCGGCTCCCGTTGCAGCAGGTCGCGGTGGTGGCCGGTCGCCGCGACCTTGCCGTCGACCAGGTAGTGCACGGTCTCCGCGTGGTCGAGGACCAGCGGCGAGGTGGTGGTGACGACGGTGGTCCGGCCGGCCCGGGCCGCGCGCAGCCGCCGCGCGACGGCCGCCTCCGTGTGCGCGTCCAGCGCCGACGTCGGCTCGACGGCCAGCAGCACCTCGGGATCCGCGAGCAGCGCCCGCATCAGCCGGACGCGCTGCCGCTGGCCCCCGGAGAGACTGCGGCCCTGCGCGGTCACGGGCGAGTCGAGCCCCTCCGCCAGGCCCTGCACGATGTCGTCGGCCGCCGCCGCCCGCACCGCCCGAACGAGATCCGCCGGGGCGCGCTCGCGCCGTCCGGCGACCACCTCGCGCAGGCTGCCCGCGAACAGGTCGGCCTCGTGGTCGGCGACCAGGATCCCGGCCCTGACCTGGTCCAACGGCATGGCGTCCAGCCGTACTCCGCCCCAGGTGGCGTCCGAGGGGCCGTACCGGCCGAGCCGGTCCACGACGGCGCTCACCTCCGCGTGCCGCGCGCCGACCAGCGCGGTCAGCCGGCCCGGCGCCACCCGCACCCCCGACCCGGGGTCGTGCAGCACCGCGGGCTCCCCGGGCGCGTCGGCGGTCCCGGTGTCCGGGGCGGGCTCCAGCCGCAGCAGCCGGACGACGCGCCGGGCGGCCACCACACCCCGGCTGAGCTGGTAGCCCATGTCGACGAGGAACGCCACCGAGCCGACCAGGACGGCGACATAGCCGTACACCGACACCAACTCGCCCACCGTCAGCTCCCCTTGGGCGGCGAGCCGGGCCGCCAGCCACGTCACCACGGCGAGGAACAGCGTGGGCAGGCCCAACCCGAGCGCCTGCAGCCAACTGGTGACCGCGCCGACCCGGTAGCCCTGCGCCCGCAGCCGCTGCGAGTCACGCTCGAAGGCGTCCGCGAACAGCCCCTTGCCGCCCAGCCCGTTGAGGACGCGCAGCCCGCCCGCGAGGTCGCCGATCCGCGCGGTGAGCACGCCCTGCCGCTCCCGGTACTCGGCCTCCGTGCCCTGCAACCGCGTCATCAGCGGCCCCACCAGCACCGCGACCACCGGCACCCCCAGCAGTACGACCCCCGCGAGCAGCGGCGACACGGACAGCAGCAGCCCGGCGACGAACACGTACACCACGACCGAACCGACGCCCGGCCCGATCACGGTCAGCGAGCCCGCGATGGTGTGCACGTCGCCCACCCCGATGGTGACGACCTCCCCGGCCCGCACCTGCCGCGACAGCCCGGCGCCGAGCCGCACCGTCTGCCGGACGACGACCTTGGTGGTGCGGAAGTAGCCGTCCATCCGCACCCGGGTCATCGTGCGGTGGCGCATGATGCTCAGCCACGCGTTGAGCGCGCCCACCGCGACCAGGGCGGCCGTCCAGCCGGCCAGCGCGGCCTGGTCACCGGACTCCAGCCCGTCGTCCACCGCCCGCGACAGCAGATACGGGGCCGCCGCCAGCAGCACCATCCAGACGCTGGCCAGCACCGCCCCGGCCAGTGCCCGCCCCGGCTGGCAGCGCACCAGCCACGCCAGGTACGCCCAGCCGCCACGGCAGTCGGGTGTGCCGGGATCCTCGTACGCGTCGATCACACGTCCCCCAGTCCGCTGGTGCCGGTGTGCAGGATCCGCGACTCGATGAGCGATCGGTGGTTCTCCGCGAGCGAATCGGTGACAACGGGCGACGTCTCACTGGTCACGGTGAACCCCGGTTCGGCCGACCGGGGTTCACCCGCCATGTAATCAGTGCGCGGCCATCTGGTGGTGACTGGTGGGAGTTTGGAGGACCGGGCGCGAACTACGTGCGGACTCGGCCCCACGGCTTGAAGACCGAGAGCACCATCGCGAGACTCAGCAGCACCATGGCGGTGGCGGCGAGGAACGCGACGAACCAGATGTCCCGCAACGGCTGTTCGCCCGAGGCGAGTTCGGTGATCGGGCCCAGGAACAGCAGCAGCATCACGCAGGCGATGACGTTGAGGGCCAGCTTCACCGCGACCCACCGGTAGCGAACGAGTCCCCACTTGGTCGCCAGCCCCAGCAGGACACCGGTGACAAGGCAGACCGCCCCCGCCGCGAGAGCCGACAGCAGCAGGGGAACGACGAAGAAGTCCGCGAGTGCCCGGTATACGGCGGTGCGGTCGTCGCCCGCGCGTACCCAGCCGATCACCACCAGAACGGCGGAGACGACATCGATGCCGATCCAGGCTCCCGCCGACCCGACATGCGTGACAAGGATGCTCCTGCGCAGCCCAGCCGGAATGCGCCAGAGGACTCGGTTCCCCCGTGCCGGCGGGGTGGTTCGGGGCGTGGTGAGGGTACTCATGGCCGTCCTTGTCCGCGGAGTGCATGGGGTACGGGTTACGGGTCACGGGTCAGGGGCGGTCGGTCGACCCGGGAGACCTCGGGGATCTTCAACGGCGCCGACCCGACGTAACCCGCACCGTTGAAGGTCTCCTCAGGCGGTGAGGACTTGCAGCGCGGCGGCGTGCACACCCGGCGCGGCGGCGAGGTAGCTCTCGCCGGCCAGTTCCCACGGTTTGCCCTCGAGGTCGGTCACGACGCCTCCGGCCTCCTGGACCAGCAGCACACCTGCCGCGTGGGACCGGACGTTGTCGAACTGCCAGTGCAGGTCCATCCGGCCCGCGGCGACCTGGGCGAGCTGGTGGGTCACCGGTACGGAGACCCGCACATACAGGGCGGAGTTCGTCATCGCGGTGAAGGCGGAGCCCATCCGCTTCGCGAGCTCGGGGTCGTGACCCGGCTGGGCCAGGCCGGTCCCGGCCAGTGCGCCGTCCAACGACGTCTTGGCCGAAGCCCGCAGCCGTGCACCGTTGAGGAACGCTCCGCCGCCCTCGGTCGCGGTGAACATCTCGTCGAAGACCGGGAAGTGGACCACCGCCAGCACCGGGCGGCCGTCACGGACGAGGCTCACGCCGATGTTCCAGTCGGGCATGCCGTGCACGGCGTTGACGTTGCCACCGACCGGGTCGATGAGCCACCACTCGCCCGTGGCCAGCGGTCCCGATCCGTGTTCGTCGTTGAGCCAGCCCGCGCTCGGCAGGGCCTCGGCCAACGCCGGGCGCAACGTGTCGACGACGGCCGCGTCATTGGCCTGGAGGTCCGCGAGCAGTTCGGGGAGCCCGGGCTGACGGGCGTCGGTGGAATAGCGCGTCATCATCCGGGCGCCCGCGTGGCGGACGGCGGCGACGGTGGCGGCAAGCAGTTCCTGGCTCATGGGATGCTCCTGGAGCGGTTGATCGAAGTGGATCTGTTGCTCGTTAAGATTTACTTTTATGCAATTGGACTTGAATCTGCTGACCGTGCTGGACGCCCTGCTCGAAGAGGGCAGCGTGATGGGCGCCGCCGAGCGGCTGCACCTGTCCTCGCCCGCGGTCAGCCGTACCCTCGGCCGGCTTCGGGCCGTCACCGGGGACGACATCCTGGTGCGCACCGGCCACTCGATGACTCCGACCCCGTACGCGCTGTCGGTGCGGGAGGACGTGCACCGGCTGGTCAGGCAGGCGCGCGAAGTGCTCTCGCCGATCCGTGAGCTGGACCTGGCCGAGCTGGATCGCACCTTCACGATCCAGTGTCACGACGCGGTGGCCGCGTCACTGGTGCCGGTACTGGTCGGGAGGATCCAGCAGCGGGCCTCCGGGGTGCAGTTGCGGGTGCTGGCGGAGAACTCCGTCGACACCGACGACCTGCGACACGGCCGCGTCGATCTGGAACTGGGTGGCGGGCGGCCCGGTCTGCCCGAGTTCCGGTCCGAGCGGCTCGGCGAGGACCGGCTCATCGTGGCGATGCGCGCGGACCACCCTTGCGCCGGCGGACTCGACCTGGCCTCCTACGCGGCGCAGCCGCATGTGGTGATCTCCCGGCGTGGCCGCCTCACCGCGCCGATCGACGACGTGCTGGCCGCCGAAGGCCTGCGGCGCCGGGTGGTCGCGGCGGTGGCGACGGTGTCCACCGCTCTGCAGATCGCCGCCCGTGGCGACGCGCTGGTCACCTGTACGGCGATCCTCGGCCGCCCGCTCATCGAGGTGTTCGGGCTCCTGGCCCGGCCGCTGCCGATCGAGTCCCCGGTGGCGACGATCAACTGCAACTGGCACCAGCGCTACGATTCCGACCCCGCCCACGCCTGGCTCCGCGAGCAGGTCAGGGCGTCGATCGAGGAGATCACCGCCTGCTGACCGCTCCGCCTACTCCGTCAGTGGGAGGGCCACGGCGCCGGGAAAACCGGGTGCCTCGGCTTCGTCGAGCATCGCCGCGGCGACGGTTTCCCGGCTGACCTTCGCACCGAGGTCGAAGGGGGGCGCGGCCTCCAGGCCGACCGTGCGCCGACGGGGGCTTTCCGGCCCGTCGGCGAGCATCCCGGCGTGGAAGACGGTGCCGCCGGCCGCGAGAACGGTGTTGTCGGCTTCGACCTTGTCCGCGAGCCGGTCGCCCAGCACCTTGGCGAGCATGCCCGCGCCCTCCCCCGCCACTTCGGCCGACCTGCCCGTGCCGTAGGCGCCGAGCCAGATGACGCGCCGTGGGCCGGCGGCGACGACGGCCCGGGCGCCGGTCAGGAGAATCCCGGCCCGGTCCGTGCCGAGCGCGGAGAGGACCACGGAATCCCCGTCCACGACGGCGGCGATACTGGCCGCGTCGTTCACGTCGCCCGCCACTTTCCGCAGGCTCGGGGAGTCGGGCAGGGCGATCCGCTCGGGGTCACGCGCGATGGCGGTCACGGTGTGACCCCGTCGCAGCGCCTGTCGGGTGAGGGCGATCCCGGTCTGGCCGGAGGCCGCGAGGACGGTGAGGTTCATGCCGGGAACGTTAGGGAGTTCCCTACTTAACATCAAGTGCAAGTAACTGACTTGATAAGTTACTCAGGCGCAATCGCGTCTGTATGTGGACCGCGGGTGCGCCTGGACCGTGTGTAGGTTCCGCTTGATCGTGAGCAGTGGTCCTGCGGAAACGCGGGAATCCGCGCGTGATGCGCAACGCGCGTGCAGGCTGGTCGTGCGCAATCCGGGGATGGCGTCTGCTCCTTCTGGTCACTGTGAGTTGTCTGTCAGCGGCCAGTTGGAATTCCCCGGTGACGGCCGTTTGGTGGGGAGATATCTGGCCGCCGATGGTCACTCTGTGTTGATGTTCCACATTGCTCAGCGGCTCACGGGTGAAGACAGAAGGAGGCTCCGGCGTGCTCGGTTCGGCGATGGCGGCGGATGGCCCAGTGGTGATCAGGGCCTGGCTCTCTGTGGTGTCGAGATGCGTGTTGTTGCACCTGCCGTAGCGGCATGTGGTGTCGTCGAGGCACCACCGCAAGAAAGGCTTACTCTGCGATGTACCCCTCCGTCACGCCTCCCCGCCAGGTCAAGATCGGTGATGCCGCCGCCTTCGCCGGGACCACCCCACGCGCCATCCGCCACTACCACCAGATCGGTCTGCTGCGGGAGCCCGAGCGAGGCGGAGACGGTCGCCGCCGCTACGGCTACGACGACATGATCCGCCTCATGTGGATCCGCAAGATGGCGGAGGCCGGAATCAGCCTGGACGACATGCGGGCCGCCTTCGACGGAGCCCGGGACATCGAGGAGACCCTGGGCCGACTGGAGGAGACCCTGGCCGCTCAGGAGGCCGGCATAAAGCGTCAGCGCGCGGCAGCCCAGCGCCTGCGGGTCGTGGGCAGCCCTCTGGGTCTGCTCTCCCAACTGGTGACGGACCGGCTCAGCCACCTGCCTCCGGGCGCACTGCGCCCTTCCGACCTGGACGCCCTGCTGGTCACGGAACGGGTCTTCGGGCCGTTGGGAGCAGCTGTCCAGGCCAGCGTGTTCATGGTGCTGGCCACCCACGCCGACCTGCGGGCCGAGGCGGACCGCCTCGATGCGGCCGACGCCGCCCTCGACGACAGCGTCGATCCCCATGACCCACGTGTCGAAGAACTCGCCGCGCAGCACTGTGCCCACCACAAGGCCCTGGTGCAGGCCATCGAGGCAGACGGGCTGGACACGGCTGAGGAGAAGCTCTTCGAGATCTACGACGCCGACCTGACGGGCGAAGAAGACGCCCACATGAGCGCCTTCGAAGCGGTCACCAAAATGCCATACGACTTCTCTCCCGCCCGGATGCGATGCATGGAACTCACGACAGAACTCCTCGCCCAAGACGACCAGGACACCCCAGACGACAGCTGATTGCCTACCGCAGGCACCGACGAACCAGCCAGCCGCCCCTTCGCCTGTACACGACCGGCCGCATCAGGCGTCGGCTACACCGAGACGGAGAGTGACATCGCAACTGGCCGTACGTGGGAAATCCGGACTGGCCGCTGACAGTTGTCCTCGGGCATCTCGGTGAGTGCTGGGAGTGGACGTTGCTCAACGGACTCGGAATGGCCATGGGGCGGAAGCTAGTTACCGTGCGGAGTCAGTGCGCACAGATCCTTGGAATTGCGCATTCGGTGCGCATCTCACGGGCACAGTGCGCACCGAATCGCGGAACCTACACCGTGGACGGTCAGGCCAGGCTGTCGCGCCAGGCGCGGTGCAGGTCCGCGAAGCGGCCGGTGCCCGCGATCAGTTCGGCCGGGCTGCCGTCCTCGACGATCCGGCCGTGCTCCATGACCAGAACCCGGTCGGCGATCTCCACGGTCGACAGCCGGTGCGCGATCACCACCGCCGTACGGCCCTTCAGCACCGTCGCCATCGCCGCCTGGACGGCCCGCTCGCCCGGGACGTCCAGCGAGCTGGTCGCCTCGTCGAGGATCAGCACCGCCGGATCCGCGAGCAACGCCCTTGCGAACGCGACGAGTTGACGCTGGCCGGCGGAGATCCGGCCGCCGCGCTTGCGGACGTCCGTGTCGTAGCCGTCGGGCAGGGCGCTGATGAACTCGTGCGCGCCGATCGCCTTCGCCGCCCGCTCGATCTCCTCCCGGCTCGCGTCCGGCCGCCCGATGGCGATGTTCTCGGCGACCGTGCCGGAGAACAGGAACGCCTCCTGCGTCACCATGACCACCCCGCGCCGCAGTTCGGGCCCGGGCAGCTCGCGCAGGTCGACCCCGTCCAGCAGGACCCGGCCCGCGGAGGGGTCGTAGAAGCGGGCGAGCAGCTTGGCCAGCGTGGACTTGCCCGCGCCGGTCGAGCCGACGACGGCGACGGTCTGCCCGGCGGGCAGGGTGAGGGCGAAGCGGGGGAGGACCTCCCCGCCGGTGCGGTAGCCGAAGGAGACCTCGTCGAACACGACCCCGCGGCCCGGGAGTTCGCCGTCCAGTGCCGGGAGTTCCCGCGGCGTCGACGGTTCCGGCACGGACGGCGTCTGCGCGAGCAGGCCCGCGATCTTCTCCAGCGAGGCGGCCGCCGACTGGTAGGAGTTGAGGAACATGGCGAGCCGGTCGATCGGGTCGTACAGCCGCCGCAGATACAGCACCGCCGCCGCCAGCACCCCCAGGTCCAGCGAGCCGTCCACCACCCGCAGGGCGCCCCACAGCACGATCACTGTCACCGCCGTGTTGGCGATCAGCCGCGACCCGGTGACGTACCGGGCCATCTCCAGGAGCGCGTCGCCGTTCCTCCGCTCGTGCCGCCGGTTCAGGACCCGGAAGGCGGCTTCGTTGACGGACTCGCGGCGGAAGGCGCGCACCGGGCGGATGCCGTTCATCGTCTCCACGAACTTCACGATCACGGTCGCGATCGCGGTGGACCTGGCCGCGAACACCCGGCCCGCACGCCGCTGGTAGAGCCGCATCAGCAGGTACAGCGGGCCGAAGGAGGCCACCGCGACGGCGCCCAGGCCCAGGTCCAGCCAGAGCAGCATCGCGGAGATGAACAGGAAGGACAGCACGACCGCGACGAGTTCCTGGAGGCCCTCGCTGAGCAGCTCGCGCAGGGCCTCCACGTCGCTGGTGGAGCGGGAGATGAGCCGGCCCGAGGTGTAGCGCTCGTGGAAGTCGAGGCTCAGCGCCTGCGCGTGCCGGAAGATCCGGCCGCGCAGATCGAGCAGCACGTCCTGGTTGACGCGGGCGGACGCGATCAGGAACACGTACTGCAGCGCGCCGGCGGCCAGCGCGCACAGCAGATAGCCGGCGCCCACCGCGACCAGCGGCCCGTGGTCGTCGGCCCGCAACGCCGGTACGGCGCGGTCGATGGCGTACGCCACCAGCAGCGGGCCCGCCTGCACGGCCGCCTGCTGGAGCAGCAGCAGGAGCGTGGTGAGGGCGACGCGCGCCCGCATCGGGGCGAGCAGGGAACGCAGCAGCGCGCCGGTGGCGCCGGGCGGCGTGGGCAGGACGTCCTTGTCGAAGTCGTCGCCGGCGAAGGCCTGGGGAGGGGTCCCGTCGTCGGCGGTGGGGGAGGGCGAGGGGGGAGACGTGGGGGAGGTCGTGGGGGAGGCGGTCATCGGTCGTCCTCCTGGCGGCCGGTTCCGGACATGAGGTGGGCGTACTCGGCGTTGGTGCGCAGCAGTTCGTGGTGGGTGCCGACGGCGGTGACGCGCCCGCCCGACAGCAGGGCGACGCGGTCGGCGAGGAGCACGGTGGACGGGCGGTGGGCCACGATCAGCGCGGTCGTGTCGGCCAGGACCTGGCGCAGCGCGGCCTCCACGGCGGCCTCGGTGTGCACGTCCAGCGCGGAGAGCGGGTCGTCGAGGACCAGGAACCGGGGCCGTCCGACGACGGCTCTGGCCAGCGCGAGCCGCTGCCGCTGCCCGCCGGAGAGACTGAGCCCCTGCTCGCCGACCTGCGTGTCGACGCCCTGCGGCAGCGCGTGCGCGAAGTCGGCCTGCGCCACCTCCAGCGCCCGCGTCAGCTCGACGGCGCCTGCCTGGTCGTCCGCCCCCATGAGGACGTTCTCGCCGACGCTCGCGGAGAACAGGGTCGGCTCCTCGAAGGCGACGGCGACCCGCGCGCGCAGTTCCTCGCGGGGCAGCGCGGTGATGTCCTCGTCGTCAAGGGTGATGCGCCCGGCCGTCACTTCGTGCAGCCGGGGGACGAGCGCGGTGAGGGTGGTCTTGCCGCTGCCGGTCGCCCCGACCAGCGCCATCGACTCACCGGGCCGGATGTGCAGGTCGACGCCGTCGAGGGTGGGCGCGGAGTCGGGGGCGGCGTCGGGGTAGCGGAAGGTGACGCCGGAGAAGCGCAGGCCGCCGCCCCCGGACCCGCCGGCACCCGCGCCCGCACCCGCATCCACGCCTGTACCGCCGGGCTCTTCCGGCTGTTCGTCCATCACCTCGAAGTAGCGCTCCGTCGCCGTCGCCGCCTCCTGGCTCATCGCCAGCAGGAAGCCGATGGAGTCCACCGGCCAGCGCAGCGCGAGCGCGGTGGACAGGAAGGCGACCAGGGTGCCCGCGGACAGCTCGCCGTCCGCGACCTGCACCGCGCCCAGCACCAGCGCGGCCCCGATGGCCAGTTCGGGCAGCGTCACGATGACGGCCCAGATCGTGGCCAGCAGCCGCGCCTTGCGCAGCTCCGTGCCGCGCAGCGTCGACGACAGCTCGCGGAAGGCCCGCGCCTGGCTGCGGTGCCGGCCGAAGCCCTTGATGATCCGGATCCCGAGGACGCTCTCCTCGACCACCGTCGTCAGGTCGCCGACCTGGTCCTGCGCGCGCCGCGCCACGACCGCGTACCGGTTCTCGAAGTACACGCACATCGCCATCACGGGGACCGCCGGCCCGAGGACGACCAGTCCGAGCGTCCAGTCCTGAAGCAGCATGATGACGACACCGACGAGGATCGTCACCGCGTTGACCAGCAGGAACGTCAGCGGGAAGGCGAGGAACATGCGCAGCAGCCCCAGATCGGCCGTCGCCCGGGACAGCAACTGCCCCGACGGCCACCGGTCGTGGAAGGCCACCGGCAGCCGCTGGAGCCGCTCGTACAGCGCGGCCCGCATCGACGCCTCGACGTGCGACAGCGGACGCGCCACGAGCCAGCGCCGCATGCCGAACAGCAGCGCCTCCGCGAGCCCGAGCAGCAGCAGCCAGAGCGCGCCCAGCCACACCCCGGCCGTGTCCCGGTCGGCTACCGGCCCGTCCACCATCCACTTCAGGACGAGCGGGATCACCAGCCCCGTACAGGAGGCGAGTACGGCGACGAACGCGGCGGTGAAGAGCCGTAGCCGTGCGGGCCGGACGTACGGCCACAGGCGCAGCAGGGTGCGTACGGCGGAGCGGTCGGGGGTGGTGGTTGCACGTGTCCTGGCCATCACCGCGAGCCTACGGACCGGCACTGACAACGCCCACCGAGTTTCGGCCGGACCCGGCTCGGCCGCAGGTCTACGACCAGCGTGTTCGACGACGCGCCCCGCGTGCTCGGGAGGTCCGGAGGCCGGGAGGTCGTAGCGCCGTATCCACCGATCGGCTGATGTGCGTTCGAGCGAGCCGGCCGATGTGCCGAACCGGTGCCGGGCGGAACCCTGGTGCCATGCCCGTCATCGAAGTCACCGATCTGCGCAAGTCCTACGACGGCCGTGCGGTCGTCGACGGCGTCTCCTTCGCCGTCGAGGAGGGCGAGATCTTCGGGATCCTCGGCCCCAACGGCGCCGGCAAGACCACCACCGTCGAGTGCGTCGAGGGCCTGCGCGTGCCCGACGCGGGCCGGGTCCGGGTCACCGGGCTCGACCCCGTCGCCGACCACGCGCGCGTGGCCCGCGTCCTCGGCGCCCAGCTCCAGCAGAGCGAGCTCCAGCCCAAACTGACCGTCCGCGAGGCCCTGGAGCTGTACGCCTCCTTCTATCCGAGCCCGCTCGACTGGGCGCCCCTCGCCGACCGCCTCGGCCTGACCCCGAAACTCTCCACCCGGTTCGCGAAGCTCTCCGGCGGCCAGAAACAGCGCCTGTTCATCGCGCTCGCCCTGATCGGCGACCCCCGGATCGTCGTCCTCGACGAACTGACCACCGGCCTCGACCCGCGTGCCCGCCGGGACACCTGGGAGCTGATCGAGGACGTCCGCGCGGGCGGTGTCACCGTCCTCCTCGTCACGCACTTCATGGAGGAGGCCCAGCGGCTGTGCGACCGGATCGCCGTGATCGACAAGGGGCGGGTGGCCGCCCTGGACACCCCGGCCGGACTGATCCGGCGCTCGGCGGGGTCCACCGTCATCAGCTTCACCCCGTCGGTCCCGCTGGACGAGCGTGACCTCAACGCCCTGCCCGGCCTCGCGTCCGTCGAGCACAAGGACAGCCGGATCACGCTGTCCGGCAGCGACGAGACCGTCAACGCCGTCATCACCCTCCTCGCCCGCCACCACATCACCGCCCACCAGCTCCGCGTCCTGGACGCCACGCTCGACGACGCCTTCCTCGACCTGACGAAGGACGACGTCACGAACGATGTCGCGAACGACGTCACCCAGGACGTCACCAAGGAGGTAGCGGCATGAGCACCGCCGTACTGAAGACCGAGGTCCGCCTCTTCCGCCGCGAACCCGGCAGCATCTTCTGGATCCTGCTCTTCCCGACCCTCCTCCTGGTGATCCTCGGCTCCATCCCGGCCTTCCGGCACCATCAGGCCGACCTCGGCGGCCTGCGCACCATCGACGCCTACGTCCCGGTGGCCGTGCTGCTCGGCCTGATCGTCGGCGGCCTCCAGTCGATGCCGCAGACCCTCACCGGCTACCGCGAGCGCGGCATCCTGCGCCGGATGTCCGCCACACCGGTCCGCCCGACGGCCCTGCTGTCCGCGCACATGCTGGTGTACGGCGGGGCGTCCCTGGTGTCGGCGCTGCTGGTCCTCGTGGTCGGGCGGCTCGGCTTCGAGGTGCGCGTGCCGCGGCAGCTCTTCGGCTACCTCCTCGCCCTGCTGCTGGCCGTCCTGGTCGCCCTCGCACTCGGATCGGTGGTGTCGGCCCTGTCCCCTACGACGAAGATCGCGGGCGCGATCGGCTCCGCCGTGTTCTTCCCGGCGATGTTCTGCGCGGGCCTGTGGATGCCGGTGCAGTCCATGCCGGACACCCTCGCCCGGATCGTGGAGTACACCCCCTTCGGCGCGGCCGCACAGGCCCTGAACCAGGCGGCGGCGGGCGACTGGCCGGGCTGGACCCACCTGGGCGTGCTGGTGGTCTGGATCCTGCTGCTGACGGGCGCGGCGAGCCGGTGGTTCCGCTGGGAGTGAGCATGCGCGTCGCCCACACTGGGCCCATGGACACGGACATGGGCCCGGCCCCGGCCCCGGCCCCGGCCCCGGCTTCGGCCCCGGACCGGGAGCGGGAGCGGGACGTGGCGGGCGTCGAGCGGCGGTGGGCGGTGGTCAACCACCGGGGGCCGTACCTGCTGCTGCTGGTGAGCGCGCTCCTCGCGGTGCCGACCGCCGGCATGTTCGGCATGCGGCAGGGCGACTGGTACGCGACCGGGGGCCTGGTCGCCGCCGGACTGGCGCTCCAGGTGTGGTGGGGGACCGTCGCCGACACCCTGCGCGTGCCGTCGGCCACGAGCATCGGCTACTACGCCGTCCGCTGGGTCATCGCCTTCGTCCTCAGCTGGATCAACCCGCTCTTCTGCGTCTACGCGTTCACCGGCTACTTCGGCGCCCGCCGGCTGCTGCCGCGCCCCGTGGTGACCGTCGGACTGTTCGCCACCGCCGTCACCATGTCCGGCGCGTACACCGGCGGGATGCCGCCGAGCGGGCGGACCCAGTGGCTGCTCTTCGGGGCGATCCTCGTGGTCACCCTCGTCCTGGTCGCCGTCTCCGACCGTCTCTTCGCCACCGAGGACGAACGCGCCCGCGTCCAGGCCGCGACCATCTCCGAACTCGAACGCACCAACGCCGCGTTGCAGCAGGCCCTCGACGAGAACGCCGCGCTGCACGCCCAACTCCTCGTCCAGGCAAGGGAAGCCGGGGTCGCCGACGAACGCAGGCGCCTCGCGGCCGAGATCCACGACACCCTCGCCCAGGGCCTGACCGGGATCATCGCCCAGCTCCAGGTCGTCGCGAACACGCCCGACCGGGACCAGGCCCGCGAGCACACCGGCCGTGCCCTGGAGCTGGCCCGGTACAGCCTGGGCGAGGCCCGCCGCTCCGTGCAGAACCTGGCCCCGGTGGCGCTGGAGTACGACGGACTGTCCGAAGCCCTGAAGAAGACGGTCGCCGCCTGGGGCGAACGCACCGGCGTACGCGCCGAGTTCACGCTCACCGGCACCGCCGAGCAACTCCACGAGGAGGTCGCGGCCACCCTCCTGCGCATCGTCCAGGAGGCCCTGTCCAACGCCGCCCGGCACGCCCGGGCCACCCGGGTCGGCGTCACCCTCTCCTTCCTCGGCGACGACGTCATCCTCGACATCCGCGACGACGGCACCGGCTTCGACCCGCTCGCCCTCCCCGCCCGCTCCAGCTCCGGAGGCTTCGGCCTCGACGGCATGCGCGCCCGCGCCGAACGCATCGCGGGCTCGCTCGCCGTGGAGTCCGAACCGGGCCACGGCACGGCCCTGTCGGCTCGCGTACCGTTGGTCCGCCATGAGTGACGCACCCCTGATCAGCCTGCTGATCGTCGACGACCATCCCGTCGTACGCGACGGCCTGCGCGGCATGTTCGAGTCGGCCCCCGGATTCACAGTCCTCGGCGAGGCCTCCGACGGCGTCGAGGCCCTCGACCGGGCCGCCGCCCTCGACCCCGACGTGATCCTGATGGACCTGCGCATGCCGGGCGGCGGCGGAGTCGACGCGATCGCCGAACTGACCCGGCGCCGCGCCCGCGCCAAGGTCCTCGTCCTGACCACGTACGACACCGACTCCGACACCCTGCCCGCGATCGAGGCCGGCGCGACGGGCTACCTGCTGAAGGACGCCCCGCGCGACGAACTCTTCACGGCCGTCCGCGCCGCCGCCGAGGGCCGCACCGTCCTCTCCCCGGCCGTCGCCTCCCGCCTGGTCTCCGCGGTGCGCACCCCCCGGACGCCCGCGAGCGAGCCGCTCTCCGCCCGGGAGCGCGAGGTGCTCGCCCTGGTCGCCAAGGGCACGTCCAACCGCGAGATCGCCCGCGAACTCTTCATCAGCGAGGCCACGGTCAAGACCCATCTCACCCACCTGTACGCCAAGCTGGGCGTCAACGACCGCGCGGCGGCGGTGGCCGTGGCGTACGAGCGGGGCATCCTGGGACGGGCCAGGCCGTGACCGGGTGACCCGTGTACGAGCCCGACCACCTAGAACCCAAGTGGACGCCAAGCCTCCCTGTCGTGCCCCGACGAAGTACAGCGTGGGCAGTGACGCAGATCATGCCATCTCGCAGACCCTGCTCGTCCGCCTTCTGCGACCTTGACACCATTTCAGATCTTTACCTCTTTCATATCTTCTCTTTTGCATCACATGGGTGAAGCGAAAGAGACTGAGAGGCTGGTGAATCGTGTCGATTCACAGACCCGTGCCCGAGTGGCGCGGGCGGTCCTGGTCCGGGGGAAGTGTCCGCTGGATAGCGGGTGGTGTCGCCCTGGCCATGGCCATCACGCTGATCGACGCGGCGAGTTCCGCGGCGACGACTCCCCCCGCGGCCGTGGACGCGCCGAGGAAGGCGGCGGTGACACAGGCGGGGGACATCCCGTCCGCGCGCATCGCCGCCCGGCTGTCGGGCAAGCGGGTGGAGGCGCTGTCCGAGCGTACGGAGACCTCCACCACCTGGGCGAACAAGGACGGTTCGCTCACCACCGAACTGACCGCCGGGCCCGTGCGGTTCAGGGACGAGGCCACCGGTGAGTGGCGCCCCGTGGACCTGGACCTGGTGCAGGACGCGGGCGGGGCTGTTGAGCCCAAGGCGCACCCGGGCGGGCTGCGCCTGGCCGGGCGGACCGGGACGCCCGCGAAGTCGCTCGCGGCCCCGCGCGAGGCCCGGGCCACCGACCTGGTGACGCTCGGCGAAGGCGACCAGCAGATCACCCTCCAGTGGAAGGGCGGACTGCCGCAGCCCGACCTGGACGGCACGCGCGCACAGTACGTCAACGCCATACCCGGGGCGGACGTGGTCGTGGAGGCCACGCGCACCGGTTTCGAGCAGTTCGTCGAGATCAAGCAGCGCCCCGCCTCGGGCGGTTACTCCTACACGCTGCCACTGCGGTCCAAGGGCCTGAAGGTGAAGCAACTGGCTGACGGCAGCGTGCAGTTCACCGACAGAGAGAACAAGAAGCGGGCCGTCATGCCCGCTCCGGTGATGTGGGACGCCACCGTCGACATGCGCTCCGGCGAGCACACCAACCGGGCCAGGGTCGGCCTGAAGGTGGTCCAGAAGGGTTCCGGAGTCGACCTGGTGGTCACTCCAGACGCGAAGTTCCTCGCTGATCCGCAGACCCGGTTCCCGGTGACGGTCGACCCGTCCACCTCCTCGTTGTCCAACGTCTTCGACACCTACGTCCAGCAGGGCGAGACCGTCGACTGGTCCGCCGACACCGAGCTTGACCTGGGCAACCCGGGTACCACCAATGCCGACGGCACCCCGCGCATCGCGCGGTCCTTCATCTCCTGGAACACCACGCCGATCCAGGACGCGCTGGTCTCCAACGCCAAACTGAGCCTGTGGAACCTCCACTCCGGAAACACCGACTGCAAGGCCTACCCGTGGGAGGTGGGATCGGCCGGCGCGGCCTCCACGTCCTCGCGCTGGACGTCGCAGCCGGCCTGGACGGCGACGAAGGCCACCTCCACCGAGACCACCGGGAACTCTGGCTGCTCCACCCAGCCGGACGGCTGGATCAACGCCGACGTGACCACCCTGGTGCAGGAGTGGGCCTCGGTGAAGGCCACCCGCGGTCACCTGGGCCTGCGCGCTGCCAGTGAGAGCGTGGTCGCGCAGTGGAAGCGGGTCAACTCCGCCAACGCCGCGTCGAATCCGCCGAAGTTGGTCGTCACCTACAACTACCGGCCGCGCACCGGCACCAAGCAGGAGGCCGGCCCACCGTACTTCTCCTACAGCGGCGCCTACACCGTCAACACCACCACGCCCACCTTGCGCGACACCTTCGCCGACGCCGACGGCGACAAGGTCAACGGCACCTTCCAGATCTACGACAACACCACCAACACCCAGGTCGGCGACGTCATCGTGTCCAAGTACGTGCCCTCCGGCCAGGTCGCCTCGGTCACCGTGCCGTCCGGAGTGCTGGCCAACGGCAAGACGTACAAGTTCCGTACCTCGCCGTACGACGGCACGCACTACAACAACGGCTGGTCGGCCTGGAAGACGTTCACCGTCGATACCAGCGCCCCCTCCACCCCGACGAAAATCGTCTCCGCGGACTACCCGTCGGACAAGTGGGTCAAGGGAGTCGGGCAGGCTGGCACCTTCACCGTCACCCCGCCCTCCGGGACGGACCACAACTGGCTGGAGTGGTCGCTGGACGGCGTGACCTGGACCAAGATCGCCACTGCTGGTGCCGCCATGGACAAGAACATCTCCATCGCCCCACCGCGTGACGGCAACCACACACTGCAGGTGCGGTCCGTGGACAAGGCCGACAACAAGTCGGAGGCGGTCGAGTACGACTTCCACGCAGGGCCCGGCGGGTTCGCGCGGCCGGGTGACGGCGAGCGCACCGCGCGCCGCCTTCCGCTCCTTGCGGAAGCCGACGCGGCGAAGTACGACGCCCTCTCGTTCTCCTGGCGCCGCTCGGCCGCCGACACCTGGACCACGATCTCGGCCTCGGACGTCACCAAGGACGGGACGGCCCTGACGGCTTGGCCCGTCGCCCTGACGAACGGCAGTAGCCCCGCCCTGACGTGGAACGCCACGGACACCGTGAACCCCGACGGCAGCATCGAGATCAAGGCCGACTTCACCGGCCCGGGCAGCGCCTCGGGCAGCACCAAGGCGCTGACGGTAGTGGTGGACCGCAACGCCGACAGCGCCACCACCGAAGCGGTCGGCCCTGGCTCGCTCAATCTGCTCACCGGTGACTTCCTGCTCTCCGAGACCGACGTGTCGCACTTCGGCCTGTCGGTGGAACGCTCGGCGTCCTCCCGTACACCCCGTGCCACGCAGGACGGCCAGCTGCCGATCTTCGGCAAGGAGTGGGTCAGTGGCGCCACCGCCGAACTCAGCAACTCCGACTACGGCTACCTGCGCAGGATCTCCGACACCGCTGTGGACGTAGTGACCGTGGACGACACACCGATCCACTTCACCGCCAACATCGGCAGGACCGGCTGGGTCCCGGAACCCGGATCGGAACATCTGACGCTCACGGGCAGTACCGGCGGCAGCTTCACACTGACCGACACCGACGGCGTCGTCACGGAGTTCACCAAGCCCGTCGGCGTCACGACCTGGCAGGTCAGCAGCACCAGGAACGACGGCCAGACGGAATCGACCACAAGCATCGAGTCCAGGACGGTCACGGTCGACGGCAAGGAACTCGCCCGCCCGGAACGGATCTTCGCCCCCACCTCGGCGACCACCGTCGCGGCCTGCAAGGCGGATCCCTCCACCAAGGGCTGCCGTCTGCTGGAGTACGTCTACGCCACCTCCACCACGGCCACCGACAGTGCCTACGGCGACTTCAGCGGCCAGGTCAAGGAGGTCCGCCTCTGGTCGACCGCCCCCGGAGCCTCGGCCGCGACCGCGAGGACGGTGCAGAGCTATGCGTACGACAGCGCCGGGCGACTGCGCCAGACCTGGGACACGCAGACATCCCCGTGCTGAAGACCGAGTACGACTACGACAGCGCCGGCCGGGTCACCAAGAGCACCCCGCCGGGCGAGCTGCCCTGGACGTTCACCTACGGCAAGGCGGGTGCGAGCAGCGCGGCCGGTGACGGCATGCTGCTCAAGACCTCGCGCCCGGCGCTGAAGCAGGGTACGGCCACTGTCGAGGGTGAAGCCGTCACGTCCGTCGTCTACGACGTGCCGCTCACCGGCACCGCGGCCCCGTACCGGATGGGCAGCACCGACGTGAAGGTGTGGGGCCAGACCGACGCCCCCACGGACGCAACCGCCGTCTTCCCCGCCGACTCGGTCCCCGCCTCGAACACGGGCACCTCGCTCGGCGCGGGCGACTACACCCGGGCCACGGTCCACTACCTCGGCACCTCCGGCCGTACCGTCAACAAGGCCGATCCGGGCGGCCACATCACCACCACCGAGTACGACAGGTTCGGCAACACGATGCGCGAGCTGACCGCGGCCAACCGGGAGGTCGCCGTCGGTACCTCCGCCGACAACACCGCCATGCGCAACAACCTCGGCATCGCCCAGCTGGCCACGGCCGAGCGAGCCGAACTGCTGTCCACCCGTACCGTCTTCGACGCCCGGGGCACCCGCGAACTCGAGGAGTCCGGCCCGCTGCGCCGGGTCGACCTGACCGCGGACCTCAAGTCGGGCACCACGACGCTGGTCGGTGCCGGCACCTCGGTCACCGCCCGGTCGTGGACCGTGAACGCCTACGACGAGGGCCGTCCCACCGACGGCACCGCTGTGGCCAGGGACCAGATCACCAAGGTCACGACGGGCGCGCAGGTGCGTGAGCATCCGCAGGTCCAGGGCGAGACCCGGGTCGTGCAGACCGTCTACGACTGGGCCAAGGGGATCGCGGTGAAGACCGTGGAGGACCCGGGCGGCCTGGCCCTCACCGAGACCACCGAGTACGACGCCCAGGGGCGCGAGACCAGGGTCGTCCAGCCCGGCGCCGGCACCACCGACGCCACCACACGGGTGACCTCCTACTGGTCGGCGACGGGCACCGGCGCCTGCTCCGGACACCCCGAATGGGCCGATCTGGTGTGTTCCACCGGCCCGGCCGGCGCCATCACCGGCGGCGGCTCAAACCCGTCCCAACTGCCCACGAGGGCCTTCGAGTACGACTGGTGGGGTACCACCGCCAAGACGACGGAGACGGCGGGCGGCTCGACCCGCAGCACCGCGGTCGGCACCGACGCCGCGGGGCGTATCGCCTCGGTGAAGACCACCGGCGGCGTCGGTCAGGCAGCACCGGAGACCACGGCCGAGTACGACGCGGCGTCCGGCCGGGAGACCAGGACCGTATCCCCCACCGGCGGGACGCTGACCACGGTGTTCGACAAGCTCGGCCGGGTCATCTCCTACACCGACGCCGACGGCGGCACCACGACCACCGAGTACGACCTGCTCGGCAGGATCGTGAAGACCGGCAACAACGTCCCGTCCACGGTGACGTACAGCTACGACCACACGGCCGAGCCGCGCGGTCTGGTCACCAAGGCCGTGGACTCCGTGGCCGGTACGTTCACCGCGTCCTACGACGGTGACGGCGTCATCGTCGGCGAGAAACTGCCCGGCGGGTACAGCCTCAAGCAGACGCTGGACCCCACGGCCACCCCGGTCGATCGCACCTACACCCGCGACAGCGACGGCGCGATCGTGCAGTCCGACACTGCCACGCGGTCCGTCCACGGCCAGGTGGTCTCCGACGCACAGATCTCCGACCAGGTCTACGGCTACGACGCCATCGGCCGGCTGACCTCCGTCCAGGACACCGCGGAGACGGTCTGCACCCGGCGCACCTACGCCTTCGACGCCCGCTCCAACCGCAAGAGCCTGACCAGCGCCACCGGCACGCCCGGTACCGATTGCCCGACCACTGGAGGCACGACCACCACCTACGGCTACGACAGCGCCGACCGCCAGGTCGACAGCGGCTATGTCTACGACGCCTTCGGCCGCACCACCACCAAGCCGGGCGGTGTGACCCTCGGCTACTACAACACCGACCGCATCCAGCAGGAGATGGTGGGCACCAAGCGGCAGACCTGGAAGCTGGACGGCTCCATGCGGATCCGCTCCTGGACGGTCGAGTCGAACAGCTCGGGCACCTGGACCCAGACCCAGGCGAAGGTGAACCACTACGACTGCGGTTGCGACCGGCCGAGCTGGGTCGTGGAGGACACCGCCACCGGAACGGTCACCCGCAACGTCCAGGCGCTGGGCGGTGAGCTAGCGGCCACCACCGGCAATACCGGGGACACTGTCCTCCAGCTCAGCGACATCCACGGTGACGTGGCGCTCCAACTGCCGCTGGATACCGCCAAGGCACCGACGGTGCTCGACACCGACGAGTACGGCAATCTCCGCGCGAGCGCGGGATCCGCCCGCTACGACTGGCTGGGCGCCCAGCAGCGGTCCGGCGACACGCTCTCGGGGCTGACCCTGATGGGGGCCCGGGCCTACGACGCGGCCACCGGCCGCTTCCTCCAGCCCGATCCGGTGACCGGCGGCGGCGCGAACACCTATGGCTACCCGGTCGATCCCATCACCATGTACGACCTGAACGGCAAGTGGTGGTGGTCGGAGGGCACCTGGTGGAAGATCGCCAAGTGCGTCTACGCCATCATCGAGCTGGCCGCGTGGGCGAGCGCGGTCGGCTGGCTGATGAAGGTCAACAAGATCCGCAAGGCCGTGAAGCTCATCCGTAAGATCGGCTTCAAGCGCCTGTACCGGCTGATCAAGGCGATCAGGAACAAGCCCCGGCGCAAGTGGTGGAAGATCGCTGCCGGGATCGGAGTCGGACTCTACGCGGCCTTCAGCGTCTTCATGGGATTCTCCGGGGTCCAGGAAGACTGCTACGACGCCTTCAAGTGACCAGAAGCCCGGGGGACCCCGTCAAGGTCCCCCGGGGACGCCCCCACCTCATCTGATCGGAACCCCTATGCCCGCTTCAGTATGGAAGCCTGCCGGAATCGCAGCGCTTCTGGTCGCCATCGTCATCACGGCCACGTTCCTGGTCCTGGCCCTCCGGGCGGCCCGGGCCCGCAAGCCTGGAGACGAATACCTCAAGTGGTCCTTCTCCGGTCCCGTGGTCGTGGCCTCCGTGCTCAGCGTCCTCATCGGCGCCTGGGCCACCGACCGGACCCCGCAGTTCGCCATGGACGAGTTCAGAACGGTGCTGATCCCGCTCACCATGGGCCTGTCGGCCCACGCCCTGGTCCGGGCCCGGCTCGCCGACGACAAGGGAACTCAGTGGCCGACCCGTACCATTCCGGCCGCCCTGGCCCTGCTCGTCGGAACCCTTGTCACCGGCGCGACGACGTACTTCGGCTCCTAGTACCAAGGGCGTGAAGTTTGAGGCTGGGTGGGGGTGTCAAGGCGGCTGCGACGAGCAACGGAGTTCCGGTGAGAACAACGTCGACCAAGATTGCTGAAGTACAGGAATTCTGTTGGACACCCAGTCTGTCATCACCCGCACCGTCAGCGTGGCCTGGGGACGGTTCGCGCCCGGCCGCCTCGGTGAACTCACCCAGCTCATTCCGTTCGAGATGGTCGACGAGGCCCTGAGCGCCACCAGGACCATGCAGTCGCGGCTGCGGGATCTGCCTTCCCGGGGCGTGGTGTACCTGGTCCTGGCCGCGTGACTGTTCCCGGAGGCGGGGTATCCCGGCGTGTGGCGCAAACTCACCGGGGCGCTGGCCCAGGCCCGCCGCCGTATCGGCAGCAGCCCGCTGCTGTGGCTGTTCGACCTGCTGCGCGGCTCGGCCGCGACCGGACACGGACCAGGGGTCCGCTGGCACGGTCTGCTGGCGGTCGCGCCCGCATCGACACCCCCCATAAAGCCACCACCGGCATAGAAATCCTCACGCCCGCAGGCCCTTGACAACATGCCCCCACCGCAAACTGAACGGCCTTGCTCCTGATACTCCAGCCGCCCGGTGAAACCCGCAGGTCAGACTGCGAAATCCTGCGGAGTACACGAGCCCCACCCTCACCGCACCCGCAGCAACAGCACCGCCCGCCCCGGCACGGTCACCGCCACCCCCGCCGGATACGTCACCCCCGGCGCCTCCCCCTGGTCCTCGCTCGACGTGTCGACGACCACCTCGTACCGCTCCGCCCACGGCGGCCCGGGCAGGACGAACTCCACCGGACCGTCCCCGGCGTGCAGGACGGCGAGGAAGCTGTCGTCGGTGATGGGCGCGCCCCGCTCGTCGCGGCCGGGAATGTCCCGCCCGGAGAGGTACATCCCCAGGGTCGCCGCGGGCGCGTACCAGTCCCCCTCCGTCATCTCCGCGCCCCGCTCCGTGAACCAGGCCAGGTCGCGCAGCCCGTCCGCCGAGTGCGCCCGCCCGGAGAAGAAGGCCCGGCGGCGCAGCACCGGGTGACGGTGGCGCAGCGCGATCAGCCGCGACGTCAGGTCGAACAGGGCACGCCAGCCCGGGTCCTCCAGCAGCCCCCAGTCCAGCCAACTGATCTCGTTGTCCTGGCAGTAGGCGTTGTTGTTGCCCCCCTGGGTGCGCCCGAGTTCGTCGCCGGCGACCAGCATCGGCACGCCCGTCGACAGCAGCAGCGTCGTGAGCAGGTTCCTCAACTGCCGTCGCCGCAGCGTCAGTACGCGCTCGTCGGCGCTCTCGCCCTCGGCGCCGCCGTTCCAGGAACGGTTGTCGTTCGTGCCGTCCCGGTTGCCCTCGCCGTTGGCCTCGTTGTGCTTGCGCTCGTACGACACCAGGTCGCGCAGCGTAAAACCGTCGTGTGCCGTGACGAAGTTGACGGAGGCGTAGGGCCGCCGCCCGCCCCACGCGTACAGGTCGCTGGAGCCCGACAGCCGGTAGCCCATCTCCCGTACGTCCGGCAGCGCGTGCCGCCAGAAGTCGCGTACGGCGTCGCGGTAGCGGTCGTTCCACTCCGTCCACAGGGGCGGGAAGGCGCCCACCTGGTAGCCGCCCGAGCCCACGTCCCACGGCTCCGCGATCAGCTTCACCCGGCGCAGCACCGGGTCCTGGGCGATCACCGCCAGGAACGGGGACAGCATGTCGACGTCGTGCATGGAGCGGGCCAGGGCCGCCGCCAGATCGAAGCGGAAGCCGTCGACGCCCATCTCCGTCACCCAGTAGCGCAGGGAGTCGGTGATCAGGCGCAGCACGTGCGGCTGCACCACGTGCAGGGTGTTCCCGCAGCCCGTGTAGTCGGCGTAGCGGCGGGCGTCCGACTGGAGGCGGTAGTAGCCGCGGTTGTCGATGCCCTTCAGCGACAGCGTCGGGCCCAGCTCGCCCGCCTCCGCCGTGTGGTTGTAGACGACGTCGAGGATCACCTCGATCCCGGCGGCGTGCAGCGCGCGCACCATCCGCTTGAACTCGCCGACCTGCTGTCCCGTCGTCCCCGAAGAGGCGTACGCGGCGTGCGGGGCGAAGTAGCCGACCGAGTTGTAGCCCCAGTAGTTCTTCAGGCCGCGGCGCAGGAGATGGTCCTCGTGCGCGAACTGGTGGACCGGCAGCAGCTCCACCGCCGTCACGCCCAGCCTCACCAGGTGGTCCACGGCCGCCGGATGCGCCAGCCCGGCGTACGTGCCGCGCAGTTCCTCGGGGACGGCCGGGTGCAGCCGGGTGAAGCCGCGCACATGCAGCTCGTAGATGACGGAGTCCGCCCACGGCGTCTTCGGGCGGCGGTCGTCGGCCCAGTCGTCGTCATCGTGGACCACCACCCCCTTCGGGACGTACGGCGCCGAGTCCCGTTCGTCGCGGACGGTGTCGGCGACCTGCTGCTGGGGCCAGTCCCGGACGTGCCCGTACACCTCCGCCGGCAGCGCGAACTCGCCGTCGACCGCGCGGGCGTACGGGTCGAGGAGCAGCTTCGCCGGGTTCCAGCGGCCGCCGGTCCACGGGTCCCAGCGGCCGTGCACCCGGAAGCCGTAGCGCTGGCCCGGCATGACCCCGGGCAGGAAGCCGTGCCAGATCTCGTGCGTGAGCTCGGTGAGGCGGGCGCGGGTCTCCCGTCCGGCCTCGTCGAACAGGCACAGGTCGACCGCCTCGGCACCCCCCGCCCACAGCGCGAAGTTGGTGCCCGCGACCCCGTCCGGGCCGACCCGGAACCGGGCGCCCAGCGGTGTGGCCGCGCCCGGTCGCACGGGTGGGCCCGGCACCTTGCGCGACGCACCGTTCACGACGGTGTCCGGCGTGGCGCGCCGGCCCGCCACCGCCTCCTGCTCGGCTGCGCTGGACACCGTCTCGCCTCCCGCGGCTCATGGAACGACGTGGGAAAAGAGCGCACGGTGTCCCGCCGGGGCTCCCGGTCGCGTCGTCCTCCCCCCATTTCTGCCCAGAGCGGCCCTCGCACTCACGTTTCCCCGGGGCGTGCCCGGTCGTTGGGCACCCCGTGAGGCACGTACAAGGGCGCGCACGGCGCGCGGGGGTCGCACTGGCCGCCGTACTGACATGGGCAGGACTACTGGCCGGGGCCGCCGGCTGCACCGGCGGCGACGGCGACAGCCGGAGCGGACTCGACCGGATGCTCGGCAAACCCCCGGCCCCCGAGGACGTCATCCGGGTCACCCCGCAGGACAACGCCAAGGGCGTGCGGCCGGGGGCGGGGCTGCGGGTGCGGGTGCCCGACGGGCGGCTGGAGTCGGTGAAGGTCGTCCGGTCGCAGGACGCGCAGGAGGCCGAGGTGCCGGGCAAGGTCGCCGCGGACGGCCTGAGCTGGCGGCCGGACGACGACCGGCTCGGGCTCGCCGCCCGCTACACCGTCGACGTCGTGGCCCTGGACGGCGACGGCAACCGCTCGGCCCGGCACACCACGTTCACCACCTACGTCCCCGAGGAGCGTTTCATCGGCTACGTCACCCCCGAGAACCGGGCCACCGTCGGCACCGGCATGATCGTCTCGCTGGAGTTCAACCGGGAGATCGAGAACCGGGCCGCCGTCGAACGCGCCGTCCGGGTCACGGCCGAGCCGGCGGTGGACGTGAGACCGCACTGGTTCGGCGACACCCGGCTCGACTTCCGCCCCGAGCGGTACTGGGCGCCCGGCACCCGCGTCACCGTCGCTCTCGGCCTGCGGGACGTCGAAGGGGCGCCCGGCGTGTACGGGTTGCAGCAGAAGTCGTTCTCCTTCACCGTCGGCCGCAGCCAGGTCTCCCTGGTCGACGCGGCGAAGCACACCATGGAGGTCCGGCGCGACGGCGACCTGCTGGCCACCGTGCCGATCACCGCCGGGGCGCCGAAGAACACCACGTACAACGGCAGGATGGTGGTGACCGAGATGCTGGAGCTGACCCGGATGAACGGCGCCACGGTCGGCTTCAGGAAGGCGAACGGCAAGGGCGAGTACGACATCCCGGACGTGCCGCACGCCATGCGGCTGACCAGCTCCGGAACCTTCCTGCACGGCAACTACTGGGCGGACGCGGAGGCGTTCGGGAAGGTCAACCTCAGCCACGGCTGCGTGGGCCTGCGGGACGTCAAGGGCGGCGGTTCGGACACGCCGGCGGGCTGGTTCTTCGACCGCAGCCTCGTCGGGGACGTCGTCGAGGTCGTCCACAGCAAGGACAAGCAGGTCGCCCCGGACAACGGGCTCGGCGGCTGGAACCTGACCTGGCAGGAGTGGCTCGCCGGCGGCGCCGTGAAATGACCTCGCCCCCGACGCAACCTTCCCCGCGTTCGCATGGTCCTAGTTGGGACTGAACCATGGTCGTAGTTGGGACTGAACGGTGACATTCCCGTCCCGTCCAGGCCGTTGACCTTGTGGTTAATATGCGGCGAACGCGGGGGACGCGTCGCGATGCGGGACCGGGCAGGGCCCGGGGGAGTGGGGAGAACGACTTTGAACGTGCGACCGATATCGGGGGCGTCGGTTGGGGGGCGCCCGGGCGCCCGCAACAAGCGGTTGGCGCTGGTCGTCGGCGGGCTGATGCTCGCCGTCACGGCATGCGGGGGCGGCGGGGGCGCGGACACCAAGGCCGACGCCAAGGACGCGGGCGGCAAGGGCGCTTCGGCCACCGCCGAGAGCAAGCAGTCGGAGGCCGTCGTCACCATCGCGCCGAAGACCGGCGCCAAGGACGTCGACACCAGCGGCATCCTGAAGGTCAGCGCCGCCAAGGGCAAGCTGACCGAGGTCACCGTCAAGGACACCAAGGGCAAGAAGGTCGCCGGCGCCATCACGGCCGACGGCGCCGGCTGGACGCCCGCCACCCACCTGGCCGCGTCCACCGCGTACCAGGTGCACGCGGTCGCCAAGGACGCCGAGGGCCGCACGGCCGCCGAGGACTCGTCGTTCACGACGCTGAGCCCGCAGAACACCTTCATCGGCAACTTCACGCCGGAGGACGGCTCCAGGGTCGGCGTCGGCATGCCGTTCTCGGTCCGCTTCACGCGCGGCATCACCAAGCCGGCCGACGTCGAGAAGGCCATCACCGTCAAGACCGTGCCGCCCGTCGAGGTCGAGGGCCACTGGTTCGGCAACGACCGCCTCGACTTCCGTCCCGAGAAGTACTGGAAGGCCGGCACCAAGGTGACGGTCGAGCTGAACCTCGACGGCGTCGAGGGCCGCAAGGGCGTCTACGGCGAGCAGACCAAGACGGTCTCCTTCACCATCGGCCGCGACCAGGTGTCCGTCGTGGACGCCAAGAAGCACACGATGAAGGTCATGCAGGAGGGCAAGGTCGTCAAGACCATCGCGGTCACCACCGGCAAGCCCGGCTACGCCACCTGGAACGGCCAGATGGTGATGAGCGAGAAGTTCACCGTGACCCGGATGAACGGCGACACGGTCGGCTACGACGGCGAGTACGACATCAAGGACGTCCCGCACGCCATCCGCCTGACCGACTCCGGCACCTTCGTGCACGGCAACTACTGGGGCGGCGACGCCTTCGGCAACTACAACGCCAGCCACGGCTGCATCGGTCTGCGCGATGTGCGCGGCGGCTACGACAGCGGCGTGCCGGCCGCCTGGTTCTTCAACCACTCGATGGTCGGCGACGTGGTGGTCGTGAAGAACTCCACCGACCCGACGGTCGACCCGTCCAACGGCCTCAACGGCTGGAACATCCCGTGGGCGGAGTGGAAGAAGTAGCCCTCGCCAGGGTGTGGGTGAGCGGGCCCGGTGCCGTACGTCCTGTGACGTACGGCACCGGGCCCGTTGTCGTTAGTGGTGGTTAACCTGGCTGGCATGACCGTGAATCTCGAAGTCGCCGACGGTGTCGGCACGATCCGTCTCGACCGGCCGCCCATGAACGCCCTGGACGTCGCCACGCAGGACCGGCTCAAGGAGCTCGCCGAGGAGGCGGGCCGCAGGGACGACGTGCGTGCCGTCGTCCTGTACGGCGGGGAGAAGGTGTTCGCGGCGGGCGCGGACATCAAGGAGATGCAGGCGATGGACCACACCGCGATGGTCCTGCGCTCCCGCGCCCTCCAGGAGGCCTTCACGGCCGTGGCCCGCATCCCCAAGCCGGTCGTGGCGGCCGTCACCGGGTACGCGCTGGGCGGCGGCTGCGAGCTCGCGCTGTGCGCGGACTTCCGCATCGCCGGCGACAACGCCAAGCTCGGCCAGCCCGAGATCCTGCTCGGGCTGATCCCCGGCGCCGGCGGCACCCAGCGCCTGTCCCGGCTGGTCGGCCCCTCCAAGGCGAAGGACCTCATCTTCACCGGCCGGATGGTGAAGGCCGACGAGGCGCTGACCCTGGGCCTGGTCGACCGGGTGGTCCCGGCCGCCGACGTCTACACCGAGGCGCACGCCTGGGCGGCGAAGCTGGCGCAGGGGCCGGCGCTCGCGCTGCGCGCGGCGAAGGAGTCGATCGACACCGGTCTGGAGACCGACATCGAGACGGGCCTGGCCGTCGAACGCACCTGGTTCGCGGGCCTGTTCGCGACCGCCGACCGCGAGACGGGCATGCGCAGCTTCGTGGAGGAAGGCCCCGGCAAGGCCAAATTCCTGTGAGTGACGTCTCCTTCTGACTCCCCGGAACCTCTTGCAATTGACGGGACGTCTCATCAGGTTCCCTCGATGGGGCGGATTGTGGGAACCTGGGGACGGCCTTGAGTCTGTCGGTCGAGGGAGCCTGTCGATTGCCTCTGGACGAGCCGTTATCGCAGGTCAGCGAGGGTTCATCAGGTCCCGAACTGCCGCTGGCATATGCCGTCCGAAACGTGCGGAATGGTGGGTTCCGGGGGGCGTATTCCGTCGGAACGGCCCCGGAGGGCGCTTCGGGCCGCCATGATGGGGGCATGGCGGGGCTGGATGGCATCGATCAGCCGCGGGGACAGGGCCGTGCGACCGCGGCGCGCTGGTCGCCTGCGGTCGAGGACGAACGGGCGCTCAAGGCGCTGGAGTTGTTCGGTAATCCGACGGACGGTGAGGTTCAGCTCCCGTCCCGTCCCGAGTCCGCCGCCACGGCCCGCCGGCTCGCCCAGGTCGTCGTCCTGCGCCAGTGGGGACTGTCCCTCAAGATGACGGAGGACGTGGTGCTCCTCGTCTCCGAACTCGTCGGCAACGCCGTGCGCCACACCGGCGCCCGTGCCTTCGGTCTGCGGATGCGGCGCCGGCGCGGCTGGATCCGCGTCGAGGTCCGCGACCCGTCCCGCGGGCTGCCCTGTCTGATGCCGGTTCAGCCGCTGGACGTCAGCGGGCGGGGCCTGTTCCTCGTCGACAGGCTCTCCGACCGGTGGGGGGCGGACCTCCTGCCGCGGGGGAAGACGACGTGGTTCGAGATGCGGGTCGCCGACCGTTAGGCGCGGTCGGTGTCGATCGGTGTCGACGGGTCAATCGCCGGAATTGCGGCATATCACCCTTTAAATGGTGCGGGTGACCACATCCGACCGTCGTTCCGTGCTGCGGGCGGGCGCCGGGCTCGTCGCCGGGGGTACGTTCGCGGCCGCGTGCTCGCCCACTGGCACCCCCTCCGGCGCCGTCGCCCACCACGCCCCCACGTCCCCCGCACCCACCCCCGCGGGGAATGTGACGGAATCACGGATTCCGTCACATTCCCCGACCGCACCCACCCCCCGCGCCTACCCCCGGCAGCCCGTCCAGATCACCCACGGCCCCCGGGACCGGCCCCGGGTCGCCCTCACCTTTCACGGTCAGGGGGAACCCTCCGTCGCCCGCGCCCTGCTCGGTGAGGCCGAACGGCGCGGCGCCCGGGTCACCGTCCTGGCCGTCGGGACCTGGCTCGACGAACACCCCGACCTCGCCCGCCGGATCCTCGACGGCGGCCACGACCTCGGCAACCACACCCAGCGCCACCTGGACGTCAACGCCATGTCCGAGGCGGACGCGACGGGCGAGATCACCGGCTGCGCCGAGCGGCTGCGCAAGCTCACCGGGTCCATCGGGACCTGGTTCCGCCCCTCCCGCACCGCCCACGCCTCCCCGCTCGTCGAGACGCTGGCCCGCCGCGCCGGCTACCCGCACGTCCTCTCCTACGACGTCGACTCGCTCGACTTCACCTCGCCCGGCGCCCCCGCCGTCGCCCGCAACGTCCTCGGCGGGATCCGGAACGGGTCTGTCGTGAGCCTGCACTTCGGGTACGCGGACACGGTCGCCGCGCTCCCCGCCGTCCTGGACGAACTCGACCGCCGCGGACTGCGCGCGGTCACCACCACGGAGCTGATCGGCTGATGCACCGCAACCTCGTGAAAAGCGCCCTGCTGGCAAGCGCCGCGTTCACCGTCCTCGCCGCCTGCGGCACCGACGGCGAGAGCGGCGGCGCGGACCGGGCCACCAGGGCGGCCGCCCCCGCGCCGGTGAAGAAGGCCGTGAAACCGGCCGTCGACGGGCTGCCCGGCATGCCGCCCGTGCTGGACCCGAAGGACGTCTACGCCGCCGACCGTCCGAACAAGCTCTCCCCGGTGGTCAAGGACTTCCCGTCCCGGGTGTACGTCCCCAACACCGAGTCCGACACCGTCTCCGTCATCGACCCGAAGACGTACAAGGTGATCGAGACGCTCCGCGTCGGCCGGCAGCCGCAGCACGTCGTGCCCTCCTGGGACATGAAGACGCTGTGGGTCAACAACAACCGGGGGCACACCCTCACCCCCATCGACCCGAAGACCGGCAAGGCCGGCAAGTCGGTCGAGGTGCACGACCCGTACAACCTCTACTTCACGCCCAACGGCAAGTACGCCGTCGTCATGGCCTCCCTCGACCGCGAACTCGTCTTCCGCGACCCGCACACCATGAAGCGGATCAAGACGGAACCGGTCACCTGCTACGGCGTCAACCACGCCGACTTCTCCCGCGACGGGAGGTACTTCATCGTGTCCTGCGAGTTCAGCGGTGAACTGCTGAAGGTCGACACCGAGAAGATGAAGGTCGTCGCCCAGCAGAAACTGCCGTTCAAGGGCGCCATGCCGCAGGACGTGAAGGTCTCGCCCGACGGCAAGCGGTTCTACGTCGCGGACATGATGGCCGACGGCATGTGGATCGTCGACGGCGACACCTTCGGCAAGCCGAAGTTCCTGTACACCGGCAAGGGCTGCCACGGGCTGTACGTCAGCCGCGACTCCCACGAGATGTACGTCTCCAACCGGGGCGAGGGCACCGTCTCCGTCTTCGACTTCACCAAGAACGAGCTCACCAGGAAGTGGCGCCTCCCGGACGGCGGCAGCCCCGACATGGGCGGCGTCTCGGCGGACGGCAAGGTCCTGTGGCTGTCGGGGCGCTACGACGCCGAGGTGTACGCCCTCGACACCGCCACCGGACGCCAGCTCGCCCGCATCAAGGTCGGCAGCGGCCCGCACGGCCTCGCCGTCTACCCGCAGCCCGGCCGCTACTCACTCGGCCACACGGGCGTCTTCCGCTAGGTACTGCGCTGGGATGACGGGCGGGGGGATCAGCAGGATCTCCGCGCCCACCGGTACGTACCCCGCCGCCTGGAACGCCCGTACGCTGCGGGCGTTTCCCGGGGCGACCTGGGCCCAGACGGGCTCCGTGGCCAGGTGGCGGGCGGCGGTGACCAGGCTGCGGCCGAGGCCCCGGTGCCGTACCGCCTCGTCGACCTCCACCGACACCTCCAGCCGGCCGCCGATGCCGCGTCCCATGACCAGGATCCCGCCGTCCGCCGACCACGCGCGCACCTCGTCGCGCCGGCGCCGGGCGTACCGGATCCGGGGATGGTCCAGGTCCTTGATCTCCTGCGGCGGCACAGGGGGCTCGCCGGGCAGGGGGGCGCCCACCAGCATCGCGTCGACCGTCTCGGCCGTGCGACCCGTGCGCTCCATGAGAGCGGCCAGGAACCGCGGGTTCATGGACGCCGACAGGGGATCGGAGTCGACGCCGCGCAGCGCGCCGTACACCCACTCCGGGTCCTCGTCCGTGAAGACGACCGAGTGCGCGGTGAAGGACAGGACGCCCGCGTCGCGGTGGGAGGGCTGGGGGACGAGGGTCGTGCGGCCGTCGGGCGGTGGGAAGACGCCGTGTGCGGCCGCGTCGAGAATGTCCCGCAAGTTCCTCATCGCCGTGCTCCCCGAGTCTCCTGGGTGGTCGCTGCGCCGCGCGCTCACCAGGGCCGTTAATCTGACCTGCGTCAGTAGGACAGCAAGACAGTACGCATGACCGCAAGGCATGACGAAGAGGGGCGGATCGGTGGCCGACATCGAAGAAGCGCGCAAGCAGTTCCAGCGGATCGACACGGACGGGGACGGCTTCATCACCGCGGCCGAGTTCAAGAGCGCCCTGGCCCAGGAGGGCGACTGGAACGTCACCGAGACGGTCGCCGAGGCCATCATCAAGAGCCGCGACCTCAACGGCGACAAGGTCCTGTCGTTCGACGAGTTCTGGACGTACCTCAGCAAGTGACGTGAGCGGGTGACGTGAGTCGAGAGGGGGGCGCCGCGATTTCGGGGTGCCCCCATTCGCCGTGCCGGATGTTCGTCGCGCGGGCGGAATAGGTCGCGGTCGGGCGGGGTTGATGCCGGTAAGACGCATGCATGTGCATCGAATCTGATCGATACCGAGAAGACAGGACCAGTCATGAAGATCGGCATCATCGGCGCGGGCAACATCGGCGGCAACCTCACCCGGCGCCTCACCGCCCTCGGTCACGACGTCTCCGTCGCGAACTCCCGTGGCCCGCAGACGCTCACCGAACTCGCCGAGGAGACCGGGGCGACCCCCGTCACCGTCGAGGAGGCGGCGCGCGGCGCCGAGGTCGTGGTGGTCACGATCCCGGTGAAGGCGGTACCGAGCCTGCCGTCCGGCATCCTGGACGGCGCGGCCGACGGCGTCGCCGTCATCGACACCAACAACTACTACCCACAGCAGCGCGACGGCCGGATAGCGGAGATCGAGGACGAGGGAATCACCGAGAGCCGCTGGACGGAACGCCGGATCGGCCACCCCGTGATCAAGGCCTTCAACGGCACCTACGCCCAGGACATCCTGGACCGCCCGCTCCCCGCCGGCGCCCCCGACCGCCTGGCGCTCCCGGTCGCCGGCGACGACGAGGCGGCGAAGGCGAAGGTGCGCGCCCTCATCGACGAGCTCGGCTTCGACACCGTCGACGCGGGCGGCATCGACGACTCCTGGCGTCAGCAGCCCGACACCCCCGTCTACGGGCTGCAGTCGGGTGTCGACGACGTCGCCAAGGCACTGGCGGCCGCGAGCCCGGAGCGGCCCACGACGTTCAGGGCGTAGGCGTAGGCGTAGGCGTAGGCGTAGGCGTAGGCGTAGGCGTAGGCGTAGTCAGGAAGGCGTCGCGAAGGCCGAGCGGGCGGATTCCACCGCCGCTGCCGAGAGGTAGACGGTGAGGGGCTGTTCGTTCCGTTCCGTCCGCAGGTCTCTCCGCAGGAGTTTCGTACTGCGCCCACGCCCAGCGCAGCACCCCCGGCATCGGCGTGCGCTGGATCCGGGCCGTGATGATGACCCAGCCCACGACGGCGCACAGCACCCCCGTGAGCAGCCGGTTGCCGAACTCGATGGCGCCGTGCAGCCCCATCTCCGCCGTGGGGGCCAGCGTGCTGCCCGTGCACGTGGGCCACTCCGGGCAGCCCAGGCCGGAGCCCGTGACGCGGACGATCCCGCCGGTGACGACGATGGCGATGGCGGCCACGACCGAGGCCAGCGCCGCCCGTTGGACGCTGCGCGGCCCGAGCGAGTACCTGCCCGCCAGCCAGGAGAGAGGTGTACGCACGACGGTCCCTTCCGTACTCCGGTGGTTCGGGCGCCAGAGTAGGGGGCGGGAGGCGGCGGGCGAGCCGATCCGGACAGCGGCCCGCCGTGAAGGCCGCTTCGCGCCAGGCCGCCGCTTCGCGCCGGGCCGTGGAGGTCGTCACGCCGCTCCGGGCAGGGCCATGCCGGGGACCTCCGCCGCGACCAGGTCCGCTGGGAGCCGGAAGACGAGCGAGCCGAAGAGGAAGCCCGCCCCGATCGCGCCGAGCACGATCACGTCGCCGCGCCGGGCCCGGCCCTCGGCGGCCAGCCGCCACAGGGCCGTCAGCGGTGAGGCCGCGGCGGTGTTGCCCAGGGTGTCGGCGGTGACGGGGACCCGTTCGGGCGCGGCGCCGGCCATCCGCCCGATGTGCCGCACCAGCTTGGCGTTGGCCTGGTGCACCGCGAAACCGCTCACCTCGTCGACCGTGACCCCGGCCAGCGACAACGCCTCGCTGAGGGACTTCGGCACCCGGGTCATCGCCTCCCGCAGCACCACGTTGCCGTCCATGAAGATGTACGGCGAGCGGGGGGTGTCGGTCGGCGACGTCGGCACCTCCTGGTCCACCCGCCAGGCCGTCGCCATCCGGACGCCGTCCGAGTAGACGTTGCCGAGGTCGTAGCTGAGCAGGCCGTCCGCGCCGTCCGTGCGGCGCAGCACCACCGCGCCCGCCGCGTCGCCGAAGAAGATCCGGGTGAGGCGGTCCTGCGGATCGGTGATGCCGGAGCCCCGCTCGGCGCAGACCACCAGCGCGGTGTCCAGCCCCGGTTCCTGGAGCAGACAGGAAGCCGTGTACATGCCGTACGCGGACGAGGCGCACGCGTGCTGGGTGAGGTCGAGGATCCGCGGGGTCTCGATGCCGAGGCGCTCGGCGAGGCTCACACCCAGCGAGGGCATGATCCAGTCCGGGCTGGTGCAGGCGACCACCAGGACGTCGACGTCACGGGCGCCGATCTCGGCCGCCGCCATGGCCTTGCGGGCCGACTCGACGGCGAGGTCGAGGACGGTCTCGTGCGACTCGAGGAACCGCCGCTGAAGAATTCCGGTCTTCTCCTCGATCCACTCCGGCGTGGTGTCCAGGGTTTCGCACAGTTCCGCATTGGTGACGACCCTCTCGGGCAACGCCAGCGCGACGCTGCGCGGACTGACCGGTGCGAGTTCCCATTTGGGCATGACGAAGTCCTCCACGGTGCCGGGTTCGGGGGTGTTGCGGGTGCTGAGGGGATTTGGGGGTGGTGAGGGTGTGCTGAGGGTGGCGGGGCGCGGCTATTTCTCCTCGAACGCCATGCGTACGGAGGACCTCAGATACGGGCTCGGCGTGGGCCGCTCGTCCAGCGTGATGCCGAACCACTTCTCGTACGCCGCCAGCACCGCGTCGTCGTCGGCGAGTTTCTCGGTCTCCGTCTCCTTTCCGCGGGTGACGCTGAGCACGTCGTTCTTGAGCACGACCCAGCCGTCCTCGGTCGGCAGGGAGCAGAACATGTTCTGCAGGAGCATCGAGTCGGGGCTCGTCCGGTACCAGTGGATGACCTGGTCGAAGTCCGACAGGGACGTCGGATCGTCGTAGACGCGGTACTGCGGTTTTCCGTCGCACAGGACGTCGGCGGCGCGCTCGTCGACCGTCCGGACGCTGAACACGCCGTGCGGATCGTCCTGCGCCTCCGGTGTGTCCAGGGCGATCGGATACCGGCTGCCCTTGCCGAACCCGACGTCGACGAGCCAGCGCCGCCCCTCGAACTCCGCGGTGAGCAGCATGTGGTTGTACGGATCGCGCAGCCGGCCGCCGATCCAGACCCGCCCGTGCCGCAACCGCACGGTGAAGCCCAGGGACTGGAGCAGGAAGAAGAAGGCGCTGTTGAGCTCGCCGCAGGCGCCGCCGCGCCGCTGGTGCACGATCTTCTCGACGATCCGTTCGTCCTTGTAGTGGATCTCCCTGCCGAGGTGGTAGTCGAGGCTCTCGAAGGGCACCGACAGCACATGCCGCTCGTGGAGGTGGCGCAGCGCGGCGAGGTCGGGCCGCTCGGGCCGGTCGGCCGAGATGCGTTTCAGGTAGGCGGCCGTCGTCACTTCGTCCAGCATGCCGTTTCCCCCTGTTCGTGTGGGAGTTCGTGTGGAGTGCCAGTGGCAGTCGGTCCGTGGCACTCAGTGGCTGGTCAGTGGCTGGTCAGTGGCTGTCGAACGAGAAACGGAGCGAGTCGTTCGTGTACGGCGTCGGCACGGGGCGTTCCGCCAGCTTCATCCCGAACCACTTCTCGTACGCCGCCAACACCGCGTTGTCGTCCGGGAGTTGCTCGGTCCGGCGGCGCTCTTCGGAGACGACCGTCAGCAGGTCGTCCCGCATGATGACCCAGCCGTCCTCCAGGGGGAGTGAGCAGACGAGGGTCTGGAGGAACGGGGAGTCCGGGCTCGTCCGGTACCACCACATCGTCTGGCGGAACTCGTCGGGCTCGACCGGCTCCTCGTAGAGGACGTACAGCGGCGCCTCGCCCCGGACCACCTCGACGGACCGCCGGTCCAGCCGCCGCGTGGTGAACTCGCCGTGCGGGTCCGGCTGTTGACCGTCGTGGTCCAGCAGGAGCGGGCGGCGGCTGCTCTTGCCGAACCCGATGTCGGCGATCCACCGGACGCCGTCGACGGCCACCGTCATCACCACGTGGTGGTACGGGGCGGTGATCCCGCCGTCCGGGAGGTGGACGCGGCCCTGGTGCAGCGTCACGTCGAACCCCAGGGACGTCAGCAGGAGATGGAACGCGATGTTGATCTCCCCGCACAGGCCCCCGCGCCGCTCGTGGACGATCTTGTCGACGGCCCGTTCGTCCATCCGGATATCGCCGCCGCGAACGTAGTCGAGGTTGTCGAAGGGTACCGACAGCACATGCCGTTCGTGCAGGTGGCGCAGTGCGTCGGCGTCCAGGCGGTGCGGGTGGTCGGCACCGATGCGGTCCAGATAGGCGGCGACCGTCTCCTTGTCCAGCACGGCGTCTCACACGTCCTTTCCGTTTCCGTTTCCGTTTCCGTTTCTGCTCCCGTTGCCGCTTTCGTCGCGGCGCGGGCGGAGGCGCGGGAAGAGGGCCTCGGCGTTGGCGTGCTCCAGCCGGCCTCGCTCCTCGGCGCTGAACCCGCCCTGGTCGACGACCTGTTGGCCGGTGTCGAGGATGTAGTGCTCGGGCATGAGCGGGAAGTCCGAGCCGACCAGGATCCGGTCCGCCGGGGCGAAGGACCGCAGGGCCGCGAGGGCGTGCGGGTCACCGGCCATGGCTATGTCGACGTAGAGCCGCTGGAGTGAGCCGACGGGGTCCTCGGGCAGCCGGTCCGCGAGGGGCGCGCTGATGAGCCCGCCGCAGGCGAGCCGGCCGGCGTAGAAGGGGACGCCGCCCCCGCCGTGCGGCAGGATCACCGGCAGCTCCGGGTACCTCTCCAGTGTCTGGTTGTAGAGGAGTCGGGCCGCCACGCGTACCGATTCGAAGGGGAACTCGTACAGCGAGGCCGGCAGGCCGAAGTCCGGCTGACCGGTCGACGGCGGAACCGTCGGGTGCACGAACAGCGGGGTGCGCCGGTGGGCCGCCGCCGCGAAGAGCGGGTCCATCGAGCGGTCGCCCACGTACAGGCCGCCGTAGTTGCTGACCAGGCCCACGCCGTCCAGCCCGAGCGCGTCGACGGCGTACTCGAACTCATCGAGGACCAGGTCCATATGGGGAAACGGAAGCGTGGCGAACGCGCCGAACCGGCCGGGGTGCGCGGCGACCAGCTCGGCGAGGTGGTCGTTCACCCGGCGCGCGAACCGCGCGGCCGGCTTCGGCTCCAGGGTCGCCGGCACCCCCGGCCAGACGCTCACCACGGCGGCCCGGATGCCGTGCCGGTCCATCATTGCGAGGCTGCCGTGCGCGCTCCAGGTCGGCCGGTCGACGCCGGGAAGGATGGTCGCGACGCCGAGCCGGGCCAGTTCGTCGAGATAGAACTCCGGGAGGATGTGGTGGTGTACGTCGATGGCGCGCGACCACGGCCTTGCGGCGGGCGCGTGCATGTCGTCCGAGGTGTCCGGCATCGATCGGCCCCGCCGTTCAGGCGCGGGTGGTGCCGGGCGGGTTGCTGATCAGGCACCGCCAGACGCCGTCGGCGCCGCGGCGGAGGATGTCCGCGGCGGTGCCGTCGACGCGCTGGTGCGTTCCGTCCGGGCCGGTGCCCTCGTGGACGTAGTCGCAGATCAGCAGGGCCGTGTCGCCGACCGTGTAGATATGCCGCACCGACAGTTTGACCGGCAGGCGGTCCGGCAGGGTCTGCTCGGCCGACTTCCACATCTCCTCACCCGACAGGTACTGGCCCGGCGTGAGCACGCGCAGGGCGTCCGGATCGAAAAGCTGCTTGATGGCGTCGAGACTGCCCGAGTTGAAAGCCTGCTCGAACGCCGCCGAAATCCCGCCGGGTTCGGTGGGAAGGGTGATCTGCGTGCCGGTGGAAGTACCTGCGGTTGTACCTGCGGATGTGCCCGTGGACGTTCCTGTGGAATTCGACATGGGGGACAGCACAGTCCACGGTCGCGGGGCCGCTCAACCCGCGACTCGCCAGTCTGTCAGGTCCGCAGCGCGCCGGAATTCCGTACGCCGCCGGCCCCTCGCCTATCTGACGAACTATCCGGCGTCGCCCTGGGCAGAGCCCGCGCGGGGCCGTGAGGATGACGCCTCGTACCCGGGGATGCCACAGGCCCCGTAACGACGAACGGCGAGGAGTCTCTCCATGGTCAAGGTAGCCATTGTCTTCCATTCCCGCAGCGGCAACATCTTCCAGTTGGCGACGGCGGCGGCCGCCGCGGCGGAAAAGGCCGGCGCCGAGCCGCAGTTGCTCAAGGTCCCCGAGCTGCCGGACCCGATGGTCCTGGACAAGGAGGCCTACGCCGAACTGGACGCCGCCACCCGGGACATACCGGTGGCCACACTGGACGACCTGGTGGCGGCGGACGCGATCATGATCGGCACGCCGGTCCACTTCGGTCTGCCTGCCCCGCAGATCCTCAACTTCGTCGACCGGTCCGGCCCGGTCGCCATTCCGGGGAAGCTGGCGAACAAGGTCGCGACCGTGTTCGCCTCCGGGTCCGCCGCGCACGCCGGCCAGCAGACGGCGATCCTCGCCCTGCACAACGTGCTGTGCCACTGGGGCTGCCTCATCGTGCCCAACGGTTCGAGCGTCGAGATCCTGGCGTCCGAGCACAACGGATCGCCGTACGGCACGTGCAGCGTCTCGCGGCACGCGCCGAACAACGTGCACGAGGACAACCGCAAGGCGATCGAGTACCAGACCCTGCGCCTGGTCGAGGTGGCCACCGCCTACCAGGCGGGGCTTCAACAGCAGGAGTCCGCCATCGAGTTCCTCGACTTCGAGTTCCTGATGAAGAAGTTCCCCCGCCTGTCCGTGGACTGACGGAGCATCAGAAGGATCGCGCACCCGCGGCACCCTCAGGGGTCGCGGGTGCGGCCCGTATGCCGGCGAACAGGCCCCGCAGCCGGGCTCTTTACCCTTTCATGGTACGTTGATCCGGTACTGGATCAACGTTCGAGTGCTAGATCGACGTCCCTCGCACAGGAGGAAACCCCCGTGAAACTGGTCATATTCGGCGCGAACGGCCCGACCGGCCGACTGACCACCGAACAGGCGCTCCGCGAGGGCCACGAGGTCACCGCCGTGACCCGGCGGCCCGACGCGTTCGAGATCGGCGACGCCCGGTTAAGCGTGGTCAAGGCGGACATCCTCAACCCCGACGAGGTGCACCGCGTGGTGGCCGGCCACGACGCCGTCATCTCCACGGTCGGCATCCCGTACACCAAGGAGCCGGTCACGGTGTACTCGGAGGGCACGGCGAACGTCATCAAGGCGATGGACGCCCATGGCATCCGGCGCCTGGTCTGCGTCAGCTCGATCGGGGCCAACTACGAGGACGCGCCCGGCGAGGCGTTCGTCTTCCGCAAGGTGATCGTGCCGATCCTGCTCAAGATGGGCCGCCCCCTCTACGAGGACACGAGCCGCATGGAGGACATCGTGGGCGCCAGCGACCTGGACTGGACGGTCGTTCGTCCCGCCGGTCTCTTCGACGCCACGACCACCACCGACTACGTCGTCAGCACGTCCCGCCACCCCGGCTGGTTCACCTCGCGCAACGACCTCGCGGACGCGCTGGTGCGGGAGGCGGTCGACAACCGCAACCCCCGCGCCCGCGTCGAGGTCATCACCACCCAGGGCGTCCCCAGCTACTTCGAGGTCTTCAAGAAGGAAGCGCTGCACATCGGCAAGAAGTAAGCCGCATGAGCCGCATGAGCGGTACGAGGTAGGCCGGGCCCCGTGGGTGGACGACGGGACCGGGCCTCCTTCATGGGCGCACGCGACCGGACGTGACGCACCTCGACGGCGTGGGGGTCAGCCGGCGCGCAGCAGCGTCAGGCCCATGGACATGCCGCCGCCGAACGCCGCAAGCAGGGTCAGGTCGCCCGGGGCCACCGCGCCCGAACGGGCCAGCTGGTCAAGGGTGATGGGGACCGAGGCCGCGCCGGTGTTGCCGTACCGGGTGACCGTGGTGGCCATCCGCTCGGCGGGGATGCCCAGCCGTTCGGACATGCTCTCCAGGAGCCGCCCGTTGGCCTGATGCGGCACGAAGTGCGCGATGTCGCCCTGGCTCACCCCGTTGTCCTTGAGGAACTCCTCTATGCCGGGGACGACTTGGGTCTCGACGAACTCGCTGACGCCCCGCCCGTTCATCGAGAAGTACTGCATCCCCTCGCGCAGCGTCTCCTGCGTCGCCGGCATCCGGCTGCCGCCGCCGGGCACCCCGATCAGCTCGCGCGCGGAGGCGAAGCTCGCCAGCCGGGTGGAGACCAGCCGCTGGCCGCCGCCCGGGCCGAGCACGACGGCACCGGCGCCGTCCCCGAACAGCACGATCGTGCGCCGGTCCATGGGCGAGAGGATGCGCGAGTACACGTCGGCGCCGATGACCAGGGCGTAGTCGGCCGTCGAGTCGGCGAGCGTGCGCTCGGCGATCGACAGGGCGAACGTGAAGCCGCTGCACACCGAGTTGACGTCGAACGCGGCCGTGCCGTGCCCGGCGCCCAGCTCGTCGGCGACGACACAGGCCGTCGCCGGCTGCGGGGAGTCCGGGGTGGAGGTCGCCACGATGATGAGACCGAGCTCGGCGGCGCCGATCCCGGCCCGCTCCAGGGCCGTCCGGGCGGCCGCGACGGCGAGGTCCGAGGTGGCCTCCTCGGGCTTCGCCCAACGCCGTTCACGGATCGCGGTCTTGCGCAGGATCGCCAGTTCGGAGGTCCCGGCCAGCTCGCTGATGTCCTTGTTGGTCATCACCCGACTGGGCACGTACGACCCGGTCGCGAGTATGCCCCGTGCGTCGTCCTGGGCGGCACCGCATGTGATCATGGTCTGCTCCAATGTCGTCCTGACGTCCTGCCTGGTACCGGCCACCCGCCCGCGTCGGCCGTGACGGCCGCGACGCCGGGTACGGCGAACCCGCATGGGATCAGGACACTCGGCGCTCGATCCGAGGTCCAGCAAGGACCCGCTGATCTGTCAGATGAGCTGCCGCCGACGGAACGACTCCGGCCGACGCCGGGCTGCCGGGCCCCAACCGCCGGGCCGCGAAGGGCTGTTCAGTCGGAGGCGGGGAGCTGCGCCGCCAGACCGTCGAGGACGAGCTTCACGCCGAGGCGGAAGTTGTCCTCCCAGTCCTCGTCGAGCATGTACTCGTACGCCACGAGCGTCGGATACAGGTCCTGCTGCTCGCGCAACTGCTCCTGTGCCGCCGCGCGTTCGGCCTTCGACCACTGGAGGTTGGACTGGCTCGCCGCCGAGCCCAGGACGTGGTTGTACAGTAGCCAGCAGGTGGCCTGGGTCTGCTGCGCCTTGAATCCGGCGCGCGACAGCGTCGCCTGGAGGAACTCCAGCCACGTGAGGAAGTTCGGCCCGATCGACGGCCGTTGACGCAGTGGCAGCGCCGCGGACCAGGGGTGCCGCAGGAGCATGGCCCGGCACCCGGAGAGGAGGGCCACGACGTCCTCCTGCCAGTTTCCGTCGTGGCGGTCGGGGAGCGGGGCCCCGGCGAAGATGGCGTCGGTGGCCAGATCGACCACGTCGTCCTTGGTGTCGATGTGCCAGTACAGCGTCGTGGCGCCGACGCCGAGGCGCTCCGCCAGCCGGCGCATGGTCAGCCGCTCCATGCCCTCCTCGTCGAGCAGGGCGATCGCCGCCTCTATGATGCGCGTCCTGGTCAGCGGCGGTTCCTGGCGCGGCGCGGGCGAGCGGCGCAGCCAGATGCTCTGCTCGGAACCCGAGCCCGTACGACCGTTCCCCCGTGACTTTCCCACGCTGATACCACCAACCTTTCCGGCTCATCGTACGTGGGAGAACGCCGCGTAGTACATTGATCGACATACTCGAACAACGTACGAGAGCCCGATCGTTGTTCCATAGCCGATCGTGGTTCCGATCGCGGTTCTGATCGTTGCTGCATCCCCTCACGTGCGTCTCCCCGCCGCACGCCGGTCCGGCCGTCCGGTCCGTCCGACCCCGTCCGCCAGGAAGGAACGCATGAAGCTGGTCGTGTTCGGCGCCAACAGTCCGACGGGACGGCTGGTCACGGCCATGGCCATGAGCGCGGGGCACACCGTCACCGCGATCACCCGGCGGCCGGCCGACTTCCCGTTCTGCGACCACCGGGTGCAGACCGCCGCCGCGGACGTGATGGACGCCGACGCGGTGGACTGGGTCACGGGCGGCCACGAGGCGGTCGTCTCGGTGATCGGTGTGCCGCCCTCCGTGCGGCCCGTCACCGTCTGCTCCCAGGCCACCTACAACATCGTCAAGGCGATGATCGGCCACGGGATGCGGCGGCTGCTCTGCGTCGCATCCGCCGGCCTCGACGCCGCCGACCTGTCCCGGGCCGGGCTCATGCGGCAGCGGGCGATCCGCCCGGTGGTCCTCGCGTCCGGTCGCGCCGTCCAGCGGGACGTGCGGCGCATGGAGGACATCGTCCGGGAATCAGGGCTCGACTGGACGCTGCTGCGGCCCGGGCGTCTCATCACCGGGAGAGATGTGAGCGACTACCGGATCACCGCGCTCCCGGCGTCGCGCCCGCTCACCTCCCGGACCGATATCGCGCACGCCCTCGTCCATGAGGTCGCGCACGGCGAACACCTGGGCGAGACCGTTTACGTCTCGTAGTCCAAGTAAAGGCGATGTAAAGATAAGGTAAAGTGGATTGTTGGGTGTAACGTCCACTTTTTCGTAGTTTCCGGGTGCAATGATGGCGCTCACCAACGGGGCGACCGGTGTGTTTCCGCTCCTCGGCGGGGTAGGTGACAGATCTGCACTCTGTGTGGTGGTGCAAAGGTTGACCCGTCGATAAAGTGTTCTCCCGTGTTGTATTGACCGTCCGCAGGCAATATGTTCCAAGCCTGGCGGGACAGCTATTCGGGGGTCACATTTGAGTGCAGCCGGGTTTCCGCTGACCAAGATGGGAAAGCACGGGGAGAACGCAGATCGATTATTCGGCGAGAATGTTCCGCCGGATGAATTGCTGCGGGAGATATCGACTTCGCTCTTCGCCTCCTTGCCGCGCGCCGACCAGCGAAAGAAGGGCGTCGAGTACGTCCGGGGGCTCCTGGAGGTTCCCGGGCGCAAGTCGATCAGGAACATCGCGAGTCTGATCGGCGGCCGGGCGACCGACCAGAGCCTGCACCACTTCATCAGCGAGTCGACGTGGGACTGGGCGCCGGTGCGGCACGCCCTCGCCCGCTATCTGGTGCCGCGCCTGCCGGTCGAGGCCTGGGTGGTGCAGGACACGGTCATCCGCAAGGCCGGGCAGCACTCGGTCGGCGTGGACCGCAGGTTCGTCCCGGCCGAGGGGCGCGTGCTCAACGCCCAGCAGGCGATCGGCGTCTGGGCGGCCTCCGGCTGCCGGAGCAGCCCGGTCGACTGGGGGCTGCATCTGCCCCCGACCTGGATCGACGACCGGTCGCTGCGCGACCGCGCCTCGATTCCCGACAGCACCGAGGCCGAGACCCTGTCCGACCGGGCCGTCCGGCTGTGCGTCGGCATGGTGGCGGACTGGGGGATGCCGGTACGGCCGGTGGTGCTGGACGCCGGCGCCCTGAACCTCCCGATGCTCGTCGACCGGCTGGGCCGCAAGGGCATCCCGCTGCTGGCCCGGGTCGACCCGTCGGTCGCGCTGCTCGTCTCGGACGCGGCGCTGACCGGCCACCGCGGCTCGGCGACCATGCCGGCCGGTGACGTCATCCGCGCGGCCGCCGGCATCAGACAGCCCGTCCAGTGGCGCGAGTTCGGCAGCTACGGCCGCGTACGGACGGGCCTGATCTCCAGCGTGGCCGTGCGACTTCCCCTGGGGCTCACCGGAAGAATCCGGGCCGGCGGCAGCCGTCGGCTGGCCCTCATCGGGCTGGCCGGGACCGACCGGCCGAGCGAGCCCGAGCTGTGGCTCACCAATCTGACGGAACCTCACCCAGCCTCCCTGCTCACGCTGTTCACCCAGTTGGAGCGGGTGCGGGACGACTACCGCGAAGTCGCCAAGAACGTCGGCATCGAGGACTACGTGGGCCGTTCGTTCGACGGCTGGCACCGCCACATGACCCTCGCCTCGGCCGCCCACGCCATCGCCGTACTGAGCAGCCCGGGCCAGGTGTGGAACGGGCGGACGGACGGGCGCGCGGACCGGGCGCGGTCCGGCACCTGACGAAGTGAGCCGTGGCGCGTTGTCGCGCTCCGGCCCCCGCCACAGGATCGGAACCACAGGATCGGACCGTCGGCGGACACCCCGGCCGTCGGGCCGGCTCCCGCACAGGAACCGTGATCCATGCCTGACGGCAACCGCGAACCGTGCCTCACGGCAACCGTGAGATGACATGGCGGACCGATCCATCCACAAGGGGAGAGGCTTCAGTGGACAACCCTGTGCTCGACAGCGGTGACATCGGCGACGTCGGCGACATCAGCGATATCTGCGGCATCGGCTCGAAACCCGCCCGGCAGCAGCCGGATTGGGACGACGCGGAGAGCGTACGGCGGGTGCGGCGGCAACTCCGGGCCGCCCCGGGGCTCGTCACCCCCGACGCCGTGCGCACGCTGCGCTCGGTGCTGGCCGTCGTCGCCGCCGGGGACGCCCATGTGGTGCAGGCGGGCGACTGCGCGGAGGACCCCACCGAGGGCACCCGGCCCCATGTCGCCCGCAAGGCAGGCCTGTTGGACGTGCTCGCGGGCGCGCTGAAGGGGATCGGCCACCGGCCGGTGGTCCGGGTGGGGCGGCTGGCCGGCCAGTTCGGCAAGCCCCGTTCCAAACCGACGGAGTGGGTCGGCGACCTCGAACTCCCCGTCTACCGCGGCCACATGGTCAACAGTCCCGACACCGACCCGCTGGCCAGACGGCCGGACCCGCGGCGCATGCTGGCCTGCTACCGCGCCTCCCGCACGGTGATGCGCCATCTCGGCTGGCACCGCGGGCCGGGGGAGCCCGGCATCGATCCACCGGTGTGGACCAGCCACGAGGCCCTCGTCCTCGACTACGAGCTGCCGCTCGTGCGCGAGGACCCCGCCGGGGCGCCGGTCCTCACCAGCACGCACTGGCCGTGGATCGGCGACCGCACCCGTCAACTGGACGGCGCTCACGTCGCGTTGCTCGCCGCCGTGGCCAATCCGGTCGCCTGCAAGGTGGGGCCGGGCATGACCACGGAAGAGCTGCTCGCCCTGTGCGAACGCCTCGACCCGGCGCGCGAACCCGGCCGGCTCACGCTGATAGCCCGCATGGGGGCGCAGCTCGTCGCCCACCGGCTGCCGCCGCTCGTGGCGGCGGTGCGGGAGGCCGGGCATCCCGTCATCTGGCTCTGCGACCCGATGCACGCCAACACGGTCACCACCCCGGACGGCCGCAAGACCCGCTACCTCGACTGGATCGCCCGGGAGGCACGGGACTTCAGGGCCGGGGTGCTGTCGGCCCGCGGGACCGCCGGCGGACTGCACCTGGAGACCACCCCGGACGACGTCACGGAATGCGCCCAGAGCCCCTCGGACACCGACCGGGTCGGCGACCGCTACACCAGCCTGTGCGATCCGCGGCTGCGCCCGGACCAGGCCGTGTCCGTGATCGCGGCCTGGGCGGACCGGACCAACTCGTAGAAGTCGTAAGCCGTAACAGCTTGCAGGAGCTCGTAGAAGCTCGTAGAAGGAGGACCGCAGATGGAAGGCAAGATCGCCCTGGTCACCGGGGCGGCAGGCGGGATCGGGGCCGCGGTGGCCCGCGCGCTCGGCGAACGCGGGGCCACGGTGGCCGTCGTGGACCGCGACGCGGACGGCGTCCTGCGCACCGTGCAGAAGCTGACCGCCGACGGTGTGCGGGCCGAGGGGTTTCCGGCCGACCTCACCGACCGTGCCGAGGCCGGCGACGTCGTCGACGTGGTCGAGGAGGTGCTCGGGCCGGTCGACCACCTCGTCAACGCGGCGGGGGTGCTGCACCTGGCCGAGGCACGGCACCTGACCGACCAGGACTGGGACGCCACCTTCGCGGTGAACGCCACGGGCGTGTTCCTCATGTCGCGCGCGGTGGTCAACCGGATGGTGCCGCGCGGTCGCGGCGCCATCGTCACCGTCGCCTCGAACGCGGCGGGCACGGCACGCACCCACATGGCCGCGTACGCCGCCTCGAAGGCCGCCGCGACGATGTTCACCAAGTGCCTGGGCCTGGAAGTCGCCCGGCACGGCATCCGGTGCAACGTGGTGGCCCCCGGGTCCACCGACACCCCGATGCTCAGCTCCATGTGGCACGACGCGAGCGGACGCCGCACCACCCTCGAGGGCCGCCCCGACGAGTACCGGGTCGGCATTCCCCTCGGCAAACTGGCCAGCCCCACGGACATCGCCGACGCCGTCGCGTTCCTGCTGTCCGACCAGGCCGGACACATCACCCTGCACAGCCTCACGGTGGACGGCGGCGCCACCCTCGGCGGGTAGCCATGCCATGCCACGCCATGACGACGCGCGATCGGACCAGGCGGAGAGAAGACATGAGCGGGATACCTGCCATCGAACCCTACGAACTGCCCCGCGCGGGCGAGTTGCCCGTGCCCGTCCCCTCGTGGACGGTCGATCCCCGGCGCGCGGTGCTGCTGGTGCACGACATGCAGGGCTACTTCCTCCGGGCGTTCCCGGAGCCCCAGCGGGAGCAACTGCTCTCCAACGCCGCACTGTTGCGCACCCGCTGCGCCGAACTCGGCATCCCCGTCGCGTACACGGCGCAGCCCGGCGCCATGGACGACGCGCAGCGCGGTCTGCTGCGGGACTTCTGGGGGCCGGGGATGCGGCGTTCGGCCGCCGACCGCGAGATCGCGGCGGAACTGGCGCCGGCGCCCGACGACTGGATGTTCACCAAGTGGCGCTACAGCGCCTTCTTCCGCTCCGGTCTGCTGGAGCGGATGCGCGCGCACGGCCGCGACCAGCTGATCATCTGCGGGGTGTACGCGCACGTCGGCGTACTGATGACCGCCGTCGACGCGTTCACCCACGACCTGGAGACGTTCCTCGCCGCCGACGCCGTCGCCGATTTCTCCGCCGCCGATCACCGGCTGGCGCTCGACTACGCGGCGCGCTGCTGCGCCGTCGTCCGCACGGTCAAGGAGCTCGTCGCGTGACAACCGATCCCCTGACGTCCGATCCCCTGACGTCCGATCCCTTGACGTCCGATCCCTTGACGTCCGATCCCTTGACGTCCGATCCGCCGGCATCCGACGCACCGGCATCCGATCTGCTCGACAGGGTGCTGGCACCGCATCCGCCGCCCTTCGCGCTGCTGCACCGGCCCGGGGCGGGCGGCGGCGGGCGGTTGGAGGTGCTCGTCGGCGAGGTGCGCAGCCGGCCCACGCTCGCGTCGATCCCGCTGCCGACCGGGCCGACCGGGCCGCCCGCCGACGGCCGGGCCCGTCACGACGTCCTGGCCCTGGTGCCCTACCGGCAGATCGGCGAGCGCGGCTACGCCGGCGTCGACGACGGCGCGCCGCTGCTCACCCTGGAGGTGACCGCCCAGGAGACGCTGCCCCTGGCCGAGGCCCTGCCCCGGCTCGTCCGCACGCCGACCCGGCTGGTCGACGGGCACTTCGCACCCGACGACGAGACGTACGCCGCGACGGTACGGAAGGTCATCGCGGACGAGATCGGCATGGGCGAGGGCGCGAACTTCGTCATCAAACGCTCGTACCGGGCGCGGATCGGCGACTACTCCCTGGCCGGCGCGCTGTCCTTCTTCCGCAACCTGGTGGAGACCGAGTCCGGCGCGCACTGGACCCATGTCGTGCACACCGGCAGCCGCACCTTCGTCGGGGCCTCGCCGGAACGGCATGTGAGCCTGTCCGGCGGGACGGTGGTGATGAACCCGATCAGCGGCACCTACCGCTATCCCGCCGCCGGCGCCGACCTGTCCCAGGTGCTGGGGTTCCTCGCCGACCCCAAGGAGACCGACGAGCTGTACATGGTCCTCGACGAGGAACTGAAGATGATGGCCCGGGTCTGCGACACCGGGGGCACGGTGGTCGGCCCGTATCTGAAGGAGATGGCCCGGCTCGCGCACACCGAGTACCTCATCGAGGGACGCAGCACCCGCGACCCGAGGGAGATCCTGCGGGAGACGCTGCTCGCGCCCACGGTCACCGGCAGCCCGCTGGAGAGCGCCTGCCGGGTGATCGCGCGGTACGAGCCCGAGGGGCGCGGCTACTACAGCGGAGTCGCCGCCCTGATCGGCAGGGACGAACAGGGCGCCCGCGCACTGGACTCCTGCATTCTCATCCGCACCGCCGAGATCGACCCGGACGGCCGCGTCGACATAGGGGTCGGCGCCACCGTCGTACGGCACTCCGACCCGGATGCCGAGGCGGCGGAGACGCGGGCGAAGGCTGCCGGGCTGCTCGCCGCCCTGGAGGGCGCGCGGACGGGGCGGTTCGCCGACCATCCGCAGGTGCGCGCCGCGCTGGCAGAACGCAACGCCTCCGTCGCCGAGTTCTGGCTCGGCGGACCGGACACGCGCGCCACGGTGGTGCCGGCGCTGGCCGGGGCCCGGGTGCTGGTCGTCGACGCGGAGGACACCTTCACCGCGATGCTCGACCACCAACTCCGCGCGCTGGGACTGTCGGTGACGGTGTGCCGGTTCGACGAGGAGTACGCGTCCGCGCTGCGCGAGCACGATCTCGTGGTGCTCGGTCCCGGCCCCGGCGACCCCCGCGACGCCGGGCATCCGAAGATCGCGCGGCTGCGGACGGTCGTCGACGAACTGCTCGCCGAGGACCGCCCGTTCCTCGCGGTGTGCCTCAGTCACCAAGTGCTGTGCACCCGGCTGGGGTTCGAGGTGGCGCGCCGGGAGGTGCCCAACCAGGGGACGCGGCGGGAGATCGACTTCTTCGGGGCGCGCGAGACGGTCGGCTTCTACAACACGTTCGCCGCGCGCTCGTCCGAGGACAAGGCCGAGTGCGCGGGGGTGGGCGCGGTGGAGGTCAGCCGGGACCGGGACACCGGTGAGGTGCACGCGCTGCGCGGACCGCACTTCGCGTCCGTGCAGTTCCACGCCGAGTCGGTGCTCAGCCGGGACGGCGTGCGCATCCTCGCCGAACTGCTGACGGGCCTCGTGCGCGGGTGAGGGCATAGAGGGTGACGACATGGAGGCGTGACGACATGGAGGCGGCGGCTGTGCGGTGGGTTTTCCGGCCCACCGCACAGCCGCCGCCGTGTGTTCCGTTCTTTTCAGGTGCGGTCGCGCAATGCGCGGTCGACGAGCGTCCCGGCGGCGCCGGTGTAACCCGCCGGATCGCACAGTTCCGTCAACTCGGCTTCGTCCAAGCCCAGTTCGGGTACGTCCCGTAGGACCTGGGGGAGCGTACGTCCCGTCTCCTCGGCCTCCCGTGACGCGTCGTCGAGCAGCTTCCTTGCCGCCTCGCCGCCCCACTTGGGCGCCAGCACGGAGACGATCCGCTCGGCGCTGGTCCTGGACCCGGTCAGCCCCAGGTTCGCCCGCATCCGCTCCGGCCGCACCCGCAAGCCCTCGGCGAGCTGTACGGCGGTGTGGGCGGCGCCGCCGGTCAGCCGCAGGCACTCGCGCAACGGCTGCCACTCCGCGTGCCAGGCACCCGCCGACCGCTCGTCCTCGGAGATCAGACGCTGCGTCAGCTGATGGAACCCCGGTGCACGTACTCGGCGGCCACCGGGTCCAGCGCCCGCACCGCTTCCCTGAAGGCCGCCACCAGCCCCACCACCGGATTGGCGGTCTCCCGCGCCGCGAGGGCGAGCGCCCGCAGGTCGAGCCGCTCGGCGCGGGCGGCACGGGTGATCGTCTCCGCCGCGCCGGCCGGTACCGCGCCGAGCCGGGCCTGCGCCCGGGCCAGCGCGGCTTCCGCGTCCGACATGGCCTGCAACCAGGCCATGTCGCATACGGCCGCCTCGACGGGCGTCCCGGCGCGCACGGGGGAGAGGAGCCCGGCGTCGATGAGGACGTCGTTCATACGATCACCCCCGTGAACCGGCCGCTGTCGGCCACGGCCGACCGCGCGGGTGCCCGCCTGGCCGGGGCCAGGGCGAGGACCGCCCGGGCGATCGCGTCGGCGTCGCCCAGGGTCACCGAGTCCACGCCTGGGCGGACTCCGGCGGCGGTGACCCAGTGGACCGACTCGGTCGGGACGCCGTACGCGAACCGGCGGGGGTGCGGGCGGCCCTGTCCGTCGACGACCCGGCAGGGCCGCTCGGTGACGGACAGGCCGCCCGTCTCGTGCCGGACGCCGCACTCCCCGTCGACGTGGAACGGGCGGCACTGCTCGGTGAGGAACAGGTGACGCAGCAGCGGGTCGGCGGTGCGCCGCAGGTCGGGCGGGGGCAGCCGGGCCTCGATCAGATGCCGGGACCGTATCGGCGGGCCGGGCACGACCGTCGACCGGGCGACGAACGCGGGGCGTTCGGTGTCGACGCGGATCTGGGTGCCGGGGCCGGTGAGCTCCAGGACCCCCGCCTCGATCAGCGCGATCATCTCCTCGGTCCGGGACACCGGGGGGCCGATGGAGAGGAACGCGTTGAGCGGGGTGAACCAGCCCTCCAGCTCGTCGAGGTGCGAACCGCCCTCCAGACCGCCGTGGTCGACCACCAGTCGGACCTCGTTGCGCAGGTCCCGCAGGACGTCCAGCGCCGCCTTGAGCGGGCCGCTGACGTTGCCCGCCCGCGCCGCCCGCACGTCCTGCGCCAGGTAGCCGAGCAGCCAGTCGCGGAAGTCGTCGCGGTCGGTGAAGGTCCGCCCGTGGCAGGGCCGGGCGAGGCGTTCCCAGTCCCACCGGTCGGCGGGCGCGATACCGAGGCCGTCGTCGTCCAGGAGCGCCGCCCGCTGGCGCGGCGACGCGGACGCGGACAGATAGCGGTCGACGAACTCCTCGGCCCGGGCCGCCGCCGTACCGGCCTCCGCCGTACTGCCCTCCACCGCACCCGCCGCCCCGCGCGAGCTCAGCAGCGTGCCGTAGTAGACGGCCTCCACCTCCGCGGCGACCAGCGGCCACACGTCGGCCCGGAACCGCACCCGCTCACCGTCGCGGGACCGGTCGCGCAGCGCGGCGATCACCTCGGGGGTGAGCAGCCGCGGGGTGTGCCTGCCGAAGGCGCCCTTCTCGTTCTCCCCGCGCGCGTGGTACGGCACCCCGCGCCGGGAACTGGCGTGCAGTCGCGGCTCGCGCCCGGAGGGCCGGTACACGAGCCGGTCCCCGACCCGGTCGAAGACACCGCCCCGCCCGACGGTGAACAACGCCATGTAGTCGAAGAAGTTCAGGCCCAGACCGCGCAGCAGCACCGGCTCGCCCGGCTCGACGCGGCCCGTGTCCACGTCGGCGGGATTGGCCGGCGGGACGTAGGTGAGGTGGTGGATACGGGCCAGGCTGGCCGTCCGTTCCTGGCGGGGCGTCAGTTGCGCGGGGAGATGCCCCTGCGCCAGGACGACGGCGTCCAGGTCGTGGATCCGGGTCCCGTCCGCCAGCCGGACCCCCTGGGGCCCGCCGGGAACGCCGTGGGTGTCCGCCATCGCGACGGCGCGCGAGCGGTGCACCGTGACGGCGACGTGCGCCGGGGCCCGCGCGACCACCTGCCGGAAACAGTCCCGCAGGTAGTGCCCGTAGAGGGCGCGGGTGGGGTACGAGTCCGGCCCCAGCGCCCGGGCCTCGGCGAGCACGCCCTCGTCCACGCCTGTCTCCTCCTTACGGCGGGCCAGTCGGGCCGCCCACTCGTACAGGCTGGGGCCGGGCTCGATCGGCCCCTCGGCGCGCGTCGACGCGTCCGTGAACACGGTGATCTGGGACGCCACGGTGTTGGTGAGCAGATGGCGGGACTGGTCGGTGCGCCAGACGGCGCCCGCGCCCGGCGGGGCCGGGTCGACGACGTGCACGGTGACGGACGCGTGGGACGGCGCCGTCCGCTCGTTGGCGCACAGCCGCTCCAACAGGCACAGCCCGCGCGGTCCCGCGCCCACGAGGCACACCGCCAAGTGCCCCTCGCTCATGGTCGCGCTCATCGGCGGGCTCCGGTGGTGCCGAACTCGCGGGCTCCGTGCATCCAGGCCACATGGTCGTGCAGGGCCGTGCCGGACAGGGCCGACAACATCTCGTTCCTCGCTTTCGCTTCGGCTCCGGCCGGATGCCACAGCCGGGTGCTCGCCCGGGCGGCGTGGGTGATCCGGGCGGTGCGGTCGTGCCGTTCGGCGTGGTACTTCTCGAACAGGTCAGGAATCCGGTCGGGGATCTGATCGGGAATCCGGTCGCGGATCGCGTCCGTGCCGTCGTCGAGACCGCCGTCGCGGCCGTCGGCCAGCAGGTCGCCCAGGACGACGGCGTCCTCCAGGGCCTGGCAGGCGCCCTGGGCGGCGTAGTGCAGCATCGGGTGGGCGGCGTCGCCGAGCAGCGTGACCCGGCCGTCGGTCCAGCGGTCCACCGGGTCCCGGTCGACCAGCGACCACGACCGCCAGTCCTCGCCCAGCGCCAGCAGCCGCCGCGCCGTCCCGTCCAGGTCGGCGAACGCGCGCCGCACCCGGTCCCGGTCCACGGCGACCCCGGCGAACGCCTCGGTGACCCCGTTCTCGACGCTCGGGGCGAGATTGAGATACCGGCCGCCGGCGATCGCGTAGTGCACGAAGTGCCGGCCCGGCCCCGCCCACCAGGTCACGGCGTTCCAGCGCAGCTCCTCGGGGACGCGCTCCATCGGGATGACCGTCCGGTACACCGTGATGCCCGCGACGCGCGGTGCGCCGTCGCCGACGAGTTGCCGCCGGATCGCCGAGCGGATGCCGTCGGCGCCGATCACCGCGTCCCCGGCGACCTGACCGCCGTCGGCCAGGAGCACGGTCGCGCCGGAGCCGTCCTGCCGGTAGCCGGTGGCCCGGCTGCCGGCCCGCAGTTCGACCGCCGGCGACCGGCGGCAGGCGTCCAGCAGCAGCCGGTGCAGTTCGCCGCGGTGGACGACGACGTACGGATTGCTGAACCGGCTCCGGTAGGCGCCGGTGAGCGGCATGCTCGCCACGTGGGCGCCGGTCACGCCGTCCATGAACCGCAGTTCGTCGATGTGCACCGCGCGGGCGCGCACGGCGTCGCCGAGCCCGAGGCGGTCGAGGGCGTGCAGCCCGTTCGGCGCGAGCTGGATGCCCGCGCCGATCTCCGCGAACTCGTCGGCCCGCTCCAGCACCACGGCCCGGTGTCCGGCACTGTTCCCGGCCCGGCGTCCCGCGCGGGTGACGGCGAGGGCCGCCGCCAGACCGCCGATGCCGCCCCCGACGATGACCGTCTTCGCCATGCCGCCGCCCCCTACTCGCCCGGACCGGCCGCGGTCAGCCGCTTCGCCAGTTCGAGTCGCTTGATCTTCGTGGTGGCGGTCTGCGGCAGGTCCGTCAGACGCCACTGCACCGGCTCCGCCATCGCCGGCAGCCCGGCCACCGCGCCGCGCCACGCATCCCGGTCGAGCGGCTTGTCGTCCTTGGTGCACACGACGGGGACGGCGGCGCCGCCCGCGTCCGGGATGATGATCACCTCGGTGAGTTCGTCCAGCTTCGCGAACAGGGCGTCCTCGACGGCGAGGGTGCTGCCGAACCCCGGGATGAGATCGACCTCGCGGTCGAGCAGGTGCAGACACCCCCACCTCGTCCGGTAGCCGACGTCGCCCATCCGCCACCAGCCGTCGCTGAGCTGCCGGTCGTAGCGCTCCTGCTCGCCCAGGTAGGTCTTGATGCGTCCGTCGCTGCGCACCTCGATGTAGCCCGGGTTGGACTCCGACGGCGGCTGCCCGTCGCGGCTGACCACCCGCACGTCGGTCATGCCCGGGAAGGGCCGGCCCACACAGCGCCCGTCCGCCTCCGGGGCGTGCCGCCGGGTGAAGGCGCGCACCACCGTGGGACCCACCTCGCTCTGTCCGTAGAGCTGCCCGAAGAGCGGCGCCCGGCGGCGTGAGGCGTGCAGCAGCCGGTGCACGGTGCGCGGATGGATGGCGTCGAACGTACTGCTGAACAGCTTGACGTTGCCCAGCGGTTCGCGCGGATCGTCCGCCAGGCTCTCCCAGCGCATGAAGGTGTTGGGATGCGCTTCCAGGATGCCCGGCCGGATCCGCGCGAAGAGGTCGCCCGCCCGCACCGGGTCCGAGTCGGACAGCACGAGGATCGGGAAGCCCTTCAGCAGCGAGATGGCCAGGGCGGTGAACAGCCGCGAGTGGACGAACGAGACGTGCATCGCGATGGGTTCCCGCCTGCGGACGACCGGCTCGATCGCCAGCCGCTGCGGACGGTAACGGGCCTGTAGCGTCCGGCCCGTGTGCACCGCCAGCTTGGGGACGCCGGTCGTCCCGGAGGTGTGGGTGATCAGCGCCGGGTGGTCGGCGGGCGTGGTCACCGCGGCGACCCGGCGGACGCCGGCGAAGTCCTCCAGTTCCACGGCGCGTTCGTGGTGACCGGAGGTGAGCAGGACGCTCTCGGCGAGGTCGAACACCGACTCGGGCAGCGACCCCTCCAGCGTGACCTGGTCGGTGACCAGGTGCGGCCGGTCCGCGCGGCGCATCAGCTCGGCCACCGTGTCGCCGTCGAGCTGGGGCGAGAGCAGGACGGGCACCGCGCCGATACGGCTGATCGCGCAGGCGAGCAGCGTGATGTCGAAACTGTCGGACTTGTGGACGACGACACGGTCGCCGGGCTTCACCGTCGCCTCCCAGAGCCGCGAGGCCAGGTCGGCCACCAGGTCGGCCAGCTCCGCAACGGTGGCCCGGCGGCCCAGGTCCGGGGCCAGGTCGAGATCGTGGTCGAGGATCAGCACGTTCGCCGGATGCCGGGACGCCGCACGCTCGAAGAGCGTCCCCAGCCGGATTCCATGGTTCCCAATGCGCTGCAGCAGCATCTGTCCGCCTTCAGTTCTTCTCGGTCAGTTCTTCTCGACGACGTGCTTGATCCGCTGGACGGTGGCCGCGATGTCCGCCGTGAGCTTGGCCGTCCAGTCACTGAGAAACGCCTGCCTCCGCGCCGGGTCCATGCCGGCGGTGATGCCCTGGATGCCTTCGGTGGGCGCGCCCATCCAGAAGCGGTGCACGAGGACACAGCCGTCGTCGGCGGCCCGCAGCTCGAACGACCAGACGCTCTCCTGCCGCCGCCCGGCGCGGTCCCGGATCGCCCAGCGGATGACGCGCCCCGGCTGGGCCTCGACGATCTCGGACTCGGTGGTCCACTCGCCGCGCACGACGGGCGCCCAGGCGACGACGTTCTCGGGCCGGTGGTTCTCCCCGCGGAAGACCGCGCCCACGGTCGCCGGGGTGCCGGAGATCCACTGCCCGCCGGTGCACTCGACGCTCCACTCGCCACTGCGTGGCAGGTCGCTGACGGTGGCGTACACGTCGTCCGGCGAGGCGGCGACGTGCGCTTCGGCGCTGACCTGGAAGAGGGGGGTGTCGAGGGGGCCGTCATCGGACGCGGCGTTCTCGGACGCGGTGTTCTCGAGTTCGGTATCCGTCATGGCCGGAAGCGTCGCCAGTGGCAAGGAACCCGGTCAACGGAACCCGGACGGGTCCGTCAAGTCGCAGGCAGGGTGGGGCGCGGGAGGCCGGGTGGATTCGGGCATGGCGGAGCAGGGGGTGCGGCGCGAGGCGGAAGGGACGCAGTCAGGCAGGGAAATAGGAAGACAGACAGACAGACAGACAGACAGACTTCAGGTGGCGTCGAGACCTGGCCGCAAGACCACGCGCCTGCCGTGCAGTTGACCCCGCTCCAGACGGGCGTGCACCTCGGCGGCGGCACTCAGCGGGGCCTCCTCGACGGCCCGGGAGCGCAGCCGCCCCCGTGCCAGCAGCCGGTTCAAGGTGCGTGCGGCGTCCGCGAGTTCGGCGGTCGTGGCGCGCGAGATGACGAACCCGGTGACGGACCCGTCCTTGAGATACAGCGGACCCACGGGAAGCACGGGACGCGACCGCAGACCGGCGAGCACCACGACCCGCCCACGGAAGGCGAGCAGGCCGACGACGGTCTCCAGGTCGTTCCAGCCGGCCGCGTCGACGACCACGTTGAACCCATGGGGCGCGAACTCCCGGCAACGGTCGGCGAGTTCGGGAGCGTGATAGTCGACGAACCCCTCCGCCCCGAGACCCCGGCAGTACTTCTCGTCGTCGGCGCGGGCGGTGGCCAGCACCCGCGCGCCCGCCTCGGCGGCGAGGACGACGGCCGCGCCGCCCACGTTCCCGCCGGCCCCGACGACGAGGACGCTCTCCCCGACGCGCAACGCGCCCCGGGTGAACAGCGCGAGATACGCCGTGGCCGCCGGATGCAGCACGGGCGCCGCGTCCACCGGCGACACCCCGTCCGGCAGGCGGTACAGCCGGTCGACCGGCACCACCACCCGCTCCGCCGCCGCCCCCTGCCGTCCGCCGTGACCGAGACTGTTGCACCACACGACGTCCCCCACGGTGAAGCCGCTCACGCCCGCACCGATGGCGGCGACCGTGCCGACCACGTCCCGTCCGACGACGAACGGAAAGGTCACCGGCGTCCGCCAGGCCCCGGAACGAACGAAGGTGTCCACCGGATTGACCGTCGTGGCGACGACGTCGACCATCACATCGGTCGGCCCGCCGACGGGCGGGGCAAGCTCACCGAACCGAATACCGTCCGCCGCCCCGAACTCCTCTATGTACGCAGCCTTCATGGCGCGCACGCTGCCACGCCCCCCACCCCACCCGCAGCCGACACCGAGTCACTCTGTCAACAGCACCCGACGGCTCTTCGCCCCCGGCGCGAAGCGACGGAGAGCCGAGACGCGGACGCTGGAGCAGCCGACAACCTCCACCGTGCTGCACAATCTGGCCGCCTTCCTGATGGCAAGCGGTCGTAAGTCGTGTCGCAGATCCCCTTTTGCGGAAGGGCGGTGGAGACAATCAGACTTTGATCACGCCGATGTGGGGGCCACACAGCACGTGGATGTCTTCGGGGTCTGACGTCAGGACGGTCACGGGAGCGGGTGAGGCGAGTGCGGTGGCGGCCACGATGGCGTCGAGGGCGTACTTGTGGCCATGCAGGCTAGCCGCGGCGAGCAGCTTGCTCGCGTGGCGGGCGATGGCTTCGGTGGGCGGGACGATGTTGACGCGCGAGACGGCGTAGTCGAAGCGGGCCTGGTTGGTCTTGGGGTCGCGGGCTTCGACGAGGGTGACGGAGCTGGTGATGACGCGGATGTCCTCGGCTTCGGCGGCGGCGAGCCATTCGGTGAGTTCGGGTGTGCGTCGTACGAGCTTGGACAGGCCTTCGCAGTCCAGGACAAGGGTGCCGCTCACGCGGCGTCCGCCGAGCCGGCCGCGTCGCCGCGCAGGAGCGCTCGCTTGGCATCGACCGCAGCCTGGTCGACCGGGCCGTGCTCGGCTTCGGCGTCCTCGATGAGTTCGCGCAGCCGGTCGCGTTCCAGTTGGCGCTGGATGAGGCCTTCGACGTAGGCGGACATGCCGCGCTTGCCGGTTCGTGCCTTGAGTGCCGCGATGGTGCCTTCGTGGAGGGAGACGGAGACCGGGCGGACGGGACCTTCGCCGGGAGCGGGCTCGGGGGTGGTGGGCATGGAGCCATATTAACAAAACTCTTGTTATTGGGTGGGGTGATTCTGCGGCGCCACGGCTTGACTGGAGGCAGATGGTAGATCGCCTCGCTGGGTACAGATCTTCGGTGATCACCAAACGTGCGCTGTCCCTCAGCCGCACCACGGGGTACGACCTTGCCAGGCACGGCCGGTACCCGTGGGGACGGTCTTGAGCGTCGTGGGGCCGAATGTCACTCCGTCGTCGATCCCGGTGGCGGCGACGCCGGCGACCCTGCGGATGATCTCGGCTCGTCGCCCGGGAACGAGCGGCCGAGGATGTCGATGTCGCGGGTCATCCGGCGTGCGCCGAACTGGGCGAGGAGCAGGCCGCCCTTGAGTACGACGTGCTCCCGGCCAAGGGGCGATACCGCCATGCGATAGAGGAGCCGTTCGAGGACGTACTCGACCATGATCTCGTCCGTGGACCGGCTGGTGCGGCGGGCCAGGTTGCGCAGGTCGTTGCAGACGCGGCCGGCGGTGGTGTCGCGTGTGGGGTTGGCCATCAGGCGAGCACCGCCTCAACGGCGGGGCGGATGATGGAAAGGGTGCCCAACTCGCGTGCAACGTGCTGGAGTTCGCTGACTCCGCTGCGCCCCTCTCGGCGCAGGTAGCGGCCGAGTGCGGACAGAGCGAGGGTCTCGCCGATGCGGCTGCGGTGGCGCATCGCGTCGACGACACTGCGGGCCGCGTTGTACACGGGGACGGTCTCTCCCGGGGCTGCTTCGAACCGTTCGACGCCGAGGACGAAGGTCTTCGAGGCGTACTGCGCCACCACGGTCGGCGGGTAGGAAATCGTCGGGCGGCGTGTACCGCGCGGCACGGCGATGTGTACCGCTGCGGGGATGTCGTCGATCAGCTCGTGCAGGGCCAGAGCGGACTCACCGCACACGACGGCGCGCGGAGCCCGTGCGCACACGGCCAGCAGATCCGCGTGCGCGGTCTCCGCGGCGTCTGCCCGCCGGTAGACCCCGCGGGAGAGTTCGTCTATCTCGCCTTCCGTGACCAAGTACGCCAGATCGCGGGGGGAGAGCAGGGCCTGACGTGCCTGCGCCGTCGTGAATGTAGGGGAGAGGCCGGTCAGCCGCTGCTCCAGGCGCGAATTTTGCGCAGCACTCATGTATCGAAATACCCCTCAAACGGGCTCAGGGGATCGATTTGATACATCCTCGCGACGGTCGGCGGTCAGAGCGGATCGGAACCGTGATCGAGGGTGCCACGAACCCCCAGGTCAAGCGCCCAGCTCGTGGGATTTCCTGGGGACTTTTCGGGGACTTTCAAGCCTGTCACAGGGACTTTCCGGGGACTTTCCGCCGCGTAAGCAGGAAAGGCCCCGACAGCGCCGAAAGTTGCGAACGCGCTGGTCAGGGCCCATCCCCTCAGCACTCGATGATGTTGACCGCCAGCCCGCCCCGCGCCGTCTCCTTGTACTTGACGCTCATGTCCGCGCCCGTTTCCTTCATCGTCTTGATGACCTTGTCCAGGGACACCTTGTGGGAGCCGTCGCCGCGCATGGCCATCTTCGCCGCCGTGACCGCCTTCACCGCGGCCATGCCGTTGCGTTCGATGCAGGGGATCTGGACCAGGCCGCCGACCGGGTCGCAGGTCAGGCCGAGGTTGTGTTCCATGCCGATCTCGGCGGCGTTCTCGACCTGCTCCGGGCTGCCGCCCAGGACCTCCGCCAGTGCTCCCGCCGCCATCGAGCAGGCGGAGCCGACCTCGCCCTGGCAGCCGACCTCGGCGCCGGAGATGGAGGCGTTCTCCTTGAAGAGCATGCCGATCGCGCCGGCGGCGAGGAGGAAGCGGACGACGCCGTCCTCGTCGGCGCCCGGCACGAAGTTCATGTAGTAGTGCAGGACCGCCGGGATGATGCCGGCCGCGCCGTTCGTGGGGGCGGTGACGACCCGGCCGCCGGCCGCGTTCTCCTCGTTCACCGCCATCGCGTACAGCGTGATCCACTCCATGGAGTGGGCCAACGGGTCGCCCTCCGCCCGGAGTTGACGGGCCGTCATCGCCGCGCGACGCCGGACGCGCAGGCCGCCCGGCAGGATGCCCTCGCGGGACATGCCCCGGGACACGCAGGCCTGCATCACCCGCCAGATCTCCAGCAGGCCTACCCGGATCTCCTCCTCCGTGCGCCAGGCGCGCTCGTTCTCCAGCATCAGGGAGGAGATCGACAGGCCCGTCTCCTTCGTCAGGCGCAGCAGTTCGTCGCCCGTGCGGAAGGGGTACTTCAGGACCGTGTCGTCGAGCTTGATGCGGTCCGCGCCGACCGCGTCCTCGTCCACGACGAAGCCGCCGCCGACCGAGTAGTACGTCTTGGCGAGGAGCTCCGTGCCCTGCGCGTCGTACGCCCACAGCGTCATGCCGTTCGCGTGGTAGGGCAGGGCCTTGCGGCGGTGCAGGATCAGGTCGTCGTCGAAGGAGAACGGGATCTCCCGCTCGCCCAGGAGGTTCAGCCGGCCGGCGGCCTTGATCTGTTCGACCCTGGCGTCCGCGCCCTCCACGTCCACCGTCCGCGGCGAAGCGCCCTCCAGGCCGAGCAGGACCGCCTTCGGAGTGCCGTGACCGTGACCGGTGGCGCCGAGCGAGCCGTACAGCTCGCCGCGGGCCGACGCGACGGAGTCCAGCAGGCCGTCGCCGCGCAGTCGCCGCGCGAACATGCGGGCCGCGCGCATCGGGCCGACCGTGTGGGAGCTGGACGGGCCGATGCCGATCGAGAACAGGTCGAAGACCGAGATGGCCACGGTGACTCCTCAATACAGGGTGGTGCAGGGGGAGGGGCGCCCCGTTCCCGCTCATCCACGAGTGTGCGGGGCGCCCCACAAAAAGGAACTACGTGAACTATGTGAACTACGTGACCTATGCGGACCGCTGACTACTTGCTCAGGCCCGGGTACAGCGGATGCTTGTCCGCCAGTGCGACGACCCGCGCCTTCAGGCCGTCCGCGTCGCGCGACGCGTCGTACGACGGCTTGAGCGCCGTCGCGATCACGTCCGCGACCTCCGCGAAGTCCTCGGCCGTGAAGCCGCGGGTCGCGAGGGCCGGCGTACCGATCCGCAGCCCGGACGTCACCATCGGCGGCCGCGGGTCGTTCGGGACCGCGTTGCGGTTGACCGTGATGCCGACCGAGTGCAGCCGGTCCTCGGCCTGCTGCCCGTCCAGCTCGGACTCGCGCAGGTCGACGAGGATCAGGTGCACGTCCGTGCCGCCCGACAGGACGTTCACGCCGGCCTCACGGGCGTCCGTCGCCGTCAGCCGCTCGGCGAGGATCCGCGCGCCGTCCACCGTGCGCCGCTGGCGCTCCCTGAACTCCTCCGAGGCCGCCACCTTGAAGGAGACCGCCTTCGCCGCGATCACGTGCTCCAGGGGACCGCCCTGGAAGCCCGGGAAGACGGACGAGTTCAGCTTCTTCGCGAAGTCCTTCCTGGCCAGGATGATGCCGCCGCGCGGGCCGCCCAGCGTCTTGTGGGTGGTGGACGTCACGACGTCCGCGTACTCGACGGGGTTCGGGTGCAGCCCCGCCGCGACCAGGCCCGCGAAGTGCGCCATGTCGACCCACAGGTAGGCGCCGACCTCGTCCGCGATCCGGCGGAACTCGGCGAAGTCCAGCTGACGCGGGTACGCCGACCAGCCCGCGATGATCACCTTGGGGCGGTTCTCCTTGGCGAGCCGCTCGACCTCGGCCATGTCGACCAGACCGGCGTCGTCCACGTGGTACGCGACCACGTTGAACTGCTTGCCGGAGAAGTTCAGCCGCATCCCGTGGGTCAGGTGGCCGCCGTGCGCCAGGTCCAGGCCGAGGATGGTGTCGCCGGGCTGGGCCAGGGCGAACAGCGCGGCCTGGTTGGCGGAGGCCCCCGAGTGCGGCTGCACGTTGGCGTACTCGGCGCCGAACAGCTCCTTGATCCGGTCGATCGCGATCTGCTCGGCCACGTCGACGTGCTCGCAGCCGCCGTAGTAACGGCGGCCGGGGTAGCCCTCGGCGTACTTGTTGGTCAGGACCGAGCCCTGCGCCTCCATGACCGCGAGCGGAGCGAAGTTCTCCGACGCGATCATCTCGAGCGTGGACTGCTGGCGGTTCAGCTCGGCGTCGAGCGCGGCGGCGATCTCCGGGTCGAGCTCGTGCAGGGGCGTGTTCAGGACGGACGTGAGCTCAGAGACGGGCTCAGAGATGGGCTCGGACATGCGTCTACGACTCCTCAGCCGGCGGTGTAGGCGGTGTACTCGTCGGCGGACAGCAGCTCCTGCTGCTCGCCCGCGACCCGTACCTTGAACAGCCACCCGCCCTCGAAGGGGGCGGAGTTCACCAGCGACGGGTCGTCGGCGACGTCCTGGTTGACCTCGACGATCTCGCCGTCGACCGGCGAGTACAGCTCGCTGACCGACTTGGTCGACTCCAGCTCGCCGCAGGACTCACCCGCGGTCACCGTGACACCGACCTCCGGGAGCTGGACGAACACCACGTCGCCGAGCGCGTTGGCCGCGTGCTCCGTGATGCCGACCGTCGAGACGCCGTCCTCGGCGCCCGACAGCCACTCGTGCTCCTTGCTGTAGCGCAGCTGCTGGGGATTGCTCATGGCCTGAATTCTCCTGTACGCGGGGGAGTGCTGATGAATGGGGGTCTGCTGGAACCGTGCGTGAGCAGCGCGAACGTGCGCAGGGTCACGCACGGGGGACGCGACTTCGGTCCGTGACTCCGGACCGTGACTCCGGACCAGTGTCCACTTCTGGCCGTGACTCCGGGCCGTGACTCCGGCTCCAGTGTCTACTTCCGGGTCTACTTCCGGCGCTTGTAGAAGGGCAGTGCCACGACCTCGTACGGCTCGTGGGCGCCCCGGATGTCCACACCGACGCCCGGGGTTCCCGGCGCGGCGTGGGCCGCGTCGACGTACGCCATCGCGATCGGCTTGCCGAGGGTGGGGGAGGGGGCGCCGGAGGTGATCTCGCCGATCACCGCGCCGCCCGCGACGACCTCGTACCCCGCGCGCGGGACGCGACGGCCCTCGGCGACCAGGCCGACGAGGACGCGCGGGGGCTTCTCCTCGGCCCGGGAGGCCGCCGCGGTGAGCGCCTCGCGTCCCACGAAGTCGCCCTCCTTCTCGAACTTCACCACCCGGCCGAGCCCGGCGTCGAAGGGGGTGAGGGAGGTGCTCAGCTCGTGCCCGTACAGCGGCATGCCCGCCTCCAGGCGCAGCGTGTCCCGGCAGGACAGCCCGCACGCGACCAGACCGACGCCCTCGCCCGCCTCGGTCAGCGCCTGCCACAGCTCGACGGCGTGCTCCGGCTTCACGAACAGTTCGAAGCCGTCCTCGCCGGTGTAGCCGGTGCGCGCGATGAGCGCGGGGACACCGGCGACGCTTCCGGGCAGACCGGCGTAGTACTTCAGGCCGACGAGGTCGGCGTCGGTGAGCGAGGCCAGGATGCCCGGGGCCTCGGGTCCCTGGACGGCGATCAGGGCGTAGGCGTCACGGTCGTCGCGCACCTCGGCGTCGAAGCCGGCGGACCGCTCCACCAGGGCGTCCAGCACGACCTGCGCGTTGGAGGCGTTGGCGACGACCATGAACTCCGCGTCGGCGAGCCGGTACACGATCAGGTCGTCGAGGATGCCGCCGTCCCCGTCGCAGATCATGGTGTAGCGGGCGCGGCCCACTCCGACGGCCGCCAGGTTGCCGACGAGCGCGAAGTTCAGGAGGGCGGCCGCCTGCGGACCGGTCACCGTGATCTCGCCCATGTGCGAGAGGTCGAAGAGCCCGGCCCGCGTGCGGACGGCGTTGTGCTCGTCGCGCTCGGAGCCGTAGCGCAGGGGCATGTCCCAGCCGGCGAAGTCGGTCATGGTCGCGCCGAGCGCACGATGCAGGGCATCGAGGGCGGTGTGACGGAGTGGGGTGTTACTGCTCATCGGACGGTCGTCTCCCAAGGCATGACGGCGAGGTCGTTCCTCCCCATCTGTCATCGGAACCTGAGAGGTTCGTCATGACAGCCCGTGCGACGGGGTCGGTCATGACTTGCACCTTGGGTGGAGCCACCGGAGGGTGACCCGCTTTTCAGATGTGCCTCGCCCGCGCGGTAACGGGGACCTGAGAGATTCAAGGGAGGGACTTGCTCCTTCGGCGCCCCAGCGCAGCCAAGCGAAGCTGCTGATGCTGAGGACTCTCCCGCGCGGATTCGAACGGCCGGTATGCAGTTGGCGCGGCCATCATTGCACGGGCCGCCCCGATCGCGGCAGGCCAGATCCGTAACCGGCCCGCCCCCATCCGTAATCATCCCGCCCCACCCGTAACCGGCCTGCCCGCATCTGTAACCGGCCTGTGTCGGTACGCGCACGAAATCGCGAGGCGCGACGCATTACCTTCTCTTTACGCTCGGTGGGGATGAGGACTTACCTGACCCCAGGGGAGGACGATCACGGTGAACAGGACGACCACGGCGAGGACCACCGCATTCGCGACCGGCTCGGGACTGGCGCTGCCCGCGCAGCCCGGTGCCCCGATCCGGGAGGCGTGCGGCGCGCAGCCCGAGCCCGTCGTCCGCGACCTGCGGGAGCGGGCCGGCCGCAGCCCGCACGGCCTGCTCTTCGGCCCCCGTGATCTGGTCGTGGTCACCGGCCTGCCCGGCAGCGGCAAGTCCACGCTCATGAAGCGGGCCGTCAACGGCGTCCGCATCGACTCCCAGGACACCCGCGACCGCTGGGACGCCCGCGCGCCGCGCTTCCTGCCCTACGCCCTCTACCGCCCCCTCGTCCGCCTCGCCCACTACGCCGGACTGCACCGCGCCCTGCGCGGCGGCGAGGGCGTCGTCGTGCACGACTGCGGTACGCAGACCTGGGTGCGCGACTGGCTGGCCCGCGAGGCCCGCCGCCGCGGCGGCACCCTCCACCTGCTCCTGCTCGACGTCGGCGCCGACACCGCCCTGGAGGGCCAGCGCGAGCGCGGCCGGGGCGTCTCCCGGTACGCGTTCCTGCGCCACCGCCACGCCGCCTCCCGGCTGCTGCGCTCGGTGGAGAAGGGCCGGCTGCCCGAGGGCTGCGGCTCGGCGGTCCTGCTCGACCGCGCCGCGGCCGACACACTGCGCCGGATCGGTTTCACGGGCTGAGGGCCCGCAGGCTCGGGGACTGTCCCCGGCACCCGCTAGCCTTCAGCCACAGCAGAGTGAAGTGAGCAGTTCTTAGCAGGCGGTAGGCAGATGGACTTCCCCCCGGCGGACTTCCCGGCGGACTTCTCCGCGGACTTCCCGGCGCAGGCGCACCCCCATTCGCACGGCGGATGGCCCGGCAACGAGCTGGAGGAGGTGCTCTCCGTCTCCCTCGGCGTGCCCGGAGCCGGCGGCCGGATCGTCGAGGTGCTCGGCCGCAGCTTCGTCTGGGTGCCGCTCCCGGGCGGCGGCGGCCCGCACAGCGGCCCCCTCGACCTGCCCACGCTGGAGCTCGACGGCCAGGTCTACGTGCCGGTCTTCAGCTCCGAGGAGCAGTTCCGCCAGGTCGCCGGCTCGCACATGTCGTTCACGATCGCACCGGCCGTGGAGTTCGCCCGTGGGCTGCCCCCGCAGGTGGGGATCCTGGTGAACCCCGAGGGCACGGTCGGCATCCCGCTGCCGCCGCCCGCCGTGGCCGAGCTGTGCCGGGCTGGCCGCACCCTGCTGGACGGCCCCTCGAGCGGCGGCCGGGTCCGCCTCTACGAGCCCGACTGGCAGGACGACCCGGTGGACTTCCTGGCCGCGGCCTCGGCCGAGTTCGAGGCCACGGGCGTGGTCCGCACGGCCCGCCGCTGCCTCGCCGCGATCGAGACGGCGGACCCGGTGATGTTCGTCGGCGTCGAACTCTCCCACCAGTGGGAGGGCGACCTGCGCGCGATCCCCCTGGAGGCCCTGGGCAGGGCCCTGAACCGGACCCCACCCCCCTGGCCGGTCAACCTGCTCCTCCTGGACGTCACCCAGGACCCGGTGGGCGAATGGATGAGGGACAGGGTCCGCCCCTTCTACACGAACGGCTACTAGCAAACTCCGCCAGGGGCAGCATCCTCAGGGGCGCGGGGCTGTGTCCTTTTGCGGCTCCGCCGCGGGGCGCGACAAGGCACAACCGACCCGCACCCGCCAACGCACCACAAGCCCCGAGCCCTTGGGCGCTTAAGGTGGACTCCAACGCAGGGCAACTTCCCGAAGGGGCGATAAAAAGTGAGCGCTGGCACTGCCGCGACCGGCTCGGTCGAGCACATGCTGCGCCAGGTCACGCCCGGGCGCTACGACGCCTACGAGGCGCTGCTGCGCGCGCTCGCGACCCCCGTCTCCGGCCGGCTCTGGATGCTCCTGTGGCACGGCCAGGCCGGCTCCCCGGACGCCCAGTACGGGAACATGGAGGTCGACGGCCACGGCTACGCGCCCTGCGTGACCTCCGCCCAGGAGCTCAGCGCGAGTGGCTGGAACCGCTCGTACGAGGTGGTCGACGGAGTCGACGTGGCCCGCACCCTCTACCCCGACCACTACGGCCTCTGGCTGAACCCGCATGCCCCCGGCGGCGGCGTCGGCATCCCCTGGCTGGACCTGCGCCGTATCGCCACCGGTCTGGAACGCCAGCCCGCGGGCCCGCTGCGGCTGTCCGAGCCCGGCATCGAGATCCCGCAGTTCTACGCCCTGCTCGCGCAGAACGCCCACCGCACCCCGGCGGTCCGCGCGCTGCGCCGCGCCTGGGTTCAGCCCGCGCTGGGCGCGCCCTACCTGGCCCTCGGGCTCGACGTGTACGACTCCTCGCCCTCGGCCGTGGACGCCGTACGGGCGATGATGCAGCAGTCGATCGGCGCGGTGCCGGACGGGCTGCCGGTGTCGACGGTCGCCATGACCGACGAGTACGACCCGGTCGTGATGTGGATGCGCGCCAACGCCCGCCCCTTCTACGACCGCGAGGCCCACGCCCACGCCCCGGCACAGGCCCAGGGGGCTCCCGCAGGCGGCTACGGCTACCCGCCCAGCGCACGCTACTGACGTCCGCGGCCTCACCCACCGCTCCCGCCCCTCTCGCCGCGCCCACTCCTTCCGCCGCTCCCGCGCCTCCCGATTCTCTGGTTTCCTACCGTGAAGTAGGTTTCAGATGTCTTCGCGCGTAGATGGCGGCGATTGATCCCGTTTCTGTCCGGTCCGACCCGATTCATTCGCGTCCGAGGGGCGTTACCAGGCGTCCGGATAACGGAATCCTTCTACCCGCATCACGTTTACGCATCCATTCACGGCCAAGTCTGGCAACAGATCGCCAAAGCGTTGAAGACTCCCGCACCAGGGGGGCTTCTCCCCTGCGTATTACGGACTGATCACGCCGCTACAGCGGCAAGTGCGGGCCGGCTACCGCCGGTTGAGAGGGGTCCCTGCCAGATGACGGCACCATTGCACGAGCCGACCGCGGAAGCGGCCCCGAGCGCGGCCGAGGAAGCGGCGGTAGCAGCCGGCGACGCCAAGGCCGTACAGGGTCGTTCCCTGGGCCGGATCGCCTGGGAGCGCCTCAAGCGGGACAAGCTGGCCCTCACGGGCGGCGTCGTGGTGCTCTTCCTCGTCGTGATCGCGCTGTTCGCGCCGGTCATCACCGGGCTGCTCGGGCAGGACCCGAACGAGTACCACGAGAACCTCATCGACCCGCTCTTCGGTACACCCACGGGCTCGTTGGGCGGTGTCAGCGGCGAGCATCTGCTCGGCGTCGAGCCGATCAACGGCCGTGACATCTTCGCCCGCATCCTCTACGGCGCCCGGATCTCCCTGCTGGTCGGCTTCCTGTCCGCAGTGGTCGCCGTGATCCTCGGAACGGTGCTGGGCATCCTCGCCGGCTTCTTCGGCGGCTGGGTCGACTCCCTGATCAGCCGGGTGATGGACGGTCTGCTGGCCTTCCCGCAGCTCCTGTTCATCATCGCGCTGGTCTCCGTCATGCCGAGCGACATGCTGGGCCTCACCGGCTCCAGCGTGCGTGTCTTCGTGATGATCCTGGTCATCGGCTTCTTCGGCTGGCCCTACATCGGACGCGTGGTGCGCGGCCAGACGCTCTCGCTGCGTGAGCGCGAGTACGTCGAGGCCGCCCGGTCGCTGGGCGCGGGACGGCTGTACATCCTGTTCAAGGAACTGCTGCCCAACCTCGTCGCCCCGATCGTCGTGTACACGACGATGATGATCCCCACCAACATCCTCACCGAGGCGGCGCTGAGCTTCCTGGGCGTCGGCGTCAAGCCGCCCACCGCCTCGTGGGGACAGATGCTCTCGAGCGCGATCGACTACTACGAGTCGGACCCCATGTACATGGTGGTCCCGGGTGTGGCGATCTTCATCACCGTGCTGGCCTTCAACCTCTTCGGCGACGGCGTCCGGGACGCGCTGGACCCGAAGGCGTCCCGCTGACCGCTGAACCGCCGACGAACGACCGCCGCATCACGGCACCCCAGCACCCCAGCACCCCAACCGTCCCGTGGCCTTCACACGGGGTCTCTCATCTATCCGGAGGATCCGAGATCGTGACTACCCAACGCACCTCAGGGCGGCGGAAGCAGGCATTTGCCGCTGCCGCCGCGGTCGCCGCGCTGCTGACCACGGCGGCGTGCGGCGGTGGCGGAGACGACGACAAGGGCTCGAGCACCGGCGCCGCCGGCTTCGACGCCGCGAACAACAAGGTCGCTCAGGCTTCGCTGGCCAAGAAGGGCGGCACACTGAAGTTCGGTGCCGCGCAGGACGCCGACTCGTGGGACACCACGCGTGGCTACTACGGCATGATGTGGAACTTCGCGCGCTACTACAGCCGCCAGCTCGTCACGAACAAGGCCGAGCCGGGTGCGGCGGGCGCCGAGATCACTCCGGACCTCGCCACCTCGACCGCCAAGGTCACGGACGACGGCAAGACCTACACGTACACCCTGCGTGACGGCTCCACGTGGGAGGACGGCAAGCCGATCACGTCCAAGGACGTGAAGTACGGCATCGAGCGCGTGTGGGCGCAGGACGTGGTGTCCGGCGGCCCGACGTACCTGAAGGACGTGCTGGACCCCAAGGGCGAGTACAAGGGCCCGTACAAGGACACGTCCGCGGACAAGCTGGGTCTGAAGGCGATCGAGACGCCGGACGACAAGACGATCGTCTTCAAGCTGCCGCAGGCCAACTCGGACTTCGAGGAGATGCTGGCCCTGGTCTCGGCCTCGCCGGTCCGCCAGGACATGGACACCAAGGCCAAGTACGGCCTGAAGCCGTTCTCCTCGGGCCCGTACAAGTTCGCGTCCTACAGCCCGGGCAAGGACCTCAAGCTGGTCCGCAACACCTCCTGGAAGCAGGCCTCGGACCCGGTCCGCAAGGCCTACCCGGACGAGATCACCATCAAGTTCTTCTCGGACGCCAACCAGCTCGACCAGCGCCTGCTCAGCGGTGACCTGGACCTCGACCTGAACCAGACCGGCATGTCGCCGCAGGGCCGCACCACCGCCCTGAAGGAGCACAAGGCCAACCTGGACAACCCGGTCACCGGCTACATCCGTTACGCGGTCTTCCCGCAGAGCGTCGCGCCGTTCAACAACATCGAGTGCCGCAAGGCGGTCATCCTCGGCGCCGACCACGTGTCGCTCCAGACCGCCCGCGGCGGCCCGGTCGCCGGTGGCGACATCGGCACCAACATGCTGCCGCCGTCCGTCCCGGGTTCCGAGGGCCAGAAGTACGACCCGTACGCGATCTCCGGTGCCAACAAGAGCGGCAACGAGGCCAAGGCCAAGGAGGCCCTGAAGGCCTGCGGTCAGCCGAACGGCTTCAAGACCACCATCGCGGTGCGGAACAACAAGCCGGTCGAGGTGGCCACCGCCCAGTCCCTCCAGGCGTCGCTGAAGAAGATCGGCATCAGCGCCGAGATCGACCAGTACGACGGCTCGCAGACCTCCGGCATCATCGGCAGCCCCTCGAACGTGAAGAAGAAGGGCTACGGCATCATCATCATGGGCTGGGGTCCGGACTTCCCGTCCGTCCAGGGCTTCGGTCTGCCGCTGTGGAACAGCAAGTACATCGCGGAGAGCGCCAACAACAACTACGCGCTCATCAACGACAAGGCCATCGACGGTCTGTTCGACTCGTACGTCACCACGCTGGACGACGCCGGCAAGACCAAGATCGCCACGGAGATCAACCACAAGGTGATGGAGGGCGCGTACTACCTGCCCTTCGTCTTCGAGCGGTTCCTCAACTGGCGCTCGGACAACCTGGCGAACGTCTACACCACCGACGGTTACAGCGGTCAGTACGACTTCGTCAACCTCGGTCTGAAGAACCCGAAGAAGTAGTCCCGGCACACCCGCCGAACGGCACGAAAGGCAGGTGAAGGCCGGCGCGGCGTGATCGCGGGCCATCGGAAGACCTCCGGTGGCCCGCGGTCCGCGGCGGGCCGAGAGCTGTGCTCGCTTATCTCATCAGGCGGTTGTTCGCCGCCGCAGTGATGCTCGTGGTCATCGTCATGGTGGTCTTCGGCATCTTCTTCCTCATCCCCAAGTGGGCCGGCGTCGACATCGCCCTGAGCTTCGTGGGCAAGCAGGCCGACCCGGCCGCGGTCGAGGGCGTGCGGGAGAAGCTGGGTCTGGGCGACCCGATCTACGCCCAGGTCTGGGAGTTCTTCAAGGGGATCTTCGCCGGGCGCACCTACACGGGCGGCGGCGACTCCATCCACTGCGCCGCTCCGTGCTTCGGCTACTCCTTCCGCAGCGAGCAGGCCGTCTGGCCGGTGCTGACCGACCGCTTCCCGGTGACCCTGGCTCTCGCGCTCGGCGCCGCCGTGCTGTGGCTGATCCTCGGTGTCTCGGCGGGTGTGCTCTCCGCGCTCAAGCGGGGCAGCCTGTGGGACCGCGGCGCGATGGTGATCGCGCTCTCGGGCGTCTCCCTCCCGATCTACTTCACCGGCATGCTCGCCCTGTCGGTCTTCGTCTACGGACTGGACCTGTTCGACGGTCAGTTCGTGCCCCTGGAGGACAGTTTCAGCGGCTGGTTCGGCGGGATGATCCTGCCCTGGGTCACCCTCGCGTTCCTGTACGCGGCCATGTATGCCCGCATCACCCGGGCCACCATGCTGGAGATCCTCGGCGAGGACTACATCCGCACCGCCCGCGCCAAGGGCCTCAAGGAGCGGACCGTCATCGGCAAGCACGCCATGCGCTCCACGATGACTCCGCTGCTCACCATGCTCGGCATGGACCTCGGCGCCCTCATCGGCGGCGCGATCCTGACCGAGACGGCGTTCAACCTGCCCGGTCTCGGCCAGGCGGTGCTCAACGCCATCAAGAACCAGGACCTGCCCATCATCCTGGGCGTCACCCTGATCACTTCTCTGGCGGTGCTCGTCGCCAACCTCGTGGTGGACATCCTGTACGCCGTGATCGACCCCCGAGTGAGGCTCTCGTGACCGAACTCAGCAAGAGCGGAGCGGCCGTGGGCGAGCCCACCCCCGCCTCGCCCGCGCCGACCTCCTTCCTCGAAGTGCGCGACCTCAAGGTGCACTTCCCCACCGACGACGGTCTGGTCAAGTCCGTCGACGGGCTCAGCTTCCAGTTGGAGAAGGGCAAGACCCTCGGCATCGTGGGCGAGTCCGGCTCCGGCAAGTCGGTGACCTCGCTCGGCATCATGGGCCTGCACACCGCCGGCCAGTACGGCAAGCGCAAGGCGCAGATCTCCGGCGAGATCTGGCTGGACGGCACCGAGCTGCTGTCCGCCGACCCGGACCACGTGCGCAAGCTGCGCGGCCGGCAGATGGCGATGATCTTCCAGGACCCGCTGTCGGCGCTGCACCCGTACTACACGATCGGCCAGCAGATCGTGGAGGCGTACCGGATCCACCACGACGTCGACAAGAAGACCGCCAAGCGCCGTGCGGTCGAGATGCTCGACCGGGTGGGCATCCCGCAGCCCGACAAGCGCGCCGACAGCTACCCGCACGAGTTCTCCGGCGGTATGCGCCAGCGCGCGATGATCGCGATGTCGCTGGTCAACAACCCCGAGCTGCTGATCGCGGACGAGCCGACGACCGCCCTGGACGTGACCGTCCAGGCGCAGATCCTCGACCTCATCCGGGACCTGCAGAAGGAGTTCGGCTCCGCGGTCGTCGTCATCACCCACGACCTGGGCGTCGTCGCCGAACTCGCCGACGACATCCTGGTGATGTACGGCGGGCGCTGCGTCGAGCGGGGTCCGGCCGACAAGGTGTTCTACGAGCCCCGGCACCCCTACACCTGGGGTCTGCTCGGCTCGATGCCGCGGCTGGACCGCGAGCAGCAGGAGCGCCTGATCCCGGTCAAGGGCTCCCCGCCCTCGCTGATCAACATCCCGTCCGGCTGCGCCTTCAACCCGCGCTGCCCGTACGCGGACCTCCCGAAGGACAACGTGACCCGCACCGTCCGGCCCGAGCTGGCCGAGGTCGGCAGCCGGCACTGGGCCGCCTGCCACCTGGGCACGGAGCAGCGGGAGCGGATCTGGACCGAAGAGATTGCGCCGAAGCTGTGAGTGACGACGAGAAAGCGGTGACGATTCCCGCGCAGGCCGACGCTCCGACGGAGCAGGGCGCGACCCTCACCAAGGACGCCGCCCCCGGCGAGGTGCTGCTGAAGGTCACCGGGCTGCAGAAGCACTTCCCGATCAAGAAGGGCCTGCTCCAGCGGCAGGCCGGGGCGGTGCACGCGGTCGACGGCATCGACTTCGAGGTCCGCTCCGGCGAAACCCTCGGCGTCGTGGGCGAGTCCGGCTGCGGCAAGTCCACCATGGGCCGGCTGATCACCCGGCTGCTGGAGCCGACGGCCGGCAAGATCGAGTTCCAGGGCAAGGACATCACGCACCTCGGGGTCAGCGGCATGCGTCCGCTGCGCCGCGACGTGCAGATGATCTTCCAGGACCCGTACTCGTCGCTGAACCCGCGCCACACCATCGGCACGATCATCGGCGCTCCCTTCAAGCTCCAGGGCGTCGAGCCCGAGGGCGGCATCAAGAAGGAAGTGCAGCGGCTGCTGTCGGTCGTGGGCCTCAACCCCGAGCACTACAACCGCTACCCGCACGAGTTCTCCGGCGGTCAGCGCCAGCGCATCGGCATCGCCCGCGCGCTCGCCCTGAACCCGAAGCTGGTCGTGGCCGACGAGCCGGTCTCGGCGCTGGACGTGTCGATCCAGGCCCAGGTCGTCAACCTGCTGGACGACCTCCAGCGGGAGCTGGGCCTGACGTACGTGATCATCGCGCACGACCTCTCGGTGGTCCGGCACGTCTCGGACCGCATCGCGGTGATGTACCTCGGCAAGATCGTGGAGCTGGCCGACCGGGACCTGCTCTACAAGTCGCCGATGCACCCGTACACCAAGGCGCTCATGTCGGCGGTGCCGATCCCGGACCCGCGGCGCAGGAACGCCAAGAGCGACCGGATCCTGCTCAAGGGCGACGTGCCCTCGCCGATCTCCCCGCCGAGCGGCTGCCGCTTCCACACCCGGTGCTGGAAGGCGACGGAGATCTGCAAGACGACCGAGCCGGTGCTCGTGGAGCTGCGGCCCGGCCAGCAGGTCGCCTGCCACCACCCGGAGAACTTCGCGGACCAGGCCCCGCAGGACACCGTCCTGCTGACCGCCGCGAAGGAGGCGGCGGAGCTGGTCCCGGACGAGATCCTCGCGGAGTCGGCCGACAGTGACAGCGACACCGACAGCGGCAGCGACAGCCAGGAGTCAACCGGCAAGTAGCGCATGACGAGTTGGCAAAGTCATGCACATGCCCGAACGGGAGAGCGCAGGGTCGTCCGTGTCCGATTGATCGGCACACGCTCGAAGGGACGACCCATGGCACTCTCCCGTTCGGCACGTTTAGGAGCCCTCGCGACAGCGGCGGCCTCGTTCCTCGTCATCGCCGCCTCCTCCGCCCCCGCCCCCGGCGCGGACGGCATCGGCGACACGTACTTCCCGCAGCTCGGCAACGGCGGCTTCGACGCCCGCCACTACGACCTGAGCCTCGCCTACAACCCCGACACCGACCGTCTCGACGGCCGTACGACGCTCACCGCCCGCGCAACCCAGAACCTCTCGTCCTTCGATCTGGACCTGCAGAAACTGGAGGTCACCCGGGTCGAAGTGGACGGCAGACGCGCGCAGTTCACCCGCGACGGCGACGAGATCCGGATCACCCCGCGCGGAGTCCTGCGCAAGGGCCGGACCTTCGAGGTCGCCGTCACCTACGGCGGCGTCCCCGAACCGCTGGGCGGCCCCATCGTCTTCGGCTCCGACTACGGGTGGATGAAGACCGCCGACGGCGTCTTCGTCGCCTGCGAGCCCAACGCCGCCTCCACCTGGTTCCCGTCCAGCGACCACCCCTCCGACAAGGCCACCTACGACATCCGGATCAAGGCGCCCAAGGGCCTGACCGGAGTCTCCAACGGCCGGCTGGTCTCGACGTACGACAAGGGCGGCTCGACGTACACCCACTGGCGCGAGTCGAAGCCGATGGCGACCTATCTCGCGACCGCCACGATCGGGAAGTTCGACGTGCGGACGGGGCGGACCCCCGGCGGCACCCCGATCTACGTCGCCATCGACCCGGTGCTCGCGAACAGCAACACCGTCGACGTGTACGCCGTGACGGCCGCCGCCACCGACTACTGGTCGCAGGTCTTCGGGCCGTACCCCTTCGAGGAGACCGGCGCGATCGTCGACGACATGCCGGAGGCCGGGTTCTCGCTGGAGGTGCAGTCCAAGCCGGTGTACTCGGCCGTCCGCAACGAGACGACGATCGTGCACGAGCTGGCCCACCAGTGGTTCGGCGACTCGGTGTCCGTGGCGCACTGGAAGGACATCTGGCTCAACGAGGGCTTCGCCACCTACGCCCAGTGGCTGTGGGCCGAGCACCAGGGCACCCGGTCGGCGCACGCATCCTTCCTGGCCGGCTACAACGCCCGCCCCGCCGACAGCGCCTTCTGGCGGACGGCCGTCGGAGACCCGCAGCGCGACACCATGTTCGCCTCCGCCGTCTACCAGCGCGGCGCGATGACCCTCCAGGTACTGCGCGAGCGCATCGGCGACGCCGCCTTCTTCAAGCTGCTCCCCACCTGGACCAGGCTGCACCGCTACGGCAACGCGGACACCGCCGACTTCGTCCGGCTCGCCGAGAGGATCTCCGGGCAGCAGCTCGACGACCTCTTCCAGACCTGGCTCTTCACCACAGGGAAACCGTCCCTGTAGGGCCGTGCAGCCTGGCTTTGTAAGGTCCACCCCTTCCGCTGGGTGACAATGTAAGGGTGTTCCAGCAAATATTCAGCCCCTCCGTCCAGCACACGCTCGACCTCGTCGGCATCTTCGTGTTCGCCATCTCCGGCGCGCTGCTGGCCGTCCGCAAGAACTTCGACGTGTTCGGCATCGCCATGCTCGCCGAGGTCACCGCGCTGGGCGGAGGGCTGTTCAGGGACCTGGTCATCGGGGCCGTGCCCCCGGCCGCCTTCACCGACCTGGGGTACTTCCTCACCCCGCTGCTCGCCGCCCTGCTGGTCGTCTTCCTCCACCCGCAGGTGGAGCGCATCCAGACCGGCGTGAACGTCTTCGACGCGGCCGGCCTCGGCCTGTTCTGCGTCACGGGGACCACGAAGGCGTACGCCCACGGGCTCGGCCTCACCGCCTCGGCCGCCCTGGGGATGGCGACCGCCGTCGGCGGCGGGGTGCTGCGCGACGTGCTGGCCAACGAGGTGCCCTCGCTGCTGCGCTGGGACCGCGATCTGTACGCGGTCCCGGCGGTCGTCGGCGCCGCCATGGTGGTGCTCTGCATCCGCTACGACGTGCTCACCCCGCTGACCAGCGGGGTGGCCGCGGTCACCGCTTCCGTTCTGCGGTTGCTCGCGATGCGCTTCCACTGGCGAGCGCCGCGTGCTTGGAACCGTCGTTCGACGGTGCGTGAGGAGTAGCCCCCTTCCCCTTCCCGCCACCACCGACGCCGCCGACGGCGTGCTGGTCGAGCTGCGTCGTCAGCCAGCGGAACGCCGGGACCACCTGCGGCCGCCACAGCGCCATGGTGTGGCCGCCCGCGCTGCTCGGGATGTAGACGACGTGCACGGCCGTCGGCGCCTTCGCCTCCCGCCGCAGGGCGAGGGCCGCCTCGTAGCCGTCGTGCGGCTGACCGGAGAGGTAGAGCGCCACCGGGGGCGGCACGGCCGCCTTGCCCAGCAGCAGGTACGGGTTGTTCGCCCGGCGCAGCTCCGGGTCCTGGGCGGCGAGGGAGTTGCGCTCGACCATCGGGTCGCTGTACCCGGACAGGCTCACCGCCGCCCGGTAGCGGTCGGGGTGGGCGACGGCGAGCTTGGCCGCGCAGTGCCCGCCCGACGAGTACCCGGCGACCGCCCAGCCCTTGGGCGCGGACTGGACCCGGAAGTTGTCCTTGACCATCTTCGGTACGTCGATGCTCAGCCAGGTGTCGGCGTTGACGGTGCCCGGCACGTTGGCGCAGCCGGTGTCCACGCCCGGCAGCAGCGTGGTGCGCGGCGCGACCAGGATGAACGGCGCGACCTTGCCCGCGCGCATCAGCGGCGCCAACTGCTCGTGCACGTGCAGCGTCCCGTACCAGGACTTCGCGGAGCCCGGGTAGCCCGGCAGCAGCTCCACGACGGGGAAGGTGCGGTGCGCGTAGGCCGGCTCGTTGTACTGCGGGGGCAGCCAGACGTAGACCTCGGCGTTCACGCCGGAGACGCGGCCCTGGACGTCGGTGACGCGCACCCCGCCGGCCGCGCGCATGCCCGGCCCCTCGGCCTGGGTGAACTTCTGCGCGACCTTGGGCAGCCGGTCCAGGGCGATGCCGCCGGTGCCGTCGACGCCCAGGTCGGCGGCCTGCTGCACATGGGTGCCGGTGCCCAGCAAATCCTCCCAGGTGTCGTACAGGCCGTTGGAGTTGTTGACCACGACGAAGACCAGGGCGACGGCCGTGCCCTGCGCGAACATCAGCATCAGTACCCGGGCCGCGGCGCGCAGGACCCGCGGCCCGCGCAGTCGCGACCACGCCAGCAGCGGCAGCGCGACGGCGACGACGGACAGCGCGATCAGGGTGTAGAGGAACGGAGTCCCGGTGAGGCTCATGTCCTTGCAGAGGGGAAAACGGGCGTCGAGGTTACGGACGAGTTCGGACACTTACCAAGAAATGGCGGGACTCTCAAGGGAACCTCAAGAAAATCTCGAGGGAACCTCACCGCGCGGCGTCTCGCGATATGATGGAAAGCTACCGCTTAGTAATGACCTGTTGTACCGTTCGGCCATGCCAGAAGCAGCGACCACGGCAGCCCGGCGGCCCACCATCGGCGACAGCGAGTTCGACCGCGACACCGCGCTCACCCGGCGCTCACCCGGTGTCTACGACATCGACCTCTCGGCCGGCTGGACAATCATCAGCGCCGTCAACGGCGGCTACCTCCTCGCCGTCCTCGGCCGCGCGCTCGCGGACGCCCTGCCGCACCGCGACCCGTTCACGATCTCGGCGCACTACCTCACGGCCTCCCGGCCCGGCCCCGCGGTCGTCCGCACGGACCTCGTCCGCACCGGCCGCACCCTGTCCACCGGCCAGGCCTCGCTCTTCCAGTACGACGAGGACGGCGTCGAGGTCGAGCGGATCCGCGTCCTCGCCTCCTACGGCGACCTGGACGCGCTCCCCGACGACGTCCGCACGACGGCGAAGCCCCCGGCGCTGCCGCCCCTCGACCAGTGCTTCGGCCCCGCGGATGGACCCGCGCCCGTCGACGGCAGCTCCGCCATCGTCGACCGGCTGATGCTCAAGCTGGACCCGTCCACCGTCGGCTGGGCGCTCGGACAGCCCTCCGGCAAGGGCGAGATGCGGGCCTGGTTCGGCCTGAAGGACGGCCGCGACCCCGACCCGCTCGCCCTCCTGCTCGCCGTGGACGCCCTGCCGCCCACCGCCTTCGAGCTCGGCCTGCGCGGCTGGGTCCCCACGGTCGAACTGACCGTCCACGTCCGCTGCCGTCCGGCCCCCGGCCCCCTCCGCGTCTCCATCACCACCCGCAACCTCGCGGGCGGCTTCCTGGAGGAGGACGCCGAGGTCTGGGACAGCGCGGACCGACTGGTCGCGCAGTCACGGCAGTTGGCGCGGGTCAGGCTCGGCTGAACGGCTCCCGCCCCAGCCACGCCGCCAACTCTGCGTAACCGTCGGCCCCTTCGGGGGCCGGCCGGGCCGAGGCGAACGGCGTGTCCGCGTCGCGCTGCGGCTCGGGCAGGGTGCGGCGGGCGGCCGCGAGCGCGAACTCGCCGAGTTCCGGGTCGAGTCGGCGGGGGCGGCCCAGGGCCTCGCTCAGATCCCAGGTGTGCGTCACGATCTCCATCGTGTAGCCCGACAGAGCCGCGTGGCCGGGCACCTCGCCCCACGGGACCCGGACCGGCTCCGTCATCCGCTCGTCCCGCTCCCAGGCCTTGAGCACCCGCGTCCTGACCTCGTCGTAGGCCTGCGCCCAGCCGTCGTCCGGCACCCCGTCGGCGAACGGCCGTACGGCGAGCCCGTCGCCGCCCTCGCCCACGACCGCGATCCGGAGGGTGCCGCCGACGATGTGGCTCAGCAGCGTCCGCACGTCGAACTCGGCACAGGGGGTCGGACCGGCGAGCTGTTCGGCGCGCACGGTCCGGATGAGGGCGGCGGCCTGCTCGGTCGCGCGGGTGTAGGCGGGGCGGGGGTCGGTGGCGTTCATGTCCGTCTTCATGGGCTGGAGTCTCGTCCCATAACCTGACAGTTTCCGTCAGCATTTGCGGGTGGCTCGGCGTGGGCGTGATCCTGGGGCGGTGAAGTCCGACCGACTCCTCTCGATCCTGCTGCTCCTGCAGACCCGTGGCCGGGTGCCCGCGCGCGAACTCGCCGAGCGCCTGGAGGTGTCGGTGCGCACGATCTACCGGGACGTGGAGGCGCTGTCCGCCGGCGGTGTCCCGGTCTACGCCGAGCGCGGCCGGCACGGCGGCATCGAACTGCTCGCCGGGTTCCGTACGGACGTCACGGGGCTGACGGCCGACGAGTCCCGCGCCCTGTTCATCCTGGCCGCGCAGGGCGCGCACGCCGCCCTCGGCCTCGACGCGGCCCTCGGCTCGGCGCTGCGCAAGGTGATGGCCGCGCTGCCGGCCCCGCACCGCCCGGCCGCCGAGGCGACCTCCCGCCGCATCCTGGTCGACGCCACGCGCTGGAAGGGCGGACCGCGGCAGACGGTGGACCTCGACGCGTTGCAGGACGCGGTCTTCGCCGACCGGCGGCTGAAACTGAGCTACCGGCACAGCGGCGAACCGGAGCCGCGCACCTACACGGTCGATCCGTACGGCCTCGTCTCCAAGGCGGGCGTCTGGTACCTGGTCGCCGACCGGCGGGCGCGGCCCCGGCTCTTCCGCGCCGACCGGGTGCGTACGGCGACGGTGCTGGACGATCCGGTGCGGCGGCGCGGCGTCGAACTCGCCGACGTGTGGGAGGTGTTGCGCCGCCGGGTCGAGGAGCGGGCCGGGGGAGTCGACGTCACGGTCAGGGTCCGGCGCGACCTGCTCGACATGTTCCTGCGGCTGACCGCCCCCTCACTGGTGTCCCTGCCGCAGGGCGACGGCGTGAGCGAGTGGGTCACGGTGTCCCTGTCGTACGGCTCCGTGCGCGAGGCGCGTCAACTCCTCCCGTTCTCCGGCCAGGTGGAGGTCCTCTCCCCGCCGGAGGTGCGCGAGGAACTGCGCGCGGCGGCCGCTTCTGTCACGGAGCTGTACCAGCCCGCCCACCGGGCCTCTGCGGAGAACTCGCAGGTCGGCGAGGTTTCTTGAGGGGCGCTTGACCTGATTGACAGGCGGGGGACAGAGGAGGCTCAAGGAAGCCCTAAGCGCCGTTGGTTGAGTTCGCGCCTCAGGTCTTCTCATCGTCCCTGGAGCTGTTTCTCATGAAGCGTTCGCTGATGCCCGTCCGTCTCGTCCCCGCGGTGGCGCTGCTGGCGCTCTCGCCCCTCGCCCTGGTGGCCTGCGGCTCGGGCGACTCCTCGTCCTCCTCCTCGAACAGCGGCACGTCGAGTCAGCAGTCCTGCTCGCCGCCGTCCGGCAACCCGTCGGGCATGCCGAGCGGAGCTCCGTCAGGTGCTCCTTCGGGTGCGCCGAGCGGTGCTCCTTCCGGGCAGCCGACGGGCACTCCGACCGGTGTCCCGTCGGGCGCCCCGAGCGGCGGTCCCGGCGGTGGCGGCCAGGGCGGCCCCGGCGGCGGTCAGGGCGGCGGCGGCGGGTGCGGCGGCCAGGGCGGCGGTCAAGGGCAGCAGGGCCAGCAGGCGCAGCAGCAGGGCTGACCGGCGGTTCACCCGCACGGTCACCATCAGGGTCACCTCACACGGTCACCCACAGGGGCGGCGCACTCGGGAACGGGTGCGCCGCCCCTGGGCGTTGCCGCAGCCGGGCGCAGCCGCAGCCGGGCTCAGTCCAGCCAGTGGTGGCGGCCGATGCTGATGAGCCGCATCTGATGTGTCGCGCGCCGGCTGATCCGCTCCCGTTCCTCCGGCGAGGCCTCCAGGGACTCCAGGAACAGCGAGGCCGTGATGAGCATCTGGTCGACGTAGAGGTGCGAGAGCATCAGCAGGTCGTCGTCGCTCCAGCCCTCGGCCTCGGTGTCCTTGGCCAGCTCGGTCTTCACCTCCTCGGCGAACCGGCCCAGTTGCTCCCGGATCGCCTCCCGCACCGGCTGGACCCCGCCGTGCCGCTCGCGGGCGATGAAGCGGACGTGCGCGGGCTGGGCGTCCACATGGCCGGCGATCAACTCGACGGCGCGGGTGATGCGTTCCTCGCTGGTGTCGGCCGTGGTCACGGTGGTCCGGATCATCGGGTGCAGGCTGCCCAGCGCCTCTTCGACGAGGGCCACGCCCAGGTCCGCGGTGGAGCGGAAGTGCCGGTAGAAGGCGGTGGGGGCGACTCCGACGGCGCGGGTGACCTCGCGCAGGCCCAGGCTGCTCAGGCTCTGCTCCTCCAGCAGGCCCAACGCCGCGTCCAGCAGCGCCTGCCGGGTCTTCTGCTTCTGGGCCTGCCTGATGCCGAAGGTGTGACTCATGTCATCCAGTTAACAACTGTTCTCCGTAATAGGAAAGTCGAGGGGAGCGTTAGACTCCGGAGTCAGTGAACAACTGTTACCACAACTGTTCACCCAGACTTTACGAAGGGGGATCCGATCCCATGCTGTTCCTCGTCGCCGCACTTCTGCTGCTCGGTGTCGTCATGGGCACCGTCGCCCACGCGCCGTTCGTCTTCACCGTCGTCGCCGCCACCGTGATCGCCGCCTGGCTCGGCATCTTCGCGCTCCGCGAGCGCCACGGCCGCCGCCGGCAGACCCCGACCCACTGACCGACCGTCGTCCGTCCACCGACGGAAGCGACGGAACCGACAGGAGCTGAGCAACCATGCAACTCACCGCCCCGGCCGCGCGCCGCACCGGCGTCCGGGACGCCGACGGCATGGCCGTCGCGTCCTTCATCCTGGGCCTTCTGGGCCTGCTCGTCCTCAACGTCTTCCTCGGACCGATCGCCGTCGTCCTGGCCGCGGTCGCCCTCTGGCGCGGTACGACCCGCCCCGGCCGCGCCTACCTCGGCCTGGCCCTGGGCGTCGCCGACCTCCTGATCCTGGCGGCCTTCATCCAGGCGGACTCGACGATCTCCTGGAGCTTCTGACCGGCCACGGGCCGGCCTCGTGAGCGGCGGCAGGCGCCGTTCGGGCAAGGCGCGTGGCCCGGGCTGCGGTTCAGGGGCACCTTGAAGCGAGGGCGACCACCCGGCCCCGTAGAATCGTGGCCACCATGGCATACCTCGACCACGCCGCGACGACCCCGATGCTCCCCGAGGCGGTCGAGGCACTCACCGCGCACCTGGGCATCACCGGCAACGCCTCCTCCCTCCACGCAGCCGGCCGCCAGGCCCGCCGCACGGTCGAGGAGGCCCGTGAGACCCTCGCCGAAGCGCTCGGCGCCCGCCCCAGCGAGGTCGTCCTCACCTCCGGCGGCACCGAGGCCGACAACCTCGCGGTCAAGGGCCTGTACTGGTCCCGCCGCGACACCGACCCGGCCCGCACCCGCGTCCTGGCCAGCCCCGTCGAACACCACGCGGTCCTCGACGCCGTGCACTGGCTCGGTGAACACGAGGGCGCCACGGTCGAGTACCTGCCGGTCGACTCCCACGGACGCGTCCACCCGGACGCCCTGCGCCAGGCCGTCGCCCGCAACCCCGACGACGTCGCCCTGGCCACCGTCATGTGGGCGAACAACGAGATCGGCACGCTGATGCCGGTCCGCGAACTGGCGGACGTGGCGGCCGAGTTCGACGTCCCGCTGCACGCCGACGCCGTCCAGGCCTTCGGTCAGGTCCCCGTCGACTTCGCCGCCTCCGGCCTCGCCGCGATGACCGTCTCCGGCCACAAGATCGGCGGCCCGTACGGCATCGGCGCCCTCCTCCTGGGCCGCGAGTACACCCCCGTACCCGTCCTGCACGGCGGCGGCCAGGAACGCGACGTCCGCTCCGGCACCCTCGACGTCCCCGCGATCGCCTCCTTCGCGGTCGCCGGACGCCTCGCCGCCGAGCAGCGCGAGTGGTTCGCCCGCGAGATCGGCGCCCTGCGCGACGCCCTGATCGACGCCGTCCGTACGGCCGTCCCCGAAGCGATCCTCGGCGGCGACCCCGTGGACCGGCTCCCGGCCAACGCCCACTTCACCTTCCCGGGCTGCGAGGGCGACTCGCTCCTGCTGCTCCTGGACGCCCAGGGCATCGAGTGCTCCACCGGCTCCGCCTGCACCGCCGGCGTCGCCCAGCCCAGCCATGTCCTGCTCGCCACCGGCACCGACCCCGACCTGGCCCGCGGCACCCTCCGCTTCTCCCTCGGCCACACCTCCACCGAGGCCGACGTCGAGGCCGTCGCCAAGGCCATCGGCCCGGCGGTCGAACGGGCCCGCGCGGCGGGACTGACGTAACACCGCGCCCCCCGCGTCGGGCCAGGGGCCGCCGCCGGCACTTCCACTGCCGACGGCAGCCCGCTCCTGAGACAGGGCGTTCCTGGGGAAGGCCCTAGCTCTCCGTGACCATGAGGGCCGCCATCATGCCCTCGTCCTCGTGCTGGAGCAGATGGCAGTGGAGCATGTACATGTACGTGTCGTCGGTGAAGTCGGTGAACTTCATCGCGATCTTGATGGAGCCGCCGCCGACCACCTCGTAGGTGTCGAACCAGCCCAGGTCGACGCCGGTGGGCGCCGCGCCGTTGATCTCGATCAACTGGAACGGCACGTCGTGCAGATGGAAGGAGTGCTCCAACTGCGTCCCGTTCTTGATCGTCCAGACCTCCTCGGCGTCCAGCGTGGTGCTGATCATCGCCATGCCGGACATGGTGGTGCCGACCGAGCCGTTGATCGTCATGTTCTGCCCGCTCTGGCCGAGGGTGATCGTCCGCGCGGTGAAGGCACTCGTGTCGTACCGGGTGATCGTGTTGAGCGCGCTCGGCAGGTCGGCGGGCGTGTCGGAGGCGTCCGGAGTCACCGTCAGGAAGTCGTACGTGCCGCTTCCGCCGCGGATCCAGCCGGTCGTGACGACGGCCTGGAGCGTGACCGCGTCCTCCAGGTCGAGGACGAACTCGGCGCGGGCGCCGGCCACCAGCCGGATCGACGTCACCTCGGTGGGCGCGGTCAGATACCCCTGGTCGGTGGCGATCTGGGTGAGCGTCCCGCCGTCGCCGCGCTGGACCGTCATGATGTCGGCCGGTGAGGCGTTCAGCACCCGGAAGCGCGTGCGCTTCCTGGTGGCCGTGAACCCGAGGGTGGTCGAGTCGACGTTGGTGCCGTTGCACAGCACCGGGTAGCTGAGGTTGGAGGCGAGGTAGCCGCTGATGTCGTACTTGATGTCACCGCTGCTGTCGGCCGCCAGGCACTGCAGGACGATCGGGATGTCGTCGACGCCGTACTCGCTCGGCAGCGCGGCAGAGACGTCCGAGTCGTCCTCGACGATGATCAGGCCCGCCAGTCCGTGGACGACCTGCTCGGCCGTGGTGCCCAGGGCGTGCGGGTGGTACCAGAGGGTCTTGGCCTCGTCCTTGACCTCGAAGGTGGGCGACCAGGTCACGCCGTCCGCGAAGGCGTTCTGCGGGCCGCCGTCCATCTTGGGCGGGATGTGGGCGCCGTGGAAGTGGACCGAGGTGTCGGTGCCCAGGGTGTTGGTGATGTTCAGCAGGACCGTGTCGCCGGTGGTCCACTTCATGGTCGGGCCGAGGAACGTCCCGTTGTAGCCGGCGGTGGTGCTGCTGACGCCGCTGACCACCTCGTTCGTGCCGGTCTTCGCGGTCAGGGTGTAGGTGGTGGTGCCGTCGGTCGTGGTGCCCTCCAGCAGGTCGGGGATGGTGAGGGTGCCGGTGGCGTCGGCAGCGGCAGCCTTGTCGCCGTTGCCGCCCGTCAGCAGCGAGAACGTCGCCCCGGCGGCCCCGACGGCGGCCAGCCCGGCCGCTCCGGCCATCCCGCCGAGGAACTTCCGCCGGTGCAGGCCCTTCCCGCGCCCGCCCTTGGACTCCTTGCCGTGCTCGTCCTTGACGCCCCGGCCGCTCCGTGCGTGGGCGCCCTTGGTCTGCCGTCCCGCGCCGGAGACGGGATCTGTGGTGTGGGTCATGGCCGTAGAGCCTTGACCTAAGGCCTATGTAAAGACTGAGCCGAACTTAGGGGTGGGCCGAGGACGCTGTGCGACCGCCAGGTGCGCCGACCACCCTGAAAAAAAGCCAAGTTGACGGCACGCAGGTCATGTTCGGGGTACGGGACACAACGGACGGCCGACGCTCATCAATCGCTCACGATATCCAGTGCGTGTGACTTGCGTCACCCTGCGGAGGCGGAGGTTCAGGCAGCAGCCGTCCGCGCCTCCCGCACGAGCCGCAGATACCGGTCCCAGTCCCAGTGCTCACCGGGATCGGTGTGGTCCGTGCCCGGCACCTCCACGTGCCCGATGATGTGCTCGCGGTCGACGGGTATGTCGTACCGCCGGCAGACCGCGGCGGCCAGCCGCGCGGAGGCGGCGTACATCGCGTCGGTGAAGTCCTCCGGCCGGTCCACGAAGCCCTCGTGCTCGATGCCGACACTGCGCTCGTTGTACGCGCGGTTGCCCGCGTGGTATGCCACGTCCAGCTCGCGGATCATCTGTGTGACGTGCCCGTCCCGGCCCACGATGTAGTGCGCCGCAGCCCGGTGCCCCGGGTCCTCGAACGCCTTCACCGCGCTCGCCAGATCGCCCTGGGTGACATGGACGACGATCATGTCGACCCGGTAGTCGTCCGGCCGGTCCGCCCAGCGGAAGTTCGCCTCCGAGGCCTCCACCCACCGCGCGCCCCGGAAGTCGACCGCGCCTTCCACCCGCTGTCTGCGCACGCCCGGCAGCCGCCAGTACAGCCGCGCCAGCTCGTCACGCGCCAGCACCCCGGTGCCGACGGCGGCCACCGCCCCGCCGATCAGCAGCGCGCGCCGCCCGATCCGCCGGTCGGAGTCACCCGTCTTCTCCCCCATGCCCGTGCCCTTCCTGCCCTTTCGCGCCCCTCGTGATCGTCAACGGATACTCGCGGGCTCCGGTTCCCGACGACCCGTACCCTGGAAGCGTTATGACTGAGACCTCCCAGCGCCCCCGCCCCCTTCGCGTGCTCGCCGCCATGTCCGGCGGGGTCGACTCCGCCGTCGCCGCCGCCCGCGCCGCCGAAGCCGGCCACGACGTGACCGGCGTCCATCTCGCGCTCTCCGCGAACCCGCAATCCTTCCGCACGGGCGCGCGGGGCTGTTGCACCATCGAGGACTCCCGGGACGCCCGCCGCGCCGCCGACGTCATCGGCATCCCGTTCTACGTGTGGGACCTCGCCGACCGCTTCCGCGAGGACGTCGTCGACGACTTCGTCGCCGAGTACGAGGCCGGCCGCACCCCCAACCCGTGCCTGCGCTGCAACGAGAAGATCAAGTTCGCCGCGCTGCTCGACAAGGCGCTCGCGCTCGGCTTCGACGCGGTCTGCACCGGGCACTACGCGCAGGTGATCGTGCGCGAGGACGGCACCCGGGAACTGCACCGCGCCTCCGACATGGCCAAGGACCAGTCGTACGTCCTCGGCGTCCTGGACGACCGCCAGCTCGCCCACGCGCTGTTCCCCCTCGGCGACACGGTGACGACGAAGGGCGAGATCCGCGCGGAGGCCGAGCGCCGGGGCCTGGCCGTCGCCAAGAAGCCCGACTCGCACGACATCTGCTTCATCGCCGACGGCGACACCCAGGGCTTCCTCGCGAAGCACCTCGGCAAGGCCGAGGGCGACATCGTCGACGAGTCCGGCACGAAGATCGGCTCCCACGAGGGCGCGTACGGCTTCACCATCGGCCAGCGCAAGGGGCTGCGCATCGGCACCCCGGCCGCCGACGGCAAGCCCCGCTACGTCCTCGACATCTCCCCGGTGGACAACACGGTGACGGTCGGCCCGGCGGCCGCCCTGGACGTGACGGCCCTGACGGCGATCAAGCCACGCTGGTGCGGAGCGGCCCCCACCGGCCCCGGCGCCTACACGGCCCAGTTGCGCGCCCACGGCGGCGAGACCGAGGTGACCGCCGAACTGCTCGACGGCCGCCTGGAGGTCACGTTCACCGAGCCCGTCCGGGGCGTCGCCCCCGGCCAGGCGATCGTGCTGTACGACGACACGCGCGTGGTGGGCTCGGCCACCATCGCGTCCACGGTACGGGCGACGGCCGGGGTGTCCTGATACCTGCGGGTGACCCACGGGCGCCTACTGGTCGACTGCTTGTGCCTACTGGCCGAAGAACTCGGCCAGTACCGGCGCGAGGACGTTCGGATCGACCATGTGGGTCTGCCCTTCGAGCGTCCGGTACGTCCCCTGCGGGACCGCCTCCGCGACCGCGCGCACGGCCTCGCGCAGCCACGGCGCACTCGCCTCGCCCGCCACGCCCAGCACCGGCACGCCGACCGACGCCAGCCGCTCCCGGGGCACCAGCCCGTCGCCCATGACGGCGTCGTCGTACGCGAGGGTCGGCGCGATGGCCTCCATCCCCGCCCACATCGGCGACCGGCGGGCGCCCTGGATCATCTCCTCGGCCAGCCCCGTCAGCCGCAGGAACAGCTCGACGGCGTCCCCGCGCCGCCCCTGCGCGAGCGCCTCGGTGAGTCCCGCGGTGTACGCGGCGCGTTCCTTCGCCGCCTCCTCGTCGACGGCGAACGGCGTCTCGTACACGGCGGCCCGGGGCACGGGCAGCCCGCTCGCCACAGCCTCCAGCACCAGCGCGCCGCCCGACGAGATGCCGTACAGCGCCGCCTCGCCGCCCGCCGCGTCGACGAGGGCCGCCAGGTCCTCGACCTCGCGCCGCACCGCGTAGGGCGCCGTGTCGCCGCTCTCGCCGCGTCCCCGGCGGTCGTACCGGAGGACCGTGAACCGGTCCGCGAGCAGCCCGGCCAGGGGCGCCACTGTGCCGCCCGTGGACATCGCCCCGCTCACCAGGATGACCGCGGGGCCCTGTCCGGCGCGGGTGTACGCGAGTTCGGTGCCGTCACGGGAAATGGTCTTCTTGTCCATGCCTGTGCAGACTGCCGCACGGCATGGCGCTCATCGCCCTACGACACTTCCGCTTCCGAGACTTCCACTTCGTAGAAGCAGAGGTGGTTCTTGATCTCGGCGACGTCGGGCTCGGGGTCGGGATACGCCCACGCGATGTCCGCCGCGTCCGGCAGCGACCAGTAGGACGCCGTGCCCTTGAAGGGGCAGTGGGTGCGGGTGTCGGAGGGGGCCAGGAGGTCCAGGCGCACGTCCTCGGCGGGGAGGTAGTACCGCACCGGACAGCCCGTCTCGCGCAGGACCAGGGGCCGTTCGCTCTCCGCCAGCACCTGCCCGTCGCGGACGACCTTGACGTGCCGGCCGTCCCGCTCGATCGTGATCGTGTGTCCTTGGGTCATGCCGGAAAAGCACTCGCGGGCCCCCGGTTGTTCCCGCGTACCGTGGCGGCATGCGTATCTGTGTCTTCCTCTCCGCCGCCGACCTCGACGCCCGCTACACGCGCCCCGCGCGCGAGTTCGCCGAACTGCTGGGCAAGGGCGGCCACACGCTCGTCTGGGGCGGCTCCGACGTCGGCCTGATGAAGGTCGTCGCGGACGGAGTGCAGGAGGCGGGCGGCCGGCTGTGCGGGGTGTCGGTGGACTTCCTGGCGGACAGGACGCGGCCCGGGGCGGACGAGATGGTCATCGCGAAGGACCTGGCCGAGCGCAAGAAGCTGCTGCTGGAGAAGGCCGACGCGGTCGTCGTCATGGTCGGCGGGACGGGCACGCTGGACGAGGCCACCGAGATCCTGGAGCAGAAGAAGCACGGCCACACCGACAAGCCGGTCGTGCTGCTGAACACCGCCGGCTTCTACGACGGCCTCAAGCAGCAGTTCCGGCGCATGGAGGACGAGGGCTTCCTGCCCCGCCCCCTCACCGACCTGGTGTTCTTCGCGGAGTAGCCGGTGGGCGCGCTGGCCTACCTGGAGGCCGTGACATCAGCGGCTGCCGCCGCGGGGCAGGGCATCGAGTAGCCCGGCGCTGATGCGAGCATGGCGGGCATGGCTACTCATGTGATCACCGGAGCGGGCTCCGGCATCGGCGCGGCCGTCGCCCGCCGCCTGCACGCGCGCGGGGACGAACTCGTGCTGCACGCGCGCGACGCGGGCCGCGCGAAGGAACTCGCGGCCGAGTTCCCCGGCGTACGGACGCTCGTCGGCGACCTGGCCGATCCCGACAAGCTGAGCTGGGCCTTCTCCCACCAGACGCTCCCGGACCGGGTCGACTCCCTCCTGCACATCGCGGGTGTGGTCGACCTCGGCCCGGTCGGCGACCTGACCCCCAGGTCCTGGCGCCACCAGCTCAACGTCAACCTGATCGCCCCCGCCGAGCTGACCCGGCACTTCCTGCCCCAACTCCGGGCCGCCCGAGGCCACGTGGTCTTCGTGAACTCCGGCGCGGGCCTGCGCGCGAGCGCCGACTGGTCCGCGTACGCCGCCTCCAAGCACGGCCTGAAGGCCCTCGCCGACTCGCTGCGGGCCGAGGAGCACGACCACGGCGTCCGCGTCACCTCCGTCTACCCCGGCCGCACCGCCAGCCCCATGCAGGCCAAGGTCCACCAGCAGGAGGGCAAGGAGTACGACCCGGGGGAGTGGATCGACCCCGAGTCCGTCGCGACGACGATCCTGATGGCCGTCGACCTGCCCAGGGACGCGGAGGTCAACGACCTGACGGTACGACCGGGGCGGTGAGGCACCGAGGGCGGTGAGGTCGGCCCCCATGCGTACGTAGGCTTCATCCGTGAACGCACATTTCAGTTTCGGCCCCGCCACCGGCATCGGCTCCCTGCCGGGCGGCGACGCCCGTGAGGCCGCCAAGACCGTCATCGGGTCCTTCGAGGACTTCCCGTTCCTCGCCGAACTGCCCGCCCGAGGCCCCGGCGCCGACATGACCGGCCGTACCGCGGGGCTGCTCGTCGAGCTGTACGCGCGCGTGGAGCCCAGTGGGTGGCGGATCGGCGACCGGCCGGGCCGGGACACCCACCGGGCCCGGTCCTGGCTGCGGGAGGACCTCGACGCCCTGGAGGAGTTCACGCAGGGCTACGAAGGTCAGGTGAAGGTGCAGGCGGTCGGCCCCTGGACGCTCGCCGCCGCGCTGGAGAAGAAGAACGGCGAGGCGGTGCTCTCCGACCGCGGCGCCTGCCGCGACCTCGCCGGCTCCCTCGCCGAGGGCCTGCGCGACCACCTCGCCGAGGTCCGCCGCCGGGTGCCCGGCGCGCAGGTCGTGCTCCAGCTCGACGAACCCTCCCTCACCGCCGTCCTGCGCGGCCATGTCAGGACCGCCAGCGGCTACCGCACGCACCGCGCCGTCGACCGGCAACTCGTGGAGAGCACGCTCCGGGACGTCGTCGGGGTGCAGGGCGAGGGGGCCGTCGTGGTCCACTCGTGCGCACCGGACGTCCCCTTCGCCCTGCTGCGCCGGGCCGGCGTGGCGGCCGTCTCCTTCGACTTCTCGCTGCTCACCGAGCGTGACGACGACGCGATCGGCGAGGCGGTGGAAGCGGGTACCCGGCTGTTCGCCGGTGTCGTGCCCGGCACGGACGCCGCATTGTCAGACCCTGCCGGTAGCGTCATGGGTGTCAGGACGCTGTGGCGCAGGCTGGGGCTGCGACCGGGGCTTCTCACGGAGGCGGTCACGCTCACGCCGACGTGCGGCCTCGCGGGGGCTTCCCCCGCTTACGCCCGCCAGGCCCTCGCCCACTGCGTCCGGGCGGCGAGATCCCTCGCGGACAACCCAGAGTAACGGGAGGACAACACGGTGGCCGGCGACAGGCAAGCGGAGACGACGGTGCCCAGCGAGGCACGGGAGCAGCACGCGCAGCTCGCTGAGCAGATCGAGGAGCACCGCTTCCGGTACTACGTGAAGGACGCTCCCGTCGTCAGCGACGCGGAGTTCGACAGACTCCTGCGCGCCGTGGAAGCGCTGGAGGAGGAGTACCCCGAGCTGCGCACCCCCGACTCGCCGACCCAGAAGGTCGCGGGCGCGTACGAGACGGAGTTCACGGCCGTCCAGCACCGCGAGCGCATGCTGTCGCTGGACAACGCCTTCGACGACCTGGAGTTGGCGGCCTGGGCCGAGCGCGTCCACAAGGACGTCGGGGCCTCCGTCCACCACTTCCTGTGCGAGCTGAAGGTCGACGGCCTCGCCGTCAACCTCACGTATGAGAACGGCCGTCTCACGCGCGCGGCGACCCGCGGCGACGGCCGCACGGGCGAGGACATCACGCCCAACGTGCGCACCATCGCGGAGATCCCGGACCGGCTGACGGGCGACGGGGTGCCGTCCCTGGTGGAGATCCGCGGCGAGGTCTACTTCCCGATGGAGAAGTTCGAGGAGCTGAACGCCCGGCTGGTCGAGGCCGGCGACAAGCCCTTCGCCAACCCGCGCAACGCGGCGGCCGGTTCACTGCGCCAGAAGGACCCGCGCGTCACCGCCACCCGCCCGCTGCACATGGTCGTGCACGGCATCGGCGCCCTGGAGGGCTACGAGGGCCTCACCCGCCTCTCCGAGGCCTACGACCTCCTCAGGACCTGGGGCCTGCCCACCTCCCCGCACAACAGGATCGCCGACGACCTGGACGCCGTAAGGCGGTTCATCGCGAACTACGGCGAGAACCGGCACTCGGTGGAGCACGAGATCGACGGGGTGGTCGTCAAGCTCGACGAGATCCGCCTCCAGGGGCGGCTCGGTTCCACGGCCCGTGCGCCGCGCTGGGCGATCGCGTACAAGTACGCGCCGGAGGAGGTCAACACCAAGCTCGTCAACATCCGGGTGGGCGTGGGCCGTACGGGCCGTGTCACGCCGTACGCGCAGGTCGAGCCGGTGACCGTGGCCGGTTCCGAGGTCGAGTTCGCCACCCTGCACAACCAGGACGTCGTCAAGGCCAAGGGCGTCCTGATCGGCGACACGGTGGTGCTGCGCAAGGCCGGTGACGTGATCCCGGAGATCCTCGGCCCGGTCGTCGACCTGCGCGACGGCAGCGAGCACGAGTTCGTGATGCCGTCCGAGTGCCCCGAGTGCGGTACGGCGCTGCGGCCGATGAAGGAGGGCGACGTCGACCTGCGCTGCCCCAACGCCCGTACCTGCCCCGCCCAGTTGCGCGAGCGCCTGTTCTACCTGGCCGGCCGCAAGGCACTGGACATCGATCACTTCGGGTACGTCGCCGCGGCCGCCCTCACCAAGCCGCTGGAGCCCGGACAACCGCCGCTGGCCGACGAGGGCGACCTCTTCGACCTCACCATCGACCGCCTGCTGCCCATCCGGGCGTACGTCCTCGACCAGGACAGCGGGCTGCCCAAGCGGGACCCGAAGACCGGCGAGGAGAAGATCGCCACGGTCTTCGCCAACCAGCAGGGCGAGCCGAAGAAGAACGCGCTCGCCATGCTGGAGACCATCGCCGCCGCCAAGGAGCGCCCGCTCGCGCGCATCCTCACCGGCCTGTCGATTCGTCACGTCGGACCGGTCGCGGCCGAGGCGCTGGCCCGTGAGTTCCGCTCGATCGAGCGCATCGAGCAGGCCACCGAGGAGGAGTTGGCGGCCACCGAAGGCGTCGGCGCCATCATCGCGGCCTCGCTCAAGGAGTGGTTCGCCGAGGAGTGGCACCAGGAGATCCTCCGCAAGTGGAAGGCCGCCGGCGTCCGCATGGAGGAGGAGAGCACCGGTGAGGACGAAGGGCCGCGTCCCCTCGAAGGGCTGACGGTCGTGGTCACCGGCACCCTCGAGCACTTCACCCGGGACGGCGCCAAGGACGCCCTGCAGAGCCGTGGAGCGAAAGTGACCGGTTCTGTTTCGAAGAAGACGTCGTTCGTCGTTGTGGGTGACAATCCCGGATCGAAGTACGACAAGGCGATGCAACTCAAGGTGCCGGTTCTGAACGAGGACGGCTTCACCGTCCTGTTGGAACAGGGTTCCGAGGCGGCGGCCGAAGTGGCCCTGCCCGTCGAGGAGTAGCGGGGAGCGGCGAAGAGGGGTGAAGAGTGGCGGTTGAAGGCCACCCGATCGGCGCATACCAGATGCATACGGGTGGCCGGGGCGCATTCGGGCAACCGTCGACGACCGCTGCCCGTAGAAGCCTTCTGCGGCCTACTGTTGGGATGTGCGCCCGCCGTGCCCGACTGCGGTCGGGGCATTCCCGTGCTCCTGGCGAGCAGGGGAATGGGCACCGCCGGCTGTGAGAGGGACGGGAATGGAACCGACCGAGAGCGCCGCCCCGGAGTCACGGCTGCGCCGACGCCGGGCCGTCGGCGTCTGGTGGGGGAGGTGGACGGCGCGCTCCGGGCGACAGCCGGCCCCGGAGCCGTACGCACCGCACCCGGCACCCCACACGGCGCCGCACGCCGCACCACCCCGCACCGCACGGCCCACCGCCCCGCAGCCCACCCTCAACTACCCCGGCGCCGCGTCGCCACACCCCGGGCTGCCCGGCACCGACCCCGATCCCGACCGGCACCCGTCCTGGCCCGCGCTGCCCGCCGGGGTCGTCGCGGCGGCCGGGCTCGCCCTCGGCGTCGGCTTCTACCGCGCCTTCACCGACGACCACGCGCTCTTCCCGTCCGGCACCGCCGGCTGGGCCCTGGCCGTGCTGGCCGGCGTCATCGTCGGACACCTGGTCCTGCTCGGCCGCGCCCGCTGGTGGGGCGGCACCGGCTCCGGCGCCGCCCTCACCCTCGCCGTCCTGCTGCTGTACGGCTGGGTGCCCGCCGGCATGGTCAGCCTCACCGTCGTCGTCCTGGTCGGCATAGCCCGGCGCCACCGCTGGCGGCAGGGGGTCCTGCACGGCGCGGTGGACATACTCGGCATCGGCGCGGGAGCGCTGCTGCTGGCCGCCTGCGGACGGATACCGTCCGTGGAACGCCCCTGGACCCCCGGCACCTGGACGGTGTACACCGGCCCCCAGGTGGTCGTGGTGGCCGTCGCCTACCTCGCCGTCACCCGCGTCCTGCTCTGGTATCTGAACGCGCCGCGCTCCGGCGGACTGCCCACCGTCGCCCGTACGGCCCTGGTCAGACAGGGTCTGGTCGCGGTCGCCCTGCTCGGCATCGCCCCGCTGATCTGCGTGGTGGCCGTGGCCAAGCCGATCCTGCTGCCGCTGTTCGCGATCCCGCTCGTCGCCCTCGACTCCACCCTGTGGATAGCCCGCGCCCGCGCGGAGGAACAACTCCGCGACCCGCTGACCGGGCTGCCGAACCGTCAGTGGCTGCTGGAGCGCATCTGGACCGCCCTGGACGACGCCGAGCGCATCGGCGCCCGGGCCGCGCTGATGCTGATCGACCTCGACCGGTTCCGTTCGGTCAACGACACCCTCGGACACCTCGCCGGTGACCGGCTCCTCCTCCAGATCGCCGACCGGCTGCGGCTCGCCCTGCCGCGCGGCGCGGAGGTCGCGCGGCTCGGCGGGGACGAGTTCGCCGTCTTACTTCCCGTCGCCGACTCCGCGACGTCGGCGTCCCGGATCGCCCGCGCCCTGGTCTGCGACCTCAGCTCCCCGCTCGACCTCGACGGGCTCACCCTCGTCCTGGAGGCCAGCGCCGGCGTCGCCGTCTTCCCCGACCACGCGCTCGACGCGGAGGGCCTGCTGCGCCGGGCCGACGTGGCGATGTACCAGGCCAAGCGCGACCGTACGGCCGTCGAGGTGTACGAGTCCAAGCGCGACTCCAACACCCCCGACCGGCTCGGACTGCTGGGCGACCTGCGGCGCGCGCTCGACGCGCACGAGGTGCAGTTGCACTACCAGCCGAAGGTCCGCTTCGACGGACAGGTGGCGGGGCTGGAGGCCCTGGTCCGCTGGGTGCACCCGGAGCGCGGGAAGGTGCCGCCGGACGAGTTCATAGCGATCGCCGAGTCGTCGGGCCTGATGCCGCACCTCACGGAGTACGTGCTGGACACGGCGCTCGGCCAGGTCGCCCGGTGGCGGGCCCAGGGGCTGTTCGTGCCGGTCGCGGTCAACGTCTCCCCGCGCGACGTCCACACGCCGGGCTTCGCCGGGTCGGTGGCCGCGCGGCTGGCCCGGCACGGCGTTCCGGCGGGGTCGCTCCAACTGGAGATAACGGAACACGTCCTCCTGGAGGACCCGCAGCGCGCCGCCGCCACCCTCAACGGGCTGACCGGACACGGCGTGAAGATGTCCCTGGACGACTTCGGCACCGGCTACTCCTCCCTGGTGCACCTGCGCCGGCTGCCGGTCAGCGAGCTGAAGATCGACCGCTCCTTCGTGGCCCGGCTGGCCGTCGACAACGAGGACGCGGAGATCGTGCGCTGCACGGTCGACCTCGCGCATTCCCTGGGGCTGCTGGTGGTCGCCGAGGGCGTCGAGGACGACGAGACGTGGGAGCGCCTGCGGGACCTGGGCTGCGACGCGGTGCAGGGCTGGCTGGTGGCCGCGGCGATGCCTCCCGAGGAGACGACGGCGTGGCTACGGGCCCGCGGCTCCCGAGGCTGGCAACGCCCCGCGGCGGCCCTCCCGGCAGCCACCACCGACGACTGACCGCCGCCACCTCCCGGGCGGCGCGGGCCCGGCCCCTCTCCGGCGACCGGTTCCCGCACAGCCCGCCCAGGACACGCGCCACCGGCCCCCGGGCCGGGCCCCGGGCGACCCCCCGGGCCGGCCACCGGCGAACCGTTTCACGGGCATGCCGCGCCGCCCCCTAGGATTGGGCCCAAACCACACACTCACTCACTCCACCCCTGAGGAACGCCGCATGCCTGGCATCACGCGCGAGGAGGTCGCCCACCTCGCCCGGCTGGCGCGTCTGGAGCTGAAGCCCGAAGAGCTCGAACACTTCGCGGGACAGCTGGACGACATCATCGGCGCGGTCGCCCGCGTCAGCGAGGTCGCCGACCAAGACGTACCGCCGACCTCGCACCCGCTCCCGCTGACCAACGTCATGCGGGCGGACGAGGTCCGTCCGTCGCTCACCCCCGAGCAGGCGCTCTCCGGCGCCCCGGCCCAGGAGCAGCAGCGTTTCAAGGTGCCGCAGATCCTGGGGGAGGACTAGAAAGTCATGACGGACAACGTCACCATCATCAAGCTCACCGCCGCCGAGACCGCCGCGAGGATCGCCTCCGGCGAGCTCACGGCCGTCCAGGTCACCGAGGCCCACCTCGCGCGCATCGAGGCCGTCGACGAGAAGGTGCACGCCTTCCTGCACGTCGACCGTGAGGGCGCGCTCGCCCAGGCCCGCGCCGTCGACGCCAAGCGCGAGCGGGGCGAGAAGCTCGGACCCCTCGCCGGCGTTCCCCTCGCGCTCAAGGACATCTTCACCACCCAGGGCATCCCGACGACCGTCGGCTCGAAGATCCTGGAGGGGTGGATTCCGCCGTACGACGCCACCCTCACCAAGCGTCTGAAGGCCGCCGACGTCGTCATCCTCGGCAAGACCAACATGGACGAGTTCGCCATGGGGTCCAGCACCGAGAACAGCGCGTACGGGCCCACCGGCAACCCCTGGGACCTCACCAAGATCCCCGGCGGGTCGGGCGGCGGCTCCTCCGCCGCGCTGGCCTCCTTCCAGGCGCCCCTGGCCATCGGCACCGACACCGGCGGCTCCATCCGCCAGCCGGCCGCCGTCACCGGCACGGTCGGCGTGAAGCCGACGTACGGGGCGGTCTCCCGCTACGGCATGGTCGCCTTCTCCAGCTCCCTCGACCAGGGTGGGCCCTGCGCCCGCACCGTCCTGGACGCGGCGCTGCTCCACGAGGTCATCGCCGGGCACGACCCGCTGGACTCCACCTCCATCGACGCCCCGGTCCCGCCGGTCGTCGAGGCCGCCCGCAACGGCAGCGTCGAAGGCATGCGCGTCGGCGTCGTCAAGCAGTTCCGCGGCGAGGGCTACCAGGCCGGCGTCATCCAGCGGTTCGACGAGTCCGTCGCACTGCTGAAGGAACTGGGCGCCGAGATCGTCGAGCTGGACTGCCCGTCCTTCGACCTCGCCCTGTCGGCGTACTACCTCATCGCCCCGTCCGAGTGCTCGTCCAACCTGGCCCGCTTCGACGGCCTGCGCTACGGCCTGCGGGCCGGCGACGACGGCACCCGTTCGGCCGAGGACGTCACCTCCCTCACCCGTGAGGCGGGCTTCGGCCCCGAGGTGAAGCGCCGCATCATCCTCGGCACGTACGCCCTGAGCTCCGGCTACTACGACGCGTACTACGGCAGTGCCCAGAAGGTCCGCACGCTCATCACGCGCGACTTCGAGAAGGCCTTCGAGCAGGTCGACGTGATCGTGTCGCCCACGACGCCGACCACCGCCTTCGCGATCGGCGAGCGCGCCGACGACCCGATGGCGATGTACCTGGCCGACCTGTGCACCATCCCGACCAACCTGGCGGGCAACGCGGCCATGTCGCTGCCCTGCGGTCTCGCCCCGGAGGACAACCTCCCGGTCGGCCTGCAGATCATCGCCCCGGCGCTGAAGGACGACAGGCTGTACAAGGTCGGGGCCGCCGTCGAGGCCGCCTTCGTGGAAAAGTGGGGTCACCCGCTCCTCGAGGAGGCACCGTCGCTGTGAGTGCACTGAACAAGGCCAAGGGCTTCAAGAAGTCCCGGTCCGGCACGTACCTGTCCATGGCCACCACCGCCTTCGGCGCGCTGAGCGTCGCCAAGCAGATCAAGCGGGCCCGGGCCGAACAGGACACGCTGCGGCTGGTCGACGCCGCCGTCTCCGCGGCCGCGATCGTCACCGGCCTGGCCATCCTGTACCGCGAGCTGAAGCGGCTGGGCGACGACGACGTCCTGCTGGGCTGAGAGGGAAGTTTCACCGTGACCACCACGACCGACCTGGTGTCGTACGAGGACGCGCTGACGTCCTACGACCCCGTCATGGGCCTCGAGGTCCATGTCGAACTCGGCACCAGGACCAAGATGTTCTGCGGCTGTTCGACCGAGCTGGGCGCCGAGCCCAACTCGCAGACCTGCCCCACCTGCCTCGGCATGCCCGGCGCGCTCCCGGTCGTCAACGCGATCGGCATCGAGTCGGCGATCAAGATCGGTCTCGCGCTGAACTGCGAGATCGCCGAGTGGTGCCGCTTCGCCCGGAAGAACTACTTCTATCCGGACATGCCGAAGAACTTCCAGACCTCCCAGTACGACGAGCCGATCGCCTTCAACGGCTACCTCGACGTCCAGTTGGAGGACGGCGAGACCTTCCGCGTGGAGATCGAGCGCGCCCACATGGAGGAGGACACCGGCAAGTCGCTGCACGTCGGCGGCGCCACGGGCCGTATCCACGGCGCGTCCCACTCCCTGCTGGACTACAACCGCGCCGGCATCCCGCTCATCGAGATCGTCACCAAGCCGATCGAGGGCGCGGGCGAGCGCGCTCCCGAGGTGGCGAAGGCCTACGTCCGTGAGCTGCGCGAGCTCATCAAGGCGCTCGGCGTCTCGGACGCGCGCATGGAGATGGGCCAGATGCGCTGCGACGTGAACCTGTCGCTGCGCCCGCACGGCCGCGAGAAGTTCGGCACCCGGAGCGAGACCAAGAACGTCAACTCGCTGCGTTCCGTGGAGCGTGCGGCCCGCTTCGAGATCCAGCGGCACGCGGCCGTGCTGAACGACGGCGGCACGATCATCCAGGAGACCCGCCACTTCCACGAGGACACCGGGTCGACGACCTCGGGCCGCGTGAAGGAGGAGGCCGAGGACTACCGGTACTTCCCGGAGCCCGACCTCGTGCCGATCGCCCCGCCTCGCGCGTGGGTCGAGGAGATCCGCGCCGGGCTGCCGGAACTGCCGCTGATCCGCCGGGGCCGGCTGCTCGCCGAGTGGGGCATCACCGCCACCGACATGCAGTCGATCCTCAACGCCGGCGCGCTGGACCTGATCGTCGCCACGATCGACGCCGGCGCCGATGCCGGCTCCGCCCGCAAGTGGTGGATGGGCGAACTGGCGCGCAGCGCCAACGAGTCCGCCACGTCGCTGGACGAGCTGGCCATCACGCCCGAGCAGGTCGCCCGGGTCACCGCGCTGGTGAACGCCGGCGACCTGAACGACAAGCTGGCCCGTCAGGTCATCGAGGGCGTCCTCGCGGGCGAGGGCACCCCGGACGAGGTCGTCGAGAAGCGCGGGCTGAAGGTCGTCTCCGACGAGGGCGCGCTCACCACCGCCGTCGAGGAGGCCATCGCCGGCAACCCGGGCATCGCCGACAAGATCCGCGGTGGCAAGCTGGCCGCGGCCGGCGCTCTGGTCGGCGCCGTGATGAAGGCCACGCGCGGGCAGGCCGACGCGGCCCGCGTCAAGGAACTCATCCTGGAGAAACTGGGCGTCAGCGAGGGCTGAGGCCCGCGAGATCCCCGCAGGGGTGCACCGAACACCGGTGCACCCCTTTCTCGTGTTCCCGCGTTCCGGGCCCGACGCGCTACGCTCGCCCGCCATGAGTGCACGAACCGACTCCGACCCCCACAGCGACATAGACGAGGACCCGGACGAGGAGTACGGCACCGAGGACGCCCGGCGGGCCCGCTGGACGGCGACCGGCACCGGAGCGCTGCTCACCCTCGCCGGCCTCGCCGCGTCCCTCCTGCGCCTCACCGGCTCCGCCCCGGCCCTCGTCCCGGCGGCCTACGCCCTCGGCGGCGCCGTCTGTGCCTTCGCCGCCCTTCTGGGCGCCCGCGGCCGCACCCGGCGTGCGCTGTGGCTGCTGATCGCCGGGGTGATGGTGATGGCGTTCGGCGATCAACTGGACTGACCTGTGCCCGGCACTGACACGTGCCCGACGTGGCCTGACACCGTGGCCGTTATTGTCCTGTGATCTGTCTCCCACTCCTGTGAAAAGACCCACGAACGCATCAAACGATCTTTCGCGCCTGTCACAGTGGGCTCGCATCGCTCATACGTTCTTTGCGGGCTCATCAGTTCAAGCACGGCTGTTCCCGGTCAAAGATCCACAATTCAGCCCCCGGGAGCGCGTCCGTGGCAGCCCTCGCACGTTGGTGTGTACGCAACCGCCTCGTCACGATCCTGCTCTGGCTCCTCGCCCTCGGGGGCACCGCCACCGCCGCCGTCGTCACCGGCACCGCCTACTCCAACGACTACGAGGTCCCCGGCACCGAGTCCGGCCGCGCCACCCGGTTGCTGACGGACGGCTTCCCGGATCTCGGCGGCGACACCGACACCGTCGTCTGGCACACCGCCTCCGGCACCGTCCGCGCCGCCGCCGTCGAGCAGACCATGACCCGCACCCTGGAGAAGATCGCCGACCTGCCCGGCGTCGCCTCCGTCGCCGGCCCCTACGACGACCAGGGCAGCGCCCGGATCAGCAAGGACGGGCACACGGCGTACGCCACCGTCGTCTTCGAGGACCGCGCCGAGGACATCGACAAGGCCGAGGCGCAGGCCGTCGTCGACACCGCCGAGGCCGCCGGGAGCGACGGGCTCCGGGTCGAGCTGGGCGGCGGCGCGATCGCGCTCACCGAGCCCTCCGGCGGGCATCTCGCCGAGATCGTCGGCGTGGTCGTCGCCGCGCTCGTGCTGTTCCTGGCCTTCGGGTCGCTCGCCGCCTCGCTGCTGCCCATCGCCACCGCGCTGGTCGGCGTCGGCACCGCGTACGCCGGGATCGTGCTCCTCGGGCACGCCATGACCGTCGCCGACTTCGCGCCCATGCTCGGCATGCTCATCGGGCTCGGCGTCGGCATCGACTACGCGCTGTTCATCGTCACCAGGCACCGGCGCGGCCTGAAACGCGGCCTCACGGTCGCCGAGGCCGCCACCAACGCCGTCGCCACCACCGGACGCGCCGTCGTCTTCGCGGGCGCAACGGTGTGCATAGCGCTGCTCGGCATGCTGATCCTGCGCCTGAGCTTCCTCAACGGCGTGGCGATCGCCGCCTCCCTCACGGTCGTCCTCACCGTCGCCGCGTCGGTCACGCTGCTGCCCGCCCTGCTGTCCCGCATCGGCCTGCGCGCCCTCAGCCGCCGCGAACGCCGCCGGCTCGCCGAACACGGGCCCCAGCCGGAGCTGCCGACCGGGCTCGCCGCCCGCTGGTCGGCGTTCGTCGAGCGCCACCCCAAGCTGCTGGGCACGCTCGCCCTCGTCGTCATCGCAGTCCTCGCCCTGCCCACCTTCTCCCTCCGCCTGGGCACCTCCGACCAGGGCAACGCCCCGCAGTCGGCCACGACCCGCCAGGCCTACGACCTCCTGGCCGACGGTTTCGGCGCGGGTGTCAACGGCCCGCTGACCCTGGTGACCGGCGTCCAGGGCGCCGAGGACCGGCTCGCCCTCGACAACCTCGACACCGCCCTGCGCACCACCGAGGGCGTGGCGTCGGTGACACCGGTGACCTTCGACTCCGACGGGCACACCGCGTACCTCACCGTCGTACCGGAGTCCGCCCCGCAGTCGCAGCGCACCAGCGAACTCGTCGACCGGCTGCGCACCGAGGTGCTGCCGCGCGCCGAGGCCGGCACCTCCCTCGACGTGCAGGTGGGGGGCGTGACGGCGGGCTACGACGACTTCGCGGACGTCATCGTCGGCAAGCTGCCGCTGTTCGTGGGCGTCGTCATCGGCCTGGGCTGTCTGCTGCTCCTGCTCGCCTTCCGGTCCGTCGGCATACCGCTGAAGGCCGCCGTGATGAACGTCGCCGCCGTGGCCGCCGCGTTCGGGATCGTCGTGGCCGTGTTCCAGTGGGGCTGGGGGAGCGAGCTGCTGGGCCTCGGCCGCGCGGGGCCCATCGAGCCCTTCCTCCCCGTGATCATGGTGTCGGTCCTCTTCGGCCTCTCCATGGACTACCAGGTCTTCCTGGTCAGCCGGATGTACGAGGAGTGGCTCGAGACCGGCGACAACCGGCGCGCCGTCCGCGTGGGCCTCGCCGAGACCAGCCGGGTGATCAACTCCGCCGCGGTCATCATGATCTCGGTCTTCCTCGCCTTCGTCCTCAGCGGCGACCGGGTGATCGCCATGTTCGGCATCGCGCTCGCCGCCGCCGTAGCCCTCGACGCCTTCGTCCTGCGGACGCTGCTGGTGCCCGCGCTCATGCATCTGCTCGGCGGCGCCAACTGGTGGCTGCCCGGCTGGCTGGAGAAGCGGCTGCCGCGCATCAGCATCGAACCGCCCGAGTGCCGCGTTGCCCATGAGAGGCTCGCCGAGGTAGTGACGGCGGAGGCACTGGAGAAGGAGCCGCGGGCGGATGTACGCGATATCGCTGGGTGACGACGGAGCCGAACTGCGCCCCCTGGAGCCCTGGCACGCCGAGGAGTTCCTCGCGCACCTGGAGCGCGGCCGGGAGTTCATCAACCAGTACGTCCCCTTCGGCGCCCAGGCCACCGACGTGACCGGCGCGCGCGAGGTGCTCCAGCGGTACGCCGACATGCGCGCCGCCGACACCGGCTCCCTGCACGGCCTGTGGCTGGACGGCACGCTCGTGGGCGGCGTGCTCTTCCTGAACTTCGACGCCGCGAACGCGAACTGCGAGGTCGGCTGCTGGCTGGAACCGGCCGGCAGCGGGCGCGGTCTGGTCAGCCGGGCGATCCGGGTGCTGATCGACTTCGCCGTCGACCGGCGCGGGATCCAGCGGATCGAGTGGTGCGCGTCGGCGGGGAACACGCCCAGCCTGAACGTCGCCCGGCGGCTGGGGATGACCCGCGACGGCGTACGCCGGCAGGCCTACCCCTATCGTGGGGTGCGGCACGACCTCGAAGTGTGGTCCGTGCTGGCCCAGGAGTGGCGCGACGCACGCGCGCGCGGCGCTCACAACGATCATTAAGGGACCTCTCAGAGAGCGTCCGTACGGTGCGAGGTATGGGAACCAAGACTGTTGACGAGGCCGGCGCCGAGCCCGGCACCGAGGCGAAGACCGACGAGGAGAAGGTGGACGTCACCAAGACCGCCGCCACGGACGAGGTGACCGAGGAGGCCACGGACTCCGAGGACGACGCCGACGAGCTCGTCGCCGAGGACGAGGACGAGGAGGCCACCGTCGTGGCCGGCTCCACCGGCGTCGGCCAGGGCGCGGGCGCCGTCGTCGCCGCCGTGCTCGGCTTCGTGTCGCTCACCGGCAGCTGGATCGGCACCGTCGCCGGGGCCCGCCAGACCCTCGTCGGCCAGTTGCAGACCGCGTCGACCGCGAGCGTCGCCCAGCAGATCGACGCGGTCTACGGCAACGCCTGGCAGACCACCGCGCTGTGGGCCGGCCTGTTCGCGCTGGCCGCGCTGGTCACCGGCGTCGTCGTGCTGGCCCGCCCGGCCTTCGGCAGCACCGCCCGGCCGCAGGCGCCCTGGATCAAGTCGGTCTCCTGGGCCGGCGTCGCGCTCGGCGTCATCGGCCTGCTCCTGGCCGTCCTCAAGTACACCGACGCGCTGCTCGGCCTGCCCTCCGCAAGCTGAGTCACCGCAGGTCACGAGGGGCCTCAGACCGACCGTAAGCACCTTACGGCCGACCTGAGGCCCCTCAGCCGCGTCTAAGGCACCCCCCGTCGCCGAAGATACGGAACTCTCCCGATGCGGCGGCCCCCGCCGGGAGACGAAGGTGAAGTCACTGCACCCGGCATCGCAGCAAGCGAGGCCGAAAGCCCACCTTCCCCAGGGGACATCCACCATGTACGAGTACGAGCTCCAGCAGGCCCGTTCCGCCGAACTGCTCCGCCAGGCCGAACACGAGCGCCTCGCCCGCGAGGCCGTCCGCGGCCGTCGCGCCGCCCGCCGCGAAGCCGCCGAACGCGCCACCGCCCAGCGGTCGGACGGCGGCGCCGAGAACGACTCGCATACCCACCGTCCGCGTCGGCTCCGGTTCGCCCGCGCGGCGTGAAGACCGGGGCGGGGACGGGCGACCGCACGAGGGTCGGCCCCCCTCCCGCCGGGGCCGCGGCGATATCCACTGGGCCCTCCGCACACCCGCGTGCGATGCTCGCCCCCGTGCAGACCAGGTCCGTCAGTCCCGTCTTCGTCGGTCGCGCCGACGAGCTGAACACCTTGAACGCCGCGCTCTCCCGTGCCGCGGCGGGAGAGCCGCAGGCGCTGCTCATCGGGGGCGAGGCCGGGGTCGGCAAGACCAGGCTCGTCGAGGAGTTCGCCGCGGCCGCCCGCCGTCAGGGCGCCGTCGTCGCGCTCGGCGGCTGCGTCGAGATCGGCGCCGACGGCCTGCCCTTCGCCCCGTTCTCCACCGCCCTGCGCGCCCTGCGCCGCGCCCTGCCGGACGAACTGGCCGCCGCCGCGACCGGCCAGGAGGAGGAACTCGCCCGGCTGCTCCCCGAACTGGGCGAGACCCTCACCGCCCGGGGCTCCGGCCGCCCCGAAGAGGAGGGCATGGCCCGCCTCTTCGACCTCACCGCCCGCCTCCTGGAACGAGTCGCCGCCGGCCGTACCCTCGTCGTCGCCCTGGAGGACCTGCACTGGGCCGACGCCTCCACCCGCCACCTCCTCTCCTACCTGCTGCGCACCCTGCGCACCGGCCGGCTCGTCGTCCTCGCCACCTACCGCGCCGACGACATCCACCGCCGCCACCCGCTGCGCCCCCTGCTCGCCGAACTCGACCGGCTGCGCACCGTCCAGCGCCTCGAACTCGCCCGCTTCACCCGCGCCGAGACCGGCCGCCAGATCGCCGGCATCCTGGCCCGCGAACCCGGCCCCGACCAGGTCGACGCCATCTTCGAACGCTCCGACGGCAACGCCTTCTTCGTCGAGGAACTCGCCGTCGCCGCCCACGAGGGCTGCCGCACCGGCCTCCCCGACACCCTGCGCGACCTGCTGCTCGTCCGCGTCGAGGCGCTGCCCGAGAGCGCGCAGACCGTCGCCCGGATCGTCGCCGAGGGCGGCTCCACCGTCGAGTACCGGCTGCTGGACGCCGTCGCCCGGCTCACCGAGGACGACCTCATCGAGGCCCTGCGCGCCGCTGTGGGCGCCAACCTCCTGCGCGCCACCCCCGACGGCGACGGATACCGCTTCCGGCACTCCCTGGTCCGCGAGGCCGTCGGCGACGACCTGCTCCCCGGCGAACGCGCCCGCCTCAACCGCCGCTACGCCGAGGCCCTGCAGGCGGACCCGACGCTCGTCCCCGCCGACGAACGCGTCATGCGGCTGGCCAGCTACTGGTACCACGCCCACGACCCGGCCAAGGCCCTCCCCGCCGTCCTGGACGCCTCCGTCGAGGCCCGCTCCCGGCGCGCCTACAGCGAACAACTGCGGCTCCTGGAACGGGCGATGGAGCTGTGGGAGGCCGCGCCCGAGGAGGTACGGGCCGCCCTGCGCCCCGTCGACTACACGGAGGCCTATCCCCCCTGCGGCTGCGATCCGGCCACCACACCGCTGCGCTACCTCGACCTCATGGCCGAGGCCGCCGTCGCGGGCCGCTACTGCGGGGAACGCGAACGCGCCCTGAAGATCACCAAGCGGGCGCTGTGCCTGCTGGAGAACGAGGACGACGCTCCCCCTGGCTCTCAACTGCGTTCGAGCCGGGGGGACCCCCAGCGCGCCGCCTGGTTCTGGGTGCAGCGCTCCCGGCTGGTGCACTCCCTGGGCCGGGGCAGTGGCCGCGAGGAGCTTGCCACCGCCCAGGACCTGGTACGCGGTATGCCGCCCAACGAGGTGCATGCCGAGGTGCTCACGCACATGGCCAACTGGTCGATGGTTCACGACCCCGGTCCCGAGGCCTACCAGGCCGCCGAGCGGGCCGTGGAGTATGCCCGCATGGTCGGCGCCCGCGAGACCGAGCTCAACGCCCGTCAGATTCTCGGTGTCTTCATGGTCGACGCCGGCCACATCGAGGCCGGCCTCGCGGAGCTGCACGAGGTCAGGGAACAGGCGCTCGCCGAGGTCACCCCCTCCGTCGCGCTGAACGCCTATGTCAACCTCCCCTCCGAACTGGAGGGGATCGGCCGCTCACGGGAGGCCGTGCCGATGCTGGAGGAGGGCCTCGCCTTCGCCAAGCTGCACGGACCGCCCGACTCCGAGGCCTGGGTGTGGGGCAACCTCGCCGAGTCCCTGCTCTCCCTGGGCCGCTGGGACGAGGCCGACCGCGCCTGCGCCGCCGCCGGACGGATGGGCCAGGGCGCGGCGGTCCGAGGCGTCCACGCCACCCTCCGCGCCGAACTCGCCCTCGCCCGCGGCGACCTCACCGACGTCGACCGTCAACTGAGCTCGGCGCAGGGCTACTTCAGCTCCCACGAGCACGCCCCCCACCATCTCCCTCTCATCCGCCTCGCCATCGGACTCGCCGCGGCCCAGGGCCGCCCCCTGGATGTCCGCGCCCACCTTGCACGCGTCCTCGACCGGGACTTCCCGCCCGGCGCCCAGCGCTACGCCTGGCCGCTGCTGCTCGCCGCCGCCTCCGCCGAGGGCGACGCCCGCGCGACTCCTGCCGCCGAGCCCGGCCGCGCCGACCTCCTCGACCGCCTCCGCACGGCCGCGAAGCAGCTCGCCACGAGCGCCCCCGTCTGGCAGGCCCACGAGCGCTGGGTCCGCGCCGAGCTCCTGCGCGCCGAGGGCCGCACCGACCCCGACGACTGGTCCGAGGTGGTCGCCGCCTTCGAACGCCTGGAACGCCCCTACGACCTCGCCCGCACCCGCCACCGCCTGGCCGAGGCCCTGCTCTCAGCCGACGGCGGCGACGACGGACGTGACCGGGCCGCCGAGCTCCTCCGCCTCGCTCACGCGGTCGCCGCCCACCTCGGCGCCGTCCCCCTCACCGACGCCGTCACCCTCCTCGCCCAACGCGCCCGCCTCCCCCTTTCCCCCACCGCACGGACACCCTCCACCGACCCCCTCGACTCCTTCGGCCTGACCGGCCGGGAACGCGACGTCCTCCGCCTGGTCTCCGACGGCCGCACCAACCGCCAGATCGCCGAGGTCCTCTTCATCTCGCCGAAGACGGCCAGCGTCCACGTCTCGAACATCCTGTCCAAACTCGACGTCAAGGGCCGCGGCGAGGCGGCGGCCGTGGCTCACCGGCTGCGCTTGTTCCCGCCGGGGGCGGGGGACGGGGTGGTCGCGCGATAATGGCCGTGCCACCAGCCATGGAGGAGCCGCGTGTACCGGATCGAGTTCACCGAGCGCGCCGCGACCCAACGCGACGCACTCCCCGAGGCCAGCCGCAGGCTGCTCGGCCGTGGCATGGCGAAGTTTGCCGAAGCCCCCTTCACGCCGGTGTCACAGGCGGTCGGCGGCGAGGACATCCGCGTGGTGTCCGTCGTGCCCGGGCTGACCGTCCGCTACCTGGTGCACCGGGCCTTCCTGATCCCGCTCTCGCTCGCGTTGCTCGATCAGTCACTCATCGACGAATGGACGAACGGTCGCCCGGCGCGACGCGGCCCGGAAAAGGGAGAACGATGTTCAACGCCTTCGAGGACCTCTTCGCGCCGGGCCGCAAGCACACCCGGGACGAGCAGAACCGGCTGGAGCTGACCCGGGAGGACGTCGGGGACGGTGATCCCGGGCGAGGGCCGATAGACCTCACGTCCGGGAAGGTCGTCGTACGGCCGCCCGAGGCCGAGGAGGAGGCGGAGGCGGCGGAGGAGGAAGCGGAGGACGGGTGACGGGGTTCAGGTCACCTGTAGCTCCAGGATCCGGTCGTCCTCCTTCTCCGGGTCGCCGCGGCCGTCCGTGTTGCTGGTCGTGACCCACAGTTTGTCGCCGCCCGCCGACACCACCGTGCGCAGCCGGCCGTACTCGCCGTCGAGGAAGGCCTGCGGGTCCGCCGAGGCCACCGTGCCCTTCAGCGGGACGCGCCACAGGCGCTGCCCCTTCAGCCCCGCCATCCAGATCGAGCCCTCGGCGTAGGCGATGCCGCTGGGAGAGGCGTCGTCGGTGTGCCACTGGGCTATCGGGTTCTGGAACTTCGTGTCCCCGGACTTGCCCTCCGCCGTCGGCCAGCCGTAGTCGCCGCCGGGCGCGATCGCGTTCAGCTCGTCCCACGTGTCCTGGCCGAACTCCGAGGCGAACAGGCGCTGTTCGGAGTCCCAGGCCAGCCCCTGCACATTGCGATGGCCGTACGAGTACACGGGGGAGTCCGGGAACGGGTTGCCGGCGGCCGGTTCGCCCTCCGGGGTCAGCCGCAGGATCTTGCCGCCGAGGGACTTCTTGTCCTGGGCCAGCCCCCGGTCGCCGCTCTCGCCCGTGCCGACGTAGAGCATCCCGTCCGGGCCGAACGCGATCCGGCCACCGTTGTGGATCATGCCCTTGGGGATGCCCTTGAACACTGTGTCGGGCGCCCCCAGTTGGTCCCCGGCGGGCCGCTTCGCGTCGTAGAGCATGCGGACGATCCGGTTGTCCGAGGCCGAGGTGAAGTAGGCGTAGACCATGTGGTCCGAGGCGTAGTCGGGGGAGAGCGCGAGGCCCAGCAGACCGCCCTCGCCGGCGGCGGAGACGCCCGGCACCTCGCCCAGCTCGGTCTTGCCGCCCGTCTTCTCGTCCACCCGCGTGATCGTCCCCTCGTCACGCGAGGCCACCAGCAGGCCGCCCTCGGGGAGCGGGGCGAGGCCCCAGGGGCTGTCCAGGCCCTCGGCGACCGTACGCACCACCTTGACCGTGCCCTTCGCGGGCGGGGTCTTCTCGGCGGCCGGTGAGGTCTGCGCGGCCGTACCGCCCGGAGACGCGCTGACGGACGCGCCCGGCGACTCCCCGGCGCCGGAGGAACCGGCGGAACAACCTGCCGTCACCAGCAGAGCACTCGCGCCCACGACGGCCAAGACGGCCGACACAGTTCGACGTTGCACGATCACGGTCCCTTCGAAGCGGCGGTCACGGCGGCCAAGTTGATCAAGGTGGCACCTGCAGCAGCAGGCTCGTTCGTTCCACCTGTCCTACGCCCCGCACGCCTCACGGGTTCCCGATCCGGCTCGATCCGACCCGAAAGCGGGACGCGGAGGCGAGAGACGGAAGCGGGACGCGAAGGCAGCGCTCGGAAGCGGGACCCGACAGCGGCGCTCGACAGCGGCGCTCACTCCCACGATCCCCGGGCCCCCGGCAGTTCCGCCACCTCCGTCAGGTCCTGCGGCGTCAGGCGCAGACCGGGCGCCTCCGCGTTCTCCGCCACCCAGCGCTCCTGCTTGGCGCCCGGGACCGGGACCACGTGCGGGCCCTGTGCCAGCACCCAGGCCAGGGCCACCTGCGCGGCCGTCACGGACTCGCCGTGCCGGGCGGCGACCCGACGCAGTCCGGCCACGATCGGCTGGTTCGCGGCCATCATCTCGGCGGTGAAACGGGGGTGCCGGGCCCGCATGTCGTCCGGCTCGAAGCCCTCGCCCGGGGTCAGCGTGCCGGTGAGGAAACCGTTGCCGAGCGGCATCGCCGCCACGAAGCCGACCCCGCGCGCCTCGCACCACGGCAGCAGCGCGTCCAGCGCCTCCGGAGACCACACCGACAGCTCCGCCTCCACCGCGCTCACCGGGAAGACCTGCTGGACCCGCCGCAACTGCCGAATCGTTCCGTCGTGCAGCCGCCCCCCGGCCCGGCGACCACCCCGCGCCCCCACCGCGCACAGCCCCAACGCCCGCACCTTGCCCGCCCGGACGAGCTCGGCCATCGCGCCCCAGGTCTCCTCGACCGGGACCTCGGGGTCCGCGCGGTGCAACTGGTAGAGGTCGATGACATCCGTCTGCAGGCGCCGCAGGGAAGCGTCGCAGGCCCGTTTCACGTACCCGGGGCGGCCGTTGGCCACGATGTGCTGCTCGCCGACGAGCAGCCCGACCTTCGTCGACACGAACACGTCCGCGCGCCGCTCCTTCAACACCCGCCCGAGCAACAGCTCGTTGGTGAACGGGCCGTACATGTCGGCGGTGTCCAGCAGGGACGAACCCGCGTCCAGCGCCCGGTGCACCGCCCTGAGCGACTCGTCGCCCCGCTGCCGCGACCCGCTGTACGCCCAGCTCATCGGCATGCACCCGAGACCGACGGCCCCCACTTCGAGCGTCCCCGCGCCGATCGTCCTGCGCTCCACCTGGCCGTGACCCTCCCTTTCCGACCCCCCAACCTAACCTCTGTCTCGACGCGCACCTGACATAGCCTCCGACCATGAACGCTGCTGACGCATGGCTCCCCCTCCCTCCGGAGGAGATCGAGGGTCTCCCCGAGGGGCTGAACTACCGCTTCTGGAACGGTGCGGCGGACTTTCCGGCGGATCCGGCCGACTGCGTCTTCTACGTCGTCCCCTACATGAAGCCGGCCGAGGTCGTACTGCGGCCCCTGTCCCACCTGAGCTCCGTCCAGGTCGTGCAGACGCTGTCGGCCGGCACCGACAGCGTGGAGCCGGGGCTTCGGCACCTGCGTCCCGGAGTGCGGCTCTGCAACGCGCGCGGGGTGCACGAGGCCAGCACCGCCGAGCTGACGCTCACCCTGGTCCTCGCGTCGCTGCGCGGGGTTCCCGACTTCGTGCGGGCCCAGGACCGGGGGGAGTGGCTCGGCGGGTTCCGGCCCGCGCTCGCCGACAAGAACGTGCTCATCGTCGGGTACGGATCGATCGGCGCCGCCATCGAGGACCGGCTCGTACCGTTCGAGGTGGCGCGGGTGGCGCGCGTCGCGCGCTCCTGGCGCACGACGGCGCGCGGCCCCGTGCATCCGATCACCGAACTGCCCGCCCTGCTCCCCGAGGCGGACGTCGTGATCGTGTCCACGCCCCTGAACGAGCACACGCTCGGCCTGGTGGACGCCGAGTTCCTGGCCCGCATGAAGGACGGCGCGCTGCTCGTCAACGTGGCCCGCGGTCCGGTCGTCGACACCAAGGCGCTGCTCGCCGAACTGGAGGGCGGCCGCCTCACCGCCGCCCTGGACGTCACCGACCCCGAACCCCTGCCCCAGGGGCACCCGTTGTGGACCGCGCCGGGCGTCCTCGTCAGCCCCCACGTCGGCGGACCCACCTCCGCCTTCCGGCCCCGAGCCGAACGACTGCTGGTGGACCAGTTGGGCCGATTCGTGAACCGGCGACCGCTGCGCAACGTGATCCTTACGACGGGCACGGCGAACGGCTCATGACGGCGGCCATGGCAGTCCTGTAGTCCGATTCGGGCACCCTCCGCAGTCCTCCGGACGCGCTCCGTACCTCGCCCGGGCGCATATGCCGATGATCGTCACGCAGCGTAGAGGAACTATGTCCCTGAGTGACGAGACTGGTGTATCGTCCCGACAGGGGCTGCGCCGTGCACGTTCGGCGTCAGGGATGGACATTGCAGACTTGTGAGGGGGGCGACGGGCGATGCACGGCCTATGGACGAACGATCCGACGCGGTGGAGCCGCCGACGGCGACCCTGGCACCCGGCCGCGTGCGGACACGGTCACGACACCCGCCACAGCCATCACCACCACAGGCGCGGCGGCCACCGCGGGCACGCGCGGCCGGTGCCCCGGGACCCGAGGAATCCGGGAGTGACGCGGACCGGGAGGAACCGGTGAGCTCGCCGCCGACCTCCACGACCCTCCTCGACGGAGCCCTGCGCACGCAGCCTCCGACGGGGACACCGCGCACCGCGCCGCCGTCCACCGGCGGCCTCGGATCGAACCTGGTCCACCAACTGCTGCTCGCCCTCGTGTGCGCCGGATACGCCGTCGGTTCCGCGCTCGGCTGGGGCTCCGACCAACTCGCGCTGATCATGGGCGACTTCGGGCTCGCCGGCGCGGCAGGCACCGCCGCCGTGTCGTGCTTCCTCTACGGGCGCACCCGACGCGTCCGCTTTCGACCCGCCTGGCTGCTGTTCTCGCTGTCCTCGGCGATGGCGGCCCTCGGCAACCTGGTCTGGGGGTGGTACGAGGTGGTCCTGGGGCGGCCCGTGCCCAGCCCCAGCTTCGCCGACCTGTTCTTCCTGTGCTTCGCGCCCCCCGCCATCGTGGGGCTGCTCGTGCTCGCCGCCCGGCCCATGACGAAGGCCGGCTGGGTCTGCCTGGCGCTGGACGCCTGGCTGATCGCCGGCTCACTGCTCACCCTCTCCTGGAGCCTCGCGCTCGCCCAGGCGGCGAAGTTCGACGGGCCGAGCGTGGCCCACGCGGCGCTGTCACTGGCGTACCCGATGCTCGACATCGCCCTGGTGAGCATGGTGCTCGTGCTGCACTTCAGGCGGTCGCCCATGAACCGCACGGCGGTCAACACGGCCGTCGGCGCGCTCGCGCTGACCGTGATGTGCGACGCCCTGTTCACCTCACCGCTGCTGCACAACAACTACCGCTCGGGGCAGCTCCTCGACGCGGGCTGGTTCGCCGGCTCGCTGCTCCTGGCGTACGCGCCCTGGGCCGCCTCCCGCCAGCAGCGGGCGGCGGCGGACGACGGGCACACGCGTGTGGTGCACGAGCACGTACCCGGCCAGCAGCGCACCGCAGGCCGCCCGCACGGGCCGTCGCAGCCCCCTGCCCACCCGTCCGCACAGACGGCAGGGCAGACGGGCGCCCAGGCGCCTCCCCAGGGAGGCGATCTCAGCCGGTATCCGGTCACCAGGCCCATCACCGGCTCCCTGGCCGCGCTCACGCCCTATCTCGCGGCCGCCGTCTGCACCCTGGGGATCCTCTACAACGTCCTCAACGGCCGCAGCGTCGACCGCGTGGTGCTGCTGACCGGCGGCGCGGTCGTGCTCGCCCTCGTGGTGCGGCAGGGGATCATGCTGCTCGACAACATCACCCTCACCCAGGAACTGGCGCAGAAGGAGAACCACTTCCGCTCCCTGGTGCAGGGCTCCAGCGACGTCATCATGATCGCCGCCCCCAGCGGCGTCCTGCGCTACGTCTCCCCGGCCGCCGCCGGCGTCTACGGACGGCCCGCCGAGGAGCTGGTGGGCACCGAGCTGGCCCAGCTCATCCACCCGGAGGACCTGGGCTGCGTGGTGCACGAGGTGCGCCGCTTCCTCGCCGCCAGCCCCCAGGACGAACCCACCACGCGCATCGAGTGCCGCTTCCGCTCCGGCGACGGGGGCACCTCCCGCTCGAGCGAAGCCGAGAGCGGGGGAGGCTGGCTCAACGTCGAGTCGACCGTCAACCGCCACCACGGCGGCCTGATCTTCAACAGCCGGGACGTGACGGAACGGGTGCGCCTCCAAGCGCAGCTCCAGCACAACGCCGAGCACGACCCGCTCACCGACCTGCCCAACCGCGCCCTGTTCACCCGGCGCGTCCAGCAGGCCCTGTCCGGCCGCCGCAGCTCCGACCGGGGCCCCGCCCTGCGCAACACGGCGGTCCTCTTCATCGACCTGGACGGCTTCAAGGCCGTCAACGACACCATCGGCCACGCCGCCGGGGACGAGCTGCTGGTGCAGGCCGCCCGCCGGCTCCAGGACGCGGTCCGGCAGGGCGACACCGCCTCCCGGCTGGGCGGCGACGAGTTCGCGGCCCTGATCGTCGGCGACGGCACCCGCGACCGGGCCGCCCGGGAACGCCACATACTGGACCTCGCCGACCGGCTCAGGCTCACCCTCTCCCAGCCGTACCTCATCGACGGCAACGAGGTGCGCGTCGCCGCGTCCATCGGCGTCGCCTTCGCCGAACCGGGCCTCGGCGCCGGCGAACTGCTGCGCAACGCCGACCTCGCCATGTACCGCGCCAAGGCGGGCGGCAAGGGCCGGGTCGAGCTGTACAAGCCGCAGATGCAGCAGGACGTCGTACGCAAGGCGGAGCTGGCCACGCGGCTGCGTGCCGCGCTGCACGACGGCGAGTTCGCGCTGCTGCACCAGCCGGTGGTGCGCCTGGAGGACGGCCGGATCTCGTCGGTCGCCGCGCACGCCCGCTGGCGCTCCTCCCAAGGGGTGCTCTTCACGCCCGCCGAGTTCCTGCGGGTCGCCGAGGACAGCGACAAGACGGCCGAGCTGGGCCGCTGGGTGCTGGAGGAGGCCGTCGAACAGGCCGCCGACCGGACCGCGAGCGGGCTGACCGTGCCGGTCGTCGTACGGGTCAGCGCCCGGCGGCTGCTGGACCGGTCGATGCCGCTGGGCTCCGTCGAGGCGCTGCTGACGCGGCACGGGCTGCCGTCCGGGTCGCTGGTGGTCGAACTGTCGGACACCGACCCCAGGGTGCCGCTGGACGAGCTGGAACGCCGTCTGGGGGCCTTGAAGCGCCTAGGCGTCCGTATCGTCCTCGACGGCTTCGGCAGCGGCTACGCGACGCTCACGGCGCTGCGCCGGCTCCCCGTCGACGTACTCAAACTCGACCGCTCGCTGGTCGAGGGGGTCGTCGAGTCCGCGCGGCTGCACAAGATCACCAGCGGGCTGCTGCGGATCGCCGGCGACCTCGGGCTCCAGTCCGTCGCCGAGGGGGTGGACCTGCCCGAGCAGGTCGTGGCGCTGCGCGCGATGGGCTGTACGCACGGGCAGGGCATGGCGTTCTCCGGGCCGCTCGACGAGTACCGGCTGCGCCGGGCCCTCGCGACCGGCCGCTACCCGATGCCGCACGGGCCCGCCGAGCCCGCGTTCGCGGGCGGCGGCGCGGGGGTGTACACCAGTGGTGTCACCGCCGTCCTGGGGAGCGGAAGCGCCCTTCGCTCACATAATGAGACGCCCGTCCCACCCGCTTGACAGCCGGTGCGCGCCAGAGGGAGGGTCAATGCCATGCGCACCCGAATTCTCGTACTTGGAAAGCGCGTCGGCTGACGCTGGTGACGTCCGGACGGACCCGGAACGCACAGCGACCCCACCCGGCGCGCTCCCCTCGCTTGCCTTTTGGCACGAGGGGTTTTTTGTTGCACAAAACCCGCACCACACCGCTGTAAGACCCCCGTACAACTCCCAGTACAACCCCCAGTACAACCCTCAGTAAAACCCTCAGCATCGAGAAGAGAATGACGATGACCGAGCAGGCCACCGGGGCCCATCCGCAGCCGCGGCCCCGATCCGGAGGACAGCACTCCGCGTCCGTCGAGCACGTGACGGGTGCGCAGTCCCTCATCCGTTCTCTCGAGGAGGTCGGCGCCGACACGGTATTCGGCATTCCCGGCGGTGCGATCCTTCCCGCCTACGACCCGCTGATGGACTCGACGCGGGTCCGGCACGTCCTGGTCCGGCACGAGCAGGGCGCGGGCCACGCGGCCACCGGCTACGCGCAGGCCACCGGCAGAGTCGGCGTCTGCATGGCGACGAGCGGCCCCGGCGCCACCAACCTGGTGACCCCGATCGCCGACGCCCACATGGACTCGGTGCCGCTCGTGGCGATCACCGGGCAGGTGGCGTCGAAGGCGATCGGCACGGACGCCTTCCAGGAGGCGGACATCGTCGGCATCACGATGCCGATCACCAAGCACAACTTCCTGGTCACCAAGGCCGAGGACATCCCGCGGGTCATCGCGCAGGCCTTCCACATCGCCTCCACCGGCCGTCCGGGACCGGTCCTGGTCGACATCGCCAAGGACGCCCTCCAGGCGAAGACCACGTTCTCCTGGCCGCCCACCATGGACCTGCCCGGCTACCGCCCGGTGACCAAGCCGCACGCCAAGCAGATCCGTGAGGCCGCCAAGCTGATCACCGCCGCCAAGCGGCCGATCCTGTACGTCGGCGGCGGTGTGATCAAGGCCGGCGCGACCGCCGAGCTGAAGGTGCTCGCCGAGCTGACCGGCGCGCCCGTCACCACCACGCTGATGGCGCTGGGCGCGTTCCCCGACAGCCACCCGCAGCACCTGGGCATGCCCGGCATGCACGGCTCGGTCGCCGCCGTCACCGGACTGCAGAAGGCCGACCTGATCATCGCCCTCGGCGCCCGCTTCGACGACCGCGTCACCGGCAGGCTCGACAGCTTCGCCCCGTACGCCAAGATCGTCCACGCGGACATCGACCCGGCGGAGATCGGCAAGAACCGCGCCGCCGACGTCCCGATCGTCGGGGACGCGCGCGAGGTCATCGCCGACCTGGTCCAGGCGGTCCAGAAGGAGCACAGCGAGGGCCAGCAGGGCGACTACAGCGCCTGGTGGAAGGACCTGTCCCGCTGGCGCGAGACCTACCCGCTCGGCTACGACCAGCCCGCCGACGGCTCGCTCGCCCCGCAGCAGGTCATCGAACGCATCGGACAGCTCGCCCCCGAAGGCACGATCTTCGCCGCGGGCGTCGGCCAGCACCAGATGTGGGCCGCGCACTTCGTCCAGTACGAGAAGCCCGCCACCTGGCTGAACTCCGGCGGCGCGGGCACGATGGGCTATGCGGTCCCGGCCGCGATGGGCGCCAAGGCCGGCCGCCCGGAGCGGACGGTCTGGGCGATCGACGGCGACGGCTGCTTCCAGATGACCAACCAGGAGCTCACCACCTGCTCCCTGAACAACATCCCGATCAAGGTCGCCATCATCAACAACGGCGCCCTGGGCATGGTCCGCCAGTGGCAGACCCTGTTCTACAACCAGCGCTACTCCAACACCGTGCTGCACAGCGGCCCCGAGGCCGACGGCAAGCAGCCGAGCGCCGGCACGCGCGTCCCCGACTTCGTGAAGCTGTCGGAGGCCATGGGCTGCCACGCGATCCGCTGCGAGTCCCCGGACGACCTCGACAAGGCCATCGAAGAGGCGAACTCGATCAACGACCGCCCGGTCGTCATCGACTTCATCGTCCACGAGGACGCGATGGTGTGGCCGATGGTCGCCGCAGGCACCTCCAACGACGAGATCCTGGCCGCCCGGGACGTCCGCCCCGACTTCGGCGACAACGAAGACGACTGAGCGAGAGAGACGTAAAGAAGACATGTCCAAGCACACGCTCTCCGTCCTGGTGGAGAACAAGCCGGGCATCCTGGCCCGGATCGCCGCCCTGTTCTCCCGCCGGGGCTTCAACATCGACTCGCTCGCCGTGGGCGTCACCGAGCACGCCGACATCTCCCGCATCACGATCGTGGTGAGCGTCGACGCCCTCCCGCTGGAGCAGGTCACCAAGCAGCTCAACAAGCTCGTCGAGGTGCTCAAGATCGTCGAACTGGAGCCGGGACAGGCCGTTCACCGCGAACTCGTTCTGGTGAAGGTGCGCGCCGACAACGAGACGCGCTCGCAGATCGTCGAGATCGTCCAGCTGTTCCGCGCCAAGACCGTCGACGTCTCCCCGGAGGCCGTGACCATCGAGGCCACCGGCGGCACCGACAAGCTCGCCGCCATGCTCAAGATGCTGGAGCCGTACGGGATCAAGGAACTGGTCCAGTCCGGCACGATCGCGATCGGCCGTGGCTCCCGTTCGATCACGGACCGGTCGCTGCGCGCGCTGGACCGGTCGGCGTAAGGATGGACGCGGGCGGTCGGGACGACACCGGCCGCCCGCGCACCGAGTACCACCCGTAGGCCGGGTACCGCCCGTATACCGAGACCGCGAGACTTCCCTTCCGCCCGCCGTCATACGGTGGGACGCAACACCTGCACCCCAAGGAGAGAACCCAAAGTGGCCGAGCTGTTCTACGACGCCGACGCCGACCTGTCCATCATCCAGGGCCGCAAGGTCGCGGTCATCGGATACGGCAGCCAGGGCCACGCCCACGCCCTGTCGCTCCGTGACTCCGGTGTCGACGTGCGGGTCGGTCTGCACGAGGGCTCCAAGTCCAAGGCCAAGGCCGAGGAGCAGGGCCTGCGCGTGGTGACCCCGGCCGAGGCCGCCGCCGAGGCCGACGTCATCATGATCCTCATCCCGGACCCGATCCAGGCCCAGGTCTACGAGGAGTCCATCGCCCCGAACCTCAGCGACGGCGACGCGCTGTTCTTCGCGCACGGCTTCAACGTCCGCTTCGGCTTCATCAAGGCCCCGGCCGGCGTCGACGTCGCCCTGGTCGCCCCGAAGGGCCCGGGCCACCTGGTCCGCCGCCAGTACGAGGAGGGCCGCGGCGTCCCCGCGATCGCCGCCGTCGAGCAGGACGCCACCGGCAACGCCTTCGCGCTCGCCCTGTCGTACGCGAAGGGCATCGGCGGCACCCGCGCCGGTGTCATCAAGACGACCTTCACCGAGGAGACCGAGACCGACCTGTTCGGTGAGCAGGCCGTGCTCTGCGGCGGTACGTCCGCGCTGGTCAAGGCGGGCTTCGAGACCTTGGTCGAGGCCGGCTACCAGCCGGAGATCGCCTACTTCGAGTGCCTGCACGAGCTGAAGCTGATCGTGGACCTCATGTACGAGGGCGGCCTGGAGAAGATGCGCTGGAGCGTCTCCGAGACCGCCGAGTGGGGCGACTACATCACCGGCCCGCGCATCATCACCGACGCCACCAAGGCCGAGATGAAGCAGATCCTCGCCGAGATCCAGGACGGCACCTTCGCCCAGAACTGGATGGACGAGTACCACGGCGGCCTGAAGAAGTACAACGAGTACAAGACGGCCGACTCCGAGCACCTGCTCGAGACCACCGGCAAGCAGCTCCGCAAGCTGATGAGCTGGGTGAACGACGAGGCGTAGGCCTTGCGGCCAGGGGGCCGGAGCACACCGCTCCGGCCCCCGGGTCATTCCGCCCGGCCACGTCCGGGTGATCCTTCCGCAGAGGCGTAAGGCGACCTCCGGTGCAGCACTACACTGCTGCACTACATACGCGTTCAGGCCCACAGCGTCGTGCGTCTTCCACGCGGCTAGCCCCTCCACCGCCTGCGGCCGTCGGGACGGCCGTCCGCACGCAATGGACTTGTGAGGACTCACGTGAGCTCGAAACCTGTCGTACTCATCGCTGAAGAGCTGTCGCCCGCGACCGTGGACGCGCTCGGCCCGGACTTCGAGATCCGGCACTGCAACGGCGCGGACCGGGCCGAACTGCTCCCCGCCATCGCCGACGTCGACGCGATCCTGATCCGCTCGGCCACCAAGGTCGACGCCGAGGCGATCGCCGCCGCGAAGAAGCTGAGGGTCGTCGCACGAGCCGGCGTCGGCCTGGACAACGTCGACGTCTCCGCCGCCACCAAGGCCGGCGTGATGGTCGTCAACGCCCCCACCTCGAACATCGTGACCGCCGCCGAGCTGGCCTGCGGTCTGCTGCTCGCCACCGCCCGCCACATCCCGCAGGCCAACGCGGCGCTGAAGAACGGCGAGTGGAAGCGCAGCAAGTACACGGGCGTGGAGCTGGCCGAGAAGACCCTCGGTGTCGTGGGTCTGGGCCGCATCGGCGCGCTCGTCGCGCAGCGCATGTCCGGCTTCGGCATGAAGGTCGTCGCCTACGACCCCTACGTGCAGCCCGCGCGCGCCGCGCAGATGGGCGTCAAGGTGCTGTCGCTGGACGAGCTGCTCGAGGTCGCCGACTTCATCACCGTCCACCTGCCGAAGACCCCCGAGACGGTCGGTCTGATCGGTGACGAGGCGCTGCGCAAGGTCAAGCCGAGCGTGCGGATCGTCAACGCGGCGCGCGGCGGGATCGTCGACGAGGAGGCGCTGTACTCGGCGCTGAAGGAGGGCCGGGTCGCCGGCGCTGGTCTCGACGTGTACACGAAGGAGCCCTGTACGGACTCCCCGCTGTTCGAGTTCGACCAGGTCGTCGCCACCCCGCACCTCGGCGCCTCGACCGACGAGGCGCAGGAGAAGGCCGGTATCGCGGTCGCGCGTTCCGTGCGGCTCGCCCTCGCCGGTGAGCTCGTGCCGGACGCGGTGAACGTCCAGGGCGGTGTCATCGCCGAGGACGTCAAGCCCGGTCTGCCGCTCGCCGAGCGCCTCGGCCGGATCTTCACCGCGCTCGCCGGTGAGGTCGCGGTCCGCCTCGACGTCGAGGTGTACGGCGAGATCACCCAGCACGATGTGAAGGTGCTGGAGCTGTCGGCCCTCAAGGGTGTCTTCGAGGACGTCGTCGACGAGACCGTGTCCTACGTCAACGCGCCGCTGTTCGCGCAGGAGCGCGGGGTCGAGGTGCGGCTGACGACCAGCTCGGAGTCGGCCGACCACCGGAACGTCGTGACCGTGCGCGGCACGCTCTCGGACGGCGAGGAGGTGTCGGTGTCCGGCACGCTGGCCGGTCCGAAGAACGTTCAGAAGATCGTCGCGGTCGGCGAGTACGACGTCGATCTCGCGCTCGCCGATCACATGGTCGTCCTCAAGTACGAGGACCGTCCGGGTGTCGTCGGCACCGTGGGGCGGGTCTTCGGTGAGGCGGGGATCAACATCGCCGGTATGCAGGTCGCACGCGCGGTCGCGGGTGGCGAGGCGCTGGCCGTGCTGACCGTCGACGACACGGTGCCGGTGGGTGTGCTGGCGGAGGTCGCCGAGGAGATCGGCGCGACGTCCGCTCGTGCGGTGAACCTCGTCTGAGGTCGCCGCCGTTCTGGGGGCTGCCGCCCCCAGGCCCCCGCTTCGGCCCTGAAGGGGCCTCGTCCTCGAACTCCCCCAGAGGGGGGACCCCCGGACGGGCTGAGTTTCTCAGCCCGTCCGCCGTTTGCGCGTTCCGTTTCTTCACGACCGTGCGGGCTGCCGGTGTAGGGACCGCCGCTTCGTGAGCACGGACTCCTGCGGAATCGTCGAATTCCGCGCGTGGTGAGCACTGCTCGTGGCCGCGGATCATGAGCAGAACGTCTCGCTGGGATTCCTCCGCGGTCGCTCTGAGTAGCGCCTGCCGTCATCGGCCTTCCGCCCGAGGTTCTGCGGCCGCCGGTGGAGGCATTCGCCGATTTCGTGCTGCACTCGCGCGAACGGGCCCGGAGGGCCGGGACTCGGCCTCGCAGCGATGCGACCATCGAGGGGCGCCGGCCATCGTGCGTGGCCTTGCCCTCTTCCTTGCCGACGAACGTGGCATGCCGGACTGGGCACTTGCCGACCTCCAAGACGTCGAAGCCTTCCCCGCCGGTCAGCCCAAGGACCGGCAGCGTCGACCGGTCGTGCTCGGACGACAAGGCAGCCCCCTCCGGCGACGTCGAACAGATGGCTCTGGGCAGCCAGACCTCCGAGAACACCGTTCCCGGGGCGACGAGACCCTCGCCGAGGCAGGTGGGAGCACAGCATCGACGGCCGCTGCATCCACTGGTGAGCCCCGGGACAACGGCAAGATCCGCTACAGCTGCCACCTCGCAGACTCATCTCCTCACCTCCTCCGCCTCAGGTACCGACTCCGCGTACCTGAGGCGGAGGCGGCGCGGGCAAGGGATCGGGACAGTGGAAGCCTCCTCAGCCGCACCGTGTCCGACGGGCGGCGGGACGTCATTGCCGATCGCTGCAGAAGGGCTGGCCCCGACATGTTCGCCACACAGAGGCGCGAGGTCGCACCGCTCTCGCCGGACCGTTTCGCGCCGAGAAGGGTCGCGGGATGTCTCGGCGCCGGACTCGCGCTGGGTGTCCTGACGAATCTGGCGCAGGGCTGGCTGCCGGGCAGCTGGAATCAGATCGCCAACTCGGGGGCGGTCTGGTCGGCGGTCGCCTTCGTCGCCGGCGCCCTGCTGGCGGACCGGGGCGTGCGGGTGGCGGTGGCCGGAGGGCTGGCCGCGGAGGTGGGGCTGGTCACCGGCTACTACGGGTTCGCCGAATTCGGCCGTGACGGCATGGGTACGCTGACCTACGTGCTGGTGTGGCTGGTCATGGCGGTCGTGGCCGGACCGCTGTTCGGCGCCGCCGGGGCCTGGTGGCGGCGCGGCAGCCTCAACCGCCGTATCGTCGGGGGCGCCGCATTGGCCGGAGCGATCGGCACGGAGGCCGCCCACTACGCCTTCGTGCTGAAGTACATGCCGCAGGCCTGGGTGTGTGCGGCGCTCATGGTGGCGTTGCCTCTGGCGATGGGGCGCGGCAACCGTGAGCGGGCGCTGACGCTGGCGGCAACCGTGTCACTGGCACTGTGCGCCTACGCGGTCGTCTACCAGGGTTTCCTCGGGTCGGTTGTGGGCTGACCGGCCCCGGCACGGGTGGAGAAACGGTGTGAGTGTCTCTTGGTTCCGGCGTGCTTGGGCTCCGGACGCGGCCGTCGGCCTCGCTGTCCTTCTCCTGGGGCTCCTGGAGGTGGCCTGGCGCGCTCCGTCCACGGTCGACGGCCGACAGCTCCTGCTGGTCGTGAGCGCCGCGACGGTGGTCGGCGGGAGCCGGCGCGCACCGGGTGCGGCGCTCGCGCTGGCCGCGCTGGTGAGCGTGGCCCAGGTGCTGGCCGCCGCCCCGTTCCTGCTCGTCCAGGTCGGCGAGGCGAGCGTGCTCTTTGGTTGTGTCCGGTGGGGGAACCGGGCGACGCTGTGGCTGAGCGGCCTGGCCGCCCCCCTCGCCGCCGGCCTGGTCCTGCTGCACGCCGCCGCGGGTGGCCCGCTGCCGATCACGGGGCCCCTCGGCGGGCTGAGTATCTGGCTCAGCCAATCCGGGGCGAACTGGGCGTACGTCGTGCTGGTCACCGCCGTGACGCTTCTGGGGCTGCCCTGGCTGGCCGGGCTGACGGTCCGCTTCGCGGAGCGCGCCCGAGCCGCGAAGCGGTCGCAGGAAGCCGCCGAGGCGGACACGGAACGCGCGCACGCCGAACGCTCCCAGGCCCAGGAGATCGCCGCGCTCCAGGAGGAGCAGGCGCGCCTGGCCAGGGATGTCCACGATGTCGTCGGCCACTCGCTGGCGGTGATCCTCGCGCAGGCCGAGTCGGCCCAGTACCTTCCCGACGACGAGGACGCACGGGACAACACGAAGAGGATCATGCAGAACATCGCGACATCGGCCCGTAGCTCCCTGCAGGACGTACGGCATGTGCTGACCGACGCCCCGGCGGACGCGGGCGGACGGGCGGGGCGCCTGGACGACATCCTGACCGGGGTGCGCGCGGGCGGCCAGGAAGTCATCCACACCGAGCACGGCACCGAACGTCCCCTGGCGCCCGATGTGCGGAACGTAGCGCTGCGCGTGCTGCAGGAATCGCTCACCAACGCCGTCAAGCACGGCCGCAGAAGTGTTCCGGTCCGTCTGGACCGCCACTGGCCGCAGCGGCCCGGGGAGCACGAACTGCGCATCCAGGTGCGGAACGCGATCGCCGCCGAGCCGAGGTCCGTCCCGTCCGCCGGGCTGGGGCTGGCGGGCATGCGGCAGCGCCTCGCCCTGGTGGGCGGCAGGCTCGACATCCAGCGGGGAACCGGCAGCGAAGGCGAGGAATTCCAGGTCACAGCGTGGATTCCGGTACGGACGGAGTCCCGATGAACCGGCTCGACGACTCCACCCGCGACATCCGGGTCCTGATCGTCGACGACCAGCGGCTCTTCCGCGAGGGCGTGCAGGTGATGGTGCAGGCCCAGCCGGACATGACCGTCGTCGGCACCGCCGCCGACGGACACGAAGCGGTCAGCCTCGTCGACGAGCGCCGGCCCGACGTGGTCCTCATGGACATTCGCATGCCGGGCATGGACGGCGTCGAGGCCACCCGGCAGATCTTCCTGCCCTCCCCCACCACCGGCCTCATCCGCCCGCTCCGGGTGGTGGTGCTGACCACGTTCAACCTCGACGACCGGGCCGCCACCGCCATCCGCCACGGCGCCAGTGGTTTCCTCCTCAAGGAAGCCACCCCGCAGCAGTTGTGCAACGCCATTCGCACCGTGCACGCGGGGCACGCGGTGCTCGCCCCCGCCGACCTCATCACCCTCATGGAACAGCAGGTCCGCGCCACGACCCCGGCACCGGCCGCCTTCGGCGCCCTGACGGACAAGGAGCGGGAGGTCTTCGTCGCCGTCGCCCAGGGACTGAGCAACGCCGAGATCGCACGCAGCGTCTTCGCCGGAGAGTCGACGGTCAAGACCCACGTCGGATCCATCCTGCGCAAGCTCGGCCTGCGCGACCGGGTGCAGATCGTGGTGTTCGCCCACGAGCACGGCCTCGTCTGACGACCCGAACCGGCCCAGCTCACTTCCGACCTTCCGACCTTCTGCACGGAGAGACGATGTGGATCGAATGGATGGAGAGCATCCTGGACGACATCCGATGCGCACGTCCCGCCACACGCGGAGCTGGACGAGGCGGCCCGTACGCTCGGCGGGCCCCTTCCCGACAGCGGGGCTGAACCCTTGATCGCCATGCGGAGGACGGTGGTTACTGAGAGCGGTCAGTGACCGCGGACCCGTGAAATTCCTCATCCATCAAACCGCGGAACCTAGAACCGTGCGGGCTGCCGGGGGAGTCGGGCCGCCTTCAGGGTCATGTGCAGCAGCAGGCGGTCCTCGCCGTCGTCCAGGTCCAGTCCCGTCAGTTGCTCGACGCGTGAGAGCCGGTAGTACAGCGTCTGCCGGTGGATCCCCAACTCCGCTGCCGTACGGCCCGCTTGGCCCGCACAGTCGAGGTACACCTCGGCCGTGCGGGCGAGTTCGCGGTGGGCGGGGGACAACAGCGTTCCCGCGGCGGGGTCTTGAGCGGCCTCCGGGGGCAGGGCGGTCAGCAGGCGGTACGGGCCGATGGACGCCCACCGGGCGACCGGGCCGAGCCGGGGCTCCGCCAGCGCCGCCCGCGCCGACGCCGACGCCTCCTCCCAGGCCGCGCCGACCTCCGCCAGACCGACCCGCCCGGCCGCGACTCCTGCGGCGATCCGTCCCGCCGCCGTCACTTGTGTCGACACCTCTCCCGCCGCCGTCTCCCCTGCCCGCTCCAGCAGCCGGGCCGCCGCCGACGTCGCCGGGGTGAGGGTGTCCGCCGCGCGCAGCCGGACCAGCAGGGCCAGGGACTGGGACGCCGTGCCCCACGGCACCGTGCACAGCGCCGTCGCGCCCGGCAGCGTACGGAGCGAGGGGGCGTCGTCCGGGTCGGCGGACGGCCATGGCGTCACGCACACCACCGTGTGCGGGCCGTCCGCGCGGGCGCCGAGCGCGGTGCGCAGCTCCGCCACCGCCATGTCCCGCTGCCAGCCGGGCTGCGCGGTCAGCACCGCCCGCAGCTCCCGGGTGAGGTCCGCGCCGTGCTGCGCCTCGTCGGCGAGCAGCGCGCCGATCCGGCCTGCCACCTCCATCGCCGCCGCCAGTCGGGCGTCCGACGGTCCGGGATCGTCGACGAGCAGCCAGACGTAGCCCAGGACCACCCCCCGATGGCGTACCGGCAGGCAGACGCGCCCCGTGTACACCCCGGCCTCGGGCGTCGGCGGGATCCGGACCGGGCCGCTCGCGCGTGTGATGCCGAAGCCCTCGAACCAGGTGCGGACGGCGGCCGTGGAACGCCGGGTCAGGATCGAGCGGGTGCGCACCGGGTCCAGCGCCGACGCGTCGAGCTCGCCCTCGCTGTCGTACACGGCGAAGGCGATCAGCTCGAAGTCGCGGTTCTCCAGGGTCGCGGGGGCGCCGAGCAGCTCGGAGAGCTCGTCGACCAGCTCCTGGTAGTCACCCCGGTGTTCCCTGTATTCGGACGTCACCGGGGCATTCTCCCCCATCCCCGCTGCCCTTCATACATCTGTCTGAGATCTGCGGCACGGATGCGTGACAGGTGTCGATGGCCGACGATCGGAGGGATCCTTAGGTTTCACGGTGGTTCTATCTGCTGGTTTGTGGAGGTGCCCCGTGCTGGGTCCCGTGATTCTCGCCGCGTCGCGCAGCGACCGGATGCGACGCCTGATCTCGGCGGCCCCGGTGACGAAACAGGTCGTCGACCGCTTCATCCCCGGTGAGTCGGTCGACGACGTCGTGCCGATCATCGAGCAGCTCACCGGGCAGGGGCTGGAGCTGACGATGGACGTCGTCGGCGAGGACATCACCACCCCCGAGCAGGCCGCCGCCGCCCGCGACGCCTATCTGGCGCTGATCGCCCGGCTCAAGGGGCTGGAGCTGGGCGAGCGGGTCGAGATGTCCGTCAAGCTGTCGATGTTCGGGCAGGTCCTCCCGTCGCCCACCACCGCCCTGTTCGAAGGGCCCTCCGGGCCCACCCCTACATTCCACGGCGGTCACGAGCTGGCTCTCGCCAACGTCCGCCCGGTCGTCGAGGCCGCCGCCGCCATCGGGACGACCGTCACGCTCGACGCCGAGGGCCACACCACCCTCGACTCGATGTTCGCCATCCACGAGGAACTGCGCCGGGACTTCCCGCAGACCGGCTGCGTCATCCAGGCCTACCTGTTCCGCACCGAGGCCGACGCCCGACGCCTCGCCGCGGCCGGCAGCCGGGTACGGCTCGTGAAGGGCGCGTACAAGGAGCCCGCCGAGGTCGCGTACCAGCAGAAACACGAGATCGACAAGGCGTACGTCCGGGTCCTGAGGACTCTGATGGAGGGCCTCGGGTACCCGATGATCGGGTCCCACGACCCGCGCCTCATCTCCATCGCCCAGGAACTCGCCCGGCGCGCCGGCCGCAAGCCCGACGAGTACGAGTTCCAGATGCTGTACGGCATCCGCAGCGACGAGCACCTCCGCCTCGCCGCCGAAGGCCACCGCATGCGCGTCTACACCGCCTACGGCACCGACTGGTACGGCTACTTCATGCGCCGTCTGGCCGAGAAGCCGGCGAACCTGCGCTTTTTCGCCCGCAGCATGCTCACCCGAGGTTGAAAGATGGCGCACGCACGGAGTCTCGGCCGGGGGTCCGGGGGGTGTCCCCCGGGAAGGCGCAGCATGCGCCGCCTGGCGGAGAAGCCGGCGAACCCGCGCTTCTTCGCACGCTCGACCCTCAGCAAGGGCTGAAGCCCGAACACCCGCTCAAGCACAAGGAGTTACGGACATCATGGACGCTGTGACCCAGGTCCCCACCCCCGTCAACGAGCCGGTGCACGGCTACGCGCCCGGCTCGCCCGAGCGGGCCCGGCTGGAGGTCAGGCTCAAGGAACTGGCCGAGAACCCGGTCGACCTGCCGATGACCATCGGCGGCGAGCGGCGCATGGGCGGCGGCGAGCGCTTCGACGTCGTACAGCCGCACAACCGCACGGCCCGCCTCGGCACGTACGCCGACGCGACGCAGGCCGACGCCCAGGACGCGATCGACGCGGCCCTCGCCGCCGCGCCCGCCTGGCGCGCCATGTCCTTCGACGACCGCGCCGCGATCATCCTGCGCGCCGCCGAACTGCTCGCCGGCCCCTGGCGCGAGACCCTCGCCGCGTCCACCATGCTCGGCCAGTCGAAGACCGCCCAGCAGGCCGAGATCGACTGCCCTTGCGAGCTGGTCGACTTCTGGCGTTTCAACGTCGCCTACGCCCGCCAGATCCTGGCCGAGCAGCCCCCGGCCAACTCCCCGGGCGTCTGGAACCGCCTCGACCACCGCCCGCTGGAAGGCTTCGTCTACGCGATCACGCCGTTCAACTTCACGGCGATCGCGGGCAACCTGCCGACCGCGCCCGCGCTGATGGGCAACGTGGTGGTCTGGAAGCCGTCCCCGACGCAGACCCACGCCGCCGTGCTGCTCATGCGGCTGCTGGAGGAGGCGGGGCTGCCCAAGGGCGTCATCAACCTGGTCACGGGTGACGGCATCGAGGTGTCGAAGGTCGCCCTCGAGCACCGCGACCTCGCCGGCATCCACTTCACCGGCTCGACGAAGACCTTCCAGTACCTGTGGAAGACGGTCGGCGCCAACATCGAGAAGTACCGCTCCTACCCGCGCCTGGTCGGCGAGACCGGCGGCAAGGACTTCGTCGTGGCCCACCCGAGCGCCGACCGGGCCGTACTGAAGACCGCCCTGACCAGGGGCGCCTTCGAGTACCAGGGCCAGAAGTGCTCCGCGACCTCCCGCGCCTACATCCCGGCGTCGATCTGGAACTCCGGCTTCAAGGAGGAGTTCGCGGCCGAGGTCGACCACCTGACCATGGGTGACGTCACCGACTTCGCCAACTTCATCGGCGCGGTCATCGACGAGCGCTCGTTCGCCAAGAACAAGGCGGCCATCGACCGCGCCAAGTCGGACCCGACCTGCACGATCGTCGCGGGCGGCTCCTACGACGACTCGGTCGGCTACTTCGTCCGCCCGACCGTCGTCGAGTGCACCGACCCGGGGAACGAGGTTTTCACCACCGAGTACTTCGGCCCGTTCCTCGCCGTGCACGTCTACGAGGACGAGCGGTACGACGAGATGCTGACGCAGATGGAGTCGGTGTCGGACTACGCGCTCACCGGTTCGGTCATCTCCCACGACCGTGCCGCCGCCGCGTACACGATGGAGAAACTGCGCTACGCGGCCGGCAACTTCTACATCAACGACAAGTCGACCGGCGCCGTCGTCGGCCAGCAGCCCTTCGGCGGCGGCCGTGCCTCCGGCACCGACGACAAGGCCGGTGCCCCGCAGAACCTGATGCGCTGGACCCTGACCCGCGCCATCAAGGAGACGCTGGTCCCGCCGACCGACTACACGTACCCGCACATGGGCTGACGGCTGACACCGCCTCACGCGCACAGCACCGCACCGAACGGGCCAGGTCTTCCGGACCTGGCCCGTCCGCATGTCCCCTGGGCAGACTCGCCCCAGGTGGACGGAGGACCGTGGACGGAGGACCCGGAGGGCTTCCGGGAAGCGGTGATCACGGCCCTCGGCGGGGGCGGTCGGCAACGCGCCGTCTCAGATAGTAGGAAGTCCGACTAACTGTAGAGACAGGCGCGCGCTCCTCCCTTACTTTTGTAGGAGCCGAACGTCTCGCTCGATCAAGCGAATGGCGGTCGTGAGCCGGACCCCGTGCAGGCAACCCCTGTGGCCCGCTCCCCGCCCCTTCCGGCGTCTCGCACCCCCTGTGTGCTCCCTCCGCACGCTCTCCGTGCTCCCTGACTTCGAAGGAGTCGATTCCCATGGCCGAGACGACCGCCCGCCGCCGAGTCCGTCACACCTCCCGCACCAGCGAGTCCGACCGCAAGAACGCCGCCGCCGCCCTCCAGCGGGCCCTGGACCGCCGCGACAACGGCGGCGAGACCGGCCACTGAGCCGCCCGCCCCGTGTGACGCCTGCCGTCCGCATGACACCTGACCGTCCGTCCGTATGGCGGACGGTCTGTGTCATCCCATGGGACGAGGAGTAGGGTTCCCGCATGTCTCGCAGCCTCAATCTCGCAGTGATCCCCGGTGACGGCATCGGCCAGGAGGTCGTGGCCGAAGGTCTCAAGGTCCTCTCCGCCGTCCTCCCGCAGGATGTGAAACTGGAGACCAAGGAGTACGACTTCGGCGCCCGGCGCTACCACGCCACCGGTGAGACCCTCACCGACGCCGACGCCGAGGCGCTCAGGCAGCACGACGCGATCCTGCTCGGCGCGATCGGCGACCCGAGCGTCCCGTCCGGTGTCCTGGAGCGGGGCTTCCTGCTCAAGCTGCGTTTCCTCTTCGACCACCACGTGAACCTGCGTCCGTCGAAGCTCCTCCCGGGTGTCGCCACCCCGCTGGCCGGCCAGCCCGAGATCGACTTCATCGTCGTCCGCGAGGGCACCGAGGGCCCGTACACCGGCAACGGCGGCACGATCCGCAAGGGCACCCCGCACGAGGTCGCCACCGAGGTCTCCGTGAACACGGCCTTCGGCGTCGAGCGCGTGGTCCGGGACGCCTTCGCCCGTGCCCAGGCCCGCCCCCGCAAGAAGCTCACGCTGGTCCACAAGAACAACGTGCTGGCCTTCGCCGGTCACCTGTGGACGAACGTCTTCAACAAGGTGGCCGAGGAGTTCCCCGACGTCACCACGGACTACATCCACGTGGACGCCGCGACGATCTACCTGGTCACGGACCCGGCCCGCTTCGACGTGATCGTCACCGACAACCTCTTCGGCGACATCATCACCGACCTCGCCGCGGCCGTCTCCGGCGGCATCGGCGTCGCCGCGAGCGGGAACATCAACCCGTCCGGCGAGTTCCCGTCCATGTTCGAGCCGGTGCACGGCTCGGCCCCGGACATCGCCGGCCAGGGCAAGGCCGACCCCACCGCCACGGTCCTGTCCGTCGCCCTGCTCCTGCGCCACCTCGGCTACGAGGCCGAGGCGGTCCGCATCGAGGACGCCGTCTCGGTCGACCTCGCGGAGCGCGGCTCGCTGCCCGCCCGCACCACCTCCGAGATCGGCGACGCGCTCTCCGTACGAGTAGCCCGCTGACCCGAGCTGCCAGAAGCCGTCGGGTCGCATCCGCGCCCGGCGGCTTCCGCATGTCCGCCACCGGGTGACACCATCATCCCCGGGTCGCATTCACGCCGTTTTCCTTCCCCCTGCCCCGCTTGCGATAATCGAACGCGGAGCCGCGGTATGAGGGAATGCTCGGACGTCCCAGGCACCGGCCATCGGCCACGGACCGTACGGACGTGAGCGCGGCCCGTCACTACACAACGGTGAAGGACAACCACTCATGACGACGCCCACGATCGAGCTCAAGCCATCCGCCAGCCCGCTCGCCGCCGCCGAGCGCGACGCGATCCTGGCGAACCCCGGCTTCGGCCGCCACTTCACCGACCACATGGTGACGATCAAGTGGACCGAGGGCCGCGGCTGGCACGACGGCCAGCTCGTCCCGTACGCGGCGATCCCGCTCGACCCGGCCACCAACGTCCTGCACTACGCGCAGGAGATCTTCGAGGGCCTGAAGGCCTACCGCCGTCCCGACGGCTCCGTCGCCACCTTCCGCCCCGACAAGAACGCCCTGCGCTTCCAGGCCTCCGCCCGCCGGCTGGCCATGCCCGAGCTGCCGGTCGAGACGTTCATCGAGGCCTGCGACGCGCTCGTCGGCCAGGACCAGGACTGGGTGCCCGCGCACGGCGGCGAGGAGTCCCTCTACCTGCGGCCCTTCATGATCGCGACCGAGGTCGGACTGGGCGTGAAGCCGGCCAACGAGTACCTGTTCATCGTCATCGCCTCCCCGGCTGGCGCCTACTTCCCGGGCGGGGTGAAGCCCGTCTCCATCTGGGTCTCCGAGGACCACGTCCGCGCCGTCCCCGGCGGCATGGGCGACGCCAAGACGGGCGGCAACTACGCGGCCTCCCTGCTCGCCCAGGCCGAGGCCGCCGCCCAGGGCTGTGCCCAGGTCTGCTACCTCGACGCGGTCGAGCGCACCTGGGTCGAGGAACTCGGCGGCATGAACCTGTACTTCGTGTACGGCGACAGGATCGTCACGCCCTCGCTGTCGGGCTCCATCCTGGAGGGCGTCACCCGCGACAGCCTCCTCACCGTCGCCCGCGACCTCGGCTACGAGGCCGAGGAGGGCCGCGTCTCCGTCGACCAGTGGCAGCGCGACTCCGAGAACGGCACGCTGACGGAGGTCTTCGCCTGCGGCACCGCCGCCGTGATCACCCCCGTCGGCACGGTCAAGCGCACCGGCGTCGAGTGGCGGCAGTCGGGCGGCGAGCCCGGCGAGGTCACCCTCAGGCTCCGCCGCGCCCTGCTGGACATCCAGCGCGGCACGGCCGAGGACAAGCACGGCTGGATGCACAAGCTGGGCTGAGCCCGGGTAACCCGGTACCTCGCCATCGGTGAGGGCCGTGGTCGTGGACCGGGTGTCCACGACCACGGCCCTCACCGCCCGCATCCTGAGACGCCCGGTTCGGTTCGTGGCGGCTTGTGCCAGACTGCCTCCGTGCTCTCGTTCGCCATGATTATTGGCAGCAGGCGCGCCGGTCCGCAGTGACCGCTCCGTACGACCAGGTACGAGCGGCCATCGTCGTCCTCGACCCGCGCGCAGACCTCTCGCACCCGCGAGAGGTTTTTCGCATTTCTGGCCCACCCACAGCCGGGAGCGAGAGCGCGAGGGACATGGGGGGATGGTGGAGCCGGTCATTCCGGTAACGACCGAGATCCGACACAGGAGCCTTCAGACCATGACCGCAACCAGCGAACCCGACGACTCGTTCCACGTCTTCGACACCACCCTGCGCGACGGTGCGCAGCGCGAGGGCATCAACCTCACCGTCGCCGACAAGCTGGCCATCGCCCGGCACCTGGACGACTTCGGGGTGGGCTTCATCGAGGGCGGCTGGCCCGGCGCCAACCCGCGCGACACCGAGTTCTTCGCCCGCGCCCGGCAGGAGATCGACTTCAAGCACGCCCGACTGGTCGCCTTCGGCGCGACCCGCCGGGCGGGCGCGCAGGCCGCGCAGGACCCGCAGGTCAAGGCGCTGCTGGACTCGGGTGCGGACGTGATCACCCTGGTCGCGAAGTCCCACGACCGGCATGTGGAGCTCGCCCTGCGCACGACGCTGGACGAGAACCTGGCGATGGTCAGCGACACCGTGTCCTTCCTCAAGGGCCAGGGCCGCCGGGTCTTCGTCGACTGCGAGCACTTCTTCGACGGCTACCGCGCGAACCCCGAGTACGCGAAGGCGGTCGTCCGGGCGGCGTCCGAGGCCGGCGCGGACGTGGTCATCCTGTGCGACACCAACGGCGGCATGCTCCCGGCGCAGATCCAGGCGGTCGTCTCCACGGTCCTCGCCGACACCGGCGCCCGCCTCGGCATCCACGCCCAGGACGACACCGGCTGCGCGGTGGCGAACACCCTGGCCGCGGTGGACGCGGGCGCCACGCACGTCCAGTGCACGGCGAACGGCTACGGCGAGCGGGTCGGCAACGCCAACCTGTTCCCGGTGGTCGCGGCCCTGGAGCTGAAGTACGGCATGAAGGTCCTGCCCGAGGGCCGGCTGCGGGAGATGACCCGGATCTCGCACGCGATCGCCGAGGTCGTCAACCTCACGCCGTCCACGCATCAGCCGTACGTGGGAGTCTCGGCCTTCGCCCACAAGGCGGGCCTGCACGCCTCGGCGATCAAGGTGGACCCCGACCTCTACCAGCACATCGACCCCGAGCAGGTCGGCAACACCATGCGGATGCTGGTCTCCGACATGGCCGGCCGCGCGTCCATCGAGCTCAAGGGCAAGGAACTCGGCGTCGATCTCGGCGACGACCGCGAGGTGGTCGGCCGGGTCGTGGCGCGGGTCAAGGAGCGCGAGCTCAAGGGCTACACGTACGAGGCGGCCGACGCCTCCTTCGAGCTCCTGCTGCGCGCCGAGGTCGAGGGCAGGCCGCTGAAGTACTTCGAGGTCGAGTCCTGGCGCGCCATCGTCGAGGACCGCCCCGACGGCACCCACGCCAACGAGGCCACGGTCAAACTGTGGGCCAAGGGCGAGCGCATCGTCGCTACGGCGGAGGGCAACGGCCCGGTCAACGCCCTGGACCGGTCCCTGCGGGTGGCCCTGGAGAAGATCTACCCGCAGCTGGCCAAGCTCGACCTGGTCGACTACAAGGTCCGCATCCTGGAGGGCGTCCACGGCACCCAGTCCACCACCCGCGTCCTGATCTCCACGACGGACGGCACGGGCGAGTGGTCCACGGTGGGCGTCGCCGAGAACGTCATCGCCGCGTCGTGGCAGGCCCTTGAGGACGCGTACACGTACGGCCTGCTGCGGGCGGGGGTGAACCCGGCGGAGTAGAAGCCGGGACTCGCCGTATGTCCCATTTGGTAGTGATTCAGGTAGCTTCGAGGTATGAAGGTCGTACTGCCGACCCGTCCTCCCCGAGGCCTCACCGGACCGCTGCTCGCGCTGGGGCTCGCACTGGCGCTCGCCGCCCTGACGGTCCTCACCGTCCTGACGTCGGCGGGCGCCCCGCGCGCCACCGCGGCCACTGCGGCCACCGTTGAGCTGACCAGCGTCTCGACCATCGCCGAGGCGCTGCGCAAGAGCCCGGTCTACGTCGACCCGGGGGTGAGCGCCCAACTGTCCCAGGCGGACGCGCACGCGCTCCAGCGGCAGATCGAGAGCGCCGACAAACCCCTGTTCATCGCCGTCCTGCCGGCCGGCTACCCCACGGCGAACCTGTTCCCGGACCTGCGCACGGCCACCGGCGTCACCGGCCTGTACGCGATCCGCCTCGGCGACCGTTTCGACGCCCGCGCCGACTCCTCCGTCATGCCGCGCACGGCTGTCCAGAATCTGGTCGGCAGCGTCCGCGGCGAGAGCGACGCCAAGACCCAGCTCTCCGACTTCACCGACCGCGCCCTGGCCAACCTGGGCGGCTCGGCCCCCGGGAGCTGGAGTTCCGCGGGCGGCGGCGACGGGATCTCGTCCACCGCGCTGATCGCCGCGGGCGCGGTCCTGGTGGCCGGCGGGGCGGGCGCGTACACCGTGGTACGGCGCAACCGCCGGCGTCACGTGGAGGAACAGCGCGCCGCCCTCGACCGGCTGCGGGTCGTCGTCGACGAGGACATCACGGCCTTCGGCGAGGAACTCGACCGCCTGGACTTCCACCCGGCCGAGCCGCGCGCCGACGACGCCATGCGCGCCGACTACGAACGCGCCCTGGACGCCTACGAACAGGCCAAGTCGTCGATGGCGGCGGCGACGCGACCGGAGGACGTCCGCGCCGTCACCGAGGCGCTGGAGGACGGCCGCTTCTCCCTTGCCCAGCTCGCCGCCCGCCGCGCGGCAACGCCGCTGCCCGAGCGCCGTCCGCCCTGCTTCTTCGACCCCCGCCACGGCCCCTCGACCACCGACGCCACCTGGACGCCGTCCGGCGGGGCCACGCGCGAGGTCCCGGTCTGCGCGGCGGACGCGACCCGCCTCGCCGACGGCCGCGACCCCGTCATCCGCGAGGTCGACAGCGACTACGGCCGCCGCCCCTACTGGGAGGCGGGCCCGGCCTACGGCCCCTGGGCGGGCGGGTACTTCGGCGGTGGCATCCTGCCCGGCCTCCTCGTCGGCACGATGCTCGGCTCCCTGATGGCCACCCCGTCCTACGCCTCCGACTACGGCACCGGCTACGGCGAGTTCGGCGGCGGCTACCAGGGCGGCGACGTCTCCGGCGCCGACTTCGACACCGGCGACTTCGGCGGCGGCTTCGGCGGAGGAGGGGACTTCGGCGGGGGTGGCGGGGGCGGGGACTTCGGCGGAGGGTTCTGAAACAGGCGGGGGCACGGGGTACGGGTACGGGCCCGGCGCTTGGCGGCGCCGGGCCCGTGGACGTCGTACGAGGTGGCTCGCGTGGCCTGTATGTCGTGCGGAGGTGGCCTACGCGGCGGCCGAGGCGCGCGTCAGAGTGAGGCCGCCGCCGAGGCTATGGCCGAGGCGAAGGTGGACACCTCGGAGTAGACGCCGGGGGCGTTGGCGCGGGCGCAGCCGATGCCCCAGCTCACGATGCCGACCTGGATCCACTCGTTGTTCGCGTCCCGGCGGAACATCGGGCCGCCCGAGTCGCCCTGGCAGGTGTCGGTGCCGCCGGCCGTGTACCCGGCGCAGATCTCGTCGTCGGCGACGAGGTCGCTGTAGCCGCTGAAGGCACGGCAGGCCGCGTCACTCACGAAGGGAACGGTGGCCTTGAGCAGGTAGCGCTGCTGGGCGCCGCCCTCGGTCGCGGAGCCCCAGCCGGCGATGGTGAAGGTGCCGGTGTTGTACTCCGTGGTCGTGGCGAGCTTCAGGGTGGACTGGGTGGTGATCGGCGAGGCGAGCTTGATGAGCGCCCAGTCCTTGCCGTTGCCGTTGTAGCCGGGCGCCCGGTACACGTACGTGGACTTGACCTGGACCCGGCCGCTGGTGGAGTTCAGGTCCACGACGCCGGCGGTGGCGGTGATGCTGGTGTTGGCGCCGGTCCCGCTGACGCAGTGCGCGGCGGTGAGCACGATCTGCTGCGTGTAGAGCGCACCGCCACAGCCCATGGACAAGCGGACCATGAACGGGAACTCGCCCTGCGCGGCACGGGTTCCGCCGACGACGGGCGAGGGCGCGGCCTGCGCGGCCGAGACGGGCTGGAGGCTGGCGACCGCGAGGGCGGCCGCGCCGACGACGGCGAATCTCTTGAGGGCGGTGAGGAGCTTCTTCAAGGCGCTGCCTTCCGTGGGGGGGATGGCTATGGCGTGTGCATGCCAACGCACACCGTGCACGCAAAGAAATACCCATGCGCTGGCATGGTCAGGTCAAGCCGGTTGCAGGATTATGGGAACGCCGCAGCCCCTCACACAAGGGTGCTGATTCAGCCACGCTGCTCGGCAAGCCGCCTCGCCTTCGCCGCCTCCTCCTCGGAACCGGCGTATGCGAAGCAGGCGGCGGCGGTTCTCAGGACGATCAACACCGGTTCGCGGCGGGCGAGTTCGGCCCGGTAGCGGCCGTAGAGGTCCTCGCCGCGCGGCTCGTCGCCGCCGAGCGCCCGCAGCAGCGACAGTACGGCGTGCTCGGAGGTCGCCGGGACGTCGTCGTACCCGCGCAGGTCCACGAAGAGCGCCCCGCCGGGGAACCAGCCCCGCTCCCGTGCCGTGTGCGCCACGTGCAGGGCGAGGGCGGTCTTGCCCACTCCGCCCAGACCCGCGACGGCGACGGCGACGACACCGGCACTGACGCCGACGCCGATGGATCTGCCGGGTCCGGCGGCCGGATCCAGTGCGTCCAGCAGTCGTCCGGCCTCGGTGTCGCGGCCCGTGAAGACGGCGGGCGCGCCCAGCAGGCTGGACACGGCACCACCGGATGACGGCGGGGGAGCGGCTCCCGACCTGGTCCCCGGCACGACTCCCAACCCGGTGACCGGCCCGAGGAACACGTTCCCCCGGAACTCGACGCGATCCCCGTCGCCCACCAGCCACCACCCCTCCCGCCGCCCGACTGTAGGACAGCGACTGACCTACTTCGCGTCTACGGTCGTCGTATGACCCCGGCAGCCGACCCCGAGACGCCCGCACCCCTTTCCTTCCCCTCCGCCCCCGCCCTCGACGCCTGGCTCGCCGCCCATCCGGCCCCGCACCCCGGTCTCTGGGTCGAGGTCGCCAGGAAGGGTTCCGGTCTGCAGTCCGTCACCGCCGGGGAGGTCAACGACGTCGCCCTGTGCCACGGCTGGATCACCGGGCAGCGCAAGGGGCTCGACGGGACCCGTTATATCCAGCGGATCACGCCCCGGCGGCCGGGCAGTCTCTGGTCGATGGTCAACGTGCGGCGGGTCGCGGAGCTGACCGCCGAGGGACGGATGCGTCCCGGCGGCCTCGCCGAGGTGGCGGCCGCGCGGGCGGACGGACGGTGGTCGGCGGCGTACGCCTCGCAGAAGGACGCCGCCGTCCCGGAGGAACTCGGGGCCGCGCTGGACGACAACCCGCGCGCCAAGGCGGTGTTCGACGCGCTGGGCAGGACGGACCGGTACCTCGTCATGCTCGACCTGCTGCGGGCCCGCACCCCACGGAGCCGTACGGCTCGACTGGCCGCCGCGATCGCCAAGTTGGAGGCGGCGGCCGGCGGCGCCGAGTGAGCGGCCGGTACTGCGTGAACCGCCGGTATTTCGTGGAATGACTGCCGGTACTTCGTGAACCGTCGGCGTTGCCTGAACCGATGTCAGTCCTGGACCGCTGCCTTCGCGAAGTCGAGCAGGGCCTCGAAGGCGAGCGCGCCGGGGTCGCCGTGCGCGTTCTCGGGCACGTGCATGTGTCCGCACACCCCCTTGAACGCGTTCCAGCGCTCCCCGCTCATCCGCTGACCGCCCCCGTTCCCCGCCGACTTCGGATACGCGGGCCACAGCGTCGGCCCGCGCAGCGGTACGTCGTGGTGGAGGTGCATCCACGCCAGGTACTGGGCGACGGCGCGCAGCGCCCACTCGGGGGCCTTCGGCCAGTAGATGTGGGCCTGGTCGCGGGCCTTCCACTTGGCGTGGATCCCGGGGTCGCAGGTGCCGACGAGTTCCGCCTGGCAGACGTTCAGGGTGTTCGTCTCGACGCCGCCGCGCAGGTTGGCCAGCGCGCGGGAGGAGACGTCGATGTCGAAGTGCTGGTACCACTTCAGCCGCCGGGCGGCGAAGTCCGGCACCGCCGTCAGGTTGGGCGCGACGGAGCCGCCCTGGTAGTCGGGCAGCGAGCGGCCCTCCGTCGTGTGCAGGACGACGACGTTGACCTCCATGCGGTCACCGCCGAAGTCGTCCTGGTACCAGTGGTCGCGGTTCGCGCCCGGGTAGGCCTGGGGTCCGGTCCTGGTGCTCATGCCTCGTGACTGTGACACAGGGCACAGCGCGGGGCCGGGAGCTGTTCGCTTCCGGCCCCTATCCGCCGCTTTCTTCCGTATTCGCCAACGTGTTTACGCGTTCTTGATCGCCGAGATGTCGAAGTTCAGCTTGATCTTGTCGGAGACCAGGACGCCGCCCGTCTCCAGCGCCGCGTTCCAGGTCAGGCCCCACTCCGAGCGCAGGATCTCCGCCCTGCCCTCGAAGCCGACGCGCTCGTTGCCGTACGGGTCCGTGGCGCTGCCGTTGAACTCCAGGTCGATGGTGAGCGGCTTGGTGACGCCGAGGATGCTCAGGTCGCCGGTGACGCGGTAGCCGTCGTCGCCGAGGGCCTGCGCCGAGGTGGAGCGGAAGGTCATCGCCGGGAACTCGTCGGTCTTGAAGAAGTCCGCGCTCTTCAGGTGGCCGTCACGGTCGGCGGACCCGGTGTCGACGCTGTCCATCCTGACGTCGATGGAGGCGGTGGACCGCGCCGGGTCGGTGCCGTCCAGGTGCAGTGAGCCGGTGAAGTCGCTGAACTTGCCCTTGACGTTCGTGACCATCGCGTGGCGGGCGACGAAGCCGATCGTCGAGTGCACCGGGTCGATCGAGTAGTCGCCGGTCAGGGTGGCGAGGCCGGGGGCCGCCGTGCCGGCATCGGTACCGGCGGTGGTCTCGGCGGTGGTCTCGTCCACGGTCTCGTCGGTGGTCCTGCGGCCGAAGATGCCCATGGTGTGCTCCTTGGGGAGGAGGAAGATCGCTGATGTTTAATATTCAACGACGTCAACACGGGCGACTGTGAATCCATTCCGTTCAATCTTCAACATCATCCGGAGCGTGTTCACCCCATTGCTCCACGCGATCACCGTCCTGCATGCTGTCGAACTGTGGAGGCAGCGACAGGACGCACACCGACGGTCTTCCATCTCTTCACCGTGCCCGTCCGCAAGGAGACCGAGGCGGCGCAGGAGGTACTGCGCGCCGCGGGCGTGGACCACACCGCTCTGCATCCCTCGGGCGGCACGTCCCAGGCCGAGGTGGTGCTGACGGGGACCGCCACGACCGACACCCTCGCCGAGGTCGTCGCGACGCTGCGGCACCGGCTGCGCCACGGCGTGGTGGTGCGCAGGGCGGGGCCTCGCGACCTCGTCGTCCGCTCCGACCCGGCCGTCGCGCACGGCCTGATCCTGGTCCGACGGCCGCACCGGGACGTGGAGATACGGGACGCCGCCGGACTGCGCCGCGCGCTGAACATCGTCCTCGCGGACGGACCGGACCAGTCGGGCACCGCGACGCCTGGCCCCGACCCCGAGGGAAGCCCCAGCCCCGACTCCAACACCAGCCCCGACCCCGGTCCCTTCGCGCCGAGCATCCTCTTCCGGGCGGCGCAGAACACGGCGCTGGCCGCCGACGCGATCCGGCTGTCGCGCGTCTTCGCCGACCCGGACTTCGTCCGCGGCGCACACCCCGACCGTGACCGTGACCTGCTCGACGACCCGGCCGCGCTGGTGGAGATCGCCTCCCGGCCGCGCGTCCTCCTCGACCTGCTCCTCTTCGCCCACGCCTTCTCCCGGACCGACGACGGCGACCCCCACGCGAGCGAACTGCGGGTGCCGGGTCTCGGCGAGGTCGAGCAGCTCGCCTCGACCGTGGAGGTCTTCGTCCAGCCGTCGACCGACCCGGAGACCAGGACGCTGGTCCGGCCGCTGCCGGACGGCGGCCGGGGATTCCTCATCGGCGTGCCGCCCCAGACCGCCGAGTTGATGGCCAACCTGTCCTGGGTCCTGCCCGCCCTCTTCCTCGCCGTCGAGGGCGGGGGAGAGGAAGGAGAAGGGGGGCGGGGACGGGGTGTGGGCGGCATCGGATCCGCCGCGCCGGACCGGGAACGGATCTGGACCGACGTGGACGGCTCGATCGCCTCGTACCTGAGATCCTGGCGCCCCGGACGCGGAGCCACCCTGCTGCCGCCCCGGCCGCTCATCCCGATGGCCATGCCGGAGGGGGAGGCCCGCCACGGCCCCGGCGACCCCTTCATGGTCTTCGACGCCTGCACCCTCTTTCTGATGGCCCGCGAACTCGGCCCGATCCTCTACGGCAGGCTGGACGACGAGACCGGTCCCGGCTTCCCGCTGCCGCCCTTCACCGCCGGACTTCCGCGCGAGGTGCGCCGCGAACTGGCGGCGGACTGCGGGGCGTACGTACTCACGATGAACGCGCTCCTCATCGGCGCGGGCGAGGACGGGCCGAGCGTGCCGGACATCGGCAACGTCAAGCGCCACTTCCACACCGGGCGGCTCAGCCGCTTCGGACGCACCCGGCGGCTGGAGGAACAGGCGCGCCGCGACGGCGGCCTGCTCCTGCGCTGTGTGCACCGCACCACGGAGGCCGTGCTCTGCTACTACGCCGTCGTGGACATGTTCGCCGCGCTCGCCCGAGTCCGCCGCGACGGCCCGCTCGCCCGCCACCTGGAGGGGATCGCCGACCGGCGCGAGGCGGTCTGCGCGTACATGCTCTGGGTCAAGCGGCACGCACTCCCGCAGGACTGGGGCGTACGCACCTGGCGCGACGGGGAGGAGGAGTGCTGGGACCGCCTCCAGGAGTACGTACGACACGTCCAGCAGCACCTGATCCCCCCGCTCGTCGAGGAGATCGAGGAGACCGACGAGTGAGCCACTCCATGAGCCGGCCACCGCGCCCGTCAATCCCTGTGTCCCACGGGAGTCGAGCCGTTACCGTGGGTGCATGGACGACATCACGGTCGGGGACGCGATCGACCACCTGCGCGCCGAGCTCACCGCCGCCCGGGACCGCGCGGCAGCGGACGGGATGCGGTTCGAACTCGGTGATATCTCACTGGAGTTCACCGTCGAGCTGCGCCGCGAGGACTCCGGGAAGGGTTCCGTCAAGGCCTGGGTGGTGTCGGGCGAGGCGGGCGTCACCCGGTCCGAGACGGCGACCCACCGGCTCGCGTTCACCCTGCGCGCGGTGGACCCGGACGGCCAAGGCGTCAGGATCGCCAACTCGGCCGCCACGACAGGGGGTTTGACGGGCGTCGGGGGCGCGCTGACACGCTGACATTCTGACGGGGTTCGCGCGCTGACATCTGACGGGGGTTCGCGCATGGAACTGGGGCGGATCGTTGCGGTCCTGCTGCCCGGCAATTCGGGGCACACCGGCAGCACTTCGGAATACACCGGTAACGGAAGCGGCTATCTGCTGGGCCCGCGACTGGTGTTGACGGCACGTCATGTTCTGGACGGCCGTGACTCCTGCGAGGTCCAGGTGCCCGGCGGCGGCACCGGACCCGTGCGGTGCGCGGTGGTCTGGCGGGGCGGGACGATCGGCGGCGCCGACGTCGACGCGGCCCTGCTGCTCGCCGAGACGGACGTGCGCGAGCCCGTGGCCCCGGTCCGCTGGGGCCGCCTCGTCACCGCCCGGCACCAGCCCTGCGACGTGGCCGGCTACCCCGAGGTGGGCCGGCGGGCCGACGGCAGCCTCGAACTCCAGCAGCCGCGCGCCACGCTCGCCCCCGGCACCGGCGCGCTCTCGCACCGCTACACCGTGGAACTTGCCAGCAGCCCGCCCCCCGACCCCGGCAGACGTACGCCGTCCCCCTGGAGCGGCCAGTCGGGCGCCGCCCTGTTCTGCGGCGCCCCGGCCCACGGGCTGCCGCTGCTGACCGGCGTGGTCGTGACCGACGTGACCGGCTGGGGACTGCCGCGCTGGGAGGCCGTGCCGGTGTACGCGCTGCTGGCCGACCCGGCGTTCACCGACCTGGTGACCCGGCACACGGCGGCCGCCCCCGTGTGGGAGCCGGTCGACCTCCAGGGCCTGGTCACTCCCGCCACCGGCTGGCAGGTCCGCTCCCCGGCGACGCTGCTGGATCAGCGCGCCGAGGTGGTCCGCTTCCACGGCCGCGAGGAACTCCTGCGGGAACTCGCCGACGAGTGGTGCGCCGCCGCCGAAGACGGCAGTCACGGTGACGGTGACAATGACGGCGGTGGAGTGCGGCTCGCCGTGGTCACCGGTCCGGGCGGTGCGGGCAAGTCCCGGCTGGCCCGGGAGCTGGCCGCCCGGATGCGTGACCGGCACGGCTGGGTCTGCGGCTGGCTCGACGACCGGGGTCCGGACGGCGACCACGGAGTGCTGGCCGAGGTCGACCGCCCCCTGATCCTGGTGGCCGACTACGCAGAACTGCGGATTCCCCAACTGACCGCCCTGCTCACGGTCTTGGACCGGCGCCCCGAGGGGCGCCCGCCGGTACGCCTGCTGCTGACCGCCCGTGGCCTCGGCGACGACACGGGCGGCTGGTGGGACCAGCTCAGGACCCGCACCCGCGAGACCCGCGCCCTCACCTACGACGCCGTCCACCGCGAACTGCCGCCGTTGACGGAGTTACCGGACCGCGCCGCCCACTACCGGGACGCGCTGGCCGACCTCGCCCGACGGCTCCCGCAGGCCCTGCCCCGGGCGCTGCGCGAAACCACCGGCGACTGGTCGGCCCGCGTCGGGCTCGTCGCCCCGAGGGATGTGAGCGCGCCCGGATACGGCTCCGCCCTCACCCTGCACATGACAGCCCTCACCGACCTTCTGGCGACGCATCCGGCGACCCGCCCGCCCGACCCGGACCTCCGCGTGGAGGAGCAACTCCTGCTGCACGAGCGCGCCTATTGGGAGGACAGCGCGGCGGGCCGCCCCGCGCTGACGGCCGCGGGGCCCGTGGCGCTGGCCGACGCGGTCGGCACGGCCGTCCTCACCGCCGGGGCCGAACCCGCCCTGGCCCGCCCGCTGTTGCGCACCTCGCCGGGGTTCCGTACGGCGGACGAGACCGTGGTGGGAGAGGGCGCCGGCTGGCTGGCCGAGATGTACCCGGCGCCCGCAGGCAGTTGCTGGGGCGCCCTCCAGCCGGACCGCCTCGGCGAGTACCACGTAGGCGAACGCACCAGAGCCGACCCGAACCTCATCGCCTCCCCCCTGGCCACACTGGCCGCCGACCATGCCGCACCAGGCCCGCCTGCCGGACCCGGCGCGTCCACTGCACCGGGAACGTCCGCCGGGCAGGCAACGCCCGCCGGACAGGGCGCGTCCGCCACACCGGCAACGCTCACCGCACCGGCAACGCCCACCCCACCGCAAACGCGCACCGCACCCGAAACCCCCACCCCACCTGGCCCGCCCACCGGCACCGACACCCTGCTCGCCGCCCTCGTCACCGTCTCCCGTACGGGCGAACTGCCCCGTCACTGGGAGCCGGTGGCCCGCGCCCTCGACATCGCCGTCACCCGCGCGCCGTCCCTCGCCGCGCGGGTCATGCAGGCCGCGACCCTGACGGACTGCCCGGACCCCCTGGTGGAAGCCCTCCACCGGCTCACCGACGCCCCCTCCACCGACCCCGGGCTCCTGCTGGAACTCCTCGACCGGCTCGGCGCGGGCCGCAGCCGGGTGCTGGCCGACTGGGCCACCCGCACCGCCGCCAGCGCCGCGCGGGCCCTGCCACCGGAACGCCGGGTCGGCGCGCTCGTCCACGAGGCCGTCTGGCGTCAGACGGCCGGAGACCACCTGGCGGCCGCCCGCCGCTGTGAGGAGGCCCTGCGGCTGCTGGAGTCCGGGCAGGCCCCCGCCACGCCCGCGGCCCTCGTCGAGGTCCTGACCCTGAAGGCCCGCTCGCAGCGCTGGACGAGCGACTTCGACCCGGCCCTCGTCACCCTGCGCGCGGCCGAGGACCTCGTGGAGAGCCTGCCGTCCGCGCCCGACCGGGCCCGGGCGAGCGCGGAGCTCCTCGGCGAACGCGCCCGGGTCCACGCCGGACGCGGCGAACTCGACGCCGCGCGACCCCTCCAGGAGCGCAGAGTGGCCCTCCTCGGCTCCCTCGCCGCCGCCACCGGCGACACCGCCCTCCTCGAACGCCTCGCGGACGCGGAGGCCGACCTCGCCCTCACCCTCAACCACCTCGGCAGGTTCCGGGAGGCCGCCGACGTCCTCTCGGAGACGACGGCCCAGTCGCTGCACCGGCTCACCGAGGAGAGCCCCGACGCCGTGGACCTCGACGCCCTGGGCAGCCTCGTGGGCCGCGCCAACCGGCTCAGGGCCATGGACCGCATGGAGGACTCCCTCAAGGTCGCGCGCGCCGCCCTCACCGTGGCCGACCGCCCGGAGAGCCTGGACACCCCCGTCGGCGCGGCCGGTCTGGCGGTCGTCCTGAACAACCTCGGCGCGACGCTGCTGGCCATGGACCGGCCGCAGGAGGCGCTGGAACCGCTCAGCCGCGGCCTCGCCATCCGCCGCGAACAGGCCGCGGACGCCGGCGAACCCACCGAGGCGCTGTGGAGCTCGCTGCTCCAGTACTCCGGCGTACTACAGGAGTTGGGGCGCTACGACGAGGCACTCGAGGTCGCCGAGGAGTGCCTCGCCGTCAGCACGGACCTGGTCCGCCGGAAACTGGTCGACCGGCGGCTGGAGGCACGGACCCAGCTCGTCCTGGCGGAGATGCTGTACGCGCCCGCCGCCGGGGGACAGATGGCCGACCACCGCGAGAACCTGCGCCGGGCGCTGAAGCTGATGAGCCGCGCCCTCTCGTACTACCGCCGCCCGCTGAAGAACCTGCCCGGAGACCATCTCACCGAGTACGCCGCGGCGTTGATGGCCGCGGTGAACCTGCACGCGATGCTCGGCCAGGACCGCACCCGGCGTCACCTGTCCCGCATCCTGCTCGCCGCACGACGGATCCTGACCCGCCACGACCCCGAGCAGCACGGCGACGACCTGGCGGACGCCCTGACCGACATCGCCCGCCGGGACCAGCAGGACGGCCGCACGGCCCACGCGGAGCGCGGCTACGCCGAGGCCGTCGCCGTCCGGCGCATGCTGCTGTCCCTGCGCGACGGCGCCGACGACCGGCTTCGCCTCGCCTCCGCCCTCGCCGGGTACGGCGGTCTGCTCTCCGTCGACGGCCGGCAGCGCGAGGCCCTGCCCCACCTGCGCGAGGCGCTCGCGCTGACCCTGGAGGCCGAGCCGGACGCCGAGCCCGGACAGTACGCGTTCACGCTCGCAACCTGCCACTACAATCTCGCGGACACTCTCCCGTGGACCGGGGCCTTCGACGAGGCGCTGCGGGAGGTCGAGGCGTCCCGGACCTCCCTGGCCCCGCTCGCCGCCCTCGAACCCGAGCTGTACGCCCGGGAGACGGCGGACTGCGACAACCTGCGGGCGGAGATCGTCAAGGCGGCACGGCACGGCCTGCCGGAGAGGCCCGGAAGGCGCCGACGGCGGTCCGGACGGAGGCGATGACGGCTCGGACGAAGGCGGTGACGGCCCGGACGGAGGCGATGACGGCACCGACATCGGGACTGCCGGACCGCCGTCCGGCCCTCCCGTTCACCCCGGGGAGGGCATATGCCAGCCCCGAATGTGAGCGGGGTCTCAGCCCCTCGCTTTGTCCGACCTCTACAAGCCCCAGGCCCTCTGAGCAGTCGGAACGCCTGCATGCCGACCTGGTTCTGTTCAGTGGTACCAGGAAAACGCGCCGGAGACTGTACGGAGTCGACGTCCCTCTTTCCTTGGCGGGCTTCGTAAGGTCGCTACATGACCGTTTTGGAAGAGACGACGGGTGAGCCGACCGGGGAACCCACGGACGCGCGCGGCCGCGTGGCCGAGCTGCACGAGATCCGTGCCCAGGCGCTGGCCGGCCCGAGCGAGAAGGCGACCCAGGCGCAGCACGCCAAGGGCAAGCTGACCGCCCGGGAGCGGATCGAGCTGCTGGTGGACCCGGGCTCCTTCCAGGAGGTCGAGCAACTGCGCAGGCACCGGGCGACCGGGTTCGGCCTGGAGACCAAGAAGCCGTTCACCGACGGCGTCATCACCGGCTGGGGCACGGTGGAGGGCCGTACGGTCTTCGTCTACGCCCATGACTTCCGCATCTTCGGCGGCGCGCTGGGCGAGGCCCACGCCACGAAGATCCACAAGATCATGGACATGGCCATCGCGGCCGGCGCCCCGCTGGTGTCGCTGAACGACGGCGCCGGCGCACGCATCCAGGAGGGCGTCAGCGCCCTCGCCGGGTACGGCGGCATCTTCCAGCGCAACACCAAGGCGTCCGGCGTCATCCCGCAGATCAGCGTGATGCTCGGCCCGTGCGCGGGCGGCGCGGCCTACAGCCCCGCCCTCACCGACTTCGTCTTCATGGTCCGCGAGACCTCGCAGATGTTCATCACCGGCCCGGACGTCGTCAAGGCGGTCACCGGCGAGGAGATCACCCAGAACGGCCTCGGCGGCGCCGACGTGCACGCCGAGACCTCCGGCGTCTGCCACTTCGCGTACGACGACGAGGAGACCTGCATCGCCGAGGTCCGCTACCTCCTCTCGCTGCTCCCGCAGAACAACCGCGAGAACCCCCCGCGCGTCGAGTCCACCGACCCGGCCGACCGCCGCAGCGACGTCCTGCTCGACCTGGTCCCGGCCGACGGCAACCGCCCGTACGACATGACCAAGGTCATCGAGGAGATCGTCGACGACGGCGAGTACGTCGAGATCCACGAGCGCTGGGCCCGCAACATCATCTGCGCGATGGCCCGCCTCGGCGGCCAGGTCGTCGGCATCGTGGCCAACCAGCCGCAGTCCCTCGCCGGTGTCCTGGACATCGAGGCCTCGGAAAAAGCTGCGCGCTTTGTCCAGATGTGTGACGCTTTCAATATCCCGATCGTCACCTTCCTGGACGTCCCCGGATTCCTCCCGGGCGTCGACCAGGAGCACGGCGGAATCATCCGCCACGGCGCGAAGCTCCTCTACGCCTACTGCAACGCGACCGTCCCCCGGATCTCCCTGATCCTCCGCAAGGCGTACGGAGGCGCTTACATCGTCATGGACAGCCAGTCCATCGGCGCCGACCTCACCTATGCCTGGCCGACGAACGAGATCGCCGTGATGGGCGCCGAAGGTGCCGCCAACGTCATCTTCCGGCGACAGATCGCCGAGGCCGAGGACCCCGAGGCCATGCGGGCCCGCATGGTCAAGGAGTACAAGTCCGAGCTGATGCACCCGTACTACGCGGCGGAGCGCGGCCTCGTCGACGACGTCATCGACCCCGCCGAGACCCGCGAGATCCTCATCCGGTCCCTCGCCATGCTCCACTCCAAGCACGCGGACCTGCCCTCGCGCAAGCACGGCAACCCCCCGCAGTAGTAACCCGGCGGATCCCTCGCGGTACCCCTGCGGAAACCTCATCCACGGAGACTGACACCCATGAACACTCCCGACATCCGCGTCGAGAAGGGCCACGCCGAGCCCGAGGAAGTCGCCGCCATCACGGCGATCCTCCTGGCCCGCGCCGCCGCCCGCTCCTCCGAGCCCACCCCGGCGCGCCACGGCCGCCCCAAGGCCGGCTGGCGCCGCCTGGAGCGCGAGGGCGGCTTCCGAGCCCCCCACAGCTGGCACTGAGCCTGCTTGTCCAATCGCCGGACGGACTCCGCGAGGAGCCCGTCCGGCGATTGCTGTCTTCGGACCGCTCGCGCGGCCAGGGCGGCAGGCTCGGCGGGTCTTCGAAGCTGAGCGGCGCGCGCGAGCCTCCGGGGACGGGTGGACGTGGCGCGAAAATGTGACACTCCAGCACCGAAGTGTCACATTTCTACAGGGAAGCCCCCCGGCCTTGGCGACCGATCCCCCGGCTCGGGGCGAACCCGGGCGGCACGGCCGGAGGTTCCGAAGTACGTTGACTCGCATCCGTTGCAGGCCACGTCGCGACCGTAGGACGGACTGATGTGGAAGGTGCTGGGGCGGGCACCTGTCAGTTACCGGCAGGTACTTTCTTGATCGCAGACAACAGTGCGGAGAGGCTCGCTCGGTTCACGGCCAGTATTTGGTCAGGGGCGTCGCTTTCGCGCAGGCGGAGGGTGTCGTCGGGGGCGGTGGCGAGGTTGAGGCAGTTTGCGCCCTCGGTGCTGTACGAGGACGTCTGCCAGATGTAGGCGTGCACAGGTATCCCTCACAAGTCCTTGGCGAGACAGCGGATGAAGTCGCGGCTCTTCTGGGGCGTGAGCGCGCACTCCTCCATGCGGTCGAGTACGGAGCGGTATCGATGCAACTGGGCTTCAGCATCGAGGAATTCGCAGCCGTGGTCGAAGTCGAGGAGGACTGTGTCCAGATGTGGGACAGGTCCTGACGCATAACTGATGGGCTGCCCCGAGGCCGGAAAGTGGACCTGCTCGAAGGGGACGACGAGGATACGGATGTTGTCGCGCTCTCCCATCTCGTTCAGGTGCAGAAGCTGGTCGCGCATCACGTCAGGGGAGCCCGCTCGGATCCGCAGGGCGGCTTCGTGGACGATCGCGGTGTAGAGGAGTGGCGACGCCCCGAAGAGGATCGCTTGACGCTTGATGCGGAACGAGACCCGGTGCTCGATCTCGTGTGGTCGCAGCGCGGGAACGCTCTGCCGGAAGGCCGCGCGCGCATGGTCGAGGGTCTGCACCAGCCCAGGCATGGTGACGACCACGCCAACCCGCATCCCGGTGGCGTCGGCCTCGAACTCGGCGACCTCGACAAGTGAGGGCGGGAGCAGTTCTCGGTACTCGTCCCACCAGCCCCGACCGCGACGCCCGGTCATCGCTGTCAACGCCTCGACCAGGTCGCTGTCGTCGCAGGAGTAGGCGAGTGCCAGTGTCCGTACGCGATCCTCGCTGACGCCGTGCCGTCCGGCTTCCATCATGCTCATTCGGGCCTGCTGCACGCCGATGCGCGCGGCACCTGCCGTAGAGCTCAGCCCAGCCCGCTCGCGGAGCTTGCGCAGCTCGGTTCCCAGGCGTCGCTGTCTCAGCGTGGGTGGGCCACTCGCTGCCACTACCTTCTCCTCTCCCTGCACGTGCGGGAGCGATGCACGTCCCTCACACGAGTGAAACGCATAGAACATACAAGGTTTTCGGCATAGGTCTATGCGCTTACGTCTATCGTTCTAATGCAGCAACTCCCGCAACGGACAGGAGAATTGCCATGACCACCGTATCCCCGGGCCTCCCGAAACCTGACCGCCTCGATGCCTTCACCGCCGAGATCCACGCCCTGGTCAACGCCACCGCCCCCCGCCTCTTCGCCGTGGTCGAGGAGTACGCCACCGAGGACGGTGACCGTGACGCCCACGTCGCCGCCTGGGGCCTCGCGCACGACGACGGAACCGCTCAAGTCGCCGCACTGGACGGCGGGTTCCGCATGTCCCTGCGCACCCCCGAGCGGGCCGCGCAGCTCATTTCCTTGCGCCCCGGCAGCGTAGGCAGCCTCGTGCGGCCGCAGGCGGAGTCGGGCACGGACGGCCTCTTTGCGTGACGTTCCGGACGGAGGTGGCCGTCGGCGTTCGCGCTCCGACTCGAACGCCGTCATCGCGCGTCCGGGGTGCGGGGCCCGGCCCGACCCCTCTAGCGTGGGCAGTCACTCACCCGCTCCTCGCCGGAGGTTGCCGATCATGGCCCGCGAAGTCGATCCGAACGCCTGCGAGAGAACGCCTGATGCCATTCGCGCGGCGCTTGAGCGGCGACCGGACTGGCTTCAGGGGTTCGAGCAGGAATGGCTCAGCGCCGCTGCCGACTTCGATCAGGGTGCCCTGGACGGCGTACTCGACAAGTGGTTGCCGTTTGCCTGCGCCTGCACGACCCCTGGCTATCTGGACGAGGTCGAGCAGGCCGTCAAGCGCATGACCGAAGATGACACCGAGGGGCTGGTCTTCCGGGACGAGGAGGGGCACCCCTTCGATGCCGCCGGCAACCCCCTCGATACGGGCAGGTGGGCGTGAGCGCGTACACGATCAGGTACGTGGACCGAGCCGCTCGGCGCAAGGCGGCCATGTCCGCACCTCAGCGGGCGGCGCTTGAGGGCCTGGAGAAGAGGATCAGCGTCAATCCGTTCGAACCGCCTGCCCAGAGCAACCGGGACAGCAGTTGGTCGGCGTCCTTTGCCGGGGGATTCATCACGTACGTGGTGTCGAACCGTCACGTAGTGATCAATGTGATCGACCTGGTCGCGATCTGAGCGCATGGTTTGAGACGCGAAGAGTGACCGATATCAACCCACGGTGACGTCCGGGCTGGACCAGAGCACCGCGCCGTTGGCACGATTCAGAGCAGTACACGAAATATCGCGCATATGACTGCGCAGACCCTGTGGCCGCCCTTTCGGGGGCGGCCACAGATGTGTTTCCGGGGAGGTTCGGTGCATCTCTGCACAGACGCAGACGCAGATGGGGGCGGCAGCCGGTGAATGGCTGCCGCCCCCATCTGATGCTCGGGGGAACCCGACTACCGCAGGCGCGCCATCAGCGCGTGCTCCACAAGAGTGATCAGCGCCGACTTCGCGTCGGCGCGGTGCCGGGCGTCCGTGGTGATGATCGGGGTGTCCGGGCCGATCTGCAGCGCCTCGCGCACCTCGTCCGGGTTGTACGGCTGGCTGCCGTCGAAGCCGTTGAGGGCGATCACGAAGGGCAGACCGCTGTTCTCGAAGTAGTCGACCGCGGGGAAGCAGTCGGCGAGACGACGGGTGTCCACCAGGACGATCGCGCCGATCGCGCCGCGCACCAGGTCGTCCCACATGAACCAGAAGCGGTCCTGGCCGGGCGTACCGAAGAGGTACAGGATCAGGTCCTGGTCCAGGGTGATACGGCCGAAGTCCATGGCGACCGTCGTGGTCGTCTTGTCCCCGGTGTGGGTGAGGTCGTCGATACCCGCCGACGCGGACGTCATGACGGCCTCGGTGCGCAGCGGATTGATCTCCGAAACAGCCCCGACGAACGTGGTCTTGCCCACGCCGAAGCCGCCCGCCACCACGATCTTCGCGGAAGTGGTGGAGCGGGACGGACCCCCGCTAGAGCTTGCGAAGTCCACTGAGCACCCTTTCGAGCAGTGTCACGGCTGGCTGGCCGCCGGCGCTCTCGTCGCCGCCGGGCTGATGAATGGCGACCAGGCCCGCCTCCGCCAAGTCGGCGACGAGGATCCTGGCCACGCCGAGAGGGATGGTCAGCAGCGCCGAGATCTCGGCGACCGACTTGATCTCACGGCAGAGGTTGCAGATCCGCTGATGCTCGGGCAGTTGGCCCTGCATCTGATGCGGCTGCGCGGTGGTGTGCACCAGCGCCTCGATGGCGAGCTGGTAACGCGGGCGGGTCCGGCCACCGGTCATGGCGTACGGACGCACCAGCGGGTTGTTCGCCGCCCCCGCGGGCGCCGGCTCGGGGCTGCGGCGATGCGGCTGAACGGGCTGGATACGCGGGGCGTACGGCTGGTCGTACGGCGACGGACCGGGGCCCTGCGGCGCGTACGGCCGCTGCTGGCTGGGCGCGGAGGGGAAGTTGTAACGGTTCGGGTTCTGGGAACCGTCGCCCTGGCCCTGGGCAGGGCCGTACGACCAGTTGCCCGAATGGGAACCGCCTGGGGGTGTTGCCACTTTCTCTCCTCCTCCGACTGTGCCTGGCACCCATAACGTGGAGCCGCGTCCCGAAACCCTACGGCCTCAGGACGCCAAAACGCACCGTCCGTCTGTTAGTTGAGAAGGCTGCCCTGGAGCTCCGCACGAAGGTCGGGCGTCAGCACCGAACCCGCGCGGTCCACCAGAAGGGCCATCTCGTACCCGATGAGACCGATGTCCGCCTCGGGGTGAGCGAGAACCGCGAGCGAGGAGCCGTCGGAGATGGACATGAGGAAGAGGAACCCCCGCTCCATCTCCACAACCGTCTGGTTCACGTGGCCTCCCTCGAAGATCCGGGAGGCGCCTGCCGTCAGGGACGTCAGACCGGAGGCGACGGCCGCGAGCTGGTCGGCACGGTCGCGCGGAAAGCCTTCGGACATGGCCAGCAGGAGTCCGTCGGCGGAGACCACCACCGTGTGGGACACCCCCGGGGTGTTGTCCACGAAGTTGGTGATCACCCAGTTCAGGTTCTGTGCCGCCTGGCTCATCGGGCTCACACTAACGCTCCTGGTTGTAGGTGCTGTCGGGACCGAGGCCCTGACCGTTCGTTTCACTGCTTCCTGCGTTGCGTCCCCGCTGGACGCCCCGACGCAGGTTGCTCAACCTGCCTCGGACGTCCTCCGGGGCGCGGGAGACCTGAGGGCCTCCCTGGGGGGTGCTCTCGGCGGCGCCCTCGACCAGATTGGCCTTGGGCACCCGCCGCGGCAGACCGGAGGAGGTGACCCCGCCCGCCTTGGGCTTCTTCAGAGCGGAGGCCTGCTGCCAGCGCTCGTCGTTCGACGAGCGCCAGGAGTCGCCGCCGCCGTTGCCATTGCTCTCCGCAGCGGGGGCCGGCGCCTCCTGCTTCGCGGGTCCCGAGCCGTTCGCACCGCTCGCGGCGGAGCCACGGCGGGGGAGACCGGCGTCGGTCAGCGCGTGGGAGGCGGAAGGGGTCGGTCCCGGACGGTCGAAGCCTACGCCGTTCCGCTCACCCGCGTCAGCGGCCTGCGCGGATTCCGCTTCCGGAGCGTACTGGTCCGGGTAACCGTTGCGGTAACCGTTGGTGTGGCCGTTCTGCTGGGGCCAGTCGTCCTGGTAGGGCTGCTGCTCCTGGTACGGCTGGAAGCCCTCGGGGGCGGCGGCGGGCGGCGCCGTCCGCTCCTCCTGGACGGGCTCCGCATACGCGGGGTCCGGGTAGCCGCCGTTCGACGGGAAGCCCTCGTTCTGCGGCAGTCCGCCGCCCGCGGAGTACCCGTCGGCCTGCGGCACACCGCCGTTCGGCGCGAAGTACTGATCGTCGTACGCCGGGCGCTGCTGCTCCTCGTACGCCGTCTGCTGGTCGTACGCCGCGGGCTGCCCGGCGTAGCCGGTCGCGTTGTTGTCGTATCCGTTGTGGCCCGCGTCGTACGACGGCTGCTGCGGCTGTTGCGGCTGCTGACGGGACGCGTCGAAGCCCTCGGCGGGCTGCTGCTGCACGGGCGGCTGACCGGGCTGACCCGGGGCCTCCAGGGCCGTACGGCGCTCCTCGCGCATCAGGGAGCGGCCCACCGGGTCCAGCTCGCGGATGTCGTCGGGGACCGCGTACTGGCTGTCGTCGAAGCCCAGCTCGGCGGCGGTGCGCATCGGCAGGCCGTTGCTGAAGTCCTCGCCGGCACCGCCGAAGTTCTGCTCCGGGATGATCTGCGAGACGGTGAACTCGTCGCGGTTGGGCTGGTGTTCGCCGCCACCGCCGCCGTGCGTGATCGCGTCGGGCAGCATGACCAGCGAGGTCGTGCCGGCCTGCTCGCCCGACGGGCGGAGCTGGACGCGGATGCCGTGCCGGTCGGACAGCCGGCCGACCACGAAGAGGCCCATGCGCTGCGAGATCGCGGCGTCCACCGTCGGCGGGTTGGCCAGCTTGTGGTTGATGTCCGCGAAGTCCTCGGGGGTGAGGCCGATGCCCTTGTCGTGGATCTCGATCATGACCCGGCCGTCGGGGAGACGGGTGGCCGTCACCCGGACCTTGGTCTGCGGGGAGGAGAACGTCGTGGCGTTCTCCAGCAGCTCGGCGAGCAGGTGCACGAGGTCGGTCACCGCGCGGCCGTGGATCTCGGCCTCCGGGACGCCCGACAGCTCGATGCGCTCGTACTGCTCCACCTCGGAGGAGGCGGCGCGCAGCACGTCGACCAGCGGGACCGGCTGGTCCCAGCGGCGGCCGGGCTCCTCGCCGGCGAGGACCAGGAGGTTCTCGCCGTTGCGGCGCATACGGGTCGCGAGGTGGTCCAGGCGGAAGAGGTTCTCCAACTGGTCCGGGTCGGCCTCGTTGTTCTCCAGGTCGGTGATCAGGGTCAGCTGGCCCTCGATCAGCGACTGGTTGCGGCGCGACAGGTTGGTGAAGATCGCGTTGATGTTGCCCCGCAGCAGGGCCTGCTCGGCGGCCAGCCGGACGGCCTCGCGGTGGACCTGGTCGAAGGCGCGGGCGACCTCGCCGATCTCGTCCGTGGTCGTGATCGGGATGGCCTGTACGCGGGTGTCGACCCGGCCCGGGTCGGTGCGGGAGAGCTGGTCGACCAGCATCGGCAGCCGCTGTTCGGCGATGCCGAAGGCCGCGTTGCGCAGTTGGCGCATCGCGCGGCTCATCTGGCGGGCCACGGCCCCGGCGAGGATGAACGCCAGCAGCAGGGCGACGACGACGGCCGCACCGGTGATGATCGCGGAGGTCTTGGCGTCAGCGGCGATGTCCGAGGCCTCGGTCACGGCCTTGTCGGCCATGTCCGACTCGATCTGCCGGTAGGCGTCGTACTTCAGCGTGGTGACCGCCCACCAGTTCTCCTTGCTGATGCCCTTCTCGGCGAGCGCGGCACGCTCGGCGCCCTCGGTCGTCTCCATCGTGGAGATGGCGCCGACCATCGTGATCGGGTCGGAGGGCGGCGGAACGTACTCCGGGTCCTGCAGCTTGGCCGCGGTGGCCTGCGCGGCGCCGTCGGCCTTGATCTTCGCCTCGGCGTCGTCCAGCTTCTTCGCGTCGGCCGCGGTGCCACCGCCGATGTACTCCTCGACGGCGATGCCCTCGAGGTAGGCGTACGAGGAGAGGGAGACCTTCTGCTTCGCGAAGTCGGCCTCCTCCGGACCCGGCTTGATCAGCAGGTGCATGCCGATCGAGCGCTCCAGGGACAGCGCGGCCTTCGTCAGCGAGATGGCGTAGACGGTACGGCCGTAGGAGGTGATGTTTCCGGTGCCCAGACCGAGCTCGTTGGAGAACTCCATCAGGGGGTGCGCGACCTGGGTGTAGCCCTCTTCGGTCTGCACGCCGTTGAGCTTGGCGGTGTAGGCGGCCGCCCGCAGCGGCGCCAGCTTGGTCTCCGCGGTGCGGAAGATCTGGAGCCGGCGCTGCAGACCGGCCTTCGCCGGCATGTCCTGCGCGGCCGCGTCGAAGGCGTTGGCGGCGGTGTCCGTGGCCTTGCGGGCCGAGGTGACCGTCGCGTCGTTCTGCTTGCCCGCGAGGAGGGGCGCGGCGGAGATGTCGCGCTCCTTGTAGATGGCGTCGCCGTAGCTCAGGGCGGCCCGCACCAGACGCGCGGTGTTCTCCGCGTCCTCGGCCTCCTGCCAGGTGTCGATCGAGCTCTTCACCTGGAAGCCGCCCATGACCAGGCCGACCATCACGGGTATGAGCAGGATCGCGTTCAGCCGGGTCGGCACCCGCCAGTTGCGCGGGGCGAGACGGCTGCCGCTCTTGGCGGGTGGTTCCGTCGGCTCCGAGCCGGGCGCGGTGGCGGTCGCCGCCCCGCGCGGCGGCGGGGTGAAGTTGCCCCGGGCCGCCGGCTCGGGACTTTTCTTGCTTCGCCTCACTCGACCAACAACCTCTCGGCGGTCGGCACCTTCGTCGTGCCGCAGTGTCTCAGAGCCCGGTCAGCACTCGACCATGAGTACGTCATTGACTATTGGGCAGTTCAGGCATTCCAGCACGCCGAGCAGCGCTCTTCCAAACATGCGAAACAGTTGGTTGGGCGTGATGTAAACCCCAGATAAAACGGTCAAACAGAACGAGCCCCACCATAAGGCGGGGCCTTCGTATGCACAGTGAGACCAAGTGACCGCGACGCGTGGCGGTGCGGGGAGATTCCTCTGCCGAAACGTTATGAACACCGGAGCCGACCGTGTCTAAGCCCACAGCCGGCTCCGAAGCGTCTACGACAACTGTCGTATGCGACAGACTACTTGAAAGTTACCGCAGCCGTGCCATCAGCGCATGCTCGACCAGCGTGATCAGCGCGCTCTTGGCATCCGAGCGGTGCCGGGCGTCCGTCGTGATGATCGGGGTGTCCGGGCCGATCTGCAGCGCCTCGCGCACCTCTTCGGGCTGGTACGGCTGCGAGCCGTCGAAGCCGTTGAGGGCGACGACGAACGGCAGACCGCTGTTCTCGAAGTAGTCGACCGCGGGGAAGCAGTCGGCCAGCCGCCGCGTGTCCACCAGGACGATCGCGCCGATCGCGCCGCGCACCAGGTCGTCCCACATGAACCAGAACCGGTCCTGACCCGGCGTACCGAACAGGTAGAGGATCAGGTCCTGGTCGAGCGTGATACGGCCGAAGTCCATGGCCACCGTGGTGGTGGTCTTGTCCCCGGTGTGCGTGAGGTCGTCGATGCCCGCGCTCGCGGACGTCATGACGGCCTCCGTACGCAGCGGGTTGATCTCGGAGACCGCTCCCACGAACGTGGTCTTGCCCACGCCGAAGCCGCCCGCCACCACGATCTTCGCCGAGGTGGTGGCACGGCCACCGTCAGAGCTTGCGAAGTCCACTGAGCACCCTTTCGAGCAGCGTCACGTCCGGAGCGCCGCCGTTGTTCTCGTCGCCACCCGGCTGGTGGATGGCCACCATTCCGGCCTCGGCGAGGTCCGCGACGAGGATCCGCGCCACACCCAGCGGCAGAGCCAGAAGAGCCGAGACCTCCGCGACCGACTTCACCTCACGGCACAGGTGGCAGATGCGCTGGTGCTCGGGGAGCAGGCCCATGAGCGCTGCCGGGTCGGCCGTGGTGCTGATCAGCGCCTCGATGGCGAGCTGATAGCGCGGCCTGGTCCGGCCACCGGTCATCGCGTACGGGCGCACCAGCGGCTGGTCACCCTCGTCCCCGTACGGCTCCGCGTACGGATCATGATGGGCGGTGGGCGGGGTCATGGATCCTCCGGGCGGGACAGCATTCTCGGTCAGTCGTGCCGCGCGTCGAGCCGGTGGGGGAGTGTGTCGGCCGGACGGTGATTTCGTGAGGTGGGTGGTACCGGGGCGGGTCAGTGGAGCAGACTGCCCTGGAGCTCGGCGCGCAGGTCGGGCGTGAGCACCGCGCCCGCACGGTCGACAAGGAGCGCCATCTCGTAGCCCACGAGGCCGATGTCGCACTCGGGGTGCGCGAGGACGGCGAGGGACGAGCCGTCCGAGACGGACATGAGGAAGAGGAAACCCCGCTCCATCTCGACGACGGTCTGCGCCACGCTGCCGCCCTCGAAGATCCGGGAGGCCCCGGCCGTCAGCGAGGTCAGCCCGGACGCGACGGCCGCCAACTGGTCGGCACGGTCGCGGGGGAAGCCCTCGGACATCGCGAGCAGGAGCCCGTCGGCGGACACCACGACGGTGTGGGACACCCCGGGGGTGTTGTCCACGAAGTTGGTGATCAACCAGTTCAGGTTCTGTGCCGCCTGGCTCATCTGGCTCAACTAGTGCTCCTGCTGGTGAGTGGGGTTCGGGAAGCTGCCGGTCTGGCCGTTGCCGACCTGACGACCCTGCGCGATACCCCGACGGAGATTGGTCAGCCGGCCGCGTACGTCGTCAGGCGCACGCGAGACCTGCGGACCGGTTTGGTGCTGTTGCTGCTGAGCCGTGCCCGGGACGAGGTTCGCCCGGGGCACCCGGCGCGGCAGGCCGGAGGTGGTGACGCCGCCCGCGGCGGGCTGCCTGACCCGCTCGGCCTGCCGGACGAGTTCGTCGTTCGGCGAGGTGCGCCAGGAGGAACTGGCGGCGGCGGGGCGCTGGGGAGCGGCCGGAGCCGGAGCCTGAGGCTGCTGCGGTGAAGCAGGAACCGGAGCCGGACCCGACGCCGACGGATCGCCCGGCTGCTGACCGTGGAACCAGTTGGTCTCCAGCGTGTCGTACAGCGGCGTACGGCCGTCACCGGGACCGGCCGGCGGCAGTGCCTCCAGGTCCGGACGCCCGGCCGGACGCGGCGGGATCGCCGGCTGCGGCGGATTGCCGTAGCCGTTCGGCTGCGCGGTGGGGAACTGGCCCGTGGACGAGGGGTCCTGGCGGCCGGGCAGCGCGTGCTGGCCGGTCGAGGAGCCGTCGTAGCCGGGCGTGGGGAACTGGCCTGTGGAGCCGTTGTCGTAGGCCTGCGGAGCGAACCGGTCCGGGCCCGTCGGAGCGTTCTGCCCGCCTGGGGCGCCGAAGACGTCGGAGCGGGTGAACCCGTTGTCGTCCGTCCGGCCGTTGGTGCCGGGGCGCTCGAACTGACCGGGGTCCGGGCGGCCGTTGGTGCCCGGACGCTGGAACTGGCCGGTGTCCTGACGTCCGTTGAGGCCCGCCTGGCCGTTGCCGTTGCCGTTGCCGTTGCTCACGGCCGGGAACTGGCTCGTGCTCTGCAGACCGTTGGCCGCGGGGCGGCCGAAGTCGGCGGGGCCCGAGGGACCCTGGCGCTGGTCGGGCCGGGGGATCGCCGGTATCTCGGCGGTGGCTCCGGGACCCTGCCGGTCGTCGATGCGCGGCATGCGCGACGTCTGGGCGACGTCCGGCTCGTCGTGGCCGCGCGGGGCGTCCAGCGGGGGCCGCGGTACCGGCGGCTGGGCGTTCTCGGCGCCCCAGCTCGCCGCGCGCGGCTGCGGGTTGCCGCCGGGCAGCTCGGCGCGCGGACCACCGCGCGGCGGCAACTGCGGCTGACGGCCGCGGCCGCCCTGCTCGGGCTGGTTGCCCCGCTGCTGCGGCGGACGTCCGCCGCCGAACATGTCCGTGCCCTGCTGGCCCGTACCGGCCGCCTGCATCCCCTGCGGCGCGCCCGGCGCCTGGCCGCCGAAGCCGGAGCCCGCGCCGGCCGGAGCCGGCCGGCCCCGCTGCTGCGGGGGAGAGGCCGGAGGCTGCTGCGGACCGCGCGGCGGCGGGCCGCCGGGACGGCCACCGCCGTCCCGGCCGGGCAGCGCGGCCCGGGGGCCCTGACCGGAGGAGAGCAGACCGCCGCCGCCGGGACCGGCGCCGAGGGGACCGCCCTGCGAGCCGTTCTGCGAGCCGTTCTGGCGACGCGCGGCGGCGACGCCCGCGGCGGCCTGCGCGGCGGCGGGACCGCCCACGCCGCCGCCCTGACCGGGCTGGGGCTTCTTGCCGCCCTGGGCGACGTCCACCGGCAGCATGACCAGCGCGGTCGTACCACCGGAGTCGGACGGGCGGAGCTGGATGCGGATGCCGTGGCGCTGCGACAGCCGGCCGACCACGAACAGACCCATGCGGCGGGAGACCGACACGTCCACGGTGGGCGGCGAGGCGAGCCGCTCGTTGATCGCGGCGAGGTCCTCGGGGGAGAGGCCGATGCCGGTGTCGTGGATCTCGATCAGCACGCGGCCGTCGGGCAGCGCGTGACCGGTGACCTTGACCTTGGTCTGGGGCGAGGAGAACGAGGTGGCGTTCTCCAGCAGCTCGGCGAGCAGGTGCACGAGGTCGTTGACGACCCGGCCGGCGACTTCGGTGGTCGGCACGGAGGACAGCTCGATGCGCTCGTACTGCTCCACCTCGGAGGCGGCGGCGCGCAGCACGTCGACCAGCGGGACCGGACGGGTCCAGCGGCGGCCGGGCTCCTCACCCGCGAGGACGAGGAGGTTCTCGCCGTTACGGCGCATGCGGGTCGCGAGATGGTCGAGCTTGAAGAGCGAGGACAGCTGGTCCGGGTCGGCCTCGCGGGACTCCAGTTCGGAGATGAGCGAGAGCTGACGCTGGATGAGGCCCTGGGAGCGGCGCGAGAGGTTGGTGAACATCGCGTTGACGTTGCCCCGCAGCAGGGCCTGCTCGGCGGCCAGTCGTACGGCCTCGCGGTGCACGTCGTCGAAGGCCGCGGCCACCCGGCCGATCTCGTCCTTGGAGTGCACACCGACCGACTCCACGGACGTGTCGACGTCCTGCGGGTCGGACTCGGAGAGCTGCTTGACCAGCTCGGGCAGCCGGTCCTGGGCGACCTTGGTGGCGGTCTCCTGGAGGCGGCGCAGTGAGCGGATCATGGACCGGGCGACGACGAACGCGCCGACCAGGGACACACCGAGCACGAGCAGGATGAGCGCACCGGAGATGATCGCCTCGCGCTCCGACTCGGCGCGCAGCTCACGCGCCTTCTGCTCCATGTCCTCGAGCAGCGTGTGCTCGATGTTGTTCATCTGAGTGATCTTGGTGGTGCTGTCGTCGATCCAGTCCTGGTACGACCGCTTGTCCAGCGACTGCAGACCGGTGGGGGAGCTCAGCGCACGGGTGGCGTAGGTGTTCGCCTCCTCGATGACCGGGTTGCCCTTGTCGATGGGCTGCAGCAGTTCCTCGGCGCCGTCGTCGCCGTAGATGCTGCGGAAACTCGCGAGTTCGGAGTCCTGGTTCTCGAGCGCGGCCTCGGCGTACTGCCGGTCGTTCTCCTTGAGGTCGCCGTAGACGGTGTTGCCGACGGGCAGCGCGGCCGCGAGCACGGCGCGCTGGACGGAGGCGTACTCCTTGGCGGAGGAGAAGGCGGCCAGGGCACGCGTGCGCTGGATCATCTCCGGGTTGTTCGTGGCCTGCGCCATGTCCTGCGAGAGGTCGAGCAGGCCGGTGATGAGGCGGTGGTAGGCCTCGACCGTCTGGGTGGAGTTGCCCTTGTCCGCGTAGGCCGTGGTGCGGACCTTGGCGAGGCTGCCCAGGTCGCTGAGGAGGCCGACGAGGCTGTCGCGGACACCCTGGAGGTTGCCGTCCCTGCTGGCGCCGTCGATCTCCTCCGAGGCGTCCTGGAAGGCGATGACGGCCTTGTCGGTCTTGTCCCGGTAGCCCTTGACGGCGAAGTCGGTCGCCTTCGCGCCGTGCGCCAGCGGGCCCGCGGAGCGGTCGCGCTCGTTCTGGAGCTGCACGGCCAGTTCGGTGGCCTGCTTGGTCATGTCCGTCAGCAGCTTCATGTTGTCGAGCTGCTGGATGTCGTCCATCGACTGGTTGATGCGCAGTCCGCCCAGCGTGGTGGCCGCGACCACGGGCAGGGTCAGCAGTGCCACCAGACGCGTGGAGATACGCCAGTTGCGCAGCGCGACGCGTGGACCGGGGCTGGGGGCGCTGGTCGGCGGCTTGGCCGTCGGAGTCGCGGTGAGAGGACTCGACGACGCGGACACGCCGGGGCGCCCTGGGCGCTCACCGCCGTCGCCGGACGGTGCCGGGCCCGGGTTCTGGGCGTGCTGGGGCGAGGAGCCGACTGCCATCGGGCCGGTCCCGCCGCGCGGCTCCGGCTTGGCCGAAGCGCTGCCATCCCTCTTGAAACGTCCCTGCACTAGCGTCGCAACCTCTGGACCAGGCGCCCCTCCGCGTGAACGGAAGGACGGTGTCGGCGTGTTGAGGGGCGCCCTGAAATGCGCCCCCCGAATGGTCGTGAGTGACCGGCGCTGGCTCCCCCTGCTCTCGCCGCCACCAGGCGCGCTGTGCGCCCCATGTGCGCCGGCTCGATCCCGCGGCGGTCCGAGGAATTCCAGCACAGTGCAGGATCTCCAACAAGGCCCGTCCGTCAGGCTGTGACAACCGTGACACCACGTAAGGGTCAAGTTACGGGATGTGGAGGGGGATGCTACGTAAGGGGGACATAAGCGGGCGAAGTGAGAGGGTGCGGGGGGTGTCCCAGTCGCCATGATCAGGAGCGGAATGCACGCTTCAGGGGTGCAATGTCCGTTTCTTAATGGTCGGTTCAAGGCCTGAATTGACCCATTTGCCCATGGAGTCGTGAGTAAACTCACACGCCGATCATGCGACCTTCACGCGTTCACCGGGAATCGCGTGTTTAGCCTGACGCTTTACAGGGATGGCAAACCCGACAAGCCGCGCTTGTGCGAAGGCCCTTGACGGCTTCCCCGGCGCCCCGAAACGACAGGGTCAAGTACAACAGTGAAGACGACGACGATGTTCCACAAGATCGCCAACCCGCGGCGCACGACGCTGGCGCACCTCAAGGACGCCGACGAACTGCAACTCCCGGAGCAGCGGGAGCACTCCGTCGAACTGCCCGCCCAGACCGCCAACCCCAAGCGCACCATCCTCATGGAGATCCCGGTCGCGGCCGCCGTCGCGGAGTAGATCTTCACGCGCAGAAGTAGATCTTCACGCGAAGAGTAGATCTTCAAACGGAGATACGGGTACCGGCCGCCGAATGCTCAAGGCGCCGGCCCACGGATGTACGGATGGCAAGGGCGTCCCCGGCCGGGGACGCCCTTCCGCGTTAGCCTGGGGCGTCACACCAGCCAGCTCAGTGTCAGTCTCCGTATTCAGTTTCAGTCAAGGGGCCAACCAACCCGTGCGCATCGCCAGGTTCTCCATCGACGGGAACGTCGCCTTCGGCGCGGTCGAGGGCGACAAGCCGGACGAGCTCGTCCTCGACATCATCAAGGGCATCCCGTTCGCGGACTTCGAGCTCTCCGGCACCAGGGTGCCGCTGAGCAAGGTCCGACTGCTCCCGCCCGTGCTGCCCAACAAGGTCGTGGCCTTCGGCCGCAACTACGCCGAGCACGCGCGCGAGCTGGGCAACGAGGTGCCCGACGCCCCGTTCGCCTTCTTCAAGCCGTCCACCTCGGTGATCGGCCCCGGCGACGCCATCCAGTACCCCTCCTTCTCCGAGGAGCTCCACCACGAGGCCGAGCTCGCCGTGGTCATCGGCCGCATGTGCCGCGAGGTCCCGCGCGACCGCGTCGCGGACGTCATCCTCGGCTACACCTGCGCCAACGACGTCACCGCGCGGGACGTGCAGAAGCGCGAGAAGCAGTGGGCCCGGGCCAAGGGCTTCGACACGTCCTGCCCGCTCGGCCCCTGGGTGGAGACGGACCTCGACCTCGCCACCGCGTCCGACCTCACCGTCCAGCTCACGGTCAACGGCGAACAACGCCAGCTCGGCCGCACCAGCGAGATGATCCACTCCATCGAGGATCTGATCGTCAACATCTCCGAGGCCATGACGCTGCTCCCCGGCGACGTGATCCTCACGGGCACCCCGGCAGGGGTCGGCCCCCTGGCTGTCGGCGACGAGGTCGCCGTCACCATCGAAGGCATCGGCACTCTCACCAACAAGGTTGTCAAGCGTGGCTAGCGCACCCGGCTCCCCCGTACGCGTCCGTTTCTGTCCCTCGCCCACCGGTAACCCCCACGTGGGCCTGGTCCGCACCGCCCTGTTCAACTGGGCGTTCGCCAAGCACCACCAGGGCACACTGGTCTTCCGCATCGAGGACACCGACGCGGCCCGCGACTCCGAGGAGTCCTACCACCAGCTCCTGGACTCCCTGCGCTGGCTCGGCTTCGACTGGGACGAGGGCCCCGAGATCGGCGGCCCGCACGCGCCCTACCGCCAGTCGCAGCGCATGGACGTCTACAAGGACGTCGCCGAGAAGCTCCTCGCCGCCGGCCACGCCTACCGCTGCTACTGCTCCCAGGAGGAGCTGGACACCCGCCGCGACGCCGCCCGCGCCGCCGGCAAGCCCTCCGGCTACGACGGCCACTGCCGCGACCTGAGCACCGGGCAGGTGACGGAGTACGAGGCCCAGGGCCGCACCCCGATCGTCCGCTTCCGCATGCCCGACGAGACGATCACCTTCACGGACCTGGTCCGCGGCGAGCTGACGTTCACCCCGGAGAACGTCCCGGACTTCGGCATCGTCCGCGCGAACGGCGCCCCGCTGTACACACTGGTCAACCCGGTGGACGACGCGCTGATGGAGATCACGCACGTCCTGCGCGGCGAGGACCTGCTGTCCTCCACCCCGCGCCAGATCGCCCTGTACAAGGCGCTGACCGAGCTGGGCATCGCCAAGTACACCCCGCAGTTCGGCCACCTGCCGTACGTGATGGGCGAGGGCAACAAGAAGCTGTCGAAGCGGGACCCGGAGTCCTCGCTCAACCTCTACCGCGAGCGCGGCTTCCTCCCCGAGGGCCTGCTCAACTACCTCTCCCTGCTGGGCTGGTCGCTCTCGGCCGACCAGGACATCTTCACGATGGACGAGATGGTCGCCGCCTTCGAGATCGCGGACGTCAACCCCAACCCGGCGCGCTTCGACCTGAAGAAGTGCGAGGCGATCAACGCCGACCACATCCGCCTGCTCGACGTGAAGGACTTCACGGAGCGCTGCGCACCCTGGCTGAAGGCCCCCTTCGCCCCCTGGGCCCCGGCGGACTTCGACGAGGCCAAGTGGCACGCGATCGCCCCGCACGCCCAGACCCGCCTGAAGGTCCTCTCGGAGATCACCGACAACGTCGACTTCCTCTTCCTCCCCGAGCCCGTCCTCGACGAGGCTTCGTGGACGAAGGCGATGAAGGAGGGCAGCGACGCGCTGCTCACGACGGCCCGCGAAAAGCTGGAGTCGGCCGACTGGACCTCCGCCGAGTCCCTCAAGGAGGCCGTCCTTGCCGCCGGCGAGACCCACGGCCTCAAACTCGGCAAGGCCCAGGCCCCCGTCCGCGTAGCCGTCACGGGCCGCACGGTAGGCCTCCCCCTCTTCGAGTCCCTGGAGACCCTGGGCAAGGAGAAGACACTGACCCGCATCGACGCGGCCCTGGCCAAGCTGGCGGCGTAACCCCGCAACACGCGTGAGGGGCGGCACCCGGAACTCCGGGTGCCGCCCCTCACGCGATTGTTCAGACGGCGTCGTTCTCATCGATGAGGTAGTGGTTCTCATCGAAGAGCCACACCACGACCACGACCATGATCGCGCCGGCCACCACGTACTCCAGCATCACGCCGGGGGCCACGTAGGCCTTGCGTAGATTCTCGTCCGGGCCCAGTGGCGCGGTCGAGGTCTTGCGGAACGGGTCGCGGGCCAGTATCCGCACGGCCTTGTCCAGCTGAGCCTGGCGTGAACCGGGCAGCGTGTCATAGGCCGCACGGGCCTCGACTGTGAACTGGATTCGGTACTCGGTCATGCCCCCAGTGTGCCAGCCCGCGATACGGTCAAGGACATGAGCATCCTCGCCGTCGTCTGGGACGTTGACGACACTCTCTTCGACTACACGACCGCCGACCGGGAGGGCATGCGGGCGCATCTCGTGGCCGAGGGGCTGATGGCCGGGTACGGCGGTGCCGAGGAGGCGCTCGACCGGTGGCGGGAGGTCACCGACCAGCAGTGGGCGCGGTTCTCGGCGGGCGGGATCACCTTCGAGGACCAGCGCCGCGACCGGGTACGGGTGTTCCTGGGGCGCCCGGAGCTGACCGACGCGGAGGTCGACGTCTGGTTCCGGCGCTACCTCGGTCACTACGAGGCCGCCTGGTCCCTCTTCCCCGACGTCCTGCCCGCCCTGGACGTGCTCGCCGCCAGTCACCGCCACGCGGTGCTCTCCAACTCCAGCATCCACGTCCAGGACCACAAGCTGCGCGTCCTCGGCGTCCACGACCGCTTCGAGGCCATCCTGTGCGCCGCGGAGCTCGGCGTCTCCAAGCCGGAGGCCGGCGCGTTCCTCGCGGCCTGCGAGGCACTGTCCCTGCCTCCGCACCAGGTGGCCTACGTCGGCGACCATCCGGAGATCGACGGACGGGGCGCGGCCGACGCCGGACTGCTCTCCGTATGGATCGACCGCTACGGCGGCACGGCGACCGTGGAGGTGCCTGAGGGACGGCATCGGATCGCCACCCTCGCCGAACTCCCCGCGCTCCTCGGCGCGGATACCCGTTTTGGAGCGCAGTCCACCTTCGGGTAATGTTCTTCCTGCGCCGCCGGAGTGCGGGCCGAAAGGCCGGAGCCGGGGGAGCGAAACTAGAACAAGATCCCCAGCGGGGCTTGAGTTCCAGTGGCCTATGGTGTAATTGGCAGCACGACTGATTCTGGTTCAGTTAGTCTTGGTTCGAGTCCAGGTAGGCCAGCTCGCAGAGCTCATCTGCGCACGTGGAGGCCAACTCCACAAAGCCCCCGTTGTGTAGCGGCCTAGCACGCTGCCCTCTCAAGGCAGTAGCGCCGGTTCGAATCCGGTCGGGGGTACTGGTTCCGATCATCTCGGGACTGCTAGGGCCCCCGTTGTGTAGCGGCCTAGCACGCCGCCCTCTCAAGGCGGTAGCGCCGGTTCGAATCCGGTCGGGGGTACGCATTGGTTTAAACCACATTGGTCTATGGTGTAATTGGCAACACTACGGTTTCTGGTACCGTCATTCTTGGTTCGAGTCCAGGTAGACCAGCTCCAACCTGCGGAAACGCAGTGTTCAGGCCCCCGTTGTGTAGCGGCCTAGCACGCCGCCCTCTCAAGGCGGTAGCGCCGGTTCGAATCCGGTCGGGGGTACGTGATCGGAAAGCCTCTCGCTTCGGCGGGAGGCTTTCCGCGTTTCAACCGGACGTAGGACAGGGGTAGTTCGGCGTCCCTGCGTGGCTGAGTCATGCGTAGCCGAGTGGGGGAGAAGGCTGCCGCGGCGTTGAGGCTGCCCTGTTCCCTCGTCCCTCGGTGTGCGTCAGCCCGTGCGGCGCAGTGCCTCCGACAGGCGGCCCGCCGCGTCGATGACCGCCTGCGCGTGCATGCGGCCCGGATGACGGGTCAGCCGCTCGATGGGGCCCGACACGGAGACGGCGGCCACCACGCGGTTGGAGGGACCTCGCACAGGAGCCGAGACGGACGCGACGCCCGGCTCGCGCTCGCCGATGGACTGCGCCCAGCCCCGGCGTCGTACGCCCGACAGGGCCGTCGCCGTGAAGCGGGCGCCCTGGAGGCCGCGGTGCAGGCGCTCCGGCTCCTCCCAGGCCATCAGGATCTGCGCGGAGGAGCCCGCCTTCATCGTGAGCGTGGAGCCGACCGGGACCGTGTCCCGAAGGCCGGACAGGCGTTCCGCCGCGGCCACGCAGATACGCATGTCGCCCTGGCGGCGGTAGAGCTGCGCGCTCTCACCCGTGATGTCACGAAGGTGCGTGAGCACCGGGCCCGCGGTGGCCAGGAGGCGGTCCTCGCCGGCGGCCGCGGCCAGCTCGGCCAGCCGGGGGCCCAGGATGAAACGGCCCTGCATGTCGCGCGCCACCAAACGGTGATGTTCCAAAGCCACGGCCAGACGGTGGGCCGTGGGTCGTGCGAGTCCGGTGGCAGCGACCAAGCCTGCGAGGGTGGCCGGACCGGACTCCAGGGCGCTCAGGACAAGGGCTGCCTTGTCCAGGACGCCGACGCCGCTACTGTTGTCCATGAAACGATACTCCCGTCTCACTCTGTGAAACGCAAGTTCAATTTCCCGTGAGACGCGCAACCCTTGGATACATGGCGGCCCGAAGACCGACGGGCCTGGCGGCGGGTGCCCGGACACGGGGCGTGGGCGTCGCCTCCACAAGATCTCTAGTTGGGCCGGTGCGCCATTTGCCGGCCGGAGGGAAAGCGATGGGTAGGACACTCGCGGAGAAGGTCTGGGACGACCACGTCGTCCGGCGCGCGGAGGGCGAGCCCGACCTCCTCTTCATCGATCTGCACCTGCTGCACGAGGTGACCAGCCCGCAGGCCTTCGACGGTCTCCGTCAGGCGGGCCGCCCGGTGCGCCGTCTCGACCTCACCATCGCCACCGAGGATCACAACACCCCGACCCTCGACATCGACAAGCCCATCGCGGACCCGGTCTCCCGCGCGCAGCTGGAGACCCTGCGCAAGAACTGCGCCGAGTTCGGGGTGCGGCTGCATCCCCTCGGCGACGTCGAGCAGGGCGTCGTGCACGTCGTCGGTCCGCAGCTGGGTCTGACCCAGCCCGGCATGACCGTCGTCTGCGGCGACTCCCACACCTCCACGCACGGCGCGTTCGGCGCGCTGGCGTTCGGCATCGGCACCTCGCAGGTCGAGCACGTGCTGGCCACCCAGACGCTGCCGCTGGCCCGCCCCAAGACCATGGCGATCACGGTCGACGGCGAGCTGCCCGACGCCGTCACCGCCAAGGACCTGATCCTCGCGATCATCGCCAGGATCGGCACCGGCGGCGGCCAGGGGTACATCCTGGAATACCGCGGCCCCGCCATCGAGAAGCTCTCGATGGAGGCCCGGATGACCATCTGCAACATGTCGATCGAGGCCGGCGCCCGCGCGGGCATGATCGCCCCCGACGAGACGACCTTCGAATACATCAAGGGCCGCGCCCACGCCCCCGAGGGCGATGACTGGGACGCCGCGGTCGCGTACTGGAAGACGCTGAAGACGGACGACGACGCCGAGTTCGACGCCGAGGTCGTCATCGACGGCGCCGCGCTCTCGCCGTTCGTCACCTGGGGCACCAACCCCGGCCAGGGCGCGCCGCTTTCGGCGGACGTCCCCGACCCCGCATCGTACGAAGACGCATCGGAGCGCCACGCCGCCGAAAAGGCCCTGGAATACATGGGGTTGACGGCCGGGCAGCCGCTGCGCTCCATCAACGTGGACACCGTCTTCGTAGGTTCGTGCACCAACGGCCGCATCGAGGACCTGCGCGCCGCCGCCGCGATCGTCGAGGGCCGCAAAGTCGCCGACGGCGTGCGGATGCTGGTCGTCCCCGGCTCGGTCCGGGTCGGGCTCCAGGCCGTCTCCGAAGGCCTGGACGTCGTCTTCAAGGACGCCGGCGCCGAATGGCGGCACGCGGGCTGCTCGATGTGCCTGGGCATGAACCCCGACCAGCTGGCCCCGGGCGAGCGCTCCGCGTCCACCTCCAACCGCAACTTCGAGGGCCGCCAGGGCAAGGGCGGTCGTACGCACCTGGTGTCGCCGCAGGTCGCGGCCGCCACGGCCGTCCTGGGCCACCTCGCCTCCCCGGCCGACCTGTCCGACGCCGAGACCCGTACGCCCGCTGGAGTCTGAGAAGCCATGGAAGCATTCACCACGCACACCGGCCGGGCCGTCCCGCTGCGCCGCTCCAACGTCGACACCGACCAGATCATCCCTGCTCACTGGCTCAAGAAGGTCACGCGGGACGGGTTCGAGGACGGGCTGTTCGAGGCCTGGCGCAAGGACGGGACGTTCATCCTCAACCGGCCCGAGCGGCAGGGGGCCACGGTCCTGGTCGCCGGCCCCGACTTCGGCACCGGCTCCTCCCGTGAACACGCCGTCTGGGCGCTGCAGAACTACGGCTTCAAGACCGTGATCTCGTCCCGCTTCGCCGACATCTTCCGCGGCAACTCGCTGAAGAACGGCCTGCTCACGGTGGTGATCGAGCAGAAGATCGTGGACGCGCTGTGGGAGCTTACGGAGAAGGACCCGCAGGCCGAGATTACCGTCGACCTCCACGCCCGCGAGGTGCGCGCCGAGGGCATCACCGCGTCCTTCGAGCTGGACGAGAACTCCCGCTGGCGGCTGCTGAACGGGCTGGACGACATCTCCATCACCCTCCAGAACGAGGGCGACATCTCCACGTACGAGGCCAAGCGGCCGTCGTACAAGCCGAGGACGCTCCAGGCCTGACCCCGGGGCCTGCGAGCAGGCCCCGGGCAAGTCGAGTTTCGGCCAGCGCGACACCCCCGCCGTACCCCCGATCGGACCGATCGGGGGTACGGCTGTTTCTGCACCCGTTCGGCCCCGGGAACCTTCGCCGTTTCTCCCAACTTCCCACGTTAGGAAGGGTGTTGCCTGGGTACGCGCACTGTGTGGGGATGACCGCCGGAAGTGCCCGGACGGCCGTTCGGGGCGGCAGTTGCCCCCTGGGCGGGCGACAACTCGCCCCAGATGGCACAATCTGTGCATGGAACACGACGGCCAACTCGAGCTCTATACGGCGGTCGCGAACCAACTCAAGGAAGCGCACACAACGGTGCGCGCACTGCAAGTCCCGGAGGGCGTACGGATGGCGCTGACCCGGAAGCTGCTGGTCATTACGGCCGCGGCCAAGCACGATCTCGCCGATGCGGCAAGGCGTCTGGAGCGGTTCATGGCGGACCTGGACGACGGGCGAATGCCCGAAGAAGAACGCTGATCGCCTCCGGAGCAGCCGATTTCGTTGCGGCACAAGGGTGATTAGCCCGTTTCGTGTTTGATTTGCGGTATATATCTGCCTAACGTGCGAAAAAGCTTGAACAGTTTCGTTCTGGCTAATGTCTCCGAAGGGGAAGACGTGAACAAGGCGCAGCTCGTAGAAGCGATTGCCGACAAGGTGGGCGGCCGTCAGCAGGCCGCCGAGGCGGTCGACGCGGTCCTGGACGCCATCGTCCGCGCGACCGTCGCCGGAGACCGGGTCTCGGTCACCGGCTTCGGTTCGTTCGAGAAGGTCGACCGGCCGGCCCGTTACGCCCGCAACCCGCAGACGGGTGAGCGGGTTCGGGTCAAGAAGACGTCCGTGCCGCGTTTCCGTGCGGGCCAGGGTTTCAAGGACCTGGTGAGCGGCTCGAAGAAGCTCCCGCGCGGTGGCGAGGTCGCCGTCAAGAAGGCCCCCAAGGGCAGCCTGACCGGCGGTGCTTCCGCGACGGTCAAGAAGGCCGTCGCGAAGAAGGCCGCCCCGTCGACGAGGGCCGCCGCCGCGAAGCGGACCACCGCCGCCGCCAAGAAGACGACCGCGACCGCGAAGAAGACCACGGCCACGGCCAAGAAGGTCACCGCGAAGAAGGCCACCAGCAAGACGGCGGCGGCGAAGAAGACGACCACCGCGAAGTCGGCCGCCGCCAAGAAGACGGCGGCCAAGAAGGCCCCGGCGCAGAAGGCGACGGCCAAGAAGGCCCCGGCCAAGAAGTCGACCGCGCGCAAGACCACCGCCAAGAAGGCCACCGCCGCCCGCTAGACACCAGGCAGCGGGGGCACTCACGCGCCGGGCCGGACTCCCTCAGGAGTCCGGCCCGCGGCGTTCTCAGAACGTCTGCAGCGTCACGAGGGTGATCCGGGGGCCGTCCTTCGCATCCTCGGCCGCCGCCACCTCGATCCGTACCCGTTGTCCGGGCCGCAGCAGCCGCAGCCCGCCCGCGTCGAAGGCCGGCGCGTCGAAGGGCAGCGGGGTGCCGTCGTCCAACAGCACCTGTCCGCTGCGCGTGTCGGGGTCGTACGTGTATGCGGTCGCCTGCATGGCGGCAGCCTACTGCTCCGCGATCAGCAGGCGCGCGGCCGCCGCGGCCGTTCGGGGACCCACGCCGAGGGAGAGGGCCGTGCGCAGATCTTCGCCGGTGTCCACGTCCTGGCGTACGGAATCCACCGCGTCGAGAAGGAGTTCCACCGCTCCGGAAGCGCGGTGGCGGGCGCGGGAATCCGTACCGAATGCGGGGAGCAATTCACGGCCGGGGGCCACAGTGAGAAGCGTGGTGCCGATTGCGGCCGCGTCCGCGAGAAAAGCGCGGGGGAATTCCGCGGCCGCGTCCAGGACCCGGGCCAATTCCGCCGGACGCAGCGCCGGCAGATCCGCGTTGAGGGCCGCGAGCGCGGAATCGGGACGGAGTGCGCGTACGGCCGCCGCGCCGTGCGTCAGGGCGGAGTTCAGGCCCGTGCGCGGCTCGTCGGCGACGATGCGGGCGCCCAGGGCGGCCAGGGTGCGTCCGGCCAGGGCGTCGTCCGTGACGACGGCCACATCCCGCACCGCGGGCGAGGCCAGCGCGGCCGCCACGGTGTCCTCGGCGAAAGCGAGGGCGAGGCCGGGGCGCAGCCCGTCGGCGGCGGTGTCCGCGAGTCTGCTCTTGGCCAGCGCCAAGGGCTTCAGGGGTATGACCAAGGTCCACTGCACCGGAGTACCGTTCCTCTCTTGTCGCGGCCATTGTCACCCGGCCCATTCGCCGCTCGGGCGGGCGGGCGTACCGTGTTCTCGACAGACCGGCGGCCCGGGGCGACACTTGTGCGGCCCCAGGCCCGGGAGCAGGCCTTGGGAAGTCCTAGAGGAAGGTGTTCGGGTGCCCCGCCGCAGAATCGGCTTCTGGTACCGCTTCGCAGCGGTCCTCTGCAAACCCTGGCTGGTGGTTCTGATCAAGCGGGACTGGCACGGAATGGAGCACATTCCGGCCGAGGGCGGATTTATCACCGCGGTGAACCACAATTCACACGTCGACCCCTTCGCGTACGCGCACTTCCAGTACAACACCGGACGGGTGCCGCGATTCCTGGCGAAGAGCGCCCTGTTCAGGGACGGGTTCGTCGGCGCCGCGATGCGCGGCACCGGGCAGATCCCCGTCTACCGCGAGTCCACGGACGCGCTGAGCGCCTTCCGCGCCGCGATCGAGGCCGTGGAGCGCGGCGAGTGCGTCGCGTTCTACCCCGAGGGCACCCTCACCCGCGACCCCGACGGCTGGCCCATGACCGCCAAGACCGGTGCCGCGCGCGTCGCCCTGCAGACCAGGTGCCCGGTGATCCCGGTCGCCCAGTGGGGCGTCAACGAACTGCTCCCGCCCTACGCAAAGAAGCCCGACGTCCTGCCGCGCAAGACCCATCATGTACTCGCGGGGCCGCCGGTGGACCTCTCGCGGTTCTACGGCAGGGAGATGACCCCGGAGCTCCTGAAGGAGGCGACGGAGGTCATCATGGCGACCGTCACCGCGCTGCTGGAGGAGATCCGGGGCGAGAAGGCACCCGAGACGCCCTACGACCCGCGCCTGGAGCGGATCGAGCAGCGCCGCCGCACCCGCGCGGAGACCAGCGCGGAGACCAGTGCGGAGCACGGCGCGGGGACGGGTGCGGAGATCAGTCACGAGGGGGAGAACAGCAAGTGAGCAAGTCCGTGAAGGCGGCCGTCTTCGGTACCGGATCCTGGGGGACCGCCTTCGGCACGGTCCTCGCCGACGCGGGCTGCGAGGTGACGCTGTGGGCGCGCCGCCCCGAGCTGGCCGACGCGGTCAACTCCACGCGCAGCAACCCCGACTACCTCCCCGGCATCGAACTCCCGCGCAACCTGCGCGCCACCGCCGACCCGGCCGAGGCGGCCCGCGACGCCGACTTCACCGTCCTCGCGATCCCCTCGCAGACCCTGCGCGCCAACCTCGCCGACTGGACGCCGCTGCTCGCCCCGGACACGGTTCTGGTGTCGCTGATGAAGGGCGTCGAGCTGGGTACGACCATGCGGATGAGCGAGGTCATCGAGGACGTCGCCAAGGTGGGCCATGACCGCATCGCCGTGGTCACCGGGCCCAACCTCGCCAAGGAGATCGCCTCCCGCAGGCCGGCCGCGGCCGTGGTCGCCTGCACCGACGAGGCCGTCGCGCGCAAGCTCCAGGCGGCCTGCCACACGCCGTACTTCCGCCCGTACACCAACACCGACGTGGTGGGCTGCGAGCTGGGCGGCGCGGTGAAGAACGTCATCGGCCTCGCGGTCGGCATCGCGGACGGCATGGGGCTCGGCGACAACGCCAAGGGCTCGCTGATCACGCGCGGCCTCGCCGAGACCACCCGGCTGGGCCTGGCGATGGGCGCGGACCCGCTCACCTTCGCCGGCCTCGCCGGCCTCGGCGACCTGGTGGCGACCTGCTCCTCGCCGCTGTCGCGCAACCACACCTTCGGCACCAACCTCGGCAAGGGCATGACCCTTCAGGAGACCATCGCGGTCACCCGGCAGACCGCCGAGGGCGTCAAGTCCTGCGAGTCCGTGCTGGATCTGGCCCGCCGGCACGGCGTCGACATGCCGATCACCGAGACGGTCGTCGGCATCGTCCACGAGGGCAAGCCTCCGGTGGTCGCTCTCAAGGAGCTGATGTCGCGCAGCGCGAAGCCGGAACGACGCTGAGCGAACCCGCCGCAGCCCGGGAGACAGGCGGGTGGACAGACGCTGACTCCCGGCCCTACCACCGGGTACTCTCAAGCCGATATGAGCACCGAGAACCTCCCCCAGAGCCCTCAGCAGCCCATCCGCAAGCCGCGGGTGGCCGTCGTCTTCGGCGGCCGCAGCTCCGAGCACGGGATCTCCGTGGTCACCGCGGGCGCGGTCCTCAGGGCCATCGACCGGACCAAGTACGAGGTCCTGCCGATCGGCATCACGCGCGAGGGCCGCTGGTTCCTCACCGCCGACGAGCCCGACCGGATGGCGATCACCGACCGCCGTACGCCCGACGTCGAGGAACTCGCCGAGTCGCGGGACGGCGGCGTGGTGCTCCCCGTCGACCCCGCGAACCGTGAAGTCGTCTACTACGAGGCCGGATCGGTGCCGAAGGCGCTCGGCGAGGTCGACGTCGTCTTCCCGGTGCTGCACGGCCCCTACGGCGAGGACGGCACCCTGCAGGGCCTGCTGGAGCTCTCCGGTGTGCCGTACGTGGGGTCGGGTGTGCTCGCCTCGGCCGTCGGCCAGGACAAGGAGTACATGAAGCGGGTGTTCACCTCCTTCGGGCTCAAGGTCGGCCCGTACGTGGTGATCCGGCCGCGCGAGTGGGAGCGGGACGAGTCGGCCGCCCGCAGGAAGATCGTCGACTTCGCGGGCGAGCACGGCTGGCCGCTCTTCGTGAAGCCCGCGCGCGCGGGTTCGTCCATCGGCATCACCAAGGTCGACGGCCTCGCCGGGCTCGACGAGGCGATCGCCGAGGCCCAGCGGCACGACCCGAAGATCCTGGTGGAGGCGGCGCTGCGGGGCCGCGAGATCGAGTGCGGCGTCCTGGAGTTCGAGGACGGCCCGCGCGCCTCCGTCCCGGCCGAGATCCCGCCGCCGGACGCGCACGCGTACTACGACTTCGACGCCAAGTACATCGACTCGACCCCGGGGATCGTCCCGGCGCCGCTCACGCCCGAGGAGACGGCGGACGTACGGCGTCTCGCGGTGGACGCCTTCGAGGCGGCGTCCTGCGAGGGCCTGGTGCGCGCGGACTTCTTCCTCACGGAGGACGGCGAGTTCGTCATCAACGAGATCAACACGATGCCCGGCTTCACGCCGATCTCGATGTACCCGCAGATGTGGCAGGCGGCCGGGATCGCCTACCCGGAGCTGGTGGACCGCCTGGTGCAGGCGGCGCTGCGCAGGTCGACGGGGCTGCGTTGATCCTGGGCTGATCCGGGGCGGATCCGGTGTTGATCTTGATCCGCCGTTGCTCAGGTGTTGATCGGGTGTCGGTCTAGTCGGCGATCCCTTCGGGGATCGCCTTCTTGACGGCGGGGGCCAGGTCGACGAGCGGCGCCATGCCGTTTGCCGTGCGGTCCTTGGGGATCGTCACCTCGACGTACGCCCGGCGCAGGGTCGTGGTGAACCGGAACGACCCGCCGTCCTGCTTCTCCAGCAGCCACCCCACCCCGTTCACCTCGACTCCGTCGGCCTCCGGGTCGAGCATCTTCTCGGGTTGTTCGACACCGCAGCGCAGTATGATCGCCGGGTTCCCCCAGCCCGAGGTCAGCGCGGACGCGGGCGAGGGATCCCGGCGGCCGAGATCGTCCACGGTGGACGGCAGCGCCTTGTCCAGGTTCCGGCACAGCTCGGTGACCGCCGCCGACGGACTGGGAACCGCCGCCGACGTGTCACCGTCTGCTGAGGAGCAGCCCGCCGCGGCGAGCAGCAGGGCGAGCGCGGGCAGGCCGATGGGCCGGTGACGGAAAAGGTTCACCGGCCAAGGTTAGACGGGGGCTACAGATGCACGACCGGGCAGGTCAGGGTGCGGGTGATCCCGTCCACCTGCTGGACCTTGGCGACCACCATGCGGCCGAGGTCGTCCACCGTGTCGGCCTGGGCCCGCACGATCACGTCGTAGGGTCCCGTCACGTCCTCGGCCTGGACGACGCCAGGAATCTTGCCGATCTCCTCGGCGACGGTCGACGCTTTGCCGACCTCGGTCTGGATCAGGATGTACGCCTGTACCACGGAACCTCCAGGGCGGCCACGAGGATCATGTGGGGAAAAGGAACGCCACGGTATCGCGTCGCCGCTCGCCACGGGGAGACCCGCGCGGCCCACGACTCGCGCGCCGGGGTGCAGGCACGACAGAAGTTGACGGCTCTCTCGACCGTATCGAGGACACTGGTTATGCGCGACCGGGCACGGACAGGTACAGAAGGGGCCAAAGGGCAATGAAGGGCACTGTTGGTGAGCTCGGCGAGTTCGGGCTCATCAGGGAGCTCACCTCCCGTCTCACCACCACCCCCGCGGTCCGGGTCGGCCCCGGCGACGACGCCGCGGTGGTCGCCGCGCCCGACCGGCGGGTCGTGGCCAGCACCGACATCCTGCTGGAGGGCCGGCACTTCCGCCGCGACTGGTCCACGGCCTACGACGTCGGCCGCAAGGCCGCCGCGCAGAACCTCGCCGACATCGCCGCCATGGGCGCGGTGCCGACGGCCCTGCTGCTCGGCCTCGTCGTGCCCGCCGAACTGCCGGTCACCTGGCCGTCCGAGCTGATGGACGGGCTGCGGGACGAGTGTCATGTCGCCGGCGCCTCCGTGGTCGGCGGCGACGTCGTACGCGGCGACACGATCATGGTGTCGATCACCGCGCTCGGCGATCTGCGCAACCAGGAACCGGTCACCCGGGGCGGCGCCCAGCCCGGCGACCTCGTCGCGGTGACCGGCTGGCTGGGCTGGTCGGCGGCCGGGTACGCGGTCCTCTCCCGCGGCTTCCGCTCGCCCCGCGCCTTCGTCGAGGCCCACCGCCGCCCCGAGCCGCCGTACCACGCGGGTCCGGCGGCGGCCGGGCTCGGCGCGACGGCGATGTGCGACGTCAGCGACGGGCTCATCGCCGACCTCGGGCACATCGCCGAGGCCAGCAAGGTCCGCATCGACATCCGTTCCGGCGCGATCGACATCCCGACGCAGATGTACGACATCGGGCAGGCCGTCGGCGTCGACCCCATCCAGTGGGTGCTCACCGGGGGAGAGGACCACGCGATCGTGGCGACGTTCCCGCCGGACGTGAAGCTGCCCGCCCGCTGGAAGGTGATCGGCGAGGTCCTCAACCCGTCCGCCCTGCCTCAGGTGACGGTCGACGGGGCGCCCTGGACCGCCAAGGGCGGCTGGGACCACTTCGGAGACATGGAGCAGTGACTCCCAGGGTCTTGACGGTGGCCGGCTCCGACTCCGGTGGCGGGGCCGGGATCCAGGCCGACCTGAAGACGATGCTCGCGCTCGGCGTGCACGGCATGAGCGTGCTCACTGCGGTCACCGCGCAGAACTCCCTTGGTGTACAGGGGGCTTGGGAGCTGCCGGTGGAGGCGGTGCGGGCCCAGTACCGCAGTGTCGTCGACGACATCGGCGTCCAGGCGGTGAAGACGGGCATGCTCGCCTCCGCCGAACTCGTGGAGGCGGTCGCCGAGTTGATCGCCGGCATGGACGCTCCCGTGGTCGTCGACCCGGTCGGCGTCTCCAAGCACGGTGACCCGCTGCTGGCGGCCTCCGCGCTGGACTCCGTACGCACGAAGCTGCTGCCGGCCGCGACCGTCGCCACCCCGAACCTCGACGAGGTCGCCCAACTGACGGGCGTACGGGTCGAGTCGGAGGAACAGTTGCGGGACGCGGCGTCCGCGGTGCTGGCCTACGGGCCACGGTGGGTGCTGGTCAAGGGCGGCCATCTCCCCGGTGACGCCGTGGACCTGCTGACGGACGGCGCCGAGGAGCACTGGCTGCGGGCCCCGAGGTACGACAACCGTCACACGCACGGCACGGGCTGCACCCTCGCGTCCGCGATCGCGTCGCACCTGGCGAAGGGGCGGTCCGTCCCGGAGGCGGTGAGGGCGGCCAAAGCGTACGTCACCGGGGCGATCGCCGCCGGGTTCGCACTCGGCGCGGGGATCGGCCCCGTGGATCATGGGTGGGATCTCACGCGGGGTACGTCCTGAGCCACGGGGTACGCCTCAACGAGAAACGGGCACAGCAGAAAGCCGGTCCACACGAGGTGGACCGGCTCTATGCAGCGAACCAGCAGTGGCCGCGCACTTAGCTGTGCGTCAGCGCGAGACCTTGCCGGCCTTGATGCACGAGGTACAAGCGTTCACGCGCTTCGGCGTCCCACTGACCACGGTACGGACGCGCTGGATGTTCGGGTTCCAGCGACGGGACGTACGGCGGTGCGAGTGCGAGATGCTGTTGCCGAAGCCCGGCCCCTTGCCGCAGACGTCGCAGTTGGCAGCCACGGGTCACTCCAAAGACTTCAGATGCACTTACGGTTGATCCCGGCACGCCGGGATCAGGATCGTAGGATCTGAAGTGACGGTGCCAGGGGGAGAGCCCGATGGGATCGGGCAACCGGAGCAGCATACAACGACTGCGCCAGTAGAACGAAACTACCATGGCTGCTCAGGGCCCCCGGACCGGCCCCCACCCCACGTGACCCCACCTGACCACTCCTGTTTCCGGTGGACACCGCCCCGGGGTCTACGCTGCGACCAGTCCAGCCGCTCAAGGAGGCGCAGGTGGCGCAGGTGCCGCAGACATTCTTCGATGCTCTCGCGGTGCGCACCTGGTGCGGCCTCGCGCTCACGGCGCTGGGCCGGGCGCGCGAGGAGATCGACGCGATCAACGTCTACCCGGTCGCGGACGGGGACACCGGCACCAACCTGTACCTGACCGTCGAGTCGGCGGCGGCCGCCGTCGAGGCCGTGTTCGCCGGGTACGAGGGCTACGGGGCCCATGAGGGCTACGAGGCTTACGAGGGCGGTTCCGTGCCCGCCGGGAAGCCCTCCCTCGCCGACGCCGCGCGCGCGATGGCGCACGGTGCGCTCATAGGGGCGCGCGGGAACTCGGGGACGATCCTCGCGCAGTTGCTGCGCGGCATGGCCCAGGTGCTCGCCGCCGAGGGTGAGGCCCCTCACGCCGGCGGGGACGGGCTGCGGCTGGCCCTTCGGCGCGCGGCCGACTCCGCCCGCCAGGCCGTCGCGCACCCCGTGGAGGGCACCGTCCTGTCGGTCGCCTCGGCCGCCGCCGACGCGGCCGGGGGAGCGGAGGGCGACTGCGGGACGGTGGCTCGGGCGGCCTACCAAGGGGCGTGCGCGGCGCTCGCCGCGACCCCGGGGCAGTTGGCCGTCCTGGAGCAGGCCGGCGTCGTGGACGCGGGCGGGCGGGGGCTGGTGGCGGTTCTCGGGGCACTGGTGGAGACGTTCACGGGGGAGGCGCCGGGGCTTTCCGGCTCCCATGCGGGCCCCCACGCGCGCGTGCAGGTCGTTCAGGGGCTCGGCCTGGCGGCGGACCGCGTCGAGGACTGCGTCGACGGGCCGGACGGCGAGGGCGGTCCCGCGTTCGAGGTGATCTACCTCCTGGAGGCGGGGGACGCGGCCGTCGCGCGGCTGCGGCAGCGGCTGGACGCCCTGGGCGACTCGCTCGTCGTGGTCGGCGGCGACGGCCTGTGGAACGTCCATGTGCACGTGGACGACGCGGGCGCCGCCGTCGAGGCGGGCGTCGAGGCCGGCCGGCCCTACCGGATCCGCATCACGCACTTCGGCGTCGGCGACGCGCACGCGCGCGGGGGTGAGCGGCCGCCCCGTGAACGCGTCCAGCGCGCGGTCGTCGCCGTCGTGCCCGGCGAGGGCCTGGCCGGGCTGTACGCCGAGGCCGGCGCCACCACCGTGCTCGCGCGCCCGGGGGAGCCGCCCGCCAGCGGGGAGCTCGTGGAGGCCGTACGACGGGCCCACGCGCGCGAGGTCGTGCTCCTGCCCAACGACGCCGATCTGCGGCACACCGCCGCCGCGGCCGCCGAGCAGGCCCGCACGGAGGGCATCCGGGTGGCGCTGATCCCGACCCGCTCCGCGGTCCAGGGGATCGCCGCGCTCGCCGTGCACGAACCGGACCGCCGCTTCGACGAGGACGTCGTCTCGATGACCTCGGCGGCCGGCGCCACCCGCTACGCCGAGGTCGTCGTCGCCGAGCGCCAGTCGTGGACCATGGCCGGCATCTGCCAGGCCGGCGACGTCCTCGGGCTCATCGACGGCGACGTGGCCGTCATCGGCTCCGACGTCACCGCCACCGCCGAGGTCGTCCTGAACCGCATGCTGGCGGCGGGCGGCGAACTCGTCACCCTCGTGCTCGGCGACGAGGCCCCCGAAGGCGTCGCCGAGCGCCTGGAGGCACGGGTGCGGGAGGCGTATCTCGCCGTGGACACGGTGGTGTACCGGGGCGGGCGGCAGGGGGCGCTGGTGCTGGTCGGGGTGGAGTAGGCCGGGGGCGGAGTCCCGGATGGAGTAGGTAGAGGGCGGGCGGAGCGGGGTTCGGGAGGATCGTTCAACAATCCCTCCGCCCGCTCCAACCCTCATAGGGACCGTTCAGCGATCCTTTTGCTCCTCCGTCGCCTGCAACAACTGCTCCGCCTCGGCCCGCCGCGCCCGAGCCGTCTCGCCGTCCCCCTCGTCGCCCTCCTCGGCGTCGGGAGCGGCGTCCGCGTAGGCCCTCAGCACCGCACGCGCGCGTGCCGCCGCTTCCCTGGGGCGTCCGAGGTCGGTCTCCAGCCAGCCCGCGGCCAGCTCGGCGCCGGTCCGGGCGGGCAGGGCGCTGTCGCCCAGGGCGACGAACACCGCGACGGCCTCGGACATCTGGGACAGCGCCTCGTCCAGGGCGGCCCGGATCGAGTCGTCGTCGGCGTCGTCGGCGGCGGAACGGGCGAGCAGGTCCCCGAACTGGCGGTGAGTGTGGCCGAGTTCGGCGACGAGCCGCAGGCGCGCCTCGTCGTCGTCCGCCGCGTCGAACGCGTCCGCGCACTGCTCCACGGCGCTCGTCATCAGGTCGCGCGCCGCCTGCGTACCGTCCTCGGTGCGCAACGCGAGCCACGCGCGGGCGCGCAGGGAGCGGACCAGCCCGTGGACGTTGCCGAGGCCGCGCCACAGCTCGCCCGCGCGGGCGTAGGCCTGGTCCGCCTCGGTGTGCAGGCCGGCCTGGCCGAGCGACTCGGCGGCCAGGTGGGCGAGGGTCGCGTGGTCGTGCTGCTCGGGCCAGTGCCGGGCGAGCTCGGCGGCCTGCAGCCGGCGTTCGGCGGCGTCCCGGTGTTCCCCGAGCTCGCTCAGACAGTCACCGAGCCACCACTGCGTCTGGACGACCGCGCCGTCGCCGTGCGTCTCGGCCGTCAGGTCCGCGAGCGCCGACTCCAGCACCTCCGCGGCCTCGGCCCAGCGGCCCAGCCGCACCAGGAACCCGCCGAGCTGGTGCCGCGCCCACGCGCCGAACGTCGGGCCCACGCCCGCCTCGTCGGCCCAGTGAGCCGCCTCCAGGGCGTGTTCCGCGGCCTCCTCGGCCTGTCCCCGGCCCCCGACGACCTCGGCGAGCTGGAGGTGCAGCTGGGCCCGCCCGACCGCCTCCAGGAACGGCCCGCCGTGCTCCAGGGCCGCCCGCAGCGCCCGCTCCGCCTCCGCCATGTCGCCCAGTTGATGGGCGAGACCGGCCAACCGGGCCTCGTACTCCACGGCGAACCACGGCAGACCCGCCTCGACGAACTCCGCAGCGGCCCGCGCGAACCGCTCCGCGCCCGCCTCCGGATCCCCGGAGCACGTCGCGAGCTCGGCGAGCATCGCGTGGCCCTCGGCGACCCGGGCGGCCAGCCGTACGTCGTTGCCGGTCCGCCCGTCCACCAGCGCCAGCAGCTCCCGTACGGCCGCCTCCGCCTGGGTCAGAACCGTGTCCGCCAGCGGGCCGTCGGCCTCGTGGACGCGCCGCATCAGGATGCGCGCCCGTCCCATCAGCACGCCCGCCGCCTGCGGCACCTCCGTACCGCCGTCGGCGTACAGCGCGAGGACCTCGTCGTACGGGTCGGCGACCGCCGCGAGCGCCTCGTCGACCTCACCGGCCAGCGCACGGACGTACGCCGCACGCGCGCGTGCCGCCAGCGCCTCGCCGGGGTCACCGGCCTCCGCGTACAGCCCGGCGGCCCGCTCGAACGTTTCCGCGCCCTCCGGGCCCAGCCCGATCGCCTCGTGGTCGGCGATCTCCGCGCGGTCACGCGCCGCCAGCTCCACGCCTTCCGACTCTTCGGCCAGCCGCGCCACCCGCGCCCACGCCTCGACGGCGTGCGGCTGCAGGGTGTCCGACAGCCGCCGGGCCTCGACGAGCAGAGCCGCCAGGTCCGGTTCGGCGGCCTCCGGGGCCGGAGCCGGTGCCGGTGCCGGAGACGCCGTGGCGGCCGCGGCGGAGGCCGGGCGGGCCGCCCGTACCCCCAGGGGCAACCGCTCCACCAGGGGCCGCTGCGTCATACGCGCGCGTGCCCGCTCGCTGACGTGCGCCGTGCCGTTGCGCTCGTCGAAGCGCGCGGCCAGCGCGAGGGCCTCCACGCGCGCGTGCGCCGCGAGTTCGTCGGCCGTCCACTCCCGCCCGGCTGCCCCGGGCACCCGCTGACCGCCGAGCCCGAGCTCCGACAGGCGGTCCATGAGCAGCACCACGACGCTCAGGAACTCCAGCCTGCTGCGCGGCTGCCCCTCGTCCGTGAAGAACGCCGGCCGCTCCGCCAGCAGCTCCAGGCCGCGCGCCTCGTTGCCGGTCAGCGCGCAGAACTCGACGTGGTCGGCGTAGGCGCCCCGCATGCTCTCCATGGGCCGCACCAGCCGGAAACCCCGCAGATGGTGCGCGCGGGCCTCCTCCAGGCGGCCCAGCCGCAACAGCGGCAGCAGGGACGACGCGAGCACCGTGTGCGGCTCGTGCGCGCACGTGTACTCGCCCTCCAGGACCGGCGCCCACACCTCCAGCGCCACCGCGTCCCGGCCCCGCTCCGCCTGCCACCAGCCCTGCCCGTGCAGTTCGCACGCGTGGCAGTCGGCCATGGTGTCCCGGTCCGCCGCCAGCCAGGCGGCGAACGCCCGCTCGGCCCGCTCCACGTCCCCCACGTGCGCCGCTACGCTGAACTCGGCGCTGCGCACCGCCCGTTCGGAGTGCCCGGCGAGCCGGTAGCGGTGCTCCATCTCGCCGAGCCACTTCTCCACCGCCGCCAGCGGCACGTGCGGCTGGTCGAGCATGCCGGCCGACACCCACTTGAAGACCCAGTGCAGCGAGTGCGTCTCGTACTCGTCGAAGTCCCCGGGCCGCTCGTCCCACAGGCGCAGCAGCCGCGCGAACGGGACGAACATCTTCGCCTTCTCGGAGCTGTAGTTGTAGACCTTCAGCTGGTGCCCGAGCGCCTCGATCACGGCGAGCGGGACGCCCATCTTCTCCGCCTCCAGCAGCAACTGCTCCGCGCGCGCGTTGCGGGCCGGCCCCTCCGGCTGCTCGCCGTTCTCCGCCATCGCCCGGCGGAGGGAGTCGAAATCCGTGATCTCACTCATCAGTGGCCCCCTGCTGCCCCTCTGTCGACTCCCCGTGCCCCGACCGCCCGTGTGCGGACTCCCCGTGCGTCGCCCACTCCAGGAGGCCGATGAACGCCCGGTTCAGCAGCGCCGAGTCCGCGGGCCGCAGCGGGCGTTGCGCCATCAGCAGCGCCTGCCCGTACAGCGACTCCGTGGCGGTGCCGATCAGTTCGGGATCGTTCAACCCACTGATCCGCCGGATCAGCGGGTTGAGATGGTTGAGCACCAGACGCGCGCGCGGGGCGCTCCCGCGCAGCGAGCCCAGGATGCCCGCCCACAGGTCGTCGGCCTCCTCGGCGGCCTGCGCGCGCGCCTGCTCGTGCCGGGCCGCCCGGTCGTCGAGATGCAGCGCGGGCACCGACAACGGATGGAAGGCCCGAAGGGCGACGTCACAGCCCAGCGGTTCGAGCTTCGCCCGCGCGGCCGCCAGGAAGCCCGCCAGCGCCAGTTCGTCGGCCGGGTCGACGCCGTCCAGGTGGGCGGTCACGGTGTCCGCGTCCAGCTCGGCGACCACCGTCCCAGGCCGCACCGACGGCAGCGCCTCGACCAGCTCGCTGTCGTACGTGTAACCGCCGTTGATCACCCCGACGCCCTGCGCGGACGCGATCGGCGCGACCTGCCGGTACTCCTCCACGGTCCGCGTGAAGTGCACCACCGGGTGCCGCTGCGCGAACTCCTCCAGCGACAGCCGCCCGTCGGTCGTCTCGAAGGGCAGCCACGGCAGCATCGTGCGCAGCATCTCCTTGTCGTGCCGCGCCAGCGACTTCACGCCCAGGTGGTGCACCGCCAGGAAGGCCGCGAGCCGCTCGGGATCACCGGCGGCCAGACCCGTCAGCCACGACCGGATCCTCTCCCCGAGCGCCTCCCGCACCGCGGCCAGCGTCTCGTCCTCGTACAGCGACTCCCGCGAGGCCGTCGGCCGCAGACTGTCGGTGTCCAGGACGCAGCGCACGAAGAACGCCCAGTCGGGCAGCAGTTGTTCGCCCCGCTCGGTCAGCAGCATGCCCTTGAGATGCACCCGGTGACCGGCGCGCTGGGCCGGGCTGACCGCCGACGGCAGCACGTACGCCACCCCGCGGATCCCCGCCAGCGGCACGTTCAGCTCGACCGAGTCCAACGGCGTGAAACCGAACAGCTCATGACAGTGCCGGGCCAGCGCCACCCGCCGGTTCGCGGGGGAGGCGTACGCCCGGTCCCAGGGCGCGGGCAGATCGGTGACCGCCTCCTCCCCGACCCGGACGTCGTACGGCAGCAGCGACCCGAACTCCCGGGCCAGCGCCAGCACCCGCGACTCGGCGAGCCACTCCCCGGCACCGGCCCGCGCCACCAGATGCACGGTGGTGCCCGGCTCGGGCCGCGCCTCGTGGGGCAGCGTCCGCACGGTGTACGAACCGTCGTCGCGCGCCGTCCACTCCACGGGCGGCGCGTCCGGCGTACGGGCGCTGCGGCTGACCACACGGATCCGCTCGGCGACCACGAAACAGGCCAGCAGCCCGATGCCGAACTGGCCGAGGAAGTCCGAACGGACGTCCTGGAGCCCCTCAGCACGCTTGGAACTGCGCCCGATCGTGGCCAGCAGGCTGTGCACGTCGGCCTCGGTGAGCCCGACGCCGGAGTCCTCCACCCGCAGCCGGCCGTCCGCCGCGAACAGCCGCACCCGCGTCGGGGCGTCGGGTTCCTCGGTCCGCCGGGCGGTGATGGCGTCCACGGCGTTCTGCAGCAGTTCGCGCAGGTAGACCCGGGGACTGGAGTAGAGGTGATGGGACAGCAGGTCCACGAGACCACGCAGGTCGACCTGGAACGTGTGAGGTGACGGAGATGCCTGGGATGCCTGTGAGGTCTGGGAGTCCATCGCTGCAGCGCCGCGGGCTGGGGGAGGAGCACGGCGCGGGGTCGGGCGGTCCCGGTGGGGCGGTGACCGCGGATGATGGCCGGAGCGCGTCATCCTAGAGCCCGAACGAGCCGTCTGACCAGGTCTTTCAGGACACATATGCGGCAATGTCAGTGGCGTGGTGTGCAATGGATCTCGTGCCCGCACTGGAAGAAGCGCTGAAGCAACCACTCAAGTCGGTGCTCGGCCCCGCCACCGCGAAGGTGATGGCCGAGCACCTCGGCCTGCACACCGTCGGCGACCTCCTGCACCACTACCCCCGCAGATACGAGGAGCGCGGCCAGCTCACCCACCTCGCCGACCTCCCCATGGACGAGCACGTCACCGTGGTCGCCCAGGTCGCCGACGCCCGCCTGCACAGCTTCGCCTCCGCCAAGGCCCCCAGAGGCAAGGGCCAGCGCCTGGAGGTGACGATCACCGACGGCAGTGGCCGACTACAGCTGGTCTTCTTCGGCAGCGGTGTCCACAAGCCCCACAAGGACCTTCTGCCGGGCACCCGCGCGATGTTCTCGGGCAAGGTCTCGGTCTTCAACCGCCGCCTCCAACTGGCCCACCCGGCCTACGAACTGCTGCGCGCGGACACCGCGGACACCGAGGACGCCGAGGATTCCGTCGAGACCTGGGCCGGCGCCCTCATCCCGATCTACCCCGCCACCGCCAAACTGGAGTCCTGGAAGATCGGCAAGGCCGTCCAGACGGTCCTGCCCAGCGCCCAGGAGGCCGTCGACCCCCTCCCGGACTCACTGCGCGACGGCCGCGGCCTGGTCTCCCTCCCCGAGGCCCTCCTCAAGATCCACCGCCCGCACACCAAGGCCGACATCGCCGACGCCCGCACCCGCCTGAAGTGGGACGAGGCCTTCGTCCTCCAGGTCGCCCTGGCCCGCCGACGCCACGCCGACACCCAACTCCCGGCCGTACCGCGCAGACCCGCCCCCGACGGCCTCCTCACCGCCTTCGACGCCCGGCTGCCCTTCACCCTCACGGATGGCCAGCGGAAGGTCTCCAGGGAGATCTTCGACGACCTGGCGACGGACCACCCGATGCACCGCCTCCTTCAGGGCGAGGTCGGATCGGGCAAGACCCTGGTGGCCCTGCGCGCCATGCTCGCCGTCGTCGACGCCGGGGGCCAGGCCGCCATGCTCGCCCCCACCGAGGTCCTCGCCCAGCAGCACCACCGCTCCGTCGTCGAGATGATGGGCGAGCTGGCCGAGGGCGGGATGCTCGGCGGATCCGACCAGGCCACCAAGGTCGTGCTGCTGACCGGTTCCATGGGCATGGCCGCACGGCGGCAGGCACTGCTCGACCTGGTCACCGGAGAGGCCGGCATCGTGATCGGCACGCACGCGTTGATCGAGGACAAGGTCCAGTTCCACGACCTCGGACTGGTCGTGGTCGACGAACAGCACCGCTTCGGCGTCGAGCAGCGCGACGCCCTGCGCGGCAAGGGCAAACAGCCCCCGCACCTGCTCGTCATGACCGCCACCCCCATCCCGCGCACGGTCGCCATGACCGTCTTCGGCGACCTGGAGACGTCCGTCCTCGACCAGCTCCCGGCCGGCCGCTCGCCCATCGCCAGCCATGTCGTCCCGGCCGCCGACAAGCCCCACTTCCTGGCCCGCGCCTGGGAGCGCGTCCGCGAGGAGGTGTCCAACGGCCATCAGGCGTACGTCGTCTGCCCCCGCATCGGCGACGAGGAGGACGACCCGAAGAAGGCCGCCAAGACCAAGAAGAAGCCCGCAGAGGCAGAATCCGAGGCCGGGGCCGACAAGCGTCCCCCGCTCGCCGTCCTCGACGTGGCCGACCAACTCGTGCAAGGCCCGCTCCAGGGCCTCAGGGTCGAGGTCCTCTACGGCCGTATGCCCCCCGACGACAAGGACGCCGCCATGCGCCGCTTCGCCGCGGGCGACACCGACGTCCTGGTCGCCACGACCGTCATCGAGGTCGGCGTCAACGTCCCGAACGCCACCGCGATGGTGATCATGGACGCCGACCGCTTCGGCGTCTCCCAGTTGCACCAACTCCGGGGCCGGGTGGGGCGCGGCTCCGCCCCCGGCCTCTGCCTGCTGGTCACGGAGATGCCCGAGGCCTCCCCCGCCCGCCAGCGCCTCAACGCGGTCGCCGCCACCCTCGACGGCTTCGAGCTCTCCCGCATCGACCTCGAACAACGCCGCGAGGGCGACGTCCTGGGCCAGGCCCAGTCCGGCGCCCGCACGTCGCTGCGCGTGCTCGCCGTCATCGAGGACGAGGAGGTCATCGCGGAGGCGAGGCAGGAGGCGGCGCGGGTGGTCGCGTCCGACCCGGAGCTGGCCGCCTACCCGGGCCTGCGCACAGCCCTGGACGCCCTCCTGGACGAGGAAAGGGAGCAGTACCTGGAAAAGGGGTGAGCGGACCTGCCCACGGGCGCGACAGGCCACAATGGACCTGAAACGCACCCCACGACCAAGGACCCGAGATGACCCGCGTGATCGCCGGCGCAGCCGGTGGGCGCCGCCTGGCGGTCCCGCCGGGCAACGGAACCCGTCCCACCTCCGACCGCGCCCGCGAGGGCCTCTTCTCCACCTGGCAGTCCCTGCTGGGCGGCGGCCCCCTTGCAGGCGAACGCGTCCTGGACCTGTACGCGGGCTCCGGCGCCGTAGGCCTGGAGGCCCTCTCCCGAGGCGCGAGCCACACCCTGCTGGTCGAGGCCGACGCCCGCGCGGCCCGCACCATCCGGGAGAACGTGAAGAGCCTCGCCCTCCCCGGCGCCGAGGTCCGCGCGGGCAAGGCCCGACAGGTCATCCAGGCGGAGCCCACCGCACCGTACGACCTCGTCTTCCTCGACCCCCCGTACGCCGTCTCGGACGACGATCTTCGGGAGATTCTGCTCACACTCCGCGCGGGGGGCTGGCTCACGGCCGAAGCACTCGTCACCGTGGAGCGCAGCACCAGGGGCGGAGAGTTCCACTGGCCGGACGGTTTCGAAGGCCTCAGGGCCCGTCGCTACGGCGAGGGAACGTTTTGGTACGGTCGCGCCGCCGCTACGTGCGAAGCCGCACGATGACCGGACCGGAGAGCGAGGGATCACCAGTGCGCCGCGCCGTCTGTCCCGGGTCGTTCGACCCGATCACCAACGGACACCTCGACATCATTTCCCGTGCCTCCCGTCTGTACGACGAGGTCTATGTCGCGGTCATGATCAACAAGTCCAAGAAGGGCCTGTTCGAGATCGACGAGCGGATCGACCTGATCCGCCAGGTCACCGCCGAGTACGGCAACGTCCGGGTCGAGGCCTTTCACGGCCTCCTCGTCGACTTCTGCAAGCAGCGCGAGATCCCCGCCATCGTCAAGGGCCTGCGCGCGGTCAGCGACTTCGACTACGAACTGCAGATGGCCCAGATGAACAACGGGCTGTCCGGCGTCGAGACGCTGTTCGTGCCCACCAACCCCACCTACAGCTTCCTCTCCTCCTCCCTGGTGAAGGAGGTCGCCACCTGGGGCGGAGACGTCTCCCACCTCGTTCCGGCGATCGTCCTGGAGGCGCTCAACGAGCGCCTGCGCGAGGACTGATGGGGCTACAGTCGTTCCGTCCGTCTCCAACACAGGTGTAGAGAGTGGCGAGCAACCGGTGGACGTGCAGAAGAAGCTCGACGAGATCGTCACGGCGGTCTCCAGTGCCCGGTCGATGCCGATGTCGGCCTCGTGCGTGGTCAACCGCGCGGATCTGCTCGCCCTGCTCGAAGAGGTCCGCGCGGCCCTGCCCGACTCGCTCGCCCAGGCCCAGGAACTGATCGGCGGCCGCGAGCAGATGGTCGAGCAGGCCCGCCAGGAGGCCGAGCGGATCATCTCCACCGCGCACACCGAGCGCGGCTCCCTGATCTCCGACACCGAGATCGCCCGCCGCTCCCAGTCCGAGGCCGACCGCATCCTCGCCGAGGCCCGCAAGGAGGCCGACGACGTCCGCGCGGAGGCCGACGAGTACGTCGACTCCAAGCTCGCCAACTTCGAGGTCGTCCTCACCAAGACGCTCGGCTCCGTCGGCCGCGGCCGCGAGAAGCTCCTCGGCACCGGTCCCGGCGTCGACGAGAACGGCTACGAGGACGAGGACGCCCCCGAGCGCAGCCACGACCCGGAGACCCTGCGCCGCGACGCCGACTCCTACGTCGACACCAAGCTGGGCGCCTTCGAGGCGGTCCTCGCCAAGACCCTGGACGCGGTCGGCCGCGGCCGCCAGAAGCTGCACGGCCGCCTCGCCTCGGACGACCTCGGCGCCCTCGCCGACGACACCACGACCTTCCAGCACTCCTCCGACGCCGACTACCTCGCCGACCTGACCGCCCTCGCCGAGCGGGACGCGGCGGCCGGACAGCCCGTCCAGCAGCCGTACGAGCAGCCGCAGGAGGCCTACGCCTTCCAGCAGCAGCCGGACCCGTACGCCGGCGGCTACGGGCAGCAGCAGGGCTACGGCCGGCAGGACGCGTACGGCTACCAGCAGCAGGCCGACCCCTACGCGTACCAGGGCTACGACACCCAGCAGGCCCCCTACGACCCCCACCAGGCCGCGCAACAGCCTCAGCAGTCCCAGCAGGACCAGCAGCCCCAACAGGCCCAGCAGGGGTACGCCCTCGACGAGACCAGTCTCTTCGACACGGGCATGATCAGCGCCGAACAACTGCGCGCCTACGAGCAGGGACGCGGTCTGTAGCGACCTGCCGGAACGGGGTTGTCCACACCCGATTGGGCTGTGGGCGCAAGCTCCAGTATCCTGGCTCTTCGGTCGTGTGTACGTCCGCGATCACCGCTGCCCGGGAACACCGAAGGGCGGCGTCCCCCGAGCTCAGCAGATCGAAAGCAGGAATGGCCCTGAACGCCCGCCTCGACCACCGCAAGCCTCTCGTGTTCGACACGCACGAGCTGGGGCGGCGTCCTGGTGCGCAGCAGCGCCTGACCCGCGAGATCGACGCACCCCGGGATCTCGGGATCCAGGGAGTCGTCGGAGTGCCGGAAGGCGCCCCGCTGGAACTCGAGCTCCGACTCGAGTCGGTCATGGAAGGGGTGCTCGTCACGGGCACCGCCCGTGCATCGGCGGAGGGGGAGTGCGTAAGGTGTCTGGAGCCGCTGGAGCTGGAGCTCGAAGCGGACTTCCAGGAGATGTTCTCGTACCCTGACGCCGACGACCGGGGCCGCCCCAAAGCGGAGCCGGTCGACGACGCCGAGGAAGACGAGGACAGGCTCTTCATCGAGGACGGCCTGTTCGACCTCGAACCCGTGCTGCGCGATGCGGTGGTGCTCGCACTGCCGATGCAGCCGGTGTGCCAGGACGACTGCCTGGGCCTGTGCTCCGAGTGCGGAGAGCGGCTCACGGACGCCCCGGACCACCACCACGACGCCGTCGACATCCGATGGGCGGCACTGCAGGGACTCGCCGGTTCACCTGAAGACGGCGAGAAGGACGAGATGAGCGGCGAAGCGCAAAGAGCAGCACGCGCCGCCGAGAAGCAGGAGAAGTAGCCGTGGCTGTTCCGAAGCGGAAGATGTCGCGCAGCAACACGCGCCACCGCCGGTCGCAGTGGAAGGCTGCGGTCCCCACCCTGGTTGCGTGCGAGCGCTGCCACGAGCCCAAGCTGCAGCACATCGCGTGCCCGTCTTGCGGCACCTATAACAAGCGCCAGGTCCTCGAGGTCTGAGCGGCTGGTGAGAGGCTCCATGTCTGACGCCAAAGAAGTTGGTCCCCGCCTTCGCGGGGGTGGTCCGGCGGACACGGCCTCGTCCCACACGCTTCTGGAAGGGCGGCTCGGCTATCAGCTCGAGTCCGCCCTTCTGGTGCGTGCGCTGACCCACCGTTCCTTCGCGTACGAGAACGGCGGCCTGCCGACGAACGAGCGGCTGGAGTTCCTCGGGGACTCCGTGCTCGGCCTCGTCGTCACGGACACGCTGTACCGCACCCACCCCGACCTGCCCGAAGGCCAACTGGCCAAGCTGCGGGCCGCGGTGGTCAACTCACGTGCGCTGGCGGAGGTCGGTCGTGGCCTCGACCTGGGCTCCTTCATCCGGCTCGGCCGCGGTGAAGAGGGCACGGGCGGCCGGGACAAGGCGTCCATCCTCGCCGACACCCTTGAAGCGGTGATCGGCGCGGTCTATCTCGATCAGGGCCTCGACGCGGCCTCCGAACTGGTGCACCGCCTGTTCGACCCGCTGATCGAGAAGTCCTCGAACCTCGGTGCCGGCCTGGACTGGAAGACCAGTCTCCAGGAGCTCACCGCGACCGAAGGCCTCGGTGTCCCCGAGTACCTGGTCACGGAGACCGGCCCCGACCACGAGAAGACCTTCACTGCTGCCGCCCGCGTCGGAGGCGTCTCGTACGGCACCGGCACCGGCCGCAGCAAGAAGGAGGCGGAGCAACAGGCCGCCGAGTCCGCATGGCGGTCCATCCGGGCCGCGGCGGACGAGCGAGCCGAGGCGGCAGAGGCGGCCCCGGCCGTCGAGCCCGCCGAAGCCAGCCCGGACCCCGAGTCCGCCTCCGCCTGACCAACAGCAGTAGCAAGTAGCACATCGGTACGAGACGAACGCCCGCCTCCACTGGGAGGCGGGCGTTCCGTACGGGGGATCCCATGCCCGAGTTGCCCGAGGTCGAGGTCGTCCGGCGCGGTCTGGAGCGGTGGGTCGCCCATCGCACCGTCGCCGACGCCGAAGTGCTGCACCCGCGCGCCGTACGCCGTCACATAGCCGGCGCCGACGACTTCGCGCACCGCCTCAAGGGCCACCGCATCGGCATCCCGAGCCGCCGCGGCAAGTACCTGTGGCTGCCGCTGGAGGACACGCACCAGGCGGTCCTGGCCCACCTCGGCATGAGCGGCCAGCTCCTGGTCCAGCCGCACGAGGCCCCCGACGAGAAGCACCTGCGCATCCGCGTCCGCTTCGCCGACGAGGTGGACACCGAACTGCGCTTCGTCGACCAGCGCACCTTCGGCGGCCTGTCCCTGCACGACACCACCCCGGACGGCCTGCCGGACGTCATCGGGCACATCGCCCGCGACCCCCTCGACCCGCTGTTCGACGACGAGGCCTTCCACCAGGCACTCCGCCGCAAGCGCACCACCATCAAGCGGGCCCTGCTCGACCAGTCGCTGATCAGCGGCGTCGGCAACATCTACGCGGACGAGGCCCTGTGGCGCGCCCGCCTGCACTACGAACGCCCGACCGCGAACTTCACCCGCCCGCGCACCCTCGAACTCCTCGGCCATGTCCGGGACGTGATGAACGCGGCCCTCGCCGTCGGCGGCACCAGCTTCGACAGCCTGTACGTCAACGTCAACGGCGAGTCGGGCTACTTCGACCGGTCCCTGGACGCTTACGGCCGGGAGGGCCTGCCCTGCAAGCGATGTGCCACGCCGATGCGCCGCCGCCCGTGGATGAACCGGTCCAGCTACTTCTGCCCGAAGTGTCAGCGGACGCCGCGCGTCCCGTCGTAGCGCTCGCGGGCGGCCAGGACGTCGTCCATACGACCCTCCAGGCAGTGGATGAGGGACAGCAGCCGCTCGGCGACCTCACGGCCGAGCGGGGTCAGCTCGTAGTCCACGCGGGGCGGGTTGGTCGGCTGCGCCTCGCGGTGCACCAGGCCGTCGCGCTCCAGGGCGTGCAGCGTCTGGGACAGCATCTTCTCGCTCACGCCGTCGACCCGGCGGCGCAGCTCGTTGAAGCGCAGCGAGCCCTCGTGCAGCGCCCCGAGCGTGAGTCCGCCCCAGCGGCCCGTGATGTGCTCGAGCGTGCCACGCGAGGGGCAGGCCTTGGCGAACACGTCGTACGGGAGGTCCATGTCCTCCGTGGGCTCCTGGGTGCTGGTCATGACACAAGCGTACGCGAAGGCAGCGCTAACCAACAGGTTGCACTAACTATAAGTTAGTGCTTTCCTTTGGTGGTCGTACTTGAGCTGCCCATTTCAAGGAGTTCGCATGTCCACCGCTGTTGTCTCCGTCGCCTTCCACTCCGGCTACGGCCACACCGCCGTCCTCGCCGAGGCGGTCCGCGCCGGTGCCGCCGACGCCGGTGCCGAGGTGCACCTGATCGACGTCGCGGAGATCACCGAGGAGCAGTGGACGCTGCTCGACGGCTCGGACGCGATCGTGTTCGGCTCGCCGACCTACATGGGTACCGCCTCCGGCGCCTTCCATGTCTTCGCGGAGGCGACCTCCGCGCGCTGGGCCACCCAGGCGTGGCAGGACAAGCTCGCCGCCGGCTTCACCAACTCCGGCTCCAAGAACGGCGACAAGCTGCACACGCTGCAGTTCTTCCAGATCCTGGCCGGGCAGCTCGGCATGCACTGGGTCAACCTCGGCCTGATGCCCGGCTGGAACAGCAGCACCGGCTCCGAGCACGACCTCAACCGGCTCGGCGTGTCCCTCGGCGCGGCCGCGCAGACCGACGTCGACGCGGGCCCGGAGGGCGTTCACAAGGCCGACGCGGCGACGGCGGAGCACCTGGGCCGGCGGGTCGCCGAGACCGCGAAGGTCTTCGTGGCCGGCCGGACCCAGGCTGCATGATCGTTTCTGCGGAGTCTTCTCCGCAGGCCTAGTAGCCGAAGTCCTGCGTCCACCAGGGTCCGCCGGACCCGAAGTGGACACCGACGCCCAGCGTCTTGAAGTCGCAGTTCAGGATGTTCGCCTTGTGGCCGGGGCTGTTCATCCAGGCCTCCATGACCGCGGCCGCGTCGGACTGGCCCCGGGCTATGTTCTCGCCGCCGAGGTCGGATATCCCGGCCTTGGCCGCCCGGTCCCAGGGGCTCGCCCCGTCCGGGTCGGTGTGGTCGAAGAAGCCCCGCGCGGCCATGTCGTCGCTGAACCTCTCGGCCAGCTCCGACAGCGCGCTGTTCGCGGAGAGGGCGCTGCAGCCGACCTTGGACCGCTCCGCGTTGACGAGCTTCAGCACCTCGGCCGCGGCCTGCGCCTCGGCCGAGACCGTCACCGGCGCCGGCGCCGCGGCCCGCTCCGGAGCCTTGGTGGCCGTCCTCGACTTGGACGGAGTGACCGCAGGGGCCGCCTTCCGCTCCTTCGAAGGCGTGGGCTTCGGCTTCTGGGGCGCCGCCGTCTTGGACGGCGACGCCGACGGCGATGGTGACGCCGACGGGGTGGAGGTGGAGGGCGTGGGCGAGGCGGACGGTGAGGCCGAGCGGCCGGCGTCGCGGCTGGTCGACGTGGAGCCGCGCTCGTCGTCGGCGGAGCCGGACGTGCCGCCCTGCTCGGCGGGCGAGTTGGTCGGCGAGTCTGCGGCCTGCACCTTTTCGCCGGGGCCGCTGCCGCCGCCGAGCCGGTAGCTGTCGAGACCGGGCACCACGCCCGTGGCCACCGCGACGGTGCCGAGGGCGACCGCCGCGGACACGCCGAGCAGGCCCGTCTTGACCGGCGTGACGACTCTCCTCTTCCGGCGGCGGTTCGCACCGGCCTGGCCGGACGCCGTCCGCGGGGCGCCGCCGCCGGGCGTGAACCCGTCGGCCGCGAACACCATGGTGTCGGCGCGGTTCCCGTCCCGCGTCGAGAACAGGTACTCCTGGCTCTTCGTGACGGAGTCGGCGTACGCCTCCGGGTTCAGATACGGCGCGATCCCCGCCGTGGGGTGGTCTCCCGCGTACGAGTCCTGCGGGTTGTGGCTGTCCGCGTGCGAGCCGTGCGTCTGTGTGACCCCCGTGGCGCGGCTCTTGGCGGCGCGGCCGGCGGCGGAGCGTCGGTGGCGTCCCATGTCCTTGCCTTCCTCGTCACAAGCGGTGTTCCCACGGTCGGCCCGGGACCTGGGGCGACGCGCGCCTCCTGGTCCGTCTGGTCAACCCAACTCACCCGATCGAGTGAGTTTCATATGAGAATCATTGGGTGGGGACGGTACCCCATGGTTCTGAGGGGGGAAGGGCTCCGAGCGACTTTGCCCGGTTAGGTTGCACCCATGAACGAGGATGTACGACTGGTGGCCTGGGTGCGCGGACACGTGCAGGGCGTGGGATTCCGCTGGTTCACGCGGGCGAAGGCGCTGGAGATCGGCGGCCTGAGTGGCTTTGCTCTCAATTTGGCCGACGGACGGGTCCAGGTGGTCGCGGAAGGGGCCCGCGAGGGCTGCGAGGGGCTGCTCGGCTGGCTCCTGGGTGACGACACGCCCGGGTACGTGGACGGAGTCACCGAGATCTGGGACACACCGCGCGGCGGTTACGACGGCTTCGCGATCCGCTGAGGACTCCGCGTGAAGCAGCCGTCGCCGGGCCCGGGGACATGCCGCCGGCACCTGCCCGCAGTGGAAAGGGCCAGGTGGTTGCCAAGAACTGCTTGCGGTGGGAGGCTCCGCACGCAAGGATGATCGCCACGCCTCGAGGTCCCCGCAGGAGTCGCAGCGCCGCCGTTTCGGCCGCGTGCCACCGGGATGCCCGCCAATACGGGGCGTGATCGTGTTGACCGTCAAACTTTTTGGTGAGACGCTGAAAGCACCCCGCGCACCTTAGCTGTTTGGCATGGATGAACGTCAGCACCAACAAAGATCCTGCCAACACCGCGGGTGCGAATCCCTCACGACCCACACCGCTTCGGTCGGTCACTCAGTGTGGAGGACCATCCATCATGGCAAAGGCGCTTCTCGGTTACGTCGGCGGCTCCGACCCGCGACTCCTCTCCGAGATGCGACGGCTCCAGCAGCGCGTACAGGATCTGGAATCCGAGCTCGGACGGATCCAGGCCGAGAACGACGCGCTGACGGCTGCCGCTTCTCACGAATCGCTTCTGGAGAGCATCGACGCACGCCAGGCGGAGCCTGCGCTCACCTGATCGCTGCACCGCCGCACAACGGCACGCAGTGGTCGGGCGGCACGCATCAGCCGCGTCGAAACCGCTAAGTTCTAAGAGTTTGCAAGGGACGCTTCGGCGTCCCTTCTTTCTTTCTCGCTCTTCGATGCTCTTACTTGATCTTTCCTGCCCTGTTTCCCCGCCAGTTCCCCGCCAAGTCTTTCGTTCGGCTTTCGCTCCCCCGCGCACCCTTTCAGTCTCTTAACGTTTGGTGTGCCCTGCGCGTTCATGGGTGAAACCGCGGCTTCATGGAGTGAGACATTCCCGGAAGGTAGAGTCCAGCGCCGTGCACCTCAAGGCCCTGACCCTCCGGGGGTTCAAGTCGTTCGCTTCCGCGACCACGCTCCGGTTCGAACCGGGGATCACGTGCGTCGTCGGACCGAACGGCTCGGGCAAGTCCAACGTCGTCGACGCGCTCAGCTGGGTCATGGGCGAGCAGGGCGCCAAGTCGCTGCGCGGCGGCAAGATGGAGGACGTCATCTTCGCCGGCACCACCGGGCGCCCCCCGCTGGGCCGCGCCGAGGTGTCCCTGACCATCGACAACTCCGACGGGGCGCTGCCCATCGAGTACGCCGAGGTCACCATCACGCGGATCATGTTCCGCAACGGCGGCAGCGAGTACCAGATCAACGGCGACACCTGTCGCCTCCTCGACATCCAGGACCTGCTGTCCGACTCCGGCATCGGCCGCGAGATGCACGTCATCGTCGGCCAGGGCCAGCTCGACTCCGTCCTGCACGCCGACCCCATGGGCCGCCGCGCCTTCATCGAGGAGGCCGCGGGCGTCCTCAAGCATCGCAAACGCAAGGAGAAGGCGCTCCGCAAGCTGGACGCGATGCAGGCCAACCTCGCACGCGTGCAGGACCTGACGGACGAACTCCGGCGCCAGCTCAAGCCCCTGGGCCGCCAGGCCGCCGTCGCCCGCCGGGCCGCCGTCATCCAGGCGGACCTGAGGGACGCCCGGCTCCGAATGCTGGCCGACGATCTCGTACGGCTGCGGGAGGCGCTCCAGACCGAGGTGGCCGACGAGGCCGCCCTCAAGGGGCGCAAGGAAGCCGCCGAGCAGGAGCTGAGGAAGGCCCTCCAGCGCGAAGCGCTTCTGGAGGACGAGGTCCGGCAGCTCACGCCACGCCTCCAGCAGGCCCAGCAGACCTGGTACGAGCTGTCCCAGCTCGCCGAACGCGTCCGGGGCACGATCTCGCTCGCCGACGCGCGCGTGAAGAGCGCCACCTCCACGCCCCCGGAGGAGCGGCGCGGCCGTGACCCCGAGGACATGGAGCGGGAGGCCGCCCGGGTCCGCGAGCAGGAGGCCGAGTTGGAGGCCGCTCTCGAAGCGGCCCAGCACGCCCTGGACGACACCGTCGCCCACCGCGCCGACCTGGAGCGGGAACTCGCCGTCGAGGAACGACGACTGAAGGACGTCGCCCGGGCCATCGCCGACCGCCGCGAGGGCCTGGCCCGGCTGAACGGCCAGGTCAACGCGGCCCGTTCGCGCGCTGCCTCCGCCCAGGCCGAGATCGACCGCCTGGCCGCCGCCCGCGACGAGGCCCAGGAACGGGCCGGCACCGCGCAGGAGGAGTACGAGGCCCTGAAGGCGGAGGTCGACGGCCTCGACGCCGGTGACCAGGAGCTGGGCGAACAGCACGAGACGGCCAAGCGGCGGCTCACCGAGGCGGAGGCCGCCCTCACCGCCGCCCGGGAGGCGGCCACGGCGGCCGAACGCAGCCGCGCCGCGACCCAGGCCCGCCACGAGACCCTGGCGCTGGGCCTGCGCCGCAAGGACGGCACGGGCGCGCTGCTCGGCGCCCGCGATCGCCTGAACGGCCTGCTGGGCCCGGCCGCCGAACTGCTGACGGTGACCCCGGGATACGAGCTCCCGCTCGCGGCGGCCTTCGGAGCCGCGGCCGACGCGATCGCGGTGACGACACCCGCGTCAGCGGCCGAAGCCATCCGCCTGCTCCGCAAACAGGACGCGGGCCGAGCCGCACTGCTGCTGGCGGGAGCTCCGGAGGACCGGGACCCCGGTTCCACCATGCTCACGCCCACGTCACCCGGTGCCGACGGGACTCGCTTCGCCGCCGCCGATCTCGTTCGAGGCCCCGCTGAGCTGATGCCCGCCGTGCGGCGGCTGTTGCGGGGGATCGTCGTCGTCGGGACGCTGGAGGACGCCGAGGAACTGGTGTACGCCCGACCGGAGTTGACCGCCGTCACCGCCGAAGGCGACCTGCTCGGGGCGCACTTCGCGCACGGCGGGTCGGCCGGGGCGCCCAGTCTCCTTGAGGTGCAGGCGTCCGTCGACGAGGCCGCCGTCGCACTCGAGGAACTGGCCGTGCGGTGCGAGGAGTTGACTCGGGCGCAGCAGGTGGCGGGGGAGCGGCGCAAGGAAAGTGCCGCGCTCGTCGAGGAGTTGGGGGAGCGGCGGCGGGCCGCCGACCGGGAGAAGTCGGCCGTGGCCCAGCAGCTCGGGCGGCTCGCGGGACAGGCGAGGGGCGCGGCCGGCGAGGCCGAGCGGTCCACAGCGGCGGCGGTGCGGGCGCAGGAAGCGCTCGATGGAGCCGTGGAAGAGGCGGAGGAGCTGGCTGAGCGGCTGGCCGTCGCCGAGGAGTTGCCGGTCGAGGAGGAGCCCGACACCTCCGTGCGGGACCGGCTCGCCGCCGACGGGGCCAACGCGCGGCAGACCGAGATGGAGGCGCGGCTCCAGGCCCGTACGCACGAGGAGCGGGTCAGGGGGCTGGCCGGACGGGCCGACTCGCTGGACCGGGCCGCGCGGGCGGAACGCGAGGCACGCGCGCGTGCCGAGCAGCGGCGGGCGCGGCTGCGGCACGAGGCGGCCGTCGCGGAGGCCGTGGGCTCCGGCGCACGGCAGTTGCTCGCGCACGTCGAGGTGTCCCTCGGGCGGGCCGAGGGGGAGCGGGTCGCCGCCGACGCCGCCAAGGCGCGGCGCGAACGGGAACTGGCCGCCGCCCGCACCGGCGGACGCGAACTCAAGGCCGAGCTCGACAAGTTGACCGACTCGGTGCACCGGGGCGAGGTGCTCGGCGCCGAGAAGCGGATGCGGATCGAGCAGTTGGAGACCAAGGCGCTGGAGGAGCTGGGCGTGGAGCCCGCGGGGCTGGTCTCCGAGTACGGGCCGCATCAGCTCGTGCCGCCCTCCCCGCCCGCCGAGGGCGAGGTGCTGCCGGAGGACCCCGAGGATCCGCGCAACCAGCCGAGGCCGTTCGTGCGGGCCGAGCAGGAGAAGCGGCTGAAGACGGCCGAGCGGGCGTATCAGCAGCTCGGCAAGGTGAACCCGCTCGCCCTGGAGGAGTTCTCCGCGCTGGAGGAACGTCACAAGTTCCTCAGTGAGCAGTTGGAGGACCTCAAGAAGACCCGAACCGACCTGCTTCAGGTGGTGAAGGAGGTCGACGAGCGCGTCGAGCAGGTCTTCACCGAGGCGTTCCGGGACACGGCGAGGCAGTTCGAGGGGGTCTTCAGCCGGCTCTTCCCGGGTGGGGAGGGGCGGCTCGTCCTGACCGATCCCGACAACATGCTCACCACGGGCGTGGACGTGGAGGCCCGGCCCCCGGGCAAGAAGGTCAAGCGGCTCAGCCTGCTCTCCGGCGGCGAGCGGTCGCTGACCGCCGTCGCGATGCTGGTGGCGATCTTCAAGGCCCGGCCCAGCCCGTTCTACGTCATGGACGAGGTCGAGGCCGCCCTCGACGACGCCAACCTCCAGCGGCTCATCCGGATCATGGAGGAGCTCCAGGAGTCCTCGCAGCTCATCGTGATCACGCACCAGAAGCGCACGATGGAGGTCGCCGACGCGCTGTACGGCGTGTCCATGCAGGGCGACGGTGTCTCGAAGGTGATCAGCCAGCGACTGCGCTGAGGCATATCACTTCAAGAAGTGAACGAATGTGGCACTTCTGTGTCTGAGATCTCACTTTTCCTCACGTTTGACTTTGAGACTTGAAGGCATAGTCTCGGCAACGTTGTTTTTACCTTCAGGTACCACGTATCTGGCAGGTCGACCCCCGTCGGCAGCGTTGCCGGCGGCCCGAGGAGTTGAACGTGACCAGCGCGGAGCAGGCACAAACGTCAGGAGCCGGGACGGCTCACCCCCCGAGCCGGGGCAGCACGTCGTCGCAGAACAGCCGCAGACTCCGCCACCCCTCATCCACCGGCATCCCGCCCGCGAGCGGATGCAGTACGAGGTTGTCGAGCTCCTGCGCCACACACTCGTCCGGCGTGAGAATCCGGTACACGCCCTCCTCCCGGAGTTCCCCGACCGTCGTCGCCCCCGACTTCACCGCCGAGCGGATGTCGCCGGACTGCCAGGAGGCGTACGTCCGTGCCTCGTGCAGGAAGTGGCCGCCGTACTCGGCCCACGCCCGGTCCGGATCCTCGGCGAGGTGCAGCAGCGGCGTCTCGGCGCCCGGCATCATCGTCCAGCCGTCCGTCCCGTACTCCACCAGCCGCTCCTTGTAGTACGCCTCCAGCTCCGGAAGGTGCGCGCTCGGGAAGAACGGCAGGCCGAACCGGGCGGCCCGACGGGCGGCGGCCCTGGAGGAACCGCCGACCAGGAGCAGGGGGTGCGGATCGGACCCGGGGCGCGGGGTGACCCGTACCGTACGGCCCCGGTACTCGAACTCCTCGCCGGTCCAGGCCTTGAGCAGGGTGTCCAGGAGCTCGTCCTGAAGGCGCCCGCGGCGCTTCCAGTCCACCCCGGCCCACGCGTACTCCTCGGGCCGGTACCCGATCCCGGCGACCGTGACCAGCCGCCCGCCGCTGAGCAGATCGAGCACGGCGATGTCCTCGGCGAGCCGCAGCGGGTCGTGCAACGGGCCGATCGCCGCCGAGACGGTCACCGCCAGCCGGCGGGTCGCCCCGAGCACCGCGCCCGCGAAGGCGAACGGCGACGGCAGCCAGTTGTTCTCGACGCCGTGATGCTCCTCGGTCTGCGCGACGGCGACCCCGCGCTCGTCGGCGTACCGGGCCATCTCCAGCGCGGCCCGGTACCGGACGCCGAGCTCGGCGGGGCTCGCGCCGGGGGCGACGAGGTTGAAACGGACGACGCTGACGGGCATGGGAGGCCCCCTTCGCCGGGCGGGTCGGGTGCTGACGCAGGGGGACGTTAGCTGACGAGGCGTCAGGTCACCAGAGGCGGGGAACGCCCGCACGAGGGGGAGCGGCATGCCGCCGTTCGGACGTGTGGCCACCCGCCCCGCCGGAGAGGGGTCACGCATACTGGGACGCGTTATGGAAATCGTCATCCTTGCTGTAGTCATCGCCGTGGTCGTGCTCGGTGTGCTGGGCGGGCTCGTCGTCGGCAGCCGACGGAAGAAGTCGCTGCCCCCGCCGCCCCCCACCGCGCCCGACATCACCGCCCCGCCGGCCGAGCCGCACGTCGGCGACGAGGCCGAGACGCCGCGCGACGAACCGCGCCGCACGATCGAGGAGGTGGATCTCCCCGACGGCGGCCCGACCGGCGTCGCCGTCGAGGAACCGCCCACCGCCGAGGCCCCCGGGATCGAGATCCCGGAGCCCACCGAGGGGCGGCTGATCCGCCTCCGCGCCCGTCTCTCCCGCTCGCAGAACGCCCTCGGCAAGGGCCTGCTCACGCTGCTCTCGCGCGAGCACCTCGACGAGGACACCTGGGAGGAGATCGAGGACACGCTGCTCACCGCCGACGTCGGCGTGACCCCCACCCAGGAACTGGTCGAGCGGCTGCGCGCGCGCGTCAAGGTGCTCGGCACCCGCACCCCCGACGAACTGCGCGCACTGCTGCGCGAGGAGCTGCTCAAGCTCGTCGGCACCGACGTCGACCGCACGGTGAAGACCGAGCCCGAGGAGCGCAAGCCGGGCATCGTGATGGTCGTCGGGGTCAACGGCACCGGCAAGACCACCACCACCGGCAAGCTCGCGCGCGTGCTCGTCGCCGACGGCCGGACCGTCGTCCTGGGCGCCGCCGACACCTTCCGCGCCGCCGCCGCCGACCAGCTCCAGACCTGGGGCGACCGGGTCGGCGCCCACACCGTGCGCGGCCCCGAGGCCGGCGACCCCGCCTCCGTCGCGTTCGACGCGGTGAAGGAGGGCAAGGCGATGGGCGTCGACGTCGTCCTCATCGACACCGCCGGCCGCCTGCACACCAAGACCGGGCTCATGGACGAGCTCGGCAAGGTCAAGCGCGTCGTCGAGAAGCACGCCCCGCTCGACGAGATCCTGCTCGTCCTCGACGCCACCACCGGGCAGAACGGCCTCGTCCAGGCCCGGGTGTTCGCCGAGGTCGTCGACATCACCGGCATCGTCCTGACCAAGCTGGACGGTACGGCGAAGGGCGGCATCGTGGTCGCGGTCCAGCGCGAGCTGGGCGTACCGGTCAAGCTCATCGGACTCGGCGAGGGCGCGGACGACCTGGCGCCGTTCGACCCGGAGGCGTTCGTCGACGCCCTGATCGGCGACTGACACAGGTACTGGTTCCGGCATCCGCCCGAATCCGGTGTCTGCCGCGAGGAAGCGCCCGCCCCCAGGTGCAGTGGGGAGCGGGCGCTTCGCCGTGTACGACCCCGAGGCCGGCGCGACCTACGCGCGTGAGCGGTGCGCCAGATACGCCAGCGTGCCCAGCAGCAGCCGGGCCTCCGGCGGGCGGGTCGCCGAGTCCAGGGCCGGTGGGCGCAGCCAGCGGGCCGGGCCGAGGCCGCCGCGGTCGGAGGGCGGGGCCGTGAGGTACGTACCGGGGCCGAGGCCGCGCAGATCGAGGGCGGCCGGGTCGTCCCAGCCCATGCGGTAGAGGAGGCCGGTGAGCCCGGCGGCGGCGCCGGGGGCGACGAAGAACTGGGTGCGGCCCTCGGGGGTGGCGGTGACCGGGCCGAGGGGCAGGCCCATGCGCTCCAGGCGGACCAGGGCGCGACGGCCGGCGGGCTCGGCGACCTCGATCACGTCGAACGCGCGCCCCACGGGCAGCATGATCGCGGCGCCCGGGAACTCCGACCAGGTCCTCGTCACGTCGTCGAGGGTGGCGCCGGCGGGGACCCGCGGGGCGAACTCCAGGGGGTGCGCGCCGGGTTCGCGGCAGGTGGGGCGTCCGCACGAGCAGACGCCCGCCGCGGCCCGTGCGCCCGGCACCGCGTCCCAGCCCCACAGCCCCGTGAACTCGGCGACGGCGGTGCACTCGGACGAGCGACCGCGCCTGCGCGCGCCGGAGCGGATCTCGCGAATGCCGCCGATCGTGAAGCCCATGCCCCCTCCAACGGGTCCGGCGCGCCGATGGTTACGCAGCGGTGACAATCATGACTCTCCGTACTTCCGCTGCCCGGTGGGCGCCCGATCCAGGCAGCGCCCTGAAGTGCTCCGGGTGGTGTGTCCGGCTGCGCGCGCCCCCGAGTGCTTCGCTCCGCTCACTCGCGGCCATCTCCTGTCAAGTGAATCGCGTGCAGGTCATCGGGAGTTCATTCGAAGGGGTGGCGAATGGTGGCGTTTCAGGGATCGCCGTGGCTGGAGCCGTGATCGTAGGATTACTTTGAGTGTGCGGGTCCTGGAGGCACATGCGCTTGCGGGTATGCCGGAGGCAAGTCGGCTTTCCGTTCGAAGGGTGACAAGTCCCGGACGGCGGGCTCTATTTACCGGCATTCTGATAGGGCTTGGCGCACTCAGTGACAAGTGGTCTCAGGGATGGGGGCGTTCCAGTGAGCGGCAACGACGGAAGCGGAAACAACGCTACGGGCGCGGACAAGCGTCCGAACGAGCTGCTCACGTCGTGGTTCGTGCGCAGCGGCTGGTCGAAGGGCGAACTGGCCCGTCAAGTCAACCGCCGGGCCCGTCAGTTGGGCGCCAACCACATCTCCACCGACACCTCACGCGTGCGCCGCTGGCTGGACGGCGAGAACCCCCGCGAGCCCATCCCCAGGATCCTGTCCGAGCTGTTCTCCGAGCGGTTCGGCTGCGTCGTCTCCGTCGAGGACCTCGGGCTGCGCGCGGCGCGCCAGGCACCCTCCGTGACCGGCGTCGACCTGCCGTGGACCGCCCCGCAGACGGTGGCCCAGCTCAGCGAGTTCTCGCGCAGCGACCTCATGCTGGCGCGGCGCGGCTTCCTCGGGACCTCGCTCGCCCTGTGCGCGGGGCCGACCCTCATCGAGCCCATGCAGCGCTGGCTCGTCCCCTCCCCGCCCGCCCCGCGCGAGGACCCGGACTCGGTGCCCACCAGCCGGGCGCGCGGCCGGCTCTCCGGGCCCGAGCTGGACCTGCTGGAGTCCACCACCACGATGTTCCGGCAGTGGGACGCGCAGTGCGGCGGCGGACTGCGCCGCAAGGCGGTCGTCGGACAACTGCACGAGGTGACCGACCTCCTCCAGGAGCCCCACCCCGAGTCCACCGCGAGGAGGCTCTTCAAGGTCGCCGCAGAGCTGGCGGAGCTCGCCGGCTGGATGAGTTACGACGTCGGGCTCCAGCCGACCGCGCAGAAGTACTTCGTCCTCGCCCTGCACGCCGCCAAGGAGGCCGGCGACCGGCCGCTCGGCTCGTACGTGCTGTCCAACATGAGCCGCCAGATGATCCACCTCGGCCGGCCCGAGGACGCGCTGGAGCTGATCCACCTCGCGCAGTACGGCAGCCGCGACTGCGCCAGCCCGCGCACCCAGTCCATGCTGTATGCGATGGAGGCCCGCGCCTTCGCCAACATGGGGCAGCCCGGGCGGTGCAAGCGGGCTGTGCGGATGGCCGAGGACACCTTCGCCGAGGCGGACGAGTGGGACGAGCCGGACCCCGACTGGATCCGCTTCTTCTCCGAGGCCGAGCTGTACGGCGAGAACAGCCACTCCTTCCGCGACCTCGCCTACGTCGCCGGCCGCAGCCCCACGTACGCCTCGCTGGCCGAGCCCCTGATGCGCAAGGCCGTGCGGTTGTTCACCGACGACGCCGACCACCAGCGGTCGTACGTGCTGAACCTGATCGGCATGGCCACCGTCCATCTGCTCCAGCGCGAGCCCGAGCAGAGCGCCGCCCTCGCCACCAAGGCCATGCAGGAGGCCAAGAAGGTGCGCTCCGAGCGCGTCAACACTCGTATTCGAAAGACCGTGGACAGCGCCGTCCGCGAGTTCGGGGATCTCTCCGAGGTCATCGACCTCACCGAGCGGCTCACCATCGAGCTGCCGGAGACGGCCGAAGCGGTCTGAGCCGGCCGATCCACCGAGCGAAACCCCAGAACCCCGGCCGCGGCCGGCCCTCCCGAACTGCCCGACTCGGCTCCCCCATGCCAGGTCATCGGAAGGCCGGCCGCGGCCGGTCCGCGTGGCGCCCACCCGAAGGTTGCGCCACGATAACGATCGATTCCGCCGGTATCCGGCAGTTCATCGACGCGTAACACACGAGGCGCCTTCGTCACGGCGGCGAAACAATGAGGGGCCTCCACCGAAACCGCGCTGCGCCAATCTCAGGGCGCATAACCGGCCCACCCCTCACAACCCGCTCTGGCTTCGCCCGCACGGGGCCGTACTACGACGAGGAGACGCCGATGGCACCAGCCATCACGCTTGCCGCGGAGGCACCCAAGCTGTCCTCCGCGAACACAGGCTTCATGCTCATCTGTTCCGCCCTGGTGCTGATCATGACCCCGGGCCTCGCCTTCTTCTACGGCGGCATGGTCCGCGTCAAGAGCACGCTGAACATGCTGATGATGAGCTTCATCAGCATCGGGATCGTCACCATCCTGTGGGTGCTGTACGGCTTCTCCCTCGCCTTCGGTACCGACTCCGGCAGCCTCATCGGCTGGAACTCCGACTGGGTCGGCCTCAGCGACATCGGCCTGACGGACCTCTGGCCCGGATACACCATCCCGGTCTTCGTCTTCATGGTCTTCCAGATGATGTTCGCCATCATCACGCCCGCCCTGATCAGCGGTGCCCTCGCGGACCGCGTCAAGTTCTCGGCCTGGGCGCTGTTCGTCGCCCTGTGGGTCACGGTCGTCTACTTCCCGGTCGCGCACTGGGTCTGGGGCACCGGCGGCTGGGCCTTCGAGCTGGGCGTCATCGACTTCGCCGGCGGTACGGCGGTCCACATCAACGCCGGTGCCGCGGCCCTCGGCGTGATCCTGGTCATCGGCAAGCGCGTCGGCTTCAAGAAGGACCCGATGCGCCCGCACAGCCTGCCGCTGGTCATGCTCGGCGCCGGTCTGCTGTGGTTCGGCTGGTTCGGCTTCAACGCCGGCTCGTGGCTCGGCAACGACGACGGCGTCGGCGCGCTGATGTTCGTCAACACGCAGGTCGCCACGGCCGCCGCCATGCTCGCCTGGCTCGTCTACGAGAAGATCCGCCACGGCGCGTTCACCACGCTGGGCGCGGCCTCCGGCGCGGTCGCCGGTCTGGTCGCCATCACCCCCTCGGGCGGTGCGGTCTCCCCGCTCGGCGCGATCGCCGTCGGCGCCATCGCCGGTGTGCTGTGCGCCATGGCCGTCGGCCTGAAGTACAAGTTCGGCTACGACGACTCGCTCGACGTCGTCGGCGTCCACCTCGTCGGCGGTGTCGTCGGCTCCCTGCTGATCGGCCTCTTCGCCAGCGGCAAGGGCCAGTCCGCGGTGGAGGGCCTCTTCTACGGCGGAGGCATGACCCAGTTCTGGAAGCAGTGCGCCGGCGTCTTCGCGGTCCTCGGCTACTCCCTGATCGCCTCCGCGATCCTCGCCTTCCTCCTCGACAAGACCATCGGCATGCGGGTCTCCGAGGACGACGAGGTGGCCGGCATCGACCAGGCCGAGCACGCCGAGACCGCATACGACTTCAGCGGAGCGGGCGGCGGCATCGTAGGCGGCTCGATCTCCTCCCACACCGCAACGGCGAGCAAGAAGGTGGACGCATGAAGCTCATCACCGCCGTCGTGAAGCCCCACCGGCTCGACGAGATCAAGGAGGCCCTCCAGGCCTTCGGCGTCCACGGTCTGACGGTCACCGAAGCGAGCGGCTACGGTCGTCAGCGGGGACACACCGAGGTCTACCGCGGTGCCGAGTACACCGTGGACCTCGTCCCCAAGATCCGCATCGAGGTGCTGGCCGAGGACGACGACGCCGAAGGACTGATCGACGTCATCGTCAAGGCGGCCCGCACCGGCAAGATCGGTGACGGCAAGGTCTGGTCCCTCCCGGTCGAGACCGCCGTCCGGGTCCGCACCGGCGAGCGCGGCCCGGACGCGCTCTGACGGCAGAACAGAACAGGAGTCGCTGGGTGACGAGTACGGACGTGCGCATGGATGCAGAGGACTCGGGACCCAGCGGCTACGCGGCGGCCCGGCTGCGCCTCCTCACCGAGGGGGCGCGGTCCGGGCCGCCGCGCCGTGCCGCTCTCGCCGAACTGACCGACGACTGGCTGACCGGCCTCTTCACGGCGGGCACCGAAGACCTGAAGGGCGTCTCCCTGGTCGCCGTCGGCGGCTACGGCCGCGGCGAGCTGTCCCCGCGCAGCGACCTCGACCTCCTCCTGTTGCACGACGGCGCCGAGGCCAAGGCGGTCGCCGCCCTCGCCGACCGCCTCTGGTACCCGGTCTGGGACCTCGGCCTCGCCCTCGACCACTCCGTCCGCACCCCGGCCGAGGCCCGCAGGACGTCCGCGGAGGACCTGAAAGTCCAACTCGGCCTCCTGGACGCCCGCCACCTCGCCGGCGACCCGGCCCTGACGGCCGGACTGCGTACGGCCGTCCTCGCCGACTGGCGCAACCAGGCCCCCAAGCGCCTCCCCGAACTGCTCGAACTGTGCACCGAGCGCGCCGAACGCCAGGGCGAGCTGCAGTACCTCCTGGAACCCGACCTGAAGGAGGCGCGCGGCGGGCTCAGGGACGCCACCGCGCTGCGCGCCGTCGCCGCCTCCTGGCTCGCCGACGCGCCCCGCGAGGGCCTCGACGACGCCCGCCGCCGCCTCCTCGACGTCCGGGACGCCCTGCACCTGGCCACCGGCCGCGCCACCGACCGGCTCGCGCTCCAGGAACAGGACCAGGTCGCCGCCGAACTCGGCCTCCTCGACGCCGACACGCTGCTGCGGCAGGTGTACGAAGCGGCGCGGGTCATCTCGTACGCCAGTGACGTCACCTGGCGTGAGGTGGGGCGCGTCCTGCGCTCGCGCGCCGTCAGGCCGCGCCTGCGCGCCATGCTGGGCGGCGGCGCCAAGCCCGCCACCGAGCGGTCCCCGCTGGCCGAAGGCGTGGTGGAGCAGGACGGCGAGGTGGTACTCGCCCGCGCCGCACGCCCCGAACGCGACCCCGTGCTCCCCCTGCGCGCAGCAGCCGCCGCCGCGCAGGCCGGCCTCCCGCTCTCCCTGCACGCCGTACGCCGTCTCGCGGCCACCGTGCGCCCCCTGCCCACGCCCTGGCCCGCCGAGGCCCGCGAACAGCTCGTGACCCTGCTCGGCTCCGGCCGGCCCACCATCGAGGTCTGGGAGGCCCTGGAGGCCGAAGGCCTGATCACGCGCCTGCTGCCCGACTGGGAGCGGGTACGCTGCCGGCCGCAGCGCAACGCCGTGCACATCTGGACCGTCGACCGGCACCTCATCGAGACCGCCGTCCGCGCCTCCGAGTTCACCCGCCGCGTCAGCCGCCCCGACCTCCTCCTCGTCGCCGCGCTGCTGCACGACATCGGCAAGGGCTGGCCCGGCGACCACTCGGTCGCGGGCGAGATCATCGCCAAGGACGTCGCCGCCCGCATCGGCTTCGACCGCGCCGACGTCGCGGTCCTCTCCACGCTCGTACGGCAGCACCTGCTGCTCATCGAGACGGCCACCCGGCGCGACCTGGAGGACCCGGCCACGGTCCGCTCGGTCGCCGAGGCGGTCGGCTCGCAGAGCACCCTGGAGCTGCTGCACGCGCTCACCGAGGCGGACGCGCTGGCCACCGGGCCCGCCGCCTGGTCCTCCTGGCGGGGTTCGCTCGTGGCGGACCTGGTCAAGCGGGTCGCGGCGGTCCTCGCCGGGGACGCGCCCGAGGAACCCGCCGCCGCCGCGCCCACCGCCGAACAGGAACGGCTGGCCATCGAGGCGATGGCCACCGGCAGCCCGGTGCTGTCCCTGCGCGCGCAGACCGAGCCGCCCGCCGACTCCGTCGGCGACCAGCCGGCCGGCGACCCCGAGCCGCTCGGCGTGGAACTCCTCATCGCGGTGCCCGACCAGGAGGGCGTGCTGCCCGCCGTGGCCGGCGTGCTCGCCATGCACCGGCTGACCGTCCGCACGGCCGAACTGCGCGCCCTGGACCTCCCGGCCGGAGTCGAGGGCACCGTCCTGCTGCTGAACTGGCGGGTCGCCGCCGAGTACGGCTCCCTGCCCCAGGCCGCCCGGCTGCGCGCCGACCTCGTCCGCGCCCTGGACGGCTCGCTGGACATCGCCGGCCGGCTCGCCGAGCGCGACGCGGCCTACCCGCGCCGCCGGGGCGTGGTCGCACCGCCGCCGCGCGTCACGGTCGCCTCCGCGGCCTCCCGGCACGCCACGGTCATCGAGGTCCGCGCGCAGGACGCCCCGGGCCTCCTGTTCCGGATCGGCCGCGCCCTGGAGGACGAGGGCCTGCGGGTCCGCAGCATGCACGTCTCCACCCTGGGCGCGAACGCCGTCGACGCCTTCTACGTGACCGGTGGCAAGGGCCTGCCCTTGCCGGGTGAGGAGGCGACGGCCACGGCGCGGAAGCTGGAGGAGCTCCTGCGGGCGTGACCTCGCGGTCGCGTTATGCGTTGAGCGGATGTGCTCCCCGCTGGTGCGGGGGTGGTCCGGTGGCTGCCAGCCGGTCGGACAGCGTATCCATTTTGTCCCCGCCGACGCGGGGTTCCGTCCCCGTCCGCTGAATACAGCGGGCGGGGACGATTTGCTTGTGGGGCCGGATACCCTGGAGGGCAGCCCAAACTGTCGCCGACCCCAAGGACCGACGCCGCCGTGTTCGATACTCTCTCCGACCGCCTCAGCAATACTTTCAAGTCCCTCCGGGGCAAAGGCAGGCTGTCCGAGGCGGACATCGACGCCACGGCCCGTGAAATCCGCATCGCGCTCCTCGAAGCGGACGTCGCCCTGCCGGTCGTGCGCACGTTCATCAAGAACGTCAAGGAGCGCTCCCTCGGCTCCGACGTCTCCAAGGCGCTGAATCCGGCCCAGCAGGTCCTGAAGATCGTCAACGACGAACTCGTCACGATCCTCGGCGGCGAGACCCGCCGTCTCCGCTTCGCCAAGCAGCCCCCCACCGTGCTCATGCTGGCCGGTCTCCAGGGTGCCGGTAAGACCACCCTCGCGGGCAAGCTCGGCCTCTGGCTGAAGGAGCAGGGCCACTCGCCGCTCCTGGTCGCCGCCGACCTCCAGCGCCCCAACGCCGTCAACCAGCTCAGCGTCGTCGCGCAGCGCGCCGGCGTGGCCGTGTACGCCCCGCAGCCCGGTAACGGCGTCGGTGACCCGGTCCAGGTCGCCAGGGACTCGATCGAGTTCGCGAAGACCAAGGTCCACGACATCGTCATCGTGGACACCGCAGGCCGCCTCGGCATCGACGCCGAGCTGATGCAGCAGGCAGCCGACATCAGGGACGCGGTCAGCCCCGACGAGATCCTCTTCGTCGTCGACGCGATGATCGGCCAGGACGCCGTGAACACGGCCGAGGCCTTCCGGGACGGCGTCGGGTTCGACGGTGTCGTGCTGTCGAAGCTCGACGGCGACGCCCGTGGTGGCGCGGCCCTGTCGATCGCCTCCGTGACCGGCAAGCCGATCATGTTCGCCTCGAACGGCGAGAAGCTCGACGAGTTCGACGCCTTCCACCCCGACCGGATGGCCTCCCGCATCCTCGACATGGGTGACCTGCTCACCCTGATCGAGCAGGCGGAGAAGACGTTCAGTCAGGAAGAGGCCGAGAAGATGGCCTCCAAGCTGGCGTCCAAGAAGGGCCAGGACTTCACCCTGGACGACTTCCTGGCCCAGATGGAGCAGGTCCGCAAGATGGGCTCGATCTCCAAGCTGCTCGGCATGCTGCCCGGCATGGGCCAGATCAAGGACCAGATCGCCAACCTCGACGAGCGGGACGTCGACCGCACGGCCGCGATCATCAAGTCGATGACCCCGGCCGAGCGCCACGAGCCGACGATCATCAACGGCTCCCGCCGCGCCCGTATCGCCAAGGGCTCCGGCGTCGAGGTCAGCGCGGTGAAGGGCCTGGTCGAGCGGTTCTTCGAGGCCCGCAAGATGATGTCCCGAATGGCCCAGGGCGGCGGCATGCCCGGCATGCCGGGGATCCCGGGCATGGGCGGCGGCCCCGGCCGGCAGAAGAAGCAGCCCAAGCAGGCCAAGGGCAAGCAGCGCTCCGGCAACCCGATGAAGCGCAAGCAGCAGGAGCTGGAGGACGCCCAGCGCCGCGAGGCCCAGGCCCAGGGCGGCAACGCGCTCGGGCTGCCGCAGCAGGGCGCCCAGGACTTCGAGCTGCCGGACGAGTTCAAGAAGTTCATGGGCTGAGTGCTCGAGCGCCTCAGCGCGTGAGTACGTCGTCGAGGGCGCCCTTCCCCGGAAGGGCGCCCTCCGCGTCTCCGCTGGTCTTTCTGCGCGTGCCGGTGCTCGAAGGGTGTCGTAACGTCCCGATATGACCAACCCTGCGCCGCCGCGGAAGTCGCCGGACAAGCCCTGGCGTACCGAGGGCACTCCCGAGGAGCCGCCGAAGCCGTCCCAGGGCGGGCGGCGGATACGCGGTGGCTGGTGGGGCCTGATCCTCACCGCGGTGCTCGTGTTCCTGGTCGCCAACCTGGCCCTGTGGCTCTTCAACGAGGGCGACGAGCCGACGATCTCGTACACCGAGTTCAGCAAGCAGGTCGACGCGGGCAACGTCAGCAAGATCTACGCCAAGGGCGACGCGATCCAGGGGCAGCTGAAGAAGTCGCGCAAGAACCCCGACGGCGGCGACTCGTACACCAAGTTCAACACCCAGCGGCCGTCCTTCGCGGACGACCAGATCTGGCAGGAGCTGACCAGGAACAACGTCACGGTCACGGCCGAGCCGGTCGTCCAGCACCGCAGTGTTCTGGCCAACCTGCTGATCTCGCTGGCGCCGATGGTGCTGCTCGTCGTGGTGTGGGTGGTCGTCGCGCGGCGGATGCGGGCGGGCGGACTGGGCGGCGCGGGCGGCATGCTCGGCCGCAAGGCGCCGCCCAAGCCGGTCGAGCTGGAGCCGGGACAGCCCCGGACGACGTTCGACGACGTGGCCGGCATCGACGAGGTCCAGGGCGAGCTGCACGACGTCGTCGACTTCCTGAAGAACCCCGACGCCTATCGCAGGATGGGCGCCAAGATGCCCCGGGGCGTGCTGCTGGCGGGCCCGCCGGGCACCGGCAAGACACTGCTCGCGCGGGCGGTGGCCGGGGAGGCGGGGGTGCCCTTCTTCTCGGCCTCGGCGTCCGAGTTCATCGAGATGATCGTGGGCGTGGGCGCGTCCCGCGTGCGCGAGCTGTTCGCGGAGGCCCGCAAGGTGGCGCCGTCGATCATCTTCATCGACGAGATCGACACCATCGGACGGGCCCGGGGCGGGGGAGGGACCGTGGGCGGCCACGACGAGCGCGAGCAGACCCTCAACCAGATCCTCACCGAGATGGACGGCTTCTCCGGCTCGGAGGGCGTCATCGTCGTCGCGGCGACGAACCGCGCCGACGTCCTGGACCCGGCCCTGACCCGGCCGGGCCGCTTCGACCGGGTGGTCATGGTCTCGCCCCCGGACCGCCGCGGCCGGAAGGCGATCCTGGAGATCCACACCCGCGAGATCCCGCTCGCCGGTGACGTCGACCTGGCCCAGGTGGCCCGTACGACACCGGGCATGACCGGCGCCGAGCTGGCCAACCTCGCCAACGAGGCCGCCCTCCTCGCCGTCAAGCGCCAGCAGGACCAGGTGACCCGGGCCGACCTCTCCGAGGCCCTGGAGAAGGTCCAGCTCGGCGCGGAACGGCCGCTGGTGATGCCCGAGGAGGAGCGCCGCAGGACCGCCTACCACGAGAGCGGCCACGCCCTGCTGGGCATGCTCCAGCCCGGCGCCGACCCCGTCCGCAAGATCACCATCGTGCCGCGCGGGCGGGCCCTCGGCGTGACGCTGTCGACGCCGGACGCGGAGCGGTACGCGTACACGGAGGAGTACCTGCGCGGCCGGATCATCGGCGCGCTCGGCGGGATGGCGGCCGAGCACGTGGTCTACGGGGTCGTCACGACCGGCGCGGAGAACGACCTGGAGCAGGTCACCAACATCGTGCGCGGGATGGTCGCCCGCTGGGGCATGAGCGAGCGCGTCGGCCGTCTGTCGGCGCTGCCGGGCGACGTCCAGCAGGCCTACGGGCTCGCCGCCGCGCCCGCGACCCTCGACGTCATCGACCACGAGATGCGGCGCATCGTCGACGAGTGCTACGAGGAGGCCTGCCGCAAACTCCGCGACCACCGCGGCCAGTTGGACGACCTGGCCCAGGCCCTCCTGGCGAACGAGACGCTGGAGGAGGCGGACGCCTACCGGATCGCGGGCATCCCGCGGACGAGCAAGGACGACACGTGACTCCTCGGGCGCGCCCACGTGTTGGAGGACTACGCGTTGGCGGACTACGCGTTGGGGAACTTCCAGACGAACGGCTCCCCGTCCTCCTCCGACCAGTGCACCTCGATGCTCTTGGCGGTGGCCGGCACCAGGTACGACTCGCAGAAGACGTGGCTCTCGCCCTGCTTCCAGCTCTCGACGTCGTAGGGGTCCTCGCAGCCGGCGACACCGTCCTCCGAGGCGCCGATCAGGATCGAGCCGCGCTGACCGTCGGCCCAGACGGTCGTGCCGTCGTTCGCGTCGGAGGAGTCGCTGAGCGCCGGACCGGCCTGGTGCGTGAACTTCACGTGCGCGATCGCGAGCACCATGCCCTTGGCGTCCTTCGGGTCCGACACCACCTTCTGCGCCTCGGCCTCGGTGCCGACGTCGACCTTCTGCGCCGCGATCTCGTACGTCACGTCGCCCGGCTCCTCCGCGACCTTCCCCGTGACGCTCTCGCCGGTCGCCACCTCGCCGCCGCCGGCGGACGTCGACGCGGAGGCGGAGGCCGAGGCCGACCCGCCGGCCGACGGCGAGGAGTCGGCCGCTGCGGTGGCGGCGCCCTTCGCGTCGGCGTCGTCGCTCCCGTTGCACGCGCTGAGGGTGAGGGCGAGAACGGCGACGGGCGCGACGAGACGCAGCGCGGTCTTGCGGTGCAGCACAACAGCTCCTGTATGCAGATGTGAGGTCTCCCCCGGACGGTTCGACAGGCTATGGGGGCGGTGTGCTGGTCAGCGAAGCGAGAGGCACCCCGCTTCGCTTTCTTCACACCATTCACACGTGCATTTCCAGGAACTTCCTTACCTGTTGTCAGGGCGTGCGCGCGATCAGGTAACGGAAGACGTTCGGCATCCACACCGTCCCGTCCGCTCGTCGGTAGGGGTGCAGTGCCTCCGTCAGCTCCTTGTCGACCTGGGCCTGGTCGGTCGCCGTGACCGCCGCGTCGAACAGGCCCGTGGACAGCAGGCCCTTGAGGGCGCTCTCCACGTCGGCGTACCCGAAGGGGCAGGCCACCCGCCCCGATCCGTCCGGCTTCAGCCCGGCCCGCCGGGCGACCTCCTCCAGGTCGTCGCGCAGGGCGGGGCGCAGCCGGACCGGGCCGCTGCGCAGCGGATCGGCGAGCTTGGCCGCGACCCGCAACACCGCGGACGTGGCGCAGCGTTCGGGGGGACCCCAGCCGACCAGCACCACGGGCGCCCCGCGCGCGGCGAGCGGCGTCGAGGCCGTGAGCAGCCCGGCGAGCCCGTCCGCGTCGCCCGCGAGACACCCGATCGGCTCGAAGGCGGTCACCAGGTCGTACGCGGGCGTCTCCGCGTCGGCCGCGTCCTGCGGTGACCGGCGGATGAGCCGGATACGGCCATGATCTGCGCCGGTTCCGCCGCCTCGGGTGTCTGCACGCGCGTGTGCGGGGCGCTCGTTCGCCCGCTCCTCCCTGGGCAGCAGCCGCTCGCGGGCGAGGGCCAGCCGTTCGGGGGAGGAGGTCTCGACGCCCGTGAGCGTGGCCGCGCCCCTGGAGGCAGCCATCAGCAGGGCGAGTCCGGAGCCGCAGCCGAGTGCCAGGAGCCGGGTGCCGCCCCCCACATCCAGCCGTTCGTAGACGGCCTCGTAGAGCGGGACCAGCATCCGCTCCTGGATCTCCGACCAGTCACGCGCGCGTGCGCCCGGGTCCGCGCGGGGTGTCGACCCCGCATGAGGCAGGTGCTGCCGCACGAGCACAGGTGTCATGGATAAGCGCCCCAATCCGCCGAGAGTTGCCGCAGTAACCGATCAGGTGGCCCCCGTGCAGTGCGCTCGCACTTCCCCCGTATGCCAGGTAACTCCCCGTTCGCGACCGCGTCCAGGGGTCTCGGGCCGCTGCTTGTGGGCTGGCTCTGCCTGTGGCCAGAATTCACATTCCGGCAACGTGGAGCCGTACCATCACGCCATGGAAAAGGCTCCCGTTCTCACCCCACGGGTGCGCGGCACGACGGTGATCCGGGTGTACGGCCGCTGTCCGTCCGATGTCTCGCCGCCGAGGACGGGTCGGTGCCCGACCACGGGGACGCTCCCGGTAACGTCGCGATCGTCGCGCGCGCTGACCGAGACGGCGCCCCGCGCCTGAGAGCGCGGCTGAAACGCCTCTTGCGCCCCCGCGGAACATCCGTGCCCCGGCGCGCCGGACATGGTCTACGCGCCGGGTCGTACCGAGGACTACGTAGGACTACGCACCAGCTTGGTACGAGCTGTGAGGCTTCTCCGCAGATCAGCGCACCCGCCCTCGTCCGGACGCATCAGTGCCAACTGACGGGTACGTGCAAATTATTTGGGATGCCCCGGAATAGGAACACAGGGGCACTCCCGCTCGTTGTCATTACGTGAGCACGACACAGACACCACCAGTTCTCGCCGCAGAGCTGGCAGAGGCGTGGGCCGACATTCAGCGGTACCACCCCGAACTGCCGGATCTCGCCGCGCCAGAGTCCCTGATCGGGGAGTCGTCGTCCGCCTGCGGTCACGAGCTCTCCTTCGAGCGACTGCTTCACGAGGCAGTCCATGGCATCGCCGCCGCCCGAGGCGTCCGCGACACCTCCCGTGCCGGCCGCTACCACAACCGCAGATTCCTCGCGATCGCCGAGGAAATGGGCCTGGACCACCCCGAGGAACCCCACCCCAGCAGTGGCTTCTCGCTGGTCACGCTCAACCCCGAGGCCAAGCGTCGCTACCGGCCGACCATCGAGCGCCTCCAGCGGGCCCTCAAGGCCCACCTGGCGGCCACCTCCTCCGACACCACCCGCAGCTTCCGCGGCCCCGCGGCCCGGCACGGCTCCTCCGGCGGAGGCGTCCGCGTCAAGGCCGTGTGCGACTGCGGACGCAATGTGCGGGTCGTGCCGTCGGTCCTGGCCCAGGCGCCGATCGTGTGCGGGGGCTGCGGCAAGCCGTTCCGGATCCCGGAGATCGCCGGCGCGGCCTAGTCACGGCGGTCGTGCACCGGCATCTCGTGGCTGCCGGTTCAGCGTGGTGCGGGGCGCCGTCGGTCGACGGCTCCCCGCAGGCGCCGGGCGCCCCTCACGCATGCCCGGAAACCACCCGCGGCCGGAAGGGCCCCGTGCGGTGTGGCACAATGGCTAGCTGTACTCGACAGTCGCACAGGACCCCTCTCTCCTCCGGCTGACGCGTCCATCGGGCACTCGGGTACCGCAACCCCACGCGGCAATCTCGCCGTGCCCAATCACGTCAAAATCAGGAGAGTTTCACTCCCGTGGCAGTCAAGATCAAGCTGAAGCGTCTGGGCAAGATCCGTGCGCCTCACTACCGCATCGTCATCGCCGACTCCCGCACCCGTCGTGACGGCCGTGCGATCGAGGAGATCGGCAAGTACCAGCCGACGTACCACCCGTCGATCATCGAGGTCGACGCCGACCGTGTGGCGTACTGGCTGGGTGTCGGCGCGCAGCCGACCGAGCCGGTTCTCGCCATTCTGAAGAAGACCGGCGACTGGCAGAAGTTCAAGGGCGAGCCCGCCCCGGCGCCGCTGCTCGTCGCCGAGCCGAAGAAGGCCCGCCCGCTGTTCGAGGCCCTCGGTGGCGACGACTCGGGCAAGGGTGAGGCCATCACCCAGAAGAAGAAGGCTGAGAAGAAGGACGAGGCTGCGGCTGAGTCCTCTGAGCCGACCGAGGCCTGAGCAGCATGCTCGAAGAGGCGCTTGAGCACCTCGTGAAGGGCATCGTCGACAACCCCGACGATGTGCAGGTCGCCTCGCGCGACCTGCGCCGCGGTCGCGTGCTCGAGGTCCGGGTCCACCCGGACGACCTCGGCAAGGTGATCGGCCGCAACGGCCGCACCGCACGCGCTCTGCGCACCGTCGTGGGCGCCATCGGCGGCCGGGGCGTCCGCGTCGACCTCGTCGACGTGGACCACGTCCGCTGACGCGTTTCGCAGCACCGGCTCGGGCCGGGGAGGGCCACTGGGCCGTCCCCGGCCCGTAGTCGTTACGACAGGAGATCCAGAGAAGTGCAGTTGGTTGTCGCTCGCATCGGCCGCGCCCATGGCATCAAGGGCGAGGTCACCGTCGAGGTCCGTACGGACGAGCCGGAACTCCGGCTCGGCCCCGGTGCCGTGCTGGCCACCGATCCGGCCGCCACCGGCCCGCTCACCATCGAGACCGGCCGCGTCCATAGCGGCCGCCTCCTGCTGCGCTTCGAGGGCGTACGCGACCGCACCGCCGCCGAGGCCCTGCGCAACACCCTCCTGATCGCCGACGTCGATCCGGAGGAGCTGCCGGAGGACGAGGACGAGTACTACGACCACCAGCTGATGGACCTGGACGTGGTCACCAAGGACGGCGCCGAGGTCGGCCGGATCACCGAGATCTCGCACCTGCCCTCCCAGGACCTGTTCATCGTCGAGCGGCCCGACGGCACCGAGGTGATGATCCCGTTCGTCGAGGCGATCGTCGTCGAGATCGACCTCGAGGAGCAGCGGGCCGTCATCGACCCGCCGCCGGGACTGATCGACGACCAGGCGGAGGTCGCCTCCGAACGGGACGCGGCCGAAGGCGAGGGCACGGCGTGATGCGCCTCGACGTCGTCACGATCTTCCCCGAGTACCTCGACCCGCTGAACGTCTCCCTCGTCGGCAAGGCACGCGCGCGTGGCCGGCTGGACGTGCGGGTGCACGACCTTCGGGAGTGGACGTACGACCGGCACAACACGGTCGACGACACCCCGTACGGCGGCGGACCCGGCATGGTCATGAAGACCGACCCCTGGGGCGATGCCCTCGACTCCGTCCTCGCCGACGGCTACGAGCGGGGCGCGCACGCCCCCGCGATCGTCGTGCCGACGCCCAGCGGCCGCCCCTTCACCCAGGAGCTGGCCGTCGAGCTCTCCGAGCGCCCCTGGCTGATCTTCACGCCGGCCCGCTACGAGGGCATCGACCGGCGTGTCATCGACGAGTACGCCACCCGGATCCCCGTCTACGAGGTCTCCATCGGCGACTACGTCCTGGCCGGCGGCGAGGCCGCCGTCCTGGTCGTCACCGAGGCCGTGGCGCGGCTGCTGCCCGGGGTGCTCGGCAACGCCGAGTCCCACCGCGACGACTCCTTCGCCCCCGGCGCCATGGCCAACCTCCTGGAGGGCCCCGTCTACACCAAGCCGCCCGCCTGGCGCGACCGGGAGATCCCCGAGGTGCTGCTGAGCGGCCACCACGGGAAGATCGCCCGCTGGCGGCGCGACGAGGCGCTGCGCCGCACGACGGCCAACCGGCCCGACCTGATCGCGCGCTGCGAGCCCAGGACCTTCGACAAGAAGGACCGCGAGATGCTCTCCATCCTGGGCTGGGCGCCCGACCCGGAGGGTGAGCCGTACGGCCGATTTTGGCGCAGGACCGAGGGCATGGAAGAATAGGTCGCTGTTGTGCGCCGTCCGGTGTGCGCCCCTGCCGCAGGGGGACACGACGCCCGCCTCGACGGGCACACGGCACTCAATCCCCGAACTTCTAGTTCCGTTGATGACCTGTGGCATCAGCGAAGAAAGCAGACGAAATGTCTCACCTGCTCGACTCCGTCGACGCCGCGTCGCTGCGCACCGACGTCCCGGCCTTCCGCCCGGGCGACACCGTCAACGTCCACGTGCGCGTCATCGAGGGCAACCGCTCCCGTGTGCAGCAGTTCAAGGGCGTTGTGATCCGCCGCCAGGGCTCCGGTGTCCGCGAGACCTTCTCGGTCCGCAAGGTCTCCTTCTCCGTCGGCGTCGAGCGCACCTTCCCGGTGCACACCCCGATCGTCGAGAAGATCGAGCTCGTCACCCGCGGTGACGTGCGTCGCGCGAAGCTGTACTACCTCCGTGAGCTGCGCGGCAAGGCCGCGAAGATCAAGGAGAAGCGCGACAACTGAGCGCCCTGAGGGGTTCATGACGGGGCCGGATAACATCTGGCCCCGATGGACACCGAAGCTCAGCAGCCGACGGAGCGCGACCGCTCCTCCAGCCCTTCCGTTTCCGCGGACGCCTCCCAGGAGGCCCCGGACACCGAAGGACCGGAGGGACGGTCGCGTTTCGCGTTGGCGGGGCGCTTCACCCAGTGGCTCCCGGGCGGCCGGATCAGCCTCTCCCTGCTGGTCTGCCTGCTGTTCTTGCTGCTCCTGAACGCCTTCGTGGCGCAACCGTTCCAGATTCCCAGCGGATCCATGGAGAACGGATTGAGGATCGGCGACCGGGTTCTCGTAAATAAGTTGGCGTACCGTTTCGGTGCCGAGCCGCGGCGCGGCGACGTCATTGTGTTCGACGGCACCGGGTACTTCGGGAACTCCGACTACATCAAGCGCGTAGTGGGTGTAGGGGGAGATCACGTGGTCTGCTGCGACAAGGAGGGGAGGATCCAGGTGAACGGGCGGTCGGTCGACGAGTCGACGTTCCTGTATCCCGGTGACGGTCCGTCCACGGTGGACTTCGACGTGGTCGTGCCCCCGGGCACCCTCTTCGTCCTCGGTGACCACCGCAGTCACTCCAGCGACTCCCGGGACCACCTGGGCTCACCGGGCGGCGGCATGATCCCCGTCGACGACGTGATCGGCCGCGCCGACTGGATCGTCTGGCCCTCTGCGCATCTCACCGGCCTGACCCGCCCGAGCGCCTACGCGCGCGTGCCCGGCGCGGAGGGGGTCCATGGGTAACCGCGGCAAACCGCGCGGCGTTCCCGACTCCGCCGCGGAGCAGCTTCTGCCCACCGGCGTCCGGCGCACGGCCGGCTCGTCGTCCGGCGCCGGCCGTTCGCGCGCGGAGCGGCGCAAGCTGCAGCGCAAGGTCAAGCGCAAGCGCAGGCGCTCGGCCGTCCGGGAGATACCGCTCCTGGTCGGTGTCGCCGTGCTGATAGCGCTGGTCCTGAAGACGTTCCTGGTGCAGGCCTTCGTGATCCCGTCCGGGTCCATGGAGCAGACGATCCGGATCGGCGACCGGGTCCTGGTCGACAAGTTCACCCCGTGGTTCGGCTCCAAGCCCACGCGGGGGGACGTCGTCGTCTTCAAGGACCCCGGCGGCTGGCTCGCCGACGAGCAGACCGGCACCAAGAAGGAGGACCCGGTCGTCGTCAAGCAGGTCAAGGAAGGGCTCACCTTCATCGGTCTGCTGCCGTCGGACAACGAGAAGGACCTCATCAAGCGGGTGGTCGGGGTCGGCGGTGACCGTGTCGTGTGTTGTGACACACAGGGGCGGGTGACCGTCAACGGGGCCCCCCTCGAAGAGGGGGCCTATCTGTACCCCGGCAACGAGCCCTCCAGCACGGCGTTCGACATCACCGTCCCGCAGGGGCGGCTGTGGGTGATGGGCGACCACCGGGCCAACTCCGCGGACTCCAGGGCCCATCAGAACACCGACTACGGGGGCACCGTCTCGGAGAGCGAGGTGGTGGGCCGGGCCATGGTCATCGCCTGGCCGGTGGGGCACGTGGTCCGTCTCAAGGAACCGCAAACTTTCTCTTCCGTGACCGGCTCGACCGCCACGGCGACCGCGTCCGCCCGGCAGTCGCATAGGGTTGCACCCGGCGATCCGAACGGATCGATTCGACAACTCCCGAGCCCTGCGGAACTCCCGCTCGTTATGGGAGTGGTGGGTCTGCGTCGTATGTGGGGCAGGCAGCGGCACGGAGTAAGGAGTTGGCGTGGGGGATGTGGCGGTTGGCGCACGGTCCGGGCACGACGGCGAGGATCACCGCGGGCGGTCCGTGGAAGCAGCCGACCCGGCCGCGGACGGCGCCGTGACCTCAGGGAATGACCCGGTGGCAGGCGGCGAGGGTCCGCCGGCGGACGAGCCGCCCCGTTCCGGTGGTGAGGGTTCGGGCGGCGACTCGACCCCGAAGGCGAAGAAGCCGCGCTCCTTCTGGAAGGAGCTGCCGATCCTGATCGGCATCGCGCTCGTCCTCGCGTTGCTGATCAAGACGTTCCTGGTGCAGGCGTTCTCCATTCCGTCGGCCTCCATGGAGAACACGCTCAAGGTGGGCGACCGGGTCCTCGTCGACAAACTGACCCCGTGGTTCGGCTCCGAGCCGGAGCGCGGCGAGGTCATCGTCTTCCACGACCCCGCCGACTGGCTGGCCGGCGAGAACACCGCCGATCCGAACGCCTTCCAGACCTTCCTCAGCTGGATCGGCCTGATGCCGTCCGCGGAGGAGAAGGACCTGATCAAGCGGGTCGTCGGCGTCGGCGGCGACACCGTCTCCTGCAAGGGCACCGGCCCGCTCACGGTCAACGGCAAGGCGCTCAACGAGCCGTACGTGTACCCCGGCAACACCCCGTGCAGCCAGGACGACCAGGGCGGCCAGTTCACGGTGAAGGTCCCCAAGGGCTCCGTCTGGGTCATGGGCGACCACCGCCAGAACTCGCGCGACTCGCGCTACAACCAGTCGGACAAGAACCACGGCATGGTGCCCGTCAACCAGGTCGTCGGGCGCGCCATCGTCAAGGCGTGGCCGCTCAACCACTGGGGCACGCTGCCCGTGCCGGACACCTTCGACCAGACCGGCCTGGGCAACCAGTCCTCGGCATCCGCGGCCCTGACGGTCGCCCCGCAGGGCCTCGCCCTCGCCGGGGTCGTGCCGGTGGTCCTGTGGCGCCGTCGGCGCACCGAGGACTCCGAGGTCCGCTGACCTTCCGGCCTTCACTCGGCAAACCCTTTCCCAAGCTTGTGACCACGCTCGGGCACATGATCGGCGAAGACGGCCGAAGCCCGGGCAAGTCCGGGGAAGAGGGGCTGACCCGGTTCGGTACCGCCGGGTAGGGTGCGGACCCATGGGTGGCGAGAGCACGACGCGTACGGCCCCGCACAGTGGCGGTGGCACCAGCAGTGGCCCGGTGGGCAGCCGGACCGGACAGCGACTGTCCGGCCTGGCCGTCGCACTGGGCCTCGTGCTGTTCCTCGGCGGGTTCGCCTGGGGGGCCCTCATCTACCGGCCGTACACCGTGCCCACCAGCTCCATGAGTCCGACGATCGGCTCCGGCGACCGGGTGCTGGCGCAGCGGATCGACGGCGGCGAGGTGCGCCGCGGGGACGTCGTCGTCTTCAGCGACAAGACGTGGGTGAGCAACGCGCTCGTCGTCAAGCGGGTGGTCGCGGTCGGCGGCGACACCGTCTCCTGCTGCACCGACGGCAAGCTGACCGTCAACGGCAAGCAGATCGCAGAACCGTATCTGCCCGCGGGCAGCCTGGCCGAGATCAAGAACTTCCCGACCGTGAAGGTCCCCGAGGGCAGGCTCTTCCTGCTCGGCGACGAGCGGCAGGGCTCCCTGGACTCCACCGCCCACCTCACGGACGCGGCCCAGGGAACCGTCGCGCGCAGCGCCGTCACGGCCCGCGTCGACGCCGTCGTCTATCCCATGAACGGCATGCTGAAACGCCCCACGGGCTTCGAGGCGCTCGGCGCCCTCTCCGAGCCGGGTCCGCTGCGGACGATCGGCTGGCTGATCGTCGCCGGTGTCGTGCTGATCCTCGGCGGCGCCGCGTACGGCCCGGTCGCCAAGCGGACGTCCGGCCGTCGTACCCGCCCCCAGCCGGAGCCGGCCGGTGTCGGCTGAGCCGGCGGACGGGCCGGCGGGCGGGAGCGTCGACTCGTACGAGGGCGGGCTGCGCAAGGTCGCCCGGGTCGTCCTCCTCGACCCGCAGGACCGCATCCTGCTGCTGCACGGCCACGAGCCGGACGACCCGGCCGACGACTGGTGGTTCACGCCGGGCGGCGGGGTGGAGGGCGACGAGACCCGTGCGCAGGCCGCGCTGCGGGAACTCGCCGAGGAGACCGGCATCACCGAGGTCGAACTCGGGCCGGTGCTGTGGCGGCGGACGTGCTCCTTCCCGTTCGCGGGCCGCCGCTGGGACCAGGACGAGTGGTACTACCTGGCCCGTACCACCGTGACCGCGACCCGGGCCACGGCCTTGACCGAGCTGGAGCGGCGCACTGTCGCCGGAGCGCGTTGGTGGACGTGTCGGGAACTGACCCAGGCACATGAGACGGTGTATCCGACCAGACTCGCCGAGCTGCTGCGCACGCTGCTCGACGAAGGTCCCCCGGCAGGACCCGTAACCCTTGACACGGAAATCGTCTAGAGGCGCACGGGACTGGCGCACAATGGGTGGATCGCACGGCTGAAGGGGAACATGCCATGAGCGCCGAGGACCTCGAGAAGTACGAGACCGAGATGGAGCTGAAGCTCTACCGGGAGTACCGCGATGTCGTCGGTCTGTTCAAATACGTGATCGAGACCGAGCGGCGCTTCTACCTCACCAACGACTACGAGATGCAGGTGCACTCGGTCCAGGGAGAGGTGTTCTTCGAGGTGTCGATGGCCGATGCCTGGGTGTGGGACATGTACCGGCCGGCCCGGTTCGTGAAGCAGGTGCGGGTGCTCACGTTCAAGGACGTGAACATCGAGGAGCTGAACAAGAGCGATCTGGAGCTTCCGGGGAGCTGAGGCCCGTAGCCGTGCGCTCGTGCGGGTGACGGAGTTTTCCACAGCCGCCGAGTTCTCCACCAAGATCCTTTTCGTGGCGGCGGATGCGTGAACGTGGGTGCCGGAGGTGGTGCCCGCATGAGCACGAACACGAACCCGAACACGGATCTGGCCCGAGGCGCACTCGGCAGGTACGGCGAGGAGCTGGCCGCACGACGGCTGGCCGAGGCCGGGATGACGGTCCTGGAGCGCAACTGGCGCTGTGGCAGGACCGGTGAGATCGACATCGTCGCGAGGGACGGCGACGTCCTGGTCGTCTGCGAGGTGAAGACCCGCAGGGGCGGCGGATTCCAGCACCCGATGGCGGCGGTGACACCGGAGAAGGCCGAACGTCTGCGCGGCCTCGCCGGGCGGTGGATCCAGGCGCACGGGGGAGCCCCGCCGGGCGGTGTCCGCATCGACCTGATCGGTGTCGTCCTGCCCCGCCGCGGCGCGGCCGTCGTCGAGCACGCGCGGGGGGTGGCCTGAGATGGGGTTCGCGCGTACGTGCTCGGTGGCGCTGGTGGGCGTCGAGGGGGTCGTCGTCGAGGTGCAGGCCGACCTCGAACCGGGCGTGGCGGCCTTCACGCTGGTGGGGCTGCCGGACAAGAGCCTGAGCGAGAGCCGGGACCGGGTGCGGGCGGCGGTGGTGAACTCGGGCGGCGAGTGGCCGCAGAAGAAACTCACCGTGGGACTCAGCCCGGCCTCGGTGCCGAAGAGTGGAAGCGGCTTCGATCTGGCCATCGCCAGCGCCGTGCTCGGCGCGGCCGAACGGATCGACCCACGGGTGCTCGCCGACATCGTGATGATCGGGGAACTGGGCCTGGACGGGCGGGTGCGCCCGGTCCGGGGCATCCTCCCCGCGGTGCTGGCCGCCGCCGAGGCCGGATACGAACAGGTGGTCGTGCCCGAGTGCGCCGCGGCCGAGGCGTCGCTCGTGCCGGGCATCTCCGTGCTCGGGGTGCGCAGCCTGCGGCAGCTGATCGCCGTCCTCGCCGACGAGCCCGTCCCCGAGGAGGAGCCGGACGAGGCGGGCCGCCCGGATCCGCTCCTGGCCGGCCTGCGGATGCCCGGCACCGGCGCGGCCACCGGCATGCACAGCATGGGCGCCGCCCAGCAGGACCAGGGGCACGACCTCGCGGACGTGGTCGGGCAGAGCGCGGCGCGGACCGCGGTGGAGGTCGCCGCGGCGGGCGGACACCACCTGTTCCTGGAGGGACCGCCCGGCGCGGGCAAGACGATGCTCGCGGAGCGGCTTCCGGCCGTGCTGCCCCGGCTGAGCCGGGAGGAGTCGCTCGAGGTCACGGCCGTCCACTCGGTGGCCGGGCTGCTGCCACCCGGCAAGCCCCTCATCGACGTGCCCCCGTACTGCGCCCCGCACCACTCGGCCACCATGCAGTCGCTGGTCGGGGGCGGGGCGGGGTTCGCCCGACCCGGAGCCGTCTCGCTGGCCCATCGGGGCGTGCTCTTCCTCGACGAGACCCCCGAGTTCGGCAGCCACGCCCTCGACGCCCTGCGGCAGCCGCTGGAAGCGGGGCACGTGGTGATCGCGCGCAGTGCGGGGGTGGTGCGGTTCCCGGCGCGGTTCCTGATGGTGCTGGCGGCCAACCCGTGCCCCTGCGGCCGGTTCTCGCAGCGGGACGCCGCCTGCGAGTGTCCGACCTCGGTGGTCCGCCGCTATCAGGCGCGGCTCTCCGGCCCGCTGCTCGACCGGGTCGACCTGCGGGTCGTGGTCGATCCGGTCGGCCGGGCCGAGCTGGCGCACCGCGGTCCCGGGGGCGACTCCACGGCGACCGTCGCCGACCGGGTCCGGGACGCCCGGGAACGCGCGGCGGCCCGGCTGGCGGGCACCGGGTGGCGGACCAACAGCGAGATCCCCGGCCGTGAGCTGCGCAACCGCTGGCATGCCGCGATCGGCGCCATGGACGAGGCGGAGCGGAACCTCGAGCGAGGGATGCTGACCGCCCGGGGGCTCGATCGGGTGCTGCGCGTCGCCTGGACCGTCGCCGACCTGGCCGGTCACGACCGGCCCGACGTCAGGGACGTGACCCTGGCCCTGCAACTGCGCACGGGGGTGCCGCACGGGGTGCCGATGGCCATCGGGGCCCGGACGTGAACGGCGGCGGCGACCCGGCCGACGAGCGGCTCGCCCGGGTCTTTCTCGGGCGGGTCATCGAGCCCGGCGACGAGGTGGGCGGGTATTGGGTGCGGGAGCGGGGCGTCCTGGAGGTGGTGCGGCGGTTGCGGGGTGACGGCGAGATGTTGCCCGGGGTGACCGCGCGGCGGTGGGCCGGGTTGCGGGCGCGCGCCGGGCGGGCCGAGCCGGAACGGGACCTGGCCGTCGCGGAGGAGGCCGGGGTGCGGTTCGTGTGCCCGGGGGACACCGAGTGGCCGGGCCCGCTGGACGAGCTCGGGGACGCCCGGCCGCTGGGACTCTGGGTGCGGGGGCGGCCCAGTCTGCGGATGTGGGCGCTGCGGTCGGTCGCGGTCGTCGGCGCCCGCGCCTGCACCCAGTACGGCGCCCACATGGCCACCACGCTCGCCTGCGGCCTCGCCGAACGCGGGTGGGTGGTCGTCTCCGGCGGGGCCTACGGCATCGACGGGGCCGCCCACCGGGGCGCCCTCGGCACGGGCGGCGCCACCGTCGCCGTCCTCGCCTGCGGAGTCGACCAGCCCTACCCGCGAGGCCACACCCAGTTGATCAACCGGATCGCGGAACAGGGCCTGGTGGTCGGGGAGTTGCCGCCCGGCGACCATCCGACGCCGAGCCGGTTCATCCTGCGGAACCGGGTGATCGCCGCCCTCACCCGGGGCACGGTCGTCGTCGAGGCGGCGTACCGCAGCGGCTCGCTGGTCACCGCGCGGGCGGCGCAGCGGTTGGGGCGGCACACGATGGGGGTGCCGGGGCCGGCGACCAGTGGCCTCTCCGCAGGCGTGCACGAGCTGCTGCGGGGCGAAGCCGTGCTGGTCACCGACGCCGCGGAGGTCGTCGAACTGGTCGGTGACATGGGCGAGCTGGCCCCGGACCGGCGCGGGCCGGTGCTGCCGCGCGACCTGCTGGAGCCGGCCGCCCGGCGCGTCCTGGCCGCGCTCCCCGCCCGCAGACCCGCGGCGGTCGACGAGATCGCCCGCGAGGCCCGCACCACACCGGACGACGCGATCGCGAGACTGTACGAACTCAGAGCGCTCGGCTACGTCGAACGACACGGCGACGGCTGGAAGTTGACACGCCAGGCGATGGTCTCCGTTCGAGAAGGCCGGCGCCCGTGTTGACCCAGGGTGTTCGGCCGTCCGGGGGAACGCCGAAAGCCTTGGGAATCCCGGCAGTTGACCCATCCCGGTGATCACCCACAGCGACTGGTGTGACCCTGGAGTGCGTCCAGCGGAACGTATCTGCGTACCCGCCCCGCCACGCCCTTCGCGCACCGCGACACTCCAGTCACGCTACGCTCACGAGGATTCCGGCACAGACCGGCACCTCTGCACCACGCGGTACCCACCTCGCACACTTCACGGCAGAACGGCACAAGGCGACGAATGCCCCAGCACACCTCCGGGTCCGACCGGGCGGCGATCCCCCCAGCCGCCCGCGACGGTGGCAGCGTGCGGCCGCCCGCTCCCTCGACGCTCGACGAGCTGTGGCGGTCGTACAAGGCGACGGGGGACGAGCGGCTGCGGGAGCAGCTGATCCTGCACTACTCGCCGCTGGTGAAGTACGTGGCGGGACGGGTGAGCGTCGGTCTGCCGCCCAACGTGGAGCAGGCCGACTTCGTGTCCTCCGGGGTCTTCGGGCTGATCGACGCGATCGAGAAGTTCGACATCGACCGGGAGATCAAGTTCGAGACGTACGCGATCACCCGGATCCGGGGCGCGATGATCGACGAACTGCGGGCGCTGGACTGGATCCCGCGGTCGGTGCGGCAGAAGGCGCGCAACGTCGAGCGGGCCTACGCCACGCTGGAGGCGCGGTTGCGGCGGACGCCGTCGGAGTGCGAGGTGGCCGCCGAACTGGGCATCGCGGTGGACGAACTGCACGCCGTGTTCAGCCAGTTGTCGCTGGCCAACGTGGTGGCGCTGGAGGAGCTGCTGCACGTCGGGGGTGAGGGCGGCGACCGGCTGAGCCTGATGGACACCCTCGAGGACACCGCCGCGGACAACCCCGTGGAGGTGGCCGAGGACCGGGAGCTCAGGCGGTTCCTCGCGCGGGCGATCAACACGCTGCCCGACCGGGAGAAGACGGTCGTCACGCTGTACTACTACGAGGGCCTGACGCTCGCCGAGATCGGGAACGTGCTGGGCGTGACCGAGAGCAGGGTCAGTCAGATCCACACCAAGTCCGTGCTCCAGTTGCGCGCGAAACTCGCGAGCTTCGGCCGCTGACCGGCCGGATGCGGGCCGGATGTGGGCCCGATGAGGGCGGGACGGGGCACGGATAGGGGCCGGTCCCTCCCACTGGGGCTGGCGCGTCCGTAGAGTGGTTGACGTGCCAAGGATTCGAGCGGCCTCCGTGGCCGAGCACCGGTCGATGCAGCGTGCCGCCCTGCTGGACGCGGCACGCTCCCTGTTGTCCGAGGGCGGTACGGAGGCGTTGACCTTCCCGGCCCTCGCCGAGCGGACGGGCCTCGCGCGCTCGTCCGTGTACGAGTACTTCAGGTCGCGGGCCGCCGTGGTCGAGGAACTGTGCGAGGTCGACTTTCCCGTCTGGGCGGCGGAGGTCGAGACGGCCATGGCCGCCGCCGACGGGGCGGAGGCCAAGGTCGAGGCGTATGTGCGGCGGCAGCTCGCGTTGGTGGGCGACCGCCGGCACCGGGCCGTCGTGGCGATCTCGGCGAGCGAGCTGGACGCGGGCGCCCGGGAGAAGATCCGGGCGGCGCACGGCGGGCTCGTGACGATGATCGGGGAGGCGCTGGCGGAGCTGGGACACACCGAGCCCCGGCTCGCGGCGATGCTGTTGCAGGGCGTCGTGGACGCGGCGGTACGGCGGATCGAGCTGGGAGCGGCGGAGGACCCTTCGGCGATCACGGACGCGGCGGTGGGGATGGTGCTGCGGGGAGTCCGCGGCTGAGTCAGGGCAGGGACACGGGCAGGGGCAGAGGCACGCCGAGCACCGGCAGCAGTCGGGACGGGCCCCTCCGCAGGAGCCACGGGGGCAGCAGCGACAGCGGGTCCAGGTAGGCCTCGCCTCTCAGCAGCCCCCAGTGCACACAGGTCCCCGCGCAGTGCCCGCCCATCCCTTCCACCGTGCCGACGATCTGGCCCGGGGCCACCTCGTCGCCCTTGCGCACCGACGCCCGTACCGGCTCGTAGGTCGTCCGCAGGGGTGGCAGGCCCGTCGCCGTCAGTTCCACCGACACGACGCCCCTGCCCGCCACCCGGCCCGCGAAGGACACGCGGCCGGCCGCCACCGACCGGACCGGGGCGCCCGGCGGCGCCGCCAGGTCGACGCCCCGGTGGCCGCGGGCGTACGCCGTCGCCGGCGGTTCCCAGCCGCGGACCACCGCCGGACGCGTGCCCACCGGCCACGCCCGGCCGATCGCCGGGACGGGAGAGACGGACGAAGAGGGAGACGGAGGGGGCGTGAGGGCGCGCGGTGGGGCCTGCGGGTCCGCCCACGCCACGGACGTCAGGATCGCGGTCAGCGTGATCAATGTGATCAGCGTGATCGACAGGAGCAGCGCCAGGCCGCCGAGGCGGCGCTGCGCGTGCAGGTATCGCTTCGCATACTTCGCATACATGGGAAGACCGTTCCGCGCCTCGCCGATCACCGCCGGGGCCTGTGGACAACTCACCGGTTGTGGACAGCGGCGTCACCCGGTGCCTCGCGGGTCCCGTACACTTCTTCTGGCGATCCGGGTCACCGGGTCGACTTCGCACGCCCCGGTATCGGGGTCCGGCCACGGTCGGTCTCCCGGTATCCGCGCCCCTCGGTCCTTCGTGGCTCGGCGCACAGTGGGCGTCAGGCGCGGGAGCCGTCCGGTTCCCGCGGTACAACCGAGAACCCGAGGAGAACGGCCATGGCCGTCGTCACGATGCGGGAGCTGCTGGAAAGCGGCGTCCACTTCGGTCACCAGACCCGTCGCTGGAACCCGAAGATGAAGCGCTTCATCTTCACCGAGCGCAACGGCATCTACATCATCGACCTGCTCCAGTCGCTGTCGTACATCGACCGCGCCTTCGAGTTCGTCAAGGAGACCGTCGCCCACGGCGGCACGGTCATGTTCGTCGGCACGAAGAAGCAGGCGCAGGAGGCCATCGCCGAGCAGGCCACCCGCGTCGGCATGCCCTACGTCAACCAGCGCTGGCTGGGCGGCATGCTCACCAACTTCTCCACCGTCTACAAGCGTCTGCAGCGCCTCAAGGAGCTCGAGCTCATCGACTTCGAGGACGTCGCCGCCTCGGGTCTGACGAAGAAGGAGCTCCTGGTCCTCTCCCGCGAGAAGGCCAAGCTGGAGAAGACCCTCGGTGGTATCCGCGAGATGTCCAAGGTGCCCAGCGCCGTCTGGATCGTGGACACCAAGAAGGAGCACATCGCGGTCGGTGAGGCCCGGAAGCTCAACATCCCGGTCGTCGCCATCCTCGACACCAACTGCGACCCCGACGAGGTCGACTACAAGATCCCGGGCAACGACGACGCGATCCGCTCCGTCACCCTGCTCACCCGCGTGATCGCCGACGCCGTCGCGGAGGGCCTCATCTCCCGTTCCCGCGTCGCCACCGGTGACAAGGGCGAGAAGGCCGCCGCCGAGCCGCTCGCCGAGTGGGAGCGCGACCTGCTCGAGGGCGAGAAGAAGGCGGACTCCGGCGAGGCCGCCGAGACCGTCGAGGCCGCTGAGAAGCCGGCCGACGCCGAGGCCGCCGCTGTCGAGGCTCCGGCCGAGGAAGCCCCCGCCGCCGAGGAAGCCCCCGCCGCCGAGGAAGCCCCCGCTGCTGAGGCTCCCGCCGCCGAGGAAGCCCCCGTCGCCGAGGCCGCTCCGGCCGCCGAGGGCGAGCAGGCCTGAGTCAGGCCGTGGGCCGTGCGGACGCCTCGGCGACCGTACGGCCGTAGGGACGAAGTGACGGCGGGAGGCGTCGAGTACGCCGCCCGCCGTTCACCCACAGCCCCCAGATCTTCGTAGATCTTCGAGACTTCGAACTCCGAGAGAGATTCACAGATCATGGCGAACTACACCGCCGCCGACGTCAAGAAGCTCCGTGAGCTCACCGGCGCCGGCATGATGGACTGCAAGAAGGCGCTGGACGAGGCCGAGGGCAACGTCGAGAAGGCCGTCGAGGCGCTCCGGATCAAGGGCCAGAAGGGCGTCGCCAAGCGCGAGGGCCGCTCCGCCGAGAACGGCGCTGTCGTCTCGATCATCGCCGACGACAACTCCTCCGGTGTCATCGTCGAGCTGAAGTGCGAGACGGACTTCGTCGCCAAGGGTGACAAGTTCCAGGCCGTCGCCAACACGATCGCCGAGCACGTCGCCAAGTCCTCCCCGGCCGACATCGAGGCGCTCCTCGCCTCCGAGATCGAGCCCGGCAAGACCGTCCAGGCGTTCGTGGACGAGGCCAACGCCAACCTCGGCGAGAAGATCGTGCTGGACCGCTTCGCGCAGTTCACCGACGGCTTCGTGACCGCGTACATGCACCGCACGATGCCCGACCTGCCGCCGCAGATCGGTGTCCTCGTGGAGCTGGACAAGCAGACCGACGAGGCCGCTGCCGTCGCCAAGGGCATCGCCCAGCACATCGCCGCCTTCGCGCCGAAGTACCTCTCCAAGGAGGACGTGCCGGCCGACGTCGTCGAGTCCGAGCGCCGCGTCGCCGAGGAGACCACCCGCGCCGAGGGCAAGCCCGAGGCCGCCCTGCCGAAGATCGTCGAGGGTCGCCTCAACGGCTTCTTCAAGGACGCCACGCTGCTCGGTCAGCCGTACGCGCTCGACAACAAGAAGTCCGTCCAGAAGGTTCTGGACGAGGCCGGTGTCACCCTGAAGCGCTTCTCGCGCATCAAGGTCGGCATCTGAGTCCGTACCGCGACGGACGCCCGGTCCCGATAGGGTCGGTAGCAGTCGTCCGGGTACGCCGTCACGCGGGTGACGGACGACAGCAGATCTGACGAGGAGGCCATTGCCGCGCATGGGATGCGTTCGACACCCCACCGGCAATGGCCTTCTCGTATGTGCACCATGAGGAGAACGCCATGACCACCAAGGACCAGAAGAGCGACGACGGCAAGGTGAGCGGCCGGTTTCTGCTGAAGCTGTCCGGAGAGGCCTTCGCCGGTGGCGGCGGCCTGGGCGTCGACCCCAACGTGGTGCACAAGATCGCCCGTGAGATCGCCGCCGTCGTCCGGGACGGCGCCGAGATCGCGGTCGTCATCGGCGGCGGCAACTTCTTCCGCGGCGCCGAGTTGCAGGTGCGCGGCATGGACCGGGCCCGCTCGGACTACATGGGCATGCTCGGCACGGTCATGAACTGCCTCGCCCTCCAGGACTTCCTGGAGAAGGAGGGCATCGACAGCCGGGTGCAGACCGCCATCACCATGGGCCAGGTCGCCGAGCCGTACATCCCGCTGCGCGCCGTGCGCCACCTGGAGAAGGGCCGCGTCGTCATCTTCGGCGCCGGCATGGGCATGCCGTACTTCTCCACCGACACCACCGCCGCCCAGCGCGCCCTGGAGATCGACGCCGAGGCGCTGCTGATGGGCAAGAACGGCGTGGACGGCGTCTACGACTCCGACCCGAAGACCAACCCGACGGCCGTCAAGTACGACGCCCTCAGCTACGGCGAGGTCATCACGCGCGAGCTGAAGGTCGCCGACGCCACCGCCGTCACGCTGTGCCGCGACAACAAACTGCCGATCCTCGTCTTCGAGCTCCTGGCCGAGGGCAATATCGCTCGCGCCGTCAAGGGTGAGAAGATCGGCACGCTTGTGGGTGAGCAGGGCAGCCGGTCCTGACCGGCCAACCCCCGGTTCATCACCGGTAGAACCCCGGTTTCGTACGACAACACCTGACCGGGGGACGGACCCTGGTCGGGGGATGGACAATGTCCTGCCGGTCGGGAACCGTGCAGGAAGAAGACGCGACGCAGCCGGCCGCCGCCACCGACAGGGAACCGCAGCCGGGCCTACTCAAGACACGCAGGAGCAAGTGGTGATCGAAGAGACCCTCCTCGAGGCCGAGGAGAAGATGGAGAAGGCGGTCGTGGTCGCCAAGGAGGACTTCGCCGCGATCCGCACCGGTCGTGCGCACCCGGCGATGTTCAACAAGATCGTGGCCGACTACTACGGCGCGCTGACGCCGATCAACCAGCTGGCTTCGTTCTCCGTGCCGGAGCCGCGCATGGCGGTCGTGACGCCGTTCGACAAGAGCGCGCTGCGCAACATCGAGCAGGCGATCCGGGACTCGGACCTGGGCGTCAACCCGAGCAACGACGGCAACATCATCCGCGTGACGTTCCCGGAGCTGACCCAGGACCGCCGCAAGGAGTACATCAAGGTCGCCAAGACCAAGGCCGAGGACTCCAAGATCTCGATCCGGTCCATCCGCCGCAAGGCCAAGGAGACGATCGACAAGCTCGTCAAGGACGGCGAGGTCGGCGAGGACGAGGGCCGTCGTGCGGAGAAGGAGCTCGACGACACCACCGCGAAGTACGTCGCCCAGGTGGACGAGCTCCTGAAGCACAAGGAAGCGGAGCTGCTCGAGGTCTGATGAACGACTCTTCCTGGGGCTCACCGCCACACGCCGGGTCGCGGGCCGGGTACTGGGGGCCCGTCGACCAGGGGCCCGTACAGGGAGCCGCCCCGGCGGGTCCCGCGTACGATGCGCCTGAGGCGCAGCAGACTCGCCCCATGCCCATCGTCCCCGACGTACCCGCACACGGCGGTGACCAGGATGACGACCGGGGGGCCGCTCGGCTGGGCGGTCCCTTGTTCCCAGACGAGACCTACGGCGGCGCCGCCCACGCCGGCGCCGCCTACGGTGACGACACCCCGTCGGCACAGCCCGCTGCGGCAGTGCCGCAGAATCCGGAGCCCATGCCCGACGCCTCTCACCCGGCGCCCGCACCGCAGAAGAAGAGTGCGGGCCGAGACCTGGGCGCGGCCATAGGGGTCGGGGTCGGGCTCGGTGCGGTGATCGTGGCGTCGCTGTTCGTCGTCAAGGCCGTGTTCATCGGCGTGATAGCGGTCGCCGTCGTGGTGGGTCTGTGGGAACTGACCAGCAGGCTCCAGGAGCGCAAGGGCATCAAGGCGCCGCTCGTGCCGCTCGCGGTCGGCGGTGCGGCGATGGTCGTCGCCGGATACGTCCGGGGTCCCGAGGGCGCCTGGGTCGCGATGGCCCTCACCGCGCTGGCGGTGCTGGTCTGGCGGATGACGGAACCGCCCGAGGGCTACCTCAAGGACGTCACGGCCGGTGTCTTCGCCGCCTTCTACGTCCCGTTCCTGGCCACGTTCGTCGCCCTGATGCTCACCGCCGACGACGGGGCGTTGCGCGTCATGACGTTCCTGCTGCTGACGGTCGTCAGCGACACGGGCGCGTACGCCGTCGGCTGGCGCTTCGGCCGGACCAAGCTCGCCCCGCGCATCAGTCCCGGCAAGACCCGCGAGGGCCTGCTGGGCGCGGTGGCGTTCGCCATGGTCGCCGGTGCGCTGCTGATGGAGTTCGTGATCGACGACGGCACCTGGTGGCAGGGCCTGCTGCTGGGCCTCGCCGTCGCGGCCAGCGCCACGCTCGGCGACCTGGGCGAGTCCATGATCAAGCGGGACCTGGGCATCAAGGACATGGGCACGCTGCTCCCGGGCCACGGCGGCATCATGGACCGGCTGGACTCCCTGCTGCCGACGGCTCCCGTGGTGTGGCTGCTGCTCGTCCTGTTCGTGGGTTCCGGCTGACCTGCTCGTACACGCGCTGCGCGACGGCCCCCGTCCTTCCAGGGCGGGGGCCCGTCGCCGTTCGGTGAAGTCGCCGTATGGTGAAAGAGCGGGGAAATCCATTCGGGGGGACCCCTGGAAGGGGGCGGGCTTTCATGTCCGACTTCCGTGAAACGATCGACGTCGACCGCAGCCCCGAGGACGTCTGGGCGTATGTCATCGACCCCTCCCACCTGCCGGAATGGCAGCAGAGCGCGGTCTCGGCGGAGCCGCTCGACCCCGGGCCGACCGGCGTCGGCTCCCGGCTGCGGATCACCCGGCACGTCGGCCGCCGCCGGGACATGCCGATGACCATGAAGTACACCGAGTTCGACCCACCGCACGCCTGGGCCATGGAGGGCGTCGACGGTCCCATCCGCGGCCACTTCCGCGGCGAGATCACCCCGCTCGACGACGGCCGCCGCTCCCGCGTGACCATGGACCTCGACTTCGAGGGCCACGGCATCGGCAAGGTCCTCCTGCCCCTCGTCGTCCGCCCCCAGGTCCGCAAGGAGCTGCCGCACAACGAACGACTGCTGAAGGACCGGCTGGAGCACCGGGCCGCGTAGGCCTGTCGGCGGTAGGGTCCCGTCTCATGGGGCAGGCACGCTTGGGGGACGACGGCACGTACTACGGCGATCTGCCGTGCCGCTGGTGCGCAGCACTGCTGACGCAGGACGGCAGGCGCAAGCCTCGCCTGTACTGCGGCGGCTGGCATCGCACGAAGGCCTACGGCACCTGGGTTTTCGCGGTGATCGGCGGGCTGTTCTGAGGCGGCCGGGGCATCGGAGTGGATCTGCGACACTGGTGAAGCTATGCCTAAGCCCGGAGAACTCACCTTTGTCGCCCCCCGCGGAGCCCAGAAGCCGCCGCGGCACCTCGCCGACCTCTCGCCCGCCGAGCGGAAGGAGGTCGTGGCGGAGATCGGGGAGAAGCCGTTCCGTGCGAAGCAGCTCTCGCAGCACTACTTCGCTCGCTACGCGCACGACCCGGCCGAGTGGACGGACATTCCCGCCGGTGCGCGCGAGAAGCTGCGCGAGGCGTTGCTGCCGGACCTGATGTCGGTCGTACGGCATCTGTCGACGGACGAGGGAACCACCCGCAAGACGCTGTGGCGGCTGTTCGACGGCACGCTCGTGGAGTCGGTGCTGATGCGCTACCCGGACCGGGTGACGATGTGCATCAGCTCGCAGGCCGGATGCGGGATGAACTGCCCGTTCTGCGCGACCGGGCAGGCGGGGCTGGACCGGAATCTCTCGACCGCCGAGATCGTGCACCAGATCGTCGACGGGATGCGGGCGCTGCGGGACGGGGACGTGCCCGGCGGGCCCGCGCGGCTGTCCAACATCGTCTTCATGGGGATGGGCGAGCCGCTCGCCAACTACAAGCGCGTCGTGGGTGCGATTCGCGCGCTCACCGACCCGGCGCCGGACGGGGTCGGCCTCTCGCAGCGGGGCATCACGGTGTCGACGGTGGGGCTCGTGCCCGCCATCCACCGGTTCACCGACGAGGGCTTCAAGTGCCGGCTCGCGATCTCCCTGCACGCCCCCGACGACGAGCTGCGCGACACCCTCGTCCCCGTGAACACGCGGTGGAAGGTGCGCGAGGTGCTGGACGCCGGGTTCGCGTACACCGAGCGGTCCGGGCGCCGGCTGTCCATCGAGTACGCCCTGATCCGGGACATCAACGACCAGGCCTGGCGTGGCGACCGGCTCGGGCGACTGCTCCGCGGCAAGCCCGTGCACGTCAACCTCATCCCGCTCAACCCGACCCCGGGCTCGAAGTGGACGGCCTCCCGGCCCGAGGACGAGAAGGCGTTCGTCGAGGCGATCGCCGCGCACGGGGTCCCCGTCACCGTCCGCGACACCCGTGGTCAGGAGATCGACGGGGCGTGCGGTCAGCTCGCCGCCACCGAGCGGTAGTCTGAGAACCGTACACACGTACACACATCTTCATATTCCGACAGGGGAGCGCCACAGCGCTGAGAGTGCGGCATCCAGGCCCGCAGACCCTCTGAACCTCGCCCAGGTCATTCTGGGTAGGAAGTTCGGTCATCACTCGAGCTGTTGCGCCCTGCCCGGCGTCCGTCCCGTGCGGACGGACGCCGGGCAGGGCAGCGTCTCTTCCTGGTCGACCCAGGAGGAAAACCAAGTGCACAACAAGACCATCGCGGCCGTGGCCGGAGCCGTCGGGCTCGGTCTGGTCACGCTGTCCGCGTGCGGTTCGACGGACGGCAAGGAGGCGGCGGCGGAGTCCAAGACCGTCACCCTGGTCAGCCACGACTCGTGGGCCGTCTCCAAGAGCGTGCTCGCCGACTTCGAGAAGCAGTCCGGCTACCAGGTGAAGGTCCTCAAGGACGGCGACGCCGGCCAGGCCGTCAACAAGGCCATCCTCACCAAGGACAACCCGCAGGGCGACGTCTTCTTCGGCGTCGACAACACCCTGCTCTCCCGGGCGCTCGACAACGGGCTCTTCCAGCCGTACGAGGCGAAGGGCGCCGATCTGATCCTGCCGCAGTACCGGGTCGACCAGAGCAAGCACCGGGTCACGCCCATCGACTCCGGCGACATCTGCGTCAACTACGACAAGGCGTACTTCAGCGCGCACAAGCTGACCCCGCCCGCCTCCTTCGACGACCTCGTCAAGCCCGAGTACAAGAACCTCCTCGTCACCGAGAACGCCTCCACCTCCTCGCCCGGTCTCGGTTTCCTGCTCGGCACCGCCGCCAAGTACGGCGATGGGGGCACCTCCCGCTCGAGCGAAGCCGAGAGTGGGGGAGGCTGGCAGGGCTACTGGAAGAAGCTCAAGGCGAACGGCGTGAAGGTCGTCGACGGCTGGGAGCAGGCCTACAACGAGGAGTTCTCGGGGTCCGCCGGGGGCAAGAAGGCCAAGGCGGACCGGCCGCTCGTCGTGTCGTACGCCTCCTCGCCGCCCGCCGAGGTGATCTACGGCGACCCGAAGCCGGCCACCGCCCCGACCGGGGTCGCGACCGGCACCTGCTTCCGGCAGGTCGAGTTCGCGGGGCTGCTGAGCAACGCGGCCAACGGCAAGGGCGGCAAGGCGCTCATCGACTTCCTGATCACCAAGAAGTTCCAGGAGGACATGCCGCTCAACATGTTCGTGTACCCGGTGGTGAAGGGCGCGGCCGTGCCCGCCGAGTTCACGGCGTACGGGCCCGCCGCCAAGGATCCCGAGACCATGGACCCCGCGAAGATCGCCGACAACCGTGACGACTGGGTCAAGTCATGGACCTCGCTCGTACTGAAGTAGCCCCCGAGAAGGGTGCCAAGGGGAGTGCGGCGGCTCGGCTCGGTCTGCTGGTCGTGCCCGTCGCGTTCTTCGCGGTGTTCTTCGCCTACCCGGTCGCCGCGATCGTCGCCCGTGGACTGCGGACGGACGGCGGCTGGCAGTTCGGGCGGCTGTGGGACGTGCTCGGGCAGTCCGACATCCGGCACGTGCTGTGGTTCACCACCTGGCAGGCGTTCGCGTCCACCGCGCTCACGCTCCTGGTCGCGCTGCCCGGCGCGTACGTGTTCGCGCGGCTCGACTTCCCGGGCAAGCAGGTGCTGCGCGCCGTCGTCACCGTCCCGTTCGTGCTGCCGACTGTCGTCGTCGGTACGGCGTTCCTGGCGCTCGTCGGGCGTGGCGGACTGCTCGACGAGCTGTGGGGCGTACGGCTGGACACCACCGTGTGGGCGATCCTGCTCGCGCACGTCTTCTTCAACTACGCGGTCGTCGTACGGACCGTGGGCGGGCTGTGGTCGCAGCTCGACCCGCGGCAGGAGGAGGCGGCGCGGATGCTGGGCGCGTCCCGGCTGCGGGCCTGGCGCTCGGTCACGCTGCCGGCGCTCGGGCCCGCCGTGGCCGCCGCCGCGCTGATGGTGTTCCTCTTCACCTTCACCTCCTTCGGTGTGGTGCAGATCCTCGGCGGCCCCACCTTCTCCACCCTCGAAGTGGAGATCTACCGGCAGACCTCCGAGATCTTCGACCTGTCCACGGCCGCCGTCCTCACGATCGTCCAGTTCGCGGCCGTCGGCGCGATCCTCGCCGTGCACGCCCGGGCCGTACGGCGGCGGGAGACCGCGCTGCGGCTGGTGGACGCCTCCGTGACGGCGCGGCGGCCGCGCGGGGCCGGGCAGTGGGCGCTGCTCGCCGGGGTGCTCGCGAGCATCGCCGTGCTGCTGGTGCTGCCGCTCGCGGTGCTGGTGCAGCGGTCCCTCGACGCACCCGACTTCGCCTACTACCGGGCGCTGACCAGCGACGACGGCAACATCTTCCTCGTCCCGCCGATAGAGGCGATCGGCAACTCGCTGCAGTACGCGGTCGTCGCGACCGCGATCGCCGTGCTCGTCGGCGGGCTCGCCGCGGCCGCCCTCACCCGCCGGGACGCCGGGGCGCTGGTCCGTGGCTTCGACGCACTGCTGATGCTGCCGCTCGGCGTCTCCGCCGTGACCGTCGGCTTCGGGTTCCTGATCGCGCTGGACGAGCCTCCGCTGAACCTGCGCGGTACGTGGATCCTCGTTCCCCTCGCCCAGGCGCTGGTCGGGGTTCCCTTCGTCGTACGGACCATGCTGCCGGTGCTGCGGGCGGTCGACCAGCGGCTGCGCGAGGCGGCGGCGGTGCTCGGGGCGTCACCGTGGCGGGTGTGGCGGGAGGTGGACCTGCCGATGGTGCGGCGGGCGCTGCTGGTCGCGGCCGGGTTCGCGTTCGCGGTGTCGCTGGGGGAGTTCGGGGCGACCGTGTTCATCGCGCGGCCCGACAACCCGACGCTGCCGGTCGCAGTGGCGCGACTGCTCGGGCGGGCCGGTGAGCTCAACTACGGCCAGGCGATGGCCCTTTCGACGATTCTGATGGTGGTGTGCGCGGTGGCCCTGCTGGTGCTGGAGCGGCTGCGGACCGACCGGACGGGGGAGTTCTAGATGCTGCTGGAACTGGCGGGCGCGACCGTGCGGTTCGGTGGGCGGGCCGTGCTCGACGCCGTCGATCTGGCCGTCGCCGAGCACGAGGTGGTGTGTGTGCTCGGGCCCAGCGGCAGTGGCAAGTCGACGCTGCTGCGGGCGGTCGCCGGACTGCAACCCCTGGACTCCGGGCGGGTGTTGCTCGACGGGCGCGACCAGACGGGTGTGCCCGCGCACAAGCGGGAGCTCGGGCTGATGTTCCAGGACCATCAGCTCTTCCCGCAGCGGGACGTGGGCGGCAACGTGGCCTTCGGGCTGCGGATGCGGGCTGCCTCCGCACAGGAACAGGCGGCGCGGGTACGGGAGTTGCTCGACCTCGTCGGGCTGCCCGGCGCCGCTCGCCGGGCCGTGGCCGCGCTCTCCGGCGGGGAGCAGCAGCGGGTGGCGCTGGCCCGGGCGCTGGCGCCCCGGCCCCGGCTGCTGATGCTGGACGAGCCGCTCGGCCAGCTCGACCGGTCGCTGCGGGAGCGGCTGGTCGTCGAACTCCGGGAACTCTTCGGCCGGTTGGGGACCACCGTCCTCGCGGTCACGCACGACCAGGGCGAGGCGTTCGCGCTCGCCGACCGGGTCGTGGTGATGCGGGACGGGCGGATCGCCCAGTCCGGTACGCCACTTGAGGTGTGGCAGCGGCCGGCGGACGCGTTCGTGGCCCGCTTCCTCGGCTTCGACAACGTGGTCGAGGCGACCGTCACCGGGGAGGTCGCGGTCACGCCGTGGGGCAAGGTGCCGGTGCCGGCCGGGTCCGGGCAGGGGGCGCGCACACTGCTCGTCCGGCCCGCCGGTGTGCGCCTGGTGGGCGCGGAGGAGGGCCTGCGCTGCACGGTCGCCGCCCGCACCTTCCGGGGCACCCATGTCGCCGTGCACCTCCAGCCGGAGGGCGCACCGAGGCTCGAGGCGGCGTGCACGCTGCGGGACGCGCCGGAGGTCGGGGACACGGTCGGGGTGTCCTTCGACGCGGCCGAAATCGTCGTACTGGACTGACCGACCGCCCCTTACGGGAACGACGCCCTGCACGGGACGTGCGTGTGGCCCGCCCCTGTGGATGCTCTCCAGGGGACGGGCCACACGTGCGTACGTTTCGTTCTGCCGGTCAGCGGTTGCTGGATCCACGGCGACGTATGCCGAAGAACACCGCGCCACCGCCTACGACGACCAGGGCGCCCGCGATGCCGACGATCAGGCCGGTGTTGGAGTTGGCGCCGGTCTCGGCGAGGTTGGACTCCTGGGCCGCGGCCGAGGGGGCGTTGCTCGCGGAGGGCACGGGCGCGGCGCTGGCGCTCGCCGACTCCGTGCCCGAGTCCGAGACGGACGGGCTCGGGGCGGCGGTGTCGGCCGGCGGCGGAGCGGTGTCCGACGGGGTCGAGGAGGGGGTGCCGGACGGCGTGTTCGACGGTGTGCCGGACGGGGTGGTGGTGTCGTCGGCCGTGCAGGCCTTGGACGGGGTGGTCAGGTTCGGGCTGATGTCCTCGTCGACGGTCTTCTTGCCCACCGTGGCCTTGACGTGGATCCGGTAGATCGCGCCCGGCTCCCAGTCCTCGGCGAAGGAGATGGTGACGCCCTTCTTCGAGCCCTTGACGGTCTGGGCCTCGCCGACCTGCCGGAGGTCGGCGCCGTTGTTCTCGAGGAAGACCGTGACCTCGGCCGCGGTGTGCGAGCGGTCCTTGTCGGTGACGGTGATGAGGCCCTTCGCGCCGTCACAGGCGGCGGAGGCGGAGAAATCACTGATATCGCAGGCCAGCGCGGTGCCGGCGGCGCTGAACGCGAGGGCGGCGGAAGCGGCGGTGACGCCGAGCATGCGCACCGAACGAGCGGCGGTACGGCGGGAAAGGGACACGTTTGTCCTTTACGGGAAGCGCAACTGCGGGGGGTGGAGGGGAGGATGGCGTCCCCGGTGAGCGGGTGCGTCACCATCCCCAGCAGACTCACAGGTCTATAAGCGTTCCATAAGCAGTGTCAATGCGGGGACGCTTCTGACCGGTTGGCTTTGCCCGCTTATTAAGCACCGAGACGTTTCAACGCGTCCGGTGCCTCCTCGATCCGGTCAACGAGGGCGATACGGGACTCCAGTGACCGCTCCCGGGCGAGTGACCGCAAGAGCGGCCAGGCGGGGAGGCGTTGCGTCCAGTGCTCGCGGTCCACGAGGACCATCGGGGTCGGCTCGCCCCGCGACTCGTAGGAGTTGGGCGTCGCGTTGTCGAAGATCTCCTGGACGGTTCCGGCGGCGCCCGGCAGGAACACCACGCCTGCGGTGCAGCGGGCCAGCTGGCCGTCGAAGCGGGCCAGCTGGCCGTCGATGGGGGCACCTCCCCGCGCGAGCGAAGCCGAGCGTGGGGGAGAAGCCGAGAGTGGGTGAGGGTGAGGGTGCCGTGGTCGCGGACCACCTCGTCGAACTCGGCGAGGGACTCGATCTCACGGTCGTGGGAACCGTCGAACCGCTGGGCGGGTGTCGTCGGATGCATCCGCCCATGCCAGGCACCGCCGTGCGGTGAGCCGGTCCGGAGTCCTGATCAGCCTGCGATGGTAGCCGGGTCCATCCAGATGATCTCCCAGGTGTGGCCGTCGAGGTCGTCGAAGGAGCGGCCGTACATGAAGCCCATGTCCTGGGTCTCGCCGCTGGGCGTGCCGCCCAGCGTGAGCGCCTTGTCGACCAGCTCGTCGACCTTCTCGCGGCTCTCGGCGCTGAGGGCGACCAGGACCTCGCTGGTCGTCGTGGCGTCCGCGATCTCCTTCTTGGTGAAGGTCGAGTAGAACGGCTTGATGAGGAGCATCGCGACGATCGTGTCGCTGATCACCACGGAGGTCGCGTTGTCGTCGCTGAACTGCGGGTTGATCGTGTAGCCGAGCTCCGTGAAGAACTTCTTCGAGGCGTCGAGGTCGTTCACGGGCAGGTTCACGAAGATCATCTGCTGGTAGGCCGTGCTGGTCATCGGGTCTCTCCGAGGGGTTCGTGGTGCTGGTGTGCGCCGGTGTGTGCTGTTCGGTGGGGTAGACCCGGGGGTCGAGCGGAACTCATCGGTGGGCGGGAGATCTTTTCGAACGGGATCTCAGGGGGCCCTGGCGGGATCACCGCGGGGGCTCACCGGGTCAGGGGGAGTGCCGCCAGTTCGGCCACGACGAGGGTGAGCGGGACGAACAGGGTCAGGAGGGCGCCGGTGCGCAGGGCGGCGGCGCTGCGCAGCGTCCTGGCCGGGGCGCCGAGGCGCAGGAGGGCGGCGGTGGTGTCGGCGCGGGACTGCCGCGCCTCCACGGCCGCCGTCAGCAGCGTGGCGACGGTGCAGCCCGCGACGACCACGGCGCCGAGGGTGGTGAGCGGGCCGAAGGACGGGTCGGCCGGGTCGTACAGCGCGGCCATCGTGTACGCGCCGGAGGCCACCGCGCAGACCACGCCCAGCGGACGGCCGATGCGGGACGCCTCCTGCATCAGGCCGCGGCCGGCGAGGAGGCGGAGGGCACCGGGGCGGGCCGCTTGCAGCAGGCGGCCGCTGAGGTGGGTGAGGCCGGGGCCGGCCAGGGCGAGGCCCACGGCGGTGAGGGTCCAGCCGAGGAGGACCGCGGCGGGGCCGGTGAGGAGGCCGCCGGGGAGGGGGAAGGCGGTCGGGTGCGCCATGCGGTTCGCGTACGCCTCCACGGCCAGCCCGGCGGCGAGGAGGGCTGTGCCCCAGGGGAGCGCGAGGGGGTTGGGGAGGTGGGGCCGCGATTCCTGCGTGCCGTCGGCGGGGGCCTGGAGGCGGAGTGCGCCGGCCGGGGTCTCCTGCGTGCCGTCGGCCGGGTCTGAGGGGTGGGTCGCGCTGAGCGCCGCTTGCGGGGTGTCGTCCGTCTTCGTGCCGGGGGCCGCCCCGGCGGCAGGACCGCTCGCCGGCTCCGCCTGCTGCAGGCGGGCTCCGAACCTGCCGTACGCGCCGAACCGTTCTCCCGCCGCCCTCCTCCCGTACGCGCCGAAGCTGCCGAACATTCTCGGGGTCGCCCGGGCTGCCACCTGGGTGTCCCTGGGGCGGAGCATCAGGGCCACCGCGATCGACGACGTGGCCGGGACGAGGGCCAGGAGGGTCAGGGATCCCGGTAGCGGGAGGGGCTGGTCGGCGGCCAGGAAGTCGCGTGCCGCTCCGTCGAACGGCATGCCCGTGAGGTCGCCGCGCAGGTGGAGGAAGACGAGGAGGGCCAGCGCGGAGCCGAGGAGGGTGGAGAGGGCCGTCGTCGTCGCCGAGACGGCCATCAGGCGGGTCGGGCCCAGGCCGATCGCCGCCAGGCCGGGGCGGGGACGGGTGCCGGGGTCCGTGCGGGCGACCGCGAGGGCGAAGTAGACCGTCGCCGCCAGGGGGACCGTGCACCAGCCGAGGCGTAGGAGCGAGGCGGCGGGTGTGTCGGGGTGGGTCAGGGCGCGGCCGAGGGTGCACAGGAGGAGGAAGCCGGTGCCCGCCGAGGCCGTCGCCACCAGGAGGCGGCGGAGCTGGACGGCGGGGTGGGCGCTGCGCGTCAGACGGAGAGCGAGCACGCGGCCCCCCGGCCTTGCTGCTCCGTGACCGGGGGCAGGTGGAGCGTCCTCACCCGGCGCCCGTCCAGCAGCGGCACCGTGCGGTCGGCGAGGGCCGCGGTCTCCGGGTCGTGGGTGGCCAGCACCACGGTGATGCCGTGGGAGCGGGCCGCCGTCGTCAGGGTGCGCAGGACGTGGGACCGGTCCGCGCGGTGGAGGGGGGCCGTCGGCTCGTCCGCGAAGAGGACGGAGGGGGCGGGAGCGAGCGCCCGCGTGATGCAGACGCGCTGGCGTTCCGCCTGGGTGAGTTCGTGCGGGCGGCTGCGGGCCCGGTCGCCGATGTCGAGGCGCTCCAGCCACTCCAGGGCGGCGACCTTGGCCCGGCGGCGGCTGGTGCCGCGCAGCATCAGGGGGAGGGCCGCGTTCTCCCAGACGTTGAGTTCGGGGACGAGGACCGGTACCGGGTCGATCCAGCCGAAGCGGTCGCGGCGCAGCCGTTCGCGGGCCATCGGGCCCATCGTGTGCACGGGGACGCTGTTGAACCAGACCTCGCCGCGCTGGGCGGGCACCAGGCCGGACAGACAGTGCAGCAGGGTCGTCTTGCCGCTGCCGCGCGGCCCGCTGACGGCGAGGATCTCGCCCTCCCGCACGCCCAGCGAGACGCCGGCCAGGCCGGGCGAGCCGTCGCGGTGCGTGAAGTGCAGGGAGCGTGCCCAGAGCACGTCGTTGTCCGGCGGGGCCTCCATGGGCGAACACCTCGGTTCAGATCCGTAGTTCCCGTGCAGATCCCCCGTCCGGGGGAACGACGGGGGAACGAAGGCAGGGCCGATCGGTCACGAGCACGCTAAGGACGTCGTGGCGGGCATCCGGACAGCACACGGCCCCGGGCCGCCGTTTCTCACTCGAACGGCAGACACCGGGGCCGGTGTTGATCACAGAGTCAGTTGATCACAGCTTCGCGTCGCAGCTCCGTGTCACAGCTTCGTCCATGCCTCCGTGAGGGTGGCGCGGAGGATCTGCTCGATCTCGTCGAACGTCTCCTGGGTGGAGATCAGCGGCGGGGCGAGCTGGACGACCGGGTCGCCGCGGTCGTCGGCACGGCAGTACAGGCCGTTGTCGTAGAGCGCCTTGGAGAGGAAGCCGTACAGGACGCGCTCGGTCTCGGCGGCGTCGAAGGACTCCTTCGTCGCCTTGTCCTTGACGAGCTCGATGCCGTAGAAGAAGCCGTTGCCGCGGACGTCGCCGACGATCGGCAGGTCGTGCAGCTTCTGGAGGGTCGACAGGAACGCGCCCTCGTTGTCGAGGACGTGCTGGTTGAGGCCCTCGCGTTCGAACAGGTCGAGGTTGGCGAGGGCGACCGCCGCGGAGACCGGGTGGCCGCCGAAGGTGTAGCCGTGCAGGAAGGTGTTGTCGCCCTTGTAGAACGGCTCGGCCAGCCGGTCGCTGATGACGCAGGCGCCGATGGGGGAGTAGCCGGACGTCATGCCCTTGGCGCAGGTGATCATGTCCGGGACGTAGCCGAACTTGTCGCAGCCGAACATCGTGCCGAGGCGGCCGAAGGCGCAGATGACCTCGTCGGAGACGAGCAGGACGTCGTACTGGTCGCAGATCTCGCGCACGCGCCGGAAGTAGCCGGGCGGGGGCGGGAAGCAGCCGCCGGCGTTCTGGACCGGCTCCAGGAAGACCGCGGCGACCGTGTCCGGGCCCTCGAAGAGGATCTGCTGCTCGATCTGGTCGGCGGCCCAGCGGCCGTACGCCTCGGGGTCGTCGCCGTGGATCGGGGCGCGGTAGATGTTGGTGTTCGGGACCTTGTGCGCGCCCGGGACGAGCGGCTCGAAGGGGGCCTTGAGGGCCGGCAGGCCGGTGATGGACAGGGCGCCCTGCGGGGTGCCGTGGTAGGCGACCGCACGCGAGACGACCTTGTACTTGCCGGGCTTGCCGGTCAGCTTGAAGTACTGCTTGGCGAGCTTCCAGGCGGTCTCGACGGCCTCGCCGCCGCCGGTGGTGAAGAAGACCTTGTTGAGGTCGCCCGGCGCGTGGTGCGCGAGACGTTCCGCCAGCTCGACGGCCTTGGGGTGGGCGTAGGACCACACCGGGAAGAACGCCAGCTCCTGCGCCTGCTTGAAGGCGGCCTCGGCGAGCTCGACGCGGCCGTGACCGGCCTGGACCACGAACAGGCCCGCGAGACCGTCGAGGTAGCGCTTGCCCTTGTCGTCGTAGATGTAGGCGCCCTCGCCCCGGACGATCGTCGGAACCGGGGCGTTCTCGTACGAGGACATGCGGGTGAAGTGCATCCACAGGTGGTCGTACGCGGTGCGGCTGAGGTCCTTGCTCACGGTTATCGGGTCCTCAAGGTCGTCAGGTTGCCCAGGGTCATCGGGTTCCCCACATGTAGGTCTGCTTCTTCAGCTTCAGGTAGACGAAACTCTCGGTGGAGCGCACGCCGGGCAGGGCGCGGATGCGTCTGTTGATGACGTCCAGCAGGTGGTCGTCGTCCTCGCAGACGATCTCGGCGAGGACGTCGAACGAGCCCGCGGTCATCACCACGTACTCGACCTCCGCCATGTCGGTCAGGGCTTCCGCTATGGACTCGACGTCGCCCTCGACATGGATCCCGACCATCGCCTGCCGGCGGAAACCCACGGTGAGCGGGTCCGTGACGGCGACGATCTGCATCACGCCCTGGTCGAGCAGCTTCTGGACGCGCTGGCGCACGGCCGCCTCGGAGAGGCCGACGGCCTTGCCGATCGCGGCGTACGGCCGGCGGCCGTCCTCCTGGAGCTGCTCGATGATGGCGAGGCTGACGGCATCCAGCGGGGACGTGCTGCCGTTCCTGGACTCGCGGGAGTCCCTGTGCTCTGCGCTTCGACTGGCCACGGCCTCACTGTGCACGACGTCTCGACCGTTCCGCAAGGCTGGGGCGATGAAATTCGTTGTCTATGAGAGCTGTATCTGCGGAATCCGCAGTTCTGGTGCGGACGGGGGTGTTGAAAACGTGGGTGCGCGGATTAGGGTGGGTGTCTCAGTCAATGGACACCCCCCAACCGTCAGAAACTGACAGGAGGCCGGCAGTGAGCACCGAGCTGCGTCGTCTGCGCAACTACATCGCGGGTGAGTTCCGGGACGCCGCCGACGGGCGGACCACCGAGGTGGTCAACCCCGTGACGGGCGAGGCGTACGCGACCGCGCCGCTGTCCGGCCCGGCGGACGTCGACGCCGCGATGGCGGCCGCCGCCAAGGCCTTCCCGGGCTGGCGCGACACCACCCCGGCCGAGCGGCAGCGGGCCCTCCTCAAGATCGCGGACGCTTTCGAGGAGCGCGCCGAGGACCTCATCGCGGCCGAGGTGGAGAACACGGGCAAGCCGATCGGGCTGACCCGCTCCGAGGAGATCCCGCCGATGGTCGACCAGATCCGCTTCTTCGCGGGCGCGGCCCGGATGCTGGAGGGGCGCAGCGCCGGCGAGTACATGGACGGGATGACGTCCATCGTGCGCCGTGAGCCGGTCGGGGTCTGCGCGCAGGTCGCGCCGTGGAACTACCCGATGATGATGGCCGTGTGGAAGTTCGCCCCGGCGATCGCGGCGGGCAACACGGTGGTGCTGAAGCCGTCGGACACGACGCCCGCCTCCACCGTCCTGATCGCCGACATCGTCGGCTCGATCCTGCCCACGGGCGTCTTCAACGTCGTGACCGGCGACCGTGACACCGGCCGGCTGATGGTCGAGCACCCGACCCCGGCGATGGCCTCCATCACCGGCTCGGTGCGCGCGGGCATGTCGGTGGCCGAGTCGGCGTCCAGGGACCTCAAGCGCGTCCACCTGGAGCTGGGCGGCAAGGCGCCGGTCGTCGTGTTCGAGGACACCGACATCGCCAAGGCCGTCGAGGACATCTCCGTGGCGGGCTACTTCAACGCCGGCCAGGACTGTACGGCCGCCGCCCGGGTCCTCGTCCAGGAGTCGATCCACGACGAGTTCGTGGCCGCGCTGGCGAAGGCCGCGGCGGAGACGAAGACCGGGCAGCCGGACGACGAGGACGTGCTCTACGGCCCGCTCAACAACCCGAACCAGCTCGAGCAGGTCACCGGGTTCATCGAGCGGCTGCCCGCCCACGCCAAGGTCGAGGCGGGGGGCCAACGCGTCGGCGACAAGGGCTACTTCTACGCCGCGACCGTCGTCTCCGGGCTGAAGCAGGACGACGAGATCATCCAGAACGAGGTCTTCGGACCGGTCATCACCGTCCAGTCCTTCACGGACGAGGACCAGGCGGTGGAGTGGGCCAACGGCGTCGAGTACGCCCTCGCCTCCTCGGTGTGGACCAAGGACCACGGCCGCGCGATGCGCATGTCCAAGAAGCTCGACTTCGGCTGCGTGTGGATCAACACCCACATCCCGCTGGTCGCCGAGATGCCCCACGGCGGCTTCAAGAAGTCCGGCTACGGCAAGGACCTCTCGTCGTACGGCTTCGACGACTACACGCGCATCAAGCATGTGATGACGTCCCTGGACGCGTAGCGCTCCGCGCGTCATGCTCCCCGCGGAGCGCTCCCTGACCGGCGCTCCGCGGGCGGCCGTTCGACGCGTTCCCTGGCTTTGCCATCTCTTTACAACCTGTTGCGTCGCTGCGTCGTCTCTCCCCCCGATCCGTCAACGGACCGATGAAAGAGAGCGATTCATGCGACTCATATCCCGAACGGGCTTTGCCGCACTGGCAGTTGCGGGTGCCGCCCTGATGGTGGGCGCGAGCCCCGCGCTCGCCGACGGGACCCCGTCCGCCGTGCCCAGCGCCGCCCCCACGACGGACTCGGGCACGGACGCCACCCCCGCCACCAGCATGGCCCCGACCCCGGCCACGGACACCGAGCCCGGCCCGACCACCGCCCCGAGCCAGGTCGGCACCGTGCCGAGGGGTGCCGCCGACACCGGCGTCGGGGAGCCGTCCGACAGCAACGGCGCGGTGATCGGCGGCGGCGCGGTCGCGGCGTTCGCGGCGGCCGGCACGGCCTTCTACGTCGTACGGCGCCGGAGGGCGACCGGCGCATGATCTCGCTCTCCAGGCGCGCCGTGGCCCTCTCGGCCCTCGCGGTGCTGCTGCTCACGGGCTGCGCCGGCAACTCGGCCGACCCGGTCGCCACGACCGGCGCGGGTACGCCGGGCGCGTCCTCCGCTTCCTCGGGCTCCTCCGCTTCCTCGGCCCCCTCCGCCCAGGCGGCGCGGCCCCTAGCGCGGTCGGTGCCGGTCGGGCTGCGGATTCCGGTCATCGGGGTCGACACCTCGGTCATGCGGCTGGGGCTGGCCGCCGACGGCACTGTGCAGGTGCCTCCCGTCGAGCGGCACGACCGGGCGGGGTGGTACGAGCAGTCGCCGACCCCGGGGCAGACCGGGCCGTCGGTGATCCTCGCCCACGTCACGGTCGGCCAGTACGGCGACGGCGTGTTCCGGCACCTCGACCGGCTGCGCCGGGGCGACCGGATCACGGCGCGCCTGGAGAACGGCACGACGGCCGAGTTCGCCGTCACCGACGTGAGCACCGTCGACAAGGCGGAGTTCCCGACCGAGAAGGTCTACGGGAACGTGGACCGGCCGGAACTGCGTCTCATCACGTGCGGCGGACCCCGTACCGGCGACGGATACCGCGACAACGTGATCGTCTTCGCCGCGCTGAGCACCGGGTCGACCGCTGGTTCGGGCACCGGGTCCGGTGCCGCCTCGAGTTCCGCGGGAGAACGTTGAAACGGTCACACACGCGCGAGAGGGCGGCGTCCGAACTGTTCGCCGCCCTCTACCCACGTCTCGCCGGCTGGTGCCGCCGGCTCGTCGACGACGACGAGACGGCGCACGAGATCGCCTCGGAGGCGTTCACCCGCCTCTGGGCCCGCTGGACGACCGTGGCGGAGCCGCAGGGCTTCCTCTTCGTCACCGCCGCCAACCTGGTCCGCGACCACTGGCGCAAGCTCGAACGGGAGCGCCGGGCCGTGCGCCGGGCCACCGTCGAGGCCGCCGTCGCCCCGCACGCCGAGACGGCCGACCCCTCGGTGCGGATGCTCGTGCAGTCGCTGCCCGACCGGCTGCGCGTGCCGATCCTGCTGCACTACTACGCTGACATGCCGATCAGGGAGGTGTCCGTGCTGACCGGGCGCAAGGAAGGAACCGTCAAGGCCGACCTGCACGCGGCTCGCGAGATGCTCCGCGCCCAACTGAGGAGAAGCCTTGATCACACCCGCTGACGACTTCGACGACGGCCCGGACCTCGACCCGGACGACCCGCTCACCGTCGTCCTGCGGCCCGCCTCCGGCCACCTCGGCCCGCCGCCCGGCCGGTACGAGGAGATCCGCCGCGGCGCGGCCCGCCGCCGGCTGGTGCGCGTCGCGGCCGGGGTCGGCGCGACCTGCGCCGTCGCCGCGCTCGCCGTCCTGCTGCCGCTGCGCCTGACGGGGTCCGACGCACCCGCGGGCCCGGCGGTCCCACTCGCCCCGCCGCCGGCGAGCGGCCCGTCGAACGGGCCGTCGACCGTGCCGTCGACCGGGCCCGCGCCCACCCCCCCGGCCGGCACCGAGGGCTTTACGCGGGCCCCCACGCCGGACCCTTCGGAGGGGGTGGACACCACCGTCCCGGCCCCCGGTTCCTCGACTGCCCCCACCGGCACCGTTGCCCCCACCTTCGCGGAAACCCCCAGCGGGGAACCGACGCAGACCGCGCGGGACACGACCTCGACCCAGCCGGGTACGCCGTCGGCCGAGCCGAGTACGCCGTCGTCCACCCCGTGAAGTTCCGTTCCGCGTAGGGGAGTTGCCGACGGTTTCCCCTGCGGGAGACGAAAAAGTGTTATCCGGGAGCCGTCCAGGCCGTCCCCTCGGGTGTGATCTCCGACATTGCCAACAACGGGGGGTCGGCTGAGAGGGTGCGGGCATGAGGACGTACGTCGACGCAGAGGCCGCCCGGCACTGGCGTGCCACCGTCGCCGACGCGCAGGCCGGCGACCGGCAGGCGCTGGACGAGCTGGTCGCGGGCTGGCTGCCGCTGGTCTACAACATCGTCGGCCGCGCCCTGAACGGCCACGCCGACGTCGACGACGTCGTCCAGGAGACCATGCTGCGCGCCGTCGACAACCTCGGCTCGCTGCGCGACCCCGACAGCTTCCGCTCCTGGCTGGTCGCCATCGCCATGCGGCAGATACGCGACCGCGCCCGCCGCCGGACGACGCAGCGCCTCGACGAGAGCGTGCCGCAGGACGACGCCGCCGACTTCGCCGAACTCACCGTGCTCCGGCTCCAGTTGGAGGGCCAGCGGCGCGAGGTCGCGGAGGCGGTGCGCTGGCTGGACGACGAGGACCGGCAGTTGCTGTCCCTGTGGTGGCTGGAGGTCGCGGGCGAACTCACCCGCCGTGAGCTGGCCGCCGCCGTCGGCATCAGCCGGCAGCACGCCGCGGTGCGCGTCCAGCGGGTGAAGGAACGGCTGGAGGTCTCCCGGGGCATCGTGCGCGCCCTCGACGGCGCCTGCCCCGACCTGCGCGACCTGACCGCCCGCTGGAGTGGCCCCCCCGACTCCGTGTGGCGCAAGCGGCTGGCCCGGCACGTCCGTGCCTGCGGCTACTGCGGCGACACCGGCGAGTCCGTCGTCCCGGCGGAACGGCTGCTCGTCGGGATCGCGCTGGTGCCGGTCCCGGCCGGCTTCACGATCTCCCTGGCCCTCGGCGGCAAGACGGCCGCCGCGGCCACCGGCACCGCCTCCGCCGGCTGGTCCGCGAAGGTGCTGGCCGCGCTGACCAAGCCGGCCGTCGCGGTCACGGCCGGCGCGACCCTCGCCGCGGGCGGCGCCTACGTCGTCGTCAGGCCCCCCGACGACCGGCCCTCGCGGACGGCCGTCGTCCCCACGGCGGCGAGCGCGCCCGCGACCACGCCGTCGAGGTCCGCCGCTTCCCCCACGGCTTCTGCCACGGCCGCCGCCTCCGCCTCGCCGTCGCCGTCCCCCTCGCCGTCGGCGAGCGAGGCGAAGACGGGCCGGTACGGCAGTGTCGTCGACGCCGTCGACAGCGCGCCCGGCCGGGACGCGCCGCCCGCCGCCCTGCCGCAGCGGCCCGCGCCCGGCGTCACCAGCAGCGGCGGCGCGCACGCCACCATGAACCACCGCGGGGACAGCGTGACGCTCAGCGGCCGGGGCTATGTCCTGGTGCGCTGGCAGATATCGCCGCAGTACCGCGCCGGCGGCCTGGTCATGCCGGCCTGGACCGGCCTCAAGGGCAAGCTCTTCCACGTGGCCTCGGGCGGCGGCCGCCGCATGGACGACCCTGTCAGCGCCACCGACGCCACCGCCACCGGCATGGGCGGCACGGCCACCGGCTACACGGTCCTGCCGGCCGGCGCCCAGCAGATGTGGCAGAACGAGTACTTCTACCTCGCCGGCACCGTCACCCTCACCGTGAACGAGCGGGGCGCCGACTACGGCCTCAACGTCTTCCCGACCACCTGGGACGCCGTGGAGAAGGACCTCACGACCGGCCCCGACCGGGGCGCGACGCGCTACGGCCTCGTCCGCGACACCGGCGGCGACGACACCCCGGTCCCGCAGTACGCCACCCGCGAGACCCCGGCCGACCCGGCGACGGTGGCGCAGCGCTCACGCGTGTAGCAGGGCCGTCAGGACGTCGATGCGGTTGGTGGTGATCGAGTCGACGCCCAGGTCGACGAGCCGGCGCAGGGAACGGCGGGTGTCGGGGGTCCAGACGGAGAGCAGGTAGCCGTCGCGGTGGACACGGGCGGCCAGGTCGCGGTCGACGAGGGAGAAGCGGTAGTTCAGCCAGCGCGGCCGTACCGCCGCGAGGAGGGCGGGGCGCGGGGGCGCCAGGCTGGTGCGGGTCAGGGCGATCTCGGCGGACGGGTCGGCCGCGCGGACGGCGAGCATCTCGGCGGCGCCCGCACAGTAGTAGGCGCGGTCGGCCGCCCCCGCCTCCCGTACGACGTCCACGATCCGGCGCGCCGTCCGCACGTCCCGCGTGCCCGGCAGGTCCAGCATCACCCGGCTGCCGTCGGTCGCCGCGAGCGCCTCCGCGAGGGTCGGCACCGCGCCCGCCGTCAGCCCGCGCACCTCGGCGGCGGACAGCGAACGCAGCGGCCGGTCCAGTTCCCACAGCCGCTTCAGCGTCTCGTCGTGCAGCAGCACGGGCACGCCGTCCCGGGTGAGGCGTACGTCGAACTCGACGGCGTCCGCGCCCTGGTCGAGCGCGGAACGCAGCGAGTCGAGCGTGTTCTCACGGAAGCGGTACGGGTCGCCGCGATGGGCCACGGCAGTGAGCGTCTGCATGGGCCCATTGTGACGTCAGGGGGCGAGCCGTTCTGCTGCGGAGGTGTTCGGGTAGCCGCCGGTGCAGGTGTCCGTGTAGGTGTCGATCTCGTCCCTGATGCGGGCCTTGCCGGCCTCGTCCAGGAAGGACGCCTCGACGGCGTTCTTCGCGAGGCCGGCGACGCCGCGCTCGTCGAGGCCGAGGAGGCGGGCGGCGACGGCGTACTCGTTGTCGAGGTCGGTGCCGAACATCGGCGGGTCGTCGGAGTTGACCGTGACGAGGACGCCGGCCCGCACGAACTCCTTGATCGGGTGCTCGTCGAGGGTGCGGACCGCGCGCGTGGCGATGTTCGAGGTCGGGCACACCTCCAGGGCGATGCGGTGCTCGGCGAGATGCGCGAGCAGCTTCTCGTCCTGCGCGGAGCTGGTGCCGTGCCCGATGCGCTCGGCGCGCAGATGGGTCAGCGCGTCCCACACCGTCTGCGGGCCGGTGGTCTCGCCGGCGTGCGGCACCGACCGCAGGCCGGCGGCGATCGCCCGGTCGAAGTACGGCTTGAACTGCGGGCGCGGTACGCCGATCTCGGGGCCGCCGAGCCCGAACGAGACCAGCCCCTCGGGGCGGATCCGGTCGTCGGTGGCGAGCCGCGCCGTCTCCTCGGCGGCATCGAGGCCGGCCTCGCCGGGGATGTCGAAGCACCAGCGCAGCACGGTCCCGAACTCCGCCTCGGCCGCCTTGCGGGCGTCCTCGATCGCGTCCATGAAGGCGAGTTCGCCGATGCCGCGCCGGGTGGAGGAGAACGGGGTGATGGTCAGCTCGGCGTACCGCACCTGCTGGCGCGCCAGGTCCCGGGCGACCTCGTACGTCAGCAGCCGGACGTCCTCCGGGGTGCGGATCAGGTCGACGACGGACAGGTACACGTCGATGAAGTGGGCGAAGTCCGTGAACTGGAAGTAGTCGACCAGGGCCTCGGGGTCGGTGGGCACCTTGGAGTCGGGGTGCCGGGCGGCCAGCTCGGAGACGATGCGGGGGGAGGCGGAGCCGACGTGGTGGACGTGCAGTTCGGCCTTGGGCAGCCCCGCGATGAAGGCGTGCAGGTCACGGGCGCCGCTCGGATCGGCGGCGGCAGTCGCTGCCACTGCGGAGGCGTCGAGGCGGTCGGTCATGGGGTCCTCCCCGGGACGGCGCCCCGGGCCGAGCGGGCCTGACGGGACGCGGGTGATCGGCTGATCGATGAGTCGGGATCATCGTAGGCGGAGGCCTGGGAGGCGGAGGCCTGGGAGACCGCCGCCCGCCTCGAACGACACGGGCCGTAGCATGACGGAAGGCTTGGCAGAGGGTGACAGCCAGAGGGTGACAGAGGGGATCCACGCATGTCCGACGAGGCGACCGGCCCGCAGGACGCGGCTCCCAGGGTGCCGTTGGACAAGAACACGGGGGACACGGGCGCGGACAACACGGGCGCGGCGGATAGTGCTGCCGGTGCTGCCGGTGCTGCCGGTGCTGCCGGTGCTGCCGGTGCTGCCGGTGCTGCCGGTGCTGCCGGGACTGCCGGGGACGCCGGGACTGCCGGTTCGCCCGTCGCGTCGAACCCCTGGGCCGCCCCGGGCGACGGCGCGCGGAGTGGCAGCGGACCCGGCCACACCGTCGCCGCGAACGAACCGCCGGCCTCGCCGCACCAGGCACCCCCGTCCGTCCACGACCAGCGGACGGTCACCTCACTGCCCTGGGCCGACCCCTACGGCGGCCCGCTCGGCTCCTTCCCGCCTCCCGGCCAGGGCGGTGCGGTCCCTCCGCCGCCCATCGCCCCCGACGGTCCCGGGCAGATCCCGTACGGCTATCCCGGCGGCTACGGGTACGGCTCCCCGTCCCAGCCCCAGGCCCCCTACGGGAGCGGCGCTCCGGGCCCCTACGGCTGGCCCGGGTACGGGGCGGGGGACAGTAACGGGATGGGTGTCGCCGGGCTCGTGCTCGGGATCATCTCGGCCATCGTCTTCTGCCTGTGGCCGCTGGCGATCGTCCTCGGCATCCTGGGCGTCGTCTTCGGCGCGCTCGGCCGTGGCAGGGCCGGACGCGGTGAGGCCTCGAACCCCGGCCAGGCACTGGCCGGCATCATCTGCGGATGCGCGGGCATCGTGCTCGGCATCGGCATGGGCGTACTGGTGCTCGTGGCCCCCTGAGACCTGACCAACCCAGGCAGGTGCCGACCGGTCTCAGCCCCTCCGCTCAGGCCCCGTTCAGTCCCCGGCCCGGGCAACCCGCTCAGGCACCCGTCTCAAGCCCCCGTCTCCGTCTCAAGCCCCCGTCTCCGTCTCAAGCCCCCGTCTCCGCCCCCGTCCTCAACCGCTCCCGTGCCTCCATCAGGGCGAAGCCCAGCAGGTTCGCTCCCCGCCAGCGCTGCGGGTTCATCGCCGCCTCGTCGTCCGCCGCCATGCCGATGCCCCACACGCGGTCCATCGGGCTTGCCTCCACCAGTACACGCCGGCCCGTGCCCAGCAGGAACGCCCGCAGTGCGGGGTCCGAGGCGAATTTGTGGGTGCTGCCCTCGACCACGATCCGGAACCGTTCCCGCTCCCAGGTCGCCTCGTCGAAGCCGCGGACCAGGCGGCCCTCCTTCTTCGCCTGGGCGGGGGAACCGGCGGCCAGCGCCCGCCGCTCCGCCTCCGGGTCCGCGAAGAGCCGCGCCTTGCCGGCCATCATCCAGTGCTCGGCCGTCGCGTAGGCGACCCCGTCGACCACGAACGGTGACGGCCACCACTGGCTCAGACAGCTTGCGCCCACTTGGCCGTCGGGGCGCGGCCGGTGTCCCCAGAAGTGCAGATACTTGATCCGAGCCCCCGCCTGGACCTCCCTGACCAGGGCATCCCGCCCATCGATCTTCTCCATGCCCGCCAGCATGGCAGGCACCACTGACACCGCGTCCCGCCTTTTCCGCCCCCACTCGACACCCGGTCGCCCCTCGTCGACAGATTCCGTCGTGTAACCAAAAGGCAACAACGGAATCACTTGTTGGAGTGCCCTTGCTCTGTCAGGATCGTCAATCAAATCAGGCTGGAGCTACGTCACCCGCCCCCGCGCACAGCGGGGCGAAGGCGGAGGAGAGCGACATGCAGGACCGGTTCCCCGCGCAGGAACGTTTCACGGACGGCACCCGGTACATCGCGGGATCCCTGATCATCAGCGAGATGCCCCACGGCGGTTACCGGGCCTCCTGCTTCGGCAAGGACATGCCAGCGTATTCGTTCGAGGAGTACACCCAGGTAAAGCACGTTATGTTCGATAACACGGCGATGGCTCGCAAGCCCTGGCACCGCACCATCTTCGGAGACGCGTAAGCGACGACTCATCAGCGACGACGAATCGGCCGCCGACCACGGCCGGACCTCCCGAAGGGGCATCACGCGCATGAAGCAGTACGAGCCCGACCGTCTGAGCCCGGCCCAAGTGGCCGCCATACGGCGCAGCTTCCGCAGTGGCAGGGCGGCCCTGACCCGCCGTTCGCTGCTGCGTGCCTCCGCCGGCGGCGCGGTCACCCTGGGCGGCCTCGGCGCACTGAGCGGCTGCGGGATCCCCGCGGCCGGCAAGACCTCGGGCGGCACGTCCGCCGAGGACCACTCGGCGAAGGAGAAGACCGTCACCTTCTCCAACTGGACCGAGTACATGGACGTCGACGACAGCGGCAAGCACCACCCCACCCTCGACGCCTTCACCAAGCGCACCGGCATCAAGGTCAAGTACACCGAGGACATCAACGACAACAACGAGTTCTTCGGCAAGATCAAACCGCAGCTCGCCGCGGGCCAGGACACCGGCCGCGACCTCATCGTCCTCACCGACTGGCTGGCCGGCCGCCTCATCCGCCTGGGGTGGGTCCAGAAACTGGACGCGTCCAACCTCCCGCACGCCTACGCCAACCTCTCGGAGCAGTTCCGCAGCCCGGACTGGGACCCGGGCCGCGCCTACTCGTACCCCTGGCAGGGCATCTCCACGGTCATCGCCTACAACAAGAAGGCGCTGGACGGCGTAGAGGTGAAGTCGGTCTCCGACCTGCTCGACAACCCCAGGCTCAAGGGCCGCGTCGGCTTCCTCACCGAGATGCGCGACACCATGGGCATGACCCTGCTGGACATGGGCAAGGACCCGGCGAAGTTCACCGACGACGACTACGACGCGGCCGTCGCCCGCCTCCAGAAGGGCGTCGACGCCGGCCAGATCCGCCGCTTCACCGGCAACGACTACACCTCCGACCTGACCAGCGGCGACTTCGCGGCCTGCCTCGCCTGGGCCGGGGACGTCGTCCAGCTCAAGGCGGACAGTCCCGACGTCGACTTCGTCATCCCCGCCAGCGGCTATCTGACGTCCAGCGACAACATGCTGATCCCCAACAAGGCGCGTCACAAGACGAACGCAGAGCGGCTCATGGACTACTACTACGAGCCGGAGCCGGCCGCCCAGCTCGCCGCGTACATCAACTACGTCTGCCCCGTCGACGGCGTGAAGGACGCGCTTGCGAAGATCGACAAGGAGGCGGCGGACAACCCGCTGATCATCCCCGACAAGGCCATGCAGGCGAAGTCCCGCGCCTTCCGCTCCCTGAGCGCGGAGGAAGAGACCGCCTACGAGGCGAAGTTCGCGAAGCTCACTGGGGCGTGACGACGATGAAGACGACCGACAGCGGCAGTGGCGGCGGCGATGTCCGCCTCGCCGGCATCAGCAAGACCTACGGCTCCTTCACCGCCGTCCACCCGATGGACCTGACCGTCCCGCACGGCTCCTTCTTCGCCCTGCTGGGCGCCTCCGGCTGCGGCAAGACCACCACCCTGCGCATGATCGCCGGCCTGGAGGAACTCTCCTCCGGCACCGTGCACCTCGGCGACCAGGACGTCACGGCCCTCCCGCCGTACAAGCGCCCGGTGAACACCGTCTTCCAGTCGTACGCCCTCTTCCCGCACCTCGACGTCTTCGAGAACGTCGCCTTCGGCCTGCGCCGCCGTGGCATCAAGGGCGTGAAGAAGCAGGTCGAGGACATGCTGGAGCTCGTCCAGCTCGGCGAGCAGGCGCGCAAGAAACCGCACCAGCTCTCCGGCGGCCAGCAGCAGCGCGTCGCCGTGGCCCGCGCCCTCATCAACCAGCCCAAGGTGCTCCTCCTCGACGAGCCCCTCGGCGCCCTCGACCTCAAGCTGCGCCGCCAGATGCAGCTGGAGCTCAAGCGCATCCAGAACGAGGTCGGCATCACCTTCGTGCACGTCACGCACGACCAGGAGGAGGCCATGACGATGGCCGACACGGTCGCCGTGATGAACGCGGGCCGCGTCGAACAGCTCGGCTCGCCGACCGACCTCTACGAGAACCCGCACACCACGTTCGTCGCCAACTTCCTCGGCACGTCCAACCTGATCGAGGCCGAGGTCGACGCCAAGAGCGGCGACGACATCGTCCTGAAGGCGGGCGGCGGCAAGCTCGTCCTGCCCGAGGCCCGCTGCTCGGCGCCCACGCGGACCGGGGGCAAGGTGCTGGTCGGCGTCCGCCCGGAGAAGATCACCCTCACCCACGCCGACGACGCGGGCGGGATCCCCGAGGGCCGCAACCGCATCACCGGGCGGATCGCCCACTCGTCGTTCATCGGCGTCTCCACGCAGTACGTCATCGACAGCGCGGTCTGCCCCGAGTTCGAGGTCTACGCCCAGAACATCGACCGCGATGCCCGGCTGGTGCCCGGCGCCGACGTCGTCCTGCACTGGAACCCGGCCCACACCTTCGGCCTGGACGCGGCGCAGGACATCGACGCCGGCATCCAGGAAGAGGCGGCGGTCTGAGATGGCGACGCTCACCGAGGCACCCCCGCCGCTCTCCCCGACGGCCCCCGCGAAGGCGCCGCCGCGCAGGCGAGGGCGCTGGACGCCGTACTGGCTGCTGCTGCCCGGGCTGCTCTGGCTGATCGTGTTCTTCGCGCTGCCGATGCTCTACCAGGCCTCCACGTCCGTGCAGACGGGCTCCCTGGAGGAGGGCTACAAGGTCACCTGGCACTTCGCGACCTACTGGGACGCGCTGACCGAGTACTGGCCGCAGTTCCTGCGCTCGGTCCTCTACGCCGGTGCCGCCACGATCCTGTGCCTGGTCCTCGGCTACCCGCTGGCCTACCTGATCGCCTTCCGCGCGGGCCGCTGGCGCAACCTGATCATGATTCTGGTGATCGCGCCGTTCTTCACCAGCTTCCTGATCCGCACCCTCGCCTGGAAGACGATCCTCGCGGACGGCGGCCCGGTCGTCGAAGTGCTCAACACGCTGCACGTCCTGGACGTCACCAGCTGGCTCGGCTGGACCTCCGGCGACCGGGTCCTGGCGACGCCGCTCGCGGTGGTGTGCGGTCTGACGTACAACTTCCTGCCGTTCATGGTCCTGCCGCTGTACTCCTCGCTGGAGCGCATCGACGTGCGGCTGCACGAGGCGTCGGGCGACCTGTACGCGAGGCCGAGCACCACCTTCCGCAAGGTCACCTTCCCGCTGTCGATGCCCGGCGTGGTCGCCGGGACGCTCCTGACCTTCATCCCGGCGGCCGGCGACTACGTCAACGCCGAACTCCTCGGCTCGACCGACACCCGCATGATCGGAAACGTCATCCAGACGCAGTTCCTGCGCGTCCTGGACTATCCGACGGCGGCCGCCCTTTCCTTCATTCTCATGGCCGCGATCCTACTCATGGTCACTTTCTACATCCGCAGGTCCGGGACGGAGGAGCTGGTCTGAATGCCTTTCGTCAACGCACTTCTCAACTGGCTCAAGCGCTATTTCGTGGTCATCGCGGGACTTCTCACGCTCGGCTATCTCCTGCTGCCGAACATCGTCGTCACGGTGTTCTCCTTCAACAAACCGAAGGGCCGCTTCAACTACCAGTGGCAGCAGTTCTCCACGGACGCCTGGAAAGACCCGTGCGGGGTCTCCGGACTGTGCGGCTCGCTCTCGCTCAGCCTCCAGATCGCCATCTGGGCGACGATCGGCGCGACCCTCCTCGGCGCGATGATCGCCTTCGCGCTGGTCCGCTACCGCTTCCGCGCGCGGGGCGCCGTCAACTCGCTGATCTTCCTGCCGATGGCGATGCCCGAGGTCGTCATGGCGGCCTCGCTGCTCACTCTGTTCCTCAATCTGGGTGCACAGTTGGGATTCTGGACGATCCTCATCGCGCACATCATGTTCTGCCTCAGCTTCGTCGTGACGGCCGTCAAGGCCCGCGTCATGTCGATGGACCCGCGCCTGGAACAGGCCGCCCAGGACCTCTACGCCGGACCGGCGCAGACCTTCCTGCGCGTCACCCTGCCCATCGCCGCCCCCGGAATCGCCGCGGGCGCGCTGCTCGCCTTCGCGCTCTCCTTCGACGATTTCATCATCACCAATTTCAACGCGGGCTCGACCGTCACCTTTCCCATGTTCGTCTGGGGTTCGGCACAGCGCGGAACGCCCGTCCAGATCAACGTCATCGGCACGGCCATGTTCCTGGTCGCCGTCCTGCTGGTCCTGACCTCGATGGTCATCGGAAACCGCCGACACCGGTACAAGGCATAGGGCATAAGGCGGCGCCATGAACCGGTGGATCACCTCTCTCTCCGACGCCCAGCCGGTCCCGTACTGGCTGGAAGACCCGGACAAGCCCCACCCCGAGCCCGCGCTCACCGGCGCCGAGACCTGCGATCTGCTGGTCGTCGGCGGCGGCTACAGCGGGCTGTGGACCGCGCTCGTCGCCAAGGAGCGCGAACCGCTGCGGGACGTGGTGCTGGTGGAGGGCCGCGAGGTGGGCTGGGCCGCCTCGGGCCGCAACGGAGGCTTCTGCGCGGCCTCCCTCACCCACGGGCTGCCCAACGGACTGGCCCGCTGGCCGGACGAGATCCACCGGCTCCAGGAGCTGGGCGCGCGCAACCTCGACGAGATCGAGGCGGCGATCGCCCGGCACGGCATCGCCTGCGACTTCGAGCGCACCGGCGGGATCGACGTCGCCACCGAGACCTACCAGGCGTGGGAACTGCGCGACTGGTACGAGGAGCTCGACCGCAGGGGCCTTGCCGACGGCCTGGAGTTCCTCGACGCCGACGCGGTCCGCGCGCAGGTCGCCTCGCCCACCTTCGAGGCGGGACTGTACGACCGCGCGGGCGTGGCCATGCTGCACCCCGCCAAGCTGGCCTGGGGCCTGAAGCGGGCGTGCCTCCGGCTCGGCGTCCGCGTCCACGAGCACACGCCCGCGCTGGACCTGAAGCCGTACGGCGCCGGGATGGCCGTCCGCACCCCCTACGGGCAGGTCCGGGCCCGGCAGGTCGCGCTCGGCACGAACATCTTCCCCAGCCTGGTCAGACGGGTGCGGGCGTACACCGTCCCGGTCTACGACTACGCGCTGATGACCGAACCGCTGACCGCCGCCCAGCTCGACTCGGTCGGCTGGAAGAACCGGCAGGGCCTCGGGGACTCCGCCAACCGGTTCCACTACTTCCGGCTCTCCGCCGACCAACGGATCCTGTGGGGCGGCTACGACGCGGTCTACCCCTACGGGGGCCGGGTGCGCGCCGAGTACGACGACCGGCCGCAGACGTACGCCAAGCTCGCCGGGCACTTCTTCGGCTGCTTCCCGCAGTTGGAGGGCGTCCGCTTCACGCACGCGTGGGGCGGGGCGATCGACACCTGCTCGCGCTTCTCGGCGTTCTTCGGGACGGCGCACCACGGGAAGGTGGCGTACGCGGCCGGGTACACCGGCCTGGGTGTCGGGGCCACCCGGTTCGGCGCCGAGGTGATGCTGGACCTGCTGTCGGGAGAGCGCACCGAGCGGACGTCGCTGGAGATGGTCCGCAAGAAGCCGCTGCCCTTCCCGCCCGAGCCGTTCGCCTGGACCGGCATCGCCCTCACCAAGTGGTCGCTGGCCCGCGCCGACGCGCACGGCGGGCGGCGCAACCTGTGGCTGAAGACGATGGACCGGCTGGGGCTGGGCTTCGACAGCTGACGCGTCCGGTACCGCCGACAGTCGCGGTGTGACCTGGTTCACCCCTACGGGTCGCCCGAACCCGCGTAATGCTCGCCGTGCAGCGCCCTCTCCCCCTCGTGACGCGACCGCGTCCACGAGTGAAAGGGAGGACTTCACATGGCTGGGGCGAAGACGGCTGTCGAATGGCTGGCATCCGTCGCACCGGATCCCGAGGCATGCCGCCGGGAATGGGAGCGCAACCCCCTGGGGGTGGCGCTGCTGCCCGCGGGCAAGGCCTGGGACGTACTCATCCTGCCGGGCGAACTCGGCTATCCCACCCTCGACGTACTGACCCGGTTCCTCGATCAGCCGGGCCCCGTGCTCGTCGACTTCGGAGACAGCCGCATGGGCTTCTTCGTGGCGCCGGGCACGGCCGCCCGCTGGCTCGGCACCGGCATCCGCACGGCCGGGGCCGGCACCTGGATCGTCGTGCCGTACCCGGGCCGCTCGACCAGGGGCGTGCGCTGGCTGGTCCCGCCGGACGGCTCCGGCACCCTGACCGACCCGGCGCTCCTCGAACTGGCGATGCACGAGGCGGCGGCGGGACTCGCCGGGGGAGGGAACGGCTGACCGACCGGAACAGCCCGTTACCGTCCCCGGCCACCGACCTGGTCGGGGCCAGCGCGGTAACGCCGTAGATCCCTTCGCAGGTCCCTTTCACGTCGGCCGTCCGTGCGGCCGACGCGGACCTCCGCGGTCCCATCGGCCTGCCGTCCGTCCGGCATGCGGCCTGTTCAGCCGGGCAGTCCGTCAGTCCGTCGACGTGGCCTTCAACGCGAGCCACAGCTCCATCCGGACGTCCGGGTCGTCCAGCGAACGCCCGAGGATCTCCTCGACCCGCCGCATCCGGTAGCGCAGGGTGTGCCGGTGGACGCCCAGGTCGGCCGCCGCCGCGTCCCACTGCCCGTGCCGGGAGAGCCACGCCCGCAGGGAGGCCACCAGGTCGCCGCGGCCGGTCGCGTCGTGCTCGTGCAGGGCGCGCAGCAGGCCGTCCGCGAACGCCTTCACCGCGTCGTCCGCGAGGAGGGGCAGCACGGAGCCCGCCGCGAGCCGCTCGTGCTCCACGAGGACCCGGCCCCGGCGCCGCGCCACGGACAGCGCCTGCTCGGCCTGCTTGTACGCCGCTGCCGCCGCGATCGGCCCGGCCGGCGCCGACAGGCCGACGACCAGGTGGCTGTCGTTCGCCGCCTCGCCGTCCGCGCGCGTTCCCTCCAGCGACGTCGCGTACCGCGCGCCCGCCGCCACGGTCGCGCCCCCGTCCGTGGCCAGCACCACCAGCCGCGCGCCCTGGGGCACCACGAGCACGGCCTCCCCGGCCCGCGCGGCCGCCGACTCGACGACCTCGACGAGAGCGCCGAAGGGGTCACCGGCCGCGTCGGCCGGAGGCGAGGCTGATGCCGAGGCCGACTCGGCGACGATCACCCGGAACGGGGCGTCGAGCAGTTCGCCGTACAGGTCCCCGGCGACGGCGCGCGCGTGGTCCGGTTCGCCCGCCAGCAGCATGCGCAGCACCGCCGCGCCGATCCGCTGCTGCGCCTCCTGGAGGGAGCGGGAGCGTTCCGTGGCGAGGGTGAGCAGGGCGATCGCCGAGTGGACGGCGTACCGCTCGGCGGTGCCGAGCGCCGCCGCCGTGCCGACGGCGAGCGCGGCGCGGGGGCGGCGGCCGGTGCCCAGGGAGTGCAGTTCGACGCGGTCGTCATGGCGGTCGTCGGCCCCGGAGTGCTCGCTTCCGCCGCCGCCCCCGACGACCGCCGAGGCCGGGGCCGGCCGCTCCCGCAGCCGCTCCACGTCCGCAGTGAGCCGCGCGGCCCGCCGGCCCGCCCACTCCGGCGCGGCTCCCACGACGGCGCCCGAGGCGTCGTACAGCGCCGCCCACCCGTCGACCTGGGCGGCGAGCGCCCCGAGCAGCCCCTCGGGGCCGTCCGTCAGCGCCTGCTTCGTCAGCTCGCGCTGGGCCGCGAACCCGTCCGTCACCGCCCGGTACTGGTCGGCCGCGATCGCCGCCGACACCGCCTTGCTGATCGCGAGGAACGGCGTACGGCGCGGTACCTCCAGCAGCGGCAGGCCCTCCTCCTCGGCCGCGTCCACCAGCGCCTCCGGGATCTCCTCGTAGGTGACGCCGACGGCGAAGCCCAGCCCCACCACCCCCGCCTTGACCAGCCGCTTCACATAGCGCCGCATGGCCTCCGGGTCCTCCGCGTCCAGCTTCAGCGCGGTGATCAGCAGCAGCTCCCCGCCCTCCATGTACGGCACGGGGTCCGCGAGTTCGCTGACATGCGCCCAGCGCACCGGCACGTCCAGCCGGTCCCCGCCCGCCCGCACGGTCAGCTTCAGCGCGGAGTGGTGGAGCAGCGAGGCGAGCGTGGGAGGCATACGGCCTTCAGGTCTAAGAGTCGAGAAGAGAGGCGATCTGTGAGAGGCGATCTGCGGTGGTGATCTTTTGGCCGCCTCGTATGAACGGCCCGTGTCGATTCTGCCTCACTGGAGGAGAAGCCGGACGTGGCTTCAGCCCCGCAGATCCACCAGCAGCGGCGGCGCGTGTTCGCCCCGCACGCTCGTCAGGGACAGCACCGCGTGGCCGGGGGGCACCTCGTGCGCCAACCGGGACGCCGACCACCGCTCCCGTTCGACCTGGCGCACGGTCACCGCGTCCGTGGTCACCGCCTTGCCGGTCACCAGCTTGCGCAGGGCGTGGATGGCGCGGGTCATCGGCTGGTCGGCGAAGACGGTGTGCTTGGCGACCTCCGTGGTCTCCACCCACTCGGTGCCCCAGCTCTGCGCGAACCTGCTGCCGTCCCAGGTGGTGACGCCGGCGAACGCCATCCGGCAGCCGACGGCCCCGTACAGCGGCCCGTGCAGCGCCTCGGGGACGTCGCCGACCGTGCGCAGGGCGAGCACCACGCCCGCGTTCTGCGAGCGCAGCCGCTGGAGCCGGCGCACCGACCCGTCGGTGACCGTCCCCGTCGCGTCGTCCAGGACCAGACAGGCGAAGTGGCCGCGCCGCTCCCGTACGACGGTGTGGAACTGGGCGAGCACCAGCCGGGTGATCAGCCGGGCGGCCTCCTCGTGGCCCCGCTCGGGCAGGTCGATACGGACCCGCAGCGGGTGGTGGGCGACGGCGCGCAGCGAGAACGTCCGGTGCGCGTCGCCGCCACCGCCGAAGAACTCCGCGAACACCGGACGGCTGAGCAGCGCCAGCCGGTCGGCGAGGGCCCGGCCCGGGTCGCCCGGCGTCCCCGTCTGACGGACGCGCGCCTCCAGCTCGCGGCGCATCACCTCGTCACCGGCCACCGCCTCCCGCAGCGCGGCCAGCGCCGCCGGCTCGCCCTCCAGGAGTTCGCGCAGCTCGGGGAGGGTGGGGAAGCGGCCGTGCGCGGTCCGGTAGGGGCCGAGCAGTTGGGCGAGAGCGGTGGTGGCGCCCTGGCCGCTCACCGTGTCGAGGTCGCCGACCAGAGCCTCGGCGAGGATCGCGGCGGCCTCGTCCGGGTCGTCGGACTCTGCGTACGGGTCGAGGTCGTGCACGGACGACGGGTCGCCGATCCGGACGATCACGTCGAACGCGGAGTCGGCGCCCAGCGGGCCGCTGCCGGGCGACGACACCGCGACGACCGCGCACGCCCCGGTGAGCGCCTGCAGGGCCAGCGCCTCCGTCAGCGGTTCGAGCAGCGTCCGCGTCTTGCCCGAGCCGGACGGGCCGACGGCCAGCAGCGAGGTGCCCAGCACGTCCGGGCCGAGCGCGGCGCCCGCGTCGTGATAGGTCACCGGCGTGCGCTCGGCGGCCACCCAGCGGCCGATGCGCACCTGCCCGGCGAGCAGGTCGTGCCGGGCGGTGCGCCGGGGCAGGTCGCGGGCGCCGGACGGGTGGGTCCAGGCCGCCCCGCCCTGCCGCAGCACGGTGTCCCGGAAGTCGGGCAGCCCCGCCGTCCACGCCCGCCGCACCCGCGCGCAGTCCACGTCGTTCATCCGCCCGCCGGCCACCTCCCCGGTCAGCAGCTCGGCCGCCTCGTACTGCCCGGCGTCCCGCAGCTCGGGCCACTGGGCGAGGGGCCGCTCGGCGGCGGTGCCGGCGGCCGCCGCAGGGTTGCGACGGGCGGCGAGTCGTTCCTTCACGTACGGCCACCAGCCGCCGACCTTCGCGAACGGCCACACCACGAGCAGGGCCATGACCGCGTAGAGGGCGTTCACGAACAGGGGGGAGCGGAAGAGGTCGTAGCCGCCGGAGACCAGGGCGACGAGGGCGAAGACCGGTTGCTCGACCGGCAGCGGGTCCCAGCCGAGACCGAGGGCCTCGGGGAAGACGAAGCTCAGGGCGGCAAGCGCGCACAGCAGGGCGAGCGCGGCGCGGGCGGGCTGCGTCCGGCGGCCGACGAAGTGCCGTACGGTGTCCGGCCAACTGCCCAGCCGGCCCATGCCGCAGACGAGGACGGCGAAGAAGACGCCGTCGTAGAGGATGCGGGCCTCCTCGCCCTGCCAGCTCTTCGCGGAGGCGATCGTGCCGCCCCACCACCAGTCGCCCGGGGTGAACAGCCGCAGCAGCGTGAACTGGTACGGCACCGCGCCCTGCCGCCACAGCGACCACAGCACGAGCGCCACCACCAGCGGCACCAGCATGCCCACCACCGTCACCGGCGCCAGCCGCTCCGCCGGCCGGGCGCCCTTCGGCAGGCGGTAGCCGAAGCGCCAGATGCCGGGCTTCGCGGCGGGCCGCTCCTCGTTCAGCCACTCGGCGGCGGCGGAGGAGAAGGGTTTCGCGGCCGGGGCGTGCGCCGGCCGTGGCGGCACCTGTGCGGGCCCCGCCGGGCGCGGCACCGGATTCGCCTGCGTGCCCCGGACGTCCCGCGTCCCGTCGCTGTCCATCGCCCCTGCCCCCTGAGCAGCCGTTCCGTCCACCATCAGCGAGTCAATCTAACGCGCCCGCAAGGGGAGTTCACCGCTTACGCGGCCGGGCCCGCGACGAGCACCGGCCGGCCCGCACTGTCCACGGCGGACAACCGGCTTCGCCGACACCGCCCACATGGAGCATGCCCACCTTCCGTCCCCGGTCCTAGCCTGCGACAAAAGAGGTAAGAGTCCGCAAGGCCGTACACCCCCAGGAGCCCCTCATGACCGCCCTTCCGCAGGAGCGCCGCGTCGTCACCGCCATCCCCGGCCCGAAGTCGCAGGAACTGCAGGCCCGCCGTCTCGCCGCGGTCGCGGCCGGGGTGGGCTCGGTGCTCCCCGTCTTCACCACGCGCGCGGGCGGCGGCATCATCGAGGACGTCGACGGCAACCGCCTGATCGACTTCGGCTCCGGCATCGCGGTGACGTCCGTCGGCGCGTCCGCCGAGGCCGTCGTCCGCCGGGCCACCGCCCAGCTCGCCGACTTCACCCACACCTGCTTCATGGTCACGCCCTACGAGGGCTACGTCGAGGTCGCCGAGGCGCTCGCCGAACTCACCCCGGGCGACCACGCCAAGAAGTCCGCGCTGTTCAACAGCGGCGCCGAGGCCGTCGAGAACGCCGTCAAGATCGCCCGTTCGTACACCAAGCGCCAGGCGGTCGTCGTCTTCGACCACGGCTACCACGGCCGGACGAACCTCACGATGGCCCTGACGGCGAAGAACATGCCGTACAAGCACGGCTTCGGCCCGTTCGCCCCCGAGGTCTACCGCGTCCCGGTGGCATACGGCTACCGCTGGCTGACCGGCCCCGAGAACGCCGGCGCCGAGGCCTCCGCCCAGGCGATCGACATGATCAACAAGCAGATCGGCGCCGACAACGTGGCCGCGATCATCATCGAGCCGCTGCTCGGCGAGGGCGGCTTCATCGAGCCCGCCAAGGGCTTCCTTCCGGCCATCAGCAAGTTCGCGTCCGACAACGGCATCGTCTTCGTCGCCGACGAGATCCAGTCGGGCTTCTGCCGCACCGGCCAGTGGTTCGCCTGCGAGGACGAGGGCATCGTCCCGGACCTGATCACGACGGCCAAGGGCATCGCGGGCGGTCTGCCCCTCGCCGCGGTGACCGGCCGCGCCGAGATCATGGACGCCGCGCACGCGGGCGGCCTGGGCGGCACCTACGGCGGAAACCCGGTGGCCTGCGCGGGCGCGCTCGGCGCGATCGAGACGATGAAGGAGCTGGACCTCAACGCCCGGGCGAAGGCGATCGAGGCGACGATGAAGGCCCGGCTGACCGCCATGGCCGAGAAGTTCGACGTCATCGGCGATGTGCGCGGACGCGGCGCGATGATCGCCATCGAGCTGGTCAAGGACCGTACGACGAAGGAGCCGAACGCCGAGGCGACGGCCGCGCTCGCCAAGGCCTGCCACCAGGAAGGCCTGCTGGTCCTGACCTGCGGCACCTACGGCAACGTGCTGCGCTTCCTGCCGCCGCTGGTCATCGGCGAGGACCTCCTGAACGAGGGCCTCGACATCATCGAGCAGGCCTTCACCCGCATCTGAGCCGTGACGGCGGCTGTGTGAAGAAGGTGTGCGGGGTGGATGGGGGGACGGGATTCCACCTGTCGCCCCGCCTGCCACTGCCGTACGTTCTACCCAGATGAGAGATACACCCCGCCCGCAGGAAACCGCGGACGGAACCCAGGCCGGGGCCTCCCCAGCTTCGACCTGGTCGTGCCCTCGCGCACACAACCGGAGCTCCGGCTCCGGATCTCCACACCGATCGGACGGTCGCCCGCCCCAAACCCCCCGGGGCGGCCGACGTTTCCGGTCTGGACGGCCACCCCGGAACCACCCCCCCTGTTCCGGGGTGGCCGACCTCCTCCTCGGGCACAGCCCACGGAAACCAGACCTCGGACCCAGTCCGGGGTCTTTTTTCCACCCGGCATACAATACGATACGTCTCGTCTCGCTCCCCCTCGCCTGGTTCTCGGAGGACCCATGGAACGCTTCGTCGACGCCGCACCCGGCATCCGCCTCTGGGCTCAGGCCGAAGGCCCCGCCGACGCACCCCCACTCCTGCTGATCATGGGCGCACAGGCGTCCGGGCTCGGCTGGCCGGACGAGTTCGTGGACCTCCTGGCCGCCCGCCATCATGTGATCCGCTACGACCACCGCGACACCGGCCGCTCCACCTGGGCGTACGACGAGCACCCGTACCCGATCGCCGCGCTCGCCGAGGACGCGGTCAAGGTCCTGGACGCCTTCGGGGCCGACCGGGCGCACGTCGTCGGCATGTCGCTGGGCGGCATGCTCGCCCAACTCCTCCTCGCCGACCACCCCGAACGGCTGCGCACCGCCACCCTGATCGGCACCGGCGCCCTCAGCGACACCGCCTACCGGGCGCCGGACGGCACCGAAGTCCCCGCGTCCGACCTCCCCGGCCCCGCGCCCCAACTGCTGGAACTGTGGGCCCGACCGGCGCAGGACACCCCGGACCCGGAGGCGGACCCGGAAGCCGAACTGGACCGGCGGGTCGAGCACTGGCGGCTGCTCGGCGGCGACGGGATCCCCTTCGACGCCGAGTACACCCGCGCCCTCGAACGCCGGATCGTCGCGCACACCGGACACCACCGCACCAGCACCGCGCACGTACGCGCGGACACCTCGGGTCTGCTCCGCAGCGAGCGGCTCGCCCGCAACGACGTTCCGACGCTCGTCGTCCACGCCCCGGCCGAGCCCGTCTACCCGCCGCCGCACGCCCAGCACCTCGCCCAGGTGATCCGGAACGCCCGGTCGGTCGAGATCCCCGGCATGGGCCACGCCCTGCCGCGCCCGGTGCACGCCCCACTGGCCGCCGCGATCCTGGACCACACGGCCCAGGCCCCGAGCACCCGGACCCCGGTTCGCGGGGGCGGCCGCTGCTGACAAGCTGGGCCCATGTCGTCCCGCCCCGGCCGCCCCTTCCGCACGCTCCTCACCCTCCTGCTGGGCCTGCCCGCACTGCTCTTCGTGCTGATCACCTGGCAGGTCGCCGTCGACGGGCCGCTGCTGCGCCCGGACGAGCGCCTCAGCAGCGCCCTCGTCCACCCCGGCCGGGCCTGCGAACTGCTGGCCGACCTGGGCGATGTGCAGGTCGCGGTGCCCGCCCTGGTGCTGGTCGCGGGGTATACGGCCTGGCGGGGGAGGGCGGCGGGCGGGGCGCGGTGGTGGGTGCCGTCAGTCGCCGCGCTCGGACTGATGGCGCTGGTGCCGCTGATCGTCGTCCCCCTGAAGGAGTGGACCGACCGGCCCGGTACGCCCGCCGTGCCGCCGGCCACCGGCTACTACCCCTCCGGGCACACGGCCACGGCGGCCGTCGCCTACGGATCGGCGGTGCTGGTCCTGCTGCCGTGGCTGCGCACGGCGTACGCCCGCCGGGCGGCCGTCGCCACCGGCGCGCTCCTTGTCCTGGCCGTGTCGTTCGGGCTGGTCCGGCGGGGCTACCACTGGCCGCTGGACGTGGTGGCGAGCTGGTGTCTGTGCACAACGCTGCTGGGGGCACTGTGGCTCTTCCTCAACCGGAACCCGGAGCGGGAGCGGCTGCGGACGGCAGCGGGGCGACCGTGCCAAACCGGCGCACCCCCGCCACCCACCCGTACGACACGGACAAGCGACCCTTCGGCTTCCCGCCCCTACCGTGGAGCACGGAAAACTCAGGACACCCCCTAAGCGGAAGGGCCGGGACTCGCCAAATGACTTCCACCCATGCCTTCTGGCTCGCCGGCCGCCAGGTCACCGGCGAGGACAGCTTCGACGTCACGTCCCCGTGGGACGGCCGGCTCGTCGGCAAGGTCAGTGTGCCGACGGACGCGCAGGTCGAGGAGGCCGTGGCCGCCGCGTACGCCGTACGGGACGAGTTCGCCGCCACCCCCGCCCACGTCCGCGCCGCCGCTCTCGACCACGTGAGCCGTCGCCTCGTCGAGCGCACGGAGGAGATCGCGCAGCTCATCTCCGCCGAGAACGGCAAGCCGGTCAAGTGGGCGCGGGGCGAGGTCGGGCGCGCGGTCTCCGTGTTCCGGTTCGCCGCCGAGGAGGCCCGGCGGTTCAACGGCGGCGAGGCCCAGCGACTCGACACCGACCTCGGCGGTCAGGGCCGGCTCGCGCTCACCCGGCGCTTCCCCAAGGGTGTCGTCCTCGGCATCGCGCCCTTCAACTTCCCCCTCAACCTGTGCGCCCACAAGATCGCCCCGGCGATCGCGGCCGGTGCGCCGATCATCCTGAAGCCCGCCCCGGCGACCCCGCTCTCCGGCCTGGTCATCGGTGACCTGCTCGCCGAGACCGAGCTGCCCGCCGGCTCCTGGAGCATCCTGCCGGTCGCCAACGACCGCATGCCCGCCCTCGTCCAGGACGAGCGGCTGCCGGTCATCTCCTTCACGGGCTCCGAGAAGGTCGGCTACGCGATCATGGACTCGGTGCCGCGCAAGCACTGCACCCTGGAGCTGGGCGGCAACGGCGCGGCCGTCGTCCTCGGCGACTGGGCGAGCGACGCCGACCTCGACTGGGCCGCGACCCGCATCGCGACCTTCTCCAACTACCAGGGCGGCCAGTCCTGCATCTCCGTGCAGCGGGTCGTCGCGGACGCCACCGTGTACGACCGGCTGCTGCCGCGCATCGTCGCCGCCGTCGAGGCCCAGGTCACCGGAGACCCCGCCGACGGCGCGACCGACGTCGGGCCACTGGTCAGCGAGGACGCGGCCAAGCGCGTCGAGACGTGGGTGGACGAGGCCGTCGCGGCCGGCGCGGCCCTCCTCGCCGGAGGCAAGCGCGACGGCGCCTCCTACGCGCCGACCGTCCTCACCGACGTGCCGGCGGACACCAAGGTCGCCTGCGAGGAGGTCTTCGGGCCGGTCCTCACCGTGACGAAGGTGAACGGCGAGGCCGAGGCCTTCGCGGCCGTCAACTCCTCCAAGTACGGCCTCCAGGCAGGCGTGTTCACGCACGACGTCCAGGTCGCCTTCCGCGCCCACCGCGCGCTGGAGGTCGGCGGTGTCGTCGTCGGCGACGTCCCCTCCTACCGCGCCGACCAGATGCCGTACGGCGGCGCGAAGCAGTCGGGCGTGGGCCGCGAGGGCGTGAAGTTCGCGATGGACGACTACACGTACGAGCGGGTGCTGGTCCTGACCGGCCTCGCACTCTGATCGGGCTCGCGCTCTTCCTGGACCAACCCTCTAGCTAATGGGAACCGTTTTCATATAGGCTTTCTCGAAGAGGCCCGGCACCGATGCCTTCCGGTGCCGGGCTCCTTCATGCCGGCCGCCTCCAGCCCCTCAACCGGAGAAGCCGACGCGCGCGAGCCGCAGCGGTCCGCGCAGCCTGAGGCGCAGGTCGTGGACGCCGTCGGCGGCGAAGGGCGCGTCGAGGTCGACGTAGTCGTACGGCCCCGGGGTGGGCGTGGCGACGGTCAGCGTGGCCAGGGTCGGGCCGCCGCCGAGCGACAACTCGACCGTGCCCGATCCGGCCACGGTCACCCTCACGCCCATCGTGGCCGCGCCGAAGTCGCAGGCCCGGTAGACCAGTTCGCCCGTCCCGCCCGCCACCGGCGTCACCGAGTCGCCCGACACCTTCGTACGGTCGACGATCTCCGTGCCGCTCTGCTCGTCGAAGTCGGCGGCCCCCAGACCGCGCCGGCGGACCGGGCGCGGGGCCGACGGCTCGCCCTCCAGGGTGACGGTCGTCCGCAGCCGGACGTCCGTGCTGGACGCGCCGACCAGCAGGTCGTACGGGCCGGACTCCAGACGCCACCGGCCGTGCGCCACGTCCCAGAACGCGAAGGCGGACAGCGGGACCTCGAAGGACAGCTCCGCCCGCGCGCCGGGGGCGAGCCGCACCCGGCGGTGGTCGAGCAGCTCGCGGCGCGGCCGGGTGACCGACGGATCCACGGCGCGGGTGTAGAGCTGGGCGACCTCGTCGGCCGTCACGTCCCCGGTGTTGGTGACCGTGAAGGAGACGTGCGCCGCGTCGCCCTCGACGCGCACCGCAAGGTCGGCGTAGGAGAACGACGCGTACGACAGGCCGTGCCCGAACGGGAACAGCGGGGTGCCCTCGAAGTAGAGGTACGTCTGACGGGCGCCGATCACGTCGTAGTCGAGGAGGCCGGGCAGGTCGGCGTCGTCGGCGTACCAGGTCTGGGGGAGACGTCCGGCGGGGGAGACGTCACCGGCCAGGACGCGTGCGAGGGCGGTGCCCGCGGCCTGGCCGCCGTGCGCCGTCCACAGCGCGGCGGCCGGCGGACCCGGCTCGATCGCGTACGGGTACGCCGACACCAGCGCCAGCACCGTGTGCGGGTTCGCCGCCCGGGCCGCCGCGAGCAGCCGCTCCTGCTGGGACGGCAGCCGCAGCGTCGTACGGTCTTCGGTCTCCCGGCCGTTGAGGTGCGGGTCGTTGCCCGCCACGACCACGACCACGTCGGCCTCGGCGGCGACCCTGGCCACGGCGTCCTCACCGCGCTCGGTGACGACGACCTCGAAGACCTCGGGATTCTCGTTCTCCTCGTTCTCGGCGGCAACCCGCACGCCGTCGGCGGCGACACGGACATGGCGGCCCGTTCCCAAGTGCCGCAGGAGGTGACCGTGTTCACGGGGTTCGAGACGGAACGTCTCCTGGACGATCCAGCCGCCGGGCTGGTCGGCGGAGGCGCGCAGGAAGCCGTCCTCGGCGACGGAGAGATAGCGGCCGTCGGGCGCGCGCAGCGTCAGCACGTCCTCACCCCAGTCGACGAGCGCGAACTCCGTGCCGGCGACGTCGTCCGTGGTGAGCGGGGGAAGGTCCGTACGGCCGGCGAGCAGCGCCGGATCCAAGGCACCCTCCGTCCCACGCACCCCGCCCTCCTCCTCAGAGCCGGCGAGGACCTTCAGGAACGCTCCCGTGGAGGTCTTCACCACCACCCGGTCCACGCCCTCCGCGAACTCGACCCGCTCGGCGCCGAACCGCTCGTACAGCCCCTCCAGGGGAGTGGAGCGGTGGATCAGCGTGCCGCTGTACCAGTCGAGCTTGCACTCGTCGGCGAGCAGCCCGACCACCGCGATCCGGGTGTCCGCCGCCAGCGGCAGCACACCGTCGTTGCGCAGCAGCACGATCGCCTGCTCGGCGGCCTCCCCGGCGAGGGCGCGGTGCGCCGGGGTGTCGAACTCGCCGGTGCCCGCGTACGGGTCGTAGTGCGGGTCGAACTCGCCCAGCCGGAACCGGACCGAGAGCTGACGGCGCACCGCCGCGTCGACGTCGGCCTCGGTCAGCAGCCCCTGTTCCAGGGCGCCTTGGACCCGGGCGACGATCTTCGAGCCGTCGGTGCCGTGGTCGGTGAAGCTGTCCACGCCGGCGATCAGCGAGGCCGCCGTCGCCTCCTCGTGGGTGTCGAAGTAGTGCTCGGAGTCGGCCAGGTTGGAGGGCGCGCCCGCATCCGAGCAGACGAACAGATCCTCGTCCGTCCAGGTCCGCAGGTGCTCGCGCAGATACGGCGAGACGTGGTTGGGGCGGCCGTTGACCAGGTTGTACGCGGGCATCACCCCGGCCACCGCGCCCGCCTCGACCGCGCCGCGGAAGGCGCGCAGATCGTACTCGTGCAGCACGCGCGGGCGGACCGAGGACGAGGTGACGTCCCGGCCCGTCTCGTTGTTGTGGGCCAGCCAGTGCTTGAGGACCGGGGCCGTGCGCCAGTACGTCGGATGATCGCCGCGCAGCCCGTGCGTGTAGGCGGTGGCGATGGCGGAGGTCAGCCGGGGGTCCTCGGAGTAGCCCTCCTCGTTACGTCCCCACAGCGGGTGGCGCAGCAGGTTGACCGTGGGGGACCAGACGTTGAGGCCGACGCGTTCGTCGCGGGCGCGCATCGCCCGGACCTCCTTGGACACCGCCTCGCCGACCCGGCGCACGAGCTCGGTGTTCCAGGTCGCGCCCAGCCCCACGGCCTGCGGGAACACCGTGGCCGGACCCATCCAGGCGACGCCGTGCAGCGCCTCCTGGCCGGTGCGGAACGCGGCGATGCCGAGCCGCTCGACGGCGGGTGCGAACTGGTGGAGGAAGGAGACCTTCTCGTCCGGGGTCAGCCGCGACAGCAGATCGTCGATGCGCTTCGCGAAGGGCAGTTGCGGATCGCGGAAAGGCGGCGTGGGCGTCGTGTGTGCGGTCACTTGGAGATCCCTTTGCGGTGGAGCGAGAAGGTCCTTTCGAAGCGCTTCGATGCTCATTCGACACATGGGTGGGTGTCAAGAGGACTTCACCGCAATTTCAGGCAGTACATGCGAACACGTCACCCTCCATACCTCGGAGGAATCTTGGAAGCGGCCCTTGTGCACCCCAGGGCGTTCACTTAGCCTCGCAGCAACATCGAAGCGCTTCGACTGAAAAGGGACGACACCCGGCGCCGACACCGAGGGGGCTGCGCGTTGTGGTCGACTGCGGGCCCGTCGTGGCTGTTCGCGCAGTTCCCCGCGCCCCTGGGGGACGCAGTCCCGGGCCCGTCGAGGCACCGCTGTTCTCCGGCCGGCCCGGCGCGGCACCCCACCACGCCCGCGGTCGCCAGTACCCACCCACAAGCCGTAGCCGCAGGGCACCCGCCGAGCCCGGCAAACCCAGGCCCACGAACCCCACCGGGGAGTCCGTCTGATGCCGAACCGGAAACCGACCCCGAACCCTGCCCCGAACCTGGGCGATGCCACGCGCGGCCGCATCCTCTTCGGCGGCGACTACAACCCCGAGCAGTGGCCCGAGGAGACCTGGCACGAGGACGTCCGCCTCATGAAGGACGCCGGCGTCAACTCCGTCACGCTCGGCGTCTTCTCCTGGACGAAGCTCGAACCCGAGCCGGGCGCACGGGAGTTCGGCTGGCTGGACCGGCTGATGGACCTCATGCACGCGAACGGCATCGGCGTCGTCCTCGCCACCCCCACCTCCGCCCCGCCCCCGTGGCTGGGCCGACTGCACCCGGACACCCTGCCCCGCGACGAGAACGGCGACGTCGAGTGGTGGGGCGGCAGGCAGCACTTCTCGCACTCCAGCGCCACCTACCGCCGCTACGCCGCCGCCATCACCGAGGACCTGGCCGCCCGCTACGGCGGCCACCCCGCGCTCACGATGTGGCACATCAACAACGAGTACTGCACCGCCGACCACGGCGACGAGGCGGCTGCCGCCTTCCGCCGCTGGCTGCGCGCGAAGTACGGCACCCTCGACGCCCTCAACACCGCCTGGGGCACGGCGTTCTGGAGCCAGGGCTACGACAGTTGGGACGGCATCCTGCCCGCCCGCCGCCCCCACTACCTGAAGAACCCCACCCAGGTGCTCGACTTCCGGCGCTTCACCTCCGACGCGCTCCTGGAGTGCTACGTCGCCGAACGCGACATCGTCGCCCGGCACACCCCGCACATCCCGGTCACCACCAACTTCATGCCGCTCTTCATAGGCCAGGACGCCTGGCGCTGGGCCGAGGAGGAGGACGTCGTCTCCGTCGACCTCTACCCCGACCCACGCGACCCCCTCGGCACCCTCGGTTCCCAACACGGCGCTCTCGTCCAGGACTTGACCCGCTCCCAGGCCCGCGGCGGCCCCTGGATGCTGATGGAACAGGCGGCCGGCCCGGTCAACTGGCGCGGGGTGAACCACCCCAAGCCGCGCGGCCTCAACCGCCTCTGGTCCCTCCAGGCCGTGGCCCGCGGCGCGGACGCCGTCTGCTACTTCCAGTGGCGCCAGTCCCGGCAGGGAGCGGAGAAGTTCCACTCCGGGATGGTCGGCCACGCGGGCGAACAGGGCCGCAGCTACCAGGAGGTGAAGCGGCTGGGAGCCGAACTGGCTCGCATCAGCAGCGAGGTGACGAACAGTCACATCATCGCGGACATCGCGATCCTGCACGACTGGCACGCCTGGTGGGCCGGTGCCCAGGACGGCCGCCCCTCCACCCACGTCGACCACGCGGCCGTCCTGCACGCCTGGCACCGCGCCCTGTGGGAGGCCCGCCACACCACCGACTTCGCCCACCCCGAACACGACCTCACCGGCTACAAGCTGGTCGTCGTCCCGCAGTTGTACGCGATGACGGACGCGGCGATCGACAACCTCCTCGCCTACGTCCACGGCGGCGGCACCCTCGTGGCCGGCTTCCTGACCGGGGTTGCCGACGAGGACGACCGGGTCCGCCCCGGCGGCATGGACGCCCGGCTGCGCGACCTGTTCGGCATCCGCACCCTGCACGAATGGTGGCCGCTGGAGGCGGGGGAGAGCATCGAGACCGACGGCTTCCGCGCGACCCTGTGGTCGGAGGAGCTGGAAGCGGCCGAACCGGACGCGGTGGAAACCGTCTACAAAGGCGGCGAACTCGACGGACTGCCGGCCGTCCTGCGCAAGGACCGCGCCTGGTACGTCTCCACCCTCCCCGAGCCCGACGCCTTCCGCGCGCTGCTCGCCCGCATCGCCGCCGACGCGGGCGCCCGCCCCGTCCTCGAAGGCCTCCCGCCCGGCGTCGAGGCCGTACGCCGGGGCGACCTCCTCTTCCTGCTCCACCACGGCCGGGACCCGATCACCGTCCAACTCCCCGGAGCCCACCACGACTTGCTGACCGGGACGACCATCACCGACGAAGTCACCCTCGGCCGCTACGGCGTGGTGGTGTTGCGCGCATGACCAACGCCGCGTCACCCGCGCCCCCCGCACACCCCGTGCACGGAACCTTCGAGTACCAGCCCGCCGTCCGCTGGGAGGACGCCTTCCTCAGCGGCAACGGCCACCACGGCACCCTCACGTTCGGCGACCCGTACGACGACCGGGTCATCGTCACCCACCACACCCTGGTCCGCCCCAACGGCGCCGAACACGCCCGCCCGCCCGAGCTCGCGGCCGAACTCCCCGCCCTCCAGGACAAGTTGCTGGCCGGCGAGTGGGAGGCGGCCGAAGCCTTCACCGACCACCGGCCCCTGCAGTGGGTCCAGCCCTTCCACCCGGCCTTCCAGATCCGGCTGACCCGGGCACCCTCGGACGAGCCGCGCCGCTACCGCCACTACCGCCGCTCCGTCGACTTCGCCACCGGCGAGACCAGCGCCGCCTGCGTGGACGTCACCAGCCGGCTCTTCGTCTCGCGCGCCGACGACGTGATCGTCCAGCAGGTCACCGGCCTCGACCTGGACGTATCGCTCGACCACCGGCTCCCGGGCGCGCCCGCCGACCTCGCCGTCGGCCACGGCTCCGTCCGTACCCCGGACGGCGCCCTGCTCACCCTGCGCGCCCGCTACCCCGACAGCGACCGCGCCTACACGGGCGTGACCCTCGTCGTCGCCACCGGCGGCCGCACCCAGCTCATCCAGTCAGGTGTGCGGGTCACCGGCGCGGAGTCCGTACTGCTGCTCACCCGCGTGCGCCGCCACACCGGCGAACTCGACGTCACCGCGGAGCAGCGCGCCCTGGGCGGCGACCTGCCGCACTGCTACGACGACCTGCTCGACCGCCACCTCCCCCTGCACCGCGCCGCCTACGACCGCGTCACGCTCGACCTGCACGCCGACCCGGGCGAACGCGGCCTCCCCGGCTCCGAGCTGCTGGAACGCCCCCGCGGCACCGCCCTCCTGGAGCGCCTCTTCGCCGCCGGCCGCTACCACCTCCTGTCCTCCTCCGGCCTCAACCCGCCCCGCCTGCCCGGCCTGTGGACCGGCGACTGGGACACCGCCTGGGCCGGGGCCTTCACCCACGACGCCAACCTCAACCTCCAGACCGCCTCGGCCACCTCCGCCGCACTCCCCGAAGTGACCGACGCCCTGGCCTCCCTGATCCACCGTCAGTTCGACGACTGGCGGGAGAACGCCCGCGCGGTCTTCGGCGCCCGGGGCGCGGTCGCGTCCGCGCACAGCGACGGCGAGTCCGGGCTGACGTACCACTTCAGCCGCGAGTACCCGCTGCACCTGTGGACCGCCGGCGCCGACTGGCTGCTCAAACCCCTCGTCGACCACGACGAGACACGAGGCGCACGCGACCCGCGCACCGCCGCCGCCCTCGCCGAAGTAGCCCGTTTCTACGAGGACTTCCTCACCCGCACCGACCCGGGAGACCCCGACGACCCCGACGACCCGGACGACCCCGACGGCCGGCTCGTCGTCGTCCCCTCCTACTCGCCCGAGAACCGCCCGGCGGGCGCGAGCTGGGGCGCCCTCAACGCGGCGATGGACCTCTCGGCCGCCCGCCACGCCCTGCTCACAGCCGCCGCCTACCACCCGGACCACCCGGACCACCCCGACGATCCCGCACCGGCCGACCGCTGGCGCGCCCTCGCCGACCGCCTCCCGCCCCACCGGATCAACGCGGACGGCGCCCTCGCCGAATGGGCGTGGCCCGGCCTCGACGACACCTACGACCACCGCCACCTCAGTCACCTCTACGGCGTCTGGCCCCTCGACGAGATCAACCCCTACGACACCCCGCGCCTCGCGGCCGCCGCCCACCGCGCCCTCGAACTGCGCGGCGCCGAGAACGACTCCGCGCACGGCCACCTCCACCACGCGCTGATCGCGGCCCGCCTGCGCGACGGCCACCGGGTCGCCCACGCCCTCGGCGCAGTCCTGGACGGCGACTTCTTCCACGCCTCCCTGATGAGCGCCCACTACCCCCGCCGCGACGTCTACAACGCCGACGCCGCCCACACCCTGCCCGCCGTGCTGATCGAGGCGCTCGTCCAGTCGACCCCCCACCGGCTGGTCCTGCTCCCCGCGCTCCCGTCCGCCCTCCCCACGGGCGAACTCCGGGGCGTACGCACCCGGTTCGGCGCCGAACTCGACCTCGCCTGGGGCCCCGACGGCGTCCGCGCCGTCCTGAAGCCGCACCGCAGCCACCGCATCGAAGTCCGGACTTCCCCCGGCGACGGAGACGGCGACAGCGACGCACAGTCGCTCGACCTCGTCGCCGGAGAAGACCACGTCCTCACCCTGGGGACGTGGTAACTCCCCCCGAAACAAAGCACAGTTCCCCCCACCCATGGAAGGACCCCCACACCCATGGCAACACGCACCCCCACCCCCACCCCCACCGTCACCCCCACCCTCGGCAGGATCGCCAAGGTCCTGCTCGCCCCCACCCTCGCCCTCGGCGCCACCGTCGGCCTCGCCGCGGCCCCCGCCCAGGCCGCCGTCTGGAACTCCTGCGACCAGTGGGGCAACACCAGCCTGAACGGCTACACGCTGTACAACAACATCTGGGGCTCCGGTGCCGGCAGCCAGTGCACCTGGGCCAACTCCGGTACCAACTGGGGGGTCTGGGCCAACCACCCGGGCACCGGCGGCATCAAGTCGTACCCCAACTCCAAGAAGGTGATCAACAAGACGATCACCTCGCTCGGTTCGCTGTCCAGCAGCTACAACGTCACGGTCCCGTCGTCCGGCGCCTACAACACGTCGTACGACATCTGGGACACGGACTACGACTACGAGATCATGCTCTGGGTGAACTACAACGGCGCAGTCGGCCCCCTCGGCACCTCCCAGGGAACCGTCACCCTCGGCGGCCACACGTGGACCGTCTACAAGGGGAACAACGGCGCGAACGAGGTGTTCTCGTTCCTGCGCACGTCCGACTCGTCGTCCGGCACCGTCGCCATCCTGCCGATCCTCAAGTGGATCAAGGACACGAAGGGCTGGTTCGGCAACGAGACCATCGGCGACGTGCAGTTCGGATACGAGATCACCTCGTCCTCGGGCGGGCTGGACTTCGTGACCAACAACCTCACCGTCAGCAGCAGTTGACTCGGGGCCGAGGCCGGCCGGCGTTCCTACGCCCGGTCGACCTCGGCCCGCAGCGCGTTGTAGTCGGCGAACGCCGAGTCGACGTCGGCGCGGGTCAGGCCGTACCGGGCCAGGTCGTAGCTGTGCGGCCGGGTGCCCTTGGGGCGGGCGGCGACCTGCGGGAGCCGCGCCGCGTCGGCGTCGGTCCAGCGGGCGCCGATGGCGTCGTAGAGCTTCGGGGCGCCGGTGGCCGGGTCGGAGCCTAGCCAGGAGTACGGGACGTCCACGAGCGCCTCGCGGGGCACGGCGGCCCGGGCCGCGAGGCCGCGCCGCACGGAGCGGCTCAGCAGGTCCAGCCAGGTGGCCCCGAGGCCGGGCAGGTCGACGGGGCGCAGGGTGATGGCCATCCCGTGCTCGATCAGGCTGCAGAAGGACGCCACGACGGCGGCCGGGTCGCGGTGCGTCCACACGAGCGTGGCGTCGGGGAAGACCTTGAGCAGCGCGTCGAGGTTCTCGGTGTGCAGCGGGGACTTCAGCACCCAGCGGCGGCGCGGCCGGCCGTACTGGAGCACCTGGTACATCTGCCTGAGGTACGCGTAGTCGGGGACGAAGTCCCGCTCGTCCAGCGCGGCCCGGTACGCGGGGACACGGGCCTGGGACAGCGGCATGATGGTGTGCGGGAGGGCGAAGGTGCACTCCTCGGGGCCCTCGGCGGTCATCGGGTGGATGTCGCGGTAGCGCGGCGAGAACAGGTTGATGCCGCCGACCAGCATGCGCGCGGCGGTGACCGCCTTCTTGCGCTGCTCGGGCGTGCCGTCCAGATCCGGTGTCAGCAACTCCCACAAGCGGGGACATCGGTGCTGCTCCGAGAGGGACAGCACGCCGTGGGTGAGGGTGGTCGCGGTGCGCGGCAGCCCCACCACGAACACCGGCCGCTCGATGGGCTCCTGGGCGATCCCGGGGTGCTCGGCGATCAGCCGCCGGACCCGGGCGCGGTTGGCGAGATGCCTGCGGACATGGCCCTGCGCGGACCACCAGCCGACCGGCGTGAGGTTCTCGTCCCGGGCCCAGTGGCGCAGCAGCAGCCGGAAGTCGTCGACGAACCTCCCGTCCCCGTCCCCGTCTGCGTCCGCAGCTCCGGCCTCCGCGAGGAGACGGTCGAAGACGCGGTCGGGGGTGTGCCGGGAGCGGTGGCCCGGCCGGAGCAGCACGTTGGCCAGGGTGAGGGCGAGCGGGGGTGAGGACATGGGCGGAACACCCTTCGCGAGGGGCGGGCAGTGGACGGGTGGTCCTTACCCAGCCAACTGCCGTTCCGCTCACGGGAGTTCACATGAAACCCAGCCGTTACGCCCGAGCCGTCACACCCCAGGCGTTACGCCCGAGCCGTCACACCCCAGGCGTTACGCCCGAGCCGTCACACCCCAGGCGTTACGCCCGAGCCGTCACACCCCGGCCGTCACGCCCGAGCCACTACTTCCCTGCCTGACCGCTTCCCGGCGCGGCGGGCGCCGGTCCCGTGCTCGCCCGGACCGTCAACTCGGGTGCGATCAGCACGACTTCGTCGCTGCCACGCCCCTCCAGCTTGGCGACGAGGCGGTCCACCGCGTGCCGGCCCATCTCCTGGGCGGGAATGGCGACAGACGTCAGCCGTACCGAGGCCTGGACGGCGACCTGGTCGGGGCAGATCGCCACCACCGACACGTCTTCCGGCACGGCCCGGCCCTGCTGCCGCAGCAGCGCGAGCAGCGGCTCCACCGCCGCCTCGTTCTGCACGACGAACCCGGTGGTGCCCGGCCGCTCGTCGAGGATCCGGGCCAGCGTCACGGCCATCGCGTCGTACCCGCCCTCGCACGGACGGTGCAGCATGCTGAGGCCCAACTCCCCGGCCCGGTACCGGAGTCCGTCGAGCGTGCGCTCGGCGAAGCCGGTGTGCCGTTCGTAGACCGCCGACGCCTCGCCGATGACCGCTATGTCGCGGTGCCCCAGCGCCGCCAGGTGCTCCACGCACAGCGCGCCGGTCGCCGCGAAGTCGAGGTCGACACAGGTCAGCCCGGAGGTGTCGGCGGGCAGCCCGATCAGCACCGACGGCTGATGGGTGGAGCGCAGCAGCGGCAGCCGCTCGTCGTCCAGTTCGACGTCCATCACGATCATCGCGTCGGCGAGCCCGCTGCCGGTGACACGCCGGACGGCGTCGGAACCCTCCTCGCCGGTGAGCAGCAGGACGTCGTACCCGTGCGTGCGCGCCGTGGTGGCGACCGCGATGGCGATCTCCATCATCACCGGCACGTACATGTCGGTGCGCAGCGGGATCATCAGCGCGATGATGTTCGACTTGCTGCTGGCCAGGGCGCGGGCGCCCGCGTTCGGGTGGTAGCCCAGGTCCCGGATGCTCTGCTCGACCCGCTGCCGGGTGGACGTGGAGATGGACCGCTTGCCACTGAGGACATAGCTCACCGTGCTCGCCGAGACTCCGGCGTGCTGGGCGACCTCGGCAAGGGTGACCATCCAGCTCTCCAAGTTTTTGTGAAGCGCTTCGACAGTGCGCGAGGCGAACGGGGGCGGGTGAGGTGGTTCGACAGTAGTCCCAGCGGGGATGGGTGTCCATAGGTTGTCGAAGCGCTTCGACAGCGGTCGGGCAGCCAGTTGTGGGGGATTGGTGGAGAAGGTTACGGCAACTTTTTCCGGCCCGGCGGCCACTGGAGTCACGTAAACACCGTTCGCCCCCGGAAGGACCCCCATGCAACACCGTCGACCCCGCCTGTCGAAGAAGGCCAGGACGCTGACCGCCGCCGCGGTCGCCCTCGCGGCAGCCGCAGGCGTCACCGTCGCCCAGGCGGGCGAACCGGGCGGGCCGGGCGAGCCGGAGAAGAAGTGCGCGGCCTTCGACACGGTCACGCTCGGCAAGTACTACGTCAACAACAACCTCTGGGGTCAGGACAAGGGCACCGGCAGCCAGTGCGTCTGGGGCGCCTCCCGGCCGGGGTCGACGATCTCCTGGGGCACCGGCTACACCTGGGCCGACAGCGCCCAGGGCACCGACGCGGACGTGAAGTCGTACGCCTCCACCGTGCTCGGCTGGCACTGGGGCTGGAAGATCGACAAGGCGAAGTCGGGCCTGCCGGTCAAGGTCGGCGACCACAGGAAGGTGACCGCGAGCTGGGACTTCTCGCTCCCCTCCCACCCCGGCACCCTGAACGTCGCCTACGACCTGTGGCTGCACGCCAAGAGCACCGCGGACTGGCAGGACCAGCCCACCGACGAGATCATGATCTGGCTCAACCGGCAGGGCGGCGCGGGCCCGCTGGGCACCAAGTACGGCAGCGTCAGCCTCAACGGCGCGATGTGGGACATCTACCAGGGCGACGTCGGCTGGAAGGTGTACTCCTTCGTCCGCCGCGCCAACACCACCAAGGCCACGCTCAACCTGGACGACTTCACCCAGGCACTCGTTCGGCGCAAACTGCTCAGCGACGACAAGTACGTCTCCGGCATCGAGTCCGGCACCGAGGTCTTCAAGGGAACCGGCCGCCTGGACACCAGGTCGTACTCCGTCACCATCGGCTGAACCGGCCGAACCGGCCCGCGAGGGGTGGCGGGGGCACCCCGGATCGGGTACCAACGATCGGGTAGCACCCATCGGTAACCAAATGTGGTCCGAGATCCCGATTCGCGGCGAGGTGAGCCTCATGTCCGCACCACCCCTCAAGAAACCCACCGTCACCGAACGCGAGGCCCGCCAGGTGGCGGAGGCCGCCCGGGAGCAGGACTGGCGCAAGCCCAGCTTCGCCAAGGAACTGTTCCTGGGCCGCTTCCGCCTCGACCTCATCCACCCCCACCCGCTCCCCTCCGACGAGGCCGTCCGGCGCGGCGAGCAGTTCCTGGCCAAACTCCGCGACTTCTGCGAGACGAAGGTGGACGCGGCCCGCATCGAGCGCGAGGCCCGCATCCCCGACGAGGTGATCAACGGGCTCAAGGAGCTCGGCGCCCTCGGCATGAAGATCGACCCCAAGTACGGCGGCCTCGGCCTCACCCAGGTGTACTACAACAAGGCGCTGGCCCTGGTCGGCTCGGCCAGCCCGGCGATCGGAGTGCTGCTGTCGGCGCACCAGTCGATCGGCGTACCGCAGCCGCTGAAGATGTTCGGCACCGACGAGCAGAAGCAGCGGTTCCTGCCGCGCTGCGCCACCACCGCCATCAGCGCCTTCCTCCTCACCGAGCCCGACGTCGGCTCCGACCCGGCCCGCCTCGCGACGAGCGCGGTGCCGGACGGGGACGACTACGTCCTCGACGGGGTCAAGCTGTGGACGACCAACGGCGTGGTCGCCGACCTGCTGGTGGTCATGGCCCGGGTTCCGAAGAGCGAGGGCCACAAGGGCGGCATCACCGCGTTCGTCGTGGAGACGGACTCGCCCGGCATCACCGTCGAGAACCGCAACGCCTTCATGGGCCTGCGCGGCATCGAGAACGGCGTCACCCGCCTCCACCAGGTGCGGGTCCCGGCCGCGCACCGCATCGGCCCCGAGGGCGCCGGCCTGAAGATCGCCCTCACCACCCTCAACACCGGCCGGCTCTCACTGCCCGCGTCCTGCGTGGCCGCCGGCAAGTGGAGCCTGAAGATCGCCCGCGAGTGGTCGGCGGCCCGTGAGCAGTGGGGCAAGCCGATCGCCCACCACGAGGCGGTCGGCGCGAAGATCAGCTTCATCGCGGCGACGACCTTCGCCCTGGAGGCGGTGCTCGACCTCTCCTCGCAGATGGCCGACGAGGACCGCAACGACATCCGCATCGAGGGCGCGCTGGCCAAGCTCATCGCCTCCGAGATGGGCTGGCGCATGGCCGACGAACTCGTCCAGATCCGCGGCGGCCGGGGCTTCGAGACGGCGGAGTCGCTCGCGGCGCGGGGCGAGAAGGCCGTCCCCGCCGAACAGCTCCTGCGCGATCTGCGGATCAACCGCATCTTCGAGGGCTCGACGGAGATCATGCACCTCCTGATCGCCCGCGAGGCCGTCGACGCCCACCTCACGGTCGCCGGCGACCTCATCGACCCCGACAAGTCCCTCCAGGACAAGGCGAAGGCGGGCGCGAACGCCGGCGTCTTCTACGCCAAGTGGCTCCCGAAACTGGTCGCGGGACCAGGCCAACTGCCCTCCTCGTACAGCGAGTTCAAACAGGGCGGCGTCGACCTCTCGCCGCACCTGCGCTACGTCGAACGGCACGCCCGCAAACTCGCCCGCTCCACCTTCTACGCCATGTCCCGCTGGCAGGGCCGGATGGAGACCAAGCAGGGCTTCCTCGGCCGGATCGTCGACATCGGCGCCGAACTGTTCGCGATGAGCGCCGCCTGCGTCCGCGCGGAACTGCTGCGCTCGCGCGGCGAGCACGGCCGCGAGGCCTACCAGCTCGCCGACACGTTCTGCCACCAGTCCCGCATCCGCGTCGACGAGCTCTTCACCCGCCTCTGGAGCAACACCGACGACCTGGACCGCAAGGTCGTCAAGGGCGTCATGGCCGGCAGCTACGAGTGGCTGGAACAGGGCATCGTCGACCCGTCCGGCGACGGCCCCTGGATCGCCGACGCCACACCGGGCCCGAGCGAGAAGGAGAACCTCCACCGCCCGATCAGGTGAGACACCGCACATGCGCCCGAAGGGTGCCCCGTACTCCGAGCCCCTCGTGAGGGGGACGAGGAGGGGGCACCCTGTCCGGCCGCCCGGCCGGTGCGGCAACAATGGGGGGATGAGCGACAGTCCAGCCTCCCGAGGATTCCCGGCCCGTGCCCTCGCCGACCCCCACCTCGTCTACGACCCCGTCGTGCGCGACGGCCCCAAAGACGTGGTGATCCTCGGCTCCACCGGGTCGATCGGCACCCAGGCCATCGACCTCGTGCTGCGCAACCCGGACCGCTTCCGGGTGACCGGCCTGTCCGCCAACGGCGGCCGGGTCGCCCTCCTCGCCGAGCAGGCGCACCGCCTGCGGGTGCGGACCGTCGCCGTCGCCCGCGAGGACGTCGTACCGGCCCTGCGCGAGGCGCTCGCCGCAGAGTACGGCCCTCGCGAGCCGCTCCCCGAGCTCCTCGCGGGCCCGGAGGCCGCCGCCCACCTCGCCGCCTCCGACTGCCACACCGTGCTGAACGGCATCACCGGCTCCATCGGCCTCGCGCCCACCCTCGCCGCCCTGGAGGCGGGCCGCACCCTCGCGCTCGCCAACAAGGAGTCGCTCATCGTCGGCGGCCCGCTGGTGAAGGCGCTGGCCGCGCCCGGCCAGATCATCCCGGTGGACTCCGAGCACGCGGCCCTCTTCCAGGCTCTGGCCGCGGGCACCCGCGCGGACGTCCGCAAGCTGGTCGTCACCGCCTCCGGCGGCCCCTTCCGCGGCCGTACGAAGCAGCAGCTCGCGCACGTCACGGTCGAGGAGGCCCTCGCCCACCCCACCTGGTCCATGGGCCCGGTGATCACGATCAACTCCGCGACCCTGGTCAACAAGGGCCTGGAGGTCATCGAGGCGCACCTGCTCTACGACATTCCCTTCGACCGCATTGAGGTCGTCGTACACCCCCAGTCGTATGTCCACTCGATGGTTGAGTTCACGGACGGATCGACACTGGCGCAGGCGACGCCCCCCGACATGCGCGGGCCCATCGCCATCGGCCTCGGCTGGCCCGGGCGCGTGCCCGACGCGGCACCCGCCTTCGACTGGAGCACGGCGTCGACGTGGGAGTTCTTCCCGCTCGACAACGAGGCCTTCCCCTCGGTCGGCCTCGCCCGGCACGTGGGCGAGCTCGCGGGCACGGCCCCGGCGGTGTTCAATGCCGCCAACGAGGAGTGCGTGGAGGCGTTCCGCAAGGGCGCGCTGCCGTTCAACGGGATCATGGAGACCGTCACCAAGGTCGTGGAGGAACACGACACGCCGGTGACGGGAACTTCACTCACCGTGTCGGACGTCCTCCAAGCGGAGACCTGGGCACGGGCCCGGGTCCAGGAACTGACGGTTACCGCGGAGGCGCGTGCATGACAGCCCTGATGATGATCCTCGGCATAGTCGTCTTCGCGGTCGGCCTGCTGTTCTCGATCGCCTGGCACGAGCTGGGGCACCTGTCCACGGCCAAGCTCTTCGGCATCCGCGTGCCGCAGTACATGGTCGGCTTCGGCCCGACGATCTTCTCGCGCAACAAGGGCGAGACCGAGTACGGCATCAAGGCCATCCCCTTCGGCGGCTACATCCGCATGATCGGCATGTTCCCGCCGGGTGAGGACGGCCGGATCTCGGCCCGCTCCACCTCCCCCTGGCGCGGCATGATCGAGGACGCCCGCTCGGCCGCGTACGAGGAACTCCAGCCGGGCGACGAGACCCGCATGTTCTACACGCGCAAGCCGTGGAAGCGCGTCATCGTGATGTTCGCGGGCCCCTTCATGAACCTGGTGCTCGCGGCCGTCCTGTTCCTCACGGTCCTGATGGGCTTCGGCATCTCGCAGCAGACCAACACGGTCAGCTCGGTCTCCCCCTGCGTCATCGCGCAGAGCCAGAAGCGCGACGCGTGCAAGTCGACCGACCCGGCCTCCCCGGCCGCGGCCGCCGGCATGAAGCCCGGCGACAAGATCGTCGCCTTCGCCGGCCAGCGGACGGACGACTGGAACAAGCTCTCCGACCTGATCCGGGTCAGCGCCGGCAAGGACGTGGCCATCGTCGTCGACCGCAAGGGCCAGGAACTGACCCTGCACACGACCATCGCCACCAACCTGGTGGCCAAGAAGGACTCCAGCGGGGCGTACGTCCAGGGCGAGTACGTCAAGGCGGGCTTCCTCGGCTTCAGCGCGGCCACCGGCGTCGTCAAGCAGGACTTCGGCGACTCCGTGTCCTGGATGACCGACCGGGTCGGCGACGCCGTCGACTCCATCGCCGCCCTCCCCGGCAAGATCCCGGCCCTGTGGAACGCGGCCTTCGACGGCGCGCCCCGCGAGCCGGACTCGCCGATGGGCGTGGTCGGCGCGGCCCGTGTCGGCGGTGAGATCTTCACCCTGGACATTCCGGCCTCGCAGCAGTTGGCCATGGCCGTGATGCTCGTCGCGGGCTTCAACCTCTCCCTGTTCCTCTTCAACATGCTCCCGCTGCTGCCCCTGGACGGCGGGCATGTCGCGGGCGCCCTGTGGGAGTCGCTGCGCCGCAACCTGGCGAAGCTCCTGAAGCGCCCGGACCCGGGCCCGTTCGACGTGGCGAAGCTGATGCCGGTGGCCTATGTGGTGGCGGGGGTCTTCATCTGCTTCACGATCTTGGTCTTGATCGCAGATGTAGTAAATCCGGTGCGGATCTCATAGCCACCTCGCCCTCACACACAGTTCACGGCGGCCCGGGACGATCTGTCCCGGGCCGCCTTCGATCGAGTGGGTTTTCACGGCCGTGATGTGCTCGCGTCGGGGCGGGTGCCGTAATCTCGAAGCCTGGAACCCGCCTCCGACGGGACCGGGCCTTGATCCACGACTTGGGGTTGCACAGCAGATGACTGCGATTTCTCTCGGCATGCCGTCCGTTCCGACCAGGCTCGCCGAGCGCCGCAAGAGCCGGCAGATCCAGGTCGGCTCAGTGGCGGTGGGCGGAGACGCGCCGGTGTCGGTGCAGTCGATGACCACGACCCGCACGTCGGACATCGGCGCGACCTTGCAGCAGATCGCGGAACTCACCGCGTCCGGCTGCCAGATCGTCCGGGTGGCCTGCCCGACCCAGGACGACGCGGACGCGCTGTCGACGATCGCCCGCAAGTCGCAGATCCCGGTGATCGCGGACATCCACTTCCAGCCGAAGTACGTCTTCTCCGCGATCGAGGCGGGCTGCGCGGCGGTCCGGGTCAACCCCGGCAACATCAAGCAGTTCGACGACAAGGTCAAGGAGATCGCCAAGGCGGCGAAGGACCACGGCACCCCGATCCGCATCGGCGTCAACGCCGGTTCGCTGGACCGCCGCCTTCTCCAGAAGTACGGCAAAGCGACCCCGGAGGCCCTGGCCGAGTCGGCGCTCTGGGAGGCGTCCCTCTTCGAGGAGCACGACTTCCGCGACATCAAGATCTCGGTCAAGCACAACGACCCGGTGATCATGGTCGAGGCGTACCGCCAGCTCGCCGCCCAGTGCGACTACCCCCTCCACCTCGGCGTCACGGAGGCCGGCCCCGCCTTCCAGGGCACGATCAAGTCGGCGGTGGCCTTCGGCGCGCTCCTGTCCCAGGGCATCGGCGACACGATCCGGGTCTCCCTGTCGGCCCCGCCGGTCGAGGAGGTCAAGGTCGGCAACCAGATCCTGGAGTCCCTGAACCTCAGGCAGCGCGGCCTGGAAATCGTCTCCTGCCCGTCCTGCGGCCGCGCCCAGGTGGACGTGTACAAACTGGCCGAGGAAGTCACAGCGGGCCTTGAGGGCATGGAGGTCCCGCTGCGCGTCGCCGTCATGGGCTGCGTGGTGAACGGCCCCGGCGAGGCCCGGGAAGCCGACCTGGGCGTGGCCTCCGGCAACGGCAAGGGCCAGATCTTCGTCAAGGGCGAGGTCATCAAGACCGTCCCCGAGTCCAAGATCGTGGAAACCCTGATCGAAGAGGCCATGAAACTGGCCGAACAAATGGAAGCAGCCGGCATCGCCTCCGGCGAACCGTCGGTATCGGTCGCGGGCTGAGGGCTCATCGGCCCTGGGGAACGTCCCAGAGCCGGCCAGGTGGTCTGTCTTTCTTCAGCCTGGCCGGCGCCTGAGGCCGAGGACCGTCCAGCCCGTCCGGCGTTTGAGGACGAAGCGGATGCCGTCCCAATCTCCCACCCGCCCGACGAGCCGGGAACATCTCAGCGTCGGCCGGGCGCATCCAGCCCGTCCGGCGTTTGAGGACGAGGCCCCTTCAGGGCCGACAGCGGGGGTCTGGGGGCGCAGCCCTCAGGGGGCAGGGCCGGCAAGCCGACGGCCGCGGGCAAACGGGCGGCACCAACCACAGGGCGGCACGGCAAAGCTTCCGCAGGTACAGTGCGGGGATCAGCAGCCCGAAGTGTGAGGCCCCGCGCGTGTTGACCCAGACCACCTCCCGGGTCCTCGAACCGAGCGACCTGGACGCCGCGCTCGCCGTCCTCGACCGCGAGCCGGTCGCCAACGCCTTCGTCACCTCCCGCGTACAGGTCGCGGGCCTCGACCCCTGGCGGCTCGGCGGCGAGATGTGGGGCTGGTACGAGGACGGCATGCTGACGTCCCTCTGCTACGCGGGCGCGAACCTGGTCCCGATCTGCGCCACCCCCCGCGCGGTCCGCGCCTTCGCCGACCGCGCCCGCCGAGCGGGCCGCCGCTGCTCCTCGATCGTCGGCCCCACCGAGCCGACGACCCAGCTCTGGCGCCTCCTCGAACCCCACTGGGGCCCGGCCCGAGAGGTCCGCACCCGCCAGCCCCTGATGGTCACCGACCGCATGCCCACCGACATCGCCCCCGACCCCTACGTCCGCCGCATCCGCAAGGACGAGATGGAAACGATCATGCCGGCCTGCGTGGCGATGTTCACCGAGGAGGTCGGCGTCTCCCCGATGGCCGGCGACGGCGGCCTGATCTACCAGGCCCGCGTCGCCGAACTCGTCGCCTCCGGCCGCTCGTTCGCCCGCCTCGACGACCGGGGCAGGGTCGCCTTCAAGGCGGAGATCGGCGCGGCGACGCCCCACGCCTGCCAGATCCAGGGCGTGTGGGTGGCCCCCGAGCACCGGGGCCAGGGCGTGGCCGCCTCCGGCATGGCGGCGGTCCTGCGCTATGCCCTGACGGACGTCGCCCCGGTCGTCAGCCTCTACGTGAACGACTTCAACACCCCGGCCCGGCGCACCTACCGCAGGGTCGGCTTCCAAGAGGTCGGCGCCTTCACGAGCGTGCTCTTTTGACGCCCCTGTAGGCTCCCGCCATGGACCTCGTGATCGGCCCCTTGGACCTTCCCGCCCACGTGGACGAGGCCTTGGAAGTCCAGGCCGTAGCCTTCGGACTGGGCCCCGACGAGGTGGCCGTCCGCCGCCAGATCGTCCTGCGCCACATGATGAACCCCGGTGCGAGAGCCTTCGGCGCGACCGTCGGCGACCGACTGGTCGGCTTCGTCTACGGCATGCCCAACGACCGCACCCACTGGTGGTCCACCGTCGTACAGCCCTACCTCCGCGCGCAGGGCAACGAACACTGGCTGGACGACTCCTTCGTGATCACGGAGCTCCACGTCCACCCCGCCCACCAGAACCGCGGCGCGGGCCGGGCCCTGATCACCACGATCACCGACACCGCGGCCGAACCCCGCTCGATCCTCTCCGCGATCGACACGGAGAGCCCCGCCCGCGCCCTCTACCGCGCCCTCGGCTACCAGGACCTGGCCCGCCGCGTCCTCTTCCCCAGCGCCCCCCGCCCGTACGCGGTGATGGGCGCCCCGCTCCCGCTCCTGCGCGGCCCGCACCGCGGTTAACGGATTACCGGCCGCACCCGGCTCCCGGCTAACCTCCTAGCCATCACCCTTTCCCGGCAGGAGTACGAGAACATGGCGAACGCACCGGTCCAGCGCATGTCCCAGTTGATGGCGAAGACGCTGCGCGACGACCCGGCGGACGCCGAGGTGCTCAGCCACAAGCTCCTCGTCCGCGCCGGCTACGTCCGCCGCACCGCCGCCGGCATCTGGTCCTGGCTGCCCCTCGGCAAGAAGGTCCTCGCCAACGTGGAGCGGATCGTCCGCGAGGAGATGGACGCGATCGGCGCCCAGGAGGTGCTGCTCCCCGCCATCCTGCCGCGTGAGCCCTACGAGGCGACCGGCCGCTGGGAGGAGTACGGCCCCGAGCTGTTCCGCCTTCAGGACCGCAGGGGCGGCGACTACCTGCTCGGCCCCACCCACGAGGAGATCTTCACGCTGATCGTGAAGGACCAGGCGTCCTCCTACAAGGACCTGCCGGTCATCCTCTACCAGATCCAGAACAAGTACCGCGACGAGGCCCGCCCGCGGGCCGGCGTCCTGCGCGGCCGCGAGTTCCTGATGAAGGACTCGTACTCCTTCGACACCGAGGACGAGGGCCTCGCCCAGTCCTACGCCCTGCACCGCCAGGCGTACCAGAAGGTCTTCGCGCGCCTGGGCCTCGACTACCGCATCTGCGCCGCCACCGCGGGTGCGATGGGCGGCTCCAAGTCGGAGGAGTTCCTCGCCCCCGCCGAGGCCGGCGAGGACACCTTCGCGGACTGTCCCAACTGCGACTTCGCGGCCAACACCGAGGCGATCACGTACGAGTTGAAGCCGGTGGACGCCGAGGGCGTGGCCGCCCTCGAAGAGATTCCGACCCCCGACACCCCCACCATCGAGACCCTCGCCGCCTCGCTCGGCGTCCCGGCCTCCGCGACCCTGAAGAACCTGCTGGTGAAGGTGGGCGGCGAGATCGTCGCCGTCGGCGTGCCCGGCGACCGTGAGGTCGACCTCGGCAAGGTCGAGGCGCACTTCGCGCCCGCCGCCGTCGAACTGGTCACCGCCGAGGACTTCACCGGTCGCCCGGACCTGGTCCGCGGTTACGTCGGCCCGCAGGGTCTGGGCGAGAAGGTCACCTACATCGCCGACCCGCGCGTGGCCCCCGGCACCGCCTGGATCACGGGCGCCAACAAGGAGGGCCTGCACGCGAAGAACGTCGTGGCGGGCCGCGACTTCGAGGTCGGCGAGTACGTCGACGTCGTGGTCGTCCAGGAAGGCGACCCCTGCCCCAACTGCGGCACCGGCCTCAGGCTGGACCGCGCCATCGAGATCGGCCACATCTTCCAGCTCGGCCGCAAGTACGCCGACGCCCTCAAGCTCGACGTCCTCGGCCGGCACGGCAAGCCGGTCCGCGTCACCATGGGCTCCTACGGCATCGGCGTCTCCCGCGCGGTCGCCGCCCTCGCCGAGCAGACCGCCGACGACAAGGGCCTGTGCTGGCCCGCCGAGGTCGCCCCGGCCGACGTGCACGTCGTCGCCGCGGGCAAGGCCCTGCAGACCGAGCTGGCGCTCGACGTCTCCGAGAAGCTGCGCGCGGCCGGTCTGCGCGTCCTGGTCGACGACCGGCCCGGAGTCTCCCCGGGCGTGAAGTTCACCGACTCCGAGCTGATGGGCGTACCGAAGATCCTGGTGGCGGGCCGCCGCTCCGCCGAAGGCGTCCTGGAGCTGAAGGACCGCAGGACCGGCGAGCGCGAGGAGCTCACGGTGGACGAGGCGATCGCCCGCCTCACCACGACCGCCACCGCTTAAAGAAACCTCTCAGAGAGTTCTGTGGAGGCGTATGGCCGCCTCACAGACTTCTCTCAGGCCGTTCCCCGACCGTAGGACGTGACAGAGCGTCACTACGGAGGGGAACGGTCATGGCGACGAGAGAAGTGGAACGGGGGGCCGCGTCAGCGGTCCGCAGAGGGGCACGACGTACGGCGGCCTTCGCCGCGGCCGTCACACTCGCCGCGGCGGCCGGGGTGTTCGCCCTGGTCGGCACGATGCAGGCGGACGCCACCACGGCGGCGAGCAGCACGAGCACGAGCAGCAGCGACTCCAGCTCCAACTCCAGCTCCAGCGACTCCAACTCCGGCTCGTCGGACACCAGCACCACGGACAGCGGCACCACAGACACCAGCACCAGCACCACAGACACCAGCACCACCGACAGCAGTACGGACTCCTCGTCGAGCAGCTCGTCGTCCACGGACAGCAGCAGCTCCTCCTCCTCCTCGGACAGCTCCTCCTCCTCGGAGAGCAGCTCTTCCTCGGACAGCGGTCTCAGCTCCTCGTCCTCTTCCTCCTCCGGTGGCTCCACCGACGCCACCTCGGGAGCGTCGTGATGAGCACCTCTCTCACGTCCCGGTCCCGCACCACGGCCGCCGCGGAGTGGCGGGCCCTCGGCACCACGGTCCGCGTGGTCGTCACCGAGCCGGCCCTGCTGGATTCCTGCGACCTGCTCCTCGCCCGGCACCTCGCCGAGGTCGACGCGGCCTGCAGCCGCTTCCGCGCCGACTCCGAACTGACCGCCCTCGACGCCACCGCGGGCCGCCCGGTCCGGGTCAGCCCCCTGCTCGCCGAGGCCCTCGACACCGCCCTGCGCGCGGCCGAGGCCACCGACGGAGCCGTGGACCCCACCGTCGGCTCCGCGATGGACGCGATCGGCTACGACCGCGACTTCACCCTCGTCCGCGAGGACGACCGTCCGGTCCGGCTCACGGTCCGGCGCACCCCCGGCTGGCGCACGGTGCTCCTCGACCGGGCGACCGGCACGGTCACCGTCCCCGAGGGCGTCCGCCTCGACCTGGGCGCCACCGCCAAGGCCTGGGCCGCCGACCGCGCCGCGCAGACGCTCGCCGACGCGGCCGGCTGCGGGGTCCTGGTGAGCCTGGGCGGCGACACGGCCGTCGCGGGGGAGCCCCCGGCGGGCGGCTGGCAGATCCGCGTCCAGGACGTCACCGGTCCCGTGGACGAGACGCCCGCCGAAGGGCCGTACGCCACCGTCGGGCTGCACAGCGGAGGCCTGGCCACCTCCGGCACCTCGGCCCGCCGCTGGCGGCGCGGCGGCCACGACCTGCACCACATCGTCGACCCGCGCACCGGCCTGCCGGTCCGCTCCCCGTGGCGCACGGTCTCCGTCGCCGCCGCGACCTGCGCCGACGCCAACGCCGCGAGCACGGCGGCCCTGGTGAAGGGCGCGGGCGCGCACCGCTGGCTGACCCGCCAAGGCCTCCCCGCCCGCCTGGTCGCGCAGAACGGCACCGTCGTCACCACGCCCGGCTGGCCCACCACGGCCGTGGAGGCGGCCGCGTGACCTCCGAGACCCTCTGGTACGCCAACCGGGCCACCGGCGCCGTATGCCTCGTCCTCTTCACGGTCGTCGTCCTGCTCGGGATCGCGGTGCGACTGCGGGCCCGCGTCCCCGGGCTGCCCCGGTTCGGCACGATGAGCCTGCACCGCACGCTGTCCCTCTCCGCGACCGCCTTCCTGGCCCTGCACATCACGACGGCGATCGTGGACAGCTACGTGAACATCACGGTCGTGGACGTCGTCGTCCCCTTCGTCGGCGACTACCAGCCGCTCTGGCTCGGCCTCGGCACGGTCTCCCTCGACCTGATGCTCGCCGTCCTGGTCACCAGCCTGCTGCGGGAACGCCTCGGGCACCGCACCTGGCGGACCGTGCACTGGCTGGCGTACGCCTCCTGGCCGGTCGCCCTCGTGCACGGCATCGGCATCGGCACGGACACCGGCGCCGACTGGATGACCTGGCTGACCGTCGCCTGCGTGGCCACGGTGGTCGCCGCCTTCGCCGCCCGCCTCGCCCACTCCGTCCGCGCCGCCCGCCACACCCCCGCAGCCCTCCTGCGCACCGCCGAAGGAGCCCGACCGTGACCGCGACCTTCCCGGACCTCTACATGCCCCCGCGCCTCCTCGCCCCGGGCGCCACCCCCGCCGACCTCGCCACCCACCACCAGCGCTACGGCCCCCTCGCCCACGGCGATCCCGAGAGCATGCTCCGTACGGTCGCCGAGTCCGGCCTCACCGGGCGCGGCGGCGCCGGCTTCCCGACGTACCGCAAGCTCGTCTCCGTCGCCGAGGCCGGCCGGCGCACCGGTCGCGCACCCGTGGTCGTGGCCAACGGCGCCGAAGGCGAACCGGCCAGCCACAAGGACAAGACCCTGCTGCGCCTGTCGCCCCACCTCGTCCTGGACGGACTCCAGTCGGCGGCCCACATGGTCGGCGCGGGCGAGGCCTACCTCGCCGTGGAGGACGGCGCGACCTGGCTGGAGTCCGCCCTCGCCCAGCGCACCGGGGACCCGCTGCCCGTCAAGGTCGTCCGCCTGCCGAAGTCGTTCCTCTCGGGCCAGGCCTCGGCCCTCGCCCAGTACGTCTCCGGCGGCGCGGCCCTGCCCACCCACCCGCGCCCGCCGGTCCGCGAACGCGGAGTGCACCGGGCCCCGACCCTCGTGCAGAACGTCGAGACCCTGGCCCACCTCGCGCTGGTCGCCCGCTACGGCGCCGACTGGTACCGCACGGCCGGCACCCCGACCCAGCCCGGCAGCGTCCTGTGCACGGTCCACGTGCCGGGCCGCGAACCCCGGGTCGTGGAGGCCCCCTACGGTCTGCCCATCGGCCGGCTGCTGCCCCTGGAGGGCGCTCAGTCGGTCCTCTTCGGCGGCTACCACGGCACCTGGATCCCGGCCCCGGAGGCCGCTCAACTCACCCTCGACACAAGCTACTTGGGTGCCGGAGTCCTCGCCGCGCTCCCCGCCGACCGCTGCGGCCTCGCCGAGACCGCCCGCATCCTCCGCTACCTCGCCCTGCAGTCGGCCGGCCAGTGCGGCCCCTGCCGGAGCGGCCTGCCCCGCATCGCCACCGCCTTCCGCACCCTCGCCACCCCCGGCCCCCAGGGCACCACCCGCACGGACCTCGCCCGCTGGTCGGGCCTGGTCGAGGGCCGAGGCGCCTGCCACCACCCCGACGGCACGATCCGCCTGGTCCGCAGCGCCCTGACCACCTTCGCCGCCGAAGCAGACACCCACGCCCACGGCCACTGCACGGCGACCGACCACACACCTTTGCTGCCGATCCCCCAGGAGGCCTGAAATGAACCAGCCCATGAAAATAGACATCAACTGGACGTCCTGCCAGGCCCACGGCCTCTGCGCAGAACTCCTCCCGGACCACATCACCCTGGACGAGTGGGGCTACCCCCTGGTGGACAACACCCCCGTCCCAACCCGCACGCTGAAACGGGCGAGCAGAGCAGCGTCCGACTGTCCCGCCCTGGCTTTGAAACTAACGCCAAGATGAGCACCCAAGGGGCGCGGGGCTGTATCGATTTGAGGCTCCGCCGCGTGGGCGCGACCAGCCCCCACGCACCCGCAGACAAAACACAACCCCTAAAGCCACCCAGCAAACTCCAGCAACAACTCGGCATCCCGCCCCCGCCCAACCCGAAGCGCCCGCACCCCGGACTCCACAGCCCGAAAGAGACTCCACCCCCGCACCCGCTCCGCATCCAGCTCCAACGACTCCGCCAACTTCCGAACCCGCCGCCGAGTAGTCCCCGCCCCCGAGGGCGAGGCGATCAGATCCTCCACCCGATCCCGCACCAGCCGAGCCAGATCGAACGCACACTCACCCACCACCGGATCCGGCCCCACGGCCAGCCACGGCGCCCGCTCACCCGCCAGCACCTTGCTCTGCCGAAACGTCCCGTGCAACAACCGCACCTCGGGCGGCGCGGCCACCAACTCCTCCCGGGCGGCGAGAGCGGCGTCCACCAGCGCACCCACCTCGGGCACCGCGGAGCCGACGGCAGTCTCCCGCATCGCCTCGGCCTGCCGCCCGGTCCGCTCGGCCACCGTCTCGAAGACCTGCCCGGCAGGCGGCTCCACCCACAGCCGCCGCAACGTCCCCGCCGCCTCCAGCAGCGCCTTCGCCTCCGCCAGCGACCGCACCGACACATCGGGATGCAGCCGCTCCAGCAGCAGCACCCCGGCCGTCTCCTGCCCCTCCAGCAGCTGTACGGCGCCCTGGCCGCCCCAGTGCGCCAGCGCGGCCCGCTCGGCCTCGGGCCGGAACCGGGGCGGGGCCAGCTTCAGCACGGCCGGTGTCCCGTCCGCACGGCGCACGAGCACGACCAGGCTGGAACGGCCACCCGGCACCTGGACCCGGTCGACGGTCAACCCGCGTAGATCTACGGCCTGTTGAGCCGCCTCCGGCAGCTTCTCCAACCAGCCGTCACCGTCCGGTGCCGTCTCACCGAGAGCCCTGACCAGACGCTGCGGCGGTTCGAAAGCCATACGCGAGCCGTTCCCTTCCCTCTCCCGGTCAAGCGGTCGGTGTCCCCGAAGCTCCGGCTCCTGCTTCCGCCCCGGCCGCGGCCGTGGCCGGATCCGTGGCCGGATCCGCACCGGTCCGCTCCGCGAGACCAGGGAAGGGTACGCTGCCGCCGCGCCAGCGCACCGCACGGACCGCCGCCTCCCGCAGCGCCGCCGCGGCATCCCGGCGACGCGTCCGCGTGGCCGCCCGCACCAGGTCGGAGTAGACCCCGGCCACGCGCTCCTCCAGCTCGGCGGCGAGCCGGACCGCCGCCGTCGAGTCCGGCACCGGGAACGGCAGCGCGTACCCGGCGCTCGCGGCGACCGGCTCCGCGCCCAGGCCCCGCACCTCACGCGCCAGCGCGTCCCGGCGAGCCCGGTGCGCGTCGTACGCGGCCAGTGCCTCGGTGCGCCGCTCCTGCGAAAGACGCCCGCCGACGACCCCGTACCCGTACACCGCGGCATGCTCGGCGGCCAGGGCCGCCTGGAGCGCCGTCAGCTCCGCGCTCGTCGCCCCACTCATCGGGCACCCTCCGTCAGCAGATACGCGTGCGCCGCGCCGGCCGCCGCCACCGAGGCCAGCAGCCGGGCCAACTCACCGGGGACGTCCAGCAGTTGCGTGGCCCTGCGGTCGGCGAGCGCCCGCTCGGCGGCGGCCAGCCCGGAGAGGGCGTCCTTCTCGGTCACGGGCGCGGCGGGCACGACTGCCGCCGGGGCCGAGCCGGACGCGCTGGGGGAGACGGTGGGGGAGGGGGTGGGCGCGGCGGGTGCTTTCCGCACGCCGCCGAACGCCTCCACGTGCCGTACGGCCTCCGCCCGCAGCGGTGCCAGCCGCACCGCCAGCGCGGGATGGCCGGCGAGGACGGCGTCGTACCGCGCCACCAGCCCGTTGCTCTCCTGGGCCGCACGCGCGCGTGCCCGCTCGGCGACCGACGGGCTGCCGCTCGCGCTCCCCTCGCCCTCCTCGCGCTCTCCGGCGCCGGACGAGCAGCCCACGAGCAGCGCGGCCCCCGCGGCCGACGCGAGCAGGGATCTTCTGCGCGGCCCCGACGGGGTGCGCGAGGGGAGGGGGAACGGCACGGCAGACGTCCTCGGGGAACTCGTACGAAAGAAACACCAAGAAGGGCGGCAGGCCCGTGATCACCGTACCCGCGCACCCGGCCCCCATCACTCAGCGGCACCGTTTCGCCGCATGCCCGGCCACCCTCCGTGCACAGGTGGACGGCAACACACCCTGCGACCGGATACCCTTTGACCAGACACGCGATCCAAACCACAACAGCACACGCGGCCGAGGAGTCACCCGGATGAGCACCACCCAGAGCGAGAGGCTGCGAGAGCTCCTGGAACCGCTCGTCGCCTCCCAGGGGCTGGACCTCGAAGAGATCACGGTGGACTCCGTCGGACGCAAGCGGGTGCTGAGCGTCGTCGTCGACTCCGACACCGGGGCGGACCTGGACCAGATCGCCGATGTGAGCCGCGCGCTCTCGGCGAAGCTCGACGAGACGGACGCGATGGGCGAGGGCGAGTACACCCTCGAGGTCGGCACCCCGGGCGCGGAGCGCGCCCTCACCGAGCACCGGCACTACGTGCGCGCCGTCGACCGGCTGGTCAGGTTCCAGCTCACCGAGGGCCGCGACGAACTGGTCGCGCGGATCCTGGAGGTCGACGACGAGGGACTCGGTCTGGAGGTACCCGGCGTGAAGGGCCGCAAGGCCACCGCCCGCAGACTCGCCTTCGGCGACATCGACAAGGCACGCGTGCAGGTCGAGTTCAACCGCAAGGACAAGAGCGACAAGCACGACGACAACGACAAGCGCGACGACAACGACGAGAACGAGAAGGAAGAGGAGGCGTAGCCGTGGACATCGACATGAGTGCCCTGCGGGGCTTGGTGCGGGAGAAGGAGATCTCCTTCGACCTGCTGGTCGGGGCGATCGAGTCGGCCCTCCTCATCGCCTACCACCGCACCGAGGGAAGCCGCCGTCACGCGCGCGTGGAGCTCAACCGGGAGACCGGACATGTGACCGTGTGGGCGAAGGAGGACCCCGACGACATCGAGGAGGGGCAGGAGCCCCGCACGTTCGACGACACCCCGTCCGACTTCGGCCGGATCGCCGCCACCACGGCCAAGCAGGTCATCCTGCAGCGCCTGCGCGACGCCGAGGACGACGCGACGCTCGGCGAGTACGCCGGCCGTGAGGGCGACATCGTCACCGGCGTGGTCCAGCAGGGCCGCGACCCGAAGAACGTCCTCGTGGACATCGGCAAGATGGAGGCCATCCTGCCGGTGCAGGAGCAGGTCCCCGGCGAGACGTACACGCACGGCCTGCGCCTGCGGTCGTACGTCGTCCGGGTGGCGAAGGGCGTGCGCGGCCCGTCCGTGACGCTCTCGCGGACGCACCCCAACCTGGTGAAGAAGCTCTTCGCCCTGGAGGTGCCGGAGATCGCCGACGGTTCCGTCGAGATCTCCGCCATCGCCCGCGAGGCCGGTCACCGCACGAAGATCGCCGTCAGGTCCACCCGTTCGGGTCTGAACGCCAAGGGCGCCTGCATCGGCCCCATGGGCGGCCGGGTGCGCAACGTGATGGGCGAACTGAACGGCGAGAAGATCGACATCGTCGACTGGTCGGACGACCCGGCGGAGATGGTCGCGAACGCGCTGTCCCCGGCCCGGGTCTCCAAGGTCGAGGTCGTCGACTTCGCGGCCCGCTCCGCGCGCGTGACGGTGCCGGACTACCAGCTGTCCCTGGCGATCGGCAAGGAAGGGCAGAACGCCCGGCTCGCCGCCCGCCTGACCGGCTGGCGGATCGACATCCGTCCGGACACCGAACAGACCGAACAGCCTGCCGAGTAGCGGGGGAACAGATCTCGGCCTGCGGAGGCTCAGATCACGACAGATGTAACGCGGCAACTGTTCGAATCCTGACCCAAAGGGGTGAGGCTGCCGCGGGGAGGTAGACTTAACAGTGTCTGGCCGGACGCACGCCGGAGCATGCCCTGAACGCACCTGTGTGGGGTGCCGGGAGCGAGCGGCCAAGACGGAGCTGCTGCGCATCGTGGCGATCAAGGACGCATGCGTCCCCGATCCTCGCGGTACGCTGCCCGGCCGGGGTGCGTATCTGCATCCCGCCCCGGTCTGTCTCGACCAGGCGGTCCGCCGCCGGGCGTTCACGAGGGCGCTGCGTGCCCCAGGAGCGCTCGACACAAAGGCGTTGCGCCAATACGTCGAGCAGACGAACGTTGCCGAGGAGGCAACACAGTAAGAAGGCGTCGTACGGAACCTCCGTGCGGCTCTGGTACCCCGCGAGTTGGAAGTAGGTCGAGATTGCGATGAGCACTCGATGAGCACGCGATGAGTACGCCCATGAAGTAGCGACGGTCCGGACGCACCCGGACCTAAAAGGAGCGAAGTGGCTAAGGTCCGGGTATACGAACTCGCCAAGGAGTTCGGGGTTGAGAGCAAGGTCGTCATGGCCAAGCTCCAGGAACTCGGTGAATTCGTCCGTTCGGCGTCTTCGACCATCGAAGCGCCCGTTGTACGCAAACTGACTGACGCCTTCCAGAGCGGCGGCAAGCCCGCCCCCCGCAAGGCTGCTCCCAGGCCCGGCGCGCCTTCCCCGGCGCAGGCGGCCCGTCCGGGTCCGGCCGCTCCGCGGCCGGCCGCCCCCAAGCCCGCCGCGGCCCAGACGCCCGCGGCTCCGGCTGCCCCGGTGGCTCCGGCCGCCTCGTCGGCCCCCGCGCCGGCTGCCTCCGGCCCGCGTCCGGGCCCCAAGCCCGCGCCGCGTCCGGCCCCGGCCGCCCCGGAGTTCACCGCTCCGCCGGCTGCCCCGGCCCCCGCCCCCGCGCAGTCCGCCGCCCCGGCCCAGTCCGGTCAGCGTCCGGCCGCAGCGCAGGGTCCGCGCCCCGGCGCGCCCCGCCCCGCCGGCCGTCCCGCGCCCGCTCAGGGTCAGGGTCAGCAGGACCGTGGCGAGCGCACCGACCGCGGTGATCGCGGTGACCGTGGTCAGCGTCCCGCCGCAGCGCAGGGTCAGCGCCCCGGTGGCGCCGGCGCCCCGCGTCCGGGCGGTGCCCGTCCGTCGGGTCCGCGTCCGGGCAACAACCCCTTCACCTCCGGCGGCAACGCCGGTATGGCACGCCCGCAGGCGCCCCGTCCGCAGGGCGCTCCGCGCCCCAGCGGCCCCGGCGGCGCTCCCGGTGCCGGTCCCCGTCCGCAGGGTGCCGGCGGCCAGGGCGGCGGTCCCCGTCCGCAGTCTCCGGGCGGCGCCCGTCCGAGCCCGGGCGGCATGCCCCGCCCGCAGGGCGCAGGCCCCGGCGGTCCGCGTCCCGGCGGCGGTCCGCGTCCCAACCCCGGCATGATGCCGCAGCGTCCCGCTGCCGGCCCGCGTCCCGGCGGCGGCCCCGGCGGCCGCGGTCCGGGTGGCGGCGGCGGTGCCGGTCGTCCCGGCGGCGCTCGTCCCGGTGGCGGCGGCGGCTTCGCCGGCCGTCCGGCCGGTCCCGGCGGCGGTGCCCGTCCGGGTGGCGGCGGCGGTTTCGCCGGTCGTCCCGGTGGCGGTGGCCCCGGCGGCGGTGGCGGCGGCTTCGGTGGCGGCGGTGGCCGTCCCGGTTTCGGCGGTCGTCCCGGCGGTCCCGGTGGCCGTGGTGGCACGCAGGGCGCCTTCGGTCGCCCCGGCGGTCCCGCGCGTCGCGGTCGCAAGTCGAAGCGGCAGAGGCGCCAGGAGTACGAGGCCATGCAGGCCCCGTCGGTCGGCGGCGTGATGCTGCCTCGCGGCAACGGCGAGACCATTCGCCTGTCGCGCGGTGCGTCCCTCACCGACTTCGCCGAGAAGATCAACGCCAACCCGGCGTCGCTCGTCGCGGTGATGATGAACCTCGGCGAGATGGTCACGGCCACGCAGTCCGTCTCCGACGAGACGCTGCACCTCCTCGCCGGCGAGATGAACTACCTGGTTCAGATCGTCAGCCCCGAGGAGGAGGACCGCGAGCTGCTCGAGTCCTTCGACATCGAGTTCGGCGAGGACGAGGGCGACGAGGACGACCTGGTGGTCCGTCCCCCGGTCGTCACCGTCATGGGTCACGTCGACCACGGTAAGACCCGACTGCTCGACGCCATCCGCAAGACGAACGTCATCGCGGGCGAGGCCGGCGGCATCACCCAGCACATCGGTGCCTACCAGGTCTCGACCGACGTCAACGGCGAGGACCGCGCGATCACCTTCATCGACACCCCGGGTCACGAGGCGTTCACCGCCATGCGTGCCCGTGGTGCCCGGTCGACGGACATCGCGATCCTGGTCGTCGCGGCCAACGACGGCGTCATGCCGCAGACGGTCGAGGCGCTCAACCACGCCAAGGCGGCCGACGTCCCGATCGTCGTCGCGGTCAACAAGATCGACGTCGAGGGCGCCGACCCGACCAAGGTGCGCGGTCAGCTCACCGAGTTCGGGCTGGTGGCCGAGGAGTACGGCGGCGACACCATGTTCGTCGACATCTCCGCCAAGCAGGGGTTGAACATCGACTCCCTGCTGGAGGCCGTGGTCCTCACCGCGGACGCCTCGCTCGACCTGCGTGCCAACCCGCACCAGGACGCGCAGGGCATCTCGATCGAGTCCCGTCTCGACCGCGGCCGCGGTGCCGTGGCGACGGTCCTCGTCCAGCGAGGCACGCTGCGGGTCGGCGACACGATGGTCGTGGGCGACGCCTACGGCCGGGTGCGCGCCATGCTCGACGACAACGGCAACAACGTCGCCGAGGCCGGCCCGTCGACGCCGGTCCAGGTCCTGGGCCTGACCAACGTCCCGGGTGCGGGCGACAACTTCCTCGTCGTCGACGAGGACCGCACCGCCCGCCAGATCGCCGAGAAGCGCGCCGCACGTGAGCGCAACGCCGCCTTCGCCAAGCGCACGCGCAGGTTCTCCCTGGAGAACCTGGACGCCGCCCTGAAGGCCGGCGAGGTCCAGCAGCTGAACCTGATCATCAAGGGTGACGCTTCCGGTTCGGTGGAGGCCCTCGAGTCCTCCCTGCTCCAGCTGGACGTCGGCGAAGAGGTCGACATCCGCGTCCTGCACCGCGGCGTCGGTGCGGTCACGGAGTCCGACATCGACCTGGCCATGGGCTCCGAGGCCATCGTCATCGGCTTCAACGTCCGTGCGGCCGGCCGCGCGGCGCAGATGGCCGAGCGCGAAGGCGTGGACGTCCGGTACTACTCGGTCATCTACCAGGCGATCGAGGAGATCGAGGCGGCCCTGAAGGGCATGCTGAAGCCGGAGTACGAAGAGGTCGAGCTCGGCACGGCGGAGATCCGCGAGATCTTCAAGTCGTCCAAGCTGGGCAACATCGCCGGTGTCCTGGTCCGCTCGGGCGAGGTCAAGCGCAACACCAAGGCCCGACTCATCCGCGACGGCAAGGTCATCGCGGAGAGCCTCAACATCGAGGGCCTGCGTCGCTTCAAGGACGACGTCACCGAGATCCGCGAAGGCTACGAGGGCGGTATCAACCTCGGAAACTTCAACGACATCAAGATCGACGACGTCATCGCGACATACGAGATGCGGGAGAAGCCGCGGTCGTAACCAGCCGTGGTTCGCACCGGCCGACGGGGATCGCTCCCCGTCGGCCGGTGCGGCGTCCGGCGCACGCATGGGCGGGGTAAAAACCCTGTCGAGCAGCCGCCCGGATCGTTGTACCGTTCTTGATGTCCCTGTCCCATGGACGGCAGGGCCATCGATCCCGTACCGGCGGGTGAACCGGTTACACACATGTACGTGGGGACTCTGTCCTTCGACCTCCTCCTCGGCGACGTACGGTCGCTGAAGGAGAAGCGCTCCGTCGTCCGTCCGATCGTCGCCGAGCTCCAGCGCAAGTACGCGGTGAGCGCGGCCGAGGTGGACAACCAGGACCTCCATCGCAGGGCCCGGATCGGCCTCGCCGTGGTCTCCGGTGACGCGGAGCACCTGACCGATGTGCTGGACCGGTGTGAACGGCTGGTCGCCGGCCGCCCCGAGGTGGAGCTGCTGTCGGTCAGACGCCGCTTCCACGGCGAAGACGACTGACCGACCAGACAAGAACGCAAGAAGAAGAAAGAACGGGAGACGGACCAGTGGCCGACAACGCGCGCGCCAAGAGGCTGGCGGACCTCATCCAGCAGGTGGTGGCCCAGAAGCTGCAGCGCGGGATCAAGGACCCGCGGCTCGGCTCCCACGTCACCATCACGGACACCCGCGTCACGGGTGACCTCAGGGAAGCGACCGTCTTCTACACCGTGTACGGGGACGACGAGGAGCGTGCGGCCGCGGCCGCCGGCCTGGAGAGCGCCAAGGGCATCCTGCGCTCCGAGGTCGGCCGCGCGGCCGGCGTGAAGTTCACGCCGACGCTCGCCTTCGTCGCCGACGCCCTGCCGGACAACGCCCGCACCATCGACGACCTCCTCGACAAGGCGCACGCCGCCGACGAGAAGGTCCGCGAGGCGTCCGCGGGCGCCGGGTACGCGGGCGAGGCCGACCCGTACAAGAAGCCCGGTGACGAGGACGAGACGGACGACTCCGCCTGATGAACGGCAAGCAGACCCCGCCCGACGGCCTTGTCATCGTCGACAAGCCGTCGGGCTTCACCTCGCACGACGTCGTGGCCAAGATGCGGGGCATCGCCAAGACCCGCCGCGTCGGCCACGCCGGCACGCTCGACCCGATGGCGACGGGCGTCCTCGTCCTCGGCATCGAGAAGGCGACCAAACTCCTCGGGCACCTCGCGCTCACCGAGAAGGAGTACCTGGGCACGATCCGGCTCGGCCAGACGACCCTGACGGACGACGCGGAGGGCGAGATCACGGGGCGTGCAGACGCCTCGAAGGTCACCCGGGACGCGATCGACGCCGGCATCGCCAAGCTCAGCGGCCACATCATGCAGGTGCCGTCCAAGGTCAGCGCCATCAAGATCAACGGCGTCCGCTCCTACAAGCGGGCCCGTGACGGCGAGGACTTCGAGATCCCGGCCCGCCCGGTCACCATCTCCGCCTTCTCGGTGTACGACGTCCGCGACGCCGTCGCCGAGGACGGCACCCCGGTGCTGGACCTGGTCGTGTCCGTCGTCTGCTCCTCCGGCACCTACATCCGCGCCATCGCCCGCGACCTGGGTGCCGACCTCGGCGTCGGCGGCCATCTCACCGCCCTGCGCCGCACCCGCGTCGGCCCCTACAAGCTGGACTCGGCGAAGACCCTCGACCAGCTCCAGCAGGAGCTGACCGTGATGCCGATCGCCGACGCCGCGGCCGCCGCGTTCCCCCGCTGGAACGTGGACGACAAGCGGGCCCGGCTGCTCCTCAACGGCGTACGCCTGGAGATGCCCGACGAATACGTCGGCGTGGGCACCGTGGCCGTCTTCGACCCCGAGGGCCGTTTCCTGGCCCTGGTGGAGGAGCAGAAGGGGAAGGCGAAGAGCCTGGCCGTGCTGGCCTGAGCCGCTCTTCGCCCTGCCCGCTCTGTTCGCCTGTCCGTTCCGTCCACCTGTTGGCTCGGTGCACCTGCCGGCTCGGTCCAACTGGTCTGCCTGCTCTGTCCGCTCCGCCCGTGGAGCGGCGAGCACGGGGTTGTGCTGCGCCGCCGCTCCACGGTCCCCCTCGGTTCCCCCACCCCTAAGGTGTGTCCAACAGCCCCCGTTCATTCACCCGTCCGGGCAGGCGCTCGGAGTGAACCGAGGGAGTGCAGGGGGGCGCGTTCGCTCTGCGATCTGTCCCGCTGATCATCCCGCCCCTACCGTCGAACCGAAGGTACGCGGGCGCGGCGGGGAGGTACGACGATGGCGGGACGGGGCCCGCGGACCGGCGGCGGCCACCGCGCACACACCGAACCCACGGGCGCTTCCACACACGTCTCCACTGGAGCATCCACAGGCGTGTCCACGGGAGCTGCCTCCGGCCCTGCCCCCGTCCCCTCCGCAGACGCTTCGCTCGTCCGCGTCCGGGACCTCGCCGGGCGCCCCCGCGGCACCGGCTTCGTCGCCGACCACCACGGCACGGTGATCACCAGTCACGAGGCCGTCGACGGCCTGTCCCGGCTCGTCCTGCACGCCGCGGACGACAGCAGTTGCGTGGTGAGCGCCGACGCGGTGACCCCTCTCCCGGAGCTGGACCTGGCCATCGTTCGCACCGAGGGCCTCGGCGTGGAACCCCTGCCGGTGACCGTGCGGGAGGGCGTCGAGCCCGGCAGGTACGTCCGGCTGGCCGCCGGCTGCTGGCGCGAGGCGCGGGCGCTGGCCGAGACGCCGGTGACGTACACGGCCGGCGACCGTTGTCATCTCCTCGGCGGTGCCCTGGAGTTGGCGATCGGCACGGCGGGGCGGGACGCGCTGCGGCCGGGTGGCGGCGCGGCCGGCGGGCCGGTCCTCGACGCCGAGACGGGCACCGTCGTCGCCGTCCTCGGCACGGCGCTCCGGTCCGACCACCGCGACACCGGCTTCGCGGTGCTGCTCCGTCCGCGCACCCGGGTTGCGGACGAGACCGACGCGACCGCGGGGGGCGGTGGGGCGTCAGAGGTGGGGGTGGGGGCTTCGGCGTCGGCTCCGGGCGGCGGCCCCCTCGCCGAGCTGCTCGCCCGCAACGCGGCGACCGTCCCCGCGTACGGGGCCGACCTCAACCTGGCGGGCGTCCTGGAACTCACGGCCACGTCGGTCGGCTCGGACGGGCCGCCCGGTGCGTTGTCCGGCGCGCTGTCCGGGGACCTCGGCCGCACCGGAGCCGGTTCCCGGGCCGTCCCACCGGAACCGGTCGAACGGGCGCTGCCGGCAAGGGAGTTCGCCGGGTTCGCGACGAGCCCGGCGGCCGTCCTCGGCCTCGTCGGCACACCGGGCAGCGGCCGTACGACGGAACTCGCGGCCCTCGCCGCCCGCCGCAACCGGGGCGCGCGGCCGGCCCCCACCCTGTGGCTGCGCGGCGCCGACCTGAGCGACGAGGACGACTCACTCGCCGACGCGGCCCGCCGCACCCTGACCCGGGCGGCGCGCATCGTGGCGGCTTCGGGATCGGGATCGGGATCGGGGCCGGTATCGGCTGCGGCTTCGGGGCGAGCAGAGGGTTCTGCCTGGGTCGGGCCTGCCGACCCCGCCGTTCTCGGGGACGTCACCCCCGAGCGGCTCGCCCGTTTCGCGCGGGCCGTCGGGCGGCCCCTGCTGCTCGTGCTCGACGGTCCCGAGGAGATGCCCCCGGTCCTCGCGCACCGGCTCGCCGAGTGGACCGAGGGCACGGCTGACTGGCTGCGGGAGACGGGGGCGCGGCTGGTGGTGGCGTGCCGGGGGGAGTACTGGGAGCGGGCGGGCGCGGAGTTCCCGCCGGAGATGCTGTACGGCGTCGCGGCGGCCGGGGACCCGCTCCCGCCCTGCGTCCGCCTCGGCGACCTCACCCCCGACGAGGCGCGCGAGGCCCGCGCCCGCTACGGCCTCCCCGAGGACGCGCTCGCCGCCCCCGACGCCCGGCACCCGCTCACCCTCCGCCTCCTCTCGGAGATCCGCGCCGCCCTCCCCGGCCCGCCGGCCCAGGACCCCGTCGACCGGGACGACGTCCTCGCCGCTCACCTCGACCTGATGTGCCTGCGCATCGCGGTCCGCCTCGCCGCCGAGAACGGGCTGCGCGGCACGGCCGTACGACGCCTCGCGGCGAAGGTCTCCGGGCAGGTGCACGAAGCCGCCCGCCGCAGTCTCGGGCCGGGACAGGGCGAGCTGGACCGGGCGTCGTTCGAGGCGGTGTTCCCCTGGGGACCCGCGCCCGCCCGGCTCGGCGGCGGCACCGGCTGGGCGTCCGCCGTCCTCACCGAGGGCCTCCTCGTGCCCGCCGGCACCGGCTACCGCTTCGCCCACGAGGAACTCGCCGACTGGATCCAGGGCGTCCACCTCGACCTGGACGAGGCCCTGCGCGCCCTGGTCCACCGCCGCCGCATCCCGGAGGAGGGCGGCCACCGGCTGCCCGTCCCGCACCACCGCATCGGCCCCGTCGTCCAGGCCCTGCTGCTGGTCGCCCGGCAACAGGGAGCACACCAACTCGCCGCCCGGCTGCGGGAGTTGACCCATGCCCTGGAAGCCGACCCGGACTCGTGGTGGGCCGCCCGACTGCTCACCGAGACCCTCTCGCGGCTCCCCGACGCGACGCCGTACACGGGCGTCCTGCGCCTGCTGGCGGACCGCATCGGCGCGGGCATGGAGACGGGGGTGGGGATGGGCGAGGGGATGGGCGAGGGGATGGAGATGGTTGAAGGGATGGGGGCGGGGATGGGTGCGGGTGCCGGAGAGGGCAGTCGGGGTGCGGAGTTCGGGCCCTCCTTCTGGACGGAGCTCGCGCTTCCGCCCGACGCCCGGCTCGACCTCCTGCGCCGTCTGGTCCTCGCCGACGGCGCCCCGCACGACGCGGACCCGCCCCGCTACCTCGACGCCGTGGCCCGGCTCCTCGCCGTCGACCCCGTCGCCGTACAGCCGTACCTCACGCACTGGTTCGACGACGAGCGGCCGTTGCCCGCGACGCCGCACGCCACCGTGGCGACGGCCGCGCAGGCGCTGCTGCACACCCACCGGCAACGGGCGCCGGACGACCTCACGGAGGTCCTCGTCGACTGCGCGCACCACCGTGCCGACGAGCTGCTCGGCGTGCTGGCGGAGGAGGAGCCGTCCGCGCTGTGCCGGGCCGTCGACCGGTGGGCGCACGACGAGCGGCCGGCCCGGCGGGCCGCGGCGGTGACGTACGGACTGCGCGTCGCCCCGCACGCGACGACCGAAGCCGACCGCCGACTGCTGCGCGATGCGGCCCTCGCCCTGCTCACCCGCCCCTCCGACCACACCCTGCACAGCGGTGCGCTCGCCCTCCTCGTCCGGGACCCCGAGACCCGGCCCCGGCATCTCCCGCAGGCGCTGCGACGGTTCGCGGCGGGCGACGAGCACCTGCCGCCGAGCGCGTTGCTCGCCGCCCTGGGCACCCACCCCGAGCCGGTCCTGGACGCCTTCCGGGCGCGGCTGTGCGGCGGTCCCGACCGCGCCGAAGCGGGCAGGATCCTGCGCGCGCTCGCCGACGTCACCACGCCCGCGCTGGCCCACCGGGTCGCCGTCCTCGTCCGGGAGGCGCTGGAGCGGCGGCCGGAGACCGCCGGGCACGTGGCCGCGTACGTCGACCGGCGCCTCGACCACGGCCCGTCCGCCCGTCCCGTCCTTCTCCCGCTGGTCACGGGCCTGTTGGAGGCCGGTGGCCCGGAGCAGGTACGGGCCGCGCTGGCCGGCGTACTGGCCGCGCCCGGCACCCCGGACTCACGTCCGCTGCGTCGCGAACTCCTTGAACTCCTCCTCGCGCACGAACACACCCCCGCCGTCCTGGACGCCGTCCTGTACGGGGCCGCCGGGCGCACCGGCGACGACCTGCGCGACCTCGTCCACCGCACCGGCCTGCTCCTCGTCCGCACCCCGGACGGCGCGACCCGCTTCGACCGCGGGCTGGTCGACCTGGGGCGACATGTGCCGGGCTTCGCCGCGCAGGTGGTGCACTGGCTCACGGACGCGCCGGGGGAGTGGGCCGGGGTGGTCGGCCCCAGCACCCGCCGGATGATCGAGAACCTGGCGGGGGTGCGGGTGCCGGCCTGAGACGCGCACGGACGCGCCGGCTCGTCGGGGTCGACTTACGTGGCTCGACTTACGTGGGTCGGCTCACTTGGTCGACCTACGTGGGGTGACATACGTGGGTCGACTCACAGCCTTGATGCCGATGCGGGCCGGGGGCACCCGGCATGGCACTCTTAGACCTGCGTAAGAGGCAATGAAAGATACGGACACGGGTTCGAGGAGCGGTCACAGTGCAGCGCTGGCGTGGCTTGGAGGACATCCCCGAGGACTGGGGACGCAGCGTCGTCACCATCGGTTCTTACGACGGGGTCCACCGCGGGCACCAGCTGATCATCCGGCACGCCGTGGAGCGCGCCCGTGAACTCGGTGTTCCCTCCGTCATCGTCACCTTCGACCCGCACCCCAGCGAGGTCGTCCGCCCCGGCAGCCACCCGCCGCTGCTCGCCCCGCACCACCGCCGCGCCGAACTCATGGCCGAACTGGGCGTGGACGCGCTGCTGATCCTCCCCTTCACGGCCGAGTTCTCGAAGCTGTCCCCGGCGGACTTCGTGGTCAAGGTCCTGGTCGACAAGCTGCACGCCAAGGCGGTCGTCGAGGGCCCGAACTTCCGCTTCGGCCACAAGGCGGCGGGCAACGTCGAGGTCCTCGCCGAACAGGGCAAGGTCTACGACTTCGAGGTCGAGGTCGTCGACCTGGTGCTGTGCGGTGAGGCGGGCGGCGGCCGGCCGTTCTCCTCGACCCTGACCCGGGGACTGGTCGCCGAGGGCGACGTCGAGGGCGCGGCGGAGATCCTCGGCCGCCCGCACCGGGTGGAGGGAATCGTGGTGCGCGGGGCGCAGCGGGGGCGTGAACTCGGCTTCCCGACCGCCAACGTCGAGACGCTGCCGCACACCGCGATCCCGGCGGACGGCGTCTACGCGGGCTGGCTGCACGTCAACGGCGAGGCGATGCCGGCCGCGATCTCCGTCGGCACGAACCCGCAGTTCGACGGCACCGAGCGCACGGTGGAGGCGTACGCCATCGACCGCGTCGGCCTCGACCTCTACGGCCTGCACGTCGCCGTCGACTTCCTCGCCTTCGTGCGCGGCCAGGCGAAGTTCGACTCGCTGGACGGGCTGCTGGTGCAGATGGCGGAGGACGTGAAGCGCTGCCGGGAGTTGGTGGCGGCGGCGCAGTGACGCGATAGCGCGGCAGCGCAGTAACGCGGTAGCGCAGTAACGCGGTAGCGCAGTAACGCGGTAGCGCAGTAACGACGGAAGGGCGGCCGGTGTCCTGGGACGCCGGCCGCCCTTCGTTTTGCCCTTAGGGGTTACTGCTGGGGAGGCTGGGGCTGGGGTTGGGGCTGGGGCGCCTGAGGGTGCTGCGGGTAGCCGTAACCGGCCGGGGGATACCCGGGGTGCGGCTGCTGTGGCTGTTGCGGCTGCTGGGGGTAGGGCTGACCGGGGTGTTGAGGGTACGGCTGGGCCGGGGGCTGCTGTCCCTGCGGGGGGTACGGCTGGCCGGGCTGGGGTGCCTGGGGCTGCTGAGGGTACGGCTGTCCCGGCATCGGTTGCCCGGGCACGTGCTGGCCAGGAACCGGCTGTCCGGGCATGGGCTGTCCGGGCATCTGCTGGCCCGGCATGGGCGGGGCGGCGACCGGCGGCGGGTTGCCGTCGCTGGTCCACAGCCCCTGGCGCTGCTGGTGGCGGATGAAGTCCTCCGCGACCATCGCCGTGAGGTTGAAGTACGCCTCCCGTACCTTCGGCCGCATCATGTCGAGGTCGACCTCGGCGCCGGCGGCCAGGTGCTCGTCGAACGGTACGACGACGACACCACGGCAGCGGGTCTCGAAGTGCGACACGATGTCGTCGACCTTGATCATCTTGCCGGTCTCGCGCACCCCGGAGATGACGGTGATGGACCGTGAGACGAGCTCGGCGTACCCGTGCGCGGACAGCCAGTCCAGCGTCGTACTGGCGCTGCTCGCACCGTCCACGGACGGCGTGGAGATGATGATGAGCTGGTCGGCGAGGTCGAGCACACCGCGCATGGCGCTGTAGAGAAGACCGGTGCCGGAGTCGGTGAGGATGATCGGGTACTGGTTGCCCAGCACGTCGATGGCCCGCCGGTAGTCCTCGTCGTTGAAGGCCGTGGAGACGGCCGGGTCGACGTCGTTGGCGATGATCTCCAGCCCCGACGGCGCCTGGGACGTGAACCGCCGGATGTCCATGTACGAGTTGAGGTACGGGATCGCCTGGACGAGGTCACGGATCGTCGCCCCGGTCTCCCGGCGCACCCGGCGGCCGAGCGTGCCGGCGTCCGGGTTGGCGTCGATCGCGAGGATCTTGTCCTGGCGCTCGGTGGCGAGGGTGGAACCGAGCGCGGTGGTCGTCGTGGTCTTGCCGACACCGCCCTTGAGACTGATGACCGCGATCCGGTAGCAGGACAGCACGGGGGTGCGGATGAGCTCCAACTTCCGCTGCCGCTCGGCCTCTTCCTTCTTCCCACCCAGCTTGAAACGGGACGACGCGGCGGACGGCCGCCCGCTCTTCGCCTTCTGCTTCTTGTTGTTCAGCAGCCGGTCGGAGGACAGCTCCACGGCGGCCGTGTAACCCAACGGCGCCATACCGGGGTTGACCGGCTGCCGCTGATCATGCTGAATCGGCTGCGGCCAAGCGGCCCCGGCGCGGGGGTCGACGGGTTGCTGGGGGATCTGCGGGACGTGGGATGCGTCGGGGGTGGGGGCGGTGCCGGGGGCCGGGGCAGGGGTGGCGACGGGTTCCTGCGGGGCATGTGGTGCTGGCTGCTGCGCCTGCGGGAACTGCCCGGGGAAACCCTGAGGGGCACCTTGAGGGAACCCCTGAGCAGCGGCGCCCGGCGCCTGGCCGTCCGGCTGCTGTGGGATACCGGGGTGCGGGAAGCCGGGGTGCGGTTGGGGGTTGTGGGGGGCCTGCGGGGCGTGCGGGGCCTGCTGGCCCTGGGGAGGCTGGGCTTGGGTCTGGGGGTGGGGCTGCGGTGCCGGGGGTTGGGGGAAGCCGTAGCCGCTGGGGGCGGGCGGTGGAGCGGGGACCGGGCCGTCACCGGGGTACGGGAAGCCGTAGCCGCCGGGGGTGTTGGGTGCGGGGGCCGGGGGCTGGGGGAAGCCGTAGCCGCTGGGGGCGGGTGGTGGGGTGGGGGCCGGGGCGTCACCGGGGTACGGGAAGCCGTAGCCGCCGGGGGTGTTGGGTGCGGGGGCCGGGGGCTGGGGGAACCCGTAGCCGCCGGGTGCGTGGGTGTCGGTGGGGGGTTGGGGGGCTGGGGGTGCCGGTTGCGGGGCGGCGGGGGGAGTCGCCGGGGCGGCGTGCTGTTGGGGGAAGCCGTAGCCGCTGGGGGCGGGTGGTGGGGTGGGGGCCGGGGCGTCACCGGGGTGCGGGAAGCCGTAGCTCGGCTGCGGGGCAGGCTGCTGCTGCGCCGCGGGCGCGGGAACCGGGGGCTGCGGGAAGCCGTAGCCGGGCTGCGGCGCGGGCAGGTTCCAGCCGTCCTGCGCGGGCGGGGGTGCCTGCGGTTGGACGGGCGGCTGCGGAGCAGGCGCGGGCGGCCCCGCATCGGCCGGCTGCGGCTGCGGCTGTGCCGGCCACTGGGCCGCCGGTGAGGGCACCGCGGGCTGGTACGACGGCGGCAGCGGAGGCATCTCGCTCTGCGGGGCAGGCGGGGGAGTCCAGGCGGGCGGTGCGGTGGGGACGGCGTCCTGGGGCACGTGGGGCACGCTGTCCTGCGGCTCGACGGCGTCCGCGGGGATGGCGTCCGAAGGTTCGCCGACGGCGGTGTCTTCAGGTGCGGATGCGGATGCGGGCGCTGGTGCTGGTGCTGGTACTACGTCCGTCACGGCATCGGAGTCTGGAACCGCAATCTCCTCGTCCACGGCAGTCTCGGAGACGGCCTCCCCGACCTCCGCCTCGGGAGCGGTGTCGCCTTCGAAGGACGTAGCGTCGGCACCGGTGTTGACGTCGGCGTCCGTGGCCGCCGCGACGGCTTCGCTTCCGTCCGATACATCCGAACCGGCAGTCGTCTCCACGCCCTCCGTGGGCAGAGAGGCCTCGGGCGTGGGCGCCACGGCGTCGGCGGCAGCCGCCTCGGCACCCTCGGGCTCGGGCTGCACCGCGGCGGCATGCTCCGCGATCTCCCGCTTGAGGGCGGCCGCGGAGAAGCGCATGGTGGCGTCGCTCTCCAGGTCCCCGTTACCGGAACCGCTGTCCTCGGCTTCCTGGGAAGGGGCTGCGGCCGCCCACGGCGCCTCGGACTGCTGCTGCTGTTGTTGTGGTGGCTGAGGGTGCGGCTCGAACCCGCTCCCCGCCGGAAGGCCGGGCACCGCGACGGGAGGCCCGACCGGAGCAGCCGGCACGCCCGGACTGACCGGCACGTCCGGAGCAGGCGGCGCGACCGGCACGAACGGCCCCTCAGGCGCTGGCGCAGACTCAGGCGGCGCGGCCGGAACGACTGGCGCTTCCGGCGCGGGCGGGTCGACCGGTACCTCTGGAGCAACCGGCGCGGCCGGCGCGGCCGGAACAACTGGCACACCTGGTGCGGGCGGCGCGACCGGAACCCCCGGAGTGACTGGCATCCCCGGCGCAGGCGGAGCAACCGGCGCACCCGGCGCAGGCGGAGCGACAGGCACTCCCAGAGCGGGCGGCGCAGGCGGCGCGACAGGCGCAAACGGCAACCCCGGCCCAGGCGGAGCGACCGGCACAGCCGGAGTAACCGGCGCACCAGGGCGGCCCACCCCGGCTCCACCGACCCCCGTGTCACGGAGTCCCGTGTCCCCGAGGCCCGCTCCACCGACCCCCGCGCCGCCGACCCCCGGTCCCTGCGCCGCCCCGCCGCCCGTGTTCTGCGTGTACCAAGCCGGCGGCGCGTAGTCGATGGTGAACTCGCCCGTCGCCTCGACGGCCGTCTCCGCGTCGGGCTGGTCATCGCCGGGTGTGGCCCAGCCCCCGCGGATCCCGTCCCGATCGCTGCTCACAATTCCTCCTGGTGTGGTCGAGCACCCTCATGCCGTGCCGTGGCGACCATTTGCTTGTCCTGCTTTTCCTGCGTGTCTTGTTTGTCACCCGAAGGGGTTTCGAGGCCGTCTGACGTCGTCCGATACGGCCCTCCCCGCGGAGACGCCGACGCCCACCCACTGGATTCCGGCATCGCGCCCCGTACCAGCCTAATCATCGGACGGCCCACCTCGGCAGGCCCGCCCACCCCTCAGCGCCAGTCCACCACGTCAGGCACTCCGAAGGCACTCCGAGAAAGAGCGGCGCACGCACTCCGGGCCACACGATAAAGCGGCCATAGTTGCTCAAGTGCCGCACAGGCGAAGGGAGAAGCCGGCTCAGCCGGCTTCAGCCGCTTCAGTCCATCCGTCTCGGTGTGCCCAGCAACCCGATCTCCGCGTCCGTGGGCTGTGTCATCACATACTGCCGGTCCCGGTCGGCGCACCACAGGGTGAGGCCGTCGGCGAGGGTGGGCAGGGTCTCCACGTCGTGCCGGGGCAGAGTCAGCGCCCGGCCCAGTTCCGCGGCCTCGTCCGGAGAGATCCGCTGCACGCCGACGAGCCGCGCCTGCCCGATCAGCCGTGGGGCGACGGGACTGAGGTACGGCAGCAGCGTCAGCACGGACTGCCAGGGCCCGGAGGTGACCCGCCCGCGCGGCGGGCGCATCCCGCAGTCCCGCACCACCAGCACGGGCGTGCCCGCCGAGGCGCCCTGCGGGGGCACCCGGCCCACCTCGTACACCGCCAGCCCGTTCTGCCCGCCGCCCATCGCGTGCACCATCTGGACCCAGGCCTGCGGCCGCCCCGTCTCCACGGCCACCCGCGCTCCGGTCGCCGCCGCCCTCAGCGCGAGCACCTGCGCCGTCCACAGCCCGCCGATGAGGACGACGTCGTACGGCGTGGGCCGGTTGATCCCCAGCACGGCGGGCCGCCCCTCCCCACCGACCCCGATGACGACACCGTCGTCCCCGATGGGCAGCGCGAGCGCCGCCAGTTGGTCCACGGACACCGAGTGCCGTCCGTGACGCGGCCCGATCAGGCCGAAGCCGCTGCGCGGCGAGCGGCGTCCTGGCCGGCCGGACCGGGCGGGTCGGCCCGACCGGTCGGCGGACGGTTCCGGTTCGCCGGAAGCGGTGGTTCCGTGTGGCGTCGTCGCCGTCACCGGGCACCTCCGAGGGGCAGCGTCGCGAGCATGCCGGGCACCTGCTCCCGGTCGAGCCGGGTGAGCCCGGCGCCGGTGTGCCGGGCCGCGCCCTGCACCGCGCGCCGGGCAGCCACCAGTTCGTCGTCGCTGCGTCCGGTCACCCGGACGTGCCCGGTCAGGGACACCTCCTGCCGGTCACCGCGCGCGAGCGTGACACTGAACGTCGTGGCGAGCGCGGGCACGGCCGTGACCAGGGCGACGAACTGTGGCAGCGACGGAGCGTCGCCCCCGCCCAACGCGGGCCACCGGCGCAGCCAGTACGTGGTGTGGCGGCGGTTGTCGCAACGCCAGCTCCGGCTGGTCTCCTCGGTACGCCGCTCCACCGTCCCGGTCCGCCCGGCCTCCGCCGTCACCAGCGGGTTGGCGCAGGCCGACGTGGCGATAGCGGCCGTCAACTCCTCCTCGTCGAGGACGGTCGCCCGGAACCCGGCGCCTGTCAGCCGGCTCGCGAGGTGATCCGCCGCCCGCACGACACACTTCTGCGCCCCCGTCAGACCGCCCCCGCGGACGGCCACGGCCTCCGGACACAACTCCGGATCCAGCTTCAACGCGATCCAGGTGATGCGTACCGCCGGCGCTCCGGTCTGCTCCTGCAGGGGCGCGTAGTTGGCCACGGCCACGGACTGCCGGGGCAGATGCAGCGCGGGCGCGGGCTGTGTGTGCAGCACGATCTGCGCGGACTCCAGACGGATGCCGTCCACCTCCAGGGCGCCCTGCACCAGGGCGAGCGGCAGCGGCTGCCGGCCACGCTCGGCGCGCAACGCGGTCGAATCCGCCTCCACCTGAAGGACGACGCTGACGAACGTGCCGTCCCCGACGAGCCCGACGGGCCGCCGGTCCCGGCCGCCGTAGGAGTACGTCCGCAGCCCGGGATCGCACTCCAGGGCCGGGCCGAACCCCGGTTCCGTGCCGGGCGGTATCTCCAGCCGGGCGGCCACGCGCCGACGGGCCTTCAACTCCCGTGCCGTGGCGAGCCACTCCGGCAGCGAGCGGCCACGACGACAAGCGAAGGCGAGGACCACCAGCACGGCGGCGACCACCCCCGCCGCCGCCAGCACCACGGGCCCGCTCACCCAGCCGACGAGCAGGACGGCCGCCCCGATCTCCAGCACGACGAGGCGTTGCAACCGGAACGCCCCGCCCTGCCCGGCGCGTGCCCTGAGGGGGAGCGTGCCCGGCGCCGACGACCGGTCGGACCGCCGGGACCGCTCGGGCGGCTGTGGACCCGCTGCCGAGGAGCCCCGGTTCCGCGACCGGCCGACGGAGCGCACGCCTGTTCCCGAAGCCCTCACTCCATCTCCCCGTTCCGCTCACGACTCGACCGTGTTCCAGCACCGCGCACGGCACTCGACGGCCCAGGAACCCTACCCGCTCCCCAAGCCCCCACGGTTACCGGGCATAGTAGGTGGCCGCTCTGACATCGGCGACGGGGAACCGGGTCCACCGGCGCCGCTGAGCACGCGGACCGGCCGGAAAACGGGGAGAGACAGGCACAGATGGCATCTCGGCGCGACCAGCTCAACGCCTACACCTTCGCGAAGCGCCGGATGCTCGCGGCCTTTCTGCAGCCGTCGCCCGACGGCTCGGAGGAGGGGGCGCCGCGCCCGCTGCGCGCGATCCTGCCCGGCATCGTCGTCGGGGTGATCGTCATGGCCGTCTTCGGGGCATGGGGCATGTTCAAGCCGACCGCGCCGAAGGGCTGGGATCTGCCCAACGCCAAGGTGATCGTCGCGAGCAAGTCGACCACGCGCTACGTCGTCCTGCGGACCGGCGAAGAGGTCCAACTGCACCCGGTCCTCAACATGGCCTCCGCCAAACTGCTCCTCGACGAGGGACAGGGCGACGTGGTGACCGTCTCGGAGTCCGTCCTCGACAGCGGCAAGATCCCGCACGGCGTGACCGTCGGCATTCCGTACGCCCCCGACCGGCTGCCGTCGGCGTCCGAGGCCGGTACCGGGAAGCGCTGGGTGGTCTGCGAGCGGCCGAGCGCGGGGGGCGGGGACTCCGTCCAGAAGGCCGCGCTGGTCCTGGCCGCCCGGGAGAAGAAGGCGACCGAGGGCGCGGAGCGGCTGCACGGTGGCCAACTGCTCTACGTGGCGGACCCGGACGGCAAGCGCTACGTCGTCGACGCGAACGGTACGGCGTACCCCGTCGGCAAGAGCGACGAGTTGCTGCTGCGCGCGGTGGTCGGTTCCGGCCGGGAGCCCCAGCGGGTGTCCGCGGAATGGCTGGCGACCCTGCACCGGGGCGACCCGATCGCCTTCCCGGACGTTCCCGGGCAGCCGGGCGCATCGGCCGACGTGCCCGGCTCGCTCGACGAGTCGGCCGACAGGGTCGGCACGGTGCTCAAGGCGTTCGACAACAACAAGGAGCAGTACTACGTGGTGTTGAGCGGCCGGGTCGCCCCCGTGTCCGCGTTCGTCGCCCAACTTCTGCTGTTCAGCAAGGAACTGGCCCCGCTCGGCCAGGCCGGTCACGCCCGGGAGACGAGCCCCGGCGCGATCGTCCCGGGCCAGGCCTTCGGCACCGAGCGCCGCTGGCCGACCGGGGATCCTTTGCCGGTCAACGAGGCGTCGTCGGCCGCCGGGAGCCGCAGCACGATCTGCACCGTCCTGCGCGGCGTGAACGCCGGGTCGGGCGCCACGACCCTGAGCACCTGGGCGGGCACGGAGTTCCCGGCCCAGTTCCCCACCGGCTCCTCCAGTGCCTACGTCACACCGGGCTCCGGCCAGCTCTACCGCCAGTTCCAGGGCGAGGAGACCAAGGCCGGCCCGGTCTTCCTGGTCACCGACACGGGCCTGCGCTACGTGCTGCAGTCCAACGGCGACAGCGCGACGGACGACGCGGGCATCGGCACCACCGCGAAGAAGCGCGAGCAACTCCAGCAGGAGGCGAAGCAGGCCCAGACCCTGCTGGGCTACAAGGACGTCGACCCGGCGCCGATCCCGGCCGCCTGGTCGGAGTTCCTGCCCACCGGCCCGCGCCTGTCGACGGCGGCGGCACGCCAGCCGCAGGGCTCGTGAGGAGGCGGACGAGGGTGCTGCGTACGACCATGGCGACGCGTACGACGGTGCTGCGTACGACGCTGGTGGCGGCCGCGACCCTCCTAGCCACGGCGACGGTCCTCGCGCCCCCCGCGGCGGCGGCACCGGCCGCGCCGGCCGCGGGCGAACTGCCGTACTCGGACCAGTGCACGTTCCCCAACGGCGAGTACCCGGGCCGCCCCTGGGCGCTGCAGCGCGTCCTTCTGGACGAACTGTGGAGCCGGTCCCAGGGCAAGGGTGCCCGAGTGGCCGTCATCGACACGGGCGTGGACGTCAAGAACCCGCAGCTCACTCACGCTGTGGACGTGAAGGCGGGACGCAACCTCCTGCCTAGGAACCTCAAGGACGACGACGGTGACCCGATCGAGCGGGGCGACGAGAACGGCACGACGGACACCGTCGGCCACGGCACCAAGGTCGCAGGCATCATCGCGGCCCGACCCCTCGACGGCACCGGCTTCGTGGGCCTCGCCCCCGAGGCGACGATCATCCCCGTCCAGCAGAACGACGCCGAGGGCCACGGCACCACCGAGACCCTGGCCGCCGCGATCCAGTACGCCATCGATGCCAAGGCCGACGTCGTCAATATCTCCCAGGACACGTCGAACGCGGTCAAGCCCACCTCCGACCTGGAGCGGGTGATCGACACGGCACTGGACGCCGGGATCGTGGTCGTGGCCTCGGCCGGAAACGACGGCCTCGGCGGCAACGTCAAGGAGACGTATCCCGCCTCCTACGACGGTGTCCTGGCGGTGGCCGCCTCCGACCGCAACAACGAACGCGCCTCCTTCTCCCAGTCCGGTGACTTCGTGGGCGTGGCGGCCCCCGGCGTCGACATGATCTCCACGGTTCCCCAGGGCGGCCACTGCTCCGACAACGGGACGAGCTTCGCGGCGCCGTACGTGGCGGGTGTGGCCGCGCTGCTCAAGGCGAGGCACCCGGACTGGACCGCACGCGAGATCGTCGCCCAGATCGAACAGACCGCGGAACGCACGATCGCTGGCCACGACCGACTGGTCGGCTGGGGCGTCGTCGACCCGGTCCGGGCCCTGACCGAGGACGACCGTCCCATCGAGTCCCCGAGCCCCGAGGACGGCCTGGGCAAGGCAGAGGCCCCGTCCGCCGCGAGGTTCCAGATCGGCGAGACCCCTGACGAACGCAACACGCGCCTCGCCACCTACGTGGTTGTGGCAGCGGCGGTCCTGGCCGCGGGCCTGGGCGGCACAGCGGTCGCGATCCGGGACGCGCGGCGTCGGGCGCGGAGGGTCGCGGGGGCGGAGTAGAAGACAGCGGCCATCGCACCGTGCATCGGGGCGGGTTGAAGCGTGCGGTGGCCACCGATTTATAGAATCGTCGCAACGGCAAGCGACTTGTGATGCCGATGCGACGGGGGACGGAGGTACACCATGGGCGTGCCCGGAGCAGGCTCAGGGCCGGGAGGCGGCCCCGATCTACGGGCGTCCGCGACGGACCTCACCAAACTCGCCGGCGACCTCGACGACATGCAGGTTCACCTGGACAAGCAGGTGCAGCGCATGGACGCGATCGTCGACGGCGTCGAGGCGGGCTGGCGCGGCCCTGCGGCGTCGGCCTACCGCGACTTCCACCGGGCGGCGGCCGAGGACGCCGTACGCATCCGTGAAGTGATGAAACTGCTGGAGGAGGCGGTACGGCTGAGCCGCGACGGCTTCTCCCGGGACGACCTCGAGGTGCTCGCCCGGATGCGGCGGATCCAGGTGGACGTCGACAGCGAGGTCGACCGACTGTCGACGCCGAACACCGAGGCGCCGGCGTCGGCGCCGCGTAGCAGCCTCGACTCGTTCTGACGCAGGTCAAGTAGCTCTCTCACGACCGTAGTCGCCGACCCAAAGGGGGATCATGTCGAACGGCGCCGCACCCGACGACCACATAACCGTCTCCTTCGCCACGCTCCACGAGCTGGCCGTCGACCTGGAGGACATCCTCAAGAAGCTCAACGAGAAGCTGGACGGCCTCTACGAACGCGTCGTCCCGGTCGTCGAGGCCTGGGAGGGCGAGACGCGCGAGGTGTTCGTCGACAAGCTCGACGAGTGGGACCGCTCGGCGCAGGACCTTCAGGCCGCCCAGAAGTGGCTGCACGCGTACGTGACCACCGGCCACACCAACTACGCGGCGGCGCACCTGGCAGTGCTGCGGGGCTGGGGAGCGCACTGATGGGAACGCCGACCCCTTCCTCCAGCGGCACCATCGATGTGAAGCCGTCCCACCTGCACTATGTGGCAGGCGGCTTCGCCGGGCAACAGACACCCTTCGACAAAGCCGCCAAGGACCTGCTCACCGAGCTCAACAAATACCCGGACGCCGGAGGCTTCGGAACTGCCGCCGAGGACCTGGCGAAGGCGTACGTCGAGGTCGGCACGCTTTACCTCACGGCGTGGGCCAGATCCGTGGAGAGCATCGGCGGCGCCGGTGTCGGCTTCGCCACAACCGCCAACAACTACGCGAAGGCCGAGGCGGCGAACGACGCGTCCGGCAAGACCAAACCCCAGACGCAGCCGCCGCCCCAGGTCATCGATAAGGCCCCGGACTACGGTTCCGTGCCCGATCTCAAATGGGGTGACGACGACGGCGGCGACGATTTCATCCGCTCACTTCTGGAATGCATTCCCGATGTCGTCTGGCACATCATCCGGCCCCTCCTGGAGCACGCGTTCCGCTGGGGCAAGGTGGCGGAGGTCTACCCCTATCCGCAGCAGCACTACCTGAACTCCCTCTCCCAGGCCTGGGCGGACATGACCATCTCGCTCTCCATGGCGGAGGGCACACTGACCGGCCTGGTGAGCGGTATCACGCAGCAGAGCAACAGCGAGTGGTACGACGCCATGCGCCAGTTCTGCAGCTCCCTGTGGGGAACCAGCGCATGGGGGAAGAATCCTCCGAACCGTCCCTACAAGTGGAAGCACGACAGCGCTTCCAGCCCTACCGCCACGCATCCGGTCATGTCGGTCCTCTTCGACAGCGCGAAGAAGATCAGTGATCTGCTGCGCGAGTTCGCCGAGGCAGCGGTCGAACTGAACGGCAAGGTCTGGGACATCTACTTCGAAGCGGTGAAGCAGGCCGTCGGTAACATCGACCTCAGTGACGGCCTCGACATGGACGACGTCAAGGAGGGAGCCAAGACGGTCGGCCGGGTCATGAAGGGACTCTTCTCAGCGGGCGCGGAACTCGGTGCCGAGATCACGCTCAACATCGACACCGCGGCGCTGAACGCGGTGGTGGAGCACTACAACAGGCGGGTCAACGCCCTGACGCCCCAATTCCGCGCCCTCAAGGCGGACCTGGATGAAGCAGAGCTCAGTGCGCCCCGGTATGCCGCCGAGGAGGCCCGGGCCGAGGCATTCGGTGCACGTGCGCTCAACGAATTCAGGAAAGAGCACCAGTGGACGAATCCGGAGGACGCCAAGAACGGCGTCTACAAGATCGACCTGGCGGGCAGTGAATGGCTCGACGGCGGACACACTCTCGACAAGCATGTCGGGAAAACCCCTGAGCAGTTGGCCCAGCGTCTGCGTGACCAATCGGACGGTCCGACGCTGTCGTGGCCGCACAACAAGCCCAAGATCGCTGGCGCCTCCAGCTTCAAGGACATCGAGAGCGCCCAGCGGTTCACGCAGTACAACATCGACACGCATTCGCCTCAGATCAAGGCGTGGTTGGAGGGTCCGCCTCCGCCCTCGGACGGAGACGTCCTGAAGTTCGTCGGCGCGGGGCCCAACGGAGAGGTCACGGGCACGAGCGTGACGAAGCAGCCCTACGACCAGCACGACCCCATGACCGGGTACAAGGACGGCGGAATGAATGCGAAGCCGACCGACGTGAAGAACATCGATACACGTGTGAAGTACGATTCCAACCTCAAACCTCCCTTCGTCGTCATCACTTCCATGCCTGCGCGCTGATCGATTCCATCCGGGATGAGAATGGAAACTGTTACCCAAACTGCCTGGGAGGCGGCCGCCCTGCGCCTCCTGGAGGACGTGTACACCCTCGCGGCGACCGGCCCGAGGAGTCACTCCGGCTGGCAGAACGACGTACTGGCCGTGATGAACCGAGAGGTCGGCGACCCGCGCGGCTGGAGCACGCTCGACTGGGACGAGGACAATGACGAGGCGAGGGCGGCGGGCGGTCCGTCCTACCCGTTTCTCCCTTTGTCTCGCGAGGCATTGACCGAGCGGCTGCACCCCATCACGGCCGAGACGGCCGTTCGGCTCCTGGTGACGATGACGTACGACTGGGGACCGGTCGAATCCGAGGAGAACGCGACAGACGTGCTCGCCGATGCCCGGACTCTCCTCGACCGGTACGGCGACGAGATCTTCTGCTACAGCAACATCACCGACGCCCGTATCTCCCCGTCGCCCGATCTTTCGGCCGGCGTCAACGGGTGGACGCCCCTCACGCAGTACGACGGCGACTTCGGATTCGTCGTCGTCTCGCCCGAAGAGGTTGGCGTCTTCTGGTCGTTCAACCCCGTCTGACGGAGCCCAGCACTGTGCGTACCCGAAGTTCCACGTACCCCGACCGCGAAACCGCCCAATGGGCCACCCAGCAGGTCGTCACCGCCAACGAACAGCTCATCCATCGCTGGCTGGCCGAGTCCACACGCGGCCGTCTGACCATTGAGGCGTTCTGGCCGTCGCGCCCCGAGGCGGTGGGCAGGGTGCTGCTGCAGGCGATGATGCTGGCCGGCCGGGAGCCCGTTGACGTGCGCGCGGCCCGGGTGATCCTCAAGCGGGAGGCAAGCCGCCCACACGGCTTCGCCGTTCACGCCACCTTCCCCGTTTACCTGTAGAAACCCTGTAGAGGCTGCCCACCGTGCCCCTGAGCCCCCTCGAACACGACCGCCGCTACGGCGAGTTGGACCAGGTGATCCGTGCCTACGCCGGCCAGTCGGCGGACGACACCCCCGACGAGCCGAGCCATGCCCTGACGGCCTACCTGCGCCAGACCTGGCACACCCGCCCCTGGGCCCTCGCCGTAGCCGAGCGGCAACTGCGGGAGTACGCCGACAGCCCGCCGGGCCGCCTCCGCCTCCGACTGGGCGAGTTCTACGCGATCCCGGACGTCGGCCTGCCCGAGGGTGAGATCCAGCAGTGGCTGTACTGCCTGGCCGGCCACCTCAAGCACAGCATCGAACACGGCGAGGTTCCGCCTCCGGCCGCCCCCGCCACCCACTGGGAATGGCACGCCCGCTTCCCGGAGCTGGGCCAGTTCCTCGGCGGCTGGTTCTCCCAGGACATGCCGGACGAGTTCGACGACCACGACGCGGCCGTCGACGACTACCGCACCACCACCGACCCGCACCTCGTGGCGCGCCTCGTCGGCGAACTGCACGAACTGCTCGCCCTCGACCTGGACGAGTCCGACTACGCCTTGGCCGTCGCCGAGTTGGGCATGGAGGTCGACCCGCCGGCCCCGTACTCACCCAGCGGCTGGCTCTCGCTCGCCGCAGGCCGACTGAGCGCTCCGCGCGCCGAGTACGGGCCCGGCGCGCAGGCGGACGCGCCCTGACCACCTGACCGGAAGCCGGGTCATCCTGCGGTCAAGTGCTGATCTGGCCACGGCCAAACACGTGTATGGGTTCCGCATGCCCCAGCCCCGTCAACCTGAAATAGCAGGACTTGCCCGAAAATTCCCTGGCTACGGTGGTGCCGCCACATCATCCGCAGGTCACACGGGGAACAGGAGACGGCGGTGGGCACACCAATACGTTCACGCCTCCTCGACTACATCGAGGCAGAGCCGCCCGCAAGGGCGGTCCCGGCGTTTCCGTCGACGCCGGAGCCGGGTAGATCACGCCTTCTCGAATACGCCGAAGCCGCGGGGACCGAAGCGACCCCGTCAGCGCCCTCGTCCGCGCGCCCGGGCCCCAAGCCCGGCGTCCCCGCCTACCACACACCCGTGTTCGTACCGGCCCATCCCCGGTACGCCGACGTCACGGACGCGGACGGCCGCCCGACCCGCGTGCCCTTCATCGCGTACGAACTCTTCGAGCACCCGACGGCTGGAACCGGGACCGGAACCCGGACCGAAACCGGGGCCGGGACAGTGGCCTTCGCCTTCACCACGTGCGACCGGCTCGTGGCCGCGCTCGGCGAGGCCCAGCCCTGGGTCGCCACCTCGATCGGCCCCCTGGCCGAGGCCGTCGGCGAGTACGACGGCACGGTCCTCCTCGACCCTCGGGTGGCCCCTGGCCGGCACAACTGGGAGCCGGACGACCTGGCCGCCTACGCGCGGGAGACGCGCTGATGCCGCCCGACTTCAAGGCCGTCCTCGGTGACCTCACCGCGATGTCCAAGACCTTCCACGACGAGGCCGTCAACTACCGCAAGCTGCACGCCGACGTCGCCCCGCCCCTCGTCGGCGGCGGCGACGCCGGCCTCGACCACGCCCTCAAGGAGGTCGCCGACCTCATCGTCGCCCTGCACATCGGCTTCGCCGACCGGCTGGACGACCACGGCGACAAGGTGACGTACGCCCGCGACTCCTTCCAACGGCGCGACATCGACGTACACGGACTCTTCGACGACCTGATGGCGGGTGACGGCTGATGGCCGACAGTTGGGTCGGCGGCGACATCGGCGGACTGCGCACGATGGCCGAGACGTACAAGAACGCCAAGGACAAGCTCGACGACGTCATCACCCCGGTCAGCCGCGCCGTCGAGGCGCTGGTCGGCGACGCGGCCTGGAAGGGCGAGGCGGCCGAGACCTTCCGCGCGACCTGGAGCGAGGACGCGCTGACGGCGGGCGCCTTCGCCAACCTCGTGCACGACGCGGGGGACATCCTCTCCGACCTCGCCGACGCGCTCACCACCTGCGAGACGGCCCTGCAGAACGCCGAACACGTGGCGACCCGCAAGGGCGTGCCGATGGGCGCGTCGGGCGTGCCCCAGACGATCGTCACCGCGAACCCGCCGAGCGCGGAGGACCAGAAGACGATTTCCGCGATGGGTGAGTACGACAAGGCGCGCCAGGAGGTGCTGCACACGGCGCAGCACGCCAGGCTGGTGGCGGCGGACAAACTGCGGGGGCTCTACGCGCAGGTGACGGCGCCTGCATCCACCGGCGACAAGGTCACCATTGCCGACTACCTGCGCGGGCTGTACGCCTACGACGCCGAGGACGCCCGGGCCGGCGGAGCGAACGCCCGCACCAAGATCGACGACGCGAAGGCCGAGGAGCGGGCCGCCAAGAAGGAACTCCGCGCGGAGCGCAAGGCGTTCCAGAAAGCGGGCCGCGCACTGCCCGACGACCTTCCGGCCAAGGGCGCGTACGCCGACGCGGTCATGAAGGTGGACTCGCTCGAAGAGGCCATGGCCCGCGCCGACCACGGAAGCACCGCACTGCCGTACGACCGGGCTCTCAACGTCAAGCTGACCGACGCGGCGGACGCGCTCCGCGCAGGCAAGAGCCTGGAGAAGATGCCGGACTTCCTCAAGGAGGTCCCGGTCCTGGACGTCGCGGCGGCCGGCGCCTGCGGGATACTCGAAGCCTCCGACGACCACGACAAGGGCTGGTCGTGGCAGAAGTCGGTTGCCGTCGACGGTGGCGCGAACGTCGCCGGTCTGGTGGCCGGTACGGCCATCACGGCGGGCGTCGTAGCCGCCCTGCCCTTTGAGGTGCCCGCCGCCGCCGTGGCCGTGGGCGGCGGACTGGTGGTGATCGGTGCCACCGGCATCATCGACCACTCCCTCCACGAGCACTGGAGTGAGGACATCCACGACCACGGCGTGGTCGGCGGTGTGCTGCACGGCACCGGCGACGTCCTGTCGGACACAGGGCACGACTTCGTACGACTGGGGAAGGACGTTTGGCATGGCGTCACGAGCATCTTCTGAGATCCCCGCTTCGATGGCGCATGTCCGGATCCCGGCCCTTCAAGGACTCGGCACCACCTGGTACCAGCGCGGTGCGCGCTACTGGCTGCGCCGGGTCTGGACAGCCGTACTTCTGCTCACCGTCCTTGCCTTCTTGTGCTTCGCCTCGATCAGCCTCTACCAGGGATTTCGAACTGTGTTGCCGCCGACCGTGCGCACGGCGTGGGACTGGGCTCAGGTTGTCGCTGCCTGCATTGCCGTGGTCTGGGGGTGGTTGGTGCAGCGTCGGCGCCACCACAAGGACCTCCTGGATCCGCCCGACCCCGACGAGTTCCGCGCGCGCAAGCGCGACGAGACCCGCCGCTCCACGGGGCTGGCCGTCGTCGGCCGCGCTCTCGTGCTGATCGCCGCTCCGGTCATGCCTGCGCTCGCCGCGTTCGCCCTGGGGTGGAGCGTGGCGATGCTCACCGTCCGCGAGTACCCCAGTGAGGTCGGGGCTCGGCGCTGGCTGGAGGGGCACGGGTCCCGACCATGACGACGCAGGCACGCTCCGACGCGATCCCGTCCCTGCCAGGACTGGGCACCACCTGGTACGAGCGGGGTGCACGCTACTGGTCACGCCGGGTCTGGACGGCCGTCCTGTTTCTCCTCGTCCTGGCCTTCTTCTGTTACATCGCGCTCATGCTCTACCTGGGTGTGCCCCGCAGCGATCTGCCACCGACGGTGCGCACCGTGTGGGACTGGACGCAGGCGGTCGCGTCCGCTGTGGCTGTCGTGCGGGGGTGGGTGAGGCAGCGTCGGGATCACCACAAGAAGCTCCTCGCCCCTCCCACTCCCCAGCAGATGTGGGAGGCCAAGCGCGGCGAGGGCGGACGTGCCCCGGGACTGGCCCGTGCCGCTGTCCTCCCCTTGCTGATCGCAGCGCCTGTCCTGCCGGCGATCGTCGCGTGGGGCGTCGGCTGGTTGGTGGCCACGCTCACCGTCCACGAGTATCCGAGCGAGGCCGGGGCCCGGCTCTGGCTGGAGGCTCAGCGAACCGCGTGAGCGCAACGGCGGGCCGTGAAGAATCGGTGAAGCTTCGACCGGCGGTAGCACAGGTGCTGCATATGGCAGTTGGGGCTGTCGGAGGAAGTCATTACAGTGGTCATGTTGCGGTCATGAACACTTGAGGGGCGTGGGCTGCTCAGGACAGCAGCGGACAACGGGGAGGGAAAGCTTCGTGCTTCCTGCAGACATGGGCGGTGGCGGCGCCGACGTACGGCGTGGATTGATGGCGCTCTCGACGTTCAAGAAGCGGGTGGACGACCTGCTGACCGCTTTCGAGGACTCGGCGGGCGGCTCGTCCAAGGTGGCGCACAACCGGCTGTCGGAGTCCGCGTTCGGGATGGGGAACTTCCCGGAAGCGAAGGCGCTCCACCTGGAGTACGAGCGCGTCCACGAGCGCATCACGACGCTCTCCAAGTCGCTCGGCCTCCAGTTGGAGGCGATGCAGATCGCCGTGCACGGCGTGGACGTCACCTTCGACAACCTCGAAGAGGACCTTCGTTACCGGTTCCACGAGATCCGGACCGAGGTCAACCGGGACCGGGACGAGACGCTGAACAAGCAGATCCAGCGGACCAACGACGCCGACCACACCGACGCGGGGTACTGATGAGCGGCGACAAGAAGAAGCCGGACCACTACCAGGCGGAACGCCAGGACGCCGCCCAGCAGAACACCGGCGTGGACAATGCCGTGAACAAGGCCGCGGTGATCAGCCCGCCGGCATCCGGCAGTCCTGGAGGCTTCGGCAAGACTAGCTTCGAGGGCTACGACCTCAACGCCATGATCGACATCGTCGAGTCGGCGAGCCCGGAGACCCTGGAGAGCGCGGCCACGGCTCTCGTCGACGCCCGGGACGCCATCAACGACGCCGCCAACGAACTCAGCCGCAACCTGGGCAACGTCGACTGGGAGGGCGAGGCCCACACCGCCTTCTACACCTGGGGCATGAACCTGACGACCACCGCCCTCGCACTCGCCGGTTACGCCGACGAGGTAGGCACACAGGTCCTGGCGGCAAGCTCCGGCCTCGCCTCCGTACGCAAGTCGATGCCTCCACGCGACGCTCGCTCCGACCCCAAGACGGTCGACGACATTCCGACGCCTCAGCGGGTCGACGGCAACAAGGACTACACGGCGGCCGTCAAGGCCGAGCAGGACCGCCAGGAGGCGATCAACCAGATGTACCGGCTGGCGTCGTTCTACACGGTGTCGAGCGGGATGATGCAGCTGGCGGAGGAGCCGGTGTTTCCGGAGATGCCGAGTGTGGGGGTGCCTCAGCCGCCGCCGTCCTATGGAGATCCGTACGATCCGAAGACGGGTCACGGTTCGCTTTCCCCCATTTCTGATTCCGGAACCACCCGCCACCACTTTGTGAACACAGGGGCAGAGCGACCACGCGCGGAGGATTCGCAGTCACCGCACAAGAGCGGGGACGAGACCGTCAGGCTTCCCGAACAGCACGTGGGCACGGAGATTGACAGCGTCGGCACATTGCCGCCGCAGGACACAGCGAAGCCGACGATTGCCACCCCGCCCTCGACGGCAGGTCCCAACGCGACTCCAGCGGGGACGGTCCCTCACTTCGCACCCACTGGCGTACCTCCCACTTCCCGAGGGTCGGCCGGGCGGACCTCATCGTTCGGCGGCGCGCCGGGAAGCAGGGTTCCCACTTCAGGGCAGGGGCGCGTAGGCGGTATGCCGGGCGGCAACGCGGCAGGGCGTACGGGCACCGGTCCCATGGGGCCGACGGGACGTACCGCCGCAGCAGGGAAAACAGGCGGTCGCACCACTGGTCCCATGGGGCGAGGTGTGGTTGGTGGAGTACCGAAGGTGAGTGGGCAGGCGGCAGGACGTACTGGCAGTGTCCAACGAGGTCCCGTCACCGGCATGGGGGCCATGAACCCCGGACGTCCGGGCGCTGGGCGCACCGCAGCCGGACGTGCGGGCGATGGCGTCGTCGGCGGGAGGCCTGTCGCCGGGGGCGCCCCCGGGACCAACGGTTCCAGGCTGCCGCGGGGCACGGTCGTCGGCGGTGAGGGCACACCTACGTCGCGTGTCGCGGGCGAGAGGCCCGGCCAGCGTGGGGTGATCGGGGCACCCGGATCGACGGGTGCGGGACAGCCGGCTCGCCGCCCCACCGGTAGCCCAGACGGCGTGATCGGAATGCCGAAGGGGCGAGTGTCGGGAAGCACGAACAACGGAAACACACCCGGCGGCCCGGGCGCGGCGCGTGGTTCTGAGCGCAATCGGGGTTCAGGCGAGACACGTTCGCGCCGTGATGAGCGGCGCGACGACGCGTCGGCGACCGACTGACCGGACAAGAGCGAGGACAGACAGAGGCATGGTGGCAGGGATCAACCAACGCGGCAGGCGGAGCGCGTCTTTCGCGGGACGAAATCGGAAGCGTATTTCCGCCGTCTGTTCAACACTCGGTGCCCTTGCCGTCCTGTCGGCAGGTCTGGCTCCGAGTGCGGCGGCTGATGTTCAGTCCCGGCAGTGGTACCTGTCAGCGATGAAGGCTGACGAGATGTGGAAGGTGAGCACCGGCAAGGGCGTCAAGGTGGCCGTTGTCGATACAGGAGTCAACCCCGACACCTCTTCGCTGAAGGGGCAGGTGCTCGTCGATGAGGTGCCGAAAGCTGTGGGCTACAAGGCGACTGAGGACTACCTGGGCCACGGGACGAGTATGGCGGAAATCATCGCCGGCACTGGGACCGGTGGTGGTCTCAAGGGACTCGCTCCCGGAGCGAAGATCGTTCCTTATCGGATCGCCCTCAAGGGGCTGAAGAGCGAGGCCGAAGAGAAAAAGGCTCCTCTTGCAGCGGCAGTTATCAGAGCTGTCGCTGACAGCGACGCCAAAATCATTAACCTGTCCTTTGGTATTGACGTCAACGAACCTGTAATGGAGGCGGCGATCAAGTACGCCCAATCCAAGGGGAAGTTGATGATCGCCGGTACAGGCAATGATGCAGAACAGAAGAACTTCATCGGATACCCAGCCGCCTACCCCTATGTAGTCGGTGTTGCTGCCGCGGACAAGTCCGGAAAAGTCGGCAAGTTCTCGGAGCACGGCAACTATGTTGACCTGGCAGCCCCCGGTCTTGACATGCCGACCTGGTGTGACGCCACCTTCCGTTCGTACTGCGACGGCGTGGGAACGAGTATGGCGACTGCCATCGCCTCCGCCTCTGCCGCCCTGATCTGGTCCGCCCACCCCAACTGGACGGCAAACCAGGTCCTCGCCAGCCTGATCGACACCGCCGGACGCGACTGGGCGAAGGACGACCCGAGCACCTACCTCGGATACGGACTGATCCGCCCCCGTATGGTGCTGGAGAAAAGCGACTTCAACCCGGGACCGGCCAACACCGACCCGCTGGCCAAGGAAAACGCGACAGGCGTCACAGATGAGGCGGGCAACTCACCCTCCGCTTCCGCATCAGCCTCGTCGCAGCCCTCGAAGGGCACTTCAGACGGCCAGACTTCGGCGGCAGGATCAACCTCCGCCACCTCCGACAACGCAGTGATGTGGGTGGTGCTCGGAGGCGCAGCGGCTGTCCTGGTGCTCGGGGGCGGCGCCTTCGCGGTGATTCGCTCACGGCGAGGCGTTTGACGCCCCCCACGCACACAACGACCGGTCACACGCAACGGTTCTGGCGCAATGACACACGCAGAAACGAACCACAGCTCACGAAAGGGAGTGTCGAAATGGTCGACCGCAAGCTCAACGACGGTGATGTACAGAAGCTCCAGAAGGAAGTCATCGATCGATACGACAACATCAGGGGCTCCCTCGCGAAACTGCAAGGCACGATCGACATGATCGAGAGGGCATGGACGGGCCAGGGTGCCAACGCGTTCAACGCCAAGCAGACTGAAATCAACGGTCACATGGTCGGGATCGGCAAGATGCTCGACGACTTCCTCGAGGGCATCCACATGACAAAGACCGACAAGCAGAACCTCGAAGACCAGATCACGGCGGACATGACCAAGATCTCGGTCGAGGATCTCGGTGGAAAGACTTCGGCGCTCAACAGCTACTGACGAGCCGCTGTTCGCGCTGAACCACACCGTTGTCCGGACTGTGAAGTCCGGCTGAAGTCTTCAGAGAAACGAGGGAAAGATGTCCGGAGCCCATTACGAGGAACTCGCCGTCACCTACGGCACCATGGACGCGCTCGCCACCGAGCTCGGCAACCAGGCCACGAAGCTCGAGGAAGACCTCGAGGCGCTGAGGCAGGCCGTGCTCAACGTGTCCGCGGGCTGGGGCGGCGAGGCGTTCCAGCAGTTCCAGAGCAAGAGCGAAGAGTGGAACAAGCACGCCAGGGGCATCCACGCGGCACTGCTCCAGATCTCGCACCAGGTCCACGGCGCCGGCGGTGACTACCGGGGCGGCGACCTGAAGGGCGCCAGCTACTTCATGTAGCAGCACACACTTCGCAACACCAGGGTGGGCACGCACGGGAGGTGCCCACCCTGTGTCTTGTCGCGTCGTACGGAACGTTCACGCTCGACTGGGCGCAAGGGGCGGCGGAGGCGATGGCAGAGCCGCAGGAAGCCAGGTACACACTCCGCCGTACCGGTCCCGCTCGCATCCCCGAGAGGCCCGGCGCCGTGGTCGTATGGCCCCCGTCCCTCGTTCCCTGACACGGCGTCGTGTGGCGCTGGTCCTGGCGGCGGACTTCGGTGTCGATCTCGACCGGCATGTCATCGGTGCGGACAGGGTGGCGTGATGGCCTACGCTCCACCCGAGCCAGGCGCCTACCGCCCGACGCTGAGCATCTACTGAATGGACCTGAACGGCCGACGCGTCGGCCCGACCCAGACCTGTGTCCATTGCGGTGGCGCCGATCCGACAGCGCTGCGGGACGTTCTGCCGTGGTCGCCCGGCCGCTGTTTCCGCTGCGGGAAGGGCAGGGGATCGGCGGGCCCGATAGGCCAGGGATGTCCGGGACACGGGAGCAAATAGTCAAGACCTGTGGATCGGTGAAGTTATCGCCTGATGTTCCTGTGCCATCGAATCTCGCCTTCGCGCCATATGTCGGTGGGCATGAGCCCGGCGGCGGTGGCGACAGCGGCGGATGCCCGATGGGCGGGGTGGATGTGGGCGATGATGGTCTGCACCGGCTCCTGGATGAGCCGGTCGACGAGGCTTCGGGCCGCCTCGGTAGCGATGCCTCTTCCCTGCCACGGAATCCCTACCACCCAGGCGATCTCAGCGATAGGACCGTGGCTGGAGGGGCTGATCGTCGCCTGGAAGGTGCCTGTCAAGCATGCCTCGTCACGGAGCCGGATCACCCAGTTCAGCTAGGAGACGGCCGGGTCGGGAGAGCCTGCGGTCATGCGCTGGTAGCGCGAGCGCAGGGCTTGCGGGGTGTCCGGAGTGCCGCCGATGAAGGTGTGAAGGGCCGGGTCGGACAGCACCGCGGCCATCTCCTCGGAGTGCTCGGGGAGAAGTGGCAGCAGGTCCACCCGCCCGGTGCTGCAGGCCTGGCCGCGACGGTGTTCACGCCGTGACCGCCTCGGGGTGTTTCGACGAGCCGGCCGGGTTCGAAGCGGGCTCCGGCGCGGACGAGGGGGAAGTGTTCGACCGGCTCAGGCCGGTACTCAAGCGGCCGGAGGGGCGGGAGGCAGGGGCGGAAAGGGTGGCCGGGGCGGAACCCTCGGCCGGGCCGGACCCACGACGGGTGGCGTGGGAGGCGGGCCCTCGGGTACCTGGAACCGCTGCCGGGGCGGGGGCGGTGGCCCGGCTGGGGGCGGCGGGTTCGGGGGCGGGGGCGGCGCCGTCTCACTCTCCGGCAGCACTGGGCCGCCCGCGCGTAGCCGTTCGATGGTCTGCTCGGCACGGCGTCGGGCGTCGGGGGCGTCGTCACGTTCGTAGAAGCGGGGGAATTCTCTGCGGCCGAGAGTGCCGGTGAACAGCGGCTTGTAGCCGAGTGCGTGGGCGATCGCCATCATGCGGCCACATCGCTCGGCACTCGTGGTGTGGGGAAACTGCAGATGTACGCGGCCGCGTCCGTCGAAGTGCCTGATGATCTCCTCGTCCGTCATGAACCGTCCTCGTAGCGGGGCAGTTCCTCGGGGAGGGTGCGAGAGCCCTGGCATTCGGCCAGTTCGTAGGTGCGCTTGGTGAGTTGATAGGCGAAGTCGCTCACCGCTTGGCGCAGTGCCGCTCCTGAGACCCTGCTGTCCCCGACCACGCCGGCCTCGGCCGTGATCGCGTAGGACTCGTTCGCATCCTCAGCCCGGACTCCGCGGGGGACGCAGGGGACGTAGATGGAGGAGCTGCCGCTTTCCGAGTCGAGTTTGGCCAACGCTTCGATGCCGTCGACGGAGACGCGTACGGCATCGCTGCCCGTACTGGCCCCGTAGTGGTCGAGCCATTGCTGCAGGGAGGCGTCTTCGACTCGTGTCATGCCGGAGAGAATCGAATCCGCGCTGGTGTATATGTGGCAGGAGAACATGAGGTCTTTGCCCTCGCGCCGTCGGCTGGCCCCCTCCTCCGCCGTTCGCGTACGCGGCAGCGTCCGGATCACCACACCACGTTCGACGGCCCCGTCGCAGACCTTCGACGGCAGGCGTTCGAGGCCCGTGGTCAACCCGAACCAGGCGGCAGCGCCAGCAAGACTGAGCACCGTCAGGCAGATGAGGAACCCTTTCCCACTCGCCTTGGTCGCAGCCCATTTTCTTGTTCGAGTATCCTCAGCCATGCGGACGCTCCTTTGAATTCGTCAGGAATTCACTGGCGTCGTCCCAGCCCTCATTGACGGATACGCGGACGGCATCGCCTGCCCCGTCCTTGGGGAGATCCACGTGATGCTGCTCAAGGGCGTCCTCGACCGACCATTGTGTTTGCTGGTTGACCGAATCCCGCATTGCGTAGAGGTCCTTGGCGCTCGCATAAAGGGCCCCGTCCTTGGCGCCTTCCAGCTCTTGGTCCTCGATGAGACGGTCAACGGCCAAGCCGACAACTCCCCCGGCGAATCCTCCGACTGCGGCACCGGCGGCTGCGTGGCTACCAGGGAAAAGAGAGACGGATCCGTATCCCAAACCGGTCGAGATCCACGTCTTGACGAAATCTCCCTTCTTCTGCAGCGCTTCGTTGTAGTCCTTCTCGCCATCGACGGCGGCTTGAACGCTTTCGTCCGCCACGGAATGTCCGACGATTCCCTCGATGATTCCTGCGTTCCTGCCGATGTTTTCAAGGACTTTGTCGCGCGGACCGTCGAACAGGGACGGGTCCGAAAGATGCGCGTCGAGGAGCCCGCTGGTGTAAACACTTTCTCCCACGATGATCCCGGCCCTTCCCTCGGGATCCAGGGAGACCGCAGACAGGAACCGGGTCACGTCCGCTGTTTCCAGCCCGTTCGGAAGATCGCTGTTGGTGAGGAGCACCTGTGCGTGGGGGCCTGCGAAGGCTCGGCCGATCTCCGGCATGTAAGAAGCGGCCATGTTCCCGAAGCTTTCCCCCAGCCCCTTGCTCACGAGATCCGCGCCCCCGCCGGGCTGAGCCACCGCATTCATGACGTTGGCCATGATCTGCACCTGCGCGGCGCTGTGCGGCGGAGCCGCGGATGAGTAGTCACCGATGGAAACCCCGGTGACCGCGGCCTCCAGCGCGTGCCCGAGAGACTCTCCCCGTTCCGTGTACACGGTGGTGCCCAGCATGTGGTCCAGGTCCGACTTGGACTCGAACGCGTGCGTTGCCGCCTCGGGGTTGTGGGAGAGGCCCTCGAAGAGGCCCTCCAGCGGATCCCGTCCGTTGCCGTCGCCGAAGACGAGGTCCAGGGCGTCGTAGCCCTTGACCCACAGGTCGCGGGTGCCCGCGTCACCCGCCCCCTTGTCCGCCTTGAACACCTTCTCCCGGTAGTCGTCCAGGAACTCGGTGTCGTACTGCCCCTCCCGCATCAGGCTGCTGATGACCTGGGAGCCCAGAGCCCCGATCGGGCTGGACGAGTCGGCGGCACGGAAGTTGGTGTTCCGTTCGGCGATGAGGTCCTTCTTCCAGTCCTGCATGGCGTCCGAGTCCGAGAAGGATGCCGTGGCCAGGGTGAGACTCAGGTTGTTCTGGAGGCTCTTCATCGTCTCGAGTTCCGAGCCCCTGGCGCCGGCGTGCGCCGAGGTCATCTCGGTCCAGAACTGGAGCGTCCCCTTGGGCCCAAGGCGCGTGGCGAACTGCTCCGCGAACAGGGAGTCGCCGTTGTACTTCTCCATCGTGCGGTTGAAGTCGGCGATGTCGTCGAGGCTCATGTCGGCCGGGTTCTTGGCCATCTTGGCCAACTTCTCCGCAGCCGCGACGGTTTCGGCCGCCTCGTCCCGGTTCGCGTAGGCGGCATCGGCGAAACCGTACTTGGCCTGGTCGACGAGCAGCCGCAGGACCTTCGCGGCGCTGTTGTCGCTCTGCGTCGCCCTGGTCAGGATGCCCTGGATCTCGTCGCGGAAGGCGTCCACCACCTTCTGATCCGTCACGCCGGTCTTTCCGCTGGGGTCGGACGCCCAGTCGGGCCGGGTGTTCCCGGCGACGGTGAACGTGCCCTCACCGGTGTCGATCACGGTCAGGTGCTGCTCCGTGGCCCGCCTGATCGCGTCGTTCAACTGAGTCCGACAACCGATGAGTTCACCGCGGGTGTCGCTGAGGATCTTGGTGATGGAGTCGGCCTGAGTGTGCGCGTCGGCGAACTCGGCGGCGGTCTTGGTGATGAACTCGCGGGAGACGGTGGCGTTGACCCCGGCCCACTTGGCCTTGTCGGCCTTGGCCTTGAGGTTGCTCTCCGCGTCCTTCTGCAGGTCCGCGAGCTTCTTCGTCATCTGCTCCCAGTCGGTGACCGCTTCACCGAGCTTGGAGAAATCGCCGTGGCGCAGGGCGTCGAGGTCCATCGGAGTCAGTGGCCCTTCCGGTCGTCGAAGCCCTCGTCCAGCGTGGCGATGCTGCTGACCGCCCCGGCGATGTACGAGTCGTCGGCGGCGTGCTGGTTCTTGGTGAACCGCAGGTGGTTGGAGATGTGGGCGCAGGCGTCCAGCAGGGTCTTCGTCTGCTCGCCCCAGCGCTCCGTCACGTGGTCCAGCGCGGCGCCCAGCGCGAACCCCTCACCCTTGAGTCCGCCCGCGGCCGCCGTGGAGGCCACGCGTGCATGCCCGCTGTAGGTCGTGAAGTCCTCGAACAGGTCGTGAGCCGCCTTACCGACCGCCTCCAGGTCCTGGTGGCCGGCCACCAGGTCGCCTTGAGTGCCGTCCCCGCCCTGGTCGGCCGGGTACTGGTTGAGCTGCATCCGGGTGGCATGCTGATCGGCCGCCGCGGCCTTCATCTGCTCCCACTCCTCCCACGCCATGCGTGGACCCCTTCCCCGTATCCCGTGAAGCCCGTCCACCGAACGGGACAGTTCCGCCAAGTTCCTAACAGGCCGGATCCGTGAGCTCAGTTCAAGTGAGTTCACGGATCTCACCCTACTTTCCACAATTCACTGCCATGCGGCTTGACGGCGACGCAGCAGGGCCCTACGACTCCATCGCCGACGACGGGCCGAGGTCGAGGCGACGACGAGCCGGCGGCGTTGCTTCGATGCCAGGTACGCCCGCTCAGTACGTCTCCTCCGGCGCCAACCCCACCTGCACCAACGGCTTCCCCCGCCGTCGCGAGACGAAGACCCCCCGCCCCGCAGGCATCGGCCGAGGCCGAACCCCGCCGAGGAGGTCCCCTTCCCCGGGGTCACCCGCCAACACCACGCCCTGCGCCCCGAGTTCCTTGATGCGCTGCATGAACGCCTCGTACGACGCTCGCCCCGCACCCGCCGTCGACCGGGCGATGATGAACCGCACCCCCACGTCCCGGGCGAACGGCAGCAGCTCTGTCAGTCCCGCCAGCGGGTTTCCGCTCGACGTCGCCACGAGGTCGTAGTCGTCGACGACGACGTACACCGTCGGCCCCCGCCACCAGCTCCGGTCCCGCAGTTGCTGGGCGGTCACTTCGGCGGTGGGCGTCCGACGTCGCATCAGGTCCGCCAGCGCGGCCATGTGGTGGTCCATGGCGTTGGACATCGGGATGTACTCGGCCAGGTGGGAGGACGGGGTCACGTCCAGCAGGGACCGCCTGTTGTCGACCACGAACAGCTTGCACTCGTCGCCCGAGTAGCGCTCCGCCAACTGCTTGATCAGCAGCCGCAGCAGGTTCGACTTGCCGGACTCGCTCTCGCCGAGGACGAGGAAGAAGGGGTCCTGCTCGAAGTCGACGTAGACCGGCTCGAGGTTGTTCTCATCGAGGGCGAAGGCCACCCCGCGGCGCGGGAAACGGCCGCCCGGCGGCAGTTGACTCGCCGGGAACTCGCGCGGCAGCAGCCGCACCTCGGGCGCCGGCGGCGCCTGCCAGTGCCGGGAGACCTCCGTGGCCAGCGCCTGCGTGGCGTCGGAGAGGTCGGTGTCGGAGGCGAGGCCGTCGATCCGCGGCACCGCCGCCATGAAGTGCAGCTTCTGCGGAGACTGGCCACGGCCCGGAACCCCCGCCGGGACGTTCGCGGCGCCCTTGCGGTCGATCTCGGAGTCCATCGTGTCGCCGAGCCGCAACTCCAGGCGGTTCATCAGGTGGTCCTTGAGAGCGGCCCTGACCTCCATCGAACGCGAGGCGGTCAGGACCAGGTGGATGCCGTAGCCGAGACCGCGCGCTGCGATCTCGTGGATGATCTGGTCCATCGCCTCGTAGTCCGCGCGGAAGTTACCCCACCCGTCGATGACCAGGAAGACATCACCCCACGGCTGGTCCGTCACCGCGATGTCCCCCCTCGCCCGCCTCGCCCGGAAGTCCGCGATCGAGGGGATCCCGGCCGAACGGAAGTACTCCTCGCGGCGGGTCAGCACGCCGTACACCTCGGCCACCGTGCGCCGCACCCGCTCCGGGTCCAGCCGCGAGGCGATCCCGCCCACGTGCGGCAGGCCGGCCACCGTCGCCATGCCGCCACCGCCGAAGTCGAGGCCGTAGAACTGGACCTCGGCCGGCGTGTGGGTGAGGGCGAACGCCGAGATCAGCGTGCGCAGCAGCGTCGACTTGCCGGACTGCGGGCCGCCGACGATCTGCATGTGGCCCGCCGCGCCGGAAAAGTCCACCCAAAGGGAATCACGGCGCTGCTCGAACGGCTTGTCCACCAGACCGACCGGCACGACCAGCCGGCCCGCGCCTTCGTAGCCCGGCTGCGTGAGCCCGCGGCCCGGCACCGCCGTGAGCCCCGGCAGGAGCGCGTCCAGCGGCGGCGGGCTGTCCAGCGGCGGCAGCCACACCTGGTGCGCCGCCGGCCCCTGCGCCTCCAGACGGCGCACGATCACGTCCAGCACGGTGTCGGCGAGAGCCTCGTCGACCTCAGGACCGTCCCCGGCACGGAGCTGCTGTGGCACGGCCGCGTACCGCACCGGCACCTCGGCCGAGGTGAACAGGACAGGCCGCCGGTCCAGCGGCAGCGGGCCACTCCCCAGCGCAGCCCGCTGACCGCCCGAGCGGTAGACGCCGGACACGTACGCCGCCTTGAACCGCACCATCTCGTCCGTGCCGAACTTCAGGAACCCGGAACCGGGCACGTTCGGCAGCGAGTAGGCGTCGGGTACACCCAGTGCCGCCCGAGACTCCGCCGCGGAGAAGGTGCGCAGACCGACGCGGTACGACAGGTACGTCTCCAGGCCGCGCAACCGCCCCTCCTCCAGGCGCTGCGAGGCCAGCAGCAGGTGCACGCCGAGCGAGCGGCCGATCCGGCCGATCTGCACGAACATCTCGATGAAGTCCGGCTTCGCCGTCAGCAGCTCGCTGAACTCGTCGATCACCAGGACCAGGGACGGGATCGGCTGCAGGGCGGCACCCGCGGCCCGCGCCTTCTCGTAGTCGTGGATGTTGGCGTAGTTGCCCGCGTCCCGCAGCAGCTCCTGACGCCGGTTGAGCTCGCCCCGGATGGAGTCGCCCATCCGGTCGACCAGCGTCAGATCGTCCGCCAGGTTGGTGATCACGGCCGCCACGTGCGGCATCTGCGCCATGCCGGCGAAGGTCGCGCCGCCCTTGAAGTCGGCGAGGACGAAGTTGAGGGTCTCCGAGGAGTGGGTGACCGCCAGCCCCAGCACCAGGGTGCGCAGCAGCTCGGACTTGCCGGAACCGGTCGCGCCCACGCACAGACCGTGCGGGCCCATACCCTCCTGCGCCGCCTCCTTGAGGTCCAGCATCACCGGACGGCCGTCCTCGCCCACGCCGATCGCCACCCGCAGCCGCTCGGCCAGCGACCGCGGCCGCCAGGTGCGCAGCGGGTCCACGGATGCCGCGTCCCCGAGGTTCAGCAGGTCGGTGAACTCCAGGTTCGCCAGCAGCGGCTCGTCGTCGTCCCCACCGGAGGCCATCCGCAACGGCGCGAGCTGCCGGGCGAGCGCCTCGGCGGACTCCGGCGAGAGGACGTCGGGCGTCCCCTCGTAGACGGCGCCGTGCGCCGACTCCAGCCGCAGCGCGCCGGGCTGTACGACGATGTCCAGCTCGCCGCCCGCCTCCGTGAGCTCACCGGGGACGATCTCGAGCACCGTCACGCCCTGCAGTCCCTCGGGGTTGGCCAGGACCGAGTCCGGGGGGAGGGAGACGCCGTCCAGGACGACGACGATGTGCGGTTCGTCGGGCAGCGGCGCCGCGTTCGGGTGGAACCGCGGCCGACCGGCGAGCCGGGCCCCGAGCAGGTGTTCCAGGTCACGAGTGTCGGAGCCGACCAGCCTGCGGCTGCCCGCTCCGTCCACCGCGCCGGACGCCTGGACGTGCGGCAGCCACTTCGTCCACTCCCAGTGCGGCAGCTCCGCCCGGCCCGCCGCGACGACGAGGACCAGATCCTCGGACGAGTGCAGCGCGGCCAGCGAACCGGCCAGGGCACGCGCACAGGAGCGCACCGACTGCGGCTCGCCGCTGACCGTGACGTGGTAGAAGGCGCGCAGGGACACGGCCAGCGGCAGGTCGTCCAGGCTGTCGTGGACGGCGAGGAAGCGCTGCAGCGCGCCCGCCGTCAGCGGCTCCAGCTGCTCCACCGGGCCCGTCTCGGGGGCGATCAGCGGGGTGGCGAGCGCCTGGGCGCCGAGGCCGACGCGGACCTGCGCGAAGTCCTCGTCCCCGGACCGTCGTTCCCACACCCGGCTGCCCTCGGCGACCAGGGCCCACAGCTGCTCGGGGGAGGGGTGCAGGTAGTACTGCGCGTCCCGCTGGGCCCGCGCGGTGCCGAGCGCGGTGCGCCGGGTCTGCGCCAGGTAGCCCAGGTAGTCCCGGCGCAGGTCCGCCAACTGCCCCTGCGAGCCGCGGCGGAATCGCACCACCATCGCGATCGACATGGCCACGGTCGAGGCGATCATGACCATGCCCATGATCCTCATGAACGGCTGCCCGCTCGTGAAGAAGAAGACCACCGAGCCGCCCATGCCGAGCGTCGGCAGCAGTTGCATCAGCACGCTTTCCTGATGACCCCGCGGCAGCTCCGGCGGAGGCTGCAGGACGACCTCGCCCGTGGGCACTTCGGACGGCAGCGCCCGTGGCGGGCGCTTCACGACGACATGGCTCACTGCTCACCAACCCTCTTGCGAGCCCCCGAAGTACCGTCCGCCGCCCCGTGTCAGGCGGACGCAGGCCGCCGCGTGATCCTACTGACCACCCGTACGACCGGAGGGCGGTAGGGTGCCGGATGTTCGCGTGAGCACACCCGCGGGCCGTGCAGCGCACCAACCGGCGCGGGACCTTCACACAGCCGACGCGGAACCATCACTGAGGGGGAGCAGCAGGTGAGCATGACGGCCTCCGCGGCAGCCACCGGAGCAGGAAGCGGCACCGGAGCCGCGCCGACGGCGGGGACGGGGCTCGGCTTCTGCCGGGTCACCATCGTCGCCCCCGACAGCCGGATCGACGTGGCGCTGCCCGACGACATCCCCGTCGCCGACATCTACCCGGAGATCCTCAGGCTCTCCCGGCAGAGCCCCACCGAGGGCGCCCCGGTCGGCTACCACCTCGTCCGCCGGGACGGCACCGTCCTCGACAGTTCCCGTTCGTTCGCCGCCCAGCACATCCTCGACGGCGAACTCCTCACGCTGCGCCCCTTCGCCGAGTCACTGCCGCCCGCCGTCTTCGACGACGTGTCCGAGGCGGTCGCCTCCGCCGTGACGCGCGAGCACACCCTGTGGAGCGGCGACCTGACCCGCGCCGCGGGCCTCGTCGGCGGAGGCGTCCTGCCGGCCCTGCTCGCCTTCGCAGCCTGGACCGGCGACCCGCGCCACGACATGTACGGCCTGCCCGGCGTCCTCGCCGCGGTCGTCGGCGTCCTGCTGGTCGCCCTCGCCTGTGTCCGGGCCCGCGTCTACGACGACCGTGGCTCCGCGATCGCCCTGGGGCTGGGCGCACTGCCCAACGTGGCGGTGGCGGGCTCCGGGCTCCTCCCAGTCGCCGCCGGCCAGGGCATCGGCAAGCTCCAGTTCCTGCTGGCCTGCGCCGCGGTGCTGCTGGCCGCGGTACTGCTCACCCTGTGCTCCCCCCGTGGGGACGGCCCCTTCGTCGCCTTCGTGGTCGCCTCCGGCGCAGGCCTGGCGGCGGTGTTCGCGGCGATCCTCACGCACTGGACCCCGGCCGAGACCGCCGCCCTGTGCGCCCCCGTCGGCGTGGGCGCCCTGGCCTTCCTGCCCGGGCTGTCCATGCGCTTCGCCCGCCTGCCGATCGGCTTCGACGCCCCGGACTCCGCCCCGCGCAGCGCGTACGGCACCGATCCCACCCCTCGGGAGCCGGTCGACGCCGAGCGGATCGCCGCCCAGGCCCGCCGCGGCCACGAACTCCTGGTCGGCCTGGTCGGCGGCTGTGCGGTGATCACGGTCGGCGCCTGCGCTGTCCTCGGGTTCTCCGACGACGTCTGGGCACAGCTCCTCGCGCTGGCCACGGGCATCGCCCTGCTGATGCGCGCTCACCTCTTCCGCTACACCGCCCAGGTCGCCCCCGTGCTGGCCGCGGGCCTCGGTTCCCTCGTCCTGCTCGGACTCGGCATGGCACTCAACCCGCCGGACTCGGTGATCCGCACCGACCTGGACATCCGCACGGTCTGGCTCGTCGCCGCGATCGCGGCGGCCTCCGCGATCATCACCGCGATCGGCCTGATCACCTCGCGGGGCGGTCTCACGCCGTTCTGGGGCCGGTTCACGGAGATCGCCGAGGGCTTCGTCCTGCTGACGCTGGTGCCGTTGGCCCTGGCCGTCTTCGACGTGTACGCGGCCGCCCGCTCGATGACCGGCTGACCCCGCGGCCGAGGCCGCAGACATCCGCGGCTGCACCCGACACGAGACGAGCGGCGCCCGGTACACACCGGCCGCCGCTCACCCGTCACCACACGAAGCCGTCCGGCTACTCCGCCGCCAGCCCCCCGTTGTGCGGCGCGGGCTCCAGATCGAACTCGCCGTCCCGGGCGCCCAGCACGAAGGCGCGCCACTCCGCCTCGGTGTAGCGCAGCACCGTCTCGGTGTCGAGCGACGAGCGCATGGCGACGGCGCCGTCGGGCAGGTACGCGATCTCGACGCGCTCCTCGTGGTCCTCCGTGCCCGGCGCGCTCTGCCACTCGACGCCGGAGATGTCGAGCGCGTACAGCTCGTCCCGCTCCCGCTCCTTGCGCGCTTTGAGTTCCTTGTCCTCGGCATCGGCCATGTCGGCTCCGACCCTTCCCTCTGTTCCCACTGTGCCAACCTGTTCGTACGGTCTGTCGCACTGTTCCAACGAGCTGTACGGTCACCCTACTTGCCGTAGTTCCCCCAGGTCAGAGGTTCGCCTTTTACCGTTCGAGCCGGCCCCCGCCCCCGTACACTGCCTCCGCCGCTTCCCCCGCCCCCGGGAACGCCGGCGCCCGCCCGGCCCCGCCCGAGCCCGCCCACGCCCGGACAAGCCCGGCGCGTCGGCCTGCTACCCTGGCTCTCGGCCGTTTGTGTACGCACCCCCGGAAGAACCATCAGGCACCCCCTGAAGGCTCTGGAGGTCGCGCCCAGCGGACCCCGCCTCCCGAGTAACGGAAGCTCCCCCGAGACACAGACCGGGGGCACTCGGTGGCCACTAAAAAGACTACGAGGAGTACGCGTGCCGCTCGACGCCGCTACGAAGAAGCAGATCATCACCGAGTTCGGCCAGAAGGAGGGCGACACCGGCTCCCCCGAGGTCCAGGTCGCGATGCTGTCGCGCCGGATCTCGGACCTGACCGGGCACCTCAAGACCCACAAGCACGACCACCACTCCCGTCGTGGTCTGCTGATCCTGGTCGGTCAGCGCCGTCGCCTGCTGCAGTACCTCGCCAAGAAGGACATCCAGCGCTTCCGTGCGCTGGTCGACCGCCTCGGCATCCGCCGCGGTGCGGCGGGCGCCAAGTAGGACGCCGTGAGGGGAGCGGTTCCCGACCATCGGGACCGCTCCTTTTTGCTGTATGCACATGGCTGTACGCACCTGCTACGCACCTGTACGCATGCCGTGCACATCAGGGCCCGTCGTACGTCCTGTCCCGTGCGGAAACATGCGGAAACATGCGGAGTGTCACCAACGCTTTGTAGTGTGGTAGCACAACGCAATACGTACGACACAGCGTGATGACGTGTGATCGCCGCGGGTAGCTGCGGGCAGATGTCACCACGCACCACCGAACGAGGAGAAGCGCACCTCACCGCCGCCGGTCCTCGGTAGTGGCCCCCGGGCAGGAGAACCCCGGGTGCTTCGATCGAAGACCGGCCCGCACCGCACGGCGCGTTTCTCCACAACCGTCCCCCTGCCACACGGGCAGCGAGGGACGAAAGACGACAAGTATCGGAGAAAACGCTAGTGGAGAACGAGACCCACTACGCCGAGGCCGTTATCGACAACGGTTCCTTCGGCACCCGCACCATCCGTTTCGAGACGGGCCGTCTGGCCCGCCAGGCCGCCGGCTCCGCCGTGGCCTACCTGGACGACGACACCATGGTGCTGTCGGCCACCACCGCCTCCAAGAACCCCAAGGACCAGCTCGACTTCTTCCCCCTCACGGTGGACGTCGAGGAGCGGATGTACGCCGCCGGCAAGATCCCCGGCAGCTTCTTCCGCCGTGAGGGCCGTCCCTCCGAGGACGCCATCCTCACCTGCCGCCTGATCGACCGCCCGCTGCGCCCGTCCTTCAAGAAGGGCCTGCGCAACGAGATCCAGGTCGTCGCCACGATCATGGCGCTCAACCCCGACCACCTGTACGACGTCGTGGCGATCAACGCCGCCTCCGCGTCCACGCAGCTGGCCGGTCTGCCCTTCTCCGGCCCGATCGGCGGCGTCCGCGTCGCGCTGATCAACGGCCAGTGGGTCGCGTTCCCGACGCACACCGAGCTCGAGGACGCCGTCTTCGACATGGTCGTCGCCGGTCGCGTCCTGGAGGACGGCGACGTCGCGATCATGATGGTCGAGGCCGAGGCCACCGAGAAGACCATCCAGCTGATCGCGGGCGGCGCCGAGGCGCCGACCGAGGAGGTCGTCGCCTCCGGTCTGGACGCCGCGAAGCCCTTCATCAAGGTGCTCTGCAAGGCTCAGGCCGACCTCGCCGCCAAGGCCGCCAAGCCCACCGGCGAGTTCCCGGTCTTCCTCGACCACCAGGACGACGTCCTGGAGGCGCTGACCGCCGCCGTCCGCCCGGAGCTCGCCTCCGCGCTGACGATCGCGGGCAAGCAGGAGCGCGAGGCCGAGCTCGACCGCGTCAAGGGTCTCGCCGCCGAGAAGCTCCTGCCGGAGTTCGAGGGCCGCGAGAAGGAGATCTCCGCCGCGTACCGCTCGCTGACCAAGTCCCTGGTCCGTGAGCGCGTCATCAAGGAGAAGAAGCGCATCGACGGGCGCGGGCTGACGGACATCCGTACGCTCGCCGCCGAGGTCGAGGCCATCCCGCGCGTGCACGGCTCGGCGCTGTTCGAGCGTGGCGAGACCCAGATCCTGGGCGTCACCACTCTCAACATGCTCCGCATGGAGCAGATGCTGGACACCCTCTCCCCGGTGACCCGCAAGCGCTACATGCACAACTACAACTTCCCGCCGTACTCCGTCGGCGAGACCGGCCGCGTCGGCTCCCCGAAGCGCCGCGAGATCGGCCACGGCGCGCTCGCCGAGCGCGCGATCGTGCCGGTCCTGCCGACGCGCGAGGAGTTCCCCTACGCGATCCGTCAGGTGTCCGAGGCCCTCGGCTCCAACGGCTCGACGTCCATGGGCTCGGTCTGCGCCTCCACCATGTCGCTGCTGAACGCCGGTGTGCCCCTCAAGGCCCCGGTCGCCGGTATCGCCATGGGCCTGATCTCCCAGGAGATCAACGGCGAGACGCACTACGTCGCCCTCACCGACATCCTCGGTGCGGAGGACGCCTTCGGCGACATGGACTTCAAGGTCGCCGGCACCAAGGAGTTCGTCACCGCCCTCCAGCTCGACACCAAGCTGGACGGCATCCCGGCCTCCGTCCTGGCCGCGGCCCTCAAGCAGGCCCGCGACGCCCGCCTCCACATCCTCGACGTGATGATGGAAGCGATCGACACGCCGGACGAGATGTCCCCCAACGCCCCGCGGATCATCACCGTCAAGATCCCCGTGGACAAGATCGGCGAGGTCATCGGCCCGAAGGGCAAGATGATCAACCAGATCCAGGAGGACACCGGCGCCGAGATCACGATCGAGGACGACGGCACCATCTACATCGGTGCCCAGGTCGGCTCGCAGGCCGAGGCGGCCCGCGCGACGATCAACGCCATCGCCAACCCGACCATGCCGGAGGTCGGCGAGCGCTACCTGGGTACGGTCGTGAAGACGACCACCTTCGGCGCGTTCGTGTCGCTGCTCCCGGGCAAGGACGGTCTGCTGCACATCTCGCAGATCCGCAAGCTCGCCGGCGGCAAGCGCGTGGAGAACGTCGAGGACGTGCTCGCCGTGGGCTCCAAGGTCCAGGTCGAGATCGCCGAGATCGACTCCCGCGGCAAGCTCTCTCTGATCCCCGTGGTCGAGGGCGAAGACGGCGACGACGACGACAAGAAGGACGACACCGACAAGTGACGTCTCGTAGCTCCACGGCGACGGCCCGCACCTCTTCGGAGGCGCGGGCCGTCGGCCGTACCCAAACCCTGATCAAGGGCACGGCCGGCATCGGCGTCGTCCGCAAGACCACCCTCCCGGGCGGCCTGCGGATCGTCACCGAGACCCTCCCCTCGGTCCGCTCGGCCACCTTCGGCATCTGGGCGCACGTCGGCTCCCGCGACGAGACGCCGTCCCTGAACGGCGCCACCCACTACCTGGAGCACCTCCTCTTCAAGGGGACGACCCGCAGGTCCGCGCTGGACATCTCCTCCGCGATCGACGCGGTCGGCGGCGAGATGAACGCGTTCACGGCCAAGGAGTACACGTGCTACTACGCGCGCGTGCTCGACACCGACCTGCCGCTCGCCATCGACGTCGTCTGCGACATGCTGACCGGCTCCCTCATCCGCGAGGACGACGTCAACGTCGAGCGCGGCGCGATCCTCGAAGAGATCGCGATGACCGAGGACGACCCGGGCGACTGCGTGCACGACCTGTTCGCGCGCACGATGTTCGGCGACAACCCCCTCGGCCGCCCGGTCCTCGGCACCGTCGACACGGTCAACGCCCTCACCGCCGACCGCGTCCGCCGCTTCTACAAGAAGCACTACGACCCCACCCACCTCGTGGTCGCGGCCGCCGGCAACATCGACCACGACACGGTCGTACGCCAGGTCCGCGAGGCCTTCGAGCAGGCGGGTGCCCTCAAGCACCCCGACGCCGAGCCCATCGCCCCCCGCGACGGACAGCGCGCGATCCGCACCGCCGGCCGCGTCGAACTGATCGGCCGCAAGACGGAGCAGGCGCACGTCGTCCTCGGCATGCCCGGCCTCGCCCGCACGGACGACCGCCGCTGGGCACTGGGCGTGCTGAACACGGCCCTCGGCGGCGGGATGTCGTCCCGCCTGTTCCAGGAGGTCCGCGAGAAGCGCGGCCTGGCCTACAGCGTGTACTCGTACACCTCCGGCTTCGCCGACTGCGGCCTCTTCGGCGTGTACGCGGGCTGCCGTCCGTCGCAGGTGCACGACGTGCTGAAGATCTGCCGGGACGAACTCGACCAGGTCGCTGCCAGCGGTCTCTCCGACGACGAGATCGGCCGCGCCATCGGCCAGTTGAGGGGTTCCACGGTCCTCGGTCTGGAGGACACCGGCGCGCTCATGAACCGCATCGGCAAGAGCGAGCTGTGCTGGGGCGAGCAGATGTCGGTCGACGACATGCTGACCCGGATAGCGGCCGTGACCCCGGACGAGGTCCGTGCGGTGGCCCGCGACATCCTGGGACGGCGTCCGTCGCTGTCGGTCATCGGCCCGCTCAAGGACAAGCAGGCCGCCCGGCTGCACGACGCGGTCGCCTAACCCACCCGTAAGGAAGCAGGAACATGAGCAAGCTGCGCGTGGCGGTCCTCGGCGCCAACGGCCGGATCGGCTCCGAGGCGGTACGGGCGGTCGAGGCCGCCGAGGACATGGAGCTGGTGGCCGCCCTCGGCCGGGGCGACAAGCTGGAGACGCTGACGGAGACCGGCGCCCAGGTCGCGGTCGAACTCACCACGCCCGCCTCGGTCATGGACAACCTCGACTACTGCGTACGGCACGGCATCCACGCCGTGGTCGGCACGACCGGCTGGACCGACGAGCGCCTCGCGCGACTGACGGGCTGGCTGGCCGAGTCCCCGGCGACGGGCGTGCTCATCGCGCCCAACTTCTCCATCGGGGCCGTCCTGACCATGAAGTTCGCGCAGCTCGCCGCGCCGTACTTCGAGTCCGTCGAGGTCGTCGAACTCCACCACCCGAACAAGGTGGACGCCCCGTCCGGCACCGCCACGCGCACCGCCCAGCTCATCGCCGAGGCCCGCCGCGCGGCGGGCACCGCCCCGGCGCCGGACGCCACCACGACGGCCCTGGACGGCGCGCGCGGAGCCAGCGTGGACGGCGTCCCCGTCCACGCCGTCCGCCTGCGCGGCCTGCTGGCCCACCAGGAGGTCCTGCTGGGCGGCGAGGGCGAGACCCTCACGGTCCGCCACGACTCGCTGCACCACAGTAGCTTCATGCCGGGCATCCTGCTGGGCGCCCGCCGGGTCGTGACGACGCCGGGCCTCACCTTCGGCCTGGAAAACTTCCTGGACCTCGGCTGAGACTCTGAGGCTGACATGCGAGCCAAGCTCTCCTACGCCGTCACGGCCGCCGTCCTGGTCTTCTACTTCGTCCTGGCCGGCAGCCGCGGCGTCATGCTCATCCAGTCGGGCACGCTGCTGACGGTCACCTTCGGCGTGGCGGTGCTGATCCTGCCGGTCATCGGCGTCTGGTTCCTGTGGAAGAACACCCAGTTCGTCCGCCGGGCCAACGCACTCGCCGCCGAACTCGACGCCGAGGGCGGCCTGCCCGTCGACGAACTCAAGCGCACCCCGGCCGGCCGCGTCGACCGCGACTCGGCCGACGAGGTCTTCGCCCGGCGCAAGGCCGAGACCGAGGCGGTCCCCGACGACTGGCGCACCTGGTTCCGCCTGGCCGTCGCCTACCACGACGCCCGCGACACCCCCCGCGCCCGCAAGGCGATGCAACGGGCGATCACCCTGCACAACGCCAAACAGACCGAAACAGCCTGAGCGCCCGACCCGTTTGGCCCCCTGCGCCGGAGGGGCCGGCCCGCACCTCGTGGCGGACCGGCCCCTCCGGCGTACGTGCGCGGGATCAGCCGTGCCGGCTCCCGTGCTCGTTCCCGTGCCGGTTCTCCGCGGCCCACGCCTCGACCGAGTCCGCCGCCCGCTCGAACGCCTCGGGACGCGCCAGGAAGTCCGCCCCGTGCGTGGTCAGCAGCGGCGTACCCGCCGCGGCGGGCCGGTCGTGCCGTACGACGGTCAGGGCCTGCCCCTGGACGGTCCGCGGCAGCCCCAGCCAGCGCACCGGCTGCTGCACGGTCCGCACGGCCACGACCCGCTCCCAGGACACCGTGCGCGTGACGAGGAAGCTCACGTGCCGCAGCCCCCGGTCGCTCACCCACACGCCCACCCGCAGCAGCCGCAGGGCGCATGCGATCACCAGCAGGGAGCACCCGAAGACCGCACCGGCCTCCGACACCGACCCGGTCAGCGCGATGATGACGGCCGCGAACAGCACGTACGACGCGAGCAGCAGCGCCAGCGCGGCCACCCCGACCCGCCAGGGACCGGGCCGGTAGGGGCGCCGCCAGCGGTCATGGTCGTCGAAGGGCAACGCGACGTCGTCCGCTGCCTCGTATGCGCGGTCGGCCGTCAGGAAGGGCAGGGGCACGGCGGGTCCTCACTCGATCCATGCTGGGGCTGTGCCCGGTGAGGCTATCCGCCGGTGCCCCCGCTCACCACCATCGGGGGCCCGGATGGAGGCAGCGCCCTACGGAACATGGCGAGTGCCCGAAAACCTGTGCCCCCGTATCCGCAGACGTCCCGCACACGTCTCGCGGCATGCCCGTGACCGTCCGGCCCAACGGCCCCCGTAAAGTTGGCGCCGCTCCGAAGAAGCGATGGAAGGACCCCCGCACAGTGACCGACAGCCCCGCCGACGACCCCAATCCCAGCTTCCGCAGCGACGTCACCGTCGAACTGGTCAAGCACACCGCGTCCGACGCCGACGTGCTCTTCGCCGCCCGTGTCTCGACCGCCGGCGAGCAGTCCCTGGAGGAACTGGGCAAGGACCCCGTGCGCTCCAAAGGGCTGATCAACTACCTGATGCGCGACCGGCACGGCAGCCCGTTCGAGCACAACTCGATGACGTTCCTCATCAGCGCCCCGATCTTCGTCTTCCGCGAGTTCATGCGGCACAGGGTGGGCTGGTGCATCGCGGGAGACACCGAGATCACGCTGGAGAGCGAGGCGGGCAATCTCCGTCGGCGCACCATCGCGGAACTCCACAAGCTCTGGCATCTGGGCGTGGAGGACCACCTCCCGCACTCCGCCGGCGGAGTCACCTGGCACAGCCGCGCGGGCAAGTGGATGGCGCAGGTGCGACGCGGCGAAACCAACCACTACCTCGGCCTGTACGAGAACCGGGAGGCTGCAGAGTCCGCTGTCGCCGAGTTCCGCGAGGAGAACCCGAGTACGCGCCTGCGCAAACTCGAGTCGGTCCGGCGCAATCACGTGCGCTGCTACGACGAGGAGACTCTGCTCGCCCAGCGGGCCAGGATCGTCGACGTGATCGAATCGGGCGTCAAGCCGCTGATCAAGATCACCACCGCGTCCGGGAAGATGCTCCGCTGCACGGCCGACCACGCCGTCTTTACCCCCGAAGGCTGGCTCAAGGCGGGCGAACTCACCGTCGGTGACGCCGTCATGGTGGCAGGGACCGCGCCCAGGCCCTCCCAGGCACTGATCCCGCCGAGCCTGCGGCGTGGCATCGGTGTATGGACCTCCATGCAGCGACAGCGGCTGATCAAGGACGTCGACGCCTGCCATGTGTGTGGAGAGGAATTCCCACGTGATCAGCTCGCACTCGACCACGTCGTCCCGGTGGCGGGGGATCTGACCCTGGCACTGGACGAGAGGAACCTCGCGCCTGCCTGCGAGCCCTGCCATGCCGCCAGGAGCGGCGATGAGCAGGCATTGGCCCAGCGCGGCGGCAAGATCGCCAAGGCGGTTCCGGACCCCGTCGTCGCGATCGAGGCGGATGGCGAGGAGATGACCTACGACCTCTCCGTGGAAGGCCCCTGGCACAACTTCCTCGCGAACGGAATCGTTGTCCACAATTCGTACAACGAGGAGTCCGGCCGCTACCGGGAGCTCCAGCCGGTCTTCTACGTCCCGGGAGAGTCCCGCAAGCTGGTCCAGCAGGGCCGCCCCGGCAAGTACGTCTTCGTCGAGGGCACCGAGGTCCAGCAGGAGCTGGTGAGCCGCACGCTGGAGGACTCCTACCGCCAGGCCTACGAGGCCTACCAGGAGATGCTCGCCGCCGGCGTCGCCCGCGAGGTCGCCCGCGCGGTCCTCCCGGTCGGCCTGTTCTCCTCCATGTACGCCACCTGCAACGCCCGCTCGCTGATGCACTTCCTCGGCCTGCGCACCCAGCACGAACTGGCGACGGTCCCGTCCTTCCCGCAGCGGGAGATCGAGATGGTGGGCGAGAAGATGGAGGCCGAGTGGGCGAAGCTCATGCCCCTCACCTACGCCGCCTTCAACGCCAACGGCCGTGTCGCGCCGTGACGGCCACAATAGAGACGAGCTGCGAAGACGAGCGACGGAGACGTATGTACGGATCATCCGTGCGAAGTGTCCGTATTGCGGCATTTAGAGAAGTTCATCTAGCCTGATCAAACGGACCCGGCACTGCTTGAACCCCCGAGCAGGCAGTGCCGGGCTCCTTCTTTGTCATGACTTTTCCACACCCCCCGAGGGCAGACCCCACGGTGAGCAACGAGTAGCGTGTTACCCATGGCTCCGATCTCCACTCCGCAGACCCCCTTCGGGCGGGTCCTCACCGCCATGGTCACGCCCTTCACGGCGGACGGCGCACTCGACCTCGACGGCGCACAGCGGCTCGCCACCCACCTGGTGGACGCAGGCAACGACGGCCTGGTCGTCAACGGCACCACCGGCGAGTCCCCCACCACCAGCGACGCGGAGAAATCGGACCTGGTACGAGCCGTCCTGGAAGCCGTCGGAGACCGCGCCCACGTGGTCGCCGGCGTCGGCACCAACGACACCCACCACAGCGTCGAGCTGGCCAAGGCCGCCGAGAGGACCGGCGCGCACGGCCTCCTCGTCGTCACCCCGTACTACAACAAGCCCCCGCAGGAGGGCCTGTACCGGCACTTCACGGCCGTCGCCGACGCCGCCGAGCTGCCGGTCATGCTCTACGACATCCCCGGCCGCAGCGGCGTCCCGATCAGCACCGAGACACTGGTCCGCCTCGCGGCGCACCCGCGGATCGTCGCCAACAAGGACGCCAAGGGCGACCTGGGCCGCGCGAGCTGGGCCATCGCCCGCTCGGACCTGGCCTGGTACTCCGGCGACGACATGCTGAACCTGCCGCTGCTCTCCGTGGGCGCGGTCGGCTTCGTCTCGGTCGTCGGCCACGTCGTCACGCCGGACCTGCGCGCCCTCGTCGAGGCGTTCACCGCCGGTGACGTCCAGAAGGCCACCGAGATCCACCAGAAGCTGCTCCCGGTCTACACGGGCATGTTCCGCACCCAGGGCGTCATGACGACGAAGGCGGCACTCGCCCTGCAGGGCCTGCCCGCCGGCCCGTTGCGCTCGCCCATGGTCGAGTGCTCACCCGAAGAGATCGAACAACTCAAGATCGATCTTGCCGCAGGCGGGGTACAGCTCTGACAACAGACTTCACAACTGAATAAGCAGGCCACCGGTGCCTGCGATCCACAACGACATCTGCTTCTGCACGAACGTCATGCGCGCCACGTGCCCACCGGTACGTGGCGTGCGTGTTTGAGGAGAGTCTTTTGAGTCATCCGCATCCCGAACTCGCCCCGCCCCCGCCGCTCCCGGCGGGAGGCCTCCGGGTCACCCCGCTCGGCGGTCTCGGCGAAATCGGCCGCAACATGACGGTCTTCGAGTACGGCGGCCGTCTGCTGATCGTCGACTGCGGAGTGCTCTTCCCCGAGGAGGAGCAGCCCGGAATCGACCTGATCCTGCCGGACTTCACGTCCATCAGGGACCGCCTCGACGACATCGAGGGCATCGTCCTCACCCATGGCCACGAGGACCACATCGGCGCCGTCCCCTACCTCCTCCGGGAGAAGCCGGACATCCCGCTGATCGGCTCCAAGCTGACTCTCGCGCTCATCGAGGCGAAGCTCCAGGAGCACCGGATCCGCCCGTACACCCTCGAGGTGGCGGAGGGGCACCGCGAGCGCATCGGCCCGTTCGACTGCGAGTTCATCGCCGTCAACCACTCGATCCCGGACGCCCTCGCGGTCGCCATCCGCACGCCGGCGGGCATGGTGGTCCACACCGGCGACTTCAAGATGGACCAGCTCCCGCTGGACGGCCGCCTCACGGATCTGCACGCGTTCGCCCGCCTGAGCGAGGAGGGGATCGACCTCCTCCTGTCCGACTCGACGAACGCCGAGGTCCCGGGCTTCGTCCCGCCCGAGCGGGACATCTCCAACGTCCTGCGCACGGTCTTCGGCAACGCCCGCAAGCGGATCATCGTGGCGAGCTTCGCCAGCCACGTCCACCGCATCCAGCAGATCCTGGACACGGCGCACGAGTACGGCCGCAGGGTCGCCTTCGTGGGCCGCTCGATGGTCCGCAACATGGGCATCGCCCGTGACCTGGGCTATCTCAAGGTCCCGCCGGGCCTGGTGGTGGACGTCAAGACCCTCGACGACCTCCCGGACCACGAGGTGGTCCTGGTCTGCACGGGCTCCCAGGGCGAACCGATGGCGGCCCTGTCCCGCATGGCCAACCGCGACCACCAGATCCGCATCGTCCCCGGCGACACGGTGATCCTGGCCTCGTCGCTCATCCCCGGCAACGAGAACGCGGTCTACCGCGTGATCAACGGCCTGACCCGCTGGGGCGCGAACGTCATCCACAAGGGCAACGCCAAGGTGCACGTCTCGGGCCACGCGTCCGCGGGCGAACTCCTGTACTTCTACAACATCTGCCGCCCGAAGAACCTGATGCCGGTGCACGGAGAATGGCGCCACCTGCGCGCCAACGCCGAACTGGGCGCCCTGACCGGCGTCCCGCACGACCGCATCGTCATCGCCGAGGACGGCGTGGTCGTCGACCTCATCGAGGGCAAGGCGAGGATCTCCGGCAAGGTCCAGGCGGGTTACGTCTACGTCGACGGCCTCTCGGTCGGCGACGTCGGCGAGCCGGCCCTGAAGGACCGGAAGATCCTGGGCGACGAGGGCATCATCTCGGTCTTCGTCGTCGTGGACTCCTCCACCGGCAAGATCACGGGGGGCCCGCACATCCAGGCCCGCGGCTCCGGCATCGAGGACTCGGCCTTCTCGGCCGTCACCCCGAAGATCGCCGAGGTCCTGGAACGCTCGGCCCAGGACGGCGTCGTCGAACCCCACCAGATGCAGCAACTCATCCGCCGCACCCTGGGCAAGTGGGTCTCCGACACCTATCGCCGCAGGCCGATGATCCTCCCGGTCGTGGTGGAGGTCTGAGCGACGTACGCCCCCTCGTACACGTGAACTAGGAGCGGGGCGCCTCGATTTGCATCGGGGCGCCCCGCTCAAGTACGTTTACGGCTCCGCCTGAAGGGGAACCCGGCAGCTTCGTGCTCCGGAACCAGTCCCCCGGAGGGGCCGGGAAAACCGACTCAGAACTTCTGATAAAGTCGGAACCGCCGGAAAGGGAAACCGCGAAAGAAAAGCGGGAACCTGGAAAGCACCGAGGAAATCGGATCGGGAAACGGTCTGGTAGAGTCGGAAACGCAAGACCGAAGGGAAAAGCCCGGAGGAAAGCCTGAGAGAGTCTCTCGGGTGAGTACAAAGGAAGCGTCCGTTCCTTGAGAACTCAACAGCGTGCCAAAAATCAACGCCAGATATGTTGATACCCCGTTCCCGGCAGTGATAGCCGGGGATGAGGTTCCTTTGAAACAAAACACAGCGAGGACGCTGTGAACGGCCGGGCTTATTCCGCCTGGCTGTTCCGCTCTCGTGGTGTCGACCCGCGCTTTTAATTAAGCATAGTCGGGAAAACATTCACGGAGAGTTTGATCCTGGCTCAGGACGAACGCTGGCGGCGTGCTTAACACATGCAAGTCGAACGATGAAGCCTTTCGGGGTGGATTAGTGGCGAACGGGTGAGTAACACGTGGGCAATCTGCCCTTCACTCTGGGACAAGCCCTGGAAACGGGGTCTAATACCGGATGATACTTCCACTCGCATGGGTGGGGGTTGAAAGCTCCGGCGGTGAAGGATGAGCCCGCGGCCTATCAGCTTGTTGGTGAGGTAATGGCTCACCAAGGCGACGACGGGTAGCCGGCCTGAGAGGGCGACCGGCCACACTGGGACTGAGACACGGCCCAGACTCCTACGGGAGGCAGCAGTGGGGAATATTGCACAATGGGCGAAAGCCTGATGCAGCGACGCCGCGTGAGGGATGACGGCCTTCGGGTTGTAAACCTCTTTCAGCAGGGAAGAAGCGAGAGTGACGGTACCTGCAGAAGAAGCGCCGGCTAACTACGTGCCAGCAGCCGCGGTAATACGTAGGGCGCAAGCGTTGTCCGGAATTATTGGGCGTAAAGAGCTCGTAGGCGGTCTGTCACGTCGGATGTGAAAGCCCGGGGCTTAACCCCGGGTCTGCATTCGATACGGGCAGACTAGAGTGTGGTAGGGGAGATCGGAATTCCTGGTGTAGCGGTGAAATGCGCAGATATCAGGAGGAACACCGGTGGCGAAGGCGGATCTCTGGGCCATTACTGACGCTGAGGAGCGAAAGCGTGGGGAGCGAACAGGATTAGATACCCTGGTAGTCCACGCCGTAAACGGTGGGAACTAGGTGTTGGCGACATTCCACGTCGTCGGTGCCGCAGCTAACGCATTAAGTTCCCCGCCTGGGGAGTACGGCCGCAAGGCTAAAACTCAAAGGAATTGACGGGGGCCCGCACAAGCAGCGGAGCATGTGGCTTAATTCGACGCAACGCGAAGAACCTTACCAAGGCTTGACATACACCGGAAACGGCCAGAGATGGTCGCCCCCTTGTGGTCGGTGTACAGGTGGTGCATGGCTGTCGTCAGCTCGTGTCGTGAGATGTTGGGTTAAGTCCCGCAACGAGCGCAACCCTTGTTCTGTGTTGCCAGCATGCCCTTCGGGGTGATGGGGACTCACAGGAGACTGCCGGGGTCAACTCGGAGGAAGGTGGGGACGACGTCAAGTCATCATGCCCCTTATGTCTTGGGCTGCACACGTGCTACAATGGCCGGTACAAAGAGCTGCGAAACCGTGAGGTGGAGCGAATCTCAAAAAGCCGGTCTCAGTTCGGATTGGGGTCTGCAACTCGACCCCATGAAGTCGGAGTTGCTAGTAATCGCAGATCAGCATTGCTGCGGTGAATACGTTCCCGGGCCTTGTACACACCGCCCGTCACGTCACGAAAGTCGGTAACACCCGAAGCCGGTGGCCCAACCCCTCACGGGGAGGGAGCTGTCGAAGGTGGGACTGGCGATTGGGACGAAGTCGTAACAAGGTAGCCGTACCGGAAGGTGCGGCTGGATCACCTCCTTTCTAAGGAGCATCTAGGCTGCCGGGCTTGCCCGGTGGTCCAGGGCCATTACGTCGGCGTATGTCCGACGGTGGTTGCTCAAGGGTGGAACGTTGATTATTCGGCCGGTTTCCGGGTCGGAGGCTGCAAGTACTGCTCGTAAGGGTGTGGAAAGCATGATCTTCGGGCGGGGGTTGGTCGGGCACGCTGTTGGGTGTCTGAGGGTATGGCCGCAAGGTCTGTCTTCAGTGCCGGCCCCAGTGCACTCCGACCCGGTGAGGGTTGGGGGTGATGGGTGGCTGGTCGTTGTTTGAGAACTGCACAGTGGACGCGAGCATCTGTGGCCAAGTTTTTAAGGGCGCACGGTGGATGCCTTGGCACCAGGAACCGATGAAGGACGTGGGAGGCCACGATAGTCCCCGGGGAGTCGTCAACCAGGCTTTGATCCGGGGGTTTCCGAATGGGGAAACCCGGCAGTCGTCATGGGCTGTCACCCATACCTGAACACATAGGGTATGTGGAGGGAACGCGGGGAAGTGAAACATCTCAGTACCCGCAGGAAGAGAAAACAACCGTGATTCCGGGAGTAGTGGCGAGCGAAACCGGATGAGGCCAAACCGTATGCGTGTGAGACCCGGCAGGGGTTGCGCATACGGGGTTGTGGGATCTCTCTTTCACAGTCTGCCGGCTGTGAGGCGAGTCAGAAACCGTTGATGTAGGCGAAGGACATGCGAAAGGTCCGGCGTAGAGGGTAAGACCCCCGTAGCCGAAACGTCAACGGCTCGTTTGAGAGACACCCAAGTAGCACGGGGCCCGAGAAATCCCGTGTGAATCTGGCGGGACCACCCGCTAAGCCTAAATATTCCCTGGTGACCGATAGCGGATAGTACCGTGAGGGAATGGTGAAAAGTACCGCGGGAGCGGAGTGAAATAGTACCTGAAACCGTGTGCCTACAAGCCGTGGGAGCGTCGGACATGTGCTTGCATGCATGTCTCGTGACTGCGTGCCTTTTGAAGAATGAGCCTGCGAGTTTGCGGTGTGTTGCGAGGTTAACCCGGGTGGGGTAGCCGTAGCGAAAGCGAGTCCTAATAGGGCGTTTGAGTAGCACGCTCAAGACCCGAAGCGGAGTGATCTAGCCATGGGCAGGTTGAAGCGGAGGTAAGACTTCGTGGAGGACCGAACCCACCAGGGTTGAAAACCTGGGGGATGACCTGTGGTTAGGGGTGAAAGGCCAATCAAACTCCGTGATAGCTGGTTCTCCCCGAAATGCATTTAGGTGCAGCGTCGTGTGTTTCTTGCCGGAGGTAGAGCACTGGATAGGCGATGGGCCCTACCGGGTTACTGACCTTAGCCAAACTCCGAATGCCGGTAAGTGAGAGCGCGGCAGTGAGACTGTGGGGGATAAGCTCCATGGTCGAGAGGGAAACAGCCCAGAGCATCGACTAAGGCCCCTAAGCGTACGCTAAGTGGGAAAGGATGTGGAGTCGCAGAGACAACCAGGAGGTTGGCTTAGAAGCAGCCACCCTTGAAAGAGTGCGTAATAGCTCACTGGTCTAGTGATTCCGCGCCGACAATGTAGCGGGGCTCAAGCGTACCGCCGAAGTCGTGTCATTGCAGCATATAGCCCCAACGGGTGCTGTGATGGGTAGGGGAGCGTCGTGTGCCGGGTGAAGCCGCGCCGGAAGGCAGTGGTGGACGGTTCACGAGTGAGAATGCAGGCATGAGTAGCGATACACACGTGAGAAACGTGTGCGCCGATTGACTAAGGGTTCCTGGGTCAAGCTGATCTGCCCAGGGTAAGTCGGGACCTAAGGCGAGGCCGACAGGCGTAGTCGATGGATAACCGGTTGATATTCCGGTACCCGCTGTGAAGCGTCAAACATTGAATCAGGCGATGCTAAGTCCGTGAAGCCGTTCCGGACCCTTCGGGGAATGGAAAGTGGTGGAGCCGACGGACCAGACTTGTAGTAGGTGAGTGATGGGGTGACGCAGGAAGGTAGTCCATCCCGGGCGGTGGTTGTCCCGGGGTAAGGGTGTAGGCCGTGCGATAGGCAAATCCGTCGCACATTAAGGCTGAGACCTGATGCCGAGCCGATTGTGGCGAAGTGGATGATCCTATGCTGTCGAGAAAAGCCTCTAGCGAGTTTCATGGCGGCCCGTACCCTAAACCGACTCAGGTGGTCAGGTAGAGAATACCGAGGCGTTCGGGTGAACTATGGTTAAGGAACTCGGCAAAATGCCCCCGTAACTTCGGGAGAAGGGGGCCATCACTGGTGAGGGGACTTGCTCTCCGAGCTGGGGGTGGCCGCAGAGACCAGCGAGAAGCGACTGTTTACTAAAAACACAGGTCCGTGCGAAGCCGTAAGGCGATGTATACGGACTGACGCCTGCCCGGTGCTGGAACGTTAAGGGGACCGGTTAGTCACATTTCGGTGTGGCGAAGCTGAGAACTTAAGCGCCAGTAAACGGCGGTGGTAACTATAACCATCCTAAGGTAGCGAAATTCCTTGTCGGGTAAGTTCCGACCTGCACGAATGGCGTAACGACTTCTCGACTGTCTCAACCATAGGCCCGGTGAAATTGCACTACGAGTAAAGATGCTCGTTTCGCGCAGCAGGACGGAAAGACCCCGGGACCTTTACTATAGTTTGATATTGGTGTTCGGTTCGGCTTGTGTAGGATAGCTGGGAGACTTTGAACTCTGGACGCCAGTTCAGGGGGAGTCGTCGTTGAAATACCAGTCTGGTCGTGCTGGATGTCTAACCTGGGTCCGTGATCCGGATCAGGGACAGTGTCTGATGGGTAGTTTAACTGGGGCGGTTGCCTCCTAAAGAGTAACGGAGGCGCCCAAAGGTTCCCTCAGCCTGGTTGGCAATCAGGTGTTGAGTGTAAGTGCACAAGGGAGCTTGACTGTGAGACCGACGGGTCGAGCAGGGACGAAAGTCGGGACTAGTGATCCGGCGGTGGCTTGTGGAAGCGCCGTCGCTCAACGGATAAAAGGTACCCCGGGGATAACAGGCTGATCTTCCCCAAGAGTCCATATCGACGGGATGGTTTGGCACCTCGATGTCGGCTCGTCGCATCCTGGGGCTGGAGTCGGTCCCAAGGGTTGGGCTGTTCGCCCATTAAAGCGGTACGCGAGCTGGGTTTAGAACGTCGTGAGACAGTTCGGTCCCTATCCGCTGCGCGCGCAGGAATATTGAGAAGGGCTGTCCCTAGTACGAGAGGACCGGGACGGACGAACCTCTGGTGTGCCAGTTGTTCTGCCAAGGGCATGGCTGGTTGGCTACGTTCGGGAGGGATAACCGCTGAAAGCATCTAAGCGGGAAGCCTGCTTCGAGATGAGTATTCCCACCCCCTTTGAGGGGTTAAGGCTCCCAGTAGACGACTGGGTTGATAGGCCGGATGTGGAAGCCCAGTAATGGGTGGAGCTGACCGGTACTAATAGGCCGAGGGCTTGTCCTCAGTTGCTCGCGTCCACTGTGTTGGTTCTGAAACCACGAACAGCCCCACACCCCCTTTGGCCGGGGTGTGGTGCGGCTGAAACAGTTTCATAGTGTTTCGGTGGTCATAGCGTGAGGGAAACGCCCGGTTACATTCCGAACCCGGAAGCTAAGCCTTACAGCGCCGATGGTACTGCAGGGGGGACCCTGTGGGAGAGTAGGACACCGCCGAACAATCATTCAAAGGGTTGGGCTCTGAACTTCGGTTCAGAGACCAACCCTTTTTTGTTTTTGGTCACTTGAAGTTCATGTTGCGCCCTCAGCATCCACGGCATGGGTACTGCTGCAATGCTCAGGGCTGCAGGTGTCGGAGTCGGTGACGAGGTCATCGTGCCGGCCTTCGGGAATGTGGAAATCGCCGGAGCGGTAACCCTGGCGGGTGCGCTGCCGGTGTTCGCGGATGTTGATCCGGTGACGTACTGCCTCGAGTCGGCTGCCGTGGAAGCGGTCGTAACTTCGCGGACCGCGGCCGTTGTTGTCGTCCATCGCTTCGGTCGGCCGGCCGATGTCGGGCGGTTGCATGCTGTGGGGCAGCGGCATGGGCTGTTGGTGTTGGAGGAGGGGGAGTCCGAGACGCCGTACGACGAGATCGCGCAGCGTCGGGAGCGGGCCGCTTATCTGGACGGGCGGTTGCGGGGGGTGCGGATGCCCGACGGTGGGGACGGGCACACCTATCAGCAGTATGTCGTGCGGGTGCCGGGGAACGGGCGGCCCGATCGGGACGCGTTCGCGCGCGCCCTGCGGGGGAGGGGAGTTGGGTGCCGGGTGCCGGTGAGGACTCCGTTGCACCGGTTGCCCGAGTTCAGGCGGTGTGTGTCGTTGCCCGAGACCGAGCTCGCGGCCGACGAGACGCTCGCGTTGCCGGTGGACGCCTCGTTGACGAAGCGGGACATGCAGCGCATTGTGGCGGCGTGCAACGCGCTTGGCGGGCTGCTTCAGCCCGCCTCCTGAACGCGTTTGGGAACACCCGCCCGTTCGGGGTATGATCTATTCCGTTGCCGCGAGGGAAACCTCGAAAAGTAGCTGGCCCCCTTAGCTCAGTCGGTAGAGCGTCTCCATGGTAAGGAGAAGGTCAACGGTTCGATTCCGTTAGGGGGCTCCACAAAAGAAAGCCCCTGCCCTTTCGGGCGGGGGCTTTTCTCATGCCCTGATTTCCTCACGCCACCCGCATCGCCAGGATCGCCATGTCGTCGGACGGGGCGTCGGACGCGAAACGTTCCACCGCGCGCATGATGCGGGCGGCGACCGCGCCGGCCGTCAGGCCCGTGCAGGTCGTAAGGACGTCGGCGAGACCGTCGTCGCCCAGCATGCGGGTGCCCTCGCGGCGCTCGGTGACGCCGTCCGTGACGCAGAGCAGGACATCGCCCGGGTCGAGGGTGACCGTCTGCTCGTAGAGCTCCAGGTCCTCCATGACGCCCAGGAGCGGCTGGGGTTCGGCGGCCGCCTCGACCGTGCCGTCCTGACGCAGGCGGAGGGGGAGCGGGTGGCCGGCGCAGACCACCTTCAGCTCCGCGCTGCCGTCCTCCTGCGGGCGCATCTCGCCGTAGAGGAGGGTCAGGAAGCGGCTGCGGGCGCCCTCGTCGAGGATGGCCGAGTTGAGGCGCTCCAGGACGGCCGGGCCGCTGAGGCCCTCGCGGGCCAGCAGCCGCAGGGCGTGGCGGGCGAGGCCCGTCACCGCCGCGGCGTTCGGGCCCGTGCCGCAGACGTCGCCGATGGCGAAGCCGTAGACGCCGTCGCTGATGGGGAAGACGTCGTAGAAGTCGCCCCCGACCTCGTTGCCCTCGCCGGCCGCGCGGTAGATGACCTCGACCTCGACGCCGTCGATCTTGGGGGTCTCCGGGGGCAGGAGGCTGCGCTGGAGGGCCTGGCTGATGGCCGTGCGCTCGGAGTAGAGGCGGGCGTTGTCGAGGGCGAGGGCGGCGCGGCGGGACAAGTCCTCGGCCAGTTCCAGGATTTCCTGGCGGAAGTGTTCGTCGGTGGGCTTGCCGAGGGTCAGCATGCCGATGACGCGGTTGCGGGCGACCAGCGGGAGGACGACGGTCTCGCCGCCCACCGCCGAGGCCGTCGCCAGAGTGGGGCCGATTCCTGAGGACACCTGGTGGGTCGGGCCGCCGGTCAGGCCCAGGCTGCGCATGGAGCTGCGCAGGGCCGCGTCGTGCGCGGCCGCGGCGGGGGCCGCCCAGACCCGGGCGCCGGGGGTGGGTACCGGGTCCGGCGGGGCGATCTTCGACAGCAACGACTTGATGCCGTCGATGAGTTCCTCGTCCTCGTGCAGGACGTACGAGAGGTAGGGGTCGGAGGCCTGGTCGGCGATCGTGTAGACCGCGCACCACGTGGCCAGGGTCGGGACCGTCATCTGGGCCATGAGGGCCAGGGTCTGGTCGCGGTCCAGGGTGCCCGCGAGGAGGTCGGAGGCCTCGACGAGGAAGCTCAGGGAGCCGCGGCGCAGGCGCTCCAACTCGCCCAGGCGGGCCGACTCCACGGCCAGCGCGATGCGGTCGGCCGCGAACTGCAGGCGTAGGGCCTCCTCGTTGGAGTAGCGGTTCGGGGCCTCGGCCGCCACGCCGAGGGAGCCGGTCAGGCGGCCCTCGACCTTCAGCGGGACCGTGACGACCGACCGCATGCCCGTGCCGTTGAGCAGGGGGACGGCGCCGGGGACGGCCAGCAGGTCCTCGTGGACGGCCGGCATGCGGGCCGAGCCGTAGCGGCCCGGGCCCGCCTCGACGGGAACGCGCGCGAAGCGCTGGCGGGCGGAGGGCAGGCCGGTGGAGGCGCGGACCTCCAACTCCGTCTCGTCGTCGGTCGCCAGGAGGAGGAACGCGGAGTCGGCGTCGAGCATGTCGCGGGCGCGCTCCACCGTGCGCTGGAGGAGGCCGTCGAGGTCGTCCGGGGCCGGAGAGCCGATGAACACCTCGAACGGGTCGGCGTTCTGGCCGTCGGAGCCGGTGGCCGGGTCGGAGGCCGGAACGCGCAACGGGGTCTGCAGGACCGCGCGTTCGTGGTCGCGGACGAGGAGACAGACCGTGGAGGGCTCGCCGTCGGTGTCGCGGACCCGGAGGTGGGAGGCGTACACGGGTGTGACGCGGCCGCTGGAGCTGCGGATGCCGTAGCTGCCCTCCCAGCGGGAGAGTTGGAGGGCCTCCACGATGCCGGTGCTGGTGCCGGGGGTGTGCGGCCAGGCGGCGAGGTCGGTGAGGGGCTTGCCGATGACCTGGTCGGCGGGGTAGCCGAAGAGTTCCTCGGCGTCCTCGTTCCACGCCGAGATGGCGCCCACACGGTCGATCTGGACGACCGCCACGCGGACTCGGCTGTCGGCGAGCGGGAGGAGGTCGGCGGGGAGGGACGGGCCGGCGGTGCGGGTGCCCACCGGGCGGTCGGGGAGGTCGAGTTGGAACCAGACCTTCTTGTGGATGGGGGTGTAGTCGACGCCCCAGCGGCCGGCGATGGCCGCGCAGAGCTGGAGGCCGCGGCCGCCTTCGCGGTCGGGGCTGCCCATGGTGGAGGGGGAGCCCTGGAGGGGGATCTCGCGTTCGGGATACCGGTCGGCCACCTCGATGCGGACGCCGTCGTCGCTGCGCAGACACAGGACGTCGGCGTGGGTGCCCGCGTGGACGACCGCGTTCGTCACCAGTTCGCTGGTGAGGACGACGGCGTCGTCGACGATGTCGGCGAAGCCCCAGCCCTGGAGGGTGTCGCGGACGAAGGAGCGGGCCGTCGCCACCGATCGCCCGACGGGCTCGAAGTTGGCGGCCGCGCGCGCGGTGATCACAGAACTCCTCGGCCGGTCGTCGACGTGCAGGGATCCCTGACCGGCCAGGTCGCGCCGCTGCTGGGGCGGACGCGTGCTTGAAGGCCGGGGGTCCGGGGTCTGTCCCCCCGGGATCAGTCCGGTGGTCATGTGTGCGGCCGCCCCTCCGATGCCCGCTCGTGCGCTCGTGCCACCGCCCAGGCCGGACGGACCGGCGTGGCTGGACAGCCGGATGCAAGGTTACTTACCTTCCGGGTCCCTGCGGATGCCGGTCACCAGTGTTTTCGCCCGACGGTGTGGGGACGATGTGCGAAGCTGCCGAACTGTTATGGCCGGGTTCGACAAGGGTGAAACACTGGGCAAGCTTCTTGTGAAGGTCCGGGCAGACTGGGTGTCTTCTGAGTACAGGGGGCAGCAGCCTCCCGGGCACGCCTGGTTTGATCAGGTGGATTACCCGGCGGTAACAGGTAGCGCGAGCAGCAGCACCAGTACTACCGGCAGCACCCAGGCAAAACGATGACGGTCGATCCCTGCGGGAGGGACAAGTGGAGTCTGGCGCAGCGACGCGGGGCACTAAGACGCGCGCGAAAGGCGGACAGTCCCTGAGCAGGCAGCGCACACCACGCGGCGGGACGACCGTCGTGGACACGGCGGCCCTGGACCGGCTGCTGGTCGCCCTCGTGTCCATGCGGGAGGGGAATTTCCGCAAGCGGCTCACGGTGTCCGGGGACGGCGTGATGTCGGAGATCGCGGCCGTGTTCAACGAGGTCGCGGACCGAAATCTCCACCTCACGGGTGAGCTGTCGCGGGTGCGGCGGATGGTGGGACGTGAGGGAAAGCTCACCGAGCGGCTGGAGACGGGCGCCTGCGAGGGGTCCTGGGCGACCGCCATCGACAACTCGAACGCGCTGGTCGACGACCTCGTACGGCCTGTTTCCGAGGTCGGGCGGGTGCTGTCGGCGGTGGCCGAGGGCGATCTGTCGCCGCGGATGGAGCTCCGGACGCACACGCCGGAGGGGACCGGGCATCCGCTGCGCGGGGAGTTCCTGAAGGTCGGGCGGACGGTGAACAACCTGGTCGACCAGTTGTCGACGTTCACCGACGAGGTCACCCGCGTGGCCAGCGAGGTGGGCACCGAGGGCAAGTTGGGCGGGCAGGCCCAGGTACGCGGTATGTCCGGTTCGTGGAAGGACCTCACGGAGTCCGTCAACACGATGGCGTATCGGCTGACGGCGCAGGTGCGGGACATCGCGCTGGTGACGACGGCCGTGGCCAAGGGTGATCTGTCCCGGAAGGTGACGGTTCACGTCGAGGGCGAGATGCTCGAGCTGAAGAACACCGTCAACACGATGGTGGACCAGCTCTCCGCGTTCTCGTCGGAGGTGACCCGGGTCGCCCGGGAGGTGGGCACCGAGGGCATCCTGGGCGGTCAGGCGCAGGTGTCCGGTGTGGACGGGGTGTGGAAAGAGCTCACCGATTCGGTGAACACCATGGCCGGGAACCTGACGGCCCAGGTGCGCGGGATCGCGGAGGTGACGACGGCGGTCGCCAACGGCGATCTGTCGCAGAAGGTGACGGTGTCGGCGCGCGGCGAGGTCGCGCAACTCGCCGACACGATCAACCAGATGACCGAGACGCTGCGGACCTTCGCGGACGAGGTCACGCGCGTGGCCAACGAGGTCGGAGCCGCGGGGCAGCTCGGCGGTCAGGCGAACGTGCCGGGCGCGGCGGGGACGTGGAAGGACCTGACGGACTCCGTCAACACGGTGTTCCGCAATCTCACCACTCAGGTGCGGGACATCGCCGCGGTGACGACGGCTGTGGCCAGCGGCGATCTGTCGCAGAAGGTCACGGTGGACGTGGCCGGCGAGATGCTGGAGCTGAAGAACACCGTCAACGGGATGGTCGACCAGCTGTCGGCCTTCGGCGCCGAGGTCACGCGGGTGGCGCGGGAGATCGGGGTCGAGGGTGAACTCGGCGGTCAGGCGCAGGTGTCGGGCGCGGCGGGGACGTGGAAGGACCTGACGGACTCCGTCAACACGGCGTTCAGGAATCTCACCGGACAGGTGAGGAACATCGCGCAGGTCACCACGGCGGTGGCCAACGGCGACCTGTCGCAGAAGGTCACCGTGGACGTCTCCGGCGAGATGGCCCAGCTGAAGAACACCGTGAACACGATGGTGGACCAGCTGTCGTCGTTCGCCGACCAGGTGACCCGGATGGCCCGGGACGTGGGTACGGAGGGCCGGCTCGGCGGGCAGGCCCGGGTGGACGGCGTCTCGGGCACGTGGAAGGAGCTCACCGACTCCGTCAACTCGATGGCGGGCAACCTCACGTCGCAGGTGCGCAACATCGCGCAGGTGACGACGGCCGTGGCCCGGGGCGACCTCTCGCAGAAGATCGACGTCGACGCGCGCGGCGAGATCCTGGAGCTGAAGAACACCATCAACACGATGGTCGACCAGCTCTCCGCCTTCGCCGACCAGGTGACCCGGGTCGCGCGCGAGGTGGGCACGGCCGGGCAGCTCGGCGGGCAGGCGCAGGTGCCCGGTGTCGCCGGTGTGTGGCGGGACCTGACGGACTCGGTGAACGGCATGGCCGGCAACCTCACCGCCCAGGTGCGCAACATCGCGCAGGTCGCCACCGCCGTGGCCCGCGGTGACCTCTCCCAGAAGATCACCGTGGACGCGCGCGGGGAGATCCTGGAGCTGAAGAACACCCTGAACACGATGGTCGACCAGCTGTCGTCGTTCGCCCAGGAGGTCACGCGGGTGGCCCGGGAGGTCGGTACGGAGGGGCAGCTCGGCGGGCAGGCCGAGGTGCAGGGGGTCTCCGGTACCTGGAAGGACCTCACGCAGTCCGTGAACTTCATGGCGAACAACCTGACGATCCAGGTGCGTCAGATCGCCGATGTCACGACCGCGGTCGCCAAGGGCGATCTGTCGAAGAAGATCACCGTCGACGCCAAGGGCGAGATCCTCGAGCTCGTCACCACCGTGAACACGATGGTCGACCAGCTGTCGTCGTTCGCCGAGCAGGTGACCCGGGTGGCCCGGGAGGTGGGCACCGAGGGCATCCTCGGCGGCCAGGCGCACGCGTCGGGTGTCACGGGCATCTGGAAGGACCTCACCGACAACGTCAACCTGATGGCCAAGAACCTGACCATGCAGGTGCGCAACATCTCCCAGGTCGCGGCGGCCGTCGCCAACGGTGACCTGACGCGGACGGTGACGATCGAGGCGCGCGGCGAGGTCGCGCAGCTCGCCGACACCTTCAACACCATGGTGAAGACGCTGAGTTCGTTCGCCGACCAGGTCACCAAGGTGGCCCGTGAGGTGGGCACGGACGGCATCCTCGGCGGTCAGGCGCACGTGCCGGGTGTGGCGGGTACCTGGAAGGACCTCACCGAGTCGGTGAACCAGATGGCGTCCAACCTGACCGGCCAGGTGCGCAACATCGCCATGGTCACGACGGCCATCGCCAAGGGTGACCTGACGAAGAAGATCGACATCGACGCGCGCGGGGAGATCCTCGAGCTGAAGACGACCATCAACACGATGGTCGACCAGCTGTCGTCCTTCGCCGAGGAGGTCACCCGGGTCGCCCGCGAGGTGGGTACCGAGGGGCAGCTCGGCGGTCAGGCACGCGTGCGTGACGTCGACGGCACCTGGCGCGACCTCACCGAGTCGGTGAACGAGATGGCCGGGAACCTGACCCGGCAGGTGCGTGCCATCGCGCGCGTGGCGACCGCGGTGACCCGCGGCGACCTGAACCTGAAGATCGACGTGGACGCGTCCGGGGAGATCCAGGAACTCCAGGACTACATCAACAAGATGATCGCCAACCTGCGTGACACCACGATCGCCAACAAGGAACAGGACTGGCTCAAGGGCAACCTCGCGCGCGTGTCGGCCCTGATGCAGGGGCGGCGCGACCTGGAGGACGTGGCCTCGCTCATCATGAGCGAGCTGCCGCCCCTGGTGGCCGCGCAGCACGGCGCGTTCTTCCTGGCGATGCCGCCGGCCGACGGCGACGCCGACCAGTACGAGCTGCGCATGCTGGGGTCGTACGGGTACTCGATGGGCTCCATGCCGACGTCGTTCCGGCCGGGTGAGGCGCTGGTCGGGACGGCCGCGAAGGAGAAGCGCACGATTCTCGTCGCGAACGCCCCGAGCGGCTATCTGAAGATCTCCTCGGGGCTCGGCGAGGCGCCGCCCGCGCAGGTGATCGTGCTGCCGGTGCTGTTCGAGGGCCTGGTGCTCGGCGTGATCGAGCTGGCTTCGTTCACGAAGTTCACACAGATCCAGAAGGACTTCCTCAACCAGCTCGCCGAGATGATCGCGACCAGCGTCAACACCATCTCCGTCAACACCAAGACCGAGCTGCTGCTGAAGCAGTCGCAGGAGCTGACCGAGCAACTGCGGGAGCGGTCGGCCGAGTTGGAGCAGCGGCAGAAAGCCCTTCAGGCGTCCAACGCCGAACTGGAGGAGAAGGCCGAGCTGCTGGCCCAGCAGAACCGCGACATCGAGGTGAAGAACACCGAGATCGAGGAGGCGCGGCAGGTCCTGGAGGAGCGTGCCGAGCAGCTCGCGGTGTCGATGCGCTACAAGAGCGAGTTCCTCGCCAACATGTCGCACGAGCTGCGTACGCCGCTCAACTCGCTGCTGATCCTGGCCAAGCTGCTCGCCGACAACGCGGAGGGCAATCTCTCGCCGAAGCAGGTCGAGTTCGCCGAGACGATCCACGGGGCCGGTTCCGACCTGCTCCAGTTGATCAACGACATCCTCGACCTGTCGAAGGTCGAGGCGGGCAAGATGGACGTCTCGCCGACGCGGATCGCGCTCGTCCAGTTGGTCGACTACGTGGAGGCCACGTTCCGGCCGCTGACCGCGGAGAAGGGCCTCGACCTGTCGGTGCGGGTGTCGCCGGAGCTGCCGGCCACGCTGCACACCGACGAGCAGCGGCTGCTCCAGGTGCTGCGCAACCTGCTGTCCAACGCGGTGAAGTTCACCGACTCCGGTTCGGTCGAGCTGGTCATCCGGCCGGCCGGGGCGGAGGTGCCGCTGGCGATCCGGGAGCAGTTGCTGGAGGCCGGTTCGCTGACCGACGCGGACGCGCCGTTGATCGCGTTCTCGGTGACCGACACCGGCATCGGGATCGCGGCCAGCAAGATGCGGGTGATCTTCGAGGCGTTCAAGCAGGCGGACGGCACCACCAGCCGCAAGTACGGCGGTACGGGACTGGGGTTGTCCATCTCGCGGGAGATCGCGCAGTTGCTCGGCGGTGAGATCCACGCGCAGAGCGAGCCGAGCCGTGGCTCGACGTTCACGCTGTATCTGCCGCTGCACCCGAGCGAGTTGCCGCCGCAGGGCTACCAGCAGGTCGTGCCCGCCCTGGAGGCCGGCGACCTGGTGGCCTCGGAGAACGGGGCGGCCGAGCTGTCGGAGCTGTCCGAGGCGGAGATCCGGATGCCGTCCGAGGTGCGGTCGTACCAGGACGCGCAGAACGGTCCGGCGGCTCTCTTCCGGCGCCGGCGCCGCATGGCGAGCGGCGGCGAGCAGGTGGGCAGGCCGGAGCACTGGCCGGCCCGCGGACAGGACGCGGAGGCGCCCGCGCGCGTGGGCATCCGGTTCGGCGGCGAGAAGGTGCTGATCGTCGACGACGACATCCGCAACGTGTTCGCGCTGACCAGCGTCCTGGAGCAGCACGGCCTGTCGGTGCTGTACGCGGAGAACGGCCGCGAGGGCATCGAGGTCCTGGAGCAGCACGACGACGTGGCGGTCGTCCTGATGGACATCATGATGCCCGAGATGGACGGCTACGCGACGACGACGGCGGTCCGGCGGATGCCGCAGTTCTCCGGGCTGCCGATCATCGCGCTGACGGCGAAGGCGATGAAGGGCGACCGGGAGAAGGCCCTGGAGTCGGGCGCCTCCGACTATGTGACGAAGCCGGTCGACCCCGATCACCTGCTGTCGGTGATGCAGCAGTGGATGCGGGACGCGTGAGGGGACCGCGCCGTGACGGGAACCTTCGGCGGGCCGGGAACAATCGGCCTGCGTCCGGAGTTGTCGACTCGGGGTTTCCGACGCCGTGTAGCCGGGCGGAATCCGGGGAACCTTCTGGTCCCCTGCCGCGTTCCCGCTACGTGCACAGTGACATCACGGTGACAGGGTGTGGCGACGGTCGGGGTGCGGCTACCATGACCGGCACAAGGAAGGGCGGCGCAAAGGAGTCGTCCCCAGGGGCGGCGCCCGGTGCACTGCCGGGGCGAGGAGGGCGGGCCATGGTGCAGAAGGCCAAGATCCTCCTGGTCGATGACCGGCCGGAGAATCTGCTGGCGCTGGAGGCGATCCTCTCTGCGCTCGATCAGACGCTGGTGCGGGCATCGTCCGGGGAAGAGGCGCTCAAAGCACTGCTGACGGACGACTTCGCGGTCATTCTGCTGGACGTCCAGATGCCGGGAATGGACGGCTTCGAGACGGCCGCGCACATCAAGCGGCGAGAGCGGACCAGGGACATCCCGATCATCTTCCTCACCGCGATCAACCACGGGCCGCACCACACCTTCCGCGGTTACGCGGCGGGCGCGGTGGACTACATCTCCAAGCCGTTCGACCCGTGGGTGCTGCGTGCGAAGGTCTCGGTGTTCGTCGAGCTGTACATGAAGAACTGCCAGTTGCGCGAGCAGGCGGCGCTGCTGCGGCTCCAGTTGGAGGGCGGTGGCGGCAAGAGCGCGTCGGGCGGCGCGAAGGAGGCGGCGGGGCTGCTCGCCGAGCTCTCCGCGCGGCTCGCGGCCGTCGAGGAGCAGGCGGAGGCCCTGTCCAAGCAGCTCGACGACGAGTCGGCGGACGCGGCCGCGGTGGCCACGGCGGCGCACCTGGAGCGCAAACTCACCGGTCTGCGCCGGGCGCTGGACGCCCTGGAGCCGGGCACCGGCAGCGGCGCGACCTCACTGCCGTCGCCGAACTGATCGGATCCACGGAACGGAACTGACGTGTGCGACGCATGGTGTTGTGCATGAGGACGCGTCAGTTCCCGTTCCCGGCAAAGCGGACGCGTCAGTTCCGCGCCTTGGCGCGGGCGACACGATCGGGTGAAGCAGTGGGCACACGTGTCCCTTGTGGTCTCCACCGGTAACCTCACACCCATGGCCTCACGTCCCTCCGCAGCCAAGAAGCCGCCCGCCAAGAAGGCGGCCGCTCCGGCGAAGAAGGCCGCCGCCAAAAAGGCCCCGGCGAAGAAGGCGCCCGCCAAGAGAGCCGCGGCCAAGAAGCCCGCGCCCGCACCGGCTCCCAATCCCACCGGGGGCATCTACCGACTCGTCCGCGCCGTCTGGCTCGGGCTGGCGCACGGCGTCGGCGCCGTGTTCCGCGGCATAGGGAACGGCGCGAAGAACCTCGACCCGGCCCACCGCAAGGACGGCGTCGCGCTGCTGCTGTTCGGCGTCGCGCTGATCGTCGCCGCGGGCACCTGGGCCGATCTGCGCGGTCCCGTCGGCGACCTCGTCGAGATCCTGGTGACCGGCGCCTTCGGCCGGCTCGACCTGCTCGTGCCGATCCTCCTCGCGGTGATCGCCGTGCGCCTCATCCGGCACCCCGAGAAGCCCGAGGCCAACGGCCGCATCGTGATCGGCCTGTCCGCGCTCGTCATCGGCGTGCTCGGCCAGGTCCACATCGCCTGCGGCGCCCCCGCCCGCAGCGACGGCATGCAGGCCATAAGGGACGCCGGCGGTCTCATCGGCTGGGGCGCGGCGACCCCGCTGACGTACACCATGGGCGAGGTCCTCGCCGTACCGCTGCTGGCGCTGCTCACGGTCTTCGGGCTGCTGGTCGTCACGGCGACCCCGGTCAACGCCGTTCCGCAGCGGCTGCGGCAGCTCGGGGTGCGGCTCGGCGTCCTGCACGACCCGGCGGCGGACGAGTACGACGAGGTCGGCGACGACGACGCGCGCTACGACGAGCAGTGGCGCGAGGCGCTGCCCGGGCGCCCCCGACGGCGCTCGGGCGCCCCCCAGTCGTACGACCCCGACGACGCCGAGCAGGAGGCGCTCTCCCGGCGGCGCGGCCGCCCCCGGCGCTCCGCGGTGCCGCAGCCGGCCATGGACCGGCAACTGGACGCCGTGGACATCGCCGCTGCCGCCGCGGCCGACCTCGACGGCGCCGTCCTGCACGGCATGCCGCCCTCGCCGCTCGTCGCCGACCTCACCCACGGTGTGAGCGTCGGCGACCGGGAGCCGACGACGCCGACGCCCGTCCCGGCGCCGGCCTCCCGCCCCCGGCAGGAGCGGCTCAAGGTCGGCGGGGCGGTCCCCGACCTGACCAAGTCGGCCCCCGAGGAGATGCGCGAGCTGCCGCCGCGCGCCGAACAGCTCCAGCTCTCCGGCGACATCACCTACTCCCTGCCCTCCCTCGACCTCCTGGAGCGCGGCGGCCCCGGCAAGGTGCGCAGCGCGGCCAACGACGTCGTCGTCGCCTCGCTGACGAACGTCTTCACCGAGTTCAAGGTCGACGCCGCCGTCACCGGCTTCACCCGCGGGCCGACGGTCACGCGCTACGAGGTCGAGCTCGGCCCCGCCGTGAAGGTCGAGCGGATCACCGCGCTGGCCAAGAACATCGCGTACGCCGTCGCCAGCCCCGACGTACGGATCATCAGCCCGATCCCGGGCAAGTCCGCGGTCGGCATCGAGATCCCGAACACCGACCGGGAGATGGTCAACCTCGGGGACGTGCTGCGGCTCGCGGACGCGGCCGAGGACGACCACCCGATGCTGGTGGCGCTCGGCAAGGACGTCGAGGGCGGCTATGTGATGGCCAACCTTGCGAAGATGCCGCACGTCCTGGTGGCCGGAGCCACCGGTTCCGGCAAGTCGTCGTGCATCAACTGCCTGATCACGTCGATCATGGTCCGCGCGACCCCCGAGGACGTGCGGATGGTCCTGGTCGACCCCAAGCGCGTCGAGCTCACCGCCTACGAGGGCATCCCGCACCTGATCACGCCGATCATCACCAACCCCAAACGGGCCGCCGAGGCCCTGCAGTGGGTCGTACGGGAGATGGACCTGCGCTACGACGACCTCGCGGCGTACGGCTTCCGGCACATCGACGACTTCAACGAGGCCATAAGGAACGGCAAGGTCAAGCCGCCCCTGGGGAGCGAGCGGGAGCTTCAGCCGTACCCGTACCTGCTGGTGATCGTGGACGAGCTCGCCGACCTGATGATGGTCGCCCCGCGCGACGTCGAGGACTCGATCGTGCGGATCACGCAGCTCGCGCGCGCGGCCGGTATCCACCTGGTGCTCGCCACGCAGCGCCCTTCGGTCGACGTCGTGACCGGCCTCATCAAGGCGAACGTGCCCTCCCGGCTCGCCTTCGCCACCTCCTCGCTCGCCGACTCGCGCGTCATCCTCGACCAGCCGGGCGCCGAGAAGCTGATCGGCAAGGGCGACGGGCTGTTCCTGCCGATGGGTCAGAACAAGCCCACGCGTATGCAGGGCGCCTTCGTGACCGAGGAAGAGGTCGCGGCGGTCGTCCAGCACTGCAAGGACCAGATGGCGCCGGTCTTCCGGGACGACGTCACCGTCGGCACCAAGCAGAAGAAGGAGATCGACGAGGACATCGGCGACGACCTCGACCTGCTGTGCCAGGCGGCCGAGCTGGTGGTCTCCACCCAGTTCGGGTCGACGTCCATGCTCCAGCGCAAGCTGCGCGTCGGCTTCGCCAAGGCCGGCCGGCTGATGGACCTCATGGAGTCGCGGAACATCGTCGGGCCCAGTGAGGGATCCAAGGCGCGGGACGTCCTCGTGAAGCCGGACGAGTTGGATGGCGTGCTCTCGGTGATCCGGGGGGAGTCTGCGGGGTAGACGTCGGGGTAGACGTCAGTGCGGGGAACGGAGGTCGGCCGTGACTCACCCGTTAGAGAGCGGTGGGCAACCGTTTCCCTTTGACGTACGTCAAGTTGAGCGAGAGGACAGGTGCGGCTCCTCGCCGGGGCCGTAACCGGCCCGTCATCGGCATGTCCGGCCATACCGATGGCGTACAAAGTCCCACCGCCCGGTTGCCCCTCTCTTTGGCACCCCCCCTAGACTGAACCTCCAGCACAGGTGGCTACACGCTCGAAAGGCGCCCCCGTGTCCATCGGCAACTCCCCTGAAGACGAGCGTCCGTTCGAAGACCCGTCCGAGGAAGCCCCCTTCTCCATCGGCCGTGCCCTGCAGCAGGCGCGCATCGCGGCCGGGCTCACCGTCGACGACGTCAGTACCGCCACCCGGGTCCGTATCGCCATCGTCCACGCCATCGAGGCGGACGACTTCGCTCCCTGCGGCGGAGACGTCTACGCGCGCGGGCACATCAGGACCCTGGCCAGGGCCGTCCACCTCGACCCCGCCGCGCTGATGGAGCGGTTCGACGCCACCCACGGCGGCCGTCCCGCACCGACGCCGGCCGCGCCCCTGTTCGAGGCGGAACGCATCCGCCCCGAGCGGCGCGGGCCGAACTGGACGGCGGCCATGGTCGCCGCGATCGTCGCCGTCGTCGGCTTCGTCGGCTTCACCGCGGTCAAGGGCGGCGACGACGGCGGGTCGAAGGACCAGGTCGCCGAGGCCACCCCCGCGACCGACAAGACCGTCTCGCCCACGCCGAAGACCGACAAGCCCGCCGACAAGACGCCGCAGCCCTCCGACAGCGCCATCGCCGCCGCCCCCCAGGACAAGGTGACCGTCCAGGTCAGCGCGACCGACGGGCGCAGCTGGATCTACGCCAAGGACCACAACGGCCGCCTGCTCTTCGACGGCCTGCTCAAGCAGGGCGACTCCAAGACCTTCCAGGACAGCGAGAAGATCAGCCTCGTCCTCGGCGACGCCGGCGCGATCGATCTGTACGTCAACGGCAAGAAGCTCAACGACGACTTCCAGCCCGGCGCGGTGGAGCGTCTGACGTACACGAAGGGCGACCCGCAGGTCGGCTGAGCCGGGCGGGGCTTCGTGCGGCCACGGGGTTGACGACCTTCGTCAACCCCGTCGACGTTCGGTGTCGGTGGGACAAAGTAGTCTTGAGCCCATGCCTGAACGCCGTACCGTCGCACTCGTCACCCTTGGCTGCGCCCGTAACGAGGTGGACTCGGAGGAGCTCGCAGGCCGTTTGGAGGCGGACGGCTGGCAGCTCGTGGAGGACGCCGAGGACGCCGACGTGGCCGTCGTCAACACCTGCGGTTTCGTCGACGCCGCCAAGAAGGACTCCGTCGACGCCCTGCTCGAGGCCAACGACCTCAAGGGGCACGGCAGAACCCAGGCCGTCGTGGCAGTGGGCTGCATGGCCGAGCGGTACGGCAAGGAGCTCGCCGAAGCCCTGCCCGAGGCCGACGGCGTGCTCGGCTTCGACGACTACTCCGACATCTCCGAGCGCCTCCAGACCATTCTGAACGGCGGCATCCACGCCTCCCACACCCCGCGCGACCGGCGCAAGCTGCTGCCCATCAGCCCGGCCGAGCGGCAGGAGTCGGCCGCTTCGGTCGCGCTTCCGGGGCACGGCCCGACCGACCTCCCGGACGGCCTCGCGCCCGCTTCCGGCCCCCGCGCGCCCCTGCGCCGACGGCTGGACGGCGCCCCCGTCGCCTCGGTCAAGCTCGCCTCCGGCTGCGACCGGCGCTGCACCTTCTGCGCCATCCCGTCCTTCCGCGGCTCCTTCATCTCCCGCCGCCCGAGCGACGTGCTGAACGAGACGCGGTGGCTGGCCGAACAGGGCGTCAAGGAGATCATGCTGGTCTCCGAGAACAACACCTCCTACGGCAAGGACCTCGGCGACATCCGGCTGCTGGAGTCCCTGCTCCCGGAGCTGGCGGACGTCGACGGGCTCGAACGGGTGCGCGTCAGCTACCTCCAGCCGGCCGAGATGCGGCCCGGTCTGATCGACGTGCTGACCTCCACGCCCAAGATCGCGCCCTACTTCGACCTGTCCTTCCAGCACTCCGCGCCCGGTGTGCTGCGCGCGATGCGCCGCTTCGGCGACACGGACCGCTTCCTGGAACTGCTCGACACCATCCGCGCCAAGGCGCCCCAGGCGGGCGTGCGCTCCAACTTCATCGTGGGCTTCCCCGGAGAGTCCGAGGCCGACCTCGCGGAGCTTGAGCGCTTCCTGAACGGCGCGCGGCTGGACGCCATCGGCGTCTTCGGCTACTCCGACGAGGAGGGCACCGAGGCCGCGACGTACGACGACAAGCTCGACGTCGACGTCGTCGCGGAGCGGCTCGCCCGGGTCTCCCGGCTCGCCGAGGAACTCGTCTCGCAGCGGGCCGAGGAACGGGTCGGCGAGACCGTGCACGTGCTCGTCGAGTCGCTGGACGAGGAGGGTGTGCACGGCCGTGGCGCGCACCAGGCGCCGGAGACGGACGGGCAGGTGCTGCTCACGTCGGGCGAAAGCCTGAGCGTCGGTCGTATGGTCGAGGCGAAGGTGGTCGGTACGGAAGGTGTCGACCTGGTGGCCGAGCCCCTGCCGGGTTCGTTCGGGTGTAGTGAGGAGGCGGGCAGATGACGGGTGCTCCGGCATCGGCCGCGGGCGGCTCCTCGCCGCAGGCGAAGGGCGCAGCGGGTGCGAGCCCGGTCGTCGGCCCGGCCACCGACGTCTCCGACGCCCCTGATGTCTCCGGTGCCGCCGTCGACGGCCAGGACGCCGGCAGGCCCCCGCGCGGCGCGAAGCTGGCGGCCGCCGCCGTCAACCAGGCGAGCGTCTGGAACATCGCCAATCTGCTGACGATGCTCCGGCTGATCCTGGTGCCCGGCTTCGTCGCGCTGATGCTGGCCGACGGCGGCTACGACCCGGCGTGGCGTGCGCTCGCCTGGGCGGCCTTCGCGATCGCCATGATCACCGACCTGTTCGACGGTCATCTGGCCCGGACGTACGACCTCGTCACCGACTTCGGGAAGATCGCCGACCCCATCGCCGACAAGGCGATCATGGGAGCGGCGCTGATCTGTCTCTCCTCGCTCGGCGACCTGCCGTGGTGGGTGACGATCGTCATCCTCGGCCGGGAACTCGGGATCACGCTGCTGCGTTTCCTGGTCATCCGGTACGGCGTCATCCCGGCGAGCCGGGGCGGCAAGCTGAAGACGCTCACCCAGGGCGTGGCCGTCGGCATGTACGTCCTGGCGCTGACGGGGTGGCTGGCGACCCTGAGGTTCTGGGTGATGGCCGCGGCGGTCGTCCTGACCGTGGTGACCGGGCTCGACTATGTGAGACAGGCCATTGTGCTGCGCAGGCAGGGGATCGCCGAGCGCGAGGCCGCGTCGCGGGAGACGGAAGCGTGAGTTCCGCGGCCGCCGACGTGGTGCGACTACTCACGGTCAACGGGGAGACGCTCGCCGTGGCCGAGTCGCTGACCGGTGGTCTGGTTGCGGCGGAGATCACATCGGTGCCCGGGGCGTCCAAGGTCTTCCGCGGTTCGGTCACCGCCTACGCGACCGGGATCAAGCACGAACTGCTCGGGGTCGACGCGGGCCTGCTGGCCGCCCGGGGAGCGGTGGACGCGCAGGTGGCGGCCCAGATGGCGGCCGGAGTGCGCAAGACGCTGGGCGCCGACTGGGGCGTCGCGACGACCGGGGTGGCCGGCCCCGACGCCCAGGACGGACAGCCCGTCGGGACGGTCTTCGTGGCCGTGGACGGGCCGATCGGCGCGGCTTCCGGTTCCGCCGCTGGCGGAAAAGTGGAGGCCCTGCGGTTGAACGGCGACCGGGCGGAAATTCGTAGAGAGAGTGTACGGAGCGTACTCGCACTGCTCCTGACAGAGCTTGCGGGCGAACAGACCGGGAACGAGCGGGCACAGGATACGGAACAGAACGGGGGGTTTTGATGTTTGCAGCCCTGAGTGAACACGACATCGCTCCCCGCACGGCCGCAGCGCGAGGCGGTACGGTGGGGCGTGAAGGATGCGGCTACGCGGTCCGAGGAGGGAGCCACCGATGATTCTGCTTCGTCGCCTGCTGGGTGACGTGCTGCGTCGGCAGCGCCAGCGCCAGGGCCGTACTCTGCGCGAAGTCTCCTCGTCCGCCCGAGTCTCACTCGGCTATCTCTCCGAGGTGGAGCGGGGGCAGAAGGAGGCATCCTCCGAGCTGCTCTCCGCCATCTGCGACGCGCTGGACGTACGGATGTCCGAGCTCATGCGGGAAGTGAGCGACGAGCTCGCCCTCGCCGAGCTGGCCCAGTCGGCAGCGGCAACCCGCAGCGAGCCTGTGCCCACGTCGGTTCGTCCGATGCTGGGTTCCGTGTCGGTGACCGGTGTGCCACCGGAGCGGGTGACCATCAAGGCACCCGCCGAGGCGGTGGACGTGGTCGCCGCTTGAGGTTCATGTGCGTGCAGGTTCATGCGCGTGGGCGCGTGTAGGCACGTAGGCAGGAATGTGAGGCCCCGGCCGGGGCCCCTCCGGGAGATCCGGAGGGGTGCGGTCGGGGTCTTTCGTGTTCCGTTCCGCGTTGTGTTCCGAGTTCCGTTCCAAGTTCCGTTCCGTGTTCGTCGGCGTTCGGATTCGCGTCCGTTTGCCGGTGCCGGGCGCTGAGGTCATCGTGGAGGGGCACGGCGGGAGCCAACCATCGGAGGTTCGGATGTACGTGGTGAAGAGTCCCCTGTCCGACGCCGACCTGAAGACGGTCTCCGAGGCCTTGCAGGGCGCGCTCGTCGATCTGGTCGACCTGTCGCTCGTCGCCAAACAGGTCCACTGGAACGTCGTCGGGCCTCGCTTCCGGTCCGTGCACCTCCAGCTCGACGAGGTCGTGGACGTCGCCCGCGCCCACTCCGACACGGTCGCGGAGCGGGCCTCGGCGCTGGGCGTCTCGCCGGACGGGCGTGCGGCGACGGTGGCCGCGAGCAGCGGGATCGGTGCGGTGCCGGAGGGCTGGGTCAAGGACTCCGACGCGGTCGGGACGCTGGTCTCCGCGCTGGGTGCGGTGATCACCCGGATGCGGGAGCGGGTGGCGGCCACGGGGGATGCGGATCCTGTGAGCCAGGACCTCTTCATCGGGATCACCGGCGACCTGGAGAAGCACCATTGGATGTTCCAGGCGGAGAGTGTGTGAGGCGGCGGGCTGAGTCGTGTGATGCGGCGGTGTCGCGCTCGTGCGCCCTGCCGGGGCGAATAGTGGGGCGGGGGGTTGTGCTGGGGCTCGGCCTGGGGCTGGGCGCGGTGTGGTGGTGGGCCGTGGTGAGACTCGCCGTGGCGCCTGACGCGGGGGTGCTGGAGGGAGCGGTCGCTGCCGGGGGGTGGGGGCTGAGTCTGTTGCCGGTGCACTGCGTGGCCAAGGCGCGGGCGGTGGGAGCTGTTGCGGAGGGGCGGTGGAGGGCTGCTTGGCGGGGGGTGAGGGAGGACGGGGGGTCTGGGGGTGCGGGTGGGAGTGGGGGTGCGTGTGCGGAGGGCGGGGAGTGAGGAGTGTGGTGCAGGAGGTGTGCTGCGGGTGGGATCAGGGTTGGGAATGGGACGGGATGGGCGGAGGGGCACGGCTGCTGGAGGGGCTGTTGGTTACCACGGCATTGCTACGCCGCCGTTTGGGCGGAGGATCTGGCCCGTTGTGAATGCCGAGGCGTCCGAGGCCAGGTGGAGGACGGCGTGGGCGATGTCCTCCGGTTCGCCGACCCGGCCCAGCGGTGACATGCGGGATATGAGCGCCTCGGTGTGCGCCTGGGCGCCGGCGTCGTGGCGGTCGGTCATCGGGGTGCGGATCCAGCCCGGGGCGACGGCGTTGACGCGGATGCCGTACCGGCCGACCTCGGTCGCGAGCGTCTTCGTCAACTGGACCACGGCCGCCTTGGCCGCGCCGTAGCAGAGCAGTCCGGGGCCGCCGGTGTCGACGGCGCCCGAGGCCATGGTGATGATGCTGCCGCCGTTGTCGCGCGCCAGCATCAGGCGGACCGCCTCCTGGCAGGCGTACAGCACGCCCTTGAAGTTGACGGCCAGGACCCGGTCCAGGTCCTCGTCGCGGGTCTCCAGGACCGGGCTGCTGTGCATGATCCCCGCGACCGCCGCCATGACGTCCAGCCGCTGGCAGGACGCGACGGCCTGCCGGACCTGGACACGGTCGGTGACGTCGAGGTGGTGGGTGCGGGCGGTACCGCCCTGGTCCTTGATCAGCGTCGCAGTCTCGTGCAGGCCCTGCGCGTCGCGGTCCGCGCCGTGCACGGTGGCGCCTGCCTGCGCGAGCAGTACGGCGCAGGCGCGGCCGATTCCGCTCGCGGCGCCGGTGACGAACGCGGTGCGTCCGGTGAGGTCGTACGCCTTCACAGCCATGAGAGGGACGGTACGAGGGTTTCTGACGGTCCGTCAATTGGCTGGAGCGTCGACGTCAACGGGTGGTGCGCGGGCGGACGCGGCGCGTCGGTGGGGAGCCCGGAGCCGGGGCGGGGCCTGTCTGGCAGGTGGGGCACCAGTAGGTCGGGCGCTCGCGGGAGCCGTCGCCCTGGTCGGCCGCGCGGACCGGTGTTCCGCAGCGCAGGCAGGGGCGGGGCGCGCGGCCGTACACGAACAGGTCCTGGCCGCGGCGGCCCGTCGTGCTGCGGACCGGGCGGTCGCGGTTGGACTCCAGCAGGCGCTTCGCGAGGGCGGGCAGTCGCCCGGCGCGGTCGGCGGGGAGGGCGCCGATGGGGAGCCACGGGGTGGCGCCGATGAGGAAGCAGAGTTCGCTCTTGTAGATGTTGCCGATGCCGGCGAGGTTGCGCTGGTCGAGGAGAGCCTCGCCGAGGGGACGGGCGGGATCCGTGAGGAGGTTGGCGAGGGCTCGCTCGGGGTTCCAGTCGGGGCCCAGCAGGTCGGGGCCGAGGTGGCCGACGGCGCGTTGTTCGGCGGTGGTGCGCAGCAGGTCGAGAACGGGGAGGCGGTAACCGACGGCGGTCCGGTCGTGGGTGCCGAGAATCACCCGGATCTGGTGCGCCGGGCCGCCGGTCCAGCGCTGGTCGTCGGCGTACACCTTCCACGAGCCGTCCATCCGCAGGTGCGAGTGGAGCGTCAGGCCGCCTTCGACGCGGGTGAGGAGGTGTTTGCCGCGCGAGGTGACGTCCAGGACGGTGCGGCCGGTGAGGTCGGCGGTCGCGTACTTCGGGACCCGGAGGTCCGAGCGGGTCAGCACCTTGCCGGCGAGGGCGTCGTCCAGTCGCCTCGCGGCCTGCCAGACCGTGTCACCTTCGGGCATGCGTCAAGGGTGGCACGGGGGCGGTGGGGTGGGTGGTTGTCGTCATGCTCGTAGGCGTAGACCTCGTGGGGTCGCGATGAAGCCTGCTCCTTCCAGGAGGGTGCCGATGGGGGAGGTGAGGGCCGAGGCGCCGTTGACGCGTTCCACCGTGACCGTGCCGAGGGAGCCCGCGCGTGCGGCCTCGGCGAGGGCCTCCGCGGCGGCGTGCAGGCGTGGGTCGTCGGTGGGTGTGTCCTCGCTGTCCGGGGTGGCGGGCCAGGCCAGCAGGGTCTTGCCGCCGCGCTCCATGTAGAGCGTCAGCTCGCCGTCGACGAGGACGACCAGGGAGCCGGCCTTGCGGCCCGGTTTGTGCCCGGCGCTGCTCGGTGGTTCCGGCCAGCCCAGGGCGGCGCCGTACGCGTTCGCCGGGTCGGCGGCGGCGAGGACGACGGCGCGGGAGGCGGGGGAGGCGTAGGAGGAGCTGCGGTTGCGGTTGCGGCTCTGGGCGTGGCTGCGGTTGGGGTTGGGGTGGGCGGGGAAGCCCGAGCCGTTCTGGGAGCCGCCGCCCGCGCGTGGGCCGCCGGCGCCCGGGGAGGCGAAGTCCTGCGGGGAGACGTACTCGCCCGGCGAGGTGGGGGCGCTCGGGGTGTCGAAGGGGGACGAGAAGGCGGTGTCGGGGTCGGGGAGGTCCCACGCGTCGCCGGACGGGGTGCCGTCGGGGAAGGGGAAGGTGACGTCGTCCAGGGTGTTTGTTGCGGTGCTCGGGCCGGGCAGGGGCTCGCCGCGGTCTCGGGCGTTGGCCACCGCGCGCAGGCGGTCCACCGCGCCGTCCATGGCGAACTGCGCGGCGCCGAGGCCCTCGACGACGTACCCGCGACGGGCCTGACCGCTCTCCTCGAAGACGGACAGGACGCGGTACGTCGCCGCGAAGCCGCCCTCGACGCCCTCGGCCGCGACCGCGCCCCGCGTCACCACACCGTGCCGGTCGAGGAGCGTGCGGGCGAGGGCGTGGGCGCGGACGGTGGGGTCGGGTTCGTGGGCGGGGAGCAGGGACCAGCGGCCGGCGACGGTCGGGGGGCCGCTGCGGGAGGCGGGGCGCGCCGCGGCCGTCAGCGAGCCGTAGCGGCCGCGCGGGACCGTGCGCCTGGCGCGGTGGGCCGTGGAGCCGGCCGTGCGGCCCGAGCCCAGCAGGGAGCGCATGGGGGCGAGCGTGTCGTTGGTGAGCCGGCCGGACCAGGCCAGGTCCCAGACGGCGTCGGCGAGTTGGGGATCGGTGGCGTCGGGGTGTGTGGTGGCGCGGACCTGGTCGGCGATCTGGCGGAAGAACAGGCCGTAGCCCCCGGAGAGGGCGTCCAGGACGGACTGATGGAGCGCCGTCGGCTCCAGGGGGTGGGGCGGGGGCAGCAGCAGGGGCGCCGCGTCCGCCACGTACAGGGAGATCCAGCCGTCCTTGCCGGGGAGGGCGCCCGCGCCGGCCCAGACGACCTCTCCGGCCGCGGTGAGTTCGTCGAGCATCGCCGGGGTGTAGTCCCGTACCCGGGACGGCAGGACGAGTCGCTCCAGGGCCGAGGCGGGCACCGACGCGCCCTGGAGCTGCTCGACGGCACGTACCAGTCCGTCGACGCCGCGCAGGGAGTGGCCCTTGCCGATGTGCTGCCACTGGGGCAGGAACTGGGCGAGCGCGGGCGGCGGGACCGGCTCCAGTTCGTGCCGCAGGGCGGCCAGGGAGCGGCGGCGCAGCCTGCGCAGGACCGTCGCGTCGCACCACTCCTGGCCGATGCCGGCCGGGTGGAACTCGCCCTGGACGACGCGCCCGCCCGCCGCGAGCCGCTGCAGGGCGCCCTCGGTCACCGCCACGCCGAGGCCGAAGCGGGCGGCCGCGGTGGTGGAGGTGAACGGGCCGTGGGTGCGGGCGTGGCGGGCGAGGAGGTCGCCGAGGGGGTCCTTGACCGGCTCCGTGAAGGCTTCCGGCACGCCTACCGGCAGTGCCGTGCCGAGCGCGTCGCGCAGCCGGCCCGCGTCCTCGATCGCGGCCCAGTGGTCGGCGCCCGCGATGCGGACCCGGATCGCGCGGCGGGCGGCGGCCAGCTCCGGTGCCCAGTGCGGTTCGGCGCCGCGCTCGGCCAGCTCGGCGTCGGTGAGCGGGCCGAGGAGGCGCAGAAGGTCCGCGATGCTTTCGGTGTCCTTCGCGCGGCGGTCCTCGGTGAGCCACTGGAGTTCGCGTTCCAGTGTGGTGAGGACCTCGGCGTCGAGCAGTTCGCGCAGCTCCGCCTGGCCGAGCAGCTCGGCCAGCAGACGTGAGTCCAGGGAGAGGGCGGCGGCGCGGCGCTCGGCGAGCGGGGAGTCCCCCTCGTAGAGGAACTGGGCGACGTAGCCGAAGAGGAGGGAGCGTGCGAAGGGGGACGGCTCCGGGGTGGAGACCTCGACCAGGCGCACCTTGCGGGACTCCAGGTCGCCCATCAGCTCCACGAGGCCGGGGACGTCGAAGACGTCCTGGAGGCACTCGCGGACCGCTTCCAGGACGATCGGGAACGAACCGAACTCGCTCGCCACCTGGAGCAGTTGGGCGGCGCGCTGGCGCTGCTGCCACAGCGGGGTCCGCTTGCCCGGGCTGCGGCGCGGCAGCAGCAGCGCGCGGGCGGCGCACTCGCGGAAGCGTGCCGCGAACAGGGCCGAGCCGCCGACCTGGTCGGTGACGATCCCGTCGACCTCGCCCTTGTCGAAGACGACGTCCGCCGCGCCGACGGGCGCCTGTTCGGCGTCGTACTCCGTGCCGAAGGCGGCGCCGGCCTTCATCGGCTCCCGGTCGAGGAGGTCCATGCCCATGAGGTCGGCGTCGGGCAGCCGCAGGACGATGCCGTCGTCGGCGTGCATCACCTGGGCGTCCATGCCGTAGCGCTCGGCGAGCCTGGCGCCCAGGGCGAGGGCCCAGGGGGCGTGGACCTGGGCGCCGAAGGGGGAGTGGACGACGACCCGCCAGTCGCCGAGTTCGTCGCGGAAGCGCTCGACGACGATCGTGCGGTCGTCCGGAATGTGGCCGCAGGCCTGGCGCTGTTCGTCCAGGTAGGAGAGCACGTTGTCGGCCGCCCACGCGTCCAGGCCCGCGGTGAGCAGGCGGAGCCGGGCGTCTTCCTTGGGGAGGGAGCCGACCTCGCGCAGGAACGCGCCCACCGCGCGGCCGAGTTCGAGCGGGCGGCCCAACTGGTCGCCCTTCCAGAAGGGCAGGCGGCCGGGGACGCCGGGGGCCGGGGAGACCAGGACGCGGTCGCGGGTGATGTCCTCGATGCGCCAGGAGCTGGTGCCCAGGGTGAAGACGTCGCCGACGCGGGACTCGTAGACCATCTCCTCGTCGAGTTCGCCGACCCGGCCGCCGCCCTTCTTGGGGTCGGCGCCCGCGAGGAAGACGCCGAAGAGGCCGCGGTCCGGGATCGTGCCGCCGGAGGTGACGGCGAGGCGCTGGGCGCCGGGGCGGCCGGTGACCGTGCCGGCGACGCGGTCCCACACCACGCGCGGGCGCAGCTCGGCGAACGCGTCGGACGGGTAGCGGCCCGCGAGCATGTCCAGGACGGCCGTGAACGCGGATTCGGGGAGGGCGGCGAAGGGGGCGGCCCGGCGGACCGTGGCCAGCAGGTCGTCCACCTGCCAGGTGTCGAGCGCCGTCATGGCGACGAGCTGCTGGGCCAGGACGTCCAGAGGGTTGGCGGGGACGTTGAGGGACTCGATCGAGCCGGTGCGCATCCGCTCGGTGACCACCGCTGCCTGGACGAGGTCGCCGCGGTACTTGGGGAAGACGACGCCCGTGGACACCGCGCCCACCTGGTGTCCCGCGCGGCCGACGCGCTGGAGGCCGGAGGCCACCGAGGGCGGCGACTCGACCTGGATCACCAGGTCGACGGCGCCCATGTCGATGCCCAGTTCGAGGCTCGAGGTGGCGACGACCGCGGGCAGGCGGCCGGCCTTGAGGTCCTCCTCGACCAGGGCGCGCTGCTCCTTGGAGACCGAGCCGTGGTGGGCGCGCGCGATGACGGGCGGGGCGCCCTGGGCCGCGCCCGAGCCGCCCATCAGTTCGGCGGGGGCGTGGTGCTCGCCCAGCGGCTCGCCGGTGGCCCGCTCGTAAGCGATCTCGTTCAGCCGGTTGCACAGGCGCTCGGCCAGGCGGCGGGAGTTGGCGAAGACGATCGTGGAGCGGTGGGCCTGGACGAGGTCGGCGATGCGCTCTTCCACGTGCGGCCAGATCGACGGGCGCTCCGCTCCCTCGGAGCCGTCGGCGACCGGGGAGCCGCCCAGCTCGCCCAGATCCTCCACGGGGACGACGACCGAGAGGTCGAACTCCTTGCCGGACTTCGGCTGGACGATCTCCACCTTGCGCTGTGGGGAGAGGTAGCGGGCGACCTCGTCGACCGGGCGGACCGTCGCCGAGAGGCCGATGCGGCGGGCCGGCCTCGGCAGCAGTTCGTCGAGCCGCTCCAGGGAGAGCGCGAGGTGTGCGCCGCGCTTGGTGCCGGCGACCGCGTGCACCTCGTCCAGGATGACCGTCTCGATGCCGGTCAGGGCGTCGCGGGTGGCCGACGTCAGCATCAGGAACAGGGACTCGGGGGTCGTGATCAGGATGTCCGGCGGGCGCGTGGACAGCGCGCGGCGCTCGGCGGGCGGGGTGTCGCCGGAGCGGATGCCGACCCTGACCTCCGGCTCGGGCAGGCCGAGGCGCACGGACTCCTGACGGATACCGGTCAGCGGGCTGCGCAGGTTGCGCTGCACGTCGACCGCGAGGGCCTTGAGGGGGGAGACGTACAGGACGCGGCAGCGCTTCTTCGGGTCGGCGGGCGGGGGTGTCGAGGCGAGCTGGTCCAGGGCGGCCAGGAAGGCGGCCAGGGTCTTGCCGGAGCCGGTCGGGGCGACCACCAGCACGTCCGCACCCTCGCCGATGGCCTGCCACGCGCCCGCCTGGGCCGCGGTGGGCGCGGAGAACGCCCCCGTGAACCAGCCGCGGGTCGCGGGGGAGAAGCCGTCGAGGGCTCGGTGTGCGGAACTGACCATGCGTCCATCCTGCACCCGACCACTGACAATGGCTCTGACCTGCGGGTGTGGGGTGCGGCAGCGGCTCCGGGCGTGGGTGCGTGGGGGACGGGCGGGGGACGGGGGGTGGGTCCGGGCGTCGCGGAGAATGGGGGTATGGCGGGTTCGGGTGAGCTGGCGCGGCACTGGCGGTACGCCGAGCTGCCCGGCGTCGATCTGCTGCGGGCCCGGTATGTCCGCAAGACCTTCGTGCGGCACACCCACGAACACTTCGTGATCGCCGCCATCGCCGAGGGCGTGGAGGTCTTCCACCACCACGGGGCCGATCAGTACGCGGGGGCGGGGGCGCTCGCGCTGGTCAATCCGGACACCCCGCACACGGGGCGGGCCGGGGTGCCGGAGGGGTGGCGGTACGGGGCCGTGTATCCGTCGCCCGAGGTGGTGGCCGGGATCGCGGCCGAGACGACGGCCCTTCGTGGCACCCCCGGGTTCGTCCGTCCCGTCCTCGACGATCCGTACGCCGTCGGGTTGGTGCATCAGGTGCTCCGAGCCGCCGAGGAGGGCAACGCGCTGGCCGCCGACACGCTGCTGCGGGTGGCCGTGACGCGGTTGCTGCGGCTCAGCGGCGGGCCGCTGCCGCAGCGCGAGGTGCGGACGGCCGGGGCGCGGATCGCCGTACGCGCGCGTGCGGTGCTGGAGGAGCGGCTGGCCGATCCGCCGACGCTGGAGCAACTGGCCGGAGATCTGGGCACCGGTTCGTTCGCGCTGCTGCGCGCCTTCCGGGACGTGTACGGGCTGCCGCCCCACGCCTGGCTGACCGATGCCCGTGTGCGGCGGGCACGGCGGCTGCTGGACGCGGGGACGGCGCCCGCCGAGGCGGCCGTCGCGGTGGGCTTCACCGACCAGGGAAGGAGGGCAGACGGCGGACGCGTGCGGCCGGGGCCGCTGTCCGGCCCGGGTCAGCCGATGGTGCGGCCGTAGGCCCTCAGGGTGCGGAGCGCCTCGATCGTCACCATGGGGCGTGCCTCCAGGGCCGTACCGGGTGCCCAGCGGCGCCATCGGATCGGCCAGCCGCCGTCCGTCTGCTGCTCGTCGGCGAGGTGGTCCAGGCAGCGTGCCATCTCGGCGTCGGTGAACCACGCGCGCGCGAGAGAGCCCGGAGTCCGTGCGAAGTCGTACGGGAAGTGGTGCTCGCCGGGCGCGTAGCCGGGTGCGACCGGGTACGCGTCCAGGTGGTCCGGGTCCAGCGCGGCGAGCCGCTGCGTGCGCACCAGGCGGCCCAGACGGTCGGCGGCCGCCTCCGCGCGCGGGCGGTCGGGGGCGGAGTCCAGGAAGGCCACCGCGGCCTCGACCTCGTACGGATGGGACCGCTCCAGGGAGTCCACCGCCTGCCAGCAGAAGTCCGTGGCCCTGAACAGCCAGGCGTGCCACGCATCGTTGCGGTGCAGCAGGCCCACCACCGGCCCGGTGGACAGGAGTTCGCTGGGCGGGTCGTCCACGATCGGGATGAAGGGGGCCGCCGGGTACCCGCGCTGGCTGGGATGGATCGCCGGCAGCGCGCCGTCGGCGGTGGAGACCGAGGTGAGGTAACGGCACACCCGCTCCACGCGCCGGCCGCCGAGGTGCCCGATGGCGTCCAGGACGCGCAGTGCGCGCACGGTGTGCAGGGGCTGGCTGACGGGGCCGCGCAGATCGGGCTCCAGCGCGTGGCCGTAGCCGCCGTCCTCGTTGCGGTAGGCGTCGAGGGCGGTCTCGACGGGATCGGCGGCGCCGTGGAGGAAGTCGTGCGCGAAGAGGCGCTGCTCCAGCACGCGCGCGGTGAGCCAGACGAAGTGCTCGGCGCGCAAGAGCGGGGAGTGCGCCGGGGGCGTCGGGGGGAGTGGGGATGCTCCGGTTTCGGCCATGGTCAGACCGTAGGGCGCAAAGCGGTCCCGGCAGGCGGTCCCGGCGAGGGGCACCCCCGCGCGCGGGATACTGGTGTCATGCGGTTGACGGTCTTCTGGCAGCGGATGGACGAGCAATTCGGCACGGGGTACGCCGACACCTTCGCGCGCGATCACGTGATGACGGAGCTCGGCGGGCGCACGGTGCACGAGGCGCTGGCGCACGGCTGGGAGGCCAAGGAGGTGTGGCGCGTGGTGTGCGTGGCGATGAACGTTCCGCAGGAGATGCGCTGATCCGTCACGAAGATCGTAGGCGGTCCTCCGGTTGTCGGTGGCGTAGGCGAGACTTGCCCCGTGGCACCCACTGACGAGACCGGGCAGGCCGCCCGGCACGCATCCCCGCCCGGCACGCCGCCGCCCGCCGGGCCGCCCCCGGCCGACGGCGGCACCGCGCAGGGTGCCCGCATGCCGCGCTGGCTTCCGCGCGCCATGGTGCTCGCGCTCGCTCTCGTCGGCGCGTTCCAGCTCGGCACCTGGGCCTTCCACCAGGTCATCGGGCTGCTGATCAACATCCTGATCGCGTTCTTCCTGGCCCTCGCCATAGAGCCCGCGGTCAGCCGGATGGCCGCCCGCGGGGTGCGCAGGGGGTTCGCCACCTTCCTGGTCTTCATCGGCCTGGTGATCGTGGTCGCCGGCTTCTTCACGCTGCTCGGCTCGCTGCTCGCGGGACAGATCATCAAGATGATCGAGGGCTTCCCGGAGTATCTCGACTCGGTGATCAACTGGGTCAACGACACGTTCCACACCGACCTCAGGCGCGTGGACGTCCAGGAGGGACTGCTCCACTCCGAGTGGCTGAAGAAGTACGCCCAGAACAGCGCCGCCGGCGTCCTGGACGTCTCCACGCAGGTCCTCGGCGGTCTCTTCCAGCTCCTGACGATCGCCTTGTTCTCGTTCTACTTCGCCGCCGACGGACCCCGCCTGCGGCGTGCGCTGTGCTCCGTGCTGCCGCCCGCCCGACAGGCCGAGGTGCTGCGCGCGTGGGAGATCGCCGTCGACAAGACCGGCGGCTACCTGTACTCGCGCGGGCTGATGGCGTTGATCTCCGGCGTGGCGCACTACGTATTGCTGCAGGCCCTGGGCATCCCGTACGCGCCCGTCCTCGCCGTCTGGGTGGGTGTGGTGTCGCAGTTCATCCCGACCATCGGCACCTATCTCGCTGGCGCCCTGCCCATGCTGATCGCCTTCACGGTCTCGCCCCTGTACGCACTGTGGGTGCTGATCTTCGTCGTGGTCTACCAGCAGTTCGAGAACTACATGCTGCAGCCCAAGCTGACCGCGAAGACCGTCGACATCCACCCCGCCGTCGCCTTCGGCTCCGTCGTCGCCGGCACCGCCCTCCTGGGCGCCGTAGGCGCGCTGATCGCCATTCCGGCGGTCGCCACGCTGCAGGCGTTCCTGGGTGCCTACGTGAAGCGCTACGACGTCACGGACGATCCCCGCGTCCACGGTCACCGGGGCCGGGGCGAGGGGCCGGGACCGCTCACCCGCGCGCGGGGCTTGTGGACGCGCGTGCGGCACCGGGCGGGCGGCGGGTCGCGGGAGGGGTCCGGCTGAGGGCCGGAGCGGGCGTCAGTAGGTGAGGACGGCCCACACCCCCGATCGGGATCGGGTCCGGCTTCGCCGCGGGGCGTCGTGGTCTTCTGCTCGCCCAAGTCATCCATGTCGTGCATGCACCGAGCGTCTCGGCCGCGCCGGACGCCGTCGTCGTCTGGCCGAAGGCACTCGCCGTACGCCCGGGGAAGCAGCCGTGAGCGGGCCGGACGAGGGGCGGTGCAGGGGCCGGATCCGGGGCGTTGTCGGCTTGTGAACGTAGCCTCGGAAGTGCCGCGTGGTGCGCTTGACACGAAAATCGAACATCCATTCTCATGGAGGCTCCGGTGCGGCTCGCGGTGGGAATTTCGTCCAGGTTTGGACGGGTAAGCACCTGAGTTATCCACAGGCCGGACCGGCGTCGGGGCGCATTGTCAGTGGCAGGCGTTAGCGTCTTTGACGTGAAGCGATCGACTCAAGCAAACCGGGTGGAACCCATGGCAGGAACCGACCGCGAGAAGGCACTCGATGCCGCTCTCGCACAGATTGAACGGCAGTTCGGCAAGGGCGCGGTGATGCGCCTCGGCGAGCGGCCGAACGAGCCCATCGAGGTCATCCCCACCGGGTCGACCGCACTCGACGTCGCCCTCGGCGTCGGCGGTCTGCCGCGTGGCCGGGTGGTGGAGGTGTACGGACCGGAGTCCTCCGGTAAGACGACGCTGACGCTGCACGCCGTGGCGAACGCGCAGAAGGCCGGCGGCCAGGTGGCCTTCGTGGACGCGGAGCACGCCCTCGACCCCGAGTACGCGAAGAAGCTCGGCGTCGACATCGACAACCTGATCCTCTCCCAGCCCGACAACGGCGAGCAGGCTCTGGAGATCGTGGACATGCTGGTCCGCTCCGGTGCCCTCGACCTGATCGTCATCGACTCCGTCGCCGCGCTCGTCCCGCGCGCGGAGATCGAGGGCGAGATGGGTGACTCGCACGTGGGTCTGCAGGCCCGTCTGATGAGCCAGGCGCTCCGCAAGATCACCGGTGCGTTGAGCCAGTCCCAGACCACCGCGATCTTCATCAACCAGCTCCGCGAGAAGATCGGCGTGATGTTCGGCTCCCCGGAGACCACGACCGGTGGCCGCGCGCTGAAGTTCTACGCCTCGGTGCGACTCGACATCCGCCGTATCGAGACGCTGAAGGACGGCACCGACGCGGTCGGCAACCGCACCCGCGTCAAGGTCGTCAAGAACAAGGTCGCGCCGCCCTTCAAGCAGGCCGAGTTCGACATCCTCTACGGCCACGGCATCAGCCGCGAGGGCGGCCTGATCGACATGGGCGTGGAGAACGGCTTCGTCCGCAAGGCCGGCGCCTGGTACACGTACGAGGGCGACCAGCTCGGCCAGGGCAAGGAGAACGCCCGTAACTTCCTGAAGGACAATCCCGATCTCGCCAACGAGATCGAGAAGAAGATCCTGGAGAAGCTGGGCGTCGGTGTGAAGCCGGAGAAGCCCGCCGCCGAGCCGGGTGCGGACGCCGCGGTGGCTGCGGGCACGCCCGTGGACGACCCCGCCAAGACGGTTCCGGCTTCCGCCGCCAAGACCGCCAAGACCAAGGCCGCGGCCGTCAAGAGCTGATCCGTGACGCGACGAACGGACTGGGCCGAGTACGTCCACCCCGACACCCCCCGGGAGGCGGGGGGCGGGGGCGGGGCCGACGGCCGCCTTGCGCAAGGCGGCGACGGCTGGTCGGACAGTTGGCCGGACGGCGGCTCGAACCGGCCCGAAGGGGCGGAGAGCGAGGGGGCGGAGGGCGAGGCCCTGCCCCGTGGCGGCCGGGCCGGCCGAGCGCGACGCGGTGGCGAGGGCGGTCCACGGGGTGGGCGTGGGCGCCGTCGGCGCGGCTTCGGAGAACCGTCCACCGAGGACGGAGGCGATTCCTCCTCGTCGAGGGCCGACCAGGGGGAGCCATCGAGGGACCCGGCCGAGCGGGCACGGGCGATCTGTCTGCGCCTGCTCACCGGGACCCCGCGCACCCGCAAGCAACTCGCCGACGCCCTGCACAAGCGTGAGATCCCGGACGACGTGGCGCAGGAGGTGCTCTCGCGGTTCGAGGAGGTCGGGCTGATCAACGACAGTGCCTTCGCGGACGCCTGGGTGGAGTCCCGGCATCACGGCCGGGGACTGGCCCGGCGCGCGCTCGCGCAGGAACTGCGGACCAAGGGGGTCGACTCGGCGCTGATCGACGACGCCGTCGCCCAGCTCGACTCCGAGCAGGAGGAGGCGACGGCGCGCGAACTCGTCGCCCGCAAGCTGCGCTCGACCCGCGGCCTCGACCGCGACAAACGGCTGCGCCGCCTCGCCGGCATGCTCGCCCGCAAGGGCTACTCCGAGGGCATGGCCCTGCGGGTGGTCCGCCAGGCGCTGGAGGAGGAGGGCGAGGACACGGATTTCCTGGAGGAGGGCGGGGGCTGAGCTGCTCGGGGAGCAGGGGGAAGGGGCGGGAGGGAGGGGGGAGGGGGACCCAAGAGGTTGAAGGCGGTGCGAGACACCCGCCCTCACCGTATGACCCGGTTCCGGACACGGTAGACGCGCGGGGGCGCCGATCGCGTCCAGGGCCGGGCTCTTCCCCTCCTCGCTCCCGTATCTCGGTGGCGGTGGCGGTGGCCGACAATCGACCTCCCGTGCGGCTACGACGTCACCGGGAGCCCCGCCGCCCTCCACGCCTGGAAACCGCCGATCAGGTCGGTGGCCCGGTGCAGTCCCAGTTGGTGCAGGGAAGCGGCGGCCAGGCTCGACGCGTAGCCCTCGTTGCAGATCACGACGGCCCGTACCGCATGGCTCGTCGCCTCGGGGAGGCGATGGCTGCCCTGGGGGTCGAGACGCCACTCCAGTTCGTTGCGCTCGACGACCAGGGCGCCCGGGATCAGACCGTCCCGCTCGCGCAGGGCCGCGTACCGGATGTCGACGAGCAGCGCCTCACCCGCGCGGGCGGCCTCGTACGCCTCGCGTGCCTCCACGCGCGCGTACCCCGCACGCACTCGCTCCAGCAACTCGTCGATACCGGGCGGAGGCGCGCCCGCACCGCTCACTGCCAGTCCTCCGGACGCTCGACCTGCTCCAGCCGCAGCACCTGTCCCGTACGGCTGTAGCGGCGGATGCGCGGCAGCGGCGGGTAGTAGGCGTGGACGGAGACGGCGTGTTCCTCGGTGGACTCGTTGAGGACCTCGTGGACGTGGTGGCGTCCGAAGGAGCGGCCCCGGCCGGCCGTCAGCGTGCGCTCCCGGTCCACGCCCTCGGTCAGCTCCAGGGTCTTCCAGCCGTCGGTGGGCAGCCGCGCGGCGAGCGAGTACTCCCTCAGCTCGCCCCGCGCGGTGAGGAAGGCGCCCACCGAGTCGGCGTGGTCGTGCCAGCCGGTGCCCGTGCCGGGCGGCCAGCCGATCAGCCATGCCTCGCTGCCGCCGGGCCCCTCCAGACGCACCCAGGTGCGGCCCTCGGGGTCGAGGGGCAGCGAGGCGATCAGCTCGGTGTCGGCGGCCGTACGCCGGACGAAGTCGAGGAGGTCTGCCTGCGTGGGCGCGGCGGAGACGGCGGAGATGGCGGTGGCGGCGGGGAGGGAGGGAGAGGCAGACACGGACACCGTCCTGAGAATGTTCGCGGGGAGCACATCGGCACGCGCGAGCGCAGATGCGCATCGGCGGCGTACGCCGGTGGAAAAAGGGGGGATGCGAATTCAGCAGGACGGGCGACACACGCAGCCCGCATAGCGGACGAGGTCCATATGGACCCTCCGCCACAGGCGCACATCGGTGTCGGTCACGATCCGGAGTAGACCATGCCGGTGCAACCCGGTCAACCGGCTGCCACCATGTGGACCGCACGGTGACAGCCGGTACGGACGGGTGCGGGCGGGCGGGTGGCTCCCGCGCCGTCAGGTGGCCGCGGAGCCCGCCGTGGCTTCCGCCGCGGACGTCTCCTGCGCCCCCGTCGGCCCGCCCACCGCCGCCTCCGCCGCCGCGTACAGGTCGGCCGCGCGCACGCCGTTGAGCGCGGTGACCAGATGGCCGTCGGGCCGGATCAGCAGGACCGTGTGGGCGGCCGCACCCGGGTAGCTCTCGGCCACCAGCAGCTCGGCCGGGCTCGGCAGGGCCGTCACCGCGGCGGCGAGCCGGGGCATGATCCCGGCGCTCACCCAGTGCCTGCGCTCCCACACGCCCGTGCCCGGCGCGATCAGCAGGACGAGGAGCGCGCCCCGCCCGAGCCGCTCCCGCAGCCGTACGAACGAGCCGTCCTCCGCCGTCACGCGCACGTCCTCGGCCGGCGCGCCGGGCGGCGTGTCCACCGGGACCTCCGCCTCCAGGTGCCGGGGGGCGAGCGGGGAGCCGTCGTACATGCCCGGCGCGCCCAGCGGGCCGCGTCCCAGGTGGCCGTCGGTGAGCAGCACGTCATGGCCGCGGGCCGCGCCGGGGACGTACGCCCTTATGCCGCCGCCACCGCGCAGCAGCGGCAGCGCCTGGTCGGCGGCGCGCAGCCGGCCGGCGACGGCCGCGCGCCGCTCCGCCTGGTAGCTGTCGAGCAGCGCCTCGTGCGACCCGTGGTGCCAGGCCAGGGCCAGCTTCCAGGCGAGGTTGTCGGCGTCCCGCAGACCCTCGTCGAGACCCTGGGTGCCGAGCGCGCCGAGCAGGTGCGCGGCGTCCCCGGCGAGGAAGACGCGCCCCACGCGCCAGCGGCGGGCCAGCCGGTGGTGCACGGTGTGGACGCCGGTGTCGAGCAGTTCGTACGCGGGTGTGGAGCCCTCGTTCCAGCCCGCCAGGGTCTCGCGGACGCGGGCCACGAGCAGTTCGGGCGTGACGAGGTCCTTGCCGGGCAGCAGCAGCCAGTCCAGCCGCCAGACGCCCTCCGGCAGCGGGCGTCCGGTGATCTCCCCGGCGGAGGGACCGGACGTCCGCCACGGCGGCGTCCGATGGAGCAACGCCTCGTCGGCCCACGGAAGTTCCGTGCGCAGCGCGGCGACGGCGTGTCGCTCCACCGCCGTACGGCCGGGGAAGCGGATGTCGAGGAGTTTGCGGACCGTGGAGCGCGGGCCGTCGCAGCCGACCAGGTGGCTGCCGCGCCACCAGGTGCCCTTGGGGCCGCGGGTGTGCGCCGTGACACCGGAAGGTTCCTGCTCGACGGTGTCCAGACGGCTGTCCACGACGATCTTCACCAGCCGCTCGCTCGCGGCGGCGGCGCGCAGGGCACTGGTGAGCACGTGCTGCGCGATGTGCAGGGGGGCGGGGTCGCTCGCGTCGCCGAACGGGATCTCGCGCGTCACCTGCTTGCGCCGCATCGACCGCCATCCGGCCCAGTGGACCCCGGCCGCGCCGAGGGGCGCTCCGGTCAGCCGCGCCAGGAGAGCGGCGGTGTCCTCGCGCAGTACGACGGTGCGCGCGAGCCGCGGTTCGTCCTTGCCGGGGCCCTCGTCGAGGACCACGGACGGCACCTGCTGACGCGCCAGCGCCAGGGCGAGCGTGAGCCCCACCGGCCCCGCTCCGACGATGATCACCGGGTCCACGGCGTGCCGCCCCCTGCCCGCGACGGTGCCCACAGGGACGTAAGTGAACAAGAGGTAGGAGCAGGGTGCACGATCACAGAACGTATGCAACCCATTGCCGCTGCTCGCGTCAAGTGACGGAGGCAGCGGCGCGCACGCCACTGCCTCCGTACAGGTCACGCCACTTGAGTGAGCGTCAGGCGGACGCACCGCTTCCGAAGCCGCCGCCGACCTCGGCCGCGTTGAGGTCGTCCACGTCGTGGACGCCGAGGACCGCGCCCGTGCTGCGCTTGCTGCGCCGCAGGTAGCGCTCCAGCCAGCTCGCGAAGCTGGTGAGGATGAAGTTCAGCAGGATGAACATGGCCGCGACCACGATGAAGCTCGGGATGACGTTGGCGTAGTTGGCCGCGAGGGTGCCGCGCGAGTTGAGCAGCTCGGTGAAGCCGATCATCACACCGCCCAGCGCGGTGTCCTTCACGATGACCACGAGCTGGCTGACGATCGCCGGGAGCATCGCCGTGACCGCCTGCGGAAGCAGGATGCTGCTCATCGTCTGGCTCTTGCGCAGGCCGATCGCGTACGCGGCCTCCGTCTGCCCCCTGGGCAGGGAGAGGATGCCGGCCCGGACGACCTCGGCGAGAACCGAGGCGTTGTACAGCACCAGGCCGGTGACGACCGCGTAGAGCGGCCGGTCCTCGCTGCTGACGCCCGTGGAGTTGGCGTAGAGCTCGTTGGCGAACAGCATCAGCAGCAGCACCGGGATGGACCGGAAGAACTCCACCACCGTGCCGGCCACGCCCCGCACCCACCGGTGGTCGGACAGGCGGGCGATACCGAAGACGGCGCCCAGCGGAAGGGCGATCACCATGGCGAGGGCCGCGGCCTTCAGCGTGTTGGCGAGGCCGGGCAGCAGGTACGTCGTCCAGGCCTCGGCCTCGATGAACGGCTTCCACAGGGCGGAGGTGAGCTGGTCCTTCTCGTCCATCGTCTGCCACACCCACCACGCGAACAGGGCGAGGAGGGCGAAGAAGATCACCGAGAAGATGACGTTGCGCCGCTTGGCGCGGGGGCCGGGCGTGTCGTACAGGACCGAGCTCATCGCTTCACCGCCAGTCGCTTGCTGAGCCAGCCCAGGATGAGGCCGGTCGGCAGGGTCAGTACCACGAAGCCGAACGCGAAGACCGCGCCGATGAGCAGCGTCTGCGCCTCGTTCTCGATCATGGTCTTCATCAGGTAGGCGGCTTCGGCGACGCCGATGGCGGCCGCCACCGTGGTGTTCTTGGTCAGCGCGATCAGGACGTTGGCCAGTGGCCCGATGACCGAGCGGAAGGCCTGCGGCAGCACGATGAGCGTGAGGGTCTGGCTGAAGCTCAGCCCGATGGCCCGGGCCGCCTCCGCCTGCCCCATGGGCACCGTGTTGATGCCGGAGCGGATCGCCTCGCACACGAAGGCCGCGGTGTAGGCGACCAGACCGAGCACGGCGAGCCGGAAACCCTGGACCGCGAAGTCTTCGGCGCCCAGGGTCATGCCGAAGACGTCGGCGAGGCCGAGCGAGCTGAAGAGGATGATCACCGTCAGGGGGATGTTCCGGACGATGTTGACGTAGACGGTGGCGAACCCGCGCATCAGCGGGACCGGGCTGACCCGCATCCCGGCCAGCAGGGTGCCCCAGATCAGGGAACCGACGGCGGAGAGGGCGGTGAGTTTCACCGTCATCCAGAACGCCCCTAGGACGTCGTAGCCTTCAAGAAAGTCGAACACGATCTCCCGCGCTTCCGGGTGGGTGTCGTATGAAGAGGGCGGGGCGCGCCGCCGCCGTGATCGCGACGGACGGCGGCGCACCGCAGGAACCCCGCATGGCTGGGCCGCGGGACCCGGGTTACTTGACGATGACGCCGACCTTCGGGGCCGGCTCGTTCTTGTAGCCGGCCGGGCCGAAGTTGGCCTCGACGGCCTTCTGCCAGGAGCCGTCGCTGACCATCGTCTCCAGCGCCTTGTTGATCTTGTTCACGGTCGCGGTGTCGCCCTTCTTGACGCCGATGCCGTAGTTCTCGTTGCTGAGCTTCAGGCCCGCGAGCTTGAACTTGCCCTTGTACTGCTCCTGCGAGGCGAAGCCTGCGAGGATCGAGTCGTCGGTGGTGACCGCGTCGACGGCGCCGCTCTGCAGGCCGGCGATGCACTCCGAGTAGGAGCTCAGCTCCTTCAGGTTCGCCTTCGGGGCGATCGTGTCGTGGATGTTCTGCGCCGAGGTCGAGCCGGTCACGGAACACAGCTTCTTGCCGTTGAGGTCCTCGGCCTTGCTGATCTTCGAGTCCGACTTGACCAGCAGGTCCTGGTGGGCCAGCAGGTACGGGCCGGCGAAGTCGACCTTCGCCTTGCGCTTGTCGTTGATCGAGTAGGTGGCCGCGATGAACTTCACGTCACCGCGCGCGAGGGCGTTCTCGCGGTCGGCGCTCTTGGTCTCGACGAACTCGATCTGGTTCGGCTCGTAGCCGAGCTGCTTGGCGACGTACGTGGCGACGTCCACGTCGAAGCCGGCGAAGGACCCGTCGGGCTTCTTCAGACCGAGGCCGGGCTGGTCGTACTTGATGCCGACCTTGATCTTTCCGCCGCTGCCGCTGCTGGCGCTGCTGCCGGCGGTGTCGTCCTTCTTGTCGCTGCCGCACGCGGTGGCGGTCAGGGCGAGGACGAGGGCTGCGGCCGAGACGGCGGTGACCTTGCGAAGCTTCATGAGGAACTTCCTTAGAAGAGTGGTGACGTACTGCGGGCGGTGCGGATTCCGTCAGTGATGCCGGTCAGTGGTGCCGGTCAGTGGTGCAGGATCTTCGACAGGAAGTCCTTGGCACGGTCGCTGCGCGGATTGCTGAAGAACTGGTCGGGCGCAGCCTCTTCGACGATCCGCCCGTCCGCCATGAACACCACGCGGTTTGCAGCCGATCGTGCGAAACCCATCTCGTGGGTGACGACGATCATGGTCATGCCGTCCCGGGCCAGCTGCTGCATGACTTCGAGGACCTCGTTGATCATCTCGGGGTCCAGGGCCGACGTCGGCTCGTCGAAGAGCATGACCTTCGGGTCCATCGCCAGCGCCCGCGCGATGGCGACGCGCTGCTGCTGGCCGCCCGACAGCTGCGCCGGGTACTTGTCGGCCTGCGTGCCCACACCGACCCGGTCCAGGAGGGCGCGTGCCTTCTCCTCGGCCTGCTTCTTGTCGGCCTTGCGGACCTTGATCTGGCCGAGCATCACGTTCTCGAGCACGGTCTTGTGCGCGAACAGGTTGAACGACTGGAAGACCATGCCGACGTCGGCGCGCAGCCGGGCCAGCGCCTTGCCCTCCTGGGGCAGCGGCTTGCCGTCGATCGCGATCGTGCCCTCGTCGATCGTCTCCAGGCGGTTGATGGTGCGGCACAGGGTCGACTTCCCGGACCCGGAGGGTCCGATGACCACGACGACCTCGCCGCGGTCGATCGTGAGATCGATGTCCTGGAGAACGTGCAACGCGCCGAAGTGCTTGTTGACGCTCTTCAGGACGACCAGTTCACCGCTCGCGACCACGTCTTCCTTGGCCACCGATACTTCGGTCATCGCTCTGGGGCTCCGTCCTCCTCGGTTTCGGAGGACAGTAGTGACCACGTGCGACCAGCGTCATTACATCTGAGGGGAATCTGAGCATCACGATCCGATAGCAATCGGACACGTGTCGTAGCACTTGTGGTCTGCGGCCCGTATCGGCCGGGTAACGGAAGCCGCGTGCAACCGGAACTCTCTTGACTGCGTCCTCGTCCATCAGCGTGACTGCCATGATGCACACACGCGTGTGCACGCGTTTTTTCGCACCCGAGAACCGAACACCCGTTGTGGTGAGTCAGACCGTATGCCCGATGAACCGGAGGAGGACGGGATGAGACTGCTGCTCGTCGAGGACGACAACCACGTCGCCGCCGCCCTGTCCGCGGTCCTGAAGCGGCACGGCTTCGACGTCACCCACGCGCGGAGCGGCGAGGAAGCGCTGCAGGCGCTCGTGCCGGAGGGCGCCGGCTTCGGCGTCGTGCTGCTCGACCTGGGGCTGCCCGACCAGGACGGGTACGAGGTCTGCGGCAAGATCCGCAAGCGCACCACCACCCCGGTGATCATGGTCACCGCCCGTTCCGACGTGCGCTCCCGCATCCACGGCCTCAACATGGGCGCCGACGACTACGTGGTGAAGCCGTACGACACCGGGGAACTGCTCGCCCGCATCCACGCCGTCAGCCGCCGCACCGTCCACGAGGACCCGGCAGCGGCCGGCGAGGACGCGCTGAGCCTGGGCCCCGTGCGGATCGAACTGCCCACGCGACGCGTCACGGTGGACGGTTCGGTCGTCCAACTGACCCGCAAGGAGTTCGACCTCCTCGCGCTGCTCGCCCAGCGCCCCGGTGTGGTCTTCCGCCGGGAGCAGATCATCAGCGAGGTCTGGCGCACGAGTTGGGAGGGGACCGGACGCACCCTGGAGGTGCATGTGGCGTCCCTGCGCGCCAAGTTGCGCATGCCCGCGCTGATCGAGACCGTACGGGGCGTCGGTTACCGGCTCGTCGCCCCGGCCGCGTAGCGGGGACCGCGGTTGCGTACACGTCTCCTGCCGCTGCTCATCGTCCTGATGGCGGCCGTGCTACTGGCTCTTGGGGTGCCGCTGGCCGTCAGCGTGGCGGGCGCCCAGCAGCAGACGGTGGTCGTCGACCGCATCGACGACACCGCGCGCTTCGCGGCGCTCGCGCAGTTCGTCACCGCCTCGTCGGACACGAACGCCTCCGCGTCGGCGTCCACGAACGAGCGGCGCGAGACGCTCGGGCGGGAACTCGCCAGCTACTACGACGTCTACGGCATTCGTGCCGGTGTCTTCTACGGCACCGACACCCCCATGGCTCATGCTCCGAAGGACTGGTTCCTCCCCGAAACGGGGGAGGTGCGGGACGCGTTCGACGAGGCGCTGCTCAGCCGTCGCAGCCACGACCCGCAGCAGGTGTGGCCGTGGCAGCGCAGTCGGCTCGTCGTGGCGTCGCCGGTGATCCGGGACGGCGACGTCGTCGCGGTCGTCGTCACCGACTCGCCCACCGGGGCCATGCGGTCGCGGATCCTGCACGGCTGGCTGGTCATCGCCGCGGGCGAGGCCGCCGCGATGCTGCTGGCCATCGGCGCCGCCCTGCGCCTGACCGGCTGGGTGCTCAAACCCGTGCGCGTACTGGACGTCACCACCCACGCGATCGCGAGCGGCCGCCTGAAGTCCCGGGTCGCGGTGGCCGGCGGGCCGCCGGAACTCCGGCGGCTGGCCCGATCGTTCAACGAGATGGCGGACAACGTCGAGGACGTGCTGGAGCAACAGCGCGCCTTCGTCGCCGACGCCTCGCACCAACTGCGCAACCCGCTCGCCGCCCTGCTGCTGCGCATCGAGCTGCTGGGCTACGAACTCCCGGAGGGCAACGAGGAGATCGCCTCCGTCCAGGGCGAGGGAAAGCGCCTTGCCCAGGTCCTGGACGACCTGCTCGACCTGGCGCTGGCCGAGCACGCCGAGGCCGACCTGCGGGTCACCGACATCGGCGCGCTGACCGCCGAGCGCGTCGCCGCCTGGGCGCCCACCGCCGAGCGCAAGGGCGTCCGGCTGGTCGGCGACTGCCCGCCCACCACCGCGTGGGCCGACCCCGTGACGCTCTCCAGCGCGCTGGACGCCGTCATCGACAACGCGGTGAAGTTCACCCCCGAGGGCAAGAGCGTCGAGGTCACGGTCGCGGCCGACGGCGAGATCTCGACCGTCGTCGTCACCGACAACGGGCCCGGGCTGACCGACGAGGAGCTCACGCGCGTGGGCGACCGGTTCTGGCGCAGCGGCCGCCACCAGAACATCAAGGGCTCGGGCCTGGGCCTGTCCATCTCCAAGGCCCTGCTCGCGGCGGGCGGCGGCGCCCTCACCTACGAGCGCCACGAGCCCAGCGGGCTGACGGCGACGGTGTCCGTGCCGAGGTCGCCGGCGTCGTAGCGAGGGACCCTGAGGGCTTGGCGGGGTCCTACGGCTTGACCGAGCGGTAGTAGCGGCGGGCGCCCTGGTGCAGCTTGAGCGGGTCGGTGTAGATGGCCGTGCGCAGGTCCACCAACTGGGCGGAGTGCACGTGTGCGCCGATGCCGTCCCGGCTCTTGATCACGGTCCGTGTCAGCCACTCGGTGAGCCGGGGGGCCATGTCCGTACGGGTCATCAGCAGGTTGGACACCGCGATCGTCGCCACGGTGGAGCCGTTCTGGATGGTCGGGTAGGCCGACTCGGGCATGTTCGTGGCCCGGTAGTAGCTGGTGGAGTCGTCCAGGTCGTGCATCTTGGCGACGAGCTCGGGGCTGATCGGAACGAACCGGAAGGTGAAGCTGTCGGCCAGTTTCTCCAGCCCGGCCGTCGGGACCCCGCCGGACCAGAAGAACGCGTCGATCGTGCCCCGCTTCAACTTTTCGGGGCCGGTGTCGATGCCCTCCGACACGGCCTTGATGTCCTTCGACGGGTCCAGGCCCGCCGCCTTGAGCACCCGTTGGGCGATCAGTCGCACACCCGAGCGGGGCAGCCCCGTCGCCACCGTTCTGCCGCGCAGATCCGCGACGGACCTGATCTTCGAGTCGCGCGGCACCACGAGCTGGACGTAGTCGTCGTACAGGCGGGCCACGCCGCGCAGCCGGGCGGCCGAGCCGGGGTGCTGCTGCTCGTAGGTCTCGACGGCGTCGGCCGCGGCGATGGTGAAGTCGGCCTCGCCGGTCGCCACGCGCGCGACGTTCTCCTGCGATCCGTTGCTGGTCGACAGCTTGACGTCCAGGTCGGGCATGTCCTTGGCGAGTTCGGCGCGCAGCCGGGTGCCGTACTCGTAGTAGACGCCGCTCGTCGTGCCCGTGCTGAAGGTGATCGAGCCGCGCGGCGGCGCCTCGCCCAGCGGCTGCAGCCACCACAGCAGCAGCCCGAGGACGACGGCACCGACGGCCGCACCTTGCAGGGCGCGGCGCCTGCCGACACGGGAGAACACCTTGGACATGGGCGCGATCCTGCCAGCCGGTACGCGGTGCTGACCAGGGCGCGGCTCCCCGGGCCGGCCGGGCGGGGCTCCCCGGGTCGGCTGTGGACCGGCCGGACGGGAGTGTCAGTAATGGTCGTTACAGTCGGTGCATGCGTTCTTCCTCGCCCGCCGACCTGGTCCGTGAGTTCCACCGCGCGTTCGGGCTCGACGCCCGCAGTACGCCGACGGAGGTGCCGCCGAGCCTCGCCGCCCACCGCGGGGAGCTGCTCGCGGAGGAGGCCGCGGAGGTCGCCGAGGTGTCGGTGAGCGGCCCGCTGGACCGGCTCGCGCACGAACTGGCCGACGTCGTCTACGTCGCGTACGGCACGGCTCTGGTGCACGGGATCGACCTCGACGCGGTGCTCGCCGAGATCCACCGGTCCAACATGACCAAGCTGGGCCCCGACGGCCAGGTCGCCCGCCGTGCCGACGGCAAGGTGCTCAAGGGCGAGCACTACGAGACGCCGGACGTGTCCGCGGAGCTGCGCCGCCAGGGCTGGATACCTGGCGGCGCGGCCTGAAGCAGGGGCGGCGGGTCACGCCTTCAGGAGCGGTGGGTCACGCCTTCAGGCGGTGGGTTACGACTTTCCGCCGCCCGCGAGCTTCCACTCCCGGTGCAGCGCCCCGAGCGGGATGTCCCGGTGGAACACGGGCGTGCCGAAGATCGTCAGCTGGAGCCGCAGGGTGCCCCTGAGATCGACACCGCCGTACACGGCCCAGGAACCCTTGGTGCTGAACACCGGGCCGGTGCCGGTGACCTTGGCGTTGCCCTCGCTGCGGACGTAGGGCGCCAGGTCGGCTATGACGCCGACGCTGCCGTACAGGCCGACCGTGGCCTGGGCGCCGAGGGCCGCCTGCACGCTGCCCGCGGTGGTGACGGAGGTGTGTACCGGGGTGCTCTTCATGTTCGAGGAGCTGACCGGGGTCCAGCCCTTGCCCAGGCCGAAGGTGCCGCCCGCCTTGAAGTCGCCCTTCAGGTTCTGCTCCACGTCGACGGTGATCTTGCCGTCGCCGCTGATCTGGACGTAGCAGGTCAGGTCCAGGTTGACCACGACGGGCACGGGCCCGACCTGGAGCACCGGATCGGCGTGCAGGGTGGCGAAGGGGATCCGCACCGGGGTGGCGGAGCCCTTCACACGGCCTTTGAGCGACCAGTCCGAGGACCACTTGCCGGACACGCCCAGGTAGGCCGAGGCGGGCGCGGCCTTGGCGCCCTCGCCGCCGTAGCGGAAGTCGACCTGTGGGGCGACCTGCACAAAGCCGGAGACGGAGGCGGCCGCCGACGCGGACTTGTTGCCGACGGTCGGCAGCTCGGCGCGCACGTCCAGCCGCAGGCTGCCGAGCGGAACCGTCGCTCCCTTGGGGCCGACGTGCACGTCACCCGTCCGCTTCCAGGAGACGTGGACGTCGGGCAGCAGGGTGTCGATGTCGAAGGCGGCCGGGTCGACCGGCACGCTGCCCTTCGCGGTCTTGTTGCGGAGCAGGGCGTTGAGCTGGGCGGGCTCGGTCTGCACCTCGGTGCCCTTGTCCGTCTCGCCGATCACCTTCGTGACCTCGGCGAGCAGCCCTTCCGGCGCACCGGGCGCGGGAGCGCTGGCGATGACGTCGCCGACGGCGGTGCGGTGCGGGGCCGCCGAGGTGCTGGCGGAGGGGGACGCGGGAGAGGCGGAGGACGCGGAGGCCTCGGGGGAGGTGGGGGACGGCGAGTTCGGCGGGGCGGAACTCGGCGTCCCCGGATCGTCGTTGGAGGAGGAGGGGGAGGAGGCGGTGGAGGAGATGACGGCGCGTCGGGTCTTGGCGTCGTACGAGGCGACGTCGAGCTCGGTCCGGTGGGCCTCGCCGCCGGAACTGCCCGGGTGGGCCGCTGCGGTGGGAGTGTCCGCGGGAGCGGCGGCCACGGTGAGCGAACGGTCGGCGGAGGAGGCAGAGGTGTCCGCTTCGGTCTGCCGGGCGGAGGGTGAGGCGGGTGGTTCGGCCTGTGGCGGGGGAGAGGAGCAGCCCGCGGCGAGGAGGAGGGCGGATGCGGCTATGGCGGGCATGAGGGCACGGGAATGCCTCGTGCGTCTGCGCAAGGTCGGTCCTGAGGGGTGGGGGTTCCGAAAGGGAAACCGGCTGGGCATGCGGTGCTGCTGGGCATGCGTTGCTACTGGCCGGTAATGGCCATGAGCATGCCATGGGTGCCACACCGGAGCTTCACGATTCGCCCACACTCCGATGTGACGCGCGCCACAGTTCGCGCCGTGCCTTTCAGGGGCCCTCAGTCACCCACCGGCGCCTGGGTCCGCGGCTCGGGCAGCGGCTCCGCCGTGCCGCCGCCGGGGGCCGTCCGGCGGCGCGCCCACCGAGCCGCCAGCGGCTCCGTCCAGCGCGCGGTGAGCGGGCCGAGGACCACCAGGATCAGCACGTACGCCGTCGCCAGCGGTCCCAGGGACGGCTCGATTCCGGCGGTGACCGCCAGTCCGGCGATGACGATCGAGAACTCCCCGCGCGCCACCAGCGCACCGCCCGCACGCCAGCGCCCCTTGACCGAGATCCCGGCCCGCCGGGCCGCCCAGTAGCCGGTGGCGATCTTCGTCGCGGCGGTGACGACCGCCAGCGCGAGGGCGGGCAGCAGGACGGGCGGGATGCTCGCCGGGTCGGTGTGCAGCCCGAAGAAGACGAAGAAGATCGCCGCGAACAGGTCCCGCAGCGGGCTCAGCAGCGTGTGCGCGCCCTCCGCCGCTTCCCCGGACAGCGCGATGCCCACCAGGAACGCCCCCACGGCCGCCGACACCTGGAGCTGCTGCGCCACACCGGCGACCAGGATCGTCAGCCCCAGCACGACGAGCAGCAGCTTCTCCGGGTCGTCGCTCGACACGAAACGGGAGATGACCCGGCCGTGCCGCACCGCCACGAACAGCACGAGCCCCGCGACGCCCAGCGCGATCGCCAGGGTCAGACTGCCGGCCGCCAGCCCGACCCCGGCCACCAGGGCGGTGACGATGGGCAGGTAGACCGCCATGGCCAGGTCCTCGAGGACCAGCACGCTGAGGATCACCGGGGTCTCCCGGTTGCCGACCCGGCCCAGGTCGCCCAGCACCTTGGCGATCACCCCGGACGAGGAGATCCAGGTGACGCCCGCGAGCACCACGGCCGCCACCGGCCCCCAGCCCAGCAGCAGCGCGGCGAGAGCGCCCGGCACGGCGTTGAGGGCGCAGTCGACGAGCCCGGCCGGATAGTGGGCCTTGAGGTTGGAGACCAGATCGCTCGCCGTGTACTCCAGGCCGAGCATCAGCAGCAACAGGATGACGCCGATCTCGGCGCCGATGGCGATGAACTCCTCGCTCGCGCCGAGCGGCAGCAGCCCGCCCTTGCCGAAGGCCAGACCGGCCAGCAGATACAGCGGGATCGGCGAGAACTGGAAACGGGCGGCGAACCGGCCGAGCAGGCCGAGGCCCAGGATGACGGAACCGAACTCGATCAGCAGGACTGCGGAGTGCACGTGTATCACTCCCGTCCGAGTATCGCCGCGGCCGCGTCCACGCCTTCGCGGGTGCCGATGACGATGAGGGTGTCGCCGCCCGCGAGCCGGAAGTCCGGCGCCGGCGACGGAATCGCCTCGGCCCGCCGCAGCACCGCCACGATCGAGGCACCGGTCTCCGTGCGCATCCGGGTGTCGCCCAGCAGCCGCCCGTTCCAGCGCGAGGCCGCCGCCACCTCGATGCGCTCGGCGACCAGCCCCAGGTCCGTGGTGTAGAGCAGGCTCGCGCTGTGATGGGACGGCATCAGCGCGTCGATCAGCGCGCCCGCCTCGGCGCCGGTCAGCCGCAGGGAGTGGGCGCAGGAGTCGGGGTCGTCGGCCCGGTACAGGCCGACGGTCCGGGTGCCGTCGCGGTGCGCCACCACGGACAGGTGGCGCTGCTCCCGCGTCACGAGGTCGTACTGGACTCCGATGCCTGGCAGCGGCGTCGTTCGGAGGCGTGGAGCAGACACGTTTCTTCCCCTTGCTGGTCGGGTGCCCGGAGCTGCCATGCTGCCATCCGCCCGTACGGTGGCGACATGGGTGTCGTGACGGATGGACAGGGTCGGCGTCGGACGGAGAGGCTGGTCACGGCGGTACGAGTCGCAGGGGGAAGTGCCGGAAGTGCCGGAAGTGCCGGAAGCGCCGGAAGCGCCGGAAGGGTCGGAAGGGTCGGCAGAGGAGGAGCCGCGCGCGTGTCGCTGTTCTGGCGGATCTTCGTCCTCGACGCCGTCGCCCTGATCGTGGCGGCCGCGCTGCTGCTGGGCCCGGTCACCGTCTCCACGGCCATACCGCCGGGCGAGGTGCTCGTCGTGGTGGCCGGTCTGGCCGCGCTGCTGACGGTCAACGCGGTCGTGCTGCGCGTCGGCCTGGCCCCGCTGACCGAGGAGACGGAACTCGTGCTCTACCGCGTGGCCCAGGAAGCCCTCACCAACACCGCCCGCCACTCCGGCGCCGACCGCGCCGAACTCCGCCTGCGCCCGGTAGCCGACGGCGTCGAACTCCTCGTCCGGGACAACGGCAGCGGCCTGGGCGCGGGGGCGGGGAGGAAACTCGGCATGCGCGACCGTCTGGAACTCACCCGCTACGCGATCCGCGCGGGCCTCATCGACCCGTGAGGACCTGCCCGGCGGCGCGCGCCGGCCGGGCCTCGCGCGCGGAGCGGCGGCGGGCGTGCTTCGGGGAGCGCCTACCCTTGAGCCATGACCAGCAGCAGCGACCGGAGCCTCGCAGTGGACGTTCACACCCCCAAGAGCTACGAAATCCGCACTTACGGGTGCCAGATGAACGTCCATGACTCCGAGCGGTTGTCCGGGCTGCTCGAAGAGGCCGGGTACGTGCGCGCCCCCGAAGGGGCGGACGGCGACGCGGACGTCGTCGTCTTCAACACCTGCGCGGTCCGTGAGAACGCCGACAACCGGCTCTACGGCAACCTCGGCCGGCTTGCCCCGATGAAGACGAAGCGTCCCGGGATGCAGATCGCGGTCGGCGGCTGCCTCGCGCAGAAGGACCGCGACACCATCGTGAAGAAGGCGCCCTGGGTGGACGTCGTCTTCGGCACGCACAACATCGGCAAGCTCCCGGTCCTGCTGGAACGCGCGCGCGTGCAGGAAGAGGCCCAGGTCGAGATCGCCGAGTCGCTCGAGGCGTTCCCCTCCACCCTGCCGACGCGGCGCGAGAGCGCCTACGCGGCCTGGGTGTCGATCTCCGTCGGCTGCAACAACACGTGCACCTTCTGCATCGTCCCGGCCCTGCGCGGCAAGGAGAAGGACCGCCGCACCGGCGACATCCTCGCCGAGATCGAGGCGCTGGTCGGCGAGGGCGTCTCCGAGATCACGCTGCTCGGCCAGAACGTCAACGCCTACGGCTCCGACATCGGCGACCGCGAGGCCTTCGGCAAGCTGCTGCGCGCGTGCGGCGCGATCGAGGGCCTGGAGCGCGTCCGCTTCACCTCCCCGCACCCGCGCGACTTCACCGACGACGTCATCGCCGCCATGGCCGAGACGCCCAACGTGATGCCGCAGCTCCACATGCCCCTCCAGTCCGGCTCGGACACGGTCCTGAAGGCGATGCGCCGGTCGTACCGGCAGGAGCGCTACCTCGGGATCATCGAGAAGGTGCGGGCCGCCATCCCGCACGCGGCGATCACCACCGACATCATCGTGGGCTTCCCCGGCGAGACCGAGGAGGACTTCGAGGAGACCCTCCACGCGGTCCGCGAGGCCCGGTTCGCGCAGGCGTTCACGTTCCAGTACTCCAAGCGGCCCGGCACCCCGGCCGCGACCATGGAGGACCAGATCCCCAAGGAGGTCGTGCAGGCGCGCTACGAGCGTCTCGTCGCCCTTCAGGAGGAGATCTCCTGGGAGGAGAACAAGAAGCAGGTCGGCCGCACCCTGGAGCTGATGGTGGCCGAGGGCGAGGGCCGCAAGGACGGCGCCACCCACCGCCTCTCCGGCCGCGCCCCCGACAACCGCCTGGTGCACTTCACCAAGCCGGACCAGGAGGTGCGCCCCGGCGACGTCGTGACCGTCGAGGTGACGTACGCCGCCCCGCACCACCTCCTCGCCGAGGGCCCCACCCTGGACGTGCGCCGCACGCGCGCGGGGGACGCCTGGGAGAAGCGCACCGCGGAGAAGGCGGCGAAGCCGGCCGGCGTCCTGCTCGGCCTCCCCAAGATCGGCGTGCCCGCACCGCTCCCGGTGGCCACGGGCAGCGGCTGCGGCCGCGACTGACGGCCGTCACGGCGCAGCGACAGCCTGACGGCCGACGCGACGCCCGGGCGGGTGCCCGTGGATTTCGTACGGGGCTACCCTGCCGGTCATGCTTGTCGCCGCCGCAGTCTGCCCCTGTCCGCCCCTTCTCGTGCCGGAGGTGGCCGCGGGCGCCGCTCCCGAGCTGGACGCGGCGCGTACCGCCTGCTCCGCCGCGCTGGGCGTGCTGACGGCTGCCCGGCCGGACCGGCTGGTGGTCGTCGGGCCCGCCGGGCAGGCCGGGCGCGGCCCGTACCCGGAGGGCACGCGGGGCGCGTTCCACGGCTTCGGAGTGGACCTCGCCGTACGGCTGGGCCGCGGCGGCGCGGACGCGCCGTCCGACCGCGCACTGCCGCCGTCCCTCGCCGTCGGCGCCTGGCTGCTGGAGCGGGCCGGGTGGTCGGCCGCCCCGGTCGAGGGACTCGGCGTGGGGGAACCGCTCACGGCCGAGCGCTGCGGCGAGGCCGGACAGGAGATCGGCGCGGCGGCGGGACGGGTGGCGCTGCTGGTGATGGGCGACGCCAGTGCGTGCCGGACGCTGAAGGCGCCGGGCTATCTCGACGAGCGCGCGGCACCGTTCGACGCGGCGGTCGCACGGGCCCTCGGCACGGCGGACGTGGCGGCTCTCAGGGCGCTGGACGCGCGACTGGCGTACGAACTCAAGGCTTCGGGCCGGGCGCCCTGGCAGGTGCTCGCGGGCGCCGCCGAGGACGCCGGGCTGACGGGCGCGCTGCTGTACGAGGACGCGCCGTACGGCGTGGGGTACGTGGTCGCGACCTGGTCGTAGCGGTCCTGGCCGGAGGGCGACGGAGACCTTGGCCGCGGGGCGCGGAACGGCGGACGGTCGCGGGCGTCTTGGCTCCGCGGCCGTCCGCCGATCCACGCGCGGTCAGGAAGCCGGCGGGGGCGGGCTCGGCGGGGTGAACGTGTCGCCGTCGCCCGCCGCGGGCTCGTCGCCGTCCTTGTGCGCGAGCTTGTCCATGGCGCCCTTGGCCTTACCGGTGCCCGTCTGGATCTTGTCGCTGTACTTGCCCTTGGTCTTCTCGTCGACGACCTTCGCGGCCTTGTCGAGACCGTGGTGGACCTTGTCCCCGTGCTGATGCGCGAGGTCCGAGACCTTGCTCTTGGCCGGGGCGAGTCTGGCCTTCAAATTGTCCAAAAGACCCATGGGGCACCTTCCTCGCGGGTTCGAGCGGGTTCCTACGTGCGGGCGCTCTCGCCGGCGTCGCTGTCGGCGGCCTCCTCGGCGGACTGCTGCCGGGGGATCTCGACGCCGTCGGCGGCGGCCGGCTCCGTTGCCGTCCCCGTCGCCTTCCGCGTCTCGTTCCGCGTCTCCTTCTGCGCGGCATCGCCGGCTTCGGTCGCCTCCTGCGAGGCCTCCGCTGCCTGGTCCACCTGTTCCACCTCGGCGCCGTCCTCCGGCGTACCGGCCGATGCCTCGGCGGCGATCGTCGTCTCCTCCGTCGCCGGCTCCTCCGTGACCTTGGACCTCCGGAAAAGTCGCGCCAAAACGCTCATATCCACTCCATACGGTACTCGTGCGGGCGAAATCCCGCGTCGGCCGGTGCGTCCGATTGCGCCACCGGGGATCGCCGCCCCTGCGCAGGGTGACGGGAATCTCGCAACGGGCAACGACGTCGGAGCGGCACCGTCACGTAACTCGTTCGAGGGTGGGGGTCGACGTTTGCGAGACTGGTGCCGTGAGCAGCCCACCCCCCACCCCCCGCGTCATCGCCGTCGTCGGACCGACCGCGGCCGGAAAGTCCGATCTGGGCGTCTTCCTGGCCCAACGGCTCGGCGGCGAGGTCGTCAACGCCGACTCCATGCAGCTCTACCGAGGGATGGACATCGGCACCGCCAAACTGACGCCCGAGGAACGCGGCGGCGTCCCGCACCACCTCCTGGACGTCTGGGACGTCACGGTCACCGCCTCCGTGGCCGAGTACCAGAGGATGGCGCGCGCCCGGATCGACGCCCTGCTCGCCGAGGGCCGCTGGCCGGTTCTCGTCGGCGGCTCCGGGCTGTACGTCCGCGGCGCCGTCGACAACCTGGAGTTCCCCGGCACCGACCCCGAGGTCCGCGCCCGGCTCGAGGAGGAGCTCACGCTGCGCGGATCAGGCGCACTGCACGCCCGGCTGGCCGCCGCCGACCCCGAGGCGGCGCACGCGATCCTGCCCGGCAACGGCCGCCGGATCGTCCGGGCCCTCGAGGTGATCGAGATCACCGGCAAGCCCTTCACCGCCAACCTGCCCGGCCACGACTCCGTCTACGACACCGTCCAGATCGGGGTCGACGTGGCGCGCCCCGAACTCGACGAGCGCATCGCCCGCCGCGTCGACCGGATGTGGGACGCAGGGCTCGTGGACGAGGTCCGCGCGCTGGAGGCGCAAGGCCTGCGCGAAGGGCGTACGGCTTCGCGCGCGCTCGGCTACCAGCAGATCCTCAGGGCTCTGACCGGCGAGTGCACCGAGGACGTGGCGCGCGCCGAGACCGTGCGTGCCACCAAGCGCTTCGCGCGCCGTCAGGATTCGTGGTTCAGGCGCGATCCGCGGGTGCACTGGTTGAGCGGGGCCGCGGCTGATCTCGGAGAACTTCCGGAGCTCGCGCTGGCGTTGGTGGAACGACCGGTCACAGCCTGATCACGTCATGGCATCGGGACGCCCAGGCCGTCATCCGGTTCTCCGGTGCCGTGCCATCATCGAGCTTCGATCGAGCAAGTGGAGTCCGAGTTGGGAGGGCGCGTGGCGATGGAGGCCGGCCCTCGCGACACCGCACAAGGCACGGAGCACCGCACCACCGGGCGTGGTGAACCGGAGCCCGAGGAGAGCCGTCTGAGCCCCGACGGCCCGGACGTGGACGACACCCAGGGCGGCGTGACCGACGACGGTCCCGAGCCCGAGGAGATGTTCGCGGGCGGCCCCGAGGTCGAGGTCGAGCTGCGCCCGCAGCGCCGGCTGCGGATCTGGCAGCTCGCGCCCACCGTGTGCCTCGCCGCGCTCGGCTCCCTGATGTTCGCCTTCCCGCTCGCCTTCGACTTCGGCGACAGCGGGGCCATGATCGCCATGCTCGGCCTGCTGATCTGCTTCTGCGCGGCCGGCTGGGGAATGACGGCCGCCCGCCGCGTCGGTTACACGTGGCCCGGCCTGCCCGAGCGCGGCTCCGGGCGCCGACCCGACTGGCGGGTCGCCCTCGCCTACCTCGTGATGGTCGCGGCGGTGGTGGCCCTGGCCGTCTGGCGGGTCGCCCGGCTGCGCTGACCGCCCCGCGCGCCCACCCCGTACGATCGGGGAATGAGCACGCGGATCGCCTTCCTCAAGGGGCACGGCACCGAGAACGACTTCGTGATCGTCCCGGACCCCGACAACACCATCGACTTTCCCCCGGCCGTCGTCGCCGCCCTGTGCGACCGTCGCGCGGGCATCGGCGGTGACGGTCTGCTGCACGTCGTGCGGTCCGCCGCGCACCCCGAGGCGAAGGGCATGGCGGCCGAGGCGGAGTGGTTCATGGACTACCGCAACGGTGACGGCTCCGTCGCCGAGATGTGCGGCAACGGCGTCCGCGTCTTCGCCCGCTACCTCCAGCGGGCCGGGCTCATCACCGAGGGGGACCTCGCCGTCGCCACGCGCGGGGGCGTCAAGAGCGTGCACATCGCCAAGGACGGGGACGTCACCGTCGGCATGGGCAAGGCCCGCCTCCCCGAAGGGGACGTCACGGTGCGCGTCGGTGAGCGCAGCTGGCCCGCGCGGAACGTCAACATGGGCAACCCGCACGCCGTCGCCTTCGTGGACGACCTCGCCCACGCGGGCGACCTGTTCGCCCCGCCGCCCTTCAGCCCCGCAGCCGCCTACCCGGACGGGGTCAACGTCGAGTTCGTCGTGGACCGCGGCCCCCGGCACGTCGCCCTGCGCGTGCACGAGCGCGGGTCCGGCGAGACCCGCTCGTGCGGCACGGGCGCGTGCGCCGTCGCCGTGGCGGCCGCGCGCCGGGACGGCATCGACCCGGCGGTCACCGGGACGCCGGCCACGTACACCGTCGACCTCCCCGGCGGACGCCTGCTGATCACCGAGCGGCCCGACGGCGAGATCGAGATGACCGGGCCCGCAGTGATCGTCGCCACAGGAGAGATCGATCCCGAGTGGCTGGAAACCGCCGCCCGCTGATTCCGTCGAGGCTTGGCATCGGAGGTCGGAACGGCCCGCAGGTGCAGGCGAGCATGCCCCGGGGGCCGGTGGTGGGATCGAATGCGCGACCGGCTTCAGCTCTGGCGGCTCAAAACCGTAAACCTCCCGTCTGTCGCTCGAATGGGTGATCCGTTTCACGCTCGGCGAGAGGCGGTCGGTCGCGCGTGATGGGCTCGGTAGCATCAAGCACCGGCCCGGACGGGGGACCGATCACCAGTCCCCTGAGCCGTGTCCGCCCTGGGACACCCCGTCCGCCGGTCCACGCAGCCGGAGGTGCCCATGAGTGCGGAGGCCACGAACCCTGCGACCCCAGGCCCGGTAGTGCCTGCAGCGCCCCGCAGGCGCAGCCGTCCCCGGATCGATCTGCGCCGCCTGGGCCGGGCCGCTCTGCTGGGCCCCGCCTCCCGCGGCCGGCTGCCCGACGCGATCGGCCATGTGGTCGAGGCCCACCGCGCCCACCACCCCGACGCCGACCTGGAACCGCTGCACCGCGCCTACGTGCTGGCCGAGTCCTCGCACCGCGGCCAGATGCGCAAGAGCGGCGAGCCCTACATCACCCACCCGCTCGCCGTGACCCTGATCCTCGCCGAACTCGGCGCGGAGACAACGACCTTGACGGCCTCTCTGCTCCACGACACCGTCGAGGACACCGAGGTGACGCTCGATCAGGTCGGCGAGCAGTTCGGCGCCGAGGTGCGCTATCTGGTCGACGGCGTCACGAAGTTGGAGAAGGTCGACTACGGCGCGGCCGCCGAGCCCGAGACCTTCCGCAAGATGCTCGTCGCCACCGGCAGCGACGTCCGCGTCATGTCGATCAAACTCGCCGACCGGCTGCACAACATGCGCACCCTGGGCGTGATGCGCCCCGAGAAGCAGGAGCGCATCGCCAAGGTGACCCGGGAGATCCTCATCCCGCTCGCCGAACGCCTCGGCGTACAGGCCCTCAAGACCGAGCTGGAAGATCTCGTCTTCGCGATCCTGCACCCCGAGGAGTACGAGCACACCCGCGAGCTGATCATCGACAACGCCTCCCGCGCGGACGATCCCCTCGCCGAGTTCTCCGAGGCGATGCGCACGGTCCTGCGCGACGCCGGCATCCAGGCCGAAGTCCTCATCCGGCCACGCCACTTCGTCTCCGTGCACCGCGCGTCCCGCAAACGCGGCCGTATGCGGGGCGCCGACTTCGGCCGGCTGCTGGTGCTGGTGAACGAGGACGCAGACTGCTATGCCGTCCTGGGTGAACTGCACACCTGCATGACGCCGGTCGTCTCGGAGTTCAAGGACTTCATCGCCGTCCCGAAGTTCAACCTGTACCAGTCGCTGCACACCGCGGTAGCCCGCGAGGACGGCCAGGTCGCCGAAGTCCTCATCCGTACGCACCAGATGCACAAGGTCGCCGAGGCCGGTGTCGTCGCGCTCGGCAATCCCTACACGGCTCCGGCCGAGGAGCAGACCCGCGAGGGAGCCCCCGCCGACGGGGAACGCGTCGACCCCACCCGGCCCGGCTGGCTCTCCCGCCTCCTCGACTGGCAGGAGGCCGCACCCGATCCCGACACCTTCTGGTCCACCCTGCGCGAGGACCTCGCCCAGGACCGCGAGATCACCGTCTTCCGCCCCGACGGCGGCACGCTCGGCCTGCCCGACGGGGCGACCTGTGTCGACGCCGCGTACGAGCAGTACGGCGAGGACGCCCACGCCTGCATCGGCGCCCGCGTGAACGGCCGCCTGGCGACCCTCAGCACCGTTCTGAGGGACGGCGACACCGTCCAGCTCCTCATGGGGCAGGACCCCGCCTCGGAGCCGTCCAGGGAGTGGCTGGAGCACGCCCACACCCCCGCCGCCCGGATCGCCATCCAACGGTGGCTGGCGACGCACCCGGCCCCGGCCGAGCACTCCGTACCGGAAGAGGGCTCCGCACCGGAAGGGAGCCCCGTACCGGAAGAGGGCTCCGGGGCCGCCCCCGCACGGACCGCGGCCGACGCGGCCACCACCGACGCGCCCGCCGCGCGGCCCGGCGCCGCGATCACCGTCGTCGACCGGCCCGACGCGAGCGTCCGGCTCGCCGGGTGCTGTACGCCCGTACCGCTCGACGAGGTCACCGGTTTCGCCGTGCGCGGGGGAGTGGTGACCGTGCACCGCGCGGAGTGCGCCGCCGTGGCGCGCATGGCGAACGCGGGGCGCGACGAGGTCGACGTGCGCTGGGGCGACACCACCGGATGCCGGGTCACCCTGGTCGCCGAATCGTTCGGCCGCCCCCACCTCCTCGCGGACCTCACCGAGGCCATGGCCCTGGAGGGCGCCGAGATCGTCTCCGCGACCGTCGAGCCCCCGACCCAGCAGCGCGTACGCCACACGTACACCGTCCAACTCCCGGACGCGGCCCACCTGCCCACCCTCATCCGCGCCATGCGGAACGTGCCCGGGGTGTACGACGTGGACCGCGCGCAGCACCACGCCTCGTCCTCCTCAGGGACGACGTAGGGCATCGGCCACAGGGCCAAGGGGACGGCGGCACGGGTCATCCCCACGCGCGCGGGCGTGAGTTGCGCGCCGGTTCGCGCTCCCGAGCGTCTGCCCACGCGCGCGTGAGCAACTCGTTCGGGTGGGCCGGGCGCGCGTCGCCCACGCGGCACCCGTGCGCGCTGGTAGCCGTGGTGCATGCTGCTCACCCCCCGCGCCCGAACGCCCCGAGCCCCTTCCTCCCGCCCCGGCACCTCCCGTCGGCTGAAGTCCGCGCTGCTCGCCTCGGCCGTCTCCGTCTGCCTGGTCGCCGCGAGTGCCCCGGTTGCCCCGCTCGGCGTCGGCGACCGCCTCTTCCCGGAGCTGGGCAACCCCGGGTACGACGTCGCGTCCTACGACCTGTCCTTCACCTATCCCGGCGTCAACGGCAAGCCCCTCCAGGCGGTCACCACCATCGACGCCTGGACCACGACCGCCCTGGACCGGATCAACCTCGACTTCGCCCACGGCAAGGTCGACTCGGTCGAGGTCGACGGCGAACCCGCCGCGTTCGCCAGTGCCGGCGACGACCTGGTGGTCACCCCGGAGGACGCGCTGACCCGGGGCAGCTGGATGCGGATCACCGTGCGGCACACCAGCGACCCCGTGAGCCCCGCCGACCGGGACGGCGGCTGGGTCAGGACCAAGGACGGCCTCGCCATGGCCAACCAGGCGGACGCCGCGCACCTGGTCTTCCCGTGCAACGACCATCCGTCCGACAAGGCGATGTTCACCATCCGGATCACCGCGCCCAACGACTACACGGCCGTCGCCAACGGGCTGCCGGCCGGCGTCGACCGGGTCGGCCGGTCGACCACCTGGACGTACCGCACCCAGCACCCCATGGCCACCGAGCTCGCCCAGGTGTCCATCGGCCGGTCCACCGTCGTGCACCGCAACGGGCCGCACGCACTGCCCGTACGGGACGTCGTCCCCACCAAGGACCGCGCACTCCTCGAACCGTGGCTGAAGAAGACCCCCGACCAGATCGCCTGGATGGAGGGCAAGGTCGGCCCCTACCCGTTCGAGACGTACGGCGTGCTCATGGCCGAGGCCTCCACCGGGTTCGAACTCGAGACGCAGACCCTCTCTCTCTTCGAGAGAGACCTGTTCACCGAGCCCGGCTACCCCGCCTGGTACATCGAGTCGATCATGGTGCACGAGCTGTCGCACCAGTGGTTCGGCGACAGCGTCAGCCCGCGCACCTGGTCCGACCTGTGGCTCAACGAGGGACACGCCACCTGGTACGAGGCGCTGTACGCGCAGGAGAAGGCGGGCCGCACCCTTGAGGCGCGCATGAAGGCGGCGTACGGCGCCTCCGACCGCTGGCGCGCCGCTGGCGGGCCGCCGGCGCTGCCCAAGGCGCCCCAGCCCGGCCAGAAGATCAGCATCTTCCGCCCCAACGTCTACGACGGCGCGGCCCTAGTCCTCTATGCCCTGCGCCAGGAGATCGGCCGGCCCGCGTTCGAGCACCTGGAGCGGGCGTGGGTGCACGACCACCGGGACTCCACGGCGACCACGGCCGACTTCGAGCGCCTCGCCGAGGACGTCTCCGGACACGATCTCGCCCGGTTCTTCAAGGACTGGCTGTACGGCGAGAAGACCCCGCCGATGCCCGGCCACCCGGACTGGAAGTCGGCGGCGCCGGTCGCGAAATAAGACCATGACGAGACGGGCCGTACCGTGCGACCATCGTGAGGTCGGCGCGGCACGGGACCCGGGAATCTCCCGGGGCGCTCGTACGTTGAATGTGACGAAGACCGCCGAATCGGCATCCCCAACGACGTAAGGACCCAATGACCTCCTCTTCTTCCCCTTCCCAGGACGCCCAGCGCATTGCGCACGCCTACCCCGAAGGTCTTCGGGCCGATGCCCTGATGGAAGAGGACGTCGCCTGGAGCCACGACATCGACGGAGAGCGGGACGGCGACCAGTTCGACCGCTCCGAGCGCGCGGCACTGCGCCGCGTGGCGGGCCTCTCCACCGAGCTGGAGGACGTCACCGAGGTCGAGTACCGCCAGCTCCGTCTGGAGCGGGTCGTCCTCGTCGGCGTCTGGACCACGGGGACCGCACAGGACGCCGACAACTCCCTCGCGGAGCTGGCCGCCCTCGCGGAGACCGCGGGAGCGCTCGTCCTCGACGGTGTCATCCAGCGCCGCGACAAGCCCGACGCGGCCACTTACATCGGCTCCGGCAAGGCCGAAGAACTGCGGGACATCGTCCTCGAGACGGGCGCGGACACCGTCATCTGCGACGGTGAGCTCAGCCCGGGCCAGCTGATCCACCTCGAGGACGTCGTCAAGGTCAAGGTCATCGACCGGACGGCCCTGATCCTCGACATCTTCGCCCAGCACGCCAAGTCCCGGGAGGGCAAGGCGCAGGTCGCGCTCGCGCAGATGCAGTACATGCTGCCGAGGCTGCGCGGCTGGGGTCAGTCGCTGTCCCGTCAGATGGGCGGCGGCAAGGGCGGCGGCCTCGCCACCCGTGGTCCCGGTGAGACCAAGATCGAGACGGACCGGCGGCGGATCCGCGAGAAGATGGCGAAGATGCGCCGGGAGATCGCGGACATGAAGACCGGCCGCGAGATCAAGCGCCAGGAACGCAAGCGCCACAAGGTGCCGTCCGTCGCCATCGCGGGCTACACCAACGCCGGCAAGTCGTCCCTGCTCAACCGCCTCACGGGCGCGGGCGTCCTGGTCGAGAACTCCCTGTTCGCGACCCTGGACCCGACCGTGCGCCGGGCGGAGACGCCCAGCGGCCGCCTGTACACGCTGGCGGACACGGTCGGTTTCGTCCGGCACCTGCCGCACCACCTGGTCGAGGCGTTCCGCTCCACCATGGAGGAGGTCGGCGAGTCCGACCTGATCCTGCACGTGGTGGACGGCTCGCACCCGAACCCGGAGGAGCAGTTGGCCGCCGTGCGCGAGGTGATCCGGGACGTCGGCGCCACCGGCGTGCCCGAGATCGTCGTGATCAACAAGGCGGACGCGGCCGACCCGCTGACACTCCAGCGGCTCATGCGGATCGAGACGCGTTCCATCGCGGTCTCGGCCCGCACCGGCCTGGGCATCGCCGAACTGCTCGCGCTGATCGACGACGAGCTGCCGCGGCCGTCGGTCGAGATCGAGGCGCTCGTGCCGTACACCCACGGCAAGCTGGTCGCCCGTGCCCACTCCGACGGCGAGGTGATCTCCGAGGAGCACACCCCGGAGGGCACCCTGCTCAAGGCGCGGGTACACGAGGAACTGGCGGCAGACCTCGCCCCGTACGTACCGGCGCCGGCCGCCTGAGCCGTCGCGGCCCTCTGACGGCTGAACGCCCGAAGGCCCGCTCCCTGCCTGGTCCGCAGGGGGCGGGCCTTCGGCGTGTACGGCTCACCCGCCGCCGTAGGTCCTGCTCATGTTCTGGTACAGAATCTCGGCCTCCTGGCCGAGCTGCGGGCCCGCCAGCCAGGTGTCGTCGGCCGGGCCGATCGAGGTGTTGGAGACCGGCTTGGTCCTGCCGTCCAGCACCCGGAACCAGCCGCCGCCGGAGGAACCGCCGGTCATCGTGCAGCCGATGCGGTACATCGCCGGCAGCGAGGTGTTCAGCGAGAGCCGCCCGGGCCGGTCGAGGCACTTGAACATCCTCAGCCCGTTGCAGGGCGGGGCCGCCGGGCAGCCCCAGGCGCCCATCGAGGCGACCTCGGTCGCGGACGGCGCGGAGAAGTCCACGTCCAGCGCCGCGCCGACCGTCTCCTCCAGCGACTTGGAGCCCTGTTCCAGCGTCACATGCAGGACGGCGTAGTCGTAGGCGGCACCCGCGCCGCCCGTCTCCGCGCCGCCCGCGATCCACTCGTCCGAGGTCGACGCCCAGTCCGCCCACGACTTGCCGTAGGGGGAGATCTCCGCCGCTGTGGCGTCGCCGAGCTGCGCCTCGCTCTTGCCGAGGTCGTGGATCGTCGCAGCATGGGAAGAGGCATGACCGTCCGGCCGTCATGTCATGCGACTGTCAGGGGGGTGTCGAGTCGGCACCACGACCACCCGCAGGCAACACCCCACTTTGCCCGGGGAATTCGGGACGAACGGCGGTGGGACGGTGAGGTTCCCGTCAGGCACCCCACCGCCGATCCGGCTACTGACCGGCGAACTTGTCGCTCACCGAGTCGTACACACCCTTGGCCACATCACCCAGTCGCGGACCCGCGAGCCACCCCGAGTCCACCGGGCCGATCGAGGTGTTGGACACCAGCGCGGGCTTTCCGTCCGACCCGGCCGCGACCCAGCCGCCGCCCGACGAACCGCCGGTCATCGTGCAGCCGATGCGGTACATCGTCGGATCCGCCGAGTCGAGCGAGAACCGCCCCGGCTTGTCCTGGCACTGGTAGAGCTTCTGCCCGTCGTACGGCGCCGCCGCCGGGTAACCGGTCGCGGTGATGCTGCTGACCTTCGGCACGGCAGGGGCCTTGAAGTCCACCGGCAGTGCCGAACCGACCGTCTCCTCAAGGGACTTGCCGGAACCGCCCTCCTCCGGCGTCACATGGATGACGGCGTAGTCGTACGAGGCGCCGTCGCCGCCGGTCTGTCCGCCCTGCGCGATCCACTGGTCCGAGGTCTTCGTCCAGTCGCCCCACCAGACCCCGTACGGAGCGGCCTGCTCCTTGGTGGCCGTCTGCAACTGTTCGGCCGACAGTCCCTGGTCGTTGTACGACGGCACGAACGCGATGTTGCGGTACCAGCCGCCGCCCTTGCCGGCGTGCACGCAGTGGCCCGCCGTCCACACCAGGTTGGACTTGCCGGGGTGGGCCGGGTCCTGAACGACCGTCGCCGAGCAGACCATCGTGCCCTCGGGGGAGTCGAAGAACACCTTGCCCGCCTCGGGGGCGTTGGCGTGGTACTTCGTCGGCACGGCCTTCGCGTCCACCGCCTCCGGCGTCGGGTCGGTCACACCCTGGTCACCGGAGAGGTCGCTGTCGTCTACGCCCCGGTCCGGGTCCTCGGCCTGCCGCATCCGCTCCGGGTCCCACAGCCCCTTGATGATCGGGTTGACGTAGTCCTGCGCCTCGCGCAGCCAGTCGTCCTTGTCCCAGTTCTTCCAGGCGCCGTTCTTCCACTTGTCGAGGTCGATGCCGTGCTCTTTGAGCTGTTCCTTGATGTCGTCCGGGATGGTGATCTTTCCGTCGCCGGCGGCCGACGCCGACGCGCTGGCCTTGCTGTCCGCGTTGGTGTCGCCCGAATCGCAGGCGGTCGCGGTGAGGGCGAGCACCGAGGCGAGGGCCACGGCGCCCAGCACGGGGGCGTTTCTGCGGCGCGCGTTCCTCCCCCGACGAGCGGTGAACGACGGCCGTGTGGATCGCATGGTCTGAACTCCCCCTGCTGTGAACGAACGTGAAACACCGGCCGTTCCCCCGGAGCGGAACTCATCGTGCTCTCATGGCGAGTTCAAGCGGGTCTCACGGCCTGGTGCGATGCCACCACACGATATGCCGTCGCCGTGGGGGACTTCTGGCGGAACGGCAACTGTTCGGTCACAGCAACGATCTTGAGGCAACCCGTAACCAGGAAGACCGCCCGGGGTTGGTAGCGGTGGGGAGTCCGCTGTCCGCGCCCGGACTCCTGAACTGCGGGAGGACGGGGAGCCGTGGCCGTGACCGAACCAGTGCCCGAGGAGACCCCCTCGGGGCGTGCCACCGGAACTTCCCCCGCAGGAACCGCTGCCGTTCTGAAGTCGCCGGGCGAGCGACCGGCGCACGAGGGCATCCTGCGGCGTCAGTCGGCACGCGAGTCGGCGGCGCGCACATACGCGCGTGCCCTCCCGATCGTGCCGGTACGGGCACGCGGGCTGACCATCGAGGGCGCGGACGGCCGCCGCTACCTCGACTGCCTCTCGGGCGCCGGCACCCTCGCGCTCGGCCACAACCACCCCGTCGTGCTGGAGGCCATCCGCAAGGTCCTCGACTCGGGCGCGCCGCTGCACGTCCTCGATCTCGCCACCCCCGTCAAGGACGCCTTCATCACCGAACTGTTCCGCACCCTGCCGCCCGGTCTCGCCGACCACGCACGCGTGCAGTTCTGCGGACCGGCCGGCACGGACGCCGTGGAGGCCGCCCTCAAACTGGTCCGCGCCGCCACCGGCCGCACCGGCGTCCTGGCCTTCACCGGCGCCTACCACGGGATGACGGCCGGCTCCCTCGAAGCGTCCGGCGGCGCCTTCGACGTACGGGTGGCCCGCCTGCCCTATCCGCAGGACTACCGCTGTCCGTTCGGCGTCGGCGGCGAACGCGGCGCCGAACTCGCCGCCCGCTGGACCGAGTCCGTCCTCGACGATCCCAAGTCGGGCGTACGCCGGCCCGCCGGGATGATCCTCGAACCCGTCCAGGGCGAGGGCGGTGTCATCCCCGCGCCGGACGCCTGGATGCGCCGTATGCGGCAGATCACGGCCGACCGCTCGATCCCGCTGATCGCCGACGAGGTCCAGACGGGCGTCGGCCGCACCGGTGCCTTCTGGGCGGTGGAGCACAGTGGGGTCACCCCTGACGTGATGGTCCTGTCCAAGGCCATCGGGGGCAGCCTGCCGCTCGCCGTCGTCGTCTACCGCGACGACCTCGACGTCTGGGAACCCGGCGCCCACGCGGGCACGTTCCGCGGCAACCAACTCGCCATGGCCGCCGGCACGGCCACCCTCGCCTACGTCCGCGAGAACGGCCTCGCCGAACGCGCGGCCACGCTGGGCGCCCGCATGCTGGGCCGACTCCGCAGCCTCGCCCAGGACTTCCCCTGCATGGGCGACGTGCGGGGGCGCGGGCTGATGATCGGGGTCGAGCTGGTGGACCCCGAAGGGGGAAGCGGGCACGGGGAGATCGGGCACGCGGGGATCGGGCACGGTGGGATCGGGCACGGTGAGAACGACGCTCCGCTGGTCGCCGCTCAAGCCGGTGACGGGTTCGACGCGTTCACCGACGGTGCTGGTGCGGAGGCTGGAGCTGGCGGTAGTGCTGGCGGCGATGCCGATGTCGCCACGCCCCGCGCGACACCGCGCTCGACACCTGCGCACGGCCCCTTCCCTGCCGCCCCCGCGCTGGCCGCCGCCGTCCAGCGGGAGTGCCTGCGGCGCGGCCTGATCGTCGAACTCGGCGGGCGCCACGCCAGCGTCGTACGGCTGCTTCCCCCCTTGACCATCACCGACGAGCAGGCCGCCGCGGTACTCGACCGACTGGCGGACGCGCTGGCGGCGGTGTCCCGCGCCCAGGTCAGCGGTACGGGCGGCGGTACGGGCGGCGGTACGGGTCGCGGGGACCACGCCCGGTCGAACCGGCCGGACCGAACCCGTCGGCCGCCTGGGCCGGTCCCGCGCCAGGGTGACCCCGCTGACCGGGCGGGGTAGCCCGGGCGACCGCTGCCGAACCCGTGCCACTGCCTGCTCGCGGCCGGCCCCACCACGTCACGAGGAACGACCTTGACCACCTCCCCTCAGCCCGCCGACTCCGACGCCGCCACGCCTTCGGTCCCGGTCCCCCGACAGCAGGGCGAGGCCCCCCACGCCTCCCACGCCCCCCAAGCCGAACCGCCGCACCACTCCGCTGCCGCCGATCTCCTGGACCATCCCGATCCATACACGGCGGCCCAGGCCGCGGCCGTGGAGAACCTGCTGCGCTGCTGGGTACGCGAGGCGAACCTGCCCGCCCCCGGCGACGGCACCCTCCACGTGCCGCTGCCCGCCAGCGGCACCGCCCTGCTCACCCCCGTCCACTACTGGTCCCCGACGGGCTGCCATCGCTTCGGCCTCCCGCGCCTGGCCGGCGCTCCCGAGCAAGCCCCACCCGCGGACGCCGTCACGGTCGCGGCCCTGCTGGCCCGCGAGGCACCCCCGGCCACCACACACGGCAGCACCGTCACCACCGGCACCACCGGCACCACCGGCACCACCGTCACCACCGGCACCAACGGGACGGCCGTCACCACCGGCCCGACCGCGACCGCCGAACCGGGCCCCGCCCCCGTGAACGGCGACGGCATCGACCTGGTGGCACGCGTCGCCGACTCGGTCCGCCGTACCGCCGACTTCATCGCCGAGCGCCGCGAACGCCCGGCCGACGGACCCGACCTGGACCTGTTCCTGTCGGCCGAACAGGCACTGCTGCTCGGACACCCGCTGCACCCCACCCCGAAGAGCCGCGAAGGTCTCTCGGACGCTGAAGCACGGCTCTACTCACCCGAGTTGCGTGGGTCCTTCCCCCTCCACTGGCTGGCTGTCGCTCCTTCCCTGCTCGCCACTGACTCCGCCTGGACCGAGAGCGGCCGTACCGTCCCCGCCGAGCGGCTGACCGCCGCACTCGCCGGCCCCGACCTGCGACTGCCCGACGGCTACGCCGCCCTGCCGTTGCACCCCTGGCAACTGAGCGAGGCCCGGCACCGCCCCGACGTTGCGGCCCTGCTCGACGCCGGGCTGCTCCGCGACCTCGGCGCACACGGCTCGCCCTGGTGTCCCACCTCCTCCGTACGCACCGTCCACCAGTCCGGCGCCCCGGCGATGCTCAAGCTCTCGCTCGGCCTGCGCATCACCAACTCCCGTCGCGACAACCTCCGCAAGGAGCTCCATCGCGGGGTCGAGGTGCACCGCCTGCTGCGCGCCGGCCTGTCCGAGCGGTGGCGGGCGGCCCACCCGGGCTTCGACATCGTCCGGGATCCGGCCTGGCTCGCGGTCGACGCAGCGGACGGCCTCCCGCTGACGGGCCTCGACGTGGTGATCCGCCACAACCCGTTCGCCCCGGCGGACGACGTCTCCTGCATCGCCGGCCTCGTCGCCCCTCGGCCCGACTCGCGTACCGCCCACCGCTCCCGGCTGGCCTCGATCGTCAGGCGCCTCTCCGTACGGACCGGTCGCCGGCCCGGGGCGGTCGCCGCCGAGTGGTTCCTGCGGTATCTGGAGCAGGTCGTCCGGCCCGTCCTGTGGCTCGACGGTGAGGCGGGCATCGCCCTGGAGGCGCACCAGCAGAACACGCTCCTCCTGCTGGACCCCGACGGCTGGCCCATGGGCGGCCGCTACCGCGACAACCAGGGCTACTACTTCCGCGAGTCCAGCCGCGCGGACCTCGAAGCCCGACTGCCTGGTATCGGCGAGCGCAGCGACACCTTCGTCGCCGACGAGGTCACCGACGAGCGCTTCGCCTACTACCTGGGGATCAACAACGTGCTCGGACTCATCGGCGCGTTCGGCTCCCAACGGCTCGCCGACGAACGCCTGCTGCTCGCCGCCTTCCGGCGCTTCCTCGCCGACGCCGCCTCCGGACCCGCCCGTATGCGCAGTTCGCTGCCCTCCCGTCTCCTCGACTCGCCCTCCCTGCGCTGCAAGGCCAACCTGCTCACCCGGATGCACGGCCTCGACGAACTCGTCGGCCCGGTGGACACCCAGTCCGTCTACGTGACCATCGCCAACCCCCTGCGTTCCTGAGCCGTCCGAGAGGAGCCCGCCGTGCATGCCGTCGAGACCGACGCCGCCCCCCGTCCGGCCCCTGCCCTCGGCATCGGCGACTGGGGGCCCACCGCCACCCCCGTGGGCGTGTTCCGCCTCGTCCCCGTCAGGATCGAGCGGGACCTCTCCCTCGTCGGCCGGTGGATGAACGACCCCGCTGTCGCGGCGTTCTGGGAGCTGGCCGGGCCCGAACCTGTGACCGGGCGGCACCTGCGCCGTCAACTCGCCGACGACGGGCACAGCGTCCCGTGCCTCGGCGTGCTGGAGGGGCGGCCCATGAGCTACTGGGAGATCTACCGGGCCGACCTCGACCCACTGGCGCGGCACTATCCGGCCCGGCCGCACGACACCGGGATCCACCTGCTCATCGGCGGTGGCGCCGACCGTGGGCGAGGACTCGGCAGCCTTCTGCTGAGAGCCGTCGCCGACCTTGTCCTCGACAGGAGACCTGCGTGTGCCCGCGTCGTCGCCGAACCCGACCTTCGCAACATTCCGTCCATCGCCACCTTCCTGAGCGCTGGGTTCCGGTTCTTCGCCGAGGTCGACCTGCCCACCAAGCGGGCGGCTCTCATGGTCCGGGACCGGCCCCTGCGCAATCTTTTGTGACGCTCTGTAATCACGCCGTCACTTCTGGAACGTCGCGCGCGCTCGTCCGGTTCCCGCTGACGCCCCCCTCTTTCGCCCCCTCCGAGAAACCCACCGTCTTGATCCCTTCTCTCCCGTCCGCCTCGACCACCCGTTTGTCAGTGCCGCGCCGTAGGGTGGTCGCGCTATGACGAAGCCCTCACTCCCTGAACTCCTGCACGCTGCCGTCACCGCCGTCGGCGGCACGGAGCGCCCCGGCCAGGTGACCATGGCCGAAGCCGTCGCCGAGGCGATCGACGAAGGCTCCCACCTGCTGGTCCAGGCCGGCACCGGCACCGGTAAGTCGCTCGGCTACCTCGTGCCCGCGCTCGCGCACGGCGAACGCGTCGTGGTGGCGACCGCCACGCTGGCCCTGCAACGCCAGCTCGTGGAGCGCGACCTGCCGCGTACTGTCGACGCGCTGCATCCGCTGCTGCGCCGGCGCCCGGAGTTCGCGATGCTCAAGGGCAGGTCGAACTACCTGTGCCTGCACCGCCTGCACGAGGGCGTCCCGCAGGACGAGGAGGAGGGCCTCTTCGACCAGTTCGAGGCGGCCGCACCCACCAGCAAGCTCGGCCAGGACCTGCTGCGGCTGCGGGACTGGTCGGACGAGACCGAGTCCGGTGACCGCGACGACCTCACGCCCGGCGTGTCCGACCGGGCCTGGGCCCAGGTGTCGGTGTCCTCCCGGGAGTGTCTGGGCGCCACCAAGTGCGCCTACGGGGCGGAGTGCTTCGCGGAGATGGCTCGTGAGCGCGCCAAACTGGCCGAGGTCGTCGTCACCAACCACGCCCTGCTCGCCATCGACGCCATCGAGGGCGCCCCGGTCCTCCCGCAGCACGAGGTGCTGATCGTCGACGAGGCGCACGAGCTGGTCTCGCGGGTCACCGGTGTCGCCACCGGCGAGCTCACTCCCGGTCAGGTCAACAGGGCCGTGCGCCGGTCGGCGAAGCTGGTCAACGAAAAGGCGGCGGACCAGTTGCAGACCGCCGCCGAGGGCTTCGAGCGGCTCATGGAGCTGGCCCTGCCCGGCCGCCTGGAGGAGATCCCCGAGGACCTCGGCTACGCCCTCATGGCCCTGCGCGACGCCGCCCGGACGGTCATCTCCGGCATCGGCGCGACCCGCGACAAGTCCGTCCAGGACGAGGACGCGGTCCGCAAGCAGGCCCTCGCCTCCGTGGAGACCGTGCACGACGTGGCGGAGCGGATCACGAACGGCTCCGAGTGGGACGTCGTCTGGTACGAGCGGCACGACCGCTTCGGCGCCTCCCTGCGCGTCGCCCCCATGTCCGTGTCGGGCCTGTTGCGGGAGAAGCTCTTCGCGGACCGCTCCGTGACCCTGGCCTCGGCCACCCTGAAGCTGGGCGGGGACTTCAACGGCGTGGGCGCCTCGATGGGCCTCGCCCCGGAGGGCACGCAGGGCGAGGACGTCCCGCAGTGGAAGGGCCTCGACGTCGGCTCGCCCTTCGACTACCCCAAACAGGGCATCCTGTACGTCGCCAAACACTTGTCACGCCCCGCGCGGGACGGCGACCGCGGCGACATGCTGGACGAACTGACCGAACTGATCCAGTCGGCCGGCGGACGCACCCTCGGCCTCTTCTCCTCCATGCGGGCGGCACAGCTCGCCGCCGAGGAACTGCGAACCCGCATCCCCCAGTTCCCGATCCTCCTCCAGGGCGAGGAGACCCTCGGCGAGCTGATCAAGAACTTCTCGGCGGACCCGAAGACGTGCCTGTTCGGCACGCTGTCGCTCTGGCAGGGGGTCGACGTCCCCGGTGCCAGTTGCCAACTGGTCGTCATGGACAAGATCCCGTTCCCGCGCCCGGACGACCCCCTGATGAGCGCCCGCCAGAAGGCGGTGGAGGACGCCGGCGGCAACGGCTTCATGGCCGTCGCCGCCACACACGCGGCGCTCCTCATGGCACAGGGCGCGGGGCGTCTCGTAAGGGCGTCGGGGGACCGCGGCGTGGTCGCCGTACTGGACCAGCGGCTGGCGACGGCCCGTTACGGGAGCTACCTGAAGGCGTCCCTGCCGGACTTCTGGTACACCACGGACCGCAACCAGGTCCGCAGGTCGCTCGCGGCGATCGACGCGGTGGCCAAGCAGGCAGAAGCAGAGTGACAGCAGGAACGTAGTGAAAGCGCGGGTGCAGCGAAGGCGGGGGCCGTCCCTGAACGAACCGGGACGGCCCCCGCCTTCACTGCACACCTTGGGTACAACACAGGGCCCCGGAACCGGCGCAGGGATCCCGGGGCCCAGTCACAGGGGGGTGGACGGGGGAAGCCCGCCCGCCGCCGTGTTCAGACGCGGCGGAGTACGGCCACCACCTTGCCGAGGATGGTCGCGTCGTCGCCGGGAATCGGCTCGTACGCCGCGTTGTGCGGGAGCAGCCACACATGGCCGTCCTCGCGCTTGAAGCGCTTGACGGTGGCCTCGCCGTCGAGCATCGCGGCCACGATGTCGCCGTTCTCGGCGACGGGCTGGCGGCGGACGGTGACCCAGTCGCCGTCGCAGATCGCGGCCTCGATCATCGAGTCGCCGACGACCTTCAGCACGAACAGCTCACCGTCGCCGACCAGTTGCCGCGGGAGCGGGAAGACGTCCTCGACGGACTCCTCGGCGAGGATCGGGCCACCGGCGGCAATCCGGCCGACCAGCGGAACGTACGAAGCGGCGGGCTTGCCGGCGGTGTCCGTGGCCTGCACGGAGGAGGCCTGGTCGGAGCCGCGCACCTCGTACGCGCGCGGGCGGTGCGGGTCGCGGCGCAGGAAGCCCTTGCGTTCCAGCGCCATCAACTGGTGTGCGACCGAAGAGGTGCTGGACAGGCCGACCGCCTGACCGATCTCCCGCATCGACGGCGGATAACCGCGCCGTTGCACGGAGTCCCTGATGACTTCGATCACTCGGCGCTGCCGGTCCGTGAGTCCCGAGCTGTCCGCGCGGATGCCTGGAGGTCGGCCCGGCAGCGAGCGCTTGTGCACCTCGGGATTCATGGCTTCGTTCATCGCATGCACCGGCTCGAGTCGGCCCTGGGAGCGGTCCTGGGCAGTGATGGTGGCACTGTCTGCGGTGGTGGTCACGTCGGCCCCTCTCGGTTGTCTCCCTGCTGGACAACGGTAGTTGCTTTCGAAAGGTTGCGCCAAACACACGTTCGAGTGAAAAAGCGTGGATAGCCTGACTTGATCATGTGTCTGGGTGTATGGCTAACGCGGTCCCGGGTGGATAAAGGGCTGATCGTTGTACCCTTCACCGCCGAGGCCGATGACCTGGTGAGGCGTGGCCCAGTCTGCCATCCGGCCTCCCGTCGGCCGGGGACCGGCCCCACTCTGTGCGAGAGTCCCACTTCTCCTCCCCGCGGCGCCCACGGTATCGCCGTAAGTGCCGGGGCGATACGGCTGTACGCGCGCGTGCGCGGGTGGATTTCGGGTGCTCGGCGTGACGGCGGGATCGCGTGCGGTGAGCGCGGTCGGTGCGACACGCGATACGGCCTGGATGTATGGGCCAAGCCCCACATGTAGTGGTTGGATTGCATCAGCAGCCCAGAAGTTGTGGTCCCCGGTGTCTTCGGGTGCTCGCGGATCCCCTATGCTTGGGGCTGCTTCGAGGGGCCCATGAGGTCCGGCGAGGCCAATGAGTCTGCTGTGAGGAGGGTTGGAGTTCATGCACTGCCCCTTCTGCAGGCACCCCGACAGCCGTGTCGTCGACAGCCGTACGACGGATGACGGCACGTCGATCCGCAGGCGCCGCCAGTGCCCTGACTGCTCCCGTCGTTTCACGACCGTGGAGACGTGCTCGCTCATGGTGGTGAAGCGGTCCGGAGTCACGGAGCCCTTCAGCCGTACCAAGGTCATCAACGGCGTGCGCAAGGCATGCCAGGGGCGGCCGGTCACCGAGGACGCGCTCGCTCAGCTCGGCCAGCGGGTCGAGGAGGCGGTGCGGGCCACCGGAAGCGCCGAGTTGACCACCCACGACGTGGGGCTGGCCATACTCGGTCCGTTGCAGGAGCTCGACCTCGTCGCCTATCTGCGGTTCGCCTCCGTCTACCGGGCGTTCGACTCGCTCGAGGACTTCGAGGCCGCCATCGTGGAACTCAGGGGCCAGACGGGACACCCCGCCGCGGACGACGACGACCGCGAGGACGACGCAGGGGATGTCGTGGGGAGCCGGAAAGACGACGGCGGGCGCGGAGGGACCGTACAGGTCCCCGAGCCCGCCCACGCCGCCGACTGACCGACGGGCCGAACCCGGACCTCAGGTTCGGGGAACGGCCGGGCGGCGGCGGACGAAGACCTGCTGTGGGCGGTAGCGCGTGGACGCCCGCAGTAGCAAGACAGAACACCGTGTCACGGGAACAACGTGGCATTTCTGGGCGTTTTGCCCGTACCAGGGAGGCGGCATGACAGAGACGGCGAGCGGTCCGGCACGAGGTTCCCGAGCCAAGGGCACCAAGACCACCAAGGGCCTGCGTATCGAGCGCATCCACACCACCCCGGGCGTGCACCCGTACGACGAGGTGGTCTGGGAGCGCCGTGACGTCGTCATGACCAACTGGCGCGACGGCTCGATCAACTTCGAGCAGCGTGGCGTCGAGTTCCCCGACTTCTGGTCGGTGAACGCGGTCAACATCGTCACCAGCAAGTACTTCCGGGGTGCCGTCGGCACCCCGCAGCGCGAGACCGGCCTCAAGCAGCTGATCGACCGCATCGTGAAGACGTACACGAAGGCCGGCGAGGACCACAAGTACTTCGCCTCGCCCGCCGACGCCGAGATCTTCGAGCACGAGCTGGCGTACGCCCTCCTGCACCAGATCTTCAGCTTCAACAGCCCCGTCTGGTTCAACGTCGGCACCCCGCAGCCCCAGCAGGTCTCCGCCTGCTTCATCCTGGCCGTCGACGACTCCATGGAGTCGATCCTCGACTGGTACAAGGAAGAGGGCATGATCTTCAAGGGCGGCTCCGGCGCCGGCCTGAACCTCTCCCGCATCCGCTCCTCCAAGGAGCTCCTCTCCTCCGGCGGCAACGCCTCCGGCCCCGTCTCCTTCATGCGTGGCGCCGACGCCTCCGCCGGCACCATCAAGTCCGGTGGCGCCACCCGTCGCGCCGCCAAGATGGTCGTCCTGGACGTGGACCACCCGGACGTCGAGGACTTCATCGAGACCAAGGTGAAGGAGGAGGAGAAGATCCGCGCGCTGCGCGACGCGGGCTTCGACATGGACCTGGGCGGCGACGACATCACGTCCGTCCAGTACCAGAACGCGAACAACTCCGTCCGCGTGAACGACGAGTTCATGACGGCCGTCGAGAACGGCACCGAGTTCGGCCTGCGCGCCCGGATGACCGGCGAGGTCATCGAGAAGGTCGACGCCAAGAAGCTGTTCCGCAAGATGGCCGAGGCCGCGTGGGCCTGCGCCGACCCGGGCATTCAGTACGACGGTGTGATCAACCGCTGGCACACCTGCCCCGAGTCCGGCCGGATCACCGCGTCGAACCCGTGCAGCGAGTACATGCACCTGGACAACACGTCCTGCAACCTCGCCTCGCTGAACCTGATGAAGTTCCTCAAGGACGACAGCAAGGGCACCCAGTCCTTCGAGGCCGACCGCTTCCAGAAGGTCGTCGAGCTCGTCATCACCGCGATGGACATCTCCATCTGCTTCGCCGACTTCCCGACCCAGAAGATCGGCGAGAACACGCGCGCGTTCCGCCAGCTCGGCATCGGCTACGCCAACCTCGGCGCCCTGCTGATGGCCACCGGCCACGCCTACGACTCCGACGGCGGCCGCTCCCTGGCCGGCGCCATCACCTCCCTGATGACGGGCACCGCCTACCGCCGCTCCGCCGAACTGGCCTCGGTCGTCGGCCCGTACGACGGCTACGCCCGCAACGCCGACGCCCACAACCGCGTCATGAAGCAGCACTCCGACGCCAACGGCACGGCCGTCCGCGTGGACGACCTGGACTCCCCGGTCTGGGCCGCCGCCACCGAGGCCTGGCAGGACGTGCTGCGGGTCGGTGAGAGGAACGGCTTCCGCAACTCCCAGGCGTCCGTGCTCGCCCCGACCGGCACCATCGGTCTGGCGATGTCCTGCGACACCACCGGCGTCGAGCCCGACCTCGCCCTGGTCAAGTTCAAGAAGCTGGTCGGCGGCGGCTCGATGCAGATCGTCAACGGCACCGTCCCGCAGGCCCTGCGCCGCCTGGGTTACCAGGAGGAGCAGATCGAGGCGATCGTCGCCCACATCGCCGACAACGGCAACGTGATCGACGCCCCCGGCCTCAAGCCCGAGCACTACGAGGTGTTCGACTGCGCCATGGGCGAGCGCGCCATTTCCCCGATGGGCCACGTCCGCATGATGGCCGCGATCCAGCCGTGGATCTCCGGCGCCATCTCCAAGACGGTCAACATGCCGGAGACTGCGACCGTCGAGGAGATCGAGGAGATCTACTACGAGGCCTGGAAGCTCGGCGTCAAGGCGCTCGCGATCTACCGCGACAACTGCAAGGTCGGCCAGCCCCTCTCCGCGAAGACCAAGGAGAAGGAGAAGACCGAGATCACCGTGAAGGCCGAGGACACGATCCGCACCGCGGTCGAGAAGGTCATCGAGTACCGCCCGGTCCGCAAGCGCCTGCCCAAGGGCCGCCCCGGCATCACGACCTCGTTCACGGTCGGCGGCGCCGAGGGCTACATGACCGCCAACTCCTACCCGGACGACGGTCTCGGCGAGGTCTTCCTGAAGATGTCCAAGCAGGGCTCGACCCTCGCCGGCATGATGGACGCCTTCTCCATCGCGGTCTCCGTCGGCCTCCAGTACGGCGTGCCGCTGGAGACGTACGTCTCGAAGTTCACCAACATGCGCTTCGAGCCGGCCGGCATGACCGACGACCCGGACGTGCGGATGGCGCAGTCGATCGTCGACTACATCTTCCGCCGCCTGGCGCTCGACTTCCTGCCCTTCGAGACGCGCTCCGCGCTCGGCATCCACTCCGCCGAGGAGCGTCAGCGCCACCTGGAGACCGGTTCGTACGAGCCGAACCTCGAGGAGGAGGACATGGACGTGGAGGGCCTCGCCCAGTCCGCCCCGCGCCCGACGGACCTGAAGGCCGTCGTCACCCCCAAGGCCGACGTCGAGGCGGCCGTGCCCGCCCCGAAGCAGGTCCACACCAGCGCCGAACTGGTGGAGATGCAGATGGGCATCCAGGCCGACGCCCCGCTGTGCTTCTCGTGCGGCACGAAGATGCAGCGAGCCGGCTCCTGCTACATCTGTGAGGGCTGCGGTTCGACCAGCGGCTGCAGCTGATGTCGGACACCCGCGGGATGTGAACCAGCCGCCGAGGGCGGTGGAACCGGACAGCGGCTCCACCGTCCTCGGCGTGTTGTGACCCCAGTGCTGACGTGCGCGGCCGTCAGGACTGGCGGACCTGGCCCATGATCCTCGTGAACGTCGCCGGGTCGTCCTCGAAGCCCTGGACGCCGGGGTGGAACGACCACCCGTCGGCCGTCTCGCGTACGAACTCCCCGACCGTCGCCGCGGTCGCGCCGAGGACGCCGCCGAAGTCGTCCTCGGCCAGGACGCCGTAGCCCTCTCGTATCCGGAAGCCGGGGTTGAGCACGCTGACGAAGGTCCGGTGCTCCGGGTTCTGCTGGATGACGACGCCGACGACCACGCGCGCGTACCGCGCGTCCAGGCGGTCGAGTTCCAGCGTCATGACCTCGTCCCAGCCGAAGCCCTTGCCGTCCTTGCTGTCCCGGTTGAGATAGATCGTGCCGTCGGGGGAGCGACTGTCGAAGTGCACCACATAGGCGGGGGCGCCGTTCGGATCGCTCGCCAGGTACGTCGCGGCCACGATGTCCAGGTCGGTGGGCGGCTGCCCCGCCGGACTCGGGTCCCACTTCAGCGACATCTCGATCTTGCGGATTCCCTTGTTGAGGCCGCTCACGGACTTCTCCTCCCCGTATCCCCGTCTGCTGTCGCCCCGAACTGGCCGACCGCCAGGGCGGGTTGTCCATCCTGCCACGCGCGCGTGCGTCGCCGCAGCGCTGCACCGCGTCCAAGGGTGACCAACGCCACGCCCGCTGGCCTTACCATGGCGCGGTGCTGGTCAAGTGGATTCGCTGCACCGTCGTGGACCGCCGCGGTTTCGAACGAGGACAGCGAAAGTGGGCGGGGCTTCTGGGGGAGCCGGGGTTTCGGGGACAGGGCGGGGGCTGGAGCAGAGGGCGGCCCTCCGTCGCGCATGTCTTCGCCTTCTGGGAGAGCCGTGCCTTCTACGACTCCTTCATGGCCCGCTCCCACGATCGGCTGGCGGCGGCGCAGTCGGGCACCTTCAAGGACGCCCAGGTACGCTTGTTCGACTACCGCTTCGACGTGAAGACGGGCTTCGAGCCCCGCTTCACCGACTCCGACCTGGTGCGGGTGGCCCTGTGCGGGGTCCACGAGGAACGCGCCGAGCACTTCACCCTGATGCAGGAGAAGGTGTGGAACCCCGCCATGGCCGGCTCGCCAGGCATGATCCGCGGGCTCTTCGCTGAAGCGCCCGGGCACGAGTTCCTGGTGCTGTCGATGTGGCGCTCGGAGGCCGAGCGCGGAAAGTACCGCACCGAGCGCGTGGAGCGGCTCGCCCTGCGGGCCCAGACGGAGGCGGACATCTCCTCCCTCACCGGTGACATCGTCGAGCTCGAGTCCACCTGGATAGTTTGAAATCCGGACTCACTGCCGGACTCGTCGCCGAGGTCGCCGATCGTGTGTTGTTATGTGCCTTCTGGTGCGGGATAAGTGTGACCTGCGCCGTATGGAGGCCGTACGAGTGCTCGATCCGCCGTGATCCGATCTAGGGTTTTGGCATGGCACGACCACGGCGCATCGTCCTTGTCCGGCACGGGGAGTCAACGGGCAATGTTGATGACACCGTCTACGAGCGTGAACCCGACCACGCACTGGCCCTGACCGAGCAGGGTTGGCGGCAGGCGGAGGAGACGGGAAAGACCCTGCGGGAGGTGTTCGGCCGCGAGCGGGTCAGCGTGTACGTCTCCCCGTACCGGCGCACCCATGAAACCCTCCGCGCCTTCCACCTCGATCCCGAACTCATGCGGGTACGCGAGGAGCCCCGGCTGCGCGAGCAGGACTGGGGAAACTGGCAGGACCGCGACGACGTACGGCTGCAGAAGACATACCGGGACGCCTACGGGCACTTCTTCTACCGCTTCGCCCAGGGCGAAAGCGGAGCCGATGTCTACGACCGGGTCGGCGGCTTCCTGGAGAGCCTGTTCCGCAGCTTCGAGGCCCCCGACCACCCGCCGAACGTGCTCCTGGTGACCCATGGCCTGGCGATGCGGCTGTTCTGTATGCGCTGGTTCCACTGGACGGTCGCCGAGTTCGAGTCCCTCGCGAACCCGGGGAACGCCGAGATGCGGATGCTCGTTCTCGGGGACGACGGCAGGTACACCCTGGACCGGTCCTTCAAGCGCTGGCGAGATCCGGAGCCGTATGGAATCACTGGATAGAGTGACAGAACGATGACCATTGACTACTCTCCCGGCGGGCGCCTGGAGCGCGCCCTGGCCAGTCTGCGCGGCCTCGCCGTGGGTGACGCGCTGGGCTCCCAGTTCTTCGTGCCGGTGAACTATCCCCTGCTGCAGCGCCGCGAGCTGCCGCCCGGCCCTTGGCAGTGGACCGACGACACCGAGATGGCCTGCTCCGTTGTTGCCGTCCTCGCCGCCCACCACCGCATCGATCAGGACGCCCTGGCCCACGCCTTCGCAGAGCACCACGACTTCGACCGCGGGTACGGTCCGGCGGTCAACCGGCTGCTGAGGCTGGTCAGGGAGGGCGCCGACTGGCGCGAACTGTCGGCCGCCCTGTTCAACGGGCAGGGGTCCTGGGGCAACGGCGCCGCGATGCGGATCGCCCCGTTGGGCGCCTGGTACGCGGACGACCCCGAGCAGGCGACCCACCAGGCGGAGATCTCCGCCTACCCCACGCACCAGCACCGGGAGGCCGTGGTCGGGGCCATGGCCGTCGCTGCGGCCGCCGCGCTCGCCGGTGCCCCCGAAGGCCCGCCGAGCGCCGAGGCGCTTCTGGACGGCGTCATCGCACTCGTCCCGAAGAGCGCCGTCGGCGCCGGCCTGCGGCGCGCCAGGGACATGCTCGACTACGCCGACGCGGCCACCGTCGCCGCCGTGCTGGGCTGCGGGAGGCGTACGTCGGCCCATGACACCGTCCCCTTCGCGGTCTGGTCGGCGGCTCGCGCCCTTGGTGACTACGAGGCGGCGTTCTGGACGACCGCGCAGGTCGGTGGGGACGTGGACACCACCTGCGCCATCGTGGGCGGCGTGCTGGCGTCCGGCAAGGCCGGGACGCCTCCAGCGGCGTGGGCGCGGCAGGTGGAGGCGCTGCCGGGGTGGGTGCCCGCGTCCGTGTGAGGCGTGAGGTGTGGCGTTTTTTGAGGCGCCACACGGGTGTGGCAACTCTCGGTGCCCGATGGGAACTCTGCGTGACTGCTCGTGCGTTGTTCCGACATCCGCTGTGCGACGTGTGCGTGCAGGTGGGCGGGTGGGTGAGCGCGAGAGCGATGTAGGGGGTGTACGGGGTGAGCATGTGGTTCGTCTTGTTCGTGATCATGCTGCTGGTTCCGAGCGGTCGGGCGGGCAGGGCCCGGGTGGGCCGACCGGGGAGCGGCGGACGCGCCTGCGCCGTGCCAGGCGGCGACGCTCCGAGGTCGGCCCATGGGGCCGTTCCGTCAACCGACCGTGGAAGCTGTCGTGCCGGACAGCGCCTCCAGGTCGCTCTTGCGGACGCGGATCACGAGCCAGGCTGTCAGGAGGGCGATCGCGGCGATCGCGGCGGCCGGGACAAAGGCCGTCGAGATGCCGTGGGCGAGTACGTCGTGCCCCCAAGGGGCGGGCAGTTGGTGCGTCCTGGTGAACTCGGCCTTCTGTTCCGCGGAACCGTCGGCGAGGAACTTCGGCAGTTGTTTCTCCGCCTCGTTCTTACTGGCCGAGCCGAAGACGGTCGTCAGGATGGACAGCCCGAGCGAACCGCCCACCTGCTGCGTGGCGTTGAGCAGGCCGGAGGCGGCGCCCGCCTCGTGCGGGGCGACACCCGAGACCGCGGTGACCGTCACCGTCACGAAATTCAGGCCCATGCCGAGGCCGAAGACCAGCATCGGTCCGAGCACCCCGCCGACGTAGGAACTGTCCGGGGTGATGAAGGCCTGCCAGGTGAGGCCGATGACCACCAGCGTCGACCCCGTGAGCATGAACGGCTTGGGGCCCAGGTCCGGAAGGAAGCGCTGCGACAGGCCCGCGCCCGTCGCGATGGCGACCGTGACGGGGAGGAAGGCGAGGCCGGCCTTGATCGGGCTGTAGCCGAGTACGTTCTGCACGAACAGGACGATGTAGAAGAACATGCCGAACATGGCCGCGGCGAGGCTCAGCATGATCACGTACGTACCGGAGCGGTTGCGGTCGGCGAACATTTTCAGCGGCGTGATCGGTTCCTTGGCCCGCATCTCCGTGAACACGAAGGCGATCAGCAGGACCAGAGAGGCGCCGAAGGCGCCGAGGGTGAGACTGTCCCGCCAGCCTTCCTCCGCGGCGCGGATGAACGCGTAGACCAGGGAGGCCATGCCGGTCGTCGAGGTCAGCGCGCCGGCGATGTCGAAGCGGCCTGGGTGCCGCTCGGACTCGCTGATGTACAGCGGCGCGAGGGCCGCGATGAGTATCCCGATGGGCACGTTGACGAACAGCACCCAGCGCCAGTCGAGCCACTCGGTGAGCATGCCGCCCGCGAGCAGGCCGATGGCGCCACCGCCCGCGGAGACGGCGGCGAAGACGCCGAAGGCCCGGTTCCGCTCCGGCCCTTCGGGGAACGTGGTGGTGATGAGCGCCAGCGAGGTGGGCGACGCGATGGCGCCGCCCATGCCCTGCAGCGCGCGTGCGGCCAGCAACTGCCAGGGCTCCTGGGCCAGTCCGCCCAGAAGCGAGGCGAAGGTGAAGAGCAGGATGCCGGCCATGAACACCCGACGCCGCCCGAGGATGTCACCGGCCCGGGCGCCGAGCAGCAGCAGGCCGCCGAAGGTGAGCGTGTAGGCGCTGACCACCCAGGTCAGGTCGGTGGTACTGAACTTGAGCGCGTCTTGAATGTGCGGGAGCGCGATGTTCACAATCGTCGCGTCGAGTACCACCATGAGTTGGCAGGCCGCGATCACGGTGAGCGCGATGCCGGGATGCCCCTCCCGGCGGGCGGCGCCCGGTTTCTGATTCTGGGTCAATTGAGAGGTTGTCACTATGGGTCCCCCACAAGAGCGTTAGTGAACGCTGGCGTTCACTGGCTCGACAACGGTAGTGAGTCCTGCATAGTGAACGCAAGCGTTCACTCGCGGCGTCGCCTTTCGGCGTGTCCCCCGTCGCGGTCGCACACTGCCTCGCCCCACCGCGTCATCCCCGCTCCCTCTGCTCGCTGGAGACACTCAGATGGTTACTTCGCGCTGGACGGCCGCCCCCGCTCAGGCGACCTCCCCCCGCCGGCGCGGCGCCGTGCTCGAACGTGCGATTCTCGATGCCGCGCTGGATCAGTTGGGCACCGTCGGCTGGAACGGACTCACCATGGAAGGCGTCGCGGCCGGCGCCCAGACCGGCAAGGCGGCCGTCTACCGCCGCTGGCCCTCCAAGGAGGACCTTGTCGCGGACGCCTTGCGGGCCGGGCTGCCCCGGCTGGACGCCGCCCCCGATCTGGGGAGCGTGCGCGAGGACCTGGTGGCGCTGTGTCGCGAGGCGCGTGACGCGATGTTCTCCCGGCCCGGCTCCGCACTGCGCTCGGTGATTCACGAATGCGATCCAGCTCGGGCGGAGCGCTTCCAGGCCCTGATCCTCGAGGGCGTGGTGGAGCCGACCGTCAGGCTCCTTCATGAGGTCATCAGTCGAGGAATCGACAGGGGTGAGGTGCGGCCGGACGCGGCCAACGGATACGTCTTCGACGCCATTCCGGCCATGATGATGTATCGATCCAAGGTGTGCGCATGCGAATGGAATGATCGTGATCTCGATGAGATGATCGACCAGCTCATGCTGCCGCTGCTCCGACCGGTCGCGCCCTGAGTGCGCTTGCGACGCCGTTGTCATCGGCCCAGGACAGGCCACTTCCGACCGGGGTGTCGCGAGGGGATCCCGGCGGCGTAATCTAAGGGCGCCATGCCGTACGAACCACCCACACACACTGTCGAGCGCTCCCTCCGCGCCACGACCGGAGCGAAGGTCATCGCCGGTGTCGACGAGGTGGGCCGCGGTGCGTGGGCCGGCCCCGTCACCGTCTGCGCGGCGGTCACCGGACTCCGCCGACCGCCCGTAGGCCTCACGGACTCCAAGCTGCTCACCGTCAAGCGCCGCACCGCGCTCGCCGAGGAACTGCTGAAGTGGGTGACGTCGTACGCCCTGGGGCACGCCTCCCCGGAGGAGATCGACGATCTGGGGATGACCGCCGCGCTGCGCCTCGCCGCCGTGCGGGCCCTGGAGGCTCTCCCGATCCGTCCCGACGCGGTGATCCTCGACGGGAAGCACGACTACCTCGGTGCCCCGTGGCAGGTCCGCACGGTGATCAAGGGCGACCAGTCGTGCGTGGCGGTCGCGGCGGCCTCGGTCATCGCCAAGGTCCAGCGAGACAGAATGATGGCCGAACTGGGTATCGACCATGCAGACTTCGGCTTTGCGGACAATGCCGGGTATCCGGCGCCCGTCCACAAGGCCGCACTGGAGGAGCGGGGCCCCACCCCGTACCACCGGTTGTCGTGGGCGTATCTTGATGCGCTGCCCCAGTGGCGGCACCTCAAGAAGGCCCGCAGCTGGGCGAACGGAAGCGCTCCGGAGATCGAAGGCCAGCTCGGCTTCGACTTCTGACGAATCCGGCCGCACCGATGTGCCACCCGCTGGCGCGTGCCGCACCAACGTTTGATAAATAACAGCTCATGCCTCTCATTCCCGAGGAGCCTCAGATTCACGAGAGTGCCCAGGGTCCCCGCGCGACTCCGGCCAGCGGCCGCACCGCACCGACCCCTCGACCTGTACCCGGACCCCGTCCCGCGGCTCCGTCGCGTCCCGGTCGTCCCGGACCCCTCCGGCCCACCCCACCGGTGCAACGCGCGCCGCGTGACGTGGCCGCCAAGCCCGGGCCCTCGGCCCCGGCCGCTCCTGCCGTCGCCTCGCCCGCTTCGGTGACTCCCCAGGTCCAGTTGGTCCCGGCCTCGGCCGAGGGCGCGCTGGACGCCGCCGAGGAGGCCGTGGACCTCCTCCTGGACTCGGGCCGCGCCCCGGGGGACGTGCTGGTGATCACCACCGGCGAACAGCACCCCTGGGCCGCCCACGAACTGTCCTTCGGCGAGGCGCCCTACTGGGCGCAGCACGACGCGGGAGACGACGTCTTCTACGCCGATGCCGCCGAGGTGGCACGGGTTGGCGTGCGTCCCGTCGTCGTGGTCGCCGTCAACGGCGGTCCCGACACCGTGGCCGCCACCGCTCTGCCGCTTGCCCGTGCTCGGGCCGCTGCCCTGCTGATCGTCTGTGGTGACGCGCAGCAGATCAACGCGGTGCTGGGCGCGGGCGTCTGAGCAGGTTCCGGTAGGCCGGCAGGCTCCGGGGCCACGGAGGCGTCGCTGTGTGCGGCGCCTCTGTGGTGTGCCGTGGGGTCTTGAGCGCCTTGGGGCGGCCGCACGGGTACCGTCCGGCGCGGCTCGCCCCGGGTGGCACGCACGCGCCCTCGGCGGCTACCGGGACAGTGCTACGGCGCCCGCACCGCCCGTCGCCAACCGTGACGTACCCATCCTCGCGTGTGGTTCGGCCAATCGGTCGCCTTCAGCGGGCGCCTCGCTCGGCCAACTGGTCGCTGTCAGCGGGCGGCCGCGCGGCGCAGCACATCCGAGGCGACGCCGCCGGTCCGTGGCAGCGGGGGCGGGGCCTCGGACAGGCCGAACGGCTCCGGAGCGGAGTCCGCGTTGGGCCGACGGCCTCCACGCCCCTCGCCGAGGACCTGCCAGCCGTCCCGGGTCAGCGTGATGTATGCCCCGCAGCGCAACCCGTGCAGCGTGCAGGCGTCACGCAGGCCCCACATCCACGCCCCGTCCTCCTCCGTCCAGCGGGCGTCGCCCTCACGGCAGTAGAGCAGCACGGCGGTGCGCACGGGCGTGCGGCGCCGCAGGTCGTGCGGGATGACGTGGCGCAGTTGGGCGAGCAGGGCGTTGCGGAACACCCAGCCGTCGGTCGATGCCTGGCGCCGGGTGAACGAGGCGCTGGCCCGCACCCGCTCGTCCGGGTCGAGCACGGCCACGATCGCGGTGGCCGGCCGTGGCCGGTGCCGTGAGTGCAGCCCGCTGACGACTTCCCGAGGGTTGCGCAGCAGGGGTATGCCGGCCGCGGCCCATTCGGCAGGCTCGAGCAGGCGGTTGGCGGAGGTGGCGGACGTGGACGTCGACAGCGATGCCGCCGAGGACGGAGCGAATCCGAAGGTCACGATCCTCCCTTCGGCTACGGCCCACACTGCGGGCGGGTCGGATTCGGGGGAGCGCACACCGCAGCAGAGCCCTACCGGACTACGGACGAGCCGTGCGGGGAGCGGACCTCAATTCTTCCTGTCGAACTTGGATGCGGCAACGAGCAATTGGGGCCACCGACCGTTATATGGCGGTGAGTGTCATATATCCCTACCCAGTGATTCGCGGGAGGACGCCTGATCCCACAGTTCACGCCCCGTCAGTACCCATGAGGCAGGGGGTTCGACGGCACGTCGCCGCAGGAGCGCTTCCGTCGTCAGCCCTGAACGGCCAGAACCAGAGGCAACACCCCCTGTGCGCCCGCGCGGCGGAGCATCCGGGCCGCGACCGCGAGGGTCCAACCGGTCTCCGTGTAGTCGTCCACTAGCAGAACGGGGCCCTGTGCCTCGGCCAGCGCGGCAGCGAGCGCGGGCGGTACCTCCAGCAGCCCGTGCAGTGCTTTGAGGCGTTGGGCGCTGTTGCTCCGAGAGACCGGTGAGGCGTCGGCGGCGTACTCCAGGGAGCCCAGGAGCGGCAGTCGGCCGACCTCCGCGATGCGCGCGCCCAGTGAGTGGATCAGCCGCGGTCGCGTGCGTGAGGCGACGGTGACCACGCCGACCGGGCGCGGCGTGGCGTCCGCCGCTACGGAGGCCCAACCGCCGGGACCCTTCGCCCAGTCGGCCAGCACACCCACCACGGCCTTCGCCACGTCGTCCGGAATCTGCCCGTCGGAAGCCTGGGCGGTGAACATCGGGCGGAGCCGGTTGCCCCAGCCGATGTCCGAGAGACGTCCCAACGCCCGCCCGGCCGCCGCCTGTTCACCGGCCGGAATGCGCCCCTTGAGCTCCATTCCGATCGCCGGCAGGCCGGTCGGCCACATCCGGCGGGGCTCCACCTCGAGGCCCGCGCGGCCCAGATCCACCCGTGCGGCGTCCAGCGCGGCCGTGGACGTCTCGGCCGCATAGCGCGCCCCCGCGCAGTTGTCGCAGCGTCCGCAGGGCTTAGCGCCCTCGTCGTCGAGCTGGCGCTGGAGGAACTCCATCCGGCAGGCCGTCGTCGACGCGTACTGCCGCATCGCCTCCTGTTCGGCCTTGCGCTGCCGCGCGACCCACTCGTACCGCTCGGTCTCGTACGTCCACGGCTCCCCGGTCGCGAGCCAGCCGCCCTTGACCCGTTTCACCGCCCCGTCCACGTCGAGGACCTTGAGCATGCTCTCCAGGCGGGAGCGGCGCAGCTCCACCAGGGGCTCCAGGGCGGGCAGCGACACGGCCCGCTCCGCGCGCGCGAGGACGTCCAGCGTCCGGCGCACCAGGTCCTCCGACGGGAAGGCGAGCGACGCGAAGTACTCCCAGATCGCCTCGTCCTCCTTCCCGGGCAGCAGGAGCACCTCCGCGTGCTCGACACCGCGTCCGGCGCGGCCCACCTGCTGGTAGTACGCGATGGGGGAGGAAGGCGAGCCGAGGTGTACGACGAAACCGAGGTCGGGCTTGTCGAAGCCCATACCGAGCGCGGAGGTGGCGACCAGTGCCTTGACCTTGTTGGCCTGCAGATCCTCTTCGGCCTGCTGTCGGTCGGCGTTCTCCGTACGACCCGTGTACGAGGCGACGACGTACCCGCGCTGCCGCAGGAACGCGGTGACCTCCTCGGCGGCGGCCACAGTGAGCGTGTAGATGATTCCGGAGCCGGGCAGTTGGTCGAGGTGGTCGGCGAGCCAGGCCATCCGGTGCGCGGCATCGGGCAGCCGCAGCACGTTCAGACTGAGACTCTCGCGGTCCAGCGGGCCGCGCAGCACCAGGGCGTCCGACGTGCCGCCGGTGCCGAGCTGTTCGGCGACGTCGGCGGTCACGCGCGCGTTGGCGGTCGCGGTCGTCGCGAGCACCGGTACGCCGGGCGGGAGATCCGCGAGCATGGTCCGCAGCCGACGGTAGTCCGGCCGGAAGTCGTGGCCCCAGTCGGAGATGCAGTGGGCCTCGTCGACCACGAGCAGCCCGGTCGCCGCGGACAGCTCGGGCAGTACCTGGTCGCGGAAGTCCGGGTTGTTGAGCCGCTCGGGACTGACCAGCAGGACGTCGACCTCGCCCGCCGCGATCTCGCCCTGCACGGTCTCCCACTCCTCGCTGTTCGAGGAGTTGATGGTCCGGGCGTGGATACCGGCCCGGGCCGCGGCCTCGACCTGGTTGCGCATCAGGGCGAGCAGCGGAGAGACGATCACCGTGGGGCCGGAACCACGGGCTCGGAGCAGGGAGGTCGCCACGAAGTACACCGCGGACTTGCCCCATCCCGTCCGCTGGACCACCAGAGCCCGGCGCCGGTCGGCGACCAGCGCCTCGATCGCCCGCCACTGATCCTCGCGCAGCCGGGCCGCGCCTGAGGCACCGCCGACGAGGCGGGCGAGGACGGCGTCGGCGTCGGCCCGGAGATCCGTGTTGCTCGTGTGCTCCATGCCCCCATACAACAGGACGCCACTGACAATCCGGTCGCGGCCGGGGTGGGAGCAGGGCGCTCGCTAGTACCGCGGGCCCGCCGAGCCGCCCGAATGACGTGTCCCTGATTGGACTTATCCACAGGCCAAAGCGGAATCTCAAGATCCGCGAGATCGTCTGCGCATGACGAATCACAGCGAAACCACTGGATCCCCCGAAAACAGCGACATCACCGGGCGCGACGGATACGACGGATGTGACGGACTTGGTGGGCGGGATGTGCATGACGGGCGGGATGGACGTGACGCGCGGGATGGATGGGACAGGCAGGACGGAAGGACCGGAGACTCCCCGCGCGAGGGACAGCCGACGACCAGCGGGCACACGGCGTACGTCAGTCACACGATGTACGACGGGAACGCCGAGTACGGCGCAAGCCCCGCCGCGCACCAGGTGACCCTGCGTACCCCGGGTGAACTGGCCGACGCGTTGCCCTACTTGCTGGGGTACCGGCCGGAGGACAGCATCGTCCTGGTCGCCCTGCACGACCTGGGCGGACGGGGCCGCTTCGGCGGCCGGGCCCGGCTCGGCCTTCCCGCGAACCCGGACGACTGGGGAGCCGTCGCCCGGCAGCTGGCGCAGGGCCTCGTGAAGGGCAGCGAACGCCGGGGCGACCGTCCGGCGCAGATGGTCGCCTACCTCTGCCAGGATCCGGCGAAGGGCGAGACGGGCCGTCAGGTCATGGAACGGCTCCAGTCACTGGCCCACCAACTCCGTCTCGAATGCGGCAACCTCGACATCCCTGTGATCGAGGCGCTCTGTATCTCCGACGGCCGTTTCTGGTCGTACTGCTGCGGAGGCAAGGGCTGCTGCCCTGTCGAGGGCGTCCCGATGGGCCTGCCCGGCACCTCCGTGCTGGCGGCGGCCGCGACCTACGCGGGGATCCAGGTCCGAGGGACCCTGCGCGAACTGCGGGCCCGGCTGCTGCCTCTGGAGACCGGCGCCGCAGTGGAGCAGGAAATCGCCCTGGACACCGCCGGTATGGCGCTCGTCCCGAGGATCCTCGACGAGGCGAGCCGCTCGGCGGTGGCCCAGGAGACGCTGGAACTGGCCGGACGGGTCATGCGACGCTTCGCCGAGGCGCCCGTCGTAGCCGGTGTCCTCCTGGCGGACCACCGAGACGACGAACTGCTCGGATTCGACGAGGCCGCGGCTCTGATCCTCGGCCTTCAGGACCGGGTGACACGCGACCGGGCGGCGGAGTGGATGGAGGGCGACGAGGCCGCTCCCGCCCTGCGTCTGTGGCGGGCACTGGCACGCCGCTGCGTCGGGCCCTACAGCGAACACGCGGCGGCGCTCCTCACCCTCGCCGGCTGGGTCGCCTGGTCCAGCGGCGACGAACTCGAGGCGAGGGAGGCCCTTGCCATGGCCCTGGGCGCGGACCCCGGATATCTCTTCGCCCGCCTCCTCCACCAGGCTTGCAACGAGGGCCTCGACCCCGAGTCCGTACGACGCTGCCTGCGTACCGAGCGCGAGGGACGCGGCCGGCGCACAGCAGCGCAGAGTCCGGGCAGGCCGGCGCCGGCCGAGGGCTCCAAGGGCGCGGAGGGTAAAGAAGCGGAGGGTGAAGAAGATGCGGAAGGTGCGGCGGAAGGTGCGGAGGACAGGGGCGGGACGAAGGCCCCCGCAAGCGCCAGCGAAGCCAAAGACGCGAACCGCCCCGGTGAGGTGACGGAACGTACCTCGGACTCAGGCCCGCACGGCCCAGCCGCATGCGCAGAAGAAGGAGAAGAAGGACAGGAACCGGAACGCCGAGCATCGGGAAAGAATGCCCTTCGCTCTCGCACCCCCAGGACGCACACCACGCGTCCCGTAGCGCCGAGCCGTGGGGTATCCCGCCCCCGCTCCGTAGGCAAGGCCTCCACGCGGCGTCGCGGCAACTGTGCGGAAGGCGCGCAGTCCGACGGCGACGACCCCACGGGGCAGGCGTGACGCCCTTGCCTCCTGTGCCTCCTGGTGCACGACGGTCGTGGCGAAGGGGAGCGTGCCGGGCGTGGGCGCCCGGCGCCGACCGCAACCAGGCGAACGCCCTGCCCTGCCCGGCCGGCGAGGACGGCCGGGCAGGCCCCCGAAGCCGGGCCGGCATGTCTGGGTCCTGCCGTTCCCGCAGCCATTCGGTGGGGCCCGAGTTCCAGGGGCGTGACCCGGGGGAGTCCCGTCCCGTTCACCTGAGTGGCGGAACACCTGCACGGTCGTACCGCCGCAGCGCACCCGCCCTGTCGGAGCCTTCCACCCGGCCTCGAACATGTCCGAGGCGCACAGAGAGCAGAAGAAGTCACCGCATGCATCAGCCGACTCCGCCCTCCGCCGCCGCCGAGCGCTCCCGCCGCCACGACAACCCAGGGCCGACCCACGGCATGGGCGCCGACCAACCGCTTTCGGACGGGCCCGGTCCTCAAAGGGCCGGAGTTCCCGGAGCCGGCCGACGCATCTCGCCCATCGGCTGGCCCGAGGGAGGTCCCGGCATGTCCGCAGGCCCGGGCATCCGTGGCACGTCCCCGTCCCTGTCCCCGCCCCCGACGCAGCCCGCCGGTACGCCCAGTCGCCCGTCCCCACCCTCGTCCAGAGGCGCCGCACCACCGCCCCGGGCGCCGGTCCAGCCTCGCGGCACCGGCCTGCCGCCCGCCCATACGGCGATGATCTGCGTCGCTCTGCCGGGCCTCGCCATCTCGACGGAACAGGGGCAGCTCACCGGGCGGGGACTGGAGGGGTTCTACCGGTCGGGTCGGCGCATCCTCTCCCGTTGCCAGGTGCGGGTGGCGGGACGCGAACCGTTGGTGGTTCAGGCAAGGATGACCTCGGCCGACCGGGCCCGCTTCGTCGGCACCCTGCGCGTCACTCCACACGGCGGCCCGGACCCGGACGTCGTCGTCGAGCGGACCCGCTCCGCCGACGGCACGGAGCGGATCACCCTGCACAGCGCCGCCACACGGCCGCTACGGCTCCCGGTCGAGGTGGCCCTCGCCACCGACCTGGCCGACCTGGGGGCGATCGCGTCCGGCACCGTGGGCCCCGAACTACCCGCCGGCGTCCACGACGGCGGCCTGCGTTGGTCCTGCGCCACCGGGACATCGAGCGTCACCGCCGACCCACCACCAGCCGACGCGATCGCCTCCGCCGGGCTGCTGCGCTGGAACTTCGACGTGCCTCCCGGCGGCAGCGTCTGCGTGGAGCTGAGAGTTCGCCTGGACGGGGCGGGCCCGGTCCGGGCCGTGGGCCGTGCGGCGACAAGCCCGTTGGCTCCGGCACACGCGACGGGCGACGATCCACGCGTCCGGGCGCTACTGGCGACGAGCCTCGAGGATCTACAGGCCCTGCTGGTGCGCGACCCGGCACATCCCGCGGACATCCACCTCGCGGCCGGGGTGCCGTGGCGCTGCGGGCTGGCCCCGGCCGAGGCGCTCGCCGCGGCCCGTATGACGCTGCCCCTCGGCACCCGCCTCGCCGCGGGCACCCTGCGCACCCTGGCCCGCACCCAGGTCACCGGCCGGGGACCGCGGTCCGGCATGATCCCCGGCCCCCGGCGAGACGCGGGCGCGCACCTGCTGCCGGGGTGTACGGGCACGGAGGCCACGCTGCTCTTCCCGGTACTCCTCGCGGAGGCCCGCCGATGGGGCCTGCCCGACCAGGAGACGGAGGAACTGCTGCCGGCGGCCGAACGCTGCCTCACCTGGCTGCGCGCCACAGTCGGCGAGGGTCCCTACCTCAGTGACCCCCAGCCCGGCGGGCCCGTCCGCTGCGAGACACAGGCCCACGCCCATCGCGCGGCACTGCTCGGCGCCGACCTGCTCGACGCCTGCGCCAGACAGGGCGCCGGCGGACTGCGGGAGTGGGCGCAGAGCATGCGTGCCGCGTTCCGACGGGACTTCTGGATCGACGACCGGGGAGGCGGCCGACCCGTGGCAGCCCGTACGCCGGACGGGCGGCCGCTGCCCCACCTCGGCGCGACGACCGTCCACCTCGTCGACACCGGGCTGCTGGGCGGCGGCGCCCACGCCCCCGGACTGCTGGACAAGGTGCAGACCGAACAACTCGCCCGGCTGCTCGGCAGCCCCGTCATGGACTCGGGCTGGGGACTTCGGGGCCTCGGCGCGAAGGAGCCCGGCTACAACCCCTTCGGTCACCGCAGCGGATCCGTACGGGTCCACGAAACGGCGATCGCCGTCGCGGGCCTGGCCGCCGCGGGCTACGAGAAGGAGGGCGCCGCGCTGCTGCGAGGCGTACTGGCGGCGGCCGAGGCCTTCGGCCATCGCCTCCCCGAGATGTACGCGGGGGAGCAGCGCGGTGACGGGAGCGCTCCGCTTCCCCATCCGGCCGCCTGCCGTCCCGCCGCCACCGCGGCCGCGGCCGGAATCCTGCTGCTGATCACCCTGGTCGGCATCCGTCCCGACGCCCCGGCCGGAACCGTCACGCTGCGTCCTCTGCAGAGCGCGCCTCTGGGCGAGATCGGCCTGACCGGGCTGCGGGTCGCGGGCGCCCCCTTCTCCGTACGGGTCAGCCGCCTCGGACTCGCCATGGTGGAGGAGGCGGCCGACGGGCTGCAATTGGGAGTCTGACCTCGTACGACGCCGAGTCGGACGGACGCCTGGGCGACCGATGACAGCCGTGCGCAACCGAAGTGGATCAGCCATCGAAGCGGTTGATGAAGGGAGTGTTTATCGTCAGGAAGACGACTATGATCGCCGCATGCCCTACGACCCGTCAGCCTTTCCGCCCTTCGCCGTCACCGTGGATCTGGTCGTGCTGACCGTGCGCCGCCACGCCCTGTGCGCGCTGGCGGTGCGCAGGGGTGAGGCGCCGTTCCAGGGGCGGTGGGCGCTTCCGGGCGGCTTCGTGCGGGCCGACGAGGATCTCACCCAGGCGGCGGCGCGTGAGCTGGCCGAGGAGACCGGGCTGCACGCCCACGACCCTTCGGTCCCGGCCCAGGACAACGGCGCCCACCTGGAACAGCTCGCCACGTACGGCGATCCCAAGCGTGATCCGCGGATGCGTGTCGTGAGCGTCGCGCATCTGGCACTCGCTCCCGACCTGCCGGCCCCGCGAGCGGGCGGCGACGCCAGCAACGCGCGCTGGGCGCCCGTCGAGGAACTGCTGCAGCACGGCGGTTACGGCCGGGACGGGGAGCCGGTCGCACCGCTGGCCTTCGACCACGCCCAGATCCTCGCGGACGGGGTGGAACGCGCCCGCTCCAAGATCGAGTACTCGTCCCTGGCGACCGCGTTCTGCCCCACCGAGTTCACGGTCGGCGAACTGCGCCGGGTCTACGAGGCGGTGTGGGGCGTGGCGCTCGACCCGCGCAACTTCCACCGCAAGGTGACAGGCACGCCCGGCTTCCTGGTGCCCACCGGCGGCACCACCACCCGGCAGGGCGGCCGGCCTGCCCAGCTCTTCCGCGCGGGCGGCGCGACCTTGCTCAATCCGCCGATGCTGCGTCCCGAGGTGTGACACCGGCCCACCACGACCGCTGACGCACGGGCGGGATCCCGAACAGGTCGACCACGCCTGCGCAGCCGACCGTGCGGCACCCGGGTAAAACGGACATAACGCGCTATCTTGCTACGGGTGATCCAGGCCTTCGGACTGACCAGCAACTCCCGCAAGGCGCTTCCGCCCGCCGTCGACGATGTCTCCTTCGAGGCACGCGCGGGCCGCGTCACCGTACTGCTCGGAGCGCCGGGCGCGGGCAAGACCACGGCGCTGAGACTCATGCTCGAACTCCAACAGGGCCGCGGCCTCGCCCACTTCAGAGGCCGCCCCCTGCACCGCATCGCCCACCCCTCCCGCGAGGTCGGCGTCCTCCTGGGCGAGGTGCCCGGGCATCCGGCCCGCACGGTCCGCGGCCACCTGCGCATGCTGTGTGCGGCCGTCGGCGTCCCGGTCCGGCGGGCCGACGAGGTGCTCGAGGTGGTCGGCCTGGTCAGCCTGCGCGACGAACGTCTCAGCACCCTCTCCCGCGGCATGGACCGGCGGCTCGGCCTGGCCTGCGCCCTCCTCGCGGACCCGCACACCCTCGTCCTCGACGATCCGGCCGATGGTCTCTCCGGGCGCGAGAACCGTTGGCTGCACGGCATGCTGCGCGCGCACGCGGACCAGGGAGGCACGGTCCTGATGACCACGGCCGACCCCAAGGAGGCCGCCCGCACCGCCGACCGGGTCGTCACCCTGGACCAGGGCAGACTCGTCGCCGATCAGGAGGCCGCCGACTTCGCCCACACCCGGCTGCGCCCCCGGGTGGCCGTCCGCAGCCCGCACGCCGTCCGTCTGGCCGCCCTGCTCACCAAGGAGGCCCGGGCCGCGCGACGCTCCGTCGAAGTCGCGCAGGAGGACGGCAACCGGCTCTCGGTGTACGGCAGTAGCTGCGCCCACGTCGGCGAGACGGCGTTCCGGCACGGCATCCTCGTCCACCAACTCGCCGACGAGACGGGAGACATGGGGCCGGGAGCAGGAGCACTGCCACTGGCCCCGCATCGGACGGACGCCGACACAGGGCCGTCCCCCTCGGACTGCGAGCCGGCCACCGTCGGAGCCACAGCGCCGGGCGCGGAACGCCTGGAGGTCCCCGGGGACGCACGTACGGGGAACGGCTCCCAGGAGGCCATCGCCGCTGTCGGCCCGCGCACGCCTGAGGATGAGCCGCAGCCGTTTCCCGCGCCGTGCCGGCCGACCGACGCACCTCCTGCCGATGACATCCGGGGTTCCGACGACGACTCCAGGTCCGGTGTCGCCGCAACGGCTGTCGACAGCACGGCCTCGGCCGGCCCTGGCACGACCGCGACCGATACCGCCGCCGTGGACGAACGGCAGCCCAGTACTGAGCCGGCCGCCGTGCCCTCCACCCGACACCCCCTGCGCACCTCCACCTCCCGCAACTTCGACACCTTGCCCGCCCTGCCACCCCCCATCTCCGTCCGCTCCGCCCCCAGCCCCCTGCGGCCCCTCCGCTACGAACTCCGTCGCGCCACGGGGATCAGCACCGGATTCCTCACCAGTGCCGCCGTGCTGCTCGTCTCCGCCCTCACCGCCGTACTCCTGGCCCGCGTGGGCCACACCTCGCAGGCGCGGCTGCTGACCGCCTGGCCCGTGCCGTTGCCGTTGCCGCCCGCCGCGCTCGGCGCGGGACTGCTCGGTGCGCTGGCCTTCGGGGACGAGTTCCGCCACCCCGCTCTGGCGGCGGACCGCGGCACCGTGCCCCGCAGACTGGGCGTACTCACCGCCAAGCTCCTCGTCGCCGCATTCACCGCTCTGATGCTGGCCTTCCTCACGGTGGGCTGCGATGCCGAAGCGCTCTATCTCGTCTACGGACGGGAGCTCGCGCAAGTTCCCGCGGAGTGGCTTCCGCTGAGCGCGAGTTGGCTCGGACTCGTGGTCGGCTGCTCCTGGGCCGGTGTGCTGGCTGCCGGCGTCTTCCGGTCCACCACGGCCGGCCTGGCCGCGGTGGTCGCCGTCCCCGTCGTCGTCGTACCCGTCGTACAGAAGGCCGTGGAGAGCGCGTCCGTGCGGACGGCGGCCGGGCTCTCGATGCGGTTGCGCGAGACGTTTTTGGTGCAGTGGCCCTTCGGGGGAGAGCGCTATCTGTCCGCCGCGGCACGCGTCATCGCCCAACCCGTCGGTGGAGCACTGACGTTGTCCCTGACGGCCTTGCTGTGCGCGTATCTGCTCACGACCCTGCGGAGCAGGGTCCGATGACGACCGTCCGGGCCCATCCGGTCCGGGCGTGTGCACAACTCCCCGTAGAAAGCCCATTTCTTTCCGATAAGGCGTCAATTGCGACGGGGTGAGCGATCACCCTTTCGTGTGCTTTTCACCAAAGACCTCAAGGGAGTTGGAGACAGCGCCGACAAAGGATCCGTGAGTACCCTTGCGCACACCATGATGACCGCCGCCCGCTCCGCCGACTCCGGTCTGGCCGGCCCGGGCGAACTCGATCGCTACCCCTACGCCCAGGCCCCTGCCGCCGACCGCGTCGGAGCTCCCGTCTGGGAGACCGCGGACCCCGAGCTGGGCCGCGTGGGCCGTCGCAGCGCGGGCAGCCGCGGACGCGGACTGCACGGCCAACTCGTCCAGCAGCTGGGCCAGATGATCGTCTCGGGCGACCTGGGCGCCGACCGTCCGCTGGTGCCCGAGGAGATCGGTCAGCGGTTCGAGGTGTCCCGCACCGTCGTCCGCGAGTCGCTGCGTGTCCTCGAGGCCAAGGGCCTGGTCAGCGCCCGGCCGAACGTCGGCACGCGCGTGCGTCCCGTGAGCGACTGGAATCTTCTGGACCCGGACATCATCGAGTGGCGGGCCTTCGGTCCCCAGCGCGACGACCAGCGGCGTGAGCTGAGCGAGCTGCGCTGGACGATCGAGCCGCTCGCCGCCCGCCTCGCCGCCGGCCACGGGCGCGCCGACATCCAGCAGCGACTGTCCGACATGGTCGAGATCATGGCGCATTCCATGGGGCAGGGTGACGCGCTCACCTACTCCCGGGCCGACGCCGAGTTCCACTCGCTGCTCATCCAGGTCGCGGGCAACCGCATGCTGGAGCACCTTTCCGGGATCGTGTCGTCCGCCCTCCAGGTCTCCGGCAGCCCGGTCACGGGCTGTGACCGGCCGACCGAGGCGTCGCTGGGACACCATGGCAGGATCGCCGACGCCCTCGCCGCGGGCGACGGAACCGCGGCCGAGGCGGCCATGCGACAGCTGCTCACCGTTCACCCCGAGGTGGAGCGCGTCGTACCGGCACCGCGCGAACACTGACCGCACCCACGGGGGGATCGGTCCGGGGACGCCTTCCCCGTCCTGTGCCATCCTCGGCCGCTTCACCCGCACGCCCGTCGGACCCCGCAGAACCCGTCACGGGGACTGCGGGGTCCGACGGCCGATGTGGCCTGGATTCGGCCGCGGAGGCCCGATAGGCGCCACGGGTGACCTCTTCTGCCCGCGTCTGACCGTTTATGAACGCTTACGCGGTGTGACTCGGGCCACGAAGATTGGGCGTAACGCTTGTGGAAACAACGCGATGACCTAAGAGGTGACTGCCGCAGAGGGAATACGGACGCCGTTCAAGGCGCTGTGCATCCTCCCGGCCCCCGCCCGCGCCGTCGGCCCACCCCCAGGCCGGTGGTCGGCTCCTGTCCATCATGGACGGGGCCGGAAGCCGTTTTCCAACGTTCCGAGAGGTTGTTCGTGTCGGCCAGCACATCCCGTACGCTCCCGCCTGAGATCGCCGAGTCCGTCTCTGTCATGGCGCTCATTGAGCGGGGAAAGGCTGAGGGGCAGATCGCCGGCGACGATGTGCGTCGGGCCTTCGAAGCTGACCAGATTCCGGCCACTCAGTGGAAGAACGTACTGCGCAGCCTCAACCAGATCCTCGAGGAAGAGGGTGTGACGCTGATGGTCAGTGCCGCGGAGCCCAAGCGCACCCGAAAGAGCGTCGCAGCGAAGAGTCCGGCCAAGCGCACCGCCACCAAGACGGTCGCGGCCAAGACGGTGACCACCAGGAAGGCCACCGCCAGCACGGCCGCCCCGGCCGGACCCGCTGTGGACGACGCCGCAGAAGAAGCCGCCCCTGCCAAGAAGGCGGCTGCCAAGAAGACGACGACCGCCAAGAAGACGGTCGCGAAGAAGACCGTCGCCAAGAAGACGGCGGCCAAGAAGACCGCCAAGGGCGACGACGCCGAGCTGGTCGAGGAAGAGGCCATCGAGGACGCTCCCAAGCCTGGTGAAGAGGAGGAGGAAGGGGCCGAGAACAAGGGCTTCGTCCTCTCCGACGACGACGAGGACGACGCGCCGGCGCAGCAGGTCGCCGTGGCCGGCGCCACCGCCGACCCGGTCAAGGACTACCTCAAGCAGATCGGCAAGGTCCCGCTGCTCAACGCCGAGCAGGAGGTCGAGCTCGCCAAGCGCATCGAGGCCGGTCTGTTCGCCGAGGACAAGCTGGCCAACGCCGACAAGCTTGCCCCGAAGCTCAAGCGCGAGCTGGAGATCATCGCCGAGGACGGCCGACGGGCCAAGAACCACCTCCTGGAGGCCAACCTCCGCCTGGTGGTCTCCCTGGCCAAGCGCTACACCGGCCGCGGCATGCTCTTCCTGGACCTCATCCAGGAGGGCAACCTCGGTCTCATCCGCGCGGTGGAGAAGTTCGACTACACCAAGGGCTACAAGTTCTCCACGTACGCCACCTGGTGGATCCGTCAGGCGATCACCCGCGCCATGGCCGACCAGGCCCGCACCATCCGTATCCCGGTGCACATGGTCGAGGTCATCAACAAGCTCGCGCGCGTGCAGCGTCAGATGCTCCAGGACCTGGGCCGCGAGCCCACCCCGGAGGAACTGGCCAAGGAACTCGACATGACCCCCGAGAAGGTCATCGAGGTCCAGAAGTACGGCCGTGAGCCCATCTCCCTGCACACCCCGCTGGGCGAGGACGGCGACAGCGAGTTCGGTGACCTCATCGAGGACTCCGAGGCCGTCGTCCCGGCCGACGCGGTGAGCTTCACGCTCCTGCAGGAGCAGTTGCACTCCGTTCTCGACACCCTGTCCGAGCGTGAGGCGGGTGTCGTCTCCATGCGGTTCGGTCTCACCGACGGTCAGCCGAAGACCCTCGACGAGATCGGCAAGGTCTACGGCGTGACGCGCGAGCGCATCCGCCAGATCGAGTCCAAGACCATGTCGAAGCTGCGCCACCCGTCCCGTTCGCAGGTGCTGCGCGACTACCTCGACTAGGTCGTAGCCGTACGACACGAAGGCCCGGTTCCCCTGGGGGAGCCGGGCCTTCCGCGTGGGCGCGCGGGTGCGTGGTGACGCGCACTGAATCACCCTGGGTGTTCACCGATCACTCCAGAGTGAGGAGCGCGCATGCCTCGTCCCTTTGTCCGGGCCTTGTCCCGGCCGTTGATCCTGGCGGCCGTGGCGATGGCCATACCGTTGGCCTCCGCCGCCCCTGCGGCCTCCGACGGCGTCGTCGTGGGCGGTTTCCCGGTCGACGTCTCCCAGAGCCCGTGGACGGTCGCGCTGTCCAGCCGTGACCGGTTCGGAGGTATGCGCTCGGGGCAGTTCTGCGGAGGCGTGGCGGTCGGCCCGTCGACCGTGCTCACGGCGGCCCACTGCATGGCCGAGGACGTCCTGGGAGCGCCGCCGGGACGGGTGGCCGACCTGGAGGTCGTCGCGGGCCGTACGGACCTGTACGCGGACACGGGCCAGGAGGTCTCCGTGCGCAGTGTCTGGGTGAACCCGGGCTACGACAGTGCCAGCAACGCCGGGGACTTCGCCGTGCTCACCCTTGCCGAGCCGCTCCCGGCGGCAGCGGTCGTCGCCATGGCGGCGGAGGGCGATCCGGCGTACGCGTCCGGCGCGGAGGCCGTCGTCTACGGCTGGGGCGACATCACCGGGTTCGGTGCGTACGCCCACACCCTGCGGGCGGCTCGCGTGCATGTGCTGGCCGACGCGCTCTGTGAGCGGGCGTATCCCGGTTCGGCAGACGGCACGTACATCGCGCGGAGCATGGTCTGTGCCGGAGAGGTGCGGGGCGGCCGTGACGCCTGCCAGGGGGACAGCGGCGGGCCGCTGGTCGCCGGGGGTCGGCTCATCGGGCTCGTGTCGTGGGGCAGCGGCTGCGGACGGCCGGGGAGCCCGGGCGTCTACACGCGGGTCTCCGACGCCGTACGGACGCTGGGCTGGGGCGCAGGGAATCGGAGCCCCCACGGGGCGCCCGACCGCGCCTGAGCGGGTCTCCCTGCGCGGTCGCGATCTCTTCGTGCTGCGAGAAGCGGGTGGCCGTCCCTGAGAGCAGGGACGGCCACCCGCACATCGGCCTGTGCCGATTCTCGCTCGTCGTGAACGCGCAGGATCAGCGCTCTTCTTCGGGGACGGATGCCGGAACGGTCGTCAGCCGCTCCGTCTCATCCTGTATCTCGGCGGCGATCTTCTTGAGTTCCGGCTCGAACTTGCGGCCGTGGTGGGCGCAGAAGAGCAGTTCTCCGCCGCTGAGCAGGACGACGCGTACGTACGCCTGGGCGCCGCAGCGGTCGCAGCGGTCAGCGGCCGTCATCGGGCTCGCGGGGGTCAGAACAGTAGTCACGTCGCCTCTTCTCTAGCTCGACGAGCTGTCGTACCAGGGTCAACATCCAACCAGCCCCAAAACGTTCCCGCTCGTGGCTTCTCCTCGAAAAATCTTTCCGAGGCGGCCGTCTGCTGCCGGTTTGGCGGCGAATGTGCCGTATTGCGTGGTCTGTGGTGCTTACGGTTTCGCGCTGTCGGTCATGGTCCGATCCTCCCGGCTGGCTTGCCGGTTTGTTCATGAGGACGTGCCCGGAGCCTAAATGGTTCATGCCCCGAAGGGAACGTGATATGTACTTCACTCCAACGAGGGATCGAACACGCATGCGACGCTGGACTAGTCTGAGTTTCAGACCGAGGGTGGCGTTACAACGGCTCTACCAGGCCTCGGTACCCTCTTGGCGGCAACCCAAGCCGTGCCCTTACCCAGAAGGGCCTCAACTGAAATTCAGCGAGGAGCGAACCGCGTGACCGCCGAAACGTCCGTGCCGTCCACAGCGCTGCTGGCAGGAGCAGACCGGGACGGTTCCAACTACACCGCGCGGCACCTGCTCGTCCTCGAGGGCCTCGAGGCCGTGCGGAAGCGCCCGGGTATGTACATCGGCTCGACCGACAGCCGTGGTCTGATGCACTGCCTGTGGGAGATCATCGACAACTCCGTCGACGAAGCCCTGGGCGGATATTGCGACCACATCGAGGTGATCCTCCACGACGACGCCTCGGTCGAGGTCCGTGACAACGGCCGTGGCATCCCCGTCGACGTCGAGCCCAAGACCGGGCTGTCCGGTGTCGAGGTCGTCATGACCAAGCTGCACGCCGGCGGCAAGTTCGGCGGCGGCTCCTACGCCGCCTCCGGCGGTCTGCACGGCGTCGGCGCATCCGTGGTCAACGCCCTGTCCGCCCGACTCGACGTCGAGGTGGACCGCAGCGGCAACACGCACGCGATCAGCTTCCGGCGAGGAGTCCCGGGCTCCTTCGGCGCGGACGGCCCCGACGCCAAGTTCGAGACGGGCGGCCTGCGCAAGGTCAAGAGGATCGCCAAGAACCGCACCGGCACGCGCGTGCGGTACTGGGCCGACCGCCAGATCTTCCTCAAGGACGCCAAGCTCTCCCTGGAGCATCTCCACCAGCGGGCCCGCCAGACCGCGTTCCTGGTGCCCGGCCTGACCATCGTCGTCCGCGACGAGTACGGCCTCGGTGACGGAGGCAGCAAGGGCGAGGAGTCCTTCCGCTTCGACGGCGGCATCAGTGAGTTCTGCGAGTACCTGGCCACCGACAAGCCTGTCTGCGACGTCCTCCGCTTCACGGGGCAGGGCACGTTCAAGGAGACGGTCCCGGTCCTGGACGAGCACGGGCAGATGACCCCGACGGAGGTCACCCGCGAGCTCGGCGTGGACGTGGCGATGCGTTGGGGCACCGGCTACGACACGACACTCCGGTCGTTCGTCAACATCATCGCCACGCCCAAGGGCGGCACCCATGTGGCCGGCTACGAGCAGGCGGTCGCCAAGACGATGAACGAGGTGCTGCGCGCCAAGAAGATGCTGCGCGTCGCCGAGGACGACGTCGTCAAGGACGACGCCCTGGAGGGCCTGACCGCGGTCGTCACCGTCCGCCTCGCCGAGCCGCAGTTCGAGGGCCAGACCAAGGAGGTCCTCGGCACCTCGGCGGCCCGGCGCATCGTGAACACCGTGATCTCCAAGGAGTTCAAGGCGTTCCTGACCTCCACCAAGCGCGATGACGCAGCTCAGGCGCGGGTCGTCATGGAGAAGGCGGTCGCCGCCGCGCGGACGCGCATCGCGGCCCGGCAGCACAAGGACGCGCAGCGCCGCAAGACGGCACTGGAGTCCTCGTCCCTGCCCGCGAAGCTGGCCGACTGCCGCAGCGACGACGTCGAGCGCAGCGAGCTCTTCATCGTCGAGGGAGACTCCGCGCTCGGCACGGCGAAGCTCGCCCGGAACTCCGAGTTCCAGGCGCTGCTGCCGATCCGGGGCAAGATCCTCAACGTTCAGAAGTCGTCCGTGACCGACATGCTCAAGAACGCGGAGTGCGGCGCGATCATCCAGGTCATAGGAGCGGGCTCCGGGCGCACCTTCGACATCGACGCGGCCCGCTACGGCAAGATCATCATGATGACCGACGCCGATGTGGACGGTTCCCACATCCGGACTCTGCTCCTGACCCTGTTCCACCGCTACATGCGTCCCATGGTCGAGTCCGGCCGGGTGTTCGCCGCGGTGCCGCCGCTGCACCGCATCGAACTCGTCCAGCCCAAGAAGGGCCAGGACAAGTACGTGTACACGTACTCGGACCGTGAGCTGCGCGACAAGCTGATGGAGTTCCAGAGCAAGGGCGTCCGGTACAAGGACTCCATCCAGCGCTACAAGGGTCTCGGCGAGATGGACGCCGACCAGCTGGCCGAGACGACGATGGACCCCCGTTACCGCACTCTGCGGCGCATCAACCTCTCCGACCTGGATTCCGCGGAGCAGGTGTTCGACCTGCTCATGGGCAACGACGTGGCGCCGCGCAAGGAGTTCATCTCCAGCTCGGCGGCGACGCTGGACCGGTCCCGCATCGACGCGTAGCCGCTGCACCCGGCTCGGCGCGCAGTTCTACGGCTCCGCAGTCGGGACGGGCAGGCCCGGGTTCTCCACCCGCGGGTGGAGAACCCAGGCTCCCGCATATCCACCCACGATCCACCCCAGCGCCGATCTGCGGACCGGCATGGTTCCGTAGCGTCGAAGGCGTCGGCAGCACTCGCTGTCGGCACCCCCTTCCCGCTCACGGAGGCTGTGATGTCCGGGCTCGTCAACGCACTGGTGATCGTGGTCGTGGCCGCAGTGGTGATCGTGCGGCAGTTCCGCGCAAGCCGCATCGACACGGACCGGCGATGGTGGCTCCTGCCCGGGATCCTGGCCGTCATAGCGCTGCGCGAGCCCGACCTGCTCGACGCCCGTCACCACACCGCCTCGGCTCTGGTGCTCGCCGCCGAAGTGATCGTCGGCCTGGCCATGGGAGCCGCCTGGGCCTGGACCACCCGCGTCTGGGTGGAGCCGGACGGCGCCGTGTGGAGCAAGAGCACCAAAGCGAGTGCGGCCGTCTGGGCCGTTGGCATCGGTCTGCGGATGGGCCTCTTCGCGGTCGGTGCGCTGATGGGCATCCACCAGCACAGCTCGGCCCTGATGCTGGGGCTCGCGGCCACCCTGCTGGTCCGCTCCGGGATCCTGATCCGGCGCACGCAGTCTCTGAACCAGGCTCCCGCGCACGCCACGGCGTACGGTGACCACGTGCCCCGGTCCGCGTGGAAGGAGCGCGTGTGACGGAGAACGTCTGGACCCGCTGGCCCTCACGGGAGGCGCTGGGTCCCAAGGAGATCTCGCGGCCGAGGCGGCTGCTGGCCTGGGCCGTGCGGCTGCTGGTGCTGGGCGCGTTGCTGTGGAGCGCCTTCCACGACAGCCGCGTCCATGGGTGGGTCGCGGTCGCCGGGGCCGGCGGAGCACTTGTCGCAGGTGGACTGGCGTGGGCTTTGTTCCGCACCACGCTCGAGCACCGCCTGTGGCCGTCCCTGGCACTCGTCCTGATGCTGCTGGGGTTGGCGGCCGGAGTCGAGGCCGTCGACTTTCGCACCCCAGCCGTGGTCCTGTGGTGCGGGTGTGCCATCGCGGCGCTGGAGCGACTGCCTCTGGCGGCCGCGCTGCCGGTGGCCGCGCTCGCTTTCGCCGCCTTCGCCACGGTCAACGACGACACGGGGCTGACCTCGGCCGCCTCCATCGGAGGAATGGCCCTCGCCGGATACGCACTGCGTCTGGACGCCGAAGCCAGAGGCAACGCACAGCGACTGCTCGCCCAGGAGCGGGCGGCGCGTGCGGCCGAGGCCGAGTCGGCCGCACTCGCCGAGCGCGCCCGCATCGCCCGGGAGATCCACGATGTCCTGGCCCACAGTCTCTCGGCGCAGCTCGTGCACCTGGAAGCGGCCCGACTGCTGATCGAGCGGGGTGCGGACCGCGAGCAGATCCTCGAACGCGTGGTGGCGGCACGCGGGATGGCCCGAGACGGTCTCGAGGAGACCAGACAGTCGCTCTCCGCGCTGCGCGGTGAACTGACGCCGCTGGAGGACTTCCTGACCGACCTCGTCCGCACATCGGACGGTGCCGAGGTCACCGTGGGGGGTGAACGCAGACCGCTGCCGGTCGAGGCGTCGCAGGCGGTGCGCAGGGTCGCCCAGGAAGCCCTGACGAACGCCCGCAAACACGCACCGGGCGCGAAGGTACGCGTGCGGCTGGAGTACAGCCCGCGTGAAGTCACCCTGGATGTGCGCGACTCGGGGGGTTCGCCGGGCGAACTCGCCCAGGCGGGAGGCGGGTACGGTCTGCTGGGTATGCGGGAGCGCGCCGAACTGCTGGGCGGGTCGCTCGCTGCCGGACCGGACGAGGAAGGCTTCGTGGTGACGCTGAAGGTGCCGGTATGACGGAGGAGGCGGAGAAGAAGCCCGCCAGGGTGGTGGTCGCGGACGATCAGACGGTCGTCCGGGAAGGCATCGTGATGCTGCTCGGGCTGTTGCCGGGGGTCGAGGTCGTGGGCGCCGCCGGGGACGGGGACGAGGCGGTGCGGCTCGTCGCCGAACTCGCTCCCGACGTGGTGCTGATGGACCTGCGCATGCCCCGCTGCGACGGAGTGGAGGCGACTCGGCGCATCCGGTCGGAGCATCCCGGAACACAGGTCGTGGTGCTCACGACCTTCGCGGACGACGAGTCCCTGTTCCCGGCGCTGAAAGCGGGAGCGCGGGGATACCTCACCAAGGACGCGGACGGGGACGAGATCGTCAGGGCCGTGCACAGCGTGCTGTCCGGGGACGCGGGGCTGTCGCCGAGTGTCCAACGGAGGCTGCTGGAGCGTCTGTCGGCACCCGAACCGGAGCCGGCGGAGCCCGCTGCGGCCCCCGACGGGCTGACGACCCGGGAGGCGGAGGTGCTGGTGCTGATCGCCGAGGGTCTCAGCAACCAGGAGATCGCGCGCAGGCTGAGCGTGTCCACCGCGACCGTGAAGACCCACATCAACAACATGTTCACCAAGACGGGCATCAAGGGCCGTGCCCAGGCGGTGCGTTACGCATACCGGAAGGGGCTGGTGCGGCCGCCGACGGGGTGAATGGCTCTTTGGTCACCTGATGGGGTGAAGCGTGCAGGGAAGAAGTGTCGGGGATCTTCCCGTTCTGTCCATCCTTGGGCATGCAGTCAAGCAACGGCCGTGCCCGCGCCGACGGGGACGGCCCCGAGACCGGCGATCCCGCGCCCTCCGTGGGCGAGAACCACCAGAGTCAGGCCCAGGCGTTCGTCGAAGCGCCAGGAGAAGTGCGCTACGAGGACCCGTGGTACGACGCGCTCGCCTCGGGTTGGGGCGAGTCGGCCACCATGGGCCCGCCCGGGACAGAGTTTCCGGCGGCACGTCGCGAGCAGAAGACCGGAGCCGTGGCAGCGGCCCAGGTCTACCTCGAGGTGCAGCGCAGCGCGGCCTTCCAGGAGGTGCGCAGCCGGTACAGGCGGTTCGTGGTGCCTGCGGTCGCCGGGTTCTTCGTCTGGTACGTGGCGTACGTCGTGACCGCGACGACCGCGCCCGCGTTCATGGCGCGGCCGGTGGCGGGCGCGGTGAACGTGGCGTTGCTCGCCGGGCTCGGACAGTTCCTCAGCACGTTCCTGCTGACCTGGGCCTACGCCCGGCACGCGCGGCTGCACAGGGACCGGGCGGCGCTAGAACTGCGCTGGGACACCCAGGAGCTGACGCGCGGCGCGAGGGGTGGTGCGTCATGACCGGCAACCATCAGACGCCGGCGTTGCTGCTGTTCAGCGCCTTCGTCGCGGTCACGCTGGGGATCACGACCTGGGTGAGCCGCAACAGGCAAGGTTCTCAGGAGGAGTTCTACGCCGGAGGGCGGCTGTTCTCCCCGATGGAAAATGGTTTTGCCATCGCGGGCGACTACATGTCGGCCGCCTCCTTCCTGGGCGCCACCGGGCTCATCGCGCTGTACGGATACGACGGTCTGCTGTACGTGGTGGGCTTCCTCGTGGCCTTGCTGGTGGTGCTGTTCCTCGTCGCCGAACTGGTGCGCAACTGCGGGCGGTTCACACTCGCCGACGTGGTCGCCGCGCGCATGAGCGAGCGGCCGGTGCGGATCGCGGCGGGAACTTCCTCGGTCACTGTGTCCGTTCTCTATCTGGTGGCGCAGATGGTGGGCGCGGGCAGCCTGGTCGCGCTGCTGCTGGGGAACACCGGCGAGGCGGCCCAGTCCTGGGCCGTCATCGGGGTCGGTGCGCTCATGGTGATCTATGTGTCGTTGGGAGGGATGCGGGCCACCACGTGGATTCAGATCGTGAAGGCGGTTCTGCTGCTGGGCGGCACCATCGTGCTCACCGCGCTCGTCCTGGTGCGCTTCCACGGTGACTTCGACCAGTTGCTGCGCACGGCGGCCGAGCGCAGCGGGCACGGTTCCGCGTTCCTGGCACCCGGGCTGAAGTACGGCGGGGACTGGACCTCGCGCTTCGACTTCATGAGCCTGGGGCTCGCACTGGTGCTGGGCACGGCGGGGCTGCCGCACATCCTGTCCCGCTTCTACACCGTGCCGACCGCGCAGGCCGCCCGGCGCTCCGCCGTCTGGTCGATCGGGCTCATCGGCGGCTTCTACCTGATGACGATCGTCCTGGGCTTCGGTGCGGCGGCGATCGTCGGCCCGGAGGCCGTACGCGGCTCGAACGCGTCCGGGAACACGGCGGTTCCGCTCCTTGCCCTCGACCTGGGCGGCGGCGCCGACTCCACGGGGGGAACCGTCCTGTTCGCGGTCGTGGCGGCCATCGCCTTCGCCACGATTCTCGCCGTAGTCGCAGGGATCACGCTCGCTTCCTCGGCGTCGGTGGCGCACGACCTGTATGCCTCCTTGCGTCGCCGGCACGCCGAGCCTCGCAGCGAGGTCGCGGTGGCGCGGGTCGCCGCCGTGGGCATGGGCGTGGTCGCGATCGCTCTCGGCCTGCTGGCCCGCGATCTCAACGTCGCGTTCCTGGTCGGGCTCGCCTTCGCCGTCGCCGCGTCCGCGAACCTGCCCGTCCTGATGTACTCGCTGTTCTGGCGGGGCTTCACCACGCGGGGTGCCGTGTGGGCGGTGTACGGGGGGCTGGTTCCTGCCCTGGCGCTCGTCGTGCTGTCGCCGGTGGTGTCCGGGAGCCCCGAGTCGCTCTTCCCGACCGTCGACTTCCAGTACTTCCCCCTGCAGAACCCCGGCCTGGTCTCGATTCCGCTGGGCTTCCTGGCGGGCTGGCTCGGTACGGTCACCTCGGCCGAGGTCGCGGACGAGGCCAAGCACGCGGAGACCGAGGTGCGGTCACTGACGGGGGCGGGTGCCGCCTAGGTCCTGTCTGGAGTTCGGATCACGAGTGTGGTGCGATGCTGCGGAGCCAGAGCATCGCACCACACAGGTGCAGTCCGGCCTCGTAGCTCTCCGGGGTCTTGTCGTACCGGGTAGCGATGCCGCGCCAGTTCCGCAGCCGGTTGATGCACCGTTCCACGGTGTTGCGCTCTTTGTAGAGTGTCGCGTCGTGCGAGACCGGCCGGCCGCCGGCGCTGCCACGCTTCTTGCGGTTCGCGGCCTGGTCGACCTTCTCCGGGATCACGGCTCGGATCCCGCGTCGTCGCAGGTAGCGGCGGTTGTGTCGGGACGAGTACGCCTTGTCCGCGGCCACCGCATCCGGCCGGGTCCGCGGGCGCCCGATCGGGCCGCGCACCTTTACCCGTTCCAGGACCGGGGCGAACTGCGGACTGTCGCCGGCCTGCCCGGGCGTGAGGACGAACGCAAGCGGGCGACAGCGTCGGTCAGCCGCCACATGGATCTTGCTCGTCAGTCCGCCCCGGGAACGCCCCAGCTCGGCGGCTTTCAAGCGGGCCCGGTGTCGTCGGCGGACCCGTCGCCGCTCGACGCGCGCCTCATCCTCGGCCTGTCCGTCTTGCGTTCTTTGCTCCTTGTCCTCGCCCCCTTTTCGGCCTCGACGGCCAGTTCCAAGGCCGCCAGCTGCTCGGAGTCCAGGGCCATCCCGGCGGCGTGATGGTGGGCCCGGGCGGTCGCCGAGTCCACGCTGACCAGGCCCAAGTCGGCCTGGCCGCGGGCGGCGGCCTCGGCGATCACTGTTTGCATCAGGTCCTGGAAAACGCCCCGCGTCGCCCAGATCCGGAAGCGGTCGTAGGCGCTCTGCCAGGGCCCGAACTCGGCCGGCAGGTCACGCCAGGGGCTACCGGTCCGGAACCGCCACATCACCGCGTTGAAATGTTTCCGCAGGTCAGGGATGGGCCCAACCGCGGCAATCGGGAGATGGGGCTCGATCAGGGCCCACTGCTCATCGGTGAGATCGCCTCGCGCCATGACTGACGGCCTATCAAGACCGAGCCCTCGCGCGCAGGCGATCTGCCGAACTCGTGATCCGAACTCCAGACAGGACCTAGCGCGCGGCTCCTGCGCCCCGCCGTACGTGCCGCCGCGCGCTCGCCGTACTGCATCGCCCGTACGCGCCGCACTCTCCGTATCGCATCGGAGCCACGGCCTGTGGCTACGGCGCCACCCACGCGTACCGGTGTTCCGGGCGGCCCGTGTCGCCGTACTTGAGGGAGAGGTGCAGGCGGCCGGCCTGTTCCAGGTGGCGGAGGTATCGCTGGGCGGTGGAGCGGCTCAGGCCGGTCTCGGCGGCGACCTCGTGGGCCGACAACGGGTGGTTCGCGCGGTGCAGGACGGCGCAGATCAGGTCCGTGGTCGGTTCCGAGTGGCCGCTCGGCAGGCCGGGCGAGGACGGTACCGGTCCCGTGCGCAGGGCACCGAACATCCGGTCGACCTGCTCCTGGCCGGCGATGCCGTGACCGCCCGCCCGGTCCACCGTGCGGCGCAGGGCGGCGTACGAGTCGAGGCGCGTGCGCAGCGCGGCGAAGGTGAACGGTTTGACCAGGTAGTGCAGGGCGCCCAGGCGCATCGCGGTCTGTACGGTCGTGACGTCGCCGGCCGCCGTGATCATGATGACGTCGGTACCGTGCCCCTGTTCCCGCATGTGGTGGACGAGTTGGAGGCCGGTCTGGTCGGGCAGGTAGTGGTCGAGCAGCACCAGGTCGATGGTTCCGCGCTCGACGGCGGCCAGCGCCTGCGCGGCACTGTGTGCGCGGGCGGTCACCCGGAAGCCGGGAACCTTTCCCACGTACTTGGCGTTGATCTCGGCGACACGGAAGTCGTCGTCCACGACCAGGACGTCAATCATCGGGCCTCTCTCCGTGAAGGCCAGGCGGGCGTCAAGCCCGTGTCTCGGCTTCGCTGTTGTAGCGCGAGCAAAACGAGCACAACAGGCTACTGCAAGCATGGCGTTCAACCCGAACATCCAGAACACCGACGCGGGCCTGAGCAAGACCTGCACGACCGAGTTCGTCGACAAGTCGGTGGGCTGACGGTCGAGCAGGCGGCGGGTCGGGATCCGTATCCCAGGAGGGGCACGGTTCCTTCCCCCGCCGTCAAGAATCGGGCCCTCAGGCGCGGGTCGCCCACACGTAACGGTGTTCCGGGCGGCCCGCGTCGCCGTACTTCAGGGTCAGCCGGGCCCTTCCCGTGCGCTCCAGGAGCTTCAGGTAGCGCTGGGCGGTCTGGCGGCTCACCCCGGTCCGGTCGGCGATCTCCTGGGCCGACAGAGGCCCTTCGGCGTTCATCAGGGACTGGCGCACGAGTTCGGCGGTGGTGGGGGAGTGCCCTTTGGGCAGACCGGGCTCCGAGGGGGCGGAGAGCGCGCCGAAGATGCGGTCTACGTCGGCCTGTTCGGCCTCGCCGCCGCCGTCGAGCGTGCGGCGCAGGTCGGCGTACGCCTCCAGCTTGGCGCGCAGGCCCGCGAAGGCGAACGGTTTCACCAGGTACTGGAGGGCGCCCTGGCGCATCGCCGCCTGCACCGTCGAGACGTCCCGGGCGGCGGTCACCATGATCACGTCGGTCTGGTGGCCTCGCCGGCGCATCTCCTGGACGACCTCCAGACCCGTCTCGTCGGGCAGGTAGTGGTCCAGCAGGACGAGGTCCAGACGGGGCAGCAGTTCCAACTGGCGCAGCGCTTCGGCCGCGTTGTGGGCCTCACCGGCGACATGGAAGCCGGGCACCTTCTCGACGTAGGCGGCGTTGACCCGGGCGACCCTGGTGTCGTCGTCCACGACCAGGACCTCGATCATCGCGACTCCTCCTCGACGGCGACCTGCGCCGGTGCGGCCCATGCGGGTTCCGGGCCGGGTTCCAGACCGGCGTCCGGGCCGGGTTCCAGGTCGGGATCGGTCAGCGCCTCGGGCAGGACGACGGTGAACTCGGCGCCCCCGCCGGCCGCTTCGCCGACCGCCGCGCTGCCGCCCTGCCGCTCGGCGAGCCTGCGCACCAGGGAGAGCCCGATGCCGCGCTTGCCATGAGCCGGCGGCTTCTTCGTCGACCAGCCCTCGGTGAAGATCAGTTCCCGCTGCTCGGCCGGGACGCCGGGGCCGGTGTCCCACACCCGCAGTACGACGGCATGGCCCTCTGTGCGCAGTTCGACCTCCACGCGCGCGTGCGGCTTGCCGGCGACGGCGTCGAGCGCGTTGTCCACGAGGTTGCCGACGACCGTGACCAGCCCGCGCGGGTCGATCAGGCGGTCGGGCAGCCGGGTGCGGTCGGAGACCCACAGGGCGACGCCGCGCTCGGCCGCGACGGTCGCCTTGCCGACCAGCAGCGCGGCGAGCAGCGGGTCCTCGATCTTCTCGGTCACCTGCTCGGCGGTGGCCCGGTGATCGCCGACCACTTCCCCGACGAACTCCACGGCGTCGTCGTACATCTCCAGTTCGAGCAGCCCCAGCAGCGTGTGCATGCGGTTGGCGTGCTCGTGGTCCTGGGCGCGCAGCGCGTCGATCAGGCCGTGCGTCGAGTCGAGCTCGCGGCCGAGCTGTTCCAGCTCGGTGCGGTCGCGCAGGGTGGCCACGGCGCCGCCGTCGTCGGTGGGCATGCGGGTGACGACCAGGACGCGCTGTCCCCGGACGGCGATGAGGTCCGTGCCGGTCACCCGGCCGGCCAGGACGTCGGCCGTACGCCCCTCGCCGAGCGCCTCGTCGGGCGACGCGCCCACCGTCTCGTTCCCGATGCCGAGGAGGCGCTGGGCCTCGTCGTTGAGCAGCCGGACGCGGCCGGCCCGGTCCAGGGCGACGACGCCCTCCCGGATGCCGTGCAGCATCGCCTCGCGCTCGGCGAGCAGCGCCGAGATGTCCGAGAAGGCCAGGTCACGCGTCTGGCGGTGGACCCGCCGGGAGATCACCCAGGCGGCCAGCGCGCCCACGGCGAGGGCGCCTCCGGCATAGGCGAACAGCCCGGGGATCGCGTGGATCAGGCGGGCCCGCACGCTGTCGTACTCGATGCCGACCGAGACCGCGCCGATGATCCTTTCCTCGCTGTCGCGCAGGGGCACCTTGCCGCGGGCCGAGCGGCCCAGGGTGCCGCTGTCGATCTCCATCACGTCCTTGCCGGCCAGAGCCTCGCTCGGGTCCGTCGAGACGTGGCCGCCGACCTGCTTGGCGTCGGCGTGCGACCAGCGTGTGCCGTTGAGGTCCATCACCACGACGTACTCGGCGCCGCTTGCCTTGCGGATCCGCTCGGCCTGCCGCTGCACCGGTCCGCCGACGGTCGGCCGTGTGCTCCGGAGGTCCTCGGCGATCTGCGGTACCGCGGCGGTCGTCTGCGCGATGGCCAGGGCACGGCGCATCGCCTGGTCGTCCAGTTGATCGCTGAGCGGGGCGAGGAACAACCCGGTCGCGAGCACCACGACTCCCGCGGCGATCGCCAACTGCATCAGCAGCACCTGCGAGAACATGCGCCGCGGCATTCCGAGGCGCAGGCGACGGGCGGGGGGAGTCGGGCTCATACCCAAGACGGTACGTGGGCGGGCCGGTGCAGCCGTAGGGGTGGGTGGTGTGGATCTCTTGACCCGGTCAAGAGGAAACGGTTCGCCACTGTCCGCGCGGGGTGCGGTCGAGCCGTGTCCGGGGGTGTGTCAGCCCGCCAGTGCCGTCCCCGCCGGTTCACGCACCGCGACCACATCCATCCGCGCAGGTGAACCGAGGACCGACGTGCCGCAGCTTTCCGGCCGGGGTGGCCGGGAGTCGCCCTGAGCCACGTCGACCAGCCAGTGGCGTCCGTCGGTGTGTGCGACGGTCACCTCCCAGTGCGGCGCGCCGCCGGTGGTCCGCACGACTCTCAGCGCCTCCGCCGCGTCTTCGCCGGTGGCCGCGCGCACCGCCAGCTCCGCCGCCTGGCCGGGCCGCTCCCAGGCCGAACTCCCCCGGCACCCCTCCACGACGATCCGCCCCTCCTGGACGCCGTGCAGGACCTCCTTGACGGCATGGGCCTCGGCGCGGCCGTACGCGTACCCGTGCGGCAGGACGAGCAGGGTGGGGGAGAAGCGATGACCCCCCAGATGGGTGACCTCCCAGGCGCCCCGCACCCCGGAGGCGGCGAGTTCCGCGGCCAGCGGACGGCCGAGGAGGGCGCAGCAGCGGTCGCGCTTGCCGTTGGTGCAGACGAGGGCGAGGGGGTCGCCGGTGTGCGGCCGGCCCCGGAGCGCGCTGTCGAAGGTGTGGCGGTCGCCCCGGCCCAGCGCGGCGAAGTCGAGGTCCAGCAACTGCCGGGGGTCGTGGGTCGTGGCGCTGTGCAGCCACACCCTGCCGGGGACGGTGTGGGCCGCGTACACCTGCCGCAGGCGCGGTGCGCCGACGTCGGCGTGGCGTCCGGGCCGCCGGATGAGCGCGACGCGTACGCCGGTGTCCTGCGCGGCGGTCTCCAGGGCGCGGCCCAGGACGGGATCCAGGTGGCTCGAGACCAGCGCTTTCGCACCCCAGGGGCCGGGCTGTTCCAGGAGGAGCCAGGTCGTTGCCGTGGCCGCGGTTCCGGAGATGGGCTCGTCGAGGTCCCGAGAGACGGTCGCGCACGTACTCACAGAGGTGAGCCTAACCTGACTTGAAGCGGGGCGACTTCCGGGCGCGGCCCGGCCGGGGCACGTGTCCCGGCCGGGGCACGTGTCCCGCCGCACGGGTACGCGTGCGTGTGCCGGTGCGGGGCGTGACGGGGTGTTGCCCTGCTCGGGGACGAGGCGCACCCGCTGTCCCGGCCCGCCCTTGTCCTCTCCTGCCCCGTTCCTGCCCTGTCCCCGGGCGGCGCCGAGTAACCCGCGCGCGTGATCGGCCCCGCTACTCCGGCAGCGGCTGCGGCTGCGGCGGCTTAGGCCCCACGTAGTGTCCGCTCGGGCGCATCCGTAGCGGGCGTTCGCCGTATTCCTCCAGGGCGTGGGCGATCCAGCCCGCCGTGCGGGCCACGGCGAAGATCGTCTCGCCGGCCGAGGACTCCATCCCGCAGGACACCGTGAGGACGGCGAGCGCCAGGTCCACGTTGGCGTGCAGCGGCGCGTGGCGGGCTGTCGTGGCGACGATGTCCCGGGCCGCGGCGAGGGCGGGCGCGGCCTCGGGGATGTCGTCCAGGAGGGCGAACAGGGCACGCGCGCGTGGGTCCTCGCCGGGGTAGAGCCGGTGGCCGAGGCCGGGGACGCGGCGGCCGGCCCGCAGCTCCTCCGCGATCACCGGGGCGGCGCTGCCGAGGTCGAGCACCTCGAGCAGCATGCGGTGGGCCAGCCCGGCGGCGGCGCCGTGCAGCGGTCCCTCGATCACACCGAGCCCGGCGGAGACGGCCGCGTAGGCGTGCGCGCGGGCCGAGGCGGCGACGCGCACCGCGAGCGTCGAGGCGGCCAGGTCGTGGTCGACGAGCAGGCCGAGTGCCGTGTCGAGGGTGTGCAGCCGCGCTTTGTCGGCGGGGCGTCCGCTGAGCCGTGCCCACAGGCGCAGGGCGAGGGAGCCCTCGTCGCGGTGGCTGGGCCGCTTCGGGGGCAGGGCGGCGACGAGCGTGGGGATCAGGATGCGCGCCGTACCGAGCACGGCGTCCTCGGACAGGTCGAACCGCAGGGGGTCCGCGGCCGCGGCGGCGACGGCGGCGACCCGCAATCGATCGGTGGGACCGGTGTGTTCGGGCAGGGCCTCCACGACCCGGCGGGCGGCCGCGACGGATTCCTCGGGCGCGGTGAAGGTGATCCCGGTGCGCAGCCGACCGGTCCACAGCCACTCGGCGACCTCTTCGTACGAGTGCCGGGCGGCCAGTTCGACCGCGTCGACGCCCCGGAAGTAGTAGCGGTCCTTGTCGATGAACGTGACATGCGTGCGCACGGACAGCTCCGACCCGGACCCCGGACTCCCGCTGCCCTCCCGCCTGTTGCGCCGGGCGAGCGCCTCGACCTCCTTGGCGTCGAAGGTGCTGCCCCGGCCGCCGGGCGTGCGTCTGCTGCTCAGTTGGCCGCGGCTGACGTACGCGTACACGGTCTCGGGCTTCACGCCCAGCAGCTCGGCGGCCTCCTTGGTGGTCAGCCGTCGTTCGGGGTGGCCTGGGCCGGGTTCCTGATCACGCATGAGGGTCACCGTATCCACAAGGCACATGTATTGATTCAATCAATATTGACAGAGATTGAGTCAAGCATGGACAGTCAAATCAAGTCCAGGGAGGAAACATGTCCGTCAACATGGCCGCAACCACACGCCCCGACGTGCCGCGGGGCCTCGCGGGTGTCGTCGTCGCCGACACCGAGGTCGGCGACGTCCGGGGACGCGAAGGCTTCTACCACTACCGCCAGTACTCCGCCGTGGACCTCGCGCGCACCCGCCGGTTCGAGGACGTCTGGCACCTCCTGGTCCACGGCGCTCTGCCCGACGCGCGACGGAGCGCCGCCTTCGCCGCCGAGACCGCGGCGCTACGGCGCCTGCCGGACGCGGTGGCCGCCGCACTGCCCGCCATCGCGGCAGCCGGTGCGGACGCGAACCCGCTCGCCGGGATGCGGACGGCGCTGTCGCTGCTCGGCGCGGCGAAGGACTTCCGGCCGGTGTACGACGTCGACGCGGACCGGCGCCGTGAGGACACGGTCGTGGCGGCCGCGGCCGTACCGACGCTGCTCACCGCGCTGTACCGGCTGGGGTGCGGGCTCGACCCCGTCGAGCCGCGCGAGGACCTGTCGTACGCGGCGAACTACCTGTACATGTTGACCGGCGTCGAGCCCGATCCAGAGCGCGCCCGGGCTGTCGAGCAATACTTGATCGCCACCATTGATCACGGCTTCAACGCATCAACCTTCACGGCGAGGGTCATCGCCTCGACCGGGGCGGACATGGCCGCGTGCCTCGTGGGGGCGGTGGGGGCGCTGTCGGGGCCGCTGCACGGCGGCGCGCCCAGCCGCGCCCTGGACACCCTGGACGCGATCGGCACTCCCGACCGCATCGACCCGTGGATCCGTGAACGCGTCCTCGCCGGTGAGCGCATCATGGGCTTCGGGCACGCCGTCTACCGCACGGAGGACCCGCGTTCGCGCATGCTCCGCGCGATCGCCCTGCGCTTCGGGGGCCCGCGAGTCGCGTTCGCCGTCGAGGTCGAACGGCACGTCGAGGCCATCCTCGCCGAGCTGAAGCCGGGCCGGGAACTGCACACCAACGTGGAGTTCTACGCCGGCGTGGTCATGGAACTGTGCGGGCTGCCCCGCGAGATGTTCACTCCGACCTTCGCGGCGGCGCGGGTGGTGGGCTGGAGCGCCAACATCCTGGAGCAGGCGGAGGACTCGAAGATCATCCGCCCGGTCGCGCGGTATGTGGGGCCGGAAGCGCCGGCGGAGGTGCCGGCCCTGACCTGAAGAAGTCCCGTTCGAAGAGCGGGCGGACGCGAGGAAAGGCCCGGTGTCGCGGGCGGGCGAGCCGGGCCGTTTTGCTCGGGAGGCCTATCGGTGGCCTATCAGTGGCCTGTCGGAGGCCTATTGGGAGGGTCCAGAGGATCTAGAGGTCCGGAATATCGGCCTTCGCGCGGAGAAGAGTCTCGCGCGTGATGACGACAATGCGCTCGTGACCGCCGCGCGAAGCGTCGGCGGGAAGGTCAGGGTCCAGTGAGTTCGTGACGTCCGCGCCGATGACGGCGAAATTGCCGTCGGCAAGTTCGAAGATATCGGGGCAGTTTGCTCCGCTCACGCTCCCTCGATCGCGCGGAGACGCACCGATTCGTCGAATGATCTGGCTCACTGTTGCTTCCCTCGGGTCCGTTGGCTTGCGCACGACGACTGCGCGGTGCAAGGCGGGCCCTGTGGGGTCGCTCGTCATCCGGCGGCGTAGGCGACGATCTGGTGGGGTCCTCTACGCGATCAAGCGCGAGTCAACCTCCTGGCATCCCCCTCAACTCCCAACTTGACCTGTTCGTTATGGGCCGAGGGTGTGAACTCCGGGCGCGGGGAGTGCGGGCGAGCGCGTGAGCCCTCGGCCTCCGGAGTGCGCCGCGCGCGCCCGGCGCTCACGGGCTCGGCGGCTCGCCCACCACCCACCATTCGTCCGCGTCCGACTCCTCGAGTTGCGTCAGGAGTTCGTCCACCATGCGGCCGAGTTCCGCCTCGTCCGAACCGTCGGCCATGGTTGCCCGCTGGTGTCTCGTCGCATACCAGTACTCCCGTACGACAGAGTTCTGCAGAATGCCCCGGATGTACCCGAAGAACTCTTCGCGGGAGATATTGCCGATCCGGTAATAAAACAGCGCGTTCGTGTAGAGGGCGTTGGCGTAGAGGTACTGGCGCCGCTGCTTGGTGGAAACGGGGGCCTCGAAGAGGTCCAGCACTTCCGCCAGTTCGGGGTCGTCGATGGCTTTGCTCAGCAATTCCCAGTGCAGGCGCTGCTGGTTGGCCAGGTTGGTGTGCTGCTGGGAGTGGGCGGTCCGTTCCAGGTGTTCCAGTCGCACGCGGAGTGCCTCCAGCGCATGGCGTTGTGCCGCCATGGTGAGGAGTGCACCCGCGGCCATGCCGACGGCCGCAGCGGCGGCGGCACGAAGTCCGCGTACCCCAAACCTTTGTGTGGCCATGTCAAAAACCCCCGATCGGGCGGCCGTGCGCCGGTCGTCGGGGTGCGGGTGGACGTGACGGGGACCGGCGAGCGGTGGGCGGCGCTTGCCGTCTCCCAGAGTGCCGAGCGGCTCTGATCGGCGGGGGAGGCGGAGGGGAGGCGCACAGAGGGAAGCGAGGGTCGCACGCCAGGGCGCCTTGCCAGACGTCTGCCCCGCGAGTGCTGCTAACAATCGTTCACTTCGCGGTGTTTCTTCCGGCTCGTATCCTGGTGCCGCATTCAGTTCTCGTACGTGCGCCGGGCCGTGAGCCGGTGCACGCGTAGGTGTCAGAGAGGTCGCACGTGTCGCAGAGTCGCAGTCCGCAGCAGATCCCGGTCGTCGTACTCGCCGGATTCCTCGGCTCCGGCAAGACGACCCTGCTCAACCATCTCCTGCATCGCAGCGGCGGCAGCCGGATCGGCGCGATCGTGAACGACTTCGGCGCGATCGAGATCGACGCCATGGCGGTGGCCGGCGCGCTCGGCGACTCCACCGTCTCCCTCGGCAACGGCTGCCTGTGCTGCGCCGTCGACGCCAGTGAACTCGACGTCTACCTCGAACGGCTCGCCGCGCCGGCTGTCGGCATCGACGTCATCGTCATCGAGGCCAGCGGTCTCGCCGAGCCCCGGGAACTCGTGCGGATGGTGCTCGCCAGCGAGCATCCCGGCATCGTCTACGGCGGGCTCGTCGAGGTCGTCGACGCCGCCGAGTTCGACGAGACCCGGGCCAGGCATCCCGAGGTCGACCGGCACCTCGCCCTCGCCGACCTTGTCGTGGTGAACAAGCTCGACCGCGCGCCCGACGCCGAGCGCGTCCTGGGGCTCGTCCGGTCCCTCACCGACCGGGCCGCCGTCGTCCCCGCCACCTACGGCCGCGTCGACCCCGAGTTCCTCTTCGACTGCCGGCCGAGCGAGGAGCGGGTCGGGCAGCTCTCCTTCGACGACCTGCACGACCACACCGGCGGCGACCACACCGCGGACGATCACACCGACCACCTCCACACCGCCTACGACAGCCTCTCCTTCACCGCCGAGGCCCCCCTCGACCCGCGTCGCCTGATGGGGTTCCTCGACAGCAGGCCCGAAGGGCTGTACCGGATCAAGGGGTACGTCGACTTCGGCCCGCACGACCTGGCCAACCGGTACGCCGTACACGCCGTCGGCCGCTTCCTCCGCTTCTACCCGGAACCCTGGCCGGCCGCGGCCGCCCGCCTCACCCAGCTCGTCCTGATCGGTTCCGGCATCGACACCGCCGCCCTCGGCAAGGAACTCGAAGCGTGCGTGAACGACGCCCCACACGCCGACGAACACGGCATGTGGGGCGTCCTGCGCTTCGTCCAAGGCCCCGAGGAAGAGGCTTTCCCTGAAGCCGAAGCCGAAGCGGAGGCAGAAGCCGAGGTTTAGACCCAGCCCCCAGACCGAGGCTTAGACCGGGCCCGCCACCACCGAGATCGTCTTCGGCAGGGACACGCCCGATCCGTCGCGGCGCGGGTCGATCTCCGGCAGGTCGACCGGCAGGCCGTTCTTCTGGGCCGCCTTGGCGGGGACGGGGCCCGCCCAGGCCAGGGACAGGCAGTCCTCGCCCTTCAGGAACCGCTGGCAGCGCACACCGCCGGTGGCGCGGCCCTTGCGCGGATACTGGTCGAAGGGGGTGAGCTTGGCGGTCGTCTGCACGGAGTCGTCCAGGGTGCCGCGCGAGCCCGCGATCGTGAAGACCATCGCGTCCGCCGCGGGGTCCACGGCCGTGAACGAGATCACCTTCGCGCCCTCGGTGAGCTTGACGCCCGCCATACCGCCCGCCGGACGGCCCTGCGGGCGCACCTGCGAGGCCTGGAAGCGCAGCAGTTGGGCGTCGTCGGTGATGAAGACCAGGTCCTCCTCGCCGGTGCGCAGCTCGATGGCGCCGACGATCCGGTCGCCGTCCTTGAGGGTGATGACCTCCAACTCGTCCTTGTTGGTCGGGTAGTCGGGCACGACCCGCTTGACCACGCCCTGCTCCGTGCCGATGGCCAGGCCCGGGGACGACTCGTCGAGCGTGGTCAGACAGACCACCGTCTCGTCGCCCTCCAGGGAGACGAACTCCGCCACCGGGGCGCCGCCCGAGAGGTTCGGCGCCGCCGCCGTGTCCGGGAGCTGCGGCAGGTCGACGACGTTGATCCGCAGCAGCCGGCCCGACGAGATGACCGCGCCGATCTCCCCGCGCGCGGTGGCCGGCACCGCCGAGACGATCACGTCGTGCTTGGTGCGCTTGTCGTCGGCGTTCTCGGTGTCTTCGGCGTCCTCGGCGTTCGCCGCGAAGGGATCGCCGTTCGCCGTGCGGGCCAGCAGCCCGGTGGAGGACAGCAGGACGCGGCACGGGTCGTCCGCGACCTGGAGCGGTACGGCGGAGGCCGTGACGCCCGACGACTCCAGCAGGACCGTACGCCGCTCGGTGCCGAACTTCTTCGCCACCGCGGCCAGTTCGGCCGAGACCAGCTTGCGCAGCTCCGCGTCCGAGTCAAGGATCCGGGTCAGCTCGGCGATCTCCGCGTTGAGCCTCTCCTTCTCCGCCTCCAGTTCGATGCGGTCGAACCTGGTGAGCCGGCGCAGCGGGGTGTCCAGGATGTACTGGGTCTGGATCTCCGACAGCGAGAAGCGCTCCATCAGGCGCTCCTTCGCCTGCGCGCTGTTGTCGCTGGAGCGGATCAGCCGGATGACCTCGTCGATGTCGACGAGCGCCGTCAGCAGGCCATCCACCAGGTGCAGCCGGTCGCGGCGCTTGGCGCGGCGGAACTCGCTGCGGCGGCGCACGACGGTGAAGCGGTGGTCGAGGTAGACCTCCAGGAGCTCCTTGAGGCCCAGCGTGAGCGGCTGGCCGTCGACCAGCGCCACGTTGTTGATGCCGAAGGACTCCTCCATCGGCGTCAGCTTGTAGAGCTGCTCCAGGACCGCCTCCGGCACGAAGCCGTTCTTGATCTCGATGACCAGACGCAGGCCGTGCGCACGGTCGGTGAGGTCCTTGACGTCGGCGATGCCCTGGATCTTCTTCGAGCCGACCAGGTCCTTGATCTTGGCGATGACCTTCTCGGGGCCGACGGTGAAGGGCAGTTCGGTGACCACCAGGCCCTTGCGACGGGCCGTCACCGTGTCCACCGACACCGTGGCACGGATCTTGAAGGTGCCGCGGCCGTTCTCGTAGGCGTCCCGGATGCCGGAGAGGCCGACGATCCGGCCGCCGGTGGGCAGGTCGGGGCCCGGAACGTACTTCATCAGGGCATCCAGATCCGCGCCCGGGTAGCGGATCAGGTGCCGGGCGGCCGCGATGACCTCGCCCAGGTTGTGCGGCGGCATGTTCGTGGCCATGCCGACCGCGATCCCGGACGCGCCGTTGACCAGCAGGTTCGGGAACGCGGCGGGCAGCGCCACCGGTTCCTGCTCCTGGCCGTCGTAGTTGGGCGTGAAGTCGACCGTGTCCTCGTCGATCGACTCGGTCATCAGGCTCGTGGCCTCGGCCTGGCGGCACTCGGTGTACCGCATGGCGGCCGGCGGGTCGTCGTTGCCCAGGGAGCCGAAGTTGCCGTGGCCGTCGATCAGCGGCACGCGCATGGAGAAGGGCTGCGCCATGCGCACCAGGGCGTCGTAGATCGACGCGTCGCCGTGCGGGTGCAGCTTGCCCATGACCTCGCCGATGACCCGGGCGCACTTCACATAGGCGCGCTCCGGGCGCAGGCCCATCTCGTTCATCTGGTAGACGATGCGGCGGTGCACCGGCTTGAGGCCGTCGCGGGCGTCCGGCAGGGCGCGGGAGTAGATGACCGAGTACGCGTACTCGAGGAAGGAGCCCTGCATCTCGTCGACGACGTCGATGTCGAGGATCCGCTCCTCGTACGACTCGTCGGGCGGCGGGGTCTTCGTGCTGCGGCGGGCCATCGCTGCCGGCTCCTTGCTGGGGCGTGTGACGGGATCTGACGCGGACCATTGTGGACCGTGGCACTGACAGTGCGGGCGAGGGCCTGGCGTCGGCCGTCCGGCCCTGCGCCAGGAGGCATCTCCTTCACGGTTGCCCGCAGGCTACGCGATCTCGCTCTGGGCGTACGCCGTCCGGGAACTTCGCCGACCGTCCGCGCGCTTGCATACAGTGGCAGGACCGGCAGGAAAACCGCGGTTTCGACGACCGCGTCCGCGATCGGAAGGGACGTACATGCCCATGGGTCACACCGCCACAGCCCAGGCAGGCTCCGGGGGCCTGACAGCGACCGAGCACCGCCTGGCCAACGGCCTGCGCGTGGTGCTCTCGGAGGACCACCTGACCCCCGTCGCGGCGGTGTGCCTCTGGTACGACGTCGGCTCGCGCCACGAAGTCAAGGGGCGTACGGGCCTTGCTCACCTTTTCGAGCACCTGATGTTCCAGGGCTCCGGCCAGGTCAAGGGCAACGGCCACTTCGAACTGGTCCAGGGTGCGGGCGGTTCGCTGAACGGCACCACCAGCTTCGAGCGCACCAACTACTTCGAGACCATGCCCGCCCACCAGCTGGAGCTCGCCCTCTGGCTGGAGGCCGACCGGATGGGCTCCCTGCTCGTCTCGCTCGACGACGAGTCGATGGAGAACCAGCGCGACGTCGTCAAGAACGAGCGCCGCCAGCGCTACGACAACGTCCCCTACGGCACGGCGTTCGAGAAGCTGACCGCCCTCGCCTACCCGGACGGCCACCCCTACCACCACACGCCGATCGGCTCGATGGCCGACCTGGACGCGGCGACCCTGGAGGACGCGCGCGCGTTCTTCCGGACGTACTACGCGCCCAACAACGCGGTCCTCTCCGTGGTCGGCGACATCGACCCCGAGGAGACCCTCGCCTGGGTCGAGAAGTACTTCGGCTCCATCCCGGGCCACGACGGCAAGCCCGCGCCCCGGGACGGCTCGCTGCCCGACGTCATCGGCGGGCAACTGCGCGAGATCGTCGAGGAGGAGGTCCCGGCCCGCGCCCTGATGGCCGCCTACCGCCTGCCGCAGGACGGCACGCGCGCGTGCGACGCCGTCGACCTGGCGCTCACGATCGTGGGCGGCGGCGAGTCCTCCCGCCTCTACAACCGGCTCGTGCGCCGCGACCGTACGGCCGTCGCGGCCGGCTTCGGCCTGCTGCGGCTCGCCGGCGCGCCCTCCCTGGGCTGGCTGGACGTGAAGACGTCCGGTGACGTCGAGGTGCCCGTCATCGAGACCGCCATCGACGAGGAGCTCGCCCGGTTCGCCGAGGAGGGCCCCACGGCCGAGGAAATGGAGCGCGCCCAGGCCCAGTTGGAGCGCGAGTGGCTCGACCGGCTCGGCACGGTCGCCGGCCGCGCGGACGAACTGTGCCGCTACGCAGTCCTGTTCGGCGACCCGCAGCTCGCCCTGACCGCCGTCCAGCGCGTGCTGGACGTGACGGCCGAGGAGGTGCAGGAGGTCGCCAAGGCCCGCCTGCGCCCCGACAACCGCGCGGTGCTCGTCTACGAGCCGACCGCCGCCGAAGCCCCCGCCGACCAGGACGAGAACGAGGAGGCGGCCCGGTGACCGAGCTCGCCACGATGGACTACCGCCCCCAGCCCCAGGCGGGCGAGGCCAAGCCGTGGGCGTTCCCGGCGCCCGAACGCACCGAGCTGGCCAACGGCCTGACGGTCCTGCACTGCCACCGCCCCGGCCAGCAGGTCGTCGCCGTCGAGATCCACCTCGACGCGCCCCTGGACGCCGAACCGGCCGACCTCGACGGCGTCGCCACGATCATGGCGCGCGCCTTCGCCGAGGGCACCGACAAGCACTCCGCCGAGGAGTTCGCCGCCGAACTGGAGCGCTGCGGCGCCACCTTCGACATGCACGCCGACCACCCCGGCGTCCGCCTCAGCCTCGAAGTGCCGGCCTCGCGTCTGCCCAAGGGCCTCGGTCTGCTCGCCGACGCCCTCAGGGCGCCCGCGTTCACCGACAGCGAGGTCGAGCGCCTCGTCCACAACCGCCTGGACGAGATCCCGCACGAGCTGGCCAACCCCTCCCGGCGCGCCGCCAAGGAGCTCTCCAAGGAGCTGTTCCCGGCCACCGCGCGCATGTCCCGCCCGCGCCAGGGCACCGCGGAGACGGTCGAGAAGATCGACTCCGTAGCCGTACGCGCCTTCTACGAGAAGCACGTCCGCCCCGCCACGGCCACCGCCGTGGTCGTCGGCGACCTCACCGGCGTCGACCTGGACGCGCTCCTCGGCGACACCCTGGGCGCCTGGACGGGCTCCTCGGCGCAGCCGCGGCCGGTGCCGCCGGTGACCGCCGACGACACCGGCCGGGTCGTCATCGTGGACCGCCCCGGCGCCGTCCAGACGCAGTTGCTGATCGGCCGGATCGGCGCCGACCGGCACGACCGCGTGTGGCCCGCGCAGGTGCTCGGCACGTACTGCCTCGGCGGTACCCTCACCTCCCGCCTGGACCGCGTCCTGCGCGAGGAGAAGGGCTACACCTACGGCGTCCGTGCCTTCGGGCAGGTCATGCTGTCCGCCCCGGACGGCTCGGGCGCCGCGATGCTCGCCATCAGCGGCTCCGTGGACACCCCGAACACCGGTCCCGCGCTGGAGGACCTGTGGAAGGTGCTGCGCACCCTCGCCGCCGAGGGCCTGACCGACGCCGAGCGTGATGTCGCCGTGCAGAACCTGGTCGGGGTGGCGCCGCTGAAGTTCGAGACCGCCGCGGCCGTCGCGGGCACCCTGGCCGACCAGGTCGAGCAGCACCTGCCCGACGACTACCAGGCGACGCTGTACCAGCAGCTCGCCGCGACCGGCACCGTGGAGGCCACAGCGGCGGCCGTGAATGCCTTCCCGGTGGACCGGCTGGTGACCGTCCTCGTCGGCGACGCGGCTCAGATCAAGGAGCCGGTCGAGGCCCTCGGCATCGGCGAGGTGAAGGTCGTCTCCGCCGAGTAGCCGGCACGACGGACGCGGGCAACGGCACGCGCGCGTAGGGGCCCTGGTCGACGGACACGTCACCAGGGCCTCCTGGTGTCCGAATTGAGGTGGAGGCTGCCTGTCTGCCCTGTGGGATGCGCTACAAAAACCGGGATTCGTTTGAGGATTCAAAGGTGTCCCGCTTAGCTTCGTCCGGACTGTTCGTCAGGCAGTGCGCCGCAACCGCGGCACCGGACAGCCATCGCCGAGTCCCCGTACGGCGCGAGCCAGGGGAGCCGGGGACCCTCCCTCCTGTCGCCGCCTTCGCGGCTGGAGGGGCCCAGAAGTCCCTGGGGTGAATCGGACGCCCGCGCGAGCCGCGAGGGGGCCCGTAGGAGACCTTCCTGCTCCGAACCCGTCAGCTAACCCGGTAGGCGAGAGGGAAGGAAAGGACACCCCCCGCTTCATGGCGTCCACCAGTGCCGTCCGCTCCGGGAAGCACCGTCGGCCCAGCCGCATGCAGCGCACCACCGCGCGCGCGGCGGGCGTAGCGGCGCTCACCACCACCGGTGTCATGGCCACCGTCGCCTCCGTTCCGGCCTTCGCCGCCGAGCCCGCCCCCGAGCAGACCGGGCTGATCCCCGTCGTCACCGCCGGCGAATCCGTCATCGAGCAGATCGACGACCAGGTCGCCGTGCAGAAGAAGGCCGCCTACGAGGAGGCCGCGCGCGAGGCGGCCGCCAAGAAGGCCGTGGAGGAGCGCGAGGCACGCGTGCGTGCCGCCCGGGAGGCCGAGCGCAAGCTGCTCAACGCCTTCGTGCCGCCGATCACCGGCTCCTACGTCTCCACCGGCTACCACGCCAGCAGTTCCCTGTGGTCCTCCGGCAGCCACACCGGCATCGACTTCCACGCCGCGACCGGCACCACGGTGCACGCGGTCGGCCTGGGCACCGTCGTCGAGGCCGGCTGGGGCGGTTCGTACGGCAACCAGATCGTCATCAAGATGAACGACGGCACGTACACCCAGTACGGCCACCTGTCGTCCATCGGCGTCTCGGTGGGCCAGCAGGTCGCCCCCGGCCAGCAGATCGGCCTGTCCGGCGCGACCGGCAACGTCACCGGCCCGCATCTGCACTTCGAGGCCCGCACCAGCGCGGAGTACGGCTCGGACATCGACCCGGTCGCCTACCTCCGCCAGCACGGCGTGAACGTCTGACGACGCACGGCGACAGATCGTCCAGCCCCGGCCCTTCCGGCCGGGGCTTTCGCCGTTTTCGATGCCTTCCTGTCCAAAAAATATCCCTGGATTCCGGCCCGCCATCGGAAATTCCCGCTCATTGCAATAGAGTCACGGAACACACGTCAATCGTCGACGTTTCACGGGGATTAAGGCGGAGGTCCGTCATGCGTATTCCGGCGCACTCGGTGTGCACGGCCATCCGGGACGACATCGTCGCGGGTGTCTACGAGCGCGGCAGCCGCCTCACGGAGGAACTCCTCGCCCGCCGCTACGGCGTGTCCCGCGTCCCCGTCCGGGAGGCGCTGCGCACGCTGGAGGCGGAGGGCTTCGTCGTCACGCGGCGGCACGCGGGCGCGTGCGTCGCGGAACCGACCGAGCAGGAGGCCGCGGACCTGCTGGAGATGCGCATGCTCCTGGAGCCGCTCGGCGCCTCCCGGGCCGCCCAGCGGCGCACGGAGGCCCACTTGAAGGTGCTGCGCGGCCTCGTCCGGCTGGGCCAGGAGCGGGCCAGGAGGGGCAACAGCGACGATCTGCGCTCCCTGGGGGGCTGGTTCCACGAGACGCTCGCCCAGTCCTCCGGAAGCCACGCCCTGACGTCGATGCTCACCCAGCTGCGCCACAAGATCGCCTGGATGTACGCGGTGGAGGCGCCGGTCAACCCGGTGGAGTCCTGGGCGGAGCACGGCGCGATCGTGGACGCGGTGGCGCGCGGCGACGGGGAGCGCGCGCGGGCCGTCACGGCGCTGCACACCGAGCGCTCGACCGCCGTGCACCGGCTGCGCTTTTCCGGCGGACCGGAGCGCGCCGACCGCGTGAGGACTTCGCAACCTCCCGTAAACATGACGGGCCTGCGGCATTAACACGGGAGCCGTATACAAAGAGGGGGATAATTCGCGGGGGATTATTTCCGCTGCCCGTCAACGGGAAATGCGAAGGGCTCGCCCGATAATTTCGGACGAGCCCTTCGGAGTTTGCGGGACGACGTCTTTCAAGTGACGAGCACCGCGCCCCTCGAATAAGACAAGGCCTGCTCGGCCGGTCCTTGCTCAGACGGTCTCGGGGAGCTCCTCGAGACCCTCGGCGACCAGCTTCGCCAGCCGGTCGAGGGCGGCTTCCGCACCCTCGGCCTCGGAGGCGAGGACGATCTCCTCGCCGCCCGTGGCGCCCAGGCCGAGAACGGCCAGCATGGAGGCCGCGTTGACGGGGTTGCCGTCGGCCTTGGCGATCGTCACCGGGATACCTGCGGCCGTGGTGGCCCGGACGAAGATGGAAGCGGGGCGGGCGTGAAGGCCCTCGGCCCAGCCGACGTTGACGCGGCGCTCAGCCATGTGATGCTGCCCTTCAGTGTTCAGGTTGTCTAGACCAGTGTTCCACACGTGAAGCGTGTGAGGGACGGGTCCTCGCGACCCGTCCCGGTGCGCGGACGTCGGATCGCGGCCTCGATCCGACGTCCGTCCTCCACAGACTGCCTCGCGCCGTCGTCAGATGCGAGCCGTACTCTGGGCCCCATGCAGAGCGCGTCGGACCGGCACGAGTACCCCGCCCACTGGGAGGCCGACGTGGTGCTGCGCGACGGCGGCACCGCGCGCATCCGCCCCATCACCGTCGACGACGCCGAACGCCTGGTCAGCTTCTACGAGCAGGTCTCGGACGAGTCCAAGTACTACCGCTTCTTCGCGCCCTACCCGCGCCTGTCCGCGAAGGACGTCCACCGCTTCACGCACCACGACTTCGTGGACCGGGTGGGACTCGCGGCCACGGTCGGCGGCGAGTTCATCGCAACCGTGCGCTATGACCGCATCGGTGCCGACGGCATGGCCGCCTCCGCGCCCGCCGACGAGGCCGAGGTCGCCTTCCTCGTGCAGGACGCCCACCAGGGGCGCGGTGTCGCCTCCGCGCTCCTCGAACACATCGCGGCCGTCGCGCGCGAGCGAGACATCCGCCGCTTCGCCGCCGAGGTGCTCCCCGCCAACTCCAAGATGATCAAGGTGTTCACGGACGCCGGCTACACCCAGAAGCGCAGCTTCGAGGACGGCGTCGTCCGCCTGGAGTTCGACCTCGAACCCACCGAGCGCTCCCTCGCCGTGCAGCGTGCGCGGGAGCAGCGCGCCGAGGCACACTCCGTACGGCGGCTGCTGGCGCCCGGCTCCGTCGCCGTCGTCGGCACCGGCCGGACGCCCGGCGGCGTCGGCCGGAGCGTTCTCGGCAACCTCCGGGAGGCCGGGTTCACCGGCCGCCTGTACGCCGTGAACAAGGCCTTCCCCGACGACCTGAAGGAACTCGACGGAGTGCCCGCCCACCGCTCGGTGCGCGACATCGACGGGCCTGTCGACCTCGCGGTCCTCGCCGTACCGGCCGAGCACGTGACGGAGGCCGTCGCCGAGTGCGGCGAGCACGGCGTGCAGGGACTCGTCGTCCTCTCCGCCGGCTACGCCGAGAGCGGCCCCGACGGGCGCGAGCGTCAGCGCCAACTCGTCCGGCACGCGCGCGCGTACGGCATGCGGATCATCGGCCCCAACGCCTTCGGGATCATCAACACCTCCCCGGAGGTGCGGCTCAACGCCTCGCTCGCCCCGGAGATGCCGAGACCCGGCCGCATCGGCCTGTTCGCCCAGTCCGGCGCCATCGGCATCGCCCTGCTGTCCCGGCTCCACCGACGCGGCGGAGGCGTCACCGGCGTCACCGGGGTGTCCACCTTCGTCTCCTCCGGCAACCGCGCGGACGTCTCCGGCAACGACGTCGTGCAGTACTGGTACGACGACCCCGACACCGACGTCGCCCTCATGTACCTGGAGTCCATCGGCAACCCGCGCAAGTTCACCCGCCTCGCCCGGCGCACGGCGGCCGCCAAGCCCCTGGTCGTCGTCCAGGGCACCGGTTCCGCCCCACAGGGGCATGCCGTACGGGCGACGCGGCTGCCGCACGCGACGGTGTCGGCGCTGCTGCGGCAGGCCGGCGTGATCCGTGTGGACACCATCACCGAGCTGGTCGACGCGGGCCTGCTGCTCGCCCGTCAGCCGCTGCCGACGGGACCGCGGGTGGCCATCCTCGGCAACTCCGAGTCGCTGGGTCTGCTGACGTACGACGCCTGCCTCTCCGAGGGCCTGCGCCCGCTGCCCCCGCTGGACCTGACGACGGAGGCGTCCGCGCAGGACTTCCACGCGGCGCTCGCGCGGTCGCTGGCCGACGAGACCTGCGACGCGGTGGTCGTGACGGCGATCCCGGCGATCGGGGAGGCGTCGCCCGGGGACGCGGAACTGGCGCAGGCCCTGCGCTCGGCGGCGGCCGCGGCTCCCGCCAAGCCGGTGCTCGTCGTGCACGTGGAACTCGGCGGCCTCGCGGCCGCCCTGTCCGCCGCGACGAGCACCGCACCCCGTGCGGAAGCGACCCCACGCGCGCGTGCCGCCACGGAAGACACCGGCGCCCAACGGCCCACCGCCGCCGTCGAGGCGCCCGAGGGAACGCACCTCATCCCCGCATTCCCCGCCGCCGAACGCGCCGTCCGCGCCCTCGCCGAAGCTGTGAAGTACGCCCAGTGGCGGCGCGAGGCGGCCGACCCCGGCAAGGTGCCCGAGTACGAGGACATCGACGAGAAGGGCGCCGCCGAACTGATCGGCGGGCTCCTCGCGCGCGGGCAGGGCCTCACCCTCGGCACCGAGGAGACGTGCGAGCTGCTCGGCCGCTACGGCATCCGCACCCGCCGCGCGATCCCCGCGCCCACCCCGGACGAGGCCGCGCGGGCCGCCGGCGCCCTCGGCTACCCCGTCGCCCTCAAGGCCACCGCCCCGCACCTGCGCCACCGCGCCGACCTGGGCGGCGTACGCCTCGACCTGGCCGACGAGGAGCAACTGCGGCGGGCGTACGCCGAGTTGGCCGAGCTGTTCGGCAGACCGGAGGAGCTCCGCCCGGTCGTCCAGTCGATGGCCCCGCGCGGAGTCGACACGGTCGTCCGCGCGGTCATCGACCCGGCGGCCGGAGCCGTGCTGTCCTTCGGCCTCGCCGGAGCCGCCTCGCAACTGCTCGGGGACATGGCGCACCGCCTGGTCCCGGTCACCGACCGCGACGCGACCTCGCTGATCCGCTCCATCCGGACCGCCCCGCTCCTCTTCGGCTGGCGCGGCTCGACACCCGTCGACACCCCGGCCCTGGAGGAGCTGCTGCTGCGTGTGTCCCGGCTGGTCGACGACCACCCCGAGGTCGTCGCGGTCACCCTGGAGCCGGTCGTCGTCGCCCCGCACGGCCTGAGCGTCCTGGGCGCCTCCGTACGCCTCGCGCCCCCGCCCGCGCGCGACGACCTCGGACCGAGAACGCTGCCGGCGTACTGAAGAGACGGAAAGACCGGACAGCGGGCCTACGGAAGGGGCCGCGAGCGGTGCCTCGCAGGCAGTGGGTCCCCGTAGGATGGAGGGCATGGCCAAGACCAGTACGACGACCCAGGGGCTGCGCGCGGCGATCGAGCGCAGCGGCTACTACCCGGCACTCGTGGCCGAGGCGGTGGAGGCCGCTGTGGGCGGCGAGCCGATCCGGTCGTTCCTGGTCCACCAGGAGACCACGTTCGACCAGAACGAGGTGCGTCGCCACGTGACCGTGCTGGTCCTCACCGGCAACCGCTTCATCGTCAGCCACACCGACGAACAGGCCGCCGACACCACCTCCCCGACGCCGTACGCCACGACGTCGACCGAGTCCGTGAAGCTCGGCCGGATCTCCTCGGTCGTACTCAGCCGCGTGGTCGCCAACCCGGAGTCGTACACGCCGGGCACCCTTCCGCGCGAGGTCGTGCTGACCATCGGCTGGGGTGCCGTCGCCCGCATCGACCTGGAGCCGGCCGCCTGCGGCGACCCCAACTGCGACGCCGACCACGGCTACACCGGCAGCTCGACGGCGGACGACCTGAGCCTGCGCGTCAGCGAGGCCGGGGACGGCCCGGAGACGGTGCGCCAGACGCTCGCCTTCGCGCAGTCCCTCTCCGAGGCCACCGCGGACGTAACCCGCTGATGTCCCACCCGTCTCCCCCCTCCGCCCATGACCGAGGGCGCTCCGCGCCCACCCCTTCTGATTCCGTCCCCTGGGACTACCCCGAACCGCTCGCTGTCGGCTCCGCCCCCGTCCCCGAGTACGGCTCCGGCTCCCTCGCCGACCTGCTGCCGACGCTGGCGGCGGGCATGGGCGTCCCCGGCATGACCGCCGCGATCCCGGAGCTGACCCCGGCCGACCGCAACTGCGTCTTCCTGATCGACGGCCTCGGCTGGGAGCAGATCAAGAGCCACCCCGACGAGGCGCCCTATCTGCACGCGCTCCTCGGCAGCTCGCGCGGCGGCACCGGACGCCCGCTCACCGCCGGCTACCCGGCGACCACCGCGACCTCCCTCGCCTCCGTCGGCACCGGCCTCCCGCCGGGCGCCCACGGCCTGCCCGGCTACACCGTGCGCGACCCGGCCACCGGCGGGCTGATGAACCAGCTCCGCTGGCAGCCGTGGACCTCGCCGGGCGCCTGGCAGCCGTACCCCACGGTCTTCCAGCTCGCCCACGAGGCGGGCGTGCACGCGGCCCAGGTGTCGTCCCCCGCGTTCCAGAACACCCCGCTGACCAAGGTCGCGCTCAGTGGCGGAACGTTTCACGGGCGGCTGACCGGCGAGGAGCGCATGGACCTCGCCGCCGAGCAGCTCGCCGCCGGCGACCGCTCCCTCGTCTACACGTACTACGCCGAACTGGACGGCGCCGGGCACCGCTACGGCGTCGCCTCCGACACCTGGCGCGGCCAGCTCATGTACGTCGACCGGCTCGTCCAGCGCCTCGCCGAGCAACTCCCGCCGCGCAGCGCGCTCTACGTCACCGCCGACCACGGCATGGTCGACGTGCCCTTCGACGAGGAGCACCGCATCGACTTCGACGCGGACTGGGAGCTGCGTGCCGGCGTCGCCCTGCTGGGCGGCGAGGGCCGCGCCCGCCACGTCTACGCCGTACCGGGCGCCCAGGACGACGTCCTGACCTGCTGGCGCGAGGTGCTCGGGGAGCAGTTCTGGGTGGCCTCGCGGGACGAGGCGATCGCCGCGGGCTGGTTCGGGCCGCAGATCGACGAGCGGGTGTACGACCGCCTCGGCGACGTGATCGCGGCCGCCCGCGACGACGTCCTGATCATCGCCTCCGAGCGGGAGCCCAAGGAGTCGGCGATGGTCGGCAACCACGGCTCGATGACCCCTGCCGAGCAGTTCGTCCCTCTGCTCGAAGTACGCTCCTGAAGCTCCAGACCCGTTTCTCCCCTCCTTCATCTTCACCGAAAGGCGCTCGACTCCCCATGCCCGAGCTGGTGTTCTTCTCCGGAACCATGGACTGCGGGAAGTCGACGCTGGCTCTCCAGATAGAGCACAACCGCTCCGCGCGCGGGCTGCAGGGCATGATCTTCACGCGCGACGACCGCGCGGGCGAGGGCAAGCTGTCCTCCCGCCTCGGCCTGGTCACCGACGCGGTCGAGGTCGAGGACGGCCAGGATCTGTACGTCTCCCTCGTCGACCACCTCTCGCAGGGCGGCCGCGCGGACTACGTGATCGCGGACGAGGCGCAGTTCCTGGCCGAGGAGCAGATCGACCAGCTCGCGCGCGTGGTGGACGACCTCGACATCGACGTCTACGCCTTCGGCATCACCACCGACTTCCGCTCGAAGCTGTTCCCCGGCTCCCAGCGGCTCGTCGAACTCGCCGACCGTGTGGAGGTCCTCCAGGTCGAGGCCCTGTGCTGGTGCGGCGCCCGCGCCACGCACAACGCCCGCACGGTGGGCGGCGTCATGGTCGTCGAGGGCGCACAGGTCGTCGTCGGCGACGTGGACCAGGCCGACACGGTCGGTTACGAGGTCCTGTGCCGACGCCACCACCGGCGCCGGATGACCTCGGCATCGGCGCGGGCGGCAGCCCTGTCGCCGGACGTGCTGCCGGTGCAGCAGGCCTAGGAACCGCCGGAACCGCCCCTCAGCGCGGATCCTGGACCAGGACGAAGCGGGCCCCCTCGGGGTCGGTCACGGTCGCCACGCGCCCGTGCGCGCCGTCCTGGGCCGGCCCGAGGACGTGCCCGCCGAGGCCGGCGACGAGGGTGAGCGCCGCGTCGGTGTCGGCCACCTCGAAGTACGTCGTCCAGTGCGGGCCTTGGTCGCGGGGCAGGGCGCCGCCCACGCCGTGGATGCCGGCGACCGGGCGGCCGTCGATGTGCAGGGTCAGGTGGTCGGAGTCGGCGGACACCACCGACTCCTCCTCGTACCCGAAGACCGTCTCGTAGAACTTGCGGACGCTCGCGGTCTCGTACGTCACCAGCTCGTACCAGGCGGGGGTGCCGGGCACGCCGGTGACGGCCGTGCCGACGAGTGACGCCGCCTGCCAGACGCCGAAGATCGCGCCGGAGGGGTCCGAGCCGATCGCCAGGCGCCCGGCTTCGGAGGCGTCCAGGGGGCCGACCCCGATCGTGCCGCCGCACAGCCGGACCGTTTCGGCGGTCGTGTCCACGTCGTCCGAAGCGAGGTACGGCGTCCAGGCCACGGGGAGGTGGCGGTCCAGGGGCAGTTGGCCGATGCCGGCCACCTCACGGCCGTCGAGCAGCGCCCGCACGTAGGGGCCGAGCTGCTGCGGACCGGGTTGGAATTCCCAACCGAACAGCGCACGGTAGAACTCCTGCGTCGCGGTCAACCCGTGCGCCATCAGACTCACCCAGCAGGGTGTGCCTGGCGCGTACCGAGCGTGTGCTGCGCCGATCGGGCCGGCCGACCCGCCTGCCTCGGTCATCGTCACTCTCTCCTCGGCCCCTCGTGGCGGCCGTGTCGCTTCCGCCCTCGGAGGATGCCTGATGGGGGGTTTCTCATCGGTTCACGGGCGGTTGTCGCCGTATGCCGATCGCCTGTACGGCATGTGCCCGATCCCGTACGCCCCGTGATCGAGCCTGTCCGGCCGAGCAGAGTAGCCGGACATGAGCGACAGGGCCACCCCGTGCGCGAGGATGGTGACCATGAACGCCATCATCACCGCATCGGAACTGGCGGGCGACCTGGCGGGGGAGAACCCGCCCGTCGTCCTCGACGTCCGCTGGCAGCTCAGCGTGGCGAAGGCGGCCGGCGAGCCGCCCTTCGACGGCCGCGCCACGTACGGCTCCGGGCATGTGCCCGGCGCGGTCTACGTCGACCTGGACCGGGAGCTCGCGGGCGCGCCGGGCGGGCGTGGCCGGCATCCGCTGCCCGATCTCGGGGAGTTCGGCGCGGTGATGCGCCGAGCGGGTGTCTCGGCCGGCCGGCCCGTGGTCGTGTACGACGGCGGGCAGGGCTGGGCGGCGGCACGCGCGTGGTGGCTGCTGCGCTGGACGGGTCACCCGGACGTGCGGGTCCTCGACGGCGGGTTGCCGTCGTGGCAGGGGGACCTCTCGGTCGACGTCCCCGCGCGCGTGGAGGGCGATTTCGAGCCGATGCCGGGCGCCACAGGCCTTCTCGACGCGGACGGGGCCGCGGCGCTCGCCCGCTCCGGAGTGCTGTTCGACGCCCGCGCGGGAGAGCGGTACCGGGGCGAGGTCGAGCCGATCGACCGGGTCGGCGGTCACATTCCGGGTGCCGTGTCCGCGCCCACGAACGACAACGTGGCCCCAGGCGGCGGCTTCCTGCCCGCCGAGGACCTGAAGGCCCGCTTCAAGGCGCTGGGAGCGCCGGACGGCACCGAGGTGGGCGTGTACTGCGGTTCGGGCGTCTCCGGGGCCCACGAGGTGCTGGCTCTGGCCGTCGCCGGGATTCCGGCGGCTCTGTACGTCGGGTCCTGGTCGGAGTGGTCCTCGGATCCGGCCCGTCCGGTCGCCGTGGGCCCCGACCCCCAGTGACCGACCGCGCGGACACGTTCGGGGAGGGCCGCACCGAACAGGTGCGGCCCTCCCCGACGTATGTACCCACGTGCGAACCGACATCCGCGAACCGGCGGGCGCCCCGGGCGAGTTGCCCGGGGACCGCTCACGCCTGCCGTGCTTGTTACTCCTGCTTCTTCCGCCGTGTCCCGAACACGATCTCGTCCCAGCTCGGTACGGCGGCCCGGCGGCCCGGACGGACGCCGTCCGCTTCGGCCTGCCGGTCGGTCGCGCCGACGAGACGGTCGCGGTGACTGCCGACGGAACGCGGCATGAGGACGTCCGCGTAGGCGGAACCGGCGGAGGCGGCGGGCGCCGGGGGTTCCTCGGCGACCGGCTCCTGCTCGTCGGGCTCCTCCGTGGCGGGCTCCGCCGGGCGCTCCGGGACGACCATGTCGCCCCGGAAACTCGGCACCGCCTCCAACAGGCTGGTCAGCGAGTCCCGTTCGCGCTCGCCGATGTTCTCCTCGGCCGGTTCCGACGGCTGGGCCGGCAGACTCGGCCGGTCGAGGGCGCGGTCCAGCGGGCGATCGCGCGGCAGCCGGGCGATACGCGGGACGAACGGAAAGCTGGGCTCGGGGGCGGCCAGGTCGTCGGACTCGCCGATCAGCGAACGCGCCTCGTCGTCGACGGCCTGGACGAGCCGCCGGGGCGGGTCGTACGTCCAGCTCGCCGAGTGCGGTTCGCCCGCGACCAGGTAGACCAGCAGGACTTCCCAGGTGCCGTCGTCGCGACGCCACGAGTCCCACTGGACGGTGTCCTTCTCGGCGCCGCGCATCAACAGCCGTTCCTGGACGGCCTCGCCGAGCTGCGGCCCGGCGTTCTCACCGGGCCGACGGACCGGAGTCTTCCGGGCCCGCTCGGCCATGAAGGCGCGTTCGGCCAGCACGGGACCCTCGAAGCGGCGCACACGGTCGACGGGGATGCCGGCCATCTGCGCGACTTCTTCCGCGGTCGCACCGGCACGTATACGCGCCTGGATGTCACGGGGGCGGAGATGGCTCTCCACCTCGATCTCGATCTGGCCGAGGCGGGGACGGTCGCCGCGTACAGCGGCGCGCAGACGCTCATCGATCGGAAGCGTGTACTCCGTGCTGTCCGCAGCCTTCAGCACCAGCCGTGTGCCGTCATTCGAGACGGCCACGACACGCAGTTCGGGCATGGGGACCTCCCGGGTGGTGCCTGCCGACGTCACGTGCGTCGCTGCTTCCGCTAGTCGAGTGTGGCCTGCCCGGGTGCAGCCTGCCACAACCTTGCCGAGTTGCCCGGCGTGTCGGGCACAGGTCCTGCGCCGTCGTTATGGCACGGTTACCTATTCACCACGCTAAGTGACCAAGGCCGTCACCCTGTGCAACTAGTCCCCCTCCGGACGTTCCGGCGAGGCCCCGGACATCCTGGCGGGAGACCGGGCTCAGGGCTCGCAACAGTACTCCATTTGGGCCACGTGCGTGGATTGGCGCGCCACTCAACTTCTGGCAAGAGGTGGGACTTGACTGTCCGTGGCGCCCTTTTTGCGTGCCTGCGCGAGGCCGCCTTCACGTGATCTCCCGAAACGGAAGCAGTCGCTTCGTTCGTACGTATCGTCCGGCCGTACGTCCCCGCGCGCCCCCTCCGGCGGGGTCCGCTACGCCCCCAGGACCCGCCGCAAGTAGTCGTTCTGGAACCGGCGGTCGGGATCCAGCCGGTCCCGCAGCTCCGTGAACTCGCCGAAGCGCGGATACACCCCGGCGAAGTACTCCGCGTCCCGCGTGTGCACCTTGCCCCAGTGCGGCCGGCCCTCATGGGCGGTGAAGATGCGCTCGGCGGTGGTGAAGTACCCCTGGTAGGGCGTGCCCTTGACCATGTGGACGGCGATGTACGCGCTGTCGCGGCCGGAGGCGGTGGACAGGGTGATGTCGTCGGCGGGCGCGGTGCGCACCTCCACTGGGAAGCTGATCCGCAGGCCCGAGCGCTCGACCATCGTCTTCAGCTCGCGCAGCGTCTCGGCCACGGCCTCGCGCGGGACGGCGTACTCCATCTCCACGAACCGCACCCGGCGCGGAGACGTGAAGACCTTGTAGGGGATGTCCGTGTAAGTGCGCGCGGACAGGGCCTTGCTGGAGACCCGGGCGATCGTCGGGATCGTGGCGGGCACCGCCCGGCCGACCCACTGGGCCGCCTGGAAGACGCCGTTGGAGAGGAACTCGTCCTCGATCCAGCCCGTGACCGGGCTCACCGGCCTGGCGGGACCGGCGCTGCGGTTGTTGCGCTTGGTGTTGGTGCTGCCCGTGTGCGGGAACCAGTAGAACTCGAAGTGCTCGTTCTCGGCCCACAGTTCGTCGAAGTCGGCGAGGACCTTGTCGAAGGGCATCGGCTCCTCGCGCGCGGTGAGCAGGAAGACCGGCTCCACGGCGAAGGTGATCGCGGTGACGATGCCGAGGGCGCCCAGGCCGATCCGCGCCGCCGCGAAGACATCGGGGTTCTCCTTCTCGGAGCAGGTGAGCACCGAGCCGTCCGCCGTGACCAGCTCCAGGCCCCTGATCTGGGCGGCGATCGAAGCGGACTCGCGGCCGGTGCCGTGCGTGCCGGTGCTGGTGGCCCCCGAGACCGTCTGCTCCATGATGTCGCCCATGTTCGTGAGCGACAGCCCCTCGCGCGCGAGGGCCATGTTGAGTCTCTTGAGCGGTGTGCCGGCCTGGACCGTGACGGTCATGTCGTCGCGGTCAATGTTGCGGATGCCGGTCAAGAGTTGAGGGCGGATCAACACCCCGTCGGTCGCGGCGATCGACGTGAAGGAGTGGCCGGTGCCGACCGCCTTCACCGTCAGCCCGTCCTCGGCGGCCCGGCGCACGGCCGCGGCCAGTTCCTCGACGGAGGCGGGCATGACCTCCCGCGCGGGGCGTGCGGTGACATTGCCGCCCCAGTTACGCCACGTGCCGTTCTTCCCGCTCGCTGTGCTGCTCAACGGTGCCTCCCCGCCCCGGTGCCGGCCTGCTCAGCCGGCGGTACCCCAGGAAACCGACCGCGACCGCGACGGCTCCGGACACCGCCGGAACCCCGTACCCGGCCCGCGCGCCGGACGAGTCGATGACCCAGCCGGCGATGGAGGACCCGAGCGCGACCCCGACCGCGAGCCCGGTGCTGATCCAGGTCATGCCCTCGGTCAATTGTGCGCGTGGTACGTGCTCTTCGATGAGGGACATCGTGGTGATCATCGTCGGAGCGATGGCCAGGCCCGCAAAGAAGAGCGCCACGGCCAGGAACGGCAAGTTTCCGACCAGTAGGAGGGGGATCATACTCACGCCCATCATGAACACGCCCAGCAGCCAGCGCCGTTCCGGCGACCCCTTGAGGCGCAGCAGGCCGAACACGAGCCCGGCCGCGCAGGAACCGGCCGCGTAGAGCGCCAGGACGACACTGGCGGCGCCCTTGTGGCCCTGCTCGTCGGCGAAGGCGACGGTGACCACGTCGACCGCCCCGAAGATCGCCCCGGTCGCCACGAACGTGGCCACCAGGACCTGGAGTCCGGGCGAGCGCAGCGCCGAACCGCCGCCGCGCTGCTCGCGCGGGTGCGGCTGCGGCTCGGTGGCCCGCTGGGCGGTCAGCCAGAAGACGCCGACGGCGAGGAAGCAGGCGGCCAGCAGCGGTCCCGCCTCCGGGAACCAGACGGTGGACAGGCCGATGGAGATGATCGGCCCGAAGATGAAGCACACCTCGTCCACCACGGACTCGAACGAGTACGCCGTGTGCAGTTGGGGCGTGCCCCGGTACAGGGCCGCCCAGCGGGCCCGGATCATCGCGCCCAGGCTGGGCACGGTACCGACACCGGCGGCGCTCACGAACAGCACCCAGTCCGGCCACTCGAAGTGCGCGGCCAGCAGCAGCCCGGCCGCCGCGGCGAGCGCGACCAGCGTCGCCGGGCGCAGCACCCTGCGCTGCCCGTGCCGGTCCACCAGGCGCGAGATCTGCGGCCCGAAGGCCGCGGCCGCCAGCGCGATGGTCGCCGACAGCGCGCCCGCGAGCCCGTAGCGCCCGGTGAGCTGGGAGACCATCGTGACCACGCCGATGCCCATCATGGACAGCGGCATCCTGCCGAGGAACCCCGCGGCGGAGAAGCCCTTGGAGCCGGGGGCGGCGAACAGGGCGCGGTAGGGGCTCGGCACGGGGTCTCCGGTGGTCCGGTTCACGCGCGCGTGGCGGCTCGGCGCGACGTGAAGGAAGGCGGCTCGGCAGGGCTCGGTGCGGCGTGCGGTGAACCCGGCAGAACCGGTAAGGCGTGACTGCAGCTCATACAGCTTACGAAGTTAGGCAACCCTAACGCACAAGGGCGTACGGATGACGCGCCCCGACCGACCCCCGCCGTTTCCCGGCTGTCAGAGGCGGGTGGCAGGATCGACCCATGCGAGACGAGCACGATGCCACCCCCTACGACGCCCTGCTCCTGCTCTCCTTCGGCGGCCCGGAAGGCCCGGACGACGTGGTCCCGTTCCTGGAGAACGTGACCCGCGGGCGCGGCATCCCCAAGGAACGCCTCAAGGAAGTCGGGCAGCACTACTTCCTGTTCGGCGGGGTCAGTCCCATCAACGACCAGAACCGCGCCCTGCTGGACGCCCTGCGCAAGGACTTCGCCGAACACGGCCTGGACCTGCCGATCTACTGGGGCAACCGCAACTGGGCCCCGTACCTCACGGACACCCTGCGCGAGATGGCCGCCGACGGCCGCCGCCGCATCCTCGTCCTCGCCACCAGCGCCTACGCCTCGTACTCGGGCTGCCGCCAGTACCGCGAGAACCTCGCCGACTCGCTGGCCGCGCTGGAGGCCGAGGGCCTCGAACTGCCGAGGGTCGACAAGCTGCGGCACTACTTCAACCACCCGGGCTTCCTGGCGCCGATGATCGACGGCGTCGTCGAATCCCTCGCCGACCTCCCCGAGGACGTCCGCGCGGGTGCCCACATCGCCTTCACCACCCACTCGATCCCGACGGCCTCGGCCGACAGCTCCGGACCGGTCGAGGACCACGGCGACGGCGGCGCGTACGTGCGACAGCACCTGGACACCGCGCGGCTCATCGCCGACGCCGTCCGCGAGCGCACCGGCGTGGACCGTCCCTGGCAGCTCGTCTACCAGTCCCGCTCCGGTGCCCCGCACATCCCGTGGCTGGAGCCCGATATCTGCGACCACCTGGAGGAGCGGCACGCGGCCGGCGCCCCCGCGGTCGTGATGGCCCCCATCGGCTTCGTCTCCGACCACATGGAGGTCCTCTACGACCTCGACACGGAGGCGAAGGCCAAGGCGGAGGAGCTCGGCCTGCCGGTACGCCGCTCGGCCACCGTCGGCGCCGACCCGCGCTTCGCCGCCGCGATCCGCGAGCTCGTCCTGGAGCGCGCCGCGCAGGAGAGCGGCCTGGAGGTCACCCCGTGCGCCCTGGGGGCGCTCGGCGCGAGCCACAACCTGTGCCCGGTGGGCTGCTGCCCCGCCCGCGCCCCCAAGCCCGCCGCCGCGGGCGCCGACACCCCCTACGCGGGAGGAGCGGCGTGACCGACCCCCTGCACACCGAACTCCTCGTGCTCGCCAAGGCGGCCGCCCGCCGGGCCGGTGAGTTGCTGCGGGACGGCCGCCCGGCCGACCTCGCGGTCGCCGCCACCAAGTCGAGCCCGATCGACGTGGTCACCGAGATGGACATCGCCGCCGAGAAGCTGATCACGGGCCTGCTCTCCGAGCACCGCCCCGACGACGGCTTCCTCGGAGAAGAGGGCGCCTCCAGCGAGGGCAGCAGCGGCATCCGCTGGGTGATCGACCCGCTGGACGGCACGGTCAACTACCTCTACGGGCTGCCCACCTGGTCCGTCTCCATCGCGGCCGAACAGGACGGCGAGACGGTCGTCGGCGTCGTCGAGATCCCGATGCGCGGTGAGACGTACCACGCGGTGCGCGGCGGCGGTGCGCGCGGGACCGGGGCCTGGGAGGGCGAGCGGGTGCTGTCCTGCCGTCCGGCGGCGCCCCTGGATCAAGCCCTGGTCTCCACCGGCTTCAACTACGTCACCGAGGTCCGCGCCCACCAGGCCGACGTCGTGCAGCGGCTCATCCCGCTGCTGCGGGACATCCGGCGCGGCGGCTCGGCCGCGGTCGACCTGTGCGACGTGGCCGCCGGCCGCCTCGACGGCTACTACGAACGCGGCCTTCACCCCTGGGACCTCGCCGCGGGCGACCTGATCGCCCGGGAAGCGGGCGCGCTGACCGGTGGACGGCCCGGAGAGCGCCCCGCACGCGATCTGACGGTCGCGGCCACGCCCGGCGTCTTCGAGCCCCTCCAGCGACTCCTGGACGACTTCGGCGCCTGGCACGACTGAGCCGCCCTGGCGCGGACACGTGGAAGGGCCCCGGCGCTGGATTCGCCGGGGCCCTTCCGTCGTGCGCGGGAATTCCGTAGGAACTGCTCAGACGCTTGTCGCGCCGACCTCGACACCGTGCTCGGCGGCGAGGCGGCGCAGGTCGTCGAGCTCGGCCTGCTCCACCTCGGCGAGGAAGTCGTCTCCCTCGTCGCGAGCCCGTGTCAGGTCGGACTCGGTCGCCCTTATGCGCTGCAGAAGTCCTGCGGTGAATGCGTCCATGCTGCGCCCCCTCGTCCTGGGTCGTGGGTCGGTGGCACGGGGGTGTGCCGGTTGGGAAGGGGCGATCACGTCTGCGAACGGGTGCCCAGCGCTGCCTGCCGGGCGGCGACGGTGCCGGACACCCACGCCCACTCTGCGGCAAGCGGAACGCGGCGTACCACATGGTGCTGTGGCACATGCAGAGCGTGATCGCGGGGTGTAAAGCCGTCCTCCCCCCGCTCCCTTCCACGGAAACCTCAACCCGACGAGAAAATCTCGCATTCCCGGGCTTCACACCGGTCCTTCATCTGCCGCGCACCCGTCTTACCGCCGACTTATGGCCGAAACGGGCAGGATGGAGGCCACACTCACCAGGACTCCTGCCCATGTGCGCTCACGGAGCGCTACGCGGGTGGACAGAGGAAGGACAAGCGACGTGCGCGTACTCGTCGTCGAGGACGAGCAGCTGCTCGCCGATGCGGTGGCCACCGGACTGCGCCGGGAGGCCATGGCCGTCGACGTCGTGTACGACGGTGCGGCCGCCCTGGAGCGCATCGGCGTCAACGACTACGACGTGGTCGTCCTCGACCGCGACCTCCCCCTCGTGCACGGCGACGACGTCTGCCGCAAGATCGTCGAACTCGGCATGCCCACGCGCGTGCTGATGCTCACGGCGTCCGGCGACGTCAGCGACCGGGTCGAGGGCCTCGAGATCGGCGCCGACGACTACCTCCCCAAGCCCTTCGCCTTCAGCGAGCTGATCGCACGCGTGCGTGCCCTCGGCCGGCGCACCAGCGTGCCGCTGCCGCCCGTCCTGGAGCGGGCCGGCATCAAGCTCGACCCCAACCGCCGCGAGGTCTTCCGCGACGGCAAGGAGGTCCAGCTCGCGCCCAAGGAGTTCGCAGTCCTGGAGGTCCTGATGCGCAGCGAGGGCGCCGTCGTCTCCGCGGAGCAGCTCCTGGAGAAGGCCTGGGACGAGAACACCGACCCGTTCACCAACGTGGTGCGCGTGACGGTCATGACGCTCCGCCGCAAGCTCGGCGAACCTCCGGTGATCGTCACCGTCCCCGGTTCCGGCTACCGGATCTGATCCGCCGTGGCATCGACGCCCGCGCCTCCCCAGACGCCCCCGAAGCCCACCTGGGACCCCAGGAGGCCGCAGCCCGCGCTCCCGTGGCTGCGCCCGACCATCCGCATACGCCTCACGCTGCTGTACGGCGGCATGTTCCTGATCGCCGGCATTCTGTTGCTGTCGATCATCTACCTGCTCGCAGCGCAGGCCATCAGCACGGGCAACCAGCCGCCGTTCAAGATCGTGAGCGCCACCGGCGAGGTCAAGGTCGCCAGCGCCGGCTGCCCCGCGGTCACCAACGAGACGGGCCTGGCCCAGTTCAACTCCGTGATCAGCGCCTGCATCGACCACCAGCGCCAGGTGACCCTGGACAACCTCCTCAGCCGCTCCCTGCTCGCCCTCCTCGGCCTCGCGATCATCGCCTTCGCCTTCGGCTACGCGATGGCCGGCCGTGTGCTGTCGCCGCTGGGCCGGATCACACGCACCGCGCGCGCGGTGGCGAGCTCGGACCTGTCCCGCCGTATCGAGCTGGACGGCCCGGACGACGAGCTGAAGGAGCTCGCCGACACCTTCGACGAGATGCTGGACCGCCTGCAGCGCGCCTTCACCGCCCAGCAGCGCTTCGTCGGCAACGCCTCGCACGAGCTGAGAACACCGCTGGCGATCAACCGCACGCTGCTCGAAGTGCACCTCTCCGACCCGGGCGCGCCGATGGAGCTGCAACAGCTCGGTAAGACGCTGCTGGCCACCAACGAACGCAGCGAGCAGCTCGTCGAGGGCCTGCTGCTGCTCGCCCGCAGCGACAACCAGATCGTCGAGCGCAAGCCGGTCGACCTCGCGGAGGTCGCCGAACAGGCCGTCGACCAGATGCACGGGGAGGCGGCGGCCAAGGGCGTGGTGATCCGCGGCGAGCAGAAACCCGCCGTCGTCCAGGGCAACGGCGTCCTGCTGGAGCGGATCGCCCTCAACCTCGTACAGAACGCCGTACGGTACAACGTGCCGGACGGCGGCTGGGTCGAGGTGACCACCGACGTCCAGCACGGCCAGGCGGTTCTGGTCGTGTCGAACACCGGGCCGGTCGTGCCGGCATACGAGATCGACAACCTGTTCGAGCCCTTCCGCCGGTTGCGTACGGAGCGGACGGGTAGCGACAAGGGTGTCGGGCTCGGCCTGTCCATCGTGCGCTCCGTGGCCCGGGCGCACGGCGGCCATATCGCGGCACAGCCGCGCGAGGGGGGTGGGCTCGTGATGCGGGTCACTCTGCCCGTCTGAGATCATGTCGCCGACACACGCGAGGATGTTCGCTTTGCGCTGAATTTTCTGGGCCTCGACCGGGCCTGGTCGTGTGTGATCGATCACAAGGGCGAATTTCCGGCCATCTACTCTCCGTGATCATGATTGCTGCCCTAAAGCCCGGAAAATCCGGGTTTTCGGGGGTCCTGATCACGGGAAGTACACGGTGAGACGCCTTTGAAGTGCGGCATTCGGACCGTGTACGGTCCCGATCGCCATCCAAGCCGATCACTCGTGAGGAGTCCGGTTGGGTGTCGATTGAGTAACAGACCTTGATGTGAGGCAAAATCTCCGCCTCGAGGCGGGCACAAGTCCGGCCTCTCACGCGTTACGTGCGCTGGAGACACCGCAGAGACACCCAGAGGGGGAGAGGCGAAATGGCTACCGATTACGACACCCCACGCAAGACCGACGACGACGTCGATTCCGACAGCCTTGAAGAGCTGAAGGCACGGCGGAACGACAAGTCGGCCTCGGCCGTGGACGTTGACGAGTTCGAGGCCGCAGAAGGCCTTGAGCTGCCCGGCGCAGACCTCTCGAACGAGGAGCTGGCCGTCCGGGTGCTGCCGAAGCAGCAGGACGAGTTCACCTGCATGAGCTGCTTCCTGGTGCACCACCGCAGCCAGCTGGCCCGGGAGAAGAACGGCCAGCCGATCTGCCGCGACTGCGACTGAGGAGGGGTCGGCCGTGACTGGCTCGACCCCACCTCGGAAGCGCCGATTCCCCCTACGGGGAACGGACAAAGGGCCCTCCCGGGGCCCTCACGGCGTGCGTGACGGCGAGCGAGGCTCATCCGGAAAGGGAGCGATCCCCGCAGGATCGGCCTCGCTCGAACCCGCGACTGACCAGGGTGACCTCCCGGCGCCTACGCGGAACGCCGCCCCCGTCGCCAGGATGGGGGTCCCCCCGCTCGAGCGCAGTCGAGAGTGGGGGAGGGCGGCGGTCATCGGGGCGAGAGCCACGGTCCTGGCCAGGGAAGGCGTCCGCAAGGGCGGGAACCGCGCCAGGGCGGGGCTGGCGCATCTCGCCGACCGGATCATCGAGATCGCCCCGAGGATCCCCGTACGGGACCTCCAGACGCTCCGCAGACAGTTCCCGGGTCTCGGGCCCGAGCGGCTCGCGGACAAGCTCGTGACGGGCGCGGCGAACGCCACGTCCACCGTCGGCGCGGGCATCGGGGCGGCGGCGATGCTTCCCGTGCCGCCCGCGATGCCGGCCGAACTGGCCGCGGAGATCACCGGGGTCGCCGCGATCGAGCTCAAGCTGATCGCCGAACTCCACGAGGTCTACGGCGTGCGGCCGACGGGCGGCCTCAAGGACCGCAGCACCGCCTATCTGCGCTCATGGTCGGGCGAACGCGGGGTCGACGTCCTCAAGCCGTCCTCGATCAACGCGGCGCTCGGCGGCCAGATGAAGCGCGAGTTGCGCCAGCAGATCATGAAGCGCATGGTCCGGGACCTGCCGAACCTCATGCCCTTCATGGTGGGCGCCGCCGTCGGCGCGGTCATGAACCGGCGGGACACCAAGAAACTGGCCGGGAAGGTCCGGGCCGACCTGCGGAAGATGCAGGTGCCGTGGGACGCGCTGCCCGAACTGCCGCCCCTGGAGAAGCCGGTGGATCCACTGGCCCTGGGGGAGATCCCCAGGAATCCCCTGAACCCCGAGGGCACCGAGACCCCCGAAAACCCTGAGAAGCCCGAGAACCCCAGGGAACTCGGGCGCTGAGGCCTGTTCGAGGTCGCCGGCTACGCCGTCGTCTCGCGTGCTGCCTTGAGGGCCTGTGCGAGGCGCTCCGGCTCCCGCGTCGACAGGTACAGGTAGGGCGTGGGGTCGTCGGGGTCGGTGACCTCCACCCGCAGCGCCGTGGGGATGTAGGAGCGCAGCAGCAGGAAGGCCCGGGTGTCGGCCTTGTACGTGCGCCAGGCGCGCGCCTCCTCCGCGTCCAGGATCTCCGCCTCGCCCAGGGCCGCGACCGGGATCTTCGCCTCGCCCGCGATCAGGGAGTCGCCCACGACGCGGATGCGGAGGGATCCGTAGGAACTGGCCATGACCGCCGCGACCGCCGTGCCGCCGGCCAGGCCGCCGAGCAGGGGCAGGGTGCCGAAGGGCAGCAGGATCAGGGCGCACGAGACGCCCACCAGGAACGAGATGAACCACCAGGAGCGGGGGGCGGTGAGACGTTCGTCGTAGGGGGTGGCGGAGAGCTGCATGGAGCCAAGCTTGGCACGGTGAGGGTGGGCGACGGGCGGGCGGGTAAGGTCTGCGGCTGTGAGTGGTACTTCCGCAGCTCTTGAGCCTCCGGCCAATGCCGTGAAGCCCGTCCGGCACCCCGATGCTCCCGCGCCCGGCGAGCTTCTCGGCGCCCACTACGAACACTGTTTCGGATGTGGCGGCGAGCAGACTCACGGGCTGCACCTGGAGGCGCGGGCCGGCGAGGAGGTGACGGTCACCGCCGAGTTCACCGTGCAGTCCGCCCACCAGGGCGCGCCCGGTCTGGCGCACGGCGGAATCCTGGCCTCCGCCCTCGACGAGACGCTCGGCTCGCTGAACTGGCTGCTGCGGACCGTCGCCGTGACCGGACGGCTGGCGACCGACTTCGTACGGCCCGTGCCCGTCGGGACCACGCTGCACCTGGCGGCCGCGGTGACGGCGGTGGCCGGGCGCAAGATCTACTCGACCGCCACCGGGCGGATCGGCGGCCCCGACGGGCCCGTCGCCGTCCGGGCCGACGCGCTCTTCATCGAGGTCGCGGTCGAGCACTTCGTGAACCACGGCCGCGAGGAGGAGATCCGGGCCGCCATGAGCGACCCGGACCAGACCCGGCGTGTCCGCGCCTTCGAGGTGAACCCGTGAGCAGTGACTCCCTGAACGTGCTGATCCGGCGCATCGACCCCGACGTACCGCTTCCGGCGTACGAGCACCCGGGGGACGCGGGAGCCGATCTGCGCACCACGGAGAGCCGTGAACTGGCGCCAGGGGAGCGGGCCGTGCTTCCCACGGGTGTTTCCATCGCCCTGCCCGAGGGGTACGCGGCCTTCGTGCACCCACGTTCGGGGCTCGCCGCCCGGTGCGGCATCGCCCTCGTGAATGCCCCGGGGACGGTGGATGCCGGGTACCGTGGGGAGATCAAGGTGATCGTGGTGAATCTCGACCCGCGCGAGTCCGTGCGGTTCGAGCGCTTCGACCGGATTGCCCAACTGGTCGTCCAGCAGGTCGAGAGGGTCCGCTTCCAGGAGGTCGCGGAACTTCCCGGCTCGGCGCGGGCCGCGGGGGGCTTCGGGTCCACCGGCGGGCATGCCGCCGTGGGCGGCGCAAGCGGTACAAGCGGTCAGACCGCCGTAGGCGGCGCGACGGGTGGGAATCGATACGCTTCGGTCGTATCCGACCGGGAAGGACAGTGACGTGTTCGGACGTCGCAAGAAGAAGGGTGCCGCCGAGGACGCGGCCGGCGAGGCCGAGCAGGTCGTCGACAGTGTCGACGCTGAGGCGGACGACGTAGCGGGCGAGGGTGAGGGCCGGCGCGAGCGTGCGCGGCTCGAGCCCGAGCCGCGGCCCGACGGACCCTGGGACGACTCCGAGGTGCGCGACCCCGCCGAGGGCCGCGTGGACCTCGGCGGGATCTTCGTGCCCGGGGTCGACGGCATGGAACTGCGGGTCGAGGTCGCCGGTGACGCGATCGTCGCGGCGACCGTCGTGCTGCGCGACAGCGCCGTCCAGTTGCAGGCCTTCGCCGCTCCCAAGCGCGAGGGCATCTGGGGCGAGGTGCGCGAGGAGATCGGCTCCGGCATCACCCAGCAGGGTGGCATCGTCGACGAGGTCGAAGGCCCGCTGGGCTGGGAGCTGCGGGCGCAGGTGCCGGTGCAGTTGCCGGACGGCACGGGCGGCTTCCATGTCGTGCGGTTCGTCGGCGTGGACGGTCCCCGCTGGTTCCTGCGCGGGGTGATCTCGGGCCAGGGTGCGGTGCAGCCGCAGGCGGCCGGGCTGCTCGAGCAGATCTTCCGGGACACGGTCGTGGTTCGCGGCGAGGGCCCGATGGCGCCGCGCGACCCGATCGTCCTGAAGCTGCCGAACGACGCGCAGATGGTGCCCGAGGGCGTCCAGCAGCAGGACGACAGCTCCCGCTTCTCCGGCGGCATGGGCCAGTTGCAGCGCGGACCGGAGATCACCGAGGTCCGCTAGTCGGACCTCGGACGGCAGATCGACGGACGGCAGACCGTACGGCCGAAGGGGCCGCATCCCGATCAGGGGTGCGGCCCCTTCGCGTTCCCGTGGGGTGCGGCGACCCATGGGACCGATGGACCGATGGGTGTGAACCGATTCGGGGGGCTCGTCCGATGAAGGGGTGAGGGCCGCCGGTGTTCGTCTCACCGCGTCAGGGTTGTGTCAAAGGCGTCCCTCGCCTTTCAGCTCGTCCCTTTTGTCAGAACTGTTGGCCGTAAGGTCGACGCTGCGTACGCAGTAGTTACTGGAAGACAATGAGGCCATGGCACGCGGAAAGCTTCGGATCTACCTCGGTGCGGCACCGGGCGTGGGCAAGACGTACGCGATGCTGTCCGAGGCGCACCGGCGGGTGGAGCGCGGCACGGACTGCGTGGTGGCGTTCGTCGAGCACCACGGGCGGCAGCGCACCGAGGTGATGCTGCACGGCCTGGAGCAGGTCCCGCGCCGCGAGCTGGAGTACCGGGGCGGCGTCTTCACCGAGATGGACGTCGACGCGGTCCTCGCCCGCGGCCCGCAGGTCGCCCTGGTGGACGAACTCGCCCACACCAACGTCCCGGGTTCGCGCAACGCCAAGCGCTGGCAGGACGTGGCGGAGCTGCTCGCCGCCGGAATCGACGTGGTCTCGACGGTCAACATCCAGCACCTGGAGTCGCTGGGTGACGTCGTGGAGTCGATCACGGGGGTACGGCAGCAGGAGACGGTGCCGGACGAGTTCGTGCGGCGGGCCGACCAGATCGAGCTGGTGGACATGTCACCCCAGGCGCTGCGGCGGCGGATGGCGCACGGAAACATCTACAAGCCGGACAAGGTCGACGCGGCCCTGTCCAACTACTTCCGGCCCGGCAACCTCACCGCCCTGCGGGAGCTGGCCCTGCTGTGGGTGGCCGACCGGGTCGACGAGTACCTGAAGCAGTACCGCAGCGAGCACCGGGTGTCGGCGATCTGGGGTTCGCGCGAGCGGATCGTGGTCGGGCTGACCGGCGGCCCGGAGGGGCGCACCCTGATCCGGCGGGCGGCGCGGCTCGCGGAGAAGGGCGCCGGCGGAGAGGTCCTGGCCGTGTACATCGCCCGCAGCGACGGGCTGACCTCGGCCTCGCCCAAGGAGCTGGCGGTCCAGCGCACCCTCGCGGAGGACCTGGGCGGCACCTTCCACCACGTGGTCGGTGACGACATCCCGGCCGCGCTGCTCGACTTCGCCCGCGGGGTCAACGCCACGCAGATCGTGCTCGGCTCCTCACGCCGCAAGACATGGCAGTACGTCTTCGGCCCCGGAGTCGGCGCGACGGTCGCCCGCGAGTCCGGGTCCGACCTCGACGTGCACATCGTCACCCACGACGAGGTCGCCAAGGGGCGCGGGCTGCCGGTGGCCCGGGGCGCCCGGCTCGGGCGGGCCCGGATCCTCTGGGGCTGGCTGGTCGGAGTGGCGGGCCCGGCGCTGCTGGCACTGCTGCTGAACACCGTCCACCTCGGCCTCGCCAACGACATGCTGCTGTTCCTGGCGGTGACCGTGGCCGCGGCGCTGCTCGGCGGACTGCTGCCCGCCCTGGCCTCGGCGGCCGTGGGCTCGCTCCTGCTGAACTACTTCTACACACCGCCCCTGCACAGATGGACGATCGCCGACCCGAAGAACATCGTCGCCATCGTGATCTTCGTCGGGGTGGGGATCTCGGTGGCGTCGGTGGTGGACCTGGCGGCCCGGCGTACGCATCAGGCGGCCCGGCTGCGGGCCGAGTCGGAGATCCTGTCCTACCTGGCGGGCAACGTGCTGCGGGGCGAGACCAGCCTGGAGGCGCTCCTCGAGCGGGTGCGGGAGACCTTCGGGATGGAGTCCGCGGCGCTGCTGGAGCGGACGGAGGGCAGAGCGCCGTGGACCCGCGCGGGGCACGTCGGGGTCGGACGCCCGGTCGAGCGGCCCGAGGACGCGGACGTGGACGTGCCGGTCGGCGACCACCTGGCGCTGGCGCTCACCGGGCGCGTGCTGCCCGCGGAGGACCGGCGGGTGCTGGCCGCGTTCGCCGCTCAGGCGGTCGTGGTGCTGGACCGGCGGCGACTGCAGGAGGAGGCCGACCGGGCCCGTGCGCTGGCCGAGGGCAACCGCATCCGCACGGCGCTGCTGGCCGCCGTCAGCCACGACCTGCGCACGCCGCTGGCCGGCATCAAGGCGGCGGTCTCCTCGCTGCGCTCCGACGACGTGGCCTGGTCCGAGGAGGACCAGGCGGAGCTGCTGGAGGGGATCGAGGACGGTGCGGACCGGCTCGACCACCTGGTGGGCAACCTGCTGGACATGTCCCGCCTCCAGACCGGTACGGTCACGCCGATCATCCGCGAGATCGACCTCGACGAGGTGGTGCCGATGGCGCTCGGCGGGGTCCCGGATCCGCAGGAGAGCGTGGAGCTGGACATCCCGGAGACGCTGCCCATGGTCGCCGTGGACGCCGGGCTGCTGGAGCGTTCGGTCGCCAACCTCGTGGAGAACGCGGTCAAGTACAGCCCGGTCGGCGAACCCGTGCTGGTCTCGGCGAGCGCGCTGTCCGAGCGGGTCGAGGTGCGGGTCGTGGACCGTGGGCCGGGCGTCCCCGACGAGGCCAAGGAGCGGATATTCGCGCCCTTCCAGCGCTACGGCGACGCCCCGCGCGGGGCCGGGGTGGGGCTCGGCCTCGCGGTCGCCCGCGGCTTCGCCGAGGCGATGGGCGGCACACTGAACGCCGAGGACACCCCCGGCGGTGGCCTCACCATGGTCCTCACCGTCCGCGCGGCGGGCCCGCGCCCCGAGCCACAGCCCGTACAGCCCGATCCGCAACCCGTGCAACCCGACCCGCAACCGGTGCAACCCGCACAACCCGAGAGGCAGGCCTCATGCTGAGCCCGGCTGGGGCGACACCCCAGGCCCCCACGAGGGTGCTCGTGATCGACGACGAGCCGCAGATCGTGCGCGCCCTCGTGATCAACCTCAAGGCCCGCAAGTACGAGGTCGACGCCGCTCACGACGGCGCCACCGCCCTCCGGCTCGCCGCCTCCCGCCACCCGGACGTGATCGTCCTCGACCTGGGGCTGCCCGACATGGACGGCGTCGAGGTGATCAAGGGGCTGCGCGGCTGGACCCGGGTGCCGATCCTGGTGCTGTCCGCCCGGCACACGTCGGACGAGAAGGTCGAGGCGCTCGACGCCGGCGCCGACGACTACGTCACCAAGCCCTTCGGCATGGACGAGTTGCTGGCCCGGCTGCGGGCCGCCGTCCGCCGGGCCGAACCCGCCGGGGGCGGCGAGGACGAGGTGCTGGTGGAGACCGACGGCTTCACCGTCGACCTCGCCGCGAAGAAGGTCCAGCGGGCCGGGAAGGACGTACGGTTGACGCCCACGGAGTGGCATCTGCTGGAGGTGCTGGTGCGCAACTCCGGCCGGCTGGTCAGCCAGAAGCAACTGCTGCAGGAGGTGTGGGGGCCGTCGTACGGGACGGAGACCAACTATCTGCGGGTGTACATGGCGCAACTGAGACGGAAGCTCGAGGCGGACCCCTCGCATCCCGCGCACTTCGTCACGGAGCCCGGGATGGGGTACCGGTTCGAGCGCTGACACGGCAGCGATAGGCCAGCGATACGGCAGGTGGGAGGGCGGGTACGGCGGCGGGTACGGCTCTGTCGGTGCACCCCGGTACGCTTCAGATATGAGTGCTGTTCCTCGTCCCCAAAAGTCGGTGGGCCGGTTCCGGCGCATGCTCGACCGGCTCTCCTCGTCGCAGGAGGATCTGGAGTCCGAGGAGCTGCGGGAGGACACCGAGACGGCTGGCTGTACGCGGATCGGAGACTGCCAGGACCGCCAGATAGTGTCGGTTACTGGTACCTTGCGCACGGTCACCCTGCGGCCGCGTGCCGGAGTGCCGGCCCTGGAGGCCGAGCTGTTCGACGGCAGCGCCGCGCTGGACGTGGTGTGGCTGGGCAGGCGGTCCATCGTGGGGATAGAACCGGGACGCAGACTCATCGCATCGGGCCGGGTCTCCATGAGCCGGGGCCGCCGGGTGCTGTTCAACCCCAAGTACGAACTGAGACCCCTGGGTAGGGAGTAGCCGGTGACGTCGCTCGACAAGCCGACCGAAGACACGACTGCGGAAGACACCGCCGCGGCCGACGCCCGGGCGGTGACCGAGGCCGCCCTGTTCGAGGCGTTCGGCGGCGTGCGCGGCATGGTCGAGACGGTGGTGCCGGGCCTGCTCTTCGTCACGATCTTCACGATCAACAAGGACCTGCACATGTCCGCGATCGCCGCGCTCGCGGTGTCGCTGGTCCTGGTCGTGGTCCGGCTGGTGATGAAGGACACGGTCAAGCACGCCTTCAGCGGGGTCTTCGGCGTCGCCTTCGGCGTCGTCTTCGCGATGATGACCGGCAACGCCAAGGACTTCTATCTGCCGGGCATGCTCTACACGCTGGGGCTGGCGCTGGCGTACATCATCACCACGCTGTGCGGGGTGCCGCTGATCGGGCTCATCCTCGGGCCGGTGTTCAAGGAGAACCTCTCCTGGCGCACCCGCAATCCCGGCCGCAAGAAGGCGTACGCGAAGGCCAGTTGGGCGTGGGGGCTGATCCTTCTCGCCAAGTGCGCGATCCTCTTCCCGCTGTACTGGTGGGCGAACACCGCGCAGCTCGGGTGGGTGCTGGTGGCGCTGAAGATTCCGCCGTTCCTGCTGGCCGTGTGGCTGACGTGGGTGTTCCTCGCGAAGGCGCCCGCGCCGATTGATGTGTTTGCGGAGATGGAGGCGGAGGAGAAGGCGGAGGCTGAGCGGGAGGCTGCCGCCGGGGCCTCGGAGGTTGGGGCGCGGCACCGTCGGGAGGGGTAGTTGCCGGGGTTCGCTGACCGTCCCTGGGGGCTGCCGCCCCCAGACCCCCGCTTCGGCCCTTAAGGGGCCTCGTCCTCAAACGCCGGACGGGCTGAAAGGCCCTGACCGACGCTGGAAAACCGGCAATTCGCTGGAAACCTGACAACTGGAAACCTGACAAGGGGCGCCCTGAGAATTCAGGGCGCCCCTTGTCGCCGTCTGTCCCGAAGGTCAGTTGCCGGTGCCGGGCTTGCGTACCGACAACAGGTCCTCGAGTTGTTCCTCTCTTGCCTGGGCGGCGACGAAGAGTAGTTCGTCGCCCGGTTCGAGGGAGTCCTCGCGGGACGGGGTCAGGACGCGGGTGCCGCGGATGATGGTGACCAGGGAGGTGTCCTCGGGCCATTCCACGTCGCCGACCTGGGTGCCGGCCAGGGCCGATTCCTCGGGGAGGGTCAGTTCGACGAGGTTGGCGTCGCCGTGGCTGAAGCGGAGCAGGCGGACCAGGTCGCCGACGCTCACCGCCTCCTCGACCAGGGCGGACATCAGACGCGGGGTCGAGACGGCCACGTCCACGCCCCAGGACTCGTTGAAGAGCCACTCGTTCTTGGGGTTGTTGACGCGGGCGACGACGCGCGGAACGCCGTACTCCGTCTTCGCCAGCAGCGACACGACCAGGTTGACCTTGTCGTCGCCGGTCGCGGCGATGACGACGTTGCAGCGCTGGAGCGCCGCCTCGTCCAGCGACGTGATCTCGCAGGCGTCGGCCAGCAGCCACTCCGCCTGGGGGACGCGCTCGACCGAGATGGCGGTCGGCGCCTTGTCGATCAGCAGGATCTCGTGGCCGTTCTCCAGCAGTTCGCCCGCGATCGAGCGGCCGACGGCTCCGGCTCCGGCAATGGCGACCCTCATCAGTGACCGCCTTCCCTCGGGCCCTCGGCGAACGACGCCTCGACCTTCTCGAGCTCGTCCGTGCGCAGCATCACATGCACCAGGTCCCCCTCCTGCAACACCGTCTGCGAGGTGGGCAGGATCGCCTCGCCGAGGCGGGTCAGGAACGCCACACGGACGCCCGTCTCCTCCTGCAGCTTGCTGATCTTGTGACCGACCCAGGACGGGGCGGCGTGCACCTCGGCGAGCTGGACGCCCCCGGTGGGGTCCCGCCACAGCGGCTCGGCCCCCGAGGGGAGCAGCCGGCGCAGCATCTGGTCGGCCGTCCAGCGGACGGTGGCGACGGTCGGAATGCCCAGGCGCTGGTAGACCTCGGCGCGCCGGGGGTCGTAGATGCGGGCGGCGACGTTCTCGATGCCGAACATCTCGCGGGCCACGCGGGCGGCGATGATGTTGGAGTTGTCCCCGCTGGAGACGGCGGCGAAGGCGCCCGCCTCCTCGATGCCGGCCTCGCGCAGGGTGTCCTGGTCGAAGCCGACCCCCGTGACACGACGGCCGCCGAAACCGGAGCCCAGTCGTCGGAAGGCGGTGGGGTCCTGGTCGATCACGGCGACCGTGTGCCCCTGTTGCTCCAGGGTCTGGGCGAGAGCGGAACCCACTCTGCCGCAGCCCATGATGACGATGTGCACGACCGTCCTTCCGAGGTCAGGAAGTCAAAAAGATGTCAAGAAGTCAATGAGTTTTCTGGCCTGGCCGTTGGGGGGCGGCCTTGAACAGGGTCTCAGACCGTCGCCCAAGCTACACACGCGCGGTCCCCGCCGGGCACCCCCGTGCACGGTCCGTGCCCGGTGCTTGCGCGCTGTGCGCGATCAGCGACGGCTGATGCTCCAGAGACTGAGGAAGGTAAGGACTCCGAGGCCGACGAGGGTGCCGATGGCGCCGATGAGCTCCGCGGTCGTGTGCATGGACCCTCCGAGTGGGCGGCAGCGGGCAGGGATTGTCATATAGACATGTCGATCGGCGCGGCTGTGGAATCCGCAGCGCGGACCTGGCTGATTTCACCCGTGAGGCAGACGCGGCGGCCCCTCCGCCGGCCGAGCCAGGGGGAGGGTGGGCGGTCCCGTGTTCGAAGGCTTACGATCCTCTGTTGTGTCCAAACTGACCGACGTGCCCAAACGCATTCTGATCGGGCGCGCACTGCGCAGTGATCGGCTGGGGGAAACCCTCCTGCCGAAGCGCATCGCCCTACCCGTCTTCGCTTCCGACCCGCTGTCCTCCGTGGCCTACGCGCCCGGGGAGGTGCTGCTGGTCCTGTCCATCGCGGGCGTGTCGGCCTACCACTTCAGCCCGTGGATCGCCCTCGCGGTCGTCGTGCTGATGTTCACGGTGGTCGCCTCCTACCGGCAGAACGTCCACGCCTATCCCAGCGGCGGTGGCGACTACGAGGTGGCCACCACCAACCTCGGCCCCAAGGCCGGGCTGACGGTCGCGAGCGCGCTGCTCGTCGACTACGTCCTGACCGTCGCCGTCTCCATCTCCTCCGGCATCGAGAACCTCGGCTCCGCGATCCCGTTCGTCGTCGAGCACAAGGTGGCCTGCGCCGTCGCCGTGATCGTGCTGCTGACGCTGATGAACCTGCGCGGGGTCAAGGAGTCCGGCAAGCTCTTCGCGATCCCGACGTACGTGTTCGTCGCGGGCGTCTTCGTCATGATCGCGTGGGGGGCGTTCCGGGGACTGGTGCTCGACGACCAGATGCGGGCGCCGACGGCCGAGTACACGATCAAGGCCGAGCACCAGGGCCTGGCCGGTTTCGCCCTTGTCTTCCTGATGCTGCGCGCCTTCTCCTCCGGCTGTGCGGCGCTCACCGGTGTCGAGGCGATCTCCAACGGCGTCCCGGCCTTCCGCAAGCCCAAGTCGAAGAACGCGGCGACCACGCTGTTGGCGATGGGCCTGCTGGCCGTCACCATGTTCTGCGGGATCATCGTGCTGGCCCTGGTGACCAAGGTGCGGATGGCCGAGAACCCGGCCGTCGACCTGCTCGAGAACGGCGTCGGGGTCGGCGCCGACTACGTCCAGAACCCGGTGATCACCCAGGTCGCCGAGGCCGTCTTCGGCAAGGGCAGCTTCTTCTTCGTCGTGCTCGCCGCGGCCACGGCCCTGGTGCTGTTCCTGGCCGCGAACACCGCCTACAACGGCTTCCCGGTGCTCGGCTCGATCCTCGCCCAGGACCGCTACCTGCCCCGCCAGCTGCACACCCGCGGCGACCGCCTCGCGTTCTCCAACGGCATCGTGCTGCTGGCCGGCGCGGCCATGCTGCTGGTGGTCATCTACGGCGCCGACTCCACGCGTCTGATCCAGCTGTACATCGTCGGCGTGTTCGTGTCCTTCACGCTCAGCCAGATCGGCATGGTCCGGCACTGGAACCGGCACCTGGCGACCGAGACCGATCAGGCCAAGCGCCGCCACATGGTCCGCTCCCGCGCGATCAACACCTTCGGTGCCTTCTTCACCGGCCTGGTCCTGGTCGTCGTCCTGGTCACCAAGTTCACCCACGGCGCCTGGGTCGCCCTGCTCGGCATGGTCATCTTCTACGCGACGATGACCGCGATCCGCCGCCACTACGACGGCGTGGCCGCGGAACTCGTCGCCCCCGAGGGCCCCAGCGACGACAGCGTGCGCCCCTCCCGGGTCCACTCGGTGCTGCTCATCTCGAAGATCCACCGCCCCACCCTGCGCGCCCTCGCCTACGCCAAGCTGATGCGCTCCGACACGCTGGAGGCGCTCACCGTCAACGTCGACCCGGCCGAGACGAAGGTGCTGCGCGACGAGTGGGAACGGCGCGGGATCGACGTCCCGCTGAAGGTGCTGGACTCGCCGTACCGCGAGGTCACGCGGCCGGTCATCGAGTACGTCAAGAGCCTGCGCCGGGATTCGCCGCGCGACGCGGTGTCGGTGATCATCCCCGAGTACGTGGTCGGCCACTGGTACGAGCACCTGCTGCACAACCAGAGCGCGCTGCGGCTGAAGGGCCGGCTGCTGTTCACGCCGGGCGTCATGGTCACGTCCGTGCCGTACCAGCTCCAGTCCTCCGAGGCGGCGAAGAACCGGGCCCGCAAGCGGCAGGAATGGAACGCCCCGGGTTCGGTGCGGCGCGGTCCGCTGCAGGAGGGGCATCCGAAGGAGCCGTCGGGTACGTCCGGCGGGGGTAAGGCGGGGGCGGGCACGTCCGGTGCCGGTACGACCGGCGGGGGTACGTCGGCGGCGGGCAAGACCGGCGCGGGTACGTCGGGGGCGGGTACGTCCGGCGCGGGTTCTCCGGGGGCGGGTTCTTCGGACTCGGACGCCAAGAGCTGATCCGCCTCCCGAGCCCCCTGCTCCTTCCGAGCATCCCGCGCCCCGGCTCGTGGTGAACGGCCGGACGACAGCCACGTAGACTGGTCGGCTGTTGTCCGGCCGTTCCTCGTTCGACGTTGTGGAGTCACCCCGCCATGCAGGCAGAACCGAAGAAGACGCAGGCGGAGCAGGCGGTGCCGGCGGAGCAAGCGGTGCCTGCGGTGTCACTCGTGGGCGAGGAGTACGAGGTCGAGATCGGGCCCGTCGCCCACGGCGGGCACTGCATCGCCCGTACCGACGCGGGCCAGGTCCTGTTCGTCCGGCACGCGCTGCCCGGCGAGCGGGTCGTGGCCCGGGTGACCGACGGCGAGGAGGGCGCCCGGTTCCTGCGCGCGGACGCGGTGCGGGTGCTGGAAGCGTCCAAGGACCGGGTCGAGGCCCCCTGCCCGTACGCCGGCCCCGGCCGCTGCGGCGGCTGCGACTGGCAGCACGCCAAGCCGGGCGCCCAGCGCCGCCTCAAGGGCGAGGTGATCGCCGAGCAGCTCCAGCGCCTCGCTGGCCTCACCCCCGAGGAGGCCGGCTGGGACGGCACCGTGATGCCGGCCGAGGGCGACAAGCTGCCGCCCGGCGAGGTGCCGCAGTGGCGGACGCGCGTGCAGTACGCGGTGGACGCCGACGGCAACGCCGGACTGCGCCGCCACCGCTCCCACGAGGTCGAGCCGATCGAGCACTGCATGATCGCCGCGCCCGGCGTCAGCGAACTGGGCGTCGAGGAGCGCGACTGGTCCGGCATGGCGTCGGTGGACGCGATCGCGGCGACGGGTTCCCAGGACCGCATGGTGATCCTTGAGCCGCGGCCCGGCGCCCGCCTTCCCCTCGTCGAGCTCGACAAACCCGTCTCCGTGATGCGGGTCGAGGAACACGACGGCGGCATCCACCGCGTCCACGGCCGCGCGTTCGTGCGCGAGCGGGCCGACGGCCGTACCTACCGCGTCGGCAGCGGCGGCTTCTGGCAGGTCCACCCGCAGGCCGCCGACACCCTGGTCAAGGCCGTCATGCAGGGCCTGCTGCCGCGTAAGGGCGACATGGCGCTCGACCTGTACTGCGGCGTCGGCCTCTTCGCGGGCGCCCTCGCCGACCGCCTCGGCGAGAAGGGCGCGGTCCTCGGCATCGAGTCCGGCAAGCGCGCGGTCGAGGACGCCCGGCACAACCTCGCCGGCTTCGACCGGGTACGGATCGAGCAGGGCAAGGTCGAGGCGGTGCTCCCGCGCACCGGCATCACCGAGGTCGACCTCGTCGTCCTGGACCCGCCCCGCGCCGGCGCCGGCAAGAAGACCGTCGAGCACCTCTCGTCGCTGGGCGCCCGAAAGATCGCCTACGTCGCCTGCGACCCGGCCGCCCTGGCCAGGGACCTGGGGTACTTCCGGGACGGCGGATACCGGGTGCGGACGCTTCGGGCGTTCGATCTGTTTCCGATGACGCATCACGTGGAGTGCGTGGCGATTCTGGAGCCGGTAGCCAAGGTGTCCTGACCTGCGGTTTTGCGTGTGCGCGTTATGTGCGGTGTGGGCGTTACGGGCGATATCTTGACGCTGAAATGACGCTCGTGACGCTCATTTGACGCTCGTTCTGATGGGGTGTCAGGTGGCATGCTGAGCAGGTCGGACCCTGCCAAGTGGCGAGTGCCGATGGGGTGCCGAGGGTGGGCGACGCTGAGTGAAAAGCTGTTGGTTTCTGCTGATCGGATGTGGTGTGAGGGGTCGGGCGTGATCAGCCGATGTCCGGATCGTCGGCCTCTTCGAGGAGACGGGCCGCGAGGTCGTCGGCCCACTCCACGGCCCAAGCGCGGAGCGCGATGATCGTGGCGTCATCGAGGCCATAGGCGGCGAAGGCTTCGTCGTCGGTCCACTCGGCGCCCGTGAGGTTCGACTGCAGATCCTCGCGCTCGAAGCGGCCGCGGGCGTGGCGGCGGCCGAACTCCTCGAGCTCGGCATTGGTCCAGCGGCGGGAGGCTGCGAACACGTCGATCAGGTCGCGGGGCGCTCCGCGGTCGGCGAGGGCGCGGACCTTGGTCCCGATCACGTCCTCCTCCGCGAGGACGGGCCCGTACGCGCTCTGGGTGACCGGCCGCCAGAAGATCTCCTTGAGGATGTCGACTTCGCATTCTTGCCCGGTGGCCGGGTCGGTCACGGTGAAGCGGGCGGACAGCGGGGCGGTCTCCAGCGCGTGCACCTTCCACCCGCGCGACTCCAGGCCGGCGCGGAGCGTGGCGGCGATGTCGGCCATGGGCGCCGGGTTCTCGGTGGCGACGTCGAGGTCCTGGCTGGGGCGGTTCACGAGGCGGTGTGCTCGCACGGCGTATCCGCCGGTGAGGACCAGGGGGTATGGGGAGCCGAGGGCGATCACGTCCGCTAGGAGCCGCGTGTGCAGCTCCGGCATGTCCGTCACGCCGCTGCCTTGGTGGGGGTGGCGAGCTGGGGGAAGGCATCTTCCCATACGGTGCGGACGGTGCGGCCGACGAGTGTGCGCAGCACCGGCCACAGCTGGAGGAGCAGGTCCTGGTTGAGGTAGCGGGGCAGGTCGTCGTGCAGGCCCTCGTGTAGGACGGTGCGGTACAGGCCCATGCGCTGGCGAGGTTTGCCCAGGTCGTACGAGGTCATCCCGGACCAGGCCACGTGCAGGGGAAGCTCCACGACCCCATGGGTCGGGCCGTGCAACTCGTCGAGCGACTCCGGCAGACGCCGCCGGAACTTCTCCCGGTACAGCGCCAGGTCGTCGGCGTCCGCGCCCGGGAGGTCCCTCGGTGGGGGTGCGGCGTGCTGTGAGCTGGGGGGCATGAGTCCATTATGGCGGCCGGATGACGGGCGCGGGTCATGATGAGCGAGCCGGGTCCGGAGTGCGAGGGGCAGATCCTGCTGGGGGAGCTGGTTGTGACAGCTTCGTCTGCCCCGAGTAGGTGGGATGGGCTTTCGGCCGTGACGCTCGTTTGACGCTCTGGGCGCCCGCACGCCGCGCGATGAGCCGAGAAAGCGGCTCTGACCTGGTCTTTTCTCTGAATCACTCAGGCCGACATCTTTCCGATGACGCATCACGTGGAGTGCGTGGCGATTCTGGAGCCGGTGGGGAAGAGTGCCTGACCTCTGACCCGTTCCCCAGCTCCGGCACCGCCGCGCTCACTGCTGAGGGGCTCGGTGCCAGGGTGATCGCCGGGTCGTCGGGTCGCCTCCGTCGCGGTGATCCGTCAGAATGGGCGGCCCTTCGTTCGTATCGAAGCATCGAGGTTTTCCGTGACGCACTCCGTGGCTCGTGAGCCGCAGCGGCGTAATTCGCGGTCCAACCGGGCGCGGATCCTGGCCACGGCGCGTCAGGAGCTCGGCCGGAATCCGGACGTCACCCTGGAGGAGATCGCGCGGGCCTCCGGGGTCGTACGGCGTACGCTCTTCGGGCACTTTCCCGGGCGGGCCGCGCTGTTGGAGGCGCTTGCGGAGGAGGCGTCCGAGGCGTTGCGCGGGGTGCTGGCGGTCGCGGCGGGGCCTGAGGTGCCGGCCGAGCGGGCGCTCGCGCACTTCGTGTACTCGATCTGGCCGGTCGGCGACCGCTACCGGCTGCTTCTCTCGCTGGCCCAGCGTGACCTGGGCGTCGAGCGGGTGGCCGAGATCCTCGCCCCCGCTCGCGACGAGGTCACGGCCATCCTGGCGCGCGGGCAGCGCGACGGTGTCTTCCACACGCAGTTGCCGCCCGCCGTGCTGAGCGCCGGGCTGGAGGGGATGCACATCGCGCTGCTGGAGGAGGTCAACAGCGGGGCGCTGGAGGACGACGGGACGCGTACGGCCGTCGCCACGCTCGTCGCGGCGGGGGTGCCGGAGGGACGGGCTCGGCCCGTGGTCGACGACGTCCGGTCGGCGGCGGTAGCGGCAACAGCGGCGGTCGCGGACGATGTGGCAGCGGCGACCGGCTTGGAGCCGGGTGCCGCCGGGGTCTGAGGCAGGGTGAGACCCGTGGCGGGGCCTCGGTCTCGGTGGCGGTCTCGGTGGGGGTGGCAGCGGCGGTGTGAACGACATGCGCTGGCGATCGTGAAGGACTCGGATGCCCGCGTGGCGTCCTCCGTGCGCCGTCAGCCGCGTTGACCCGCCCCGTCGACGATCTCGGAGGAGACGCGGGTCGCTGTGGCGATCACCGTGCCCTTTGCCACGAAGGGGCCCCGGAGGCCTTGCCGCCCTGTTCGGAGTACAGGTCGGAATGCAGGTCGGAGGGGTGGTCAGCAGGGGACGCCAAGCTGGACGCGCACCTGCGCGGTGCGGACTTCTTCGACGTCGACAACCACCCCGAGATCATCTTCGCCGTGCGCCGACACCGTCACCCTGGATGCCGAATTCGCCGTGGACCGGGACGAGTTCGGCCTCGGGCGGAACTGAATGGGCATGATGCGCGGCCTGGCCACGGCCACCGTCAATACCATGCTCCGCTTCACGCGCACGACAGTCTGACGTAGCGTCAGCGCAGCGCTGTGCGGAGGGTGTTTCCCAAGTCCGTGCTCGACAACGTCTGCGGGGTCCCCGTGAAGGCCCGCAGTCGGATCCGGACATCGGCGCGAGGGAGGTGGAACTTCTCGGTGGGCGGCCGGAGTTCGTAGACGGCCGTGGTGTGGGCGGGGAGTGTGTGGGGGCCCTGGGTGATCGTCCAGTACGGGGTCATGCCCTGGCCGGTGGTGAGCGTGAAGTGGGGTACGAGGGCGTGGTCGCCGGTGTTCTTCACCTGAAGTGTCAACAGTGACACGGCAGTTGGCGTTGGCGAGGCGCGTCGGACGGACGTGACGCGCATGTCCAGCGGTGGCGTTCCCGTCGCCGCCGTTGTCGCGCTCGCCAGGGCCGGGACGACGACCAGCACGGCCGCGGCGATCCGGGCCGGGCGCCGGTGCGCTCCCGCCAGCGGGCGCGGGCGCGGCTGCCACGCGCCGGCGAACTCCGGCAGGGGCGCGGTGATCGCGGCTGCCAGCCACAGCGGCGTCATCATCAGGTAGTAGCCGTCCTGGGACCGCGTCGCCAGGAAGAAGGCACACCAGGGCAGCACGGTCGCCGCCGGACCGAGCCGCCGCACGAACAGCACGAACAGCGCCAGAAGTCCCGCCGCGAGCAGCTTGCTCGCATGGCCGTACCAGTCGAGCCGGTCGCTGCCGTTCGTGAAGTACAGGGAGACGTCCACCAGGCCCTGCCCGTGGATCACCGCGTCCTGGGTGAGCGGCAGCGCGATCCCGCCGAGCCAGGTCCGGGGCTCGCTCACGACGAAGTACGCGTTGATCAGCAGCCATACGGTGACGGCGATCCCGGCGACCCGCAGCAGCACGCCCGCCGCGGCTCGCGGCCCAGCTCACCGCGGCGTACCGCGTAGAGGCCGGCCAGCAGGAACGGCGTGACGAACCACGGCAGTTGCTGCGCCGCGCACGCCGCGCCCAGACACGCCGCCCGCGCGATCCCGGCCCCGCCGAGCCGCCCGCCCCGGCCGATCCGCGGCCAGCGCACCACCACCGGGATGAGCAGCGCCAGCGCCAGGATCGCCGGGTAGCCCTGGCGCCCGTACATCGGCAGGAAGGAGAAGCCGAGGCACACCATGGTCGCCGCCGGCCGCCACGGCGTCGGCAGCATCCGCCACAGCACCACCGCGCCGACCACGAGCGCGCCGGTCGCCAGGGCGGTCGCCGGGGCGCCGTCGTGGCCGATCCACAGCAGCGGCGCGGTCAGCAGCGGGGCGAGCGGGGGATAGCCGTACGTGTAGTCGTAGCCGCCGTGCATCGTTGGGGTGAGCGCGATGCCGTGGCCGAAGAGCCAGGGCCAGGGCTGTCCGTAGACGGGGTCGCCGTCGACGAGTGCCCGGGCGGCCTGGGCGGTGAGGACCGCCTCGTCGTTGCCGTGCGGGTTCATCACCCACGCGCACAGCACGAGCGTCACGGCGGTGAGCAGTACGGAGAGGTCGATGCGGGCCAGTGAACGGCTGCGCCGCACCGTCAGAGCGAGCACCCCGCAGACCAGGATCGACGCGTAGCACAGCGAGATGGCCGCGGCGACGAGGAGTCGGTGACTGGCCGCCTGCGCCCAGATCGTGCGGGTGCCGATGAAGAGGCTGACGGTGGCGAGCAGGGTCAGGGCGCGATGCCACTGCGGGGCCGGCTCCTGAGGGGTGGAAGTGGCGGAGGCGGCGGAGGCAGCGGATGTGGCGGACTCCGCCGGGTCGGGTGTTCGGCCGGGTGTCACCAGCGGGGTATCTGCCAAGTGCACGGTTCCACAACGTAATCAGGGCTGGTGAACGGGGTGTGCCTGGAGGTGAAGGTTCCGGTGTCGCGGGGGTAAGAGGCGGTTGTGCGCCATTTCGGGCTGTGGCGGTCCGTGTCGCTGTTGGGCCGAACGGGTGACTTGGCGTAAGAATTGACTGGTGCAGGCATTGAAGGCGAGTCAGTTCGGGGGGTGCCGGTGAACCGTTACGACGTCACCGATGAACAGTGGGAAGGGCTCGCACAAGTCGTTCCGTTGCGCGGCCGGGATGCGTGGCCTTCGGCGGTGGACCATCGCTTGCTCCCCGATTCGGAGACGGAGACCCGGCGCCGCTTCGTGGTGCTGCGGGTCAACGTCTTCGCGGATGCCCGCGAGGTCGCCGAGACGCTGATGTCGGGCATCCCGGTGCTGCTCGACCTCACGGGTGCGGAAACCGACACCGCCAAGCGCGTCCTGGACTTCTCCACGGGCGTGGTCTTCGGCCTGGCCAGCGGCATGCACCGGGTCGACCGCAACGTCTTCCTCCTCACCCCACCGGGCACCGAGGTGAGCGGGATCATGGAGGGGAGGGGAGGTCCTGGGGTCTGAGGCGGGGGAGGGCGGGGGCGCCGCTGAGCGGTGGCATGGTCGGGCAGCAAGGCATCTCTGACGGTGGCATGGCATGGCATGGCATGGCATGGCTGGGCGGGGCATCTCCCGGCGGTGGCATGCCGAGCGGCGACGACCGGACGCGTCCCGCTCGGCTTGTGCGACCGGGCGCGTAGCGAGCGACCGGCTGCGGGGTCGGATCGCGTCGTCGCTTTGTCGCGCTGCGCGTCCGGCTTGCTGCTGCTGCGCCCGCTCCGCTCGCCTCGCTGGTGCTGGCCGTGGTCGTCACTGGGCTCCGTGCGTCCGGCTAGCGCCAAGGCCGTTAGACCTCCAACCGCCTCAAACCGCCTCGACCAATAGCCCGGCGAACCTATGCGGTCACAGCACTGGTCCCGCGCCCCGCCCCGCGGCCCGCGCCCTGCGCCCCGCCCCGCGGCCCGCGCCCTGCGCCCTGCGCCCGTCCCGCGCTCCCCGCGCCCTGCGCCCGTCCCGCGCTCCCCGCGCCCGGCGACACGCTCCCGCGCCCCGCTCGTTGCACTCGTTCCCGCCCCGCGAGGGTCGTTCCCGCCCCTCTCAGTCCCTCGATCGTAGGAAGCTTGTCGGGGCGGAACGGTTCGCCTGGCGGTGGAGCCCTACCGTCCGGATATGTCCTCGCCGTTTGCCTCCTCCGCGCCCTTACCCCACGCAGCGTCCGACCGGGCGCCCTCCGGGCACGCGTCCCCTACCGTGCCCCCGCAGGCGTCGCCCCCGCAGGCCTCGCCCGTACAGGGGCCTCCGGCGCAAGGGCCTCCCGGACCAGGGGCGTCCCTCGACGAGTCACGCGCCCCGGCCGGAGTGGCTGGTCCCCGCGCCCCGTCCGCCCCGGTGCGCTACATCCGGCCCTGTGTCACCGAGTTGCGGCTCTCCGCCTTCGCGGGGCATCGGCGGGCCCGGTTCACGCTCGGGGCCGTCACGTTGTTCGTCGGGGACAGCGGGAGCGGTAAGAGCAGTGCGCTGCGGGCGTACGAGGCGTTGGCGCGGCTCGGGGGCGGGGCCCGGCTGGGTGAGGTGTTCGCCGATCCCGTCGCCTGCGTGCCGCAGGGGGCGCGGCCCGACGCCCAGCGGCGCCGCGGGTTCCGCATCGGGTGCACGGCCGACGGACCCGGCGGACCCGTCCTGCTCGACGTCGCCGTACAGGCCGAACCCGAACTGCGCATCGTGGGCGAGCGGTTGAGCGCCGGGGGCGTCGTACTGCTGGAGTCGGCCCTGCGCGATCCCGGGCGCCGTACGGTGCAGGCCGCCTGGCACACCGGCGGCGCCGCGCCGGTCACGCGCGCCCCGCTGCCCGACGACCGGCTCGGCACCGCGCTGCTGCCGTTGCGCGTGGCCGGCAAGACCGACGGACAGCGGCAGGTGCTCGCCGCCGCCGAACAGATGGTGGTCGCCCTGAGGTCCGTCTTCGCCTGCGATCCGCAGCCCGACTGGATGGGCTCCCCCGTCCCCACCGGCTCCGGCCGACTCCTCGCCGGCTGCGACAACCTCGCCGACGTGCTCTGGCGCACCCGCGAGGAGTGCGGACGGCGGCATGCCCAACTGGTCGCCGCGCTGTCCGCCGGATCCGCCGGACGACCGGTCGTGGACCTGCGTGCCGAGCCACTGGACGACGGCACGGTCCGTGCCGTTCTCGACCGCGCCGACGGCACCCGCACGGAACTCTCCCGACTCGGCTACGGCGAACTGCGCTACGTCGCCCTCGCGCTGGTGCTGCTCACCGGGCCGGGCGTCCTCGACGTGGACCCGGCGGGCGAGGTGCCCGCCGCGATGCAGACCCTCACCCTTCTCGCGGACGGCCTCGACCGGGGCCTCGACGTCCGGCAGCGCGCCGAACTGCTGCGGCTGGCGGTGCGGATGGCCGAACGCGGGCACATCCGCTGCGTCGGCGCGGTCAGCGACGGGTCCTGGGTCGCCCGGACGGACGGAGCGACGGTGGTACACCTGGGTCCGTGACAGAACAACACCTCGACGTGGCGAAGTTGCAGCGCAGGCTGGCCGAGTTCGCGGCCGCGCGGAACTGGCAGCCCTTCCACACCCCCAAGAACCTTGTCGCCGCCCTCAGCGTGGAGGCGTCCGAACTGGTCGAGATCTTCCAGTGGTTGACGCCGGAGGAGTCGGTACGCGTGATGGACGACCCGGACACCGCCCACAAGGTGACGGACGAGGTCGCCGACGTCCTCGCGTACCTGCTGCAACTGTGCGAGGTGCTCGGCATCGACCCTTTGGCGGCCCTGGACGCGAAGATCGACCGCAACGAGCACAGGTTCCCGGCGCCGTAGCGGCACCCCGGACGTGAGCCTCGCGATCCGTTTTCACTCTCCGCAGTCAACAGGCCGACCGAAACCGATTTGTTGTCCACAGATTTCGGTCTTCCTCTGGCTTTTCGTCCCACAGACCCTCACTCTGGGTAGTGGAGTGGATACGGGTGTTCGGGCGGACGTGCGGGCAGCACGTCGGGACAGACGGGGGCGGCGCATGGACGCGGTGCGGCTCATCCTGACGAGCAGACGCGCGCTCGCAGGCAGCGGCGGTGGAGCGGAGATTCTCAGGGAGGTGTGGCAGGCGCAGGCCCTTGCGCAGGCGATCGGCAGTCGCTTAGCCGTCTCGGGCCCGCCCGAACTGCGCGGCGAGGCCCTGGGGCTGACCGAGTTGGCGGGCAGAGGCTGCGGTGTGCTCGGCGCGCCGGACCTCGACCCCGGAGACATGCTGGCCGCCCGGCTCACCGCGCTGGACGACGCCCGGCGGGCCCTGCTCGACCTGGGCGGCCTGCTCGGCGAGGTCGGCATCGCCCTGGTCGGCCTGGCGAGCTCGGCGGACGACCAGGGCACGTACTGGCAGTGCATGGAGGCCATCGACGCGGCGGACGAGTCCAGGGACCGGGTCCTGGAGATGCTGCGCAAGCTGGCGGCGAGAGAGGAACGGGAGGAGAGGGAGGGCGCCTTGCCGGAGAGATGAGAAGCCGTGGGCCCTGGGGGCGGGAGCAGGGGCGCGGGGTGGAAATGGAGATCGAAATGGGAGGGGGGCGGCGCGGGCGGATCGGAGTTCGGGGTAGGGGGATCGGAGTGGGGGGATCTGCGCGGGCGGAGCGGGATGGGGGGATATCCGGGCGGCCGGAGGAGGCTCCAGGCTCAGCCCACGCCCCCTCCTCCACGCACACGTACGGAGCCCGGCCGGGCATCATCACCGGCCGGGCTCCGTGCTGTTCGGGGCTACTTCGCCCCCGGCCAGTGGCACGAGCAGCCGCACCGCCGCACGAGCAGGATGCCTGTCGAGTGCGGCAGCGGCACGTCCTTGGTCTGCTTGCACCAGTCGTGCATGTCCGCACATGCCGGCCGCTTCGCCACCGTGCATTCCGCTGACAACGTCGCCTCTCCGGTCACGGGGTCTCACCGCGACTGCGCGCGTTCGCCAGGGCCACGCCTGCTGACAGGCTGTCGGCCGCCGTAGCGGGCCGGAGAGGACCGCGTGTGTCCCACTCCCGTCCGCCGCCCGGAGGACGGGGCTGCCAACGCGTACCGATCCGGTCCATCACCCGGCCGACCCTCCGTGTCGAATCGTCATACACCAGGTCGCCGATCTCCGGCTCGTGGTCGATCACGCGCAACTCCCCTGGTGGATCCGCATCTCCACGTTGAGGTCGGACACCTTCGACAGATCCCCGACCCACCGGGCCGCTCTCCGCTGCTCGGTCAACGCCCCGCACACGTCGCACCCTTCGATCGGCACCGGCTCCGCCTTCGGAAGTCCCAGGTGCATCGGGCCGCTCACCGTCGTCTTAATCATGTCGCCGCTCCCTCAAAGCGTCGGCCACGCCCCGGCGAGTCGGTCAGGGCTCCCGGGGTACTTGCCTGTCAACCCTCGTGTGCTGCCCCATCCGTCACAATTGGGCCGCCCTATAGCCCGGCCCTATATCTTTGAATCCATGGGGGATTCCGGACCGGGCCTGTGGTCGCACCCGCAGCTCATCGCAGCCGTCACGGCCGAGGACTGGGGCGCCGCCTTCCGCACGTACCGCAAGCTGACCGGCCTCAGTCAGACCCGGCTCGGTGAGCGCGTCGGCCTGGTCCAGCCCGACGTCTCCGGTATCGAACGCGGGCACCGCCGGGTGACTTCTGTCGAGGTGCGGCAGCGCATCGTGTCCGGCCTGGATATCCCGGCGGACCTCACCCGTGCGGGGGCCCGCGCCCCGGCTCAGGCGGTCGCCGGTTTGGTGCTCCCCGGCCCGGGACCCGATGACGATCTGCTGACCCGGGTGACGACCGTGGTGGAGTCCGAACACCGTGTGGACGCTCCCACGTTGAACTGGCTCGACCGGCTGCTCGCCGAGCACCGCCGAGCCGAGGACGAGATCGGCTCGCGCCCCCTCGTACACGTGATGCGCCAGCAGCTCCGTACGGTCGTCGACCTGTACGCCGCGGCCCGTGGTCCGCTGGCCGGCCGGGTGATCCGACTCGCCTCGGAGCACGCTCAGTTTTTGGCCTGGATGGCGCAGGACCAGGGGCAGACGGCCGCCGCGCTGGCCTGGTACGACCGCAGCCACGAATGGGCGCTGGAGGCCGGAGACGCCAACATGGCCGCCACCACTCTCAGCATGAAGGCGCACATGGCGTGGTCCGGCGGCCGGGGCGACCGAGCCGTCAGGCTGGCCGAGGCGGCCCGCTGGTCCGCCCCAGGCACGTCCCTCGGGGTCCAGGGCATGGCGGCGCAGATGGCCGCCCGGGGCCACGCCCTCAACGGCGACGGCGACGACGCCGAACGGCTCCTGGACGAGGCGCAGTCACTCATTGGCCGGGCCGCCCAGCACCCCGAGGACGAGCCGGTCTGGATGTACTTCTACGGCGAGACCTGGTTCACCCTCCAGCGGGGCATGGCCGCGTTGCACCTCAAGCATTGGCGCACCGCCGTGGATCACCTGACGGTCGGGCTGGCCGCCCTGCCGGACGAGTACCGGCGTGACCGCACCTGGTACCGAACCTGCCTTGCACATGCCCTCGCCGGGGCCGGGGAAGCGGCGCAGGCCCTCACCGTGGCTCTGGAGGCGGTGCCGGACGCCGCTGCCGTCGGCCGCCCGCATTCGTGGAACGAGCTGCACACGGCGGCTGCTGTGCTGCTGCGCCGGGGTGCCCCCGAGGGGCCCCAGCTCGTCGCCGCGCTGCGTGAGTTCGACTGACCCGGACCCTGTTCGCCAGCCTTTAATTAATTCGGCTGAGCCCCCAGCTCAAACCCACTACCGTACGGCCCCGAAACCCCCTGGAATCCTGCCGTACGAAGCCGTGAGCTGGCGGCGCAGCACGACGACCAGACCACCGACCAGTTCCACGCTGGCGGTGGTCTCTCTCTTTACGCGGGTACGTGAATCGTTGGCGGGTCGCCCGGCTCGCCAACGATTTTGATCCGGCGTGCGCTGCCCGCCGGATCGGGCCGAACTAACTAAAGTAAATTGACGTCACCCCAGGTCACGCGTCTGTGATTCCTTGGGGAAAAACCCGCTTTGATCTCAAGGTCGGAGAGATCCGCGTTCAACGCCGCCATCAGTTCCTCCATCTGCTGCAGCAACCCCTTCGGCGGGGCTGCGGCGGTGGTCCCGCCCTGTTGCGGCACGGTCTCTTCGGACATGACGGCCTCCTCGGCCCTGGCCCCCCTGCGAGGAGGGCCGATGCGGGTGACGTTCCGGCGCTGACCAGCCGGGCGTGGGCGCCGGGCGGTCCGGCTCCGCCCACGCCAACGATCACCACGGGGGCGGGTCACTGGCCCGGGCAACCCCCCCACGCACGGCACGGGCGTTTTTCACCCGACCGGGGAGGGGCGGGGGCGAGGAGGCCGGTGGGGTTGACGGGACGGCCGGAGTGCAGGATGGAGGCATGGATCTTCGCATCTTCACCGAGCCCCAGCAGGGGGCGACCTACGACACCCTCCTCACCGTGGCCAAGGCCACCGAGGACCTCGGATTCGACGCATTTTTCCGGTCGGACCACTACCTGAAGATGGGTGACGTGAGCGGCCTTCCGGGCCCCACGGACGCCTGGATCACCCTCGCCGGACTCGCCCGCGAGACCAAGCGCATCCGCCTCGGCACGCTGATGACCGCCGGCACCTTCCGGCTGCCCGGCGTCCTCGCCGTCCAGGTCGCGCAGGTGGACCAGATGTCCGGCGGGCGCGTCGAACTCGGCCTGGGCGCGGGCTGGTTCGAGGAGGAGCACACGGCGTACGGCATCCCCTTCCCGAAGGAGAAGATCGGCCGCCTGGAGGAGCAGCTCGAGATCGTCACGGGCCTGTGGGCCACGGAGCTCGGCAAGACCTTCGACTTCCACGGCACGTACTACGACCTCACCGACTCGCCCGCGCTGCCCAAGCCCGCGCAGCCGAAGATCCCGATACTGATCGGCGGCACCGGCGCGACCCGCACCCCGCGGCTGGCCGCCCGGTTCGCCGACGAGTTCAACATGCCGTTCGGCTCGGTAGAGGACAGCGAGCGGCGGTTCGGCCGGGTACGGGCCGCCGCGGCGGAGATCGGCCGCGAGGCCGACGCGATCACCTTCTCCAACGCCCTCGTCGTCTGCGTCGGCAAGGACGACCAGGAGCTCGCCCGGCGCGCCGCCGCGATCGGCCGCGAGGTCGAGGAGCTCAAGGCCAACGGGCTGGCCGGTTCCCCGGCCGAGGTCGTCGACAAGATCGGCCGCTACGCCGAGGTCGGCTCCCGGCGGATGTACCTCCAGCTCCTCGACCTGCACGACCTGGACCACCTGGAACTGATCTCCGCCCAGGTGCAGGCGCAACTGTCGTAGGTCTGGGGGTGGAGGTGGAGGTGGGGGTAGGCGTAGGCGACGGGCGGCGAGCGTGCGAGCGCCGGCCTGATGTGGCGCAACACCACCGGCTCCGGCACCACGGTCGACGTCCCGTACGTCCGAGTGCGCGCCAGGCCCGGCGCCGCCCCGGTGACGGTGACCCCTCACCTGGACCTCGGCACCACCGGAAAGCTGGGCGTCAGCGCGTGGCGCAGCGCGGCGGAGTGAGCGGAGCAGCCCTTACTCGCATCTGACCAGGGCAGAAGGCTGCCGGCCGGTGTGAAAATTGGCGGGTACCGCCGGACCGTTCTCTGTACGTTGTAGGGGCGCGTGAGCGCACGACCAGCGCTTCCGCACCCCATCCGAACCCTTCCGAGGCACCCACCGTGTTCCTGACGATCAGCACCACCGGCACCCCCGAGCGCCCCGCCACCGATCTGGGCTTCCTGCTGCACAAGCACCCGGACAAATCGCAGGCGTTCTCCACCTCCTACGGCAAGGCCCATGTCCTCTACCCCGAGGCCGATGCCGAGCGCTGCACGGCGGCGCTGCTGCTGGAGGTGGACGCCGTTGCGCTGGTCCGGCGCGGCAAGGGCAAGGGGCGCGGCGGCGCCCCCGACGCGGCCCTCGCCCAGTACGTCAACGACCGCCCGTACGCGGCCTCTTCGCTGCTCGCGGTCGCGCTGAGCGGCGTGTTCTCCAGCGCGATGCGCGGGGTGTGCGCCGCGCGGCCAGAACTCCCGGCGCAGACACGGCCGTTGCGGGTCGAGGTGCCCGCGCTGCCGGCCCGCGGCGGCCCCGACCTCGTCCGCGGCCTCTTCGAGCCGCTCGGCTGGACGGTCGATGCCGAACCGATCGCCCTCGACAAGGAGTTCCCGGCCTGGGGCGACTCGCGGTACGTCCGCCTCGTCCTGGAGTCGGAGACGCTCACCGTCGCCGAGGCCCTGCGTCACCTGTACGTCCTGCTGCCGGTCCTCGACGACGCCAAGCACTACTGGGTTTCCTCCGACGAGGTCGACAAGCTGCTGCGCGCAGGTGAGGGCTGGCTGCCCGGCCACCCCCAGCAGAAACTGATCACCAGCCGTTACCTGTCCCGTCGTTGGTCGCTGACCCGGGAGGCGATGGAGCGGCTGGAGCTGGTCCGGCTCGCCGAGGCCGACGACAGCGAGGTCGAGGAGATCGACAACGCCGTCGAGGCGGAGGCCGAGACGGAGGAGCGTCCGACCCCGCTGGCCGTGCTGCGCCGCGAGGCGATCGTCACGGCACTGACGGCGTCCGGGGCCGCCCGGGTCCTCGATCTCGGCTGCGGCCAGGGCCAGTTGGTGCAGGCGCTGCTGAAGGACCCGCGGTTCACCGAGATCGTCGGTGTCGACGTGTCGATGCGCGCGCTCACCATCGCCTCCCGCCGGCTGAAGCTGGACCGCATGGGCGAGCGGCAGGCCTCGCGCGTCCAGCTCTTCCAGGGCTCGCTCGCCTACACCGACGCCCGCCTCAAGGGCTACGACGCCGCCGTGCTCAGCGAGGTGATCGAACACCTCGACCTGCCGAGGCTGCCCGCCCTGGAGTACGCGGTGTTCGGCGCGGCCCGCCCGCGCACGGTCCTGGTGACCACCCCGAACGTCGAGTACAACGTCCGCTGGGAGACCCTCCCGGCCGGCCATGTCCGGCACGGCGACCACCGCTTCGAGTGGACCCGCGAGGAGTTCCGCACCTGGGCCGGCACGGTCGCCGAACGGCACGGGTACGACGTGGAGTTCGTCCCGGTCGGCCTGGACGACCCGGAGGTGGGACCGCCCACCCAGATGGCCGTTTTCGAGATCAGCACAGCAACCCGGCAGTCCACGACCGACAAGTCCACGAAGGACAAGTCGACGACCCGCAAGTCCACGAACGAGAAGGAGGCGAAGGCCGCATGACTGAGACTCAGGTTTCCGAGAAGCAGGGACGTGTCCTGCCCGTCACCGACCTCTCCCTCGTGGTGCTGATCGGCGCGTCCGGGTCCGGCAAGTCCACCTTCGCCCGCCGCAACTTCAAGCCCACCGAGGTCATCTCCTCAGACTTCTGCCGCGGTCTGGTCTCCGACGACGAGAACGACCAGAGCGCGACGCGCGACGCCTTCGACGTCCTGCACTACATCGCGGGCAAGCGGCTCGCGGCCGGCCGCCGTACGGTCGTCGACGCGACCAGCGTGCAGCAGGACGCCCGCCGCCAACTGATCGACCTGGCCAAGCAGTACGACGTGCTGCCCATCGCCATCGTGCTGGACGTCCCGGAGGAGGTGTGCGCCGAACGCAACGCGGGCCGCGTCGACCGCGCCGACATGCCCCGCCGCGTCATCCAGCGCCACACCCGTGAACTGCGCCGCTCCCTGCGCCACTTGGAGCGGGAGGGTTTCCGCAAGGTGCACGTCCTGCGGGGCGTCGAGGACGTCGAGAACGCCTCGATCGTCACCGAGAAGCGCTTCAACGACCTGACCCACCTCACCGGACCCTTCGACATCATCGGCGACATCCACGGCTGCGCCCTCGAACTGGACTCCCTGCTGGGCAAGTTGGGCTACGCCGACGGCGTCCACCCGGAGGGCCGGCAGGCCGTCTTCGTCGGCGACCTGGTCGACCGGGGCCCGGACAGCCCGGGTGTCCTGCGCCGCGTGATGACGATGGTCAAGTCGGGCAACGCCCTGTGCGTACCCGGCAACCACGAGAACAAGTACGGCCGTCACCTGAAGGGCCGCAAGGTCCAGCACACCCACGGCCTGGCCGAGACCATCGAGCAGATGGAGACCGAGAGCGAGGAATTCCGTGCCGAGGTGCGGGAGTTCATCGACGGACTGGTCAGCCACTACGTCCTCGACGGCGGCAGGCTGGTGGTCTGTCACGCGGGTCTGCCGGAGAAGTACCACGGCCGCACCTCCGGCCGCGTCCGCTCGCACGCGCTCTACGGCGACACCACCGGCGAGACCGACGAGTTCGGCCTGCCGGTGCGCTACCCGTGGGCGGAGGACTACCGGGGCCGGGCGGCCGTCGTCTACGGCCACACGCCCGTCCCGGACGCCACCTGGCTGAACAACACCATCTGCCTGGACACCGGCGCCGTCTTCGGCGGCAAGCTGACCGCGCTGCGCTGGCCGGAGCGCGAGCTGGTCGACGTCCCCGCGCAGCAGGTCTGGTACGAGCCGGCGAAGCCGCTGCGGTCGGAGGCGCCGGGCGGACACGACGGCCGCCCGCTGGCCCTGGCGGACGTCCACGGCCGGCGCGTCGTCGAGACCCGCTACGACGGCCAGAGCCGCGTCTCGATCCGCGAGGAGAACGCGGCCGCGGCCCTGGAGGTGATGAGCCGCTTCGCGGTCGACCCGCGCCTGCTGCCCTACCTCCCGCCGACGATGGCCCCCACGGCCACCTCGCACATCGAGGGCTACCTCGAGCACCCGGCGGAGGCGTTCGCGCAGTTCGCGCGAGGCGGCGTCGCACAGGTGGTGTGCGAGGAGAAGCACATGGGCTCCAGGGCGGTGGCCCTGGTGTGCCGCGACGCGGAAACGGCGCGTAAGCGGTTCGGCGTGGACGGCCCCACCGGATCGCTCTACACCCGCACGGGCCGCCCGTTCTTCGACGACCAGGCGGTGACGGAGGAGATCCTCGGCCGGGTGCGGGCGGCGGTGGACGAGGCGGGCCTGTGGTCCGAACTGGACACGGACTGGCTCCTGTTGGACGCCGAACTGATGCCGTGGTCGCTGAAGGCCACCGGCCTCCTGCGCTCGCAGTACGCGGCCGTGGGCGCCGCCTCCGGCGCCGTCTTCCCGGGCGCACTTGCAGCCTTGGAAGGCGCGGCGGCGCGCGGAGTCGACGTCGCGGACCTCCTCTCCCGCCAGCGTGAACGCGCCGCGGACGCGGCCGCGTTCAGGGACGCGTACCGCCGCTACTGCTGGACGACGGACGGACTGGACGGCGTCCGCCTGGCCCCGTTCCAGATCCTCGCGGTCCAGGGCCGCAGCCTCGCGGCCCTGCCCCACGACGAGCAACTGTCGTTCCTCGACCGGCTGGTGGAGCACGACGGCACGGGCCTGCTCCAGACCACCCGCCGCCTGTACGTCGACACGGCCGACCCCGTGTCGGTCCGGGCGGGCGTCGACTGGTGGCTGGAGATGACGGGCCGGGGCGGCGAGGGCATGGTCGTCAAGCCGCTCGGCGCGCTGGCCCGCGACGGGGAAGGCCGCATGGTCCAGCCCGGTATCAAGTGCCGGGGCCGCGAGTACCTCCGGATCATCTACGGTCCGGACTACACCAGCCCCGACAACCTCACCCGCCTGCGCGGCCGTTTCCTCAACCACAAGCGGTCGCTGGCGATCCGCGAGTACGTGCTGGGCCTGGAGTCCCTGGACCGCCTGGCCGAGGGCGAACCCCTGTGGCGCGTCCACGAGGCGGTGTTCGGGGTGCTGGCCCTGGAGTCGGAGCCGGTGGACCCGCGACTGTGAGCGGGCCGACGGCCTTCGACGCGACGGCGGAGGAGCTGTCGGCCTGACACGCGGGGGCAGCGGACGGCGCTGCGACTCAACCGACGAGCCGCAGTGCCGTTCCCGCTCTCCCCACCCGCACCCGCTGTCCCCATGTCAGTTCCACCGCGTCGGATTCGATGCCGTCGCCGAAGGCGATGAGGCGTTCTGATTCGACGGTGAGGGTCAGGCGGGCGTCGGGGGTGAGTTCGCCTGCGATCAGGGAGGTGCCGGTGGCGGGGGACGGCCAGGCCTCGCGTACGAACCACACCAGGCGGTCTTCCGTCGGGGCCGGCAGCCGCAGACCGTCGTCGCCGCCGGACCGTTCCTGCCATACCGAGCGGATCCAGCCGGTCGCCCCCGTGCCCGTGCCCACCAGCACCCCGGAAGAAGCCTGGGCCTCGACGGCACCCCCGTCGTCGTCGAGGCCCAGGCGGTAGCGGGCGGTCTGGTGGCCCGGGGCGCCGAGGTAGATCTCGTTGAGGGCCAGCAGTCGCTGTGTGTCGTCGGCGACCGCCTCGACCATGGTCAGGTCGGTTGTGCCGGTGCCGGGTGTGAGCACGGAGGGGAGGAGCGTACGCGCGTCCGCCGGGCGGTGGCGGACCAGGACGCCCGGGTTGCGGCCGGGGTCCGTGTCGATGCCCACCACCGGTTGCCCGGCAAGGTACTTGGCGGCGTTCGCCACCAGTCCGTCCTGGCCGACCACGACCACCACGTCCTCGGGTGCGAAGAGGAAGCGGTCCAAGTCCCTTCGTTCCACTCGTGTTTGACGCCATGTCAGGGGGACCGCAGCCGTCACCTCCGCCAGCGCCCGTCTTGTGCGGCGGTGGCGTTCGGCGATCTCCTCGATGTCGCGGCCCCGCGAGGAGAGGAAGAAGGCGGCCTGGCCGTGCGTGCCGTGCCGGGCCACCAACTCCTCGTACTCCGTGGTGCGGTGGACCAGCACGGCCCGCGGGGCGAGACTCACTCCCGTTCCCCCGCGCCGAGCCTCGACAGGAGTCCGGTCAGGACGTCCGGCGAGATCGTCACGCTGTCGATGTGCGGCAGGTTCTCCGCGAGCCGTGTCCCGGTGAGGGCGTGCAGGGTCGCCACGTCGACGTCCCCGTGCACCCGCAGCCAGGCCGCCTGCGCCTGGGCCCGCGCCTCGCCGACCTCGCGCGCCGACTCCGCCTCGGCGCGGGCCAGTTGGACCACGCGGGCCGCTTCCGCCTCCGCGAGCCGGACCGTGCGCGACGCCTCCGCCAGGGTCAGCCGCTCCGAGCGCTGCGCCTCCGCCTCCGCCAGTTTCACCGAGCGGGCGGCCTCCGCCTCCGCGAGCCGTACGGTCCGTGTCGCCTCCGCTTCCGCCCGTACCTTGTCCGCTGCCGCGTTCTCCTCGGCCTCCCGGCGGGCGTTCGTACCGCGCTGCTCGACCAACTGCTCCTCGCGGCGGGCCAGTTCGATCTGGCTGGCGAGTTCGTTCTCGGCGATGGCGCGCTCCCGCTCGACGGCCACCGCGCGCCGCTCGTACGTCGCCCGGTCGGCCTCCTGCTGGATCTGCTCGCGCGCCGGGGTCCGCAGCGCGCGCTCCACCTCCGGCTCCGGGCGCAGCGCGACGACCCGGACGGCCACGATCTCGATGCCCGTGGCCGGCAGCCGCGGCTCCGCCGCCAATCCCGCCGCGACGCGTTCCCGCACCGCCGTCACACCGTCCACCAGCGCCGACGACAGCGACGTACGCGCGAGGACGTCCAGGGCGTGCTGCTGCGCCGTCTCCGTCAGCAGCGTGCCGAGCTGTTCCAGGGGCGCGCTGCGCCACACCCCGGTGTCCGGGTCGACGGAGAAGTCGAGGCGGGCGGCCGCCACGGCCGGGTCGCTGATCCGGTAGGTCACCGTCGCCTGCACCGCCACGTCCTGGAAGTCGACCGTACGGGCGTGGAAGGTCATGGCCAACTCACGGTCGTCCACCGGCACTTCGGAGAGCGCGGCGCTCAGCGAGCGGAACCAGAAACTGAGCCCCGGCCCGTCGTGCACCAGCTTGCCCGAGCGGTGGTGGCGGACGTGTGCCGTGGGGGCGCCGCGCAGATGCCGCCAGCCCAGCCGCCGGGTGATGTCGGCCATGAGTGGTCCCTCCCGTTGTCGTCAGTGCGACGATAATCGGGAGAGCTGGTTGTCGTCAAGGGGACGAGAACAAAAGCGGGTGCGGAAACGGTCGGGCGGCGGGTGAAGACGGTCCCCGATGGTCAGGATGGAGACATGGGATTCCATGTCGACTCCGAGACCGGGCGGCTGCGCCGCGTCATCCTGCACCGGCCGGATCTGGAGCTCAAAAGGCTCACCCCCAGCAACAAGGACGCGCTGCTCTTCGATGACGTGCTGTGGGTGCGCCGGGCGCGCGCCGAACACGACGGGTTCGCCGACGTGCTGCGCGACCGCGGCGTCGCCGTCCACCTTTTCGGCGACCTGCTCACCGAGGCCCTGGCGCTCCCGGCGGCCAGAGCGCTCGTCCTGGACCGCGTCTTCGACGAGAAGGAGTACGGGGTGCTCGCCACCGACCACCTCCGCGCCGCCTTCGAGACCCTCCCCGCCCCGGAGCTGGCGGAGGCGCTCGTCGGCGGCATGACCAAGCGGGAGTTCCTCCAGGCGCATCCCGAGCCGACGTCCGTGCGCTTCCACGTCATGGACCTCGACGACTTCCTCCTCGACCCCCTCCCCAACCACCTCTTCACCCGCGACACCTCCGCCTGGATCTACGACGGCGTCGCCATCAACTCCATGCGCTGGCCGGCCCGGCAGCGCGAGACCGTCCACTTCGAGGCGATCTACCGGCACCACCCCCTCTTCCGCGGCGAGACGTTCCACGTCTGGTCCGAGGGGCAGGCCGACTATCCGTCCACCATCGAGGGCGGTGACGTCCTCGTCATCGGCAACGGCGCCGTGCTGATCGGCATGAGCGAGCGCACCACTCCGCAGGCCGTCGAGATGCTCGCGCACAAGCTGTTCGCCGCGGGCTCGGCCGAGACCATCGTGGCCCTCGACATGCCGAAGCGGCGCGCCTTCATGCACCTCGACACCGTGATGACCATGGTCGACGGCGACGTCTTCACCCAGTACGCGGGCCTCGGCATGCTGCGGTCGTACACCATCGAACCGGGCGTCGGCGAGAAGGAACTCAAGGTCACCGACCACCCCCCGGAGCACATGCACCGCGCGATCGCCGCCGCCCTCGGCCTCAGCGAGATCCGCGTCCTCACCGCCACCCAGGACGTCCACGCCGCCGAACGCGAGCAGTGGGACGACGGCTGCAACGTCCTCGCCGTGGAGCCCGGCGTCGTCGTCGCCTACGAGCGCAACGTCACCACCAACACCCACCTGCGCAAACAGGGCATCGAGGTGATCGAGATCCCCGGCAGCGAGCTGGGCCGGGGGAGGGGTGGACCGCGCTGCATGAGCTGCCCGGTCGAGCGGGCGGCCGTATAGGACCGCCGCATGGAGTGCTGGATGAGGCGCTGTGTGGAGCGCCGTATGGGGGCGCCGCATGGGGTGCCGATTGGAACGCCCCAGGGGGCTGTATATAAATGCTGGTCATCGTATAGACTTCCATGGTCCCGCATCATCCTGGTCCTGTCCTGTTCTCGTACCTCTGGAGCGCCCCCATGGCGACTGTCCCGACCGCCCTCGCCGGGCGCCACTTCCTCAAGGAGCTGGACTTCACGGCGCAGGAGTTGCGCGGCCTGATCGAGCTGGCCGCCGAGCTGAAGGCCGCCAAGAAGGCCGGGACCGAGACGCGGCATCTGCGCGGGAAGAACATCGCGCTGATCTTCGAGAAGACCTCGACGCGCACCCGCTGCGCGTTCGAGGTCGCCGCCGCCGACCAGGGCGCCTCGACCACGTACCTCGACCCCGTGGGCTCGCAGATCGGCCACAAGGAGTCAGTGAAGGACACCGCGCGCGTGCTCGGGCGGATGTACGACGGCATCGAGTACCGCGGCGACAGCCAGCAGAAGGTCGAGGAGCTCGCCGCGTACGCAGGGGTCCCCGTCTACAACGGTCTCACCGACGAGTGGCACCCCACCCAGATGCTGGCCGACGTGCTCACCATGACCGAGCACAGTGCCAAGCCGCTGACCGGGATCGCCTTCGCCTACCTCGGCGACGCCCGCTTCAACATGGGCAACTCCTACCTGGTCACCGGGGCGCTGCTCGGGATGGACGTCCGCATCGTCGCGCCCAAGGCGTACTGGCCCGGTGACGAGGTCGTCTCCCGGGCGCGTGAGCTGGCCGAGGCCTCAGGCGCCACGGTCCTGCTCACCGAGGACGTCGCCGAGGGCGTGGCCGGCGCCGACTTCGTCGCCACCGACGTGTGGGTCTCCATGGGCGAGCCGAAGGAGGTCTGGGACGAGCGGATCACCGCCCTCGCCCCGTACGCCGTGACCATGGACGTCCTGCGCGCCACCGGCAACCCGGACGTCCGGTTCCTGCACTGCCTGCCTGCCTTCCACGACCTGGGCACGAAGGTCGGCCAGGACATATACGACAGCCACGGCCTCGACTCCCTGGAAGTCACCGACGAGGTCTTCGAGTCGGCGCACTCGGTCGTCTTCGACGAGGCGGAGAACCGCCTGCACACCATCAAGGCCGTACTCGTGGCAACCCTGGCCTGATCTGATCTGACCCGGGGTGCCGGGCGTCACACGTGACGCGGACGCCACTGTGGTGGAACGGCGGCCAGTCTGAACCACACCGCCTTGCCCCGGTCCGTGGGCCGGTGCCCGCAGGACGAGCTGAGGGCGCGGATCAGCAGCAGTCCGCGCCCGTGCTCCTGCCAGGGGTCGGGCGTCTCGCCGGACGGGCGGGTGAGGTCGCCGGGCGGCACCGGGTCGGGGTCGTGCACCTCGACCTGGCAGCCCGTCGGCTGCACCTCGACCACCAGCTCTATCGGGTCGTCCCCGGTGGTGTGCTCCACGGCGTTCGCCACCAGCTCGGCGGTGAGCAGCTCCGCGGTGTCGCTGTCCGCCGCGTGCTTCAGCTCCGCGAGCGCCGTACGGACCAGCGCACGGGCCACCGGCACGGCCGCGGCGGAGTGCGGCAGCGCGATACGCCAGGAGGCGGCGGAGTCGGAGGGGCGTTCGTGCAAGGCGAGTCCGTTCATGGCGCAGGTCCCCGTGATCGACATCGGTCGGTCCTGCTTTCAACTTTATGAATGGTAGCGGCGGCCTCCGGCAGAGATGCCCGGTGGGCTCCGTACGGGACCCTCGATCCCGCTATCAGCCGCTTACCCGGACCAACGGCTCCCCTCGCGCACCTGATCCCGTTGTTACCGGCTTATTGACGACCGGTGACGTGTGTGACGGGAACTCTGCGTGCGGTGACCTGACGCCGACCTCAGGGAACCCGTACCCCGGCGAACTCCGCCCCGGCGTCCCGCAACCGCTCGTGCAGCTCGTGGAACACCGCCGCCGAGCGGGTGCCCGGCCAGTCCTGCGGCAGCAGGCGGGCGGGCAGGCCGGGGTCGGTGTAGGGCAGGTGGCGCCAGGAGTCCAGGGCCAGGAGGTAGTCGCGGTAGGCCTCCTCCGGCGGGGTGTCCGGCCGCTGCTGCCAGGCGTGCAGGACGTGCGCGTGGCGGTCGAGGAACGTCTCGTGCTCCTTGGCGATCGCCGCCAGGTCCCACCAGCGGGCGACGGCCTCGGCGGTCGGCGCGAAACCGAGATGCTCGCCGCGGAAGAGGTCGACGTACGGGTCGAGGTGCAGCCGCCGGAGGGTGTGCCGGGTCTCGTCGTACAGTCGCGCCGGGGCGATCCACACGCCCGGAGTCGCCGTACCGAAGCCCAGACCCGCGAGCCGCGACCGCAGCACGTGCCGCTTCTGCCGCTCCGACTCCGGGACCGAGAACACCGCCAGCACCCAGCCCTCGTCCGCGGGGGTCGCCGTGGCGTAGATGCGCCGGTCGCCGTCGTCGAGCAACTGCCGTGCCTCGTCGGAGAGTTCGTACCCGGCCGCGCCCTGCGCCGTACGGGCCGGCAGCAGCAGTCCGCGCCGCTTCAGCCGGGACACCGAGGAGCGTACGGAGGGCGCGTCGACGCCCGCTGCGGCGAGCAGCCGGATCAGCTCGGCGACGGGCACCGGGCCCGGTGCGAAGCGGCCGTACGCGCCGTAGAGCGTGACGATGAGAGACCGGGGTGCGGGCTGGTCGGACACGTTGATCATCTTAGTTCTTCGGTATTACTGCTGGTCACCATTGGTGCAACCGTCTGTGCGATCGATGTCGGTGGGGTCGGCCGTCCGGTCGGCCCGCATGGGTAGACCATGCGCTCGGGCCGGGGGCATCGCCAGCGGGCGGCCGAAAGCGTGACAGCTCCAGGACACGGTTCGTCGACGACGGGCGCGGACTCGCCACCGAAGGAGTGACGATCACCGCTGCGAGCGCGCCAGCCCGGTACCAGTGGAGGCCCCCACAACAGGAGGTTCTTCCATGTCCAGGTCCATGCCTACGTCCACGTCCACGTCCACGTTCTTGCGCCCCGCTCTGTCCGTGGCCGCCGGTGCCGCCCTGCTTCTGCTGGCCGCCCCGGCGGTCACCGCCACCGCCGTTGCCGTCCCGTCGGAGTCCGTCACCGTCGACCCGGTGGGCCGTATCGCCGCCGACGGCACCGTGACGCTCTCGGGCACCTACCGCTGCACCGGCAACACGGGTCCCGTTCTCGTCAGCTCCTCCGTCGGCCAGAAGTCCGACGACGTCCGGCACGGCATCGGCGGCACCCGTGCCGTGTGTGACGGAGCCGAGCATGCCTGGGTGAACACCGGCAAGGCCACCCCGGACGACCTCGACCCCGGTGCGGCCCACGTCGAGGCCACGCTGATGGAACTCCGCCCCGAGGGCGGCCTGCCCCTGCCCCGCTTCCACGCGGCTCAGGAGCGGGACATCACCCTGACGGAAGGCTGAGCGGCGGGCTCGTGAGGAGGGGTTGAGGGGAGAGGAGGGGTTGAGGGGAAGGGAATCAGGTGTTCCCCTCCCCGTAGGAGAGTTCGGGGTGATCCGGTGATCCGGCTCTTCGGAGGCGGCGTCGACCGTCAGGCCGGGTAGGCGTGGGTCTGGGTTGCCTTGACCGTGGCCCAGACGGGGGTGCCGGGGTGCAGGCCGAGTTCGGCGGCGGCGACGGTGGTGAGGTCGGCGGCGAGGGGGAGTTCGCCGGTGAGGTCGGCGCGGATGCGGTCGCCGTGGGTCTCCAGGCCGGCCACCTCGCAGTGCCAGAGGTTGCGGGCGCTGGTACCGGTGGGGCGGTCGCGGTACAGGGTCACCGCGGCCGGCGGGAAGGTGACGAAGACCGGCCCGGTGAGGATCTCGGTGGTGGTGATCGCGGGCCCGGTGTCGAGTCGTACGGTGTGGCCGTCGGCGCGTCCCTGGTAGAGGTTGAGGCCGACGAGGTGGGCGATGTAGTCGGTGCGCGGGTGGCGGGCGATGTCGCCCGGGGTGCCCTCCTGCACCACGTGGCCGTCCTCGATGACGACCAGACGGTCGGCCAGGACCATGGCGTCCAGCGGGTCGTGCGTGACGAGGACCGCTACCGCCTCGAAGTCGGCCAGATGGCGGCGGAGTTGGGCGCGGACATCGAGACGGGTGCGGGCGTCGAGCGCGGCGAGGGGCTCGTCGAGGAGCAGCAGCCGGGGGTTCGTGGCCAGGGCGCGGGCGAGGGCGACGCGCTGGGCCTGGCCGCCGGAGAGGCGGCGCGGCTTGGCCCCGGCGTGCTCGGCGAGACCCATCCGCTCCAGCCACTCGGCGGCCTGCGCGCGGGCCGCCGCCTTGCCGACGCCGTGGCAGCGCGGGCCGAAGGCCACGTTGTCCAGGGCGGTGAGGTGGGGGAAGAGGAGGTAGTCCTGGAAGACGACGCCGACCGGGCGGGACTCGGGCGGCGTGCGCTCCAACGAGTCGCCGTCGAGCCGTAGATGACCGTCCGTGAGGGGGACGAGACCGGCCAGCGCGCGCAGGGCGGTGGTCTTGCCGGCGCCGTTCGGGCCGAGCAGGGCGACCACGTCACCGGGAGCGGCCGTCAGGGTGACGTCGAGGCGGAAGCGGTCCCGGTCGACCACGAGACGGGCGTCCAGTCCTTCATCACCGCCACCGCCACCGCCACCGCCACCGCCAGAACCGGTGCCGGTGTCGTGTGCGGTCTGTGCGGTCTTCTCCGCGTCGGTCATGAGGCGGTCATCCAGCGGTCGCGCAGGCCCGCGAGGACCGCGATCGAGACGGCCAGCAGGACCAGGCTGAGGGCGATCGCCGCCTCCGGGTCGCTCTGCAGGGCCAGGTAGACGGCGAGCGGCATGGTCTGGGTGCGGCCGGGGAAGTTGCCCGCGAACGTGATCGTCGCGCCGAACTCGCCCAGCGCCCGCGCCCAGGCGAGGACCGCGCCGGCCGCGACCCCGGGAGCGATCAGCGGCAGCGTGACCCGGCGGAACGCGGTGAACCGGGAGGCGCCGAGGGTGGTCGCGGCCTCCTCGTAGCGCGGGTCGGCGGCCCGTAGCGTGCCCTCGACGCTGATGACGAGGAACGGCATGGCGACGAACGCCTCGGCGATCACGACCCCGGCGGTCGTGAAGGGCAGGGTGATCCCGAACCAGGCGTCCAGCCACTTCCCGACGACGCCGTTGCGGCCGAGCGCCATCAGCAGCGCCACACCCCCGACCACCGGCGGAAGCACCAACGGCAGGGTGACCAGGGCGCGCAGCAGTCCGCGGCCGCGGAACTCCACCCGGGCCAGCAGCCAGGCCAGCGGCACCCCGAGCACCAGGCTCACCGCGGTGGCCGCCGTCGCGCAGAGCAGGGACAGCCGCAGCGCCTGCCACACGGCCGGGCTGGTCAACTGGTCCGGCAGGGTGGACCAGTTGGTCCGCACGAGCAGCGCGACCAACGGCAGGACCAGGAACGCCAGACCGACGAGCGCGGGCAGCAGCAACGGCAGCGGAACGGGGCTGCGCCGACGCCGGAGGGCCGCCGCCCGCCCCCGCCGGCGCCGCGGTCCGCCCGTCAGGGTGTCGGACGCGGCGCCGGACTCGTCGACCGGAATCACGGCTGGAGGAACCCGGCCTTGGTCAGGACCTTCTGGCCCTCGGCGGACTGCACCAGCGCGATGAACGCCTTGGCGGTGTCGGTGTTCTTCGCGTCCTTGAGCTGGACGATCGGGTAGTCGTTGATGACGTTGGCCGACTCGGGGAACTCCACGCCCTCCACCTTGTCACCCGCGGCGTTCACATCGGTCTTGTAGACGACCGCCGCGTCGGCCTCCTTCAGCTCGACCTTCGTCAGGGCGGACTTGACGTCCTGCTCGTACGACACAGGGGTGAGCTTCAGCTTGCCGGCGTCCAGCGCCTTCTGGGCGGCGGCGCCGCACGGCACCGTCTTGTCGCACAGCACCACCTTCAGGCCCGACTTCGTGAGGTCCTTGAGGGACGTGATCTTGTCGGGGTTGCCGGGCAGGGTGGCGATCTCGAGCTGGTTGCGGACGAAGGTGGCGGGTGTCCCCGCGGCGTCCCCCGCGTCCGTGACGATCTTCATCGTCTTGGGGCTGGCGGAGGCGAACACGTCCGCCGGGGCGCCGCCGGTGATGCTCGCGGCGAGGCTGTCGCTGCCGCCGAAGCTGAAGGTGACCTTCGTGCCGGGGTGCGCCTTCTCGAACTCCTTGCCCAGCGCCGTGAAGCTCTCCTTCAGCGAGGCCGCCGCGAACACGGTGACCGTGCCGGACAGCTTGGGGGAGGCGGACGCGGAGGCGTCGGAGGAGCCGGACGCGTCGGACTTGGCCGACGAGGAGTCGTCGGAGGAGGAGCAGGCGCTCAGGGCCAGCAGTGCGGCGGCGCTCACACCGGTCACCTGCAGCATCGTGCGGGTGCGGCGGGTCCGGCGCACGGAACGGGTCATCACGGATCTACTCCTTCTCAGGGACTCTTCCAGGGGCTTTCGGGTCTTTCGGCTCCTTCGACGACGACCGCGAGCGCCACTCCGAGCATACTGCCGCAAATGCGAGGTGTTAGTACCTTGTCGCATCGCATGAGCTGGGCTATCGATTGCGGCGGGTGGTATATGCGTTTGTACATACGGCCCGCTCGGGTACCGTCTTCCGGGAGGTGGTAGCCCGTGAGTCAGTCCCTCGCAACCGCCGGTACGGCCGCCGTTCCGATGCCGGAAGTCGTGCTCGCCGGTGACCTGGCCCGGCCGTGCCGGCTGACCGTGGCCGACCTGCTGGCCTGGCCCCAGCAGCGGGCGGAGGTCAGCTTCAAATGTGACACCAGCGGCGTCCAGTGTCACAGTTTCACCGGACCGCTCCTGCACGACGTGCTGTCGGCGGCCGAGCCCGGCTTCGACCCCGCCCGCCGCAAGGACCGGCTCCGCTTCCTCATCGCCGTGACCGGGGCGGACGGCCATCACGCCCTGCTGTCGTGGGCGGAGATCGACCCCGACTTCGGACACGCTCCCGTGCTCCTCGCGGTCACCATCGACGACACCCCGCTCGACCGGGCCGGCCCCCAACTCGTCCTGCCACAGGACCGTTGCGGCGCCCGGCACATCAGCGGGATCAACACGATCCGCGTGGACGGCGACTACCCCGCGTGGACGTGATCCGGGCCGTGACGCCGTCGACCGTGCCCTGCGCGGCGGGCGGTTGACGGGCTGCGCGGGCGACGTCCGGTACCCGCAGCCGGCCCCCGCCGACCACCCGTGGCGCGCCACGCCGCGCCACGGCGTCCGGCGCGTTCAGACGCGGTCGATGTGCACGTTCGTCGACTTCACCCGGGCGGTGGCCTCCATCCCGACCTCCAGGCCGAGTTCCTCCACCGCCTCCCGGGTCAGCAGCGACACCAACCGGTGCGGACCCGCCTGGATCTCCACCTGGGCCGCCACGTCACCGAGCTTGATCGCGGTGACGATCCCCGGGAACGCGTTACGGACGGAGGTGTGGGAGACGTCCTCCTCACCGCTCCCGGCCTTGGCCAGCTCGACGGAGAACGCGGCGAGATCCGTCCCGTCGACGACCCGCCGCCCGCCCTCGTCGCGATGGGTCACCACCCGCCCCGCGTCCGCCCACCGCCGCGCGGTGTCCGGACTCACCCCGAGCAACCGGGCCGCCTGACCGATCGTGTAAGACTGCATGCCCGCCAAGATATGCCAGGCCACGGCCGCCCCCGCCGTAAGCCCTGCGCACCGCCGGTGAGCACCGCGCACCGCCCGTGGGCTCAGTGGGCCGTCGGCAGCGGGGCGGCGGACACCTGGGCGAGCACATGGTCGACCAGGCTCAGCAGTACGTCACGGCAGGCGCCGCGTTCACGGGCGTCGAACATGACCATCGGGGACGTCGGGGGGAGCGCGAGAGCGCCGCGGATCTGTTCGACGCCGTAGTCCGGCCGGCCCTCGAAGCGGTTGACGGCCACGACGAACGGGATGCCGCGTTTCTCGAAGAAGTCGATGGCCGCGAAGCTCGACTCCAGGCGCCAGGTGTCCACCAGCACCACCCCGCCGAGGGCCCCGACCGCCAGGTCGTTCCACATGAACCAGAAGCGCTGCTGGCCGGGTGTGCCGAACAGGTAGAGCACCAGGTCGGGGGTGAGCGTGATGCGGCCGAAGTCCAGGGCGACCGTGGTGGTCGTCTTGGCTTCGACGCCGACCACGTCGTCCACCCCGACCCCCGCGGCGGTCAGCCGTTCCTCCGTATGCAGCGGAGTGATCTCGCTGATGGCGGCGACCATGGTGGTCTTGCCGACGCCGAAACCGCCGGAGATCAGGATCTTTACAGCCTCGGGGGCGTTGTCAGAGCCGGGCAAGGCCGTTCCTCACTTTCTGCAACAGGGCGATCTGTGGGCTTGCGGCCACGTGGATGGGCGGGCGGGCGAGGATCCTGCCCAGCTCCAGCAGGTCCGAGAGCAGGATGGTCGTCACGGAGACCGGCAGGTCCAGATAGGCGGAGATCTCGGCGACGGCCAGCGGCTGCGCACACATGCGCAGGATGCGCAGGTGCTCGGGCTGCAGGCGCTGGCCGACGGACGGCAGCGGCAGGTCGACCGTGCTCACCAGCGTGATGAGCGTGAAGACGTCCCGGCTGGGCTCGGTACGGCCGCCGGTCAGCGTGAACGCCCTTACCATCCTCCAGTGCGCGGCCCCCTCGGGCTGAGCCCAGGACTCCTGGGGGCCGTCGTTCACTGCTGGAAACCGCGCACGCCGGGCGGGGGCGAGAGTTCGGCCCGGGGAGCCGCGCTGAGGTGTTCCCCGACCTTCTTCACCAGCATGTTCATCTCGAACGCCACCACGCCGACGTCCGCCTGCGACTCCGTCAGCACGGCGAGGTGCGCGCCCGCGCCGGCCGACGTGAGGATGAGGAAGCCCCGCCGCATCTCGAGCAGCGACTGGACGACCGACCCGCCGTCGAAGTCGACGCACACGCCCCGGCCCAGGCTCATCAGCCCCGACACGGTCGCGGCCAGCCGCTCGGCCTCGGGCCTGGGGAAGGCCGCGGACTTGCTGACCACCAGCCCGTCCTCGGACACCACGACGGCGAACCGCACACCGGTCACCTGCTGTACGAGGCCGGTCAGCAGGAAGTCGAGGTTGTTGGAGGTGGCGGGGGAGCGGTGCGGGTGAACGGTCATCGTGGAGCCTTCGTCGAGGAATCGTGGTCGGGGGCGGGGCGTACCCCGAAGTCACGGGCGTGCGCGGTGCCGCGCTGGAAGGCGGACATCGTCCTGGCGACCTGCTCCGCCTGCGGCAGCGGTTCCGGTTCCGGCTCCGCCGGGACGGCGTCGGCGGACGGCGGGTCACGGCGCAACTCCTGGGCCAGGCTCGTCTGGGGGACGCGCTGCGGAAGGGGCGGAGCGCCGTGGAGAGGCTGGACGGACTGGATGGACTGGATGGACTGGGCGGGTTGGACGGGGAAGGAGGCCGCCGGGGACCCGTCCATCAGGACGGCGCTCGCATCCGGTGTGGTGACCGGGCGGCGCAGGGGGGTGAACACGGAGGGGCGCTCCGACACCGACCACTCGTCGTGGTGGGAAGCCTGCTGGGGAACGGGCAGGGGAACGGCCCGGGGCGTGGACTGCGAAGCGCGGTGGGGCGTGGGGTGGGGAGCGGGCTGGGCGTCCGGCTCCCAGGCCGTGCCGACGAGGGCCGCCGTGTGCCGGGTGTCCGCGTCCGCGTCCGCGTCCGCCACGAGCGTCGCCGGAGAATCCGGGACCGTCGCGGCACCGGGAACCATCGGAGCACCTGGAACCACTGCCGCACCCGGGACCATCGCGGATTCGTCGATCAGAAGTGGCGCGGGGATCAGGACCACCGCCGAGGTGCCGCCGAACGGCGACGAGCGGAGCGTGACCCGGACACCGTGCTGGGAGGCCAGCCGGGCGACCACGAAGAGGCCGAGGCGGGCGTCGTCGGCGAGGGCCAGGACGTCGAACTGCGGGGGCTGCGAGAGTCGCCGGTTGACGTCGGCGTACTCCTCCTCCCCCATGCCCAGCCCGCGGTCCTCGACCTCGATGGCGAGCCCCTTGCCGACCTGCTCCGTGCGGACCCACACCGGGCAGACGGGCGGCGAGTAGCGGGCGGCGTTCTCCATGAGTTCCGCGAGCAGGTGGATCACGTCGGCGACGGCGTGCGCGGCCAGCTTCAGGTCCTCGTCGGCGTGCACCGTGACGCGCTGGTAGTCGGCGACCTCCCCGACGGCGCTGCGTATGACGTCGATGAGGGTGACCGGCTGGGTCCAGCGGCGTCCGGGCTGCCCTCCGCTGATGATCACGAGGTTCTCCTCGTAGCGGCGTATCTGACTTGCCTGGGAGTCCAGTTCGTAGAGCCCCTTCAGCACCTCGGGCTCCTGGTGTTTCTGCTCCATGGTGTCCAGCAGGCTCAGTTGGCGGTTCACCAGGTTCTGGGTGTGCCGGGCGACGCCCAGGATGGCCTTCTGGAAGCCGCGGCGGGCGTCGGCCAGGCTCACCGCGCTGCGCAGCGCCGTGCGCTGGGCGGAGTTGAAGGCCTGGGCGACCTTGCCGAGTTCGTCGTCGCCGTAGTCGAGGTCCGCCGCCTCCGACTCGACGTCGACGTTCTCCCCGCGGTTGAGCCGGTCGACCAGGTTGGGCAGCCGGGTGTCGGCCAGCTCCAGGGTCGCTCTGCGCAGGCCGGCCAGGCGCCGCATCAGGGAGCGGGTGACGCGCCAGGACAGCAGGACCACCACGATGAGGGCGGCGAGCCCCGCCCCGCTGGTGAGCAGACCCTGCCACAGCAGTGAGTCGGCTCGGGTCTGGCTCATGCCGATGAAGGCGAAGATGGGGTCGACCGTGACCTTCTGCATCCGCGGGATGATCGTGGTCATGGTGGCGGGCCACTGCCGGGCCGGCGCGGGCAGGGCGGTGCTGTCGCCGTCCTGCTGGGCGATGACGGCGTCCTCGATCTTCTCCAGCGTCTTCCACGCCGGGCTGTCGGTGAGCTTCTCCACCGCCGCCATGTCCTGGGCGTTGAGCTGGTTGGGCAGGCTGCCCATCAGGAAACGACGGGCGCCCACCGCGTGGAGGAAGGCGGCCCGGTCCTGGGCGCTCAGCCGTCCGCTCGCGACGGCGGGGGCCAGCGTGGCGTCCTCCAGGAGCAGTTGCTCACGGGCGTCGATCAGGGTCGAGGTCGGTATGGACGCGGTCACCAGGGACGCGTCGTTCACCCGGAAGGCGAAGTCGGTGCCGACGATCTCGGCGTTGATGACGCGGGTGAACGCCGCGGTGGCCGTCCGGACGTCGGTGGACCGGTCGTCGATCCGCGCCCGAAGCTGGGTCAGGTTCATTGCCTGCACGGCGTCCGCGACCGGCTGGAACGCCGCCTTGGACTTCGCCGGGGCGTCCTTCAGAGCGGCCGGAAGCCCCGCCATCTCGGTCACGGCGGCGTCCGTCTTGCGGCGCTGCGCCTCCAAGGCGTCGCGCGAGGCGTCGGGGTCGGCCAGCCAGACCGCGCTGAGCGTCCGTTCCCGGGCCGCGGCGTCGATCATGTCGCCGAACGGCTTGGCGACCGCCAGGTTGGTGTCGAACTCGGCGCGCAGACCGAAGCCCTGTGACAGCACGCGTGCGCTGGTGGTGGCCCAGAGGCCGCCGAGTGCCAGGCTCGGGACCAGGGCCAGCAGCAGCAGCGAGGCGCGGATGGAACGGAGGCGCTGCAGGGCAGGGGTCCGTGACGGCATCGAGCGTCCTTGGGTGCATGGGGCCGAGCGCGACAACCAGAACTATGCGTTCCGCTTCGCGGCAGTGGTGAGGATGCTAGGTGATCTATCGATAAGAGTCATCAAAGTCCTAAAACTTTCTTGATTTCAGCATCATCACGATCGTTTGCGACGCCCGAACGCACAGCGCGTCCCCTGCGAGAAGTGGCGTAAGGGCAGGTCGGGGGCAGGTCAGGGGCACCTTGTCAGCGATGGTGGAGAGGTACGACCGCTGCGACCGCGAGCGGCGCCCACTGCCGGTGTTCGGTTCCGGCCACCGGCCGCTCTCGGCCCGAAGCCCCGGGGGAGGTCCCGGGGGAAGTCTCGTGGGGTCCCAGGCAAGCCAGCCCCGGACATGGCGCCGCACCCCGCCCGGACCCGCATTCATACAGGCCAAACGGGGTGCGGCGGTACTCGTTGCTCAGATGTCCCGGAACTCCTATACAACGCATCTGACCTGCGCAAACGAACCCGCCCGAAGATCATCTTGCACGGTCGTTGCACAAGCCGAACAGTGAGCCTCCGCCAACTTGAAGTCGCAGGTCAAAGGGCTGGTGTGACCAGTACTCAGCGTGCTCACGCTGGTCGTGGGCGGGAGTCTGTCGAGTAGATCATCTGTCAGCGGTTGACTTCGAGGTCCGCCGTTATCCGCCAGAGGCGCGCCGCCGGCGCGCAGCCGAGCATGTATCGTCGGGCGGCATCTGGGCCCCGGCTGCTTTCCTCAGACGCTGTTGCCAATTCGGGGTCTGCTTCGCCCCGCTGATCATTGGTCGAGTGGGGCGCAGGCAGTGCGCGGTACTGAACCGTCCGGACGCTGTGGAGCGGACGGTCGAGGCGTTCACCAACGGCCCGAATAAGTCGACGCCCGAGCAGGCGTAGGAGCTGAACGAGGTGATCCGCACGTGCATCTGTGATCACTAAACCGCACAGGCAGCCCCTGTCAGCCTCTGGGCCGGCGGGGGCTTCGTCGTTTTCTACCGGCCCGCTGGCAGCGGATGGGAGGGAACGATCAATTCCACGACTGGGAACCGGACAAACAACGGAAAGTTCGCGCCACGGATCTTGTGTGGCGCCTGTGAACCCATGAGGGTGGTCGGCGGTGAGACACACATTCGATTCTTCTTGGGGGGAAAGAATGAAGGCGCGTTTTATCGTCCCCCTTCTCGCGGCGGGGGCCCTGCTGGTGCCGGCTGCCACGGCGTCGGCTGCGGCAGCTCCGAGCGGCAGCACGGGAAGGGCCGTCGCGAGGACTGCTGCCTTTCCCGTGTGGTGCACGTTCCAGGGTGAGAAACCGTTCCAGGTCACCCATGGCGGCCCGCTGTACGCCCAGGGCCATTACACGGGTTGCTCAACTCCGGCACCCGACCAGTGCCGGGTCCAGGTCGACCTTCAGGAGTACGTGCGCGACGGGTACTGGCGCGCGGTGAAGCACAAGGACAGCGGGTGGACGAGGTGCAGCGGGCGCTACACCACTCCAGGGCTCACGTGCGTGCATGATGGTGAGAAGGAGACGTACAACACTCAGGTGACCTTGCAGGTCGAGTACCACGGACGCTTCAGCGAACCCGGAATCGCAGACACGCACAACACCGTGATCGACTGCTGAAGTCCGTTCACCCGTAACGGCCTGCCGGATTGATTCGGTAGGCCGTTTTCGGCTTCGGTCGCACAGATGAAAGTGAGACAGCAGCATGCACGTTCATTTTGAAGCAGTAGACCCAGAGAAAATGATCGGGTTCTGGGGCGGCATCCCGGGTTGGGGTGGGTACAGCGTCGGCGAAGCGGAATCTCCGGCTGTGCTACCGGTCGTCACCGTCCTTGTCGGAACGATCGCCGAACAGGTTCAGACGCTGATCGCCAAGGGCGCCTCTCTCGTGGAACCTCACGATTGCATGCACGCCCTGATGACGGATCCGGAAGGCAACAGGTTTATGGTGGTGCTCGACCCCGACCACGAAGCATGACGTTCTCCAGCGTGGATGCGGCCCGGCGTACGGCACTAGCCCTTCAAGGGCGCCGGGTCGACGATCCGGTGTGGGGGGCGCCTTCACCGTCGTTCCAACGTCGAGGCCGACGGAACCTGCCGGCCAATCCAGGTCGCTTTCTCGGCGGCCGGATGGCGTTGGGAGACGGCCTGCACCGCTACGTGAATCGACGGCGACGCGAGGGCGCCGACAGCCAGCGCGGGTGAGGGACGTGCGGGAGGCCGCCGAGTAGGAGCAGGCAGCTCTGCGGTTCCCGCTCGCTGAGGCCGGGTGGCCTTCTACGATCCAGTGCATGGATCCCGAGCTGCTGGAACGGATCACCGCGCGGCGTGCGGAACTGGACGAACTCGAAGAACAGCTGGCCAAGCAGTTGGCGGAGGTGCGGGCCGAGCGGGACGAACTTGCCGTCGCCGAGCGGGTCCTGGAGCGGGTGAGCGAACAACTCGCCGACGAGCGCGCCTCAGCCGCGCCGATGCCCGGGCAGGTGGGTGGACGGTCGGTGATGCTGATTCCGCACCGCGAGCCGGGCCTGGAGGAGACCATGCTCCCGCCGGACTATCAGCGCATCCTCGCCGCTGTGCGGCAGGCTGCCGGACCCGTCATGGCCCGGCATGTCGGCGAGATGCTGGGAGTCGACGTCAGAGTGCGGGCCAAGCTGGAACCGCTGCGCGGGAGACTGGTCAGACTCGTTGATCGCGGCTGGCTGCGCAAACTGCCCGACGGCCGGTTCACCACCCGCCTGTGACCGGGGACGCTGTCGCCCGGAGCAGTCCGGCGCGAGCGTAACCGCGGTGCCCCCGGCGGCCGTTGGAATTGTGTGACGAAAACCAAAGGACGCGCCGAGGACACGAGCACGCTTGTCTACCAGTGCCGTCTGCCGCTGTCCACGCACACCGTCAACCACCTCGCCGGTCTGCTGCGCCGCCATCTGAAGGCGATACGGCAATGCCGTTGTCTGTCCTATGAAGCGAGTGCGGGTTCCAAGGTCAGCGACTTCTCCGGGACGTGTCGGGTGGGGCGGCGGGGCTTCCCCGCGGGGCGGTAGGTGTACTTCAAGTACGGGCGCTTGACGAACCGGTCCGCCTCGCGCAGGCGTCTGGCACCGCTGTCGAGCTTGCGGTGCACCTTATCGGCCAGCATCGTCATGAACTGCTTGACCTGCCAAGAGGTCTGCGTGCACTGGCGGATGACGCTGCGTCGCACGTGCTTGATGACCTTGACGAAGGAGATCCGGTCCGGGTCGATCCCTTCTTCGTCGGCCAGGAGCATGATGATCCGGGTCATGCAGTGGTGCACCACCAGATGCGCCCATACCTCCTGCCGGATCAAAGCTGGGCTGACGGACCGTAAGACCTCCTGGGGTCCGCGCTGAAACGTCTTGACCTGCCGAAACGCCGACTCACTCTCCCAGCGATCATGGTAGAGGGCGGCCAACTCGTCCGCGGGGAAGGCCACCGGGTCCAGCAGGTCGGTCAGCAGTCGGATGACCTCGCCCCCATCGATGCGGTACTCGACCACCCGCACCAGCACCCCGCCGGGATGTGCACGCTTCTGCCCGGCCAGGTTCATCCGGGCCAGATACGTCCCGTCCACGAGGACCGTCACCGGCTGGTGGGCCACCGTGGAGCGCGCCCGGATCAGCAGGTGAGCCCCGGCCTGCGTGAACGCCTTCCACAGTTCCACCCCGGGGAAGCCCCGGTCCATGATGACGAACATCCCGGCAGCGCTGGCGGCCATCGGGATCGTCAACTCCCGCTCCCCGGTGCTGAACCCGCCCACTCTCGCGTCGATCGTGGAGTGCGTCCCGGTCTCGGTCAGCGTCACCACCCTGGCCTGAGGATTTCCCGCCCGATGACCCCTGGCGTCCCGCGTCCCGCCGAACGTGGCCCGGTTGACCTCGTTCTCCTTCACGTCGAGGAGGAACCCGTCCACCGCGGCGATCCGCATCCCCTGGTAGTAGGCGTCGGCAAGCCCTGGCGGGGCTACCGGCCCGGCCAGGCGACGGAACAGCGTCTCCAGCACGGCCGGCCCGAGCCGCTGCCTGGCCCGCGTGAACGAGGACCGGTTCGGGATCGACACGCTCATCTCCTCCAGCGCGCCCACCAGATTCTCCGCCACGTCGTCATAGGAGTCCTGCTGGAAGAGGGCCGACGCGAGCACGAAATAGACCATGAACCTGACCGGCAGCGCCCCAGGCTTCTCATCCCGCTTTCCGCACGCAGCCAGCACCTCGTCCACCAACTCGGCGGTCACCCACCGGGTGAGAATTCCCAACCGCACGTCGTCCGATAATCCGGTCCATGGATGCTGCATAACTGTCAGCATCCTCGCGCCGACGCCGCAGCGGAACGCTGCGTGCAGCCCACAGACAACGGCATTGGGCGATACGGTCCAGGTGGCGGATCCTGCCGCCCGGCCGGATCGCGGTGATCGTCCTGGCCGTGCTGCGGCACGATCAGCGCCTGGCCGACATGGCCGGCGGCAACAACGTGTCCGAGTCCACCGTCCGCCGTTGGCGCGACGAGCTGATCGCCCTGCTCGCAGCCCAGGCACCGTGCCTGGACCGCGCCTTGAAGAGGGTCGCTAAGACAGGCGGGGAGGGGGTCCTGATCGACGGCACCCTCATCCCCACCCAACGTCGCACCGGGAAGGCCAACCGGCGGAACTACTCCGGCAAACACCACCATCACGGCCTGCACTTTCTCGCCTTGACCGACGAACGCGGCCGCCTGATCTGGATATCCGCCGCCCGGCCCGGCCGCACCCACGACATCACCGCCGCCCGCCACGACCACATCCTGGCCCACCTGCGCGCCGCCGGCCTCGGCGCCCTCGCGGACCTAGGCTTCCGCGGCCTGGACAACGACGTACGCGACCCCGTGATCGTCACCGGCTTCCACGCCGGCCGCACCCACAAGCTCACCCCAGGCCAGAAGGACGCCAACCGTGTCCTCGCCGTCGGACGCGCGCCAGTCGAACACGGCTTCGCGCACCTCAAGAACTGGCGGACCCTCACCAAGCTCCGCACCGACCCCGCCCGCGCCACCCGCCTCCTGCGAGCCTTGCTCGTTCTGACGAACCTCGAAGTCAACCGCTGACAGACGATCTACTCCACAGGCTCCCGCCCACGACCAGCGTGAGCACCCTGAGTACCGGTCACACCAGCCCTTTGACCTGCGACTTCAAGTTGGCGGAGGCTCACTGTATCGAACAGCCTTGAGATTCAAGGCCGTTGAGTCCAGACGGTGCGGGGTAGCTCTTGTGGATGGGCGGCTGGCGCTCTGGCGCACCCGCAGGGTGCCGCGCTGGGCTGGTGCCCCCAGTCACGACGTCATCGAGGCAGCGGGAGAACCAGAAACCGGAATCTTTCCTGCCGTAGATGGGCCATCGGAAGCCCACGCCGAAGGCCGCCACCGCAATCCGCCCGAGCGTGCGGTGGTGCTCTGTGTCGACGAGAAGTCCCAGGTGCAGGCCCTGGACCGGTCGCAGCCCGTGCTGCCGGGGATGCCCGAGCGCCGCACCCACGACTACCTGCGGCACGGCGTTACCAGCCTGTTCGCCGCATTCGACGTGGGTGCCGATGGTCGACCAGATGCGGTCGGCGTGGCACGACCGATATCGGACGCTGCGAGGCCACTTCGGCGACAACCCTCCGTGAAGGCTGACGGATACTCAGGTTCTCTGGCGCATCGTCAACCATTCAAGATCATCTTGCACGTGTGTTGCACAAGGTACTGAAAAACAACAATGATCAATGGAGGGTCGTGAAGGTGGGTATCCGCAGGTCAACTGGCATGTTGAGGTGTCGTGCCCTTTGCCTCCAAGGGGCACGACACTCCGCCGATCAGATGTCCCGGAAGATCTCGATCTGCGCCCCGATGGAGTTGAGCCGCTCGGCCAGGTCCTCGTAGCCGCGGTTGATGACGTACACGTTGCGCAGCACCGACGTGCCCTCCGCCGCCATCATCGCCAGCAGGACGACGACCGCCGGACGCAGCGCCGGCGGGCACATCATCTCGGCGGCGCGCCAGCGCGTCGGGCCCTCGACCAGTACCCGGTGCGGGTCGAGGAGTTGGAGCCGCCCGCCGAGCCGGTTCAGGTCCGTCAGGTAGATCGCGCGGTTGTCGTAGACCCAGTCGTGGATGAGGGTCTTGCCCTGCGCGACGGCGGCGATGGCCGCGAAGAACGGCACGTTGTCGATGTTCAGGCCGGGGAACGGCATGGGGTGGATCTTGTCGATCGGCGCCTCCAGTTTGGAGGGCCGGACCGTGAGGTCCACCAGCCGGGTGCGGCCGTTGTCGGCCGGGTACTCCGGCGTACGGTCGTGGTCGAGCCCCATCTCCTCCAGGACCGCCAGCTCGATCTCCAGGAACTCGATGGGCACCCGGCGCACCGTCAGCTCCGACTCCGTGACGACGGCGGCGGCGAGCAGGCTCATCGCCTCGACCGGGTCCTCGGAGGGCGAGTAGTCCACGTCGACGTCGATGTCGGGGACGCCGTGCACGGTGAGCGTGGTGGTGCCGACGCCCTCGACCTCGACGCCGAGTGCCTCCAGGAAGAAGCACAGATCCTGGACCATGTAGTTGGAGGAGGCGTTGCGGATGACGGTCACGCCGTCGTACCGGGCGGCCGCGAGCAGCGCGTTCTCGGTGACCGTGTCCCCGCGCTCGGTCAGCACGATCGGCCGGTCCGGGCGGACGGCACGGTCGACGACGGCGTGGTACTGCCCCTCCGTCGCCGCGACCTCCAGCCCGAACCGGCGCAGCGCGATCATGTGCGGCTCGATGGTCCGCGTGCCGAGGTCGCAGCCGCCGGCGTACGGCAGCTTGAAGTGGTCCATCCGGTGCAGCAGCGGGCCGAGGAACATGATGATGGAACGGGTGCGCACGGCAGCCGCCGCGTCGATCGCCGCCATGTCCAGCACGGCCGGCGGCACGATCTCCAGGTCGACGCCGTCGTTGATCCAACGGGTGCGTACGCCGATGGAGTTGAGGACCTCGAGCAGGCGGTAGACCTCCTCGATGCGGGCGACCCGGCGCAGCACCGTGCGTCCCTGGTTGAGCAGCGAGGCGCACAGCAGCGCCACGCACGCGTTCTTGCTGGTCTTCACGTCGATCGCGCCGGACAGCCGACGGCCGCCCACGACACGCAGGTGCATCGGTCCCGCGTAGCCCAGAGAGACGATTTCGCTGTCCAACGCTTCACCGATTCGAGCGATCATCTCAAGGCTGATGTTTTGGTTGCCTCGCTCGATGCGGTTGACTGCACTCTGGCTGGTGCCGAGCGCCTCGGCCAGCTGCGCCTGTGTCCAGCCCCGGTGCTGCCGGGCGTCACGGATGAGCTTGCCGATGCGTACGAGGTAGTCGTCTGCCATGGGGCTGAGGTTATCTCAGATATGAGATGGCACCTGTTGGGTGGTCCATTCGGGTGACACCCTGTCAACGCCGCCCGGTTTGTGCCACGTCATGATTTCGGTCGGTGGGAAGTGCTCCGTGAAGCGGCTGTCGGGGGATGCCTGGCGGAGTACTGCACGCAGGCCCCGTTCGAACTCCGCCGGCCTGGTGCCGAACAGGTGAGGGGTCGAGTCGGAGCGGGAGAGCGTCCACGCCGCGATGTCGTCCGGAACAGGGTCCTGTCCCACTGCCATCCATCAGGCATGCCGTTCCGCTTCCGTCCGCCTGCCGGAACTCCGCCTGTCGGAGGCGCATGGTCGCAGACTCGCCGTGAACACCGCACACCGTTTCCAGGCAAGGCCAGGCCAGGCCAGGCAAGGGAAGGGAAGGTAAGGCGAGCCCGGGCATGACCATTCCGCCCTCATGTACTAGAGTTATCTCGACATCGAGATATCTGCCGAGGCGCCCCGCAGCCGCCCACCCTAGTAAGGGTTGCCTAACTTAGCCTGACCTTAGCGGATCGGCCAAGCCCGCGTGACGGCAGGATGCGGTGGTACGCGCACATCAATGAAGGAGACTGTCGTGTCGGCGAACAGCTTCGACGCCCGTAGCACGCTCAGCGTGGGCGACGAGTCGTACGAGATCTTCCGGCTGGACAAGGTGGAAGGCTCGGCTCGCCTTCCGTACAGCCTGAAGGTGTTGCTGGAGAACCTGCTCCGTACCGAGGACGGCGCGAACATCACCGCCGACCACATCCGTGCCCTCGGCGGCTGGGACTCGCAGGCCCAGCCCAGCCAGGAGATCCAGTTCACGCCGGCCCGCGTGATCATGCAGGACTTCACCGGCGTGCCCTGTGTCGTCGACCTCGCCACCATGCGTGAGGCCGTCAAGGAGCTCGGCGGCGACGCGGCGAAGATCAACCCCCTCGCCCCGGCCGAGCTGGTCATCGACCACTCCGTCATCGCCGACAAGTTCGGCACCAACGAGGCCTTCGCGCAGAACGTCGAGCTGGAGTACGGCCGCAACCGCGAGCGCTACCAGTTCCTGCGCTGGGGCCAGACCGCGTTCGACGAGTTCAAGGTCGTCCCGCCGGGCACCGGCATCGTCCACCAGGTGAACATCGAGCACCTCGCCCGCACGGTCATGGTGCGCGGCGGTCAGGCCTACCCCGACACCCTCGTCGGCACCGACTCGCACACCACCATGGTCAACGGCCTCGGTGTGCTGGGCTGGGGCGTCGGCGGCATCGAGGCCGAGGCCGCGATGCTCGGCCAGCCGGTCTCGATGCTCATCCCGCGCGTCGTCGGCTTCAAGCTCACCGGCGAGCTCCCCCCCGGCACCACCGCCACCGACCTCGTGCTGACCATCACCGAGATGCTCCGCAAGCACGGCGTCGTCGGCAAGTTCGTCGAGTTCTACGGTGAGGGCGTCGCCGCCACCTCCCTCGCGAACCGCGCCACCATCGGCAACATGTCGCCGGAGTTCGGCTCCACCGCCGCGATCTTCCCGATCGACGACGAGACCCTGAAGTACCTGCGCCTGACCGGCCGCGACGCGCAGCAGGTCGCGCTCGTCGAGTCGTACGCCAAGGAGCAGGGCCTCTGGCTGGACCCGAAGGCCGAGCCGGACTTCTCCGAGAAGCTGGAGCTCGACCTCTCGACGGTCGTCCCCTCCATCGCCGGCCCGAAGCGCCCGCAGGACCGCATCGTCCTCGCGAACGCCGCCGAGCAGTTCAAGCAGGACGTCCGCAACTACGTCGACGCCGCCGACGAGGCGGGCAAGGAGTCCTTCCCGGCCTCCGACGCCCCGGCCAACCACCCCAACGGCGCCCCGTCGAACCCGGTCACCGTGACCGCCGCCGACGGCTCGACGTACACGATCGACCACGGCGCGGTGACGGTCGCGGCCATCACCTCCTGCACCAACACCTCCAACCCGTACGTCATGGTCGCCGCCGCGCTCGTCGCGAAGAAGGCCGTGGAGAAGGGTCTGACCCGCAAGCCCTGGGTCAAGACCACCCTCGCGCCCGGCTCCAAGGTCGTCACCGACTACTTCGACAAGGCGGGGCTCACCCCCTACCTCGACAAGGTCGGCTTCAACCTCGTCGGCTACGGCTGCACCACCTGCATCGGCAACTCCGGCCCGCTGCCGGAGGAGGTCTCCAAGGCCGTCAACGACCATGACCTGGCCGTGACTTCGGTGCTCTCCGGCAACCGTAACTTCGAGGGCCGGATCAACCCCGACGTCAAGATGAACTACCTGGCCTCCCCGCCGCTGGTCGTCGCGTACGCCCTCGCGGGCTCCATGAAGGTGGACATCACGCGCGACGCCCTCGGTGTCGACCAGGAGGGCAAGCCGGTCTTCCTGACCGACATCTGGCCGACCGAGGCCGAGGTCAACGACGTCGTGGCGAACGCCATCGGCGAGGACATGTTCAACAAGTCCTACGCCGACGTCTTCGCGGGCGACGCCCAGTGGCAGGCGCTGCCGATCCCGACCGGCAACACCTTCGAGTGGGACCCGCAGTCCACCTACGTCCGCAAGCCCCCGTACTTCGAGGGCATGACGATGGAGACCACCCCGGTCTCCGACATCACCGGCGCCCGCGTCCTCGCCAAGCTGGGCGACTCGGTGACGACGGACCACATCTCGCCCGCCGGCGCCATCAAGGCCGACACCCCGGCCGGCAAGTACCTCACCGAGCACGGTGTGGAGCGTCGTGACTTCAACTCCTACGGCTCGCGCCGAGGCAACCACGAGGTCATGATCCGCGGCACGTTCGCCAACATCCGCCTGCGCAACCAGATCGCGCCGGGCACGGAGGGCGGCTACACCCGCGACTTCACCGTGGACGGCGGCCCGGTCGCCTTCATCTACGACGCCTCGCGCAACTACATCGAGCAGGGCACCCCGCTGGTCATCCTGGCCGGCAAGGAGTACGGCTCCGGCTCGTCCCGCGACTGGGCGGCCAAGGGCACGGCGCTGCTCGGTGTCAAGGCCGTCGTCGCCGAGTCCTACGAGCGCATCCACCGCTCCAACCTCATCGGCATGGGCGTCATCCCGCTGCAGTACCCGGCGGGCCAGTCCGCCGAGTCCCTCGGTCTGACCGGCGAGGAGGCCTTCTCCATCGCCGGCATCACCGAGCTGAACGACGGCACCACCCCCCGCACGGTCAAGGTCACCACCGACACCGGTGTGGAGTTCGACGCGGTCGTCCGCATCGACACCCCCGGCGAGGCGGACTACTACCGCAACGGCGGCATCCTGCAGTACGTGCTGCGCAGCCTGATCACCAAGTAAGCGGTCTCGTAGGGCAGTTGAGGGCCGCATCCCCGGTGACGGGGGTGCGGCCCTCCGCGTGCGCCCTACCTCTGCACCTCCACGGCCAGCCCCGCTCGAAGCATCGCCTCCTTCGGCCAACGCCTGTTTCCACCAAGGCAGTTGGCGGATGTCCGGCATCCCGGGAAACGCCGTCGTAGCCGGTTGGTCACCATTTCGCACGGCTGCGGCTCAGGCGCAGCACAGCATTCCCCCAGCCGACCGGGACAGGATCAGGACATGGCTGGCATCTCCGGTACCCGCAGCGGACGGGTCCGCGTTCCGATCGTCGACGACGAGCCCGCGCTCACCGTACGGGGGCTGGGGCACGCCTTCATGCCGGTGGAGGACGGGAGATGAGGATCCGCCCCCGGGGCACCCGTCCGTGGGGCGCCCGCACCCGGGGCGGCTCCCTGCGCACCCGGCTCCTGATCCTCATCGGCGCCGTCCTCGTCGCCGTGTGCGCCGTGATGGCCCTCACCACCGTCTTCGCCCAGCGCGCCTACCTGCTGGGCAACCTGGACGACCGGGTCACCGACGCCGCGCAGCGCGGCCTCGGCGACGCCTCACTCCACCCGGACCTGCCGAGAGACCTGACCTTCCTCGACGGGAGCGGCCACCCGGCCGGCCTGCTCGCCGCCCGCCTCGACGCCGACGGCACCGTCCTCGCGGCGGCGACGGTACGCCAGGACGCCCCGCCGCAGAACCTGACGAAGCCTCAAATCACTTCCCTGGCAGGCATGGAGACCGGCGACGGCCCGTACACGAGGACGGTCCCCGGCCTGGGCGCCTACCGCATCACCGTCCTCGACGCCAACGGCGTCCGCGTCCTCACCGGCCTTCCGATGGGTGACGTCCAGGACATGATCCGCGGCCTGGTCGCGGTGGAGGCGGCCGTGGCCGCGGCGGGCCTGACGGTCGCCGGCTGCGTCTGCGCGCTGGTCGTACGACGGCAGCTACGCCCCCTCGGCCGGGTCACCGCCGCAGCCGTCGAGGTCTCGCAGGCTCCGTTGCACCGCTACGAGGCAACCGCTCTCCCCAGGGTTCCCGAGCGGGACACCGACCCCGGCAGTGAGGCCGGCCAGGTCGGCGCGGCCCTCAACCGCATGATCGACCACGTCGAGTCCTCGCTCGCCGAACGCCGCCGCAGCGAGGAACGTATGCGCCGCTTCCTGGCCGACGCCAGCCACGAACTGCGCACGCCGCTCGCCTCCATCGCCGGCTACGCGGAACTGATGAACCGCGGCGCCGACCGCGTCGAACCGGGCCTGGCGTGGCGCCGGGTCACGGCCGAGTCGGCGCGTATGACGGGCCTGGTCGAGGACCTGCTGCTGCTCGCCCGTCTGGACGAGGGCAGGCCGCTGTACTCCTCCGAAGTGGACCTGGCGGCGCTGGTCGCCGAGGCGGTGTGGGACGCGCGGGCGGCGGGAGGCGGTCACGACTGGCAGCTCGAACTGCGCCTGGACGAGCAGCCGTTGGTCCTCGGTGACGAGGTCCGCCTGCGTCAGGTGGTCGCCAACCTGCTGGCCAACGCGCGCGTGCACACGCCCCCGGGCACGAGCGTCGTCGCCGTCGTGGAGGCGCGCCGGGGCATGTGCGTCGTGCGTGTCCGGGACGACGGCCCCGGCATCCCGCCCGACCTGCTCCCGACGGTCTTCGAGCGCTTCACCCGCGCCGACGCCTCCCGCGCCCGCGCCACCACGGGCAGCGGCGCCGGTCTGGGCCTCGCCGTCGTCGCCGCGATCACGGCGGCGCACGGCGGCCACATCGACGTACACAGCGAGCCGGGCCGCACCGAGTTCACGGTGGAACTGCCACTGACGGGGGAGCCGGGGGAGCTGGAGGAGGCGGGGGAGTCTGGGGAGACGGTGGCGGACACGCTGACCTGGAGTCCGCGGGTGCCGGTGCGGTAGGCGAGGCGCGGCCCCCGCCCTCACCGCACCGCCGCGGAAAGCCCGACGCTCACAGGAACGCCGTACGGACCCGTTTACAAGTGGGCCGTACGGCGCTACCTTCCGCCACAGGTGGAGTGGGAGCGCTCCCATATGTGTGCTCGTGCCCGGCGGACCGGAACCCGCCGGACCCGACTCCGGGACGCTCCCGCTCCGCGCACCCGTACCCGCACCCCCCACTCGGACCCCCACCCGCCCCCCACGCGCACCTCCACCCCCGCACCTCCACCCGCAGTGCACCCCATGCACGCACGGTCCGTACCTGGAAGGCGGACTCATCTGCCATGCAAACTGTCATGATCACGCCAGATTCACCATCGAGGTTACGTACTCGAGCCCTGTTCCTCGTCCTCATGGCCCTGTTGGCCACGGTCCCGGCCCTCGGTCTGATCGTCACGACCGGCGGCAAGGCCGAGGCGCACGGCACCCCCATGAAGCCCGGCAGCCGTACTTTCCTGTGCTGGCAGGACGGGCTGACCGACACCGGTGAGATCAAGCCGGTCAACCCGGCCTGCAAGAACGCGCAACAGGTGAGCGGCACCACGCCGTTCTACAACTGGTTCTCGGTGCTGCGCTCCGACGGCGCCGGCCGCACCCGCGGGTTCGTGCCGGACGGCCAGTTGTGCAGCGGCGGCAACGCCAACTTCACCGGGTTCAACGCGCCCCGCAACGACTGGCCGCTCACCCACCTCACCTCGGGTGCGAACGTCGACTTCTCCTACAACGCCTGGGCGGCGCACCCGGGTTGGTTCTACGTCTACGTCACCAAGGACGGCTTCGACCCGACCAAGGCCCTCACCTGGGACGACATGGAGGCCCAGCCCTTCCTCTCCGTCGACCACCCGCCGCTCAACGGCAGCCCGGGCACGGTCGAGGCCAACTACTCCTGGAACGGCAAGCTCCCGGCCAACAAGTCCGGGCGGCACATCATCTACATGGTCTGGCAGCGCTCGGACAGCGCCGAGACCTTCTACTCCTGCTCCGACGTCGTCTTCGACGGCGGAAACGGCGAGGTGACCGGCATCCACGAGCCGGGCAACCCCAGCGAGCCCGTCCCCGGTGCCTGCACCGCGACCCGCAGGACCACCGGCACCTGGAGCGGCGGCTATCAGTCCGAGGTGACCGTCACCAACTCCGGCGACGTCCCGATGCTCGGCTGGATGGTCGACTGGTCGCTGCCCGGTGGGCAGTCGGTGGCCAGTCTCTGGAGCGGCAACGCCACGTACAACGGGCAGGCGGTGATGGTCCATAACGCCGACTGGAACGGCTCGTTGAGTCCGGGCCAGAGTACGACGTTCGGATACGTCGTCTCCGGTTCGGGCGGTGACAGCGCCACGAGCCTTCCCTGCAGGGTCGGTTGAGCAAGACCCGCTCTGGGCGGACCTGGTGGGCGGCGAGCCGCGCCACCGGGTCCGCGAGCCGGGCCTGTCCCAAGGGGGGAGTGGGGCGGTCCGGGGTGTCCCCGCCCGGACGGTGCAACGGGTCGGGGGTCGCGTGATACGACAACGTTGTCTCGACGTCGCGCGGGCATGACTCTACCGGGTCAACGGGTGTAGGGGCCAACCGAGTTGACGGAGGGGCCGCCGTGAGCCGGAGGTGAGGCGTGGCGCACGTCAGTCGGCCAACTTCCCTGCCAGCCAGTGAAGTTGGCGTCGTACCTGTTCGGCCTCGCCCCCCTCGTGACCGTTGAACGGATACGGGTGGATCTCCCTGTGTGGATCCGCGCCGCCGGTCAGCTCCCCGTACCGGTTGAAGGCGGCGTACACCCCGCTCGGCGGGCAGACCGTGTCGCGCAGGCCCGTGCCGAAGTGGGCGGGGGCGTGGGCGCGGCGGGCGAAGGAGACGCCTTCCACGTAGGAAAGCGTGCGGTAGGCGGTTTCCTCGGCGCCTCGGTGCACGGAGAGGTAGGCGGCGATCTCGCCGTACGGACCCGCGTCGGTGAGGTCCAGGGCACGCCGGATGCCGCACAACAGCGGGGCCGTGACGAGGACGGCGGCCAGGTCGGGAACCAGGCCCGCGACGGCGAGGGCGAGTCCGCCGCCCTGGCTGTTTCCGACGGCGACGGTGCGGCCGGGGTCCACGCCCGGCAGTGCACGGACCGCCGCCACCGCGCGCACCGCGTCCGTGATCAGGCGGCGGTAGTGGTAGTCCCGTGGGGCGAGGAGGCCGCGGACGGCCGGGCCGGGACCGCCGGGCGCGGTGGCGTGCGGGTCGGGGGTGGCGCCCCCGTTGCCGTACTGGTCGCCCTGGCCGCGGTTGTCCATCAGCAGGTGCGCGTAGCCGGCGTTCACCCAGGTCAGGCGCTCGTGAGGGAGACCGCGGCCGCGTCCGTAGCCGGCGTACTCGACGACCGCGGGAAGCGCTTCCCGCGCGCCGGACGTGACGCCGGACGTGACGTCGGACGGGAGGCCGGACGTGACGTCGGACGGGAGGCTGAACCAGGCCCGTACCGGATCCCCCGCGAAGCCCCGGAACGTCACGTCCCAGGTCCGTGTCAGACGGAGACCGGTGTCGACGGGGTGCGCCGACACCAGTACGTCCCGCTGCTCGGCCTCCTTCAGGGTGTCGCTCCAGAACGCGTCGAAGTCGGCGGGCTCGTCGGGCTCGGGCCGGTGGCGTTCCAGCTCCGGCAGCGGCAGGTCGAACGCGGGCACGGGGACACCTCGCAGAGGTTGTGGGCGATCGATCGTTGCGTAGGTCATACAGAAATTTGCGGAGGACGGTAACACCCAACTCCCCGGTTCTACCCCGCTCGTGAGGGATTCCAACGCCGTGCGAAGTCCCACCAGCCCACCGTGCAGCACCCATTGACAGCGCTTTCCGTCAGCCCTTACGTTGCCGCAGAGTTACCGGTAAGGGCACGAAAGTTTCGAGATCACGCGCTGCGCGTCGAGCGTTTCGAAGATCGCCCCGGGAGGCCCGAGCATGAGCACCTCCACCACATCGGCCCCACCCCCAGGGACCCAGGACCCGCCGCCCAAGACCCGGCACGGTCCCGCGCGTCCGGCCGCGCGCCGCGGCTGGCGGCGATCCCTGCGCCGGGACTGGCAGTTGTACTCGCTGGCCGTGCTGCCGCTGCTGTTCTTCCTGGTCTTCCGCTACCTGCCGATGATCGGCAACGTGATCGCCTTCCGGCGCTTCGAGCCGGGCGGTTCGATCCTGGGGGAGCAGTGGGTGGGGCTGCGCTATGTGCGGATGTTCCTGACCGACCCGACGTTCTGGCAGGTCTTCCGCAACACGCTGTGGCTCGGCGGGCTGACGCTGCTGTTCTGTTTTCCCCTCCCGATCGTCCTGGCGCTGCTGCTCAACGAGGTGCGCCGGCGCTCGCTGAAACGGTTCGTCCAGTCGGTCTCGTATCTTCCGCACTTCCTGTCGATCGTGATCGTCGCGGGCATCACCCTGCAGATGCTGGGCACGGACGGCCCGGTCAACCATGTGCTGGGCAGGCTCGGCCACGACCCGGTCCGGTTCATCCAGGAACCCGGCTGGTTCCGCACGATCTACGTCGGCTCGGAGATCTGGCAGACCGCCGGCTGGGGCACGATCCTCTACCTCGCCGCGCTCACCACGATCGACGAGGACCTGTACGAGGCCGCCCGCATCGACGGCGCGAGCCGCTGGCGGCAGATCTGGCACGTCACGCTGCCCGGCATCCGGCCCACCATGATCACGCTGCTGATCCTCAACATCGGCACGTTCATGGCGGTCGGCTTCGAGAAGGTGCTGCTGCTGTACAACCCGCTGACCTACCCGACGGCCGACGTGGTCTCCACCTACCTCTACCGGGCCGGCGTCGAGTCCAACAGTTTCAGTTACGCCGCCGCGATCGGCCTGTTCGAGGCGGTCATCGGCCTGGTGCTGATCACCGGCGCGAACCAGTTGTCGCGACGCACGGTGGGGACGAGCGTGTGGTGAGCCTCCTGACCCCCCGCGCCCCGCGTCCGCGCACCTCCGTGAACCAGCCGACGCGCGGCTACCGCGTCTTCCAGGGCGTCAACGGCGTGATCCTCACCCTGGTCGTGCTGGTGACCCTCTACCCCTTCGTCAACATCGTCGCCCGGTCCTTCAGCGGCGAACGGCAGATCCGTGCCGGTGAAGTGAACCTGTGGCCCAAGGGGTTCAACCTCACCACGTACGAAATCGTCTTCCAGGACTCGATGTTCTGGCGGAACTACGGCAACACCGTGTTCTACACGGTCGTATCCACCGTCATCGCCATGGTTCTGACGACCTGTTACGCCTATGTCCTGTCGAAGAGAAACCTCAGGGGGCGCGGTGTCCTTGTGGGCGTCGCCGTGTTCACCATGTTCTTCACCGGCGGACTGATCCCCAACTACGTCCTGGTCACCAGCCTCGGCCTGAAGAACTCCGTGTGGGCGATCGCGCTGCCGAACGCGATCAGCGTCTTCAACCTGCTGGTGATGAAGGCCTTCTTCGAGAGCCTGCCGACCGAGCTGGAGGAGGCCGCCGAGATCGACGGGCTGAGCACCTACGGCGTCCTGCTCAGGATCGTGCTGCCGCTGTCCAAGGCCGTCATCGCGACGATGGTGCTCTTCTACTCGGTGTCGTTCTGGAACTCCTGGTTCTCGGCGTACCTGTACATGGACCGGACGGATCTCATGCCGGCCACCGTCTATCTGCGCAACCTCATCTCGGGCGCCACCACGGGCGGCAACGCCGGCGCCGGCACGGAGCAGCTCAGCCAGGTCGGGGCGAACATCCAGGCGGTCACGATCGTGCTGACGTCGCTGCCCATCCTCTGCGTGTACCCGTTCGTCCAGCGCTTCTTCGTCTCGGGCGTGATGCTCGGCGCGGTCAAGGGCTGAGAGCCGTAGCCGTACCTCTGACGGAACAAGGGAGTATCCGTGAAGAACGCAGGTCAGCTGTCACGCCGTCAACTCCTCGCCGCAGCAGGCTTCATGGGCCTCGCCACCCTCACCGGGTGTGGCAGCGGCGAGGACGGAGGGGATTCCAAGGACCTCTCCAAGAAGCAGAACGGCGCGATGAAGGAGTACCGGGCCGGCCAGCAGTTCAAGGCGTCGAAGCCGCTCTCGTTCTCGGTGCTGCACAACAACAACCCGAACTATCCGATGAAGGACGACTGGCTGTTCTGGAAGGAACTCACCAAGCGCACCGGCATCACCCTGAAGCCGGTCGACGTCCCGCTCAGTGACTACGAGAAGAAGCGCAGCGTCCTCATCGGCGCGGGCGACGCCCCGTTCCTGATCCCCAAGACGTACCACCCGTCGGAGGTCGCCTTCGTGTCGTCGGGCGCGATCCTTCCCATCAGCGAGTACGTGCACCTGATGCCCAACTTCCAGGACAAGGTCAGAAAATGGAAGCTGGAACCGGAACTCGACTCCATCCGGCAGTCCGACGGCAAGTACTACCTCCTCCCCGGTCTGCACGAGAAGGTCAAGTCCGGATACTCGCTGTCCCTGCGCACGGACGTCCTCGAAAAGCTCGGGCTGAGCCTGCCCACCACCTGGGACCAGGTGTACGACGTCCTCAAGGCGATCAAAGCCGAATACCCGGACCGCTACCCTCTTTCCGACCGCTGGAGCACCAACACGCCTTTCCCCGCAGCCGCGTTGCTCAGTTACCTCGGCCAGGCGTACGGCGTGCGGGCCGGCTGGACCTACGACAACATCAGCTTCGACTCCAAGGCCGGGGAGTTCGTCTTCACCGGCGCCACGGACGCCTACCGCCAGATGGTCGAGTACCTGAGAAAGCTGGTCGCCGAGAAACTGATGGACCCGGAGAGTTTCACCCAGACCGATGACGAGGCGGTGCAGAAACTCCTGGGCGAGAAGTCCTTCGTCATCAGCGCCAACCCGCAGGAGCTGGTCCAGAACTACCGCTACAACCTCGAGAAGCAGGTCAAGGGCGCCAAGATCGAGATGGTGCCGGTGCCACTGGGTCCGGCCGGCCCGGTGGTGATGGGCGGCGCCCGGCTGGAGAACGGCGTCATGATCTCCACCAAGGCCCTCAAGAGCGACACCTTCGTCGCGATGATGCAGTTCGTCGACTGGCTGTGGTACTCGGACGAGGGCCAGCGTTTCTCCAAGTGGGGTGTCCAGGACGTCACTTACGCGTACACCGGCGGCCAGTACAAGCTGGAGCCCGGCATCTCCCTCATGGGGTCGAACCCGGACGCCCCGAAGGACCTTCAGAAGGACTACGGCTTCTTCAACGGCGTCTTCACCTACGGCGGCAGTTGGGCGCTGGTCTCCTCCTCCTTCGGCCCGGACGAGAAGAAGTTCCAGGACGCCATGGCCCAGCGCGAGCAACTGCCCATCGACCCGGCCCACCCGTTGCAGTCCGTGGAGCAGGAGCAGGCCTCGCTCTGGGACACCCCCCTGCGCGACCACGTCACGCAGAACATGCTCAAGTTCGTCCTCGGTAAGCGCCCGCTGTCCGAATGGGACGACTACGTCAGCGAGTTGAAGGCCAAGAACATGGATCAGCTCGTCGGCCTGCACAACAAGGCGCGCGAGCGCTTCAAGAAGGAGAACGGGTGAAGGGAGAACGGGTGATCAGCGTCCCCGCCGAGCCGACCGGCCGCCTCTCCGACGCCTGGCGGCACTGCGTCGGCACCGGCCGCGTCGAACTCGCCCTGCGCCGCGACTACCAGGACTCCCTCGCCCTGCTCCAGCGCGACATCGGCTTCCGGTACATCCGCGGCCACGGCCTGCTCAGCGACGGCATGGGCGTGTACCGCCCGTACGACCACGAGGGCGTCCGGCACCGCCACCACTCCTTCACCTACGTCGACCAGGTCGTCGACGCCTATCTGGCGGCCGGCATCCGCCCCTTCCTCGAACTCGGCTTCATGCCCGAGGAGTTGGCCTCCGGAACGCAGACCATCTTCTGGTGGCGCGGCAATGTCACCCCGCCCCGCTCCCACCGCGAGTGGGCCGATCTGGTCCGCGCCACCCTCGCCCACCTCGTCGACCGCTACGGCCTCGACGAGGTCCGCACCTGGCCGATCGAGGTGTGGAACGAGCCCAACCTGCCCGGCTTCTGGCAGGACGCGGACGAGAAGGCGTACCACCGGCTGTACGAGGTCACCGCGCACGCCGTGAAGGAGGTGGACGCAGGTCTCCAGGTCGGCGGCCCGGCGATCTCCCCGGGCGCCGACGACTGGCTGGACAGGTTCGCCGAGTTCGCCGAACACCGGGACGTCCCCGTCGACTTCGTGTCGAAGCACGCCTACACCTCCGGCCCCGCACAGCACGTACCGTTCGGCGTCCACCAGACGCTGGCCCCGGCCTCCGGCCTGCTCGACCAGTTCGCCACCCCCCGCGACCGCCTCAAGGGCACCCGGCTGGCCGAACTCCCCGTCCACATCACGGAGTTCAACTCCTCCTACCGTCCCGACAACCCGATCCACGACACCGCGTTCCACGCCGCCTACCTGGCCCCGGTCCTCGCGCACGGCGGCGACCTCGTCGACTCCTTCTCGTACTGGACGTTCAGCGACATGTTCGAGGAGACCGGTGTCCCCACGGCCCTCTTCCACGGCGGGTTCGGGCTGCTCACCCACCGGCAGGTCAGGAAGCCGACGTACCACCTGTACGCGTTCATGGCCCGGATGGGCCCCGACCTGCTGGCACGCGGCGACGACCACCTCGTGACCCGCCACCCCGACGGCCGGGTCACCGCCTTGGCCTGGGCGCCCGTCGACCCGACCGGCGAGACCCCCGGCCCCGACCGGCACGTGCTGCGCCTGTCCCTCCCGGTCGCGGCCCGGGAGGTCTTCGTGCGCCGCTCCACCGTCGACGAGGAGCACGGAAACGCCTACGCCGCCTGGCGGCACATGGGCAGCCCGCGCTCGCCGAAACGCGGGCAACTGGACGTCCTGCACGAGGCCGCCGAGCCCGCCCGCACCCACCGCCGACTGCCCGCGCCCGAGGGCCGCGCCGAGCTGCGACTCACCCTGGCCCGCCACGAGATCACCCTCGTCGAACTCAGCCCGGTCACCGACGAGACCCCACCCTGGTGGGACGAACGACGACTGCTCGGCGGGGCGGCGTCATGAGCCCGGCATCCGCTTCGCGACCGCGTACTCCTCCCCCCGCCGCCCGCCTGGCGAGGCCACGCCATGAGCGGCCCGGTGAGCGACTTCCGGCAAGGGCGGCGTCATGAGCACCGTGCAGCACACCGTGGGCTTCGGCGCCGGGCCGCTGTCCCGCGCCGCCGCCCTCCTGCACACCCTCCTCACCGTCGAGGCCCTGCTCCTCGCGACGGTCGCCCCGGGCCTCGCCGGCCTGCTCTTCCTTGGCCCCGACCCGGCCAACCTGCCGCTCGCCGCCGGCTGCCTGCTGCCGCTCGGCCCGGCCGCCTCCGCCGCGCTGTACGCCCTCCACCACCGCAGCCGCGACCTCACCGACCTGCACCCGGCCCGCGCGTACCTGCGCGGCTGGCGGCTCAACGCCCGCCCCGCGCTGAAGCTTTGGGCGCCCTTGCTGGCCTGGCTGACCGTGATCGCGTTCACCCTCACCCACTTCGCCGCCACCGGACTGCCCGGCTGGTGGGCGGTGCTCCTCGGAGGCATCGGCGTGGCCTCCCTCCTCTGGGGCGCCCATGCGCTCGTCCTCACGTCGCTGTTCACCTTCCGCGCCCGTGACACCGCCCGCCTCGCCGCGTACTTCCTGCTCCGGCGGGGCCGCGCCACCCTCGCCGCGGGCTCGTTGCTCGTCCTGGCCGCCGGTCTGACCGCCCTGCTCACGGAGGCCCTGCCCGCGCTGCTGGCCGCACCGCTGCTGCTCTCCCTGCTGCGGTCGAGCCGCCCGGTGATCGCCGAGACCCAGGAGGACTTCACCGCATGACCGCCCCCGGCAACGGCAACGGCAACGACGGCCGCCTCCCGCGCACCGACAAGATCCCGTACGGCGGCGACTACAACCCCGAGCAGTGGCCACAGCAGGTCTGGGACGAGGACCACCGCCTGTTCACGCAGGCCGGCATCGACACCCTCACCGTCGGCGTCTTCACCTGGTCGCTCACCCAACCCGCCGAGGACGTCTACGACTTCACGATCCTCGACGCCGTTCTCGACCGCGCGGCCGCCGAGGGCCGCCAGGTCTGCCTCGCCACCGCGACCGCCGCACTCCCACCCTGGCTCGCGAAGAAACACCCCGAGGTCAACCGCACCGACTTCGAGGGCCGACGACACCGCTACGGCCAACGGCACAACTTCTGCCCCAGCGCGCCCGTGTACCGCCGACTGTCCACCGCCCTGGCCGGCCGCCTCGCCGAACGGTACGCCGCACACCCGACGTTGCTCGCCTGGCACATCAACAACGAGTACGGCGGCGCCTGTTACTGCGACCTGTGCGCCGAAGCCTTCCGTGGCTGGCTGCGCGAACGGCACGGCACACTCGACACCCTCAACGACGCCTGGTGGACGACCTTCTGGTCGCACCGCTACACCGACTGGGCCGAGATCGAGCCGCCCAGCGCCCTCACCGAGCACTGGCGCGGCCCCGACCACACCGCCTTCCAGGGCCTCACCCTCGACTACCAGCGCTTCATGACCGACGCCCTGCTCGGCTGCTTCACGGCGGAGAAGGCGGCCATCCGCGCCCACGACCCGGACACGCCCGTCACCACCAACCTGATGGGCGCCTACCGCCCGCTCGACTACCACCGCTGGGCGCCCCACCTCGACTTCGCCTCCTGGGACAACTACCCGCCGCTCGACGCCCCGCCCACCCGTCCGGCCCTCGCCCACGACCTGATGCGCGGCCTCAAGGACGGCGCCCCCTTCTGGCTGATGGAGCAGACCCCGTCCACCACCGCCTGCCGCGACGTCAACCCCCTGCGCCGCCCCGGCGAACTCCGCCTCGCCACCTGGCAGGCCGTCGCCCACGGCGCGGACGCCGCCCTCTACTTCCAACTGCGCGCCTCACGCGGCGCCTGCGAGAAGTACCACGGCGCGGTCATCGGCCACGCGGGCCGCGACGACACCCGAGTCTTCGGCGAAGTCGCCGCTCTGGGAAGGGAGTTGACCGAGTTCGGGGCGCTCGCCCTCGGTGCCCGGACCCCCGCGCGGACCGTCCTCCTCTTCGACTGGGACAGCTGGTGGGCCCTGGAGATCTCCGACGGCCCCTCCCGGCTGGTCCGCTACACCGACGTCGTACACGCCTACTACCGGGCCGCCCGCGAGGCCGGCGCCGACGTGGACGTCGTGGCGGTGACCGCAGACCTCACACCGTACGACGTGGTCCTCGCCCCGTTGCTGCACCTCGTCAAAGGCGATCTGGCCGAGCGCCTGGAGTCCGTGGCCCGGCGCGGCGGCACCGTCCTCGCGACCTTCCTCACCGCCCGCTCGGACGAACACGACCGCGCCTTCCTCACCGACGTCCCGGGCCCGCTGGCCCCCCTCATGGGCATCCGCGTCGACGAGTGGGACGCCCGGCCGATGGACGTCGAACAGCCCATAGATCTGGGGGAGTTCACCGCCCTGGCCCGACTGGTCTTCGAGATCGTCCAGTTGCGCGGCGCCGAACCGGTCGGCACCTACGGCGCCGACTTCTACGCGGGCACCCCGGCCGTGACCCGCAACAACTTCGGCGCGGGGGAGGCCTGGTACGTGGCGACCGCCCTCGACCAGCCCGGCGTCGACCACGTCGTCCGCCGCGTCCTCGCCCGCCACGACCTGATCGGCCCGTACGCCGACCACCGCACCGTCGAGACCGCCACCCGAGTCGCCCCCGACGGCACGCGCCTCCTCTTTCTGCTCAACCACGCAGCGGAACCAGCCCGGTTGACCGCTCATACCCCCGCCACCGACGTCTTCACCGGCAAGCGGCTGGACCAGGGCGAAGCCCTCACCCTGGACCCGCTGGGCGTCGCGGTACTGCGGCTTCGGTAACCGTCCCCGCGGCTTCAGTGAATCGTGCGTCCCCGCTCGTCGGGGATGCCGGACTTCCGCAGGAAATAACTGTTCACCTGGTCCCGCCACTCGCGCGCGCAGCGCACCTGCTCCTCGAACCGTTCCGCCACGCGCGCATGCCGCGCCGGTTCCACCAGGTCCGCGAGGCCCGCCCACACCCGGCGGGCCTCCTCTGCCTCCTCGACGCCCTCGAAACGCGTGTCGTAGATGTGCTGGACGACCGTCTTCCCGCTCCTCAGCACATGCCCGTACGGCACGTGGTGGAAGAACAGCAGCAGCTCGTCGGGGCAGGAGGCTACCGACTCGTACAACTCGGCCCACGGCTTGGCGTACTGCGCCGCGTAGCCGGTGCCGGTCGCCGCGCTGCGGTCGACGCCGATCCCGTCCCGGTCCGCGAAGTGGTACGTCCCCCAGGGGCTGTACTCGTAGCCGTCGACACCGGGCCCGTAGTGGTGCCCCGGCTGCACCATGAAACCGACGCCCAGCGGCGCGGTGTACTTCTCGTACGTCCGCCAGGAGCCGTGCAGCACCGCGCGCAGCCCGGCGGCCAGCCGCTCGGACGTGGACGCGGACGGGAGGGTGAGCGCGATCCACTCGTCCAGGATGTGGTGCGGGTCGGCGTCCGGTCGCCAGGCGAGCCGGCCGAAGGTGTACAGGTTCGCCTGGGCCAGCGGATGCCCGGTCCAGAACGGGTCGTCACCGACGTTGGACACCGCGACCAGCCCGCCCTGCGCCAACTCCCCTACAGTCGCTCCCTGTTCACCGTCCGGCCGGAAGCGCAGCACCTCGCTCCACATCGGCCCGAGCCAGCACACGTGCCGCTGCTGCCCGGTGTACTCCTGCGTGGCCTGCACCTCCACGGCGAACCGGGTGCGCGGCAGCGCGCCGAGCACCGGTGAGACCGGCTCGCGCACCTGGAAGTCCATCGGCCCGTGCTTCACCTGGAGCACGGCGTTGTCGGCGAACTCCCCGTCGAGCGGGGCGAAATGGTCGTACGCGGCCCGTGCTCGGTCCGTCGAGCGGTCCCGCCAGTCCTGCCGGTGGTCGTACACGAACGCCCGCCAGTGGACCGTGCCGCCGAACGGCGCGAGCGCCGTGGCCAGCATGTTCGCGCCGTCCGCGTGCGAGCGGCCGTAGGTGAACGGGCCCGGCTGACCCTCCGAGTCGGCCTTCACCACGAACCCACCGAAGTCCGGGATCGCCTCATACACCCCGTGCACGGCCTCCGCCCACCAGCCCCGCACCGCCTCGTCGAGCGGGTCCGCCGTGGACAGCCCGCCGAGCACGACCGGCGCGGCGAAGGTCACCGACAGATGCGTCCGTATCCCGTACGGCCGCAACGCGCCCGCGAGGTCGGCCACTTCGCCGATGCGGTCGGTCAGCAGGCGGGCCTCGGCCTCGTGCACGTTGACGTTGTTGACGGAGACGGCGTTGACCCCGCAGGCCGCCAGCAGCCTGCCGTACGCCCGCACCTGAGCGAAGTCCCCACGTGCCCGCCCGTCCCGCCAGAACAGCGAACCTCCCGCGTATCCTCGCTCCACCTGGCCCATGACCGGGTGCACGGCCACGTTGTCCCAGTGGTCCAGCATGCGCAGCGCCGCCGCCGGGCGGTGAACCTCGCGCGCGCGGGTGCCCCGGAAGGCGTCCTCTCCGACCCGTACGACATGGAACAGCCCGTACAGCACGCCGTGTTGACCGGACGCGGTGACGGTCGTCGTACCGCCCGCCCGGGCGAACGCGAACCCTTCCGCGCCGAGCCCAAGGTCGTCGCCGGCCACCAGATCGAGCAGCAGGTCGTACGGACCGTCCCGCACGACCTCCCCGCCGAACCGCTCGCAGGCACTGGTCACTTCGGCGCGCACGGTCTCGACGAGGGGGCCGGTTCCCCGGATCAGGGTCCGCCGGGTTCCCAGGGGTCGGAAGGCATCCATGGGCAGCCATGCGGGGTCCGGTAGGTCAGGTCGGTCCGGCAGGTCTGGTCGGTCCGGTCGGTTCAAGAGAGCAACTCCACTTCGGACAACTGGACTTGGCCGTCGAACACCAGGCGGTACCTCTCGTACGTACCCGGCGACCGCACGGTGAACGCGCGAGTCTGCCGGTCCCAGGCGAAGGTCTGCCCGGAGCGGCGGTCCAGAGGCTTCCAGGTCGTCCCGTCGGACGAGCCCAGCAGGGTCCAGCCGGCGGGCGCCGAGGAGTGGCCGGCCGAGGTGAGCGTGTACTGCACCGCCTTCCCGGAGCCGTCGACCGGCAGACCGACCGGAGACGGTCCCGTCCGCCGTACAGGTTGGCCAGGCCCCGGCCGTCCGACGACGTGCCGGTCATCAGGTCGGCCTACCCCGCCACGCGGGCCGTGCAGGGGGCCTTTCGTCGTGCCCGGCCCTAGCTCGACTTCTCGCCCAGGACGGCGCGCAGCCACTCGAGGGGGTCCATGCCGAGGAGCTGGTCCGCGAGATCGTTGGCAGTCTTGGTCACGAGGCGGCTGCGGCTGTTGTCGATCCACCGCTGGGCCAGCTCGTACCCCTGCGCCTTGTACTCGATGCCCTGCAGCATGCATTCCAGCTTGTCCGCGTCGCGGGCGCAGACGGCCTCAGTCGACTCGCGGCCCTCATACTCGCCGATCAACTCGCGGATCGTGGAGGCGAGGACCTCGGGCATGCCCGCCGTCTGGTCGGCGGTCACGGCCTGTGGGTCGGCCTCGCCGCCCAGGTACTTCTTACCGAGGTGGTTGACGTCCCCGGTCCTCGTCTCCTGGGAGTCGTGCCAGACCGCGAGGAACGCGGCTCGGGCCGGGTCCGCGCCCTCCAGCTTCGCGATGATCGACGCGATCAGTGACGTCCGCCAAGCGTGCTCGGCCACGCTCTCCGGATCCCGTACCCCGGCCATCCACCAGCCCGTACGCCTGGACTGTTTGAGCGTCCCCGCCTCGTACAAGAACCGTGCCACCTGGTCCAGCTCAGTCACTGTCGGACTCCTCTCACGCCTCGGCGAGGCGGACTGCATATGCGACACTCTCCAGCTCACGGCGCGCGCGAGGGGAGAGCTCCGGGCTATCCAACATCATGGGGAGCCGCTCGCGAAGGGCGCGGCTGGCTGTCCCCGACCGGAGAAGGTTCGGGCGGACGGCGAGGAGAGACCACAGCGAATGGATGTTGAGGTCGACGTAACCGTGCACCGTCGAAAGCCCGTGGGCGAGGTGCGTGAGCAGCCTGTCGCCGGGCCAGGGTCCTGGGTTGGGAGAGGCGATGAAGTCGTCCGAGAGCTCCAGTTGCCCCATCTCGCCGATCCAGTAGGCCCAGTAGCTGAGGTTGGCGGCCTTGCCGCGGTCGTCGCCGAGGGCAGTGTCGATGAAGTGGCCCATGCGGTCGCGGTCGCCGTGGCGCGCTGCCACGGCTGCGACGGAGCGGGCATTGAGCCAGTCGATGAGCCAGCCACTCGGCCGCTCCGCGGCCTGCTGGTGGGCAAGCCAGTCCGCGGTGTCGTCCTGGTCGTCGTAGCCGGACAGGTAGAGCGCCTGACGTCGTAACAGGAACTGCCGATCGCCGCGGGCCTGCTCGGCGGTCTGACGCATCCGTGCGAAGAACACCTTGCGGTCGACGGCTGACAGCTCAGGCGCCGAGGGCGCGGGCCCGCGTCGCGGCCGCGACGCCGCTGGCAGGTCGCGCACCGGCTGCGGTGGCACGCTGTTGAGCGGCCAGGCGAGGACCCCCACCAGGTCGCGCTGCATGACCCGTGCCCCCAGCGGACTGTCTTCGATGGGGGCCTCGTCGTCGAGTGCGCTGGACAGGAGTACGTCCGCCTCTATCGCTCGCTCTAGAGCCTGGAGCAGCGCGGGTGACGTACCCATCTGCATGAACCGGTGGCGGTAGACGAGCATCTGGCCGACGGAGACCGCGGTCAGTGGCCGGCGCCCGGACTCCCATCCCGCGATGCTGTCGGCCGAGACGCGTAGCTGCTCGGCCATCGTGTCCTGGGTGTGGCCCAAGTGCTCGCGCATTACCCGGAAGACGTAGCCGGAGATGACGCCGACTCGGGGCTTTGAAGGCGAACCCTGACTGCCGGTCAGGGTTGGTCCTGGACTCGACGGCATGCAACCACCATTCCCCGTGCGGTACGCCGTGCCTACCTGTACTGGCGGTCACTTCAACGCGTGAGCGCGACTTCCTACTCTCCAGGTAGTCACCCGAAAACAGAGCGTATAGGGACGGTGCAGTCGTGGATGCCGATATGCCGGTGAGTGCCCGGCCAGAGCAGGAACCCCCCACCAGAACCCGCGCGCTGCGCCCCGGCGACGGCGGCCCTGGCGTTCTCGTACGCCCTGCTGCCCACCGCCGCCTGATGACCGGGAACTGGCTGCTGTCCGGCCTCCCGGGGCCTGGCCGGAACCGCGCCCGGATGGAGTGGGACAAGAACCAGGCGACCCTGATCCCCACCGGGACCCTGTTCGCGGCCGTAAAGCTGCCCGGACGACTCATGCTCGCTGCGGCCTCCCAACAGGAGGCTCCTTCCCCGAGGCTCGACGAGTTCCTGCGTGAGGCCCTCGTGGGAGGCACCCCGGTCATCTGCGACCCGCGCAGCCTCACCTACTACGCGCTGGTACCAGCCGGCCTACCCGTGATGTGGCGCAGGGCTGCAGTGGCGTGGCGGTACGTGGGAGTCGAGTGCCTGGGACGTACCAGCTACGTTGGCGTGCCGCGACCAGACATCACCGAGTTCGACCCGGAAACGAGATCCTCGTACTGGGCGGTCCCGATGATCGGGATGGGCCTGCTCGGCGATGTGGCCGCCGTGGCACGGCTGATCGCCGCTGGATGCCATGAGCCCGCCGAGGAGGCCGGCCATGCGCAGGCCTGACTGGCGCGTCGTGCTGTACCTCGCCGTACTGCTCGCGGTGGCTGCGGCCCTCGCCTGGCGCATCGCCAACTGCTGTTGCCCGGAGGGGACATGACCCGGAGTCCGCTGCACTGGCGAGGCCTGCGAGTACCGTTCATCACGCCCTGGTCCGCCGAGGCACCGGGGGAGCCGCCGATCGTGCCGCGCAGGTGGGGCGGTCCGGGCATCGGCTATCAGGACGAGCACCACACCGACCGCCGTGACGACGTGCTGTGGCTCCGGGTACCGGTCGCGCCCGGCCGTGGCACGCCGCACTTCGCAGGCGTGCACGCCCTGCGCCAGCGGCAGGCCATGGACCGCGACCTGTGCCAGGTGTGCGGCGGACCGACCGTCGGTGACCGCCCCGATGGCCGGCTGCTGTTCCTGATGCACTCCACCTCGGGACGCCCCGTCAGCGAGGGCGAGCTGTCGGCGGCTCCGCCCGTACACGAAGCGTGCGCACGGGAAGCTGTCCAGGAGTGCCCCCATCTGCGCCGTGGGTGGACCGCGGCGCTCGTCAAGCACACGCCGGCCTGGGGCGTCGCAGGCATCCTCTACGAGCCCAGGACCCTGCGGCCCCGCCCCACCTCGAGCGCCGACAGTGACGGCCTGGACCTCGTGCCGTACGAGGACGATGCGCGGCTGCGATGGGTCCTCGCCGCCCGCAGGGTGGTGGCTCTCCACGGCGTCGAGGAGGTCGCCCTCAGTGCCCTCGTAGGGGCTGCAGAACAACGTTTTTCTCCTGGTTGCGCAGGAATCAGTAGTGGTCCAAGTGGACAGTGATGTCAAGGATGCTGATTGCGCCAGGCGGGACCCATGTCCTGCGATTTTCCGACAGGCCACCCACCGCCCGGTCATATTTCCATGAGGTCTCAACTCGGAAAAGACCGATGGCCAACCTTGCATTCGATCTTGCTCCGTCGGCAAGAAGTGGACTATACCTGTCGCGATCCATACGACCCTGCTTGACCTGACCGCGGTGCCGGGAAGGATCCGGTTCACCGCCTGAGTCCTGGAGAAGGCGAGGACTTGAGCATGGGATCCCACTCCGAGTACAAAGGCTCCGAAAACAACGGCTCCGAGTACGAAGGCTCCGAGAAGAACAGTTTTGCCGGTGTCGGCCGCAGAGATCTGATCAAGAGGTCGGCGGCACTCGGCCTGATCTCCGTCCCCGCGATGAGTTTGCTGTCCGCCTGCGCCAGCAGCGCCGGGGGTGACGAGCAGAAGGCGAAGGCCGGAAAGAAGACCACGAAGAACCCCCTCGCGGTCAACGAGACCGCCCAGATGGAATTCGTCCTGTTCGACGGCGGTTTCGGCAAGGAATACGCCGAGGACGCGGTGAAGATCTACGAGGAGAACTTCCCCGGTGCGAAGGTGAAGTTCTCCGCCACCCAGAAGATCCAGTCGACGCTTCAGCCCCGTTTCAACCAGGGCACCCCGCCCGACCTCATCGACAACTCGGGCGCCGAGCAGATGGACATGGGCGTCCTGGTCGGCAAGAACCAGCTCGCCGACCTCACCCCGCTCCTCGACGCCGCGTCCTACGACGACCCAGGCAAGAAGGTCCGCGACACCCTGCGCCCCGGCATCGTCGAGATGGGCCAGTTCGACGGCGCCCCGGTCTGGATCATGTACTACGCCTACACCGTGTACGGCGTCTGGTACTCGCACAAGGCCCTCGACTCGCTCGACGCCACGTACCCCGAGACCTGGGACGAGATGCTCGCGGTCTGCGAGAAGGCCAGGAAGAAGGGCATGGCCGGCTGGACGTACGCGGGCAAATACCCGTACTACCTGCCCTTCTCGCTGTACCCGATGATCGGCAAGGTCGGCGGGCGCGAGGTCCTCGACGCCATCGACAACCTGGAGCCGAACGCCTGGAAACACCCGGCGGTCAAGGCGTGTTTCGAGGCCTACTACGAGCTGTACAAGAAGGGTTACGTCCTCCAGGGCACCCCCGGCCTGGACCACATCCAGTCGCAGACCGCGTGGGCCAAGGGCAAGGCCCTGTTCATCCCCAACGGCTCCTGGGTGGAGAACGAGTCGGCGAACGTCACCCCCGCCGACTTCGACCTGGTTGTCTCCGCGCCCACCGGCATCGACTCCTCCGACAAGCTGCCCTTCGGCACCATCTGGGCCTCCGGCGGCGAGCCGTTCGTCGTACCGGCGAAGGCGAAGAACACGCCGGGCGGTATGGAACAACTGCGCGTCATGCTCAGCGAGGCGTCGTCCAAGAACTTCACCGCCAAGGTCAAGTCACTGACCGCGTACAACGGCGGTACCGACGGCATCACCCTCACCCCGGGACTCAAGTCGGGGGTCGCGGCGCTGGACAAGGCCGGCGCCAACGTGGTGAATCCGCGACTGCAGGACTGGTATGTCCAGTTGCAGAAGGAGAAGATCGGCGTGTCCGGTCTCGGCGAGATGATGGCCGGCCGGCTCACCCCGGCCGAGGCGATCAAGAAGATCCAGGGATATGCCGACGCCACGGCCCAGGACACGACGATCAAGCATTACAAGCACCAGTGACGGCGAGAATTACGGCCAACTGTCCATAAAAGCACCGGAGTGGCGATGCAGCACGGCAAGTACCGGTTCATCGTGGGGTTTTTGGCGCTGCCCCTGGGGCTGTACGCGCTCTTCGTGGTGTGGCCGTTCATCCAGTCCATCTACTATTCGTTCACGGACTGGACCGGCCTGAGCCCAGAATTCAAGATGGTCGGCCTGGACAATTACCGGAGGATGCTGGAAGACGACGTCTTCTGGAAGTCCTTGCAGCACAGCTTGATGTTCGCGATCGTGCTGCCGCTGGTGACGATCGGTCTGGCGCTGTTCTTCGCCTTCATGATCAATGTCGGTGGCCGCAGAAGGAAGGGCGGCCCGGTCGTCTCGGGGGTCCGGGGCTCTTCCTTCTACAAGATCGTGTACTTCTTCCCGCAGGTGCTGTCGATCGCCATCGTCGCGCTGCTGTTCGCCTTCGCGTACAACCCGGACAGCGGGGCGATCAACTCGTTCCTGCGGGGGATCGGACTGGACGGCGTCCAGCCCCTCTGGCTCGGCGACCCGGACCTCGCGCTGTGGTGTGTGATGGCGGTGCTCGTCTGGTCCACGGTCGGCTTCTTCGTGGTCCTGTTCTCGGCGGGCATGGCCTCCATCCCGGTCGACCTGTACGAGGCCGCGCTGCTGGACGGCGCGGGCCGGGCCGCGACGTTCTTCCGCATCACCCTGCCCCTGCTCTGGGACACGGTGCAGTCGGGCTGGGTCTACATGGGCATCCTCGCGCTCGGCGCCGAGTCGTTCGCGGTCGTACAGATCATGACGACCGGCCCCGGCGGCCCCGACTACTCGACCACCGTCATGGTCCTGTACGTGTACCAGAAGGCGTTCCGGGACGGTCAGGCCGCCTACGCCACCACCATCGGCGTCGCCCTGCTCGTCGTGACGCTGGCCTTCGCCGCGGTCGTGATGCGGCTGGGACGGCGCGAGCGGCTGGAGTACTGACGTTGAAGACCACACAGACCCCCGCCCCTCTGCCGGCCGAACCGGGCTCCGGCGTTCCCGTCACGAAGATCGACCTGCCCTCCGGGAAACCGCCCCGGGAGACGAAACCGGAGGGAAAGGTCCTCAACGCCTTCTCGCACGGCATCCTGGTCCTCTGGGCGATCATGGTCGTACTGCCGCTGCTCTGGGCGGTGATGACGTCCTTCAAGGACGACAGCTCCATCTTCGGCTCGCCCTGGTCGCTGCCGGACACGCTGCACCTCGACAACTGGTCGCGGGCCTGGACCGAGGCCAACATGAGCGACTACTTCCTCAACACCGTTGTGGTGGTGGGCGGTTCACTCATCGGCACGCTGGTCCTCGGCTCCATGGCGGCCTATGTCCTCGCGCGCTTCGACTTCCCGGGCAACCGCTTCGTCTACTTCCTCTTCATCGGCGGCATGAGCTTCCCGATCATGCTGGCGCTGGTCCCGCTGTTCTACGTCGTCAACAACATGGGCCTGCTGAACTCCCTGCCCGGCCTGATCCTCGTCTACATCGCCTACTCGCTGCCGTTCACGGTGTTCTTCCTGACGGCGTTCTTCCGCACGCTGCCGACGTCGGTGGCGGAGGCGGCCTTCGTGGACGGCGCCTCGCACAGCCGTACGTTCTTCCAGATCATGCTGCCCATGGCCAAGCCCGGCCTGATCAGCGTCGGCATCTTCAACTTCCTGGGCCAGTGGAACCAGTACATGCTGCCCACGGTCCTCAACACCGACCCCGACAAGCGCGTCCTCACCCAGGGGCTGGTCCAACTGGCCGTCAGCCAGGGCTACAAGGGTGACTGGTCGGGCCTCTTCGCGGGACTGGTGATGGCCATGCTGCCGGTGCTGGCCGCGTACGTCGTCTTCCAGCGGCAGGTGGTGCAGGGGCTGACCGCGGGTGCGCTGAAGTAGTCACGCCCACGCCTCCGGAGCACGGGCGGCGCCCCCGCCCCCGCCCGTCGAAACGCTGCTCGGGCCAACGATCTCGCCTTCACTACCTGGCCCCGCCCGCGCCCCCACCTACCCCGCCCGCCCCGCTTCGCAACACCCCGCACATGCCCCCATACGCCCCGTAACCACAGCCCCGGCCACCCGCTGTGTCTCTCCGCAACCACGTGGATACCGTTCAACCTCTTGACGGGAGGCGACCCGAACAGCTCAGCTTAGAGTTCACTAGTTGGACATAGACGGGGCCTCATCGAAGCGGCCCCGCGCGCAGGAGGTCGTCGTGGAGACTCCCGGGTCGCAGTCGTCGCTGCACCGAGCCAACCTGGAGCGAGTCGTGCGCGCCGTGCGGCTGGCCGGGTCCCTCACGCAGGCGGAGATCGCCCGGACGACCGGTCTGTCCGCCGCGACCGTCTCCAACATCGTGCGCGAGCTCAAGGACGGCGGCACGGTCGAGGTGACGCCCACCTCGGCCGGTGGACGCAGGGCCCGCAGCGTCAGTCTCAGCGGCGACGCCGGCATCGTCATAGGGGTCGATTTCGGCCATACTCACCTGCGTGTCGCCGTGGGCAACCTGGCCCACCAGGTCCTCGCCGAGGAGTCCGAGCCGCTCGATGTGGACGCCTCGGCGGCGCAGGGGTTCGACCGGGCGGAGCAACTGGTCACCCGGTTGATCGAGGCCACCGGGGTGGACCGTACGAAGGTCGCCGGAGTCGGTCTCGGAGTACCCGGACCGATCGAACTGGAGTCCGGCACGCTCGGTTCCTCCGCCATCCTGCCCGGCTGGATCGGCACCAGGCCGGCCGAGGAGATGAGAGTCCGGCTCGGCGTTCCTGTACACGTGGACAACGACGCCAACCTCGGCGCCCTCGGCGAGATGGTCTGGGGCAGCGGCCGAGGCGTTCGTGATCTTGCTTACATCAAGGTCGCGAGCGGTGTCGGCGCCGGTCTGGTGATCGATGGCAAGATCTACCGGGGGCCCGGCGGAACGGCAGGAGAAATCGGACATATTACACTTGACGAATCCGGCCCTGTCTGCCGCTGCGGAAACCGGGGCTGCCTGGAGACCTTCACGGCCGCGCGCTATGTGCTGCCGCTCCTCCGGTCCAGCCACGGCACGGACCTGACGATGGAAGGCGTCGTGCGGCTGGCCAGGGACGGAGACCCGGGCTGCCGTCGGGTGATCGCCGACGTGGGCCGACACATCGGAAGTGGAGTGGCCAATCTCTGCAACCTGCTGAACCCGAGCCGAGTGGTCCTGGGCGGTGATCTCGCCGAGGCCGGTGAGCTGGTGCTCGGTCCGATAAGAGAGTCCGTCGGCCGCTATGCGATTCCGAGTGCGGCGCGTCAACTCACCGTTCTTCCAGGGGCACTTGGGGGTCGTGCGGAGGTACTGGGAGCGCTTGCTCTCGCGCTGAGCGAGATGGGCGATTCCACCCTTTTGGACGGCACCCTGCATGCAGCGACACCTGTCTTCACTTAGAGAACGAATGACTCGTTGCCATCTCGTTAAGTATTTACTTCTTGACGTCGCACGTGTGGCCGAGTTGACTTCCAGCCACCTCGGCCGCAGCGCTGCGGCCCTGTCAGGGAGGCACAACCCAAATGAACGCAACGATGCGTAGAGTCGTGATCGGCGCCACCGCCGTCTCCATGGCGTTGTCGATCGCCGCGTGCGGCAAGGCCGGCGACGACAAGGCCAGCGACTCCGGCAGCAGCGGCTCGGGCGACAAGTCCATCGGCCTGCTGCTGCCCGACAGCGTCACCGCGCGGTACGAGAAGTTCGACAAGCCGTACTTCGACGCCAAGGTCAAGGCGCTCTGCTCGGACTGCAAGCTCGAGTACGCGAACGCCGCCGCCGACCCCGCCAAGCAGGCGCAGCAGGTCAGCAACATGGTCACCAAGGGCGTGAAGGTCATCGTGATCTCCGCCCAGGACTCCGCCGCGATCAAGTCGTCGATCCAGTCCGCGGTGGCCAAGGGCGTCAAGGTCGTCGCGTACGACCGCCTCGCTCAGGGCCCGGTCAGCGCCTACGTCTCCTTCGACAACGTCAAGGTCGGCGAGCTCCAGGGTCAGGCCCTGCTCGACGCCCTCGGCGCCAAGGCGACCCCCGCGTCGAAGATCGTCATGATCAACGGTGACGACGCCGACCCGAACGCCGCCCAGTTCAAGAAGGGCGCGCACCAGGTCCTCGACGGCAAGGTCACGGTCGCCTACGAGCAGTCCGGCCTGTGGAAGGACACCATCGCCGCCCAGAAGATGTCCGCGGCCATCACCCAGCTCGGCGCCAAGAACATCGCGGGCGTCTACGCGGCCAACGACGGCATGGCCGGTGGCATCGCCAACACCCTCAAGGGTGCGAAGATCAGCAGCATCCCGCTGACCGGTCAGGACGCCGAGCTCGCGGCCATCCAGCGGATCGTCGCCGGCACCCAGTCCGCCACGGTCTACAAGGCCTACAAGCCCGAGGCCGAGACCGCCGCCCAGCTCGCCGTCAACCTGCTGGAGGGCAAGGACATCAAGTCCCTGGCCACCACCACGCTGACCAGCGGCTCCGGCGACAAGGTGCCCTCGCAGCTGCTGACCCCGGTGTCGGTCACCAAGGCCAACATCAAGGACACGGTCGTCAAGGACGGGCTGTACACCGTCGCGGACATCTGCACCCCCGAGTACGCCGCCGCCTGCAAGGCCGCAGGCCTCCAGTAGGCACCCGGCCGACGCGGCCCCGCGAGACCTGTCCGACGCCCGCCCCACCTTCACACCCCGCTGCCGGGGCGGGCGTCGGACGGAACCGTTGCCAAGCGCAGCGGATTCGCGCATGTTCATCTTGTAAACCTCGTGCGTCGACGTCGCGTGCACGCGCGTCGCCCACATCCCTCCGCGCCTGGTTCTCTGCGCGCGGCATCCCCGCCGGTCAGGCGGCGAAGGAGATGGTTCACGTGTCCGCTACGCCCGTGCTGGCGTTGCGCGGAGTCTCCAAGCGATTCGGTGCGGTGCAGGCGCTCACCGACGTCGAGCTGGAGGTTCACGCCGGAGAAGTGGTCGCCCTGGTGGGCGACAACGGCGCAGGAAAGTCCACCCTGGTCAAGACGATCGCGGGTGTCCACCCCATCGATGAGGGCGTCATCGAGTGGGAGGGCAAGCCCGTCAGCATCACCAAGCCGCACGACGCCCAGGGACTCGGCGTCGCGACCGTCTACCAGGACCTCGCCCTGTGCGACAACCTCGACGTGGTCGGCAACCTCTACCTCGGACGCGAGCTGCTGCACCGCGGCGTCATCGACGAGGTGACGATGGAGAAGAACTCGCGGGAGCTGCTCTCCACGCTCTCCATCCGCATCCCGAGCGTCCGTATCCCGATCGCGAGCCTCTCCGGCGGTCAGCGCCAGGTCGTCGCCATCGCCCGCGCGCTGATCGGCGAGCCGAAGGTCGTCATCCTCGACGAGCCGACCGCCGCTCTCGGCGTCGAGCAGACCGCGCAGGTCCTCGACCTGGTCGAGCGGCTGCGCGAGCGCGACCTCGGCGTCATCCTCATCAGCCACAACATGGCCGACGTCAAGGCGGTCGCGGACACCGTCGCCGTCCTGCGCCTGGGCAAGAACAACGGCTCCTTCCCCGTGAAGGACACCAGCCACGAAGAGATCATCGCCGCGATCACGGGTGCCACGGACAACGCCGTGACCCGTCGTGCGGGGCGCACCGCGGAGGCGGCAAAGTGAGCGACACGTCGAAGACCGTGAAGAGCGACTCCCCGAAGCCCGAGGGCTTCGACGAGGACCAGGCGACGGTGGCGCCCGCGGACGACCCCACGGCCGCCGGGGTGTCCGTCGTCGACCCGCGTCTGCTGGTCCGCGAAGAGGGCCTCAAGGGCTACGTCACCGAGTTCAAGCGCAAGGTCAAGGGCGGTGAGCTGGGCCAGATCCCGGTCGTCCTCGGCCTGATCATCATCTGGACCATCTTCCAGCTGAAGAACGACCGCTTCCTGAGCGCCGACAACCTCTCCAACATCAGCTACTTCCTGTCGGCCACCGGCATGCTCGCCATCGGCCTGGTGTTCGTGCTGCTGCTCGGCGAGATCGACCTGTCGGTCGGTTCCGTCAGCGGTCTGGCGTCCGCGCTGTTCGCCGTGTTCGTGACGGACCACGGCGTGGGCCCATGGCTCGCGCTGCTCCTGGCGGTCGTCACCGGCGTCGGGGTCGGCGCCCTGCAAGGATGGTTCTTCGCGAGGATCGGCGTACCGGCCTTCGTGGTGACCCTGGCCGGCTTCCTCGGCTGGAACGGTCTGATGCTGTGGCTGCTGGGCTCCAGCGGCACGATCAACCTGCCGTCGGACTCCGGCCCGATCCACCTGCTCGGCCAGAACTCCTTCTTCATGGACCAGGCCATCATCGGCGCGTACATCCTGGCCGGTCTCGCCGTCGTGCTGTCCGCGGTCGGCAACTTCGGTGAGCAGCGCCGCCGCCGGGCGGCGGGCGTGCCGTTCCGTGCGACCAGCGAGATCCTGCTGCGCGTCGGCCTGCTGGCCCTCGCGGCGTTCGTGTCGGCCGCCGTGCTGAACAACGCGTCCGGTGTCTCCAACGCGCTCGTGATCTTCCTCGCGGCGCTGGTGATCGTGGACTTCGTGCTGCGCCGTACGCGCTACGGCCGCAAGGTGTTCGCGGTCGGCGGCGGCATCGAGGCCGCCCGCCGCGCCGGTATCAACGTGCCGATGATCCGCATCACCGTGTTCGCCATCTCCGGCGGCTTCGCGGCGGTCGGCGGCATGTTCTTCGCCGGTCAGACCGCGGGCGCGTCGCTGAGCGCCGGCGCCGGCAACACGCTGATGCTCGCCATCGCGGCGGCCGTCATCGGCGGCACCAGCCTCTTCGGCGGCCGCGGCACCGTCTGGTCCGCCCTCCTGGGCATGCTGGTCATCCAGTCCATCCAGACCGGTCTCGACCTGCTGAACATGAACACCTCGATCCAGTACATGATCACCGGTGGTGTGCTCCTCGGCGCGGTCGTCATCGACTCCGTCTCCCGCAAGAGCCAGAAGGCCGCCGGTCGCGGCTAGGACAGCTGCTGGTCCGTCAGGCGACCCGATGTGCCCGGTATCCGAACGGATGCCGGGCACAGTCGTTCCCACGTTTGCCGAGCCGCAGTCGTGTCATAGGAAGGGCCCGTTGTGGGTACGGCCGTTCGCGTGACCTATGACGCATGGGCCGGAGTCCGTCCGCCCGGGCGGAACATTAGACTCGACGAGCCCGGCAACAGCTCGATCAGCTCTTACTGCAAGGAGGCACGGGTGCCGCTGCTGACCCGCATCAGGGGACCGCGCGATCTGGACCGGCTCAGCCCGGAGGAGCTCGACCAGCTGGCCGAGGAGATCCGGACCTTCCTCGTCGACGCCGTGTCCAAGACCGGCGGCCACCTCGGCCCCAACCTCGGCGTGGTCGAGCTCACCATCGCCCTGCACCGGGTCTTCGAGTCCCCCAAGGACAAGGTGCTGTGGGACACGGGCCACCAGTCCTACGTGCACAAGCTGCTCACGGGCCGGCAGGACTTCTCGCGGCTGAAGATGAAGGGCGGCCTCTCCGGCTACCCCTCGCAGGGGGAGTCCGAGCACGACGTCATCGAGAACAGCCACGCCTCCACCGTCCTCGGCTGGGCCGACGGCCTCGCGAAGGCCAACCAGATCCTGAAACGCGACGACCACGTGGTCGCAGTCATCGGCGACGGGGCGCTCACCGGCGGCATGGCCTGGGAGGCGCTGAACAACATCGCCGACGGGGACCGCCCGCTGGTGATCGTCGTCAACGACAACGAGCGCTCGTACGCGCCGACCATCGGCGGCCTCGCCAACCACCTCGCCACCCTCCGCACGACGGACGGCTACGAGCGTTTCCTCGCCCGGGGCAAGGACCTGCTCGAGCGCACGCCCGTCGTCGGCAGGCCGCTCTACGAGACCCTGCACGGCGCGAAGAAGGGCCTGAAGGACTTCATCGCCCCGCAGGGCATGTTCGAGGACCTCGGCCTGAAGTACGTCGGCCCGATCGACGGCCACGACATCGAGGCCCTGGAGTCCGCCCTCGCCCGCGCCAAGCGCTTCGGCGGCCCGGTGATCGTGCACTGCCTCACCGAGAAGGGCCGCGGCTACCAGCCCGCCCTCCAGGACGAGGCGGACCGCTTCCACGGCATCGGCCCCATCCACCCCGACACCGGTCTGCCGGTCAAGGCCTCGGGCGCCGACTGGACGTCCGTCTTCGGCGACGAGATGGTCGCGCTCGGCAAGGAGCGCGAGGACATCGTCGCGATCACGGCGGCGATGCTCCAGCCGGTCGGCCTGAAGAAGTTCGCGGACGCCTTCCCCAACCGCATCTACGACGTCGGCATCGCCGAGCAGCACGCCGCCGTCTCCGCCGCCGGCCTGGCCACCGGCGGGCTGCATCCGGTGTTCGCGGTGTACGCCACCTTCCTCAACCGCGCCTTCGACCAGGTGCTCATGGACGTCGCCCTGCACAAGTGCGGTGTGACGTTCGTCCTGGACCGGGCCGGTGTCACCGGCACCGACGGCGCCTCGCACAACGGCATGTGGGACATGTCGATCCTCCAGGTCGTCCCGGGCCTGAGGCTCGCGGCCCCGCGCGACGCCGACCAGGTCCGCGCCCAGCTCCGCGAGGCCGTCGCGGTCGAGGACGCGCCGACCGTCGTCCGCTTCTCCAAGGGCGCCGTCGGCCCCGCCGTACCGGCCGTGGGACGCGTCGGCGGCATGGACGTGCTGCGCGAGGCCGGCACCGACACCCCGGACGTGCTGCTGGTCTCCGTGGGCGCCCTCGCCCCGATGTGCCTGGAGATCGCGACCCTCCTCGACCGGCAGGGCATCACCACCACGGTCGTCGACCCGCGCTGGGTCAAGCCCGTCGACGAGGCCATGGCGCCCCTCGCCGACCGGCACCGCGTCGTCGTCACCGTCGAGGACAACTCCCGTGTCGGCGGCGTCGGTTCGGCGATCGCCCAGGCCCTGCGCGACGCGGGCGTCGACGTCCCGCTGCGCGACTTCGGCATCCCGCCGCGCTTCCTCGACCACGCCTCCCGCGCCGAGGTCATGACGGAGATCGGGCTCACCGCCCCCGACATCGCCCGCCAGGTCACCGGCCTCGTCTCCAAGCTCGACGGAAGGTACGGCAGCACGGCCGCCGAAGTCGACTCGATCGAGCCCGTGCGCGACTGACCCGCCGCGACCGACCCGCCCGACTGCTGCGAACGGGCCGGGTTCACCACCGTCAAGGGTGGTGTACCCGGCCCATTTGCGTGAATCCGCTCGCGCCGGGGCATACGTACCACGCCCCCTCTCGATCATGTCGAGGACGACACAGCGTGGGAGGTAAACCCGTGAGCAGCACCCTCTTCCGGACGAAGAAGGTCGAGCAGTCCATCCTCGACACCGAGGAACCCGAGCACGCGCTCAGGAAATCCCTGACCGCGCTCGATCTGACCGTCTTCGGCGTCGGCGTCATCATCGGCACCGGCATCTTCGTCCTCACCGGCACCGTCGCCAAGAACAACGCCGGTCCCGCCGTCGCCCTGGCCTTCGTGGTGGCCGGGGTCGTCTGCGCGCTCGCCGCGCTCTGCTACGCCGAGTTCGCCTCCACCGTCCCGGTGGCGGGCTCCGCGTACACCTTCGCGTACGCCTCCCTCGGCGAGCTGCCCGCCTGGATCATCGGCTGGGACCTGGTCCTGGAGTTCGCGCTCGGCACGGCGGTGGTCGCCGTCGGCTGGTCCGGGTACGTCGCCTCGCTGCTGGACAACGCGGGCTGGCATCTGCCGGCGGCGCTGAGCGGGCGGGAGGGCGCCGACGGCTTCGGCTTCGACATCCTCGCCGCCGCCCTGGTCCTGGTCCTCACCGCCATCCTCGTGGTCGGCACGAAGCTCTCCGCGCGGGTGACCTCCGTCGTCGTCGCCATCAAGGTGACCGTCGTCCTGACCGTGATCGTCGCGGGCGCCTTCTTCATCAACGGCGACAACTACGACCCGTTCGTCCCCAAGGCGCAGGAGGTGCCGGCGGGCGACGGGCTGCACGCCCCGCTGATCCAGCTGATGTTCGGCTGGGCGCCGTCCAACTTCGGTGTGATGGGCATCTTCACCGCCGCGTCGGTCGTCTTCTTCGCGTTCATCGGCTTCGACGTCGTCGCCACCGCCGCCGAGGAGACCCGCAACCCGCAGCGGGACATGCCGCGCGGCATCATCGGCTCCCTCATCATCTGTACGACGCTGTACGTCGCCGTGTCGATCGTCGTGACCGGTATGCAGAACTACCGCGAACTGTCCGTGGACGCCCCGCTCGCCGACGCCTTCAAGGCCACCGGGCACCCCTGGTTCGCCGGCTTCATCAGCTTCGGCGCCGCCGTCGGCCTGACGACGGTCTGCATGATCCTGCTGCTCGGCCAGACCCGGGTCTTCTTCGCGATGAGCCGCGACGGACTCCTGCCGCGCTTCTTCTCCCACGTCCACCCGCGGTTCAGGACCCCGCACCGGCCGACCATCCTGCTCGGCGTGATCATCGCGATCCTGGCCGGCTTCACCAGCCTCAGCGAACTCGCCGAACTGGTCAACATCGGCACGCTGTTCGCGTTCATCGTGGTCGCGATCGGCGTCATCATCCTCCGCAACTCCCGCCCCGACCTGCCCCGTTCGTTCCGTACCCCGTGGGTGCCGGCCCTGCCGATCGTGTCGGTGCTGGCCTCGCTGTGGCTGATGCTGAACCTGCCCGCCGAGACCTGGCTGCGGTTCGGCATCTGGATGGCCGTCGGCGCCGCCGTCTACTTCCTCTACGGCCGCTCCCACAGCCGACTAGGACGGGAGCAGCAGGCGGCGGGGCAGACCCCTCCGGCGTAGGGGGACGCGGGGGAGATGCTCAGCCGCGTACCGAGCGCGGGCCCGTGACGTCCGCGCCGAGTTCCGTCACCCGGCGGCGCAGCTCGCGGTCGGCCGTGACGACCAGACGGGGGCGCCCGCCGGCGCCGGCGACCAGTTCGACGATCCGGTCGTCCCCGCTGCCGGGCGCCGCCTCCACCCGTACGCCGGGCACCGCCTCCACCCCGCGGGCCGCGCCCTCGACGACGAGGACGATCTCCACGGTCCCGGAGTGCCCCGGCAGCCCGTCCACGGCCAGCCGGTCCCGCAGCCGCTCGGCGGCCCCCCGCCGATCCCGCCACCACCCGTCGGGCACCGACCCGACGACGTTCGCGCCGTCGACGATCACGAGCAACGCGGCGGTGTCGTCAGGGGAGCCGTCCATGGCTCCCAGGGTCGCACGGGCGGCCCCCGTCGCGCTCATCTCGCAGCGACGGCAGAGCGACCGGCAGAGCAACGGCAGAGGGCCCCCGCCGAGTGGCGGAGGCCCTCCGTACAAGCGGTTACGGCGGTTACGCCGGGACCGACGCCACGCCCGGCGCCAGGAACTTCTTGCCGTTCACGCGGTCGGAGACGCCCTCGCGGTCCAGGTACGGGGTGATGCCGCCCAGGTGGAAGGGCCAGCCGGCGCCCGTGATCAGGCACAGGTCGATGTCCTGGGCCTCGGCGACGACGCCCTCGTCGAGCATGAGCCCGATCTCCTGCGCCACCGCGTCCAGGACGCGCGCCCGCACCTGCTCCTCCGTCAGGGCGGTGTCGCCCTGCTTCAGCAGCGCGGCGACCTCGGGGTCCAGCTCCGGCTTGAAGCCGTTCTCGGCGGAGTAGACGTAGAAGCCGCGCTTGCCCGCCTTGACGACGGCCGCGAGGTTCGCGGAGACCGTGAAGCGGTCCGGGAACGCCCGGTGGAGGGTCTCCGAGACGTGCAGACCGATCGCCGGACCGACCAGCTCCAGCAGGACCAGCGGGGACATCGGCAGGCCCAGCGGCTCCACCGCCTTCTCCGCCACCTCGACCGAGGTGCCCTCGTCGATGACGTTCTGCACCTCGCCCATGAAGCGGGTCAGGACGCGGTTCACGACGAACGCCGGGGCGTCCTTCACCAGGACCGCGGTCTTCTTCAGCTTCTTGGCGACGGCGAACGCGGTGGCCAGCGACGCGTCGTCGGTCTGCTCGCCGCGGACGATCTCCAGCAGCGGCAGGATCGCGACCGGGTTGAAGAAGTGGAAGCCCACGACCCGCTCGGGGTTCTTCAGCTTCGACGCCATCTCGGTGATCGAGAGCGACGAGGTGTTGGTCGCGAGGATCGCGTGCGCCGGGGCGACCGCCTCGACCTCCGCGAACACCTGCTGCTTGACGCCGATCTCCTCGAACACGGCCTCGATGATGAAGTCCGCGTCCGCGAAGCCCTCGGCCTTGTCCAGGACACCGCTCACCAGGGCCGTCAGGCGGTTGGCCTTGTCCTGGTTGATCCGGCCCTTGCCCAGCAGCTTCTCGATCTCGGCGTGGACGTAGCCCACACCCTTGTCGACGCGCTCCTGGTCGATGTCCGTGAGGACGACCGGGACCTCCAGGCGGCGCAGGAAGAGCAGCGCGAGCTGCGAGGCCATCAGGCCCGCGCCCACGACGCCGACCTTGGTGACCGGGCGGGCCAGGTTCTTGTCCGGGGCGCCCGCCGGGCGCTTGCCGCGCTTCTGCACCAGGTTGAACGCGTAGATGCCGGAGCGCAGTTCGCCACCCATGATCAGGTCGGCGAGGGCGACGTCCTCGGCGTCGTAGCCCTGCTGCAGGTCGCCGTTCTTCGCGGCGGCGATGATGTCCAGCGCGCGGTACGCGGCCGGGGCCGCCCCGTGCACCTTGCCGTCCGCGACGGACCGGCCGCGCGCGACGGCCTGGTCCCAGGCGGCGCCGCGGTCGATCACCGGACGCTCGACCTCGACGTCGCCCTTGAGGACGTTCGCCGTCCAGATCAGCGACTGCTCCAGGAAGTCGACGCCCTCGAAGAGCGCGTCGGCGATCCCCAGGTCGAAGACCTGCTGGCCCTTGAGCTGCTTGTTCTGGTTGAGGCTGTTCTCGATGATCACCGAGACGGCCTTGTCGGCGCCGATCAGGTTCGGCAGCAGCGCGCAGCCGCCCCAGCCGGGGACCAGACCGAGGAAGACCTCGGGGAGGGAGAACGCGGGAATCGCCTTCGAGACGGTGCGGTACGCGCAGTGCAGACCGACCTCGACGCCGCCGCCCATCGCCGCGCCGTTGTAGTACGCGAAGGTCGGGACCGCGAGGCCCGACAGCCGCTTGAAGACCTCGTGGCCGCCCTTGCCGATGGCGAGCGCGTCGGCGTGCTCCTTGAGGAGCTCGACGCCCTTGAGGTCCGCGCCGACCGCGAAGATGAACGGCTTGCCGGTGACGCCGACACCGACGATCTCGCCGGCCTTGGCCTCCTTCTCGACCTGGTCGATCGCGACGTCGAGGTTCGCGAGGGACTGCGGCCCGAAGGTGGTCGGCTTGGTGTGGTCCAGCCCGTTGTCCAGCGTGATCAGGGCGAAGCGCCCCGCGCCGGACGGCAGGTCCAGGTGGCGTACGTGCGCCTGCGTGACGACCTCGCCGGGGAACAACTCGGCCGCGCGCTTCAGGAGTTCGGTGGTGCTCACTTGTCGCCTCCGTCGAAGTGCGGGTTCTCCCAGATGACCGTCGCGCCCATGCCGAAGCCGACGCACATGGTGGTCAGGCCGTAGCGGACGTTCGGCTGCTCCTCGAACTGGCGGGCCAGCTGCGTCATCAGCCGGACGCCGGAGGAGGCCAGCGGGTGGCCGAAGGCGATCGCGCCGCCGTACTGGTTGACGCGCTCGTCGTCGTCCGCGATGCCGTAGTGGTCGAGGAAGGCCAGGACCTGGACGGCGAACGCCTCGTTGACCTCGAAGAGACCGATGTCGGAGATGGACAGACCCGCCTGCGCGAGGGCCTTCTCCGTGGCCGGGATCGGGCCGTAGCCCATGACCTCCGGCTCGACGCCCGCGAAGGAGTACGCGACGAGGCGCATCTTCACCGGCAGGCCGTGCTCGCGCGCGAAGTCCTCGGACGCGATGAGGGAAGCGGTCGCACCGTCGTTCAGACCGGCCGCGTTACCGGCGGTGACCCGGCCGTGGACGCGGAACGGGGTCTTCAGCCCGGAGAGGTTCTCCAGGGTGGTGCCCGGACGCATCGGCTCGTCGGCGGTGACCAGGCCCCAGCCCGTCTCACCGGCCTCCGGGTTGGTGCGGCGGACCGAGATCGGCACCAGGTCGGCCTGGATCTTGCCGTTGGCGTACGCCTTGGCGGCCTTCTCCTGGGAGCGCACGGCGTACTCGTCGGCGCGCTGCTTGGTGATGTGCGGGTAGCGGTCGTGCAGGTTCTCCGCCGTCATGCCCATGAACAGGGCGGACTCGTCGACCAGCTTCTCGCTGACGAAGCGCGGGTTGGGGTCCACGCCCTCGCCCATCGGGTGGCGGCCCATGTGCTCGACACCGCCGGCGATGGCGATGTCGTACGCGCCGAAGGCGACGGAGCCGGCGACCGAGGTGACCGCGGTCAGGGCGCCCGCGCACATGCGGTCGATCGAGTAACCGGGCACCGAGGTCGGCAGACCCGCGAGGATGCCGGCGGTGCGGCCGATGGTCAGGCCCTGGTCGCCGATCTGCGTGGTCGCGGCGATGGCGACCTCGTCGATCTTCGCGGGGTCGAGACCGGGGTTGCGGCGCAGCAGCTCCCGGATCGCCTTCACGACGAGGTCGTCGGCCCGGGTCTCGTGGTAGATGCCCTTCGGGCCCGCCTTGCCGAACGGGGTACGGACGCCGTCTACGAAGACGACGTCCCTGACGGTACGAGGCACGATGGCTCTCCTCCAGGTGCGGGGTGGCACTGCTGCGACTCACAAGCGCTGAGCGCGCGCTCATAACCCATGCTACTTGTGGGTAACGTGGCTGCCCAGTCCGGGAGGGCCAAGCGGCGAAGGTCACACCCGGGAAACGTAAGCCATCCCGCCCGCAGTCCCGTTCGAGCTCACCCTCGGGGCGGTGCGGTCGACCCTCTCGGCGTCAGCACCGGCGTGGGCACGGGGTGCGATCCCGGACCCGCCCCCGTGATCACCCCGAACAGCGTCCGGGCCGCCTCCGCGCCGAATCCGTGCACGTCATGGCTCATCGCGGAGAGCGTCGGATGGGTGAGCCGGCACAACTGCGAGTCGTCCCAGGCGAGCAGCGAGACGTCCCCCGGCACGCCGAGTCCCATCTCGGCCGCCACCGCCAGCCCGGCCACCGCCATGATGTCGTTGTCGTAGACGATCGCCGTCGGCCGGTCCGGCGGAGCGGCGGTCAGCATCGACCGGGTCGCCCGCGCCCCCGCCTCCCCGGAGTAGTCCGTGGCGACCTGCCACGCCCCGGCCAGCCCCAGGCTCCGCGCCGCCGCGTCGAAGGCCGCCGTCCGGATCGTCGTGTGCCCGAGCGCCGCCGCGCCCCCGACCCGCGCGACCCGCCGGTGCCCGAGCGCCGCCAGATACCGCACCGCCTCCGTCACCGCCGTCGCGTCGTCGGTCCACACGGACGTCAGGTTCCCGGTCAGCGACGGATGCCCGACCGCGACCACCGGTATCCCGAGCCGCTCGGCCGCCGCCACCCGGGGATCGTCGGCCCGGAAGTCCACCAGGATCGACCCGCCGATCTGCCGGCCCCGCCACCACGACTCGTGCAGCCCGACCTCCTCCTCGACGCTGCGCACCAGCCGCAGCAGCAGCGAGCAGGAGTGCTCGGTCAGCACGCTCTCCACCCCGGAGACGAACTCCATGTAGAACGGCTCCAGGCCCAGCATCCGGGCCGGCCGGCAGATCGCGAGCCCCACCACGTCCACCCGGGAGCTGGACAGCGACCGGGCCGTGAGGTTCGGCTCCCAGCCCAGCTCCCGCGCCGCCGCGAAGATCCGGTCCCGGGTCGCCTCCGACAGCCCCGGCTTGCGGTTGAAGGCCAGCGACACGGCGCCCTTGGACACTCCGGCGCGCGCGGCGACGTCCTTGATGGTGACGCGAGGCGACGGGGACGCTGTCATCGAGCGGGCTCCTGGCAGTACAGCGCGGCCCGGGCGGCGGCGGCGTCCGGAGTCTCCCAGCCCACGACGTGGATGGTCACCCGCTCCCCGGGCAGCAACGTCACCAGCCCCCGGTCGGCGCGCGCCCCCGGATCCAGCCGGTCGGCCTGCAACAGCAGGTCCCGGACCAGGGTGCGGGCCGTGACCGTGACGGCCCCCGGCGCCACACTCACCTCGAACTCGGGCTGCGGATACGGGACTTCACGATCCGGCACCGGAAAGTGCACGGCCCGCAGCCTGTCCACGTCCGCCACGAGAAGCTCCTTCGCCCCGGCCGGCGCCAGCTCCACCGGCACCCGCACCTCACCCACCGCCCGCGCGCCGACGGCCAGTTCCACGCTCGCCGCGCCGACCACCTCCCCCGACACGGACACCCGCCGCAACGACACGGTCCCCGTCCACTGCTCGGCGGACTGGTTGACGGCCGCCAACACCAGCCCGTCGCCACGCACTTGGAGTGTGAGCAGCCGGTCCGCGTACAGCCGGCGCAGCTCGTGGTACAGCGGCTTCTCCCGCCCGTCCCCGTCGATCGCCGCCCAGGACGTCACCGGCCAGCAGTCGTTGAGCTGCCAGACGATCGTGCCCGCGCACACCGGCCAGTGCGACCGCCAGTGCTCGATCCCCGTCGCCACCGCCCGCGCCTGGTTGACCTGCGTGAGGTAGTGCCACCGGTCGAAGTCCCCCTCGGGCACGGCGAAGTGGCGGGCGAGCCCGCGCTCCAGCTTGCCGTTGCCGTCCTCCGCCTTCTGGTGGTGCAGCATGCCGGGGGAGTCCGCCGCGAGCTCCTCACCCGGCAGCGCCCGCCGCAGCGTCGCGTGCGCGGGCGGCGCCTGCCACCCGAACTCGGCGACGAACCGCGGCACTTCGCTCCGGTACTCCGCGTAGTCCTGCCGGTTCCACACCTCCCACGAGTGGTGCGTCCCGTGCGCCGGATCGTTCGGATGGTGCTCCCACGAACCCGACCACGGACTCCCCGCCGTGTACGGCCGCGTCGGATCCAACTCGCCCACCACACGCGGCAGTACGCCCAGGTAGTACCCCTCGCCCCAGGAGTCCCCGCCGAGCTGCTCCGCCCACCCCCAGTCCCGGAACCCCCACAGGTTCTCGTTGTTCCCGTTCCACAGCACGAGCGACGGATGCGGCATCAGCCGTACGACGTTCTCGCGGGCCTCCGCCTCCACCTCGCCGCGCAGCGGCTGCTCCTCCGGGTAGGCCGCGCACGCGAACGGAAAGTCCTGCCACACCAGCAGACCCAGCTCGTCGCAGGCGTCGTAGAAGTCCTCGCTCTCGTAGATCCCGCCGCCCCAGACCCGGACCAGGTCGACCCCGGCGCCGGCCGCCTGCCCGAGCCGCGTGCGGTAGCGCTCCCGGCTCACCCGGGACGGAAACACGTCGTCCGGGATCCAGTTGACCCCCCGCGCGAAGAGCCGCTCCCCGTTGACGACCAGGGTGAACCCGGTCCCGTGCGCATCGGCGGAGGTGTCCAGTTCGACGCTGCGGAAACCGACGCGCCGCCGCCAGACGTCGAGCGGCGCGCTCCCGTGATGCAACGTCAACTCGACGTCGTACAACGGCTGTTCGCCGTACCCGCGCGGCCACCACAGCTCCGCGTCCGGCACCTCCACCCGTACGACGCCGCTCGACCCCGTCACCTCGGCCCGCGCCCGCACGCCCCCCACCCGGGCCTCCAGGGTGAGCCCGGCCTCCACCCGGGTGCGCTCCACGTCCACCCGCAACTCGACGACCCCGACGCCCTGTTCGACGGTGACCAGCGGGCGCACCCGCGCCAGCCGGGCCGTCGACCAGCGCTCCACCCGCACCGGCCGCCAGATCCCGGCCGTCACCAGGGTCGGCCCCCAGTCCCAGCCGAACGAGCAGGCCATCTTGCGCACGTACTGGTACGGCTCGGCGTAGGCGGCCGGGCGGTCGCCGACCTTCCCGCGCACGGCCTCCGCCTCGGCGTAGGCCGAGACGAACCGGACGGCCAGCGGCCCGCCCAGCCCCGTCACGTCGAAGCGGTACGAGCGGTGCATGTTCCGCACCCGGCCCAGGAGTTGACCGCCCAGCGTGATCTCCGCGACCGTGTCGAGTCCGTCGAAGACCAGGTCGGTCTGCTCATGCCCGGACGCCGCGGCCGGCAGCTCCGTCTCGTACGTCCACTCGCGCCGCCCCACCCACGCGACCTCGGTCTCACCCGTGCCGAGGAACGGGTCCGGGATCACCCCGGCGGCGAGCAGATCGGTGTGCACACAGCCCGGCACCACGGCCGGGAGCGCCTTTCCCTCGTGCCGCAGTTGCCATCCGTCGTCGAGCGGTGAGGCCTCCAGCATGCGCACTCCCTAAACCGGTCAAGCCCATAACTGAGCGCCATTTATTCATCGTTGGCGGGAATGGGACTTTACCGGTTGAGGAAAGCGCTGTCAGAGTGCCGAATCAGCCAACCCGCTCGTGTCCGATCGACCCGCAGGTGCGCGTCCGTCCGAGAACGTCCCGAGAACGTCCGGAGAACGGAAGTGATGCACATGAACCGGCAGCTGAACCGGCACACGAACCGCCGTACAGTCCAGGTCCTCGCCACGGTCGCGGGAGCCGCCCTGCTGCTCCCGGGCTGCACCGGCACCGGAGCCAGCACGAAGGGCGCGGACGCCGAGGCGCCCGCCGACCCGGCGAAGGTCAGCGGCACCATCACGGTCCTCACCGTGCGGACCGACCTCGTGCAGGACGGCACGATGAAGAAGTACGCCGCCGAGTTCAACAAGACCTATCCCAAGGTCAAAGTGGAGTTCCAGGCCCTCACCAACTACGAGTCCGAGATCAAGATCCGGATGAACACGGACGACTACGGCGACGTCCTGCTGATCCCCGCTGTCATCAAGAAGGACGACTACCCGAAGTTCTTCGCCTCCCTCGGCACCGCCGCCGAACGCAGCAAGAAATACCGGTTCACCGAGTTCACCACCGTCGGCGGCAAGGTCTACGGCCAGAGCCCGGTCGGCGTGATGCCCGGCTTCGTCTACAACAAGCGGGTCTGGAAGGAGGCCGGGGTCACCCAATGGCCCACCACCCCGGCCGAGTTCCTCACCGACCTGAAGGCGATCAAGGCGAAGACCGACGCGGTCCCCTACTACACCAACTTCGCCGCGCAGTGGCCGCTGACCTCGTGGACGTACGTCGACGGCTCGGTCCACTGCGACCCGCAGGCCACCACGAAACTCGCCGCGGGCGACCCCTGGGCCGCGGGCTCCGACCTGCGCGTCGGGGACACGCTGCTGTACGACATCGTCAAGCAGGGTCTCGCCGAGAAGGACCCGACGACCAGCAACTGGGAGGAGTCCAAGCCCCGCACGGCCAAGGGCGAGATCGCCACCCAGTGGCTCGGCACCTGGGCGATCATCCAGTTCCAGGACGCCGCGAAGAAGGCCGGCGTGAACCCGGACGACATCGGCTTCATGCCGTTCCCCGCCCAGACGGACGGCGCGTACTGCGCGACCGTCGGCCCCGACTACAACCAGGCCGTCAACGTCCACTCCCCGCACAAGGAGGCGGCCCGCGCCTGGATCGACTGGTTCACCGACAAGTCCGGCTACGACAAGGACAACCTGGCGATCTCCCCGCTCAAGGACGCGGCGATGCCCGAGGTGCTGAAGCCGTACGAGACGGCGGGCGTCAGACTCATCGAGCTGGACGACGCGGCGGGTGCGAAGGTCAAGCTGATCGACGACGAGTCCGAGGTCGGCATCTACAAGCCCGAGTACCGCCAGGACCTGGTCGACCTCGCACGCGGCGCCAAGAAGGGCAGCCTGGACGACTTCCTCGGCGGCCTCACCAAGAAGTGGACCGGGGCGCAAGCGAACGTGGGCGACTGATGACACACACTCCCCTGCACGCCCGCCCCCGCACTCACCCGCACACCCCCGCCCGCGGCACCCCCGCCCGCAGCACCCACAAGGCCTGGCGGCTGCTGACCCCCTGGCTGTTCCTGCTCGCCCCGCTCGCCCTGCTGATCACCTTCACCTACGCGCCGATCGCCAACATGGTGGCCTACAGCTTCACCGACTGGGACGGCGTGAGCCCCGAGCTGCACTACACGGGCGCCGGGAACTACACGGAGATCTTCACCAGGGAGGACCTCTTCCAGGTCTTCTGGGTGAGCGGCTACTACCTGGCCGCCTCGGTGATCCAGATCGTCGCCGCGCTCTACTTCGCGACGATCCTGAGCTTCAACATCCGTTTCCGGAACTTCTTCAAGGGCGTGCTCTTCTTCCCGTCCCTGGTCAACGGCGTGGCGATCGGTTTCGTCTTCCTCTACTTCTTCCAGGACCGCGGCACCTTCGACACGGTCCTCGGCCTCTTCGGCTACCACACCGACCACGCCTGGCTGGGTACCCCCACCTCGGCGAACGTCTCCCTGGCCGGCGTCTCGATCTGGCGCTACCTCGGCATGAACTTCGTCCTGTTCCTCGGCGCGATCCAGTCCATCCCGGGGGAGCTGTACGAGGCGGCCGAACTGGACGGCGCCGGCCGCTGGCACCAGTTCCGCTACATCATCCTGCCCGGCATCAAGCCGGTGCTGACCCTGACGGTGATCCTGTCCGTCTCCGGCTCCCTCTCGGCCTTCGAGATCCCGTACATCATGACCGGCGGGGCGACCGGCACCGAGACCTTCGTGATCCAGACCGTGAAGCTGGCCTTCCAGTTCAACAAGACGGGGCTCGCCTCGGCGGCGGCCGTCGTGCTGCTGCTGATCATCCTGCTGGTCACCTGGGTGCAGCGACGCCTCGTCCCGGACGACAGGGTGGATCTTGTATGACACGCCGAGCCGTGGCCCGCGCCCTCGTGTACCTGTCGCTGATCGCCGCGACGCTGATCGTCCTGCTCCCGCTGGGCGTCGTCCTCCTGACGTCCCTGAAGACCGAGAACGAGACGGCGAACGGCGGCGGAGCGCTCACGCTCCCGCACGACCTGCTGAACTTCCACAACTACGTGACGGCGTTCCAGGACGGCGGCATGCTCAGGGCGTTCGGGAACACCGCCTTCATCCTCGTCGTCTCCGTCGGCGGAACGGTCCTGATCGGCTCGATGACCGCGTACGCGATCGACCGGTTCACCTTCCGCTTCCGGAAACTGGTGATCGCCCTGTTCCTGGTCGCCGCGCTGGTCCCCGGGGTGACCACCCAGGTGGCCACCTTCCAGATCGTCCACAGCCTCGGCATGTTCGACACCCGGTGGGCGCCGATCGCCCTCTACATGGGCACGGACATCGTCTCGATCTACATCTTCCTGCAGTTCGTGCGCTCGATCCCGATCTCCCTGGACGAGGCCGCCCGGCTCGACGGCGCCAACGCCTTCACGATCTACCGGAAGATCATCTTCCCGTTGCTGAAACCCGCGATCGCGACGGTCGTGATCGTGAAGGGGATCGCCGTCTACAACGACTTCTACATCCCGTTCCTCTACATGCCGTCACAAGATCTTGGCGTGATCTCGACGTCCCTGTTCCGCTTCAAGGGCCCCTACGCCGCCCACTGGGAAACGATCTCGGCAGGAGCGGTCCTGGTCATCCTGCCGACACTGATCGTCTTCCTGGCCCTCCAGAAATACATCTACAACGGCTTCATGAGAGGAGCGACGAGGTGAGGGTCCTTGAGAAACGGCAGACGACCCGCAGCCGCCGTACGACGGAAGGCCCTACGGCGGCTAGGCATCCTTCTCGGACAGCGCCGCGACCAACACGGGCGCGACCTGCTCCACCTGCCAGGCCCGCGCTCCGTACGCGACAAGCGCACCGGCAACGGCTTCCTGGTCGACCGCCGGAGGCTCCCAGCACACCCTGCGCACCGAGTCCGGAGCGATGAGGTTCTCCTGCGGCATGTTCAGCTCCTCGGCCAGCGCCGAGACGGCCGACCGCGCCGCACTGAGCCGCGCGGCCGCCGCCGGATCCTTGTCGGCCCAGGCCCGCGGCGGCGGAGGCCCCGTCACCTGCTGCCCCGGCTGCGGCAGTTGGGACTCGCTGAGCGCCTTCGCCCGGTCGACCGCCGCCTGCCACTGCTCGAGCTGCCGTCGTCCCGTCCGGTGCCCGAACCCGGTCAGCGCGGCCAGCGCCTGCACGTTCACCGGAAGGGCGAGCGCGGCCTCCACGATGGCCGCGTCCGACAGCACCTTGCCCGGCGACACGTCCCGCCGCTGCGCGATCTTGTCCCGGGTCTGCCACAGCTCCCGCACGACGCCCAACTGCCGCCGCCGGCGCACCTTGTGCATGCCGGACGTGCGGCGCCAGGGGTCCTTGCGGGGCTCGGGCGGCGGGGCGGACGCGATCGCGTCGAACTCCTGGTGGGCCCACTCCAGCTTGCCCTGCCGGTCCAGCTCCTTCTCCAGCGCGTCGCGCAGGTCGACCAGGAGCTCGACGTCGAGGGCCGCGTACCGCAGCCACGGCTCGGGCAGCGGCCTCGTCGACCAGTCGACCGCGGAGTGGCCCTTCTCGAGGACGAAGCCCAGCACGCCTTCGACCATCGCGCCGAGGCCGACCCGCGGGAATCCGGCGAGCCGTCCGGCCAGCTCGGTGTCGAACAGCCGCGTCGGCACCATGCCTATCTCGCGCAGACACGGCAGATCCTGGGTGGCCGCGTGCAGCACCCACTCGACGTCGGAGAGGGCCTCGCCGAGCGCGGAGAGGTCGGGGCAGGCCACGGGGTCGATCAACGCGCTGCCGGCGCCCTCGCGACGTAGCTGCACCAGATAGGCGCGCTGTCCGTAGCGGTAACCGGAGGCCCGCTCGGCGTCGACGGCGACGGGACCGGAGCCGGCGGCGAAGGCGGCGATCACCTCGGCGAGCGTCGTTTCGTCGACGATCACGGGAGGAATGCCCTCGCGCGGTTCCAGCAGAGGTGTCGGCGCCCCGGAAGCAGTGGATCCGCCATCGTCCGGAGGGGCGCCTCCGGTGGTTCGCAGTGAGCTGGCTGCTGCGGTTTCTTGGGCGTCGGTCACCTGTCAAGGGTATCTGTGTATGGACGGCGCCCGCCGACGGAACGTTCCGTCGACGGGCGTCAGAGGGTCGTAAACCAGTCAGCTCGGTGAAGTCGGGGTGAAGGAGGGGGGAAGGAGGGGGCGGGGGAGCGCGGAAGGGAGCGCGGGAGAGAGTGCGGGGGAGGGCGGGTCAGTGGATGATGCCGGTCCGCAGGGCCACCGCGACCATGCCGGCGCGGTCGCCCGTGCCGAGCTTGCGGGCGATGCGGGCGAGGTGGCTCTTGACGGTCAGCGCCGACAGGCCCATCGAGACGCCGATGGCCTTGTTGGACTGGCCCTCCGCGACCAGTCGCAGCACCTCGACCTCACGGCCGGAGAGCTCGCGGTAGCCGCCCGGGTGGCTCGGGGCGCCCGGGGGGCGGCGGTGCAGACGGGCGGCCGAGCCGATGGGCGCGCCGCCGGGCCGGTTGGGGAGCCCGAGGTTGGTGCGGGTGCCGGTGACGACGTAGCCCTTGACGCCGCCCGCGAGGGCGTTGCGCACGGCGCCGATGTCGTCGGCGGCGGAGAGGGCGAGCCCGTTGGGCCAGCCCGCGGCGCGGGTCTCCGACAGCAGGGTGAGGCCGGAGCCGTCGGGCAGGTGGACGTCGGCGACGCAGATGTCGCGGGGGTTGCCGATGCGGGGACGAGCCTCCGCGATGGACGAGGCCTCGATGACGTCGCGCACACCGAGCGCCCACAGGTGACGGGTGACGGTGGAGCGGACGCGCGGGTCGGCCACGACCACCATGGCGGTGGGCTTGTTCGGGCGGTAGGCGACCAGGCTTGCGGGCTGCTCGAGGAGAACGGACACCAGGCCTCCTGGGTGGGGGACGGGAGCCGGCTCGTGGGGCTCGTGGGGATGAAGCCGGGACGAACCGTGCTTTCAAGGTCACAGTCGTCTTCGGCAGCGAACCCGGGGTCCTTTAGAGAATGATCACGATCTAGTGAGTAACAATCTGTGCAATTCGGACACGCGATCGATCATCCGAAGATCGAGTCGGTTTTAAGTGGGTGTCTTACGGGACCGAAAATGGCCGTATCGACAAAGAGATGGGCAGAGAGACGGTCAACGTGACTGCGGCCCCCTGCGCTGTGGCAGCGTCACCACCGACGCGTCCCCCGGACCGGCCGGCGGCAGTCCCGCCACCTGCGCCAGCAGATCGCACCAGGACGCCAGGTGCGCCCCCGCGTCCGGCACCCCGCCCAGGCCCTCGCGCGGCGTCCACGAGGCCCGGATCTCGATCTGCGAGTTCGCCGGGCGCTCCGCGAGCCCGCCGAAGTAGTGCGAACTCGCGCGCGTGACGGTCCCGCTCGCCTCGCCGTACGTCAGCCCGCGCGCCTGGAGCGCGCCCGTCAGCCACGACCAGCACACGTCCGGCAGCAGCGGGTCGGCGGCCATCTCCGGCTCCAGTTCGGCCCGCACGAGGGTCACCAGCCGGAACGTTCCGCGCCAGGCGTCGTGCCCGGCCGGATCGTGCAGCAGCACCAGCCGTCCGTCGGCCAGATCCTGCTCGTCGTCCACGACCGTCGCCTCCAGTGCGTACGCGAACGGGGCGAGCCGTTTGGGGGCCGGTGTCGGCTCGACCTCGATCTGCGGCCGCAGCCGTGTCGCCCGCAACGCGTCGACGGCGGCCCGGAAGGGCAACGGAGCCGACGCACTCCCATCCCGGTCCCCCTCGTTCGCGTCATCCATCCCGCCAGCGCCGTCCGACAGTCGTCCCTGAGCCGCAGCCATGCGGGGAAGATTAAGGGGAACGGGGCCTTCGCGCAGGGCAAGACACCCGCGCGGGGCTCGCGAACGGGTGCGCGCTGGGCGAACAGGCGCACGGACCGCGCACACCCGAGAGGTGCTACAGGTACCGCAGGGGGCGGACCCGGCGTCTCGAGGGCCGTGCGAGACTTGCCGTCGTGAGCGCGAACGAGAGCCCCGCGGGCCGGCAGCCGACAGCGACGTACGACAGTGCCTTCCTGAAGGCGTGCAGGCGCGAGCCCGTGCCGCACACGCCCGTGTGGTTCATGCGGCAGGCCGGGCGCTCGCTGCCCGAGTACCTCAAGGTGCGCGAGGGCATCCCCATGCTGGAGTCCTGCACGCGGCCCGAGCTGGTCACCGAGATCACCCTCCAGCCGGTGCGCAGGCACAACGTGGACGCGGCGGTCTACTACAGCGACATCGTCGTCCCCCTCAAGGCCATCGGCATCGATCTCGACATCAAGCCCGGCGTCGGCCCGGTCGTCGAGAAGCCGATCCGCACCCGCGCCGACCTGGCCCAGCTCCGCGACCTCACCCCCGAGGACGTCTCCTACGTCACGGAGGCCATCGGCCTGCTGACCGCCGAGCTCGGCTCCACCCCCCTCATCGGCTTCGCCGGCGCTCCGTTCACCCTCGCGAGCTACCTCATCGAGGGCGGCCCGTCCCGCACGTACGAGAACGCGAAGGCGATCATGTACGGCGACCCCGAGCTGTGGGCCGACATCCTCGACCGTCTCGCCGACATCACGGCCGCCTTCCTCAAGGTCCAGATCGAGGCGGGCGCCAGCGCCGTCCAGCTCTTCGACTCGTGGGCCGGCGCGCTCGCCCCGGTGGACTACCGCCGCTCGGTGCTCCCCGCCTCCGCGAAGGTCTTCAAGGCCGTCGAGGGCTACGGCGTCCCGCGCATCCACTTCGGCGTCGGCACCGGCGAGCTGCTCGGCCTGATGGGCGAGGCCGGCGCGGATGTCGTAGGCGTCGACTGGCGCGTCCCGCTCGACGAGGCCGCCCGCCGCGTCGGCCCCGGCAAGGCGCTCCAGGGCAACCTCGACTCGACGGTCCTGTTCGCCCCCACGGAGGCCGTCGAGGCGAAGACCCGCGAGGTCCTCGACTCGGCGAAGGGCCTGGAGGGGCACATCTTCAACCTCGGGCACGGTGTCATGCCGTCCACCGACCCGGACGCGCTCACCCGCCTCGTCGAGTACGTCCACACGCAGACGGCCCGATAGGAGCGCTCACCACGTGTGCCGGGGCCGGGCCCGTCTGCCGAACAGCAGGCCGCGCGGTTCCGGCGGCGGGGGTGTGCCCGGCTTGAGCGGCCAGGCCAGCAGCATGCCCACGAGGAAACCGGCGACATGCGCCGCGTACGCCACGGTGCCCGCGTCGGAGACGCCCTCGCCGGACGAGTACACGGCCTGGAGCCCGAACCAGAAGCCCAGCACCAGCCAGGCCGGCAGGCGCAGCGGCAGGAACACCAGGAACGGGACGAGCACCCACACCCTGGCCTTCGGATACAGCACCAGATAGGCGCCCAGCACCCCCGCGATCGCCCCCGACGCGCCGATCAGCGGGTCGGTCGAGCCGGCGTTGAGCAGGGCGAAGCCGTACGACGCCGCGTAGCCGCAGACGACGTAGAAGAGCGCGAAGCGGACGTGGCCCATCCGGTCCTCGATGTTGTTTCCGAAGATCAGCAGAAACAGCATGTTGCCTAGCAGGTGCAGCCAGCCGCCGTGCAGGAACATCGCGGTCAGGACGCTCAGCGCCGGCGACTTGTCGTAGCCCGGCGGCCCGAGTTGGCAGGTCGCGCCGCGCACCTCGCCGGTGGGGACGAGCTGCGGCAGCTGATGGTGGATCAACTCGCGCGGTACGGCCGCGAAGTGCTCCAGGAAGGCGTGCAGATGGCAGCTCTGCGCGAGGTTGCTGTCACCCGCCACGGAGCCGGACAGGCCCGGCATGAACCAGAACACGAAGACGTTCACCGCGATCAGCGCGTACGTCACCACGGGGGTGCGGCGCACGGGGTTCACGTCATGGACGGGGATGACCACAAGAAATTACTGCCCCCGATCCGTTCGGCGAATCGGTGAACGCGTCTCTCCACGAGCGCGTATGAACCGGCAACATCTCGCGGCACGAAGGAAGGCGGGCCGCGGGGACGACGTGAGGAACAGGCGATGAACGACCGAGTTACTCCCCCCATGCACGCCACGCCCGACGGCGAGGCGGAGATCTCCCTGGTGATCCGGCTGCCCTGGGAGGACGTGGCAAGGCTCGGCCAGGAGGCCGGGCGGCTCGCTTCGCAGATGCAGCGGCCGGTGACGCTGGACGAGGCCGTCAGCAACCGGCTGCGCACGCGGCCGGCCGCCGCGGCGCACGCGAAGCCGATGGAACAGCACGCGGCGCCGGCCGCGGTCTCCGCTCTGCCGCGGCTGAGTGGGACTGCCTAGGAACGTCGCGAGGTGCGGCCGCGTGGGGGCTGGTCGCGCCCACGCGGCGGAGCCGCGAAACGAACACAGCCCCGCGCTCCTTCAGGGAAGTCGCCCTGACGCCCACCTACAAGCTCCGGATCTTTGTTGATGCTTTTCTTGCCGCCACCAGCACCGGGTCCCACACCGGACTGAACGGCGGGGCGTAGCCCAGGTCCAGGGCGGTCATCTGTTCCACCGTCATGCCGGCCGTCAGGGCCACTGCCGCGATGTCCACGCGTTTGCCCGCGCCCTCCCTCCCGACGATCTGGACGCCCAGCAGACGGCCCGTCCGTCGCTCGGCGAGCATCTTGACCGTCATGGGGGAGGCGCCGGGGTAGTAGCCGGCGCGGTTGGTGGACTCGACGGTGACCGTTTCGAACTGGAGACCGACCCTGCGCGCGTCCTTCTCGCGCAGACCCGTGCGGGCGATCTCCAGGTCGCACACCTTGCTCACGGCGGTCCCGACGACGCCCGGGAAGGTCGCGTACCCGCCGCCGGCGTTGGCGCCGATGACCTGGCCGTGCTTGTTGGCGTGGGTGCCGAGGGCGATGTGGCGTTCCTGGCCCGAGACCAGGTCGAGGACCTCCACGCAGTCGCCGCCCGCCCAGATCTCCTCATGGCCGCGCACCCGCATCGCCCGGTCCGTGAGCAGCCCGCCGTGCGCGCCCAGAGGCAGACCGGCGGCCTTCGCGAGCGCGGTCTCCGGGCGGACGCCGATGCCGAGGACCACCACGTCCGCCGGGTACTCCGCGTCCTTCGTGACCACCGCCCGTACCCGGCCGTCCTGGCCGGCGAGCAGCGCGGTGACCTCGGCGTCGTTCACCATGGTGATGCCCAGGCCCTCCATGGCCCCGTGCACCAGCCGGCCCATGTCCGGGTCGAGGGTCGACATCGGCTCGCTCCCCCGGTTGACGACGGTCACCTCATACCCGCGGTTGATGAGCGCCTCGGCCATTTCCACGCCGATGTAGCCGGCCCCCACGACGACGGCCCGCCTCCCACGCGCGCGTGCCAGCGTGTCGAGCAGCGCCTGCCCGTCGTCCAGCGTCTGCACCCCGTGCACGCCCTCGGCGTCCATCCCCGGCAGGTCCGGCCGGATCGGGCGGGCCCCGGTCGCGATGACGAGCTTGTCGTACGACGTCCAGGACTCCGCCCCGGAATCCACGTCACGCGCGCGTACCCGCCGTCCCGCCACGTCGATCTCCGTGACCTCGGTGCGCAGCCGCAGGTCGATCCCCCGCGCGCGGTGCTCCTCGGGCGTACGGGCGATCAGATCGTCCCGCTCGGTGACGTCGCCGCCCACCCAGTACGGGATCCCGCACGCCGAGTACGAGGTGAAGTGGCCGCGTTCGAAGGCGACGATCTCCAGTTCCCCGGGCCCCTTCAGACGGCGGGCCTGGGACGCCGCGGACATGCCCGCGGCGTCACCGCCGATCACGACCAGTCGCTCGATGCTCATATGAACACGCTACGGGGGACCCGCAGTTCAGTCCTGTTCAGGCGCGCTCGCCCCCGCCCCGCTCACCTGTGCCGCCCGCTGCCGCTGCCGCCGCGGCCGTACCAGCCGCAGCCACGCCAGCAGGAGCAGGACGGCCACCGCGAGGAACGGCAGCACCGCGCCGAACGCGACGGTGATCCAGCGGAGCATCGTCACGAACGCGTCCCAGCCGCCCGCCAGCGCGTCGGTGAACCCCGGGTCGTCGTCCTTCTCGGCGGCCGGGGCGACCGGCTTCTGAGACAGGGTCAGGGTGACGGTCGCCAGGCTCGTGCGGTCCTTCAGGGACGACTGCTGCGCGAGCAGCGCCTCCAGATCGGCTTCCCGGCTGCTCAACTCGCCCTCCAGGGTGACCACGTCGCTCAGCTTGGTGGCCCGGTCCATCAGATCGCGGACCCGGGCGACGCTGGCGCGCTGCGAGGCGATACGGCTCTCGACGTCGACGACCTGGTCGGTGACGTCCTGCGCCTTCGCCGTGCGCTCCAGGAGCTTGCCCGCGCCCTGGAGGGCGGCGAGGACGTCGTCGTACTTCTCGACGGGCACCCGCAGCACCACCCGGCTCCGCTCGGCGCCGTCCTCGTCCCGGTCGGTCGTCTCGTCGCCGACGTAGCCGCCCGCGTTCTCGGTGGTCGCACGGGCCTCGTCCAGGGCTTTCGGCACGTCCTTGACCTGCACGGTCAGGGAGGCCGTGCGGATGATGCGGGCGGTGTTCAGCTTCGGTGCGGCGGTGGCCTTCGAGCCGCTCGCGCCCGCGCCCTCCTTCGCGTCCTGGGCGGCGCCGGGCTCTCCGACGGCGGCCTTGTCGCCCGTGCTGCTCGCGCCCATGTCGTCCGCGCCGCTGCATCCGGTGAGCGCGAGGGCCGCGGCCAGCAGGAGCCCGGCCAGGGCGTGGCCGGGCCGGGCGGAACGTCGTACGTCGTGTCGTGCGTCGTGGCGTGCGGATCGTCGTGTGCGCATGCGGGTGTCCCCCCGGGGTTGTGACGACTGACGCTTCTTCGACGCCCGGGCGGGCCGGGACGTTGGCGGGGATCGGTTCCGAACAGGTCACGGTCGGGACGCGGGGAGGACACCGGGGCGCGGCGGGAGCGGCGGCGGGAGTGCCGGTGGGTCTGTCAGTGGGGTCTGAGAGAGTGGGAGGCATGAGCACAACGGGTACGGGCACGGGGCGGCACGTCGTCGTCATCGGAGCCGGAATCGCCGGGCTGGCCGCCGCCCACCGGCTGTTGCGGCGCGGCGCGCGGGTGACCGTGCTGGAGGCGTCCGAGCGGGTGGGCGGCAAACTGCTGCCCGGTGAGATCGCGGGCGTGCGGGTGGACTTCGGCGCCGAGTCGATGCTCGCCCGCCGGCCCGAGGCGATCGCCCTCGCGCGCGAGGTGGGCCTCACCGACCGCCTCCGGTCGCCGGCCACCGCCACGGCCTCGATCTGGACCCGCGGCGCCCTGCGCCCCATGCCCAAGGGCCACGTCATGGGCGTCCCCGGCACCGCCGCCGCCCTCTCCGGCGTCCTGTCCGACGAGGGCCTGGCCCGTATCGACCGCGACGCCGACCTGCCCCGCACCGAGGTCGGGGAGGACGTGGCGGTCGGGGAGTACGTGGCCGCCCGTCTGGGCCGCGAGGTCGTCGACCGCCTCATCGAACCGCTGCTGGGCGGGGTGTACGCCGGTGACGCCTACCGGATCTCGATGCGCTCGGCCGTCCCGCAGCTCTTCCAGGCGGTGCGCACGCACACGTCGTTGACGGAGGCCGTCCGCGAGATCCAGGCCAAGGCGGCGGCCAACCAGCAGACCGGGCCGGTGTTCATGGGCATCGAGGGCGGCGTGGGCTCCCTCCCGCGCGCGGTCGCCGCGTCCGTCGAGGCGCGCGGCGGAGAGATCCACACGCGCGTGCCCGTGACCGGACTGCGCCGGGAGCCCGCGGGCGGCTGGCAGGTCACCGCGGGGGAGCGGGTGCTGCACGCCGACGCCGTGATCGTCGCCGTCCCCGCGCCGGCCGCCGCCGCACTGCTGGCCGCCGAGTCCCCCGGGGCCGCCGCCGGACTGCGCGCGGTGGAGTACGCCTCCATGGCCCTGATCACCCTCGCCTACCGGCGCGCGGACACCGCCCTGCCCGACGGCAGCGGCTTCCTCGTCCCGCCCGTCGACGGACGCACCATCAAGGCGTCCACGTTCGCCTCCCAGAAGTGGGGCTGGATCGCCGACGAGGACCCGGACACGGTCGTGCTGCGCACCTCCGTCGGGCGCTACGGCGAGACGGAGATCCTCCAGAGGGACGACGCCGCACTCGTCGACGTCTCCCGGCACGACCTGCGCGAGGCCACCGGCCTGGACGCGTCACCCGTCGAAACCCGCGTCACCCGTTGGACGGACGGCCTGCCGCAGTACCCGGTCGGCCACCACGCGCGCGTGGCCCGCATCCGCGAGGACGTCGCCAAGCTCCCGGGCCTCGCCGTGTGCGGCGCGCCGTACGACGGCGTCGGCATCCCGGCCTGCATCGCGAGCGCGTACGCCGCGGTGGACCGGCTCGGCGGCGACCTGGACGCCGTCCGGGAGCTCACGGCCAACCCGGTGCAGAGTCTGCACGGCGGAGCGGGAGAATGAGCACCATGAGCGACGACGCCCCCACCACCGAGTCCGGCCGGGTCCCGAACAAGGGCAAGCTGGCCAAGGACCTCAACGAGGTCATCCGCTACACCCTGTGGTCCGTCTTCAAGCTGAAGGACGTGCTCCCCGAGAACCGCGTGGGCTACGCCGACGAGGTCCAGGAGCTGTTCGACCAGCTCGCCGCCAAGGACGTGACGATCCGCGGCACGTACGACGTCTCCGGCCTGCGCGCCGACGCCGACCTCATGATCTGGTGGCACGCCGAGACCGCCGACCAGCTCCAGGAGGCGTACAACCTCTTCCGCCGGACGAAGCTGGGCCGCGCCCTGGAGCCGGTCTGGTCGAACATGGCGCTGCACCGCCCCGCCGAGTTCAACCGCTCGCACATCCCGGCGTTCCTCGCCGACGAGACGCCGCGCGACTACATCAGCGTCTACCCGTTCGTGCGCAGCTACGACTGGTACCTGCTGCCCGACGAGGACCGCCGCCGCATGCTCGCCGACCACGGCAAGATGGCCCGCGGCTTCCCCGACGTCCGCGCCAACACGGTCGCCTCGTTCTCGCTGGGCGACTACGAGTGGCTGCTGGCCTTCGAGGCCGACGAGCTGTACCGCATCGTCGACCTCATGCGCCACCTGCGCGCCTCGGAGGCCCGTATGCACGTCCGCGAGGAGGTCCCGTTCTACACGGGCCGTCGCAAGTCGGTGGCCGACCTGGTCGCCGGCCTCGCCTGATCAGTTCCAGCTCTCGGGCCCGTCGGCCTTCTCCTCCGAGGGGGCCGACGGCTTCGGCGCCGGGTGCGGTGCGCAGGCCGCGCGACGCACCGGGAGCCGGCCCTCCAGCAGGTACGCGTCGAGGTGGCCGTTGACGCAGGCGTTCGGGCCGCCCGCGATGCCGTGCGTGCCCGAGTCGCGCTCGGTCACCAGCACCGAGCCGGTCAGCCGCCGGTGCATCTCCAGGGCGCCCGCGTACGGCGCGGCGGCGTCCCGCTCGGCGGCCAGGATCAGCGTCGGCGGCAGCTCACCCGGCCCGGTCCGCACGTCGAGCGGCTGCTGCCGGGGCGCCGGCCAGTACGCGCACGGCAGGTTCGCCCACACGTTGTCCCACGTCTCGAACGGCGCGACGCGCGCGAGCCGCGTGTTGTCGCGGTCCCACACCTTCCAGTCCGTCGGCCAGGACGCGTCGTTGCACTCCACCGCCGTGTACACGGCATTGGCGTTCTCCGCCTCCGCGGCGGCCTCCCGCACCGGCCCGGCCTGCGCGACGAGCTGCGTCGGGTCGCCCTTCAGGTACTCCGACAGCGCCTGCGCCCGGGCGGGCCAGTAGTCGTCGTAGTACCCGGCCTGCAGGAACGCGCCCTGGAGCTGGCCGGGGCCGACCTTCCCGCCGGCCGGCTGCGCGGCCAGCCGGGCGCGGGCCCGCTCGTAGCTGGTCAGCACCGCCTCCGCCGTGTCGCCGAGGCCGTACACGTCGTCGTGCTCGGCGATCCACTCCCGGAAGTCCGTCCAGCGGCTCTCGAACGCCGCCGACTGGGCGAGGTTGTTGCGGTACCAGATCTGCGCCGGGTCCGGGTCCACGGCCGCGTCGAACACCATCCGCCGCACGTGCGAGGGGAACAGGGTCGCGTACAGCGCCCCGAAGTACGTGCCGTACGACGCCCCCATGAACGTCAGCCGCTCCTCGCCCAGCGCGGCCCGCAGCACGTCCAGGTCACGGGCGTTGTTGAGCGAGTTGTAGTGCCGCAGGGCGCTGCCCGCCCGCTTCCCACAGCCCTGCGCGTACGCCTTCGCCTGCGCGACGCGCTCCCGCTTGTACGACTCGGAGGGGTGGACCGGGGCGGGGGAAGGGCCCTTGAAGAAGCGCTTGGGGTCCTGGCAGGACAGGGGCGCCGATTTTCCGACGCCGCGCGGGTCGTAGCCGACGAGGTCGTAGGCCGCCCCGATCCGCTTCCACTCCGGCAGCAGCCCGATCAGCGGGAAGTACCGCCCCGAGCCGCCGGGACCGCCCGGGTTGAAGACCAGCGCGCCCTGCCGGGGCACCCGGCGCTTGCTGTTGTGCGGGTCCCGGTGGGTGGCCTGCACCCGGCTGACGGACAGCTTGATCTGCTTGCCGTCGGGGCGCGCGTAGTCGAGCGGGACGGCGACCGTGCCGCACTGCATGCTGCCGGGCAGGTCCTGGGCGTCGGAGCAGCTCCCGAAGTCGACGCCCCGCGCCGCGGCCCGCACGGCGGCGAGCGCGACCCCGGGGACGACACCGGAAGCCGTGGAACGGCCGGGGGCGCTCGGGACGCCGCCCGCCGGGACGGCGGAGAGTGCGGTCAGCAGCAGGGCTCCTGCGGCCGAGTGGAGGGCGGCGGCTCTCATCGGGGGTCCCTTCGGTGCACGGCGGCGACACAAGGGATGGTTGGTTCGGTCGAGGGGGAAGGCAAGCACCGTCGGCGGGTGTCGGCGTCAATGCCCCTTGTGCGCCCACCGGTGGTCGAGCGCGCCCTGCCTCAGCGCCTCAGTCGCGCCCGAACGGCTCACGGTGCGCGAAGGCCGCCCGCAGGTCCGGCTCACCGACCGCGCGGATCCCGCGCACGGCGACAGAGGTCAGATACGTACGGTCGTCCCCCGTGCCCCCAGTGCCCCCGTCGCCCTTCGTGCCCCCGGTGCGCCGGGCCAGCGCGCCCAGCAGCCGCTGCCCGGCCGGGGACGCCCAGCGCGAGTACGGGTGCACCTCGACCCGCGCCACGGCCAGGCAGCTCAGGGTGAGGGCGAGGGGCAGCGCGAACCAGAGGGCGACGAGGTCGCGGGGCATGTCGGACGTGGCCGGGACCAGCAGCGCGGTCGCGCCCAGCACGAGGACGACCACGGCGGCGACCCGCACCTGCCGCACCCCGGCCGTGACCGTCGTACGGGCCCCGTCCGGCACCGCCAGCCCGGCGCTGACCAGCCGGTCGGCGAGGCCGCGCACCGCGTCCGCGGCCGATGCCGCGGCCCGCACCGGCGCGATACGGGACTGTCCCTCCGGGCCGATGGCCCCGATGACCGACCGCTCCATCTCGTCGCGCCCGCGCGGATCCACGACCGTCGCCCAGCCGGTGCGGGCCAGCAGCAGCCGCCGCTGGCGCGCCATGGAGACCATGGTGAGATCGGCGACCCGGCCGGGCCCGCCGGACAGGAAGGCCGCCTCGTAGAGCGTCAGGTCACGCCGCTGGGCCGCTGCCGTGTCCGCGTCGTCGTTCGCCTGCTCCTGGACGGCCGCCGCGCGTACGGCGGCCAGGCACAGCCGGGTGCACGCCGCGCCGGCGACGCTCCATGCCAGCAGCAGGAGAAGGACCCAGAACATGCCCACGTTTCTATGTCACACCCACGGGAAACGCCATGCCTTGTTCACCGGGTTCCTCCGAGGATGCCCCGGCCTTGAGGCCGGGGAGGAATCGGACTCCTGTGGAGCAGGGCAGGAAAAGCCGAATCGTCGTCAGGGCGATTCGGCGTCAGCTCCGGCGGCGGCGCGCTCGACCTCCAGCCGGTAGACGATCTCGGAGTTGAGGGACCTGCGGGCGGCCTTGGCCTGAGCGGCAAGCCACTCATGCAGATGGGCGGGCAGACGGAGCGTGATGCGCTTCTCTTCATCCATGACTTCAGACTAGTGGGTTTCGAGTGGTCTGCGAGTGGTAGAGTGACACCATGACGACACGACGGCAGGTTTCGGGGGATACGGGGCATGCCCGGTACACCTACCGGCTCCGCGTGTCGTCGACCGCCCGCACCGGCCTTGAGGCCGAGTGGGCGCGCTGCCGGTGGATCTGGAACGAGTGCGTTGCCATGTCCCGCAAGGTCCACCACCTGAACCGGGAGACGGCCGGGAAGACGACGTGCGGCCCGGCTCAGCTCGACAGGATGCTGACCGGGGCCCGCACCGCGATGGCCTGGCTGCATGAGGGCGCCTCGGTGCCGCAGCAGCAGACCATCCGCGACTTCGCGAAGTCCCGCGCCAAGGCGATGAAGGACATCAGGGCCGGACTGCCGATGCGGCAGCGCGCGGGCATGCCCAGGGTGAAGAAGAAGCGTGAGGCCCTGCCCACGCTGAACTACACAACCCGTGGATTCCGGCTGAAGGACGGCCGCCTGCACCTCGCGGGCGGGATCGTGCTGATGGTGGTGTGGTCGCGGGACCTGCCCTGCGTACCGTCCTCGGTGCGGGTGTACCGCGACAGCGTCGGGCACTGGTACGCGTCGTTCGTCGTCGCCACCGAAGCCCAGCCGCTTCCCGCGACCGGCCGCGTCCTCGGTGTCGACTGGGGCGTCAAGGAGACCGCGACCACCACGTCCGACGCCCACGACCTCCCGCACGCCCAGCACGGGAAGAACGCCGCGCAGCGCCTCGCGCGCTGTCAGCGGATGATGGCCCGCCGCCGCCCCGCCAAGGGACAGGCCGCGTCCAAGGGCTACCGGCAGGCCCAGACGCAGACCGCGAAGCTGTACAAGAAGGTCGCCCGACAGCGGCAGGACACCGCCCGCAAATGGGCCAAGTCCGTGGTCCGCGACCACGACGCGATCGCCGTCGAGGACTTCCGCCCGAAGTTCCTCGCCAAGACCACCATGGCCCGCAAAGCAGCGGACGCCGCGATCGGCGCCACCAAGACTGCCCTCATCGACATGGGCCGCAAACACGCACGGGACATCCACCTCGTGCACCCCGCGCACACCACCATGGACTGCGCGTCGTGCGGAGCGAGAACCAAGCACGCACTGCCCCTTTCTGAACGAATCTACGCATGCACCGCGTGCGGAGCCGTGTCCCCCAGGGACAAGAACTCCGCCCGCGTGATGCTCGTCCGGGCTGGTCTCAACCCGGCTGGCGCTGAGGGCGCAAGACCCCCGGGAGCGCTGCTCCCGGAGGCAGCCTGAGCCAGGAATCCCCCTGCTTTAGCTGGGGGAGGATGTCAATATCCGAAAAGGAGTGTTGTGGGTATGTGACGTTCCGTTTCAGCATCGGCCGACGGCGACGAAGACGGAGACGGCGACGCTGGCGGGCTGGCCACGGCCGGCGGCAGCGGATAGCTGGGATCCGGCGACGGATCCACCGGGGCCGGCGGAGTCACCGGCAGGGCGGGCAGGGCCGGCGGGGCGGGAGGGAAGGTGATCGGTGGCGTGCTGGTCGCCGCCAGGTCCCGGGCGAGGGCGTCGTAGTCGCCGTACCCGGTGGCCTCCAGGATCACGGGCGAAACGGGAGAGTGCATCCGTCACCGCCCGATCAACGACCGCCCCACCCGCCCCACTTGGCCCAGCCGTGACTTCGGTCGTGGTGCGGGGCCCGAGCGGTCCAGCCACCAGCGGCGCAGTTCGCGGCGGGACCGGCCCTCCGTCAGCCGTCCGCCCAGGAGCAGTTCCTCGGCGAAGTCGAGGGCGTCCTGCCGGTAGCCGCCGCGCATCGGATGCCCCTGGGCGTACGCGACGAACGCGGCCCGGTAGCCGTCGCCGAGGAGGAGCGGCAGCTCCGGGGCCACCTTCGCCACGACGTCCGCCCGCTTCGCCGCCAGCGCCCGGGACTGCACGCCGAGCCGCACCCGGTCGAAGCCCTCCGGCACCGGCGTCCCGGCCACCAGCGCGGACAGCAGGGCCGTCTGGGCGAGGCCGAGGCGCTGACGGGTGGCCTCGTCGGGGGCGACCGGCTCCGTCTCCCGTGCGGGCGGGGTGAGTTCGGCCTCCGTGGGGCCGAGTTCACGCACGCCCGACCGGGCTCGGGCGGCGCGGGCACGCGCGTCCGCACCGAGCTCGACGGCCTCCCGGATCGCGCCCAACTCCCGCTCCAACACGGCCGGTTCGGGGAAGTTCTCGTCCCGCTCCAGCAGCACTCCGGGCGGCGACACCCGGGACGCGAGGTCGGTCAGGATGTCGAGGACCGGCCGGGGTACCGGGTGGGCGTGGCTGTCGTGCCAGACGCCGTCCCGCTCGAAGCCGCCCGCCACATGGACGTAGGCGATGGCCTCCAGGGGCAGTTCGGCGAGCGCCTTGGCGGGGTCCTCGCCCCGGTTGACGTGGTTGGTGTGCAGGTTGGCGACGTCGATGAGCAGCCGTACGCCCGTGCGGTCGGCCAGTTCGTACAGGAACTGTCCCTCGGTCATCTCCTCGCCCGGCCAGGCGACGAGCGCGGCGATGTTCTCGACGGCGAGCGGTACGGGCAGTGACTGCTGCGCGATGCGCACGTTCTCGCACAGCACGTCGAGGGCGTCACGGGTGCGCGGCACGGGCAGCAGATGCCCGGCCTCCAGCCGCGGCGACGCCGTCAGGCGGCCGCCCGCGCGGACGAACGCGATGTGCTCGGTGACCAGCGGCGACCCCAGCGCCTCGGCCCGCTCGGCGAGGGCCGCGAGCCGCCCGGCGTCGGGCGGCTCCGCGTCACCGAGTCCGAGCGAGACGCCGTGCGGGATCACGGTGACCCCGCGTTCGCGCAGCCGCAGCAGGGAGTCGGGCAGATGCCCGGGACACACGTTCTCGGCGACGGCCTCGACCCAGTCGATGCCCGGCATCCGTTCCACGGCGTCCGCGATCTCCGACCGCCAGCCGATCCCCGTCCCCAGTCGCATCATGACCCCCGCCTCCTTCGTGTCTTCCGTGGCCCTCCGTGGTGACGGTGGTATGACCCCACTGATACCGACCGAACCGCCCGCCGCCCTCCTTCAGAGCAACATTTGAGGTTCGGGCGATCACGGAGACCGACGAAGGATCAGACGAAGGATCAGCGGGCGCGCAGGGCCGGATGCTCGGCGACCACCGTGCAGCTGCCTGGCGCGATCTCCGTGAACCCCGCGTCCCGCACCAACGGCAGCCCGCTCGCCGTCAGTTCACGCCACCGCCCCGGCTCCGCCGTCCGCACGGCGAGGGGGAAGCCCGCCTCGCGCCAGGCGGTGCGCTCCTCGTCCGACAGTTCCCACCAGGCGAGCTGCGCGCCGTGCCCGGCCTGCGCCATCGCCTTGCCCGCCGACATGTCGACGTCCGGGCTCATCCACAGGACGACCGTCCCGGCCTCGGCCTCCGTCGGCGGCTCGGGATCGTCGAGGTCGGTGCCGGACACCTGGAGCTTGGCCAGCTCCTTCGGCCAACCGTCCAACGGCACCGGCGGAAACACCCGCACTTCCGCCGACTTCCCGGTGAGGGTGATCCCCGGCAGCTCCCCGGCCCGCCGCCACTCGGCTCCCCGGGCCCGCCGGACGACCTTGCGGATCCGCGCGTCCTGCCAGTCGAGCATCACCTGCGCCCACTCGCCGTCCCCGACGGACCGCTCGTCGCCGAGCAGCACGAGCACGGCACGAGCGGCGGTCTCGAGAGCGTCGGTACGGGCAGGAGGCGCGGTCTTCTCCACCCGCACGACGAGCGGCAGCACGAACTGGGGAGCCTGGTCACGGGGGTTCGGCTCGGTCTGAAAGGGGCTCTCACTCACAGGCGCAGGCTACTGGACGACGCCGTACGAGAGGATGCCCGCATGGAACGCGAACGCGAACCCGAACTGCGTCTGGAGAACGTGGGCCGCCGCTACGGCTTACGCGGCCCGTGGGTGTTCCGCGCCGTCGACCTGACACTCGCGCCGGGCACACTCACCCGCGTCGAGGGCCGTAACGGCACGGGAAAATCCACCCTCCTCCGCCTCCTCGCCCGCATCGACGCCCCCACCGAGGGCAGACTCACCGGCCGCCCCCGCACCGCGTACGTCCCCGAACGTTTCCCGGCCGCGCTCCCCTTCACCGCGCTCGGCTACCTCACCCACCTCGGCACGGTGCACGGCCTGTCCCGTACGAGTCTCAGTGCGGCGCCCGCGCCGCCCCGATCAGCTCGGACACCTTCACGAACCGGTACCCCTGCCGGCGCAGCTCGGGCACGATCGCGCGCACCGCCCGCTCGGTCGTCGGAGCGGCGCTGCGCGTGCAGTGCATGACGACGACCGAACCCGGCCGCACCCCGTCCAGCACCTGCCGGGCCACGGCGTCCGCGTCCGTCGCGAAGGCGTCCCCGCTCACCACGTCCCACTGCACCGCGGTCACGCCCGTGCCGCTCACCGCGCGCAGCGCCCGCTTGTCGTAGCAGCCGCCGGGGAAACGGAAGTAGGGCATCGCGTTCGCCACGCCCGCCTTGCGGAAAGCGGTGTAGGCCCGTTCCACGTCCGCCCGCATCCCGTCCTCGGGGACGGTCGGCAGGCCGTAGCAGTCGTCGGTGAAGGCGTAGTGGCTGTAGGAGTGGTTGGCGATCTCGAACCGCGGGTCGTGGCCGATCGAGCGGGCCTGGTCCGGGTACTCCTCGGCCCACCGCCCGGTCATGAACACGGTGGCCGGCACCTTCAGCGCCCGCAGCGCCGCGATCAGCCCCGGGTTGTCGAAGCGCTCGCCGGACGCCGCCCGGGGCCCCTGGTCGGCTGTCATGTCGGCGTCGAAGGTGAGGGCGACGGTCTTGTCGGCGGTGCGGGGGGCGTGCTCGAAGACGGGGGTGAGACCGGCCGGGCCCGGGGCCAGGGTGGGGGGCCGGGACGGAGCGGCGGCAGGGGGGGGTGTGGCGTGGGCGGGGGTCGGCCGAGTGGTGTGCGGCTTCGGTTGCTGGGACTGGTGCGGCTGCTGAGGGGCCTGGGAGGTGCCGCAGGCGGCGAGGGCGGCGCCGAGGGCGCAGACGGCGGCGAGACGGCGTACGGGAACGATCACGGTATGAAGATATGAGAAATGGGTGGCCGGTCCCGTCCACGAGCGTGCGCGCCCGGGCGTCAGTCACCCGCCCGGGCCACGCCGGTCAGCCGTACCGGCCGTGCTGCTCGGCAGTGCCGGTCAGCCGCGCCAGGGTCCCGTCACCGCGAACGTCGTCCCGGGGGTCGGGTACGAGGGGGCCGTAGCCGGTGTGGCCGACGCTCTGCGCGGTCGCGGTGCCCGCGAAGAGATCGGAGAGGGCGCCGGTGAAGGCGATCCCCACCCCCGCTCCCAGGGCACCGGTACCGGCGAGGATCTGACGTCGTGTCGCGGACATGGGAAAACCTTCCTGCTGGCGGACAGGAACTGTGATCCCACTGTGTCTATCACTCGTGGTGCGGAGGGGGAGGCTGTTGTTGGGCCTTTTCCAGGAAGCGGAGCAACTCCACCGGGAACGGCAGGACGAGCGTGGAGTTCTTCTCGGCGGCGACCGCCACGACCGTCTGGAGCAACCGCAACTGGAGTGCGGCGGGCTGCTCGGACATCTCCTTGGCCGCCTCGGCGAGCTTCTTGGACGCCTGGAGTTCGGCGTCCGCGTTGATGATCCGGGCCCGCCGCTCACGGTCGGCCTCGGCCTGGCGGGCCATGGAGCGCTTCATGGTGTCCGGCAGGGACACGTCCTTGATCTCGACGCGGTCGATCTGCACGCCCCAGCCGATGGCGGGACTGTCGATCATCAGCTCCAGGCCCTCGTTGAGCTTCTCGCGGTTCGACAGGAGGTCGTCCAGCTCGCTCTTGCCGATGATCGAACGCAGTGAGGTCTGGGCCATCTGGGAGACGGCGAAACGGTAGTCCTCGACGTTGATGAGCGCGGCCGCCGCGTCCACCACCCGGAAGTACACGACCGCGTCGACCCGTACGGTCACGTTGTCGCGGCTGATGCCCTCCTGGGCGGGGATCGGCATCGTCACGATCTGCATGTTGACCTTGCGCAGCCGGTCCACGGCCGGGACGACCAGCGTGAACCCCGGCGGGCGGACCTCGCCGCGCAGCCGGCCGAGCCGCAGGACCACCCCGCGCTCGTACTGCTTGATGACCCGCGCGGCGGCCCCGAGATACACGAGACCGCCGGCGGCGACCGCCGCGGCCGCGCCCAGCAGCTCCTGGAGCATGACGACCTCCTCAACAAGAGGTCCGTAAGAGCCGTAGCCGTTCCGGCTGCTTCTGCTTGTGTTTGTGTTTTTGCTTCTGTTCTGGCTGCTTCTGCAACGATATGCCCGCCGACCGGCCCGGGGCCACGCCCCGAGCCCCGGTCCGGACGGCGAGCGGGCGGTGGACTACGCCGTCGTCACCGGTTCCGTGACCTTGACCGGCTCCGTGCCGACCGCGCTGTGGCGTTCGGCCCAGGACTCCAGGGCCGAGCGGCAGGCGTGGTCGAGGTGGTGCAGACCGGAGAGGTCCACTTCGACGGGGCGGTCCTGCGGGAGGGCCTCCAGGTTGTCGAGGATCTTCGGCAGCCGCAGGAAGGTCGCGTTGCCCGACAGGTACGCCTGGACGGGCCCGGCGCCCTTGTCGACGACCTCCAGCTTGATGTGCGAGGCCTCCCACGCCGTCTTGGCGACGGCCAGCGCGAGACCGATGAGGACGCCCTCGAACATGCTGACCGCGACGATCGACACGGCCGTGACGACGAGTATCAGCGCCTCGCCGCGGTGCTCGCGCCACAGCCCCGCGATCGCCCGTACGGGCACGAGCTTGGCGCCCGCGTGGACGAGGATGCCGGCCAGCGCCGGGATGGGTATGTACGCCAGCACGTCCGGCAGCAGGGCCGCGAACAGCAGCAGCCACAGGCCGTGCAGCACGCGGGACGCCTTCGTCCGCGCGCCCGCCTGCACGTTGGCCGCGCTGCGCACGATCACCGCGGTCATCGGCAGTGCGCCGAGCATTCCGCAGATCGCGTTGCCCGCGCCCTGCGCCATCAGTTCCTTGTCGTACTCGGTGCGCGGACCGTCGTGCAGCCGGTCCACCGCCGCCGCGCTGAACAGTGACTCGGCGGACGCGATCAGGGTGAACGCGACGATCGTGCCGAGCAGGCCGACGTGTGCCAGATCGCCGAAGGCGGACAGTGACGGCGGCTGGATGGAACCGAGCAGGCCCTGCACCTCGACGGTGGCCACGGGCAGGCTCAGCAGCAGGGCGGCGAGCGTGGCCAGGCCCACCGCGGCGAGCGGGCCGGGCACCGTACGCACCTTCGCCGGCAGCCGCTTCCACAGCACCAGCACCGCGATGGTGCCGGCGCCGAGGGCGAGCGAGGACAACGCGGCGGCGCTGCCGGCCGCGTCCACGAGCGCCTCGGGCAGCCCGGCGATCTTGCCGAGGCCGGACGACGGCGCCTTGGTGCCGATCACCGAATACAGCTGACCGGCGATCAGCACCAGACCGATTCCGGCCAGCATGCCTTCGACGACGGAGACGGAGATGGCCCGGAAGTAGCGGCCCAGTTTCAGGGCGCCCATGGCGAGTTGCAGGGCGCCGGTGGCGAGGACGATCACTCCGAGGACGGGCAGGCCGAACTCCTGTACCGCCTCGAAGACCAGCACGGTCAGACCGGCCGCGGGACCGGACACCTGGAGGCTGCTGCCTCGCATGAACCCGGTGACGATGCCGCCGACGATGCCGGTGACGAGTCCGAGCTCGGCCGGCACGCCGGAGGCCACGGCCACGCCCACGCACAGCGGGAGCGCGACCAGGAAGACGACGAGTGAAGCGGCGAAGTCCTGCTTGAGGTGGGGGAACCTGGATATGAGGCGGGGGTTGCGGTCGGTCATCGCGGCGCTCACAGAGCCTCGAAGCCGTCGGTGTCGACGCTGTGTTCGCGTACGGCACCGGTGTGCACCTCGTAGTACCAGCCGCGCACCCGCAGCCGGCCGTCGGCCAGCCGCTTCTCCACGCACGGGTAGGAGCGCAGCCGCAGCAGTTGGGCGAGCACGTGGTTCTGCACGGCCTGCATGACCGTCGGGTCGTCGGGGTCGTTGGCACCCGGCTCGTCCGCGGCGTGCGCGAGCCAGTCGCGGACGGCGGGAACGGCGTCGAGGTCGTCGCCGCGCACCAGCGCGCCGACGGCGCCGCAGTGCGAGTGGCCGCAGACGACGACGTCGCTGACGCCGAGGACCTCCACCGCGTACTCGATGGTGGCGGCCTCGCCGGTGGGACGGTCGGAGCCGTACGGGGGCACGATGTTGCCCGCGGTGCGCAGCTCGAAGAGCTCGCCGGGACGGGCGCCCGTGATCAGGGCGGGAACGACCCGCGAGTCGGAGCAGGTGATGAAGAGGACCTGCGGAGACTGGCCTTCGGCCAGCTTGGCGAACTCCTCAGGGCGCTGTCCGAACGTACGGGCGTTGTCGATGAGGGGCTGCATGACGTGGTGACTCCTCCTGGCGCGCCGTGGGGGCGCGTCGGATGTGCAGGACACAGGACAGGTGGGGGATTGCTGTTCTGCTCTGCTCTCTCAGCAGCGGAAAACTTGAAGTGCCGCCGGAGAGTGGGCTGTCGAGGATCTCGACGAGCGGTGATGGGGGTCGCCGGGCCGGGCCGGCTGGTGCGCGGCGGCGGGATCCTCCGCCAGCAGCACACGCTCGGGCTCCTGGGGCGCCGTGGCGACGGAGACGGAGGTGGCGGCGCGGTGTCCCTCGCGGGTACGCAGGGGGCCGGTCGGGTCGTCCGAGTGGTCGCAGTCGCGCAACGTGACGATCTGGTCGCGCTTGGTCTTCCCGGAGAGTTTGATTCCGGGCTGAGCTTTGGCCTCGACCTGACGCGCCGTGTGCGCTTGTGCGAATGGTGAAGTAGGAGTGAAGAAAGGGAGCGCGAGCAGGACGGCGGCGAGGATCGAAATCAGGGTCCGGGCCGTCGCACCTCGGAACATACGCCTCCCTCCAGGCAGTTCACACTTCTAGTCCAGACCAACGGCTGGTCAATTGCTGGTCAAGAAACACGTTAACCCTGCGAAGTTGTTTGCAGGGTTAACTTGACGTTTCCAGAAGAAGTGCGCCTCAAAAGCGTGGGGTACTTGGCGTGAACCGACTCTTGACCCGGATGGTCCGGACCAGTTAGTAGTGCTCGACGAGTCGCCCCGCGTCGCGGGCCAGCGCGGTGAGCCGGGAGATCGCACGGAAGTACTTCTTGCGGTAGCCGCCGTTCAGCATCTCCTCGCTGAACAGCAGGCCGAAGGGGCGTCCGGAGGCCAGGACCGGGACCTCGCGGTCGTAGAGCCGGTCTGCCAGGACCACGAGCCGGAGGGCCGTCGACTGGTCGGGCACCGGCTGCACATCGGTGAGACAGACCGCCTTCAGGCCATCCGTGAGCGCGCCGTAACGGCTCGGGTGGACCTTGGCGAGGTGGTCCAGCAGATGCGGGAAGTGGTCGAGCGAGGCGCCTGCGGTGGCGTACGCCGTCTTCGTCACCTGTTCGTCGGAGTACGGCGCCGGCGCCTCGGGCAGGCCGCGGTGGCGGTAGTCCTCGCCGTCGATGCGCAGCGCGCGGAAGTGCGCCGACAGGCCCTGGATCTCGCGCAGGAAGTCGACGGACGCGAACCGGCCCTCGCCGAGCTTGCCGGGCAGGGTGTTGGAGGTGGCGGCGAGCGCGACGCCCGCGTCGACCAGCTTGCCGAGCAGCGTCGAGACGAGCACGGTGTCGCCCGGGTCGTCCAGCTCGAACTCGTCGATGCACAGCAGCCGGTGCCCGGAGAGGGTCCGCACCGTCTGCTGGAAGCCGAGGGCGCCGACCAGGTTGGTCAGCTCGACGAAGGTGCCGAACGCCTTGAGGGCGGGCTCGGCCGGGGTGGCGTGCCACAGGGACGCCAGGAGGTGCGTCTTGCCGACGCCGTAGCCGCCGTCGAGGTAGACACCGCGCGGCCCGGCGGGCGCCTTGGCCGCCTTCGCCCTGCCGAAGCCGAGGAACCCCCGTTTGGCGGTACCCGTGGCGTGCGCCCCGCCGAGGCCGGTCGCGAAGCCCTCCAGGACGCCGACCGCCTGGGTCTGACTGGCCTGGTTCGGGTCCGGGAGGTACGTGCTGAAACGGACCGAGTCGAAGCGCGGCGGCGGCACCATCTCGGCGACCAGCCGGTCCGCGGGGACATGCGGCTGACGGGTGCAGAGGGAGACGGGGGCCGCGTCGGCTATCGGGCCGATGCCGGGGGCGGGGGAGGAGGACGACACGGTTGCCCATGCTACGGGGCGTGCCAGACTGCCTGGCATGCGACGGCTGTTCCCTGTGACCGACCAGACAGTCCAGACCGACCAGACAGACGAGACGGGCGAGGCAGGCGAGACGGTGACGACCCGCTTCGGCGCGGCGGCGGACCGTGAGTGGAGTCTCGACGAGCTGGCCGATGCCTACGCCTACCCGGAGACCGGGTCGGGGGCGGGGTCGGGGACGGGATCCGGGGCCGGGCCCTCCGGGTTCACGTCCGGGGAGCCGCGGGCCTGGCTGCGGGCCAACATGGTGTCCACGCTCGACGGCGCCGCCCAGCACGACGGCCGCTCGCAGCCCATCTCCACCGCCACCGACATGCGGATCTTCGGCACGCTGCGGGCGCTCGCGGACGTCGTGATCGTCGGCGCGGAAACGGTACGTCTGGAGGGCTACCGCCCCGCACGCGCGCGTGCCGAGTTCGCCGCGCGGCGCGAGGCGGCCGGGCAGGGGCCCGCATCCGCCGTCGCGGTGGTCACCGCAAGCCTCGACCTGGACTTCTCGCTCCCGCTCTTCACCTCGCCGCTGGTCCCCACCCTGCTCCTGACGGGCGCCGCGGCGGACCCCGACCGGGTCGCGGCCGCGGAGAAGGCGGGCGCGCGGGTGGTGATCGCCGGTGACGGCATGGGCGTGGATCCGCCCCGGGCCGTACAGGCCCTCGCCGCGCTCGGGCACACCCGGCTGCTGACCGAGGGCGGGCCGCGGCTGCTGGGGCAGTTCATCGCCGGCGGAGTGCTCGACGAGCTCTGTCTGACCGTCTCCCCGATGCTCACCGCCGGTGGCGCGCAGCGGATCGCGGGCGGGCCGTCGGTCGCGGTTCCGCAGCGGTTCGCACTGGCGTCCCTCCTGGAGGAGGAGGGTTTCCTGTTCTCCAGGTACCGGCGGCCGTGATGCCGGAAACGAGTTCGATCGTGGTCCATGGTCCTGAAATCGGCGGAATCTGCCGTTCCGTATCGCTTCCGAGGGGCACACTGAATCTCGCAGTACCCGTGCGAACGCGGGGAAGGATGGTTTCCGCAGGGCCGCGAACGGCCCACGGAGGAGAGAGGGCCACGGGGGTCCTCGAAGGAGAATGGGGCGCTGGTGTTCACAAGCGTTTTGATGATCGAGAAGGCCCTGACGTCCGCCGACGTGGAGTTCGTCACCACCTTGCACGGGGACGAGCCGGTCTCCTTCCACGTGCTGCTCCAGCCGCGCGGCGACCAGGCGGACCGCTTGCTGCGGGCCATCGACGACGTCGCCCTCGGCGAGCTGGACGAGGCGGCGCGGGAGCGGGAGACGCCGGAGGGGGACGACGCGAAGGGGTTCGGCGAACGGGCTCTTTCCGTGTCTTTGCAGGCGTTGCACGTGGCGGGCAACGAGGCGGTGGGGCGGCTGGTCGAGGACCATCCGCTGGACGCGCTGAAGTCCCTGGTGGCGGAGGTGGGGGCGGACGAGGTGATCGTCCTGACCGATCCGCACTACGTGGAGGAGTTCTTCCACCGGGACTGGGCGTCCCGGGCCCGGCACAAGGTGGGGGTGCCGGTGCTGAAGCTGTTCTCGCACAGCAAGGCGTGAGGGTAGGCGGGGGCGCCGTTCGGGGTGCGGTGCTTTTCGGGCTGCGGGTTCGCTGTGGCTGGTCGCGCTCGCGCGGCGGAAGCCGCATATCGGCACAGCCCCGCGCCCCTAGGTCGGCTGGGCGACCCCTTGCGGAATAAGGTGGGGCGCACTTGTCGCCGTCACCGCACCCTGGGAGAACACGCATGGCACCCGGCCTTCCTATCGCCATGGACCGACCGCACTTCATCGGCATCGGTGGGGCCGGGATGTCGGGGATCGCGAAGATCCTGGCCCAGCGTGGGGCGAAGGTGGCCGGGAGTGACGCCAAGGAGTCCGAGACCGCGGCGGCGCTGCGGGCGCTCGGGGCGACCGTGCACATCGGGCATGCCGCCGGGCACCTGGCCGACGACGCGAGCTGTGTCGTCGTGTCGTCGGCGATCCGCGCCGACAACCCGGAGCTGGCCCGCGCGGCCGAGCTGGGCATCCCGGTGGTCCACCGCTCGGACGCGCTCGCCCGCCTGATGGACGGGCTGCGTCCGATCGCCGTCGCCGGCACGCATGGCAAGACGACCACCACGTCCATGCTGGCGGTGTCGCTGTCCGAGCTGGGGCTGAACCCCTCGTACGCGATCGGCGGCGACCTGGACGCGCCCGGCTCCAACGCGCTGCACGGCGCCGGCGAGATCTTCGTCGCCGAGGCGGACGAATCGGACCGCAGCTTCCACAAGTACGCGCCCGAGGTCGCCATCGTCCTCAACGTGGAGCTCGACCACCACGCCAACTACGCCTCGATGGACGAGATCTACGAGTCCTTCGAGACCTTCGCCGGGAAGATCGTCCCCGGCGGCACGCTGGTGATCACCGCCGACCACGAGGGCGCGCGGGAGCTGACGCGGCGCGTCGAGGGCGTGCGGGTGGTGACGTACGGCGAGGCCGAGGACGCCGACGTTCGGGTGCTCGCGGTCGTCCCCCAGGGGCTGAAGAGCGAGGTCACCGTCCTGCTGGACGGGCAGCAGCTCACCTTCACGGTCTCCGTGCCCGGCCGGCACTACGCGCACAACGCCGTCGCCGCGCTGGCGGCGGGCGTCGCCCTGGGCGTCCCAGCCGCCGAACTCGCCTCCGCCCTGGCCGCGTACACGGGCGTCAAGCGCCGGCTCCAGCTCAAGGGCGAGGAGGCGGGCGTCCAGGTCATCGACTCCTACGCCCACCACCCGACCGAGATGGCGGCCGACCTGGAGGCGATGCGCGCGGCGGCCGGCGACGCCCGCATCCTCGTCGTCTTCCAGCCGCACCTGTTCTCCAGGACGCAGGAGCTCGGCAAGGAGATGGGCCAGGCCCTGGCGCTGGCCGACGCCTCCGTCGTCCTCGACATCTACCCCGCCCGCGAGGACCCGATCCCGGGCGTGACCAGCGCGCTGATCATCGACGCGGCGCGGGCGGCGGGCGCGGACGTGACCGCCGTGCACGACAAGGACGAGGTGCCCGGCGCGATCGCGGGAATGGCGAAGGCCGGTGATCTCGTTCTCACCATGGGCGCGGGCGACGTGACGGACCTGGGCCCGCGCATTCTGGACCGTCTTTCCAGTTGAGGGGCTGAGCTCATGTCGTACGACGTCGAAAAGCCGGACGAGCAGTGGCGGGCGGAGCTGACCCCGGCCGAGTACGCCGTCCTGCGCCAGGCCGGGACGGAGCCCGCCTTCGTCGGCGAGTACACCGACACCAAGACGCGGGGCGTCTACTCCTGTCGCGCCTGCGGGGCCGAACTGTTCACCTCCGCCACCAAGTTCGAGTCGCACTGCGGCTGGCCGTCCTTCTTCGACCCGAAGGACACCGACGCGGTGGAGCTGATCGAGGACCGCACGCACGGGATGCTGCGCACCGAGGTGCGGTGCGCCCGCTGCGGTTCCCACCTCGGGCACGTGTTCGCCGGCGAGGGGTACGCGACCCCGACCGACCAGCGGTACTGCATCAACAGCATCTCGCTGCGCCTCGCGGCGGACGAGAGCTGAGCACGGCTGCGGCTGACGCGGCTCACAGGTGCTCGCGCTGCACCAGCGCCGACAGCACCAGCATCCCCGGCAGCAGGGGCAGCCAGACCGTCAGCACCCGGTAGCCGATGACCGTCGCCGTGGCCAGGCTCAGCGGGGTGCCGTAGCCGGCCAGGGTGAGGATCAGGGCCGCGTCCATGGGGCCGATCCCGCCCGGCGCGGGGACGGCCCCGGCCGCGGTGCTCGCCGCGAGGTACGCGAAGAGCAGCTGCGCCCAGGACAGCGGGACGCCCAGCGCCGTTCCCACCGAGGCCACCACACTCGCCTGCACCAACGGCGCCGCGAGCGCCCCGCCCCACAGGGGGAGGAAGCGGGACGGACGGGCGTGCAGGTGCCGGACGTCGGTCAGGGCCGTCCGCACGAAGTCCAGGGCGGGGCGGCGCAGCGGCCGTACGAGGGTGAGCAGTATCGCGACCGCTGTGGGGGCCAGCAGCAGGCCCACGGCGGCCAGGAGCAGCGTCCGCCCCTCCGGCAGGAGTCTGGCGGTGGGTACGGCGCTGGGCGCGGCGAGCAGGAAGACCAGCACCACAGGTGTCTTCGCCACGGCTCTGACCAGGGAGTACAGGGCGATCGAGGCGGTGGCGCGGGGGAGGGCGACGCCCTGGCGTTGCAGGAAGCGGACGGTGACCGCGTGCGCGCCTATGCTCGCGGGCAGTACGTGGTTCGCGGCGCCCGCGGCGATCTGGGAGGCCACCAGCAGGCCCGGCGGCAGCCGGTCGGGGATCGCGCCCTGGCGGACACAGGCCGCGACGACCGCGCCCAGGTAGGTGAAGAGCAGCCCGGCCAGCAGCCACCAGGGATCGGCGGTGGCCAGCCGGGCGGTGCCGTCGCGCACGGCGTGCCAGTCGACCGCCGCCCACACCGCGAGGAGCAGCAGCGGGAGCAGGCCGAGGGCGCGGCGGGTGGCGGTGGCGGTCAGGGGGCGGGGGCGGTCGTCCGCGAGCGGGGGCGGGGGCGGGGGCGGGGTCGACGGTTCGTCGAGGGGCAGCAGGGACACGGCGCACGTCGTCCTTCCGCGTCGTGACCGCGCGCGGCGGCTGGACGGATCGGGGGTTGGGCCTGCCGGGGGAGGGGGACGGGGGAGTGGTTCCCCTCCGGTGTGACGGTGCGGTGTCCGGAAGCCGACGGAGTGCGGGCGGAAGGGCGACCGCGGTGCGGTGGGGCGGGGGGAGACGCGGTGGGGCTGTGGGATTTCTGCCCGTACCCCCAGGAGTTCATCCCGGCCGCCCCCCGAGGTTCACCCGGCCCGCAGTACGGTCGACGACTCCTGTGCGGCTGCCGCTGCCGCTGTCGTCAGCGCACCGCCACCCTCAGCGTCAGCGCGGCGGGGTCGACGTCGACGGCAGTGTCACGGTGAACACCGTCGCGCCCTCGCTGTCGCCCAGTTCCAGTGCGCCGCCGTGTGCCCGTAGCAGGGAGCGGGCCACCGACAGGCCGAGGCCGCTGCCGCCGTGGTCGCGGCTGCGGGCCTTGTCGACGCGGTAGAAGCGGTCGAAGACGCGTGCGCGGTCGCCGGGCGGGATGCCGGGGCCCTGGTCGGTGACCTGGACCCGCGCGGTGTCCGGGGAGACGGTCACCCCGATGGAGACCGGGGTGCCGGCCGGGGTGTGCACGGCCGCGTTGGTGAGGAGGTTGTCCAGGACCTGGCGGATGCGGTGCGGGTCCATGCGCAGCCGTACGGACGTCGGGCCCGGCGTCACCGTGAGCGGATGGCCGGGGTGGCTCGCGCGGAACGCGTCGGCCGCCTGCTCGACCAGTTCCACCAGGTCGGCGTTCTCCATCCGCAGGGGCGTCTCCACCTCGGCCGCGTCCAGCCGGGCCAGCAGCAGGAGGTCGTCGAGGAGGACGCCCATCCGGGCGGCCTCGGCGCGCAGCCGGGCCAGGTGCTTGTCCCGCTCCTCGGGCGCGTTGGCGGCCGCGTACTGGAAGAGGTCCGCGTAACCGCGGACCGACATCAGCGGCGTGCGCAGCTCGTGCGAGGCGTCGGCGACGAAACGGCGCAGGCGCTGTTCGGCCTCCGCGCGTACGGCGAGGGAGTCGTCGATGTGCTCCAGCATCGTGTTGAAGGCCGTGCGCAGCTCCTCCACCTCGGGGCCGCCGCCCGGCGCGTCCGCGCGCAGGGGGAGGCGGGACGCCGACTCGGTGAGATCGTGCGAGGCGATGCCGTGCGCGGTGTGCGCCATGTCGCTCAGCGGTTTCAGACCGCGCCGCAGCAGCGCCCGGCCGAACACCACGAGGGCGAGCAGCGCCAGGCCGAAGGTGACGACCTGGATCGTGATCAACTGCCGGACGGTGTCCTGGAGGTCGTCCAGGGGCGCGGCGCTGACCAGGATCACGCCCGGTTCGACCTCGCAGGCGCGCAGCCGGTACCGGCCCTCGCCCCGGAGATCCTCGGTGCGCAGGAGCTCGGTGTCCGCGACGGTCTGCGCCTCGGCCAGCGCGTCGAGGTCGGCGACGTCCTTCGGGACGTCGGCGGGGTCCTCGGGCTTGCGCAGCACGGGGGTGCCGTGCGACACGTCGTACACGGCGTAGTACCAGCGGTAGTACTTCTTTCCCGCCAGGGTGCCGGAGGTCGCGATGCTCTTGGACTGGGCCACCTGCGCGAGCTTCAACTGGTCGTTTATCTGGGCCGACAGATAGTCCCGCATATAGGTCGTCAGGGCCGTCCCGACGACCGCGAACACCACCAGCGACAGCGCGCCCAGCCCCAGCGCCAGCCGGGTGCCCAGCCGCAGCCGGCGATACGACTGGCAGAACCGGCTGATCACCCGGCCGCCTGCCGGATCACGTACCCGAAACCGCGGACCGTCTGGATCAGCGGGTCGTCGCCCGTTGCGTCGAGCTTGCGGCGCAGCCGGCTGACGACCAGTTCGACGACGTTGGAACGGCCGCCGAAGCCGTACTCCCACACGTGGTCGAGGATCTGCGCCTTGGTGAGCACGGTCGGGGACTTGCGCATCAGATAGCGCAGCACCTCGTACTCGGTGGGCGTGAGCGTCAGCAGCATTCCGCCGCGCCGGACCTCCCGGGTGTCCTCGTCCATGGTGAGATCCGACACCCGCAGCACGGAGCGCTGGAAGGCGGGGCCGGAGCTGCGCCGCAGCACGGTCCGCAGCCGGGCCATCAGCTCCTCCACGGCGAACGGTTTCACCAGGTAGTCGTCGCCGCCCCGGGTCAGCCCCGCGACCCGGTCGGCGACCCCGTCGCGGGCCGTGAGGAACACCACCGGAACCATCGTCCCGGTGGTGCGCAGGCGGTCGAGCACGCCGAAACCGTCGATGTCGGGCAGCATCAGGTCGAGCACCACGATGTCGGGATGGAACTCGGCGGCCCGGCGCAACGCCTCCTCACCCGAGTTCGCGGTGACCGCTTCCCATCCCTCGTAGCGGGCGACCGTCGCCACTAGATCGGCGATCGGCGGGTCGTCGTCCACGACGAGGAGGCGTACTTTTTCCACCCGCCCATAGTGCGCCACTCGGCCCGCAGCGCCAGACCCGCGGCTCACGCGCGCGCGAATCGATAAGATCTTGAAAGTTGTACGACAGGAAAACGACAGCGAAGCACGGACAAGCTCTGTGTTCTGAGGACCCGAACTAGGAGTTTCCGTCCGTGACGACCGTCCAATCGCCTCCCGTACCCCCCACGGCGATACGTCCCAAAGTAGTGGCCCGCACCGGCCTGTACGCCGTGCTCGCCGCGAACGCGGCCGTCGTGACCCTCTTCGCAGTCCAGGCGGGCTTCGCCGCCAACGCGCTGGTCGTGGTCGGCCGGTTCGCCGGCCTGTACGCCTCCCTGCTGATGGCGTTCCAGTTGCTGCTGGTGGCCCGGCTGCCCTGGCTGGACCGCCGTATCGGCATGGACCGGCTGACCAACTGGCACCGCTGGACCGGCTTCGGCCTGCTGTGGACGCTGGTCGGCCACATGGTGTTCATCACCTTCGGCTACACGGATCTCTCGGCGGACTCGCCGCTGGACCCGGTGAGCCAGCTCGTCGACCTCGCCGAGACCGTCGAGGGCGTGCTGCGCGCGACCGTCGCGATGGCGCTCATCCTGGTCATCGGCGGCGTCTCGGCCCGCTGGGCCCGCCGCCGGCTCGCCTACGAGACCTGGCACTTCATCCACCTGTACACGTACGTCGCCGTGGTGCTGGCCTTCACCCACCAGGTCGCGGTCGGTACGACGTTCACCGCGTCGTCCGCCGCCACGGCGTACTGGTACGGCGTGTGGGGCGTCGCCCTCGGCTCGGTGTTCCTCGGCCGGGCCGTCCTGCCGCTGTGGCGCAACTGGCGTCACCAACTGCGCGTCGAGGCGGTCGTCCCCGAGGCCGACAACGTCGTCAGCGTCTACATCACCGGCCGTGACCTGGACAAGCTCCCCGCCCGGGCCGGCCAGTTCTTCCTGTGGCGGTTCCTGACCAAGGACCGCTGGTGGCAGGCGAACCCCTTCTCCCTGTCCGCCGCGCCCGACGGCACCCGGCTGCGGCTGACCGCGAAGGCGGCCGGCGCCGGCTCCGCGGGCCTGCGCCACATCAAGCCCGGCACCCGGGTCTTCGCCGAGGGCCCCTACGGCGCCTTCACCGCGATGCACCGCACCCGCCCCGAGTCCCTGCTCATCGCCGGCGGCGTCGGCGTCACCCCGATCCGGGCGCTGCTCGAGGAGATCCACGGCCACGCGGTGGTCGTCTACCGGGTGTCCGGCGAGCGCGACGCCGTCCTCTACGACGAGCTGCGCGACCTGGCCGTCGCCAAGGGCGCCGAACTGCACCTGGTCACCGGGCCGCCGGTGCCCGACCGGCTGGCGCCGCGCGAACTCGCCGCGCTCGTGCCGGACATCGCGGAGCGGGACGTCTTCCTCTGCGGGCCGCCGCCGATGATGAACGCGGTCCTCGGCACCCTGCGCGAGCTGGACGTGCCCAAGACGCAGATCCACTTCGAGCGTTTCAGCCTGGCGGGATGAGAGAGACACCGTGAAGCGAGCAATACCTGTCCTGGTCCTGTCCGTGGTGGGCCTGATCCCGGTCTGGCGCTACGAGCCGTCGACCGGTACGACGACCACCACCGAGGCCGCCTCGACACCCTCCGTGTCCTCATCCTCGGGCTCCTCGGGCTCCTCGGGATCGACCACCTTCGCCGGTACGACCGTGACCACGGAGAAGGGCGACGTGCAGGTCCAGGTCACCTTCGAGGGCGGCAAGATCACGGCTGTGGCGATGCTGAAGCAGCCGAACCATCCGCAGACGACGGCGGCGGTGCCGAAGCTGATCGCGGAGACGTTGACGGCGCAGAGCGCGAAGATCGACACCGTGTCCGGTGCGACCATCACGAGCGACGGTTACCGGGAGTCCCTCCAGGCCGCGATCGACGCCAAGGGCGCCTGACGTGCACCGCGTCGAGCACGTCATGGGGTTCCCGGTCTCGCTGCGGGTCGACGACACCGTCGTCCCCGACGACACCGTCGTCCCCGACGAGGCCGGGGACGCCGTGTTCGCCTGGCTGCGCGAGGTCGACGCCCGGTTCAGCCCGTTCAAGGCCGACAGCGAGGTGTCCCGGTACGGCCGGGGCGAGCTGTCGGCCGGCGAGCTGAGCGCCGACCTCGTGGAGGTCCTCGCCCTCTGCGAGCGGTACCGGGTGGCCACCGGCGGCGCCTTCGACGTCCGGCTGCCCGGCCGCGCCCTCGACCCCTGCGCGGTGGTCAAGGGCTGGTCCGTGCAGCGGGCGGCCGAACTGCTCACCGGCGCGGGGCTGCGCCGCTTCTGCCTCAACGCCGGGGGCGACGTGGTCGTGTCCGGCGGGCCCTGGCGGGTCGGCGTACGGCACCCGGAGATCGCCGACAAGCTGTGCACCGTCCTCGACCTCACCGACGCGGCGGTCGCCACCTCCGCGTGCTACGAGCGCGGCGACCACATCCTCGACGGCCGCACCGGCCGCCCGGCCACCGGCCTCGACAGCCTCACCGTCGTCGCCCCGACCCTGACCGAGGCCGACACCGTCGCCACGGCCGCCTTCGCCATGGGCGCGGAGGGCGTGGACTGGGCGGCGGCCCAGGACGGCTGCGAGGTGTACGCCGTACTGCCCGGCGGGCGTGTGCTGCGCACCGGCGGATTCCCCACGGCGGCGGGGGCGGCGGCTGCGGTCGCGTAAGGGTTTCAGGGCATGCGAAGGGCGGGCCGCCGGTTTCACCGGGGGCCCGCCTCTTCGTGTGTACGGTCCACGCCGTACGGGGTTCTCAGCCGACGTCGGAGGCGTCCAGGCGGTAGAGGCCGCTGTAGTCGGACACGGCCGTGGCGTTCGCCTTGACCCAGGTCGAGATCTCGGTCTTCGAGGAGCCTTGGCCGCTGTCGCTGACGACGATGTAGTGCAGCTTGCCCGCCTTCACGAGGCTCTTCAGCTTGGCGAGCGTCATCGCGTCGTCGCTGCCGGACCAGCCGCCCATCGAGATGACCGGCTCGCCGGACTCCAGGATGATCGAGGAGGCCGTCTGGTCGGTGGCCACCGCCACCAGCCAGGTCGCGCCGTCCTGGTTCTTCTTCAGGTACGTGATCATCGCGGACGACACCTGGGTGCCACCGCCGCCGCCCATGCCACCACCGGTACGGCCTTCGGCGCTGCCGGACTCGGTGGAGCCCGATTCCGACGTGCCCGATTCCGTCGTCCCGGACTCGGTCGTCCCGGACTCCGTCGTGCCGCTGCTGCCCGACGGGGGCTGGCCCATCTCCTGGCCGCCGCCCGAACCACTGGGCGCCTCACCGGAGTTGGTGCCCTGCTTGCCGCTCGTGCCGCTGGGGCGCTGGCCGCCTCCACCGCCGCCCATGCCGCCCATGCCGCCACCCGTGCTCGGGCCGGCCGTCGGGTTGGTGCCGTTGGTGCTGGAGGTGGCGGCCGAGGCCGAGTAGGCGGCCGGGCCGGCGAGCAGGGCCACGACCGCTGCCAGCGCCGCGACGACCGTCAGCCGCTGCCGCCCGGTGAACCGGCCGACCAGCAGCCCGATCACCGAGGTTGCCCCCGCGACACCGGCCACGATCTCGGCGACCGTGTACAGCGTCCCGGAGCCGGAGACCCGCTGGAGCAGGACGACCGCCCACACCGAGCTGGCCGCGACCGCGCCCGGCAGCACCCAACCCCACTTCGCCGCCGAGCCGTTGCGGAAGGCGTCGTAGAGCATGACGCCGCCCGCGCCGGCCAGGGCCGCGATGCCGGGGGCCATGGCGGTGACGTAGTACGGGTGGAAGGTGCCCTCGGCGAGGGCGAAGGTCAGGTAGTGCAGGACGAACCAGCCGCCCCACAGCATCAGCGCGGCCCGCCTGGCGTCGGTGCGCGGGGCCCGGCCGCGCAGCACCAGGCCGCCGACCAGCGCGATCGCCGCGAAGGGGATCAGCCAGGAGATCTGGCCGCCCATGATGGTGTTGAACATCCGGTAGAGGCCCGCCTCGCCGCCGAAGCTCGCGCCGTTGCCGGCCGAGCCCACCGACGAACTCGCCCCGAAGATCCGGCCGAAGCCGTTGTAGCCGATGACCAGGTCCCAGACCGTGTTGTCGGTCGAACCGCCGATGTAGGGGCGGGAGGAGGCCGGGATCAGGTCGACGACCACCATCCACCAGGCGCTGGAGACCACCAGCGCGACCGTGCCGGCCGCGAGGTTGCGCAGACGCTTGCCGAGGGAGGCGTTCGCGGCCCACAGGTAGACGAGGAAGAACGCGGGCAGGACGACGTACGCCTGCATCATCTTCGTGTTGAACGCGAACCCGATGGCGACGCCGGACCACACCAGCGGCATCAGCCGGCCGGTGCGGACGGCCTTCAGCAGCGCGGCCGCGCCCAGCAGCATCAGGAAGACGAGGATCGGGTCGGGGTTGGTGTCCCGGGTGATGGCGACCGTGATCGGGGTGAGCGTGAGGGCCAGCGCGGAGACCGTCGCCGCGACCGCGCCGAAGTCCCGCTTGACCAGCCGGTACAGCAGTGCGACGGAACCGGTTCCCACGGCGACCATCGGCAGCGTCAACTGCCAGGTGCCGTACCCGAAGACGCGGGCGGACAGGCCCATCACCCACAGGGCGAACGGCGGTTTGTCGACGGTGATGAAGCTGCCGGCGTCCAGGGCGCCGAAGAAGAACGCCTTCCAGCTCTTGGTGCCGCTGTAGACGGCCGCGTCGTAGAAGGTGTTGCCGGTGATCGAGGAGAGGTTCCAGGCGTACAGCACCGTGGCCAGGACGAGGATCGCCCAGAGGGCCGGGCGGGCCCAGCGCGGGTCGTCGGGGGCGCCGGTGAACAGGCGCCTGGCGCGGGCGGCGGGTCCGCCGTCGCCGGGCGGGGTCACCCGGTGGCGGGGGCCGTCCTCCCGGACGGGGGAGGGCGGCGGGGCGAGGGTCGTCATGACGCGTACTCCAGGTGGGTGTTCGCCCCGGTGGGCAGGATGGCGGGGGACGTGGCGCGGGTGGCGGGCACCTGGGGGGTGCTCGTGCGGCGGGGTACGGCGGGGACGCGGGTGCGGCCGGTGAGGGTGGAGCGGAGCATGCGGCCCATGCCCTTGAGGTCGTCGACGGCCGTGCGGACGATGTCGACGCGGCCACGATCTCGACCGACCGCTGCCGGACGCCTCCCGCGTTCGTTTCGTTCATGGCCCCGACGATCGGGGCCGTGTCTGGGGGATCTCTGAGCCGCCCCTGAGGGAAGAGTGAGAATCAGCCGACTCACAGGTCGCGCACAGATGTAACGGGAGAAACACAGGGCGAAGTTCGGCCGCTCCCCCCAAAACGCCCGTAACACGAGCCGTCTAGACTCGAACCGCAACGGCCCGAAACCTCGTGGTCGAGTGCGGGCAGAAAATGCCAGACCCGAAGGGTATTCGGCGCTTTGATACGGATAGATTCAGTCACCAAGCGATACCCGGACGGCACGGTGGCGGTCGACCGGCTCTCCCTCGACATACCGGACCGCTCGATCACGGTCCTCGTCGGCCCCTCCGGCTGCGGCAAGACGACCACCCTGCGGATGATCAACCGGATGGTCGAGCCCAGCGAGGGCACGATCCTCATCGACGGCGTCGACAGCCGTCAGCAGCCGGTCAACACCCTGCGCCGGTCCATGGGCTACGTCATCCAGAACGCCGGACTCTTCCAGCACCGCACGATCGTCGACAACATCGCCACCGTGCCCCGGATGCTCGGCTGGAGCAAGGACAAGGCCCGCGCCAGGGCCCGGGAACTGATGGAACGCGTCGGCCTCGACGCCTCGTTCGCCAAGCGCTACCCCTACCAGCTCTCCGGCGGTCAGCAGCAGCGCGTCGGCGTGGCGCGGGCGCTCGCCGCCGATCCGCCGGTGCTGCTCATGGACGAGCCCTTCTCCGCCGTCGACCCCGTCGTCCGCAAGGGCCTTCAGGAAGAACTCCTGCGCATCCAGGCCGAGTTGGGCAAGACCATCGTCTTCGTCACGCACGACATCGACGAGGCGGTCAAGCTCGGCACGATGGTCGCCGTGCTGCGCACCGGCGGCCGGCTCGCCCAGTTCGCGCCGCCCGCCGAGCTGTTGTCCGACCCCGCCGACGAGTTCGTCGAGGACTTCCTCGGCGCCGACCGCGGCATCCGGCGCCTGTCCTTCTTCTCCTCCGCCGGCCTGGAGCTGCTCACCGCCCCGATCGTCGCGATCGACGCCACCGCCGAGCAGCTCGCCGCCCGCGGCGCGGCCGACGCCCCCTACCTCCTCGTCACCGGACTCGACGGCCGTCCGCTCGGCTGGAGCGAGCCCGCCGGGCTGACCGCCGGACAGGTCGACGCCGGCCGACTGCTGCCGTACGGACGGCCGTTCGTCGCCGGCCGCGACTCGCTGCGCGCCGCGCTCGACTGCGCCGTCCTGTCGCCCACCGGCTGGGCGGTCGCCGTGGACGCCGAGGGCCGGGCCGCCGGAGTCGTCTCGCAACGGGCCATCGGCGAGGCCATCCGCGGCGCCCACGCGGCAGGGCGCGAGGACCCGCAGGCCACCGCGGCAACCGCGGCAACCGCGCAGAAGGTCATCCGGTGAACCGCTTCTTCGACATCCCCAGCGACCTCCAGCACGACTGGCTCGGCCTGATCGGGCTGCACCTGCGCGAGGCCCTGCTGCCGGTGCTGGGCGGGCTGCTGCTCGCACTCCCGCTGGCCCAACTGTGCGTGCGGCTGCGCTGGTTGTACCCGCCCGTGCTGTGGGTGACGACCGTGCTCTACGCCATCCCGTCGCTGGCCTTCTTCGTCGTCCTCATCGACTACACGGGCCAGACCGAACTGACGGTGATGATCCCGCTCACCGTCTACAGCCTCGTCGTGCTCGTCCCGGCGATCGTCGACGGCGTCCGCTCGGTCCCGCAGGAGACCCTCGCCGCCGCGACCGCCATGGGCTTCGGACCCGTACGCCGTTACCTCCAGGTCCAGTTGCCGATCGCGGTGCCCGCCATCATCGCCGGTCTGCGGGTGGCGACCGTGTCGAGCATCAGCCTCGTCAGCGTCGGCATGCTCATCGGCAACCAGGGCGCGCTCGGCAACCTCCTGCACGACGCGCAGATCTACAACCGGCCGGAACTCGCCTGGAACTCCGTACTCACCAGCGCCGCCCTCGCGGTCCTCGCGGACGCCCTGCTGGTCGTCGTACGCATCCTGCTCACCCCCTGGATGCCGAGCGCCACACGAGCCGGGAAGTCCAGGGCCACCGGCACCGCGGTCCGGCCCGAGCCGGCCGTGCCCGCCCTGGAGGACGCAGCCCGGTGAACGTACTCAACTTCGTGAACGCCTTCTTCAGCGACAGCGCGCACTGGCACGGCTACGACGGGATCCCCGCCCGGCTGTGGGAACACGTCCAGTACTCCGTGGAGGCGCTGGCCCTCGCCGCCCTGATCGGTCTGCCGATCGGCCTGGTCACCGGCCACTACGGGCGCGGCGGAAACGTCCTCTCCCTGGTCGCCACCGCCGGCCGCGCGCTGCCCACCTTCGGCCTGCTGGTGGTGGCGACCATCGCGCTCGGGTTCGGCATGCTGCCCGTGATGATCCCGCTGGTCGTCCTCGCGGTGCCGCCGATCCTGGTCACCACCTACGAGGCGATGCGCTCCGTGGACCCGTCCCCCGTGGACGCCGCGCGGGGCATGGGCATGCGCGAGTCCGACGTCCTGCTGCGCGTCGAACTGCCCGTGGCGCTCCCGCTGATCCTCGGCGGCCTGCGCTCGGCGGCCATCCAGATCGTCTCGACGGCCACCATCGCCGCGTACGTCAGCCTCGGCGGCCTCGGCCGCTACATCGTCGACGGCCTCTACCAGCACGACTACGAGAAGGTCGTGGGCGGCGCCACGCTGGTCGCCGGCCTGGCCCTCGCCACCCTCGCCCTGTTCTGGGCGGCGACCAGGACGGCGGTCTCACCGGGGGTACGCAGGACCAACTAGGTCCGCGAGGAAGACACGACGGGGACGACTCCGGTGCGCGGGAAGGTCGTTCCCGCGCACCGGAGTCGTCCCCGTGGCTGTGCCCGTCAGCCCTCCGAACGGGCCAGCGCCTGTTCCAGTACGACGAGCAGGGCGTCGCGCACCGAGCCGCGCTCGCGGGCGTCGAAGACCAGCAGCGGGACGCCCTCCGACACGTCGAGGGCCCAGCGGACCTCGTCCAGCGTGTGCGCGACCTGGCCGTCGAAGGCGTTCACGGCGACGGCGAACGGGATCTGCTTGTGCTCGAAGTAGTCGACGGCGGCGTAGCAGTCGTCGAGCCGGCGGGTGTCGACGATGACCAGCCCGCCGATCGCGCCCTCCACGATGTCGTCCCACATGAACCCGAACCGTTCCTGCCCGGGCGTGCCGAACAGGTACAGCTTCAGGGTCGGGTCGATGGTGATGCAGCCGAAGTCCATCGCGACCGTGGTGGTGGTCTTGCGCGGGGTGTGGCTGAGGTCGTCCACACCCGCCGCGACCTCGGTGATGGCGGCCTCGGTGGTGAGCGGCTCGATCTCGGAGATCGAGCCGACGGCGGTGGTCTTGCCCACGCCGAAGCCGCCCGCGATGACCAGTTTCACCGGCAGCGGCGGCCGTACGGCGCCCCGGCCGGCCGAGGTGCGGACCAGCGGTTCGGTCGGTGTCACGGAAGTACCCCCCGGGAGTCGGGGATGGCCCGCAGGCCATCGATAACCCTGCGCAGAACGGACGCCTCGTGGGTGACGCCGGAGTCGGGCACGTGCACCGAGAGCTGCCCCGCCGAGCGCAGGTCCTCGGCGAGGACCCGCACCACGTTGAGGTGCAGCCGCAGCCGGGCCGCGATCTCCGCGATCGACTGCGGCACCCGGCAGGCGGCGACGATGTCGTGCTGTTCGAAGGCGAGCCGCTCGAGTACGTCGAGCCCGTCGGTGGTGGCCACCAACTGGGTCTCCACGGGCATCGTCCGGCCGGACGACGCCTCGCCGGCGCCCGCCACCCGGCCGGCGGTGACCAGGAAGGGCCGGACGGCGGGGGCGGGGCCGACGGGTGCGACGCCGTCCTCGCCCCCGCCGCTCGGTGTGCGGCCGTCCCCCATCGGTGTTCGCTCTCTCTCCGGTGGCACGCGGGTCAGCGCGTACGCGTGACGCCGACGCTGTTCTTCAGTTCCAGGACGAGCTGCGGGCTGAGCGCCGTGCCGGCGCGGTTGGCGAACACCGTCATCTCGTAGGCGATGTTGCCCAGCTTGGCCTCCTTGTCGGTGACCACGCCGAGGACGGCGCCGCTGCCGATCGCGGAGACCAGGACATGGCCGCCCTCCAGGTCGATGATGACCTTGTTCAGGCCGCCCAGACCGTAGTTGCCCGAGGCCCCCGCGGCCAGGCTGGTGATGCCCGAGACGATCGCCGCCAGCCGTTCGGAGTCGGCGTGCTCGCGCAGCTCCGACACGGCGATCAGCAGCCCGTCGGAGGACACCGCGATGGCGTCCACGACCCCCGCGGTCTCGGTGGCGAAACGGTTGAGCAGCCAGGTGAAGTCGGCTGCGGCGGCCCGCAGATCGGTCGGCTTGGCGTCTCCGGCGGGAGTCTCACCTGTCGACGTGCTCACTGCTCGGCTCCTTCCGGAAGGTGGTTCTGGTGGTGCGTGGTGTCCCGGACGTCGATCGGGTCGGTCCGGTCGGACGAGGCGGACGGCTCTGTCCGGTCGGTCCGGTCTGTTCGGCCTGCTCGGTCGGGCCGGTCGTCGCGCCGGCGGTCGTTCCGGCGCGCGATGAGGGCTTCGGTGGGGACGGGGTGCTCACCGGTGTCGCGGTGCGCGCGGGCCACGGCCGCCTCGAACTCCTCCAGCTCGCTGCGCACGGCGTCCGCGTCGGCGGGACGGGCGGCCTGCCGCGCGGTCTGCTGGGCAGCGGCGTCGCCGGTCGTCCGCAACGTGGCTCCACGCACCCGCCGACGGAGCGGACGGGCACCGTCGGCTGCGCCAGCTTGGCCGGGGGTCCCTGGCCCGGGGGCCGGGACCCCACTGCGGGTGGGGAACGGACCTGCGGTGCCTGCCGCGCCGTCGAGCCGCGACAGCTCACCGGCGACCGGCTCGACCGGCTCCGCCCTGCGGGCGGGGGCCGGGGCCTCGGGGCTGCCTGCCGGGTGGGCGGGGCTGCTTTCGAGGCTGGCCGTACGGACGGGGGGTGTCGGCTCCGCCGTACGGCCGGGGTGCGTCGGGTCCGCCGTAAGGGCGACGTGTGTCGGCTCTGGGGCCGTGGTGGCGAAGGGCTGGGGCTCGGCCGGGCGGGTGTGCGTGTCCGGGGCGGACGTACCTGCCGGGGTGGCGGTCGTGGCGGGCTCGTACGGCGGGTGCTCGGTGATGGTTGCCGGGGTGCGCGGGGGCCCGTACGGCGGGTGTTCCGGGTCGGGCGCACGGGTGTACGCGGGCTCGGGCTGCTCGGCGGGTGACGGGTCGCGGCGGGGGACCCGGCGGGGGAGCGTGGTCGGGTCGTCCTCGCTCGTGGCCCAGGACGGGACCGAGGCGGACGGGGACGGGCCGGCCGCGGGGGCCGACGGGGCGGCGAGCGCGGTGGCCGGGGAGGACGGAGTGCCGGTGGGGGCGGGGCTGCCCGCCGGGCCCAGCTCGCTCATCGTCAGGAGCAGCGTCGACGGGATCAGCACCTCGGCCGTCACGCCGCCGCCGGGGGTGCGCGACAGGGTGACGTCGACGTCCCAGCGGCGGGCCAGCGCGCCGACGACGAACAGGCCGAGCACCTTCGTCGGGACGACGTCGAGGCGTTCACGGCGCACCAGACGGGCGTTCTCCTCGGTGAGGCGCTCGGCGCTCATGCCCAGACCGTGGTCGGCGACGGTGATCGACGCGCCGTCGTGGTCGGAGCCGACCGCCACCTCCACGGGGCTGCCCTCCGGCGAGAACGACACGGCGTTCTCCAGGAGTTCGGCGATCATCAGCGTCAGGTCGCCGATGATGTCGGGCTCCACCATGGCCTCGGTCGCGGCCCGCAGCCGTACCCGCTGGAAGCCCTCGATCTGGCCCAGCGCGGCGCGTACGACGTTGGTGAGCGCGGTCGGACCGGAGTCCAGGACGGTCTCACGGATGCCGGCCAGCAGCATCAGGCTGTCGGCGTTGCGGCGCAGCCGGACCGCGATGTGGTCGATGGAGTAGAGGCGTGCCAGCAGCGCCGGATCGGTCTCGCCGCGCTCCACCGCGTCGATCAGGGCGAGTTGACGGGTCGTCAGGTTGCTGACGCGGCGGCCGACGTTGCCGAACATCTCGGCGATGTTGCGCCGGCTGAGCACCTGGCGCTCCAGCAGCGCTGCCGCCGTGGTCTGCACGTTGTTGAAGGCCTCGGCGAGTTCACCGATCTCGTCGTCCGCGGTGACCGGCAGCGCGCGCAGCCGTGGCGGGCCGGACTCCTCGGCGTCGTCGTCGGCGACGCGGGCGAGCTCGCGGCCCGCGACGTCGGCGACCTCCTGGGCGGCCCCGGTCAGCGCCAGCACCGGGCGGACCACGGAGCGCCGGACCAGGATCGAGAAGGCGATCCACAGGGCGAAGCAGAGCAGCGCCATGGTCAGCAGCAGGCCCGCGCGCCACTGGGCGACCGAGGCGGTGTGGTCGGCCCGGTCGGCGATCTGGTCGATGAGCGACGCGGTGATCTTCAGGCGGGTCTCGGCCTGCGCGCTGTAGTCGGGATAGGAGGCGAGGGCCGTCCGGAACGACGTACGGATCTCGCTCTGCGACTCGGCCTGCAACGCGCTGGGATCCACGGCCAGTTCGGCGTAGTGCTTGCCGATCGAGGCCTGCGAGGAGTTGTGTTCGATGCCGCCGAACTCGTCGGCCTGCGCCGGGGTGGCGAACTGCTCGAACCGCTCGGCCTGGTAGGTGAACACCGCGTAGGAGCCGACCGCGCCGGTGAACTCGATGAGCGCGTTGCTGTCGCCGGTCCGCGCGGAGAACACGCCGGTCTCGTAGGCGCCGTGCGCGGCGTCGGCGCGCAGCAGCGAGTCGAGGAGGCTGCCGGTGAAGGTCGTGGCGAGGGCGGAGTTGCGCTCCAGGCCCAGGCTGTCGATGAGGCCGTCGGCCGCACCCGAGTACGCGGGGTCGATGTTGTCGGCGGGCAGATAGCTCTGCTCGATGGTGGCCCGCAGGCCGCTCAGGCCCTGGACCTCCCGCAGTGCCTGCGCCTCGGGGCCCGGCAGGCGGTCGTCGAAGGCCTCGATCACCTTCTGCACCTGCGCGTCCACGGCGGCCTGCGCCTGCCGGTAGCCGTCGGTGGAGGGGGCGCCGCCGTCGACGGACGCCTCGTGCCGTACGGAGAGCAGGATCGCCTGCTGGTGTTCGTTCTGCAGATCGGCGACGAGCTGGGCGACCTCGGTGCTGTCGCGCACCAGGTGGGCGGTCTCCTCCGCGCGGTTGGACTCCTGCACCAGGTCGACGATCAGATACGTCAGCAGCAGGGCGATCACCGTCAGCGGGATACCGACGAGTACGTTCAGCTTGCGCTGGAAGGGCCACCGGTCGGCGAAACCCCGCAGTCCCCGGCGCACGGACGACGACGGTGCCGAGGATCCCGACCGGACGGGCGCGTCCACCTCTTTCGTGGACACCGGGCCTCCTTCAAGAGGGTGTTGCAGGCGTGCAGGGGCGGTGCGTGCGTGCCGACCTGCCGCACGCGCGTGTCCGAATGTGATCGACACGAAAGCGGCCCCCGCACACCGCCGTGGCCGACGCCGACTGCTGTGGCGGACGCCAACCTCGGCGACACTACCGTCTATTCGAACGGCCGAGCGCGTGGCCCTACGTCAAGAATCCATTACGAAGCGGTGTACTACGGCCATCCGGGGGCCTCGGGAGAGGTACACAGGTGTCTCCCGATCCGTACACAAGTGATCACGGATCGAAGCCGATCGGTAACCCGGCTGCTCTTGACTGACCAAGAAGCCGGTGGATTGGATCAGGCCACAGTGTTTGAGCTCTCATCAACCCCACAGCCCGGAACGGGAACCGTGACTTCCAACTCGCGCAGCAGCAGGTCCATCAGGAACCACCCCGGTGCGGCGGTCGTCGCGCTGGCCGCGATGACGGCCCTGCTGGCGGGATGTTCCTCCTCGTCCGACGACTCCGACAACCCGCTCGCCGGCGACAAGGCGGCCGGCGACACGGTGGTCGTCGGTTCCAACAACTTCGCCGAGAGCATCCTGCTCGCCGACATCTACGGCGAGGCCCTGAAGGCCAAGGGCATCAAGGTGTCCTACAAGCCCAACATCGGCAGCCGTGAGACCACCTACGGCCTGCTCAAGAACGGTTCCATCACCGTCCTGCCGGAGTACAACGGCTCGCTGCTGGCCTACCTGGACGCCAAGGCCGCGCAGACCTCGCTCGCGACCGTGAACGCCGCGGCGAAGGCCAAGCTCGACCCCAAGCTGACGCTGCTGGAGTCGTCGCCCGCCGAGGACAAGGACTCCGTCACGCTCAACGCGGAGACCGCGAAGAAGTACAACCTCACCGCGACGTCCACGCTCGCCGACCTCAAGGACATCGCGCCGGACCTGGTGCTCGGCGGTTCGCCGGAGTTCCAGACCCGCCAGCAGGGCATGCTCGGTCTGGAGTCGGAGTACGGGCTGAAGTTCAAGTCCTTCAAGGCCCTCGACGCGGGCGGCCCGCTGACCCAGGCCGCGCTGAAGAAGAACACCGTGCAGGCCGCGGACCTCTTCACCACGGACCCGACGATCGTCAAGGAGAAGTTCGTCGTCCTCCAGGACCCGAAGAACCTCTTCGGGTTCGCGAACGTGACGCCGCTGGTCTACAAGAGCGGCCTCTCCCAGGAGGGCGTCGCCGCGCTCAACGCCGTCTCCGCCAAGCTCGACACGAAGACCCTGCTCGACCTGGACTCCCAGGTGCAGTTGGAGAGCAAGGACCCGCTGGACGTCGCCAAGGCCTGGCTCAAGTCGGCCGGCCTGGGCTGAGGTTCCCCTGGATCCTGCGAATCGCCGGATCGCCGAATCGTTGGACGCAACAGTGAACGGGCCAACCCGGGTTCCTCCGCAGCTGGAGCGCACCCGGGTCGTCCTGAACGGAACCGCCCCCACCGTCCGGCGCCGTGGCGGCGGCGACCGAACCGCTGTCGGCTCTCGCCGAGTTGTGAGCGTGAGCCGGACGTCTCTCCTGACGGCTCCGGCTCAGCTCAGCTCAGTAACCCACGTAGAACGTCGCGTCCTGCTGCTCCGTGGCCGTCGAGACGGGGTCGATGCGCAGCGCGTAGTTCGAGTGCCGGATGTAGCGGGTCGGGTTGTTGTACGAGCGGAACGACGACCACCCGGCGTCCGCCAGGCCCGCCGTACGGTGGAAGGTCGCATCCCCGGCGAACGTCGACGTGCCGTCGCCCACGTCGAGTTGGAGCTGGTAGTTGTAGTGCCGTAGGTAGCGGGTCGGGTGGTTCACCGACTGGAAGGAGACCGCTGAACTGTCTGCCAGGCCGGGGACGAGCTTCCACTGCGAGTCGGTGTATGGATCGAACGGGTAGGTGTCGATCCGGCCGACGTAGTTGGAGTGGCGGACGTATCGGTCAGGGAAGTTGTAGGACTTGAGCCGGTTCCACGCCGGCGCGCCCCACTTGGCGACCAGGTTGTCGTACTGGGCGGTGGTGATCGTCGTGATGCCGCAGTGCTTGGAGTTGACCGGCTGGGTGTAGGTCCTCTGGTCGAGCGCGGTCCAGGTGCCCGCCGACAGGTCGGTGGACTGCCAGGCGTAGAAGACGCCGTTGGGGGTGTACGTGTCCCCCCAGAGCCACCAAGTGCTGGACGTGAGGGACTTGACCACGGTCGGCGCCTCGGTGCCGCCGTGGGCGACCCCTGTGCTGAAGACCGTGAAGCTGCCCGGGGCGAGGGAGCTGGATCGCGCGCCCACCAACGTCTGGTCCTTCTTGAAGTAGAGGTAGTTCACGCCGTTCACGCCCACGGCCATGTCGCCGTCGATGACGTCGTAGCCGGGGTCGAAGAAGACCTGTGGCGCCGAGACCGTGACGAAGTCGGTCGTGTAGTTCACCATGATCACGTTGTGGCCGCTGGAGTCGACCGCGGAGTAGATGAGCGCGTACTGCCCCCGGCTCGCGTCCCAGAACGCCTCGGGAGCCCAGCTATGGGTGTTCATGTCGTGCAGCTTCAGCCGGTGGTAGCCGGTGAAGGTGCGCAGGTCGGTCGAGTTCCACACGTGGACGTACTGGCTGACGTAACTCCAGTCCGTGCCCTTGAGGTCGGTGGCGAGCACCACGAAGGTGCCGTCCTGCTTGCGCAGGATGAACGGGTCGCGCAGCCCGCCGGCGCCCCCGGTGGGCGTGACCACGGGGTTGTTCTGGTTGAGCGGCATCCAGCGCAACCCGTCGGTGCTGACGGCGAGATGGAGGCCGTAGTCGGTGCCGTCGCCGAAGTTGGCCGACTCGGTGAAGTAGCCCATCACGTACGCCGAGTCGGCCGCGTGGGCGGCCGGGGCGCCGAGGGTGAGGGCCAGGGGGACGGAGGCGGCCGCGCCGAGGAAGAGGCGGCGGGACGGGTTGGGGGTCATGTGCGCTCCAGGGGGTACGGGGGTGCCCTTTACTGTCGACGTTAGTTCGAAATATCGAACTAGGTTCGGTGGCTCGGTCAGAAGGTAAGGGGAGGGAGAGGAGCAGGTCAATCACTGCGATGCGCTTGGCGGTTTCACGCCTTGTGCCTGTGCGCGGCCCAGGGAAAACCCGGCGATCCGGCCGACGGGCCGGGCTGGTCTCGGCGACCGTGAACCGACGACGACGGAAGAAACTGGCGAGGCGTCTGGTGGCGGCGGCGATGTTCGACGCGGTTCCTGAGGCCGACCGGCTTCTCCGGGCCGGCGCGGACCCCGCGGCAGCCGACGTGGACGGCACAACTCCGTTGTACGCGGCCTGAGTTCAGGGTTCCGCCGGTGCCGCCCGCAGGCTGCTCGCGGCCGGTGCGCCACCCGACGCCGAGAGCGCCGGCCCCGGTGCCGAGGGAACTCCCCTGTGCGCGGCGGCCTGTTGGGGCCACACCGAGACGGTCCGCACCCTCCTCGCCCACGGCGCCGACCCCGACCTCCGCGAGGACCACGGCACCGGGCGGACGCCGCTGGAGTGGGCGACCGCCGGACCCCACCCGGAGACCGCGGACGTCCTGCGCGCAGCGGGAGCCCACTGACGACGCTGTGGAGTCGGCGGGTCAGCGGGTCGGTGGGCCGGCAGGCCAGAGGGTCAGTGGTTCGGCAGGTCAGCGGGTCGGGCTCGGGTGAAGTCCCACCTCGTCGGCGTCGTCGATCAGTCGGTCGATCAGGGCGATCAGTACGTCCCGGCACGACTCCCGTTCCCGCGCGTCGCACAACAGCACGGGAACGTGGGGCGGCAGCGCCAGCGACTCCCTGATCTCCTCCGTCGGATAGGGATGCAACCCGTCGAAGCCGTTCACCGCGACGACGAAGGGGATGCACCGGCGCTCGAAGAAGTCGATCGCGGCGAAGCTGGACTCCGGCCTGCGCACGTCGATGAGGACCACCGCCCCCAGCGCGCCGACCGCCAGGTCGTTCCACATGAACCAGAACCGCTGCTGGCCGGGCGTGCCGAAGAGATACAGCACCAGGTCGGCGCTGATGGTGATCCGTCCGAAGTCGAGGGCCACGGTGGTGGACCGCTTCTCCTCGATGCCCTTCAGATCGTCCACCTCCAGCCCGGCGATGGTCAGCGGCTCCTCCGTGCGCAGGGGCGCGATCTCGCTGACCGACCCGACCATGGTTGTCTTGCCGACGCCGAAGCCGCCCGCGATGAGGATCTTCACCGTGTCGGGCGCCCCTGCCGCGGGCTCGGCGGAGGCGACGGGGTGGGTGATGCGAGTGGGGTGAGTGGTGGGAGCGGGGTAAATGGTGGGATCAGATCCGGCCAAGGCCGTCCCTCACTTTCTGCAGCAGGTCCAGGTCCCCGGCGCCGGTGACGGGACGGGGCGGCCGGGCCGTGATCAGCCCCGCCTCCAGCAGGTCGCAGAGCATGATGACGACCACGCTCACCGGCAGGTCGAGGTGGGCCGCGAGCTCCGCCACGGCGACCGGCCGGGCGCACAGCCGCAGGATCCGGGCGCGCTCCGGCTGCGGCCGGGGGACCCGCGCGGGCGGCGGGTCGACCGCGGTCACCGTCGTGATGAGCGTGAAGTCGGCGCGGCTGGGCCGGGTCCGTCCACCGGTGAGGGTGAACGGCCTGACGAGCCGGCCCGCTTCGTCGCCTACGCTCACCTCACCCGCCGTTGGTGCGGACGGCGGGACCGACATGGGCCCGCGGTGCCGCGCTGAGGTGCTCGCCGATCTTCTTCACCAGCATGTTCATCTGATACGCCACCACGCCGACGTCCGCGTTCTTCCCGGCCAGCACGACGAGATGGGCCCCCGGGCCGGCCGAGGTCAGGATCAGGTACGTGTTGGCCATCTCGATGAGGGCCTGGCGCACCGGGCCGCCGCGGAAGTCCATGCTGACGCCCTTGCTCAGGCTCATCAGGCCGGACGCGGTCGCCGCCAGCCGCTCGGCGTCCTCCCGCAGGAAGCCGGTGGACTTGCTGACCACCAGCCCGTCCTCGGAGAGCACGACGGCCTGGTTCACGTCGGCGACCCGGTCCACGAGACCGGTGAGCAACTGGTCGAGCAGGGTGTTCGTGCCGGGGATGGAGTGTGTCATCGGGGTGTCCTTCATGAGCGGTCGGTGGGGGGTTTCGGGGTGGGGGTCTGGGCGGTGCCGGCGGCGGTGACCGGCGCTCCGGGGGCTGCCTCCTCGGCGGACGTGTCCTGCGGGCCGGACAGCGGGACGTCGACGTGGGAGCCGGCGTCGAAGTCGACGGCGTCAGTATCGGCGTCGGTGTCGCCGTCGGTCTGTGCTCGCAGCGTGCCGCGCTGGAACCCGGCGAGGGAAGAGGCAGCACGCTCCGCGTTGAAGTCGTCGTCCGGGAAACCGTCTCCCTCGGCGGCCGCGGATTCCTCGCGCAACTCGGTGGCGAGGCTGGTCTGCGGGACCCGGCGGGGCAGCGGTGCGAGGCCGGCGGGGCGGGCGGTCGGCCCCGTGGCCCGGACCGTCGCCGTCGCAGCCGCCACTCCGCGAGCGACCCCGCGACCGTGCGGTGCCGGCTTCGACCCCGACTTCGACGTCGTACGCCTCGGGAGCGGGGCGTGGCCTGCCGGGGACGTACCGCCCGTCGGGGACGGCGAGGCGGGTGCCGGGGGTTCGAGGGCCGGGGGCGGGGAGTCGGATGCCCGGTCGGAGGTGTCCGGTGCCGGGAAGGCCGGCTGGTCCCGCTCGGGGGCGGACCTGCTGTGCTCCAGCCGTTGTTCCCGCCCGTGTTCCCGTCCGTAGTCCTGCCCGTGCTCCCGCTCCCGGGGGGCGGACACGGTCTGGGCGGCCCGGGGGGCCGTCCGCCGCGCCGCGTCCGACCGGGATCCGGTGGTCACGGGTACGCGTCCGGCGCCGGCCGCCGGGGTTTCGGAACCGGGGGCCTCGCGGACCACGATGTCGTGCGGGACCAGGACGATGGCGGTGGTGCCGCCGTACGGCGAGGGGCGCAGGGTCACGGAGACGCCGTGCCGCGTCGCGAGCCGGGCGATCACGAACATGCCCAGCCGCAGGTCGTCGGCGAGCGCCACCACGTCGAACTGCGGAGCGACCGCCAACTGCGCGTTGAACGAGACGTAGTCCTCGTCGGACAGCCCGAGGCCCCGGTCCTCGACCTCGATCGCCAGGCCCCTGGCCACCAGCGTGGCCCGCACCCCGACCGGACTGGGCGCCGGCGAGTAGGCGGTCGCGTTGTCGATGAGCTCGGCGAGCAGATGGATCACGTCGGCCACGGCGGGCGGCGCGATGCAAACCTCCTCCTCCGTGTGCACCTCCACCCGCTGGTACTCGGCGACCTCTCCGACGGCGCTGCGCAGGATGTCGACCAGCGCCACCGGCTCCGACCAGCTACGTCCCGGCCGGCCGCCGCTGATGATGACGAGGTTCTCCTCGTAGCGGCGCAACTGGCTTGCCGTGGAGTCCAGTTCGTACAGGCCGCTCAGGACGTCGGGGTCCTGGTGCCGGCGTTCCAGCGAGTCGAGCTTGCTGAGCTGGAGGTTGACCAGGTTCTGGCTCTGCAGGGCGATGCCGAGGATGACCTTCTGGAAACCGCGCCGGGTGTCGGCGAGTTCGACCGCGGTGTGCACGGCGGTGCGCTGCGCCGTGTTGAACGCCTTGGCCACCTGGCCGAGTTCGTCGTTGCCGTAGTCGAGCTGCGGGGTCGCCGAGTCCACGTCGACGGTCTCCCCGCGGTCCAGCCGGGCGACCACGTCCGGGAGCCGTTCGTGCGCCAGGCTCAGCGTGGCCATCCGCAGCCCGTGCAGCCGCCGGGACAGCGAGCGGGTGATCCGCCAGGACATGCCGACGCACAGCAGCAGGGCGACGAGACCGCCGGCGCTCAGCGAGCCGGCCTTGATGAGCAGATCGCGCGCGTCGTCCGCGCTGTGCTGCAGCAGCGTGCGGGTCTGCCGCATGATGAGTGCCGCGTACTGGTCGGAGACGTCGATGAGAGCGGCGCGCCACTGCTTCTGCACGTCCGGCAGCACGATGGCACCGTTGTCGCTCGGCTTCGCCCGGGCCGCGAGCACCTTGTTCTCGATGGACTCCAGGACCTGCCACTGGTAGCTCGTCAGGATCTTCTCGGTCTGTGCCTTCGCGGGGCCGTTGAGCAAGGGGACGATCTGGTCCTGCACGAGCCAGCGGCGCGTGTTCACCAACTGCGCGAACGCGGCCCACTCCTCCTCGTCCATCCGCTGCTTCGGCCCGGCCAGGGTGAGCTGCAGGTCCTCCTCGGAGACCAGTTCGGCCGCGTGTTCCAGGGCGACGAGCGGGCCGGCCTGCGAGGTGAGGTCGCCGTCGTCGACCTGGGACAGCTCCTGGAAGGCGTGGATCTGGTCGTCGATGATCGAGGTGTACTGGTCCAGCGCCTGCGCCGAGGTGATGTCGGTGGGATCGTCCACCTGGCCCCGGTAGTACTCCAGGCTGCCCACGGAGGCGACGACCGAGTACAGCCGGTCCTTGATCCGGGCGGGCGCCCGCTTGATGTCGTCGGCGCGGGCGGCCAGCTTGGCGACCGCCGCGTCGGTCTGCTTGCGCTGTGTCTCCAGCGCGGCCCGGGAACCGTCCGGGGTGGACACCCACACGGCCGACAGGCTGCGTTCCCGTTGCAGCGCGAGCGTGGCCTCGGTGCCCATGGCGCCGGTCGACCGGCTCAGTTCGGTCTGCGCGCGCAGCCGCAGCCCCTCCGAGAACATCTGGGTCGTCGTCACACCCCACATGGCGGTGAGGGTGATGCTGGGCACCAGCGCCAGGAGAATCAGGGAGAGACGTATGGAGCCGAGACGGCGGCGCCGGGCACCTGTCCGTGGAGACATAGTCGTCCTAGGGCGATCAGCGGGGCGGGGGGAGCGGGGAACTGCCTGGTCAGCGGGTTTCCGGCGGCGAGGCGCGGGACGGGAGTGGTCATGGGGGTTGCACCGCCGCCGGAGCGAGGGGGTGTGCCCCGGCGGGAGACATCTTTGGCTCGGAGCCAACCGTGTGTGACCGGTGGTAGTCAAGTGAGCAACCACATGGGTGAGATGCCGCCGCCGCATTGTGATCTGGGACGGGGGTGGGAGGCCGTAAATGAGCCTGTCCGCAGATGAGTTGACTGATCGTCAATAACAAGTCGGCTGAAGGCCAATTCCGTTGGGCTCGGGGTTCAGGGCTGAGGGCGCGGGGTTCAGGGGTTCACTGCTCAGGGCTGAGGAGTCAGGGCTTGCGCGCCACCGCCCCGTACATCGCGATGTCCTCGTCGCGGATCACCTCGGTGCCGGTGCCGGTGCCGGTCTTGGTGCGGGTGTCGTCGGGTCGCCAGCGGTGGACCTGGACGATGCCCGGGTCGACGAGGTCGAGGCCCGCGAAGAACTCCGCCGCCTCCGCGCGGGTGCGCAGCCGCATCGGCATGCCACGGGCCGCGTACTCGCGGGCGACCCGGCCGACCTCCTCGGGCGCGAAGTCCGCGGTGCCGATGGACATGGCCAGGTGGCTGCCCGGCGGCAGCGGGTCGAGCAGGCGGCGGACGACGCCGACGGCGTCGTGCTCGTCGAGCAGGAAGTGGACGATCGCGATCACGGTGAGGGCGACGGGCCGGCTCAGATCCAGTGCCGTACGGAACTCGGGCGCGGTCAGGATGCCCGCCGGGTCGCGCATGTCGGCCTCCAGGTACGCCGTGCGGCCCTCGGGCGTGCTGCCCATCAGGTTCCGGGACAGGCCGAGGACGAGCGGGTCGTTGTCGACGTACACGACCCGGGCGTCGGGGGCCGTCGCCTGGACGATCTCGTGGAGGTTGGGCGAGGTGGGAATGCCGCTGCCGATGTCGAGGAACTGGCGTATCCCCGCCTCGCGCGCCAGGTGGCGCACGGCGCGGTTCATGAAGTCGCGGTTGGCGCGCATGTGGACGGGGAGCGCGGGCCACTCCCGGACCATCGCGTCCCCGGCCTCGCGGTCCGCCGGGAAGTGGTCCTCGCCGCCGATGATGTAGTCGTAGATCCGCGCGGAGTGTGCCGTCCCGGTGTCGATGACGTCGTTCTCGTCGCTGTCCATGCGCCTCAACCTCCCACTACCGGCGGCATGGTGAAAGACGATGTGCGTTTTCTTCACCGTCGGCCCCGCGATGGAGGAAATCCCTCCGAACCTGAAGGCGCCCGTCTCGCAGGCGCTGATCGCGCTGCCGTACTACCGGACGACGAACCCGGCGATGGCACACAACGCGCGGCACGTGATCAAGGCGGTGCTCGGCGAGGAAGGAGGAAGGCTGAGGCGTCCCGCCGCGCACGCGGGGCCGGGAGCGGCCCCGCAGTGTGCAGGTCGTCCCGGCCCCGCCGGTGAAGTGCTGAAGAGCTGAGGTGCTGACGTGCTGAAGGGGTGGTGTGGTGAAGCGGCCTGTGGACGGATGACCGACGTCAGGCGTGCTTCCCCGCCCCCGGCAGGGAACCGCCCTGCAGGATCGACTCGGCCGCGTGGTCGCCCTGTGCCTCCTTGCGGCGCAGGCGGCGGCTCTTGCGCGGGTCCTGGTCGGGCAGCCACCCGAAGGCCAGGCAACTGCCCACGACGCCGCACAGGAGGCCGATGACGAAGCCGCCGATGTTGGACGTGAGCCAGGTGCCCAGGGAGACCGCGACCGCGATGATCGAGTAGAACAGCCGCTGATCCGGGTTGAAGAGGATCAGCAGGCCGCAGAGGAGCATCACGGCCGGCAGGAGGTAGCCCGCCAGGCCCTGCGCGCCGACGTGCAGGATGACCGGCAGCGGTGCCTTCATGGTCACCAGGATCTCGGCGCCGCCCAGGACGAGCAGCAGACCGCCCGCGAAGGGCCGACGGCCCCGCCACTCTCGGAAGCTGTCCCGCCACTGGGTGGAGTTCACTGCTTACAGCCCTCGCTGGAGAAGCTCATGTGCAGGCCGGGAAGCTTGAACACGGCGGCGGTGGCGGCGTAGTTGTGCTGGTACAGGTTCTTGATGACGACCGTGTCGGCCTGCTGGCCGTAGACACCGGCGGGGCCCTTGACCCCGCCCTTGTTGAACTCGCTCGAGTCGCCGCCGATCTCGATGCCGTTGAACTCGGCGTCGCCCGTGATGACGTCGGAGTCGATGGCCAGGTTCGACACGCTCACCGGCTTGGACCCGGTACCGGCGGTGAGGATCAGCTGGATGCCGCCGAGGTCGACGCTCTGGCACATGTTGGTGATCGTGCCGTCCTTCACCACCGAGGTGATGACCAGGACCTGGCCGCCGGTGTCGCCCTCGTTGGGGCTGTCCTTGATCATGTGGTCCAGCGCGCCGAACTGCTCGAAGCCCTTTCCGTCGAGCCTGTCGGCGGTGACCACGAACGGCATCCCGGAGATCGCGAACTGCACTCCCAGGGCGCCCTGCGCGGTGAGGACCGCGAGTCCCGCGGCGACGAAGGTGGCGGGCACCGCCATGACGGCGGCCCGGCGCAGCCGAACCCGGCCACGTCTGACTGCGGAACCGCTTTCGGGGTTCTCGGGGGTGTTGTCGGCGGACGACGTGACGTCCGGGGACGAGGCCATGTCTGCTCCCATGCGCTTGGGTGTGCGGGTTTGGGCTTCAGTGGCACGTTGTCCTGGCGCGGACAGCGGCTGCCGCGCACGCTTCCTCACAACTCCCGGAAGCCGTAGGGCCTTTCTCGTTACGCAGCAGTAGCCGACTCGGAAGTTACCGATGGTTACAGCGACGGGTCAAGGGAGATGTGGAAAAAGAGTGTTCATTTTGTGCCACGTGTGGGTCAGGTTCTCAGTTCGGTACTGCACCCGGTGCTCCACCCGTGTTCCACCCCGTGCTCCACCCGGTTCCCCAACGGCCCATATTCGGATATTCGGCTCTTGAATATCCATCAGATCATCAACTTCCGCTCTTGGTCTTGACGTTGACTGATCCTCAGGTCTACAACTCTCCCTGGCCCAGCCCGGATCCGTGGCGCCGGATCCGCAGCGCGGCGACACCGTCCGCGCCCCGGACTCTTTTCAGCCAGTACGGGCCCTCGGTCCCGCAGTTCGATCCCTTCACGGCACCGGCACGGCCGCTTCCCCCCGGCGGGCCGCGACCGGTCGCCTCTTCCGCCCGGCCCGGCCGGAGCACTCGCCAGTGCCTCCTGCCGGTCACCGGCCGGAGGCCGTTGCCGGTCCGTCACGTACGGAGAAGGCGTGACGGACCGGCAACGGCGGACGCCGACCCGCGTCCCCCATCTCCCCCGCAAAAAAGCCCCACTTGAGAAAGAGGCACCCGCATGCGTACCCGCTCTCGCTCCCTCCTCGCCCTTGCCGGAACCGTCGCCGCGCTCTCGCTCACGGCCGTCACCCCGGCCGCCGCGGCCGGCGCGGTGCTGACGACCGCCAACGGTGACGTCGCCGTCGGTGACGTCCTCAACGCGACCCTGGCCACCGGCACCGCCGCCACGCTGTACTCCAGCGCGACCGGCACCAGCGGCGTCTCCTGCGCGACGTCCGGGTTCAACGCCACCGTCACCGACAACCCGACCGCGCCCGGCACCGCCACCGAGTCGCTCACCGCGCACTCCTTCAGCGGCTGCACCGCGAACGTGATCGGCGTGCTCGGTGTCACCAGCGTCACGGTCAACAACATGCCGTACATCGCGACTGTGGGTTCGGGCAACACCATCACGGTGACCCCGGCGAGCGGCTCCACCATCCAGACCACGGTCGTGCTGCGCACCCTGCTGGGCAGCATCAACTGCGTCTACCAGGCGGCCAGTCTGACCGGCACGACGAGCAACACCGACAACAGCATCACCTTCACCGGCCAGCAGTTCGCCAAGGCGTCCGGCTCGTCGCTCTGCTTCGCCAACGGCTACTTCACCGCGAAGTACGCCCCGGTGACCGACGGTGGCGCGGGCGTCAACGTCAACTGATCGCCGTAAGAACGGAGTTCAGCGCCTCCGCATACGCATGACCAGGGCGGCGCCGCCGGTGAGCACCAACACCGCCGCGGCGCCGCCCGCCAGCATGGGCGCGGACGGTCCGGAGTCGGCCGTGCCGGTGGACGCCACCGGGGTGCTGTCCGCACCGGCCGCGTCGGCCTGCGCGGGAGCGGCGTCGGACGCCGCGGACGCCGACCCGGACGCGGACGGGGTGCCGGCCGCCGGGGTCGGCGTCGCGCTCGCCTCGGGCGTGGCCGCGGCGGGAGTCTTCGTCGCCCCGCCCGCCGGCTCGCTTTCCGGTTTGCTCGCCGAAGCCGCCGCCGAGAACACCACGTCCGAGCACGAGTAGTACGTGTCGGGCGTGCTGCTGTTCTGCCAGATCGTGTACAGCATCTGACGTCCCGTCCGGTCGGCGGGCAGCTTCGCCGTGAGGTGGTAGGCGCCGTCCGTCAGCGCCGGGTCCTTGACCTCGGCGAACGGCCGCTCCGGCAGGTCGGACCAGGTGAGCGGCTTCGACGCGTCGTATCCGGGCTTCGTCAGATACATCTTGAACGTGCCGGTGTGCGCGATCGTCGAGGCGTATGTCATCCGCAGCGTCCCACCCGGCGTCAGCCGGGTGGACGGCCAGTCGGCGCGGGCCAGGTCCAGCCCCTTGTACGCGGCCAGACCGCCGCTGCACAACTGCCCGTCGGGGATGGTCTGCCGGTCGCGACCGTTCACGTTCGCGACCCGCAGGTTGTCCCAGGCGGCGAACGACGTGCCGTTCGCGTCGACGGCCGCCCGGCAGGCCGCGGTCCGCGCGTCGGCGCCGCCCTCGGGGGAACAGGCGTACACCCGGCTGACCGGATCCGTGGGGGCGCCGTGCGCCTGCGCCGGGCCGGCGGCCCACAGGCCCAACAGGAGCGGACTCACGGCGGCGGCCGCCAGTGCCGCGGTACGGCGTGCGCGGCACGCGCGTTGTGCGCGATCTGCGCGGTATGTGCGGTGTGCGGTGCTGCGGGGCATCGGGGACGTCTCCTCGGCCGGCGCGGGAACGGTCTGCCGTCAGTACGCGAACGCGTCCCGGCGCGTTCAGCGCGCCCTCGTCCGTCCGTTGTGCGGTGAGCGGTAGTTCACGTCGTGGACCACGTCGTGGACCAAGTTGCGGACCAAGTCGTGGATCAAGTTGTGGATCAAAACGGGCGATCTTTAATCGATCTATGACCGATCTCTGACCGGTCTTGATCGTCAAGGGTGTGTTTCCGGCCGGATCGAGGGTTTCCCCTGTATACCCATGACTCTTTCTTTGCTTATCGTTCCTGCACAGTCGATCCACAGGTAACCCCCGACGGGGTCGACGCTCGCGCTGGCCGGCCTTCCGCGCTGCTTTCGATTCACCCCCTGCCGCTTCGACGCCGAAGCGAATCGACCGCCGCTCCGTCCTGTCCGGAGCGGGCCACGAAAGGCACGCCCTTGCGCACGTCACCCGCCCTGCGACGGAAGCTGATATCCGTCGCCGCGGTCTCCGCGGCCCTGCTCACCGCCGCCTCCACCGCGTCGGCCGTCGCCGTCCAGGACTCCGTCTCCCCGGGTTCCGCCGTGCCCGCCGCGCAGACCGAGGCCGCGCCCGGCACCCCCGCCGAGCGCCTCATCGTCGGCTACAAGTCCGGTGCCACCGAGGCCAGGTCGAACCCGGCCGCCGAGGCCGACGCCGCCGCCAAGGGCAAGCAGGCCGGCGAGGACGTCGACTTCCAGCGCCGTCTCGGCACCGGCGCCGCCCTGGTCGACCTGGGCGACGACCTCTCCAAGGCGGACGTCGCCGACGTCGTCGCCCGCTACCAGGCGGACCCGCAGGTCGCCTACGTCGTCCCGGACCGGCTGAACAAGCCGAAGGCCGACCCGAACGACACCGAGTACGCCAAGCAGTGGGACCTCTTCGAGTCCACCGCCGGCATGAACGTTCCTGCAGCCTGGGACCAGACGACCGGCACCGGCGTCACGGTGGCCGTCATCGACACCGGTTACGTCACGCACTCCGACCTCGCCGCGAACATCGTCGGCGGCTACGACTTCATCGCCGACACCGCGGTCTCCGTCGACGGCGACGGCCGCGACAGCAACCCGGCCGACCCGGGCGACGGTTACAACGCCAACGAGTGCGGCTCGGGCGTCCCGGCCGGCTCCTCCTCCTGGCACGGCACCCACGTGGCCGGCACCATCGCCGCCGTCACGAACAACGGCAAGGGCATCGCCGGTATCGCGTACGGCGCGAAGATCTCCCCGGTGCGCGTGCTCGGCAAGTGCGGCGGCTACGACTCCGACATCATCGACGCGATCACCTGGTCGTCCGGCGGCACCGTCTCGGGCGTGCCCGCCAACGGCAACGTCGCCAAGGTCATCAACATGAGCCTCGGCGGCGACGGCGCCTGCTCCTCCGCGACCCAGAGCGCGATCAACGGGGCGGTCGGCCGTGGCACGACCGTCGTCGTGGCTTCGGGCAACGACAACGAGAACGTCGCGAACCACAGCCCGGGCAACTGCAACAACGTCATCTCGGTCGCCGCGACCAACCGCGCGGGCGCCAAGGCGTCGTACTCCAACTTCGGTTCCCTGGTCGACATCTCGGCCCCCGGCGGCCAGACCAGCACCGGTACCGCCAACGGCATCCTGTCCACGCTGAACTCCGGCAGCCGGACGCCGTCCACCGAGTCGTACGCCTACTACCAGGGCACCAGCATGGCCGCCCCGCACATCGCGGGCCTGGCCGCGCTGGTGAAGTCGGCGAACTCCGCGCTGACCCCGGCGCAGATCGAGACGGCCATCAAGAACAACGCCCGTGCCTTGCCCGGCGCCTGCTCCGGCGGCTGCGGCGCGGGTCTGGCCGACGCGGCCAGGACGGTGGCGGCCGTGAGCGGCTCCGGCGGCTCCACGGCGGGCACCACCTTCTCCAGCACCACCACGGCCGCCATCCCGGACAACGGTTCCGCGATCGAGTCCTCCATCGCCGTCAGCGGCCGCACCGGCAACGCGCCGAGCGCCCTGCAGGTCGGCGTCGACATCACCCACACCTACCGGGGTGACCTGGTGATCGACCTGATCGCCCCCGACGGCACCGCCTACCGCCTGAAGGCGGCCAGCTCCTCGGACTCGGCCGACAACGTCAACACCACCTACACGGTGAACGCCTCGAGCGAGACCGCCAACGGCACCTGGAAGCTGCGCGTCCAGGACACGTCCGCGCAGGACGCGGGCCGGCTCAACAGCTGGAAGCTGACCTTCTGAGCGAACTCTCGCGGTCACCGCGAGCGATGAACGGGCGGGCCGGACGGTGTGGATGGACACCGACCGGCCCGCCTCACGTCTGTTTCCGGAACCGTTCGCCGGGCGTGCCCGCGGTCCCTCGGTGTTCAATGACACGTGTCACGCTCCTCCTCCAGGGCTTCACCCTCCGGTAGTTGCGTGCAGAAACCGCGCGCCCCGTCTTTTTTGCTGGTCTTCTCGACTATGCCCACGGTACGTTTCCTGTGGGAGGCTGCCTCCCGGAAGGCCCATGATCCACGGGCAAGTCGGGCGATCGCAGGGGGAGTCGGCGGTCCTCGCGTACATGCCCACTACCGCCGTACGGTGAACTATTGTGTACGGTGGGTAAGAAAAAACGGCATGACCCGTTCTTTACCGCCCGGGAGAGTACCAGTCGATGGCGAGGCAGTTACGCGCCGAACAAACCCGCACGACGATCATCACGGCCGCCGCCGACCTGTTCGACCGGCACGGCTACGAGTCGACAAGCCTCAGTGACATCGTCGAGCACGCCCATGTCACCAAGGGCGCCCTCTACTTCCACTTCGCGGCCAAGGAGGATCTGGCCCACGCCATCATGGAGTTGCAGTCCCAGGCCGCGCGCCGGGTCGCCGGCGACATCGACGACCGCGGCTACTGCTCCCTCGAAGCCCTGATACGCCTGACGTTCGGTCTGACGCGCCTGTCGGTCGAGGGCCCGATCGCCCGGGCCGGCCTACGGCTCGCCACCGGGGGAGTGTCGGTCCGGCCGCCCCTGCCGCACCCCTTCACGGAGTTGCTGGACCTGATCTCCCGGCGACTCGTCAGCGCGGCCAGGGAGTCCGACATCCATCCGGACGTCGATGTGGACGCCGTGGCGCACTCCCTGGTCTGTTTCTTCGTCGGCACCCGCGTCGTCGGCCGCTCCCGCGAACCCGTCGGCCGACTGCCCCGCCGGATGGCCGAGATGTGGCACGTCCTCATCCGGGGCCTGGTACCGGTACCGCGCCGACCGCGCTATCTGAGCCTCGCGGCGCGACTGGAGCGGGAGATCATGGCGGTGGTGTGAGGGCCGGCAGGGCGCGGCGCGGGGGCGCCAAGTAGAGGGCAGGTGGAGGGCAGAGGGCGCGTACGGCCGGGGGCGGTCGGGAGAGTCGCCCCCGCGATACGGTGATCGGCATGCCCGACACCTCCGCCCCGCCCGTGATCCTCGGCAACGAACCCGGCTCGTTCCCGCACAGCGTCCTGGCCGAACGGCACCCGGCGATCATCCGGCAGGTGCGGGACGCGTTCCCCTACGGACCCGAGATCCACCAGGCCCTGGACGCGCTGCTGGCGGGCTGCGCCAAGGGCGTGATCGAACCGCTCCCCGCCGACGCCCACGACCGGGACCGGTGGCGGGCCTGGGGTCTCGACGCGTACGCCGGCCGGTCCTGGTTCGACGTTCCCTGGCTGTGGTCGGAGAGCTACTTCTACCGGCAACTCCTCGACGCGGTCGGCTACTTCGGCCCCGGCCCCTGGCAAGGCATCGACCCCTTCCGCCCGTTCAAGCTCGCCGAGCTCAACGCCCCCGAGACGGACGAGGAACTGGCCGCGCTCGACACCCTCGAGGACCGCCCGGTCGAGGAGCGGGACCGCGCCCTCCTGCACGGCTCCCTCTGGGGCAACCGCGCCGACCTCGGCTTCCGGCTGTCCGACGCCGAGGCCGAGGAACGGGCCGCCGTACCGGGGCTCGTCGCCGACGACAGCGAGAAGCTGTGGTCCCTGCTGCCGGGTGCGGAGACGGGAACCAGGACCGTCGTGGACACCTTGTGCCTGGTGGCCGACAACGCGGGCCGTGAGCTGATCCCCGACCTCCTCCTTGCCGCGCACCTCCTCGCCCACGGGCGGTGCGGCCGGGTCGTCCTGCACGTCAAGCCGTACCCGTACTACGTCTCCGACGCCACGACGGCCGACGTCGTCGACGCGCTGAGGAAACTGGCGGGCGCGCGCGGAGTGGCCGGCGACCACGGCCGGCGTCTGTGGGCGGCCATGGCGGACGGCACCCTGACGGTCCGCGCCCACCCGTTCGCCGCCGCCCCGCTGCCGTACGCGGAGATGCCGGACGACCTGCGGGCCGAGTTCGCCGCGGCCGGCCTGACGATCGTCAAGGGCGACCTCAACTACCGGCGCCTGGTGGGCGACAGCCGCTGGGCCCCGACCACCCCCTTCGCGGACGTCACCGCCTCCTTCCCCGGCCCGGTGGCGGCCCTGCGCACGCTCAAGTCCGAGGTGATCACCGGCCTCGCCGCCGACACGGAGGCCGCGCTCGTCGCCGCCGAGGGCCAGGGCTGGCGCATCGGCGGGACACACGCGCTGATCCAACTGCGGGAGTGAGACATGCCGACTCCCGTACGGTTCACCGCTTTCGGTTGATTCACGCGATGGTGTGATCATGTGCCGCCCCGGGGATGGCGGTTCGGGCCCCCGGGTAGGGCCCGGCCATGACGCAACCGTTCGAACTCCCGCACTTCTACATGCCGCACCCCGCGCGCCTGAACCCGCACGTCGAACAGGCGCGGGCCCACTCCACGCAGTGGGCGCGCGACATGGGCATGCTGGAGGGGTCCGGGATCTGGGACCAGGCCGACCTGGAGGCGCACGACTACGGCCTGCTCTGCGCCTACACCCACCCCGACTGCGACGGCCCCGCGCTGTCGCTGATCACCGACTGGTACGTGTGGGTGTTCTTCTTCGACGACCACTTCCTCGACATGTTCAAACGCACCCCCGACCGCGCCGCCGGCAAGGCCCACCTGGACCGGCTCCCGCTGTTCATGCCGCTGGACCTGTCGACCGCCGTGCCCGAGCCGCAGAACCCGGTCGAGGCGGGCCTCAAGGACCTGTGGGCGCGCACGGTGCCGGCCATGTCGCAGGACTGGCGCCGCCGTTTCGCCGTCGCGACGGAGCATCTGCTCAACGAGTCGATGTGGGAGCTGTCCAACATCGACGAGGGGCGGATCGCCAACCCGGTCGAGTACATCGAGATGCGCCGCAAGGTGGGCGGCGCGCCCTGGTCGGCGGGGCTCGTGGAGTACGCGACCGCCGAAGTCCCCGCCGCCGTCGCCGGAACGAGGCCGCTGCGCGTGCTGATGGAGACCTTCTCCGACGCCGTGCACCTGCGCAACGACCTGTTCTCCTACCAGCGCGAGGTGGAGGACGAGGGCGAGAACAGCAACGGCGTCCTCGTCCTGGAGACGTTCTTCGGCTGCACCACCCAGGAGGCCGCCGACACCGTCAACGACATCCTCACCTCCCGCCTCCACCAGTTCGAGCACACCGCCTTCACCGAAGTGCCCGCGATCGCCCTGGAGAAGGGCCTCACGCCCGGCGACGTCCTCGCGGTCGCCGCCTACACCAAGGGGCTCCAGGACTGGCAGTCCGGCGGCCACGAATGGCACATGCGCTCCAGCCGCTACATGAACCAGGGCGCCACGTCCGACGCGCCCTGGCAGAAACTCACCGGCCCCGGCACCTCCGCCGCCGACGTCGGCGCGCTGCTCGCCTCGGCCGCCGCCGAACGCCTGCGCGCGTACGCGCACGTGCCCTTCCAGACGGTCGGCCCGTCCCTGCTGCCCGACTTCCACATGCCGTTCCCGGTCGAGCTCAGCCCGCACCTGGAGGCGTGCCGCCCCCGCCTGACCGCCTGGATGCACCGGATGGGCATGCTCCAGGAGGGCGTCTGGGACGAGGACAAACTCGCCGCCTACGACCTCCCGCTGTGCTCGGCCGGCCTCGACCCGGACGCCACCCCGGAGGCCCTCGACCTCAGCGCCCACTGGCTGGCCTGGGGCACCTACGGCGACGACTACTACCCGCTGGTCTTCGGCGCCCGCCGCGACCTGGCCGCCGCCCGCCTCACCACCGCCCGGCTGTCGGCCTGCATGCCCGTAGACGGCGAGGAGACGCCCGTCGTCCCCGTCAACGGCATGGAACGCGGCCTGATCGACCTGTGGGCGCGCACCACCGCCGACATGGCCCCCGACCAGCGGCGCACCCTGCGCGAGGCGGTCGACGCCATGACCGAGAGCTGGGTGTGGGAGCTGTCCAACCAGCTCCTGAACCGCGTCCCCGACCCGGTCGACTACCTGGAGATGCGCCGCGCCACCTTCGGCTCCGACCTCACCCTGAGCCTGTGCCGCATGGGCCAGGGCCCCGCCATCCCGCCGGAGGTCTACCGCAGCGGCCCCGTCCGCTCACTGGAGAACGCGGCCGTGGACTACGCGTGCCTCGTCAACGACGTCTTCTCGTACCAGAAGGAGATCGAGTACGAGGGCGAGCTGCACAACGCGATCCTCGTCGTGCAGAACTTCTTCGGCTGCGACTACCCGACCGGACTGGGCATCGTCCACGACCTGATGACCCAGCGCATGGAGCAGTTCGAGCACGTCATCGCCCACGAACTGCCCGTCCTCTACGACGACTTCGACCTCTCGGCCGAGGCCCGCGCGGCGATGGGCAACTACGTCGCCGACCTGCAGAACTGGCTGTCGGGCATCCTGCACTGGCACCGCGAGGTCGACCGCTACAAGTCCGAATTCCTGGCCGGCCGCACCCACGGTTTCCTGCCGGACCTCGTGCCGACGGCACCCGCTCCACGCCTGATGATCTCCTGACTGTCACTCGTTCGTGGCTCGTGGTGCGCCGGTGCGCCGGGTAGAGCACCAGCCGGAGGCGATCCATGGAACAGACAGCGTTGCGTCCCAAGCCCATGCCGGGTCAGGAGCCCGGCGGTGGCAGCGGCGGTGGCGGACCGGGCGGCCGGGAGCGGCGTCCGCACGCCTCCCCCGGCCGCCGCGGCCGACGGCTGACCACCCTGCTGCTCGGCCTGTTCGCCGGCACCGTCCTGCTCCTGTCCGGCGTCGGACTCGGCACCCTGGGGGCGACCGTGATCGGCGTCAGCAGACTGGCCGAACTGCAGCGGCAGGCGGCGCAGGGCGTGCCGGGCGCGCAGGGGACGCGCGGGACGCAGGGCGGGCCGGGTGCCGGGTCCGCCTCCGGCCGGGGCGGTCCCTCCGCGCAGGTTCCGTCTCCGGCCGGGGCGACCGGCGCGGCGCCGGGTCTCGCCGAGGCCACCCTCGGGCTGGAGGTCGTGGACGCGGAGAAGGCGGGGGCGAAGATCGTCGCCGTCCACATTCCGGGCCCCGGCTACACGGCGGGTCTCGTCCGCGGCGACGTCCTGCTGACGTTCGGCGGCGCCCGGATCGACTCGGCGACGGACCTCGCCCGGGCCGTCGACGAGGTCCGCCCGGGTAAGGAGGTGGACGTGACGGTGCGTCACCGAAGCGGTGGGTACCAGCGGCTGATGGTCGTCCCCGGCATCGTCACATGAGGCGGGCGGAGCCGGTGGGGCTCCTGCCGGGCCGGGTCGCCGCTCGACCCCGCCGACCCCGAGGCGGCCGTGTTCGCGCGCGGGGTTCCCGTGCGGTGTTCCCGTGCGAAACCTCCGCAACCGGCTCGCGCGACCCCCGCCGTACGGGCAGGATGCTGCCCGTGGTCACCGCGCCGGTGTCACCGGGTTCCTCCGAGGATGCCCCGGCCTTCAGGACTCTGCTGAGGAATGCCTTCAGGCCGGGGAGGATGTCAAGATGTCCGCCACACGTCAGTCGCCACGTCCTGTCTGGGAGGCCCGGATGACCGGCACCGCCCCCGCGCCCTTCACCGCCGACGACTACCGGGCCCGTATGACGCGGGCCGCGCGCGAGGCCGCCGACGCCGGGCTCGCCGGACTGCTCGTGGCGCCCGGCCCCGACCTCGTCTGGCTCACCGGCTACGCGCCCACCGCCGTCACCGAACGGCTCACCCTGCTCGTCCTGGCCGCCGGCCGGGACCCCGTCCTCGTCGTGCCGGCCCTGGAGGCGCCCGACGCCGCGAAGGGAGCCGGCGCCCCGGCGCTCACCCTGCGGGACTGGACCGACGGCAAGGACCCCTACGCCGCCACCGCGGGCCTCCTCGACCCGGGCGGCCGGTTCGGGGTCAGCGACAACGCCTGGGCGATGCACCTGCTGGGCCTGCAGAAGGCCCTGCCCGCCGCCTCCTACGCCTCCCTCACCGACGCCCTGCCCATGCTGCGCGCCGTCAAGGACACGGCGGAGCTGGAGCTGATGGCGGCCGCCGGAGCGGCCGCGGACGCCACGTTCGAGGAGATCCGGAAGGTTCCCTTCGCCGGGCGCCGGGAGACGGAGGTCGGCGCCGACCTCGCCGGCCTGCTGCGCCGGTTCGGGCACTCCCAGGTCGACTTCACCATCGTCGCCTCCGGGCCGAACGGCGCCAACCCGCACCACGAGGCCGGCGACCGGGTCATCGAGCGCGGCGACATGGTCGTCCTCGACTTCGGCGGCCTCAAGGACGGCTACGGCTCCGACACCTCCCGCACCGTCCACGTCGGCGAGCCGACCGACGAGGAGCGGCGGGTCCACGACCTCGTGCGCGCGGCCCAGGAGGCCGGTTTCCGGGCGGTCCGGCCCGGCGTCGCCTGCCAGGAGGTCGACCGGGCCGCCCGCGCGGTCATCGCCGACGCCGGCTACGGCGCGTACTTCATCCACCGCACCGGACACGGCATCGGCGTCACCACCCACGAGCCGCCCTACATGGTCGAGGGCGAGGAGCGGCCCCTCGTGCCCGGCATGTGCTTCTCCGTGGAGCCCGGCGTGTACCTGCCGGGCCGGTTCGGGGTCCGCATCGAGGACATCGTCACCGTCACCGAGGACGGCGGCCGCCGTCTCAACGACACCACCCGCGAGCTGGTCATAGTGGACTGAGCCACCCCCAGGAGTCCCCGGCACCCACCCCGAACGGCAGCGGCGCGACCATGACCCAGGCACCGACACCCACCGCGGACACCGTCCGCCGACTGGTCCGCGCCCTCCTCGCCGAGGGCGTCGCCGGCGGCTTCGGGCCGGAGGTACGGCCCGTCACCGAGGGCGGCGCGCACACCACCTGGTGGGTCGGCTCCCGCCACGTGCTGCGCCTCGCCCTGGACCGCGAGGCGACCCGGCGCCGCCGCCGCGAACTGCGGCTGCGCGACCTCGTCCGCCCGCACGTCCCCGTGGCCGTGCCGAGCAGCGTCGCGCACGGCGACTGGTCCCCGGGCCTCGCCTGCACCCTCGACACCAGGCTGCCCGGCGGCACGGCCGAGGAGCACGACGTGTCGGCCGTCGGCGAGGCCGACCTCGCCGGGCTGCTCAGGGGGCTGCGCGAGGTGCCGCCCCGGCAGGCCGAGACGCTCGGCGTGCCGCGCGCCGCCCCGCGCTCCCTGGAGGCGCTGCGCCGGATGGCCGTGGCCGCCGCCGAACGCCTCGCCCGCGCCGACGAGTTCGACCCCGCCCGCCTCCACCAGCTCACCGCGCCCGGCGCGGCCCAGTTCGCGACGCAGCCCGGCGCCGCCGTCCTCGTCCACCACGCCCTGCGGGGCGAGCACCTCGTGGTGAGCGCCGACGGCCGGGTGCGCGGCGTCCTCGACTGGACCGACGCCGTCATCGGGGACCCCGCCGAGGACATCGCCGGGCTGGCCCTGGCCCTCGGCTCCGGCGCCGCCGTCCGTGCCGCCACCCTCGCCGGCTACGGCGCCCGACCGTGCCTGCGCGGCCTGTGGCTCGCCCGCTGCGACACCGTCGTCCACCTCGCGGAACACCTCGACGCCCACGCCCCCGTCCACCCCCACGACACCGGCCCACGGGCCGCCGAGGCGCTCGCCCTCCCCCGGACCCGCCTGCTACGGGCCTGGGAGCCGATCCTGCTGGAACGGGTCACGGACCTCCGCGAGGACGAGGAGGGCGCGGCCGGCGAGGAGGAGTAGCCGAGGAGCAGCCCCTCACTGCTGCTCCAGCACCACGCACGCCTCCCCGGGCACATGCAGCAGTCCGTCCGGACCCGGGGTGGTCACCGGGTCCCACGCGGCGAGTACGCGGGCCGGGCGCGGGCCCAGGGGGATCGCGGCCGGTTCCCTGACGAGGTTGACGGCCACCCGGACGTCGCCGCGCCGGAAGGCCAGCCAGCGGGCTCGCGCGTCGTGGGCGACCTTGATGTCGGACAGGTCGGGATCGGTGAGGTCGGGCTGCGCGTGGCGCAGCGCGATCAGCTCGCGGTACCAGGCCAGCACGCGCGCGTGCGGCTCGCGCCCCGGCTCGGACCAGTCCAGGCAGGAGCGCTCGCGCGTCGCCGGGTCCTGCGGGTCGGGCACGTCCTCCTCGGCCCAGCCGTGCGCCGTGAACTCCCGCCGCCTGCCCCGCCGTACGGCCTCGGCGAGCTCCGGGTCGGTGTGGTCGGTGAAGTACTGCCAGGGCGTGCCCGCCGCCCACTCCTCGCCCATGAACAGCATCGGCGTGAACGGCGCGGTCAGCGTCAACGCGGCCGCGCACGCCAGCAGCCCGGGGGAGAGGGACGCCGACAGCCGGTCGCCCTGGGCGCGGTTGCCGACCTGGTCGTGGGTCTGGGCGTACCCGAGGAGCCGGTGCGCGGGCACGAGGGAGCGGTCCAGCGGGCGGCCGTGGTGCCGGCCCCGGAAACCGGAGTACGTGCCGTCGTGGAAGAAACCGCCGGTGAGGGTCTTGGCGACCGCGGCGAACGGGTCGCGCGCGAAGTCGCCGTAGTAGCCCTGGGACTCACCGGTGAGCGCGGTGTGCAGGGCGTGGTGGAAGTCGTCGTTCCACTGCGCGTGCAGGCCCAGGCCGCCCGCCCGGCGGGGGGTGATCAGCCGTGGGTCGTTGAGGTCGGACTCGGCGATCAGGAACAGCGGCCGGCCGGTCTCCGCGGCGAGGGCGTCCACGGCCGCCGACAGCTCCTCCAGGAACGGGTACGCGCGCGTGTCCGCCAGCGCGTGCACCGCGTCCAGACGCAGCCCGTCGAGCCGGTGGTCGCGCAGCCAGGCCAGCGCGCTGCCCAGCAGGTAGGCGCGCACCTCGTCCGAGCCGGGCGCGTCCAGGTTGACGGCCGCGCCCCACGGCGTGTGGTGCGTGTCGGTGAAGTACGGGCCGAACTCGGGGAGATGGTTGCCGGACGGGCCCAGGTGGTTGTGCACCACGTCCAGGATCACGCCCAGACCGAGTTCGTGGGCCCGGTCGACGAACCGCTTCAGCGCCTCGGGACCGCCGTACGGCTCGTGCACCGCCCACGGCGACACCCCGTCGTACCCCCAGCCGTGCCGGCCGGGGAACGCGCACAGCGGCATCAACTCGACGTGCGTGACGCCGAGTTCGACGAGATGGTCCAGACGCTCGGCGGCGGCGTCCAGGGTGCCTTCGGGGGTGTACGTGCCCACGTGCAGCTCGTACAGGACCGCGCCCGACAGCGGGCGCCCGGACCACCGCGTCCGCCACGCGTAGCGGCCCTGGTCGACGACCGCGCTCAGCCCCTCGGGGCCGTCCGGCTGGCGGCGCGAGCGCGGGTCGGGGCGGACGGGGCCGTCGTCCACCGCGAAGCCGTACCGCGTGCCGTCGGAGGCCTCCGCCTCGCCGGTCCACCACCCCTCCCGTCCCGGATCGCGATCCAACGCGCGCGTGACGCCGTCGCACTGGAGCGTCACACGTTCGGCCTGCGGTGCCCACACCTCGAACTGCACGGACGGTTCCCCTTCGTCTGCTCACCGTGATGTAGCACCGCCATCGTCCTCCACACCGGACCGATGCGCTCCGCAGACACCCTCTTTCCCGTTTTCTGGACACCCAGGGTTCACTGACCGACAATCACCACCGTGACGTCGTCATTCGAGTTCAACACGTACCCCGCGCGACTGTCCGACGCGGAGCGCGACCGGGCGCTGAAGGTGCTGCGTGACGGCGTCGCCATGGGGCGGCTGTCGCACGACACGTTCATCCGGCGCATGGAGCTGGCGCTCACCGCCCGCCGCTCGGACGAGCTCGCCGTCCTCACCGCCGATCTGCCCAAGGAGAGCCGCCTGTCCCGCGCGGTCTTCGGCAGCGTCGAGGCGCTCTCCGGTTTCACGGTCCGGCTGCGCCGGGCCTGGCTGGCCGAGCGGCTGCCCAAGCTGCTGCTGCCGCACCCGGGCACCGAGCAGGCGCTGCGCATCGGCCGCGACCCCGTGAGCGGCCTGCGGCTGACCCACGAGAGCGTCTCGCGCGTGCACGCCGAACTCAGCCGCCAGGGCGGGATGTGGGTGCTGCGCGACCTCGGCTCGACCAACGGCACGACCGTCAACGGACGCCGCGTCATCGGCGCGGCCGTGGTCCGCGAGGGCGACCAGGTCGCCTTCGGGCGGATGGCGTTCCGGCTGTCCGTGAGCTGAACCCGCCTCCCGGTCCACCGATCCGGGTGCACGGGTGCACGGCGGCACGGTGCCCAGAACCCGCTCAAGTCCCGTCCCCCGTCGCGGTGTTGACGTACCCCGGGCCCATGACTCACTGTGCGTACACCAGACACGCCAGGTGAACCCGACGGCGCCGCCTTGTGGAGGTGTGCCCTGCCGCCACTCCTCCGCTACCCGACCGTCGACGAACTCGCGGCCCGCGCCGCCGCGCTCGCCGTCCGCAGCTCCGGGGACGTCCGGCTGCGCCGCGTCGGGGTCTCCCGCGCGGGCACGCCCCTGTGGCTGCTCTCCCTCGGCCGGGGCGCCCGTCAGGCCCTCGTGGTGGCCGGACCGCACGCCAACGAGCCCGTCGGCGGCGCCACCGTCCTGCGGCTGGCCCACCGCGTCCTCGGCGACCCGCGGCTCACCGTCGGCGCCGACGCCACCTGGAACCTGCTGCTCTGCCTCGACCCCGACGGCCTGCGCCGCAACGAGGGCTGGCTGACCGGCCCCTACAGCCTCGGCCGCCACTTCCGGAACTTCTTCCGGCCCGGTTTCCTGGAACAGCCCGAGTGGCTGCCCGACGGCGCGGCCGCCGCCGCGCTGCCGGAAACCCGTACGCTGCTCCGTCTCCAGGACGAACTGAAACCTTTCTTCCAGTGCTCGCTGCACGGCGTCGACATCGGCGGCGCCTTCGTCGAACTCACCCGCGACCTGCCCGGACTCGCCCAGCGGGTCGCCCACGCCGCCGCGCGCCTCGGCATCCCCCGCGAACTCGGGCCCTACGACACCCTGTACTGGCCCCGCCTGGGACCGGCCGTCTACCGGATCCCGCCGCCGCGCCCGGGCGATCTGGCCGCCGCCATCACCGAGGCCGCCGTCGAGTCGACCTGGTACCACCCGCACCGGCACGGCACCGTCACGGCGGTCGTCGAGGCGCCCATGTGGGGCGTCGCCGCCGTCGAGGACGGCTCGCCGCCCGCCGACCGGGACGCGGTGCTGCGTACCGTGAGCGCCGCCCTGCGCCATGACGCCCAGGTGCTGGAACGCATCCTCGCGCGCGTGCGGCCCCACCTCGCCGGCGCCCCCGACGCGGCGCGCCTGCTCGCCCCGGTCGACGACTACCTCCTGGTCTGCCCCGGCCTCGCGGACGCCTGGGACCCCGCCACCTCCGACCCGGCCCGCCCGCTCCCACCGCTCAGCAGCGGCCATCTGACCGCGCTGCGCATCGCCGGCCGCCGGATCGCCGTCCGGACGGCGGGCCTGCTGCACCAGCTCGTCACCGGCGCCGGACACGACCCCTGCGGTGCGCTGCCGGAGCTGGACGGGCTCATCGACGCGTGGTGCGCCGGCTACCACGACGACTGCGGGGCGCGCTGGATCCCCGTCGCGCGCCAGGCGGAGTACCAGACGCGGGTCGTGCTCGCCGCGTTCGAACTGGCCAGGCGGTACGCGGCCGAACCCGCCGGTGCCCGTTCGGGTGAGTCGGACTGGGGTACCCGGCCCGCCGTGCCGATGCACGGGGAATGACGTACTTCCTCGACAACCTCCGCAATCTCGGCAATCTCCGGGATCTCCGGCCGGCGAAGGCCGTGCGGCGCGCCCTGCCGGCCGCGGCCGCCCTCCTCCTCGCCGTCGGCGCCGCCCCGGCCCTGGCCGCCTCCGACGACGCCCTCCCCGGCAACTGGCTCCAGCTCACCGTCACCCGTGGCGACACCCGGTCCGGCGACACCCGCGGCACCCTGCTGCTGTGCGACCCGCCCCAGGGCCACTCCCGCGCCGCCGAGGCCTGCGACGTCCTGGCGAGGGCCGGCGGGGACGTGAACGCCGTCCCCGGGGACGGCAGCCGCATCTGCCCCCTTGTGTACGCCCCGGTCACCGTCCGCGCGGAGGGGTGGTGGAACGGCCGCCTGGTCGACTACCGCCACACCTTCGGCAACGACTGCGAACGGGAGGCGCTGACGGGGGCGGTGTTCGCCCTGGACGACGAAGAGGTGCCCGAGGTCTGAGCCGGCCGGACCGCCGGGCGGTAGGCGGCCGGGGCGGCTGCGGGCACGCGCGTGTGCCCGCAGCCGCCCCGGTCCCCCTCCGTCCCTACGCCGTCCCTAGGCTGTCCGTTCGCGGGCGTGCAGGGCCGCCGCGACGACCGTGCGGGACTGGTGCTCGACCTGGTGCTCCAAGGGCACCCAGCGGGCCCGGAAGCGGTAGGCGAAGGCGTCGCTCCAGGTCTCGACGAGCCGCTCCAGGCGCGGTGCCGCGTGGTCGTCGCTCTCGCGCAGGACCCGCCACAGCATCGCCGCCGCCCGCAGCGGCAGCCGGCGGGCGAAGGCGTCCACGCTGCCGACGTACGCCATCGTCGTCGCGGCGGGCGGCGTGTCCGTCCAGTCCGCGGCCAGCCCCGGCACCAGCTCCAGCGCCCACCGGGCCGCCCGCAGCAGGGGCCCGTCGACGCCCTCCAGCCGCGGCAGCGCCTCGACGAGGATCCGCTCCACCTCCGTCGCGTCCCGCAGCAGCCGCCGCGCCAGCCGTCGGATCGCCGCGGCCGGGTCGGGATGCGGGGCCGGGTCGTCCACCATGTCGCTCGCCCACATCGGCACCTCCACCACCGCCGTCAGGCCGCCGTAGCGGTGGGCGTGGTACCAGGTGCTGTGCCGGGCGTCGTCCGGCATGCTCGGGTACGCCGCGTCCGCCCCGGCGGCCGGCATCACGTGCACGCCGGGTCCGGACGCCGGCCAGCCCACCGCGTCGGAGGCGCCCGTCTCCACCGGGATGTGCAACTGGGCCGCCGACTTGGCGAACGGCTCGGCCAGTCCCGGTATGTCCTTCGTCAACTGCACCCAGCTGCCGCCGAGATCGGTGCCGTGCAGGGTCACCTGGAGGTAGGGCCGCAGCTCGTCGATGACCCGGGTCAGCGCCCGTGTCTCGGGTGGCAGCCGGTCCGGCGGCAGCACGGCGGGGGACCACTCCGGCTGCTCCGGAACGGCGGGCCGGAAGAAGCCGAGGTGGTACTCCAGCAGGCTGCGCGGCGCCGGGGTCACATGCAGACTCGCCCCGTCGGGGTCCGCGCAGAGCAGGAAGTGCCAGGACGTGCCGTCCCGCAACTCCCGCTCGTACAGCACCCGTTCGGCGAGCGTCAGCAGCGTCGAACCCCCGGTCGGCTCGTTGGCGTGGGCGCCCGCGACGACCAGCACGGCCCGCCGGGCATGTCCCACGGACAGCAGGTGCAGGGGCCGGCCCGCCCGGGAGACCCCCACCTGCCGCAGCGCGCACATGCCGGGCCGGTGTGTGGTCAACGCTCGTGCAAAGGAGGTCAGTTCGGCCACCGTGGGGTAGCGCAGCTCCGGCAGGAGACTCACCCCCGTACTCGTCCGCCCGGCCTTCGCCTCCGCAGTACCCCACGGCCGCTGTGAACTGTCAAGAACGCCTGGGGGGAGGCTCCGGGGGGCGCTCGGAAGCGCGCGCCGGCGGCCAGGGGACATGCGCCAACAGGGGGACGACCGTCTTCTCCTCGTGGTCGAGATGGGCGTTCAACTCCCTTGCCATCGCGTCCAGTTCCGTACGGAAGCGCTCGGGGTCGGCGATGGTGATGCCGGCCAGCAGGGCCGCCAGCTCTTCCTGGATGCGCGCGACCGTGCGGTGTCGGTCGGCGTCAAGCGACACCACCCCATTACGTGCACCTGACCGTCACCTGTCACGGCCGAAGATCACCGGCGCGCTCCAGCAGCGCCACCGGCAGCCGTTCGAAGAGTTCCGCCACGCGCGCGTGCCCCGTGAACTCCCGTGTGGACCCCTGCTCCGCGGCCAGGACGTCGACCCACCTGCCCGGCGGCAGCGCCAGCCGGGTCTCGTGCCAGCCGCCCGCCTCCGCCAGCCGCAGCGACAGCCGGGTCACGGCCGTGACGACCCGCCCGGAGCGGGCGAACGCCAGACAGTGGTCGGCGGCCGCTCCCTCGGCGGGCAGCGGCTCGTACGTCGCCGAGTCCCCGAAGACGTCCGGTCGCCGTCGGCGCAGCCGCAGCGCCGCCGCCGTCACCGCGCCCTTGACGCCGGGATCCTCCGGCGGGAACCGCGCCGGGCGCCGGTTGTCGGGGTCCACCAGTGCCCGGCACTCGCTCTCCGTGCCCTGGTAGACGTCCGGCACCCCCGGCATCGTCAGATGCACCAGCGCCGTGCCGAGCACGTTCGCCCGGACGTACGGCTCCAGGGCGGCGCGCAGCGCGGCCACCCGCTCGCCCGGCGCCCCGCACGGACCCGCCGCCACGAACGCGGCCACCGCCTCCTCGTACGACGGCTCCTGCTCCGTCCAGCTCGTGTACATTCCCGCCTCGCGCGCGTGCTTCAACAGCGTCTCCTGGACGCGCTCCCGGACGTGCTCCGGGGCCGCCGGGCCCAGCCCGAACACCGTCTGCCAGGCCGCCCACGCCACCTGCCCGTCCGTCGCGCGGTCCGCCGCGGCCTCCTCCGCGTGGGGGACCTGTTCCAGGACGTCCGTCCAGCGCCGCGGGCACTCGGTGAGCACGGCGAGGGCGGCGCGTACGTCGGCGCTGCGCTTGGTGTCGTGCGTCGACACGACCGTCCCGGTGGCCGGCCAGTCGCGCTGCACGCGCGCGCAGTACGCGTGGAAGCCGTCGGGGGACACGCCCGGGCGGCCGGGGGCGCCGCCCACCTCGTTCGCCGACAGCAGCGGCACGTACCGGTAGAACGCCGTGTCCTCCACCGCCTTGGCCCGCAGCGCGGACGACGTCTGCGCGAACCGCGCCCGGAACTCCGCCCCCGCCGGACCCTCCCCGCCCAGCACCAGGCCCCGCACCACGTCGACCGCGCCCGCCTCCTCCGGCACGGCGAACGCCTGCCGCGCCTGTTCGGCCGCCTCCTCGGTGACGACGGCCGCCGGGTCGCCCGAGGTGTACGGCCGGTACACCTCCAGACGGACGAGCAGCTCCTCCAGAGCCGTGCGCAGCGCCCAGGGCGCCCGGTCCCGCAGCGTCGGGTCGGCCGACGCGGCGCACACCCGGGACGCCAGCCGGGTCAGCCGGTCCGTCTCGGCCGCCAGTTCGTGGCGGAGCACCCCGTACGCCGCCCGCCGCACAGTCGCCGCCCAGTCGCCGCCCCGGTCCGGCTGGGGGGCCGCGAAGCGCCGGTAGCGGGCCAGGAGCTCCCCGGCCCCCGCGGGGTCGGTGAAGAGGCCGTCGACGCGGCGCAGGGCGTCGTAGCCGGTGGTGCCGGCGACGGGCCAGGTCTCCGGCAGCCGCTCCCCGTCGGCCAGGATCTTCTCGACGACCGTCCAGCGGCCGCCGCTCGCCTCGTGCAGCCGCTCCAGGTAGGCGTCGGGGTCGGCGAGGCCGTCGGGGTGGTCGACGCGCAGCCCGTCGACCACGCCCTCGTGCAGCAGCCGCAGGATCGTGCCGTGGGTGGCCTCGAACACCTCCGGGTCCTCCACCCGCACCCCGATGAGCTCCGAGATGCTGAAGAAGCGCCGGTAGTTCAGCTCGGTGCGGGCCAGCCGCCACCACACCGGCCGGTACCACTGGGCGTCCAGCAGCCCCGGCAGCGGCAGGTGCGCGGTGCCCTCGCGGAGGGGGAAGGCGTGGTCGTGGTAGCGCAGCACGTCGCCGTCCACCCGGAGCTGCTCCAGCTCCGTGCCGACGGGACCGCCGAGCACCGGGAGCAGCATCTGCCCGCCCCGCGCCTCCCAGTCGATGTCGAACCAGCGCGCGTACGGCGACTTCGGGCCCTCGCGCAGCACCTCCCACAGGGCGCGGTTGTGGCGCGGGGCCATCGCCATGTGGTTCGGCACGATGTCCACGACCAGCCCGAGCCCGTGCTCCCGCGCGGTGCGCGCCAGCGCCCGCAGCCCCTCCTCGCCGCCGAGCTCCGCACGCACGCGCGTGGGGTCCACGACGTCGTACCCGTGCGGGGAACCGGGCACGGCCTCCAGGACGGGGGACAGGTGCAGGTGCGAGACGCCGAGCGAGGCCAGGTACGGCACGGCCGCCGCCGCGGCCTTGAACGGGAACTCGGGCTGCAACTGCAGCCGGTAGGTCGCCGTGGGCGGCACGGGAACGGAGGCGTCACGTCGCTCAGAGGTCATGACCACCTACGTACCCGCCCTGCCGCGTTTCGTGTCACGCCCCCTCTCCCGTATCCCCCTCCGGGCGGGTCGGGCCGGCGCCCGTGAGCCGGTCAGGTCGGCCGTTGCAGGACCGTCATGCTGCGGTCCACCAGCGTCAGCCGGGCCCCGGCCTGCACCTTCGGGCCCGCGCCCTGCGCCACCGCCGCCGGGTTCGCCGTGTCCACGACCACCTGCCACTGGCGGCCGTGGTCGACCGGGACCACGAACTCCAGGGTCTTGGCGGAGGCGTTGAACATCAGCAGGAAGGAGTCGTCGGTGATCCGTTCGCCGCGCGAGCCCGGCTCGGAGATCGCGTTGCCGTTGAGGAACACCGACAGCGCGGACGCCTGCGCCCGGTCCCAGTCCCGCTGTGTCATCTCCGCGCCCTCGGGCGTGAACCAGGCGATGTCCGACAGCTCGTCGTGGGTGCCCTCCACGGGCCGGCCGTGGAAGAAACGGCGCCGCCGGAAGACGGGGTGCTCCTTGCGCAGCCACACCAACGCGCGCGTGAAGTCCAGCAGCTCGGCCGCGCCTCCCCCGGCTGCGGCTCCCCCGGAGTCGGGCTCCTCGCCGTCGCCTTCCTCGCCGTCGGGCCACCGGACCCAGGCCAGCTCGCTGTCCTGGCAGTAGGCGTTGTTGTTGCCCTTCTGGGTGCGCCCGAACTCATCCCCATGGCTGAGCATGGGCACGCCCTGGGACAGCATCAGCGTGGCGATGAAGTTGCGCATCTGACGGGCCCGCAGCCGCAGCACCTCCGGGTCGTCGCTCTCGCCCTCCGCGCCGCAGTTCCACGACCGGTTGTGGCTCTCGCCGTCCCGGTCGTCCTCCCCGTTGGCCTGGTTGCGCTTGGCGTCGTAGGAGACCAGGTCGTGCAGGGTGAACCCGTCGTGGCAGGTCACGAAGTTGATGGAGGCCAGCGGGCGCCGGCCGTCGTCCTGGTAGAGGTCCGAGGAGCCGGTCAGCCGGGAGGCGAACTCGCCGACCGCGCGCGCCTCGCCCCGCCACACGTCCCGCACGGTGTCGCGGTACTTGCCGTTCCACTCGGTCCACAGCGGAGGGAAGTTCCCCACCTGGTAGCCGCCCTCGCCCACGTCCCACGGTTCCGCGATCAGCTTCACCTGGGACACCACCGGGTCCTGCTGGACCAGGTCGAAGAACGACGACAGCCGGTCCACCTCGTGGAACTGGCGCGCCAGCGTCGCCGCGAGGTCGAAACGGAACCCGTCGACGTGCATCTCCAGGACCCAGTACCGCAACGAGTCCATGATCATCTGGAGGACGTGCGGGGACCGCATGAGCAGCGAGTTCCCGGTCCCCGTGGTGTCCGTGTAGTAGCGCGGGTCGCTCGCCAGCCGGTAGTACGACTGGTTGTCGATGCCCCGGAAGGACAGCGTCGGCCCCAGGTGGTTGCCCTCGGCGGTGTGGTTGTAGACGACGTCGAGGATGACCTCGATGCCCGCCTCGTGCAGCGCCCGCACCGCCGACTTGAACTCCAGCACCTGCTGCCCGCGGTCGCCCCAGGAGGCGTACGCGTTGTGCGGGGCGAAGAAACCGATCGTGTTGTAGCCCCAGTAGTTGCTCAGGCCCATGTCGGACAGCCGGTGGTCGTCGACGAACTGGTGCACCGGCATCAGCTCCAGGGCCGTCACCCCGAGCCCCGTCAGATGCTCGATGACCGCCGGGTGCGCGAGGGCCGCGTAGGTGCCGCGCAGCTCCTCAGGGAGCCCCGGGTGGCGCATCGTCAGGCCCTTCACATGCGCCTCGTAGATCACCGTGTGGTGGTACTCGGTGCGCGGCCGGCGGTCGTCGCCCCAGTCGAAGTAGGGGTTGACGACGACCGACGTCATCGTGTGCGGCGCCGAGTCGAGGTCGTTGCGCCGCTCGGGGGCGTCGAAGTGGTAGCCGTACACCTCCTCGCCCCACCGGATCGCTCCGCTGATCGCCTTCGCGTACGGGTCGAGCAGCAGCTTCGCCGAGTTGCAGCGCGGCCCGCGACCGGGGTCGTAGGGGCCGTGCACCCGGAAGCCGTAGCGCTGCCCCGGCATGATGCCCGGCACGTACGCGTGCCGTACGAACGCGTCGGTCTCCCGCAGTTCCACCGCCGTTTCCGAGCCGTCGTCGTGCAGCAGACACAGCTCTACTCGGTCCGCGGCCTCCGTGAAGACCGCGAAGTTCGTGCCGGCGCCGTCGTATGTGGCACCGAGGGGATACGCCTCTCCAGGCCAGACCTGCATGGACACGACTCTTTCAGGTGAGCCGCCCCGCCGGGGGCGCCTTGGCGTCGAGTCTCCGGGAAACTGAGGGAACCACCGGTGACTTGCGTCCCTCTTATCGATCGACCAGTGCATACGACGGCATACGACGGCATACATGGTGGTTCGTCAGCGTGCGTCGTAGGACGCCGCAGGACGTCGTATGCCGAACCAGTGGGGCAGACACGTACTCCCGGGCAACAGGGGGAGTAGGGGGAGATTGTGCGCACGACAGTGCGCCGCCATCTGGGCAAGGTGGTGGCGGGAACGGCCATCGCGGTGGCGGCGACGGCCCTGATGGTCGGGATCACCCTGCCGGGCACGGCGGGGGCGGACGACACGGGCGGCGGCAAGGGAAGCGGCAAGGCCGGGCAGAGCACCGGGCAGGCGGCCGGACAGCAGCAGGGCGACCCGGCCGCGGCCGTACAGCCCGGCGTCGTCCAGGAGGCGCCCGCCGAGGGCGCGAAGGGGCGGGGCCGAGACCCGCTGACCGACGACGAGATCGCGCGCGTCGAGAAGATAGCGCTCAACCGGCAGCAGCTCGGCGCCGGTAAGGACGTGGAAGGCGACCGCGGCCCGCAGCGCCTCGGCGTGGACCTCGCCGAGCCGGAGGCCGACGAGGTGGACGACCCCGGCGCGCCGCGCCGCGCGGAGGTGTCGTTCTACGACTACAAGGACGACACGCTCCTCACGAAGACGGTCAACCTCGGCACCGGCAAGGTCGAGGCCACCGGTACCGAGCACGGCGTCCAGCCGCCGCTGAGCGCCGCCGAGCAGACCGAGGCGGCCCGGCTGCTGATCGCCGACCCGCTGGGCGCGGGCCTGAAGGCCGACTTCAAGGACGCCACCGGCAAGGAGCTCACCTCCCCGGACCAGCTGCGGCTCGCCAGCATGGTGTACCGGGCGGTGCCGGGCGCCGAGCCCGCCGCCCTCGACAAGTGCGGCGAACACCGCTGCGTACGGCTGCTGCCGAAGGTGAAGAACGGCCCGTGGATCGACGCCCGGTCCCTGGTCGTCGACCTCAGCACCCGTAAGGTCGCCCGGCTCGCCGGCTGAACCGCACCGCATCCAAGGGGCCCTGCCCTCAGTCCGTTTTTCCAACTTGCCTCCCGTGAGGGACGCAAAGGGAGTCATGTCCTCATGCGCGTCAACAGCATCACCCGTGCCCGCAAAGGGGCGGTCGTCGGTCTCTCCGTAGCCGCGCTGGCCGCCGGGGTGACCGCCGGAGCCGGTCCGGCCGCCGCCCGGCCGAAGGCCGCCCCCGCGGCCCCCGCGGCGGCCGCCGACTGCAGCGCCGCCTACCGCATCGAACAGAAGCTCTCCACCGGCACGACCTGGCGCATGTGCTGGCGCTTCGAGGCCAAGTCGGGGCTCGTCCTGGAGAAGGTCTCCTACCAGCCGCCCGGCGAGGCCAAGCCGATCAGGGTCCTCAACAGCGCCAAGATCGCCCAGATCCACGTGCCGTACGACGACGGCAAGAACGAGTACAACGACATCACCGACTACAACTTCGGCTCGGGCCTGGTCAATATGACACCCGCCGAGTGCCCCGGCGGCACCATCAGGTCGGTGAAGGTCCCCGACCCGTTCGACGCCGGGAGCCCGAACGTCAAGGGCCTGTGCACCACGACCCGCGCGCGGGGCCACGCCTACCGCATGCAGTCCGACACGGGCAACAAGGTCTTCCAGGCCCAGGGCAAGGATCTGCTCGTCTACACCGTCAACCAGGTCGGCTGGTACGAGTACATCACCGAGTGGCGCTTCTCCGACGACGGCGCCATCAACATGAACGTCGGCGCCACCGGCAGCCTCTCGCCCTTCGACTACGACGCCGGGGACGGCCGCGGCTGGCCCATAGGCAAGGGCGCCAAGGCCTACGCCACCAGCCACAACCACAACGTCTTCTGGCGGCTCGACTTCGGCCTCGACGGCTCCTCCAACTCAAAGGTGGAGCAGTACGACTCGGTCGTCAGCCCGCCCGCCGGCGCACAGCAGGGCCCGACCAACAAGACCACCCGCACCGCCGTCACCAAGGAACTCGCGGGCGACGCACAGAACATGCGCTGGTGGCGGGTGGTCAGCGCGACCGGCAAGAACAAGGACGGCCACGCGCGCTCCTACGAGCTCGTCCCCGGCGCCACCACCAAGTACCCCGGGCGCTCCTTCACCCGGCACGACGTCTACTTCACGCAGTACAACAAGTGCGAGCAGTACGCCAGCAACAACGTGCGCATCTGCGGCAGTCCGCTGCACGGCACCTCCGTCGACAAGTGGGTCGACGGCCAGACCCTCACCCACCCCGTGGCCTGGGTGAACGTGGGCTTCCACCACATCACCCGCGACGAGGACCAGCAGCCCATGCCGGTCCACTGGCAGGGCTTCTCCCTCGCCCCCAGGGACGTCACCGCTATGAATCCGCTCACTCCGCCCGCCCTCGCGGGACAGAACGGACAACCGAACAACGGTAGTTGAGAAACGACCTGTCCATCCGGCTGCACCGCCCACCGCTCCCGGAGTACCCTTCCTTGATCGTTGGGACGGGGAGTGCTCGGGGGAGCGGAAGGCGGTGCGCGGGTGGGCTCGGGAGGGCTGGAGCTGCCCCCTGGTGACGAGGGTCACGGGGGAGGCTCCGCAGACGCCCCGCCCGGCACGGTGTCCCTGGCCCGGCCGATGGAGACGAACGCCATCGGACCGGAGCTGGACTGGGACGCCGAAGCCTGGCGGGAGGTGCGCACCCGCGCCCAGCGGGCCGGCCGGGCCTACATCTGGCTGAACCTCGTCGAACAGCGGCTGCGCGCCGTGGTGGCCGCCGTGCTGCGGCCCATCTACGAGCCCGTCAACGGCGACGAGTGGGTGGTCGCCGCGGCCGGCCCCGCCGGGCAGGAGTGGGTGCAGCGCGCGGTCGCCGTCCGCGAGGTCAGCCGCCGCAAGGGCTACCTGCTCGACCCGGCCGACGACAACGTCATCTCCTTCCTCACGCTGCCGCAACTGCGCGAGCTGATGGTGCAGCACTGGCCGTGCTTCGAGCCGTACTTCGACGACCGCCGGGACGTCGAACTCGCCCTGGACGAGCTGGAGGTGACCCGCAACGTCGTCTCCCGCAACCGGGCCCTGTCCGAGGCCGTCCTGAACCAGGCCGAACGGGCCTCCTCGCGCCTGCTGGAGATGCTCGGCACCAGCGGCGACGTGCCCTCCGCGCGCCGGCTGCCCGTCGACGCCGTCGAGGACCTCATCGGCGACCGGTACGCGGACGTGGTCGCCGTCCACACCGACCGGGTGCGGCTGCTGCGCCAGTTCCCCGCCGAGGACATGTTCGACGGCGCCCGCCGCCTCGACGCCATCGGCATCGGCCTCAACCTGCTCGTGCAGAACTTCTCCGGCCGCCGGCTGGTCCGCCTCGCCGAGGCCGGGGCCCGCGTCCGGCTGCTGTTCCTCAACCCCGCCTCCAGCGCGGTCAAGCGCCGCGAGCGCGAACTCGGCATGAAGCGGGGCGAGTTGAGCCGGGCGGTGGAGATGAACATCCTGCACATGCGCCGGGTCCGCGCCCGGCTGCGCGACCCCGGCGCCTTCCAGATCCAGGTGTACGACGAGACGCCCCGCTTCACCGCCTACCTCGTCGACGGCGACGGCACCGACGGCATCGCCGTGATCCAGTCCTACCTGCGACGCATGCGCGGCATGGAGGCGCCGGTGCTGGTGCTGCGCAACGGCAACCGGGTGGTCAAGTCGGGCGACGTGGACGAAGGCGGACTTTTCTCGGCATACCGCGAGGAGTTCGAGCTCGCCTGGGCCGATTCCCGACCGGTGTCCTGAACCGGGTGGACCGGGTAAGCGGACCGGGGTAAGCGGAACGCGGTCCTCTGATTGTCAGTGGTGCATGCGAGGGTGGAGACCACTGGGGGAAGCACCACCAAGAAGGGGGGCCATCATGGCCTGGTACCGGGAGCTGCTGATCGGCTTCGACCTGGAGACGACCGGGACGGATCCGCGCGAGGCGCGCATCGTCACGGGAGCCGTGATCGAGGTCAGGGACGGGCAGGTTCTGGGCCGCCGCGAATGGCTGGCGGACCCGGGCGTGGAGATCCCGGCGGACGCGGTCGCGGTGCACGGGATCAGCAACGAGCGGGCGGCCTCCGAGGGCGCCCCCGCCGACCGGGTCGCGGACGCGATCGCCGAGGTCCTCGTGGGGTACTGGCGCACCGGAGTCCCGGTCGTCGCCTACAACGCCGCCTTCGACCTCACCCTCCTCTCCGCCGAGCTGCGCCGCCACGGCCTGCCCTCGCTGCGTGAGCGCCTGGGCGGCCCGGACCCGGCGCCGGTCGTCGACCCGTACACCATCGACCGCTCGGTCGACCGCTACCGGCGCGGCAAACGCAACCTCGAAGCGGTCTGCGCCGAGTACGGCGTCCCCCTCGCGAAGGCCCACGACGCCTCCGCCGACGCCCTCGCCGCGGCCCGCCTCGCCGGCGCGATAGCCGCCCGCCACCCCAAGGTCGCGGCCCTCGGCCCGGCGGAGCTGCACCGCCGCCAGATCGAGTGGTACGCCGAGTGGGCGGCGGACTTCCAGGACTTCCTGCGCCGCAAGGGAGACGCGGACGCGGTGGTGGACGGGGTCTGGCCGATGCGAGAGGTGGCGGGGGAAACCGTCTGACGCCCTCCGGGGGAGAGGGAAAGACGGGGGCGGGGGCGGGGGCCGGGGCCGGTGGGGAGATCGCCCTTACCGCTCGCCTGACCGCCGCTCGCCCGACCGCCGCTCGCCCGACCGCCGTGCGGCCCGCCACGCCCGCAGCGCGCGGATCAGAACGAGTACCACCGCACCGCCTCGTCCCCGTCCCGCAGCGACGCCACCCGGCGCCGGAACTCCGCCAGCGCCTTGGGGTTGGTGGGCGCGTGCTGGGCGACCCAGGCACAGCTCGCGGTCTCCCGGGCGCCCCGCAGGACCGCGCAGCCCGCCCACTCCCGTACGTCCCAGCCGTATGCCTCGGTGAAGGAGTCGTACGCCTGGGCGGGCAGGCCGTAGCGGTCGCGGGAGAGCGCCATGACCACCAGGTCGTGTTCGCGCAGATCGGCGGAGACGGTCTCCAGGTCGACCAGGACCGGACCGTCCGGGCCCATGTGCACGTTGCGGGGCAGCGCGTCGCCGTGGATCGGGCCGGGCGGCAGGTGCGGGGTGAGCGCGGCGGCGGCCGTGGCGAAGCCGTCGCGGCGCTCGCGCAGGAACGCCGCGTCCGCCGGGTCGATCGCGTCGCCCGCGAGCCGCAGCCAGCGTTCGACTCCCGACAGCAGTTCGCGCGGGGGCAGTCCGAAGGAGGGGGTGGGCAAGGCGTGCACGAGGCGCAGGAGTTCGGCCAGATCCCGTGGCTCGGCGGGCCGTACCGGGTCGGGCAGCCGGTGCCACACCGTCACCGGGTGTCCCTCGGCCAGCAGCGGCTTGGGCTCGGCCGCCCGCACCGCCGGCACGCCCGCCTCGGCGAGCCAGGCCGCGACGTCCAGCTCGCGCCGGGCGCGGTCGAGGAGTTCGGCGTCCCGGCCCACCTTCACCACCAGGTCACCGGCGGCGAACACCGCGTTCTCGCCCAGGGCGAGCAGCCGCGCGTGTGCCGCCGGGCCGGGCAGTACCCCCGCCGCGGCCAGTACGTCCCGCGCCCGTGCCTCGTCCATCGCCCGCCTCCGTGTCGTTCTGCGCGTTCTGCGCCCGGCCCCACCGGATGGCGTCGGGATCCGGCCATCCGACGGTCAGTGTCGCATTCGCACAGATCACGGTGTGCGCGCGGTGTCTTGACGGCGTACAGCACCTTCACGACCATGGCGGGGCCCGTCACAGCCGCGGGAAGGGGGACGTCTTCGTGTCGTTGGCGACCGAGAAGAGACGGACGGAGAAGAGAGGAACGGCCAGGAGACGGACGGTGCGCGGACGGGCGGAGCGCCGCGCTTCCGGCACCGGCCCACCGCGCGCGACCGCCGGCCCCGGCGCCTGGTTCCTCGTCCTCCCCGCCCTGATCCCCATCCTGGTGCTGAGCGTCGGCCCGCTGCTGTACGGGATCCTGCTGGCGTTCACCGACGCCCAGTCGGGCCGCACCTCGCCCACCCGGTGGATCGGCGCCCTCAACTTCTCCGACCTGCTGCACGACACCCTGTTCTGGGAGTCGTTCCGGATCGGCCTGGTCTGGGCGGTCGGGGTGACGGTTCCGCAGTTCCTGCTCGCCCTCGGCCTCGCCCTGCTGCTGAACGAGGACCTACGGCTGCGCCGACTCGCCCGCGCCCTGGCGATCATCCCGTGGGCGATGCCCGAGGTCGTGGTCGGCGTCATGTGGCGGCTCGTCTACAGCCCGGACGCCGGCATCCTCAACGAGACCCTGCGGGACCTGGGTCTGGGCGACGGTCGGGACTGGCTCAGCGGCCTGGCGACCGCCCTGCCCGCGGTGATCGTCGTGGGCGTGTGGGCGGGCATGCCGCAGACGACGGTCACGCTGCTCGCCGGACTGCAGAACACCTCCCGGGACCTGCACGAAGCGGCAGCGGTGGACGGCGCGGGCGCCTGGCGCCGCTTCCGCACGGTCACCTGGCCGGCCCTCAGACCCATCGCCCTCGCCGTCACGGCGCTGAACTTCATCTGGAACTTCAACTCCTTCGCCCTCGTCTACGTGCTGACCAGCGGCGGACCCGGTGGCCGCACCCGGCTGCCCATGCTCTTCGCCTACGAAGAGGCCTTCCGCTACGGCCAGTTCGGGTACGCGGCGACGATGGGCTGTGTGATGGTCGCGGTGATCTCGGTGTTCCTGGCCCTCTTCCTGGTGGGCCGGATCAGGGGAGGTGACGACGCGTGAGGACCCGCCCCGCGGCCCGCGCCGGCCAGTACACGGCCCTGCTCGCCTACCTCGTCTTCCTCGCCTTCCCCTTCCTCTGGCTGCTCTCCGTCGCGTTCAAGCCGCCCCGCGAACTGGGCAGCCTGCACCCCACCTGGATCCCGCAGCATCCCACCCTCGCCAACTTCCGCCAGGCGTTCGACGAACAGCCCCTGCTGCACGCCGCGTTCAACTCCCTGCTCGCCGCGCTCGGCGCAGGCGTGATCGCCGTCGCGCTCGCCCTGCCGATGGCGTACGTCATGGCCCGGCAGCGCAACCGGCTCGCGCGGGCCGTGTCCGGGTGGGTGGTGGTCAGCCAGGCGTTCCCGTTCGTGCTGGTGATCATCCCGCTGTTCCTGGTGCTGAAGAACCTGCGGCTGATCGACTCCGTGCCGGGGCTGGTGATGGTGTACGTGGTGTGGGCGCTGCCGTTCGCGCTGTGGATGCTCGTCGGATACGTCCGGGCCGTGCCCGTCGAACTGGAGGAGGCGGCGGCGATCGACGGGGCCGGGCGGCTGCGGACGCTGGTCTCGGTGACGGCGCCGCTGCTGGCACCGGGGATCGTCGCGACGGCGCTGTTCACCTTCATCACCGCGTGGAACGAGTTCTTCTTCGCCCTGGTGCTGCTGAAGACGCCGGAGAAACAGACGCTGCCGGTCGTCCTGACCCACTTCATCGGCGCGGAAGGCGTTGCCGACCTGGGGCCGCTGGCCGCCGCCGCGTTCCTCGCCACCCTCCCCTCGCTGGTCGTCTTCGCGCTCATCCAGCGGCGGATCACGGGCGGCATGCTCGCCGGGGCGGTGAAGAGCTGATGCGGACGAGACTGCTGGTCGCCGTGGTGCTGCTGCTCCTCGCGGGCTGCTCCTCGGGCTCGGAAGTACGGCGTGGCCTGGCCGCTGAAGGAGCCCGTCTCCGCCACCCTCAACCTCTCCCTGTCGGCGGGCGGGCAGTTGTTCCACCGGGGCGCGGACGGCAAGGTCACCGTCCGCTTCCAGGCCGGCGACGAGGTCGTCCCGCGCACCGTCCACGACCAGGTCGGCGCCGACCACAGCGCCTCGCCGACCACGCTGGGCAGCGGCGGTTCGGACACCCTGCCCGGCTTCTTCGGCGGCCGGTACGCGATGGTCCCGCTCGGCTTCTCCTACCGCCAGCAGATCGTGCAGCAGGCGCCGAAGGGCTTCGACTGGCAGGTGCTGCCGGCCCCGGCGGGCGCCGACGGACTCGCCCAGGGGGTCAGTCCGCAGACCCTGTCCGTCGCCGAGGACAGCCCCCACAAGGCGGAGGCCGTCGCCTTCGTCGACTTTCTGCTGCGGCCGAAGAACATGGTGCGCCTCGCGCTCGGCGACTGGATGCTGCCCACCGGCACCCGGGCGCTCGCGGACCCCGCCCTGCACACGGCGAAGGACGACTGGGCGACCGGCACCGCCCTCGCCGCGCACCTGCGGCCGGCGCCCGCCCAGTCGGTGCGGGGCTACCCCGAGTGGAAGGACAAGGTCGCGACCCCCGCGTTCCAGGAGTACTACAGCGGCGCGATCGGCCTCGGTGAACTGCGCACCCGTCTGGAGAAGGACGGGAACCTCGTCCTGGCCCGCTACCAGCGCTGAACGGCCGCTTCGGGGAAGCACTGTGCGGCCGTTCAGGCAAGCACGGTGCGATCGGCCGGTTCAGGGAACGGCGGGGCCGGTGACGAACCGGCCCTGTCCGTCGTACGGCCAGACGTTGGGGACGCAGCCGTTCATGCCCTTGATCTGCTGCATCATCGCCGGGGCAGGCTTGCCCGCGCCGGGGCAGCCGACGTGGCCCTGGCCGAGGAAGTGACCGACCTCGTGGTTGATGATCAGCGCCCGGTAGGCCGTGACGTCCCTGGCGTAGACGGGGGTGGCCAGCAGCCAGCGCCTGAGGTTGACCATGACGTTCTCGGCCACGTTGCAGTTGACCTCGCCGCCGGTGTCCAGCCCGTACTGCCCGCAGATCTCGTCCACGGTGCCGGGGGTCGCGATCCGGACGGCGAAGTCGGTGGCGCCGCCGGAGACCCGCTGGAACGCCGAGTGCCCGTCCGCGGTCCAGCCGCGCCGGTCGGCCAGGATGCGCTCCACCTGCCGGGCGACGTCGGCGGCGGACAGGTCGAGGCCGTCCTCGACGTCCACCCGGTAGCGCAGGGCGGCGCCCTTGCCCACCTTGCCGCTCGACCCGGACGCGGTCGTGAACGTACCCGGCCCCGAGTCGGGGATGCCGTCCTTGGACGAACTCCCCCTCGAATCACCGGACTTACCGCCCGACTTACCGCCCGAAGTACCACCGGACGAACCGGCCGGCGGATCGGCGGGCGGACCGTTGGACCGGCCGGCGGACGAGCTGACGGACGGACCGGCGGGTGTGCGGGGCGAGGACGAAGCGCTGGGCGTCGAACGGGGGGACGCCGAACCGGACGCCGCAGACCCGCCGGGCGCCGCAGACCCGCCGGACGCACCGGGCCCACCGTGCGCGCCGGACGCCGTCGAACGGCCCTCGGCCGCAGACCCGCCCCCGCCCGCAGACGTCCATTCCGCGGCCGTGAAACCGGCGACGCCCAGGAGCGCCAGCGCGGCCAGCCCTCCCCACAGCGGTCCTCGCGGTCCTCGCGGCCCTCTCCGGCCGCGCCCGCTGGAGTGCGCGGGGCGCCTCCGACGGCGACGGGCGGCGGAGGAATCTGCTCGGTGCACGCTCATGGTTGTTCAGATTGTGATTGCGATGTGATCGGATCAGGCCCAAGCGATAACAAAAAGGTAACGACCCGGTCGGCGCGGTTTCATGTGATCATCCGGTAACAATGGTCCGGAGTGGCCGACGGCGTACCGATACTGAGGCCATGCCACGAGTTCTGCTGATCGAGGACGACCGCGCCGTACGGGACGGCGTCGGCCTCGCGCTGCGCCGTCAGGGCCACGAGGTCGCCGCCGCCGAGACGGGCGAGGACGGTCTGCACCGGCTGCTCTCCTTCCGGCCGGACGTCGTGGTGCTGGACCTGATGCTGCCCGGCATGACCGGCCTGGACGTGTGCCGGCGGATGCGGGACCTGGACCAGACGCTGCCGATCATCATGGCGACCGCGCGGGGAGATGACGAGGACATCGTTGTCGGACTCGAGGCGGGGGCCGACGACTACGTCGTCAAGCCCGTGCAGGCCAGGGTGCTCCAGGCCCGTATCCGCGCCGTCCTGCGCCGGGCGGCCGGCGCGCCCGCCGACGGCGGCATACCGAAGATCGACACCTACGGCGACCTCGCCATCGACCGCGCCGGACTGTCCGTCGCCTGGCAGGGCACGCCGGTCGCCCTCGCCCCCTCCGAACTGCGGCTGCTGCTCACCCTGTCCGCCTCGCCCGGCCAGGTGTTCAGCAGACAGCAACTCCTGGAAGCGGTCTGGCAGCACAGCTACCACGGCGACGCGCGGCTCGTGGACGCCTGCGTGAAACGGCTGCGCTCCAAGCTGGGCGAACCCCCGCGCGAGCCCCGGCACATCCAGACCGTGCGCGGCTTCGGCTACCGGTTCGCCGCCCGGTGAGAGCCCTCGGAACCCGTTTCCGCGCACACCGGCTGCGCGGCCTGCGCGTGCGGTTGGTGGTGGCGTTCGCGCTGGTCGCCGCCGTCACCGCGACGACCACCGGCGCGCTCACCTTCCGGGAGGCGCGCACCGGAGTGCTCCAGCAGAGCCAGGACACCGTGATCAAACTGCTGCGCACCCAGGTGACCCGGCTGGCCCCCGAACTCTCCTTCCCGCCGGACGAAGCCGAACTGCGGCGGTTCGCGGTCGACGTGGCACGCACCGAACAGTCGGGCACCTGGCGGGTGTTGGTCGTCTACCGCACGCTGGAGGCCACCTCCGTGCCCGGCGACCGGTTCGAGGAGCTGACGCCCGCCCTGCGCGAGGCCGTCGACTCCAGGTCGGCCACCGTCTTCCAGCGGGTCAACCGCGCCGACCACACGGCTCTCCTCGTCGGCATGTCGGTCGCCTTCGCCTCCTCCGCCTCCTCCGCCTCCTCCTCGGGCGTCGGATCCCTCACCGGTGTGAAGGTGTTCCTGACGGTGCCTCAGACCACCGAACAGGCCTACGTCGACGCCCTGGTGACCGCCGTGGAGCGGGCCGCCGTCCCCGCACTGGTCCTCGCCGTCCTGCTCGCGCTGCTCGCCGCCCGAGGGGTGCTGCGGCCGGTGCGCGCGCTGCGCAACGCCACCCGCAGCATCGCCGAAGGCCGGCTGGACACCCGGCTCGCCGTCGACGGCTCCGACGAACTCGCCGAGCTGTCCCACACGTTCAACGAGACGGCCGCCGCGCTGGAGGAGTCGGTGGCCGAACTGCGCGGCATGGAGGCCCGGGCCCGCCGTTTCGCCGCCGACGTCTCGCACGAGCTGCGCACCCCGCTGGCCGCCATGTCGGCCGTCACCGACGTCCTCGACGAGGACGCCGCCCACCTCGACCCGGACACCGCCACCGCGGTCCGGCTGATCAGCGAGGAGACCGTGAAACTGGCCCGGCTGGTCGACGACCTGATGGAGATCTCCCGCTTCGACGCGGGCGCGGCGGTGCTGCACCTGGACGAGATCGACCTCGCCGAGTCCCTCCGCCGCACCCTCGCCTCCCGTGGCTGGAGCGATACGGTGGACGCCCTGCTGCCGGCGCCGGACGAGCTGCGCGGCCGGGTCGACCCGCGCCGCCTCGACGTCGTCGTCGCCAACCTGGTCGGCAACGCCCTGCGGCACGGCGCCCGGCCGGTGACGGTGCGCCTGTCCGAGGGCGAGGGGCCCGGCGGCGGGCGGTGGGCGGTCATCGAGGTGCTGGACAGCGGGCCCGGCATCCCCGACAACGTGCTGCCCCATGTCTTCGAACGCTTCTACAAGTCGGACGCGGCCCGGTCCCGGACCGAGGGCAGCGGGCTGGGACTGGCGATCACCGAGGAGAACGTCCGGATGCACGGCGGCACCGTCCGGGCGGCGAACCGGCCGGCGCGCGGCGCCGTCTTCACCGTCCGACTCCCGCTGCGGCGGGACGAGTCGGCAGAGGAGGAGCGACCGTGAAGGCCGTACGCCGAGCCCTGCTGCTGTGTGTCCCGGCGCTGTGCGCGCTGGTCTCCTGTGGCATTCCCGCGACCGGTGTGGTGGAGGCGGGCGGCCCCGCCCACGGGATCGTGCCGACGGTACGGGTCTATCTCGTCGGCGGTGGCGGCGCCCTGGTCCCCGTCACCCGCAGGATCGCCGGACCGGTCGACGTCCAGTCGGCCGTGGAGGCGCTCCTGTCGGGCCCGACGGACGAGGAACAGGTGAAGCGCCTGACCACGCTGGTGCCGCCGCCGACGCCGCCCCCGACCGTCGCCCCGAGCAGTCTCCTCGCCACCGAGGAACCGGAGCGGGCCGACGTGCGGGTGGACACGCGGGACGGCAAGGTGGCGATCCAACTGCTCTCCATCTCCGACGAGTTGACCGAACTCGCCGCAGCGCAGGTGATCTGCACGGCCGTCGACGCCCGTCGCACCGTCGACCCGGGCGCCAAGACCGCGACGGTGACGGTGACGATCACGAACGCGGTCGGCCGGGGCGTCGAAGGAACCGACGAGCGCTGCCCCGACCACTGAGCCGCGGCCGCCGCCCCCCGACCCGTGACCTCCGCCCTCTGACCCGGGTAATCAGGTTGCATGAGACGTTTCGTCTCGCTTGCGGTCGTCGACATGGCCAGTCGCCCCGCCCGCATACCCGTCCCTTGTTCTTCGCAGGGGATCCCGGCTTTCAGACCGGGCGGGAACGCGATCCTCGGCCCGCAGGCGTGAAGCGCCGGAGATCACTGCGTCTGCGGGGTGACGCTCAGGCCGGTCGCTTCTGGTTGTCGATGTAGTCCTTGACGATGCTCAGGTCGTGGTACTCCGGCCGTTCAGGCAGCAGTGCCGCGAATTGGTCCCAGAGCGGTTCGCTCGGCCATGACGGCAGTACAGGCACAGGTCTCCCCGGTGATCACAGAGCGTCGCAACTCCGTGATCGCCAAGACCTGTGCCCGCCCTGCTGTCGGGATGCCTCACTACGTCTATCCGCGCGACCTCTCACCAGGCCTGCTGTACGCATGAGTGAGGGCCCGTCAGCATCTCGTGGATGCCGACGGGCCCTCGGATCAAGGGAGTCGGGGCGGGCGTCAGACCGTCAGCCGCTCGCCCTCGTCGTCCCGGGCCGCCGGGGCGGTCGCCGCCTCCGGCGACTCGTCGTGGGTGAGGTCGGGCAGCCGGTGCAGCCACTTCGGCAGGTACCAGTTGCGCTCGCCGAGCAGCGCCATCACGGCCGGGAGCAGCACGCCCCGGATGATCGTCGCGTCGATCAGGACCGCAGCGGCCAGACCCACGCCCATCTGCTTCATGGACTGCATGGACAGCGTCCCGAAGATCGCGAACACGGCGACCATGATGACCGCGGCGCTGGTGACCACACCCGCCGTGGTGACCACACCGTGGTGGATGGCCTCGTTCGTCGTACGGCCCCGCAGTCGCGCCTCGCGGATCCGGGAGACGACGAACACGTGGTAGTCCATCGACAGGCCGAACAGGATCACGAAGAGGAACAGCGGCAGCCAGGTGATGATCGCGCCGACGCCCTCCGCGCCCACCAGCGAAGCGCCCCAGCCGTGCTGGAAGACGGCCACGAGGATGCCGTAAGCAGCGCCCACGGACAGCAGGTTGAGGACGATCGAGGTGATCGCGATCGTCAGCGACCGGAAGGACAGCAGCATCAGCAGGAAGGCGAAGACCACGACGAACACGAAGACGGGGGCGACGGCTCCGCCCAGCTGGTCGTTGAAGTCCTTCGAACCGGCCACCTGTCCGGTGATCGGCGCCTGGACGCCGTCGACCTTGCCGAGCGTGGCCGGCCGCACCTCGTCGCGCAGCTTGTCCAGGCTCGCGCCCGCCTTGTCCAGGTCGGAGCCGCCGACCAGCGGGACGTACACGTAGGCGATGTTCTGCGCGTCGTGCAGCTTGATCTCGACGGGGCCGCGGGAGGCGCCCGAGCTGACCGCCTGCTCCTTGAACCGCTGGAGCGCCGCCTTCACTTCGGCGGAGTTGATGTCGTCGGCCTTGACGATCACCTCGGCCGGGTCGGAACCGCCCGGGAAGGCGTCGTTGACCCGGTTGTAGGTCTGCACGATGGGCAGCGAGTCGCCGAACTCCTGGTCCAGGGTGAGGTTCTGGGTCTTCATGCCGACCGCCGGAGCGGCGATCGCGAGCAGTGCGCCGGCCGCGACGACGACCGCGACGGCGGGCCTGGCGAGGACGACCTTCAGGACGGCGCTCCAGAACCGGCTGCCCTCCTCGGCCTGCCGACCGTTGCCCTTCTTACGGCGCTTGTCGGGGTGCAGGAACGGGATCCGCCCCTTCTCGACCCGCTCGCCGAGCAGCGACAGCAGGGCGGGGAGGACGGTCACCGAACCGACCATGGCGACCGCGACGACCATCAGGGAGGCCAGGCCCATCGCCTGGAAGGTGGCGAGCCCGGTGAACAGCATGCCCGCCATCGCCACGCACACGGTGACACCGGAGACGACCACGGCCCGGCCGCTGGTCGCCGCGGCGATCCGCAGAGCGGTCTCCGGGTCCCGTCCGGCCGCCCGCTCCTCGCGCTCCCGGCGCAGGTAGAACAGGCAGTAGTCGACGCCCACGGCCAGCCCGACCAGCAGCATCACGGAACTCGCGCTGTCGTCCATCGGCTGGATGTGGCTGACGATGCCCATCAGGCCCATCGTCGCCATGATCGCGGTGATCGCGAGCGCCACCGGCAGCAGCGCCGCCACCACCGCGCCGAAGGCGATCAGCAGGATGCCCAGCGCGACCGGCAGGGCGGAGTACTCGGCCTTCTGGAAGTCGTCGCCGAACGCGTCGTCGAACGTCTTCGTCATGCTGGCGCCGCCGATCTCCTCGATCCGCAGCGAGGAGTGGTCCTTCCCGACGCCCTCGACGGCCTTGAGCACCGGCTCGACCCGGTCGCCCGCCGTCTCGGAGTCGCCCCGCATGTCGAACTGGACGAGGACGCTGCGGCCGTCCTTGGAGATCGTGTTCGTGTCGTACGGCGAGGTCACGTCGGTGACCCTGCCCGTCCCGTCGACGGCCTTGACGACCGCGGCGACGGCGTCCTTGAACTCGGCGTCCGTGGCCTTGAGGGAACCGTCCTTCGACTGGATGAGGACGCTCTCGCTGGCCGGCTCGTCGATCCCGGCGTCCTCGACGATCTGTGCGGCCGTGTGGGTCTCGCCCGAGAGCTGGTCGCTGTCCTTGACCATGACGGTGCCCGCCGCCGAGCCGATGCCCATGGCCAGGACGACGAACAGCACCCATATACCGACGGCGGCCCATCGGTGCCGGGCGCTCCAGCCGCCGGCCCGCGCGGCGATGCCCCGCACCTTGGTGTCTTGGTTCCCCATGACGGGCTTGCCCCCTCGAAATGCGGTGACAACCCGTGCCGCCACCTTCTGATTCGAAGGTATGCGCTGGATAAGGCCATCTCGTCGTGCTGCCCGGTGACGTCCCGCACTCCCGACTCCTCCGGTCGGACTGCGTCGTCTCATTGCTGGGGAGGACGGCGGCCCCTTACATCTATCCGGCGATCTCGGGGGTGGTGGTCAGGGTGAAGGTCGCACGGACGTTCGTGCTGAGGTCGGATGCAAGGTTGTGGAGGTTTGTCGAAACACGTCGCGGACTTGTGGAGAAGTGCGTCGGTCGCCGATCCGAGGTTGATCCGCGCCCCGCCGTCGGCCAGAGTTTCCCGCCCGGCCCCCACGCCGGCTGCGGCCGTCGTGCCCACCCCCACGGGGCACGACGGCCGATTAGGGTGTGCGGATGACGACGACGTACGCGGCCCTGTTGCGCGGCATCAACGTGGGCGGCAGCAAGAAGCTCCCGATGGCCGAACTGCGCACCCTGCTGGCGGGGCTCGACCTCGGCGACGTGCGCACCTACCTCCAGAGCGGCCAGGCCGTCTTCACCTCCGGCCACGGCGACGAGGAGAGTCTCGCCGCAGAGATCGGGGCGGCGATCGAGAAGCACTTCGGCTTCGCCGCCGACGTCATCGTGCGCGACCACGCCTTTCTGAAGGCGGTTGCCGACAACTGTCCGTTCCCGGCAGCCGAGTTGGAGGCCAGGCAACTCCACGTCACCTACTTCTCCGCCCCCGTCGACGAGGAGCGCTACGCGGGCATCGACCGGGACGCCCACCTCCCAGAGGAGTTCCGCCTGGGCGACCGCGTCCTGTACCTGTACGCCCCCGACGGCCTCGGCCGTTCCAAACTCGCCGAGCAACTGTCCAAGCCCCGCGTCAACAAGGGCCTCATCGCCACGACCCGGAACTGGAACACCGTCGTCAAACTGGTGGAGATGACACAGGCGTGACACACGCCTGCGCGAGGCCCGGCCCATGCGTCACATCGTCGTCGGGGCCGACCGCAGCCGAGCGCCCCCGTCGCTCACGCGCCCACAGCCGCCAGCGCCGGCATCCGGGCCGTGTCGTAGCGGTCCAGCAGGAGCCGGGCCACCTCCGGGGCCGGGCCCAGCACGTCGGCCAGGACGTCCGCCTCGGCCGCGCCGCGTGCGATGCGGTCCGGGAGGAAGCCGGGGGCCAGGACGTACGGGGCGACGGCGACCCGGGCGCAGCCCAGGGCCCGCAGTTCGCGGACCGCGTCCTCGGTGCGGGGCAGAGACGCGGAGGCGAACGCGGGCCGCACGGCACACCAACCGGTGCGCCGCCACTCCCGCGCGATTTCTGCGATCACCGCGATCGCCTCCGGGTCCGTGGACCCCGCCGAGGCCAGCACGACCCCGGTCGAGGACCTGTCGGCGGGCGTCAACCCCGCCTCGTACAACCGCCGTTCGAGGGCGGTGAGCAGCAGCGGCGCGGGGCCGAGCACCTCGGCCTGCCTGATCCGCAACTGCGCGGGCGCCTCCCGCAGGACCGCCGGGATGTCCGCCTTCGCGTGGAACGCGCGGGTCAGCAGCAGCGGCAGCGCCACGACGTCACGGACGCCCTCCGCCGCCAGCGACTCCAGCACCCCGTGCACGGAAGGGATGTTGAAGTCCAGGAAACCCGTCTCCACGCGCACCCCCGGCCGCAGCGACCGTACCCGCCGCACCAGGGCGTGGACGGTCGCGGCGTGCCGCGGATCGCGGCTGCCGTGGGCGATGACCACGAGGACGGGGCGAGAGGGTTTCCTGTGCTGGGGATACATGGGAGTTCGGCTCAGCCCTTCACCAGCAGACCGCGGCTGCGCAGCACCCATCGCTCCAGCGGGCTGAAGATCAGCAGGTCGATGGCGATGCCGACGAACAGGATGAGCAGGATCGCCTCGAACACCATCGACATGTCACTGGCGTTGCGGCCGTTCTCCAGCAACTGGCCGAGCCCGACGCCGAGATCGGGGAACGACGCGATGATCTCCGCCGCCATCAGCGAGCGCCACGAGAACGCCCACCCCTGCTTCAGCCCCGCCACATAGCCCGGCAGCGCGGCCGGCAGCGTGATGTAGACGGTTCCCTTCAGCCCCGTCGCCCCCATCGTGCGGCCCGCCCGCAGGAACAGCGGCGGCACCTGGTCGACGCCCGACACCAGCCCGTTGGCGATGGACGGCACCGCGCCGAGCAGGATCACCGTGTACATCATCGAGTTGTTCAGACCCAGCCACAGCACGGCCGGCGGCACCCACGCCACCGACGGCAGCGACTGCAGACCCGACAGGATCGGCCCGATCGCCGCCCGCACGAACTTCACCCGCGCCACCAGCAGACCCAGCGGGGTGCCGATCGCCAGGGCGAAGAGGAAGCCGAGCAGACCGCGCGAGACGCTGGTCCAGATGTAGCCGAGCAGCTTGCCCTCGAGCCACGCCTCCTGGAGCGTGCGCCAGACGTCCAGCGGCGACACCAGCTTGGTCGGGTCGGCGACGACCTTGAAGGTGATCTGCCAGACGGCCAGCAGCAGCGCGATCGCGACGATCGGCGGCAGGATCTTGTCGACGAAGGTCCGGCGGAAGGGCGTACGAACGGCTGGCGCGACCACGTCCAGCGCGTCGAGACCGGCCTCGACGCTTCCCGAGTCCTGGACGGACTTCGTCTCAGTGCTGGCCATGACGGCGGATCTCCCCACGCAGGACTTCGGTGATCTCGATGGACAGTTCCGCCACGGGGGCGTCCTCGATCCGGCGCGGCTGCGGGATGTCCACCGTCCACTCGCGCGCCACCCGGCCGGGCCGGGAGGACAGCAGGACGACCCGCTGGGCGAGCCGTACCGCCTCGCGCACGTTGTGCGTGACGAACAGGACGGACAGCCCCGTCTCCGCCCAGATCCGGGTCAGCTCGTCGTGCAGCACGTCCCGCGTGATGGCGTCCAGCGCCGCGAACGGCTCGTCCATCAGCAGCAGTTGGCTCTCCTGCGCGAGGGCGCGGGCCATCGCCACCCGCTGGCGCATACCGCCGGACAGTTCGTGGACGCGCTTGCCGTACGCGCCCTTCAGCCGGACCAGTTCGAGCAGCTCCTCGGCCTTGCCGCGCCGCTCGGTCTTCGCGACTCCCCTGAGTTTCAGGGCGAGTTCGATGTTCTTGCCCGCGGTCAGCCACGGGAAGAGGGCGTGCTCCTGGAACATCAGCGCCGCGCGGCCGTTGGTCGTGATGGAGCCGGCGGTGGGCTCGTCGAGCCCCGCCACCAGGTTCAGCAGCGTGGACTTGCCGCAGCCTGAGGCCCCCAGGAGGGTGACGAACTCGCCGGGAGCGACATCGAGGGTGATGTCGTCCAGGACGAGCTGCTGCCCGCCCGGTCCGGCGAAGGACTTCGAGACGTGCTCAAGACGTGCCGCGTACTCCACGGACTCGGTGGTCTCTGCGGCCTTGGCGAGGGTCGTGGCCATGGTCGTCACCTCCTGGGAACTCATCGGACTCCGGTCGTCGGACTTCGGTCAGCCGACGCCGAGACCGGCGTCGGCGACCGGGGACTCGCCCTCGGCCTTGAGGACCTTGTTCAGGATCGTCAGGTCGTAGATGCCCTTGAGGTCGGGCTGCTTCAGCAGACCGGCCTTGACCGCGTGCGCCGCCTCGGTGTTGAGGGTGGCGGCCAGCGGGTCGTTGATGAACTGGATCGACGTCCACGCCGGGTCCAGGACGTTCGTCGGCAGCGCCTTGCCGGAGTCCGCCGCCAGCTGCTTGTTCGCCGCTGCCTTGGCCGCCGCCGGGTTGGCGTTGATCCACTTGTTGGCCTCGACCGAGCCCTTCAGCACGGCCTCGACGACCTTCGGGTGCTCCGTGAGGAACTTCTGCGACACGATGATGTTCGTGATCACGAACTTCTTGTCGGGCCACAGCGACGCCTCGTCCAGCAGCACCTTGCCGCCCTCGGCGACCAGCTTGGACGCGGTCGGCTCCGGCACCCAGGCGCCGTCGAGCGAACCGGCCTTGAAGGCGTCCGGCGTCACCTTGTTGTCGCTGCGGACGACGGTGACGTCACCCTTGCCGCTCTGCGCGTCGACCTTCCAGCCCTGCTCAGCGATCCAGTTCAGGAACGCCACGTCCTGCGTGTTGCCGAGCTGCGGCGTGGCGATCTTCTTGCCCTTGACGTCCTTCAGGGACTTGATCTTGTCCGGGTTGACGACGAGCTTCACCCCGCCGGACGCCGAACCGCCGATGATGCGCAGGCTCTTGCCGTCGGACTTGGTGTAGCCGTTGATCGCCGGGGAGGGGCCGATCCAGCCGATGTCGATGGAACCGGCGTTCAGCGCCTCGATCTCCGACGGACCGGCGTTGAAGGTGGCGTACGACGCCTTGGTCGCGCCCAGCGCCTTCTGGAAGATGCCCTGCTCACGGCCGACCAGCGCGGTCCCGTGGGTCAGGTTGCCGAAGTAGCCGATCTTGACGGTGTCGAGTCCGTCGATCTTCTGCGATCCGACGGCGACCTTCTCGTTGGCGTTGTCGGCCTTGGAGTCGGACCCGTAGCCGCAGGCGGCGAGGGTGAGCAGGGGGAGTGCGGCGACGGCGGCGAGGCCGCGGCGAAGGAAAGTGGAGCGGTTGACAGGCACGGGAGGGGTTCCTCTCGTTGGCCCGGCGGTCACGGTGTTTCAGGTCGTGGCCGGGAAATCGGCAAAGGGTCTTCGTCGCTTCCGGGACGTCGGGTGGGGGGACAGGGCGCGCAGGCGGTGCGCGTACGTCAGAGCGCACATCGGGCCACTCCGCCCTGCCCGCTGCCGAGGGCGCCGCTGCCGATGCGGCCGCCCTCCTTCGCGAACGTCGAGTAGAAGTCGGTGGAGTTCATGTCTCAGAAGTCCCAACCGTCGTCGTCGGACTCGTCCTTGACCGGCACCGGCGACGCGAACGACTCGCCGACCATGCCGGCGGTGAGCGTGGTGCCGTCGGCCGGGTCGATCAGGATGAACGAGCCCGTACGGCGCGAGTCCGCGTAGGAGTCCACCGGAAGCGGCACCGCGGTGCGGATCTTCACCCGGCCGATGTCGTTGGCGACGAGCTGTCCCGGATGCGGGTGCAGGGACAGGTCGTCGAGCGTGAGACGGGACGGAATGTCCTTGACGATCGCCTTGACCGTACGGGTGCCGTGCTTGATCAGCACCCGGTGGCCGACGGTCAGCGGCTGGTCGGCGACGTGGCACACGGTCGCCTCGACGTCCTGCGTGATGGGCGGCGCGTCCTTGGTCGGCACGATCAGGTCGCCGCGCGAGATGTCGACGTCGTCCGCGAGCAGCACGGTCACCGACTGGGTCGTCCACGCCGCGTCCACCGGCTCGCCCAGCAGGTCGATGCCGGAGATCGTCGACGTACGCCCGGACGGCAGGACGGTGACCGCCTCGCCCACCCGGAACGTCCCGGCCGCGATCTGGCCCGCGTAGCCCCGGTAGTCCGGGTGTTCGGCGGTCTGCGGCCGGATCACATACTGCACGGGCAGCCGCGCGTGGCAGTGCGCCAGGTCGTGACTGACCGGAACCGTCTCCAGGTGCTCCAGGAAGGTCGGACCGCCGTACCAGTCCATGTTCGCCGACGGGTCCACCACGTTGTCCCCGGCGAGCGCCGAGATCGGGATCGCGGTGACCTCGGGAACGCCCAGTTCGCTCGCGTACGCCGTGAACTCCTCGGCGATCGCCGCGAACACGGTCTCCCGGTACTCGACGAGGTCCATCTTGTTGACGGCGAGCACGACGTGCGGCACCCGCAGCAGCGCCGCGATCGCCGCGTGCCGGCGGGTCTGCTCCACCACGCCGTTGCGGGCGTCGACGAGGATCACCGTCAGCTCGGCCGTGGAGGCACCCGTCACCATGTTGCGGGTGTACTGCACGTGACCGGGCGTGTCGGCGAGGATGAACCGCCGCTTGAGGGTGGCGAAGTAGCGGTAGGCCACGTCGATGGTGATGCCCTGCTCGCGCTCGGCGCGCAGACCGTCGGTGAGGAGGGCCAGGTCGGGGGTGTCCTGGCCGCGGCTCGCCGAGACCCGCTCGACGGCCTCCAACTGGTCGGTGAGGATCGACTTGGAGTCGTGCAGCAGCCGGCCCACCAGGGTGGACTTGCCGTCGTCGACGGAACCGGCGGTGGCGAACCGCAGCAGGGTCGTGGCCGAGAGCTCCTCGGCGGTGAGCGTGCTCATGGTTAGAAGTACCCCTCGCGCTTGCGGTCTTCCATCGCGGCCTCGGACATCTTGTCGTCGGCGCGGGTCGCGCCGCGCTCGGTGAGCCGGGACGCGGCGATCTCGGCGATGACGTCGTCCAGCGTCACGGCGTCGGAGTCGACGGCGCCGGTGCAGGACATGTCACCGACGGTCCGGTAGCGGACGAGGCGCTTCTCGACGCTCTCGCCGTCCTTGGGGCCGCCCCACTCACCGGCGGTCAGCCACATGCCGCCGCGCCGGAACACCTCCCGCTCGTGCGCGAAGTAGATCTCCGGCAGTTCGATGCCCTCGCGGGCGATGTACTGCCAGACGTCCAGCTCGGTCCAGTTGCTCAGCGGGAACACGCGTACGTGCTCGCCGGGCGCGTGCCGCCCGTTGTAGAGGTTCCACAGCTCGGGGCGCTGGCGGCGGGGGTCCCACTGGGAGAACTCGTCGCGCAGGGAGAACACCCGCTCCTTCGCGCGGGCCTTCTCCTCGTCCCGCCGGCCGCCGCCGAAGACCGCGTCGAACTTCTCCGACTGGATCTTCTCGGTCAGCGGCAGCGTCTGCAGCGGGTTGCGCGTGCCGTCGGGACGTTCCTTCAGCACACCGCTGTCGATGTAGTCCTGCACAGAGGCCACATGCAGGCGCAGCCCGTGCGCCGCGACCACGCGGTCGCGGTACTCCAGCACATCCGGGAAGTTGTGTCCGGTGTCCACGTGCAGCAGCGAGAAGGGGATCGCCGCCGGGGCGAACGCCTTCAGCGCCAGATGCAGCATGACGATGGAGTCCTTGCCGCCGGAGAACAGGATCACCGGGTTCTCGAACTCCCCCGCCACCTCACGGAAGATGTGCACCGCCTCGGACTCCAGGGCGTCCAGGTGGCTGAGGGCGTACGGGCCGGCCGTGCCCTCCTTGGCCGTGGCGACGGTCGTCGTCATGCCAGTCCCCTCTCGCTGAGCAGGGCGTACAGCGACGCCGCGGACTCCTGCACGGTCTGGTCCTGGGACTCGATGCGCAGATCGGGCGACTCGGGCGTCTCGTACGGGTCGTCGACACCGGTGAGCCCGGTCAGCTCGCCCGCCGCCTGCTTGGCGTACAGGCCCTTCACGTCACGGACCGAGCACACCTCGACCGGAGTCGCCACGTGCACCTCCAGGTAGGCGGTCGCGCTCTTCTGGTGGCGCTCGCGCACCGCGTCACGGCTGTCCGCGTACGGCGCGATCACCGGCACCAGCGCCTTCACACCGTTGCGGGCGAGCAACTCGGCGAGGAAGCCGATGCGTTGGACGTTGACGTGCCGGTCCTCGCGGCTGAAACCGAGGCCCGCGGAGATGAACTCGCGGATCTCGTCGCCGTCGAGCACCTCGACGAGGTGGCCCTCCGCACGCAGCCGGTCGGCCAGCTCGCGGGCGATGGTGGTCTTGCCGGCACTCGGCAGACCCGTGAGCCAGACGGTGGCTCCGGTCGTCACGTGGTTCTCCCGGTTCGTAGAAGTGGGGAAAGCAGAGGCAGTTGAGGCAGCGGAGGAAGTCGGGGGAGTGAGGGAAGCGCGGGTTGGCGGGGTCGTGGCGGTCGCGGTCATCGTGATCAGCCGTGCAGCCCGCACTCGGTCTTCGCGCGTCCCGCCCAGCGGCCGGCGCGCGCGTCCTCGCCGTCGAGGACCCGGCGCGTGCAGGGGGCGCAGCCGACCGATGCGTAACCGTCCGTCAACAGAGGGTTGGTCAGCACGCCGTGCTCGGCAACGTACGCGTCGACGTCGTCCTGGGTCCATCGGGCGATAGGGGAGATCTTGACCTTCTGGCGCTTATCGTCCCAACCGACGACGGGAGTGTTCGCGCGGGTCGGCGACTCGTCGCGGCGCAGCCCGGTCGCCCAGGCCGTGTAGCCCGCGAGCCCCTCCTCCAGCGGCTGCACCTTGCGCAGCTTGCAGCACAGGTCGGGGTCGAGGTCGTGCAGCTTCGGCCCGAACTCGGCGTCCTGCTCGGCGACCGTCCGGCGCGGGGTGAGCGTGATGACGTTGACGTCCATCACGGCCTCGACCGCGTCCCGGGTGCCGATGGTCTCGGGGAAGTGGTAGCCGGTGTCGAGGAACACGACGTCCACGCCCTTGCGGACCCGGGACGCCAGGTGAGCGACGACGGCGTCCTCCATGGAGGACGTCACGCAGAACCGCTCGCCGAACGTGTCCACCGCCCACTGGAGGATCTCCAGCGCGGAGGCGTCCTCCAGATCACGGCCCGCCTGCTCGGCGAGCCGCTTCAACTCGTCGTCCGTACGGCCTTTCTGAGCCGTGGTCATATCCGGTCCCCTCCGTCGTCGGCTCGCTGAACTCCGCGGGCGAGCAGCCCGAGGAACTTCAGCTGGAATGCGCGGTTGCACGCGGCGCATTCCCAGGCGCCGTGGCCCTGCTCGCTCGGACGCAGGTCCTCGTCGCCGCAGTAGGGGCAGTAGAAGGGGGCGGCGCGCTCGCTCATGAGAGGGACTCCTCGCTGGCCCGCGAGGCCCAGGCGGCGAACCGCTCGCCGTCCTCGCGCTCCTCCTGGAACCGCTTCAGCACCCGTTCCACGTAGTCCGGCAGCTCGTCCGAAGTGACCTTCAGACCACGGACCTTGCGGCCGAAACCGGCTTCCAGACCGAGCGCGCCGCCCAGGTGCACCTGGAAGCCCTCGACCTGCTCGCCCCGGTCGTCGAGGACCAGTTGGCCCTTGAGACCGATGTCCGCGACCTGGATTCGGGCGCAGGCGTTCGGGCAGCCGTTGATGTTGATGGTGATCGGCTCGTCGAACTCCGGGATGCGGCGCTCCAGTTCGTCGATGAGCTGGGAGCCGCGCACCTTGGTCTCGACGATGGCGAGCTTGCAGTACTCGATGCCAGTGCAGGCCATGGTGCCGCGCCGGAACGGGGAGGGCTTGGCGGTCAGGTCCAGCGCCTCGAGCGCCTCGACCAGCGACTCGACCTCGGTCTCCGCGACGTCGAGGACGATCATCTTCTGCTCGACGGTGGTACGGACCCGGCCCGAGCCGTGCGCCTCGGCGAGCTCCGCGATCTTCGTCAGGGTCGCGCCGTCCACGCGGCCGACGCGCGGGGCGAAACCGACGTAGAACAGGCCGTCCTGCTGCCGGTGCACGCCGACGTGGTCGCGCCACCGGGCGACCGGCTGGTCCGGGGCAGGGCCGTCGACCAGCTTGCGCTGGAGGTAGTCGTCCTCCAGGATCTGGCGGAACTTCTCCGGGCCCCAGTCGGCGACCAGGAACTTCAGGCGGGCGCGGGTGCGCAGCCGCCGGTAGCCGTGGTCGCGGAAGATCGAGATGACGCCCTCGTAGACGTCCGGGACCTCGTCCAGCGGGACCCAGGCGCCGAGCCGGACGCCGATCTTGGGGTTGGTGGAGAGGCCGCCGCCGACCCACACGTCGAAGCCGGGGCCGTGCTCGGGGTGGTGCACGCCCACGAACGCGATGTCGTTGATCTCGTGCGCCACGTCCAGCAGCGGCGAGCCGGAGACCGCGGACTTGAACTTGCGGGGCAGGTTCGAGAAGTCCTTGTTGCCGATGATCCGGCGGTGGATCTCGTCGATGGCCGGGGTGCCGTCGATGATCTCGTCCTCGGCGATGCCGGCCACCGGCGAGCCGATGATCACGCGGGGCGTGTCGCCGCAGGCCTCGGTGGTGGACAGTCCGACCGCCTCCAGGCGGTTCCAGATCTCCGGGACGTCCTCGATGCGGATCCAGTGGTACTGGATGTTCTGCCGGTCGGTGATGTCCGCGGTGCCGCGGGCGAACTCCTGCGAGATCTCGCCGATCACCCTCAGCTGCCCGGTGGTGAGCCGGCCGCCGTCGATGCGCACCCGCAGCATGAAGTACTCGTCGTCCAGCTCCTCCGGCTCCAGGATCGCGGTCTTGCCGCCGTCGATCCCGGGCTTGCGCTGGGTGTACAGGCCCCACCAGCGCATCCGGCCGCGCAGGTCGTTGGGGTCGATCGAGTCGAAGCCCCGCTTCGAGTAGATCGTCTCAATGCGTGTCCGCACATTGAGACCGTCGTCGTCCTTCTTGAACTGCTCGTTGCCGTTCAGCGGGGTGAAGTGCCCCGCGGCCCACTGGCCCTCACCGCGGTGACGGCTCACCTTGCGGCGGGGAGTCTCTGCGGCAGGGTTCTGCGGGGTGGCGGCCATGATGGATACGTCCTTCGGGACAGGCGGGAAGCGGCTCTGACCTGCGCTTATAGGCGCACACGGGCATGCGTGCGCGGCGTTGCGCGGGGAGGAGGCGGGAACGTTCGGAAAGCGGTGGTGGTGCGGCTCAGCGCGCCGGACAGATGGCGCTGGACATGCGGCAGAGGTCGACGTGCCGCCGACTCACCAAGGCGATTCCGGTTCCGGACATGACGAAAGCGTGTCACGGCGTTCTGGACACAGTCCAGCTTCGTCCGAGATGCGGACACCCTTGTCCCGGTATGTGAGACAGGGGTGGCGTCGATCACATGACGTGCACGGGCCCTTGTCCTCGCAGGTCGCAGCGGGTACGAGCGGTATGGGCCGGGTGCGGGCGGCCGGGTCAGGACGGGAAGGCACCCGGCCAGGGGCCCGGCGCGGACACCTCGGGCTGCTCCTCGACCTCGGTGTCGAACAGCTTGAAACCGCGCCGCTGGTAGTTGTCCATCGCGTGCTCGCCGTCCAGGCTGCACGTGTGCAGCCACACCCGCTTGGTCTGCGGCAGCCCGGGCCAGCGGTCCGCGAGCTCCCACGCGCGGGCGGCGCCCTGCGACAGCAGGTGGCCGCCGATCCCCCGCCCCCGGAAGGCCGGCACCAGGCCGAAGTAGACGATCTCCACGACCCCGTCGTCCTGCGGCTCCAGCTCCACGTATCCGGCCGGCGTGCCCCGGTCGTACGCGACCCAGGTCTCGACCCCCGGCCGCGCCAGGTGCTCCTGCCACTGCGCGTACGTCCAGCGCAGCCGGTCGATCCAGCGGATGTCCCCGCCGACGGACGCGTACAGGAAGCGGCTGAACTCGGGGGAGGGGACCTCGGAGCGGACGACCCGGACGTCGCCCTCGGGCGCGGCGGCCGGGAGGAGGTCGGCCGGGTCGGTCTGCTCCAGGGACCAGGTGGTCACGGGAATGTTGGTCATGCCCGTCAGGGAATCATCGACCCGGTTGTTCTGTCGATGGTCCGGTCGATCGGTCGATCGAGGCCAGCGGCAGCGCGAAGAGCACCCGCCCCGACTGGGTCCAGACGTCGCCGGTCTCCTGCCAGTAGGAGAGGGACTCGGTCTGCGGGCTCCAGCAGCTGTGCTTCTCCGCCGAACCGCACACCGCGGCCCGCGCCCGGTCGGCCTTGGCGTCCGCCTTGTCGCCCGACTCGCCGTACGTGGCGTCGGGCGTCCTGTCGGCGGTCTGCCGCCACAGCGTCCCGTGCCCGTCGTCCCCGTCGTCCCGGGGCCCGGCGGCGCGGGTCACGTACCAGTGCGCCCCGTACGACAGCACACCCCGCACGCCGGTCAGCTTCGTCTCGTACGCCTCCGAGGCCGCCACCCGCCCGGTCGGGCTCGTGGCGAGGAGCCCCGAGTGCCCGGGGGCGGTGCTGAAGGGGTAGCGCCACAGGTGCGCGCCCCGGTCGCCGTCGTCGAGGGTCCACTGCCCGGCGACCAGGGTGTCCGGCACGGTGCTGCGGTCGAGGGAGACGGTCGCGGGGTGCGGGGCGTCCGAGCCGCCGCTCAGCTCGTAGGAGCCGATGGCGGGCAGGACGAAGCGGTAGCCGTGCGCCGACCAGCCGCCCGGCACCCGGCCGACCGCGTCGCTCACGACGCTGGCGCGCTGGACGCGGTTCATGTCGTAGACGTAGAGCGCGGTCCGGCCCCCGTCGTCGGCGGTGACCAGCAGCTTGTCCTGGTACCAGACCATCCCGGAGACATGGGAGACCAGCCCCCGGTAGTCGCGTCCGTCGGCCTCCGGGACGGCGAGCAGGGCCCAGGTGTAGGAGAGGTGGTTCAGGTCGCCCGCGTTCAGGAAGCCGACCCGGGCCAGCCCCCGGTCGGCGACCGCGCCGCCGCTGCGCGACCAGCCGGAGAGGATCACCCGGTTCGCGCCCCAGGCGCCGTCGTCGTCCGCGTCCCCGGACGTGGTGACCGCGCCCGGCTGCCAGCCCGCGGTGTCGTCCGTGTTCCAGCAGTACGCGCGGGTGGCCACGGGGGAGACCGGCAGGGCCCCGCGCTCGGCGGGCGAGCAGTCGATCGCGTCCCGCAGGATGCGGTCGGAGTCCTCCAGCACCGCGCCGACGCCGACCGGCCGGCCCATGCCCGCGGCCAGGCGGTCCAGGGAGGCCTGCGGCACCAGGTTCTCCGTCAGCCGCAGTTTCCCGGTCTCGGCCACCGCGGTGAGCGGCTTCAGCCCTCCGGGTCCGTCGTCGGTCACCGTCGCCTGGGAAGCGCTGATCATGGTGGCGGCAGCGGTGAGCGCGAGAGCGGTCCCGGACAGGAACGCCCGCACGGCCCTGCCCCGCCTGCGCCGGCGGTGTCGGCCGCGATATGTCATTACGTCCTCCCGAGGCGGGCCAACTGCGCCTGGTGATCCGTACGTTGACGGAGGAGCAGGTGGGGTGACCCGTAGGGGATGCTACGGCAGTCGGCCACCGTCGAGGACGAAGACCGCGCAAATATGCGGAAGATGCCACCGGAAGGACTCGGGTGCGTCATGGTGGCTACGCGTTGTCGCTGTTCGTTGTCGCTGTGCGTGGTGTCGCCGTGCGTCGTCGCTACGGTGCCGACGCACGGTCGCGGACCACCGCGGGCGCGATCGAGTGGGGCAGCAGGCCCTTCGGATCCGCCGGCAGGAGCAGCTCGACCTCGGCATCCTCGCAGAAACGATACGGCCGATGTTGCAGAAGTCCCCCCAGATACCGCCGCACCCGGGACACTTCGGCCCGCACCGTCACCGTACGGCCCGGGTCGCCGAACATGTCCTCGGCCAGGCCCGCCGCGCTGCGGCCGCAGCGGCGTGTCGCCACCAGGTAGAGCAACTCGGCGTGCCGGGGACTGAGTTCGTGGCACCACGAGCCCGCGCCCCCCGACACCGTCACCGACCAGCTCCGGGGCCGGGTCAGGTCCAGCACGATCCGGGTCGCGCCGCCCGCCTGCGGTTCGCCGGCATCGGCCACCGACCGCACCAGCCAGCCCCCGGCCAGCGGCTCGACCGAGCACAACCCGAGCGTCGGCAGCCATCGGCGGCCCGGGGAAGGCGACTTGGGCAGCGCGATCCGGCTCGCGTACGGCATCCCGGTCACCGCGGCCGTCCAGCCGTCCCCGTCCACCACCGCCCCCCGGCCGGCGAGCCGGGCCAGCACCGGCGCGGCCACCGCGCGCAGCCGTTCCAGCGAACTCAGGTGCTTCTCCCGCAGTCTGGACTCGGCGAGCTTCGCCACCGCGTCGACCCAGGCGAGGGTGGCCGGATGCATCGTCTCCAGCGGCCCGCTGACGTCGATCACCCCGAGCAGCCGGCCGTTGCGCGGATCGGTGATCGGGGCGCCCGCGCAGGTCCAGGTCGTGTGCGAGCGTACGAAGTGCTCGGCGGCGAACACCTGCACGGGCCGCCGCACCACCGCCGGCGTGCCCACGCCGTTGGTGCCGACCACCGCCTCGCCCCAGTCCGCGCCCAGCTCGAAACCGAGCCCGTCGGCCTTGCGCAGCACGGGGTTGCAGCCCTCGCGCCACAGCACCCGGCCCTCCTCGTCGGCGACGACCATGATGTGGTGGGCGGCGTCCGCGACCGACAGCAGCCCCTCGCGCAGCACCGGCAGCACCTCCCGCAACGGCGACTCCTCGCGCCGTCTGCGCACCTCGTCGGCGCTGAGCAGTCCCGCCCGGAAATCGTGCTCGGGGTCGACGCCGCTGCGCAGCATCCGCTCCCAGGACTGCTCGATCACGGGACGCGGGGCGACGCGCGCCCGCCGGCCGGCCAGCCGGGCCTCGCGCACCTCGTTGAGCATCCGCGCCGCCCGCGCGGCGTCGGCGGCCGCGAGCTGCGGCACGTTCATCGGTGGCAGCGCCACTGGGCCTCCCGGGGAGCAGACAGGCGGACAACCGGGTGTCAAGCTCCTGCGCCGACTGTTTCCGGTCTTGCTGAAGGCCCTATCTTGCCGTCCGCCCGTGACGGAGGGACATAGTCCGGTCACAACCTCCGACATGTTGCAACCCCCTGCAACCCTGGTGAACATCCACAGTCTGTTTGAAACTTGAGCCATGCCGCGAGAGCGGTAATTCTGGCCTCGCAGGGCCATTGCGGCGGGGGTGGTGCCGTGTCGGCGCAGCACCACCCCCGCTTCCTGCTCCCACTTTCCGCAGGCCGGCGCGGTCAGGGTCCGGGGCTGATTCCGAGTCCGGGCCCGGCCCGGTCGACGATCGCCGCCAGGTCCAGAGTGTGGGGCAGCGTCCCGAAGGCCGCGCCCCCGTCCCCGCCCAGCCGCGAGGCGCAGAACGCGTCGGCGACCTCCGGCGGCGCGAACCGCACCAGCAGCGACCCCTGGAGCACCAGCGCGAAGCGCTCCGCCAGCCGCCTGGCCCGCCCCTCGACGCCGTCCAGATCCGCCAGTTCCGTCAGCAGGCCCTTGATCGCCGCGTCCAGCCGGTGATCGGCCCCGCGCGCCCGCCCCACCTCCTGGAGATAGGCGTTCAGCGCCTGCGGCTCCTGCCGCAGCGCCCGCAGCACATCCAGCGCCTGGACGTTGCCCGCGCCCTCCCACACCGAGTTCAGCGGCGACTCGCGCACCAGCCGGGGCATCCCCGACTCCTCCACGTAACCGTTTCCGCCCAGGCACTCCAAGGCCTCCACCGTCACCGGCGTACAGCGCTTGGTCACCCAGTACTTGGCCGCCGGAACCGCGATCCGCAGCAGCGCCCGCTCCTGCTCGCCCCCGTCGTCGTAGGCCGCCGCCAGCCGCAGCGCGAGCGTGGTCGCCGCCTCCGACTCCAGCGCGAGATCGGCCAGGACATTGCGCATCAACGGTTTGTCGACGAGCTTCCCGCCGAACGCCGCTCGGTGCGTGCAGTGATGGATCGCCTGTGCCACCGCCTGCCGCATCAGCCCCGCCGACCCGAGCACGCAGTCCAGCCGGGTCGCCGCGACCATGTCGATGATGGTGCGCACCCCGCGCCCCTCCTCGCCGACCCGGCGCGCCCACGTCCCGTCGAACTCGACCTCGCCGGAGGCGTTGGACCGGTTCCCCAGCTTGTCCTTGAGCCGCTGGAGGCGGAAGACGTTACGGGTGCCGTCCTCGAGCACGCGCGGCACGAGGAAACACGTCAGCCCGCCGCCACCCCGGCTCGGCCCCGCCTGGGCGAGCACCAGGAACCCGTCCGACATGGGTGCCGAACAGAACCACTTGTGCCCGGTCAGCTCGTACGTCCCGTCCTCGGCGAGAGCGGTGGCGACGGTCGTGTTGGCCCGTACGTCGCTGCCGCCCTGTTTCTCCGTCATCCCCATCCCGAACAGCGCCCCGGACTTCAGCCGGGCCGGCCGCAGCTCACGGTCGTAGAGCGTGGACGTCAGCCGGGGCTCCCACTCGGCGGCCAGCTCCGGGTCGGTGCGCAGCGCGGGCACCGCCGCGTGGGTCATCGACAGCGGACAGCCGTTGCCCGCCTCGGCCTGTGTCCACACCAGGAACCCCGCGGCCCGCCGCACATGCCCGCCCGGCCGCCCCCAGGCATTCGTCAGCCCGGCCCCGACGCCCTTGCCGAGCAGCCGGTGCCACGCCGGATGGAAGTCGACCTCGTCGACGCGATGCCCGTACCGGTCGTGCGTCCGCAGTTTCGGCGGATACGTGTCCGCCTGCACCGCCCACTCCTGCACCTGCGCCGATCCGGCCGCCTGCCCGAGCGCCGACAACTCGCCGCGCGCCTCGTCGAGCAGCTCCGGAGCCAGGTGCCGTTCGACGGCGGCCACCAGCGCCTGGTCGGTGCCGTAGACGTCGTACCCGGTCAGGGGCGGGGGCTGGTTGGTCACGGTGTGGGTGCGGCCTGTCATGACCCCGAACCTACCTCCGGGTACGACGGTCATGGCCGTCCGGAGCCCGCGCGCCGCTCCCTGACCCGGCGACGCGGCCTTGCCGGAGACGAGTCCGGAGGTGGGCCCGAAGGTGAGTCCGGGGTGGGTTCGAGGCGGGCCCGAAGGTGAGTCCGAGGTGAGTCCGGGGTGGATTCGAAGGTGAGTCCGGAGGTGAGTGCAGCCCCGAACGGCGGATACCTTTAGGGCGTGCAGCCAGCAAGTCAGTCCCCCGAGCAACCCGGGAGCCCCACCGGGCGTCTCCACCGGGCGCGTGCCCTTTACCGGAACGTCTCCAAGCGCCGGACCGCCTGGCTGCTGGTGAAGGACACCGTCAACTCCTGCATCGAGTACCGCATCCTCGGCCTCGCCGCCGAGGCCGCCTTCTTCACGCTGCTGTCCGTGCCGCCGCTGCTCCTCAGCCTCATCGGCCTGCTCGGCTACGTCGACGACTGGACCGGCACCGACTCCATCAGCAGCCTGGAGAGCAACCTTCTCGAGGCCTCCCGCACGGTCCTGTCCGACAAGGGCGTGCGGCAGATCGCCCAGCCGATCCTCGACGACGTGATGCGGGGCGGCCGCCCCGACGTCATCTCCATCGGTTTCCTGTTCGCGCTGTGGTCCGGCTCGCGCGCGGTCAACGTCTTCATCGACACGATCACCGTGATGTACGGCCTCGACGGGGTGCGCGGCATCGTCAAGACGCGGCTGGTGGCGTTCCTGCTGTTCGTCGCGGCCCTGCTGATCGGCTCGATCGCGCTGCCGCTGATGGTCGCCGGGCCGGACGCGGTGGTGCGGATCGTGCCCTGGTCGACGACCGTGGTGCAGGTCCTGTACTGGCCCGTCGTGATCGTCCTGTCCATCGCGTTCCTGACGACGCTCTACCACGTCTCCGTGCCCGTCCGCTCCCCGTGGATCGAGGACGTGCCCGGCGCGCTCGTCGCCCTCGCCATGTGGGTGCTCGGCAGTTTCCTGCTCCGGATCTACCTGACGAACACGATCGAGGGCGCCACCATCTACGGCTCCCTCGCCGCCGCCGTCGCCGTACTGCTGTGGATCGGCGTGTCCGCCTTCGCCGTGCTGGTCGGCGCCGCCGTCAACGCCGCGATCGACCGCGTCTGGCCGGCCGCCGCGACGGCCGCGGCCCGCGCCGCCAACGAACGGCAACGGCAGGAGGAGGCCGTGGAGTACGTCGCCCGCGTGGCGGCGATCCGCTCCCACGAGGACGACGACCCAGACGACCCCGACATGCCGTCCGAGTTCCCCGAACGCTGGTCCCGCTTCCTTCCACCGGAGGACGTGACGGGACGCTTCCGCACGCATGCGAAGAGTTCTCCGAAGGGGAACGGGGGCAGTGGGGGGACCGGCGGGACTGGCGGGAACGGCCGGAACGGGGCTAATGGAGCGAACGGCGGTAATGGGGGTGCTGGGGGTAACGGCGGTACTGGGAGTAACGGGGAGGGCCGGCTCCCGGGGAAGTGAGCCCTCGGAGTGAGCCCTCGGCCTCGGAGGGAGCACTCGGAGTGAGCCCGTCGGGGCTTCGTGGCGGCGTAGCGTGACACATGTGTACGAGGAGCGGGCCTCCCGGCTGGCCGGGGCGGTGGTGTGGACGAACACGCCGTCGCCGGATTCCGGAATGCTTCCCGTGCTGCCCGATGGCTGCATGGACGTGATGTGGAGCGAGGGCAGACTGCTGGTCGCCGGACCGGACACCCGGGCCCACGTCCCCGACGGCCCGCCCGTGCCCTGGTCGGGCATCCGCCTCCACCCCGGCACCGCGCCAGCCTTCCTCAACGTACCGGCCCACGAACTACGCGACCGGCGTGTGGAGTTGGCCGAACTGTGGCCGGCATCGGAGGTGCGGCGCCTGAACGCTCGGGTCGCTGCTGCGGCGCACCCGGCGGTGGCACTCGAGGAACTGGCGCTGGAGCGGGCGGCTCCGCCCGACCCCGCACTGCGCCGACTGGTCGCCGCCCTCGCCGCGGGCCGGCCGGTGGCCGCAACGGCCGACGAACTCGGCCTCGGCGCCCGCCAGTTGCACCGCCGCTCCCTGGCCGCCTTCGGCTACGGCCCCAAGACCCTGGCCCGCATCCTGCGCCTGCAACGGGCTCTGGCGCTGGCCCGGACGGGGGTGCCGTACGCGGACACGGCGGCCCGCGCCGGTTACGCCGACCAGGCCCATCTCTCCCGCGACGTAAGGGAGTTCACGGGCCGCACAATGGGCGACCTGCTGCGCTAGCGGTGCGGGGACCGACCTATGGGGCCAGCGGCGCGAACAGATCGACGCCGTTGCCGTCGGGGTCGTGCACGACGGCGTACCGCTGGCCCCAGAAGGCGTCCCACGGCTTCAGCTCGCCCCGGTGACCGGCGCCCACCAGCTCCTCGTACACGGTGTCGACCTCGCCCGGCGTGTCGCAGTGCAGCGCCAGCGACGCCCGACCGCTTCCGGACGGCTGCCGCCACCCCGGGTGGAACGAGCGGACGGTGTCCTCGGTATCCAGCAACAGCCGCAGCCCACCAGGCAGTTCAGCCTCGACATGCGGCTCTCGCTCGGCACCCTCGGGAAAGGCGAACCCAAGCCGGCGGTAGAAGGCGACGGAGGCGGCCATGTCGGAGACGACCAGGCCGATGGCATCAAATCGTGGACTCATACGGCCACGGTAGACAGCCCCGACGCAGCAGGTCTTGAAGGAAACGGACACCCGGCCCGGAGATCCGTCGCGGCAGCGATGCCACGTGAGTTTGATTCACTTCGCGGCGGGCGAGACCAGGCGGCTACGCCCGTGCGGTGTGGCTGAAGCCGAGGGAGGTCAGTCCTTCGGTTTGGCACAGCCGCTCGGAGGGTCCGCCGACCTCGGTCTGGAGGAGCTGGTAGGCGGCGCCGTGGAACTGGCCCCAGTGCATCGCGGCCCGCCACAGAACGCGGCCCAGGCCCAGGCCCGGCCCTCGGGCCTCGGGCAGGACGGCGAAGTACTGGGAGGAACTGAGGGCATCCGATCGCGTCGGGGCGCACTTCCATGGGGCCGATCGCGCCCACGATGCGGTCCTCGACGGCGGCGGCGAGGACCGGGCCGCACAGGCCGGCCTGCATCCGGGTGCGGAGGAAGGCCAGGCCATCGGCGGCCATGGCCGTGGCGAACGGGGCGAAGGTCCCCTGCACGGCCGTCGGCCAGTCGGTGCCGGGGCGGACCGGGCCGCCGGGGTCGGGGCACGGGCGAGCGGTGAAGTCCTGGAGCTGGACGCGAGCCGGGTCGGGGTTTACCGGGTCTTCGAACTTGGGCGGTGCGGCTCTCTGCCCGGGGCGGGTGGTCCGCACAGGAAGGTGACACTTCGGTGCGGGAGTGTCACCTTTCCGCACCTCACCCACCGGGGACCCGGCGTGCCCGCGCACCGCTCACGTGCCCCTGTCTGGCACTTGCGTCGAAATGGGGCAGGCGGCATTTTCGACACTTGCGCTGACAGCTTCGCTGCGGTGTGGGCGACCGCGACGCCAGTCCGAAAGGAGTGATCATGGCACGGACCGACTACTACGACGATCCGGACGCCCCCGAGCCCAACAGCTTGGTCGTCGCGGCATCCGCGGTGGTCACCGACGACGAGGGACGCATCCTTCTCCAGCGCCGCCGGGACAACGATCTCTGGGCGCTGCCCGGCGGCGGCCCCGAGATACGGGACCCCGGCGGGGACGGCAGACGGCCCGGCCGGGCCGCCGACAGAGGCCGGCGAGGCCCTGCTCCCCGATTTGATCGCACTGTTCGCCGTGCTGGCCTCGACGAGGCTGCCCGGGACCGTCCCGCGCACGCCTGGGCGAACGCGGAGTTGATGAAGACGTGTCCGAGATCGGACAGCTGCGTCTGCTGCGAGCGGCGGCCTCCCAGGTCAGGTGAACGTCACCGGCCCGTTGGATGTGTCCACCGTGAAGGAGAAGCCCGCCGGACCCTTGGTGAGGGCGAGATCGGTGCCGAGGGTGCTCAGCAGCGGGCGGATCTCCTCGGGGTCGGGGGCGGTCGCGGTCAGCGCCAGCAGGGGACTGACGGGCACGTCCGACGCGGACGGGTGGGGCGTCGTGCCCCAGTCGATGAGGAACGGGATCAGGCCGGACGGGTGCGGGGAGCCGCCGTCGGTCAGCCGCCACCGGAGCAGGGTGCCGTCGGGGCGACGCCGGCTCATCTCCCGTACGTCACCGGTGTCGTAGCCCCGGGCGCGGGCCGCCGCGACCGCCGCGTCGAGATCGGGCGGGCTGATCGCCCAGGTGATCGTCCGCGCCGAGGCGAGCCCGTCGACCCCGAAGGGACGCGCGTGGGACGGCGCGGGCTGCTCCGGATCCGGGCCGATGATCTCCAGGTAAGCACAACCACCCAGCCCCACAAGGTAGTTGCGGGTGCCGAGCTCGACATGCACTCCGCCCGGAGCCGGGACCACTCCCGTGCGCCGGGCGAACTCGGCGACCGTCGTCGCCAGATCGGGCGTTGCGAGGACTACGTGATCGAGGCGTGCGGGAAAGGTGTTCATCCCGCTCGAGCCTACGCGTCCGGCCGACTTGATCACCGAAGGGAGGGGCAGAGGAGGGTGGGCGGACGTTGCCTTCAGCCCCGTGGTGGCCCCGTACTCGCCCGTTGCACGAGCCGCGTCGACAGCTCCGTCCTCGTTCCCTCCGGGTGCTCCCCGTCCATCATCCGCACCAGCAGTCGCAGGGCCGTCGCCGCCGTCTCCGCCAGCGGCTGACGGACGGTGGTGAGGGCGGGGGTCGTCCACCGGGACTCGGGCAGGTCGTCGAAACCGGCCACGCTGACGTCGTACGGAATCCTCAACCCCCGTTCCGCCAGGGCCTCGTAGACCCCGAGGGCCATGCGGTCGGAGCAGACGAAGACGGCCGTCGGCGGCTCGGGCAGATCGAGCAGTTCGCGCATGCGCCGGTGGGCGACGGACTCGTCGAAGCCCCCGTCGCGCAGGTACTCGGGGTGGTACGGGAGCCCGGCCGAGGCCAGCGCCGAGCGGTAGCCGGCGACCCGGGCGCCGCTGCACATCTTGCGGCGCGGGCCGGCGATCACGGCGACGCGTTCGTGGCCGAGCGCCAGCAGGTGTTCGGTCGCCGTCACTCCGCCCTGCCAGTTCGCCGCCCCCACCGACACCACCCCGGGCGGCGGTTCGACCACCGGGGCGATCATCACGAACGGGGTGCGGTGGTGCTCCAGCCACGCGAACTGAGAGTCCGTCAACTCGGCCAGGACGAAGCCCGGCTCGGCGACGCCTTCAGGCCACCCGGGTCAGGTCGGCGTGGTGCACTTCGTGGGCGAGGGGCAGCCCGTCGGCCAGCCGCTCCACCTCCTCGACGACGATGTGGCCGAGCCGTCCCAGCTCGTTGCCGAGGGAACCGGCGATGTGCGGTGTGAGAAAGACGTTGGGCAACCGGTGGAGAGGGGAGTCGGCGGGCAGTGGCTCGGGGTCGGTGACGTCCAGGATCGCGTGCAGCCGGCCGGAGACCAGTTCCTCGGTGAGGGCGGTGTGGTCGACGAGGGCGCCCCGGGAGGTGTTGATGAGCACGCCACCGTCCCGGATCAGGGAGAGCCGGGCGCGGTCGAGCATGTGGTGGGTCTCGGGAATGTCGGGCGCGTGCAGGCTGACGATGTCGCTGAGCCGCAGCAGATCCTCCAACGGCATTGACTGCGCGCCGAGTTGGGTGGCCTCGGCCGCGTCCACGTACGGGTCGTGCAGGAGGATCTCGAAGTCGTGAGGGCGCAGTAGCTCCAGGAGGCGGCGGCCCACGCGCGAGGCGCCGATGACGCCGATGCGGCGGCCGAGGTTGCCGGTGGCCGCGGTCTCGGCGGGGGTCGGCTGGGCGTGGGTACGACGGAAACGCTCGCGGTGGACGAAGGCGTCCTTCCCGGCGAGCAGGATCATCGCGAGGGTGTACTCGGCGACCGGGACGGCGTTGCCGGTGACCGCGCTGGACACGGTCACTCCCCGCTTCCACAGGGACTCGCCGACCAGCGAGCGGACCGAGCCGGCGGCATGCAGGACCGTCCGCAGCCGGGGTGTCGAGGCGAGGGTGTCCGCGTCGAGGCGGGGGCAACCCCAACCGGTGATCAGGACCTCGGCGTCGGCCAGCGCCGCCGCGGCGGCGGGATCGGCGAAGTCCCGGACGACGAGCGCGGGGTCGATCTCGGCCGTTCGCCGCAGCCGGGCCATGAGCGGTGCGGGGAACAGCAGAGGAAGGTGCACCGGATCCATGGCGAACACGGCCCTGGGCAACTGGGCGCTGGGCATGACTCTCCTGAGGTGCGTGGGAAACGTTCTCGGTAAGCGCGTTCTACCGTAGGGCTGTCGCGGAGTCGCGATCAATCGGTCGGGGGGTTCGGCGGACCTCTGACGCACCCCTGACGCACCCCTGATGTACGCCGTATGGCCCTGTCGGCAGCTTGTGCACCGGAATACCGCGCGCTGTCGTGGTGCTCTGGTGGTACCGGTGCGCGAGCACGGCGAAGGGCTGGTGAGCAGGTGGCGGCAGACCAGACGAACGGTCCCGTGGTCACGACCCCCTACGGGGCCGTACGCGGGAGGTACGAGGACGGCGGCATCGCGGTCTTCCGGGGGATTCCCTACGGGGCACCCCCGTTCGGGCCGCGCAGATTCCGGCCCCCGGTGCCGCCCGCGCCCTGGAACGGGGTGCGCGACGCGGGAGCCTTCGGTCCGACGCCGCCGAAACCGCCGTACTCCGAGGCCTTCGCCCAGTACCTGGCCGACCCCGTCGTGCCGGGCGACGACTGCCTCAACCTCAACGTCTGGACGCCCGAGCCCGGCCCGGGGGCCCGGCTGCCCGTGCTCGTGTGGCTGCATGGAGGTGCCCTGACCAGGGGTTCGTCGGCCGTGCCCGTGTACGACGGACGGAACTTCGCGCGCGACGGAATCGTCTTCGTGTCGATCAACTACCGGCTGGGGGTGGAGGGCTACGGACTGTTCCCGGACGCCCCCGCCAACCCCGGCCTGCGCGACCAGCTCGCCGCGCTGGAGTGGGTGCATCGTTCCATCGGGGATTTCGGAGGCGACCCTGACAGGGTCACCCTGGCCGGACAGTCCGCCGGAGCGATCAGCGTCGGCGCGCTGATCGCGGCCCCGCAGGCGCAGGGCCTGTTCCGGCGGGCCGTCCTGCAGAGCGGGCCGCCGGAGGCCTTCGAGCGGGACAAGGTCCGGCGCATGGTGCGCCGTATGGCGACCCGGCTGAAGATCCCTGCCACCGCCGAGGCCTTCGCCGCCGTCGACCGGGACCTGCTGTTGCGCACCCAGGCCGAGGTCGGCAGGCTCAGCAGCCCCGTCCTGGGCGGGCCCGCCTTCGGCATCGTCATCGACGGCGACCTCGTCCCGTGCGACCCCCTTGAAGCCCTCGTCGACGGGGCCGTGGGCTCGGGCATCGACCTGCTCCTCGGCTGGACCCGTGACGAGTACCGGCTGTGGCTGGTCCCGGGCGGCCTGCTGGAGCACGTGGACCGGATGGGTCCCGTCGCCTTCGCCGGCGCCATGGCCCGCTGCCACTGCGGCCCCGAGGTGCCGCGTGGTTACCGGGCCCTGCATCCGGGGGCCGGTACCGCCGAGATCGTCGGCCAGATGGTCACCGACAACCTGCTGCGCCTGCCCCTGCAGCGGCTGGCCGACGCCCGCCCCGGGTCGTCGTACGTGTACGAGTTCGCCTGGCCGTCGCTCCGGCCCGGCCTCGGCGCCTGCCACGCCCTCGAACTCGGCTTCGTCTTCGACACCGGCGAGACGCCCGAGTCCGCGAAGCTCGCGGGGGACGGCGTGCCGCGGGAGCTCGCCGACGCGATGCACGGGGCGTGGACACGGTTCGCCGCGACGGGCGACCCCGGCTGGGAGCCCTGGGACGCGGCGCATCCGGTGCGGATCTTCGGCGAGGTCGGCAGTCCCGGCAGTCCCGGCAGTCCCAGTCCCGGCAGTGTCGACAGCGGACCGTATGAGGGCGACGGTACTCCGTACGCGGTCGACGGTATGTCGTATACCGCGTACGGTCCACGCGACCGGGAGCTCGACCTGTGGACGGCCGATCCCGCCGCCCTGCCGGGAGAACCCGCCGTCGGGACGGCGACCCCGGACCCTCTGCTGGGCAGACCCGTGCGGGGCGCGGAGCTGAGGTCGGCGGTACGCCGACTGCGCCGCGCCGGGGGAGTACGGGGACGCTGACCGCCGAAAGAGGCCTGTGCCGAAAGAGGCCTACGGGGAGATCCCCATACATAGGTCTCTGTGCGTAGGCCCCTACGGGGAGGCCCTATGCGGACGTCAGGGTATGGGCGATCGACGTGACCGCCTCCGGGCCGACCCGGCAGCAGCCGCCGATCAGCCGTGCCCCCGACTCCCGCCAGCGCAGGACCTGTTCGGGGGCGAAGGTGGAGCGGCCGTTCCAGGCGCGGGCCTGCGCGTCCCAGGCTTCGCCGCTGTTGGGGTAGACGACGACCGGCTTGCCCGTCACCCGTGCCGCGGTCGCCACGGCGGCGTCGACGTCCTCGGGGGCACAGCAGTTCACGCCGACCGCGATCACCTCGTCCGCGTCGGCGGCCAGGGCGAACGCCTCCTCCAACGGCTGCCCGGCGCGCGTACGGTCACCGGCGATCGAGTACGACAGCCAGGCCGGCACCCCGAGTCCGCGCACCGCGCGCAGCAGGGCCTCGGCCTCGTCGGCGTCGGGAACCGTCTCCAGCGCCAGCACGTCGGGCGCGGCCGCGGCCAGGACTTCCAGCCGGGGACGGTGGAAGCGTTCCAACTCCTCGACGCTGAGACCGTAGCGGCCCCGGTACTCGGAGCCGTCCGCGAGCATCGCCCCGTAGGGGCCGACCGACGCGGCCACCCACAACGGGTGCGTGCCCCCCTTGCTCCGGGCCTGCCGGGCAGCCTCCCGGGCCAGCTCCACGCTCTGCGTGAGCAGCCGGACGGCCGTCTCGTGGTCGATGCCGCGCTTCGCGAAACCCTCGAACGTGGCCTGGTAGCTGGAGGTGATCGCCACGTTCGCACCCGCCTCGAAGTAGGCGAGGTGGGCCTCGGTGATCGCCTCGGGCCGCTCGGCGAGCAGCCGCGCCGACCACAGCCCGTCGCTCAGATCGTGCCCGGCGGACTCCAGCTGGTTGGACATACCGCCGTCGAGGACAACGGTTCCGGCAGAGAGAGCCGCGGCGAGGGAGGTCTCCGCGAGGGGAGCAGGAGTGTCGCTGGTCATGCCCCGACGCTAGCCGACGGGACGACGGACAGCTCGACGCGTCCGGTGTGTGAACAGATCGCCCACCATGTGGGATGCCGGACCGCGGTGCCGTTCTGAAGCTCCTCACCCGCGACAAGCAGGGCGTGGCGTTGTGGCCGGAGGACATGTCCGGCCGGCGCCGTCTCGGAGGATGCTCAGTCGAGGCAGAACTCGTTGCCCTCGATGTCCTGCATCACGATGCACGACTCGTTCTGGTCGTCGGCAAGGAGCACTTGCTCGCATGTCGCGCCGAGCGCGACCAGTCGTGCGCACTCGGCTTCGAGTGTGGCGAGGCGTTCTTCACCCACGAGCCCGGTGCCGGCTCGCACGTCGAGATGCACCCGGTTCTTGACGACCTTGCCTTCGGGGACGCGCTGGAAGTACAGCCGCGGGCCCACGCCTGAGGGATCACCGCAGGCGAACGAGGAGCCCTGCTGCTCAGGCGGCAGAGAGCGGTCGAAGTCGTCCCACGTGGCGAACCCCTCCGGTGGCGGCGGTACGACGTACCCCAGCACCTCGCACCAAAAGCGAGCGACGCGCTCAGGGTCTGCGCAGTCGAAGGTGACCTGGAACTGCTTGATCGATGACATCGGCGCACCATAACAGGGGGACAGGGGGAGGGTGTTGCCTATTTTCCGCTCATTGTCCGCGCCCCGAGTGTCGGCCGCCTCGGCGGCGCCCGCCGCTTCGTGGGCGCTTGGTCGCCGGGAACAGCAGTGCGCCGAGCAGCCCGGCGGCCAGGACGTACGGCCACCAGCCGAACGCGCCGCTCTGGGCCGTGCTCGCGCTGCGCGTCTCGGCCGTCACGGCTTCCGGGGAGGACCGCCCGTGCGCGCTCGCCGAGGGGCTCGCGGCCGTTGCGGTGAGGACGACGTCGTTGCCGTCGCCGCCCTTGTAAGTGATCCGGTAGACGGTGTCGGCGAGTTTCACGGAGGCGCCCTCGCGCAGCCCGTCGAAGGTGCCGGTGGTGGGCGTGTCGCCGGTGTGGTTCAGGACGGTGATGTCCGGGCGGGGGGTTCCGTCGTTCGCGGCGGAAGCCTCACCCGGAGGGGTACCGGTCGTGGCGGTTGCCCTCCCCGCAGCGGACAAGTCCAGGCCGCCGGCCAGGGTTACCTTGCCGCTCACTTTCAACGGCGTGTCCGACAGCACCAGTTGGCTCTTGTCGTTCTGGGTGTAGGCGCCGGTGACCGTCAGGCCGCCCGTGACGACGCCCTCGTTCGACACGGCGCCCCGCACGGTGCCCTTGCCGCTGAGGGTGCTTGTCACCCGTAGGGGCGAGCCGCCGGTTTCGAGCCGTGCTCCCGCCGAAGTCAGCCGGATCGCCCTGCTGTTGGCGAGGGTCGCCCCGCCCTTCAGCGCGAGGGTGCCCCGCTTGACCGTCGTCGTCCCGGTGTACGTCACGGCGGAACCCGTAAGGGTCGTCGTCGCCGTACCGGACTGCACGAGTGAGCCGCTGCCGCCGAGGCGGGACAGGGAGATCGCCGTCTTCGCGTTGTGCACGACGAGCGTGCCGTCGTTCACGATCCGGCGCCGGTCGGTGCCGGTGAGCAGGGAGCCGTCGCCCTGCGTCGAACCCAGGCGCAGGACCGCGTCCTTCTCGACGGTGGTCGAACCGTCGTAGTACTGCGCTGCGGCGAAGGTGACATCGTTTCCCTTGGTCCCGGCGATGACTACGTCCCCGGCGCCGGGAGCGGCGAGCGTGTCGTGGTACCGGCCGCCGCCGATCGGCGCGCCCAGGGTGACCGGGCCGTTGTAGTCGAACGTCAGCAGGGACCGCCGTCCGCTGGCCACGTGCAGGTTGATGTAGACGGTGTCCTTCGTCCCCGGCAGGAAGATCCGGTGCGTGGTGCCGTCGCCCCACCGCACGTTCGCGCCCTCGATGTTGGTGCCGCGCTTGTTCAACTGGTGTGCTATCGGGTGCCAGTTGATGTCCGGGTCGCTGAGTGAGGGGCGGGAGTCGCCGCCCTGGTCGCTGTAGCTGTACTGCCCCGTGAGGACGACCTTGCTGCCGGGCCGGGTGTGGACGTTGACGTCGCTGCCGTACTCCCGCTGGTAGAAGTCCTGCCGCAGGGTGACCGTCTGGTACAGCGGGGTGTCGATGATCCAGGAACCCTGGTTGAGGATCGCCCGGGCGGCGGGCAGCGACACCGGGTACTCGGGGCGGCCGACCGCCATCGCGGTGCCGTTGTCGATGACCCCGGAGAAGGGGTGCGTGCCCGCCAGATCGAGGGTGCCCCACATGGTGCGCGGCTGCGTGACCAGGCCGGACCCGCTGATCGTGCCGATGTTGAAGGTGCGGGTCAGCGACAGCCGGAGCGTGCCGTCGACGCGGACGTTGAGCTGGTTGAGCCGGTACCCGGGGGTGTCGTAGGGGAAGTACCCGATGAGGCCCATACCCCCGCCGGTGCCGTACTGCAGGGTCGCCCCGCGCTCCACCGTGATCGCGGGCGGGTCGGGGTTGCTCACCGTCGTGTACGGGTGGTTGCCGCCCTGCGTGCGCACCACCTGCCGCCGGTGCGCCTCGGGCAGCGTGAAGTCGCTGTCCTTGCTCAGGACGAGCGTTCCGCCGCCGCGCACGGTCAGCGTTCCCTGGCCGCCGAACACGCCGTCGTACGTCGTCGTCCCGGACGGCACGGTGACGACCGTGTCGCCGGTGAGCGTCACGTCCCGGTTCGCGAGGACGTCGGCGGTGACGTCCCGGGCGTCGGCGGCCACGGCCGGGGGAGCGGTGGCCAGGAGAGCCGCGACGGCCGCGAGGGCGCCGGCGATCGCGCTTGAGGTGTGGAGGGGGCTGCGCACACACGGGAGACGCGGCGGCGCGCGAGCGATAACAGAAATCTGCTCGCCGCGAGGGTCGGCCGGCCTCGCCGCGACCGGAAAACAACCGTCCGGCCGGAAACCTCCGGAAAGGGCTTTCCATCAAGTCTCGTCCGACCCGTTGACCTGCTCGTAACACGCCCTTACCTTTTCGGCGTTCGTCATTCCACTTGTTGTTCGCCATCCCGAACGCCTGAAACGCCCGACTGTCCGAACGCCCCTCTCGTGAGAGGCGACCGCGTGTACCCCGTTCGGCGTCCCCGTCGCCGACACCGTGAAAGAGAGTGCGTGAGATGAGACGTGCGTACGCGAGCCTGCTCGCCCTCGCTCTGGCGCTGATCGGCGCCTTCGTCACCGCGGGACCCGCCCAGGCGGCAGCGCAGACGATCGCCAACGGCACGCAGTTCACCGACACTTCGGGCAGCCCCGTGCACGCGCACGGCGGCGGCGTCCTCAAAGTCGGCTCCTCCTACTACTGGTTCGGTGAGAACCGCAACGCCGACAACACCTTCCGGTACGTGGACGCCTACCGCTCCACGGACCTGAAGAACTGGGAGTTCCGCAACCACGTCCTGACCCAGTCGAGCGACTCCGAGCTGGCCACCGCCAACATCGAGCGTCCGAAGGTCATGTACAACGCGTCCACCGGCAAGTTCGTGATGTGGATGCACAAGGAGAACGGCGCCGACTACAGCGAGGCGCGGGCCGCCGTCGCCGTGTCCGACACCGTCGACGGGAACTACACCTGGCAGGGCAGTTTCCGTCCGCAGGACCAGTACATGTCCCGGGACATCACGGTGTTCGTGGACAGCGACGGCGCCGGGTACATGGTCTCGGCCGCACGCGAGAACTACGACCTGCAGATCTACCGGCTCACCGCCGACTACACCGGCATCGCGAGCCTCGTCGCCGACCCCTGGCACGGCGGCCACCGCGAGGCCCCGGCGCTGTTCAAGCGGGGCGGCGTCTACTTCATGCTCACCTCGGCCGCGACCGGCTGGAGCCCCAACCAGCAGCAGTACGCGACGGCGACCTCCCTCGCCGGTCCCTGGACGGCGATGACGAACGTCGGCGACTCGACGACGTACGGCTCGCAGACCGCGTACGTCCTTCCCGTCCAGGGCACTTCGGGCACCTCCTACCTGTACCTCGGCGACCGCTGGGGCAACTCGTTCGGCGGGACCGTCAACGACTCCCGTTACGTCTGGCTGCCGTTGACCTTCCCCACCTCCACCTCGCTGTCGATGTCCTGGGCCCCCGAGGTCACCGTCGACACGGCCGCGGGAACGGTCACCGGCACGAGCGCCACGTACAACACGCTGATCGCCCGGCACAGCGGCAGGTGCGCGGACGTCACGAGCCAGTCGCTGTGGGCGGGGGCCCAGATCAAGCAGTACGACTGCAACGGCGGCGACAACCAGAAGTACTGGCTCAAGTCCGCCGGCGGCGGCTACTACCAGATGGTCGTCAGGAACAGTTCCCTGTGCGTGCAGGAGAACACGAGCACGGTCAGCCAGGAGAACTGCGGCGCTACGGCCACGAGTCAGCAGTGGTCGCTGACGACGTCGGGCGGTTACACCAGTGTCAAGTCCCGGGCGAGCGGCAAGTGTCTGGACGTGAACGGCGCGTCCACCGCCAACTCGACCGCTGTCATCACGTACACGTGCAACGGAGGCACCAACCAGCAGTGGACGCTCGGTACTTGAGCGACAGTCAGACGGACATCTGACCTTGTGTCAGACGAGCAGGTCGATCGCGTCGATCGACGTGCCCGCGCTGAGATAGGAGGTCGACCCCGAACCGCTCACCACGTTGATCTTCAGTACGTTGTACTGGCCGGTGTCCGTGAGCCACGCGCTCGCCGGGACGCTGTAGGTGAACGTGTGGTTGTTGCCCCGGTAGGACCCGTTGGTCAGGGACCGGGTGCCCGGCTGGGTGGGCGGGGAGGGGATGGCCGAGGTCCAGGCGTCGTTCACGACGACCTGCGGCCGGCCGTTGGCGTAGGCCGTCGTCACGCCGATGCGCAGGGTGTGCGCGGCGGCGGCCTGGGTCGCGGTCAGCCTGAAGTAGACGAGCAGACCGCTGTTGACGTCCTTCCACAGGTAGCAGGGGAAGGCCGAGGTCTCGCTGCCGCTGCCGACCACCACGTTGCCGGTCCAGGCGGCGGCCCGTACGTCCGACGGATGCGCGTACGTCATGAGATCGGCGTTCTTGAAGCCGCTCGGTGTACCGGTCCAGTCGTTGATCCGCCAGATCGCGCTCGCGTTGGCCGGGTCGTTCGAGGACGGGATCGCGATCGAGTTGAGGGTCGTCGTCCCGCCCGCGGACACCGTCACCTGGGTGCTGTACACGGCGAGCTCGCTCTTGTGGACGGTCAGCGTGTACGTGCCCGGCAGTACCCCCGCGATCGAGAAGTAGCCGTCGGAGGAGCGGGCCGAACCCCAGTACTGCGAGGCCGAGTTGGCGAGTCCGACCGTGTACGGGTACGCCGTGTCGCGCCCGGTGATGCCGACCCCCGCGACCCGGCCGCGCCCGCCCGCCCCGACGTATCCGGAGATGCCGAGCGAGTCCGCCCAGGACGTGGTCAGCGTGCCCGGGAACAGCGACGAGGAGGGGGCGCCGCCGTCCGTGAAGGCGATGACGTACGGGCCCTGGAGACCGAAGCGCTGCTCCTCGGTCTGGTTCTGGCCGTAGTAGAGGATCTCGTAGAGGCCGCCGCCGTCGGCGCTCTGGTGGCGCAGCAGGGAGCGGTAGAAGGGGCCGCCGGAGGCCTTCTCGTGGTTGCTGCGCACGATCCACAGGCCGACGCCGCCCGTCGTCCAGCCGACGTAGTCGTAGTCCATCACCCGCCGCTTCGCGAAGTGCTTGGAACGGGTCTGGCCGTCGGACTTGGCGAAGACGTCGGAGGCCTCGATGGTGCTGGTCGTGTACGTGTAGGAGTCGGGCTCGTCGTTGAGGAACAGGCCCTTCTTGACGCGCACGATGTAGCGGGTGGCGCTGACCGAGGTGTCGGCCTTGTTGGTCCACAGGTAGACGTTGTTCTCGCCGCTGCGGGCCGCGTAGTAGTGCTTGAGCGTGCCGTGCGTGACCGAGATCAGGATCGTCGAACCGGACTGCGCGATCGTCACGGTGGAGCTGCCGAGGCCCGACTCGATGTGCGAGCTCATGCCGCCGTAGCCCTGGTATTCGGTGCCCCGGTATACCAGCGAGGTCAGGTCGCCGGTGGTCTTGCCGACCTTGAAGACCAGGTTGGCGCCGGTGTCGACGACGTAGTTCGAGCCGTCGTCGATGTAGCCGAAGGCCGCCGCGGCGGCGGGGACGGCGAGCGGCCCGGCGACGACGGCCGCGCCGGCGGTGACCACGGCAGCCGCTTCGGCCGCTGTTGCCACTCCGGCTGTTGTGACTGCTTTGGCTGCTGTGGCCGCTGTGCCGAGGACGAAGGTGCGGCGTCGGACCGGCCTGTGGCTCTCGGATCCGGACATGGGGGTGCCTCCTTCGGGAGGTGTGGGGGTGCGGGTGCCTGAGAGAGTGACAGTTGAATCGATTTCGCGAAAGGGCTTTCGCTCGCAGGAGGTTGGGGATCCTGTGAAATCTGCTCAGGGTCTAGAAAGCGCTTGCCGGAGGCGATACGGTCCAGCCGCCAGCCCTGTTGCCGTGCCGGAGGAGACGCGAGTGAGACGTTTCAACATCGCCGTGCTGGCGGCGCTGACTCTGACCGCCGGTCTGACGGCCGTACCCGTCGCCCAGGCCGTACCTGCGGCCCAGGCCGCCCAGGCCACCCACGCTGTCCATGCTCATGGTGGTCGCGCGCTCCTCGGCATTGCCAACTGCACCGCCACCGCATGCCACTTCGACGTCCCGCCCGGCACCTACGACGTGACGGTCGTCCTCGGCGGCGACACCGGGTCGAGCACCAGCGTCAGCGGCGAGACCCGGCGCGCCCTGCTCCCCGAGACCGCCGCCCCCGCCGGCGAACGCGTCGTCCGAGGCTTCACGGTCGACGTCCGCACCCCCGAGGGCGAGCCGACCGGTGCCGACGGAACTCCCGGACTGGACCTGGCACTTGGCGGCTCGGCGCCCGCCCTGGCCGACATCAGGGTCAGCCCCGCCCGGCACGCCCGGCAGATCTTCCTCGTCGGCGACTCCACGGTCTGCGACCAGCCCGCCGACCCGTACACCGGCTGGGGCCAGCAACTGCCGCAGTACCTGCGCAAGGGCGTCTCGGTCGCCAACTACGCGGATTCCGGGGAGAGTACGGTCACGTATCTGGGGAACCCGCTGCTCTGGGCCACGGTCCGGCCGCTGATCCGCCCCGGCGACCTCGTCCTGGTCCAGCTCGCGCACAACGACAAGACGACCGACGAGGCGACGTACCGGGCGAATCTCGAGACGCTGGTCGCGGGAGTGCGGGAGCAGGGCGGCCGGCCGGTCCTCGTGACGCCCATCGTGCGCCGCTGGTTCAACGCCGACGGCACGCTGAACAACGGAACGGCGTTGCTGGTCAACGGACTTGGCGTCGACCACCCGGCGGTGATCCGCTCGGTCGCCGCCGCGCAGGACGTTCCGCTCATCGACCTCACCGCCAAGACCAAGGCGCTGGTGGAGTCCCTGGGCGTCGAGGGCTCCAAGGCGCTGTACCTGTACAACGAGAAACGCGACAACACACACACCTCCGTGAACGGAGCCACGGTCTACGCGGGCCTGGTCCGCGATGAACTCGTCGCCCTGCATCTGGTGCCGAGAGGCACCGTGCGGGCGGGATGAACGCCTGGGGGCGCCCCGACCGGAACCGGGACGCCCCCAGGTTCTGGCCTCCCCAGGCCCGGACCGGCCGCGAAGGAAGAACAGGTTCCGACCCGGCCGTGCAGGAAAGGACAGGTTCCGGTCCGGCCGTGAAGGAAAGAAACAGCAGATGCACCTGCCGCCGCCCGACCCCGCCCGCAGCCCCCGCACCGGCTACAGCCGCGCCCACTGGGAGGCGGCGGCCGACGCCCTGCTCGCCGCGGTGGAGCCGTACGCCACCGAGGACCGCGCGCTCTACCACTTCCCCGGCGACCACTTTCCAAGCGACCGGTTTCCCGCCGGTCGGGAGAGCTGGTCGGGCCGTCTGTCGGACGGCCTTGAGGGCTATGCCCGCACCCTGCTGCTGGCCGCCTTGCGCCGCGACGAGACGGCGCTCGAACGTTACGCGGACGGTCTCGCGGCCGGGGTCTCCGGCGTCTGGCCGCGCATCGGGGACCGCGGTCAGCCGCTCGTCGAGGCCGCGTCGATCGCCCTCGCGCTGCGACTGACCCGCCCACTGCTCTGGGACCGCCTCGACGACGGCGTCCGACAGCGCGCGGCGGACTGGCTCGGCGACGCGCTGACCGCCGAACCCTGGCCCTGCAACTGGGAGTTGTTCCCGGTCACGGTGGGCGGCTTCCTGGAGTCGGTCGGCCACGAGCCGGAGGCCTCGCGGAAAGCGATCGATCGTGGTCTGGAGCGCATCGAGCAGTGGTACGTCGGCGACGGCTGGTACACCGACGGCCCCGGCCGCGCCTTCGACTACTACAACGGCTGGGCGATGCACCTGTACCCGGTCCTGCACGCCTGGCTGGCCGACGACCCGGACCTGCTCGCCCGCTACGGCGGCCGGCTCAACGCCCATCTCGCCGACTACGCCCGCCTGTTCGGCGCCGACGGCGCCCCCCTGCACCAGGGCCGCTCCCTCACCTACCGCTTCGCCACCACCGCCCCCCTGTGGCTGGGCGCCCTGACCGGCCACACCCCGCTGCCCCCCGGCGAGACCCGCCGCCTGGCCTCGGGCGCGTTGAAGTACTTCCTGGAACGGGACGCGGTCGACGAGCGTGGCCTGCTGACCCTCGGCTGGCACGGCCCCGACGAGTCGGTCCTGCAGGGCTACTCGGGGCCGGCCTCCCCCTACTGGGCGAGCAAGGGTTTCCTCGGCCTGCTCCTTCCGCCCGAACACGAGGTGTGGACGGCGCGGGAGGAACCGGGACCGGCGGAACGTGGAGACGCGGTCACCGCGCTCGCCGCCCCCAACTGGCTTCTCCAGTCGACGAGTTCGGACGGTCTGGTACGCCTGCACAACCACGGCAGCGAGGACGTCCGTTACGACCCTTACTACACGCGGTTCGCGTACTCGACGGTGACGCGTCCGGTCGGCTCGCCCCCGGACAACGCGGTCGTGGTCGGTGGCGACGCGCACCGTGAGGGCATCGTCCCGCTCGGGGTGGGGGACGGCTGGGCGGCTTCCCGGTACGTGCTGGGTTCCGGCGCCGAGGTGACCAGCCTGGTGGTGGCTGACGGTGCGGTGGAGGTGCGGGCCCATCTGGTGGCCGGCGCGGAGCCGGGGACGGAGGTGCGGGTCACGGGCTGGGTGCCGGTCGAGGACGGGGGAGGCGGCGAAGGTGGGGGTGGAGATGGGTGCGAGCGGGCGGAGCTGGTGCCCGTGCACGGGCTGACGGGCACGTTCCCGCTGTCCGGAGTTACCGGTGTGACCGGTGTTACGGGAGACGGTCCCGCGACTCTCTTCGTCGCGCTGGCCCGCCTCACCGCCGAGCCTGACCCCCGGCCCCTCCGGGAACTGGTGTCCGTGGAAGTGCAGAGGGTGGCGGATGCCGACAACGCTCACGGCACGTCGTACGACCTGCGCGTCCGCCGGCCGGCGGGCTCGGAGAGCTGTTTCCGCTTCACGGCTTCAGACGAGCGATCCGCAGCGTCTTCGTGGTCGGTGAAGCCCCGGTGAGCGCCGTCGCGTAGCTCGGCGCCACGGGAGCGTACGCCCAGGTCAGCGTTCCGTCCTTGAGGCGCCGTGCACGACGAAGTAGGCGCCGTACTTCGTGCCGTTCCACGTGAGCTGCCCGTCGAGCAACGGGGCGGTGTCGTGGGTGGCGGTGCCGGTGAGGTTCGTACGGAAGGTCTGCTTGCCGCCCGTGTAGCGGATGATCGCGGCAGCCGTCTCCTTCCACTTGTTCGTGTCGGCGACCCGCGTGAGCAGCGCGAAGCCGTCGTCGTGCGCGACCAGGCCGCCCACCTCCTTGGCGCTTTTGACGACCGTGTCGGCGCCCGAGCGTGTCCCGGCGGCGGTGAGCGGCGTGACATGGACGCCGTCCGCCGCGGGCCAGGCGACGCGAAGCGTGCCGTTCGGCGCCGCCGCGGTCGCCGTCCGCGTCCACTCCCGGGTGTTGTTTGTAACCGGCGGAGAGGTAGGGGTACCCGGTGGCGAGGGTGACCGCGGTGCTGGTGGGGGCGAGGTGCGGGGTGGTCGTCGCCGCCCCGGCGGAGGCCCACCACGCGCCGGCGAGCAGCCCGGCGGCCGCGAGAGCGCCGATCACGGGCTTGCGCGCCGCGCGGATACGGCGGTGGTGCGTTGTGCGTCGTGCAGATGTCATGACCTGTGGTTGCCGCGGGGGAGGAAAAGGTTGCCGCGCCCGATGGGTGCGGGCTGCAGGGGGCAGGGGGCAGGGGCAGGGACGGGTCCCTGGGCGGGGGGATTCTCCGTTGCCGTGTGCAAGCGGTGTCCACAAGAATCCGCGCATGACTTCCGCCATCCGTCACATGACGATCGACAGCTCCGACGCCTACGCCCTCGGCACCTTCTGGTCCGAGGTCCTCGGCCTGCCCCTCCACGAGGACGACAAGCCGGGCGACGAGGAGGCCCTGATCGAGGGCGCGGGCCTGCTCTTCGTCACCGTCCCCGAGCCCAAGACCCAGAAGAACCGCATCCACCTCGACCTCCAGCCCCAGGACCGCACCCGCGAGGAGGAGATCGAGCGCCTGCTCACCCTCGGCGCCACCCTGGCCGACGACCACCGCAGGCCCGACGGCACGGGCTGGGCAGTCCTCACGGACCCGGAGGGGAACGAGTTCTGCGTGGAGCGCAGCGCGGGAGAACGGGCGGCAGCGCCGGCAGGCCGGGTCCCCGGTAGTTGAGTTGCGGAAAGGTGACACTCCCGCACCGAAGTGTCACCTTCCTGTGCGGACCACCCCCGCCGCTGGGGCCCGGACGTCGTTGTCGAGTTGGGCCACGGCCGTGCAGCGGCAAGTCGGTAAGTCATTGAGCCGCCGCTTACCGGGCTCGGTCGAGCCGGTAGGAGCTTCGTGCTGTCCCGGCGCTACATGGTCCGGTATGCCCGGAGGAACGTCCGCACTCCCTCGACGACGAGTGGCTTTCAACAGCGTCTGCTTGTCGCCGAAGTAGTCGTGGACCGTCCGCTTGGACACCTCGGCCCGGGCGGCGATCGCGTCGACGCTGGACCGGTCAGGCAGCAGACTCACCCTCACGGCCTTCGTACTGGTCAAGTGCCTCTCTGGTCGGAGCACATGATCGGGCGGAGGCTGCCCGCACGTCCCCGCTGAACAGCGCAACCAGAGATCAAGTTCGAGTGCCGTTCGGACGGTGGTGAGCAGGTCAGGTGGCAACCAGTGAGACGTGAATCCGACTGACGGCCCGCAGGATCTCGTCTCGGTTCCTCGCTCGCTTGATCCATACCGGAAGACAGGCCACCAACGTCATCTTCTGTCCGGTGTCGTACCAGGGTCCTCGTTCCCGCAGCGATGCTCGGACGAAGCGACGGATCAAGTCGAGGTGTTCGAGGTTGCACGCCCACAACCACCCGTGCCGGGTCTCGACCTGTAGCCACAGCGGCATACCGAAGTACGGATCCGTCGCTGGTTGAGCTGTGCCGGGAGAGAGCGCGACAAGACGGCCGGTCCACACCCGTGACAGTCCGCAGCCACCACAGACCAGACGCCGTGGCCTGAACAGAATGCGGCCCCCGGGATCAGAGCCTTCCGGCGCTGGAACGACACGGGCGGCCTTCCCACAACTGGGGCACCGCACAATGATCGAGCTGATGAAGTCGTACTCGGTGCTGCGCGGATCCCGGAACCGACCAGAGAGCAAGGCCATGCGGTGAGTATGCGGCGGCCCTGCAGAACAGCGCATCCCGATTCGCCCGCTCACGCTCAGGCCCACCGGCCACCGGCCACCGGTCCAAGGCCGGACGGAGGTTGACGAACAGGCTGAGAGACCCGGAAGGGAACGAGTTCTGCGTGGAGCGCGGTGTGGGGAGCGGGGCGTCGGCTGAGACAGTTCGGTGGGGGCCGAAAGGATGCGCCTTTAGCTTGGGGCTTATGCGTGCGCCCCGGGTGACCTCGAATCCCTTTGTCGGGCTTCATTACGACGACAGCCCCCTTCTTCTGCCCAATGCCTGGGACCATGCCTCCGCGCTGGTCATGGCGGGGGAGGGGTTTCCGGCGGTTGGTACGACGAGTCTGGCGGTGGCGGCGGGGGTGGGGTTGCCGGATGGAGCGGCGGCGACGCGTGACGAGACTCTGAGGCTCGCGTTGGTGTTGGGCTCGCAGCCCTTTCTGCTGTCCGTCGACGCGGAAGGCGGGTTCAGCGACGATCCGGACGAGGTGGCGGAGTTCGCGCGTCAGCTTGCGGGGGTGGGGGCGGTCGGGATCAATCTGGAGGACGGGTCGGGGCCGGTAGATAGGCACGTTGCGAAGATCGCCGCCGTCAAGTCGGCCGTGCCCGATCTGTTCGTCAACGCCCGCACGGACACGTACTGGCTCGGCGAACACGATGAAACCGAGACGCTGTTGCGCCTCGACGCCTACCAACAGGCGGGAGCCGATGGCGTGTTCGTGCCTGGTATGACCGACGCCCGGGAGATCGCCGCGCTGGTGGCACGGCTCGATGTTCCCCTCAACGTCCTCTACTCACCGGCCGGTCCCACCGTTCCCCACCTTGCCGACCTGGGGGTGAGCCGCGTCAGCCTCGGCTCGTATCTCTACCGACGCGCCCTGGGCGCGGCGCTCGAGGCGGTCGACGAGATTCGTGCGGGGCGCAGGCCGGCGGGTGCTGGTCGTACGCCGGCTTACGACGACGTGCAGAGGCTTACCGGGTGTCGTCCTCGCGCGGCCAGTGGGTGAGTGCCATGTGCAGGGCGTCGATCGCCTTGTCCCACGATCGCTGTACGTCCCGGGGGTGCGCCGAAGCCGCCGCCGGCCTCCAGCATGCAGTAGCCGTGAAACGTGCTGCGCAACAGGCGGACCGCGTCGGTGAGGTTGAGATGCTGACGTTGTCGAAGCCGGCCTCGTCGGCCAGTTCGGCGGCGGCTTCGACGAGGCGGTCGGTGGTGAGGCCGACTCGTGGCATGGGTGACCGCCTTGTGTGTGCTCGGAGCTGGAGGTACTGGGCAGGATCTTAAGGCTTCCGCAGGTGGGAGGCCGGGTGCGGGCTCTGGTAACGTGCCGCGACGCACGCCGGGGGCGGCGCGGGGTGAGGTACTGCCAGTGATGTTCAGGGGTGGGGATTTTGCGTGACTTTGTCAGCCGACGCTCGGGGAGGGCGTCGGTGGTGGTGTTCCTCGCCGTGTTGTGCGTGGCCGGATGCTCGGCCGGTGGCGATGCGGGCTCTGAGAAGCAGGTCGATGAGGTGCCTTCGCCCACGAGTTCTGCTTCCGTCACGAGTTCCGTTTCGGTTTCTCCTTCGGCGAGCGTCGCGCCGAGTTCTTCCGTGTCCGTGTCCGCGGCTGCCTCGCCTGCGCCAGCGGCATCGAAGACCGTAGTCGCGCGGAGGACCGCCGGGTCCCGTACGGCCGATGGGCGATCGGGAGGGTCTGGTGGGTCTGGTGGGGCGGATGCCATCCCGCAGAACCCCAACCGTGGGTCGAATCCGTCGCCCGCGCCGCCGCGTCCGGCCCCGACTCCGGAGTGGTCCTCGGCCGAATGGCGGCCGGGTGATCCGGCCGAGACGGCGATTGCGGGATCGGGCGACGGTCAGGGCTGAACTGCACTGCACTGCGCTGCACCGCACCGCACCCGGCTGAGTCACGCCGGGCGTCGTATGTTCCCGAAATAGCCCGCAGCGCAACCCCGCAAGACAACTTCGCAGCACAGAAAGGCGCGCATACCCGTGGTTGACAGATCCCCTCAAGAGCCCGGAGACAGATCGTCCATATCCGATGAGGAATGGCGGGCGTTCGTCGAGGAGAGCGAGCGTGGGGCTGCCGCGTCCGCGCCGAAGGAGCCCTCGGCCCGGGCCCGTATGGTCACCGAGCGGTTGCGGGGCCAGGGTGAGCCCGAGGGGTGGCGGACCGGGCCCGCCTGGCGGGAGATGGACGGACGCGCTGGGCGGCGGCGGAAGATGTGGTCCGCTCTCGGAGTGGCCGTGGCGCTCGGTGTGGTAGTGCTGTCGATAAAGCCCTCGTTGTTGCCCGGTGACCCGCTCGGCATGGGGGAGCCGGAGGTCGCCGCCGTGTCGCCGCTGCCCGCCGAGACCGCCGCTCCGACCGGTGCGCCCGCCGCCGCACCCGAGCAGATTCCCACCCTCGACAGGCCGTTCGCCGGTTCCCCGGCCCTGAGTTGGGCCGACGGCGAGGCCGGTATCGTCCTGCCGGCCGCGACGGCCCTCGGGTCGGTTTCTAAGGAACGGGTCGCGCAGGCACTGGAGTTGACCAGGAAACTGCTGGTCGGTGCGAACCTCGACCCGAAGGTGCTGCGTGGCGAACGTCCCACCGTCGCGCTCTCGGTGCTCGACCCCAAGCAACCGGACGTCCTCGACGACCTGAACACCTCCCTCCGCACGCCGGACAAGGCGCATGACCCGCTGTCGCTGTTCAGCCGGTTCGACCCCGACGAGGTCCGGGTCGTGGGCGACGTGGTCAAGACGCGGGGGCGGGTGACCTTCAAGAAGGGCGAGTTCGCCGGCGTCGCCGTGCACGCCGACTACACCTTCGTCTATCCCGTCCGCCTCGCCGACGGCTCGTCCGAGGTCACCCGCACGATCGTGCGGCGCGTGATCGACGTCGAACTCTCCGACCCCGCGCACTACGACATCACGTCCGGACGACTGGTCCTCCGCGCCTACAACCGTGAACTCGGCAACTCGGCCTGTGACGTCTACGACGGTTTCCTGCACCCGCAGTTCATGACGGCCGCGCCCACGGGACCCGAGCCGACCGGCCCGACCGCGGATCCGTACGACCGCAGCAAGAACGTCGGTGAGGGCGACGAGTCCGACAGTTGTGGAACCGTCTCCCGCGTCTGAGTCCGGATCGGGCACCGCGCGATCATCAGCGCCGGGGCCGTGGTCACCGCCGACGTGCCCGACTACGGGATCGTCGGCGGCAACCCGGCCCCGAGGCTCAGCCGATCGGACTCGGGCGAGCGTCTCAGCCGATCGGCGCGTACAGCACGCCCAGCTTGTCCAGCTCGTCGCCCGCGCGGCCCGTGAAGCCGACGATCTGCCAGCCGGACGGGGCGGTGAACGTGGCCGTGTCGGTCGTCGCCGTGCCGGAGGACACCGTGCGGCCCTTGTCCGTCGTGAACGCCGCCGAGAAGATCCTTGTACGGCCGTCCTTCTGACCCTGCGTCACCTTCACCGAGGTGAGGTGCTCGCCCGTCGCCAGCGTCAGCGACGTCGCCGTGCCGCCCGTGCCGCCATGGGTGAGCGTCGTACCGCCGTCGTGGGTCAGCGCCACGGAGTCCAGACGGGCCCCGCCCCGCAGGGTCAGCGTGCGCGGAGCCGGGGTGGCCGGCAGGTCGTCCGCGTCGTTGAACGCCGTGCCGTGCGGGCCGCCGATGAAGTCACTCGCCCGCAGAGCCGAGTTGAGGGTGTAGGAGAAGTCGACCGTGTGCGGGAAGTGGTCCGAGAGGTTGCCGCCCGCGGAGTCCAGGAACGACGCCCACTCGTTGTTGTAGCGGGTCGCGTTGAGGGTCAGGAGCTTGCTGCCCCGGTAGAAGAACTTGTCCACGACCTCGCAGTCGTTCGTCGGCGCGGTCGTCGGGCACAGCAGCGCGTCCGCGCCCTGGGTGGGCCGCGTGCCGCCCTTCGCCAGCTTCACCCACGCGTCCGTGAGGCCGTTCTCGTCGGCGAGGGTGCGGATGTTGTCTCCGGCGCGGGTGTAGCGCGTGTTGGTGTCACCCATCACGAGCACCGCGTTGCCGGACGAGTTCGCCTGGATGAAGTCCGACAACTGCTCGACGTTGGCGCGTCGGGCGGCCATCGCGTCGTCCGTCGCGTCGGCGTTGGTGTGGACGTTGTACAGGTCCAGGAAGACGCCCTCGGCCAACCGGACCCGGGCCAGCGTGAAACCCTTCGGGGTAAGGCAGTTGGTGCCCGTGCAGGCGTTCCACCGCACCCGCTCGAAGTCCTGGAAGGCGTAGTCCGAGAGGGTGTTGAGGCCGTCGCCGATGGCCGCGCCGCCGCTCGTGGCGGTGCGGTACGGGTGGTTGTCGCCCGCGTAGAGCGCCGCGTGGTAGTTGAAGTCCTCCTCCACGTTGACGATGTCGTACGCCGCCAACCGCGGTGAGATCAGCGGGGTGTTGGTGGCCGGATGGCCGGAGCTCAGTCCCTCGGGCAGGCCCGCGACGTTGTACGTCAGGACGTTGAAGCTGCCGGACGCGGCGGCGGAGGAGGAGGCCGCCGCCTGGGCGGGTGTCGCGGCGGTCGCGGTGAGGCCGGTCAGGGCCAGGACGCCGGCGGCCAGGGTACCGATGACTCGTCTCATATGGGGGTGTCTCCGGTCGGGGAGGAGCAGAGGAGCAGGGGGAGAGTTGAACAAAGCTCAGATTGAGGCCGACCGGAGTGACGCACAAGGTCTGTTGAGGAAACAGTGAGTTCTGGAGAGAAAACGCTTACGGCGAATCCGGTGTCAGGCGCTCGGATCGAGGCCGTTCGACAGCCCGGTGTAGGCGGGCTTCGCCGCGTAGCTCTCGTTGTACGGCAGGGCCGCCCCGTACCCGTTGAACGTGCCCGGCACCCACGAGTACTTGTCGCTGACGCCCCACACGGTGATGCCGGCGCAGCGTGCCACGCCGAGGCAGTTCTCGCTCGCCGTCTTGTAGTCGGCGGACTGCTGGGCCAGTTCGGCCGAGGAGGCGGGCAGCGGGATGCGGACGTCCAGTTCCGTGATCGCCACCTCCAGGCCGAGGTCGGAGAACCGCTTCAGGTTCGCCTTCATCGAGGCCGGGAGCTTTCCGACCTCGAAGTGCGACTGGAAGCCGATCCCGTTCAACGGCGCTCCCTGCGCCAGGAGTTGCTGGGCCAGCGCGTACAGGGCGTCGCTCTTGGCGTTGTCCGCCTCGATGTTGTAGTCGTTGATGTACAGCTTCGCGGCGGGGTCGGCGGCGTGCGCCCAGCGCAGCGCGTCGGCGATGTAACCGGTGCCGAGCTTGTCCTGCCAGAGCGAACCGCGCATCGAACCGTTCTCGTTGAACGCCTCGTTGACCACGTCCCAGGCGTACACCTTGCCCTTGTAGCGCCCGACTTCGGTGTCGATGTGGCCCTTGAGGATGGTGTTCAGCTCGGTCGCGGAGAAGTTCCCGTTCTTCAGCCAGGACGGCAACTGCGCGTACCAGGCCAGGGTGTGACCGCGTACCCCCTGGCTGTGGGCGGCGGCATGGGCCACCAGCCGGTCCGCCGCCGCCCAGTTGAAGCTGCCCCGGCTCGGTTCGACGGCGTCCCACTTCATCGCGTTCTCCGCCGTCACCGAGTTGAACTCCCGGTCCAGGACGGCTGTGTACGACGCGTCGGAGGTCAGCGGGGTGTCGCCGACCGCCGCGCCGATCTTCACCCCACGCCCGTCGGCGAGGCCGCGCAGGGTGGTGGCGGCGGAGGCCTCCGGCGTGAGCTGCGGAAGCGCGACGGCCGCCGTGGCGACGAGTGCGCCCGCGACGGCGAGCGGGACGGGCCGCAGAACGCGACGGCGGCGACGGTGAGTTCCCGGTGTGCGGGGCACGGCTGCTCCTCAGGGGGGTGGGGGAGGATGCGGGTGCTTCGCCGGTGTGTCGCCGCCGCCGGACGCAGGGTTGCCGGGGACCTGGGAACTGCGCCGAGTGGGGGAGACGGGCGGGGGACGCGTGGCGTACGAGGCACGGAGCGGACGATCCCGACGACCACGGGACGTCACGTCCGGCGTCGGCCAACCCCTGTGGCGGCAGCGGGACTTCGGAGTCTTCTGGGCCGCGCAGACCCTGTCCTTCCTCGGCGACTCCTTCGCCCTGATCGCCCTGCCGCTGCTCGTCCTCCAGGTCACCGGCTCGCTCGCTCGCATGGGTCTGCTGACGGCGGTCGGCGGGGTGGCCTCGGTCGTGGCGGCGGTGTTCGCCGGGGCGGTCGTGGACCGGGTCGACAGACGCCGTCTCCTCATCGCCTGCGACCTCGTGCGCATGGTGCTGTACGGGCTGATCCCGCTGGTGTGGCTGGTCGGGCCGCAGGTCTGGCTGCTGTACACCGTCCTGCCGGTGTGCGAGGCCGTCGGCATGCTCTTCGCGGTCGGCTACGTCACCGTGGTCCGCGGCCTGGTCGGCACCGGGCAGCTCACCGAGGCCAACGGACGGCTCAACGCGACCGCCGCCGCGGCGGGAGTGCTCGGCCCGGTGTGCGCCGGCGCGCTCGCGGCCTGGGCCGGACCGGCCGCGGCGGTCGGCGTGGACGCGGGGAGCGCAGCGCGCCGGCGAAGCCGGGGCGGAGGACGGTGGTGTGGAAGGTGCGGGACAGACCGCGCACCTCGATGGCGTCGCTCGCTCGTTCGACCTCCGGTGAAGCGCGGCCGGCCGGCTGGGTAGCCGGCCGGCCGCGCGAGACGTCATCACCGTGTCGGAATGCCGATCACATGGTCAATCGATTAACCGGCTGACCGGCCCGGGGTGATCGACGCCGGTCAGCCGGTTGTCGTGAAGACGAACGAGAACGTGGCGGGTGCCACGTCGAGGTAGTACCGCGGGAGGGGGCCCGGGCCGCAGGACTGCGAACCGAGGCCGTGCTGACCGTGGTCGAGGTGGACCCACACCGTGTCCCCCGGCACCAGGTCGGTGCGGTGCCGGGCGGCGTCCAACTGTTCGCTGGTCCAGCGGCGGGCGCTGAACCAGAACTCCGGATCGCCCTCGACGCGCAGTCCGCCGAGCTCCGCCCAGCGGACGTCGGCGCGGGCTCCGTTCTCCTGCGGACGGACGTACGGCGTCTGCATACGGTCGACCGTCGACTGCCAGCGGCCGACGGTCGACGCCGTCCCGCTGTCCGGATACGCCTCCCCGGGACCCCCGCCGAACCAGGTCACCGCGTCGGTTCCGGCTCCGGGCAGTCCCAGGCGGACGCCGAGACGGGGCAGCGGGACCGGCCAGTCGCCCTCCGGTGTGACGGACACGGTCAGCTGTACACGGTCGCCGTCCGACGTCCACCTGTACACCGTCGACAGGCCGACCTCCGCGGCGGCCGGCGCCACCCGGGTCCGTACCGTCAGCGCCTCGTCGCCGACCTCCAGCGCGTCCAGACGGTGCCGCATACGGTGCAGGCCCAGCTTGCGCCAGAGCACGCCGTAGCGGGTGTCCGACTGCCAGGCCGCACCGTCGTCGTTGTCGGTGGTCGCCCGCCACACGTCCAGCCGCGGGCCGGTCACCGGCACCGCGCCGATGGCGCGCAGGGCGCCCGTGCGGGCGTCGAAGGAGGCCGGGCCCAGGGTGATCAGCCGTCCGTCGGCCACCGGTACCGCTGCCGCGGAGACGGCCGGCCGTGTCCGTGCCGCGACCGGCACCTGGCCCCAGGCCACCACATGGCCGGCGGGCGCCCACGGCGTGTCCTCGGCGAGCGCGGCCCGCACCGTCCAGCCCGTCTCCGTACCGGCCCGAGGGTCCGCCGGGGGCAGCGGCAGCTTCACGTCCGCCGACTCGCCCGCCCCGAGCGCGGGCACCGCGAGACCGCCCGACGCGACCGTCTCGCCGTCGGCCTCGAACGTCCAGGTGAACGCCAGCGCCGACAGGTCCGCGAAGTCCTGCTTGTTGGTGACGCGGACCGTGCCGTCGCCGGAGCTCTCGACGGCGACCGGTTCGATCACCTTCTTGAACTCGGTCAGGCCGGGGGAGGGGGTCCGGTCGGGGAAGACCAGTCCGTCGCAGACGAAGTTCCCGTCGTGCAGTTCCTCGCCGAAGTCGCCGCCGTAGGCGTAGCCCAGCTCCGGGTGCTCGATGCCGTGGTCGATCCACTCCCAGACGAAGGCGCCCTGGAGCCGGTCGTGCGCCTCGAAGAGCCGCTGGTAGTCGGCCAGTCCGCCGGGGCCGTTGCCCATGGCGTGGGCGTACTCGCAGAGGATGAAGGGCAGTTGGCGTCGTCCGAGGGTGCCGCCGTCCAGTGCCCGTCCGATCCGCTCGACCTCCTCGTGGGAGGCGTACATGCGCGAATAGACGTCTGTGTCACGGCAGTCGATGTCACCCTCGTAGTGCACGAGGCGTGAGGTGTCGCGGCCGTGGATCCACTCGGCCATCGCGGTCAGGCCGCGCCCGGTGCCGGCCTCGTTGCCGAGGGACCAGATGACGACCGACGGGTGGTTCTTGTCCCGTTCGACCATGCGGGCGGCGCGGTCGAGCAGGGCGGGTGTCCAGCGGTCGTCGTCGACGGGGTTGTCCCGCCAGTCCTGCTCGACGAAGCCGTGGGCCTCCAGGTCGCATTCGTCGATGACCCACAGCCCGTGCTCGTCGCACAGGTCGAGGAAGGCCGGGTGGGGCGGGTAGTGCGAGGTGCGGACGGCGTTGAGATTGTGCCGCTTCATCAGCAGCACGTCCTCGCGCATCGTCTCCAGGTCGAGGGCGCGGCCGGTCTCCGGGTGCCACTCGTGCCGGTTGACGCCCTTGAAGAGGATCGGCCGGCCGTTGACCCTGATCAGGCCGTCCGCCAGCTCGACGGTACGGAAACCGATGCGCAGGGGCACCCGCTCGCCCTCGGTGACGAGGAAGCCGTCGTACAGCTTCGGCGTCTCCGCCGTCCACGGCCGGACAGCCGTCGTCACCGCTTCTCCTGTGACGACATCGATGTCGAGAGCGGGCACGGACACCCGCCCGTCGACGTCGGAGTCGACGCGCAGGGTGCCCTCGCCCGTGACGTGGTCGTAGGAGGCGTGCACGAAGAAGTCGAGCGCGCTGCCCGCCGGGCGGTGCAGCAGGGTGACGTCACGGAAGATGCCCGGCAGCCACCACTGGTCCTGGTCCTCCAGGTAGGAGCCCGCCGACCACTGGTGGACGCGCACCGCCAGTACGTTGCCCTCGGTCTTCAGCAGACGGCCGACCGCGAACTCGTGCGCCAGCCGCGAGCCCTTGAACTCGCCGATCTCCGTGCCGTTCAGCCACACCCGGGCGCAGGACTCGACGCCGTCGAAGCGCAGCACGGCGTCCCCGGCGGCGGGCCAGTCCGGCGGGAGGTCGAAGACCCGCAGGTGGTCGCCGGTCGGGTTCTCGGTGGGGACGCGGGGCGGGTCCACCGGGAACGGGTAGAGGTGGTTGGTGTAGATCGGCGACCCGAAGGCGCCGTCGCCCTGGAGGACCCAGTGGCCGGGGACCGTGACCTCGGCCCAGTCCCCGGCGTCGTAGCCGTCCGCGGCGAACGAGTCGTCCTCGGCGTCCGCCGTCGCCGACAGACGGAAACTCCACCGTCCGTTCAGCGACAGGGACTTCGCGTCCGAGGACGCGTACCAGGCGCGGGGCGCGAGCGCCCCGCTGCCCGGTGACACGTCCTCGACGTAGTCGACGTCAGTGGTGCTGTCGCCGGCGTGGCCGGTGGTGCGGAAGGACATCTGTCTCCAGGTCGTGAGAGGAAGGGTCAGCCCTTGATGCCGGTCTGTGCGATCCCCTGCACCAGCCAGCGCTGGAGGAAGAGGAAGACGAACAACAGGGGCAGGATGGAAATCGCGGTGGCCATGAAGATCTGGTGGAACACGACGGTCTGCGCGGTGGTGTAGTTGGACAGCGCCACCTGGACCGTCCACGCGTTGGGGTCCTGGCCGATGACCAGCGGCCACAGGAAGGAGTTCCAGCCGCTGATGAAGGTGATCGTCGCGATCGCCGCGAAGAAGTTCAGCGAGTTGGGCACCACGACACGCCAGTACGCGCCCCAGTAACCGAGCCCGTCCACGCGTGCCGCCTCCTCCAGCTCCTTGGGGAACCCCAGGAAGTACTGCCGGAAGAGGAAGCAGGTGAAACCACTGAACAGGCCCGGGATGATGAGACCTCGGTAACTGTCCACCCAGCCGAGCGACGAGACCAGCACGAAACTGGGCACGAAGGTCACGGCGGTCGGGACCATCAGGGTGCCCAGGACGGCGTAGAAGATCTTGTTGGCGTGCTTGTACGGGATCCGGGCCAGGGCGTACCCCGCGAGCGAGCACACCAGCAGGACGCCGGTGGTGTGCAGGACGGCGACGACCGCGGAGTTCCACATCGACCGGGCGAACGGCACCGACGTGTCGTTCCAGACGTCGCCGATGTTGCTCCACTGGATGTTCGTGGGGAAGATCTTCCAGTGCTCTCCGGTGATCTCGACGTCGGTCGAGAGGGCGTTGCGGACGATCAGGTAGAACGGGATCAGGAAGAGGAACGCGGCCACGCTGGTGGCGATGTAGAGGCCGGCGCTGCTCATCACCCCGTGGTTGCGGCGGCGCCTGGTCTTGCCCGACTCGGGCGTTGTGGTGGTCACTTGGACTCCTCCCCCCTGCCGAAGCCCATGAACCTGCCCTGGAGCAGGGTGACGGCGCAGATCAGTACGGTCAGGATGACGGCCCCCGCGCTGCCGGCGCCGTAGTCCTGGTTCTCGCCCAGGGCGGTGTAGTACAGCTCGACGAGGGGCGGGCGGCCCCAGGTCGTCTTGGACAGCAGGTTGTAGAACTCGTCGAACGCCTGGTACGCGGCGACGAGCAGCAGGAGCACCACCGCGGTGGAGGTGGCCCGCAGTTGGGGCAGCGTGATGTACCGGAAGGTCTGCCAGCCCGGCTTGGCGCCGTCCAGCGCGGCGGCCTCGTACAGCTCGCCCGGGATGTTCTGGAGCGCGGCCAGGAACAGGATCATGTAGAAGCCGGACTGGAGCCACAGCCGGGCCGTGACGATGACCAGCCAGTACCAGGGCGGGTCGGGGTTGACCAGCCAGGCGACGTTCTCGATCCCGAACCAGTCGAGGACCGTGTTCGCGAGGCCGAAGCGGACCCCGTTGAAGATGGACATCTTCCAGATCAGCGCCGCGGCGACGTAGGAGCACGCGGTCGGCAGGAAGAACACCGAGCGGAAGAACGCCCGCATGAACCGCAGCCGGTTCACCAGCAGGGCGAGGCCCAGCGACAGTGCCCAGGTGGTGGGCACGATGAAGGCGGCGAACACGGTGAAGGTGCCGAGCGAGCCGACGAAGTCGGAGTTCGTCAGCATGTACGTGTAGTTGTCGAAGCCGATGAACTTGTCCGGCGTGACGGTGAAGCGCGCGTCGAAGAAGCTGAGCCAGATGCTCCAGCCGATCGGCGCGTAGACGAAGATCAGCAGCCCTACGAGGAACGGGCCGCAGAAGAGCCAGAAGTTGAAGGTGGCGCTGCCCCGCAGCCCCCGCCGCGGCTTGGCCGTGGAGGTCTTGGCCGGGGCGGGGCTCGCGAGGGCGGGTTCGGTGGTCGTCGACATGTCGTGGTCCGTCCGCCGGTCTATCCGAAGAGCTTCTTGAGCTCGCGGTTGACCGCGGTGTCGGCCTTGTCGAGGGAGGCCTCCGGGTCACCGTCCTTGCGGACGGAGTTGGCGAAGACGTCCTCCAGCGCGGTGATCATGGCCTGGGTCCAGCCGATGTTGTCGAAGTGCCCGAACTCGTTGAAGAGCCTGACGCCCTCGGCCGGCAGACCCGACTTGAGCTTGGTGGCGGACTGGGCGATCGAGGTGCGCGGCGGGATGTGGAAGCCGTAGGAAGTGGCCCACTCCTCCTGGTACTTCTTCTGCTCGATCCACAGCCACTTGACGTATTCCTTGGCCGCGTCGACGTTCTTGCCCTTGGCGTTGACGAACATCGACCAACCGCCGTTGGTGACCGACTGCTTGCCGGAGTCGACGGTCTTGGGGAACGGGAAGACGCCGATGTCGTCGCCGAGCACCTTCTGGAACTGCGGCATCGCCCACATACCGCAGAACTGGATCGCGCACAGGCCCTGGTTGAGCGCCGAGGGGTCCCAGTAGTCGGTCGGGGCGCCGAGGAGCAGGTCACCGCTGGTGAACAGCTTGCGCATCTTCTTGATGCCCTCGATGACACCGGGGGTGTGGTACGCGATCTGGTTCTTGTCGTCGAGGGTGTTCGCGCCCGCCGACCAGATCATCGGGTTGATGACCGCGTGCAGGTCGTTGCCGAGGTACAGGCCCTTGACCTTGCCGGTGGTGAGCTTGGCGGCGGCCTCGATCAGCTCGTCGAGGGTCTCCGGCACCTTCACGCCGGCCTTCTCCAGCAGCGACGGCCGGTAGAAGAAGAACTGCGGGTCGTCGATCATCCGGACGCCGTAGATCTTGCCGTCGACCGTGTGCGAGGCGATGTCGGCCGGGTTGAAGTCGGCCTTGACCGGGTCGACTATGTCGGTCAGGTCCGCCACCTGACCGCTCTTGACCATCTGGATCTGCGGGTGGAACTCGAACAGGTCGGGCGCGTTGTCGGTGAGCAGCGTCGCGAAGAGCTTGTTCTCGAAGTCGGCGGCGGTGATCCACTGCGTGGTCACGTTCGCGCCCTTGTACGCCTTCGCGTACCGCTTGATGGCCTGCTCGGTGCCCTCCTCGCCGTAGGCGTGGAAGTACTGGGTCAGGCTCGTGCCGGAACTGCCGCCTCCTCTGCCGGTGTTGCCGCCGCAGGCGGCGAGTGTCCCGGCCGCGGTCATGCCCGCCGCGGCCCGGAAGAGGGAACGGCGGGAGAAGGGGCTGTTGCTCATTGCCGACATGGATGACGTCCTTGTCTCGAAGTACGGCTACGGCTCTGGTGCATCGGCGTCAGGTGGCTCAATTCCTGTCGCGGAGCGGGACGTTAACCTTCGGCTAAGGCTTCGGCAAGGGGTTGGACGAAGTCTGTTCGAAGCGTTGTGATCGGTTCGGGATGGCGAACGGGAGGTGCGGAAGGGGCGGGAGGGGCGGCGCGGGCGCGCCTCAAGGAGGGGAGGCAGGGAGGGGAGGGGTGAGGGCCGCCGGTGTCAGGGCCGGCGGCCCTCGGTCATGGGGTGAGCCCCGGACGGCGATTCCCGGACGGCACTCGCCCCGGGGCCTGCACGTCACGAAGGCGGTGCCGTACGGCTCCTCGTGCGGGCGGGGGCGGTGCGTTTCGCGTTGCGCTGCCCGACGGACTGGAGCGCCCCTTCGAGTGCGAACGTCGCCGCCCCCAGACACGCCGGGTCGGTGGGGATGGGGGACAGGACGATCCGGTTGGCGGCCAGCGGCCGTTTCAGCGCGTGCCGGGCGACGGCCTCGCGCACCTCGGCGAGGAGGGGTTCGCCGAGCCGGGCCGCGACCCAACTGCTCAGCACGACCACCTCGGGATTGAGCACGTTGACCAGGTTGGCGATGCCGGCGCCGAGGTAACGGGCCGTGTCCCGCACGACCTTGACGGCGACCGGGTCGCCGGCGGCCACCCCGGCGGCCAGGGCGTCGATCGTGGCGGTCTGGTCCTCGGGGTGCAACAACGGGCTGCGCGGGCTGAGTTCCCGCAGGTTCTGCATGATGCCGGGCGCGCCGACGTACGTCTCCACGCAGCCGTGGTTGCCGCACCGGCACAGCCGGCCGTCGAGCACGAGCGTCGTGTGCCCCCACTCCCCGGCACTGTTGCTGACCCCCCGGTGCAGTGCGCCGCCCAGCACCAGTCCGGCGCCGACGCCGGTGCCGAGGTTGACCACCACGGCGTCCCCGTGCCCGCGCGCCGCCCCGAACCACAGCTCGGCGACCGCGCAGGCGCGCAGCGGATTGTCCAGGTACAGCGGATACGCGATGTGTTCGGAGAGCAGGTCGAGCAACGGCACGTCGTGCCAGTCCCAGTTGGGCGCGTACTCGGAGATGCCGGTGGCCCGGTCCACCTGCCCCGGCACGCTCACCCCGACGCCGAGCACCCGGGCGGCCTCGACCCCGGCCTGCGTGACCACCGAACCGGCGGCCACGGCGACGTGCCCGACGACCTGCTCCGGGCGGCTCTCGCCGGGCCGCATGTTCTCCTCGGCGCGGGCCAGCACGTTCAGCCCGAGGTCGAACAGCTCGACATGGACGTAGGTCTCCGCGATGTCCACGCCGATCAACGCGCCCCCCGACGCGTTGACGGCCACGAGGCCCCGGGGGCGGCCGCCCGCCGAGTCCTCGAACCCGACCTCCGTGATCATGCGGAGGTCGAGCAGTTCGCCGACGAGGGTGGCGACCGTGGCGAGCGAGAGACCGGTCGCCGCCGCGAGCTCCTGCCGGGAGGTGGGCGAGGCGGCGATGATCTGACGCAGCACCTCGTAGCGGTTCGCGGTGCGGATGTCACGTGATGTGCCGCGCTTCATGGAGCGTGCCCTCTCATCCCGTCCGCCATCCTTCCGCCCCTTTCCGCGCCGGGCGGGCCGTGCCGGAAGAGGCTGTGCCGGGCAGGCCGACAGTGCGACGGCACCGGCGCCGCGCCAGGCTATGGGGTGCCACACAGTTCGACAAGGGGTTAGGAAAGGGGGTTTATTAAGTCGGCGGACGGCGGCTGGAAGTCAGCCTTCCAGGACGTCCCGCACGAAGGCGTTGGTGAACTTCCCGGCCGGATCCAGCACCCGCGCCAGGGCCGTGAAGTCGTCGATCCGGGGGTAGCGCCCGCGCACCACAGCGGCCGGCACCTCGAACACCTTGCCCCAGTGCGGCCGCGGCTCGAAGGGCTCCAGCGCCGCTTCCACCGCCCGCACCACGGGCAGCACGGCCGCCGTGTCCTCGATCCAGGTGAAGTGGAACGCCACGGTGTCCCGCCCGTGGGAGGGGCTCAGCCACTGTTCGTCGGCGGCCACGGTCCGCACTTCGCAGATCTGCAGTACGGGGGCGACCGTCTGCCGGATCTTGTCGACCGCGTGCAGCGCCTCGACGGCGTGCCCGCGCGGCAGCAGATACTCGCTCTGCAGCTCGTTGCCGCTGCTCGGGGTGAACTCCGCCCGGAAGTGCGGCAGTCGCTCGTGCCACGGCCCCGGCACCCCGAGCTGCTCGGTGCAGTTGACCGCCGGCATCCCCGGCACCGGATGCAGCGCCTCGACGGCGGGCGTGGCCCAGGGGAAGCCGGCGAGGGGCTCGTCCGCGCGCCGCTTCAGCCACACCTGCCGAAAGCCCGGCGCACCCCAGTCGGTGAACAGGCTGACGCTGTACGCCGCCCCGGCCACGGCCTCGAAGTCCAGCCCGTCCAGGGGAAGTTCGGTGAACACGTACTGCTCGGCCTCGTAGCTGGGCTCCAGGTCGAGGACGAGCGCCGTGACGACGCCCAGGGCGCCCAGCGAGGTGACGGCCCCGCCGAACCGCCGGTCGCCGCGCCCGATGACGACGGTCGAGCCGTCGGCGGTGACGATCTCCACCTCCCGTACGGCGGCGGCGAGCGGACCGTTGCCGACGCCCGACCCGTGCGTACCGGTCGCCACCGACCCGGCGACCGAGATGTGCGGCAAGGAGGCCATGTTGGGCAGGGCGAGCCCGTGCTCGTGCACCCGGCGCGCCAGTTCCGCGTACCGGACCCCGCCCCCGACCCGCACCGTCCGCGCCGCCGTGTCGACCTCGACCTCACCGGCCGCACCGGCCAGGGCGCCCAGCGACAGCAGCACCCCGCCGACGCCCGGCTCGGCGATCTCGTTGAACGAGTGCCCGCTGCCCAGCACCCGCACCCGCCCGCTCCCCGCCACGAGCGAGCGGAGAGCGTCGAGGGAGTGCGGGCGGTGCAGCTCGCCGGCGGCGAAGGTGATGTTGCCGGCCCAGTTCGTAACGGTTTCGGTCATGCGGTGATCCTTCCCGACGAATCGGGAATCGGGAAGTCGCCGCCGGCGGCACGCGGAGCGGGGCCCCGGTACGGCGGCCGGGAGGGCGGGGGCATACCGTGAGGAATTCGTAGGCCTGAGCCGGGAGGAGCGACGGATGGGCAGCCGTACCGCGCTGGTCGAGGATCTGATGGAGCGGTTTCCGCATGTGCCGCGGGAGGCCGTCTTCAAGGAGGACCTGCTGCGCGGAGGTGTGGCCTTCGACCCCTCCGCCCTCAGCGACAACGAATCGGGGGAGGTCAAGCCGAAGTCGTACTTCATCTTCTCCTTCGACCACGGCACCCTGCCCGAACTCGGCGAGGCCGCGCTGCGCCGCCCGCCGGAGGAGATCATCCTCACCGGCGGACCGTACGGCCTGCGGCGGACCGTCGTGTCGGTGCGGGTGAACCCGTCCTCGCCGTACCGCGTCGCGGCGGACGACGAAGGCCTGCTCGGGCTCTACCTCGACGGGGCGCGCATCGCCGACGTCGGGGTGCCGCCGATGCCGGAGTACTACCGGCACAAGCTCTCCAACGGGAAGTCCGTCATGGAGGTCGCCCCCACCATCCAGTGGGGCTACCTGATCTACCTGACCGTCTTCCGGGTGTGCCAGTACTTCGGCGCCAAGGAGGAGTGCCAGTACTGCGACATCAACCACAACTGGCGCCAGCACAAGGCGGCGGGGCGGCCGTACACGGGCGTGAAGGACGTCGACGAGGTCCTGGAAGCCCTGGAGATCATCGACCGCTACGACACGGCGAAGGCCTCCACGGCCTACACCCTCACCGGTGGCGCCATCACCTCGAAGCTCCAGGGCCGTGACGAGGCCGACTTCTACGGCATGTACGCCAAGGCCATCGAGGAGCATTTCCCGGGCCGCTGGATCGGCAAGGTCGTCGCCCAGGCCCTGCCCCGCGACGACGTACAGCGCTTCAAGGACTACGGGGTGCAGATCTACCACCCCAACTACGAGGTGTGGGACGAGTACCTCTTCAAGATGTACTGCCCGGGCAAGGAGCGCTACGTAGGCCGCGACGAGTGGCACAAGCGGATCCTCGACTCGGCGGAGATCTTCGGCGCGCGCAACGTCATCCCCAACTTCGTCGCGGGCGTCGAGATGGCCGAGCCCTTCGGCTTCACGACCGTCGACGAGGCCATCGCCTCCACCACCGAGGGCCTGCGTTTCTTCATGTCGCAGGGCATCACGCCCCGCTTCACCACCTGGTGCCCGGAGCCCACGACCCCGCTCGGCAAGGCCAACCCGCAGGGCGCGCCGCTGGAGTACCACATCCGGCTGCTGGAGGCCTACCGCGCCACCATGGACGAGTTCGGGCTCGCCTCGCCGCCCGGCTACGGCCAGCCCGGACCCGGCCGCGCGGTGTTCTCCGTGAGCTCCTTCATGGACAGCCTCCCGGCTCAGGACGAGATGACCGGGGCGGCCGTGTAGTCCCCTGGTTTCATGGCATCGGCGTTGAGCAGATGGCGGCCGGCGTCCGTACTACAGACCGGAGTCACGGGCGCGGCCGCCCTGTGTTTTCCTGTCCCGATGCCCTGTCGTGCCGTCTTGACATGACATCTGAACAGGAAGCTTGTCAGTTGTGTTGGAAACGTGAAAAGCTCTGCCCCTGCCGCGAGGTTCCCCCCAACTCCATTGCCGTCGTGGTGAGTTGACCTCGCTTGTGGATGCAGGAGACCCATGCCCGACCTGCCGACCCCGAAGGACTCCGCCGAGGCCGCGCTGTTCTCCGAGTGCTGGGACGCCGTCCTGTCGTACGCCGACCTGTGCACGTCCGGCTCGACCGCTGCGAACCAACTGGCTCGTGAGGCGTTCGCGTTCGGCATACGCGAGGCCCGCGCCGGCGAGGACGACACCGCACGAGGTGCCGGCCGTCGCCCGTCCCGGCTGCCCCGGATCCCCCTGCTGCTGACCGCCGTACGCAGCACGGCGGCCGCCTGGGAGGCCCAGGGCCACGGCCATCGTCTCGACCCCGATCTGCGCCTGTGGCTGAACTCCGAGAAGGCCGCACGCTATGTCGGACCGCCCCTGAGCCGTCCCATCGCCCTGCGCGGCCTGCGTGACATGCAGGAACCGGACGCCGCCCTGCTGTGGCTGGCGGAGGTGGAGGCGCTGCCGCTGCGCGCCGTCATCCGCCGCCAGGGCCTGGACCCGACGGCCGCGGTGGAGGAACTGAACCAGGTCCGCGGCCTGTTCCGGGACCGCTGCCACCGCAACCATCTCGACACGCCGATGGACGCGGAGTGCCGCAGCTACGTCCGGCTCCTGGACGCCGTCACCCGTTCGCCCGCCGCCGACACCCCGCCCGACCTCTCCCGGCACCTCGCCACCTGCGTGGAGTGCGCGGAGGCCGCCGCCTGTCTGCGGCTGCACGGCGGCGGGCTGCCCGCGGCCCTCGTCCAGGGCGTGATCGGCTGGGGCGGCCTCGCCTACCTGGAACGCCGCCGCCGGGCCTCCGAGGTGCGCCTCGGCCCCGGCCGCCCCGACCTGCCGGACCCCGAGGGCGCGGCCGTACGGGCCGCCGCGAGCAAGGCGCGCGTGCGGCGCAACGCACTGCTCGTCGCCGCCGTCCTCGTCTCCGGGCTGGCGCTCGCGGTGTCGATGATGCCGGGCGACAGCGGTGGGAGCGTCGCCAAGAGCGGTCCCACGGACGGCAGTCCGGTGGCCGGACCCGGCCCCGTCCTGCCGTCCGCCGACCCCGGACCCGTCACCTCCGCCGCGCCGTCCTCGTCCGACCCGGCCCCGTCCGCCAGCGGTACGCCGTCCGCGGCGGGTCACGAGGACACCGGCAAGCCCGACCCGGAACCCCAGGGCACCTCCTCGGCCCCCGCGGGCGACGGCGGGAGCGGAAACGGCGACGCGCCGGCCTGCGAGGTCCGCTACGACCTCGTCAACCAGTGGCCGGACGGCTTCCAGGCGACCGTCACCGTCACCACGGCCGACGCGCTCGACGTCTGGCGGGTGGCCTGGTCCTTCCGTGACGGCCAGAGGGTCGACCAGATGTGGGACGCGAGCCTCGCCCAGAGCGGCTCCCGGGTCACCGCGACCGCCGCCGACTACAACAGGTCCGTCGCGGCGCACGGCACCCTCAGCTTCGGCTTCCTCGCCTCCTGGCATGACAAGAACACCGCCCCGTACGACTTCACCCTCAACGGGCAGGACTGCACCAGGTCTTGACGCGCGGCCGCCTCACGGGGCGGCGGCTCGCCTGGTCTTCCCACCGCTTCCGGTGTCGGTCTCGGCCTCAGCGCCGACACCGGCACCGTTTTGCTGTGCCGGCGCCGAGTCGGAGCACCACCGGTGCCTGCCCCCTGGGCGGTGCCTGCCCCCTGGGCGGTGCCTGCCCCCTGGGGTGGTCCGCACAGGAAGGTGACACTTCGGTGGGGGAGTGTCACCTTTCCGCAGCTCACCTACCGGGGACCCGGCGTGCCCGCGCACCGCTCGACCCTGAAGGCCCCCGAAGCCCGCTGAGGCGGCCGTGAGGGGCGTGGCGGCCGTGACGGCCCGAGAGGTGGCCGGCGACAGCGACCTGGCCCCTGCGGTGTTCCTGCGGTGCGACCTGCTGCGAATGGTTCGACGCGTTCACCGTGCACTCCCGCGTACTCCGCCATGGAGTAACCGAATTACCCGCGCCACAAACCTCAAGATGTGACGGCCGTCTCACCGGACTTGGAAATGCATCGCAGCGGCTTTGCGGGATACCCCGAGTTCTTTCCGGATTGGCATTCCAACGCGTCGGACCGCCGGAAGACGTTCGCGTACACATAACGCACACATGTCGGCAGGGAAAGTGTAGAGGCGATGAATGACCGCCATGCCCACCTGGTGACGCCACGGCTCCCGCCACAACTGTCTTTGCTGTGGAGGGGCGTTCGCGCCATCCGTGGACAGCTTCGCACATTGATGGCACGCAGCCGTACACGGGTGCCTTGTGAGGGGGATATGAAACTTTCACATCCCACCAATTGATGGCAACCCGGACTCCTCGCTCCTGAATCAGGGCCCGTCCACTACGCCTTTCGATATCCAATCCGGCTTCGAGATGGCCGGATGGTCAAGACTCCACAATGCTCCTTGTGCAGCGACCACGGCCGTCGTTAGCTTGATCGAGCCGGAGCCGGGTGAATTGACCAACTGTCCGCTCCTGCAGCTGTCGCGATAGCAATCAGCTGTCCGTTTGAGGTCCCGCACACCTTCACCGGTCCATCGACCGGTGTTCGGTGCACTCATTTCGCGGGGGAAGAGGTATCAGAGAAATGGTTCTGGCCGAACGCGAAGACGAACTCGGCTTCCTCACAAGTCTGCTGGACGAGGCCATCGAGGGCAGTGGCAAGTCGGCCTTGGTCAGCGGCGTCGTGGCCACCGGCAAGAGCGTGCTGCTGGACGTCTTCGCGCAGGCGGCCATCAACCGCGGCACGCTCGCGTTGACCGCGATCGCCTGCGTGGCGGAGCGGCAGGTCCCCATGGGCGTCATGAGCCAACTGCTGCTGCACGCGCCGCTGTCGCCGGCCGCCCGCCGGGAGGCGGACCGCCTGCTGGCCGTCGTACCGGAGCCGGACACCGGGCTCGACACCCTCACCGCGCACGCGATGAGCGCGATCCTGCTGGAACTGTCCGAGCAGCAGCCACTGGCGCTGATCGTGGACGACATCCATCTGACGGACGTCGCGTCGCAGTCGATCCTGTCCTACTTCGCCCGGCGCATCCGCGGAGCGCGCATCGCGACGGTGTTCTCGTACTCCGAACAGTCACCGCATCACAACCAGGAATGCGCGGCCGAGCTGCTGCGCCAGCCGCACTGCCACGGACTGGCCCTGCATCCGCTGACACCCGACGGGGTGGCCCGGCTGGCCGCCCGGCACCTGGGCCGCGAGGCTCCCGGAGCACTGGCGGAGCGCTGCCACCAACTGAGCAACGGCAACCCGCTGCTCGCGGAGGCCCTGATCGGCGACTACCTCGCCGTACGGCGAACACGCCCCGCTCCCGGCAACGACGAGCTGTTCGGCTCGGCGGACGCCTACGGGCAGGCGGTGCTGGAGTATCTGCGGCGCAGCGATCCGCAGACGGCGCGGGTGGCACAGGGCGTGGCGGTGCTGCGCAGTCGCGAGGGTGTCGCAAGGCTGCTGGGCATGTGTCCCACCGTCACCGATGCGCTGCTCGACGGCCTGCGGACCGCCGGACTGATCGACGGCGACGGCTTCCGCCACCCGGCGGCGGCCGGGGCGGTGCTGCTGGGCATGGATCCGACGGAACGGGTCAGGCTGCACCAGGCCGCCGCGGCCCAGGCGTACCACGAAGGCCGGTCGGCGTCGGAGGTGGCGGAACAACTGCTGATCGCGAGTGACTGCACCGCGCCCTGGGCGGTGGGGGTGCTGACGGAGGCGGCGCGGCTGGGCGTGTCCCAGGGGCGGCTGTCGTACGCGGTCGCCTGCCTGAAACTGGCGCGGCTGGGCTGCGCCGACGACCCGGTGGCCGCGGCCCGGCTGCAGGCGGCGCTGCTGCGGGCCGAGTGGCGGATCAACCCGAGCATCTGCTCGCCGTACCTCGCCGAACTCGTCGAGGCGAGCCATGCGGGCCACCTGTCGGGCGACGACACGGTCGGCGTGATCAAGGCGCTGCTGTGGAACGGCCGGTTCGCGGTCGCCCGCGACCTGCTGCTCCGGCTGGACGGGGCGGCCCGGGCCGCGGACCGGCCCTCGCCGTCCGCCCTGTGCGAGCTGCGGCTGATAATCCGGGACACCTATCCGGCGCTCGCCGACCTGGCCCCCGCCGCCGACGACGGGGCAGCCGATCGCGTCATGCAGCCGCTGACCTCGCAGCGCCGTCTCGACACCTTGCGCACGCTGAACGCCGTGATCTCCCAGGAAGGCGGCCGGCCCGCACTGGAGCGGGCCGAGCGGATCCTGCAGAACGCGCCGCTCCAGGAGACGGGCACCAGCACCATGCTCGCCGGGCTGATGACGCTGCTGTGCGGGGAGCGCGTGGTGCAGGCGGCGCAACTGTGCGACGCGTTGCTGGCCCAGTCCGCGGAGGGCGAGTCGAGGTGGCGGTACGCCCTCCTGTCGGCGGTGCGGGCCGAGATCAGCCTGCGTCAGGGCTCGCTGCTGGAGGCGGTCGAGCAGGCGCAGGAGGCGATGCGGGCCGTACCGACCGCGAGTTGGGGTGTCTCGCTGGCCGCCGTCCGGTCGACCATGGTGCTCGCGCTGACCTCGATGGGCCGGCACCGCGAGGCGTTGGCCCAGCTGAACATGCCGCTGCCGCCCGGCGTCTCACAGAGCCGGTTCGGCCTGACGTACCTTCAGGCCCGGGGCCGGGTCAGTCTGGCGACCGGGCATCTGGGCTCGGCGCTGGCCGACTTCGAGAACTGCGGGGAGCTGATGGTGCGGTGGAACATGGACGTTCCCAGCCTGGTCCCGTGGCGGGCCGAAGCGGCGGCCGTGCTGCTGGAGATGGGCGAGCACGGCCGGGCCCGCAAACTCGCCGAGGAGCAGTTGGCGCAGGCCGGCAGCCACGCGCCGCGGGCCGCGGGCAGCGCGCTGCGGGTACTCGCGTCGATGTCCGACCTGCGGCGCCGGTCGGAGATGCTGCGGCAGTCCGCCGACCTTCTGCAGGGCAGCGGCGACCGGTACGAACTGCTGCGCACCCTCGTGCAGTTGACCGAGACCCACCACACGCTCGGCGAGCTGCGCCGGGCCCGGATGGTGGGCCGCCGGGCGTGGAACATAGCCCGCGAGTGCCACGCCGAGCCGCTCGTGGACGCGCTGGCACTGGATCCGGTGCCGTCCGAATCCGCCGAGCCGACCGAGGCGGCCGAGCTCGTGCAGTTGCAGGCCGCGCCGACGGAGGCGGAGCTGCTGCTGAGCGACGCGGAACGGCGGGTGGCGGAGATGGCGGCACTCGGTTACACGAACCGGGAGATCTCCAACCGGCTGTACATCTCGGTCAGTACGGTGGAGCAGCATCTGACCAAGACGTACCGCAAGCTGAACGTGACCAGACGCTCGGACCTGCCGTCCCTGGTGATGGCCCCGACCGGAAGCTGAGCGGCACGGATCAACCGAGGGGGGCAACGCCGCGAGGCGCTGCCCCCCTCGGCTGCGGCAGGCACATCACCTGCCTGGCGGCCCGTCGGATCAGTCCTGGGCGGTCGCGCGTACGAGGGCTGCGACGTGCTCCAGCGTGGGCTCCCGCAGAATCTCCGGCAGACAGGCCATGAACGTCTTCTCGCGGCCGGGCTCGACGACGTCCCGGCACACCTGTGCGAGCACGGCGTAGAGGGTCAGCGAGTCGCCGCCGAGGCGGTGGAAGTTCTGGGCGGGAGTCAGCCGGGAGCGGTCCACCCCCAGGGCGAGCGCCCAGATGTCGGCGATCGCCGACTCCACGAGGTCCAGCACGGGCGCGTCGGGCCCGGCCTGCCCGGCGGCGGCGTCTCCGCCTTCGGCGTGCGGGTCCGGCAGCGCGCGTACGTCGATCTTGCCGGCGACGGTCAGCGGCAGTTCGGGCAGCACGGTCAGGGTGGCCGGCACCAGGTAGTCCGGCAGCCGCCGCACCAGGAACTCCCGCAACTCGTCCCCGCCGACCGGAGTTTGGGTCACCACGTACCCGGCGAGCGACTTGCCGGGCCCGCCCGGCAGGGCCCTGGCGACGACCACGGCCCGTGCCACGGCGGGGTGTTCCTCCAGCGCGCGGGCCGCCTCGGCGGGCTCGACGCGGTGGCCGGAGATCTTCACCTGGTCGTCGATCCGGCCGACGAACTCCAGCACGCCGCCCGCCGACACCCGGGCCAGGTCGCCCGTACGGTACGTCCGGCTGCCGTCGGCCAGCCGGACGAACCGCTCGCGGTCCAGGTCCGGGCGGCCCAGGTAGCCACGGGCCAACTGGGCACCGCCCAGGTACATTTCACCCACCTCGCCGGGCGCGACGAACCGCCGGTCCTGGTCCAGCAGGAACACGGTGTTGTTGTCCGTCGGCAGCCCGATCGGCACCGCCACGGCGTCCGCGTCCCGCTCCGGATCGTAGGTGTGCACCGTCAGGCCGATGGTGGCCTCGGTCGGCCCGTACAGGTTGATGATCCGGCAGTCGGGCCCGAACATCTCCTGGGCGCGGGCCGCCACCGGCACCCGCAACTGCTCGCCGACGACCACCACGGTACGGAAACCGGCCGGCGACAGCTCCAGACGGCCGATCAGGTCCAGATGCGCCGGGGTCAGCGACAGCGCATTCGCCCCGGACTCCTCCAACAGCTGCCGCAACGACAGGTGGTTGGGCTTGTCGCGCATGAGCACCACCGTGCCGCCGACCAGCAGCGGCAGGTAGACCGAGGTGCCGGTGACGTCGAAGGACGGCGAGGTGATCAGCGGCAGCCGGCTGTCGGCGTCGATCTCGAACTCGCGGGTGGCCCAGCCCACGTAGTTCAACAGGGCGCCGTGCTCGATCTGCACACCCTTGGGCTTGCCGGTCGAGCCGGAGGTGTAGATGACGTACGCCAGATCGTCCGGCCGCACCTCGGCGTCCCGGAACGCGGGTGCCTCGGGGTCCGCGGACTCCAACAGCTCCTCCAGGACGAGCGGTTCGCAGCCCGGCGGGCACCACTGCCGTTCCTGGTAGGGCCGTTGGACCAGGCAGAGCTTGGCGGTCGCGTCGGTGAGCAGGCCCGACAGCCGGGCGTCCGGGTGCTCGGCGTCCATCGGCAGATAGGCGGCGCCCGCCCGCAGCACCCCCCACAGCCCGGCCATCATCGCCGCGGACCGGTCCGCCAGCAGGCCGACCACACTGCCCCGGCCGATCCCACGGCGGCTCAGCTCCGCCGCGATCACATCGGCCCGGCGGCTGAGCTCGGCGTACGTCACATCGCCGGCGGAGCCGCTGAGGGCGACCCGGTCCGGGGTGCGCTCGGCCTGCTCGCGCAGGAGCCGCACCACCGAGGGGCCGATCGGCACCGGACGCTGTGTCATGTTGCCGGACCACTCACGGTGGGCCCGGGGTGACAGGGCCTCCTCGATACGGTCGAGCAGGGCCTCGGCGCGCTCGCCCGCCCCCGGGTTGTCCCACCAGCCGACGGTGATCTCGGTACGGCCGTCGGCGGTCACCACGTCGACCTCCGGGGGCGCCACCGGTCCGGGCGAGGCCAGCAGGTAGACCGAGGTCGCGGTGAAGCCGGGCGGGGAGAAGTCCGCGAGGTCGACGGCACCCAGGTCGGAGAGGATGGCGGTGGAGCCGTACAGCCCCTGGTCGGTGGTCTTGGCATCCGCGCCGCGCTCCAGCAGGCCCACCAGCCAGCGCGGCAGCTTGCGCAGAGCCGGGTCGGTGCGGGAGGCCAGTTCCTGCCGCTCGCTCAGCGCGGTCAGCAGCCGGGCCCCCACGTCCTCCCAGTGGTCGCCGTCCCGTACCTCCAGGGCGGCGCTCATCGTCACCGACGAGGTGGAACGGATACCGGGCACGTGCCGGCGGCCGTCGACCGGCACCATGAAGTACCCCTTGAGCGCCGGGTCCTGCTCGTCCGGCCCGGGACCGGCGTCCGACAGGGCGAGGGCAAGCTTGGCCGTCATGCCCGGGTGGCTGCCGTCGACCGTGCGTCTTCGCCACATCGGCTCGCGCCGCCCCTTGCCGAGCCGGCCCAGCGGCGACGGCCACTGGAGCACCGGCGCGGCGGCGACCGGCGGCAGGCCTTCGGGCAGTTCGCCGGCCAGCTTCGCCATGAGGTCGTCCTCGCCCAGCCGGTCGTCGGCCCCGACCAGCGGCACACCGGCCAGCGCGTGGAAGACCTCGGTCGCCCAGAGCAGCAGGCCCCGGCCGTCGATGCTGCCGTGGAAGCCCCGGAACACCACGGTGTCCCGCTCGCCGGTCAGCAGCAGCACCTCACAGGTGGCGCCGCCCGCCCCGGGCCGCAACTGCCGCCGCAGCAGCGGTGAGTCGAACCGGACACGGTCGTACGCCGTCCCGTCGCCGACGATCACCGCGGGGGCCCGGCCGCTGTCCCGCCACATTCCCTTGCGGTAGACCAGCCGGGTGCCGGGGCAGGCCCGGGACGCCTCGGCGACCGCGTCGGACAGGTCGCCGTGCGACAGCAGGCCGACGCCCTCGACGGCCAGTTGGACGACGGGGTACTGCTTGCGGGGAGAAGCCAGGAACCACCAGTCCACCGCCGCCACCGGGCGCTGGTACAGGTCTGGGCTGTGCTCGGACGACATGCGCGTCTCCTGGGAATGGGAGACACCGTCCACGCACCGGCCCGGACCGGACAACACGAATCCGGCGTTCACGGAGTGGCTTACGGTGCCTCGGATGTCTTCGTGCCCCGCTGTCCTCAGGGGTACGAAGTGGCCAGAGTGTACGCAGACCGCCACCGACCCGGTAAACCCTGCGCGGGCCGCTGTCTTCCGGCCCCGAACCCCTACCGGCCCCAGCCGCACGGCGTCGCCCGCGACCTGCTGTTAGGGGCCACGGACCACCCTTGGGGCATGCGGGGCCCGCTAGGGGTGTCGTCCCCCGATCGGCGGAACCTACGGTGGGCCGGGCCGAGAGGCCAACCACACCGGAACGGACGCCGGACCACGGCAGTGTGCGACGCGCGGTCGCCGGCGCAGCACGGCGGGCGCGCGGTCGGCGGACCGGCTGGGGACCGGGACCGGAAGGACACATGAACACTCAATCCAGCGCCGGTCCCTCGGACTCCGCGCACGACTCCGCGCAGGCCGGCTCTGTGCAGGCGGGCTTCGCGCACGCGGGCTCTGTGCAGGCGGACTTCGCGCAAGAGGGCCTCGCGCACGACGAATCCCTGGCCGTCATCGGAATGTCGTGCCGGCTGCCCGGCGCGGCGGGCCCCGAGGAGTTCTGGGCACTGCTGCGCGACGGCGCCGACGCCGTCACCGCGCCCCCCGCCGACCGCCCGCTGCCAGACGCCTGTCCGCCCTTCGGCGGCTACCTCGACCAGGTCGACTCCTTCGACGAGGGCTTCTTCCGGATCTCCCCGCGCGAGGCGGCGGCCATGGACCCGCAGCAGCGGCTCGTCCTCGAACTGGGCTGGGAGGCCCTGGAGGACGCCGGACTGCCCGCCGACACCGTCCGGCACACCGCCACCGGCGTCTTCCTCGGCGCGATCGCCGACGACTACGCGGCGCTGCACCGGGGCCGCGTCCCCGACCGGTACGCCTTCACCGGGCTCGCCCGGGGCATCCTCGCCGGCCGCGTCTCCTACGCCCTGGGACTGCGCGGCCCCAGCCTCACCGTCGACACGGGACAGTCCTCGTCCCTGGTGGCCGTGCACCTGGCCTGCCAGAGCCTGCGCCGCGGCGAGAGCCGGATCGCGCTCGCCGGAGGCGTCCACCTCAACCTCGCCCCGGACAGCGCCCTGCGGGCCGCCCGCGCCGACGTCCTGTCACCGGACGGCCGCTGCCACACCTTCGACGCCCGCGCCAACGGATTCGTACGCGGCGAGGGCGGCGGGCTCGTCGTCCTCAAGCGCCTCTCCGACGCGCTCGCCGACGGCGACCGGATCCACGGTGTGGTCCTCGGCAGCGCCGTCAACAACGACGGCGGCGGCGAGACCCTGACCGCTCCCGACCCCGAGGCCCAGGCCGCCGTCATCCGCGCCGCCTGCCAGGACGCCCGGGTCCGCCCCGACGCCGTGCGCTACGTCGAACTGCACGGCACCGGCACCCCCAAGGGCGACCCCGTCGAGGCCACCGCCCTCGGCGCCGCGCTCGGCGACGGACGACCGGCCGGCGACCCGCTGCGGGTCGGCTCGGTCAAGACCAACATCGGCCACCTCGAAGGCGCGGCCGGAATCGCCGGGCTGCTCAAGACCCTGCTCAGCCTGAAACACCGGCAGTTGCCGGCCAGCCTGCACTTCCGCACCCCCAACCCCGCCATCGCCTTCGACCGGCTGGGCCTGCGGATGCAGCGGGAACTCGGCCCCTGGCCGCAGGGACAGCCGCTCCTCGCGGGCGTCAGCTCGTTCGGGATCGGCGGCACCAACTGCCATGTCGTCCTCGGCGAAGGCACGGCGCAGGCTGCACAGGGGGCACAGGGGGCACAGGGGGCGCAGGGGGCGCAGGCGTCCCCGCCGGACGTGGCCCCCGGCGCCCCGCTGCTCGGCGCGGCCGGACTGTGGCCCGTCACCGCGCGCACCGAGCCCGCGCTGCGCGGCCAGGCCGCCCGGCTCGCCGCCGCACTGCGCGCCGCCCCCGGCCTCGACCCGGCCGACGTCGCCTTCTCACTGGCCACCACCCGCCAGGCCCTCGACCACCGGGCAGCCGTCACCGGCACCGGGCGCGAGGAACTGCTGCGGGGCCTGGACGCCCTGGCCGGCGGGCAGCCGGCGCCGGGACTTCAGCGCGGACGGGCACTGGACGCCCGGCCGGTCATGGTGTTCCCGGGACAGGGGCAGCAGTGGGTGGGCATGGGGCGCGAACTGCTCCGTACGACACCGGTGTTCGCCCGGTGGATCGCGCGCTGCGAGACCGCGCTCGCCCCGCACGTCGACTGGTCGCTCACCGATGTCCTGACGCACGGCGACGACGGCGAACTGAACCGGCTGGACGTCCTCCAGCCGGTGCTGTGGGCCGTGATGGTCTCGCTGGCGGAGCTGTGGCGGGCCGCCGGGGTGGAGCCGGCGGCCGTCATCGGCCACTCGCAGGGCGAGATCGCGGCCGCCGTCGTCTCCGGCGCCCTGACCCTGGAGGACGGCGCCCGGACGGCGGCGCTGCGCGCCAGGGCACTGCGCGCGGTGGCCGGAACCGGCGGCGGCATGCTGTCGCTCGTCTGCGACCAGCGCACCGCCGAGGACATCGCCGCCCCCCACGGCGGCCGGGTCGCGCTCGCCGTGCTCAACGGCCCCGACGCCATGGTGCTGTCCGGCCCCACCGACCTCCTGGAACACTGCGCCGCCGACTGCGACCGGCGCGGCGTCCGCCACCGCCGGGTCGCCGTCGACTACGCCTCGCACTCCCCGCTGGTGGAGCCGCTGGAGCCCGCCCTGCGCGACCTGCTCGCGCCCGTGACCCCGCTCGCGCCCACGGTGCCGATGCTGTCCACCGCCACCACGGAATGGGTCCGCCCGGGCGAACTGGACGGGCGGTACTGGTACGAGAACCTGCGGCGTCCCGTGCGGCTGCACACCGCCGTCCAGACACTCGCCAGGGCCGGACACCGGCTGTTCATCGAGGTCGGCCCCCACCCCGTGCTCACCGCCGGCATCCAGGCCACGCTGGAAGCCGAGAACGGCGGCGTCGTCCTGGGCACACTGCGCCGGGACGACGGCGGTCCCGCACGGTTCCTCGACTCCCTGGCCGAAGCCTTCGTTCACGGCGCGCAGATCGGATGGGACGCGCTGTACGCCGGCACCGACGCCGCCCGGGTGGACCTGCCGACCTACGCCTTCCAGCGGCGCCGGCACTGGCCCGACGCGGCGGCGGAGACGGCAGCGGAGGACGTGGCGGGGGCGGCGGTGGCTTCCCCGCGCGCCGAGGCCATCGCGTCTGGTGTCGACGCGGCGGCGAACGGGCCTGCCGGGCTCGCCGGGCTCGCCGGGCTCGCGGCGATGAGCGCGTCCGAGGCCGAACGGTTCCTGGCGCGTACCGTCCAGACGCATGCCGCTGCGCTGCTCGGACACGCCTCGCCGGACGACGTCGATCCCGAACTGTCCTTCCGTGACCTCGGGTTCGACTCCCAGCTCAGCGTCCGGCTGCGCGGCGACCTCAACGCGGCCACCGGCGCGGGCCTGCGGACCAGCGCGGTCTTCGACCATCCGACGCCCAGGGCCCTCGCCCACAGGCTGCGGGAACTGCTCACCGGCGGGAAACCCGGGGCCCTCGGGGATGCCGTGCCCGACGCCGCGCCGGACTCGCGGGACGCGATCGCGATCGTCGGGATGAGCTGCCGGTACGCGGGAGGGGTCGGCTCGCCCGAGGAGCTCTGGGACCTGGTGCTCGCCGGGCGGGACGCGGTCGGCGACTTCCCCGACGACCGTGGCTGGGACCTCGCCGCCCTGTTCGCGCCCGGCCCCGACGGTACGCCCGCATCCGCCACCGCGCAGGGCGGCTTCCTCACCGGGGCGGCGGACTTCGACGCCGAGTTCTTCGGCATCTCGCCCCGCGAGGCCATCGCCATGGACCCGCAGCAGCGGTTGCTGCTGGAGACCTCGTGGGAGGCGTTCGAACGGGCCGGGCTGGATCCGCGCGGCCTGCGCGGCAGCCGTACGGGCGTGTTCGTCGGCGCGATGGCGCAGGACTACGGGCCGCGCATGGACGAGCCCGGCAGCGGAGCCGACGGATACGTCCTCACCGGGACCTCCGTCAGCCTCGCGTCCGGACGCGTCGCCTACACCCTGGGCCTCGAAGGCCCCGCCGTGACGGTGGACACCGCGTGCTCGTCGTCGCTGGTGGCCCTGCACCTGGCCGTCCAGTCGCTGCGCTCCGGGGAGTGCGACATGGCGTTGGCCGGCGGCGCGACCGTGCTCTCCAGCCCCGGCCTGTTCGTGGAGTTCAGCCGCCAGGGCGGACTGTCGTCGGACGGCCGCTGCAAGGCGTTCGCGGCGGGCGCGGACGGCACGGGCTGGGGCGAGGGCGTCGGCCTGCTGCTCGTGGAGCGGCTGAGCGACGCCCGGCGCAACGGTCACGAGGTGCTGGCGGTGGTGCGGGGCTCGGCCGTCAACCAGGACGGCGCGTCCAACGGCCTGACCGCGCCCAACGGCCCTTCGCAGCAGCGCGTCATCTCGGAGGCCCTGTCCAACGCGGGCCTGACGGCAGCCGACGTGGACGCGGTGGAAGCGCACGGCACGGGTACCGCGTTGGGCGACCCGATCGAGGCGGAGGCGCTGCTGGCGACGTACGGGCAGCGCGGCGACGGACGCCCGTTGCTGCTGGGGTCGGTGAAGTCGAACATCGGGCATACGCAGGCGGCTGCGGGTGTGGCCGGTGTGATCAAGATGGTCATGGGTCTGCGGCATGGTGTGTTGCCGGCGTCGTTGCATGTGGATGAGCCGTCGTCGTTCGTGGATTGGTCGTCGGGTGGGGTGGAGGTGGTGCGGGAGGCGGTGGTGTGGCCGGATGCGGGTCGGGTTCGGCGGGCGGGTGTGTCGTCGTTCGGGATCAGTGGGACCAATGCGCACGTGATTCTGGAGCAGGCGGAGGCGGAGGCGGAGGCGGTGGTGGTTGAGCCGGTTGAGGCTGCGGTGGAGTTGCCGGTGCCGGTGGTGGCGTTGGACGGGGTTGTGCCGTGGGTGGTGTCGGGGCGGGGGGCCGGGGCGTTGGCGGCGCAGGCGGAGCGGTTGGTGGAGTACGCGGGTGGTGTGAGTGAGATGGAACTCCCTGGAGTGGCTTACGCGTTGGCGGCGGGTCGGGCTGTGTTCGCCGATCGTGCGGTGGTGTTGGGCCGGGGTCTGGCTGAACTGACCTCTAGGGCTGAGGCATTGGCGTCCGGTGCGGAGGCTTTGGGGGTTGTCGCGGGGTCGGTTGTGGGCTCCGGTGTGGTGTTTGTGTTCCCGGGTCAGGGGGCGCAGTGGGTGGGGATGGGGCGTGAACTGCTGGCCGTGTCGCCGGTGTTCGCGGCGTCGGTTGCGGAGTGTGAGGCGGCGTTGTCGCCGTGGGTGGACTGGTCGTTGACTGGTGTGCTTGCCGGTGACGGAGCTGAGTTGGCGCGGGTTGATGTGGTGCAGCCGGTGTTGTGGGCTGTGATGGTGTCGTTGGCTGCGGTGTGGCGGTCGGTGGGTGTGGTGCCGGTTGCGGTGGTGGGTCATTCGCAGGGTGAGATCGCGGCGGCGTGTGTGGCGGGTGCGTTGTCGTTGGAGGATGCGGCGCGGGTGGTGGCGGTGCGGTCGCGTGCGATCACGCGGCTGGCGGGTACTGGCGGGATGGTGTCCGTCTTCGCCTCTGCCGAGGAGGTGGAGCCGTTGCTGCCGGACGGTGTGGGGATCGCGGCGGTCAATGGGCCGGGGTCCGTTGTGGTGTCGGGGCCCGTGGGCGAGTTGGACGCGTTCGTGGAGCGGTGTGAGGTGGAGGGGGTTCAGGCGAAGCGGGTCGCGGTGGATTACGCCTCGCATTCGGTGATGGTCGAGGCGCTGGAGTCGGAACTGCTGGCGGAGCTCGGTGCGGTGGTGTCGCGGCGGCCGACTGCGCCGATGCTGTCGACGTACACCGGTGAGTGGGTCAAGTCCGGTGAGCTGGACGGCGGTTACTGGTACGGCAACCTGCGACACCGCGTGCGCCTGGCTGACGCGGTGGGCGAGTTGGCCGCCGCCGGGCACCGGCTGTTCGTCGAGGTCAGCCCGCATCCCGTGCTGCTCGGCGCCATACAGGACACCCTGGATCAGGGCCCGGCCACCGCCGTCGCGCTGGGCACCCTGCGCCGCGACCAGGGCGGAGCCGAACGGCTGCTGACCTCGGTGGCGGAGGCGTTCGTGCACGGTGCCGACGTCGACTGGCGGACCGTCATGCCCGCCGGGGCGGGACGCGGCGATCTGCCGACGTACGCCTTCCAGCGGCAGCGTTACTGGCTGCGGCCGGCCGGTGGCGTCGGGCATCCGCTCCTGGGTGATCCGACCGAACTCGCCGACGGCGGTGCCGTGTTCACGCGGAGGATCGCGCCGACGGCACAGTCGTGGCTCGCCGATCACGCGGTGCTGGGCACGGTGGTCGTCCCTGGGACCGCGCTGCTGGAGGCGGCCGTGCACGCCGGGCAGCGGCTGGGCTGCGAGCGGGTGGAGGAGCTGACCCTGGAGGCGCCGCTGACGGTGCCGAGGAACGGCGCCGTACGCCTTCAGGTGCGGGTCGGCCCACGCGACGACACCGGCCGGCGCGAGCTGGAGATCCACGCCTGCCCCGCCGACGCGGACACCCCGGCGCGGTGGACCCGGCACGCCGGCGCCGTACTGGCCGAGGGCGGCGACCCGAGCGCGCCCGGCGAGGCGCGGCCGCTCGACGTATGGTCGCCTGACGTATGGCCGCCCGAGGGGTCCGAGCCACTCGAACTCGCCTCCCTGTACGAGGACTTGGCCGCGCGCGGCTACGACTACGGGCCGGTGTTCCAGGGGCTGCGCGCCGTCTGGCGGCACGGCGACGAGGTGTACGCCGCCGTGGCCCTGCCGGAGCAGGAGTGCGACCAGGCCGCACGTTACGCCCTGCATCCCGCGCTGCTGGACGCGGCGCTGCACGCGGTCCTCCTCGGCGAACGGACCGGGCTGACCAAGGGCGACGGACTGCTGCTCCCGTTCAGCTGGTCCGGCGTCACCGTCTCGGCGACCGGCGCCGACGAACTGCGCGTACGGCTGCGGCCGACCGGCACCGGCGCCGACACGGTGTCGCTGCTGGCCGTCGACGCCGACGGCGAGCCGGTCGTGGAAGTGCGGGCGCTGGCGCTGCGCCCGGTGGCGGCCGAAGCGCTGGCCGCCGCCGCGGACACCCTCGCCGAGCCCGGATCCGCCGAGCAGGCGCTCTACGTCACCGAGTGGGTGCCCGCCGAAGCGGCCGGGCCCGGGGCCTGCGCGCTGCTCGGTCCTGACCCCTTCGGGCTGGCCGGGATGCTGGGGCGCGGTGGCAGCGAGGTCACCGGTTACCCGGAGCCGGCCGCCCTGGCCGAAGCGGTGGCGGCCGGCGAGGTCGGGCCGGGGCATGCCGTCGTGGTCTGCGCGCCGTTGCCGGAGCCGGGCGCGGTACCGGAGCCGGGCGCGGTAACGGAGCGGCTGCACGGCGAGGTGCTGCGCGTGCTCGAACTGGTGCAGGCGTGGCTGGCCGACGAGCGGTTCGCCGAGTTGCGGCTGACGGTCGTGACGCGTGGCGCCGTGGCCCGGGACGGCGGGGACGGTCCGGCCGATCCCGTGGCGGCGGCGGTCTGGGGCCTGGTGCGGTCGGCGCAGTCGGAGCATCCGGACCGGCTGTGCCTCCTGGACCTGGACCCGGCGGGCTCGGTGTACCCGACGGGCCCGGTGGACTCCTCTCGGGCCGGGCTCGTACTCGTGGCCGCGCCGCAGGCCTGTCTGCGCGAGGGCGTGGCGCTGGCGCCGCGGCTGACATCGGTCGACGCCACCGCCCCCTCGGACCTCGACACCGTCCCCTGGGACCTCGCCGACGGGAAGCCGTGGCGGGTGACGCCCGGTTCCGGCGGCACCCTGGAGAGCCTCGGCGCCGAACCCGCCCCGGACGTGCTGGAGCCGCTCGGCCCCGGCCAGGTGCGGGTGGCCGTACGCGCGGCCGGGGTCAACTTCCGCGATGTGCTCATCGCGTTGGGCATGTACCCGGACCCCGGAGTGCGGCTGGGCAGTGAGTGCGCCGGCGTGGTGACCGCGCTCGGCCCCGGGGACTGCGGCGAACTGGCCGTCGGAGACCGGGTGTTCGGCGTCGTGCCGGGCGGCGGCGGCCTGGCGCCGCTGGCGGTCACGGACGCACGGCTGCTGGCACGCGTCCCCGAGGACTGGTCGTTCGCACGGGCGGCATCGGTCCCGATCGTGTTCCTGACCGCCTGGTACGCCTGGCAGGACCTGGCGGGGCTCCAGGCGGGGGAGAGGGTGCTGGTGCACGCGGGCGCCGGTGGCGTGGGCATGGCCGCCATCCAGTTGGCCCGGCACCTGGGGGCCGAGGTGTACGCGACCGCGAGCCCCGGCAAGTGGGACGTACTGCGCGGTCTCGGGCTGGACGACGACCACATCGCGTCCTCCCGTGACACCGGCTTCGCCGAGAAGTTCCCCGGCGTGGACGTCGTACTCAACTCCCTGGCCGGGGAGTTCGTGGACGCCTCACTGCGACTGCTGTCGCCCGGTGGCCGGTTCGTGGAGATGGGCAAGACCGACATCCGCGACGGGGCCGAACTCGGCGTGAACTACCGGGCGTTCGACCTCTTCGAAGCGGGCCCCGAGCGGCTGGGCGAGCTGCTGGGCGAGGTGTCGGCGCTGTTCGCCGCAGGAGTGCTGGAGCCGCTGCCGGTACAGGCCTGGGACGTCCGCCGGATCCGGGACGCGTTCCGATACGTGAGCCAGGCCCGGCATGTCGGCAAGGTCGTGCTGACCGTGCCCCGCCCGCTGGATCCGCAGGGCACGGCCTTGGTGACCGGCGGCACCGGCGGCCTGGGCGCGCTCGTCGCCCGGCACCTGGTCACCGGCCACGGCGTACGGCGCCTGCTGCTGCTCTCCCGGCGCGGCCCGCAGGCCCCCGGCGCGCAGCGGCTGGCGGCGGAGCTGGCCGAACTGGGCGCCGACGTACGGATCGTGGCCTGCGACACGGCGGACCGGGCGGCACTGGCCGAGGTGATCGCCTCCGTACCGGCCGACCACCCGCTCACCGCTGTCGTGCACACGGCCGGCGTGCTGGACGACGGGGTGATCGCCTCGCAGGACGGGACCCGGCTGCGTACCGTCATGCGGCCGAAGGCCGAGGCCGCCTGGCATCTGCACGAGCTGACCGCCGGCCTCGACCTGGCCGCCTTCGTGCTGTTCTCATCGGCCATGGGCGTGCTCGGCGCCCCGGGGCAGGCCAACTACGCCGCCGCCAACGCCGCCTTGGACGCCCTCGCCGCCCACCGGCAGTACCTCGGCCTGCCCGGACTGTCGCTGGCCTGGGGTTTCTGGGAGCGGCGTGGGGGAATGACCGGGCACCTCGACGACGCCGACGTGGCGCGCATGACCCGTACCACCGGGCTGGCGCCCCTCGCCGACGACGAGGGCATGGCACTCCTCGACGCGGCCCTGCGACGCCCGGAGGCGGCCCTCGCCCCGGTGCGGCTCAGCGCCGCGGCCCTGCGGGCCCGCGCGGCGGCCGGAGCCGACCTCGGGCTGCTGCGCGACCTGGCCCTGGCCCGCACCGCCCTGACCCGTACCGCCCTGGCCCGTACGCCAGCCCGGCGCGCCGCCACGGCCACCGGCGCCGGCCATCCCGTGGGCGCTCACCCCGGCGGCTTCGGCGAGCGGCGTTCCCCGGCCGAGGAACTGGCCACGCTCCCGGACGCCGAACGGCGCCGCGTCCTGACCCGGCTGGTGAAGACCCACGCGGCGACCGTGCTCGGCCACGGCACCGCCGGGCAGCCGGCGGGGGAGCGGACCTTCAAGGAACTCGGCTTCGACTCGCTCACGGCGGTGGAACTCCGCAACCGCCTCGGCACGGCCACCGGCGTCCGGCTCGCGGCGACGATGATCTTCGACCATCCGACGCTGGACGCCCTGACCGAGCACCTGATGAGCGCGACCGCCGGCGGAGCGAGCGACGTCAGGAGCGGCGCCGACCGGGCCGCCGACGACCCACTGGCGGAAGTCGAACGACTGGAGACGCTGCTGCGCCGCATCCCGGCGGACGCCGAGCAGCGCGGCGCCATCGCCACCCGGATGTACGCCTTCCTCTCGACGTGGACCGTCGGAGCCGGCACCGGCGCCACAGAGGACGGCGACGGCGACGACCTCTCGCTCGCCAGCGACGAGGAGCTGTTCGAACTCCTCGACAGCGATCTCGGCCTTTCCTGAACTGCTCTGACCCCTCCAACTGCTTTGACTGCTTTCCGCGAGACGTGAAAGAGGAGCTGACTCCAGTGACCACCGAAGTGACCGCCGAGCAGAAGCTACGCGACTACCTGAAGCGCGCCACGGCGGATCTGCGGCTGGCACGTCGGCGGGTACGGGAGCTTGAGGAGACCGAGCACGAGCCCGTCGCCGTCGTCGGCATGGCATGCCGGTTCCCCGGTGGCATCGGCTCACCCGAGGAGCTGTGGGAGTTCGTCACGGCGGGCGGCGACGCGATCTCCGCGTTCCCGGCCGACCGGGGCTGGGACATGGACGCCCTCTTCTCCTCCGACCCGGACCGTTCCGGTACGAGCTACCTGCGCAACGGCGGATTCCTCTACGACGCCGGGGATTTCGACGCCGAGTTCTTCGGGATCTCGCCGCGCGAGGCGATGGCGATGGACCCGCAGCAGCGGCTGCTGCTGGAGACGTCCTGGGAGGCGCTCGAACGGGCCGCGATCGCTCCGGACCGGCTACGAGGCGAGCGGGTCGGCGTCTACGTCGGAGCGCTCGCCTCCGACTACGGCCCGCCCTCGCACCGAGCCCCCGGCGCCTACGAGGGATACCTGACCACCGGCAACGCGTCGAGCGTCGCCTCCGGACGGCTCGCCTTCACCCTCGGCCTCGAAGGCCCGGCGCTGACGGTGGACACCGCGTGCTCGTCCTCGCTGGTGGCCTTGCACCTGGCCGTCCAGGCACTGCGGCGGGGTGAGTGCACCATGGCTCTGACCGGCGGCGTCACCGTGATGTCGCAGCCCGGCACCTTTGTCGACCTCGGCCGCCAGCAGGGCTTGGCGCCCGACGGACGGTGCAAGGCGTTCGCGGCCGGCGCCGACGGCTTCGGGCCCGCGGAGGGCGTGGGGATGCTCGTGGTCGAGCGGCTGTCGGACGCCCGGCGGCTGGGCCACCGGGTGCTCGCGGTGGTGCGGGGCTCGGTCGTGAACCAGGACGGCGCGTCGAACGGGCTGACCGCGCCGAGCGGCCCCGCGCAGGAGCGGCTGGTACGGGCCGCGCTCGCGGGCGCGGGCCTGGCCGCGGGCGATGTGGACGTGGTCGAGGCGCACGGCACGGGAACGAAGCTCGGCGACCCGATCGAGGCCCGGGCCCTGCTGGCGACGTACGGGCAGGGCCGTGAGCCCGAACGGCCGTTGCTGCTGGGGTCGGTGAAGTCCAACATCGGGCATACGCAGGCGGCTGCTGGTGTGGCCGGTGTCATCAAGATGGTCATGGCCCTGCGGCACGGTGTGCTGCCGGCGTCGCTGCATGTGGATGAGCCGTCGTCCTTGGTCGACTGGTCGTCGGGTGCGGTGGAGGTGGTGCGGGAGGCGGTGGCGTGGCCGGACGCGGGTCGGGTTCGGCGGGCGGGTGTGTCGTCGTTCGGGATCAGCGGGACCAATGCGCACGTGATCCTGGAACAGGCGGAGGCGGAGGCGGTTGAGGCCGTTGAGGCTGGAGTGGAGTCGGCGGCGCCGGTTGCTGAGCCGGTGGTGGCGCTGGGCGGGATCACGCCGTGGGTGGTCTCCGGGCGCGGCGCAGCGGCGCTGCGGGCCGTGGCGGACCGGCTCGCGGGGACCTCGGGGACTGATGTGGTCGGTGTCGCCGGTGCGCTTGTCGGCGGCCGAGCGACGCAGGCGGACCGTGCGGTGGTCTGGGGGCGTGACACGGCTGAACTGACCGCGGGCCTGGACGCGGTGGCGCGAGGCGAAACAGCGTCCGGCACGGTCAGCGGGGTGGCCCGGTCGGGCGGTGTGGTGTTCGTGTTCCCGGGGCAGGGGGCGCAGTGGGTGGGGATGGGGCGTGAACTGCTGGCCGTGTCGCCGGTGTTCGCGGCGTCGGTCGCGGAGTGTGAGGCGGCGCTGTCGCCGTGGGTCGAGTGGTCGTTGACTGGTGTGCTTGCTGGTGATGGTGGTGAGTTGGCGCAAGTGGATGTGGTGCAGCCGGTGTTGTGGGCTGTGATGGTGTCGTTGGCTGCGGTGTGGCGGTCGGTGGGTGTGGTGCCGGTTGCGGTGGTGGGTCATTCGCAGGGTGAGATTGCGGCGGCGTGTGTGGCGGGTGCGTTGTCGTTGGAGGATGCGGCGCGGGTGGTGGCGGTGCGGTCGCGTGCGATCACGCGGCTTGCGGGTACTGGTGGGATGGTGTCCGTCTTCGCCTCGTCCGAGCGGGTTGCCGGGCTGTTGGTGGAGGGTGTGGGGGTCGCGGCGGTGAACGGGCCGGGGTCGGTGGTGGTGTCGGGTGAGGTTGCGGCGCTGGATGTGTTCCTGGCCGGGTGTGCGGAGGCCGGGGTGGAGGCGCGGCGGGTGGCCGTGGACTATGCCTCGCATTCGGTGATGGTGGAGGCGCTGGAGTCGGAGATCACGGAGTCGTTGAAGGGTGTCGTCTCGCAGGCTCCTGCTGTGCCGATGCTGTCGACGTACTCGGGTGAGTGGGTCAAGTCGGGTGAGCTGGACGGTGGTTACTGGTACGGGAACCTGCGTCACCGCGTTCGCCTGGCCGACGCGGTCGCTGAACTCTCCGCTGCCGGGCACGGCCTGTTCGTGGAGGTCAGTCCGCACCCCGTGCTGACGGCGGCCGTCCAGGACACGTTGGACGAGACGCCGGGCGGGGACGGGAACGTTGTCGCGCTGGGCACCCTGCGCCGCGACCAGGGCGGAGCGGAACGGTTGCTGACCTCGGTGGCGGAGGCCTTCGTGCACGGCGCCGACGTCGACTGGACCGTCCTGCTGCCCGTCGAGGCGGCGGTCAAGGCGGCGGACGTCGACCTGCCGACGTACCCGTTCCAGCGCGAGCGCTACTGGCTGGACAGCGGTGACGCCCGGAGCACCCGGAGCACCCGGAGCACCCGGACCACCGAGCCTGCCGAGGCGACCGGCGGGGCGTTCTGGGAGGCCGTCGACCAGGCGGATCTGGGAGCGTTGACCGAGGCCCTGGGCGTGGACGGCGATCAGCCGCTGAGCGAGGTGCTGCCCGCGCTATCCGCGTGGCGTGGGCGCCGCCGGGACGAGGCGGTCGTCGACTCCTGGCGCTACCGCGTCACCTGGCAGCCCGTGGCCGCCGATCGGGACCGGCCCGACGGCACCTGGCTTCTGGTGCTGCCGCCGGACAGCGGCCCGGGCACGCCGGCGCACCGTACGGCGGAGGCGCTGGCCACGATCGTCCCGGTGGTACGACTCGTACCCAAGCGCACGGTGGCCCTGGACCGAGCGGAACTGGCCGCCCTGGTCCGTGATTCCGTGGCCGACACCAGCACCGGTACCGACACCGGACCCATCGCGGGCGTACTGTCCCTGCTGGCCCTGGACGAGACCCCGGCCGAAGGCCCGGACGCGAGGCTGCCGCACGTGTCCGGCGGGCTCGCCGCGACGCTCGTCCTGCTCCAGGCGCTCGGTGACGCCGGCCTGCGGGCGCCCCTGTGGTGCGTGACCCGGGGCGCGGTGTCGCTGAACGCGGCCGATGCGCCGGCGAGCGTCACGCAGGCCGAGGTCTGGGGCCTGGGCCGGGTGGCCGCGCTCGAACACCCCGACCGGTGGGGCGGGTTGGTGGATCTGCCGGAGACGCTGGACGAGCGGGCCGTCCGCCGCCTCCACGCGGCGCTGGCCGGTGTACGGGGTGGCGTACCCGGTGCCGAGGGCATCGAGGACCAGCTCGCCATCCGAGCTTCGGGCCTGTTCGTACGCCGTCTGGAACGGGCGCCCCTCGGGGACCGGCCGCCGGTACGGAGCTGGCGGCCGCGTGGCACCGTCCTGGTGACCGGAGCCACCGGCGCGGTCGGGCGGCACCTCGCGCTCTGGCTGGCGGCGGAAGGCGCCGAACACCTGGTGCTCACCAGCCGCCGGCCGGCCGACACCCCCGAACTCGACGTCCTGCGCCGGGACATCGCCGCCACCGGCACGACGGTCACCCTGGCCGCCTGCGATGTCGCCGACCGTGCCGCGCTGGCCGCGCTGATCCAGCGCACGACCGCGGAAGGGCACCGGATCACGGCTGTCGTCCACGCCGCCGCGCTCATCCAGTTGGGCGCCCTCGACGACGTCGGCCTGGACGAGCTGTCCGCGACCCTGGCCGCCAAGGCGGCCGGAGCCGACCACCTGGACGAGCTCTTCGACGACGACAGCCTCGACGCGTTCGTCCTGTTCTCCTCGATCGCGGGCGTGTGGGGCAGCGGCGACCACGGGACGTACGCGGCCGGGAACGCGCACATCGACGCGCTCGCGCAGCGCCGCCGGGCCCGTGGGCGCACCGCGCTGTCGGTGGCGTGGGGCGTCTGGGACGGCTGCGTACCCGAGGGGTTCGAGGGCGAGCCCGAGCGGCACGGTCTGCCGACCATCGCGCCCCGGCTCGCCTTCACGGCCCTGCGGCAGGCGCTGGAGCACGACGAGACCCACATCGCGGTCGCCGAAGTCGACTGGGAGCGCTTCACCACCGCCTTCACCTCCGCGCGCCCCCGTCCGCTGCTCGCGGGCGTTCCCGACGTACGGTCGCTGCTGAGCCCGCCGGAAGCGGCGGCGCCGGGCGGTGCGCCGCACGCCGCCCCGGCCCCCGAGGCGCTGTCGGCGCTGCGCGGGCGGCTGGCCGACCGGACCGAGGCCGAACAGCACGCGGTCCTGCTGGAACTCGTCCTGCGCCACACCGCCGAGGTGCTGGGCCACCAGGCACAGAGCGACGGGACACGCGAAGGGTCACGAGACGGGACACGGGACGGGATACGCACCGACCGCCCGTTCCGTGAGCTGGGCGTCGACTCGCTCACCTCGGTCGACCTGCGCAACCGGCTGGCCGCCGCCACCGGACTGCGGCTGCCCGCCGCGCTCGTGTTCAACCACCCGACCCCGCTGGCCCTGGCCCGTCACCTGGCCGAGCAGGTCCTCGGGGGCCTGGGGGACCTGAAGAACCGACGGAGTTCCGCTGCGGCGGCCGTCGTACGGCCGGGGCCGACGGACCGGGAGGACGAGCCGATCGCCATCGTCGGCATGGCCTGCCGCTACCCCGGCGGGGTGCGCTCGCCGGAGGACCTGTGGGACCTGGTCGCCGCCGGCGGCGACGCCGTGTCGGGCCTGCCCACCAACCGGGGCTGGGACCTGGCTGGGATGTACGACCCCGACCCGAGCCGCGAGGGCACCTGCTACACGCGGGAGGGCGGCTTCCTGCACGATGTCGCCGACTTCGATCCGGTCTTCTTCGGGATCTCGCCGCGCGAGGCGCTGACGATGGATCCGCAGCAGCGGCTGCTGCTGGAGACCTCCTGGGAGGCGTTCGAACGGGCGGACATCGACCCGACCCGGATGCGGGGCAGTTCCACCGGGGTGTTCGTCGGCATCAACTACCAGGACTACGGCACCGGGGCGCAGGATCTCCCGGACGGCGGCGAGGGCCACCTGCTCACCGGCACGGTACCGAGCGTCGCCTCCGGGCGCGTCGCCTACACCCTGGGCCTCGAGGGCCCCGCCATCACGCTGGACACGGCGTGCTCGTCGTCGCTCGTCGCCCTGCACATGGCCGCGCAGTCGTTGCGACGGGGTGAGTGCGACATGGCGCTCGCCGGGGGCGTCGCGGTGATGTACACCCCGCGCTCGCTCATCGGCTTCAGCCGCCAGGGCGGTCTGGCGGTGGACGGCCGCTGCAAGGCGTTCGCCGCCGCCGCTGACGGCATGGGCATGGCCGAGGGCGTCGGCATGCTCCTCGTGGAACGGCTGTCGGACGCCCAGCGCCTCGGCCACCGCGTGCTCGCGGTCGTCCGCGCCTCCGCCATCAACCAGGACGGCGCCTCCAACGGACTCTCCGCCCCCAGCGGCCCCGCCCAGGAGCGCGTCATCCGGGCCGCCCTGGCAGCGGCCGGCCTCACCTCCTCAGACGTGGACGCGGTCGAGGCGCACGGTACGGGTACGAAGCTCGGCGACCCGATCGAGGCGGAGGCGCTGTTGGCGACGTACGGGCAGGGGCGTGAGGGCGGTCGGCCGTTGTGGCTGGGGTCGGTGAAGTCCAACATCGGTCACACGCAGGCCGCTTCGGGCGTCGCGGGTGTGATGAAGATGGTGTCGGCGATGCGGCATGGTGTGTTGCCGGCGTCGTTGCATGTGGATGAGCCGTCGTCGTTCGTGGATTGGTCGTCGGGTGGGGTGGAGGTGGTGCGGGAGGCGGTGGTGTGGCCGGACGCGGGTCGGGTTCGGCGGGCTGGTGTGTCGTCGTTCGGGATCAGTGGGACCAATGCGCACGTGATTCTGGAGCAGGCGGAGGTGGTTGAGAGGGCTGGGGCTGCGGAGTTGGCGGTGCTGGCGCTGGCGCTGGACGGGGTCGTGCCATGGGTGGTGTCGGGGCGGGGCGCCGGGGCGTTGGCGGCACAGGCGGAGCGGCTGGCGGAGTACGCGGGTGGTGTCGGCGAGGCGGAACTCCAGGGAATGGCTTACAGGTTGGTGACTGGTCGGGCCACGTTCGCCGACCGTGCGGTGGTGGTGGGCCGGAATTTGGCCGAACTGACCTCTAGGGCTGAGGCATTGGCGTCCGGTGCGGAGACGTCGGGGGTTGTCGCGGGGTCGGTTGTGGGCTCCGGTGTGGTGTTCGTGTTCCCGGGTCAGGGGGCGCAGTGGGTGGGGATGGGGCGTGAACTGCTGGCCGTGTCACCGGTGTTCGCGGCGTCGGTCGCGGAGTGTGAGGCGGCGTTGTCGCCGTGGGTCGAGTGGTCGTTGACCGGTGTGCTCGCCGGTGACGGAGCTGAGTTGGCGCAAGTGGATGTGGTGCAGCCGGTGTTGTGGGCTGTGATGGTGTCGTTGGCTGCGGTGTGGCGGTCGGTGGGTGTGGTGCCGGTTGCGGTGGTGGGTCATTCGCAGGGTGAGATTGCGGCGGCGTGTGTGGCGGGTGCGTTGTCGTTGGAGGATGCGGCGCGGGTGGTGGCGGTTCGGTCCCGTGCGATCACGCGGCTTGCGGGTACTGGGGGGATGGTGTCCGTCTTCGCTTCCGCCGAGCGGGTTGCCGGGCTGTTGGTGGAGGGTGTGGGGGTCGCGGCGGTGAACGGGCCGGGGTCGGTGGTGGTGTCGGGTGAGGTTGCGGCGCTGGATGTGTTCCTGGCCGGGTGTGTGGAGGCCGGGGTGGAGGCGCGGCGGGTCGCGGTGGACTATGCCTCGCATTCGGTGATGGTGGAGGCGCTGGAGTCGGAGATCACGGAGTCGTTGCAGGGTGTCGTCTCGCAGGCTCCTGCTGTGCCGATGCTGTCGACGTACACGGGTGAGTGGGTCAAGCCCGGTGAGCTGGACGGTAGTTACTGGTATGGCAACCTGCGTCACCGCGTTCGCCTGGCCGACGCGGTCGCCGAACTGTCCGCCGCCGGGCACGGCCTGTTCGTGGAGGTCAGTCCGCACCCCGTGCTGACGGCGGCTGTCCAGGACACGTTGGACGAGACGCCGGGCGGGGACGGTGGCGCTGTCGCGCTGGGCACCCTGCGCCGGGACCAGGGCGGAGCGGAACGGTTGCTGACCTCGGTGGCGGAGGCCTTCGTGCACGGCGCCGACGTCGACTGGCGGACCGTACTGCCCGCAGGGGCGGGGCACGTCGACCTGCCGACGTACGCCTTCCAGCGGCAGCGCTACTGGCTGTCGCCCGCTTCGGCCTCTGCGCAGTCGGCGGGGTCGGCGGGCGGGACCGCCATGGACGAGGTCTTCTGGTCCGTGGTCGAGAGCGGTGACCTGGACGCTGTGGCCGACACGCTGGGGGTGGACGGCGACCGGCCGCTGAGCGAGGTGTTGCCGGCGCTTTCGGCGTGGCGTGGACGCCAGGACGAAGCCGCCGCGATCGGGTCGTGGCGTTACCGGGTCGACTGGCTGCCGGCCCGGCTCGACGGCCCCGGGGCGTTGAGCGGTACGTGGCTCGTTGTCGCGCCCCCTGGAGTGGCCGCCGGACGGCTGGCCGCCGAGTGCGCCGCCGCGCTGGCCGATCGCGGCGCCGAGGTGGTGCGGGGCGGCGCGGAGGCGACCGACGCGCCGCCCGCCGCGTACGTACGGATTCTGCGCGAGGCCGGGCCGGTGGCGGGTGTCCTGTCGCTGCTGGCGCTGGACAGCGAACCGGCGGGGGCGGACGGTGTGCCGCGCGGGCTGAGCGGGAGCCTGGCTCTCGCAAAGGCGCTGATCGCCGAACAGGTCGAGGCTCCGCTGTGGTTGGCCACGTCGGGCGCGGTCGAGGCGACGGTTGACGCGGCCGAGCGGCCGAGCGATCCGGGCCAGGCGCAGGTGTGGGCCCTCGGCCGGGTCTACGGGCTGGAGTACCCGGACCGCTGGGGCGGCCTGATCGACCTGCCGACGGCCCTGGACGATGCCGCCGCGCTCCGGCTGGGCGGCGTACTGGCCGGCGGGCTGGGGGCGGAGGACCAGGTGGCGCTGCGGCCGGACGGGCTGCTGGTCCGGCGGCTTCTGCGGGCCCCGGAGCCCCGGGCGGGCGGTGCCGGATGGCGACCGCACGGCACCGTGCTGATCACCGGTGGCACCGGTGGGCTGGGCGGCCAGCTCGCCGCCAGGCTGGCCCGGGAGGGCGCCCGGCACCTCGTGCTGACCAGCAGGCGCGGCCCTGACGCCCCGGGGGCGGACGAGTTGCGCGCGGAACTGGTCGCGCTGGGCGCCGAGGTCACCATCGCCGCCTGCGACGCGGCCGACCGGGAGGCGCTGGCCGAACTGGTCGCCAGGGTGGAGGAGAAGGGAGGTGAGCCCGTCACGGCGGTCTTCCACGCCGCCGGGATCGCCGACACCGTACCGCTGGACCGTACGGAACCCTCCCATCTGGCCGCCGCCCACCGGGCCAAGGGGATCGGCACGCTGAACCTGGAGGAGCTGCTCGGCGACCGGTTGGAGGCGTTCGTGCTGTTTTCCTCCAACGCGGCGGTGTGGGGCAGCAACGGGCTGGGCGCGTACGGTTCGGCCAACGCCTTCCTGGACGCCTTCGCAGAGAACCGGCGACGCCGGGGCCTGCCGGTCACCTCGATCGCCTGGGGTCTGTGGGAGGGCGAGGGCATGGCCCAGGGGCGGCCGTCGGACGAGATGGTGCGGCGGGGGCTGCGGCCCATGGCGCCGGAGTGGGCGGTGACCGCGATGCTTCGGTCCGTCGCGGCGGGCGAGACGACGCTCTCCGTCGCGGCCGTCGACTGGGAGCTGTTCCATGCCGCCTTCGCCTCCGCGCGGCGGCGACCGCTGATCGAGGACATCGACGACGTCCAGCGGCTGCTCGCCGAGGAGCGGGCCGGTGCGGATGCCGGTTCCGGGGCTGGTGCCGGTGCTGAGGGCCGTGCGGCGGGGGCGGGTTCGGACTGGGCCGGGCGGCTGGGTGCGATGCCGCCGGGCGAACGCGAGCTGGCCTTGGCGCAGTTGGTCCGTGGCCAGGCCGCCACCGTGCTCGGGCTCGATTCACCGGACGACGTACCGGCCGGCCGGGCCTTCCGCGAGCTGGGCTTCGACTCGATGATGGCCGTCGACATCCGTGGTCGGCTGTCCCGCAGCACCGGGCTGAAGCTGCCGGCGACGCTGATCTTCGACCACCCGACCCCGCAGGTGCTCGCCCGTCATCTGGTCGCCCAGCTCGTCCCCGCCGAGAGCGCGGCCGGGGCGCGGCTGCGGCAGCTGCTGGAGGCGATTCCCGTGGACCGCCTCGAAGCGGGCGCGGCCGGTGTCGAGGCGGCGCTAAGGGCGCTGCTGGACGGCGCCGCCCCCGAGCCCGCCGGGATCCCCGACGCCGTCGGGGCCGTCGAGGACGACGCCATCGACGCCATGGACGTCGCGAGCCTGGTCCGGCTGGCCTTCGATCCGGCCGAGTGACAAGGCTGTCCGGCCGAGTGACAAGGCTGTGGGCCTGCCCCCGTCAGCAGGGGCAGGCCCACAGAACTCCGTGACGCCCAGCCGGCGTTCGACGTCCGATATCTGGTATCCGACGTCCGGCTGGACGGTCAGCCGTCCGTGCGCTCGATGGCCTGCGACGGGCAGCGCTCGATGGCCGTGTCCACGTCCTCCTCCAGCGCGGGCCCGGGCCTGTCCTGGAGCACTTCGGCGATCCCGTCCTCCAGACGCTGCTCGAAGACATCGGGCGCGAACAGCGCGCACTGACCGGAGCCGACACATCTGTCCTGGTCGAGCACGACTTTCATCAATGACCTCCTGCAGCCGTTGGATCGTGGAGCGCGGGTCCCCTCCCGGATCCTTCCACCGGCCCGGCGCCGCGCCGGGGCCCGCCGGGCGGATGTGCGGACGGCACCGGCAGCAGCGGTGGGCCTAGGGGGCTGACTAGGGGTTCACCCGTCGCTCGGCGCGCGGTTAGGTTTCCCGGCGGGGACGACCGTCCTCCATCCGGTGCCGTGACGGCCCGTCCTCTCGGCGGCCTCCGGCCGGCCGAACGCGTAGGCACTTTCCGTGGCCTCCGACCAACCGTGAACCGCGCACCGGCGAATCCGCCTGGGCGAAGGAGACTTGATGGCGATCTCGGCGGATCAGGAACAAGAGCAGGCGGAACTCGCCGTTTTCATCTGGCGGATGAGCATGCTCGGTGATCCCTACGCCCAAATACTGCTGCGCCAGGTCAACCCGTACCGCTTCTTCGAGAAGGCACGTGAACTGGGGCCGATCCACCGCAGCAAGGTCGGACCGTGGGTGACGCCCGACTACCAGGTGGCGCGCGGCATTCTGCGCGACACCCGGTTCGGCACCCGTGACACACGGGGCGAGCGGACCATCGCGCAGTTCACCTCGGTGGACGACTCGTTCCTCAAGCTCGACCCGCCGGACCACACCCGGCTGCGCCGCCTGGTGACGCCGTACTTCGGCGCCCGGCGCTTCAACGCCGACCGGCCGAGGATCGCGCGGAAGTGCCACGACCTGCTGGACGCGGCCCTCGAACGGGCCGGTGAGACCGGCGAGTTCGATGTGGTGACGGACTACGCGCGGCCCCTGATGAGCGAGCTGGTCTGCGACGTGTTCGGCGTGCAGGGCGATTTCCGGGAGCGGTTCACCCTGTGCAGCGCGCGTACCGGCCGGGTCTTCGAGGGCTACTCCTCGCCGGAGCAGTACCAGGAGCTGGAGGAGGCCGTCGCCGACCTCCAGGCGCTGCTGTGGGAGCTGGTCGAGATCCGGGCGCGGCAACCGGGGCCCGACGTGGTCAGCGGGCTGCTGCGGGCGCAGCAGGACGACGGCCTCACGATGGAGGAGGTGGTCGGGGTGTGCGGGCTGCTGTCCATCGCGGGCACCGAGTCCACCTCCCACCTGATCGGCAACGCCGTGCTGGCGCTGCTGGAGAACCGCGAGCAGTGGGACCTGCTGCGCGCCGACCCGGAGCTGACGCCCCGGGCGGTGGAGGAGACACTGCGCTACGACCCGCCGAACCACCTCATCAGCCGGGTGGCACGCGAGGACGTCGTCCTGGCCGGACAGCGGATCGCGGCCGACGACACGGTCGTCATCATGACCGGGGGCGCCAACCGCGACCCCCAGGTCTACCCGGAGCCCCAGCGCTTCGACATGCTGCGGGAGGACCCGGCCGAGCCGCTGACGTTCTCGGCAGGCGTCCACTTCTGCCTGGGCGCCGCCCTGGCCCGTACCGCCGCCGACACGGCTCTGCGAGTGCTGGCCGAGCGGCTGCCGGAGCTGCGCCAGGCGGGTCCGGTCAGCCGCCGCAGGTCGTCCTCGGTACGCGGCCTGGAACACCTGCCGGTCGCGGTCCGCTGACCGGCCACCCCCCAGCCGAGCCACGCAACTTACGGAGAGAACCATGAATGACGCATCCCTGATCTGGGACGTGTTGAAGGACGGCAACAGCGACGGCAACAGCGACGGTGTCGGTCTCGTGCTGGCCGTCGACTACGCCGTCAACGGCCGCCACGAGGCCGGCTTCCGGGAGCTGGCGCCGCTGGTGGGCGGTGGGCACGCCATCTGGGAGACGCTCGCGCCGCCGGTCGGCGAGGAGGTCGGGATGACCGCCGACCAGTACCTGAAGCGCTGGCTGGACGCGGTGGAGGCGAGCGGCCGTCACGTCAGCGCGGTGCTGGGCTACTGCGGCAGCGGCAACCTGGCGGGCGCCATCTCCGAGGGGATCGGGGCGCGGCAGGGGCAGCCGCCGAAGCTGATGCTGTTCGACCCCAGCCCGGTCACCCCCTGGACCATCCTGAACTTCGCCTTCTTCAAGGTGCTGGACGGGATGTCCGGCTCGCTGTCGCAGGAGGAGCTGATGCAGGCCCAGCGGGCGGGCCTGGACGCTGTGCGCACCCACGAGGACCTGGAGGACTTCCGGCCCGTGATCGTGGACATCTACCGGCGCACCGGGGACATCGCCTTCACGCGCAGCGGTCTGAAGGCGCCGATGCGGGAGGAACTGGTCACGTGGTTCGCGGCCTACGTCTCCTTCCTGATCGCCTCCGGTGACTTCGCGGGCCGCTTCGACAGCGGCCAGGCCACCGTGATCTGCTCGTCGGCCTTCGAGGCCACGATCACGGCGACCAAGCAGGAGATCCGGTTCGACGTGGACCACGCGGACCTGCTGCGCAGCGCGGAGGTGGCCAAGGCGGTCACCGACCTCCTGGCATGACCGACCCCGACCCCTTCCCGGCGCTGTGCCGCGCGGCCGTCGTCCGGCCGCGCGGCACAGCGTTCGCCGTCGACCCGTCACGCCGACGATTCCGCCCGGTCCTCGACGTCGAGGACCGGGCGGAACGCGTCGCGCGGCACCAGGCCGGCGCCGGGAGACATATCGCGACTGTCGTGGGTGTCTGGCGCCCGCCGGCAGCGACATACCGATCATCGGGTTCGCCGCCTTGAGGCTGGACGGCAGGCGCAGCCACGCGGGTCGGGCCGGGCTCTCCCCCCACCCTACGCACCGCCCCGCACGGCTCCGTACCCCTATCGAACCCCAGTTGGCCTGCGACGCCACCCCGATCGCGAGCTCTTCGCGAATAGAGGCAGAGTGTGGTCGCACGACGGACGGACGCGATATATCGTGTCCCGGTGTCGACGCCCGACGGGCCCTTGCCGCCCCCGCTGTCCGACACCGGCCCACGCTGGTGCCCTCGCTCCGCCGTGCGCCACGTGCGCTGCCGCCCGCCCCTCCGACGGGCGGTGCCCCTCCCCCACGAGAAAGTCTGGAGACAACCCATGCGACATGCCTCACCAGGGGTCCGGAACTCCTCCGACGACCAACCTGGCGCCATGGACGACGACCAGCCCGCGATGCAACTGACCGGTCTTTTCAAGCAGTTCGGTGATCATGTTGCGGTGGATCACATTGATCTGACGGTTCCGCGTGGTTCGTTCTTCGGTTTGGTGGGTCCGAACGGTGCGGGGAAGACGACGTCGTTGTCGATGGCTGTCGGGTTGTTGCGTCCTGATGGTGGGACGGTGCGGATTTTCGGTCACGATGTGTGGAGTGATCCGGTCGCGGCGAAGTCGTTGATCGGTGTGCTTCCTGACGGTATGGCGTTGCCGGACCGGTTGACGGGGCGTGAGGTGCTGACGTATCTGGGGTTGTTGCGTGGTATGTCGCGTGAGACGGTCGCGGCGCGTGTCCAGGAGTTGCTGGAGGTGCTGGAGCTGGATTCGGCGGAGTCGACGATGGTGGTGGACTACTCGACGGGTATGCGGAAGAAGATCACTCTGGCCACGGCGTTGTTGCATGGTCCGCGGCTGTTGATTCTGGACGAGCCGTTCGAGGCGGTGGATCCGGTGTCGGCGGCGACGATCCGGACGATTCTGCAGCGGTTCGTGGCGGGTGGTGGTTCGGTGATCTTCTCGAGTCATGTGATGGCTGTGGTGGAGCGGTTGTGTGATCACGTCGCGGTGATCGCGAAGGGGAGGGTGGAGGCGGCTGGTTCGGTGGACGAGGTGCGGGGCGGGCGGTCTCTGGATGAGGCGTTCGTGCATATCGTCGGGGCTCACACCGGTGGTGGGGAGGGGCTGTCGTGGTTGGCGTCCTGATCGAGATGAAGCGGGCGATCGCCCGTTCGAAGGTTCGTGGCAGGTTGAAGTGGGGGATGCTGGGGCTGGCGGTGTTCGCGGCTGCTCTGGCGTTCAGCACGATGGTGACGGGGTTCGTGCATTACGAGCATTCCGGCGCGGGGGCGGACGTGCTGGCCATTCTGAGTCTGGGCTGGTTGATCGGCTGGGTTTCGGGTCCGGTGCTGACGGGTGATGACAGCACGTTGCGGCTGGACTATTTCAAGCTTCTTCCGGTGCCGGTGGGCAAGCTCGCGTATGCGACGCTGGCTGCCGCGTTCGTCGACGGTTCGCTGTTGTTCAGTGCGATCGCTTTCGGCGGGCTGGTCGCCTATGGTGCGCAGTTCGGTGTGGCGGCGGCGCTGGTGGGTGTGGTCGCGGTGCTGCTGATGCTGGTGCTTGCGGTGGTCTCGTCGGTGGTCGCGGTGGGGATCTTCGGTCCGGTCATCTCTTCGCGGCGTGGTCGGGACTTCGGCTCGCTGCTGGCCGCGATGGTGATCACGTTGTTGTCGCTGGCGTCGTCGCTGGTGCCGGTGGTGGCGTCGAAGCTGACGAGCGGTGACGCACCGCTTCTGTCGGCGGTGGTGCGGATCCTGCCGTCGGGGTGGGGTGCGGTGGCCGTGGACTCGGCCCGTACTTCGCACTGGGGCATGGTCGCCCTGGCCTTGGGCGGACTCGCGGCGCTCAGCGCCGTCCAGGTGGCGGTCTGGCCGGCGTTGCTCCAGCGCCGGCTGACCATGCCCCCGGGCGGTCACAGCAAGGCCAAGGCGTCCAAGCGGGTGCATGGTTCCCATGCGGGTGGGCGTGAGCCGGTTCTGCCGGGTACTCCGCTGGGCGGGGTGGTGGGCAAGGAGCTGCGGCTCTACTCGCGGGCGATGCTGCGTACTTTGTCGTTTCTGCTCGCGTTGGTGGTGGGGGTGCTGGCGTGTCTGATTCCGGCGTTCACGGGCAGCATGGTGATGCTGCCGTTCGCGGGTCTGCTGTTCACGGTGATCGCCGGTGCCACGTGCACCAACCTGTATGGGGATGAGGGTTCGGCGTTGTGGCTGGTCCTGGTGACGCCGGGGGTGGAGCGGGTGGATGTGCGGGGGCGGCAGTATGCGTGGCTGCTGATCGTGGCGCCGATCGGGCTTCTGCTCACGCTGGGGCTGACTGCTGTGAGCGGGCAGGCGTGGGCGTGGCCGTGGGTGCTGGGCGGTGAGCCGGCGATGATCGGTGGGGCGGCGGGGCTGGTGGTGTGGGCGTCGGTGATGACGATGTTCCCGCTCGACGCGAACGGCGGCCCGACTCCGGCACGGCAGTTGAAGATCAACCTGCTGGTGCTGGTCACGGCGCTGACGACCGCGCCGCCGCTGGCTTTGCTGATCGTCGGTGCCGTCACCGGCAGTGCCGCCCTGACCTGGGCGGCCGTCCCGGTCGGTGTGCTGAGCGGTGTCCTGCTGGCCTGGTCCCTGGGCCGTGCCTCCTACCGCAGGCTCCAGAAGCGTGGTCCCGAACTGTTCTCGAAGGTCGTCAAGCCCGCGTGAGCGCGTGACCCATCGGCGATGACGGCACGGAGGCGCCGCCCGATCACGGGCGGCGCCTCCACAACGTCGTATGCGACCCCGGGCCCTACGGAATCAGACGTCGGCAGGCTCGATGGTGTACGTACAGGAGCTCCACGACGCGGCAGAGCCCGTCCGGTACGCACGTACCGGACGGGCTCTGCCGCGTCGCGTGACTACTCCCCGGAGTCCAGTTGGGCGATGAAAGCGTCCGGGAGTGACTCGGGCGGCATCGTGGCCGCGAGGTCCGAGCGGAGCGCGGTCACGAACGCGGTGGCGGCCACTGACCGGCTCGGGTCGTTGGCGTACCGCGACAGGTCGCCGGTCAGCGGCCCGGCGGGGCGGTAGGCGGCCACCGGACCCACCGGACCGTCAGGGCCGCCGGGCAGCAGCAGGACGTCGAGGAGGTCCGGGGCGCCGCTCGCCGCCCACGTCAGCACCGCGATACGGCCCAGGCGGTCGGCCAGCGCGTGGAACTCCTCCGGATCGGGGGCCTCGGGATCAGGGGCGTCCAGCGCCGCCGGCTTCCGGGCCAGTTCGGCGGCGATCCGCTCCCGACCGGCCAGCGCCTCCAGCAGCCGGGCCGCCTCGGTCTCGTGCCTCAGCCGGACGTTCGGCACCCCGGTCACCCGGACCGGGCGGCCGGGCTCGGCGGCCAGCGCGGTCTCCAGCGCCGAGAGGTCCGCCACGTGATCGCCCCAGGCCAGCTCGACCGTGTCGGCGCCGACCGCCGGCTCACCGGTGAGCGGCGCGCGGTGGAGCACCGCGTCGTAGCGGTGGCGGCTCAGTTCGTTGTGGTGGACGGCCCGCTTGATCCGGAGGTCGAGCGTGCCGCCGCCCGGGAAACTGTCCAGTACGGCCGCGAACAGGTCCGGATCGACGGCCAGTTCACGTTCGGTGTACGTGCTCAGCTCCACCGCGGCCCGCGCCTGCACCGGATCGGCCGGCAGCTCGGGTGCCAGCACCGCGGTGCGGAACGCCGGCAGCGTACGCAGGTTGCGCACGTCCCCGATGAAGACGGCGCCGCCAGGGCGGGCCATGCCGAGGGCGGCGGTCACCATGTCGGCGAGGTAGCCGGCGTTGGGGAAGTACTGCACGACCGAGTTGCAGACCACCACGTCGTAGTGGGACGTCGGCAGGCCGGACAGCTCGTCGGCCCGGCCCACCAGCAGTTCGACCCGGTCCCCCCACTCGACCTCGGCCAGTTTGTTCCTGAGTCTGTCGATCGCGGTGGGGGAGAAGTCGGTGGCCGTGTAACTCTCCACGTGCGGCGCGATGTTGGCCATCAGCAGTCCGGTGCCGACGCCGATCTCCAGGACCCGGCGCGGGCGCAGCGACAGGACGCGACGCACGGTCGCGTCCCGCCACTCACGCATCTGCTCCCGCTCGATCGGCTTGCCGTCGTAGCTGCTGTGCCAGCCGACGAAGTCGTCGCCCAGGCCGCCGGCCTCCGGCATCTCGCCGTACACCCACTCGTAGATCGCCTTCCAGTCGCGAACCCGCTTGACCTCGGCTTCCGGCGTGCGCCTGTCGGCCAGCGGACCGTCCGGGACGACGTGGGCGACCAGCCGGTCCGCCGCGCTGACCCCGGACGGGGAGCGGCGCACCTCCAGCCGTGCCGCGGCCACCTGCGGGTGGGCCTCGATGAGTCGCCGCGCCTCGTCGATCCGGACCGCGCGGCCCCGGATCTCGATCGCCGCCGACGGGTCGAGTTCCGAGAATGGTGTCGACATGAGCACTCCTGGCCTACACGGATCGGTCGGAGACCGGTGTTGGTGAGTCGGTGAGGTGGTGAGGTGGGGAGGTGGGGAGGTGGGGAGGTGGGGAGCCGACTGGCGGGTCAGCGGAGAAGGTCCGCGACCGCCTTGGCGACGTCGGGGTGGCCGAGGAGTTCGGCGTGGTCGACCTCGAAGCGCAGCTCGCGGTCGGGGCGGACGTCCAGGTTGCCGGGCAGGTCGCAGGAGCGGACCACGCTCACGTCGGGCAGGCCCGTGGTGACCGGCATCCGGCCCGCCGCCACGACGTAGTGCAGGTAGCTGCGGAACCAGCCGACCAACTCCTCCACCCGGTCGGCCTTCAGGCCCAGCCGTTCGAAGGCGGCGGCGCCGAACCGCCGGTAGATGCGTATGAACTCCTCGGTGAGGGCGGCCAGTTCGGATTCGGCCGCCACCGCCTGCTCGCCCTCCCGGTACGCGTCGGCCACGCCGTCGGCGCCCAGCACCCCGGAGAGCGCGTCGATCACCGGCCGGAACCCGTAGCGCAGCACCGTCTCGCCGTTGATGGCCGTCGGGTCGAACAGCACGACGGACGGCGTACGTTGCCAGCCGCCGACCCGCTCGGCCAGCGCCAGGGCGAAGACCGACGACGCGCAGTAGCCGAAGACGTGCGAGACGGAGACGTCCTGGGCGCGCAACTCGCCGGTCCAGCGCAGAAGATAGTCCTCGGCCGACATCCCGGACTCCTCGCCCGGTGGCGGGGCCAGGCTCTCCCAGACGGCGTGTCCGGTCCCCAGGCCACGGGCCAGTGCGGCGAACGCCGCCTCCGGGCGGCCGGTGGCGGTGAAGTCCACCGCGAGGACGACCGGCCGGCCGGCGCGCCGATCGTCTTCCGTCACCCGCCAGGATCCGAGTTCGGACATCGTCTGTGCTCCCTGGTCGGACGTGGACGGCCCGGGATGCCACAGCGCCCGAGCCCGCCAACACGCTAGGCACGCCGACGACGCCGGCACACCCTTATCCACCCCCCTACCGCCCGTCCCTCGACCGCTTCTTCCCGCCGCCGAACCCGATTTCACCCCTGCGCGTCCCGATCTCGCGCCCAACCCCTACCGGACCCCAGCCGGCCCGCACGGCGACCCCTTTCAGGGGGTCCGGGACGGTCGTCTGCCAGGGGCAGGCAATGGATTCGTGCGCACTCGGCAAGGATGCCCGGGCGCGGCTTCCGCCAGTGCGGACGGCGGTGGTACGAGTGGGAGCGATGACGCTCCGATGGTCGCTCGTCCTCACCCGTGAGGTGATCGCGATATCCCGTGTTCAGGTGTCGATGTCCGGCGGCAAGCACTCGCGCCAGCCGCCCGGCACTCGTCCACGCCGTCGACCACGCCGCGTCGCAGTCCGCTGCCCCCACTGCGGCGGCCCGCGAATCCCCCCACGACATCGTCTGGAGAAACAGATACATGCCGCAAGCTTCCCGAGAAGGCCGCGACTCCTCCAGCCTCGCCACGGCCGCCGTGGTCGACACCCAGTCCGCGATGCAACTGACCGGTCTTTTCAAGCAGTTCGGTGATCATGTTGCGGTGGATCACATTGATCTGACGGTTCCGCGTGGTTCGTTCTTCGGTTTGGTGGGTCCGAACGGTGCGGGGAAGACGACGTCGTTGTCGATGGCTGTCGGGTTGTTGCGTCCTGATGGTGGGACGGTGCGGATTTTCGGTCACGATGTGTGGAGTGATCCGGTCGCGGCGAAGTCGTTGATCGGTGTGCTTCCTGACGGTATGGCGTTGCCGGACCGGTTGACGGGGCGTGAGGTGCTGACGTATCTGGGGTTGTTGCGTGGTATGTCGCGTGAGACGGTCGCGGCGCGTGTCCAGGAGTTGCTGGAGGTGCTGGAGCTGGATTCGGCGGAGTCGACGATGGTGGTGGACTACTCGACGGGTATGCGGAAGAAGGTCACTCTGGCCACGGCGTTGTTGCATGGTCCTCGGCTGTTGATTCTGGACGAGCCGTTCGAGGCGGTGGATCCGGTGTCGGCGGCGACGATCCGTACGATTCTGCAGCGGTTCGTGGCGGGTGGTGGTTCGGTGATCTTCTCGAGTCATGTGATGGCTGTGGTGGAGCGGTTGTGTGATCACGTCGCGGTGATCGCGAAGGGGAGGGTGGAGGCGGCTGGTTCGGTGGACGAGGTGCGGGGCGGGCGGTCTCTGGATGAGGCGTTCGTGCATATCGTCGGGGCTCACACCGGTGGTGGGGAGGGGCTGTCGTGGTTGGCGTCCTGATCGAGATGAAGCGGGCGATCGCCCGTTCGAAGGTTCGTGGCAGGTTGAAGTGGGGGATGCTGGGGCTGGCGGTGTTCGCGGCTGCTCTGGCGTTCAGCACGATGGTGACGGGGTTCGTGCATTACGAGCATTCCGGCGCGGGGGCGGACGTGCTGGCCATTCTGAGTCTGGGCTGGTTGATCGGCTGGGTTTCGGGTCCGGTGCTGACGGGTGATGACAGCACGTTGCGGCTGGACTATTTCAAGCTTCTTCCGGTGCCGGTGGGCAAGCTCGCGTATGCGACGCTGGCTGCCGCGTTCGTCGACGGTTCGCTGTTGTTCAGTGCGATCGCTTTCGGCGGGCTGGTCGCCTATGGTGCGCAGTTCGGTGTGGCGGCGGCGCTGGTGGGTGTGGTCGCGGTGCTGCTGATGCTGGTGCTTGCGGTGGTCTCGTCGGTGGTCGCGGTGGGGATCTTCGGTCCGGTCATCTCTTCGCGGCGTGGTCGGGACTTCGGTTCGCTGCTGGCCGCGATGGTGATCACGTTGTTGTCGCTGGCGTCGTCGCTGGTGCCGGTGGTGGCGTCGAAGCTGACGAGCGGTGATGCGCCGCTTCTGTCGGCGGTGGTGCGGATCCTGCCGTCGGGGTGGGGTGCGGTGGCTGTGGACTCGGCCCGTACTTCGCACTGGGGCATGGTCGCCCTGGCCTTGGGCGGACTCGCGGCGCTCAGCGCCGTCCAGGTGGCCGTGTGGCCGGCGTTGCTTCAGCGCCGGCTGACCATGCCGCCGGGCGGTCACAGCAAGGCGAAGGCGTCCAAGCGGGTGCATGGTTCCCATGCGGGTGGGCGTGAGCCGGTTCTGCCGGGTACTCCGCTGGGCGGGGTGGTGGGCAAGGAGCTGCGGCTCTACTCGCGGGCGATGCTGCGTACTTTGTCGTTTCTGCTCGCGTTGGTGGTGGGGGTGCTGGCGTGTCTGATTCCGGCGTTCACGGGCAGCATGGTGATGCTGCCGTTCGCGGGTCTGCTGTTCACGGTGATCGCCGGTGCCACGTGCACCAACCTGTATGGGGATGAGGGTTCGGCGTTGTGGCTGGTCCTGGTGACGCCGGGGGTGGAGCGGGTGGATGTGCGGGGGCGGCAGTATGCGTGGCTGCTGATCGTGGCGCCGATCGGGCTTCTGCTCACGCTGGGGCTGACTGCTGTGAGCGGGCAGGCGTGGGCGTGGCCGTGGGTGCTGGGCGGTGAGCCGGCGATGATCGGTGGGGCGGCGGGGCTGGTGGTGTGGGCGTCGGTGATGACGATGTTCCCGCTCGACGCGAACGGCGGCCCGACTCCGGCACGGCAGTTGAAGATCAACCTGCTGGTGCTGGTCACGGCGCTGACGACCGCGCCGCCGCTGGCTTTGCTGATCGTCGGTGCCGTCACCGGCAGTGCCGCCCTGACCTGGGCGGCCGTCCCGGTCGGTGTGCTGAGCGGTGTCCTGCTGGCCTGGTCCCTGGGCCGTGCCTCCTACCGCAGGCTCCAGAAGCGTGGTCCCGAACTGTTCTCGAAGGTCGTCAAGCCCGCGTGAGCGCGTGACCCATCGGCGATGACGGCACGGAGGCGCCGCCCGATCACGGGCGGCGCCTCCACAACGTCGTATGCGACCCCGGGCCCTACGGAATCAGACGTCGGCAGGCTCGATGGACAGGGCGTGGGTGAACACGCCGCGCGGATCCCACCGGGCCTTGATCCGGCGCAGGCGCGGGTAGTTGTCCTTGTAGTAGAACGTGTGCCACGGCACGCCGGAGGAGTTCCAACGGGGATCCAGCAGATCGGTGTCCGGGTTGTTGATGTACGTACCGTCCATGACGTCGTCCGGGACCGGCACCCCGCCGGTCGCCTTGTGCACCTCGCCGTACCACGCGCGGATCCAGGCCAGGTGCTTGTCGTCGTCGGCGGGGTTCGTCCAGCTCGTGGAGTACACCAGCTTCAGGATCGAGGACCGCTGGGGGATCGCCGTCGCGTCCGGCGGCACCGTGTTGGCCTTGCCGCCGCAGCCGACGAGCATCAGTGAGCCGCTGGGATTGTCGTAGTCGTCGCTGGTCAGCCAGCGGTAGCAGGTGGACAGTTGCTCGTCCGAGTAGCAGGTCCGCATGTCGGCCGCCTTGATCTTCGAACGCTGCGTCTCCAGACCGGCGCTGGTGTACAGCACGCTCCACAGCGACGCCCGGAACCAGGGCATGGCGTGGTGCTCCTGGAGCATCACCTGCGGCGTCTCCATGCCCTCGGCCAGCGCTTCCAGGTACTCCGCGAGCACCTGCTCGGCACCGGGCTCGGTGGCGTCCATCTGGATGTTCACCACCACACCGCCCGCCGACTTGTGCGTCAGCAGCATGCCGCTGTACAGGGCCAGGCCCGGTGAGCCGGGGCCGCTGTTGCGCTCGTACCAGCCGACGTGGTTCTTGATCAGCCGGACGAAGTCCGCCTCGCTCAGGGTCGCCCACGGCCATGCCACGTACCGCAGGTGCACCGAGTGCGGCGGGCGGGGGAGCAGTTCGCGCGGGTCGTCACCGAGGGCGTCGGGGGAGCGCAGCCAGTAGCGGGTCACCACGCCGAAGTTGCCGCCGCCACCACCGGTGTGCGCCCACCACAGATCGCGGTTCGGGTCATCCGGCGCGTTGCTGGCGACCACCGCGCGGGCGGTGCCGTCGGCGTCGACCACCACCACCTCCACCGCGCACAAGTAGTCGACCACATAGCCCAGCCGACGCGACAGCGGCCCGTACGCGCCGCCCACCACATGCCCGCCGACGCCCACCGACGGACAGGAGCCGCCCGGTACGGTCACCCCCCACCGCTTGAACAGCGTCCGGTACAACTCGCCCAACTGCACGCCGGGTTCGACCATGAACGCCCGGCGCTCGGCGTCGAACCCGATCCCCCGCATCGCCGACATGTCGATCAGCGCCCCGACCTCGGGGCTGTCCACCAACTGCTCCTGGCAGTGCCCGCCGCTGCGCACCGCGATCCGCGCGCCCGCGTCCACGCCCGCCTGAACGGCGCTCACGGTTTCCTCGGTGCAGTTGACCATGTATACGTAATCGGGCCGGCCGATGAAACGCTGATTACAGCCCCGGGTGAGATCCGTGTAACGGAAGTCGTCCTTTCCGACCCGGATCCGTTCGGTCACCGTTCCTGATTGTGCGGTCGATTCCATGAGAGCCTCTCATCGTCCCGCTGGGATGGCGGCGCCAACAATTCCCATGCGGCCGCGGGCAGTCAATCACGCACCGCCGGACTGGACGGCCGGCGGCGCCATCGCACCCGCGCCACCGGCTGACAAGGCGGACCGGTCAGGTATCCGTGGGGCATCAGGGGGTCGGATAGGGGTGCTACCGGCACCGGGCCGCTGCCTAGGGTGAGCCAGGACCAGCGGCAGGACTGCGGCGTCTATGGCCGTATTGCGGCAGGGAGAGGGGCCGGAGCAGATAAAGATGACGCGCGATCCGGCACTCACCCGTCAAGGCGGCTATTTCCCGAAGCGGTCGAAGCAGCCGAACCGGTCGAAGCAGCCGAACCGGCCGGACCGGCCGGACCGTTGGCCTGCTCAGGAAAGCAAGTCCGCCGCCGGATATCACTCGCGCCCGCGCGATATTCCGCGCGGTAAAACAAGAATTCCACTGCTTTCCATATGCCCCGGCCGCCGTCGGTGCCGTGGCGGCGGAGCGCCGCTCCGGCGTGCGCTCCGCGTGCCGGGCCCGTTCGACACCATCGCCGCCCTGCCGTCCCACTGTCCCGCCGCCCGACTGTCCCGCCGCCCGACTGTCCCGCCGCCCCACTGTCCTGGCGTCCCGCCGACTCCTGACCGCGAGCGTCCACTACGGAGTTCACGATGACCACGTCAACCGAGCAGATCCTCGAAGCGCTGCGGGCCTCCCTGAAGGAGACCGAGCGCCTGCGCCGCAGCAACCGGGCGCTGACCGAGGCGGCGCACGAGCCGATCGCCATCGTCGGGATGGCCTGCCGGCTGCCCGGCGGGGTGCGCAGCCCGGAGGACCTGTGGCGGCTGGTCGACGACGGCGCCGACGCGGTCGGCGGGCTGCCCACCGACCGTGGCTGGGACATCGAGGCGCTGTACGACCCGGACCCCGACAAGCCGGGGACCTTCTACGTGGACCAGGGCGGCTTCATCGACGACGTCGCAGACTTCGACGCGCCGTTCTTCGGGATCTCGCCGCGTGAGGCGCTGGCGATGGATCCCCAGCAGCGGCTGCTGCTTGAGACCTCGTGGGAGGCGTTCGAACGGGCCGGGATCGACCCGCACTCGCTGAGCGGCAGCAAGTCCGGCGTGTTCATCGGCGCCGCCTTCCAGGGGTACGGCGGCGGCGGGCACCAGCCGCTGCCGGAGGGCGTCGAGGGCTACCTGCTCACCGGCAACATCACCAGCGTCGCCTCCGGCCGCATCGCGTACACGCTGGGCCTTCAGGGACCGGCGATCACGGTGGAGACCGCCTGCTCCTCCTCCTCCGTCGCGCTGCACATCGCGTGCCAGAGCCTGCGGCAGGGCGAGTGCACCCTCGCGGTGGCGGGCGGCGCATCGGTGCTGACCACCCCTTGGTCGTTCGTGGAGTTCAGCCGCCAGGGCGGTCTGGCGGTGGACGGCCGGTGCAAGGCGTTCTCCAGCGACGCCGACGGCATCGGCTGGGCGGACGGCGTCGGCGTGCTGCTCCTGGAACGGCTGTCGGACGCCCAACGGCTCGGCCACCGCGTGCTGGCCGTCATCCGGGGCACCGCCATCAACCAGGACGGCGCCAGCAACGGCCTGGCCGCCCCCAGCGGTCCCGCCCAGCAGCGCGTCATCCGCGAGGCCCTGGCCGACGCCGGGCTGACCGCCGCCGACGTCGACGCCGTCGAGGCGCACGGTACGGGCACCACACTCGGCGACCCCATCGAGGCGCAGGCCCTGCTGGCCACCTACGGTCAACAGCGCGCCGCCGAGGAGCCGTTGTGGCTCGGCTCGCTCAAGTCCAACATCGGCCACTGCCAGACCGCGTCCGGCGTGGCCGGTGTGATCAAGTCCGTCATGGCCCTGGAACACGGTGTGCTGCCCAGGACGCTGCATGTGGCGGAGCCCTCGCCGCACGTCGACTGGTCGGACGGCGCCGTACGGCTGCTGACCGAGGCCCGGGCATGGCCGAGCACCGGCCGGGCGCGCCGCATCGGGGTGTCCTCCTTCGGCGTCAGCGGCACGAACGTCCACCTGATCCTGGAACAGGCCCCCGACCTGCCCGCTTCCGACCCGGAACCGACCCCGGAGCCCGGACCGGGCACCGCCGCCGTCCGGCCGCGGCCGTTCGGCGCGGCCGAAGCGGCGCCATGGGTGCTCTCGGGCCGCGGGGCCGCCGCGCTGGCCGGCCAGGCGGCGCAACTGGCGGAGTTCGTCGAACCCGCAGTACATGGAGTGCAGGGAGTACAGGGAGAAGCCGCAGAACCCTCAGAAGCCCCAGAACCCTCAGAAGCCGCAGAACCCGCAGTCCACGGCACCGTCGCGATCGGGCGGGCGCTGGCCGGCCGGTCGGCATTCGCGGACCGCGCGGTGATCTTCGGCGAGAGCCTGGCCGAACGGGTCGCAACGCTGCGGGAGATCGAGTCCGGCACGGCCGACTCGCCACGGGTGGTGACCGGCAGCGCGGGCGCCGATGCCGGTGTGGTGTTCGTGTTCCCGGGGCAGGGGGCGCAGTGGGTGGGGATGGGCCGTGAACTGCTGGCCGTGTCACCGGTGTTCGCGGCGTCGATCGCGGAGTGCGAGGCGGCGCTGTCGCCGTGGGTCGACTGGTCGCTGACCGGTGTGCTCGCCGGTGACGGAGCTGAGTTGGCGCGGGTTGATGTGGTGCAGCCGGTGTTGTGGGCTGTGATGGTGTCGTTGGCTGCGGTGTGGCGGTCGGTGGGTGTGGTGCCGGTTGCGGTGGTGGGTCATTCGCAGGGTGAGATCGCGGCGGCGTGTGTGGCGGGTGCGTTGTCGTTGGAGGACGCCGCCCGGGTTGTCGTGTTGCGGTCGCGCGCGATCACGCGGCTTGCGGGCACTGGCGGGATGGTGTCCGTCTTCGCCTCTGCCGAGGAGGTGGAGCCGCTGCTGCCGGACGGTGTCGGGATCGCGGCGGTCAATGGGCCGGGGTCCGTCGTGGTGTCGGGGCCCGTGGACGAGCTGGACGCGTTCGTGGAGCGGTGCGCGGCGGAGGGGGTTCAGGCGAAGCGGGTCGCGGTGGACTACGCCTCGCACTCGGTGATGGTCGAGGCGCTGGAAGCGGAGATCACCGAGTCGTTGAAGGGCGTCACGTCGCAGGCGCCTGCCGTGCCGATGCTGTCGACGTACACGGGCGAGTGGGTCAAGTCCGGTGAGCTGGACGGCGGTTACTGGTACGGGAACCTGCGACACCGCGTGCGCCTGGCCGACGCGGTGGGCGAGTTGGCCGCCGCCGGGCACCGGCTGTTCGTGGAGGTCAGCCCGCACCCCGTGCTGACGACAGCCGTCCAGGACACGCTGGACCAGAAGTCGAGCGGGGACGGTGTCGCGCTGGGCACCCTGCGTCGCGACCAGGGCGGAGCCGAGCGGTTTCTGCGCTCGGTCGCCGAGGCGTTCACCCAGGGAGCCCAGGTCGACTGGGCGGCGCTGTACGGCGGCATCGAGGTGCCGCGCGTGGAGTTGCCGACGTACGCCTTCCAGCGGCAGCGCTACTGGCTGGAGAACCCGGACACCGGGTTCGCCGATGCCGCGGGGCTGGGCCTGACGACGGTCGAACACCCGCTGCTGGCCGCCGCGGTGAGCCTGGCCGACGATGACGGACTGGTACTCACCGGCCGCCTGTCGACCCGCGCCCATCCGTGGCTGGCCGACCATGCGGTGGCCGGCGCCGTACTGCTGCCGGGCACCGCGTTCGTGGAACTCGCCCTGCACGCTGGCGATATGACGAACTGTCATCTGCTGGACGAACTCACCCTGCACACGCCCCTGGTGATCCCCGACCGTGCGGCGGTGCGCGTCCAGGTGCGGGTCGCCGCCCCCGACCCCGCCACCGGGCGGCGCGCCCTGACCGTACACGCGCGTCCCGAAGCCGCGGGCGGCGAGCGAGTGGAGCAGGATCCGCAGGGCGATTGGACGCTGCACGCCACCGGTGTGCTGGCCGTGGCCGCCCGCCCGGTCGACGGGGCGGGCGACAGGTCGGGCGACGGTTCGGGGCAGGAGCAGTGGCCGCCGGCCGGGGCGACGGCGCTCGACGTCAGTGACCTCTACCCCCGGCTGGCCGAGGCGGGATACGGCTACGGCCCGGCCTTTCAAGGGCTGCGGGCCGCCTGGCGTACCGCCGACGCCGTGTACGCCGAGGCGGCTCTGCCCGACGGCCACAGTGAGCAGGCGGCGCGCTACGGCCTGCATCCCGCGCTGCTGGACGCGGCGCTGCACGCGGCCGGGTTCGCCGGATTCCTCGAAGACGACGCGAAAGCCGATGCGAACGGCGATGCGAACGGCAACGCCGTCAGGGCCATCGGGGCCACCGGCCCCCGGCTGCCGTTCGCCTGGACCGGTGTGACGCTGTCCGCCGTGGGCGCGCGGGCGCTGCGCATCAGGCTCGCGCGCAGCGGCGAGGACACCCTGACCGTCACCCTCACCGACCCGGCGGGCGGCCCCGTCGCCACCGTGGACGCGCTTGTGCTGCGGCCGGTCGACACGGCGCGACTGTCGACCGGCGCCGCCGAGGACCTGTACCGGGTGGCCTGGACCCCGACGCGGCTGCCCGACGCCGCGTCCACCGCCGGCTGGGCGGTCCTCGGCGCCGACGGCCTGGGCCTCGCGACGGCGCTGGACCTGCCGCGGCGCCCCGACCGGGACGCACTGGCCGCCTCCGGTCCGGTCCCGTCCGTGGTGCTCACCGGCTGGCCCACCCCCGACGGCCCCGCCCCGCAGGCGGTCCGCACCGCTTTGGAGCGGGCCCTGCGCGACGTACAGGACTGGCTGGCCGACGACCGCTTCGCCGAGAGCCGTCTCGTCGTCGTCACCCGCGACGGCTGCCCGGCCGACGACTGGCAGGACACCGACCCGGTGGCGTCCGCGCTGACCGGTCTGCTGCGCACCGCGCAGTCCGAGAACCCCGGCCGGCTGGTCCTGGTCGACACCGACGGACACCCCGCCTCCTGGCAGGCGCTCCCCGCGCTGGTCGCGACCGGCGAACCCCAGGCCGCGCTGCGCCTCGGCGAGGCCCGCGCCCCGCGCCTGTCCCGGGCCGCCGCCGACGCCCCGCTGCCGGTGCCCGCGGACGCCCCGGCCTGGCGGCTGGCCGTGACGACCCCCGGCACGCTGGACCACCTGGCCGCGGTGCCCTGGCCGCCCGCCGCCGCGCCGCTCGCCGAGGGCGAGATACGGATCGCGGTACGCGCCTGCGGCGTCAACTTCCGCGACGTCCTGATCACCCTCGGCATGTACCCCGACCAGGCGCTGCTCGGCAGCGAGGGCGCGGGACGGGTCGTCGAGGTCGGCCCCGGCGTCACCGACCTGGCCGTGGGCGACCGGGTCGCGGGCATGCTCACCGGCGGGTTCGGGCCCCTCGCGGTCACCGACCGGCTCAAGGTCGCCCGCATTCCCGACGGCTGGTCCTGGGAGCAGGCCGCCTCGGTACCGGTGGCCTTCCTGACCGCCTGGTACGCCCTGGTCGACCTGGCCGCGCTGCGCACCGGCGAGGCCGTCCTCGTACACGCGGCGGCGGGCGGCGTCGGCATGGCCGCCGTACAGATCGCCCGGCACCTGGGGGCCGAGGTGTACGCGACCGCGAGCCCCGGCAAGTGGGACGCGCTGCGTGAACTCGGCCTGGACGACGACCACATCGCGTCTTCCCGCGACACCGGCTTCGCCGAGAAGTTCCCCGGCGTGGACGTCGTCCTCAACTCCCTGGCCGGGGAGTTCACGGACGCCTCGCTGCGACTGCTGTCTCCCGGCGGCCGGTTCATCGACATGGGCAAGACCGACGTACGCGACCCGGAGCGGGTCGCCGCCGACCACCACGGGGTGCGCTACCGCGCGTTCCAGACCGGAGAGAGCGGCGACCAGCGGCTGCGCGAGATGCTGGAGGAGGTCTTCGGCCTCATCGAGAGCGGCGCGCTGCGCCCGCTGCCGCGCCGCTGCTGGGAGCTGCGCCGGGCGCCGGACGCGTTCCGGCACATCCAGCAGGCCCGGCACATCGGCAAGGTCGTGCTGACCGTGCCGCCCGCCCTCGACCCGGACGGCACGGTCCTGGTCACCGGCGCCACCGGCACCCTGGGCGCGCTGGTCGCCCGGCACCTGGTCGCCGAGCACGGCGTACGGCGCCTGCTGCTCGCCAGCCGCTCCGGGCCGCAGGCCCCGGGCGCCGGCGAACTGCTGGCCGACCTCGCCGCGGCCGGGGCCGAAGCCACGCTGTCGGCCTGCGACACCGCCGACCGCGACGAACTGCGCGCCCTGCTGGACGGCATCCCCGCCGACCACCCCCTCACCGCGGTCGTCCACACCGCCGGCGCCCTGGACGACGGGGTGCTGTCCGCCCTCACACCCGAGCGCTTCGACGCCGTACTGCGGCCGAAGGCCGACGCGGCCTGGCACCTGCACGAGCTGACGGCCCATCAGGACCTCGCCGCCTTCGTGCTGTTCTCCTCGGCGGCCGGAGTGTTCGGCAACGCCGGACAGGGCAACTACGCCGCCGCCAACGCCTTCACCGACGCGCTCGCCCAGCACCGGCGCTCGCTGGGGCTGCCCGCGATCTCCCTGGCCTGGGGCCTGTGGGAGCAGCGCAGCGGCCTCACCGGGCACCTCGACGCCACCGACGTCGGCCGTATGTCCCGCACCGGCGTCACGGCGCTGGACTCCGCGCGCGGCCTGGCGCTGTTCGACGCGGCGCTGACCGCCGGGCACACCCTGCTGGCGCCGATCCGCCTGGACCAGGCCACCCTGCGGCGCCAGGCCGGATCCGGGGCGCTGCCCGCCCTGTTGACCGGCCTGGTCCGCACCGCCCCGGCCCGTCGCACCGCCGCGAGCACCGCAGCCCCGGCCGGCGCGGGCGACGAGCTCACCCGGCGGCTGACCGCCGCCGCGCCCGCCGAGCGCGACCGGATCCTGGCCGATCTGGTACGCGGCCACGCCGGCACCGTCCTCGGCTACGAGTCCGCGACCGCCGTCGACCCCGGCCGCGCCTTCCGCGACCTGGGCTTCGACTCGCTGACGGCGGTCGAGTTGCGGAATCGTCTGAACGCGGCGACCGGACTGCGGCTGCCCGCGACCCTGGTCTTCGACCACCCCACGCCGGACCGGCTCGTCGCCCACCTGCGCGACACGCTGCTCGGCGGCGCCGGTACCTCCGACGCCTCGGCCGCCCCACTCGCCGGTGGCGCCGGCGTCGGTGCCGGTGCCGGTGACGCCGACGAGCCGCTGGCCATCATCGCCATGAGCTGCCGGTTCCCCGGCGGAATCGGTTCGCCGGAGGAGCTGTGGCGGCTGCTGGGCGACGGCGGCGACGCCATCGGCGGGCTGCCCGGCGACCGCGGCTGGGACCTGGCCGGGCTCTACCACCCCGACCCCGACCACCCCGGCACCTCCTACACCCGGCACGGCGGATTCCTCCAGGGCGCCGGGGACTTCGACGCCTCGCTGTTCGGGATCTCGCCGCGTGAGGCGCTGGCGATGGACCCGCAGCAGCGGCTGCTCCTGGAGACCTCCTGGGAGGCCTTCGAGCGCGCCGGGATCGACCCGGCCACCCTGCGCGGCACCCGCACCGCCGTCTACGTCGGCGCAGGGCCCTCCAGCTACGGCGGCAACCTGCACGACGCGCCCGACGGCATGGAGGGCCACCTGCTGACCGGCAACGCCAGCAGCATCGTCTCCGGCCGACTCGCCTACACCTTCGGGCTGGAGGGCCCGGCGGTGACGGTCGACACGGCGTGCTCGTCGTCGCTGGTCGCGCTGCATCTGGCCATGCGGGCGCTGCGGTCCGGCGAGGCGTCGATGGCGCTCGCGGCCGGCGCCGCCGTCATGTCCACACCGGGCGGGCTCATCGCCTTCAGCCGTCAGCGCGGCCTGTCCGCCGACGGACGGTGCCGGGCGTTCTCCGCCGACGCGGACGGCATGGGCATGTCCGAAGGCGTGGGGATGCTGCTGGTGGAGCGGCTGTCCGACGCGCGGCGGCTCGGGCATCCGGTGCTCGCCGTGGTCCGTGGCTCGGCCGTCAACCAGGACGGCGCGTCCAACGGCCTGACCGCGCCCAACGGCCCCTCCCAGCAGCGCGTCATCCGTGACGCCCTCGCCGACGCCCGGCTGTCCGCGCACCAGGTCGACGTGGTCGAGGCCCATGGCACCGGCACCCGGCTGGGCGACCCCATCGAGGCGCAGGCCCTCCTCGCCACCTACGGCGACCGGCGGCCGGGGCAGGCTCCCGCGCTGGTCGGCTCCGTGAAGTCCAACCTCGGGCACACCCAGGCGGCGGCGGGCGTCGCGGGCGTCATCAAGATGGTGCTGGCCATGCGTTCCGGCGTCGTCCCGCGCACCCTGCACGTCGCCGAGCCCAGCACCCACGTGGACTGGAGCGCGGGCGCGCTGGCACTCGCCACCGAGGAGACACCCTGGCCGGACACCGATGAGCCGCGCCGGGCGGCGGTCTCGTCGTTCGGCGTCAGCGGCACCAACGCCCACGTGATCATCGAGCAGGCCCCGGACCCGGCCCCGACCCTGGCCCCGGCGTTGATCGAGGCAGAGACAGAAGCAGGGGCAGGGGCGGGGGCGGGGGTGGCTGGCGCGCCGCCGTTGCCGTGGGTCGTCTCGGCGGCCGACGCGTCCGGCCTGCGCGCTGTGGCCGCCCGGCTGCTGGAACGGCTGGGCGACTCCGCCGAGCCGGACGCGTGGGACGTCGGCTTCTCCCTGGCCACGACCCGTACGCCGCTGGACAGCCGGGCCGCACTGGTCGGCGACAGCACCGACGAACTCCTGGCGGCACTGGCCGCGTTGGCCGAGGGCCGTGAGGCCCCAGGTGTGGTAACCGGCTCGGCGACATCCGGGGCGCTCGCCTTCCTGTTCTCCGGGCAGGGGAGTCAACGGGTCGGCGCGGGGCGGGAGTTGTACGCGGCGTATCCCGTGTTCGCGGATGCGCTGGACGCGGTGTGCGCCAGGTTCGACGGGCTGCTGGACCGCCCGTTGCGCGAGGTGCTGTTCGAGGGCGGGGAGCTGATCGATCGCACGGAGTTCGCCCAGCCCGCGCTGTTCGCGGTGGAGGTGGCGCTGTTCCGGCTCCTGGAATCGTGGGGTGTGACGCCGGACTTCGTGGCCGGGCATTCGATCGGTGAACTGACGGCGGCGTACACGGCGGGCATCTGGTCCCTGGACGACGCCTGCTCACTGGTGGCGGCACGGGGCCGACTGATGGGTGAACTGCCCTCGGACGGTGCGATGTTGGCGGTGGAGGCGACCGAGGAGGACGTGTTCGCCGAGCTGGACGAGCGGGTGGCCATCGCGGCGGTGAACGGCCCGACGTCGGTCGTGGTGTCCGGTGATGCCGTAGCCGTCGGTGAGTTGGAGTCGCGTTGGCGTGAACAGGACCTGCGTGTCAAGCGACTGACGGTCAGTCATGCATTCCACTCTCCGCTGATGGACCCGATGCTGGCGGAGTTCCGCCGCGTGGCCGAGGGGCTGACGTACGGCACCCCGCGCATTCCGGTCGTCTCCAACCTGACCGGCGAGACGGCCACGGCAGAGGAGTTGTGCTCGCCGGAGTACTGGGTCCGGCACGTCCGCGAGGCCGTCCGCTTCGCCGACGGCGTGCGGTCGCTGTACGGCCACGGCGTGCGTACCTTCGTGGAGCTCGGCCCCGACAGCGTGCTGGCCGCCATGACCCGGCAGACCCTGCCCGACGACGAAGACGTACGCGCCGTGCCCGTCCTGCGGGGCGGGCGACCGGAGACGCGCGAACTGCGCACGGCTCTCGGGCAGTTGTACGTACAGGGCATCGCACCCGACTGGGCGGCGCTCCACGACGGCAGCGGCGCGGTCCGGCTGGATCTGCCGACGTACGCGTTCCAGCGCGCGCACTACTGGCTGCTGCCCACGCCGCCCAGGCCCGGCCACGGAACGGCGGCCGCGAGCGGCGAGGCGGGCGTGGCGGGGGAGGCGGGGCAGGCGTTCTGGGAGGCCGTGGAGCGTGAGGATCTGGCGGCGCTGAGCGGTGTGCTCGGGGTTGACGGGGACCAGCCGCTGTCCGAGGTGCTGCCCGCGCTGAGCGGCTGGCGCCGGGAGCGGCGGCAGCAAGCGGTTTTGGACGGCTGGCGGTACGCGGTGGTGTGGCGGCCTGCGGAGCGGACGGCGGGACGGCCCGATGCCCGATCGGCGGCCGGTGTGTGGGTGCTGGTCACGGCGGCCGGCGATCCGCTCGGCGGCCCCGTGGAGGCGGCCCTGCGCGGCGCCGGTGCGGCCGATGTGGTCACGGTGCCCTGCGCACAGGGCATCGACTCGGGCCGGGAGGCGCTGGCCAAGCGGCTGCGTACCGTCTTCGACGAGCTGCCGCCCGATGAGCAGCCGGCCGGTGTGATCGCGCTGCCCGGCGCGCTGGAGGAGCCGCTCGCCGCAACCCTGGCGCTGGTGCAGGCACTCGGCGACACCGGCGCGGAGGTGCCGATGTGGCTGCTGACCCGCCAGGCGGTGCACATCGGTCCGGGCGACGCCCCCGGCACGCCCGAACAGGCCCGGATCTGGGGTCTGGTCCGGGCGGCCGCACTGGAACACCCCGGCCGCATCGGCGGTCTGATCGACCTGCCCGCCGACCTCGACTCCGCCGGCGGCTGGCGGGAATCTCTCGCCGACGCCCTGTCGGGCCTCTCGGATCGTTCGGATCGTTCGGGCTTCTCGGGCGCCGAGGACCAGGTCGCCGTCCGCGACAGCGGATTGTGGCTGCGCCGGGTGGTCCGCCGTCCCGCCACGGCCGTGGCGGGCACGGGCGGCTGGCGGCCCGCCGGGACCGTGCTGGTCACCGGCGGTACCGGCGGTGTCGCCGGGCATGTCGCGCGCTGGCTGGCGCGCGCCGGCGCCGAGCATCTGGTGCTGGTCAGCCGCAGCGGCGGCGAAGCGCCCGGTGCCGTCGAACTGCGGGACGAACTGGTCGCGTCGGGCACCCGGGTGACGCTGGCGTCCTGCGACGTCGCCGACCGGGCGGCACTGGCCGAACTGATCTCACGGGTCGAGACCGACGGCGGGAGCGAGAGGGACGGGGAGACCGGTGGCGGGAGCGGTGCCGGCAGCAGCGGCGAGCGGATCACCGCCGTCGTGCACGCGGCCGGGGTCGGCGCCACGGAGCTGTTCGACCTGACCACCGCCGAGGATCTGGCCGCCGTCGGCGCCGTGAAGGTCCTCGGGGCCCGGAACCTGGAGGAACTGCTCGGCGACCGGCTGGAGGCGTTCGTCGTCTTCTCGTCGATCTCGGCCATCTGGGGCAGCGGCGGCCTCGCCGCGTACGGCGCGGCCAACGCCTACCTGGACGCCTTCGCCGAGAACCGCCGGCTCGCCGGGCGCCCCGCCACCTCGGTGGCCTGGGGGCTGTGGGACGGGCCCGGCATGGGCGTGGGCGCCGCCGACCGCCTCGTACGGCAGGGCCTGCGGCCCATGAGCCCCGAGCTGGGCGTCGCCGCGCTCGCCCAGGCACTTGAGCGCGACGAGACGACCCTGACCGTGGCAGACGTCGACTGGCCGGCGTTCCTGCCCCTGTTCACCGCGATGCGCGCCCGCCCGCTGCTGTCAGACCTGCCCGAGGCACTGCACGGCACCTCCGCCCCCGGTGCCGAACCGGAGGCGGACGGCGACCCGGCCGAAGCGCCCGGCGCCCGGCTGCGCGAACGGCTCGCCGCCCAGACCGCGTCCGAGCGGCGGGCGGGCCTGATCGCCCTCGTGCGCGACCACGCGGCGGCCGCCCTCGGCCATGCGGACGCCGAAGCGGTCAAACCCGGCCGCGCCTTCAAGGACATGGGCTTCGACTCGCTGACGGCCGTCGAACTGCGCAACCGGCTGGTCCGCGAGAGCGGGTTGCCGCTGACCCCGACCCTGGTCTTCGACCACCCCAGTCCCACCGCACTCGCCGACCACCTGCTCGTGGAGCTGGCGGACGGCGAGCAGGACCCCTGGCGTGCCACTCTCGCCGATCTGGACCGTCTGGAGGCGTCAGTGGCGTCGGCCGCGATACCCACCCCGGAGGCACGTGCCTCGCTCGGCAACCGGCTGCGCACCCTGGTCGCCCAACTGGACAGCGCCGGGGCGGCCGGCCCGTCCACCGCCGGACCCGCCGACGACGAGGTCGGCGAGGCGACCGCGGAGGAACTGCTCGCGCTCCTCGAGGACGAGTTCGGCGCGAACTGACAGCACGAGCCGACGGCGGCAGCCCCCCGGACGGCGGCGACCGCCTTGACGACCTCCGGCCTTGACGATCTCCGGCCTTGACGACCTCCGGCCCTGACGGCTTCCAGCCCTGACGACCTCCAGTCCCGAGCCAGCACTCCCAGAACCAGCACTCCCAGAAGTGGCGTGACATGTCCAACGAAGACAAGCTCCTCACCCGCCTGAAGTGGATGACCGGCGAGCTGCGCCAGTCCCGGCGCCGGATCGGCGAACTGGAGTCCCAGGCGCACGAGCCGATCGCCATCGTCGGGATGAGCTGCCGTCTGCCTGGCGGGGTGCGGTCGCCCGAGGAGCTGTGGGACCTGCTGCTGGACGGGCGGGACGCGGTCAGCGCGTTCCCGGACGACCGGGGCTGGGACCTGGACCGGCTGGCCGGGCGCGGCCCGGACCGCGACGGCGCCAGCGACGCCCTGCACGGCGGGTTCCTGGACGACGCGGGGGAGTTCGACGCGGACTTCTTCGGGATCTCCCCGCGCGAAGCGGTGGCGATGGACCCGCAGCAGCGGCTGCTGCTGGAAGCCTCGTGGGAGGCGTTCGAGCGCGCCGGGATCGATCCCGCCACCATGCGGGGCCGGCAGGCCGGCGTCTTCGTCGGCGCCTCTCCGGCCGGGTACGGCGCGGTGGTCCGCGCCGCCGAGGACGGCGGCGACGGGTACGCGCTCACCGGCGACGCGGGCGGCATGGTCTCCGGCCGCATCGCCTACACCCTGGGCCTGGAGGGCCCGGCGGTGACCGTGGACACCGCCTGCTCCTCCTCGTCAGTGGCCCTGCACCTGGCCGTACAGGCCCTGCGCGCCGGCGAGTGCGGCCTCGCGCTGGCCGGCGGTGTGGCGGTGCTGGCCACCCCGGACGCGTTCGTGGAGTTCAGCCGGCAGCGCGGGCTGGCGCCCGACGGCCGCTGCAAGCCGTTCGCCGCCGCCGCCGACGGTACGGGGTGGGGCGAGGGCGTCGGCATGCTGCTGGTGGAGCGGCTGTCCGACGCGCAGCGGCTCGGTCACCCGGTGCTGGCGGTGGTCCGTGGCAGCGCCGTCAACCAGGACGGCGCGTCCAACGGCCTCACGGCCCCCAACGGCCCGTCCCAACAGCGGGTCATCCGGCAGGCACTGGACAACGCCCGGCTGTCCGCCGCCCAGATCGACACCGTGGAGTCCCACGGCACCGGCACCCGGCTCGGCGACCCCATCGAGGCACAGGCCCTGCTGGCCACCTACGGCCGCAGCCGCACCGGCGACCGGCCACTGTGGCTCGGCGGCCTGAAGTCCAACATCGGCCACACCCAGGCCGCCTCAGGGGTGGCGGGGATCATCAAGACGGTCATGGCCATGCGGCACGGAAAGCTGCCCGCGCTCTTGCACCTGGACGCCCCGTCCCCGCACGTCGACTGGTCGGCGGGCGCGGTCTCCCTGCTGTCCGAGACCATCGACTGGCCGGACACGGGCCAGCCGCGCCGGGCAGCGGTGTCGTCGTTCGGAGTGAGCGGGACGAACGCCCACATCGTGCTGGAGCAGGCGCCGGTCGAGGCCGTCGCGGGAGCCGTCGCAGAGGCGGCGGGGGCAGCGGGGGGCGTCTCGGAGGGCGTACCGGCCGTCGCCACCGGCGCCGCCGGTGGCGCGACGCGTGCTCCCGGCGCTCTGCCCTGGCTGCTGTCGGCGGCCTCGCAGGACGCGCTGCCCGCGCAGGCCGCGCGCCTCGCGGACGCCCTGGCGGGATCGGCCCTCGGCGAGGTCGCCGACGCCGACATCGCCCTCTCGCTGGCCGTCGGCCGGGCCGGGCTGCCCGTCCGGGCCGCCGTCGTCGGCGCCGACCGGGCGGCCCTGCTGTCCGGGCTGCGCGCCGTCGCCGCAGGCACGGCCGCCGCCGGCACGCTGACCGGCACGGTGTCCGACGGCGCCACCGCGTTCGTCTTCCCCGGCCAGGGCAGCCAACGCGCGGGCGCCGGACGGGAGTTGTACGACACGTTTCCCGTGTTCGCGCGGGCGCTCGACGAGGTGTGCGCCGGGTTCGACGGACTTCTGGACCGGCCGCTGCGCGACGTCGCCTTCGAGGACGACGGGCCCGTCGACCGTACGGAGTTCACCCAGCCGGTGCTGTTCGCGATCGAAGTGGCGCTGTTCCGGCTCCTGGAGTCGTGGGGGGTCGCCCCGGACTTCGTCGCGGGGCACTCCATCGGCGAGGTCGCGGCGGCGTACGTCGCCGGGGTGTGGTCGCTGGAGGACGCGTGCGCGTTGGTGGCGGCGCGGGGCCGGCTGATGGGCGAACTGCCCTCGGGCGGTGCGATGTTGGCGGTGGAGGCGGCCGAGGCGGACGTACTGCCTGAGCTGGACGAGCGGGTCGCGATCGCGGCGGTGAACGGGCCGTCGTCGGTCGTGGTCTCCGGTGCGGCGGAAGCCGTCGGAGAGTTGGAGTCGCGCTGGCGTGAACAGGGCCTGCGAGTCAAGAAACTGACGGTAAGTCACGCCTTTCACTCTCCGCTCATGGACCCGATGCTCGCCGAGTTCCGGCGGGTGGCCGAAGGCCTGACGTACGAGGCCCCGCGCATCCCCCTCGTGTCCGGCCTCACCGGCGAACCGGTCCTGGAGGAGGTACGGCTCCCGGAGTACTGGGTGCGCCATGCCCGCGAGGCGGTCCGGTTCGGCGACAGCGTCCGTACGCTGCACGGGCGCGGCGCGAGGACGTTCGTGGAGGTCGGCCCGGGCGCGGTCCTGTCCGCGCTGGTCCGCGACGGCGTACCGCAGGCGGACGCGCCGGTCACCGCCGTACCGCTGCTGCACGTCGGCACCGCCGCCCGCACCACCGCACGCACCGAGGCGCACAGCCTGACCACGGCACTGGCCGCCCTGCACGTGCGGGGCACCGGCATCGACTGGACGGCCGTCCTCGACGGCACCGGCGCCCGCCGCACCGACCTGCCGACGTACGCCTTCCAGCACCGCCGCTACTGGGCCGCACCGGCCGCCACCGAACTCCAGGGTGCCCCCGAACTCCGGGGCGCGGCCGAACCGGTCGCCGACGCCGAGCTGTGGACCGCAGTGGAGCGGCACGACCACGCGGCCGTGGCCCGCGCCCTGCGGCTGGAGCCCGACGCCGACACGGTGCACGACCTGCTGCCGGTGCTCGCGGACTACCGCAGCCGCAGCCGGGACCGGGCGGCGGTCACCGGCTGGCACTACCGGATCGGCTGGACCCCGCTGCGGCCCGGCCCGGCCGCCGCCGACGGCCGCCACTGGCTGCTGGTGGTGCCACGCGAGCACGCCACCGACGGCGTCACCGACGACGCAGCCGACGGCCACCCGCTCACCGGGGCCGTCACCCGCGCCCTGGCCGCCCACGGTCACACCTACGCCGTGGTGGAAGCGGACCCGGCGGACACCGTCGCTGCTCCACTGACCGACCGGCTGCGCGCCGCCGTCGCCGTCGCCGACAGCGCCCCCGACAGTGCCCCCGACGGCGTGCTGTCGCTCCTCGGCCCGCTGCTCAGCCCGCTGCTCACGGACCCCGAGCACCCCGAGCACCCCGCATCGCACCGGCCGTCCGGTGCCCTGGCCGCCACCGCGCTTCTGGTACGCGCCCTCGGCGAGGCCGACATCACCGCACCGCTGTGGTGCGCGACCCAGGGCGCCGTCAGCACCGGCCGTGCCGATCGGCTCACCGCCCCCGGCCAGGCCCAGTTGTGGGGCCTCGGCCAGGCCGTGGCGCTGGAGCACCCGGACCGCTGGGGCGGGCTGGTCGACCTGCCCCCGGACCTCGACGAGCGGGCCGCCGCCCGGCTGTGCGCCGTGCTGAACCGCCCCGAGCCGAACGGCCCCGAGCGAGCCGGCCCCGAGCGAGCCGGAGCCGAGGAGGACCAGCTCGCCGTCCGCGCCTCCGGCGTCTTCGGCCGCCGTCTCGAACCCGCCCCCGCCCCCACCCACGCCTCCGCCGATGACGGCACCGTCGGCTGGCAGCCGCGCGGCACCGTACTGGTCACCGGCGGAACCGGCGGCATCGGCGCCCACACCGCACGCTGGGCGGCCCGGGCCGGCGCCGACCACCTGGTCCTGGTCAGCAGGCGCGGCCCCCTGGCCCCCGGTGCCGAGCAACTCAGCGCGGAACTAGCTGAGTTGGGTGCGCGCGTCACCCTCGCCGCCTGCGACGTCGCCGACCGGCAGCAGCTCGCGGCCCTGCTGGACGGCCTCGCCGCCGACGGCCACCCCCTCACCGCCGTCGTCCACGCGGCCGGGCAGCCGCAGTACCGCCCACTGGCCGAGACCAGCGGGCACGACCTGGCCGACATCACCGCCGCCAAGGCCCTGGGCGCGGCCCACCTGCACGAACTGACGCTGCATCAGAACCTTGACGCCTTCGTGCTGTTCTCGTCCGTCGCCGGTGTCTGGGGCAGCGCAAACCAGACCGGCTACGCGGCGGCCAACGCCTACCTCGACGCCCTCGCCGAACACCGCGCCGGCCAGGGACTGCCCGCGACCGCCGTCGCCTGGGGCCCCTGGGCGGGCGACGGCATGGCGGCCGGCCAGGAAGCCGAGAACCATCTGCGCCGACGCGGCCTCAACCCGATGGCCCCGCACCGCGCACTGCTGGCGCTCCAGCACGCGACGGGCCCGTGCACGGTCGTCGCCGACATGGACTGGCAGCGCTTCGCCCCCGGCTACGCCTTCGCCCGCCCGCGTCCGCTGATCGCGACGATCCCGGCCGCCGCAGCCGCCCTCACCGCCGCCACAGTCGCCCCAACCACAACCACAACCGCAACCACAACCGGAACCGCAACCGGCAGCGCCCCCTGGCCCGCCGTGCTCGACCGCACGCCGGTCACCGACCGCGCCACCGCACTGCTGGACCTGCTGCGGGCCGAGATCGCCGCCCTGCTCGGCCACACCTCACCGACCGCCGTAGAGCCGAAGCGAGCCTTCAAGGATCTCGGCTTCGACTCGCTGACCGCCGTCGAACTGCGCGACCGTCTCACCGCCAGGACGGGCCTCGCCGCCCTGCCGGCCACCCTCGTCTTCGACCACCCCACGGCATACGCCCTGAGCGGCCACCTGCTCGCCCTGCTGCTGCCCGACGGCGACAGCGACGGCAACGCCGACGCCGACGGCGCGACAGGCGAACAGCGGCAGACCGCAGCGGACTTGGCGGACGGTGAGCCGATCGCGATCGTCGGTATGGCCTGTCGTTATCCGGGTGGTGTCGGTTCGCCGGAGGAGTTGTGGGAGCTGGTGGCGGGTGGCGGGGACGCGGTCGGGCCGTTCCCCGCCGACCGCGGCTGGGACCTCGCCGAGCTGTACGACCCGGACCCCGACCGGATCGGTACCAGCTACGCCCGCGAAGGCGGCTTCCTCGACGCGGTGGCCGACTTCGACGCCGCCTTCTTCGGCATCTCGCCGCGAGAAGCGCTCGCGATGGACCCGCAGCAGCGGCTCCTCCTGGAGACCGCCTGGGAGACCTTCGAACGCGCGGGCATCGCCCCCGACGCGCTGCACGGCTCACGCACCGGCGTGTTCGTCGGCACCAACAGCCTTGACTACACGGCCCTCCTGCGCGACTCGGCCACCCCGACCGAGGGACACCTGATCACCGGCAACGCGGCGAGCGTCGTCTCGGGCCGGCTGGCGTACACGTTCGGGCTCGAGGGCCCGGCCCTGACGGTGGACACGGCGTGCTCGTCGTCGCTGGTGGCCCTGCACCTGGCGGTGCAGGCGCTGCGGCGGGGGGAATGCTCACTCGCCCTGGCGGGAGGCGTGGCCGTGATGGCCACGCCGGGCTCGTTCGTCGAGTTCTCGCGTCAGCGGGGTCTTGCGGTGGATGGTCGGTGCAAGGCGTTCGCGGCGGGGGCGGATGGTACGTCGTGGGGTGAGGGTGTGGGGTTGTTGCTGGTGGAGCGGTTGTCCGATGCGCAGCGCAATGGCCATCGGATTCTGGCGGTGGTGCGTGGGTCGGCGGTGAATCAGGATGGTGCGTCGAATGGGTTGACGGCGCCGAATGGTCCGGCGCAGCAGCGGGTGATCGGGCAGGCGTTGGCGGATGCGGGGCTGTCGGCGTCCGGGGTGGATGTGGTGGAGGCGCACGGTACGGGTACGGCGTTGGGTGATCCGATCGAGGCGCAGGCGTTGTTGGCGACGTATGGGCAGGGTCGGGCGGTGGAGCGTCCTGTGTTGTTGGGGTCGGTGAAGTCGAACATCGGTCATACGCAGGCGGCTTCGGGTGTGGCCGGTGTGATGAAGATGGTGTTGGCGTTGGGTCGTGGTGTGGTGCCGGGGACGTTGCATGTGGATGCTCCGACGCCGCATGTGGACTGGTCTGCGGGTGCGGTGGAGTTGGTGACGGAGAACGTGGTGTGGCCGGAGGGGTCTGGTGAGCCGCGCCGTGCCGCTGTGTCGTCGTTCGGTATGAGTGGCACCAACGCGCACGTGATCATCGAACAGGCCCCGGCGACTGACATCGCTGCCCGACCAGCCACATCCAACCCGGTCGTCATACCCCTCTCCGCCCACAGCCCAGCCGCGCTGGCCGCCCAGGCGGAACGGCTGCGCGACCACCTGACGACCAGGCCACTGCCGGTGGCCGACGTCGCGATGACGGTGGCGACCGCCCGTGCCGCTCTCGGACATCGTGCCGCGCTGGTCGCGGCCGACGCCGACGAACTGCTCGCCCGTCTCGGCGAGGTGGCGGCCGGACAGGGCGTGACCGGGCCAGTGGCGGAGGGCCGTACGGCGTTCCTGTTCTCGGGTCAAGGCAGTCAACGGGTGGGTGCGGGGCGGGAGTTGTATGCCGCTTATCCGGTGTTCGCGGATGCGTTGGACGAGGTGTGTGCGCGGTTCGAGGGCTTGCGGGAGGTGTTGTTCGAGGGCGGGGAGCTGATCGACCGGACGGAGTTCACGCAGCCGGCGTTGTTCGCGGTCGAGGTGGCGCTGTTCCGGCTGCTGGAGTCGTGGGGTGTGACGCCGGACTTCGTGGCGGGTCACTCGATCGGTGAGGTGGCTGCCGCGTATGTGGCGGGTGTGTGGTCCCTGGACGACGCGTGCACGCTGGTGGCTGCGCGTGGTCGGCTGATGGGCGCTCTGCCCGAGGGTGGCGCGATGCTGGCGGTGGAGGCGTCCGAGTCGGACGTACTGCCCGACCTGGACGAGCGCGTCGCGATCGCTGCGGTCAACGGTCCGTCGTCGGTCGTGGTGTCCGGTGACGCCGTAGCCGTCGGGGAGCTGGAGTCGAAGTGGCGTGAACAGGGCCTGAGGGTCAAGCAATTGACGGTCAGTCACGCTTTCCACTCTCCACTCATGGGCCCGATGCTGGCGGAGTTCCGCCGCGTGGCCGAGGGCCTGACCTACGAGACCCCGCGTATCCCGCTCGTCTCCAACCTGACCGGCGAGATGGCCACGGCCGAGGAACTGTGCTCGCCCGAGTACTGGGTCCGGCACGTCCGTGAGGCTGTCCGCTTCGCTGACGGTGTGCGGTCGTTGTACGGCCACGGCGTCCGTACGTTCGTCGAGCTCGGTCCCGGCGGGGTGCTGTCGGCCATGGCGCAGCAGACCCTGGCCGACGCGGACTACGCCGTCTGCTGTCCGACGCTGCGTCAAAACCGCGCCGAACCGTCGTCGCTCAACTACGCGTTGGCGACCCTGTACGCGCGCGGCGCGGAGCCCGACTGGGAGGCCTGCTTCGCCGGGACGGGCGCCCGGCGCGTGGATCTGCCGACGTACGCTTTCCAGCGGCGGCGGTTCTGGCCCGAGCCGGGGCCGCTGCGGCTCGGCGACGTGTCGGCGCTCGGGGTCGAGCCGGTCGCCCACCCGCTCCTGGGCGGCAGCGTGACGGTGGCCGGTGAGGGAACGACGCTGCTGACGGGACTGCTGTCGCTGCGTACCCACCCGTGGCTGGCGGAGCACCAGGTGATGGGCTCGGTGCTGCTGCCTGGCACGGCGTTCGTGGAAATGGCCGTACGGGCCGCCGAGGAGGTCGGCTGCTCGCTGCTCGAGGACCTGACGCTCACCGAACCGCTCGTGCTGGCGGCGGACACGGCGATACGGGTCCAGGTCCGGGTCGAGCCCGCCGACGACACCGGCCGACGGACTCTGGGCGTCTACGCGCGACCCGCCGACAGCACCGACGCCGACTGGACGCGCCACGCGCTCGGCACCGTCTCCGACGAACTGCCGCAGCCTCAGCCGGAGATGACCGTCTGGCCGCCCACCGGAGCCGAACCGGTGCCGGTCGAGGAGCTGTACGCACGTCTGGCGGTGGCCGGTTACGTCTACGGACCGCTGTTCCAGGGGCTGCGGGCGGCCTGGTCGCGGGACGGTGAGACGTACGTCGAGGTGGCGCTGCCGGAGGATCGGCGCGGCGACGCCGAAGGGTTCCGGGTGCATCCGGCGCTGCTGGACGGCGCGTTGCACGGCGTGGGGCTCGGTGCGCTCGGCGAGGGGCGGCCGGGGCGACTGCCGTTCAGTTGGTCGGCCGTCTCGGTCAGCGCCGTCGGCGCGGGGCTGCTGCGAGTGCGGCTGGTGGCCAGCGGCCCGGACACGGTTTCGCTGACCGCCGTCGACGGAACCGGGCAGCCGGTGCTGTCGGTCGGCGCGCTCGTCATGCGCCAGGCGACGGCCATGCCGCCGAGCCGTCACGAGGCGCCGCTCTACGAGGTGCGGTGGCTGCGCCAGCCGCTGCCGCAGCCACCGTCCGGCCCCACGTGGGTACTGCTGGACACGGAGGGCGACGACATCCAGGCGCCGGTGCCCGCCGGTCTCGCCGTCGCGCGCCGCGTCGGCGGCCTGGCCGAGGTGCCGGACGGCGGAGATGTGCTGGTCCGGCTGGACGCCTCGGGCGCGCCGGCTGACGTGCTGCCCCTCCTCCAGGAGTGGCTGCGCCGGGCGTCGGGCGGCCGGTTGGCCATCCTGACCGGCGCGGCCACCGAGCCGGACGCGGCTGCGGCTGCAATGTGGGGCCTGGTCCGGTCGGCGCAGGCGGAGAACCCGGGCCGGTTCGTGCTGGTCGATGTCGACGGTACGGCGGAGTCGTGGGCGGTGCTCACGGCGGCGCTGTCCACAGGTGCGGACCAACTGCTTCTACGCGAGGGCGAGTTGTCGGTGCCGAGACTGGTGCGGCCTGGGGCTGACGAGGTCCTGGAGGTGCCGTCGGGTGCGGAGGCGTGGCGGTTGGACACTGCGGCGCGGGGGTCGTTGGACGCGCTGGAGTTGGTCCCGTTCGAGGAGGTCACCGCTCCCTTGGCGGCGGGTGAGGTGCGGGTCGCGGTGCGTGCCGCGGGCGTGAACTTCCGTGATGTGCTCAACGCGTTGGGGATGTATCCCGGGGAGGTGCCGCTGGGCATCGAGGCGGCGGGTGTGGTGCTGGAGACCGGGCCGGGGGTCGGTGGTCTGTCTGTGGGCGACCGGGTGTTCGGGCTGGTGCCGGGTGCGTTCGGTCCCCTGGTGGTGACGGACGAGCGGTTGTTGGCGCGGGTGCCGGAGGGCTGGTCGTTCGCTGAGGCGGCGTCGGTGCCGATCGTGTTCCTGACGGCGTGGTACGCGTGGCAGGACCTGGCCCAAGTGCAGCCCGGAGAGCGGGTGTTGGTGCATGCGGGTGCCGGTGGCGTCGGTATGGCTGCGATTCAGCTTGCGCGGCATTTGGGTGCTGAGGTGTTCGCTACGGCGAGCCCTGCCAAGTGGGATGTGCTGCGCGGTCTGGGCCTGGACGACGATCACATCGCGTCTTCCCGGGACACCGGTTTCGCGGAGAAGTTCAGCGGTATCGACGTCGTACTGAATGCTCTCGCGGGTGAGTTCGTCGACGCTTCGTTGTCGGTGCTGGCGGAAGGGGGCCGGTTCCTGGAGATGGGCAAGACCGACGTCCGTGACGCGTCCGAACTGGCTGTGTCCTACCAGGCGTTCGACCTGTTCGAGGCGGGTCCGGACCGGATCGCGGAGCTGCTGGCCGAGCTGCTGGAGCTGTTCGGCGCCGGTGTGCTGGAACCCCTTCCGGTGCGGGCGTGGGATGTGCGCCAGGCCCAGGACGCCTTCCGCTTCGTGAGCCAGGCCAAGCATGTCGGCAAGGTTGTGCTGACCGTTCCGGCGGCGCTGGACCCGGACCGTACGGTGCTGGTCACCGGCGGCACGGGCGGTCTGGGCGCACATGTGGCCCGGCACTTGGTGGTCGAGCACGGCGCTCGCGATCTGCTGCTGGTCTCCCGGCGTGGCCTGGACGCTCCCGGCGCGGAGGAACTGCGCGCCGAGTTGGTCGAATTGGGTGCCGCCGTACGGATAGTGGCCTGCGACGTGTCCCGACGGGACGCCGTGGCAGCCCTGTTGGAGTCGGAGCGGCTGACGGCCGTCATCCACACCGCCGGTGTCCTGGACGACGGCCTCGTCACCGCCCTCACCCCCGACCGTATGGCGACCGTGTGGGCGCCGAAGGCGGAAGCGGCCCGGCACCTTCACGAACTCACAGCCGGCCAAGACCTGGCCGCCTTCGTCCTGTTCTCCTCCGTGGCCGGTGTGCTGGGCTCGGCCGGTCAGGGTAACTACGCCGCTGCCAACGCCTACCTGGACGCCTTGGCGGCGAACCGCCGTACCGCCGGTCTGCCCGCGACCTCGGTGGCCTGGGGGCCGTGGTCCCAAGCCGGTGGCATGACCGGCACCTTGGACGAGGCCGACGTCCGACGCATGGCCCGCAGCGGTGTGTTGCCGCTCGATGCGGAACAGGGCATGGCGCTGTTCGACGCGGCACGGGACGGAGTGGCGCCCGCGCCCACGGCGGTGCGCCTGGATGTGGCGGGGCTGCGCGAGCACGCTGCCGCAGGGACGCTGCCCGAGCTGCTGACCGGCCTGGTGAGCGCGCCTCGCCGCCGGGCCTGGGATGCGGCGTCCGATACCGGAGCCCAGGCCTTCGCACGGCAATGGGCGGGGCTGGACGCGGCCGAGCGGGCGAAGCGGCTGCTGGAACTGGTGCGGGTGCAGGTCGCGGCCGTGCTGGGACACGGTTCGCCCGAGGAGATCGATCCGGACCGTGCCTTCAAGGAGTTGGGCTTCGACTCGCTGACTTCGGTCGAGCTGCGTAACCGCCTGAACGCGGCGACCGGACTGCGGCTGCCCGCCACGCTGGTGTTCGACCATCCGACCGCCGGTGCGCTGGCCGGTCTGCTGGGCGTCGAGCTGTTCAGCACCGACGAGCCCGCGGCCGTACCGCAGGCACCCGCACCCGTGACCCTGCCGTCCGCCGAGGATCCGGTCGCCATCATCGGCATGGCCTGCCGCTTCCCCGGAGGCGTCCGGTCGCCGGAGGATCTGTGGCGGCTGGTGGCCGAAGGCGCGGATGCCATCGGCCCGTTCCCGTCCGACCGGGGCTGGGACGTGGACCGGCTGCTGGGCGCCGACCGGGAGCGTGCCGGGACCTCGCACGCGGCCGAGGGCGGGTTCCTCTACGACGTCGCCGATTTCGACGCGCGGTTCTTCGGGATCTCGCCGCGTGAGGCGCTGGCGATGGATCCGCAGCAGCGGCTGCTGCTGGAGACGTCGTGGGAGGCGCTGGAGCGGGCGGGAATCGACCCGCAGTCGGTACGCGGCAGTGTGACCGGTGTCTTCATGGGGTCGGCGTTCTGCGGCTACGGCTCGGGCACGGCGGACAAGCCGGAGGGTCTGGAGGGGCACCTGCTCACCGGTACCACCGGCAGTGTGGCGTCCGGCCGGGTCGCCTACAGCCTCGGCCTCCAGGGCCCGGCGGTGACGGTGGACACCGCCTGCTCGTCGTCGCTGGTGGCGCTGCACCTCGCGGGGCAGGCGCTGCGCGCCGGGGAGTGCACGATGGCGCTGGTCGGCGGCGCGACCGTCATGGCGACACCGGACATCTTCACCGAGTTCAGCCGGCAGCGCGGCCTCGCCGCCGACGGCCGCTGCAAGTCCTTCGCCGACGCGGCCGACGGCACGGGCTGGGGCGAGGGCGTCGGCATGCTGCTGGTCGAACGACTCTCCGACGCCCAGCGCAACGGGCACCGTGTGCTGGCGGTGGTCCGTGGCTCGGCCGTCAACCAGGACGGGGCGTCCAACGGACTGACCGCGCCCAACGGCCCGTCCCAGCAGCGCGTCATCCGTCAGGCGCTGGCCAACGCCCGCCTCACCCCCGCCGAGGTCGACGCAGTCGAGGCGCACGGCACCGGCACCGCCCTCGGCGACCCGATCGAGGCGCAGGCCCTGCTGGCGACGTACGGCCACGACCGCGACGAGGACCAGCCGCTGTGGCTGGGCTCGGTGAAGTCCAACATCGGCCACACGCAGTCCGCTTCGGGCATGGCCGGGGTCATCAAGATGGTCATGGCGCTGCGGCACGGCACACTGCCGCGCACCCTGCACGTCGACCGGCCGTCGGGCGAGGTGGACTGGTCGCGCGGCGCGGTGAGCCTGCTGACCGAGGCCCGGCCGTGGCCCGAGACCGGCCGGCCGCGCCGTGCGGCGGTCTCGTCGTTCGGCATCAGCGGCACCAACGCGCACTCGGTGCTGGAACAGGCCCCTGACGCCACCCTGCCCGACGCCGTGCCCGCCCCTTCTCTCACCCCTACCCCCGCCGAGCCGCTGCTTCCGCTGTCCGCGCGGGATGCCGGTGCCCTGCGCGAGCAGGCCCTGCGCGTCGCCGCGCTGCTGCGGGACGAGGCCGTGCGGGCGCCTGACGTGGCGTATGCCCTGGCCACCACCCGGGCGACGCTGGAGCACCGGGCGGTCGTGCTGGGCGGCGCAGGAGATGCTGCACAGGACCGTACCGAGCTGGTGGCCGCTCTGGAGGCGCTGGCCGAGGGCCGCGAGACACCGTCCGTGGTACGCGGCCGGGCCGTCCCCGGCGGCACGGCGTTCCTCTTCTCGGGCCAGGGCAGCCAGCGCGCCGGTGCCGGGCGGGAGCTGTACGGGTCGTTCCCGGTGTTCACGGCCGCGATCGACGGGGTGTGTGCGGCCTTCTCGGGGTTGCTCGAACGCCCCCTGCATGAGGTGCTGTTCGCGGCGGCCGGTTCGGCCGACGCGGAGCTGATCGACCAGACGGCGTTCACCCAGCCCGCGCTGTTCGCGGTGGAGGTCGCGCTGTTCCGGTTGCTGGAGTCGTGGGGTGTCACGCCGGACTTCCTCGCGGGCCACTCCATCGGTGAGATCACCGCCGCGTATGTGGCGGGGGTGTGGTCCCTGGAGGACGCGTGCACGCTGGTCGCGGCGCGCGGCAGGCTGATGCAGGCGCTGCCGGCGGGCGGCGCGATGCTGGCCGTCGAGGCGACCGAGGCGGACGTACGTCCCGAGTTGGACGAGCGGGTCGCGATCGCGGCGGTGAACTCGCCGTCGTCGGTCGTGGTCTCCGGTGCGGCGGAAGCCGTCGGGGAGCTGGAGTCGCATTGGCGTGAACAGGGCCTGCGCGTAAAGAAACTGATGGTCAGTCATGCCTTCCACTCGCCCCTGATGGACCCGATGCTCGCGGAGTTCCGCCGAGTCGCCGAGCAGGTGACGTACGCGTCGCCCCGGATCCCGTTGGTGTCGAACCTGACCGGCGAGATGGCCACCGCCGAGGAGCTGTGCTCGCCGGAGTACTGGGTGCTGCACGTTCGCGAGACCGTGCGGTTCGCCGACGGGGTGCGGGCGCTGCGGGCCCGGGGCGTGACGTCGTTCGCCGAGCTCGGGCCGGACACGGTGCTGCTGGGCTCCGTACGGGAGACGGTGGCCGACGACGTCGACGCCGACCTCGCGGTGCTGCCGCTGCTGCGGGCCGGACGGGACGAAGCAAGGGACGAAGCAAGAGACGGGACGAGGGGGGAGTCGCACGGGGTGCTCGCCGCTGCGGCGGCCCTGTACACGCGCGGTGGGCGCCTGGACTGGCCCGCGCTGTACGGCGGTTGGCGCGGTGCGGCGGTGGATCTGCCGACGTACCCGTTCCAGCGTGAGCGGTACTGGCTGGCCCCGTCGACGGCCGGGTCCGCACCGGTGCGGGACACCGTGGAAGCGCGCTTCTGGGAGGCCGTCGACCGCGAGGACCCGGAGGCCCTCGCCGCGACGCTGGACCTCCCCGAGAACCTCCCCGAGTTCGCCGAATCCCTGGGCGCCGTACTGCCCACCCTCGCCGGCTGGCGCCGTAGGCAGGGCGAACGCTCGGCTCTGGACGCGCTGCGTTACCGCGAGACATGGGTTCCGCTGCCCGCTCCCACGACGCCGGTGCGGCTGACCGGCGAGTGGCTGCTGATGCTGCCGGAACCGCCGGAGCTGTCAGAGCTGGCGGAACTTCCGGAGCGCTCGCCGCACACCGACCTCGCCGACGCCGTACGTCAGGCCCTGACCGGCCATGGCGCCGTCGTGACGGTCGTCCCGGTCGCCCCGGGCGACGACCGGGCGGCGCTCGCCGAACGGCTTCGGGGCATCGCCGCCTCCCGGACACCGGTGGGCGTGCTGTCCCTGCTGGGCCTGGACGCAGACCCGTACCCCGGCCACCCCGCGCTGACGGGCGGCCTGGCACTGACCAGCGCGCTGGTCCAGGCGCTCGGCGACGCCCAGGTGGACGCACCGCTGTGGTGTGCCACGCGGGGCGCGGTCTCGACCGGGGCCGCCGATCCGCTCGCCGCGCCGGACCAGGCGCAGGTGTGGGGGCTCGGCCGGGTCGCCGCACTGGAGCACCCGAACCGCTGGGGCGGCCTCGTCGACCTGCCGGAACGTCTGGACGGGCGCGGCCGTGAGCTGCTGTGCGCGGTGCTCGGACAGATGGAGAACAGGTCGAAGGGCCGACCGGAGGACCTGGACCGGCCGGAGGACCAGACGGCCGTACGGCCCGCCGGGCTGTACGCACGCCGACTGGAACACACCCCCGCCGCCCCCACCGGGTCCAACGGGTCGGCCGGGTCCGCGGCCCCCGCCTGGGCACCTTCGGGCACGGTCCTGGTCACCGGCGGCACCGGCGCGCTCGGCGGCCACGTCGCGCGCTGGCTTGCGCGCAGCGGCGCCCAGCACCTCGTACTGACCAGCCGCCGCGGCCCCGACGCACCCGGCGCCCGTGAACTCGCCGACGAACTCACCGCGCTCGGCGCCCGCGTCACCCTGGCGGCCTGCGACACCGCCGACCGTCCCCAACTGGCAGCCCTGCTCGACGGGCTCCGTGCGGCCGGCGACCTGCCGCGCGCCGTGGTGCATGCCGCGGGCCTGCCGCAGAGCAGCCGCATCGAGGACACCGGCCCCGCCGAACTGGCCGGCCTCGTCGCGGCGAAGGTGCTCGGCGCGCGGTACCTGGACGAGCTGCTCGCCGACGAGCCGCTGGACGCGTTCGTACTGTTCTCCTCGATCGCGGGCGTCTGGGGCAGCGCGGGCCAGGGCTGCTACGCCGCGGCCAACGCCTACCTCGACGCTCTGGCCCGCCGCCGCCGGGCCCAGGGCCGCACCGCCGCGGCCGTGGCCTGGGGCCCCTGGGCCGACGGCGGCATGGCGGGCGGCCAGGAGATCCTGGACCACCTGCGCCGCCGGGGCCTGCGCGCCCTGCCGCCGCACACCGCGCTCGCCGCACTGGGCACGGCCACCGTCCTGGGTGCGGCCACCGCGCAGGACACGGTCGTCGCCGACGTCGACTGGGCCGTGTTCGGCGGCTCCTTCACCGCCGTACGCCCCAGCCCGCTGCTGTCCGCGCTGCCCGAGATGGCCGCGATGGCGGCGGCCGAGGCGGCGGCATCGACCGCCGCCTCGGGCGACGAGCCACAGGCCGCCGACGAACTGGCGCGGCGGCTGGCCGGGCAGTCGCCCGCCGACCGGCGGCGGATCCTGCTGGACCTGGTCCGCGCGCAGGTCGCCGCCGTCCTCGGCTTCCGCTCCGCCGACGCGGTCGAAGCCGACCGTGCCTTCAAGGACCTCGGGTTCGACTCGCTCACCGCGGTCGAGCTGCGCGACCGCGTCAGCTCCGTGACGGGCCTGAAACTGCCCACCACCCTCATGTACGACCACCCGAACGCCACCGTGCTCGCCGCGCGGCTCGACGCCGAGCTGTCCGGCGCCGACCACGGTCCCGTCGTCCCGCTGATGACCGAACTCGACCGGCTCGAAGCGGCGTTGACCTCCGTCACCCCCACCGCCCTGAACACGATCGCCCCCGATGACGCCGCCCGGACCAGGATCGCGCGCCGCCTGAAGGACCTGGTGTCCCGCTGGAACGAAGCCACCGGCGCCCCCACCACGACCGACCTGGCCGAACAACTGGACGACGCCTCCGACGACGACCTGTTCGACCTCATCGACAAGAAGTTCGGTCAGGGCTGACTCCGGTCCCGTCCCGACCCGCTCGCGCACACGACTACCTCCCCGGGTGAAAAAGGCAATGGCGAACCAAGACAAGCTCCGCGAATACCTCAAGCGCGCCGTCGCCGACCTGGGCGACGCGCACGAGCGCCTGCGGGAGGTCGAGGAAGCCGAACGCGAACCCATCGCGATCGTCGGCATGGCCTGCCGCTTCCCCGGCGGGGTGAACAGCCCCGAGGAGCTGTGGCGGCTGGTCGCCGAGGGCGGCGACGCCATCGGCGGGTTCCCCGACAACCGGGGCTGGGACCTCGAAGGCCTCTACGACCCCGATTCCGGCCCCGACGCGCCGTCCCGGGGCACCAGCTACTCCCGCGAGGGCGGATTCCTCTACGAGGCGGGCGAGTTCGACCCCGGCTTCTTCGGCATCTCCCCGCGCGAGGCCCTGCTCATGGACCCGCAGCAGCGGCTGCTGCTGGAGACCGCCTGGGAGGCCTACGAACGCGCGGGCATCGACCCGGCGACCGCGCGCGGCTCGCGTACCGGCGTGTTCGTCGGCACCAACGGCCAGGACTACGCCGCCCTGCTCGGCTCCGCCCCCGAGGGCGGCGAGGGCTACCTGGCCACCAGCACCGCCGCCAGCGTCGTGTCCGGCCGCCTCGCCTACACCTTCGGCCTGGAGGGCCCGGCGGTCACGGTCGACACCGCCTGCTCGTCGTCGCTGGTCGCACTGCATCTGGCGGTACGGGCACTGCGCTCGGGCGAATGCACGATGGCGCTGGCGGGCGGCGTCACCATCATGTCCACCCCGGGCGCGTTCGTGGAGTTCAGCCGGCAGCGCGGGCTGGCGCCCGACGGCCGCTGCAAGCCGTTCGCCGCCGCCGCCGACGGCACCGGTTGGGGCGAGGGCGCCGGCCTGCTCCTGGTCGAACGCCTCTCGGCCGCCCGGCGCCTCGGGCATCCCGTGCTCGCGGTGGTCCGCGGTTCGGCCGTCAACCAGGACGGCGCGTCCAACGGCCTGACCGCACCCAACGGCCCCTCCCAGATCCGCGTCATCCGCGACGCGCTCGGCAACGCCCGCCTCACCCCCGACCAGATCGACGTGGTCGAGGCGCACGGGACCGGCACGACCCTCGGCGACCCGATCGAGGCCCAGGCCCTGCTGGCCACGTACGGCCAGGAGCGGGCGGGCGGACAGCCGCTGCTGCTGGGCTCGGTGAAGTCCAACATCGGCCACACCCAGGCGGCTTCGGGCGTGGCGGGCATCATCAAGATGGTGCTCGCCATGCAGCACGGTGAACTCCCGAGCTCGCTGCACATCGACGCGCCGACACCGCACGTCGACTGGTCGGCCGGTGCGGTGGAACTCCTGACGGACAGCGTGCCGTGGCCGGAGACCGGCCGCCCGCGCCGTGCGGCGGTCTCGTCGTTCGGCGTCAGCGGCACCAACGCGCACACCGTGCTGGAACAGGCCCCAGCCGCCGAGGTCGCCGAGGAGCCGGGTTCGTCGCCCTCCGGTGCGCCCGACACCGACACGGACACCCACACCGACACAGACACCCACACCGACACAGACACCCACACGGATACCGACACCGACACGCCCGCGCCGCTGCCGTGGGTGCTCACCGGCCGCACGGAGGCGGCGGTGCGCGCCCAGGCCGCCCGGCTCGTGGCGCACCTGACCGCCCGGCCCGAGCAGTCCGCACGCGACACCGGCTACTCCCTCGCCACCACACGGTCCGCACTGGACCATCGCGTGGTACTCGTCGGCCGGGACCGGCCCGCACTGCTGGACGCCCTCGGCGGACTCGCGGCTGGCGAGGACCCGACGCCGGCGATTCGCGGCACCGTGGGCAGCGACCCCCGCACCGCCTGGCTGTTCTCCGGACAGGGGAGCCAACGGGTGGGTGCGGGACGGGAGTTGTACGACGCGTTCCCCGCGTTTGCAGAGGCGTTGGACGAGGTGTGTGCCCGGTTCGATGCGTTGCTGGAACGGCCGTTGAGGGACGTCCTCTTCGAGGGAACGGGGCTGATCGACCGGACGGAGTTCACGCAGCCCGCGTTGTTCGCGGTGGAGGTGGCGCTGTTCCGGTTGCTGGAGTCGTGGGGGATGGCCCCGGACTTCGTGGCCGGTCACTCGATCGGTGAGGTGGCTGCCGCGTATGTGGCGGGTGTGTGGTCCCTTGAGGACGCGTGCACGCTGGTGGCGGCGCGTGGCCGGCTGATGGGCGCGCTGCCGGTGGGCGGTGCGATGCTGGCCGTCGCGGCGACCGAGGCCGAGGTGCTGGCCGAACTCGACGAGCGCGTCGCCGTCGCGGCGGTCAACGGCCCGTCGTCGGTCGTGGTGTCCGGTGACGCTGTAGCCGTCGGGGAGTTGGAGTCGCGCTGGCGTGAACAGGGCCTGCGTGTCAAGCAACTGACGGTCAGTCACGCTTTCCACTCTCCACTCATGGACCCGATGCTGGCCGAGTTCCGGCGGGTGGCCGAGGGGCTGACGTACCAGGCCCCGCGCATTCCCGTCGTCTCCAACCTGATCGGCCACCTGGCCACCGCCGACGAACTGTGCTCGCCGGAATACTGGGTCCGGCACGTCCGTGAGACCGTGCGCTTCGCCGACGGGGTCGCCGCGCTCCACCGCGAGGGCGTCCGTACGTTCCTCGAACTCGGCCCCGACAGCGTGCTCAGCGGCATGGCGTCGGCCGTCACCACGCCTCTGGACGAGGCGGCCGAGAGCCCCGTCGAGGCGGGCGCGCGTACCGTCGCCGTTCCGGCCGTCCGACGGGGTCGCGCGGAGGCGGCGACGCTGCTGGCGGCGCTCGCCGCGCTGTACGTGCGCGGGGTGCCGGTGGACTGGGCCGCGCTGCTGCCCGGCGGACGGCGGGCCGAACTGCCGACGTACGCCTTCCAGCACGAGCGGTACTGGCTGGAAGGGACGGGAACGGGGACCGGGACCGTCGAGGCCGCTGAGAGGAGCGGCACGGCCGCGGCCGACGCGGGCTTCTGGCGGGTGGTGGAGCGCGGGGACGTCACGGAGTTCAGCCGTGTGCTGGGCGTGGACGCCGGTGAGGTGCTGGAGGGCGCGGGCGCGGTGCTGCCGGCCCTGTCCGCATGGTGGCGGCGCCGCCGCGCCGCCGCAGAGGCCGACAGCCGGCGGTACCGGGTCGTCTGGCGCCCGGCGACCGGCTCGGGCCTGGGTCTTGCCCTGGGCGGCGGCGCCGAGGCCGCGCTGTCCGGCCGCTGGCTCGTCCTCGTACCCGGTACCGGGACGGACGACCCGCTGAACGCCTGGCTCACCGACGCGCTCGGCGCGGCCGGCGCCGACGCCGTGCCGCTGGCCGTGGGCGACGACAGCCGCGCCGAACTGGCCGAACGCATCGTGACCGCCGCCGACGGCGCGCCCCTGGGCGGCGTGCTGCTGCTCCACGGCGTGGAAGGCGTGGAAGGCGCGGTCGGCATGGACGGCGTGGACGGCGACCAGGACCCGGTGCGCCGGGCGGCCTCCGTACTCGCCGCCGTCCAGGCCGTGGACGATGCGGGCGTCAGCGTGGCCGGCGGACTGTGGTGCGTCACGCGTGGCGGTGTGTCGGTGGGCGACTCCGATGGCGGGGTGCGGCCCGAACTGGCCGGCGTCTGGGGCCTCGGACGGGTGGCGGCCCTCGAACTCACCGCTCTCTGGGGCGGGTTGATCGACCTTCCGGAGAACCCGGACGCGCGGGCCGCGGCCCGGCTGCGCGGCGTGCTCGCGCAACGGGCCGAGGACCAGGTGGCCGTACGTCAGTCCGGCGTGTTCGTACGTCGTCTGGCGCCCGCGCCCGGCGGCGACAGCGCGGCCGGGTGGTCGCCGTCCGGGACGGTGCTGGTGACCGGTGGCCTGGGCGGGCTGGGTGTACGGGTCGCCCGGTGGGCGGTGGAGCGCGGCGCCGAACGCGTCGTGCTGGTCGGCCGCCGGGGACTTGACGCCCCCGGAGCCGCCGAGATCGTCGCGGAGCTGGAGCAACTGGGCGCCCAGGTCCGTGCGGAGGCGTGCGATGTCGCCGACCGGGCCGCACTCGCGGCACTGGTGGCGCGGATCGACGCCGACGGCCCGCCGCTGCGCGCCGTGGTCCACGCGGCCGGTACCGCCGACTCCGGCCCCCTGCTCGACACGTCGGCCGAGAGCCTGGCCGAGGTGATGCGCGCCAAGACGACGGGCGCGGCCAACCTCGATGTGGTGCTGGGCGAGCGGGAGTTGGACGCGTTCGTCGTGTTCTCGTCCATCTCGGGCGTGTGGGGCAGCGCCACGCAGGCCGGCTATTCGGCCGCGAACGCCTATCTGGACGGCCTGGCGCAGTCGCGGCGGGCACGCGGCCTGGCGGGCTGCGCGGTGGCCTGGGGCCCGTGGGCGGACTCGGGCATGGCGGCCGAGGGCTCGGCCGGGCGCGAACTGGCGCGGCGCGGGTTGCGGTCCCTTGAGCCGGGGGCGGCGATCGGCGTGCTGGAGGATGTGCTCGTGGGCGCGCTCGCGGGCGGCGAGGCGTGTGTGGTGGTGGCGGACGTGGAGTGGGAGCGGTTCGCCCCGGCGTTCACTTCCGTGCGGCACACCGCGTTCTTCGAGGAGATCCCCGCCGCCCGGCAGGCCCTGGACGGCGTCACCGACGACGGCAACCCCTTCGCCGCCCTCCTGGCCGGGCTGCCCGAGACCGAGCGCCACCGGCACCTGCTGGACACCGTGCGCGGCGCCGTCGCCGCCGTACTCGGCCATGCCTCCGCCACGGAGGTCGAACCCGGCCGGGCCTTCAAGGACATGGGCTTCGACTCGCTGACCGCCGTCGAACTGCGCAACCGGCTCGCCGACGACACCGGTCTACGGCTGCCCGCCACCGCCGTCTTCGATTTCCCGACCCCCTCGGCGCTCGCCCGGCAGCTTCGCACCCTGCTGACAACCGACCTCCCCGGACAGACCGACACCGACGCCGACTCCGCGCGGACCGCTGCTGAGCAGGCGGACGGTGAGCCGATCGCGATCGTCGGTATGGCCTGTCGTTATCCGGGTGGTGTCGGTTCGCCGGAGGAGTTGTGGGAGCTGGTGGCGGGTGGCGGGGACGCGGTCGGGCCGTTCCCCGCCGACCGCGGCTGGGACATGGAAGCGCTGTACGACCCCGAGCCCGGCACCGCCGGCCGCAGCTACACCCGGCTCGGCGCCTTCCTCGACCACGCCGCGACCTTCGACGCCGCGTTCTTCGGCGTCTCGCCGCGTGAGGCCCTGGCCATGGACCCGCAGCAGCGACTGCTGCTGGAAACCACCTGGGAGACCTTCGAACACGCGGGCCTGGACCCGGCGACCCTGCGCGGCTCGCGCACCGGCGTGTTCGTCGGCACCAACGGCCAGGACTACGCCGCCCTCCTCACCCACGCGCAGGACGAACTCGGCGGCCACCTCGGCACCGGCAACGCGGCGAGCGTCGTCTCGGGCCGGCTGGCGTACACGTTCGGGCTCGAGGGCCCGGCCCTGACGGTCGACACCGCGTGCTCGTCGTCGCTGGTGGCCCTCCACCTGGCCGTACGCGCGCTGCGGTCCGGCGAATGCACGCTCGCCCTCGCGGGCGGTGTGACCGTGATGGCCACTCCCGGTGCCTTCATCGAGTTCTCGCGTCAGCGGGGTCTTGCGGTGGATGGTCGGTGCAAGGCGTTCGCGGCGGGGGCGGATGGTACGTCGTGGGGTGAGGGTGTGGGGTTGTTGCTGGTGGAGCGGTTGTCCGATGCGCAGCGCAACGGTCATCGGATTCTGGCGGTGGTGCGTGGGTCGGCGGTGAATCAGGATGGTGCGTCGAATGGGTTGACGGCGCCGAATGGTCCGGCGCAGCAGCGGGTGATCGGGCAGGCGTTGGCGGATGCGGGGCTGTCGGCGTCCGGGGTTGATGTGGTGGAGGCGCACGGTACGGGTACGGCGTTGGGTGATCCGATCGAGGCGCAGGCGCTGTTGGCGACGTATGGGCAGGGTCGTGGGGGTGGGAACCCGCTTCTGTTGGGTTCGGTTAAGTCGAACATCGGTCATACGCAGGCGGCTTCGGGTGTCGCTGGTGTGATGAAGATGGTGTTGGCGTTGGGTCGTGGTGTGGTGCCGGGGACGTTGCATGTGGATGCTCCGACGCCGCATGTGGACTGGTCTGCGGGTGCGGTGGAGTTGGTGACGGAGAACGTGGTGTGGCCGGAGAGGTCTGGTGAGCCGCGCCGTGCCGCTGTGTCGTCGTTCGGTATGAGTGGCACCAACGCGCACGTGATCATCGAACAGGCCCCGGCGACTGACATCGCCGAAAGCGGAGAGTCCACCGACCGTCCGCTGGCATGGCTCCTGTCCGGCCGGACCGAGGCCGGGCTGCACGCCCAGGCGGCACGGCTGTCCGAGTTCGTCCGCGACCGGGGTGACCTGGCCGCCGCCGACATCGCACTGTCCCTGGCGACGAGCAGGTCGGTCCTGACCCACCGCGCCGCGATCACCGCCGAGACGCGTGACGGCTTGCTGGAGGGCCTCGCCGCCCTCGCGGCCGGTGACCACGCGCACCCGGCCGTTGCGCGTGGCGCGGCGCGGGAGGACGCGCCGACGGCGTTTTTGTTCTCGGGTCAGGGCAGTCAACGGGTGGGTGCGGGGCGGGAGTTGTACGCGGCTTATCCGGTGTTCGCGGATGCGTTGGATGAGGTGTGTGCCCGGTTCGACGGGTTGTTGGAACGGCCGTTGAGGGATGTGCTTTTCGAGGGTGAGGGGTTGATCGACCGGACGGAGTTCACGCAGCCGGCGTTGTTCGCGGTGGAGGTGGCGCTGTTCCGGTTGCTGGAGTCGTGGGGGATGGCCCCGGACTTCGTGGCCGGTCACTCGATCGGTGAGGTGGCTGCCGCGTATGTGGCGGGTGTGTGGTCCCTTGAGGACGCGTGCACGCTGGTGGCGGCGCGTGGCCGGCTGATGGGCGCGCTGCCCGAGGGCGGCGCGATGCTGGCCGTCGAGGCGACCGAGGCCGAGGTGGTGGCCGAACTCGACGAGCGGGTTGCCGTCGCGGCGTTGAATGGTCCGTCGTCGGTCGTGGTGTCGGGCGATGCCGTAGCCGTCGGTGAGTTGGAGCCGCGTTGGCGTGAACAGGGCCTGCGTGTCAAGCAGTTGACGGTCAGTCACGCATTCCACTCTCCACTCATGGACCCGATGCTGGCTGAGTTCCGCCGCGTGGCCGAGAGCCTGACGTACGACGCCCCGCGTATCCCGCTCGTCTCGAATCTCACCGGCGAGATGGCCACCGCCGAGGAGCTGTGCTCACCGGAGTACTGGGTCCGGCACGTCCGTGAGGCCGTCCGGTTCGCCGACGGGATCGCGACGCTGCACGGTCACGGCGGCGTCCGTACCTTCGTCGAGCTCGGCCCCGACTCCGTGCTCACTGCCATGGCGCAGAACACCCTGGCCGACCAGGGCGGGGACACCGTCTGTCTGCCCATCCTGCGTCGGGACCGTACCGAGGCCGGGACGCTGATCGGCGCGCTCGCCGCATGGCAGGTACGGGGTGGCGGCGTGGACTGGGCGGCGTACTTCGGTGGGAGCGGCGCGCGGCGGATCGAACTGCCCACGTACGCGTTCCAGGGGCAGGCGTTCTGGCCCCGGCCCGGTGTGGGCGCGGTCGGTGACGCCGCCGCGTACGGAATCGGTGCCGCCCGGCACCCCCTCGTCGGCGGTCGGCTGCTGGTGGCCGACCAGGGGACGGTACTGCTGACGGGGGCGCTGTCGCGGCGTACCCACCCGTGGCTCGCCGACCACCGGGTGATGGGCTCGGTGCTGCTGCCTGGTACCGCGTTCGTGGAACTCGCGCTGCGCGCCGGGGACGAGACCGCCTGTGACCGGGTCGACGACCTGACCCTGTCCGACCCGCTGGTCGTCCCGGACACCGGCACGGTGCAGGTTCAGGTGCGGGTGGACGCGGCCGACGCACACGGTCGCCGTGCGGTGAGCGTCTACTCGCGCGCCGGTGACACTCTCGCCGCAGCCGATGACGACGAGCCCTGGACCCGCCACGCCTTCGGCACGCTGGGCCACAGCGAGACGGCCGGGACCGACGACGCCGACCTGTCCGCCTGGCCCCCCGCCGGCGCGGAGCCGGTCCCCGCCTCTCCCGAGGAGCTGTACGCCGGACTGGAGCAGGCGGGCTACGCGTACGGGCCGGTGTTCCGTGGCCTGACAGCCGCCTGGCGGCGGGGCGACGAGGTCTACGTCGAGGTGGCGCTCCCGGAGCAGGCGGACGCCGACGCCGGGGCCTTCGCCCTGCACCCCGCGCTGCTGGACTCAGTGCTGCACGCGATCGGCCTGGGCGGGCTGCTGCCCGAGACCGACGGCGGGCGCGGGCGGGTGCCCTTCGCCTGGTCGGGCGTCTCGGTGCAGGCGACCGGTGCGACGACGCTGCGCGGGCGGCTGCGAGCGGTCGGCGCCGAGGCGGTGGAGGTGCTGCTGGCCGATGCGGACGGCCAACTGGTCGCCCGTGTCGAGTCGTTGGCGCTGAGGGAGATCTCCGGGGTGCCCGCCCGGCGCACCGAGCCGCTGTACCGCGTGGACTGGGTCGCGTCCCCCGCCGGGCGGACCGCGGCCGGGAACAGCGCGGAGCTTGTCGTACTCGGCGCGGACCCGCTGGACTGCGCCGGTGCGCTGCCGCTGCTCCGCCGGGCCACGGACGTCGCCTCCCTGACCTTCGGCGACGACCTGCCGGGCGTGGCGGTGCTGACCTGGGCCGACGGCCCTGTCGACGGCGCACTGGACGTCGTACGTGAGTGGCTGGCCGACGAGCGGCCGGCGGATGCCCGGCTGGTGGTGGTGACGCGGGGCGCGGTCGCCGTCGGCGTGGTGGACGCGGTGCGCGATCCCGACAGCGCGGGCGCGGGAGTCTGGGGCCTGCTGCGTTCGGCGCAGACCGAGAACCCCGGCCGGTTCGTGCTGGCGGACGTCGACGGTACGGCCGAGTCCTGGGCCGCGCTGGCCGGGGCGCTGGCCGGTACCGAGGAGCAAATCGCCCTGCGTGCTGGCGCGTTGTGGTCGCCCCGGCTGGTACGGGTCGGTGCCGAAGACGCGCTCACGGCTCCCGAATCCGGTGCGTGGCGGCTGGAGAGCGCCGATCGCGGCGCACTGGAGGCACTGGAACTGGTGGCCTGCCCCGAGGCCGAGACGGAGCCGCTGGGCGAGAGCCAGGTGCGCGTCGCGGTCCGGGCGGCGGGAGTGAACTTCCGCGACGTGCTGAGCGCGCTGGGCATGTACCCGGGGCCCGCAAGCCCGCTGGGCATCGAGGCGGCCGGCGTGGTGCTGGAGGTCGGACCGAAGGTGGCCGGCCTCGCGGTGGGCGACCGGGTGTTCGGGCTGGTCTCGGGTGGGTTCGGTCCGGTGGCGGTGACGGACGAGCGGTTGTTGGCGCGGGTGCCGGACGGTTGGTCGTTCGCTGAGGCGGCGTCGGTGCCGGTGGTGTTCCTGACGGCGTGGTATGCGTGGCGGGACCTGGCTGAAGTGCGGGCTGGGGAGCGGGTGTTGGTGCATGCCGGTGCCGGCGGTGTCGGCATGGCGGCGATCCAGCTCGCGCAGCATCTGGGTGCTGAGGTGTTCGCGACGGCGAGCCCTGCCAAGTGGGATGTGCTGCGCGGTCTGGGCCTGGACGACGATCACATCGCGTCTTCCCGGGACACCGGTTTCGCGGAGAAGTTCAGCGGCGTCGACGTCGTACTGAACGCTCTCGCCGGTGAGTTCGTGGATGCTTCACTGTCGGTGCTGGCCGAGGGTGGCCGGTTCCTGGAGATGGGTAAGACCGACGTCCGTGACGCGGCCGAACTGGCTGTGCGGTACCAGGCGTTCGATCTGTTCGAGGCGGGTCCGGACCGGATCGCGGAGTTGCTGGCCGAGCTGCTGGAGCTGTTCGGCACGGGTGTGGTGGAGCTGTTGCCGGTGCGGGCGTGGGATGTGCGCCAGGCCCGTGACGCGTTCCGTTTCATCAGCCAGGCCAAGCATGTCGGCAAGGTCGTGCTGACCGTTCCGGCGGCGCTGGATCCGGACCGTACGGTGCTGGTGACCGGCGGCACGGGCGGTCTGGGCGCACATGTGGCCCGGCACTTGGTGGTCGAGCACGGCGCTCGCGATCTGCTGCTGGTCTCCCGGCGTGGCCCGGACGCTCCCGGCGCGGAGGAACTGCGCACCGATCTCGCTGAGTTGGGTGCCACCGTACGGATCGTGGCCTGTGATGTGGCCGACCGGGACGCCGTGGCGGCCCTGCTCGCGTCGGAACGCCTGACGGCCGTAGTCCACACCGCCGGTGTCCTGGACGACGGACTCGTCACCGCCCTCACCCCCGACCGTATGGCGACCGTGTGGGAGCCGAAGGCGGAAGCGGCCCGGCACCTGCACGAGCTCACAGCCGGCCACGACCTGTCGATGTTCGTCCTGTTCTCCTCCCTCTCGGGTGTGCTGGGCTCGGCCGGTCAGGGCAACTACGCTGCCGCCAACGCCTACTTGGACGCCCTGGCGACCCACCGCCGTGCCAGCGGTCTGCCCGCGACCTCCCTCGCCTGGGGACCGTGGTCCCAAGAAGGCGGTATGACCGGAGCCCTGGACGAAGCCGACGTCCAGCGCATGGCCCGAGCGGGCATGGCGCCCCTCACGGCGGAACAGGGCCTGGCCCTGCTGGACCGGGCGTGGGCCGGAGCGGACGCGGTCGTGGTGCCCGTACGGCTGGAGCCGGCGCGGCTGCGCGGGAACGTGTTGCCGGAGGCCGTGCCGCCGCTTCTGCGGGCGCTGGTCGCGGTGCCGACGGCTCGGCGTAGCGTCGTGCAGGAGCGGGCCCGCCAGGGCGCGGACTCCTCACTGGCCGACCGTCTGCGCGCCCTCGATCCGGCCGAACGCCAGGCGCTGCTCAGCGAACTGACGCTCACTCATGTCGTCGCGGTCCTCGGCCACACGAGCCCCGGAGCCGTCGATCCGCACCAGGCGTTCAAGGACCTGGGCTTCGACTCGCTGACGGCGGTCGAGCTGCGGAACCGTCTGAACGCGGCGACCGGACTGCGGCTGCCCGCCACGCTGATCTTCGACCATCCCACCCCGGCCGCGCTCGCCGGTCACCTGCGCCTGTCGCTGCTGGGAGAGGAAGAGGACTCCGCCCGGCCTGCCGCACCCGTCCGAACGGCCCGACGCACGGCCGCCGACGCCGACGACGACCCGGTGGTCATCGTCGGCATGGCCTGCCGCTACCCCGGAGGGGCCGACTCACCGGACGCCCTGTGGGACCTCGTCGCGCACGGCACCGACGCCGTCTCCGAGATGCCCGCCAACCGGGACTGGGACCTGGCGAACCTCTTCGACCCCGACCCCGACCACCCCGGCACCAGCTACACCCGTGCGGGCGGGTTCCTGCACGACGCCGACCGGTTCGATCCGCGCTTCTTCGGGATCTCGCCGCGTGAGGCGCTGGCGATGGACCCGCAGCAGCGACTGCTCCTGGAGACCTCCTGGGAGACCTTCGAACACGCCGGCATCGACCCGCAGTCGGCGCGCGGCTCCCGTACCGGCGTGTTCGTCGGCGCGGCCTTCCAGGGGTACGGTCCGCCGCCCGGGGAGGCGCCCGACGAGGTCGAGGCGCATCTGCTGACGGGTAACGCGGGCAGCGTCGTCTCCGGTCGGCTCGCCTACACCTTCGGCCTCGAAGGCCCGGCGGTCACGGTCGACACCGCCTGCTCGTCGTCCCTGGTGGCCCTGCATCTGGCAGGCCAGGCGCTGCGGTCCGGCGAGTGCGACATGGCGCTGGTCGGCGGTGCGGCGATCATGTCGTCGCCCAACATGTTCGTCCAGTTCAGCCGCCAGCGGGGCCTGGCCGCCGACGGCCGCTGCAAGTCCTTCGCGGACGCGGCCGACGGCACCGGCTGGTCGGAGGGCGTCGGCATGCTGCTCGTGGAGCGGCTGTCCGACGCACAGCGGCTGGGGCATCCCGTGCTGGCGGTCGTTCGCGGCTCGGCGGTCAACCAGGACGGCGCGTCCAACGGCCTGACCGCACCCAACGGCCCCTCGCAGCAGCGCGTCATCCGCGATGCCCTCGCCGCCGCCGGGCTCGCACCGGCCGACATCGACGCCGTCGAGGCCCACGGCACCGGTACCCGGCTCGGCGACCCCATCGAGGCGCAGGCCCTGCTGGCCACCTACGGCCACGACCGCGCCGAGGACCGGCCGCTGTGGCTGGGGTCCATCAAGTCCAACATCGGCCACGCGCAGGCGGCGGCGGGCGTCGGCGGCGTGATCAAGATGGTCATGGCCCTGCGCGCCGCCGAACTTCCGCGCACCCTGCACGTCGACCGGCCCACCGGCCAGGTCGACTGGACGGCCGGCGCCGTACGGCTGCTGACCGAGCCCGTCGCCTGGCGGCGAGGCGGGCGACCGCGCCGCGCGGGCGTGTCGTCGTTCGGCATCAGCGGCACGAACGCGCACGTCATCATCGAGGAGCCGGCGCCGGCAGCTTCCGAGCGGGCCACCTCCGACGCCGGTCCGGCTGCCGCGCCGGCCGGCTGCGTACCGCTGCTGCTGTCCGCGCGGGACGCGTCCGCTCTGATCGGGCAGGCCGACCGGCTCGGCGCCCACCTGCGCCGCCACCCCGACGCCCGACCGCACGACATCGCACTCTCCCTGGCCACCGGCCGATCGGTGTGGGACCGACGCGCCGTCGTGCTCGGCGCCGACCACGCCCAACTCGCGGCAGGACTGGGTGCCTTCGCGGAGGGCCGCACGGCGGCCTCCGTCGTGACGGGTCAGGCCGTGACCGGATCGCTGGCCTTCCTGTTCTCGGGGCAAGGTAGCCAACGGGTGGGTGCTGGACGGGAGTTGTATGCCGCCTATCCCGTGTTCGCGGATGCGTTGGACGAGGTGTGTGTGCGCTTCGACGGGTTGTTGGAGCAGCCGCTGCGGGATGTGCTTTTCGAGGGTGAGGGTGAGGGCGAGAGGCTGATCGACCGGACGGAGTTCACTCAGCCGGCGTTGTTCGCGGTGGAGGTGGCGCTGTTCCGGTTGCTGGAGTCGTGGGGTGTGACGCCGGACTTCGTGGCCGGTCATTCGATCGGTGAGGTCGCTGCCGCGTACGTCGCCGGGGTGTGGTCGCTGGAGGACGCCTGCGCGCTGGTGGCTGCGCGTGGTCGGCTGATGGGTGCTCTGCCTGAGGGCGGTGCGATGCTGGCGGTGGAGGCGTCCGAGGCGGACGTACTGCCTGAGCTGGACGAGCGCGTTGCCGTCGCTGCGGTGAACGGGCCGTCGTCGGTCGTGGTGTCCGGTGACGCTGTAGCGGTCGGGGAGTTGGAGTCGCGTTGGCGTGAACAGGGCCTGCGTGTCAAGCAGTTGACGGTCAGTCATGCATTCCACTCGCCCCTGATGGATCCGATGCTGGCGGAGTTCCGCCGCGTGGCCGAGGGCCTGGCGTACGAGACTCCCCGTATCCCGCTCGTATCGAACCTCACCGGTGAACTGGCCACGGCCGAGGAGCTGTGCTCGCCCGAGTACTGGGTGCGGCATGTCCGTGAGGCGGTCCGTTTCGCTGAAGGGATCGCGACGCTGCATGCTCAGGGCGGCGTCCGTACCTTCGTCGAGCTCGGCCCCGACGGCGTACTCGCCGCCATGGCCCAGCGGACGCTGACCGAGGACGCCGAGGACACGGCCTGCCTCGCCGTGCTGCGCCGGGGGAGGGCGGAACAGCCGTCACTGGTGGCGGCGCTGGCCGGGGCATGGGTGCGTGGTGCGGCCCGGCCCGACTGGGACCGGTACTTCGCGGGCACCGGTGCGCGCCGGGTCGAGCTGCCGACGTACGCCTTCCAGCGGGAGCGGTACTGGCTGTCGGCCAGGGCGCGGCAGAACGCGCCGGCCGCAGCGCCGCTGTCCACGGCGGACTGGCGATACCGGGTGGAGTGGCGTCCGATGCCGGGCCTGGTGTCCGGCACTGCGGTGAACGGCCGCTGGCTGGTGGTCGGTTGGCAGGACGAGGCGAACGCGGCGGACGCGGCCGACGCCGGGCTGTGTGGTCGGCTCGGTGCCGTCCTGCGGGATGCCGGCGCGGAGGTGGAGACGCTGCTGCTGACCGGTGCCGACGACCGCGCGGAGCTGGCCGCCCGCCTCGCGGACCGGGCCGACGCGACGGGCGTACTGGTGGTGCCGACGCAGGCCCCGGACCAGGCCGAGACCGTCGCCGCCGAGCGCACCCTGCTGATCCTCCAGGCGATCGCGGACGCAGGCGTCGGTGGCGGCGTCTGGTGTGTGACCCGTGGCGGGGTGTCCGTGGGGAGCTCCGATGGCGGGGTCGTTCCGGAGCTGGCCGCCGTATGGGGTCTCGGCCGGGTGGCCGGACTCGAACTCCCGCGCCTCTGGGGCGGGTTGATCGACCTGCCGGAAACGGTCGACGCGCGGATCGCGGAGCGGTTGCTCGGCGTGCTGGGACAGCGCGCCGAGGACGCCGAGGACCAGGTGGCCGTACGGCAGTCCGGCGTGTTCGTACGTCGTCTGGCGCCCGCGCCCGGCGGCGACAGCGCGGCCGGGTGGTCGCCGTCCGGGACGGTGCTGGTGACCGGTGGCCTGGGCGGGCTGGGTGTACGGGTCGCCCGGTGGGCGGTGGAGCGCGGCGCCGAACGCGTCGTGCTGCTCAGCCGCCGGGGTATGGCCTCCGAGGGGGCCGCCGAGGTGCTGGCCGAGCTCGGCTCGGCGGGGGCGCAGGTCTGCGTCGAGGCATGTGACGTCACCGACCGCGACGCACTCGCCCACGTGATCGACTCCCTCTCCGACGACATCCCGCTCACGGCCGTGGTGCACGCCGCGGGTGTGGACGACGCCGGTGCGCTGCTCGACACGTCGGCCGAGAGCCTGGCCGAGGTGATGCGCGCCAAGGTGGTCGGTGCGGCGAATCTCGATGTGGTGCTGGGCGAGCGGGAGTTGGACGCGTTCGTCGTGTTCTCGTCCATCTCGGGTGTGTGGGGCAGCGCGGCCCAGGCGGGGTATTCGGCTGCGAACGCCTACCTGGACGGTTTGGTGCTGGCGCGGCGGGCACGCGGTCTGGCGGGCTGCGCGGTGGCCTGGGGTCCGTGGGCGGGCTCGGGCATGGCGGCGCGCGGTTCCGCGGGGCGGGAACTGGCGCGGCGCGGGGTGCGGTCGATGGAGCCGGGCGCCGCGCTGGGTGTGCTGGCCGGAGTGGCCGCGGGTCGTGCGGCCGAGGCGTGCCTGGTGGTCGCGGACGTGGCGTGGGAGCGGTTCGCCCCGGCGTTCGCCTCCGTGCGTCACACGGCGTTCTTCGACGAGATCCCCGCCGCCCGGCAGGCCCTGGACGGCGCGGCCGGCGACGGGACCACCGGTGTGCCGCCGCTGGTCCAACGGCTTGCCGGACTGTCCGCCGACGACCGTTCGGCGATGCTGCTGGACACGGTGTGCGCGGAGGCGGCAGGCGTCCTCGGCTACGGCTCGGGCACCGAGGTGGAGACCGACCGGGCGTTTCGGGAGCTGGGCTTCGACTCGCTGATGGCGGTCGAGTTGCGTAACCGGCTCGGGTCGGTGACCGGGCTGCGGCTGCCGAGCGGTCTGGTGTTCGACTACCCGACGCCGGCGCTGCTGGCGGGATGGTTGCGGGAGCTGCTGGCGGGCGAGGAGTCGTCGTCGCGGGTCGCCGCCGCGCCGGCCGCGCCGCCCACCGCGGTGTCGGTGGCTGGGCTGGTGGACGAGCCGGTGGCGATCGTGGGCATGGGCTGCCGGTTCCCGGGCGGTGTGGGCTCGCCGGAGGAGCTGTGGGCGCTGCTGGCGGACGGCGTGGACGCGGTCGACGGGTTCCCCGGTGACCGTGGCTGGGACCTGGACGCGCTGTACGACCCGGATCCGGAGCACCAGGGCACGTCGTATGTACGGGTCGGCGGCTTCCTGGCGGGGGCCGACCGGTTCGACGCGGGGCTGTTCGGGATCTCGCCCCGAGAGGCCTTGGCCATGGACCCGCAGCAGAGGTTGCTGCTGGAGACCGTGTGGGAGACCTTCGAAGGGGCCGGCGTCGCGCCGGACGCGGTACGCGGTACGCGCACCGGGGTGTTCGTCGGTACCAACGGCCAGGACTACGCGGCCCTCCTCGCCCACGCGCAGGACGAACTCGGCGGCCACCTCGGCACCGGCAACGCGGCGAGCGTGGTCTCGGGCCGGTTGGCGTACGCGTTCGGGCTGGAGGGCCCGGCGGTGACCGTCGACACGGCGTGCTCGTCGTCGCTGGTGGCCCTGCACCTGGCGGTGCAGGCGCTGCGGTCGGGCGAGTGCGACATGGCACTGGCCGGCGGGGTGACGGTGATGTCGACGCCTGCCACGTTCGTGGAGTTCTCGCGCCAGCGGGGTCTTGCGGTGGACGGCCGGTGCAAGGCGTTCGCGGCGGGCGCGGACGGTACGGGCTGGGGCGAGGGCGTCGGCATGCTGCTCGTGGAGAAGCTGTCCGACGCCCGGCGCAACGGTCACGAGGTGCTGGCCGTGGTCCGTGGTTCGGCGGTCAACCAGGACGGCGCGTCCAACGGCCTGACCGCCCCGAACGGCCCGTCCCAGCAACGCGTCATCCGTCAGGCCCTGGCCAGTGCCGGACTCGCCCCCGCCGAGGTGGACGCGGTGGAGGCGCACGGCACGGGTACGGCCCTGGGCGACCCCATCGAGGCCGGTGCGCTGCTCGCCACGTACGGTCGCGAGCGCGAGGGCGGGCAGCCGCTCCTGCTCGGCTCGGTGAAGTCCAACATCGGTCACACCCAGGCCGCCGCAGGTGTGGCGGGCGTGATCAAGATGGTGCTGGCGATGCGGCACGGCGTCCTGCCGCAGACGCTCCATGTCGATGCGCCGTCGCCGAGCGTGGACTGGTCCTCGGGCGCCGTGGAGTTGCTGACGGAGCAGGTCGCCTGGCCGGAGACCGGGCGTCCGCGCCGGGCCGCCGTCTCGGCGTTCGGCATCAGCGGCACCAACGCGCACACCATCCTCGAAGCACCCCCCACGGCCCCGGCGGAACCCGCGCACGACGGGCCGGCCGAGGGACGGCACGAGGGACGGCACGAGGGACGGGACCAGGGACGGGACCAGGGGCTGGACGAGAGGCCGGACGACGGAGTCGACCGTCCGATCGCCTGGCCGCTGTCCGCGCACAGCCCGGCCGCACTCGCCGCGCAGGCAGGCCGACTGGCCGAGGACCTCGCCGCAAGGCCGGCGATACCCCCGGTCGAGATCGCCCGCGCCCTGATCAGTACCCGAGCCGCACTGAACCACCGAGCCGTGGTGCTCGGCACCGCCCCGGACGAACTCCTCGCCGGACTCACACAGTTGGCCTCCACAGCCGACGCCCTCCCGACCCCAACCATCGTGACCGGCAGCGTGAGCCGGGGCCGCACGGCCTTCCTGTTCTCGGGTCAGGGGAGCCAACGGGTGGGTGCTGGGCGGGAGTTGTATGCCGCTTATCCGGTGTTCGCGGATGCGTTGGACGAGGTGTGTGCGCGGTTCGAGGGCTTGCGGGGGGTGTTGTTCGAGGGCGGAGAGCTGATCGACCGGACGGAGTTCACGCAGCCGGCGTTGTTCGCGGTGGAGGTGGCGTTGTTCCGGTTGCTGGAGTCGTGGGGTGTGACGCCGGACTTCGTGGCGGGGCATTCGATCGGTGAGGTCGCTGCCGCGTATGTGGCGGGTGTGTGGTCCCTGGACGACGCGTGCACGCTTGTGGCTGCGCGTGGTCGGCTGATGGGCGCTCTGCCTGAGGGCGGTGCGATGCTGGCGGTGGAGGCGTCCGAGGCGGACGTACTGCCTGAGCTGGACGAGCGGGTCGCGGTCGCGGCGGTGAACGGTCCGTCGTCGGTCGTGGTGTCGGGCGATGCCGTGGCGGTGGGTGAGTTGGAGTCGCGTTGGCGTGAACAAGGCCGCAGGGTCAAGTGGTTGACGGTCAGTCATGCGTTCCACTCCCCGTTGATGGATCCGATGCTGGCGGAGTTCCGCCGCGTGGCCGAGAGCCTGACCTACGAGACCCCCCGTATCCCGGTCGTGTCGAACCTGACCGGCGAGCTGGCCACGGCCGAGGACCTGTGCTCGCCCGAGTACTGGGTCCGGCACGTCCGTGAGGCCGTCCGCTTCGCCGACGGCATTCGTACCCTGGACGCGCAAGGCGTCCGGAATTTCGTCGAGTTGGGTCCCGACGGTGTCCTGACCGCCATGGCGCAGGGCGTGCTGGGCGCCGAGGCGTCGCCGTCCTCCGCCGAGATGGTCGCGGTGCTGCGCCGGGGGCGTGCCGAACCGGAGTCGTTGCTCCATGCCGCCGCCCTCCTCCACGTGCGCGGCGTACGGGTGGACTGGTCCGCGCTGCTCCCCGGCTCCGCCGGGCGGAGCCGTCCCGTCCGACTGCCGACGTACGCCTTCCAGAGCGAGCGCTACTGGCCGCGTCACGTCACCGGGCGAGGCGCTGCCGATGCCGCCGGGCTCGGCCTGCGCGTGGCGGATCATCCGCTGCTGGGCGCGGTGATGCACCGCGCCGACGGCGAAGGCGCGGTGCTCACCGGAGCGTTGTCGTTGCGCCGCCACCCGTGGCTGGCCGATCACCGGGTGCTGGACACCGTCGTAGTCCCCGGCACCGCGCTGCTGGAGCTCGCCGTCGCGGCGGGCGACCAGTTCGGCTGCGACCTGGTCGAGGAGCTGACGCTCAGCTCCCCGCTGACCCTGCCCGAGCGCGGCGAGGTCGATGTCCAGCTCACCGTAGGGCGGGCCGACGACCGTGGGCGGCGGGAGATCGCCCTGTACTCGCGTCCCAGCGGCGACGCGGAGGACAACGGCTGGGCCAAGCACGGGGACGGCGTACTCGCCGTCCGGACCGGCGCTCCCGTCGACCACGGCCTCGCGGTCTGGCCGCCCGCCGGCGCCGAGCCGGTAGCCCTCGACGGCCTCTACGACGCCCTTGCCGCGATGGGCCTGCGCTACGGCGCCGCCTTCCGGGGGCTGACGGCGGCGTGGACACAGGGCGACGAGGTGTTCGTAGAGGTCACACTTCCGGACGAGGCAGCGGACCGTGCGGGCTTCGGCGTCCACCCGGCGCTGCTGGACGCAGCACTGCATGGCGTGGGCCTGGGCGGACTGCTGCCCGCGACCGGCAGCGGCCGTGGCCGCCTGCCGTTCGCCTGGTCGGATGTCGCGGTGCTCGCCACCGAGGCGTCCGCGCTGCGGGTCCGCCTCGCCCGTAACGGGCAGGACGCGGTGTCGCTGCTCGCGGTGGACCCGACGGGAGCCCCGGTCGTCACGGTCGGCTCGCTGGCGCTGCGCGAGGTGTCCGCCGAGCCGCTGGGCCACCGGACACCGCTCTACCGGCTGGACTGGGTTGCCGAGACCGCCGACGTGGCAGCGGTCGCGCCCACCGACCGGGCTGTCGACCGGGCCGTCGACTGGTCCGTCATCGGTGATGATCTCGACGCCGCCGAGGCGCTGTCCGGCCTCCGCTGCGCGAACCTCGCCGAGGTGCCCGACGGTGACAGTGCCGTGCTGCTGCCGTGCGCCGGGCGGGGTGCGGTCGGCAGGGCGCTGGGCGCGGTCCAGGAGTGGCTGGCGGAGGAGCGGTTCGCCGACCGGCGACTGCTCGTGGTGACCCGGGGCGCGATCGACGGCGACGATGTCGACGCGGCTGCGGTGTGGGGCCTGGTGCGGTCGGCGCAGGCGGAGAACCCGGGTCGCTTCTTGCTGGCGGACGTGGACGGTACGGCGGAGTCCTGGGCCGCGTTGGCCGATGCGCTCGGTGACCGCCCGGAGGAGCAAGTCGCCCTGCGTCAGGGCACGGTGAGGGTTGCGAGGCTGGTGCGGCCTGGGGCTGACGAGGTTCTTGCGGTGCCGTCGGGTGCGGAGGCGTGGCGGTTGGACACTGCGGCACGGGGGTCGTTGGACGCGCTGGAGTTGGTCCCGTTCGAGGAGGTCACCGCTCCCTTGGCGGCGGGTGAGGTGCGGGTCGCGGTGCGTGCCGCGGGCGTGAACTTCCGTGATGTGCTCAACGCGTTGGGGATGTATCCCGGGGAGGTGCCGCTGGGCATCGAGGCGGCGGGTGTGGTGCTGGAGACCGGGCCGGGGGTCGGTGGTCTGTCTGTGGGCGACCGGGTGTTCGGGTTGGTGCCGGGTGCGTTCGGTCCCCTGGTGGTGACGGACGAGCGGTTGGCGGGGCGCGTGCCGGACGGTTGGTCGTTCGCTGAGGCGGCGTCGGTGCCGATCGTGTTCCTGACGGCGTGGTACGCGTGGCGGGATCTGGCCCAAGTGCAGCCTGGGGAGCGGGTGTTGGTGCATGCCGGTGCCGGCGGTGTCGGTATGGCTGCGATTCAGCTTGCGCGGCATCTGGGTGCTGAGGTGTTCGCGACGGCGAGTCCGGGCAAGTGGGATGTCCTGCGCGGTCTGGGCCTGGACGACGATCACATCGCGTCTTCCCGGGACACCGGTTTCGCGGAGAAGTTCAGCGGCATCGACGTCGTACTGAATGCTCTCGCGGGTGAGTTCGTCGACGCTTCGTTGTCGGTGCTGGCGGAAGGGGGCCGGTTCCTGGAGATGGGCAAGACCGACGTCCGTGACGCGGCCGAACTGGCTGTGCGGTACCGGGCGTTCGATCTGTTCGAGGCGGGTCCGGACCGGATCGCGGAGCTGCTGGCCGAGCTGCTGGAGCTGTTCGGCACGGGTGTGGTGGAGCTGCTGCCGGTGCGGGCGTGGGACGTACGGCAAGCGCCTGATGCCTTCCGTTTCATCAGCCAGGCCAAGCATGTCGGCAAGGTCGTGCTGACCGTTCCGGCGGCGCTGGACCCGGACCGTACGGTCCTGGTGACCGGCGGCACGGGCGGTCTGGGTGCGGTGGTGGCCCGGCATCTCGTGGCCGAACACGGTGCCCAGGACCTGTTGTTGGTCTCCCGGCGTGGTCTGGATGCTCCCGGTGCGGAGGAACTGCGCACCGATCTCACCGAGTTGGGTGCCACCGTACGGATCGTGGCCTGTGATGTGGCCGACCGGGACGCCGTGGCGGCCCTGTTGGAGTCGGAACGCCTGACGGCCGTCATCCACACCGCCGGTGTCCTGGACGACGGCCTGGTCACCACGCTCAACTCCGACCGTATGGCGACCGTGTGGGGGCCGAAGGCCGACGCCGCACGCCATCTGCACGAACTCACAGCCGGCCACGACCTCGCCGCCTTCGTCCTGTTCTCCTCCGCCTCCGCGACGTTCGGTGGCGCGGGGCAGGGCAACTACGCTGCTGCCAACGCCTACTTGGACGCAATGGCTGCGAACCGCCGCGCAGCCGGTCTGCCCGCAACCTCTGTGGCCTGGGGCCCTTGGTCGCAGGCTGCGGGTATGACCGCCGCGCTGGCCGAGGCGGATCTGCAGCGCATGGCGGAAGGCGGTGTGCTGCCTCTGGAGCCCGTCGACGGCATGGCGCTCTTCGACGCCGCCTGGACCGGCGCTGAGGCGAGGCCGGTCGCGGCCAGGCTGGATCTTGATGTGCTGCGCCGGAGTCCCGTCGTGCCGCCGCTGCTCAGCGGCCTGGTGCGGCGGAGCGCCGGGCAGCGCCGAGCCGTGGCCCGGAACGCCGTCGCCGCCGCCCCCGGTGGGCTGGCCGAGCGGTTGGCCGGACGTAGTGTGCGCGAACGCGAGCAGTTGCTGTTCGACCTGGTGCGCGGCCAGGTGGCGGCGGTGCTCGGGCACCGGGCTCCGGAGGCCATCGACATCGAGCAGCCGTTCAAGGATCTGGGCTTCGACTCACTGACCTCGGTGGAGCTGCGCAACCGGCTCACCGCCGCCACCGGGCTGAAACTGCCCGCGACGCTGGTCTTCGACCACCCGAGCATCCGCGCGCTGGCCGTCTTCCTGGACGCTCAACTCCCGGGCGGCGAACTCCCCGGCGGCGAAGGGGAGTCGTCCTTCGCCCACGCCGCCGCGCCGCAGGCTGCTGCCGCTGCCGCGTCCGACGATCCCATCGCCATCATCGGCATGGCCTGCCGCTTCCCCGGCGGGGTCCGCTCGCCGGAGGACCTGTGGCGGCTGGTGGACGACGGCGCCGACGCGGTCGGCGGCTTCCCCGCCGACCGAGGCTGGGACCTGGCCGCCCTCTACGACCCGGAACTCGCACAGGCCGGGACCTCCTACGCCGACCAGGGCGGCTTCCTCTACGACGCCGCCGCGTTCGACCCGGTGTTCTTCGGGATCTCGCCGCGTGAGGCGCTGGCGATGGACCCGCAGCAGCGGCTGCTGCTGGAGACCGCGTGGGAGACGTTCGAACGCGCCGGGATCGATCCGCGCGCGGTACGCGGCAGCCAGGCCGGTGTGTTCGTCGGCGCCGCGCCCTCCGGGTACGGCAGCGGGCAGGCCGTCCGAAGTGGTGGCAGTCAGGGCGCCGGCCTCCCGGGCGAAGCCGGGCTGGAGGGCGTGGAGGGGCATCTGCTGACCGGCAACACCGGCAGTGTCGTGTCCGGCCGGCTCTCGTACACCTTCGGTTTCGAGGGCCCGGCGGTGACTGTGGACACCGCCTGTTCCTCCTCGCTGGTGGCCCTGCACCTGGCCTGCCAGTCGCTGCGGCAGGGTGAGTGCACGATGGCGCTGGTCGGCGGCGCGGCGGTGATGGCCACCCCCGGCATGTTCACCGAGTTCAGCAGGCAGCGCGGCCTCGCCCCGGACGGCCGGTGCAAGTCGTTCTCCGACGCGGCCGACGGCACCGGCTGGGCGGAGGGCGTCGGCATGGTCCTCGTGGAGCCGCTGTCCGAAGCCCGACGCCTGGGACACGAGGTGCTGGCGGTGGTGCGCGGTTCCGCTGTCAACCAGGACGGTGCGTCCAACGGTCTGACGGCTCCGAACGGTCCCGCCCAGCAGCGGGTCATCCGTCAGGCGCTGGCCAACGCCCGTCTCACCCCCGCCGAGGTCGACGCCGTCGAGGCGCACGGCACCGGCACCCCGCTGGGCGACCCGATCGAGGCGCAGGCCCTGCTGGCGACGTACGGACACGACCGCGACGAGGACCGGCCGCTGTGGCTGGGCTCGCTCAAGTCCAACATCGGGCACGCCCAGGCTGCTGCGGGCATCGGCGGCCTGATGAAGATGGTCATGGCCATGCGGCACGGTGTCCTGCCGCGCACCCTGCACGTCGGCCTGCCCTCCGCGCAGGTGGACTGGACCGCCGGCGCGGTGCGGCTGCTCACCGAAGCCCGGCCGTGGGAGCCCGAAGGCCACCCCCGGCGGGCCGGAATCTCGTCGTTCGGGATCAGCGGCACAAACGTCCACACGATCATCGAGGAACCGCAGCAGGCCCCCCGGCCCGCGGCTGCCCCCAAGGCCCTCAAGGCAATCGAGGTTCCCAAGGCCATTGATGCCTCCGACGCTCCCGAGCCGGGCCGGCAGCCGTCGCCCGTCCTGTGGCCGCTGTCGGCCCGGACCGCCGACGCGCTGCGCGCCCGCGCCCGTGATCTGCACACCCACCTGCTGGCCCGTCCCGACGCCCGACCGCGCGACGTGGGGCACGCCCTGGCCACCTCCCGTACCGCCTTCGAATACCGGGCGGTCCTGACCGGTGCCGACCGTGACGAACTGCTGGAGTCGCTGGCCGCGCTGGCCGACGGCCGCAGCCTGCCCACGGTCGTTCAGGCGCAGGTCGACGGGGGAGCGGGTGCCGTGGCGGTCCTGTTCTCCGGGCAGGGCAGCCAGCGCGTGGGCGCGGGACAGGAGCTCTACGGCGCCTACCCCGCGTTCGCCGAGGCACTCGACGAGGTCGCCGCGTGCTTCGACGGGTTGCTGGAGCGACCCCTGCGTGAGGTGCTGTTCGCCGAACCGGGTTCGCCGGAAGCGCAGTTGATCGACCGGACTGACTTCACCCAGCCGGTGCTGTTCGCGATCGAGGTGGCGCTGTTCCGGCTGCTGACGTCGTGGGGTGTGCGGCCGGACTATCTGGCCGGTCACTCGATCGGTGAGATCGCCGCCGCGTACGTGGCCGGGGTGTGGTCCCTGGAGGACGCGTGCACGCTGGTGGCTGCGCGCGGCAGGCTGATGGGCGCACTGCCGACGGGCGGTGCGATGCTGGCCGTCGAGGCGACCGAGGACGAGGTCCGCAAGACGCTGGAGGAGCACGGCGGCCGCCTCGACATCGCGGCCGTCAACGGCCCGACCGCCGTCGTGGTCTCAGGCCTCCTGCACGTGGTGGAGAAGGCGGCGTCGCACTGGCGCGAACAGGGCCGCAAGGTACGGCAGTTGACGGTCAGTCATGCCTTCCACTCGGCGCTCATGGAACCCATGCTGGACGAACTGCGCGTGGTGGCAGCACGGTTGAAGTACGCGGAGCCCCGTATCCCGGTGGTCTCCAACCTCACCGGCGAGTTGGCCACGGCCGAGGAGCTGTGCTCGCCGCATTACTGGGTCCGGCACGCCCGTGAGGCGGTGCGGTTCGCCGACGGCGTGCGGCTGCTGCACGAGCGCGGTGTCCGCACCTTCCTGGAGGTCGGGCCCGACGCGGTGCTGACCGCCATGACCCGTGAGACGCTGCCCGCCCGGAGCACCTGCCTGCCGGTGCTGCGCCGGGAGCGGGACGAGACGCGCACGCCGGCGCTGGCGCTGGCCGGACTGGCCGCGCAGGGCAGCGGGCCCGACTGGGCCGCGTACTGCGCGGGCACCGGCGCCGACCGCGTCCACCTGCCCACCTACCCCTTCCAGCGCGAGAGTTACTGGCTGCGCGGCGCGCCGCCCGCACCGGTCGCGGCGGCAGCCGCCCCGTCCGACACGGACCACCGGTTCTGGGAGGCCGTGGAGCGGCAGGATCTGGGCGTGCTCGGCGCGGCCCTGGACGGCTCCCGGCCGCTCAGCGAGGCGCTGCCCGCGCTGTCCTCCTGGCACCGCCGGCAGCGCGAACAGGCCCGGCTGGACCAGTGGCGCTACCGGGCGCGCTGGCAGCCCGCCCAGTGGACGCCGACCCCGGCCGGCGCAGGCCGCTGGCTGGTGCTCCTCCCGGCGGGCCACGCCGACCAGCCTCTGGCCGTGGACGCCGTCACCGCGCTCACCGAGCACGGCGCGGACGTCGTACGGCTGGAGACCGGCGCCGACGACGGCGCGGCCCTGGCGCAGCGCATCCGTACCGCCGTCGAGGACGCCCCGCCCACCGGGGTGCTCTCGCTGCTCGCCCTCGACCGGCGTCCGCACCCGGAGCACCCCGCGCTGACCACCGGCCTCGCGCTGACCGTGGCCCTGCCGCAGGCGCTCGCCGACGCCGATGTCGCCGCGCCGCTGTGGTGCGTCACCCAGGAGGCCGCGGACCCCGCGAGCCAGTCCATGAACCAGGCCGTGAAGCAGTCCACGAGCCAGTCCGTGAGCCAGCCCGTGAGCCAGCCCGTGAGCCAGCCCGTGAACCAGGCCGGGAAGCAGGCTGCGAGTCAGGCCGTGAACCCGTCCACGAGCTCGCCCGCCGCTCCGGATCCGGTGCAGGCTCAACTGGCCGCCCTCTACCGGGTGATCGCGCTGGAGTACGCCGACCGCTGGGGCGGCGCGATCGATCTGCCCGCCGCCCTGGACCGGCGTTCCAAGGCACTGCTGCACGCGGTGCTGACCGCCACCCCGGAGTCCAGGCCCGCGGGCGAGGACCAGTTGGCCGTACGCGCCGCCGGACTGTTCGTACGCCGCCTGGTCCGCGCCCCGCATCCGGCGACCGCCGACCCGGCGGGACCGGTGACGGCCTGGCGCCCCACCGGCACCGCCATCGTCACCGGCGGCACCGGCGCGCTGGGCGGCCAGGTCGCCCGCTGGCTCGTCGACCGGGGCGTCGAGCATCTGGTGCTGGTCAGCCGGAGCGGCCCGGCCGCGCCCGGCGCCGGGGAACTGGTCGCCGAACTGACCGCGGCCGGTGCCCGTGCGGAGGCGGTGGCCTGCGACATCGCCGACCGCCCCGCGCTCGCCGCCCTGCTGGACCGACTCGACGACGCCGGCACCCCGGTCCGTACGGTGGTGCACGCGGCCGGGGTCAGTGCCTCGGCCCCGCTGGCCGACACCGGGCCGGCCGACTTCGCCGAGGTGCTGGACGCCAAGACCACAGGCGCCGCCCACCTCGACGCGCTGCTGGACGGGCGGGAGTTGGACGCCTTCGTGCTGTTCTCGTCCATCTCCGGCATCTGGGGCAGCGGCGGGCAGTCCGCGTACTCCTGCGCCAACGGCTACCTCGACGCGCTCGCCGCCGCCCGGCGGGCCCGGGGCCTGCGGGCCACCGCCGTGGCCTGGGGCCCCTGGGCGGGCAGCGGCATGGCCGCCGACCAGGAGCGCACGGAACACCTGCGGCGGCGCGGCCTCACAGCCATGGCCCCCGATGCCGCGCTGGCCGCGCTCGGCCAGGCCCTGGACCGCGACGAGACCAATGTGACCGTCGCCGACATCGACTGGGCGGCCTTCACACCGCTGTTCACCTCCGCCCGGCCGTCGGCGTTCCTGGACGGGGTACCCGAGGCCGCCGCGGCGGCCCGGCCCGCGCCGGCCGCCGCCCCGGCGCACGACACCGGCGGCGCCGACGCGCTGCGCGGCCGCCTGGCCGCCCTGCCGGCGGCCGAACGCGACGACACGCTACTGACGTTGGTGTGCGAACACGCGGCGGCGGCACTCGGTTTCACCTCCGCGAAGACCATCGAACCCGGCCGCTCCTTCAACGCGATGGGCTTCGACTCGCTGACCGCCGTCGACTTCAGGACCCGCCTGGCCACGGCCACCGGCCTGGCCCTGACCGCCACCGCGGTCTTCGACCACCCCACCCCCACCGCCCTGGTACGCCACCTGGGAGCCGAACTCCTCCCCGACGGCGGGGCCCCGGCCGACGCGCTGCTGGCCGAACTGGACCGGCTGGAAGCCTCGGTGGCGGTCGGCGAGGCCGACAACCTGCTGCGCACCAAGGTCACGGTGCGGCTGCAGAGCCTGCTGGCCAAGTGGACCGGTACCGAGGAGAGCCCTGGGGCATCGGTGGTCGACACCCTGGAGTCGGCCAGCGACGACGAACTGCTGGACTTCATCAACCGCAACCTCGGCCGCCCCTGACGGGGCGCCGGGGGGTACCGGTGCAGGGGTAGGGGACACGGTAGGGGTTGTTGCCCGGTTGCGGCGCGACCTACTGTCACGAACGGAATCCCTATATCCAGTCCGAGCAGCCCCGAAACAACAGTCCTGAAAAGTTTCTTCAGGGCATGACCGCGGAATCGATGAGCACCATTCACAGCCGCCGAAGAATCGCCCGGCATCGGGCGTCAGCAGCCGTTTCCGAGACAGCCGTTTCCGGAACAGTCGTTTCCGACGGGCGAACGGCTGCTGCCCGGGCTGAGTGCGCTGAATTCCGCTTTTCCTTCTCCTTCCCGCCGCCTGGCGATCTGGCTACGGCGGTAATTGCGGTGCCTTTGGCATTCTTTCCCGAAGAGGTGGTCTTCGATGGCGAGTGAAGAGACGCTCCGTGACTACCTCAAGTGGGTTACGGCAGACCTGCACAAGGCACGGCAGCGGCTGCGGGAACTGGAGTCCGGCGAGCAGGAGCCGATCGCCGTCGTCGCGATGAGCTGCCGCTACCCGGGAGGCGCAAACACCCCCGAGGCGCTGTGGCGACTGGTGGCCGACGGCGCCGACGCCGTCGCGGGGTTCCCCGCCAACCGCGGATGGGACCTGGACGGCCTGTACCACCCCGACCCCGACCACCCCGGCGCCAGCTACACCCGCGACGGCGGCTTCCTCCTCGACGCAGACCTCTTCGACCCCGGCTTCTTCGAGATCAGCCCCCGCGAGGCGCTGGCGATGGATCCGCAGCAGCGGCTGCTGCTGGAGACCTCGTGGGAGGCGTTCGAACGCGCCGGCCTGGATCCGAGGTCGCTGCAGGGCTCGCGCACGGGCGTGTTCGTCGGCTCCAACGGGCAGGACTACGGTGCCCTGTTCGCCGAGTCCGACGAGAACCTCCAGGGGCACCTGGTCACCGGCAACGCCGCGAGTGTCGTCTCCGGGCGCGTGGCGTACACCTTCGGCCTGGAGGGCCCGGCGGTCACCGTCGACACGGCGTGCTCGTCGTCGCTGGTGGCCCTGCACCTGGCTGTCCAGTCGCTGCGACGCCGCGAATGCGACCTTGCGCTGGCCGGCGGCGTGACGATCATGTCCACGCCGGGTGCCTTCGTGGAGTTCAGCCGTCAGCGGGGTCTCGCGGCGGACGGTCGCTGCAAGGCGTTCGCGGCTGCCGCGGACGGTACGGGCTGGGGCGAGGGTGTCGGCCTGCTGCTCGTGGAGCGGCTGAGCGACGCCCGGCGCAACGGCCATGAGGTGCTGGCGGTGGTGCGTGGTTCGGCCGTCAACCAGGACGGCGCGTCCAACGGCCTGACCGCGCCCAACGGCCCCTCCCAGCAACGCGTCATCCTGGAGGCCCTGTCCAACGCGGGCCTGACGGCAGCCGACGTGGACGTGGTGGAGGCGCACGGTACGGGTACGACGCTCGGCGACCCGATCGAGGCGCAGGCGCTGCTGGCGACGTACGGGCAGGGCCGTGAGGGCGGCCGGCCGTTGTGGCTGGGGTCGGTGAAGTCCAACATCGGGCACACGCAGGCCGCTTCGGGCGTCGCGGGCGTGATCAAGATGGTCATGGCGATGCGCCACGGAGTGCTTCCCGCCACCCTGCACGTGGACGCGCCCAGCCCGCACGTGGAGTGGTCGTCCGGCGCCGTGGAGCTGCTCACCGAGCAGGTGGAGTGGACCGCGCCGGGCGAGCGGCTGCGGCGTGCGGGTGTGTCGTCGTTCGGCATGAGCGGCACCAACGCGCACCTGGTACTGGAGGAGGCGTCGTCCCGCGAGGAGCTCGAGGGATCCGGCGCGGAGGACGTGCCCGGTTCCGAGGCAGCGACCGGGGCAGCGACCGAGGCCGGTTCTGAGGCCGCGCCCTCAGTCGTGCGGCCGTTCGGCGCGGCCGAGTTGGCGCCATGGGTGCTGTCGGGGCGCGGTGTGGGCGCGTTGGTCGGACAGGCGGAGCAACTGGCGGAGTTCGTCGGCACCGGACCGCTGGACGTCACGTCGGTGGGCCGGTCGCTGACCGGTCGGCCGTTGTTCGCGGACCGCGCGGTCGTGTTGGGCGGCGACCCGGCGGAACGGGCCGCTGCTCTGCGTGGGTTGGCGTCCGGTGCGGAGACGTCGGGGGTTGTCGCGGGGTCGGTTGTGGGCTCCGGTGTGGTGTTTGTGTTCCCGGGGCAGGGGGCGCAGTGGGTGGGGATGGGGCGTGAACTGCTGGCCGTGTCGCCGGTGTTCGCGGCGTCGGTTGCGGAGTGTGAGGTGGCGTTGTCGCCGTGGGTGGACTGGTCGTTGACCGGTGTGCTTGCTGGTGATGGTGGTGAGTTGGCGCGGGTTGATGTGGTGCAGCCGGTGTTGTGGGCTGTGATGGTGTCGTTGGCTGCGGTGTGGCGGTCGGTGGGTGTGGTGCCGGTTGCGGTGGTGGGTCATTCGCAGGGTGAGATTGCGGCGGCGTGTGTGGCGGGTGCGTTGTCGTTGGAGGATGCGGCGCGGGTGGTGGCGGTTCGGTCGCGTGCGATCACGCGGCTTGCGGGTACTGGTGGGATGGTGTCCGTCTTCGCCTCGTCCGAGCGGGTTGCCGGGCTGCTGGTGGAGGGTGTGGGGGTCGCGGCGGTGAACGGGCCGGGGTCGGTGGTGGTGTCGGGTGAGGCTGCGGCGCTGGATGTGTTCCTGGCCGGGTGTGCGGAGGCCGGGGTGGAGGCGCGGCGGGTGGCCGTGGACTATGCCTCGCATTCGGTGATGGTGGAGGCGCTGGAGTCGGAGATCACGGAGTCGTTGGCGGGCATCGCGTCGAACGCGCCTGCTGTGCCGATGCTGTCGACGTACACGGGTGAGTGGGTCAAGCCCGGTGAGCTGGACGGCGGTTACTGGTACGGGAACCTGCGTCACCGCGTTGGCCTGGCCGACGCGGTCGCCGAACTGTCCGCTGCCGGGCACGGCCTGTTCGTGGAGGTCAGTCCGCACCCCGTGCTGACGGCGGCCGTTCAGGACACGTTGGACGAGTCGCCGGGCGGGGACGGGAACGTTGTCGCGCTGGGCACCCTGCGCCGCGACCAGGGCGGAGCCGAGCGGTTCCTCATGTCGGCGGCCGAGGCCTTCTGCCATGGCGCCACGGTGGACTGGTCGACGCTGCTGCCGGCCGGCGACGTCACCCCCGTGCAGTTGCCCACGTACGCCTTCCAACGTCAGCGCTACTGGCCGACGTTGGGCACCGCGCACCGCACGGGCGACGCCGGGGCCTTCGGGCTGGGCGCCGCTGGACACCCGCTGCTCGGCGCGGCGGTGGCCCTGGCCGACGGTGAAGGGCTGCTGTTCACCGGCCGGTTGTCGGTGCGTTCACACCCGTGGATCGGCGACCACGCCATCGGCGAGAGCGTGCTGCTGCCCGGCACGGCCTTCGTGGAGCTCGCGCTGCACACCGGTGGGCAGGTGGGTTGCGACCGGCTGGACGACCTCACGCTGGAGGCGCCGTTGGCGCTCTCCGACACCGCTTCCGTCGCCCTCCAGGTGTGGGTGGGATCGCCGGACGACGCCGGATGCCGTCCGCTGACCGTGCACTCCCGCCACCTGGACGCGGACGCCGACCCGGCCTCGCCCGACGCGCCGTGGATCCGGCACGCCACCGGACAACTGACGCCCGGCACCGCGCCCCAGGCAGGCGCCGACCTGACGGCCTGGCCGCCGCCCGCCGCCGAACCGCTGGACACCGCGGCGCTGTACGACACGCTCCAGGCGTCCGGCTACGGCTACGGCCCCGCCTTCCAGGGCCTGCGAGCCGCCTGGCGTACCGCCGACGCGGTGTACGCCGAGGTGACCCTCGCGGAGGAGGAGAGCGCCGAGGCGGACCGGTACGGCCTGCACCCGGCGCTGCTGGACAGCGCGCTGCACGCGGCCGTGCTGCTGGCGGCCGACGAGCCGGGACCCGCGCGGATGCCGTTCGCCTGGGAGGGGCTGACGGTGTACGCCGCCGGCGCCGACCTGCTCAGGGTACGGATCGCCGGGGTCGCGGGCCGGGACGCCGTGTCCGTGACGCTGGCGGACCGCACCGGGGCGCCCGTGGCCGCCTTGGACGCCCTCACCTTCCGCCCCGCCCAGGACGTCCGGAGCGCCGACGACGCGCTGTTCCGCCTGACCTGGCCCACGCGGCCAGTCCCCGCACCGGAGGAGCCACGCTGGGCGCTGCTCGCCGAGGTCGACGGCGACGGTGACGGCGACGGTGGCGACGAAGCCTGGACCGCGCCGGTCGTCGCGGAGCGCCACCGCGATCTCGCCGCTCTCGCCGACCTGACGGACCTGGCGGACATGGCAGGCCTGGCCGGCGCCACCGACCCGGCCGTGCGGATGCCCGACATCGTCGTGCTGCCGCTCGCCGGGGCCCCGGACGAGGACGTGCCGGCGGCAGCGCACCGGCTGGCCGCCCGGGCGCTGGCGGCCGTACAGCAGTGGCTCGCCGAGGAGCGCTTCGACCGTTCCCGGCTGCTGTTCCTGACCAGTGGCGCCCTGGCCACCGCCGACGGCGAGGCCGTACCCGACCCGGCGGCAGCCGCCGTCTGGGGCCTGGTGCGCACCGCACAGACCGAACACCCCGGCCGCTTCGCGCTCGTCGACACCGACGGCACCGACGCCTCCTGGGCCGTACTGCCCACCGTGGCCGCGGCGACCGTCGCCGGCGAACCGCAGGTCGCCCTGCGGTCCGGTGAGGTCCACGTGCCCCGGCTGGCCCGCGCCGCGCGGCCCGAGCCCACCGACGGCACCGTGTGGGACCCCGAGGGCACCGTGCTGCTCGTAGGCGGCACCGGTGTGCTCGGCGGCGTCGTAGCCCGCCACCTGGTCACCCGGCACGGCGTGCGCAACCTCGTGCTGGCCGGTCGGCGCGGCGACCGGACCCCCGGCGTCGACGCCCTGCTGGCCGAACTCACCGCGCTCGGCGCCACCGCCACGGCCGTGGCCTGCGACGCGGCCGACCGGGACGCGTTGACCGCCGTACTGGAGGGCATCGACTCCGAAGCGCCCCTGCGCGGCGTCGTCGACCTGGCGGGAGTGCTGGACGACGGTCTGGTGGAGGCACTGGACCAGGAGCGGCTGGCCGTCCCGTTGCGTGCGAAGGCCGACACCGGCTGGCTGCTGCACGACCTGACCCGAGATCTGGACCTGTCCGCGTTCGTCATGTTCTCGGCGTTCGCCGGAGTCGCGGGCAGCCCGGGACAGGGCGGCTACGCGGCGGGCAACGCCTTCCTGGACGCCCTCGCCGCACACCGACGCGCCCAGGGTCTGCCCGCCGTCTCCCTGGCCTGGGGCTTCTGGGACCAGGCCACCGGCATGACCGGCCACCTCGCCACCGCCGACCGCGACCGGATGGCCCGCCAGGGCGTTCTGCCGATCAGCGCCGAACAGGGCATGGCACTGCTCGACGCGGCCCTCGCCGCGCCGGACGGCCTGTCGGTTCCCGTACGGCTCGACCTGGCCGCCCTGCGCGCGGTCTCAGCGGTCGGCGCGGCCGACGCGGCCGACGAACTCCCGCCGATCTACCGCGCGTTGATCCCCTCCGCCACCCGCCGCGGTGCCACTCGCCGCGCCGCCGCCCGGCACACCGCCGGGCGCGCCGACGACAACGCCTTCGCCGCCAGGCTCGCGCCGCTGGGGGTCGCCGAGCGGGAGAACCTGCTGCTCGACCTGGTCCGTACCGAGGCCGCCGGCGTCCTGGGCCACGACTCCGCCCGCCAGGTCGCGGCGGACCGGGCCTTCAAGGAACTGGGCTTCGACTCGCTGACCGCCGTGGGTCTGCGCAACCGGCTGGCCACCGTCACCGGCGTACGGCTTCCGGCCACCCTGGTCTTCGACCACCCCACCCCCCGCGAGCTGGCCGTCGAACTCCTCGCCCGGCTGGTCGGCCGCCTCGCCGCCGCGGCGCCGGTCACGCCCGCCGCGGCGGCCGTGGCTGCCTCCTCCGCCGACGAGCCCATCGCGATCATCGGCATGGCCTGCCGCTACCCCGGCGGCGTCACCACCCCCGAAGAGCTGTGGCGGCTCGTCGCGGGCGGCGCCGACGCGGTCGGGCCGTGGCCGAGCGACCGCGGCTGGGACCTGGACAAGCTGTACGACCCACAGGGCGAGCGGCCCGGCACGAGTTACGCCCGTGAAGGCGGATTCCTTTACGACGCCGACGAGTTCGACGCCGACTTCTTCGGCATCTCGCCCCGCGAGGCCATCGCGATGGACCCGCAGCAGCGGCTGCTCCTTGAGACCTCCTGGGAGGCGTTCGAACGCGCGGGCATCGACCCGAGGTCGGCACGCGGCACCCGTACCGGAGTGTTCGCCGGGCTGATGTACCACGACTACGCGTCCCGGGTGTTCGGCGGACGCCCGGAGGATCTCGACGAGGTCGAGGGCTACCTCGGCAACGGCAGCGCGGGCAGCGTGGCCTCCGGCCGGGTCTCCTACACCCTCGGCCTCCAGGGCCCCGCCGTCACCGTGGACACCGCGTGCTCGTCGTCGCTGGTCGCGCTGCACCTGGCCGCCCAGGCGCTGCGGTCCGGCGAGTGCGACATGGCGCTCGCCGGCGGCGTCACCGTGCTGTCCACCCCCGGCATCTTCATCGACTTCAGCCGCCAGCGCGCGATGGCCGCCGACGGCCGCTGCAAGCCCTTCGCCGGCGCCGCCGACGGTACGGGCTGGGGCGAAGGGGCGGGCATGCTGCTGGTCGCGCGGCTGAGCGACGCGCAGCGACTCGGTCACCCGGTGCTCGCGGTGGTCCGTGGCTCGGCCGTCAACCAGGACGGCGCGTCCAACGGCCTGACCGCCCCCAACGGCCCCTCCCAGCAGCGCGTCATCCAGGACGCCCTGGGCAACGCCAAGGTGACGACCGACCAGATCGACGTGGTGGAGGCGCACGGTACGGGTACGACGCTCGGCGACCCGATCGAGGCGCAGGCGCTGCTGGCGACGTACGGGCAGGGCCGGGAAGCCGAACAGCCGTTGTGGCTGGGGTCGGTGAAGTCCAACATCGGTCACACCCAGGCCGCTTCGGGCGTCGCGGGCGTGATCAAGATGGTCATGGCGATGCGCCACGGCGTCCTCCCGAAGACCCTGCACGTCGACGAGCCGTCGCCGCACGTCGACTGGCTCTCCGGCGCGGTGGAACTGCTGACGGACAGCGTGCCGTGGCCGGAGACCGGCCGTCCGCGCCGAGCGGCGGTGTCGTCGTTCGGAGTCAGCGGCACCAACGCGCACACCATCCTGGAACAGGCGCCGGCCGCACGTCCGCTCGGCGAGCCCGTACGGCCCGACCGGCCCGCACCCTTCACAGACGGGTCGGTCGTGCCGTGGGTGGTGTCCGGCCGGGGCGCCGGGGCACTGGCCGCGCAGGCGCAGCGGCTCGCGGAGTACGCCGCCGCTGCCGGACCCACGGCGGACGCCACGTCGGTCGGCCTGGCCCTGGCCACCGGTCGGGCGATGTTCGACGACCGCGCGGTGGTGTTGGGCCGGGATCTGGCTGAACTGACGTCTCGGGTTGGGGCGTTGGCGGCTGGTGCGGAGGCTTTGGGGGTTGTTGCGGGGTCGGTTGTGGGCTCCGGTGTGGTGTTTGTGTTCCCGGGTCAGGGGGCGCAGTGGGTGGGGATGGGGCGTGAACTGCTCGAAGCCTCTCCGGTGTTCGCGGCGTCGGTTGCGGAGTGTGAGGCGGCGTTGTCGCCGTGGGTGGAGTGGTCGTTGACCGGTGTGCTCGCCGGTGACGGAGCTGAGTTGGCGCGGGTTGATGTGGTGCAGCCGGTGTTGTGGGCTGTGATGGTGTCGTTGGCTGCGGTGTGGCGGTCGGTGGGTGTGGTGCCGGTTGCGGTGGTGGGTCATTCGCAGGGTGAGATCGCGGCGGCGTGTGTGGCGGGTGCGTTGTCGTTGGAGGATGCCGCCCGGGTGGTGGCGGTTCGGTCCCGTGCGATCACGCGGCTTGCGGGCACGGGCGGGATGGTGTCCGTCTTCGCCTCGTCCGAGCGGGTTGCCGGGCTGTTGGTGGAGGGTGTGGGGGTCGCGGCGGTGAACGGGCCGGGGTCGGTGGTGGTGTCGGGTGAGGCTGCGGCGCTGGATGTGTTCCTGGCCGGGTGTGTGGAGGCCGGGGTGGAGGCGCGGCGGGTGGCCGTGGACTATGCCTCGCATTCGGTGATGGTGGAGGCGCTGGAGTCGGAGATCACGGAGTCGTTGCAGGGTGTCGTCTCGCAGGCTCCTGCTGTGCCGATGCTGTCGACGTACACGGGTGAGTGGGTCAAGGCCGGTGAGCTGGACGGCGGTTACTGGTACGGGAACCTGCGTCACCGCGTTCGCCTGGCCGACGCGGTCGCTGAACTGTCCGCTGCCGGGCACGGGTTGTTCGTGGAGGTCAGTCCGCACCCCGTGCTGACTACAGCCGTTCAGGACACCCTGGACGACATCCCGGGCGACGGTGTCGCGCTGGGCACCCTGCGCCGTGACCAGGGTGGGGCGGAACGGTTGCTGACCTCGGTGGCGGAGGCCTTCGTGCACGGCGCCGACGTCGACTGGCGGACCGTACTGCCCGCCGGGGCGGGGCATGTCGACCTGCCGACGTACGCCTTCCAGCGCCGGCGCTACTGGCTGGACGCCGCCCAGGCACGGCCCGACGTCGCCGAGGCCGACAGCGCCGACGTGCGGTTCTGGGACGTCGTGGAGCGCGGTGATCTCCAGGAGCTGGCCACGGCGCTCGGTGTCGGCGGTGACGACCCGCTCAGCGCGGTGCTGCCCGCGCTGACCAGTTGGCGGCAGGTTCACCGGCAGGCGACCGCGCTGGACTCGTGGCGCTACCAGGTCGCCTGGAAGCCGGTCACCGAACCCACCGGCACCCCGGTGCTGACCGGCGACTGGCTGCTGATCTCCCCGGCCGACGACTCGGCCGACGCCGACGCAAACGCTGCTGCCGCCTCCGCCTCCGCCGCTGACGAGTGCGCCGCCGCCCTGAGCAGGTTCGGTGCCACGGTCGTCCGTATCGCGGTGTCCACCGAGGAACCGTCCCGTGAGGCCTATGCCGGCCTCCTGCCCGCCGACCGCCAGGTCGCCGGCGTCCTGTCCCTGTTCGGCCTGCCGAACGACGACCAGGACCTGCTGAACGGCGGCAACGGACTGGCCGCCACCCTCACCCTCGTCCAGGCCATGGGCGACGCCGGTCTGCACGCGCCGCTGTGGCTGGCCACGCGCGGCGCGGTCGCGGTCGGTCGTGCCGACGGGCCGCCGGACCCCGGCACCGCGCAGGTGTGGGGCCTGGGCCGGGTCGTCGCGCTGGAGTACCCGCAGCTGTGGGGCGGCCTGCTCGACCTGCCGTCCGTCCTCGACGACCGCGCCGCCGCCCGGGTCTGCGCCACGCTGGCCGGTCTGCCCGGCGCCGAGGACCAGGTGGCGGTCCGCGCCTCGGGCACGTTCGTACGCCGTCTGGAACGCGCCCCCCTCGTCGACCGCGAGCCCGTCAGGCGCTGGACGGCGCGCGGCACCGTCCTGGTCACCGGCGCCACCGGAACCCTGGCCCCGCACATCGTGGCCTGGCTGGCCACCACCGGAGCCGAGCACCTGGTCCTCGTCAGCCGCCGCGGCCCCCAGGCACCCGGTGCAGACCAACTCCGTACCGACGCCGAGGCGTTGGGCATACGGGTCACCATCGAAGCCTGCGACATCAGCGACCGCGACCAACTGGCCGCTCTCAAGCAGCGGTTGGAGCAAGACGGGACACCGGTCACCGCCGTCGTGCACGCGGCGGCCTCCATCAAGCTGCTTCCCGTCAGCACGCTGACACCGGCTCAGCTCGCGGCCGACCTGTCCGGCAAGGTGACGGGCGCCGCGAACCTGCACGAGGTCTTCGGCGACGACGACCTCGACACGTTCCTGCTGTTCTCCTCCATCGCGGGCATCTGGGGCAGCGGCGACCACGCCGCGTACGCCGCGGGCAACGCCTACCTCGACGCGCTGGCCGAGACCAGGCGCGCCCAGGGGCTGACCGCCACCTCGGTCGCCTGGGGCGTCTGGGCGGCCGTCAACACCTGGGAGGAGGGCCGGCTCGTGCCCGAGGGCGTGGACCCGGAGCGGCTGCGCCGCCAGGGCCTGCCGTTCCTCGACCCCGAGACCGCGTTCACCGCGCTGCGTACGGTGCTGGACCACGACGAGACGTTCATCGCCGTCGCCGAGGTCGACTGGGCCCGCTTCACCCCCGCCTTCGCCTCCGCCCGGCCCCGCCCGCTGCTCGACACCATCCCCGAGGCCCGGCAGGCTCTGGCCGCGGCCCGCGCCGACGGCCGGGACGGCGCGCCCGCCGACACCGCCGCCACCGTGCTGCGCGACCGGCTGGCCCCGCTGACCGGCCAGGAACGCGACACGCTGCTCCTGGACCTCGTACGCGCCGACGCCGCCGCCGTGCTCGGCCACACCTCCGCCGACGCCCTGGAGCCGGCCCGCGCCTTCAAGGACTGCGGCTTCGACTCCCTGACCGCCGTCGAACTGCGCAACCGGCTCGGCGCGGCCACCGGACTGCGGCTGCCGACCACCCTGGTCTTCGACCACCCGTCCCCGCTGGCGGTGGCGGCCCTGCTGCGCCGGGAACTCATGGGCGACGACACGGCCGCCGACCACCGGGGACCCGCGTCCGCCGCCACATCGTCCTCTTCCTCTTCCTTCGCCTCCTCTGCCTCCGCCGCCGACGAGCCGATCGCCATCATCGGCATGGCCTGCCGTTACCCCGGGGGGGTCGAGTCCCCGGAGGATCTGTGGAAGCTCCTCGTCTCCGGTACGGACGCCGTCTCCGGCTTCCCCGACGACCGGGGCTGGGACCTCGACGCCCTCTACGACCCCGACCCGGACCGAGACGGCACCAGCTACACCCGCGAAGGCGGATTCCTGCACCGGGCAGGCCACTTCGACCCCGGCTTCTTCGGCATCTCGCCCCGCGAGGCCATCGCCATGGACCCGCAGCAGCGGCTGCTCCTCGAAACCTCATGGGAGGCCCTGGAGCGGGCGGGGATCGACGCCGCGTCGGTCCGTGGCCGGCAGGTCGGCGTCTTCGCGGGCACCAACGGCTCCGACTACTCCGCGTTCTTCGCGGGCGCCCCCAAGGGCGGCGAGGGCTACCTCGCCACCGGCAACTCCGTCAGCGTCGTCTCCGGTCGTATCGCGTACGCGCTCGGCCTCGAGGGCCCGGCGGTCACCGTCGACACCGCGTGCTCCTCGTCGCTGGTGGCCCTGCACCTGGCCGCGCAGGCGCTGCGTTCCGGCGAGTGCACCATGGCGCTGGCGGGCGGCGTCACCGTCATGTCGACGCCCAGCGCCCTGCTGACCTTCAGCCGGCAGCGCGGCGTCGCCGCCGACGGCCGCTGCAAGGCGTTCTCCGCCGCCGCCGACGGCATGGGCATGTCCGAGGGCGCGGGGATGCTGCTCGTCGAGCGGCTGTCCGACGCCGAGCGGCTGGGCCATCGGGTGCTGGCGGTGGTGCGCGGGTCGGCGGTCAACCAGGACGGCGCGTCCAACGGCCTCACCGCCCCCAACGGCCCGTCCCAACAGCGCGTCATCCGGCAGGCGTTGGCGAACGCGCGGCTGACGGCCTCCGACGTCGATGTGGTCGAGGCGCACGGCACGGGTACGTCGCTGGGCGATCCGATCGAGGCGCAGGCTCTGCTGGCGACGTACGGGCAGGAGCGTGAGGCCGAACGGCCGCTGCTGCTGGGCTCGGTGAAGTCCAACATCGGGCACACCCAGGCCGCCGCCGGCGTGGCAGGCGTGATCAAGATGGTGCTCGCACTGCAGGGCGGCGTCCTTCCCCGCACGCTGCACGTGGACGAGCCGTCGCCGCACGTCGACTGGGCCTCCGGCGCGGTCGAACTGCTCGCCGAGCCCGTCGACTGGCAGCGCACCGACCGTCCGCGCCGCGCCGGCATCTCGTCCTTCGGTATCAGCGGCACCAACGTCCACCTGCTGGTGGAGGAGGCCCCCGGCGTCGAGACCGCCGTATCCCCCGGGACCGGGCACCCCCTGCCGGTCGTGCCGTGGGTCGTCACCGGGCGCGGCGCGGCAGCGCTGCGAAGCCAGGCGCAACGGCTGACGGCCTGGTCCGAGACCGACGGCGCGACGGCCGACGCCACGGACATCGGCTTCTCCCTGGCCGAGGGCCGCAGCGTCTTCGACCACCGCGCGGTGGTGTTCGGACGCGACCGGTCTGCGCTGGAGCGCGGGTTGGCAGTGATGGCGCAGGGCGCGGAGGCGCCAGGTGTGGTGTGCGGTGCGGTGATGGAGGGCCGGACTGCGTTCCTGTTCTCGGGCCAGGGCAGCCAACGGGTGGGTGCGGGGCGTGAGTTGTATGCCGCTTATCCGGTGTTCGCGGATGCGTTGGATGAGGTGTGTGCGCGGTTCGACGGGTTGTTGGACCGGCCGTTGCGTGAGGTGCTTTTCGAGGGTGAGGGGTTGATCGACCGGACGGAGTTCACGCAGCCGGCGTTGTTCGCGGTCGAGGTGGCGCTGTTCCGGTTGCTGGAGTCGTGGGGTGTACGGCCGGACTATCTGACCGGTCACTCGATCGGTGAGATCGCCGCCGCGTACGTGGCTGGTGTCTGGTCTCTGGACGACGCGTGTGCGTTGGTGGCGGCGCGTGGTCGGTTGATGGGTGCGCTGCCCGAGGGGGGCGCGATGCTGGCGGTCGAGGCGACCGAGGCGGACGTTCGTCCCGAGCTGGACGAGCGGGTTGCCGTCGCGGCGGTGAACGGTCCGTCGTCGGTCGTGGTGTCCGGTGATGCGGAAGCCGTCGGGGAGTTGGAGTCGCGTTGGCGTGAACAGGGCCTGCGTGTCAAGGAGTTGACGGTCAGTCATGCCTTCCACTCGCCGCTGATGGACCCGATGCTGGCGGAGTTCCGCCGCGTGGCCGAGAGCCTGACGTACGAAGCCCCGCGTATCCCGCTCGTCTCGAACCTGACCGGTGAACTGGCCACGGCCGAGGAGTTGTGCTCGCCCGAGTACTGGGTGCGGCATGTCCGTGAGGCGGTTCGTTTCGCCGACGGCGTTGCGACGCTGGAGGGCCGTGGCGTGGTGACGTTCGTCGAGGTCGGTCCGGGTGGGGTGTTGTCCGGGCTGGTTCCGGAGGGTGCTGGTGTGCCGGTGCTGCGGTCGGGGTGGTCGGAGGCGGAGTCGCTGGTGGCTGGTGTGGCGGGGGCGTTCGTGCGGGGTGTGGCGGTGGACTGGGCGGCGTTGTTCGCCGGGTCCGGTGCGCGTCCTGTCGAGTTGCCGACGTACGCCTTCCAGCGCGAGCGCTTCTGGCTCGACGTACCGCTGACACCCGGCAACGCGAGCGCGCTGGGCGTGCGGTCCGCCGAACACCCGTTGCTGGGGGCCGCCGTGTCCCTCGCCGACGGGGACGGCGTGCTCTTCACGGCCCGGCTGTCCGACCGTACGACCCCCTGGCTCGCCGACCACATGGTGCTCGGCACCGTCCTGGTGCCCGGAACCGCCCTGGTGGAGCTGGCGTTGCAGGCCGCTGAACGCACCGGCTGCTCCGGTGTGGACGACCTGACGCTGGAAGCGCCGTTGATCCTCCCCGAGCGCCAGGGCATATGGCTCCAGGTACGGGTCGGCGCTCCCGACGCGGACGGCGGCCGCGCGCTGACCGTGCACTCGGCACCCGACCACGGCGACCAGGGCCCGGACACGGACCCGGTCTGGACCCGGCACGCCAGCGGCCGACTGGCCCCCGCAGCGCAGGCCGCCCCGCAGGCCGCCGCCCAGGCAGCCGCTGCGGCGACCCTGGCCGAGTGGCCGCCGGCCGACGCCACCCCGTTGGACGTCACCGACTTCTACCCGGCGCTCGCCCGGCGAGGCTACGACTACGGCCCCGCCTTCCAGGGCCTGCGCGCGGTCTGGCGGCGCGCTGACACGATCTTCGCCGATGTCGAGCTTCCCGAGGCTCTGCGGGACGACGCCCTCTCCTATGCCCTGCACCCGGCCTTGCTGGATGCGGCCATGCACGCCGCCGGGCTCGGCGACTTCATGGGCGAGACCGGCGACGCCCAGGGCCACCTGCCGTTCGCCTGGTCCGGGGTCCGGCTGCACGCCGCCGGAGCCGCCGCCCTGCGGGTCCGGCTCGACGCCGCCGGTACGGACGCGGTGGCCGTCGAGGTCGCCGACGTCGACGGCCAGCCGGTCGCCTCGGTGGAGGCGCTGGTGCTGCGCCCGGTCAGCGCCGACCAACTGCGCCCGGCGCAGACGACGGCCACCGGCGGCGCGCTGTACCGCCTCGACTGGTCCGCCGCCCCGGCCACGCCCGAACCGTCCCCGGCGACCACCGCCTTCCCCTACCTGCTGATCGGCGACGACGCCGCCCAGCGGTCGGCCGCCGCCGCCCTGCGCGGTGTGGGCGCCGAAGCCCGCGTGACCGCCGCCCCCGCCTCGCTCACCGCCGAGGCCCTGGCGACCGGTGTCCCGCTGCTGTACGCGGACGGCCCTGCCGCGGAGGCCGTGCCCGACCACGTCCTCGGCGCGCTGCGGGACTGGCTGGCCGACGAGACTCTCGCCGCCGCGGACCGGCCGCTGATCGTGGTCACCGGCAAGGCCGTGACGACCGGTCCGGCCGATGCCGTGGCCGACCCGGCCAGCGCCGCCCTCTGGGGCCTGGTGCGCTCGGCCCAGTCCGAGTACCCCGGCCGCCTGGTGCTGGTCGATGTGGACGGCACCCCGCAGTCGTGGTCCGCCCTCGCCGGAGCCACCGCGCTCGGTGAGCCCCAACTCGCGCTGCGCGCCGGGGCGGCGCTGCTGCCGCGCCTGGCCGTCGTCCGCGCGGACGACGCGCTCACCGCACCCGAAGGCTCCGAAGGCCGCGAGGCCTCCTGGCACCTGGACAGCGCTGCGCGCGGGACGCTGGACACGATCGAACCGACTCCGTTCCCGGAGGCCATGGCCCCCTTGGCGGTGGGCGAGGTACGCGTCGCCGTACGCGCCGCCGGCCTGAACTTCCGCGACGTGCTCAACGCCCTGGGCATGTACCCCGGACCGGCCGGACCCCTGGGCAGCGAAGCGGCGGGTGTGGTCCTGGAGGTCGGCGCCGAGGTCACCGACCTGGCGGTCGGCGACCGGGTGCTCGGCATGGTCGCCGGCTCCTTCGGCCCGGTGGCCGTCGCCGACGGGCGGTTGCTGGCGCGGGTGCCTGATGGTTGGTCGTTCGCTGAGGCGGCGTCGGTGCCGGTGGTGTTCCTGACGGCGTGGTACGCGTGGCAGGACTTGGCCCAAGTGCAGCCCGGGGAACGGGTGTTGGTGCATGCGGGTGCCGGTGGCGTGGGTATGGCTGCGATTCAGCTCGCGCGGCATCTGGGCGCTGAGGTGTTCGCTACGGCGAGCCCTGCCAAGTGGGATGTGCTGCGCGGTCTCGGTCTGGACGACGATCACATCGCGTCTTCCCGGGACACCGGTTTCGCGGAGAAGTTCAGCGGCATCGACGTCGTACTGAACGCTCTCGCCGGTGAGTTCGTGGATGCTTCACTGTCGGTGCTGGCCGAGGGTGGCCGGTTCCTGGAGATGGGCAAGACCGACGTCCGTGACGCTGCCGAACTGGCCGTGTCCTACCGGGCGTTCGACCTCTCCGAGGCGGGTCCGGACCGGATCGCGGAGCTGCTGGCCGAGCTGCTGGAGCTGTTCGGCGCCGGTGTGCTGGAACCCCTTCCGGTGCGGGCGTGGGATGTGCGCCAGGCCCAGGACGCCTTCCGCTTCGTGAGCCAGGCCAAGCATGTCGGCAAGGTTGTGCTGACCGTTCCGGCGGCGCTGGACCCGGACCGTACGGTGCTGGTCACCGGCGGCACGGGCGGTCTGGGCGCACATGTGGCCCGGCACCTGGTGGCCGAGCACGGCGCTCGCGATCTGCTGCTGGTCTCCCGGCGTGGCCCGGACGCTCCCGGTGCGGAGGAACTGCGCGCCGATCTCACCGAGTTGGGTGCCGCTGTACGGATCGTGGCCTGTGATGTGGCCGACCGGGACGCCGTGGCGGCCCTGTTGGAGTCGGAACGCCTGACTGCCGTCATCCACACCGCCGGTGTCCTGGACGACGGCCTGACCACCGCCCTCACCCCCGACCGTATGGCGACCGTGTGGGCGCCGAAGGCGGAAGCGGCCCGGCACCTGCACGAACTCACAGCCGGCCACGACCTCGCCGCCTTTGTCCTGTTCTCCTCCGCCTCCGCGACGTTCGGCGGCGCGGGGCAGGCCAACTACGCCGCTGCCAACGCCTACTTGGACGCCTTTGCGGCGAACCGCCGCGCCGCCGGCCTGCCCGCTGTCTCGCTCGGCTGGGGACTGTGGGCGCAGGGTGACGGCGCGAGCGGCGGGCAGACCGGCGGGATGACCGGGGACCTGGCGGCGGCTGACCTGAGCCGGATGGCTCGTTCCGGGGTGGCCGCGCTGACCACCGACGGCGGGTTGGCGCTGCTGGACGCGGCCATCGAGCGCCCCGAAGGAGCGCTGCTGCCGCTCCATCTGGACCCCGCCGCGTTGCGCGCCCAAGCGGCGACCGGTGAACTACCGCGACTGCTCAGCGGGTTGGTGCGCGTGACCCCGCGCCGTACCGCGGCAGCGGTCCAGTCGGCCGGTGACACGGCGACCGGGCAGGACGCCGCGGCGTTCCTGGCGCGGCTGACCGGGCTGGCCGCGGGCGAACGGGAGGCGGCGCTGCTGGAGTTGGTACAGAGCCAGACCGCGCTGGTGCTCGGACACAGTTCCCCCGAGAGCGTGGAACCCCAACGGGGCTTCCTGGAGATGGGCGTGGACTCGCTCGCCGCCCTCGAACTGCGCAACCGGCTCGGTGCCGTAGTGGGCCGCCGCCTGCCCGCCACGCTGATCTTCGACTACCCCTCGCCGGGCGCACTCGCCGGGCACCTGGACGCCGAACTTCCCCGTGCGGGCGGCGCGCCGGCACCTTCGGTCCATGCCGAACTCGACCGACTCGAAGCCCTGTTGGCGACCCTCGCCACGGACGGCGACGGGGACGGCGACGGCGGTGGAGGCGGCAGGGAGCGGGATCACAAGGAGCGGGAGCGCATCACCTCCCGCCTGCGCCGACTGCTGACCACCTGGAACGACCTGCAAGGCGAGAACACCGTGACCGCCGACGACATCGCACTCGAATCAGCCACCGCCGACGACCTGTTCAGCCTGCTGGACAACGAGCTCGGCACGTCCTGACCTGCTGCCCCAGCCCAGCCCAGCCCAGCCCAGCCCAGCCCAGCCCCGCTCCGCCCTGCCGATCGTCGAACCCCCGAACAAGCCGCGCAAAGGGACCCCGTAATGGCCAATGAGGAGAAGTACCTCGACTACCTGAAGCGGGCCACCGCAGATCTGCGGGATGCCCGGCGCAGGTTGCGCGAGGTCGAGGAGGCGAGCCGCGAGCCCATCGCGATCGTCGGCATCGGCTGCCGCCTGCCCGGCGGGGTGCGCTCTCCCGAGGACCTGTGGCGGGTGGTGGCCGACGGCGTGGACGCGGTGGCGGAGTTCCCCGCCGACCGTGGCTGGCCCACGCCGGACGACGGCACGGCCGAGGCCGGTGCGCTGGCCGCCGTGCCCACGCTCAAGGGCGGATTCGTCTACGACGCCGGGGAGTTCGACCCCGGGGCCTTCGGTATCTCGCCGCGTGAGGCGCTGGCGATGGATCCGCAGCAGCGGCTGCTGCTGGAGACGTCGTGGGAGGCGTTCGAACGCGCCGGGATCGTTCCGGCCGCCGTACGCGGTCGGCAGGTCGGGGTGTTCGTCGGCGCGGCCGGGCAGGGGTACGGCGCGCTGCGGGGTGTGCCGGAGGGCGCCGAGGGACATCTGCTGACCGGCAACGCCACGAGCGTGGTCTCCGGTCGGCTCGCCTACACCTTCGGCCTCGAGGGCCCGGCGGTCACGGTCGACACCGCCTGCTCGTCGTCGCTGGTGGCGCTGCACCTGGCCGTACAGGCGCTGCGGTCCGGCGAGTGCGAGATGGCGCTGGCCGGCGGCGTGACGATCATGGGCACCCCCAGCATCTTCGTCGAGTTCAACCGGCAGCGGGGCCTCGCGGCCGACGGCCGGTGCAAGGCGTTCTCCGCCGACGCGGACGGCACCGGGTGGGGCGAGGGCGTCGGCATGCTCCTGGTGGAGCGGCTGTCGGACGCCCGGCGGCTGGGTCACCCGGTGCTGGCGGTGGTGCGCGGCACCGCCGTCAACCAGGACGGCGCGAGCAGCGGCCTGACCGCCCCGAACGGCCCGTCCCAGCAGCGCGTCATCCGGCAGGCGCTGACCAACGCCGGGCTCACCCCGCAGCATGTCGACGCCGTCGAGGCGCACGGCACGGGCACCGCCCTGGGCGACCCGATCGAGGCTCAGGCGCTGCTGGCCGCGTACGGGCAGGACCGCGCTGAGGACCAGCCGCTGTGGCTCGGCTCCCTGAAGTCCAACATCGGCCACACCCAGTCGGCATCCGGTGCGGCCGGCGTCATCAAGATGGTGATGGCCATCCGGCACGGGCTGCTGCCTCGCACCCTGCACGTGGCGGAGCCGACGCCGCACGTCGACTGGACGACCGGCGCGGTCAGCCTGCTCACCGAACCGACAGCCTGGCCCGAGACCGGTCGGCCCCGTCGCGCCGGTGTGTCCTCCTTCGGCATCAGCGGCACCAACGCGCACGTCATCATCGAGCAGGAGCCCCCGGCGGCAGACGCCCCCGAAGTCTCCGTCGCCCCTGATGTCTCCGACTCCTCCGACTCCTCCGACGTCTCTGGCGGGACCCCGACGCCCGGGAACGTCCAGCGCCCCCACATGGCGCCCTGGGCCCTCTCCGCAGCCACCGCCGAGGCGCTGCCCGGCCAGGCCGCCCGTCTGCTGGCGCAGTTGCGCCGCACTGGTGCGTCGTCGGCGCCGGACCCCTGGGACGTGGCGCTTTCCCTGGCCACCACCCGCACCGGCTGGCCGCACCGGGCCGTCGTACTCGGCACCGACGGCTCCGAACTTCTCGCCGGGCTGGCCCGGTTGGCGGGAGAGGCCGACACCGGCGAGGTGGTGCACGGCAGCGTCACCCGTGGCAAGCTCGCCTTCCTGTTCACCGGCCAGGGCAGCCAGCGCGTCGGCATGGGCCGCGAACTGCACGCCGCCGTACCGGAGTTCGCCCGCTCCCTCGACGAGGTCGCCGCGTGCTTCGACGGGTTGCTGGAGCGACCCCTGCGTGAGGTGCTGTTCGCCGAACCGGGTTCGCCGGAAGCAGAGTTGATCGACCGGACGGAGTTCACCCAGCCCGCGTTGTTCGCGATCGAGGTGGCGCTGTTCCGGCTGCTCATGTCGTGGGGCGTTCGGCCGGACTTCCTGGCCGGTCACTCGATCGGTGAGATCGCCGCCGCGTACGTGGCCGGGGTGTGGTCCCTGGAGGACGCGTGCACGCTGGTCGCGGCGCGCGGCAGGCTGATGGGTGCGCTGCCGGTGGGCGGCGCGATGCTGGCCGTCGAGGCGACCGAGGACGAGGTGCGTCCCGAGCTGGACGAGCGGGTCGCCGTCGCGGCGGTCAACGGACCCTCGTCGATCGTGGTCTCCGGTGCGGCGGAAGCCGTCGAGGAGCTGGAGACGCGCTGGCGTGAACAGGGCCTGCGCGTCAAACGATTGACGGTCAGTCACGCATTCCACTCCCCGCTGATGGACCCGATGCTCGCGGAGTTCCGCCGCGTGGCCGAGGGCCTGACGTACAACACCCCGCGTATCCCGGTCGTCTCCAACCTCACCGGTGAGGTGGCGTCGGCCGAGGAGCTGTGCTCTGCGGAGTACTGGGTGCGGCACGTCCGCGAGGCGGTCCGCTTCGCCGACGGCGTCCGTACGCTCGGCGCGCGCGGTGTGCGTACCTTCCTGGAACTCGGCCCGGACGGCGTCCTGACCGCCCTCGCCCAGGAGACCTTCGCCGCGACCGCCGACACCACCGGCGCCGACTGCGCCGCCGTGCCGCTCCTGCGGCGCGACCGGCCCGAGTCCCGCGCGCTGGCCCGCGCCCTCGCCGCACTCCACGTGCGCGGAGCCCTGCCGTCCGGCTGGGCCGGCTACCTCGCCCACACCGGCGCCCGTACGATCACGCTGCCGACGTACGCCTTCCAGCCCGAGCACTACTGGCTCACCGAGGCCCTCGCCGGCACCGCTGACAGCGGGGACGGCGCTGCTGCCGTCGCCACGGCCGGTGAGGCCGGGTTCTGGGACGCGGTGGAACGCGCCGACCACACCGCGCTCGCCGACGCCCTCGACCTCGGCCCCGACAGCGAGGACACCGCCGACGCGCTCGGCTCGCTGCTGCCCGTGCTCAGCGCGTGGCGGCAGCGTCAACGCGAGAACTCCGCCCTCAGTGGCTGGCGTTACCGCACCACCTGGCAGCCGTTCGCTCTGCCCGCCACCGCCGTACCGCTGACCGGCCGATGGCTGCTCGTGGTCCCCGAAGAGCACGACCGCGCCGAGCCGACGGCCATCGCCGACGCCCTGACCGGCTCCGGTGCGAGCTGCACCACCTTCACCGTCCGCCCGGACGACGACCGGGCAGCCCTGGCCGCCCGCCTCGCCGCCCTCGCCGCCGACGGCGCGCAGCCGCTGACCGGCCTTGTCTCCCTGCTGGCCGCCGACACCGCCCCGCACACCGCCGTGCCCGAGCTGACCGCCGGTTTCGCCGCCACCCTGCTGCTCTGCCAGGCCCTGGCCGACGCCGCGCTGGACGCACCCCTGTGGTGCCTCACCCGCGGTGCCGTGCAGGTCGGCCGCGCCGATGACGCCGCCGACCCCGACCAGGCACTGCTGTGGGGCCTGGGCCGGGTCGTCGCACTCGAACAGCCGGGCCGCTGGGGCGGGTTGATCGACCTTCCGGAGACCCTGGACGACCGCGCGGCGGCCCGTCTACGCGCCCTGCTCGCCTCCGGTGCCGGTGCCAACGCGGACGCTGCCGACTCGGACGCCGCCCCCGCCGTCAGTACGGGTGCCGCGGGCACGGGCGCTGCCACAGGCCCCGTGGAGGACCAGGTCGCGCTGCGCGCCACCGGCCTCTTCGCCCGCCGTCTCGAACACGCCCCGCAGTCCGGGCAGTCCGGCAACCCCGGGTGGCGTCCGCGCGGCACGGTCCTGGTCACCGGCGGCACCGGCGCGCTCGGCGGCCACGTCGCGCGCTGGCTGGCGCGGAACGGCGCCCAGCACCTCGTACTGACCAGCCGCCGCGGCCCCGACGCACCCGGCGCCCGTGAACTCGCCGACGAACTCACCGCGCTCGGCGCCCGCGTCACCGTCACCGCCTGCGACGTCACCGACCGGGCCGCGCTCGCCGCCGTCCTGGCCGCCGTACCGGCCGACACGCCGCTCACCGCCGTCGTCCACACCGCCGGCAGCGGCGAGATCCGCGCCCTGGCCGACACCACCCTCGCCGACGCCGCCGAGGTCGCCCACGCCAAGACCACGGGCGCCCGCCACCTCCACGAACTCCTCGCCGGCCAACCGCTCGACGCGTTCGTGCTGTTCTCCTCGATCGCCGGTGTCTGGGGCAGCGCGGGCCAGGCCGTCTACGCGGCCGCCAACGCCTACCTCGACGCCCTCGCCCAGCACCGCCGCGCCCACGGCCTGCCCGCCACCGCCCTGGCCTGGGGGCCGTGGGCCGGCGAGGGCATGGCAGCCGACCAGGACGCCCGCGACCACCTCCAGCGCCGCGGTCTGACCGCCCTGGACCCCGCCCGCGCGGTCACCGCCCTGACCGCCGCAGACGGCCCCGACGCCGGCCTGGTCATCGCCGACATCCGCTGGGACCGCTTCGCGCCCGGCTTCACCGCCGTCCGCCCGAGCCCGCTGCTGTCCGCCCTGCCCGAGGTGCGCGCCGCCCTCACCACCGGCACGCCTCCGGCCCGCCCCGTCGAGGGCACCGCGCTCACCCAGCGGCTCGCCGCCTGCCGTACGGACGCCGAACGCACCCGCGCGGTCCTGGACGCGGTGCGCGCCGAAGTCGCCGCCGTCCTCGGCCACAGCTCCGCCGACGGCGTGGACAGCACACGGGCCTTCCGCGACATGGGCTTCGACTCGCTCATCGCCGTCGAACTGCGCAACCGGCTCACCGCACTGACCGGGCTGACGCTGCCCACCACCGTGGCCTTCGACCACCCCACCCCGGCCGCGCTCGCCGCCTTCCTGCGCACCCGACTGGCGGACGGCGGCCCCGACGCCGCTGCGGCCACCGTCACCCGGCAGGCCACGACGTCCTCTGCCGACACCGACACTGACGGCGATCCCGTCGTCATCGTCGCCATGAGCTGCCGTTACCCCGGCGGCGTCGCCTCCCCCGACGACCTGTGGCGACTGGTCGCCGAGGACGTCGACGCCGTCACCGGCTTCCCCGCCGAACGCGGCTGGGACGCCGGCGCCCTGTACCACCCGGACCCCGACCACCCCGGCACCACCTACACCACCCAGGGCGGCTTCCTCCGCGACGCCGAACAGTTCGACCCCGCGCTCTTCGGAATCTCCCCCCGCGAAGCCCTCATGATGGACCCGCAGCAGCGGCTGCTCCTGGAGACCGCCTGGGAGGCGTTCGAACGCGCGGGCCTGGACCCCCGTTCGCTCCAGGGCTCCCGCACGGGCGTGTTCGTCGGCTCCAACGGCCAGGACTACGCGGCCCTGCTGGCCGCGGCGGCCGACAGCGGCGGCCCCAGCGGCGAGGGCTACCTCGCCACGAGCAGCGCCGCCAGCGTCGTATCGGGCCGGCTCGCGTACACGTTCGGGCTGGAGGGCCCGGCGGTCACCGTCGACACGGCGTGCTCGTCGTCGCTGGTGGCACTGCACCTGGCGGTGCAGGCTCTCCGGGCCGGCGAGTGCACGCTCGCGCTGGCCGGTGGCGTGACGATCATGTCCACGCCGGGCGCTTTCGTGGAGTTCAGCCGTCAGCGGGGTCTGGCGGAGGACGGTCGCTGCAAGGCGTTCGCGGCTGCCGCGGACGGTACGGGCTGGGGCGAGGGCGTCGGCCTGCTGCTGGTGGAGCGGCTGAGCGACGCCCGGCGCAACGGCCATGAGGTACTGGCCGTGGTCCGCGGTTCGGCCGTCAACCAGGACGGCGCGTCCAACGGCCTGACGGCCCCCAACGGTCCGGCGCAGCAGCGGGTCATCCGGCAGGCGCTGGAGTCCGCCCGGCTGTCGGCCGACCACGTCGACGCCGTGGAGGCGCACGGTACGGGTACGGCGTTGGGCGACCCGATCGAGGCGCAGGCCCTGCTGGCGACGTACGGGCAGGAGCGCGAGGACGACCGTCCGCTGCTCCTGGGCTCGGTGAAGTCCAACATCGGGCACACCCAGGCCGCTTCGGGCGTCGCGGGCGTGATCAAGATGGTCATGGCGATGCGGTACGGAGTGCTGCCCGCGACCCTTCACGTGGACGCGCCGAGTCCGCACGTCGACTGGTCGGCCGGTGCGGTCGAGTTGCTGACCGAGAGTGTGTCGTGGCCGGAGACGGGCAGGCCGCGTCGTGCGGCGGTGTCGTCGTTCGGCGTCAGCGGCACCAACGCGCACACCATCATCGAACAGCCCCCGGCCGCTGACATCGCCGAGGGCGACGGGGACCGCGCCGACCAGCCACTGGCATGGCTGCTGTCCGGCCAGAACGAGGCCGCCCTGCGGGCACAGGCCGCACGGCTCGCCGAGTTCGTCGGCGACCGCACCGACCTGGCCGCCGCCGACATCGCGCTGTCCCTCACCACCAGCCGCGCCGCTCTGACCCACCGCGCCGCGATCACCGCCGACGGCCGTACCGCCCTGCTGGAGGGCCTCGCCGCCCTCGCGGCCGGTGACCACGCGCACCCGGCCGTTGCGCGTGGCGCGGCGCGGGAGGATGCGCCGACGGCGTTCCTGTTCTCGGGGCAAGGTAGCCAACGGGTGGGTGCTGGGCGGGAGTTGTATGCCGCCTATCCCGTGTTCGCGGATGCGTTGGATGAGGTGTGTGCGCGGTTCGACGGGATGTTGGATCGGCCGCTGCGGGATGTCCTCTTCGAGGGCGAGGGCGAGGGCGAGGGCGAGAGGCTGATCGACCGGACGGAGTTCACTCAGCCGGCGTTGTTCGCGGTGGAGGTGGCGCTGTTCCGGCTGCTGGAGTCGTGGGGTGTGACGCCGGACTTCGTGGCCGGTCACTCGATCGGTGAGATCGCTGCCGCGTACGTCGCCGGGGTGTGGTCGCTGGAGGACGCCTGCGCGCTGGTGGCGGCGCGTGGTCGGCTGATGGGTGCTCTGCCTGAGGGCGGTGCGATGCTGGCGGTGGAGGCGTCCGAGGCGGACGTACTGCCTGAGCTGGACGAGCGCGTTGCCGTCGCGGCGGTGAACGGTCCGTCGTCGGTCGTGGTGTCCGGCGATGCCGTAGCCGTCGGGGAGTTGGAGTCCCGTTGGCGTGAACAGGGCCTGCGTGTCAAGCGATTGACGGTCAGTCATGCCTTCCACTCTCCGTTGATGGATCCGATGCTGGCGGAGTTCCGCCGCGTGGCCGAGAGGCTCACGTACGACAGTCCGCGTATTCCGGTCGTCTCCAACCTGACCGGCGAGATGGCCACGGCCGAGGAGTTGTGCTCTGCGGAGTACTGGGTCCGGCATGTCCGTGAGGCGGTCCGTTTCGCCGACGGGATCGCGACGCTGCACGGTCAAGGCGGCGTCCGTACGTTCATCGAACTCGGCCCCGACTCCGTGCTCGCCGCCATGGCCCAGAACACCCTGGCCGACCAGGGCGGGGACACCGCCTGTCTGCCCGTCCTGCGCCGGGACCGTGCTGATCGGCTGTCCCTCGCGGCAGCCGTCGCCGGACTGGCCGTGCGAGGCCTGGCCGTGGACTGGCCGACGGTCCTGTCGGGCACCGGTGCGCGGCGCGTCGGCCTGCCGACGTACGCCTTCCAGCGTGAGCGCTACTGGCCGCAGATCCCCGACGCCGTCGCGTACGGACAGGCGGCCGACCCGGCGGACCTGGCGGACGCGTCGGACGCGGAGTTCTGGGCCGCCGTGGAGCGCGGCGACCTCGCCGAGCTGACCGGTGCCGAGCAGAGCGCGGGATGGGAGGAACTGCTGCCGGTGCTGTCGTCCTGGCGGCAGGGCAAGCACCAGCGGATGACCGTGGACGGCTGGCGGTACCAGAGCGTCTGGCAGCCGTTGGCGGACGCCGGGCCGTCCGGTGCGCTGGGCGGTCGCTGGCTGCTGGCGCTGCCGTCGGACGTCGCGCAGCACGCCGACGCCGACGCCGACACAGACCCCTACGTAGACACAGACGCCGAGCGCATCGGCGATGCCTTGACGGCCGCCGGTGCCACCGTCGTTCCCCTCGTACTCCCCGCCGGGGCCGGGGGCGGTGTCTCCCGTCAGGCAGTCGTGGCGGCGCTGGCGGACGCGGACACCGAGAACATCGCCGGGGTGCTGGCCCTACCCGGGTTCGGGACGACCGCCGACCCGGCCGGCGACGCGCCGGACGCCGAGGGCGCGGGCGCACTGCTGGCCCTGTTGCAGGGCCTTGGCGATGCCGGGGTCGAGGCGCCGTTGTGGTGTGCGACGCGTGGTGCGGTGGCGGTCGGTCGCGCGGACCGGCTGGCCGCGCCGGGGCGGGCTGTGGTGTGGGGTCTGGGCCGGGTGGCGGCGCTGGAGTACCCGCAGCGCTGGGGCGGTCTGGTCGATCTGCCGGAGTCGCTGGACGAACGCTCCGCCGCCCGCCTCGTACGGGTACTGGGCCGGCGCGACGGGGACCAGGAGGACCAGGTGGCGGTACGGCCGTCCGGTGTCTTCGTACGTCGCCTGAGTCCCGCGCCCGCCGGGGCCGGGGCGGACTGGACCCCGTCCGGCACGGTCCTGGTCACCGGCGGTCTGGGCGGTGTCGGTGCGCGGGTCGCGCGCTGGCTCGCGGAGCACGGGGCCGAGCGGCTGGTGCTGCTGAGCCGCCGGGGCATGGACACGCCGGGCGCCGCCGGACTGCTGGCGGAACTGGAGGGCGTGGCGGCGACGGTGACCGTGACCGTGGCGGCCTGCGACGTGGCCGACCGGGAAGCCCTGCGGGCCGTCCTCGCGGACATCCCGGCGGACTGCCCGCTGACCGCTGTCGTGCACGCCGCCGGCGTACTGGACGACGGCATGCTGGACGGCCTGTCGCCCGAGCGGCTGGCCGACGTCCTGGCCGCCAAGGCGGTCGGTGCCTGGCACCTGCACGAGCTGACCCGCGACCTGGACCTCTCGGCGTTCGTCCTGTTCTCGTCGGTGTCCGGCACGCTGGGCGCGGCGGGCCAGGGCAACTACGCCGCCGCCAACGCCTACCTCGACGCGCTCGCGCAGCACCGGTCCGCCGCCGGGCTGCCCGCCACGTCCGTGGCCTGGGGCCTGTGGGCGGGCGCGGGTATGGCCGCCACCGGCACGGTGGCCGACCGCGCCGGCCGACTGGGCATGCCCGCCCTCGACCCCGAGCTGGCCGTGACCGCACTGGGCCGGGCGGTCGCCGATGAGCTGCCCGTACTCGCGGTCGCAGCGGTCGACTGGGCCCGGTTCGCCCCGGCCTTCACCACCGCCCGCCCGAGCGCGCTGCTCCTGGGCGTTCCGGCGGCCCGCCGCGCCCTGGAAGCCGCGGCCATCGCCGGTGAGCCCGCCGCCGGGCTCGCCGCCACGCCTGCGGACGGCGTCCTCGCCGAGCGGCTGGCCGGCCTGGCCGACGACACCGAACGGGCCCGGCTGGTCCTGGACCTGGTCTGCGCACATGTCGCCGCCGTCCTGGGCCATGCCTCCGCCACGACCGTCGAACCCGACCGGGCCTTCCGGGAGTTGGGCCTCGACTCGCTCACGGCCGTCGAACTGCGCAACCGCCTCGTCCGCGAGACCGGACTGCCCCTGCCCACCTCGCTGGCCTTCGACTACCCGACGCCGTCGACGCTGGCCGACTGGCTGCGCGACGAGCTGACGAGCGGCAGCGGCGACGACGACGCCGCCGATCGCCGTCCCGGTTCCGCCCGCGCCCTCACCCCCGTCCCCGCCTCCGCTCTCGCTCTCGACGAGCCCGTGGCCATCGTCGGCATCGGCTGCCGTTTCCCCGGCGGCGTCGACTCCCCGGAGGCCCTGTGGCGGCTGCTGGCCGAGGGCCGCGACGCGATCGGCGCGTTCCCCGACGACCGGGGCTGGGACCTGGACGCGCTCTACCACCCCGACCCCGAGCATCAGGGCACTTCGTACGTCCGCGTGGGCGGTTTCCTCGCGGAGGCGGGCCGCTTCGACGCCGGGTTCTTCGGGATCTCGCCGCGTGAGGCGCTGGCGATGGACCCGCAACAGCGGCTGCTCCTGGAGACCTCGTGGGAGGCCTTCGAGCGGGCCGGCATCGATCCGCAGTCGGCGCGCGGCTCCCGTACCGGCGTCTTCGTCGGCACCAACGGCCAGGACTACCCGGCGCTGCTCCTCGGCGCACAGGAGTCCGCCGAAGGCCACCTCGGCACCGGCAACGCCGCCGCCGTCGTCTCCGGCCGCCTCGCCTACACCTTCGGCCTCGAAGGCCCGACGCTGACCGTCGACACCGCCTGCTCCTCCTCGCTCGTCGCCCTCCACCTCGCCATGCAGGCGCTGCGCACCGGCGAGTGCACCATGGCGCTCGCCGGCGGTGCCACGGTCATGACCACCCCTGCCACCTTCGTGGAGTTCAGCCGTCAGCGGGGTCTGGCGGACGACGGCCGCTGCAAGGCGTTCGCGGCTGCCGCGGACGGTACGGGCTGGGGCGAGGGCGTCGGCATGCTGCTGGTGGAGCGGCTGAGCGACGCGCAGCGGCTCGGTCACCCGGTGCTGGCCGTGGTCCGTGGCTCGGCCGTCAACCAGGACGGCGCGTCCAACGGCCTCACGGCCCCCAACGGCCCGTCCCAACAGCGGGTCATCCGGCAGGCGTTGGAGTCCGCCCAGTTGTCGGCCGACCACGTCGACGCCGTGGAGGCGCACGGTACGGGTACGGCGCTGGGCGACCCGATCGAAGCGCAGGCCCTGCTGGCGACGTACGGCCAGGGGCGGAGCGCGCAACAACCGCTCCTGCTCGGCTCGGTGAAGTCCAACATCGGCCACACCCAGGCCGCCGCCGGTATGGCCGGCGTGATCAAGATGGTCATGGCGATGCGGTACGGAGTGCTGCCCGCGACCTTGCACGTGGACGCGCCGAGTCCGCACGTGGACTGGTCGGCCGGTGCGGTCGAGTTGCTGACCGAGAGTGTGTCGTGGCCGGAGACGGGCAGGCCGCGTCGTGCGGCGGTGTCGTCGTTCGGCGTGAGCGGCACCAACGCGCACACCATCATCGAGCAGGCCCCTGAGTCCCCCGAGGCCCCTGAGTCCGACGAGGCCCCTGTTGCCCCGGCGGTCGTCGTCCCCTGGATCCTGACGGCCCGTACCGAGCCCGCCCTGCGTGCTCAGGCCCGCCGCCTGGCCGCACACCTCTCCGCCCACCCGGCCGCGCCCCTCGACGTCGCCTACTCCCTGACCACCAGCCGCCGCGCCTTCGAGCACCGCGCCGCCGTCATCGGGTGCGAACCCGGCGACCTGCTCGGCGCGTTGGCATCGCTCGCCGACGGCCGCCCCTCCCACCGCGTCGTCCGCACGGCCGACGCCGACGCAGCCGGCGCGCGGATCCTGGGCCGCATTGCGTTCCTGTTCTCGGGTCAGGGCAGCCAACGAGTGGGTGCGGGGCGGGAGTTGTACGCCGCTTATCCCGTGTTCGCGGATGCGTTGGACGAGGTGTGTGCGCGGTTCGACGGGTGGTTGGACCGTCCGCTGCGGGATGTCCTCTTCGAGGGCGAGGGCGAGAGGCTGATCGACCGGACGGAGTTCACCCAGCCCGCGTTGTTCGCGATCGAGGTGGCGCTGTTCCGGCTGCTGACGTCGTGGGGCGTTCGGCCGGACTACCTGGCCGGTCACTCGATCGGTGAGGTGGCTGCCGCGTATGTGGCGGGTGTGTGGTCCCTTGAGGACGCGTGCACGCTGGTGGCCGCGCGCGGCCGGCTGATGGGTGCGCTGCCCGAGGGCGGCGCGATGCTGGCCGTCGAGGCGACCGAGGCCGAGGTACTGGCCGAACTCGACGAGCGCGTCGCCGTCGCTGCGGTGAACGGTCCGTCGTCGGTCGTGGTGTCCGGAGATACGGAAGCCGTCGATGAGTTGGAGTCGCGCTGGCGTGAACAGGGCCGTCGGGTCAAACAACTGACGGTCAGTCACGCCTTTCATTCCCCGCTGATGGAGCCGATGCTGGCGGAGTTCCGCCGCGTGGCCGAGGGCCTGACATACGACACTCCGCGTATCCCGCTCGTCTCGAACCTCACCGGTGAACTGGCCACGGCCGAGGAGCTGTGCTCTGCGGAGTACTGGGTCCGGCACGTCCGTGAGGCCGTCCGGTTCGCCGACGGGATCGCGACGCTGCACGGTCAAGGCGGCGTCCGCACCTTCGTCGAGCTCGGGCCTGACTCCGTACTCGCCGCCATGGCCCAGAACACCCTGGCGGCGGCCGAGGGCGAGCCGGACGGAGTCCTGGCCGTGCCGGTGCTGCGCCGGGAGCGCGGTGAGGACGAGACGCTGAACACCGCGCTCGCCGAGCTGCATGTACGCGGCGCCGCGCTCGACTGGCGGGCCCGGTTCTCGGGCGCCCCGGTCCGCCGGGTGGACCTGCCGACGTACGCGTTCGAGGACGTGCGGTACTGGCCCACCCAGTCCCGTACGCCCAAGGCGGCCGGGGGGACGGACGCGGCCGAGGCGCGGCTCTGGGAGGCCGTGGAACGGGCGGACCTGGACTCGCTGGCAGCCGCGCTGGACCTCGACACCACGGAACCCGGTACGGACGTGGAGCTGGCGGCGGTCACCGCCGCGCTGCCGGTGCTCGCCTCATGGCGCAACCGCCGCCGTGAGCGCTCGGCCGCCGACGAACGCCGTTACCGCCCGCGCTGGAAGCCGCTGACCGGCCTCGGCTCGGCCGAACTGTCCGGCGGCTGGCTGGTCGTCGTACCCGCAGGCGACAGCGCTACGGCTGACCTGGTCACCGCCGCTCTTGCCCGGGCGGGCGCCGAACCGGTGCGTCTCGAAGTGGACGGAAGCGATGGAGACGACGGACGTGACGGACGCGACGGAAGCACCCGCGAGGAGCTGGCCGCCGCGCTGACGGCCGCGCTGTCCGGCCCGTCGAGCCCGTCCGGCCCGTTGTCGGGTGTGGTCTCGCTGCTCGCGCTCGGTGTCACCGGCGAGTGCCCCGACCCCGCGTCGGTCACCGCTTCGCTGACCCTGATCCAGGCCCTGGGCGACGCTTCGGTCGACGCCCCGCTGTGGCTGCTGACCCGAGGCGCGGTCTCCGTCGGCCGTTCCGACCGGGTGTCGGCGCCCGCGGCGGCGGCGATGTGGGGTCTGGGCCGGGTGGCGGCGCTGGAGCTGCCGGAACGCTGGGGCGGTCTGGTCGATCTGCCGGAGTCGCTGGACGAACGGTCCGCCGCCCGCCTCGTACGGGTACTGGGCCGGCGCGACGAGGACCAGCTGGCCGTACGCGCCTCCGGCGTCTTCGTACGCCGTCTGGAGCGCACCGCCGCCGCACAGGGCTCGGCCCCGGCCCAGGCCCCGGCCTGGCAGCCCACCGGAACCGTCCTGGTCACCGGCGGCACCGGCGCCCTCGGCGGCCACGTCGCCCGCTGGCTGGTGCGGAACGGCGCGCAGCACCTGGTGCTGCTCAGCCGAAGCGGCCCGGAGGCCCCGGGAGCCGCCGAACTGGTCGCGGAACTGGCAGAGCTGTCGGAACTGGCGAACCCGGGCGCGAACCCGGGCGCGAACCCGGACGCGAACCCGGGCGCGAACCCGGGCGTACGGGTCACGGTCGCGGCATGCGACGCGGCCGACCGGGAGGCGCTGGCGGCGGTCATCGCGGCCATCCCGGCGGAGCTTCCGCTGACCGCGGTGATCCACACCGCCGGTGTCCTGGACGACGGCGTGCTGGACGGGATGTCCGCCCGACAGGTGCGGTCCGTCCTCCGGGCCAAGACCGAAAGCGCCTGGCTGCTCCACGAGTTGACACAGCCCCTCGACCTCCAGGCGTTCGTCCTGTTCTCGTCGGTGTCCGGCACGCTGGGCGCGGCGGGCCAGGGCAACTACGCCGCAGCCAACGCCTACCTCGACGCACTGGCCGAGTACCGGCACGGCCTCGGCCTGCCCGCCGCCTCCCTCGCCTGGGGCCCCTGGGGCGGCACCGGAATGGCCGTCGGCGGAGTCGAGGACCGGATGCGGCGCGGCGGCATGAACCCGCTCGACCCACGGCTCGCGGTCACCCTGCTCGCCCAGGCGGCGGGCGATGCGGCCGGCGATGCGGCCGGCGACCCCGTGCAGGTCGTCGCCGACATCGACTGGTCCCGGTTCGCCCCGGCCTACGCGGCCGTCCGCCGCAGCCCGCTGATCAGCGACCTCCCCGACGTACGGGAGCCGGCGGCCGCCACCGCCGCCCAGGACGCCGACGCTTCAGCCGAAGCCGTGCCGGGCGCCGAACTCGGCGCCCGCCTCGCCGGGTTGAGCCGGCCCGAGCAGGAGCGGGCGCTGAGCCGGCTGGTCGGCGAGCATGTCGCGTCGGTGCTGGGTCACGACTCGGCCGACGCCATCGCGGCCGACCGCGCCTTCAAGGATCTCGGCTTCGACTCGCTGATGGCGGTCGAACTGCGCAACCGCCTCGGGTCGGTGACCGGCCTGCGACTGCCGACCGGGCTGGTCTTCGACCACCCGACGCCCGCCGCGCTGGCGGCCTGGCTGCGGGAGCGGCTGGCCGGTGCCGGGTCGGCGGCGTCCGCGCCGACGACGACGGCCCTGCCGGTGGCGTCGCCTGCGTCCGCAGCGGCGGACGAACCGGTGGTGATCGTCGGTATGGGCTGCCGGTTCCCCGGTGGCATCGAGTCGCCGGAAGAGCTGTGGGCGCTGCTCGCCGACGGCCGGGACGCGATCAGCGGCTTCCCCGGCGACCGCGGCTGGGACCTGGACGCGCTCTACGACCCGGACCCGGAGCGCCACGGCACCTCGTACGTGCGGGTCGGCGGCTTCCTCACCGGCGCCGACCGCTTCGACGCCGCGCTGTTCGGCATCTCGCCGCGCGAGGCGCTGGCGATGGACCCGCAGCAGCGGCTCCTGCTCCAGACGGCCTGGGAGACCTTCGAGCGCGCGGGCGTCGCACCCGACGCGGTACGCGGCTCGCGTACCGGCGTCTTCGTCGGCACCAACGGCCAGGACTACGGCCACCTGCTCGTCGCCGCCCAGGAAGAGGTCGGCGGCCACCTGGGCACGGGCAACTCGGCGAGTGTCGTGTCGGGCCGGCTCGCGTACGCGTTCGGGCTGGAAGGCCCGGCCATGACGGTGGACACGGCCTGCTCGTCGTCGCTGGTCGCGCTGCACCTGGCGGTGCGGGCGCTGCGCTCGGGGGAGTGCGACCTGGCGCTGGCCGGCGGTGTGACCGTCATGTCGACTCCCACGACCTTCGTGGAGTTCTCGCGGCAGCGTGGTCTCGCGGCCGACGGCCGCTGCAAGGCGTTCGCGGCCGGCGCGGACGGTACGGGCTGGGGCGAGGGCGTCGGCCTGCTGCTCGTTGAGCGGCTGTCCGACGCGCGGCGCAACGGCCACCAGATCCTGGCGGTGGTCCGCGGTTCGGCGGTCAACCAGGACGGCGCGTCCAACGGCCTGACCGCCCCCAGCGGCCCGTCCCAGCAGCGCGTCATCCGCGAGGCCCTGGCCGACGCCGGCCTGACGGCCGCTGAAGTCGACGCGGTGGAGGCACACGGCACGGGTACCGCGTTGGGCGACCCGATCGAGGCCGAGGCGCTGCTCGCGACGTACGGCCAGGCGCACCCCGCGGGCCGGCCGCTCCTGCTCGGCTCGGTGAAGTCCAACCTCGGGCACACCCAGGCCGCCGCCGGTGTGGCGGGCGTCATCAAGATGGTCATGGCGATGCGCAACGGCGTCCTCCCGCAGACCCTCCACGTGGACCAGCCGTCCCCGCACATCGACTGGGCGTCGGGCGCGGTGGAGCTGCTGACCGAGTCCCGCGAGTGGCCGCAGCACGAGGCACCGCGCCGGGCCGCCGTCTCGGCGTTCGGCATCAGCGGCACCAACGCGCACACCATCCTCGAACTCCCCGCCGCCACCCCGGCGGCCCCCCGGCCCACCGAGGGCGACCAGCCCCTGCCGTTCGTACTGTCCGGCCAGACCCCGGCCGCCCTGGCCGCCCAGGCACACCGCCTCGGAGCACTGCTGGACAGCCACGCACACCTCTCCCTCCAGGACATCGCCTACTCCCTGGCCACGACCCGCGCCGCCCTGCCCCACCGCGCAGTACTGGTCGCGGACACCCGCGCCGAACTGAGCGCGGCCCTGACCACCACCACGACACCGCTCGACCCGTCCCCGTCCCCGGCCACCGCCCGACCGGGCCGCCTCGTCGCCGTCCTCATGTCGGGTCAGGGCAGCCAACGGGTGGGTGCTGGACGGCAGTTGTATGCCGCCTATCCCGTGTTCGCGGATGCGTTGGACGAGGTGTGTGCGCGGTTCGACGGGTTGTTGGACCGGCCGTTGCGTGAAGTGCTTTTCGAGGGTGAGGGGTTGATCGACCGGACGGAGTTCACACAGCCGGCGTTGTTCGCGGTGGAGGTGGCGCTGTTCCGGCTGCTGGAGTCGTGGGGTGTGACGCCGGACTTCGTGGCAGGTCACTCGATCGGTGAGATCGCCGCCGCGTACGTGGCCGGGGTGTGGTCTCTGGAGGATGCGTGCACGCTGGTGGCGGCGCGCGGCCGGCTGATGGGCGCTCTGCCTGAGGGCGGAGCCATGCTCGCGGTGGAGGCGTCCGAGGCGGACGTACTGCCTGACCTGGGCGAGCGGGTCGCGATCGCGGCGGTGAACTCGCCGTCGTCGGTCGTGGTGTCGGGCGATGCCGTAGCCGTCGGTGAGTTGGAGTCGAAGTGGCGTGAACAGGGCCTGAGGGTCAAGCAGTTGACGGTCAGTCATGCCTTCCACTCCCCGTTGATGGATCCGATGCTGGCGGAGTTCCGCCGCGTGGCCGAGGGCCTGACGTACGACACCCCGCGCATCCCGCTCGTCTCGAACCTGACCGGCGAGATGGCCACGGCCGAGGAGTTGTGCTCGCCCGAGTACTGGGTCCGGCATGTCCGTGAGGCCGTCCGGTTCGCCGACGGGATCGCGACGCTGCACAGCCAGGGCGTCCGTACCTTCGTCGAGCTCGGGCCGGACTCCGTGCTCACCGCCATGGCTCAGCACTGCCTGCCCGACGACGCGGACAGCGCGCTGCTCGCCACGCTGCGCGGCGGCCGGTCCGACGCCCGTACGCTGCTCGGCGCCCTGGGCGGGCTGCACGCGGCAGGCGTGCCGGTGGACTGGTCGGCGTACTACGCCGGATCGGGCGCCCGGCGGGTCGAACTGCCCACGTACCCGTTCCAGGAACGCCGTTACTGGCCGGACCTGACCGGTGCCGCCCCCGGCGACGCGACCGGTCTGGGTCTGGAGCCGGCCGGGCATCCGCTGCTCGGGGCCGCCGTCCGGCTCGCGCACGACGAGGGCATGGTCCTCACGGGCCGGCTGTCGCTGCGCACCCACCCCTGGCTCGCCGACCACGCCATCCTGGGCTCGGTGCTGCTCCCGGGCACCGCGTACGTGGAGATGGCGCTGCACGCCGCGGCCGAACTCGGCTGGGGCGGACTGGAGGAGCTGACTCTCCAGGAACCGCTGGTCATGCCCGCCGACGGCACCATCGTGGTGCAGGTCCGGGTGTCGGCGCCGGACGAGGCCGAACGCCGTCGGGTGACGGTGTCCTCGCGTCCCGCCGCCTCCGGACGCGGCGAGCCGGAGGACGTGGACTGGACCCGGCACGCCACCGGCGAGCTGGCCCCGCCCGACGCCCCGGCCGCGCTCACCCCGCAGCCGCTCACCGAGTGGCCGCCCCCCGGCGCCACGCGGGTCGAGGTCGCCGGCCACTACCCGTCCCTCACCGCGCAGGGCTACGGCTACGGCCCGGTCTTCCAAGGCCTGCACGCCGCCTGGCGGCTCGGCGACGAGGTGTACGCAGAGGTCGCGCTCCCCGAGCAGGTCAGGGACAGCGCGGGAGCGTACGGGCTGCACCCGGCGCTGCTGGACGCCACGCTGCACGCGGTGGGATTCGGCGCGTTCATACAGGTCAGCGCCGAGGAGACCGCCGCAGGACAGGGCCGCCTTCCGTTCGCCTGGTCGGACGTCGCCCTGCACGCCACCGGCGCCGGCGCCCTGCGGGCACGCCTGGCTCCCGCCGGTCCGGACGCGGTACGCATCGACGTGGCCGACGGCACCGGCGAACCGGTGGCGTCGATCGGCTCCCTCGTCCTGCGGCCGGTCTCCGCGGCACAGCTTCGGCCGCAGACGGTGACTTCGCCCGACGACGGGCTGCTCCGGTTGGGCTGGATGCCGATGCCGATGCCGGAGATGGAGACGGTCTCCGTCCCGCGCCGGTCGGCAGTGCTGCACGGCGGACAGCCGGTCGTGGACACCCTCCGCGAGGCGGGCGTCGAGGCCACGGCGTACGAGCGGGTGGGTGATGTGCCCCTCGACGGCGCCGTCCTGCTCGCGGTCGGCGGCGCGGGCGCTGTCGCCGCCACCCTGGCCACCGTTCAGGACTGGCTGGCCGACGACCGGTCGGCCGACGCCCCGCTGCTGGTCGTCACACAGGGCGCCATCACCGCAGTCCCCGGTGACGCGGTGACAGACCTTGACGCGGCGGCGGTCTGGGGCCTCATGCGTTCGGCCCAGGCCGAGAACCCCGGCCGCTTCGTGCTGGCCGACGTCGACGGCACCGCCGAGTCCTGGCGCGCGCTGAGCAGCCTCACGGCCCGGATCGAGGAGGACCAGGCCGCCATCCGGCAGGGCGCCGTGAGCGTCCCACGCCTCTCCCGGACCGCCGCCGACGACGCGCTCCCGGTCCCGTCGGACCTGCCCGCCTGGCGCTTGGACAGTGCCGAACGAGGGAGCCTGGACCAGCTCGCCCTGGTGCCCTTCCCCGAGGCGACGGCCGAGCTGGCGGCGGGTGAGGTGCGGGTCGCGGTGCGTGCCGCGGGCGTGAACTTCCGTGATGTGCTGAGTGCGTTGGGGATGTACCCCGGTCCCGCCGGTCCGCTGGGCGGCGAGGCGGCCGGTGTGGTGCTGGAGGTCGGTCCGGGAGTCGACGGTCTTGCCGTCGGCGACCGGGTGTTCGGTATGGCCCCGGGCGGCATGGGCAACGTCACGGTGACGGACGAGCGGTTGTTGGCGCGGGTGGCGGAGGGCTGGTCGTTCGCTGAGGCGGCGTCGGTGCCGATCGTGTTCCTGACGGCGTGGTACGCGTGGCAGGACCTGGCCCAAGTGCAGCCCGGAGAGCGGGTGTTGGTGCATGCGGGTGCCGGTGGCGTCGGTATGGCTGCGATTCAGCTCGCGCGGCATCTGGGCGCTGAGGTGTTCGCGACGGCGAGCCCGGCCAAGTGGGATGTCCTGCGCGGTCTGGGCCTGGACGACGATCACATCGCGTCGTCCCGGGACACCGGTTTCGCGGAGAAGTTCAGCGGCATTGATGTGGTGCTGAATGCTCTCGCGGGTGAGTTCGTCGACGCTTCGTTGTCGGTGCTGGCGGAAGGGGGCCGGTTCCTGGAGATGGGCAAGACCGACGTCCGTGACGCGGCCGAACTGGCTGTGCGGTACCAGGCGTTCGATCTGTTCGAGGCGGGTCCGGACCGGATCGCGGAGTTGCTGGCCGAGCTGCTGGAGCTGTTCGGCACCGGTGTGGTGGAGCTGCTTCCGGTGCGGGCGTGGGATGTGCGCCAGGCCCGTGATGCCTTCCGTTTCATCAGCCAGGCCAGGCACGTCGGCAAGGTCGTGCTGACCGTTCCGGCGGCGCTGGACCCGCACCGTACGGTCCTGGTGACCGGCGGCACGGGCGGTCTGGGTGCGGTGGTGGCCCGGCATCTCGTGGCCGAACACGGTGCCCAGGACCTGTTGTTGGTCTCCCGGCGTGGTCTGGATGCTCCCGGCGCGGAGGAACTGCACGCCGATCTCACCGAGTTGGGTGCCACTGTACGGATCGTGGCCTGTGACGTGGCCGACCGGGACGCCGTAGCGGCCCTGTTGGAGTCGGAGCGGCTGACTGCCGTAGTCCACACCGCCGGTGTCCTGGACGACGGCCTGGTCACCACGCTCAACTCCGACCGTATGGCGACCGTGTGGGGGCCGAAGGCCGACGCCGCACGCCACCTGCACGAACTCACGGCCGGCCAAGACCTGGCCGCCTTCGTCCTGTTCTCCTCCATAGCAGGCACTCTCGGGGCCTCGGGCCAGGCCAACTATGCTGCCGCGAACGCCGCGTTGGACGCGTTGGCCGCGTACCGTCGCACCAGCGGTCTGCCCGCGACCTCCGTGGCCTGGGGCCCCTGGTCGCAGGTCAGCGGTATGACCCGCGACCTCACCGAGGCGGACGTACGCCGTATGGCCGGCGGCGGTCTCGTGCCGCTGGGGGCGGACGACGGCATGGCGCTGTTCGACGCCGCCTGGACCGGTGCCGAGGCGCGGCCGGTCGCTGTGCACCTGGAGACGGCCACGCTGCGGGCCAATGCCACCGTGGGCGCGCTGCCGCCCGTCATGAGCGGGCTGGTCCGGGCGTCGTTGCGCAAGGCGCGTGATGTGTCCGCGACAGCCGAGCAGTCGCTCGTAGCGCGGCTGGCGGGTCTGGAACAGGCCGAGGCCCGGCGGGTGGTCGTGGAACTGGTGCGGGCGCACGCGGCGGGCGTGCTGGGCCATGGCGGTGCCGCCGAGGTGGACCCGGGCCGGGCGTTCAAGGATCTGGGCTTCGACTCCCTCACAGCCGTCGAGCTGCGTAATCACCTCAACACGGCGACGGGCCTGCGGCTGCCGGCGACCCTCGTCTTCGACTTCCCGACCCCGCAGTCGCTGGCGGAGTTCGTTCTGGGCGAACTGGCGGGAACCGTCCCGGAGACGGCGGTCGTCCCGGCTGCCGCCACCACCGTCACGGCCGGCGGTGCGTCGGCGGACGAGCCGTTGGCGATCGTGGGCATGGCCTGCCGGTTCCCCGGCGGGATCGCGTCGCCCGAGGCACTGTGGAACCTGGTGCTGGGTGGCGGCGACGCCATCGGCGACTTCCCCGCCGACCGAGGCTGGGACCTGGACGCGTTGTTCGACGCGGACGGTGAGCGGGCCGGTACGTCGTACGTCAGCCGTGGCGGCTTCGTCGCCGAGGCGGCGGGCTTCGACGCCGGGTTCTTCGGGATCTCGCCGCGTGAGGCGCTGGCGATGGACCCGCAGCAGCGGCTCCTGCTGGAAGCCGCGTGGGAGGCGCTGGAGCGCGCGGGCATGGACCCGGCGAGGGTGCGTGGTTCGCGTGCCGGTGTGTTCATCGGCGCCGCCGCCTCCGGGTACGGCACCGGGCTGCTGCGGATGCCGGAGGGCGTCGAGGGCCACCTGCTGACCGGCAACACCCCGAGTGTCGTGTCGGGCCGGCTGGCCTACACCTTCGGCTTCGAAGGCCCCGCTGTCACGGTCGACACCGCCTGCTCGTCCTCGCTGGTCGCGCTGCATCTCGCAGGCCAGGCGCTGCGGGCGGGGGAGTGCTCGATGGCGCTGGTCGGCGGTGTGACGCTGATGGCGACGCCGGGCATCTTCACGGAGTTCAGCAGGCAGCGCGGGCTGTCCGCCGACGGGCGGTGCAAGGCGTTCGCGGCGGCGGCCGACGGGACCGGCTGGTCCGAGGGCGCGGGTGTGCTCGTCGTGGAACGGCTCTCGGACGCCCGGCGCAACGGTCACGAGGTGCTGGCCGTGGTCCGTGGCTCCGCCGTCAACCAGGACGGCGCGTCGAACGGCCTGACGGCTCCGAACGGTCCCGCCCAGCAGCGTGTCATCCGTCAGGCGCTGGCCAACGCCCGTCTCACCCCCGCCGAGGTCGACGCCGTCGAGGCGCACGGTACCGGTACGGCCCTCGGCGACCCGATCGAGGCCCAGGCCCTGCTGGCCACCTACGGCCAGGGGCGGAGCGCGCAACAGCCGCTCCTGCTCGGCTCGGTGAAGTCCAACCTCGGGCACACCCAGTCGGCCGCCGGTGTCGCGGGCGTGATCAAGATGGTGCTCGCGATGCGGCACGGCGTGCTCCCGCAGACCCTGCACGTGGACGAGCCGACCCCGCACGTCGACTGGACGGCGGGCTCGGTCGAACTCCTGACCGCCACCACCGAGTGGCCCGAGACCGGCCGTCCGCGCCGGGCCGGCGTGTCCTCCTTCGGCGTCAGCGGCACGAACGCCCACGTCGTCATCGAGCAGGGTGACGCGGCTGCCGAGCCGCCGAGCACAGAGACTCCCGGCCTGGTGGCGCTGCCCCTCTCGGCCCGCAGCGACGAGGCGTTGCGAGCCGCCGCCGGCCGACTGCGGGACCGCCTCCTGGCCGAACCGGAACTGCGGGCCCAGGACGTGGCGTTCTCCCTGGCCACGCGGCGTGCGGTGCTGGACCATCGGGCGGTGACGCTCGGCGCCGACCGAGCCGAACTGCTGGAGGCCCTGGCAGCGGTGGCCGACGGCCGCGAGATCCCCTCGGCCCGTGTCGCGACGGCGGCATCCGGCGCACGCACGGCCTGGCTGTTCACGGGGCAGGGCGCGCAGCGCGCGGGTATGGGGCGTGGTCTTTACGCGGCCTTCCCGGTGTTCGCCGAGGCGTTGGACGCGGTGTGCGCGGGCTTCGACGGGTTGTTGGATCGTCCGTTGCGTGAGGTGTTGTTCGAGGGTGAGGGGTTGATCGACCGGACGGAGTTCACCCAGCCGGCGTTGTTCGCGGTGGAGGTGGCGCTGTTCCGGCTGCTCACGTCGTGGGGCGTGCGACCGGACTTCCTCGCGGGCCACTCCATCGGTGAGATCGCCGCCGCGTATGTGGCTGGTGTGTGGACCTTGGACGACGCGTGCAAGCTGGTGGCTGCGCGTGGCCGGTTGATGGGTGCGCTGCCCGAGGGTGGCGCGATGCTGGCCGTGGAGGCGACCGAGGCCGAGGTGCTGGCCGGACTCGACGAGCGCGTTGCCGTCGCTGCGGTCAACGGCCCGTCGTCGGTCGTGGTGTCCGGTGATGCCGTAGCCGTGGGTGAGTTGGAGTCGCGTTGGCGTGAACAGGGCCTGCGTGTCAAGCAATTGACGGTCAGTCATGCCTTCCACTCCCCGTTGATGGATCCGATGCTGGCGGAGTTCCGCCGCGTGGCCGAGAGCCTGGCGTACGCCGCCCCCCGTATCCCGGTCGTGTCGAACCTGACCGGTGAACTGGCCACGGCAGCAGACCTGTGCTCGCCCGAGTACTGGGTGCGGCATGTCCGTGAGGCGGTCCGCTTCGCCGACGGCATCCGTACGCTCCATCGCGAGGGTGTCCGCCGTTACCTGGAGCTGGGCCCCGACGGTGTCCTGACCGCCATGGCCCAGGACACGATCGCGGAAGTGGACGCCGAAGTCGCCCGGCCCACCGCCTCGGTCCTGGTCGCCGCCCTGCGCCGTGACCGTGCCGAGGACGCGGCCCTGCTGGCGGCGCTGGCCACCCTCCACGTCCACGGCCCCGCCGTCGACTGGTCGGCCTATCTGACCGGCAGCGGCAGCGGTGATCTCCACCCCGTAGACCTGCCCACCTACCCCTTCCAGCACCAGCAGTACTGGCTGGAGTCCGCCACGCTCACCGCCGCCGACCTGGTCCCCGATGTGGCCGCGGCGCAAGAGGAGGCGCAGCTCTGGGCCGCCATCGAGAGCGGCGACCTGCCCGCGGTCACCGGGGCGCTGCGGCTCGCCGGGGCCGAGGCCGACGAGGCCGGCCAGACGCTGGCGTCCGCCTTGCCGCTGCTGTCGTCCTGGCGACGCCGGCACCGGCAGGCGTCGCTCGTCGACAGTTGCGGCTACCAGGAGCGCTGGCAGCCCTGGGCGGACGCCGCAGCAGCCGACGCCGCCGCTTCCGGCACTTGGCTGGTAGCCGTACCGACGGCCCGGCCCGCCTGGGCCGATGCCTGGCTGGCAGCGCTGCGCGCCACCGGCGTCGAGCCGATCCGCTGCGAGGTCGGGAGCACCGAGGACCGCGCCGCGCTGGCCGACCGGCTCCGCGAGACGGCCGCCGAGCACGAACTGACCGGGGTCCTGTCCCTCCTCGGCGGCGACGGCTCGCCCGAACAGCCGTCGGAGCAGCCATCGGGACAACTGTCGGATCAGCCGTCCGAACAGCCTTCGGACACAGGTGAGTTGACGCTTCTGCAGGCACTTGGCGATGCCGGGGTCGAGGCGCCGTTGTGGTGTGCGACGCGTGGTGCGGTGGCGGTCGGTCGTGCCGACCGGCTGGCCGCGCCGGGGCGGGCTGTGGTGTGGGGTCTGGGCCGGGTGGCGGCGCTGGAGTACCCGCAGCGCTGGGGCGGTCTGGTCGATCTGCCGGAGTCGGCGGACGAGCGGTCCGCCGCCCGGCTGGCGCGGGTGCTCGGGCAGCGCGCCGAGGACCAGGTGGCGGTACGGCCGTCCGGTGTGTTCGTACGCAGGCTCCGTCCCGTCCCCCTGCGACGTACGGAGGAGGCCGGCATCTGGCAGCCGTCCGGCACGGTCCTGGTCACCGGCGGCCTCGGCGGCCTCGGCGGCATGGTCGCGCGCCGGCTCGCGGAGCAGGGTGCCGAGCGGCTGGTGCTGCTGAGCCGCCGGGGCATGGACGCGCCCGACGCCGCCGGACTGCTGGCGGAACTGGAGGGCGTGGCGGCGACGGTGACCGTGACCGTGGCGGCCTGCGACGTGGCCGACCGGCAAGCCCTGCGCGCCGTCATCGACGCGATCCCGGCCGACTGCCCGCTGACCGCCGTGGTGCACACGGCGGGCATCCTCGACGACGGCGTGCTGGAAGCCCTGACCCCCGAGCGGCTGGCCGCCGTCCTGGCGGGCAAGGCCCTCGGCGCCTGGCACCTGCACGAGCTGACCCGCGACCTGGACCTGACCGCGTTCGTCCTCTTCTCCTCCCTCTCCGGCAGTGTCGGAGGCGCCGGTCAGGGCAACTACGCCGCCGCCAACGCCTACCTCGACGCGCTCGCCCGGCACCGGCACGACCACGGCCTCGCGGCCACCGCCGTCGCCTGGGGCCCCTGGGCAGGCGCCGGCATGGCCGCCGACGGTGACACCACCGAGGCCCGGCTGCGTCGCGCCGGTCTGACCCCGCTCACCCCGGAGTCCGCCCTCGACGCCCTGCACCTCGCGGTGTCCGGCGGCGCTCCGTCCGCCGTCGTGGCCGACGTCGACTGGGCGCGCTTCGCGCCCGGCCTGTCCGTCGCCCGCCCGGCGCCGCTGCTGACCGGCATCCCGGCCGCCGTCCGCGCCCTGGACCACGCACGCGACACATCCGGCGCACAGCCGCAGCCCGGCACGGGCACCGGTGGTGGCACCGGCGGCGGCACCCTGGCCGACCGGCTCGCCACGCTGTCCGAGCCGGAACGCGCCGCGCTGCTGCTCGACCTCGTACGAGAGCAGACCGCGCTCGTGCTCGGTCACAGCTCCGGCTCGGCCGTCCCGGAGGAACGCCCGTTCAACGAACTGGGCATGGACTCGCTGACCGCCGTGGAACTGCGCAACCGCCTCGGCGCCCGCACCGCGCTCAGCCTGCCCAGCACCCTGGTGTACGACCACCCGACCCCGCTGGCCCTGGCCGACTGGTTCCTCGAACGCCTGCTGGGCGGCGGCAGCCGTGCCGCCGAGCCCACGGCGCCGTCGGTCACGGCGGCGGCAGCGGTGGACGAACCGGTGGCCATCGTCGGCATCGGCTGCCGCTTCCCCGGCGGCATCGCCTCCCCCGAGGAGCTGTGGCGGCTGCTGGCCGAGGGCCGCGACGCGATCGGCGCGTTCCCCGACGACCGGGGCTGGGACCTGGACGCGCTCTACCACCCCGACCCCGAGCACCAGGGCACCTCGTACGTCCGAGTCGGCGGCTTCCTCGCGGACGCCGACCGCTTCGACGCCGGGTTCTTCGGGATCTCGCCGCGTGAGGCACTGGCGATGGACCCGCAACAGCGGCTGCTCCTGGAGACCTCGTGGGAGGCCTTCGAGCGGGCCGGCATCGACCCCCGGTCGGCGCGCGGCTCCCGGACCGGCGTCTTCGTCGGCACCAACGGCCAGGACTACCCGGCGCTGCTCCTCGGCGCGGCCAGCGGTGAAGGCCATGTCGGCACCGGCAACGCCGCCAGCGTCGTCTCCGGCCGCCTCGCCTACACCTTCGGCCTCGAAGGGCCGACGCTGACCGTCGACACCGCCTGCTCGTCCTCGCTGGTGGCCCTGCACCTGGCCGCGCAGGCGCTGCGGTCCGGCGAGTGCGACATGGCGTTGGCGGGCGGCGTCACCGTCATGTCCACCCCGGGGGCCTTCGTGGAGTTCTCCCGGCAGCGCGGACTGTCGGCCGACGGCCGCTGCAAGGCGTTTGCCGGCGCCGCCGACGGCACCGGCTGGGGCGAGGGCGCGGGCATGCTGCTCGTGGAGCGCCTGTCCGACGCCGAACGCAACGGCCACCGGATCCTCGCGGTGGTGCGCGGATCGGCCGTCAACCAGGACGGCGCGTCCAACGGTCTTACGGCCCCGAACGGCCCCTCGCAGCAGCGGGTGATCCGACAGGCCCTGGCCAACGCGGGCCTCGGGACGTCCGAGGTCGACGTCGTGGAGGCACACGGCACGGGTACGGCGCTGGGCGACCCGATCGAGGCCCAGGCGCTGCTGGCGACGTACGGGCAGGGCCGCGAGGACGAACACCCGCTCCTGCTCGGCTCGGTGAAGTCCAACCTCGGGCACACGCAGGCCGCCGCGGGTGTGGCGGGTGTGATCAAGATGGTGCTGGCGATGCGGCACGGAGTGCTCCCGCAGACGCTGCACGTGGACGAGCCGACCCCGCACGTGGACTGGTCCGAGGGCGCGGTGCGACTGCTGACCGCCGCCACCGACTGGCCCGACCACGACCGTCCGCGCCGCGCGGGCGTCTCCGCGTTCGGAATCAGCGGCACCAACGCCCACGTGATCATCGAGCAGCCCGCAGTGCCCGCCCCTGCCACCGAGGCCACCGAGGCCGCAGTGCGCGGTGGCGTGGTGCCGTGGATCGTGTCAGGTCGGGGCGAATCGGCCCTGCGGGAGCAGGCAACTCGCCTCTCGCAGTGGATAGGGGGCCCAGGTCATGGGGCTAACGCGGTCGAAGTGGGGTACTCCCTCGCCCACGGCCGCTCTACGTTCGATCACCATGCGGTGGTTTTCGGACGTGACCGGTCTGCGCTGGAGCGCGGGTTGGCAGTGATGGCGCAGGGCGCGGAGGCGCCGGGTCTGGTGTGCGGTACGGCGATGGAAGGCCGGACTGCGTTCCTGTTCTCGGGCCAGGGCAGCCAGCGGGCAGGCGCGGGGCGGGAGTTGTACGCCGCCTTCCCGGTGTTCGCGGATGCCCTGGACGCGGTGTGCGCCCGGTTCGACGAGCTGCTGAACCGCTCGCTGCGGGATGTCCTCTTCGAGGGCGACGGCGAGGGCAAGTGTGAGGGGTTGATCGACCGGACGGAGTTCACGCAGCCGGCGTTGTTCGCGGTGGAGGTGGCGCTGTTCCGGTTGTTGGAGTCGTGGGGTGTGCGGCCGGACTTCGTGGCGGGTCATTCGATCGGTGAGATCGCCGCCGCGTATGTGGCTGGTGTCTGGTCTCTGGACGACGCGTGTGCGTTGGTGGCGGCGCGTGGTCGGTTGATGGGTGCGCTGCCCGAGGGTGGCGCGATGCTGGCGGTCGAGGCGACCGAGGCGGATGTGCGTCCCGAGCTGGACGAGCGGGTTGCCGTCGCGGCGGTGAACGGTGCGTCGTCGGTCGTGGTGTCCGGTGATGCGGAAGCCGTCGGGGAGTTGGAGTCGCGTTGGCGTGAACAGGGCCTGCGTGTCAAGGAGTTGACGGTCAGTCATGCCTTCCATTCGCCGTTGATGGATCCGATGCTGGCGGAGTTCCGCCGTGTGGCCGAGAGCCTGACCTACGCGACTCCGCGTATCCCGCTCGTCTCGAACCTGACCGGTGAACTGGCCACGGCCGAGGAGTTGTGCTCGCCCGAGTACTGGGTGCGGCATGTCCGTGAGGCGGTTCGTTTCGCCGACGGCGTTGCGGCGCTGGAGGGCCGTGGCGTGGTGACGTTCGTCGAGGTCGGTCCGGGTGGGGTGTTGTCCGGGCTGGTTCCGGAGGGTGCTGGTGTGCCGGTGCTGCGGTCGGGGTGGTCGGAGGCGGAGTCGCTGGTGGCTGGTGTGGCGGGGGCGTTCGTGCGGGGTGTGGCGGTGGACTGGGCGGCGTTGTTCGCCGGGTCCGGTGCGCGTCCTGTCGAGTTGCCGACGTACGCCTTCCAGCGCGAGCGCTACTGGCCCGAGCAGGCCCGGCCGCTCGGCGCTCGCAGCGGGAGCGGCGAGAACGACACGGTCGACGCCCGGTTCTGGGAGGCCGTGGAACGAGAGGACCTGGAGTCCGTCGCGGCGGCCCTGCGGATGGACGACAGCGGTCCGCTCGGCGACGTACTGCCCGCGCTCACGGCGTGGCGGCGGGGAGGCCGGCAGCGGCAGCTGACCGACACCTGGCGGTACCGCATGCGCTGGCAGCCGCTCGCGCCGACCGCCTCGACGCCGCTGACCGGCACCTGGTGGGTCGTCACCCCGGCCGGTGGCACCGCTCCCGAAGCGATCCTCGCGGCGCTGACCGCCCGAGGCGCCGACGTACGGCAGGTGCACGCGGCGGCCGACACGACCCGTGACGACCTGGCGGCCGTCCTGCGCGCGACGGCGGCCGACGACGAGGGCACCGGGCAGCCGACCGGTGTGCTCTCCCTCCTCGCGGCACCGGCCCCGCAGAACGCGGGCTCGGGTTCCGGCGCACTCGCGGGCACCCTTCTCCTGCTCCAGGCCCTGGGCGACGCCGACGTCAGCGCTCCGCTGTGGTGTGTCACCGCCGGAGCCGTGGCGGCGGGTCAGGACAACGGCCCCGCCCGGCCGCGCCAGGCCGAGCTGTGGGGACTGGGCCGCGTCGCCGCGCTCGAACACCCGGACCGGTGGGGCGGCCTCATCGACCTGCCCGCCGACGAGGACCCGGCAGCCGGCTCGGCGACCGCCCTGGACGCGCGGATCCTGGACGAGTCGATCCTCGACGAGCGGATCCTGGACCGTCTCTGCGCCGTGCTCGCGCAGACCGATCCCGGCGAGGACCAGGTCGCCGTGCGTTCCTCGGCCGCCTACGGCGCCCGGCTGGAGCGCGCCCCGATCACCGCCGCCGAGCCCGCCGCGCCCTGGCAGCCCACCGGAACCGTCCTGGTCACCGGCGGCACCGGCGCCCTCGGCGGCCACGTCGCCCGCTGGCTGGCCCGCAACGGCGCCGAGCGCGTGCTCCTGGCCAGCCGCAGCGGCCCGGCGGCGCCCGGCGCGGCCGAGCTGTGCGCCGAACTGGCGGCGGCGGGGACCGAGCCGGTCGTCGTGGCCTGCGACACCTCGGACCGTACGGCGCTGGCCGCGCTGATCGACGGGGTCACGGCCGACCGGCCGCTGACGGCCGTCGTGCACGCCGCCGGTGTGCTGGACGACGGCGTACTCGCCGCGCTGACCCCGCAGCGGCTGACGGCCGTCCTGGCGGCCAAGACCGAAGCCGCCTGGCACCTGCACGAGCTGACCCGCGACCTGGACCTGACCGCGTTCGTGCTGTTCTCGTCGATCGCGGGCACCCTCGGCGCGGCCGGCCAGGGCAACTACGCGGCGGCCAACGCCGGCCTGGACGCCCTCGCCCAGCACCGCCGGGCCGCCGGACTGCCCGCCACCGCCGTCGCCTGGGGTCCCTGGGCGGGCGGCGGCATGGCGGCAGGCGAGGAGACGACCGGCGCCCGGATGGAACGCGGCGGTGTCTCCGCCATGGCCCCGGACGCGGCGGTCGCCGCCCTGCACCGGGCGATCGACCACGGCGACACGCTGCTCACCGTCGCCGACGTGGACTGGGAGCGGCTGGTGACCGCCCAGGTCTCCGCCCGGCCCAGCCGGCTGATCAGCCGTATCCCCGAGGCCCGTGCGGCCGTCGAGGAACTGTCCCGCAGCGTCGCGGCCGAGGCCGACCGGGCCGCCGCGCTCCGCGCCGAACTGGCGGAACGCACCGGCGAGGAACGCGACCGCACCCTGCTCACCCTGGTCCGCACCCATGTGGCGATCGCGCTCGGACACGCCTCGTACGAGTCCGTCGAACCCGGCCGCAGCTTCAAGGACCTGGGCTTCGACTCGCTGACCGCCGTCGAACTGCGCAACCGGCTCGGCGCGGCCACCGGCCTCGCCTTGCCCGCGACTCTCGTCTTCGACTACCCGACCGCGACCGTGCTCGCCGCCCACCTGCGCGACGAGCTTCTCGGCGGCGGGCTCCCCGGCGACGAGGCCGGTCGAGCCAACGCAGGCGGCGGGGCGCTCGCCGTCCGGTCCGCCGACGACGAGCCGATCGCCATCGTCGGCATGGCCTGCCGCTTCCCCGGCGGGGTTAGCACGCCCGAGCAGCTGTGGGAGCTGGTGCTCGGCGGACAGGACACCGTCACCGAGTTCCCGACCGACCGCGGCTGGGACCTCGAAGCCCTCTACGACGCCGACCCCGACCGGCGCGGCACCTCCTACGCCCGCACCGGCAGCTTCCTGACCGCACCGGGCATGTTCGACGCCGACTTCTTCGGGATCTCGCCGCGTGAGGCGCTGGCGATGGACCCGCAGCAGCGGCTGCTGCTGGAGACCGGCTGGGAGGCCGTCGAACGCGCGGGCCTGGACCCGACCGCGCTGCGCGGCTCCCGCACCGGCGTGTTCGTCGGCTCCAACGGCCAGGACTACATGGGCCTGTTCCTCGGCTCGCCCGAACTGGCCGAGGGCTACGGCAGCACCGGCAGCTCGGCGAGCGTGGTGTCGGGCCGGCTGTCGTACGTCTTCGGACTGGAGGGCCCGGCGGTCACGGTCGACACGGCCTGCTCGTCCTCGCTGGTCGCCCTGCACCTGGCCATCCAGGCGCTGCGCTCCGGCGAGTGCGACATGGCACTGGCCGGCGGTGTGACGGTGATGTCGACGCCCGGCGCGTTCATCGAGTTCAGCCGCCAGCGCGGGCTGTCCTTCGACGGCCGGTGCAAGGCGTTCGCGGCGGGCGCGGACGGTACTGGCTGGGGCGAGGGCGCCGGCATGCTGCTCGTGGAGAAGCTGTCCGACGCCCGGCGCAACGGTCACCGGGTGCTGGCCGTGGTCCGTGGCAGCGCAGTCAACCAGGACGGCGCGTCCAACGGCCTGACCGCCCCCAACGGCCCCTCGCAGCAGCGGGTCATCCGCCAGGCCCTGGCCGGCGCGCGGTTGACGTCGGACCACATCGACGCCGTCGAGGCACACGGCACCGGCACCTCCCTCGGCGACCCGATCGAGGCGCAGGCGCTGCTGGCGACGTACGGCAGGCGCCGGGACGCCGAACAGCCGCTGTGGCTGGGGTCGGTGAAGTCCAACATCGGCCACACCCAGGCCGCCGCCGGTGTGGCGGGCATCATCAAGATGGTCATGGCGATGCGGCACGGCGTTCTCCCCGCCACTCTGCACGTGGACGAGCCCACCCCGCACGTCGACTGGTCGGCCGGTGCGGTCGAGTTGCTGACCGAGGCGCGGGACTGGCCGGAGACCGGCAGGCCGCGCCGTGCGGCGGTGTCGTCGTTCGGCGTGAGCGGCACCAACGCGCACACCATCCTCGAACAGGCCCCCGGGACCACGGAGACCACGGAGACCACGGAGGTCACGGAGATCATCGAGGCCCCCGACGCCCTGACCGCCGAGAGCGCACCGTCCTTCGCGGCGGGCGACGACGCCCTCGTGTCCTGGGTCGTCAGCGGACGCACCCCCGAGGCGCTGGCCGAACAGGCCGCGCTCCTCGCCGAGTTCGCCGCGTCCGACCCGGCGGCCGATCCGCGTGCCGTGGGCCGCGCCCTGGCCACCGGACGTACGGTGTTCGGCGACCGCGCCGTCCTGCTCGGCCGCGATCTGGCCGAACTGACCGCACAGGCACAGGCCGTGGCGGCGGGCGCGGAGCCGGCCCAGGGCGCGGTCGGCACCGCCACCGGGTCCGGCGGCGTGGTGTTCGTCTTCCCCGGCCAGGGCTCGCAGTGGACGGGCATGGCTCGTGAACTGCTGGCGGAGTCACCGGTGTTCGCGGCGGCGATCGCGGAGTGCGAGGCCGCGCTGGCGCCGTACGTGGACTGGTCGCTGACCGGTGTCCTCGGTGGCGACGGTGGCGACGGCACCGAGTTGGAGCGGGTGGACGTCGTGCAGCCGGTGCTGTGGGCGGTGATGGTGTCGCTGGCGGCGTTGTGGCGGTCGGTGGGCGTACGTCCGTCGGCTGTCGTCGGGCATTCGCAGGGCGAGATCGCGGCGGCCTGCGTGGCCGGCGCGCTGTCCCTGGACGACGCCGCCCGGATCGTGGCACTGCGCTCCCGGGCGATCATCCGGATGGCCGGAACCGGCGGCATGGCCTCGGTGTCGGCCTCGGCGGCCCGTGTGACCGAACTGCTCGACGGCTTCGCGGACGGCGACGGCCTCGCGGGCGACGACGGAGCCGCTGTCGGCATCGCGGCCGTCAACGGCCCGGAGTCGGTCGTGGTCTCCGGCGAGGCCGAGGCCCTGGAGCGCTTCCTCACCCGCTGCGGTGAACTCGGCGTCCAGGCCCGCAAGGTGGCCGTGGACTACGCCTCGCACTCCGCCGGGGTCGAGATGCTGCGGCCCGAGCTGCTGTCCTCGCTCGCCCCGGTCGAGCCACGCACGGCCGACGTCCCGATGTTCTCCACCAACACCGGCGCCTGGATCGGCGGCAAGGAGCTCGACGCGAGCTACTGGTACGAGAACCTGCGCAACCCCGTCCTGCTGCACGACGCCGTACAGGCCCTGGCCGCCGAAGGACACAAGGTGTTCGTCGAGGTCAGCCCGCACCCGGTGCTGACCGCCCCGGTCCAGGACACCCTGGACGCCGTAGGCGGCGGCGCGAGTGCCGTCGGCACCCTGCGGCGCGACCACGGCGGTCCCGCGCGGTTCCTCACCTCGCTCGCCCAGGCCTTCGTGCACGGCGCCGAGGCCGACTGGGCCGGACTGTTCCCGGCCGCCGCCGGCCGCCGGCACGTGGAGCTGCCGACGTACGCCTTCCAGCGCAGGCGCTACTGGCCGCAGCCGTCCGCCGTCGCCTTCGGCGGCGACGTCTCGGCCGTCGGACTGCGCGCCAGCGCCCACCCGATGCTGGGCGCGGCCGTCGAACTCGCCGACGGCGGGCTGCTGTTCACCACCCGCCTGACCGCGGACGGGCACCCGTGGATCACCGACCACACCGTCATGGGCTCGGTGCTGCTGCCCGGCACGGCGTTCCTCGAACTCGCCGGCCACGCCGGTGACCAGGCCGACTGCGGCCAGGTCGAGGAACTGACCCTGCAGGCCCCGCTGGTGCTCCCGGAGCGCGGCGCGGTGCGCGTCCAGGTCGCCGTCGGCGCCCCGGACGACAACGGCCGCCGGAGCCTGGAGGTGCACTCCAGCCGCCAGGACCCCGCCGACCTCACCGCGCAGCCGGTCTGGACCCGGCACGCGGGCGGCACACTGGCGCCCGCGCCGGCCGAGACCGTACCCGCCCTGGACCCGGCCGCCTGGCCGCCGTCCGGCGCCGAACCGATCGACCTCACCGGCCTGTACGAGCGGCTGACCGGCCGGGGCTACGGCTACGGCCCCGCCTTCCAGGGGCTGCGGGCGGTGTGGCGGCGCGACACGGAGGTGTTCGCCGAGGTGGCGCTGCCCGAGGAGCACCGCGAGCAGGCAGCCGCGTACGGCCTGCACCCGGCGCTGCTGGACGCGGCCCTACACACCATCTGCCTCGACGAGCAGACCGGGCTCGTCGAGCAGTCCGGCGAACCGCGCGCCCTGCTGCCGTTCGCCTGGACCGGCATGACCCTGTTCGCCACCGGCGCCGCCGAGCTGCGGGTCCGGCTCACCCCGGCGGGCCCGGACGCCGTCGCCGTCGAGGCGTACGACACCACCGGCAGCCCGGTCGCCACCGCCGACTCGCTGATCCTGCGCCCGATCGCGGCCGAACTCCTCGCCGCCGCCGGGCCCGAACAGGACGACACCGCCCAGTCGCTGTACCGCATGGAGTGGACCCCCGTCACCGACCGGACCCCCCTCACAGACCGGACCCAGGCCACGGCCCAGGCATCGGCACCGGCTCCGGCGGGCTGCACCGTGCTCGGCGCAGACCCGCTCGGCCTCGCCCGGCTCCTGGTCGGCGCCGAAGAGGCCGGACCCGTCACCGGCTACGCAGACCAGGCCGCGCTGTGCGCCGCCCTGGACGCGGGAGACGTACCGGCCGACCGCCCAGCCCTTCTGTGCCTGGCGACCGGATCAACGGGATCAGCCGAACCGACCGGATCGACCGGATCGGCGGGATCAACCGGAGGCGACTCCGCCGTCCGTGCCCACGCCGTCACCCGCGACCTGCTGGTCACCCTTCAGCGGTGGCTGGCCGAGGACCGGCTGGCCGACATCCCGCTGGTGCTGCTGACCACCGGCGCGCTCGCCACCGGCCCGCAGGACCCCGCGCCCGACCCGGCGGCGGCCGCCCTGTGGGGTCTGGCCCGCTCCGCCCAGTCGGAGAACCCGCTGCGGCTGCGGCTGGTCGACCTCGACGCCGACGGCGCCGTGAGCGGGACGGCCCCGCCCGCGCAGGCGGCTGCGCAGGCGTCCGCGCTGCTCGCCGCCCTGCACGGCGACGAACCGCAACTGGCCGTACGCGGGGCCGCCCTGCTGGCCCCGCGCCTGGCCCGTACCGCGACCGCCGGGACCCTCGTGCCGCCGTCCGGCACCACCGACTGGCGGCTCACCCCCGCCGCCGACGGCACCCTGGACGGCCTGGCGCTGCTGCCCGTCCCGGCGGACGACGCCCGGCTGCGGCGCGGCGAGGTACGCGTCGCCATGCGTGCCGGCGGCGTCAACTTCCGGGACGTGCTCATCGCGCTCGGCATGGACTTCAGCCAGGCGCTGATCGCCATGGGCCTGGAGCCGTACGCGGCGCTGATGGGCAGCGAAGGCGCCGGCGTGGTGCTCGAGACCGGGCCCGGCGTCAGCAAACTCGCCCCCGGCGACCGGGTGTTCGGCATGTTCAGCGGCGGCTACGGACCGCTCGCCGTCACCGACCACCGCCTGCTGGCCCGCGTCCCCGACGACTGGAGCCACACCCAGGCCGCCTCGGTGCCGATCGTCTTCCTCACCGCGCTCTTCGCCCTGACCGACCTGGCCGCGCTGCGGCCCGGCGAGGCGGTCCTGGTGCACGCAGGAGCGGGCGGCGTCGGCATGGCCGCCGTACAGATCGCCCGGCACCTGGGGGCCGAGGTGTACGCCACCGCGAGCCCCGGCAAGTGGGACGTACTGCGCGGTCTCGGGCTGGACGACGACCACATCGCCTCCTCCCGCGACACCGGCTTCGCCGAGAAGTTCCTGACCGTCAGCGGCGGGCGCGGCATGGACGTCGTCCTGAACGCGCTGGCCCACGAGTACGTCGACGCCTCGCTGACGCTGCTGCCGCGCGGCGGCCGGTTCCTGGAGATGGGCAAGGCCGACGTCCGGCAGCCCGAGACCGTCGCCCAGGACCACCCGGGCGTCGTCTACCGGGCCTTCGACCTCAGCGAGGCCGGGCCCAAGCGCATCGGACAGCTGCTGACCAAGCTGCTGAAGCTGTTCGGCGACGGAACGCTGCGGCTGCTGCCGATCCGCGCCTGGGACATCCGCCAGGCCCGCGACGCCTTCCGGCACATCAGCCAGGCCCGGCACATCGGCAAGGTCGTGCTGACGCTCCCGGCGCCGCTCGACCCCGACGGCACCGTACTGATCACCGGCGCCAGCGGCACCCTCGGCCGGCTCCTCGCCCGGCACCTGGTCGCCGAGCACGGCGTGCGCAGCCTGCTGCTGCTCAGCCGACGCGGCCCCGACGCCCCCGGCGCGCCCGAACTGCGCGCCGAACTCGCCGAGTTGGGTGCCGACGTCACCATGGCGGCCTGCGACACCGCCGACCGCGCCGCGCTGGCCGCGGCGCTGGGCACCGTGCCCGGCGAGCACCCGCTGACCGCCGTGGTGCACGCGGCTGGCGTACTGGACGACGGCGTCATCGGCTCGCTCGACGCCGACCGGCTCGCCACCGTCCTGCGGCCCAAGGCCGACGCCGCCTGGCACCTGCACGAACTCACCCGGCACCTGGAACTGTCCGCCTTCGTCCTGTTCTCCTCCGCGGCCGCCACCTTCGGCGCCGCCGGCCAGGGCAACTACGCCGCCGCCAACTCCTACCTCGACGGCCTCGCGCAGTACCGGCGCGGGCACGGCCTGCCCGGCACCTCGCTGGCCTGGGGCCTGTGGGAGCAGGACAGCGCCATGACCGGCCACCTCGGCGAGGCCGACCGCAGCCGGGTCGCCCGCGGCGGCACCCGCACACTCGACACGCGGCAGGGCCTCGCCCTGTTCGACGCCGCCCTCACGCGGCCCGAACCGCTGCTCGTCCCGGTCCCGTTCGACCAGGCCGCCCTCCAGGCGCAGGCGGCGGCAGGAGCGCTGTCCCCGCTGCTGCGCGGCCTGGTCCGCACCCCCGCCCGCCGAGTGGTCCGGCAGTACGACGAGCCCGGCCGCCAGGAGCAGCCGCTGGCCGACCGGCTGGCCGCGCTGGCCCCGGCGGACCGCGACCGCGCCCTGCTGGACCTGGTGCGCGGCCAGGTGGCCGTGGTCCTCGGACACGCGTCGGGCGACGAGGTCAGGGCCGACCGGCCGTTCAAGGAGCTGGGCTTCGACTCGCTGACCGCCGTCGAACTGCGCAACCGGCTGGCCGCCGCGGCCGGCACCCGGCTGCCCGCCACGCTGGTCTTCGACCACCCCACCCCCGCCGAGCTCGCCGCGTACCTGCGCACCGCCCTCGGTCTCTCCGACGACACCGCCGACCCGACCGGCCCCGTACTGAAGGAGATCGACGCCTTGGCAGCCTCCCTCGCCGCCATCGACGCGCAGGTCCACGGCGACGACACCGTCACCGCCCGCCTGGAGGCGCTGCTCTCCCGGTGGCGCGATCTGAGCGGCCCGGCGGCCGGTACCGGACCGGACGCCTCCGACACGGCGGCCATCGACACCGCCAGCGACGACGACCTGTTCAACCTGATCGACGAAGAGTTCGGCCTCTCGTAAACCGTCCTCCGACGACCCGCCCTCCGACGATATTCCGGGCCCGCCCCGGCCCGACCGCCCGATAGGTGAAGCACGTGGAGAACGAAGAGAAGCTCCGGGAGTACCTCAAGCGGGTCACCGCCGACCTGCGGCGCAGCCGGCAGCGACTGCGCCAGGTCGAGGAGGCCGGGAGCGAGCCGATCGCCGTCGTCGGCATGGCCTGCCGTTTCCCCGGCGGGGTCGGCGGGCCCGAGGAGCTGTGGCGGCTGGTCGTCTCCGAGAAGGACGCGATCGGCCCGTTCCCCACCGACCGGGGCTGGCCCGCCGAGGTGTTCGGCGGCCCGTCCATCGTTACCGGGGCCGGTGACGGCGTCGACGGCGACGGGGGCGATGGTGACGGGGGTGATGGTGACGGCGACGGGGGCGCGCCCGGCTCCGCGTGCACCGACTCCGGCGGATTCCTCTACGACGCGGGCGACTTCGACGCCGGATTCTTCAGCATCTCCCCCCGCGAGGCCCTGGCCATGGACCCCCAGCAGCGCCTGGTGCTGGAGACCTCCTGGGAGGCACTGGAGCACGCCGGGCTCGACCCGCACACCCTGCGCGGCAGCCGCACCGGCGTCTTCCTCGGCGCCGCCTACAGCGGCTACACCTCGGGCGTCTACCCGCTGCCCGAGGGCGTCGAAGGCCACCTGCTCACGGGCAACGTCACCTCCGCCGCCTCCGGCCGGATCGCCTACACCCTCGGCCTGGAGGGCCCGGCCGTCACGGTCGACACCGCCTGCTCGTCGTCGCTGGTCGCCCTGCACCTCGCGGTCCAGGCGCTGCGCGGCGAGGAGTGCGCGATGGCGCTCGCCGGGGGCGTGACCGTCATGACCCACCCCAGCACCGTCACCGAACTGAGCAAGCAGCGCGGCCTGTCCTCGGACGGCCGCTGCAAGGCGTTCGCCGCCGGCGCCGACGGGTTCGGCAGCGCGGAAGGCGTCGGCATGCTCCTCGTGGAGCGGCTGTCCGACGCCCAGCGGCTCGGCCACCGCGTCCTGGCCGTGCTGCGCGGCTCCGCCGTCAACCAGGACGGCGCCTCCAACGGCCTGACCGCCCCCAACGGCCCCGCCCAGGAACGCGTCATCCGCCAGGCCCTGGCCAACGCCCGCCTCGCGGCCGACCAGGTCGACGTCATCGAGGCGCACGGCACGGGTACGGCCCTGGGCGACCCCATCGAGGCGCAGGCCCTGCTGGCGACGTACGGCCAGGGCCGTGAGGACGGCCGGCCGGTGCTGCTGGGCTCGGTGAAGTCCAACATCGGCCACACCCAGGCGGCGGCGGGCGTGGCGGGCGTCATCAAGATGGTCCTCGCCATGCGCGCCGGTCTGGCCCCCCGCACCCTGCACGTGGACGAACCGACTCCGCACGTCGACTGGACGGCGGGCGCCCTGGAACTCCTGACCGAGTCGGCGCCCTGGCCCGAGACGGGCCGCCCGCGCCGGGCGGCGGTGTCGTCCTTCGGCATCAGCGGCACGAACGCGCACATGATCCTGGAACAGGCCCCGGCGGCCGAGGACACGACCGACCAGGCTCCGACGGACCCCGCGGCCGGGCAACAGCCCGTCCCCCCACGCCCGTTCGCCGATCCGGCCGTCCTGCCCTGGCCGGTCTCCGGCCACGGCCCCGACGCGCTGGCCGGCCAGGCGGAGCGCCTGGCGGATCACCTGGCGGGCTACGTGGACGACGCCGCACCGGATCCGGCGGCCTTCGGACGCGCCCTGGCCCGGCGCGCCGTCTTCGCCGACCGCGCCGTGGTGTTCGGTGCCGACCCGGCCGAACGCCTCGCCGGACTACGGGCGTTGGCCTCCGACACGGCGGCCCCCCAGGTCGTCACCGGGGCGGCGGCGGGCTCCGGCGTGGTGTTCGTCTTCTCCGGCCAGGGCGGCCAGTGGGCGGGCATGGCCCGTGAACTGCTCGCGGAGTCACCGGTGTTCGGGGCGGCGATCGCGGAGTGCGAGGCCGCGCTGGCGCCGTACGTGGACTGGTCGCTGACCGGTGTCCTCGGTGGCGACGGTGGCGACGGCACCGAGTTGGAGCGGGTGGACGTCGTGCAGCCGGTGCTGTGGGCGGTGATGGTGTCGCTGGCGGCGTTGTGGCGGTCGGTGGGTGTACGTCCGTCGGCTGTCGTCGGGCATTCGCAGGGCGAGATCGCGGCGGCCTGCGTGGCCGGCGCGCTGTCCCTGGAGGACGCCGCCCGGGTCGCGGCCGTACGGGCGCAGGTGCTGGCCAAGCTCACGGACAACGGCTGGATGGTGTCCGTCGAGGCCGGCACCGCCGAGGTCGAGGACGTACTGTCCGGCTTCGGCGACGGCGCGGTGGTGGCCGCGGTGAACGGCCCCGAATCCGTCGTGGTATCCGGCGGGAACGGCCGACTGGACGACTTCGTGGCAGCATGCACCGAACGCGGCCTGCGTACCCGCCGGGTGGCGATGGAGTACGCCTCGCACTCGCCCGTCGTGGAAGCGGTCAAGGACGAGATCATCGCCGCTCTGGACGGCCTCACCCCGCAGGCGCCGGACATCCCCATGCTGTCGACGTACACCGGCGCCTGGGTCGCCGACGGCGAACTCGACGCCGCCTACTGGTACGGAAACCTGCGCAACCCCGTGCGCTTCCAGGAGGCCGTCACCGCGCTCGCGGCGGCCGGCCATCAGGTCTTCGTCGAGACCAGCCCCCACCCGGTGCTGAGCGGACCCGTACAGGACACCCTGGACGCGGTCGGCTCGACCGCCCTCGCCATCGGCACCCTGCGTCGCGGCCAGGGCGACGCCCGCCGCTTCCTCACCTCGGCGGCGCAGGCCTTCTGCCACGGTGCGGCCGTCGACTGGCCCGCGCTGTACGCCGGGACCGGCGCCGACACCGCACCGCTGGACCTGCCCACGTACGCCTTCCAGCGCCGACGCTATTGGATGACCTCCGCAGCCGCCCCGGCCGCTCCCCGGCAGAGCGCCTCCGACCCGGTCGGCGAGGAGTTCTGGGCAGCCGTCGAAGGCGCCGAACTGGACGGTCTCCTCGACACCCTCGGTCTGGACGGCGACCGCCCCGCCAGCCAGGTCCTGCCCGCCCTGGCGTCCTGGCGACGGCAGCGTCAGGCCGCCGACGCCGCCGACCAGTGGTGCTACCAGGAACACTGGCAGCCCCTGCCGTCCGCCGCCCTCCACCCCTCCGCCCCCGGCGACTTGCTCGTCGTCGCCCCTCAGGACTCCGCCGTCGGCGACCATGACGCCGTACTGGCCGCTCTGGAGACCGCCGCTCGGCGAGTCGTCGTGGTGCGCCTCGACGCCGCCGCACCCGACCGGGAACAGTACGCGCGGGCACTGGCCGCCGCGGTTGAGCAGCAGCCCGAGTTCGACGCCGTGGTGTCGCTCCTGGACCTGGATCTGGATCTGGACCTGCGCGTCGGCGACGGCAGCCCCGCGGCATCCCTGGCACTGATTCAGGGGTTGGGGGATGTGGGTGTGGGGGCGCGGTTGTGGTGTGTGACGCGTGGGGCGGTGTCGGTGGGTGGTTCGGATCGGTTGGTGTCGCCGGTTCAGTGTGGGGTGTGGGGTTTGGGTCGGGTGGCTGCGTTGGAGTTGCCTGAGCGGTGGGGTGGTGTGGTGGATGTGCCTGTGGTTTTTGATGTGCGGGCGGCTGGGCGGTTGGTCGGGGTGGTGGGGCAGGGGGTTGAGGATCAGGTTGCGGTGCGTGGGTCGGGTGTGCTGGTTCGTCGTCTGGTCCGTACTCCTGTTGTGTCGTCTGGGGTGTCTGGGTCTGGTGGGTGGGTGCCGTCGGGGACGGTGTTGGTGACGGGTGGTTTGGGTGGGTTGGGTGGTCATGTGGCGCGGTGGTTGGTGGGGCATGGTGCTGAGCGGTTGGTGTTGGTGGGGCGTCGGGGTGTGGATGCGCCGGGTGCGGCGGAGTTGGTGGCCGAGTTGGCTGAGCTGGGTGGGTCGGGTGTGGCGGTGTCGGTGGTGGCGTGTGATGTGGGGGACCGTGAGGCGTTGCGGGCTGTGGTGGAGGGTATTCCGTCCGACTGTCCGTTGACTGCGGTGGTTCATGCGGCGGGTGTGTTGGATGACGGTGTTCTGGAGGGGCTTTCTGGTGATCGGTTGGGGGGTGTGTGGCGGGCGAAGGCGGTGGGTGCGTGGAATTTGCATGAGGTGACCCGTGATCTGGGTCTGGAGGCGTTTGTTCTTTTCTCGTCGGTGTCGGGTGGTGTTGGTGCGTCGGGTCAGGGGAATTACGCGGCGGCGAATGCGTTTTTGGATGGTCTGGCGGAGTTTCGGCGTGGTGTGGGTCTGGCTGGGGTGTCGTTGGGGTGGGGTCCTTGGGGTGGTGTGGGGCTTGCGGCTGATGGGGGGTTGGTGGAGGGGCGTATGCGTCGGAGTGGTCTGTCGCCGCTCGCGCCTGGGGGTGCGGTGGGGTTGCTGGGCCGCCTGGCCCGGGGTGCTGCTGCTTCGGTGATGGTGGCGGATGTGGACTGGGCGCGGTTCGGCGCGTCCTTCACGGCTGTACGGCCCTCACCCCTCCTCTCCACGCTCCTCCCACCGCCGGACGCGGGCAGGACAGGAGCGGCCGAATCCGTGGATTCCGCTTGGGAACAGCGGTTGTCCGGCCTCGCGGACCGCGAACGTGCCGCAGTGGTCACCGAACTGGTGCGTACCGAGGCCGCGTTGATACTCGGGTACGCATCCGCCGACGCGGTTGTCCCGACCCGTGCCTTCCGTGAGCTGGGCTTTGACTCGCTCACGGGGGTTGAACTGCGCAACCGGCTCGCCCGGTTGACCGGTCTGAAGCTGCCTGCCGGACTCGTCTTCGACCACCCCACCCCGACCGCCCTCGGCGGCTACCTCGCTGACCGCCTCAGCGGCGGCACCCCTGCCACCGCGTCCCCGCTCGCCGCCCGCAGCACCGCCACGGACGGCGACGACGACCTCATCGCCATCGTCGGCATGGCCTGCCGCTTCCCCGGCGGCGCGACCTCGCCCGAGGACTTCTGGACGCTGCTCGCCTCCGGCGGCGACGCCCTCGGAGGCTTCCCCGACGATCGTGGCTGGGACGGCCGCGCCCTCGTGGAAGCCGGCGTCTCGGCCACCGGACAGGGCGGATTCCTGAGTGACGTAGCCGGTTTTGACGCGGGTTTCTTTGGTATTTCGCCGCGTGAGGCGTTGGGGATGGATCCGCAGCAGCGGTTGTTGTTGGAGGTTGGTTGGGAGGTGTTTGAGCGGGCTGGTGTTGATCCGGTGGGGTTGTCGGGTGAGGAGGTGGGTGTGTTTGTGGGGTCGAACGGTCAGGATTATGCGGCGTTGTTGGGGGCGTTGGGTGCGGGTGGGGCTGAGGGTCATGTGTTGACGGGTAATGCGGCGAGTGTGGTGTCGGGTCGGTTGGCGTATTCGTTTGGTTTTGAGGGTCCGGCGGTGACGGTGGATACGGCGTGTTCGGCGTCGTTGGTGGCGTTGCATCTGGCGGGTCAGGCGTTGCGTTCGGGGGAGTGTTCGTTGGCGTTGGCGGGTGGGGTGACGGTGATGTCGACGCCGGGTGCGTTTGTGGAGTTCTCGCGTCAGGGGGGTCTTGCGTCGGATGGCCGGTGCAAGGCGTTCGGGGCGGGTGCGGATGGTACGGGGTGGGGTGAGGGTGTGGGTCTGCTGTTGGTGGAGCGGTTGTCGGATGCGCGGCGTAATGGGCATGAGGTGTTGGCGGTGGTGCGTGGGTCGGCGGTGAATCAGGATGGTGCGTCGAATGGGTTGACGGCGCCGTCGGGTCCGGCGCAGCAGCGGGTGATCGGGCGGGCGTTGGCGCTGGCGGGTCTGTCGGGGTCCGAGGTGGATGTGGTGGAGGCGCACGGTACGGGGACGGTGTTGGGGGATCCGATCGAGGCGGAAGCGCTGCTGGCGACGTACGGGCGGGGGCGGGAGGCCGGTCGTCCGTTGTGGCTGGGGTCGGTGAAGTCCAACATCGGCCACACGCAGGCGGCGGCGGGCGTGGCGGGCATCATCAAGATGGTCATGGCGATGCGGCACGGTGTGCTTCCGCGCACGTTGCACGTGGACGAGCCGACCCCGCACGTGGACTGGTCGTCGGGCGGTGTGCGGTTGTTGACGCAGGCCCAGGAATGGCCGGAAGGCGCGACGCCGCGTCGAGCCGCCGTGTCGTCGTTCGGCGTGAGCGGCACCAACGCCCACGTGATCCTGGAGTCCCCGGAGCGCCCGCCATCGCCCGTGACGGTGGACGCCGAGCAGCGTCGCCCGATCGACGCCCCCTGGCTGCTGTCCGCCCGCACCCCCGAAGCCCTGGCCGACCAGGCTCGTGCCCTGCTCTCCCTGCCGCACGACTCCCTGGAGCACACCCGCGCCGACATCGCCTTCTCGCTCGCCACCACCCGGGCCTCCCTGGAGACCCGCGCCGCTGTCGTCGCCCACGATCAGACGGCACTGGTCGACGCCCTGACCGCCCTCGCCGAGGGCAGGCAGGCACCGGGCCTGATCACCGGCGCGCCTGCGGAAGGGCGTACGGCGTTCCTGTTCTCCGGTCAGGGGAGCCAACGGGTGGGTGCGGGGCGGGAGTTGTACGAGGCGTATCCCGTGTTCGCGGATGCGCTGGACGAGGTGTGTGTGCGCTTCGACGGATTGTTGGATCGTCCGTTGCGTGAGGTGCTGTTCGAGGGTGGGGGGTTGATCGACCGGACGGAGTTCACTCAGCCGGCGTTGTTCGCGGTGGAGGTGGCGCTGTTCCGGTTGCTGGAGTCGTGGGGGGTGGTCCCGGACTTCGTGGCGGGGCATTCGATCGGTGAGGTTGCCGCCGCGTATGTGGCGGGTGTGTGGTCCTTGGACGACGCGTGCACGTTGGTGGCTGCGCGTGGTCGGCTGATGGGCGCGCTGCCTGAGGGCGGTGCGATGCTGGCGGTGGAGGCGTCCGAGGCGGACGTACTGCCTGAGCTGGGCGAGCGGGTCGCGATCGCTGCGGTCAACGGTCCGTCGTCGGTCGTGGTGTCCGGTGACGCCGTAGCCGTCGGGGAGTTGGAGTCGAAGTGGCGTGCACAGGGCCTGCGTGTCAAGCAGTTGACGGTCAGTCACGCATTCCACTCCCCATTGATGGACCCGATGCTGGCGGAGTTCCGCCGCGTGGCCGAGAGCCTGACCTATGAGCCCCCCCGTATCCCGCTCGTGTCGAACCTGACCGGCGAGATCGCCACAGCAGAAGAAGACCTGTGCTCGCCCGAGTACTGGGTCCGGCACGTCCGCGAGGCGGTCCGTTTCGGGGACGGGGTCGTGACGTTGCGGGGCCGGGGTGTGAGCACGCTGCTGGAGGTGGGCCCGGACGGGGTGTTGTCGGCTGCGGCCCTGCAGTCCCTGGACGCGGGTCAGGTGTGCGTACCGGTGTTGCGCCGGGACCGGGCCGAGGGCATCAGCGTGGCGTCCGCGCTCGCGTCCCTGCACGTACGCGGGGTGGCGGTGGACTGGTCGGCGTACTACGCGGGCTCCGGTGCACGCCGGGTCGAGCTGCCGACCTATCCCTTCCAGCGAAGCCGTTACTGGCCTGAGGTGCACACCGTCGTACCGGCCACGTCGGGCAGTGAGGTCGACCGGAGGTTCTGGGAAGCCGTCGAACGCGAAGACCTCAAGGCCTTTACGGAGACCATCGGGCTCGAGGGGCTCGACGGCGCGGAAGAGGGGGCGGGGGCGAAGGCCAGCGGCCTGACCGAACTGCTGCCCGCGCTGTCCCGCTGGCGTCGGCGCCAGGCGTGCCGGGCCGTGACCGACAGTTGGCGCTACCGCATCGCCTGGCGTCCGGCCGACCGGCCCGCGGCCCGTCGGCTGACCGGCACCTGGCTGCTGGCCCTGCCCGCCGAGCTGATCGACGACCCGCTCGTCATCGCGTGCCGGGCCGCTCTTCGGCGGGCCGGGGCGACCCTGGCCGAGCTGCCGCTGACCGAGCGGGAACGCCACAGCAGCGGCGTGATCGCCGAGCGGCTGCACGCGTTCGGCGGGGCAGCGCGAGACGCAGGGCACGCGCGAGAGGCAGTGCACGAAGGACTCGCATCAGGAGCGGGACACAGCGGTGCCGCCGCGCCACGCTTCGCCGGTGTGCTGTCGCTGCTGGCGCTGGCCGACGAGCCGCACCCGTGCCACGCGGCCGTACCCTCCGGACTGGCCGCCACCCTCGCCCTGCTGCACGTCCTGCGCGAGGGGCCCGCCGCACCCCTGTGGTGCGTCACCCGGGACGCGGTCGCCGTGACCGCCGCCGACCGGCTCACCAGCGCCGCGCAGGCTCAGGTGTGGGGCCTGGGCACGGCCGTCGCCCTGGAGTCGCCGCAGCTCTGGGGCGGGCTGGTCGACCTGCCGGCCACGCTCACCGACACCGCCGCCGACCAACTGTGCCGACTGCTCGCCCACCCGGACGGCGAGGACCAGCTCGCCATCCGCGACAACGGCGTACACGTCCGGCGGCTGGAACGGGCCCACCGCGTCGAGGCGGCCACCGGCAGCGAGGAGCCCGCCGTCCGGCCGGGTACGTACCTGATCACCGGCGGCACCGGCGCACTCGGCGGCCACACCGCCCGCTGGCTGGCCCGCGACGGCGCCGAGCACCTGCTGCTGGTCAGCCGGAGCGGCACCGCCGCCCCGGGCGCCTCGGAACTGCTGGCCGAACTCGTCGGGCGCGGCTGCGCGGTGACCGTGGCGCAGTGCGACGTGACCGACCGCCAGGCGCTGGCCCGGCTGCTCGCCGAGATCCCCGACGAGTACCCGCTGACCTCCGTCATCCACACCGCGGGAGTCCTCGACGACGGCGTCGCCGACCACCTGACCCCCGCCCGGCTCGACACGGTGCTGCGCTCCAAGGCGACCGCGGCCGCCAACCTGCACGAACTCACCCTCGACCACCAGCTCACCTCGTTCGTGCTGTTCTCGTCGGTCGCCGGTACGTTCGCCGGGGCGGGACAGGCCAACTACGCCGCCGCCAACGCCTACCTCAACGCCCTCGCCCGGCACCGCCGCGCGCTCGGCCTGCCCGGCACGGCGCTCGCCTGGGGCCCCTGGGCCGACAGCGGCATGGCGGCCGACAACGGCCTGGTGCAGGAACGCAGCCGGCGCATCGGCCTGCCGCCGATGGACCCACGCTCGGCCTCCGCGGCCCTGCGCAGTGCCCTCGACGACGAGGAACCGCTGCTCGTGGTCGCCGACATCGAATGGCAGCGCTTCGCCCCCGGCTTCACCTCCACCCGCCGCAGCCGCCTCTTCGACCGGCTCCCCGAGGCCCGGCAGCCACTGGAACAGACCGCCGCCGCGGCGGCGTCCGCCCAAGCGCCGTTGGCCGAACGCGCCTCGTTCGCCGCGCTGTCGCCACGCGAACGCGACGAGGCCCTGCTCACCCTGGTCCGCGGCCAGGTCGCCCTGGTCCTCGGCCACGGCTCGGCGGACGGCGTGCCCTCCGCCCGCGCCTTCAAGGATCTCGGCTTCGACTCCCTGACCGCCGTCGAGCTGCGTAACCAACTCGGCGCGGCGACCGGCCTCGATCTGCCCACCACCCTCGTCTTCGACCACCCCAACCCCGGCGCCCTGGCCGCGTACCTCAGCCAGGAACTGTCCACCGACACCGTCGGCGGCCTCGACACCCTGCTGGCCGAACTCGACCGGCTCGAAGGCGCCCTCGACGCGCTGCCGCCCGAGCAGGACGACACGCGCTCCCTGGTCGCGGTCCGGCTCGGCGCGGTTCTCAGCCGCCTCTCGGGCGGCGGCAGCGCCGCACGCCGGGCGGACAGCGGCCGCCACGACAACGACAACTCGGCGGACGTCGTCGAACGGCTCCAGGACGCCGACGCGGCCGAGGTCTTCGCCTTCATCGAAGGCCAGTTGGGCCTCGACGACCACCCCGGCACACCCTGACACCCCCCGTCCCGCCCCACACCACCACCTCCACTTCAACTTACGTTTCCACCTCCTCCACCCCCCCCGATTACCGCTCAATCCACCAGTTCCGCGCGGCACGCCCAGTACCGATGACGAAGATCCCAGAGGGGCCCGGCTTCCATGAACGACGAGCAGAAGCTGCTTGACTATCTCAAGCGGGTCAGCGCCGACCTCCACCAGACCCGCCGACGGCTGCGCGAGCTGGAGGAGAGCGGGCAGGAGCCCGTGGCGATCGTCGGCATGGCCTGCCGGTTCCCGGGCGGGGTCGCGTCGCCGGAACAACTGTGGGACCTCGTGGCCTCCGGTACCGACGCGCTGGGCGGCTTCCCCGACGACCGGGGCTGGGACCCGGAGCGGCTCTACAACCCGGACCCGGACCACCTCGGTACCTGCTACGTCCGTGAGGGCGGGTTCCTGGACGGCGCCGGCGACTTCGATCCGGAGTTCTTCGGGATCTCGCCGCGTGAGGCGCTGGCGATGGACCCGCAGCAGCGGCTCCTGCTGAAGACCGGCTGGGAGGCCGTGGAGCGCGCGGGCATCGATCCGGCCGGCCTGCGCGGCTCGCGCACGGGCGTCTTCGTCGGCTCCAACGGCCAGAGCTACGGCGCGCTGCTGATGGGCGCGCCCAGCGACGTCGAGGGCTACGGCGGCACCGGCATCGCCGCCAGCGTCATGTCCGGCCGTCTGTCGTACGTCCTCGGCCTGGAGGGTCCGGCGGTCACCGTCGACACGGCCTGCTCCTCCGCCCTGGTGGCGCTGCACCTCGCGGTGCAGGCGCTGCGGCGCGGCGAGTGCACCATGGCGCTCGCGGGCGGCGTCACCGTCATGGCCACCCCCGGGCCGTTCGTGGAGTTCAGCCGTCAGCGGGGTCTGGCGGCGGACGGCCGTTGCAAGGCGTTCGCGGCGGGCGCGGACGGTACGGGGTGGGGCGAGGGCGTCGGCATGCTCCTGGTGGAGCGGCTGTCCGACGCCGAGCGGCTGGGGCATCCGGTGCTGGCGGTGGTGCGGGGCTCGGCCGTCAACCAGGACGGCGCGTCGAATGGCCTGACGGCCCCCAACGGCCCGTCCCAGCGCCGGGTCATCCTGCAGGCGCTGGCCGCCGCAGGCCTCACACCCGACGAGGTCGACGTGGTCGAGGCCCACGGCACCGGTACGACTCTCGGCGACCCCATCGAGGCGCAGGCCCTGCTGGCCACCTACGGCCAGGGGAGGCCCGAGGAACGGCCGTTGCTGCTCGGCTCGGTCAAGTCCAACATCGGCCACACGCAGGCGGCGGCGGGTGTCGCGGGCATCATCAAGATGGTCATGGCCCTGCGCCACGGCGTCGTTCCGCAGACCCTGCACATCGACGCCCCTTCGCCGCACATCGACTGGACCAGCGGCCGACTCCGACTGGCCACCGAATCCACGCCGTTGCCGGAAGTGGAACGCCCTTGGCGGGCGGGCATCTCGTCCTTCGGCGTCAGCGGCACGAACGCCCACACCATCATCGAGCAGGCCATGGCTCCGGCCCAGATCCCGGCTCCGGCCTCTGCCGACGAGCCCGACGAGTCCGACGAGTCCGACGACGAACTCCCCCTGATCGCCTGGCCGATATCCGCCCGCACCGATCAGGGCCTCACCGCTCAGGCCGCCGCGCTCCACACCCACCTGCTCGCCGCCCAGAACGCCGGGACCCGCCCGGCGGACATCGCCCTGTCATTGGCGGAGGGCCGCTCGTCCTTCGACCGGCGGACGGTGCTCCTCGGCGAGAACGGTCACCAACTGCAGGCCGCACTCGCGGAGTTCGCAGCGGGCCGCGACACCGCCAACGCGGTGCGGGGCAACGTGGCGGGAGAGGGCCGACGGCTGGCCTTCCTGTTCTCGGGGCAAGGTAGCCAACGGGTGGGTGCGGGGCGGGAGTTGTATGCCGCCTATCCGGTGTTCGCGGATGCGTTGGACGAGGTGTGTGCGCGGTTCGAGGGCCTGCGGGAGGTGTTGTTCGAGGGCGGAGAGCTGATCGACCGGACGGAGTTCACGCAGCCGGCGTTGTTCGCGGTGGAGGTGGCGCTGTTCCGGTTGCTGGAGTCGTGGGGTGTGACGCCGGACTTCGTGGCGGGGCATTCGATCGGTGAGATCGCTGCCGCGTACGTGGCCGGGGTGTGGTCTCTGGACGACGCGTGCACGCTTGTGGCCGCGCGGGGTCGGTTGATGGGTGCGCTGCCTGAGGGCGGCGCGATGCTGGCGGTGGAGGCGTCCGAGGCGGACGTACTGCCTGAGCTGGACGAGCGGGTTGCTGTCGCGGCGGTGAACGGTCCGTCGTCGGTCGTGGTGTCCGGCGATGCCGTAGCCGTCGGGGAGTTGGAGTCGCGTTGGCGTGAACAGGGCCTGAGAGTCAAGCAGTTGACGGTCAGTCACGCCTTCCACTCGCCGTTGATGGATCCGATGCTGGCGGAGTTCCGCCGCGTGGCCGAGGGGTTGACGTACGACACCCCGCGCATTCCAGTCGTGTCGAACCTGACCGGCGAGATGGCCACGCCCGCAGACCTGTGCTCACCGGAGTACTGGGTCCGGCACGTCCGGGATGCCGTCCGCTTCGCCGACGGCATCCGTACGCTGCACGGCGAAAACGTCCGTACGTTCGTGGAGCTCGGCCCCGACGGCGTGCTGTCCGCGATGGCCCAGCAGACTCTGAGCGAGGTGGATGACGAGCCTGTCGCCTGCCTGCCCACACTCCGCCGGGACCGGGCCGAGAAACTGTCGGTCGGGGCGGCGCTCGCCGGGGTGCATGTGCGCGGCGGTGCGGTGGACTGGCGTGCGTTGCTGGCCGGGAGCGGGGCGCGGCAGGTGGACCTGCCGACGTACGCCTTCCAGGAACAGCGCTACTGGCTGGAGCCGCCGGCCATGCTCGGCGACATCGGCGGCATCGGCCTGAGCACGGTCGACCACCCCCTTCTCGACGCGGCCGTACAGATCGCGGACGCCGACGGTGTGCTGCTCACCGGCAGCCTGTCGGTGCGCAGCCACCCCTGGCTCGCCGACCACGACATCCTGGGCAGCATCCTCCTGCCCGGCACCGCGTTCCTGGAACTGGCCATCCGCGCCGGCGACCAGGTCGGCTGCGGCCAGGTCGACGAACTGACCCTCGAAGCCCCGCTGGTCCTGCCCGACGACGCCACCGTGCATCTGCAGCTGTGGGTCGGAGCGCCCGACGAGACCGGCCGACGGCCCCTCAGCGTGCACTCGCGACGCCAGGACGACGCCCGCGCCGACGCCCGCGCCGACGGCGGATCGGACGGCGGATCGGACGCGCCGTGGACCCGGCACGCCCAGGGCACCCTGGCGCCCGTGGCCGCCCGCACCGCCGAGGACCTGACCGTCTGGCCCCCGACCGGCGCCGAACCTGTGCCGCTCGCCGACTTCTACGACACCTGGGCCGCCACCGGCGGCTTCTCCTACGGACCCGTCTTCCGGGGCCTGCACGCTGCCTGGCGCCTCGGCGACCAGGTCTTCGCCGAAGTCGCACTGCCGGAAACGGCACACGAGGACGCCACACGGTACGGCCTGCACCCCGCGCTCCTGGACGCCGGGCTCCACGCCATCACCCTGGGCCGCTTCCTCACCGCCGATGCCGCTGGCGCCGCCCCCGGCGGGCGGCTGCCCTTCGCCTGGTCGGCCGTCTCGCTGCACGCCTCCGGCGCGACCGCCCTGCGGGTCCGGCTCGCTCCGGCGGGCACCGACGCCGTCTCGGTCCTGGTCGCCGACACCACCGGCGCCGTGGTGGCCACCGCCGACTCCCTCGTCGTACGGCCGGTGTCCGCAGGGCAGTTGCGGCCGCCCGTGGCCGCGGCCTCCGATGACGGGCTGCTGCGCCTGGGATGGGTGGCCGCACCGACACCGGCGGTCGAAGAGACTTCCGTTCGATGGGCGTTGCTGGGCGGCGCGCCTTCCGTGCTCGAAGGGCTGCGTGCGGCAGGGGCCGAGGTCGCGGCGTACGAGCGGCTGGGCGAGGTGCCGGCCGACGGCGCTGCCTCCCTGGCTGTGCTGCTGCCCGTGCTCGGCGGGGAAGCGGCTGCCGAGGACGTGGTCGAGGGCGTCCTCGACGTGATCCAGGAGTGGCTGGCCGACGAGCGGCTGGCGGACGCCCAACTGGTGGTCGTCACGCGGGGCGCTGTCGCCGCCGCTCCCGGCGACGCGGTGACGGATCTGGGCGCGGCTGCGGTGTGGGGTCTCGTACGGTCGGCGCAGGCGGAGAACCCGGGTCGCTTCGTGCTGGCGGACGTGGACGGTACGCCCGAGTCCTGGGCCGCGCTCGCCGGGGGCGGTGCGTGGCCCGAGGGTCAGGCGGCCGTCCGCCAGGGTGCGGTGAGCGTCGCACGCTTGGTGCGGCCCGGCGCCGACGAGGTCCTGACGGTGCCGTCGGGCGTGGACGCGTGGCGGTTGGACAGCGCGGCGCGGGGGTCGTTGGACGCGCTGGAGTTGGTCCCGTTCGAGGAGGCGTCCAAGCCCCTCGCGGCGGGTGAGGTGCGGGTCGCGGTGCGTGCCGCGGGCGTGAACTTCCGTGATGTGCTGAGTGCGTTGGGGATGTATCCCGGTCCCGCCGGTCCCCTGGGAGGCGAGGCGGCGGGAGTGGTGCTGGAGGTCGGTCCGGAGATGGCCGGCCTCGCGGTGGGGGACCGGGTGTTCGGTATGGCCCCTGGTGGCGGCATGGGCAGCGTCACGGTGACGGACGAGCGGTTGTTGGCCCGGGTGCCGGAGGGCTGGTCGTTCGCTGAGGCGGCGTCGGTGCCGATCGTGTTCCTGACGGCGTGGTACGCGTGGCGGGACCTGGCCCAAGTGCGGTCTGGTGAACGTGTGTTGGTGCATGCGGGTGCTGGTGGTGTGGGTATGGCCGCAATCCAGCTCGCGCAGCACTTGGGTGTTGAGGTGTTCGCGACGGCGAGCCCCGCCAAGTGGGATGTCCTGCGCGGTCTCGGCCTGGACGACGATCACATCGCATCGTCCCGTGACACGGCCTTCGCGGAGAAGTTCAGCGGCATTGATATTGATGTGGTGCTGAACGCTCTCGCGGGTGAGTTCGTCGATGCCTCGCTGTCCGTCCTGGCCGAGGGTGGCCGGTTCCTGGAGATGGGCAAGACCGACGTCCGTGACCCGGCCGAACTGGCCGTGTCCTACCGGGCGTTCGACCTCTCCGAGGCGGGTCCGGACCGGATCGCGGAGCTGCTGGGCGAACTGCTGGAGCTGTTCGGCACGGGTGCCGTGGAGCTGCTGCCGGTGCGGGCGTGGGACGTACGGCAGGCCCGTGACGCGTTCCGTTTCATCAGCCAGGCCAAGCACATTGGCAAGGTCGTGCTGACTGTCCCGGCGGCGCTGGACCCGGACCGTACGGTGCTGGTGACCGGCGGCACGGGTGGTCTGGGCGCGGTGGTGGCCCGGCACTTGGTGGCCGAACACGGTGCCCGCAACCTCCTGCTGGTCTCCCGGCGAGGCCTCGACGCCCCCGGCGCGGCGGAACTGCGTGCTGAGCTGACCGAATTGGGCGCTACCGTACGGATAGTGGCCTGTGACGTGTCCCAACGGGACGCCGTGGCAGCCCTGTTGGAGTCTGAGCGACTGACGGCCGTGGTCCACACCGCCGGTGTCCTGGACGACGGCCTGGTGACCGCCCTCACCCCCGACCGTCTGGCGACCGTGTGGGAGCCGAAGGCCGACGCGGCCCGCCACCTCCACGAGCTCACAGTCGGCCATGACCTGTCGATGTTCGTCCTGTTCTCCTCCGCCTCCGCGACGCTTGGTGCACCCGGGCAGGGCAACTACGCCGCTGCCAACGCCTACTTGGACGCGCTGGCGGACCACCGCCGTGCAGCCGGTCTGCCCGCGACCTCGCTCGCCTGGGGGCCGTGGTCCCAAGAGGGCGGTATGACGGGCACGTTGAGCGAGAGCGACGTTCAGCGGATGGCGCGGGCCGGTGTGCTGCCCATCACCGTTGAGCAGGGGGTCGCGCTCTTCCGGCTCGGCGTGACGTCCGCCCATGCGCAGCTCGTGCCGCTGCGGCTTGAGACGGCCACGTTGCGGGCCCAGGCCGCCGTGGGCGCACTGCCCGCGCCGTACCGCGCGCTGGTCCGGGACACTGGACGCCGTAGCGCGGTCGGGAGGGCCGCCGCCACGGGCGGAGGTCTGGCCGAGCGGCTGGCCGGTATGGAGTCGGCCGAGGCGCGGCGGCTGGTGGTGGAGCAGGTGTGCTCGCACGCCGCTGCGGTGCTGGGGCATGGCGGGTCCGCTGACGTCGACCCGGGCCGGGCGTTCAAGGAGCTGGGCTTCGACTCGCTGACCGCCGTCGAGCTGCGTAACCGCCTGAACGCGGTGACGGGCCTGCGGCTGCCGGCGACGCTCGTGTTCGACTTCCCGACCCCGCGGTTGCTGGCCGACTTCGTGGTGGGCGAGCTGGCGGGGACGGTCCCGTTCGCGGAGCGGGGCGTCGACCCGGCTGCGGTCGCACCGGTGGCGGCGGACGAGCCGTTGGCGATCGTGGGCATGGCGTGCCGCTTTCCGGGGGGAGTGGACTCGCCGGAGGCGTTGTGGGACCTGGTCGTGGGCGGTGGCGACGCGGTCGGCGACTTCCCGGTGGACCGGGGATGGGACCTGGACGGTCTGTTCGACGCGGACGGCGAGCGCGCCGGTACGTCCTATGTGAGCCGTGGCGCTTTCGTCGAGGGTGTCGCGGGCTTCGACGCGGACTTCTTCGGGATCTCGCCGCGTGAGGCGCTGGCGATGGACCCGCAGCAGCGGTTGGTGCTGGAGGCGGCGTGGGAGGCGTTGGAGCGGGCGGGTCTGGACGCGGGTCGGGTGCGCGGTTCGCGGTGGGGCGTGTTCATGGGCGCTGCGGGGTCGGGCTACGGCACCGGGTTGATGCGGGTACCCGAGGGGGTCGAGGGCCATCTGCTGACCGGTAACACCCCGAGTGTGGTGTCGGGCCGGCTGGCGTACACCTTCGGCTTCGAGGGCCCCGCTGTCACGGTGGACACCGCCTGCTCGTCGTCACTCGTCGCGCTGCATCTGGCGGGTCAGGCACTGCGCTCCGGCGAGTGCGAGGTGGCGCTGGTCGGCGGAGTGACGCTGATGGCGACGCCGGGCATCTTCACGGAGTTCTCGCGCCAGCGCGGCCTGTCCACCGACGGGCGGTGCAAGGCGTTCGCGGCGGCGGCCGACGGCACCGGCTGGTCCGAGGGCGTGGGCATGCTGGTCGTGGAGCCGCTGTCACAGGCCCGACGCAACGGCCGTACGGTGCTGGCGGTGGTGCGGGGCTCGGCCGTCAACCAGGACGGTGCGTCCAACGGGCTGACGGCTCCGAACGGCCCCGCGCAGCAGCGGGTCATCCGTCAGGCGCTGGCCAACGCCCGCCTCACCCCCGCCGAGGTCGACGCGGTCGAGGCGCACGGCACGGGTACGGCTCTGGGGGACCCGATCGAGGCGCAGGCCCTGCTGGCGACCTACGGCAAGCAGCGCGAGGGCGACCGTCCGCTGCTGCTGGGCTCGGTGAAGTCCAACATCGGGCACACGCAGTCGGCGGCCGGTGTCGCCGGTGTCATCAAGATGGTGCTCGCGATGCGGCACGGTGTGCTCCCGCAGACCCTGCACGTGGACGAGCCGACCCCGCACGTCGACTGGTCGGCCGGCGCGGTCGAACTGCTGACGGAGAGCGTGCCGTGGCCGGAGGCGGGCCGCCCGCGCCGGGCGGGCGTGTCGTCCTTCGGCGTGAGCGGCACGAACGCGCACGTGATCATCGAGCAGGGCGAGCCGGTGGCGGAGCCGCCGCAGGGTTCGCCGGAGAGCTCGCCGGAGGACTCCCCGGGTGAGGCCCCTGACCTGGTGCCCTTCTCGTTGTCCGCCCGCAGCACGAAGGCGTTGCGGGCGCTGGCCGACCGCCTGCGGGACCGCCTGCTGACCGAGCCCGCGTGGCGCGTACACGACGTGGCGTACTCCTTGGCCACCAGCCGCGCACTGCTGGAGCACCGGGCCGTCGTCGTCGGCGCCGACCGCGCCGAACTCCTCGACGGCCTGGCCGCGGTCGCCTCCGACAGGCAGGCCCCGGGCGTCTCCGCCGCCACAGCGGGCCCGGCCGGCCGTACGGCCTGGCTGTTCACGGGGCAGGGCGCGCAGCGCGCGGGTATGGGGCGTGGTCTTTACGCGGCCCATCCGGTGTTCGCGGATGCGCTGGATGAGGTGTGTGCGCGGTTCGACGGGTTGTTGGAGCAGCCGCTGCGGGATGTGCTTTTCGAGGGTGAGGGGTTGATCGACCGGACGGAGTTCACTCAGCCGGCGTTGTTCGCGGTGGAGGTGGCGTTGTTCCGTCTCTTGGAGTCGTGGGGGATGGCCCCGGACTTCGTGGCCGGTCACTCGATCGGCGAGATCGCCGCCGCGTACGTGGCTGGTGTGTGGTCTCTGGAGGATGCGTGCACGCTGGTGGCGGCGCGTGGTCGGTTGATGGGTGCGCTGCCTGAGGGCGGTGCGATGCTGGCCGTCGAGGCGTCCGAGGCGGACGTACGTCCCGAGCTGGACGAGCGCGTAGCGATCGCTGCGGTCAACGGACCCTCGTCCGTCGTGGTGTCCGGTGATGCTGTAGCGGTCGGTGAGTTGGAGTCGCGTTGGCGTGAACAGGGCCTGCGTGTCAAGCAGTTGACGGTCAGTCATGCGTTCCACTCGCCGTTGATGGCCCCGATGCTGGCGGAGTTCCGCCGCGTGGCCGAGGGGTTGACGTACGAGACCCCGCGTATCCCGGTCGTGTCGAATCTGACCGGCGAGATGGCCACGCCCGCAGACCTGTGCTCACCCGAGTACTGGGTCCGGCACGTCCGTGAGGCCGTCCGGTTCGCCGACGGCATCCGTACGCTCCACCGTGAGGGTGTCCGCCGTTATCTGGAGCTGGGCCCCGACGGTGTCCTGACCGCCATGGCCCAGGGCGCGATCGCGGAGGCCGAAGCGGAAGCCGAGTCCGAGTCCGAGTCCGTCCTCGTGCCCGCCCTGCGTCGCGACCGTGCCGAGGACGCGGCCCTGCTGGCGGCCCTGGCCACCCTTCACGTCCACGGCCCCGCCGTCGACTGGTCGGCCTACCTCACCGGCAGCAGCAACGGCAGCGGCAGCGGCAACGGTGATTTCCACCCCGTCGACCTGCCCACCTACCCCTTCCAGCACCAACACTACTGGCTGGAGTCCGGCTCCCTGCACGACCTGCTGGCCGACTACTCCGCCCAGCCCGCCACTGAGGAAACCGGCTTCTGGCAAGCAGTGGAACGCGCCGACGTCGACTACCTCGCCCAGCAGCTCCAACTGGATTCGCCCGACACCCTCGGCGCACTCCTCCCCGCGCTCTCCGCCTGGCACAGCCGCCACAAGGACGAGGCGGCAAGCGGAGGTTGGTGCTACCGCGAGACGTGGCAGCCGCTGCCGCCCGAGTCGTCGTCGAGCAGCGCGTACGGTGCCCGTCCGTCCCGGCACTGGCTGTTGGTGGAGTCCGCCACCGGCGAAGCCGACGCCCCCGCGACGACCCTGGCTCACGCCCTGGCCGCGACCGGTGACGTCCCCGTCCGCCTGACCATCCCCGCCCAGGCACCCCGCGACGCGGTAGCCGAACTGCTCCGCAGCGCCCTTGCCGACATCCCCGAACCCACGGGAGTCCTCTCCCTGCTGGCCCTCGACGCCGCTGCGGACGCCACTGCCGACGACGCCGCGCTCCGGTCGACGCTCACCCTCATTCAGGGGTTGGGGGATGTGGGTGTGGGGGCGCGGTTGTGGTGTGTGACGCGTGGGGCGGTGTCGGTGGGTGGTTCGGATCGGTTGGTGTCGCCGGTTCAGTGTGGGGTGTGGGGTTTGGGTCGGGTGGCTGCGTTGGAGTTGCCTGAGCGGTGGGGTGGTGTGGTGGATGTGCCTGTGGTTTTTGATGTGCGGGCGGCTGGGCGGTTGGTCGGGGTGGTGGGTCAGCGGTCTGAGGATCAGGTTGCGGTGCGTGGGTCGGGTGTGCTGGCTCGTCGTCTGGTGCGTGTCCCTGCTGAGTCTGTGTCGTCTGGGGTGTCTGGGTCTGGTGGGTGGGTGCCGTCGGGGACGGTGTTGGTGACGGGTGGTTTGGGTGGGTTGGGTGGTCATGTGGCGCGGTGGTTGGTGGGGCATGGTGCTGAGCGGTTGGTGTTGGTGGGGCGTCGGGGTGTGGATGCGCCGGGTGCGGCGGAGTTGGTGGCCGAGTTGGCTGAGTTGGGTGGGTCGGGTGTGGCGGTGTCGGTGGTGGCGTGTGATGTGGGGGACCGTGAGGCGCTGCGGGCTGTGGTGGACGGAATTCCGTCCGACTGTCCGTTGACTGCGGTGGTTCATGCGGCGGGTGTGTTGGATGACGGTGTTCTGGAGGGGCTTTCTGGTGATCGGTTGGGGGGTGTGTGGCGGGCGAAGGCGGTGGGTGCGTGGAATTTGCATGAGGTGACCCGTGATCTGGGTCTGGAGGCGTTTGTTCTTTTCTCGTCGGTGTCGGGTGGTGTTGGTGCGTCGGGTCAGGGGAATTACGCGGCGGCGAATGCGTTTCTGGATGGTCTGGCGGAGTTTCGGCGTGGTGTGGGTCTGGCGGGGGTGTCGTTGGGGTGGGGTCCTTGGGGTGGTGTGGGGCTTGCGGCTGATGGGGGGTTGGTGGAGGGGCGTATGCGTCGGAGTGGTCTGTCGCCGCTTGGGCCTGGGGGTGCGGTGGGGTTGCTGGGTCGCCTGGCCCGGGGTGCTGCTGCTTCGGTGGTGGTGGCGGATGTGGACTGGGCGCGGTTCGGCGCGTCCTTCACGGCTGTACGGCCCTCACCCCTCCTCTCCACGCTCATACCGGCGATTCCCGTAGCTCAGGCGGCCATCGAGCCGGGCGATGCGACCGGCCTGTGGCGTCGCCGGCTGGCCGCGCTGTCCCGCACCGAGCGCCGGGATCAGACCGTCGCTCTGGTGCGGGCCGAGGCTGCGGCCGCTCTCGGTCACGAGTCGGCGGACGCGCTGCCCCTCACCCGTACGTTCCGTGAGCTGGGCTTCGACTCGCTCACCGGGGTTGAACTGCGCAACCGGCTCGCCCGGTTGACCGGTCTGAAGCTGCCTGCCGGACTCGTCTTCGACCACCCCACCCCGACCGCCCTCGCCGACCACCTGTGCGCCCGCCTGGCACCGGACGACGACCCGTCGGCCGCCGTCCACACCACCATGGCGACGCCGGCCGACGACGACCCCATCGCCATCGTCGGCATGGCCTGCCGCTTCCCCGGCGGGGTCGGCTCCCCGGAAGACCTGTGGGCACTGCTCGCCGACGAACGGGACGCCGTAGGCGACTTCCCGGCCGACCGGGGCTGGGACAACCGAGGACTGCTCGACTCCGGCGCGTCCGCCACCGGCCGGGGGGCTTTCCTCCGCGACATGGCTGACTTCGACGCGGGTTTCTTTGGTATTTCGCCGCGTGAGGCGTTGGGGATGGATCCGCAGCAGCGGTTGTTGTTGGAGGTTGGTTGGGAGGTGTTTGAGCGGGCTGGTGTTGATCCGGTGGGGTTGTCGGGTGAGGAGGTGGGTGTGTTTGTGGGGTCGAATGGTCAGGATTATGCGGCGTTGTTGGGGGCGTTGGGTGCGGGTGGGGCTGAGGGTCATGTGCTGACGGGTAATGCGGCGAGTGTGGTGTCGGGTCGGTTGGCGTATTCGTTTGGTTTTGAGGGTCCGGCGGTGACGGTTGATACGGCGTGTTCGGCGTCGTTGGTGGCGTTGCATCTGGCGGGTCAGGCGTTGCGTTCGGGGGAGTGTTCGTTGGCGTTGGCGGGTGGGGTGACGGTGATGTCGACGCCGGGTGCGTTTGTGGAGTTCTCGCGTCAGGGGGGTCTTGCGTCGGATGGCCGGTGCAAGGCGTTCGGGGCGGGTGCGGATGGTACGGGGTGGGGTGAGGGTGTGGGTCTGCTGCTGGTGGAGCGGTTGTCGGATGCGCGGCGTAATGGGCATGAGGTGTTGGCGGTGGTGCGTGGGTCGGCGGTGAATCAGGATGGTGCGTCGAATGGGTTGACGGCGCCGTCGGGTCCGGCGCAGCAGCGGGTGATCGGGCGGGCGTTGGCGCTGGCGGGTCTGTCGGGGTCCGAGGTGGATGTGGTGGAGGCGCACGGTACGGGGACGGTGCTGGGGGATCCGATCGAGGCGGAGGCGCTGCTGGCGACGTACGGGCGGGGGCGGGAGGCCGATCGTCCGTTGTGGCTGGGGTCGGTGAAGTCCAACATCGGCCACACGCAGGCGGCGGCGGGCGTGGCGGGCATCATCAAGATGGTCATGGCGATGCGGCACGGTGTGCTTCCGCGCACGTTGCACGTGGACGAGCCGACCCCGCACGTGGACTGGTCCGAGGGCGCGGTGCGACTGCTGACCGCTGCCACCGACTGGCCCGACCACGACCGTCCCCGCCGCGCGGGCGTCTCCGCGTTCGGCGTGAGCGGCACCAACGCCCACGTGATCCTGGAAGCCCCGACGGCATCCCCGACCGCCGAGGACGCCGAGCACCCGACTGGCGCGCCGGTGACCGCGCCGCAGCCCCTCTGGCCGCTCGGTGCCCACGACGAAGCTGCCCTGCGTGCACAGGCCGGCGCGGTCCTGCGCCTGCTGCATGACCGCCCGGACCTGTCGGACCTGGACCTGGGCCACTCCCTGGCCACCACCCGCTCCGCTCTGGACCACCGTGCCGTCGTCCTCGGCTCCAGCCGAGACGACCGCCTCACCGGCCTGGCCGCCCTCGCGGAGGGCAGTGCGTCCGCCCACCTCGTCACAGGCACGGCCCACGAGGGGCGTACGGCGTTCCTGTTCTCCGGTCAGGGGAGCCAACGGGTGGGTGCGGGGCGGGAGTTGTACGAGGCGTATCCCGTGTTCGCGGATGCGCTGGACGAGGTGTGTGTGCGCTTCGACGGATTGTTGGATCGTCCGTTGCGTGAGGTGCTGTTCGAGGGTGGGGGGTTGATCGACCGGACGGAGTTCACGCAGCCGGCGTTGTTCGCGGTGGAGGTGGCGCTGTTCCGGTTGCTGGAGTCGTGGGGGGTGGTCCCGGACTTCGTGGCCGGTCACTCGATCGGTGAGGTTGCCGCCGCGTATGTGGCGGGTGTGTGGTCCTTGGACGACGCGTGCACGCTTGTGGCTGCGCGTGGTCGGCTGATGGGCGCTCTGCCCGAGGGCGGTGCGATGCTGGCGGTGGAGGCGTCCGAGGCGGACGTACTGCCTGAGCTGGACGAGCGGGTCGCGATCGCTGCGGTCAACGGGCCGTCGTCGGTCGTGGTGTCCGGTGATGCGGAAGCCGTCGGGGAGTTGGAGTCGAAGTGGCGTGCACAGGGCCTGCGTGTCAAGCAGTTGACGGTCAGTCACGCATTCCACTCCCCGCTGATGGACCCGATGCTGGCCGAGTTCCGCCGCGTGGCCGAGAGCCTCACCTACGAGACCCCCCGTATCCCGCTCGTGTCGAACCTGACCGGCGAGATCGCCACAGCAGAAGAAGACCTGTGCTCGCCCGAGTACTGGGTCCGGCACGTCCGCGAGGCGGTCCGTTTCGGGGACGGGGTCGTGACGTTGCGGGGCCGGGGTGTGAGCACGCTGCTGGAGGTGGGCCCGGACGGGGTGTTGTCGGCTGCGGCCCTGCAGTCCCTGGACGCGGGTCAGGTGTGCGTACCGGTGTTGCGCCGGGACCGGGCCGAGGGCATCAGCGTGGCGTCCGCGCTCGCGTCCCTGCACGTACGCGGGGTGGCGGTGGACTGGTCGGCGTACTACGCGGGCTCCGGTGCACGCCGGGTCGAGCTGCCGACCTATCCCTTCCAGCGAAGCCGTTACTGGCCTGAGGTGCACACCGTCGTACCGGCCACGTCGGACACGTCGGGCAGTGAGGTCGACCGGAGGTTCTGGGAAGCCGTCGAACGCGAAGACCTCAAGGCGCTCGCCGACGACGGTCTGGACGCCTTGGCCGAGGCTCTGCCCGCGCTGTCCTCCTGGCGTCGTCGGCAGCATGAGAGCTCCGCCGCCGACGCCTGGCGCTATCGCCTGGCGTGGCGTCCGGTGAGTCTGCCCACGCCGGAACTGCGCGGCGGTTGGCTGCTGGTGAGCACACCGGACGCAGGGCCCACCGCCCGCCAGGCGGCCGAGGCTCTGGAACAGGCAGGGGCCGCCGTCGCGCACGTCGTGCTGGATCCGGGCCGCGCCGACCGCGAGACGATCGCCGCAACGCTGCGCGAGGCGCTGGAGGCGGCTGCCCCGGCCGTCTCGGGCGTCTTCTCCTTGCTCGGCTGGCACGACGGACACGAAGAACGCGACGGACGAGACGAACATGAAGACCACGACGGGGGCACCGGGTCCGTCCCGGTCGGCCTGTCGGCGACCGCCGGGCTGATCCAGGCTCTCGGCGACGTGGGCATCGAGGCCCCGCTGTGGTGTGGCACGCAGGGTGCGGTCGTCACGACGCCCTCGGAGCGGATCGTCGTACCCGCGCGGGCCGGGGTGTGGGGTCTGGGCCGGGTCGCCGCCCTGGAGTACCCGCAGCGCTGGGGTGGCCTGGTCGACCTGCCCGGCGACCTCACCCCCGCGGTGGGCGCCCGCCTGGCCGGGGCGCTGTCCCAGACCGGCGAGGACCAGTTGGCGCTGCGCCCCGACCATGCGCTGGCCGCCCGCCTGGAACCGGCCCCGACCGCCCCGACCGCCCCGACCGGGTCCCTCGGCTCCACCGGGTCCGTAGTGGCCACCGACTGGAGCCCCGGCCCCGGCACCGTCCTCGTTACCGGAGGCACCGGTGCCCTCGGCGCGCACACCGCGCGGTGGCTGGTCCGGCAGGGCGCGGAGCATCTGCTGCTCGTGAGCCGCAGTGGGCAGGAGGCGCCCGGCGCCGAGCAGTTGGGGAAGGAACTGGTCGGGGCAGGGGCGCTGTCCGTGAGCATCGAAGCCTGCGACATCGCGGATCGGGACCGGCTCGCGGCCCTGCTCGACGGGATTCCCGCCGACCGGCCGCTGACCGCCGTCTTCCATACCGCCGGTGTGCTGGACGACGGTGTCATCGACGGACTGACCGCCGACCGGTTCGCCGGCGTCCTGGCCGCGAAGTCCCACGCGGCCCGGCACCTGCACGAGTTGACCAGCGACCGCGAGCTCTCCGCGTTCGTGCTGTTCTCCTCGGTGGCCGGTACGGTCGCCGGCGCCGGACAGGCCAACTACGCGGCTGCGAACGCCGTACTGGACGCCCTCGCCCAGCACCGGCGGGCGGCCGGGCTGCCCGCCACCGCGATCGCGTGGGGCCCCTGGGCCGATGGCGGCATGGCCGCCGACAGCGACCTGGCCCGCAGCCGTACGGGCGGCGCCGGGCTGCCGCCGATGGCCCCCGACCGGGCGGTGGCCGCCATGGCCCGCGCCCTGGCCTCGGGGGACGTGAACGTCGCCGTCATGGACGCGGACTGGCCCCGGTTCGCGGCCGGTTACACCGCGGTCCGGCCCAGCGCGCTGCTCGGCGGTGTGCCGCAGGCGGCGGCGGTGCTGGCGGCCATCGGCGAAGCCGCCCAGGAGACGCGGCCCGCGTTCGGGGCCCGGCTCGGCGCCGCCGGCCCGGCCGAACGGGACCGGATCGCCCTGGACCTGGTCTGCGCCGAGGTGGCGCTCGTCCTCGGCCACGGCTCGGCGCAGGGCATCGACCCCCAACGGGCGCTGCGCGACATGGGCTTCGACTCGCTGACCGCCGTCGAACTGCGCAACCGCCTCGACAAGGCGACCGGCCTGCGGCTGCCGACCACCCTCGTCTACGACCATCCCACCCCGACCGCGCTGGCCGAGGAACTGCTCGCCCAGCTCCTGCCCGACGCCGGACCGGCCACCGCCGACGCCGGACTGCGGCAGCTGAACTCCCTGGAGTCGGTGCTGTCGGGCCTGTCCCCGCTGGACACCGACCTGGCGACCCGGACCGAGATCGGCGCCCGTCTCGGCGCGCTGCTGGCGGTCTGGTCGGACGGCGCCGCCCACCGCGACCCGGCGGCCGAGAACGCCGTACGGGACGAGCTGGGCGACGCCACCGACGACGAGGTCTTCGACTTCATCGGCAAGGAGTTCGGGATCTCCTGATCTCCCGCCGCATCGGCCCATCCGGCCGCATCGGCTCACCCCGCCGTATCCGTTCATCCCACCGCATCCGCTCATCCCACCGGGCCGGCCCCACCGGCGGCCCGGAACCCGGTCCCCCGACCGCGACCACGATCTACACGATCTACCGGCCCCACCCCGAGGTGTGACACGACATGGCGAACGAGGAGAAGCTCCGCTACTTCCTGAAGCGGGTGACGGCCGACCTGCACGAGACCCGGCAGCGGGTGCGCGAGCTGGAGGAGGGCGGGCAGGAGCCGGTGGCGATCGTCGGCATGGCCTGCCGGTTCCCGGGCGGGGTCGGGTCGCCGGAACAGCTGTGGGACCTGGTCGCCTCCGGCACGGACGCGCTGGACGGTTTCCCGGACGACCGTGGCTGGGACGTGGAGGCGCTGTACGACCCGGACCCGGACCACCCCGGGACGTCCTACGTCCGTGAGGGCGGGTTCCTGGAGGGGGCCGGCGACTTCGATCCGGAGTTCTTCGGGATCTCGCCGCGTGAGGCGCTGGCGATGGACCCGCAGCAGCGGCTGCTGCTGGAGACCGGCTGGGAGGCCGTCGAACGCGCGGGCCTGGACCCGACCACGCTGCGCGGCTCCCGCACCGGCGTGTTCGTCGGCTCCAACGGCCAGCAGTACACCGTCCAGTTGCTCGGCGACCCGACCGAGGGCATCGAGGGCTACATCGGCACCGGCAACTCGGCGAGCGTCATGTCCGGCCGTCTGTCGTACGTCCTCGGCCTGGAGGGCCCGGCGGTCACGGTCGACACGGCCTGCTCCTCCTCGCTGGTCGCCCTGCACCTGGCCGCCCAGGCGCTCCAGCGCGGCGAGTGCACCATGGCGCTCGCGGGCGGCGTCACCGTCATGACGAGCCCCGGCATCTTCATCGACTTCAGCCGTCAGCGGGGTCTGGCGGCGGACGGCCGTTGCAAGGCCTTCGCGGCGGGGGCGGACGGTACGGGCTGGGGCGAGGGCGTCGGCATGCTCCTGGTGGAGCGGTTGTCCGACGCCCAGCGGCTGGGGCATCCGGTGCTCGCGGTGGTCCGGGGCTCGGCCGTCAACCAGGACGGCGCCTCGAATGGCCTGACGGCCCCCAACGGCCCGTCCCAGCGCCGGGTCATCCGGCAGGCCCTGGCCAGCGCGGCCCTGTCGGCCGCCGAGGTCGACGCCGTCGAGGCCCACGGCACGGGGACGACCCTGGGCGACCCCATCGAGGCGCGCGCCCTGCTGGCCACCTACGGTCAGGGCCGCGACCCGCAACGCCCCTTGTGGCTGGGGTCGGTGAAGTCCAACATCGGCCACACGCAGGCGGCGGCGGGCGTGGCGGGCATCATCAAGATGGTCATGGCGATGCGCCACGGAGTCCTGCCGCCCACCCTGCACGTGGACGAGCCCACCCCGCACGTCGACTGGTCGGCGGGCGCGGTCCGGCTCCTGACCGAGACGACGCCCTGGCCGCGGACCGACGCCCCCAGACGTGCGGCGGTCTCCTCCTTCGGCGTCAGCGGCACCAACGCACACACCATCCTCGAAGCCGCCCCCGAACCAGCTTCCGAACCAGCCCCTGAACCGGCTTCCGCCCCGGCCGACGCGGGCCCCGCCGAGCTGGCCGAAGACTCCCCCGAGCCTATTGCCGCCGCCGCCCTCGCGCCCTTCGCCGAGGGGGCTGCCGCACCCGTCCCCTGGGTCGTCACGGCCCGTACCCCCGAAGGCCTGGCCGCGCAGGCCGACCGGCTCGCCCGGTTCGCCGCCGCCGACGCAGCCGACAACGGAGCGGGCGGGACACCGGTGCCCGGTCTCCTCGCCGTGGGCCGGGCCCTGGCACGCGGGCGTACGGTCTTCGAGGAGCGTGCCGTCCTGCTCGGCGCGACCGCGTCCGAACTGCGCTCCGCCGCCGAGGAGTTGGCGGCCGGTGCCGACCAGCTGGGGAGCGTCGCACGAGGGCGGGCCGCGAGGCGCGGCGGTGTTGTCTTCGTCTTTCCCGGGCAGGGTGCGCAGTGGGCGGGCATGGCCCGCGAACTGCTGGCCACCAGCCCGGTGTTCGCCGCGTCGATCGCCGACTGCGAGACGGCACTGGCACGTCACGTCGACTGGTCGCTGACCGAGGTGCTCACCGGTGACGGCGCCGAGCTGGGCCGGGTGGACGTGGTCCAGCCGGCGCTGTTCGCGGTCATGGTGTCGCTGGCCGCGCTGTGGCGGTCGGTGGGCGTGGCGCCCGCCGCCGTGGTCGGGCACTCGCAGGGCGAGATCGCCGCCGCGTACGTGGCGGGCGCGCTGTCGCTCGACGACGCGGCGCGCGTGGTGGCCCTGCGCTCCCAGGCGATCACCCGCCTGGCGGGCACCGGCGGCATGGCCTCGGTCTCCGCCCCCGTCGAACGGGTCCGGGAGCTGACGGCGGACGGTGTCGGCGTCTCGGCCGTCAACGGCCCCCGGTCCGTGGTGGTCTCCGGAGAGGCCGGAGCCCTGGACGCCTTCCTGGCGGACTGCGCGCAGGCCGGTGTCGAGGCCCGCCGGATAGCCGTCGACTACGCCTCGCACTCCGCGATGGTCGAGGAGCTGGCCGCCGAGATCACCGGCGCCCTCGCCCGCATCACCCCGCGGGCCCCCGCCGTGCCCATGCTGTCGACGTACACCGGCGCATGGGTCGAGGGAGCCGAACTGAACGCCCGCTACTGGTACGAGAACCTGCGCCACCCGGTGCGGCTGCACGACGCCGTGCGGACTCTGGCCGACGCTGGGCACGCCGTGTTCGTCGAGGTCAGCCCGCATCCCGTGCTGGCGGTGCCGGTGCAGGAGACCCTGGACGAGGCGGGCGGTGGTGGCACCGCGCTCGGCACCCTGCGCCGTGACCACGGGGGCCCGGCACGGTTCACGGCGTCCGTCGCGGAGGCGTTCTGCGCCGGTGCGGCCGTGGACTGGCCGGCGCTGCTGCCCGGCGCCCCGGCCGGCCCGGTGGACCTGCCGACGTACGCCTTCCGGCACCGCCGCTTCTGGCCGTCCGCACCGGCACCGGGCGCGGGCGATCCGACGGGCCTGGGCCTCGCGGGCGTCGACCACGGGCTGCTGGGCGCGGCCATGACCCTGGCCGAGGGCGACGGCCTGGTGCTGACCGGCCGTCTCGCGCTGCGCGGCCGGCCGTGGCTGGCGGACCACACCGTGCGGCGGACCGTGCTGCTGCCCGGCACGGCGTTCCTGGAGTTCGCGCTGCGCGCCGCCGACCAGGCGGGCTGCGACCGGGTCGAGGAACTGACCGTCGAGACCCCGATGCTGCTCCCCGCCACCGGCGGCGTACGCGTCCAGGTCCGGGTCGGCGCCCCCGACAGCGCCGGCCGCCGACCGCTCGCCGTCCACTCGTGCCCCGACGACGCCGAGGACGACCGGCCCTGGACCCGGCACGCCACCGGCTTCCTCGCCACCGGCCCCGTCCCCGGCACGGCACGGTCCGGCGAGTCCCTGACCGTCTGGCCGCCGGCCGGCGCCGAGGCCGTCGACACCGACGGCTTCTACCCGGCGCTGGCCGAGAGCGGCTACGGCTACGGCCCCGCCTTCCAGGGCCTGCGCCGCGTCTGGCGCCTCGGCGACGAGGTGTACGCCGACGTGGAACTCCCCGCCGACCAGCGCCGGGAGGCCGCCCGCTACGCCCTGCACCCGGCGCTGCTGGACGCCGCGCTGCACACCATCATGGCCGCCGGCCTGTTCGCCGACGACCCGCACGGCCAGGGCCGGCTGCCGTTCGCGTTCGCCGACACCGTGCTGCACGCCCAGGGCGCGTCGGTGCTGCGGGTGCGGCTGCGGCAGACCGCGGCGGACACGGTGTCCCTGGCCGTGGCCGACGCGGCCGGCGCCCCGGTGGCGACCGTGGGCGCGCTCGTCCTGCGCCCGATGGCCGAAGGGACCCTCACCGCCGACGACATCCCGGGCGGCGGCGCGGGCGACGTGCTGTACGCCGTCGAGTGGACCCCCGTAGCCGTACCGGAGACCTTGGAAGCCGATCCGGAGCAGTCCTGGGCCCTCGTCGGCGAACTCCCGGTGCAGGCATGGGAACCGTTGGCCGCCGCAGGGGTCACCCTCGCCGCGCACCCGGACCTGTCCGCCGTATCCGCCGCAACCGTCGTGTCCGCTGTGGGCGACGGCCCCGCGCCGCCCGCGCCGCCCGTGGTGCTGCTGGACCTGCGCGCCCACGGCGCCGCCCCGGACCGCGCCCGTGAACTGACCGCCGGCGTCCTGCACACCGTCCAGCAGTGGCTCGCCGACGCCCGCTTCGACGCCTCCTGCCTGGTCGTCCTCACCTGCGGCGCGGTGCCCGCCGTGGCCGGCGAGGCGGTCACCGACCTGCCCGCCGCCGCCGTCTGGGGCCTGGTCCGCTCCGCCCAGTCGGAGCATCCGGGCCGTTTCCTGCTGGTGGACACCGACGGCGACCCCCGCTCCTGGTCCGCCCTGCCCGCCGCGCTCGCCGCCGACGAAACCCAACTGGTCCTGCGCGCAGGGACCGTGACCGTGCCCCGGCTCGTCCGGCTGCCGCCGCCCGCCGCCGGCTCCCCGGCGCCCTGGGATCCCGCCGGCACCGCCCTGCTCGTCGGCGGCACCGGTGTGCTGGGCCGCCTGACCGCCCGTCACCTGGTCACCGCACACGGCGTACGGCACCTGGTGCTGGCCTCCCGGCAGGGCCCCGCCGCCCCGGGCGCGGACGCGCTCGCCGCCGAACTGACCGAGCTGGGCGCCGAGGTCACCGTGGCCGCCTGTGACGCCGCCGACCGCGACGACCTGGCCCGGCTGCTGGCAGCCGTCCCCGCCGACCGGCCGCTGCGGGCCGTGCTGCACCTGGCGGGGGCCCTCGACGACGGCACCATCGGCACCCTGGACGCCCGGCGGCTGGACACCGTCCTGCGGCCCAAGGCCGACGCCGCCTGGAACCTCCACGACCTCACCCGCGCGCTCGACCTGACCGCGTTCGTGCTGTTCTCCTCGCTCACCGGCGTGGTCGGCACCCCGGGCCAGGCCGGATACGCGGCCGGCAACACCTACCTGGACGCCCTGGCAGCCCTCCGCCGGGCCGCCGGGCTGCCCGGCACCTCGCTCGCCTGGGGCTTCTGGGCCTCGGCCAGCGGTATGACCGGCCACCTCAGCGACACCGACCGGCGCCGCATGGCCCGCGGCGGCGTGCTGCCGCTCGACGACGAGCGCGGCATGCGGCTGCTCGACGCCGCCTGCGCCGCCGGCCGCGCACCGTCGGTCGTGCCCGTGCTGCTGGACCTGCCCGCGCTGCGCGCCCAGGCCGCCGCCACCGGACTGGCCCCGCTGTGGCGGACCCTGGTGCCGGTACGGGTGCGGCGTACCGCGGCGGCCGTCGGCGCCCCGGCCGACGCCGGCGCCGCCTGGGCCGCCCGGCTGGCCGCCCTGACCGAGGCCGAACGCGACCGCGAACTGACCGCCCTGGTCCGGGACCGGGCCGCCGCCGTGCTGGGACACGCCTCACCCGACGCGGTCGGCGCGGCCCGGACCTTCAAGGACCTCGGCTTCGACTCGCTGACCGCCGTCGACCTGCGCAACCGGCTGGCCGCCGCCACCGGCATCCGCCTGCCGGTCACCCTGGTCTTCGACCACCCCACGCCCAGCGCCCTGGCCACCCGCCTCGCCACGGAACTCCTCGGCGCCGCCTCGGCCGCCTCCCCCACGGCCGCACCGGTTTCCCGCAGCAGCGCCGAGCCGATCGCCATCGTCGCCATGGCCTGCCGCTACCCCGGCGGCGTCGCCAGTCCCGAACAGCTGTGGGACCTGGTGGCCGGCGAGACCGACGCGGTCGGCGACCTGCCCGGGGACCGGGGCTGGGACCTGGAGGCGCTCTACGATCCCGAGCCCGGACGGGCGGGCCGCAGCTACGCGCGCCACGGAGCCTTCCTGCACGACGCCGCCGAGTTCGACGCGGGCTTCTTCGGCATCTCGCCCCGCGAGGCGCTGGCGATGGACCCGCAGCAGCGGCTGCTCCTCGAGACCTCGTGGGAGGCGTTCGAACGCGCGGGCATCGACCCGCAGTCGGTGCGCGGCAGCAGCACGGGTGTCTTCGCCGGGCTGATGTACCACGACTACGCCTCCCGGCTGCGCTCGGTGCCCGAGGGCGTCGACGGCTTCCTCGGCACCGGCGGCTCGGCGAGCGTCGCCTCCGGCCGCGTCGCCTACGCCCTCGGCCTCGAGGGCCCGGCGGTCACCGTCGACACCGCGTGCTCCTCGTCGCTGGTGGCCCTGCACCTGGCCGCGCAGGCGCTGCGCTCCGGAGAGTGCGCGATGGCCCTGGCGGGCGGTGTCACGGTGCTGTCCACGCCGGGGGTGTTCATCGACTTCAGCCGCCAGCGCGGCATGGCCGCCGACGGCCGCTGCAAGCCGTTCGCCGCCGCGGCCGACGGCACGGGCTGGGGCGAGGGCGCGGGCATGCTGCTGCTGGAACGGCTCAGCGACGCCCGGCGGCTCGGTCACCCCGTGCTCGCCGTCGTCCGTGGCTCGGCCGTCAACCAGGACGGCGCGAGCAACGGTCTCACCGCACCCAACGGCCCCGCCCAGCAGCGCGTCATCCGGCAGGCCCTGGCCGCCGCCCGGCTCGGCCCCGACCAGGTCGACCTGGTCGAGGCCCACGGCACCGGCACCACGCTGGGCGACCCGATCGAGGCCCAGGCCCTGCTGGCCGTCTACGGTCAGGGGCGCCCCGAGGACCGGCCGCTGCTGCTCGGCTCGGTCAAGTCGAACATCGGCCACACCCAGGCCGCGGCGGGAGTCGCGGGCGTGATCAAGACCGTCATGGCGCTGCGGCACGGCATCGCCCCGCGCACCCTGCACGTCGACGAACCGTCCCCGCACATCGACTGGACGGCCGGCGCCGTGGAACTGCTGACCCGGTCCGTGTCCTGGCCGCACACCGGCCGCCCGCGCCGGGCCGCCGTCTCCTCGTTCGGCGTCAGCGGCACCAACGCGCACGTCCTGCTGGAGCAGCCGGCCGCCGCCCCCGACCGGCGGCCGCCCGCCGACGCGCGACAGCCGTCGGTGCCGCTGCTGCTGTCGGCCCGCAGCGCGGCGGCGCTGCGCGCCCAGGCCGGCCGGCTCGCCGACCGCCTGGAGACCGGCGGTGACCGGCTGGCCGACATCGCCTACTCGCTGGCCACCTCCCGGGCCGCCCTGGAGCACCGCGCCGCCCTGGTCGGCGACGACCCCACGGCGCTGACCGGGGCGCTGCGGGCCCTCGCCGGGGACGAGATCGCCCCGGGGACGGTCACCGGCCACCCCGACGACGACGACGGCGGCACGGCCTTCCTCTTCTCCGGCCAGGGCAGCCAACGCGCGGGCGCCGGGCGGCAGTTGTACGCCGACCAGCCGGTGTTCCGGCAGGCGCTCGACGAGACGTGCGCGGCGTTCGAGGGACTGCTCGACCGTCCGCTGCGCGAGGTGCTGTTCGCCGAGCACGGCACACCCGAGGCGGAGCTGATCGACGACACCGGCTTCACCCAGCCCGCGCTGTTCGCCCTGGAAGTCGCGCTGTACCGGCTGCTGGAGTCCTGGGGCGTGACGCCGGACGCCCTGGCCGGGCACTCCATCGGCGAACTGACCGCCGCCCACCTGGCCGGCGTCTGGTCGCTGCCGGACGCCGCCGCCCTGGTGGCCGCCCGCGCCCGCCTCATGCGCGCGCTGCCGCCCGGCGGGGCGATGCTGGCCGTCGAGGAGACCGAGGACGCCGTCCGCAAGACGCTCCAGGAGTACGGCGAACGGGTCGCCGTCGCCGCCGTCAACGGCCCCCGGGCGGTGGTGGTCTCCGGTGTGGCGGAAGCCGTCGGGGAGTTGGAAGCGCTCTGGCGTGAACAGGGTCTGAGGGTCAAGCAGTTGACGGTCAGTCACGCTTTCCACTCGCCGCTGATGGACCCGATGCTGGCCGAGTTCCGCGCGGTGGCCGAGGGCCTGACCTACAGCGAGCCCCGGCTGCCGCTTGTCTCCTGCCTCACCGGCCGGTTCGCCGAGCCCGGCACGGTCACCAGCCCCGACTACTGGACCCGGCACGTCCGGGAGGCCGTACGGTTCGGCGACGGCCTGACCGCGCTGGCGGAGCGCGGCATCCGCGTGCTGGTGGAGATCGGCCCGGACGCGGTCCTGTCCGCCATGGCGTCCGGCGCCGCGTCGGGCGGCCCCGGCTCCGCCGCCCCCGTCGCACTGCCGCTGCTGCGCGCCGACCGCCCCGACCGCCAGGCGCTGGCCGCAGCGCTGGCCGCGCTCTTCGCCCACGGGGTCCCGGTCGACTGGGCCGCGTGCTTCGACGGCACCGGCGCGACCCGCGTCGACCTGCCGACGTACGCCTTCCAGCGCACCCACTACTGGCTGCACGACGCCCCGCCCCCGGCCGCGCCGGACGCCGCCCTGTGGACGGCGATCGAGAACCAGGACGTCGAGGAGCTGTCCCGCGTCCTCGGCGACGGCTCCGGTTCCCTGGCCGAGGCGCTGCGGCCCGCGCTGCCGGTCCTTGCGCCCTTCGTCCGGCGCACCCGCGAACAGCTCACGGGCGGCGGCCCGGCCGCCGGACCGCCGCCCGAGGCTCCGGCCGCGCCAGAACCGGAACCCGAGCCGGGCGGGCTGCGCCGCCGGCTCGCCGAGCTCCCGGAGGAGGCCAGGCACGGCCACCTCCTGGGGGCCGTACGGGCCATGGCGGCCGATGTCCTCGGCCACCCCTCGGCGGACGTCCTGGAGAACGGCCGGGACTTCCTGGACCAGGGCTTCGCCTCCCTCACCGGTGTCGAACTGCGCACCCGCCTGGCCGCCGCCGCCGGGCTGGACCTGCCCGCAGCCCTGATCTACGACTTCCCCTCCCCGGCCGATGTCGTCGCCCACCTGCTGGAACTCCTGGACCAGCACCAGGACGAGGACCAGGCCCAGCACCAGGCCCAGCACCAGCACCAGCACCAGGCCCAGGCCCAGGCCCAGGACGAGGCGGCGGCCGGCGGCGCTCCCGTGGCCGTCCCCGAGACCGTTCCCTCGCCTCCCCCGCCTCGCCGGGCGGACGGCGTGTTCGGACCGCTGCTGGTCCGGGCGTCCGAGGAGGGCCGGACCGCCGAACTGCTGCACACCCTCGGCTCGGCAGTCGCCTTCGACCCGCGCTGGACCGGCCGCCACACCCCCGCCGCCCCGGCGCGGCCCGTACACCTCGCCCACGGCCCCGAGCAGCCCGCCCTGCTGTGCTTCGGACCGCTGACCGCGATGTCCGGGCCCATGCGGTACGCAGCCTTCGGCGCCGCGTTCGACGGGGTGCGGGACGTACTGCTGCTGCCGGCCCCCGGGTTCGGGCCCGGCGAGAGCCTGCCGCCCTCGTTCGAGGAGCTGGTGCGCCGGCTCGCCGAAGCGGTGGCGGACCTGGCGCGGGACCGGCCGGTCGTGCTGGCCGGACACGGCTCCGCCGCCGTGTCGGCCGCCGAGACCGCCCGGCTGCTCGCGGAGTCCGGGCGCGCCCCGGCCGGGCTGGTGCTGATCGACGCCCCCGAGCCGGGCGCCGACCCGGCCGCCACGCTGGCCGCCGAACTCGCCGACGGCCTGGCGGAGGGCGACCCGCAGGTCCTGGAGGACGGGCGGCTGCTGGCCACCGGCGGCTACCTCCGGCTGCTGCCCGTCCGGCAGTTCACCGAGCCGCCGGTCCTCCCCACGCTGCTGGCCGGCCCCGGTCGGCCCGTCGACCCGGCGGCCGTCCACGACTGGTGCACCGACCTGTGATCTGTGACCTGCGACCCGTAAGCCGTATTCCGTAGCCCGTGTTTCGTATTCCATGGCCAGTAGCCCGATGATCCACTCGACAGACGTGATCCACCCGACAGAACAGAGGAACCACGACGTGACGACGCACACCTCCTCCGACACCAGCCTGTGGGTGCGCCGATACCACCCGGCGCCCGACAGCCCGGTCCGCCTGGTCTGCTTCCCGCACGCCGGGGGATCGGCGAGCTACTTCAACCCGGTGTCCGCCGCTCTCTCCCCGGCCGTCGAGGTCGCCGCCATCCAGTACCCCGGACGGCAGGACCGCCGGACCGACCCGTGCGTCGGCGACCTCGGCGAGCTGGCCGCCCTGGTCTGGGAGCAGTTGAGGCAGGTGCTGGCCGAGCGGCCCGGGGTGCCGACCGCGCTGTTCGGACACAGCATGGGCTCCATCGTCGCGTTCGAGGTGGCCCGGCTGATGGAACGCGAGCCCGGCACCGGCCCCCTGGTGCTGTTCGCCTCCGGCCGCCGCGCGCCCAGCATCCCGCACGACGACAACGTCAGCAGCCGCGACGAGGCGGGCATCGTCGCCGAGATGCGGGCCCTGGGCGGCACCGACTCACGGGTGCTGTCCGATCCGGAACTGCTGGAGATGGTGCTGCCCGCGCTGCGCAACGACTACCGGGCCGTCGAGAACTACTGCAGCGACGCCGGCACCCGGATCTCCGCGCCGGTGTCCGTGCTGGTCGGCGACACCGACCCGCGCACCTCCATGGAGCAGGTGCAGGCCTGGAGCGGGCACACCAGCGGCCCCATGGAGATCCACACCTACCCCGGCGGCCACTTCTACCTGGAGCACAACCAGGCGGCGGTGCTGGGCACCATCCGCGACACCCTCGCCAAGCACGGCATACGGGTCGCCTCCTGACACGGGTGGCCTCCTGACAGCACGCGGCGCAAAAAAGGCCCGCCGCCCTGTAGACCGTTACAGGGCGGCGGGCCGGTTCATGTGCGCCGGACCGGGCGTCAGCCGTCGGCACCGCCGGAGCCGCCGGCGTCCAGCACCTCGGCCAGGGCGCGGACCGACGGGGCGTCGAACACCTGGGCCATCGCGATGTCGACCGCGAACTCCCGCTCCACCAACTGGCAGAGCTGGGCCGCGTACAGCGAGTTGCCGCCCAGCAGGAAGAACGACGTGTCGCGCGGCACCTGTTCCAGCCCCAGCACCTCGCCGAACACCGCCGCGAGCCGTGTCTCCGTGCCGTCCCGCGGCGCCGTGCCGGCCGCCGCCTCCTGTGCGCGCAGCCGCTCGGCCAACTCGGCCAGCGCGTGGCCGTCCACCTTGCGGTCCTCCAGCACGGGCAGGGCCGCCAGCCGGTGGACGCGGGCGGGCAGCAGATACCCCGGCAGCCGCTCGGCGAGCACGGCCCGCACGTGTTCCGGCTCCGGCTCCGTGAGCGCCGCCGCGTCGTCCGCCGTGCCGGTCGCCGTCGCCACGTAGAACAGGCACAGGTCCTCGCACGCGCCGTCCGGCCCGTGCAGCGGGACCACCCGGCAACTGCCGACCCCGGGCACCAGCCGGGCGGTGCGCTCGACGTCGTCCAGCTCCACGCGGTAGCCGCGCATCTTGACCTGGCGGTCGGCGCGGCCGTCGAAGTGCAGCAGGCCGTCGGCCGACCGGTGGCCCAGGTCTCCGGTGCGGTAGACCGTCAGCAGGGCGCCGTCGGGGCCGACCGGGACCTTGACGAACTTCTGGGCCGTCAGCTCCGGGTCACCCAGGTAGCCCAGGGCCAGGCCCGCGCCGGACAGGCAGATCTCGCCGGTCTCGCCGACCGCGCAGGGCTCGTCGCCGTCCAGGACGTACGCGGCGGTGTTGCCGTACGGGCGGCCGAGCGGGACGCCGGCCGTGTCCTGGCAGTCCGCGAGGGTGACGATGTGCCCGGTGGCGGCGATCGTGCACTCCACCGGCCCGTACATGTTGTGCAGCGGGATGTCCGGATGCCGTTCCACGAAGCGGCGGGCGTGCACCGGCGACAGCCGTTCGCCGCCGGTGCCGACCACGCGCAGGCCGGTGAAGGCGTCCAGGTCGGTGTCGATCACCATGTGCAGGACGGCCGTCGGCAGGAACACCGTGTCCACGCTCTGCTGGGCGATCAACTCCCGCAGCCGTCGGGCCAGTTCGACGGTGTCGGAGAGAACCAGCACCGTTCCGCCGCCCAGCAGCACCGCCCAGGAGTCCAGCCCGAAGGCGTCCCAGGTGGCCGCCAGCGACTGCGGCATCACCGCCCGGCCGCCCACCGGCGCGAACGCCCACTCGTCGAAGAGGCGCACATTGCCGCGGTGCGCGGTCAGCACCCCCTTGGGCGTGCCGGTGGTGCCCGAGGTGAAGAACACGGCGCTCGCGTCGTCGCCCCGCACGGTCACCTCCGGCGCCCGCCGCCCGCCGGCCGCCAGAGCGGCGAAGTCCGCCTGTCCGACCCGCCAGACGGGCACCGGCCAGGACGCGTCCTCGGCCACGGCCATCAGCGGCGCCGCCAGCCTTTCCAGCAGCGCCCCGATCCGCTCCTTCGGCCACCGCGGATCGAGCGCCGCGTACGCGGCCCCGCGCCGGACCACCGCGAGCAGGACCGCCAGCAGCTCCGCCGACCGGGGCATCAGCACCGGCACCAGATCGCCGGGACCGACGCCCCGTTCGGCCAGTTCAGCGGCGAAGTCGTGGGATGCCGCGGCGAGTTCGGCGTAACTGACCCGGCGCGGGCCGTCCACGACGGCGGTCGCGTCGGGATAGCGGCGCACACACCAGTCGAACAGCTCGTGCATGGTCTCGCCCCGGACCGGGGGCCCGGGGAGTGGGTTCCAGGCAGGGTCGGGCAGGGGCGCGCCGGGCGTCACCGTCACCGGGCCGCTCATGATCCGGCCGCCAGGGTGGACATGCGCACGGCCAGGCCCGCCGGGGTCGGGTTCTCGAAGACGTCGGCCAGGCGGAGCCGGATGCCGGTGTCCTCCTCCAACTGCTGCACCAACTGCGCGGCGAGCAGCGAATGGCCGCCGCTGCCGAAGAAGTTGGCGCTCGGGCCCAGGTCCTGACGGCCGGTCAGGGTGTTCCACAGGTCCACCAGCCGTGGCGTCCAGTCGCCGTCGGCCGGCGCCGTGCGAGCCGCCGCTGCCTCGGTCGCCAGCGCGGTGGCCGCCGCGAGGTCCACCGTGCCGTCGGCGGCCGTCGGCAGCGCGTCGGTCACCATCACGAACGACGGGACGGCGGCGCGCGGCAGCCGGAGCGCCGCGTGTTCGCGTACCGCCTCGGGGCTCGGCGGCTCGTCCGGGCCGGGTGCCGGGCGGACCAGGGCCACCAGCGCGGGCTCGTCGCCGGGTGTCTGCACCAACGCGGCCTGGGCGACCGCCGGGTGCTCGCACAGGACACTCTCGGCGCGCTCGGGTTCGACCCAGCCGCCGAGCCGGTAAAGGCGGCGCGCGGTGGCGCCCAGCACCTCGACCGTGCCGTCGGCGGTCCACCGGCCCAGCAGACCGGTGTCCACCGCGTCGCGCCCGCTCCGGGACACCCGCAGCTCACCGGTCACGCCGAGAGGCAGTTCACGTCCGCCGGGCCCGGTGACGTAGACCCGTACACCCGGCGCGGGACGCACCTCGTCCAGCCGTCGGCCGTCCGGATCCACCGGCGTCGCCGCGCCCCACACACCGCTGTCGTCCACGCGCAGCAGGTACGGACGGGCCCCGAGGGCGGTCAGCCGGCGCGCCAGACCCGCCGGCGGCGGTTCGGTCAGCAGGGCGGGCCGGGTCACCGGGCCGCCTCGGGCCAGCAGATCCCACCAGGTGGCGGGCGCGGCCCGCAGCGCGGCATGGGGGTGCCGCTCCAGCAGGTCGTCCAGAGTGCCGTCGTACCCGGTGGCGACGATCACCCGTCCGCCGGTGGCCAGTGGCAGCCACATCTCCACCACCGCCGCGGGGTCTTCGGGCGCGCCCTGCCAGACGGCGTCCACGGGGCCGCCTGCCTGAGCCTCCAGCCCGCGGGCCGCGTCCGCCAGCAGCGCGCCGAGATCGGCGTGGCTGACCACACCGTCCGTGCGCCGCCAGGCCGCAGCGGCGGGGTCGTACCCGTCTTCACCGTCACCAGTACCGGCGTCGGCACCGTCGTTCATGTCCGGGACCGGCCCGGCCGGTGTCAGGCGCATGCCGTCCGGCAGGACCAGCGCGGCGTCGCCGTCGCCCGCCTGGGTGGCGCCGCAGGCCGCGCCCGCGAGCCACACGCCCAGGACCGCCGTCAGCCCGGCCGACCCCGCCACCGCCGACACGCCCACGGTGTCGCCGGGGGCGACCCCGTGCTCACGCAGCACGGCGGCCGTGGCCCGGGCGGCGCGCCACAGCGCCGCGTACGTCACGGTCCGGCCGTCCTCCTCGACGGCCACCGCGTCCGGGGTGGCCGTGGCCCGGGCGGCGACGATCGCGGGCAAGGTGCGTGGGGTTCCGTGCTGGCGAGGGGCGTGCGCGCCGTCCACGGTCGCTTGGTCGGTTGCGCACCACGCGGTGATGTCGGCGAGCCGCCGGCCGGGATCCCGGCCCAGTTCGGCGAGCAGCGCGTCGTAGCGGTGCAGCAGCAGGTCCACGTCCTGCGCGGTGTGCGCGACCGTGGAGTACACGGCCTTGACCTCGTAGCTGCCGGGCACCGGCGAGATCACGAACTCCAGGTCGAACTTGCTGCTGCCGGTCTCCACGACGTCCAGCCTGCCCGGCAGTCCGCCGACCAGGATCTCGCGGTTGTCGCGCCCCGGCAGGTAGTTGAAGATGTGCCGGAACAGCGAGGAGCGCCATGAGGAGTCCAGCCGGGGCGCGTCGGGCACCAGGACGTCCACGGGCGCGTCGGCATGGCCGACCGCCTCCAGGAAGATGTCACGGGTGGCGCGGACGAACTCGCGGAAACCGAGTTCGTCGTCCACGTGGTTGCGCAGCGGCAGGATGTTGACGTGGTAGCCGATGGTCCGCTCGGTGCGCGGGCCACGGATGTTGACCGGCAGGCCCACCGCGAAGTCGGGACCGGCGCCGTGCCGCGCCAGCAGCAGGTAGTACGCGGCGAGCAGCACCACCGCGTCCGGCGCCCGCAGTTGCCGCTGGCAGTCGTGCAGCACCGCCGCCGACTCCGCCGACAGCACATGGCTGCGCGTCGCCCCGGCCAGCGAGTCGCCGTCCACAGGACGGTCCCCGACGCGCAGTTGGGCGCCGTACGGGTCGATGCCCTCCAGGTGCCGCTGCCAGAACTTCAGGCTCGCCTCGGCGGGCTCGGGCTCCACCCAGGCGGGCACGACCTCGACCGGCGCCGCGGACAGGTCGTGGCCGTCCGCCGCGATGCCGTAGGCGGCGGCCAGCTCCTCCAGGAAGATCGAGCTCGACATGGAGTCGAAGACCAGGTGATGCACCGCCAGGCACAGCACATCGCCCTCCGGTGCCTCGAAGTGCCCCACGCGCAGCAGCGGACCGCCGTCCAGCACGAACGGCCCGAGCACGAACTCGGTCATCGAGGACCGCAGTTCGTCCTCGTGGCCGACGGTGCGGCGCTCCACCGGCAGCGTCGCGTCAGCGGCCGGCAGCAGTTCCTTGACGAGCTGTCCCGCCTCGACGCGGAAGACGGTGCGCAGCGTTTCGTGGCGGCGCGCCATCGCCTGTACCGCGTCGCCGAGCACCTGTCCGTCCAGCCGCCCCGCGACCCGGACGGCCGCACCGGGCACGTTGTTGACGCTGCCCTCGGGCACCAGGCGCTCCAGCAGCCACAGTGCCTCCTCCTTGCGGCTGACCGGCCGCGGCGCCCCCCGGGGCCGGCCGTGGTCAGCCGTGACAGTGCTCTCAGACGATCCCATGCGCTGCGCTCTTTCGTGCTCGGGGCCAGGGCGGCTTCGTGCTCGGGGCCAGGCGGCCTGCGGCGTCCGTGATGCTGCGTGCCGGGCGGTACGCAGCATCACGGGGTGCGGGGTGTCCGGTCAGCCCGCGGCGACCGGGAACTGCCGCAGTCCCCGGGCCGATGCCGACATCCAGCGCTCCTCCGGACCGGTCTGCCGCAGGTCCGGCAGCCGGGCCGCCAGCGCCCGGAACGCGGCGGCGGCCTCCATACGGGCCAGCGGCGCTCCCAGGCAGTAGTGCGGACCGCCGGAGAACGACAGGTGCTCGGTCTTGGTGTTGCGGGTGATGTCGAAGCGGTCGGGGTCGGGGAAGACCTCCGGGTCCCGGTTGGCGGCGCCCAGCAGAACCGCCACCAGCGACCCGGCGGGCAGGGTGTGCCCGGCCAGCTCCACGTCCTCGTGGGCGACCCGGGTCGCCAGTTGCGCGGGGGAGTCCCAGCGCAGCGTCTCCTCCACCACGCCCGAGGCCAGCTCGGGGTCCGCGCGCAGCATGTCCCACTGCTCGGGGTGGTTCAGCAGCGCCATCGTGCCGTTGGCCACCAGGTTGGTGGTGGTCTCCGTACCCGCCACGGCGAGGATGCCGCAGATCCCGATGGCCTCGCTCGTGGTCAGCACGCCCTCGCGTTCGGCCGCGACGAGCCGGCTGATCACATCGTCGCCCGGCTCCTTGGCGCGCAGCTCCATCAGGTCGGCGAACACCTCGTACAGGCCGTCGACGGTGAGCTGCAGCTCCCCGAGGTGCTCGGGCGAGACGAACCCCTCCAGCACCTGCGCCGCCCCGTGGCAGCAGTGGTCGAACTTCTCGCGGTACTCGTCGGGAATTCCCAGCAGACCCCGGATGAGGGCGATGGGAAGATGCTTGGAGAAATCCTTCACGAGGTCGAATCCGGAAACCGGATCGAGCCGGTCGAGCAGTTCCGCGCAGACCTCTTCCACATGCGGACGGTACGTTCCCATGTGACGCGGGCTGAACAGGGGAATGGCCAGCCGGCGCATCCGGGTGTGGTCCGGCGGATCCAGCTTGAGGAACGAATCGTCCAGCGAGGAGAACTGCGGCGCCACTCGTTCCCCGGCGACCGTACGCGTGCCGAAACGGCCGTCGCGCAGAATCCGGTTGCCCAGCGCATGGTCGGCGGTGACCCACGTGTCCACCCGGCTCAGGTGCAGCGGACCGCGCTTCCGGACCTCTTCGTACAGAGGATAGGGATTCGCCTGCCCACGCAGCAGCAGGGCGTAGGGATCCCCCAGCGCGCCCATGCTCCATATGAACCGCGAGCTCTGTAGGTAGCTTTCCATTTCTTTTTCGGTCGGGACCGGCATGCAGCTCCTCGGACATTACGCAGACCGCGATTCGATACGTGTCGTATGCTAGCGACGCGCTGCGCGGGAGAAACCCCCTACCGTGCCCTGAAGCCCCCTAGCGGCACCCCCGATCGGCGTGCCGGACGGCCCTATGACGCCTGCTTGCAATTGACGGGAGTGGAAGTGTCAAGACCTGGGAAAAACTGGGGAGGCCCGAGCAGCTCGCGGGCCGTGGAGACCGCCCGGTGGGAGATTCTGGGCGCCTGTGAGGCCGAGCTCCAGGGTATGCTCGCGCCGGGCGAACCCGCCCTGATGTCCTGGCTGTTGGGGCAGGCGGACCAGATGGTCACCGAAGTGGTGGACAGCCTCAGGGCCGGCGAACCGAAACTGCGGTCCGCGTCGCAGGGGGTCTTCGACGGCCTGACGGACCCCCCGGCGCTCGAGGATTTCATTCAGGCGTCCTCCGCGTGCTGCTGTTCTGTTCTTCAGTCGATTTTACGGCTGGCGGAGCTGGACAAGGAGTTGAACAGCGATATTCGGCTGGTGGTCAGAGTTCTGGAGGAAAGCCGCAGTCGCCGTCTTCGGGAACTGACGGAAAGGCTGCGGACACTCCTGATGGAGTGGACCCTGCGCGCCCAGGAGAGCGAGCGGACAAGGATATCGCGGGAACTCCACGACCGTATCGGATACGGGCTTTCGGTCGCCTATCGTAATTTGGAGCTGTTTCATCTGCACCGCGATTCCGATATCGCCGTGGCGACGGTGAAGGCGGAGGCCGCCCAGAAGGCCGTACGCGATTCCATGGACCAGTTGCGCATGATCAGTGCGGATCTGCGCGGAAACGACCGGCGGGGCAGTCTGAAAAAGGCTCTGCTGCACTCGCTGGAAGACCTGGAGAGCGAAGGCGTCTCCGTGCAGGTGCACGTGGAGGGTGACGAGTCGGCGGTGCCCGTCGGCATTCTTGACGAAGTCTTTCTCATTCTTCGCGAAGCGCTGCTCAACGCCCTCCGGCACGGGCGGCCCCGACGGCTGCGGATAAAGGTGGACATCTCCGCCGACGAGGTCCGCGCCATGGTCGACGACGACGGCCGGGGATTCGACAGGGAACCCCTTCCGTCCGCGAAGAGCATCGGGCTGATGGCGATGGCCGAACGCGCCCGGCTGCTGTCCGGGTCCGTCGTGATCCGCAGCCAGGTCGGCACCGGAACCCACGTCACCCTGGCCGTACCCCTGAGGGAGGAGGTGCGGTGACGACGCCCGGCGCACCGATCAGCGTGGTCCTGGTGGACGACCACACCCTGTTCCGCGACGGCATCCGCGAGATCCTCGGGTTCTACCCGGACCTCACCGTCGTCGGCGAGGCCGCCACCAGCCAGGCGGCGATCGAGCAGATCCGCGAGCACCGCCCCGCCATCGTGCTGCTGGACATCGAACTGCCCGGCGGCGAGCCGCAGGACACCGTGACCCGGATGCGGGAGCTCTCCCCGGCCACCCGGATCATCGTGCTGAGCATGTACGACCGGCCGCAGATGGTGCGACGCCTCACCGAGGCGGGGGTCCGCGGATACCTGCTCAAGACCGCCGACCGCGAGGAACTGGTCGGCGCCGTCCGCCGCGTGCACGCGCACGCCGACTGCGTGGTGCTCGGCATCTCCGCCCAGTCGGCCGCCACGCTGAACGACCGGGCCGAGAACCCCTTGTCCCCGCGCGAGAGCGAGGTCCTGGAAATGGTCGCCCAAGCCCTCAGCAACAGCCAGATCGCCGGCCGGCTCGACCTGTCCGAGGCCACCGTCAAGCGCCATCTGCGCAACGTCTTCGCCAAGCTCGGCGCGGTGTCCCGGATCGACGCCGTCAACAAGGCGGTCGGCGCGGCCCTGATCTCCCCCTCGCACCGCTCGGAGAACGTTCCGTTCGCATGAGCGGCGCCCCACCGGCCGTTGGATGTTCGATGGCGTGCCAAGGGGGATGCGCCTTACGCCGTCCAGGACTTCGCAGACTGTCCGACAGGGCGAACGGTCTGCCTGGCTGTCACTCGATCACTGCGACGGTGGCCTGCCGACATGAGGTCGGCAGGCCATCACGGACACAGTCGCTTCCGTCAGGGTGCGATGTCCCACTGCTGGCAGCTGTTGTCGAGCTGCTGCCACTGGCGGACCACTGTCCCGTTGGCGGTTCCGCAGTCCTTCACGTCTACCGCTATGCCGCTGTTGACGTTGGTGATGGTGTAGTGGCTGCCGACAGGGGTGACGTCCCACTCCTGGCAGAGATTGCCCAGCGCGGCCCACAGGTTCAGGGCTGTGCCGTTGTTCTGTCCGCAGTTCACGGAGTCGAGAACGGTGCCGCTGTTGACGTTGGTGATGGTGTAGTGACCGTTGCCCGCGCTGGTGAACTTCCACTGCTGGCAGGTGTTGCCGAGCGAGGACCACTGGTCGATCGCGGTTCCGTTGGCTGTCCCGCAGTTCACCGCGTCGAGGACCTTGCCGCTGTTGACGTTGGTCAGGCGGTAGGCGGTGCCGGCGACGGGGAAGGTGACGGCCGGGGTCGTGTAGCCGACGGAGGTGATGTTGGCCTGCACGGCGTTGTCGGCGGCGTTGGTCGGGTAGCCGGAGGTCATGACGCCTTCGAAGAAGGAGCCGTCGGAGCCGTTGCTGTCGTCACCGCCGGTGCCGAGGACGATGGCGCCCTCCAGGTGCATGGGGGTGTACCCGCCCAGGTTGGGAAGGGCACCGTCGTACCAGGTGGTCAGTGAGCCCGACTGCGCGTTGCCGCCCTTGATCGCGTAGGTCGTCGTGCCGTTGTTCTTCTCCATGGCGGTGACGTACTCACTGGAGATGCCGGTGTTGGGCGAGTGGGGGCCGTTCGCTCCGAAGAACAGTCCGTTCTCCAGGTCCGCCTCGACCCAGGGGCCGGATCCGGAACACGTGAACCAGCACTCCGTGCCGAAGTTGATCGCGTCCATGTGGCCGTTGCCGGTGTCGAGGCCGGACGTCTCGGCGTTGCCGTAGTCGAAGCAGCACCGGTTGTTCACGTGGTGGCCGCTGGTCACCATGTAGGCACCCTCCGGGGCGCTGCCCGTGGCGATTCCGGTGGTGCTGTTGTTGCGGTAGCCGACGCCGGCGGACACGAAGATGCCGTATGCCTTGTGGCCGCCGACCGTGACCGGCAGGGCGTTCGCGATCGCGCCGACATCCTGTCCGCCGTTGCCGCCGGGCCCTTCGATGGTCAGGTCGTTGTGGTTCGAGCTCTGGTCGTAGATCTTGGTGATGATGCAGGTCGTGCCGGAACAGAAGGAGTCCTGCGCCGCGGCGTTGGCGTAGCCGCCGGCGGTGAGCAGGCCGATGTTGGCGGTCGCGGCGTCCGAGGCGCGCTTGACCTGGTAGAGAGAGCCGTTGTAGGAGGCGTAGAGCGCCCGTGTGGTGCTGTGAGCTGCGGCGCACGGCGTTCCGGCGGAGGCGTAGATGTCGCACGGCAGGGACGAAGCGGCCTGGGCCGTGCCCGCGGTTCCGACCACCCCGGCCAGGAGGCCGGCGAGCAGGGTGAGGACCGCGCCTGCTGACAGCAGGAGCCCTCTCAGGTGTCGACGCATCACTGTGAACCTCTTCCGTCTTGCGTTCTTCTGGGGCCCGGCGCCGCGTGCGCAGGGAGAAGGGGGGGAGGGTTGTGCGGTACGCGGTGATACGCGTACCGAGGAGCTGCCGCCGGGAGACGGATTCGGCGCTCGGCGCGGCCTCGGCATCTCTCAGCAGGCGATTGTTAGCGCTAACAATTTCGGCCCTGGGACGACGCTGCTCATCCAGAGCTTCAACGGAATCAGGTACGGACGGCCGACGGACTGCTCTGTTCGAGCGCCGCAGCCGCGTGCGAGTGCTTCACCGCCGGAACGGCGACCGGTCGTCGAACGAGATGCCCTGGAAACGCCGTCCCGGTGCAGTCGCGGTGATCGCCCGCTCTCGTAGCCCTGCCTTTTTTACGCCGGGATGACGGGACGGTCAACACTGTGGAACAGTCAAGAGTGTGGAAACAGATCGGCGCGTTCCGCTTCCTGCGGCGTGCGGAGCGTGGGTGTTCGGCGGTTCTTTGGCGGTGGCTTCTCGCGTCGAAGGCCCCGAGTTCCCCGCCCGCGCCGGTGGGTAAGCGCTCGACCAATGCGGCTCGGCGAGCCTTGACCCTCTCCGAATGTGTGCGCTAACAATGCTCCGCGGTGCAGGCTTCCACCGGAGAACGCACCCGACCGGCGAAGCGTGACGGCACATCGGAAGAGGTGAAGCATGGACGGGGGCCGCGCACCGGTGATGGAGGATGTGGCCCGGATCGCGGGTGTCTCGCACCAGACCGTCTCGCGTGTACTCAACGATCATCCGAACGTGCGGCCCGCCACCCGGGACCGTGTTCTCGCCGCCGTCCGCGAACTGGGCTACCGCCCCAACGCCGCCGCCCGCAACCTGGCGACCCGCCGCACCCGCACCCTGGGTGTGGTCAGCTTCAACACCACGCTCTACGGCCCGGCTTCGATGCTCTACGGCATCGAGCGGGCAGCCAGGCAGTGCGAGTACTTCGTCACGGTGAACGCTCTTGAGGCGCTCGACCGGCGGTCGGTACTGGACGCCGTGGACCGGCTTCGGGACCAGGGCGTCGAGGGAATCATCGTGGTGGCTCCCCAGACCACCGCCGTCGCGGCGCTGGCGAACGTGCCGGCGGACGTGGCCCTGGTCGCGGTCGGCTGCGGCACGCACACCGTGCTGACCTCGGTCGCCGTGGACAACGAGACGGGTGCCGAGCAGGCCACCTCCTATCTGCTGGACCTCGGTCATCGCACGGTGCATCACCTGGTGGGACCGCGTTCCTGGCTCGACGCGCAGGAGCGTGAAGCCGGGTGGCGGCGCGCCCTGGAAAACCGGGGCGTACCCGTGGTCGAGCCGCTGGCCGGTGGCGACTGGACTGCCCGCGCCGGATACGAGTGCGGTCAGCGGATCGCCGCGAATCCCGACGTCACCGCGGTGTTCTGCGCCAACGACCACATGGCACTCGGCCTGCTGCGGGCCCTGCAGCAGGCCGGGCGCCGGGTGCCTGAGGACATCAGCGTCATCGGCTTCGACGACATCCCCGAGGCGGAGTACTTCGGCCCGCCGCTGACCACCGTCCGTCAGGACTTCGACGAGCTCGGCCGACGCGCCCTCCGTGCGCTGATCGAGATCATCGACGGTCCCGTCTCGGCGCTCCCGGCACCTGCCGAGACGCCGCACGTCATCATCCAGCCCAGTTTGGTGGTGCGGGCCTCAGCGGCCCGGCCCCGAGCCTGATCGGCGTGCCGACCACACGCCGCCACTTCGGCAGGATCCGGAGCCGGGACGTAGGGCGGTTCCGTCGATCCGGGCGCTGGATACCCCGGCGAGCTGTCGTGGGCGAGGCCATGGCGCGCGGGCCGGTGACCCAGTAGCATCGGCAGAATATCGAACGAAGATCGATATATCGAACAATCCGTGAGGGAGGGCTGGCTGTGAAAGCCGAGCATGAGGCAGCCGGGAGACCGGAACCCTGCGTCGTCGGGGTCGACTTCGGGACGTTGTCCGGGCGGGCCGTGGTGGTCCGGGTGCGGGACGGTGCGGAGTTGGGGGCGGCGGAGCACGCGTACTCGCATGCGGTCCTGGACCGGGCGTTGCCCGATGGCACGGTTCTGCCGCCGGACTGGGCGTTGCAGGTGCCGTCGGACTACGTGGATGTCCTGCGCCTCGCGGTCCCCGAGGCCCTCGCCCGGGCCGGGGTGCGGCCGGAGCAGGTGATCGGCATCGGGACGGACTTCACCGCGTGCACGGTGCTGCCGGTCCTGGCGGACGGCACGCCGTTGTGTGAACTGCCTGAATTCGTGGGCCGTCCGCACGCCTACATCAAGCTGTGGCGGCATCATGCCGCGCAGGACCAGGCGGACCGGATCAACGCCCTCGCCGCGGAGCGGGGCGAGCCGTGGCTGGCGCGGTACGGCGGGAAGATCTCCTCGGAGTGGGAGTTCGCCAAGGCGCTGCAGGTGCTGGAGGAGGACCCGGAGGTCTACCGGCGCACGGAGCGGTGGGTGGAGGCTGCGGACTGGATCGTGTGGCAGTTGTGCGGGGCGTATGTCCGCAACGCCTGTACCGCGGGTTACAAGGGCCAGTACCAGGACGGCGTGTACCCCTCCCCCGGCCATCTCGCGGCCCTGCACCCGGACTTCGCCGGCTTCGTGGCCGACAAGCTGGACCAGCCGATCGGTGAACTGGGCGCCCCGGCCGGGCTGCTGACGGCCGAGGCCGCGGCCTGGACGGGACTGCCGGAGGGCATCACGGTCTGCGTCGGCAACGTCGACGCCCATGTGACGGCGCCCGCGGCGGCAGCGGTGGAGCCGGGCCAGATGGTCGCCATCATGGGCACCTCCACCTGCCATGTGATGAGCTCCGACCAGCAGGCCGTGGTGCCGGGCATGTGCGGCGTCGTGGACGGCGGCATCCTGCCGGGCCTGTGGGGGTACGAGGCCGGACAGAGCGGCGTCGGCGACATCTTCGGCTGGTTCATCCGCACCGGGTTCCCCGCGTCGTACGCCGAGGAGGCCGCCGCGCTGGGCCGTGACCCGCACGAGCACCTCACCGCCCTCGCGGCCGGACAGAAGGTCGGCGAGCACGGGCTGATCGCGCTGGACTGGCACAGCGGCAACCGTTCCGTCCTGGTCGACCATGACCTCAGCGGCGTACTGGTCGGCCTGACGCTGTCCACCCGGCCGGAGGACGTCTACCGCGCGCTCCTGGAGGCGACCGCCTTCGGCACCCGCACCATCATCGACGCCTTCGAGACGGCCGGGGTGCCGGTGCGGGAGCTCATCATCGCGGGCGGCCTCACCAAGAACGCCCTGCTCATGCAGATCTACGCCGACGTCACCGGCCGTCCGCTGGGCGTCATCGGCTCCACCCAGGGCCCGGCGCTGGGCGCCGCGATGCACGCCGCGGTCGCCGCCGGGGCGTACGCCGACATCCGGGCCGCGGCGCAGGCCATGGGCAAGTCGCAGCGCGGGGTCTACCAGCCCGACCCCGAACGCGCCGCCGCCTACGAACGCCTCTACGCCGAGTACCGGCTCCTGCACGACCACTTCGGCCGCGGCGCCAACGACGTCATGCACCGGCTGCGCCGCCTGCGCGCCGAAGTGTCCGCCTGAGCGGCCCGCACCCCACCCACCCCCGGCCCGCACCCCACCCACCCCCGGCCCGCACCGCTCGACCCGAAAGGCTCCGTCATGACGACACCCGCCCCGACCTACGCCGACCAGGAGATCTGGTTCCTCACCGGCAGCCAGGGAATGTACGGCGAGGACACCCTGCGCCAGGTCGCCCACCAGTCCCGGCAGATCGCCGAAATGCTCGACGCCGCCCCCCGCATACCCCTGCGCATCGTGTGGAAGCCGGTCCTCACCGACGCCGAATCGATCCGCCGGCTGTGCCTGGAAGCCAACGCCTCCGACGCCTGCGTGGGCGTCATGGTGTGGATGCACACCTTCTCACCGGCCAAGATGTGGATCGCCGGACTCAGCGCACTGGACCGGCCGGTGCTCCACCTGCACACCCAGTACAACCTGTCGCTGCCCTGGTCGAGCATCGACATGGACTTCATGAACCTCAACCAGGCCGCCCACGGCGACCGCGAGTTCGCGCACATCGAGGCGCGCATCGGCGTCAACCGCAAGATCGTCGCCGGTCACGCCACCGACCCCCGCGTCGTGGGCCGCGTCGCCGCCTGGTCCCGGGCCGCCGCCGGCCGTCAGGCGGCACGCACCCTGCGCCTGGCGCGCTTCGGCGACAACATGCGCGACGTCGCCGTCACCGAGGGCGACAAGGTCGAAGCCCAGATGCGGTTCGGCTACTCCGTCAACACCTACGCCGTCAACGACCTCGTCGCCGTCGTCGACGCCGTCCCGGACAAGGACACCGCCGAACTCGCCGCCGAGTACGCCGAGTCCTACGACATCGTCGAGGCCCTGCGCCCCGGCGGCATCCGCCACGACTCGCTGCTGTACTCGGCCCGCCTCGAACTGGGCCTGCGCACCTTCCTCACCGACGGCGGCTTCACCGCCTTCACCACCAACTTCGAGGACCTCGGCGGGCTGCGCCAACTGCCCGGCCTGGCCGTCCAGCGCCTCATGGCCGACGGCTACGGATTCGGCGGCGAAGGCGACTGGAAGACCTCCGCACTCCTGCGCACCATGAAGGTCATGGGCCAAGGACAGCCCGGCGGCACCAGCTTCATGGAGGACTACACCTACCACCTCGGCCCCGGCACCCCCCGCATCCTCGGCGCCCACATGCTCGAGGTCTGCCCCACCATCGCCGCGAACCGCCCCAGCTGCGAGATCCACCCCCTCTCCATCGGCGGCCGCGAGGACCCCGTCCGCCTCGTCTTCGACGCCGCCCCCGGCCCCGCCCTGGTCGTCGGCCTCGCCGACCTCGGCGACCGCTTCCGCCTCACCGCCAACACCGTCGACGTCGTCGCCCCCAACGAAACACTGCACCGCCTGCCCGTCGCCCGCGCCGTCTGGGAACCCCGCCCCTCACTCGCCGAGTCCGCCGAAGGCTGGCTCCTGTCCGGCGCGCCCCACCACACCGTCCTCAGCTCCGCCGTGGACACCGAGACCCTCACCGACTTCGCGGCGATGACCGGCGTCGAACTGCTCACCATCGACGAGCACACCACGTCCGGACAGCTCGCCAAGGAGATCCGCTGGAACGCCGCCTACCACCGCCTCGCCCAGGCCCTGTGACGCCCATGACCAGCACTCGAGGAGACAACCGATGACCGTCACCGTCCGCGACGGCCTGCGGGAAGAGGTCCTGAACGCCAACCTGGCCATCCCCCAGGCCGGCCTCGCCACCCTGACCTGGGGCAATGTGAGCGGCATCGACCGGGAGGCCGGCGTCTTCGTCATCAAACCCTCCGGGATCCCGTACGAGAGCCTCGCCCTCGGGCATCTGGTGACGGTGCGGCTGTCCGACGGCGCCGTCGTCGACGGCGACCTGCGGCCCTCCACCGACACCGAGACCCACCGCTGCCTCTACCTCGCCTTCCCCTCCATCGGCGGCGTCACCCACACCCACTCCACGCACGCCGTGGCCTTCGCCCAGGCCCGCCGCGAGATACCCGTCCTGGGCACCACCCACGCCGACACCTTCAACGGCCCCGTCCCCTGCACCCCCGACCTCACCGCCGAACAGTGCGCGAAGGACTACGAGTACAACACCGGCCGCGTCATCGTGGACCTGCTGAACGCGGACGACCAGAAAGCAACCGAAGTCCCCGGCGCCCTCGTCGCGGGCCACGGCCCCTTCACCTGGGGCGCCACCGCCCGCAAGTCCCTCGAACACTCCATCATCTGCGAAGCCGTCGCCGACATGGCGCTGCACACCTTCGCCCTGTCCCCCACGGGCCCGCCACCGCCCCCACACCTCCTGGAACGCCACTACACCCGCAAACACGGCCCCGACGCCTACTACGGCAACCCCGAGGCGACGCAGGTCACCGGATAACCGACCGACCGAGGCCCCGTCGATCGGGCTGATCCCGCCGAGCGGCGACCGCGGTCGGGACCGGCCGCTCGCGCGGGGTCGCACCATCGGATGCCGTGAACGATCGCCGTCACGGCCGATACGTACACGAGCCCGCGTCACCTCCGAGAACACCGCCCGAAGTGGAGCCCGGGCCCTACGACGGGGAGGAGCCCGGCCCCGAGTCCCGGCCGGACGGTGCCGATCTGCGGGGAGAAACCTCGGGGCCCGGCGACCCGTCAGCTCACGCAACGGCCCCGGACGTTATCCGGGGGAGTCGGCGAGTGGCCGGAGTGACGCGCGGGCGTCTCGTCACACCTTCTCTCCTCGGCGAAGCCGCGTCCGCAGCAGCGTGGCCACCCAGGGCCGTGGCGAACACCGCCGTGTGGTCGGCGGGAATCGGCCCGTGGGCGGGCAGCAGTACGCGTGCCGTCAGGTCGGCCGGTCGGTGCCAGGAGGGCGTCGCAGCTGGCCCCGACGGCCGTACACCAGCCGTGCAGGGAAGCCGCTGGTGTGCCGGGAGGCCGCGGGTGTGCCGGAACAGCTGTCGGCCCGGCAGGGGGTTGCCGGGCCGACAGCCACGGGTTGGGAACTGCTGAGGTTTGACTGCGTACGAGTGTGTTCCGGCGTGTATGGGTGAGTGCTGACGGTCGTGGCCAGGTGCTCTGCCAAGCGGGAACTGACACCCCTGTCCTCCTCACGCTGGGCGGGCGCCATCACCAAGGCCAGCCACGACCAGTGGGCCCTGTCCCGCCGGTGCCAGCTCGCCCACATCCAGAGCCTGGAAGCCGGTATCGGCACGATCAGGCACCGGCTGTCCCTGCCCTTGCGGGAGAAGGGCAACAAGCGCGCGCCCGGCGGCTACCGCTCCCGGCGGGAGTGGCATGCCAAGACCCGCCGCCTGCACATCCTTCAGGACCGGCTGGAGCAGGCCCGCGCCGACCGGAGTTGGCGACCAACGCCATCACCTACGGTCGCTACGGCACGGCCACCCTTCTCACCGCGGGCGGAGTCGACCACGCCGAGATGAAGCAGGCCCTGGGCCCGGCCCACTTCGAAGGCCGCACCAGGAGGGATGGGCACCACGTCATCCTCGTCTCCGTCGCGCACGCCTTCCGCACCCTCCAACGCATCACCCGATCACCAAGACAGACGGCGTCGGCCCGAGCCTCCACCAGGTCCCCACGAACCGCAGTCCCTCCTCGTGGTCCGAGCTCGCCGACGCCGACGGCGGTGTCGGTGGTCTGTACGTGGCCGACAACCCCCTCACAGCCGTGACCTGCGCTCACCACCTCAGCGCCCCAGGTGTTCACACCGTGCCATGACGGGTGCCACGTCCCAGCCAATTGTCCGATATTTCGTACGGAGTTCGACTCTTCGTGCAAGGATCGAAAATATGGCCACGGCCGCCGAGCGTCAATCCCTCTGCCGAGAACACGATTCTGCGCCGGGCGATCGTGCGGGCCGTCCGCCCCGCCCGCCACCCCGCGTTACCCAAACGTGATGGCTCGCTTCTCGCGCAACCCCTTGACCGGCGGGAACGGTTGGCGCTCACTATGGCCTCCGCAATCACCGACCGCTTCAGGGGGATACAGCTGTGGCACACTCGGCGCACAGCAACACCTCCCGGACGGATTGCCAACCTGTTCCAGACCTGCCACCGGACAGCCGCCAAGGAGGCGTGGCCATGGCGCAACCATCACGGCGGCCGCCCGTCATGGCTGACGTCTCACAGTCGGCAGGCGTGTCGCACCAGGTCATCTCGCGTATGCCGGGGAGCCGCCGCACCGTGCGGAACGAGGCGCGAGCCAAGGCGATGCATGCGATCGAGGAACGCGGTCATCGCCGCGATTCCTCCGGGCGGGCCCTCGCCACCCGGCGCGATCGGACCCGAGGAGCCGCCTCGGACACCACCCTCCACGGCCCTTCCGCCGCGCCGGCGGAACTCCGGTACCCCTTCCCGGTGGCGACGGTCGGCGGCGGCCGCGTCCGGGAGGCGCCCCGGCGTCAAGGCGGCCCGGCGCCTCGGTGCCGGGCCGGTGGCCAGGCATCTCCTGGCGGCCGGTCATCGCGTCATCTGGCATCCTGCGGGTTGCGGCAAGTGGCTGGAAGCCGAGGACCGGGTCACCGTGCGGGCCGGGAACTGCTCCGGCAGGCGGGCCGGAGTCCGACCGCGGTCTTGACCGGCCGACGACCGGATGGCGCAGGTTGTCGCGGACGCTGGGCGAAGGCGGCGCCCGTACCCCCCACGGCATCGCGGCGGTCGGGTTCCCCTGCGTCCCGGGGCCCGAGTTCTCCGCCCCTCCGCTGAGTACCATCCGACAGGACCTCTCCGCGGTGGGGAAACGGAGCCGTCCTCCTCTCCCCACCGCTCCCCGGGGGAAGCCCATCCCGCCATGACCACCCTCGGACGGCACCGCCCACGTATGTTCGGTATCTCGAACGTTGGCCGGTCCACAGAACAACATCGCTTCCCCGGTTCCCGACGGAACGTCAGAAGCGACCTCACGCAACCGAGCCCCATCCCCGGGCCGGCTCTACGAAGGAGTAGAAACATGCTGAACAGAAGGAACTTCCTTACCGCGGCGGTCGGTGTGGCGGCTGCGACCGGACTCGCGGCCTGTGCCAAGGAGGACGGCAGCTCGTCCGGCTCCTCCGGTGGCGGCAGCAAGGCGATCTCCCTCGGCTTCTCCCAGGTCGGCTCGGAGAGCGGCTGGCGGAGCGCCAACAGCGACTCGGTGAAGTCGGCCGCGAAGGGGGCGGGCTACACCCTCAAGTTCTCCGACGCCCAGCAGAAGCAGGAGAACCAGATCTCCGCGATCCGCAGCTACATCGCGCAGAAGGTCGACGTCATCGCCTTCTCGCCGGTGGTCGTCACCGGCTGGGACGCGGTGCTCAAGGAGGCCAAGGCCGCGAAGATCCCCGTGGTCCTCACCGACCGCTCCGTGGAGACGTCCGACCAGTCCCTGTACGTGACCCTGGTCGGCTCCGACTTCACGGACGAGGGCCGGCGCGCCGCCCGCATGCTGGAGAAGGTCCTGGCGACGGCCGGCCACAAGGGCGCGGTGAAGATAGCGCAGTTGGAGGGCACCACCGGTGCCGCCCCGGCGATCGAGCGTGCCAAGGGCTTCAAGGAGGTCATGGACGCGGAGCACAAGGCCGACTGGAAGATCGTCATCAGCCAGACCGGTGACTTCACCCGCGCCGGCGGCAAGCAGGTCATGGCGGCCTTCCTGCAGTCCAACCCGGACATCAACGTGCTCTTCGCGCACAACGACGACATGGCCATCGGTGCCATCCAGGCCATCGAGGCGGCCGGCAAGAAGCCCGGCAAGGACATCCTCATCGTCTCGATCGACGGTGTGAAGGACGGCTTCGTCGCCATGTCCGAAGGCAAGATCAACGGCATCGTCGAGTGCAACCCGCTGCTCGGCCCCCAGCTGATGGAGATCGTGAAGAAGGTCCACGACGGCGAGAAGGTCGAGCGGTGGATCAAGACCAAGGAGGGCGACTTCACGCAGGACCAGGCCAAGGCCGCGCTCCCCACTCGCAAGTACTGACCGACCGTCCCCGCCGGCAGGGAGCCTCCGGCCGACCGAGATCCCTCGGTCGCGAGGCTCCCTGCCGACCTGAACCCTTTGCATGAGGAGCGCTGCCATGGCAGAGCCGCGGCCCGTCCTGGAGATGACGGGCATAGTCAAGGAATTTCCGGGGGTAAGGGCTCTGTCGGGTGTCGACTTCCGGCTCTTCCCGGGCGAGATACACGCCCTGATGGGCGAGAACGGCGCCGGAAAGTCCACGATGATCAAGGTGCTGACGGGCGTCTACTCCCTGGACGGCGGCACGATCACCCTCGACGGCACGTCCGTACGGTTCGGCAGCCCGCTGCAGGCACAGCAGGCCGGTATCAGCACCGTCTATCAGGAGGTCAACCTCTGCCCCAACCTGTCGGTGGCGGAGAACATTTTCATCGGACGCGAACCCACCCGCGCGGGCCGCATCCAGTGGAAGCGGATGCGCAAGGAGGCGGCGGAGCTGGTCGACCGGCTCGGGCTCGACATCGACGTCACCGCGCCGCTGTCCTCGTACCCGCTGGCCGTGCAGCAACTGGTCGCGATCGTACGGTCGGTGGGCTCCGGAGACCGCGACGGCGAGGGATCCGGCACCAAGGTGCTGGTCCTCGACGAGCCGACCTCCAGCCTCGACCGCGACGAGGTCCTCGAACTCTTCCGTCTGATGCGGCAGCTGAGGGACGAGGGCGTCGCGATCCTGTTCGTGTCGCACTTCCTCGACCAGATCTACGAGATCTGCGACCGGATGACCATCCTGCGCAACGGCACCCTGGTCGGCGAGCACATGGTCCGTGACCTCGACCAGGTCGGACTGATCGAGCTGATGATCGGCAAGGCCCTGGACCAGCTCGAGGGGCTGCACGAGCACCAGATGCACTCCGATGTCGGCGAGACGCTGGTCAAGGCCGAGGGGCTCGGCCGCAGCGGCGGGATCGCCCCCTTCGACCTGGAGATCAAGAAGGGTGAGGTGCTCGGACTCGCCGGCCTGCTGGGATCCGGCCGCACCGAGCTCGCCCGGCTGCTGTTCGGCGCCGACCAGCCGGACACCGGCAAGGTGTCCATCAGCGGCAAGCAGGTCCCGATGAACGCCCCGAACGACGCCATCGGCGCCGGGGTCGCGTTCTGCTCGGAGAACCGCAAGAGCGAGGGGCTGGTCCCCGATCTGACCGTGCGCGAGAACATCATCCTCGCCCTCCAGGCGGCCCGCGGCTGGACCCGGCCCATACCGGCCGCCCAGCGCGACGAACTCGTCGCCAAGTACATCCAGGCCCTGGACATCCGCCCCGCCGACCCGGAGGCCCGGGTAGGGCAGCTCAGCGGCGGCAACCAGCAGAAGGTGCTGCTCGCCCGCTGGCTGATCACCCAGCCGAAGCTGCTGATCCTGGACGAGCCCACGCGCGGCATCGACGTCGGCGCGAAGGCGGAGATCCAGAAACTGGTGGTGTCCCTCTCCGAGGACGGCATGTCCGTGCTGTACATCGCGGCCGAACTGGAGGAGGTCCTCCGGCTCAGCCACACCATCGGGGTGCTGCGCGACCGCCGGCTGGTGGCGCGGCTCACCAACGGGCCCGAGATCACCACCAGCCAGATCCTCGAGACCATCGCGAGCGGAGAGCACCAGTGACCACCCCTTCCCGATGGCGAGCACTGACGCGCCACCACCTGTTCTGGCCGGTCGCGGTCCTGGTCGTGCTGCTGCTCGTCAACGTCCCCTTCACACCCGGCTTCTTCTCGATCCGGATGGCGGACGGCCACCTCTACGGCAGCCTCGTCTCCATCGTGCTGTTCGGCTCACCACTGATCCTGGTGGCGGTCGGCATGACCCTGGTCATCGCCACCGGCGGCATCGACCTCTCCGTCGGCGCCGTGGTCGCCATCACCGGGGCCCTGTCGTGCTGGTACATCAACGGCGAAGCAGACCAGAACTCCGTTTCCGGGGTGCTGGTCGCCGTGGCGCTGGGCCTGGTCGCCGCGGTCGTCTGCGGCCTGTGGAACGGCTTCCTGGTCGCCAGGAGGGGCATCCAGCCGATCATCGCCACGCTGATCATCATGGTCGCCGGGCGCGGTGTCGCCCAGCTGATCACCGACGGCCAGATCATCACCGTCAACAGCGACCCTTACCAGCTGATCGGCGGCGGCTACTGGCTGACACTGCCGTTCTCCCTCTTCGTGGTGGCCGCGGTTGTGGCCGTCACCGTGGTGCTGACCCGCCGCACGGCGCTCGGCCTGCTGGTCGAGTCGGTCGGCGGCAACGCCGAGGCCAGCCGCCTGGTCGGCATCAGGTCCACGCGCATCAAGATCATGGTCTACATGTTCTGCGCGCTGTGCGCGGGGATCGCGGGGCTGATGATCAGCTCCAACACCTCGGCCGCGGACGGCAACAACGCCGGTCTGTGGATCGAACTCGACGCGATCCTCGCCGTGGTGATCGGCGGCACCTCGCTGGTCGGCGGCCGGTTCTCCATCGGCGGCACGGTGATCGGCGCCCTCGTCATCCAGACCCTGACCACCACGATCTACACCATCGGCGTGCCGACCCAGACCAACCTGGTCTTCAAGGCCGCCGTCGTCATCGTCGTCTGCCTGCTGCAGTCCCCGAAGTTCCGAGCCAAGATCTTCGGCGCGAAGGGCCTCAAGGCTCTGCGCCGGGACGCCGCCCCGAAGATGGAGGTGTCGCGATGAGCGCGACCGCCCAGACCACCGAGGCAGCCAAGAGCGGCATCGCCTCCCGTGCCGCGCGTCTGCTCGGCGACCGGCGTCTGCCCGTCCTGGTGACGGCCACCCTGTTCATCGCCATGTACATCGGCGGCCTCGGCCGGTACCAGAACTACGGGTTCGCCGAACCCCAGGTGTTCCTCAACCTGTTCATCGACAACAGCTATCTGCTGGTCGCCGCCATCGGTGCCACCTTCGTCATCATGTCCGGCGGCATCGACCTGTCCGTGGGCTCGATGATCGGCTTCACCACCATGTTCACGGCGTGGCTGGTGGAACGTCAGGGGTTGCCGCTGGTGCTGGTGGTCCCCCTCGCGCTGGGCTTGGGAGCCTTCGGCGGTTTCCTGATGGGCTACGTGATCCACAACTTCGAGATCCAGCCGTTCATCGTCACCCTCGCCGGGCTCTTCCTCTTCCGCGGACTGTGCCTGGTCATCAGCAAGGAGTCGATCTCCATCAGCGACGCCTCGGTGAGCAGCCTGGCCGAGACGCGGGTGTCGCTGGGCGCGGGCGAACTGTCGATCGGCGCCGTCGTGGCCCTGGTCGTCCTCGGCGTCGCCTGCTACGTCCTCCACTACACCCGCTTCGGACGCCGTGTGTACGCCATCGGCGGCAACGAGCAGTCGGCGCTGCTCATGGGTCTTCCGCTGGGCCGCACGAAGATCGCCGTCTACACGGTGAGCGGCTTCTGCTCCGCCCTGGCCGGTCTGCTGTTCATGCTGTACATCCAGTCGGGCGATCCGCTGCACGCCGTCGGCATGGAGCTCGACGCCATCGCCGCGGTGGTCATCGGCGGCACCCTGCTGACCGGCGGTTCCGGTTATGTGCTGGGCACACTCTTCGGTGTGCTGGTGCTCGGCCTGATCAAGAGCATGATCACGTTCGAGGGCACGCTCAGCTCCTGGTGGACGAAGATAGCCACCGGTGTGCTGCTGTGCGCCTTCATCCTGATCCAGCGAACCATGACGTCACGTCAGAAGACCTGACCAGCAGACCCTGACCGGCAGACCTGGCAGCAGGGATACGGCGACATGCTCTGCCGCGCACTTTCACGGGCTGATCGTGTGCGGCACCCGCCTTCCCCCTCGGGTTCCGGTACTCCAAGAGGGACCAGTTCGGGGCACTACCGGCTCGACCGCCTCCGGGTCACCCGTCGGAGATGTTCGAGACCACCGCCGCCGCCATCGCCGAGGCCCACGTCGAGATCGCCGAGGGCGACGCCGCGCGGCGCAAGGCGATCGAGGACCTTGCCCGGATCCCCTGGAGGGCCGCGAGCGCCGTGCCCGCCGCAAGGCGATGAAAGCTGCCGTCGCCGAGACGGAGCCCTACCGCCATCGTCGGTCCGGCCCCGCGCCGGCCTCCGACACGGTCCAGCCCCAGCGACGCCACCGCCTCCGGAAGGACAAGGACCGAGAGGAACGGGAGAGCGCCTCGGTGGAGACCGGCGGGGTCTTCCTCGCGAGAACGGCCTGAGCCCGACGGCGAGGAGAAGCCCGGCCCGGAATCCGAGCCGGATGATGCTGATCCGTCGGGCGGTATCCGGGAGATCAACTCCCGTCCGCTCACGCGCACGGCCCCGGACGAGGAGTCCGAGGCCGAACAGAGCGCCTCCCTGGTGAGTGGAACCCAGGTCAGCGGCGTAACGCGTGGTGCCCCCGGCAGGATTCGAACCTGCGACGCCCGCTTGAGGAGTTTTCCCTGGATAAGGCCCTGAGCTGGGTAAACGCCGGGCGCGGCAGCCTTGAGCCGGAAAACACCCCTGTGCAGCTCTCGCCTGTTCGCGGCGATTTTCTGTCCCCCTGTGTGCCGAATCCGTTCTGCAGGGCGACCGGCGTCGCGTACTCCGTCGGCTTCCATGAAAATTCCGTGGAGACCGAAAGCGATCTCCAACACGTTCTAAAACCGTTTCTGTTCGGCCAGTTGACACCCCGCACACCCCCTCTTAAAGTCGCGCCAGCATTCCGATCACGTGACGATATGTCGAACGGTTGAAAGGCAAGTGCCTTGCGCTCCACCGGAATCAGCACATCCGTGGCCGGAACGCCGTGGCGCTGCCTGACGTATGTCACGGGTGCACACCGGCAAAGGGATCACGAGAGCCGGCGAGACCCGGATGCAGGGCCGCACCGACGCACTGATCGGCGACATGCGGGACACCGAGGCGCCAGAGCACAGACTCGAGCAACCTGCCGGGCGGCGGCCTGGCCCTCAGCCGTTTCAGCGAGATCCGCCGGCTGTTCACTGCTCTTGAAACGTGTGCGCCAAGATCCCCGACGACCTCGGCGGCCACGTGCGGATCCACGGGGCCGCCGAACGGGTCCGCCGCAGCGCACCGTGCTGCCCGAGGTTCGGTCTGTCCAGGGCGCCCGGGATCTACTCGTACGGCACCCCCCCTGCGGGATCCGACCCCGGACACCGCAGGGAGCGGGTACGGCGCGACCGAATCGCGCTCGACCCGCTCGCCGACTGCCCGGCCCGCTCCGCCGCTTCTCCGCCGACATCTGATATGCCGTCATCCCCTCAACGACGAGAAGAACAAGGAACGGCCACCATGCACAACCGAAGAGCCGCCCTCGCCGCGATCGCCGGAGCCGCCTCCCTCGCCCTCACCGTGTCCGCCTGCGGCCAGAACATGGGGGGCAGCTCCGCGGGCAGCTCCAAGGGCGACACCATCGGCATCGCGATGCCGACCCAGGCCTCCGAGCGCTGGCTCACCGACGGCAAGAGCGTCGTCAAGGACCTGCAGGCCAAGGGGTACAAGACCAAGCTGGTCTACGGTGAGGACCACCCGAAAACCCAGGTCTCACAGATCGAGAGCCTGATCAAGCAGGGCGTCGATGCACTGATCATCGCGGCCATCGACAACAAGTCGCTGAACGGCGTGCTCCAACAGGCCGCCGACGCGCACATCCCGGTGATCTCCTACGACCGGCTCATCCTCGGCACCAAGAACGTCGACTACTACGTCTCCTTCGACAACGAGCAGGTCGGCCGGTTCCAGGCCCTCTACATCATCGACAAGCTCGGCCTGGAGAACGGCAAGGGCCCGTTCAACATCGAGCTGTTCGCCGGCTCCGGCGACGACAACAACACCAAGTACTTCTTCGACGGCGCGATGCACCTCCTGCAGCCGTACCTGGACAGCAAGCAGTTGGTCGTCCGGTCCGGCCAGACCGCGCTCGACCAGGTCACCACCCTGCGCTGGGACGGGCCCACCGCGCAGAAGCGCATGAGCGGCATCCTCGACGAGTCGTACCGGAGCAAGAAGGTCGACGCGGTCCTGTCGCCGTACGACGGCATCTCCATCGGCATCCTGACCGCGCTGAAGTCGGACGGCTACGGCTCCGACAGCAAGCCCCTCCCGGTCGTCACCGGTCAGGACGCCGAACTGGCCTCGGTGAAGTCGATCATCGCGGGTGAGCAGTCGCAGACCGTCTACAAGGACCTTCGCCGGCTCGCCACGGTCGCCGCGGACATGGCCGACGACGTACTCAACGGCAAGACGCCGACAGTGAACAACAGAAGGGCCTACAACAACGGCGTCAAGGCTGTGCCCGCCTACTTGCTGCAGCCGACGAGCGTCGACAAGACCAACTACGAGTACGTTCTGGTCGCGGGCGGCGACTACACCGCCGCCGAGCTCAAGTAGACAGTACGAGAAGAGCGCCGGTCACGCGGCGGCACACTTGCGAGAGGGCGCTAAGCCCGATCTTTCTCGGTTCGTCATTGCTCGATCGTGGGACTGATTGCCGTACGAGCCGACCATTCGTCATGTGCATGCCGGGATGCGGGCATGGACCGAAGACCGTGTCCGAGCGACCTGTCGGATGGGCATTGGGCGTTGATCGAGCCGATGATCACGGCCTGGAAGCAGGGCCGGGTGAGCCGGTCGGCGACCGGAGACCCCGGGGACCTGTGATCTCCGGGAGATGAGCGGGGTCTCCTGCCCGGCCGTGTCGTTCGGGTCGACCAAGGCCAGTGCGACGTCATCACCCCGGTCGGGGGCTTCGGCGCCGCCGGCGATGCCGATGTCGGCCTCGTAGCCGCTGCGGGCTTCGGGGTCGCGGACGATTCCGTGCCCGACGCGGGCGGGAAGGCCGCCCGCAACGAGTCGGGCAACAGTGCGGGAGCTCATCGTGTGGATCACACGGTCAAGGCCCGGGCCTCTCCGGCCAGTCACACGAAACAAAGGATCAAATCCTCAGCCGGAGGTCGCCGCCCCCAAGGCCCGCACTGATCGCTCTGCTGGTCCGCCGGACGACATCGGCGAGCCGCTCCGGCCGGTGAGCGGGGCCGGTCGCGGTGAACAGCGCGGCGACCGGAGCGCTGCTCACGTCGTACAACGGAGCGGCTACACAGCACACCCCTGGCATCAGAATCCCCTGGTCGACCGCGACACCGCATTCCCGGATGGCCCGTGCCTCCCGCGGCCAGGAGGCGGGCATTGCGCTCGGCGGGAAGCGGTATTCCGGCGTTGCGGCGAGCACTTTGCCGGCGGCGGTGTACCACGGCCAGGCCGACTGGTTCCGCGAAGCAGGGAACGTCACGGCCTCACCGGGTGTCCAGTGGAGCAGGAGCGTCCGGTCGTGGCGCAGCACCGCGATCCCTACGGCCGCGCCCGTGACCTCTGCCAGGCGGCGGGCGGGCTCGGCTGCCGTGGAACGCAGCCTCGGATGCGGCTGCCACCCGTTCCCGAGCTGGAACATGCGCGAGCCGATCCGGTACCCGTCCACGAACCGCTCCACCGCGCCCAGGCCGACCAGCTGTTCCAGCAGCCGGTGCGCCGTGGCTTTGGGCAGTCCGCTCTCGGACGAAAGCCGGGTCAGCCCCGCCCCCCTGCTACGTTCCACCGCGGCCAGCAACTCGAAGGCTCCCTCCAGCACACTCCGTCCCCCGGCATGCGCCGAGGGACGAACCGAGGTGGGAGCGGGCCCGTCGGTGCCCCCGCAGGCTCCGGGCTCGCTGCCGGTGCGCACACGTACAGAACTGCCGTTTTCTCGCATGGTCCCTCAAGTCCCCCCTGTGAGCGACGCGTTCGGTGGTCGGCCGCCGCGTACACCGCCATGGTGAGAGCCGGGCCTCGGTCAAAATGTTGTCGATAGGTTGTCGTCTCCCGTCGACGGGGCTGTCGCTCGCCGTGCGGACGCGGGCAGACTCCTGCGAAGCTGAGGGATCGGGGAGGGGCAGCATGCTGCAATTGCGATTGCTCGGGCCTGTCGAACTGGCCACGCCGGAGCGGACGGTCGAGGTGGGGCCGCCGCAACGACGCGCCGTGCTCGCGGCGTTGGCCGTGGACGCCGGTCGGCCGGTGGGAGCCGACGTGGTGATCAGGCGGGTCTGGGGCACGGCCCCTCCGGAAGGAGCCCGGCGCTCCGTCTACTCGCACATCGCCCGGATCCGTCGGATCTGCGAGCAGACGGGGGACGCGGCGGGCGAACGGCTCCGGCTGACGCGCCGGTCCGGCGGATACGTTCTGGAAGCGGGCTGGGAGCAGGTCGACGTGCACCGCTTCAGGCGCCTGGTCGACCAGGCACGCGCGGCCCGGCTACCGGACCCTGCGCGGGCGTCCCTGCTGGGCGAGGCCCTCGGTCTGTGGCGCGGCGAGCCGCTGAGCGGACTGGACGGCCCGTGGGCGGAGCATGTGCGGGAGGCGTGGCGCCGCGAGCGGATGGATGCGACCGTCGCATGGGCTCGCGTCCAGGCGCGCCTGGGCGACCCCGCCGCGGCGATCGGCCCGCTCTCCGCACTTCTCGGTGAAAATCCGCTGGTGGAGCCACTGGCCGAGGCGCTGATGCGGGCACTGTACGCCGCCGGACGGGGCGCCGAGGCGCTGGAGTGCTATGCCTCCGTCCAGCAGCGGCTGGCGGAGGAACTGGGGACGGATCCCGGCACGGCGCTGCGCGAGGTCCATCAGACCATCCTGCGGGGACAGGTGCTGGAGTCGGCCGCGTCGGCACGTCCCGCGGCACTGTCACGCTCCGGTCCGCAGCGAGGCGTGGTCCCCGCGCAACTGCCGGTCGGGGTACGAGGTTTCACCGGCCGGGACGAGGAACTGTCGCGCCTGGACACGTTCCTCGAGGCAGCGCGGCTGTCGGCCCCCGTGGTGATCTCGGCTCTGTCGGGCACGGCCGGGGTGGGCAAGACCACGCTGGCCGTGCACTGGGGGCACCGGGTACGGAAGCACTTTCCCGACGGACAGCTCTATGTGAACCTGCGTGGCTTCGACCCGAGCGGATCGTTACGGGACCCGGCAGAGGCACTGCGCGGATTCCTGGACGCCTTCGGAGTGCCCCCGGCCAGGATCCCCACGGGCCTGGAGGCACAGGCCGCCCTCTACCGGAGCCTGCTGGCCGACCGGCGCGTGCTGGTGGTGCTGGACAACGCCCTGGACGCCCAACAGGTACGGCCGCTGCTGCCCGGCGCGCCCGGCTGCCTCGCCCTGGTCACCAGCCGGAACCGGCTCACCAGCCTGGCCGCGGCCGAGGGCGCCCACCTGCTCGTCATCGACGTGCTCTCCCCCGCCGAGGCCCGGTCCCTGCTGGCCGACCGGCTCGGTGCCCGCCGCACGGCCGCCGAGCCCGCCGCCGTCGCGGACATCGTGGCGCGGTGCGCGGGCCTGCCGCTGGCTCTGGCCGTCGTGGCCGCCCGCGCCGCCGCCCAGCCGCACATCCCGCTCGCCACGCTCGCCGACGAGCTGAGTGACACCGGCGACCGCCTGGACGCACTCGACGGCGGTGATCCCGCCACTCAGGTACGGGCCGTCTTCTCCTGGTCCTACGACGCCCTCAGCCCCGCCGCCGCCGGGCTCTACCGGCTGCTCGGGCTGCATCCCGGACCGGATGTCTCGGCACCGGCCGCGGCGAGCCTGGCCGGTCTGCCGTTGGCGCGGGCCCGGTCCCTGCTGGCCGAACTGACCCGGACGCATCTGCTCGCCGAACCCGTACCGGGCCGGTACTCCTTCCACGATCTGCTCCGGGCCTACGCCGGGGAACTGGCCCGGTCCCAAGAAGAGGAGGACGGCCGCCGTCACGCGACGCACCGGATGCTCGACCACTACCTGCACACCGCTCTGCGGGCACAACGCCTCCTCGGGCCGCCGGCCGACCGGATTCTTCCCTCCCCGGTCCAGCCGCAGGTGGTCCCCGAGGAACCGGCCGGCCGCGAAGCCGCCATGGCCTGGTTCACCGCCGAACACCCCATTCTGCTCGCCGCCGTTCGCCAGGCCTTCGAGGCCGGTTTCGACACGCACGTCTGGCAGTTGGCAGCGGCACTGACCACGTACCAGCAGCGAAGAGTGCTGTGGTCCGACTGGACCACAGTCCATACGGTCGCGCTGGCCGCGGCCCGCCGGCTGGCCGATCCGGCGGCGCTGGCGTGCGCCCGCCGCAACCTCGGCAACGCCGCCTCGGCCCTCGGCCGGCAGGCCGAGGCCCGCGCTCACCTCGAACGCGCGGCGGAACTGTACCGGGGGCTCGGCGATCCAGGGGGCGAAGCGCACACCGGTCTCGCACTCGGCCGGGTCTCGACACGGCAGGGGCGTCGCACCGAGGCGCTGGACCACTCACTGCGGGCGGTGGAACTGTTCGATGCCGCGGGCGACCGCGGCTGGCAGGCCCTGGCCCTCAACAACGTCGGCTGGGACCACGCGGAGCTGGGCCACTACCAGAAGGCCATCGTGCACGGCAGGCAGGCGCTCGCCCTGGTGGAGCAGACCGGCCATACCTCCGGCGAGGCTCACACCTGGGACACCCTCGGGTACGCCCATCATCATCTCGGCCAGTACGACGAGGCCGCCGCCTGTTACCGACAAGCCGCCGCGCTCTTCCACGACCTGGGAGACCGTTACTACGAGGCGGACATTCTCGCCCACCTCGGTGACACACACCACGCCGCCCGGAACACCGACGCCGCCCGCGACGCCTGGACCCGGTCCCTGACGTTCTTCGAGGAACTCGACCACCCCGACACCGAGGCGCTGCGTGCCAGGCTCCTGCACCACCTCGGCAAGGACCCGGCCGACACCGTGCTCCCGGAACGCGACTGACCGGGCCGCTGATGCGAGGAGGTCCACGGCGGGAACATCCGTCTCCGGGCAGCGGACCCACCGTCACGGCCTTCACCCTGTCGACGTGTCGCAGGCCCCGGTTCGCTCAGTGAACCTGAACATGACAAGGGCGTTGCGGCGCACCACGCTGTCGGACCACCTGACGGTTTTGGCGAGCGGACCGGTCACCCGCTCCCTCGCCATGCCTTTCGCTCGCGGCCTTCCGACCGCACAGGCGGTGGAGGGCGAGGAGGACGACGATGGAAGATTCCGCGCTGGAACTGCGCGTGCTGGGTCCGCTGGAAGCTGCCGTGCACGGCCGGCCCGTGGGTCTCGGCGGTCCCCAGCCGCGGGGCGTTCTGGCCCAGCTCGCGGCCGTGCCCGGCCGGACGGTGAGTGTGTGGGCACTGGTGGACGAGTTGTGGGGTGCACGCCCTCCGCGGGACGCCCACCGGACGGTACGTACGTATGTGTCGAGGCTGCGCGCGGCACTGCGCCGCGCCGCCGGAACCGACGCGCCAACGGCGCTGGTCACTCGCCCACCGGGCTACCAGTTGCGGGTGGATCCGACGATGGTCGACGCGGTGCGGTTCGAGCGGTTGGTGACATCGGGCCGGCAGGCGTTGGGGACACAGCCCCGGCTTGCCTTCGAACAACTGACCGCCGCGCTCGGGTTGTGGCGTGGCGATGCCTTCGCCGAGTTCCGCCATCTTCCGGCGATCGCCGCGAAGTCGACCCAGCTGGAACAGGTCCGGCTGTCGGCGTTGGAGGCCCGTATCGAGGCCGCGCTCGTCCTGCGGCTGGACGCCCAGGCGGCCGTCGAACTGGAGGGACTGGTCCGGGCCCATCCCACACGGGAGCTGCTGTGGGGCCAGTTGATGATCGCGCTCTACCGTCTGGGACGTCAGGCCGATGCGCTGGCCGCGTTCCGCACGGCGCGCGCCCTGCTGAGGGAGGAACACGGGGTCGAGCCCTCGCCGGCCCTTGCCGAGGTGCATCACCGGGTCCTCCGGCATGACGTCGCGCTGAGCCACGACCGGCGGCCGCCACTGCCGGGTTCGGCCCTGCGCAGCCCGTCGGCCGAGTGCTGACCACGCCTCACATGCCGTGGCCCGTCCCGGGTGGTTGCGGGCTGCGGTGGCCGTAGGGGCGCGGGAGCCGGCCCGCGCCCCGACGATCGGCCGACGATCAGGAGACGACGATGCGCACGAAGGCGTTCACGGAGTTCAGGCACTGGTTCCCGGTGCCGTTGTCGTGCGCGGTGTAGCCGTTGTCGGAGTAACCGTCGTCGTCGTAGCCCAGTTTCAGGCTCCCGCCCCGGCCGCCTACCACGTACGGCCGTCCGACCACGTTCACCAGCCGTTGCAGGTCGCCCGTCGCCCCCGGAATGGTGATCAGGCCGTGGTAGAGGTCGCCGTCCGAGGCCGGATCGACGTACCGCTTCCAGGTCAGCCCTCGACCTCCGGTCTGCACACAGCCTCCCGCGGTCACCGTGACGTGGTCGCCCGGAAGGAACGAGAAGGGGTACGTCGTCTCGTGCTGGGTCACGACCGGCTCGCTGATCGTGCAGTCGATGGGCAGTGTCGTGCCCGAACAGCCGGGGCTGTACCGCACGTTCGCCGCCAACAGCGCCGCGGGCACCCGCGCGACGTTGCGGTTGGCGGACGACCCGTGGTGCGAAGTCTGAGCCGCGGCCGAGGCGATGGGAGCTGTACTCGCCGCGGCGCCCGCGGTCAGAGCGGCTACGGCGATGACGGCCATCATGCGCTTTCTCATGCTGGATCACTCCTGGAGGAACGCGGATTTCGCCGGTGAGAGGTCCGACCGGCCTGGACTTCGCCCAGTCTGGCGAAGGCCGTCCACAGTCTGTTTGCGTCTCGTCGACACCTCGTCGACACCCCGGACCGAGCCCGGTATCTCCGCTTTGTTTCCGAGGCGGCGTGGTCTTCCTGCCGATCGTGATCGACACCGAGGACCCCCGCGCACCAGCGGGGTGCCCGCAGCCGGGTTCTGACTGCTCACCCTGTTGACGTTGTCGCAGTCGACGACGCTGCCCACACCAGCGAGCACGTATCCCGCGCTCGACAGTTCCTGGCGGGCCTGTGCCTGGGTGTCGCCCACCAGGTCCGGGCGACCACGCTCACGTCCCAGGCGGCGGTGCCGGTGAAGCCGATGAACACCGACCCGGAACCCGCCGCTGACCAGATCATCGTCATTACGGTGGACCTCGGCGAAGCCGGATTGTTCGTGCTGTTGGACAGGAAGGTGGGGTGGATGCCTTCGGCGGTGCCGTCGAACGCAGTGTTCTTGGAGATCACATCGGCGAAGGCCGGCGAGACCTGGGTCACCGTGGCGATACCGATCGAAGGCAGGCTGGCGGCAAGGCTGTTGTACACCCGCCCGCCGATAGGCGAGCAGGGTGTTTCCCCTTGCAGGCTCAGGCGAATCGACCTCCTCGGGCGTACGGTAATCCGATGGCGTCATGGCCTCCGTACCTCTAAGGTCGGTGGTGTTCGAGCGGCGACCTGGCGTTGCCGCGGGTGACTTGGTTCGGTTGAGGAGGTGTGACCGATGGCTGTCTTTGAGATGGGCGCTGCCCGCATCCGGAAGTTCATCAAGTCCACTTCTGTGGCCTCCGGCTGACCTCTCTTTTCCCGCGTCTGTGAGCGCGGTGCCGGGGCCACCCTTGTGAAGGGTCACCCCTTGTCTTTCTCTTCTCTCCCGGGTTCGTCCTCGTCTTCCTCGCATCCGCTCGCCGTCTACGGCTGGGATGCGGACTGGGAGGCCGAGTTCGTCCCGTATGCCGAGCAGGGTCTTCTGCCCGGCCGTGTCGTGCGGGTCGACCGCGGCCAGTGCGATGTCGTCACCCCGGTCGGTACCGTCCGTGCCGACACCGAGTTCGTCGTTCCCCGTGACCCGATGAAGGTCGTGTGCACGGGGGACTGGGTAGCCGTCGACCCGGAAGGCAGCGATCCGCGATACGTGCGGACGCTCCTGCCACGCCGTACCGCCTTCGTGCGCTCGACCTCGTCGAAGCGTTCCGAGGGCCAGGTGCTGGCCACTAACATCGATCACGTCGTCATCTGTGTGTCGCTCGCGGTCGAACTCGACCTCGGGCGGATCGAGCGGTACCTGGCACTGGCCATGTCCTGTTCGAGCGGTGAGGCACTGCTGCGTAAGTCGGCGCTCTCCTGGGAGTCGGGCGCCCAGCCCGTCGTCGTGCTCACCAAGGCCGACCTGGTGCCCGACCCGGTCGCGCTGTCCTACCTCGTGCAGGACGTGGAGACCAGCGCGCCCGGCGTGCCCGTGCTCAGCGTCCGCGCCCTCGACGGCGAGGGCGTCGAGGAGCTCGCCGTACTCCTCGGCCGGGGCACCTCCGTGCTGCTGGGGGCGTCCGGCGCGGGCAAGTCGACGCTGGCCAACGCGCTGGCCGGCGCGGACATCATGGACGTCCGCGCCACCCGCGACATGGACGGCAAGGGGCGGCACACCACCACCACCCGCAACCTGCTGCCGCTGCCCGGCGGGGGCGTCCTCATCGACACGCCCGGGCTGCGCGGCGTCGGCCTCTGGAACGCCGGCGGCGGCGTCGGGCAGGTCTTCTCGGAGATCGAGGAGTTCGCCCGGGACTGCCGGTTCCAGGACTGCGCGCACGAGTCCGAGCCGGGGTGCGCGGTGCGGGCGGCCGTCGACGAGGGGGAACTGCCCCTGCGACGGCTGGAGAGCTACCGCAAGCTGGTCCGGGAGAACCAGTGGATCGTCGCCAAGTCCGACGCCCGCATGCGCGCCGGGTTCCGCCAGGACTGGAAGCGCAAGCAGGCCGAAGGCCGGGCCGGGTGGGAGGCGAAGCGCGGGCGGGGGCACGTGTTCGAGGCGTAGCGTCACGTCCGATTTCCGCTAGCGCAGTACCGGTCGCGGGCGAAGACTGGGACCCATGACGGACCAGGACACGAGGTACGAGGCGGTGTGCAGCCGGGACGCCCGGTTCGACGGCGAGTTCTTCTTCGCCGTCGAGACGACCGGCATCTACTGCCGGCCCAGTTGCCCCGCCGTGACGCCGAAACGCCACAACGTGCGGTTCTTCGCGACGGCCGCCGCCGCGCAGGGCTCGGGATTCCGGGCCTGCCGGCGGTGCCGTCCGGACGCCGTCCCGGGCTCGGCCGACTGGAACGTACGCGCCGACGTCGTGGGCCGCGCCATGCGGCTGATCGGCGACGGCGTCGTCGACCGCGAGGGCGTCACCGGGCTCGCCGACCGGCTCGGCTACAGCGCCCGCCAGGTGCAGCGCCAGCTCACCGCCGAAGTCGGCGCGGGACCGGTCGCCCTCGCCCGGGCGCAGCGCGCCCACACCGCGCGGGTCCTGCTCCAGACGACCGGTCTGCCGGTCACCGAGATCGCCTTCGCGTCCGGGTTCGCCAGCGTGCGCCAGTTCAACGACACCGTCCGGGCCGTGTACGCGGCGACCCCGACCGCGCTGCGGACCGCCGTCCGCGCGAGCCGCCGCACCGCCACCCCGTCCGCCGGGATCCCGCTGCGCCTCGCCCACCGCGGCCCGTACCACGCGGGTGCCGTGTTCGACCTGCTGGGACGGGAAGCCGTGGCCGGCGTGGAGGAGGTGAGCGGACCGGCCGGCCGCCGCACCTACCGCCGTACGCTGCGGCTGCCGTACGGCACCGGGATCGTCGCCGTCGACGAGCGGCCGGGCGACCCCGGCCGGGCCACGGCCGTCCACCCCGGTGGCTGGCTCGACGCCCGGCTGCATCTCACCGACCCGCGCGACCTCACCACCGCCGTCCAGCGGCTGCGGCGGCTGTTCGACCTCGACGCCGACCCGTACGCCGTCGACGAGCGCCTCGGCGCCGATCCACGGCTCGCCCCGCTGGTCGCCGCCCGGCCCGGACTACGAGCGCCGGGGGCCGCCGACCCGGAGGAGTACGCCGTACGGGCGCTGGTGGGGCGGACGGAGGCGGAACGCCTCGTCCGCGCCCACGGCAAGACCCTCGACGCGCCCTGCGGAACTCTCACCCACCTCTTCCCCGAGCCGGCCGTCCTCGCCGAACCCGAAACCGAAACCGAACCCGAAACCGAATCCGAGCACGGGTCCAGGTCCGGGCCCGGGTCCGGTGGGCCGTTGGGCGCGCTCGCCGCCGCCCTCGCCGACGGCACCGTACGCCTCGACCCGGGCGTCGACCGGGACGACGCCCAGGCAGCGCTGTTCGCACTGCCCGGCCTCGACGCCCGTACGATCGCGGCGATCCGCGCCCGTGCCCTCGGCGACCCCGACGTCGCGCCGCCCGGCGCGGACGTCCCCGACACCTGGCGCCCCTGGCGCACCTACGCCCTGCACCACCTGCGCGCCGCGGAGGAACGATGACCACCCCGACCGACCCGACCGGCCTGACGTACTACACCAGCGTGGACAGCCCGCTCGGCCCCCTGCTGCTCACCGCCGACCCTTCCGGCGTGCTGACCTCCCTCTCCGTACCCGGGCAGAAGGGCGGCCGGACCGTGCGGGACGGCTGGCGGCACGACCCCGGGCCGTTCCGCGCCGCCGAAGAACAGCTCGCCGCCTACTTCGCCGCCGAGCTGACGGAGTTCCGGCTTCCGCTGCGCGGCGACGGCACCGAGTTCCGCGAGCGGGTCTGGGCCGCCCTCGACTCCGTGCCCTACGGGGCGACCACGACGTACGGCGAGATCGCCGCCCGCGTCGGCGCGTCGCGGATGGCCGTACGGGCCGTCGGCGGAGCGATCGGAGCGAATCCGCTGCTGATCCTGCGGCCCTGCCACCGGGTGATCGGCGCCGACGGCTCGCTGACGGGATACGCGGGCGGCCTGGAACGCAAGGTGCGGCTGCTCACCCTGGAGGGCTCGCTCCGGGCGGCACCCCCCGGGCACGTCATCCCCACAGCACCGCGCCCAGCCACGCGCCCATGATCAGCAGGCACGTGAACAGTTCCGCGAGGACGCTGGAGCCGCCCGAGCGCATCGCCGTGCGCAGGGCCGCCCGCGCCTCGCCGTGGCGGCCGAGGCGGAGGCGTTCGGAGAGGTAGATGCCGCCCATGAAGCCGGGGATCGCGCCGAGCACCGGGACCAGGAAGAAGCCGAGGAACGCGCCGACCCCCGCGTACACCGCCATACGGGGGGTCGCGCCGCTCTCGCGCAGCCGACGGGGCGGCAGGGCCCAGCGCACCACCTGGGACAGGAACAGCGCCACCGTGGCCCCGACCAGCACGCCCCAGGCCACCGGCTGCGGATCCTCCAGCGCCCACCACAGAACCGCGGCCCACACCAGCCACGATCCCGGCACGCCGGGCACCAGCACTCCGCACAGGCCGAGCAGAATGACCACTCCGACCAGCAGGAGTTCCGACACTCCCATCTGCCCAGAGTGCCCGAGCCAAGGAGAACCCGCAGGTCAAGACATGCGTCCGCGGGCACTCTGGGGGATGGGTACGGTCACCGCCCCGCAGGTGGCGGAATGCAGCCGGGCATCCCCGTCGCACTGTTGTTCCGGGCGTCGCTCGACACACTGTTCGACACGCTTGCCGTGGCGCATTTTCCGGATGCCCCGTTTTCATACGGGCCGTGCGGTGGACAATCGGGGGCATGAGCCAGCAGGGGGGAAGGACCACCGGTCACGAGGACGACGACTGGTGGGGGCAGTTGTACGACGACTCCACGGAGGACACGGGACCCACACCCGCCACCGACTCCCTGGACGACCGCTTCGCCTCAGCCGCCGGAACGGTGCGCTCCGCGAGTACGGCGGGGGACACCGGGGGTGCGGGGGAGGGTGTCGGTACGGGCGCTGCCGGCTCGGTGCCGGGCCCCCGGCCCGAACCACCTGGCCCCGACGGCGGCCGGACCGATTGGTGGACCTCGCAGGACGCGCCGCCGACAGCCTCGCCCCCCACCGCCCCGGAAGGCACCGTCCCGCGCCCGCGGGGCGGCCGTGCACCCGACGTCACCCCGGGCACTCATCCGCCGGAACGGCACCGCGCCCCCTGGGAACCGCCGTCGGACACGCCTCCCGACCCCACGAACGTCCCGTCCGGTCCGCTACCACCAGGCTTCGCCGAACGCGCGCCCCACGGCCCCGCCCCCTCCGCGACCGGCGACCACACGCCCACGAAACCACCGCCCGCCGCCTCGAAACCTCCGGCACCCCCCTCCCCACCGGCACCGTCCACCCCACCACCCACGCCCCCGCCTCCGTCCCCGCTGCCACCTCCTCCCGCTCTCCCTCCCCGCCCGACCCCCAAGGACTACGTCGGCTCCGGCCCGCCCACCTACGACGCCCAGCCCACCGCGCTCCCGCTCGCGGACCCGGACGACTTGGACGACCTGGTCGCCGACACCGTCCTGGACGGCGCCCGGTACGGGGCGTTCGCGTTGCGGGCCGTGTCCGTGCGGGGGGACTCCGCGCGGTACCGGGGCGAGCCGCGCCGCGACTCGCTGCTCACCGCCCGCTTCGGCACGGGCGACGACGCCCTGATCCTGGTCGCGATGGCGACCGGCGCCAGAGCGACCCCGGGAGCGCACCGGGCGGCCGCCGAGGTGTGCCGGTGGATCGGGCGGGCCGTGGGCCGCAGTCACGTCCGGCTCGCGCAGGACATAAGGGCGGCCCGGCGCGGCGACCTGAAGTCCGGCCTGCACCGCCTCACCGACCGCAGCCTCGGCCGGCTCCGCGCAGGCGCCGCCGAACAGGGCCTGGAACCGGACGAGTACGCGGCCACCCTGCGCTGTCTGCTCCTGCCCGCCGACCCAGCCTGCCGCACCCGCGTCTTCTTCGGCGTCGGCGCCGGCGGACTGTTCCGGCTGCGCGGCGGCGTGTGGCGGGACATCGAGCCCCGGGTGGGCGAGGTCGCCGGGGAGCCGGTCGTCGGGTTCGGGTCCCTCCCGGCCGAGACGCCCGAGGGCGACCGCCTCACCATGGACCTGGGCATCACGACCCCGCCGAACCCCTACGACCCCGACCCGGACCCCGAACCGCCCCGCGAACCCTTCCGCTTCCGTGCCTCCGTAGCCCGCCCGGGCGACACGCTCCTGATGTGCACCGGCGGCCTGGCCGAACCCCTCCGCGGCGAGCCCGACCTCTCCGCTCACCTGACGGGACGCTGGTCCGGCCCCACCCCGCCCGCCCTCGCCGCCTTCCTCGCCGACACCCAGGTGAGAGTCAAGGGCTACGCCGACGACCGCACGGCGGCGGCAGTCTGGGAGGCCTGACCCGGTACGGGTTGCCGAAGGGGACGACGCCTCAGTCGGTCGCCGGGACCCACTTGCGCTCCCCGTTGTCCGAGCCGTACCAGTAACGGGGCAGGCCCTTGATGCCGCTGGTGCGGAACGGGCGGCCGTGGTCGTCGACGCGGACCGTCCCGGTGCGGCCCTGGGACGACCAGTCGAGTTCGAGGTACCAGTCGCAGTCGCAGGTGTCCGTCCGCGCCGTGACCAGCAACACCTCCGGGTCCGTGCTGGACACCCGGTAGGGCAGGCTCACCGCCGGGATCGGCGTGCCCGCGTCGTTGCCGGCGACCGAGTGCGCCACGGGGCGGTCCTTGTCCAGGTCGACCGCGAAGTAACGCTTGCTCAGCGAGCCGCCGCAGCCCTGGTCCATGGTGTACACGGTGCCCGGCGCGGGTGCGCTGCGGCCGACGACCCGCACCCGCAACGCCGTCAGGACGACGGCCGTCGAGCTGCGGCCCTGCACCGAGATCTCCACGTTGGTCTCGCGCCCGTGCACGGCGCCCTGGGCCGCCGCCCACGGCCCGGCGTCCTGCTCCGCCGGGGGCGGCGGAACCTGTGCCGGCGGTCTGCCGATGACGTAGTCATGGCTGCAGTTGAGCGCCCAGACCTGGGAGTCGGCGGTCCAGGCGAGCGGTACGCCCGTCGCGGGGGCCGAAGCCTTGCCGCCGGTTCCCGCGACGGTGTCCGGGGAGGGGAAGGACGAGGTGGCGCCAGGTGCGGGGGAGGTGGTCGGGCTTGTGGTGAGTGCGGGGGTGGGGGTGGGGTGAGGGGACGTCGTCCCGTAAGGGGCGGTCGCGGATCCGGAGGGGCGGGAGGAGCCGGCCGGGTCGTCGGAAGCCGACGGGTGGCTGCCGCCGCCGGGCAGCGCGGAGAGGCTGCCGAGGGTGGCAAGGAGCGCGCAGGCGACACCGACGAGGACCGTGGTGCGCCGACGGCGGTACCAACGGCGACGCGGTGCCTGTTGCTCGTCCGGCTTCCGAGGCTCCGTAACTGCCGAAGCCGCTTCCGGTGTTTCCGACGTTTCCGGTGTTTCCGATGTTTCCGATGTTTCGAGTGTCTCAGGAGTCGCCGCCGTGCTTCGCGCCGCCCGCTGTTGCCGTGCCGCCACCGCTCGCAGCCACCGCCGGTGCAGTTCGAGGCGTTCCTCCGGTGTCGCTCCGCAGAACTCCGCGAGCCGTTCCACGGGCGCGAATTCCTGAGGAACCGCTTCCCCCGCGCAGTACCGGTGCAGCGTCGAGGTGTTCATGCCCAGCCGGCGCGCGAGGGAGCCGTAGCTGCGCTCCGTGCGCCCCTTCAGTTCCGTCAGTAACGCGGCGAACTCCGTCACATCGCCCACACCGTCGTCGGTCGACACCGTTCCCCCGTGCTCGTCCGGCCCGGGCGGTCATCCCAGGCACCCGTATACCTGCACGTCAGATGGGCTGGGATGGTTCCACCACGGCCGATCGGGCGAAGACCGTTGCAGCGGGCCACCCGGGCAGCCGATGCTCTTGGTGTCGCACCGACCAGGCCGAACCGACCAACCGGCATCGCGGCGACGACCCACACGCATCCACACACCCATGCACTCACTCCTGCACGGACTCACGGGGGACACCCATGCCCAAGCGCATCCGAACCGTCACGCTCACCGGGCTCACCGCACTCACGGCCGCGGGCCTGGCCCTCGGCACCCTGCTCGCCGTGCCGGCAGGCGCCGCACCCGCCGGCGCCGCCGCCCCGCAGCGGCCCGGCTTCCTCTCGGCCGCCGACCTGCCGCCGCACCCCAGTTCGTCCTGGACGGCCGGCCGGATCACCGCCGGCGCGTCGCCGGAGGTGGAGGTCGACCGCTGCCTCGGCATGGCGCTGGGCGACGGCTGGGACTCCTGGTACCGGGACTTCCGCACCGACCTCGACACGAGCGCCCGTCAGGTCAGCGTCGAGTTGTCGAGCGTCAGCGCGGCGAAGGGGCGGTTCTCGCGGGTCAGCGAGGACATCAAGTCCTGCGCCACGCGCATCGAACAGGCCGACCCGGAGGTCGAGGCCACGCTCAGGGACTACGGGACGGTGAACGTCGAAGAGGGCGCCCACGTCTACGGCCTGCACACCGAGACCACCTGGGGCGCGACCGACATCCGCCTCCTCTCCGTGGGCCGCGACGGCACGACGGTGACGGTCGTGGACTGGCGCCAGCTCGGCGACTTCGACGACGCGCCGGTGAAGGCCTTCAAGAAGACCACCGTCACAGCCGTCAACAAGCTCCACTGACCGCACCACCTGCACCACCCGCACGACCACTGAGAAGAGCCGGGGCCGCCACCCTCCCGCCACGGGGGTCGGGAGGGGCGGCGGCCCCTCACACACGAGACGCACGAGACACGAGACGCACGAGACACGAGAGACACGGGGAACACGCGCATGACCAGCAACATCAGCAACAGCGCCACCACCAGCAGCGCCAGCAGCAACAACGGCGGCAAGAGCACGAACCGTCTTCGCTCCACCCGCCGCCGCACCACCCTGGCCGTCGGCCTCGCCCTGGCGCTCGGGCTCGGCGCGACGGCCCAGGCGTCCGCCGGCAGCCCGCGCAGCGTCAGCGGGAGCCCGTCCGACAACATCACCCGCATCGCCGACTTCTACGGCGCCTACATCGACGCGGTGACCGACGAGGGCGGCGGCAAACTCAAGGACGAACTCCGCAAGCACTACCTCACCCCCGCCTTCCAGAAGGAACTGAACGCCTGGGAGGCCAAGAACCACGCCGACGGCGTCCTGCAGGCCCAGAACGTCCCGCTCGCCTGGAAGGTCACCGACAACGGCACGGCGAACTACACCGAGGCCGGCGTCACCCTCACCTGGAGCAGCGACACGAGCACCAAACTCGTCGTCGGCATGACCCGCGACCACAAGATCTTCCACCTCGGGACGAAGGGAGCCGCAGGCAGCTAGGCACAACCGGGCAAACGGTCGGACCGGTTCCCGTCGAACGTCCGCGTGCGGAACCACTGCATTCCGGCCAACCTCGCCGACTACGGGCAGCCGGTGTCGTCCAGTACCACCCGCCCCGCCCCTTCCCCGGCTACGGCCAGGTCGGCAGCGGTGAATCCGTAGACGGTCCGAGGCCCGGCGGTCGGCAGGCCGCCCAGGTGCGTAGGTTCGAAGGGGTGGGGGACGGCCGGTTCGGCGTCCGCCTCGCGGCGCGGATGCACCGGCTCACCACCGCTCACGGGGGAGGCGAGCGTCGGGCGGGCGTTGCGCGGGTGAGCGCCCCTCAGCGGGACGTCCGCGCCGTCGTACGGCGTCCCCGCCGCCCGGAGGCCGGGGCCGTCACCCGCTGAAACACGCCCGGCGGGCCGGGCGGCGGCACGCGGGGGCCGTGCCGCGCGGGGGCGCACGAACCAGGCCCCGGACGGCGCTGTCGGCCCGACCCCCCACCCCTCTTGGAGCGTTCGGGAGTACTCGGGAGCGTTCGGGAGTACTCGTGAGCCCTCGGGAGAGCCTTCAGGACCGCCCCCCGAGGCCCGCCCGAACATGGCCGAACACCCGGTCGTTGATGATTCGACATGACTGGGCCGGTGCCGACCGGGCAAGGATCCCCGTGAACGTGTTCGAGCAGGAGGGGAACCGACATCGACACGCGGGCGGGGGCCATGGAGAGGCAGGCACGGGGAAGCGGTCCGGCGACGATCGCGAGCACCTCGGCGACGGGACGGACAGGGGAGGACACGGCCGAGGACGGGGCGGAGCAGGACCGGGCGCCTCAGCTCAGCCGGCGACTCGGACGGTCGGATCTACGCGCGGTGCCCGAGGCGCGCCGGGCGGTGCGGGAGCTGTTGCGGGACTGGGGAAGGCCCGGCCGGTCGGAGACGGCGGAACTGCTGACCAGCGAACTCGTCACCAACGCGCTCGTGCACACCGACGACGACGCGGTCCTGACGGCCACCGTCTCGCCGTCCGGCCTGCGGGTGGAGGTGCGGGACTGCGCGGCCCGCCGCCCCCGGCCGAGATTCCCGAGCTCCGACGACGGCACGCACGGCCGGGGCCTGGTCCTGGTGGAGTCCCTCGCGGACACCTGGGGCGTACGGGCACAGGGCGGCGGCAAGGTCGTCTGGTTCGAGCTGGAGGCCGACGCCGCCTGAACGACGTCCGATGCACAGGGGCAATGGGAAGGGGGCGCGACCGTCGTGGTCGCGCCCCCTTCCCGGTGATGCCTGACTGTCCGTCAGCCGAACTGCTGCTCCAGGTCCTTGAGCTTGCGCTCCAGGGAGTCGAGGCGCGGCAGAGCCATGGTGTCGTCCTCCGCGGTGAGGTCGACGGTGATCATCGGGTCAGCGCCCTGGCGAACGGGCTGCAGGGAGTGCCGCGAGCGGGTGGGCAACTGCTCCGCCGAGTTCGCTATGGCAGGCTCCGCGGAGACACGCTCGGCCGTGGCCCGCTCCAGGGCGGCCTGGGCCTCCACCTGACGGCCACCGCCGCCACCGCCGCCGCCACGACCGGGAAAGCGGCCGTGACCTCGGCTGATCGCCTTCAACTGCGCACGCTCGACACGCTGCTGCTCGCGGCGACGCAGCCTGGTCTCCTCTTTGCGGGCCTTGTCGTCGCGGACCTCGTCGACGGCCTCGTCCAGGCTGCGCACGTTCTCCAGCAGCATCAGCGACCAGGCCTTGTAGGTCTCACGGGGAGCACGCACCCAGCGCACGACGCGGATCTGCGGCAGCGGACGGGGCACCAGGCCCTGCTCGCGCAGCGCGGCCCGGCGGGTCTGCTTCAGGGCCCGGTCGAAGAGCACGGCCGCCGACAGCGACATACCGGCGAAGAAGTGCGGGGCGCCAGCGTGGCCCAGGCCCCTGGGCGCGTGCACCCAGTTGAACCAGGCCGCGGCACCCGCGAACGTCCACACGAGTATCCGGGAGCCGAGCGCCGCGTCACCGTGGCTGGCCTCGCGCACCGCGAGCACGGAGCAGAACATCGCCGCGCCGTCCAGGCCGAACGGCACCAGGTATTCCCAGCCGCCGGTGAGGCCGAGGTTCGTCTCGCCGAAGCCGACCAGGCCGTGGAAGGAGAGCGCGGCGGCGACGGCCGCACAGCAGAACAGAAGGACGTAGGAGGCGGTTCCGTATATGGCTTCCTTGCGCCTGCGGCGCTCCTCGGTGCGCTCCCACGAGTCGTCCGCGTTCGCGTCTGCCCCGGAGGAGCGCTTGCCGCGCGCGAGCACCGCCACAGCCGCCAGCATGCCCAGGAGCAGTACGGCGCCGGGAAGCAGCCAGTTCAGCGATATGTCGGTCAGTCTCATCTGGGGGTCCCTTGCATTGGGATAGGGCGTAACGCCCGCCATAGTGGCCCAATCCCGCCGTCCCTCAGGGGGTTTCGGGGCAAGAGGCCGCCAAGGAGGTGCAAGGGGATGCCCAAGGCGACGTTCTGCTCGAACTGCCGCTTGAGGGGCGGGAGTTGAGTTCGAATAAGACTACCCGTACGAGTGGTTCCACGGAAAGTTCCCGTGACGGGTGAGGAAATTGTGAATCGCCTGTGGCCGTCGGGGAGTCTCGTCCGGGTGATCCTACGGGACGGCCGGGCGTGTCCCGTCGTCGGGGGCGTCTGAGTGTGCCTCAACTCGCGGCGGCAGCGGTGAGCTTGGTGACGCGGTCCGCGTCGCAGGTGCGCGGGCAGGTGGCGCAGGTGTCCTCGGGGCGCACCGTGTAGAACATGCAGCAGCTCGCCCGGTCCCTGGTGGGCAGGGCCGCGCCGTCCGGTCCGGTCAGCTCACGGAAGGCCGCCGAGCCGACGTACGGCCGGGTGGCGCCCGGCAGCAGCAGTTCCAGTTCCCGTCGCGCCCGCCGCTGCTCGTCCTCGCCGAGCAGTTGGGCGACGTACCAGAGCCCCTCGACGACCTCGTCGGTCACCATGCCCCACAGGGCCCGGCCGCGACGCCGCGCCCGCGGCCCGAACCCGGCGAGCACCGGCTCGTGGTGCTCGGCTATCGCCGCCCGCACCTCCGCCCGCAGCGCCTCCTCGTCCCCGACGATCCGGGCGCCGGGCAGCAGTGCCGCCGGGTCGCCAGGCAGGCACGCGAAGGAGGAGGGCGGGCGGACGGCCATCCGCATACCGTCGCCGGTGCGGTCGTACGAGACGTGCGTCACGGGAAGCCGGGGCACCCGGCGGTGCAGGAACCAGGGGACGGTGATCAGCAGGCAGGCGGGCCACGCGTACCGGTGCAGTCCGAAGCTCGCGACGACGTCCGGGCGCGCCTTGTGGTCGTAGTCGCGGACGATCTGGGCGTCGTCCCAGGCGAGGAACGCCTCCAACGCGGCTCCGCCCTCCGCGAGCTCGGCCGCGGCGACCCAGCCGCCGCCCCGGGGGAACGGTTCCGCGTGCCCCAGCTCCGTGACGGTCAGGCCCGGGAAGACCTTCGCGAGACGGGTGTAGGCCTCCGCTGTGGCCGACGGGGCTGTGGGCATGCCGGGACCGCCGTTTCGGGAGCGATTATTCGGAAGTGATTAAAGGTAAGCCTTACCTCACCTAGTGTCGTCGGGATTTGAACTGGCGGCCAGTACGCCTAAGGTGCTTGACGGGCGAGTAACAACCCGCCGTAATGACCCCAAGTACCGACAAGGCCGGAGGAGACCCCGTGGAGCAGAGTGCGCAGGGCTCCACGAGTACGGGAACTCCGGCCGGGCCGGGGGGCGACGGCCGTGCTGTCCGGGTGCCGGCGCAGTCGCGCGCCGGGTTCGGGGAGGGCGCGGACCGTGAGCGGTGCGGGCCGACGGGCGACGCGCGCGGCGAGCACACGCACAGCGAGATCCCCATCCCGCGTCCCCGGCCGGTCGTCCAGCGTGCCTCGGTGCGCGGTCAGATCCTCGACGCCCTGCGCACCGCGCTCGTCGCCGGGGAACTGCGGCCGGGCGAGGTGTACTCGGCGCCGGTGCTCGGGGACCGCTTCGGCGTCTCCGCGACGCCGGTCCGGGAGGCGATGCAGCAGCTCGCGCTGGAGGGCGCCGTCGAGGTCGTCCCCAACCGGGGGTTCCGGGTGATCGTGCGGGGCACGCGCGAACTCGCCGAACTGGCCGAGGTGCGGGCGCTGATCGAGGTTCCCGTGATGCTGCGGCTGGCCCGTACGGTGCCTGCCGAGAGGTGGGCGGAGCTGCGGCCCCTCGCCGAGGCGAGCATGTGCGCGGCGGCCTCCGGCTGTCCGGTCACGTACGCGGAGGCCGACCGTGTCTTCCACCGGTCGATGCTCGCGCTCTCCGGCAACGAGCAGTTGGCCGGGATCGCCGAGGATCTGCATCGGCGGTCGCAGTGGCCGCTGGTCGGCGGGGCCGTCTCGCGCGGACGCGCCGATCTCGTGGCGGACGCGACGGAGCACGTGGCTCTGCTGGAGGCGTTGACGGTGCGGGACTTGGACGGGGTGCGGGCGCTGGTGCGTGGGCACTTCGCCGGCGCGGCCTGAACCGGGTTCGTGGCCCGCGCCTGTTGGTGGCGTCCCCCGGGGGCTGCGCCCCCAGACCCCCGCTATCGGCCCTGAAGGGGCCTCGTCCTCAATCTCCCCCAGAGGGGGACCCCCAACGGGCTGAAGGGCACTGACCGGCGCTGAAAGTGTGCCGCCGGCCAGCCCCTGTGCCACTGCCCCCTATACCGCTGCCGGCGGTGGCGCCAACTGCCTTGTCAGCCAGGTTGGTACGCCGCCCAGGAGACGGAACAGGCGGCGGGCCTCCTCCCGTAGGCGGGAGGCTTCCGGCTCGGTTTCTGCGTCTGCGAGTGAGGCGAGGGCCGGGGCGGTGCCCACCAGGTAGCCCAACTCCTCGCGGATGCGGAGGGATTCGGCGAAGCCGTGGCGGGCCTCTGCCATCTCGCCCTCGCGTAGGGCCAGTCCGGCCAGATGGCGCCAGGTGAAGGACAGCAGCAGGGAGTCCGAGTGCGCCGCGGCCGCCGTGTGGGCGCGGCGGTAGGCGGCCCGCGCGGCCTGCGGGGAGCGGGCGATGTTCTCCGCGAGCAGGCCCCGGCGGAAGTCCAGGAGCGCCCGGCCCTGCGCGTCCGGCGGGATCAGCGCCGCCGCCCGGCCGAGCGCGGCCCGTGCCTCGTCCACCCGGTCGCGCACCCCGTGCACCGTGGCCGCGTAGGCAAGTTGCCCGCGTTCACAAGCGGCGGCGCCCCGCTCCTCGTCGTCGTGGGCCAGTGCCTCCGCCGTGCGCAGCGCGTCCTCGGCGTCCTGCCAGCCCTGCTCGGTGTACAGGCACCGTTCCACGAGCAGTGCGGCCCGCTGGATCGCGCCCGGCGCCGTGTCGGGCGGGACCAGTGCCGCCGCGTCGGACCAGCAGGCCCGCGAGCGCAGCCGCCAGACCGCGGTCTGGAGGGGGTCGTCACCTGAGGTCGTTCCGGTACCGGACATGGCGGTGTACGCCACGTTGCCCTCCCCGAGCGCGCCGTCGAGCTTTGAGTGGTGGCCGCATCTCAGCACGAATCCCAGCACCGGGCCAAGGGGGCGGGTGAAGTATTTCACAAAGTCGTGGGGCTCTCCGGCCCGAGCCGGCCCCAGCCGGTGTGCGCCTGTCGTCAACTCATCCTTAGCGCCAGGAAGAAGTCCAGCTTGTCTTCGAGGCGTGACAGGTCACGGCTCGTCAACTGCTCGATGCGTCCGACCCGGTAGCGCAGTGTGTTGACGTGCAGGTGCAGGCGGGCGGCGCACCGGGTCCACGAACCGTCACATGCGAGGAACGCCTCCAGCGTCGGGATCAACTCGGCGCGGTGGCGTCGGTCGTAGTCGCGCAGAGGGTCCAGGAGGCGCGCGGTGAACGCTCTGCGGACGTCGTCCGGGACGAACGGCAGCAGCAGTACGTGCGAGGCCAGCTCCTGGTGCCCGGCCGCGCACACCCGCCCCGGGCGGGCGGCGGCCACCCGCCTCGCGTGCCGTGCCTCCTCCAGCGCCCCGCGCAACCCCTCCGCCGAATGCACGGCCGCGCTGACGCCCAGCGTGAGCCGGCCGTCGCCGTCCAGCCCCGACGACAGCGGTTCCCGTACGGCCGTCAGGAGCGCGTCGGCGAGGACGCCGTTCTCGGAGCCGTCGTGCTCGGTCGACACCGCCGGCAGGGGTACCAGGGCGATGGCCTCGTCGCCGGTGTGGGCGACGGCGATGCGGTCGGAGGGCTCCGGGCCGGTGGCGAGCGGGTCGACGAGGATCTCCTCCAGCAGCGACTGGGCGACCGGGCCGGCCTCCAGGTCTCCGTCCTGCCACTCGACGCGGGCCACGACCACCTGCCACTGCGGGGCGGCCCCCAGGCCCGGCAGCAGCACCGGCGCGGCCACCCGCAGGCGGGCCGCGATCTCCGCCGGGGCCGCGCCCGTCTGGACCAGCTCCAGCACCTCCTGCGCCAGGCGCCTGCGCACCGTGCGCGCGGCGTCCCGGCGCTCGCGTTCGACAGCGATGAGCTGGGTGACGCCCTGGAGCAGGTCGAGGCGTTCGTCCGCCCACTCCCCGGCGTCGGCCTCGACGGCCAGCAGCCAGTCCGACAGCACGCTCTCGCGCACATCCCGACCGGCGTGCGGGGTGCGCGGGGAGCGGCCGCCGCTGCGGATCGGGAACAGCGAGTACGTCGTCTGGCCCAGCAGCACCCGGTGCGGTCCGCGCCGGCCCGTGCGGACGGCCGCCAGATGCTCCGCGGCGAGCTTCGGGCACGCCTCGGGCGGCAGGCCCGGCCCCGCCGCCTTGGGGCCCGCGATGAGCCGGCCGGTGGGGGACAGGACCCAGGCGCGCAGGTCCAGGTCGGAGCCGAGCAGATCCAGGACGACGTCCGGGCCGCCGCCCGCCGGGCCCGAGGTCATCATCCGGCGGTGCCGGTCCACGACGGCCGCGAGGTCCCCGGCGCGCTCGCCGGACACCTGCCGTACGACGTGCTCGGTGATCGCCGCGAAGGCCACCGACTCGTGCACCGCGAACAGCGGGAGCCGGTGCCGGGCACAGGCCGCGACCAGATCCTCCGGGACGTTGCCCAGCTCCGCCTCGCCGGCCCCGAGCGCGGTCACCCCGGCCTGCGCCAGGATCCGTACGAACGGCTCGGAGTCCGCCGCGTCCCGGCGCCACGCCAGGCCCGTCAGCACCAGCTCGCCGCCGGAGAGGTAGCGGCTGGGGTCCCGCAGGTCGGTGGTCATGACACCCCGCACCGTGCGGTCCAGCTCGTCCTCGCCGCCGAGGAGCCTGAGGCCCAGCGCATCGGTGTCCAGCAGTGCGCGCAGCCGCATCTCGTCGCCGCCGTTCTGTGTCTCGAAAACTACGATGATGGGTGAAGGAGGTGGCGGGAAGCATCCGCCGGACGGTCACGAACCGCATTCTTCGACTGCCAGACCGTTTCCTACGTTTCCACAGGAAAACGAAGGGGTTACCGATGGCATACGTTCATACGAATCTACAAGATGCCCCGGTCGACCAGCCAACTCCTTCATGGTTTCCGTGACTGACCCGGTCGGCGCGAGGCGCTGTGTACTGGCCTCACCCCATGTGAACAGGACATGAGCGAGCCGGGCCCGCCGCACCCGATTCTGGCTTGATCGATACGACTCACGAGACGAAGAAGAAGAGAGCCGTTCATGGACTTCCTTCGCCCCGCCAGCTGGGAGGAGGCGCTCGCCGCCAAGGCCGAGCACCCCACCGCTGTGCCGATCGCGGGCGGCACCGACGTGATGGTCGAGATCAACTTCGACCACCGCCGGCCCGAGTACCTGCTCGACCTCACCCGGGTCGGTGACCTCTACGAGTGGGAGGTCGGCGAGGACAGCGTGCGGCTCGGCGCCTCCGTCCCGTACACCCGGATCATGGAGAACCTGCGCGCCGAGCTGCCGGGCCTCGCCCTCGCCTCGCACACCGTGGCCTCCCCGCAGATCCGCAACCGGGGCGGCGTCGGCGGCAACCTCGGCACCGCCTCCCCGGCCGGCGACGCCCACCCCGCCCTGCTGGCGGCCGGCGCCGAGGTCGAGGCCGAGTCGGTGCGCGGGACGCGGCTCATCCCGATCGACGACTTCTACACCGGCGTGAAGCGCAACGCGCTCGCCCCCGACGAGCTGATCCGCGCCGTGCACGTCAAGAAGGCCGACGGCCCGCAGCAGTACTCCAAGGTGGGCACCCGCAACGCCATGGTCATCGCCGTGTGCGCCTTCGGCCTCGCGCTGCACCCGCGGACCCGCACCGTCCGCACCGGCATCGGCTCGGCCGCCCCGACCCCCGTCCGGGCCAGGACCGCCGAGGAGTTCCTGACCGCGGCGCTCGAAGAGGGCGGTTTCTGGGACAACGGAAAGATCATCACCCCGTCGGTCGCCAAGCAGTTCGCGGACCTGTGCGCCGCCGCCTGCAACCCGATCGACGACGTCCGGGGGACGGCGAGCTACCGCCGTCACGCGGTGGGCATCATGGCCCGCCGCACGCTGACCTGGACCTGGGAGTCGTACCGCGGCACCGCCGCCCGCCCGGAGGGAGTCGCGTCATGAGGGTCAACTTCACCGTCAACGGACGTCCGCAGGAAGCCGACGACGTGTGGGAGGGCGAGTCCCTGCTGTACGTGCTGCGGGAGCGGATGGGCCTGCCCGGCTCCAAGAACGCCTGCGAGCAGGGTGAGTGCGGCTCGTGCACGGTCCGGCTCGACGGCGTCCCGGTGTGTGCGTGCCTGGTCGCCGCCGGTCAGGCGCAGGGCCGCGACGTCGTGACCGTCGAGGGGCTCGCGGACTACGCCCGGCAGCGGGCATGCGGTCCGCGAAACTGTGACACTTCAGCGAAAAGTGTCACAGTTTCGCCGGCCGAGGCCCGGACCCGGCAGGCCGAGCCGACCGATTCCCCGACCGATTCCCCGACCGATTCCCCGACCGATTCCCCGACCGACTCCCAGACCGGCGAGGGCGCCGAACTCGCCCCGATCCAGCAGGCGTTCATCGACGCCGGAGCCGTCCAGTGCGGCTTCTGCACCCCGGGACTGCTGGTCGCCGCCGACGAGATGCTGGAGCGCAACCCCAACCCGACCGACGCGGACATCCGCGAGGCGCTCTCGGGCAACCTGTGCCGCTGCACCGGCTACGAGAAGATCATGGACGCGGTCCGCCTGGCGGCCGCCCGGCAGGAAGAGGCGGTCTGACCATGCCTGCCGACACACCCACCAACAGCGCTCCCCTCGGCACTCCCACCAAGGTCACCCAGGGTTCCCGGACCAAGGGCGGCATCGGCGAGTCCACGCTCCGCCCGGACGGCACCCTCAAGGTCACCGGTGAGTTCGCGTACTCCTCCGACCTGTGGCACGAGGACATGCTCTGGGGCCAGATCCTGCGCTCCACGGTCGCCCACGCCGAGATCGTCTCGATCGACACGGTCGAGGCGCTGAAGACCCCGGGCGTCTACGCCGTCATGACGTACGACGACCTGCCGACCGAGGTGAAGAACTACGGCCTGGAGATCCGGGACACCCCGGTCCTCGCCCACGGCAAGGTACGCCACCACGGCGAACCCGTCGCGATCGTCGCCGCCGACCACCCGGAGACGGCCCGCCGCGCCGCCGCCAAGATCAAGGTGGAGTACCGCGAACTGCCCGTCATCACCGACGAGGCCTCCGCGACCGCGCCGGACGCGATCCTGATCCACGAGAACCGCGCCGACCACCACAGCGGCCACGTCCCGCACCCGAACATCGTCCACCGCCAGCCGATCATCCGCGGCGACGCCACCGAGGCCGCCCGGCGCGCAGACGTCGTCGTCAGGGGCGAATACACCTTCGGCATGCAGGACCAGGCCTTCCTCGGCCCGGAGTCCGGCCTCGCCGTGCCGGAGGAGGACGGCGGCGTCCACCTCTACATCGCCACCCAGTGGCTGCACTCCGACCTGTGGCAGATCGCGCCCGTCCTCGGCCTGCCCGAGGACAAGGTGCGGATGACGCTGGCGGGCGTCGGCGGCGCGTTCGGCGGCCGCGAGGACCTGTCGATGCAGATCCACGCCTGCTTGCTGGCGCTGCGGACGGGGAAGCCCGTCAAGATCGTCTACAACCGTTTCGAGTCCTTCTTCGGCCACGTCCACCGCCACCCGGCCAAGCTGTACTACGAGCACGGGGCCACCCACGACGGCAGACTCACCCATGTGAAGTGCCGGATCGTCCTCGACGGCGGCGCGTACGCCTCCTCCTCCCCGGCGGTCGTCGGCAACGCCGCCTCGCTCTCCGTCGGCCCGTACGCCGTGGACGACGTCGACGTCGACGCCATCGCTCTCTACACCAACAACCCGCCCTGCGGCGCGATGCGCGGCTTCGGCGCGGTCCAGGCGTGCTTCGCCTACGAGGCGCAGATGGACAAGGTGGCGAAGGAACTGGGCCTGGACCCGGTGGAGTTCAGGCAGCGCAACGCGATGGAGCAGGGCACCCTGCTGCCGACCGGGCAGGCGGTCGACTCCCCGGCGCCGGTCGCCGAACTCCTGCGCCGCGTCAAGGCGATGCCGCTGCCGCCGGAACGCCAGTGGGAGAGCAGCGAGGGCGCTGACGTACGGCAGTTGCCCGGCGGTCTGTCCAACACCACGCACGGCGAAGGCGTCGTACGCGGCATCGGTTACGCGGTCGGCATCAAGAACGCCGGCTTCTCCGAGGGCTTCGACGACTACTCGACCGCCCGGGTCCGGATGGAGGTCATCGCCGGCGAGCCCGTCGCGACCGTCCACACGGCCATGGCGGAGGTCGGCCAGGGCGGTATCACCGTCCACGCGCAGATCGCCCGCACCGAACTGGGCGTCGCGCAGGTCACCATCGTCCCGGCGGACACGCGGGTGGGCAGCGCCGGTTCGACGTCGGCCTCCCGGCAGACGTACGTCACCGGCGGCGCCGTCAAGAACTCCTGCGAGCTCGTCCGGGAGAAGGTCCTGGAGCTCGGGCGCCGCAGGTTCGGCTCCTACCACCCGGCCTGGGCGACCGCCGAACTGCTCCTGGAAGGCGGCAAGGTCGTCACCGACGGCGGTGAGGTCCTCGCCCACCTGGTCGACGTGCTCGAAGGGGAGGCCGTCGAGGTCGAGGCCGAGTGGCGGCACCGGCCGACCGAGCCGTTCGACCTGCGCACCGGGCAGGGCTTCGGACACGTCCAGTACACATTCGCCGCGCACCGCGCCGTCGTCGAGGTCGACACCGAACTCGGCCTGGTCAAGGTGATCGAGCTGGCCTGCGCGCAGGACGTCGGAAAGGCGCTGAACCCGCTGTCCGTGATCGGTCAGATCCAGGGCGGCACGATCCAGGGGCTGGGCGTGGCGGTCATGGAGGAGATCATCGTCGACCCGAAGACGGCGAAGGTCCGCAACCCCTCCTTCACGGACTACCTGATCCCCACGATCCTCGACACGCCGACCATCCCCGTCGACGTGCTCGAACTCGCCGACGACCACGCCCCCTACGGGCTCCGTGGCATCGGCGAGGCGCCCACCCTGTCCTCGACCCCGGCCGTCCTCGCGGCGATCCGGAACGCGACCGGGCTGGAACTCAACCGCACGCCGGTACGGCCCGAGCACCTGACGGGCACCGCGTAACTCCCGGCGCTGCAAGGCAAGTTCGTCGAACCTCACGTGCGTCGACTCATGTTCGTCTCGGGCCGTCCCCCGGGTCGTGCACCTTCCCAAACCCCATTGAACCTTGGGAGACGGCACCATGACCCAGCAGTCCGTGGAGCCCAGGGCCGTCGCCGGCGACGCGGGTGAAGGCACCCGCGTCCCGGCCGGACGGTCCTGGCTCGACCGGTACTTCCACATTTCCGGACGGGGATCCACGCTCGCGCGCGAAGTGCGCGGCGGCGTCACCACCTTCATGGCGATGGCGTACATCCTTCTGCTCAACCCGCTGATCCTGTCCGGCAAGGACGCGGCCGGGAATACCCTCGGCCAGCAGGCGCTGATCACCGCGACCGCCTTCGCCGCCGCGATCCCGGTCTTCCTGACCGTCGTCGTGATGCCGTTCACCTACAGCATCACCGCCGGTGTCTCCGCGGGCGTCATCTCGTACGTCGCCATCAAGGCCGCCCAGGGCAGGGCGCGGGAGACCGGCGCCTTCATGTGGGGCCTGACGGTCATCTTCCTCGTGTACTTCGCCCTCAACCCGATAGAGAGCTGGCTGGGCGTGCGCTAGCAGGACTCGTAGCAGGTCGTGCACCAGGTCTTGAAAAAGCCTTCCCCACAAACCCGTTAGGAGACCGAGAGATGCTGGACATCGCCGAGGAGCTGAACCGGTGGGTGGAGCAGGGCCGTGACTTCGCCGTCGCCACCGTGGTGGCCGTCGGCGGCAGCGCGCCCCGCCGGCCGGGCGCCGCCCTCGCGGTGGACGCCGACGGCACGGCGATCGGCTCGGTCTCCGGCGGCTGTGTGGAGAGCGCGGTCTACACACTGTGCCAACAGGCCCTGGAAGACGGGGAGTCGGTCCTCGAACGCTTCGGCTACAGCGACGACGACGCCTTCGCCGTCGGACTCACCTGCGGCGGGATCATCGACATCCTCATCACCCCGGTACGGGTCGGCGACCCCGTCCGCCCGGTGATCGCGGCTGCCGTCGAGGCCGCCGCCGACGGCCGGGCCGCCGCGCTCGCGCGGATCGTGACCGGCCCGGCGGACCTCGTCGGCCGCGCGCTCCTCGTCCACACCGACAGAAGTCACCACGACGGTTCCTGCGACGGCGGCCATGAGGGTGGCTTCGGCGCCCATCCCGGGCTGGACCGCACGGTCGCCGCCGAGGCCACCGCCTTCCTCGACGCCGGTCGCACCGGCACCCTGGAGATCGGCGAACAGGGCTCCCGCTGCGGGGCCCCGCTCACGGTCCTCGTCGAGTCGTCCGTCCCCGCGCCCCGGATGATCGTGTTCGGCGCGATCGACTTCGCGTCGGCGCTGGTACGGGTCGGCAAGTTCCTCGACTACCACGTCACGGTGTGCGACGCGCGCCCCGTCTTCGCGACCAGGGCCCGCTTCCCGGAAGCCGACGAGGTCATCGTCGACTGGCCGCACCGCTACCTGGAGCGCACCGAGGTGGACGCGCGGACCGTCCTGTGCGTCCTCACCCACGACGCCAAGTTCGACGTCCCCCTGCTCCGGCTGGCGCTGCGCCTCCCGGTCGCCTACGTCGGCGCGATGGGCTCCCGCCGCACTCACCTCGACCGCAACGCCCGACTGCGCGAAGTCGGCGTCACCGAGCTGGAGTTGGCCCGACTGCGCTCACCCATCGGCCTCGACCTGGGCGCCCGCACACCCGAGGAGACGGCACTGTCGATCGCCGCGGAGATCGTCGCCAACCGGCGAGGCGGCAGCGGCATCCCCCTCACCGGGGCCCACACGCCGATCCATCACGACGCGACGTCGATGCCCGCCGGCCGGATCGGCTCGGTGGCCTGAGTAGCCGCCAAGCGCACGGCCGGCTGATCGGGCCAGGTGAACGCGTAACGCCGGTCACCGCCCTTGCTCAGCCGCAGGTAGCGCAGCAGTTCACGCACGATGCCCGCGTTGCCCATCGCCCACCCGGTCTCCGGTTCGAGGTCGCCCGGAGCGGGCCGGTGCGCGACGTTGGACCAGCGCGCACCTTCGGCGTCCCGGGTCGCGTGCGAGGCGAGATCCGCGACGAGGATCCGGGCGAAGTCGCGGGAGTCGGCGGAGTCGGGGGAGTCGCCGCGCTCGGCGATCCGGTCGCAGGCCAGTGCCAGCACGCCCGCCGTTCCGCAGCAGCGGCCGTTGTTGTCCCAGAAACCGGGCCGCAGCCGCTGCGGCAGACCGGAGCGGGTCACGGTGTGCCAGCAGCGGTCGGCGAGCTCCGCCCAGGACGGCTCGCCGAGGACGTCCCGCAGCAGCCGGAAGACCTGGGCGTCGCCGGCCGGGCCGTGACACCAGCCGTAGCTGTGACGCTGGACGATGTCGGGGCGGTGCGGCGGGTCGGAGTGCGGGACGAGGAAGCCCTCCGGGCCGGCCTCGTCACGGGACACGACCTCCGCGACCCCGGCCCGCGCGAGCTCGACGAGATCCGCCCGGCCAGTGTCCGCTCCGACGGCGGCGAGCGCGTACGCGATGCCGAGCGAGCCGTGCGAGATGTGGTGCAGCCGGGACTCGCGGTCGCTGCGCCACTCCCAGGTCACGCCCGCCGCGGTCGGCTCGGCCGTCCGCACGTACGGCTCCAGTGCGCCGATCGCCGACTCGGCGTCGCCGCACAGCAACACCCCCAGTCCGATGCCCGCGTTGCCGCCCATCAGCTCGAACAGGTCGCCCCAGCGCGTTCCGTCGAAACGGGACCGCACCCGTGCCAGGGCCCGGTCCGCGGCGGCGTCGGCCGCGCTGTCGCCGAGTTCGCGGTGGACGGCGCGCAGCACGAGGGCGATGCCGGTGAGGCCGAAGTACAGGGAGTCGTCGGAGTGTTCGTCGACGGCGTCCGCGAGACTGCGGGCGGCGCGCAGCGCGGTGTCGGCGTACGCGTCGTCCCCGAAGTGCCGCCAGGCCTCCAGGAGCACGGGGACGATCCCGGCCGTGCCGTTGTAGAGCATCGGGTCGACGTCGTCGTCCGAGGGCCGGACGGGCCAGCCGAGCCCACCGCCCCCGGTGTCCCGCGCCGTGCCCCGCATCCAGCGCAGGGCGTCCACCGAAAGTTCCTCGACCTCGTTCACTCCCGTCATGCGCTCACCCTGGCATGCGGCTACGGTCCCGGAACAAGCAGGGTCACCCGAACAGTCAAGGTCTGCGCAGCAGTTGGTTGACGGTCCGTCCGAACACCGTGCGGGCCGTGGCCTTGAGGAGCGGATCGAGGAGCGACGGCAGGAAACGCAGCCGCAGTTCCTCGCGCCAGATCACGCGGGCCCGCCCGCCCGGCCCCGGCCGTACCTCGATCTCGGCCCAGCCCAGGACGACCCGGCCGCGCTTCTCCAGCCGGCACCGGCCCGGCTCGTCGAGGGCCGGCGGCTGCCAGACGGTCACCTCCATCCGGTCGTCGAAGGCGAACGGGCCGAAACCCGAACGCGCGACGATGACCGTGCCTTCGCCGGTCGGTGGCGGAGTGAGCACGGCGACACGGGTGAGCGGCACCGCATCGCCGTGCCGGGACCACTCCGTCAGCCGACGCCACGCGTCGTCCAGGGAGAGCGGTGCCGTGCGTTCGAGCTGGAAGATGACCACGCAGTGATCGTAGGGAGTCGGGGCTGCCTGGTGGAGGAGCACCCTCCGGCTCACAGGTTCGGCCCGGTCTCCCCGTCTTCCCACCGAGCCCGGGTCAGCGGTAGACCCGCCCCGGCAGGGCCTTCCCGGGCGCCAGTAACTGAGGAACCGTCACAAAAACGAATCCGCGCTCCTTCAGCGCGTCGATGATCCCGGGCACGGCCGGTACGGTCCCGTCGTATATGTCGTGCAGCAGGATGATGCCGTCCCGGTCGGCCTGCGCGAGGACCCGGCGCTCGATCAGCGCGGAGTCGGTCGTCGTGTAGTCCTTGGCGGTCACCGTCCACAGCACCTCGGCGAGGCCGAGCTCGCGGGAGATCTCGTGCACGGTCTCGTTCGTACGGCCCTGCGGCGGGCGCATCAGGGTCGGCCGACGGCCGGTGAGGCGCTCTATCTCGTCGTTGGGGCGGCGGAGCTCCTCGCGTATCTCCTCCGGCGTGATCCGCGTGAGGATCTTGTGGTCCCAGGTGTGGCTGGCCACCTCGTGCCCCTCGGCGGCCATGCGTCTGACCAGCTCCGGGTACTTCTCGATGTGCCGCTCACCCAGCAGGAAGAAGGTCGCCGGGACCTGTTTCTCCTTCAGGATGTCCAGCAGGCGGGCGGAGTTCTCGCTCGGCCCCGCGTCGAAGGTGAGCGCGATGCACTTCGCCTGCCGGCAGTCGACGGCGCCGAAGCGGGCGGCCTGGGTGGCCTGAGTCGTGGGCGTGGTCGCAGGGTCCGCGCGGGCGGCGCTCGGCTGTGTGGTGTCGGCGCCGCCGCAACCGGTCAGCGTGACCGCCAGGCATGCGGCCGCCGCGGCGATGGCGACGGCACGCAACCCGGCCCCCGTGTTCTTCATCTTCCTGGTCAGAGAAGGCATAACGAGACTATACATAGAGTGTATACACCCTATGTATAGTCTCGGCGTCATGCTCGCGTCGTGCCCGCGGTCATGCCCTCTCGCGCCCTCACTGGGCGTAGAACGTCGCGTCCCCCTTGTCCGCCGCCGTGCTCGGCGTCTGCACGTACAGCAGGTAGTCGTAGTGGCGGAGGTAGCGGCCGGCGAAGTTGTACGACTCGTACGAGACTCCCGCCGAGTCGGCGAGTCCGGCGCGCTGGTAGAAGCTCGCGTCGGACGCGAACGCCGAGGTGCCGTCGTTCTTCTCCACCCACGCCTCGAAGTTCTTGTGCCGCAGGTAGTACCCGGGGAAGTTCGCCGACTCCAGCGAGACCGTGCCGCTTCCGGCCAGCCCGGGCACCACCCGGAACTGCGAGTCCGCGAGCGGGCTGACGTTCGCCTCGATACGGCCCCGGAACTCCCAGTGCCGGATGAAACGGTCCGCGTAGTTGTACGAGGAGAAACGCTGCGGGGTGACGCCGTCGGCCACCGGGATGCCGAAGTCGGGCGTGCCGTCGGCCTTCCAGTACACCTTCTGCACACGGGTGCGGCGGTTGGGGTCGTTCAGCGGATCGCCGGTGATGTCCTTGTAGCTGCGGTCGTGGTAGACGAGGACGTCGGACTTTCCGTCCTCGGAGACCGTGAACGAGTTGTGGCCCGGCCCGTACTGCGAGGTCGAGGCGTTCGTGGTGAAGACGGGCTGCGAACCCTTGGTCCAGGACGCCGGGTCGGTCAGGTCGGCCGTCGCGGAGGCGGTCAGCATGCCGAGGCAGTAGTTGGCGTCGGTCGCGCTCGCCGAGTAGGTCATGAAGACCTTGCCGCCGTGCTGGATCAGCGCGGGCCCCTCGTTGACCTTGAAGCCGACCGTTTCCCAGGAGAGCGTCGGCTGTGAGATCTCCGCCGGAGTGCCCTGAATCGTCCAGGGGTTGGCCATCTTCGCGATGAACAGGCTGGTGTTGTTGTTCTCGGACGGGTTGCGCTGAGCCCAGGCGAGATAGCGGACACCGTTGACGACGAAGGTCGTGGAGTCGAGCGAGAAGCTCTGCCAGGTCGTCGTGATCTGGCCCTTCTCGGTCCAGGTCGCGGTGAGCGGGTTGGCGCCGGTGCCTTCGAGGACGTACATCCGGATCGCCCATATGTCGGACGTGGACCCGGCCGCGAAGTACACGTACCACTTGCCGTCGATGAAGTGGATCTCCGGTGCCCAGATGTGGGCGCCCATGACCCCGCTGCTGTGCTTGGTCCAGATGGTGACCTCCTGGGCCGTCGACAGGCCCTGGATGGTCGTCGCCCGGCGCAGCACGATGCGGTCGTACTCGGGGACGGTGGCGGTGAAGTAGTAGAAGCCGTCCGTGTGCTTGAAGATGTGCGGGTCGGCGCGCTTCTCGGCGATCGGGTTGGTGTACGTCACGGCGGGGGAGTCTGGCACGGCGGCCTGGGCGGGGGCGCCCAGTCCGGTCAGGCTGGCCGCGAGGGCGACGAGGACGGCCAGGAGCAGCCGAACGGCGTTGCGACTCAAGAGAGTTCTCCTGATGGGCGGGGAAGTGGAGTGGGGGGAGGGGGAGTTGGGGGGAGAGGGGGTGGCTCAGGTGGTCGGCACGAGGCGCCACTGCTGGCAGTTGTTGTTCAGCCAGGTCCACTGCCGTACGTCGGCGCCGTTCGCGGTGCCGCAGTTCGCGACGTCGGCGACCTTGCCGCTGCCCTCGCCCACGAGCCGGACGTAGTCGCCGCTCGCGGTGAAGACGAGCCGGAAACGCTGGCACTTGTTGTTGAGCCACGACCACTGGCGCAGATCGGCGCCGTCGGCGCTGGAGCAGTCGGCGGTGTCCATCACCCCACCGGTGGCCACGTTCACCAGCCGGCTGGTGTCGTCGGCCTGGTCCTCGATCCGCCACTTCTGGTTGGCCGCGCCGGTGCACGCCCACTGGAAGATGTTCGTGCCGTTGGCGGTGGAACCGTTTTCGACGTCCAGGCACTTGCCGCTGTTGCGGTTGACGAGGGTGTACGACGTCGGGGTCGCCGCCGTCTCGCCGGACGGGCCGGGGAGCGTCGTGCCGAGCGCGACCGGGGTGCCGAAGTTCGGGGTGCCGTCGGCGTTCCAGGTGAACTTCTGGGCGCGGGTGGTCCGCCCGTTGCCGCAGCCGCCGTTCGCGGCGGAGTTGGCGTGGTAGACGATCCAGTTCTCGGTGCCGTCGGGCGAGGTGAAGAAACCGTTGTGGCCCGGACCGTAGACGCTGTTCGCGTCACTGCGCTGGAAGACGGGTGTCTGCTTCTTCGTCCAGGACGCCGGGTTCAGCGGGTCGCTGCCCGTCAGCTCCAGTTGGCCCAGCTTGTAGTCGGGCGTCCCGCAGAAACTCGCGGAGTAGGTGAGGAACGTGCGGCCGTCGTGGTACAGCGGCTCGGGCCCCTCGTTGACGGGTTGGCCCGATGTCTCCCAGCTAAGCGTGGGGCTGGAGATCACCGTGAAAGTGTTGCTGGAAAGGGTGTACGGGTTGCTCATCGGCGCGATGACCAGGCTCTGCGTGCTGCCGTTCACGAATCCGCTTCCGACCAGATACAGGTTGCCGTTGTTCTGCAGCACGGTCGCGTCGATCAGCCAGCCGCCCGGGGCGAGGTTGGAGCCGGTGAGGGAGCCCTTGTAGGTGTAGGGGCCCAGCGGATCCGTGCCGGCGCTCTCCAGGACATGGGTGCGCTGGGAGTCGCAGCAGGAGACCCCGCCCTGCCCGGCCGAGTAGTACATGTACCAGTGGCCGTTGAACTGGTGGATCTCCGGCGCCCAGATGTTGGTGTTGCGGGTCGAGGTGGTGTCCGACCACACCTGCACGGTGGGCGCGGTGGCGAGACCCGCCAGGGTCGGCGACTTGCGTATGCCGAGAACGCCCGTGAACGTCGTGGTGACGAGGTAGTAGTTCCCGTCGTTGTACTCCAGCCAGGGGTCGGCGCCCTTGGCCGACTTCAGCGGGTTGGTGTACGGGCGACCGTCGGCCGCGGCCACCGGCTGGGTCGCCGCCACGAGGGCGAGGAGGAGTGACAACACGCAGACGAGCAGAGATCTGCGGCGGTTCGTGAGAGCCATACAGGACCGTCCCTTGTCCAAAAAATTGCCTGTTCGTGATTTCGAACATGGTTCGCAACTTCGGCCAGAAGATAAAGGGCTCGCATGCCGTCGTCAATGGTTTCGGCAGGTCGTGACCCGGGCGTGAAGTGCGGCGACCTCTGTGTCATCGACCTGCCGTGGGTGGCGCGGACCGTCGGATCGCATCTGTATTTACTGGCCACCTTTCTTCCGTACGCTCCGTGAAATTGCTGGGGAAAGGTGGTCGGCTCGGCCCCTGATCCGGCCTTTACCGCCGGGCCTCGACCTGCTGGTTCAAGCCTGGGGCCTGGCCTGAACCGGTCGGTTTCCTCGGGCCGCATTACTCTTCCGAGTGACGGGACACGTCTCGGCTTGGATTCTGCCCTCGGGGCTCCGATAAGCTGATGCAGGTTCGCAAATGCCGGGGGCAATCAGTTTCGGTCCCCGAAAAGAAGGGGTACGACTCATGCCGCCCGTAGTTCCCCCGTTTCTGATCGGTCTCCTCGCCGCGTCGCTCGCCAAGCGGGTCGTCAAACCGCTGATGCGCGGACTGGTGAAAACGTCGGTGGGCCTGGTGCTCGAAGTGAAACGCGCGGCGCAGGAGGCCGGCGAAGGTCTGCAGGATCTCGCCGCCGAGGTCACCGCCGAAGTCGTCGCGGCCCAGATGGCGGGCGGCGGCCAGTTGGAACCGCAGTCGCAGGCCCAGCCGCAGTCGCAGCCGCAATCGCAGGAGCGGGTGGCGGCTCAGGAAACACCCGTTGCCGATGCCCAGCCCAAGGGGCCCGGCAAGGGGCGCACGCCCGCCGTCGCCACCGGCAAGGCGCACTGAACGCCCACGCCTCAAAGAGAAAAAAGCTCGGGGATCTGCTGAACATGACATTGCTGGTGGGGGCTGCGGCCGCACAGGGGCCTGCCCGGGAGAACACGGAAACGTACTCACTGAGAGTGTGCTCGGCGATTCCCGGACGGCAACGCTGGAAGATTCCCGAAATGGAGGGCAGAAAGCACTTCGCGGAAGTCCTGGAAACCGTTCTCGGAAAATCTCCCGGCGTGAGAACGGCAAGGGTCAGCGAGGTCACGGGAAGCGTTCTCGTCCTCCACGATCCGTGTCTGGAAACCGTCGAGGTCGAAAGAATCATCCGTGATTCCCTGGCGGCCGTTTTCCGGGCCGGGGAACGGCGGTCCGCCTCGCCGCCGAGCCGACGCGACCCTGGCACCGCCCCGGCCCCTGCCTCCACTCGCACCCCAGCCCCCGCCCTGGTGCTCGCCGGCGGTGCGACGGTGGCCGCGCTCGCCCTCGGCCCAGGCAAGCTCCTGCGCAAACCGCTCGCGGTGCTCGGAGCCGTCGTCACCGCCACCGTCGTCGTCGTACGCCGCGCCGTGCGCGCGGCGGCCGACGGCACGCACGCCACCGCCCCCGGTCCTGCCCCCGGCTCCACCGCCGACGAGGCGTCACCACCCCGGCCGACGTCCTCCCTGCGCGCCCTGCTCGACATCGTCGGCCCGCACAGACCCCGGCTCTGTCTCGCCTCCGGGCTCTCCGCCGCATGCCAGTTGACCGAGGTGGCGCTCGGCCTCTTCCTCGGCTGGATCGCGCTCGTCCTCATCAAGGGCGAGGCCGCACCCCTTCTCGCCCTCGGACTGACCAGCGCCTCGGCCCAGTTGTGGTTCCTCGCGGGCGCCGCCGCCGTGGCCTGCGCCGCCGTCGCCGGCCTCTCCTACGCGGCGAGCGTGGAGTGGCGGGCGCTCGGCCAGGCCGTCGAGCACGACTGGCGCAACGCCACCTACGCCCAGGTGCAGAAACTCGAACTGCGCCATCTGGAGGGCGAGCGCACCACCCGTATCGCCGGCGTCCTCACCGACGAGGTCTCCCAACTCGGCTCCTTCTTCGCGTCGGCGGCCAGCGACGTCGTCCAACTCGCCGCCAGTTTCCTGGTGTTGGTGCCGGCCTTCCTCCTGCTGGCCCCCGAGATCGCCTGGATCGCCTTCCTGCCGATGCCGATCGTGGCCTGGCTGTCCTTCCACTACCACGACCGGGTCGCCGCCGACTACGCCGTCTCCAGCGAGCACAAGGCCCAACTGCACAGCCAGTTGGTCAACAGCCTGGAAGCCGGCGCCACCGTCAAGAGCTTCTGCACCGAGGAGTACGAGGCCCGACGCGTCGGCGACCTCAGCGAAGTCTGCCGCGACAGCACCCACCGCACCGACCGCTCCACCGTCCGCCACGCCGAGACGATCCGCGCCGTCACCACCGCCTCCATGACCGGCACCCTCCTGCTCGGCGGCCGCTCCGTCCTCAACGGAACCCTGCCGTTCGAGGTGTTCAGCCCCCTCATCGGCCTGCCCCAGCAGGTCCTGCTGCGGCTCACCCGGCTCGGCTCCATCGTCGACCAGTACCAGCGCACCCTCGCCGCCCACGAACGCGTCCTGCACCTGCACGCCCTGCCCACCGAACCCGTCGGCCCCGAACACCGCGTGGACGCCGAGGACGTCAAGGGCGCGGTCACCCTGGACCGGGTCACCTTCGCCTACCCGGGCCGCCCGCCCGTCCTCAAGGATCTCTCCCTGCGCATCGCGCCGGGCCGGGTCACCGGCATCGTCGGCCCCACGGGCTCCGGGAAGACCACCATCGCCAAACTGCTCATGCGGTTCCAGGACACCGACTCCGGCCGGGTCCTGCTCGACGGCCGGGACGTGCGCGACCTGTCCCGCCAAGGACTGCGCGGCGCCGTCGGATTCGTCGCCCAGGACCCCTTCCTCTTCGACGGCACCATCGCCGACAACATCCGTTACGGCAGCTTCGACGCCACCGACGAACTCCTCGTCGACGCCGCCCGCATGGCCGAGGCCCACCCCTTCATCGAGGCCCTGCCGAGCGGCTACGACACGATGATCGGGGAGCGCGGCGCGGCCTTGTCGGGCGGCCAGCGACAACGACTCGCCCTCGCCCGCGCCATCCTCAAGGACCCGCCCGTCGTCGTCCTCGACGAGGCCACCTCCGCCGTCGACAACGAGACCGAGGCCGCCATCCAGCGCACCCTGCGCACCTTCGCCGAGAACCGCACCCTGATCATCATCGCCCACCGCCTCTCGACGATCCGCAACGCCGACCGGATCCACGTCCTCGACAAGGGCGGCCTCGTCGCCGAACAGGGCACCCACACCGAACTCCTCGCCCGCGACGGCCTCTACGCCTCGCTGTGGCACCTGCAGGCGGGCGAACAGGCGGCGTGAGCCGCCCGGTACTTCCTGTACCCCCGGAACCGGGGGTCGCCCGGCCCGGGTGACCGGTTCCGCCCGACTGCTCATCCGACCGTTCGTCACGTCTCCTCTCCGCAGCCTGCGCGTCTGCGCACCTGTGCCCGCGCCCGCGTCCCCGGGCGGCCAGGTGGCCGTCTCCTCGTCTCGCGCCCCGCTCCCGGCGGCCCCAGCTCCACACAGCACCTCTGGAGGTACCCCCATGTCTGCTCGCGATGACGTCGCCCTGCCCCTGACGGCGGCTCAGCGCGAACTCTGGCTCGCCGAACAGCGCACGGACGGGGTGATCCCCACCTACCGCATCGGCGAGTACGTGGACCTCCCCGGCCCCGTCGACACCGACCTGTTCACCACCGCACTGCGCCAGGTCGTCGCCGAGAACGAGGCCCTGCACGTCACCTTCACCGACGGCGCCGACGGCGACCACGGCAATGACGGCGGCGACGACGGACCACGGCAGATCATGGGGGAGCCGGGGGACTACAGCCCCCGACACCTCGACCTGAGCATGCGCGACGACCCGCGCGCCGCCGCCCTGGAGTGGATGGCCGCCGACCGCCTGCGGCCCCTCGACCTCACCCGCGACCGCCTCTTCAGCCAGGCCCTGATCAAGCTCTCGGACGACCACCACCTCTGGTACCACAGCTACCACCACCTCCTCTCCGACGGCCTCGGATACGCCCTGATCGCCCGCCGGGTCGCGGCCGTCCACACCGCGCTCGCCGAAGGGCGTACGCCGGAGCCGACCCCGTTCCCGCCACTCCGGGCCGTCGTGGACCGCGACGCCGGCTACCGCGCCTCCGACCGCTTCACCGCCGACCGCGCGTACTGGGCCGAGCGCCTCGCCGCCCTCCCCGAGCCCGTCCGCATCGGCCGCTCCGCGGGCCGCCTCACCGCCGGCCCGAGGCACACCCCGCTGCCCGCCGAGCCCGTCCGCCACGCCCTCGACACGCTGGCCGCGCGCGCCGGAGTGCGCTGGTCGCGCGTCCTGATCGCGGCCACCGCGCTGTACGTGCACCGCCGCACCGGCGCGTACGACGTCCTCCTCGGCCTCCCCGTCACCGGCCGCGACCACGGCGACCCGGTCCTCACGGCGACTCCGGGCGTGGTCTCCAACATGGTGCCGCTGCGGCTGACCGTACGGCCCGGCATGTCCTGGTCCGCGCTGCTCGGGCAGGTCGACGCCGAGGTCCGGGCGGCGGTACGGCACCAGCGCTACCGCGGCGAGGACATGCACCGCGACCTGGGCCTGCCCGGCGCCCCGGGCTCGGCCTACGCCGCGGTCGTCAACATCATGTCCTTCGACAGCGATCTCCGCTTCGCCGGCCTGGCGGCGACCGCGCACAGCCTCGCCGAGGGCCCCGCCACCGAACTCGCCGTATGGGCGCTGGACCGTCACGACGGCACCGGACCGCACCTCAAACTCCAGGCCGCCGCCGACGCCTGGGACGACGACGAACGCCACGCCCACCGACACGGCCTGACGAGCCTCCTGGAGAGCCTCGCCGACACGGACGAGGAAGACCGCCCGGTCGGCCGCGTCGAGGTGCCGGTGCCGGTGCCGGTGCCGACGTCCGTATCGGTATCGGCATCGGACCCGGCTTCGCCCGCCCACCTCGCAGATCTTTTCGAACAGCAGGTCGGCCGCACTCCGGACGCCGTCGCCGTCGTCGCTTCCGACGCGACCCTCACCTACGCCGAACTCGACGCCCGAGCCAACCGTCTGGCCCACCTCCTCACCGCGCACGGCACCGGTCCGGAACGCCTGGTCGCCCTCGCGCTGCCCCGCTCCGCCGAGCTGATCGCGTCCGTCCTGGCGGTCCTGAAGACCGGCGCGGCCTACGTCCCCCTCGACCCGGACCATCCCTCCGCCCGCCTCGCCGACCTCCTCGACGACACCCGCCCGACCGTCCTGGTGACCGACGGCACCACCCGGTCCCGGCTGCCCCGGCTGCCGCACGACGTGACCGCCGACGTCGTCGTCCTGGACGCCCCCGACACCGCCGCGCGCCTCACCGCCGCCCCGCGAACCGCCCCGCACGCTGTCCGCGACCCACGTCACCCCGCCTACGTCATCCACACCTCGGGCTCCACCGGACGCCCCAAGGGAGTCGTGGCCACCCACGCGGCGGTGACGAACCTGGTGCTCCACCAACTCGGGGCGCTGTACCCGTCCTTGGGCGACCGGATGCGGGTGGCGCTGACCACCTCCCTCTCCTTCGACGCCTCCTGGGACCAGCTCGCCTGCCTGTTCGCCGGGCACGAACTGCACGTCCTCGACCGCGACACCTGGGCCGACCCGCAGGCCTTCGTCGCCCATCTCGCCCGCCACCGCCTCGACTTCGTCAACGCCACCCCGTCGTACCTGCGGGTCCTTCTCGACCACGGCCTGCTCGACGGGGAGCGGGAAGACGGGGAGGGGTGGCGGCCGTCCGTGATCGTCGCCGGTGGCGAGGCCGTGCCGGAGAGCCTCTGGCGGGAGTTGCGCGCCGCCGAAGGCGTACGCGTCCACAACTTCTACGGCCCCACCGAGTGCACCGTCGACGCCGTCACCGCCTCCCTCGACACCACCACCCGGCCCGCGATCGGCAACCCGGTGACCGGCTGCCGCGCCCATGTCCTCGACAGCGCTCTGCAACCCGTTCCCGACGGAGCGCCCGGTGAGCTGTACATCGCGGGCACCGGCCTGGCCCGTGGCTACCTGAACCGGCCCGGACTCACCGGCGAGCGCTTCGTCGCCGACCCCTACGGCCCGCCCGGCACCCGCATGTACCGCACCGGCGACCTCGTCCGGCGCACCTCGCAGGGCGTACTCGAGTATCTGGGCCGCGCCGACGACCAGGTCAAGATCCGGGGCTTCCGCGTCGAACCCGCCGAGATCGAGGCGCAGTTGAGCGCCCACCCGGCCGTGGCCCGCACCTCGGTCGTGGCCCGACAGGACGGCAGCCACCAGGACGGTGACACCGGTACCTCCCGGCTGGTCGCCTACGTCGTCGCCGAGCCCGGCAGCACCCCGCCGCACCCGGACGAACTCCGCGCCCACCTGCGCGAACGCCTCCCCGACCACATGGTCCCGGCCGCGTTCGTCACGCTCGACGCGCTGCCGCTGACCCCCACCGGGAAACTCGATCGGCAGGCCCTCCCCGCCCCCGCCGCCCCGGACGCCCGGGAGAGCCGCGCCCCGCGCACCGCCCGCGAGGAACTGCTGTGCGGACTGTTCGCCGACGTCCTCGGCGTCCCGCACGTCGGCGTCGACGACGACTTCTTCGCCCTCGGCGGTCACTCGCTGCTGGCCATGCGCCTCCTCGCCCGGATCCGCGCGGCCCTCGACACCGACCTGCGGCTCGGCGACCTCTTCGACGCCCCGACCCCCGCGTCCCTCGACACGGTCCTGGACACCACGAACACCACAGGCAGCGCAGACGGCACGGCCACCACCGGCCGCACCCGTCCCGCGCTGCGCCCGTACGAGCGGCCGGACGCCGTACCGCTGTCGTCCGCGCAGCGCCGGCTGTGGTTCCTCCAGCGCATCGAAGGCACCGGCGTCACCTACCACATCCCGCTCGCCCTGCGCCTGTCCGGCATCCTCGATCAGGCCGCCCTCGTGGCGGCCCTGCGGGACGTCGTCACCCGGCACGAGAGCCTGCGCACGGTCTTCCCCGACGAACGCGGGGTGCCCTTCCAGCGGGTCCTGGACGTCGACCGGGCCGCGCCCCGCCCGACCGTCACCCCCGTCACCGAGGCCGAACTCCCCGACCTGCTCGCCGCCGCTGCGCGCCGCCCCTTCGACCTGGCCGCCGAACCGCCCGTCCACACCGAGCTGTTCGCGCTCGCGCCCGACGAGCATGTGCTCCTCCTCGTCGTCCACCACATCGTCGGCGACGGCTGGTCCCTGTCCGCCCTGGCCGACGACGTCACCCGCGCCTACGCGGCCCGCTGCCGGGGCGCGGAGCCCGACTGGTCGCCGCTGCCCGTGCAGTACGCCGACTACACCCTCTGGCAGCGCGACCTTCTCGGCGACGCCACCGACCCCGACAGCCTCTCCGCCCGCCAACTCACCTTCTGGGCAGCCAACTTGGCAGACCTGCCCGAGCGGCTCGACCTGCCCTTCGACCGGCCCCGCCCGGCCGCGACGACCTACCGTGGCGAGCAACTGCCCCTGCGCCTGGACGCCGACCTCCACCGCCGGCTCCGGGAACTCGCCGGCGCCCACGGGGCGACCCTGTTCATGGTCCTCCAGGCGGGCCTGGCCGCCCTGCTCGGCAAGCTCGGCGCGGGCACCGACATCCCCCTCGGCGCCCCCGTCGCCGGCCGCACCGACGAGGCCGCCGACGACATGGTCGGCTTCTTCGTCAACACGCTCGTCCTGCGCACCGACCTCTCCGGTGACCCCACGTTCACCGAACTCCTCGACCGGGTCCGCCGCAACGCCCTGGCCGCCTACGCCCACCAGGATCTGCCGTTCGAGCACCTGGTGGAGGAGCTCAACCCGACACGCTCTCTCGCCCACCACCCGCTGTTCCAGACGATGCTCGCCCTGCAGAACGCCCCCCTCGGCGAGTTCGACCTGCCCGGCCTGCATGTACGGACGAGCCTGGTCTCCACCCGCACCGCCAAGTGCGACCTCACCTTCAACCTGGCCGAACGCACCCACCCCGACGGCACCCCGGCCGGCCTCGTCGGCACCGTGGAGTACAGCACCGACCTGTTCGACCGGGAGACGGTCGAGACGATGGCCGGCCGCTGGACACACCTGCTGAACACACTGGTCGCCCAACCGGCCCTACGGCTCAGCCGGTTCGACGTCCTGACGGAGGCGGAGCGCGAGCTGCTGCTGCCCGCGCCCAGCAGCATCGCCGAAGCGCCGTCCGTCGTGGACGGCGACCTGGTGGGGTTGTTCGAGGGGCGGGTGCGGGAGACGCCGGATGCGGTGGCGGTGGTCGCGTCGGGTGAAGTGGCGTTGTCGTATGGGGAGTTGAACCGGCGGGCCAACAGGGTTGCGCATGCGTTGATCGGGCGTGGGGTGGGTGTCGAGGACGTCGTCGCTCTGGCGTTGCCGCGTTCGGTGGAGTTGGTGGTCGCGGTTCTGGGCGTGTTGAAGGCGGGGGCGGCCTATCTCCCGCTGGACCCCGACTATCCGTCCGCTCGACGGGAGTTGATGCTGGAGGACGCCCGGCCGGTGCTGGTCCTCGATGATCTGGGCGGGGTGGAGGCGGAAGGCCTCCCCGACACCGACCCCATGGTGCCGTTGGACCCGCAGCATCCGGCCTATGTCATCTATACGTCGGGTTCGACGGGGCGTCCGAAGGGTGTGGTTGTTCCGCACGGGAATGTGGTGCGGTTGTTCGCGGCGACGCGGGAGTGGTTCGGGTTCGGTGCGGATGACGTGTGGACGTTGTTCCATTCCTACGCGTTCGACTTCTCGGTGTGGGAGTTGTGGGGTCCGCTGCTGCACGGTGGTCGGTTGGTGGTGGTGCCGTTCGAGATGTCGCGGTCGCCGGAGGCGTTCTTGCGGCTGCTGGCGCAGGAGCGGGTGACGGTCCTGAACCAGACGCCGTCGGCCTTCTATCAGTTGATGCAGGCAGACCGGGAGAACCCGGGCACCCAACTCGCCCTGCGCACGGTCGTGTTCGGTGGAGAGGCGCTGGAGCCGGCCCGTCTCTTCGACTGGTATGCCCGTCATGCGGACGACGCTCCGGTGCTGGTGAACATGTACGGCATCACCGAGACCACCGTCCACGTCACCCACACCGCCCTCACCCGGGACAGCGCCGTCGTCGGCACCGCGAGTGTGATCGGGGCGGCGATTCCCGACCTGCGCGTCCACGTGCTCGACGACCACCTGCGTCCCGTACCGCCCGGCGTGGCAGGGGAGTTGTACGTCGCCGGGGCCGGCCTGGCCCGTGGCTACCAGAACCGGCCCGGACTCACCGGCGAGCGCTTTGTTGCCGACCCCTACGGCCCGCCCGGCACGCGGATGTACCGCTCCGGTGACGTCGTGCGCCGGAACGCCCGTGGCGTGCTCGAGTTCGTCGGCCGAGCCGACGACCAGGTCAAGGTGCGGGGCTTCCGAATCGAACTCGGTGAGATCGAGGCCGCGTTGGCGGCCCATGCCGAGGTGGGCGATGTGACCGTCGTGGCCCGCCAGGACCGTGCCGACGACACCCGGCTCGTCGCCTACGTCGTCCCCGCACCCGGCGGCACGGCGCACCCCGCGACTCTCCGAGAGCACCTCCGTGAACGCCTCCCGGAGTACATGGTCCCGGCCGCGTTCGTGACGCTGGAGGCGCTGCCGCTCACCGTCAACGGCAAACTGGACCGGCGAGCGCTGCCCGAACCGCAGGTCGGTGGCGGTCTGGGCGCGGGCCGGGCACCGCGCACGCCGCAGGAGCAGATCCTGTGCGAGCTGTTCGCCGAGATCCTCGGGGTCGCCGAGGCCGGTGTGGACGACGGTTTCTTCGACCTGGGCGGTCACTCCCTGCTCGCCACCCGGCTCGTCGCCCGCGTCCGGGCCACCCTGGGTGTGGAGTTGGAACTGCGCACCCTGTTCGAGGCCCCGACGCCGGCCGGGCTGGCCGCGAGCCTCGCGGGCGCCGGACAGGCCCGTCTCGCCCTCACCCCGTACGAGGAGCGGCCCGAACTGGTCCCGCTGTCGTTCGCCCAGCGCCGCCTGTGGTTCCTGCACCAGTTGGAGGGCGCGAGCGCCAACTACAACATTCCGCTCGCCTGGCGGCTCACCGGCCCGCTCGACCGACCCGCCCTGACACAGGCCCTCGCCGACGTCCTGGGCCGCCACGAGAGCCTGCGCACGCTGTACCCGCAGATCGACGGCACCCCGTACCAGCGAATCCTCACCGGGTCCGCAGCGGAGGCCCTGCTGCGGCTGACGGCGCGGGAGACGACCGAGGCGGACCTCGACGCCGTACTGGCGGAGGCGCTGCGCCGTCCCTTCGACCTGGCCGTCGACCTGTCCCTGTACGCGGAGCTGTTCGCGCTCGGCCCGGACGAGCACGTACTGCTGCTGGTCATCCACCACATCGCGGGCGACGGCTGGTCCCTCGGACCGCTGGCGCACAACCTCGCCGACGCCTACGCCGCCCGCTGCCGGGGCGCGGAGCCCGACTGGTCGCCGCTGCCGGTGCAGTACGCCGACTACACCCTCTGGCAGCACCAACTGCTCGGCGACGCCACCGATCCCGGCAGCCTGTTCGCCCGCCAGGCCGCCCACTGGACGAGCACGCTGCAAGGACTCCCCGAGCAGATCCAACTCCCCACCGACCGGCCCCGCCCGGCGGTCGCCTCTCACGAGGGAGGCTTCGTCCGGGTCCGGCTGGACGCCGAACTGCACGCAAACCTACGGGAGTTGGCTCGCGACCAGGGCACCAGCCTGTTCATGGTGCTCCAAGCCGGACTCGCCGCGCTGCTGAACAAGCTCGGCGCCGGGGACGACATCCCGGTGGGCAGTCTCATCGCCGGCCGCACCGACCAGGCCCTCGACGACCTGATCGGCTACTTCGTCAACACCCTCGTCTTCCGCAGCGACACCTCCGGCGACCCGACCTTCACCGAACTCCTCGACCGGGTCCGGGACGTGGCCCTGGCCGCCTACGCCCACCAGGACCTGCCCTTCGAGTACCTCGTCGAGGCCCTCAACCCGGTGCGCTCCCTGGCCCACCACCCGCTCTTCCAAGTGATGCTCGTCCTGCAGAACGCACCCGGCGTCGACTTCGCCCCGCCCGGCCTGTCCACCAGCAGCGTCCAGCTCACCACCACCACGTCCAAGCTCGACCTGATCTTCTCCATGTCCGAACGGCACACGGACGACGGAGCCCCGCAGGGCATCGACGGCTTCGTCGAGTACGCCGGCGACCTGTACGACGCCGACACGATCCAGGCCATGTGCGACCGCTGGGTACGCCTGCTGCGTGCGGCGGTCGCCGAACCGGGGTGCCGGCTCAGCCGGTTCGACGTCCTGACGGAGGAGGAACGGCGACTGTCGCTTCCCTCGGCCGAGCCATTCGTTGCGGAAGACAGCCTCGTGGGGTTGTTCGAGGGGCGGGTGCGGGAGACGCCGGATGCGGTGGCGGTGACCGCGTCGGGTGAAGTGGCGTTGTCGTATGGGGAGTTGAACCGGCGGGCCAACAGGGTTGCGCATGCGTTGATCGGGCGTGGGGTGGGTGTCGAGGACGTCGTCGCTCTGGCGTTGCCGCGTTCGGTGGAGTTGGTGGTCGGGGTTCTGGGTGTGTTGAAGGCGGGGGCTGCCTATCTGCCGGTGGATCCGGATTATCCGGCGGCGCGGCGGGAGTTGATGCTTGAGGACGCCCGGCCGGTGCTGGTCGTGGATGACTTGGCGGCGGTGGAGTCGGAGGGCTTGCCGGACACCGACCCCGTGGTGCCGTTGGACCCGCAGCATCCGGCCTATGTCATCTATACGTCGGGTTCGACGGGGCGTCCGAAGGGTGTGGTTGTTCCGCACGGGAATGTGGTGCGGTTGTTCGCGGCGACGCGGGAGTGGTTCGGGTTCGGTGCGGATGACGTGTGGACGTTGTTCCATTCCTACGCGTTCGACTTCTCGGTGTGGGAGTTGTGGGGTCCGCTGCTGCACGGTGGTCGGTTGGTGGTGGTGCCGTTCGAGACGTCGCGGTCGCCGGAGGCGTTCTTGCGGCTGCTGGCGCAGGAGCGGGTGACGGTCCTGAACCAGACGCCGTCGGCCTTCTATCAGTTGATGCGGGCCGACCGGGAGCACCCGGGCACCCAACTCGCCCTGCGCACGGTCGTGTTCGGTGGAGAGGCACTCGAACCCGCCCGTCTCTCCGACTGGTACGCCCGTCATGCGGACGATGCTCCGGTGCTGGTCAACATGTACGGCATCACCGAGACCACCGTCCACGTCACCCACACCGCCCTCGACGCCCGGTCCATCGGCGACAGCTCCAGCGTGATCGGCTCACGAATCCCGGACCTGCGGACGTATGTGCTCGACCGGTGGCTGCGTCCCGTACCGGCAGGTGTGGTGGGGGAGTTGTACGTGGCCGGGGCCGGTCTCGCCCGTGGCTACCTCAACCGGCCTGCCCTGACCGCCGAGCGCTTCGTCGCCGACCCCTATGGACCGGCCGGTGCCCGTATGTACCGCACGGGTGACCTGGTGCGCGTGCGGGCCGACGGCACGTTGGAGTACGCGGGACGTGCCGACGACCAGGTCAAGGTGCGGGGCTTCCGGATCGAACTCGGTGAGATCAAGGCCGTGTTGGCCTCCCATCGCGGCGTCGGTGACGTGGCCGTCGTGGCGCGTCAGGATCGTGCCGACGACACCCGGCTCGTCGCGTACGTCGTCCCCACCGGCGCGGGGGAGGTCGAACCGGACGTCCTGCGGGGGTATCTGCGGGACCGGCTACCGGAGTTCATGGTCCCGGCCACGTTCGTCGCGCTGGAGGCGCTGCCGCTGACCGTCAACGGCAAGCTGGACCGTAAAGGTCTGCCCGAACCGGAGTTCACGCCCGACGCGGCCGGGCGGGTGCCGCGCACTCCGCAGGAGCAGGTGCTCGCCGAACTGTTCGCGGAAGTGCTCGGTGTCGAACGCGTCGGCGTGGACGACGACTTCTTCGGCCTGGGCGGTCACTCCCTCCTCGCCACCCGACTCGTCGCCCGCGTCCGTGCCGCCCTGGGTGCCGAACTCGAACTGCGCGCCCTCTTCGAGACGCCGACCGTGGCCGGGCTTGCGGAAGGGCTGAGTAGTGCCGGGGAGGCGCGGCCCGCGCTGGTGCCGGCCCCGCGGCCGGAGCGGATGCCACTGTCGTCCGCGCAGCACCGCCTGTGGTTCCTGCACCAACTCGACGGGAACAGCGCCGCCTACCACATTCCGCTCGCCTGGCGGCTGAACGGCCCGCTCGACCGTGAGGCCCTCGGTCGGGCCCTCGCCGACGTGGTGGCCCGGCACGAGATCCTGCGCACCCTCTACCCGACGTCCGCCGACGGAGTGCCCTACCAGCTCGTCCTGGACGCCGAACAGGCCCGCCCGGACCTGCCCCTCACCGAGGTCGACGCGACCGACGCGACCGACGAGGGCGATCTGCTGGCGCTGCTCGACCGTGCCGTAGGCCGGACCTTCGATCTCGCCGCCGAACCGCCGTTGCGCGCCGGGCTGTTCACCACCGGAGCCGACCGGCACGTGCTTCTGGTCGTCGTGCACCACATCGCGGGCGACGGATGGTCGCTGGGCCCGCTGTCGAAGGACCTGGCGACCGCGTACGCGGCGCGCAGCGCCGGGCGGGAGCCCAAGTGGGCACCGCTGCCGGTGCAGTACGCCGACTACACCCTCTGGCAGCGTGCGCTGCTCGGCGAACCGGCCGACACCGGGAGCCTGTTCGCCCTTCAGGCCGCCCACTGGACGAGCACGCTGAACGCGCTTCCCGAGCAGATCCAGTTGCCCACCGACCGGCCGCGCCCGGCGACGCCGTCCTTCCAGGGCCGCCAGCTGCCCGTCACCCTCGACGCCGAACTGCACGCCGGCCTCCTCGGCCTGGCCCGGCAGCACGGCGCCAGCCTGTTCATGGTGCTCCAAGCCGCACTCGCCGCGCTGCTGAAGAAACTGGGCGCCGGGGACGACATCCCGGTCGGCAGTCTCATCGCCGGTCGCACCGACGAGGCGCTTGACGATCTCGTCGGGTTCTTCGTCAACACGCTGGTGCTGCGTACGGACACCTCCGGCGACCCGACCTTCTCCGAACTCCTGGGCCGGGTAAGGGAGTCGGCCCTCGGGGCCTACGCCCACCAGGAACTGCCCTTCGACCACCTGGTCGAGGCACTCAACCCGGCCCGGTCGCTGTCCCGCCAACCGCTGTTCCAAGTACTGCTCGCGCTGCAGAACGTGCCGCGCGGCGCCTTCGACCTGCCGGGCCTGCACGCCGAGATCCTGCCGGTGCACCACGCCACGGCCATGTTCGACCTCTCCTTCCACCTGTTGGAGCGCGGCACCGGTGATGCGGCCGGTCTGCACGGCTACGTCGAGTACGCCACCGACCTGTTCGACGACGCCACGGTCGAGCGGCTCCTCGCCCGCTGGACGCGCCTGCTGCACGAGGCGGTCGCCCACCCGGACCGGCCGATCGGCCGCTTCGACGTCCTCCTCGACGACGAACACGACCGGCTTCTCGGAACGACGCCGTCCTACGGGCCGGCTGTCACCGACGTAAGCCTTCCCGAGCTGTTCCAGGCGCGGGTACGGGCCACCCCGGACGCCCCCGCAGTCGTCCTCGAGGACACCGTTGTCACGTATGCGCAGCTCAACGCCCGTGCGAACCGGCTGGCGCACGCGCTCATCGGCCGGGGCGCCGGACCGGAGACGGTCGTCGCGCTCGTCCTGCCCCGCTCGGCCGAGTTGGTCGTCGCGATCCTGGCGGTCCTCAAGACCGGCGCCGCCTACCTGCCCGTGGACCCGGAGTATCCGGCCGCGCGCCGCGCGTTCATGCTGGACGACGCCCGTCCGATCCTCGTCCTGGACGACCCGGCCGCCGTGGACGCGGGGGCCGCTCACCCCGACACCGACCCTGACACCGACCCCGATGTCGCGATCGACGGCCGTCATCCGGCGTACGTCATCTACACCTCCGGCTCCACCGGGCGGCCCAAGGCCGTCGTCATGCCGTCGGCCGCGCTCGCCAACCTGCTGCACTGGCACCACCGCGGTGTGGGCGGCGGCCCCGGCACCCGTACCGCGCAGTTCACCGCGGTGAGCTTCGACGTATCGGTGCAGGAGACGCTGTCGGCGCTGCTGTACGGCAAGACGCTCGTGATCCCCACCGAGGAACAGCGGCGCAGCGCCGAACTCCTCGCCGGCTGGCTGGAGACACACCGCGTCGAGGAGCTGTTCGCGCCGGCCCTGGTGCTGGAGGCGCTCGCGGAGGCCGCCGAGGAACACGGGCGGGACCTGCCGCACCTGCGGACCATCGCCCAGGCCGGCGAGGCGATGCGGCTCGGCGACGCGCTGCGCCGCTTCCACGCCCGCCGCCCGGACCGGCGCCTGCACAATCACTACGGCCCGGCGGAGACCCACGTCGTGACCGCGTACACGCTCCCCGCCGACCTCGGCGACTGCCCGCTGCCGGTGCCCATCGGCCGCCCCGTCGACCACACCCGCGCCTACGTGCTCGACGCCGCGCTGCGACCCGTACCGACCGGCGTGCCCGGCGAGCTGTATCTCGCCGGGGCCTGCCTGGCCCGCGGCTACCAGAACCGGCCCGCCCTGACCGCCGAACGCTTCGTCGCCGACCCCTACGGGCCGGCCGGGGCCCGCATGTACCGCACCGGCGACCTCGCACGATGGCGTACGGACGGCGAGCTGGAGTTCCTCGGCCGCGCCGACCACCAGGTGAAGGTACGCGGTTTCCGCGTGGAACCCGGCGAGGTCGAGGCCGCGCTCACCGCCCACCCGACGCTCGCGCGGGCCGTCGTCGTCCCCCGCGAGGACCGGCTCGTCGCCTACGTCGTCCCGGCCGCCGGAGCGAGCGTCGTACCCGTAGTACTTCTGGACCACCTGCGCGACCGCCTCCCCGACTACATGGTCCCGTCACACGTCGTCGCGCTCGACGCCATCCCGCTCACCCCCAACGGCAAACTCGACCGTGCCGCTCTGCCCGACCCCGCCCCGGACACCCGGGGGAGCCGGGCGCCGCACACCCCGCAGGAGCAGATCCTCTGCGACCTGTTCACCGAGGTGCTGGGGCTCGACCGCGCCGGGCTCGACGACGACTTCTTCGACCGGGGCGGCCACTCCCTGCTGGCCACCCGGCTGGTGTCCCGCGTCCGCGCCACCCTCGGCGTGGAACTCCCCCTGCGCCACCTCTTCGAGGCCCCCACCCCGGCCGGACTCGCCGCCCGCCTCGACGAGGCCGCCGTAGCCCGCCCGGCCCTGACTCCGGCCGCGCGGACCGAGCACCCTCTTCAACTGCCCCTGCCGCTGTCGTTCGCCCAGCGCCGTCTGTGGTTCCTGCACCGGCTGGAAGGCGCGAACGCCGGCTACCACATGCCGCTCGCGCTGCGGCTGCGCGGACCGCTCGACCGGGCCGCCCTCACCGAGGCGCTCACCGACGTCGTCGGCCGGCACGAAACGCTGCGCACGGTGTTCCCGCACACGGACGGCGTACCGCACCAGCGGATCCTGCCCGCCGCCGAGGCCCGGATCCCCCTCACGGTCACCGACGCCGACGAGACCGACCTCCCCGTACTGCTGACCGCAGCCGCCTGCCACGACTTCGACCTCGCCGCCGAACTACCGTTGCGCGCCCACCTGTTCACTCTCGCGGCAGACGAACACGTCCTCCTCCTCGCCCTGCACCACATCGCCGCCGACGGCTGGTCCCTGCGCCCCCTGTCGACGGACCTGGCGACCGCGTACGCGGCCCGCCGCGCGGGGCAGCAGCCCAACTGGGCTCCGCTGCCCGTGCAGTACGCCGACTACACGCTCTGGCAACGCGACCTGCTCGGCGACGAGTCCGACGCGGACAGCACCTACGCCCGCCAACTCGCCCACTGGACGCACACCCTCGCCGGCCTGCCCGACCTCCTCCACCTCCCCACCGACCGGCCGCGCCCCGCCGACTCCACCCACCGGGGCGGCCTGCTCACCACATCCGTCGACGCCGGACTGCACGGCGAGCTGGCCGCCCTCGCCCGCCGCACCGGCGCCAGCCTGTTCATGGTGCTCCAAGCCGGTCTCGCCGCCCTCTACACGCGCCTCGGCGCGGGCACCGACATTCCTGTCGGCAGCCCCTTCGCCGGCCGCACGGACCAGGCGCTGGACGATCTCGTCGGGTTCTTCGTCAACACGCTGGTGCTGCGTACGGACACCTCAGGCGACCCGACCTTCACCGAACTCCTGGGCCGGGTGCGGGAGTCCGCCCTCGCCGCCTACGCCCACCAGGACGTCCCCTTCGAGCACCTCGTCGAGGCCCTGAACCCGGCCCGCTCCCTCTCCCACCACCCGCTGTTCCAGACGCTGCTCGCCGTCCAGAACACCCCCGACGGCGACTTCGCCCTCGACGGCCTGGAGACCTCCCCGCAGCCCGTGCGCACCGGCACCGCCCGGCTCGACCTGGCCTTCGCCCTCACCGAACGGCGTCGCCCGGACGGCACGCCCGACGGCCTCGACACCATCGTCGAGTACAGCGCCGACCTGTTCGACGAGGACACCGTCCGCACGCTCTTCGACCGGTGGGTGCGCCTGCTCACCGCCGCCGTCACGGCACCCGACCGCCCGATCGGCCGCCTCGACATCCTCGACGCCGACGAACGCACCGCACTCCTGCATGCCAACGACAACGACAACGGCCAGGACCACGGCCACGATGCCATCGACGTTCCGGAGACCACGTTTCCCGAACTGTTCCGACAGCAGGCGGCCCGCCGCCCGGACGCGGTCGCGGTCGTCTCCGGCGGCACCGAGCTGGCGTACGCCGAACTCGACGCGCGTGCCAACCAGTTCGCGCATGCCCTCGTAAGCAGTGGTGTCGGTGCGGAGGATGTCGTCGCCCTTGTTCTGCCGCGTTCGGTGGAGCTGGTCGTAGCCGTGCTGGGGACGATGAAGGCGGGGGCCGCCTATCTGCCCGTCGATCCCGGGTATCCCGAGGCGCGTATCGCCCACATGTTGGAGGATGCACAACCTGCCTTGGTCGTGCGGGACTTGGACTTCGCCGACGGTTTCCCGGAGTCGGATCCCGGGGTCCGTGTGGACGTGCGGAATCCTGCCTACGTCATCTACACCTCCGGTTCGACCGGGCGACCCAAGGGCGTCGTCGTCACCCACGGAGGCGTGCCCAGCCTGGTCGCGGCGCAGGTCGCGCGGCTCGGACTCGACGACTCCAGCCGGGTGCTCCAGCTCAGCTCACCGAGCTTCGACGCCTCCTTCTGGGACCTGTGCGCAGCGCTGCTCACCGGAGCGTGCCTGGTCCTGGCCCCGGCCGATGCTCCCCTGACGGGCCTGACCTCGGACATCTCCCATGTGACGTTGCCGCCGTCGGCGCTGGCCGCTGTTGAGGAGCTGCCGGTGTCGACGTTGGTGGTGGCGGGGGAGGCGTGTGCGCCGGAGTTGGTGGCGCGGTGGGCTTCTGGGCGTCGGATGATCAATGCGTATGGTCCGACGGAGACGACGGTGTGCGCGACGATGAGTGGGCCGCTCGCGGCGACGGGTGGGGTGCCGTCGATTGGGCGGGCGATCGTCAACGCGCGTGTGTATGTGCTTGATTCGGGGTTGCAGCTTGTGCCGCCTGGTGTGGCGGGTGAGTTGTATGTGTCTGGTGCGGGGCTTGCGCGTGGGTATCTGCGGCAGCCGGGTCTGACCGCCGGCCGTTTCGTCGCCGATCCGTTCGGTGAGACCCCCGGTGGGCGTATGTATCGCACGGGTGATGTGGTGCGGTGGCGTGCGGATGGTGAGTTGGAGTTCGTCGGCCGGGCCGACGAGCAGGTGAAGGTGCGTGGGTTCCGGGTCGAGCCCGGCGAGATCGAGACCGTACTCGCCGCCCATCCCGCCGTGGCGCACGCCGTGGTGGCCGTGCGGCAGGAGCGGCTCGTCGGCTATGTCGTGGCCGAGCGGGACGCGGAACCGCAGCCGGCCGTGCTGCTCGGCTTCCTGCGGGACCGGCTCCCCGAGCACCTGGTGCCGAGCGCGGTCGTCCTGCTGGACGCCCTGCCGCTGACCCCCAACGGCAAGCTCGACAAGGCCGCCCTGCCCACCCCGGACTTCGCGCCCGAGACCGCCGGGCGGGCTCCGCGCACCCCGAGGGAACAGTTGCTGGCCGGGCTGTTCGCCGAGGTGCTGGGCGTCGAACGCGTCGGCCTCGACGACAGTTTCTTCGACCTGGGCGGACACTCTCTGCTCGCCACCCGGTTCGTCTCACGTGTCCGGGCCGTGCTGGGGGCGGAACTCGCCCTGCGCACCCTGTTCGAGACGCCCACCGTGTCCGGGCTCGCCGCAGCGCTGGACGGCGCCGACCGGGCCAGGCCCGCACTGACGGCGGCCGACCGGCCCGAGCGGACACCCCTGTCGTTCGCGCAGCGCCGGCTGTGGTTCCTCCAGCAGATGGACGGCCCCGGCACCAGCTACAACATCCCCCTCGCCCTGCGCCTGTCCGGACGGCTCGACGAGCGGGCGCTGGCCGAGGCCCTCGCGGACGTCGTCGCCCGGCACGAGACCCTCCGCACGGTCTTCCCCGAGGCCCACGGCGCCCCGTACCAGAACGTGCTGGACCCCGACACCGCCCGCCCACGCCTGTGCGCGACGCACACCGACGAGTCCCGGTTGGCGCAGGCGCTCGCCGAGGCCGCCCGCCACCCCTTCGACCTGTCCGCCGAAGTCCCCCTGCGCGCCCACCTGTTCACGCTCTCGGACGAGGAGCATGTCCTGCTGCTCGTCATGCACCACATCGCAGGCGACGGATGGTCCACCGGACCCCTCTCCCGCGACCTCGCCGAGGCGTACGCGGCCCGCAGCGCGGGGCACAAGCCCGAGTGGGCGCCGCTGCCCGCCCAGTACGCCGACTACACCCTCTGGCAACGCGAACTGCTCGGCGACCCGACCGCCCCCGACAGCGTCTTCGCCGCCCAACTCGCCTACTGGAAAGAGCGGTTGGCGGACCTCCCGGATCAACTCCAGCTCCCTGCGGACCGGTCCCGCCCGGCCGTCGCCACCTACCGGGGCGAGTACCTGCTCGTCGAGCTGGACGCCGAGCTGCACGCCGGACTGGCCCGGCTCGCGCGTGGCTCGGGCGCGAGCCTGTTCATGGTGCTGCGAGCCGCCCTCGCCGCCCTGTTCACCCGTCTCGGCGCGGGCACCGACATTCCCGTCGGCAGCCCCATCGCCGGCCGCACCGACCAGGCCCTCGACGACCTCGTCGGGTTCTTCGTCAACTCGCTCGTCCTGCGCACCGACACCTCCGGCGACCCCTCGTTCGAGGAGCTGGTGCGGCGGGTGCGGGAGAACGCGCTGGGCGCCTACGCCCACCAGGACCTGCCGTTCGAGAACCTCGTCGAGGAGCTCAACCCGGCCCGCTCGCTCTCCCATCACCCCTTGTTCCAGGTGATGTTCGCGCTGCAGAACGCGCCGATGGGCGAGTTCGACCTGCCCGGCCTGCGGGTCGCGCCGGTGACCGTGCCCACCGGCACCGCCAAGTTCGACCTCGGCTTCAACCTGTACGAACGGCACGCCGGCGACGGCTCCCCGGCGGGCATCGCGGGCGCGGTCGAGTACGCCACCGACCTGTACGACCGGGCCACGGTCGCCGACCTCGTCGACCGCTGGACCCGGCTGCTGCACGCCGTCGTCGCCGACCCTGCCCGGCCCGTCGCCCGCATCGACCTCCTCTCCGCCGACGAACGCCACCGTCTGCTCCACGACGCCAACGCCGCCAATGTCGCCAACGACACCGCCGTACCCGTCGACCCGGTACCGCTGCCGACCGCCTTCGCCCGCCAGGTACGGGCCACGCCCGATGCGGTGGCCCTGGTGTCCGACGACGGCACCGAGCTGACGTACGCCGAACTCGACGCGCGTGCCAACCAGTTCGCGCATGCCGTCGTAAGCAGTGGTGTCGGTGCGGAGGACGTTGTCGCCCTAGTCCTGCCGCGTTCCGTGGACCTCGTCGTCGCGATCCTGGGCACGATGAAGGCGGGGGCCGCCTATCTGCCCGTCGATCCCGGGTATCCCGAAGCGCGTATCGCGTTCATGCTGGACGACGCTCAACCGGCGCTCGTGGTCCTTGACTTGGACTTTGTCGGCGGCTTCCCGGAGTCCGATCCCGGGGTTCCTGTGGATGTGCGGCATCCTGCCTACGTCAGCTACACCTCCGGTTCGACCGGGCGGCCCAAGGGTGTCGTCGTCAGTCACGCGGGCATCGCGCACCTGGTGGCCGCGCAGGTCGAGCGGTTCGCCATCGACGCGACGAGCAGGGTGCTGCAGTTCGCCTCGCCCAGCTTCGACGCGTCCGTGTCCGAGCTGTACACGGCCCTGCTCACCGGGGCGACTCTCGTCCTCCCGCCACCGAACAACCCTTTGGCAGGCCTGACTTCGGACATCACCCATGTGACCTTGCCGCCGTCGGTGCTGGCGGCTGTGGGTGTGGGGGAGCTGTCGGTGTCGACGTTGGTGGTGGCGGGGGAGGCGTGTGCGCCGGAGTTGGTGGCGCGGTGGGCTTCTGGGCGTCGGATGATCAATGCGTATGGTCCGACGGAGACGACGGTGTGCGCGACGATGAGTGCGCCGTTGACGGTGTCGGGTGGGGTGCCGTCGATCGGGCGGGCGATCGTCAACGCGCGTGTGTATGTGCTTGATTCGGGGTTGCAGCTTGTGCCGCCTGGTGTGGCGGGTGAGTTGTATGTGTCTGGTGCGGGGCTTGCGCGTGGGTATCTGCGGCAGCCGGGTCTGACCGCCGGTCGTTTTGTCGCCGATCCGTTCGGTGAGATCCCCGGTGGGCGTATGTATCGCACGGGTGATGTGGTGCGGTGGCGTGCGGATGGTGAGTTGGAGTTCGTCGGCCGGGCCGATGAGCAGGTGAAGGTGCGTGGGTTCCGGGTCGAGCCCGCCGAGATTGAGACCGTTCTCGCCGCTCATCCTGGCGTCGGGCGTGCCGTCGTGGCCGTACGCGATGAACGGCTCGTCGGCTATGTCGTCCCCGCCGCCGACACCGCCGCCGACACCACCGTCACGTCCCGTCCGGAGCGCGACCGCGGTCGTGAGCAGGACCACATCGCCGGCTGGCGGGAGATCTACGACGCCCTGCCGGTGAGGGCCGCGCAGGCTGCCCTCGGTGAGAACTTCACCGGCTGGAACAGCAGTTACGACGGCCGTCCCATCCCCGAGGCGGAGATGCGGGAGTGGCGGGACGCCACCGTGGACCGCATCCGGGCGCTGAAGCCGCGCCGGGTCCTGGAGGTCGGCGTCGGCACGGGGCTGCTGCTGGCCCGGGTCGCGCCGGACTGCGAGGCGTACTGGGCCACCGACTTCTCCGCCACGGCCGTCGACGCCCTCGCGGAACAGGTGGGCCGGGACCCGGCGCTGGCGGAGCGGGTCGTGCTGCGCACCCAGCCCGCGCACGACGTCGCCGAACTGCCGGGCGGGTTCGACACCATCATCCTCAACTCGGTCGTCCAGTACTTCCCCAGCGCCGAGTATCTGCTCGACGTCGTCCGGAAGTTGACCTCACTCCTCGCGCCCGGCGGTGCCTTCTTCATCGGCGACGTGCGCAACCTGCGGTCGCAGCGGGCGCTGGCCACCGCAGTCCAGTTGCACCGGGGCAACGACACCTACCCCGACCCTGACACCGACACCGCCCCCGATCCCATGGAGGTCCGCCGAGGCGTCGAGCGGGCGTTGCGCACCGAGGAGGAACTCCTCGTCGATCCCGACTTCTTCGCCGCGCTGCGGGGCCAGGTCGACGCGGTCGGTGCTGTCGCCGTCGAGGTCAAGCGCGGCCGGCACCACAACGAACTCACCCGCCACCGCTACGACGTCACCCTGCACATCCGGCCCGCCGGGCAGTGGAACGGTTTCACGGAGGTCGCCTGGGGCCGTGCCGTGGGCACGCCGGACGACGTACGCGACCTCGTGGCAGCGGAGGACCCCCCGGTGCTGCGGATCACGGGCGTGCCCAACGCCCGGGTGAGCGGCGAGGTCGCCGCCGACCGAGCGGTGCACGGGGACGACAGCGGTACGAAGTCCGGAGCCGACCCCGGTGTTGACCCCGGTATCGACCCCGAGGTCTGGCACGCGCTGGGTGCCTCCACGGGTCGCCGGGCGCACGTCACCTGGTCGCCGGACGCCCCCGACCTCCTCGACGTCGTGCTCGTCGACCCGGCGCGGGCGGACGACCCGGACGCTCCCGTCGAGGCGTACTGGCCGGCCCGCCATACCGGGACGTTCACCAACACGCCTGCCGCCGACCGTACTTCCGGCTCCCTCGTCCGCGACCTGCGGGACTTCGTGCGCGTACGGCTCCCCGAGCACCTCGTGCCGTCCCTGTTCGTCGTGCTCGACGAACTTCCGCTCACCGCCAACGGCAAGCTGGACCGGGCCGCTCTGCCCGCCCCCGCCGACGCGGCGAGCCGGGGCAGCCGGGAGCCGCGCACTCCGCAGGAGGAGCTGCTCGTGCACCTGTTCGCCGAGGTTCTCGGTGTGGGCCGGGTCGGCGTCGACGACAGCTTCTTCGACCTGGGCGGACACTCGCTGCTCGCCACCCGGCTGGTCTCCCGCGTCCGGGCCGCGCTGGGCGCCGAACTCGACGTCCGCGCCCTGTTCGAGGCGCCCACACCGGCCCTGCTCGCCGTACGGCTCGACGAGGCCGGGGAGGCCCGGACGCCGCTCACCGCCCGCGTGGAGCGTCCGGAGCGGGTGCCGCTGTCGTACGCCCAGCAGCGGCTGTGGTTCCTGCACCGGATGGAGGGGCCGAGCGCCGCCACGTACGTCATGCCGCTGGCGCTGCGACTGACCGGTCCCCTGGACCGGATGGCGCTGCGGCTGGCCCTCGGTGACGTCGTCGCCCGGCACGAGAGTCTGCGGACGGTGTTCCCGGAGGCCGACGGCGTGCCCCACCAGCTCGTCCTGGACGTGCGTCCGGAGCTGCCGGTCACCGAGACCGACGAGGCGCGGCTGCCGGAACTGCTCGCCGGGGCCGCCCGGCGCGGGTTCGACCTCGCCGTCGAACCGCCGCTGCGGGCCGAGCTGTTCGCGCTCACGCCCGACGATCACATCCTGCTGATCGCCGTCCACCACATCGCCGGGGACGGCTGGTCGATGGGGCCGCTGTCCCGGGACCTGGCGACCGCCTACGCCGCCCGGTGCGAGGGCGAGGAGCCCAACTGGGCTTCCCTGCCGGTCCAGTACGCCGACTATGCCCTCTGGCAACGGGAGCTGCTCGGTGAGGCGTCCGACACGGACAGTCGGCTCGCCGCCCAACTCGCCTACTGGACACGGACGTTGGTGGAACTGCCCGCGCAGATCACACTGCCGGCCGACCGGCCGCGTCCGGCCGTCGCCTCGCAGCGCGGCAGCACGCTGCCGATCCACCTCGACGCCCAACTCCACCGTGCCTTGCGGGACTTCGCGGCCGAGCGCGGTGCCAGCATGTTCATGGCCCTGCAGGCCGGTCTCGCCGCGCTGCTGAGCCGCCTCGGGGCCGGCACCGACATCCCCGTCGGCAGCCCGGTGGCGGGACGTACCGACCAGGCGCTGGACGACCTCGTCGGGTTCTTCGTCAACACGCTCGTGCTGCGCACGGACACCTCCGGCGACCCGACCTTCGCCGAACTCCTGGGCCGGGTACGGGAGTCCGCCCTCGCCGCCTACGCCCACCAGGACGTGCCCTTCGAGCACCTGGTCGAGGTTCTCAACCCGGCCCGCTCGCTCTCCCACCACCCCCTCTTCCAGGTGATGCTGGCCTTGCAGAACGCCCCCGGCGGAGGCCCCGGCGGAGGCTTCGGCCTCGCTGGGCTGACGACCGTGCCGGTGGCCGTGCCGACCGGCACCGCCCGCTGCGACCTCACCCTCAGCCTCGCCGAGCGGTACGCCGACGACGGCACCCCCGAGGGCCTCACCGGCGCGGTCGAATACGCCACCGACCTGTTCGACGCCCCCACCGTGGCCACGCTCGTCGCCCGCTGGATCCGCCTGCTGGAGGCGGTCGTGGCCCGGCCCGGGGAGCCCATCGGCGGCATCGACCTGCTGGCGGACGACGAACGCCACCTGCTCCTGATCGGCCACAACGACACCGGCGCCGTACTGCCCGCCGCCGCCCGCCGTTCCCTGCCGGAACTGTTCGCCGAGCGGGTACGGGCCACCCCGGACGCGGTGGCCGTGGCGAGCGGCGACGACACGCTCACGTACGCCCAACTCGACGCCCGCGCCAACCGCCTCGCCCACGCGCTCGCCGGTCAGGGAGTGCGGGCCGAGACACCGGTGGCCGTCCTCATGGAACGCTCGGCCGACCTGGTCGTGGCGATCCTGGGCGTCGTCAAGGCGGGCGGCGGATACGTGCCGCTGGACCCGGGGTTCCCGCCCGCCCGCATCGACCTGGTTGTGCGTGAGACCGGCGCCGCCCTCGTCCTCACCGAGGACGTGCTCACCGCCCTGCTGGCCGCCGAGCTACGTACCGACGCACCCCAAGTCGACTGCCGTCCGGACCAGTTGGCTTACGTGATGTACACCTCGGGCTCCACCGGTCGTCCCAAGGGCATCGCCGTCACCCACGCCGACGTGGCCGGGCTCGCCCTCGCCCCGTGCTGGGGCACTCACGACGCCCACGACGCCCGCGACGCCCACGAGCGGGTGTTGCTCCACGCGCCGGCCGCGTTCGACGCGTCCACCTACGAGCTGTGGGTGCCGCTGCTGGGAGGCGGCCGGGTCGTCGTCGCCCCGCAAGGCCGTCTCGACGTACGGGAGTTGTGTGCCGCGATCGCCGAACAGGGGGTGACCGGCCTGTGGTTGACGGCCGGGCTGTTCCGGGTCGTGGCCGAGGAGGAGCCCGCCGGGCTCGCCGGGGTGCGTGAGGTGTGGACCGGCGGTGACGTGGTGTCCGCGACGGCCGTCGCCCGCGTGATGGACGCCTGCCCGGGCCTCCGGGTCGTCAACGGCTACGGCCCGACGGAGACCACCACGTTCGCCGCCCACCACCGCATGGACACCCCGCCCGACCCCGCCCGTTCCGTGCCCCTCGGACGTCCCATGGCCGGCATGCGGCTGTACGTCCTCGACGACCGGCTGCGGCCCGCCCCGGCCGGTGTGGTGGGCGAGCTGTACATCGCCGGGACGGGTGTCGCGCGCGGCTACGCCGGCCGCCCCGCCGCCACCGCCGAACGCTTCACCGCCGACCCCTACGGCCCGCCCGGCGCCCGCATGTACCGCTCCGGCGACCTGGCCCGGTGGCTCGACGACGGCACCCTGGAATTCGCCGGCCGCGCCGACGACCAGGTCAAGCTACGGGGCTTCCGCGTCGAACCCGGTGAGGTCGAGGCCGCCCTCGCCCGCTGCCCCGGCGTCGCCCAGGCGGCGGTCGTCGCCCGCGAGGACCGCCCCGGCGACCAACGGCTCGTCGCCTATGTCGTCCCTGCCGCCAACACCGGAACCGGCACCAACACCCCCACCGGAACTGACCACTTCGACCCGCTCGCCGTCGCCGAGCTCCTCCGTCGCGACCTGCCCGCCCACCTCTGCCCCGCCGCCTTCGTCACCCTCGACGCGCTTCCGCTGACCGCCAACGGCAAGCTCGACCGGGCCGCCCTGCCCGCCCCCGAGTACGGCCCCGGCAGCGACGGCACCGGGCGCGGCCCGCGCACCCCGCACGAGCAGGTGCTGTGCGATCTGTTCGCCGAGGTGCTGGGCCGGGACCGGGTCGGCATCGACGACGGGTTCTTCGACCTGGGCGGTCACTCCCTGCTCGCCGCCCGTCTCGTCGCCCGGATCCGCGACACCCTGGGCGCCGAGCTCGGACTGCGCACCCTCTTCCAGACCCCGACCGTCGCCGGACTCGCCGAACGGCTCGCGCTGCGCGACACCGACGACTCGCTGGACGTCCTGCTGCCGCTGCGCCCGGAGGGCTCGGGCACCCCGCTGTTCTGCGTCCACCCGGGCGGCGGCATCAGCTGGTGCTACAGCGGTCTGCTCAACCATCTCGCCCCCGAACACCCCGTGTACGCGATCCAGGCCCGCAGCCTCGGCCGCGACGAACCCCGCCCCACCTCCTACGAGGAGATGGCCGCCGACTACGCCGAGCAGATCCGCAAGGTCCAGCCGGACGGCCCCTACCTGCTCCTCGGCTGGTCGGCCGGCGGGCTCATCGCGCACGCCGTCGCCACCGAACTCCAGCGGCAGGGGCAGCGCACCGCGCTCCTCGCGATCCTCGACGCCTACCCGGTCGCCGACCTCACCTTCGACGAACCGCCCGTGCCCAGCGAACGCGACGTCCTGGTCGGCATGCTCGACTGCGACCCCGCGGAGGCGGGCCCGGAGCCGCTCACCCACGAGCAGGTCATGGAGGTGCTGCGGCGTCGGGGCAGCGCCCTGGCCGGGCTGACGGAACGGCACATCGAGGCCGTCGTCGCCATCATGATCAACAACGCGAGCCTGGCGCTGACGTTCCGACCCGCCCTGTTCCAGGGAGACATGCTCCTGTTCAACTCCACGATCGACCGCGAACAGGACTCCCCGGGCGCCGACGTCTGGCGCCCCTACGTCACCGGGTCCATCGACTCGTACGACATCACCGCCCGCCACGACCGCATGACCCAGCCGGGCTCCCTCGCGCAGCTCGGCCCGCTCCTCGCCGCCCGCATCACCGAGATCCAGCGGCACCTTCCCGACCGCAACCTGTCCGACCACCACCTGTCCGACCGTCACCCATCCGACAGCCCTCGCACCACGCAGGAGAACCAGTCGTGAACAACCCCTTCGAGGACCAGGACGCCACCTACCTCGTGCTCGTCAACGACGAGGCGCAGTACTCCCTTTGGCCCGCCTTCGCCGACGTCCCCGACGGCTGGACCGTCGCCCACCCCGAGGACACCCGCGCGGCCTGCCTGGAGTACGTCGAGGCCACCTGGACCGACATGCGGCCCAAGAGCCTCGTCGAGGCGATGGCGGCGGGGACGGACACCACGTCATGAGCGCCGTCACCACCGGCGTGGCGGACTTCGCGGCGGCTCTGCAGTCGGACGCGTTCCGCCGCGACCCCTATCCGACCTACGCCCGGATGCGCGCCGAGTGCCCGGTGTACCCGGCGCCGCAGGGCGTCTGGTACGTCACCCGGCACGCCGACGTCGAACAGGCCCTCGGCGACCTGCGGTTGTCGAACGACCGTGAGCGGATGACCGGGGCGCTGGTCGCCCGGGACGGCCGGATGCGCGACCTGAGCCGCCTCACCGCCCGGCTCGGGCGGGTCATGAGCAACACCGACCCGCCGGACCACGCGCGGCTGCGGGGGCTCGTCAACAAGGCGTTCACCGCCCGCCGGGTCGAGCAGTTGCGGGAGAGGGTCCAGGCGGTCGTGGACCGGCTCGTCGACGACGCCGTCGCCGTGGGGCCGCCGACCGACGTGCTCACCGCCGTGGCCTCGCCGCTGCCGCACACCGTGGTCTGCGAACTGTTCGGGATCCCCGAGGCCGACCGGGACCGCGTCAAGGAGTGGTTCCGCGGGCTCGGCCGGATCCACGAGGACATCGAGCGCGCCGAGAAGGTCGTCGACGAGTTCGAGGCGTACCTGACCGCGCTCGCCGCGCAGCGGCGCGCCGAACCAGGCGACGACCTGATCAGCGCCCTGGTCACCGCGCAGGCCCGCGGCGACCGGCTCACCGACCACGAGCTGCTGTCGACGTGCTTCCTGCTGATCACCGCGGGCGACGAGACGACGACGAACCTCATCGGCAACGGCGTCCTCGCCCTGCTCCGCAACCCGGACCAACTGGCCCGGCTGCGCGCCGAACCGGCGCTGATCCGCACGGCCGTCGACGAGATCGTCCGCTACGACAGTCCCAGCCAGGCGATCGTCCGGGTGGCCGCCGAGGACGTGCCGCTGGGCGGGCGCACCCTGCCCGCCGGCGACCTCGTGTATCTCTTCCTCTCCTCGGCGGGCCGCGACCCCGACCGGCACGAGGAGCCCGACCGGCTCGACCTGACCCGTCCCGCCCACCGCCATCTCGGCTTCGGCCACGGGCCGCACTTCTGCCTCGGCGCGCCCCTGGCCCGCCTGGAGACCGAGCTCGCCATCGGCACCCTCGTCCGCCGGCTGCCCGACCTGCGGCCGGCCGTCGAACCCGGGGAACTCCAGTGGCGCCCCAACCCGCTGCAACGCCGGCTGACGGCGCTGCCGGTCACGTACACCACCGTCCGAGAGAGGAAGTGACCCGTATGGTCCGCGAGTTCAGGGTGCGCCGTGAGCAGGTGCTGCCCGCGACACCCGAGCAGGTGTGGCACGCGGTCGCGACCGGCGAGGGCAACCTCGGCTGGCTGTACCCGATGGACATCGAGCCGCGTGTCGGCGGCGCGGTGTCGCGGGGCCAGGCCACCGTCGTCGAGTGGGAGCCGCCCTCCAGGTTCGCCTGCCGGAGCGCCGACCAGGGCGGCTTCAGCAACACCCTCGACTACACCGTCGCAGCGCACGGCGACGGATCCGCCCGGCTGTCGATGGGCGTCCACTGGGTCCACACGGGCGTCATCGACGACGGCTGGGAGACCCGGGCCGACGCCGCCGAGAAGCACATCGACTTCTATCAGCACAGCCTCGCCGAGTACCTGCGGCACTTCGCCGGCCGCCGCGCCGTCTACGTCAAGGCCACCCGCCCCGATCCGGCGGTCTCCGGCAGCCTCACCGCCGTCCGCGACCGGCTCGGGCTGCCCGGGGCGGCCGGCGCGGGCGACACCGTGAAGGTGACCCTGCCGGACCGGCCCGGCGCCCCCGTCGAAGCGGTCGTCGACTTCCTCGACGCCGACTTCCTCGGCCTGCGCACCGCCGACGCCCTGTACCGCTTCTACGACGGCAGCGCCTGGAACTGGCCGGTGTGGCTCGGCCACCACCTCTTCGCACCGCGTGCCGACGCGGAGCCGGTGACCGAGCCGGTGACCGAGGCGGACGACTCCACGCACGCGTGGGACGCATGGCTGGCGGAGGTGGCCCCCTGATGGAGACCCCTCTCTACGCGGCCGAACTCGTCGAGGAGGACGGCGTGTTCAAGCTCGTCGTCACCGATCTGCGCCGGGACACCGTACAGACCGCCCACCTCCCCAAACGGGCCGTGGACAAGCTCCCTTACTTCCTGTCGCTCCTCAACTCCCGCCAGTTCAGCGCGTTTCGTTAACTCAGGAGGACCGTCCGACCATGGCACCGACCCCCCTCACGACCGCCGCCGCGCTTCCCGCGCCCCGGCGGGCCCCGGCGGACCGGTGGTTCCGGGTGCACCGGTGCCGTGCGCCCCGGGCCGCCCGCCGGCTGCTGTGCTTCCCGCACGCCGGCGGCACCGCCCACCTCTTCCACGGCTGGCCCGCGCATCTGCCCGACGACGTCGAACTCCTCGCCGTGCGCTACCCGGGCCGTCAGGACCGGCTGGCCGAGACCTGTGTCGAGGACATGGGGGAACTGGCCGACGCCGTCACCGAGGCCCTCGTCACCGAGGTCCTCGCCCCGTACCCGGACCTGCCGCTCACCCTGTTCGGCCACAGCATGGGCTCCGCCGTCGCCTACGAGGTGGCGCTGCGGCTGGAGGCGCGCGGACTGCGCCCCGCGCACCTGCTGGTCTCCGGCCGCGCCGCCCCGCACCGGGCACGCCCGGCGGGCGTCCGCGACGGGGACGACGAGGCGCTGCTCGCCACGGTGCGGGGCCTCGGCGACTACCAGGCCGAGGTCTACGAGATCCCGGAACTCAGGGAGCTCCTCATGCCCGCCCTGCGCGCCGACTACCGCCTCATCGAGGCCTACCGCCCGGAGCGTCCCGTACCGCTGCGCACTCCCGTGACCGCCTACACGGGCCGTGACGACGGCAGTTGCCCGGCGCGGTCCGTCGGCGCCTGGGCGGAACTCACCGAACCGGGCCGCTTCGCGCTGCGCTCGTTCCCCGGCGACCACTTCTATCTGGTCCCGCACGAGGCGGAGTTGGTCGCGGACATCGCGGCCCGCCTACGCGACCGAACAACCCTGCCTGACTGAACGACCCTGTATGACAAGGGAGTTGACCCATGCCGAACCCGACCGCCCCCCTCCTCTCCCGCCCGCCCGGAGAGCTGTACCTCCTCGACGACGACCTGAAGGCCGACCCCGCCGCCGGTTACGGCAAGGTCCGCGAACAGGGTCCCGTGGTGCGCGGCTGGCTGACCGGGACCCAGCCGGTGTGGCTGGTCACCCGCTACGACGACGTCCGTGACGGCCTGCGCGACAGCCGTTTCGTCAGCAGCCCCGCCGCGATCGAGGGGGACACCGGGGAGGACCCGCGCCGCACCCTGGTGGACATGCTGAACCTGCCGGAGGAGGTCCAGAAGTACTTCCTCGTCTCGGCCCTGGACACCGACCCGCCGGACCACACCCGGGTGCGCGGAGCCGTCGGCCGGGCCTTCAGCGCCCGCCGTACGCAGGCCCTGCGCCCCCGGGTGGAGGAACTCGCCGCGGAGATCCTCGACGACCTCCACCGCCGCTCGGCCGACGGCGTCCTGGAACTGGTCGACGGCTACGCCTACCCGCTGGCCAGCACCGTCGTCTGCGAACTCGCAGGGGTCCCCGAGAAGGACCGGGCCGTCTTCCGGCGCTGGGGCGACGACATCCTGGTCATGGAGCCCCAGCGGCTGCGGGAGTCGTCCCCGGCCGTGGTCGACACCGTCCTGCGGCTGCTCGACCAGCGCCGCCGGGAACCCGCCGACGACGTGCTGAGCGCCCTCGCCGCCGGCCGCGACGACGACCGGTACCGGCTGACGGAGGAGGAGGCCGTGGCGATGGTCCTCAACGTCGTCATGGCCGGTTACGACAACACCGCCCAGCTCGTCGTCAACAGCCTCGCCGCCCTCCTCACCCACCCCGACCAGCTGAAACTGCTCCAGGCCGACCCCGGCCTGATGCCCAGCGCCGTCAACGAGTTCATCCGCTGGTGCGGGCCCGACATCATGGTGCGCATGCGGCTGGCCGCCGAGGACGTCGACTTCCGCGGCACGTCCATCCGCAAGGGCGACTGCGTGCAGTTCGTGCTGGTCTCCGCGAACCGCGATCCGCGCGTCTACGACGACCCCGACCGCCTCGACATCACCCGCCGCCCGCACGACGGCTCCGAGGGGCACATCGGCTTCGGCCACGGCATCCACTACTGCCTCGGCGCGGTCCTCTCCCGCCTCCAGTGCGAGATCGCGCTGACGACCCTGCTGGACCGCCACCCCGGCCTGTGCCTCGCCGAGGGCCCGGAGAGCCTCCGGCGCCTGATCATCCCGGGAACGGCGCCCCGGCTGCCGCGACTGGCCGTACGCGTCTAGGACTCACCGGATGCGGCGTCCGTGACCGCCGGAACGCGCCAGGGCGCCCGGCTCGACCCGTGAGGGCCGGGCCGGACGCCCTGGATTCTCTGGTTTTCCAGTTGTTCTTGTTCTGACCGGGATCAGATCAGGTCGAACCGGTCGAGGTCGGAGACCTTGGCCCACGCCGCGACGAAGTCGTTCACGAACTTCTCCTTCGCGTCGTCGCTCGCGTAGACCTCGGCGAGCGCGCGCAGCTCGGAGTTCGAGCCGAAGACCAGGTCGGCACGGGTGCCGGTCCACTTGACCTCGCCCGTGGCGGCGTCGCGGCCCTCGAACACGGTCTGGTCCGAGGACGTCGACGACCACGCCGTACCCAGGTCGAGCAGGTTGACGAAGAAGTCGTTCGTCAGCTTGCCCGGCGCGTCGGTGAGGACGCCGAGCGCGGACTGGTCGTGGCCTGCGCCCAGCACGCGCAGGCCGCCGACGAGGACCGTCAGCTCGGGCGCGCTCAGGTTGAGCAGGTTCGCCTTGTCGAGCAGCAGGTACTCGGCCGGCAGGCGGTTGCCCTTGCCCTGGTAGTTGCGGAACCCGTCGGCGGTCGGCTCGAGCGCGGCGAACGACTCGACGTCCGTCTGCTCCTGCGAGGCGTCCACACGGCCCGGCGTGAAGGGGACCTCCACGGCGTGACCGGCGTCCTTGGCGGCCTTCTCCACGGCGGCGGCGCCACCGAGGACGATCAGGTCGGCCAGGGAGACCTTCTTCGCACCGGAGTTGAACTCGGCCTGCACGCCCTCCAGGACGCGCAGCACCTGCGCCAGCCCGTCCGGGTTGTTGACCTCCCAGCCGCGCTGCGGCTCGAGGCGGATACGGGCGCCGTTGGCGCCGCCGCGCTTGTCGCTGCCGCGGAAGGAGGACGCCGACGCCCACGCCGTGGACACGAGCTGCGAGACGGTCAGCCCCGAGGCGAGAAGCTTGGCCTTGAGGGCCGCGATGTCCGCGGCGCCGATGACCTCGCCCTCGGCGGCGGGCAGCGGGTCCTGCCACAGCAGGGTCTCCGCCGGGACCTCCGCGCCGAGGTACAGGGACTTCGGGCCCAGGTCACGGTGGGTCAGCTTGTACCAGGCGCGGGCGAAGGCGTCCGCGAACTCGGCCGGGTTCTCGTGGAAGCGGCGCGAGATCTCACCGTAGATCGGGTCGAAGCGCAGCGAGAGGTCGGTGGTGAGCATCGTGGGGCGCTTCTTGGAGTCGCTGTGGGCGTCGGGGATGATCGCCTCGGAGTCCTTGGCCACCCACTGGTTGGCGCCGGCGGGGCTCTGGGTCAGCTCCCACTCGTAGCCGAAGAGGATGTCGAAGAAGTCGTTGCTCCACTGGGTGGGCTTGGTGGTCCAGGTGACCTCGAGACCGGAGGTGATGGCGTCGCCGCCCTTGCCGGTGCCGTAGGTGGACTTCCAGCCCAGGCCCTGCGCCTCCATGGAGGCGGCCTCGGGGTCGTCGCCGACCGACTCGGCCGGGCCCGCGCCGTGGGTCTTGCCGAAGGTGTGGCCACCGGCGATGAGGGCGACGGTCTCCTCGTCGTTCATCGCCATGCGGCGGAACGTCTCACGGATGTCGCGGGCCGCGGCCAGCGGGTCCGGGTTGCCGTTCGGGCCCTCCGGGTTGACGTAGATGAGGCCCATCTGCACGGCGCCGAGCGGGTTCTCCAGCTCGCGGTCGCCGGTGTAGCGCTGGTCGTCCAGCCAGACCTTCTCGGGACCCCAGTACACGTCCTCGTCGGCCTCCCAGACGTCGGCGCGGCCGCCGCCGAAGCCGAAGGTCTCGAAGCCCATCTGCTCCAGCGCGACGTTGCCCGTGAGGATCATGAGGTCGGCCCAGGAGATGGACTGGCCGTACTTCTTCTTGACCGGCCACAGCAGACGGCGGGCCTTGTCGAGGTTGCCGTTGTCCGGCCAGCTGTTCAGCGGCGCGAAGCGCTGCTGCCCGCGCCCGCCACCGCCGCGGCCGTCGCTGATGCGGTAGGTGCCGGCGCTGTGCCAGGCCATACGGACCATCAGCGGGCCGTAGTTGCCGAAGTCGGCCGGCCACCAGTCCTGCGAGGTGGTCAGCACCTCGGCGATGTCCTGTTTCACGGCGGGGAGGTCGAGGTTCTTGAACGCCTCGGCGTAGTCGAAGTCCCCACCGAGCGGGTTCGCCACGGCGGGGTCCTTGGCGAGGATCTTCAGGTTGAGCCGCTCCGGCCACCACTGGCGGTTTCCGCCGCCCTGGGTCGGGTGCGCGGCGCGACCGTGCGCGACCGGGCAGCCACCTGCCTCCGCCGCCTTCGGGTCGGTCACGATCGCATCATGGTTCTCGGTCATGGGGGAATCCTTCTGGGCTGGTCGGATCACATGCTCACGTACCGCAGTTCTCGGGTACTGCGGTACTCGGTACAGCGGGTACTCGGGTGCTCAGTTATTGGCGGCGGTGGAACAGACGGGGCACAGGCCCCAGTAGATGACCTCGGCCTCGTCTATGGAGAAGCCGAGGTCATCGGCGGCGGTCAGGCAGGGGGCGTGGCCGACCGCGCAGTCGACGTCGGCGACGACGCCGCACGAGCGGCACACGAGATGGTGGTGGTTGTCCCCGACGCGCCCCTCGAACCGGGCCGGGCTGCCCGGCGGCTCGATACGGCGCACCAGTCCTGCCGTGGTCAGCGCGTGCAGCGCTTCGTACACGGCTTGCACGGAGATGTGGCCCACGCGGTCGCGCACCCCGGTGGCGATCGCCTCGGCACCGAGGTGGTCGCCACCGCGGACGGTCTCGAGCAGCGCGACGCGGGCGGCCGTCACCCGCAGGCCGACACCGCGCAGCTCCTCGGCGGTGGTCGGTGTACGGGGTGCTGTCATGACACCGAACCTACTCCATAAACACGAACGGTTCAAGAAAACGAACAGTACAGGTCTGGGGAACGGAGAAAGTCGGGGGAAGGGCTGGGGAAAGTCGGTAAGCGCACGTCAGAGGAACGAGGCGAGGCCGTCGAGGAGCCTGTCGACGTCCTCGGTGTCGGTGTAGGGCGCGAGTCCCACCCGCAGGGCGGGGTCGTGGAGCTTCAGCGCGGTGAAGGGCTCGTAGGCGTAGAAGGACCCGGCCGGGGCCACGACCCCCCGGGCGGCCAGATGCGCCTGCGCCTCGCGCGCGTCCCGGCCCTCAAGGGTCATCAGCACGGTCGGGGTGCGGTCCGGCGCCTTCGAGTGGACGGTGACGGCGTCGCCCAGGGCGCGCAGCCCCTCCTCGACGCGGGCGCGCAGCGCGTTCTCGTGATCGTGCAGCGACCGCAGCGACCGCGCCAGCCGCTCCCTGCGCGACACCTCCGGGGTGTTGTCCGTCGTGTCCATCGCGGCCAGGAAGTCCACGGCGGCGGTGGCGCCCGCCAGGATCTCGTAGGGCAGCGTGCCGAACTCGAAGCGCTCGGGGACCGTGTTCGTGGACGGCAGCAGCTTGTCCGGTTGCAGGGCTTCGAGGAGGTCGGGGGCCCCGGCGAGCACACCGCAGTGCGGTCCGAGGAACTTGTACGGCGAGCAGACGAACAGGTCCGCCCCCAGCGCGGGCACGTCCACCAGGTGGTGCGCGGCGTAGTGCACGCCGTCCACGTACACCAGGGCGCCGGCCTCGTGGGCCCGGTCGGCGATGCGGCGCAGCGGCGGCTTGGTGCCCAGCACGTTCGACGCCGCCGTCAGCGCGACCAGCCGCGTCCGGGGCGACAGCGCCCGCTCGTAGGAGTCGAGGTCGAGTTCCGTCGTTCCGGCGTCGATCTCTATCCAGCGGACGGTGACCCCGGTGTGCTCGGCCGCCTGTATCCAGGGCCGTACGTTGGCGTCGTGATCCAGGCGGCTGAGGACGATCTCGTCGCCGACCCGCCACTCCTTGGCCAGGTGCCGTGAGAAGTCGTAGGTGAGCTGGGTGGCGCTGCGCCCGTGCACGACGGCGCTCGAGGGCACGCCGAGCAGGTCGGCGTAGGCGGCCCGGAAGCCGGCGACGGCCTGTTCGGCGTTGCGCTCGGACGGGCTGACGAGCCCCCGGTTGGACAGGGGGCCGGTGAGCGTCCTGGTGATGGCCTCGGCGACGGGGGTGGGGGTCTGGGTCCCGCCCGGCCCGTCGAAGAAGGCGAGGCCGTGCGTGAGGGAGGGGAAGTGGGCCCGAAGGGCGGCGATATCGATGGACATGGCCCAGACTCTGGCATCCGGGGCCGGGGCCCACCAGCCGTTGGACCCGGTTCGTCCGGATCGTGTCGCGCCGCAAGATATTGTAAGACCCTTGACTGTCTTGGTTTTGACGAATGCATGCCGTTGGGTCGGAAGGGGCCACAGGTGACCGAGAGCACCGACAACACCGCGAACGCCGCGAACGCGGAGGGCACTGAGAGCGCCGCGGACTTCGACGCGGACGTGGTGGTCGTGGGGCTGGGTCCGGTCGGGGCCACGGCCGTGAACCTCGCGCACGACCTGGGGCTGCGGGTCGTGGCGTTCGACCGGGCCGCGGAGGTCGAGAAGCGGCCCCGGGCCGCCGGGTTCGACCACGAGGCGATGCGCGTCTTCGCCGGCCTCGGGCTGGCCGACGCGATCGCCGGCCACACCATGCCGTACCGGCCCTCCGAGTACCGCAACGCCGACGGGCAGGTCATCAAGCGCATCGACACCGCGCCGCCGCCCCACCTCCTCGGCTGGGCGCCCAACTACGTCTTCGACCAGCCCCACCTGGAAACCACCCTGCGCCGGCGTCTCGAAGGGGCGGACGGCGTCGACGTGCACCTCGGCACGGAGGTGACGGACGTGCGCCTCGACGAGGACGGCGCCACCGTGCACGCCGTCGACGCGGCCGACCCGGCGGGCCGCCCCCGCACGGTGCGCGCGCGGTACGTGCTGGCCTGCGACGGCGGCGGCAGCCCGTCGCGCAAGCGGCTGGGGCTCAGGATGGACGACCTGGACTTCGACGAGCCGTGGCTGGTGGTGGACGTGCGCCTGCGCCCCGGCGCGGGGGCCGGGCTGCCCCGGACGAACGTCCAGTACTGCGAGCCGGCCCGGCCCAGCACCTTCGTCGTGGGACCGGGGAGCCACCGCCGCTGGGAGTTCATGATCAACCCCGGCGAGCGGCCCGAGGACGTGACCGACCCGGACTTCATCAGCGCCCTGCTGTCGCGCTGGCTGACGCCGGGGGAGTACGACCTGTGGCGGGCGTCCACCTACCGCTTCCACGCCCTGGTCCTCAAGCAGTGGCGCGTGCGGCGGCTGTTCTTCCTCGGCGACGCGGCGCACATGACCCCGCCGTTCCTCGCGCAGGGCATGTGCCAGGGCATTCGCGACGCGTCCAACCTGATGTGGAAGCTCGCCCTGCGACTGCGCGCCGGCGCCGACGATTCGCTGCTCGACACGTATCAGCGGGAGCGTGAACCGCACGTGCGCCAAGTCACGCTCACGGCAAAGGAGTTCGGGCACGTCATCTGCGAGCGCGACGCCGCTACGGCCGCCAAACGGGACGTGGATCTGCTGGCGGAGCTGGCGGCGTGGCCCGAGGGAACGGTCCGGCAGTCCCTGATCCCCGGCCTGCACGCGGGGTTCCTCGCACCCGAGGGGTTCCCCGCGTGCGGCGACCTCCTGCCGCAGCCGAGAGTGACCGACGCCCGGTCCGCCACCGGACTGCTCGACGAGTTCACCGGGAGCACCTTCCGCCTGGTCCTGCGGCACGACACGGACCCGGCCGCGGTCGAATCCGCCCTGCGCGCACACGAGTCGGCGGACGGCTTCCCGATCCGCCTGGTCCGGCTGGTCGGCGGCGTCGAGCCCGTCGAGCGCGTCGGCCCGGACGAGTACCGCGAGGAACAGCCCGTCCTGGACGCCTGGTTGGGCCGGCAGTCGTGTGTCGCGGTACTGGCCCGCCCCGACCACTACGTCTTCGGCGGCGTCCACACGGCGGACGACCTCGACGCCCTGCTCGCCTCCGCCCGCCGGCAACTGCGCGGAGCGGCGCGGGGGTGAGCGGGGAGACCACGGGATGTGGCCTCCCGGGTCCAGGGTGTAGCCGGATTCGGCGTCGGGGCCGGACGCCAGGGGCGCCGACGCGCGATTGTCAGTGCCGGGTGTCAGGCTGAAATGACCGGATCTGCGAAGGGAATCGCCGTGATCACCACTGACACCACTCCCGGCACCCCCTGCTGGCTCGACCTCGGCGCCCCCGACTTCAAGTCCACCGCGGCCTTCTACGGCGCGGTGCTGGGCTGGAAGTACGAACCCATGGAGGGCGAGAGCGAAGGCGAGGAGATGGAAGGGGGGATGTTCCAGAAGGACGGCAAGACCGTCGCCGGGCTCGGCAAACTCACCGAGGAGGGTGCGCGCTCGGCCTGGATGATCTACTTCACCGTCGCCGACGCGGACGCCGCGAGCCAGGCCGTCGAGCGTGCGGGCGGCACGGTGCGGGTGGCGACGAGGGACCTCGGCGACTGGGGTCGGATGGCACAGTTCGACGACCCGCAGGGCGGCCAGTTCGCGGTCTGGCAGCCGGGGAAGAACGCGGGCTTCGAGCTGGCGGACAAGCCGGGCTCGCTGTCCTGGACCGAGCTGTACACGAGCGACGCGGCGGCGGCCAAGGAGTTCTACGGCGGCGTCTTCGACTGGCGGTTCGGCGACATGGAGATGCCGGGCGGCGAGGGGACCTACACCCTCATCACGCCCGCCGGGCTGCCCGAGGAGCGGATGCAGGGCGGCCTGATGGAGCTGCGCAAGGAGGATCTCGCCCTGGCGGGCGGGCGGCCGTACTGGCACCCGGTATTCGCCGTCACCGACTGCGACGCCGCGGTCGCCAAGGTCGCCGAGACCGGCGGCAGCGTACAGATGGGCCCGGCGGACATGGAGGGCGTCGGCCGCCTGGCCGTCTGCCTCGACCCGTCGAACGCCGACTTCGTACTGCTCGCCCCGGACGCCCCTGCCACCCCGGCCGCCCCGGCCTAGGGCTGGCCGCCCCGGCCTAGGGCTGACCGGTCCGGGGGCTCTGAGGGGATAGTTGCACGCCAGTGAGCAATAAATTAGCCTGCACATCGTTGGGCAATTAACTGTTCGCAGTGCCGCTTCCCCTCAGGAGCCCCCGATGCCGCTCGTCGTCAGCACGCCCGCCGAGAAGATGACCGAGCCGTATCCACGGCGCTGGTGGGCGCTGGTGGTGCTGTGTCTGAGCCTGCTGATCGTGGTCATGGCCAATACGTCGCTGATCGTGGCGGCGCCGGACATGACGACCGACCTGGGACTGTCCAGCAGCGACCTGCAGTGGGTCGTCGACGGCTACACCGTCCCGTACGCGGCGCTGATGCTCGTGCTGGGCTCGATCGGCGACATGTACAGCCGCCGCGGAGCGCTGATCGTGGGGCTGCTGATCTTCGCGGCCGGCTCGGTGACGGGCGGACTCGTGCACGGGACCGACCTGGTCGTCGTCGCCCGCGCGATCATGGGCGTCGGCGCGGCCGTCGTCATGCCGGCCACCCTGTCCCTGCTCGTGGCGATCTTCCCGAGGGCGGAACGCGCCAAGGCCATCACGGCCTGGACCGCCACCTCGGGACTCGCCGTCGCCGCCGGTCCGCTGGCCGCCGGCTGGCTGCTGGAGAGCCACGCGTGGGGCTCGACCTTCCTGATGAACGTCCCCGTCGCGCTCCTCGGCGTCGTCGGCGCACTGTTCCTGGTGCCGCCGTCGAAGGCCACGACGGCGGGCGGCATCGACTACGTCGGCGGTCTGCTGTCGATCGTCACCGTCGGCAGCCTGGTCTACGCGACCATCGAGGGCCCGCACTTCGGCTGGGGCGCCGGAACGGTCGCCGCCGCCGTGCTCGCCGCCGTCGGCCTGCCGGCCTTCGTCGCCTGGGAGTTGCGCCACCCCCACCCCATGCTGGACGTGCGCAAGTTCAGGGAGCGCCCCTTCAGCGGCTCCATGCTCGCGGTGATGTTCTTCTTCTTCGGCACCTTCGGCTCGATCTACTACTCCACGCAGTTCCTGCAGTTCGTCCTCGGCTACAACGCGCTGGAGACCGGCGTACGGCTGCTGCCGCTGGCCGGAGCCGTCTTCGCCGGGTCCGCCGTCACCGGGCGGCTGGCGCCCAAGCTGGGTGTGAAGCGCGTGGTCGGCACCGGCATGGCGATCGGCACGGCGGGCGTCCTGCTGCTCACGCGGATCGAGTCGGGCTCGACGTACACCGACTTCCTGGCGCCGCTGCTGCTGCTCGGCTTCGCGATCGGCCTGAGTGTGTCCCCGGCCACCGACACCGTCATGGGCTCCTTCCCCGAGTCGGAGCTGGGCGTCGGCGGCGGCGCCAACGACACCGCGCTGGAACTCGGCGCCTCCCTCGGCATCGCCGTCCTCGGCTCGCTGCTCGCCACGTCCTACAAGGACAAGCTGACCGACCTGGCCGGCGGCCACCTCCCGGCCGCCGCGATGGACGTCGCCAGGGACTCGGTGGGCGGCGGCATCGCGGTCGCCGAGCAGGTCGCGAAGAGCCCCGACGGCGGACCGCAGCAGGCCCGGACCCTGGTCGCGGCGGTCCACGAGTCCTTCGCCCACGCCATCGCCCACACGAGCCTCGTCGGCGGCGTCATCATGGCCGCCGGAACCGTGCTCGTCCTGCTGGTCCTGCCCGGCCGCCGCCGGTCCACCGGCCAGGACCGGCAGACGGAGCCGGCGCAGGCACAGGCGCAGACGGAGAGGGAGGCCGACCGGGACGCGGAGCCCGCGGAACTCGCCGAACCCGCGCAGGACGCCAACTCCGTCCACTGAACCGGGTGTCGTACCGGCGGTGATACGGGCCACCCGGCGGGGGCGATCGAGATCACGCCAGGTGGTGCGCTATTGGCCATGAACCCGACACAGGGTACCGTCGCTCTGTTATCGACGACGGCATCACGGAAGCCGGTGAGAATCCGGCACGGTCGCGCCACTGTGGTCGGTCCGCCCCCGCTGGACGGGGCGCACCGCTAGTCAGACCCGGGAGCGTCGTCCTCTGCACCACCGAGATGGGACGCGAACTCCCAGAGGAGGCCCTGCCATGGCTCAGCACGTCGCCCAGCCGACCGTCAACACCCCTGTCATCCCCGCGAAGCTCCCGTTGAAGGACATCGCCCCGTGGGCGGTCTTCTTCGGCATCCTGATGCTGGTCCTGCTGTACTTCGTCGGCGCCGAGCAGGGCGCGACCTCCGTCGTCTCCGGCGAGGACGTCCACGAGTGGGTCCACGACGCCCGCCACCTCCTCGGCTTCCCCTGCCACTGACCCGAGGGGAAACCAGCACACCCGTGAACTCCGCAACGGTAAGAAACCTGCTCGTGCGGGGCATGCTCGCCGGCCTCGGCGCCGGCGTGCTCGCCCTGATCGTCGCCTACTTCCTCGGTGAACCGAACGTCGACAGCGCCATCGGCTTCGAGGAGTCCCACGCCCCCGCCCACGAGCACGAGGTCGAACTCGTCTCCCGCAGCCTGCAGTCCACCGCCGGGCTCGCCACCGGCGTACTGATCTACGGCGTCGCCTTCGGCGGCATCGCGGCCCTCGCCTACTGCTTCGCCCTCGGCCGCGTCGGCCGCTTCGGCCCCCGGGCCACGGCGCTGCTGCTGTCGGGCGCCGCCCTGCTCGCCGTGTACGTCGTGCCGTTCCTCAAGTACCCGGCCAACCCGCCGTCCGTGGGCGACCCGGACACCATCGGCAAGCGCACCACCCTGTACTTCCTGATGATGGTGCTCAGCGTGCTCCTCGCGGTCGCCGCGGTGATCGTGGGCAAGCGGCTCGCGCCGAAGCTGGGCAACTGGCACGCCACCGTCGTCGCCGTCCTCGGCTTCGTCCTCGTCATCGGGCTGGCGTACGAGTTCCTGCCCGTCGTCAACGAGGTGCCGGGGGACTTCCCGGCCACCCTGCTGTGGCGGTTCCGGCTCTCCGCCCTCGCGATGCAGATCACGCTGTGGGCAGGCTTCGGACTCGTCTTCGGCGAACTGGCCGAGAGGCTGCTGCACCCGAAGCCCGCCACGCTGTCCGCAGGCACGGCGGTGGCCGCCCCGCACTGACGTCACCGACACACCACAAGAGGGCCCACGGAACCGTCCGGGGCCCTCTCGTGTTCTGCGCTCAGCTTCTCCGCTCAGCGACGGCTCCCGTCACCGGGACGCGGCGTCATGACCCGTCGGAGTACCTGGTCGTCGGCTCGGCGGACTCCAGCGGATCCCCGAGGCGCAGGTTCCAGCGGCCGCTTCGCCCGCTGATCGTGGTGGCCGTCAGCGGCGGCACGTCGACCCGCCAGAAGGCCGCCGGGGGCGCCCCCAGCACGTGGACCACCACGGCCCGCACGACCTCCGGCTCGACGACGGCGAGCGTACGGCCGCCCGTGTCCTGGGACGTCTCCAGCCAGCGGGTCACCCGCCCGCACAAGTCCTCGACGGACTCCCCGCCGTGGGGCGCCGACGCGGGATCGGCGAGCCAACGGGCCACCGCCTCCGGCTCATCGGCACCGACCTCGCCCAGGGTCAGCCCCCGCCACCGCCCCACGTCCAGCCCCGCCAACTCTCTTGCTTCCGTTGCCCCCGTCGCCTCCACCGCGTCGAGACCGAGCGCGGCCGCCGTCTCCCGGCAGCGCACACTGGGCGACGTCACGACGCGCACGGCCGCGGGCAGGGTCCCGGCCACGGCACGGGCCCGTACCGCCCCGCCCGCGTCGATCGAGCCCCCGTCGTCGAAACGGGCCTGACGCAGCGACGAGTTCATCGCCGGCGAGACGAAGGTGACGCGACTGGTCACGGGCTGACTCCTCCTGGTGCGGTCACGGTGCGGTGATGGCCCGCACGACTCAGTCTCCCCGCCGGGCTTCACCGCTCGGCTCCGGACCGGACGGGAGGGGGCCCAGGAACCGTATGTGCGGGCGGTCGTCGGGGCCGGTGCGGGTGACGGTGGCGCGGACGCCGTAGACGTCGGCGATGAGGGTCTCGGTGAGGACGTCCCGCGGGCTGCCGCAGGCCACCACCCCGCCCTGCCGCAGGACGACGAGCCGGTCGCAGTACATCGCGGCCAGGTTCAGGTCGTGCAACGCGACGACGCTGGTGAGGCGCAGCTCGGTGATCAGCGTGAGCAGGCCGAGCTGGTGCTGGATGTCGAGGTGGTTGGTGGGTTCGTCCAGCAGCAGTTCCCGTGGCTGCTGGGCGAGGGCGCGGGCGATCTGGACCCGCTGGCGTTCGCCGCCGGAGAGGGTGTGCCAGGGGCGGTCTGCCTTGTCGGTCAGACCGGTGCGGGCCAGTGCGGCGCGGACGGCCGCCTCGTCCTCGGCCGAGGCGGGGCTCCAGGCCCGGCGGTGCGGGATACGGCCGAGGCGTACGACGTCCACGACGCTCAACGCGACCTGGGTGTCGGCCTGTTGCTCCACGACGGCGACCCGCTGGGCGACCGCGCGACGCCCCACCCGATCCAGCGGGCGGCCGTCGAGCGTGACGGCGCCGGAGGCCGGGGCGAGGACACCGGCGAGCAGCCGCAGCAGCGTGGACTTGCCGGAGCCGTTCGGACCGAGCAGACCGGTGACGGTTCCGGGGCGCGGGGTGATGCTGACCCCGTCCAGGATCAGCGTGCCGCCGGCCGAGTAGGTGACGCGCTCGGCGCGCAGCCCGGTGCCGTCGTGAGACAAGCCGGCGTCGGTCATCGCGTACTCCTGGTCCGGTACAGCACGAGGACGAACGCCGGGACGCCGATCAGCGACGTCACCACGCCCACCGGCACCTCCTGCGGGTCCAGGACGGTGCGGGCGAGGGTGTCCACCCAGACCAGGAACACCGCCCCGGCCAGCGCGGTGGCCGGCAGCAGCCGGGTGTGCCCGGGGCCGGTCAGCGCGCGGGTGGCGTGCGGGAGGACGAGGCCGACGAAGCCGATCGCCCCGGCCGAGCTGACCAGGGTGGCCGTCAGCAGGGCGGTGGCGCACAGCAGGATCAGCCGGGTGCGCGCCACGTGCACGCCCAGCGAGGCGGCCGCGTCCTGCCCGAACGCGAACGCGTCCAGTGTCGTCGCGTGGCCGGCGCACACCAGCAGCGTCCCCACCAGGACCGCGAGGCCCACGCCGACTTCGCTCCAGCCGGCCCCGCTGAGCGAGCCGAGCAGCCAGAACAGCACCCCGCGCGTGGTCTCCGCGTCCGCGGCCGTCAGGATGACGAACGAGGTGAGCGCGGAGAACAGTTGCATGGCCGCCACACCGGCGAGCACCACCCGGTCCGTGGTGCCGCCGAGGGTGTGGCTGAGCAGCAGCACCAGCGCGAAGGAGAGCGCCGCGCCCAGGAACGCGCCCCCGGAGAGCGACAGGACACCGCCGCCCACGCCGAGCACGACGACCAGGACCGCGCCGGTCGAGGCCCCGGAGGAGACGCCGAGGACGAAGGGGTCGGCGAGCGGATTGCGCAGCAGCGACTGCATCACCGCGCCGCACACGGCGAGCCCGGCCCCGCACACGGCGGCCAGCAGCGTGCGCGGCAGCCGCAGATTCCATACGATCCCGTCCCGGATCGGCGTCAACTCCGCCTGCCCCCAGCCGAGATGGGCGGCCACCGACGCCCACACGTCACCGACGGCGATGTCGGCCGGGCCGATGGTGATCGCCACGGCGACGGAGAGGACCAGCAGCGCGAGTCCCGCCGCCCACAGCAGCGCGCGACGCAGCCCGCGCACCGCCGCCGGGCTAGCTGACGGGGTTGCCGTCGGGGTCGTCGCCGGCAGGGCGTCGGTCATCCCCCGAGGCCGTACGCGCGCAGCGCCGCCGCCACTTTCTCCACGCCCTCGACGGTCCGGACGGTCGGGTTCATGGCCTGCCCGGACAGCAGCACGTACCGCTTCTTCTTCACCGCCGTCATGTTCTTCGTGACCGGGTCGGACTCCAGGAACTCGATCTTCTTCGCGGCGGTCTCGGCCGTCTCCTGCTTACGGCTCAGGTCGCCGATGACCAGGACGTCGGGGTCGCGGTCGGCGACGGTCTCCCAGTTGACCTGGGGCCACTCGTCGTGGCTGTCCTCGAAGGCGTTCTTCGCGCCGAGCTCGCGGGTGATGATGCCGGGGGCGCCGCAGCAGCCCGCCAGATACGGGGACTGGGAGTTGGCGAACCAGTACATGAGGGTGATGTCCTGGGCGTCGAGCCCCGAGACGGCCTTGTCCACCCGGGCCTTCAGGTCGGCGACGAGCTTCGTGCCGCGCTCCTCGACGCCGAAGACCCTGGCCAGGTCGGTGACTTCGCCGTAGACCGCGTCCATGGTGAGCGGCTCGGTGCGCGAGCCGTCGCCGTCGCCGGTGTTGTCCTTGCCTACGCAGTCGGAGGGGGAGAGGTAGGTGGGCACGCCGAGCTTCTCGAACTGCTCGCGGGTGGCGACGCCGCCCTTGCCGAGGGTGGAGGCGAACGAGGAGGCGACGAAGTCGGGTTCGGCGTCCAGGACCTTCTCGAAGGAGGGGGCCTTGTCGGCCAGCCGCGTCACCTTCGCATTGGCCTTCTCCAGCCCCTTCGCCACCGGGTCGGTCCAGGTGGCGGTGCCCGCCATACGGTCGGCCAGCCCGAGGGAGAGCATGATCTCGGTCGTGCCCTGGTTGAGCGAGACCGCCCGCTTCGGAGGCCCGTCGACGCGGACCTTCTGCCCGCAGTTGTCGAGCGTGACCGGATAGCCGCCGGAGCCCCCCGACGCCGAGCCCTTGCCCGAAGAGGCGGATGAGCCGGACGAGTTGGGCGAGTCGGACGAGCCGGATGCGGCGGTGGAGCCACCGCAGCCGGTCAGCAACAGGCCGCCGGCCAGGAACAGCACGGCAGGACGAACAGGGCGGACGGGGCGTGCGAGCGGCACGGAACTTCCTTCGGTGTCGAGGGCCCTTGCGCGAAGCCCGGTCGTACGGTGCTCCCCCGGCCGTCTTACGGCATCGGAGGCCGCCAGCAGGTCTTCGGACTCGGGGTCAACCGGACGAGGCGCCTTCCCGGACCGCGATCGCGCTCCAGTGGCCAGTGCCCCGCCCGTCGCCCTTACCGCTGCGCGTCAGCTCCGGATTCGCACCGGATTCCCTGGCTCATGCACGTACAAATACGCACATGGGTACGACTGGCTTCGGCAAGTTACCACAGGGGCCCCGGGCTCCCGGCCGGGAGAACGGGGCCGCCGTTACGCGCAGGCCCGGGGGAGTAGCCTCGAAGTACGGAGGACATTTCGCACATCCCGGCCGTCGCCGCCGCGCCGCCGTATCAGCCGTACCAGCCGTACCAGCCGACGGGAAGGTGAGGACGATGGTGACGTTCGTGACCGTGATCGTGATCCTGGCGATGATCGCGCTCGGGGTGTTCCTCATTCACCGGCTCAACACGCAGCACGGCGAACGCATCGCCGCCTTCCACTACGGCCGCTCCGGGACACCGATCGAGGGACCGGACCCGACGGCCCCCCGCAGATCACGCTCGCGCAGACGGCCCCACCTCCGACACCGCACCCACAAGGGAACGCTGTGAGCCCCCGGTCCTGACAGCAGGTCGCCGTCCATGGGCCCACGCATTCCACGCGTCTTCCACGCGTCCTATGCGTCCTGGATGTCGAACTCCGGGATCAGGTCCCCGATCAGCCGGATGCTGCGCAGCACGCTCTCGTGGGGCAGGGCGCCCACCTGCTGGAAGCACATGAGGCGGTCGATGCCCAGGTCGGCGTAGGCGCGGAGCTTCTTGCGGCAGGTTTCGGGGCTGCCGACGATCAGGGAGTCCTGTTCGCTGAGGGCCTCGAACAGCTCGTCGTCGGGGACGGTCTCGCCCTGGAGGATGCGGCCGATGGCCAGTTGGGCGCGGTTCGGGCCGCCGGACGCCGCGGCCTCGGCGCGCAGGAAGGCGCCGGCCAGGCCACCACCGCCCGGGGCGCTGACGAGTTCCTGCTCGCGGGCCATGTTCTCGACGAACGCCTCGGCGGCCTCGAAGAAGATCAGCGCACGTGCGGTGTACCAGGCGGCCGCGGCCGCCGCGCCGTCGCGCATGGCCTGTTCGTCGGTCTCGGCGCAGTGCACGAAGGTGAAGAAGGCGACCTGGTCGTTGACGAACGCGCCGACCGGTTCCCGGCAGTCGGCGGCCGCCGTCCGGTACAGCTCGACCAGCCGCTGAACCCGGTCGAGCGATTCCCACAGCGTGGTGCCGAGCACCCCGACCCCGCGCCGCCCGGCCTCCTCGAACGAGGCGGGGGTGGAGGCCGCCTGCCACAGCGGCGGGTGCGGACGCTGGTAGGGCGCGGGCAGCACCGGCACGCCGCCGGTGACGGTGGTGTCCCCGGCCCACATCCGCGGCACCTGACGGAAGGTGTCGGCGACCTGGTCGCGGACCGTCGCCGGGTCGATGCCGAACAGCCGCCACTCGGGCGCCGTCGACCGGGTCAGGCCCATCTCGACCCGGCCGTTGCTCAGGTGGTCGAGCATGGCGGCCCGTTCGGCCACGCGGATGGGGTGGTTGATGGCGGTGGGGGCGAGGACGGCGGCGTGGCCGAGCCGTATCCGCCGGGTCTGCTGGGAGAGGGCGGCGAGGAAGAGCTCGGGCGCGGAGGAGAGGCTGTGCTCCTCGGCGCCGTGGTGCTCGACCTGCCACCAGCAGCCGTAGCCGAGTTCGTCGGCGAGCCTGGCCTGCTCCAGCGCCTCCGTGATGCGCGTGTGCTCGTGGTCCGGGGACCACGGCCTCGGGTCCTGGATCTCGCTGAACATGTCGAGTTTCATCGGCACGGAAGCCTTTCTGTTGCGCGGTGGCGCGCTGCGCGGTCGTACGCCTTGCGCGGCCTTTCGCCCGCCCGAACGGCATGCGAATTACATTGATAGTTCAAGTATCGGTGATGGTCCCGCAGCCCTCCGCACCGGCCCACCGAGCCGGCCCACGCACCGGCCCACCAGGAACGGCTCCAGGCCTCTGAGCTCACGGGAGCCGCCGGGACGGGAGTACGGTGGCAGTACCGAGCGCACCTCGCACGCCGTCTCCGTTTCGGCGTCGCCCTCGGGGAACGGCAATGCCGGAGCGCATCGCGTCCGGTCGGAAATGAGCCGCCCCACATGAGTCTGATGAGTCTCGGAGTGCTTGCCTCCTCTCACAAGGAGAATGAGTTCCGCCTGCCGCTGCACCCCCGCCACCTCGACCGGATCGCCCCGGACGTCCGCGCGAGGATCTTCCTCGAACAGGGCTACGGCCAACGCTTCGGCGTCGCCGACGGCGCGCTGCGCCCCCTCGTGGCCGGCCTGCGCTCCCGCGAGAGCCTCGTCGCCGAGTGCGACGTCCTGCTGCTGCCCAAGCCGATGCACGAAGACATCGCCGAGCTGCGCGAGGGCCAGGTGCTGTGGGGGTGGCCGCACTGCGTGCAGGACGAGAAGATGACGCAGATCGCCATCGACCGGCGGCTGACCCTGATCGCCTGGGAGGCCATGAACCACTGGACCTCCACGGGCGCCTTCAGCGTCCATGTGTTCCACAAGAACAACGAGCTCGCCGGCTACTGCTCGGTGCTGCACGCCCTCCAGCTCGGCGGACTGACCGGCAGCTACGGGCGCCGGCTGCGCGCGGTCGTCATCAGCTTCGGCGCCACGGCGCGCGGAGCGGTCACGGGCCTGGGCGCCATGGGGGTCTCCGACGTCACGGTCCTCACCCAGCGCGCGGCGGCGGCCGTGGCCTCGCCGATGCCCTCGGTCGTGATGGGCCACTTCGAGGAGCAGGAAGACGATCCGTCGAAGCTGCGGGCCGTCACCGCGGCCGGTCCCGTGCCGCTGGCGGAGTACCTGGCCGGGTTCGACATCATCGTCAACTGCGTCCTTCAGGACACCGACGCGCCGCTCATGTTCGTCACCGACGAGGAACTCGCCCTCTTCCGGCCCGGCACCTTCTTCATCGACGTCGCCTGCGACGAGGGCATGGGCTTCGCCTGGGCCCGCCCGAGCGGCTTCGGCGACCCGATGTCCACGGTCGGGCCGGGCTGCCACTACTACGCGGTGGACCACAGCCCGTCCCACCTGTGGAACTCCGCCACCTGGGAAATCAGCGAGGCGCTCCTTCCCTACCTGCGCAAGGTCATGAGCGGCCCCAAGTCCTGGGACTCCGACGTCACGGTCAGAAAGGCCATCGAGATCCGCGACGGCACCGTCCAGAACCCCAAGATCCTCTCCTTCCAACACCGCTCAGCCGCCTACCCCCACCCTCCCGAGCCCCCGGCGACCGGCACCGGAACCAGCGCCGCCGCCTGAAGACGACGCACAGACCGGTGCGGACGGGGAAGCGCACGGCAAGGGCGAGTGTGGCCTGCCGGCCATGCTCGTTCGCCGAGGGACAGGTGCCCGGGGTAGGGCAGGTCCCTCGGTGGCCTGCTGCCATTCAGCCGGGTCGAGTCCCTGGTGTGTCCGCTCGCGCGGAGAGCACGGTGGCCTTCCGATCCATGCCGGCGACGGTCAGGAGGCTGTGCCAGGATCCGCCGCACCACGGCGTGTCACGGGTTCGTCATCCACCGCGTATGTCTGACCCCCTCGTCTGATATTGGCCTGGGCACGCTGGTACGCGCGTCGGCCCGGCGGGTCCGAGGCCCTGTTCTGTTCGTCGCGGCGCGTGGTCAACTCCGCCAGAACAGCCCGGGCTTCGTCGAGCGGCATCGACGGGAGATCCACGGCGCGGGTCTGGCGGGCAGCTGTCTGTACCTCGAGGTAGGCGTTCGCACAGGTCGTCGCATGGGTCATTCGCTGAGGCGGGTTGACCGTCGTCATGATGGTGCCGAGGCCGGCCGAGACGAGCGCGAGCACCCCGGCGGCGATGCGTCCCGTCGACTCCACCAGCGCGGTCGTGCCCGCGATGGCGGCCAGCAGGCTGGTGGGAATCCCCATCATCAGGTGCACTCCGCGCCAGTGCTTCGCCGTCTCGAACTGCATCTGTGCCGTGTACATGGCGCTTTCTTCGAGTCTGCGGAGTTCATCGCCGATCGCCGCCCGCCGGGCCCGGGCATCTGCCTCAGAGCTCTCTGCCACTGCGTGCCTCCTTGTCGTCGGTCACCGCGGACGGCCCTCATGGCGTCGGTTCTCGACCACGGCCGGGATGAAGTCAGCGACCGCGCTCCTCCCCGTAGAGCCTCAGGGCCACGGCGACGGCGTGATCGGGCGGGAGAGCCGCCGATGCCTGCTTCCACAGGCGCAGCGTCGCCACGGAGGAAGCACGCAGCGAAGGCACCAACTCCACTGCGGGGACGTACCGCAGAGCCGCGAACGGCACGGCTGGCTCGTCAGCCGCCAACTGGAACCGTCCGCGCGGAGTGAACAGGGCCAGGCTCCCTTGCCAGGACTCCCCCGTACCACGCAAGGCGACCCAGAACCTACGCGGTTTCGAGTCCGCCGGATGGAGGACGAGCGGTACGACGAGACCGTCCGGTGCGGCCCAGGCGCCCGCGGCCGCACCCGAGGAAGCCGGCAGTGTCAACGTCACCTTCAGCCGGCCTCCGGACGTCTGCTGCACCTCTGCCTCGAAGAGACCGTCCCGGACGCTTCGTCTGTGGGAGGTCCCGGCTGTACGGGCAGCGGCCGGCAGTACCGGCTCCAGCCGCAGTGTCAGAGAGGTCGGCCGGTCGGCCGTCGCGTCGGGGCGCAGACGGGCGGCGACCAGGCGGGCGGTGTGCTCCAGCAGCGCGTCCTGTCCTCTCAGCCGATCCGCCAGCCGACCGAGCCGGTGGGCGGATCGGCTGGGGATCCGATCCACACGGGCCGTCAGCAGACCCGTCATCAGGGAGGCGGCCTCATGACGCAGGACGGCCGCGTCGCGGCGCTCCCGCATTCCGCGCTCCAGTACCGCGAGAGGGCCGGCCACCCGGGTCACCGCGGGGGTGAACCAGTGGCGCAGTTCGTGGCCGGGGGGCTCGACGGACGACGCCCCGCCGAGCATGGTCAGGACGTTGTCCGCGACCGTGTCCAGCGCGGCCCAGGGAAGCGCGTGAAAGAGAACCGGGGACGGGTCGGTCTCGGCGTCGAGCCGGTGCAGCAGAAAGTACCTGAGGTCCGGGCTCTCCTCGGCCAGCGTGCCGAGGACGTCCGGATCCGCGGACGGGGCATCCCACTCCGTCTCCATCCGGGCCACCAGTTCCGCACCCTCCCGGCTCACCCGCAGGGGCCTGCCCTGGTCGTCCAGCTCGATGTAGGTCGTGTCGCGTACCGGATGGTGAAGTGCCAGTGCGCGGGCCGCCGGGATGCCGTCCCGGCTCGCGACCACGCTCGTCCTGCGCCACGCCTCGTCGCGGAACAGGCGGAGCGTCCGCGCGTCGGTCCGCTCGGCACCGTCGTTCACCGGTCCCGTGATGCGGTGTGCGCCGGTGCCGGAGGCCTCGGCGTGCGCTACCCAGCGGGCGATGGGCCGGTGCGGGGTCGACGCCGCGCCGTTCACTCCGCGTCCTGCCGCAGTGCCCGCACCAGATTCTCCACGCCCGGCCCCAGAATGCCCGCCACGGCCGTCTGCCGGTCCGTCGGCACTCCGTCCAGGCACTCGCGGTGCAGGGTGCGCAGCCGGCTCCAGTTCTGGGGGGCTCGCTCGCGGACGCGGCAGGCCAGGTCGTCCGGAAGCCCCTGCGCCCAGGCGCGCAGCTCATCGGTGTCCACCGGGCCGTCCGCCTCCCACCGCACGACGAACTTCATGGCTCGCACAGCCACGGATGCCTGGACCAGCGGATCGGACGACGTGTTGACGGGCACCAGCGCGCGTCCCGGCACCGCCAGGTCCTCAAGGCCGCGTTCGCTCGCGTCGATGACGAGGTGGCGCTCGACGTCGTAGAGGATGCTGTTCACCGTGAAGTCCCGTTGCAGGCTGTCCGCGACGAGGTCGGTACCGGTGGCCGGGAATCCGAAGTCGCCCACGCCCAGGCCCCGGTATTCGACCAGGGGTGCGGACGGGTCGTCGCCGAGCACACAGCAGACGAGGGTGTCGGGGCTCACGGGGATCCGCAGTTCGTACGTCTCGCCGTCCTCTTCCAGCGCCTGGCGGGTCAGCTCCACGAAACGACCCGCCGGCGCGGTACCCGTCAGATCCAGATCGCGTACCGCCTCGGGCCCGTGGCCGGACAGGAGCTCCCGGGGGGCTCCGCCGCTCAACCAGAGCTCGTGCCCCGCCGCGCGCATTGCCCCGGTGATCGGGCCGATCACCTGTGCCCAGGGCGAGGAAACGGTCGTCAGAAGGCCGTTCACGGCCGACGGGAGACACGGGGACCTCCGGGCGGCGGGCACCACGCAGTGCTCCGGCAGCCTGCGATGGGGCGGCCGTTCGTCGTAGGGTCCCGGGGCTCTGAGAGTAGGGACGGGGCGCTGCGGGGGCACGGCCTTGTCACGGTCGCTCTCTGTCAGAAGACGGTCGTCATGTGCGCTGGGCAGCAACGGTGCCGGCGGTGGAACGTAGCCGAATCCGGCGACGCGTTCCCCGTCGACGACGTCTCCCACCATGATCGGGCCGGTCGGAGCGCGCCGCTCCGTGACCTCATGGGCCGACGAGAACGGGGGACAGGATCGGCCGCAGACGCAGTCCGGCACGTCCGGCGAGGCACCGGCGCCCCCGGAGTGCAGGGCTCCGGCGTCATCCGTACATGTCATGGCGTGAGCCTTCCCACCCAGAGGGCCTTGCCGCCCGATCCCAGCCGAAGTTGTAGCCGGTCGTCGAGTTCCGGCGCGTAGACGGTGCCGTCGTACGAGTCCTCGTCCTCCACCGGGACATCGAGCAGGGCGATGTCCTGAATCTGCTCGGAGGTGCAGCTGACGTCCTGGCCGGGCTCGTCGACGCAGTGGTGGGCCGCGAGCCCCGGGAAGACGACGCCGTTCTCGGTCCGGCCGGGATGGCTGCTCAGCAGCCGTACCAGCGCACGGCGCCCCTCTACCGTCGGGAGGGCCGCCAGGGTCTCCTCGTCGCAGTGGGCGCACAGCGAGCGCAGGAGCGGGACGTCACCGGCTTTTGCCGCGTCCCTGATGCGCTGAGCCAGCGCACGCAGCGGTTGGGGGAAAGGCTCTCCACGGTCGTCGGTACGGGCCACTTCGCTCTGTGCGGGCTGTGGCGTGGCGGGAGGCTCGGCCGCCCTGGCGCTCTCCGCCGGGGTGAAGGAGAAGAAGGACACGCTCGTGCCGATGACGAGACGCCCGCCTTGTCGGTCGGTGAACTCCAGATCGCCGAGGGCGGGGAAGGGGTTCTCGTCCGGCTTCTGGGCCGCCGGCCGCTCGGGGACCAGGAGCCGTGCGGAGCGTCCCTCGGCACCGTAGCCGAGGGCCAGCATGCCTGATCCGATGAAGCGCCAGGCGCCGTCCCTCAGGTAGTAGGACACGAAGCGGGCCGGATGCACTACCTGGCAGCCCACCAGCGGGCCGAAGGTCACGGTCAGGCCCTGGCCTGCCCAGGCGAAGGCGTTGACGGCGATGCGTTCCTTCAGCAGGCTCTGGGCCATCGCCGCGTCGGCGGGACGTTTCGGCGACTGGCGGGCCTTCAGGTCGTACGACGCGAGCCGGATGTCGGCGACGTTCCAGCAGGCTCCGCCGGATTCGTAGGAGTTCCATACGATGCTCTGCCCGTCGGGAGATGCCTGGCCCTCCTGGAAGGACGTGGGCGCCCCGGCCGGACGGAACGGCGACACCGCGCCGGATCTGTCGACCGCGACCAACTGGTACTGGCCGCGGCCCACTTGCATCTCGGGCAACGGACTCACGACGGTGACTCCGTCAGCACCGCCTGCGGCGACCTTGGCGTAGTCGGGTTGCGGGGCGCTCAGCGGCGCACGCCGGGGCGCGCCGTCGTGCGGGAAGAGCAGCAGCGCGTCGCCGTCCGTGGTCACCGTGGCGACGTCGTCGCCGAGGAAGCCGACACCGCGGCAGGGGCACGGCGTCGCCCGCTCACGCCCGGTGGCGATGTCGAGGACGTGCAGCTTCCGCCCGTTGGGGCTGTCGTACTCGGCGTCGATCCACGCCAGGGCGGATGCGTCGGGGGACCAGCGGACATCGTCCGCCGGTGCGGTCAGCCGGGCGCCTCGCCAGGTCCGGCCCGCCGCGTCCGCCAGCACGATCTCGTTCGCCTTCGGCCGGACGAAGGCGAGAACGGGGGAGCCGCGGTCGGCCGCGCCGGGTCTGCCGCTGCCGCCGGGCGATGCGTCGTCCGGGCTCGGCGCACCGCAGCTCGCCCCCAGCAGAGCCGTCCCGGCTGCCAGGACCGCCAGCCGTCTCAGGGCTCTGCCGATCCTGTTCATTCGGTGACGCCTTCGCACAGGTTGATGTACTCGACGGAGCTGTTCACATACTTCTTCCACTCATCGCGTGAGAGGTCGCCGTCCGCCCAGTCGCACATCCGCTTCTCGAGTGATCCCTCGGCCAGCTTCCAGATGTCGACGGGCCCCGGATTCCTGCTCGCCCGTACGGAGGGCAGGGTGGCTCCGACCAGGTAGGCGCCGTCCGGCGACCAGGCCAGGGACACCACGTCGTTGCCGTTGGTGTCGTGGAGCGGCGGCATGGTCTGCCGACCGGAGGCCAGGTTGTGGACGAGGACGTGGTCCCCCTGCGCGGTGGCCACGAGCCGGCCGTCCGGCGAGATCTCGGCTTCGGTGGCGATGTCACCGGCGGGCATGCTCAGCGGCTTGATCAACGGCTTCAGATTCCCGCTGTCCAGGAGGCTCACGGTGTTGGTCTCCCAGTCGAGGGTGAGCAGCCGGGACCCGTCCGCCGAGAGCGACAGCCTGGCGACGCGGGGCGTGGCGACCGTGCGCAGTTTCCTGCGGGTGACCAGGTCCACCTCGACGAGTTGGGTGTCCTGCCCTTCGCCCTCGGTGAAGTAGCCGGTACGGCCGTGGAGCACCATGGCCGTCGTGCCGGGTTCGAGGGAGATCGTTCCCAGGCGGTCCCAGTTCTTGGTGGACCAGATCCCGACGTCTCCGGAGGTGTGCCGTGCCACCATCAGGCCGGCCTCCGGGACGAAGCCGACCTGGGCGACTATGCGGTCGGGCGCCTTGCGCTTCCGATCGTCCTCCGGGGACATCAGGATCTCCTGGAGGAAGGTGCCGTCCTTCTTCCACACCTGCACCGATCCGAGCCCCCCGGACTGACCGGCGGCCGCCACGAACTTGTCCGACATGGCGAGCGAGTTGATGTACGAAGCCGAGGCGCTGTAGTCGACCACGGTCTCGTACGAGGAGCCCGCGGTGCTGATGAAGTCGGGCGCCGAGTCGATGTCGACCGTGTAGGCGCCGTAGGAGGAGTTGGTCATGAAGAAGTCGGAGAGCAGCAGAGTGTGCCCCGGGCCGAAGGTCGCGCCCGTCGAGGGCTTGGCCGGGGGCAGCGCCCGTTGGACGGGAGTGTTGGCGAGCACGGTGACGCGCGCGCCGTCCCCCGCCGCCACCACGGTTCCGTCACTCGCCCGCACAGCCGCGACGGAGCGCCCGCCGCTGGGCACGGACAAGGTCTGGGTGGCGCTGTCGGCGGAGGAGCGCACGGGAATCACCGCGGTCCCGCTCGGTCCGGCGATCACCACCAGGTCGCCGTCCTGCTGCATCCCCTTGGGCTGGCTGGACAGCCCACCCAGGGGGTAGGCGATCCGGCTCTTCTGCTCGCGGTCCCAGGCCAGTACGCCGCCCTCCGTGGCCAGTGTCACCATGTCGTCCGACGCCTGGACCAGTGAGGCGGCGCGGGGCACCTCCGAGGCGGGGACGACCCGCGACACCTTCTTCGTCCGGAGGTCGACGCTCACCACGTCGTTCGTGGTGAGAAGGATGACGGCCTCGTCCGCCGCGCCGTCGAGGCCGGTGCTCCCGGGCACGATGTCCGCGCTCATCACGGGCCGGCCCTGCGGGAGTTGGCCGGCGAGATCCTTCCCGGCGATGTCGCCGAGGTGCAGACACGCGGTCGTCGTACGGCTGACGGGGTCGATGCTCGTCACGCTGCCGTCGTTCCAGACGAGGGTGAGCGCGGAGCTGTTGGCGGTGAACGCCATCCCCTTGATCTCGCTGAACTGCCCCACGCAGGACGGTGCCTTCACGTCGCCCAGCGGTTGGGGGACGTCGCCCGACGTGTCGAAGAGCCTCAGCTCCCTGCCGTCGTGCGCGGCGAGGATGCCTGATTCGGTGTCGCGTACGAGTCCGGCGGCCCGGCCCTTCACCGCCGCCAGTTTCCGGCCCGACCGGGTGTCCCAGACACGGATCGCGTCGGCGCCGCCCGAGGTGTAGACCCGATGCCCGGTGTCGTCCACCGCGAGGACGTCGACGACGGTCTTGTCGGCCACCCAACTGCGCACCATGTTGCGGTTGGTCTCGAGGACCTCCTGCATGGCGTCCTTGGCGTCGGTGTTCTTCGGATCGATCCGGTACCCGGCGAGCGCCAGCAGACCGGCTGTTCGCGGATCGGTGCCGCTGAGCTTGACCGCTTTCGTGGCGAGCCCGATCGCCACCGCCTTGCGGTTGTTCTGCTCGCTCTCGTGACTGGCGAAGCCCCACGCGACCAGGGCAGCGACGAGGCTCGTCACCAGCACGGCGCCCAGCAGACGCGATGTGGCCCGGCCGTCGAGACGGCGGATCGCCTTCGCGGCCTCCTCCACCGTGACCACACCGACGATGGCCGCCTGGTTCGGATTGGACTTCCGCGCTTCCGCCTCGTCGCGTTTCGGCACGACGACCCGGTCGCGTTCGCTCACCACACTGAGCTTGCTGTTGTATCCGGTGACGGACTCGACGACCTGGGGGTTCGCCGCGGACACCGAACCGACGACAGCCGTACTGGGGTTGACCCTGCGCAGCCGCAACGGTCCCCGGAACCTGGCCGCGGTCCTGCCGAGCTCCGTGAGGAGCACGGCGAAGGCCGCGCCGAAGGAGGAGTCGCTCACGTGGTCGACGGGTCCGTCGCCGTCACTCAGCGACCAGAGCACCGCGCCCTTCAGCTTGGCCGGCCGCGCGGTCGCCCACGCGTCGGCGAGCGAGCGGCGGAACCCCTCGTCACCGAGGAACGCCGTCATGCAGCGCGGGTCGGGCAGGAGGCCCGGCGGCAGTTCGCGCACCAGGTCCAGTCGGAGCTCGAACCGCGCGCCTCGGTAATCACCGCGGTCCGCGAGCACCGTCAGCCGCGGTCCGCGCAGGGGTTTGGGCAGTCCTCCGTCGAGTGCGAGAAGGACGAGGGAGAGGTGTCCGCCGACAGAGGCGGGGGCACACTCGGCGGTGACGAGTGTGCCCAGCCGTTCACCGTGGCGCAGGTCCGGGTCTGGGGTCCACGGCGGCGTTGGTATGGCAGTCGGCGCCGCGGCCGCGCTCTGGAGCAGCCAGGACGTTCCCACCCGCAGATGCTCTTCGGCGTTTTCGAGGTCTCCGACCAGGGCGAGCCCGAGCGCGGCGTAGGCACGTAACGCGCGCGCCGGGACCGACTCGTCCTCGACGAAGGGAGCCGCCACGGGCTCGTTCGAATCGACCCAGCTCGGTGCCTCGTCGAGAACGTCGTGCAGGGGCGTCCTGCCTTCCATGAGCAGTCGCAGCGTCTCGGCGTCGTCCTCGGCGACGCACCGGGTGAGGAAGGCCCACAGCGGCTGTTGCGCACCGGTGAGACGGGAGTACAGCTCTGAGACGTTCGTACCGGGTGGCAGGCCGCGCAGCAGATCGCGGACGTCGGTTGCTTGTGGGCGATCTTCGGCCACGGCTGCCTTTCCTTCGCATTTCTCGCGTGGCAGTCATTGCAGCACGATCAGCGGGAGGTCATCTTGGCAGCAACGGAAGCCTGGGGCGACGGAAATAGTCGAATTCAACAAGTGCTCGTCTCGCACGGGACGGCATAAGACCACGTACGCATCACCAGAAACACGGGAAGCAGGAATCACGCATCGCGCGTATGTGCGAGACATGCGAACTGGTTTTCGTTCGCGTATATCCGCACCAGGAGCTCCGGCGCTCTGCCATTCTTTCCCGGACCGTTCACCATCGAAGGAGAGCCGGCGTCCATGGCCTCTTCCCGGAGCCTTCGACGGCTTCTGTGCCTGCTCTGCGCGGCGATACTCCTCTCCGCACCGCTCTCCGCGTGCCAGAGTGGAGGAGATGACGACAAGCCCCGTCCCGACACGGTTGCCGTGAACTGGCGTCAGATTCCGCTCGCCGATCTTCCTTCCGTCTTCTTCGGGCTGACGGCCGGGTCGCTCGTCACCGCGAAGGACGGCTTCCTGTTCGCGGGCCGCCTGCCGGGCGGCGGATCCGAGATGTACCGCTCCGCTGACGGGATCCACTGGCGGGCTTCCCAGCCCTCGGCGGGAAACATGTCGGTGCGCGCGCTGGCGGCGTACGACGGAGAGGTGGTCGCGGGGGGCAAGGTGCTGCGGGACGGGGAGGACTCCCCGGCGGTCATCCGCTATCGCGGAGAGGGGCGGTGGAGTGCCGTCCAGTACCTGCCCGGGGGAAAGCCCTCCGACGTCGTCCTGGCCGCGGCCCGTGGACCGCGTGGCAGCGTGGTGGTGGGCCACGACGGCGGGCCGTTCGAACCGGACACCGAACGGAAGCGGGGCCGGAGCCTGCGTGTGTGGGTCTCGACGGGCACGGACCCGTTCGGCGCGCCGCACGAGGTGACCTGTCCGCAGTGGCCGGACCAGGAACCCGAGGTGGGGGCTCTCGCCGACGAGCACGGATTCACCGTGTGGGCGAGGTGTGCGGATCCCTGGGGCACGTCGAAGTCCCTGGTCATCGACAGTTCGGACGGTGCGGACTGGCACACCGCGGTCGGGCCCCGGACCTCGCTGCCCCTGAACGCGGCCGTGTCCGGCCCGTCGGGCTCCGTCGTTCTGACGGGTCCCCTCACGTCCGCCGCCGCGACGGCGAAGTCCCCGGAGGCATGGAGCCGGAAAGCCTCGGCCGACGGCTCGGGTTGGCGCCGGACCGGGAGCCTCGGCGGGACGGAAGGCGAACGCCGGTTGATCGGTGACGTGGTCGCCGTGCCCGGCGGATATGTGGCCGCGGGGTCGGCCGAGACCACGGCCGGCGTCACCGGTGCCGTGTGGTCTTCCGCCGATGGGCGGCACTGGAACAGGCAGACGGGCGGCGAGGACGGCTTCCGGCAGTCGGTGCGGGTGGATGCCGTCGCGGAGTACAAGGGCACCTTCCTCGCCTTCGGCACCGACCCGGCCACGGACGGGCACCCGCCCTCCAACACCCGGGTGTGGCTGGGCACGTCTCCCGGGCACACGCCGAAGCCGCTCCCCACCAAGGGCACGGGGCTTCGGGCGGTCGCCGGTGACTGGGGCTGGGCGCAGGGCTCACTGAAGATCTCGGAGCAGGGCGAGTTCGCCTACCGCTTCCGGATCTTCCGGGACTGCGCCACCGACGGACCGCCGTGCGACGACGTAGACACCTCCACCTGGGGTGGTGTCGTCACCGGCACGGTGACGGAAGGGTCCGGTGGCGGCTTCCAGGGCCGAGTGATTTCCTCCAACGCGCCCGACCGGCCCTACAAGCCCGGCACGGCGGTCGCCGTGACCCGCGAGCCCTACAGCGCGGTCGGCCTCACCATCGGCAAATCGGTGGTGGGAGTCTTCTGCGCACCCGGTGCCTTCGACGAACGATGCCTTGACGTCCAGGGCTGATTCCTCGCGCCGGCACCATTCATGTCGGCGTTGAAACCAACCGGGGAGCGGCACAGATCACTCCGGCCAGCCCGCCACGGAGGGGCGAGTGACTCGCCCACGTGCAGGCCGTGCGAAAACGCAGTACGTCTGTGAAAGCCGGTCCGCGTTGACCCCTACGTTCTTACGCAGACGTCTGGGCCAGCCATGATGGTCATAGAGGCTCCGCCCCGGGCGCCGGATGCTGTCGGCGAATTCCGCCCGGGCGATCCGGGCCGGGTGAGGGTGAGTCCGTGCTGGAGATCCGGGGTGCTGCCGGCCGCGAACTGTGACACTTCCTAGCGGGAGTGTCACAGTTGCAGAACTGGTACCCGGCCGCCCGTGGATTCGCCAACAGCGTCCGGGCGCCGGGGCGGAGCCTCTTCGTGGGGGAAGGGAATCCGCTGCGAGCGAGTTCGGGACCCATTTCTGAGCCGGCCGATCGTCTCCGCGTTCGCTGAGGCCGCGGTAACGGGCCCGTACAGGGAACTGCCCAGACCTCGCCCCACCGTGCCTGCACGAGCGCAGTCTTGGGGCGTTCGGTGAGGGTGACCGGTGAATCGGCGTCGAGGAGTACTTCCCGTGCCGCGCGAGTCAGTTCGTATGACGCGGTCCGGGCGGAACCTGTACCTCCCCAGCGCGCCTTGCCGCCGCCGTCGACCGGTTCGACGAAGCATCGCCGCCGGGACCAGCCGACGTACGTCACCTGCCGGGGATACACCTGGCGGGGAGACACGACCGAGCCGGCCGGCTGCCGCAGGCCAACGCGGTTCAGACGGCACCTTCCGCAGTCTGATCAACAACTCTCCGCCTCAGGTACTGTGATGGCCGCTGAAGCCGTCTGCCCCGACCCGGCGGCATGCCTTGCGGGAGGCGCCCCACACGTGGACGTGACGCGATCTTCCCTCTTGCGCCCGCGAGACCCCGCCGAGGAGCGACTTGCCGTGTCGCCTGCCCGAGCCGCAGTGCGCAGCACGGGCCACGTCAGCAGGCCTGGCGTCTCTCCCCGCCATACCCCTCTTTTGGAGACCTGAATGACCATTCACACAGCCACAGCATGGGTGCTGCTGGCCTCTGGACTCATCTTCCTGCTGGCACTGATCCTCGGAGTCTGGAAGTGGTTCGCGATGACCGGCTCGCCGGAGGGTCGTGCCCATCCCTACGTCGACGTCGCTCATCGCTCCGCGTTGCTGTACGCGTTCGCGACCCAACTCATTGCCGTCCTCGTCGAACTGTCCGGATGGTCGTCCGTGGTCAACGCGACCGCGGCCTCCGTGATCATCCTGCTGTTCGTGGGGACCATCGGAAACTACATCCGACTCGGACTGCAGGGCGGAACCGACAACCAGATGCGCAACCCGCCTCGAGGTCATCTGTTCGTCCTGCTCACCCTGATAATTGGTGAGATAGGCAGTTTCGGTGTTCTGCTTGCAGGCTTCGTCCAGGCTCAAAGCAGCGTCCTCTTCTGACGGATCGCATGCCCCCTCCGGCCGTCCGCCCGGCAATTGCCCGGGCGGACGGCTCCCTCCGTACCGCCTGCTCGCCGCCGTCTGCGCGGCCCTGTTCCGGCGCCGCCGTCCGTCCCGGAGCTGCCGTGACGGCTGGTCGCGCAGTTCCCCGCGCCCCTTCAGGGCACTGCCGCAGTGGACTTCGCCGGACCCGCTCAGGGAGTGTCTGATCGACGGCTGATCGCGTCGGCCGGCGGCGGGTCGGCTCAACGGTCGTGGAGCAGCCCGGCGTCGTGTGCGAGGACGGCGGCCTGTACGCGGTTGGCGCAGCCGGTGCGGGTGAGGATCCGGCTGATGTGCGCCTTGACCGTGCCGGCGCTCAGATACAGCTGATCGGCGATCTCCGCGTTGGACAGGCCCGTCCCGAGCAGTCGCAGGACATCCCGTTCGGTCGGGGTCAGTTCCTCGGTCCTGTGCAGGGCGGCCTCGGTGTCGCGGCCGGACCGCACGTGCCGTTCCAGTAGCTGCCGGGTGATCCGGGGGGCCAGTACCGGCTCACCCTTCGCGGCGAGTTGCACGGCGCGGATCAGCTCGGCGGGACCGGTGTCCTTGAGGAGGAAACCACTCGCCCCGGCCCGCAGGGCGCGCGTCACGCTCGCTTCCTCGCCGAACGCCGTCAGCATCACGACACAGGTGCGGGGCGAGAGGCGGGCGATGTCCTCGGCGGCGGCGATTCCGTCCCTGGACGGCATCTGGATGTCGAGCAGGGCGACGTCGATGTCCTGTGCGCGGCATGCCGCGGCGGCCTCGCGGCCGTCGCCCGCCTCGGCGACCACCTCGATGTCGTCGGCGTTCTCCAGGATCAGCCGGATTCCCGCGCGCATCAGCGCCTCGTCGTCGGCGACCAGGACTCGGATCATCAGGTCATCTTAGGACCGCGTTCGCCAGCAGTACGACCAGGAAGGCGATCGTCGGCAGGACCACGAGCAGCGCCAGGCAGCCCGATCCCAGGACTCGCGGCCAGGTCAGGATCTCGTCCGGCAGCGGGGCCCGCGCTCCTCTCGGTTCGACGCCGTCGCGATGGAAGCGGGCCGTGTCCGGAAGGGGTTCGGCAGCGGCTCCGGGGAGCGCGGACAGTTTCGCGGGGCCGCTGCCGCGAGTCGGCAGCCAGGCCGCCATGCGGAAACCACCGTTCGGCAGGGCGCCGGCCTCGAACGTGCCGCCGAGCAGCGAGATCCGCTCCTGGCAGCCGGCCAGCCCGCTGTGGTTTCCCCCTTGGGAGCGGCCCGCCGCGCGGGGCGCCTCGTTGGTGACGGACACCTCGATCCCGCTGCCCGTGCCCCTGACCACCACCGTGGTCGGCGCGCCGGACGCGTGCTTCAGCACGTTCGTCAGCGCTTCCCGGACCACTCGGTGGATCGCCTGACGCGTTCGGAGCTCCACATCGGCCGTGTCGGGGACGGACCAGTCCAGCTCGACGAGGCTGCCTGTCCGCCGGGATTCCGTCACCAGAGAGGTGATGTCCGCACGCGTACCCGTCTCGTCTCCGGTCCTGCCCATCGGGTCCGTCATGTCCTCGTACCGCAGGACGCCGAGGATCTCGCGCAGTTCCTCCATGGCCGTACCGGCGGTCGTACGCAGGAGCTCGGCCTGCCCGGCGAGGGCGGGTGCCTTCCGCGCGGCGGCGAGTTCCAGCGCCCCGGCGTGCACCGAGATCAGGCTCAGCCGGTGGCCCAGGAGATCGTGCATCTCTCCCGCGATCCGAGTCCGTTCCTCCATCCGGGCCGCCGCGGCGGTCAGCGTGCGGGCCTGTTCCAGATAGGCGTTGCGCTCCCGCAGCAGGCTGACCAGGGGTCGCCGCCGCCCCAACAAGGTTCCTGCCAGGGCGGGAAGCAGAAGCAGCAGAATCGCCGAGACCGCGTTGTCGGCCAGTTCCGAAGGCAGGTCCTCGGGCAGGACCAGGGCACGGGCGACGGTCAGGACACCGACGGCGGCGCACGCCACCGCGACGAGCTGCCACGCCCGCCGCGGCGGCCCGATACGACGGGTGGCGGACAGGACGACCAGCGGCACCACCGCCAGCGTCCACGCGTTGTCACCCACGACCAGCGGAGCGGACCCCACGATCGCGGCGATCGGCCGGCCGCGCCGAGCGGGGACGAGCAGGGCCGCCCACAACGCCTCCAGAACGGCCGCCGACGGCCGATGCGGGGGCGCCAGCAGCAGCGGTGTCAGACAGAAGGCCGCCGCCAGGGCGCAGACGACCGACTCGACGACGACCGTACGGCGTTCGGCGGCCCGCACCGCGGCCCAGCTCGCGGCCACCTCATGGCGCGTCCACCGTGGCACACCGGTCAGCGCGTGCCTCAGCCGTACGGACGGGCGCGACAGCCGCGTGTCTTCGGACGCCTGACTCATCGGAGGTCCCTTCGTGGATACCCCCGGCTTTGGCCGGGGGCGGAAACGAAACCCCTGCGGAGCAGGGCAAGGAGCTGGGATTCGCTGCCAGGGCGGATCATGGTGTCCTGACCCAGGTTTGCTCTTCACCTGGAGTTGATCTAGTTCGTGAGCGTGACCGCGAACCATGCGAAGCGGGCGTTCAAGTACCGCTTCTATCCGACCGATGCGCAGGTAGCCGAGCTGTCGCGCACGTTCGGTTGCGTGCGGAAGGTCTACAACCTGGCGCTCGCCGCCCGTACCGAGGCGTGGGCGCGGCAGGAGCGGGTCAACTACAACGCCACGTCGGCGATGCTGACGGCATGGAAGAAGACCGAGGAGCTGGCGTTTCTGGGCGACGTGTCGTCGGTGCCGTTGCAGCAGACGCTGCGGCACTTGCAGACCGCGTTCACCAACTTCTTCGCCAGGCGGGCGAAGTACCCGCGCTTCAAGTCGCGGAAGAAGTCGCGCAAGTCGGCGGAGTACACCACCAGTGGGTTCCGCTTCCGTGACGGGAAGCTGACTCTGGCGAAGATGACCGACCCCCTGGGCATCGTCTGGTCCCGTCCCCTCCCTGACAGGGCGAAGCCGTCCACGGTGACCGTTTCCCAGGACGCGGCGGGACGCTGGTTCGTCTCGTTGCTGTGTGACGACCCGTCCGTCCAGCCCCTCCCCGCCACCGACAGCGCGGTCGGAATCGACGTCGGCCTGACACATCTCCTGACCCTCTCCACCGGGGAGAAGATCGCCAACCCCCGGCACGAGCGCCGGGACCGCACCCGCCTCGCCAGGGCCCAGCGCAGCCTCGCCCACAAGGCGAAGGGCGACGGAGCCAACCGCAGGAAGGCCCGGACCAGGGTCGCGAAGATCCACGCGCGGATCACCGACCGCCGCCGGGACCACCTGCACAAACTGACCACCCGGCTCGTGCGTGAAAACCAAACGCTCGTGATCGAGGACCTGACCGTGCGCAACATGGTCAGGAACCGGAGACTCGCCCGCGCCATCAGCGACGCGGCCTGGGCGCAGTTCCGGAGCTTGCTGGAGTACAAGGCCGCCTGGTACGGGCGGGAAGTGATCGCGGTCGACCGCTTCTTCCCCTCCTCCAAACTGTGCTCCGCGTGCGGCGCCCTCGCTGAGAGGATGCCGCTCAGCGTCCGCGCCTGGACGTGCGACAACTGCGGAACGGCCCACGACCGGGACGTGAACGCGGCGAACAACCTTCTGGCCGCCGGGCTGGCGGTGACAGTCTGTGGAGCCGGTGTAAGACCTCAACGGAGCACTCCGGGCGGGCAGTCGGCGACGAAGCAGAAAACCCCACGGCGCGAGCCGTAGGAATCCCCCTCGTTCACGAGGGGGGAGGAAGTCAAGATCCTCCTTTGCCCGTCTCACAGTGGATCCCCCGGGAGGGACGGTAGCCGCGGCGGTGGTCGTCGCGCGGCGGACCCCGGGTGTCACGCGCCGAGCCTGAGGCCCAACTCCGCCCGCAACGCGGCCACATCCACCTGGTCGGCGGCCAGCAGCCGTACGACCATGACGTCGGCGTCGGCGTCGGCGTCGGTGTCGGAGTCCGTGCCCGTGCCCGTGTCCGTCGCCGACTCGTCGAGCAGCGCGGCCAGCAGGTGGACCGTGTCGACCGTGGGCGAACCGTGCTCGGCGGCGGACAGTTGCGCCACTGCCCTGACCCGGTCGGCGGCGGCGGACGGACGCACCTCGCCGCTGTCGGGAACACCGGCGGACGGGATCGCCGAATCCGAAGCCACGACCGAAGCCGACGTCCCGACCGAAGCCGAAGTGACCAGGGAAGACTGCCGTACCCCGTGCCGACGCATCAGGGCCGGAGCGGAGTTGGCCTTCGCCAGCTTCTCGGGAAGCGAGCGCCCGGCGACGAACAGGGCCCGGTCCAGGGCCAGTATCCCGAGCAGAAGATCCACCGGCTCCACCGCGGCGCGCCCGCTCCGTACCGCCTGCCGCGTGGCCTCCATGAACACCACGGACAGAACCGGTGAGCCGTTCATGGGGCTTCCGGAGGTCCACGAAATCAGCGCGCGGGTCAGGCGGTTACCGCTTTTGCCCAGCGTTCCGGCCTGTCGAAGAAGGGTGACACCGCGGGATTCCGGCCCCTCGGTCCACGCCGGGGCGCTCGCGTCCAATGCGTCCAACGCGTCCAACGCGTTCGTCGCGGCGGAGAGATCCAGCCTCTCCAGCACCATCGCCTCCCGTGCCCTGCTGTCCGGCAGTTCCAGCACGGCGCGGGCGACATGCCGGCAGCGCACCGAGATCGTCCCCTCGGCGCGGGCCGACCTGAGCGCGAGCAGCAGGCACGCGCGCAGCGCCCCGGTCGTCCCGGGCGGCACCCGGCCACCTTCCGGGGCTGATCCGCGCACCCCGAGGCCGTAGCGCCACCGGGCCTCACGCCAGGTGGCGTCGACCTCCTTCTCGTCGGCTTCCTGACGGGGGGCTCCCTCATCGGCACCGGCCGCGACCGGCACACCGCGCACCTCGTCGTCGCTCACCCAGCCGTGGCCCGCCCGACCGGCGATCAGACCACTGAGCGAACCGGCCTTCCGCATCCCGGGGGCGATCGCCTCACCGGCTTCCGTGTCCCCCAACACGAGTGCCCCCAGCAGGGTGTCCGTCCCCACGGCCGACAACTCCCCCTTGACCGCCCGGCGCAGTGTCTCCACGAGCAGGTCCATGACGTCCGGCTCGAACTCCGTGGCCGCCCCGATCACGGCCGTGCCGTCGTCGGCGTGGACTCCGGTCGTCTCTTGCTGCCCCATCAACGTTCCCCTCGCAGTGCGGTGGTGGCCTGGTGACGACGACGCTAGGCGCGCCTCCCGCGACACCGCGACGGCCGACCGGCCAGACTCCCGGTCCGATCGGCCATCCGGCTACGGGACTCCGTGCCCCTGCGAGGGATCGTGCAGACCGGCGAGCAGTTGGAGCCGCTCGGCGTCGGGGCCGCCCTCGACGGCGGTGTAGACGATCAGCATCGGGCCGGGAGTGCCCGGCAGCGGGTAGGCGTCCCAGTCCAGGTTCAGCTCCCCGACCAGGGGATGGTTGACGCGCATCCGGCCGCGCGTCGTCTCCGCCACGTCGTGGCGGGCCCACAGCGTCGCGAACTCGTCGCTGTGGACGGCGAGTTCGCCGACCAGCTCCACGGCGCGCGGATTCCCCGGATCGGCGGCGACCTGTGCGCGCAGCATCGCGGTCAGCTCGGCGACGGTGGCGGCCCGTTCCGGGCAGGTCTGGTCGGCCTCCGGGTGCAGCAGGAGCGACAGCAAGTTCCGTTCTGCCAAAGGGAGTTGGGTGAACTCGCCCAGCAGGGCGCCGGCCAGTGGGCTCCAGGCCAGTACGTCCAGGTGGCGGCCCACGACCAGTGCGGGCGAGGGCATCGTGCGCAGCAACCGCTGTGTGGTGTCGGGTACTTCCTCCGGTTCGTACCGGCGTGCGGCGCGGGCCGGTGTCCGCGCGGCGGCGGCGAGGCTGTGCAGGTGCCGGGACTCCTCGGCGGAGAAGCCGAGGGCGCGCGCGAGGGCGTCCAGGACCTGTTCGGAGGGCCGTACGTCGCGTCCCTGCTCCATGCGCTGGTAGTAGTCCGAACTCACCCCCGCCAGCAGGGCCAGCTCCTCACGCCGCAGCCCGGCGACACGCCGCCTCGGGCCGGGTTCGAGGCCGACGTCCTCCGGCCGCAGCCGGGTCCGGCGGGTGCGCAGGAATTCGGCGAGTTCGCGTCGGGGATCGTCGGTCGGTGCGAGGGGGGCGTCGGTCACGGCGCCAGTATGCCGCCGGCGCCGCTCGGGAGGGTGGGTCTGCCAGTCCCAGGAAAAGGCGAACGACCGTGATGCCGCGAGCGGGGACCACTATCGGTTCCACACCAGCCGACCACGGAAGGAACAGCGCCATGAAGGCCGCCCAGATCACGAGTTACGGTGCACCGGACGTCCTGCGGATCAGCGATGTCGACCGCCCCGCTCCCGGTGCCGGCGAGGTCCTGGTGTCGGTCGAGGCGTCCAGCGTGAACGGACACGACGTGATCGTCCGCGCCGGGGAGCTGAAGATGGTGTCGGGGCGCCGCTTCCCGATCGGCGCGGGGCTGGACTTCGCGGGCGTCGTCGTCGAGACCGGCGCCGACGTCGAGGGCTACCGGGCCGGGGACCGGGTGTGGGGCATGGTGCATCCCCGGCAGCGGCACACCACCGCGGGGGCGGCCGAGTACGTCGTGGTCCCCGCGGACCGGATCGCGCCCGCCCCGCCCGGCATCTCACCGGTCGACGCGGCCTCCCTCGTCGTCGCGGGCGCCACGGCGCTGATCGCGCTGCGCGACAGCGTGCACCTCGCGGTCGGGGAACGGGTCCTCGTACGGGGCGCGGCCGGCGGTGTCGGCACAGCCGCCGTGCAACTGGCACACGCGCTGGGCGGCCACGTCACCGCGCTGGCCCGCGACCGCCACGCCCGACCGCTCACCGACCTCGGCGCCGACGAAGTCCTCGACCACGGCTCCACCACGTCGGACCGGATCGGACCGTTCGACGTCATCGTCGACACCGTAGGCTCGGAACTGCACTGCTACCGAAGCCGGTTGGCCAAGGGCGGCCGGATGGTCACCGTCGGCCTGTCCGCGTCGGCCCTGGCCGCGATCGCCGCGTCGAGCGTGCACGGCTCCCGCCGTATCCGCACCTTCAGCGCCAACCCGGACACCGCCCTACTGCGCGCCCTGGCCGACCACGTCACGTCGGGTGCGCTGCGCCCGGTGGTCCACAGCGTGTACCCGCTCGCGGACATCGCCGCCGCGCACGCGGCGTTCGAGCGCGGCGGCGTCGTGGGCAAGCACGTGGTCGCGGTGTCCGCGTAGCTCCGTCTGTTCCTCACGGGTGGGCTTCCGGGTGCGGTGGTGCCGTCCGCTCGGCATCGATGGTGGCGCGGCCGGTGGCGGCCAGGAGTGCGAGCAGTGCGAGCACGGCCAGCAGGACGACGACCAGCAGCAGGATGGTCAGAGCCGTCGGGTGGTTCCAGAGCGCGAAGACCAGGGCCACGATCAGCAGGGCGGCCAGGGCGATCCACCGGCGGTGGGTCTGGGTCCAGGTTCCCACCCGGCCGGTGCGGACCTGGTGGGCGTAGGCCCACTGGGCCGCGGAGCCCGCGGCGCGCTCGGACGTGCCCCGGACAGCGCGCGGCAGTCGTCCGGGGCCGATCAGATAGGCGCCCAGCGCGATGACCACGCCGAGCACGATCGCCGTGCGCAGACTCACCTTGAGGAAGTGCACCAGGGTGTCGAAGACGGCTGCCGCGGCTGCCTCCGACTGGACCTGGGGCGGGAGGTGGTCCAGGTAGTAGCGGCGGGCGACGACCAGGACGACGGCCACGACCAGGCAGGCGAAGGCCGCGCCCAGAGCCGTACGGGCCAGGGCCCGGCGGCGCCGGTGGGCGAGCAGCACACCGGCCGCGCCGATCACCACGACGATCACGGGAAACCAGTTCCCGACCACGTCCAGCAGATGGGCGCCCTTGCGGATCTTTTCCAGTTGGTCGGACTGGAAGAGCACCATCTCCTTGTCGACCTCGGGGATCTTGGAGGCGGGGGATACGCCGGCGTTCACGAGCGCCTGTTTGACCTGTTCGACGGCTTCGCCGACGTCGAGGGTGACCGTCCCGCCGTTCACGCCCACGGCGCCACGGCCCTCGCCGGTGAGCGCGTGGACGACCGCGGCGTGGGCGCGCCGGTTGGCGTTCGTCCAGATCCGCTCGAAGCGGTCGCTCCGCACGAAGCGGGTGGCCACCTTCTCGACCGTGTCGTTGACGGCGGAGTCGAGCTGCGGGCCCAGCCCCTTCACGGCCTGCGCGGCGCGGGGCGGCAGCCCCTGGGCCTGGAGCCAGGCGGCGATGTCCGCGGCGGCCCGGCTGCCGTCCACCCGTACGTCGGCGGCATGGGTGATGCGCTTGACGGCCGCGTCCTCGATCGCCGGATCCGAGGCGAGCGGCGAGACGGTCTCCACGTACCGGTCGGTGTCCAGCGCGATGTCGTGCACCCACACCGTGAGCAGCGCGACCGGCACCAGGATGCAGGTGAGCACGATGAGCACGGCCGAGACGGTGTTCCGGGCGATCCGCGAGGCCGCCGTGCCGTGCTCGGGCCTGCTCCCCGCCGCGCCGCCGGCGCCCCCCTTCGGGACGGCAGCGGGCTCGGACGGCTCGTGCGGGCTGCTCATGGGGTCTCCAGGGCTCCTGGGGGATCGGCCTGCCTCCATTTCCGCCGCTTTACGGCGAGACGGCCCGCCCAGATGGGCCGTACGGGCGAGACGCGGTCAACCGCGCGGCGGCGGTGGTGAACATGCGGCGCACACCGTCGGGTGGTGCACTGGCAGTGGTGGTGGGGGCGCTTCCGCGTGGACGGCTCGCGGCCGTGGACGCGGCGGTGCCGCGTACGGTCGTGTCGGCCGTGCCCGCGACCGGCAGGAGGTTCCATGCACAGGGACTCCGGGGCGCGCGTTCGCCCCGCACAGCGTTGGTCCGCACGCCTTGCCCTCGCGGCAGGGCTCGCCGCGGTCGTGATCCTGCTCCTGTTCGCGGGAATCAGGAGCATCGCGCTCCTGGGCGCCGGGCTGGCCGGGTTGGCCGTATCGGCGGCGAGCCTGTGGTGGGCGCTGACCCTGCGTGGAATCGGCAGGCTGCTCGCCTTCACCCTGGCCGCCGTCGCCCCGCTCGCGGTGCTGGTGCTCTACGCATGGGCGGAGCTGCTGTGGGTCGTACTCGTCTCCCTCGGCCTGTGGGCCCTCGGGGTTTCCGTCGGCGGAGCGGCACTCAGCGCGGACAGGGAGGGCAGCGGGGACAGCGGGGACGGGGAGCCGGCAGGGCCCCCGGAGACGCGGACGGCTCCTCCCAAACACCCCTTCCTCATCATGAATCCACGGTCAGGCGGCGGAAAGGTGGGGAAGTTCCACCTCAAGGAGAAGGCCGAGGCGCTCGACGCCGACGTCCTCCTGCTGGACACGGCTCATCAGCAGGACGTGGTCGCGCTCGCCGAGAAGGCGGTCGAAGACGGCGCAGACCTCCTCGGAGTCGCCGGCGGTGACGGCACACAGGCCCTGGTGGCCGGCGTCGCCGCCCGGCACGGCATTCCCTTCATGGTGATCTCGGCCGGAACCCGCAACCACTTCGCCCTCGACCTCGGCCTGGACCGGGACGACCCGTCGACCTGCCTGGACGCGCTCGCCGACGGCGTCGAACTCCGCGTCGACATCGGTTTCATCGGTGAGCGGGCCTTTGTCAACAACGCCTCCTTCGGTACCTACGCGGCCGTGGTGCAGAGTCCCGCCTACCGCGACGACAAGGTCCGCACCGTCCTGCGGACGCTTCCCGACCTGCTGACCCACCGACGCGGCCCGCGGCTGGCCGTCCAGGCTGCGGACACGGCCATCGACGGGCCGCAGGCCGTGCTCGTCAGCAACAACCCCTACCGGATGGGCGACCTCGCCGGCCTCGGCCGCCGAGAGGTCCTGGACTCGGGCGCCCTCGGCGTCCTGGGCGTCAACGTCGACAACGCCGCGCAGGCGGCCGAGCTGCTCGCGGGGAGGCACGCGCCCGGTCTCACCGCTCTGACCGCCCAGGAGGTCGTCATCGACGCGGACGAGCCCGAGATCGAAGCCGGGGTCGACGGTGAGGCGCTGACCCTGCCGACACCCGTGCGGTGCACGATCCGACCCCGGGCCCTGCGCGTACGCGTACCGCGCCACCGCCCCGGCGCGCCCCGCACGAGGGCCCCGATGGACTGGCGGCGGCTCCGGAAGCTGGCACTGAGCTGAGCTGAACTGAGCTGAACCGGTTCTGGGTGCGTTGCGAGGAGGGGGTCCCGCACGGCTCGTGCGGTGCGTAGCCCGGCCGTGTGACGTGCCGCGCCGAAATCGGCGGCGCAGCGTGCCGGTCGGTACGCCTCGCGGCGCGGGGTGCTTTCGTCTGGAGGCCGGGTGGGCGACGGCTCCTGTGTCTGTCCCGACGGCCGGCCGAGTGCCGGCCTTCCCCATGCGCGTCGCAGGTTTCCCGAGGGCGTGCCGTCCGAATCGGCCAAGGAGAGATCGTGGTGGCAGTGAAAGTCGAGAACCGCGGGACGACGTCAGCGCAGCTTCTCAAGGGCCAGAAGGCGCTGGTCACCGGTGCCAACTCGGGGATCGGCCTGGCGACCGCCGTCGCCCTGGGCCGGGCCGGGGCGGACGTCGTGGTGAACTACGTCGTCGGTGAGCACGAGGCGGACAACGTCGTGAAGGAGATCGAGAGCTTCGGCGTCCGCGCCTACGCCCACGAGGCCGATGTGTCCGACGAGGACCAGGTGACCGCCATGGTCGCGCGGATGGTCGAGGAGTTCGGCACCATCGACATCATGGTGGCCAACGCGGGCCTCCAGCGGGACGCGGCCCTGACGGAGATGACGCTCGCCCAGTGGCAGAAGGTCATCGACGTCAACCTGACCGGCCAGTTCCTGTGCGCGCGGGAGGCCGCCAAGGAGTTCATCCGGCGCGGTGTGGTGGAGGAGGTCTCCCGTTCGGCGGGAAAGATCATCTGCATGAGCTCGGTCCACCAGATCGTCCCGTGGGCGGGGCACGTGAACTACGCCTCCTCCAAGGGCGGTGTGGGCATGCTGATGCAGACCCTCGCCCAGGAGCTGGCCCCGAAGCGGATCAGGGTCAACGCGGTGGCGCCCGGCGCCATCCGCACGCCGATCAACCGCGACGCCTGGTCCACCCCCGAGGCCGAGGCCGACCTGCTGCGCCTGATCCCGTACCGCCGCGTGGGCGACCCGGACGACATCGCCAACGCCGTCGTCGCCGTGGCGTCCGACCTGCTCGACTACGTCGTCGGCACCACCCTCTACGTCGACGGCGGCATGACGCTCTTCCCCGGCTTCGCCACCGGAGGCTGAACTCCGATGCAGGATCACGTCACGCCCCGCCGGGTGGTGATCCTCGGCGGAGGGTTCGCGGGGCTGTTCGCCGCCCGTGCCCTGCGGAAGTCACCGGTCGCGGTGACCGTGGTCGACCGCCGCGCCCACCACCTCTTCCAACCGCTGCTGTACCAGTGCGCCTCCGGGATCCTGTCCGAGGGGCAGATCGCGCAACCGCTTCGCGCGGTCCTGCGGCGCCACCACAACGTGCGCTGCGTGCTGGCCGAAGCCACCGACGTGGACGCGGGCGCCCGGCTGGTCCACGCCCGGCGGCCCGACGGCGCAGCCCTCGCGCTGCCGTACGACGATCTGATCGTCGCGGTGGGCATGCGCCAGTCCTACTTCGGGCACGACGAGTTCGCCGCGCACGCCCCCGGCATGAAGACCCTGGACGACGCGCTGGACATCCGCCGACGGATCTACCGGGCGTTCGAGATGGCCGAGACGGCCGCGGACGAACGGGAGCGGCGGCAGTGGCTCACCTTCGCACTCGTCGGCGGTGGGCCGACCGGTGTCGAACTCGCGGGACAGATCCGGGAGATCGCCGGCCACACGCTCGACCGGGAGTTTCAGCGGATCGATTCCGCCAAGGCCCGGGTGCTGCTCTTCGAGGGGTCCGACGCGGTGCTGGGCGCGTTCGGCCCGCGACTGGCCCACCGCGCGGCCCGGACCCTGCAGGATCTCGGAGTGGAACTCCACCTGGGCACGATGGTCACCGACCTCGACGCGCACGGCCTGACCGTACGAGACCATGACGGCGCGACGACCCGCTTCGACGCGCGCACCGTGCTGTGGACGGCGGGCGTCGAGGCGCCGCCGATCGCCGCCGCGCTGGCCCGGGCGACCGGCGCCGAACAGGACCGGGCCGGACGCATCCTCGTCGAACCCGACCTCACCGTCCCCGGCCATCCGGAGATCCGCGTCACGGGTGACGTGATGAGTCTGAACCGGCTGCCGGGACTGGCCGAGGTCGCCATGCAGTCGGGCGCGTACGCCGGCCGGAGTGTGCGCCACGTCGTCGAGGGCAGGACGAAGAAGCCGAAGCCCTTCAGATACGTGGATCTCGGCAGCGCCGCCTACATCTCCCGCGGCCGGGCCGTCGTCAAGGCCGGTCCGCTGCATCTGTCGGGCTTCACCGGCTGGCTCGCCTGGCTCTTCATCCACCTGGCCTTCCTCACCGGCTTCCGCAGCAGGCTGGGAGCGGTGCTCAGCTGGTCCGTCGCCTTCGCCACGGGCTCGCGCCGCGAGCGCGCCTTCACCATGCCCGACGCCGACGCGCCGACGGCCCAGGCACCCCCGTCGCCCTGAGGAGCGCCCCGGCCGCACCCCCTCCACGTCCCTCCCTCCTCAGCCCCGCCCCCCTCCCTCCCCGCAGGGCAGACCATCGAGGCGCACATGCTCAGCACCGCCGTCCTTGTGGCGAACAGCACCCCGGCCCAACTCCTGCCGGCCCGAGAGCTGATGGCCTTCACCCTGGCCTCGCACATCCTGCTGGTTCCGTTCGGTGTGGCACTGCCGTTCATCACTCTGCTGATGCACCACCGGGCGCTGCGTCGCAATGACCCGGTCGCCCTCACACTCGCCCGGCGCTGGTCGGCGGTGATGGCCGTGCAGTTCGCCATCGGCGTCGTCACCGGCACCGTGCTGTCCTTCGAGTTCGGCCTGCTGTGGCCCGGCATGATGGGCCGCTGGGGAGACGTCTTCGGCCTCGGGTTCGGCATCGAGGCGTGGGCGTTCTTCCTGGAGGCCGTCCTGATCGCGATCTACCTCTACGGCTGGCGCCGGCTCAAGCCCTGGACCCACTTCTGGCTCGCCGTACCGCTGCCGCTGGCCGCCCTGATGGGGGCGTTCGGCATCATCGCGGCCAACTCCTGGATGAACACCCCCCAGGGGTTCAGCCTCGACGCCCAGGGCAAGCCGATCCACGTCGACGTGCGACAGGCGATCTTCACCCCGATGTTCGGCCCGGAGTACTGGCACTTCGTGGTCGCGATGCTCCTGACCGCCGGGTACGTGGTCGCCGGCGTGTACGCGGTCGGCTGGCTGCGCGGCCGCCGCGACCGCTACCACCGGCTCGGCTTCACCGTGCCGTTCACGGTCGCCGCGGTCCTCACGCCGGTCCAGTTCATGCTCGGCGACTCCGCCGCGCGCGCCGTCTTCCACAAGCAGCCGATCAAGTTCGCCGCCACGGAGATCGTCTGGAAGACCGACACCCACGTACCGGAGTACATGTTCGGGCGGCTGCATCCCGACGGGACGATCTCCGGCGGCCTCAAGATCCCCCAACTGGACTCGATCCTCGCCGGATTCAGCCCCGACACCAAGGTGACGGGCCTGTCGTCGGTCGCCGCGAGCGACCGCCCGACGGCGACTCAGGCCACCATCGCCCACTGGGCCTTCGACATCATGGTCACCGTCGGCAGCCTGTTGATCCTGCTCGCGCTCTGGTACGCCTGGTCCTGGTGGCGACACCGGGACAACCCGCGCGGCCGCTGGTTCTACCGCTGCGCCGCGCTCGCGGGAGCCGCCTGCCTGGTCACCGTGGAGTGCGGCTGGATCACCACGGAGGTCGGCCGCCAGCCCTGGATCGTCTACCAGCACATGCGGGTCTCGGAGGCGGTGACCGACACGCGCGCCGGATCGCTGTGGGCGATGCTCGGCATCGTCGTCGTCGTGTACGTGACCGTCTTCGGCGCGTTCCTCGCGGTCGTCCTGAAGATGCGCACCCGCTGGCGCATCGCCGACGAGGGCACGGCCGCCGCGCGCGCCGAACTCCCCCCGGAGACCGACACCCCGTACGGGCCCAGAAGCGAGCCCGAGCCCGCGGCCGCCCAGGCCGCGCCCGGCGGCGGGTCCGACCACACCCCTGGCGGTGCGTCGTGATGGCCGACTTCATCGCATGGGTGCTGGTGCTCGCGATCGCCGCCTACGCCTGCGCCGGAGGCACCGACTACGGCGCGGGCTTCTGGGACCTCATGGCCGGCGGCGCGGAGCGCGGCAAGCGGCCCCGCTGGCTCGTCGACCACGCCATGGCGCCGGTCTGGGAGGTCAACAACGTCTGGTTGATCTTCGTTCTGGTCATCATGTGGACCGGCTTCCCGACGATGTTCCAGGCCGTCTTCTCCGCGATGTGGCTGCCGCTCGCCCTCGCCGCCGTCGGCCTGGTGCTGCGCGGCGCCGGGTTCGCCCTGCGCAAGCCGTCCCGCCGCCTGGCCCAACGGCGGATCTACGGCGCGGTGTTCGCCGTCTCGTCACTGGTGACGCCGTTCTTCCTCGGAACGGTGCTCGGCGGCATCGCCTCCGGCCGGGTCGAGGTCGGCACGACCGCCTCCGCGGACGCCTGGGCCAACGGCACCTCCGTCCTCGTAGGGCTGCTGGCCATCGCCGCCACCGCCTTCCTCGGCGCGGTGTTCCTCTGTTCCGACGCCCTGCGGTTCGGCGCGCACGATCTCGTCGACTACTTCCGCCTGCGGGCGCTGATCGCCTTCGGCGCCGTCGTGGTCCTCGCGCTCATCGGCCTGCCCGTCACCCACGACGACGCCCGGTACGTCTGGGACGGCCTCACCGGGGGCTGGGGGCTGGCGCTGGTCGTCCTGGCCGCGGTCTGCGGTCTGGCCACGGTGCTGCTTCTGCTGCGCCGGTCCCACGGCTGGTCCCGCTACTCCTCGGTGGCGAGCGTCGCCCTGGTCGTCGGCGCCTGGGGCTTCGCGCAGCGCCCCTACGCGCTGCCCACCTCGCTGACGGTGGCCGAAGCGGCCGGCGCCGCGCACACCCTGCGCTGGCTGATGATCGTCACCGGCATCGCGATCGTGCTGGTCGGTCCGGCGCTGGTGCTGCTCTACCGGCTCGACACCATGGGTGAGCTGGAGGAGCTCACCGACGCCGACACACGGGCCGCCAGAACACCCGGCGACAACCTGTAGCGACGTCCCCGTCAGCCCAGGCGGGCGGCGATGTGGTCGCCGACCCGCAGGGCGTTGGCGATGGCGGTCAGGGACGGGTTCACCGCGCCGATGCTGGGGAAGAAGCTGGTGTCCACGACGTAGAGGTTGTCGAGGTCGTGGGCCTTGCAGTTGACGTCGAGGGCCGAACTGCGCGGGTCGTCGCCGAACCGCACGGTGCCGGCCTGGTGCGCGGTGGCTCCGATCGGCATGCCTTTGTGCAGGTAGATGCTGTGATCCAGCAGATGGTGCTCGTGCATGCCCAGGTGCCCGAGCATCCCCCGCAGCTTGTGCTGGAGGCGCTTCAACCCGGCCACGTTGTTCTTCTCGTCGAGCGCCAGGTGGATGGCGTCGTCCTGGTCGAGGGTGACGCGGCTCCCGGGCAGCGGAAGATCCTCGCCGCACAGCCAGAAGTCGACGGCGTGGTGCGCCAGTACCTCGAAGGGCATGTCGGGCGTGACGGCGCCGGCCCAGCGCGGCGCCTCGCCGTGGATCTGGTCGGCGTCCGACTTGCCGAGCATCTGGATGCCGCCGAGCGGATACTCCCAGTCGTCCGCGCCCAGGTACCAGTCGTTCAGCGCCAGGGTCTTCTGGAACCTGGTGGGGTTCGGTTCCTTCGACACCGCCATCAGCGCCAGGTTGTTGTGCCGCATGTAGTGGCGTCCCACCACGTCCGAGCTGTTGGCCAGCCCGCCGGGGTGCTTGTCGTTGGCCGAACGCAGCAGCAGGACGGCGGAGTTGACCGCGCCGGCCGCGACCACCACGATGTCGGCGCTGAACCCCTCGGTCACTCCGTTCCGGAGCTCGGCGACGACTCTGGTGACGGTGCGTCCGGTCGGGTCGGTCTCCAGGCGGCGCACGTTGGCGTCGGTCACCATCGTGACGTTGTCGTACCTGAGCGCCGGGTCGACGCAGATCACCTGCGCGTCGGACTTCGCGCCCACCAGGCAGGGGAAGCCGTCGACCCGGTCGCAGCGGATGCAGACGCTGTCATGGGCGGCCCGGCCGTGCTCGTCCTGGGTGAGGTTCACGCCGATCGGCAGGTGGAACGGGTGCAGCCCGGCCTTCCCCAGATCGTCGCTGAGCTGCTGGATGCGCGCCTCGTGCTCGACCGGCGGGTAGGCGTACTGCGCGCTGGTCGGCCCTCCGGTGGGGTCCTCGCCGTGCCGGCCGTGCACCAGGTAGAGGTGCTCGGCCTGGGTGTAGTACGGCTCCAGGTCCTCGTAGCGGATCGGCCAGGCAGGGGAGATGCCGTCGTGGTGGCGCAGTTCGCCGAAGTCCTCGGGCCGGAGGCGGAAGAGCGCGGCGCCGTAGAACTTGGTGTTGCCCCCGACGTAGTAGTTGACCTCCGGGGGGAACTCGTTGCCGTGCTTGTCGTACCAGAACTCGGGGGCGCGGTACTTGCCCTTGACGAAGACGGCGGTGGAGTCCCAGTTGTCCCGCTCGCGTGGCAGGTAGCCGCCGCGTTCCAGGATCAGGACCCGTTTGCCGGTGGGGGCCAGCCGGTGGGCGAGCGTACCGCCGCCCGCTCCCGTACCGATGACGATGACGTCGTAGTGCTGATCGTCGGTCATGAGAGGGTCCCGTTCCAGGAGTCGTACAGTCGGAACATTCGGCACCGATTACCAAGCTATCGGGTGGGCCGGGTGGCTGCGACCCGGCGGAGTCGAACGGGCGTGCGGCCACCGTGCGGTCACCTCGTGTTCCGTACGGCGTGCACCGCCTGGTCGACGATGGTCCGCGGGTCGGCCACCGCGGCGACGGTCAGGCCGGGCTCGTCCGGCCGCAGCGGTTCGAGGGCGGCGTACTGGGAGTCCACCAGCCGGGCGGGCATGAAGTGGTCCACACGGCCCGCGACCCGCCGGTCGGCCGTCGCGCGGTCGAGCGCCAGATACAGGAACCACGCGCCCGCGCCCGCCCTGCGCAACAGATCCCGGTACTCGCGCTTGAGGGCCGAGCACGCCACCACCCCGCCCCGGCCGGTGTCGGTCGCCTCCCGGATCCATTCGGCGACGGACAGCAGCCACGGCCGCCTGTCCTCGTCGTCGAGCGGGTGACCCGCGGCCATCTTGGCGCGGTTCGCGGCCGGGTGGACGTCGTCCGCCTCCAGGAAGGGCACCCTGAGCCGCCGCGCGAGCAGCGGTCCCACAGTCGACTTGCCCGATCCCGAGACCCCCATGACCACCACGACCGTGGGCGCCGGGGTCACAGGACGGCGATCGGGTTGACCGGCGAGCCGGTGGCGTCCGGCAGTCTCAGCGGGGCGATCACGCAGAGGAACGACCAGCGTCCCTCCGCCTCGCAGACCGGGGCCAGGTCCTCGAACTGCAGGTAGTCCAGCAGGTGAAGGCCCATCGCGTGGACCGCCAGCACGTGCACGGGGAAGTCGACGCCCTCGGTGGAACTCGGGGCGGTGTCGTTGTTCCCGTCGCCGCCGAGCACGGCGACCCGCCGGTCCGCGAGGAACTCCAGCGCCGACGGGTGGAGCCCGGCGCGCTCACGTGCCGCGTGCCACGCCCCGAGTTCGGCGCGGCGCCGACGGTGACCGACCCGGACGAACAGGAGGTCGCCCTCTCCGACGCGGAGGCGCTGGGCGCTCTCGGCCGCGGTGAGGTCGTCGGCGCTCACGTGATCACCCGGTTCGAGCCAGGACACGCCGCGCAGCCGCGGGACGTCCAGCAGCACGCCCCGTCCGACGATCCCGTCGCGCGCCGCCTCGACGGAGAGCGCCGTGGCCCCGCCCGCCGTGACGCTGCTCGCGGACACGTCGCCGTGCAGTGTGCCGTCGTAGATCACGTGACACAGGGCGTCGAGGTGGCTGTCGGCGTCGCCGTGCACGTTCATCGCGAAGCTGTCGAGCGCGAAGTGGAGCCCGCTGGAGGTGTCTTCCTCCGGCCGCCCGCTCATCCGGTGCTTCGCGGGCTCCGGGTTGTCCGGGCCGGGCCGCGTCTCCACCGGGGCGGCGAGCGTGACCGTCCGGCCGGTCCGCACCTCGCGGGTGGCGGCCAGCACCCGGGCGGGAGTGAGCGCGTCCAGCGCGCCCCGCTCACCCGCGGCCCAGGCGGCGCGCGAGCGCAGGCGCCGGTACAGCGCGCCGAACTCGTCCTCGGTCAGCGGCGGCGGTCCTGCCGGACGGGCATGCGTGACCATGGGTCAGCGCCCCTCCTCCGCGTCGAGCGCCTGATCGAGGGTGGTGGCCGCCATGATGAGCGACAGATGGGTGAACGCCTGCGGGAAGTTGCCCAGTTGCTCCCCGCTGGGGCCGATCTCCTCGGCGAAGAGCCCGACGTGGTTGGCGTAGGTCTGCATCTTCTCGAAGGTGTAGCGGGCCTGGGGCAGCCGCCCGGCCCGGGCCAGCGCGTCGACGTAGAGGAAGGTGCACAGACTGAAGGTGCCCTCGGAACCGCGCAGCCCGTCCGGCGACGCGGCGGGGTCGTAGCGGTAGACGAGGCTGTCGGAGACGAGCTTGCGGTCCATCGCGTCGAGCGTGGAGAGCCAGGCCGGGTCCTTCGGGGCGATGAAGCCGACCCTCGGCATGAGCAGCAGGGAGGCGTCCAGGACGTCGCCGCCGTAGTGCTGGACGAAGGCGCCCTCCTGGTCGCTCCAGCCCCGTTCCATGATCTGTTCGAGGATGGAGTCCCTGGCGCCGCGCCACTTCTCCAGGTCGGCCGGCCTGCGGAAGTGGTCGGCCAGGCGCAGCGCGTGGTCGAAGGCGACCCAGGACATGACCCGGCTGTAGGTGAAGTCCTGACGGCCGCCGCGGGTTTCCCAGATGCCCTCGTCCGGCCGGTCCCAGGCTTCGGCGAACCAGTCGAGCGCCCTGGTCAGTGTCTTCCAGCCCCGGTAGGTGGCCTGCTGCGCGATCTCCCGGCCCTGCGACAACGCGTAGACGGCCTCGCCGTAGATGTCCAACTGGAGTTGGCCGGCGGCGCCGTTGCCGATGCGGACGGGGGAGGAGCCTCGGTAGCCCTCGAAGTGTTCGAGTGTCTCCTCGGGCAGGTCGGGGTTGCCGTCCACCCGGTACATCGTCTGGAGCGGCTCTTCCTCCTTGCCCTCGCGCTCCTGCAGCCTTTCGATCAGCCAGTGGAGGAAGGCGGTGGCCTCCTCGGCGAAGCCGAGGTCCATCATGGCGCGCACGGACAGCGCGCTGTCGCGTACCCAGGTGAACCGGTAGTCCCAGTTGCGTTCTCCGCCGACCTGCTCCGGCAGGCCCATGGTGGCCGCCGCGATGAGGGCGCCGGTGGGGGCGTAGGTGAGGAGCTTGAGGGTGATGACCGAGCGGTGCACCAGCTCGGGCCAGCGGCCCCGGTAGCGGGACTGACGCAGCCACTGCTGCCAGAAGAGGCCGGTGTTCTCGACCTGTGCGGTGACGTCTTCGACCGTGAGGGGCGCCGGTGCCTCACCGCCGGACGCGCAGACGGTGAACACGGCGCCGCCGGACTCGCCGGCGCTCAGCGTCACCCTGCCGCGTACGTCCTGGCCGTCCCGCTCCAGCGGGAAGGAGGTCTGCAGGTGCGCGTCCATCCCCGGGGACCGGAACAGGCCGGTGTTCTCGCCGAGTTCCAGCCGGTGCTCGGCCCGGCCGTAGTCGAAGCGCGGCCGGCACTCGAACGTGAAGTCGACGGTCCCCCGCACGCAACGCACCACGCGGATCAGGGTGTGACGGTCGCTGGCGGTGCGGGTCCGGTCCGGAGGCATGCAGTCGACCACCTCGCCCACCCCGTCCGGTGACATGAACCGGGTCACCAGAATGGCCGTGTCGGGGTAGTAGAGCTGCTTGCAGGACGCCTCGGGGTGCTCGGGGGCCAGCAGCATGTATCCGCCGCCGTCATGGTCGAGCAGGGCGGCGAAGATGCTGGGCGAGTCGAACCGGGGTGCGGCGAACCAGTCCACGACACCCTGCGACGAGACGAGCGCGGCGGTCTGCAGGTCGCCCACCAGGCCGTGTTCGGCGATGGGTGGGTAGCGGTCCATGGCTGCTCCGAGTTCTCGGAAAACGCCCCCTGCGTCCACTATCGGCCACTCGGGTGACCCTTGCGCGTCGGAAGCGACCGGCGACCGCCCGCCCACGGCGGCCGGTGACGGCAGCCCCCCGGCCGGCACCAGCACCCTTTCGGCGCAACGGGGACGTGTCGCAGGCCCGCCGCGGTCATGGGGCAGCGGCGGGCGGCCGAAGCGACCGGGGGCGCCGGAGCCGAAGCAGCCGGGGGCGCCGGTGCAGAGCACCGCACCCGGCTTGCCGTCCCCCGCCCGTCGGGCGTTACTGACCGGAGTCGGTCGGTCACAGTCGGGGGAGGCTCGGCGCTCGGGCACCGTGGCGCGCCTCGACAGCGCCTCGGCGGGTCCGTCGGCCGAGCGATGGAGGTGGTGCATGGAGATGATCCACGTCCGACTGGTGAGCCCCCCTGATCTCACCCCCCGGGCGGTCGGGCTGCTGACCGACGACCGCTATGTCTTCAACCTGGTCGTGTTTCCCGAACTGGCGCACAACCCCGACGGCGACGCGATCGAGTGCGACATCCTGGCCGGTGCGGCCAACGCCGTGCTGCGCGGTCTGCGCGAGCTGGAACTCGACCGCCGCGGATCCATCGTCATCGAGCCGGTCGAGATGGCCTTCTCCGGCACCGCGGCCGCGGCGGAGCGCCAGCAACTCGGAGCGCTCGCACACGCGCCGGTCTGGGAGGAGGTGGAGGCGCGCATCCGCGCCGAGGGCACCTATCTGCCGAGCTTCTACGTCTACCTGGTCATCGCGGGCGTCATCGGGGCGGTGGGCATCATCACCAACTCCCAGATCCTGATCGTCGCGGCGATGGTCGTAGGACCGGAGTACGGCGCCATCACCAGCGTCGCGCTGGGCATCGACCGCGGCAACGGCACCAGGGTCCGGCAGGGCCTGTTCGCCCTGACCGTGGGATTCCTGCTGGCCGTCCTGGTGACCTTCCTGTTCTCGTGGGCGATCCGGGGCCTCGACTTCCAGCCCGAGGCGTTCGACCTGGGCTTCAGGCCGGTCTCCACGCTGATCGACGCCCCCAACGTCTTCTCCGTCGTCGTCGCGGTGCTGGCCGGAATCGTCGGGATCATGTCCCTGACCCAGGCCAGGACGAGCGCACTGCTCGGCGTCTTCATCTCGGTCACCACCATCCCCGCCGCCGCCGACATCGGCGTCTCCTGCGCGTTCTCCAGTTGGAGCGAGGCGCGCGGATCCCTGGTCCAACTCCTGCTCAACATCGTGCTGCTGATCCTGGTGGGCGTACTGATGATCAGATTCCAACGGGCTGTCTGGCGGCGCATCGGCCGTCGTACCCACCCGTGACGACGGACCAGGTGCTCATCGGCGTCGGCCTGATCCTGGTCATGGCCGTCGGATCGCAGGTCCTGGCCGGCCGCCTGCGCGTCCCCGCCCTCATCGTCCTGCTGCCGGTCGGCTTCGCCGCCGGCGCGCTGATCGACGACGTCGACCCCGAGCGGCTGCTCGGAGCGGCGTTCTCCCCGCTCGTGTCGCTGGCCGTCGCCGTGATCCTCTACGACGCGGGCCTCGGGCTGGACCTGGCGCGGCTGAAGGGCCACACCCGCCGCGTCGTCGTCCGGCTGATCTGGATCGGCGTCCTGATCACCGGGCTGCTCGGCACGCTCCTCGCCGTGCCGCTGCTGGGCATGTCCCCACGGGCGGCCCGTCATGACCGGCGCGATCCTCGTGGTCTCGGGGCCGACGGTCGTCGGACCGCTGCTCGGCTTCGTGCGACCGAAGGACCGGCTCCAGCGCATCCTGATCTGGGAAGGCTCCCTCATCGACCCGGTCGGCGGCGTCTCGACCTCCGTCGTTCCCGGCGGGCTGCGTCGTACCTGGACCGCGACTCACCCGGCCGCCCGACTCACCGGTGTCCGCGCACGTCACGTCACCCGCATGGACAGTCCCGGTGGCACGTCGACGTACACCGGTGCTTGCTGGTCTTACGCCGCCCGCCGGGCGTGCGCGCGGGCCGCACCGGACGGGGGAACACAGGACCGTCATCGGACGAGGCACACCGGCCGGGAGAGGAAGCGGAAGACCGCCCATGGAAAGGAAGCTTCAGGCGCTGCGCACGCCACGAGCCGCAGGAGTGGTGGGGGTCGCCTTCGCCCTGCTGCTCGCCGCGGCCATCGTTCTGATCCGCGTGGCGGTACCGGACGAGCCCGGGAACATGGGCAGCGACTGGGTCACCGACCCCTCGCGCCGGGGTACCGTGCAGACGGCCCTCAACCTCATTCCCTTCGCGGGCATCTTCTTCCTGTGGTTCATGGGCGCTGTGCGCGCACGCATCGGAGAGGCGGAGGACCAGTTCTTCGCCATGGTCTTCCTGGGCAGCGGTCTGCTGTTCGTGGCGACTCTCTTCGGGGCCGCGGCGGCGGCCGGCGGCCTCCTGGTCACGGCCGATGTGTCCAAGGCCGGCTCCACGCTGCAAGGGTGGCCCTTCGGCCGTCACGTCACCTACAGCCTCCTGACGACCTACGCGATGCGCATGGCCGCGGTGTTCACCTTCACGACCTCCACCGTCGGGCATCGGCTCGGAGTCCTTCCGCGCTGGCTTGCCTTCCTCGGCTATCTCGTCGCTCTGACGCTGCTTCTCCTGACGCGCAGCATCGCCTGGTCCGAACTGGTCTTCCCCATGTGGGTACTTGTCGTCAGCCTGCACATTCTCGTGGCCAGTTTCCGCCCGGGACCCGGACCTGCCGGTGCGTCCTGATCGTGCGTCCTGATCGGTGCTCAGGAATCGAGGATCCTGCGTTTCCCGGCGGAGGTACGAATTACCGGCGCACTCCGCCCCTCGCCGCGCGAATGGCGGTGTTCTGCCGGTCTGTGATTCTCGTGGCAAGCTGATATGAGGGTGACCGGGCCGCGGCCACACCAGTGGCGACGTCTACGTGGGAGGAGCCCGATATGGCTACGACTGGAATGCACCACGAACACAGAACAGGGAGCAGCGGCGAAGGCGCGTGGGTGACCGGCTGGACCGGATTCGCCGGCGTCATGATGATCTTCGGCGGGCTGATGGCGATATTCCAAGGAATTGCCGCCATCGCCCAGGACGACGTCTTCGTCGTCACCCGCGACTACGCCTACAACTTCAACCTGACGAGCTGGGGCTGGATCCACCTCTCCCTCGGCGTCCTGGTGGTCCTCGCGGGCGCCGCCGTGTTCCGCGGAATGCTGTGGGCCCGGGTGGTCGGCATCGCTCTGGCCGGCCTGTCGATGATCGCCAACTTCATGTGGCTGCCGTACCAGCCCGTCTGGGCCATCGTGCTGATCGCCGTCGACGCCTTCGTCATCTGGGCGCTGTGCGTCGGAAAGGGCCGGGAGGCTCGCACCGATTAGTCGACGGCGCGTACCGGTCCATCGAATTCCATTTCATCACCGGGCCGAAATCGCCGTACCTCGGCGGTCAGTGGTGATCATGTCGGTCGCCTTCACGATCCGCGAGTTCCCGGACCCTGGTGGCATCCGCGATCCGGCATCGCAGAACCGCGCCTGAGCAGTTCCCGATTTCCTCGGTGCGTCACCGCCGCACGAATCCGGCGGTGACGCACCGCTGTTCATGACCTTCTCAGTACGGTGCCATCACGAGATCGCCGATCACCCGCAACCCGACCTGCGCCGCCAGCCATGGAGCGCGTTCGGCCTCGATCTGCTTGACGTGGACGAAAACCGTGTGATCGGCCGCGGGCTCCTCCAGATCGAGGTCGCGGACATTCACGCACATCGTCACGAACGCGCCCCTGGTACCCCCCGCATCGAGGCCGACTTCAGGGGCCTCGGGCCAGCACGCGAAGTCCCACCTCACCGTGGCCGGGCTGTCGCCCACCGCCTCGAGGAACGGCTGCACGGTCTCCACCGGCATGGCCCAGCCCCGCAGCCGGATGGGCAGGTGTGCCGACGGATCGTCCCCCTTCCTCGACGAGCCGTCCCTGTCCCCGTCCACCCACCATTCGGCGTCCGGCAACACGACCAGCGCGGCCGAAAGGACGTGCGTCGACGAGATCCGCACGTCGAAATCGACTTCGAGATCACTGAGATCGGCGATACCGAGCAACCGCTCGACAACGGACAGCCCGTCCGAGAGGTCGTTCGTCCTCAGGACGGGTTGCGCGTAGGAGTTGGACATGGCGACCATGGTGCCACCGGGCGCTTCTCAACCACACCGGCGGCGACCGCCGTGGCGCTCCTGGTCATCGGAGTGTCCAGGTCTGGTTGTCCCTCCCGTTGCATTCCCAGAGGACCGCCCCCGTTCCGCTCGCGCCCCCGAAGATGTCGACGCACTTCTGGGATTGATCAGCCATCAGCCGGGTGCCGGCGAGGTGGAACCGCTGGCCGGCGTCGCCGTCGCAGCCGGCGAGTTGGATCTCGGTCCGGTCGTCGGTCGCCCCTCCGGCCAGTGTCATGCATTTCCCCGATGACCGGAGGGTCCCACCCGGTCCGGTCCGCCATCGCTGCGCCGCGGAGCCGTCGCACGTGGCCTGGAACAGTTGCAGTCCCTCGGTCCCGGCGCCGCTGCTCAGGCACTTCCCCGAGGCGGCGACCGCCAGAGCACGGCCGACCGGGGCGACCGATGTGCCGGATCCGCTCTCCGTGGACGTGTCCTTGTCCTCGGATTCCGGCTCGGAGTCGTCCTGCGCGGCTTTTGACGCCGACTGCGATGGGGCGGGCGTCGGCGACGCGGTGCCGGAACTCGCGGCGTGTGACGAGGCGGCCGGGGATGTCGCGGGTGCGGGCGTGTCCGTGGGCTGCGGCGTGCGGTCGTCGGCCGCGAGCGGGCCGCCCGACGCCGTGGCCTTGGCGCCGTTGTTGTGCGTGGGCATGGTGATCAGCACAGCGATCGCGATCAGCAGCGCCGTGGCGACGGCTGCGGCAAGCACAACCGGCTTCTTCGAACGGGCCGGGGACCGCTGCGTCCGCAGTTCGGTCGTAGCGGGCTGCGGACGTTCCGCGGGTCGCCCGGCAGCGGGTGCCTCGTCCGTTCCGCGGCCCGAGTTCAGCCCCGCCCCCGACTCCGACGCCGCCCCCGACTCCGCCCCCGACTCCGACCCCGACCCCGACTCCGACGCCGACCCCGACTCCGACGCCGACGCCGACCCCGACTCCGACCCCGACCCTGACTCCGACGCCGCCCCCCACGCCGCCCCCGACCCCGGCTTCGTCACCGGAGCCGGAGCGTTGTCGGCCGTCGTACGGGCGGCGGGCGCCACGGCGGAAGAGCCCGCTTCGCCTGCCGGTGCTCGCAGCATGCGCTCGGCGTCCTCGGCCGAAAGCCGCTCGGCCGGTTTGGCGGCGAGCAGGCCCTGGATCAGCGGGGTGAGCGGCCCGGCGCCTCGCACCTCGGGAGGCGGCTCCATGGCGATGGCGTACATCGTCTGCGCCACCGTGCTCCGGAGAAACGGCGAGCGGCCCTCGACCGCCTGGAAGAGCGTTGCCCCCAGCGCCCACAGGTCGGCCTCCGGACCCGGCGCGCCGCCGACGAGGCGCTCGGGAGCCATGAAGTCGACCGACCCCACGAGTTGGCCGGTACGGGTGAGGTGACTCCTCCCCCCGGATAAATCCGGGGGGCTTCTCCTGTCGGCGGCTAGGCCACGTCGGGAAGGACCAGCCCGGCCCTGACAACGGCGGGCGGAGGCCGGACCGCTCGACACCGGCTGCTCCGCGAGAGTCCGCCCGGATCGGGGCGCGGCGGATTCCCCCTCACGACGTCTGCTCAGAGCGGGGCCACTTCAGGCACATCGGCCGCCCGGACCCGGACGGCTCACTCCGCGTCGGCGACGACCGAGCCCACCCGCTCGGCCAGGCCGGGGTCACGGCGGACCAGGAGGGTCGCGTAGCCGACGGCCGCGACCAGGGTGGCCAGGGCCGCGTACGGGAACCAGTTGTAGGGGGCGGGCTGGCCGGGCTTGGCGAGGTAGTAGAGCGGAACCAGGATGGCGAGGGTACCGATCGCGGGCAGCACGAGGTGCCGGACGGTCCGGAACTCCTGTGGGCGGTATCTGCGGTAGTACAGCGGCAGGGCGATGTTGGACGCGAGGTAGACCAGCAGGATCAGGATGGTGCCCAGGCTCGAGGACTCCGTGAAGAAGACCACGGGGTTCATCGAACCGTCGTCGGACCCGAGCAGATGGCCCAGCCCCCAGCCTCCGATGATCAGCAGCGCGGTGGCGGCGAAGGTGACGATCGCGTTGTTCGGCGTACGACGGGTGGGGTGGACGTAGCCGAAGAAGGACGGCAGCAGCCCTTCGCGGCCGGCGTTGAACACCAGGCGGGCCTGGGAGTTGATGCCCGCGATGAGTACGCCCAGGGTCGAGGTCAGGCCGCCGACGTAGGCGAGGAGCGCCAGCGCGCCGAGCGTGTGGTGGGCGACGTCGATGAAGGGGATCCGGGAGGCGCCGAGCCGTTCCACGTCGTAGCCGAAACCGGTCACCGTGGCGTAGGAGAAGAGGATGTAGCTCACCGTCATGATCGCGATGGAGGAGAACACGGCGCGGCCGACGTTGCGCCGTGGGTTCTCCGTCTCCTCCGCGAGTGCCGCCGAGTTCTCCCAGCCGATGAACAGGTACACCGCCAGCGGGAAGCCGGCCGCCAGCCCCTTGAGGCCGTGGGTGAGGTGGCTGGGCAGGAACGGGGTGGCGGAGAGGTCGCCGCGGTGCTCGACGATCGTCGCGACCGACACCACGACGAGCACCAGCATCTCCACGCCGAAGAAGTAGCCGGCCCACTTGGTGGAGACCACGATGCCGCGCAGCATCAGCACCACCGACAGCCCGGTCAGCAGCAGCGTCCAGATGATCCACGGCAGGTCCACGCCCGTGTAGTGGTCCAGGGTGATCTGCACGAAGCCGCCCGAGATCGCGATCACCGAGGCCATCGCGATGATGTAGCCCAGTCCGGCCAGCAGCGCCGTGGTCACCGCGCTGACCGGCCCGAACGTCCGGCCGACGAAGGTGGTGAAGCTGCCCGCCGAGGGGTGCGCCCGGGAGAACTCGGCCAGCGTGTTGCCGAGCAGCGCGACCGCCACCCCTGCCGCCACGATGGTCAGCGGGGACGCCACCCCCGCGGTGGTGGCCAGGAAGGCGAAGCCGAAGAAGAAACTCATCGCCGGGCCGACGTTGGCCATCGTGGCGGCGGCGATGTCCGCCATGCCGAGGACGCCGCCGCGCAGCCGCTGGGGCGCGCCGACGGGGGGGCCCGACGTCGACGACGGGCCGACAGCTCCGGGGTCCGGCATGGCGACAACTCCTTCTGCGGGGTGGCGACACGGGGAAGGGAGGGAAAAGAGGAGATCAGTGCAGGCCGGCGTGCCGGTGTGCCTTCACCGCGTGTACCGCCGGGTCCATCGCGCCGCAGGTGAGCTCGTCGAGCAGGTCGGCGTGGCAGCGGTTGCGGGCTCGTACGACCGCGGGGTCCGGCGAGGGCCCCAGCAGGCACTGCCGGCCGAGCAGGTCGGCCGCGAACTCACGGATCCCGGCGCCGCCGAGGGCCTCCGCGAGGCCGAGGTGGAAGCGGGTCTCCAGCTCGAGCAGCCGGGCCGGATCCTCGACCAGGTCCATCTCCTCGACCAGCGCCCGCAGTCCGTTGAGCCGCCCGTCCGGGACCTCGCCGGTGTTGTGCGCCACGAGACCGCATTCGAGCAGCAGATGGAAGGATTCCAACGCGGCCGCCTCGTCGGCGTCGTGCAGTACGGCGACGACCGTGTCCCAGTCGGCGGCGACGAAGGTCCCGCCCGCCCGGCCCCGACGGCGGTCGAGCAGGCCGTCCTGGCACATGGCCTCCAGCGCGCGGCGCACGGTGATCTCACTGATCCCCAGTTCCTCGGCGAGGACGCCCGCGTCCGGCAGCCGGTCTCCCGGCGCCACGGACTTCAGACGCACCCGCAGGGCGATCCTGGACCGGACGAGCTCCGCTCCCGTGGGCCCCCGGCCTGCCAGGACGCGGGTGTCCCATGCCCCGCCGACCGGCGCGGACCGCGCGGGCACCGGCTGGTTGTAGGGACCGAACTTGCCCGCTGCATTCACCACGAAGCCACCCTAACGGCCTGTCGAGCGCGGGCCGGGCCCACGGCGACGGCATCCGCACGGAGGGTTCTCGCGACCGTGCCGCGGTGTGATGCATGGGGCTCCCCAGGGGACCGGAACACGGGGACGACACGGCGGCAGCCACGGGGGACGGAAGACGCCGTGCGCACTGCACGAAAAATAGAGCAGGGTGAACAGTTAAACAAGTCTTGTTCTTTTAGATCGCACTGAACTAATTTCCAGGGGCCCTGGTCCGCACTCCCTCCATGGATGTCGAGATGACCACAACCGTCCCCAAAAGCCCTCCCGCGGAGCCCGAGTCCGGCCTGCAGGCCGGACTGAAGAGCCGCCATCTGTCGATGATCGCGATCGGCGGTGTCATCGGCGCCGGCCTGTTCGTCGGCTCCGGCTCCGGCATCGCCGCCGCCGGTCCCGGCATCCTGATCTCGTACGCCCTCGTCGGCGTCCTGGTCGTCCTCGTGATGCGCATGCTCGGTGAGATGGCCGCGGCCAACCCCACCTCCGGCTCGTTCTCCGCCTACGCCGACCGCGCGCTGGGCCGGTGGGCCGGCTTCACCATCGGCTGGCTGTACTGGTTCTTCTGGGTCGTGGTGCTCGCAGTCGAGGCGACCGCCGGGGCCAAGATCCTGGCCGGCTGGATGCCGGCGGTCCCGCAGTGGGGCTGGGCCCTGATCGTCATGCTCGTCCTCACCGCCACCAACCTGGCCTCGGTGAGCTCCTACGGTGAGTTCGAGTTCTGGTTCGCCGGCATCAAGGTCGTCGCGATCGCCGCGTTCATCGTGGTCGGCGGCCTTGCCATCTTCGGCCTGCTGCCCGGCTCGGACCACCCGGCGAGCGGCTTCTCCAACCTCACGGCGCACGGCGGCTTCCTGCCGAACGGACCCGGAGCGATCCTCACCGGCGTCCTGATGGTGGTCTTCTCCTTCATGGGCAGCGAGATCGTCACGCTGGCGGCGGGTGAGACCGCGGACCCGCAGGCCGCCGTCACCAAGGCCACCAACAGCGTCATCTGGCGGATCGCCGTGTTCTACCTGGGCTCGATCCTGATCGTGGTCTCGCTGTTGCGCTGGGACGACCCGGCCATCCTCAAGGACGGCTCGTACGTCGCCGCGCTCAGCTCCGTCGGCATCCCGCACGCCGGCCAGATCATGAACACCATCGTGCTGACCTCGGTGCTCTCCTGCCTCAACTCCGGCCTGTACACCGCCTCCCGCATGGCCTTCTCTCTCGGCCGCCGCAGCGACGCCCCGGCCGCGTTCGGTCGGACGACGGACCGTGGCGTCCCGCGCTCGGCCATCCTCGCCTCGGTCGTCTTCGGCTTCGTCGCGGTCGCCTTCAACTACCTGTGGCCGGACACCGTCTTCCAGTTCCTGCTCAACGCCTCCGGAGCGATCGCCCTGTTCGTCTGGCTGGTGATCTGCTTCTCCCAGCTGCGGATGCGCAAGATCATCGAGCGGGAGTCGCCGGAGAAGCTGGTCGTCCGGATGTGGCTCTACCCCTACCTGACCTGGGCCACCATCGCCCTCATCACCTTCGTCCTGGGATACATGCTCACCGACACGGCTGACGGCGGAGGCCGCGACCAGGTCGTCCTCTCCACCCTGCTGGCCGTGGCCGTGGTGGTCTTCGCCGTGGTCCGCCAGCGCCGGGCCGCCCGGAACGGGACACACACGCCAGACCGCGTCACGGCGTCCTAGGAGGAAGGAGCACCTTCCGCCCCGCCCCCGCGGTGGTGGCATGAGCCTCCCCGGCCATGGCACCACCGCGGCGTCGCTTCCGCGGAGTGCGAAACCGGCAGGACGTCCTCGATCTCGTCGTGGAGAGGGGATGGAAGTGCCCGTACTCCGCAGGAGAGGCAGTGCTTCCGGTGCCTGGGGCGGAGCGGCTGTGCTGTCCCGACCGGCGGATGCTGAGCGGCCTGACCTGCGTGTCTGGCTGACTGCCGATGTGCCGGCGGTCTTCCGTTTCTCTTCAGTGTCCGGCACACCCGCCCCCTCAGTTCGCAGCCTGGGACCGGGCGGGCAGGTCGCGCGAAGAGCCGTCGGCCAGGATGCGCTCCAGGGATCGTCGGCCCATCCGACTCATGACCGGGTTGCTGTCGACGTAATACCAGACCAACCCCATCGCCTGAACGAAAGCCCACGCCTTGCCCCGCTCCCGTTGAAGGCCGCCGCAACCCAGGTGATCGAGGAGCACCTCGCGCGGCCCGGCCTCCAGCAGATGCCACGCGCTCACGAGATCCAGCGACGGGTCCGCCGGCCCGAAGCCGCCGACGTCGAGAATCCCGGCAAGACGGCCGTCGGACACGAGCACGTTGCCAGGAATCAGGTCACTGTGGGCCATGACGTCCTCAGTCGCGCCTCGCGGGAGATCGCGCAAAGTCGCCCAGATACGGCGGAGCCGAGGAACGTCCAGGAGCTGCCCACTGTGCCTGAAACAGGTCTCCATCCAGGCGTCATGGGTTCGCAGGTCGCCTCCTCGACCTGTGCCGGCGAACGTGCGGCCACGCGTGTCGATCGCGCGTAGGTCGCCGATGAGATCGGCCAGGTCGCGGGCGAACGCCACCGATTCGCCCGGGTCCTCGTCGTCGGCCACGGTCCCCGGCAGCCACGTCTGCACCGACCACGGAAGCGGGTAGCCCGCCCCGGATTCACCGAGTGCGACCAGCTCGGGCGTGGGGAAACGCGTGCGCCCTGCCAGCTCGCGAGCCGCTTCCGCTTCGGCCTTCAGCCGGCGCCGTGTCGGCTCGACGTCTGCGGGTTCAAGAGGGAAGCGAGCTGCGAACCCATCGCCGATGCGGAAGACGGCGTTGACCGTACCCTGTGCAGCGATGCTCCTGACGGGCAGGCTCTGCCACTCAGGAAACTGCTGATCCACCAACATGCGCACCGTCTGAGGCGACACCGTCAGCTGGTTGGCGTGCATCTGCATGGCGGAAGCTTCCGCGTCACCCTAGTGACTCCTGTCCGTCCCCAGGGATGTCAAGACGGCGTCAAGGTCCCCGTGATCGGTGCCAAGGAAGCGCTAACAACCGCCCCGCCCGGTCGCCGGAAGCGTTTCGGTGGAGAGAAGCAACCCGCCTCCCGAGGGAGTTGAGCCAGTGAGCGGAGCGCGTCGGCGGCGATGAGTGGTGACGTACGGCCCGGACGGCTGAAGGTCTACCTGGGGGCGGCCCCGGGGGTGGGCAAGACCTACCGGATGCTCGACGAGGGGCGGCGGCGGGCTGCCCGCGGCGCGGATGTCGTGGTCGGCCTCGCCGAGTGCCACGGCCGGCCGCGCACCGAGGCCATGCTGGACGGCCTGGAGGTCGTCCCCCGTGCCCGCTGTGTCCACCGTGGCGGCGAGTTCGAGGAGATGGACCTCACGGCGGTGCTGGCCCGCCGCCCGCAGGTGGCGATCGTCGACGAGTTCGCCCACAGCAACGTCCCCGGTGACGGCCGCAACGCCAAGCGCTGGCAGGACATCGAGGCGCTGCTCGCCGCCGGCGTCGACGTCGTGACGGCGCTGAACATCCAGCATCTGGCCTCCCTCAACGACGTGGTGGAGAAGATCACCGGGGTGCCGCAGCACGAGACGGTGCCCGACGACGTCGTCCGGCGGGCCCATCAGGTCGAGCTGGTGGACATGCCCCCGGAGGGCCTGCGGCGCCGTATGGCCCACGGCAACGTCTACGCGCCCGAGAAGGTCGACGCGGCCCTCGCGAACTACTTCCGGCCGGGCAATCTGACCGCGCTGCGGCAACTGGCCCTGCTGTGGGTCGCGGACCGGGTCGACGCGGCGCTCCAGACCTACCGCGCCGAGCACTCCATCGGCGGCGTGTGGGAGACCCGGGAGCGGGTGGTCGTCGCGCTGACGGGCGGGCCGGAGGGGGACACGCTCGTCCGGCGGGCCGCCCGCATCGCCGCCCGGTCGGCCGGGGGCGATCTGCTGGCCGTGCACGTGGCCCGCAGCGACGGCCTGGCCGCCGGTGTCTCGCACGCCTCGCTGGCCCGGCAGCGGCGGCTGGTGGAGGACCTCGGGGGCAGCTACCACTCCGTCGTCGGGGACGGCATCGCCACCGCACTGGTGGAGTTCGCCCGTGCCGAGAACGCCACCCAGCTGGTGCTGGGCACCAGCCGCCGGGGCCGCCTGGAGCGGTTCCTGACCGGACCCGGCACGGGGGAGACCGTGACCGAGCTGTCCGGGGACATCGACGTCCACCGGGTCACCCACGAGCGCGCCGGGCGCGGCTCCCTGCTGCCGTCCCGCCGCCGTACCCTGTCCACCGCCCGACTGATCGCGGGGCCGGTGGCGGGGCTGGTGCTGCCGGTGCTGCTGACGGCCGTCCTCGCCCAGGTGCGGGGCACGGTGAACCTGACGAGCGAGGCGCTGCTGTTCCTGCTCGCGGTGGTGGGGGTGGCCTGCATAGGAGGGGTCGCTTCGGCGCTGATCGCGTCGGTGACGGCGTCCCTGCTGCTGAACTACTGGTTCATCCCGCCCATCGGCGCGTTCACACTCGAGGATCCCAACGCGCTTCTCGCGCTGGGGGTGTTCGCGGTGGTGGCCGTCACGGTGGCCGCCGTCGTCGACCGCTCGCTGCGGCTGTCCCGCCGCTCGGCCCGGGCCACCGCGGAGGCCGAGACCATGTCGTCGCTGGCCGGCAGCATCGTGCGCGGTGGCGCGACCATCCCGGCCCTGCTGGAACGGACCCGCGAGACCTTCGGCATGGACTCGGCGGAACTCGTCGACGAACCTCCCGATGCCGAACCGCCCGATGCCGAACCGCCCAACTCCCAACCTCCCGATGCCGAACCGCCCGACGCCGAGGGCGCCACCGCCGTGCCGGCCGGTCCCGGCGCGTATCTGCTGCTGCGGGGGCGGACGCTGTCGTCCTCCGAGCGGCGCGTGCTCGCCGCGTTCGCCGCGCACGTGGGGTCGGCCGTCGAGCGGGCCCGGCTGGCCGAGGCGGCGGCCGAGGTGGAGCCCGTGAAGGCCGCCGACCGGATGCGTACGGCGCTGCTGCGGGCCGTCGGGCACGACCTGCGCACCCCGCTCGCCGCGGGCTGGGCGGCCGTCACCTCGCTGCGCAGCCGGGACGTGGAGTTCACCCCGGAGGACCGCGACGAACTCCTCGCCACCGCCGACGAGTCCATGGCCAAGCTCAGCCGCCTGGTCGAGAACCTCCTCGACCTCAGCCGCCTGGAGGCCGGCGTCCTCCCGCTGAACCTGCGGGCCACGACCCTGGAGGAGGTGCTCCCGATGGCGCTCGCGGACGTGCCGGCGGCCGAGGCGCGGGACATGGAGCGGATCCCGGCGGTGCTGGCCGATGCGCCGCTGCTGGAGCGCGTCGTCGCCAACCTGGTCGGCAACGCGGCCCGGCACACGCCGCCCGGGCAGAAGGTGATGGTCACCGCCAGCGCCCTGGCGGGACGCGTGGAACTGCGGGTCGTCGACCGGGGGCCCGGCCTTCCCACCGACGGCCGGGAGCGGCTCTTCGAGCCGTTCCAGCGGCTCGGGGACACCGACAACACCACCGGTCTCGGCTTGGGCCTCGCCCTCGCCCGGGGCCTGACCGAGGCGATGAACGGGACCCTCACTCCCGAGGACACCCCGGGCGGCGGCCTGACGATGGTCGTGTCGCTGCCCTGCGCGGAACAGGCCGGCACGACGCGGCCGGCGCAGAACCCGCACCCCATGGTGCGCGGGGCGTAGAAGGAGCCTGATAAGCACCGGAACCGGAACCGGAACCGGAACCGGAAGCGGCAGATGGCGGATGCCGCGCCGTACGGGCGGCGCCGGCGCAGCGCACCGTGTCCCGCACGTCGCGCGCCAAGCGGAGGTCGTGCGCCGCGTCAGCGGGTCCGCGCGCGCCGTTGCGGGGGGCCATGCGGTGACCGTAGGGATCCGGAAGGCCGGACCGCCTCCGTTTTGACGGGACGCTGACGGCGCTGTCACCTGCGTCACATCCCCGTCAAGGTCCCGTCAAAGTCGGCCGCTTCGGCGCGAAGAAGCCGCAAAGGACGGTCGGCCTTGGCCGGAAACGGACACACCCTGAGTGCACCGCGCACACCTCAGCCCTCGTGCACGGACCTGGAAGAAGGAGCACGCGCCGATGTCCGTCCTGACCCTGGAGCCGGGCGCGACCCCCGCCGACGAAGAGCCGCCGGATACCGGCGAACGCCACCGGCTCACCGCTGTCACCGGCCTGGCCGCCCTCTCGCTCGACGCCATGGCGTCGGTGGCCTACGGCCCCGAGGCGATCGTCCTCGTCCTCGCCGCGGCCGGTGCCCACGGCCTCGGTTTCACCCTGCCGGTGACGCTGGCCATCGCGGGTCTGCTGGCGGTGCTGGTCGCCTCGTACCGGCAGGTGATCGCCGCGTTCCCGGACGGCGGCGGGTCGTACGCCGTGGCGAAGACGCATCTGGGCGCGCGCACCAGCCTGGTCGCGGCCGCGTCCCTGGTCCTGGACTACGTGCTCAATGTCGCGGTCGCCGTCACCGCCGGTGTCGCCGCGCTGACCTCGGCCTTCCCGGAGCTGTACGGCGACCGCCTGTGGGTGTGCCTGGCGGTGCTCGTGCTGATCACGGCGGTGAACCTGCGGGGCATCGTGGAGTCGGCGAGGGTGTTCATCGTGCCGACCGTGGTGTTCGTCGGCTCGATCCTCGTCCTGATCGTCGTCGGGCTGTTCCGGTCGGCCCCGGTCAGCACGGCCACCGCGGACGGGCATGCGTCGGTCCTGGCCGACAACGCGACCACGGTGGGCGCGCTGCTGTTGCTGAAAGCTTTCGCCTCTGGTTGCGCGGCCCTCACCGGAGTCGAGGCCATCGCCAACGCCGTCCCCTCCTTCCGGGTGCCGCGCGTGAAGCGGGCCCAGCACGCCGAGGTCGCCCTCGGCGCCGTGCTCGGTGTGATGCTGATCGGTCTGTCGGTGCTGATCTCCCGCTTCCACCTCCAGCCGGTCGAGGGCGTGACCGTCCTCGCCCAGCTCGCGGACGCCTCACTGGGGCACAACTGGGCTTTCTACGTCATCCAGTTCGCCACGATGATCCTGCTGGCCCTGTCCGCGAACACGTCCTTCGGCGGGCTGCCGGTGCTGCTGAAGCTGCTGGCCCGCGACAACTACCTGCCGCACGTGTTCGCGCTGAAGGCCGACCGCCAGGTGCACCGGCACGGAGTGCTGGCCCTGGCCGTGGTCTCGGCGGCGCTGCTGGTGTTCTCCGGCGGTGACACCAACACCCTCGTGCCCCTGTTCGCGATCGGCGTCTTCGTCGGCTTCACCATCGCGCAGGTGGGCATGGTCCGGCACTGGCGGCTCGAACGCGGGACGGGGTGGCGGGGCAAGGCCCTGCTCAACGGCTTCGGCGCACTCCTGACCGGTGTGGCGACCATCGTCGTCACCGCGAGCAAGTTCGAGGAGGGCGCCTGGCTGGTCGTGGTCGCGCTCCCGCTGCTCGCGCTGGCCTTCGTCGCCGTGCACCGCGCCTACGCCCGTATCGGGGAGAGTCTGGGCCTGGGGCGGATCCCTGAGCCCCCGCACCGCGAACGCTCGCTGGTGATCGTCCCCGTGTCCTCCCTCTCCCGCCTGACGTCCGAGGCGCTGACCGCGGCGGCCTCCCTGGGCGACGAGGTGCGCGCGGTCACCGTCTGCTACCCCGACCCCGAGGACCGGGTCGCCCTCCACGCGCTGGAGCGCGCCTGGGCGGAGTGGGACCCCGGGGTGCCGCTGGTCCGGCTGACCTGCGAGAGCCGCAGCCTGGGCCGTCCCATCGCCGCGTACGTCCGTGAGGTCACGGCGGCGGAGCCGGCCACCCAGGTCACCGTCCTGATCCCGGAGACCGAGCCGGAGCGGCTGTGGCAGCGGCTGCTGCAGAACCAGCGGGGCGCGGTCGTCGCCCACGCCGTGCGGCGGGAGACGGACGCGGTCATCTGCCGGCTGCGCTTCCGGCTGCTGTGACCCTCGCCTCCAGCGGCGTAAGAGTCCCGTCAAAGGTGTGGGGGCCGCCGTAAGAGACGCGTCAACGACCGCGGAATCCGGCCAAAAAGGCGGTTTCCTCTAATCGTCCGTTCCACCCGAACCTCTTCTAGTTCTAGGAGTTCGCGATGGCCGATCTGGCCTTCGTCGTCACCACGATCGCGGTGTTCGCGCTGGTGGCTCTCGTCGCCAAAGGGGTGACGAAGCTGTGACCGCCGAGAACGTCGTCGGTCTGGTCGTGGCCGTCGCCCTGCTGGGTTATCTCGTCCTCGCCCTGATCTTCCCGGAGAGGTTCTGAGATCGTGATGGGTCCCGTACTCGGCGGCGTGCTTCAGTTGCTCGCACTCATAGCGGCGCTGGCGCTCGCCTACGTCCCCCTCGGCAACTACATGGCCAGGGTCTACTCCTCCGACCGGCACTGGCGCGTCGAGAAGTGGATCTACAAGGGCATCGGCGCCAACCCGAACACGGAGATGCGCTGGCCCGCGTATCTGCGCGGGGTGCTCGCCTTCTCGGCCGTGAGCGTCCTCTTCCTCTATCTGCTCCAGCGGCTCCAGGGGCATCTGCCCGGCTCGCTCGGCTTCAAGGCCATCGACCCGGACCAGGCGTTCAACACGGCCACGTCGTTCGTGACGAACACCAACTGGCAGTCGTACTACGGCGAGCAGGCCATGGGCCATGTCGTGCAGACGGCAGGCCTCGCGGTGCAGAACTTCGTGTCGGCGGCCGTCGGCATCGCCGTCGCGGTGGCGCTGGTGCGGGGGTTCGCGCTCCCCCACTCTCGGCTTCGCTCGAGCGGGGGGACCCCCATGCGCACCGGTGAGCTGGGCAACTTCTGGTCGGACCTGGTGCGCGGGACCATCCGTATCCTGCTGCCGCTGTCCGTCGTCGCCGCGGTCGTCCTGGTCGCCTGCGGCGCCATCCAGAACTTCTCCGGGATCCACGAGGTCGGGCAATTCCTGAATGGGCACAGCATGGGCGGCCACCAGCAGTGGAACGGCGGCGCGGTCGCCTCGCAGGAGGCCATCAAGGAGGTCGGCACCAACGGCGGCGGTTACTTCAACGCCAACTCCGCCCACCCCTTCGAGAATCCGACGCCGTTCACGAACCTCTTCGAGATCTTCCTGCTGCTGGTCATCCCGTTCGCGCTGACCCGCACCTTCGGGATCATGGTCGGCTCGGTCAGGCAGGGGTACGCGATCCTCGCGACCATGGGCACGATCTGGGTGGGCTTCATCGCGCTGATGATGTGGACCGAGTTCGCGCACCACGGCCCGGCGTTCGAGATCGCGGGCGGGGCGATGGAGGGCAAGGAGACCCGTATCGGGGTCGGCGCCTCGTCGATCTTCGCGGTGTCGACGACGCTCACCTCGACCGGCGCGGTGAACTCCTTCCACTCCTCGTTCACCGGGCTCGGCGGCGGTATCACCATGCTGGGCATGCAGTTGGGGGAGATCGCGCCCGGCGGTACCGGTTCGGGTCTGTACGGCATGCTGGTGATGGCGATCATCGCGGTGTTCATCGCCGGTCTGATGGTGGGGCGTACGCCCGAGTACCTGGGCAAGAAGATCGGGACCCGTGAGATCAAGTTCGCGGCGTGCTACATCCTGATCACCCCGGCGCTGGTGCTGGTCTTCACAGCCGCGGCGATGGCCCTGCCGACCCCGGGCAACTCGATGACCAACAGTGGGGCGCACGGGTTCTCCGAGATCCTGTACGCCTACAGCTCGGCGGCGAACAACAACGGTTCGGCGTTCGCCGGGCTGAACGCGGACACGCAGTGGTTCAACAGCACGCTGGGGCTGGCCATGGTGCTGGGCCGGTTCCTGCCGATGGTGTTCGTGCTGGCGCTGGCGGGTTCGCTGGCGGAGCAGAAGCCGGTGCCGGCGACCGCGGGCACCCTGCGCACCGAGAAGCCCCTGTTCACGGGGCTGCTGGTGGGCGCGATCCTGATCATCACCGGTCTGACCTACTTCCCGGCGCTGGCGCTGGGTCCGCTGGCCGAGGGGCTGGCGTCATGACCACCGACACGCAGAAGCAAGAGGACTCCATGTCCACAGCCACCCCGACCCGGGCACCCCACCAGGACGTCCCGACCGGTCACAAGGAAAGCCGTGTCGGCGCGGGCCTCTTCGACCCCAAGCAGTTGCTGAAGTCGCTGCCGGACGCCTGCCGCAAGCTCGATCCGCGGGTCATGGTCAAGTCGCCCGTGATGTTCGTGGTGTGGATCGGCTCCGTGCTGACCACCGTGTTCTCCTTCAAGGACCCGGGCGACTGGTTCGGCTGGACGATCAGCGCCTGGCTGTGGCTGACGGTGATCTTCGCGAACCTCGCGGAGGCGGTCGCCGAGGGCCGAGGCAAGGCGCAGGCGGACACTCTGCGCAAGGCCAAGACCGACACGGTCGCCCGGCGGCTCGTGGGGGAGTCCGAGGAGGAGGTGCCCGGCACCGAACTGCGCATCGGCGACCTGGTCGTCTGCGAGGCCGGTGACATCATCCCCGGCGACGGTGACGTCGTCGAGGGCGTGGCCTCCGTCGACGAGTCGGCGATCACCGGTGAGTCGGCGCCCGTCATCCGGGAGTCCGGCGGCGACCGAAGCGCGGTCACCGGCGGCACGAAGGTCCTGTCCGACCGGATCGTCATCAAGATCACGACGAAGCCGGGCGAGACCTTCATCGACCGGATGATCAACCTGGTCGAGGGCGCTGCCCGGCAGAAGACGCCGAACGAGATCGCCCTCAACATCCTGCTCGCCTCGCTGACCATCGTGTTCCTGCTGGCGGTGGCGACCCTGCCGCCGTTCGCGGACTACGCGGGCACCCACCTCACGATGGTCGTGCTGGTGGCCCTCCTGGTCTGCCTCATCCCGACGACGATCGGCGCGCTCCTCTCCGCGATCGGCATCGCGGGCATGGACCGGCTGGTGCAGCGGAATGTCTTGGCCATGTCCGGGCGGGCCGTCGAGGCTGCGGGCGATGTGTCGACCCTGCTGCTGGACAAGACCGGCACCATCACGCTCGGCAACCGGCAGGCGTCGGAGTTCGTGCCGGTGACCGGGACGACCGAGGCAGAGGTGGCCGACTCGGCCCAGCTCTCCTCGCTGGCCGACGAGACCCCCGAGGGCCGTTCCATCGTCGTCCTGGCGAAGGAGAAGTACGGGCTGCGCGAGCGCCACCAGGGCGAGCTGTCCGGCGCCGAGTGGATCGCCTTCACCGCCCAGACCCGCATGTCGGGCGTGGACGTCGACGGGCGCAGGATCCGCAAGGGCGCGGCCGGCTCGGTCATCACCTGGGTCAAGGAGCAGGGCGGCACCGTCTCCAAGGACGCCGGCACGCTCGCCAACCGCATCTCCGAGGCCGGCGGCACCCCGCTGCTCGTCGCCGTCGAGGACGACAAGGGCGCCCGTGTACTGGGTGTCATCCACCTCAAGGACGTCGTCAAGGAGGGCATGCGCGAGCGGTTCGACGAGCTGCGGCGCATGGGCATCAAGACCGTCATGATCACGGGCGACAACCCGCTGACGGCGAAGGCGATCGCCGAGGAGGCCGGTGTCGACGACTTCCTCGCCGAGGCCACTCCCGAGGACAAGATGGCCCTCATCAAGCGGGAGCAGGCGGGCGGCAAGCTCGTCGCGATGACCGGCGACGGCACCAACGACGCACCTGCGCTCGCCCAGGCCGACGTGGGTGTGGCCATGAACACGGGTACGTCGGCCGCGAAGGAGGCCGGCAACATGGTCGACCTCGACTCCAACCCGACGAAGCTCATCGAGATCGTCGAGATCGGCAAGCAACTCCTCATCACCCGGGGCGCGTTGACGACGTTCTCGATCGCCAACGACGTCGCGAAGTACTTCGCGATCATCCCGGCGCTGTTCGCGGCCGTCTACCCGGGCCTGGACAAGCTCAACGTCATGGGCCTGGCCTCGCCGGACTCCGCGATCCTGTCCGCCGTCATCTTCAACGCGCTGATCATCATCGCGCTGGTGCCGCTCTCCCTCAAGGGCGTCCAGTACCGGCCGGTCAGCGCGGACAGGATGCTGCGGCGCAACCTCACGATCTACGGCATCGGCGGCCTGATCGCCCCCTTCATCGGGATCAAGCTCATCGACCTGCTCATCTCCCTCATCCCCGGGCTGTAATTTCTTGAAAGCGTGCTGAAGGTCATGAACAACTCCGTAACCAACACCGTCCGGTTGCTCTGGGCGGGCCTGCGCGCCCTCCTCGTACTGACCCTGGTGACCGGCGTCATCTACCCGCTGGTGGTGACCGGTATCGCCCAGGGACTGTTCAGCGACCAGGCCAACGGCTCCGAGATCAAGTCGGACGGCAAGGTCGTCGGTTCCTCCCTCATCGGGCAGTCGTACAACCTGCCGCTGAAGACGGGTCAGGAGACTCCGGAGCCCGACCTGAAGTGGTTCCAGGGGCGTCCGCAGAACGGTCTCGGCAGCAACAGCGTCAACACGCAGTACAAGTTGATCCTGTCCGGCGCGACCAACCGGTCCGGTGACAACAAGGACCTGATCGACTGGGTGACCGCCGCGAAGAAGGCCGTCGTCAAGGACAACTCGGTGAACGGCTACACGGTCAAGCCCTCCGACGTGCCCGCCGACGCGGTCACGTCCTCCGGCTCCGGCCTGGACCCGGACATCTCCCCGCAGTACGCGGACATCCAGGTCCACCGGATCGCCGAGAAGAACGGCCTGCCCGTCGCCCAGGTGCAGAAACTGGTCGACGCCCACACCGACGGCCGCACCCTCGGCTTCATCGGCGAACCCCGCGTCAACGTCCTCCAACTCAACATCGCGCTCAAGGAACTCGCGGCGAAGAGCTGATGGAGTTACACGTCCCACAGAGGAGTCGGCGGTCCGGGAGGGAGAGCCCCGTTCCGCCGACTCCCGCCGTCATGAAGCCGGTACGGCCCGACGACGTACGACAGGAAAGGCGCACGCCCATGACACGGGTGCTGGTGGTGGAGGACGACCCGCAGCTCGTGCGGGCCCTCGTCATCAATCTCCAGGCACGCCGGTACGGGGTCGACGCGGCCTACTTCCGGCCCGGCAACCTCACCGCCCTGCGCGAACTGGCGCTGCTGTGGGTGGCCGACCGGGTCGACGCCTATCTGACCGAGTACCGCAGCGCGCACAGCGTCTCCACCATCTGGGGCTCGCGGGAGCGGATCGTCGTCGGGCTCACCGGGGGCCCCGAAGGGCGGACGCTGATACGCCGCGCGGCCCGGCTGGCGGAGAAGGGCGCGGGCGGCGAGGTGCTCGCCGTCTACATCTCCCGCAGCGACGGCCTGACGGCGGCCTCTCCGAAGGAACTGGCCGTCCAGCGCACCCTCGTCGAGGACCTCGGGGGCACCTTCCACCACGTCGTCGGCGACGACATACCGGTCGCGCTGCTCGACTTCTCGCGCGGGGTCAACGCCACCCAGATCGTGCTGGGCGTCTCCCGCCGCAAGGGCTGGCAGTACGCCTTCGGCCCCGGCGTCGGCGCCACGGTCGCCCGCGACTCCGGACCCGACCTCGACGTCCACCTCATCACCCACGACGAGGCCGGAAAGGGCCGCGGACTCCCGGTCAACCGGGGCGCACGCCTGGGCCGGGCCCCGTCTGATCTGGGGCTGGCTGGTCGGCCTCGGCGGCCCCGTCCTGCTGACCTGGCTGCTGAGCAGCGTGTCCCCGGACGTCGGCCTCGCCAACGACATGCTGCTGTTCCTGGCCATGACGGTGGCGGCGGCCCTGCTGGGCGGGCTCTTCCCCGCGCTGGCCTCGGCCGCGGCCGGTTCCCTGCTCCTGAACTGGTACTTCACCCCGCCCGTCCACACCCTGACGATCGCCGACCCGAAGAACATCGTCGCCATCGCGATCTTCGTCGGCGTCGCCGTCTCCGTGGCCTCCGTCGTCGACCTGGCCGCCCGCCGCACCCACCAGGCCGCCCGCCTGAGAGCGGAGTCGGAGATCCTCTCCTTCCTGGCCGGCAACGTCCTGCGCGGCGAGACCAGCCTGGAGGCGCTGCTCGACCGGGTCCGCGAGACCTTCGGCATGGAGTCGGTGGCGCTGCTGGAGCGCGAGAACGAGGTGGCGCCCTGGACCTGCGCGGGCAGCGTCGGCCCGCGGCCCTGCGCCACCCCGGAGGCGGCCGACGTCGACGTGTCGGTCGGCGACCACATGGCCCTGGCGCTGACCGGACGGGTCCTGCCCGCCGAGGACCGGCGGGTGCTCGCGGCCTTCGCCGCCCAGGCCGCCGTGGTCCTGGACCGCCGGCGCCTTCAGCAGGAGGCCGACCAGGCCAAGGAACTGGCCGAGGGCAACCGCATCCGCACCGCCCTGCTCGCCGCCGTCAGCCACGACCTGCGCACCCCGCTCGCCGGCATCAAGGCCGCGGTCACCTCCCTGCGCTCGGACGACGTCGAGTGGTCGCAGGAGGACCAGGCGGAGCTTCTGGAGGCCATCGAGGAAGGCGCCGACCGCCTCGACCACCTCGTCGGCAACCTCCTCGACATGTCCCGCCTCCAGACCGGCACGGTCACCCCGATCATCCGCGAGACCGACCTCGACGAGGTCGTGCCCATGGCGCTCGGCGGTGTGCCCGAGGACAGCGTGGAACTCGACATCCCGGAGACGCTGCCCATGGTCGACGTCGACCGGGGGCTCCTGGAACGGTCCGTCGCCAACATCGTCGAGAACGCGGTGAAATACAGTCCGGCGGACACCCCGGTGCTGGTGTCGGCGAGCGCCATCGCGGACCGGGTGGAGGTGCGCGTCGTGGACCGCGGTCCGGGCGTCCCCGACGAGGCCAAGGACCGCATCTTCGAACCCTTCCAGCGCTACGGCGACTCGCCGCGCGGCACCGGCGTCGGCCTCGGTCTGGCGGTCGCCCGCGGTTTCACCGAGGCCATCGGCGGCACCCTCGCCGCCGAGGACACACCCGGCGGGGGCCTCACCATGGTGCTGAGCCTGCCGAGATCGGCGAGCCACCCCACGACACCGGACCCGGGCCTGCCGGCCACGGCCACACCCTGACGGCAGGCGGACCGGCGGCCAGGCGCTCGTGCTCGCCGTTCCCGTGGTCGGCGCGTACCACCTGCCGATGGCCTCCGGCCACAACCTCGTCGGCCGCCCACCCGTGGCCGCCGTACGAGACGGCCTCGCCCGCCTTCCGGCCCGCCGGGTCCTCACCTTGTGTGCCGGGCGCTCAGGGAGTTGAGAAGGGCGGCTCCGCGTTCGGCGTCGTCCACGCTCACGGCGAACTCCCGGCCCTTGGAGGAGCGGACGACCAGGCACTCGCCGCCGCGCAGCATCACGGTGGTGCCCAGCCCGCTCAGCCGGTACCCCCAGCCGCCGACGTGGCCGGGCGTACGACTCTCCACGCGCGCCGACTCGACGTCCCCGGCGGCCCAGTGCCGCGCGGGCCACCCGAAGGGCCCGAACGAGACGTCCAAACCCCGCTCGTTGACCCGTGCCTGCACGGAGGAACACCCGAGAACCAGAAGAGAGGCGAAGACGAAGGGCGCGGCGGCCAGCAGGAACGAAAGGCCCGCCAGACCCGAGAGCGCCGCCACGCCGACCCCGACCGCGACCAGCCCGCTCAGCGCGGCAAGCGCCTGGAGCCACGAGTTCGACGTACGAGCCAGCCATACGACCCGCTGCCCGACGGGAATGTCCAGGGCCGGGCCCTCTGCCGCGGGCCGGGACAGCGCAGGCGCCCGGCGCGCGGCCAGCAGCCCGACCGCCCCCACAGCGGCCGCGACGGCGACCGTCCCCACGACCCAACTGGTCACCGATTCGGCGTCGCGCCAGTCCGCACGATCCAGATTCGCCCGCACGATGGACGCCTGCCCACCCAGCAGCATCACCCCACCGAACCCGAGGCCCGCGACCGCCCACCCCGGCACCACGCCACCGGCCCCCGTCCGGCGCAGCGTCAGCATGACGACGACTGCCGGCACCCCCCAGATCAGCGCGGGGAACAGTGCGGCGGCCCAGAACGGCATGGAGCCGTCGGGCCTGCCCGAGCCGGCGCCCCAGTGGGTCGCCAGCCGGTCCGGGAGCCGGCCGCTCGCGGCCAACGGCAGCCCCACCAACAGGGCCAGGACGCCGCCGCCCCAGCCGACGGCGCCCCGCGCCGCCCCGCTCCTACGCGCCCGGTCGGTCACGAGATCCCCCTGATCATGTCGATGAGGTCGTCCTTGCCGTAGCCGAGGTGCGTCGCTTCGGTCACCAGGTCGCGTACGCGGTCCAGCAGGACGGAGCGCTGGTCCGCCCCGTCGGCCACCGTCACGCCCCGGCCCCGCCGGAACTCCAGCACCCCTTCGTCACGCAGCGCCCGAAGACCCCGTAGAACCGTGTTGACGTTCACATCCAGGGCCTGGGAAAGATCCCGGGCCGGGGGAAGGCGGTCTCCCGGCCCGCACTCGCCCTCGGCGATCGCGCGCCGGATCGCGCCGGCCACCTGCTCGTGCAGGGGGCGACTGTCCGCAGTGTTCAGTCTCAACAGCATGGTGCTAATGAAGCTAGCACCAACGACTTGAAATGGGGCGAGGTTCTGAGAAGCTAACGGCAGGGGCAGCGGCAGGGGCAGGGGCAGGGGCCGGTTCGCGTGTGCTCACGGCGCACGTTGCTGCTCCTTGAGCACATCTCGCAGCCGCCGCAGCTCGTCCGCGGGCCGTCCCAGGCCGTTCAGCTGCAGCCGGGCCGCCTCGGTGCGGGCGTCCGGATGCCCGGTGTACGCCAGGTTCGCCGACTGCCGCACCATCCACTGGTGGTAAGCGAGCAGCCGCCCCGCGTACGCCCGGGCCTGTACGAGGTCGATGTCGGTGAGCAGCAGCTCCCGCAGCCGGGCTCGCAGGTGGAGGAGAGCTGAACTCGCGTCGCCGCAGGCCCGGGCGGCCCGGCCAGGGACAGGGCCGGGCTCGCCACACGCGGCCACCGCCGCATCGGCGGGCTGCTGGGCGGCCACAGCCTCGTCCAGTACCGCGAGCAGCGCCCGCACCTGGGCCGGGCGCGGCAGGCGGACCGGCGCGGGACGACGACGGCGCAGACGCTCGAGGAGGCGGATTCCACGCTGCCACCGGGGCCGACCGGACCGGGCCACGGACGGGGCGAGGGCGCTCGATGAGGGCATGGCTCCTCCTGGTGGCACCGCTGGATCAAGGGACCACAGCGGACGCCTCCGCGCTGCGGCGAACCCGTCACCGGGCCCACCTGGAAAAGCAGAGGTGTGCCTGGTGGTTCTGACCTGTGGTGATGCCGCTGATCACTCCTCTGGCCTGGGCTGATCCATCTTTCTGGGTCTTTCGGGTTCGTGCCCGGTTGCGCAGTCGATTCTCCCCGCACGTTCCCCGGAGGTCCTCCAGACTCCCCAGGCTCTCCCCAGGCGAGGGTCGCGGTCAGGATGCGTGCGACATGATGTGCGGGCTCGTCTGACGGGTTGCGGGAGCGAACGACGGGTGACTTCTGCGGCGGGTCGTGAGGGGCGGGCGGCGAGCGTCGCCGCGATGACCGCTGGCTGGAGGTCAGGTACCTGTTGCCGGAGAGGTGGCGGGGAACCGGGGTCGTCCCTTGGTCAGCCCGGCTTCCATGGCGGCGAGCAGGGTGAGGGCCGCGTCGAGGTGCCGGGTGTCATGGTCGGCGGCCGCGGAGACGGCCTCAGCCCATTCCTGTCGAACGAGGACGGTGTTGTCGCGTCCGCGTTCCGTGGAGTGGACCGTCACCCCGCGACCATCGCCCGAGTGGGCGTGCCGCTCGATGAAGCCCTTGTGTTCGAGGCCGCGCAGGACCGTGGAGAGGTTGGTGCGCTGCAGCCCGGTTGCCGCGGCGATGCGGCTGGGTGTGGTGGCGGGGTCGCGCTTCAGGTAGCGCATCACCATGCCTTCGGACTGCGACAGGTGGACAGCGCGCTCGTCCGTGTAGCGGCGGAACTGGATCTCCCGGCTGATGATCAGCACCAGGTCGGCCAGATCGGCCCATCGCTGATCTGCATCCGGTGCATCCGGTGCATCCGGTCCGGCCGCGGGGCCCGTCGGCTGGGCTCTGTTGCGCATCACATCTCCCGGGTACGGGTTGCCAAGGAACTAGTTATGACACCATACTCGTCATGCCCTCATAGTTATGAGTGCATAACTACAATCGAGGATCTGTCATGACGACAACCCTTTCCTCCGGGCGGACCGGGACCGCGACGGCCTCGCCCCGCGCCATGGCCCGCGCGGGCGGGCTGCACCCGGTCGGGGTGTTCATCCTGCTGGCCGGCGCGTTTCTGCCGATCATGGACTTCTTCATCACCAACGTGGCCCTGCCCAGCATCGACGCCTCGCTGCACGCCTCCGCGTCCTCGTTGGAACTGGTCATCGCCGGGTACGGCGTGGCGTACGCGACTCTGCTGGTCCTCGGCGGCCGGCTCGGTGACCGCTACGGCCGTCGCCGTATCTTCCTCGGCGCGCTCGTCGGCTTCGTCCTGGCGTCGCTGGCCTGCGGTGTCGCCCCGAGCGTGGGTGCGCTGATCGCGGCCCGCATCGTCCAGGGTGCCACCGCCGCCCTGCTCATCCCGCAGGTGCTGGCGACCTTCCACCACGTCCTCGAAGGCGAACGCAAGGCTCGTGCGGTGGCTCTGTACGGGGCGACCTCCGGCATCGCCGCCGTGGTCGGGCAGCTGGTCGGTGGCCTGTTGGTCAGCGCCGACATCGCCGGAACCTCCTGGCGGCCGATCTTCCTGGTCAACGTGCCCATCGGCGTGGTCGTGCTCCTGGTGGCGGCCCGGATCGTGCCCGCCACCCGCTCGCACCACCCCGTCGGCATCGACCTGCCCGGCACCGTCCTGTTCGCCGCCACCCTGACCGCCCTGCTGGTGCCGCTGACCGAGGGGCACTCCCTGGGCTGGCCGTGGTGGACTTGGCTGCTGCTCGCCGTCGCGGTCGTCCTGGGCGCCGCCACCTACGTCGTGGAGAAGCGCACCGAGCGGCGCGGCGAGGTCCCTCTGCTGCCGCCGTCCCTGCTCCGCCTGCCGTCGATGTCCCGCGGGCTGACCATGGTGTTCGCCTTCAGCGTCGGCTTCGGCGCCTTCATGTTCGTCTTCGCCCTCACCGTCCAGAACGGCCTGCACGCCGACGCCCTGCACAGCGGGCTGGCGATCCTGCCGATGGCCCTGCTCTTCTTCGCCGGTTCGCTGGTCGCGCCCCGCCTGATCACACGGTTCGGCCGGGCGGCGCTGTCCGTCGGTGCCGTCGTCCAGCTCGCCGGACTGGTCTCACTGGTGGCGGTCCTGCTCCAAAACTGGCCGCACGTCAGCCTGTGGGCGATGGCCGTACCGCTCGCCCTGGTCGGTGCCGGACAGTCGATGCTGTTCGCCGGCCTGTTCCGCAGCGTGCTCGCCGACGTCCCCACCCACCTGGCCGGCATCGGCAGCGGAGTGCTGATCACCCTCCAGCAGAGCGGACTCGCTCTCGGCGTGGCCACCCTCGGCACCCTCTACCTGGTCCGGGCGCCGCGCAACGTCGCCCACGCGTTCGCCGGAGTCGAGTACGTGCAGATGGGCATCGTCGCCCTCCTCGCGGTCGGCGCCGCCGCCCTGCCGCGCTTCACCAAGGTCACGTCGGCCGCCACTCCCGTCGTCGACGCCTGAAATCCGACCCTCTCCCAAGGGAGCTGTGATGAGTCTTCTCGACTTGTCGCGATGGCAGTTCGCCATCACCGTCATGTTCCACATGACCTTCCCGGCGATCACTGTCGGACTCTCGATCTTCCTGTCGGTCGTCTACGGCCTGTACTGGCGTACCGGCAGGGCGGTCTACCTCCAGATGTTCCGGTTCTGGCGGCGCGTCTTCGCCGTCGGCTTCGCGATCGGCGTGGTCGCAGGCGCTGTCATCACCTTCCAGATGGGCCTCAACTGGGGCGTGTACGGAGCCAGGACGGGCCCGGTCATCGGGCCGATCATCGGCATGGAGGTCGTGACGGCCTTCTTCGTCGAGGCCGGCTTCATCGGCGTCCTGCTCTACGGGGACGGCCGTGTGCGCAAAGGCACGATGTTCCTGTCCACCGTCATGGTGTCCGTGGGCACCGTCCTGTCGTCCACGTGGATCATCGCGGCGAACTCGTGGATGCAGACGCCCGCCGGATTCAAGGTCGTCCACGGCCGGTTCGAGCCCACGGACTGGACGCACGTCATCTTCAACCCGTCGTTCATCTGGCGCTGGCCGCACATGCTGGCCGCCGTGCTGATCTCGGCGGCGTTCTTCGTCGCCGGGATCTCGGCCTGGTACCTGGTGAAGGGACGCGCGAAGGGCTTCGCCCGCCGCTCGATGTCGATCGCGATCGGGATCGCTGCGCTGGTGATGCCCGTTCAGCTCTACCTCGGTGACAACGTGGCCGGGCATGAACTGCCCCGTCAGCTCTCCAAGTTGGAGGCGATCGAAGGCAACTGGGACAACGGAGACACCGGCTTCGTCCTCTTCTCCGTCCCCGACCAGCAAGCCGCGCGGAACATCGCCGAACTCGACATTCCCTGCCTTGGCAGCTACATCGCCAAGGACCTCACCTGCAAGACGGCCATGCCCGGTCTGAAGCTCACCCCGGCTGCCGACCGGCCGGACATGGCCGCGACCTTCTGGGGCTTCCGCGTCATGTTCCTGGCGGCCGTGCTGATGTTCGGTACGACGTTCGCCGCCACGGTCCTGCGCGTGCGCAACCGCCTGTGGACCGCGCGCCGCTTCCACCGGTTCGTCCTCTGGACGACACCGGCGGGGATTCTGGCCGTCCTCGGGGGCTGGGTCACCGCCGAAGCGGGACGGCAGCCGTGGATCGTCTTCGGGCAACTCCGCACCTCGGCCGCGGTGTCCCGCCTGGCGCCCGGTGAAGTCCTGTTCTCGGTGATCGGTTTCTCCGTGCTCTACCTGATCATGCTGGTGGCGTACGTCGCCTACATCGTCCGCACCATGCGCATCGGCCCGGAACGCGACGACCCGCGACACGAACCTCCACCGCGGGACCTGCCGGACAACGGCCTCGCCGAGGACGGCATACCGCTCGGCTCCCGGGAGGTGGCGGCGCGATGACCATCACCCTCTGGGCGGCGACCGTACTCGTCTGCCTTCTGATGTACGTCGTGCTGGACGGTTACGACCTCGGAGTCGGCGTCGCCACCCTCTTCGAACGCGACCCCGCACACCGGCGGCACATGCTGGAGTCGGTCGCGGTGGGCTGGGACGGCAACGAGACCTGGCTCGTCCTGCTCGGCGTCGCACTCTGGGCGGGCTTCCCCCTGGCCTTCGGCACGATCCTGCCGCACGCCTACCTACCGGTGACCGTGGTGCTGTTCTCCCTCGTCGTGCGAGGCGTGAGCGTCGAGATGGCGTCCCAGGCGCCGCCTGCTCCCCGCTGGACGACCGCCTTCGGCGTGGCGTCTCTGCTGGCCTCGTTCGGGCAGGGCTTCGCCCTGGGGACGCTGACCTCGGCAGTGCATCTGCAAGGCGACGACGTGTACACCGGGTCGGCCTTCGGGGCCTTCAGCTGGTTCTGCGTGCTGTCGGGGCTCACCGTCACGGCCGCGTACACCGCTCTCGGCTACGCCCACACCAAGCACAAGGCGACCGGACGGCTGTGCATGTCGGCGGCGCGACGGGGTGCGGTCGCCACGGCGATCGCCGGGGCCCTGCTCATCCTCGTCCTGGTCACCGTCGACACCACGGCGGCACCGCTGAACCTCGACAGCCCGGGGCGCACCGCCGCCTTCGTCGGCCTGCTGCTGTTCGCCGCCGGGGGAGGGGCCACCGCGCTCGTCACGTTCCCGTGGAAGCGGCGGTCAGGGACGGCGGACGCACTGCCGCTCGGCGGGCTCGTGGTCGCCACGGTGTCCGTTTTCCTCGCGCTCGGCGTGGCCCGCTACCCGGTGCTCGTACCGCCGGGTCTCACCGTCGACAGTGCGGCCGGCCCGCACTCCACGATGGTCTTCATCCTCGTGGGCATCGGCCTGAACATGCCGCTGGCGCTGGCCTACAACGTGTTCGCTCACCGGGCCTTCGCAGGAAAGTTCGCCACCGGACCCACAGGAGCACGCCCATGACCACCCGGGACTCCGGCCACGCGTCGGCGCTGCCCACGCCGTTCCGTGTCGTGCTGCGGCTGCTCGCCGCCGTCGTCTGGACTGTGCTGGGCCTGCTCGCCTACTTCGTCTGCCAGGGGATGTTCGGTGGCTACGCGCAGATCCACTCGCAGCTGCTGACCACCCTGGGCATGATCGCCATCGCTCTGGCCGGTGGCATCGCGTGGATCGTCGACGAGCGGCGCCCTCATGACGACGAATGAGATGTACGAGAAGAGTGAGCACGACGACGCCCGGCTCACCGGGTGCGCGGCGCCGGGGCGGCACTGGTTCGGCCTGTCGGGCACCCTCCGGACACTGGAGACGCTGCTCACGATCGCCCGCTGGGGCGCCCTGGCCTGGACGGCCCAGGCTGTGCTGGATCGAGCCGCGGTGCGTGAGACGCGGGGGCTCGTGGCGTTCGCCGTCACGGGCATGCTGGCGGTGGGCGCCGACTGGACGGCCGACACGCTCGCCGACCGGGGCGCACGTGCCGTCGCGACCGGCCTGCGGCGGCAGTTGACGGGCGCTCTGCTGCCGACCGCCGGGCGGATCAGCGAGACCGGCCCGGCCGAGGCCGCGTGGGCGATGGTCGATCTGGCCGACGACGTCGCCGACTTCCACGCGCAGGCCGCACCCCTGCGCCGGTCGGCACCGCTGTCCATGCTCGCCGTGCTGGCGGTCACGGCCGCCGTGCACTGGCCGGCTGCCATCGTGCTCGTCCTGACCACCGCCCTGCTGCCCCTCAACATGCGCCTCGCGGGACTGTTCGCCCAGCACGGCGCGGACCGGCAGGCGGCCGCGACCCGGCACCTGAACGCCGTCGTCCTCGACAGCTTCCGCGGCCTGCGGACGCTGCGCGAGCTCGGCGCGGTCGGCCGGCGCGGCCGGACCCTGACGACGGCCGCCGAGCAGCTGAACAAGGCGACGATGAGCGTGCTGCGGTGCGCCTTCCTGTCGGGGCTGGTCATGGACGTGGTCATCACGTTCTCCATCGCGGTGAACGCCACCTACATCGGCCTGTCGCTCCTCGGCTACGCACAGGTGCCGCACGCACCACGGCTCGACCTGTTCACCGGTCTGCTGGTGCTGCTCGTGTGTCCGATGTACTTCGCCCCCGTGCGCGCCCGGGCCGCCGCCTTCCACCAGCGGGAGCGTGCGACGAACGCGGCCGGTGTCATCCGCGACATCGTCAAGGACACGCCCGCCCAGGTGACCCACCGGGCCCGTCCGCAGTCGGCCGAGCCGGTCGGTGTGTCGCTGACAGCAGTCCGCTTCCGGTACGGCGGAGCCGACCAGGACACCATCAGAGCCGACGCCGACTTCGCGCCGGGCACCTGGACCGTGATCACCGGTGTCTCGGGTTCGGGCAAGAGCACGCTGCTGTCGTTGATCGGCGGTCTGCGGCGGCCGTCGGCCGGCGAGGTCCGGTGGCGGACCTCGTCCGTACGGCGGGAGCCGACGCTCGGTGGATGCGCCTGGGTCGGACAGCGGACGGTGCTGCTCGACGCGACCGTCCGCGACAACATCCGCCTCGGCCTCCCGGCCGCCACCGAGCAGCAGATCCTGCGGGCCGTCGACGCCGCCGGGCTGAACGCCGTGGTCGAGGGCCTCCCCGAGGGACTGAACACCCGGCTCGGCGAGGGCGGTCGGGGTGTGTCGACCGGTGAGGCCCGCCGGATCGCCATCGCCCGCGCCTTTCTGCGCGGAGCCCGGCTCTGGCTGCTGGACGAGCCGACCGCCCACCTCGACGCGGACAGCGAACGCGAGGTCGTGGAGGCCCTCAGGCGAGCCACCGACGGCTGTACGGTCGTCATCGCCACCCACTCCTTCACACCGGCCGCCGCGGCCGACACCGTGCTCACGATCGACGACGGCCTCCTGCGCGCCGCGAGGCCGGTGAACGCGCGATGAGCAGCAGCCGTCGCCCGAACGTCCGTCGTCGGCGGGGGAGTTCCCTTGCGGCCGGCGGGCTGGTGATCGCGGTCGTCGCCGAACTGTCCTCCGCCGGACTGCTCGGTCTGTCGGGCTGGTTCATCAGCGCCTGCGCCGTCGCCGGGGCGGCAGCCTTCAGCTCCTTCTCCTACCTCGCCCCGAGCGGCGGTGTGCGTGCCTTCGCCCTGGCACGCGTCGCCGGCAACTACAGCAAGCGTCTGGTGCTGCACGCGGCCGCCCTGCGCCGGGTCGCCGGCGCTCGGGCCGCTCTCTTCGACCGCGCCGTGGCCACCGACCGGGCACAGACGGACGGCCTGTGGTCGGGTGAGCTGCTCGACCGCAGCATGGCCGACGCCGACAGCGCGGGGATGGCACTGATCGAGTCCACGACCCCCGTCACCGTCACCGCCGTACTGACCGTCGGCGCTGTCCTCGCCGTCGCGGCGTCCACGTCCGTCGTGCCGGCAGCCGTACTCGCGGCCGGCGTCGTCCTCATTGCGTCGATCGCCCACCGTGCCCCCGGCACTGCCCGCGAAGCCGAGCAGACCACCCGAACCCGCAAGGCGCTGCGCGCCGAACTCGTCACCGCCGTCGACGCATGGACCGAGATGGCCTCGCTCGGCGCCGCCGAGCAGCTCGCGGCGCGTACGACAGCGCGGTTCACCCGACTCGACACCGCTCGGGAAACGGCCGGTCGGCGCCGGCACCGGACGAAGGTGGCCAACGGCCTGATCGGCACAGCCACGCTGACCGCCACAGCCGCCACCGGCAGCGCACCGGATGTCCCCACGTTCGTGTTCGTCGCCCTGCTGTCCCTCGGCGTGCTGGCCCAGGCCGAACAGCTGACGACCGCAGCCGAAGCCCGAGCCATCGCGAAGGCCGCACACCGCAGGCTCACGGCAGGCGTGCCGCTCACCGCGAGCGATCCCACTGTTCCGGAGATGCGGTCATGGTCCACCGAGCAGGGCATCGGCTTCGCCGGATACCCCCTTCCGCCGATGGCCCTCCGGCCGGGGCGCCTCCTCGGTGTCACTGTCGCCCGAGGCGCGATGCTCGTCGTCACCGGCCGCTCCGGCAGCGGCAAGAGCACCCTGCTCCGAGCCCTCGCCTCATCGCTGCGGCAAGCAACCGAAGGCCGCGGAGGCCGGCCCGCCGTCGTGGCCGTCGCCGCCGACGACCACCTCTTCACCGGCACACTCGGCTCCAACTGGCGCCTCGCCGAAGCCGCCCTGACCGACGACGAGATCGACGAACGCCTCGCCCAACTGCGGTTGAACGACAGCGGACTGACCGCCCGAACCCCCGTCGGCCCCGGCGGCAGGCAGCTCTCCGGCGGTGAACTCCGCCGGGTCTACCTGGGCCGGGCCCTGGCCCGCCACCCGCACGTCCTGATCGTCGACGAACCGACCACGGGCCTGGACCACCGAACCGCCCGACACGTACTGGGCATCCTCACCAACCTGCCCGACACCACCGTCGTCATCGCCCTGCACGCCGTACCGGCATGTCTCGAGCCGGCCGGGCAGGTGACGCAACTGCCGCTCGACCACAGGGGACCGTGAATTCCGTACCTCCCAGGAGGCACCATGACCACAGCACAACTCCGCGATGTGCTCGCCGACAGCCGTTGCGGGCGGCCGAACGCGACGCAGGCCGAGGCGGAGCTCCAAGCCGTCCCGGTGGGGCTCGTCCGGGCGGGTCGGCGTGATCACTTGGCAGGATATAGGGGGCAAACGGTCGAGGGTGGGACGGGCGAGGCCCGGCCGGAGGGGGCGTTGCGGACAGCCGGTGTCCGCATGCCCCGTTAGCTTGCGGTGCATGACGAAGACGACGCCCCCGGCGGCCCCCGTGCTCGGCGCCCGCGCCCTCAACCGTGCCACCCTCGACCGGCAACTGTTGCTGCGTCCCTCGTCGCTGTCGGCCGGGGCCGCCGTGCGGCACCTGCTCGGGCTGCAGGCGCAGAACGTCAAGCCGCCGTACTACGCGCTCGCCGCCCGCCTCGACGGCTTCGTCCCGCAGGAGCTGTCGGCGCCGATGGCGGACCGTGAGGTCGTCCGGATCGTGAGCATGCGCTCCACCATCCACACCCACACCGCCGACGACTGCCTGACCCTGCGGCCGTTCGTCCAGCCTGCCCGCGACCGTGAGCTGACGTACTTCCGCAAGGGGCTCACCGGAGTCGATCTCGACCGGCTCGCCGTCCTCGCCCGTGACCTGGTCGAGGCCGAGCCGCGCACCATGAAGCAGTTGCGTGAGGCCCTCTCCGCCGAGTGGCCCGACGCCGATCCCCAGTCCCTCGCGGTCGCCGCCCGGTGCAGGCTGCCCCTCGTCCAGGTCACCCCGCGCGGGCTGTGGGGCAGGAGCGGGCAGGTCGCGCTGACCACCGCCGAGCACTGGCTCGGCCGGCCCGCCGAACCGGCCCCCGCCGCGGACGCCGTCGTCCTGCGCTACCTGGCCGCCTTCGGTCCGGCCTCCGTCAAGGACATGCAGGCCTGGGCCGGCCTGACCCGGCTGCGCGAGGCCTTCGGACGCCTCCGCCCGCACCTGCTCACCTTCCGGGACGAGCACGGCGTCGAACTCTTCGACCTCCCCGACGCCCCGCGCCCCGACCCCGAGACCCCGGCCCCGCCCCGGTTCCTCCCCGAGTTCGACAACCTCCTCCTCTCCCACGCCGACCGCACCCGGGTCGTCCCACCCGAGTACTGGGGCCGCAGTTGGCAGGGCAACCAGGCCTACCGCACGCTCCTCGTCGACGGCTTCCTGGCCGGCCTGTGGAAGCTGGATCAGGACGCCCTCGTCATCGAGCCCTTCGCCCGCCTCACCAAGGCCCAGCAGGCGGACGTGACCCGAGAGGCCGAACGCATGCTGGCCACGATGCACCCACAGCAGCCCCACGACATCCGCTTCGGCACGGTCGTGCGCCCCTGACGGGCCGGCCCCCACCCATGAATGAGAAGCCCCCACCGACAGCAAGCCCCACAGACAAGAAGCCCCACAGACAAGAAGCCCCCACCCGTGAGAGGTGGGGGCTGGATAGAGGGCGCTGCGGGCCGCTCGTGGAGGCTCGCAGCGCCCCCTGGTATTTCCCTGAGGGGTGCTCAGGAGTTCTTGTGGGCTACGAGTTGACCTGTGCGGTCACCACGCTGGAGAAGGTGGTCAGCCGGGTGTAGACACCCGGGAAACCGGCCTGCGCGCAGCCTTCGCCCCAAGAAGTGATCCCTGCCAGGACGCCCCCGATGAGCAGGGGACCGCCGCTGTCGCCCTGGCAGGTGTCTGTGCCACCGGACGTGAGTCCGGCGCAAACCATGTCGGACTGGACGAAGTCCGTTTTGTAGGAGCTCTTGCAGCTGGCGTCGGACACGATCGGGACGGTCGCGGTCCGCAGCTGGTTGGAGGAGCTGCCGTTCTCCGAGGTCGCGCCCCAGCCGAGGATGCGGGCGGTGGTGCCGGCCGCGTACACGCTGGTCTGGGACGAGGAGACGTACGACGCCGTGGTGTACGGCATCGCGGTCGAGAGGGTCAGGACGGCCAGGTCGTCGCCCTTGGTGGCGGTCGTGTAGTCCGGGTTGACCCAGATCTTGCTGACCCGGCTGACCGTGCCGTTGGTGCCGCTGAGGTTCGTGCGTCCACCGACGACACGCACGCCGCTCGCGGTCTCGTCGACCATGCAGTGGGCGGCCGTGACCACCTTGGTCGGCGAGACGAGAGTGCCGCCGCAGAACTGGTTCTGCGAGGCGTCCGTGATCTGCATCATGAACGGGTACGCGGTCGTCGTGGTCGTCGTGCCACCGACGATCGGCTGCGGCGCTGCGACAGCGGTGGGGGCGCTGAGCAGAGCGGTCGCCGCCGCGGCGGCGGTCGCCACCACTACGGCGGCGGTCTTCTTGGCACGGTTGAGCCCGAACATGAGTCTCCTTGCAGGGGGGTTGCCGGTGGGGGGTCGCGCGGGTGTGGGGGTAAGCACGGAGGTCGCGGGACCGACCCCCGTGTGCCCGGGCGAGCGGCACATCCCTTACGCTAGGACCCGCCCCCTGCCGGCCCCAATGAGGGAACCCCCTAAGGGAGTTGGGGAAGGGAAAACCCTCGGTCCCTTCAGGGAACCCACAGGCGCCGCCGAGCGTCCACGCAGGGAGGCCAGGGGAGACCCGGGGGAACCCGCTAAGGGTGAGTAGTCCCCGTGGCGGACCCTGAGGCATCACCTGACGGGGAGTTAACCCGCGGATTCCTCACTTCGCGTGACGCCCCGCCGCCAGTCGGACGATGTCCACGCGCGAGCGGATCCCCAGCTTGCGGTAGACCCGGGTCAGGGTCGCCTCGACCGTCTTGACGCTGATGAACAGCCGCGCGGCGATCTCCCGGTTGGTCGCGCCCTCCATGACGAGCGCGGCGACCTGACGTTCCATCGAGGCCAGGCCTTCGAGGGCGTCGGCGGACGCGGGCGACTGCGGGGCGGCGGCGACCGGCTGTGCCTGCCCCTCCGCCGCGGCCACGTCCACCTGACGCAGCCAGGGCAGCGCCCGGCACCGCCGGAACAGCCGCGCCGCCTCGTCGTACGACGTCGGCCCCGCACCCGCCCCCGGCCGCAGGGTGCGCAGCCGGGCCAGCGCGAACGCCGCCCGCGCTTCCTCCAGGCCGTAGCCCAGCTTGGCGAGCCGGTCCTGCACGGACGTCAGCCGGGACAGGGCAGCCTCGTGGTCGCCGAGTGCCGCCCGCACCATCGCCTCGGACCGGTCGAGCACGGCGAGCACGCTCTCCCGGCCCAGCCGCAGCGCGTGCTCGCGCGTCACGTCGATGACGTCCTGCGCCTCGCCCGGCTCGCCGACCCGCACCAGCGCCTCGGCGAGGTCGCCCTGCCAGCGTCCGCGCGCCGGGTCGGTGATGCCCAGGCCCTGTTCCAGTTCCCGCACCCGGCGCAGCGAGCCGACCGCGCCCGCCGCGTCGCCGGCCACCAACTGGGCGTGGCCGAGGGCGGCCAGGGCGCGGGAGACGTACATCTGGTCGCCGTCCTCCTCGGCGTGCTCCGCCGCCTCCCGGGCCAGCGCCAGCGCCCGGTCGACGTCACCGCCGGAGGCCTCGGCGAGGGAGGCCAGCATCGCGGAGGCGCCCAGACCGATGCCCGAGTCGCGGGCCAGCCTGAGGCTCTCGCGGGCCAGGTCGAGGGCGCGCCCGCAGTGCCCGGAACGCAGTTCGGTCTCGGCGAGGAAGCGCTGGAAGTGCACCTCGCTCTCGACCATGCCGCGCCGGCGCACCTCGCGCAGCAGCGCGGTGATGGTCGAGCGGGCCTCGGGCAACTGGTCGCTCATCAGCAGCCAGCGGAAGCGGGCCGCGCCGACGCCGTTGTGATGGCAGGCCACGTACGGGTCCTGAGGCTCCTTCAGGGCGCGCTTGATGGTCTGGGGGGCGTTCGGATGGCCCATCAGGGTCTCGGTGGACGACTGGAAGGACAGCGCCATCAGCTCGGTGCGCCGGTCGCCGCCGCGCGCGGCCAGCTCCGCCGTGTGCGCGGCCTCCTGCCGGGCCTCGGCGAAGTCGCCCTCGACGATCAGCTTGCGCCAGGCCAGCCGGTAGTGGACCAGGGCGAGCAGCCGCGGATCGTCGCCGGCGTCGGCCAGGGCCTGCGGGAAGACGGCGTCGACCTCGCCGAGGGACTGCCCGGCGGCCTCGATCACCACCTCCCAGGCCCGGATCCGCTCGGCGGGCACGGTGGCCCGGGTCAGCACCTCGCGCGCGATGTCCCGGGCGAGGTCCACCTCACCGGCCGTGATCGCGTCCTCGGCCGCCTGGAGCCGGCGGTCGTCCGGGGCGGGCGTGCCGTCCGGCGGGGTGTGCCGGGCGGCGAGCAGCCCGAGCGAGGCGGCGACCGAGGGCGCGCCCCGGTCGCGGGCGAGCGCCGCGGCCTCGGCGAGCCGGGCTGCCACCTCCGGGTCGGTGCCGGTGGTGGCGAGGGCGAGGTTGCGGGCCCGCTCGATCGGGTCGGAGGCGGCGGTGGACAGTGCGGCGTGCACGGCCCGGCGCTCCTGCGCGGGCGCCTCCGCGTACAGCGCGGCCGAGATCAGCGGATGCGCGAACCGTACGGCCGGACCCTCGGGCTCCGTCGCCAGCAGCCCGAGCGCGGCGGCCTGCGCGGTCTCCGCCTCGGCGTTCTCCCGGCCGGCCGCGTGCAGCAGGGCCAGCGTGGGGCGGGCGCCGGCGCTGGCCACGAGCAGGGTGCGGCGCGCTTCGCCGGAGAGCATGTCGAGGCGGCTGAGCACCAGGGCGCGCAGCGAGGTCGGCACCGGCAGGGGCTCGCCGGGACGCGGCGGCGTCGGGCTCTCGCCCAGGGCACGGCCCAGTTCCAGGGCGAACAGGGGGTTGCCGCCACTGGTGCGGTGGATCTCCCGCATCGTCGAGCGGGGCAGGTCGGTGTAGCCGCGGTGGTCGAGCAGCGCGGAGACCTGGGCGCGGGAGAGCGGGTTGAGGCGGACGGCGAGGGTGTCGGGCGGGGACGCGCGTAGATGACGGTCGTACTCCTGCCCCTCCGTGCGTACCGCGCACAGCAACTGGACAGGTGTGTCGCCGAGTCGGCGGGCGGCGAAGCCGAGCAGTTCGGCGCTGGCGGAGTCCAGCCACTGGAGGTCGTCGGCGACGAGCAGCACGGGCCCGGTGGCGGCGAGGGCGCGCAGGGCGGACAGCACGGCCAGCCGCAGGGCGAGGCCGTCACTTTGCAGAGTCGATTCTCCACGGCCGGTGAGCGCCGACTCCAGGGCGGTGCGCTGGGCGGCGGGCAGCTTGTCCGAGATTTCGTCGAGGACCAGGCCGAAGAGATCGGCCAGGGCCAGGAAGGGGAGGTGGGATTCGGACTCGGTCGCCGAGCAGCGCAGGACGGTGCGCGCCGCCTCGCCGTAATCCGCGGCCAATGCCCGCAGCACGGTCGACTTTCCTATTCCGGCAGGCCCGTGCAGCAGCACACTGCCGCCGCGCGTCAACTGCTCACGGGCGGCCGTGAACAGCTCTTCCCGGCCGATGACCTGGTCGGAGCGGCATCTGGCAGGCTCCTTGAAGTCCCGTCGCACGGTCACCGCTCCCCTCCGAGTGTCGTGTCCGGGCCAAATTCTAGGCAACGTCTCTTTGAAATTCGGAGGCACGGCGTGGTGAGGGATATAACAACGTGACGCATAGGGAAATTCAGGGAGACAGTGAGTGAATGGTCTCTTGTCGTGTGGGACCTCCCTGGCTGGATGTGATCGCTGCTTGCAGGCATCCTGCACCGTCCGCGCTACGGGCGTGTTGCGCACCCCCCGTTAGCCCTCCCGTCCGCGCCCCGGCCGACTCCCCGCCGACTCCTCGCCCACCCTCCCGTCCGCCCCCGCCGGCTCCTCGCCTGCGACCCCCCGGCCGGCTCCTCGCTACGGCAACAGACCCGCCCTGCGGGCCGCGACCACCGCCTCTCCCCGGGTGTGCGCGCCCAGCCTGCGCATCGCCGACCGGAGATAGCCCTTGACCGTCTCCGGGCGCAGCCCCAGCCGCTGGGCCGCCGCCGCGTTCGTCGCCCCCGCCGCCACGCACGCCAGCACGTCCAGCTCGCGCGCGGCGAGCGTGACCCGCTGATCGCCGCTGTCGGACGTGAGCAGCCCGCAGGCGTCGAGGAGTTCGGCGCGCAGGTCCGGGTCGGTGATCCGCGGGGCCAGGGCGCGCAGGGCCGCGTGCGCCTCGCGCACCAGCTCCCAGTCGGCCCCCGCACCGGCCCCCGCACCACCGGTGCCCGCACGGGACCCTCCGCTCGCGCCGCCCGGCCAGGCCGCCGCCGACAGCAGGTCGCGCACCTCGTCCCCGACCACCAGCGCCTGTTCCACGTCCCGCGCCACCTGCACGGCCGCCGTCAGCGTGCGGTCGCCCAGCGGCTGCGCCGTGCGCAGAGCGCCGTACAGCACCCCGCGCACCCGGCGTCGTACGACGACCGGGATCGCCAGCACCGAGCGCAGGCCCTCCTCGGCGACGGCCGCGTCGTACTCGTGGCTGATCTGCCGCGAGAGGGAGTAGTCGACCACGGCGCACGGGCGGGCCAGCGCGACCGCCTTGCCGCCGAGGCCGTTGCCCGGGGTCACCGCGATGCCGCGCAGCGCGAGACCGGTCGCGCCGCTGAACTCGCTGATCCGCATCCGCTGCCGCCCCGGCTCCACCAGGCCGCCGAAGGCGACCGGCAGTCCCGTCGCGCGCCGCAGTCGCGCCGGCGCGGCGCGCATCTCCATCGTTCCGGCCGCGTCTGCCGCCACGTTCTCGCCCTTTCCGTGCGGCTGGGTGCCCGCACACCCCCGTTCGGGGGTAGTGAGACCTGCATCACGGATTACACGATGGCAGAGAGCCGCCCGGCAATGGTCCGGCACCACGGGAGTGAACCCCAGGGCGCATCGGCTCGGCACGCCCCGGCGGTGGACGACCGCGAACGAGGAGGACAGATGACGACGGCGACGGCGACAGCGACGCAGCGATTCCGCACGGCCCGCGACTTCCTGCTGGAACACCGTGAGGACTACACGACCGCCTACGAGCGTTTCGAGTGGCCCCGTCCGGAGCACTTCAACTGGGCCCTCGACTGGTTCGACGTCATCGCCGACGGCAACGACCGCACCGCCCTGCACATCGTCGAGGAGGACGGTTCGCAGGCCCGGCTCACCTTCGCCGAGCTGTCGGAGCGCTCCGACCGGGTCGCGAACTGGCTGCGCGGGCGCGGGGTCGGCGCCGAGGACCGGATCCTCGTCATGCTCGGCAACCAGGCCGAACTGTGGGAGATCGCGCTGGCCGCGATGAAACTGCGCGCCGTAGTCATCCCGGCCACCCCGCTGCTCGGCCCGGCCGACCTGACCGACCGCGTCGAACGCGGCCAGGTCCGGCACGTCCTCGCCCGGTCCGCGGACACCGGCAAGTTCGACGAGGTCCCGGGCCGCTTCACGCGCATCGCGGTCGGCGGCGCCCCCGAGGGCTGGCAGCCGTACGAGGACGCGTACACCGCCCCGGCCGGCTTCACCCCCGACGGCCCCACCCTCGCCGACGACCCGCTGATGCTCTACTTCACCTCCGGCACCACCGCCCGCCCCAAGCTCGTCGAGCACACCCACACGTCGTATCCGATCGGGCACCTGTCGACGATGTACTGGATCGGGCTCCGCCCCGGCGACGTGCACCTCAACATCTCCTCGCCCGGCTGGGCCAAGCACGCCTGGTCCAACCTCTTCGCCCCGTGGAACGCCGAGGCGACCGTCTTCATCCACAACTACACCCGCTTCGACCCGGCCCGGCTCATGGCGGAGATGGACCGGGCGGGGGTGACGACCTTCTGCGCCCCGCCCACCGTCTGGCGCATGCTCATCCAGGCCGACCTCACCCAACTGCGCACCCCGCCCCGCGAGGCCGTGGCCGCGGGCGAGCCCCTCAACCCCGAGGTCATCGAGCAGGTGCGGCGCGCCTGGGGGCTGACCGTCCGGGACGGCTTCGGCCAGACCGAGACGGCCGTGCAGATCGCCAACAGCCCCGGACAGGAACTGAAGACCGGCTCGATGGGCCGGCCCGGCCCCGGCTACCGGGTGGAGCTCCTCGACCCGGTGTCCGGCGCGCCGGGCGCGGCGGAGGGCGAGATCGCGCTCGACCTGTCGGCCCGCCCGGTCGGCCTGATGACCGGCTACCACGGCGACCCCGACCGTACGGCGGAGGCGATGGCCGGCGGCTACTACCGCACCGGCGACATCGGCAGCCGGGACGAGAACGGCTACATCACGTACGTCGGGCGGGCCGACGACGTCTTCAAGGCCTCCGACTACAAGATCAGCCCCTTCGAGCTGGAGAGCGCGCTGCTGGAGCACGAGGCGGTCGCCGAGGCGGCCGTCGTCCCCGCCCCGGACGAACTGCGCCTGGCCGTGCCCAAGGCGTACGTCGTCCTCGCCGAGGGCTGGGAGCCGGGCCCCGACACCGCGAAGGTGCTGTTCGAGCACTCCCGCCAGGTCCTCGCCCCCTACAAGCGGGTCCGCCGCCTGGAGTTCGCGCCGCTGCCCAAGACCGTCAGCGGCAAGATCCGCCGCATCGAGCTGCGCGAGGCGACGGCGGCGGGCTCGGCGGACGAGTACCGCGAGGAAGACTTCAGGTGACCTCGCCCACGATCGAACTGCGGGAGAAGTACGGCCGTCAGCGGCCGGCGGTCAGCGGTCGCCGCCTCGGGCGTCGAGGGCGTCGGCAACCGCGTTGACCGGCTGCGGGGTGCCCGTGAGGTCCAGGACGAACAGCGGGACGCGTAGCTGGTCGGCGCGGGCGCGGGCGTCGTCGGCGTATCCGGCGAGGGAGAAGTAGACGCAGTCCGCGGACTCCGTCATGGCCGTCAGCCACAGACACTCCACGTCGCGCAGCGAGGCCGGGTGCACGCTCGGGTCCACCTGGGCCAGCAGCCCGCGGGCGGCGAGGCCGACGCCGGAGGTGGGCCGCTGGTCGGCCCGCCGGATGTCCCCGTGCCCGAGCCAGTTCAGATACAGCGCGGTGGCCGTGACGGCGTCGCGTGCGGTGCGGATGGCGATGGGGCGGAAGGTGCGCGGTCGCGCCGACTGGGCGGGTGCCGACGGCGGGAGCGGTGGGGACGGCGTCGGCGTCGCGGGCTCCCGGGTGGCATGCGGGGCGGCGTACGGGGTGGCCACCGGGATGCGTAGCACCGTGCCGCAGGCGCAGCCCAGTTCCGGGTGCGGCCACTGGTCCCGGCGGCCGCAGGCGGGGCAGCGAAGGGCGATCCAGTCGTCGTCCCACGTGCGGTGTGCGACGGTCGTCGGCGCCGTCCGCCGGTCGAGGACCGGCGTGACGGGGGCACCGCACGCGCAGGGGTAGGAAGGCGCGGTGTACAGGCGCTCGCGCCGACAGGCCGGGCAACGCACCGGCACGCTCTCGGGCATGGCCCCCATCGTCCTCCTTCGGCCCCCGCTTGTCCGTCTCTTGACGACCTTCGCGCACCCACTTACATTGCTTCCAGATAGCAGAAAACTGTTTCCGCAATGCGGAAAGAGAATGGGAAGAGGAGTTCTCGCCGCGGGGCGCGACGGGAGAGCGAATCCGACAGTCGAAGCAGCCGAAGCAGTCGAAGCAGGAGTACTCCATGGCTCGTATGACCGCTGCCCGCGCGGCAGTCGAGATCCTCAAGCGCGAGGGCGTCACCAGCGCGTTCGGTGTCCCCGGCGCGGCGATCAACCCCTTCTACGCGGCACTGAGGGCCGCCGGCGGCATCACCCACACCCTCGCCCGCCATGTCGAGGGCGCCTCGCACATGGCCGAGGGCTACACCCGCACCCGCCCGGGCAACATCGGCGTCTGCATCGGCACTTCAGGTCCGGCCGGCACCGACATGATCACCGGGCTGTACTCCGCCCTCGGCGACTCGATCCCGATCCTGGCCATCACGGGCCAGGCCCCGACCGCCGTGATCCACAAGGAGGACTTCCAGGCCGTCGACATCGCCTCCATCGCCAAGCCGGTGACCAAGATGGCGGTCACCGTCCTGGAGGCGGCGCAGGTTCCCGGCGTCTTCCAGCAGGCCTTCCACCTCATGCGCTCCGGCCGGCCGGGCCCGGTCCTGATCGACCTGCCGGTCGACGTCCAGCAGACGGAGATCGAGTTCGACCCGGACACGTACGAACCGCTGCCCGTCTACAAGCCGGTCGCGTCCCGCGCGCAGATCGAGAAGGCGGTCCGGATGCTGAACGCCTCCGAGCGCCCGCTGATCGTCGCGGGCGGCGGTGTCATCACCGCCGACGCCACCGAACTCCTCGTGGAATTCGCCGAGTTGACGGGCACTCCGGTCATCCCGACCCTGATGGGCTGGGGCGCGATCCCCGACGACCACGAGCTGAACGCCGGCATGGTCGGCCTCCAGACCTCCCACCGCTACGGCAACGCGACCTTCCTGGAATCCGACTTCGTCCTCGGCATCGGCAACCGCTGGGCCAACCGCCACACCGGCCGCGTCGACGTCTACACGAAGGGCCGCACCTTCGTCCACGTCGACGTCGAGCCCACCCAGATCGGCAGGATCTTCGCCCCGGACTACGGGATCGCCTCCGACGCGAAGGCCGCTCTGGAGCTTCTCGTCACGGTGGCACGGGAGTTGAAGGCGGCGGGCACGCTTCCCGACCGCTCCGCGTGGGCGACCGCCGCGCAGGAGAAGAAGGCGACTCTTCAGCGCCGTACGCACTTCGACGACATTCCCATCAAGCCGCAGCGGGTCTACGAGGAGATGAACAAGGCCTTCGGCCCGGAGACCCGTTACGTCACCACCATCGGCCTCTCGCAGATCGCCGGCGCCCAGATGCTGCACGTCTACCGGCCCCGGCACTGGATCAACTGCGGCCAGGCGGGCCCCCTCGGCTGGACGATCCCGGCGGCCCTCGGCGTGGCGAAGGCCGACCCGGAGGCCCAGGTCGTCGCCCTCTCCGGGGACTACGACTTCCAGTTCATGGTCGAGGAGCTGGCGGTCGGCGCGCAGCACAAGATCCCGTACGTCCATGTCCTCGTCAACAACGCCTACTTGGGGCTGATCCGTCAGGCGCAGCGGGCGTTCGACATCGACTTCCAGGTGAAGCTGGAGTTCGAGAACGTCAACTCGCCCGAGCTGGGCGTCTACGGAGTCGACCACGTCAAGGTCGCCGAGGGGCTCGGCTGCAAGGCGATCCGGGTGACGGACCCCGCCGAACTGGGCGCCGCGTTCGAGCAGGCGAAGAAGCTCGCCGCGGAGTTCCAGGTGCCGGTCGTCGTGGAGGCGATCCTGGAGCGCGTCACCAACATCTCGATGAGCGTCACCAACGACATAGGAAACATCGTGGAGTTCGAGGAACTCGCCACCGAACCGGAACACGCGCCGACGTCGATCAGGCCCCTGAAGGTCTGACACACCTCGCCAACGAGTAAGGGCGGCCCATCCGTTGGGAGGGGTCGCCCTTGTTCGCGCGTGTGTTTACGGTCGGTTCAGTTCAGTTCAGTCCGGGCCGCCGCCGCTCCCGGAGCGCCGCGTGCACGGCTGCCGGCAGGGCGGACAGGGCAGGCAGGCCGTCTTCCGCGTCCTCGGAGGGCGCGGGCGCGACTCCGGTCGCCCGGATCCTCCCCGGCCGGCCCACGTCGATCAGTCCCCGTAGGTGCAGGGCGAGTACGGCGACCGTGACCGCGGCGCGGGAACCGCCCCGCAGCAGCGCGATCTCGTACGGCTCCGGCCGGACCGGCGTACCACCGCTCATGTCGTCCCCCCCGTGGCGGGGCCCGCCGCCCCCGTGTCGGCGGGCCCCGCGTGACCACAATGTGCCCTGTCCTGGGGGTGGTTGAAGCCTCCTGAACCATGTTCAGAGGTTGATTTGAGGTTGCCGCGCCTTACGTCCCGTGCGGCTCGGAGAGTCCCGGCCAGTCCTCGGGGCCGCCGCCCTGCCACTCGATGAGGTCGCTCTCCTCCACCTCGATCCGGTCCAGGTCGGCCAGCCGCAGGATCTCGACGACGTCGTCGAGGTGCGAGGCGACCCCGAGGACGGCATCACCCGAGGTGACCCGGCGGGACCCGTCCAGGGCCGGGGGATGGACCACGATGTGCGGGTACTGGGGCGGGGGCTGGGGCGGGTGCTGCGTCGCGTTGGCCATGCCCTCAGCGTCCTGCGGACGGGGCGGTTCCGCACGCCGGGCAAGGGCGAGGCGGTGCGGGAGGGCGCGGGCGGTGCGGGAGGGCGCGGGCGGTGCGGGAGGGCGCGGGCGGTGCGGGAGGGCGCGGGCGGTGCGGGAGGGCGCGGGGTAACGCGTAGCGCCCCCTCGACGGCCCTGCCGACGGGGAGCGCTGGGGCGTCGAGGGGGCGGGTTTGGCCGTCCGGCGGCGCGAGGCCGGGCGCGACAGGACGTTCGCGCCGCCGGACGGGGTTCGGTACGGCTGGGACCGCGGCGGGTACGACGGAAACCGGGCGTGCCTTCCCTCAGGTCGAGAAGGGCGGCTCGGGTCCTTCACCACCGCACTGGCTCACACGCCGCCGCGGTCCTCACCTCGCCCGCACGCCGCCGACCGGTCACCCCTCATCCGGGCCGTTCGGCTGCCGCGGGCCGCTTGTGTGGTCAAAAAGTGTGGGGAAGTCCTCGTGGTGCGGTGGACGGTGGGGGTGGGGGTGGGTGGACGGGTGGATCAGACCCGGTCGCCGGAGAGGCGCTCGACGGCCCGCAGCAGGGCCGAGTGGTCCAGGCCGCCGTCGCCCTGCGCACGCAGGCTCGCGACGAGTTGGGCGACCATCGAGCCGACGGGCAGGGCCGCGCCGACGCTGCGGGCGGCGTCGGTGACGATGCCCATGTCCTTGTGGTGCAGGTCGATCCGGAAGCCCGGCTTGAAGTCGCGGTCGAGGAAGTTGTCCTTCTTGCGCGTCAGCACCGTCGAGCCGGCGAGCCCGCCGTTCAGGACGTCCAGCGCCGCCTTCAGGTCGACGCCCGACTTCTCCAGGAAGACGACGGCCTCGGCGCAGGCCTGGATGTTGACGGCGACGATCAGTTGGTTGGCGGCCTTCACGGTCTGGCCCGAGCCGTGCGGACCGCAGAGCACGATCGTCTTGCCGAGGGCCTCGAAGAGGGGCTTCGCCTCGTCGAAGTCGGCCTGCCCGCCGCCGACCATGATGGACAGCACGGCCTCGACGGCACCGGCCTCACCGCCGGACACGGGGGCGTCGAGCACCCGGATGCCCTTGTCGTGCGCCGCCCGCGCGAGGTCGACCGAGGTCTGCGGGGTGATCGAGGACATGTCGATCAGGAGTGCGCCGGACCGCGCGTTCTCCAGGATGCCGTCGGGGCCGTACGCGATGGCCTCGACCTGCGGGGAGGCGGGCACCATCGTGATCACGACGTCGGCGTCGCGGACCGCCTCGGCGATGGACGACGCCGAGGTGCCGCCGGCGGCGGTGAGCCGGTCCAGCTTGGCCTGTTCCAGGGTGAAGCCGGTGACGTCGTAACCCGCCTTGATCAGGTTCTCGGACATGGGGGAGCCCATGATGCCGAGGCCGATCCAGGAGACCTTGGGGAGTGCGTTGCTCATCGGGAATGCCTCTCGGTACGGGGGGTCAGCGGGGCAGCCAGTCGAAGGCCTCGGCGCTCGGGCGGTCGCCGGGCTTGTACTCCAGGCCGACCCAGCCGTCGTAGCCGGACTTCTTCAACTGGTCGAGGAGCTCCTCCAGCGGCAGCGTCCCCGTGCCCGGCGCGCCGCGGCCCGGGTTGTCGGCGATCTGCACATGGCCGGTCTTCGAGGCGTACCGCTCGATCACCGACGGCAGGTCCTCGCCGTTCATCGACAGGTGGTACAGGTCCATCAGGAACTTCGCGTTGCCGAGCCCCGTCGCCTCGTTGACCTGGTCGACGACCTTGACCGCGGCCGGTGCGCCGACCAGCGGGTACAGCGGCGACTCGGGCCGGTTCAGCGCCTCGATCAGCAGGACCGCGCCGATCCGGCTCGCGGCCCGGGCGGCGAGGGTCAGGTTCTCCAGCGCGAGCGCGTCCTGTTCGGCCGGTGCCACGCCGTCGACGCGGTTGCCGTACAGGGCGTTCAGCGCCGTGCAGCCCAGGGACTGCGCGAAGTCGGCGGCGACGTCGATGTTGGCGCGGAACCGCTCCGACTCCTCGCCGGGCAGCGACAGGGCGCCGCGGTCGGGGCCCGGGAGCCGTCCGGCGTAGAAGTTGAGGCCGGTGAGCTGTACGCCCGCGTCCTCGATCGCCTGCTTCAGCGCGTCGAGCTCGGACCGCTCGGGGGTGGGGGAGTCGATCCAGGGCCACCACAGCTCGACCGCGGTGAAGCCGGCCGCGGCGGCTGCCGCGGGGCGCTCCAGGAGCGGGAGTTCCGTGAAGAGGATCGACAGGTTGACGTTGAAGCGCTGCTCTTCGAAGCCCATGGTGTTCCGCGCTCCCTTCCGGGTCGACTATTCCGTATTGCGGAAGTTGATTTCTGCTTAATGGAAGATTGCCGCTCTGGGGCGCGGCTTGTCAAGGGGGTGCGGAGGTGTTCCGGTTCCCGCGCGCAGGGGTCGGCCCGGCAGGGCGGGGCGGAATCCCCGGTCCCGCGTGATCGTCCGGCGGGTCCGTTAAGGTCGGGGTTCGGGCGGTGACGGTCCGGTCCTGTTCAGAGAGGTGTGGGGGCGCGATGCGACTGAAAGTGGAGTTCACCACCGAGCCCTTCGATCTCGAGGAGGCGCCCGCGCACGCGCTGGTCGCCCGCGAGGTGATCGAGGCCGCCGACCTGGACGCGGTGGACGTCGGACCGTTCGGCAACACCGCGGAGGGCGCCGCCGACGCGGTCCTCGCCGCCGTGGACGCCCTGCTGCGCAAGTCCCTCGGCGCGGGCGCCACCCGTATCTCCCTCCAGGTCAACGTCGTCGGGGAGGGCGAGTGAGCACCGGCGGCGACGAGGCCTTCATCGCGGCCGTGAAACCGTTGGTCGACGCGATGGGCGGGGAGATGCTCCCGCCGGACGAGGCCGGCCCCGACGACGTGGTGCTCGCCTGGGAGGGCGTCGACAGCGTCGCCGTACGCCTGCCGCAGCTCGCCGACTCCCTCGATCACATCCTGGCCGCCATGGAGCGCAAGAAGGGCAAGCCCCTCGCCGACCTCGACCGCAAGGCCAAGCAGGAGGTCGTACGGATACTCGAGGCGCGTGGCGCCTTCTCCGTACGGCACGGTGTGGAGACCGTGGCGAGCGCGCTCGGGGTGAGCCGCTTCACCGTCTACAACTACCTCAACCGGGAGAAAGAGGCCTGAGGCGTCAGTCCAGGAGTCCGCCCCGAGGGGTCCGCCCGCAGCGTTCCGTTACCCGGAATTTTCAACAAAGTGTTGACGCGGTGTCGTGGAGGGGCGTTAGCTGAACGCAGCCCGCTCAAGCACGAAGGCCGTCTCGCGGCCACGGAGGCTCCCGTGACTTCGACTTTCCCGCCCCCGGGCCTGGCCCGGTTCAACGACCTCGAGGAGGCCGCGGCCCGCGCCGCCCTCCACGAGGCGTGCGCCGCCACGGAGTGGGCGGACCGACTGCTCGCGGCCCGCCCCTACGCCACCGTCGACGCCCTGTACGCCGTCAGTGACGCCGCCATGGCCGACCTGACCGCCGCGGACCTCGCGGAGGCCATGGCCGGACACCCCCCGATCGGCCGCCCCAAGCCCGGCGACCCGACCTCGGCGCGCGAGCAGCGCGGTATGGCCGGCGCCTCCGAGGAGCTGAAGACGGAGATGCTCGAACTGAATCTGGCCTACCAGGAGAAGTTCGGCCACGTCTTCCTGATCTGCGCCACCGGTCGCACCGGCGAGCAGATGCGGGACGCGGTGAAGGAACGGATCGGCAACGCGCCCGAGCAGGAGCGGGAGATCGTCCGGACCGAACTGGGCAAGATCAACCGTATCCGCCTGGCCGGTCTCGTACAGGAAGAAGCGGCATGAGCACCGACACCCCAGCCTTCGACACCACCGCCTCTGACGCCAAGGCGTCCGTCGCCACCGCCTCCGGCGCCCCGGCCTCCGTGTCCACCCACATCCTGGACACCAGCGTCGGCCGGCCCGCCCGGGGAGTCGCCGTCCAGCTCGCCGCACGTGCGGGGCGCGCTGCCGACTGGCAGCCGCTCGGCGGCTCCGCGACCGACGCGGACGGCCGGTGCAAGGACCTCCCGGCGCTGCCGGCGGGGACCACCCACGTACGGCTCGACTTCGCGGTCGAGGCGTACTTCGAGACATCCGCGAAGAAGCAAGCCGATGCGCAGCAGGACGCCCCCGCGTACCGGGACAGCGGTGCCACCGGGGTGTTCTTCCCGGAGGTGGCGATCACGTTCGCCGTCGTGCCCGGCGAGCACTACCACGTACCGCTGCTGCTCAACCCGTTCGGCTACTCCGTATACCGAGGGAGCTAGCAGACACATGCCCACGATCCTGGGACAGAACCAGTACGGCAAGGCCGAGAACCGAGTCGTGAAGATCACGCGGGACGGCGCCACCCACCACATCAAGGATCTCAACGTCTCCGTGTCGTTGAGCGGCGACATGGACGAGGTCCATCTCTCCGGTTCGAACGCCAACGTCCTGCCGACCGACACCACCAAGAACACGGTGTACGCGTTCGCCAAGGAGCACGGCATCGAGTCCGCCGAGCAGTTCGGCATCCACCTCGCCCGTCACTTCGTGTCGTCGCAGGAGCCGATCAGGACGGCCCGGATCCGTATCGAGGAGTACGCCTGGGAGCGCACGACGGGGGGCCACTCCTTCGTCCGCAAGGGCCAGGAGACCCGGCTCACCCAGATCACCTACGACGGCCGGAACTGGGAAGTCGTCTCCGGGCTCAAGGACTTGACGGTACTCAACTCGACGGACTCCGAGTTCTGGGGCTACGTCAAGGACAAGTACACGACGCTGCCCGAGGCGCACGACCGCATCCTGGCGACCGAGGTGTCCGCCCGCTGGCGCTTCAACTGGTCCGACGACGCACAGGAGATGCCGGACTGGGAGGAGTCCTACGAGCGGACGAAGCAGCACCTGCTCCAGGCGTTCGCCGAGACGTACTCGCTGTCGCTCCAACAGAGCCTGTACCAGATGGGTTCGCGGATCATCGACCACCGCGACGAGATCGACGAGGTCCGCTTCTCGCTCCCCAACAAGCACCATTTCCTTGTGGACTTGGCCCCGTTCGGCCTGAAGAACGCCACCTCCGACGGAGCTGTGTACTTCGCCGCCGACCGCCCCTACGGCCTGATCGAGGCCACCGTCCTGCGGGACGGCAGCGAGGCGAGGATCCCGGCGGACCTCACCAACCTCTGACGCGAACCCGGCACGGCAGTACGGAAGTTAGGACGAACGATGGTAACGATGGTTCAGCGCGTCGTCATCGAGAACTGCGCGATCGCGACCGTGGACGCCGCCGACACCGAGTACACCACCGGGTACGTCGTCATCGCCGGCAACCGCATCGAGTCGCTCGGCGCGGGCAGGGCGCCCGAGGGGCTGGCGGACGTGGTCCGGCGCATCGACGCGACCGGTCACCTGGTCACCCCCGGCCTGGTCAACACGCATCACCACTACTACCAGTGGATCACCCGGGGCCTGGCCACCGACCACAACCTCTTCGACTGGCTCGTCGCCCTCTACCCGACCTGGGCGCGCATCGACGAGCAGATGGTCCGCGCGGCGGCCCAGGGCTCCCTCGCGATGATGGCCCGCGGCGGCGTCACCACCGCCATGGACCACCACTACGTCTTCCCGAAGGGCTCCGGCGACCTGTCCGGCGCGATCATCGACGCCGCCCGTGACATGGGCGTCCGCTTCACCCTCGCCCGCGGCTCCATGGACCGCAGCGAGAAGGACGGCGGGCTGCCCCCGGACTTCGCCGTCGAGACCCTCGAAGGCGCCCTCGCGGCGACCGAGGAGACCGTCCGGCAGCATCACGACGCCTCCTTCGACGCGATGACCCAGGTCGCCGTCGCGCCCTGCTCACCCTTCTCCGTTTCCACCGAACTGCTGCGCCAGGGGGCCGAGTTGGCCCGCCGGCTCGGCGTGCGCCTGCACACCCACGGCTCGGAGACGGTCGAGGAGGAGAAGTTCTGCCACGAGCTGTTCGGCATGGGCCCGACCGACTACTTCGAGTCCACCGGCTGGCTCGGCGAGGACGTGTGGATGGCGCACTGCGTCCACATGAACGACTCCGACATCGACGCGTTCGCCCGTACGAAGACGGGTGTCGCCCACTGTCCGTCGTCCAACGCCCGGCTGGCGGCGGGCATCGCCCGCGTCCCCGACATGCTGGCGGCCGGCGTCCCGGTCGGCCTCGGCGTCGACGGCACGGCGTCCAACGAGTCCGGCGAACTCCACACCGAACTGCGCAACGCCCTGCTCATCAACCGCCTCGGAGCCCACCGGGAAGCCGCCCTGAACGCCCGTCAGGCGCTGCGCCTCGGGACGTTCGGCGGTGCCCAAGTCCTGGGCCGGGCACGGGAGATCGGCTCCCTGGAGCCGGGCAAGCTCGCCGACCTGGTGCTGTGGAGGCTGGACACCCTCGCCCACGCCTCCATCGCCGACCCGGTGACCGCCCTGGTCTTCGGAGCGGCGGCCCCGGTGACCGCCTCTTTCGTGAACGGCCGTCAGATCGTCGAGAACGGACGCCTGTTGCACGCCGACGAGGACGAGATTGCCCGCTCCACACGCGCCGAGGCCCAGCGCCTGGCCCGCATCGCCGCGCAGGCGTAGACGCGGGAAGTGCCGAGGCCTGAGAACTCCGGCCGAGGGGGACGGCCCTCGGCCGGAGCCATGGACCCGGGCAGGGCCCATGGCGGACGGTGACCGGGGCGCGCATGGACGGGCGCGCCCCGGAGCCACCTACCCGCGCCCCGGCCACCGCATCAGGCTCGCCGGCAACTCCGCCTGCTCGACGGCGTCGTCCGGCGCACGATGCCCCGGCCACGGCATCGGGTTCGCCGGCAACTCCGCCTGCTCGACGGCGTCGTCCGGCGCACGATGCGTGTGCGGGCGCTTCGACAGCAGCGCCACCGACATCGTCCGGTTCGCCACGAAGGCGGCGCTGCCGCTGGGAACGCCCAGTCGTACGAGGCCGGGAGTCACACATCACCGGCTGCGCGCCGCCTCTCACCTCGCGCACCCAGCGGGTGAACTGGGCCAGCCCGGCCCCGGGGGAGGGACGCTGGTGGCGAATCCACGGGCGGCCGGGTACCAGTCCCGCGAATGTGACACTCCCGGTAGGAAGTGTCACAGTTCACGGCCGACAACACCCCGGGTCTCCAGCACGGACTCACCCTCACCCGGCCCGGATCGCCCAGGCGGAACTCGCCTACAGGTTCGCGATGCCGACTGCGCTGGCACTGTCGCCCCACCGCTCCTGTACTCGCACCGCATCCGCATCCGCATCCGCATCCCCACCGCTTCCGCCTCGGTCCGGGTCAGTCGCCGTTGCGCTGTGGCCGCCTCGTCCGCAGTGCCGTCGCGGCCAGTACCAGTGCTGCCGCCGCGATCACCGAGGCGACCTGGAAGGCGAGTTGGTAGCCCTCCGGCCAGCAGGAGCAGCCCTCCGAAGGGGATGAGATAGGCGTTGACGACCCAGGCCACCCCCGGGCCGCTGAACCCGAGGTCGCGCTGGATGGCGGGCATCGTCAGCCGCCGCATGCTGACCCTCACGCTGCGCAACCTGGAGCGCGACGCACTCGTCACCCACACCGTGCACCCGACGGTGCCGCCGAAGGTGGAGTACGAACTACCTCGGTGGCCCGCGAGTTGCACAAGACGCTGCAACGCCTCACCGACTGTGCGGAGCGCAACAGGGTCTACGTCGCGCAGGCGCGCGCGGCCTACGACGCTGAGAAGGAGCCGGAGTCGGTGTGATCGAGTGGGCTGCTGGCTAGAGCCCGAACAGGCCGGGGTCCTTGGCCAGTTCCCTGAAGTAGCCGTGTGGGTTCTTGATCATCCGGCGGTTCTCCAGGTCCAACAGGCCGCCGACCGAGGTGAGTTCGGCGGCGATCGTGCCGTCCGCCTTGCGGATGGTCTGCTGGATGCGGAAGGTCTTGCCGTCGCCCCACTCGAAGGCACAGGTCACGTCGACCTCGTCCCCGGCGAGGAGTTCACGCCTGTAGCGGATGGTGGTCTCCAGGGCGACCGGGCCCACGCCCCTGCCGATCAGTGCGGCCTGACTGATGCCCGCCGCGTGCAGTAACGACCAGCGAGCGTGTTCCGCGTAGTTGATGTACACGCTCTGGTTGAGGTGTCCCTGCACGTCGGTCTCGTAACCGCGCACAGTGACCCGGACGGAAAACGGCTCGCTCACTGCTTCCCCTTCTCGTCGACGGATCGATCTTGGCATGTCTGCTACACCCGGCGAGGGGAAGCCAGCAGATAACGCGCTCTCGTCCGGGGATCGGTGTGCTCGCCGGCCTGCCAGCCCGTCTTCTCCAGTGTCGCCGCGCAGTCCCGCAGCGTCGCGTCGTCCGGCCCGTGCACGGCCACCGCCTCCGGCTGCGGGGTGGCCCGCACCCGGTAGCCGTCCGTGCCCTGTGGCCCGGCGGGGTGGTGGCCGGCCGCCTCCAGGGCGAGCGCGGCGGCCCGCACGAGATGGGTCCGCTCCCAGCCGCAGGGCCGGTCCGTGCCCCCGTCCGGGTTGGTCATACGGCGCAGCTCCAGCAGCCCCTGCCAGGCACTGTGCACCTCGCGGGCCCGGGAGGGACCGCCCGCCCCGGCATCCTCCTCGCCCCCGACGCGCGCGGCGAACACACCGGTATCGCCGGCATCAGCAGTATGTGGGTCCGCCGTCTTCGCGGGCTCAGGCACCGTCTCCCGTGTCCGATGTCCCGCCGGGGTCAGAAAGTGATCGTGCGGGGGCCGGGGGTGGCGGAACGCGAGCCCGTGTCTGACCAGGGCCGCGAGTTGCGCCTCCGTACCCCGCAGGCGCCCGGTGACCGGGTCGGCGGCGTCGATCACACGCCGCTGCGCGGCGGTCGGCGGTCGTGTCACGGCGTGCGTGCCCCCTCCGAGTGCGTGCCGCCCCTCGGCAGGGCGGCCTCCTCGAAGGCTACGACCCGGGACTGACATTCCAGGCGGCGATCACCGGCCGCCCGTGCTCCGTGCCCAGCCGGCCCAGCGTCCCCGTCGCCAGTTGGAACAGCGCCCCCGCCGACGCGGGCAGTCCGAGCCGCCGTGCGGTCAGCACCCGCAGGAAGTGCCCGTGCGCCACCAGCACCACACCCCCCTCGGTGCCGGCCTGCGCCGCGTCGACCTTGGCCAGCATCCGGTCGGCCCGCTCCCCGACCTGCTCGGGCGTCTCGCCGGGGTGGTCGGGCGGCCCGGGCGCGACGCCGTCCGTGAACAGGAACCAGTCCGGCCGGGTGCGCTGGATCTCGGCCGTCGTGACGCCCTCGTAGCCGCCGTAGTCCCACTCGCGCAGGTCCGCGTCGGCCCGGACGTCGTCCAGCCCGATCAGCTCCGCCGTCTCCCGCGCCCGCTCCAGCGGGCTCGCGAACGCGGCCCCGATCCGGAGCGAGCGGATCAGCGGCGCGAGCCGCCGCGCCTCATCGCGTCCGTGGTCGGTGAGCGGGACGTCCGTCGATCCGGTGTGCCGTCCGGAGCGCGACCAGGAGGTCTCGCCGTGCCGGACGAGGAAGAGATCACCCATGGGTACAGGCTGGCACAGCCGACGGGCGCTACTGCCGGTACCCGCTGAGGAACCGGCCGATGCGCCCGATCGCCGCCTCCAGGTCGTCCGCGTGCGGGAGGGTGAGGATGCGGAAATGGTCGGGGGCGGGCCAGTTGAAGCCTGTGCCCTGGACCACCTGGATCTTCTCCCGCAGCAGCAGGTCCAGGACGAATTTCTCGTCGTCGTGGATCGGGTGCACCTTGGGATCGATGCGCGGGAACGCGTACAGCGCGCCCTTGGGCTTCACGCAGGACACGCCCGGGATCTCGTTGAGCTTCTCCCAGGCCATGTCCCGCTGGTCGTACAGCCTGCCGCCCGGCACGGTCAGCTCGCGGATGGACTGGCGGCCGCCGAGCGCGGCCTGGATGGCGTACTGGGCGGGCGCGTTGGCGCACAGCCGCATGGAGGCCAGCATGGTCAGGCCCTCCAGGTAGTCCTTGGCGTGCTGCCTGGGGCCGGTCACCACCAGCCAGCCCGAGCGGAAGCCCGCCACCCGGTACGTCTTCGACAGGCCGCAGAAGGTGAGGACCACCAGGTCGGGGGCGAGGGCGGCGGCCGAGTGGTGGACGGCGTCGTCGTACAGGATCTGGTCGTAGATCTCGTCGGCGAAGACCATCAGGCCGTGCCGGCGGGCGAGGTCGAGGATGCCCTCGATGATCTCCTTGGGGTAGACCGCGCCGGTGGGGTTGTTCGGGTTGATGATGACGACGGCCTTCGTGCGGTCCGTGATCTTCGACGCCATGTCGGCCAGGTCCGGGTACCAGTCGGCCTGCTCGTCGCAGAGGTAGTGGACCGCCTTGCCGCCGGCCAGCGTGGTGACCGCCGTCCAGAGGGGGAAGTCGGGGGCCGGGATGAGGATCTCGTCGCCGTCCTCCACCAGCGCCTGTACGGCCATCGACACCAGCTCCGAGACGCCGTTGCCGAGGAGGACGTCGTCGACGCCGACCTCCAGGCCCCGTTCCTGGTAGCGCTGGGCCACGGCGCGGCGGGCCGAGAGGATGCCGCGCGAGTCCGTGTAGCCGTGCGCACGCGGGAGCATCCGGATCATGTCCTGGAGGATCTCCTCGGGCGCCTCGAAACCGAAGAGCGCGGGGTTGCCGGTGTTCAGGCGCAGGACGCTGTGGCCCGCCGCCTCCAGCGCGTCGGCGTGCTCGATCACCGGGCCGCGGATCTCGTAACAGACCTCGCTCAACTTGTTCGACTGCCGGAACTCCATGCGCGCTCGCCCCTCCGGTTCGTTGTGTCGCTTGGTTTTACCAAGTATCAGCTTGGAAAGTCCAACGACATGTCTAGACTGCGTGCCATGTCACCTCGCCGAAGCTACGACCAGTACTGTTCCGCCGCCCGCGCGCTCGACACCGTCGGCGACCGCTGGACCCTGCTGATCGTCCGGGAGCTGCTCGCCGGCCCGCGCCGCTACACGGACCTGCACGCCGACCTGCCGGGCGTGAGCACCGACGTGCTCGCCTCGCGGCTGAAGGACATGGAGCGGGACGGCCTGACCACCCGGCGCAAGCTGCCTCCGCCGGGCGCGGCCTATGTGTACGAACTCACCCTCCGGGGGCGGGAGTTGCTGCCCGTCCTCCAGGCGCTGGGGAAGTGGGGCGAGGGCGAACTCGGCGAGCGCCGGCCCACTGACGCCCTGCGCGCGCACTGGTTCGCGTTGCCCTTGTTGCGCGGGCTGGAGGGCGCGGGGGTCCAAGGCGAAGGGTTCGACGGCGAAGGGCTTGTAGGCGAAGGGCTCGTCGAAGTCCGGCTACAGGAAGGGGACTTCCATCTGTTCGTCGGTGTGGAGGGCGGCCCGGTGTACGGACACGGTCCCGCGCCCGTGGAGCCCGACGCGCGGCTCGTCCTCGACATGGACACCTGTACGGCCGTCGCCCAGGGGGAGTTGACCGTGTTCGACGCGGTGCGCGCCGGGCGGATCGGCGTGAGCGGTGACGGCGCTCTGGCCAAAGCGCTGCGGGAGGCCTGAGGGCGGGCCTGGCAGGGGGTGTGTGACAGAAGGCCCACCACGGTGTTGTGGCAGGCCTTCTGGTGATGCGTCAAGTCGTACGTAAGGACGCCGGGGTCTGTCAGGCGCCCGGCGGTACCTGTCGTGGCCGGCCCGATCCTCGGGTCAGCGTGTAGCCGCCGATGCCGGCGAGGGCGGCCAGCATCGCCCCGATCGCGGTCCACACCCAGCGGTCGGACCACCAGCCGGACGCCCAGCCGTCGTCCGGCTCGATGCTCGACAGCACGGCCGAGGCCGGCGAATCGTCCTTCTCCGCCTCGGACTTGACCGCGATGCCCGGAACCAGCGGCTTCGCCAGCGAACCGTCGACGGCTGCGGACCCCCCGATGTCCTTGGAGTCCACCCGCAGTTCGGTACCGACCGGCAGACCCAGGTCGGACGCCTTCAGGTCGAGGACCGTCAACCGGACGTAGTACGTGCCCGGCAGCGGGTCGTTCGCCCACGGCTCCGACCATGCGCGGATCGTGCGCAGCACGCAGGCCAGTTCGACGGAGGCCGTGTCCGCCGCGGCGGTGCGCGTCTGGGCGCCGTACTGGCAGGCCTGACGGCGCCGCAGACCGTCGTACACGTCGACCTGCCAGGTCTGCGCGGTGTGCGTCTGGGGAAGCTTCACCGTCGCCTTCACGGTGGGGCGTTGACCCGAGTCCGCCGGGAACGACCAGTACAGGTAGTCGCCCGCCGAGCCGCTCGCCGTCGCCGTCTGGCCCTGGTCGATCTCCGTCGCCGTACGGAACGACGTGCCCGCCTCCGTGGGCGCGGAGCTGTCGCCGGACGGGCTCGCCGACGGGGTGGAGTCGGCCGCGGCCGACGAGACCGCCGGGCCGAGCGTCAACCCGACCGCCAGTCCGAGCGGCAGGCCGACCGACAGTCCCAGCGACAGCCTCAGCGTCGGCAGGGTTCTGCTCAATGCACGTGTGATACGCATCAGTTGGTCCTCCAGACCGCGACCCGCCAGCGTGACAGCCAGCCCCACAGCACACCCGCGAGGAAGCCCGCGAGCACCAGGACGCCCAGCAGCCACCAGCCGCGGCCGAGGCCGAAGGAGGCCACGTCGCTCGCCTGCGACGGGCCGTCGACCACGTCGACGGTCAGTTCCAGCGGCATGCCCGGCGTGGTCTTCACACCGGCCGCCGCCGAGTAGGAGTTGGTCACCTGCACGCACACCGTCTCGGCTGGGGGTGCCCCCTCTGGGGGAGCCTCGTCGTCGTCACTCTCCGCCTTCGGGTAGCGCAGACCGGTCGAGATGACGTCGGTACGGCCGTTGCCGGCCGCCTCGCCGCGCACGATCTCCCGGCCGTGCGCCGTGACCGCCCGCAGCAGCACCCCGTAGTCGGGGTTCATGGCCCGGTCCGCCGACACGCTCACCGAGGCCCGCAGTTCCTGGCCCGGCTCGACGTCGACCCGGTACCAGCGCTCCTGGCCGAACTCCTCGCGGTCGGTGTACAGACCGGACTTCAGCGTCGGCGCCTTGGCGCAGGAGGCCGCGCCCTCGGTGGCCACCGGCGTCACCACGGGGTCGGCGGCCCGGTCGACCAACTGGTTGACGCGGTCGGCGAGTTCGTCGGTGTGCTCCACCGACGTGTAGGTGCCGCCGGTCGCCTCGGCGATGCAGCTGAGCTGCTGGCGCATCTTGACGTTGGGCACCAGGCCGAGGGTGTCGATGGTCAGGCCGATGCCCTTGGCCGCGATCTCACGGGCCACCTCGCACGGGTCGAGCGGAGCGCAGGTGTCCTCGCCGTCACTGATCAGCACGATGCGCTTGGAGCCGGTACCGCCGTCGAGATCGCCGGCCGCCTTCAGCAGGGCCGGACCGATCGGCGTCCAGCCGGTCGGCGACAGGGTCGCCACCGCCGTCTTCGCCTCGGTCCGGTCCAGCGGGCCGACCGGGTAGAGCTGCGCGGTGTCCTTGCAGCCCGTCTTCTGGTCGTCGCCCGGGTAGTTGGCGCCCAGGGTGCGGATGCCCAGGAGAACGTTCTCCGGGGTCGCGTCCAGCACCTCGTTGAACGCCTGCTTGGCCGCGGCCATCCGCGTCCCGCCGTCCATGTCCTTCGTCCGCATCGAACCGCTGACGTCGAGGACCAGGTCGACCTTGGGCGCGGTGGCGGTGGTCTCGTCGGCGACCGCCCCGGCCGGGAACGCGATCCCGGCCGCGAGCGCGGCGAGCAGGGCGCAGACGCCCGCCGCCAGCCGTTGTGTTCTGATCATCGGCGGATCCTATTGATCAGAGGCGTCCCGCCACAAAACGGAGACGGAGTCGGTATCGATACCGGGGTACCGAAAACGCCGTCAGTCCGCGTCCGCGCGCAGCGGGTTGGGCAGCAGGGCCCACTGGTCGCCGGGCGTCCCCGGCGACAGCCGCATCAGCGTCAGCGCCTTCGTGGGCAGCGGGTTCTCGCACAGCGCCACGAGGTCCGGGGTGCGCGGCAGGTCCCGTACGGCCGTCTCCAGGGCCGTCCGCAGGGCCGGCCGGCTGCCGGCCGTCGCCGCGAGCGCGCCCGCCACGAGGGAGCCGAACAGCTTGCGCCGCAGCGCCGTCACGTCGTCCGTGAGGATCCGCGCGGGCAGGCCGTCCGGCAGTGGGACGCCGTGCCGGGCCAGCCGGGCCGGGCTGACGCGGATGTCGGCCAGGTCCCGGTAGACCAGCCGCAGCGGCGCGCCCGACGCCGACAGCACGACCAGCAGGTTCTGGCCGTGCGCCTCCAACGCCACGCCCAGCTCCAGCAGTCGCAGCCCGACCGTGAGCGCGAGGCGTGCGAACCGCGCCAACCAGGCTGTGGAGCTGGGCAGTTCGGTCCCGGCGAGGGCCGCCACCGGGACGACGTGCTCGCCCGGCGCCCCGTACGCGCGCGGCGACTCGCGCAACACGGCCGCCAGGTCGGGGGAGTCGGCGGTGGCCGCGCCCAGGGTGCGGGTCATGTGCAGCAGGCCGTCCGCACGCGGCGTCAGGCTCTCCGCGAACGCCGACAGGGTCGCGGAGGCGGCGATGGAGCCGACGGAGATGTCCCGCACCGAGGACGTCAGCCGGGTGCTCAGCGCGGTCTTGACGTGCGGCCCGCCCGGCAGCGCGAGCGTACGCAGCGACATCAGCGGATGCGCCACGACGCCCTCCTCGCAGGACCGCTTGAGCACGTGCGCCGCCTGCCACGGGTGCACCGGGATCAGCAGCCGGCCCCCGTCCCGCAGACACTCCGGCCACTCGCCCGACACCAGGCACTCACCGGCCGGCACCGGCAGCAGACCCAGCCGCACCGACGGCCGGTGCTCGGGCCCGTACGCCAACTGCTCGGCCACCGAGAAACCGGGCCGCGTACGGCAGTTGGGGTGATACGGATGCCCGTCGACGACCCGCTGCTCCCACTCCCAGTCGGCCACCGGCCACTCCTGCGAGCCCTGCAAGCCCTGCGGTGCCTTCAACAAGGCCTCGTCGGGCCCCTGTCCGGCCCGTGACAGTGCCAACGACGCGACGCTGTGGCCGAGTTCGGCGGCGAAGGCCGCGCCGTGCGGTACCGCCAGCTCCGTCATCAGCCGCGCGGGATCGTCGTACGCCACCCCGTCCAGCCGTACGTCCGTCACATGGGCGGCGGTCGCGTACGGGTCCGCGCGCGGGCCGTGCAGCCGACGGCCGTCGCGCAGCCGCACCGAGCTCTCCGACCCCGGTCCCCTCGACGCCCCCGACTCCTCCCGGCGCTCGGTCCAGGGCAGCGGCTCGTGGACGAGCGCTCGCCACAGCCGGGTCAGGACGGCCGCCCGCGCCCCGGGCAGCGCGGCCGCGTACCGCGCGCCGAGAACGGGGCGGACGGCCTCCAGTTCCGCGGCGAGCTCGGCCTCGGCGGTGGGGGAACGGTGCACGGGCGGGCTCCTGGGGTACGGGTACGGACGTCACGGAGGGCCGTGACGACAGCGATACTGATCGTCTCCGCCCCGAAGAACCGTAGGGACCCAGGGAATCAGGGAGCCAGTGGATCGCGTGGACCTCATACGCCCGCCCGCCGGGGCCGCGGCACCCGCCGTCGGCATCGCCGAGCGCGCCGACGGCTACGCTGCCGCGCCGCTGCTCAACTGTCTACTGCGGGAACTCGCCGAACCGCTGCCTGGCCCACAGGGGGGTGACGGCCGACTCGTCGTGTACCGCCTGTCCGGCAGCGGCCTGCTGCTGCGCGTACGCGGCACCCGGCGGCCCGCCGCACCCGAGGTGCACACGGCGGGCGCCTGGCACCGCCTCGGCCACCCCGCGCTCGTCGCACTGGTCGCGGACGAACTGCGCCGGCGCACCGGGCTGGCCAACCACGAACTGCCCGCCGAGATGACCGACAGCCGGGACGCGGTCGCCGCGCTGCTCACCGCACGCGCGCGTGCCACTCCGCCGGCCTCTCCCTACCTGCGCTCCGAGCAGTCCCTGATCACCGGCCACCCCCACCATCCCGCCCCCAAGGCGCGTGGCGGGGGCCCGCCCGCAGGCTGGCTGCCGTACGCCCCGGAGGCGCACGCCCGCTTCCCGCTGGCGCTGCTGGGGGTGCGCGAGGACCTGGTCGTCGAGGAGGGCGACACCTCCGCGCTGGACGCGCTCGGCGAGGCCCCGCCCGGCTACCGGCTGCTGCCCGCCCACCCCTGGCAGCTCGACCTGGCCGGCCCGCAGCTCGCGCCCGCCTTCGCCGACGGCCGACTGCTGCGGCTCGGCACGACCGACTTCGACGCCTGGCCGACGGCCGCCGTACGCACGCTGTACGCGCCCGAGCGGGACCTGTGCCTGAAGTTCAGCCTCGACGTCCGCATCACCAACGACATCCGCCGGCTGTGGCGCCACGACCTGCTGAAGCTGCGCCGGACGGACGCGGCGGCGGCCCGCGCCTTCGAGGCCCGCGCTCGCGAGACCCCTGGCGGGACCCCCGGCGGCCCTGCGGTCTGGCTGAGCGACCGCGGCTACCGCACCGCCGCCTTCGCCTTCGAGGAGCTCGCCGCGCTGGTCCGCGACGGCCTGGACGGCCGCCTGCTGCCCGGCACGAGCCCGCTGCTCGCCGCGGGCCTCGTGGAGGGCTTCGACGGCAGCCCCCTGGCCGCGACGGCTGACCCGGCGGCCTGGTGGGAGGCGTACCTCGCCGTCGTCGTCCCGCCGGCGCTGTACGCCTTCGCCGACCACGGCGTCGTCCTGGAGGCGCATCTGCAGAACACCCTGGTCGCCGTCGACGCCGACGGCACCCCCGTGCAGGCCCTGTTCCGGGACGCCGAGGGCGTGAAGCTGCTGCCGGACGTGACGCGGGCGGCCGGCTGGGAGCGACTGGTGTACTGCCTGGTCGTGAACCACCTCTGCGAGGTCGCCGCGGCCCTCGCCGAGCACCACCCCGGCCTCGATCCCTGGCCCGCCGTGCGCCGCGAACTGGCCCGCCACGACCTCCCCGAGGCCGCCGCCCTGCTCACCGCGCCCACCCTGCCCGGCAAGACCAACCTGCTGCTGCGCTGGACGGGCGCGGACGGGGCGGACGCCCGCTACCTGCCGTTGCCCAATCCCCTGGCCGGGGCCGCTGGCATACCCTGACCGGCGTGCTGCGCGATGTGACTGCTGTTCGATACGTGACCCCGCTGAGGTCCGGCGGCTCCGTCCCCGGAGTCGTCGAGGCCGACGACCTGGGCACCTACGTCGTGAAGTTCACCGGCTCCGCGCAGGGCCGCAAGGCGCTGGTCGCCGAGGTGATCGTGGGCGAGCTGGCCCGCGCCCTCGGCCTCAGGTTCCCCGAGCTGGTGCTCGTGCACTTCGACCCGGCGATCGCCGACGGCGAGCCCCACCAGGAGGTGCGGGACCTGCACGGCGCGAGCGCGGGCCTCAATCTGGGCATGGACCACCTGCCGGGCGCGCGGGACTTCACCCCGGAGGTCGCCAAGAGCTTCCCGGTCGACCCCCTGGAGGCGGGCCGCATCGTCTGGCTCGACGCCCTCACCGTCAACGTCGACCGTACGGTCCACAGCTCCAACCTCATGGTCTGGCCGACGCTCGGCATCGCGCCCGCGCGCCTGTGGCTGATCGACCACGGCGCGGCCCTCGTCTTCCACCACCGCTGGGACGGCTCCGACCCCGCGAAGGCGTACGACTTCCGGCATCACGCGCTCGGCCACTGCACGCCCGACGTGCGGGCGGCCGACGCGGAGCTGGCTCCCCGGGTGACGCTCGAACTCCTGCGGGAGATCGCGGGCGTCGTCCCGGACGCCTGGCTGGCCGGCGAGGAGGGCTTCGCCGGCCCGGACGACGTCCGGAAGGCGTACGTCGACTATCTCCACGCGCGCGTGCGGGCCTCTGCGGCCTGGCTGCCCACCGACTTTCCCACCCGGGAGGAACTCGCCGCCGAGGAGGCCCAGCGCGCGGCGAGGACGCAGCAGGGCCGCCCGAACTGGCTCAAGCGGGTCCCCGACCTGCACGGCAGACCGGCGGCTGAACAGGATTGGTCGGTGCACCTCGGATGACCGAGAACGCGCAGGACGCGCAGGACGCGCAGGACGCGGAGGACGCGCAGGACGCGGAGGACGCGCAGGACGCGGAGGACGCGCAGAACACGCAGGTCGTGCAGATCGAGTACTGCACCCAGTGCCGCTGGCTGCCCCGCGCGGCCTGGCTGGCGCAGGAGCTCCTGACGACCTTCGAGACCGAGCTGACGGAACTGTCCCTGAAGCCCGGCAAGGGCGGTGTCTTCGTCGTCCGCGTGAACGACGAGGTCGTCTGGGACCGCCGGGAACAGGGTTTCCCGGAGCCGACGGCGGTGAAGAGGCTCGTACGCGACCGAGTGGCCCCGGGAAAGTCCCTGGGCCACTCGGACCAGCCTGCGTCTTGACGCTCAGCCGTTGATGTTCAAGCGCTACTGCTCAGTGCCTGATGCTCAGCCCTTGAGCTGCTCGTACGCGGGCAGTGTCAGGAAGTCCGCGTAGTCGTCGTCGAGGGCGACCTCCAGGAGCAGGTCGTGGGCCTGCTGCCAGTGGCCGGAGGCGAAGGCCTCCTCGCCGAGTTCGGCGCGGATGTTCGCCAGTTCCTCGGCGGCGACCTCGCGGGCCAGCTCGGGCGTCGCCTTGACCGTCTGTCCGTCGTGCTCGAACTCGACGCCGGCGTTGATCCACTGCCAGATCTGCGAGCGGGAGATCTCGGCGGTGGCCGCGTCCTCCATGAGGTTGAAGATGGCGACCGCGCCGAGGCCGCGCAGCCAGGCCTCGATGTAACGGACGCCGACCTGCACGGCGTTGACGAGACCGGCGTACGTCGGCGCGGCCTTCAGCGAGTCGATCGCGATCAGTTCGCCCGCCTCGACGTGGACGTCCTCGCGCAGCCGGTCCTTCTGGTTCGGCTTGTCGCCGAGGACCTTGTCGAAGGACTCCAGGGCGATCGGGACCAGGTCGGGGTGGGCGACCCAGGAGCCGTCGAAACCGTCGCCGGCCTCGCGGTCCTTGTCGGCGCGGACCTTCTCGAAGGCGACCTTGTTGACCTCGGCGTCCCGGCGGGACGGGATGAAGGCCGCCATGCCGCCGATCGCGTGCGCGCCGCGCTTGTGGCAGGTGCGGACGAGGAGTTCGGTGTACGCGCGCATGAACGGGGCGGTCATCGTCACCGCGTTGCGGTCCGGGAGGACGAACTTGGCGCCGCCGTCACGGAAGTTCTTGACGATGGAGAACAGGTAGTCCCAGCGGCCGGCGTTCAACCCCGAGGCGTGGTCGCGGAGTTCGTAGAGGATCTCGTCCATCTCGTACGCGGCCGTGATCGTCTCGATCAGGACGGTGGCGCGGACCGTGCCCTGCGGGATGCCGACGTAGTCCTGCGCGAAGACGAACACGTCGTTCCACAGGCGTGCTTCGAGGTGCGACTCCGTCTTCGGGAGGTAGAAGTACGGGCCCTTGCCGAGGTCGAGCAGGCGCTGGGCGTTGTGGAAGAAGTACAGGCCGAAGTCGACGAAGCCGCCGGGGACCTGGCTGCCGTCGGCGTCGACGAGGTGCCGCTCGTTGAGGTGCCAGCCACGCGGGCGCATGACGACCGTGGCGAGCTCGCTGTCGTCCTTCAGCGCGTACGACTTGCCCGACCTCGGGTCGGTGAAGTCGATGTTGCGGGTGTACGCGTCGGCCAGGTTGATCTGACCGAGGACGACGTTCTCCCAGGTCGGCGCGGAGGCGTCCTCGAAGTCCGCGAGCCAGATCCGGGCGCCCGAGTTGAGCGCGTTGATCGTCATCTTGCGGTCGGTCGGACCGGTGATCTCGACCCGGCGGTCGTTCAGGGCCGCGGGGGAGGGGGCCACCCGCCAGGAGTCGTCCGCGCGGATCGCGGCGGTCTCCGGGAGGAAGTCGAGCGTGGAGGTGCGGGCGATCTCGGCGCGGCGCTCCGCGCGGCGGGCGAGGAGCTCGTCACGGCGCGGCGTGAACCGCCGGTGCAGCTCGGCCACGAAGGCGAGCGCCGCCTCGGTGAGGACCTCCTCCTGCCGCGGCAGGGGCTCGGCGTCGACGATGGTCAGCGGGGACGGCGCTGGTGCGGACATGAACGGTCACTTCCTTCAGCGGTGGCACCAGGTGCCAGTCGAACCGGGGTAGGGCGAGCAGGTCCCCGGACGGGCCGGGTCCTTCTGAACAGTGGATACTAGTTTCCTCATCGTGGAAGTTCAATGGTTTGTTGATATCAAGATTCTCCGGGTCGAGGCAAGGTGGCGCTCAGTGCCAGGCTCCTCACTCAAGGTTGACGAGATCCCGACTCGAGGTGGACGAGATCTCCGGGGGTGTCGATGTCGAACGGCCGGGCGACGTCCCCGCACTCCACGAGCATGATCGCCGCCTCGTGTTCCTTCAGGTAGGCACGCGCCCCCCGGTCGCCGGTCGCGGTCGCCGCGACGCCCGCCCAGTGGGCGGCCCCGAACAGCACGGGGTGGCCGCGTACGCCGTCGTAGGCGGCGGAGACGAGCGAGGACTCGTCCTCGTAGGCGGCGCGTACCCGGGCCACCGCGTCCGGCCCGATGCCGGGCTGGTCGACGAGCGAGACGAGCGCGGCCCGCGCCCCCGTCCCGGCGAGCGAGGCGAGCCCGGCCCGCAGCGACGTGCCCATGCCCTGCGCCCACTCCGGATTCGGCACGATCACGCACCCTTCCAGCCGCGCCCGCTCCCGTACGGTGCCGGCGGCGGCCCCGAGGACCACGTGCACGCGCGTGCAGCCCGCCGCACGCAGCACCCCGACCGCGTGCTCCACCAGGGGCCGCCCCCGGTGTTCGAGCAGCGCCTTGGGCCGCCCGCCGAGCCGCCGGCCCCCGCCCGCGGCCAGCAGCAGGCCGACCACCTGGTCGCCGGTCGAATCGCCGGCCGAATCGCCGGCCGAATCGCCGGCCGAATCGCCGGCCGATCCGCCGGCCGGGCCGCCGGCAGGGTCTTCCTTTTGCGTCATGCGTCCTGCATACCTGACGCGGCGTCGACCACACGCTTTCCCGGGGCCGAATTTTCGTCCGCGTGGTGGCGCACCCGGCATCGGGTGGCGTTTACTGACCCGCGCGTCCTCCGGCGCCCGCCGGCGCCATGGGGACGCGGGGCGGGACCACGCGCGCGTGCGCGTGTGCGAGGGGGGAGAGCTGTGTTGCGGAGCTTGGGGCAGAGAGCAGTGACCGGCAGCGACGAGGATCCGAAGGTGGCGCGACTGCGGACCGCGGTGTCCCGGCTGCGCCGCGAACTCGCCGCGCACCCGGCCGAGTTCCCCGACCGGGTCATCGCCGAGGACGAACTCGCCGCGCTCGCCGCGATGGCGACCCACGGCGTCCCGGAGATCCGCCGGTTACGCCGTTCCCTGCTCCTGATCGCGGGCGCGATCGGCTCGGTGAGCGCACTGAACCGGGGCCTGTCGGACGTACGCGACGCCGTGGAACTGTTCGGGGACACACCACGTCGCTGAGCCGTGACGGGGCGAGGCGGGCGGGGAGTGCGGGGCGTACTCGGATGTCGCGCCCCGACTCGTGGCCGCCGCCCCGGCGGCTTCTAGGCCGCCGGTCCCGAGCTTGTCAGCGCCTCTGACAGTTCCACCGCCACCTGTTGCAGCACCGGCACGATCCTCTCGATGGCCGACTCCGTGACGCGGCCCGCCGGGCCGGAGATGGAGATGGCCGCGGCGGTGGGGGAGTCCGGCACGGTCACCGCCAGGCAGCGGACGCCGATCTCCTGCTCGTTGTCGTCGACCGCGAACCCGGCCTGGCGCACGTCCGCGAGCGCCGCGAGGAAACCGTCGGGGGTGGTGATCGTCTTCTCGGTGGCGGCGGGCATGCCGGTGCGGGCGAGCAGGGCGCGCACCTCGCCGTCCGGGAAGCCCGCCAGCAGCGCCTTGCCTACGCCCGTGGAGTGCGGCAGGACCCGGCGCCCGACCTCGGTGAACATCCGCATCGAGTGCTTGGACGGCACCTGCGCCACGTACACGATCTCGTCGCCGTCGAGCAGCGCCATGTTCGCCGTCTCGCCGGTCTCCTCGACCAGGCGGGCCAGGTAGGGGCGGGCCCAGGTGCCCAGCAGCCGGGACGCGGACTCGCCGAGCCGGATCAGCCGCGGGCCCAGCGCATAGCGGCGGTTGGTCTGCTGACGGACGTAACCGCAGGCCACCAGGGTGCGCATCAGACGGTGGATGGTGGGCAGCGGCAGTCCGCTGCTCGCGGAGAGCTCGCTGAGGCCCACCTCGCCTCCCGCGTCCGCCATCCGCTCCAGCAGATCGAAGGCGCGCTCGAGGGACTGGACCCCTCCGCCGGCGGACTTGGCGGCGGAGTCGGTGGTGCTGGCGCTGGACGTCGGCACGGCGCGTTCCTTTCGAAACAGGCGGGAAGAGCTGAAGCCTACCCGCCGGTCGGTTGACTCCTCGCTTGTGCCTAGCTACGTTCTGCTTGTCGGAATACTAATTCCGCTTTATGGAAACGTCCAGAGTGGCGGCGGTGGGTGCACTGTGGAAAGTGTGCCCTTGACGGCATGAAGGCGGGAGTGAAGACTTCTTCAACAGAACGTTGAATTCCGTTACGTGGAAGTTTCTGACGGAAGACGAGAGGGGTCCGGGTGTCCGACGCTGAACTGGTGCTGCGCTCGACGCGCGTCATCACTCCCGAAGGGACGCGGCCCGCCGCGGTCGCCGTCGCGGGCGGCGAGATCACGGCCGTCCTGCCGTACGACGCCCCCGTCCCCGAGGGCGCCCGGCTGGAGGACTTCGGCGACGACGTCCTGCTGCCCGGCCTGGTCGACACGCACGTGCACGTCAACGACCCCGGCCGCACCCACTGGGAGGGCTTCTGGACCGCCACGCGCGCGGCGGCGGCCGGCGGCATCACCACCCTCGTCGACATGCCCCTCAACTCCCTCCCGCCGACCACCACGGTCGAGCACCTCCGCGTCAAGCAGCGGGTCGCCGCCGACAAGGCGCACATCGACGTCGGCTTCTGGGGCGGCGCGCTGCCCGACAACGTCAAGGACCTGCGCCCGCTGCACGACACCGGCGTCTTCGGCTTCAAGGCCTTCCTCTCCCCGTCGGGCGTGGACGAGTTCCCGCACCTCGACGAGGACGGACTCGCCCGGTCGCTCGCCGAGATCGCCGCCTTCGACGGCCTGCTGATCGTCCACGCCGAGGACCCGCACCACCTGGCCGCCGCCCCGCAGCAGGGCGGCCCCAGGTACGCCGACTTCCTGGCCTCCCGTCCCCGCGACGCCGAGGACACCGCCATCGCGCACCTCATCGCCGAGGCCGGACGCCTCCACGCGCGCGTGCACGTCCTGCACCTCTCCTCCAGCGACGCGCTGCCGCTGATCGCAGCCGCCAAGGCGGAGGGCGTCCGCGTCACGGTCGAGACCTGCCCGCACTACCTGACCCTCACCGCCGAGGAAGTCCCCGACGGCGCCAGCGAGTTCAAGTGCTGCCCGCCCATCCGCGAGTCCGCCAACCAGGACCTGCTGTGGCAGGCCCTCGCGGACGGCACCATCGACTGCGTGGTCACCGACCACTCCCCGTCCACGGCCGACCTGAAGACCGACGACTTCGCCACCGCGTGGGGCGGCATCTCGGGTCTTCAGCTGAGCCTGGCGGCGGTCTGGACCGAGGCGCGCCGGCGCGGCCACGGCCTGGAGGACGTCGTCCGGTGGATGTCCGCGCGCACCGCAGCCGTCGCCGGCCTCACCCGCAAGGGCGCGATCGAGGTGGGCCGCGACGCCGACTTCGCCGTCCTCGCCCCCGACGAGACCTTCACCGTCGACCCGGCCGCCCTCCAGCACCGCAACCGCGTCACGGCGTACGCCGGCAAGACCCTGTCCGGCGTCGTGAAGTCCACCTGGCTGCGCGGCGAACGGATCGTCGCCGACGGCGAGTTCACCGAGCCGAAGGGCCGACTCCTCACCCGCACCCCCTGAGTCACGGGGGCGCCCGCACCCCGTGCCCCGTACGTACTACGACTCCCCGCACCTGCACCCGCACCGGCCGACCCCCGAAAGGCAGACCTGATCACCGTGACGGCGATAGAGAGCTTCACCGGCGACGCGAACCCCTACGGCGGCGGCGACCCGTACGCGGACTACCGCACCGCCGACTTCCCCTTCACCCAGTACACCGACCTCGCCGACCGGCAGCTCGGCGCTGGCGTCATCGCCGCCAACGACGAGTTCTTCGCCGAGCGCGAGAACCTGCTGGTGCCGGGGCCTGCCGAGTTCGACCCCGAGCGCTTCGGGCACAAGGGCAAGATCATGGACGGCTGGGAGACCCGCCGCCGCCGCGGTGCGTCCGACGACCACCCCTGGCCGACCGCCGAGGACCACGACTGGGCGCTGGTCCGCCTCGGCACGCCCGGCGTGATCCGCGGCATCGTCGTCGACACGGCCCACTTCCGCGGCAACTACCCGCAGGCGGTGTCCGTCGAAGGCACCTCGGTGGCGGGCTCCCCGTCCCCCGGGGAACTGCTCGGCGACGACGTGAAGTGGACGACGCTGGTCCCGCGCACGGCCGTCGGCGGCCACGCGGCGAACGGGTTCTCCGTGTCGGCGGAGCAGCGCTTCACACACCTGCGGGTCAACCAGCACCCCGACGGCGGCATCGCCCGCCTGCGCGTGTACGGCGAGGTCGTCCCCGACCCCGCGTGGCTGGCGGCGCTCGGCACCTTCGACGTCGTCGCCCTGGAGAACGGCGGCCGGGCCGAGGACGCCTCCAACCTCTTCTACTCCCCGGCCTCCAACACCATCCAGCCGGGCCGCTCCCGCAAGATGGACGACGGCTGGGAGACCCGCCGCCGCCGCGACCAGGGCCACGACTGGATCCGCTACCGCCTGGCGGCCCAGGCGCAGATCCGTGCCCTGGAGATCGACACGGCGTACCTGAAGGGCAACAGCGCCGGCTGGGCCACGGTCTCGGTCAAGGACGGCGAGAGCGGCGAGTGGACGGAGATCCTCCCGCGCACCCGCCTCCAGCCCGACACCAACCACCGCTTCGTCCTGCCGGCCCCGGCCGTCGGCACGCACGCGCGCGTGGACATCTATCCCGACGGCGGCATCTCCCGCCTGCGCCTGTTCGGCTCCCTCACGGACACGGGCACGGCGGCCCTGACCGCCCGCCACCAGGAACTGGGCGGCTGACCCGAACCTCCACCACCGTGAACCACGTGGCCACGTGAACACCCGGGCGGGAACGGGGTGTTCACGTGGTTCACCCGCACTCACGCCGCGTGTCCGCCGTCCACGGCGAACTCGGCGCCCGTGACGTAGGCGGCCCCCGCCAGATGCGCGACCGTCGCCGCCACCTCCTGCGCCGTCCCGAAGCGGCCCAGCGCGGTCATCGTCGTCTGACCGGCCGCGTACGGGCCGTCCGCCGGGTTCATGTCCGTGTCGATCGGGCCGGGGTGGACGAGGTTCGCCGTGATCCCGCGCGGGCCCAGCTCCCTGGCCAGGGCCTTGGTCAGTCCCACCAGGGCCGACTTGCTCATCGCGTACAGCGTCCCGCCGGGACCGGGCACCCGCTGGGTCATGCAGGTGCCGATCGTGATGATCCGGCCGCAGCCGTCCGGCATCCGCCCGGCCGCCGCCTGCGAGGCCAGGAACACCCCGCGCACGTTGACGGCCAGCACCCGGTCGACGTCGGAGAGGGCGAGCTCCGCCAGCGGACCGAGGACGCCGACGCCCGCGTTGTTCACCAGCACGTCGAGCCCGCCCAGCGCCCGCACCGTACGGTCCACCGCTCCGGCCGCCTCCGCGGGGTCCGCCGCGTCCGCGCGCAGCGCCGCCGCCCGCCGCCCGAGCGCCTGGACGGCCCCTACGACGTCCTCGGCCGCCTCCTCGCCGTTCACGTACGTCACCGGGTCACCGCCCTCAAGGAGCGCACCGGAGGCGAGCTCCAGGTCCACGGCAGCGGCGCCCTGGCCCGGTCGCTGTTCGCGCAGGACCTCGTGGACACCGTTCACCTGCTGACGTTCCCGGTCGTGCTCGGCTCCGGCCTCCGGCTCTTCGCCGAGGGCGCCCTGCCCACCGCGTTCCGGCACACCGGCGGCCTGATCACCGCCGCGGGCGTCTCCGTCCAGACGTACGACCTCCAGGGCCGTCCGCGCTACGGCTCGTACGAACTCCCGGACAACGGCTAGCCGCAGGTTAACTTCCCGAAAACTCAACGGACTTGCCGGGAAAATCCTCGGAGTTGTCATTGACATGCCACGCTCTACGCGCGTCATCATGAGGGCATGAGATTCCCCCCACGCATCACCCGCATAGGCGCCTCGGCCGCCATCCTCTCCGCCCTGCTCGTCGGCGGCACCGTCTCCGCCACGACGGCGCACGCCGCGGTCGGCAGCATCTGCTACGGCGATCTGCCCTCCCAGGCGTACGACACGCTCGAGCTGATCGAGCAGGGCGGCCCGTTCCCGTACTCCCAGGACGGGGTGGTCTTCCAGAACCGGGAGGGCGTGCTGCCCTCGAAGTCGACCGGTTACTACCACGAGTACACGGTGAAGACCCCCGGGTCGTCGACGCGCGGAGCGCGCCGCATCGTGACCGGCAAGAAGACCGACGAGGACTACTACACGGCGGACCACTACGCCACGTTCGACCTGGTCGACTACGGCTGCTGAGCCGTCGGGCGATCACGGTCGACCGCCGGGGACGGCGAGGCCGTCCAGGAACGGCGCGACCGGCCGGAGGTCCGACTCCCCCCACTCAGTCGGGCCTCCGGCTCTCCGCCTCAGCCGGACTTCTTCCGGCTCTCCGCGGCGGCGAACAGGGCGAACGCCCGGGCGATGAGCGCGACGCCGGCGTAGACCTCGTAGCCGTCGAGGAGGCCGATCCGCTGCACGAGGCCCACGTGCCAGTCGCTGAACTCGTGCACCAGGCCCAGCACACCCTGCACCAGCGCGAGAAAACCGAGCACTTCCAGCAGTTGCTTCATGACCAGAGCCTCGCCCCGCGAACCTCCCACGGGCCATCGGCCGCCGGGCGAGACCCGTCCGACGGAAGGCTCCGGTCCACCGGTCCGGCAGCGCCGAAAGTAGCCGGCGGCACGACTTCGGTCGATCGTCGGCACCCTTCGGTAGGGGATCCCGTCCACAGGGAGGTGACGCGGCCCTTCGCTGCGTGGATTTGCCGACCATGAGGGCAGACGACGAGGCGGGGGCAGAGGCGGAGGCCATGGCCGCCGTGGACACCGCTGACGCCGTTGACGACACGGCACGGCCGGCGTCCGGGTTCACCCGCCACCGGTGGCTGCTGCCGTCCGCCGTGGTCGCGGGGCTCGACCCCGACACCGAGCGGCCCGGCCGGCCGCACCGGCGCACCGCACGCGACCGGGTCGTCGACTTCTGCTGCTTCCTCCTGGCCGTCGCCGTCGGCCGGGGACTGTCCAACGCGGACATCGCCGCCGACCTGTTCATGAGCGTCGCCACCGTCAAGGCCCACGTCTCCCGGATCCTGGCCAAGCTCGACCTCAACAACCGGGTGCAGATCGCCCTGTTGGCGTACGACGCGGGGCTCCTGGAGGACGGGACGGGGGACGGGCACTAGCCGGCGCGTCTGCGCGTCGGGGGAGTGGGAACACACACGCCCGCCCGCACCCCGCGGACGCGCTCACCCGCCCCCCGACGTCTCCGGGATCTCCGCGAGCCACACCGCCCGGCGCTCCCGGCGGGACCGCTCGCAGGCCTCCGCGATGCGTAGGGCCTGGAGGGCCTCGTGGCCGTTGCAGGGGTTGGGGCGTTCGCCGCGTACGACGTCCACGAACGCGATCAGTTCCGCCTCGTACGCGGGTTCGAAGCGCTCCAGGAACCCGGTCCACGGCTTGTCCGCGGCCGGCGGACCGGTGGGCTCGGTGGACGCGATCGGCGTGCGGTCGTCCAGGCCGACGACGATCTGGTCGAGCTCCCCGGCCAGCTCCATGCGGACGTCGTACCCCGCGCCGTTCAGCCGCGTCGCCGTCGCCGTGGCGAGCGTGCCGTCGTCGAGGGTGAGGACGGCGGCGGCCGTGTCGACGTCCCCCGCCTCGCGGAACATCGCGGGCCCGGCGTCGGACCCGGCCGCGTACACGTCCGTCACCTCGCGCCCGGTGACCCAGCGCAGGCAGTCGAAGTCGTGGATGAGCGCGTCCCGGTAGATCCCGCCGGACGCCGACAGCCACGCGGCCGGCGGCGCCGACTCGTCGGACGTCAGTGCCCGTACGGTGTGCAGCCGCCCGAGCCGCCCCGAACGCACCGCCTTCCGGGCCCCCGCGTACCCCGCGTCGAAGCGGCGCTGGAAACCCATCTGAAGGATCGTTCCGGCGGTCTCGACCTCGGCGATCGCCTGTAAGGTCCCCGCCAGATCCAGGGCGATCGGCTTCTCGCAGAAGACCGGAAGCCCCGAGCGTGCTGCCCGACCGATCAGTTCGGCGTGGGCCGAGGTCGCCGTCGTGATCACCACGGCGTCCACGCCCCAGCGGAAGATCTCGTCCACCCCCGGGGCAGCCGTCTCACCCAGCCGGTACGCGAGCTCCTGGGCCCGCGCATGGTCCGCGTCCGTCAGGATGAGGGATCCGACCTCGCGGTGACGGCTGAGTGTGTTCGCATGAATGGTGCCTATGCGGCCCGTCCCGATGACCCCGATGCGCATGAATCCAAAGTGGGGTCGAGGGGCACATGCTGTCAATGCGTATGTCCGGACAATCGAACTACACAACTTCCCGTCACCCGGCCGCAGAGCTACGCTCGGCCCGTGCCGAAACCAGAAGTGGACCCTACCGTGCAGCTCGAACTCCGTGTGGACCGAAGCTCTCCGGTGCCGTTGTACTTCCAGCTGGCCCAGCAGTTGGAGGCCGCTATCGAGCACGGCCTGCTCACCCCCGGCAGCCTCCTGGGCAACGAGATCGAGCTCGCGGGTCGCCTCGGCCTGTCCCGGCCGACCGTCCGCCAGGCGATCCAGTCGCTCGTCGACAAGGGCCTCCTCGTCCGCCGCCGAGGCGTGGGCACGCAGGTCGTGCACAGCCAGGTCAAGCGCCCGCTGGAGCTCAGCAGCCTGTACGACGACCTGGAGGCGGCCGGGCAGCGTCCGGCGACCACGGTCCTGGTCAACATCATGGTCCCGGCGTCCGCCGAGGTCGCGGCGGCGCTCGCGGTGCCCGAGGGCAGCGACGTCCACCGGGTGGAGCGGCTGCGGCTGGCGCACGGGGAGCCGATGGCGTACCTGTGCAACCACCTCCCCTCCGGCCTGCTCGACGTGCACACCGGCCAGCTCCAGGCCACCGGCCTGTACCGCCTGATGCGGACCGCCGGGATCACCCTGCACAGCGCCCGCCAGTCCATCGGCGCCCGCGCCGCCACCCCCGCCGAGGCCGAGCGGCTCGCCGAGCACGAGGGCGCCCCGCTGCTGACCATGCAGCGTACGACCTTCGACGACACCGGCCGGGCGGTGGAGTTCGGCGACCACATCTACCGGCCGACCCGCTACTCCTTCGAGTTCCAGCTACTCGTACGCCCCTGAGGACCGCCGACCACGGCCCGCACGCCTGACGAGATCACGCCGGATGATCTGCGCCACAAGCTGCAACGGAGACAAGGGGCGCGCGGCCGAATCCGATGTGCGGCTCCGCCGCGTGGGCGCGACCAGCCCCGACGAGTCCGCGGGCGGCGATGCCGGCGCAGCCCCCTCGCCGCCCCGCTCGGCACCCGGCGTGACGGTGAGGCAGAATCGGCGACGATGAGCACCTACGGCAACTTCAGCGCCCCCATCGGTTCCCGCCGCGCCCCCGCACTCCGCACCGTGGGCACGAGGGAGCGCCGCTCGCACCTCACCGCGCCCCGGGTACCGACCGTCGGCATCGACATCGGCGGCACGAAGGTGATGGCGGGCGTCGTCGACGCCGACGGCAACATCCTGGAGAAGGTCCGCACGGAGACCCCGGACAAGTCCAAGAGCCCGAAGGTCGTGGAGGACACGATCGTCGAGCTGGTCCTGGACCTGTCCGACCGCCACGACGTGCACGCGGTCGGCGTCGGCGCGGCGGGGTGGGTCGACGCGGACCGCAACCGCGTCCTGTTCGCGCCCCACCTGTCCTGGCGCAACGAGCCCCTCAGGGACCGTCTCTCCGGCCGCCTGGCGGTGCCCGTCCTCGTCGACAACGACGCCAACACCGCCGCCTGGGCGGAGTGGCGGTTCGGCGCGGGCCGCGGCGAGGACCACCTCGTCATGATCACGCTCGGCACCGGCATCGGCGGCGCGATCCTGGAGGACGGCCAGGTCAAGCGCGGCAAGTACGGCGTCGCCGGCGAGTTCGGCCATATGCAGGTCGTGCCCGGCGGCCACCGCTGCCCGTGCGGCAACCGCGGCTGCTGGGAGCAGTACAGCTCGGGCAACGCGCTGGTCAGGGAGGCGCGCGAGATGGCCGCCGCCGACTCTCCGGTGGCCTACGGGATCATCGAGCACGTCAAGGGCAACATCGGCGACATCACCGGCCCGATGATCACCGAGCTGGCCCGCGAGGGCGACGCCATGTGCATCGAGCTGCTCCAGGACATCGGCCAGTGGCTCGGCGTCGGCATCGCCAACCTGGCCGCCGCCCTCGACCCGTCCTGCTTCGTGATCGGCGGCGGCGTCTCGGCCGCCGACGACCTGCTGATCGCCCCCGCGCGGGACGCGTTCAAGCGCCAGCTCACCGGCCGCGGCTACCGCCCCGAGGCCCGGATCGTCCGCGCCCAGCTCGGCCCGGACGCCGGCATGGTCGGCGCCGCCGACCTGGCCCGGCTGGTCGCCCGCCGCTTCCGGCGCGCCAAGCGCCGCCGCGTGGAGCGCTACGAGCGCTTCGAACGGTTCACCGACGCGGCGCGCCGCACCCAGGACACGGCATGACGGCCGCGTCACCCCGCACGACCTGAGACACTGCATGACCGCCGCACCACCCCGTACCACCCGTACCACCTGGGACATCGCATGACAGCATCGCTGCCCCACCAGGCCGCGTCCCCCGAGGAGCCGCCCCGCCCGCCGGAGGACCGCCGCCATGTGATCCGCCGCAGAGCGCTCACCCTGCTGATCATCGTGCTGCTGATCGGTGTCCCGGCCGGCTACCTGGTGATCTCCGCCAACCAGAGCCGCGACAGCGGCAAGGACAAGGAAGCGAAGTACTCGGCGACCGGTCTGACCGCGGCCTGGCCGTCGAAGGTCCAGCGCCGCCTGTACCAGGTGCCGATCCCGCACCCTTCCAACCAGGTCGCCTACTACGAGACGAACAACTGGAAGACCAGCCGCCTCTACGTGCAGTTCCAGACCACACAGGCCGGCCTCGACCAGTTCCTCGCGGACATCGGCGTCAGCCGGGCCGACCTGAAGAGGGGCGACATCGCCATCAGCGCCCGCGACCAGCAGATCACCGGCTGGAAGTTCACGGGCCCCGGCTCCCGCCCCGGCGACGACTTCGGCATCGTCCGCGCGCAGGAGAACCCCGACCCGACGCTGGACGTCGTGGTGAACACCGGCAACGCGATCTACCCCTTCGTCTACGTCGTCTCGCGCACCGTGCCCTGACCGGACCGGACCGGACCGGAGCATCGGCATCAATGTCAGACCCCGCCCGTAGAGTCGAAGACGACTGATCCGACATGCGGGCGGGAGGTGGACACAAGGTATGAGCGCCATGATCGGCGAGACGGCTTCGGCCAAGCCCGGCTCGGGATCCGGCCCGGGTTCCGTCGCCGGATCCGGAACCGGCTTCGTCTCCGTGCGGCTCGCCGCCGTCTTCCTGCCCGCGGCCCTCCCGCGCGAGGGCCGCGTCGCCTTCTGGGACCCGTCGGACGGCCCGCCGACCCTCACGGCGGACGCGGAACACGCCGTACATGATGCTGAAGTCACGGAGCTCAGCGTCGTCCGGCGGCACGGCTCCTCGATCCGCCGTAAACAGGCCCCCGCCCTCTCCCTGCCGCTCGACAAGGCGCTCCCGCTGCTCGTGCGCGCGCGCCGCGACCCCGCCGCCCACCCGGCCACCGCCTGCTGGGGAGCCGCCGCGCTGCACGCGCTGCGGCTCACCGCCCGCGGCCGCCTGCTGCCCGGCCTGACACCCACCGGGCACGACGCCTGGCGGGCGGGGCCGCTGGACCCGGAGGACATCGCCCACCTGCGCGCGGTCGCCGCCGCGCTCCCGTACGAGGGTCACGCGGTGCCGCTGACCGGCCCCGGCCCGCTCCGGCTGCCGAAGCCGGAGGCCCTGATGCGGTCCTTCCTGGACGCCGTCGCGGACACCCTGCCCCGCACCCCGGCCGCGCCCCACGCGTGCGGGAGGCCCTTCGCGGACCGCCGGCCCCAGCGGCTGCCCGGCGCGCACGACTGGGCCGCCGAGGTCGCGGCCGGCATGGACGCGGGCGTGCGGATCTCGCTCCGTCTCGACCTGTCCGCGTACGACATGTTCGACGTCTCCGACGACGACGGCGGGCGGGGGCGCAGCGCGGGAGCCGCGATCGTCCAGGTGCACAGCCTCGCGGACCCGACCCTGGTGACCGACGCGGCGACCCTGTGGGCGGGCGGGGCCGACGCCGCCTTCGGGGCACGCGCACGCGTGGACGCCGCCCTCGCCGTGCGGCGCGCGGCCCGCGTCTGGCCACCGCTCGCCCGGATCGCCGAACAGGACGCACCGGACGTCCTGGCCCTCTCCGAGGACGAACTGGGCGACCTGCTCGGCGTGGCGGCCACCCGGCTCGCCGCGGCCGGGGTCGCCGTGCACTGGCCGAGGGACCTGGCGCAGGACCTCAGCGCGGCCGCCGTGGTCCGGCCCGCGCCGGGCTCGGCGACGGACGGCACCGGCTTCTTCGAGAGCGAGGAACTGCTCCAGTTCCGCTGGCAGTTGGCGCTCGGCGGCGACCCGCTCAGCGAGGCCGAGATGGACGCACTGGCGGAGGCCCACCGCCCGGTGGTCCGGCTCCGCGACCAGTGGGTCCTGGTCGACCCGGCGCTCGTGCGCAAGGCCCGCAAACGCGAACTGGGCCTGCTGGACCCGGTCGACGCCCTGTCCGTCGCCCTCTCGGGCACCGCGGAGGTCGACGGCGAGACCGTGGCGGCGGTCCCCGTCGGCGCCCTGGCCGCACTGCGCGACCGGCTCACCGCCGGGGTGCGGCCCGCGCAGCCGCCCGCCGGCCTGCACGCCACCCTCCGCGACTACCAACTGCGCGGCCTGGCCTGGCTGGACCTCATGACCTCCCTCGGCCTCGGCGGCTGCCTCGCCGACGACATGGGCCTCGGCAAGACGATCACCGTCATCGCCCTGCACCTGAAGCGGGCCCGCACCGAACCGACCCTGGTGGTCTGCCCGGCCTCCCTGCTGGGCAACTGGCAGCGCGAGATCACCCGCTTCGCGCCCGGCGTCCCCGTCCGCCGCTTCCACGGCGCCGACCGCAGCCTGGCGGACCTGACCGGCGGCTTCGTCCTGACCACGTACGGCACCATGCGCTCGGTGGCCCCGGCACTGGCCGACCAGTCCTGGGGCATGGTCGTCGCGGACGAGGCGCAGCACGTGAAGAACCCCTACTCGGCGACGGCGAAGGCGCTGCGCACGATCCCGACGCCCGCGCGCGTGGCCCTCACCGGCACCCCCGTCGAGAACAACCTCTCCGAGCTCTGGGCCCTGCTCGACTGGACGACACCGGGACTCCTCGGCCCCCTGAAGTCCTTCCGCGCCCGCCACGCGCGCGCGGTGGAGAACGGCGAGGACGACCAGGCGGTGGAGCGCCTCGCCCGCCTGGTGCGCCCCTTCCTCCTGCGCCGCAAGAAGTCAGACCCCGGCATCGTGCCCGAGCTGCCGCCCAAGACGGAGACCGACCACCCGGTCCCGCTCACCCGGGAACAGGCCGCGCTGTACGAGGCGGTGGTGCGGGAGTCCCTGCTGGCCATCGAGACGGCCGACGGCATCGCCCGGCGCGGCCTGGTGCTGAAGCTGCTGGGCGCGCTGAAGCAGATCTGCGACCACCCGGCCCTGTACCTCAAGGAGGAGACCGCCTCGGTCGGCGACGCCCTGGCCGCACGCTCCGGGAAACTCGCCCTCCTGGACGAGCTGCTGGACACCCTGCTCGCCGAGGACGGCTCGGCCCTCGTCTTCACGCAGTACGTCGGCATGGCCCGCCTGATCGCCGCCCACCTCACGGCCCGCGCGGTCCCGCTCGACCTCCTGCACGGCGGCACGCCGGTACCCGAGCGGGAGCGGATGGTGGACCGCTTCCAGAGCGGCGAGACCCCGGTCCTGGTCCTCTCCCTGAAGGCCGCCGGCACCGGCCTCAACCTCACGCGCGCGGGCCATGTCGTCCACTTCGACCGCTGGTGGAACCCGGCGGTCGAGGAACAGGCCACCGACCGCGCCTACCGCATCGGCCAGACCCAGCCGGTCCAGGTCCACCGCCTCATCACCGAGGGCACGGTCGAGGACCGCATCGCCGAGATGCTTCAGGCCAAGCGCGCCCTCGCCGACGCGATCCTCGGCTCCGGCGAGTCGGCCCTCACGGAACTGACGGACCGCGACCTGTCCGACCTGGTCAGGCTGCGGAGGGAGACGTGATGGGAGAGCCGGAGAAGGGCGAGATCGGGGCCGGGGCCGAGGTTTTCACGGCAGCGGCAGCGGCTGAGGCTGCGGCGCACCAGGAGCAGGGCATCAGGCCGGCCGACGAGGCCCGCCGTGCGCTGCGCGCGGCTCGGGAACGGCGGCAGGAACAGCAGGCGCGGGAGTCGTCACAGCACCCCGGAGACCCTGCCCCCCGGCCCGCCGACGCGGCCCGCGCGGCCCTGCGGCGCCCGCCGGCCCCGGCTCCCGCAGCGGCCCCCGCTCCCGAAGAGGGCACCTCGGCAGCCGACGCCGTCCCCGTCCCCGCAGCGGCCCCCGTTCCACCGGCGGATGCCGTCCCACCAGCCGACAAGCCGGGCACCCCGACCGCTCCGCCCGCCCCGACCGGCTCGCGCCCCGGGGACATCGCCCGCGAGGCCCTGCGCGCGGCACGCGCGCAAACGCGACAGGGCTCCGCCGAGACCGAGCCCAGGGAACAGGCGGGACGGGAGCCCGTACGCAGCGGCCCCCGCCCCCGCACCGATGCCCACCCCTCCGAAGCCCGGCGCCCCGGCCGTACACGTGACCACGTCGCCGATGAACGAGCCCGTGTCGTAAGGGAGTTGCTCGCGGACGCATTCCGGATGCCACCGGAGGAGACGCCCGAGCAGGAGCCCGAGCTCGCGCCGGAGACAGAGCCGGACCCCGGTCCGCAGATGGAGCCCGAGCCCGAGCCCGAGCCCGAGCCCGACCGGTACAACGCGCCCCCCACCCCCCGCTCCATGGCAGCCCCCTCCCGGGACGGCGACCACCGCCGCACCTTCCCCGCTCTCCCCGTTCTCCCTGCCCTCCCCGCTTTCCCCCCTCGCACCGGCGGAGCCTTCGCCGAGACCTGGTGGGGCAACGCCTGGGTCAGCGCGCTCGAAGAGGGTGCCCTGGACCCCAAGCGCCTGGTCCGCGGCCGGGGTTACGCCGAGCAGGGGCACGTGGACGCGATCACGGTCACCCCCGGGCTCGTCCTGGCGTACGTGCAGGGCAGCCGTCCCCGCCCGTACCGCGTGCAGGTGCGGCTGCGCACCCTCGGGGAGGAGGACTGGGAGCGTTTCCTGGACGCCGCCGTCGAGCGCCCCGGGCACATCGCCGCGCTGCTCGACAAGGAGATGCCCGAGTCCCTGGCCGACTGCGGGGTGCCGCTGCTGCCCGGTCCCGGCGACCTCGACCCGCACTGCAGTTGCCCCGACCACGGTCGCCCCTGCAAGCATGCCGCCGCCCTCTGCTACCAGACGGCGCGGCTGCTCGACGCCGACCCGTTCGTGCTGCTCCTGCTGCGCGGTCGCGGCGAACGCGAAGTGCTCGACGAGCTGTCCCGCCGTAACGCCACCCGTGCCGCCCGCGCCGCACAGGAGCAGCAACCGGAACCGCTGCCGGGCGTACGGGCCGTCGAAGCCCTCGCCGAACGTCGACTCCCGCCCCTCCCGGCCCCGTTGCCCGGGCCCCCGCACCCCGAGCAGCCCCCGGCGTACCCGTCCGCGCCGAACGGCCCCGACTCCTTCGCGCTGGACCACCTCGCGACCGACGCCGCCGCCCGCGCCCACGCCCTGCTGACCACCGGTCATGACGAGATCGGCGAACTGACCCTCTGGCAGGACGCCGTCCGTCTCGCCGCGTCCCGCCCCGGCTCCGGGCTCACCGCCACCACCCGCGCCCTGTACGCCTCGCTCGCGCTGGCCGCCGGCCGCACCCCGTCCGAGCTGGCGCGCGCGGTGGCCGCCTGGCGGCAGGGCGGGCCGGACGGACTCACCGTCCTGGAGGAGACCTGGGACCCGCCGGCCGGCCGCTTCGACCGGGCCCGCCCCCTCCTCCTGGCCGCCGACCTCCCCGCCTTCCGCCCCCGCCGCAACCACCTCACCCACCCGCGCGGCCACGTCCAGCTCCGCTTCGGCCGCGACGGCTTGTGGTACGCCTACGAGTCGGAACCGGGCCACGACGACTGGTGGCCACGCGGCACCCCCGACCCGGACCCGGTGGGCGCCCTCACCGGCCTCGGCGCCTCGGACGAGCTGTGAGCCCCGGAGCGATGCGCGGTGTGATCGCGGTGTGAGCCGCCGGAAGATACCGCACCGACGGGCCTCAGGAGCGGGATCTCCGGGAGGTCCCGGGCCGCGCGGGATGCCTCTGTACGATGCCTGACGCCGGAAAACGGCATGTGGAGGGAGTGTCGAGGATCTTCGCGCCACCGCCACAACGTGGGAGGGACTGCGCAGCGTTCCCACCCGACGCCGTGAGAAAACGTGAGATGTGAGAGCGTGAGTCGAGTGAGTGAGACGACTGCCGCACCCCTGCAATACCGCTTTGACGGTCCGGAAGACGCTCCGGTGCTGATCCTGGCTCCCTCACTGGGTACCACCTGGCACAGGTTGTAGAGACCGTCTTCGGGCGTCCACGTCAGTCCAGGGCGGGTGCGTAGTGGCAGGTCAGAGCATCGCTGTCCGGGGGAGTCGGCGTAGTTGGTGACAGACGTGTGACAGCGCCCGTGAGAGAGGCGTTCGACGGCAAGCCCCTGCAGACGCGGCCGGAGGGCGCTTCCGAGCGGGTGTGCTGCAGCTCCGGCGGTGGCACCGCACCCCCCGGGTTGTCCCCCAACGAGCACTTGACGCGAGGGCGTAGTGATGACACACGCGCCTGCGGTAGATGCGGCCGGGGCTCTTGGCGAGCAACAGGTCATAGCCTTCGCCTCTGCAAATTTGAACGCTTCTGGAGGTGTCTGAGGCGATGCCTGCCCCGCTTGATGTTCCGAATGACAGGCACGCTGGAGCAGAACTTCAAGAGCGTCCTGAGTCGTAACAAGGCCGGCGGGGTGGACTGGATCGCACGTACCGCCGTCTTCACCACCAAGATCCGCCAAGCCGTCGTATCCCAGAGCCGCTATCACATCGAAGGCTGAGCGCTCCAGCGATCCCCCCCGCCGACCGGTCTTGGTCCCAGCCTCGCGTATCTCGCACCTGCGCTCCCGTTGGAGACCAAACCGGCCGGTGGGCTTCCTCGGGTCGGCCACTTCAACAGGGGCCTGGAAGGTGTGAGAACGGTTGACTCGGTTGAGCCCTGCGGTCGTTGGGACGGAGTGGAAATGGAATGAGAATGGCTCGCGGAGCGACCTACGATCGTCTGTCATGGGTGTATACGTGAGCCGGGATCGGACGGATGCGGCGCCGAAGCGGGCGGCCGAGCCACAGGCCGAGTTCTTCGAGAGGGTCGCCGGCCCGTTCTGGGACCAGGTTCGGAATGTGATCAACGAATGGTGGTCGCGATTCCCTGACCAGGCTCAGCCCGGCCTGCTCAGCCGACTGCGGGACCGAAACTCCGACACGAACGTCTACTCTGCGCTGTGGGAGCTGTACCTGCACCAGATGTTGCTCGGTTCCGGTTGCAGCGTGGAGGTTGAGCGGCAGACGGGAACAGGTGGCTACAAGCCCGACTTCCTGGTTACTCGCGACAACGAGCAGTTCGTCGTCGAGGCGATCTGGAAGGCTCAGAAGCGCGACGCAGGGTCTTACCCGCTCCCACCGCAGTTGAGCGATGCCATCGATCGCTTGCCGAGTCCGAACTTCTTCGTATCGTGCGAACTGCACAGCGCCGGTACGGCAACGCCGCCGCAGAGACGATTGAAGTCCGGGCTGACGCGGTGGCTTGAAAGCTTGGACCCCGACCAGGTCATCGCAGACCACGAGCGCAAGGTGCCGCTTCCCAGTCACACTTGGCAAGAGGCTGGCTGGTGCCTCACGTTTCAAGCGATCCCCCGCAGCCCAGGCAAACGTGGCAATCCATCCAGCAGGACAATCGGCGTCTACCCCTCGGCATGGGCGGTCGAGGACGGGTCGGAGCGAGTGCTCCACGCCGTCACACACAAGGGCGGGAAGTATGGTGACCTGGAGCTGCCATTCATCGTGGCGCTAGGCCATGCAGCCGACTTCCCCGAAGATGAGGACATCGAGAGAGCGCTGTACGGGAGTACGGTTGAGTTCGCCTACGACAGCGGTTCGACCTTCAGCCGAAAGCCCGATGGTTACTGGACTGCCACCTACGACCATGCCCACAGCCGTGTCAGCGGCGTGCTCGTCGTGAACAACCCAGCACCTTGGACCTGGACGAAAAACACTCCCGTTCTCTGGCAAAGCCCGGACCCCGCCTCGCTTCCTGCCCCCATCTTCCCTACCTGGGCAACCGCGCAACTGGCTGGGATCCAGGTCAAGCGCCAGCCCGCGATTCGCTCCGTCCACACCGCTCTCGATCTGCCGGAACGCTGGCCGACCGGCGATGCCTTCCCCCGGAGTGCCCCGAGATGACGGCAGCGGCACCGTCGGTCTCGATAGCGGCACCCCGGTGAGATCACCTCATGTGCACGGCAGCGTTCGGTGGGGGCCTCTGCGTGGACTGGGGAGGCCGCTCGACCGGGTTCGGGGAGCATCCGTCGTACACGGGGCGGACGCCCTGATCGGTCGGCCGGCGCTGTGCCGCACCCGAACGTAATGGCCTGCCGCGGGCCGAAGGCTGGGAGGCGGATGTGGCTTGCGGGCGGGTTCTCGCCTGCCAGGCCCCGCTTTAGGCTGCAACCGCTCCGAAATCTGGCGATCTTTTGGAGGGTGCGCAGGATGAAACGAGCTCTCATGACCGCATCGGCGGCAGCAGCGTTGGTCGTGTCCGCGGGCAGCACCACTGCCTCCGCCCACAATGCCCCGCCGCGAACAACGCACGGTCCTTGCCAGTACACCCAGACCCCGGACGAGCCGGCGGCGCGGCCGGTTCCCCTGCCGCCCGACCCGCGGCACACCCTCAGTCATGGCGCGGTCGGTATGGCTGTCCGGACCAGCCAGGGCCCGCTCCCGCTGCGTCTGGACCGGGCGAAGGCGCCGTGCACGGTCCAGAGCTTCGTGCACCTGGCGCGGCACCGGTTCTTCGACCGTACGGTGTGCCATCGGCTGACGGCGTATCCGACGCTGAAGGTCCTGCAGTGTGGCGACCCGACCGGCACCGGCGAGGGTGGGCCGGGCTACGAGTACAAGGACGAGCTGCCGGTGGACCTGCCGCCGGCACCGAGCGATCCGACCGGCACCCGTCGCCTTTACGGGCGTGGTCTGCTGGCGATGGCCAACGCCGGGCCGAACACGAACGGTTCGCAGTTCTTCGTCGTCTACGGCGACTCCGCGCTGCGACCGAACTACACGGTGTTCGGCACGGTCGGTGCCGCGGGCCTGAAGACGCTCGACAAGGTCGCTGCTGGCGGAATCGAGCCAACTACGCAGGACCCGGAGCCTGTCGACGGCACGCCCGTGTTGAGGACCGAACTGCTCAGCGTCCGGCCGTCCTGCCGCCCCTGATGGACTGCGCTGCGGTCACCATGGGTCCAGCCACGTGTCTGGTCTCACGGTGATGTGAAGGAGCCGTTGCCGATGTCCGCACAGGTGACGTCGCCGATGCTGTCGTAGAAGGTGACGGACGACGGTTTCAACGTCACGCACGTCCGCAAAACCGTCGACGTCACCGAACGCCTCTGGAGGTGTCTGAGGCGATGCCTGCCCCGCCGATGGGCGAGTCCGGGCTCGGCGTCGCGAGTGAACAGGCTGCAGCCTGCCAGCGAGTCGGTGTGGCTGGGTTCCACCCCAGGAAAGGGCTGTCGGCCGTGACGCTCATAGGTAGGGCGGGTCATGCGGCTGTCCGTCAATGCCGGTCACGAGTGGCAACCTGGTCAGAACGGTATCCACCGATCCCCACACCGCTCGCGGTCCTGTTGACCGGCGGCAACCGCAACGATGTCACCCAGTTGCTGCCCCTGCTCGATGCGATTCCGCCGGTCCGCGGCCGGGTGGGCCGTCCGCGCCGCAAGCCCGACGCGCTGTTCGCCGACCTGGGCTACGACCACGCCACCTACCATGACCAGGTCCGCGACCGAGGCATCGTGCCCTCGATCACCGCGGGTGTGGTGGGCACCGGGCGGCCTCCTGGGCCAACTGCCCCTCCATGCCGTCGGCTACCACACCGACAGCGCCAGCGATCCAAGGCGGCGCACTGTCATGGACCGGGTAGTTTCCTCCTACACCCCCACCGTGCGCGCACTCCGCTACACCCGACGGCACCCTCCCGGGCCAAGGAGCCGCACTCAAGCCCTGATCGTCGCGATGCCCACCACCCCCGGACTTCCCGATCACGGTTGGCTAGACCACGTCGGCGCCGAGGTCGCCATGCTGGGCGACCGCCTACCCAACCACATGCTCCTTCGCGAACCCGCCCGGCCGACAGCAATCTCACCGACGCTCAACGTCCTCTACCGACCAAGGCCAACGTCCTAGAGTCCCTGCCCACATGCCAAATCGCACACTTCGCCTGCCATGGCGCGAGCGACCGCGCCGACCCGTCGAAGAGCCTGCTGCTGTTGCACGACCATGCCAGTGATCCGCTCACCGTGGCCAGCTTGGCCCCTGTCCGTCTCGACAACGTCCAACTGGCGCGCCTCTCGGCCTGCCACACGGCAGCAATCCATACCCCGAGCTCATCGACGAAGCCATCCATCTGACCGCCGCCTTCCAGCTCGCCGGATTCCCCCACGTCGTCGGCACCCTGTGGGAGATCGACGACCAGATCGCCGTCAATATCGCCGACGCCTTCTACACCAACCTCACGACCGATGAGGGCACCCTCGACGTCAGCCGAGCCGCCTACGCGCTGCACCAGTCTGTACGCGGGGTACGCGACGGCCACGACCTCTCCGGCCAATACGACCGGACCCAGACCCCCTTCCTGTGGGCCGCCTACCTCCACGTTGGAGCCTGACTTGGAACTGGACTAGACAGGTCCCACTGTCCAAGTCAGATTAAGCTCCTGCCGGTGTAGACGATCCTGACCATTACGGTCGCCGTCATGTGGGGCGCCGGCTAGGGCTTGCTCACTCACGCTGGGCCTGCTGGCGTGCCGGATCGGCCAGCTCTCCGAGCAGATCCGGGAGCGTGGACACTCGTCTGATCCGGCTCGTCAAGTGTCATGCCCCGCAGCTGCTCGACGTGGTGGGGATCGGTCCGGACACGGCCGTCGCTTTGCTGATCACGGTGGGGGACCACAACGCCTGGACAGTGAGGCGTCCTTCGCCGTCCTGTCGAGCGTTCCTGGGGACGCTGGCAGTTGCGTCGCCTCAACCGTGGTGGCGACCGTCAGGCCAATGCCGCGCTCCACCGCATCGTGTTCATCCGCCTGCGGGTCGACCCGCGCACTCCGGACTATTACGAGCGCCGGATCAAGGAGGGTAAGGCCCGTCGCGAAATCGTCCGTCGCCTCAAACACTACGCGGCCCGGGACGTCTTCCACCTGGTCGGACAGCTACAGCCAGGACCCCGCTCATAGGTGCTGTCGTCGAGAGCATGGCAGCAGACGCTGAGTACTGGTTTCGCACCTACACCTGGCTTTCCAGTAGGCGTAGCCGCCTCTCCATATTGTCGGCCTCGGTAATCTCGCCCTGGCTGCGGGCGTCCTCAATGCCTTTTCTGATTATTCCACGAGCCTGCTCGGTGAGCAGCTCCGGGTTCTGTTTGAGAACTCGCATGGCAGCTTGGTCGGTCGTGGCTCTCATGAAGCTGTTGATCCCATCAAACAGCGGCTGCATGAAAGTACCCACCACTTCAGCCATTTGACGGGCGAACTCTTCATCGCTTGGGTCGGGTTGCGTTGACATCGCGTCCCACCTCGCAGTAATCAGGAATGCAATCTAATTACTAGTGACCGCCTGAAGAGGCGAGCTCATCCCCTTTATCCAGACCAACACACTAGTGGACGCCCTGCAACTTTCCGAGTCTTTACCCGGATCGTCGGCAGGGTGCGGCCTCGTTGCGTTAGCGATCCTGTCGGGTGATGACGGAGCGGCTGATCGCGGTGTCCGAGCCTTTTGGATCACCAAACCCCGTTCACCGCGCGGGGAGCGTGCTACTTCACCAAGATGCGGCGGAGAGCACGTGGGCAGATCCTGGGAGTACTGATGATTTGGGGGTGAAGCTGCTGAATCTTTGGTTACAGAGGTTTCGCACACAATCGCGGTGGCGTAGATCAGCTCGGTGGTGTGAGGGCTAATTCCGACACACCGGTGACGACCGCGGGCCATCGGATGGCGTCGCCGAGCTGCGGCGACGCGGTGGAGTGAATTATGACAAATGCAGGCTCCCCAGAAGGGGCTGGCGCTGAGTACGGCGAGGATCGCGCTCGGCTAGAGAGGCTGCAGAGGGATAGGTCAGGACCACCTCAGGCTCAAGCCCGTGCGTTGCTTGAGTTTGCCACGGAGCTTGTGACTGCTGGCAATCTCGATGTCGGATGGCTGGCCTCGACTGCTGCCCTGCAACGTCTGGAGGAAGAGGAGGACACAAACTTCATACTCCGTAGCTACGCCCACATGCAGGTGGGTGGGCTAGCCATGATGCAAGGAGACCAAGAGCAGGCCCAGTTGCACATGGAACGGATGGGGCACTTTGCTGAAATTGCTGGGGATTCCGAGGCGCAGACACGAGCTGAGACGTTGCTCGCCGGCCTGGCCCAGGCCCGGGGCGACCTAGCACAGGCACAGCAGCACTGGGGTCAAGTGCTCCGCTTGAGCGCGATGGCCGAGGACGTGGATCAGCAAGCTGCCGCGAACTGGTTCATCGGCATGCTCGCAGTCGACCAGGGAAAGCTAGCGGAGGCAAGATGCCACGTCGAGCAGGTGCTGGAGTTGACGGAAAATCCGCTGCTACTAGGCGGGGCCGAGCTACTCCTCGGCGGACTCGCGCGGCGCCAAGGCAATCTTGTGAAGGCCAAGCAGCATGCGCGGCGATCGATTGAGTTGGCGGAGGCTGCGGATAGCGTGCTCGGGCGAGGGGACTCTTACCTTTTCGCGGCTCAGCTGTCGCGGGACGACGGTGAGCTGGACGAGGCGCAACAGTTTGCTGATCAGGCATTGAACCTGGCCGAGGCGGCCAACGACGAGCTGGAGCCTGAGGAGTCACTTAGATTCCTGAGCCAAGCCCACTGTGTTGTAGGGACGTTGGCCAGGGAACGGGGAGATCTTGCAGAGGGACAACGGCTTGCTGAAAAGGCGTTGGAACTGGCCGAGACCGCCGGAAGTCGTGGGATGCAGGCCGATGCTCACGACCTGCTGGCATTGATTTCGGGGCATGAATGGGGGGATCTATCCCGGGCACGGCAGCATGCGGAGCGGGCGTTGGAGCTGGCCGAGGCTACGGGTGATGTATTGCAGCAGAGTCGAGCCCAACACAAGCTGGGTGAGCTGGCCGGGCATGAGTCTGGTGACCTGACCCAGGCGCGAGAGCAAGTGCAGCGGGCGTTGCAGCTGGCCGAGGCCGCCGAGGACGTGTTCGAACAAGCCCACGACCATGCGATGCTCGGCGAGATAGCCCGGGTCCAGGGTGCCCCCAGCGTGTTTGAAGACCATGTGCAGCGGGCACTGGAGCTGGCCGAGGCTGTCCACCATAGGGTGGGTCAGGGCAACGCCCACCACCTTCTTGCGGAGCTGTACTACCAGCGGGTGGACGTCCCGCAGGCGCGAGAACACCTGGAACAGGCTCTGTCGCTTGCTAGGAGTGCTGGGGATACGCCGGAGCAGAGCAAGGCACACTTGATGCTCGGCGACCTCGCTCGCCTACGCCAGGAATATCCTTCCGCCCGCGATCATGCTCAGAAGGCCCTCGAGCTGGCAGTGGAGGCGGGGGATGATCTCGGTGCAGCCAAGGCCCATGTGGTCCTGTCGAATGCGCTAGTAGCGGACTCGCCCTGGGAGCTAGCGACGGCGCTCAAGCACATGATGGCAGCTATCCGCACACGGGAAAGAGTGCGACTGCGAGTAGGCAGTTCGGCCGACCGGGCGCGCATCCTCGCCGAATCCGCGGACTGGGACCAGGTAGCTCTGTCGCAGGCCGCAAGCCTTGGTGATGGATGGGCTGGCCTAGAACTTGCAGAGATCGGCCGGGGAGAGGCGGTGGCGCAACTTTTGCACTCCCGCGGCACTTACGGTGACGCGCCAGAACCGGTACGAGCCCTGCTACACGATCTGGACGAGCTGCACTCCCGCAAGGGGGCACTGTTGGACCCGCGGCCCATCGCTGACGAGCCTGTCATCAACCCGAGACTGCTGCGCGCCCGTAAGGAGGCCCAGGAGGAACTCGACGAGCGGATCGCACAACTCCACAGGGAACTGGCTACGGCCGTGGGCAGCGCGTTCCAGCGCGCCTTCACGGCTGAGCCGATTGCCGCCGACAGCTTGCGGGGGCGTCTGCATGGAAACGTCCATGCGCTACTGCTCAGACTCTTTCCATACAGCCAGGAGTCTGGCGGCCGGCTCCTGTACTCCGTGTGGGTACCTCCGGAACCCACCGAATCGCCAGTCATCGAAGAGAAGAAGCTAACCGCGGAGCAGGTCAACTGGCTGACCGACCTGACGAGTCCGAGAGACGCACACCTAGCCGGTTGGCGTCTACTAGAAGACACCGGACATCGCTGGCGCCGTGAGCTGGGCGAGTGTCTGCTGCCCGTAGGGCTGCGCACGCTCTTGAGCGACGTGAGCCGGAACACGGAAGGAGAACCGCCAACCCTGCTGATCGTGCCTAGCGGGGAACTTTGGGGGCTACCATTCGCCACCCTTGACGTTAGCGGGCGCTGCCTGCTGGATCTCGCTGCCCTAACCTTGCTGCCTGCTTTGCGGATGCTGCCCGAAACCCCGCCGTTGAGGAAACCACAAAAAGACGGCCGAGGGCCGGCACGAGCCCTGGCATACATAACCAGACCAGACGCGCAAGCCGAACGCGACCAGCTCGCCCACGACTACGGGAGCCAACTAGATGTAGAAACCGACCCCCAACAGCTGGTGACTAAGCTACGCAACGGCGACCGTTACCAACTTGGAGTTCTGTCCGTACACGGGGACGCGGAACTCGGACTGGCGCACAGCATCGAACTCCAGCGCGATCCACCCCACAAACTGTCCGCAGCCCGCCTCCTCGGCCTCAGCCTTCCGTCGCGTCTAGTGATCGGAGCCTGCTGGTCAACGCGCGTGTCGTCCGGCCCAGGCGAGGAGCCGATTGGACTGCCTACTGTGGCCCTCACTCGCGGCGCTACCTCGCTCACGACTGCGCTCTACCCGGTCCCAGACAAGGCCACGGGAACTATTCTTGCCGCCTATTACCAGCAACTGGCTGCCGGCGTGCCACCCGTTCACGCCTTGCGTAACGCGCAGAGAGGCTACGTCGTCGCTGCGCAGCACGACGATTCTCCCGATTGGGAGCTTGGAAGGACTCCTGGGTACTGGGCAGGGTTGACGCTGCTCACCATCGAACCCGGACCGCAAGGCTCTGGCGATCGGGATGGATGACCTCAGCCACCTGCAGTCTCGCCAGCGTCTGGGTGCCAGAGCCAGCACTTCGAGCCATGGTTGAAGCTCAAAGTTCCGGACCCGAAGCGTGACAGATCCAGACTGTGGAGTTGCTCATACGCTTCTTCGGGAAGACCCGGCTCCAGGAGTACCCGCAGCTCCGTTTCCCTGTCCTGGAACGCCGCTTTGCGACCTCCGGCACCGGACGCTTGGAAAAGATCCTCAATTGCTTGCCGAAGTGCTCGGTAGGCATCTTCGCCCATGCTGCTGAGAAACGCCTGCAGCGGGAGAATTACAAGAATTAACAACAGCTCGATACTGCGCACATTTGGGCGAGGGGTAGGGGTATGGACGCCCAACGCCGACAACGTATCGAGGAGATGCTGACTCATGTCTCTTGGTATATCTTCACCGAAGAAGCTGACATCTGCCTCTATCACATCTGACCTGCTCACGAACCCTCCTTCGCGCCCGCCGTCTGGGTAGTTGGCGAGCAGACATCGGATTGCGCCAAGTGACCTCCCCCCACCAGGTCAGCACACACTCGTGTGCCTCGCACCCTTTGAACAGCGCATCGGGGCAATCCCCGAATGCCGCATAGTCTGGATTGCTCCTTGAGGCAGCTTGCCAAGCTCCACTGGCGCATCGAGCACGACTACCGCGAGATGAAGCAGGCCCTGGGGTTGACCCAGGGCCCTGATAGTTTGCCCGGTTCGTCTGAACTTGGTCGGTTGATGTCGGCCGCGAGCCCCGGCCACAGTCGAACACGACCCCTGTGGATCATGGAATTCTCTACGCTTCAAGATCCACGAAGGTGCCGTGCTCGTCCCGCTATCATCCCTCATGCCTGTTCCCGTTTCCCGCGCACCCCGTCTGCAAGTCCTGCGTGAGGGCGCCGCGCGGGACCAAGTCCGCAGTCTGGCCGTCGAGTTCGAATCGCTCACCGATCCACGCGGAGCCAGCGGGGTGCGCTACCGGCTCTCTTCCCTGCTGGCCCTGGTGGTCTGCGTGAGGACGCCCGCGGGACACGATTCGATCACCGCGGCGGCGGAGTGGTGCTGGCGGGCGGCCCCCGAGGAACTGGCCGCCTTCGGCCTGCCCTACCACCCGCTCCTGGGCCGCTACCGGGCGCCGAGTGAGAAGCCCCTGCGCAGCGTGCTGTCACGCCTCGATCCCGCCGAGCTCAGCGCGGCCGGATTCGCCTGCCTGACATCCCTGCTTCCCGACGAGCGCGCGACTCCCGCGCCGCTGATGCCCGACGGCGGCCCCGAGCGCGAACAGCGCCGGGCCTACCAGGCTGCCGCACAGGCCGATCCGGTGCGCCGCAGGCGCCGGGCGATCGCGGTGGACGGCAAGTGCCTCGCCGCCCGTCCCCCAAATCATTGCCGGGAGAACTCGTGACCGTGAGCAAGAACATCAACAACCCTGTGGGCATGGGCGGCGGCCAGCGCAAGACGCTGTCCCGGGCCGAATGAGGTTCCCCCTGCCGGCCGGACAGCTTGATACTGGGACGGATGGTCCCGGAGGAAGCAGTCACAAGTAGTGAGTAACAAGAGCAACATGAGCAAGCGGTACACGGCCGAGTTCAAGCGGGACGCGGTCGCCTTGGCGTTGTCCTCGGAGAAGACGGTCACCGAGGTCGCGCGGGATCTGGGCGTGAGTCCGGAAGGGCTGCGCGGGTGGGTGAAGCAGGCGAAGGTCGACCGCGGTGAGGGGCCCGCCGGGGCTTTGACCACTGCGGAGCGTGAGGAGTTGGTCCGGCTGCGGCGGAAGGTTCGCGAGCAGGAGGCCACGATCGAGGTTCTGGGAAAAGCGACCGCCTTCTTCGCTCAGGACAAGATGAGGTAGACACCGCGGCACGGTGTCGTTTCATCGATGCGGAGAAGGCGTCGGAGGGTAATCCTGCAGGTCAAAGCGTTGCGTTTCTGTGCCGTGTGCTGGGAGTGCCCCGTTCCACCTACTACGCGCACAGGGCGTCACGGCCGGCCCGGACGGTGCGGGAGCGGGCGGAGGAGGCGCTGGTGGGCGAGATCCGGGTGCTTCACGCCGGATCTCGCGGTGCCTACGGGGCCCCGCGGATCCACGCCGCCCTGCGGCGGGCCGGGCGGGTGGTGAACTCCAAGAAGATCGAGCGGCTGATGCGCAGGCACCGGGTCGTCGGGATCACCCGCCGCCGGCGGCGGGGCCTGACCCGGCAGGCGAAGCGGGCGGTGTTCGCGCCCGACCTGATCGGCCGGGACTTCACCGCGCCCCGGCCCGGGATGCGGCTCGTCGGCGACATGACTGAACTCGGCACGCTGGAAGGGAAGTTGTATCTGGCGACCTGTATCGATCTCGCGACGCGGGAGGTGGTCGGCTGGGCGATGGCCGACCACCACCGCGCCGAGCTGCCGGTCGCCGCCTTGCGGATGGCGGCCGGGCGTGGCGGCCTGGAGCACGGTTGCGTCATGCATACGGATCGCGGCAGCGAGTACACGAGTGACGAATTCCGCAGCGAAATACGCAAGTTGCGCATGAGGCAGTCGATGGGGCGCGTCGGCTCTTGTTACGATAATGCCGCCGCGGAAAGCTGGTTCGCCATCCTGAAAGCGGAGATCGGGACGACCATGTGGGAGACCCGCGAGGCCGCCCGGGCCGACGTTTTCCGCTACGTCGAGGTCGAGTACAACCGCAGCCGGCTCCGTCGGCACCCCGACTACGGGTACGTCACCCCGCTCGAAACGAGATCCTTGCTCAGGCAGAACCTCGTCCCGGCAGCGTAAACACCCGCTGTCCAGTTCGCGGGGGGAACTTCAGAACGGCAGAACAACGGTCCGCACCGCAACCTCGACCGCCAGGGTGCAGCCGACCAGAAGGCGGAGCTGATGCGCAAGATGCGCGAGAAGGCAGGCGCAGCCGAGGGCGCCGGGCAGACGAGCGACGACACCGGACTGCGACGCGCGGTCCGGGCCCTGCTGCCGTACCGGGCGTGGCCGGTCCCGCTCAGCTCTCGGCCGAGCATCCGCGTCTCAGTCGACCACCCGGGGCGGCCGCAGATTCAGCAGCCCCGTCACCGCCAACACCCGAGCTGCATCAGCAGGATCAGCACCAGCGCGTTCCCCGTGCCCAGCCCGGGTGACACTGTCAGGAGGAGCGTGCAGGGCGTCCTTCACCGCTTAATTCGGGGTCAGTCCTGTCGAGCGTTCCTGGGGACGCCGGCAGTTGCGTCGCCTCAACCGTGGTGGCGACCGTCAGGCCAATGCCGCGCTCCACCGCATCGTGTTCATCCGCCTGCGGGTCGACCCGCGCACTCCGGACTATTACGAGCGCCGGATCAAGGAGGGTAAGACCCGTCGCGAAATCGTCCGTCGCTTCAAAGGCTACGCGGCCCGGGACGTCTTCCACCTGGTCGGACAGCTACAGCCAGGACCCCGCTCATAGGGGCTGTCGTGACAGGTGAGGATTCCCGTCGGATCGCTCCGGCGGGGGTCCTGCGTAGACGGGGACCTGATACAACGACGCCCCGCTGGCTGCGGCGGGGCGTCGTCGTGCAAATATTCCGTTGATGTTGCGGGCGTCAGGCACTCAGGCCGGACGGGTGTCAGTCCGAGAAGTCGAGGCTCTCCTGACCAGGGCCGGGGGCGCGTCGAGACTTCCGCGGCGGTTTCGGTTCCTTAGTTGCGTAGGCAGGTACGGGCAGGATGCCCTCGCCCCGTAGGTCGTCCGTGCTGATGAGCGGGCCGCTGCTCACTGCATCCAGCAGCCGGGCCTGTCGGGGTTCGAGGGCTACGAGGAGCCCGAGCGCGTTGATGAGGTCAAGCAGATCAACGGTCCACCGGGCAGGCCAGGTCGGGGGCAGGATGTCATTCAACGGGGTCTGTCGTTCCACGTCTGGCTTGCGCTTGCGGAAGCTGAACCACTTGCGGATCACCTGCACCCCGCCGATCCGATAGTCCCAGACTTCCGGCGCCACCGGACGTATGCAGCCCGTGCCCACCGTGAGGGTTCGCGTGGACGCGTCGTAAGAGATGTCCGCGGGTAACCCGTCGTCCTCTCCGATCACGACGACGCATTCCGGTTGTTCCTCGGGGGGAAGCCTCGGGGACGAGCCAGGTGAACTGTCGTGGTGGGAGGCGAAGCGCTGGCCGTACGTGTGGATCCACACCGTGCGCCTGCCCACTTCCACGAGCTCCGCCCATAGAGCCGGGTCGCGTGTTATAGGGATACGGACACCGCGCTCGGCGAGGTTCGCGGCGAAGCGGCGGGTGTAGCCGCTGTGGCCGGCTGTTCCCGCGATGTACGCGAAGAGGTCCTCGGCGGTGACCGTCACGCCGTGCGTCTTGGTGAGAAGACGCAGCAGGCCAGGGGTGACGTTTGGTTCAGCCTGGTGAGTGTGGCGGTAGAGAGGGGCGACGCGGCCGCCTTCGGTGCCTTTGAAGTGGTGCATGTCGGGCAGCAGGGCAGTGAAACTCACCGCCGGCCCCGGACGGCCTGATTCCGTGTGGAGTTCGGACAGGTAGATCTGACGCTGGTCGTTGTGGGCGAACCACAAGGCCGGTCGCGGAAAGTCGATCACTCGTCTGTCCGCGATGATGTACTGCCTGTCGAAGGTCATCCGGCCGTAGGGAACAGTGACCGGCAACGTCTCCTTCTCCGCGGCAAGGCTGTCCCTTTCCTGCTGGCCGGGCAGTGGTGGTTCCGGCTTATCCGGACGGCGGTCTCTGGTTGTTTTCAGCAGTGCGGCCTTGTCCTCCGCTGGGGCTTGGACGAGTCTGCGCCACCGGCTCTCCAGGACGTCGCGGCTGGGTGAGACGGGCCAGCTGCGGTTGTTCTTGTTGCCGGAGCTCGTCCAGGGCAGTAGGGCATCCACCGGTGGCATTGCCGACCACTCGGAGTCGGACAGGACGTGAAAAGGCGCGGTCCACTGTGTGGGGCAGAGTTGCCAGGAGGTCCCGTCGCGATGGCCGTCGAGGCCAAGCCCTTCCAGCCAGTTGAACTTCTCCTCGCGTGTGCCCGCGGGGACGTCGAGTCGCCAGACCCGCGCCGGTGTACTCGCGTCCGGGGCGCCATGGCGGACGAAGACGGCGATGCAGATCTCCCGCTTGACATCCTGGAAGACACGGGTGCGCGTGTCGGAGTAGGCGCCCTCGGGACAGAGACCGATGACCCAGCCCTCGTCGGCGGCCTCGCGTAGGTAGTGGCGCATGCCGGCCGAGCCCTCGCTGTCCAGGTATCCGGAGTTGGTGATGAGGGCGACGATCCCGCTGGGGGCCTTCGGCGCTCCCGAGGCGGTCAACTGGTCGAAGACCTTCCAGGTGGACCACGCCCAGAAGTAGACGTAGAGGTTGTCGAGGGCGTATCCGACGCGTCCGTTGTCCTCTGGGTGGAAGCGGGCGAGGATCGGGCCCTGGCCGTTCGGGTTGCCCTCGGTGACCCAGCGTCCGACGCCCGACTGTCTCGCACCCCGCAGGTAGGGTGGATTGCCGATGACCACCATGACCTTCTCGTCCGCCTTGATCTTGTTCGCCATGCGGCGGTGGCGGGCGATCGCCTCGTACATGAAGCCCAGGTGGTGCTCGACGGCGGGATCGTCGAGTGTGTCGGCCACCAGAAGCCTCGGCGGGCGGCGCGTGATGTCGGCGTCGTGGGACCGGAAGGCGTGGTGCACACGGAGTTCGGCGACGGCGTACGGCCCGGTCTGTTTCTCCAGCCCGGCCAGTCGGCCCGAGAGTTCCCGGAGAAGCCCGGACTTGAGCGTGCTGCCGTACTTCAGTGTCAGGGACTTGGCGACGTGGTCGATGATGTTGATGAGGAAGGTCCCGGTGCCCATGGCCGGATCGACGACGGTGACGTCCTCGCTTCCGTAGCCGTCCTCCTGGCCGAGCCGGTCACGCAGCACTTCGTCGGTGAAGCCGACCATGAAGCGGACGACCTCGCCGGCCGTGTAGTACGTACCCGTCCGCCGTCGCAGTTCCGGGTCGTAGGCGCTCAGAAAGCCCTCGTACAGGTGGAGGTAGGTGTCTCCGGTCTCGTCCTTGAACATCTCGGGGTCGACGGCCGATAAGACGTCGATCAGCGGGTCGATGATGCCCCGCAGATCGTCGAGGGCGTCGTCCGTCAGCACCGCCAGCGCCTTGCCCATCAAGGAATGCCGCTTGCCCAGTCGGATCGCGACCTCGGGGAGCGTGAGCCTGCCCAGATCAATGTGTTCAAGACGAGCCAGCAGCATGGCAAACGTCAGCGTCTGACTGTATTGGTCCGCGAACTCTTCCGGGCGAGCGTCGGGGAAGAGCAGGTCCTTCCAGTTGTCGGCCAGGATTGAGAACGCAGCGTCAGCCTCCCCGTGCTCCTCGCGGGTGAGGCGTTCGGTGACCTCGTCACGCAGCAGGGCGCAGATTCCCGCGATGCGCTTGACCAGTTCGTTGATGCTGTCGTGGACGATGGGCGCTGGCAGGAAGAAGTGTGTGAGGGTGCGCTCGAACCCGGTGTCCGCGACGACGAGTTGCCGGCTACCGGAATCAAGGTCTCCGACCAGGATTCCGGTCGGGCCGACCTGTACGCCGAAACGGTAGACCGCCCACTGGTATCCGTCGGTGTACAGCACATTGTGGAGTGCCTTGATCTTCTCCCACTGTTTGCGGTCGTGGCTCTTCACCGACCACTTCTCCGGATTGGCCCCCGAGCCCGGCTGCTTCAGCTCGACGTGCCCTATGGTCCTGCCGCCGCAGGCGATGGCGAAGTCGGGCCGGATCCCGAGTTCCTTGATGCGACTCTGACCGTGGACGATGAGCTTGAGGCGTTGCCGCGAGGCCATGCCGCGCAGCAGATGCTCCACCGGCGCGGTCAGGGTGTCCTCCTTACTGCTGACCGCCCCTGCGGGACCTTGCAGCTTGGCCCTGACCTCCTCGCCGAACTGGGCAACGAGGTCCGCTACCGATCCGGTCGTGCCCTTTCCCGCCCTGACGTCCCCTCTTGCCATCGGCCCCCCAAGGTTGCACCCACGCCGACGATCAGACCCATACATAATGCCCATGACATCTCAAGCAGCAAACACCAGTGGATGTAGGTTGATTGGTGACAAGCCGCCAAACCCTCGTGCACGTAGGTCGGTTGGAGCGTGAGCCGGGAGTGCGTCCCGGGCGTGCATCAACGTGCGGAGCGCAAACGGTGGACGATACGGCGATCTTGCTGGCACGCTGGGGCGATCGCGGGGCAGCGTGCGTGCGTCAAACGAAGCCATCATGGCTGCGGGGCTCCGGTATGTCCCCGCTGCTGCTCTCGGAGATTGACCACGGCGCCACCCGCGAGCTGGGCCGTGCAGCGGCGCTCAGCGCGGTCGACGACATCCGACATTGGGTGCGACGAGGCCGTGCCGTGCTGTCTGAGATCACGGATGATCATCTGAGTGCCACCCAGTCGGTGCGCGCCCGCTATCGCGGCTCAGGGGCCGTAGGGGCTCCAGTGCCCGAGGAAGGGTTTCAGGTCGTCGGCCCGTGGGTTGGGGATGTCGGGCAGTCGGGGCGGTGTGTTCAGTGGGTCGAGGCGCTCCACAGTGGCTGCTGCCCAGCTGATCCATGCTTCGGCTTCGGTTCTGGTCTGCCCCGGTGGCATGGCCTCGACGCGTGTGCGTACCGCGCTCACGTACTCGGTCAGCCGGGTGGCGTGGCGCCATGCCGCTTCCTGGGCTTCGAGGTGCCTGACGCGGTACGCCTCCGCGTACCGGATGCGGGCTTGTTCCATGGCGGCTTCCCAGCGGATCCGCTTCTGGCGTGCCGCTTCGGCCTCGTCCCGGCGTCTGCGTTCGGCGGCTTCGCCGCGCAGCGTGACCTCCTGTGCGATCTCGGCGAGCTGCTCTTCAAGGGGACGGCCTGGGGTGTCGGCCCATTCGCTCGCTCGGTGTGGCTGGCCGCCGCTGATGATGAAGCGGAGGCGTTCGGACGGCGTGTAGTCGAAGCGGGGGATCCTGACCCAGGAGTACTTCTTGGCGTCGGCGAGTTCCTTCTCGGTGGCGACGTGTTCGGCCCGGTCCTGCTCCTGGAGAACAAGAAACCCCACGGTCTGGCCCTGAACGGTGATGGTGAAGTGAGGATGTGCCCTGCGGCGGCGATGAGACGGGGGTGCGAAGCCGGTTTGACCGGCCGAGCAGGTGCGTCCTGCGGCCTCGGCGGCGGTGATCAGTGCCTGGATGAGTCGGAGAGCGCGTCCTTGGACGGGCCTGGTCAGGCCGAGCGGCTGGCGTTCGTTCTGTATGGCCCGGACCACGGTGTGCGGGCGGGTGAGCCGGGCGGGCACGGGGACGGGTTCGAGGTCGGCAAGGCGCCAGGCGGGGATGTCGACGAGCTTGATCTCGTACCCGCCACGGCGCCAACGCCCGTACAGCTCCTTCGTCTCCGGAATCCTTCCGGATCTGCGTGCCGCGGCGACGCGGGACGGCCACTTCTCCAGGTCCGGACCGCTGCCGAGCTTGACGATCTGGCCGCCTGCCTCCGCGAGCTCTTGCAGCAGTTGCTCCGTGAATGTCATGTGACGCTCTGGAGGAGGGCTTGGCTTTCGCGCGGAGGCTGGAGTTTCCTGCGCTCGGGGGGACGGCGGTTGTGGAGCAGCGGCCTGGGTCTTCCGCGGGCGCGATCCACGGGGAGGGTATGTGCCGTGCGCCAGGTAGTGTCGGCCGGCGCTTGTCAGGGCGACGTTCCACTGCCCACCCTTCCGGGAGACCAGGACCAGGCCGCGGTTATGCAGTGCCTGACAGGTGGTCTTGTAGGAGCTGGTCTCCCAAACGCCGGCAGGGCACCCGTCTTCCACCCACTTCAGCACCGACAGTTGCCGCTCATTGACCTGCCGTTCCAATGGCCCGCCTTCGACTCGAGGTTGAGGTACGACGGTGGCACGGTGTCAGTTCCGTTTGTTAGCGGCGGGTGGTTCGAAAGCATTTCGCTCGAACGAGCGGGGCTGACGTGGACCGTGTCTACGCGGCGATGGCGCGTATCGCCGACCGGTGCGCGGCCGGGTCTTCGACGAAGGGAGCGATGAGCTGCCACTGTGCGGGCGAACTGGGTGTCCGTGCGGCGGCGATCTACGCCGTCGCCGTCAGCTAGTTCTCCGCGCGCTGCTGGCGAGTCAGCCCGGTGGCTTCGGTCGGGGCATTCAGCCACTGAGCTTCGTGCGCAAGCGTTCGTTCTCCTTCTCGAGGGTCATAACGCGTCGTTCGAGGTCGGCTCGTGTCGGCCTCTTCGGGGGCGGCGGAGGTGTGGATTCCGTTGGTTCCGGTGGTTCGCCACGCATCATGGGGTGGAGGTCGAGTTCCGGCCGGGCATCACGCTCCTCGTTGGCGAGGTGGACCGGCTGTCGGCACGGACCCGGCAGGAGGCAGTGCCGCGTCCGATGTGCGGGACACCGACCCGCGCGGGAGCGTGGCTACCACGGTGCACGGTGGCAGACGTGCCGGTGGACGGGCGACGGGTTGTGGTGTCGGCGCAGGTCATTGGGAAGTTCAAGATTCCCTGGAGACGGTCCGGATTCGCGGTGTCAGCTTTTACATCATGGAGCGTCGCAGTGTACGCGCAGGGACATCTGCCAGGATCGGGGGCTCTCGGTCCCCGGAATAGCAGAAGTACAATTCCTGCCTGGCTCGGGTCGTCATGACGTAGTAGCGCATCCTTAATTCGGCTGCTGTCGGATCACCGCTGTCGATATGGGTGTCCGGTATAATCACCGTGTCGAATTCCAGGCCCTTCACGCTGGCACGGTTGATGATGCTGATGCCCGCTTTTCTGGGGGTCAGTGTCCGGTAGCGGCCTTCGGGTGCGTTGCCGATGTACATCTGCGCTTGCTGGCCGTGCGGGGGACGGCTGATCTCGGCGAAGAGTTCTGTTTGCGCGCGGGTGCGCCGCAGGATCACACCAATGCTGCACCGGGGGTTGGCTGTCGCGTAGGCGGACAGCCAACTTGCGAGCCGCTGGCTTCCGCCTGTGTGTCGTAGAAGTTGCGGCACGGGGCCGTCGCGGTCCGGCAGCAGCGGTGGATCACCGTCGACGTGGAAGTGCTCGGCTAGTACGGCGACTGGCTGGCTGTTGCGCTGATTCACGGTGATCTCGTGGCGGGTGGTGCTTCCCATCCCTTTTTCGATCTCCGCCAGTGTGGACTGGGTGTCCGTGATGCGCTGCTGCTCGTCCGCGAATACCGTCATGCGAATCCCGAGCACGCGGCAGAGCTGGTAGAACTGCTGCGGCAGGTCCTGCCCTTCGTCGACCACCAGTTGTTCCAGTTGGCCCAGTCCGACGCTCATGGCTGCGCTCATCAGTTCTGACCAGTCGAAGAGGCCGTCCTCTGTCTGACCAGGCGCCGTGCCGGTCGCCCGTTGGTACCAATTGATCACCCAGCGGTGGAATGTCAGTACTGGGACCGATGAACCCACCGCCACCGCGTCCGCCGCAAGCTGCTGGCGTAGCAGGTTGGATCTCGCCACCAGCACGGTGGAATGTCCCATAAGGTCCAGCAGTGCTGCCCGGTGCATGGCCAGCACGCTCTTCCCGGTGCCGGGTTGGCCGCTTACCAGGTGGTTGCTATCTGGTGCTAGAGATTCGAGCAGATCCTGCTGCGCGGGGGCCAGGTCGAGGAACGTGAGCGTCACCTGAATCCGCCCTTGCTGATGCGGTATTCGCCCGAGGCGTTCACGGCTTCCTCTTGGGCGGCTGTGACGACGGGTTCGAAGAAGCCTGGGACACCAGCTCCGCCGACCACGAGCATCCGGTCGAGGAGCGCGTTGCCGGTCTCGCAGCTGGTCTCGGGCAGCAGAGCACAGGCGTGGCAGGCGGCGCGGTTGAGGTTGGCGTACCCCTGGCCGGTGTGTTCGGCGCACAGAGGGTCGGCTGAGCACCAGGCGGCCTGTTCGAGCAGGCGCACCAGGGTTTCGGCAAGGAAGCCGGGTTCGCCCTGGCGGACGAGTCCTCCCATGGTGCCGTCGGTGTCTCCGGAAGCGGTGTAGATCAGTATCCCGCACTGGGCCTGGTCGGCGTCCTCACTGTGGCGCGGGCGGGCGTACACGCGTTCGCGCAGCGATGCGGTGCTGTATCCAGATTCGTAGGCGAGTTGGCGGATCAGCAGATGCGCGACGGTGTGCAGCAGGGGATAGCGAGGGAGCAGGGCGGGACCGGTGATGGAGGCCAGGCGGTCTTTCTGGAAGGAACTTTCCAGGTCGCTGGCAAGGCCGGCGACCCGGTCGCGCACCTGCTTCTTCTGCTCCCATGGGGCGAGCAGTTCCTCGTCGAGGGTGAGGAAGATTCCTTCTCCGAATACTTCGATGGCCGGCAGCCAGCGGGCACGCCGGGAGGTGTCGACGGGGACGAATTTCTGCTCGGGTGAGACGCGGGTGAAGCCTTGCAGGGCGCGTACTTCACGTAGCCGGTCGGCGACGACGACGGTGGGGATGCGCGCCGCGAGCTGGGCCCAGGGCGCTCCGGCGGTCGGCTCAATTCCGAGTCCCACTGGTCGGATGACGAATTCCCGGGAGTGTTCGGGGACAGGGGCGGTGAAGGCTGCCCATTCCTCCCAGCTGAGGTCGGGGTAGACCGGTGCGTCGCCGATCGGGCTGACCGGCCCGGTGCCTGCTGGATTGGGCGCGGGGTCGCCGAGGCGGCGGCCGGTTTCTTCCTCCAGCAGTGCCTGCATGAGCGCTTCGTCGGCTCCGGCTGCCTCTGCGATCATGTCGCGCAGGGCAGGTGCGCTCGGGCTGTCCAACTGCTGGCACAGAGTCGGCCAGAATTCGTGGTTGCGGACCCGGTCGGCTTCCTCGCTTTCCAGCAGGATGGGGGCCTGGGGAGCGGGAATGTCGAGAGCCGAGTGCATCACGGGGTAGTACACATTGCCGGCGGTGCGCTGGACGATCTGGACTTGTTCACGGCAGTCAACGCGCTCGTTGAACCGCTGCCAGGGATTGCGCCCTCCGCAGCGCAGGCCCTTGGTGCCGAGGATGTCGAGCAGGTCCCGGGAAGCGCCCTCGCACTCCTTGTTGCGACAGCTGATCGACAGGGCTTCGAGACCGGTCGTGCTCTCTTCCACGTGGAAGGTGAGCTTTTCCCGGTCCGGACAGCGGTCGCGCTCGTCCTGGGTGCGTTCGGAGTGGGCCCAGTACCACCAATCGACATCGCCGAGGTGTCCGTCCGGACAGATCGAGACGAAGCGCATCGGGGCGAGTCTGCGCTGCGGTGAGCAGAAGGGGCAGACGGGAGGGTGTCCGAAGCGTTCGTTGGCGATGCGCCATCGGGTCATGCGCCGGCAGGATCCGCAGAACAGCCAGCCGGGGAAGCGGACGTACCGGGGTCCATGCGCATTAGGGACGTCGTAGTCGGCTACCGGGGCCGGCGGAGCGGACCACAGCCCGGTCGCACGGAGCTTGCCTTCCAACCGCGGCGAAGAGATCCGCTGCCGGTGTTTGGGGCCGGGCCAGTCCGCGATTCCGGCTGCGACGAATGATTCCCCTTGGAGGTCGAGGATGGCTCCGACGCCGAAGGGCAGTACGGTCTGCGACTGACGGACCCGCAGTTTGCGGTTCATTCTCCGGCTCCCTTCACGATCACCTGGCACTCCTGGTCGACGCTGCGCATGGAATGCGGTGTTGCCCACAGCCCGTCAGCGCGGCCGAAGTTGCCCAGGAGGTTTGTCTGCCCCTTGCCTGCGTTGCGGTAGTAGTAGTTCTTGCCGGTGTCTTTGGCGTGCTGGGCATGCTCGCGCCATTGCCTGCGCAGGGCGGAGAGATCGCGTTCGGCGGCGTCTGCCGAGGCGGGGTCGCAGCGTGCCACCCAGTCGGCGATCTTGGCGGCGGCATCGGCCAGCTCGGTCGGGTGGTCCAAGATCGCCCCCGCCTGGTTTTCGGCAGCGAGGCCGATCCCATGGCGGACGAGGACCACCAGGGCCGCGTGCAGGGCGCGGCGGCGTGAGGGGATCGACCAAGGGGTGACGCTGGTGGGCTCCACATGCTGGTAGAGGGCCTGGTGGTAGGTGTCGAAGGTTTCGTAGTGGGAGCGGTCTCGGGGGCGGGTGGAGTTCAGGAAGGTCACCACCAGCCCGGGAATCTTGTGCCGGCCGACCCTGCTGGTGGCCTGGATGTACTCGGCGGTGGCCTTGGGCTGGCCGAGCATCAGCATGAGGGCCAGGCGTTTCACATCGACCCCGACGGAGAGCATGTTGGTGCAGACGAGGAAGGACACGCTCCGCTCGTGGTCCCAGGGGCGCTCCAGGTCGTCGAGCAGCTTGGGTTGTTCTGAACGGGCGAGGTTGCTGGTGAGTTCCTGTACCTCGCGCTCGGTGAGTTCCCGGTGGCGTCCCGGTTCTCCCATGCCGGCGAGTTGGGCAGGGATATCGTCGCCGGCGGCGGTCTTGGTCCGGCCCAGTTCGCGCAGGCTGTGATGGTAGGCGACCAGCGTCCAGTAGTCGTCCCTGTGTTCTTGCGGCAGTTCGAGAGGCCCTTGCAGCAGGGCTGCCGCCGTGGCCACGGTGGCGCGGCCGGCGGTGTGGCCCTGTGCCATGACGCCCACGTAGCGACGGCCAGGACTGTCGGTGTCCGGCTCCGCGAAGTACGAGAAGCGGGCGTCAAGTCCCGCAGGAGGGAACAGCTGAACGTCGCGGCCATAGGTCTGGCGCACTTGTTCGCCCGCGCGGCGGATCGTGGCGGTGGACGCGATGACCTTCGGTGCGGGGCCTTCTCCCCATGCGCACAGCTGGAGCACCGCGGCCTCGTACAGGCCCACCGTGGTACCCAGCGGGCCGGTCAGCAGGTGCAGCTCGTCCTGGATCACCAGGGACGGGCGGCGGTGCCCCTGGCCCCCGAACAGGCTCTTGGCCTGGGGGACCCAGGCCAGACGGGCGAATTTGTCGACCGTGCCGAGCAGGAACGTCGGGGGGCGGTCGTAGATGTGTTCGTCGACGACCGCCACCGGAAGCACATCGTGGAACCGGCAGTCATCGCGGGGGCAGAAGAACTTGAAGGAGTCCTCTTTGGCCTGTACGCCGTAGTCCTCGATTTGGGGGGACTTTGAGGCCGGCAGCAGCCGCGTGCCGCACCAGGAGCAGCGGTCGAGGATAAATACGTCCTCGGGGCGCTGGGCGGCGCGTTGGTCTTCGAACGCCCGCCGGGCTTCTTCGTAGGTGTTAGGGGATGTGGCCATGCCCACCCACAGGCCGATGGAGAAGGGCTCCCGGCCTAGCAGGGGCTCCGGTGCCTTGGACGCTTCTTCCGGGGTAAGCCCAGCGGGGTCCCGCAGGTACTCCAGGGCGCACACAGTGGTCGCCGCGCGTTGGAACTGCTGGGTGGTCAGCAGGCTCAGCGTGTAGCGGCTGATCACGGCGGTCCCGCCGCCTGCACTGCCGTACCGCAGTCGACGCAGCAGCATCTCGAAGCTGGCGAGCAGCAGGTACGCCTCAGTCTTGCCACCACCAGTGGGGAACCAGATCAGGTCCACCACCTCACGGTCGGGGTGCGCCTCGTCGATCAGCCCCTGGGCTGCGAGCAGGAAGAACCCCAGCTGGAAGGGATACCAGGCTGCGTCCGCAGCAGGTTCCGGGTCCTTCGGGACAGCGTCGGTACGGCGGCGGCGCTCGCCGGCGAGGTCCTTCTTCACATGCCGCATCTGCAAGGCCATGGCCCGATTGGCCAGCCGGAACGCTTGCAGCTCCGTGCTCTTGTCGTCCCGGCAGAGCGCGTCAATGCCTGCTTCCATGCGTTCCACGGCGATGCGGATACGCTCCAGGATCCGATGGGCAGCCGCCCGGCCCACAGGAGGGATATCGATTTCGCATTGCTGTTCGTACCAATCTCGGTAGCTACGGGTGAAATCACGTAGCTCCGCGCGCAGTTCTTCGGCGGATACGCCAGGGTCGCCGAGGCGCGCGAGTGTGAGGACCGGGGAGCCGGAGGCGCCTGCGGCCTGTACGCCTGGTACTTCCGCCTCCGGCATGACCTGGGTACGCACCTTGGCGATTGTCCCGTTCGCCCGTTCCTCCTCCACGGCACAGCCGTGACCCACCGCATGGGTCACCACGTGGCGGTACTGCAGTCGCAGTTCCTGCTCCTCAAGGTCCCGGCTGGTGAGTCGGACGCTGGGGTAAGGAAGGAACGCGCCGCCGACGGGCTCGACCTCCAGCGACACCTGGAAGAGCATGTCGTCCCACTGCGGCTGGGGGCGCTTCCCGGGGACCGGCTCAGGCGCGAAGGCGCTGTTCACCAGCGCGACAGTGAGAAGGTTGCCGTCGTTGAAGGGCCGCCAGCGCAGCCGGACCTCTGCCCGGCCGTCGAACACCTTGACCTCGGTCTGCCCGATCTTGACGGGCACCGGTACCGCTGGCAAGGACTCCCGCCGCCAGTGCCGAGGCCCCTGACCCCGGACCGTGATGTACCGGGCGGCTCGGCAGTAAAGGATCAGTTCCTCGGCGTTGGTGAAGACCGACAGCCCCAGGGAGGATGGCAGCCAGGCGTTGGACTCGGGCACCGGGTCGTCGGCGAACCGGGTTTCCTCCGTCTCGCCCTCCGCGCGCAACGGTTCGGGCTCCTCCCGGGTTTCGGCCAACCTGCGCTGCAGATCACTGTCCTGCGGGTAGAGCGTGCCCATCAGATACCGTCGGTCAGGAGGTGCGGTGATCTCCTCCGTCTCACCGTTCGCGGGTCCGACCAACTGCCGTCGCAGATAGTCGATGAGTTCCCTACGCGCGTCCATACGTCCCTCCCCGCATGTGCCGCAGCGCGTCTCCCGGGCCAGAGGGGTGAGGCGCTTGCTGCGGCCAACCGTGATCGTAGCAACGGGCGTCCCGGGAGCCGTCAAAGACAGCGATTCTGTACGAACGGGGCTCTTGTCAGTGCCGCGTGGCACAGTCTCTTTTATGTCAACTGCTGCTCCCGGCGTCACAGGCAACAGAGCACCCGGCATGCGCGAGACCATGAGCCAGCTGCTGCAGCGATTCCAGTCCTCGGCCGTCGACGGGAAGGTGCCGTGGGCCGAGTACGAAGCAGCCACCTCACAACTGGGGCTCGACGAGGGGGCACAACAGCGCTTCAGCGCGGCGCTTGGGCAGTTGGGTCTGCAGGTCTCCCCTGCTCCGCAGCCCGCACCGGCGCTGGTGCCGCATACCCGCTCCGGCGCCGAGACAACGGACGCCCCGCATCGGCCCGGCCGCGCAGAGCGCGTGATGGGGCTCGTGCAGCGGAGCGCGGCAAACGGCAGAGTCACGGAAGAGCAATTGCGTCGCCTCGCTGCCCTCTGCGGTCTCACAGCGGGAGAGGCGAAGGAGCTCCAGGCTGTCGCTCGTCGAGCGGGCATCATCATCGTGCAATCGGACGAATATCCCCCGCCTCCTACCGATCAGGATGCTGACACCATCCCGCCGGAACCGGACAGCTCCGAGTCCCATGCGATTTCCTGGACCGAGTCGGACCTTGATGGTGCCATTACCGCCGCGCGCCGCCTTCTTGACGAGGACACCCGCAACCCGCGTCCGCAGAAGCGGCTGCTGCGCGCGGAAGAGGAAGTCGGGCTGAGCGTCCTGCTGCGCGGTGGCGTGGATAAGGTGGGTATCGAACCGGAAGATGAGCTGTTCGCGCAGCTCCCGCCCCATCACATCCGCCGCCGCGCCCGCGATGCGTTCTTGCTCCACAACCAGGGGCTCGTCCACGGCATGGTCAAGAAGTACTTGGACCAGGGCCTGGAGCAGGAAGACCTTGAGCAGCACGGGTTCGCGAAGCTGATGCACGCCGCGTGCAAGTTCGACGCCAGGAAAGGTTTCAAGTTCTCCACCTACGCGACCTACTGGGTGCAACAAGCGCTCCAGCGCGCCATCGCGGACGAAGGCGCCGTGATCCGCATCCCAGTTCACATGCACCAGACCGTACGGAAAGTTGCCGCTGCAGAGTCACGCTTCCGTACAGAAGGCCGCGCAACCACCGCTGCCGCGATCGCCATCGCGTGCGGCCTTGAAGTCACCGACGTCGACAAAGTACGCAAAATCAGCCGGGTCACGGACTCCCTCGACCGCGTCATCGGGGACGGCACCCATCTCGGCGAACTCCTCGGCATCTCCCGGCCCGCCCCAGGACCGGAAGACGTGCTCCGCCACAAGATGTCGCGCGAATGCGTCGATCAGCTTCTCGCACGCCTGACGGAGCGCGAGGCGGACATCGTCCGGCGCCGCCTGGGCCTGATCGACGATGAAGTCCAGACCCTGGAGGACATCGGCAAGGTGTACGGGGTAACCCGCGAACGAATCCGGCAGCTTGAAGCCCGTGCGTTCAAACGGCTACGGGAAGAGCTGGCGCCGCCACCTCCGCCAGAACCTCCAGCGACACCTGCGCCCGCCACCGAGACCGAGCCCGCTGGGGCGGGCTCGTCGCTCCCTGCGCCGGGTGATGATCAGCGCGAAGACAAGCTGCCGGTGCCCACTGCTCCCAAGCCATATGTGCAACCCGCGCTGTTCACCGAGTAAACCGCCCGACAGCAGGCCCCTGCCCAACCGCCGTTGCCGGTTGATTTCCACCGTTCCACGGGGCGTGCCGCGCTGGACTCGATACCCTGACCAATCGGAGATCATCACAGCATTCCGGGGCCGGTACCGCCCGGGTCGCTCTGCGGACGGGGATATGGAACACAACAACCACCAGGGGTGGTTCGGGGAAGCCTTCGTCGGCGTCCTGGCCGCCGCTGCTGGTCTGCAGCACGCGAAGCCCCAGCCCGATCTCGGGATCGACCTGGAGGTGCGGCGCGACGACCCCGACCCATCCATCGACGCTCGGATCGATCTCCAAATCAAAACCCAACGTGTCCCGGATCCCTCCAGCTTGGGCGAGGGCATCACAGTGCGGCTTGAGGCACACCAGTACCGCCGGCTCATCGGGATACGCCAGGTGCCGGCCTTCCTCATCGCCGTCGTGGTTCCGCAAAAGCCCGCCCACTACAGCAATGCCTCTGAACAGTCACTCCAGTTGAACCACAGCGCCTACTGGGTCTCACTCGCGCACGACCCCTACCCGCTGGAAGGAAATCAACAGCGCGTCAGCGTGACAGTTCCCAGCAAGAACCTGCTCACCACCGCAGCCATCCACGAACTCCTCGATAACGGCGCCCCCTCTGGAGCTGCTCTGTGACCGGCTTTCCCGTCGCAGAAGACGACCTGCGCGCGCTGACTCCACGGGACGCCGCCCGCTACCTGCGCACGCGCGGCTGGGTCGAGGGCGAACGTGTCCGCTACAGCATGCGGTGGCGCCTACGGCTTGGTGATCGGGAACACACCGTGCTGCTCCCGGCCATGACCGCGCTGACCGACTACCCCAACCGCATGGCCGATCTTCTGCAGGATCTTGGGCAGGTCGAAGGCCGAACTGTCGTGTCTGTCCACGCCGACATGGTGCTCACTGACGTGGACACCCAAGAGATCAGGACACAGCCGAACACCCCCAGCGGCACCATTCCGCTCCTGGAGGGCGCGGCCGCCGTCACCAGGGTCAAAGATCTGCTGCTGAGCGCCGCCACCGCCGAGGTACTCGACGAACCGAGACTGGTCCTCCCTCGCAACAAGCCCAGGCGGGCCAAAGAGTTCCTCAACCAAGCGCTGCTGGGCACCGCCAAGCCAGGCAGCTATATCTTCAGCGTCCAGATTCCGGTCGAGGCTCATCCGGGAAGCCCCTCGAACACAGTTGTCCCCCGCCGCACCGCCACCGCCGAGCTTCCCTTCGGCCGCAGAGTCTCCCAGCGCCTCTATGAAGCGGTTCACGCCGCACGCAAAGCGGCCATGCTCAGCACCGAATCCGGCGACCTGGCGGTCTTCGCCGAACAGGCTCGACTGGGTGTGTCGGCAGACCTCTGCGAATCATTGGCCGGACTTGCCGGAGACGCCGGCAACGGGTTCGCCATCACTTTCGGCTGGTCCCCCCGGTGGAGCGTCCCGCACACCTACACCCAGCCGAGGGCAGATTTCTCCGCGGAGTTGCTGCCCTCGTTGTCCGGCGCGGCGGAGATGCTCAGAAGCGATGACCCGACGCCTGAGTCGTATCCACAGGCATTGATCCTCGGTCCCTCCTTGTCCCTCGCCCGTGTTGGCACCGACGGCGGACACATCCTTGTGGCCGCTGGGCCGGGCACCAATGAGGAACTCCGGGGACGGCAGATCCGCGTACGGCTGACCGGAGAGCAGTACGACCAGGCCGCCCACGCGCACGCCCAGCACCACGACCTGATCTTCCAAGGCACAGTGGTCCGGCAATGGCGGACGTACGAGATGGCCCACCCCACCCGTTTCGTCGTGAGTTCTACGTGATGACCACCCCGCTGGTTGATCTCCGCCGTCTACGAAGGATTCAGCGGTCAAAGCGCGCAATCTTCGCCCGAAGGCGGCGGTCGCAGTGGCGCTGCCGGACTGCGCCTGCCCCGAACGGGATGGGAGTGGTTGATCCTGCACAGCACTCTGCCGTAGGCGGGCAAATGGTGGACCGACACCGGTCACCCACGACGGGCGCGGGCTGAAGCACCGCCCGCTGGGAGAAACACGGGTCGTCTCCCGCCGCACGGGATGTGCTGTTGTTCAGACGAGGGGAGGGCGGTGATTCAGAAGGGGGGCACACCAGAGGTGCGGAGCCTGGGGCAATGGGGGTCTCGGCGAAGTCGGGCACCAGAGGCCGACCTCGTGCTTTCATGCACGTATGCATTCCCTGACCGTGCAGGTGGACGGTGACCACCTGGCCCGCCTCGTCCGCAGCCCTCGCGCCGGCCTGACGGAGCTCATCTGGAACGCCTTGGATGCGGACGCAGATGTCGTCGATGGGCGGCTTGAATTCAGCACGCTGGGTGCGGTGGAACGCGTTCTTGTCGTGGATCGCGGTCACGGTATGTCGTCGGACGATGTGCAGCAGGGATTCGGTGCACTGGGCGGTTCATGGAAGAGGTCCACCAGGACCACCCGGCAGCAGGGTCGGCGCCTTCACGGAGAGCAAGGTAAGGGGCGGTTCGCTGCATTCGGCATTGGCGATGTCGTTGAATGGTGCACGGTACACGAGGGAGATCCTGCGACCGAGATGAGGATCCGCGCCGCGCGCCACAATCTGCGCCGTTTCGACATCACCACCGCTCCGGCCGAGGCGGGAATCGGCACCCGCGTCTCGGTTGTCTCGGTCAATGAAGCTGCTGGCAAGCAGCTTGAGCAGGACTCACTGATCGACACTCTCTCGGCTGAGTTCGCGATCTATCTCGAATCCTATCCGCATGTCGAGATTTCGTGGCGCGGTCAGAAACTCAACCCGGCGGCACTGCAGGTTGAACGTGAAGAATACGGTCTGGATGTAGACGGGATGGAGGGCCAACCGCAACTTGTTGTCATCGAGTGGCGCCGACAGGTTGACCGGGCCTTGTATCTGTGTGACGAGGCCGGAATGGCGCTACATGACATCAAGCCGGGTATCCAGGCCCCCGGATTCGACTTCACCGCTTACCTCAAGTGGGGTGGATTTAGAGGGCATGACGTGCTACTCGCCGAGTCCGGCCTGGAGCCCATGAGTTCCGTTGTAGTGGCGGCGAAAGAGAAGCTGCGTGAGCACTTCAAACGCCGTAGCGCGGACAGGCGCAGGTCGATCATCAGGGACTGGGTGTCGGAGGGCAGCTACCCGTACAGCGACGGATCGTCCTCTGCTGCCGAGAACGCGGAGCGTCAGGTTTTCGACATCGTCGCCTTCACGGCATCGAAAGTGATCAACGACGGTGACTTCCGATCACGGAAGCTCACCCTCAGGCTCCTCCGAGAAGCCCTCGCGTCGAACCCGGGGAATCTCCACAATGTCCTGAGGGGCGTCCTCGAACTCTCTGCAGAGCGGCTGGCGGAGCTCAGCGAGCTGCTCAACAGAACCACCCTCGCATCGATCATCTCCACCTCGAAGAAAATCGGAGACCGCCTCAGCTTTCTGACCGGACTCGACACGATACTGTTCGACGCCGATCCGCGGCGCGAGACTCTGGAGCGCAGGCAGCTCCACCGGATCCTGGCCAACGAGACCTGGGTTTTCGGTGAAGAGTACGCTCTGACCGGCGACGATGAGTCCCTGACCAAGGTTCTGGCGAAGTACCTCCACCTCCTCGGTGAGGACGTCGGACTCGCTGGCCACACGAAGCCCGTGCTGCGTCACGATGGCACCAATCCGATCCCCGACCTTGTGCTCACGCGCACGTGCGAGATCGCGCAGGACCGAGTCGAGAACATCGTCGTCGAGCTGAAGCGACCGAGTCAGGAGATCGGTGCCGACGAACTCATGCAGATCGAGAAGTACGCACTGGCGGTCATGCGGGACGAACGATTCAACAAACCGAACGTATCGTGGGACTTCTGGATCATCGGCAATTCCCTCGATGAGTTCGCCGAATCCCGTCGGAACCAGACAGGGCTCCCATTCGGCTACATTCAGCGCACCGACCGGCATCGCGTGCAGGTCCGTACGTGGTCCGAAGTGATCAATGACGCCCGGCACCGGCTGAAGTTCGTGGAGCGCAGCCTCGACTACCGGGCTACTCACGACGACGGGGTGGAATACCTGCGCTCGAAGCATGCCCAGTTCTTGCCGCCCAGTCTCGGTGAAGGCCCTGCCCAGTCACCCTCCTCCGAGGGTGACCAGGGCTCATCTGACGGGGACGTGACCGACTTGGCTCAGCAGGCGAGTGACAGTGACGAGTTGGCGGAACGGTCCGGGCGGGAGTTGTCGGGCGAACGTTGATTGGTGAGCCGCGCTGCGTGAAGGTGGCGTCCCGAGTGATGGTGTAAGTGATCACCGTGGGGGTGTGCGCGGGCGGGTGCCGGGACGTGTAGCCGGTGACGGTCTTCGCTCCCGGCTTCCTCAGCGGCGCTTCTGCTTGACTACGGCATCGCTGACCACTCCCTGAGAGGACGGTGCTCATTGTGGTAGTGCACAGATAACATCCAGCTTCCAGGCATGGACGTACCCATTCGGCGTGCGTCCGGCCTTTCACTCTCTGCCGGTGAAGGAGAACGGAAGCGCCCGTGAGCAGTACTCGCTCCGGCGGGCTGGTGTTGCCCGCCCGCCCTGGTGATCCGAAGCGGGTCGGTCCCTACCGGATCATCGGCCGTCTCGGCTCGGGCGGTATGGGTACAGTTCACGCCGGTCTCGACGCCGCCGGCCTCCGTGTCGCGGTGAAGGTCGTTCATTCCGCGCAGGCTGAGGATCCCGAGTTTCGGGCCCGGTTCCGCCGCGAGGTTCAGCTCTCCGCGCGTGTGCAGGGGCCGTTTCTCATACCTCTGCTCGCCGCCGATCCGGATGCCGATTCGCCGTGGCTGGCCACTGCATACGCCCCAGGGCCCACCCTTGATCGGCACCTTGCGACCTACGGACCGCTCGCCGAGAGCACCTTGTACGCCTTCGCGACAGGTACCGCCCAGGCTCTCGAGGCCATCCACGCTGCTGGCGTCGTCCATCGGGATGTCAAGCCGCAGAACGTCATACTCACCCCTGCCGGCCCCCGCGTCCTGGACTTCGGCATTGCCCACGCCGCCGACGGTACGTCCGTGACCCGCACCGGCATCATGACCGGTACCCCCGGTTGGATCAGCCCCGAGTATTACCGCGCCGGCAGCGCCGGCCCCGAAGGTGACCTGTTCGCCTGGGGCGCGCTCGTCGCCTACGCGGCCACCGGACGCCTGCCCTTCGGCACGGGAGCCCCTGACGTGGTCGCCTACCGCGTCATGTCCGAGGAACCCGACCTTCATGGCCTTCCCGACGAACTCCGCACCATCGTGAAGAGCGCCCTTGCCAAGCAGCCGGGCAGCCGAACCACCGCGAGCGAGGCCGCCGAGGAATGCGCGGTTCTTCTCGCGGCTCAGGCCACGCAGGTCATCCCGGCCGGTGCGGAAGCGACGCTGGTCGGTGATCTCGTCGTGGCCGAGTGGGACGTGCCCGCCGTGGACGACCCGGCCTGGCACCCTCCTGCCCGTTCCCGCAGACGCATGGTGGGCATCGCCGTTGCCGCGGGCGTCGTCATCGGTGGCCTGACGGGTGGAGCGCTCGCCCTTCAGCCCGGCGGGACGGAGACACTCCCCTCGAGTTCCCGCCGCCACGTCAGCGCGTCCTCCACGACGATCACCGATGCGTCCTCTCCCGCTTCACCGACGGCAAGTCCCCAGACGCCGGACACATCACCACCCGTGGACGCTGACGAGGCGACGATCACCACATGGCGTGCGGCCCGCCGCGCCAAGGGGGAGGCCGAGATCGAGACCGAGGCCGCGCTGGGCCACGACGTCGGCCTGGGAGTTGGCGAGGAGTACAACTACAGCGGCCAGTACGACGTGAGCTACGCCCAGCCGAGGAAAGAGATCTACGTCGCGATCAGTGGCCCGGCAGTCGAGTCACGCGTCGTCCAGGGAGCGGCCAAGGATGCCTGTCTTACCCTGCGCATGATGGCGGACATCTACAAGGACCTTCCGTACGACGAGTATGTCCTGGTGGACAACACCACTCCCACGGCACCCGCGATCGTGTGGGAAGACGACTTCCGTACCAACACCGGCTGCGTCACACAGACCATCGAACGCACCACCAGCGACCAGGGGCAGGATCCGAACTGGAATCCCACCGAAGCCGGCCTGACGGCCGCGCGGATCCCGAGCGTCGACAAGGACGAGATCCGAGTGGCAACCGAGGCGGTCCACCAGCTTTTCGTGGAGTGGAACGGCAATTCCCGGCTGTTCCATGACCCCCGCTACATCAGCGACGAGAACACCAGCATCGGCTTCGCCCCGGACGAAGGCGTGATGTATGTGTGGGCGACCAAGCCCGAGTGGGACCAGAGCGCGCGGGAGGATTGGGGGCAGACCGCCGCAGGTGTGGCCTGCCGGTCGATCCTTTCCGAATCCCGCTCCCGGCCGGAATGGGGCTATGCCCAGTATGCGGTTGCGGTCCTCGACGGCGCCGGCGGTACGGACTTTCTTCGCTGGGGTTCCGTCGGCAGTTGCGCGAGCTGACCCTCCTCACATTTCGGCTCACCCTCGGCGGTGTCCACCGCCCCGTAAGGCGGGCCACGCGGCTGCCCGTCATTGCCGGTCACGAGTGGGCGAAGAGTCAACGCATTGTCAGCCAGTCCAGGCCAGGTGTGGCGGGTTCGGGCGAAGTCATCCGGCAGTGATCGAGTTATGTCGTTGTGCCGGGATCAGTGGGACTGTTGCGCGATGCCGTCCCGGACGGGGGTCTGACTCATGAGATCTATGACCGAAGTGTCCAGTCACGGGCTTGTCGACTGCCGTTGCGGGATGGCGCCTGCTGGTACCGAGCCACAGGGCGTGTCCCAATAGGGGCCTTGCCGAGTTTCAGGCGCCATCACGGTTCAGACCGCCCGAGCGGGCCGGTGCCATCCACCCAGCACATCGCCACGCGGGAGGCCACCATGACGACCAGACAGCGCAGCACCTCCTCCAGTACGGATCCACCCGTTCCGGGCGAGGTCGTCCTGGGCGTGGACACGCACGGCGAGGTTCACGTCGCCGCCGTGGTCTCCCCGCTGGGGAAGGTCGTGGGTACCGAATCCTTTCCGGCCACGGCGGCCGGCTACCGTCGGCTGCTCGCCTGGGCCCGCAAGCGGGGGACGGTGCGCCGGGCCGGCGTGGAGGGGACCGGCACCTTCGGCGCGGGCCTGTCCCGCTACCTGCTGACCCAGCAGATCCAGGTGTTCGAAGTGAACCGGCCCGACCGCACGGCCCGCCGTCTGCTCGGCAAGTCGGACCTGCTCGATGCGCAGGCCGCAGCGCGAGCCGTGCTCAGCGGTCGCGCCCGGGCCCGGGCCAAGTCCGGCGACGGTCCGGTGCACAGCGCCCGGATCTTCAAGCTCGCCAAGGACTCCGCGGTCAAGGCCCGTACCCAGGCGATCAACCAGCTCAAAGCCGTCCTGGTCATCGCCGATCCCGCACTGCGGGAACGACTGTCGAGCCTGGGCAACCGCGAGCTGTTCCGCACCTGCGCACGCCTCGGGCCAGGCGACGGCGAGAACGCGGTGGCCCAGGCCACCCACATGACCCTGAGAATGCTCGCGGAGCGTATCGAACAGCTCACCGGGCAGATCAATGAGCTGAACCAACGCCTGACCCAGCTCGTCGAACACCACGCCCCACAGCTACTCGTACCGGTGGGTATCGGCCCGGACAGCGCAGTCACCTTGCTGATCACCATGGGAGACAACCCCGAGCGGCTGAACACTGAGGCATCCTTTGCAGCCCTTTGCGGAGTTAGCCCCATCGAGTACTCCTCCGGGCGGCGAATCACGCGCCGGCTCAACTACGGCGGCGACCGTCAGGCGAACGCCGCCCTGCACCGCGTCGTGTTCACCCGCCTGCGCCACGACCCGCGCACCCAGGCGTACTACGAACGCCGCACCCAGGAGGGCAAGACCCGACGTGAGATCATCCGATGCCTCAAGCGGTATGCCGCCCGCGAGGTCTTTAACCTGGTCAGACCGGCTTCGCGCGCCCCCGCGTTATAGGGGCGTCCGTGATACGTGAGAGGGTCTGAGGCGTGAGTGAGACACCGTCGAACACCCTGCAATACCGCTTTGACGGGCCAGAAGAGGCTCCCGTCCTGATCCTGGGTCCCTCCCTGGGCACCACCTGGCACATGTGGGACCGTCAGGTTCCCGAGCTGGCCCAGCAGTGGCGGGTGTTCCGGTTCGACCTGCCCGGTCACGGCGGTGCCCCGGCCTACCCGGCGGGTTCGGTCGCCGAACTCGCCGCGCGCCTCCTCGCCACGCTCGACGCGCTCGGGGTGCAGCGCTTCGGCTACGCGGGCTGCGCGTTCGGCGGCGCGGTCGGCGTGGAGCTGGCCCTGCGGCATCCGGAGCGTGTCGCCTCGCTCGCGCTGATCGCGGCCTCGCCGCGGTTCGGCACGGCCGACGAGTTCCGGCAGCGGGGCGTCATAGTCCGCACCAACGGCCTCGACCCCATCGCCCGCACCTCGCCCGACCGCTGGTTCACCAGCGGCTTCGCGGCCGCCCAGCCCGCGATCACCGAGTGGGCCGTGCAGATGGTGCGCACCACCGACCCCGGCTGCTACATAGCGGCCTGCGAGGCCCTCGCCGCGTTCGACGTACGGGCCGAGATCGGTCTCGTCGGCGTTCCGACGCTGGTCCTCGTCGGCTCCGACGACCAGGTCACCGGCCCCGCCGAGGCGCGCACACTGGTCGCCGGGATCCCGGACGCCCGCCTGGCCGTCGTACCGGGCGCCTCGCACCTGGTCCCGGTCGAGCAGCCCGCCGCTGTGACGGACCTGCTGGTCCGCCACTTCTCCACCGCCTGGCAGCCCGCCCACGACTCCGGCACCGGGCAGACGGCCGTCCCGGGCATCCCCGTCAGAGCCGTCCTGACCGCGCCCCAGCAGTCCCCGCAGCCCCTGGCCATCGCGGAGATCGCGCCCGCCCCCGTCGCCGAACCGCCGCAGCTCATGGGCCGCCCCGACCCGTACGACGCCGGTCTGAAGGTGCGCCGGGAGGTGCTCGGCGACGCGCACGTCGACCGGGCGCTGTCGCAGGCCGACGAGTTCTCGGGCGACTTCCAGGAGTTCCTCACCCGCTACGCCTGGGGCGAGATCTGGGACCGCCCCGGCCTCGACCGGCGCACCCGCTCCTGCGTCACGCTCACCGCGCTGGTCGCCGGCGGCCACCTGGAGGAGCTCGCCTTCCACACCCGCGCCGCCCTGCGCAACGGCCTCACCCCGGACGAGATCAAGGAAGTGCTGCTCCAGGCGGCCGTCTACTGCGGCGTACCGGCGGCGAACAGCGCGTTCACGGTGGCGCAGCAGGTCATCCGCGAGGAGACCACCCCCACCGAGTGAGTCTCAGTGAGGTCTCATTGGTCCGGCCGCCAGGACGACGGCCGGCCCGGACTGGCTCAGGACAGCAAGCGCGTCAGCCAGATAGCGTCGGCTCGCCCGCGCGTGGGCCTGTCGGCTCATTGCCCGGGCGGCACGAAGGCGTCGTAGCCGCCGGCGTCGTCCAGTGCGGCGAGCGTGCCGTGGAACACGACGTTGCGGCGGTGCAGGATGGTCGCGTCCGTGCAGACGCCGCGGACGTCCTCCGCCATGAGGTGAGTGGACAGCAGGACGCACGACGTACGGCCCATCTCGCGCACCAGGGCGTGGAAGCGGGCCCGCTGCCCTACGTCCAGGCCGACTGTCGGCTCGTCGAGGAACAGCAGCTGGGGCGAGTTGATGACGGCTTGGGCGATGCCGACGCGCTGTTTCTCTCCGCCTGAGAGCCGGCCCAGCCGTTGCCCGAGCCGGTCGCCCAGTCCGACCGCCCCCGCGGCCCGCTCCACCGCCGCCGGGATCTCGTTGCGGGACATGTCCCGCAACCAGGCCGCGTACACGAGGAACTCACGGACGGTGTACCCGCGGAACAGGCCGAACTCCTGCGGGAGATAGCCCAGTCTGCGCCGGATCTCCCGGCGCTGCATCGGGATGCGGGGGTCGCGGTCCAGGAGGGTGACACTGCCTTCGGTGGCGGCCGCGGCCGTCGCCAGGATCCGCAGCAGGGTGGACTTTCCGGCCCCGTTCGGCCCGAGCAGCGCGTGCACTCCGGGCCCGAGGCGGAGGTCGATGCCGTCCAGGACGAGGGTGCGCCGGCGTCGTACGCACAGATGTTCCGTGTGGATCATCGGGACCCCAGGCGTCCGAAGGCGTGCCGGCGCAGTACGAGCAGTTCGGCGAGCACGGCGGAGGCCACACCGAACACGATCGCGCCGCCCGCCTGCATGAACTGCTCCTGGACGTCGCGCAGGGCGAGCAGGATCCGGTGGGAGCCGTCGCCTCGGTAATGCTGGGTCAGTGGTTTCGCCAGGGCGTACACCAGCAGGAACCAGCCGGTCCCGGTCGTCAGGGCCGCCGCCCAGCTGCCCCAGTACGAGCTGAGGAGCAGCGTGGTCAGTGTCACCGTGAGGCACGGCAGCAGCCAGCTGGCCGAGGTGTAGGGCGACAGGCCCGCGCGGGGCATCGCGGCGGCCGCGCCCGTCAGCAGTGGCACGCACACCACCAGCGTCTGTGTGGTGCGCACCAGAAGGATGCGCAGGCCTCCGGCCGGGGTGGTCCGGGTCACCTCGGCGAAGGGATCGGCGCGGCCGCCGTAGCTGCCGGCCACGCAGAGCACGGGCAGCACCGGGGCGAGGAAGAGCAGCACCAGGCGGGGTGCCTGGGAGTGGCTGAGGTGCCCGAAAACTACGCCCAGTCCGGACACGCAGGCGACGGCCACGAGCCAGGGCAGCCGCAGGACCTGGGTGCCGGCGAGCCAGGGCGGGAGGCCGTGTCGGAGGCGCGTTGAGGCGCGGATCCGTGCCGGTGCCGGTGCCGGTGCCGGTGCGGGTGCGGGTGCGGGCGGGGTGTGCGGGGGTGGCGCGGGGAGTGGTGGTGGGCCGCCGGTGATGCGGCTCACCAGGGTCCTGTGCAGGGCGTCGAGGCGGGCCGCGTGCCCGCCTCGTCGTACGGCGGTCTCCACCGCGTCCGCGCAGTGACCGCAGCGCATCAGGTGGGGTTCGGCCCGGCCGAGCAGGTGGGGTGCGAGGCGGCCCTCGGCGTAGGCGGTGACCCAGGAGGCGGGCAGATGGTCGGCTGTGGAGGGCGCGGGCGGGGTGATCCGGTGTTCGGTCATGGCGTGGTCGCATTCAAAGGAGGGGTGAGGCGGTCGTCGGTCCGGATCGCGGTGAGGTACTGGCTCAGCCAGTCGGCGCGGTCGGCGCGGGACATGGAGTCGAGCCGGGAGATCACTGCGCGGGCGAGCAGATTGAGCCGCTGTTGCCGGTACTCGGCGGGCAGCAGCCACTGGGTGACGGCGTCGACGACGGCCTGGTCGGTGGTGGAACGGCAGCAGTTCCACCCGGCGAGGTAGCGGGCGGTGATCCGAAACCGCTGCTCCCTGGTGGAGTCGAGCGAGATCTCCAGCGCCCAGCCCCGCTCCTGGGGCAAGTCGCCCACCAGGGTCTCGGCGGTGCCCAGGTAGTGCGTGGGTGCGCCCCGCACACCGGCCAGAAGCCGTCCGAAGTGGGCGGCGACCTCGGTCAGTTCGTCCTTGTGCGCCACGCGGTCCTCCGACAGGCAGACCGCCGGAACGGCGGCGGAACAGCGGACGGCGATGGTGCCGACGCCCGATTCGATGTCGCCCATGCGCAGCGGATCAAGCAGGGTGAGCGGCAGCAGGCAGGCGATCAGGAAGACGGCGAACCTCCACAGCCCCGCCCGCAGGGCCAGGACCGTCGCCGCCGCGAGCAGGAGCGAGGTCAGGGTGATCCAGGGCAGCCAGCCGGGGACGAGTCGGTTCGTCCAGTCGAGCCAGGAATGTCCGGGCACGTCGGGCCCGACGTAGGGCCGCTGGGAGGGCAACTCGAAGCCGAGCACGTCACCGCCGTTGGAGACCATGAGCGGCCAGACGGCTGCCGCTCCCACGAGCAGCGGCACGATCCGCTGCGGCAGGAGCGCGCCCAGGATGTGCGCCGTGCCCGTGGCGCCGGCCAGCACGAGGAGCGCGTAGAGCGCCAGCGGCAATGGTGGCCGTGCTCCGGTGGCGGTGGGCCAGGTGACCGCCAGCACGCCCACGATGCCCAGGCCGAGCAGCACGGTCGGCCACAGCACCGACGGCGTGAGGGACAACAGTGCCCGGGTCCAGGGGCCGCGTGCGGCGCTGTCGCCGACCCACTCGGCGCCGGCCCGTGGTTCCGTGCCGCCCTGCCAGCAGGCGATCGCCATGGCGAACGGCGTGATCTGGACCAGGCTCAGGTGGATGGTCTGTGCGGCGTCGAACCAGTCGCCGTCGACGTGGGCGAAGGAGCCGGTGACCGCCATGACCAGCAGCACGGCGAGCACGGGCGCACCCACGGTCCAGCTCCCGCGCATCATCCGTGCCCGCACGACACCGTGCCGTCGGGTGTCAGGGCGTTGCGCCAGTTGCGCCGCGCACTCCGTCATCGTCGTCACCCCCGTTCCGGTCGCCGTTGCCGGTTGCGTCTTCGTGGACTTCCTCGGTCTGCTCCCGCAGTCGGGTCCGCATGCGTTCGCGGCCGCGAAAGGCCCAGGCCTTGACCGTGCCCTCGGGCACGTCGAGGTGCCGGGCGGTCTGGGCGACGGTGAGCTGGTGGATGTAGCGCAGCTCCATGACCAGGCGTTGCCGTGCCGGCAGATCGGCCAGCGCTGCGCCCAGAGCGGTGTAGTGCGCGGAGGAGGCGATCAGGCAGTCCTCCGCGGACGGGGCCACGGCCGCGTCCGCGGCTAGACCGTCACGGGCGGCGCGGTCGGCGAGCGTCCGTGTCCGTCTGTGGGCTCGCTCCAGGTCGACGGCACGGCATACGGCGATCCGCAGCAGCCAGCCGGTGGTGTTGCCCTGGTGGAAGCGGGAGGCTGTCTTCCACGCGGCCAGGAACGTCTCCTGCACCGCGTCCTCCGCCGTCTCGGTGGGGAAGCCGTGGTTGACGAGGAACGCGAGCACGAGGCCGGCGCGGCGGGCGAACAGCTCGGAGAGGGCCTCCGCGCTGCCCTGCGCCATCGCCCGCACCAGGCATGCGTCACAGACGGCGGGGTCGTCGGGGACAGGAGCGTCCGGTGCGGGCCCCGCGCCAGGGCCGGAAGAGTCCTCCAGGCCGGGGACATCGGATGCGGGGGCGCGCGGAGGGCCGGTGCAGGACCGGCACCCGGGACAATCGCTCATGCGCCCTCGGCGGTGGTCGTGGTCGTCGGTCGAGGCCGCTGCGTTCCCGGAAGCGGCCGTCCATGGCATCACGTCACCTAGACCGATGCGCGAGGCACAAGAGGTTGCGATCGGCGGCGAACGGCATACCGGCGGTCGGAGCACTCTGCCGGCGCGCCCGCGCCCGCGCACCACCCCACACGTCCTGCACGCCCCTCGGCGCCCCCGGTTGCCAAGGCAGGCCGTACCGCCGCCGGTCAATCGTCGGCACCACCGTGTCCCTCGTGCAGGAGCGGGTCACCCATGACAGCAGCCGGTCTCCACGTCGTTACCGATCCCAGACCGGAGCCGCTGCGCTGTCGGGCAGGATGGGCCGATGCCCGTGTCAACGGCCATCAGGATGCCCAGGTGGGCGCTTCTTCAACGATGACCCCGTCGACGGGAGCGCCGACGCTCCTGACCTGCTGGGGCGCCAGCAGTACGCCCGGCATGCCGTCGAACTTCTCCACCAGGTGCGCGAGCAGAGCGAGTCCGGAGTCCTCGCGCTCATCGGCCCCTGGGGCTCCGGCAAGTCATCCGTCCTGCAGATGACGATCCAGCACCTCAAAAACGCGGTCGGCGGCGCCGGCACCAGCATGTGGTCGGTCGCCGAGCTGAACCCGTGGATGTACTCGGACCTCGAATCACTGACGCTGGCGCTGTTCAGCGAGATCCGAGCCGCCCTCCCTGACGATGGCCAGTGGTCCGAACTGCGCTGGAAGGTCGGAGCGTTCGGCCAGTCGGTCAGTCCGCTGGGAAAGCTCACGGGACTGCTCGGCCTGGACTCCTCGGAGCTGATCAAGCTCGTCGCCGAACGCGTGGCCGGGGACACCAGCGCCTCGGCCGCCAAACGCACCGCCGAGACAGCCCTGCGGCAGGCGGCCCTGCCGGTTCTGGTGGTCATGGACGGCCTGGACCGGCTCGCCCCCGAGGAACTACTGGTCGTCTTCAAGCTCATCCGCCCGGTCGGCCACCTGCCGAACGTGTACTACCTGATCAGCTTCGACGAACAGACCCTGCTGGACGTCCTGCAACGGACCGACCTGGTCGGCTCGAACCACCAGCACCCAGGAATTCCTGGAGAAGCTCATCCAGGTCCGGCTCGGCCTCCCGGCCTTCCGCGACCGCGACAGCGCCGCCATGACCACGCGCCTCCTGAACGCACTACTGGACTCCCACGGGGTGTCCATGTGGCTTCAGGAGTGAGTAGTGGCCCCGGGTAGGAGTGAGAGTTGGCCCCAGGCCGACCGCGGCCTTCCTGGACGCCTCCCGCATGGTGGCCCCGACCGCGGCGTACACCGCCGCCGAGGCCCATATGCCCTTGCCGCCCAGCAGTTCGCAGCCCTGGCCGAACAGACCGCAGCCCGCCTTGTCCGCGGCCGCGGGCGGCGAGCTGTCGCCGGCGCAGCGCGTGCTGTACGCGGGCGTTGCCGGGCCCTGCGCTAGAAGGTCAGGTTCCAGGCGTCGATCGTGCCTGTGTCGGAGGCGGCGTTGTCGTTGACGCGCAGCTTCCAGGTGCCGTTCGCGACCTCCGAGGAGGCGTTCACGGTGTAGGTCTGGGCGATGTTGCCGGCGCTGCCGCCGGCGTGGTTGTGCAGCGTGTAGACGGTGCCGTCCGGTGCCACCAGGTCGACCTTCAGGTCACCGATGTAGGTGTGCTTGATGTCCACACCCACCTTGAGGGTGGCCGGGGCGTTGCCGGTCACGCCGGTGACGGCGATCGGGCTCTCCACGGTCGCGTTGTCGTTGATGGCGAAGTCCGCGAGGTTCTCGAAGTACTTGCCGGGCGGCGGGGTGGTCCCGACGGCCTTGAGGGCGTCGACCTGTCCCTCGCCGAAGAACGAGTTGTCGGCCGTCGTGCCCGTGCAGCGGCTGTCCGAGGGGCAGGCGATGTCGTTGGCCTGGGCGGCCAGCTTGGCGCGGATCTGCGCCGGGGTGATGCCCGGGTCGGCGCTGGCGATGAGTGCCGCCACGCCGACCACGTGCGGGGTGGCCATCGACGTGCCGCTCTTGCTGCCGTAGCCGCCGCCGGGGACGGTGGAGTACACGTTGCTGCCCGGCGCCGCGACGTCGATGACGCCCTGCCCGTAGTTGGAGAACGAGGCCTTGGTGACGCCCGTGCCGTTGGCCGAGACCGTGACCACGCCCGGCAGCTCGGTCGGGATGTCGAGGCAGGCGTTGGTGATGGTGCGGGTGACCGGCGTCGAGTCGTTCGGGCTCGCGGAGTCGGTCGTCTTGTGGGCGAGGTCGTAGTTCTCGTTGCCCGCGGCGGCGATCTGGAGGGAGCCCTTGCCCTCGGCGTACTCCTGGGCGCGCTTGACGCCCTCGATGATGGCTGCCTGGTCGATGTTGTCCGGGCAGTTGAACTGCCACGGGTCCGTGTAATAGCTGTTGTTGGTGACCTTGAAGCCGTGGTCACCGGCCCAGACGAAGCCGCAGATGGTGTTCTCGGCGAAGAAGAAGGAGTTGCCCGGCTCGGCGACCCGGACCGCGGAGATCGTCACCCCGGGGGCCACGCCGACGACGCCCTTGCCGTTCTTGGCCGCGGCGATGGTGCCCGCCACGTGGGTGCCGTGCGTGTCGACGTCCCGCCAGGCGCCGGCACGGGTGTCGGGCTTGCCGTAGGCGCAGGAGACCGAGTCGGCCGCGTTGAAGTTGGGCGCCAGGTCCTGGTGCTGGTCGTCCACACCGGTGTCCAGGATGCCGACCTTGACTGAGGCGGAGCCCGGGTTCACGGCCCAGGCCTGGTCGGCCTTGATCTGGCTCATGTCGGCCCGGACCGGTTCTCCGGCCGGGGTCGAGGCCTGAGCCGGATTGGCCGGGAGCGCCGGGTTGTAGGCGTCGGCCGGGACGTCCGAGGTGCGCGTGGCGCCGACCTGCTGCACGCCGGCGACACCGCGCATGGTGGCGGCGAATCCGCTGGACGCCGAGTGGGCGACGATCACGCCGATCGCGTCGAAGTCCGAGAAGACGGTGCCGCCGTTGGCCGCGATCGCGGAGCGGACCGCCGAACTGTCACCGGGGGCGGTGATCACGAGGTAGGCACGCGTGCCGGCCACCCAGGTCGCACTCTGGGAAGCCGGCACGGCGGCCGGAGCGTGGGCCTTGGCGGCCGGCACGGTGGAGGAGGCGATGGGGAGCGCGCCTGCGAGGGCGCCCGGGGCGCCGAACGCGAGGGCGGCGCCGAGCGTGGCCGCCAGCACCAGCGTGCGTCTGGGGCGGCTGGATATGTGGGGTATCAATGCGTCCTCCGGTGACGGCCCGGCCGTGTTGAGGGCACCGGCCGGGCCGTACGAAACGAGTGGTGGATGCAAGATGTCAGACGGGTCCTCCTGTACGGAAGTACCTTTCCGTGCCGGGACGTTATAGGGGCATGGCTGAAAAGAGACGTACTCCGGGCATTGGGGGGTCGGGATCCACTGGGAGCTCGGCGACGCCGACCGCGCCCTGGCGTACGCCGCCGACCTGGTGCCGGCCGTGCTGCCCGCACCAGAGCGCCGGACCCGCGCGGCGACCGACACCGACCGCGCCCCGGTGGCCGTCGGCGACGTGCCGGCCACGTCCGTCCAGCTGCAACTCATGGAGCGGACCGCACCGCAGCCTCATCTGCAGGCGACGTCTCAACAGGCCCGAATCGTGAGGGTTCAGAAGGGGAGCGGTTCGCCGTCCAGTGACTCCGTGTATCCCGATCTGCGGCCTGGCTGTGCTGCGGAGCCGAAGTGGGATGGTTACCGTGCCCAGCTCGCCGTATACGCGGGCGGGCGGGTGCTGCTGCGCTCACGGCGCGGCACGGACACCATGACGGCCTCGTTCCCCGAGATCCGGGCGGCGGCCCTGGCGCAGCTGCCGGAGAACACCGGGCTGGACGGCGTCATGTGACCTGTGGGGGTGTCTCAGCCCCAAGGTGTCTCAGGCGGCGCAGCTCCCATGGACGAGACGTGACGGGCGTCGTGACCACGTGCCGCAGCGGCCGCTCAGAGGTGGCCGTCCAGGAACTTCCGTACCCCGGCGATGGTCATAGGCCCCGTGCCGTGCGCCACCACCTCTCCCTCCTTCAGCAGGACGTAGGACGGGGCTCCGGTGATCCCGTATCGCTCGGTTGCGGACGGACAGCGCGTGATGTCGGTGCGGACGGCCGTCAGGCGGCCCGTGTACTCGTCTGCGATGTCACCCACGACGAGGTCCATCGCCCGGCAGGGCTCGATCGCCTTGGGCCATGTCCCGGTGAAGTATGCGAGGACCGGGACTCCGCTCATCCCGAGGATGAAATCGAACTCCGCGTCCTCACGGGGTTGGTGAACCCGCTTCGCCATGGAAGCTCCAGACCTCGCGTTCCGTCATTCCATCCCCATCATCCCTCGCGCGGTGTGCCAGGCCGACCCGGTCGGTCGTCCGGCTGACCTGCCGGATGGGAGGCACGGGGCCGTCGCAGAACCACGGTGGTCCCCGGCGCGAGCGGCCCGGCCCCCCGCCCCTGGTGCCCCGGCCTGGCCGCCCCGCCGGTCACCCAGCTGCAGCCCGCCGCGCGCCCGTGGGTCAGCTCGTGCCAGGACAGCGCCCTCCACGACGACATGAAAGCCGATTTCCAGGGCATAGCGGCCCAGATCGCCGACCAGATGCTCGATGAGCGCGTCGACGAGCGGGCCGGTGCGCATCGTCCACCGGATCCAGTCGAGCCGTATCCGCCACCGCGCTTCTCAGAGACAGCGCCCCCGACGGACTTCCCGAGGCCTTGTCCGGTCTTCACATCAGCCCCCGGTCTCAGCTGGCTCATACCGCTCTTCGACGGGCCGCATGAGCCAGCTGATGGAACCGAGAACGAGGCGCGATTACTGGACCGCTCGCGGACGCGGTCGTGGACGGTCGAAGTACGCGTCAGCTGACCCGAAGACCGACCGCCAGCGTCAGTTCAAGGACCCGGTGTGGCGATGCGAGATCCGGAAACAGCTCCCGCAGCTGCGACATCCGGTACCGGACTGTCTGGGGATGGACGAACAACGCCGCCGCCACCTCGTCCCGCCTGCCCTGGTGCAGCAGCCACGTCCGCAACGTCTCCTCCAGCCGCCGTGCGGTCGCGACAGGCAAGGTCCGCAACGGTGCGAGGGCTCGGGCACGCAGGTCTGCGAACGCGTCCACGTCGGCGGTCAGCACCAGCTCGGGCAGGTGGTCCTCGGTGTCGCGAATATCAGCGGAGAGGGAGCGGGCGCGTACGGCTCGTGCGTACGAGGCGGACGCACGAGTCCATGGCCGGGCCGGGCCGACCACGGCGGTACGGTCGGTCAGCTGCCGCAAGAGATGTGATCGGTCGGCATCGGGGACGAGCAGCACACCGGTGGCATCCGGCAGATCGTCGAGGACGAGGGTGCTCGGGTCGAGCGCGCGGTAGGCAGGCCGGGCCTGGGCGGCGGGCAGCAGGACCGCGGTCAGCGAAACCGGAGGCTGCCACCCTGCCCGTTGAACGGAGGCCAGCAGCACGTCCGGGCTCGCGCCGGCGAGGAGGTCGCGGGCCAGGTGTTCCAGGTGGCGCTCGTGGGCCCTGCCATGGGCGGCCAGTTCGTCGGCGTGGCCCGCGGCGCTCGCGGCGGAGAGCTCGTCGATGTAGGCGAAGGTCAGCTCGGCGAACTTGGCGACCTCGGCGGCGGGCAGACCTGCGGGTACGGCACCTGCTGCCAGGCATCGCCAGGCCACGCGGGCGCCGACGCGGTAGGCGCTGAGCAGGGCGTCCATCGAACGGCCGTCGCGCGCCTCGCCGCGGCCCAGCTCGTAGGCGGCGTCACCGGCGTCGCCGCCCGTGGCGTTCCCGCTCGCGAGGTCCAGGTAGTGCCCCAGGGCGGTGCGGACGGCTCGGCGGATGGCGGCGCCCATGCGGCCCGAAAGGGCGTTGGCGTAGGGAGGGACCTCGTCGATGATCGCCTGGACGACCTCGTCAGCGGTGGTCTTCAGCGCGGCCCGAAGTGCCGTGACCGTCGTCTCATCCAGGGCCAGTTCGCTGGCCCTCCGGACTGCATAGCTCATATTTTGTTCCCCGCGAACAATTCAGCCGACCAGATTCACGTCCTGCGGTCAGGACTTTACGCCTTCAGGCGCAGCAGGCTGGAGTCATGACGAGTACAGCCCTTCGCAGCAGGGCGTGGAAACTGCTGGAGATGGTCACGACGCCGCTGTTGCCGTCGGACTACCTCGACCTGGTCAGCCCGCTGCGTGCGGGCGCTGATCTGCGTGGGCGCATCGAGGCCGTGCACCCCGAGACGGGTGACGCCGCGACCATCGTGATCAGGCCGGGACGGGGCTGGCGCGGCCACGCGGCCGGTCAGTACGTGCGGATCGGGGTCGACGTCGACGGGGTGCGCCTGTGGCGTGCCTACTCCCTCACCTCGCCGACGAACCGTCAGGACGGCCGCGTCACGATCACCGTGAAGGCGCTCCCGGACGGCAAGGTCAGCAACCACCTGGTCCGCAGGGCGAAACCGGGCACGTTGATCCAGCTCGACCAGGCGACCGGTGACTTCGTGCTGCCGCGGGCCAAGCCCTCCAAGGTGCTCTACCTGACGGCCGGCAGCGGCATCACGCCCGTGATGGGCATGCTGCGCGACATCGAGTTCGACGACGTCGTCATGGTCCACTGCGCGCCACGGCCGCAAGACGTGATCTTCCGCGACGAACTGCACGACCTGGTCGCGGACAAGAAGCTGCGGCTCACCGAGGTGCACACCAATACAGACGGCCAGCTCGACATCGCCCGTCTCGGCGAACTCGTGCCCGACTGGGCCGAGCGCGAGACCTGGGCCTGCGGGCCCGCGGGCCTGCTCGACGCCGCCGAAGAGCACTGGACCGAGCACGGCGTGCAAGAGCGCCTGCACACCGAACGCTTCCGCCCCGGCATCGTCGTCGCCGGCGACGGCGGCGAGGTCACGTTCAGCACCACCGGCAAGACCGTCGACGCGGACGGCGCCACACCGTTGCTGGACATCGGCGAGGAGGCCGGCGTACTCATGCCCTCCGGGTGCCGCATGGGCATCTGCTTCGGCTGCGTCACGCCGCTCAAGGCGGGCGCCGTCCGCGACCTGCGCACCGGCGAGATCACCGAGGCCGAGCCGGGCGTCCTCATCCAGACCTGCGTGTCCGCCGCGGCGGGCCCCTGCGACATCGAACGGTAGGAGCACCTTGACCGCCATCGACCCCACCGCCCACCTGACCGCGGAGCAGATCGAGGAGCTGGGCCGCGAGCTGGACGCGATCCGCGACGAGGTGCTCGCCGACCGCGGCGAGAAAGACGCCGCCTACATCCGTAAGGTCATCTCGGCGCAGCGCAAGCTCGAGCTGGTCAGCAGGGGCGTGCTGCTGTTCTCGATCTTCCCGCCGGCGTGGCTGCTCGGCACCGCCGGGCTGTCCGTGGCGAAGATCATGGACAACATGGAGATCGGCCACAACATCCTGCACGGCCAGTGGGACTGGATGCGGGACCCGAAGATTCACTCCACCACCTGGGAGTGGGATCACGTCTCGCCGTCCGAGCAGTGGAAGCACTCGCACAACGAGGTGCACCACACGTACACCAACGTGATCGGCAAGGACAACGACCTCGGCTACGGCATCATGCGCGTCGACGAGGACCAGAAGTGGCACCCGTTCCACCTCGGCCAGCCGCTGTGGAACTTCATCAACGCCTGCTTCTTCGAGTACGGCATCGCAGCGTACGACCTGGAGCTCGCCAAGAACCTGCACAAGCACCGCCGCATGAACCCGGAGTTCCGCGCGCGGGCCAAAGCCGTGGGCCGCAAGATCCGCAAGCAGGTGCTCAAGGACTACGTGATCCACCCGCTGCTGTCGGGCCCGTCGTTCCTCACCACGCTCGCCGCCACGTTCACCGCGAACCTGGTCCGCAACATCTGGACCCACTCGGTGATCATGTGCGGACACTTCCCCGAGGGCGTACAGGTCTTCGAGCGCCGGTCGATCAAGGGCGAGACGCGCGGCCAGTGGTACCTGCGCCAGATGCTGGGCTCGGCGAACATCAGCGGCAGCAAGGCCATGCACTTCATGACCGGCAACCTGTCGCACCAGATCGAGCACCACCTGTTCCCGGACCTGCCGAGCAACCGGTACGCCGAGGTCGCGGTGAAGGTGCGCGCGCTGTTCGAGAAGTACGAGCTGGAGTACGTCACCGGCCCGCTGCCCAAGCAGGTGTTCTCCGCGTGGCGCAAGGTCTTCCGGCTCTCGCTGCCGAACAAGAAGCCCAAGGTCAGAACGCCGGACCGCGAGCAGGAGCTCGTCGCCGCCTGATTCCCGGTATTGGGCCAAGACGCACGTCCAGCACGTCCTGACAGCGCTCGCGATCAACGTCGAGCGGCTGAGTCTTCAAGAGCCTGCCGGCTGCTCCTACCGACCCCGCCCTCCCACGGCGTTCCAGCAATACCTCGACGCACGCGGCCTGCCCCGCCCCCTGTGGTGGCGGCAAGGCAAATGACCCTGGATCTCAAGATTCCCGACAGGTTCGTGTCAGAGTCGCTCAGTGAGCCCCGTCGCCCGGTGCGGAGGCGACGGAGGCAGGATGGGAGTCATGACGACGGCTACGAAGGCTACGACGGCTCTGAAGCTCACGAAGAAGTTCCACGCGTGCGTGCGCCTGGAGAAGGACGGGCGCACGCTCGTCCTCGACCCCGGCGGGTTCGGCGAGGCGGACGCGGCCGTCGGCGCGGACGCCGTCCTGGTCACGCACGAGCACCCCGACCACTTCGACGAGGCGCGGCTGCGCACGGCCATGGACGCGAACCCGGCGGCCGAGATCTGGACCCTGAGGTCGGTCGCCGAGAAGATCTCCGCCGCCTTCCCCGGCCGCGTCCACACCGTCGGCCACGGCGACACGTTCACCGCCGCGGGCTTCGACGTCCAGGTCCACGGCGAGCTGCACGCCGTCATCCACCCGGACATCCCGCGCATCACCAACGTCGGCTACCTGATCGACGGCGGCCGAGTCTTCCACCCCGGCGACGCCCTCACCGTCCCCGACCAGGCCGTCGAGACGCTGATGCTCCCGGTGATGGCCCCCTGGAGCAAGATCTCCGAGGTCATCGACTACGTCCGCGAACTGAGGCCCGAGCGCGCCTACGACATCCACGACGCCCTCCTCACCGACCTCGCCCGCCCGATCTACGACAACCAGATCGGCGCCCTCGGCGGCGCGCGGCACCTGCGGCTGGCGCCCGGGGAGAGCACGGCACTGTGAGTGTCAGTGGCGCCCGGTAGGTTGTGAGGCATGCGCATCGCGACCTGGAACGTGAACTCGATCACCGCCCGCCTGCCGAGGCTCCTGGCCTGGCTGGAGAGCAGCGGCACCGATGTGCTCTGCCTCCAGGAGGCCAAGGTCGCCGAGGCGCAGTTCCCGCTCGACCAGCTCCGCGAGGTGGGCTACGAGGCGGCGGTCCACGCCACGGGCCGGTGGAACGGCGTGGCGGTGATCTCCCGCGTCGGCCTGGCGGACGTAGTCAAGGGCCTGCCCGGCGACCCCGGCTACGACGGAGCGACGGAGCCCCGCGCCATCTCGGCGACCTGCGGCCCGGTCCGCGTCTGGTCGGTGTACGTGCCGAACGGCCGCGAGGTCGACCACCCGCACTACGCGTACAAGCTCCAGTGGTTCGAGGCCCTCAAGGCGGCCGTCGCGGGCGACGCGGCGGCCGGCCGGCCCTTCGCGGTGCTGGGCGACTACAACGTGGCGCCGACCGACGACGACGTCTTCGACGTGGCCGCCTTCGAGGGCCTCACCCACGTCACCCCCGCCGAGCGCGCCGCCCTGACGTCCCTGCGCGAGGCGGGCCTGTCGGACGTCGTGCCGCGCCCCCTGAAGTACGACCACCCGTACACGTACTGGGACTACCGCCAGCTCGCCTTCCCCAAGAACCGCGGCATGCGCATCGACCTGGTGTACGGCAACGAGCCGTTCGCCAAGGCCGTCAAGGACATCTACGTGGACCGCGAGGAGCGCAAGGGCAAGGGCGCCTCGGACCACGCGCCGGTCGTCGTCGACCTGGACGTGTAGTTCCCGAAGCCGAGCCCCGGCCGGCGAGCGCGTGCCAGCGCGCCTGTGGTGTGCGTGCTGGTGCGAGTGTCACGCTGGGCTTATGAACATCCCTTTCCTGGGCAACAGGAGCAAGAAGTACCGTGCGGCGGTGCTGGCCGAGGACCCCGAGGGGATCGCCGAACTCCTCTCCGAATGTGAGCTGTTGCGTTCCCACGCGGCCCGGGAGGGGATCGGACTCGACGACACCGCCGCCTCGTTGGAGGCGCTGGACCAGCTTCCGCCGCGCTGGCGCGACGACGAGGAGGGCCTGTCGTGGTTCGGCCACGACGCCGGGCTCTACCTGGGGACGGTCGTCGTGCGCACCGTGCCCGGCGCCGCCTGGGCGATCCGGCCCGGCGGGGAGCCGGTCGTCCGGCTGGCGTCCGGCCGGGAGATCGACGTGGCCGCGGCCGGGCGGGACTGGGCCGCGAGCGGGACTCCCGAACTGTCCCAGCTCTACGCGGAGGTGGCCGAGAACTGACCTCCCGGCGTCGCGGCGCCCGGTGTAAAGACAGCTAATGACCGAAAAGTGCGTGTCGTGCCTTAACGCCAGTCCTATGTGGATAGTTTGCGGCAACCACGACACAGCTGAGAGTGAGTAGGGCTGCGCATGGCCGTCGATCCGTTGATCGAGCTGCGTGACGTCAACAAGTACTTCGGGGAGCTGCATGTCCTGCAGGACGTCAACCTCACCGTCGGCAGGGGGGAGGTGGTCGTGGTGATCGGCCCCTCGGGGTCGGGGAAGTCGACACTGTGCCGCGCGATCAACCGGCTGGAGCCCATCCAGTCCGGCTCGATCACGCTCGACGGACAGCCGCTGCCCGAGGAGGGCAAGGGCCTGGCGAGACTGCGGTCCGAGGTGGGCATGGTCTTCCAGTCCTTCAACCTCTTCGCCCACAAGACGGTCCTGCAGAACATCTCGCTGGGCCAGGTGAAGGTCCGCAACCGCAAGAAGGACGACGCCGACCGGCGCTCGCGCGAACTGCTCGACCGCGTGGGCCTCGCCGACCAGGCCGACAAGTTCCCGGCGCAGCTCTCCGGCGGTCAGCAGCAGCGCGTGGCCATCGCCCGCGCCCTCGCCATGGACCCCAAGGCGCTCCTCTTCGACGAGCCCACCTCCGCCCTCGACCCCGAGATGATCAACGAGGTCCTCGAGGTGATGCAGCAACTGGCCCGGGACGGCATGACCATGGTCGTCGTCACCCACGAGATGGGCTTCGCGCGCTCGGCCGCCAACCGCGTGGTCTTCATGGCCGACGGCCGTATCGTCGAGGACCGCACGCCCGAGGAGTTCTTCACCGACCCGCGCAGCGACCGGGCCAAGGACTTCCTCTCCAAGATCCTCAAGCACTGAGCCCCGACGGCGGCAGCCGCCGAGCCCACCCGCCCCGGCAGCGGCCGGAGATCACTGCTCGCGCAGCGGAATCGACACGTACGACGGGTCGTTCACCGGCGAGGAGAAGGTCAGCCGCGCGCCGGACGGGTTGTGCTCGATGTAGAGCGGGTCGACCGTGTCGACGACCAGGGCGAGCCGGTGCCCCGCCGGGACGTCGTAGGCCGTGGAGAACAGGTCCAGGTCGAGACGCAGCGGTGTGCCGGGCGTGCGCCCGTGGAAGGTGTACGGCGTGTTGCTGACCAGCTTGCCGAGGCCGAGCGGCCCCACGTCGTACAGATAGGCGACGAGGGTGCCGCTCTCCTCGGTCGGGGTGACGGTGGTGTGCAACTGCGCGGTGCCGCACACCTGTTGGGGCGTGGCGTACTTCTCCGACTGCAAACGGCGGCCCAGGCGCGGGGGAGCAGGGGGATGACCGCCACCGGGGGGAGCTTCGCCATCTGGTCGAGGACGCTGGAGAGGAAGACGGTTCCGGCGTCCGCGCCCGAGTCCACGTCGGTGCGGAGGGTGGTGGCGCCCGCGAGGGCGATCTTCCTGCGGGTCGCGGTCACCGACTTCCAGTCCGGATAACTCTCGTAACCGTCTGCGATGTTCCGTACGCCGTCGTTCATGGGCGCGCATGGTAGCGGGCGTGCATGACCGGTACGTACCCGTGTTCGACATGTGGCAGTCGTATGACAGTGCCCGGAAGGAGGCTGTCGGGGCCTGGGGAATGTGGTTACGCTGCGCGGACGGTTCCCGACTGGAGGTATGGATGCGTCGCCCTGTCGCGCGAAAACTGTCGGTCCTGGCGGTCTCGGCCGCCGTGGTGACGGTGGGGGCGGCAGCGCCACCCGCCGCGCAGAGAACGGCGGTTGAGAAGGTCCCCGTCGCCGTCGGCTACGGCGGTGCCGTCGCCAGCGTCGACGCGGACGCCTCCGCGGCCGGCATCGAGGTACTGCGGAAGGGCGGCAACGCCGTCGACGCGGCCGTCGCCACCGCCGCCGCCCTCGGCGTCACCGAGCCCTACTCCTCCGGCGTCGGAGGAGGCGGCTACTTCGTCTACTACGACGCCGACTCCCGAACGGTGCACACCATCGACGGCCGCGAGACCGCCCCGCTGACGGCGGATTCCGGCCTCTTCCTGGAGAACGGCCGGCCGCTCGCCTTCGCGGACGCCGTCACCAGCGGCCTGGGCGTCGGCACGCCGGGCACCCCGGCCACCTGGGCGACGGCGCTGGGCAAGTGGGGCAGCGAGAAGCTCGGCACGGTCCTCAAGCCCGCCGAGCGCCTCGCCCGCGAAGGCTTCACCGTCGACGACACCTTCCGCTCCCAGACCGCCGCCAACGAGACCCGCTTCCGCTACTTCCCGGACACGGCGAAGCTGTTCCTGCCGGGCGGCGGGCTCCCCGTCGTCGGCTCGACGTTCAAGAACCCCGACCTCGCGAAGACCTACGCGGAGCTCGGCCGGAAGGGCGTCGGCGCGATCTACCGGGGCGACCTCGGCAAGGACATCGTCGACACCGTCAACCACCCGCCCGTGGACCCGGGTTCGGGCTGGAACGCCCGGCCGGGCAACCTGACCGCCAAGGACCTCGCGGCCTACCGCGCCAAGCCCCAGGCGCCCACGAAGACCTCGTACCGCGGACTGGGCGTCTACTCCATCGCGCCCTCGTCCTCGGGCGGCACGACGGTCGGCGAGGCCCTCAACATCCTTGAGGAGACCGACCTTTCGAAGGCCGGCGAGGTGCAGTACCTGCACCACTACATCGAGGCCAGCCGGATCGCGTTCGCCGACCGCGGGCGCTGGGTCGGCGACCCCGCCTTCGAGGACGTCCCCACCAAACAACTGCTGTCGCAGAAGTACGCCGACTCGCGCGCCTGCCTCATCAAGGACGACGCGGTCCTCACCAGCCCCGTCGCACCCGGCGACCCGCGTAACCCGGCCGCCTGCAACACCGGCGGCACGGCGGCGCCGACGACGTACGAGGGCGAGAACACCACGCACCTGACCGTCGCCGACAAGTGGGGCAACGTCGTCTCCTACACGCTCACCATCGAGCAGACCGGCGGCAGCGGCATCACCGTCCCCGGCCGCGGCTTCATCCTCAACAACGAGCTGACGGACTTCTCCTTCGCCCCCGCCAACCCGGCCGTCCACGACCCGAACCTGCCGGGCCCCGGCAAGCGGCCGCGGTCGTCGATCTCGCCGACGATCGTGCTCGACCGGCACGACAGGCCGGTGGTGGCGCTGGGTTCACCCGGCGGCGCGACCATCATCACCACCGTGCTGCAGACCCTGACCGAGTTCCTCGACCGCGGCCTGCCCCTCGTCGACGCGATCGCCGCCCCGCGCGCCAGCCAGCGCAACGCGGCCCGCACCGAACTCGAACCCGGCCTCTACAACAGTGACGTGAGGACGCGGTTGGAGAAGATCGGGCACGCCTTCACGCTCAACCCCGAGATCGGCGCGGCCACCGGCGTACAGCGACTGCCGAACGGCAAGTGGCTGGCCGCCGCCGAGACCGTACGGCGGGGCGGCGGTTCGGCGCAGGTGGTGTACCCCGCCTCATAGTCCGGCCGTCGGGACGGGCGGCCGCGTACGGAACGCGAGCCGCCCGTCCTCGACCTCCACCCGCACCCGGTCGCCCTGCGCGACCCGCCCGTCGAGCAGCAGCCGCGAGAGCTCGTTGTCGACCTCACGCTGGATGGTGCGACGCAACGGCCGGGCGCCGTACTCGGGTTGGTAGCCGCGCTCGGCGAGCCAGTCGACGGCCGTGTCGCCGAACTCGACCGTGATGCCCCGCGCGTGCACCAGCCGGCGCGTCTTCTCCAGCAACAGGTCGGTGATCCGCCGCAGTTGCTCACCGGTGAGCTGACGGAACACGACGATCTCGTCGATCCGGTTGAGGAACTCCGGCCGGAAGTGCTCGCGCAGCGGCCGCAGGATCTGCTCGCGCCGCGCCTCCTCGTCGGCGTCCGCACCCCACGACCCGAAGCCCAGGCCGGCGCCGCGCCGGGTGATCGCCTCCGAGCCCAGGTTGCTGGTCATCACGATCACCGTGTTGGTGAAGTCGACCGTGCGGCCCTGGGCGTCGGTGAGCCGGCCGTCGTCGAGGACCTGGAGGAGGATGTTGAAGACGTCCGGGTGCGCCTTCTCCACCTCGTCGAGCAGCAGCAGCGAGTACGGGTGGCGGCGGACGACCTCCGTCAACTGCCCTGCCTCCTCGTGGCCGACGTAGCCGGGCGGGGCGCCCACCAGACGGCTGACCGTGTGCCGCTCCTGGTACTCGCTCATGTCGAGCCGCACCATGCGCTCCTCGCTGCCGAACAGCGCCTGCGCCAGCGCGCGGGCGAGTTCGGTCTTCCCCACGCCGGTCGGGCCGAGGAAGAGAAAGCCGCCGATCGGCCGGTCCGGGCTCGCGAGTCCGGCCCGTGAGCGCAGCACCGCGTCCGCGACGACCCGTACGGCCTCGTCCTGGCCCACGACCCGCTCGTGCAGATGCTCCTCCAGGGCGAGCAGCCGGTCCTTCTCCTCCTGGGTGAGGCTGGCGACCGGAATGCCGGTCTGCCGGGACACCACCTCGGCGACGGCCTCGGCGGTGACCTCCAGCCGGCCCTCGTCGACCGCCTCCTCATCGCTCGCGTCCGCGATGCGCTGCCTCAACTCGACGATGCGGTCCCGTAGTCGGGTGGCCTGCTCGTACTGTTCGGCCGCGGCCGCCTGGTCCTTGTCGCGGGCGAGCTGCTCGACCTCGCGCTCCATCGCCCGTACGTCCGTGCCCTTCCTGCGGGCGCCGAGGCGCACCCGGGCGCCGGCCTGGTCGATCAGGTCGATCGCCTTGTCGGGCAGGTGGCGGTCGGTGAGATAGCGGTCGGACAGCTCCACGGCCGCGACCAGCGCCGCGTCGGTGTAACGGACCTGGTGGTGGGCCTCGTAGCGGTCGCGCAGCCCGCGCAGGATCTCCAGCGCGTCCGCGACGGACGGCTCCGGGACGAGGATCGGCTGGAAACGGCGGGCCAGCGCCGCGTCCTTCTCGATCCGCCGGAACTCCTCCAGCGTCGTCGCGCCCACGATGTGCAACTCGCCGCGGGCCAAGGCCGGTTTGAGGATGTTCCCGGCGTCCATCGAGCCGCCCTCGCCGCCTCCGCCCGCGCCGACGACCGTGTGCAGCTCGTCGATGAAGACGATCAACTGGTCGGAGTGCGCGCGGATCTCGTCGACGATGGTGGTCAGCCGCTCCTCGAAGTCGCCGCGGTAGCGGGTGCCCGCGACCACGCCCGCCAGGTCCAGGGCGACCACGCGCCGCGAGGCGAGGGTGTCCGGTACGTCGCCCTCCGTGATCCGCTGGGCCAGCCCCTCCACGAGGGCGGTCTTGCCGACGCCCGCGTCACCGATCAGCACCGGGTTGTTCTTGCCGCGCCGCGAGAGCACCTCGATGGTCTGCTCGATCTCGTCGTCCCGGCCGATCACCGGGTCGATCCGGCCCTCGCGGGCCAGCTCGGTGAGATCACGGCCGAACTTGTCGAGGGTCGGCGTACCGGTGGGCCGCCGGCCGTCCGCCGCGCGGGTGGCCTGGGCGGTGTCCGGAGGCTCGGGCGGCATGCCCGTGGCAGCGAAGCGCGCCGCGTTGAGGATGTGCCCGGCCGCCGAGTCCGGGTTCGCGGCGAGGGCGCCGAGCACGTGCTCCGGGCCGATGTGTCCCGCGCCCCGGGAACGCGCCAGGTCGTGGGCGTCCAGCAGGGCGCGCTTGGCGGCCGGGGTCAGGGACAGCGAGGTGGGCGGCGGTACCTCGCCCGGCGGGTGCTGGACCGGGCCCGAACGCTCGTCGATCTCCGCCGCGAGCGCGTCGGGGTCGGCGCCGGCCCGGCTGAGCAGCGTACGGGTCGGCTCCGCCGCGAGGGCCGCGCGCAGGAGGTGCTCGGTGTCCAGGTCGCGGCTGCCGTGTTCGGCGGCGTACTGGGCCGCGCCCCGGACGAGGTCCCTCGCGGGGCGGCTGAGGAGCTGGCCGATGTTGATCTGGCGGGGGCCGGGGCGGGGCCCGCCGAAGAAGCGGGCCAGGAATTCGCCGAAGGGGTCGCCGTAGCCCTCCGGGCCGGTGAAGCCGCTGGTCATGGCGTTCCGTTCGATCGACGGTACCGTTCGGACGCGGGTGCCCTTGCCTGCGGCGCTGCAGCTGTGGGGTTGGGTAAGGGCCCGTGAACCACCATGGCACGTTCCCTTTTGCGCGGCATGTCCTGCGGGGTTGTGTGGTCCGGCGGCTGCGGTCCGGTGGGGGCTGGTCGCGCCCACGCGGCGGAGCCGCACATCGATACACCCCGCGCCCCCGAGGGGGCTGTCGTTATCGTCGCTCAGTGAGGACCCGGGGACCTGACTCCATGATGGCCACCGTGTGTTCTGCGTGGGCGGCTCTTGAGGCGTCGTTGGTTCGTAGGGTCCAGCCGTCGGGGGCCTCGTGGTAGGCGTCCTTGCCGCCGGCGATCAGCATGGGCTCGATCGCGATGACCATGCCGTGGCGCAGGGGGAGGCCGCGGTGCGGGCGGCCCTCGTTGGGGATCCCGGGGTCCTCGTGCATGTGGCGGCCGATGCCGTGGCCTCCGAAGCCCTCCGGGATGCCGTAGCCCGCCGCCCGGCACACCGTGCCGATCGCGTGCGCGATGTCGCCGACGCGGTTGCCGACGACCGCCGCCTCGATACCGGCCGCGAGAGCCCGCTCGGCGGTCTCGATCAGCCGGACGTCCGCCGGACGCGGCGTGCCGACGGTGAAGCTGATGGCGGAGTCGCCGACCCAGCCGTTCAGCTCGGCGCCGAAGTCGGCGGAGAGCAGGTCGCCGTCGCGCAGCCGGTAGCGGGTGGGGACGCCGTGCACGATCGCGTCGTTCACGGACGTGCAGAGCACCGCCGGGAAGGGCGTCGGGGCGAACGACGGGCGGTAGCCGAGGAACGGTGACGTCGCCCCCGCCTCCCGCAGCACCCCATGTGCCAGCTCGTCCAGCTCCAGCAGGGAAACTCCCACGTCAGCGGCCTCGCGCACGGCTGTCAGGGCCCGCGCGACGACCTGTCCCGCCTCGTACATGGCGTCGATCGATGTGTCCGTCTTCAGCTCAACCATGCCAATTACTATACCGGTATTAGAATGACGGCATGGTGCGTACCCCCCTCACCCCTGAAGAGCACGAACGCGGCGAGCGGCTCGGGCGGTTGCTGCGCGCGGCGCGCGGCAGCCGGAGCATGACCGAGATCGCGGCGCGGGCCGGCATCTCCGCCGAGACCCTCCGCAAGATCGAGACCGGCCGGGCGCCCACCCCGGCGTTCTTCACCGTCGCCGCGCTCGCCCGGGTGCTCGACCTGTCGATGGACGAGCTGGCGGGACTGTGCGTGCTCGCCCCGGCGTGACGCCCGGAGCCGGCCGCCCCCCGCCGTGTACGGGTCAAGATCGTGCAACGGCGCCGTCGCGTCCGCTCTGAGAACTTGACGTAGCCGCGCCGTAACACGAATGGTGTTTTCTACGAACTGGATTGTTCCGGTCGGGGCGGGAGTCGAGCGATGAATGTGCATCAACTCCCGGGCCGGGTGCGGGAGTTCGCCAACCACCTGAGCGGGCTGCTGGCGCGCCTGGATCAAAGCGCGGGCTGGTGCGCGGTGTTCTGGCAGCGCGATCCCGACGGCATGCGGGCCTGCCTCGACGGACGTGAAGTGCCGCCCTGGGACGTGGTGGAGGCGGTACTCCAGGATCTCGCCGCCGAGTACGGCACGGCCGTCGCCGCGCAGGAGGCGGAACGGGTCCGGCCGTTGCACGCCGCCGCACTCGCCGCCCACGACGCCCTGCCCGGCGGCCGCGACGCCCTCGGGGACCGGCTCGACGTCATGCTCCGCGAACAGCGTTACGCCGCCGAGCGGTTGGCCGACCTGGGCCGCCGACTGGCCGCCACCGGCACCCGCGAGCAGGCCGACGCCGTCCGCCTCGACCTCGCCTGGGCCCACGACGACCATGAACGGGCCACCGCCAGGTGCGCCGAACTCCGTTACAGGATGGCGGAGTTGGACCGGCTCCCGGCGACCGGCGCGAACTCCGGGCAGGCCGGGCGCGCTGCCGCCGACCCTGCCGGTCCCGCCGGTCCCTCCCATCCCGCCTACGACGCCCGGAGCGGGTACCGCACCGCCGAGCCTACGGCCGACCCGCACGATGCCGGGGCGCCGACGGCCGCCGACCCCGCCCGCGCCCAGGACGCCCCCGCCACCGCCCCCGACCTCGCCCCGGCCCCCCTGCCCAAGCAGCGCAAGCGCCGCCGTGGCGGTGCCCGCTTCGCCGGCCTGGCCGAGGAGGACGACGACGGCGCCGCTGTCGTACCGCCCACCGCCGAGCCGGTGGCGCCCGCGCCCGCCACGACCGCTCGCCGCAGCCCGCGCGGCGCCCGCTTCGCCGGGGCCAGGGCCGCCGAGAGCGTCGAGCGGCCGTCCGAGCCGCAGCGCGAGCCGCTGGACACGGCGGCCCGGCGGGAGACCGTCGAGGTGGTGCAACGGCTGGTGCGGCTGCGCGGCGAGGGCCGCAGCGGAGAGGCGCACGCCCTGCTCGTCGAGCTCGCGTACTGGCCGGCCGCCCGTATCCCCCTGCTCGCGGCCGAACTCCAGCGTGCCGGGCTCACCGCCGACTGGACCACCCTGCTCTGGGAGGCCGCCTCGCTGCCCGCCGACCGGCTCGTCGCCGCGGCCGACGCGCTGGTCGCGGTGGGGCGCACGACCGACGGCGAGCAGATCCTGCGGCAGGGCGTCGCGCGCCCGGCCGCCGAGATCGGGGAGGCCGTCCTCGGCCTGGTCACGGACGGCAGGCGGCGCGAGGCCCGCGGGCTGCTGGACGCCTACGTCCGCGTCCGCACCCCCGAGGAGGCCGCCCGCAGCGTCGCCCCGGATCCGCGGACCCTCGTCCCGCTCCTGCTGGAGGCGGCCCGGACGGTCTCGGAGGAACGCCGCTGGGACCTGGTGCACGCCCTGCGGGTCGCGGGCTTCACCGCCTGAGCCGAGCCCTGCCCCCAGCCCTGGCCCACGCCCTGGTCGAAAGTCCGCGCGTACGCCGTGCGCGCCGCGACTCACCCACCGGAGTGTGAAACGTGATCGACTTCGCGGGTTAACGACGATGGTCTTGGCAAGCCTGTCCCGGAGGCTTACGTTCATCCCTCTACGACCATTGTCTACGGGCGTAGAGGCTCTGACGTCCCGTCGAAGGAGCAGCTCATGGCCAACGTCGTACGTGCCGCACTGGTCCAGGCCACCTGGACCGGCGACACCGAGTCCATGGTGGCGAAACACGAGGAGCACGCCCGCGAGGCGGCCCGCCTGGGCGCGAAGATCATCGGGTTCCAGGAGGTCTTCAACGCTCCCTACTTCTGCCAGGTCCAGGAGCCGGAGCACTACCGCTGGGCCGAGCCGGTCCCCGACGGGCCGACCGTGCGTCGTATGCAGGAGCTCGCGCGCGAGACGGGCATGGTGATCGTCGTGCCGGTCTTCGAGGTCGAGCAGTCCGGTTTCTACTACAACACCGCCGCCGTGATCGACGCCGACGGCTCGTACCTCGGCAAGTACCGCAAGCACCACATCCCGCAGGTGAAGGGCTTCTGGGAGAAGTACTACTTCAAGCCCGGCAACCTCGGCTGGCCCGTCTTCGACACCGCCGTCGGCAAGATCGGCGTCTACATCTGCTACGACCGCCACTTCCCGGAGGGCTGGCGTCAACTCGGGCTCAACGGCGCCCAGTTGGTCTACAACCCGTCTGCCACCCACCGCGGCCTCTCCGCCCACCTCTGGCAGTTGGAGCAGCCCGCCGCCGCGGTCGCCAACGAGTACTTCGTCGCCGCGATCAACCGGGTCGGCGTCGAGGAGTACGGCGACAACGACTTCTACGGGACCTCGTACTTCGTCGACCCGCGGGGTCAGTTCGTCGGCGAGGTCGCCAGCGGAAAGGACGAGGAACTCCTCGTCCGCGACCTCGACCTCGACCTGGTCGAGGAGGTCCGCCGGCAGTGGGCCTTCTACCGCGACCGCCGTCCCGATGCCTACGAAGGGCTGGTAAAGCCGTGAGCGACCTCTACGACCGCCACCGGAGCGTCCTGCCGGACTGGCTCGCCCTCTACTACGAGGACCCGCTGGAGATCACCCACGGCGAGGGCCGCCACGTCTGGGACGCCGACGGCAACAAGTACCTCGACTTCTTCGGCGGCATCCTCACCACGATGACCGCGCACGCGCTGCCCGAGGTGACGAAGGCGGTGAGCGAGCAGGCCGGGCGGATCAACCATTCGTCCACGCTCTACCTCAACCGGCCCATGGTCGACCTCGCCGAGCGCGTCGCGCACATCAGCGGCATCCCCGACGCCCGCGTCTTCTTCACCACCTCGGGCACCGAGGCCAACGACACGGCGCTGCTGCTCGCCACCACCCACCGGCGCAGCAACACGATCCTCGCGATGCGCAACAGCTACCACGGGCGTTCCTTCAGCGCGGTCGGCATCACCGGCAACCGCGGCTGGTCCCCGACCTCGCTGTCCCCGCTGCAGACGCTGTACGTGCACGGCGGGGTGCGCGGGCGCGGTCCCTTCGCCGACCTCGGCGACGCCGAGTTCGTCGACGCCTGCGTCGAGGACCTGAAGGACCTGCTCGGGCACACCCGCGCGCCCGCCGCCCTGATCGCCGAGGCCATCCAGGGCGTCGGCGGCTTCACCTCACCGCCGGACGGACTGTACGCGGCGTTCCGCGAGGTGCTGAACGCGCACGGGATCCTGTGGATCGCCGACGAGGTGCAGACCGGCTGGGGCCGCACCGGCGAGCACTTCTGGGGCTGGCAGGCGCACGCGCAGAACGGCCCGCCGGACATCGTCACCTTCGCCAAGGGCATCGGCAACGGCATGTCCATCGGCGGTGTCATCGCCCGCTCCGAGATCATGAACTGCCTGGACGCCAACAGCATCTCCACGTTCGGCGGCACCCAGGTCACCATGGCGGCCGGCCTCGCCAACCTCGGCTATCTGCTGGAACACGACCTCCAGGGCAACGCCCGGCGGGTCGGCGGTCTGCTCATCGAGCGGCTGCGGGGCGTCGCCGCCCAGGACCCCGGCGTACGGGAGGTGCGCGGGCGCGGACTGATGATCGGCGTCGAACTGACCAGGCCCGGCACCGACCTGGCCGACCCGGACCGGGCGTCCGCCGTGCTGGAGGCGGCCCGCGCCGACGGGCTGCTGATCGGCAAGGGCGGCGGCCACAGCACCAGCGTGCTGCGCGTCGCCCCGCCGCTGTCCCTGACCGTGGCGGAGGCCGAGGAGGGCGCCGCGATCCTCGAAAGCGCGCTGAGGACCACGCAGTAGCGCCGACGTGAGGAAGCAAGGGAACCCACGCCATGACCATCACCCTGGAGCCCTGGGGCCCCGTGGAGCCCCTGGAACCCGCCCTGTCGGTCCGTCAGGTCCTCGCCCTGGAACGGGTGTTGGCCGGGGAGCCCGAGGTGGTGGCCGGCGAGGGCCAGCTCGACCGGCCGGTGCGCTGGGTGCACGTCGCCGAGGCCGCGGACGTCGGCGTCATGCTCAGCGGCGGCGAGATGGTCCTCACCACCGGCGTGCTGCTGGCCGGCGACGAGAGCGCGCAGACCGAGTACATCCGGTCCCTGCACCGGGCGGAGGCCGCGGCCGTGGTGCTGGGCCTGGGCCGCGCCTTCCCGGCCCCGCCGGACGTGATGCGGCGGGCCGCCGAGCGGTGCGGGCTGCCGATGGTGGTGCTCCACCGGCCGTTCCCCTTCGCCGAGTTGACGGAGGAGGTCCAGTCCAGGCTGGTCCGGCGCAAGTTCGCCGCCATCAGTCTGTCGGAGGCCGTACGGACCGCGCTCACCGGGCTGATCACCGCGGGCGCCCCGCTGCAACTGCTGCTGGACGTGGTCGCCCAGCACGCCGGCTGTCCCGTCGTCGTCACCAACCTCGCCCACCGGGTGCTGGCGACGGCGGGGGAGCGGTCGGCGGTCGACGACGTGCTGCGGGACTGGGAACGTATCGCCCGGCAGGCCGGCGGCAGCGAGGGCGACGGCTGGATCCGCGCCGAACTCGGCGGACGCGGCGAGCGGTGGGGACAGATCATGCTCTGCGGGCACCGCGGCGTCGCGGCGGACGGACGGCTGCTCGCCGACCGGGCCGCCGAGGCCCTCGTCCTGCACCGCATGCTCGGCGGCACCTCCGCCCACACCTGGGAGGAGCAGTCCGCGCAGAGCCTGCTCACCGACCTGATCTCCGGCGTCGTACCGGCCCGGCAACTGCTGCCACGGGCCCGCGCGGCCGGCCTCCCCGTCAACCGGCGCACCTTCGTCCCCCTGGTCGTACGGGACGGCGACCCGGCCCAACTCGACCGGATGCTCCGCCTGTTGGGCCTGCCTGGGCTCGTCGCCGAACTCGCGGACGGGGCGACGGCGGTGCTGCTGAGCCTCGCCCGCGACCAGGACGCCGCCGCACTCGCCGCGCACTTCGCCGCCCGGCTGCGGACCGGGTCGGGGGAGACCCGCAGGATCGTCGCGGCGGCCGAGGAGCGCACCGTCTGGGACGACGTGCCCGCCGGGCTGCGCGAGGCCCAGCACGTCGCGGACGCCGTGGCCGACTCCCCGGCCGCCCCCGACCTCCCGGCCGTCGTCCGCCTCAAGGACGTCCATCTACGGGGCCTGGTAAGGCTGTTGAGGGACGACCCGCGAGTGCAGTCCTTCGCGGAACGGGAGCTCGACGGGCTGCTGTGCGCCGCCGGGGACGACCTGCTCGCCGTACTGCGGACCTATCTGGCGACCGGCCGCAACAAGTCCCGAACCGCCCAGCTCCACCACGTCTCCCGGCCCGCGCTGTACCGACGGCTGGAGGCGATAGAAGGGCGGCTGGGCGTGGACCTCGACGACTTCGAACAGGCCGCCTCAGTACACATCGCGCTCCTCGCGCACGACGCGCAACAGGCCTGAAACATGCGACGACCTGGGAAAACGGCGGTGAAACATGGGCCGACGACGACGTGACACGGTGGCATGCCGGACGCCCGCAGACGTGACACGGTGCAACTCAAAGCCTGCTGACCGGCTTTCTAGCCTTCTCGCACACCGAGCGACCGGAGGTCCCGATGAGCAGAGTGATCCGTGCCGCGATATTCCAGACGGCCTGGACCGGCGACAAGGAATCGATGATCCAGGTGCACGAGCAGGCGGTGCGCGACGCGGCCGCGCAGGGCGCTCAAGTGCTGTGTTTCCAGGAGCTGTTCTACGGACCGTACTTCTGCCAGGTCCAGGACCCGCAGTTCTACGAGTACGCCGAGCGGATCCCCGACGGCCCCATGGTCGAGCGCTTCCAGGCACTCGCCCGGGAACACGGCATCGTCCTGGTGCTGCCGATGTACGAGGAGGAGCAGCCCGGCGTCCTCTACAACACCGCCGCCGTGATCGACGCGGACGGCTCGTACCTCGGCAAGTACCGCAAGCACCACATCCCGCAGGTCAACGGCTTCTGGGAGAAGTTCTACTTCCGCCCCGGGAACGTCGGCTGGCCGGTCTTCGACACGGCCGTCGGCAAGATCGGCGTCTACATCTGCTACGACCGCCACTTCCCGGAGGGCTGGCGCGCGCTGGGGCTGGCGGGCGCGGAGATCGTCTTCAACCCGTCGGCGACCTCACGCGGCCTGTCCGCCTACCTGTGGCAGTTGGAGCAGCCGGCGGCCGCGGTCGCCAACGAGTACTTCGTCGGCGCGATCAACCGGGTCGGAGTCGAGGAACTCGGCGACAACGACTTCTACGGGACCTCGTACTTCGTGGACCCGGAGGCCCAGTTCGTCGGCGAGGTGGCCAGCGACAAGGAGAGCGAACTCGTCGTCCGCGACCTCGACCTGGCCAAGCTGCGCGAGGTCCGTGACCGCTGGCAGTTCTACCGGGACCGCCGCCCCGACGCATACCCCCCGCTGACCGCTCCGTAACCGGGACGCCCGCCGGCCCGGTGCACGGGGATCGGGCCGGCGGGGCCGAACCGGCCCGCACCACACCAGTGTTGAACACGGTAGGAGAGGGAGTATGAGCAGCCGAACCGTCATCCGCGGCGGACTCGTCATCACCGCGTCCGACGAGATCCACGCCGACGTCCTGATCGAGGACGGCCGGATCGCCGCCCTCGCCGCCTCCGGCACCTCGGCCGCCGAGGCCTGGACCGCCGAGAGGGTCATCGAAGCCGCCGGGAAGTACGTGATCCCGGGCGGGGTCGACGCCCACACGCACATGGAGCTGCCGTTCGGCGGCACCTTCGCCTCCGACACCTTCGAGACCGGCACCAGGGCGGCCGCCTGGGGCGGTACGACGACCATCGTCGACTTCGCCGTGCAGAGCGTCGGAAACAGCCTGCGCGAGGGCCTGGACGCCTGGCACGCCAAGGCGGAGGGCAACTGCGCGATCGACTACGGCTTCCACATGATCGTCTCCGACGTGAACCAGGACACGCTCAAGGAGATGGACCTGCTCGTCCAGGAGGGGGTGACCTCCTTCAAGCAGTTCATGGCCTACCCCGGCGTCTTCTACAGCGACGACGGCCAGATCCTGCGCGCCATGCAGCGCTCCGCCGAGAACGGCGCGCTGATCATGATGCACGCGGAGAACGGCATCGCCATCGACGTCCTGGTCGAACAGGCGCTGGCGCGCGGCGAGACGGATCCCCGCTACCACGGTGAAGTGCGCAAGGCGCTGCTCGAGGCCGAGGCCACCCACCGCGCGATCAAGCTCGCGCAGGTCGCGGGTGCCCCGCTGTACGTGGTGCACGTGTCGGCGATGGAAGCGCTGGCGGAACTCGCCAAGGCCCGCGACGAAGGCCTGAACGTCTTCGGCGAGACCTGCCCCCAGTATCTGTTCCTCTCGACGGACAACCTCGCCGAGCCCGACTTCGAGGGCTCCAAGTACGTGTGCAGCACCCCGCTGCGGCCCAGGGAACACCAGGCCAAGCTGTGGCAGGGCCTGCGGACCAACGACCTCCAGGTCGTCTCCACCGACCACTGCCCCTTCTGCTTCGTGGGCCAGAAGGAGCTGGGCCGGGGCGACTTCTCGAAGATCCCCAACGGCCTTCCGGGCGTCGAGAACCGCATGGACCTGCTCCACCAGGGCGTCGTCGAAGGGCGCATCAGCCGCCGCCGCTGGATCGAGATCGCCTGCGCCACCCCCGCCCGGATGTTCGGCATGTACCCGAAGAAGGGGACCATCGCCCCGGGCGCCGACGCCGACGTCGTCATCTACGACCCGCACGCCGAGCAGATCATCTCCGCCGAGACCCACCACATGAACGTCGACTACTCGGCGTACGAGGGCAAACGCCTCACCGGCCGCGTCGAGACGGTCCTGTCACGGGGCGAACTCGTCATCACCGAGCGGGAGTACACGGGACACGCCGGGCACGGCGTCTACACCCCGCGCTCCACCTGCCAGTACCTCAACTAGGCCCAACTAGGAGCAGCGCTAATGGACTTCGGACTCGTCCTGCAGACCGACCCGCCGGCCTCGAAGGTCGTCAGCCTGATGAAGCGCGCCGAGCGCAACGGCTTCAGCCACGGCTGGACCTTCGACTCCGCGGTGCTCTGGCAGGAACCGTTCGTGATCTACAGTCAGATCCTGGCGAACACCAGCAGGTTGACGGTCGGGACGATGGTGACCAACCCGGGCACCCGCACCTGGGAGGTCACCGCCTCCACCTTCGCCACCCTCAACGACATGTTCGGCAACCGCACGGTGTGCGGCATCGGCCGCGGCGACTCCGCGATGCGTGTCGCCGGCCGCGCCCCGAACACCCTCGCCCGGATCAGCGAGGCCATGAAGGTCATCCGGGCGCTCGCCTCGGGCCGGGAGGCCGACCTCGGCGGTACGGTCGTCAGGTTCCCCTGGATCAAGGAAGACGCCCGGCTCCCCGTGTGGATGGCCGCGTACGGTCCCAAGGCGCTGAAGATGACCGGCGAGGAGGCCGACGGCTTCATCCTCCAGCTCGCCGACCTGTACCTCACCGAGTACATGGTGAAGGCGGTCAAGGACGCGGCCGTCGCCGCCGGCCGTGACCCGTCCGAGGTGAAGATCTGCGTCGCCGCCCCGGCGTACGTCACCGACGACGACTCGCCCGAGGCGCTCGCCCATGCCCGCGACCAGTGCCGGTGGTTCGGCGGGATGGTCGGCAACCACGTCGCCGACCTGGTGTCCAAGTACGGCGCGCACTCGTCCCAGGTACCCGAGGAACTCACCGAGTACATCAAGTCCCGTCAGGGGTACGACTACTCGCACCACGGACGCAGCGACAACCCCGACACCGACTTCGTGCCCGACGAGATCGTCGACCGGTTCTGTCTCATCGGCCCCGTCGAGAAGCACATCGAGAAGCTCAACGCCCTGCGCGAGCTGGGCGTCGACCAGTTCGCCGTCTACGACATGCACGACGCGCAGGAGAAGGTCATCGACGTGTACGGCACGACGGTCATCCCGGCGGTCAACGGCTGACCCACCTCCGCAGGATCACCTCCCCAAGCGTCAACTCCCCATCCCCCCACTCCAGTTCTCCCCTCCCCGCCGTCCCCGGGGAGGGGGCCGGAGACCCCCGCACGGCCTTTCCGGATCCGCCCCTCGTTTGATTGGCCTGCCCATGACCGACACCGCTCCCACGGCGATACCGCCGACCGCCCAAGTCACCCTCGCCGACGGCCGGGTGGAGATCGCCTCCGGTTCGCCGCAGCCCAGCGGCCCCTACGCCAACGAGGACCTGCTCCCGGTCCCGGTGGAGAAGCGCACCTGGACCACGTACAACTTCTCCGCGCTGTGGGTCGGCATGGCCCACAACACGGCGTCGTGGACGCTCGCTTCCGGTCTCATCGCCGTCGGCATGGACTGGAAGCAGGCGGTGTTCACCATCGCGCTGGCCAACCTCATCGTGCTGGTCCCGATGCTGCTCACCGGGCACGCGGGACCGAAGTACGGCATCCCCTTCCCGGTCTTCGCCCGCGCCTCCTTCGGCATCCGCGGCGCCAACCTCCCCGCCGTCGTACGGGCGTTGGTGGCGTGCGGCTGGTTCGGCATCCAGACCTGGATCGGCGGCGAGGCGATCTACTTCCTCGCCGGGAAACTCATCGGCAACGGCTGGAGCGACGCCGGGAAGATCGGCGGCTACGCCTGGACGATGTGGCTGTCGTTCGCCGTCTTCTGGGCGATCCAGGTCGCGATCATCTACCGGGGCATGGAGACGATCCGCCGCTTCGAGAACTGGGCGGCGCCCTTCGTCCTGGTCGGCGCGCTGGTGATGCTGATCTGGATGAGCGACAAGGCAGGCGGTTTCGGCCCGTTGCTCGACCAGCCCTCCAAGCTCGGCTGGGGCGCCGACTTCTGGAAGCTGTTCTGGCCGTCCCTGATGGGCATGATCGGTTTCTGGTCGACCCTGTCGCTGAACATCCCGGACTTCACCCGGTACGGCAAGTCGCAGAAGGCGCAGACCTGGGGACAAGCCCTCGGCTTGCCCACGACCATGACGCTCTTCGCGCTGCTGTCGGTGATGGTCACCTCCGGTTCGCAGGCCGTGTACGGCGAGACGATCTGGGACCCGGTACAGCTCGCCGCCAAGACGGACAACGTCTTCGGGCTGCTGTTCGCGCTGGTGACCGTGCTGGTGGCGACCCTGTCCGTGAACATCGCGGCCAACCTGGTCTCGCCGGCCTTCGACTTCTCCAACATCGCGCCCCGGAAGATCAGTTTCCGTACCGGCGCCCTCGTGACCAGCGTCCTCGGCGTGCTGATCTTCCCGTGGAAGCTGTACTCCGACCCGCAGGGCTACATCTTCACCTGGCTCGGTCTGGTCGGCGGTCTGCTGGGCACGGTCGCCGGCATCCTCATCGCCGACTACTGGATCCTGCGCCGCGGCAAGCTCGACCTGACCGACCTGTACCGCACGGGCGGCCGTTACTGGTACGACGCCGGCTGGAACTGGCGGGCCGTGGTGGCCTTCGTCGCCGGTGGCGTCCTCGCGATCGGCGGCGCCAGCTTCAAGCCACTGTTCGACGGGCGGCCCGTCCCGGCACTGGAATCCCTCGCCGACTACGGCTGGGCGGTCGGGCTCGGCACCTCGATGGTGCTCTACCTGGCGCTGATGCTGCCGCGCGGCCGACAGGAGGGCCAGGAAGCACAGGAACAGGAGAGGCAGGAATCAGACGCCGCCTGACGCGTGGCGGAACGGGGACGGCCGGAGGAGCGGTTCAGCTCTTCCGGCCGTCTCGCGTGCGCAATCGGTTCAGTTCAACTCGGTCACAGGTCAGGCGAGTTCAGCTCTTCTTGCCGTTCTGCAGAGCGGCGACCGCTTCCTTCGCGGCCTTGATCGCACCCTTGTTGATCTCGTCGGTGCCGGGCGCCTTCTTCGACTCGAAGTCGCTGCCGTTGTAGTTGACGACGACCAGCGCGTTGGACACCTGGGCGATGACGACGCCCTCCCGGGTCTGCTGCTTGTCCTCGGTCGTGAGGTTCACCACGGAGTAGGCCGCGTTCCCGAGCCCGGGGACCGCCCCGCCGCCGCTCTTCTCCCTGATGCGCTCCTTGTACGAACTCTGTGCCGCGGCATCCGAGTCCGTGATCTCGAAGGAGATGTCGAGCCACCGGTAGTCGTAGCCCTTGAGCGCGTTCCAGGAACACGTGCGGCGCAGGTCGACGTCCGTCGACGGGATCTCCTTGCCCGCGGTCTTGGCACCCGGCACGAGTGCGGTGACCGTCTTCGTGGTCACGCTGGTGCAGGGGACGGGCGCGGCGGCGTACGTCTTGGACACGGCCGCGGAGGAGGGGTCGGACGACGCCTTCTCGGACTGGGTCTGCTGGGTTTCCCTGCCCGCGGTGTCCTGCGTTTCGGTGAGCGGGCCGGACGACATGGCCCAGCCCGCGCAGGCCAGCACGGCCACCGGGGTCAGACGTGCGGTGAGGGCGAGCGGCAGTGGGAGAGAGCGCACGGCGCACTTTCGTGGGGGACGGTGCGGACGACGTCCGCAGTGCGGACAAGGGACGCCAGTGTCACACGACTCCCTGTGCGGCGGAAGTACGAACTCGCTCCGTGGCGGCCCGGTGACCAAGGGGCCCGGACCTACCGGGACATCACGGCGCTTCACGGGATGGACGGGCGGCGCGGGCGCGCGGTGGGGAGCACCGGGTGCGGTGATCGAGGTCCGGCGCGGCGGGGGCCTGCGTACGATCGCGTCACCGGCCGTCGTGCAGTGAGGAGCCCTCCGTGTTCACCACCCGACCCACCCTCCAGGGAACCTTCGGCATGGTGTCCTCCACGCACTGGCTGGCCTCCCAGTCGGCGATGGCCGTCCTGGAGGGCGGCGGCAACGCCTACGACGCGGCCGTGGCCGGCGCCTTCGTGCTGCACGTCGTCGAACCGCATCTCAACGGCCCCGCCGGCGAGGTGCCGATCCTGCTCGCCCCGGCGGGCGGCGAGGTGCGGGTGCTGTGCGGGCAGGGGGTGGCGCCGGCGGGTGCGACGGTCGCGCACTACCGGGGGCTGGGCCTGGACCTCGTCCCCGGCACCGGACCCCTCGCCGCCGCCGTGCCCGGCGCGTTCGACGCCTGGCTGCTCCTGCTGCGCGACCACGGCACCAAGTCCCTCGCCGACGTCCTGAAGTACGCCGTCGGGTACGCCGAGCACGGGCACGCGCCCGTGGAGAACGTCGGCGCGACCGTCGAGACCGTACGGGAACTGTTCGAGACGGAGTGGACCTCCTCGGCGGAGGTGTACCTGCCGGGCGGGCGGTCGCCCCGCACCGGCGAACTGCTGCGCAACCCCGCCCTCGCCGCCACCTGGCGGCGGCTGCTCGCCGAGACCGCCGGGGCGGGCGACCGGGAGGCGGAGATCGAGGCCGCGCGGGAGGTGTGGCGGACCGGGTTCGTCGCCGAGGCGCTCGTCCGGCAGGCCGCCCGGCCCACCCTGGACACCAGCGGCGAGCGCCACACCGGCACCCTCACGGCCGCCGACCTCGCCGACTGGTCCGCGACCTACGAGACGCCGGCGACCTACGACTGGAACGGCTGGACCGTGTGCAAGGCCGGGCCCTGGAGCCAGGGCCCGGCCCTCCTCCAGCAGCTCGCCCTGCTGCCGCCCGAGCTGCCCGCGTACGGCTCGGCCGACTACGTCCATCTCCTGATCGAGGGCTGCAAGCTCGCCATGGCCGACCGCGAGGCCTGGTACGGCGACGCGGCCGAGGTCCCGCTCGGCGAGCTGCTCGCCGCCGGCTACAACGCGGACCGGCGCGGGCTGATCGGCGACAAGGCGTCGTACGAGCTGCGGCCCGGCAGCCCCGGCGGGCGCCCGCCGAGGCTCAGCCCGCACGCGTACGCGGTCGTCAGTGACGATCCCGTCTTCAACCCGATGGGCGCGGGGGAGCCGACCGTCGCCAAGAGGCCGGCCTCGCCGGCGCCCGGGGAGCCGGAGGTGACGGGCGAGGGGCTCACCCGCGGAGACACCTGCCACCTCGACGTCGTCGACCGCTGGGGCAACATGGTCGCGGCCACGCCCAGCGGCGGCTGGCTCCAGTCCAACCCGGTCGTGCCCGAACTGGGCTTCCCGCTCGGCACCCGGCTCCAGATGACCTGGCTGGAGGAGGGCCTGCCCAACTCGCTGACGCCCGGCCGCCGCCCCCGCACCACCCTCACCCCCTCGATCGCGCTGCGCGACGGGGTGCCGGTGCTGGCGTTCGGCACGCCCGGGGGCGACCAGCAGGACCAGTGGCAGCTGCACTTCTTCCTGGCCGTCGCCCTCCGCGCGCGGGTACGCGGCGGACTCGACCTCCAGGGCGCGATCGACGCCCCGAACTGGCACAACGACGCCTTCCCCGGTTCCTTCTACCCGCGCGGCATGCGGCCGGGCAGCGTCACCGTGGAGTCCCGGATGCCGGCGGAGGTGGTGGAGGAGCTGCGGCGGCGCGGCCATGACGTCACCCTCGGCGACCCGTGGTCCGAGGGCCGGCTGTGTGCGGTGGCCCGCGACCCGGAGAACGGAATCCTGTCGGCCGCCGCGAACCCGCGAGGGATGCAGGGGTACGCGGTGGGCCGCTGACCTCCGCATCCCGGTTCTTCATCCCGATTCCACCCGGTGTGCACCGGCGGGCCGGGGATTGTCAGTGGGGCGTGCTCTCATGGAGACATGATCGAAGACACGGAAACCATCGACGAGTTTCTCGCCTTTCTCGCCCGCCACTCGGCCGACGTGGAGGAGGCGCTCCGCAATGCCGCCGCGGCCGAGATCATGCCCCGCTTCCGGCAGCTCGCCGCGCACGAGGTCGACCAGAAGAGCGGACCGCACGACCTGGTGACGGACGCCGACCGTAACGCCGAGCTGTTCCTCACGAAGGCCCTCGGCGCCCTCCTGCCCGGCTCGGTGGTCGTCGGCGAGGAGGCGGTGCACGCCGACCCGGCGACGTACGAGGCGATACAGGGCGACGCGCCGGTCTGGATCATCGACCCGGTCGACGGGACACGGCAGTTCGTGCACGGCGACGACGGCTTCTGCACCCTGGTCGCGCTCGCCCGGCGCGGCGTCCTGCTCGCCTCCTGGACGTACGCCCCGGCCCGCGACCAACTGGCGACGGCCGTGCGCGGCGGCGGCGCGTTCCTGGACGGCGAGCGCCTGTTCGCCGGCCCGCCCGAGCCCGGCCGCGACCTGACGGTGGCCACCTCCCACCCCGACTACACCACCGACGAGCAGAAGCGCGCCCTGCTGGCGCTGTGGACGGACGGCGTCGCACCGCGCGCGTGCGGATCGGCCGGCCTGGAGTATCTCGCCATCGCCCGGGGCGAGTTGGACGCCACGGCCTTCTCCTGGGAGGCCGCCTGGGACCACGCGGCCGGACTGCTGCTGGTCGAGGAGGCGGGCGGCACCCACCTCACCCTCACCGGCGGGCCGTTCCGCATCACGGGGGGCAACACCCTGCCGTTCACAGCGGCCAGGGACGCGGCGACGGCCCGCCGGGTGGCGGACCTGCTCGCGGGAGGCGGACCACTGGGGCGGTGAGGGTCTCCGCGGGGCGGGGGCGGGTTCTGCGGCGCGGGGTGCGGTCGTCGCGGGCGGTGGGGGTGGCTCCTGCTTGCGGTGGGGCGGCTCCTGCGGGCGCGGGTGTGGGTGCGGGCCCGCTGATGTGGGTGCGGGCCTGCTGACGTGGTCGGGCGGCGGCTTCCGCGGTGCGGTGGCGCGGATCCGGCGGTGTGCGGGCCTGGCCGCGTGAGAGCGAGGCTGCCTGGCGGTTCGAGGCCGCCCGGCGGTTCGAGTCTCCCGGCAGTTCGAGGCTTCCGGCGGTTCGATGCTTCCCGACGGACGGATCGAGGCTCCCGACGGTTCGGGGGCACCGCGCCGCCGGTGTTGTCGTGGCACCGGCATATCCTGATTGCGGGGGCCGCCGGTCTACGGAGGTCACCGGCTGACGAAGGGGTCGAAGTGCCGTCGATGCTCGATGCGGTCGTGGTGGGAGCGGGGCCCAACGGGCTGACCGCGGCGGTGGAGCTGGCCAGGCGCGGCTTCTCCGTGGCGCTGTTCGAGGCGCGGGACACCGTGGGCGGTGGAGCCCGCACCGAGGAGCTCACCCTGCCGGGCTTCCGCCACGACCCGTGCGCCGCCGCGCACCCCCTGGGCATCAACTCGCCCGCCTTCCGCGCCCTGCCCCTGGAGCGCTACGGCCTGGAGTGGCTGCACGCCGAACTGCCCATGGCCCACCCGTTCCTCGACGGCAGCGCCGCCGTGCTGTCGAGGTCGGTCGCCGAGACGGCCGCGTCCTTCGGGCCGCGCGACGCGGGCGCGTACCGCCGCCTGGTCGAGCCCTTCCTGCCCAAGTGGGACACCCTGGCCCGCGACTTCATGTCGCTGCCGCTGACCGCGCTCCCGCGCGACCCGGTCACCCTGGCCCGGTTCGGCCTGGTCGGGCTGCCCCCGGCCGCCTGGCTCACCCGCCGCTTCCGCGACGAGCCCGCCAAGACCCTCTTCGCCGGCCTCGTCGCCCATGTCATGGCCCCGCTGACCGGCATCGGCACCGGCGCAGTCGGTCTGGTCTTCGCCCTCGCCGCGCACGCGCGCGGCTGGCCGGTGGCCCGCGGCGGCTCCCAGTCCATCTCGGACGCCCTCGCCGCCTACCTCCAGGATCTCGGCGGCAGCATCCACACCGACTACGAGGTCAAGCGCCTCGACGACCTGCCCCCGGCCCGCGCCTACGTCTTCGACACCTCGCCCACCGCCCTCGCCCGCATCGCCGGCTTCGGCAACTACTACGAGGGCTACAAGTACGGCCCCGGCGTCTTCAAGATCGACTACGCGCTCGACGGCCCCGTCCCGTGGACCGCGAAGGAGGCCCGCGCCGCCGGCACCGTACAGATCGGAGCGGACAGCGCGGAGATCGGCGCCGCCCTGCGCGCCCCGTCCCGGGAGGGCCGGGCCCCCGACCGGCCCTTCATGATCACCGTGCAGCCCAGCGTCGTCGACCCCACCCGCGCCCCGGCCGGCAAGCACGTCTTCTGGGCGTACGGCCATGTCCCCAACGGCTGGACCGGCGACCTCACCGACGCCATGGAACGCCAACTGGAGCGCTTCGCCCCGGGGTTCCGCGACCGCGTCCTCGCACGGGCCACGGCCGGCCCCGCCGAACTCGCCGCCCGCAACGCCAACTACGTCGGCGGAGACATCGCCTCCGGCGCGGCCTCAGGACTCCAGCTCCTGCTGCGCCCCAAGCTGACCCCGTTCCCGTACGCCACCCCGCACCCGGCCGTCTTCATCTGTTCCTCGGCCACCCCGCCCGGCCCGGGCGTGCACGGCATGTCGGGCCACAACGCGGCGAAGGCCGTGTGGCGGAGGCTGCGGCGGCAGGGCTGACGACCGGATCGGACCCGGGACCGGATCGGGGCTCGGCCGGCGGTTGGCCTTGGTATACACAGGCATGACCACGACCACGATCACGCTCGTCCAGGGCGACATCACCCGGCAGTCCGTGGACGCCATCGTCAACGCGGCCAACTCCTCCCTGCTCGGCGGCGGCGGCGTCGACGGTGCCATCCACCGCCGGGGCGGCCCCGAGATCCTCGCCGACTGCCGCCGCCTGCGCGCCGCGCACTACGGCAAGGGCCTGCCCACCGGCCGCGCGGTCGCCACGACCGCGGGCGAACTGGACGCGCGCTGGGTGATCCACACCGTCGGCCCCGTGCACAGCGCGACCGATGACCGGTCGGAGCTGCTGGCCTCCTGTTACCGGGAGTCGCTGCGCGTGGCGGACGAACTGGGTGCCCGCACCGTCGCCTTCCCGGCGGTCTCCGCCGGCATCTACGGCTGGCCGATGGACGATGCCGCCCGGATCGCGGTGGAGACGGTCCGGGCCACGGAGACGGACGTCGAGGAGGTCAGGTTCGTCCTCTTCGACGAGCGGGCGTACGAGGCGTTCGCCGGACAGGTCCGGTGACGGTGGTGGTCGTGCGGCCGCGCACCGACGTGGGGGCAGTCCGGTGAACTGACCGCCCTGTAGCCGCAGTTGGCGAGCTGATACCGCCCCCCCCGGTCGCGGCGGGAGGGCGGTATCAGTATCAGTGGACGAACCGGTGCCGGATCAGGATCAGCCGTCGATGCGGTGGGTCGTCCAGAACGACGTCAGGTCCGTGGTCGTGGCGGCCTGGGCCGCCGCCTTGAACTCGGCCGTGGTCGAGACGCCGTACCAGTGCGAAGTGGCGTAACTCTTCAGCAGGTTGGCCATCGCGGTGTCGCCGATGAGGCGGCGCAGGTCGTGCAGGGCGCACTTGCCGTAGCCGTAGACGACGGTGGAGTACCGGGAGGAGTGGGCGTCCCAGTAGGCCATCGAGTTGGTGATCTTCTCCGCCGACGAGGCCCACGAGACGCTGCTCCAGCAGCCGGAACCGGTCTTGCCCAGTGCCAGGTCGGTGGCGTAGTCGGTGAACGACTCGTCCAGCCAGGGGCTGTTGTACTCGTCGTCGCCGACGATCCCGTACCACCACTGGTGGCCGATCTCATGGGTCAGCGCCGTCGTGCTCACCAGGTCGAGGACGAACCCGGGGTACTCCATGCCGCCGAACCAGAAGTTGTTGTCGATGACGGCGTCCAACTCGCCGTACTGATAAGCCCCGAAGCGGGCGGAGTGGGCGTCGACCGCGGTCTTGGCGGTGGTGAGCATCGACTGCGCGTTGGCCGAGCTGATGCCGGAGACGGAGTAGACGTTGATCGGGGTCCCGGCGGTCGAAGTGCCGGAGATCTTGCTGAACGGGCCCGCCGCCCACGCGAAGTCACGCACCTTGGCGGCGGTCGCCGTGGTGATCGTGCGCCCGCTGGAGCCTGCGGTGTCGACCGAGGCGCCGGTGGCCGGCACCAGCAGGGTGGTCGGGTGGTCGAGGGTCACATGGAAGTCGGCGGCCAGGGAGTAGAACGACTCGCCGTTGTTCGTGTACGGGTCCAGGTGCCAGCCCGTCCCGTCCTTGACCGCGAGCACCGGCAGCGCGTTGCCGATCATGCTGAACGCGCCGTCGTAGCCGAACCGGTCGGCGCCGCTCGGGACGGTGATCCCCAGGTCGAAGCCGATCGTGGCGCTCTGCCCCGGCGCGAGCGGGGTGGGCAGGGCGATCTGGAGGGCCGTGCAGCCGACCGAGAGGGCGCCCGCGGTGCCGCCGGTGACGTTGGTGACCGTGATCGGCATCGCGGAGCAGGTGCCGTGGTAGTTGTCCCACAGCCGCAGGTACACCTCGCTCAGCGCGGTGGCGGAGGCGTTGGTGAAGGTCGCGCTCTCGTGACCGGTCCAGGCCGTGCCGGCCGTGTTGCTGGTGAGGCTGACGGTGTACGACGGGGCGACCGGCGTACGGGTCGAGTCCGCCGGCGGGGCGGTGTCGCCCGAGGTGTTGAGGGCGACGTCGTCGAGGACGAAGCTCGACTGGAGGCTGGAGTCCTCGGTGCCGGTGAAGGCGAGGCTCACGGTCTGGCCCGCGAAGGCCGACACGTCGAACGACTTCTGGACGTAGCCGGTGTTCTTGTCGAGGTTGGAGTACGTCGCCAGCGTCGTCGTGCCGATCTTGGCCGTCAGCTTGTCGTACGCGGTGGACGAGGTCGTCTCGGCCGAGTCGACGTGCAGCCAGAAGGTGAGGGTGGCGGCGGCGCACCCGGACGGGATCGTGACGCTCTGCGACAGCGTGTCGGTGTGCGTGCTGCCGACTCCGTCCAGCCACGCGAAGGCGGTGCCGCCGTGCGCGGACTGACCGGTGCGGCTGGTGATCACGCTCGTCGAGGACGGGGTCCACGCGGAGGTGCCGCTCTCGAAGTCGCCGCCCGCGACCACCTGGGCCGGGGTGCAGGCGGCTGCCGCGGTGGTCGCCTTCTCCGGTGCGGCGGCCACGGGTGTGGCGGGGAGCGAGACGGCGGCCAGCGCGGCGAGGGCGAGTGCGCTCGTGGCGAGGGCCTTGCGGGGGGTGGGTCTCACACGTGGCTCCTTTGCGGCGGCCGGGTTTCCGGCCTGCTCGGTGGCTGTCCCGACGGCGTGGGTGTGCTGTAGGGCAGTGCGCGACGGCGGCTGCCGGAAGCGTGACAGATTTGACGCGGTCATGCCATCCATGATTGGCAAAGGGACTTCACAGCGACGGACGGAACTCCCCGCTCACAGCCCCGCCCGCGCCGAGGAACCCGGCCCACCCATGCCCTGGAGCCCGGCCTGCCGTACCCCGGATTCCGGCCCGCCCATGCCCCGGAACCCGGCCTGCTCACGCTCAGGAACCTGGCACGCCGCACCCCGAAGCCCTGCCCGCCGCGCCTCGGAGCCCCGCCCGTCGGACCCCGGAGCCCGCCCCGCTGTACCCCGGATGTCGCCCCGCTCACAGCCCCGGAACGCCCGTTCGCCTCCCAGGTAGCCTGCTCTTCTGCGGGTCGTCTGCGGGTCGGCAGCCGCCCGCTCACACCCGCCCGCTCTCCGCTGTGCGCCGGGCTTAACTCCCGGCGGCCGGTCCGGGAGACACCTGCGTAATGCGCGGTTCGTACCGTCGCAGAGGCTTGCAGAGGCTCTCATCAGGCCGATCGTCCGAAGGAAAGGGGCGCCCGTGGCCGCGTTGGACCCGCGGACCGACAGCGCGACGGAGACGAAGGTGCGCACGGTCTGCTCGTACTGCGGTGTCGGCTGCGGCATGGTCCTCGACGTGGGCATGGGCCCGGACGGACGCCGTACGGTCCTGAAGGCGTCCGGTGACAAGGCGCACCCGGCGAACTTCGGCCGGCTGTGCACCAAGGGCGCGACCACCGCCGACATGCTCGCCGCGCCAGGCCGCCTGACCACCGCCCTCGTCCGCCCGGACCGCGGCGCGGAGCCGGAGCCCGCCCCCGTGGACGCGGCCGTCGCCGAGACGGCACGGCGGCTGCGGGCGATCGTCGACGAGCACGGCCCCGACGCGGTCGCCCTCTACGTGTCCGGGCAGATGAGCCTGGAAGCGCAGTACCTGGCGAACAAGCTGGTCAAGGGCTACCTCCGGAGCAACCAGATCGAGTCGAACTCCCGGCTGTGCATGGCCAGCGCCGGAACCGGTTACAAGCTGTCGCTGGGCGCCGACGGCCCGCCCGGTTCCTACGAGGATCTCGACCAGGCGGACGTCTTCCTCGTCATCGGCTCCAACATGGCCGACTGCCACCCGATCCTGTTCCTGCGGATGATGGACCGGGTGAAAGCGGGCGCGAAACTGATCGTCGTCGACCCGCGCCGCACCGCCACCGCCGCGAAGGCCGACCTGTTCCTCCAGGTCAGGCCCGGTACCGACCTCGCCCTCCTGAACGGCCTGCTCCACCTCCTGCACGAGAACGGCCACACCGACCCCGACTTCGTCGCCGCGTACACCGAGGGCTGGGCGGCGATGCCGGAGTTCCTCGCCGACTACCCGCCCGCGACCGTCGCGGAGATCACCGGCATCCCGGAGGCCGACCTCCGCACGGCCGCCCGGCTGATCGGGGAGGCGGGGGAGTGGACCAGTTGCTGGACCATGGGCCTCAACCAGTCCACGCACGGCACCTGGAACACCAACGCGCTCGTCAACCTCCACCTCGCCACCGGCGCGATCTGCCGCCCCGGCAGCGGGCCCTTCTCCCTCACCGGCCAGCCCAACGCCATGGGCGGCCGGGAAATGGGCTACATGGGACCGGGGCTGCCCGGCCAGCGCTCCGTCCTCGTCGACGCCGACCGCGCCTTCGTAGAGGAGCTGTGGGGGCTTCAGCCGGGCACGATCCGGGCCGACGGCGTCGGCAAGGGCACCGTCGAGATGTTCCAGAAGATGGCCGACGGCGAGATCAAGGCCTGCTGGATCATCTGCACCAACCCGGTCGCCTCCGTCGCCAACCGCAGGACGGTCATCGAGGGTCTGGAGGCCGCCGAGTTCGTCGTCGCCCAGGACGTCTTCGCCGACACCGAGACCAACGCGTACGCCGACGTCGTCCTGCCCGGCGCCCTGTGGACCGAGACCGAGGGCGTCCTCATCAACAGCGAGCGCAACCTCACCCTGGCCCGGCCCGCAGCCGACCCGCCCGGCGAGGCCACCGCCGACTGGCGGCTCATCGCGGCCGTCGCCCGCGCGATGGGCTACGCGGACGGCTTCACCTACGAAAGCGCCGAGCAGATCTTCGAGGAGATCAAGCGCGCCCACAACCCGGCGACCGGCTACGACCTGCGCGGAGTGACGTACGACCGGCTGCGCGCCACCCCCGTGCAGTGGCCGGCCGCCACCGCCGACGGCCCGGACCGCAACCCGATCCGGTACGTGAACGACGACGGCTCGCTCACCTTTCCCACCGCCTCCGGCCGTGCCGTCTTCCACCCGCGCCCGCACGTCCCGCCCGCCGAGATGCCCGACGACGACTACCCGTTCGTCCTGAACACCGGCCGCCTCCAGCACCAGTGGCACACCCTGACGAAGACCGCGAAGGTGGCCAAGCTCAACAAGCTCGACCCCGGGCCGTTCGTCGAGGTGCACCCCGAGGACGCCGCCGCGCTCGGCCTCGCCGACGGCGACTCCGTCGAGGTCGCCTCGCGGCGCGGGCGGGCCGTGCTGCCGGCCGTCGTCACCGACCGCGTCCTGCCCGGCTCCTGTTTCGCGCCGTTCCACTGGAACGACCTGTTCGGCGAGTACCTGAGCGTCAACGCGGTCACCAGCGACGCCGTCGACCCGCTCTCCTTCCAGCCCGAACTGAAGGTGTGCGCGGTCTCACTGACGAAGGTGTCGACCCCGGTCAGCGTGCAGATCCCGACCACGGGCACCCCTACGACGAGGACGTCGGCCACACACACGCCGGTCCTGGCGGCGCCCACGTCCACGCTCACATCCACGCCCGTCCTCGTGCCGACCGCCGTCCAGCCCTCCGCCTCCGCCGCCGCCGTCTTCGGCCTGGAACCCGCCCCGCCGCCGGTCCTGACCGAGCGCGAACGGCAGTACCTGGTCGGTTTCCTCGCCGGCATCCCGGCCGGCGCCCCCGGCGTCCCCGTCCTCCCGCCGGACGCGCCGTTCAGCCACGAGCACGCCCTGTGGGTCAACGGCACCCTCGCCGGCATGTACTCCCGCACCACTGCCGTTGCCGCGCCCCAGGAGTCGCCGCTGCGCCGGGTCGTGATCCTGTGGGCCTCGCAGACCGGCAACGCCGAGGACTTCGCCGCCACCACCGCCGCCCGGCTCACCGCGGGCGGGCACCCGGCCTCCCTCATATCCATGGACGAGGCCGACCCCGCCGCCCTGCCCGCAGAAGCCGACCTGCTGCTGATCACCAGCACCTTCGGCGACGGCGACGCCCCCGACAACGGCGCCGGTTTCTGGGACGGCCTCGACGCGCTGGACACCGGCCGCCTCGAAGGCCGCCGCTACGCCGTCCTCGCCTTCGGGGACTCCTCGTACGACGACTTCTGCGGCCACGGCCGACGCCTGGACCACCGGCTGGACGAGCTCGGCGCGGTCCGGCTCGCCCCGCGCACCGACTGCGAACCGGACTACGAGACGGAGGCCGAGGCCTGGCTCGACCAGGTGGTCACCGCCCTGAAGGAGGCCACAGAGCTCCTCCCCGCGGCCCCCGCCGAGTCGCCGGGTCCTGGCCTCGCCCCCGCCCCGGCCCTCGGCTCCGCCCAGACGCCCGCCGACACCGCCACCCTCCCCACCACCGCCGCGACGCCCGCACCCCCCGTCCCTCCCCGCGCCAAGCGCCCCGTCCCCGTCACCGCCCGTCTCACCGGCAACCGGCTGCTCAGCCTGCCGGGTTCCGGCAAGGAGGTCCGGCGCTTCACCTTCGACACCAGCGACAGCGAGACCCCGCTCGTCTACGAGGCCGGCGACGCCCTCGGCGTGCGCCCCCTCAACTCCCCGGAGCTGGTGGCGGAGTGGCTGACCGTCACCGGTCTCGACGCGCACACGCCCGTCGTCGTCAACGGTGTCGGAGAGGTCGCCCTCGGCGAGGCCCTGCTGCGCCATCTCGACGTCACCCGGGTCACGTCGGCCCTGCTCCGCTTCACCGCCGACCGCACCCGCGACCCGCGCGAGCTGCGCAAGCTCCTGCGTCCCGACAACAAGGACGAGCTGGCGAAGTGGTCCTGGGGCCGCCAAGCCGTCGACGTGGCCGCCGAGTTCGGCGTCCGCGCCGACGCCCAGGAGTGGGCCGAGCTGTTCGGACGGCTGCAACCGCGCCTGTACTCCATCTCCTCCAGCCCGCTGACCGACCCCCACCTCGTCTCGCTCACCGTCTCGGTCGTGCGGTACGAGAACCTGGCCGGCCGCCCCCGGCAGGGCGTCTGCTCGCCGTTCCTCGCCGACGCCGGACCCGGCACCGAGGTCCCGGTCCACGTGCAGCGCTCCCCGCACTTCCGCCCGCCCGCCGATCCGGCGACCCCGATGGTGATGGTCGGCCCGGGTACCGGCGTCGCGCCGTTCGTCGGGTTCCTGGAGGAGCGCCGGGAGCGCGGGCACCGGGCGCCGAACTGGCTGTTCTTCGGCGAGCAGCACCGGGCGACGGACTACTACTACGCGGACGAGCTGGCCGGTCTGCGGGCCGACGGCACCCTCGCCCGCCTGGACACCGCCTTCTCCCGCGACCAGCGCGCCAAGGTCTACGTCCAGGACCGGATCCGCGAGCACGGCTCCCACCTGTGGTCCTGGCTCCAGGACGGCGCCCACTTCTACGTCTGCGGCGACGCCTCCCGCATGGCCAAGGACGTCGACCGGGCCCTGCGCGACGTCGCCGTCGTCCACGGCGGCATGAGCGAGGAGGCGGCGGCGGCCCATGTGAAGCAACTCGCCACCGACAAGCGGTACGTGCGGGACGTCTACTGACGGGAGTCGCCAGCAGAGCCCGTGGGAGCTCGTTGGAGCCGGGGGGACCTGAGGGAACCGTGGGAACCAAGTGGCGTTGCGCCGAAGAGAGTTGATATTCGGTCAATACGGCGCGTCTATGTTCGTTTTTTCAACAGGAGTGGACAAGATCTGACGCACCCTCCGTCCGTGCACAGCCGCACGGTCGCCCCGAGGAAGGTCGTGGTCATGTCGCACCCGCACGTGTCGTCCATGGACCGGCCGGACCGCCCCCAGCGGGTGGAGCCGGACCACCAGCGGCGGCCGGCCGTCAGCCGACGCCGTCTGCTCGAGGGGTCGGCCGCCGCCCTCGGCGCGGTCGCCCTGTCCGCCCCGTCCACCGCCCACCGGGCCGTCGCGGCGGACGGCACCCCGGGACAGCCGCAGTGGAACGGCTCGATCGACGTCTTCCGGCTCGGCACCGAGGCCCCGCACACCACCCTCATGCCGTACGCGGACCTCGCCCAGGCCCTCGCCGCCGACCGCACCCGCTCCCCGTACCGGCTGAGCCTCGACGGCACCTGGAAGTTCGCCCACGCAGACCGCCCCGACGACCGCGACGCCGACTTCCACCGCACCGACCTCGACGACAGCGGCTGGGACACCCTCCCCGTCCCCTCGGCCTGGCAGTTGCACGGTCACGACCGCCCGATCTACATCAACAGCGACTACCCGTGGTGGGGCGCCAACGGCCTGGGCGAGGAGGCGCAGCCGCCGCACGCCCCCACCCGCTACAACCCCGTGGGCCAGTACCGCCGCACCTTCACGCTTCCGGGCGGCTGGGCGCGGCGGCGGACGTTCCTGCACTTCGAAGGCGTCAAGTCCGCCCACTACGTATGGATCAACGGGGAGTTGGTCGGCTACCACGAGGACTCCTACGACCCCGCCGAGTACGACATCACCCCGCACCTCGAGCCGGGCGCCAACCAGATCGCCGTGGAGGTCTACCGCTACTCCGACGGCGACTGGCTGGAGGACCAGGACATGATCCGGCTGAGCGGCATCTTCCGCTCGGTCTACCTGTACTCCACACCGGCCGTCCACCTGCGCGACTTCAGACTCGACACCCCGCTGACCGACGGCTACCGGGCGGCCGCCCTGTCGGTCACCGCGAGCGTGCGGGACTACGGCGGACAGGGCGCGGGCCGCTACTCCGTCGAGACCCAGCTCTACGACGCGCACGGGCATCCGGTGTGGTCCCGGCCGCTCCAGCAGGCCGTCGCCGTCGGCTCCGGCCAGGAGACGACCGTCCAGGCGGCGAAGGCGGTGCCCGCGCCGCGCCTGTGGTCGGCCGAGCACCCGAACCTCTACACCGCCGTGCTCCGGCTGCGCGACCCGGCGGGGCGGGTGACCGAGACCGTCTCCCACCGGGTCGGCCTGCGCGAGTTCGCGCTCAAGGACGGGCTGATGCGCATCAACGGCAACCCGGTCTCCTTCCGGGGCACCAACCGGCACGAGATGCACCCCGTCCACGGCTCGGCCCTCACCCGCGCGGACATGGTCGAGGACATCGGGATCATCAAGCGGCTGAACATCAACTCCGTCCGCACCTCGCACTACCCCAACAACCCGCTCTGGCTGGAACTCGCCGACGAGTACGGCCTGTACCTCGTGGACGAGACCAACCTCGAGACCCACGGCATCCGGAACGAGTACCCCGGTGACCACGCCGAGTGGACCAGGGCGTGCGTGGCCCGCGCCCAGAACATGGTCCACCGCGACAAGAACCACGCGTCGGTCGTCGTCTGGTCCCTCGGCAACGAGGCCGGCGGCGGCAGCACGTTCACCGCCATGCACGACTGGATCCGCTCCTACGACACCACCCGCGTCATCCAGTACGAGGGCGACGACCGCCCGGGGATCAGCGACATCCGCTCCGAGATGTACGACAGTCCCGCCCGCGTCGAGGCCCGGGCGAAGGACACCGCCGACACCCGGCCGTACGTGATGATCGAGTACTCCCACGCGATGGGCAACTCCAGCGGGAACTTCAAGAAGTACTGGGACCTCGTCCGCGCCCACGACGTACTCCAGGGCGGCTGGATCTGGGACTTCGTCGACCAGGCCCTCGACTGGCCCACCCCGGCGCGCAAGCTGTTCACCGAGGCCGGACCCGCCGCGCTGCACGGCGAACTCATCGCCCCCGGCGGCACGTTCACCCGGGAGCAGGGCGTCTTCGGCGGTACGGTCTTCGCCCGAGACGCGCGCCTCGACCTCACCGGCTCCCTCACGCTGGAGGCCTGGATCACCCCGCACGTCACCGGCTACCACCAGCCGATCCTGGCCAAGGGCGACACTCAGTACGCCCTGAAGCAGTCGGACCGGACCCTTGAGTTCTTCGTCTACGGCAGCGGCCAGTGGATCACCGCGAGCTGGCCGCTGCCGGACGACTGGACCGGCGCCGAACACCACGTGGCGGGCGTCTTCGACGCGGCGGCGGGCACCCTGACCCTCCATGTCGACGGCACGGTCCGGGCCACCCGGACCACCACGGTGCGCCCCGCCGTCAACACCGCGCCCCTGTCGCTGGCCACCGACGTCGACAACCCGACCCGGGAGTTCAGCGGCACGATCCGCCGCGCCCGGGTGTACGCCCGGGCGCTGACCGCCGCCGAACTGGCCTCCGCCGGCCGTGGCCCCGGCGACGACGGCGTGCGGTTCTGGTTCGACGCCGCCACCGTCGGGCTCACCGAGCGACGGCCCCGCGAGGCGTCGTTCCGCGCCTACGGCGGCGACTGGGGCGACAACCCCAACGACGGGGCCTTCTCCGGCGACGGCATCGTCACCGCCGACCGCGGACTCACCGGCAAGTCGGCGGAGGTCAAGCGCATCTACCAGGCCGTGCAGGTCACTTCGGGCCCCACACCCGGCACGGTCACCCTCACCAACGAGTACCTCTTCACCAACCTCCGGGAATTCGACGGACGTTGGGAGCTTGTCGGCGACGGCCACGTACTGGAACGCGGAAAGCTGACCCGTGTCCAACTGGACGTGGCTCCGCTGTCGAGCAGGAACATCACCGTGCCGTTCACGCTGCCGGGCGACCCGGTGCCGGGCGCGGAGTACTTCCTCCAACTGTCGTTCACCACAAGGGAGACGACGAAGTGGGCGAAGGCCGGCTTCGAGGTGGCCAGGCAGCAACTCGCCGTCGACGCGGGCAGCCCCGCCGTCACGCCCGTGTCCCTGGCCGGCGTCCCCGCGCTCAGCTATGCGGACGGCGACGGGTCGGTCACCGTCACGGGCACGGACTTCTCGGTCACCGTCGACAAGAAGACCGGCGTCATCACCTCGTACCAGGCCGACGGCGCCCAACTCATCGCCTCCGGCCCGGCCCCGAACTTCTGGCGCGCCCCCACCGACAACGACCGCGGCAACGGCCAGCACACCCGCAACCAGACCTGGCGCGACGCCGGCGAGCACCGCAAGGTGACCGCGGTGACGGTGCGGGCGCTGCGCGACCGGGCTGTCGAGATCAAGGTCGCCGGCACCCTGCCCACGACGACGGAATCGACGTACACCACCACCTACACCGTCTTCGGAAACGGTGAGATCAAGGTCGACAACACCCTGCACCCGGGCGCGACTTCACTGCCGTACATCCCGGAGGTCGGCACCCTGCTGTTCCTCCCCGCCCGCCTGGAGCGACTGCACTACTACGGCCGCGGCCCCGAGGAGAACCACTGGGACCGCAACGACGCCACCGACGTCGGCCTGTACTCCGGCACCGTCACCGGCCAGTGGACCTCCTACCTGCGCCCGCAGGAGAACGGCAACAAGACCGACGTCCGCTGGGCCGCCCTCACCGACGACGACGGCAACGGCCTGCTCGTCTCCGGCGAGCCCCTCCTGGAGATCAACGCCTCGCACTTCACACCCGAGGACCTGTCGGTCGGCGCCCGCCACGACTACCAGCTCACCCCCCGCAAGGAGGTCGTACTCCGCCTGAACCACCGCCAGATGGGCGTCGGCGGCGACAACAGCTGGGGCGCGCACACCCACAACGAGTACAAACTCTTCGCCGACCGCGACTACACACACACCTACCGGCTGCGACCGCTGACGAACATCGCCGAGGCGACGACCGCCTCACGACGCCCGACGGCGACATCCGAGTAACCACTTCCAGCGCCGTCGGCCGGCCGGGGGCAACGGCCGGCCTCAGCGCGAACGGCCCCCGTCCTCTCCAGCCGACTCCGACGCCGACGCCTGGCCGGCGGGACCCTCCCGCAGCCACCGGTCCACCCGACCCTGGGCGAGGCCGTCAACGAGGCCGTGCACGGCCTGGCCGGCCACATGATCAACATGTAGCTCCCGCACACCGCGCCCGGCGGGACCGCTCACCCGAACGGCCCGCCGCGCTCGCCGCCGCCGTACGCCCGGGATGTGCTGGCATCCACCGGACCGAACCCGGACGGGCCCGACGGGACCTGGACGGAGACTGGCCGGGCCGGACCGGACCCGACGGCGAGGGAGCCCGCCATGCCGGACAGCAGTGCCCCGGACAACGGGGCGCCGGGCAGCGGCGCTCCCGCCCCCGCCGAGCTGGCGGCACTCAAAGCGCGCATCGCCGCGCTGGAAGCGGAACGCACCCGCCGCCCCACCCACCACCGGGTCCGCTCGATCGTCGCGGTCGTCCTCATCGTCCTCGGCTGCGTCCTGGCCCCGCTGGCCGTGGTCGCCGCCTGGACGTCCGACATCGTGGGCGACACGGATCGCTATGTCGACACCGTCCGCCCCCTCGCGCGCGACCGGGACGTGCAGAACGCCGCCGCCACCCGCGTCACGAACGCCGTCATGGACCACATCGACCTCGACGCACTGCTCCAGGACGTGCTCCCGGCCCAACGCCCGCTCGTCCAGAAGGCGTTGGGCAAGCTCGGCGGCTCCATCGAGGGCGCCGTCAGCAGTTTCGTGCACGACAAGGCGCAGGCCGTCATCGCCTCCGACGCCTTCGAACGCATCTGGGTCGACGCCAACCGCCACATCCACAACACCGTGAACAAGGCCCTCACCGGCAGCGGCGGCGGCGCCGTCAAGATCGAGAAGAACACGGTGACCGTGGACCTCGCCCCGGTCGTCGACCAGGTCAAACAACGGCTGGTCGACTCCGGCATGACGATCGCGAAGAGGATCCCCGAGATCCACACCGACTTCACGGTCGTCAGATCCGACGACATCGGCAAGGTCAAGACCTACTTCCGGCTGCTGCAACTGGCCGGTCTGTGGCTGCCCGTGGTCGCCGTCCTGCTGGTGGCGTCCGGCGTACTGCTCTCCACCCACCGCCGACGCGTCCTGATCGTCTCCGCGCTCTGCTTCGCCTTCGCCACCCTCCTGCTGGGCGTCGCGCTCACCGTCTTCCGGGTCGTCTACCTGGACGCCCTCCCGGCCGGCATCTCACAGCCGGCCGCCGGATCCGTCTACGACACGCTCACCCGTTTCCTGCGCACCTCCGTGCGGGAGGTCGTCGCCCTCGGCGTGGTGGTCGCCCTCGCCGCCTGGCTGACCGGACCGGGCCACTGGGCCACCCTCGTCCGAGGGCTGTGGCACTCGGGCATCGGCGCCGTGCGTGCGACCGCCGACCACGCCGGACTGCGCACCGGCCCCGTCGGCCCGTTCGTGCACCGCTTCCGCACCTGGATCACCTGGATCCTGGCCGGGGCGGCCGTCCTGGCCTATCTGCTGTGGCCGTACCCGACCGGCTGGGTCGTCGTCGGCCTCGCCCTCGCCCTGCTCTTCGCGCAGGGCGTCGTCGACTTCCTCGCCACCCGGCCCCGCCGAAAGGACAGCCCCGCATGAGCCCGCACACCCCGACCGGCGACCCGCACGGCGAGATAGGCACCGCCTGGTCCACGCCGCGCGGCGGCCCGCACCGGCCCACCCCGCCGGACAGCAGGGTCGGCGGCGGCATCGCCTTCGCCGGCGTCCTGATGCTGTGCGGCGGCGTGCTCGCCGTCTTCCAGGGCATCGCGGCCATCGCCGAGGACGACGTCTACGCCCGCGTCGGCTCGTACGTCTACGAGCTCAGCCTCACCGGCTGGGGCTGGATCCACCTCGTCCTCGGCGCCCTCGCGGCCGCGACCGGCGCGGCCCTGCTCAAGGGCATGACCTGGGCCCGCTACACGGGCATCTTCCTCGCCGCGCTGAGCATGGTCGCCCAGTTCCTCTTCCTCCCGTACCAGCCGCTCTGGTCGATCACCGTCATGGCGATCGACGTGTTCGTGATCTGGTCACTGGCATCGCCACGGCAGGAGACGGGGTAAGGCAGAGGACGGGAGCGGTGCAGGTGCAGGTGCAGGACACGCGAGGTTGATGTCGGATTCTCGCTAGCACCGGGGCGAGCGCTGGTCGATGCTGGACGTATGCAGAACGGGATGTACACCGACCGCGAGCGCTGTGTGCGCGCCGTGCAGTCCAAGGACGCGCGGTTCGACGGCTGGTTCTTCACGGCGGTCCTGACCACCGGAATCTACTGCCGGCCCAGTTGCCCGGTCGTGCCGCCCAAGCCGGAGAACATGGTCTTCCACCCGAGCGCCGCCGCCTGCCAGCAGGCCGGCTTCCGCGCCTGCAAGCGCTGCCGGCCCGACACCACTCCGGGTTCCCCGGAGTGGAACCAGCGCGCCGACCTGGTCGCCCGCGCCATGCGGCTGATCGCCGACGGCGTCGTCGACCGCGACGGCGTGCCCGGACTCGCCGCCCGCCTCGGCTACAGCACCCGCCAGGTCGAACGCCAACTCCTCGCCGAACTCGGCGCGGGCCCCCTCGCGTTGGCCCGAGCCCAGCGCGCCCAGACCGCCCGCCTCCTCATCGAGACGACCGAACTCCCCATGGCGGACGTCGCGTTCGCCGCCGGCTTCTCCTCCATCCGCACCTTCAACGACACCGTGCGCGAGGTCTTCGCACTCTCCCCGAGCGAACTGCGCGCCCGCGTCCCGCAGAAGAACGCCCCGGCGACGCCGGGCACCCTCCAGTTGAGGCTGCCGTTCCGCGCCCCCCTCAACCCCGACAACCTCTTCGGGCACCTCGCCGCGACCGGCGTACCGGGCGTGGAGGAGTGGCGGGACGGCGCGTTCCGGCGCACGCTGCGGCTGCCGTACGGGCACGGCATCGTGGCGCTCACCCCGAACCCCGACCACATCGGCTGCCGACTCACCCTCAGCGACCTGCGCGATCTCACCGTCGCCATCAGCCGCTGCCGGCGCATGCTCGACCTGGACGCCGACCCGGTCGCCGTCGACGACCAACTGCGCACCGACCCGCTGCTCGCGCCCCTGGTCGACAAGGTCCCCGGCCGCCGGGTCCCGCGCACGGTCGACGAGGCGGAGTTCGCCGTACGCGCCGTGCTGGGCCAGCAGGTCTCCACGGCCGCCGCCCGCACCCACGCGGCCCGCCTGGTCACCGCGTACGGCGACCCGGTCGACGACCCCGAAGGCGGCCTCACCCACCTCTTCCCGACCCCCGAGGCGCTCGCCGCCGTCGACCCCGAGCACCTGGCGATGCCCCGCACGCGTCGCACCACCTTCACCACCCTGGTCGGCCAACTCGCCGACGGCACACTCCACTTGGGTGTGGAGAGCGACTGGTCCGAGGCCCGCGCCCGGCTCCTCGCACTGCCCGGCTTCGGCCCGTGGACGGTCGACGTCATCGCGATGCGCGCCCTCGGCGACCCCGACGCGTTCCTCCCCACCGACCTCGGAATCCGGCGCGCGGCCCAGGAGTTGGGCCTGCCCTCCACCCCGGCGGCGCTCACCGCCCGCGCGGCGGCCTGGCGCCCCTGGCGCGCGTACGCCGTCCAGTACCTCTGGGCGACCGACAGCCACCCGATCAACTTCCTTCCTGTATAGGGACGTTCAATGAACCAGCACACGATCGTCGACAGCCCGTACGGCCCCCTCACCCTCGTCGCCGACGACGGCGTCCTGTGCGGCCTCTACATGACCGAACAGCGCCACCGCCCACCCGAGAAGAACTTCGGCCCCCGCGACGACACCCTGTTCGCCGACACCGAGGACCAGTTGAAGGCCTATTTCGCAGGCGAACTGACGGAGTTCACTCTCGAACTCCGCCTGCACGGCACCCCGTTCCAGCGCACCGTCTGGGCCGAACTGCGCAAGATCCCCTACGGCGAGACCCGCACCTACGGCGAACTCGCCGAAGCCCTGGGCAACCCGGCCGCCTCCCGCGCGGTGGGCCTCGCCAACGGCAAGAACCCCATCGGCATCATCGTCCCCTGCCACCGCGTGATCGGCGCCGGCGGCGGCCTCACCGGCTACGGCGGCGGCCTGCCCCGCAAACAACGCCTGCTGGACTTCGAGAGCGGCACGACCCCCGGCGAAACGACCCTGTTCTAGCGCCAGTTGAAGAGAACCCGGATCGGATCTGGACCCAGACCCAGACCCAGACCTATACCGCGCTGGATTCTGCCAGCTCCCGCAGCAGCCTCGGCAGCGCCGTCCCGATCGGCTCCCTGACGACCTCGTCGGCGAGTTCGTCGTACGGCGTCGGCTCGGCGTTGACGATGACCAGCCGGGCCCCGTGGTCGGCGGCGACGCCGGCCAGCCCGGCGGCGGGCTGCACCCTAAGGCTCGTGCCGACGGCGACGAAGACCTGGCAGGCCTTGGTGATGGTGACGGCCTCGCCCAGCACCACCGGGTCGAGCCGCTCGCCGAACATCACGGTGGCCGACTTCAGGATCCCGCCGCACCCCCGGCACGGCGGATCCTCCTCACCTGCCTCGACCCGCGCGAGCGCCTCCGCCATCGGCCCCCTGGCATGACACTTCGTACACACCACGCTCCGCACGGTGCCGTGCAGTTCGAGCACCTTGCGCACGGGCATCCCGGCGAGCTGGTGCAGCCCGTCCACGTTCTGCGTGATCACCCGCACCGGCACCCCGGCCCGCTCCAGCCCGGCCACCGCCCGATGCGCCACGTTCGGCTCGGCAGCCAGCGCCCGATTACGCCGCCGCGACTGCCACGCCCGACGCCGGATCTCCGGATCACCCATGTAGTACTCGTACGTGACGAGCTTCTCCGCCTCCGGATCCCGCCGCCACAACCCGTTCGGCCCACGGTAGTCGGGGATGCCTGAGTCGGTGGAGATCCCGGCCCCGCTGAGGATGGCGACGAGTGGCTTGCTCATGCGTTCGAGCGTAAGTCGGGGGATCCGGGCACCGCGAGCGGATATCGCGGCGCTCCGCCCGGGGTACGTCGGTCCGGCGGTCAGCCCACCCTGCGGCCGTTCTCGAGTTCGGCCGTCACCGTGCCGTCCGCCAGGGCGTCCAGCGCGGCCAGGACCCGGTGGCCCAGTGAGCCCAGCAGGTGGTCGGTGAGCTCCTCGCGCGGGACCAGCCGCCAGGACAGCAGCTCCGTCTCCTGCAGCCGGATCGCCTCGAAGTCGTCCTCGCCGAGGACCCCGCCGTCGTACACGTACGCCACCAGCGGCGGCCGGCCCGGGCCGACCGCCCAGTCCACCGCGAGCAGCCGCCCGAGCTCGCGGTCGAGACCGATCTCCTCGAGCGTCTCGCGGCGCGCGCCCTGCCGCGGGCTCTCGCCGTCGCCGGACTCGATCGTGCCGCCCGGAAGCGCCCAGCCCGCACGGTAGTTGGGCTCGACCAGCAGGACCCGCCCCGCGGCGTCCCGGAAGATCGCGGCGGCCCCCGCCAGGACCTTGGGCAGGGAGGCGATGTACGCGGCGAATTCGGGCGTCGTGTGGGAGGTACTCATCCGGAAAGGGTAAGTGGTGGTTCGTCGGGCTTGAGGCCGGCCATGACGTTGCGGCAGGCGGCCCGCCCGGCGGCTCACAGCCGTCGCTCAGGCTTGTTCCAGGTTCCGGGCACCGCATCGCACCGCATGACGGCGGGGGTGTCCTGCGGTTAAGGTCGCAGCGGCGCGACTGGCCCCGACATGCGCGGGGCCCGGAGAGCAAGGGGATGGCAAGGTGGCGGACGTTGCAGCGCGGGGCACCCGACGGGTGCTCGTGGCCGCGGACAAGTTCAAGGGCTCGCTGACGGCCGTGGAGGTCGCCGAGCGGGTGACGGCCGGGTTGCGCCGGGTCGTACCGGACGTCGAGGTGGAGGCCCTGCCCGTCGCCGACGGCGGTGACGGGACGGTCGCCGCGGCGGTCGCGGCCGGGTTCGAACGCCGGGAGGTACGGGTCGCCGGCCCCCTCGGGCACGAGATCACCGCGGCCTTCGCGGTGCGCGGCGACACCGCGGTCGTGGAGATGGCCGAGGCGAGCGGGCTGCAGCGGCTCCCGGCCGGCGTGTTCGCACCGCTCACGGCGTCGACGTACGGCTCCGGGGAGCTGCTGCGGGCCGCGCTGGACGCGGGCGTGCGCACGATCGTGTTCGGGGTCGGCGGCAGCGCCACCACGGACGGCGGCGCGGGCATGCTGTCCGCGCTCGGCGCGCGGTTCCTGGACGAGGACGGCGAGCCGGTGGCACCGGGCGGCGGCGGCCTCGCCGAGCTGGCCCGCGCCGACCTGTCGGAGCTGGACCCGCGCCTCGCCTCCGTCGAACTGGTCCTGGCGAGCGACGTCGACAACCCGCTGACCGGCCCGAAGGGCGCACCGGCGGTGTACGGGCCGCAGAAGGGCGCCTCGCCGGACGACGTCGTCGTACTGGACGCGGCGCTCGCGCACTACGCGAAGGTGCTGGAGACGGAGGTCGGGCCGAAGGCCGCGCAGTACGCGGTCGCGCCCGGCGCGGGCGCGGCGGGCGGCATCGGCTACGGCGCGCTGCTCGTCGGCGCCCGCTTCCGCGCCGGGATCGAGGTCATGCTCGACGTGCTGGGCTTCGCGCCCGCGCTCGAACGCGCGGAGCTGGTGATCACCGGCGAGGGTTCGCTCGACGAGCAGACCCTGCACGGCAAGGCCCCCGCGGGCGTCGCCGCGGCGGCCCGGGCGGCCGGCAAGGAGGTCGTCGCCGTGTGCGGCCGCCTCGCCCTGCCGCCGGCCGAACTGGGCCGGGCCGGCATCCGCCGGGCGTACCCGCTGACCGACGTCGAGCCGGACGTGGGCAAGTGCATCTCGGACGCCGGCCCGATCCTGGAACGGGTCGCGGAGCGGATCGGCCGGGACTTCCTGCTCTGAGCCCTACGAGGCCCTATATGGGGAACAGGGCGCCGTCGTCGTCCCGGTAGTAGCTGCCGCTCGTCAGGCCCTCGATCTTGCCCTTGTCGAGCCAGTGCCTCGCGAAGCGCTGCACGACCTTGGAGTTGCGCTCCCAGGGCACGGAGTGTCCCGCGCCGGCCAGCTTGAACATCAGCTTGTGCGGTCCCTTGACGGCCTCGTAGAGGTCCGTGGTGGAGAAGTGCAGGACCGGAGGGAGCGTCGCCGAGGTGTTGGCCTGCGTGTCCTGCTCGCCGTAGAGGATGAGCACGGGGACCCGGTCACCGAGTACGTAGGTGCTTCCCGGGTCCTTCTGCGGGACGGTCTGGTTGTTCCAGCCCCACCAGTAGGTGTTCCGGTACCGCAGGATCCCCTCGAACACGCCTGGTGACAGCTCGGTGCCCCACTTGCTGCCGACGGGGTCGTTCTCCATGAGGGAGGCCCACACCTTGTCCTCGATGCCTGGCTCGCGCTGCAGCGGGCTGGCCTGCTCCTTGTCCCAGCCGGCCGTGAAGCCGGTCTTGCTGCCGACGTTCATCGGGAAGCCGAACGTGACAGCCGGCAGGGACATGGGCAGGGTCGAGGCCTCCGGCGGGCGCCCGAAGGGATCCGCGGGGTTCGTGGACCAGCGGCCCTGCGGCGGGAAGATCGGCGCGAGCAGGAGCAGGTTCCGGACGTCGCCGGGGTGCTGGAGCGTGTAGGGGCCCATGACGAACGCCGCGGCGGACCAGCCGATGAAGTCGATCGGATGGTTCCTGCCGGGCAGCCCCCTGATGAACTTGACGACGGTGTTCAGCTCCGCCCACTCGCTCTCGGAGTTGCCCAGCTGGTGCGGGTAGGGAGGTGCGCACGTGGCGGAGAGGGGGTTCGGGATCAGGATGTTCTGTTGCGCCGGGTTGGCGTTGCACGGCGCGTCCATCTGCGGGCGTGGCGAGCGTCCGCTTCCCTGAAGGTCCATGAGGAACACGTCGTAGCCGTCGTCGGCCAGGTCCTGCGCCCAGCTGTACCGGGTCGCGGAGCCACCGGACCCCGGGGGGAGCAAGAGGTCGAACCCCGTGACCACTGGCACGCTTCTGCCGTGGAGCATCAGGACCGGTTGGGGTGTGTGGCCTGGCTTGGTGCCGTCGTACTCACGGACGAACAGCTTCACGCCGGCGCCCGAGTTCGCCGGGATCGTCGAGGTGTGCGGGACGAAGTGGTCCGTGGGGGTGTGTGCGGGCATGGTCGCCCTCCGATCCATCGAACGGGACGAATCCCTCTGAATCCCCCTGATTCCACCGTCCTCTTCTTCCCGGCCCCCTGCAAATGGGCGTAGGGGAAAGGTAGTTGCCCCGTCAAACGGGTGTGGCCCGAGCCGTTGAAGGCTCGGGCCACACCCGTTTGACGGTGAGGTGACGGTCAGGGCAGCTGGGCTGCCCGTGCCTCGCGGCGGTTGTCGCGGAAGTTGTTCACCCGGCGGGCCGTGGCGAACAGCGGGATGACCGCGCCCATGACCAGTTGCAGCGCGCAGCCGGTCTGGAGCAGGAGCTGACCGCTCGGGGCGTCGAACGCCCAGGCCGCCAGCATGCCCATCGACAGCACGATCCAGGCGAGCATCGCACCGGCGAGGCGGCCCCGCGGCTTCGGGTACTCGACCCGGCTCACCATCAGCCAGGCGGTGCCCAGGATGGCCATGAGCGTCGCCGCGAAGGGCAGCTCGAGGAGCACGATCGAGACGACCGTCAGCGCGCCGAACGGTGACGGCATGCCCTGGAAGGTGCCGTCCTTGACGGTGACGCACGAGAATCTCGCGAGCCTCAGCACCACCGCGAGCAGTACGACGATCGCGCCGACCGCCGCCACCCGCTGGTGTGCGTCGTCGGCGACCATGCCGTAGACCAGGACGAAGTACGCCGGGGCCAGACCGAAGCTGATCAGGTCCGAGAGGTTGTCCAGCTCCGCGCCCATCGGGGAGGAGCGCAGCTTGCGGGCGACCAGGCCGTCGAAGAGGTCGAAGACCGCCGCGCAGAGCATCAGGATGACCGCCGTGGCCGCGCTGTGGCGGGCCATGCCGGATTCCTGGCTGCCGGTGAGGTGCGGGATCAGGATCCCGGTGGTGGTGAAGTACACCGCCATGAAGCCGCACGTGGCGTTGCCGAGGGTGAGGGTGTCCGCTATCGACAGGCGGAGAGAGAGGGGCATCTCCTCCTCTTCGTCCACCTCGTCGGCCTCGGGCACCCAGCCCGCCTGGGTCTCAGGGTCAATCACGGTCAATGCGAGTCACCCCCGCCACTGTCTTCTGCCCCACCTCGACCGCGACGTCCACACCCTCGGGGAGGTAGATGTCGACACGTGAGCCGAAGCGGATCAGGCCGACGCGCTCGCCCTGCTCGACCTTCGTGCCCTCGGGGATGTAGGGGACGATGCGGCGGGCGACGGCTCCGGCGATCTGGATCATCTCGATGTCACCGAGCTCGGTGTCGAAGTGCCAGACGACGCGCTCGTTGTTCTCGCTCTCCTTGTTGAACGCCGGCACGAACCCGCCGGGGATGTGCTCGACCGACGTCACGGTGCCGGCCAGCGGCGCGCGGTTGACGTGGACGTTGAGCGGGCTCATGAAGATCGCGACCCGGGTGCGCCCGTCCTTCCACGGCATGATGCTCTGCACCACACCGTCGGCGGGGGAGATGACCCGGCCCGAGGCGATCTCGCGCTCGGGGTCGCGGAAGAACCACAGCATGCCCGCCGCGAGAGCGGTGGCGGGCACGGCGACGGCCTTGGCGACGCCCGAGTGGCGGGCGCGCAGCAGGCTGACGGCTGCGGTGGCGACGGTCGGCAGAAGCCACGGCGATGCTCCGCGCGCGAGGCGTGCGCCTACCAGGCTGTCGCGGTGTGCAGAGGTTTGGCTGTGGGGCATGGATGACCTTCGTAGCGGACGATGCCGCGCTTCGACGGGGGACGGCGGCTTTCCGCGATGGTAGCGGTTCGTGGCCGCAACTGGGTAAGCCAGGAAGCCGAGTCGACGGCTGACGGAAGTTGACGGGGTGTGATCTTCTTCTCGAAGAAAACACCCCCAACTTGGACAATCAGCCCTGGAACCGATACTCCTCGAGCAACCTGCGACCAATGATCATTTTCTGGATTTCGGCGGTGCCTTCACCGATCAGCAACATCGGGGCCTCGCGGTAGAGGCGCTCGATCTCGTATTCCTTGGAGAAGCCGTAACCGCCGTGGATCCGGAAGGCGTCCTCCACGACCTCCTTGCAGTACTCGGAGGCGAGGTACTTCGCCATCCCTGCCTCGAGGTCGTTTCGTTCTCCGGAGTCCTTTTTGCGTGCAGCGTTCACCATCATCGCATGGGCGGCCTCGACCTTGGTAGCCATCTCGGCCAGCTTGAACTGGATCGCCTGGTGCTGGGCGATCGCCTTGCCGAACGTATGGCGCTGCTGGGCGTACCGGACGCCGAGCTCGAAGGCACGGTGGGCGACGCCGCAGCCACGCGCCGCGACGTTCACGCGGCCCACCTCCACACCGTCCATCATTTGGTAAAAACCCCGGCCGGTGACCCCGCCGAGCACGCGGTCTGCGGGAAGGCGCAGGCCATCCATGATCATCTCGGTGGTGTCGACACCCTTGTAGCCCATCTTCTCGATCTTGCCGGGGATCGTGAGGCCCGGGCGGACCTCGCCGAAGCCGGGCTCCTTCTCGATCAGGAAGGTCGTCATCGACTTGTGGGGGGCCGTGCCCTCCGGGTGTCCTTCGTCACTTCGCACGAGAACGGCCACCAGGGACGACGTTCCGCCGTTCGTCAGCCACATCTTCTGGCCGTTCAGGACGTACTCCTCGCCGTCCTGTACCGCCTTCGACGTGATCGCCGACACGTCCGAGCCGAGGCCCGGCTCCGACATGGAGAACGCGCCCCGGACGTCGCCGAGCGCCATGCGCGGCAGGAAGTGGTCCTTCTGCTCCTGTGTGCCGTGCTGCTTGAGCATGTACGCCACGATGAAGTGCGTGTTGATGATGCCGGACACCGACATCCAGCCGCGGGCGATCTCCTCGACGCAGAGCGCGTAGGTGAGGAGGGACTCGCCCAGGCCCCCGTACTCCTCCGGGATCATCAGGCCGAACAGGCCCAACTCCTTGAGGCCGTCGACGATCTGCTGCGGGTACTCGTCGCGGTGCTCCAGCTCGGTCGCGACCGGGATGATCTCCTTGTCCACGAAGTCGCGGACGGTGGAGAGGATCTCCTGCTGGACGTCGGTCAGACCGGCGGTCTGGGCGAGTCGCGCCATGGCTACTTCCCCTGTTCCTTTTCCTTGAGCTCGGGCCGGCCCGGCTGCTCCCCGCCGCGCTCCTTGATGTACGTCTCGGTCGGCACCAGCACCTTGCGGCGGAACACGCACACGAGAGTGCCGTCCTGCTTGTAGCCCTTGGTCTCGACATACACGATCCCGCGGTCGTTCTTCGACTTCGACGGCCACTTGTCGAGCACGGTCGTCTGCCCGTACAGCGTGTCGCCGTGGAAGGTCGGCGCGACGTGCTTGAGCGACTCGATCTCCAGGTTGGCGATCGCCTTGCCGGAGACGTCCGGCACGGACATGCCGAGCAGGAGGGAGTAGATGTAGTTGCCGACGACGACGTTCTTGCCGAAGTCGGTCGTCCGCTCCGCGTAGTTGGCGTCCATGTGGAGCGGGTGGTGGTTCATCGTGAGGAGACAGAAGAGGTGGTCGTCGTACTCCGTGACCGTCTTTCCCGGCCAGTGCTTGTACACCGCCCCGACCTCGAACTCCTCGTAGGTGCGCCCGAACTGCATCGCGTCACGCCTCCGGGATCTCGAACGTGCTGGTGCGCTTCAGGCCGGCGGCGCGGCCCTTGCCGGAGATGACCAGCGCCATCTTGCGGCTCGCCTCGTCGATCATCTCGTCGCCGAGCATCGCCGAGCCTTTCCTGCCGCCCGCCTCGGACGTGCAGTAGTCGTACGCGTCCAGGATCAGCTCGGCGTGGTCGTAGTCCTCCTGCGAGGGCGAGAAGATCTCGTTGGACGCCTCGACCTGGCCCGGGTGCAGCACCCACTTGCCGTCGAAGCCGAGCGCGGCGGCCCGCTGGGCGACCGCGCGGTAGCCGTCGACGTTGCGGATCTGGAGGTAGGGGCCGTCGATCGCCTGGAGGTCGTTGGCACGGGCGGCCATCAGGATCTTCATCAGGATGTAGTGGTAGGCGTCCGCCGGGTAGCCGGGCGGCTGCTCGCCCACGACGAGCGACTTCATGTTGATCGACGCCATGAAGTCGGCCGGACCGAAGATGATCGTCTCGACCCGTGGACTGGCCTGAGCGATCTCGTTGACGTTGTTGAGGCCCTGCGCGTTCTCGATCTGCGCCTCGATGCCGATCCGGCCGACCTCGAAGCCCATCGTCTTCTCGATCTGGGTCAGCAGCAGGTCCAGCGCGACGACCTGCTGGGCGTTCTGCACCTTCGGCAGCATGATGCAGTCGAGGTTGGGGCCGGCCCCCTCGACCACCGTCACGACGTCGCGGTACGTCCACTCGGTCGTCCAGTCGTTGACGCGTACGACCCTCGTCTTGCCCGTCCAGTCACCCTCGTTGAGGAACTTGACGATGGTGTGCCGCGCCTCCGGCTTGGCGAGCGGCGCGCACGCGTCCTCCAGGTCCAGGAAGACCTGGTCGGCGGGGAGACCCTGGGCCTTCTCCAGGAAGCGGGGGTTGCTTCCGGGGACCGCGAGACACGAGCGGCGCGGACGCAGACGGTTGACTGTCATGCGGGGACCTCCAGGGGGTCGAGCTTGTTCGCTTTCCGGATCTCGTCGACGATGCGGCCGATGATTCCGGTGATGTCGAAGTCCTTCGGGGTGAAGACGGCGGCGACGCCGGCGGCCCTGAGCTGCTCCGCGTCACCATGGGGGATGATGCCACCGGCGATCACCGGAATATCTGTGGCACCGGCCACACGCAGCCGATCCAGCACGTCCGGCACCAGTTGGGCGTGCGAGCCGGACAGGATGGACAGGCCCACCGCGTGGACGTCCTCCTCCAGCGCGGCGTCCACGATCTGCTCGGGCGTCAGCCGGATACCCTGGTAGACCACCTCGAACCCGGCGTCACGCGCGCGTACGGCGATCTGCTCGGCGCCGTTGGAGTGCCCGTCCAGCCCCGGCTTGCCGACCAGGAAGCGCAGCTTGCCGACGCCCATGTCCCGCGCCGTCACATCGACCTTGCGGCGGACGTCGGCCATGGCCGAGCCCTCCTCCGCGGGGACCGCGACCGGCGCCGAGGAGACCCCGGTCGGCGCCCGGAACTCGCCGAACACCTCGCGCAGCGCGCCGGACCACTCGCCGGTCGTGACCCCGGCGCGGGCGCACTCCAGGGTGGCCTCCATGAGGTTGGCGGTGCCCTTGGCGGCCTCCTTCAGCTTCTCCAGCGCCTTGCACGGGCGCGGGTGGTTGAAGGGCGGCTGGTAGCGGGTGTCGCGCCAGTGCTGGAGGGAGGCGATGACCCGGGCCTCGACCGCCGGATCGACGGTCTGGATCGCCGTGTCGAGATCCGCGGTCAGGGGATTGGGCTCGGTCGTCTCGAAGATGTTGACGCCGATGATCTTGTCCTGACCGGATTCGATACGAGCCCGGCGCTCGGCGTGCGAGGAGACGAGCTGCGACTTGAGGTAGCCCGACTCGACGGCGGCCATCGCGCCGCCCATCTCCTGGATCCGCTCGATCTCCGCGAAGGACTCCTCGACCAGTGTCGCGACCTTCGCCTCGATGACGTGCGAGCCCTCGAATATGTCCTCGTACTCCAGCAGGTCGCTCTCGTGGGCGAGGACCTGCTGGATGCGCAGCGACCACTGCTGGTCCCAGGGGCGGGGCAGGCCGAGGGCCTCGTTCCAGGCAGGGAGCTGCACGGCACGCGCGCGTGCGTCCTTCGACAGCGTCACGGCGAGCATCTCCAGCACGATCCGCTGGACGTTGTTCTCCGGCTGCGCCTCGGTCAGGCCCAGGGAGTTGACCTGGACGCCGTAGCGGAAGCGGCGCTGCTTGGGGTTCTCGATGCCGTAGCGCTCGCGGGTGATCCGGTCCCAGATGCGGCCGAAGGCGCGCATCTTGCACATCTCCTCGACGAAGCGGACGCCCGCGTTCACGAAGAAGGAGATCCGGGCGACGACGTCGCCGAACCTCTCGGCCGGCACCTGCCCCGAGTCCCGGACGGCGTCCAGCACGGCGATCGCCGTCGACATGGCGTACGCGATCTCCTGGACCGGCGTGGCGCCCGCCTCCTGCAGGTGGTAGCTGCAGATGTTGATCGGGTTCCACTTGGGGAGGTGGGAGACCGTGTACGTGATCATGTCCGTGGTCAGCCGGAGCGACGGCCCCGGCGGGAACACGTGCGTGCCCCGGGACAGGTACTCCTTGACTATGTCGTTCTGGGTCGTGCCCTGGAGCTGGGTGACGTCGGCGCCCTGCTCCTCCGCGACGACCTGGTAGAGCGCCAGCAGCCACATGGCGGTGGCGTTGATCGTCATCGAGGTGTTCATCTGCTCCAGGGGGATGTCCTGGAACAGCCGGCGCATGTCACCGACGTGGGCCACCGGCACGCCGACCCGGCCGACCTCGCCGCGGGCGAGGATGTGGTCGGAGTCGTAGCCGGTCTGCGTCGGCAGGTCGAACGCGACCGACAGGCCGGTCTGGCCCTTGGCGAGGTTGCGCCGGTACAGCTCGTTGGACGCCTCGGCCGTGGAGTGACCGGCGTACGTGCGCATGAGCCACGGCCGGTCCTTCTCCCGCTTGCCTTCGGCGGGCTGACGCTCAGTCATCTATGACCTCGGGTGTCTCAGATGTTGCGGAAGCGGTTGATGGCGTCGATGTGCCGGGCGCGCTTTTCCTCGTCGCGCACACCGAGACCCTCCTGGGGGGCCAGCGCGAGGACGCCGACCTTGCCCTGGTGGAGGTTGCGGTGCACGTCGTAGGCGGCCTGGCCGGTCTCCTCCAGGGAGTAGACCTTCGACAGCGTCGGGTGGATCTTGCCCTTCGCGACCAGCCGGTTGGCCTCCCAGGCCTCACGGTAGTTGGCGAAGTGCGAGCCGATGATCCGCTTCAGGGACATCCACAGGTAGCGGTTGTCGTACTCGTGGTTGAAGCCGGAGGTCGAGGCGCAGGTGACGATCGTGCCGCCCTTGCGGGTGACGTACACGCTCGCGCCGAACGTCTCGCGGCCGGGGTGCTCGAAGACGATGTCGACGTCCTCGCCGCCGGTGAGTTCCCGGATGCGCTTGCCGAAACGTTTCCACTCGCGCGGGTCCTGGTGGTGCTCGTCCTGCCAGAACCGGTAGTCCTCGGCGGTGCGGTCGATGATCGCCTCGGCGCCCATGGCCCGGCAGATCTCCGCCTTCTGCGGCGAGGAGACGACGCAGATGGGGTTGGCGCCGCCGGCCAGCGCGAACTGCGTGGCGTAGCTGCCGAGTCCGCCGCTCGCGCCCCAGATCAGGACGTTGTCGCCCTGCTTCATGCCGGCGCCGTTGCGGGAGACCAACTGCCGGTAGGCGGTGGAGTTGACGAGCCCGGGGGCCGCCGCCTCCTCCCACGACAGGTGACCCGGCTTCGGCATCAGCTGGTTGGACTTGACGAGCGCGATCTCGGCGAGGCCGCCGAAGTTGGTCTCGAAGCCCCAGATGCGCTGCTCGGGGTCGAGCATCGTGTCGTTGTGGCCGTCGGAGGACTCCAGCTCGACGGACAGGCAGTGCGCGACGACCTCGTCGCCCGGCTTCCAGGCGTTCACGCCCGGGCCGGTGCGCAGGACGACGCCCGCGAGGTCGGAGCCGATGATGTGGTACGGCAGGTCGTGCCGCTTGGTCAGCTCGCTGAGCCTGCCGTAGCGCTCCAGGAAGCCGAAGGTCGCCATCGGCTCGAAGATCGAGGTCCACACGGAGTTGTAGTTGACCGAGGAGGCCATCACGGCCACCAGGGCCTCACCGGGCCCGAGTTCGGGCACCGGGACGTCGTCCAGGTGGATCGACTTGCGGGGGTCCTTGTCGCGGGTCTCGAGGCCCGCGAACATGTCCGTCTCGTCCTTGTGCACGGTGATCGCGCGGTAGGACTCGGGGAGCGGCAGAGCGGCGAAGTCGTCCGGTGTCGAGTCCGGCGACTGGATCGCGTCCAGGATTGCCTGAATGGTCACGGTGTTGCCTCCGGCGGTGAGCGCCCTGAGGGCGGGGCTCTGAGGGTTACGGCGGTGCTGCTGAGGGGTGGGTGGAAGTGCCGTCGGTTCGGCGGTGGTGCTGTTCGGCAGCGCTTTGTGGCGCGGGAGGTTGCCTGTGACGCAGGCGTCCGGGCACGCAGGCCATGTGCTTGCGGGGACAGCCGACGTACGAAAGGTCTCTGCACGCCGGCCGCCCGGACACCTCCAACGTATGACACCGCGTGTCACCTCGCAAGGCACTGAGTGCCATAAGTTCCTCTCGGATGAAATCTTTACGTAACAAATGAGCGATGATCGATCGAACGGGGTCCGAAATCCGCGAAACTCGGGCGGAAATCCGCGGAGATCCGCGCGAAAAGGTGGCCCTGACATGCGAAAACGGCCACCCGGTGGGGTGGCCGTCAGCTTGTCGTCACGCGGTGGAAGGTCGCCTCAGCGCTCCTTGAGCGCCTGCTCGATGGCCCGCATGACCTCGTCCAGCGGGGCGTCGGTGCGGGCGACCGTGACCAGTACCTCGCCGTGCGCGGAGATCGCCGCCGGGGCCTGCGCGGGGGCGCCGGCGCTGCTGCGGCCGGCTCCGATGCCCGTCCCGAACGTCTTCCGGACGATCGCGAAGGCGTGGTCGAGCTGGGTCTCGACGTCGCCCTGGCCGCCCGCCCGCAGCCAGCGGCGCAGGACGTGGTTGTGGGCGGTGACCACGGCGGACGCGGCGACCTCGGCGAGCAGCGGGTCGTCGTTGGCGTCATCGTCGTGCGCGTGCTCGTCGAAGTGGCCGAGCAGGTAGCGGGTGAAGAGGCGCTCATAGCGGGCCACCGACGCGATCTCCGCCTCGCGCAGGGTGGGCACCTCGCGGGTCAGCTTGTAGCGGGCGACCGAGATCTCCGGCCGGGCCGCGTACATCTTCATGACTTCCTTGATGCCGCGGCACACCGTGTCGAGCGGGTGCTCGTGCGCCGGGGCCGCGTTGAGCACCGCCTCGGCCCGGATCAGCGTGTCGTCGTGGTCGGGGAAGATCGCCTCTTCCTTGGAACGGAAGTGGCGGAAGAAAGTCCGGCGGGCGACCCCGGCGGCGGCCGCGATCTCGTCGACGGTGGTCGCCTCGTACCCCTTGGTCGCGAACAGCTCCATGGCCGCGGCCGCCAGTTCTCGGCGCATCTTGAGCCGTTGGGCGGCGGCGCGGCTGCCAGCGGCACTTTCCGGCGCGTCGGACGTGGCTGGTGTACGTGAGGACCTGGCGGGCTGGGGCATGACCCGAACGTACTGCATGTGCGCAGCTCGGTGTGCCTGTCCGGGGTCACCCCCGGCCTCGGCGGGCCCGCCCGTGGGGTCGAGCAGCCCGCCCCAGTCCTCGCCCGCCGGGAGCCGGTGGCCGGGGCCGTCAGCGGCGGGCATGTTCGCGGAAGCCGCGGCCGGTCTTGCGGCCGAGGCAGCCCGCGGCCACCAGGTGCTCCAGAAGCGGGGCCGGAGCGAGTCCCGGGTCGCGGAACTCGCGGTGCAGGACCTTCTCGATGGCGAGGGAGACGTCGAGCCCGACGACGTCCAGCAGCTCGAAGGGGCCCATCGGGTAGCCGCCGCCCAGCTTCATCGCGGCGTCGATGTCGTCAAGAGACGCATAGTGTTCCTGCACCATCTTGATCGCGTTGTTGAGGTACGGGAAAAGCAGTGCGTTCACGATGAAGCCCGCACGGTCCGCACAGTCGACGGCGTGCTTCTTGATCCGTCCACACACCTCGCGAACCGTCGCGTGGACGTCCTCGGCCGTCAACACCGTACGGACGACCTCGACCAGCTTCATGGCCGGCGCCGGGTTGAAGAAGTGCATGCCGATCACGTCCTGCGGGCGCGAGGTGGCGCGGGCGCAGGCGACGACGGGCAGTGAGGAGGTCGTCGTGGCGAGGATCGCGCCGGGCTTGCAGACCTTGTCCAGCGTCGCGAACAACTGCTGCTTGACCGCGAGGTCCTCGGCGACGGCCTCGACGGCCAGGTCGACGTCGGCGAACGCGTCGTAGGTGCCGGCGGCGGTGATCCGGTCCAGGATCTGCGCGGCGGCCTCGGCGGTCAGCCGCCCCTTGTCGACCGACCGGGACAGCGACTTGCCGATACGGGCCTTGGCGGTCTGCGCCTTCTCCTCGCTGCGGGCGGCGAGGACGACGTCGTAGCCCGCCTTGGCGAAGACCTCGGCGATGCCGGAGGCCATGGTGCCGGAGCCCGCGACGCCGACACTGCGCACCGGGCGGCCGGTGGTCGTGATCCCGCCGGAGAGGGGGGTGAGCGCGTCCGGGACGACCGTCGCGCTGCCGGGGGCCTCGTAGGTGTAGAAGCCGCGGCCCGACTTCCGGCCGGTCAGGCCCGCCTCGCTGAGTTGCTTGAGGATCGGCGCGGGGGCGTGCAGCCGGTCGTGCGACTCGGCGTACATGGCCTCCAGGACCGTACGGGCGGTGTCGACGCCGACCAGGTCGAGCAGGGCGAGGGGCCCCATCGGCAGACCGCAGCCCAGCCGCATCGCCGCGTCGATGTCCTCGCGGGAGGCGTACCGGGCCTCGTACATCGCGGCGGCCTGGTTGAGGTAGCCGAACAGCAGGCCGTCGGCGACGAATCCGGGCCGGTCGCCCACCGCGACGGGCTCCTTGCCGAGGTCGAGGGCGAGGTCGGTGACGGCGGTGACGGCGGCGGGGGCGGTCAGCACCGAGGAGACGACCTCGACCAGCTTCATCGCCGGCGCCGGGTTGAAGAAGTGCAGTCCGAGCACCCGCTCCGGACGCGCCGAGTCGGCGGCGAGGCGGGTCACGGACAGCGCGTTGGTGCCGGTCGCGAGGATCGTCTCGGGGCGCACGATCCCGTCCAGCTCGCGGAAGATCTGCTGCTTGATCTCGTACGACTCCGGCGTCACCTCGATGACCAGGTCGGCGTCGGCCGCCGTGCGCAGGTCGGTGGAGACGCGGACGCGGGCCAGGGCGGCCGTGCGCTCCTGCTCGGTGAGCCGGCCGCGCTGCACGGCGCGGGCGGTGGAGGCCTCCAGCGTGGCGAGGGACCGCGCGGCCTGGGCCTCGCTGATGTCGACGCCGATCACCTCGCGGCCGGCCTTGGCCAGAACCTCGGTGATGCCGGTGCCCATGGTGCCGAGGCCGATGACGGCGATCGTCCGGAGCGGGGACAGAGGGGTGTCGGACAGGGGAGCGACCATCGCGGGACTCCAGGAATGAGGTGACGACTGGGAACGCGCCCGGGTGCGCCGAGGGGGCCTGTACGAGGTACGAAGTACGAGGCCTGGACGCACCGAGTGCGGAGAAGGGGAGTGCGGGTGTTGCCGGGCTGCAAGCGCACACGCCCGGTGCCGTAGGTCCGGGGCGTGCACACGCCCGGAGACGAACGGGAGATCCGACCGGCCTCTGTCCCGTGGCCGGGCCGTACAGCGGTACGAGGTACCGAACCGACTTCTCTCGCGGCGACTGCGTCACCAGGCCACCGCGAGGAGGTGTAGCGAATGGGTGAATCGCTCGTCTGAGCCTAACCGGGGAGTAACGAGCGCGCCAGCCCCCGTGGCTGTGATGTAACTCCCTGAGGGGCCGCACAAGTTCTAGGCTCGCCACATGAGCGAAGAGTTGCGAGCGGTCACGGAGCGTTTACGGCGGGAGTCGGGCGGCACGGCGCTGTACGAGCGGCTCACGGCGGCGTGCGATCACGACGAACTGGCGGGCGTGCTCACCGAGCCGGGGCAGCCGTTGTGGGCCCGGGAGCTGGCCGCGTTCCGGCTGGGGCTGGCCGGGGACCGGCGCGCCTTCGAGGCGCTCGTGCTCCTGCTCAACCACCGGGACCCGCCGCGCTGCGCCTCCGCCGCCCACGCGCTGGCCCGCCTCGGCGACCCCCGCACCGCCCGCGCGGCGGCGGCCCTGGCCACCAACGAACTGCGCGTGGCCTACGCCCTGCACCCCGTCCGGCTCCTGGTGGAGCTGCGGGCGCCCGAGTCCGTGCCCGCGCTGATCACGACGCTCCGGCGGCGGCTGCGCCCGCACGACCCCCACCGGCGGGTGGCCCTCGCGTGCGTGGAGGGGCTCGGCGCGCTGGGCGACGGCCGCGCCCGGCCGGTCCTGAGCGACGCCCTCGCCCACCCGGTGCTCGCGGAGGCGGCCGTGCACGCGCTGGCGCGGATCCCTCGGCAGCGGTGAGGAGAACCGGGCCGGCGGGTGTCAGGCGGGGAGACGCCCGAGGTACCTCACCTCGGGCACCAGGGCGCCCGCCACCTCGAACGCCTCGTCCATGTAGGTGAGTTTGACCACCTTCGTCGAAGGCGGCCCCGGCTGCGGTGGGGCCGGAAGGCGACGGGGGGTTATCGGCCACTAGTTCGAGATTCGAATATCTTCACGAGGGGAAGATCGCCCTCCGCTGAACTGCGATGGCTTGGCGTGCCTTTCGGGCTGCCCAAGTGACCGTGGACGAGGCCGGATCGGTCCGGCTATGGAGGGTGATGGACAGTGACGAGTGCGCAACTCCCCGATGAGATATCCGACCTGAACGTGCGTCAAGGCTCGGCAATGACGTTCGGCCGGTTCCTGGAAGAGAAGTGGACGGCGGTCTGCCGTGGCCTGGGGACGGACCAGTGGGAGACGGAGACCGTGCTGGAGGAGCTGCGGGAAGTGATCCACCCGTGGGCCGCGCGGCCCGTCGGAACGCGTTGCGATCCCCCCTCGTTCGTCTCGGCCGACGGCTTTCCCGCCGAACTCTCCGTCAGTTGGAAGGACGGCCGCCCCGAGGTCCGCATCCTGTTCGAGTCGCTCGGCGCCGACGGCACCCCGCTCGGCTGCCAGGAGGCCGGCCGGGAACTGACGCGCCGGCTCGCCGGGAGCCCGGGCGTGGACATCACGCGATACCTGGGCATCGAGGATCTGTTCATCACGTCCGCCCCCGATCACTACCGGGCCACCATCTGGCACTCCTTGGCCTGGCGGCCGGGGAAGCGGCCCCATTACAAGGTCTATCTCAACCCGCAGGTGCACGGCCTGGACGGCGCGTACGAGGTCATGGCGGAGGCCATGCACCGGCTGGGCCTGGCGGACGCCTGGGAACCGGTGGCGTGCCGGGGAGAGGAACTGGCGCGGCGTGGGCACGAGTTGGAGCTCATGGCCCTCGATCTGGACGCCGGAGACGCCTCCCGCGTGAAGGTCTACTACCGGCACCGCCCCATGCCGATGAGCGAGTTGGACACCGTAGGGGCGTTGGCGCACCGCTACGAGCCGGACCGGGCGGCCCGGGCGCGCACCGTCATCTACGGGCGGGACAGCGGCATCGTGAGCAACGAGCCGATGACCTGCCTGGCGTTCCGGGAGGGCGCGCCCGGCCCGGAGGAGGCCAACGTCTATCTGCGGCTGCCGGACAACGCCCGTTCCGACGCGGAGGCGGCCGTACGCATCGCCCGGCTCATGGAACTGGAGGGCATCGACTCGCGCCCGCACGCCGAGATCCTGCGGCAGTTGACGGCGGGACTGCGGGAAGACACCGGAGGGTTGCAGGAGTTGTGCAGCTACCGGACGATCTCGCCGGACATGCCCGCGGACATCGGGGTGTACCTGCGGTTCAGCACGTATGCCGGCCCTGCGGCCTGATCGCGAAGCAGAGCCGCCGGGGCCGCGGCGGCGACTCCGTCGGGGGTGGGTGACAACACCCCCGACGGGGCGGCGGTCAACGGTCAGCCGCGGAATCCCAGCAGCCCGTGCAGCGTCGAGCCGTGGGCCGTGCGCGAGGTGACCTTCGTGGTCAGCGGCTTCGGGTCGGGCTGCGCCTTGCACACGGCGTCGACCCCGCCCGTGCCGCGCGGCACGGTGCCGTCGGTCAGGTAGGTCGCCAGGTGCTTGTCCAGGCAGGTGTTCCCGCTCAGGGTGATGCCGTGGTTCTGGCCGCCCTCCTCGACCACCAGGCTGGAGCCGCGCAGCAGCGCGTGGACCGTCGCGCCGCCCTCGTACGGCGTGGCCGCGTCGTTCGTCGCCTGGAACAGCAGGACCGGCGGGAGGTCGCCGTTGGTGACGTTCACCGGCCCCAGTCGCTCGGTCGGCCAGAACGCGCACGGTGCGTTGTACCAGGCGTTGTTCCAGGTCATGAACGGCGCCTTCGCGTACACCGACCAGTTGTCCGTACGCCACTCGTCCCAGTCGCGCGGCCAGGAGGCGTCACGGCACTGCACCGACGTGTAGACGCTGTACCCGTTGTCCCCCGCGGCGTCGACGGCGGCGAAGTTCTCGTACGCCTCGACCAGCGGGTCGTCGTCCTTGTCGTTCACGTACGCGGCGAACGCCTCGGCGAGGTGGGGCCAGTAGCCGTTGTAGTAGCCGCCGGGCATGAAGGTGTCCTCCAGCTCCGACGCGCCCACCTTGCCGCCGGCCGGCTTCTTCGCGAGGGCCGCCCGCATCGCGTACCACTTGGTCTCGACCTTCTCCGGGTCGGTGCCGAGCTTGTACGTCTTGTCGTACTTGGCGATCCACGCCATCAGGGCCCGGTGGCGGTCGTTGAAGGCCAGGTCCTGCGTGAGGTTGTCCTCGTACCAGACCCCGGTGGGGTCGACGACCGAGTCCAGGACCAGGCGCCGCACCCGCTGCGGGTAGAGCTTGGCGTACACCGCGCCGAGGTAGGTGCCGTACGAGTAGCCGAAGTAGTTCAGCTGCTGCGCGCCGACCGCGGCCCGGATCGCGTCCATGTCGCGGACGGCGCTGAGGGTGTCGATGTACGGCAGCACGCCCGCGTACTTCTTCTCGCAGGCCGCGGCGAACGACCGGGCGCGCGTCAGGTTGGCCTGCTCGATCGCCTCGGTGCTCGGCACCGAGTCCGGGCGGACCGGGGTGAAGTGGCCGGGCCTGCAGTCCAGTGCGGGAGTGCTCTTGCCGACCCCGCGCGGGTCGAAGCCGATGACGTCGTACTGGGCTGCCACCGCCTTCGGCAGCGCCGAGGCGACGAATCCGGCGAGGCTCAGCCCGCTGCCGCCCGGGCCGCCGGGATTGACCAGCAGCGGGCCCTGGTACGTCTTCGCGGTGTGCGGGACGCGCGACAGCGCCAGCGTGATCCGCTTCCCGCCCGGCTGCGCGTGGTCGAGCGGCACCTCCAGGGACGCGCACTGGAGTTTCGGCTGGTCGGTGGTCCCGCAGCTCTTCCAGGAGAGCTTCGCCGCGCGGGCGGGCGCCGCGGGGTGCGACGGGCTCGCCGCGGCGGGCACGGCCGTGACCGTCCCGGCCACGACGACGGCGGCAGCGCACAGCATGGCTGCGCGTTTGTTCATGGAGTACTCCCGGGACGGAGGGACGGAGAGCGAAGTGCTGGAGACGGCCGGACCGCGCAGGTCACGGCCCTCGCCGCATCGTCCCGGGAAGATCGTCGGTAAGAACCTTTTCCGGCGTTACTTGACCCGTTCGGGTTGCCGGATGCGCTCGAACGCGCTCAGATCAGCGTGAGTTGGGTCGGCCCGGAGTCGGTGGGCTCCTCGGCCGGATCGACCGTCCCGACCGGCGGCGGCTGCGGGATACGCCGCGGCATCCCCGCGCGCGTGGGGCCGATGCCGTACTCCTCGGCCAGCTCGTGGATCGCGCGACAGGCTCTCGGCGGCCCTCGACGGTCGTCGGCAGTCGTCGGCAGTCGACGGCGCGCCTCAGGCGGTCCGCGGCGGGTCTCAGGCAGTCCGTTTCGATCGCCCCGCGATCGCTTCGGGGACCCCGATTTGGGTGGCCGTGGACCGGGGTGGTTGGCTTGCCCCGAACCTGAGGAACCCTGATCAACCCTGAGCAACACGGACCTGGAGGAACCCCATGGCGCAGGTCGAGGCCACCACCGAGCGGGTCGTCGCTGCGGACCCGGAGAAGGTGTTCGACACCATCGCCGACTACAGCGGCGCGCGCGCGAAGCTGCTGCCCGAGCACTTCAGCGAGTACGAGGTGCGGGAGGGCGGCGACGGCGAGGGCACCCTCGTCCACTGGCGGCTCCAGGCCACCAGCAAGCGGGTCCGCGACTGCCTCCTGGAGGTCACCGAACCGACCGACGGCGAGCTCGTCGAGAAGGACCGCAACTCCTCGATGGTCACCGTCTGGCGCGTCACCCCGGCCGGCGAGGGCTCGTCCCGGGTGGTCGTCACCACCACCTGGACCGGCGCCGGCGGCATCGGCGGCTTCTTCGAGAGGACCTTCGCGCCCAAGGGCCTCGGCCGGATCTACGACGTGATCCTCGCCAACCTCGCCACCGAGGTCGAGAAGTAGATCAACACCCGTGCGCTCCCTGCGCGTTGATCCCTTTCACCGGTTCGAGTGGATCTCCCTTGTGACCGGGATGGCCCCGTAACTCGTCGCGCTTGCTCGTAGTTGTCGCTTTACGCGGGAATTGTGTGGCAGGTGCGACGAGGGGAGCGGGACATGGGCGGGACCACTCTGGTGCAGGACGAGCCGGTCACGGCACCTCCCGCGGAAGACCCGCCCGCGGCGCCGGCCACCGGGCCGGGACCCGGCCAACGCCGGGTGCGGCTGGTCTTCTTCGCCCTCATGCTCGCGCTGCTCCTCGCGGCGCTGGAGCAGATGATCGTCGCCACCGCCCTGCCGAAGATCGTCGGCGAGCTGCACGGCCTGGACAAGATGTCCTGGGCGATCACCGCCTACCTGCTCACCGCCACCGTCGGACTCCCCGTCTACGGCAAGCTCGGCGACCTCCTCGGCCGCAAGAGCGTCTTCCAGTTCGCGATCGTCGTCTTCGTCATCGGCTCCGCGCTCGCCGGACGCGCGCAGACCATGGACCAGTTGATCGCCTTCCGGGCCGTCCAGGGCGTCGGCGCGGGCGGGCTCATGATCGGCGTGCAGGCGATCATCGCGGACATCGTGCCGCCGCGGCAGCGCGGCCGGTTCATGGGCCTCATCGGCGCCGCGTTCGGCCTCGCCTCGGTCGCCGGACCGCTGCTCGGCGGCTACTTCACGGACCACCTCTCCTGGCGCTGGTGCTTCTACATCAACGTCCCCTTCGGCCTCGTCACCCTCGCCGTGGTCACCGTCGTCCTCGAACTCCCGAAGCCGACGGCGAAGCCCCGATTCGACGTCCTCGGCGCCCTGTTGCTCGCCGTGGCCTCCACCTGCCTGGTCCTGCTGACCAGTTGGGGCGGCACCGAGTACGCCTGGGACTCCAGCGTCGTCGTCGGCCTCGGCGCGGGCGCCGCCGCCGCGACCGTCCTCTTCCTCGTCGTCGAGGGCATCGCCGCCGAACCCCTCATCCCGCTGCGGCTGTTCAGGGACCCCGTCTTCAACGTCACCGCACTGGTCGGGCTGGTGATCGGTGTCGCGCTGTTCGGCGCCGCCAGCTATCTGCCGACCTTCCTGCAGATGGTCGACGGGGCCTCCGCCACCGAGTCCGGGCTGCTCATGCTGCCCATGATGGGCGGCATCGTCGGCGCCTCGGTCCTCTCCGGCCAGCTCATCACTCAGACCGGCCGCTACCGGATCTATCCCGTCCTCGGCAGCGCCCTCGCCGTCCTCGGCATGTGGCTGCTGTCCCGGCTGGAGGTCGACACGCCCCGGCTGCAGTACAGCCTGTGGATGGCCGTCCTCGGCGCCGGCATCGGCCTGGTGATGCCCGTCCTCGTCCTCGCCGTGCAGAACTCCGTACGCCCCGCCGACCTCGGCACCGCCACCAGCGCCAACAACTACTTCCGGCAGATCGGCGGCAGCGTCGGCGCGGCGATCTTCGGCACCCTCTTCGCCGACCGGCTCACCGACGCCCTGCACGACCGCCTGCCCGCCCGCACCGGCGCCGGGCTCCCGGACCCCGAGTCGCTCACCCCGCAGCTCGTCCACGGGCTGCCCCCGGCGCTGCGCGACGCCTACGTCCGCGCGTACGCCGACGCCATGCCGCGGATCTTCCTCTACCTCGTACCGGTGCTCGTCCTCGGGCTGCTCATCGCCTGCTTCCTCAAGGAGAAACCGCTGGTGACCCACAACGCCGCCGACGCCGCCGAAGCCGCCGAGACGGAACCCGCCCCCGTGACCACGCCGATCCCGCAGGCCCGTGTCTTGCCGGCCCGTGTCCCGTACACCGCCGGGATCCCGGTCTGCGGCACGGTGCGGCATCCCGACGGGACCGTCGTGCCCCGCGCGGCGCTCACCCTCATCGACGTGACCGGACAGCAGATCGGCCGGGGCGCCAGCGGCGAGGACGGACGGTACGCGCTGTCCACGCCCGGAGCGGGCGCGTACGTCCTGATCGCCGCCGCCGGCGGCCACCAGCCGCAGGCCGTCTCCGTCACCGTCGGCGAACGCTCCGTCGAACTGGACGTCGTCCTCGGCGGCGCCGGCCGGCTCGCCGGGAGCGTCGTGACGGCGGACGGCGCCCCGGTGCGGGAGGCCACCGTCACCCTCACCAACGTCCACGGCGAGGTCGTCGCCAGCACCCGCAGCGGCCACGAGGGCGGTTACGTCATCACCGAACTCGTCGCCGGGGAGTACACCCTCGCCGCCAGCGCGCCCGCCTACCGCCCGGCGGCCCTGCCGGTCAGCGTCCAGGCCTCCCGCGAGACCCGCCAGGACGTCGAACTCGCCGGCGGCGCCTTGTTGCACGGCACGGTCCGGGCCAGCGGCGGGCGCCCCGTCGAGGACGCTCGCGTGACCCTCCTGGACGCGGCGGGCAACGTCGTGGACACCCTCACCACAGGATCCGACGGCACATTCCGCTTCGTCGACCTGTCCTCCGGCGAGTACACCGTCATCGCCTCCGGTTACCCGCCGGTCGCCACCGTCCTCCAAGTGGCGGGCGGCGACCGCACGGAACGTGACCTGCGACTCGGCCACGCGGACTGACGCCGGCCCGTACGGGTACCCGGACGTGCGGAGTTTCCCGTCGTACCCCGGCGGACCCGGGTGAAACCAATTCCACCATTGCCGCACATGCCGACCGACGTGCGCCGTACGGTGGTGACGGCGGGACAGATCTTGTACAGCTCTGGGGAGAGAGGGCCTGGGCCATGGACCGTGGCACCGAGAGGGACGCACCTCCCAGCCACGAAGCCGGGAGCGACGCGGCGCAGGACGGGGCCGACGCCGGGCGCGTCCCGCTGGCTGTGGTCGTAGTGGACCGCGAGGGCCTCGTGTCCCACTGGAGCACCGGCGCACGCCGCCTCTTCGGCGCCGTCAAGGAAGAGGCGATCGGCCGGCCCGCGATCGACCTGCTCCCCGTCTCCGGCGCGCTCCCCGAGCCCGACGACGACCTTCCGGACGGCGGATACGGGGCAACCGGCGGATACAGCGGATACAAGGGCACCGGCGGATCCGGAGGCTATGGGGGCTCCGGGGGATCCGGAGGCTATGGGGACTACGCGGCCCACGACGGCCTCGGGCCGGGGCTGGACTCCTCCCTCGATCAAGGCCTCGGCTACCCGGCCGCCGGGCGGGCCCGGCTGACCGTGCCCGAGCGGGACGGCGACCGTGTCGACGTCCTGTGGTGGGCGTACCCACTGGTCGGACCGGGAACGGAACGGCTGCTGGTACTGGCGGCCGACGCGGCGGCACTGCACCAAGACGATCAGGAAGATCAGGAAGATCAGGACGAGCCAGCGGACCGGGCGGCCGTCGAGTGCATCGCCCCCGGCTTCGCGCGGCACACCGACTTCCCCGGCGCCGAGGATCTGGCCGGCCGACTGCCCGAGATCCTGCCCAGCATGAGCGTCGGCGAAGGCGCCCGGATCGTCGCCCAGATCCTCGAACTCGGTTACCCCGTCCTGGAGTTCAGCCAGAACGACCGGGTGCCGGTGACTCCCGACTGGGGCGTGACCCGGCGCGTCGAGCGAAGAGCCCGTCGCGAGCGGGCGGCCCGCGCCGCCGCCGAAGGGCTTCCGATACCGGATGACCTAGTAGGCGAAGGCGATGAGGGCGAGGACCTCGAGTACGTCGCCGTCCGGGAACGCCTGGAGTTCCTCAACGAGGTCAGCGGGAAGATCGGCACCTCCCTCGACCTGTCCCGCACGATCCTCGAGGTCAGCAGAGCCGTCGTCCCGCGCTTCACCGACGTCGCCGGCACCTACCTGCGGGAACAGGTCGTCGCCGGTGAGGGGTTCCCCGACGGCGTGCCGGACACGACCACCATGTGGCACCGGGTGGCCGTCGAGCACACCGACGAACCCGGCCGCTGGGACGACGTCATACCCGTCGGCGAGGCGATGCCCTTCCCCGCGCACACCCCGTTCTTCCAGTGCATGACCACCGGCGAGCCGGTCCTCGTGCCGCGTATCAGCGAGCAGTTGGGGCACGCCATCGCCTCGCAGTTCGAGAAGCGCGACATACGGCCCCTCATCACCGGGCGCTCCATGCTCGTCGTCCCGCTGAAGGCGCGTCACGTCGTCCTCGGCTTCATGATCCTGCTGCGCCACCCCGAGCGCGCCGTCTTCAACGACATGGACCGGGTCACCGGCGCCGAACTCGCCGCCCGCGCGGGCCTCGTGCTCGACAACGCGCGCATGTACACCTACCAGGAGAGCGTCGCCGAGACCCTCCAGGACAGCATGCTGCCGCACATCCCGCCCCGCATGGCGGGCTGCGACATCGCCACCCGCTATCTGCCGGGCACGCTGCTCGGGCGCGTCGGCGGCGACTGGTTCGACTCGGTGAAGCTGCCCGGCGCACGTACCGCCCTCGTCGTCGGCGACGTCATGGGCCACGGCCTCAACTCGGCAGCCATGATGGGCCAGTTGCGGACGGCCGTGCAGACCATGGCCGCCCTCGACCTGCCGCCCGCCCAACTCCTGCGCAACCTGGACGACTTGGCGCAACGGCTGGGCGACACCTACCTCGCGACCTGCCTGTACGCCGTCTACGACCCGATCGAGAGCGAACTCCACATCGCCAACGCGGGCCATATTCCACCGGTGTTGGTGCGTGCCGTCGACGGCCGCAGCGAACTTCTCGACCTGCCCACCGGGGCGCCCATCGGCGTCGGCGGGGTGCCCTTCGAGGCGGTACGCGTACGGGTGGAACCGGGCGACCGGCTCGTCATGTGCACCGACGGCCTGGTGGAGATCCGCGGCGAGGACATCGGCGTGGGCCTGGCGGCGCTCTGCGAGTCCGCCGCCCACCCGGCCGCCTCCATGGACGACGCCTGCGACACCATCATCCGCGCCCTCGCCGTGACCTTCTCCGAAGCGGGCCGCGGCAGCCGCAAGGACGACGTCGCCCTGCTCATGGCCCGGCTGAACGGCATCGAACCGGACGACGTCGCCGAGTGGCGGTTCCCCCTCGAACCGGCCGAGGCCGGCCGGGCCCGCGCGGTGGTCCGCGAGCAGCTCCACGACTGGGGCCTGGCGAAACCGGCCGACGCGGCCGAGCTCATGGTGAGCGAACTCGTCACCAACGCCCTGCGGCACTCCCACCGGCGCCCCGTGGCCCTGCGCCTCGTACGCGGCGAGACGTTGCTGTGCGAGGTCGAGGACGACGATCACGAACTGCCGACCCTGCTGAGTGGCGGACCCGGCGAGGAGTTCGGGCGGGGGTTGCGCGTGGTGAGCACGCTGGCCCGCGAGTGGGGCACCAGCCGTACGGGCGCGGGGAAGACCGTCTGGTTCGAGCTGACGCTGCCGCGCCGCTGAACGCGGCCCGCAGGGAGGGCGCAACCGGGCCGAACGAGGCGCGCAACGGGTGTGCGGATCTCGTAGGCGGCGTGAAGGAGTGCGCGGCGCGCTTGTCGCGGAGACCAGGGGGCGGTAGACCGTACTCGCCCGTCACTTGCGGCGGATCGGCCTTGTGTCATGGGGAGTTGGGCATGAGCGTGGCGCGTCGGTACCGGGAGGCGTGGGAGGGCTTCTGGCGGGAGGCGCCAGGTGAGCCGGGCGGTGTGTTCTGGGACGCGGATCCGCGCGTCACCGCCGCCGTCCACCTCGCCCACTTCGAGCCCTATCTCACCGACGCGGAACTCGCGTTGGTGGACCTCGGCTGCGGCAACGGCACCCAGACCCGGTACTTCGCCGACCGCTTCCCGCACGTGGTCGGCGCCGACCTGTCCGCCGCGGCCCTCGACCACGCCCGGCGCGCCGACCCCGCCGGACTGGCGACGTACCGGCTGCTGGACGCGGCGGAGAAGGGCGCGGCCGAGACGCTGCACGCCGAACTCGGGGACGCCAACGTCTACATGAGGGGTGTCCTGCACCAGTGTGAGCCGGCCGACCGGCAGCCGCTGGTTGACGGGATCGCCGCGCTGGTGGGGGAGCGCGGCCGGGCCTTCCTCGTCGAACCGTCGGAGGCCGCCCGCCTCGTCCTCGGCTCGCTGGCGCAGAGCGCGGCCGGTCCGCCGCCCAAGCTCGCGCCGATCCTCCGGCACGGCATCGCCCCCGGCGAGGTCGCCGACGACGCGGTGCCCGAGTATCTGCGCACCGCCGGGCTCAGGGTCCTGGCCTCCGGCGAACTGCCGCTCAGCACCACGGAGTCCGCGCCCGACGGCACTCGGATCGAGCTGCCGTCGCAGTGGTTCGTGACGGCCCGCGCCATGTGACCGACCGCCCTGACAGCCGCAGAAGCAGCGTCACCGTCGTCGGAGCTGTCATGGCGGGCTTCTCGGTCGGCGGCCGGACACTCGAAAACGTTCATGGGCGTTGAGTTTGGCCGCTGTTGACGCTTGGATCAGGGCCGCGAGTTTGCTCTCGATGCTTTTTGAAATTGCCTGCTCAATATCATTCCTGTTCGTGACCTACGTCACACACTTCGGGGAAACCTGCTTGTGTCCTCTCGCCTCATACGGTCCGTAAGGAAGAGGACGGTAAGGAATGGAGATATTCAGCATGGTGGAAATGAAGAGGCCGGACGCGGGACGTCCGGCTGACAGGCAGACGGCCAACCGGGCCTCGGGCCCGGGGCTGATGTCGCGCCGCTGGTGGACAGGAGCGCTCGCGCTCGCCCTGTCGTTGGGGTTCGCGTTCATGAACGCGAACTCCGCGTCTGCCGCGACCTATTACAGATATGTGAACCTCCTGCGCAACTGGGAAACCGGGCGCTGTCTGGACAGCAACGCCGTAGGCCAGGTTTACACAAACCCCTGTCAGCAGGGCAACGACTACCAGACCTGGACTGTGGTCTACAAAGCCCGTATGGACCACGACATCGTCCAGATCGTGAACAAGGCGACCCAACGGTGCCTGTACTGGAACGACAAGCCGGCCCTGGTGCTCGCCACCGTCGCCTGTGAGGTCTCATGGACGCAGGATCCCTCCGCGAGCCTGCTCTGGCGGGCGGCCGGATCGAGCTGGGACAATGTCCAGCTCACGGATATCCACGCGTCGAAGTGCCTGGACAGCAATCGTGGCGGTAGCGCCTACATGCACGACTGCAACGGTGGCGGATACCAGCATTGGAAACTGGGCTTCTGAACCAGACCTCGCTGGGGCGAACCTGACCGAGTCAGGCCGGGGCAGGCCAAGGCCCCGACCAGCGAGCCGCCGCGCCTGCCGGACGGAACCGTGCGCCCCACGGTGAAGCCGGCGGCGCTGATGCGGCACGGGCGCGCCGAGCCGCAGCGACGTCTCCTCGAAACGCGGGGGAGGCCAGCTAGGCTCGGGGCTCCTGCAGTGGACGGGGGCCGGACGTGAAGATCCTCATCAGCGCCGACATGGAGGGCGCCACCGGTGTCACCTGGCCCGCCGACGTGCTGCCGGGGACCCCGCAGTGGGAGCGGTGCCGGTCGATGTTCACCTCCGACGTCAACGCCGCCGTGCTGGGCTTCTTCGACGGCGGGGCGGACGAGGTCCTGGTCAACGAGGCCCACTGGACCATGCGCAACCTGCTCCTGGAGCAGCTCGACGAGCGGGTGGAGATGCTCACCGGCCGGCACAAGTCCCTCTCCATGGTGGAGGGCGTCCAGCACGGCGACGTCGACGGCATCGCGTTCGTCGGCTACCACGCGGGCGCCGGTATGGAGGGCGTCCTCGCCCACACCTACCTCGCCAACTCCGTCACCGGCGTCTGGCTGAACGACGTCCGGGCCAGCGAGGGCCTGCTCAACGCGCACGTCGTCGCCGAGTACGGAGTGCCGGTCGTCCTGGTCACCGGCGACGACGTGGCCTGCGAGGACGCGCTCGGGTACGCGCCCGAGGCGCTGAAGGTCGCGGTCAAGGACCACGTCTCCCGGTACGCGGCCGTGTGCCGTACGCCGGCCCGCACCGCCGCCGACATCCGGGCGGCGGCGAAGGAGGCGGCGGGGCTGGCGATCCGTCAGGAACCGCTGAGCGGTGGGCCGTTCACGGTCAAGGTGGAGTTCGACGCCGAGCATCTCGCGATGGCGGCCACCGTGGTGCCCGGGGTCGCCCGCATCGGCGAGCGGAAGATCGCCTACACCAGCGGCACCATGTACGAGGGCATCCGCACCTTCAAGGCGGTCACCACGATCGTCTCGGCCGCGATCGAGGAGCAGTATGGCTGAGCAGCAGGGGCACGGGTACGGGCGGGAGCTGGAGCGGCATGGTTGACGCGCGGGCGCGGGACGAGGTCGTCCGGTTCACGTCCGATCTCATCCGCATCGACACCACCAACCGGGGCGGCGGGGACTGCCGGGAGCGGCCCGCCGCCGAGTACGCGGCCGCGCTGCTCGCGGAGGCGGGGATCGAGCCGACGCTGCTCGAACGCACCCCGGGGCGCACCAACGTCGTCGCCCGGATCGAGGGCACCGATCCGGCCGCGGACGCGCTGCTCGTCCACGGCCACCTGGACGTCGTCCCCGCGGAGGCCGCCGACTGGAGCGTGCACCCGTTCTCCGGGGAGGTGCGCGACGGGGTCGTGTGGGGGCGTGGGGCCGTCGACATGAAGAACATGGACGCGATGATCCTGGCCGTGCTGAGGGGCTGGGCGCGGCAGGGCGTGCGGCCCCGGCGCGATCTCGTCATCGCCTTCACCGCCGACGAGGAGGCCAGCGCCGAGGACGGCTCCGGGTTCCTCGCCGACCGCCATCCGGGACTGTTCGAGGGCTGCACGGAGGCCGTCGGCGAATCGGGCGCGTTCACCTTCCACGACGGCACCGGACGCGAGATCTACCCCATCGCCGCGGGCGAGCGCGGCACTGGCTGGCTGAAGCTCACCGCGCGCGGGCGCGCCGGTCACGGCTCCAAGGTCAACCGGGAGAACGCGGTGACCCGGCTGGCCGCGGCCGTCACCCGCATCGGCGAGCACGCCTGGCCGCTCCGGCTCACCCCGACCGTCCGCGCCGCCCTCACCGAACTCGCCGCGCTGTACGGCATCGAGACCGACCTGTACGACGTGGACGGCCTGCACGACGTGGACGGCCTGCTGGAGAAGCTCGGCCCGGCCGCCGCCCTCGTCGAGGCGACCGTCCGCAACAGTGCCAACCCGACCATGCTGGACGCCGGTTACAAGGTCAACGTGATCCCGGGCGAGGCCGTCGCGTTCGTCGACGGGCGGTATCTCGCGGGCTGCGAGGACGAGTTCCGGGCGACCCTCGACGAACTCACCGGTCCCGACGTCGACTGGGAGTTCCACCACCGCGAAGTCGCCCTCCAGGCACCCGTCGACGCGCCTCTCTTCGCCCGGATGCGCGCCGCCGTCGGGGAGTTCGCGCCCGAGGGGCACGTGGTGCCGTACTGCATGTCCGGCGGCACGGACGCCAAGCAGTTCTCGCGGCTCGGCATCACCGGCTACGGCTTCGCACCGCTGAAGCTCCCGAAGGGCTTCGACTACCAGGCACTGTTCCACGGGGTCGACGAACGGGTCCCGGTCGAGGCGCTGCACTTCGGCGTCCACGTCCTCGACCGGTTCCTGCGGACGGCCTAGGCGGAGCGGAGAAGGCGGAGAAGAACGTGCAGATCCTGCCGTACGGTTTCTGGCCCTCGCCCATCGACGCGACCCTCGCGGCGACGCACGACGGGCGCCCCGAGTACGTGGGTTTCGTCGGCGACGAGGTGTGGTGGACGGCGCCCCGGCCCACCGAGAACGGCCGCCGCACCCTCGTCCGGCGACGCGTGGACGGCACGGAGGAGTCCGTCCTGCCCGCGCCCTGGAACGTACGCAGCCGGGTCGTCGAGTACGGCGGACAGCCCTGGACCGGCACCGTGCACGAAGGTCAACTCCTGGTCGTGTTCGTCCACTTCGCCGACCAGCGGCTCTACGCGTACGAGCCCGGGCCAGGGCCGGAGCCCGGCGGCGAGCCGCGCCCGCTGACTCCCGTGTCCTCCGTGGGCGGTGGACTGCGGTGGGTGGAGCCGCAGTTGCTGCTCGACCGGGGTGAAGTGTGGTGCGTGCTGGAGGAGTTCACCGGCGAGGGGCCCACCGACGTGCGCCGCGTCCAGGCGGCCGTACCGCTGGACGGCTCGGCCGCCCACGACCGCGCCGCCGTCCGTGAACTCACCGACGACCGCCACCGGTTCATCACCGGAGCCCGCCTCTCACCCGACGGCCACCGGGCCGCCTGGCTGGCCTGGGACCATCCGCGGATGCCGTGGGAGGGGACGGAGGTCGTCGTCGCGGACGTCACGGCCGACGGCACCCTGAGCGACGCCCGGGTCGTGGCCGGCGGGCCCGGGGAGTCGATCGCGCAGGTCGACTGGATGCGGTCGACGGGCGGCGGGCGACGGTCGGCGGTCGACGGAGGACCGTCGACAGGCGAACGAGGACAGTCGTCGGGCGACTGTCTGCTGTATACGAGCGACCGTAGTGGCTGGTGGAACCTCTACCGTGACCACGAGCCCGTCTGTCCGCGTGCGGAGGAGTTCGGCGGGGCGCTGTGGAAGCTCGGGCACCGGTGGTTCGTGCCGTTGGAGAGCGGTCTCGTCGGCGTCGTGCACGGGCGGGGGGCCACCGCGCTGGGGATCCTCGATCCGGAGACCGGTGAGCTCGTCGACGCGGCGGGGCCGTGGACGGAGTTCGCGTCGACCCTCGCCGTGCACGGCGAGCGAAGCGAGATGGGGGTCCCCCCGCCCGGAAGGTGGGGGAGAGTCGTCGCCGTCGCGGCCAGTCCACGCAGCGCGTACGAGGTGGTGGAGCTGGACGCGCGGACCGGCCGGGCCCGGGTGATCGGCGCCGCGCACGACGACGCCGTGGACCCGGCCCACTACCCCGAGCCCCGGATCCGTACCTTCACCGGGCCCGACGGCCGGGACATCCACGCGCACGTCTACCCGCCCCACCACCCCGGCGTCGTAGCCCCCGGCCACGAACTGCCGCCGTACGTCATCTGGGCGCACGGCGGGCCCACCGGCCGGGCACCGCTGGTGCTGGACCTGGAGATCGCCTACTTCACCTCACGGGGCATCGGGGTCGCCGAGGTCAACTACGGAGGGTCGACCGGGTACGGGCGGGAGTACCGGGAGCGGCTGCGCGAGCAGTGGGGCGTGGTCGACGTCGAGGACTGCGCGGCCGTCGCCCTCGCCCTGGCCGACGAGGGCACCGCCGACCGCGACCGGCTGGCGATCCGCGGCGGCAGCGCGGGCGGATGGACCGCCGCCGCCTCGCTGACCGGCACCGACGTCTACGCCTGCGGCACAATCCGCTACCCCGTGCTGGACCTCGTGGGGTGGGCGACGGGGGAGACCCACGACTTCGAGTCGCGCTACCTGGACAGTCTCGTCGGACCCCTCGCGGAGGTGCCCGCCCGGTACGCGCGGCGCTCGGCCGTCGAGCACGCCGACCGGATCACCGCGCCGTTCCTGCTGCTGCAGGGCCTGGACGACGTGATCTGCCCGCCCGCCCAGTGCGAGCGGTTCCTGGCCGGCCTGACCCGACACGCCCGGCTCACGGGGCGGCCGGTGCCGCACGCGTACCTCGCGTTCGAAGGGGAGGGACACGGGTTCCGGCAGGCGGCGACGATGGTGCGCGCCCTGGAGGCCGAGCTCTCGCTGTACGCTCAGGTGTTCGGGCTGCGTCTGCCCGGAATCCCCAGGCTGGAGCTCGTACGGTGAAGGAACTGGTGCGGCCGTCGCGGCTCGCCGCCGGCGCCCGGGTCGCGGTCGTCGCGCCCAGCGGGCCCGTGGCGGAGGAGCGGCTGCAGGCCGGTCTCGACCTGCTGCGCGGCTGGGACCTCGACCCGGTGGTCGCACCCCATGTGCTGGACCGGCACGCCCGGCTGCCCCACCTCGCGGGCACCGACGCCGACCGGGCCGCCGACCTCCAGCGGGCCTGGTGCGACCCGGACGTCGACGCCGTGCTGTGCGCACGCGGCGGTTACGGCGCCCAGCGCGTCGTCGACCTGCTCGACTGGGACGCGATGCGGGCGGCCGGGCCGAAGGTGTTCGTCGGCTTCAGCGACAGCACGACCCTGCACGAGGCGTTCGCCGTCCGCCTGGGCCTGGTCACGCTGTACGGGCCGGTGGCGGCGGGCATCGACTTCATCAAGAACGCCCGGGCGCAGGACCATCTCAGGGCCACCCTGTTCGCCCCGGAGACCGTCCGCACGCTCACCTCCAGCGGCACGGCCATCGCACCGGGCCGGGCGCGGGGCGTCACCCTGGGCGGCTGTCTGACGCTGCTGGCCACCGGCTACGGCACCCCGCACACCCGCGCCGGCGCACGCGGCGGGCTGCTGCTGATCGAGGACGTGGGGGAGCCGCCGTACAGCGTCGACCGCGCCCTGACCCAGCTCCTGCGCACCGGCTGGCTGGACGGCGTCGCGGGCGTCGCGCTCGGCTCCTGGGACCGGTGCGGCCCGTACGAGGAACTGCGCCCGGTCCTCGTCGACCGGCTCGGCGGCCTCGGCGTGCCCGTCGTCGAGGAGCTCGGATTCGGGCACTGCGAGGGGGCGTCGACCCTGCCCTTCGGCGTGGGGGCCGTACTCGACGCGGACGAGGGCACGCTCACCCTCGACGCGCCCGCCCTGCGCTGACCGCACCTCACCCGCAGGGCCGGGCCCTTCCCACCGTGCGTGCGGGCGGCGGAGGGCTCACCCTGGTGGTATGAGCCGGAAGACCTCGAAGACCTCCGAGCGCGGCGGGAGGCACAGCGGCGGGAACGCGGCGGTGACGCCCGCCCGGATCGCTGTCCTGGTGCTCGCCGTCCTCACCCTGATCTTCATCTTCCAGAACACCCGCGACACGAAGATCCGGATACTGATCCCCGAGGTCACGGTGCCGCTGTGGACGGCGCTTCTCGCCATGGGGATCATCGGCGCGCTGTGCGGCGCGTACTTCGCGTACACCAGGACACGGCGGCGCTGACCCCGTCGTACGCTGGCTCGATGCCGCACACCGCGTCCCGCTACCTCGCCGAGGGCCCCCGCGTGGGGCTGCGCCACTTCACCTACGAGGACGGGCCGGAATTCACCGCCCGCGCGCGGGAGAGCAAGGAGATGCACCATCCGTGGCTGGCCCCGCCGGCCACCGCCGACGCGTACACGGCCTACGCGAGCCGGCTGATACAGGACCCGTCGAAGGCCGGCTTCCTCGTGTGCACCCGGGAGGACGGGGCCGTCGCCGGGTTCGTCAACATCAACAACATCGTCGAGGGCGCGTTCCAGAGCGGTGCGCTGGGCTACGGCGCCTTCGCGCACGCGGCCGGGCGGGGGCTGATGCGCGAGGCGCTCGACCTCGTGGTGGGGTACGCCTTCGGGCCGCTGCGGCTGCACCGCCTGGAGATCAACGTGCAGCCCGGCAACACCGCCTCGATCGCCCTCGCCCGGGCCTGTGGCTTCCGGCTGGAGGGCTTCTCCCCGAAGATGATCTACATCGACGGGGCGTGGCGCGACCACGAGCGGTGGGCGATCACCGCCGAGCTGCGGGCTTGAAGTTGATCTTCATGGTGTCGAGGTCCGTGACCGTCGACCGCAGGCCGGTGAAGCCGTGGCCGAGCTCCCGCAACGTCGTCTCGGCGCGCTCCTCGGCGAGCGCGCCCGCCATCTCCGGGCCGTCCGCCGCGTCCGACACCACCACGTACCGCATCGAGAAGTGCTTCAGCGGCGACGGCTCGTACGACAGCGTGCCCTCCTCGGTGAAGCGCATGCTGGTCAGCCCGTGGTCGGCGGCCTCGGCGAGCAGCCGGGCCCGGGCCGCCTCGGTGAGACCGTCCCACGTGCCCCGGACGATGACCCGGTAGGTGTGCTGCTCGCTCACTGTCGCTCGCTCACTTTCGTCCACGCTGCCGTTCCTGCGCGTCGGCCGTCGAACGCCCGACTCTACGTCCGCGTAGCCGCCCCGCATACGGAATTTCGCCCCGCCCGACGCCTCCCGCTAGCGCCCGCGCCGGTCGGCGTACTCGTACACCGCGCCGTCCGGGTGCCGGACGATCAGGTTGCGGCCCGCGGGGGTCGGCACCGGGCCGGCGAGGACGTCCGCGCCCAGCTCGGTGACGGTCTTGTGCACCTCGTCGACGTCCGTGACGGCGATCGTCGCGGCCACCTTGCGCAGCACCTCCAACTCGGCCGGGGGACCGCTCATCAGCAGGAAGCAGCCGACCGCCGCCACCCGCACCCCGCCCCGCTCGAAACGGAGCGCGTCGGTGCCCGTCAGACGTTCGTAGAAGGAGACCGAGGCCTCCAGGTCGTCGACACAGACACGCAGTGTTGCTCCCAGAATGTCCATACGGAAGAGCCTAGTTGGTGCGCCGGCCCGTGGAGTTAGGCGTCCGTGACGTCGGGTACCCGCCGGCCATGGAGCGCAACGAGCACCTGGACCATCCGGATCACCTGGATCACCTGGATCACCTGGAACATCTCGACAAGCATCTGGACAAGCATCTGATCGACGAGCTGGCGCAGGTGGCGCGCGAGACGATCCGCGACGAACTGCGTGAGCAGAGCCGCAAGCAGCGCCGTACGGCCATGCTGTACGCCGCGTCCGGCGCCGTCGCCTTCTACGCGGGTGCGGCCGCGGCCCTCGCGGTGGGCCTGGCCCTCGGTGCCGGTCTGCCCGACTGGGTCGCCGCGCTGATCACCGCGGCGGTCCTCGGCGTCGTGGCGTACCTGCTGCGCGGCGCCGCCAAGCCGCACGCGTCGCGGCCCAAGAGCCCCGGGCGGGTCATCGGCGGCACGGCGCCGGCCGGGCCGCCCGGCGGTACGGGGCTGCCGTACCCGCCGATGCCGCCGGTCGCGCCCGGCGCCGGCCTGCCGGAACCGGGCGCCGCGCCGCGCGCGGACGACATCGACCCCGAGGGCCCGCACCACCGGCTGTGATCAGCGGTCGCCGACGGGAGCCCGGCCGTCGGCCGGCGCACGTTTGGCGGCCGGTGCCGGGGGGACGCGGAGACCCTCGTACGACGACCGTCCGGGACAGCGGCACAACCGTCTCCGGACCCGCCCCCGGCCCGGTCGAGCGCGGTGATGCCCGCGCCGACCGCGTGGCAGCAGAAGTCGAAGCAGAAGGAGATCAGTAGCCCGATGGACACCGCCGAACTCGCTGAACGCACTGAACTCACCGAACTCGGACAGCAGTTGAGGGTGGACAGTGTGCGGGCCTCCGCTGCTGCGGGGTCCGGGCATCCGACGTCCTCCATGTCGGCCGCGGATCTGGTGGCCGTGCTGTTCGCCAACCACCTCCGTTATGACTTCGACCGGCCCGCCCACCCCGGCAACGACCGCTTCGTCCTCTCCAAGGGCCATGCCTCGCCGCTGCTCTACTCCGCCTACAAGGCCGCCGGAGCCATCGACGACGAGGAACTCCTCACCTTCCGCAAGCTCGGGAGCCGGCTCGAAGGGCATCCCACCCCGCAGCGGCTGCCGTGGGTCGAGACGGCCACCGGGTCGCTCGGGCAGGGGCTGCCGGTGGGCGTCGGCATCGCGCTGGCCGGGAAGCGGCTGGACCGCGTCGGGTACCGCGTGTGGGTGCTGTGCGGGGACAGCGAGCTCGCCGAGGGCTCGGTGTGGGAGGCCGCCGAACACGCGGGCCACGAGCACCTGGACAACCTCACCGCGATCGTCGACGTCAACCGGCTCGGCCAGCGCGGCCCCACCCGGCACGGCCACGACCTCGCCGCCTACGCCCGCCGCTTCCAGGCCTTCGGCTGGCACACGGTCGAGATCGACGGGCACGACGTGGACGCCGTCGACCGCGCGTACGGCGAGGCGAGCTCCACCAAGGGACAGCCCACGGTGATCCTCGCCCGCACCCTCAAGGGCAAGGGCGTCGAGTCCGTCGAGAACCGCGAGGGGCTGCACGGCAAGCCGCTGCCGGACGCCGACGAGGCGATCGAGGAGCTCGGCGGCATCCGTGACCTGCGGATCCGGGTGCACGAGCCGGCCGACGCCCGCATGCTGCACTCCGTCCCCACCGGGCACCTGGACCTGCCCCGCTGGGAGGAGGGAGACCCCGAAGAGGGTGTGGCGACCCGGGACGCCTACGGCCAGGCCCTCGCCGCGCTGGGCACCGCACGCGGGGACGTCGTCGTCCTCGACGGCGAGGTGAGCGACTCCACCCGCGCCGAGTTCTTCGCCAAGGAGCACCCCGACCGCTTCTTCGAGTGCTACATCGCCGAACAGCAACTCGTCGCCGCCGCGGTCGGTCTCGCGTCCCGCGGCTGGGTGCCGTACGCCTCCACGTTCGCGGCGTTCCTGACCCGGGCCCACGACTTCGTCCGGATGGCCGCGGTCAGCGGTGCCGGCGTCAACCTGGTCGGTTCGCACGCCGGGGTCGCCATCGGGCAGGACGGGCCCTCGCAGATGGGCCTGGAGGACCTGGCGATGTTCCGGGCCGTGCACGGCTCGACCGTGCTGTATCCCTGCGACGCCAACCAGACCGCCCGGCTCGTCACCGCCATGGCAGGCCTGGACGGCGTCCGCTACCTGCGCACCTCGCGCGGCGCCGGGCCGGTGATCTACGGGCCCGACGAGGAGTTCCCGGTCGGCGGCAGCAAGGTGCTGCGCTCCTCCGGCCGGGACCGGCTGACGATCGTCGCGGCCGGCGTCACCGTGCACGAGGCGCTGAAGGCCGCCGAGGCGCTCGACGGCGAGGGCATCGCCGTCCGGGTCGTCGACCTGTACTCGGTCAAGCCCGTCGACCGGGCCACGCTGCGGCGGGCCGCCGTCGAGACCGGGCTGCTGCTGACCGTCGAGGACCACCACGAGCAGGGCGGCCTCGGGGACGCCGTCCTCGACGCCTTCCTCGACGGGCGGCCGGTGCCCCGGCTGGTGCGCCTCGCCGTCGAGGCGATGCCCGGCTCGGCGAGCCCGGCCGAGCAACTGCACGCCGCGGGCATCGACGCCGAGTCGATCGCCGCGTCCGCCCGGCTGCTCGTGGAGCAGGCGATCGTGCCGTGAGCGGCGGCGGGCCGCGGGCCGTGCGGGCAGGCCCGCCCCCTACTCGGTGCAGCGCGCGCCCTGGGCCCGGCCCGGCGGCGGCTCGACGCGCTGCGCGGGTGACGCCGTCGACGCGCCGCACGGGTTTCCGCGTGGCGGGCATCGCGCGACGAGCGGGCCGCGGGATGCCGAGGACGGCTGCCGGGGGGACGATGAGGTGCAGTATGGGAGGACGAGGACGAATGACGGCTGCGCTGCCGCTGCCAGGGAGGAGTCCCCGTGACCGGACTGCGTTATGTGTACGCCGTCTGCCGGCCCCTCGGCGCGCCCCTTCAGGCCGACCTTTCGGGGGTGGCGGGCGATCCGCCCAGACTGCTCAACCACCACGGCCTGATCGCCGTGGTCAGCCATGTGCCGGAACGGGACTTCGCGCAGGAACCGCTCCGCGCCCGGCTGGATGACCTGGACTGGCGCACCGAGACCGCCCGCGTCCACCAGCAGGTGATCGACGCGCTCACCGCCGTCACCACACCGCTGCCGCTCCGCCCCGCCACCGTGTTCCGGGACGACAGCGGCGTCCGCGTGATGATGGAGGAGCGCGAGGACGACTTCCGGCACACCCTCGACCGGCTCACGGGGCGGGTCGAGTGGGGCGTGAAGGTCTATGTGGAGGGGGAGACGCGGGAGGCCGAGCGGGCGCAGCGTGCCGAGCGGTTCGCCGAGCGTTTGCACACCAGGCTGTCCGCGCACGCCGAAGACACCTGTCTCCATACCGCGCAGGGACAGCCTCCGCAGGGACAGCCTCCGCAGGGACAGCCTCCGCAGGGCCAGCTCCCGCAGGGACGGAATGTGCTGGACGCCGCCTATCTCGTGCCGCGCGCGGCGTCCGAGGAATTCGTGGAAATCGTGGATCGCGCCAATGGTGAGGAATCCGGGATGCGGGTGGAACTCACCGGGCCGTGGGCGGCCTATTCTTTCGTGGATTCCGCCATGGATTCCTCCATGGAATTGTCCTTGGAACCTGTCGTGGAATCCGCCGAAGGCCCGAGGATCTGAACCGAGTCCTCGGGCCGTTCGGACCGCTGCTTCCCCGGGAAGGCGTCACGCAAAACCGGGGATCAGCTCACCACCTGTACCAACGACCCCTGCCTCCGGCCGCCGAAGTCCCGCGGAAGAGGAATCCGAGCAGCCAGACGACGAGAACCGCGATCGCGATCCACCACAGCAACTTCACTGCGAATCCGGCACCGAAAAGAAGCAGCACCAGTAGCAGGACCAGCAGAATGGGAACCATAGTGTGAACCTCCTGGACTTCGGGTTGCCCGGAATCCGGGATCTAGGCGTTCTTTCGGCACAGAATCTCTCCGTGCAGGACACAGAACCAGCCGTCCTCCCGCCGCCCCCACTCCCGCCAGGCCCCCGACACGGCGCGCAGTTGCTCCACCGTGGCGTGTCCGCCCTGCGTGGCGCGCTCCGCGTACGCCGAGGCCAGGGTGCGGTCGGCCCACAGGCCGCTCCACCAGGCCCGCTCCTCGGCGGTGCTGAAGGTCCAGGTGGCGGAGGTGGCCGTGATGTCGGTGAACCCGGCGGTCAGCGCCCAGGACTTCAGCCGGCGCCCGGCGTCCGGCTCGCCGCCGTTGGCCCGGGCCACCCGGTGGTACAGGTCCAGCCAGTCGTCCATCCCCGGCGAGGCGGGGTACCAGGTCATCGCCGCGTAGTCCGAGTCGCGGACGGCGACGTACCCGCCCGGCTTCGTCACCCGCAGCATCTCGCGCAGCGCCTGTACGGGGTCGCCCACGTGCTGGAGCACCTGGTGGGCGTGGACCACGCAGAACGTGTCGTCGGGGTACTCCAGGGCGTGCACGTCGGCGACCGCGAAGTCGATGTTGGCCAATCCCCGTTCGGCTGCCGTGGCCCGCGCCTGTTCCAGGATGCCCGGCGCGTGGTCGACGCCGGTGACGTGCCCGTCGGGGACCAGGGCCGCCAGGTCGGCGGTGATGGTGCCCGGCCCGCAGCCGAGGTCCAGGATCCGCATGTGCGGCTTCAGCGAACCGAGCAGGTAGGCCGCGGAGTTGGCGGCGGTCCGCCAGGTGTGCGAGCGCAGCACCGACTCGTGGTGTCCGTGCGTGTAGACGGCGGTCTCCCGCGCTTCCGGCATGGCTCTACCCCTTCTCGACGTCTCGCCGGACCTGGTCCGACACCGGGTCCGACACCGGGTGTCCGGTGTCGTCACCGTACGCCGGTGATCGCATGGTGAGACCGATTATTTCACTATCTGGACCTCCGCGACGGGCTCCGGGGGGATCTCCGCAGGCGATCCGGAGCTGCTCCCCGGCGACTCCGAGCAGCGACTCCGAGCAGGGCGGGCGCGTCGGTGGCCGGCCGGCGGGCCTGCGCGTTCCCCGGCCATCCGCGTGCCCCGGCCTGCGGGGACAGCCGATAACGGTTTGGCGCATTCTGTGCGCGGCCCGCACAATGCGTCCTCATGGGACACCTGGAAGCCGCGCACCTCGAGTACTACCTCCCCGACGGGAGGGCGTTGCTCGGCGACGTGTCCTTCCGGGTCGGCGAAGGGGCCGTGGTGGCCCTGGTCGGCCCCAACGGCGCCGGCAAGACGACCCTGCTGCGGCTGATCTCCGGTGAGCTGAAACCGCACGGCGGGACCGTCACCGTGACCGGCGGCCTGGGTGTGATGCGCCAGTTCGTGGGCTCCGTACGGGACGAGACGACCGTCCGCGACCTGCTGGTGTCCGTCTCCCAGCCCCGGATCCGCGAGGTCGCGCAGGCCGTCGACAAGGCCGAGCACGCGCTCATGACCGTCGACGACGAGGCCGCGCAGCTCCAGTACGCGCAGGCCCTCTCCGACTGGGCGGAGGTGCGCGGGTACGAGGCCGAGACCCTGTGGGACATGTGCACGACGGCCGCGCTCGGCGTCCCCTACGACAAGGCGCAGTTCCGCCTCGTGCGCACGCTGTCCGGCGGCGAGCAGAAGCGGCTCGTGCTGGAGGCGCTGCTGCGCGGCACCGACGAGGTGCTGCTGCTCGACGAGCCCGACAACTACCTCGACGTACCCGGAAAGCGGTGGCTGGAGGAACGGCTGAAGGAGACCCGCAAGACGGTCCTCTTCGTCTCCCACGACCGCGAACTCCTCTCCCGCGCCGCCGAGAAGATCGTCTCGGTCGAGCCCGGTCCGGCGGGCGCCGACGCCTGGGTGCACGGCTCCGGCTTCGCCACCTACCACGAGGCCCGCCGTGAACGCTTCGCCCGCTTCGAGGAGTTGCGCCGCCGCTGGGACGAGAAGCACGCCCAGTTGAAGAAGCTGGTCCTGAATCTCCGTCAGGCCGCCTCCATCAGCCATGAGTTGGCCTCCCGCTATGCCGCCGCCCAGACCCGGCTGCGCAAGTTCGAGGAGGCAGGCCCGCCGCCGGAGCCGCCGCGCGAGCAGGACATCACCATGCGCCTCAAGGGCGGCCGTACCGGAGTAAGGGCCTTCACCTGCAAGGGACTTGAGCTCACCGGTCTGATGAAGCCCTTCGACCTGGAGGTCTTCTACGGCGAGCGGGTCGCCGTGCTCGGCTCCAACGGCTCGGGCAAGTCGCACTTCCTGCGCCTGCTGGCCGGCGACACCGTGGCGCACACGGGGGAGTGGAAGCTCGGCGCGCGCGTGGTGCCCGGGCACTTCGCCCAGACCCACGCCCACCCCGAGCTCCAGGAGCGCAAACTTCTCGACATCCTGTGGAAGGACCACGCCCAGGACCGGGGCGCGGCCATGTCCCGACTGCGCCGCTACGAGCTGACCCAGCAGGCCGAGCAGGCCTTCGACCGGCTGTCCGGCGGCCAGCAGGCCCGTTTCCAGATCCTGCTGCTCGAACTGGAGGGCGTCACGGCCCTGCTCCTCGACGAGCCCACCGACAACCTCGACCTGGAGTCCGCCGAGGCGCTCCAGGAGGGCCTGGAGGCCTTCGACGGCACGGTTCTCGCCGTCACCCACGACCGCTGGTTCGCCCGTTCCTTCGACCGCTACCTGGTCTTCGGCACCGACGGCCGGGTCCGGGAGACCCCGGAGCCGGTGTGGGACGAGCGGCGCGTGGAGCGGGCCAGGTAGGGCACCCGGGGGCCCGGCGGCCCGAATGTTCGTACAGTGGAGGATAGGCAGTAGGCGGAACGACGAGCGGGGCACACCATGACCGGAGTCGACCCGGACCGGCTGGACGACCAGCAGCTGATGAAAGAGCTGGAGACGATCCACCGCACGCGCCACGACACCCTGCTGTACGGCTCGAACGACGCCCTGCGCGCCCACAACGACCGCATGGCCCGGCTGGAGGGCGAGTACCTGCGCCGCAACCCGCGCCGCTTCGTCTCGCCCGGCCGCACCCGGAACGGCGCCAGGGGCCGGGATACCAAGGCGGGCCCTCCGGTCGGCAAGTGGGGGCCGGGAACGACGGGCGACCCCGGCGCAACCTGAGCCGATCGAGGCCGCCGTCCGCCTCCGACCTCTCCGTTCGACGTCCCCGCTGTTCGGACGTCCGCCTTCGACGTCCGAACAGCGGGGACGATCCTCGAGAAGCCCCGAGTGGGGACCGCTGCTCCGCTAGCGTTCTGCATATCGTCGAACGTTGAACTAGGAGGACCGGTGACCTCGGTGAGAAGCGACGTGCTGGGCGACATCGCCGCGCACGTCCCCGACGAGCGGATCGTGCGCGATCCCGACGTCGTCTCGGGGCTGAGCCACGACGAGGCCGAGTGGGCCCCGGTCGGCGTGCCGCTCGCCGTCGTCCGGGCGGAGTCGAGCGCGGAGGTGCAGGCGGTCGTCCGCGCCTGCCACCGGCACGCGGTGCCCGTCGTCGCGCGGGGCGCCGGCACCGGGCTCTCCGGCGGGGCCAACGCGGTCGACGGGTGTGTGATCGTCGCGTTCGACCGGATGGACCGGATCGTGGAGATCGACCCGCTGGAGCGGCTCGCGGTCGTCCAGCCGGGCGTGGTCAACGACGACCTGCGCGCCGCGGTCGCCGAACACGGCCTCTGGTATCCGCCGGACCCGGCGAGTTCGCCGTGGTCGACGATCGGCGGCAACGTCGCCACCAACGCGGGCGGCGTGTGCTGTGTGAAGTACGGCGTCACCCGCGACTACGTGCTCGCCGTCGAGATGGTGACCGGAACCGGCGAGCTCGTGCGACTCGGCAGGCGGACGGCGAAGGGCGTCGCGGGCTACGACCTGGTCGGCCTGGTCGTGGGGTCGGAGGGGACGCTGGGCGTCGTCACTGAGGTCACCGTCCGGCTGCGTCCGCTCCCGCCGCCCGCGATCACGGTGGCCGGGTACTTCTCGTCGATCGTCGACGCGGGCCGGGCGGTGCGCATCGTCGCTGCCGCGGGGCTCACGCCGGCCGCGCTCGAACTCGTCGACCGGCACTGCCTGCGCGCCGTGGACGCCTGGAAGAACATGGGCCTGTCCGTCGACGCCGACGTGATCCTGCTGGCCCGGCTCGACGAGCCCGGCGCCGCCGGGCAGCTCGCGGCGCAGCGCACCCTCGCCTGCTTCGAGGAGGGCGGCGCCACCTGGGCCGCGTGCTCCACCGACGAGACCGAGGCGGAGGCGCTGTTCGCGGCACGGCGGCTGGCCTACCCGGCGCTCGAACGCCTCGGCCCGGTGCTGACCGAGGACGTGTGCGTGCCGAAGGCGCAGGTCCCCAGGATGCTGGACCGCATCGAGCGGACCGCCCAGCGGCACCGCATCACCATCGCCAACATCGCCCACGCCGGCGACGGCAACCTCCACCCGCTGATCATCACCGAGCCGGGCGACGAGGCGGCGCGCGTCCGCGCCCAGGCGGCGTTCGCCGACATCATCGCCGACGCCCTCGCACTCGGCGGCACGGTCACCGGCGAGCACGGCGTCGGACTGCTCAAGCGGCCCGGTCTCGTCGCCGAGCTCTCCCCCGCCGTACTCGCCCTGCACCAAGCGGTCAAGGACGCGCTCGACCCCGCCGGGATCCTGAACCCCGGCAAGATCCTCTGACCGCACCCGCACCCGCACCCGCCCGCACCACGCACACGCGTACCTGTTCGCACACTCACCCACGCACTGTGTCGCCGATCACATCACGTACCCGTTCCCGGTGATTTACTAGGACGTCCTAGTATTTCTCTGGTCAGTGTCCCTGACTCGTATCGTCCGCCTGCCCGGGAAGGCCCCCATGAGCGACCTGCACCGCCCCGTGCACCCCGTCCGCCTCGTCACGGCTTCGGCCCTGTTCGACGGGCACGACGCCTCGATCAACATCATGCGGCGGATCTTCCAGTCCCAGGGTGCCGAGGTGATCCACCTGGGACACAACCGGTCGGTGCGCGAGGTCGTGGACGCGGCGCTGGAGGAGGACGCCCACGGCGTGGCGGTCTCGTCCTACCAGGGCGGGCACGTGGAGTACTTCGAGTACCTCGTCGAGTCGCTGCGCGCGCAGGGCGCGGAGCATGTGCGGGTGGTGGGCGGCGGGGGCGGTGTCATCGTGCCCGAGGAGATCGTCCGGCTGCGCGCCAGCGGGGTCACCATCTTCACCCCGGAGGACGGTCAGCGGATGGGCCTGGCCGGGATGGTCAACTCCGTGGTGAAGGACTGCGACTTCGACCTCTGGGACGGCAAGCCGGCCGACCCCGCCGCCGTGCTCGCGGGCGACCGGTTCGCGATCGCCCGGGCCGTCACCGGCGCCGAACTCGGCAAGCTGCCCGGGGAGTTCCTGGAGCAGGTGCGTGCCGCGGCGGCGGCCCGCGCGGTGCCGGTGCTCGGCATCACCGGCACCGGCGGCTCGGGGAAGTCCTCGCTCACCGACGAGTTGGTGCGCCGGTTCCGGCTCGACCAGCAGGACAAGCTGCGGATCGCGGTCGTCGCCGTCGACCCGACCCGCCGCCGGGGCGGCGGCGCGCTGCTCGGCGACCGGATCCGGATGAACTCCCTCGACGGGAACCGGGTGTTCTTCCGGAGCCTGGCCACCCGCGGCAGCCGCGAACTGCCCGAGCACCTGTCCGACGTGATCGACGTCGTGAAGGCCGCCGGCTTCGACCTGGTGATCGTGGAGACGCCGGGCATCGGCCAGGGCGATGCGGCGATCGTCCCGTTCGTCGACACCTCGCTGTACGTGATGACGCCGGAGTTCGGCGCCGCCTCGCAACTGGAGAAGATCGACATGCTCGACTTCGCCGACGTCGTGGCGATCAACAAGTTCGAACGACGCGGCGCCAAGGACGCGTTGCGGGACGTGGGCCGTCAACTGGTGCGCAACCGCGAGGCGTTCGGGATGCGGCCCGAGGACATGCCGGTCTACGGCACCTCGGCGGCCACGTTCAACGACGACGGGGTCACCGCGCTCTACCAGCACCTCAGGGCCGGCCTGGACGAGAAGGGGCTGCCGCTGTCCGAGGGCGCGCTGACGCCGGTCGACGTACGTCACTCCTCCGGCATCCGGCAGGTGGTCCCGGCGCACCGGGTGCGCTATCTCGCCGAGATCACCGACGCCGTGCGCGCCTTCCACGCCGAGACCGGCCGGCTGGCCGAGGCGGCCCGGCGGGTGCAGCGCCTGGAGACGGTCGGCGGCGAGCTCCTCGAAGCCGGCTCCGACGCCGCGAACGTGCAGTCGCTGCTGACGGACGCCCGCAGGCAGCTCCCGCAGCACGTCACGGAGCAGATCGCGAACTGGCCCGCCGTCATCGCCTCCTACTCCGGGGACGAGCAGGTCGTGAAGGTCCGGGACCGGGAGATCCGCACCCGGCTGACCCGCGAGTCCCTCTCGGGCAACAAGGTTCCGCGCGTCGCCCTGCCCCGCTTCACCGACCACGGCGAGCTGGTGCGGTTCTGGCGCCGGGAGAACCTGCCCGGCTACTTCCCCTTCACCGCCGGGGTGTTCCCCTTCAAGCGGGACGGCGAGGACCCGGCCCGGATGTTCGCCGGCGAGGGCGACCCGTTCCGCACCAACCGCCGCTTCAAACTGGTCTCCGAGGGCCAGCCGGCCACCCGCCTGTCCACCGCCTTCGACTCGGTCACCCTCTACGGCCGTGACCCGGACGAACGCCCCGACATCTACGGCAAGGTCGGCACCTCCGGAGTCTCGGTGGCGACCCTGGAGGACATGAAGGCGCTCTACGACGGCTTCGACCTGATCGCCCCCACCACCTCCGTCTCCATGACGATCAACGGCCCCGCGCCGACCGTCCTGGCGTTCTTCCTCAACACCGCCATCGACCAGCAGGTGGACCGGTTCCGCGCCGCCGAGGGCCGTGACCCGTCGCCCGAGGAGACGGCCGACCTGCGTGCCCTCGCGCTGGCGAGCGTGCGCGGCACGGTGCAGGCCGACATTCTCAAGGAGGACCAGGGCCAGAACACCTGCCTGTTCTCCACCGAGTTCAGCCTGCGGATGATGGCCGACATCCAGGAGTGGTTCATCGCCCAGAAGGTCCGCAACTTCTACTCCGTGTCCATCTCCGGCTACCACATCGCCGAGGCCGGCGCGAACCCCGTCAGCCAGCTCGCCTTCACCCTCGCCAACGGCTTCACCTACGTCGAGGCCTACCTCGCCCGGGGCATGCACATCGACGACTTCGCCCCCAACCTGTCGTTCTTCTTCTCCAACGGCATGGACCCCGAGTACTCGGTGCTGGGCCGGGTCGCGCGGCGCGTCTGGGCGGTGGCGATGAAGGAGAAGTACGGCGCGAACGAGCGCAGCCAGAAGCTGAAGTACCACGTCCAGACCTCCGGACGCTCCCTGCACGCCCAGGAGATGGACTTCAACGACATCCGCACCACGCTCCAGGCGCTCATCGCGATCTACGACAACTGCAACAGCCTGCACACCAACGCCTACGACGAGGCGGTCACCACCCCCACCGAGGACTCCGTCCGCCGGGCCCTGGCCATCCAGCTGATCATCAACCGGGAGTGGGGCCTGGCGATGAACGAGAACCCCCTCCAGGGCTCGTACGTCATCGACGAACTCACCGACCTGGTCGAGGAGGCCGTCCTCCAGGAGTTCGAACGCATCAGTGAGCGCGGCGGCGTGCTGGGCGCCATGGAGACCGGCTACCAACGCGGCCGTATCCAGGACGAGTCGATGCTCTACGAGCAGCGCAAGCACGACGGCACCCTGCCCCTCATCGGCGTCAACACCTTCCGCAACCCGCACGCCGACACCGCCGAACCCGTCGTCATCGAGCTGGCGCGCGCCACCGAGGCGGAGAAGCAGTCCCAACTGGAGCGCGTACGGGACTACCAGGCCGGCCACCGCGACCAGACCCACGCGGCCCTGGCCGCCCTCAAGGACGCGGCGACGGGCGACCGCAACGTCTTCGCCGTCCTCATGGACGCCGCCCGGGTCTGCTCCCTCCAGCAGATCACCGACGCCTTCTTCGAGGTCGGCGGCCAGTACCGGCGCAACGTCTGACCCGACCGGCGGGGAATGACCGCAAGGAGGCGGAGGAGGCGACCGCGGGTCACCCGGATGGGGGCCGCCGTCCCGCCAATGGCGTCCGGCCGCGCGCGCCCCGGGTTCCGTCGGGCTGTGATGGCGGTGGGGCAGGAAGCCGGCCCCGCCTCCGCAGTCGTCGGCCGAAGGAGCCGCTCCATGGGTCGCACCGCCCATTTCCTGTCCGCTCTCGCCGTGGCCGGTGCCGTCCTGGCCGCCGTCGCTCCGGCCGCGTACGCGGACCCGGCGGCGGAGGTCAGCCCGGGCAGTGTCGCCCCGGGCGGCAGCGTCACCGTGTCCGTCACCTGCGGTCCCCTCGCCGCCGCCGTACCCGAGAGCCTCGACGCCACCTCGCAGGCCTTCGCCGACGGCACCGTCAAACTGAGCAAGGTCCCCGGCGACGACGACGCCCAGGCCGGGCCCGCCTATGAGGGCACCGCCGAGATCGCCCCCGCCGCCGATCTCGAGGTGAGCCCGCTCGCGGCCGGACCGGACGCCGCCTGGACCGTCGACGGCACCTGCCCGGCCGCGCCCGGCGCACCGGGCAAGCCGTGGAGCGCGACCCTGGACGTCGCGCGCGGCGAGACCCAGCCGTGCACCCCGGCGCCCGGCGGCCTGCCCGGCGTGCCCGTCGCGTCCTGCGCCACCGCCCGGCCGTGTCCGCAGCCCCAGGGCGCCGCCCCGACCCGCACCGACGCCTGCCGCACCGCCCCGCCGTGCGCCCGGCCCGTGCCCGTGCCCGAGCCGCAGCCCCGCGTCGCCGCGTCCCACGAGGCCGGCTGCGCCCCCGCCACCGTCGAGCACGGCGTCCAGGCCGGTGAAGGCGGCACCTTCACCGACTCCGTCCCCGCGCTCGTCGCCGGTGGCCTGCTGATCGCCGGCGCGCTCGGCGCCGCCGTCCACCGGCTGCGCCGCCGTGACCCGTCGGGGGACGCCTGACCCGGCCGCAGAGCCGGCCATGAGCGCGGGGTCCAGTGGGTACACGAACCACAGGGGCACGACCGGCCTCGTACGCGTACCCGGCCCCGCACGAGCGCCGAGCCCCTGACGAGACGTCCCGCACCCCACGCACCACCCGGCCCACGACGACGTCCGACGGCCGGCGGCAACGGCACAAGGCACCAGGCACGAGACCAGGCACGAGATCAGGGACGCGACCAGGGACGGCACCCGGGACGGACTGCGCGGAGGAGGACCCCATGCGGCGGACGGAACCGGAGGACCACGGGCCCGTCCGCTACGGTCCACCGCTTCCCCCGGACGGGCTGCCGGTGCTGCCCGAACTCGCCGCAGTGCTCGCCGAGGCCGCCGGCCGCGCCGACGGCGAGCCGGTCGGCGGCGGCCCCGCCCTCCTCGACGCCGCCGACGGCTACTGGGCCCGGCGCGGCATCCCCGCAGGCCCGGGGCGGCTCGTGGCCGGGCCCGGCGCCCCCGCCCTGCTGCTCGCGCTGACCGCCGCCCTCGGCGGCGACGTCCTGGTGCCCCGGCCCTGCGCGGCCTGGTGGGCGCCGTACGCGCGCCTGTTGGGAAGACCCTTCTTCCACGTCGCGACGCCCGCCGAGTGCGGGGGAGTGCCGGACCCGTACGCCCTGCTGGAGACCGTGCGCCGGGTGCGCGACGAGGGCGGCGACCCGCGGCTGCTCGTGCTGTCCGTCGCCGACGACCCCACCGCGACCGTCGCCCCGCCCGAGTTGGTGCACGAGGCGGTGGAGGCCGCCGCGGGAGAGGGCCTGCACCTGGTCAGCGACGAGACCTGGCGCGACACGGTGCACCCCCCGCAGGACACCGTGCCGGTCAGCCCGGCCGAGATGCTGCCCGAGCACGTCACCGTCGTCAGCGACCTGGCCGGCGCCCTGCTGCCCACCGGCTGGCCGGCGGCCGTCGCCCGCTTCCCGGCCTCGGCCGTCGGCGACGACCTGCACGCGCGCGTGCTCGACGTCCTCACCGCCCTCGGCGCGCGCGTGGCCGCACCGGTCGCCGCCGCGGCCGCGTACGCGCTGGCCGAGCCGGAGCCGGTCACCGCGCGCGTGGCCGCCGCCGTACGCCTGCACGCGCGCGTGGCGGACGCCGTGCACGCCGCCGTCGTCGCCGCGGGCGCCCTCGCCCTCCCGCCCCGGGCGGGCCGTCACCTGTACGTCGACCTCGGCCCGCTGCGCGGCGCGCTGTCCGCGCACGGCGTGGGCGACGCACAGGAACTGGAGGACTTCCTCTCCGCCCGGCTCGGCATGCCCGCGCCGGGCGGCCACCGCTTCGGCGACGAACTCGGGGCGCTGCGCGTCCGGCTGTCCACGGGCATGCTGCTCGACGGTACGGAGGCGCAGCGCAGGGAATGCCTCACGTCACCCGCGCCGTTGGAACTGCCACACGTGCAACGCGCGTTGGTGCTTTTGAGGTCGGTTTTCGACGATCTCCGTGACGACGCTCAGCGACGGGAGCCTCCTCGATGACGCAGCAGTCCGAGTCGACCACCACCAGCACGGTGACCACTCCTGGCATGGCGACGACTACCGGCATGGCGACCACTACCGGCATGGCGACCACCGTCGGTACGGTGACCACCAGGGACGCCGACGCCCCGGCCCGCCTGTCCCCGCTCGCGCCCCCCGTCCCGCCGCTCGCCGAACCCCGTCCGCCGGGGGAGCGGCGGGTGTGGCCGCGGACCTTCCACGACCGGCTGACCTCGCCGCTGCCCGGCCTCAAGGCCCTCGCCCGGTTCGCCCGCGAGGGCTCCGTGCGGCCCGGCAAAGAGGGCCTCGCCGACCTCCCCCGGCTTCCCTTCGAGCCCGCCCCACTGCCCCGCGTGGACGCCCGCACGATCGCCGTCACCTGGGCGGGACACGCCAGTTGGGTGGTGAGCGTCGGCGGTCTGACCGTCCTGACCGACCCGGTCTGGTCCCGCCGCATCATCGGCACCCCGGCCCGCATCACCCCCGTGGGCGTCCCCTGGGAGACGCTGCCGCCGATCGACGCCGTCGTCATCAGCCACAACCACTACGACCACCTGGACGCCCCCACGCTGCGCCGACTCCCGCGAGACACACCGGTGTTCGTGCCGGCCGGGCTCGGACGCTGGTTCCTGCGCCGCCGGTTCACCCACGTCACCGAGCTGGACTGGTGGGAGGCGGCCGAACTGTCCGGCGTCCGCTTCGACTTCGTGCCCTCCCACCACTGGTCCAAGCGCAGCCTGACGGACACCTGCCGTTCCCTCTGGGGCGGTTGGGTGCTCACCGCGCCCGACGGGCGGCGCGTCTACTTCGCCGGCGACACGGGCTACGGCCACTGGTTCTCCCACATCGGGCGGCGCCACCCCGGCATCGACCTGGCCCTGCTGCCCATCGGCGCCTACGACCCCCGCTGGTGGCTCAGCGACGTCCACTGCGACCCGGAGGAGGCGGTCCGCGCCGCCCTCGACCTCGGCGCGCGGCGCATGGCCCCGATGCACTGGGCGACGTTCGTGCTCTCCGCCGAGCCCGTCCTCGAACCCCTCACCCGGGTGCGCGCGGCCTGGGAGAAGTCGGGCCTGGACCGCGCGAACCTGTGGGACCTGCCGGTGGGCGGCTCCCGGGTGCTGGAGTAGCCGGAGCAGCCATTGCGGGAGTGGTGAGTGCCGGAGTAGCCGGTGCTGGAGTAGCCGGTGCTGGAGTGGCTAGGCGTCCTTCGGCTTCCGCAGGCGGCGCCACACGCTCGGGGCCGCGCTGATCACTACGGTCAGCGCGACCGCCGCGACCACGCCCTCCCAGGGCTCGGGGAACAGCGAGCCGCCGAGGATCCCGATCAACTGATAGGTCACCGCCCAGGCCAGACACGCCGGGAGGTTGCCCCGTACGAAGCGGCGCAGCGGCCAGTCCGCCATCAGACAGGCCAGCATCACCGGGATGCGGCCGGCCGGCACCAGCCGGGACAGCACCAGCACCGTCGTACCGTGGCCGGCGAGCTTCGCCTGCGCCTGTGCGAGCCGCTCCTCCGGCGCCCGCGAGCGGATCGCCTCCAGCCAGTGCGAGCCGTTCCTCGACCGCATCCCGCGCCGCCCCAGCCAGTACAGCGCCGTGTCCCCGCAGAACGCCGCCAGGGACGCCGTCACGAACACCAGCGCCAGCGCGAACGGCGCAGTCTGATGGAAGGCGACCACCGCCGCCGAACTCACCAGCGCCCCCGTCGGCACCACCGGCACCAGCGCCCCGATCAGCACCAGCAGGAACAGCGACGGATAGCCGAGGGCCTGCTGCGTGGACTCGGTCGGCACGGTCGTCACGGCAGGCGCCGCCGTCACGGTTGTCATGACCGCGGTGGCGAGCCACTCTCTCACCGCGCGGCTCCCACGCGCACGCTCTCCCCGTGCCCGAGCCGGTGCACCGTCACCCCCGGCGCACGCTCCGCCGCGAGGCGTACGAACTCCTCGCCGGGAGCATGGAATTCATGGGGGCGCACGGCGTCCATGCCGATCGGCCAGTACGTGCCGTAGTGCACCGGCACGGCGCTGCGCGGCGCCAGCCGGACCAGCGCCTCGGCCGCACGCCGCGCGTCCAGGTGCCCCTCGCCGAGATACGGCCCCCAGCCGCCCACCGGCAGCAACGCCACATCGACCGGCCCGACCTCCTTGGCCATCTCCTCGAACAGGCCGGTGTCCCCGGCGAAGTACGTCCGCGCCTCGCCCTCGACGACGTACCCGAGCGCGGGGGAGCGGTGCCGGCCGACCGGCAGCCGCCGCCCGTCGTGGCGCGCGGGCACGGCCCGTACCCGCAGGTTGCCGACGGCCGTCTCGTCGCCCGGCTCCATCTCGGTCAGCCGCAGATGCCGCAGGCGGCGCAGCCCGGGGACGGCGCGCGGCGCGCCCCGGGGCACCAGCAGGCGCGTGCCCGGCGTGAGGCGCGCCAGCGAGGGCAGATGCAGGTGGTCGGCGTGCAGGTGGGAGACGAGCGCCACGTCCGCGCGCCAGGCGCCGGGCGGGGGCAGCGCGCCCCGGCGGCGGCGCAGATGCGCGAGACGACGGGCGAACAGGGGATCGGTGATCACACGCACGTCCGAATCCTCGATCGTGCAGGTGGCGTGACCCCACCACGTGATCTCCACCGGCACCTCTTCGCCTCCTTCGCGCGCCTCCCCCGAAGCCTACGGGCAGGAGTAGGGTCGGCGGCGAAACCCGGAGGTGAGGGGGACGCCATGGGACCGGTGCGGGTCATGCGGGTCACGGCGATCGCGAGTCTGACGCCGCTGGAGGAACTGGACGCCGATCCCTTCCTGGTGGACTCCCGCAGCCAGCACGCGATGTGCGCGCGGTGGGCCGCGGAGCGCGGGTACGTCGTCAGCCGGGAACTGCTGGTGCGCGGGTTGCGCGCCGACCACGGCGTGCTGTGGGACGGCGTCCGGCCCGGCGTCGACCTGTTCGTCGCCCCGAGCCGCCGGGTACTGGAGAGCGCGCTGTCGTCCGTGGACGAGTTCTCCGAGGAGTGCGCGCGACGCGGGGTCCGGGTGGAGACGGTCGGCACCGCCGAGCCCGCCTACGACGCCCAGATGAAGGCCCGGGTCCACCGAAGGCTGTCCATGCCGACGGCGGGTTACGACGGGCGGTAGGCGGTAGGCGGTGAGTGAGGGGCGACTGTCGGCAATCGACGGGCGACTGTAGACAGTCGACGGGCGATAGTCGACGGGTGCCTCGTACCGGGGTGTGACAGGGTGGAAGGCGGCCCCCCGTGGGCGTCGGGGCCGGAACGCGAGGTGTGCGGGGCGTGCGTGGGGTGCGGTGGCGGCGGGCCGTCAGCCAGGCCGGGCGGAGCGTCGCGGTCTGGGGTGTCTCCACGCTCACGATGCTGGTGCTCGCGGGGATCCTGCCGGACTTCCGGCTGCAGTCCGCCGACGGCGACAGCGCCACCACCATCGCCGTGACCGCGGCCGTCGGCGCCGGTGTGTTCGGTGTGCTGTCGGCCCTGGTCTGGCCACTGCTGGTGCGCCTCCTCCTGCTCGTACCGGCGCTCGTCCTGGGCCTGCTGGTGTTCTTCCTCAACGGCTCGCTGCTGCTGCTCGCCCTGCGGCTGAACCCCTCCGGGCAGAGCGAGGCGGCCCCCGAGACCGCCGTCATCGTCGCCGCCGTGATGTCCGCCGTCGCCTCCGCGACGGGCGGCGCCCTGGCCGTGCGCGACGACGACGCCTACCGCCGCCGCCTGTACCGCCTCGCCGACCGCCGCCGAAGAGGCGGCCCCGCCTGCCCCGCCACGCCCGGCACCGTCTTCCTCCAACTCGACGGCGTCGGCCACGACGTGCTGGCGCAGGCCGTGTGTAAGGGACTGATGCCGACCGTCGCCCGCTGGCTCGGCGACGGCGACGGCGGCGACGGAGACGGAGACGGAGACGGCGAGGGAACCGGAGGCGGCGACGGAACCAGAACCCAAGGCAGCCACAGCCCCACCCACCGACCCACCCACCGCCTCACCCCCTGGCGCACCGACTGGTCCAGCCAGACCGGCGCCAGCCAGCTCGGCATCCTGCACGGCAGCAACCACGACGTGCCCGCCTTCCGCTGGTACGAGAAGGACAGCGGGGAGGTGATGGTCTGCAACCGTCCCACCAGCGCCGCCGAACTCCAGCGCCGCGCCGTCCAACGCACCGGCGACGGCGGGCTGTTGTCCGCCGACGGCGCCAGCCGCGGCAACCTCTTCAGCGGCGGCGCCGACGAACAGGCGCTCGTGCTGTCCATCGCCGCCCGTCGGCGCAGCCGGGAGACCCGCTCCCGGTCCGGCTACTTCGCCTACTTCTCCGACCCGGCCAACGCCGTACGCACCGCGCTGTCCTTCGTCGCCGAAGTGGTCCGCGAGATCGCCCAGTCCACCCGCGCCCGGCTGCGCGAGGAACGCCCGCGCGTCGGACGCGGCGGCCTCTACCCGTTCGTCCGCGCCTTCGCGACCGTCGTCGAACGGGACGTCGTCGTGGCCGCCGTGACGGGCGACCTGCTCGCCGGACGCACCGCCGTCTACGCCGACCTGGTGGCCTACGACGAGGTCGCGCACCACTCCGGGCCGCTCGGCCGGGACACCGAGCAGGTCCTCGGCCGCCTCGACCGGGCGCTCGCGCTGATCGAGAACGTCGCCGAGCACGCGCCCCGCCCGTACCGGATCGTCGTCCTGTCCGACCACGGCCAGAGCCCCGGCGAAACGTTCCGCGCCCGCTACGGCCTCACCCTCGGCGACCTGGTGCGGGCCGGCAGCGGGCTGCCCGTGCCGCGCAGGGCGGTGGGGGTCCCCCCAGGCTTTAGGCACTGGGGGAGTACCCACAGCGGCGCCGAGGCCCGCGCGGCCGTCCGCGCGGCGCTGCGCCGGCCCGTGGAGGAGGGCGGCGAACACCACCGGCCGTCCGGCCGCCGCTCGGAGCCGGAGCCGATCGTGCTGGCCTCGGGGAACCTGGGGCTGATCTCCTTCCCGGACGTGCCGCACCGGATGAGCAAGGAGGAGATCGACGCCCGCCACCCGGCCCTGCTGACCACCCTCGCGAACCACCCCGGCATCGGCTTCCTCCTGGTGCGCAGCGAGGAGCACGGCGGGGTCGTCCTCGGCGCGTCCGGCGCGGAGCTGCCGCTCGGCCAACTCGACGCGGAGCCCGGCCCGTTGGCCGCCTTCGGGCCCGGCGCGGCCGACGCCGTGCGCCGTACCCACTCCTTCCCGCACACCGCCGACATCATGGTCAACTCCTTCCACGACCCGGCCGACGGCGAGGTGCTCTGCTTCGAGGAGCAGATCGGCTCCCACGGCGGCCTCGGCGGCGCCCAGGCCAGAGCGTTCCTGCTGTCCCCGCTCGCCCTGTCCGCACCCGTCGGGAACGACGAGATCCTGTCCGGCGCGGAACACGTGCACCGCGTCCTGCGCCGCTGGCTGCGCGAGTCGAACGGACCCCAAGTGCCCCTGGACACGGCCCCGGAAGAGCGCGCCGCCTGACCTGAGTTCTCGGCTGCGCCACAGGAAAACCAGGCGACTACGTCGACCTCGACGGTTTCTACCGCCGCGGCCTCGCCCAGGGCTTCGACCTGCACCAGCGGCAGGAACGCGGCTTCCTGCCCGGCGGGTTGGTCGAGGAGATCCGCGCGCTGAGCCACCCGCCGCTGCCCTGGGACGCCCAACTGGCGTGCTGGTTCGACGAGTTCGTACCGCGACCGGCGCCGCTGCGGACGTACGCCCGGCCCGCGCGCCGCCAGGCCTCCACCCCGGACATCCAGCGCGCCGGCCGCTGGTTCCCGCCGGGGAGATCGCCCTCCCCCACGCTCGGCTTCGCTCGCGCGGGGGGACCCCTAACTTTCGGCGTAGTCCTGGACACCTCCGGATCGATGGACCCCACCCTCCTCGGCAAGGCGCTCGGCGCGATCGCCTCGTACGCCGAGGCCCGTGACGTCCCGGCCGCCCGGGTGGTGTTCTGCGACGCCGCCCCGCACGACGCGGGCTACCTGCCGGTCACCGAGATCGCCGGCCGGGTCCGCGTCCACGGGCGCGGCGGTACGGTCCTGCAGCCCGGCGTCGACCTGCTGCACCGCGCCGACGACTTCCCGCCCGGCGCGCCGCTCCTGATCATCACCGACGGCTGGTGCGACGTCCTGCGGGTGCGGCGCGAGCACGCCTACCTGATCCCGCAGGGCCGTCAGTTGCCGTTCACCGCGCGGGGGCCGGTGTTCCGGGTGCGGTGAGGCGGAGTGTGATCGGATGGGGGCAGGGGACCCGGAACGGGCCCGCACAGTCTTCATGCGAAAGGAAGAAACGTGGCCACCACGCGCTCCGCACACACCGTCTGGGAAGGCAGCCTGATCGAGGGCAACGGTGTCGTGTCCTTCGACTCCTCCGGCGCCATCGCCCAGCAGCCCGTGACCTGGGCCGCCCGTACCCAGGAGGCGAACGGAAAGACCAGCCCCGAGGAGCTGATCGCGGCCGCCCACTCCAGCTGCTTCTCCATGGCCTTCTCGCACGCCCTCGCCGGCGCGGGCACCCCGCCCACCAAGCTCGTCACCTCGGCCGACGTCACCTTCCAGCCGGGCGAGGGCATCACCGGCATCCACCTGACGGTGGAGGGCACCGTGCCCGGCCTCGACGAGGACGCCTTCCTCGCCGCCGCCGAACAGGCCAAGGTCAACTGCCCCGTCAGCCAGGCCCTCAAGGCCGTACCGATCACCCTGTCGGCCAAACTCGCCTGAACCGACCGCGACAAGGGGTGCGGGGCGCAGGGTGCGGGGCGAGGAAGCCGGCACGAAGCCCCGCACCCTTGACGCTGTCCGGGCCGACCGGTCGCCCCGGAACTCCTGCTGTCCGCACCCTCGTCGCAGTCGCTGTCGCCGCCCCGTACCCCGTACCCGCCCGCCGTCCGGGAGCTGAGCACCGTGCCACCCCGCCCCGCCGTCTCCGCCCACCGCGGCGGCGCCGAGCGCTTCGACGCCGCGACCCGGGAGGCGTACGAGGACGCGCTCGCCTCCGGTGCCGAGTACGTCGAGTTCGACGTCCGGCGGACCGTCGACGGCGTGTTCGTCGTCCACCATGACGCCCGGGTCGGCGGCGGCGGACCGCCGCTCTCCCGGCTCACGTACGCCGAGCTGTGCGGACGCGCCGGGTACGCCGTCCCTGTCGTCGAGGACGTGATGACGCTGGTCGCCGGGAGACTCGTCGGCCACCTGGACCTGAAGGAGACCGGTTACGAGCGGGAGATCGTCGACCGGGCGATCACCCTGCTCGGCCGGGACGGGTTCGTCGCCACCTCTCTGGAGGACGTCTCCGTCGCCGCGATCACCCGGGCCTTCCCCGGCGTGCGCACGGCCCTGTCGCTGGGGCGCGACCGCAAGGAGGTGGGGCCCGCACGGCTCGCGGGCACCCGGGCGAGTGAACTGTTCCCGATGCGGCGGCTGCGTGCCTGCGGGGCACACGGGGTGGCCGTGCACCAGCGGCTCGCCCGCGCCACCGTGCTGCGCCGGGCGGCCGCGCACCGGCTCTTCATCATGGTCTGGACGGTCAACGACGACCCCGGCCTGCGGACGTTCCTCGCCGACCCCCGGGTGGACGTACTCGTCACGGACCGGCCGAGGCGCGCGGTGGAGCTGCGCGGCGACCCGCACCGGACCCCGCCGCTCCCTCAGTAGCTCGCGCGGACGTCCCGCAGGATCTCCTTGGTGCGCTGCGCGCACGCGGCGTGCGTCGTCATGTGGTCGAGGACCTCCAGGTGCGCGGAGACCTCCTTGCGGTCGTCGAGGTACAGAGCGCCGGTCAGGTACTCGGTGACGACCATGTCGGGCAGTTCGGGCTCGGCGAACCGGAACAGCGAGAACGGCGCGGACGTCCCCGGATGCGGACCGGCCGCGAACTCGGCGACCTGCAGGGTGATCCGGTCGCGCTCGGCGAACTCCACGAGCCTGTCGAGCTGTTGGGCCATCACGGCCGCGTCCACACTCACCGGGCGGCGCAGCACCGTCTCGTCCATCACCACCCACAGATGGGGCGGGTCGGCGCCCGCCAGCAGCCGCTGGCGCGCCATGCGCAGCGACACGTGCCGCTCGGTCGACTCCGGGGTCGTGCGCCCGACCGTCCCGGCCTCCAGCACGGCGCGCGCGTAGTCCTCGGTCTGCAGCAGCCCGGGCACGAAGTGCGGCTCGTACGAGCGGATCAGCCGGGCCGCGCCCTCCAGGCTCACGTACAGGCTGAACCACTCGGGCAGCACGTCGTGGAACCGCTGCCACCAGCCGGGCCGGTTCGCCTCCTCGGTGAGCGAGACGAACGCCTCGGCCTCGTCCTCGGGCACGCCGTACGTCTCCAGCAGCACCTGCACGTACGGGACCTTCAACGCGACGTCGGCCGTCTCCATGCGCCGTACGGTCGCGGGGGCCACGCGCAGCGCGCGGGCAGCCTCCTCACGGCCGAGACCGGCCGCCTCACGCAACTCCTGCAGCCGCCTGCCCAGAACCACCTGACCCACGGTGGGCGCGGGCCGTCGTTCACTCACGCCACGTCTCCCCTACGTGTCAAACACGCGGGCCAGTGTGCCACGTCCCGGCCCGATCTCACCGGAACGGACTCGAACATCTATCTGAGTCTGTCATGTGACGTGCGAACCGGTGCGAGGTGAACATCCTGGGCGCCCGGCACGGCGACGTCGCGCTGCCGCTGGAGTGGCTGGAGCAGGTGGAGGGCCGGGCCGCGGTCGCCGCGCTGGCGGACGACCTGGCCGCGGAAGCGGCCCGCGACTGACTGACCAGGCAGAACCCTCCTGACCAGGGCTGTCATGGCCGTCCTGTGGCACGCTGGACAGGTACGCGACACCGAGGAGCACCCCCGGAGTACCCAGGAAGGGAGCGGGACCATGGCCGTCGAAGCGCTGTCGCAGAAGGAGATCGAGGAGCGTCTGTCGGAGCTGCCCGGCTGGTCCCTGGACGACGGCCGCCTGACCCGCACCTACCGCCTCGACTCCCACTTCGCCGCGACCTCCCTGGTCATCCATGTCGCGCAGATCCAGGAGGAGCTCAACCACCACTCGGAGCTCACCCTCGGCTACAACACGGTCACCCTCGCCGTGAACACCCACAGCGCGGGCGACGCCGTCACCGACCTCGACGCCCAACTCGCCCGCCGGGTGGAGGCGGTGGCACCGGCCCACGGAGCGCACTGACCCGCCGTACCACGGGTAGGGGTTAGGGGTACGGACACGGCGGCGACAGGGCGGGGAGCGCGGGGCGTGCTGGACTACGACAAGGAAGCCGAACGCTACGACGTCCTGCGCGGCGGCGAACCCAGGGCGGCCGCCGCAGCGGAGGGCGTCCTCGGCCTCGTACCGGCACAGGCGCGCAGCCTGCTGGACGTGGCCTGCGGCACGGGCATGGTCACCCGGCGTCTCGCGGCCGGCCGGGACGGGCTGCGGGTGACGGGCGTGGACCGGGAGCCCGCGATGGCCCGGCACGCCACCGCCCGGCTGCCGGGCGCGGTCGTCCTCGCCGACGGCCGCCGACTCCCCTTCCGCAGCGGGGAGTTCGACGCCGTCAGCAGCGTGTGGCTGCTGCATCTCGTGGAGGACCCGGTGGACGCGCGGCGGATCGTCTCCGAGTGCGCCCGGGTGCTGCGGCCCGGTGGGGTGTACGTCACCACGGTCGACAAGGGCGCTTCCCACAACGTGGGCAGCGACATCGACGCCGTCATGGCCTCCCGCCCGCGCCGGCCGGCCTCCGACACCGCCGCGCTCGTGGAGTCGTACGCCGTCGCATGCGGCCTGATTCCGGCCGGGCAGGCCCGCTTCCCCGGCCGGGGGCTGGGCCGCAGCCCGCGCCGGGCCGTCGCCGACCTGCGGCGCGGCTGGTTCATCACCCTGCCGCCCGGACACCCCCTGGCCGACGGCTTCGCCGCCCGCCTCGCCGCCCTGCCCGACCAGGACCGCCCCCGCCCCGAACCCACGTTCACCCTGCGGGCGTTCCGGAAACCGGCTCCGGGTTCGTTGCCGGACGCGTGAAGTCCATGACGTCACCTGGAAATCCCCGCGCTCTTCGGTGAATCCGCCGAACTGGCCGAAAGGTACGGCAACGTGGCCGAACCCCGTGGCGACTGACGGTACGGAACCCGTCCGTCCTCTCTGGAGGTTCGTCCCGTGCAGCACCCGCGCAAGCACCGCAGACGCCGAGCCGTCCTCTCGGCGGTGACAGCGGCGGCGGCCCTCGTCGCCGCCGGGCTGACCACCCTCGCCACCGGCACTTCCCCCACTCTCGAACTCACTCGCGCGGGAGGGGCCCCCATGGCCGCCACGGCCCGCCAGGTCGAGGCCCTCGACCGGGGTGTCGTCAGCGTGCACACCGACAGCGGCAACCTGGTCAGCTGGCGCTGGCTCGGCACCGACCCCGACAGCGTCTCCTTCAACGTCTACCGCGCCGGTACGAAGGTCAACTCGGCCCCGGTCACCGGCTCCACGAACTACTTCCACTCCGGCGCCCCCGCCCAGGCCGACTACACCATCCGGGCCATCGTGGGCGGCGTCGAACAGGCCGACTCCGTCCACGCGATCCAGTTCCGCACGGGCTACAAGGACGTCCCCGTCACCCCGCCGTCCGGCGGCACGACCCCCGACGGCGTCGCCTACACCTACGAGGCCAACGACGCCTCCGTCGGCGACCTGGACGGCGACGGCGCCCTGGACATCGTCCTGAAGTGGCAGCCGACGAACGCCAAGGACAACTCCCAGTCCGGGTACACCGGCAACACGATCGTCGACGGTGTCGAACTCGACGGCACCCGCCTGTGGCGCGTCGACCTGGGCCGCAACATCCGCTCCGGCGCCCACTACACGCAGTTCCAGGTGTACGACTACGACGGCGACGGCGAGGCCGAGGTCGCCATGAAGACGGCCGACGCCACGGTGGACGGCGCGGGCACGGTCATCGGCAACTCGTCGGCGGACTACCGGAATTCGAGCGGCTACGTGCTGTCCGGACCCGAGTACCTGACCATGTTCAACGGCCGGACCGGCAGGGCGATGCAGTCCGTCGACTACGTCCCGGCCCGCGGCACGGTCTCGTCCTGGGGCGACTCCTACGGCAATCGCGTCGACCGATTCCTCGCAGCCACCGCCTACTTGGACGGCAGCCGCCCCTCCCTGATCATGGCGCGCGGCTACTACACGCGTACCGTGATCGCCGCCTGGGACTGGCGAGGCGGCGCCTTCACCCGCCGCTGGACCTTCGACACCGCCTCCTCCACCAACACCGGCAAGGGCTACGACGGCCAGGGCTCGCACAGCCTCTCCGTCGGGGACGTCGACGCCGACGGCAAGGACGAGATCGTCTACGGTGCGATGGCGGTCGACGACAACGGAAGCGGCCTGTGGACGACGAAGACCGGCCACGGCGACGCCCAGCACCTCGGCGACCTCGACCCCTCCCACGCGGGCCTGGAGTACTTCAAGGTCTCGGAGTCCAGCGGCCAGCCGGCCGAGCTGTACATCAACCCGTCGAACGGCACGGTGAACTGGCAGCTCGCCGCCTGCTGCGACAACGGCCGCGGTGTCGCCGCCGACATCTGGGCGGGCAACGACGGAGCCGAGGTCTGGTCCGCCTCCGACTCCGCCATCCGCGACGAGGCGGGCGCGACGAAGGGCCGGGAACCGTCCTCCGTCAACTTCCTGTCCTGGTGGGACGGCGACACCACCCGCGAACTCCTCGACGGCACGCACATCGACAAGTACGGCACGTCCTCGGACACCCGCCTGCTGACCGGCTCGGGCGTCCACTCCAACAACAGCACCAAGGCGACCCCGTCCCTGTCCGGCGACATCCTCGGCGACTGGCGCGAGGAGGTCGTCTGGCCGACGAGCGACAACACGGCGCTGCGCATCTACTCGACGCCGCACGAGACGACGACGAGGATCACGACCCTCCTCCACGACCCGATGTACCGCACGGCGCTGGCCTGGCAGAACACCGCCTACAACCAGCCCCCGCACCCGAGCTTCTTCATCGGCAACGGGATGCCGACGGCACCTCGGCCGGCGGTGTACACGCCCTGAGCGAGAAGGGGTGCGCGTCCCCTGGGGCGGCGCGCACCCACCGTCCTCAACTCACCGTGCGGCTCACCCCAACGAGCAGCTCTGGTCGCCGAGTTGGAATGCCGTCGGCTTCGGGTTGGTGCCCGACCAACCGCCCGTGAAGCCGAAGCTGACGGACGAGCCGGCCGCCACGTCGGCGTTCCAGCCGATGTTCTTCGCCGTCACCGTCGAACCCGACTGGGTGTAGTCGGCGTTCCACAGTTGGGACACGGTCTGGCCGCCCGGGAAGGCCCAGTTGAGACTCCAGCCGGACCAGGCGCTCGCACCCGTGTTGGCCAGCCTGACGTCCGCCTGGAATCCGCCCGACCACTGGTTGGTGATCGTGTACGTCACCGCGCAGGCGCCCGTCGGGGTAGGTGTGGGGGAGGGCGTGGGATCCGTACCTCCGTCGCCTCCCCCGCTTCCGCCGCCGGTGTCGGACGTGTCGCCGTAGACGACACCCCGGCCGTTCGTCGACACGTACACCCGCCCGTAGACGCGTGGGTCGCCCGTGATCGCGCCGCCCGTCCAACCCCACTGGTGGGCATCGTCGTTGACGCGCGTCCAGGTCGCGCCCTTGTCCGTCGAGCGGAAGATGCCGCGGACACCGGCGATCTTCGCGCTGGTGTACAGGGTCTGGTACGACGCTCCCGTCGCCGCCTTGCCGAAGCCGATCGTGTCGGCCTGTTCGACGGTCGACAGCTTGGTGAAGCTCGCGCCGGAGTCGGTGGAGTGCCACAGCCCGTACGCCCCGTCACTCGCCCCACCCGCCAGCCAGACATCGCCCCTGCCGCCGGGCAGCGCCTTGAAGCGCACGCTGTCCCCGCCGGGCAGACCGGTCGCCGCCGACCCGGTGAAGGTGGCGCCGCCGTCCGAACTGACGTAGAACGTGCCCGACTTGAAGCCGTAGAACGTCTTCGGGTCGACCCGGTCCGACTCGACGACCGCACCGGCCGGGATCCCGCTCGACGCCGACCACGACGTACCGAAGCCGGTCGCGTACTGCACGCCGGTGCCCGCCGGGCTCCACACGAAGCGGCTGCCGTCCGCCGCCGCGGCGACCGTTCCGCCACCGCTGACCCCCGAAGGGTCCGTCCCCGCGAACCAGTTGGCGCCGTTGTCCGTGGAGAACGCCACATGCGGGCCGGAGTCCAGGTTGCCGACGCGGACCACCGTGTTCGGGTTCGTCTCGGCGTAGTCCAGGCTGGTCGTCGACGTGAAGTTCGGCGAGGTGAACATCATCGACGGCACCTTCGTCAGGTCCGTGTGGCGGAAGCCGCCGACGTCGCCCAGCGCGCTGAGCAGCGGTGCGCCGGTCGGGGGAGAGGCGAGATCGTTGACCGCCGTCTCCTCCAGCCCCTGCACCATCGGCTTGATCGTGAACTGCCCGCCGCTGTCCCAGTTCCCCAGGTTCTCCGTGCCGTAGACCGTCGCGCCCGTCCCGTACAGCATGCGGCCGGAGTTGAACGGGTCGATCTCCAACGCCTCGGTCATCCAGCCGAGTTTGGGCGCCTGTTCCGGCGGCGACGGATTGGCGCCAAAGGTCAGCCACGGCGCCGAGGAGACGTCCATCGTGTACCGGTTCGCACGGGTGGGATACGAGGTGTAGTCCCACGCCTTCGTCCAGGTGCCGCCGCTGTCCGTCGAGCGGAAGATCTGTGTGTCCGGCCACCAGGAACTGTAGGCGGTGGCCATGACCGTGCCGGGCTTCTGCCGGTCGATGGTCAGCCCGCTGAAGCCGTAGTACGTGTCGGCCTCCGCCACCGGACTGACGTCCGTCCAGGTTCCGGTCGCCGTCGCGTACCGCCACAGCCGGCCCTTGCCGCCGTCGTACGGGCCGCCCTTGTCGCTGTATGCGATGTACAGATAGCCGTTGACGGTATCCAGTACACCCTTGTGCGCCAGATATCCCGTCGGCTGCCCGGCCAGCCGCGTCCAGGTCGCGCCCGCGTCCGTCGAGCGGTACACCGCGTCGTCCTTGTCCGCGACCCCGACGTAGAGCGTCTTCGTCGCGCTGGCGGACGTCCCCGTGGACTCGTCGAACGTGACCCAGACGATGCCCTGGTTGTCGGAGGCGTAGCCGCTCGTGTCGGCCGGATCCTGCTGGTAGTCGCCGACGTTGGGGAAGTTCGTCACCTGCGACCAGGTGACACCGGAGTCCGTGGACCGCCACAGCCCCTTCCCGCTCGGCGCGCCCAGATACAGCACGCTGTTGCGGTTCGGGTCGACCGCGAGGCGCTCGCCCATGCCCCGGCCCGGCATGTTGCCGCCCAGCTTGAACGGCAGGTCCGTCTTCCGCCAGCTTCCGCCCCGGTCGGCGGAGCGCAGCACGGCCCCGTCGCCCGGGTCCCAACTGTTGGTGTACGTGCCGACCGCCGCGTACACCCTGTCCGGGTCGACGGCGTCGGAGGCCAGGCTCACCACGCCCGTGTGCCCCCAGTCCGCCCAGCCGACCGAGTCCAGCAACGGCGTCCACGTCCTGCTCGACTCCTGCCAGCGGTACGCGCCGCCGATGTCGGTGCGCGCGTAGGCGAGGTTCTTCTCCTTGCGGTTGAAGACGATGCCGGGCACGAAGCCGCCGCCGTCGATCCGGGCGTTCTTCCAGGTGTACGACTCTGCGGCGAGGGCCGCTCGCGGGCTGCCGTTCGCGGCCAGCACGGGCGGGCTGCCCGCGATCAGACCGGCGGCGAGCGCCAGTACGGCCGTGAGGATGCCGGTTCTTCGCACGGTGGGGGTCCTTCCTCGCGAAGCCATGTGGGAGGAAAACGGTGCGGGAGGAGATCGGTGCGGGAGGAGATCGGTGGGGGGACGTGCGACTGCCGGGCGGCCCCCTGTGCGGGTGGGGGCCGCCCGGCCCGGGCCCCGCCGTCAGGTGACGGGACCACGTACGCGAAACCTTCGAGCGCCTTTGTGGAAGGCGGTGCCGCCCCGCGCCCTGAGTCCCGAAGGGGCGATCAGGGGCGCGGGGAACGGCGCGACCAGCCACAGCCGGCCCGCAGTTCAAGAACCGCCCAACCCGCGGAGCGCGTTGCGGGGACTATTCGAGAAGCTCCGCGTACGAACCCATGGCCAGGGCGATGTCCGCCTGGGCCCAGAACCGGTGGTACGTGAACACGGGCGCGGCACCGCCCGCGAGATAGCTCTCGATCTTCGACCAGGCCGGGTCGTTCTTGTAGAAGGACCGGAGCGAGGCGAAGGTGGAGGAGGAGTTGACCGTGTCGCCGTTCGGCATCTTGCCGCTCCAGCCGCTCGGGACGTACACGCCGTCGTCGAAGCGGTTGTAGTCGGCGCGGGTCTCCGGGACCGCGATGCCCAGGGCGTCCTGGTCGTTGCTCCACATGCCGTCCAGGAGCGCCTTGGCGACTGTCTTCGCCTCCGTGTCACCGGACTTGGCGGCGTAGTACGTCAGGGTCTTGGCGTACGCGGCCGCCACGCCGACGTCGTTGGTGTAGTCGGCGACCGTGACGTGAAGTCCCGTGTTGGCACCGGGAGTCGACGCGTTCCAGGTGTCGGGCTGGCCCGACCACTGGAGGGTGGAGGGGATCAGGAAGGAGCCGTCCGGGTTGATCGTGGTCTTGGACAGCGCCCAGTCCACCCACTTGTCGAGAACCGCCTTGGCGCCGGCGTTCCCCGTCTGCTGGTAGTACTCGGCGACCCGCTCCATCGACCACGCCTGGAAGCCGAACCACTGGTTGGACGGCGGGTCGTGGTAGACGGGCTGCTGGTCGTAGTACATGCCGTAGAAGGTCGACGTGCCGGCCGGGGGAGTCGCGTAACGGCCCGCCCAACTGTTCGTCGCCCCGCCCGCGATGGCGCCCTCGCTGGACTGCAGCCAGCGATAGAACTCCAGTTGCCGGGTCAGGGACTTGGCCCAATCCGCCTGCCCTGTCGCTGACTTGGGCTTCAGGTCGGCGTAACTGCTCAGCGCGTAGGCGGCCAGCGGGTTCTGGTAGCCGCCGTGCGTGTGGCTGGAGCCGATGCGCCAGGCCCAGCCGGCACTGGTGTCCGTGGCGCCGCCCCAGGCGTAGTACCAGGACATCAGATAGTGCGAGGCGTCCTTGCCGGTGCCGGCCGGGCAGGCGGTCGGTCCGACACAGTTGCCGATCTTCTTGAAGTATTTGTCGTACATCGCGTAGCGCAGGTAGTCGCCCATCTTCGCGGCCTTGCCGACGGCCGTGGAGACGTCGCTGCCCTTGCCTTGCGCCTTGGCCCAGACGTCCGCCCAGTACGCGGCCTGCACGACCCGTGCGTCGGCGTCGGGGGCGTTGGTGTACTTCCACTGCTTCGCGTAGGAGGCGTCGCCGGTGAACAGGTCCAGGTACCCGTTCGTGCCGCCGTACTTGAAGGCGTCGCAGGTCGGCTGCGGCACCGTCTCCCACACCGACTCCTGCGAGCCGCGCTGGAAGGTGTTGATGTACGACGGCCCGGTGTCCGTCGGACCGGCCTCGCACTTGCCGGGCGAGTTGCCGTAGCCATAGGTGTTGTCGACGTCCTGCAGCCAGTGCATACCGTAGACGTCGTCCGTACCGTATGCGGTCTTCAGTTCACCGGCTATCGGATCCGATCCCACGGACACACCGGTGTCCAGCTTCGCCGGATACTCGTTCGGGGTGTCCAGCTCGGGCGCGTACGTCGCCGGCTTCGACGCGTTGTAGAACGAGTTCGTCGGCTGGTCGGCGTGGGTGGGGATCATGTACTTCTCCATGATGTCCCAGGCGCCGTTGAACTTGGTCCAGTCGCCGGTGATCTTCCCGTACATCGCCTGCAGCCAGAGCAGGTAGCTGTACGCCTCCGACGTGGTCTCGTGCCCCTGGTCCGGGGCCTCGACGATCAGCGTCTCGACCGAGTGGTACGGGATGCCCTCGGGGGAGAAGTAGCCGTTCGCCGGGTTGGTGATCTTGCCGTAGAGGTCGAGGAACCGGGCGTCGTACGCCTTGCCGCCCGCGATCTCGGTGGCCGTGACCGTGGCCTTCGCGAGCCCGGTCGCCGTCGACTCGAAGGTCGCGGCGCCCGTCCCGGAGGCGTTGGCGGTGAGGGTCACGGTCTGGGCGGTGCTCCAGTTCGACGGTGTGAAGGTGAGGCTCGCGCCGCCCGTCACCGTCAGGCCCGTGTTTCCGGTGGTGCGGGCGGTCGTGACGGTCACACTGGCCGACGGCTGGGTCGACAGCTTCAGCGTGTAGGTGCCCGTCTTGCCCTGCTGCACGGCCAGTTGGTTCGTGGACGCGACCACGGCGGGTCCCGAGGCGACCGTGATGCCGACCGGGGTCGACGACGCCGACGCGCCCAGGCTGTCGTAGCCCTTGGCGACCAGGGAGTGGCTGCCCACGGACAACCCGGATGCGGACAGGGTGTAGGGCGCGCTCGTGTCCGTGCCCAGCAGGGTCGTGTCGTCGTAGAACTCGATCTTGGAGATCGTCGCGTTGTCGGCGGCCGCGGCGGTCGCCGCGAGCGGCACCGCGTTCCCCTGCGTGTAGACGGCGCCCGCGGCCGGGCTGGTCAGCACGGTGACCGGCGGCTGGTGCGCGCCGACACAGGTCGTGCCGTTGACCGCGAAGCTCGTGGGAGCGGCGTTCGTGCCGCTGTAGGTGAACTGGGCCCCCGTGCTGACCGCCGCGCCGGCGGCGATCGTCGCGTTGAACGAGGCGTTGTTCACCTTGATCTGCTGACCGGACTGCGTCCAGCTGCCGTTCCAGCCGTTGGACAGCTTCTGGTTGCCCGCGTAGGAGTACGTCAGGCTCCAGCCGCTGATCGCGTCGGTGCCCCGGTTGGTGAGGGTCACGTCCGCGGTGAACCCGGAGCCCCAGTCATTGGTCTTGTAGTCCACGCTGCACTGAAGTGCCGCCGCCTGGGCGGGAGTTGGGAGCGTGCTCAGCATGGCGAAGGGAAGCGCGAGGGACGCCACGACGGCGGTCCACAGGCGCCGCGCCGTGCGGCGTCTGCGTGAGGGATCCATGATGCTGGTTCCTCCTTGCGGCTCGGAGAAGTGGGGGAGGAGCAACAAGCCTTGAACCAGTGGGAGCGCTCCCATAGTGGGGATGGGGGTGAACGCGGTCAAGACGCTTGAAGAGTCGAAAAGATTCGACGCCGAGAGTTGAGTGAAAGTCAGGGAAAGTCGGTGACGCCTCTGTTCTTTGCCAGCACTTGGCGCTAACTTCGAGACACCAGTGGGAGCGGTTCCATCAGTCGACGCGTCTGTCACGACGCGCCTGAGCTGCAAGGAGTCGCTCATGCGACACCCCACGCGTTCAGTACTTTTAGCCGTCGCCGGCACGGTCGCCCTCGGGACGGGCGTGACCCTGCCGATCCTGACGGCTCAGGGAGCCACGCCCGCCTGCACGGTGGAGTACACCGTCACCAGCCAGTGGGACGCTGGCTTCCAGGGTGCCGTGAAGATCACCAACAACGCGGCAGCCGTGAGCAGTTGGAGTCTCACCTTCGACTTCGCGAACGGCCAGAAGGTCACCCAGGGCTGGACCGCCAAGTGGTCCCAGTCGGGTACGGCCGTCACCGCCGCGAACGAGAGCTGGAACGGCTCCCTCGGCACGGGCGCGAGCGTCAGCGCCGGCTTCATCGCCTCCAGGTCGGGCGCGAACGCCGTACCGGCGACGTTCAAGCTCAACGGCACCACCTGCAACGTCGACACCCAACCGACCCCCACCCCCACCCCCACCCCCACCCCCAGCCCCCCGCCCTCGACCGATCCACCGGACACCGGTGACGGGCCGCCCGCGCTGCACGTCTCGGGGAACAAGCTCGTGGACGCCGGCGGGAAGACCCGCCGTCTGCTCGGCGTGAACCGCTCCGGCGGCGAGTTCATGTGCGTACAGGGGCGCGGCATCTGGGACGGACCGGTCGACGACGCCTCCGTCAAGGCGATCGCCGACTGGCACGTCAACACCGTCCGCATTCCGCTCAACGAGGAGTGCTGGCTGGGCCTGTCGAACATCAACTCCGCTTACGGCGGCACCAATTACGTCAACGCCGTCAAGGATCTGGTGGCCCGCGTCAAGGCGCACGGCATGACGCCGATCGTCGAACTGCACTGGACCTACGGCCAGTACACGGGCAACTCGGCCGGCTGCTCCGACGTGCACGCCAGTTGCCAGAAGCCGATGCCCGACATGCAGTACACGCCGTCGTTCTGGACCTCGGTGGCCAACACCTTCAAGGGTGACGCGGCCGTCGTGTTCGACCTGTTCAACGAGCCCTACCCGGACCGCGCCACCTCCACGACCACCCAGGCGTGGCAGTGCTGGCGGGACGGCGGCACCTGCCCCGGCATCGGGTATGAAGTCGCCGGTATGCAGGATCTCGTCGACTCCGTACGGTCGACCGGCGCCAAGAACGTGATCCTGGCCGGCGGGATCGCGTACTCCAACGACCTCAGTCAGTGGCTGGCCTACAAGCCCACCGACCCGACCGGCAATCTCGCCGCCGCGTACCACGTCTACAACTTCAACACCTGCGCGAACGAGAGCTGCTGGAACTCGACGCTCGCCCCCGTCGCGGCCCAAGTGCCGCTGGTGGCAGGGGAGATCGGCGAGAACACCTGCTCGCACGGTTTCGTCGACCAGGTCATGAAGTGGTTCGACGACCGCGGACTGTCGTACCTGGGCTGGACCTGGAACACCTGGGACTGCTCCTCCGGTCCGTCCCTGATCTCCGCCTTCGACGGGACGCCCACCGCGTACGGCATCGGACTGCGCGACCATCTGCGCGCACTCGACGGATAGGCGCGACAACAGAGCACGGCCAACGCAAGGAACCAAGGAAACGGACAACTCCCGCGACCAAGAAGGAAACCCGCACTCATGAGCCGTAGCAGAACAGCGGTACTCGCCGCGCTGGCGCTGGTCGCCGGCGCCTCAGGGACGGCGCTCGCCGTCGTCCCCGGCGATCCGGGCATCGCCGCCATCCCGTGCAGCGTCGACTACAAGGTGCAGAACGACTGGGGCACCGGCTTCACCGCCGCCGTCACCGTGACCAACAACTCGGCGGCGAAGTCGAGTTGGTCCGTGAAGTGGGCGTACGCCGGCAGCCAGAAGGTCACCAGCGGCTGGAACGCGAAGGTCACCCAGTCCGGTACGGCCGTCACCGCCAACAACGAGACCTACAACGGGACGCTGGCGACCGGCGGTTCGGTCAGCTTCGGATTCCAGGGCACCTACAGCGGTACCAACGCGATCCCGGCCACGTTCACCCTCGACGGCGTGACCTGCAACGTGGACAGCGGTACCGGCGGGCCCACCGACCCCGGCACGCCGACCGACCCCGGCACCCCGTCCACCAAGGTCGACAACCCCTACGCCGGCGCCAAGGTGTACGTGAACCCCGAATGGTCGGCGAAGGCCGCCGCCGAGACGGGCGGCAGCCGCATCTCCAGCCAGCCCACCGGCGTCTGGCTCGACCGCATCGCCGCCATCAACGGCGTGAACGGCGGCATGGGCCTGCGCGCCCACCTGGACGCGGCCCTCGCCCAGAAGGGCAGCGGCCAGGAAGTCGTCCAACTGGTCGTCTACGACCTGCCCGGCCGGGACTGCGCGGCACTCGCCTCCAACGGCGAGCTCGGCCCGACGGAGATCGACAAGTACAAGACGCAGTTCATCGACCCGATCGCGACGATCCTCGCGGACAGCAAGTACGCCGGTCTGCGGATCGTCACCACCATCGAGATCGACTCGCTGCCGAACCTCGTCACCAACACCGGCAGCCGGCCCACCGCCACCGCGGCCTGCGACACCATGAAGGCCAACGGCAACTACGTGAAGGGCGTCGGCTACGCGCTGAACAAGCTCGGCGAGATCCCCAACGTCTACAACTACATCGACGCCGGTCACCACGGCTGGCTCGGCTGGGACGACAACTTCGCCCCCTCCGCCCAGCTCTTCTACCAGGCCGCCACCGCCGAAGGGGCGACGGTGGACGACGTGCACGGCTTCATCACCAACACGGCGAACTACAGCGCCCTGAAGGAGAACAACTACACGATCAACGACTCGGTGGCCGGCAAGTCGGTCCGCGAGTCGAAGTGGGTGGACTGGAACCGGTACGTCGACGAGCAGTCGTACGCACAGGGCTTCCGCACCCAGTTGGTCTCCGCCGGCTTCCGGTCGGGCATCGGCATGCTGATCGACACCTCCCGCAACGGCTGGGGCGGCACCGCCCGGCCCACCGGCCCGGGGGCGACGACCAGCGTGGACACCTATGTCAACGGCGGCCGTTACGACCGTCGTATCCACGTCGGCAACTGGTGCAACCAGTCCGGCGCCGGCCTCGGCGAGCGCCCGCAGGCGGCTCCGGCCGCCGGGATCGACGCGTACGTGTGGATGAAGCCGCCGGGTGAGTCCGACGGAGCCAGCAGCGCCATCCCGAACGACGAGGGCAAGGGCTTCGACCAGATGTGCGACCCGACGTACACGGGCAACGCCCGTAACGGCAACAGCATGTCGGGCGCACTGGCGAACGCCCCGCTGTCCGGGCACTGGTTCTCGGCGCAGTTCCAGCAGTTGATGCAGAACGCGTACCCGCCGCTGTAGGCAGTGGACAGTAGCGGTGAGCTGAGGTGACGGTGATCCGTCGGGGTCGGTCAGCCCTCCTGGGCCAGATCCCGGCGGATCGCCGACTCCACCGCCGAGTAGTTCCCGTCCGGCCGCTCCAGCTCATAGGGGGCGGCCGGAAGCAGTGGCCATCCTCGGCGAACGGACTTGCCGTCCGCATCCTGTTTTTTGCCGTCCCGGCAACATGAGTGGACCTCGCCCGGTGCGTCGGAGCACGCTGACGGCACACCGGACGAGAGGCTGACGACCATGGCGCACCCCCCGCATCCCCCGCACGAATCCCACGGCGACGAGCACCCCCACACCCACGGCCACCTCCACAACCACGGCCACGCCACCGACATCGACTGGGCCGAGATGGCCCCGCACCTGGAGGCGCAGGCCGAACTGTTCGCGCCCCTGTACGAGCGGGCCCTGTCCTGGCTCGGCAAGGAGGTGACCGAGCCGGGGCTGATCGTGGACGCGGGCAGTGGACCCGGCGTCATCTCCTGTCTGTTCGCCGAGACGTTCCCCGGGGCGCGGGTCATGGCGGTCGACGGCTCCGCGCCGCTCCTGGAACGGGCTCAACAGCGCGCCGAGCGACTCGGGTACGGCGACCGATTCGGCACCCTGGCCGGTGAACTCCCCGGCGTACTCGGCGAGTTGGACTACCCCGTCGACCTGCTGTGGGCCGGCCGCAGCCTGCATCACCTGGGCGACCAGCGCGCCGCCCTGACCGCCTTCGCGCAGCGTCTCGCACCCGGCGGAACCGTGGCGATCATGGAGGGCGGTCTGCCGTCCCGCTTCCTGCCGCGCGACCTCGGCTTCGGGCGGCCCGGCCTGGAGGCGCGGCTCGACGCGCTGCAGGAGGAGTGGTTCGCGCGGATGCGGGACGACCTGCCCGGCTCACTGGCCGAGACCGAGGACTGGGCGGCGCTGCTCGGCGCGGCCGGACTGAAGCACGCCCGCACCCGCAGCTTCCTCCTCGACCTGCCTGCCCCCGCCTCCGACCGGGCCCGTGACTACATCGCCGCGTCCCTGTCCCGGCTGCGCGACGTCTTCGGCGACACCCTGGACCCCGACGACCGCACCGTCCTGGACCGGCTGCTCGACCCGCAGGACGAGGCGGGCCTGCACCGTCGGCAGGACGTCTTCGTGCTGGCCGCCCACACGGTGCACACGGCGGTCAAGCCGGCCTGACGGAGCTTCACTTGGACAGCGCTCGATGTCGACGTACGGCCCATCGAGCGGCCCGGCAGACGAGCCCGGCAGACGAGCCCGGCAGACGAGCCCGACGCACGAGCCCGACGCACGAGCCCGACGCACGAGCCCGATGCACGAGCCCGATGCACGAGCCCGATGCACGAGCCCGATGCACGAGCCCGACGGACAAGCCCGACGGACAAGCCCGACGGACAAGCCCGGCAGACGAGCCCGTCCCAACAGCCCGTCCGACGCGTCGAGGACGCCCCCATCTGGGGGCGCCCTCGACGCGTGCGGGTGAGTTCAGCCGTTCGTTCGGCCCTTCGGAGCTCAGCCCATGTCGAACGTGCCCGGGTCCGGGCCGATGCGCCGGTCCTCGTTCAGCGCGCTGATCGCCGCCAGGTCCTCGGTGTCCAGGCTGAAGTCGAACACCTCGATGTTCTCCTTGATCCGCGACGGCGTCACGGACTTCGGGATCACGACGTTGCCGAGCTGGAGGTGCCAGCGCAGCACGACCTGGGCCGGGGTGCGGTTGTGCTTCTGGCCGATCGCCACGATCGCCGGGACCTCGAGGAGGCCCTTGCCCTGGCCGAGCGGGGACCAGGCCTCGGTGGCGATTCCCTGCTGCGCGTGGATCTCGCGGGAGGCGTGCTGCTGCAGGTGCGGGTGCAGCTCGATCTGGTTGACCGCCGGGATGACCGACGTCTCGCCGATCAGCCGCTCCAGGTGCTCCGGCAGGAAGTTGGACACGCCGATGGCCCGTGCCCGGCCGTCCGCGAGGAGCTTCTCGAACGCCTTGTACGTGTCGACGTACTTGTCGCGGGCGGGCAGCGGCCAGTGGATGAGATACAGGTCCACGTGGTCCAGGCCGAGCTTCTCCAGGGAGGTGTCGAAGGCGCGGAGTGTCGCGTCGTACCCCTGGTCGCCGTTCCAGAGCTTGGTGGTGACGAAGATGTCCTTGCGGGGCACGCCGGAGGAGGCGATGGCCTTGCCGGTGCCCTCCTCGTTGCCGTAGATCGCCGCTGTGTCGATGCTGCGGTACCCGGCCTCCAGGGCGGTGGCGACCGCGCGCTCCGCCTCGTCGTCCGGCACCTGCCAGACGCCGAAGCCCAGCTGGGGCATCTCCACACCGTTGTTGAGGATGATCGGGGGGACCTTGCTGCTCACGAGCTCTTGATCCTTCGGTTGTCCGTCAAAGTGGTACTCCCATCGTCAACGATCACGATGGGTGATGCATTCCTGACCCCTTCATTTCTGACCTCTTCATTGTCATTCCTCCCCGGGTGCCCGCCGCAACCCCGTTCACACCCGGAGGAAACCCTGGAGGCCGTACAGTGCGACCCCTAGGTGCCGTACAGCGCGTCGACTTCCTTCGCGTAGGCGTTTTCGATCGCCTTGCGTTTCAGCTTCAGCGACGGGGTCAGCAGTCCGTGCTCCTCGGTGAACGGCTGGGCGAGGATGCGGAAGGTGCGGATCTGCTCGGCCTGCGAGACCAGGGTGTTCGCCGCTACGACGGCCCGGCGCACCTCCGCCTCCAGGTCCGGATCGCGCACCAGCTCGACGGCGGGCAACCGCGGTTTGTCGCACATCTGCAGCCAGTGCTCGACGGCCTCCTGGTCGAGGGTGACCAGGGCGGCCACGAACGGCCGGTCGTTGCCCACGAGGATGCACTGGTTGACCAGCGGATGGTCGCGCACCCGCTCCTCCAACTGCCCCGGCGAGACGCTCTTGCCGCCGGAGGTGACCAGGATCTCCTTCTTGCGGCCGGTGATCGTGAGGTAGCCGTCCTCGTCGAGTGAACCCAGGTCGCCGGTGGCCAGCCAGCCGTCGTGCAGGGTCTCGTCCGTCGCCTTGGGGTTGTTCAGGTAACCCCGGAAAACGTTGTCCCCGCGCAGCCAGATCTCGCCGTCGTCCGCGATGTGCACGGTCATCCCGGGGATGGCCTGGCCGACGGTGCCGTAGCGGGTGCGTCCGGGCGGGTTGGCGGTCGCGGCCGCCGTCGTCTCGGTGAGGCCGTAGCCCTCGTAGATCTGCACACCCGCGCCGGCGAAGAACAGGCCGAGCCTGCGGTCCATGGCCGAGCCGCCGGACATGGCGTGCCGGACGCGGCCGCCCATGGCCGCGCGCACCTTGGAGTAGACGAGCTTCTCGAACAACTGGTGCTGCATGCGCAGGCCCGCCGAGGGGCCGGGGCCGATGCCCCACGCGTTCGCCTCGACGGCCTCCGCGTAGGTGACGGCCACGTCGACGGCCTTCTCGAACGGCCCCGCCCTGCCCTCCCGCTCGGCCTTGCGGCGGGCCGCGTTGAAGACCTTCTCGAAGATGTACGGCACGGCCAGGAAGAACGTCGGTCTGAAGAGGGCCAGGTCGGGAAGCAGCGCGGACGCGTGCAACTGGGGCTGGTGGCCGAAGCGGACCTTGCCGCGGATCGCGGCGATCTGCACCATCCGCCCGAAGACGTGCGCGAGCGGCAGGAACAGCAGGGTCGCCGCCTCGTCGCCCTTCTTGGAGTGGAACACCGGCTCCCAGCGCTCGATGACGGTGTCCGCCTCGAACATGAAGTTCCGGTGGGAGATGACACAGCCCTTGGGCCGGCCCGTCGTACCGGACGTGTAGATGATCGTCGCGGTCGAGCCGGGAGTGACCGCCTGCCGGTGCCGGTGGACGACGTCGTCCTCGATGGCCGCGCCGGCGTCGTACAGCTCCTGCACACAGCCCGAGTCCACCTGCCACAGTTGCCGCAACCGGGGGAGGCGGTCGATGACGGTGGCGATCGTCATCGCGTGGTCCTCGTGCTCGACGACCGCGGCCGTGCACTCGGCGTCGTAGAGCATCCAGAAGCACTGCTCGGCGGACGAGGTCGGGTAGACCGGCACCACCTGGGCGCCGATCGTCCACAGGGCGAAGTCGAAGAGCGTCCACTCGTAGCGGGTGCGGCACATGATCGCGACGCGGTCGCCGAAGCGGATGCCCTGGGCGAGCAGGCCCTTGGCGAGGGCGAGGACCTCGTCGCGGAACTCGGCGGCGGTGACGTCCCGCCATGCGCCCCGCTCGTCCTTGCGGCCGAGGGCGATGTACCGCGGGTCGTCCTGCGCGTGCTGGAAGACGACGTCGGCCAGACCGCCGACCGGCGGTGCCAACGCCAACGGAGGGTTGGTGAACTCGCGCAAACCCAGCACCCCGCTTCCGCTTCTGGCTTCGAAATGGCCGATTCTCATGCCCGTACAGCGCCGTGAAAGCTACCCCACCCGGCGATGAGGTGGGAACGGGGTGGGAGAGGGGAGCAGAGCGAGCGACGTCCTCGTCTGTGCTGGTCAGGGCGGGGAAACGGGCGCACATGGGGAAGGGGCGGACAGAAAGCTGACGGTTGAGTAAGTTTCGGTACCGTAATCTCCACCGAATCTGCCCGTATCGCTTACTTTGCCCGCCGTCTCCTGTCTGGGCGTTCAGCCCGTCGTCGGACGTCGGTGCAGTCGGTCGCCGCCCGCCAGGATCGCCGCCGCCAGGGCGTCCGCGGCGCCCTGGGCCGACGTCCGCCGGCGTCCGTGCACCAGGACGAAGTCGACCCGCCCCAGTTCGGGCAACCCCGCCCGGTCCGGGATCCGTACCAGGCCCGGCGGGATCAGGCCCCGTGAGTGCGCCATGACGCCCAGGCCCGCCCGGGCCGCCGCGATGAGGCCGCTGAGGCTGCCGCTCGTGCACACGATCCGCCAGTCCCGGCCCTGCCGTTCCAGCGCCTCCAGGGCCAGCGCGCGGGTGATGCCCGGCGGCGGGAACACGATGAGCGGAACCGGACGGTCGGCGTCCAGACGCAGCCGCTCCGCGCCGATCCACACCAGCCCGTCGTGCCACACCAGCTCGCCCCGCGGATCCTCGGGGCGCCGCTTGGCCAGCACCAGGTCCAGCTTCCCGGCGGCCAGTTGCTCGTGCAGGGTGCCCGACAGCTCCACCGTCAGTTCCAGGTCGACCTCGGGATGGTCGTAGCGGAAGCCCTCCAGGATCTCCGGCAGCCGGGTCAGTACGAAGTCCTCCGAGGCGCCGAAGCGCAGCCGGCCGCGCAGCCGGGTGCCGGTGAAGAAGGCCGCGGCCTGTTCGTGGACGTCCAGGATCCGGCGCGCGAACCCGAGCATCGCCTCGCCGTCCTCCGTGAGCTCCACGGAGTGCGTGTCCCGGGTGAACAGCGTCCGCCCGGTCGCGTCCTCCAGACGCCGCACGTGCTGGCTGACGGTGGACTGCCGCAGCCCGAGCCGCCGCGCGGCCTGCGTGAAACTCAGCGTCTGGGCGACGGCGAGGAAGGTGCGCAGATGGGATGGCTCGTACACACCCGTCACAGTAGCCCCTGAGGGGGTTGGTTATCGCATCACGTGATGACAGTGAGTGCGGTGTACGGGATTCCCGATCACGGTCCGGAAGGGGACCATGGAGAGGGGCCCTCCGGGCCCTGACGCAAGCCCGTCGAACCCGTCGAACCGCGGTAGCGAACCCGTCGAACCGCATGTATCGAGCCCATCGAGCCCATCGAACCGCACGTGGAGCACCGTGAAACGCCTGCACTGGCCGAGTTGGATGCCGGTCGACCCCTACATCCTGCTGTTGCTCGGGACCGTCGGGCTCGCGGCACTCTTCCCGGCGCGCGCCGCCGCCGCCGACGTGGCCTCCGGCGCCTCCACGGCCGCGATCGCCTTCCTCTTCCTCCTGTACGGCGCCCGCCTGTCCACCCGTGAGGCGCTGGACGGACTGAAGCACTGGCGACTCCACGTGACCGTCCTGGCCTGCACTTTCGTCGTCCTTCCGCTGCTGGGTCTGGCCGCACGCGGCCTCGTCCCGGTCTTCCTCACCCACCCGCTCTACCAGGGGCTGCTCTTCCTCACCCTCGTCCCGTCGACCATCCAGTCGTCGATCGCCTTCACCTCCATGGCCCGTGGCAACGTGCCCGCCGCGATCTGCGCGGGCTCCTTCTCCTCCCTCGTCGGCATCGTCGTCACCCCACTGCTGGCGGCCGCCCTGCTCGGCAGCGGCGGCGGCGGCTTCTCCGCCGACTCGCTCGTCCAGATCGTGCTGCAACTGCTCGTACCGTTCCTCGCGGGGCAGTTGCTGCGCCACTGGATCGGCGGGTTCGTCACCCGGCACAAGAAGGTGCTCGGACTCGTCGACCGCGGCTCGATTCTCCTCGTCGTCTACACCGCGTTCAGCGAGGGCATGGTCCAGGGCATCTGGCACCAGGTCAGCGCCGCACGGCTGGGTGGACTGCTCGTCGTCGAGGCCGTCCTGCTCGCGGTGATGCTCGCCCTGACGTGGTACGGCGGCAAGGCGCTGCGGTTCAACCGGGAGGACCGCATCGCCATCCAGTTCGCCGGCTCCAAGAAGTCCCTCGCCGCCGGACTGCCCATGGCGAGCGTCCTGTTCGGCGCGCACGCCTCCCTCGCCGTACTGCCGCTGATGCTCTTCCACCAGATGCAGCTCATGGTGTGCGCGATCATCGCCAAACGCCGGGCGCGCGATCCGCTGGAGCCGTCGCGCGAGCGGGCCGAGGAGAGGGCACCGGCTGTGGCGTGATGTGGCGTGATGTGGCGTGATGTGGCGTGATGTGGCGTGATGTGGCGTGGTGTGGCGCGTGAGGTGGTCGGTGGCCGGATTTCCGGCACGGACGGCTGACGGCGGATAACGTTCCGTCATGACCGCAGCTCTCGCGCTCGACCCCGCGCACACCGCCCTTGTCCTCGTCGACCTGATGGACCGCATCGTCGCCCTGCCTCTGGCACCCCGCAAGGGCACCGAAGTGCTCGCCGTCGCCGAGGAGTTGGCGGCGGAGTTCCGCTCGGCCGGCGCCCTCGTCGTCCTGGTCCGCGTCGAGCGCCCCGGCATCGCCGAGCAGCCGCCCGGCAGCGGGCTGGTCCAAAAACTGCTCCAGGACGGCGACTTGGAGATCGTCAAGCGCACGATCGGAGCCTTCCAGGGCACCGGCCTCGACGACCGTCTCCGCGAACTCGGCGTCAGCACCCTCGTGTTCGGCGGCATCGCCACCAACCTCGGCGTCGAGTCCACCGCACGCGCCGCCGGCGACCTCGGCTACGACCTGGTCTTCGTCGAGGACGCGATGTCCGCCCTCACCGAAGCCGAACACGAGGCGTCGGTGAAACTGGACTTCCCCCGGCTGGGGACGGTGGCCCGTGCGGCCGAGGTGCGGTTCACGAGCGGCTGAGACAGGGCAGACGGGCTGGAAGAGGGGGTGGGCCGAGGCGGGACCCCTGCGGCGCAGGGGGCGCTCCCCGCCGGTCGGGGCCCCGCCGCCGTGCAGCGGGGAACCGGATCAGCCCTGAGCGGCCGCGGTCCGCAGGGTGATGCGGTTCTCACCCGCGTACACGTTCATGGAACTGCCCCGCAGGAAGCCCACCAGCGTCAGCCCGGTCTCCGTGGCCAGGTCCACGGCCAGGGAGGACGGCGCGGAGACCGCCGCGAGCAGCGGGAGGCCCGCCATCACGGCCTTCTGCGCCAGCTCGAACGAAGCCCGGCCCGAGACCAGCAGGATCGTCCGCGACAGAGGCAGGTCCCCGTTCTGCAGGGCCCGGCCGACCAGCTTGTCGACCGCGTTGTGCCGGCCCACGTCCTCCCGGACGTCGAGCAGCTCGCCGTCCTCGGAGAACAGGGCCGCGGCGTGGAGCCCCCCGGTCCGGTCGAACACCCGCTGCGCCGCGCGCAGCCGGTCGGGGAGGCTCGCGAGCAGCTCGGGCTCGATACGGAGGGGGGGAGTGTCGGCGATCGGCCAGCGGGTCGTCGTACGGACCGCGTCCAGGCTCGCCTTGCCGCACAGGCCGCAGGAGGAGGTGGTGTAGACGTTCCGCTCGAGGGTGATGTCGGGGATCGGCAGGCCGGGGGCCGTCCGGACGTCGACCACGTTGTAGGTGTTCGACCCGTCGACCGTCGCGCCCGCACAGTAGACGATATTCAGTAGATCGGATGCGGTGGCCAGTACACCTTCGCTGACCAGGAAGCCGGCGGCCAGCGCGAAGTCGTCGCCGGGCGTGCGCATGGTGATGGCGAGCGGCTTGCCGTTGAGCCGGATCTCCAGTGGTTCCTCGGCGACGAGGGTGTCCGGCCGGGTGGAGACCACTCCGTCCCTGATGCGGATCACTTTGCGTCGTTCGGTGACTCGTCCCATGTCCTGATCAGCCTCGGTTCTGTACGTGCTGGTAGCCGAAGCGGCCCTTGATGCAGAGATTGCCGTGGGTCACCGGGTTGTCGTGCGGTGAGGTGACCTTCACGATCTCATTGTCCTGCACGTGCAGGGTGAGGTTGCAGCCCACTCCGCAGTAGGCGCAGACGGTCGTGGTCCGCGTCTGCGCCGATTCGTCCCAGTTCCCGGCCGCGCGCCGGTCGAACTCGGACTTGAACGACAGCGCCCCCGTCGGGCACACCTCGATGCAGTTCCCGCAGTACACGCACGCCGAGTCGGTCAGCGGAGCGTCCTGCTCGACGGCGATCCGGGCGTCGAAACCGCGTCCCGCGACGGAGATCGCGAAGGTGTTCTGCCACTGGTCACCGCAGGCGTCCACGCACTTGTAACAGAGGATGCACTTGTCGTAGTCGCGGACGTAGAGATCGTTGTCGATCTTCGGTTCGTCGTCGAGCCGGGCCGCGTCCGGGCCGAAGCGGTCCGGCTTCGCCTCGTACTCCTTGATCCATTCCGCGACCAGTGGCGTCGTGGACAGGTCGACCGAGGACGCGAGCAGTTCGAGGACGATCTTGCGGCTGTGCCGGGCGCGCTCGGTGTCCGTCTTCACCGCCATGCCCGGTTCGGCCTTGCGGGAGCAGGCGGGGACGAGGGTGCGTGCGCCCTCGACCTCCACGACGCACACCCGGCAGGCGTTCTTCGGCCGCAGCGTGTCGCCCTGGCAGAGGGTCGGGACGTCCTTCCCGGCCGCCCGGCAGGCGTCGAGGATCGTCGAGCCCTCCGGCACCCGGGCCGGCTCGCCGTCGATCGTGAACTCCAGCAGCCGGCGCGGGATCCCCAGCGGTGTCACGGTCATTCGTACGCCCCCAGACGGTCGATGGCGGATTCCACGGCGTTCCACGCGGTCTGCCCGAGACCGCAGATCGAGGCGTCCCGCATGGCCCGGCCGACCTCCCGGAGCAGGGCGACATCGTCGGCCGCGGCGGCCCCGGTCCGTTCCACGATCCGGTGCAACGCCTCCTCCTGCCGCACGGTCCCGACCCGGCAGGGCACGCACTGCCCGCACGACTCGTCGCGGAAGAACTCCGCGATCCGCAACAGCAGTCGGGGCAGCGGGACGGCGTCGTCGAACGCCATGACGACCCCCGAACCGAGCGTGGTGCCCGCCTCCCGGGTGCCCTCGAAGGTCAGCGGGACGTCGAGTTCGTCGGGTCGTACGAAGCCGCCGGCCGCGCCGCCGAGGAGTACCGCCCGCAGGCCTTCGCGCACCCCCGCGAGGGTGAGCAGCTCGCCGAGCGTGGCGCCGAAGGGCAGCTCGTAGACGCCGGGGCGCTCCACACTGCCCGACACGCAGAACAGCTTCGGTCCGGTGGACCGCCCGGTGCCGATCGCCGCGTAGGCCGGTGCGCCCATGGTGAGGATCGGCAGGACGTTGACCAGCGTCTCGACGTTGTTCTCGACGGTGGGCCTGCCGAACAGGCCCTTTTCCACCGGGAACGGCGGCTTCGAACGCGGCTCGCCCCGGTACCCCTCGATGGAGTTGAACAGGGCGGTCTCCTCGCCGCAGATGTACGCGCCCGCGCCCCGCCGGATCTCCAGGTCGAAGGCGAAGCCCTGGCCGAGAATGTCGTCGCCCAGCAGCCCGCGCTCACGTACACGGTCGACCGCATATTGCATGCGGTGTATCGCACGCGGATACTCGCCACGGAGATACAGGTATCCCTTGTGCGCGCCGACCGCATACGCCGCGATCGTCATCGCCTCCACCAGCGCGTACGGGTCGCCCTCCATGAGCACCCGGTCCTTGAACGTGCCCGGCTCGGACTCGTCCGCGTTGCACACCAGGTAGTGCGGGTGGTCGGGCTGGGACGCCGTGGCCTGCCACTTGCGGCCGGTGGGGAAGGCGGCGCCGCCGCGCCCGACCAGGCCGGAGTCGGCGACCTCGCGGATGACTCCGGCGGGGCCGAGCGCGAAGGCCCGGCGCAGGGCCGAGTAGCCGCCGTGGGCGCGGTAGTCGTCGAGCGACGACGGATCCACCGCACCGACCCGGCTCAACAGGATCAGCGACGGATCCCTGGGTTGGGGCGCGGCTTGCGGTGTGGCCTGGCCCCCGGCTTGTGGTCCGGCCTGCGGCGCTGTCTGGTCCCCGGTCCGGGGCGCTGTCTGGCCGCCGGCCTGGGGCACGGCCTTCGGCGCGGTCCGGGGTGCGGTCTGGTCCCCGGCCTGGGGCACGGCCTTCGGTGCGGTCCGGGGTGCGGTCTGGTCCCCGGCCTGGGGCACGGCCTTCGGTGCGGTCCGGGGTGCGGTCTGGTCCCCGGCCTGGGGCACGGCCTTCGGTGCGGTCCGGGGCGCGGTCTGGGGCGCCGCCCTCGCCGCCGGCGGCTCCTCGGGGGCCGAGTCGGGCGCGCTCGCCGCGAGTACGGCCGCCGCCACGGTCGTCGGCGCCGACACAGCCGTACGCACCGGGTCGCCCGCCCTGATCGCGAGCGCCGCCGGAGCCCGTTCGCACAGGCCCAGACAGGGGCTCCGCTCGACGCGCACACCGCTGCCGGGTCCGAGCCCGGCCTCGACGCCCGCGCACAGTGCGGACGCCCCGGCGGCGGCGCACGCGAGGTCCGTGCACACGTGGAGCACGGTTGCGGGCCGGGGCTTCACCGAGAACCTCGCGTAGAAGGTGGCGACGCCGTACGCCTCCGCCGGCGGCACGGTCAGCCGTCGGCACAGGTAGTCGAGGGCGCCCTCACTGAGCCTCCGCCAAGTTCGTTTCCGCAGTTCAGTGGGGCTGGTGTGAGCCGCCGGTGAGGCCCTCACGCTGGCAGGTGGCGTGATCATCGGGGCGAGATCGTCCGCCCTGTCTCGTTACCGCTGCACTTCGCTGTTCGCCAGGACGAGCAGGGCTCGCAGGAGCGTGGTGGCCTGCCGGGTGTCGGTGCGGAGCTTGGTCAGGATCCGCCAGTTCTTGAGGTTCGCGAAGCCGTGTTCGCCTGCGGCGCGTTCGCGGCTGACCAGGCGGTTCGCTTCCTTCTCGGCGGCGGTCAGCTTGTGGTTGCGGGTGGCCTTGCGGCCGGTGATGATCACCGGGTCGTCGTCGGGTTTGTCGTCGAGGCCGACGAAGCCGAGGTCGGCCAGGGCGCCGAGGCCGGCTTCCCGCAGGTGTTCGGTGATCTTGTTGTGGCGGGCGGTGGTGATCTCGCTGGACCGGCCGGGCTTGGCCGCGGAGATCCAGATCAGGTTGCCCTTCTCATCGGTCAGTGCGAGAAACAGCAGGCCATGGGCCTTGTGCTTGCCAGAGTAGTTCTTCCGGTCGTCCTTCCCGGTGCGGCGGTGGGTGCGGATCAGGGTGCCGTCGAGGAGGACCACGACCCCGCCGCTGCGGGCGATCTTCTTCAGCGCCCGGTCCAGGCGCGGGGCGCGGGCGGCCAACAACTTGACGACTTCCGTCACCCATCGGCGGACGGTGGACTCCCCGACACCGTTGCCGCCGGCCATGTCGGCCAGGCGCTGGTCGTGACGCAGGACGGCGAGCACGATGACGGCCTGCTTACCGGGTTCGGCCTTGCGCCAGGGCGAGCGCATCTGGTTCCGGCGCCGGCGTATCAGGCCGGCGACGAGGTCGATGGTCCGCTTCGACAGCGGGAGGCGGACCTGGTAGACAACATCCTGAGCGCCCTCGGCGGGCTGGTTTTTCGTCACACATCAACCAACTCCCGCCGGGGGCCCTCGCGTTACGGCAGGAATCGGCCCGTCCGGCCGCCAACACCGCTGGTCAGCATGGTCGGTAGCGGCCCGATGCGGTGCGGACGAGCCAGCCCCGGTCGGAGAGTTTGCGCAGCTGACCCCGGACCGGCTCGATCTTCCCCGGCGTCGTCTCCCGGCCCAGTCCGACGGCAACGTCCTTGGCCATCACCGGACCGTCCGCCCCGGCCACGATCTCCATGATCCGACGGTATTCCGAGGTCAGGGCCTGAAGCCCCATCCCCTCGACACGATCGGGCACCACCCGCATCCCGCCCGCACCCGGGCCCACCGTCACAGCGACCGGCTCCGGCTCCGGCTCCGGCTCCGGCTCCGGCTCCGGCTCCGGCTCCGGCGACACGATGCCCGACGGTCGCCGTCCACCGTCGGTGGCCTCGGCCCACTGCCCGAACACCACCTCAGCGGCCTCCAACCGGGCCACCTCCAGCTCGAGTTCGCCCAGCTCCTTACGCAGCAGCTCAGCACGTTTCGCCAGCTCAAGCCGCCGCCCGATCGTCCACGTCAGCACGTCTGTCATGAACATCCCTCCCGACGCGGAACCTACGCGGCAGCCCCGAACCTCACGCCAAAACCCGCGAGAACGCCCGCGCCGGACGATCTCGTGCTAACGATCACCCCACCTGTCAGCGCGAGGACCTCACCCGCGCATCACACCAGCCCCACTGAACTGCGGAAACGAGCTTGGCGGAGTCTCACTGATCCAGCCGATCCGGTCGTTGATGGCGTGCAGCCCCGGCAACAGCAGGTCGCGGCGGTCCCGGGCGGCGCGACCGCCGCGTGCCCACCTCAGGTCCGCGTCGGAGCGGTCGGCACCCTCCCAGGAGGACTCCGGGAGCCCCAACAGGGCGTCCACGGCCGTCCGTTCGTCGTCCGTGGGTTTACTGTCGCCGAAGTGCAGGTCCACTCGCGTCACCTCACGATGGTCGCCACGGGAAGTCTCTCGATCCGGATCGCCGACGCCTTGAACTCCGCCGTCCCCGCGATCGGGCAATTGGCCTCGATCGTCAGCTGGTTGGTGTCCACCTCGTCGGGAAAGTGCATGGTCATGAAGGCGAGCCCGGGACGCAGACCGATGTCGACCCACACCGGCGCGACGACCGAACCGCGCCGCGACGACACCCGCACCTCCTCGCCGACCGCGACCCCGTAGCGCTCGGCGTCCTCCGGGCACAGTTCGACGTACTCGCCGCGCCGCAGCGGAGAAGCGAAACTCCCGCTCTGCACACCGGTGTTGTACGAGTCGAGCCGCCGCCCGGTCGTCAGCCGGATCGGGTACTCCTCGTCCGTGAGGTCGACCGGCGGATCGTGCTGGACCAGCCCGAACGGCGCGCGCGGCCCCCGCCGCCCCGGGTCCGACTCCCACAACCGGCCGTGCAGATAGGTCGGTTCGAGCCCGTCGGTGCTCGGGCACGGCCACTGGATGCCCTGGTGCTCCTCCAGGCGTGCGTACGTCATCCCGTAGTGGTCCGGCGACACCGACCTGAGCTCGTTCCAGACGGCCTCGGAGTCGGCGTACTTCCACTGGTGACCGAGGCGTCCCGCCAGGTCGCAGAGGATGTCGATGTCCTCGCGCGCCTCACCGGGCGGTGTGACGGCGCGCCGCACCCGCTGAACTCGCCGCTCGCTGTTGGTGGTTGTGCCGTCCGTCTCCGCCCAGCCGACGGTCGCGGGCAGGACGACGTCCGCCAACTGGGCCGTCTTCGTGAGGAATATGTCCTGGACGACGAAGAAGTCGAGGGCTCGCAGCCGTCGTACCGCCTGCTCGCTGTCCGCCTCCGACTGCGCCGGGTTCTCGCCGATGCAGTAGACGGCCTTGAGCGCGCCCTCCTCCATCGCCTCGAACATCTCCGTCAGGTTCAGCCCGTAGTGCGGCTCGATGACGGTGTCCCAGGCAGACTCGAACCTCAGCCGCGCCTGCGGGTCGAGTATGTCCTGGAAGCCGGGGAGGCGGTTGGGGATGGCGCCCATGTCGCCGCCGCCCTGCACGTTGTTCTGGCCGCGCAGAGGCTGGAGGCCGGAGCCGTAGCGGCCCACATGTCCGGTCAGCAGGGACAGGTTGATGAGCGCACGCACGTTGTCCGTGCCGTTGTGGTGCTCGGTGATGCCGAGCGTCCAGCACAACTGGGCGCGCTCGGCGCGGGCGTAGGCGTGCGCCAACTCCCTTATGGCGGCGGCCGGTACGCCCGTCACCTTCTGGGCGAGCGACAACGTCCAGGACTCCACGAGCTGTTGGTACTCCTCGAAGCCGCTCGTCGCCCGCCCGACGAACGCCTCGTTGACCAGGCCCGCGTGGATGATCTCGCGGCCGATCGCGTGCGCCATCGGGATGTCCGTGCCGACGTTGAGGCCGAGCCAGCTCTCGGCCCACTCGGCGGTACTCGTACGCCGTGGATCGACCGCGTACATCCGGGCGCCGTTCCTGATCCCCTTCAACGCGTGCTGGAAGAAGATCGGATGCGCGAAACGGGCGTTGGAGCCCCACATCACGATGACGTCGGTGTGCTCGATCTCCTCGTACGACGACGTCCCGCCACCGGAGCCGAAGGCGGCCGACAGGCCCGCGACACTCGGCGCGTGACAAGTGCGGTTGCAGGAGTCGACGTTGTTGGTGCCCATGACGACCCGGGCGAACTTCTGTGCCACGTAGTTCATCTCGTTGGTCGCGCGGGCGCACGAGAACATGCCGAACGCGCCGCGCGCCGCCGCCAGACCACGGGCGGCGCGCTCCAGCGCCTCTTCCCAGGTCGCCTGCCGGAACGGCTCGTCCCGGGAGTCCCTGACGAGCGGATGCGTGAGCCGGGTGTAGGTCTGCGGTTCGTGTTTCCTCGGTTCGTGTTTCCTCATGCGGCACTCCTCAGCGCGAGCAGGTCCGAGATGGCGTGCACGGTGCGCAGGGTGGGCACCGTGCACGCCGGTGATCCCCGCCAACTCGACGACGGCCGCGAGGAGTACGTCGAGTTCGAGCGGCTTGCCGCGCTCCAGGTCCTGGAGCGTGGAGGTGCGGTGGTCGCCGACCCGCTCGGCGCCCGCGAGCCGGCGTTCGATGGAGACGCCCACCTCGCAGCCGAGCGTCTCGGCGACTGTGAGCGTCTCGCGCATCATCGTCTCGATGACCTGGCGGGTGCCGCCGTGCAGGCACATCTGCCGCATGGTCGCGCGAGCCAGCGCGCTGATCGGGTTGAAGGAGATGTTGCCCAGCAGCTTGAGCCAGATGTCGTTACGCAGGTCCGGTTCCACCGGGCACTTCAGCCCGCCCGCCCGCATGGCCTCGCTGAGGGCCAGACAGCGCGTCGAGACACTGCGGTCGGGCTCGCCGATCGAGAACCGGGTGCCCTCCAAGTGCCGTACGACGCCCGGCCCTTCGAGCTCGGTCGCCGCGTAGACCACACAGCCGACGGCCCGTTCGGGCGCGAGCACCGCACTGACCGCACCGCCGGGGTCCACGCTCTCGACGCGCCGCCCGTCGTAGGGGCCGCCGTGCCGGTGGAAGTACCACCAGGGGATGCCGTTCTGGGCGGCGACCACGGTGGTGGAGTTGTGCAGCAGGGGCTCGATCAGCGGCCCGCACGCCGCGTACGAGTTGGCCTTGAGGCCGAGGAGGACGAAGTCGGCCGGGCCGATCTCGGCCGGGTCGTCGGTGGTGTGGGCGCGGGCGGTGAAGTCACCGCGCGGACTGAGCACCCGCACCCCGTCCCGCCTCATGGCCGCGAGATGCGGTCCACGGGCGACGAGATGCACGTCGGCGCCGGCGCGGTGGAGCGCCGCTCCGACGTAGGCGCCGATCGCACCGGCGCCGAGGACTGCGACTTTCATTGCGAGGGAGCTCCGTTCGGTCGAGGGTACCGAGGAACTGTCGAAATCTGTCGACGAAATATTGTCTACAGTATGGAGGATGTGGCGGCAAGTGTTCGCGCAAGGCCGGGGAGTGAACGGGTGCCGGACCGGGGCTGGGCTCGGAGTTGGCTGGGGATGGGTTGGAGATGAGTTGGGGGTGAGCTGAGGGTCGTGGGACAAGTGGGACAAGTGGGGCGGGTGGGGCAGGTGGAAACCGGTCGGTCCGACCGTTCGGCGCAGCTCGCATACCGTTCACCGAGAACTGTCGACGCGCCGCCTTTTCAACACCCGCGCGGCTTCCTACCGTTCAGGACTCATGAGTCCCCCTGTCGCACCGCCCGGGTGGAGCCGCTGGCTCGTCCCGCCGGCCGCCCTCTCGGTCCATCTCTCCATCGGCCAGGCCTACGCGTGGTCCGTGTTCAAGCCGCCACTGGAGTCCGCGCTCGGCCTCAGCGGCACGCAGAGCGCGCTTCCGTTCCAGCTCGCCATCGTCATGCTCGGCCTGTCCGCGGCCTTCGGCGGCACGCTGGTGGAGCGCAACGGGCCGCGCTGGGCGATGACCGTCGCCCTGGTCTGCTTCTCGTCCGGCTTCCTGATATCCGCGCTCGGCGCCGCCACCGAGCAGTACTGGCTGATCGTCCTCGGCTACGGCTTCGTCGGCGGAATCGGTCTCGGCATCGGCTACATCTCGCCCGTCTCCACACTGATCAAGTGGTTCCCGGATCGCCCCGGCATGGCCACCGGCATCGCCATCATGGGCTTCGGCGGCGGCGCGCTCATCGCCTCGCCCTGGTCGGCGCAGATGCTGGAGTCGTTCGGCTCCGACAGCTCCGGGATCGCGCTCGCGTTTCTCGTACACGGGCTTTCGTATGCGGTATTCATGACGCTGGGCGTCCTGCTGGTGCGGGTGCCGCGCGGCGAGCGGCCGGTCGCGGGCGGGCCGAGCGCCGTCGACGGGGTGCAGGTCTCGGCGCGCAGCGCGGTGCGGACGCCGCAGTTCTGGTGCCTGTGGGTCGTGCTCTGCATGAACGTGACCGCCGGCATCGGCATCCTGGAGAAGGCCGCCCCGATGATCAAGGACTTCTTCAGTGACACCTCCACCCCGGTCTCGGTCTCCGCGGCCGCCGGCTTCGTCGCCCTGCTGTCCGCGGCGAACATGGCCGGCCGGATCGGCTGGTCGTCGACCTCCGACCTGATCGGACGCAAGAACGTCTACCGGGTCTACCTGGGCGTCGGCGCCCTGATGTACGGGCTGATCGCGCTGATCGGCGACTCGTCGAAACCCCTGTTCGTCCTGTGCACGCTGGTGATCCTCTCCTTCTACGGCGGCGGCTTCGCGACGATCCCCGCCTACCTCAAGGATCTCTTCGGGACCTACCAGGTCGGCGCGATCCACGGCCGGCTGCTCACGGCCTGGTCCACGGCCGGCGTGCTCGGCCCGCTGATCGTCAACTGGATCGCCGACCGGCAGGAGGACGCCGGAAAACACGGCTCGTCGCTGTACACCCTGTCCCTGTTCATCATGATCGGGCTGCTCGCCGTCGGCTTCGTCGCCAACGAACTCGTCCGTCCCGTCCACGCCCGCCACCACATCCCCGCCCAGAGGAAGGCCGCCGATGCCGAACGACAGCAGCCCGAGTCCGCAGCCTGACCGGCGGCCGCTGATCGCCCTCGCCTGGCTGTGGGTGGGGGCCCCGCTCGCCTACGGGCTGTACGAACTCGTACAGAAGGCGACACAACTGTTCACCGGGTAGCGGTGTCCGTTGGGCGGAGGCCCGTGCGGCGGAGGCCCGTGCGGCGGGTGTCCGTGGGGCGGGTGCTGATGGGGCCGGTGGGGCGTGTGGGGCGGGTGACTGCGGGGCGGATGTTCGCCGGGTGGGCGTTCGGCGGTTGCTCGGGCGTCCGAGGGCTATGGGGAAGCCGACAACCAGGGAACCGGTTTCCTGTCGCTTCACGCGCCCTCGTACCCGCGAGTCACTGATCAGACTGGAGGATCCCGCTACCCAAGGCAACGAGGGGGACCCCCCAATGAACGGCTCGCGCATCGCCGCCGTCGGCCACTACCAGCCCGCCAAGGTGCTCACCAACGAGGACCTGGCGGGCCTGGTCGACACCAGTGACGAGTGGATCAGGAGCCGGGTGGGTATCCGCACGCGCCACATTGCCGGGCCCGACGAGCCCGTGGACGAGCTGGCCGCGCACGCCGCCGCCAAGGCGCTCGCGTCGGCCGGCCTCACGCCGCTCGACATCGACCTGGTCCTGGTCGCGACCTCCACGGCCATCGACCGCTCGCCCAACATGGCCGCCCGGGTCGCCGCCCGGCTCGGCATCCCGCAGCCGGCCGCGATGGACGTCAACGTCGTCTGCGCCGGCTTCACCCACGCGCTGGCCACCGCCGACCACACCCTCCGCGCGGGCGCCGCGACCCGTGCCCTGGTGATCGGCGCCGACAAGATGTCCGAGGTGGCCGACTGGACCGACCGCACCACCTGCGTGCTCGTCGGCGACGGAGCCGGCGCCGCCGTGGTCGAGACCTGTCCGGACGGGGTCGAGCCCGGCATCGCACCCGTGCTGTGGGGTTCGGTGCCCGAGATGGGCAACGCGGTGCGGATCGAGGGGCAGCCGGCGCGGTTCGCGCAGGAGGGGCAGAGCGTCTACCGCTGGGCCACCACCCAACTGCCGCCCCTGGCACGCCAGGCCTGCGAGCGGGCCGGACTCACTCCCGAGGACCTCGCCGCCGTCGTCCTGCACCAGGCGAACCTGCGCATCATCGAACCCCTCGCGCAGAAGATCGGCGCCGTCAACGCGGTCGTCGCGCGCGACGTCACCGAATCGGGTAACACCTCCGCCGCCAGCATCCCGCTGGCCTTCTCCAAGCTCGTCGAGCAGGGCGCCGTCTCCACGGGGGACCCGGTGCTGCTGTTCGGCTTCGGCGGCAACCTGTCGTACGCGGGACAGGTCGTGCGCTGCCCGTGAACGGGGGCGGGCCGAGGGCGGTACGCGGGCCGGCCGGGGGCGGTACGCGGTCGTCGGGGTGGGCCTTGCGGGCAGCTCATGGGGCTCGCGGGGGTGGGGCGCGGCATAGTGTGACCCGATCGACCGCGACCGGCTCTGGCTACTGTGCGCCGTAGACTGTAGACGAAAGACAATTGATACTCGGCTGTAGACAGTCGACAGTCGACCGGCTACAGGCGACCACCCGCAGTCGACCGGCTACAGGTCGTCGGCTGCGGAAGGCCGGTTACAGGCGGCCGATACGTCAATCGATGCGTGGCGTTCGGGGTGCAGTTGCCCGGTGTCGCCCAGGAGGGGGACCGACCGATGTTGTCGCCAGGACTGCCGCAGGGTGCGGTGCCCAAGCTCGAACGGCCCGGCCCGCTGCGTGACCGCGTCTACGAGGCGCTGCTCGAACTCATCACCACCCGCGCCCTCCAGCCCGGCCAGCACCTCGTCGAGAGCGAGCTCGCCGCGCACCTCGGCGTCTCACGGCAGCCGGTGCGTGAGGCGCTGCAGCGGCTGAACACCGAGGGGTGGGTCGACCTCAGGCCGGCTCAGGGTGCGTTCGTGCACGAGCCGACCGAGGAGGAGGCGGACCAACTCCTCACCGTTCGCACGCTGTTGGAGGCCGAAGCCGCGCGGCTCGCCGCGCTGCACGCGGACCAGGCCGACATCGAGGCCCTGGACGAGATCCAGGGCCAAGGAATGGTGGCCGTCGCCAAGGACGACGTGGACGCCGCCGTCGCCCTGAACGCCCGCTTCCACGCCAAGATCATGGAGATCGCGGGCAACGCGGTCCTCGCCGAACTGGCGGCCCGGGTCGACCGCCGGGTGCGCTGGTACTACACGCCGATCGCCCGGCAGCGCGGCCATGAGTCCTGGGGCGAGCACCGCGAACTGATCACCGCGATCGTCGCCCACGACGAGCAGTTGGCCACCCGACTGATGCGCGAGCACACCGAGCACACCCGGCGCTCGTACCACGCCCGCGCCAAGTCCTGAGCCTCCAGGGGGCCAAGTTCTGAGCCTGCTGGGGCGTGTGCCGGGCGGGCTGCGTGCCCGGCGTGTCGTGTGGCGGGCGGGGGTGTCCCGGCGGGGCGTGGCGAGGGACGCCGCATCGGTCGGCGCCAGGAACGCGGGCCGGAACGGACTGCCGTACTGCTTTGTCCTGTGAGTGGAGAAAGTTGACGGCAATCCGTGCACTACTTCTTCCCAGGTTCGGCAGTCGCTGCTACGTTCCCTTCGAAAGCCCGATGCTGGTGGCCGAGTTGACGCGGGGAGGGGCTCGTGAGGCGCATGACGGCCCGACCCGCGAACGCTCACCAGGCCCGCCTGCTCACGCTGTTGCGGGACAGCGGCCCCAACTCCCGTGCACAACTGGGTGATCGGGTCGATCTGTCCCGGTCCAAGCTGGCCGTGGAGATGGACCGGCTCCTGGAGACGGGGCTGGTCGTGGCCGATGGACTCGCCGCCTCGCGCGGTGGCCGCCGCTCCCACAACGTCCGGCTCAACCCGGGGCTGCGCTTCCTCGGCGTCGACATCGGCGCGACCTCGGTCGACGTCGCGGTCACCAACGCCGAACTGGAGACCCTCGGACACCTCAACCAGCCCCTCGACGTACGTGAGGGACCGGTCGCGGTCTTCGAGCAAGTCCTGTCCATGGCCGCGAAGTTGAAGGCGACCGGACTCGCCGAGGGCTTCGACGGCGCCGGCATCGGCGTACCCGGTCCGGTTCGTTTTCCCGAGGGCGTGCCGGTCGCGCCGCCGATCATGCCGGGCTGGGACGGCTTCCCCGTGCGGGAGGCGCTCAGCCAGGAACTCGGCTGCCCGGTCATGGTCGACAACGACGTGAACCTCATGGCGATGGGGGAGCAGCACGCGGGCGTCGCCCGCACCGTCGCCGACTTCCTCTGCGTCAAGATCGGCACCGGTATCGGCTGCGGCATCGTCGTCGGCGGCCAGGTCTACCGAGGCACGACCGGCAGCGCGGGCGATATCGGGCACATCCAGGCAGTGCCCGACGGCCGCCCGTGCGCCTGTGGCAACCGGGGTTGCCTGGAGGCCTACTTCAGCGGCGCGGCCCTGGCCCGTGACGCGACGGAGGCGGCCCAGCAGGGCCTGTCGGCGGAACTCGCGGCACGGCTGGAGACGAACGGCCGCCTCACCGCCGTCGACGTCGCGGCCGCGGCCGCCGCCGGCGACGCCACCTGCATCGAGATGATCCGCGAAGGCGGCAACCGCGTCGGCCAGGTCATCGCCGGACTCGTCTCCTTCTTCAATCCCGGCCTGGTGGTGATCGGCGGCGGGGTGACCGGTCTCGGGCACACCCTGCTCGCCGCGATCCGCACCCAGGTGTACCGCCAGTCGCTGCCACTCGCGACCGGCAACCTGCCCATCGTCCTGGGGGAGTTGGGACCCACCGCCGGTGTGATCGGCGCGGCCCGACTGATCAGCGACCACCTGTTCTCGCCCGCGTAAGCCCGCTACCCGACCTGATTTCGGCCCGACCCGATCCCGGCCCGCCCGCCATCGACACGGTCCACCAGCACAGCGCCGCCCTGCCTCGCCCTGCTCTGCATTGCCCCGCCCTGCCTCGTTTGTGCTGCCCTGCTCTGCCCTGAGGAACAACGACGTCGTTCTGCCCTGACTCCGGCCCGCACGCCCGCCGAGGGGAACCCACATGGCATCAGAACCACCGCTGCTCAGCATGTCCGGCATCACCAAGTCCTTCCCCGGAGTACGGGCGTTGGACGGTGTCGACCTCGATGTCCAGGCCGGCGAAGTGCACTGCCTGCTCGGCCAGAACGGTGCCGGGAAGTCCACCCTCATCAAGGTCCTGGCCGGTGCCCACCAGCCCGACGGCGGCGTCATCCGCTGGCAGGGCGACCCCGTCATTCTGCGCTCCCCGATCGCGGCCATGCGCCTCGGCATCGCCACCATCTACCAGGAACTCGACCTGGTGGAGCACCTGTCGGTGGCCGAGAACGTCCACCTGGGCCATGAACCCACGGCCGCCGGATTCGTCGTACGGGGCAAAGCGGCCCGCGCTTCAACGGCCGCTCTCCTGAAACGACTTGGGCATCCTGAGATCGAACCTGCCCGACTGGTGGGCGAGTTGTCGGCGGCGCAGCGGCAGATCGTCTCCATGGCGCGGGCGCTCTCGCACGACGTACGGCTCATCGTGATGGACGAACCGTCCGCCGCCCTCGACCCCGACGAGGTCGACAACCTGTTCCGCATCGTCGGCGATCTGACCGCCGACGGAGTGGCCGTCGTCCACATCTCGCACCGCCTGGAGGAGATCCGGCGGATCGGCGACCGCGTGACCGTACTGAAGGACGGACGGGCGGTGGCCGGCGGACTGCCCGCGAAGGTGACGCCGACGCGCGAAGTCGTGGCGTTGATGACGGGACGCAACGTCGAGTACGTCTTCCCCGAGCGGCCGTCGGATCACGCGGCTGCGGCTGCGGCTGCGGTCGCCGGGGGCCGGAAGCCCGTACTGGAGGTGCGAGGGCTCGCCCGGGACGGTGAGTTCGCGGCCCTCGACCTGGCCTTACGGCCCGGAGAGATCGTCGGGCTCGCCGGGCTGGTCGGCTCGGGACGCTCGGAGATCCTGGAGACGATCTACGGAGCACGAAAGCCCGGTGCGGGCCAAGTCCTGGTCGACGGACGGCCGTTGCGCCCCGGCAGCGTGCGCGCCGCCGTCCGGGCCGGGCTCGGGCTCGCCCCCGAGGAACGCAAGGCGCAGGCCCTGCTGATGCTGGAGTCCGTCACCCGCAACGTCTCCGTCTCCTCCATGTCCCGTTTCTCACGCGGGGGTTGGATCGACCGGCGCGCCGAGCGACGGGCGGCGCAGGCCGCGACGCGTGAGCTGTCCCTGCGCCCCGACAACCCGTCCGTCCCCGTGCGCACCCTGTCCGGCGGCAACCAGCAGAAGGCCGTACTCGCCCGCTGGCTGCTGCGGGGCTGCCGGGTCCTGCTGCTCGACGAGCCGACACGGGGCGTCGACGTGGGCGCCCGCGCCGAACTGTACGCAGTCGTCCGTCGACTGGCTGACGAAGGCCTCGCCGTGTTGCTGGTCTCCAGTGAGGTCCCCGAGGTGCTCGGCCTCGCCGACCGCGTGCTGGTGCTCCGCGAGGGCCGCGTCGTCCACGCGGCGCCCGCCCGTGAGCTGGACGAACACCGCGTACTCGATCTCGTCATGGAAGGAAGCCCGGCGTCATGACGCAGCCCGTCTCCCCACCTCGAAGCAGCACCGACAAGGTGCCGCAGATCCCGGCCCCCGCCGCCTGGCGCACCCTGGTCGCACGCGCCGACCTCCGCACCCTCTCCCTGCTCGGGGTGCTCGCAGTGCTCGTCGTGATCGGCGGGATCACCAAGCCGGACGAGTTCCTCGACACCCGTAACCTCCAACTCGTCCTCACCCAGGGCTCGGTGATCGGCGTGGTCACCGTCGGCATGACCTTCGTCATCACCTCCGGGGGCATCGACCTCTCGGTCGGCGCGATCGTCGCGCTCGCCTCGGTGTGGGCCACCACGGTCGCCACCCAGGAGTACGGTTTCGCGGGCATTCTCTTCACCGCGGTGATCGTCGGCGTGGGCTGCGGCCTGGTCAACGGTCTGCTCATCGCGTACGGCGGGATGGTGCCGTTCATCGCGACGCTCGCCATGCTGGCCTCCGCCCGCGGGCTGGCGCTGCAGCTCACGGACGGCCGGACGCAGATCGTGACGGTCGACGGCCTCCTCGACCTCGGCGAGCGCGACGCATACGTGCTCGGCGTCCCGCCACTCGTGATCGTCTTCACGATCGTGACGGTCATCGGCTGGCTGGTGCTGAACCGCACCACTTTCGGCCGCCGCACGGTCGCCGTCGGCGGCAACGCGGAGGCCGCCCGGCTCGCCGGCATCGACGTACGCCGCCAACGGCTCTACCTCTACCTGCTGTCCGGACTGTGCTGCGGCATCGCCGCCTTCCTGCTGATCATCCTGTCCGGCTCGGGCCAGAACACCAACGGCAACCTCTACGAACTCGACGCCATCGCGGCCGCGATCATCGGCGGCACGCTGCTCACAGGGGGGCGCGGCACCATCACCGGCTCCGTGCTCGGCGTACTGATCTTCACAACGATCACCAACATCTTCGCCCTGAACAACCTGCAGAGCGACGTCCAGCAGATCGCCAAGGGCGCGATCATCGTCGCCGCCGTGCTGGTCCAGCGCCGTGCCGCGAGCACGTCCTGAGGAAAGGGTTCACCGCCATGCCAGAGCCGACACCTTTCACGAACCGCTTCACCAGTCGCAGGGGAATGCTCTTCGGAGCCGCCGCCGTCTCCGCCGGCACCTTCCTCGCGGGTTGCACCAGCAATGATTCCAAGGGCGAGGAACCGGCCGGCAGCGACCAGTCGGCCGCCGACGACAAGCCGGGCAAGCAGGTCACCATCGGCTTCGCCGGACCGCAGGCCGACCACGGGTGGCTCAACGCCATCAACGACAACGCCGAGAGCCGCGCGAAGAAGTACTCCGACGTGACCCTGGAGATCACCGAGGGCTCGAACGACACCGCCCAGCAGATCGGCCAGATCGAGACCCTCATCAACAAGAAGGTCGACGTGCTGGTCGTGCTGCCCGCCGACGGCAAGGCCCTCACCCAGGTCGGTCTGAAGGCGATGCGCGCGGGCATTCCGGTCGTCAACCTCGACCGGATCTTCAACACCCCTCAGGCATACCGGTGTTGGGTCGGCGGCGACAACTACGGCATGGGCCTCAACGCCGGGCACTACATCGGGGAGAAACTCAAGGGGAAGTCCGATGCCCGCGTCATCGAGCTGGCCGGTCTGGACAACCTGGAACTCACCAAGCAGCGCAGCCAGGGCTTCGACGACGCCCTCAAGAACTACCCCAACGTCAAGAAGGTGGCCCGCCAGGCCGCCGAGTTCACGGTCGAGTCGGGACAGGCCAAGATGGCCCAACTCCTGCAGGCGCAGCCCAAGTTCGACGCGCTGTGGAACCACGACGACGACCAGGGCGTGGGCGCGCTGCGCGCCATCGAGCAGGCCGGGCGCGACAACTTCCTGATGGTCGGCGGTGCGGGCGCGCTCGCCGCCTTCCAGGCGATCAAGCAGGACGGCGGCGTCCTGAAGGCAACCGTTCTCTACCCGCCGACCATGGCCGCCTCCGCGATCGACCTCGCCCGCGCCCTCGGCCAGGGCAAGGGCGTCGGCGGCCTCGCCGAGTACGAGATCCCCGCCTCGATCACCCTCTACTCGGCGGTCGTCGACAAGACCAACGTCGACCAGTACATGTCCACCGGCTTCAAGTAGGGCGCGCCGAGCGCCCAGTTCGACGGGCGGGGCCGAAGCGGGCGGAAGCCCACGGCTCCGGTGTAAGGGCCACCGGGTTTCAGGGAGTCGCCCACCGTCCCTGTCCACCGTCCACAGCCCACCGGCCGTCGGAGCCCCGCTTCTGTGGACATCCTCCGTCGCGCCCTCCGTCCCCGTCCGAGCGAGCCCCGCCCAGCGGGCCAGAGCGACCGCCCTCCGGGTCGGCAACACCAGCTCCCACCGGCATCTGCCGGACGGCCGCGCCTTGGGCCCGACGGCGTCCCACCCCCCACCGTGCCACGACGACAAGGAGGACAACCGAATGGAACAGCCGCAGCAGTCAGCAGGTCCGGAGGCCGGCAAGCCGCCGCTCCGTGTGGGGATGGTCGGTTACGCGTTCATGGGCGCCGCCCACTCCCAGGGCTGGCGCACCGTGGGCCGCGTCTTCGACCTGCCCCGCCGCCCGGTCCTCGCCGTGATCTGCGGCCGCGACGCCTCCGCCGTGCGCGCGGCGGCCGACCGGCACGGCTGGGCGGAGACCGAGACCGACTGGCGTGCCCTGATCGCCCGGGACGACATCGACCTCGTCGACATCTGCACCCCCGGCGACTCGCACGCCGAGATCGCCGTCGCGGCGCTGGCCGCCGGCAAGCATGTGCTGTGCGAGAAGCCCCTCGCGAACACGGTCGAGGAAGCCGAGACCATGGCTTGCGCCGCCGAAACAGCCTACAGGCGAGGCCAGTTGGCGATGGTCGGCTTCAACTACCGACGCGTCCCGGCCACCGCCCTGGCCCGGCGGATGGTCGTCGAGGGCAGGCTCGGCACACTGCGGCACGTACGGGCGACGTACCTTCAGGACTGGTTGGTAGACCCGGAGTTCCCGCTGACCTGGCGGTTGCGCAGGGAACGGGCAGGCTCCGGCTCGCTCGGTGACCTGGGCGCGCACATCGTCGACCTCGCACAACACCTGGCGGGGGAGCGGCTCGCCGGAGTCTCCGCGATCACCGAGACCTTCGTACGGCAACGGCCGCTGCCCGGCGGTCCGGCGAGCGGCTTGAGCGCCACGTCCGCCGACGACACCGGCTCCGCCGCCGCTGACGGCACCAACACCGGCATCGGAACCCGCACCAGCACCGACATCAGCACCGGCACCCGCACCGGCATGGTCACCGTGGACGACGCCGCCCTGTTCACCGGCCGCTTCGTCTCCGGGGCGCTCGCTTCGTTCGAGGCGACCCGGTTCGCCACCGGGCGCAAGAACGCCCTGCGGCTCGAACTCAACGGTGAGCGCGGCTCGTTGGCCTTCGACCTGGAGCGCCTGAACGAACTGTGGTTCCACGACGCCACCGAGCCCGGTACGCACGCCGGCTTCCGCCGCATCCTCGTCACCGAACCCGACCACCCCTACCTGGACGCCTGGTGGCCGCCGGGGCACGGCCTCGGCTACGAGCACACCTTCGTCCACCAGGCCCGCGACCTGGTCCACGCCGTCGCCGAGGGCCGCAGTCCCGAACCCTCCTTCGCCGACGGGCTGCAGGTGCAACGGGTCCTTGCGGCGGTCGAGGAGAGCGCCGAGAAGAACTCCGTCTACACCCCCATAGCGGACTGAGAACCGAGGACTGAGCGAGGACCGAGAACCGAGAACCGAGGACTGGGGACTGAGAACCGAGGAGGGCCTGAAGCATGCCGCGCACGTTCACACTCTTCACCGGCCAGTGGGCCGACCTGCCCCTGGAGGAGGTCTGCCGTGTCGCCCGCGACTTCGGCTACGACGGCCTCGAACTCGCCTGCTGGGGCGACCACTTCGAGGTCGACAAGGCGCTCGCGGATCCCGGGTACGTGAAGTCCCGCCACCAACTCCTCGACAAGTACGGCCTGAAATGCTGGGCCATCTCCAACCACCTGGTGGGGCAGGCGGTTTGCGACGCCATCATCGACGAACGCCACCAGGCCATCCTGCCCGCCCGCATCTGGGGCGACGGCGAGCCGGAAGGCGTCCGTCGGCGAGCCGCCGAGGAGATCGCCGACACCGCGCGGGCCGCGGCCGCCTTCGGCGTCGACACGGTGATCGGCTTCACCGGCTCCGCCATCTGGCACCTGGTCGCCATGTTCCCGCCCGTGCCCGAGTCGGTGATCGCGCGAGGCTACGAGGACTTCGCCGAACGCTGGAACCCGATCCTCGACGTCTTCGACACGCAGGGCGTGCGGTTCGCGCACGAAGTCCACCCCAGCGAGATCGCATACGACTACTGGACGACCGTACGCACGCTGGACGCGGTCGACCGTCGACCGGCTTTCGGCCTCAACTTCGATCCCAGTCACTTCGTGTGGCAGGACCTCGACCCGGTCGGCTTCCTGTGGGACTTCCGTGACCGCATCTACCACGTGGACTGCAAAGAGGCCCGCAAGCGCCTCGACGGTCGCAACGGCCGCCTCGGCTCCCACCTGCCCTGGGGTGACCCGCGCCGCGGCTGGGACTTCGTTTCCGCAGGCCACGGCGACGTCCCCTGGGAGGACGTCTTCCGCATGCTGCGCTCCATCGACTACCGGGGCCCGATCTCCGTGGAGTGGGAGGACGCCGGCATGGACCGGCTCCAGGGCGCCCCCGAGGCGCTGACCCGCCTCAAGGCCTACGACTTCGACCCGCCGTCGGCCTCCTTCGACGCGGCGTTCGGCAACTGAGCCTGGTCAGACCTGCCCTGACGTTCCATCAATTTGCAGGGATGACGGCGCATCCCGGCCCACGCCCGCACCCGCCCGTACAACCAGCCCCATCCTGGAGGCCCCCGTGCACGGGAACGACCCCACCGCCCGCACCCGTACCCGCACCCGCAGAACCAGGACCGAGACCAGGACCGCGACCCGGATCGGGACCGGGACCGCGACCCGGATCGGGACCGGGACCGCGACCCGGATCGGGACCGGGACCGACAGGGCCGAGACCCGCGGACGACGACGTCCTTCGCTGCGCAGAGCGATCGCCCTCCTCAGCGGAGCCCTGTTGGCCGGCGCGTCCCTCACCCTCACCACACCCCCGGCCGGCGCAGCCGTCGCCGACCCGGCGGTCGCGGCCGCCGAGGACTTCCAGCAGGTCACCCTCGCCAAGGGGGAGGCGGAGGTCGGCGAGCCCATGTCGCTCGCCGTCCTGCCCGACCGCTCGGTCCTGCACACCTCGCGCGACGGCGAAGTCCGACTCACCGACGCCGCCGGCACACCCGACTGGCCGGCCAGCTCGACGTCTACTCCCACGACGAGGAAGGCCTCCAAGGCGTCGGCGTGGACCCGGAGTTCACCGCCAACCGCTTCATCTACCTCTACTACGCACCGCCGTTGGACACCCCGGCGGGCGACGCCCCCGAGACCGGAACGGCCGCCGACTTCGCCCCCTTCGCCGGAGTCAACCGCCTCTCCCGCTACGTACTCAAGGCGGACGGCACGCTCGACACCACGAGCGAGACGAAGATCCTCGACGTGCCCGCCTCGCGCGGCCTGTGCTGCCACGTCGGCGGCGACATCGACTTCGACGCGGCGGGCAACCTCTACCTGTCCACCGGCGACGACACCAACCCCTTCCAGTCGGACGGCTTCACCCCCATCGACGAGCGCGACGACCGCAACCCCGCCTTCGACGCCCGCCGTTCCGCCGGGAACACCAACGACCTGCGCGGCAAGATCCTGCGCATCAAGGTGAACGCCGACGGCTCCTACGCCGTCCCCGACGGCAACCTCTTCGCGCCAGGCACGGACAGGACGCGGCCCGAGATCTACGCCATGGGTCTCCGTAACCCGTTCCGCTTCAGCGTCGACAAGGCCACCGGCATCCTCTACGTCGGCGACTACGGTCCCGACGCCGGCACCGCCGACCCGGCCCGTGGCCCGGCAGGCCAGGTCGAGTTCGCGCGCGTGACCGGTCCCGGCAACTTCGGGTGGCCGTTCTGCACGGGCGACAATGACCCGTATACCGCATACGATTTCGCGACCAGTGTATCCGGCGCGCCCTTCGACTGCGCCGCCCCGAAGAACACCTCGCCCCACAACACCGGACTCACCGACCTGCCACCGGCCCAGCCCGCCTGGATCCCGTACGACGGCGCGTCGGTACCGGAGTTCGGCGACGGTTCGGAGTCCCCGATGGGCGGCCCCGTCTACCACTACGACGCCTCACTCGACTCGCCGGTGAAGTTCCCGGAGGCGTACGACGGAAGCTTCTTCGCCGGGGAGTTCGGCCGCCGCTGGGTCAAGCGCATCGTCAGCGACGCGAACGGCGCCGTGCAGTCGATCAATCCCGTCCCGTGGACCGGCACCCAGGTCATGGACATGGCGTTCGGGCCCGACGGGGCGCTGTACGTCCTCGACTACGGCACCGCCTGGTTCGGCGGAGACGAGCACTCGGGTCTGTACCGCATCGAGAACGCCACCGACGGCCACTCACCCGTAGCCCAGGCCACGGTCGACCGCACCTCGGGACAGGCCCCCCTGAAGGTACGTTTCTCCGCCGCCGGCACCACCGATCAGGACGGCGACACACTCACCTATCGCTGGGACTTCGGCGACGGCGGTACCTCGACGGCGACCGGCCCCACGCACCGGTACAAGCAGAACGGCACGTACACCGCGACCCTCACCGCCGAGGACGGCACCGGCCGCACAGGCAGCGCGAGTGTGCAGATCGTCGTGGGGAACACGGCACCGAAGGTGGTTCTGGAGACGCCGAAGGACGGGCAGTTGTTCAGCTTCGGCGACCCGATCCCGTTCAAGGTGAGGGTCACCGACCCCGAGGACGGCACGGCGATCGACTGCGCAAAGGTCGAGGTCACCTTCGTCCTCGGCCACGACAGCCACGGCCACCCGGTGACCTCGGCCAACGGCTGCACCGGCACCCTCCAGACCAGCGCCGACGGCGGCCACGACGAGGACGCCAACATCTTCGGGGTGCTCGACGCCGAGTACACCGACGGCGGCGGCGGCGGGCAGGCCGCGCTCACCTCGCACGACCAGAACGTCCTCCAGCCCCGCCACCGTCAGGCCGAGCACTTCGGCGCCTCCTCCGGCGTCACGGTGACCGCGCGCGCGTCCGCCCACGGCGGCCGCACGGTCGGTGACCTCGCCCGTGGCGACTGGATCTCCTTCACGCCGTACGCGCTCGGCAACGCCCGGAAGGTCACCGTCAGGGTCTCCTCCGCCGGTGTAGGCGGCACCCTCGAGGTCCGCGCGGGCTCGCCGAAGGGTGTCCTGCTCGGGAAGGCGACCGTGCCGGTGACGGGCGGGTGGGACACCTATCAGGACGTCAGCGCCGCCCTGTCCCGCGTCCCGAAGGGCACGACCACGCTCTACCTGGTCGTCAAGGGCGGCAGCGGATCCCGGTACGAGAACGGACCCCTGTACGAGGTGGACGACTTCACCTTCACGACGGCAACGGGCTGAGGGAGGCCTGCATGCGCACAGTGCTGAGCGCCGTCGCCGGGGCCTTACTGCTCCTCGGCTGTCTCGCACAACCGGCGGCCTCCGCGTCCCACTCCACTTCGACCGCCGCTTCCATATCCAACTCCGCTTCTGCGGACGACGGTTCACGGGCGCGAGGCCCGTCAAGGGCGACTGAAAGGCGGCGGGCGGGGGACGCCGGACCCCCGCCCGCCCGCCACCACACCTCGCGTAATGACCTCGCGCACGACAAGGAGGCTGCCCCATGTCCGCGTCTCTCTCCCTCTCCCCCTCCCGTCCCCCGCGAGTCGGCGTCTGGCTGATCGGGGCCCGCGGCTCCGTGGCCACCACCGTGGTCGCGGGGTGCGCCGCCGTCACGGCCGGCCTGCACCCGCCGACGGGCCTGGTCACCGAATCGCCCGCCTTCGCCGACAGCGGCCTGCCGGCCCTGTCCTCCCTCGTCTTCGGCGGCCACGACACAACCGACTGCCCGCTGCCCAAACGCGCCGAACAACTCGCCGCCGGAGGAGTCCTCCCGGCCGGCCTGCCCGCAGCGGTCGACGCCGAACTCACCGCCGCCGACCGGGAGATCAGACCCGGAGGCCCGCTCCCGGGGGACACCCGCAACGAGGAGCAACTGATCGCCGCGTTCACCGCCGACCTACGGGACTTCGTACGCCGGTGCGGTCTGGCGCGCGCGGTCGTGGTGAACGTGGCCTCCACCGAGCCCGCCGCCAACGGCCCCGCGCTTCCGCCGAGTTCGCTGTACGCGGCGGCCGCCCTGCGCGCGGGCTGCCCGTACGTCAACTTCACGCCGTCCACCGGGCTGCACCACCCGGCGCTGGCACCCTTGGCGGAGTCGAGCGGACTGCCGTACGCCGGACGCGACGGCAAGACCGGTCAGACGCTGCTGCGTTCCGTCCTCGGCCCGATGTTCGCGCAGCGGGCACTCACCGTCCGGGCCTGGTCCGGCACCCACCTCCTGGGCGGCGGAGACGGAGCCGCCCTGGCCGACCCGGCCGCCGCCGAGGCGAAGAACGCGGGCAAGGAACGCGTCCTCGCCGACACCCTCGGCGTGACCCCCGAAGGACGGGTGCACATCGACGACGTCCCGGTGCTGGGGGACTGGAAGACCGCCTGGGACCACGTCGCCTTCGACGGGTTCCTCGGCACCCGCGTGATCCTCCAGACCATCTGGCAGGGCTGCGACTCCGCGCTCGCCGCACCCCTCGTCCTCGACCTGGCCCGCCTCACCGCCCGGGCCCACGAAGGCGCCCTCTCCGGCCCGCTCACCGAACTCGCCTTCTTCTTCAAGGACCCCGTGGGTGACGCCCCGTCGGCCTTGGCGGACCAGCACGCAGAGCTGCAAAAGCTCGCCCGACGGTTGCGGGGCGGGCGGAGCGGTCAGGGCGGGCGGGGTGCGCGCGGCGGGCTGGACGCCTGCGACGAAGGGGAGACGCGTGACACACAGCGCGTATCCACGACGAGCTCGGGCGAGGAGGCGAGGTGAGCGAGGGCGGTGCGGTGAGCGAGGGCGGTGCCGTGCGCGGAGTCGCCGGGCAGGCCGGAACAGTGGCGGGAACTGATACCGCGGGGACCGATACAGCAGGGACCGATACAGCGGGGACGAGGCGTGCTCGTGCCCGTACGCGCGCCTGGGCCGAACTGCTGCGTCTGCCCGCACTGTTCACCGTCCCCGGCGACGCACTGGCGGGCGCGGCCGCAGTCGTTGCCCGCCCCGACCACCGGACCCTGCTCGCCATCGGTTCCTCCCTCTGTCTGTACGAAGCCGGCATGGCCCTCAACGACTGGGCGGACCGCGCGGAGGACGCAGCAGAACGCCCCCACCGCCCGCTCCCCTCCGGCCGGGTGAGTCCTACCGCCGCGTTCACGGCGGCCTGTGCCTTCACCGCCGCAGGCCTCGCCCTGGCCGCCCGGGCCGGGCGCCCGGCCCTGTCGGTCGCGGCTCCCCTCGCCGCCACCGTCTGGTGCTACGACCTCGCCCTGAAACACACGACCGTGGGCCCGTTCGCCATGGCCGCCGCCCGCGGCCTGGACCTCCTCCTGGGCGCCGTCGCCACGGCAGGCCGCGCCCGCCCGGCCCTCCCCTCCGCGGCGCTCCTGACCACGCACACCCTCGCGGTGACGACCCTGTCCCGCCAGGAGACCCGAGACGGCACACCGACCGCCGCCGTGGCAGCCCTGGCCACGACAGGAGCGCTGACCTGGCTCCTGCAGCGCGGACAGTCACCCGACGAAGAGTCACACAAGCACCGAGGGCGGCCACCGCACGACTGTCGTGCACACGACCGTCCGGCACAAGACCGTCCGGCACGCCGCCGACCCACGCCACTGACCGTGGCCCTCGCCGCCACCTACGCCGCGACCACGGCCCGGCCCTATCTGCACGCCTCCCTCAACCCGTCACCTCCTCTCACGCAACGGGCCGTCGGCGCCGGCATCCGCGCCACCATCCCCCTCCAGGCGGCCCTCACCGCCCGCTCCGGAGCCACCACCACCGCACTGCTCACGGCAGCCCTGGCCCCGGTCGCCCGGAAACTCGCGAGGCGGGTGAGCATCACATGAACCTCGGCCACGCCAACCTCGGCCACGCCAACCTCGGCCACGCCAACCTCGGCCACGCCAACCTCGGCCACGCCAACCTCGGCCACGCCAACTTCGGGCACATGAGCCTCGGGCATGTGAACCGCGCGAACGCCCCGCAAGAGCGCGCCCCGCACGAAAATGCCCTGCACGAAAGCGCCCCGCCCCAGACCGCCCAGCACTCGACCCCTCTGTCTCCCGATCCCGGCGTCAGCGCACCCCCGCCCCCGCCTCTGCCCCCGCCTCTGCCCCCGCTCCCGCCCTCACCCCCACTCCGCTTCGGCTACGGCACCAACGGCCTCGCCGATCTCCGCCTCGACGACGCCCTCTCCCTCCTCGCCGATCTCGGCTACGACGGCGTCGGACTGACGCTCGGCCACATGCACCTCGACCCGTTCGCCCCGGACCTGGCCGCCCGCACGCGACGCGTCGCGCACCGACTGGACGCCCTGGCACTCGACGTCACCGTGGAAACCGGCGCCCGCTACGTCCTCGACCCGCGCCGCAAGCACGGTCCCTCCCTCCTGGACCCGGACCCGGACGACCGCGCCCGTCGCGTCGGTCTGCTGCTGCGCGCCGTTCAGATCGCCGGTGACCTCGGTGCGCACGCCGTCCACTGCTTCAGCGGGACCGTCCCGCCGGGCACGGACCCGGACACGGCATGGCAGCGCCTCGCCGACTCCCTCACCCCCGTCCTGGACACCGCCGCGACCGCCGGCATCCCCCTCGCGATCGAACCCGAACCCGGTCACCTCCTCGCGACCCTCGCCGACTTCCACCGGCTCCGCCGCACCCTCGGCGACCCGGCGTCCCTCGGCCTCACCCTCGACCTAGGCCACTGCCAGTGCCTCGAACCACTCCCTCCCGCCGACTGCGTACGCGCCGCCGCTCCCTGGCTGCGGCACGTCCAGATCGAGGACATGCGCCGCGATGTCCACGAACACCTCCCTTTCGGAGACGGCGAGATCGACTTCCCGCCCGTCCTCGCCGCCCTGGCCGCGACCGGCTACCGCGGGCTGACGGTGGTCGAACTGCCCCGGCACTCCCACGCCGGCCCCCACTACGCCGAACTCTCCCTCCCGTTCCTGCGCCGCGCGGAGACAGCCGCCCGAGGCGCCGACCGCGCCGACCACGCCGACCCGAGGTCGTCGCCCTCCTCCCTCGCCCCGACCGCCCAACTCGCAGACCGGCAACGGCCGCCTTTCCGCGCCCCATTCCCCAGCCGGCCGTCCCCGGCCGCGAACCCGCCCGTCGCGCCGCCCGGCGAGCCCTCCGCCACCCCAGAGGGAAGTACCTCGTGACCCCGCCCCCGGCCGACCCGGCGACCCCGGAACCCGGACACACGGGCACCACCGTCGCTCCCACCCCTCTCGACGTCCTGCACAGCCACCTCGACACCCACCTCACCGGGACCGCCCGCACCTGGTTCCACCAGGCTCTCGACGAGGCCGCCGCCCACCCCGGGACCCATGGGCCCATCTCCGTCTGGGAGTTGCGCCTCGCCGAGGCCGGGCGTCGCTGCGGCAGCCGGTACGCCGACGCCGCCCGTGTGCTCATCCTCCACGCGGCCCGCGCCGACCCGGACGCCCTGGCCCGCGTCTATTTCCAGGGCACCGCCGACGAGCGTCGCGCCGTCCTGCACGCACTGCCCCACCTCGTGCCCGGCCCCGACGCCGTCCCGCTCGTCGAGGACGCTCTGCGCACTCACGACACCCGGCTCCTCGCGGCCGCCGTCGGCCCCTACGCGGCCCGTCACCTCGGCGCCCACGCGTGGCGCCACGCCATCCTGAAGTGCCTGTTCGTCGGAGTGCCCGTCGACGCGGTGGCGGGTCTCGAACAGCGCGCCCGCGCCGACGCCGAACTCGCCCGCATGCTCGCCGACCACGCCGCCGAACGCACCGCGGCAGGCCGTCCCGTACCCCCGGACCTGCACCGCGTCCTGACCCTGGCCGACCCGGGCACGCCCACCGCACCGACCCGCCCAGCACCCCCACCGCAGACCACACCGCCGTCACCGCCCACGGATCCACCCCGGCCAGACCCGAACACCTCAGCCTCACACCGGCCAGACCCGCACACCCCCGGCCCATACAGCCCAGCTCTCGTCCGCACGGACCTCCACGACACGGACCCCCACGGCACGGACAGCCCCCACAGCCCGGCCCACCCCCACGGCAAGGAGTCCTGATGCGCATCTTCGACCCCCACATCCACATGACCTCGCGCACCACCGACGACTACGAGGCGATGCACGCGGCCGGAGTTCGCGCCGTGGTCGAGCCGTCCTTCTGGCTGGGGCAGCCCCGCACCTCGCCCGCCTCCTTCCTCGGCTACTTCGACTCCCTCCTCGGCTGGGAGCCCTTCCGGGCCGCGCAGCACGGCATCGCCCACCACTGCGCGCTCGCTCTCAACCCCAAGGAGGCCAACGACCCGCGCTGCGCCGGAGTCCTGGACGAGCTGCCGCGCTATCTCCTCAAGGACCACGTCGTGGCCGTCGGCGAGATCGGCTACGACTCGATGACCCCCGCCGAGGACACCGCCCTCGCCGCCCAGCTCCAACTGGCCGCCGCCCACGCCCTGCCCGCCCTCGTGCACACCCCGCACCGCGACAAGCTCGCCGGACTGCGCCGCACCCTCGACGTCGTCCGGGAATCCGCCCTGCCCCTGGACCGGGTCCTGCTCGATCACCTCAACGAGACCACCGTGCAGGAGGCGAAGGACGCCGGGTGCTGGCTCGGCTTCTCCGTCTATCCCGACACCAAGATGGACGAGACCCGCATGATCGAGATCCTGCGCGTGTACGGCCCGGAGAAGGTTCTCGTCAACTCGGCCGCGGACTGGGGCAGGAGCGACCCCCTCAAGACCCGCAGGGTCGCCGACCTGATGCTCGCGGAGGGCTTCGGCGAGGACGACGTCGATCTCGTCCTGTGGCGCAACCCCGTCTCCTTCTACGGCCTCAGCGGTCGTCTCACCCTGGAGGTGACCTCCCCCGACCCCACGCACGAGGGCAACTCCATCCTGCGCGGCGGGGAGTGACCGATGCGCTTCCGCCACCCCGACGGCACCACCGTCCACCTCGCGTACTGCACCAACGTGCACCCCGCCGAGACCCTCGACGGCGTCCTCGCGCAACTCCGGGACCACTGCGAACCCGTCCGCCGCCGCCTCGGCCGCGACCGGCTCGGCATCGGCCTGTGGCTCGCCAAGGACGCCGCCCGCGCCCTCGACGCCGATCCGTCCGCCCTGCGCGGCCTGCGAACCGCACTCGACCGGCGCGGCCTCGAGGTCGTCACCCTCAACGGCTTCCCCTACGAGGGATTCGGCGCCGAAGAGGTCAAGTACCGCGTGTACAAGCCCGATTGGGCCGACCCCGAACGCCTCGACCACACCACCGCACTGGCCCGTGTCCTCGCCGGACTGCTCCCCGACGACGTCACCGAGGGCACCATCTCCACCCTCCCTCTCGGCTGGCGCACTGCCTGGAACGCCGAGCGCGCCGAGACGGCCCGCGCCGCCCTGCGTACCCTGGCCGACCGCCTGGACGCGCTGGCGGACCTGACCGGCCGCTCCGTCCGCGTCGGCCTGGAACCGGAGCCCGGCTGCATCGTCGAGACCACCACCGACGCCCTCGCCCCGCTCACGGCCGTCGGCCATCCCCGTATCGGCGTCTGTGTCGACACCTGCCATCTCGCCACCTCCTTCGAAGACCCGCACATCGCCCTGGACGCGCTCGCCGCAGCCCGCGTCCCCGTCGTCAAATCCCAGCTGTCAGCCGCCCTGCACGCCGAACACCCCCATCTCGCAGCCGTTCGCGAAGTCCTCGCCGCGTTCGACGAACCCCGCTTCCTGCACCAGACCCGCACCGTCACCGCCAGCGGTCTGCATGGCACCGACGACCTCGGCGAGGCCCTCGCCGGCACCGCCCTGCCCGCCGACCGGCCCTGGCGCGCCCACTTCCACGTCCCGCTGCACGCGGCCCCCACCGCGCCGCTCACCTCCACACTCCCCGTACTCAAAGCCGCACTGACGCGGCTCGTCGGCGGCCCGCACCCGCTCACCCGCCACCTCGAGGTCGAGACCTACACCTGGCAGGCACTCCCGCCCGAGCTGCGGCCCCGCGCCCGAGCGCAGCTCGCCGACGGCATCGCCGCCGAACTCGCCCTGGCCCGGGACCTGTTGACGGACCTCGGGCTCAAGGAGCTGCCGTGACCGACGGTCCTGTCCCCCTTCTCGTCCTCGACGTCGTCGGTCTCACCCCCCGTCTCCTCGACCACATGCCCCACCTCAAGGCCCTCGCCCAGGCCGGTTCCCGCGCGCCGCTCGGGACCGTCCTGCCGGCCGTCACCTGTGTCGCGCAGTCCACCTTCCTCACCGGCACGCTCCCGGCCGAGCACGGCATCGTCGGCAACGGCTGGTACTTCCGCGAGCTCGGTGACGTCCTGCTGTGGCGGCAGCACAGCGGTCTCGTCGCCGGAGACAAGCTGTGGGACGCCGCCCGCCGGGCGCACCCCGGCTACACGGTCGCCAATATCTGCTGGTGGTACGCCATGGGCGCCGACACCGACTTCACCGTCACCCCCCGTCCGGTCTACTACTCCGACGGCCGCAAGGAGCCCGACTGCTACACCCGGCCCCCGGCCCTGCACGACGAACTCACCGAGAAACTCGGCACCTTCCCCCTCTTCCACTTCTGGGGACCGGGCGCGGACCTGGTCTCCAGCCGCTGGATCATCGACGCGACCCGCCACATCCTGCGCACCCGCCGACCCGACCTGACCCTGTGCTACCTCCCTCACCTCGACTACGACCTCCAGCGCTTCGGCCCCGACGGCCAGCGCTCCCTGCAGGCGGCCGCCGACCTGGACGCGGCCATGGCCCCGCTGCTGGCCGACGCACGCGCGCAGGGCCGTACCGTCGTCGCACTGTCCGAGTACGGCATCACCCGGGTGAGCCGGCCCGTCGACATCAACCGCGCCCTGCGCCGCGCAGGCCTGCTCGAGGTGCATACCCAGGACGACATGGAGTACCTCGACCCGATGGCGTCCCGTGCCTTCGCGGTCGCGGACCATCAGCTCGCCCACGTGTATGTGCGCCGCCCCGAGGACCTGGAGGTCACCCGGTCCGCGCTCGCCGGACTCCCCGGCGTAGAGCAACTCCTCGACGACGAGGGCAAGAAGGCGCACCATCTCGACCATCCGCGCTCCGGCGATCTCGCCGCCGTGGCGGAGCCGGACGCCTGGTTCACGTACTACTACTGGCTCGACGACGCCCGCGCGCCCGACTTCGCACGGCTCGTCGAGATCCACCGCAAACCCGGCTACGACCCGGTCGAGCTGTTCATGGATCCGCTCGACCCGTATGTGAAGGTCAAGGCGGCCACCGCCCTGGCCCGCAAGAAGCTCGGCATGCGCTACCGCATGGCGGTCGTGCCCCTCGATCCGTCACCTATTCGCGGCAGCCACGGCCGCCTTCCGGCGAGCGACGACGACGGTCCGCTCCTCATCTGCTCCACCCCCCGTTCGCTCGGCGACCGCGTCGCGGCCACCGACGTGAAAGCACTGCTGCTCCAACTGGCCGGTCTGTGCTGACTGGTTGCCGACTGGTCACAAGTGAAGCACTCACCACTGACAACGCCCTCCGATTCCGAGGAGTTCCAGACATGAGCCGCATTTTCGACACCGACCCCGAACTCACCCACCGCCTGACCAGACGAGGCATGCTCGGCGTCGCCGCGGGAGCCACCGCGGCCGCGCTGCTGGGAGCCGCCGCGACCCCCGCCACGGCAGCGCCCGCAACCGCCACCGGACCCTCGGCCACCGGCCGCGGCCGTCCCGTCCTGCCTCCCGGCCGGCTCGGCATCCAGCTCTACAGCCTGCGGGACAAGGTCTCCACGCTGGGCTTCGCCGCCGTCTTCGCCGAGTTGGAGAGGTACGGGTACGACGAGGTCGAGTTCGCCGGCTACACCCAGGGCTCCGCAGGCCCCATCACCCTCGCCCAGCTCAAGCGGCTCGCCCGCAACCACGGCCTGACACCGATCGGCAGCCACGTCGGCCACTACTCAGACGACCCGAACGCGTACACCTTCGCCCAGGACCTCACCAAGGTCCTCGACGACGCCCAGGCCCTCGGCCTCAAGCACATCGGCACCGCCTCCGGCCCGTTCCGCTACGGCTCCACCGTCGACGCCTGGAAACGCGCGGCCGAGGAGTTCAACACGTACGGAGCGGCGGCCAGGGCCCGCGGCATGAAGTTCTACCAGCACAACCACTCCGACGAGTTCGGCTTCGCGACCGACAACCCCAAGGTCCGCCTCTACGACGTGCTGCTCGCCGAGACCGACCCCGACCTGGTCTTCCTGGAGATGGACATCTTCTGGGCGTACGCGGGCCAGTTCCGCTTCTCGACGCGGACCGACGGTACGCCCGCGCCCTTCGAGCCGCTGGACTACGTACTCAGGCAGCCGCACCGCTACCCGCTCTTCCACGTGAAGGACGGCATCAGCGACCCCGCCGACCAGTTCGGGTACCGGATGGTCGACGTCGGTGACGGCGACATCGACTACCAGCGGTTCATCTCCGCCGTCACCCGGCTGCGCGGCGAGCGCATGGCCCACCACTGGCAGGCCGAACACGACAACCCGGTCGAGTCGTTCTCCTTCGCCCGGAAGTCGAGCGCGCACCTGCACTCGCTGCGCGAGAAGTGCTGAGCACCGGACGCCGGATAGACCGGATACACCGGATGCGCTGAGCGAGCGCACGCGCGCGTGGAGGCCCACCCCCTACTTCCCTGGGGTCGGCCTCCACGCGCGCGTGCGTCGTCAGCCCGCGGGCCGGGGCTGGGGCAGTGGCTGCGTGGTCGAGGTGATCTCCCCGCTGCTCCGCCCGGGCTGCCGCAGCAGCAGTGCGATGCCCGCCGCCGCCATCGAGACGCCGCCCGCCAGCGCGTACGCGCCGTTGTACCCCCAGGCCCCGACGACCATGGAGCCCAGTCCGCCGCCGAACAGACCGCTGACCAGCTTGCCGCTGTACGCCAGCCCGTAGTTGGTGGCGTTGTAGTTCTCGCCGAAGTAGTCCGGGGTCAGGGCCGCGAACAGCGGGTAGAACGCGCCGCCGCCGAAGCCGGACAGGAAGGCGAAGAACAGGAACAGCCATTCGCTCCTGACGTCACCGGCCCAGATCACGCCGAACTGCGCGAGCCCCAGGACGACGATGACGAACACGAGCGTGGGCTTGCGGCCCCACCGGTCGGACAGCCAGCCCACGACCCCGCGGCCGACGCCGTTGACGACCGCCATGACGCCCATCGACGAGGCCGCGACCAGCGGGCCGAAGCCGACCTCCTTGGCGAAGTCCACCTGGAAGGAGATCCCGAAGATCGACACACCGGCCGTCATCACGATGGAGAGCCACATCAGGGGCAGCATGCCGGTCCTGATGGCCTCCTTCGGCGTGTACTGCCGTACCGCCGGAGGGTTCTTGGCCAGCGCCGCCGCGTTCTTGCGGTCGCCGGCGAACGTCAACGGGTCGAGGTCGGCGGGCCACCAGTTCTTCGGTGGATCCTTGAAGAAGAACGCGCACCCGAACACCACGACCATGATGTAGCAGCCGATGAGGTCGAGGACGCGGTGGTAGTTCGCGGTGTCGAAGCCGTAGTTGAAGATGAAGATGAACGGCAGCGACCCGTACGCGAACCCGCCGTTGACGAAACCGGTCCGGGCGCCGCGCCGCTCCGGGAACCACTTGCCGACCATGTTGATGCAGGTCGCGTAGACCAGACCGGCCCCGATCCCGCCGACCACCCCGAACCCCAGGATCGCCGCCAGGACGTCGTCCAGGTGCGACAGGGCGAGGAAACCGATCAGGCACATGCCGGAGCCCGCGTACATGGCCCTACGGGCCGTCAGGACGCCCTTCTCGCGCAGCCAGCCCGCTGGGAAGGCGATACCGGCCTGGAAGAACACCCAGACGCTGAGGATCCAGAAGGTGTTGCTCTGCGTCCAGCCGTGCGCGTGGGACAGGGTGTCCTCCGCCGAGCCGTACGCGTACTCGAAGACGCTGATCGCCATCATCGCGATCCACGGCAGGTAGATCATGAGCCTGCGGGAGTGGCCCAGGATGTCGCGGTCGGTCTCGCCGACGCGGTAGACGCGGCCGCGGGTGTCGGTCACCTCCCGGTAGGGACGGTGTGCGGCGCCGGTCGAAGAGCTGTTCGTTGCGAGGGGATCTGCCGTCATGTCAGGCCATTTCCTCACCGAGCGGATGCGGGTTGGGGACGATGCGACGACGGGTCTTCGGCCTCCCGGGCGCCTTCAGGAAGAGCGCCAGCACTGCGGACGCCAGACCGATCGAGCCGGCCAGGACGAACGCCCCCTCGTAGTCCCACGCGCCGACCACGATCGAGCCGACGCCGGAGCCCACGAGGCCCGAGACGAGCTTGGAGCTGTAGACCATGCCGTAGTTGCTGGCGTTGTTGTTCTCGCCGAAGTAGTCCGCCGTCATCGCTGCGAACAGCGGGAAGATCGCGCCGCCGCCGAAGCCGGAGACCATGGAGCAGAACAGGAAGAACGGCATGCTGCCCATCTGGCCGGAGACGAGCACACCGAACTGGGCCGTGCCGAGCACCAGGCAGACGATGATCAGGGTGTGGCGGCGGCCGGAACGGTCGGAGATCCAGCCGATGATCCCGCGCCCGGTGCCGTTGACGATCGCCTTCAGGGACATCGCCGTGGCCACGATCCCGCCCGCGAAGCCCATGTCCTTGCCGAACGGCACCTGGAAGGCGATGCCGAAGATGTTGATCCCGGCCGTGCACAGCAGACAGAACCACATCATCCACAGGACGGGGGTCCGGGCGGCCTCCTTAGGGGTGTACTGCTTCACCGCCGGCGGGTTCTTCTCCAGCGCCCGGCGGATCTTCGGGTCGTCGGTGAGCCTGAGCGGATCGACGTGCGCCGGCCACCAGTTCTTCGGCGGGTCCCGGAAGAACCACCCCGCGAACGCCACGACGGCGCAGCAGACGAGGCCCACCGTCACCAGCACGCCCCTGTAGTTGCCCAGGTCCATGTACGACGTGAACAGGAACACGAAGGGCACCGAGCCGTAGGCGAAACCGCCGTTGACCATGCCGGTCTTGCCGCCCTTGCGCTCCGGATACCACTTGCCGACCATGTTCACGCAGGTCGCGTAGACGAGGCCGGCGCCGATGCCGCTGCACATGCCGAAGCCGAGATAGGCGACGGTGACGTGCGGCGCGTACGCGAGCGACACATAGCCGAGGACCGTGCCCAGTGCGCCCAGCATCATCGCGTACCGCGCGGGCAGCCGGCCGCTCTCCCGCAGCCGCCCGGCCGGGAAGGCCACGGCCGCCTGGAAGAACACCCAGACGCCCATCAGCCAGAAGATGTGCCCACTGCTCCACAAGTGGGCGTCGTGCAGTGTGTCCTCGGCCGACGTGAACGCGTACTCCGAGGAGCTGATGCCCAGCATGCCCAGCCAGGGGAAGAGCACCATGGTCCAGCGGGGCCGCCCCATGATGTCCCGGTCGCTCTCGCCGATCCGGTACACGCGGCCGTTGCGGTCCGTCACCTCCCTGTAGGGAGGCGACATCGAATAGTCGGTGGTCGTCATGTCGCTCAGCACCCCTTGCGTCGAAAGCTCTGGCCAGCGCCCCCTGTCCAATGCCTTTCGTGCGCGCACGGGTCCCGGGGCCGGCCGACGCGCACCGTCGGCCGGCCCCGTGCCGGGTCACCTCATGAACCGCCCCCCAACAACCCCGCCGCACGCGCCCACCGGTACTTGGCGCCGAGCACGGCCACCGGCTGCTCCGTCGTGTACGGGTACGCCACAACACCCCGCTCGTAGAGGTACTGGCAGGCCTCCTCGACTTCCACGTCACCCGCGAGCGACGCCACGACGGGCTTCTCTATGCCGCGTTCGCGGAATTCGGCCACCACGCGCGCGGTGAGCTCCGCGAAGACCATCGGAGGAGTGACGATGGTGTGCCAGTAGCCGAGCACCAGCGCGTGGATCCGCGGATCCTCCAGCCCCAGCCGGATCGTCGCCTCGTACGTCGACGGCGGCTCGCCCCCGGTGATGTCGACCGGGTTGCCCGCGGCCCCGAAAGGCGGGATGAACTCCCGGAACGCCGCGTCCAGATCCGGCGGGATCTCCATCAGGGTGAGGCCGTTGTCGGTCACCGCGTCCGACAGCAGCACCCCGCTGCCGCCCGCGCCCGTGATGATCACGATGTTGTCCCCCTGAGGGGTGGGAAGCACCGGCAACGCGCGCGCGTACTCCAGCATGTCGTTCAGCCCGGGTGCCCTGATGACGCCCGCCTGCCGCAGGATGTCGTCGTAGACGGCGTCGTCGCCCGCCAGCGCCCCGGTGTGCGAGCCGGCCGCCTTCGCACCCGCCGCCGTACGGCCTGCTTTGAGGACGACGACCGGCTTCTTCGGCACGGTCGCCCGCGCGGCCTCGACGAAGGCGCGGCCGTCCTTGAGGTCCTCCAGGTGCATCGCGATGCAGTCGGTGTGCGGGTCCTCGCCGAACCAGGTCAGCAGGTCGTCCTCGTCCAGGTCCGACTTGTTGCCGAGCCCCACGATCGCCGACACGCCCGTCTTCGTGGTGCGCGCGAAACCCAGGATGGCCATCCCGATGCCACCGGACTGCGAGGTCAGCGCCACCCCGCCCCTGACGTCGTACGGCGTGCAGAACGTGGCGCACAGGTCCTGCCAGGTCGAGTAGTAGCCGTAGATGTTCGGCCCCAGCAGCCGCACGCCGTAGCGCTCGCCGATGGCCACGATCTCGTCCTGGAGCGCGTGCTCGCCGGTCTCCGCGAACCCGGAGGGGATCAGCACGGCGTTCGGGATCCCCTTGCGTCCCACCTCCTCCAGGGCCGCGGCCACGAACTTGGCGGGGATCGCGAAGACCGCCACATCCACCTCACCGGGAACGTCGGTGACACTCTTGTACGCCTTGCGGCCCAAGATGTCATCGGCGCGGGGATTCACCGGATGAATGTCCCCGGCGAAACCGCCGTCCACGAGGTTGCGCATCACCGAGTTGCCGATCTTGCCCTGTTCGTTGGAGGCGCCGATCACCGCGACGGAGTTCGGCTCCATCAGGCGGCGCATCGAGGTGAGGATCTCCGCGCGCGTGTAGCGTCGGCGCTCCTTGACCGGTGCGTCGGACAGAATCACGCGAATGTCCGCGGCGACCGCGCCCTCCGGCGTCGCGATCACCGGGTTGAGGTCCACCTCGGCGATCTCGGGGAAGTCCGCGACCAGTTGGGACACCCGGCGGATCTGCTCGGCGACCGCCCACCGGTCCACGCCGGCCTGTCCGCGCACCCCGCGCAGGATCTCCGCCGACCGGATCGAGTCCAGCATGGACAGCGCCTCGTCGGCGTCCACGGGCGCCAGCCGGAACGTGACGTCCTTGAGCACCTCGACGAGCACCCCGCCGAGCCCGAACGCCACGACCTTGCCGAACGTCGGATCGGTGACCGCACCGACGATGACCTCCTGGCCCTGCGGCAGCAGCTCCTGGATCTGCACGCCCTCGATACGGGCGGCGGCGTCGTACGCGCGCGCGTTCTCGACGATCCGGTGGAACGCCGCCCGCACGTCCGACGCGCCCTCCACCCCGACGACGACCCCGCCCGCGTCGGTCTTGTGCAGGATGTCCGGCGAGACGATCTTCATCACCACGGGGCCGCCGAAGCGCGCCGCGTACGCGACGGCCTCCTCGACGTCCGTGGCCAGCTCCTCGCCCGGTACGGCGATCCCGTACGCGTCGGCGATCACCTTTCCCTCGGGCGCGGTGAGCGCGGTCCGCCCCTCGGCGCGCACCGCGTCGATCAGCGACCGCACCCTGAGCATCCGGTCCTCGGCCATCACGTCAGATCACCCCGTTCGACTTGAGCAGGCGCAGCTCCTCGTCCCCGAGGCCGAGTTCGCCGACGTACACCTCTTCGTTGTGCTCGCCGAGCAGCGGTGAGCCGGTCACCTCGACGGGGGAGTCGGAGAGCTTGAGCGGGCTGCCCACGGTCACGAACTCGCCGCGCTGCGCGTGCGGTACGCGGACCACCATCTCGTTGGCGATCAGCGACTCGTCCTCGATGATCTCCTTGGTGGACAGGATCGGCCCGCACGGGATGTTGTGGGCGTTGAGCCGCTCCAGCACCTCCCACTTGGGCAGTGTCGAGGACCACTCCTCGATCAGCTGGAACATCTTGCTCAGCTTGGGCAGCCGGGCCCGGGGCGTCGCCCACTCGGGGTCGTCGGCCAGCTCGGGCCGGCCGATGAGCTCGCTGAGCGGCTGCCAGCCGACGGGCTGCACGATGACGTACACGTAGTCGTTCGGCCCGCCCGGCGCGCACTTGACCGCCCAGCCGGGCTGGCCGCCGCCGGACGCGTTTCCCGACCGGGGAACCTCTTCGCGGAAGTCGTCGTTGGGATATTCAGCGAGCGGCCCGTGTGCCAGGCGTTGCTGGTCCCGCAGTTTCACCCGGCACAGGTTGAGTACAGCGTGCTGCATGGCCACGTTGACCCGCTGCCCACGTCCGGTGTTCTCCCGCTGGTACAGCGCCGCGAGAATCCCCGCCACGGCGTGCACACCTGTCCCCGAGTCCCCGATCTGGGCCCCCGTCGCCAGCGGCGGCCCGTCCTCGAAACCGGTGGTCGACATCGACCCGCCCATGGCCTGCGCGACGACCTCGTACGCCTTGAAGTCGGTGTACGGGCCGTCCCCGAACCCCTTGATGGAGGCATAGACGATGCGCGGATTGATCTCCTGGATGCGGTCCCAGGTGAAGCCCATACGGTCGACCGCGCCCGGTCCGAAGTTCTCGACCATGACGTCGGAACGCCGGATCAGCTCGGTGAGGATCTCCTTGCCGCGTTCGGTCTTGGTGTTGAGGGTGATGCTCCGCTTGTTGCAGTTGAGCATCGTGAAGTAAAGGGAGTCGACGTCCGGGAGGTCGCGCAACTGCCCGCGCGTGATGTCACCGGACGGCGCCTCCAGCTTGACGACGTCCGCGCCGAGCCAGGCGAGCAACTGAGTGGCGGACGGGCCCGACTGGACGTGCGTCATGTCGAGGACGCGGATGCCTTCGAGAGCCTTGGTCGACGTTCCTGAGGTCGGGGTCATCGGGGTCATCGGGGTCATCGGGGGCACCTCACTTGTACATCGTCTGGTTCATCGTTCCGGGGGCGTACGCGTCCGGGTCGACCCAGACGTTGATCAGGGAGGGCTTCCCGGACTCACGGGCGCGTTGCAGCGCGGGGCGGATGTCGGCGGGGTCGCGCACCTCCTCGCCGTAACCGCCCAGCATCTGGGCGAACTTGTCGTAGTGGACGTCGCCGAGGGTGTTGCCGACCCGCGCGCGCTCCGGGCCGTACTTGGCGGCCTGGCCGTAACGGATCTGGTTCATGGAGGAGTTGTTGCCGACGATGCCGACGAACGGGAGGTCGTAGCGGACGAGCGTCTCGAAGTCCCAGCCGGTCAGGGAGAACGCCCCGTCGCCGAAGAGGGCGACGACCTCCTTGCCGGGCCGCGCCTGCTTGGCGGCCAGCACGAAGGGGATGCCGACGCCGAGTGTGCCCAGCGGGCCGGGGTCCATCCAGTGGCCGGGTGACTTGGGCTGCACGACCTGCCCGGAGAAGGTGACGATGTCGCCGCCGTCGCCGATGTAGATGGAGTCCTCGGTGAGGAAGTCGTTGATCTCGCTGACCAGGCGGTAGGGGTGGATGGGGGAGGCGTCCGAGCGCAACTGCGGCAGCCGCTTCTCGAGGGCGGTCTGCTCGGCGGCCCGCAACTCGTCCAGCCACTCCTTGCGCCTGGACGCACCCCCATGGCCGTATCCGTTGAAAGCGTGCCCGGAGGCCGCCTCGGTGACCGACTTCAGCACCAGCCCGGCGTCGCCCACGATCCCGAGGTCGATGTCGCGGTTCTTGCCGACGGTGCGGTAGTCGAGGTCGATCTGCACGACGGTCGCGTCCGGCGACAGCCGCTTGCCGTAACCCATTCGGAAGTCGAAGGGTGTGCCGACGATCACGATGACGTCGGCGTTGGAGAAGGCGTAGCGGCGGGAGAGCTGGAAGTGGTGCGGGTCGCCGGGCGGCAGGGTGCCGCGGCCGGCCCCGTTCATGTACGCGGGGATGTTGAGCGTGCGGACGAGGTCGACGGCCGCCTCGGTGCCCCGGGTCGTCCACACCTGGCTGCCCAGCAGGATGACCGGCTTCTCGGCGTGCACGAGCAGGTCGGCGAGCTTCTCGATCGCCTCGGGGTCACCGGCCGACCGGGTCGAGGCGCGGTAGGCGCCCTCCTTCGGCACCCGCGCCTTGGCCACCGGCACCTTGGCGTCGAGGACGTCGCGCGGGATCTCCAGGAAGGACGGGCCGGGCGCGCCGTGGTAGCACTCGCGGAACGCCATCGACACCATGTCCGCCGCGCGCGCCGTGTCCGGCACGGTCGCCGCGAACTTGGTGATCGGCGTCATCATGTCGACGTGCGGCAGGTCCTGCAGGGACCCCATCTTGTGCTGGGTGAGCGCCCCTTGGCCGCCGATCAGCAGCATCGGGGACTCCGCGCGGAAGGCGTTGGCGACACCGGTGACGGCGTCGGTGGTGCCGGGTCCCGCCGTGACGACCGCGCAGCCGGGCTTGCCGGTGATGCGCGCGTAGCCGTCGGCGGCGTGGGCGGCGACCTGTTCGTGGCGCACGTCGACGACTTCTATGCCCTCGTCGACGCAGCCGTCGTAGATGTCGATGATGTGGCCGCCGCACAAGGTGTAGATGCGGTCGACCCCCTCTGCCTTCAGCGCCTTGGCAACGAGATGACCACCGGAGATCACGTCCTGGGTGTCGTCGGGCATGGCGAAGTCCTGTCCCTTCGTAGGGAGATGGGATGCAGTCGTCCGTACATTGCATACAGTCGACGAATACTGTATGAAGCTTGTTATCCCGCATCCGGTGGGTGGTGTCCAGGGGGCGTGCGGCACTTTCGGTCATCGGAGTTCGGCCTCGCGATGACTTCGTCTTTGACTTCACAGACGGGAGCCGAGATGGACCTGTACGAACATCAGGCAAGGCAACTCTTCGAGGAACACGGCATCTTGGTACCGGGGGCCGAAGTGACCGACTCACCCAAGGGGGCGCGCGAGATCGCTCGCCGACTCGGCGGGCGAGTGGTGGTGAAGGCCCAGGTCAAGACGGGTGCCGGGGCAAGGCGGGCGGCGTCAAGCTCGCGGCCGATCCGGCCGCAGCCGAGCTGGCGGCTCGTCAGATGCTCGGTACGCGTATCAAGGGACACACGGTCGGCGCGGTGATGCTGGCCCAACCCGTCGCCATCGAGGCGGAGTTCTACGTCTCCTGCGTGCTGGACCGCGCGGCCGGCCGTTTCCTCGAGATCGCCTCCGCCGAGGGCGGTACGGAGATTGAGGAGGTCGCCGCCACCCGGCCGGAAGCGGTCGCCCGGATCCCGATCGATCCGGCGGAGGGCGTCACCTCGGCGAAGACCGCCGAGATCGCTGCGGCGGCCGGACTCCCGTCGCAGACCGTGGACGTCCTGGCCCGGCTGTGGCAGGTGCTGATCCGGGAGGACGCTCTCCTGGTCGAGGTCAACCCGCTCGTCCGCACCGGGCAGGGACAGATCCTCGCCCTCGACGGCAAGGTCACCCTCGACGACAACGCGTCCTTCCGGCAGGCCCGTTGGGGCACGGGCACGGGCACGGGCACGGACACGGTCGAGCGGGGCGGCGACGCGCTGGAGGCGGCGGCCGCGGCCAAGGGCCTCAACTACGTGAGACTGGACGGTGAGGTCGGCATCCCGCTGGAGGAACGCCGTGCCCGCATCGCGGCCACCCTCGACGCCCTCGCCGAGCACCGGGAACTCCTCGCCCTCCTCCTCGTATGGGAGATCGGCAAGCCCTGGCGGCTCGCGCAGGCCGACGTCGACCGGGCCGTCGACGGCGTGCGCTGGTACGTCGACGGCATCGAGCCGATGCTGACCGGACGGGCCCCGCTGGACGGCCCGGTGTCCAACATCGCGAGCTGGAACTACCCGATGAGCGTGCTCGTTCACGCATTGCTGGTACAGGCACTGGCAGGCAACGCGGTCATCGCCAAGACCCCGACCGACGGCGGTGTCGCCTGTCTGACCCTGGCCTGTGCGCTCGCCGCACGCGAGGGCGTTCCCGTCACCCTCGTCAGCGGCAGTGGGGGCGAGCTGTCCCAGGCGCTGGTGCGAGCGCCCGAGATCGGCTGCGTCTCCTTCGTCGGCGGCCGCGACACCGGCGCCGCGGTGGCCACGGCCGTCGCCGACCTCGGCAAACGACACGTAGTCGAACAGGAGGGACTCAACACCTGGGGCATCTGGAACCACTCGGACTGGGACGCCTTCGCCGCGGCGGTCCCGAAGCTCTTCGACTACGGCAAGCAACGCTGTACGGCGTATCCGCGATTCGTCGTCCAGCGCGCGCTGTTCGACGAGTTCCTCGCGGCGTACCTACCGGCGGTGCGCACGCTGAGGCTCGGACATCCGCTGGCCGTCGAGAAGCGCGACGATCCCCACCCGCGGCTGGACTTCGGGCCGGTGATCAACGCGGCCAAGGCCAAGGAACTCAGCGACCAGGTCGCCGAGGCCATCGACCGGGGCGCGGTCCCGCTGCACCGCGGCAGTCCGGACGACGCCCGCTTCCTGCCCGGCCAGGACACCGCGGCGTACGTCCAGCCCGTCACGCTGCTCGGGCCGCCGCCGTCCTCGCCGCTGCATCACGCGGAGCCGTTCGGCCCGGTCGACACCATCGTCCTGGTCGACGCGGAGGCGGAGTTGCTGGCCGCCATGAACGCGTCCAACGGCGCGCTCGTCGCCACCCTGTCCACGGACGACCGTGCCACCTACGACCGACTGGCCCCGCAGATCCGCGCGTTCAAGGTCGGCCACGGCACGCCCCGCTCCCGCGGCGACCGCGACGAGCTCTTCGGCGGCTTCGGCGCGTCCTGGCGGGGCGCGTTCGTCGGCGGGGAACTCCTGGTGCGCGCGGTGACACGAGGCCCGACGGGGGAACGCCTTCCCGGCAACTTCCCGGAGTACCAGCTGATGCCGTGACGGCGGCGCTGGAACGGCATCGGGCTCGCCGCCGCCGCTGAAGTGATCGAACGGTCACCTGGCGTGAAGAGCGCGCGGCGGCAGCCCTGTCACCTGCGCGGCCAGCGGATATGCAGGTGAAACGCACCCCGAAAGCTTGGTATTGTTGTCCATGTCGCCGCGGGGGAACACCTCCGCATGGCGGCAGACACCTTGTCCGGGTGGCGGAATGGCAGACGCGCTAGCTTGAGGTGCTAGTGCCCTTTATCGGGCGTGGGGGTTCAAGTCCCCCCTCGGACACTTTCACTCTCCGTATCGAGCGGATTCCGTTCGGTGATCACGGTGATTGCTTGTTACCCGCATTCGGCGTTCTGCCGGGTGCGGGTGTTGTTGTTTCCGTGGCCTTTGCCACCCGGATGTCGCGGAAGCCCGTTTATCGGTTGCCCTGTCACGCCGCCGGGCTGCTCTGTCGCCGGGGTCGCTCGCCGGCCGCTCACCGGTCCTTCACCACCCTCTCGCCAGCCCCTCACCGACCAGCCGAGCCGCGACTGACGGCTCGTCAATGTTCATCTCTGTCGGCATATTGGCGGTCTGTGGCTCGTTCCTGTGGTGATACGATCACGCTCGCTTGTAGAGCGGGCGGATGGGTGCAAGACGACATCTCCGACTACGGGGACAGTCCGGGCGGTCAACCCGGTGTGGGCGGTCCGCCGGTCCACCCGCATTGACGGGAATTCAGCAACTGGCCGTCAGTCGCCTGAAGAGAGTCTTATGACTGATTACATACAGAACCCGGTACTCTGGGCTCTCCTCGTGGCCGTACTCCTCGCAGTCGCCCTCATTGTTCGTCAGCGCAGGGCGGCGCGTTCCCTAAGGCAGGAGATCACGGGACTCAAGTCCCACTACTCCGCCTTGGAGAACGAGTACGCGCAATCCGTCGAGGCAGCTCAGGAAAGAGCCGAAGAGGCTACGAAAACGGTCCTCAAGTCCGCGATGCGGACCCTTCAGGGCCTTGCCGCGGAACAGCAGTTGATTGTTTCCCGGCTGCAGAACAAATATGGCGAGTCGGTCATCCTCCAGGACCTTCTGGAGATCGACCACACGAACTCACAGTTCGGCCGACGTGCCCAGTCCATCGCCGTGCTCTGCGACGGCTGGCTGGGGCGCGCACGTGATGTCGCGTCCGTGTACGACGTGGTGCGCAGCGCGCAGGGCAGGGTTCGCCATTACCGGCGGGTGGAGATTCTCTCGCAGGTCGACTTCGGCATCACGAGCCGTGCTGTCGAACCGGTCGCACTGGCCCTCGCCGAACTCCTCGACAACGCGACGAGCTATTCCAGCCCGGACACCGTTGTCGAAATCAACATTCGTACCGTGCCCAAGGGCATTTGCATCGTCGTCGACGACGCCGGTGTCGGTATGAACGACGAAGAGCGCACCCGGGCCGAGAAACTCCTCTCCAGCGATCGGGTCTCGGGTGTCTCCGCACTCGGCAACCCGCCGCAGTTCGGTTTCGCCGTGATCGGCGTGCTCAGTGAGCGCTTCGGTTTCGAGGTGTCCGTGGACTCCTCCTCCCCCTACGGAGGTGTCCGGGGTGTCGTCCTCCTGCCGCACGACCTGCTCACCAACGCGCCCGAGCAGAGGGAGCCGTCTCCGGTCGTTCCCACCGTCGCCGCCACGGGCCACAGTGGCCCCGACGCCGCGCTGACCGGCAACACCACCACCGCCGACGGCCTGCCGAAGCGGCGTCGCAAGCGGCCCATGGCCATCGTGCCGGGCAGTACGTCCGCCCCCGCTCACGCCCGCTCGGGCGCGGAGACGGCGGCGATCATGGGCGCCTTCCAGCGGGGCACCCAGTCGGGCCGGGCCACGCCTGCGGATTCCGCGGAAAAGTCGAGCAGTACACGTGGTGCAAGCAGCGAAGGGCATGAGGTCTCGTGAACGACGATCTGTCATGGATGCTTGACAGTGCCTTGGAGATTCCCGGGGCCCTGCACGCCGTCCTGATATCCGCCGACGGCCTGCTGATGGCCCGGACGCAGGACTTCGACAAGGACGACGCGGACCGCGTGGCCGCCGCGATGAGCGGGGTGCAGTCACTCAGCCGCTCGCTCGCGTTCTTCTGCGAGGACCCGCAGATGCGGTGGCGGCAGACACTGGTCGAGTTCGAGGGGGGCTGGGTCTTCCTGATCTCCGCCGGCGAGGGCGCCTACCTCGGCGTCTCCGCCTCGCCGGACGTCGACATGGCGGACATCACCTTCCGGATGCAGCAGCTCGTCGGCCAGCTCGGCAAGGCCCTGACGACCCCGCCGCGCGAGAACCTCGGCGTGCGGTCATGAACGGTTTCGATGGACTGGAGTCCCAGACGCCGGAGTTAGTGCGTCCGTACGTCATCACCAAGGGGCGCGGCCTGCCTGACGAGGGGCAGCTCTCCCTCATCACCCTGGTCACGGCGGCCGCCGATCACGGGCAGCGGCCGACCCGCCTGTCGCCAGAGGAACAGAACCTGTTGGACCTGTGCGCGGTCGGCTACCTCTCGGTCGCCGAGATCGCCGGGCACACCCAACTGCCCCTGGGCGTGGTGAAGATCCTCCTCGCCGCCCTCACCGAGAGCGGCCATCTCATCACCCGCCCACCCGTGCAGCGGGCACCGCTCGCCGACCGGGACATCCTGGAGGAGGTGCTGAATGGTCTCAGGGCCAAGTTTGGATGAGCAGGCCTACGTCCGCGAAGGGGCGACCCAGACTGCGGTGAAGATCCTCGTCGTGGGCCACTTCGCGGTCGGCAAGACCACGTTCATCGGGGCCATCTCCGAGATCGAGCCGCTGACCACCGAGGAGACGATGACGCGGGCCGCCGAGTCGGTCGACGACCTCAAGGGAGTCCAGGGCAAGACCACCACCACGGTCGCCATGGACTTCGGGCGGCTGACCATCAGCGACCGCGTCGTGCTGTACCTGTTCGGAACGCCGGGCCAGCAGCGCTTCGTGCAGATGTGGGAGGACATGGCGCGCGGCGCGCTCGGCGCGCTGGTGCTCGTCGACCCCGATCGACTCGCGGACTCCTTCGCCGTGATCGACCTCATCGAGCAGTACGGACTCGACTACGCCATCGCCGTCAACCACTTCGACGGCGTCCCCCTGCGGGACGAGATGGCTCTGCGCGACGCACTGGATCTGCTCGACGACACCCCCGTCGTCACCTGCGACGCGCGAGACGAGCGGTCGTCGGCCGACGCGCTGATCACTCTCGTCCGCCATCTGCAGGACCGTGCCCACTAGGAGCAGTAATGGACGCCCAACCCACCGCCCCCGTGCCCCCTCCGGGGTGCCCGGCGCACCAGCCCGGCGGCCGAGTGCCGCTCTACGGGCCGGAGTACGCGGCCGACCCGCAGGCCTACTACGCGTACCTGCGGCACTACGGTCCGACCGCGCCCGTGGAGATCGCTCCGGGAGTCGATGCCACCCTCGTCACCGACTACGCCACTGCCCTCCAACTCCTTCAGGACTCCGGCTCGTTCCGCAAGGACGCCCGCCGCTGGCGGGACTTCAACGAGGGCCGGATCCCCGCTGACAGCCCCGTCCTGCCCGTGCTCGCCTACCGGCACAACGCCATGTGTGCCGACGGCGCCGAACATCTGAGGCTGCGTCAGTCCATCGCGGACAGCATGATGCGCATCGATCCGATGCGGCTGAGCCGGAGCGTCGAGCGGATCTCCGACTTCCTCATCTCCCAGTTCGGCGAACGCGGTTCGGCCGACCTGATCGGCTCCTACGCCAAGCAGCTTCCGCTGTTCGTGTTCAACGAGCTCTTCGGCTGCACCGCCGACATCGGCGACCGCGTCTTCTTCGGCATCACCGGTATGTTCGACGGAGTCAACGCCGAAAAGGCCAGCGAGGTGCTGTTCCAGGCCGTCGGCGAGCTGATCGCCCTCAAGCGGCGCAAGCCCGGCGAGGACGTCACCTCCTGGCTGCTGAAGCATCACACCGGTCTGTCCGACGACGAGATGCTGCACCAGGTCTCTCTGCTGCTGGGCGCGGGAGCCGAGGCCCTGGTCAACCTCATCGGCAACACCCTGCACCGCCTGCTCACCGACCACCGGTACGCTCACGAGGGCGGGTTGATCGACGAGGCGATGGACGACACGTTGTGGGAGAGCCCGCCCATGACGAACTTCGCCGCCCACTACCCGGTGTCCGACATGGAGTTCGCCGGCCAGAAGCTCACCGCCGGCGACCTGATGCTGGTCAGCTTCGCCGCCGCCAACACCGGACCCGCGCTGTCGGCGGCCCGCAAGGCCGGCAGCAACCGGGCGCACCTCGCGTGGAGCGCAGGCCCGCACGCCTGCCCCTCGAAGGAACCCGCACGGCAGATCGCCGTTTCGGCCATCGAGAACCTCCTCAACCGGCTGCCTGACGTCGAACTCAGCGTGCCTGAGGAGAGTCTGACGTGGCGTCCGGGAGCCTTCAGCCGTGGCCTCGTCACGCTCCCCGCGCGGTTCACGCCGATCAAGCCGGTGAGTCGGCCGAGCCGGCAGAGCACCATCCCGGCACCGGCACCGGCACCCCAGAGTGCCGCAAAGCCCCGCCACGAACAGGCAGGAGGGTGGAGCAAGTTCCTCAACTGGCTGACCAAGTGACGCAGCCTCCACACAGCCGTTCCGCCAACGGCGTGTGACACCGCTCCCACCGCTCCCTCTTCGGTACAGCCAAGATCCCGACTTGGCAGGCAGGAAGGCAAGATGCCCGCCCCTCGGGGCGGGCATCTTCCTGTCGTGCGTCTCCTCGGAGGCGTACCGGGCCCGCCCGACCTCACTCCTCGCGCAACTCCTGTAGATACGGTGCCACGTTGACCTGGGTCGACGCGTCCTGCTGCGGCCCGTACTGGCCCGCGACGCCGCTCAGGTACGTGGCGATCTCCTTGTGCATGACCTCCGCCTCAGGCAGCACCGCAGCGCCGGTGACGAGCCGCGCGATCCACCGTGCCTGGGCCTCCACCAGCCGCGTGATCGAACCGACGGGGCGGATCAGACCGGTGAAGAACAGACCGGGACGATCCGGGGCGACGACCCGTTTGTACAGCTCGACCGAGCCCTGCGCGCCGACCGGGCAGCCGGGCTCCAGGAAGGGGAAGGCCATCTGGAAGCCGGTGCAGTACACGATCGCGTCGGCCCTGACCGACGTGCCGTCGGTGAAGGAGACCCGGTCGCCGTCGACGGCGTCGATCGCGGGCTTCGGCGTGACCGCGCCATGGCGGATACGGCTGAGGATCTCGTCGGAGATGGTGATGGCCGAGGCGAAGATCGGGTGGTCCGGCTCGGGCAGCCCGTAGTCGCGGAGCTTGCCGCGGGCGACCAGCAGGGTCTGTTCGATGAAACGCCGCTGTTCCTCAAGGGACATGCTGATCCACCACGGCGCGTCGGCGATCTCGTCCAGAGCCATGCCGAACAACTGCTTGGGCACGATGTGCAGTCCCCGGCGCACTGAGAGCACTGTCAGCTCGGCGTGCCGGGAGAGATCCGCGGCGATGTCCACCGCCGAGCTGCCGAGCCCCACGACGATGACGCGCTGTCCGGCGTGGTCGCTGCCGTCGCGATAGTCGAGAGAATGGCGAATCGTTCCGGTGAACGTTTCGGCGCCCTTCGGCGGATCGGGCATCGACGGCTCCGAGTTGTGCCCGGAGGCGACGATCACGTGCGTGAAGCCGCGGGACGAGATCGTACCGTCGGCGTCCCGGCTGACCACCGTCCAGCCACCGTCGGCCTCCTGCCGTACGGAGTCCACGGTCGTCCCCAGCTCGATGCGGTCCAGTACGCCCGCCCACTCGGCGAACGCGCGTAGATACGATGCTATTTGGCTGTGCCGGGGATAGAGCGGGTAGGAGGCGGGCATCGGGAAGTCCGAGTAACCCGTCAGCTGCTTGGCGGTGTTGAGGTGCAGCGACAGATAGCCCGGGCCGCGTTCGCCCGCCTGCGGACGACGCCAGAGCCCGCCGACGTCGCTCGCCTGCTCCAGGCAGACGAAGTCGACACCGGCGGTCTTCAGGGCGTGTGCCGTCGCCAGCCCCGACAGACCCGCACCGATCACACACAAGCGCACGGATTCCCCCACAAGTCAGACATCGTCCTCACCATTCTCTCGAACACCGGCGAATGAATGCCCGTCCAGCGCGCCACTCACTCTTGATCCGCCCGCGATAAGGATCACATCGGGATCCGAGGGTGAGCCGGGCAGCGGGGGATGGGCCGGGCGTGGGGGGAGGAAAGGGCGAATACGGGGAGCTGGGAGGGGTCGGCAGAGTGCGTCCCGGCCCGTCATTCTCAGGGGGACGCCCACAACTTCCGTACATGGCCGAGATGTCGCGTCATGACCTCGTGCACGGCCCGTTCGTCGCGCGTCAACAGGGCGTCCAGGAGCTCCAGATGCTCCTCGGCGGATGCCAGCAGGCGGCCGGACGCGGAGAGGGCGGTGAGTCCGTAGAGGCGGGCGCGGCCGCGCAGACCGCGGACCACCTCGACGAGGTGCGCGTTGCCGGCGAGCGCGAGCAGGCCGAGGTGGAAACGGGTGTCGGCCTCGACGTAGGCGATGAGGTCGCCCGCGACCGCGGCGGCGACGATCTCCCGGGCGGCCGGGCGCAGCGCCTCCAGCGACACCGGGTCGGCGGTCGTCGCCAGCGCCACCACGGTGGGGATCTCGATGAGCGCGCGGACCTGCGTGTACTCGTCGAGCTGCCGGTCGGAGACCTCGGTGACGCGGAACCCCTTGTTGGGTACGGCGTCCACCAGCCCCTCCTTGGCGAGGTCGAGCATCGCCTCGCGCACCGGAGTCGCCGAGACGCCGAAGCGGGCGGCCAGGGCGGGCGCCGAGTACACCTCACCGGGTCGCAGTTCACCCGCGATCAGCGCTGCCCGCAGGGCGTCGGCGACCCGCTCACGGAAGCTGTCGCGCCGGCCGCCGAGCACGGGGAGCGACGGCGCGGCGGCCGGCGGGCTGCTGCTCTCGGGCAGGGCGGCCATCGTGGGGTCTCCTCGGATGCGGGTTGTGCCATGTCACCGTGTCATCGGTGCCTCTGTCTGTGTCTGCCTGTGCCATGTCACGTACCACCAGTATCCACGGTGCCGGAACCCGCGATGTCACAGGACGAACCCTGCCGGGAACGGGTCCGTCGGGTCGAGCAGGTACTGCGCTGTGCCGGTGATCCAGGCGCGGCCCGTGAAGCTGGGCAGCACTGCCGGACGGCCCGCCACCTCGGTCGTGCCGAGCAGCCTGCCGGTGAACCGGGTGCCGATGAACGACTCGTTCACGAACTCGGTGTGCAGCGGCAGTTCGCCCCGCGCGTGCAGTTGCGCCATGCGCGCGCTGGTACCCGTGCCGCACGGCGAACGGTCGAACCAGCCCGGGTGGATGGCCATCGCGTGCCGTGAGTGGCGGGCGGTGGCGCCGGGCGCGTACAGGTGGACGTGGTGACAGCCGCGGATCGACGGATCCTCCGGATGGACCGGCTCCTCCCCGGAGTTGATCACTTCCATCAGCGACAGTCCGGCTTGCAGGATGTCGTCCTTGCGGGCGCGGTCGAAGGGCAGACCGAACTCCTCCAGCGGCAGGATCGCGTAGAAGTTGCCGCCGTACGCCAGGTCGTACGTCACGGTACGGCCGTCGGGCAGCGTCGCCTTGCGGTCCAGCGCGACCGCGAAGGAGGGAACGTTCTGCAAGGTCACGGACGTGGCCGCGCCGTCCTCGACCGCCACCTCGGCGACGACGAGTCCGGCCGGGGTGTCCAGGCGGATGGTGGTGACCGGTTCGACGACCTCGACCATGCCCGTCTCGACGAGCACGGTCGCCACCCCGATCGTGCCGTGCCCGCACATCGGCAGATACCCGGAGACCTCGATGTAGACGACACCCCAGTCGCAGTCCGGCCGGGTGGGCGGCTGGAGGATCGCGCCGCTCATCGCGGAGTGGCCGCGGGGCTCGTTCATCAGCAACTGCTTGACGTCGTCGCGGTGTTCACGGAAGTACAGCCGCCGCTCGTTCATCGTCGCGCCGGGGATGGTGCCGATCCCACCCGTGATCACGCGGGTGGGCATGCCCTCGGTGTGCGAGTCGACGGCGTGCAGGACGAGCTTGCTGCGCATGAAGGCCCCTTCTGTGCCGCAGAGTTGGAAGGTCGAGTTCTGTACCGCGGAGCTGGAAGGCCGAGTTGGACGGCTGAGCTGGACGCTGGAGGCGGCGTTACGCCAGACCCGCCGCGACGGCCTTCTCGGTGGCCGCGCGGACGGCGGCCTCCTGCTCCGGCAGCAAAGGGAACCGTGGCGGACGGCAACTACCGCCGTGGCGGCCCACGATGTCCATCGAGAGTTTGATCGCCTGGACGAACTCCACGCGGGAGTCCCAGCGCAGCAGCGGGTGGAGCTGACGGTAGAGAGGGAGCGCCGTGGTGAGGTCACCGGCGACGGCCGCCCGGTACAGCTCCACCGAGGCCTTCGGCAGCGCGTTGGGGTAGCCGGCCACCCAGCCCTTGGCGCCCGCGACGGCCAACTCCAGCAGCACGTCGTCGGCGCCGATCAACAGGTCCAGTTCGGGGGCGAGTTCGGCGATCCGGTAGGCGCGTCGGACGTCGCCCGAGAACTCCTTGACGCCGTGGATGTGCCCCTCGCCGTGCAGCCGTGCCAGCAGTTCGGGTACGAGGTCGACCTTGGTGTCGATCGGGTTGTTGTACGCCACGACCGGCAGGCCGGCCTTGGCGACCTCCGCGTAGTGGGCCGTGACGGCGCGCTCGTCCGCGCGGTAGGCGTTGGGCGGCAGCAGCATCACCGCCCCGCAGCCCGCTTCGGCCGCCTGCTCGGCCCAACGGCGGGCCTCCGCCGAGCCGTACGCGGCGACCCCGGGCATCACCCGCGCCCCGCCGATCGCGGCCACCGCGGTCTCCACCACCCTGGTGCGTTCCTCGGGCGTGAGCACCTGGTACTCGCCCAGCGAGCCGTTGGGTACGACGCCGTCGCAGCCGTTCGCCACCAGCCAGGCGCAGTGCTCGGCGTACCGGTCGTAGTCGACGGAGAGGTCGCGGCCGAGCGGGAGCGCGGTGGCGACGAGGACACCACGCCAAGGGCGGTGCCGGGCGGCGGTGGGGTCGGGAGGTGAGGTGGGGGCGGGGGGAGTGGTGGGGGCGGTCATCGGGAAAGTCCCTTCCGTCAGTGGTATGTGAAATAGCACTTCACTGGGGTGTCGTGGGGTCGGTCGGCGGGGCGGCCAGTACGCCGAGAGGTACGGGGCGGGCCAGTAGCCGTCGTGCCGGGGTGAGTTCACAGCCCGCGACGCCGGCCACGCCGGGCTCGCACATCCGGCCCTGGCACCAGCCCATTCCGGCCCGGGTCAGCAGCTTCACGGTGCGCAGGTCACCCGCGCCGAGTGCGCCGACGGCCTCGCGGACGGCGCCGGCGGTGACCTCCTCGCAACGGCACACGACCGTCTCGTCCGTCACCTGCTCCGTCCACCGGACAGGCTGTGCGGCGTACGCGCCGTCCAGTGCCGCGAAGAACGACCGCAGCCGGGTACGGGACCGGGCGGCCGGTGCCCACTCGCTCGGGTCGGGAACCGTGCCGGTCAGCCTCGCCGCCGCCGACCGTCCGGCGATGTGCCCCTCGGCGAGCGACAGGGCCGCGCCGCCGACGCCCGTGGTCTCGCCCGCCGCCCAGACGCCCGGGACGTCGGTGCGCTGTTCGTCGTCGACGCGCACGGTCGGCCCGTCGAGGCGACAGCCGAGCCCCTCCGCGAGATCGGTGTGCGGCAGCAGGCCATGACCGACGGCGAGGGCGTCGCAGGGCAGACGTCGTTCGGTACCGGGCACCGGTCGGCCCTCGGCGTCCAGCGCGGCGACCGTGACGTACTCCAGGCGTTCGATGCCGTGCGCCTCCAGCACTATGTGACGGACCTTCACCGAGATTCGGTGGTGCAGGAGTTGGGCCGTGTAGACGGCGCCCTCGGCCAGCTTCGCCGGGGTCGCGGCCCAAGTCCGGGCGTGACGTACGAAGTTGCCCGGACCGGCCGATTCGACCAAGGCGACGACCCGTGCTCCCGCGGCGGCGAGGCCGGTCGCGACGGGCAGGAGCAGGGGTCCCGTGCCGGCGACGACCGCCGTGCGGCCGGGCAGCACGAGCCCGCCCTTCAACAGCGCCTGGGCGCCGCCCGCGGTGACCACACCGGGCAGAGTCCAGCCGGGGAACGGCAGGATCTTCTCGTAGCCGCCGGTCGCCAGCAGCACCCCGTCGGCGCGGACCGCGACGGACTCCTCCTGCTCCGGACCCAGTAGCGCATGGACGGTGAATCCGTTCGACTCCCTTTCCACACACCACACGTGACGGTCAGTCAGATATGTGACGCGTCCGGCGGCGAGGTGGGCGTCGAGCCCGGCGCGCAGTCGCTCCCAGGTGCGCCACTGGTGGTGAAGTGCCTGCGGGCGCCGAGCGCCGAGTCCGTGCGCGGGCTGCCGGTAGAACTGTCCGCCCGCCTCGGCGCCGGAGTCGGTCAGCACCACCCGCACACCGCGCGCCGCTGCCGCTGACGCGGCGGCGAGCCCGGCCGGGCCCGCGCCGATCACCGCGAGCGTCGGGCGGCGTTCAGTCATCGTGACCTGTCCCTTCCTGGGTACGGACGTCCGCGCCAGGCACGGCCGGTACCAGGCAGGCCCGTTGGTTGGGGCGGCCGTCGACGGTCACCAGGCAGTCGAAGCACACCCCGATGCCGCAGAAGACCCCGCGCGCCTGCCCGCCGTTCCGCGTGGTGCGCCAGGCCGTGACACCGGACGACCACAGCGCGGCGGCGATCGTCTGCCCGGACAGTGCCTCGATCACCCGGCCGTCGAAGGTGAGGGTGAACGGGGCGCCGGGACGCGCCCGGACCAGCTTCAGCGGGTTCCACGAACTCACGGAGCGGCCTCCTCGGCCGAGCTGTCGGGGTGGCCGGTGTTGTGGGAGCGGCTGGGGTGACTGAAGTGGTCGAAGCGGTCGGGGCGGAACGGTGTCAGGCTCGGTTCCGGGTTTTCGCCGGCGAGTGTCCGCGCGATCAGGTGGCCGGTGCCGGTGGCGAGCCCGATGCCCGCGCCCTCGTGCCCGCAGGCGTGGAACAGCCCGGGCACGCGGGGGTCGGGCCCGATGGCCGGCAGGTGGTCGGGCATGTAGGGGCGGAAGCCGAGATACGTGCGCATCGCCCGTACGTGCTCCAGGAACGGGAACAGGCGCGTCGCCCCTGCCGCCAGGGCGCGTACGACCGGCAGCGAGAAGGACCGGTCGAAGCCGACCCGTTCACGGCTCGCGCCGATCAGCACCGGCCCGGCGGCGGTCCCCTCGACGACCGGTGAGGTCTGCAGGGCGGCCGAGTCGCTCGCCACGTCGGCCACGTAGTCGGCGGCGTACACCTTGTGCCGCACCCGGCGCGGCAGCGGCTCGGTGACCAGGACGAAGCCCCGGCGGGGGAGTACGGGCAGCCCCACCCCCGCCAGCGCCGCGACCTCCGCGCCCCATGTCCCGGCCGCGTTCACCACGGCCGGCGCGAGGATGTCACCCCGGTCGGTTCGCACGCCCCGTACGGCACCGTCGGCGCCGCGCAGTATCCGCGTCACCGTGCGACCGGTCTCCAGCCGCGCACCCGAGGCCCGTACGAGGTGAGCGGCGGCCAGGGTGGGCATCACCTGGGCGTCCTGCGGATACAGCACACCGCCCGCGAGACCGGGTGCCAAGTACGGTTCCAAGTCAGGGAGTTGGCCTGCCTTGACGTCGACGGTCGTCACCCCGGCCGCGCGTTGTCCGGCCGCCAGGTCCGTGAGGGCGGTGAGTGCCTCGGGCGTGGAGGCGACGACGAGCCCGCCCTTGGGTTCGTACTCGACGGCCGCGCCCAGTTCTTGAGCCAGCTCGCTCCACAACCGTCCGGACAGCAAGGCCAGTTGGAGTTCGGGGCCGGGCTCCTTGTCCGAGACGAGGAGGTTGCCCTCGCCCGCGCCGGTGGTGCCGCCGGCCACCGGACCGCGGTCGACCAGCACCACCTCGAGCCCGGCGCGGGCCGCGTACAGCGCGCAGGCGGCGCCCACCATGCCGGCGCCGACGACCACGACGTCACCACTCGGTCGCTTGGTCACGCCAGTAATATGTCACATGGCGCTGAGTGGAGGAAGGCCGCCTGAAGACCGCTGGAGGTCGGCCCGAAGGGCTGAGTGGGAGGCGGCTTCAGTCGAACTCGCTGGGCTCCGGGGCCGGGGTGCGGCCTTCCCGGACGTCCTTCAGCCGTGTGGTGCCGTGGCTGACCGCGTCCTCGGTGCTGTCGTGATCGGCGCCGTCGAGTCCGCCGTTGGTGACCGTGATCGCGTCGTCCCCGACCCGTACGGCCGCGACGTCCAGGGTGAGCGTGACCGGGGAGCCGCCGGAGGCGCCCTGCACCGTCACCGTCACGCCCTGCCGGGTGTCGCCCGCCTTGGGCAGGGAGGCCTCGATGACCTGCACGCTGCGTGTGGAGCCGTCGGGGGCGACCGCGTTGAACTGGTCGCACGTGGTCGGGAGCGACTCCAGCCAGTCCAGCGACTTGCCGAGGGCGGCCCGTTGGTAGGCGCCGACCTGGTAGAGCAGCCGGGAGTTGCCCTCGGTGAAGCCGGTGAGCGCCGACGCGCCGGACGGACGGCCGAGGAGGTCGTCGTCGTAGAGACCGTCGAGGAGTCGTTGGCAGTCGGCGGGGGCCTGCGTCTTGGCCGTGAGGAACTGGGACGCGTCGACCTTGCCGATGAGCAGCTTGTCCTGCCAGCTCGCCGCGCTCTTCACCTGCGTCCAGTCGTCCTCCAGGTCTCCCTCGGTGATCAGCGCGGTCCGTGCGCCGGCCGGGGTGAGCGGCTTGGCGACCGGCTTGGTGGGGGACGCGGTGGTCCGTTCGGCGACGGGTTTGGCCGCGACGCCCGAGCCGGTCGACGCGCTGTCGCCGTCCCCGTCGGAACAGGCCGCCGTGGCGAACAGCGTCCCGGCGGCGAGGGCGGCGGCCAGCAGACGGGCCGGGCGGGCGGGACGGGTCGGACCGGCCGGGCCGGAGGGGCGGGCCGGGCAGGGCGGGCGGGACGACGAGCGAGGGGTGGTCACGGGTACCTCCTGAGGACGGGTCGGCTGCCCCTGCCCTCCACGGCACCACCGCCCAGGCCGCTCGACCAGCGCACTGAGCCGTACGAGTGAAGCGGCGGGCGTGCCGAGAGGTGGATGGAGGCGAGGGCGGAGGGGCGGGCGAAGCCGGAAAATGCGAGCGGGTCCGGGCCCGAGCCGGGGCATGATGGGCGTCCCGTCGCCCGACCACGGCGGCGGTGATCATCATCGGGGAACGATCGGGGCACCTGTGACCGTCACCAACATCCTGCTGTCCGGAATCGTCGGCTCGACCGCCTACGGGCTCGCCCGCGAAGGCTCCGACGTGGACCGCCTCGGCATGTTCGCCACCCCCACCGAGGAGCTGCACGGCCTGAGCCGACCGCAGGAGTCGCATGTCAGCACGGCACCCGACCGCACCCTGCACGAGGCCGCGAAGTGGTGCCGGCTCGCCCTCGGCGGCAACCCGACCGTGATGGAACTCGTCTGGCTACCGGACGAGTTGTACGAGGTGCGCACCCCTCTCGGTGACGAACTCATCGCCCTCCGTACGACATTGCTCAGCGCCGGACGTGTCCGCGACGCCTATCTCGGCTACGCCACCCAGCAGTTCCGGAGGCTGCAGAACCGCAGCGAAGGCACCCGTTCCGGGGACACCCGCAACCGGACCGCCAAGCACGCCCGTCACCTCAAGAGGCTCTGCACCCAGGGCTACGAGCTGTACTCCACAGGTCAGTTGACGATCCGGGTCGAGGACCCGGAGAGCTGTCACCGGTTCGGCGAGCAGGTCGCCGCCGACCCCGAGGCCGCGGTGCCTCTGCTGCGCGGATTCGAGGAGGCGTTCGCCGAGACGCGCAGCGTGCTGCCCGAACAGCCCGACGAGACGGCCGCCGACGCGTGGCTGCGCCGGGTGCGGAGGCATTTCTACACGGCACTCCAGCCGACGCCCGTGTGACTCTCCCGTGTGACGCGCACGCGTGAACGCCGTGGTGCGCGGTGCCTACCGCTGAGGCGGCCGAGAGAGCGGAGAGCGCCGAGAGAGTGGTGCGATAAATCGCGTGCCGGGCATGCTCGTTCGCTCTTACACTCGTCGAAGACCGAGCGCGGCCCACGACAGGGCGGCGCCGCACCGAGACGAACGAGGGGAGCCCGGCCATGCGTGACCACACCGCTGTCGCCTCTCCCCGCTCCCGCTACGAGGTGATCCTCGTGTCTCCGTCCGTCCGGTGCTCGCGGCGCGGCCGGCACCGGATGTTCTGACGATCGGCTGAGTGTTCCAACGCTCCGTGCATTCCAACGCGCCGTTGACAGAGTAAATCTGACGGTGCGTCATGCATGTTGGCCCTCGCCTGCTGCTCTTTGCAGCTTCGTCCGGAAATCGCGCTGCCCGTTCTCGGAAAGACCCCGAAAGGCCAAGGGCCGTGCGCAACAACCTCGACCGTCACCTCTCCGCCGTGCGCAATCTGGGCATCCTCGCCCATGTCGACGCGGGCAAGACCACCGTCACCGAGCGGATCCTGTACGCCACCGGGACCACGCACAAGCGTGGTGAGGTCCACGACGGCACGACCATCACCGACTTCGACCCCCAGGAGCGTGACCGTGGGATCACCATTTTCGCCGCGGCCGTCAGTTGCGACTGGGACGGTCACCGCATCAACCTGATCGACACCCCCGGGCACGTCGATTTCGCCGACGAGGTGGGGCGATCCCTGCGGGTGCTCGACGGAGCGGTGGCGGTGTTCGACGCCGTCGCGGGCGTGGAGCCGCAGAGCGAGTCCGTGTGGCGGCAGGCCGATCGGCACGGCGTGCCGAGGATCGCGTTCGTCAACAAACTGGACCGCGTCGGCGCCGACCTCGACACGGCGGTGGCGTCGATCCGCGAACGGCTCCATCCGGTGCCTTTGGTCGTGCAACTGCCGATCGGCACGGAGAACGCTTTCACCGGCGTCGTCGACCTGCTGCGTATGCGGGCGCTGACCTGGAACGACGGCAGTGACACGGCTGCCGAGACGGTCGTCGAAGCGGTTGTCGAGGCGGTTGTGCCGGAGGAGCTTCGGGAGGAGGCGCTGCGTCGGCGTCGGATGCTGGAGGAAGCCGTGGCGGAGCGGCACCCGGCCGCGCTGGAGGAGTTCTGCGACCGGGAGACGCTGTCTGCCGACACCCTCTCCCGAGCCCTGCGCGACCTGACCCGCACGGGTGACGGGGTGGTCGTGCTGTGCGGCTCGGCCTACCGCAACCGCGGGATCGAGCCGCTGCTGGACGCCGTCGTCGCGTATCTCCCGTCACCGCTGGACGTGCCGCCGGTATGCGGTATGCGCGATGGCGTCGACGGTATGCGACATGCCGACGGCGAGATGCATAAGGCAGTCAACGACATGCAGGAAAGTGTCGACCGTATGCAGGATGGTGCTGACGATGTGCAGGGTGGTGTCGACCGTATGCAGGATGGTGCTGACGATGTGCAGGGTGGTGTCGACCGTATGCAGGATGGTGCTGACGATGTGCAGGGTGGTGTCGACCGTATGCAGGATGGTGCTGACGATGTGCAGGGTGGTGTCGACCGTATGCAGGATGTCGTCGGCGAGCAACGGGCCGCCGACCCCGCCGCGCCGTTCGCCGCCCTCGCGTTCAAGGTCAGCGCCACGCCCACCGGCCGGCTCACCTACCTGCGGGTGTACTCGGGCACGATCGAGAAGGGAGACGCGGTATGGGAATCGGGCGCGCGGCGCACCGAGAGGATCGGGCGGATCCTGAGTGTGCAGGCCGACCGGCACGCCCAACTGGAGCGCGCGGTCGCCGGGGACATCGTGGCCGTGGTCGGGCTGAAGTCGGCGCGTGCGGGTTCGACTCTGTGCGCGCCAGGGGCACCGATCGTCCTCGAACCGCCGGGCGTCCCCGAACCGGTCGTCTCCGTGGCGGTCGAGGCGCTTGCGAGCACCGACGCCGACCGGCTGGCCTCGGCACTCGCTCGACTGGCCGAGGAGGACCCGTCGTTGGTCGTCAGGACCGATCCCGAGACCGGTCAGACGGTGCTGTCGGGCATGGGTGAACTGCATCTGGAGGTCGCGGTGGAGAAGGTCCGCCGTGGCCTCGGGGTGGAGGTCAACGTTGGGCGTCCGAGGGTGACTTATCGAGAGACGGTCGCCCGCGGGGTGTCCGGCCTGGTCTTCCGGCACGTGAAACAGGACGGTGGAGCAGGGCAGTTCGCGCAAGTCGTGCTCGATGTCGAGCCGCTCGGCGCGGCCGGGGTGGGAAGCGCGGGAGGTGCGGAAGGCTCGGGAGGTGACACTGAAATCGGTGCTGAATCCGGGTTCGTGTTCCGCTCGGCCGTCGTCGGTGGGCGGGTGCCACAGGAGTACGTCCGTGCCGTCGAGGCCGGCTGCCGGGATGCCCTTGCCGAGGGTCCCCTAGGTGGGCACCCGGTCACCGGGCTGCGGGTCACCCTGACCGACGGGGCGACCCACGTGAAGGACTCCTCCGAGATGGCCTTCCGCACGGCCGGCCGGCTCGGGCTGCGGGAGGCCCTGCGTGGCTGCGCGATGGTCCTGCTGGAACCGGTGGTCGAGGTTACGGTCACCGTGCCCCAGGATGCGGTGGGCGGGGTCCTCGGTGACCTGGCCGCGCGGCGCGGGAGGGTCACCGACTCGACCGTGCGCGGCGGTTCGGCGGTGGTCACCGCCACCGTGCCGCTGGCCGAACTGTTCGGCTACGCGACCCGGCTGCGCAGCCGCACCCAGGGCCGAGGCACCTTCTCGGCCCGGCCGACGGGGTACGCCCCGGCCCCGGCGTCGGCTGCGACCCCGGGGGCGGCGACGATGAAGTAGGCCCCGGATGTGGGGGGCGTAGGTCTGCCGGGCTGCGGGGCGTAAGTCCGTCCCCGGACCCGGACCGTGGGCCTACGCCCCCTACGGGAGCCCGAAGTGCGCCTGCGGCGGCCGCCTACCCGGTGACGTCGCCACCGTCTTCAACCTGCCCGGGCATCAGTACGCCCTCGCCGACCCATACCTGGCTACATGTCAGAATCCTTACCCCGCCCCACGGTTCAGGGATAGGAGACCGCAGTCGACGGCACCGTGGAGGTGCCGGAGGTCGGTTACCCGAGGTCGTTGATGACGTGCTCGTACTGGCCGTTGCCGCCGAGGGAGACCACCAGCAGGTCGTGGAACTTCACGCCCGGTGCGTTCGGGGCGGCGAAGCCGTGGTGCTGCACGATCGTCGGGTCGACGTTGTAGTAGCAGTAGCTGCCCAGGCCCCAGCCCTCGTGCGCGGTGACGTTGTCACCGACCTTGTAGGCGGCGTACCCGTTTACCGCGCCGTTCTGGATCGCGGCCTGGTTCGGGGCGTCGTAGCCTTCTCGTTCTGGAAGAAGATCGTGCGGCCGCGCTGGCCGTACCACTGGACGTCGTACTTGTTGAAGTGCTCCACGAACAGGCCTGTGGCCAGTACGTCGTGGCCGTTGACGACGACGCCGTTGACGACGACGCCGTAGTCGGCCCGGTTGGTCTCCCAGCCGACGCCTTCGCCGTGGTCGGCCCGCCAGACCCAGGTGTGGTCGACGATCGTGTGACGGTTGTTGATCACCATGCTGGTGGTCGCCTTGCCGGCGCCCGCCCCTCCGATGCGGACGAACACGTCCTGGACGGTGGTGGGGTTGGCGGAGTGGTCGCGGCAGGCTCCGGGCGGGCCGACTTCCAGCAGGGTGGCGGAGTTGACCGGCCCGGCGTCGACGAGGAAGCCCGCCAGCCGCACCCCGTCGACGTCGGCGACCTTCAGCGCGCTGACGCCGTTGTCCGGGATCAGGGTGGCGTAACCCAGCCTCCAGCCAGGCCGCGAGCACCGACGCCGACAAGAAGGTCCTTCAGCCAGCCCGGAGTTCGACAGGTTCGAGCGGAGCGACAGACTGGGATCAAGGTGATACTGGAAGTCGTCCGTCGGCCGGAGCTGTGGATGCCGCCCGGCCCGGGCCCCCGGCCGGAGCCGTGGCTTCCGCCCGGACCGGGGCCCTGCTCAGGAACCCGGTTGCCCGTCGCGTCCTGCGCTGTGAGGCTCGCCCCATGCCAACCTTCACCGCCCCCGACGGAACCCGCCTCGCCCACCACGAGTCGGGGGACGGCCCGCCGCTGGTCTGTCTGCCCGGCGGCCCCATGCAATCCGCCGCCTACCTGGGCGACCTCGGCGGACTCGCCGCCCACCGCCGCCTGATCGGGCTGGATCCCAGGGGCACCGGCGAGTCGGCCGCCCCGGCGAACACTGCGTCGTACCGCTGCGACCGCCAGGTCGGCGACGTCGAGGCCCTGCGCGAGCACCTCGGGCTCGACCGGCTCGACCTGCTCGCGCATTCCGGCGGTGCCAACCTGGCGATCCTGTACGCCGCCCGTCACCCCGAACGCGTCAGCCGCCTCCTGCTGATCACGCCGAGCGTGTACGCGGTCGGCCTCGGGATCACCGCCGAGGACCGTCTGACAACCGCCCGCCTGCGCCACGACGAGCCGTGGTTCGCCCCGGCCTACGCGGCGCTTGAGGCGGTCACCGCTGGCCGGGGCACCGCCGACTCCTGGCAGGCCATCGCCCCTTTCTTCCATGCCCGTTGGGACGAGGAGGCCCGGGCCTTCGACGCGGCAGGCGAGCAGCAGCGGAACGACGAAGCGGCGGCCGTGTACGCCGCCGAGGGCGCCTTCGCCCCGGCCGCCACCCGCGAGGCCCTCGCAGCCTTCCCGTCCCCGGTCCTGCTCCTCGCCGGCGAGGCGGATGTGTCGGGTCCGCCACGAGTGATGCGGGAGTTCGCGGAACTGTTGCCGAAGGCCGAGTTCGTCGTGCAGCCGGGGGCGGGGCACTTTCCGTGGCGGGACGATCCCGAGCGGTTCGTGACGACGGTGAGGCAGTTTGTTGACGGCGAATTGCCGGGCTGAGGCGGGTGTGGGCGCCGGTCGTTCACGCGATCGAGTGATCCTCCGGCGGACGGGCACGAGCGAAATCGGCCGACCGTTGTGCGGGTGACGGGATCCTCCAACTGGTGAGGATCACAGGGCGTACGGGGGTACACATGAGCCTGCAATTCCAGCGCAACGCCGACGGCACGATGACCGGCCGTAACACCGAGACCGGCTTCACGGTCACCTCGGCCGACGAGGAGGAGGTGCAGCGGCTGGTACATGAGGACGCGGGCTGGGAATACACCCCGCCGCCCACTCCGCCGCCTCCGGGGTTCCACCGATTCATCCTGGTGCACGACGAGTTCGGTTACGGCAGTTTCGGGGACGAGCCGTACGAACGCCTGCGCACACGGCCGCCCAACGGCTGCGAACCCGTCGACTGGGGCTGCTTCGCCCTGAAGTGCGAGCGACCGGGGCCCTCGCTCCTGGGCGCCGTGTCCGACACCGTCGCGGAGATCCGCCGCGACCACGGGCTCGTGATGAACAGCCTCGGCGTCGAGAAACCCGACGAGTGGTTCGGGGACGACAGAAACGGCTACGGGGCACAGATCGTCGCGCACCTGATGCTCACAGCGGCCCACCGCGCCGCCCGCCTCGGCTACGGGCGGAAGGACTTGGTGCGGCTGCTTGACGCGGCGGGTGTCGAATAGCGGAGGTTGCCGTGTATGAGGAGCGCGGCATGCGGCACGGGGGTAGCGACGGCTTTGGCGGGGGCGATACGGACGAAGTGCTGGGCAGCACGGGCGCGTTGCGCAAGTCGTCGCAGTACGTGACGTGCGGGCGCGGTGTCATGGGGCTCGCGGCCGAGGTCTGAGCGGCGAGGATGCCGGCGGCGTCAGGGCAGGGCGCCGCCGGCATCCCCGGGGCATCGATGACGGCAGTGACACCTTCCCCGCCGGAAGGGAGCGCCGAGCCGCGTCAGCAGTCCCGCAGCACTGCCGACTGGTTCAGTACCTGCGCCCGTGTGGACGTGAAGCGTGCATAGGTCTCTCCGTTCCGCGCGCCGGGCCGGAAGGCGGCTACCCGGTGGCAGTTCTGGAAGGCCAGGGTGATGTCGAAGTGGCGTTCCAGGCTGCTGCGGATGGCGTCGCTGGCGAGGGCACGGAGAAGTTGGCCGCGCTCCTGCTCCGACGCGGGAGGGGTCTGGTTGTCGGCGAACTCGTTGATTCCGGCGTGGAGTTGGGTGGAGAGGTCGGCGACGAGCTCGTAGGCGTAGGGGAGGGACGTACGGATGGTGTCCACGAAGTCCTCCTCGCGGATGGCGCCGGCTTCGGCCTCGGCGAGGAGCTTGGGGGAGACGTCGAGCGACATGGGGGGTGTCCTGTTCTTGTGGAGATAGAGATAGACGTAGAGATGGAGATGGAGATGGAGATGGAGGCGGGGGATGGAGACAGCGACCGAAGGGGAGCGGTGGTGAGGTGGCGCGGTGGTGATGTTGTTCCGGGCCGCTGAGGTCGGTGACGTCTTCGGTTCGTGACGTCTCAGGTCGGTGAGGCCGGGCCCGGGACGAACTCCGGGTCCACCTGGGACGCCAGATCCTGGCCCGTTGCCTTGTTTGCCCAGGAGCGGGCGTTGCGCAGGTGGAAGTCGACGGCGTGGCGGTGGAGTGTCGGCCAGTCCTTTCTGCGGGCGTCGACCGTCTCGCGCAGGATGGTGAGGGCGTGGCGGTTGGTGCCCTCCAACTCGCCCTGGGGGCTGCCCCGTTCGGCCGAGCGGACCCAGGGGGAGAGGGCAAGGTGGGTGAGGAGGTCGTCGCCCACCTCCTCCTTGAGGAAGAGCAGATCGTCCTCGCCGGTCACCTTGTTGCCGACCACGGCGAGGGGGATGCCGAACTCGCGGGCGTGGTCGCGGTACTGGCGGTAGACGGAGACGCCCCTGCGGGTGGGTTCGGCCACCAGGAACGTCATGTCGAAGCGGGCGAACAGGCCGGAGGCGAAGGCGTCGGCGCCGGCCGTCATGTCCATCACCAGGTATTCGCCGGGGCCGTCCACCAGGTGGCTCAGGTAGAGCTCCACCGCGCCGAGCTTGGAGTGGTAGCAGGCCACGCCCAGGTCGCTCTCCTCGAACTCGCCCGTCACCATCAGGGGCACACCGCCCACCCGTTGGACATGGCGCGTGTGCAGCTCGTCGTCGCCCAGTAGGCGCAGCAGCCGGGAGCCGCGGCCCGGTGGGGTCGTCTTGACCATCGCCTCGCGGGAGGTGATTCGCGGGTTGGTGCCGCGCAGCAGGTCCTTGATCTCGCCCAGGTGTGCAGCCAGGGGCGGGGCCGTGAAGGGCGGCGTTTCGGCCGTGGGGTCCAGTGCCTCGGACAGGTGCTGGTTGATGTCGCCGTCCACGGCCAGCACCGGTGCGCCGGACTGCGCCACCTGCCGGGCGAACAGGGCCGACAGCGTCGTCTTGCCGCTGCCGCCCTTCCCCACGAATGCGACGCGCATCACTGCACCGCCCTATTGAAAATGAATGTCATGTGGCTAGATTTAGGGGCGCGTGGTGATCTCTGTCAAATCCGAATCGGGGAGTGGGTGATTAAGTGATCAACCGTCTCCAGCTAATGCATATGATGTGCAAGTGCGTGACTACTGCATCAGGCCTGCGGGCCCAGACGACCTGGACGGTGCCCGGGCTCTCATGCTCGACACCGTGTACCGCGACTTCGGTACCGGTTACGTGCCGCGCTGGCACGGCGACATCATCGACCCGGTCACTGCCTACCTCGTCCCGGCCCGCCACACCCTGCTGGTCGCGATCGAGGGTGCGGACGGTGAGGGTGGTGCGGGCGGCGAGGTCGTCGCCACGGCCGCCCTGGACTCCCGCGGCCCCGTGCACCCGCCGAACCCATGCCATGTCGCCGAGCGCTACCCGTCCGGCACGACCGCGCAACTGCGTCGCGTGTACGTCCGTCGGGAGCACCGTCGGCGCGGCCTCGCCCGGCGGCTGGTCGGCGAACTCCTCGCCTTCGCGGTCGCGGACGGCGGCTATCGCTCCGCCTATCTGCACACGGACCCGGCCGTGGAAGGGGCCGAGGGGTTCTGGCGGTCGCTCGGCACCGTCGTGCACGACGAGCGGGAGAGGGTGAACGGCGGTCAGGGCGTCGTGCACTTCGACGTCCCCCTCGACGCCCTCGCCTCCACCTCTTCCGTCGCGACCTCCGCTCCGTCTTTAGTCCCTGCCTTGTCGTCTCCCCACCCCCACCCCCACCCCCACCCCCACCCCCACCCCCACCCCCACCCCCGTCCCACAGACCGGTAACTTCATGCACTTGCTCAGCCCTCCCCGTCGGCCCTCTCGCCCCCGGCTTCTTGCCGCCGTCCTCCTCACCCCGCTCCTCGCCGGCTGTTTCGCCTCGTCCTCCGGTGATGGTGGTGAGGGGTCCGGTGGTGAGGACGGGTCCCGGCTGCGTGTCGCTCTCGCCTTCCCGCCCGCCGAGAACCTCTCCCCGTACGGCGCCGACGCGACCATCCTCAGTCGGCTCGGCGTCACCGAGGGGCTGACCGCACTCGACGCCAACGGTGCCGCCGCCCCCGCGCTCGCCGCGTCCTGGCGTCGCGAGGACGACCGGACCTGGCTGTTCACCCTGCGCGAGGCCGTTTTCCAGGACGGTACGGAGGTCACGCCCGCCGCCGTCGCCGCCTCCCTCACCCGCGCCACCCAGGCCAAGCCCGCCCCGGCCGCGCTCTCCGGTGTCACCCTCACCGCGAAGGCGGAGGGCGGCACCGGCGTACGGGTCACCACCGCCGCCCCCGACCCTGTCCTGCCGCTGCGGCTGTCCAGCCCCAGCCTCGCCGTCCTCGCCCCGAAGGCGTACGACGGCGCGAAGGGCGCCGTCGACCCGGTCGGCACCGCCACCGGCCCCTTCGAGGTCACCAAGGTGACCGGCGCCACCGCCGCCGATCTCGACCGCTTCGACGACTACTGGGGCGGCCGGGCCCAGGCCCCCGGCATCGACGTGCGGTTCATCGCCGACGGCACCGCCCGCGCCAACGCCCTGCGCACCGGCCAGGTCGACCTCGCCGAGGCGATACCCGTCGCCCAGGCCGCGACCCTGGACGCGGCCACCCGCCGCGAGACCGCCACGACCCGCACCACCAGCCTGCTCCTCAACGCGAAGTCCGGTGTCTTCAAGGACCCGGCGCTGCGCGCCGCCGCCCGCGCGGCCGTCGACACCTCCGCCCTCGCCAAGGGCGTCTACGAGGGTCACGCCGATGCCGGCGCCGGCATCTACGGCCCCGCCGTCACCTGGGCCGAGGGCAAGCGCGTCCAGCCCACCGGACGGGCGAAGGCCGGCACCCCCGGCGGCGCCTCTGTCACCCTCGCCACCTACGACAACCGGCCCGAACTCCCCGAAGTCGCACAGGTGTTGAAGCAGCAGTTGGAGAAGGCCGGGTTCAAGGTGAAGCTGGAGGTGCGTGAATACTCACGGTTGGAGAGCGACGCGCTCGCCGGGAAGTTCGACGCCTTCGTCGGCGCCCGCAACAGCCTTCTCGACACCGGTGATCCCGTCGGCGTCCTCGCCAGCGACTACACCTGCGACGGCGGCTACAACCTCGCCCTGCTGTGCGACAAGGCGGTCGACCGGGCCGTCGCCAAGGCGCAGTCGACCGCCGACACCGACAAGCGGCAGGACGCCGCCCTGGCCGCCGAGGCCCTGATCCTCGGCACCGACGCCGTCGTCCCGCTGGTCCACCAGCGTGTCATCACCGGCGTCGGCGCCAAGGTCAGCGGGGTGCTCCTCGACCCGTACGAGCGCACCCTCGTCGGTACCGGGACCCGGCGCTGACGGCATGAGGAGCAGGGTGGGCGCGCTGCTGTGGCGTGCCGGACTGGCCGCGCTGCTGGTGTGCGGGATCGGGCTGCTGCCCTGGCTCTCGCGCACCGACCCGGCGCTCACCGTGCTGAAGGCGCGGTCCGCCGACCGTGACGCCACCCCCGAGGTGCTCGCCGACATCCGGGCCCAACTCGGCCTGGACGACGGTCCGTTGCACCTTCTCGGGCAGTGGCTCGCGGGGTTGCCGCGCGGGGACGCCGGGCGGTCGTGGATCTCGGGCACCGAGGTCATGCCCGACGTCCTGCAAGCCCTGGGCGTGTCGCTGCTGTTGGTGGTGGTGGCGCTGGCGGTCGCCGTCGTCACCGCCGCCGGTGTGTGCGCCCGCACCCTGTACCTCGGCGCGCGGCGAAGCCTCGACGGGCGGCCCGCCGGCGGCTCCGGCTCCGCCGTGCTCGCCGCGCTGCCGGAGTTCCTCACCGCCTCCGTCCTCGCCACGGTGGTCGGCGTGCAGTGGGGGTGGCTGCCCGCCCTCGGCTGGTACGGCCCGCAGTGGACCGTGCTGCCCGCCCTCGCTCTCGGCCTGCCCGCCGGGGCGGTGCTGGGCCGCCTGCTCGACGACCAACTGCCCGCAGCCTTCGCCGAACCCTGGGCGCTGGCCGCCGCCGCGCGCGGTCTGCCCGGCCGGAGCATCGCCCGCAAGGCGCTGCGCCGGTGCGTGCCCGGACTGCTGCCCAACCTCGGGCTGTTCGTCGTGGGCCTGACCGGCGGATCCGTCGCCGTCGAGCAGATCTTCGACATACCCGGGCTCGGCCGCACCACCCTCCAGGCGGCGATCGCCCAGGATCTGCCCGTGCTCCAGGCAGGCACCCTCGTCCTCGTCGCCCTCGCGGCCGTCACCACCGGCGCCGCCCGCCTCGCCGCCCGGCTGCTCATCGGCCCCGCCCTGCGCGACGGCGCCCTGCATACACTCCACAGGCCACCGCCGCCGGTCCGCAGGATCCCGCCTATTGCATACAGCCTTCTGTTGTTCGTCGTCATCGCCCTCGGCCTGCCCCGCGACCCGCTCGCCCTCGACACCCGAGCCCGTCTCCAACCCCCCTCCGCCGCCCACCCGTTCGGCACGGACGCGCTCGGCCGCGACGTCCTCGCCCGGGTGGCGCACGGCGCCCTCGACACCCTGCTTCTCGCCGTCGCCATCAGCGCGATCGCCCTCATCGCCGGGATCCTGCTCGGGCTGCTGCCGCGGCTGTCCGGGCCGCTCGTCGACACCGTCAACGCCGTACCGCCCGTACTCGCCGCGCTCCTCGTCAGCGCGGTCTGGGGCAGCGGGCCCACGACGCCCGTCCTGGCCGTGGCCGTCGTCGCCTGGGCGCCGCTCGCCGCGCACACCTCCGCGCTGCTGCGGGAGGAGCGGGCCACCGTCCACCTGACCGCCACCCGGGCCCTCGGCGCCGGCCCCTGGTACCTGCTGAGGAGTGAACTCCTGCCCGCCGCCCTGCCGCCCGTCGCCCGCCACGCCCTCCTGCGCCTGCCCGGCATCGCCCTCGCCCTGGCCTCCCTCGGCTTCCTCGGCCTCGGCGCCCAGCCGCCGTCCCCCGAGTGGGGACTGCTCCTCGCCGAGAACCAGCCCTACGCCGAACGCGCCCCCTGGGCCGTCCTCGCCCCCGCCACCGTCCTCGCCGTCCTCGGCGCCCTCGCCGTCACCGCGGCCGGAGCACTGCGACGGCCACGACGACGTCGTACGGCTGACCCCGCAGACCCCACAGATCCGACAGGACTCGCCGACTCGACAGGATCCATGGATCCCGCAGGCCGGCGCACTGGCGAACCACCCGCTCCCGAAGCGGAGTTGGCGGGTATCCGGTGACTCACTCGGTGCCAGCGCCCTCGCCGCCGCCCGCGTCCGTACCCTCGCCCTCGCCTGGGTCCGCGCCCGTGAAGGCACAACTCTCGCCGTTGCTACGGCTCCTGATTTTCACTCAACTAGCCTTCAACATCGGCTTCTTCGCAGTCCTGCCCTTCCTCGCCGAGCATCTGGGCGGCGCGGTCGGGATGGCGGGCTGGATGGTCGGGTTCGTGCTGGGGTTGCGGACCTTCAGCCAGCAGGGGCTGTTCGTGGTGGGCGGGGCGCTGGCCGACCGGTACGGCGTGCGGCCCGTCGTCCTCGCCGGGTGTGCGCTGCGCATCGCCGGGTTCGGCTGGCTCGGGTACGCCGAGCAGCCCTGGACGGTCGTCGGGGCGGTCCTGCTGATCGGGTTCGCCGCCGCGCTGTTCTCGCCCGCCGTCGAGTCCGAGGTGGCCCGGCAGGCCGTCGTGCACGAGGAGTCGGGCGGCGGATCGCGGACCCGGGTGCTGGCGCTCTTCACGGTCGCCGGGCAGGCCGGGGCGTTCGTCGGGCCGCTGCTCGGCGCGCTGCTCCTGGAGCTCGACTTCCGTGCGGTGTGCCTGGCCGGAGCCGGGGTCTTCGTCCTCGTCCTCGCCGCGCACGCGTGGCTGCTGCCGCAGCACATCCCCGGCCGCACGCGCGTCGAGGTGCGCGGCGGTATCGGCCCGCTGCTGCGCAACCGCCGTTTCCTCGCCCTGTGTTGCGCGTACGGCGCCTACCTCCTCGCCTACAACCAGCTCTATCTCGCCCTGCCCGCCGAGGTGGAGCGGGCGGCCGGTTCGCAGGCGCCGCTGGCCTGGCTGTTCGCGCTGTCGTCGCTGCTGGTCGTGACCGCCCAACTCCCGGTCACCCGGTGGGTGGGGGAGCGGCTGAGCCTGCGCCGCTCCATGACGGGCGGGCTCGCGCTGATCGCCGCCGGGTTCGCCGTCGTGGCCGTCGCCCTGCCCGCCGGGTGGACCGGGACGGCCGGGCTGCTGCCGGCGGCCGGTTTCGTCGTGCTGCTCACCCTCGGCCAGATGCTCGTCGCGCCCGCCGCCCGCGCCTGGGTGCCCGACCTCGCCGAGGACGGCCGGCTCGGTCTGTACACGGGGGCGCTGTCCTCGGTCTCCGGGCTGATCGTGCTGATCGGCAGCGCGGCCACCGGCACCCTCCTCGACACCGGACTGCCGTCGGCCGTGCCCTGGCTCCTCCTGGCCGCCGTACCGGCCGCCGCCGTCCTGCTGCTCCCTCGCGGAGCGCCCGGCGGGTCGGTCCCCGACGGAGAGTGAACGTGGGAGCGGCGGCCGACGTATCAGTCGGACATGGGAGGATCCCTCACCATGAGTGCGTCCCCGGCGGTCCGGAGCCTGCGTGCCGCGGTTTTCGCCGCGCTGTGCGTGCTGCTGGCCGCCGCCGGGCACGGACTCGCCACGGGTGACCCGCCGCCGCTCTGGGCGGACGGCGCCGGATTCCTGGCCGTCTTCGCCGCCGGCTGGCTGCTCGGCGCCCGGGAGCGCTCGCTGCCCGGCATCGGCGCGGCCATGCTCACCACCCAGGCGGTCCTGCACATCGCCTTCGACGCGGCCCGCTCCCGTACGACGGCGCAGACCATGCCGGCGATGCCCATGACGTCCATGACGTCCATGACGTCCATGACGTCCATGCACGCTGTGCACCTGCACGCCCACACGCCCACGGCCATGACCCCGCACGCCACGGCCGCCCATGTCCTGGCCGCGCTCGCCGCCTCCTGGTGGCTGCGGCGAGGGGAGGCCGCCCTGTGGTCGCTGCTGCGCTGGGCGGTCGCGTTCCTGCCGGGCCTCGCCGCCTGGTGGCGGGACACCCCCGTCCCGCCACCCGTGCCGTCACTCCTGCCCGCCGCCCAGGCCCCGGCTCCGGTCGCGCCCCGGCAGTCGCTGCTCCGGCACGCCGTGAGCCGCCGCGGACCGCCCACCCCGATCCCGTACGCGATCTGAACCCGGGCCAGACCCACACACCCACGTCTGGCGCACCCACACTCTTCCGGTACGGAGATCACCCACCCATGTCCACGACACGCCTCACCCTGCGCCGCGCCGGTCTCGGCGCCGTGCTGGCCGCCACCGCGGTCCTCACCGCCGCCGGCGTCGCCTCCGCGCACGTCACCGTCCACCCCGAGACCTATGCCAAGGGCGCCACCGACGGCGTCCTCAGCTTCCGGGTCCCCAACGAGGAGGACACCGCGAGCACCACCAAGGTCCAGGTCTTCCTGCCCACCGACCACCCCGTGCTCGGCGTGCTGGTCCACCCGCAGGACGGCTGGACCGCGAAGGTGACCACCACCAAGCTCAAGACCCCGGTCAAGACCGACGACGGCACCATCACCGAGGCCGCCTCCGAAATCACCTGGACCGGCGGGAAGATCGGCGCCGGCCAGTACGAGGACTTCGACGTCGCCTTCGGCCAGCTTCCCGACGACACCGGCCAGTTGGCCTTCAAGACCCTCCAGACCTACTCCGACGGCAAGACCGTCCGCTGGATCGAGGAGGCCGCGGCGGGAGCGGACGAGCCGGAGAACCCGGCACCGGTGCTGAAGCTGACAGCGGCGGCGGACACGGAGGACACGGCCGGCACCAAGAACGCCGGGAGCGCCGGGAACACCGAGACCACCAAGCCCCAACCCGCCGTCTCCGCCGCCGCCTCCGCCAGTGACTCCACCGCCCGTGGACTGGGCATCGCCGGGCTCGTCGTCGGCGTCCTGGGCCTCGCGGCAGCCGCCTTCGCAGTCGCACGGACGCGGCCGACACGCTCGTAGCCCCCTGCCGTGGCACCACGCATGCGTAAGGCCCGGATCGAGTACGAGTACACGTACTCGATCCGGGCCTTACACACGAGACGCGCGAGACGCGCGAGCGGGTTGCCGCTACACGAGCTCCAGCACCTTCTCCGCCGGAGCCTCCGCCTCGGTGCGCGAGGTGCGCCACAGCCACAGCACGTCGCGGCCGAAGGACCACACCAGCGAGCCCAGTGCCAGCAGCACGACGGCGAAGTTGGCCGCGTACGGCAGCAGGTTCGCGCCCGCCAGGAGCAGGAGGACGCCCTGGAGCGCGGCGACCGTCTTGCGGGCGGTGCTGGGCGGGAGCGGGGCGTTGAGCCAGGGGGCGACCCGGGCCGCGGCGACGAAGACGTAGCGCATGCCGCCGATGAGGAGGACCCACGGGCCCAGCGCCATCGAGACGTACACGCTGAGCACCAGGATCAGGAACGCGTCGACCTCCATGTCGAAGCGCGCGCCCAGGGCCGTCGAGGTGTTCGTGCGCCGGGCGACCTTGCCGTCGACGCCGTCGAGGATCAGGGCCACGGCCGTCAGGCCGACCAGGAGGGTGACCGGCGGCGCGCTCTCGAAGGAGTCCGCGACCAGGGCGGTCACCCCGCCGACCAGCGTCGCCCGGCCGAGCGTGACCCGGTTGGCCGGGCCGAACGTGCGCAGGCTGGAGCGGTGCAGCGCCCGGGAGAGCACGGCCCAGGTGGCGATGGCGAAGACGAGACCGGTGACCCAGCCCGCCGGTCCCATGCCGATCGCCGTGCCGAGCAGGGCCAGCAACAGGATCTGAACGCCCGCTCCCACAGCGGTCTCCTGCTGGACCGGCCTTGCGCCGTAAGTGTTGTTCAGGGCCACCGCACGTTCCTCCGGCCAGATGACAGAGATGATCAGTGCCGCGTACTGTGCGCGGACTGTGCACACCTCGGTACGTGAACAGGTTCCCGATCGTTCAGGAGGATGTGGATGTCGATCACCGCACGTGCGTTCTGGGTCACCTCTCCGGGTGAAGGAGAGATCCGCGATGTGGTCCTTCCGGCCCTGGCCGAGGGCGAGGTCCTGGTGCGTTCGCTGTGGTCCGGCGTCAGTCGCGGCACGGAGACCCTCGTCTTCCGCGGCGGAGTGCCCGACAGCCAGCACGCGGTCATGCGGGCGCCGTACCAGGAGGGCGACTTCCCGGCGCCCGTGAAGTACGGCTACCTCAACGTCGGGCTGGTGGAGGAGGGGCCGGCGGCACTGGTCGGGCGTACGGTCTTCTGCCTCTACCCGCACCAGACGCGCTACGTCGTCCCGGCGTCGGCGGTGACGGTCGTACCGGACTCGGTGCCGGCCGAACGCGCCGTGCTCGCCGGCACCGTCGAGACGGCCGTCAACGCGCTGTGGGACGCGGCGCCGCTGGTCGGTGACCGGATCGCGGTGGTCGGCGGCGGCATGGTCGGCTGTTCGGTGGCCGCGCTGCTGGCCCGCTTCCCCGGCGTCCGCGTCCAGTTGGTGGACGCCGATCCGGCGCGGGCGAAGGTCGCCGAGGCCCTGGGCGTCGACTTCGCCGCCCCCGAGGACGCCCGCGGCGGCCTCGACCTCGTCGTGCACGCCAGCGCGACCGAACAGGGCCTCGCCCGGTCCCTGGAGCTGCTGTCGGCCGAGGGCACGGTCCTCGAACTGAGCTGGTACGGCGACCGGAAGGTCTCCCTGGCGCTCGGCGAGGACTTCCACTCGCGGCGGCTGGTCATCCGCAGCAGCCAGGTCGGCACCGTCTCCCCGGCCCGCCGCGCCAGTCGTACGTACGCCGACCGGCTCGCCCTCGCCCTGGAGCTGCTGGCCGACCCGGCGCTCGACGCGCTGGTCACGGGGGACAGCGCTTTCGAGGAGCTGCCCGAGGTGATGCCCAAGCTCGCGTCGGGCGAGATCCCGGCGCTGTGTCACCGCGTCAGGTATGAACATCTGAACAAGAGCGCCTGACCTGAGAAAAGAGTGAGATGGGTCTGAACAGGGGGAAGCCAAGAGCCGTACTAGGAGGTATCCCCCGGCGGCCAACGGCCGGGGGACCAGAGGCGCCGCACCTGGAGGGTCGTCCGTTGTTCAGTGTCACCGTCCGCGATCACATCATGATCGCCCACAGCTTCCGCGGCGAGGTCTTCGGACCCGCGCAGCGCCTGCACGGAGCAACGTTCCTCGTGGACGCCACCTTCCGCCGTGAGCAGCTGGACGACGACAACATCGTCGTCGACATCGGGCTGGCCACGCAGGAGCTCGGCGCCGTGGTCAGCGAGCTGAACTACCGCAACCTCGACAACGAGCCCGACTTCGCCGGGGTCAACACGTCGACGGAATTCCTGGCCAAGGTCATCGCCGACCGGCTCGCGGAGCGGATCGGCAAGGGCGCGCTCGGCGAGGGCGCCCGGGGCATCGCCGCCCTCGCCGTCACGCTGCACGAGTCGCATGTCGCCTGGGCGAGTTACGAGCGTGCGCTGTGACCGACGTGACCCTGGAGAAGACCGTGCAGACGGCCTCGCTCGCGTACGTTCCCGCACAGGCGCCGCTTCCCAAGATCGGCGGGATCATCCCCATGTCCCTGCGCTCCGTGCACTTCGTGATGCCCGGCGGGGTCGACGACACGGCCAACCCGAGCGGCGGCAACGCCTACGACCGGCGCCTGTGCCTGGATCTGCCCGGCTTCGGCTGGCAGGTCCACAAGCACCTGGTGTCCGGTTCCTGGCCCCGCCCGGAGGCTGCCGCCCGCGCCGATCTGGCGCGCACGCTGCGGGAGTTCCCCGACGGCACGGTCGTCCTGCTCGACGGGCTGGTCGCCTGCGGGGTTCCGGAGATCATCGCCCCCGAGGCGGAGCGGCTGCGGCTGGTCGTCCTCGTCCACCTGCCGCTCGGTGACGAGCGGGGCATCGCGCCCGAGGTGGCGGCCGAACTCGACGCCAAGGAGCGGGCCGTGCTGCGGGCCGTCCCCGCCGTCGTCGCCACCAGCGACTGGGCGGTCCGCCGCCTCGTCTCCCACCACGGCCTCGCCCCCGAGCGGGTGCACGTCGCCGCCCCCGGCGCCGACATCGCCCCCCTCGCCTCCGGCACCGACGGCGTCTCCCGCCTGCTGTGCGTGGCCGCCGTCACCCCGCGCAAGGGCCAGCACCGCCTGGTCGAGGCGCTGGCCGCGGCGCGAGACCTGCCGTGGAGCTGCGTGTGCGTGGGCGGCCTCGGGCAGGACCCGGAGTACGTCGCCCACTTGCGCGGCCTGATCGCCAAGTACGGCCTCGAAGACCGGCTGGAGCTGGCCGGCCCGAAGGCGGGCGCGCAGCTCGACGCCGCCTACGCCGCCGCCGACCTGATGGTCCTCACCTCCTACGCCGAGACGTACGGCATGGCCGTCACCGAGGCGCTCGCCCGTGGCATCCCCGTCCTCGCGACGGACGTCGGCGGGCTGCCCGAGGCGGTCGGCCGCGCCCCCGACGGCGGTGTCCCCGGCATCCTCGTCCCGCCGGAGGACCCGGCCGCCCTCGCGGCCGAACTGCGCGGCTGGTTCGGCGAGGCCGATGTGCGGCGCCGGCTCAAGGCCGCCGCGCGGGGCCGCCGGGCGGCCCTGAACGGCTGGGCGACCACCGCCCAGCGCCTGGCCGGCGTCCTGGGCCGGCTTCCCCGCGAACCCCGGAGGGCGGCATGAGGAAGACGACGGCGACACCGGCCGACGTGGCACGGCGCACGGTCGGCATCCCGGTACAGCCGGGCCCGACGGAGGCTGTTGCCGTGGTGGAAGCCGTGGTTCCGGGCGAGTCCGCAGGGATCGGCACCGCGCCGGAGGCAGTGGCTTCCGCCGTGGAGACCATCACGCAGACCGTCATCGCCGGCGCCGGTCCCGTGGGCCGGCCCGGTGAGCGGCCCACCGTGCGGCTGCGGGACAGCGGGCCGGACGAGCAGCCCCGGTACGCCCCCGAGTGGCTGGAGCTGCGCGAGCCCGCCGACGCCGCCGCCCGGTCGATGGAGCTGCTGGACCCGCTGCGGATCCGGCTCGCCAACCTGCCCGGCCGCAGCGGGCTGACCATCCACGACCTGGGCTGCGGCACCGGCTCGATGGGCCGCTGGCTGGCCCCCCGGCTGGACGGCGCCCAGCACTGGGTGCTGCACGACCGCGACCCCTACCTGCTGCACTTCGCGGCCGTCGCCTCCCCGCGGGCGGCCGCCGACGGCAGCCGGGTCACCGTCGAGACGCGGCGCGGCGACGTCGCCCGGCTCACCCCGGACGCCCTGCTCGGCGCGTCGCTGGTCACCGCGTCCGCACTGCTCGACGTCCTCACCCGCGAGGAGGTCGAGACCCTCGCCGCGGCCTGTGCGGGCGCGGGCTGCCCGGCGCTGCTGACGCTCTCGGTCGCCGGCCGCGTCGAACTCAGCGCGCCGGACCCGCTGGACGCGGAGATCGCCGCCGCCTTCAACGACCACCAGCGGCGCGGCGGCCTCCTCGGCCCCGACTCGGTGACCGTGGCCTGCGAGGCGTTCGCCGCCCACGGCGCGACCGTCAAGGTGCACCCGAGCGCCTGGCGGCTCGGCCCCGAGACCGCCGCCCTCACCGCGCAGTGGCTGCGCGGCTGGGTCGGCGCGGCCGTCGAGGAACGCCCCGCACTGGCCGAGCGCGCCGAGTCCTACCTGGCCGCCCGGCTGGCGGCCTGCGCGGCGGGCGAACTGCACGTCACCGTCCACCACAGCGACCTGCTGGCACTGGCCCGGCCGACGGGCGGGGCGTGATGAGCGCGGAGACGGTGGGCCCACGGGTGGGGACCGGGGCACCCGTGGTGTGGGGCGAGGGGGCCGGGCCGGTGCTGCGACGGCCCCTGCGCAGCCCGTCGGTGGCCCGCACCGGCGCCGCCGTGTCCGAGGCCCGCATCGGGGTCATCGTCACCGGACAGCGCCCGAAGAAGCCCTCCCGGCTCCGTGCCCTGCTCGGCAACCGCGCCGTCCGCACCCACTTCGGGACCGTCGCCGGCGTCGTCATCCTCACCGTCCTGCTGTGGCGGCTGGGCACCGGCGTCTTCCTCGACGGGCTGCGCCGGATCGACGCGCCGACACTGCTGATGGCACTCGGGATCGGCGCGGTCACCACCGCGTTCAGCGCCTGGCGGTGGGCGCTGGTCGCCCGCGCGCTGCGCATCCGGCTGCCGCTCGGCGCAGCCGTCGCCGACTACTACCGCTCCCTGTTCCTCAACGCGGCCCTGCCCGGCGGCGTCCTGGGCGACGTGCACCGCGCGGTGCGGCACGGGCAGAGCGCCGGTGACGTCGGACGCGGGGTGCGGGCCGTGGTCCTGGAGCGCACCGCGGGACAGCTCGTGCTGGTCGTGGCAGGCGTAACGGTCCTGCTGACGCTGCCGTCCCCGGTCATGGCGGACGCCCGCCAGGTCGCCCCGCTGGTCCTGCTGGCCGGTGTGGGCGCGCTCGCCGTCTTCCTCGCCGTCCGCATGAACTCCTCGGCGCCGCGCCGCAGCGGGCGGTTGCGGGCGACGCTGGCCGAGGCGCGCGAGGGGCTGCTGTCGCGGCGCAACGGGCCGGGCGTCGCCGTGTCGTCGGCGGTCGTGCTGACCGGGCACCTCGGCATGTTCGTGGTGGCCGCCCGGGTCGCCGGCTCCGGGGCGTCCGTCCTCGCGCTGCTGCCGATCGCCGTACTCGCCCTGCTCGCCATGGGCCTGCCGCTGAACGTCGGCGGCTGGGGCCCCCGCGAGGGCGTCACCGCCTGGGCGTTCGGCGCCGCCGGACTCGGCGCGAGCACCGGCCTCGCGGTCTCCGTCGTGTACGGCGTGCTCAGCTTCGTGGCGGCGCTGCCGGGGGCGGTCGTCCTGGTCGTCCGCTGGTACGCGGGCCTGCGGGCACCTGCCGTGGCCGACGAAACGATCCGCCCCGAGGGTGGCGAGCGGCGCTACGACGACCGCGTGGAGTCGCCCGCCGCGGTGCCGTCCGCTTCGGCGTCGGCCGCTTCGGCGTCGGCCTTTTCGGTTTCCGAATCCGCGGAAGTCGCAGAAGTCACGGAAGTCGCGGAAACCGTCGCAGCCGTCGTGGCCGCCGAAGTCAGCAGCGTGAAATACGCGCCGAAGGAATCCGCCAGGCTCGCCAGGAGTTCCTTCCCCTTTTCCGCCGAACCGAGGGAAGGACGGCCGATGACGCCCGAATCGGTATAGGCGGACATTCCCAGTGTGAGCAGATGACGGCGGTCGTCCGCGACGAAATCGGCCGACTCGTAACCGGGCCGGACGAGTTCGGGGTGGGCGTGCAGCAGGATCGAGGTCTCGATCTCCCCGGCGTGCATGTCGGTGAGCAGCGAGGTCTCGACCCCGGACCGCTGAAGCGCCGCCTCCCAGTCCTCCGGGGCCGGGAAGAGCGCCATCCGTTCACCTGCGGCGGAGGACTCCTGGACGACATTGCCCAGGACGTAGTTCCCGCCGTGTCCGTTGACCAGCACCAGGGCCTCGACGCCCGAGCGGCGCAAGGAAGCCGCTATGTCCCGTACCACCGCGTGAAGGGTCACGGAGGAGATGCTGACGGTCCCCGGCCAGGCCGCGTGCTCGTGCGAGCAGGCGATGGTCACCGGCGGAAGAAGGTGCACCGGGTACGCCTCGGCGATCTCCCGGGCGATGGCGCAGGCCACCAGTGTGTCCGTGGCCAACGGCAGGTACGCGCCGTGCTGTTCGAAGCTTCCGACGGGAAGGACCGCCACCTGTGACGGGACGCGGGCACCCCGGGTCCGTACGTCTTCGGTAGTGTCCGTCGGCACCAGTCCGTACGTCGCCGACGCCGCCGACCGTATTTCCGAACCACTCATCTTTTCCCGGCCCTTCGTCTCTGCTTAGGAACCAGATCATGACAGATAAAATTGGCGTACTCGGCACGAAGACCCCCCAGCGCACCGGTGTGGAACGCGTGGTGAATGCGCCTTTGCCCACCGTGTACGGCAATTTCCAGGCGGTCGGCTACCTGGACCACGACCGCGGCGACGAACAGGTCGCGCTGGTCTACGGGGAGATCGGCGAAGAGGACGTGCTGACCCGGCTGCACTCGGAGTGCCTGACCGGCGACGCGTTCGGCTCCCAGCACTGCGAGTGCGGCGACCAGTTGGAGTCCGCGCTGCGCGCGGTCGTCGCCGAGGGCCGCGGCATAGTCGTCTACCTGCGCGGGCACGAGGGGCGCGGCATCGGGCTGCTGGGCAAGCTGCGGGCGATGGCGCTGCAGGCGGAGGGCCTGGACACGGTCGAGGCGAACGTGGCGCTCGGCTTCCCGGTGGACGCCCGCGACTACAAGGTGGCCGCCGACATCCTGCGCGACCTCGGCGTGCGCTCGGTCCGCCTGATGTCGAACAACCCGCGCAAGCGCGAGGCGCTGGTGCACAACGGCATCCTGGTCGCCGAGGAAGTGCCGCTGCTGATCGAGCCGTGCGAGAACAACATCACCTACCTGCGCACCAAGCGCGAGCGCCTGGACCACCGGCTGCCCCACCTGGACGCGGTCGCCCACTGGTCCTGAGCGCGCTTCGCGCCACCGCCCGGACGGGTAGGGATGAGGGCGGTCACGGCGTACGACAGCCCCGGCACCGGCGAACGGGCCGGGGCCGCCGCCGAAAGGAGCCGCTCGCGTGAACACACATGCCTCGGTCGTCGTCATCGGCGGCGGGGTGATGGGCACCAGCATCGCCTACCACCTCGCCGCCGCGGGCGTCCGTGACGTCCTGCTCCTCGAACGCGACGAACTCGGCGCGGGCTCGACCTCGAAGGCCGCGGGCGGCGTGCGCGCCCAGTTCTCCGACGAGCTGAACATCCAGCTCGGGGCGCGCAGCCTGGAGGCGTTCGGACGGTTCGGCGAGGAGATCGGCCACGACATCGGGCTGCACCGCGTCGGCTACCTCTTCCTGCTGTCCACCCCGCAGGAGGTCGCCGCCTTCGAGACGGGCGTGCGGCGGCAGAACGCGCTCGGTGTGCCCAGCCGGCTGATCGACCCGGCCGAGGCGCAGCGCCTCTCCCCGCTGATCAGGACCGACGGGTTACTCGCGGCCGCGTACTCGCCCGACGACGGCCACTGCACACCGGAAGCCGTCGTCCACGGGTACGCGGCCGCCGCCCGCCAGTGCGGTGCCCGCATCCTGCGGCACACCGCCGTCACCGGCATCGAACGGCAGGGCGCCGCCATCACCGCCGTGCGGACCACCCTCGGCCCGATCACCACGGACACGGTGATCTGCGCGGCCGGCGCCTGGTCCAGGGCCGTCGGCGCGATGGCCGGCGTGGACCTGCCGGTGGAGCCGCTGCGCCGCCAGATCGCGGTCACCGAACCGGTCCCCGCCCTCCCGCCGGACCTCCCCATGACCATCGACTTCACCAGCACCCTCTACTTCCACCGCGAGGGCCCCGGCCTGCTGGTCGGCATGTCCGACCCGGACGAACGCCCCGGCTTCGCCACCGACACCCACGACCGGTGGATCCCGCGCCTCGCCGCCGCCCTGGAGCGCCGCGCCCCCTCAGTCCTCGACCTGCGCCGCACGGGCGGCTGGGCGGGTCTGTACGAGGTCACCCCGGACCACAACGCCCTGATCGGCGAGGCGTCTTCGGTATCCCGTTTTCTGTATGCGACGGGCTTCTCCGGCCACGGTTTCCTCCAGGGTCCGGCGGTCGGCGAGGTCGTCCGCGACCTCTACCTCGGCCGCGTACCCTTCGTGGACGTCACCCCCCTGAGCGCCGACCGCTTCGCGGACGACGCCCCGCGTCCGGAGGTCAACCGCGTATGACCGAACTGACCGAACCGCATCTGTGGCTGCGTCACGAGACCCGCACCACCGAACGGCGCACCCCGGTCGTCCCCGACGACGCCCGCCGCCTCGTCGAGGCCGGCGTGCGACTGACCGTCGAGGACTCCCCGCAGCGCGTCCACCCGACCCGGGAGTACGAGGCCGTCGGCGCCCGGATCGTCCCCTCGGGCTCCTGGACGTCCGCGCCGCCCGACACGGTCGTCCTCGGCCTGAAGGAACTCCCGGACGAACCAAGTGAGTTGACGCACCGGCATATCTTCTTCGGGCACGCCTACAAGCAACAGCCGGGCGCCGCAGCCCTGTTGCGCCGGTTCGCCGCCGGGGGCGGGGCGCTGCTCGACCTGGAGTACCTGGCCGACGACCACGGGCGCCGCCTCGCCGCCTTCGGCTTCTGGGCGGGCTACCTGGGCGCGGCGCTGGCGGTCCTCCAGCACCGGGGCAGGCTCGTCGCCCCCCTGCGTCCCACGGAGAAGGGCGAGTTGGACGAGACGCTGCGCCCCGCCCCCGGCGACGAGGAGTTCACCGCGCTCGTCGTCGGCGCCCTGGGCCGCAGCGGCCGGGGCGCACGTGCCGCGTTCGCCGTCGCCGGCTCCGACCCCACCTGCTGGGACCTGGCCGAGACCCGCGACCTGGACCGCGCCGCCCTGCTGGCCCACGACGTGATGGTCAACTGCGTCCTCGCCACGACCCCGGTACCGCCGTTCGTCCGTGAGGCGGACCTCGACGACCCGGCCCGCCGGCTGCGCACCCTCTCCGACGTCACCTGCGACGTCGGCTCGCCCCTCAACGTCCTGCCGGTGTACGACCGCACCACCGAGTGGACGGACCCGGTGCGCCGCCTGCGCAAGGAGCCCCCGCTCGACCTGATCGCCATCGACAACCTGCCGTCCCTGCTGCCGCGCGAGTCCAGCGCCGACTTCTCGGCGGACCTGACGCCCCACCTGCTGGACTTCGGTGTCGACGACGGCGACGGCGTCACCGGTGGTGTCGGCGGGCCGTGGGGGCGCTGCCTGGACCGGTTCCGTGAGGCGGCAGCCCGTGAACTCGGCGTGACAGAAGGGGAGTTCGGCCGTGTCTGACCTCGTTCCCGCGACCGGCACCGTCCACTGGGTCGGCGCCGGCCTCTCCACCGGCAGCGGCCTCGCCGACCTGTGCGCGCGTACCGGCCGGGTACGGCTGTGGCACCGCACGGTGGAGCGGGCGGCGCGGGCGCTGGACGGGCTGGGCCTGACCGGACGCGCCGAGCCGCGCGCGTACACCCTCGACGCGCTCACGGCCGAACTGGCCCCCGGGGACGTCGTCGTGTCGATGCTGCCCGCGCCCGAACACGCCCCGCTGCTGTCGGCGTGCGTGGCCCGTCAGGCCCACTTCGCCTGCTCCAGCTATGTGTCGGACCCGGTCCTGGAACAGGCGCCGGCCGCCGCCGAGGCCGGGCTCGTCGTCCTCACCGAGGCCGGACTCGACCCGGGCATCGACCACCTCTTCGCGCACAGCCTCGTCGCCCGCGCCCGGGAGGCGATCGGCGACGACACGGCGGCCTCGTACCGGCTCACCTCGTACTGCGGCGGCATCCCCGCCGTCCCCAACGACTTCAGGTACCGCTTCAGTTGGGCGCCCCTCGGCGTCCTCAACGCGCTGCGCTCGCCCGCGCGGCACGTCGAGGACGGCACCGAGACCGTGGTCGACCGGCCGTGGGAGGCCACGCGCGGACACCGCGTCGACGGCGAGATCTTCGAGGTCTACCCCAACCGCGACAGCGTCCCCTTCATCGAGCAGTACGGACTGCCGCAGGCCTGGAAGCCGCGGACCTTCGTGCGCGGCACCCTGCGCCTTGACGGCTGGCTGCGCGCCTGGGACGCGGTGTTCGAGGAGCTGAAGGCGGGCGACGACGCCCGGATCGCCGCCCTGGCACGGGAGTTGGCGGCCACCTACCCCACCACGGACGCCGACCACGACCGCGTGGTCCTGGCCGTGTCGCTCGACGTGGAGACGGACAACGGCCGTACGTGGTCGGGTAGTTGCCTGCTGGACCTGGAGGGCGACCAGGAGGAGAGCGCGATGGCCCGCTGCGTGTCCCGGCCCCTCGCCCTCGGCGTCCGGCACATCCTGGACGGCTCGCTGCCGCCGGGACTGGGCCGGGCGGCCGGGACGGCGGAGCGCTCGCAGCAGTGGCTGCGCGAACTCGGCGCGGAGGGACTGGAGTTCACGGTGCGCGTCGACGACTGACCGATCGGCCGACGTTGCCCGGGTATCGTCGTACGGCATGTTCAAGGTGGAACGGCTGCGGGCCGATCATGTGGACGCCCTGCTGGCCTTCGAGCGGGAGAACCGGAGCTACTTCGCGCGGACCGTGTCGGACCGGGGCGACGCGTACTTCGCCGAGTTCTCCGCCCGGCACCGCGCTCGGCTGGCCGAACAGGACGCCGGGATCTGCCACTTCCATGTCGTGGTGTCCGAGGAGGGCGAACTGCTGGGCCGGGTCAACCTGGTGGACGTCGAGGACGGGAGCGCCGAACTCGGCTACCGGATCGCAGAGCGCGCCGCGGGCCGGGGCGTGGCGACGGGCGCGGTGCGGGAGATCTGCCGACTGGCCGCTGAGGTGTACGGGCTGTCCGCGCTCACCGCCGTCACCACCCATGACAACCTGGCGTCCATGGCGGTGCTGACCCGTACCGGGTTCACCGCCGTGGACGACGTCACCGTCGCGGGACGTCCGGGCGTGCGCTACCGCCTCCGGCTCGGCGCCGGTGACCTGCCCGGTCCGTCCTGGGGCCTGTCCTAGTCGGTCAGCGCCTCATGGACCAGGCGTTTGAGGTCGGGGTAGAGCTCGAGCGGCCTTCGCGGCCTCAGTTGGGTGAGGAACTGGACGGTCACGTCGTGGGCCGGGTCGACCCAGAACGTCGTCGTGGCGACGCCGGTCCAACCGTAGGTGCCGAGGCCCGAGGGGGCCTGGGTGCGGTCCGGGTCGGTGACCACGGAGACGCCGAGGCCGAAGCCGACGCCGTCGTTGCCGGGCTTGTCGTGCGCGGGGCGGCTGCCGAAGGTGCGCAGGTCGGCGCCGCCGGGGAGGTGGTTGCGGGTCATCAGGTCGACCGTCTCCGGGGCGAGAAGACGGACGCCGTCGAGTTCGCCGCGGCGGCGCAGCAGCTCACTGAAACGGTGGATATCGTATGCGGTCGCCACCATACCGCCGCTGCCCGACAGGAAGCGCGGCCGGCCGAACAGCGGCAGGCCCAGGATCGGCTCGATACCGCCGTCGTCGGTGCCGCCGTACAGCTCCGCCAGCCGGCCGGCCTGTTCGTCCGTGACCTGGAAACCGGCGTCCGGCATGCCGAGCGGGCGGAAGACGCGCTCGGCGATGAACTCGTCCAGGGGCTGCCCGGAGACGACCTCGATGATCCGGCCCAGGACGTTGGTGGACACCGAGTAGTTCCACTGGGTGCCCGGCTCGAACTGCAACGGCAGCCGCGCGTACGCCTCCACCGTCCTGGCCAGGTCCGAGCCCGGCAGCACCGCAGACTCCAGGCCGGCCTCGCGGTAGAGCGCGTCGACGGGGTGGCAGTGGTAGAAGGCGAAGGTCAGGCCCGAGGTATGGGTCATCAGGTGCTTCACGAGCAGCGGTTGCTCGACCGGGCGGGTGGTGACGCCGGCGCCGGAGCCGCCCACGTAGACCCGCTGGTCGGCGAAGGCCGGGAGGTGGTCGGCGACCGGGTCGTCGAGCCGCAGTCTGCCCTCCTCCATCAGTATCAGCGCGGCGACCGAGGTGACCGGCTTGGTCATCGAGTAGATCCGGTAGAGGGTGTCGGCCTCGACGGGCAGCCCGGCGGCGACGTCACGACGGCCGTGCGCGGTGAGGTGTGCGACCCGGCCGCCACGCGAGACGGCCACGAGGAATCCGGGCAGGCGCCCCTCGTCGACATAGTGGGCGACGTGCTGGTCGAGACGGTCCAGCGCCTTCGCGTCCAGCCCGACCTCGCTCGGGTCGACCTCTTGCCGCAGCAGTGCCATCGTTCTCCTCCGGTGCGCTCGATCAAGGTGCGGTCCCGGCCTACCCCGCCCGGACGACCTCAGACCTCATGGTCGCGTAGGGAACGCGTGTACGGACCCCTTTCGGCACCCTGACCGGTGTGCGTTGCGTCGCTTCCACCAGCCGGGGGACCGCCGGAAGGGGAACGAGGGCCGGGACGTCCACGACTCGGGGTACGGCTCGGCAGTGTCCGAGGGGGAATGCGCTCCGGGGCGTGCGGGTTGTGCGGGGCATGACTCACGACACGACGCAGAACGCACTGCTCGCGTTGCTCTCCGACGGCCGCAGCGGAGTGCTGGTCACTCTCAAGCGTGACGGTCGCCCCCAGTTGTCGAACGTCAGCCACCACTACTACCCGGACGATGGCGTCATCCGGATCTCCGTCACGGACGACCGCGCCAAGACCCGCAACCTGCGCCGCGATCCCCGGGCCTCGTACCATGTGACCGCCCCTGACCACCGCGCCTACACGGTCGCCGAGGCCAGCGCCGACCTCACGCCGGTCGCCGCGGACCCCTACGACGCCACGGTCGAGGAACTGATCCGCCTCTACCGCGACGTCCTGGGCGAGCACCCCGACTGGGAGGACTACCGCGCCGCCATGGTCCGGGACCGCCGGCTGGTGCTGCGCCTGCGGGTCGAGCGGGCGTACGGCATTCCGAAGGGCGTGGACGGCGGCTGACGCACCGGCCCCCGGGGCCGCGAAGGCGTCCGGGGGCCAGGGAGGTCGGGAGATGGGGGCGGGTCAGGCCGTGACCGTCTCCGGCTGGGGCGCCTTCTGTACGTGCCGCTCGCCGAGCAGTTCCGTCGGGACCTTCACCGTTTCCCGGGCCGTCAGGGCCGCGATCACCGGTGGGACGCACAGCGCCGCCGTGAAGAGGGCGACCGAGGACCAGTCGTCGCCGTCCGGGCCCGCGATCTGTGCGGCGAAGGTGACCGCGAAGCCGGCCACGGCGAAGCCGATCTGGGTGCCGATCGCCGTGCCGGACAGCCGGACGCGGGTGGGGAACATCTCGCCGTAGAAGGAGGGCCACACGCCGTTCGCCGCGCTGTAGACCACGCCGAAGGCGAGGACGCCCAGGAGCATCGTCAGCGGGTAGGAGCCGGTGGAGATCGCCCACAGGTAGGCGAACATCGTCACCGCGCTGCCGGCCGCGCCGATCAGGTACACCGGGCGGCGGCCGATGCGGTCCGACAGCGTGGCCCACAGGGGGATGGCGGCCAGCGCGACCAGGTTGGCCAGCGCACCCACCCACAGCATGGAGGAGCGGCTCATGCCGACCGAGTCGCTCGTCGCGTACGCCAGCGCCCACACCGTGAAGATCGTGCTGACCGTGGCGACCAGCGCGCCCGCGATCACCCGCAGCACGTCCGCCCAGTGCTCGCGCAGCAGCACCACCAGGGGCATCTTCACGACCTCGCCGGAGGCCTGCTGGGCGGCGAAGGCCGGAGTCTCGTCCAGCTTGCGCCGGATGACGTAGCCGACGCCCGCGACCGCGATGCTCAGCCAGAACGGCACCCGCCAGCCCCAGGACAGCAACTGGTCCTCGGGCAGCGCCGCGATCGGGATGAAGACGAGCGTGGCGAGCAACTGGCCGCCCTGCGTGCCGCCGAGGGTGAAACTGGTGAAGAAGCCGCGCCGGTGCGGCGGCGCGTGCTCCAGCGTCATCGAGTTGGCGCTGGCGTGCTCCCCGGCCGCCGAGATCCCCTGCAGGACCCGGCACAGCACCAGCAGGACGGGGGCGAGGGTGCCGACCTGGTCGCGGGTGGGCAGACAGCCGATGAGGAACGTCGAGACGCCCATCAGGATCAGCGTGAAGACCATGATCTGCTTACGGCCCACCCGGTCGCCGAAGTGTCCGAGGAACAGCGCGCCGACGGGACGGGCCGCGTAGGCGACGCCGAACGTGGCCAGTGACAGCAGGGTCGCGGTGGCCGGGTCGGACTCGTCGAAGAAGACCTTCGGGAAGATCAGGGCTGCCGCACTGCCGTAGATGAAGAAGTCGTAGTACTCCAGAGCGCTGCCGATCCAGGCCGCCGTGGCGGCTTTCTTCGGCTGGCCGGGGGGTGCGGCGGTGTCGCGGGGCGCGGCGGGGACGGACACGGCGTGCTCCTTCGGGGGAACTCCGGCATGGCGCGGAGTGAGCGATGGGGAGAAGTGCCGGATCCCAGGGGTGTCGGGACGGTCGGCCGTGCCGGATGCGGGTGTCCGCCCGGCTAATTAACTCACTGGGTAGTTCGTAGCGGATGGCTACGGATGTTGCGCCGTTGTTTCCCGGGTGTCAAGAGGTCGCGCACCCTGTCGTCCGCTCCATCGTCGGCCGTGGTGTCCGCCTCGTCGGTCGCCCCGCCGTCCGCTCGGCCGTCAGATAGGCGATCACCATGTCGCCGAGCATGGTGCGGTAGTGCTCGCGCTGGGCCGGGTCGACCAGGTCGCGGCCGAACAGCGCCCCGAAGGTGTACCGGTTGGCCACCCGGAAGAAGCAGAACGAGCTGATCATCGCGTGCAGGTCGACGGCGTCCACCTCGGCCGTGAACAGGCCGGACTCCTGCCCGGAGGTCAGGATGCGGCGGATCACGTCGAGCGCGGGGGAGCCGATCCGGCCCAGCTTCTCGGAGGCGGCGATGTGCTCGGCCTCGTGGATGTTCTCGATGCTCACCAGGCGGATGAAGTCGGGGTGCTGCTCGTGGTGGTCGAAGGTCAGCTCCGCCAGCCGGCGGATGGCCGCGACCGGGTCGAGGTGCTCGACGTCGAGCCGCTGCTCGGCCTCCCGGATCACGCCGTACGCCCGCTCCAGGACGGCGGTGAACAACTGCTCCTTGCCGCCGAAGTAGTAGTAGATCATCCGCTTCGTGGTGCTGGTACGGGCGGCGATGTCGTCCACCCGGGCCCCGGCGTAGCCGACCCGGGCGAACTCCCGGGTCGCCACGTCGAGGATCTCGGCCTGGGTGCGGGCGGCGTCACGGGTCCGCCCGTTCGGTCGTTCCGGTTCGTCGACGCTGGTCATCGGGTTCCTTCGGGTTCCTTCGGGTGGCGCGGGTGCAGTGCCGCGATTGTAGAAGGGCTTCCCCTCGGACCACTCTCGGTGTATGACTAACTCACCAGTTCGTACATTAGCCCGCCCCGCCGTCCGTCAGACAGCCGTCGGGCAGCCGTCAGGCAGTCGTTCGTCAGCTCCGTCAGCTCCGTCAGTCAGCCGTCAGTCAGCCGTCAGTCAGTCGATCAGGAGGTCCGCCGTGACCGTCGTCTCCAAGGACTCGTATCTCGTCGGGCTGATCGGTTCCGGCATCGGCCCGTCCCTCAGCCCGGCGCTGCACGAGCGGGAGGCCGACCGGCAGGGGCTGCGCTATCTGTACCGACTGGTCGACATCGACGTGCTCGGGGTCGCCCCCGAGGCGGTGGGCGACCTGGTGCGCGGCGCGCGCGAACTCGGCTTCGACGGGCTCAACATCACGCATCCGTGCAAGCAGTTGGTCATCCCGCACCTCGACGGGCTCTCCGCGCAGGCCGAGGCGCTCGGCGCGGTCAACACCGTCGTCTTCGAGGACGGCCGGGCCGTCGGCCACAACACGGACGTCACCGGCTTCGCCGCCTCCTTCGCGCGCGGCCTGCCGGACGTCCCGCTGGAGCGGGTCGTGCAACTGGGCGCGGGCGGTGCGGGCGTGGCCGTCGCACACGCCATGCTCACCCTCGGCGCCGGGCAGGTCACCGTCGTCGACGCGCTGCCCGACCGGGCCGCGGACCTCGCCGACGCCCTGAACCGCCACTTCGGGCCCGGCCGGGCCGCGTCCGCCACCCCGGACCGGCTGGCCGACCTGCTCGCGCGGGCCGACGGCATCGTGCACGCCACCCCCACCGGCATGGCTGCCCACCCCGGCCTGCCCTTCCCCGCGGAACTGCTGCGCCCGGGTCTGTGGGTCGCCGAGGTCGTCTACCGCCCCCTGGAGACCGAACTGTTGCGCACCGCCCGCGCGGTGGGCTGCGCCACTCTCGACGGCGGCGGAATGGCCGTCTTCCAGGCCGCGGACGCCTTCCGTCTGTTCACCGGCCGTGAGCCCGACAGCGTCAGCATGCTGGCCGACTTCGCGGAGCTGGCCCGCGTGGCGGAGCACTCCGTATGACAGCCGCCGTATGACAGCCGCCGTATGACAGCCGCGGGCCGTCCGCGGTCGGCCGCGCCCACGCGGCGGAGCCGCAGGACGTCACGCCCCGCGCCTCCGGGGCGCGGCACAGCCCCCGGCACTGCCCCGCGCCCCCGGGGCGCGGCACAGCCCCCGGCACAGGACCCTGCTCAGGCCCAGGCACAGCCCCCGAAGGAGCACGACCGTGCGGACGTCCATAGCCACCGTCTCCCTCAGCGGATCCCTCACCGAGAAGCTCACGGCCGCCGCCCGGGCCGGTTTCGACGGCGTCGAGATCTTCGAGAACGACCTGCTGGCGAGCCCCCTCACCCCGGAGGAGGTCCGCGCCCGCTGCGCCGACCTCGGCCTCACCATCGACCTCTACCAGCCGATGCGGGACATGGAGGCCGTGCCCGCCGGGGAGTTCGCCCGCAACCTGCGCCGCGCCCGGCACAAGTTCGAGCTGATGGGCCGGCTCGGCGCGGACACCGTCCTCGTCTGCTCCAGCGTCTCCCCGCTCGCCGAGGACGACGACGCCCTCGCCGCCGCGCAACTGAGCCAACTGGCCGACCTCGCCCAGGACTTCGGCGTCCGCGTCGCCTACGAGGCACTCGCCTGGGGACGGCACGTCAGCACGTACGACCACGCCTGGCGCATCGTCGAGACCGCCGACCACCCCGCGCTCGGCACCTGCCTGGACAGCTTCCACATCCTCTCCCGAGACTCCGACCCCAAGAACCTCGAAGGCATCGAGGACATACCCGGCGAGAAGATCTTCTTCCTCCAACTGGCCGACGCCCCGCTGCTCGGCATGGACGTCCTGCAGTGGAGCCGCCACCACCGCTGCTTCCCCGGCCAGGGCGGCTTCGACGTCGCCGGGCTGGTGAAACACGTACTGTGCACCGGCTACGACGGCCCGCTCTCCCTGGAGGTCTTCAACGACGTCTTCCGGCAGGCCGAGGCCGGCCCGACCGCCGTGGACGCCCGCCGCTCCCTGCTGATCCTCCAGGAGGAGGCCGGTATCGAGGCGCTGCCCGCGCCCGCCGCCCCGACCGGCGTCGCCTTCGCCGAACTGGTCACCCACGACGCCGAACCCGTCGTCGCCCTCCTCACCGGCCTCGGCTTCGCCCGCACCGCCCGCCACCGCGGCAAACCGGTCGAGCTGTGGGAGCAGGGCGAGGCCCGCATCCTGGTCAACACCGGCCCGGCCGCCCGCCGTGACGGCACCACCCTCGCCGCGATCGGCCTGGAGTCACCGGACCCGGCCGCCGCCGCCCGCCGCGCCGAGGCCCTGCTCGCCCCCGTCCTGCCCCGCCGCCGCGCCCCCGAGGACGCCCCGCTCGACGCCGTGGCCGCCCCCGACGGCACCGAACTCTTCCTGTGCGCCACAGACCGCCCCGAACTCCCCAACTGGCGCACCGACTTCGAGCCCGCACCGCACACCCCCACAGCCCGGGCGGACTTCCGTATCGACCACGTGGCGCTCACTCAGCCCTGGCATCACTTCGACGAGGCGGTGCTCTTCCACCGCGGTGTTCTCGGGCTGGACGCACAGGAGAGCGTCGACGTCGCCGATCCCTACGGCCTGCTGCGCAGCCGTGCCGTCGTCAGCGCCGACGGCGGCGTCCGCTTTCCGCTCACCGTCGGCGCGGCCCCCGGCGACGGCACCGCGCACGCGCGGCACATCGCGCTGGCCACCGACGACGTGGTGGGCGCGGCCCGCCGCTTCATCGCGGCCGGGGCCCGTCTGCTGCGGATCCCCGCGAACTACTACGACGACCTCGCGGCCCGCTACGAGTTCGCCGACGGCGAGCTGGAGACCTACCGCGACCTCGGCATCCTCTACGACCGCGACGCGCACGGCGTTTTCCGCCACTGCTACACGCACACCGTGGGCCGCGTCTTCCTCGAACTCGTCCAGCGTGACGGCGGCTACCAGGGCTACGGCGCCGCCAACGCGCCGGTGCGGCTGGCCGCCCAGCACGCAGGGCGCTGACCTGACTTGCCCGGCCCGGCCTACTGCCGGCTGACCGTCCTGGTCACACCGGCGACGACCGTCGTGGCCAGGATCCAGCCGGTGACGATGAGGACGTAGGACAGCGTCTGGTACCAGCCGGTCGGCGCGAACGCGCTCTCCTGCCCGAAGGAGATCACCGGCAGCAGCAGGTCGAGGGTGTAGAAGACCGGGTTGAAGTCGGGCGCCTCGCCCGCCTTGAGCGCGGGCGGGTGGTGTCCCGCGTACGCGATCGAGCCGATGGCGAGCAGCGACAGCAGCCAGACGGCGGCACGCAGCGGACGGAAGCCGTAGCCGACGGCGGCGTCCTGGAGACGGCCCCACACCTTCCCGTACCAGGGCAGCGTGGACCGGCGACGGCGCTGCTTGGCGAGCTGGACGAGCCGGGCGGCCTGGTCGTCGCCGATGCGCCGGTACGCGGCGGTGAGCTGCTCGTAGCCGTGCGGGTCGAAGCCGCCCCCGTCGCGCTCCAGCATCGGCAGCCGGCGTTCGGCCGGCTCGTGCGGGGTGAGGAAGGTGTAGGTGAGGTCGAGGAGACGGACCTCGTCGGGGAGCATCTCCGGTTCCAGGTGGAGCTGGTTGATCTCGGCGCGCCGCAGATTCAGCCTGCCCTCGATCTGGGCGCCCTCGCGCAGCCACAGCTCGCCGATCACGCAACTGCTGGCGCGCAGCGCGGTGTCACCAGGGTTGGAGAGCGTCGAGCGCAGCAGGTCCACCCGGCCGGGGACGCGGGCGCCGCGCAGATCGATCCGGCCGTGCGAACGCAGCCGACGGCCCAGCAGGTTGGCGCCCACCTGGAGGGACTCCGCGTCCAGCACGTGCGCGCCGGGGTTGCTCAGCTCGGCGTCCTCCAGGTCGAGCGAGCGGGCGACGGTGGCGCCGTCGAGCCGGATCAGCCCGTGGGCGCGCAGGCCCCGCGCGCACAGGTCGTCGTCGATGGAGATCTGGTTGAGCTGGAGGACGGGCTGCGCGGAGTCCGCCACGAGGGCGTCCGCCACGGCGCTGTCCGCTACGGCGATGACCGCCCCGTCTAGGTACAACGCGCCCTGGATCTGCGCTCTGCTGAGGTGCACCGGGCCGCTGATACGGCAGCGGGTCAGCCGCAGTCCGCCGTCGATGCGGGAGTGCGCCGCGCCCAGACCGGGCAGCTCGGAGTCGCGCAGGCTGACGTAGTTGAGCTGGGCGCCGCCCAGTCGTGGGGCCTCGTCGAAGCGGCAGTGGCCGAGGCGGATCATGCTGTCGACGACCGCTCGCCGCAGGTCGAGCCGGCCCGTGATCCGCGCCCCCAAGAGCTTGAGGGCCGCTATCTCCCCTGGTTCCCGGGGGCCGTTGAGGAGCAAGGCCCGCAACACGACCGCCCGGACGGTCCGTTCGGGACCGTAGGGGATGCCGGGACTGTCGGGGCCGTTCTCGTCGCCCTGTGGGCGGAAGTCCACGGTCGCTCCCGTGGCGAAGGCCCGCCAGATCCGCTGTTCGGCCGGTGTCAGATCGTTGATCTCCATCAGCCGCGACTCTGGCGGGCCTCGCCGAACGGTGTCAACAGGCTAGGCCCGCACGTTCCGTTCGGCGATCACGGGGTCGCCGCGCTCGGTCGACAGCCGGCTGACCGTGACCGTCGCCAACGGAAACAACCGCCCCTCGGCGGGCGGGAGTCCGAGCCGACGGGCCGTCAGAATCCGTAGGGAATGGGCGTGGGCGACGAGGACGACGACGTCACCGTCGCCGCGCGCGAGCGCCGCGTCCATCCGGGCGCGCACCCGGTCGGCGCGCCGGCCGATCTCCAGAGGATCCCCAACGGCCCTCGCTCACTACTCCTCCGCCGACTCGACGGCATGGCCGCCGAACTGGTTGCGCAGCGCCGCGATCATCTTCATCTGCGGCGAGTCGTCCTGCCGGGACGCGAACCGCGCGAAGAGGGACGCCGTGATGGCGGGCAGCGGTACGGAGTTGTCGATGGCGGCCTCGACGGTCCACCTGCCCTCCCCGGAGTCCTCCGCGTAGCCGCGCAGCTTGTCCAGGTGGGTGTCCTCGTCAAGGGCGTTGACGGCCAGGTCGAGCAGCCAGGAACGGATGACCGTGCCCTCCTGCCAGGACCGGAAGACCTCGCGCACGTTCTCCACCGAGTCGACCTTCTCCAGCAGTTCCCAGCCCTCGGCGTAGGCCTGCATCATGGCGTACTCGATGCCGTTGTGGACCATCTTCGAGAAGTGCCCCGCGCCGACCCTGCCCGCGTGGACATAGCCGTACGGGCCCTCCGGCTTGAGCGCCTCGAAGATCGGCTGGAGCCGGTCGACGTGCTCCTTGTCGCCGCCGACCATCAGGGCGTACCCGTTCTGGAGGCCCCAGACGCCGCCGGAGACACCGGCGTCGACGAAGCCGATGCCGTTGGCGCCGAGCTCCTGGGCGTGCTTCTCGTCGTCCGTCCAGCGGGAGTTGCCGCCGTCCACGACGACGTCGCCCGGCTCCAGCAGCCCGGCGAGTTCGTCGACGGTCGACTGCGTGGCGGCGCCGGCCGGCACCATCACCCAGACGATGCGGGGCGCCTGCAACCGCCCGACGAGTTCGGTGAGGTCCTTGACGTCGGAGAGCGCGGGGTCGCGGTCGTAGCCGACGACGGTGTGGCCGGCGTGGCGGATGCGTTCGCGCATGTTGCCGCCCATCTTGCCGAGACCGATCAGGCCAAGCTGCATCGATGTCATGTCAGTCCACTTCCTGAGCGTTACGGAGAGAGCGGTAGGCGGCGACGAGAGTGGCGGTGGAGGCGTCGAGGCCGGGGACCTCGGCACCGGGGGGCGTCAGACATGGGAGGGAGTGTCCTTGGTGGCCTCGCCCCGCAGGGCGACGGCGTACATCTCGTCCGCGTCGAGGCGCCTGAGCTCCTCGGCGATGAGTTCGGAGGTGGCGCGGACCTTCAGCGCGAGGGTGCGCGAGGGCTGGCCGGGCAGCGTGAGCGTGGCCAGCGGGCCCTCGGGGCGGTCGATGAGGATCTCGCCGCTCTCGGTGCCGAGCCGGACGGCCGTCACGACCGGTCCGGCGGTGACGACCCGCTCGACCGTGACGTTCAGCCGGGCCTGGAGCCAGCGCGCGAGCAGTTCCGCGCTCGGGTTCTCCGCCTCGCTCTCCACGGCCGCCGAGGTGATCGGCATCTTGGCCTGGTCGAGGGCGGCGGCCAGCATCGAACGCCACGGGGTGAGCCGGGTCCAGGCGAGGTCGGTGTCGCCGGGCGCGTACGACTTCACGCGCGCCTCCAGGGCCGTCAGGGGCCGCTCGACGGCGTACATGTCGGTGATCCGGCGCTGCGCGAGCGCGCCCAGCGGGTCCTTGGACGGGTTCTGCGGCGCGTCCACCGGCCACCACACGACGACCGGCGCGTCGGGCAGCAGCAGCGGCAGGACGACGGAGTCGGCGTGCTCGGTCACCTCGCCGTACGTCCGCAGGACGACCGTCTCGCCGGTGCCCGCGTCGGCGCCCACCCGGACCTCGGCGTCGAGGCGGGAGGTGGTGCGGTCGCGCGGGCTGCGGGCGTGCCGCTTGATGACGACCAGGGTGCGCGAGGGGTGCTCGTGCGAGGCCTCCTCGGCCGCCTTGATCGAGTCGTAGGCGTTCTCCTCGTCCGTGACGACGACCATCGTCAGGACCATGCCCACTGCGGGCGTCCCGATGGCGCGGCGACCCTCCACCAGCGCCTTGTTGATCTTGCTTGCCGTGGTGTCGGTCAGGTCGATCTTCATGGCCTGCGCCAGCTCCGTCCGTCTCGTGCGAGCATCTCGTCGGCTTCCTCGGGTCCCCAACTGCCCGAGGGGTACTGCGCGGGCCTGCCGCGCCGTGCCCAGTACTCCTCGATCGGGTCGGGGATCCTCCAGGACTCTTCCACTTCCTGGTGGCGCGGGAACAGGGTGGCGTCGCCGAGCAGCACATCCAGGATGAGGCGCTCGTACGCCTCCGGGCCGGACTCGGTGAAGGACTCGCCGTAGGCGAAGTCCATCGTGACGTCCCGGATCACCATCGAGGCGCCCGGCACCGTGGACCCGAACCGCACCGTGGCGCCGTCGTCGGGCCGGACGCGGATGACGATCGTCTTCGCGCCCAGTTCCTCGGTGGCCGTGGAGTCGAAGGGTCGTAGATCGCCGGCATCGGCTTCTTGCGGGACAGGTCGCCGGTCACGCCGAAGATGACCAGGCCGGACGGCCCCGCGACGGCGTGGAGGCGCCGGTCGCGGGGGTCCCGCAGGGGGTTCTCCCAGTCCACGCCGAGCGTGCTGGCACTCATTCCGCGTCAACTCCCTTGCTCGTCGGCGGCTTCGTGACCGCGTCCGGAAGGTCCTGCCACGCCACCGCGAACTTGGCGGCACCTTCCTCCTCCAACCGGGTGACGACCTCGTCGTAGCCGCCGCCGAGCGACTCGACGGCGGCGAGGTCGCCGATGGCGTTCGGCGTGGCCCCGGGCATGGTGTCGACCGTGCCCGGTGCGACGAGATCGTCCACATACAGAGTGTCCCTGTACACAGGATCCTTCACACCGGCGGATGCCCACAGCGGACGCCGCCTGTCCGCCTTCGCCCACGAACCGGTACCAGGTCAGGCCGATGCCCGCCCCGACCGCGACCCGGGCCTTCACCGACGGCGGCAGGACACGGTCGCGGTACTCGCGCGACTGCTCCTCGAACCACTCCACGGACGGCATCGACACCCCCCGGACGCCGACGCCCTCGGCTACTCCCGCCGCACCCTGGTACGCGCGGTCCGCCCGGCCACCGGCGAGACGCCCGACACCCCGGTGGCCCTCCGCGCGGAACCGCGCTGAGACCGACCGGGGTGCGCGTCGTGTGACGCCTCGTCAGGCCTGGGCGGCCACCTGCCCGAAGTAGTGCCCCTCTTCCAAGTCCGCGATGAGACCGGGCTGTTCGGGCTGCCAGCCCAGCAGCTTGCGCGTCTGGGCGCTGGACGCGGGGATGTCCCGGCCGACGAGGATGCCCAGCCAGCCGAAGTGGGCGTCCGCCTCGGCGGCGGGGATCGCGGCGACCGGCAGATCGAGGTGGCGGCCGATGACGGCGGCGAGGTCGCCGAAGCGCACGCCCTCGTCGTCGACGCCGTGCAGCCGGCTGCCCGCCGGGGCCGACTCCAGGGCGAGCCGGTAGAGCCGGGCCGCGTCGAGCCGGTGCACGGCGGGCCAGCGGTTGGACCCGTCGCCGACGTACTCGCAGACGCCCCGTTCGCGGGCGAGGTCGATCAGCCGCGGCACGAAGCCGTGGTCGCCGACGCCGTGCACCGAGGGGGCGAGGCGGACCGCCGAGACGCGGACGTCCCGCGCGGCGAACGCGAGCGCCGCCGCCTCGGTGGGCACCCGCGCCGCGGCGGGCGAGTCGTGGACGAACCCGTCGTCCTCGGTGCCCACCCGGCCCGGCGGCAGCCCCGCGGTGCCGGAGGTGACGACGAACGGCCGTCCGGAGCCCGCGAGTTCCTCGCCCAGCAGCTCGATGGCCCGCCGTTCGGCGCGGGCGGACGCCTCGAAGTTCGCGAAGTCGTGCTGGAACGCCAGATGGATGACCCCGTCGGCGCCGGCCGCACCGCCGCGCAGCCCTTCGGGGTCGGCGAGGTCGCCGCGGTGCACCTCGGCCCCGGCGGAGGTGAGGAACGCGGCACCCGCGTCCGAACGGGCGACGCCCACGACCTGGTGCCCGGCGCCGATGAGCTCCCGGACGACGGCGGAACCGATGAACCCGGTCGCGCCGGTGATGAACACGCGCACAGCGCACTCCTTGAGTGGTTTCGGTGAGGGGGTTTGGTGCCCGGAGGTTTCGCACCTCGGGGCTTCGTGCCTCCATCCTCCGGAGGGGGAGCCGTCCGGGTCCAAGGCCTGTTCCGCATCGGGCCATACGCTTCAGGCATCACCGCAGGTCATGGACAGCAGTGGGCGGTTACCCTTGTGCCATGCCCGACCGCGCCCCGGAACCCGCCCCTGGTCGTCCCACCCCGGTTGCCGACCTCGATCTACGGCTGGTGCGGTACTTCACCGTCGTCGCCGAGCACGGGCACTTCGGTCGAGCCGCGCACGCCCTGCACATCACCCAGCCGTCCCTGAGTCGCCAAGTGCGCCGTCTGGAGCAGCAGTTGGGGGCCCGCCTGCTGGACCGCACCCCGCGCGGCTCGCGACTCACAGCGGCGGGGGAGGTCTTCCTGCCGCACGCCAAGGCACTTCTGCGCTCGGCCGCCGAGGCCGCCACGCGGGCCCGTGCCGCCGCCGAGCCCAGTCGCCTCACCGTCGGCTATGTCACGGCCACCATCGTCACCCCGGCCGTACGCGAGCTGCGCCGCAGGCATCCCGACGCCGACGTCCGCACCCTGCACCTGGCCTGGCAGGACCTGCCTCAGGCGCTGCTCGACCACCGGGTGGACGTCATGGTGGCCCGGCTCCCGTTCCCGACGGACGGGCTGCACGTCACCGTCCTCTACGACGAACCCCGGGTACTGGTCGTGCCCCTCGACCACCGGCTGGCCGGCAAGGAGTCCGTCACCGTCGACGACCTCGCCGGCGAACCCATGCCCCGGGTACGGGGATCCGACCCCGCCCGGAGCGCGTTCTGGCGGCTCGAACCGCGCCCCGACGGACTCCCGGTGCCGGACGGGCCGTACGTGGACGAGGTCGAGGACAAGTTCGAACTCGTCGCGGCGGGACAGACGGTGGCCGTGTCGGCCGCCGCCCCCGGGTTCGTCCTGCGCCCCGACCTCACCGGCGTTCCCCTCGACGGCGTCGAGCCGAGCCATGTCGTTCTGGCGACCCGCGCCGAAGACCGGGGCCGCCTGGTGACCGCCTTCCGCAAGATCGCCCGGACCCACCTGACGGGAACGTCGGGCGACGCCGGGAGTTGACCCGTAGGTGAGGGTCAACCACCCGGCGCCGCCAGGGGTGTTGTTCAGTGCTGTTCAGTGTCCGAAGGTCAACCAGTTGACGTTCACGAAGTCCGACGGCTGGCCGCTGGTGAAGGTCAGATAGACGTCGTGGGTGCCGGTGACGGAGCTGATGTTCGCGGGGATCGTCCGCCATGTCTGCCAGCCACCGGTGTTGGCCACCGAGAAGCTGCCGATGGGCGTGGCCGTACGGCTGTCGAGGCGCACCTCGACCAGTCCGCTGACCCCGCCGGCCGCACCGCTGGCGACCCGCGCCTTGAACTGGGTCGCCGCCGTCGAGCCGAAGGTGACGCCCTTGTACAGCGCCCAGTCGCCGTTCGCGAGGGAGCCGATGTCCTGGCCGCCGCCGGTGTCCGTGGTGGTCTCGGTGGCCGTGCCCGACTGGCTGTCGTAGGACTCGGCCTGGATCGTGCCGTAGGCGTCCCGGCTGCCGGACGGCGGCGTCGTCGTCGGCGTGGTGGTGCCGCCCCCGCTGCCCGCGGCCTGGAGCACCTGCACGTAGTCCACCACCATCGGGTGACCCGGCTCGGTGGCGCCGTCCAGACCGCCTCCGAAGGCGTCCGGGAACGCGCCGCCCATCGCCACGTTCAGGATGACGAAGTAGCCGTGGTTCGTGGCGTTGGTCCAGGTCGCCGCGTCGACCTGATTCGCGGTGACGGTGTGGTAGTTGACGCCGTCGACGTAGAAGCGGATCGCCTCGGGGGTCACCGAGCGGTCCCACTCCATCGAGTAGGTGTGGAACCCGGACTGGCAGGTGGCGCCCGGACACGCGACGGAGTTGCCGATGCCGGTCGTCTCGTTGCACGGGCCGCCCGGGTTGGTGCCGCAGTGCATCGTCGCCCAGACCTTGTTCATGCCCTGGACGTTCTCCATGATGTCCAGCTCGCCGACGCCCGGCCAGTTCTGGTAGTTGCCCCGGTACGGCCCGCCGAGCGCCCAGAACGCGGGCCAGTAGCCCTCGGCGGCGGTGCCGGTCACGTTGGGCATCTGCAGCCGGGCCTCGACCTTGAGCTTGCCGCCGGCCGGGGGCTGGAAGTCGGTGCGCTTGGTCTCGATACGGCCCGAGGTCCAGTTGCCGGCCGCGTCGCGCAGCGGTGTGATGCGCAGGTTGCCGTTGCCGTCGAGCGAGACGTTGCTGGTGCTGTTGGTCATCGTCTCGACCTCGCCGGTACCCCAGTTGGCCGGCCCGCCCGGATACGAGGTCCCGGTGCTGTACTGCCAGTTGGAGGTGTTGACGCCGGTGCCCGCGGCGCCGGTGAAGTCGTCGAGGAAGACCTGCGTCCAGCCGGACGCGGGCGTGGGCGCGGAGGCGTTCGCGGGCAGGGTGACGGCCGCCGCGGCGGCGGCCGCCAGTCCGAGCGTGCTGAGCACGGCGACGAGCGCGCGTCGCCGTCTGGGTATGGCGGAGGTTGCACTCATGGGGGGATGCCTCTCGGGTACGGGGTGCGGTGCGCGGGTGACTTCGGGAACACTCCGAGAACGCTCCATGAACGATCCACGAACGCTCTGAGAGCGCTCTCAAAGTGGCCCCAATGTGCTCTCCGTCCCGGAGACCGTCAAGAGTTAAAGCAAGGAAAGTCCTTTCACTGCGGGGAAGTTCACGGCTTGAACCCGCCCAAACATGGCCGGAAAGGTCCTTAAAGCGCGGTCCTCAAAGTGCGCTGCCCGCCCGCCACTTCGCCCAGGACAGGTTCCAGCCGTTGAGCCCGTTGGCCGGGTCGACGGTCTTCTCGCCCGAGTTCTTCACGATCACCACGTCGCCGAGCATCGAGCTCGCGTAGAACGCGTAGCCCGCGACGGAGGGGTCGCTCGCGCCCTTGGCGTCGTGCAGGCCGACGCAGCCGTGGCTGGTGTTCTGACTGCCGAACAACGAGGTCGCGGCCCAGTAGTTGCCGTGCACGAAGGTGCCGGAGGTGGTCAGGCGCTGGGCGTGCGGCACGTCGGAGATGTCGTACTCGTCGCCGAGGCCGACCGTGGAGGACTCCATCCGGGTCTGCTCGAACCGCTCGCTGATCACCGACCGGTCACGTCGCGCCGCCGGCACGGCGGCCGTGATCCGGGAACGGACGAGCACGGATGAGTCCCCAGGGCCTGGGCCGTCCCGATCGCGCGCGGCCCGCAGCCGGGGCGTCGTCGGCGGCGCGGGGGAGGTCGGCGGGGCGTCGCCCACCCGATGTGCCGGGCGGCGATCCGACGGCCGGATTACTCGGGCCGGCCCTCCGGCTGCCAGCCCAGGGCCCGTGAGATGCCCCGGGCCGCGAGCCGTACCGCCGGCACCAGCACCGGGACGGTCGCGCCGGCGTGCGGGACGACGACCGACACGGCGGCCACCACCGCCCCGCCCGGACCGCGCACCGGAGCGGCCACCGACAGGGCGTCTGCCGTGACCTGACGGCTGCTCACCGCAACGCCCGTGCGCCGCACTTCGGCCAGCACCCGGCGCAACTGGGCCGGATCGGTGATGGTGTGGGGGGTGTAGGACGCCAACGGCCCGGCGCAGTAGGCGTCTTGGAGCTCGGAGCCGCCGTGGGCGAGCAGCGCGAGCCCGACGCCGGTGACGTGCAGCGGCCAGCGGGCGCCCACCCGGATGTGCACGCCGACCGCCGAACGCCCCGACAGCCACTCGGTGTAGACGACCTCGGACCCGTCCCGCACCGCCAACTGCACGTTCTCGTGCGTGGCTTCGTACAGATCCTCCAGGTAGGGCAGCGCGACCTGACGCAGCGCCAGACCGCGCGGTGCCAGTGCCGCGACCTCCCACAGCCGCAGCCCCACGTGGTACGCGCCGGACGGGTCCCGCTCCAGGGCGCCCCACTCGGTCAGCGCACCCACCAGCCGGTGCGCGGTGGAGAGGGTCAGCCCGGCGCGGCGGCTGATGTCGGTGAGGGACAGCGCGGAGTGCGTGTGGTCGAACGCGGCGAGCACGGCCAGCAGCCGGTCCGGCGCGGAACGTGAGGTCATGGCGAGCCCCGTCCGTCAGGTGCTTCTCACCGCGTCAGGCGAGTCCGTCCCCGGCGATCCGCAACAGCAGCGTGTGCAGTGTCTCGCGGTCGGCCGGGCCGAGCGGGTCGAGCAGGTCGTTCGACACCCGCAGGCCCGCCGCGTCGGTGCCGCGCAGGAAGGCGCGGCCGTCCTCGGTGAGGACGACGATACGGCTGCGGCGGTCGTCCGGGGCCGGGCGGCGCTCGGCGAAGCCCAGCTTCTCCAGGTCGTCGACCAGGCCGACGATCGCGCTCGGGTCGTAGCCCAGCCGGGTGCTCAGCTCGCGCTGGAGGGCGCCGTCGGAGGTGGCGAGGAAGCGCAGTACGGCGTAGTGCCGCAGGCGCAGCCCGGACTCCTGGAGGAAGGTGTTGAAGAGCTGACCCGAGCGCAGTCCCAGGCGGTAGAGGAGGTAGCCCGCGTCCGCGTGCAGTTCGCGCATCCACGGCTCGTCCGCGTCGATCGGGGCGGCGTTCACTGCGTTGTCCTGGCGGGCGATGGCGGGCTCCCTGGGGTCGGTCCCCTTCCGGGGGCGGTTCGTCATGTTACGGAGGTGGTGTGTCGCATTCCGGAGGTGGTTCGTCGTACGGATTCCAGCATGACGCACCCCATAGGTCGACAACAACTATTGACGACGACAATTATTGCTCTTAGCTTCGATCTAGAAGCCGCACCCCATGCGAGCCCCACCCCGTATGTGAGCCGTACCCCCCATGTGAAGGGACATCGTCGTGCCCAGCATCGATCTCACCGGCAAGGTCGCCGTCGTCACCGGCAGCGGCCGGGGCCTCGGCCTCGCCTACGCGCACGCCCTGGCCGCCCACGGCGCCTCCGTGGTCGTCAACGACGTCGACGAGGCGGTCGCCGAGCAGGCCGTGAAGTCCCTCACCGCCGCCGGTGGCAGGGCCGTCGCCGAAGTCGTCCCGGTCGGTACGACCGAGGCCGCCGAGCGGCTGGTCAACCGGGCCGTGGAGGAGTTCGGGCGGCTCGACATCCTGGTCACCAACGCGGGCATCCTGCGCGACAAGGTGCTGTGGAAGATGACCGACGACGACTTCGACGCGGTGATCACCACCCACCTCAAGGGCACCTTCACCTGCGCCCGCGCCGCCGCCGTCCGGATGCGCGAGCAGGGCGAGGGCGGCACGCTGATCCTCGTCGGCTCCCCGGCCGGCCAGCGCGGCAACTTCGGCCAGACGAACTACGCCGCCGCCAAGGCCGGCATCGCCGCGTTCGCCCGCACCTGGTCCATGGAGCTGGGCCGTGCCGGCATCACCGTCAACGCGATCGTCCCGGTCGCCGCCACCGCGATGACCGAGACCATCCCCGCCTTCGCCCCCTACATCGAGGCCCTGAAGAACGGCGAGCCGTTCCCGGACTTCCTGCGCAAGGGCGAGGGCTTCGGCACCCCCGAGGACTGCGCCGCCCTCGTGCCCTTCCTGGCCTCCGAGGCCGCCCGGTCCATCACCGGTCAGGCCATCGGCATCGGCGGCGACAAGGTGGCACTCTGGTCGCATCCGCAGGAGATCCGCGCGGCCTACGCCGACGGCGGCTGGACCCCCGAGACCCTGGCCGACGTCTTCCCCACCTCGGTCGGCGCCGAACTCCAGACGGTCGGCATCCCGGCCCCCAAGTTCCCGGAGGCCTGACCATGGCGATCCTCAACGTCGAGGAACTCGTCGCGATCGACGTCCACACCCACGCGGAGGTGTCCTCCAAGGGCCACTCCTCGCTGGACGAAGACCTGCATGACGCGTCCTCCGCCTACTTCAAGGTCGAGGGCAAGCGGAAGCCGACCATCGAGGAGACGGCCGCCTACTACCGGGAGCGGAAGATGGCCGCCGTGATCTTCACGGTGGACGCCGAGTCCGCGACCGGCACGGCGCCGGTGCCGAACGAGGAGGTCGCCGAGGCCGCCGCCGCCAACGCCGACGTCCTCATCCCCTTCGCCTCCATCGACCCCTTCCGGGGCAAGGCGGGCGTCAGGCAGGCCCGGCGCCTGGTGGAGGAGTACGGGGTGAAGGGCTTCAAGTTCCACCCCAGCATCCAGGGCTTCTTCCCCAACGACCGCTCGGTCGCGTACGACCTCTACGAGGTGATCGAGGAGACGGGGACCATCGCCCTGTTCCACACCGGCCAGACCGGCATCGGCGCGGGCGTGCCGGGCGGCGGCGGGATCCGGCTGAAGTACAGCAACCCGCTGCACGTGGACGACGTGGCGGCCGACTTCCCGCACCTCAAGATCATCCTGGCGCATCCGTCGTTCCCCTGGCAGGACGAGGCGCTCGCCGTGGCCACCCACAAGCCGGGCGTGCACATCGACCTGTCCGGCTGGTCTCCGAAGTACTTCCCGCCGCAGCTCGTGCAGTACGCCAACACGCTGCTCAAGGACAAGGTCCTCTTCGGCTCCGACTACCCCGTCCTCACCCCCGACCGCTGGCTCGCCGACTTCGACAAGCTGACGATCAAGGACGAGGTGAAGCCGAAGATCCTCAAGGAGAACGCCGCCCGTCTGCTCGGACTGACCACACCGTAAGGGGCGTCGAAGATGCGCAACGAGGGACTCGGGTCATGGCCCGCACGCCGGGCCCGCAAGACCCCGCACCGCACCGCCCTGGTACACGGTGAACAGTCGACGGACTACCGCACACTGTATGCACGTACCACGCGCCTGGCCCACGCCCTGCGCGCCCGCGGCATCCACCGCGGCGACCGCATCGCCTACCTCGGCCCCAACCACCCCTGCTACCTGGAGACCTTGTTCGCCGCCGGCACGCTCGGCGCGGTCTTCGTCCCCCTGAACACCCGGCTCGCCGGCCCCGAGATCGCCTACCAGCTCGCCGACTCCGGCGCCAAGGCACTCGTCTACGGCCCCGCGCACGCCGGCCTGGTCGCCGGACTGCCCGGGAACTCGGACGTCCGGACCTACGTCGAGGTCGGCACCGAATACGAGGAGGCGCTCGCCGCCGCCTCCGACGAGCCGATCGACACACCGGTCACCCCCGACGACACCTGCATCATCATGTACACCTCGGGCACGACCGGCCGCCCCAAGGGCGCCATGCTCACGCACGGCAACCTCACCTGGAACGCGATCAACGTCCTCATCGACACCGACCTGATCGCCGACGAACGCGCCCTGGTCTCCGCGCCGTTGTTCCACACGGCCGGCCTGAACATGCTGACCCTCCCGGTGCTCCTCAAGGGCGGCTGCTGCGTCCTGGTCGAGGCCTTCGACCCGGAAGCCACCTTCGACCTGATCGCCCGCCATCGGATCACCTTCATGTTCGGGGTGCCGACGATGTTCGACCAGGTGGCCCGGCACCCGCGCTGGGCGGAGGCGGACCTGTCCTCCCTGCGCATCCTGACCTGCGGCGGCTCCCCGGTCCCCACCCCGCTGATAGCCGCCTACCAGGAACGCGGACTCACCTTCCTCCAGGGCTACGGCATGACCGAGGCCGCCCCCGGCACGCTGTTCCTGGACGCCGAGCACTCGATCAGCAAGGCGGGCTCGGCCGGCGTCCCGCACTTCTTCAGCGACGTACGCGTCCTGCGCCCCGACCTCACCCCGGTCGAGGTCGGCGAGACCGGCGAGGTCGTCGTGCGCGGGCCGCACGTCATGCCCGGCTACTGGGGACTGCCCGAGGAGACGGCCGCCTCCTTCGCCGACGGCTGGTTCCGCAGCGGGGACGCGGCCCGGGTCGACGAAGACGGTTACGTGCACATCGTCGACCGCATCAAGGACATGATCATCTCCGGTGGGGAGAACATCTACCCCGCCGAGATCGAGGACCTGCTCCTCGCCCACCCCGACATCGTCGAATGCGCGGTCATCGGCGTGTCCGACGACAAGTGGGGCGAGGTGCCGCGCGCGGTCGTCGTGCCCCGCGAGGGCGCTTCGCTCGACCCCGACGAGGTGCTGGCCTCACTGGCCGGACGGCTCGCCAAGTACAAGATCCCCAAGTCGGTGGTGATCGCGGACGAGTTGCCGCGCACCGCCTCCGGAAAGCTCCTCAAGTCCCGTGTCCGCACGCGGTACGGCAAGCAGTAAGGAACCCCCATGACCATCACCGTCAACGGCCTCGACGAGCTGAAGAAGCTGGCCGGCAGCGACCTGGGCACCAGCGAGTGGATCGAGGTCACCCAGGAGCGGATCGACACGTTCGCCGACGCGACCGGGGATCACCAGTGGATCCACGTCGACCCGGAGAAGGCCGCCGCAGGCCCCTTCGGCGCCCCGATCGCCCACGGCTACCTGACGCTCTCCCTGTTCATCCCGATGTTCACCGAACTGCTGGACGTCCAGGGCGTCACGACAAAGGTCAACTACGGGCTGAACAAGGTCCGTTTCCCCTCGCCGGTGAAGGTCGGCTCGCGCATCCGCCTGGTCGGCAAGCTGGCCGAGGTCGAGGACGTGCCGGGCGGGGTGCAGGTCGCCGTCGACGGCGCGATCGAGATCGAGGGCGGCACGAAGCCGGCGGCCGTGCTGCAGAGCCTTTCGCGGTTCTACGCGTAGGGCTCCGCCGGTTGGGCCGTAGGGGTTTGTGCTGTTGGGAAGCTGCGGGACCGCTGTGGCTGGTCGCGCCCCGCGGCGGAGCCGCACATCGATACAGCCCCGCGCCCCTTTGGGGCGCCTCAGCTGACGACGTCCACGAAGACCGGGTTGGAGTAGAACCAGGTGTCGGACCAGGGGTCGCCGTTGCCGGGCTCGTGGGGGATCGGGCCGTGGGGGTCGACGGAGGCGCCCAGGTAGCCGGTTCCGTGCCGGTTGCCGTCGCTGCCGCGCAGGCGGACGTAGAACGACTCGTCGCCCACCGTGAGCGGAACGCGCAGGGTGTACGTGCCCTTGCGGCCGCTCACGTCCGTCGTGTGGGCGACCCCCGTGTCGGGCGCCCGCCACGTGTCGCGGTCGGACACGGCGCCCCGCACCGCGCCCCGGATCACGTCCACATGCGCCAACTCGGGCAGAATTCCCTGGGGGTTGGGGCGGGAGGCGGTGGTGACGGTGATGTCCAGGGTGAGCTTCTCGCCCTTACGGACCCGCAGCCGGCCGCCGAGCGTGACGCCCCGGCCGTTGCTGTGCTCCCGCCGCAGCCGGACCTCGAGCCCGTCGAGCAGATGCCCGTGGTCGAGCCACACCCGGCCCTCGCGCAGACCCGTCATCACCGCCCGGTAGCCGTACCGGGTGACGCCCACGTGGGTGCGGCTGAACTGGCCCGGCCAGAAGTCGCTGCCCGGCTGCGGGGCGTCGGTCCGCACCGGGTCGGGCAGCTTGCCGGTGGTGTCGAAGTTCTGCCCGGCCGCCCAGTCGCCGTTCTTCCAGGTGTCGAAGACGGTGCGGTGGTTGTCGGAGTTGGTGGTGACCGAGAACAGCCGGCCCTCGGCCAGCATCGAGTCCCACAGGCCGCCGACGGTCGCCGTCGCCCAGTCGAAGCCGCCGTACGTGACATAGGCGTCCGCCGGATAGCCCGCGTGGGACTGCGCGGACGGCTTGTTCTCGTACTCGCCGCGGATGGACGTGGCTCCGCGCCAGCCGGGGATCGCCGCACCCTGGGCGCCGGGCGCGCCCTCCATGCCGATCATGATCTCGGGGGCCGCGTCGCGCCAACTCCGCATCTCGTGCGGGGAGTCGATGCCGAGGCGCAGCGGGTGGTTGGCGAGGACGAGGACGTCGTCGACGTAGCCGGTGCGGCGCTGCTCGGCCAGCCACTGGATCGCCTTGACGGCGTGCGCCTCGTTGCGGGCGGTGTCGGCCGCGCCGGCGGCGCCCTCGGTGTAGCCCAGCAGCTTGCCGTCGTAGGCGAGTTCGAACCGGGTGAGCAGGTCGACCTCGTGCGGGCCGGGTGCGGCGAACACCGTGCCGTGCTCGGCCGCCGGGATGTACCACTCCAGGCCCTGGAAGATCAGTTGGCGCGGGTTCTCGGCGCGCGCCTTGAGGATCTCCTCGTGCTCCAGCGCGGCGCCGAAGGAGGCGTGCCCGAAGTTGGAGTGCTCGTTGAACACCATCCAGTCCAGGCCGTACCGGGCGGCGGCCCGCGCCTGCTGGGAGAACGTGTACTTCGCGTCGTGGCTGTACACGGAGTGCACGTGGTGGTCGCCGACCAGGTAGGCCAGGCGCGGGTCCTCGCCGCCGAAGCCCTGGCCGGCGGCGGCCCCGGCCGGGGTGGCCGCGGCCACCCCGCCCAGGGTGAACGCGGCCCCGAACAGGCCGGCGCGGCGCAGGAGCTGACGTCTCGACACGCCCTGGGCGTCGAGGGCGGCGGGGGAGACGGCCGGGTCGGCCCAGGAGGGCAGTCGCTGCTCGGTCATGATTCTTCGGTGTCCTCTTCGAGGGCTCAGCGGTTCCTGAGGGAGGTCAGTGGTTCATGAAGGAGGTGACGGGCAGCGCCCGTTCGACGATGCGGACGTCGCCGAGGCGGCCGTGCAGGATCTGGTCGATCCGGTCGCCGTACGCGTAGCCGCCGAGCAGCCACGGCAGTCCGACGGAGGTGATGCCGACGGCCGCCGCCTTCGGGTTGCGCACGGTCGGGCAGCCCTCGACGTACAGCGTGGTGTGCTTGCCGTCGTTGACGACCGCGAGGTGCCACCAGGTCTCCAGCGGGGTCTCCTGCCCCCAGTTGGTGGCGATGCCCTGCTGGTTCAGCGGGCGCATCGCCCACTGCGGCTCCCGGTCGTTGGAGAGGGAGAGGGTGGCGAGCGGCTCGTCGGGGTCGTCGCCGGTCCTGCCCGCTGCCCCGCCCGTCCCCGTCCGGCCGACCAGTCCCGACCAGGCGTGGTGCGCGGGGTCCCAGTCGGCCGGCAGCCGGTAGAACGCCTCGATGGTGTAACCGGCCTTGAACGTCGCCGAGTTGAGCGGAGCGCCGTCGACCGTGCGCAGGTACGCCCCCTTCAGCGGGGACTTGAAACCCTGGAACTCCAGGCTGCCGTGCCCGGGTTGGTCGGGGTGGTGGTCGGACGACCAGCCGAGCGTGCCGCCGCCGACCGGGACGACGGTGAGGTCGTTGCCCCACCCGGACAGGTCCCGGACGGTGCCGGACACGGCCGAACCGTCGGCGTGCCCGTCGAAGCGCCAGTACGCGACCGTGCCGGGGACGACGACCTTCGACACAGGGCGTGCGGGGCGCGCCGGCACCGGGTCGAAGCCGGAGAAGCGCGCGGCGAAGTCGATGTCGACCGAGAACCGGTCGGCGGCGCCGCTGAGTTCGATCTCCTGCCGCTCCAGCTCGTTGAGCCCCTTCGCGGCCCGGCCCATGATCCACGGGGAGACCGTCTCGACGTCGATGACGCCGCGGTCGAGGTCGAAGCGGTAGAGGCGGATCATCGCCGCGCCGCCGAAGTAACGGTTCTGATAGTTCGTCAGATGCAGGTGGACGTCATGTCCCGCCGCGTTCTTGCGCGTTGACCGGCCGGCGGGCCAGTAGTGCCCGTTGAGAGTGAGGAAGATCTGGTCGTGGCCCTCGATCAGCCGGTCCCACAACTGCTGCCCGTACGCCGAGAGGGAGTCGTCCTCGAGGACCAGCTCGTGCGTCGTGAGGACGACGGGTGTCTTGGGGTGCCGGGCGAGGACGTCGGCGGCCCAGGCGTAACCCTTCTCCGACAGCCGCCAGTCCAGCGCCAGCACCATCCACTCCCGGCCGCCCGCCCGGAACAGGTGGAACGAGTTGTAGCCGTCGGGGGAGGCCCCGCCGAACGTGGACCTGCCCCGGAAACGCTGCGGACCGAACGCGTCCAGGTACGGGGTCGCGCCGCGCTGGTCGGTAGTCGACGACTGCACGTCGTGGTTGCCGGCCAGGACGCTGTAGCCGACCCCGCGCCGGTCGAGCAGCCCGAACGCCTCGCTGATCGCGGCGACTTCGTCCTTCGACCCGTTCTGGGTGAGGTCGCCGAGGTGGGACAGGAACACGATGTTCTCGTGCCTGCCGTGCTCCAGCAGATAGCGCAGGGACGCCTCGACCGGCTCCTTGTCGATGCTCGGCCCGTCGAAGAGGTACTGCGTGTCGGGCATGACGGCGAGCGTGAAGCGGCGGCTGTCGGGGTCCGGGCGCCAGGTCTTGGCGGAGGCCGCCTCGGCGGTGGCCGGCAGGGCGAGACCGGCCGTGGCGGCGGCGCCGAGCAGTGCGGTGGCGCGCAGGAAACCGCGTCTTGCGGCGCCGGCCTGCGCGGCCTCGCCCTCAATGTGGGCATGCGACGTACACACGTGTGCTCCGTAGGAAGTCCGTTGCTGTAAAGGGGAGTTCAGAGAAAGCGCAGGGTCCAGCTCCAGCGATGGACGCCCGGTGCGACGAGGTAGGACGGGAAGGTGTCGGGGCCGCACGACGCCGTACCGAGGCCGCGGTGCGCCGCGTCGAGGTGCACCACGCACCCGGCGCGCGGGACGAGTTCGTCATGGTGGGCGACGGCGGTCAGGTCCTCGGCTCGGTACCGCGTGACGGAGACCTGGCGCGGCTCGTCCAGCGTGACCGCGAGGCCCGTGGCGTCGGGCGCCGAGAGCGTGAAGCGCCGCATCCCGTGCCGGCCGCCGCTCTCCTGCGGCCGCAGGTACGGAGTGAACAACTCGTCGACGGAAACGGAGTGATGGCCCACCGGCGCGCCACCGCTCCGGTCGGGGTACGACTCCCAGGGCCCCTGCCCGAACCACTCCAGCAGGTCCATCCCGGCGACCGTCTCGAAGACCGAGCCGACCCGCGCCACGTCGTCGAACTCCTCGGGCAGCTCGGCCTGTTCGTCGATCCGGATGCCGCCCGCCACCGGTGTGAACACCTGCCGGTGCCGGACGACGCCGGTGGTGCCGGCGTACTCGGAGAGCACGCTCACCACCCCGTCCCCCTCCCGGCGGACCGAGACCAGCTTGCGCACGAGGGCGTCCAGGCCCCATGTCCGCCAGCGCAGCGCCATGCCGCCCAACTCGTCGTTGTCGGTGGGCGCCCGCCACAGCGACAGCGTGGGCGCGACGGTCAGCAGCGGGTGCACGAGGAGTCCGTCGGCGTCGATCTCGACACGCCCAAAACCCGCGGGCTCCTGCTCCTCGACCGGCTCGGCCGCCCGCAACCGCACCTGCGGTGCGCACACCTGCGTGCCGCGCGGCGCCCACGGCAGATCCTCCGCCGTCGTCACCCGCAGCGTCAGCCACGCCTCGCCGCCCTCTTCGGGCAGCGCGAACGGCAACGGCACCACGGCCGTCTCGCCCGGCCGCAGGTCGGGCAGTTCGGCCGCCGCGGTGAGCGTCCCGCCGCTCGCGAGTGACAGCTCCCACTCGCCCGCGAGCCACTCCAGGCCGCGGAAGTGCTGGTGGTTGGAGAGGACCAGCCCCTCGTGCCGGAAGCCCTGGAGCCGCAGCGGCGCGGCGAGTTCGCGGTGCTCGTACATCACCGGCTTGGGGGTGCGGTCGGGCAGGACGACGCCGTCCGCGATGAACGCGCCGTCGTGGTCCCGCTCGCCGAAGTCGCCGCCGTACGCCCAGCGGTACCCGGGCGCCGTGACACCGTTGTCGTAGAGCCCGGCGCCGCCGCGCCCGACCGGTCTTCCGTCGTTCACGGACTGAAGGATCCCGTGGTCCCAGAACTCCCAGATGAACCCGCCCTGAAGACCCGGGGTGGCCTCGATGGCGGCCCAGTGGTCGGCCAGCGTGCCGTTGCTGTTGCCCATCGCGTGGGAGTACTCGCACTGGATGAGCGGCTTGGTCTGCTCTCCGGACAGCGCGTGCGCCACGCAGTCCTCCAGGGGCGCGTACATCGGGCAGGCGATGTCGGAGGCGACCCCCGGATCGGCCCAGCCGCGCTTGGCGGCCCCCTCGTACTGCAGCGGCCGGGTCGGATCGTGCCGGCGCACCCAGCCTGCGGCCGCGTCGTGGTTCGCGCCGTAGTCGGACTCGTTGCCCAGCGACCAGATGATGACCGACGGGTGGTTCTTGTCCCGCAGCACCATCCGCGCGACCCGGTCGACGAAGGCGTTCAGATAGCGCGGGTCGTCGGCGATCTCGTGGGCGTGGTCGTGCGACTCGATGTCCGCCTCGTCGACGACGTAGAAACCGAGCTCGTCGGCGAGGTCGTACAGCGTCGGGTCGTTGGGGTAGTGCGCGGTGCGGATCGCGTTGAAGCCGAACCGCTTCAGCAGGGCGAGATCCGCGCGCATGTCCTCGGACGACACCGTCCGCCCCGTCAGCGGATGGAAGTCGTGCCGGTTGACGCCCCGGATGAAGACCCGCTCGCCGTTGACCAGCAGATCCCGTCCGACCACCGCCACGTCCCGGAAGCCGACGGGGTGCCGGGAGGTGTCGGCGACCGTGCCGTCGGCGCGGTGCAGGCGCACCGTCAGGCCGTACAGCTCGGGCGTCTCGGCCGTCCAGGTGCGCACCTCGGGCACGCGCGCGGTGAGGCGGGCCTCGCCGAGGAAGGCGGAGACGCGCTCGTCCTCGGCGTTGGCCAGGTCGAGCGCGGCGTCCTGGACCACCGGCAGCCCGTCCAGGTCCCCGCTGACGTACCAGCCCTCGGGCAGCGCGCCGCCCGCGTCCCGCACCCGGCAGTCGACCCGCAGCTCGCCGTCCTGCCCCGCCCGCACGGTCACGTCGGACAGGTGCAGCGCGTCGGTGGCGTACAGCAGCACCGAGCGGGTGATCCCGCCGTGCCACCAGTGGTCCTGGTCCTCGATGTGCGAGGCGTCCGACCACTTGACGACCGTCAGCCGCACGACGGACCGCCCGCCGGGGCGGACCACGTCCGACAGGTCGAACTCGGCCGCCAGATGGGAGTCCTTGGAGATGCCGACGGGCCGCCCGTCCACGTGCACCAGCAGCACGCTCTCGGCGGCCCCGACCTGGAGCACGATCCGGCGCCCGGCCCACTCGGCGGGGACGTCGACCTCCCGCTCGTACACACCCGTCGGATTGTCGGCGGGCGACAGTGGAGGGAATTCTGTATACGGCATACGGATGTTCAGATACTGCGGAAGGTCGTCCGTATCCTGCATGGTCCATACGCCGGGCACGGCTGCCGTCGACCACGCGGCGCCGACCGGCGCGTCCGGGGCGGGCAGCAGCTGGAAACGCCAGTCGCCGTCCAGGGAGCGGGCTCCGAAGCGCCGGTCGACGGCGTTCATGGGCAGCCGCCCCCAGGAGGTCACCTCGGGCGCCTGCCAGGGGCGGAGCGTCAGCAGCGGGTCAGTCACGAGCGGGTCCGTCACTTGATCGCTCCCTTGGCGAGGTCGCCGATCATCTGGCGGGCGCCGATCGCGAACACGATCAGCAGGGGAACGAGGGCGAGGAGTGCGCCGGTCATGACCATTCCGTAGTCGGTGGTGCCGTGCGTGCCGTTGAGCTGGGACAGGGCGACCTGGAGGGTCACGTTGTCCGGGTTGGTGAGGGCGATCAGGGGCCAGGCGTAGTCGTTCCACTGGCCCATGAAGGTGAAGATGCCGAGGAACGCCAGGCCCGGCCGGACCACCGGGAGGGCCACGTGCCAGTACTGGCGCAGGAAGTTCGCGCCGTCGATGCGGGAGGCGTCGAGGAGTTCGTCGTGGATCGCGCTCTTCATGTACTGGCGCATCCAGAAGATGCCGAACGCGTTGGCGGCGGCCGGCACGATCAGCGCCGTCATCGAGCCGATCCAGCCGAGCTTCGCCATGATCACGAACTGCGGGATCGCCTGGAGCTGCGCCGGCACCATGAAGATGAACATGAGCAGCACGAACAGCAACCGCTTGCCCGGGAACGCGAACTTGGCGAAGACGAAGGCCGCCAGCGAGTCGAAGAACAGGACCAGGAACGTCACCGAGCCCGCGACCAGCAGTGAGTTGAACATCGAGCCGAAGAAGTCGATGTTGTCGAAGAGGCTGCGCACGTTCTCCAGGAAGTGCGTGCCCGGCAGCAGCTTGGGCGGGTAGGAGAAGATCTCCGACGACGTGTGCGTCGACATGATCACGGCCCAGTAGAACGGGAAGGCCGAGAGCAGGACGCCGACGACGAGGCTCGCGTGCAGCGCGAACCCTCTGCGGCGGGTCCCGTCGATCCCCTTGGTCCGCCGGGTTCCTTGGATGGATGCCATGGTGTTCTGGCCTTCCTAGTCTTCGCCCCGGCGCTGCACCAGACGCCAGTTGATGATCGAGAAGAGGACGACGACGAGGAAGATGCCCCACGCCACGGCGGCGCCGTAGCCGAAGTCGTTGTTGTCGAAGGTCTGTTGGAAGAAGTAGAGGACCATCGTCCGGCCGGCGTGGCCCGGACCGCCCGAGAACGTCGAGTCGTTCGAGGTGTTCTGCAGCAGGACCTGGGGTTCGGAGAAGCTCTGCAGACCGGTGACCGTCGACACGACGAGCACGAACAGCAGCACCGGGCGCATCATCGGCAGCGTGATCCGGAAGAAGGTCTGCACCGGCCCCGCGCCGTCCATCCGCGCCGCCTCGTACAGCTCGCCCGGGATGGTCTGGAGCCCGGCCAGGAAGATGATCGCGTTGTAGCCGGTCCACTGCCAGGTCATCAGCGTCGCGACGGCGATCCTGATGCCCCACGGGGTGTTGAGCCAGGCGATCTGGTCGACGCCGATCGCTTGCAGGAAGGCGTTGACGAGGCCGAAGTTGGTGGAGAAGACCGAGCCGAAGACGATCGCGATCGCCACGACCGAGGTGACGCTCGGCAGGAAGTAGGCGACGCGGTAGAGGTTCTTGAAGCGGACCGCCGAGTTGAGCATCACCGCCGTCACCATCGCCAGGAAGATCATGGGGAAGGTGGCCAGCGCCCAGATGACGATCGTGGTCCCGATCGAGCTCCAGAACTCCGAGTCGCTCAGCAGGTACTGATACTGCGTCAGCCCCGCCCACTCCATCGAGCCGAGGCCGTCCCAGCGGTGGAAGGAGAGGTAGAGCGAGAAGCCGACCGGGATCAGGCCGAAGCAGAGGAAGAGCAGGTAGAAGGGGGAGATCGCGGCGTAGAGGTGCCAGTACCTGCGGAAGCCCGTGCGGGGTCGCGGCGCGGGTGTGTGCGCCACGACCGTCGGGGGCTCCGGGGGCTTCTCCAGCGTGGGGAGGGTGGCCATCAGTAGCTCACCCCCAGGTGCTTCGCGATGCGCCGGCATGTGCTCATGGCGTCACTCCAGGCCTGCTTCGGGTCCTTGCCGAGGACGCCGACGTTCTTCATCTCGTCCTTGATGGGCTGCCCGAGCGCCACGTCGAAGGGGCTGTTGTAGGCGACGGCGATCTTCTGCGCGGCGGGCCCGAAGACGTCCATCGTGACCTGCCCGCCGAAGAACGGGTCGGGCTCGCGCACCTGCTTGACGCCGTACGAGGCGGGGGTGGAGGGGAAGAGTCCCGCGTCCACGAAGCCCTGCGCCTGGTTGCCCGCGTCGAGCATCCAGGTGATGATCCGGAACGCCCGCTCGGGCTCCCGGCACTCCTTGGTGATCGACAGGAACGAGCCGCCGTTGTTGGAGGGCCGCACGGGCATGTCGGCCACCCGCCACCTGCCCTTGGTCTTCGGCACGCCGTTCTTGAGGTCGCTGGTCGCCCAGGACGCGCCCAGTTGGCTCGGCAGCTTGCCGTCCTCGATGGCCGAGAACTGGTCCGGGGTGCCGTTGACCAGGTTCGACACGAGCTTGCGCTGCTTGGCCTCGACGGCGAGCGCCCAGGCGTGGCGCACATGCTCCTGGTCGCCGATGAAGTGGCGGTCCTTGTCGACGTACCGCTCGCCGCCCTGCTGCACCACGTTCTCGAAGACGCTGTTGACGTCGGTGAGCAGGGAGGTTCCCGGGATCCGCTGCCGCAGCCGCTCACCCGCCGCGAAGAACTTCTCCCACGTGTCGAGCTCCTTCGACACGTCGGCGGGCTCGTACGGCAGTCCCGCCTTCCGGAAGACGGCGTACTGGTAGAAGTGCGCCACCGGCCCGCAGTCGATCGGGAAGCCGACCATCGTGCCGTCGTCCGCGATGCCCTGCTCCCACTTCCAGGGCAGGTACTGGGACCTGTACTTGTCCGCGCCGAGCGTGCGCAGGTCCACGAACTGGCCGGCGTTGGGCAGGTAGGACGCCATGTCCTCGCCCTTCAGGCCCGCGATGTCGGGGACATGGGCGCGGCCGGCCATCGTGGTGATCAGCTTCGACCGGTAGTAGCCGCCGATCTTGATGGCCTTGAGGTCGACCGCGCTGCCGTACCGGGCCGTCGCGTTCTTGACGACCGTGTCGCCCAGGCCGCCGTCCCAGTACCACAGGACCATGTTCCGGCCGGTCGAACCGGTCGGAACACCGCAGCCGGACGCCAGGCCGCCGAGCGCCGTGGCGGCCGAACCGGCCAGTCCCGCGCGGAGCAGGCCTCTACGTGAGAGCCGCACAGCTCCCACCGCCTTTCGGATCTGTTCGCGTCTTCGCAGACGATGTGCAATCGAGGGACATGAGGGGGTTGTCTTCTCGGGCTACGGGCTACGGGCTACTGGATACGAGGTGCCGGATACGGGCTACTGGATACGAGGTGCCGGATACGGGCTACGAGATATGCGATACCGGATACCGGATACTGCATACCGGATACGGGCCCGCGGGCCCGTCAGGGTCGCCGGGCGGGTGGGGTGGCCGGGGCGTACCGCACGGGCGGGCCGACGTCCGCCGGGACGCGGTCGGCCAGGAAGCCGTACGTCCGCTTCAGTTCGGGGTCGGTCACGGAGCGCCACCAGCGGTCGATGCCGTACCAGCCGGGGGCGGCGAGCGCCCCGCCGTGATGCTGCACCGAGAGCCCGGCGGACAGGACGGCGAACCGCAGCCGCTCCGCCAGCGGCCAGCCGCCCAGAGAAGCGGCGACGAAGCTCGCGCCGAACACGTCCCCGGCACCCGTCGCGTCCAGGACGTCGACGTCGACGGCGGGGACCTCCGCGTACTCCCCGGTCGTCTGGTCGACCGCGACCGCGCCGTCGCCGCCCCGGGTGACCACGGCCACCGGCACCAGCTCGGTGAGCGTGCCGAGCGCGGCGACCGCGCTGTCGGTGCGGGTGTACGCCATCGCCTCGGTCTCGTTGGGGAGGAAGGCGTGGCACAGGCGGAGTTGGTCGAGGAGGTCGGTGGACCACTGCTGGGTGGGGTCCCAGCCGACGTCGGCGTAGATCTGCGTGCCGTTCGCGGCCGCCTTGGCGAGCCAGGCGCGCGGTTCGGCCTCCAGGTGCACGAGGGCCGTGCGCGCCTCGGGCGGGTCGCCCATCAGCTCGTCCTGCGAGTACGGCGGCTCCTGGCCGTGGGTGACCAGGGCCCGGTCGTGGCCGTGCGCGAGGGCGACGGTGACCGGGGTGTGCCAGTCGTCCGCCACCCGGGAGAGGGCGAGGTCGACGCCCTCCTGCCCGGCGAGGACCTCATGGCAGTGGACGCCGTAGAAGTCGTCGCCGAAGACCGTGGCCAGCGAGGTCCGCAGGCCGAAGCGGGACGCGGCAACCGCCAGGTTGGCGATGCCGCCGGGGCCGCAGCCCATGCCCGCCGTCCAGATCTCCTCGCCGGGCGTCGGCGGCCTGCCGAGCCCCGTGAGGACGAGGTCGTAGAAGAGCAGCCCGGTGAGCAGCACCTCGGGCCGGTCGTCGTCCACCGCACATCCTCTCGTCAAAACTCTTCATTTCTTGACCGGAATCGTGCGCCGCTCGGCGACATTGGTCAATGCCTCAGCAGAAGTGAGCATAGATTTGATTGAAGATGACGAGTAGTGTTCGCTCCGTGCTGGCAGAACGACGACATCAACTCATCCTGCGGGCCCTGCGCTCCGGTGGTCCCACAGCCGTGACCGATCTCTCCGAGCAACTGGGTGTGAGCCCGGCCACGATCAGGCGTGACCTGGTCAAACTCGAGGAGGACGGCCTGCTCACCCGGGTGCACGGCGGCGCCGTCGCGGAGGAGGGCGACCAGCCCTTCGCCGAGGTCGCCGAGATGCGCGTGGCCGAGAAGGACGTCATCGCCGCGCACGCCGCGGCGATGGTCGCGGACGGGCAGTCGGTGCTGCTCGACATCGGCACCACCGCCTACCGCCTGGCCCGGCAGCTGCACGGCCGCCGGCTGACGGTGATCACCAGCAACCTGGTGGTCTACGAGGAGCTCGCCGACGACGAGGGCATAGAGCTGGTCCTGCTCGGCGGCATGGTCCGGCGCGAGTACCGCTCCCTGGTCGGCTTCCTCACCGAGGACAACCTGCGCCAGTTGCATGCCGACTGGCTGTTCCTCGGCACCAGTGGAGTGCGCCCGGGCGGGCAGGTGATGGACACGACGGTCGTCGAGGTGCCGGTGAAACGCGCCATGATCAAGGCCGGTGAGAAGGTCGTCCTGCTCGCCGACTCGGCGAAGTTCCCGGGTACGGGCATGGCGAAGGTCTGTGGTCCCGAGGAACTGGACGCGGTGGTGACGAACACGCCGGTCGACCCGGTGACCCGGTCCTCCTTCGAGGAGGCGGGCGTCGAGATGGTCGTGGCAGGAAAGGTGCAAGCGTGAAACTGACGATTCTGGGCGGCGGCGGGTTCCGGGTGCCGCTCGTGTACGGGGCGCTGCTGACGGACCGCGGCGAGGGGCGGGTCACGGAAGTCGTTCTGCACGATCTCGACGACAGTCGGCTGTATGCGGTCGCCCGTGTACTGGATGAGCAGGCGGCCCGCGTCCCCGACGCCCCCAGGGTGACCGCCACCACCGACCTCGACGAGGCGCTGCGCGGCGCCGACTTCATCTTCTCCGCGATCCGCGTCGGCGGCCTCGAAGGCCGCGCCCACGACGAGCGGGTGGCCCTCGCGGAGGGCGTCCTCGGCCAGGAGACGGTCGGCGCCGGAGGCATCGCCTACGGTCTGCGCACGGTCCCCGTCGCCGTCGACATCGCCCGGCGTGTCGCCCGCCTCGCCCCCGACGCCTGGCTCATCAACTTCACCAACCCGGCCGGCCTGGTCACCGAGGCCATGTCCCGCCACCTCGGCGACCGCGTGATCGGCATCTGCGACTCGCCGGTCGGCCTCGGCCGCCGGATCGCCCGCGTCCTCGGCGCGGACCCCAAGGAGGCGTGGATCGACTACGTCGGTCTCAACCACCTCGGCTGGGTCCGCGGCCTGCGCGTCGCCGGACGCGACGAACTCCCACGGCTGCTCGCCGACCCCGACCTGCTCGGCTCCTTCGAGGAGGGCAAGCTCTTCGGCGTCGACTGGCTGCAGTCGCTCGGCGCGATCCCCAACGAATACCTGCACTACTACTACTTCAACCGCGAGGCCGTCCGCGCCTACCAGCAGGCCGAGAAGACCCGCGGCGCCTTCCTCGCCGACCAACAGGCCCAGTTCTACGCGGAGATGAAGCGCCCCGACACGGCCGCCCTGACCGCCTGGGACCGCACCCGCGCCGAGCGCGAGGCCACCTACATGGCCGAGAACCGGGAGACGGCCGGCGCCGGCGAACGCGACGCCGACGACCTCTCCGGCGGCTACGAGAAGGTCGCCCTCGCCCTGATGCGGGCCATCGCCCGAGACGAACGCACGACCCTGATCCTCAACGTCCGCAACCAGGGCACCCTTTCGGCGCTCGACGCCGACGCCGTCATCGAGGTGCCCTGCCTCGTCGACGCCAACGGCGCGCACCCGGTGGCCGTGGCCCCGCTGCCCGAGCACGCCACCGGCCTGGTCTGCGCGGTGAAGGGCGTCGAGCGCGAGGTGCTGGCCGCCGCCGAGTCCGGCTCCCGTACGACGGCCGTGAAGGCGTTCGCGCTGCACCCGCTGGTCGACTCGGTGAACGTGGCCCGCAGGCTGGTCGAGGGCTACACCGACGTCCATCCCGGTCTGGCGTACCTTAGGTAAGCGCCCGACGGAAAGCGCTTTCCCCTTATTGGTAGGCCCGGCCTCCGCTTAGCCTCCGCCCAGTCTTCGCCTCGCCTTCGCCCGGCCCTTGCCCGGCTTCTGGCCCGCCCCCGAGCCTCCCCGCCCTTCCTGCCGTCCCGCCTTCCTGCCGTCCCGCCTTCCTGCCCTTCCTGTCCTCCGTGGTCCCTCTCTGGAGATTCCCCATGCATGACGAACGCCGCCGCATCGAGGAGCGCGTCGAGCGCGTCCACAACCAGCGGGTCAAGCCCGCGATCTACGCGGCCACCGTGCCCTTCGAGGTCGAGGCCTGGCAGGCGCCGGGGGAGCCCGTCCCCTTCGCGGAGGCCGCGGCCGCCGCCTACGAGCCCTTCGCGATGGACACCCCGTGGGGGCCGCCCTGGGGCACCACCTGGTTCCGGATGCGCGGACAGGTGCCCGCCGAGTGGGCCGGCCGGCGCGTCGAGGCGGTCATCGACCTCGGCTTCGTGGGCGACTGGCCCGGCAACCAGGCCGAGGCCCTCGTCCACCTCACCGACGGGACTCCGCTGAAGGCGGTCAACCCGCTCAACCAGTACGTGCCGATCGGCAACCCGGCGACGGGCGGGGAGACCATCGACTACCTCGTCGAGGCCGCCTCCAACCCTGACATCCTGGCCAACGACTTCAACGCCCCGACCCCGCTGGGCGATGTACTGACGGCAGGCGACCGTCCACTGTATACATTCCGCCGCGCCGACATCGCCGTCCTCGACGAGCAGGTCTGGCACCTCGACCTGGACCTCCAGGTGCTGCGCGAACTCATGGTCCACCTCGGCGAGCACGAGCCGCGCCGCCACGAGATCATGCACGCCCTGGACCGCGCCATGGACGCCCTCGACCTGGACGACATCTCCGGCAGCGCCGCGGCCGTCCGCGAGGTCCTCGCGCCCGTCCTGGCCCGCCCCGCCCACGCCAGCGCGCACACCATCTCCGGCGTCGGCCACGCGCACATCGACTCCGCCTGGCTGTGGCCGATCCGCGAGACGAAGCGCAAGACCTCCCGCACGTTCTCCAACGTCACCTCGCTCGCCGACGAGTACGACGACTTCGTCTTCGCCTGCTCGCAGGCCCAGCAGTACGAGTGGGTGCGCGACAACTACCCGCAGGTGTGGGCGCGCATCCAGGAGTCGGTGAAGAAGGGGCAGTGGGCGCCGGTCGGCGGCATGTGGGTCGAGTCCGACGGCAACCTGCCCGGCGGCGAGGCCATCGCCCGCCAGCTCGTCCACGGCAAGCGGTTCTTCATCGAGCACTTCGGCATCGAGACCAAGGGCGTCTGGCTGCCGGACTCCTTCGGCTACAACGCCGCCTACCCGCAGCTCGCCAAACTCGCCGGCAACGACTGGTTCCTCACCCAGAAGATCTCCTGGAACCAGACGAACAAGTTCCCCCACCACACCTTCTGGTGGGAGGGCATCGACGGCACCCGCATCTTCACGCACTTCCCGCCCGTCGACACCTACAACGCCCGTTTCAGCGGCGAGGAGATGGACCGCGCGGTCCGCAACTACTCGGAGAAGGGCGGCGGTACGCGCTCCCTCGCCCCGTTCGGCTGGGGCGACGGCGGCGGCGGCCCCACCCGCGAGATCATGGAGCGGGCGCGCCGGCTGGCCGACCTGGAAGGCTCGCCGAAGGTCGTCGTCGAACACCCCGACGCGTTCTTCGCCAAGGCCCGCGAGGAGTACCCGGACGCCCCGGTCTGGGTCGGCGAGCTCTACCTCGAGCTGCACCGCGCCACCTACACCACCCAGGCCCGCACCAAGCAGGGCAACCGGCGCAGCGAACACAAGCTGCGCGAGGCCGAGTTGTGGGCGACCACCGCCGCGCTGCACGCGCCGGGCTACGCCTACCCGTACCAGAAGCTCGACCGGCTCTGGAAGACGGTGCTGCTGCACCAGTTCCACGACATCCTGCCGGGTTCCTCCATCGCCTGGGTGCACCGCGAGGCGGAGGCCGAATACGCCCGTGTCGCCGAGGAGTTGGAGGTGCTGACGGCCGAGGCGGTCGCGGCGCTCGGCGGGGGCGCGGCCGGGGGCGCGGGCGGGACCAGGGTGTTCAACACGAGCCCCTTCGACCGCGCGGAGGTGATCCGCACCTCCGCGGGCGCACCGGCGTACGTGGAGGTGCCCGCGAGCGGCAGCGCGCCCCTCGCCGCGGACACCGCCGGCTCGCCGCGGCCGGTGACGGTCTCCGGCCGGGTCCTCGACAACGGCCTGGTCCGTGTACAGATCGCGGAAGACGGCACACTGTCTTCCGTATTCGATCTACGGGCGAATCGCGAAGTCCTCGCCGGCCAGGGCAACCTGCTGCGCCTGCACACCGACCTCCCGAACTACTGGGACGCCTGGGACATCGACAAGCACTACAAGAACCGCTTCACGGACCTCCTGGACCCGGACTCGGTCACCGTCGTCGAGGACGACCCGCTGCTCGGAGCCGTCCGCGTCACCCGCTCCTTCGGCAAGGGCTCGACGATCACCCAGACGGTCACCCTGCGCGCCGGCAGCCCCCGTGTCGACTTCGAGACCGACATCGACTGGCACGAGGCGGAGAAGATCCTCAAGGCGGCCTTCCTTGTGGACATCCGGGCGCCGCACTCCTCCGCCGAGATCCAGTTCGGCCACATCCAGCGCCCCACCCACACCAACACCAGTTGGGAGGCGGCCCGGTTCGAGGTCTCCGGCCACCGCTGGGTGCACATCGGCGAGCCCGGCTACGGCGTCGCCGTCATCAACGACTCCACCTACGGCCACGACGTCTCCCGCACGGTCCGCGAGGACGGCGGTACGACGACCACGGTCGCCCTCAGTCTGGTCCGCGCCCCGCGCATCCCCGACCCCGAGGCCGACCAGGGCCGGCACCGCTTCGCCTACGCGCTGCTCCCCGGCGCGAGCATCGAGGACGCGGTCGCCGAGGGCTACGCCCTCAACCTTCCGCTGCGCGTGGCGGAGGCGGCGGGTGCGGCGGGCGCGCCCGAGCCGGTCGTCTCGGTGGACGGCGAGGGCGTCACCGTCGAGGCGGTGAAGCTCGCCGACGACGAGTCCGGTGACGTCGTCGTCCGGCTCTACGAGTCCCGCGGCGGCCGGGGCGTCGGCACCCTGCGCACCAGCTTCCCGCTCGCCGGCGCCAAGGTCACCGACCTGCTGGAGCGGCCGCTGGAGCCGGCGACCGTCGGCGCGGACGGCACCGTCGCCGTCGTCCTGCGCCCCTTCCAGATCCTGACGCTCCGTCTGGAACGCGCCGCCACCGCCCGCTAGCAACAACCCCCTCGGGACGGGCGCGCGGCCCACACCGCACCACCCACACCGCGCGCCCGCCCCTGCGTCGAAGTGTCTTGCCCCGAAGTGCCCTGCCCTGCGGAGGAGTTCAGCCGTGCCCATGCAACCCTGGTTCACCGACGCCAAGTTGGGGATCTTCGTCCACTGGGGGATCTACGCCGTCGACGGCGTCCAGGAGTCCTGGTCGTTCTACGACGACATAGTGCCGCACGACCGGTACATGTCCCAGCTCGACCGCTTCACCGGCGCCCACTACGACCCGAAGGCCTGGGCCGACCTGTTCGCCCGGGCGGGGGCCAAGTACGCCGTCCTGACCAGCCGCCACCACGACGGCGTCGCCCTGTGGGACACCGAGTACGGCGACCTCGGCCTCGGCCGCGACTACCTCACCGGCTACGCCGACGCGCTGCGCGAGAAGGGCCTCAAGGTCGGCCTGTACTACTCGCACTCCGACTGGAACCACCCCGACTACGCCACCACCCGCAAGCCGGGCCGCCCGCCGGAGCTGGAGGACAACCGCTACTCCGAGTGTTCGGCCGAGGACGAGGACCTGGTGGCCTGGGAGCGGTTCATGGTCTACCGGGACGGCCAGATCACGGAGTTGGCCTCCCGCTACCGGCCCGACCTGATGTGGTTCGACGGCGAGTGGGACCGCAGCGAGGAGCAGTGGCGCATCACGGAACTCGCCGCGCTGATCCGCTCGTACTCCCCGGACGTCGTCTTCAACGCCCGCATGCTCAGCGAGGGCGACTACGCCACCCCCGAACAGGGTGCCCCTATCGAACCTCCCGCCGGGCCCTGGGAGTTGTGCCTCACGATCAACGACTCGTGGGGGTACCGGCACGAGGACCACAACCACAAGTCGCTTACCCAGTTGGTCCGTTACTTCACGGAGACGATCGGTGGCGGCGGCAACCTGCTGCTGGACGTCGGCCCGATGGAGGACGGCACCATCCCGCAGCCGCAGGTCGAACGCCTCGAAGGCCTGGGGGAGTGGATCCGCAAGCACGCGGAGGCCGTGTACGGGACGGTGCGGGGGCTCCCGGCCGGGCACCACTACGGGCCGAGCACCCTCTCCGCCGACCGCCGCACCCTCTACCTCACCCTGTTCGACATTCCGCGCGCCGAGATCGGTGTCCGGGGTCTGGTCACGCCGGTCCGCAAGGTCACGGTGCTCGGCACCGGAACGGAACTCGCCCACCGGATGGTCGGCGGGCTGCACGAGGCGGTCGGCGTGCTGTGGATCGACCCGCCGGCCGGCTCCGACCTCGACCCGCACGCCACAGTGCTCGCGGTGGAACTGGACGGCGAACTGGAGCTGTACCGGGGGTCGGGACGCTTCTGACGGAGTCCGGGGTCAGGATGCCCCTGACGGACGAGAGCCGGGGGCCGGGACGCTTCTGACGGGTGCCAGGTAGGGGGCGGACGTTCGGGTCGGCCGGTCGCTCCCCGTGGCAGCGGCCGACCGACCCGATCCCCCGTCCCCCGGGAATCCCCCGTCGATTCCCGTCTTTCCCCCGGTTGATCCCCCGTTGATCCCTGTGCTTCCCCCGCAGGACCCCGGTGCGTCCCCCACGCTCCCCCGGTGGGGGCCTTCACCCTTAAGAGCAGGCACCCCGGGTCCTGATACACCTTCCGCGAAAGGAAGTCCCCCGGACCAGAATCCGGGGGACTTCCGCGCGCTTCCCAAGGGGCTCAGCAGAGGCGCAGCACGGGCTCAGCACTGGCCCGCACCTGTTGGGCGTGAGGGGTGTCTAGGCGGGGGCCGCAGCGGGTGCGTCCACTACGTCCGTGGCCGTCTCGACGGAGTCGGCAGGCACCGGCACGGCGGCAGTCGGCAGCAACGGCTCGGTGTCCTCGAACCGCTGGTGCGGCAGCGACACCGCACGCAGCGGCCGCGGCCCCGACACCACCGTGTAGTCCTGCCCCAGGAACGGCGGCACGACTTCGCCCGGGTCCTCGCCGAGCGCCAACTGCACTGCCGCCCAAGGCGCGTTGACGCCGCACTGGGACAGCTGGTGCAGTCCGCCGGCCGGGCGGGTGTTGACGTCCATCAGGACCGGCCGGTCGCCGAACATCCGGAACTGGATGTTGGACAGGTAGTGCAGCCCGAAGCCCTCGGCGATCAGACGCGCCGGCTCCAGCCACTGCTCGTGCTGCGTGAAGCCCCGGCGGCGGCCGTTCTTCGTCCGGCCGATGGCCATCCGCAGGATGTTGTCGGGGCCGGTGAGGCAGTCCACGGACACCTCAGGCTGCTCCAGACGCGGCATGACCAGCCAGTCGACCTGCTCTTCACCTTGCTCGTCGGCCTGCTGCAACGCCTCGACGACCATGTCCAGTTGGACGTACGGGCTCGGGAAGCCGCTGAGGTGCGAGAGCGAGAAGGGGGCGCGCGTGATCACCCGGAAGCCCACACCGCCCGCGCCGGACGCCGGCTTGAAGCACGCCTTGTGTCCGGCCTCCTCCAACTCCTCGACAGCGGCGACGAGTTGGTCGGCCGTCCGGACCCGGTACCACGGCGGCACGGGCACGCCGATCGCCTGCACGGCCTCGTACGCGATCACCTTGTCGTGGAAGACGGCGACGGCCTCCGGCGGCGGCGCGAGCAGCGCGGTGCCGGCCGCCTCGAAGTCGGCGCGGTGCGCGACGATCGCGGCCTGGTGCAGCCGGGGCACGAACACGTCGATGCTGCGGCGCTTGCACTGGGAGAGCGCGTACTCGACGTACCCGGCCGGGGAGAGGCCCTGCGGCTCCAGCTCGGCGGTGTCGGCGGCGGCCAGGACGGGGGAGTCGGCGTCGCCGTGCGTGGCATGGATCTCGACGGCGCGATCGCTGGGATTTCGTCGCAGCTGATCCGTGAAGAACACGTTCTCCGCGTACGTGCGGTTGAGCCAGACGCGTACGCGAGAGACCATGCGAGGCCGCCTTTCACGGTTCGCGGGCAGGGCGAAGCAAGCCCGGCCCGGGCAGGGGGAATGGTGGGTCACCAAAACCGCCCTGCGTGAAGGGACGTCCATGGCGGTGGTGTTGGGGCGATCATACGGCTTCCGGGAGGTCCGCCGTGCAACGCGCGTGTTACGGAATTTCCGATCTTGTTCATGCGTGGCTCGAGTTCGGGTAGTGGCGCGCTCCGGCGCAGGTGGAGCACGTGCCCACGCTCGGTGGACACCCCGGTTCGACCTTGTACCGCAGGCGTGAATATGTTCTCGTGGTGACAGTTGGTGTGTTCGTGAGAATGCGGAGTGTGGACTTGTGAGCGGGGGCGGAAGGTGACGTCGACGGCGGGTGGCGCCGGACGATTGCTGGCGATCAGCGATCTGCACATCGGCTATGCGGAGAACCGGGCCCTCGTCGAGGCCATGGCCCCGGAGTCGGACGAGGACTGGCTGCTCGTCGCCGGCGACGTCTCGGAGAACGTGGCGGACATCCGCTGGGCGCTGAAAACCCTCGCGAGCCGCTTCTCCAAGGTGGTCTGGGCACCGGGCAACCACGAGCTGTGGACCCACCCGAAGGACCCGGTCACCCTGCGCGGGGTCGCTCGCTACGAGCACCTCGTCGAGGTCTGCCGCGACCTGGGCGTGACGACCCCCGAGGACCCCTACCCGATCTGGGAGGGCCCCGGCGGCCCGGTCGCCGTCGCACCGCTGTTCCTGCTGTACGACTACTCGTTCCTCCCGGACGGCTGCACGACCAAGGCGGAGGGGCTGGCCTACGCGGAGAGCACCGGCATCGTCTGCAACGACGAGTACCTGCTGCACCCCGACCCGTACCCGAGCCGCGAGGCCTGGTGCCGGGCGCGCGTCGCCGAGACCGAGCGGCGGCTCGCCGAGATCCCCGACGACCTGCCGATCGTCCCCGTCAACCACTATCCCCTGCACCGGCACCCGATGGACGTCCTGTGGTACCCCGAGTTCGCCATGTGGTGCGGCACCGGGCTGACCGCGGACTGGCACCGCCGGTTCCGGATCGAGACGATGGTCTACGGCCACCTCCACATTCCGCGGACCACCTGGCACGAGGGCGTCCGCTTCGAGGAGGTGTCGGTGGGCTACCCCCGTGAATGGTCCAAGCGGTCGCAGCCCCCGGGCCGGCTGCGGCGCATCCTGCCCCGAGAGGCCGAGGCCGAGTGATCGAGGAACTGTTGCCGGCGTCGGTGGTCGCGGTGGAGGCCTTCGGCGAGGAGGGCGTCCGCGAGTTCGGGGACGCGCCGCTGTACCCGGAGGAGGAGGCGCTCGTGGCGCGGGCGGTCGAAAAGCGCCGCCGCGAGTTCACCGTCGTACGCGCCTGCGCGCGGCGCGCCATGGAGAAGCTCGGCGTGCCCCCGCAGCCCCTGCTGCCGGGCGAGCGCGGCGCGCCGCAGTGGCAGGAGGGGCTGACGGGCAGCATGACCCACTGCGCGGGCTACTGCGGCGCGGCCCTGGTCCGGGCCGGTGATCTGGCCTCCGTCGGCATCGACGCCGAACCGCACGAGCCTCTGCCCGAGGGTGTCCTGTCCGCCGTAGCCCTGCCCGCGGAGGCGGAGCGGCTCGGCCGGCTGGCCGTGGACCGCCCCGAGGTGCACTGGGACCGGCTGCTGTTCAGCGCCAAGGAGTCCGTCTACAAGGCGTGGTTCCCCCTCACCCGCAAGTGGCTGGACTTCAGCGAGGCCGACATCGACCTCGTCGCCGACGGCCCCGCAGGGTCCGCGCACGGTGCCTTCCGGGCCCGGCTGCTCGTGCCCGGCCCGGTCGTGGGCGGCCGGCGGATCGGGCACTTCGACGGCCGCTGGACCGTACAGCGGGGGCTGGTGGCCACGGCGATCACGGTCCAGCACACCTGAGACACCGCTCGTCGAAGCACCGCCCGCGCGGGGGCACGGGCGGGGTCACGGGCCGGGACACCAGTGGTGCAGCAGCCGGAAGAACTCCTCCTCGTTGCCCGCCAGCCCCGCGTCCGCGAGGGCCTGTTCCGCCTCGGCCAGGACGGCGGGCGGGACCAGGCACCCTTCGTGGGGCCCCTCGTCGCCGAAGGCGGCCCGCACGGTGTGCAGCAGCCGTAGGTAGGCCTGTACGGCGGTGCGCTCGCGGTCGGTCAGTACGGCTGTGGGCATCGGTCGGCTCTCTCCGTGTCGGCGTCGTCTCCCCCGCGCCCCTGACGGCGCGTACGCCCCCGTGCGGCGGCGCACCTCCCAGCTTGCCGCCCACCACCGACAATCCGGCCTCGCTCCACGACGGTTCGCCCGCTTAGCGGAGGCGAAACCTGCTCGAAATCCCCTGACGGAAACGGGTCCTACGCTGGTGTGAAGGGCTTTCGGCGAACCGCCGACGGCCGGGGCAGGACAGCCAGGGAAACAGAGGGAGACAGGAGGCGAGCGGGTGGTCGACGTTCCGCAGCGGCGCCCCGCGCGTGCCACACGGCTGCGCCCGGTGGGCGACGGGGAACTGGAGTTGCAGTACCGGGTCGTGCACGGTTACCGGCGCGCCTTCCGGATGGCCGGCGAGGGTCCCGCGCTGGTCCTCATCCACGGCATCGGCGACTCCTCGGCGACCTGGGCCGAGCTGATCCCCGGCCTCGCCCGCACCCACACCGTCATCGCCCCCGACCTCCTCGGCCACGGCGCCTCCGACAAGCCCCGCGCCGACTACTCGGTCGCCGCCTACGCCAACGGCCTGCGCGATCTGCTCAGCACGCTCGGCGTCGAGTCGGCGACCCTGGTCGGGCACTCGCTGGGCGGGGGAGTGGCGATGCAGTTCGCCTACCAGTTCCCCGAGCGCACCGAACGGCTGATCCTCGTCAGCGCGGGCGGAGTCGGCCGCGAGGTCACCCCCGCCCTGCGGCTGGTGTCCCTGCCGGGCGCTCATCTGGCGCTGTCCGCACTCCGGTTGCCGGGTGCCAGGCTCCAAGTCGGTCTCGCCGTACGGCTGATGAAGCTGCTGGATACCGATCTGGGCCAGGACGCACCCGACTTGCTCCACCTCGTCGACGCGCTGCCGGACGAGACCTCGCGCAACGCCTTCGTCCGCACCCTGCGCGCGGTCGTCGACTGGCGCGGTCAGGTCGTCACCATGCTCGACCGCTGCTATCTGACGGCCGGTATGCCGACGATGCTGCTGTGGGGTGACCGGGACAGCGTGGTGCCCGTGCGGCACGCGTACGGCGCCCACGAGGCGATGCCGGGCAGCCGGCTGGAGATCTTCGAGGGCGCCGGGCACTTTCCGTTCCACAGCGACCCCGCTCGGTTCCGTGCCCTCGTCGAGGAGTTCACCCGCACCACGGCCCCGGCCGACTGGAGCCGCGAACACTGGCGCGCACTCCTGCGCGAGGGCGGCCCCGGGGCGGGCACGACGGGCCTCTCGGACGGCGCGGCACGCGCCCTGCGGGACGCCGGCGAACGCAGCGCGACCTGACGCGAGCGTCCGGGCGCGGCGCGATCGGGGCTCAGCTCTGCGGCCCCAGATAGCCGAGCGACGCTTCGATCCGTCCGGCCAGCTGGTCCCGCTGTCCGCGTCCCCGGGGTGACGAACCGGCCAGCCACGTACGGCACTTGCTGGCCAGCAGCAGGCCGAAGCTCTCGGCCTGTTTCTCGTCGGCCAGGTCGAACCGGGTGCGCGCGGCGACACTGCGGACCGTCGCCTGGAGGTCCGCCCCGTCGGTGAGTAAACGCGCCGCGACCGCCGCGCCCTCGACGTGATGGCTGCAGTGGCCCGCCTTCATGTGCCACAGCTCGTGGCCCAGGATCACCAACTGGTGCTCGGGCGCGGTGCGTTCCTCGATGACGACGAGATCCTGGTCGGCCATGTCCAGCCACAGCCCGCTGGCGGTGTCGGCCGGGAAGGCGGCCATCCGGAAGTGCACGGGGCGCCCGCGCCGTCTGCTCATCCCGGCGCACAGGGCGGTGTACAGGTCGGCCGGCGCGGCCGGGGCCGGGAGGGTCAGTTCCGCGACCAGTTCGCCGCTGAGGCGGCGCATTTCCTTGGCGATGCTCACAGTTCTCCCCCGGATCACGACTCGGGCCGCTTCACGCTCTCCAGGAGCATGTCCAGCCACTCGGCGACCTTGTCGCGGTGCTGGTCGGTGGGCAGTTGAGCGGCCCGCCACGCGATCCCGCGCACGCCGTGGTCCTGCAGCAGCCGCTCCAGCGGGTCCGTGGCGGCCGCGGCGGCCTCCCGCGCGGCGAGCTTCTGCAGCAGCTCCTGCTCGGTGTGCTGGAGGGCGCCCGCGAGCGCCTCCGGGTCCTCGGCCGTGAGGAAGCCGGCGTGCACGCGGAAGAAGCGCTGGAGGGCGTCGCAGTGCTCCATCGTGGGGCGCCGGTCGCCGTTGATGAGGGCGCCCGCCTGCTGGCGCGACATGCCGGCACCGTCGGCGATCTCCTGCTGGGTGTATCTGCGGCCGTTCGGCTTGAGCCGGGTGCGGCGCAACAGGCCCAGACGCTGGAGGAAGCGGGCCTGCACATCGGGCTCACCGGCTGGCCGGCCGCTCAGCAGGGCCTTGACCACGGACTCCGGGACTCCCGAGGCGACGGACAGCCGCCCGGTGCCGAAGACCTCCGCGTGCGGCACGCCGAGCCGGTCGGCGAGCGTGGCGACACGGACGACGACGGCCGACAGCAGCACCGTCGCCGTGGCGCCCGGAACCTCGAAGCCATCCTCCGACACCGACAGGTCTCCTAGGTCTCTCACGTCCCTCATACAGGCATGGACGGTCGCCTGAACTGCGTGGAGAGTAGCCGGTTTTTCGAACTCACATCCAGGTCTCGCCACAACTGTGGCCAATTTCAGCCGTCAACGAGCATGGAATGCCACGATAGTTGACATCCCTCGCGTCGGGGCAGCAGGATCGGGGCGCCGCGAGAAGGCCGCATAGGCAAGAGGGGTGACCTCCCGATGGCACATCAGGCAGGAGAGCGGCGGTCCGTACCGCGGCCCGTCCCCGAGAGTCCCGAGGCCCGGGCGTATCTGCAGGACTACGCCACATACCTGGAGGCCGTCCCCTTCCCGTCCGTCGTCCTCGACCACCGCTGGGACGTGGTGCTGTCCAACACAGCTTTCGCGTCACTTTTCCGGGACGTGAGCACGCATCCGACGGCCCTGCCGGGCGACAACTTCCTGCGGTTCGTCCTGTTCCATCCGGACGCGTCCTCGGTCCTCGGCGACCACGAGGCCGGCTGGTGCCTGCCGATGCTCGCCCGCTTCGCGGCGGCCGTGGAACGGCACGGCCACGACCACGGGTTGCAGGCGATCCGCCGCGACATCGCCCAGGACCCGATCATGGAGGCCGCCTACCGGCACGGGCTGCCGCACTGGATCCGCGCGGTCGGCGAGGAGGCCGTCGAGCACGACGGGGCCGTCCGCCCGCTTCTGCACCCCGATCCGCGCTGGGGCGCCACGGAGTGCCGTATCGTCGGTGACACCCCCAGAACCCTCCAGGACATGGGGTACACGCGGCTGACGATGGTGCTGCGTGACACCCGCCCGGTGTTCGCACCCCGCAGGAAGCGCACCGTGCGCCGCACGGCGAGCCACCTCAGCGTGGTCCCGGCCCCCGAGGCCTGAGCGATCCCCGGGACCTGACCGGGCACCGTCGGCGTTCAGGTCGCCGACGGCGCCCTGGTCGGCGGGTCGATAGCCTGCGTCATCATGACGCGCACTTGGATCCTGCCGATACTGCTCGTGCTCTGCGGCTCAGTCGTCGCGACCGGGCTCGTCTTCAGTGGGAGCGCCGGCGAAGCCGCAGCACTCCTGCTGGTGTTCGTGCTGCTCGCAGGCGTGCACTCGCCTCTGGTCTTCCCGAGATCGATCGGTGCGCTGGAGGCACGACGCCGTAGCGCGGTCGACGGCCGGCCGGTCGTCTACTGGCGGTCGGGCTGCAAGTACTGCCTGCGGCTGCGCATCCGGTTGGGCAGGAGCGCCCGCCAGTTGCACTGGGTCGACATCTGGCGTGACCCGGCCGGAGCGGCAGCGGTGAGGGCAGCCAACGACGGCAATGAGACGGTGCCCACGGTCGTCGTGGCGGGCCGGCCGCACACCAACCCCGACCCTGAATGGGTGCGCGAACAGCTCTCCCGTTCCGCCTGATTCACAGATCCAGGACGAGCTTCTTCCCCTTGCACCGCGACACGCAGATCATCATCGTCTCCCCGGCCTCCCGCTCCTCGTCGGAGAGGACGGAGTCACGGTGGTCCGGCGTGCCCTCGAGTACGTCGGTCTCGCAGGTGCCGCAGGTTCCCTCGGTGCAGGAGAAGAGCACCTCGACGCCGGAGGCGCGCACGGTGTCGAGGACGGAGACGCCCGGCACGACGGTCAGCGTACGGCCGCTCTGCGCGAGCTCGACCTCGAACTCGCCGTCCTCACCGACCGGTTGCTCCTTCGCCTGGAACCGCTCGACGTGCAGCGCGCCGGACGGGCAGCGCGCCTCCACCGCGTCGAGCAGCGGGCCGGGACCGCAGCAGTAGACCAGGGTGCCCTCGGGCAGCGCGTCCAGCACCGAACCGAGGTCCAGCAGCCCGGCCTCGTCCTGCGGGGCGACGGTGACCCGGTCGCCGTACCGGGCCAACTCCCCGGTGAACGCCATGGAGTTGCGGGAGCGTCCGCCGTACAGCAAAGTCCACTCGGCGCCCGCCGCCTCGGCCGCCGCCAGCATCGGCAGGACGGGGGTGATGCCGATCCCGCCCGCGATGAAGCGGTACCGCGCGGCCGGGCGCAGGGCGAAGTGGTTGCGCGGGCCGCGCACCCGTACCTTGTCGCCCTGCCCCAACTGCTCGTGCACGTAGGCGGATCCGCCCCGTCCGTCCGGTTCCCGCAGCACCGCGATCCGCCAGGCGGAACGGTCGGCCGGGTCGCCGCACAGGGAGTACTGCCGCTCCAGGCCCGGGCCGAGGACGACGTCGAGGTGGGCGCCCGGCTCCCAGGCCGGGAGCGGCTCGCCCAGCGGGTGGCGCAGGGTGAGGGCGAGTACGCCGTCGGCCGCGAACTCGCGCTTGACGACGATGAGTTCGGTCTCGTGCACGTCGCTCATGAAGGGCTTCCTTGCGGCTCGTGTCCTTGCGGCTCGTGTCCTTCGGGGTGGCCGAGCATCCACTCCCACATCTCGATCGGGTCCTGCGAGGAGTGCTCGGCCCGGCAGTGACAGGTGCCGTGCAGGACGTCGGTGCCCGGCAGCCAGTCGATGCGGTAGATCTCGCCGGTGGCGCCGGTGCTCACAGGACCTTCTCCACGGGCTTGTCGCCCTCTTCCACCAGCCGGGCGAGGATACGGCGGGCGGCCAGGCCACCGGTGTCGATGTTGATGCTCAGCTCCTGGTACCCGGTCCGCTCCGAACCGAGCGTCTTCTGCAGGAGGTTGAGCGCGTCGACGTCCTGCATGACCACCGTGTGGTTGTTGCCGCGCAGGAACTCGGTGACCTCGTCGTCGTCCGTCGCCCAGTCCCGCGAGACCATCCAGAAGTCGTACACCTTGCCGTCGGCGGACGGGGTGATCGCGTACGTGATCTCGGTGTGGAAGCCGTTCGGGTCGCTGCCGTCCGCCTCGGGCAGGACGCCCACCGGCGCGATGCGGCTGTGCAGCAGGTACAGGCAGGGCGCGTGGTACTCGATGTCCTGCCAGCGGGTGATGCGGCCCTCGATGCCGGTCGAACGGGCGTAGAACGGCGGGCACTCGGCGTCGTCCATGTGGCGGCTGACCCGTACGATGCCCGCGCCCTCGTCGACCTCGGTGGTGATCGGCGTCTCGGCGACCTCGGGGGTGCCGATGTAGCCGCCGTGCAGATACGTCTCGTGGGACAGGTCGAGGAGGTTGTCGACGAGCAGTCCGTAGTCGGCGTCGATGGGCTCCATACCGCGGACGGTCGTCCAGCCGGGGGAGTCGAGGTGCCGGGCGCGCGGGATGGTCTGCGGGTCGGCCAGCGCCGGGTCGCCGATCCACACCCACACCAGGGCGTCCTGCTCGACGACCGGGTAGGAGGTGACCCGCGCGGTGCGCGGGATCCGTTTCTGCCCCGGCACGTACACGCACGCGCCGGTCGTGTCGTACGTGAAGCCGTGGTAGCCGCACACGATGCGGTCGCCGTCCAGCCGGCTCTCGGACAGCGGGAAGCGGCGGTGCACACAGCGGTCGTGCAGCGCGACGGGCGTCCCGTCCTCCTCGGTGCGGTAGAAGACGAGCGGCTCACCGAGGATCGTCCGGCCGAGCAGCTCCTCGCGCCCGACCTCATGACTGTAGGCGGCGACGTACCACTGGTTCCTGGCGAAGGCGGTCGTGTGAGGCATGGCGTTCCCGTCCCTGAGAGCGGGGCGCCGTCGCCCCGCGAGCCGTGGTTGGACCCAGGTTCGTGAGGGTTGCGGCAGCTCGGCAAGGGGGCTTCTGCCAGACGGAAGTGCTTCTGTGAAGGTGCAGGTCACAGGCTTGCGGTCGCGGTGCGGGCCAGGGACACGGTTCGGGAGCGGGAGGGGGCCGTGGGGCTGCCCGCCTCGCTGAGGACGACCAGTGTCTTCCCCACGACCACCAGGACCAGGGTCTCCTGCACGGTGAACGTCTCGTTGGTCGTCGTGACCGTGGCGTGCCACGAGGCGTCGCCGATGCCCGCCGAACCGTGCGCCACCACCCGTTCCGTGCCGGTCATGCCGTCGTTCCAGCCGATCGTGAACTCGCCGCACCCCGGCAGCACGGCCGCCGCCTGTTCCAGGTCCTGGCGCGCACCCGTGCCCGGCAGCCAGCGCATCACCTCCTGCAAGAACGGCCCGCTCTGGCTCTGGGCGAACGTGACCCTGGCCTCGACCGCGCCGGGGCGGGCGCTGCGGTACGACTCCAGGGCGTTGAGCGTGCCGAGGCACCCGGGGTGGTCGGAGCGGGTGGGGGGATCGTTCTGCAGCACGGTTTTCACGTACCCGGCGGGCAGTTGACGAGTCGTCAGCAGTGCGGAGGGCACCGCGCTGGAGGTGGGCGGCTTCGGGGTGGCGGGGGTGGTGGGCGTGCTGGGCCTAGGCGTCGAGCGGCCGCCGGAACCGCCGTTGCCGCCGCCTGATCCCCCTCCGTTGCTGCCCGATCCGCCTCCGCTGCCGTCGGAACTCCCGGCCCCGCCGCCTCCGTTACCTCCACCACCGTTCCCGGTGCCGCCGCCCTTGGATGTACCTGAGCCTCTCGTTCCGCTCGGGCTTCCCGAGGGCGACGGGGAGCCCGCCGACGTCTTCGGGGACGGAGACGGGGACGGAGACGGGGAGCCGGAGGGTGCCGGGGTGGACGCGGTCGGGGGCGGCGGGGTGGCGGACGGTGACGGGTCCGTCGGTACGACGGTGTCCGCGTGGTCGGTGGTGTCGCCGCACGCGGTGAGGGCCGTGGCCAGCACCGCCACCACGACCGGCGCGACGACGAACCGGAGTCGCCTTCGTCCGGTGGTGGTCGTCGCGGTGGGTGTCTGATGCACGCATGCCTCCTCGGAGGTCGGGGTGGGGAGGGGCGGGGCGTCGAGCGCGTCGTCGTCGCGGGTCAGCGGTGGTAGCGGAAGTAGAGGTCGCAGCGGAGAAGGGACGCCACCAGCGCGTCGCGGTCCACCGGTCCGGTCGGGTCGCGCAGCAGGACGGTGGAGGCGGCCCGCAGCACGGTGTCGTCGAGGCCGCCCAGCAGGTCGGCCGTGTCCCGCCGGCGCTGCGGGTCGGTCCAGATGCCGGTGCCGCCGAGAGTGAGCGCGCGGCACACGAGGGCGGTGTCGGCGCGCAGTTGAGCCGTGCGCTCCTTCTTGGGCGGGAGGAGGGGGAGTTCGCCGATGGGCACGGTCTCGTCGTCGCCGGGATCCGACGTGTGCGACGCGTCCGATGCGTCCGGCGTGCCCGGCCGGACGGTGACCGTGGCCGGGGGGCCGGAGAACCGGTCGCCGACCGTGGCCCACCCGGCCCCCGCCGCGACGACGATCCCGGCGACCGCGAGCACCGCCACAGGCCGGAACCCTTGTCCCTGCGTCGCGGCCTTCGCCCGGCTCCCGGCGCGGCGGCCGGCCGACACCGCGAGGGGGAGCAGTGCGCCGCAGACGCTCGCCGCGACGCCCGTCGCCCACCACGTCGTGTCGATCACGCCCCAGCGGATGTCCGGGGCCGCGCGGGCCGCCGTCAGCCGGGCGAAGAGGAACCAACTGCCCAGCGGTACGGCGATCAGGAGCCCGGAGAGGGCGACGGCCGCCGCACACGCAGGCGCCGAGCGCGGCCCGGTCACCGTGGCCCGGACGGCCCGGGCGAGGGACGTGGTCCAGGTGGCGAACAACGCCCCGCCGATCACCAGGGCCAGCGCCAGGCCGAGCACCTGCGGCCGGGGAGCGTGGGTGAGGGAGAGCGCCGTGGCCAGTCCGTCCACGGTCCCGGTGTCGTGTATCCAGTCGCCGGCCGCACGGCCGGACAACTGGCTTCCGGCGAGGACGCCGAGCCCGAGCGCGGCCCCGGCGAGCGGCGGGCGCCATCCGGACGCGTCCCGGTGCCCCACCGCGACCGCCCGCCACCAGGCCACCGTCACCACTCCGGCCATCGCCCAGCCGGTCAGCAATCCCGTGATGACGTAGGCGAGTTGGGTCTGTGTGGGCATCAACACCCCGACCAGCAGGGCGAGGTCGGTGAAGAACAGGCCTGCGCCGAGCCCCGTGGTCAGGCACTCGGCGGCCGGGATCCCCCAGGACCGGGCGGGGTCCGCGAGCACGTCGAGGCGGGTCGCGGTGGTGGGATGGCTGGCGAGTCCCGCAGCGCGCAGGAGCCGTTGGCGGAGGTTCGGCGGGAGGCCGGAGCCGATGTGGTCGGCGGTGGCGCCCCACGGCGCGCGTGGATCCGCCGCCGCGCCGAGATCGGCGTCGTGTTCCCGGACCCGTAGCACCGCGCACAGGGTGAGGAGCACGATCACCAGGACGAGCGTCATCCGCACCAGCAGGCCGGTGCCGAGGAGGCCGGGGTCCAGCACCAGGGCGGTGCCCACCGGAAGGACGACGGCCGTGACCAGGATCCACCAGGCCGCGACGGCGAGCCGGACCCGGTCCACGTCCCGCAGCCGCAGATGGGCCAGTTCGTGCCGGAACTTCGCCTCCACCTGCCGATCGGGCAGGTTGAAGACGTTCGAGTCGGCCACGATCCACGGGTCCCGGACGGTGCCCGACGCGCGGGCCAGGACACCGACACGCCGCTGACGCACCCACAACTTCGGCCGGGGGCCGCCGCCCTGGGACAGCTCGGACGCATCGGACGGCTCGGGCAGGACGGCGGTGAGACGTTCGGAGAGCGACGAGTGGTCGGGGGCCGCCGCCCACAGCCACAGGCTCAGCCGGCGTCCGGCGGCCCGGCAGACCAGGGCGAGGGCCAGCAGGGCGAGCGGCCCGCACAGCACCACCGCCGCCTGGGCCAGCCGGACGTCGTAGACGCAGCCGGTGAACCGGGCGAGCACCGCGTCCGGCGAGGCCTCGGCGGCGGGCAGACAGGCGAGTTGGGCGCCCGGCCAGTTGTCCCGGCCCAGGACCAGCCACCACCACGCGGCGAACGAGGCTCCCGCGCCGGCGACAAGGACCAGCAGCACCAGCCGAGTTGTGGTCGGCAGGGGCAGCGGGCTGGACACGAGCGTGCGAGCGGCCTCGCGGCGGGCCTGGTGGTCGGCGGCGGGCGTGGCGGCGCCCGGCGCTCCGGTCACGACGGCGGTGTGTTCGCGGGCGCCTGCAAGTCACCCGGCTCCGCGTGGGAGTCCGGCACCGGGCCGCGCGCCGGCTCCGCGTCCGACCGCACGTCCGACTGTGCGTCCGGTTGCACCACGGCCACGACGATGACGTGGGCGCACGCCGCGGCCTGCGCGTGCGACAGGCCGGCGGCCCGGCTCTGCGCCACGGCCCAGTCGGTGAGTTCCTGCCGCGTCACGTCGGAGAGTTCGGGGACGGCGGAGGTCAGCGCCGCACGTCGGCCCTCGGTCGCGGCGCGGCGCTGCCGGCGTTGCCGCCACCACCGGGCCAGTCGGCTGCCGCCCGCCCGGATGCGCCCCGAGGCGAGGTCGGCGAGGATCTGCGCGACCACGGCCACGAGGACCGGCAGCAGGACGGCCGTCTGGACGCCGTCGCCCAGCGGGTCGCCGGCCGGCCGGTGCAGGGGCTGCGGGCGGTACGGCCGGGCGGCGTAGGCCCGGCAGGTCTCGTCCAGTTTCTCCATTTCGGCCGGCGCGACGCTGCGGACCAGGTCACGCAGGACGTCCTGCCCCGTGTGATGGTGCATGAATTCCTCCCGTGGGACGGACCGGTGGTGCACGTACGAGTCCTCGTACGTGTCCTCGTCCTCGTTCTGTGGCGGTCCCGGTGGCCGCCGGGATCAGTCCCGCCCGTGGCGCGGGCGCCGGGTCACGGCGAGGGCGACCCCGGTGGCGCACACGACAGCGGCCGCGCCGGCGACGGCGGCCACCGCCGGGGTTCCGGTGTCCGCGAGCTGATCGCCTCCGGTGCCGCCGCTCAACGCCGACGGAACCGGTACGGCGGACAGCGTCGGGACGGCGGACGGGACAGCGGACGGGAACGACCAGGACGGTGTCGTGGACGCGGCGCTGGATGCGGAGGCGCTGCCGCTCGCGGAGTCGCTCGGGGTGGCACTGGCGGACGCTGACACGGACACGGACACGGACGCGGACGGTGACGTCGATGCCGAAGCTGACGCCGAGTCGCCGGCCGTCGGTGTCGTGGTGACGGCGTAGGACGCCTTGCCGTCCATCAGGGCCACCGGGTCGACCAGCGGGCTGGGCTGGACGAGGCCCTGGGTGACGAACTGGAGGGTGGTCGCCGTCGGTACCGAGGCGGCGAGCGAGATGCGCAGGCCGATCCGGGCGGTCCCGCCCGCCGGAAGCGAGCCCACGGACGGGGCACCGGCGTCCGTGCTGAGGAAACCGGAGAGCGCGGTGTCGCCCGGCGTCAACTCCACCGCCCGCCACACGGACGCGCCCACGTCGAACCACTCCACGGTGACCTGTTGGGGCGTCAGCGGTGCGGCGGGCGGAGCGAGTCGGATGCCCACGGCGACGATGAAACTGTCCGTGATGGCGGTGGCCAGCGTGTTGTGGAACAGGGCGTCTACGGCCAGTGCGGTGCCGCCCGGCGCCAACTGCCCGAAGTTCGGCGTCAGTTCGACGTACGGGGCGACCGGGTCAGCGGCCTGAGCCGGTACCGCGGAGACGCCGAGTGAGAAACCGACTGAGAAGAGAAACGCGGCACAGCCCAACAGAGTGGTGAAAAACGCTCTACGGCGCACGGCAACCAGCTCCCCCCGACACGCGCCCCCGGCGCGCTCCCTGGCGTGATGGCGGAGAGTTTAAAGGATAAAACACCTAAAGCGATAGCTTCATTACATTCAGTCAATAAGGAACATAAGTGAAATGATTTGCCCTCTGAGGCGTCAGTAATGCCTTTCGAGGTGTCAGCAGGGTTTGCGCCATACCCCCAGTTCCAGCTTCTTCTGCATCGACGACAGCTTCAGCCGGCGGGACTCGGCGCAGAAGCTGCTCGTCGGCTCGGCGTACTCCACGTGGAAGACCGCCTTGCCCGCCGCGATGAACGGGCTGAGCTGCGCACACTCGTCGAACTCGGCGCACTCCTCGTTGACCGCGAAGTCGAAGTCGGCCAGGAGCTGCGGGATCTGCGGCAGGTCGTTCTTGAGGCCCACCGACATGCCGCGCTCGTGCGCGAGCTCCGCGATCATGCGGTTGTAGCGGAGCTGGTCGGCGGCGGTGAGCGGGAAACCGGTCTTGTTGCCGTATCCCTCCACCAGGTCGGGTTCCACCGCGTCGAAGCCCTTGTCGCGGCACATGTCGAAACGCCGTTCCATGATCGGACGCAGCACGGAGACCTTCCGGATGTCCAGCCAGCGTTCGCCCGCCCAGCCGTTCTCCTCGCCCAGTACCGAGCGCGGGAACGTGTCCTTGTCAGGCCGGAAGTCCTCCCATGCGCCCACATTGATGTAACAGATGACCCTGCGACCGTCACGTTTCAGCCGGGACACGTCCGCCGCCGTGTTCTCGAAGCCGTCGATGTCGTAGACGGGCACGTCCACCGACGGATCGACCCTGCTGTCGAGCTGCCACTGCCAGGCCAGTCCGGGACGGGGCCGCCAAGGGGATGAAGTGGGCGAGGGTGAGCGGGTGTTGTCGTCCTCGCCGTCCTCGCCGCCCGTTCCGGAACAGCCCGCCAACGCCAGCACCGTCACCAGCAGGATCGCCCGTACCGAGTGCCGCACCGAGTTCCGTACCGAGTGCCTCATGACGTCTCTCCGGTCAGGGCGGGCGTCAACGCGGCCCAGGGGTTGGGCAGTTCGCCCGTCACCGGACCGCAGACCGCCGCGCCCCGCTCGCCCGCGGTGCGCACGGCGAGCGGGACGAGCGCCTCGGGCACGCCGTAGACGAGGTGGCACAGCCGCTCGGGCGGGTGCCGGGCCGCCCACGCCGGTCTGCTGAACGCCGACACGTACGTCGACCAGTGGCCCTCGAAGGTGACCGTCAGGTCGGCGAGGCGGGCGTAGCCGGGCGCGGGGTGCACACCGGGGTTCAGCACGACCGGGCCGGCGCCGAGCCGGCGCACCGCGCGGACCAGGCGGCGGCAGGCGGGCAGCGCCTCCGGGGTCGCCGTCACCCGGTCGAGGAAGCAGCCGTCGGCCGCGTACCACTCCTGGTGCCGGCGGACGTCGGCGGCGATCTCGGCGCCATCGCGCACCCCGTAGTCGGTGTCGACGTAGCCGAGGAGGCGCGCGCCCGCCGCCCGCAACGCGCCGGCCGCCGCGGCGAACGCGGGGTCGGGGCCCTCGCCCGGCCCGTTCGCGGGGTTGATGATCACCCCGTACGTGCGCCCGGCGGCTTTGATCAGCCGGGCCCAGGCGCCCGGGTCCTCGGCCGGGTGGACGTACAGCGGGATCAGCAGGCTCACGGCGCGCGGTCGCCTTCCCATTCCCACAGCGCGGCCAGTGCCTCGTCGAGGGTGTGGGCCGGGCGCCAGCCCAGCGCCTGTTCGGCGGCGGTGATGTCGGAGCACTGCCAGGACACCTCCGCCGCCCGCACCGAACCGCCGCCCGCCGCGTTCTCCTCGATCCGGCCCCGGAAACCGGCCTGTGCCGCCAGGCCGTGCACCAGCTCGCGCACCGGCACCGCCCGGCCCCCGCCGATGTTGAGCACCGGGGGCAGCGGGCCGGGCGCCGTCACCGCGTCCGCCACGGCCCGGGCCACGTCGCGGGCGTCCACGAAGTCCCGGTACGCGGACAGGTCGCCGAGCCGCAGCACCGCGTCCGCGCCGTCCGGGTCGGCCGCACTCTCCGCACCGGCCGCGCGCAGCAGCCCCGCGAGCCGGCCGGGGAGCCCGGTGGGCGGTGCGCCGCGCCCCACCGGGTTGCCCACCCGCAGCACGACCGCGTCCAGGCCGGAGCAGGTCACCGCGATCGTGCCGGCCAGTTTCGTCGCGCCGTACGGGCCGGCCGGCCGGGTGGCCGCCGACTCCGTCACCGAGGTGTCCGGGACCCCCGGCCCGTACTCGGCGGCCGAGCCCAGATGCACCAGCCGGGCCGAGGGCGCGGCCTCACGCAGCGCCGCGCACAGCACGGCCGGTCCGCGGGCGTTGACCTCGGCGAGGGTGACCGCGTCGCCGCCGGTCGCGCCCGCGCAGTTGACCACCGCGTCGGGCGCGGCCGAGGCCAGGGTCTTCGCCAGTTCCTCCGGGCGCGCCGACGCGAGGTCGACGACGTGGTCGGCGGCGGGGGACCGGCCGGCGCCGAGGACCAGCGCGCCCGGCAGGGTGCGCAGCCGCTCGACGACGTGGCCGCCCAGATAGCCGGTGAAGCCCAGGACGAGAATGCGCATGCGGTGCTCAGGCTCCCTTGAGCAGATGGGACTTGCGGCTGGTGAACTCGGCGTTGGCCCGGTCGTAGTCGTCCGGGCGGCCGATGTCCAGCCAGTATCCGTCGAAGTCGTAGGCGTGCGGATGGTTCTCGGCCTTCAGCAGGTCGAGGACCAACTCGTCGAAGCCCAGGGGCAGTCCGGGCGTGTAGCCGTCGAGCGTGGTGCGGGACAGGCCGTAGACGCCCATCGAGACGCGGTAGTCCATGCTCGGCTTCTCGGTGAAGGCGACGACTCTGCTGTCGGTGGTGGTCAGCACGCCGAAGTCGATGTGCACCTTACGGGCGTACGTGGCGATGGTCAGCGCCGCTCCCGACTCCCGGTGTTTGCTCAGGACGTCCGCGTAGTCGAGGTCGGTCAGGACGTCGCCGTTCATCACCAGGAACGTCTCGGGCAGCCGCTCGCGCAGGGTCAGCAGCGGGCCCATGGTGCCCAGGGGGCTCTCCTCCGTGGCGTAGTCGATCGACATGCCCCACTGGGAGCCGTCGCCGACGTAGGCGCGGATGATCTCGCCGAGGTGGCCGATGGCGATGGTGCAGCTGGTGAAGCCGGCCGTGGCGAGCTGGCGCAGCACGATCTCCAGGATGGCGTGCTGGTCGCCGATGGGAACGAGCGGCTTGGGCAGCGCGGTCGTGTAGGGCCGCAGCCGGACGCCCTTGCCTCCCGCCAGGATCACTGCGTGCATGGGGGCTCCTCCTTCGTCGATGTGCGTGCGGGAACGTGCCGGACGGGAGAGATCAGATGTTGTAGATGCCGGTCTTGTAGCGGGCCAGGTTGGCCGGGTCGCGGAAGAACTCCACGGTGTGAGCGATCCCCTCCTCCAGGCTGTGCGCGGGCTGCCAGCCGGTGGCGGCGGTCAGCCGGCTCGCGTCCGCGACCAGGCGCATCACCTCGGAGTTCGCGGGCCGGATCCGGGCGGTGTCCTCGCGCACGTCGAGGGCGGAGTCCATCACCTTGCCGATCAGCGCGACCAGATCGCCGACCGAGATCTCCCCGCCGGTTCCGGCGTTGAAGGTGCGGCCCACGACCTGCCCGGCGTCCGCGCCGCCCACGGCGAGGAACGCCTGCGCGGTGTCCTTCACGAACGTGAAGTCCCGCGTGGGACGCAGGTCGCCGAGGGTGATCGTCCGTTCCCCGGCGGCGACTTGACCGATCACGGTGGGGATGACCGCGCGCATCGACTGACGCGGACCGAAGGTGTTGAACGGCCGCAGCGTCACCACCGGGGTGTCGAAGCTCGCGTGGTAGCTGTCGGCCAGCCGGTCCCCGCCCGCCTTCGAAGCGGCGTACGGCGACTGGGTGTTGATGGGATGGTCCTCGGTGATCGGCACGGTCTGCGCGGTGCCGTACGTCTCACTGGTGGAGGTGTGCACCAGCCGGGGCGTGCCCAGCGCGCGCACCGCCTCCAGCACGTTGAGCGTGCCGGTGACGTTCGTGTCCACGTAACTGTGCGGCGCCTGGTAGGAGTACGGGATCGCGATCAGCGCCGCCAAGTGGTAGGCGACGTCGGCCCCTTCGAGCAGGCCGCGCACGGAGCCCGGGTCGCGGACGTCGCCGAGGACGATCTCCACCTGGTCGAGGACGTCCGGGTGCAGGGTCTCCAGCCAGCCGTACGAGGAGAAGGAGTTGTACTGGGCCATGGCCCGCACCCGGTGTCCTGAGGCGACCAGCGCCTCGGTGAGGTGCGAGCCGATGAAACCCTCGGCTCCGGTGACGGCGGCGAGCGGTACGGAGGTCAACTCGGGTGTCCTTCCCGTAAGTTCGATGCGAGTCGTGCGATGCAGGTGGTGCGATGCGGGTGGTGCGTGATGCGGGTCGTGCGATGCGGGGGTGGGACGACAGGCGTGCGGATGAGCTGCCGGGCCGCAGGACGGAGGTCGCTGTTCGGACGGGGGAGGTCGTTGGTCAGACGTGCGGCGCCGGGCGGCCGAGCTGCCACAGCGCGCACGCCGACAGACACAGCGCGGCCGCGCCGCAGCACAGCGTCAGCACCGGGGCCGGGCCGGGTGGCAGTCCGAGGAAGGTGACCGCGCCGCCGCTCCCGGCGGCGGCGAGACAGATGACGGCCGACGGCCAGGCCACGCCGAACGCCTGGAGCAGCAGCGCGGTCCACAGGGTGGCCGCGAGCAGCAGCAGCGCGGCCGGATCGGCGCCCGTGAACAGGGCGGCGGGCAGCAGCGGCAGGAGGTAGCCGAGCAGACAGAGGCCGAGGATGCCCGCCGAGCGCAGCAGGAACCCGGCGGGCGTGGCCGTGGCGCGCAGTGCGGCGACCGACAGCCCGCGGTAGCGGTACAGCAGCCACTCGGCCGGTCCCATGCTCACCGTCAGCAGGATCACCGCATACGGTTCCCGCCGCCCCTCCAGCAGCACCAGCACCCCGGCCGCCAGCCCGAACAGGCCGTACGGCAGGGACCACAGCAGGCGCGGCCGGGTCGCGCCGGGCACGGCCGCCGTGGCGAGCGCACCCCACAGCACCCGGCCGGTCACCGCGAGGACGGCCAGCAGCGCCAGCACCGGCAGCCCGGCCCGCAGCAGGTCGCCCGGCTCCCACCAGGGCAGGACGACCGCCCCGGCGATCAGCGGGGTCAGCGCGGCCAGCAGAAGCCGCTCCCGCGCCAGCACGAGCAGGACCCCCGCCGCCGCCAGATACAGCGACTGCGCGCCGGCGACCAGGGTCACCGGGCCGCCCCGGGTCAGCAGCGCCGCGGCCGCCGTGGCCACGACGGCCCCCACGGGCGCGCCGATCAGCAGGGTACGGCCCGCCTCCCGCCGCCCGGTCGCCAGCCGCAGATGGGCCCGGTGGCCCAGCGCCTGCCCCCACGCCCAGGACACGAGCCCCGCCACGATCAGCGCGGGCGCGTGCCGGCCGGCGTTCCACAGGGGAGCGGTGAGCAGATAGGCCAGGCCCGGCAGGGCGAACAGCACGCCCCGCAGCAGACAGCGCACGGTGTCCGGACGCCACGGGTCGGCCGCCCGCGCCGGCTCCGGGAACGTCCGCGGCACCTGCTCGTACAGCGCGGCGGCGAGCGAGAAGAGGTTCGGGTGGCCGTACCGCTCCTTGATCAGGGCGGCGGACAGGCCCTCCGCCTCCAGCAGCGCGGCGACCTCGTAGGGATGGACGGCGGGGCCGATACCGTCGGCCAGTTCGGCGGCGAGCCGGCTGACCGCCTCCTCGTCCGGGCCCTGCCGCGGGAGCCGGACGGCGAGCGTGGTGTCGTCGAAGGACCAGCGCGGGCGGCGGCGCGGCGGGCGGGTGTCGGCGAGCCGCAGCGCCAGCGTGTCCTGTTCGGCGCCGCCGGGGTCGAGGGATATCGGCCCGCTCATCCGGCCACCGTGCCGACCGGCGCGAGCGCCTCCAGGGCGGCTCCCGCCGACTCCGACTCCCGTTCCAGCAGGGGCAGTTCGAGGTAGATGGAGCGGAACGTGTCGATGGTCTGGCGCAGCGTGAACTGCTCGATCACCCGCAGGCGCGCCGCCTCGCCCATCGCCCGCCGCCGCCCGGGGGCGCCCAGCAGCTCCAGCACGGCCCGCGCCATCGCGGCCGGATCGCGCGGCGGCACCACCAGCCCGGTGTCGCCGACGGCCTCCCGTACCCCGCCCACGTCGGTGGATACGGTCGCCCGTCCGCACGACATGGCCTCGATCAGCGTGAACGGGAAGCCCTCGCTGATGCTGGACAGCATCACGACGTTGCCGGCCGCGTAGGCGTCCTTGATGTCGTCCACGCGGCCCTCGAAGGTCACGGCGTCCGCGTGCCCGAGCTCGGCGGCCAGCGCCTCGCACCGCTCGCGGTAGGCCTCGCCGCCGCGCGGTGTCCCGCCGAACAACCGCAGCCGCGCGTGCGGGAGTTGGGCGCGGACCAGGGCGAAGGCCCGGATGAGGGTCTCCAGGTCCTTGATCGGGTCGACCCGGCCCGCCCAGCTCAGCGTGGGCACCTCCGGCTCGGGTCCGGCCGGCGGGAACGCGGCCGGGTCCACGCCGTTGTAGACCGTGCGGATCGACTCCGGGTCGGCGCCGCCCTCCTCCTCCCACAGCCGGTTGTAGCGGTTGCCGGGGGTGATCAGGGCGGCCCGGCGGTAGCTCTCCTGCGCCAGCAGCCGGAAGAAGCCGAGCAGGACCGCCTTCACCGGCCAGCGGTAGGGGGCGGTCCGATAGCCGAGGTAACGTTCCCGCAGATAGACGCCGTGCTCCGTCAACAGCAGTGGCACACCGTGCAGTTCGAGCGCCGCCAGGCCAGGCAGGACGGCGACCCCGCCGCTCACCGCGTGCGCCACCCCCGTCCGTGGCGGCGGCACGGCCAGCGGGCGCAACGCGTGCTCCAGCAGCGCCGTCGCGGTCAGCGCGTCGTGCAGGGTCGGCCCGGCCTCGCGCACGGCCAGGCCCGGCCGGTTCCACACCGACGTCAGGATCGCGATGGCCCGGTCGCCGCGCAGGAACGGGCTCAGCGCCCCGTCCGCCGCCGCCCGCGCCAGCGCGTACAGGGCGGGCGCGAACCCGTCCTCGGCCGCCGGATCGAGCAGTGCGGTCAGGAACCGCTCGTAGGCGGCGGCCAGTTGGCGATGCGCCCGGCCCCGGGGCGCGCGGCCCTCGGGCGGGGCGCCCCACATGGGGACGGACAGCACGCGCGAGACATGGGCGGGCAGCTCCCAGACGACGGGTTCGCGCCCGGTGCCGGTGACGGCGATGACGTCGAAGTCGACGTCGGGCATGCCCTGGACGAGCTGGTCGCACCAGACGCTCACGCCGCCGTGACTGTGCGGATAGGTGCCTTCGGTGAGCAGGGTGACGCGCGTCGCGCCCAGGCGTCGCGCGTCGTCGTGAACGTGCATCGATGTGCTCCACGGCCGAGGTGTGGGGTGGTTCCTGCCCGGTGCGCCCCTGGGACGGGGCTGACCGGCGGGGTCCGGCCGCGCGCTGCGCGCTGCGGCCGGACGGGTCGGTCCTGGGGTCGGCCCCTGGGCCGGTACGCCGCTCAGTTGTGCGCGGTGTGCGGCACCTGCTTGGCGACGGCCGCGGGGACTCGGGTGCGGGGGGCCGGCTTCGGGATCCTGACCTTGACCTTGGCCTTGATCTTGACGGTGCCGGAGGCGCGGCCGGCCGGGGCCGCGGCGGTCGCCGGCAGGGTCAGGGTGAGCGGGGTGCCCGCGGAGGACGTCCAGCCGGACACCCCGCCCGCGTACGCCGTGCCGAAGGCGGCGCCGGTCAGCGTGCTGCCGGTGGGCAGGGTCGCGGTCACGGCCACCCCGGCCGGGGCCTGGACGGTGACGACGCCGCCGATGCGGTAGGCGGTGACCTGGCCGGACTGCAGGGCGGCCGACCAGGCGGCCCGGCGTCGCAGCTCGGTGCCGATGTCCTTCATCCGCAGGTTCACCACGGGGGTGTCGGCCGCGAACAGGGCGGCGTAGCCGTCGAGGACGCCGTCGAGCACCGGGTAGGCGATGCGGTCCTCGGCCAGGTTCGACTGGTGGATGAAGTGCGGCTTCGGGTCGTTGGACAGCACGTGCCCGAGGGCGATCTTCGTCTCCAGCGGCACGATGTGGTCGGTGTAGCCGGTGGTGTTGTTCAGCGGCGCCGCGAGGCAGGTGGTGGTGGCCGGGTTGTCCTCGCAGATGCCGCTGCCGCCCTGGGCGCGGCTGGTGTAGATCCAGTTGTACTCGTCGACCTGCTCGGCCGCGTGGCCCGCGTTGTAGAAGACGTTCATCGGATAGCGCGGGACGGTCGTGGCGGAGCCGACCTGACGCGGGCCGGGGTCACGGGAGTTGTCCGAGCCGGTCCAGGCGATCTGGTTGTCGGTGAGCGCGAGCGCCAGGTTGGGGTTGTCCACGGGCTGTTGCGGCAGGACCTTCAGGCCCGAGTGCTCACCGGTCACCAACTCACTGGTGTCCAGGGGTAGTCCGGCGCTCTGGCCGAAGACGCGGTTGCCCGCGATCTCGTCGGATATCTCCGTGCGGCTCACCCACCGGGTGGAGCCGTCGATGTTCGTGGCGCACTTCCACGGCACCACCGTGGTGTTCTGCACACAGCCGAGGAAGGCGTGTGTGTAGGTGTGGTTGATCCAGCGGAACTTGGCCTTGTTCGCGATGAGTCTGTCGGCGAGCAGGTCCACGCCGCCGTTGTCCGCGCGCTGGTCCACGCTGCCCGCGCCGTTGTAGGCCAGGTCGAGGGTGAAGCCCTTGCTCGTCTGCCAGGCGGTGGCGTGGTCGACGTCGGCGGGAGTCATGCGGATCGGGTCGGGCGTGGCGCTCGGGTCGGTGCAGTCGACGTCGCCGGGCGTGCAGTTGAGGGTGGTGTTCCAGCGGTCGTCGGCCGCGAAGACGTCGTCGACGTGGACGGCGAAGTAGTTCCGGGAGGCACCGAGGTGCACGCCGCCGGTCATCCACTCCACGATGCCGCGGGCCAGCAGCCGGAACTGCTGCTGGTACTGGTTGTAGACGAAGGTGACGACGAGTTCGCGCCGCCCGTCGTGCTTGTACTCGCCCACCAGCGAGCCCCGCGTCGAGCTCCCCGGGATCGGTGCGTCTACGTACGACGTGAAGTCCGCGCCCGCCGCCGGCGTCGAGAGGTAGGCGTAACTCTCGCCGACGGCAGGGTCGTTGTCCTCGAAGGGCACCGCCCCGTCGAGGTAGCCGAAGGGGCCCGCCTGCCCGGCCGCGGTCACCGCCGCCTGCACACCGTCGAGGCTGCCCGAGTAGCCGCCGTACACGGGGTACTGCAGACCGGCTTCCGGACGCGCGTAGGTGTAGGCGTCGACCTGGGGGATCGCGTACGTCTGCTCGTAGGACGCGAGGGCCGTCATCTCGGCGGAGCCGGCCGCGAACGGGTTGTCGTTGGGCAGCACGACCGCCTGGAACTTGGCGCGCGGCCGGCCCGCGACGGTGTCCGCGAGGAAACCGGAGTCGATCACGGGCCGGCCGGCCTGCGTGAGGTCGACCTTCGTGAACGGCGTTCCGGCGGCGGCCAGTTCGGCCGCGATGGCGTCGGTGGCCGGTCCGCCGTCGCTCACCACGAGGACCCGCAGATCGATGCGGGGCGTGGTGCCGTCGGCCTGGGCCGCACCGGCCGGCAGGCCGAGTGCGGCGATGAGCGCGCCCACCGTGAGCACGGTGGTACGTGTGGTCCGCTTCATGCGGTGAAGTCCCCTCCCCGGGCAGGGGTGATCGCCGCTCCCTGGAGCGGGCGCACCCCCCTTGCGCGACGCCGGCGTCCCCCTCAGAAGCCGGCCGTCGTCGCTTCTGTTGCGTCAACATAATGGGGTCTGTGTGTGGCTTTCGTGGTCATGTTGCGAAACATGACGGAAAGCTAAAGTGTCCAACAGTGCTTTTTCGCAACCAGATTGGGCGTTTTTCCGTCCGCGCGCCTTCGCACCGGCGGGCCGATCGGGCCCGCCGGGCAAGGTTTCGGTGTTCTACTCCGTTCTGATAACGCTTGTTTGACGCATCATCAGGTGACGCACCGTCAGGCGCAGAGCACGCGCGTCTCGGGCGTGTAGACCGGCCCGCCGCTGAGGTTCGTGCTGTCGCTGAACTCGGCGTAGAAGTACGAGTAGAAACCGATGTTCCCGTTGCAGCCGGAGTCGGCGGCGACCTGCAGCGTCAGCGTGACCGTGCGGCTCTGCCCGGGCGGGACGGTCGTGCCGTAGTTGGCGCCGAGGTTGGCGGGGCCGGTCCCGGAACAGGGGGTGGCGCCCGCGGCGGTGGCCAGGGTGCAGCCGGTGAAGCCGTACTTGAGGTCGGGGCGCTGGGTGGTCAGCCACGTCGGATCGATCGTCTGGTACACGAACCAGATGTCGTAGGTGTGGTTGTTGGTGATCGTCATCGACAGGTTCACCGTGCCGCCGGGTGTGGTGGTGGCGCTGTCGGTGGCGAACGTCAGCTCGGCCTTCGCGGCAGCCGCGCTCGCGCCGGGGGCCAGGCCGAAGACGGCCAGGACGAGGGCGAGGATCGTGGTGAGGCCGAGACGTCTCATCAGAGGTGATCGCATGGCCCGGGAGGCTAGGCAGGCCCCGCGAGCGACGTCTGCCCCGCCCGGCGTGCCGCGCACGCCGTTCGGCCGGAAGTGCGTCTCGCGCGGAGGCGGCGTGCGGGATCCGTGGACGCGCCGGAAGATCCGCGTCAGCGCACGGTGACGAGGGTGTGACGCAGCGGATCGGTGTGCCGGGCGGGGTCGGACGCCGCCGCGCCTCCCGCCGGACGGTTTGGCGCAATACCGGCCGTTCCGCTCCGCCACCCGCCACCCGCCACCCGCCACCCGCCACCCGCCACCCGCCTCCGTCATCCGGTCCCGCCCCGACTCCCGTACAGTGCCCGGCTGTTGGGGCCGCTTGGCGATCTCTTGGCCCGCCGCACATCCTCCGTACCTTCGACTTTCACATCGGCGTCATCCGACCCTTCCCGCACGTTCGGTGCTCTTGTCACACTCCTTGCGCGCGCATTCCGTCACGAGACCGGCCGGCCGAACCCTTCCGTACGAGAGGTGCCTCACCCATGCCCGAAGTCAACCGGCGCCGCTTCCTCCAACTCGCGGGCGCCACCACGGCGTTCACCGCGCTCTCCGGCTCCATCGAGCGCGCCGCCGCGCTGCCCGCGAACCACCGCACGGGGTCGATCGAGGACGTCGAGCACATCGTCGTCCTGATGCAGGAGAACCGCTCCTTCGACCACTACTTCGGCAAGCTGAGAGGCGTCCGCGGCTTCGGCGACCCGCGCCCGGTGACCCGGGCCGACGGAAAGTCCGTCTGGCATCAGGCGGACGGCGGCGGCAAGGACGTCCTGCCGTTCCACCCCGACGCCGACGACCTGGGCCTCGCCTTCATCCAGGACCTCCCGCACGGCTGGAACGACGGCCACGCCGCCTTCAACGGGGGCAAGTACGACAAGTGGGTGCCTGCGAAGAGCGCCACCACGATGGCGTACCTCACCCGTGAGGACATCCCCTTCCACTACGCGCTCGCCGACGCCTTCACCGTCTGCGACGCCTACCACTGCTCCTTCATCGGCTCCACCGACCCCAACCGCTACTACCTGTGGACCGGATACACCGGCAACGACGGCAAGGGCGGCGGCCCGGTTCTCGGCAACGACGAGGCCGGCTACAACTGGACGACGTACCCCGAACGGCTGGAGCAGGCCGGGGTGTCCTGGAAGATCTACCAGGACGTCGGCGACGGCCTGGACGCGAAGGGCGGCTGGGGCTGGATCCAGGACGCCTACCGGGGCAACTACGGCGACAACTCGCTCCTCTACTTCAAGCAGTACCAGAACGCGAAGCCCGGCGACCCGCTGTACGACAAGGCCCGCACCGGCACCGATGTCCGCACGGGCGAGGGCTACTTCGAGCGGCTGAAGCAGGACGTCAAGGGCGGCAAGCTGCCGCAGATCTCCTGGATCGTCGCCCCCGAGGCCTTCACCGAACACCCCAACTGGCCCGCCAACTACGGTGCTTGGTACGTCTCCCAGGTCCTCGACGCACTGACCGCCGACCCGGAGGTGTGGGCGAAGACGGCCCTGTTCGTCACCTACGACGAGAACGACGGCTTCTTCGACCACCTCCTCCCGCCGTTCCCGCCCGCCTCGGCCGCGCAGGGCCGGTCCACGGTCGACGTCGGCCCGGACGTCTTCAAGGGCGACATCGGCCACACCGCAGGCCCCTACGGACTCGGCCAGCGGGTGCCGATGCTCGTCATCTCGCCCTGGAGCAAGGGCGGTTACGTCTGCTCCGAGACGCTCGACCACACCTCGGTCATCCGGTTCATGGAGCGCCGCTTCGGTGTCCACGAGCCGAACATCTCGCCGTGGCGGCGGGCGGTCTGCGGCGACCTGACCGCCGCGTTCGACTTCTCCTGTACGGACACCCGGCCGGTCGTCCTGCCGGACACCGCCGGTTACCGGCCCCCGGACAAGGTCCGTCACCCCGACTACGTGCCCACCCCGCCGGTCAAGCCCGTCCTGCCGAAGCAGGAGCGCGGCGCGCGCCTCACCCGCCCGCTCAAGTACGCGCCCGGCGTGGACGGTTCGGTGGATCCGGCCGCCGGGACCCTCACCCTCACCTTCGCCTCCGGGGCCGAGGCGGGCGCCGCCTTCCTGGTCACCTCCGGCAACCGCACCGACGGGCCGTGGAGTTACACCACCGGCGCGGGCGCGACCGTCTCCGACACCTGGAACTCGGCGTACTCGGGCGGCGCGCACGACCTGACCGTGCACGGCCCGAACGGATTCCTGCGCGCCTTCAAGCAGGCGGGGAAGACCGCCGGGCCCGAGGTGGTCGCCCGGCACGTCGGCGACGGCGTCGAACTGACCTTCACCCACCGTGGCTCCGGCACGGTCGAGCTGAAGGTGGCCGACGGCTACGGCGGGCCGGCCGCGACCGTGAAGCTGCGGCCCGGCGCCGTGGTCAAGCGCACCGTGGACCTGCGCGCGAGCCGCCGGTGGTACGACCTCACCGTCACGTCCCCCGCCGACCCGGCGTTCCTCAGGCGGTTCGCGGGACACGTCGAGAACGGCGACCCGGGCGTGAGCGACCCGGCGATCGTCACGGAATGACCTTCTTGTGACTCCTTCGGGATAGTGTGCGCCGGTGACCACGCATTCGAACACACCTTCAGGTTGGTACGCCGATCCGCACGGGGCGGCCCAGACCCTGCGCTACTGGGACGGCGCCCAGTGGACCGAGCACACGCACGCCGACGGCAAGGGGCAGGCGCCGCCGCAGGTGCCGCAGCAGGCCGGGCCGGACGGGCGGGTCCAGCAGCAGGTGCAGCAGCAGGCCGGGGTCGCACCGAGCGGCCCCGGCGGCGGCACCCTGTTCAGCGAGCCCGTGCTGGTGGTGAACCAGAAGGCCAAGCTCATAGAGCTGACCAACGAGTACAAGGTCATGGACCAGCAGGGCAACCAGCTCGGCTCGGTCGTCCAGGTCGGGCAGAGCACGCTGCGCAAGATCCTGCGCTTCGTCGCCAGCTTCGATCAGTACCTGACGCACCGGCTGGAGATCCGCGACACCCACGGACAGCCGGTGCTGCTGCTGACCCGGCCCGCGAAGATCTTCAAGTCGAGGGTCATCGTGACGCGCCCCGACGGGCAGCCGGTCGGTGAGATCGTCCAGCAGAACATGATCGGGAAGATCAACTTCGCCATCGAGGCAGGCGGCCAGAAGGTCGGCGCGATCAAGGCGGAGAACTGGCGCGCCTGGAACTTCTCGATCGTCGACCACGCGGACAACGAGGTCGCCCGGATCACCAAGACCTGGGAGGGCCTCGCCAAGACGATGTTCACCAGCGCGGACAACTACGTCCTGCAGATCCACTACCAACTGCCCGAACCGCTGCTGAGCCTGGTCGTCGCCACGGCCCTGACCGTGGACACCGCGCTCAAGCAGGACGCGCGCGGTTTGGGCTGATGCCCGCCGTGGAAATGTGACACTTCCCAGGGGAAGTGTCACATTTCCACGGCGACTACGAGCGACTACAGCGGGGTGAGCTGCTCGGGCCGCCCGGTCGTCGGCCGGGGCAGCAGCGCCGGTTCGGCCGACGCCGTCTCCGGCCGCAGGGCCAGCACCGCCGCCACGGGGTGCTCCTCGTCGTCGACGGCATCGGGTTCCGGCGCGGCCCGCGACAGCAGCACCACGCCCCGCCCCGCGAGCCCCGCCCCCGCCAGCGCGAGGAGCACGCCCGCGGCCCCGCCCTGGAGACGTTCGCCCAGGAGCACGAGGCCGATCGCGGCGGCGGCCACCGGGTTGGCCAGGGTCACCATCGCCAGCGGGGCGCCGAGGCCGCCCCGGTAGGCGGTCTGCGACAGCAGCAGCCCGCCCGCCGCGAACGCCGCGACCAGCAGCGCCACCCCGATCACCTGCGCACTGAGCAGCGGCCCCGAACGGTCCGTCGCGGCCACGGTCACCGTCTGGGTGAGCGCCGAGGCCACCCCGGAGGCGAAGCCGGACGCCGTCGCGTGCCGCAGCCCGGGCTTGGCGCCGCGCCGGGCCAGCAGCCCGATCAGCGCCGCCGTCGCCCCGGCCACCGCCACCGCCTCCGGCAGGCTCAGGACGTCCTCGGGAGCCGGCCCCGAGGCCGTGACCAGGATCGCGGCCAGGCCGGCCAGGGTGAGAGCGGTGCCCCGCCACTCGGCGGCGCCCACCCGGCGCCCAGCGACCCGCGCGCCCATCGGCACCGCCGCGACCAGTGTGAGCGCCCCGAGCGGCTGCACCACGGTGAGCGGACCGTACTTCAGGGCGACCACGTGCAGCAGCGCGGCGGCGGCGTTCAGCGCCACCGAACACCACCAGGCGCCGTTGCCGAGCAGCCGCACCAGGCCCGTGCCGGGATGCCGGGAGGCCAGCCGCTCCTGGGCGACGGCGGCGGCCGCGTAGGCGACGGCCGAGAAGAGGGACAGGACGACGGCGACAAGGGTCGCGTTCATCGGCCCGCCCCCACTTCTACAGGCTCGGTACGGGCGTTCATCCCCCGGCCCCTTCGCTGACTGTGGTGCGTCTGATCGATCGATACGATTGCGTACCGATACGCCAGTGTACCGATACGCGCTCGTATCGGTACACTGGCGTATCGATTGACTTACGCCACACTGGAAGCGGGCACGGAAGACGGAGAGGGAGAGACGATGACGTCGCAGGCCGCGGAGGGACCGGAGCCGGTCGCCGCAACGCGCCGCTCCAAGATCACGCCCGAGCGTGAGCGGGAGTTCTTCGACGCCGTCCTCGAGCAGATCCGCGAGTGCGGATACGAAGCGGTCACCATGGAGGGCGTCGCCGCCAGCACCCGCTGCAGCAAGTCCACGCTCTACCGGCAGTGGAAGACCAAGCCCCAGTTCGTCGTGGCCGCGCTGCGCTCGCGCCGCACGGTGCGGCTCGCCGGCATCGACACCGGTTCACTCGCCGACGACCTGCGCGCGGCCGCGCGGGCCGCGGGCCGCTGGTCGTCGAACGACAGCAAGCTGATGCAGGCCCTCGGCCACGCCGTGACCGGGGACGAGGACCTCGCGCGGGCGCTGCGCGAGGCGCTGATCGACCCGGAGATCGAGGCGCTGCGGGACATCCTGCGGCGCGGGGTCGAGCGCGGGGAGATCCCCGCCGGCCATCCCGCGCTGGAGTACGTCCCGGCGCAGTTGTTCGGCGTGGTCCGCGCCCGGCCGGTCGTCGACGGGCAGTACGCCGACCCGGACTACCTGGTCCGCTTCATGGAGGCCGCCGTCCTGCCCGCCCTCGGACTCGGTACGACGTCACGGTCGTCGTCGTCGCCGTCGCCGTAGAAGACCCAGGCCGCCGTTCCCGGGATGACGGAACGACGGCCTGCTCGCGCCGCACCGTGGGGACGGGGGCGGCGCGCACACCCGGCCGGGTGGGGTGCCCCTTGAACGGGGGGCGCCCCACCCGGCCGTCGTCGTACGGCTCACACGTTCGTGCCGCTGCCGCCGCCCGTCGACACCTTGATACCGGTGGTGATGGTGTCGATGACCGTCAGGCTCTGGTCGGCGTCCACGCCGAAGCGGAGCACCACCAGCCGCTTGGGGTCCGCGGGCGCGGGGAACGCCAGCGACTCGACGACGCCGTCCGCGCCCTTGCTGGTGACCGCCTTCCAGCGCACCAGGTAGCCCTTCTGCCCGGCCACCGTCACCGCCTTCGAGGCGAGCACCTGGTGCGAGGTGATCGCGCCGTACGTCGTACCGCCGTAGGAATCCTCCGCGTTGGCCGATATGTCAGCCTTCGCGACCTGCTCGGCGGTGTCGCCCTTGGTCTCCAGCGCCTCGACGGGCGCCGAGTACACGCCCCCCTTGGTGCAGGTCTTGGAGGTGTCGCCGGGGCACTTGTAGGAGGAGTCGGAGGTCACCTGCGCGCCCACGCTGATCTGCTGGCCGGTCCAGCCGGCCGGGATGGGGATGCTGATCCCGTTGAGCGCGTCGGTCACCGCACCGCTCTTGATCTTCGGCGCCTCGGACTCGTCGGGCGAGGGAGAGGCCCCGCCCGAACCGCCGGAACCGCCCGATCCCCCCGAACCGCCGGAGCCACCGGACCCGCCCGAGCCGCCGCCCGAGCCGCCCTGCCCGCCCGGCCCCTGGGCCGTGCCGCCGCCGCCCGAGCCGTCGTCCTTGGCCAGCGCGTACACGCCGACCCCGATGCTGGCCAGGACCGCGACGGCCGCGGCGACGGCTATGCCCGTCCGCAGCCCGCGCCGCCGGCCCGCGCCCGGCGGAGCCCCGGGGTGTCCCGGATAGCCGGGGTAGTCCGGATATCCCGGGTGCGCCGGATACGCCCCGCCGGCCGGGGTCTGCGCCGGCGGACCCCATACGGCGGCCGTACCCGCGGCGCGGGTCTGGTCCGTCCATGCCTTGCCGTCCCACCAGCGTTCGGTGGTGGGACCGTCACTTGTCTGCCCCGGGTCGGGATACCACCCGGGAGGAGTCACCTGCGTCATGCCCCCACCGTATGAGGCGTCGGTGAAAGCCGGATGAGAGGGCGGGCACTCTTTTGAAATCGGCTCCGACCGACCTACCGCCCGGCTGGCGTGAATTCGACGTCAATTCGACGCGCGTCACTCGCCGTTGACACCAGGAGACCACTTCCGCAGGCCCGCCGGGGCATCCCGGTCCGTTCCCCGTCACCCGTCGAGGCGGTACCTGCCCGGACCGCCCTCCGCTTCGGCCCCGAGGCGGCTACGCTCGAGGTCTGTACGTCGTTCGGGCGACTTGGGGAGGTAGCGGGATGACGAAGGTCAGGCCGGCGGCGGCCGCCTCGGCTTCCCTGTGGGAGCGCGAGGCGGAGGTCGCCACCATCGCGGAGGCGGTGGAGACGCTGTGCGCCGACCGGTCTTCCTCGGGTCATCTGTTAGTGCTCCGGGGTGAGGCGGGGTTCGGCAAGACCGCACTGTTGGCCGAGACACGCCGTATCGCCGAGGCCCGCGGCTGCACGGTGTGGTCGGCCCGCGGCGGCGAGACACTGCGGTCCGTCCCCTTCAACGTGGTACGGCAACTGCTCCAGCCCGCGCTGCTGTCCCTGCACCCGGAGGAGGTCCGCGAGTACCTCGGCGACTGGTTCGACATCGCGGGCCCCGCCCTCGGTGTGGCGGAACCCGGCGAGGGCCACGCCGACCCGCAGGGCGTGTGCGACGGCCTGGTCGTCGCCGTGACCCGGCTGGCCAGGCGGGACTACCCGCTCGTGATGCTCGTCGACGACGCGCACTGGGCCGACCAGGAGACCCTGCGCTGGCTCGCCGCGTTCGTCGAGCGCCTCGAGGAACTCTCCGTCCTCGTCGTCGTGGCCCGCAGGCCCGGCGAGGTCAAGGGCGACGCCGCCCACCACCTCGACGCCGTCGACGCCGTCGACGAGGCCGCGGGCCGCGCCGTCACCAGCCTCAGCGCCCTGACCCCGGCCGCGGTCGCAGGCCTCACCCGCGCCACCCTCGGCGCGCACGCCGACGCCGCGTTCTGCCGCGAGGTGTGGGCCGTCACCGACGGCAACCCCTACGAGACCGTCGAACTCCTCGCCAAGGTCCGCGACAGCGAACTGCGGCCGAGCGAGTCCTCGGCCGCCGAACTGCGCCCCCTGAACCGCGCGGCCCGCGGCAACGGCCTCGTCGACCGCCTGGAGAAACTGGGCGTCGAGGCCACCAAGTTCGCCATGGCGGCCGCGATCCTCGGCGCCGACATCTCCGTCGCCCAGGCCGCCCGGCTCGCCGGTCTCGGCCGGGAGGAGGCGGTGCGCTGCGCCGAACTGCTGCGCAACGCCCGCATCCTCACCGAACCCGGCCCCGGGACCGTCCCCCTGGAGGACGGCGACCTGGAGTTCGTCCACCCGCTGATCGCCTCCGCCGTCTACGACTCCATCCCCAGCGGCATGCGCACCGCGATGCACGGCATCGCCGCCCAGGTCGTCACCGACGCCGGCAAGGGCCTCGCGGCAGCCTCCCGGCACCTGCTCCAGGTGCACGAGGAGGGCGACGAGGAACTCGTCGAGCAGTTGCGCGAGGCCGCCCGCGAACACCTCGCGGTCGGCGCCCCGGACGGCGCCCGCCGCTGCCTGGAGCGGGCGCTGCGGGAACCGCCCGACCTCGACGTCCACGCGTACGTGCTCTACGAGCTGGGCTGCGCGACCCTCCTCACCGCCCCCGCCAAGACCATCGACCACCTGCGCACGGCACTCGCCATGCCGGGCCTGGACGGCGCCGAGCGCGTCGACGCCGTGTACCGCCTCTCCCAGGCCCTCCTGCACAACGACCAGTTGGAGGAGGCCGTCCGCACCATCGAGGCGGAGTCCGCCCGGCAGGCACCCGGACCCGCCCGACTGCGGCTGCAGGCCGTGCAGTTCATGTGGGAGGGCGTCCACGCGGGCGAGGCGGCCTCCCCGCGCCGCTCCGAGAAACTCGCCGCGCTCGCCGAGACCTGCACCGGCCGCGACAACGCCGAACGCGCCCTGCTCATCCTGCGCGGCTTCGACGCGGCGACCCACGGCGAGAACGCCGAGGAGGTCGTCGAGTTCTGCGACCGCGCCCTCGTCAACGGCGGCCTCGCCCCCGGGCTCGGCTGGACCGACCAGGAGTGGGGCATGGAGCTGCTGATGATGCTGGCCGGCACCTACGCCTACACCGACCGGCTCGACCGCGCCGACGCCCTCTTCAACGAAGCCCTGCGCGCCTATGTCTCCGCCGGCTGGAGCGGCGGCCACCTCGCCCTGGCCCACGCCTACCTCGGCGTCGGCCTGCGCCGCCGGGGCCGGCTGAAGGAGGCCGAGGAGTCCCTCAGGGAGTCCCTGCGCCTGGCCGAACGCGTCGGCCGCGGCCTGCCCGTGTACTGGTCGGCGACCTGCAACCTCGTCGACACGCTGCTGGTCCGCGGCCATGTCGCCGAGGCCTGGGAGACGGCGCAGCAGTACGGCTTCGTCCCGCCGTACCCGTCGACGATCGTGCTGCCCGAACCCCGTACCGTGCGCGGCCGGCTGCTGCTGGCCGTCGGCCGCGTCAAGGACGGCGTCAACGAGCTGGAGGCGGCCGAGAAGGCCGCCACCGCCCGCGGCCACCTCAATCCGGTGATGGTCCCCTGGGCCGTCGAACTCGCCCGGGCGCTGGCCGTCGAGGACCCGGACCGCGCGAACCGGCTCGCTCTGGAGGCCCGCCGCCAGGCCGAACGCTTCGGCACCGACACCGCGATCGGCGAGGCCCTGCGCTGCGCCGCCGCCCTGGAGACCGGCCAGCGCGCGGTCCGGCTCGCCCAACAGGCGGTCACCTACCTGGAGTCCTCACCCTGCCAGTACGAACACGCCGCCGCCCGCGTCGAGTTCGGCATCCTCTCGCGCTCGGCGTCCGAACTCGGCCGGGGCCTGACACTGGCCCGCTCCTGCGGCGCGGACGGCCTGGTGGACAAGGCGCAACTGGCCCTGCAAGGGCTGGGCGCACCGCAGGTGGGGCTGGTCCCCGGACAGACCCGGAGGTAGCGGCAAGAGGAGCTAGCGGTGACGGCCGAGCCGCCCTCAGCCGGTCCCGTCCTCCTCCGCCAGCACCCGCTGGGCCGTCGCGAACGCCGAGTTCGCCGCCGGGACGCCGCAGTAGACGGCCGTCTGGAGCAGGACGGCGCCGATCTCCTCGGGCATGAGCCCGTTGCGGCGGGCCGCCCGCACGTGCATGGCCAGTTCGTCGTAGTGGCCGTGGGCCACCAGCGCGGTCAGGGTGATCATGCTGCGCTCGCGGCGGCTGAGGGTCGGGTCGGTCCAGATCTCGCCCCAGGCATAGCGCGAGATGAAGTCCTGGTAGCGCGCCGTGAACGCGTCCTGCCCGGCCTGTGCCCGGTCCACGTGCGCGTTCCCGAGCACCTCGCGGCGCACTTCCATGCCCCGCTTCGCCCCGCCGTCGAGATGGGCGCGCAGCACGGTCAGCACGGCCTCGGGACACTGGGCGGGCGCGAGGTGCGAGGCACCCGGAAGCTCGACCAGCGCCGCGTCCGGCACCGCGTCGGCGATCTCCCGCAGATGCGAGGGCGGCGTCGCCGGATCGTGCCGCCCGGCGATCAGCAGCGTCCGTACGGTGATCTCCGGCAGCCGCTCCCGCAGGTCGAACGCGCCCAGCGCGTCACAGCACGCGGCGTAGGCCGCCGGGTCGGCGTCGCGGTGGTCGGCGATCAGCTCCGGCACCGTGAACCCGGGCGTGAACCAACGGGCGTTCGCGTTCTCGGCGAGCCCCGCCAGCCCCTCCCGGCGCACCAGCGCGGCCCGTTCTTCCCACGGCTTCGTCCCGTTGAAGTGGGACGAGGAGCAGATCATCGCCAGCGACGAGACCCGCTCGGGGTGGTGCAGCGCCAGGTGCAGGCCCACCGCGCCGCCCAGGGACACGCCCGCGTACGCGAACCGCTCCAGGCCCAGGGAGTCGGCGAGCGCCAGCACCAGGCCCGCGATGTCGCCGATGGTGGCCCCGGGACCGATCAGGTCGGCCGCCGAACCCCCGTGCCCCGGCAGGTCCCAGCGGACCACCCGGTGCGTGCTGGACAGTTCCGGCGCGACCTTGTCCCACAGGGCGTACGAGGTGCCCAGCGAGGGGCCGAGCAGCAGCGGGGGAGCGGAAGTCGGCCCCTCGGCTCGGTGGTTGAGCAGCTTCTCGGTCAACGTCGCTCCAGCGCACGGTCGGTGAGGGCTCCGGCGGAGCCCGTGTAGCGGGCGGGGTCGGTGAGGTCGTCGAGGTCCACGACGTCGACGTTCTTCAAGTCCGGCTGCTCGGCCAGGAGTTCGGCCAGCGGACGGTTCTCGGTGTAGGCGCGCCGGGCGAGTTCGGTGAGGAGTTCCCGGGCGCGGGACCGGCCGAGTACGGCGGACAGTTCGGCGGACAGCCGCTCGGAGACGATCAGTCCGTGGGTGAGGCCGAGATGCGCGCGCATAGCGTCCGCGTCCACCCGCAGCCCCTCGGTCAGTTCGGCCGCGTCCCGGGCGGCCCCGCCGGTCAGCCGCAGCAGGTCCCGCAAGGGCTCCCACTCGGCGTGCCAGGCCCCGGCGGGCCGCTCGTCCTCCGCCGCCAGGGATCCGTACAGCGTGGCCGCGAGCTGCGGGGCGCGTCGGGCGGCGGCCGCGATCAGCGTGGACCGTACCGGGTTGGCCTTGTGCGGCATGGCCGAGGAGCCGCCCCCGCTGCCCTCCGCCACCTCGGCGATCTCGGTGCGGGCCAGGGTGAGGACGTCCGCCGCGAGCTTCCCCAGGGCGCCCGCCGTGAAGGCCAGGCAGCCGGCCAGGTCGGCGATCGGCGTCCTCAGGGTGTGCCACGGCAACCGCGGTGCGCGCAGCCCGAGTTCGAGGGCGTACGCGGCGGGCAGCGCGGTCGCGTCGGAGGCTCCGTACGCGGTGAAGGCGGCCAACGTCCCGGCCGCGCCGCCGAGTTGGGCGGGCAGCGCGTCCCGTACGGCCGTCACCCGGTCCCGGGCGTCCAGCACCAGCGACCGCCAGCCGGCCGCCTTCAGCCCGAAGGCCGTCGGTACGGCGTGCTGGGTGAGCGTCCGGCCCGGCATCGGTGTGTCGCGGTGCTCGGCGGCGAGCCGGGCCAGCGCGCGCTGGGTGCGGTCGAGGTCGGCCAGGACGAGGCCGAGCGCCCGCACCGCGACCAGCATCGTCGCCGTGTCCATGATGTCCTGGCTGGTCGCGCCCCGGTGGACGTACGGGCCGTACTCCCCGCCGACCGCCTTCGTCAGGTCGGCGACCAGCGGGATCACCGGATTACCGCCGCCACGGGCGCGTTCCGCGAGGGAACGCACGTCGAAGCCGCCGGCGGCCGCCGAGGTGACCGCCGCGCCGGCCCCCGCCGGGGCCAGCCCCAGCGTCTCCTGGGCGCGGGTCAGCGCGGCCTCCGCGTCGAGCAGCGCCCGCAGGTAGGCGCCGTCGCCGGTGGCGGAGGCGGCGGGGGAGCCGGTCCACCCCGGGGAGAGCAGACCGGACTCGGGCTGGGCAACTGTCACTGGAACTCCAGGAAGACCGTCTCGCCTTCGCCCTGAAGGCGGATGTCGAAACGGTAGGCGCCCAGCGGGCCGTCCGCGGCGATCAGCGTGCCGCGCCGCGCCGGGTCCACTCGCGCCAGCAGCGGGTCGGCGGCCAGCGCGGCCTCGTCGCCGGGCAGGTAGATCCGGGTGAACAGGTGGACCAGGAGCCCGCGCGCGAACACGCACACACTCAGGTACGGGGCGCTGCGCCCGCGCGCGCCCGGCCGCAGCGTCCGCGCCGACCAGTGCCCGTTGGCGTCCGTCTGGACGCGCCCCCAGCCCGTGAACTCGACGCCGTTGCGGCCGAGGAAGCCGCCGCTCGACGGATCGCGCCGCATCGAGCCGTCGACCTGCGGCAGATTGCCCTCGGGGTCCGCGCCCCACAGCTCCAGGAACGCGTCGGGCAGCGGGTTGCCCTCACCGTCGTACACATATCCCTGGAGCGTGATCGTGTCCGGGTGGCCGACCGGGGCGATGTCGCCGCCGCCGGGGAACGGCAGGGCGTGGCCGTAGAAGGGGCCGACCGTGTGCGACGGAGTGGGCAGCACGGTCTCCGGACGGCTCGTGTCGATCTTCGTCATGGCTGGTCAGCGCCCTTCTTCGATCCAGGTGGCCTGCGGCCCGTCGAGCACGATGTCCCAGTGGTAGCCCATCGAGAACTCCGGCACCGACAGGCTGTGGTCGTAGGTCGCGACCAGCCGCTGGCGGGCCGCGTCGTCCGTCACCGACTGGATGATCGGGTCGTACGGGAACAGCGGGTCGCTCGGGAAGTACATCTGCGTCACGAGCCGCTGCGTGAACGCCGTGCCGAACAGCGAGAAGTGGATGTGGGCCGGCCGCCAGGCGTTGACGTGCTGACGCCACGGGTAGGGGCCCGGCTGGACGGTGGTGAACCGGTAGAAACCGCTGTCGTCGGTCAGGGTGCGGCCGACGCCCGTGAAGTTCGGGTCCAGCGGGGCGTCGTGCTGCTCGCGCTGATGTGAGTAGCGGCCGGCCGAGTTGGCCTGCCAGATCTCGACGAGCTGACCGCGCAGCGGACGCCCGTCGCGGTCCAGCAACCGGCCGGACACCGTGATCCGTTCGCCGATCGGCTCGCCGTCGTGCTGGCGGGTGAGGTCGTTGTCGATCTCGGTGATGTCCCGCTCGCCGAAGGCGGGGGAGGCTAGCTCCACCAGCTCCGGGTCCTTGCTGACGTCGATCGCGACCGGCGGCTGCCGCGGGTGGCGCAGCACGGAGGACCGGTACGGCGCGTAGTCGCGGCGCGGCTGGTGCTCGACGGGCGCGCCGTCGGCGAGCCGCTTCTCGTACGCGGCGTGCTCGGCCGCGATCTCCTGGTCGATGTCGGCTTGCGTGAGAGGCATGGTGATTCCTGGGTGTCTTATCGTTCGACTCATCGTTCGAGGACGAGGGCGAGGCCCTGGCCCACACCGATGCAGAGGGTGGCGACGCCGACGCCGCCGCCCCGCCGGGCGAGCTGGTGGGCGACCGTGCCGGCGAGCCGGGCTCCGGAGGCGCCGAGCGGGTGACCGAGGGCGATCGCGCCGCCCTGCGGGTTGAGGACCGCCGGGTCGAACTCGGGCCACTCGGCCACACAGCCGAGCACCTGGGCGGCGAACGCCTCGTTCAGTTCGAGAACTGACAGGTCGTCAAATCCCTTGCCCGCCTTGGCGAGTGCGCGGTTGACGGCCTCGACGGGGGCGAGCCCGAAGTAGTGCGGGTCGATCGCCGACACCCCGCTGGCCCCGACGCGGGCGAGCGGCTCGCGCCCGGTGGCCTTCAACCCCTCCTCGTCCACGAGGAGCAGCGCGGCGGCGCCGTCGTTCAGCGGCGACGCGTTGCCCGCCGTCACCGTCCCGTCCTCGCTCCGGAACGACGGCTTGAGCCGCGCCATCGCCTCCAGCGAGGCGTCCGGCCGTACGCACTCGTCGGCGCCGAACACGACCGGGTCGCCCTTGCGGCGCGGGATCGACACGGGCGCGAGCTCGGCGTCGAACAGACCCGCCTCCTGGGCGGCGGCGGCCTTGAGGTGACTGGACAGCGCGAACTCGTCCTGCTGTACACGGCTGATCTTGTGCTTGTCGGCGATGAGTTCGGCGGACTCGCCCAGCGGGATCGTCCACTGGGGGTCCATCCCCGGGTTGACCATCCGCCAGCCCAGCGTGGTCGAGTACAGCTCGGCGGGCCCGGCCGGGAACGCCCGGTCCGACTTCGGCAGCACATACGGTGCGCGGGTCATCGACTCGACACCACCGGCGACGGCGACGGAAGCGTCGCCGACCGCGATGGCGCGGGCCGCCTGGATGACCGCCTCCAGACCGGAGGCGCACAGCCGGTTGACGGTGACCCCCGGCACGGAGGTGGGCAGCCCCGCCAGCAGCGCGCCCATCCGGCCGACGTTGCGGTTCTCCTCGCCGGCCCCGTTGGCGTTGCCGAAGTACACGTCCTCGACCCGCGAGGGGTCCAACGCGGGCGTACGGGCGAGGAGTTCACGGATGGCGTGCGCGGCGAGGTCGTCCGGGCGCACCGAGGCCAGCGCGCCGTTGTAGCGGCCGATCGGGGTGCGGACGGCGTCGACGACGTACACGGTCCTGAGCCCGTTGCTCATGACTGGACCTCCTCGGCGACGCGGACCTTGGCTGCGGTCTTCGCCACGATCTCCTCGACGGTGACGCCCGGCGCGGTCTCCACCAGCAGCAGACCCTCCTCGGTGACGTCGAGGACTCCGAGGTCGGTGATGATCCGGTTCACGCACGCCTTCCCGGTCAGCGGCAGCGCGCAGTCGGTGAGGATCTTGGGGCTGCCGTCCTTGGCGGTGTGGGTCATGACGACGATGACCGTACGGGCGCCGTGCACCAGGTCCATCGCCCCGCCGATCCCGGTGATCAGCTTGCCGGGGATCGCCCAGTTCGCCAGGTCGCCGCGCTCGGAGACCTGCATCGCGCCGAGCACGGCGACGTCGATGTGACCGCCGCGGATCATGCCGAAGGAGAGCGCCGAGTCGAAGAAGGACGCGCCCGGCAGGACCGTCACGGTCTCCTTGCCGGCGTTGATCAGGTCCGGGTCGACGGCGTCCTCGGTGGGGTAGGGGCCGGTGCCCAGGATGCCGTTCTCGCTCTCCAGCACCACTTCGACGTCGGAGGGGAGGTAGTTGGGGATGAGCGTCGGCAGCCCGATGCCCAGGTTGACGTACTGACCGTCCTGAAGCTCGCGCGCGGCGCGGGCGGCCATCTCCTCGCGTGTCCAGCCCATCACTCGCTCACCGTTCCCTCGGTCGCCGTTCCCTCGGTCGTCGCGGCGGAGACCGTCCGCTGCTCGATCTTCTTGTCCGCCGCCTGCCGCGGGGTCAGCGCGATCACGCGCTGCACGAAGATGCCCGGCAGATGCACCGCGTCCGGGTCGATCTCGCCGGGCTCGACCAGCTCCTCCACCTCGGCGATCGTGATCCTCCCGGCCATCGCGGAGAGGGGGTTGAAGTTCCGGGACGACTTGTTGAAGACCAGGTTGCCGTGCCGGTCGCCCTTCGCCGCCCTGACCAGCGCGAAGTCGGTGCGGATACCGTGCTCAAGCACATACTCCACGCCGTCGAACTCCCGGACCTCCTTCGGCGGCGAGGCCAGCGCGACGCCGCCCTCACCGTCGTAACGCCACGGCAGCCCGCCCTCGGCGACCTGCGTGCCGACGCCCGCGGGGGTGTAGAAGGCGGGGATGCCGGCGCCGCCTGCCCGCAGCCGCTCGGCCAGCGTGCCCTGCGGGATCATCTCGACCTCGAGCTCACCGCCCAGGTACTGGCGGGCGAACTCCTTGTTCGCGCCGATGTAGGAACCGGTCACGCGGGCGATCCGCCCGGCGGCGAGCAGGACCGCGAGGCCCGACTCCATCGCCCCGCAGTTGTTGGAGACGACGCCGAGACCGCTCACCCCCCGCTCGTAGAGAGCCTGGATCAGCACGTTCGGCACACCGCTCAGTCCGAAGCCGCCGACGGCGAGCGTGGCGCCGTCGGGCACATCGGCCACCGCCTCGGCGGCGGTGAGGACCACTTTGTCCATCGGGGAAGCTCCATCTCGTCCGAGCCGATCAGGCAGGCGATCAGTCAGGGCGATCAGCCAGGAAATCAGCCAGGGAAATTAGTCAGGGCACTGAGCATTTCGGCGACGTTTCCCACACGCTGCCACTGGACGGGGGTGGCGTCAAGGGACGAGTATCGTTCAGTACACGTACGAACATGACGACGACCTCGGGAGCGCACATGGCGGCGGTGGACCTCACCAGCCACCCCGGGCACCTGGCCCGGCGGCTGCAGCAGGCGCACTACCTGTTGTGGAACACGATGGTCTCCGAGGAGATCACCTCGCCGCAGTTCGCGGTCCTCAACGCGCTCGTCGCCGAGCCGGGGCTCGACCAGCGCACGGTGGGGGAGCGGGTCGGGCTCGACCGTTCCACCGTCGCGGAGGTGATCAGCAGGCTCATCCGCCGGGGGCTCCTCGACAAGGTCCGCGACCCGCAGGACGGCCGCCGTTTCCTGCTCGGCCTCACGGACGACGGGGTGCGCACCCACCGCAAGCTGACCGTGCGCACGGCTCGCATGAACCAGGTCTTCCTGTCCCCGCTCTCGGCCGCCGAACAGACCCTGTTCCTCGAACTCATCCAGCGCGTCTCGGACGCGGCCGAGGGGCTGCGCAACCCCGGGGATCCCCTGGTCACCCAGCCCTGATCAGGGCGCCGTCGCGAGCACCACCCACACCTGGCCCCGGGCGAAGCCGACCGGTGTGCCGTCGGCGGCGGTGAAGTCGGTGCCGTCCGTGGCCGTCGGCCGCCGCCAGTTCACGTCGAAGACGCGCCCGTCGCGCAGCACCTCCGCCTTCCCCGCGCCCACCGTCTCGGTGTACGGCGTGTTGTTGCCGAGGAAGTCATGGAAGCCGGACGCGCGCACCTTCACGTACTGCACGACCACCGTGGCCGGCGCCACCCGCTGCCCGTCGGACGTCACCGTCGGCGTACCGTCCGTCGAGAGCAGCCAGCGGGCCCGGCTACCGGACCAGGCGAAGGTGAAGCGGGCCGCCGGGTAGCGCACGGTGTACGAGGTCTCCGCCCGGCCGCCGGCGGGCGCGGCGCCGTAGCGGAAACCCGTGGTCAACGCGGCGGCGCCCGGCGCGGAGGGCAGCAGCCGGCCCGGGCGCAGGTAGAGGTTGTGCGGCGCGGCCTGGTCCGTGCCGCGGTAGTAGGCGCCGGACGCCTTCTCGGGCGTGACGGCGTCCAGCGGCGCCCGGTCGATCAGCGGCAGCAGCTTGCCCTGCGCCCCGGAGAACGCCAGCACCGGCTGCTCGAACTGGCGCAGCAGCTCCAGATCGGACTCGCGGGCGCTGCGCACCGGACCGACGGCCTTCGGCAGGCTGGTCGCGTACACGGCCATCAGCCGGCTCAGCCCGCCCTCGACCTGCTCCGCGTACACGACGTCCGCGGAGTCGAGGCCGGTCTGCGGCCGGGCGTCGGGCGCGTTGTCGATCTTCACGGCGAGCACGGAGCCGGCGACGGCGGTGGGACTGGTACCGCTCGGCCGGGGATGCTGCGACGCGCTACGGCTGTCGTCGTGCGTCGACGGCTCACCGCTCGACGTGCAGCCGGCCGCGAGGGCGACCGCCAGGGCGGCGGCGAGCAGGGAGGCGGCGGCCGCGGAGCATCCCGTACGCGCGGTGCGCGCCGCGCGCCACGCGCGGGCCGTACGTCTCGTGCCTCTCGTGCGTCTCGCATCTCTCGGACGACTCGACCGACTCGACCGGCTTGTGACCATCCTGGTCACCCCTGTTCCGCTGTCCGTCCTGTTCTGTCCAGTTTCGCCCTGTTCCCCTGTTCCGTGTCGGACGACGCCGTGCGTCAGTGCTTCCCGGGCGGCGACCCGAGGATCTCCGACAGGTCGTAGCGCACCGGCTCCTCCAACTGCGCGTACGTGCAGCTCTCCGGGGTGCGGTCCGGGCGCCAGCGGCGGAAACGGGCGGTGTGCCGGAACCGAGCCCCGTTCTCCATGTGGTCGTACGCCACCTCGGCCACCCGCTCGGGCCGCAGCGGCACCCAGGACAGGTCCTTCTTGCCCGACCAGCGGCTCGGCGCCCCGGGCAGCCGCGCCGTCTCGTGCGCGGCCTCGTCCGACCAGGCCGCCCACGGATGGCCCGCCGTATCCGCCAGGCGCAGCGGCTCCAGCTCCTCGACCAGCTCAGCCCGGCGCTTCATCGGGAACGCGGCGGACACCCCGACGTGCTGGAGCACGCCCCGGTCGTCGTGCAGACCCAGCAGCAGCGAGCCCACCACAGGGCCGCTCTTGTGGAAGCGGTACCCGGCGACGACGACGTCCGCGGTGCGCTCGTGCTTGACCTTGAACATGGCGCGCTCGTCCTGGAGGTAGCGCAGGGCGAGCGGCTTGGCGATCACGCCGTCCAGGCCCGCGCCCTCGTACTCCTCGAACCAGCGTCGCGCCACCTCGACGTCGGTCGTCGCCGGCGCCAGGTGCACCGGCGGGGTGACCCCGGCCAGCGCCCTGGCCAGCAGCTCCCGCCGGTCGCTCAGCGGCACGTCGAGCAGCGACCTGTCGGCGAGCGCGAGGAGGTCGAAGGCGACGAAGGACGCCGGGGTCCGCTCGGCGAGGGTGCGCACCCGGGAGTCCGCCGGGTGGATGCGCTCGGTGAGCGCGTCGAAGTCGAGCCGGCCCTCCCGCGCGATCACGATCTCGCCGTCCAGCACACAGCGCTCCGGCACCCGCTCCCGCAACGCCGCCACCAGCTCGGGAAAATACCTGGTGAGCGGCTTCCCGGTACGGCTGCCCAGCTCGACCTCGTCCCCGTCGCGGAACACGATCGCCCGGAAGCCGTCCCACTTCGCCTCGTACTGCATGCCCGGCGGAATCGCCGCGACCGACTTGGCGAGCATCGGTTTCACGGGCGGCATCACCGGCAGATCCATGCTCCGATTCTGCGCGCCGATCGCGCGGACCGCCCGGTGTGGGAGCCGGCCCCGGGTGCGGGTGCGGGCCCGGGGCGAGCTGATGCGAGGTGGCACGGGTGTGTCTACCGTGGCTCGCATGGGCGATGCGGTGGAACTGGAAGTGGCCGGGCGGACGGTACGGCTGTCCAGCCCGGACAAGGTCTTCTTCCCGGAGCGCGGCTTCACCAAGCTGGACCTCGCCCGCTACTACCAGGCGGTCGCCCCCGGCATCCTGCGCGCCCTGCGCGACCGCCCCACCACCCTGGAGCGCTACCCGGACGGCGTGACCGGCGAGTCCTTCTTCCAGAAGCGCGCGCCGAAGAACATGCCCGACTGGATCCCGACCGCCCACATCACCTTCCCCAGCGGACGCAGCGCCGACGAGATGTGCCCCACGGAGGAGGCGGCCGTCCTGTGGGCCGCCCAGTTCGGCACCCTCACCTTCCACCCCTGGCCGGTCCGCCGGGACGACGTCGACAGCCCCGACGAACTCCGCATAGACCTCGATCCGCAGCCCGGCACCGACTACGACGCCGCCATCCGCGCCGCCCACGAACTGCGCGCCGTCCTCGACGAGTTCGGCGGTCTGCGCGGCTGGCCCAAGACCTCCGGCGGTCGCGGCCTGCACGTCTTCGTGCCGATCGAACCCCGCTGGACCTTCACCCAGGTGCGGCGCGCCGCCATCGCCGTCGGCCGGGAGCTGGAACGGCGGATGCCGCAGCAGGTGACGACCAAGTGGTGGAAGGAGGAGCGGGGCGAGCGCATCTTCGTCGACTACAACCAGACCGCCCGGGACCGCACGATCGCCTCCGCCTACTCGGTACGACCGCGCCCGCACGCCCCCGTCTCGGCGCCGCTGCGCTGGGAGGAGGTCGACGACGCGCACCCCGCCGACTTCGACCTCGCGACCATGCCGGCCCGCTACGCCCGACTCGGCGACGTGCACGCCGACATGGACGACCACGCCTTCTCCCTCGACGCCCTCCTCGAACTGGCCCGCCGCGACGAACACGACCACGGCCTCGGCGATCTGCCGTATCCGCCGGAGTACCCGAAGATGCCGGGCGAGCCCAAGCGGGTGCAGCCGAGCCGGGCGAAGAAGGAGACGCCCCCGTCGTAGCAGGCGCCGCCTCCTTCGCCCTCTTCCTCCGGCCCTCCTTCGCCCGCTCCGCCCTCTCCGCGGCCTACAGCTCCTTGATCCGGATGTCCCGGTACGAGACGACGTCCGTCGCGCTGTGCACCTGCAGCCCGACGTAACCGGAGGCGAAGCGCCGCCCGTCGGTGCCCGGGTCGTCGGCGCGGGGCGGGACGAACTCCTGGCCGCCGGTGTTGTCGAACTCGTTGATCAGCACGCCGTTGCGGTAGACCGAGTAGTGCTGGTCGACCACCCTGATCTCGTAGTCGTTCCAGGTGCCCTTCTGGGTGACGCCGGCCCCGGACTGTTCCTGGTGAAGAAGCCCGACGGCACGATCCCCGGGTACGAGCCGCACGCGCACTGAGGCCCGGCACAGAGAGCGCTCTCACCGCGCGCATCCCCTGCACCTCCCATACCCCTCCCGTGCCCCTCACCCGGAGCTATCCTGATCGGCAGCCGGCCAGGAGGAGCTCCGAAGTGACCGAGACAGTGTCGCGTCCCACGCTGGAGGCGGTGGCCGCGCGGGCCGGGGTCTCCCGGGCGACCGTGTCACGGGTCGTCAACGGCGGGGACGGCGTCCGGGAACCGCTCGTCGAGCGCGTGCGGCGGGCCGTGGACGAGCTCGGGTACGTCCCCAACCAGGCCGCGCGCAGCCTGGTGACGAAGCGGCACGGCGCTGTCGCCGTCGTCATCGCCGAACCGGAGACCCGGGTCTTCGCCGACCCCTTCTTCGCGCTCCAACTCCGCGGTATCAGCAAGGAGTTGACCGCCCGCGACAACCAGCTCGTGCTGCTGCTCACCGAGGGCCGCGACGACCACGCCCGGGTTGCCCGCTACCTGGCCGGCGGCCATGTCGACGGGGCCCTGGTCTTCTCCCTGCACCTCGCCGACCCGCTGCCCGGCCTGATCCAGGGCGCCGGTGTGCCGACCGTGTTCGGCGGGCGCCCCGGCTGGAGCGACGGCACGCGGGACGTGGTGTACGTCGACAGCGACAACCGCGGCGGCGCCCGCGACGCCGTACGCCTCCTGGCCGGCCTCGGCCGCACCCGCATCGCGCACCTCACCGGTCCCCTCGACCAGACGTCCGCGGCGGACCGGCTCGACGGGTACCGGGAGGTCATGGGCGACGCCGACCCGCGGCTCGTCGTCGAAAGCGATTTCACCCCCGGCGGCGGCGAGCGGGCCATGCGCGAACTCCTCGACCGCTGCCCCGACGTCGACGCCGTGTTCGCCGCCAACGACCTCACCGCCGCGGGCGCCCTGCGCGTCCTGCGCGAACGCGGACGGCGGGTGCCCGAGGACGTCGCGGTGGTCGGCTTCGACGACATGCTGCCCGTCGCCGAACAGACCGACCCGCCGTTGACGACGGTCCGTCAGGACATAGAGGAGATGGGCCGGATCATGGCCCGCCTCCTGCTGCGCCGCCTCGACCGACACACCGCCGACTCCGCTGCCGACGACGCACCGGGCGGTGTGGTCCTCCCGACCACCGTGGTGCGCCGCACCTCGGCCTAGCCCGGTCGGTGCCGGTAACCCGTGCCGGTAAACAGTGCCGGCGCCCGCCCGTCATCGCCTCACGTCTGCTGTTGCGCGCTCTTGATCACCGCGAAGCGTGCCCCGTACGGGTCGGCGAGCTTGGCGATGCGGCCGACGGTCGCCACGTCGGTGGCGGGCATCCGCACCCCGCCACCCTGTTCCTCCGCTTTGGCGACGATCGCGTCCACATCGGTGACCTCGAAGTACGGCAGCCAGTACGGCCCCGACTCGGCCTCCGTCGGATCGTCGGCCAGCGGGACGATCCCGCCGAACATCGACTCCTCCCCGGCGCCGGCGGGGTTGACGCAGGTGTACGTGCCGCCGGGGAAGGACTCGGCCGAGGTCTCCAGACCCAGCGTCGCGCCGTAGAAGGCGGCCGCCGCGGCGATGTCCGGCGTGTACAGCTCGACCCAGCAGAGGGAGCCGGGCGCGTTCGCCACGTCCACGCCCTTGGTGACAGCCGGCTGCCAGAGGCCGAACGACGCGCCCGCCTGGTCGGCGAGGACCGCCATCGTGCCCTTGCCCATCACGTCCATCGGCGGGAAGAACACTCTGCCGTGGGCCTGTTCGGCGGACTTGGCCGTGGACTCCGCGTCCGGCGTCTGGAAGTACACCGTCCACGACGGCGGGCCCTGCTCGGGCGTCGTCTGCATGCCGCCCGCCACGGTCTTCCCGTCCAACTGGAAGAAGCCGTAGCCGCCGGCGTCGGGTCCCGCCGACTGGAACCGCCAGCCGAAGAGGGCGTTGTAGAAGGAAGTGGCGCCGTCGATGTCGGACGTGCCGACGTCGATCCAGTTCGGCGCACCGTTCACGAAGCGGGTGGTCAGCATCATGGGCCTCCTCTGAAGGGTCCCGTTCTCTGTGCCGCCGAGTCTTGCACCGCCCACTGACAATCGCTGCCGGAGCACGCCGGGCGTGCTGCGCGCCGCCGTGCGTCGCGATGCCGGGCGGGCCGTCATCGGGGCGGCCGGGGGCCTCGCCACGGCACGTATATGCGGCGTTGATGGAACGTTTTTCGCCGCCGGGCACGATTCTCGCCATGTACACCGACACGATGCCCACACCCGACCTCGCCTGGCAGCGGGAAGCGCTGTGCGCGCAGACCGGGGCGGACTTCTTCTTTCCCGAGCCCGGCAGTTCCGTGCGGGAGGCGAAGCGCATCTGCGGCATGTGCGAGATGCGCCCCGCCTGCCTCGAGTACGCCCTCGCCAACGACGAGCGCTTCGGCGTCTGGGGCGGCCTGTCCGAGAAGGAGCGCCTGCAGATCAGGCGCCCCGCGCCCTGACCCGTACCGTCGAGCCGACCGTGACGTCGCGCCGACCCGGGAATCCAGAGGACCGCGTCGCGGGGGTGCGGTCAGGATCCGGGGGCACGTCCGAACGCGAACGGCCCGCACCGGGAAATCGATTCCCGGTGCGGGCCGTCGGCGGGGTCCTGCGGTCCTGCGTTCCTACGTCCCGTCAGCCGGCCGCGCGGGCCGCCATACGGGCCTTGCGCGTCGCCAGCTTCTCGTCGAACTTGGACGCCTCCGAGTCGAGGCCGCCCATGTACAGGCCGATCTCCTCCTGCGCCTTCTGTCCCTCGGGGCCGAGACCGTCGATCTCCATGACCTTGAGGAAGCGCAGCACGGGCTGGATGACATCGTCGTGGTGGATGCGCAGGTTGTAGACCTCGCCGATCGCCATCTGCGCGGCGAACCGCTCGAAGCCGGGCATACCGTGACCGGGCATCCGGAAGTTGACGAGGACGTCGCGCACGGCCTGCATGGTGAGGTCGGGGGCCAGCTCGAACGCGGCCTTCAGGAGGTTGCGGTAGAAGACCATGTGGAGGTTCTCGTCGGTCGCGATGCGCGCCAGCATGCGGTCGCAGACCGGGTCGCCCGACTGGTGCCCGGTGTTGCGGTGCGAGACGCGGGTGGCCAGCTCCTGGAAGGCGACGTACGCGACCGAGTGCAGCATCGAGTGCCGGTTGTCCGACTCGAAGCCCTCGCTCATGTGCTGCATACGGAACGCTTCGAGCTTGTCCGGGTCCACCGCGCGCGAGGCGAGGAGGTAGTCGCGCATGACGATGCCATGGCGGCCCTCCTCGGCGGTCCAGCGGTGCACCCAGGTGCCCCAGGCGCCGTCGCGGCCGAAGAGCGAGGCGATCTCGTGGTGGTAGCTGGGGAGGTTGTCCTCGGTGAGGAGGTTCACGACCAGCGCGATCCGGCCGATCTCGGTGACCTTGGACTGCTCCTTGTCCCAGGCCTCGCCGTCCTCGAAGAAGCCCGGGAAGTTACGGCCGTCGCTCCACGGCACGTACTCGTGCGGCATCCAGTCCTTGGTGACCTTCAGGTGCCGGTTGAGTTCCGTCTCGACCACTTCCTCCAGCGCGTACAGCAGCTTGGCGTCGGTCCAGACGGCGGGGCTGCCGAGGTGAGGGGTGGTGATCGTCACGGGTTCTCCAGAAGGGGCGAGAAACGGAGCGGAACCGTCCGGCGAGCGAAACCGGAACTTACGGGATCGTAGGCTACGAACCCGTAGGTTACGAAGCCGTAGGTTAAGAACGCTGTAAAGATCGCTGATCAGCCGTGCTCCACTGGGCAATTCGGACCATGCCGACAGCTCCTGGATGCGCAGGTCCCAGGGCTGAAAAGGTGATCCGATCACCCGTTCAGGCGTACAGCCCGCGCAGCCGCACCGAGAGGCAAGTCACACAGCCCTCGAGCTTCTCGAACTCGCCGATGTCGACCACGACGGGCTCGAGCCCGAGTTCGGCGAGCAGCTCCGCCGTCTTCGGCGCGCCGGCCGCCATGAGCACCTGGGGGCCGCCGAGGAGCACCACGTGCGAGCCGGACTCCTCGGGCACCGACAGGAAGCGCGGGAACAGCGACGGCCGGTCCACCTTGGGGATGTGCCCGATCACCGTGCCGTCCGGCAGCGCCGTGACCGCCGACTTCAGGTGCAGCACCTTGCTCACCGGTACGGCCACGACCCGCGCCCCGAGCGGTTCGAAGGCGGCCCGCAGTTGCTGGACGCCGGCCGCGTTGGTCCGCCCGCCCCGGCCGACGTAGACGGTGTCGCCGACCTTGAGCACGTCACCGCCGTCCAGCGTGCCCGGCTCCCAGATCCAGTTGACCGAGCAGCCCAGGCGGGCCACGGCCTCCTCGACGCCGATGGTCTCGTCGCGCCGGGACTCGGCGCCGGAGCGCGCGATCAGGGCGACGTTCTTGTACATGACCACCGTGTCCTCGACGAACACGGAGTCCGGGCAGTCGTCGGCCGGGTCGACCTCGACGGTCTCCCAGCCGTGCGCGCGCAGCGCCTCGGCGTACGCCTCCCACTGCTCCAGGGCGAGTCCCACGTCGACCTTCTCCCGCTCGACGTGCGTCACCAGGCCTTCGGCGAGTAGCGGGCTGGGGCGGCGTATGAGGGCCTTCTTGCTGGGCACGTCCAGGTCTCCGAATCGGGTGGTACGACCGGCGCCCCGGGCGCGGCGCCGGTCAGCCATCATGCAGCGCGGGACCACGAGGGCAAAACCCCGCGGTAACAACCCGCGGTGACTATTGCGGGTCGGCCACCTCCGCCGCCGTCGTCTCCCGCAGCTCCCCGTCCAGCAGCAGCCACCGGGTGATGCCGATCGACTCCAGGAACGGCAGGTCGTGGCTGGCCACGATCAGCGCGCCCTCGTACGACTCCAGGGCCGTGGTGAGCTGGCGGACGCTGGCCATGTCGAGGTTGTTGGTCGGCTCGTCCAGCATCAGCAGTTGCGGCGCGGGCTCGGCCAGCATCAGTGCCGCCAGGGTCGCCCGGAAGCGCTCCCCGCCGGACAGCGTGGCCGCCTTCTGGTCGGCGCGGGCGCCCCGGAACAGGAAGCGGGCCAGCCGGGCCCGGATCCGGTTCTGCGTGGCGGCCGGCGCGAACCGGGCCACGTTCTCGGCGACCGTGAGCGAGCCGTCGAGGACGTCGAGGCGCTGGGGCAGGAAACGCAGCGGCACGCGCGCGTGCGCCTCGCCCGCCAGCGGCGCCAGCTCCCCGGCGATCGTGCGCAGCAGCGTCGTCTTGCCCGCGCCGTTGCGCCCGACCAGCGCCACCCGCTCGGGCCCGCGCAGGTCGAAGCCGCCCGCCACGCGCGCGCCGTACGCGAGCCGGAGATCCAGGAGCGTGAGCACGTCACGCCCCGGGGGGACGGCCGTGTACGGCAGGTCGACACGGATCTCGTCGTCGTCCCGGACGGCCTCCACCGCGTCGTCGAGCCGCTCCCTGGCCTCGGCGAGCTTCTCCTCGTGCATGATCCGGTGCTTGCCCGCGGACTCCTGCGCCGCGCGCTTGCGCGCCCCCATGACGATCTTCGGTTCGCGTTTCTGGTCGGACATCTTCTGCCCGTACCGCTTGCGCCGGGCCAGCTTGGCCCGGGCGTCGGTCAGGTCGCGCTTTTGTTTGCGCAGGTCGGACTCCGCGACGCGCACCATGCGCTCGGCGGCCTCCTGCTCGGTGACGAGGGCGTCCTCGTACGCGGAGAAGTTGCCGCCGTACCAGGTGATCTCCCCGGACCGCAGGTCGGCGATCTGGTCGACGAGGTCCAGCAGTTCCCGGTCGTGGCTGACCACGATCAGCACGCCCGGCCAGGACGCGACGGCCGCGTACAGCCGGCGGCGGGCGTACAGGTCGAGGTTGTTGGTCGGCTCGTCCAGCAGCAGGACGTCCGGGCGGCGCAGCAGCAGTGCGGCCAGCCGCAGCAGGACGGACTCGCCGCCCGACACCTCGCCGATGGTGCGGTCCAGGTCGATGTGGCCGAGTCCGAGCTCGCCGAGGGTGGCCAGGGCGCGCTCCTCGACGTCCCAGTCGTCGCCGACGGTCTCGAAGTGGGCCTCGGACGCGTCACCGGCCTCGATGGCGTGCAGGGCGGCCCGCTGCGCGGCGATGCCGAGCGCTTCGTCGACCTTGAGCGCCGTGTCCAGGGTGACGTTCTGCGGGAGATGGCCGACCTCGCCGGTGCGGCGCACGGCGCCGTCGGCGGGAGTGAGGTCTCCGGCGATCAGCTTCAGCAGGGTCGACTTGCCGGAGCCGTTGACGCCGACCAGTCCGGTCCGGCCGGGCCCGAAGGCGACGTCGAGTCCCTCGAAGACGGGGGTGCCGTCGGGCCAGGAGAAGGCGAGGGAGGTACAGGTGATGGATCGTGTCAAAGCGGGCCTCGTGGTTGCGTGTGCGGTCAGGGGCATACGCGTGTCGAGACACCGGGAGGCGGCGACCACCACGGGAGCGGGGAGCGCGAGGGCATCGGAAAAGCCCTGTTGCGCAAGGACGGCTCGAACGCCGAGGTCGCACGCGACGCCCACCCCTTCACGGGTGCGGCGCGGTGTCTCAGAACCTCAGACGAGCAACGTCCTTCTCCAATCGGCGACAACAGGACCGTGTCAGACGGTAGGAGGGGCCGGCGACACAGTCAAAGGATTAAAAAAGGTCAGCAGGCGTCCCGCATCAGCTCTGCCAGGTCGTGGTCGAGGTCGAGCTGCCGGTACTCGCTGCCGGCGGGCACCAGCTCGCCGGTGGCGTCGAGGAAGCGGCGGATGTCCGCCGAGTGGACGTGCACGACGGCGGTGCCCTCGGGCGCGTGGAACTCCAGCACCGTGCGGTCGTACCCGTAGGGGCGGACGCGGACGTCGCCGTGGCCCTCGGCCTCGTGCAGCCCCGCGGCCAGCAGCTCACGGGCGAAGGTCCAGCAGACCTCGACGCCCTCCAGGGTGGCCGGAGCGGGGAAGGTCATGCGGACGGCGAACGGATCGTGCCGGTCGTAGTGCAGTGTGGCGGGGATGCTCGGCATCCGGGGTGCGGCGGCGACCAGACGGGCCTCTACGGGCTGCTCGATGACGATGGACAACGCCTTGCTCCCTCGTGACGGCGGGACGAACTTCCGGGCGGTGGGTCCGGACACTGGATGAGACGCCGAACCGGCCCATCAGTGCGCACGAATTCCGAGTGACCTCGGTCACCGTGTTTCATGCGCGGAAGTGATTCAGCTCTCCTCCCGTGCTCCACAAGGCGGTTGAGGCGATCGCGGCCATCTGGACGGCATCGAAAGTCGTGGGCTAGCTTCGCCCGCCATGAGGCGCTTGGGGAACACGCGACGCACGTTACGGACGATATGGGCGGTACGGGCGGTACGAGCGGTGCGGACAGTACGCAGGAGCGGCCGAGTGGCCGCGGCGGCCTGCGGGGCGGCGCTCGCCGTCCTGACCGCCCTGCCCGCCCAGGCGCACACACCGGGCCCCGCGGTCCCGCACTGGGACCTCAAGGACACCGGCGCCCCCGCCGTACGGTTCCGTGGCCTCGCGGCGGTCGACCGCGCCACCGCGTGGGTGGCCGGCACCCAGGGCACCGTCCTGCGCACCGCCGACGGCGGCGCGAGCTGGCGAAACGTCTCTCCGCCAGGCGCCGCCGACCTGCAGTTCCGGGACATCGAGGCGTTCGACGCGCGCCGCGCCGTGGTGCTCGCCATCGGTGAGGGCGAGGCCTCCCGCGTCTACCGCACCGAGGACGGCGGGGCGACCTGGACGGAGTCCTTCCGCAACACCGACGCGCACGCCTTCTACGACTGCCTGGCCTTCTTCGACCGCCGCCACGGCCTCGCCGTGAGCGACCCGGTCGACGGCAGGTTCCGCATCCTGTCGACCAGTGACGGCGGCCGCTCCTGGAAGGTGCTGCCCGACGCGGGCATGCCGGCCGCCCTGGACGGCGAGGCGGGCTTCGCCGCGAGCGGCCAGTGCCTGGTCGCCTCCGGGGCCAGGGACGTCTGGCTGGCCACCGGCGGGGCCGCACGCGCGCGTGTGCTGCACTCGTCCGACCGCGGACTGACCTGGACGGCCACCGACGCCCCGATCCCCGCCGGGGACCCCGCGCGCGGGGTCTTCGCCCTCGCCTTCCGCGACCGCGTCCACGGCCTCGCCGTCGGCGGCGACTACCGCGCGGACCAGCCCTCCCCCCAGACGGCCGCCACGACCGGCGACGCGGGCCGCACCTGGCGGGCCGCCGCCACACCCCCGCCGGCCTACCGCTCCGGCGTCGCCTGGCTCCCGCACAGCCGCACCGCCGCCCTCGCGGTCGGCCCCACCGGCACCGACCTGACCACCGACGCCGGCCGCACCTGGCGCACCGTCGACCCGGGCTCGTACGACACCGTGGACTGCGCCCCCGACCTCGGCTGCTGGGCCGCCGGCGAACAGGGGCGCGTGGCCCGCCTGGAGAACTGAGCCGACGAGCCGCCGGAAAGACGAGCCGCCGGAAACATGATCGCGGGCCCGCGCGCGGGAGCTCTACGCTCGTCCCACTATGACGACCGTAAGCATCCCGGCGGGCTGGCCCGCGACCGAGGAAGAGGCCCGAGCCGTCCAGGACGCGCTGCGCGCGCGGGTGGTGCTCGACGAGCCGGGCCCGCCGCCCGGGACGGGGTACGTCACGGGGGTCGACGTCGCCTACGACGACGAGCGGGACGTCGTCGCGGCGGCGGCCGTCGTGCTGGACGCGGCGAGCCTCGAGGTCGTCGCCGAGGCCACGGCCGTCGGGCGGATCTCCTTCCCGTACGTGCCCGGGCTGCTCGCCTTCCGGGAGATCCCCACCGTGCTCGCCGCCCTGGACGCCCTGCCCCGCCCGCCGGGCCTGGTCGTCTGCGACGGCTACGGCCTGGCCCACCCGCGCCGCTTCGGCCTCGCCAGCCACCTCGGGGTCCTCACCGGCCTGCCCACGATCGGCGTCGCCAAGAACCCGTTCACCTTCACGTACGACGACCCGGACGCCCCGCGCGGTGCGACGTCCCCGCTGCTGGCGGGCGACGACGAGGTGGGGCGGGCGATGCGCACCAGGGCGGGCGTGAAGCCGGTCTTCGTGTCCGTCGGCCACCGCGTCACCCTGGACGGCGCCTGCGCCCACACCCTCGCCCTCACCCCGGAGTTCCGCCTCCCGGAGACGACCCGCAGGGCGGACTCACTGTGCCGGAAGGCGCTTCAGGAGGCGACGATCCGCCACTGACCCACCTCCTGGTACGCGGAATCGTAGATCGCCGAACCGTCCCCGGCCTCCATTGCGTAGTGCTTCAGGTTGCCGCCCCAGTACCGCAGGATGCGCCCCAGCTCACCCACCGGATCCTGGGCCGCCGCACCCTCGTCCACCGTGACCTCGAGAACGAACTTCACACTGCTCCCCTTTCGCTCCGACCGTGCAGATCAAGCAGATCAAGCACTTCAATCGTTTCATTGAAGTGCTCGTTGGCACTTTGGAGCGGAGGCGCCGGGCAGGGGCCGGGTGAGCGGCGCGGAAAGTCTCAAATCAAGGACAGAGGGCAGAGGACACGGGCGGGGCCGGCGGGGCGGGCGAGGCGCGGGCGTCTGAGTACGTCGTCTGAGTACCCGTACGGATGTGCGGCCGGCCCCGCGCCCGGCAGGCTGGCCCGCATGACCACGCACCGAATGGCCACCCACCGTGCCCCGAAGCCCCCCGCCGACCCCCACCGCCCCGTCGAGCGTGCCGTGAACGCCGCTCTGATCCTCGCCGTCCTGGCGGGGCTGGGCTGGATCGTCGGGATGATCTACACGGTCGTGCAGTGGCCCCTGTAGGGCCGGTTCAGCCGTAGGGCCCGTTCAGCGGCTCGCCGCGACCCGGAACCGGATGCCCGCGCGGATCAGCCGCTCGGTCAGCGCGTCGCCCATCGCCACCGCCGTCGTGACCTGCCCCGCCGTCGGCGGGAGGTCGTCGCAGGCCAGGGACAGCGCCGCCTCGGCGAACATCTTCGCCGTCTCGTCGTAGCCGGGATCGCCGCCCGCGACCTCGGTGCACACCCGCCGGCCGCCGCCCTCGCCGACGAACCGCACGGAGAACCAGCTCCGCGCCCGCTTCTCCGCGCTGGGCCCGTCGCCCGGCTTGAGCCGGTCCGACAGCCAGCGCCGGGCGGGCGGCAGTTGGGCCGCCGCGACGAGCGTCCCGACCGCCGCGACCGCGCCCACGGCGACGGGCAGCCGCCGTACGGCCGCGTAGTGCCGGTAGCGGAAGTCGGGCCCGTAGCGCTCCAGCGCCCGCGCCGACCGGAGCACGATCTGCGGGTCGATGGTCGGCAGCGGCAGCGCCCACGCGCCGACCTCCGGGGCGAACCGGGGCGCGCCCACCGGCGCGGCGGCGCGGCGGCCCATCAGGCGCGGTTCGTGCCGCCCGCGCTCCCGCGCGGCGGCCACCATCTGACGGCCGCGCGCGAACTGGCCCAGCGCGGAGGCGAAGGTGCCGCCCGAGAAGGCGGCGTCGGCGGTCACGAAGCCGTCCACGGTCAGGGGCACGCCCTGCGGAAGCTGCCGGACGGTGAAGTACACGCCCAGGTCGTGCGGGACGGAGTCGAAGCCGCACGCGTGGACCAGGCGCGCACCCGTCTCCCGCGCGCGTGCGTCGTGCCGGACGTACATCAGGTCCACGAACTCCGGCTCACCGCTGAGGTCGAGACAGTCGGCGCCGGTGTCCGCGCAGGCGGCGACGATCTCCTCGCCGTGCGCCACATAGGGGCCCACGGTCGTGGCGACCACGCGCGCGTGCTCCGCGAGGGCGCGCAGCGACGCCGGGTCGCGGACGTCGGCCCGCAGCACCCCGACGTCCACGCCGAGCCGTTCGCGCAGCCGCTCCAGCTTCTCCACGCCCCGGCCGGCGATCGCCCAGCGCAGCCCGGCGGGCGCGTGGGCGGCGAGGTACCGCGCGGTGAGCGTTCCCGCGAAGCCCGTGGCCCCGAAGAGCACGATGTCGTACGGACGGTCCGACCTTTTCAGCCTGCTCATGACACCCCTTTGCCGCGCAGCCCGTGCCGCTGTCGGTGGCCGAGGCTAGCGTGAGGAGTACGGAGCCCGACAGCAGGTGCCCCCAAAGTGGCTAAGCGCTTGCTCGTTCGACTCTTGTGCCCACTGGAACGCGTTCCTAGCATCACTGATGTCACATCGGTCGGGTCACGGCGAGGGAGTCGGATGGCAACGGCACGGACGGACGGCCACGGCCCGCTGACCGGCGTGCGCGTGGTGGAACTCGCCGGGCTCGGCCCCGCACCCTTCGCCGCCATGCTCCTGGCCGACCTGGGCGCCGACGTCGTCCGCGTGGACCGCCCCGGCGGCTCCTCCCTCGCCGTCGACCCGGCCCACGACGTCACCAACCGCAACAAGCGCTCGGTGATCGTCGACCTCAAGTCGCCCGACGGCCCCGCGCGCGTGCTCGACCTCGCCGCCCGCGCCGACGTCCTCGTCGAGGGCTACCGGCCCGGCGTGGCCGAGCGGCTGGGCGTCGGACCCGAGGACTGCCACGCCCGCAACCCCCGGCTGGTCTACGGCCGGATGACCGGCTGGGGCCAGGAAGGTCCCCTCGCCCACCGCGCGGGCCACGACGTCACCTACATCGCCCTCACCGGCGCCCTCGGCCTGATCGGCGACCCGGACCGGCCGCCGCCGGCCCCCGCCAACCTGCTCGGCGACTTCGCGGGCGGCTCCCTCTACCTCGTCGTCGGCGTCCTGGCCGCACTGCACCACGCCCACGCGCACGGCACCGGCCAGGTCGTCGACGCGGCCATCGTCGACGGCACCGCCCACCTGTCCGCGATGATCCACGGCATGCTCGCGGCCGGCGGCTGGCAGGACCGGCGCGCCGCCAACCTCCTCGACGGCGGCTGCCCGTACTACGGCACCTACGAGACCGCCGACGGCGGGTATGTGGCCGTCGGCGCCCTGGAGCCGCAGTTCTACGACGAGTTCGTGGACCTCCTGGGCCTCGGGGACTTCCGCGACGCCCGCAAGGACCGGGCGCGCTGGGGCGAGCTGCGCGAGGCCGTCGCCGCCCGTTTCAAGGCCCGTACCCGGGACGAGTGGGCGGCGCTCTTCGAAGGCTCCGACGCGTGCGTGGCGCCCGTGCTGTCGCTGCGCGAGGCCCCGCACCACCCGCACCTCGCGGCCCGCGGCACCTTCACCGACCACGCCGGCATCACCCAGCCAGCCCCCGCGCCCCGCTTCTCCGCGACGCCCACGGCCGTCCGCACCGGGCCCGCGCGACCCGGCGCCGACACGCGCACGGTGGCCCGGGACTGGGACATACCGGGACTCGTGACGGACCTCGCGCAGACCCCCGAGGACGCTCCCGTGAGCACCCCCGGGAACGCGTCGGTGGACCCGTCCGTTCCGTAAAGGATCTTCCGCACCAGGGCGACTGACCCCGCCCGGCTCGCCCACCCTCCCCGAAAGGCCTACCAGTGAGCACCGAAGCGTACGTGTACGACGCGATCCGCACCCCGCGCGGTCGCGGCAAGGCGGACGGCGCCCTGCACGGAACGAAGCCCATCGACCTCGTCGTCGGCCTCATCCACGAGCTCCGCGGCCGCTTCCCCGGCCTCGACCCGGCCGCGATCGACGACATCGTGCTCGGCGTGGTCGGGCCGGTGGGCGACCAGGGCTCCGACATCGCGCGCATCTCCGCGCTCGCGGCCGGCCTGCCGGACACCGTGGCGGGCGTGCAGGAGAACCGCTTCTGCGCCTCGGGTCTGGAGGCCGTCAACCTGGCCGCAATGAAGGTCCGTTCGGGCTGGGAGGACCTGGTCCTCGCGGGCGGCGTGGAGTCCATGTCCCGGGTGCCGATGGCCTCGGACGGCGGTGCCTGGTTCAACGACCCGATGACCAACCTGGCCGTCAACTTCGTGCCGCAGGGCATCAGCGCCGACCTCATCGCCACCGTCGAGGGCTTCTCCCGGCGCGACGTCGACGAGTACGCGGCCCTGTCGCAGGAACGGGCGGCGACGGCCTGGAAGGAGGGCCGCTTCGACCGTTCCGTCGTCCCGGTGAAGGACCGCGCCGGCCTCGTCGTCCTCGACCACGACGAGCACCCGCGCCCCGGCACCACCGCCGACTCCCTGGCCAGGCTGAAGCCCTCCTTCGCCGACATCGGCGAGCTGGGCGGCTTCGACGCGGTGGCGCTGCAGAAGTACCACTGGGTGGAGAAGATCGACCACGTCCACCACGCGGGCAACTCCTCCGGCATCGTCGACGGCGCCTCCCTGGTCGCGATCGGCTCCAAGGAGGTCGGCGAGCGGTACGGGCTCACCCCGCGCGCGCGGATCGTCTCCGCCGCCGTCTCCGGGTCCGAGCCGACGATCATGCTCACCGGTCCCGCGCCCGCCACCCGCAAGGCCCTCGCGAAGGCCGGCCTGACCATCGACGACATCGACCTCGTCGAGATCAACGAGGCGTTCGCGGCGGTCGTCCTGCGCTTCGCGCGGGACATGGGCCTGTCCCTGGACAAGATCAACGTCAACGGCGGCGCCATCGCGCTGGGCCACCCGCTCGGCGCCACCGGCGCGATGATCCTCGGCTCGCTCGTCGACGAACTGGAGCGCCAGGACAAGCGCTACGGCCTCGCCACCCTGTGCGTGGGCGGCGGCATGGGCATCGCCACCGTCGTCGAGCGCGTCTGACCACCCCAGCGCAGCCCAGAGACTTCTACGGAGACCCCGTCATGACACAGAGCACCACCATCCGCTGGGAACAGGACCGCACCGGCCTCGTCACCCTCGTCCTCGACGACCCCGACCAGTCCGCGAACACCATGAACGCGGCCTTCCGCACCTCCCTCGCCGCCGTCACCGACCGCCTGGAGGCGGAGAAGGACACCATCCGGGGCGTCATCATCACCTCCGCCAAGAAGACCTTCTTCGCCGGCGGCGACCTCCGCGACCTGATCCGCGTCACCCCGGAGACCGCCCGGGAACTGTTCGACGGCGGCCTGGAGATCAAGCGCAACCTCCGCCGCATCGAGACCCTCGGCAAGCCCGTCGTCGCCGCACTCAACGGCGCGGCCCTCGGCGGCGGTTACGAGCTCGCCCTCGCCTGCCACCACCGGGTCGCCCTCGACGCCCCCGGCTCGAAGATCGGCTGCCCCGAGGTGACCCTCGGGCTGCTCCCCGGAGGCGGCGGCGTCGTCCGCACCGTCCGCCTCCTGGGCATCACCGACGCCCTCCTCAAGGTGCTCCTCAAGGGCACCCAATACAGCCCGCGGCGCGCCCTGGACAACGGCCTGATCGACGAGGTCGCCGCCACCCCCGACGAACTCCTGGCCAAGGCCCGCGCCTTCATCGACGCGAACCCCGAGTCGCAGCAGCCCTGGGACCGGCCCGGCTACCGCATCCCCGGCGGCACCCCCGCCAACCCCCGCTTCGCCGCCAACCTGCCCGCCTTCCCGGCGAGCCTGCGCAAGGAGTCCAACGGCGCCCCCTACCCGGCGCCGCGCAACATCCTCGCCGCGGCCGTCGAGGGCGCCCAGGTCGACTTCGAGACCGCGCAGGTCATCGAGTCCCGCTACTTCGTCGAACTGGCCGCCGGACAGACGTCGAAGAACATGATCCAGGCGTTCTTCTTCGACCTCCAGGCCGTCAACTCCGGCCTCAGCCGCCCCAAGGGCGTCGAGCCGCGCACGGTCCGCAGGGTGGCCGTCCTGGGCGCCGGGATGATGGGCGCCGGCATCGCCTACGCGTGCGCGCGCGTGGGCATCGACGTCGTCCTGAAGGACGTCTCCGCCGAGGCCGCAGCCCGGGGCAAGGGCTACTCCGAGAAGCTGTGCGCCAAGGCCGTCGCCCGGGGCCGGACCACGCGGGAGAAGTCGGACGCGCTGCTCGCCCGCATCACGCCCACCGCGGACCCCGCCGAACTGGCCGGCTGCGACGCGGTCATCGAGGCCGTGTTCGAGGACACCGCCCTCAAGCACAAGGTCTTCCAGGAGATCGAGCACATCGTCGGCCCCGACGCCCTGCTGTGCTCCAACACCTCCACCCTCCCCATCACCGTCCTCGCCGAAGGCGTCGAGCGCCAGGGCGACTTCATCGGCCTGCACTTCTTCTCGCCCGTCGACAAGATGCCGCTCGTCGAGATCATCAGGGGCGAGCGCACCGGCGACGAGGCGCTCGCGCGCGCCTTCGACCTGGTCCGGCAGATCAGGAAGACGCCGATCGTCGTCAACGACTCGCGCGGCTTCTTCACCTCACGGGTGATCGGCCACTTCATCAACGAGGGCGTCGCCATGGTCGGCGAGGGCATCGAGCCCGCCTCCGTCGAGCAGGCGGCGGCCCAGGCGGGCTACCCGGGCAAGGTGCTCGCCCTGGTGGACGACCTGACGCTCACGCTCCCGCAGAAGATCCGGGGCGAGTCCAAGCGGGCCGTGGAGGAGGCCGGCGGCGTCTGGCCCGAGCACCCCGCGGAAGCCGTCATCGACCGCATGGCCGACGAGTTCGGCCGCACCGGCCGCAGCGGGGGAGCGGGCTTCTACGACTACGGCGACGACGGCCGGCGCGCCGCCCTGTGGCCGGGCCTGCGCGAGCACTTCACGCGCGCGGGCACGGAGATCCCGTTCCGGGACATGCAGGAACGCATGCTCTTCGCCGAGGCCCTCGACACCGTCAAGCTCCTCGAAGAGGGCGTGCTGACGTCCGTAGCGGACGCCAACATCGGCTCCCTCTTCGGCATCGGCTTCCCCGGCTGGACCGGCGGCGTCCTGCAGTACGTCAACGGCTACGAAGGCGGGCTCCCCGGCTTCGTAGCACGCGCGCGTGAACTCGCCGACCGCTACGGCGACCGCTTCACCCCGCCTGCCCTACTGGTGACGAAGGCGGAACGGGGCGAGACCTTCACCGACGCACGCTGACCCCCGGCCGGGTCAGGGGGAGCCGCCCACGGGCGGCTCCCCGAGCCACTCCGGCAGCTCCCCGACTCCTCAGACTGGCGAGTCAGTCGTACTCGCGTAGCGCGGCGACGAGCCGGGCGTGGCCGCGCCGAGGCGGTCGTCGTGACCGCCGGGGCCGAGGGGGCCCACCTCCTGGCCGACGGCGACCTGACCCACATACCGGCGGTCGCGCCGCCCGCACCGGTGGTGGACTCCAACGGCGCGGGCGACGCCTTCGCCGCCGCGTTCGTCTTCGGTCTGCTCAGCGGTGAACCGCCGCACCGCTGCGCCCGGTTGGGCGCTGTGGCCGGGGCGTACGCGTGCACCGTCCCGGCCACCGAGAGCGCCGCCCTGTCCCGCGACGCACTCCTCACGGCGGTCCTCCGCTAGCCGGTGAGCCGGTGAGGAGCCGATGTGGCGGCGACGGCGGCTACTTGCGTCGCGTGACCACCAGCCCGATCAGGCCGACGAAGACGCAGAGCGCCCCCAGCAGACCCAGCACAGGGACCCCGGCGATCAGGCCGATACCGACTCCTATCCCGCCGATCCCCGCCAGCACCCGCCACGTTCGCTCGTTGCCGTTGTCATTGCCCGCCCCCGCCATGACTGACTCCCGTCGGTATCCACGCTTCCTTCACACAGTGATACCCGGCAGACGCGCCGCGACTCAGCCCGCGTGCACGGAGTTCGTCGCCTCGATCTTCTTCCACGACTTCGGCTGCACCGGCGCCACCGCCGTCACCGTCCGCGCGACAGCCGCGGGCTTCGTCGGCTGGAACAGCCAGGCGTCGAACAGCGCGCCCAACTCCTTCCCGGAGACCTGCTCGGCGTACGCCCGGAAGTCGGCGACCGTCGCGTTGCCGTACGCGTACTTCTGCGGCCAGCCCTTCAGGACGGCGAAGAACGCGTCGTCGCCGATCTCGTTCCGCAGCGCCTGAACGGCCAGCGCGCCCCGGTCGTAGACGGCGGCGTCGAACTGGTTCTCGGCGCCGGGGTCGCCCGGCCTCACCGTCCAGAACGCGTCGTCGGCCGGATGCGAGGCGTACGTGTAGTCCGCGAGCTCCTGCGCCGTGCCCTCGCCCTCGTGCTCGGACCACAGCCACTGCGCGTACCGGGCGAAGCCCTCGTTGAGCCAGATCTCCTTCCAGCCCTTGAGAGACACCGAGTCCCCGTACCACTGGTGGGCCAACTCGTGCACCACCACAGAGGTGTTGGAGCCGTTCGCGAACTGCCGCGGGCTGTAGAACACGCGGGTCTGCGTCTCCAGCGCGTAGCTCGTCGTGGTGTTCGGCACATACCCGCCCGCCGTGCCGAAGGGATACGGCCCGAAGTACCCGCTCAGCCAGTCGACGATCTCCCCGGTGCGCTCCACGCTCGCCCGCGCCGCCCCGTCGTTGTCGCCGAGATCCCTGCTGTAGGCGTTGACGACCGGGACCCCGCCCTCCGAGGTGCTCGTCGTGATGTCGAACTTGCCGAGCGCCAGTGTGGCCAGATAGGTCGCCTGCGGTTTGTTCTGACGCCAGGTGTAGCGGGTCCAGCCGAGACGCGAAGTCGTCGACTGGAGCGTGCCGTTGGAGATGGCCTGGGTGCCGTCCGGCACGGCCACCGACACGTCGTAGGTCGCCTTGTCGAGCGGGTGGTCGTTGCTCGGGAACCACCACCAGGCCGACTCCGGCTCGTCCGCCGCGACCGCGCCGTCCGGAGTTCGGTGCCAGGTGGAGAAGCCGTACGCGCTCTTCGTCGACGGCACCCCGCTGTAGCGGACGACGACCGTGACGGAACTGCCCTTCGCCAGCGGCTGCTTCGGCGTGACCACCAACTCGTGCTCGCCCGAGGCGGCGAACGCGGCCGTGGCACCGTTGACCCGGACCTCCTGGACGTCCAGCAGGAAGTCCAGGTCGAAACTCGACAGGTCCTGGGTGGTCTTCGCGAGGATCGTCGCCGTCCCCGCCAACTCGTCCGTGACCGGCTGGTACGTCAGCCGCAGGTCGTAGTGGGAGACGTCGTAGCCGCCGTTGCCGTAGGCCGGATAGTAGGGGTCGCCGATGCCCGACGCACCGGGGGAGTAGCCCGCGGCGGAGGCCGGGATCGCCAGCAACACGGACGCGGCGGCGAGCGCGCCCGGCGCGATGAGTCTGCGGTGCACGAAAGCTCCAAGTAGTGGGGGTACGAAGGCTGTTCGGAGCCTATTGACTCCCTGCCCGGCCCCACAGGACCCAGTGGGCGAGTTCCGGCCAGACAGCACGGTCGTGCCACAACGGCCTCACAATCGCCCTCTTCTGTACGGGAGTTGCCCGCTGTACCGTCCCGCGCATGTCGACACGCATGCGCTTCACGGTCTGGAGACCGCTCGCGACCGCCGCCCTCACCCTCCTGGTGGCCGCCTCCCTCACCCCGGCGGCCGCCCACAGCGCGCCCCGCGAGAGCAGGCCCGTCTACTCCTACGACCACGCCGTCCGCGAAGCGGTCTGGGTCGACACCGGACTCGACGGCGACCGCGACGGGCGGCCGGACCGCGTCGCCGTCGACATAGTCCGCCCCCGCGAACCCGCCGCACAGGGCCGCAAGGTGCCCGTCATCATGGACGCCAGCCCCTACTACTCCTGCTGCGGCCGAGGCAACGAGAGCCAGCTCAAGACGTACGACGCGAACGGCCGCGTCGTCCAGATGCCGCTGTTCTACGACAACTACTTCGTGCCGCGCGGCTACGCCTTCGTCGGCGTCGACCTCGCCGGCACCAACCGCTCCGACGGCTGCGTGGACGTCGGCGGGCGCTCCGACGTCCAGTCCGCGAAGGCCGTCGTCGACTGGCTGAACGGCCGCGCCAGGGCCTACACCACCCGCACCGGCACCACGACCGCCAAGGCGGGCTGGACCAACGGCAGAACCGGCATGATCGGCAAGAGCTGGGACGGCACCATAGCCAACGGCGTCGCCGCCACCGGCGTGCGGGGCCTGAAGACCATCGTCCCGATCAGCGCCATATCGTCCTGGTACGACTACTACTTCGCCCAGGGCGCCCCCCTCTACGACTCCGGCCCCGACTGGCTCTCCGACTACGTCGACAGCCCCGACGCCCGCTCCAAGTGCGCCGCCGTTCAGCGCAAACTCGTCGACGAGGCCCCGCGCACCGGCGACTTGACCTCCCTGTGGGCCGAGCGCGACTACGTCAGGAACGCGTCGAAGGTCAAGGCCAGCGTCTTCCTCGTGCACGGCATGCAGGACCTCAACGTCCGCACCAAGCACCTCGGCCAGTGGTGGGACGCCCTCGCGAAGAACGGCGTCGAGCGCAAGATCTGGCTCTCCCAGACCGGCCACGTCGACCCCTTCGACTTCCGCCGGGCCGCCTGGGTGGACACCCTGCACCGCTGGTTCGACCACGAACTCCTCGGCTACGACAACGGCGTCGACCGCGAGCCCATGGCCGACGTCGAGCGCCACCCCGACCAGTGGGTCACCTCGTCCGTCTGGCCGCCGCGCGGCACACAGAAGACCACCCTGCGCCCGGCCACCGGCGCCCAGGCGGGCGTCGGCACGCTCGGCCTGCGCAAGGGCAAGGGCACCGCCGCCTTCACCGACGACCCGGGCCTCGGCGAGACCGACTGGGCCGCGCGGATCGACTCGCCGACCCCCGCCAAGGCCGGATTCGTCACCGGGCCCCTCACCCGCGACCTGCGCGTCTCCGGCTCGTCCCAGGTCACCGTCACCGCGACGCCCACCACCGCCACGGCCCACCTGACCGCCGTACTCGTCGACCTCGGCCCCGACACCGTCCGCGACTACGGCGGGAGCGGCGAGGGCATCACCACCCTCACCGACCGCACCTGCTGGGGCGCGAGCACGGCGGGCGACAGCGCCTGCTTCAAGGTGACCGCGGCCGACACCGCCGACGTCACCGCCACCGTCGTCAGCCGCGGCTGGGCCGACCTCGGCACCTACGCGAACCCCGGCAAGGGCGTCCCGCTCACCCCGGGCAAGCGCTACACGATCACCCTCGACCTGGCCGCCACCGACCACGTCGTACCGAAGGGCCACCGCCTCGCGCTGATCGTCGCGGGCACCGACAAGGACCTCATCGACCCGCCCGCCGACACCCCGACCCTCACCCTGGACCTGTCCCGCACCTCGGCCCGGGTCCCGCTCGTCGGAGGCGCCGCCGCCTTCGCCCGCGCCACGTCCACGGCACCGGCGACGGCGCAGGTCACGCCCGACGCCGGGCCCCTGGACGTCGTAGGGACACCGCCGCACCACACCTACCGGATCCCGTAGTACCCGTAGTACCCGCAGCTCTGTAGATCGACTAGCGGGAGGCGGCCGAGAGCACCAGCTCGGCCGCCTCGTCCGCGCATCCCCAGGCCACGGTCACGCCCGCTCCGCCGTGCCCGTAGTGGTGTACGACCACCCGTCCGTCCGGCAGCTCCGCCCGCTCCAGCCGTACGGCGTCCCGGGCCGGCCGCAGCCCCACCCGGTGCTCCAGGATCCGCGCCCCGGCGATCTCCGGCCGCAGGGCCGCACAGCGCCGGACGATCGCCTCGGCCACCGTCGGGTCCGGCTCCAGCGACCAGTCGTCGTCCTGCGCGGTGCCGCCCAGCAGCAGCCGACCGGGCTGCGGGAAGAAGTGGGCCATCGTGCCGTCCGGGGCGGTGGAGCCGAGCCAGGTGTCGACACCGGGGTTCTCCACGACGACGAGCTGACCCCGTACGGGTCGCACCGAGGGGTCCGCGGCCAGCTCCCGGGCGCCCAGCCCCGTGCAGTTGACGACGACCGGCGCGTCGGCCTCCGCCAGGTCCGTCACCGTCCGCTCCTCGACCGTGCCGCCCGCCCGCAGCAGCCGCTCCCGCAGCCACGGCAGATACGTCGACATGTCGATCAGCGGTAGCCGTGCCCGGACGCCGGTCCCGGCGCCGTACTCGTGCGCCGTGGCCCGTCGCAGCCCGGTCAGCCGGCCCGCCGTCCAGCTCTCGACGTCCGCCGGGTCGGTCTCGCCCAGCACCCCGTGGACCAGGCGCACCCCGGTCGCCTCGGGCCGCTCGGCGAGTTTCTCGTAGACCTCCAGCGAACGCAGTGCCCACGCCCGCGCCGTCACCTTCGGCTCGATGTGGTACGGCCACCACAGTGCGCCGGCCACGGCCGAGGTGGTCCGCTCGACCGGGTCGCGCGTCCAGACCCGGACCCGCAGACCCCGCTCGGCCAGGACGACGGCCGTCGTCAGCCCGATGACCCCGCCGCCGACCACGATCACTTCGCCGCCCAACCGAGTGTCCACGCCCGGACGTTAGCCGACGACACCGGCGATCGGCGAGACCGCGGGGAGACGGGTGCGACGGTGCTCCCGGACGACCACTAGGATCTACGACCTGATGACTGCCACTCTCGTCGCCAAGAACCTCGCCGCCGGGCACGGCGACCGCTCCCTCTTCTCCGGGCTCGACCTCGTCGTCGCCCCCGGGGACGTGATCGGGCTGGTCGGTGCCAACGGCGCGGGCAAGTCCACCCTGCTGCGGCTGCTCGCCGGGCTCAGCGCGCCCGAACAGGGCGAGCTCAGGCTCTCCCCGCCGACCGCGACCGTCGGCCATCTGCCCCAGGAACCCGAGCGCCGCCCCGGTGAGACCGTGCGGGAGTTCCTCGCCCGCCGCACCGGCGTCGCCGAGGCGCAGGCCACGATGGACGAGGCCACCCAGGCCCTGGTCGACGGCTCGCCCGGCGCCGACGACGCCTACGCCACGAGCCTGGAGCGCTGGCTCGACCTCGGCGGCGCCGACCTCGACGAGCGCGCCGAGGAGGTCACCGACTCACTCGGGCTCCGGGTCGGCCTCGACCAGCTGATGACGTCCCTGTCCGGCGGCCAGGCCGCCCGCGCGGGCCTCGCCTCCCTCCTCCTCTCGCGCTACGACGTCTTCCTCCTCGACGAGCCGACGAACGACCTCGACCTCGACGGCCTGGAGCGCCTCGAACGCTTCGTGACCGGCCTGCGCGCCGGCACCGTCGTCGTCAGCCACGACCGCGAGTTCCTCACCCGCACGGTCACCAAGGTCCTCGAACTCGACCTCGCCCAGCAGCAGATCAACCTCTACGGCGGCGGCTACGACGCCTACCTGGAGGAGCGGGACGTGTCCCGCCGGCACGCCCGCGAGGACTACGAGGAGTACGCCGACAAGAAGTCGGCCCTCCAGGACCGGGCGCAGACCCAGCGTTCCTGGATGGACAAGGGCGTGAAGAACGCGCGCCGCAAGGCGAGCAACGACAACGACAAGATCGGCCGCAAGTTCCGCAGCGAGGCCAGCGAGAAGCAGGCCGCGAAGGCCCGGCAGACCCAGCGCATGATCGAACGCCTGGACGTCGTCGACGAGCCGCGCAAGGAATGGGAGCTGCGGATGGAGATCGCGTCCGCCCCGCGCTCCGGCGCGGTGGTCGCCACCCTGCGCGAGGCCGAGGTGCGGCGCGGCGACTTCCGCCTCGGGCCGGCGTCGCTCCAGATCGACTGGGCCGACCGGGTCGCGGTGACCGGCGCGAACGGCGCGGGCAAGTCGACCCTGCTCGGCGCGCTCCTCGGCCGGGTCCCGCTGGACGCCGGACAGGCCACTCTGGGCTCGGGCGTCCTGGTCGGCGAGGTCGACCAGGCGCGCAAGGCGTTCCACGGCTCCGAGTCGCTGCTGGAGGCGTTCCGCGCCGCCGTCCCCGACACCGAGCCGGCCGAGGTACGCACCCTGCTGGCCAAGTTCGGCCTCAAGTCGGAGCACGTCACGCGTCCGGCGGTCACCTTGTCACCGGGCGAGCGCACCCGCGCCGCCCTCGCGCTGCTCCAGGGCCGGGGCGTCAACCTCCTCGTCCTCGACGAGCCGACGAACCACCTCGACCTCCCGGCCATCGAGCAACTGGAGTCGGCCCTCGACGCCTACGAGGGCACGCTGCTGCTGGTGACCCACGACCGGCGGATGCTGGACGCGGTCCATGTCACGCGGCGGTTCGAGGTCGCTGACGGCAAGGTGACCGAGCGCTAGGACCGGCGGGGGCCCGCTGCCGTGCGCGGGCCCCCGCCGGGTCTCAGCCCCGTCCCTTCTTGGGGTCGGTCAACCCCGCGCGCCGCAGCGCGTCCGCCATCGCACTGTTGGCGGGCGGCGGCGCCTGGCGACCGCCCCGGTCACCACCGCGCCCCTGGCTCTGCCCCTGACGCTGCTGACCTTGACGCGGCTGTCCCTGTCCCTGGCCCTGCTGCTGGCGTTGCTGCGGCGGACGGCCCCCGCCGCGCTCGCCCCCGCCGCGCTGCTGGCGCTCCTGCGGGGCCGCCTCGTCGTCCAGCCGGAGCGTCAGCGAGATCCGCTTGCGCGGGATGTCGACGTCGAGGACCTTCACCTTGACGATGTCACCGGGCTTGACGACGTCCCGCGGGTCCTTGACGAACGTCTTCGACAGGGCCGAGACGTGCGCCAGGCCGTCCTGGTGGACACCGACGTCGATGAACGCCCCGAAGGCCGCCACGTTCGTCACGACGCCCTCCAGGACCATCCCGGAGGACAGGTCGGAGATCTTCTCCACGCCCTCCTTGAAGGTGGCCGTCTTGAACGCGGGCCGCGGGTCGCGGCCGGGCTTCTCCAGCTCCCTGAGGATGTCGTTGACGGTCGGCAGACCGAACGTCTCGTCCACGAAGTCGGTCGGCCGCAGCGAGCGCAGCACGCCCGTGTTGCCGATCAGCGAGGCCACCTCCTGGCCGGACGTCTTCACCATGCGCCGGACCACCGGATACGCCTCCGGGTGCACGCTGGAGGAGTCCAGCGGGTCGCTGCCGCCGCGGATGCGCAGGAAGCCCGCGCACTGCTCGTACGCCTTCGGACCGAGCCGTGCCACCTTCTTCAGCTCGGAGCGGGAGGTGAAGGGCCCGTTGGCGTCCCGGTGCGCCACGATGTTCTCGGCGAGGCCGGCGGAGATGCCGGACACGCGCGACAGGAGCGGCGCCGAAGCAGTGTTGACGTCCACGCCCACGCCGTTCACACAGTCCTCCACCACCGCGTCCAGCGAACGCGACAGCTTCACCTCGGACAGGTCGTGCTGGTACTGGCCGACACCGATCGACTTCGGGTCGATCTTCACCAGCTCGGCCAGCGGGTCCTGGAGCCGGCGGGCGATCGACACCGCGCCGCGCAGCGACACGTCCATGTCGGGCAGCTCCTGCGAGGCGAACGCGGAGGCCGAGTACACGGACGCGCCGGCCTCGGACACCATCACCTTGGTGAGGTTCAACTCCGGGTGCTTGTCGATGAGTTCACCGGCGAGCTTGTCGGTCTCGCGGGACGCCGTGCCGTTGCCGATGGCGACCAGGTCGACCGCGTGCTCCTTCGCCAGGCGCGCCAGCTTGGCGATCGCCTCGTCCCACTTGTTCGCCGGGACGTGCGGGTAGATCACGTCGGTCGCCACGACCTTGCCGGTCGCGTCGACGACGGCGACCTTCACACCCGTACGGAAACCGGGGTCCAGGCCCAGCGTCGCGCGGGTGCCGGCCGGGGCGGCGAGCAGCAGGTCGCGCAGGTTGGCCGCGAACACGTTCACCGCCTCGTCCTCGGCGGCCGTGCGCAGCCGCAGCCGCAGGTCGATGCCGAGGTGGACGAGGATGCGGGTGCGCCACGCCCAGCGGACCGTGTCCGTCAGCCACTTGTCGCCGGGACGCCCACGGTCGGCGATCCGGAACCGCGCCGCCACGATCCCCTCGTACGACGAGGGGCCGGGCTGCTCGGAGGGCTCCTCCGGCTCCAGGACGAGGTCGAGGACGTCCTCCTTCTCGCCGCGCAGCATCGCCAGGATCCGGTGCGAGGGCAGTGCGGTGAACGGCTCGGTGAAGTCGAAGTAGTCGGCGAACTTCGCGCCCGCCTCCTCCTTGCCGCCGCGCACCTTGGCGGCCAGCCGCCCGCGCTTCCACATCCGCTCGCGAACCTCGCCGATCAGGTCGGCGTCCTCCGAGAACCGCTCGGTGAGGATCGCCCGCGCGCCGTCCAGCGCGGCCTGCGGATCGGCGACGCCCTTGTCGGCGTCGACGAACGCGACGGCCGCCGCGAGCGGATCGACCGTCGGGTCGCCGAGCAGTCCCTCGGCGAGCGGTTCGAGGCCCGCCTCGCGCGCGATCTGCGCCTTGGTGCGCCGCTTGGGCTTGTACGGCAGGTAGATGTCCTCGAGCCGCGCCTTGGTCTCGGCGTCGCGGATCCGCGCCTCCAGCGCGTCGGTGAGCTTGCCCTGCTCACGCACCGACTCCAGGATCGCCGTCCGCCGCTCCTCCAGCTCCCGCAGGTAGCGCAGCCGCTCCTCGATCGTGCGCAACTGCGCGTCGTCGAGCATCTCGGTCGCTTCCTTGCGGTAGCGGGCGATGAAAGGCACCGTCGAGCCGCCGTCGAGCAGCTCCACGGCGGACTTCACCTGCCGCTCCCGTACGCCGAGCTCCTCGGCGATCCTGCCTTCGATGGACCCTACTTCGATGGACCCGGGTGTCGTCACGATCCCGTACCGCCTTCTCCACTGGGGTTGCGCGGCAATTGTGGCAGGTGGCGCCGACACCCGCGGCCCAGGGCGCACTCCCGGCGGGGCTTCCTCCGCCGCGTCAGCCCGACGTGGTCCAGGTGAAGCGCGGCTCTCTGCGCTCCAGGAACGCGCTGACGCCCGCCGCGGTGTCGCCGCTGCCGCGGGCCTGCGCGTTCCAGTGGGCGTCCCGGTCCGTGCGCCCGTCCGCGAACTCCTTCGCGGCGGCCTGCGTCAGCTGTGAGCGGGACACCAGGACGCGGGTGAACTCCGCGACCCGCTCCTCGAGTTCGTCCGCGGGCAGCACCTCGTCGACCAGTCCCGTACGCAGCGCCCGCTCCGCGTCGATCAACTCACCGGAGAACAACAGGTACTTGGCGGTGGCCGGACCCACCAGGGACACCAACCGCCGGGTGGACGAGGACGGGTAGACGATCCCGAGCTTCGCCGGCGTCACCCCGAACGACGCGTCCGCCTCGGCGAACCGCAGGTCGCACGCCGCCGCGAGCTGCGTGCCGCCGCCGACGCAGTGCCCCCGGACCATCGCCAGCGTCGGCTTGGGGAACGCGGCGAGGGCCTCCTCGGCGCCCACCGCCAGCGCCTGCGCCTCGTCCGGCCCGCTCTGGAGGGTGGAGATGTCGGCGCCCGCGCAGAAGGTCCCGCCCGCGCCGGTCAGCACCAGCGCCCGCACCCCGGGATCGGCGGCCAGGGCGTCCAGCAGCGGGGGCAGCGCCGCCCACATCGCGGCCGTCATGGCGTTGCGCTTCGCGGGGTGGTGCAGGACGACGGTGGCGACGGCGTCGGTGACGCCGTGCAGCAGTTCGGGCTCCATGTCCCGGATGCTAACCAGCGGGCTCCCCGGCCGGTCGGGGCGGACGACGTGAAAAAGTCGACACCGGAGGTAAAGGCATGCCAAAGGGGGCAGAAAACGGTCTTAATGTCGAGCAGGTCATCCGTGAGCGGTCGGAAACGCTCGATAACTGCTGACTTCTGTTCAGCCTTCCGGCGGGAGCGCCTCGTTGCCAACACTCGACGTGTGGCGACAATCGAGCGCGAGGGCGGCGACCGGACGATGGACGATCACGGGCGCGGTCCCGACCCACGCCCAGAGGGCGGCCCGGGCGGACGTCCCGCACCCCCTGAAGAAGCCGGGCCGCGACCGCTGCCCTACGAAGGCGTCTGGCGGTTCACCGCGGCCGCCGTGGACGCCTCCGTCCCGCAGGCGCGGCACGCGGTGCGCGACCTGCTCCACCGCCAGGGGGTGCCCGTCTCGGACGACCTGGCCCAGGGGCTGCTGCTGATCGTCTCCGAGCTGGTGACCAACGCCGTCCGGCACGCGGCGCTGCTGTCACCGGTGCTCGGGGTGGAGATCGCCGTCGGAGCCGACTGGGTGCGGGTGTCCGTGGAGGACAACCACCCCTACCGCCCGACCGCCCTGGAGGCCGACCACGGCCGCACCGGCGGCCGGGGACTGCTCCTGGTACGGGAGATCACCAGGGAGGCGGGCGGGGTGTGCGACGTCGAGCACACCGCGAGCGGCGGCAAGGTGATCTGGGCCGCCCTGCCGCTCAAACCCGCGCGGGCCCTCTGAGGTTCACCAGCCGGCCGAGGGACCCGTCAGCTCTCTGACCGCCGGCCGCGCCGCGTCCAGCACGGTCATGAACCAGGAGGAGAACGTGTCCTTCGCATGCCGCTCCGCCAGTTCGGCGGGCGTCACGAAGGCCGTGTCGCCCACCTCCTCCACGTCCGGCCGCAACGGAGACTGCACCAGCCCGACGAACAGGTGGTTGTACTCCTGCTCCACCAGACCCGAGTCCGGGTCCGGGTGGTTGTAGCGGACCGTGCCCGCCTCGGCGAGCAGCGACGGGGAGACGCCCAGCTCCTCGAAGGTGCGCCGCGCCGCCGCCGCGAACGGCGCCTCACCGGGATAGGGGTGACCGCAGCAGGTGTTGGACCACACACCGGGGGAGTGGTACTTGCCGAGCGCCCGCTGCTGGAGCAGCAGCCGGCCCCGCTCGTCGAAGAGGAACACGGAGAACGCGCGGTGCAGTTGCCCCGGCGCCTGATGGGCGGCGAGCTTCTCCGCGGTGCCGATCGTGACGCCGTTCTCGTCGACCAGCTCCAGCAAGATCGCTTCCGCGGTGCCGTTCGACGAGTTGTGTGTCGCGGTGGCAGGTGTGATCGGCATACCCATCCTTAGCATCGGTCCTCGCGTCCCCAGTCTGCCGTACGCGTCCGGCGCTCCCGGCACTTCGCGGGAATGCGCGCATGTCCCGCGCGCGGCAAGGGACCCGGTAGGTGATCTTGCCCGGCGCCGGGGGCGCGGAACCGTCGGGAACGCCTGTGCGGATCATCCGACGCGGGCGCCCTCAGTGGCAGAGCCGCGCCTCGTGCTCCGCGTGCCCGACCGGCTCGAGTTGGAAGGTGCAGTGCTCCACGTCGAAGTGGTCGCCCAGGCAGCCCTGGAGCTCGTGCAGCAGCTTCTCGTGGCCGATCGCGTTCAGCACCTCCGAGCGCACCACCACGTGCGCCGACAGCACCGGCATCCCGGAGGTGATCGTCCAGGCGTGCAGATCGTGGACCTCCTCCACCCCGTCCAGGGCGAGGATGTGGGACCGCACGTCCGCCATGTCGACGTCCTTGGGGGCCGACTCCAGCAGGACGTCGAGGGTCTCGCGCAGCAGCTTCACCGTCCGCGGCACGATCATCAGGCCGATGACGAGCGAGGCGATCGGGTCGGCGGTCTGCCAGCCGGTGGTCAGGATCACCACCGCCGAGACGATGACCGCCACCGAGCCCAGCGCGTCCGCCGCCACCTCCAGGAACGCCCCGCGCACGTTCAGGCTCTCCGCCTGGCCGCGCATCAGCAGGGTGAGCGAGATCATGTTCGCGACCAGGCCGATCGCGCCGAACCAGATCATCAGCCCGCCCTCGGTGGCGGCCGGCGTGAAGAACCGCTGGACCGCCTCGTACAGGACGTAGCCGCCCACCCCGAGCAGCAGCAGGCAGTTGGCGAGGGCCGCCAGGATCTCGGCGCGGGCCAGCCCGAAGGTGCGGGTCTCGCTCGGCGGCCGGCTCGCGAAGTGGATGGCGAGCAGCGCCATGCCCAGGCCCAGCGCGTCCGTCGCCATGTGCGCCGCGTCCGCGATCAGGGCGAGGGAGTCGGCGAGCAGCCCGCCGACGATCTCGACCACCATGACGCCGAGCGTGATCGACAGCGCGACGCGCAGCCTGCCGCGGTACGCCGCCGCGGCCGTGCCGGTGGTCGGCGTGTGCGTGTGCGTGTGGCCGTGGTCGTGCCCAGCCCCCATGGAAACAGCCCTTCTGTGGTCCGTCATGGGCCGCGGCGGCCCGTCGTGTCCTGCCCGGGCTCACAGTGAACTACGGGTGGGGGGTATCCGGCAACGCGGCACTGAACACCGTTGTCATGTGCCCTGACCTGCGGAAACGAATCGCAGGTCAGGGCAGCCTCACCTGCTGCTCAGGCGTGGTGCAGCTGCCAGCCCCGCCAGGCCGACCCGACCATCTCGCGCACGTCACGCCGGGCCGTCCACCTCAGCTCCCGGGCGGCCAGCTCCGCCGAGGCCACCGCGCGCGGCGCGTCCCCGGGCCTGCGCCCCTCGACGACCGCCGGCCGGGTGTCGCCGGTGACCTCGCCGATGAGCGTGACCAGTTCGCGCACCGAGACGCCCTCGCCCCGGCCGATGTTCACCGTCAGATCGCCCGCCGCGCCCGGCGCGGCCAGCCGCCGGGCCGCCGCGAGGTGCGCCTCGGCCAGGTCCGCCACGTGGATGTAGTCCCGGACGCAGGTGCCGTCCGGCGTCGGATAGTCGTCGCCGAAGATCCGCGGGGCCTCGCCCCGGGTGAGCCGGTCGAAGACCATCGGGACGATGTTGAAGACACCGGTGTCGGCCAGCTCCGGAGCCGCCGCTCCGGCCACGTTGAAGTAGCGCAGGCAGGTCGTCGCGATGCCGTGCGCCTGCCCCGCCGCCCGGACCAGCCACTCCCCGGCGAGCTTGGTCTCCCCGTAGGGGTTCACCGGGGCGCACGGGGTGTCCTCCGTGATGAGGTCCACGTCCGGGTTGCCGTAGACGGCCGCGGAGGAGGAGAAGAGGAACCGTCGGATCCCGGCCTCGGCGACCGCGTCGAGGAGGGTGGCCAGACCGCCCACGTTCTCCCGGTAGTAGCGGGTGGGCCGCGCCACCGACTCGGCGACCTGCTTGTGCGCGGCCAGGTGCACCACGCCGGTCACGGTGTGCTCGGCGAAGACCCGCCGCAGGAGGTCCGCGTCGAGCGCCGAGCCCTTCACGAGCGGCACGTCCGCCGCCAGGCGCGCGGGGGCACCCGTCGAGAGGTCGTCCAGGACGAGGACGCGCTCGCCGGCCCCGGTCATGGCTCGTGCCACATGTGCCCCGATGTATCCGGCTCCGCCGGTGATCAGCCACGTCATGGCTGTAGACCCTATGCCGACCGGTACCGGCACCCGGGTGGGATGGGCAATGTCCCGGATGTCGGCTCTGCGGGGCACGGTTTGTCGGCCGGGCCGCCGATCACCGATGATGATCTCGGCAAAGGCCGGTTCAAGCCGGTTCAAAGAGGGTTCAAGCCCTGCTGTCGGACCGCGTCGATCGTGCCTGAACGGGCGGTGAACACGGCCTTCCCGGCATCCGATAGCCTCTGCCGACATGCCGCCCGCCTGGCGCGGCCACCGGTGACGTCGCCGGTGCGGCCAAGGGGCACCCCATCGTGTACATGACCGGCGTGAACGCGTCGGACCCAGGGAGTGAGTTCGGTTGCCGACCGCCATCCTCACCGGCTCGCCGGTCCCCGGATCGTCGATCGAGGCAGACCTGCGGTCCCTCGGCTTCGACGTACGGACCGCCGCCGACGCCGGTGACGCCGAGACCCTCCTCGCGGCCGTCCCCGCCGACCAGCGCGTCGCCGTCGTGGACGCCCGCTTCGTGGGCCACGAGCACGCGCTGCGCCTCGGCCTCACAGACCCCCGCTTCCCGCTCGCCGCGATCCCGGGCGCGGTGACCGCCCAGCCGGCCGGCCGTCAGGCCCTGACCCGCGCGATGGCCCGGGAGAACTCCGCGAGCGGCGGTACCGTCCTCGCCGTCGGCAGCCTCGCCGACCGCGTCGTGACCGCCCTCGGCGCCGACGACGTCGACGTGCACCGCCCCGAACTCGGCAGCCTGGTCGCCGAAGTTCCCGCCGACCCGCAGGCCCGCAACGAGGCCCGGCAGGCCGTCGCCGCCGTCGACGACGAGGACGTACGGCTGAAGTCGGCCGTCAAGGCCCGCGACGGCTTCTTCACCACCTTCTGCATCAGCCCCTACTCCCGTTACCTCGCCCGCTGGTGCGCGCGCCGCGGCCTCACCCCGAACCAGGTCACCACCGCCTCGCTGCTCACCGCGCTGATCGCGGCGGCCTGCGCGGCCACCGGCACCCGGGCCGGGTTCGTGGCGGCCGGCGTCCTGCTGATCGCGTCCTTCGTCCTGGACTGCACCGACGGCCAGCTCGCCCGCTACTCCCTGCAGTACTCCACGCTCGGCGCCTGGCTCGACGCCACCTTCGACCGGGCCAAGGAGTACGCCTACTACGCGGGCCTAGCGCTGGGCGCGGCCCGCGGCGGCGACGACGTGTGGGCCCTCGCACTCGGCGCGATGGTGCTCCAGACCTGCCGGCACGTGGTCGACTTCTCGTTCAACGAGGCCAACCACGACGCCACCGCCAACACCAGCCCCACCGCGGCGCTCTCCGACAAGCTCGACAGCGTCGGCTGGACGGTCTGGGTGCGGCGGATGATAGTCCTGCCCATCGGCGAACGATGGGCCATGATCGCCGTCCTGACGGCCGTCACCACTCCCCGCATCACCTTCTACGCGCTGCTCATCGGCTGCGCGTTCGCGGCGACGTACACCACGGCCGGGCGGGTGCTGCGCTCGCTCACCCGCAAGGCCCAGCGCACGGACCGCGCGGCGCAGGCGCTCGCCGACCTCGCGGACAACGGGCCTCTGACCGAGCTGCTCGTGCGCTTCCTGCCGGGCTCGCCCCGTGTCACGGGGCCGCTCAGCGCCGCGGTCGGCGCCGTCCTGGTGACGCTCGGGGCGTGGGCGTGGGGACCGGGCTGGTGGGTCGTCCTGATGGCGGGCGGCTACGTCCTGCTGTCGGCCGAGGCCGTCGCGCACCCCCTCAAGGGCGCCCTCGACTGGCTGATCCCCCCTCTCTTCCGCGCCGCCGAGTACGGCACCGTGCTCATCCTCGCGGCCGAAGCCGATGTGAACGGAGCGCTTCCCGCGGCTTTCGGTCTCGTCGCCGCCGTCGCCTACCATCACTACGACACGGTGTACCGCATCCGCGGCAACGCCGGGGCGCCGCCGGCCTGGCTGGTGCGCGCGCTCGGGGGGCAGGAAGGGCGGACGCTGCTCGTGGCCCTGCTGGCCGCGCTGCTCACCGCCTCGCACTTCAAGGTCGCGCTCACGGTCCTCGCCGTGGCCGTCGCCGTGGTGGTGCTCGTCGAGAGCATCCGCTTCTGGGTGGCCGCCCACAAGGGCGGCGCTCCCGCCGTACACGATGAAGGAGAACCCGCATGATCGGCCTCGTGCTGGCGGCCGGCGCCGGACGGCGTCTGCGCCCCTACACCGACAGCCTGCCCAAGGCGCTGGTGCCGGTGGGGCCCGCGGGTATAGAGGGCGAGCCCACGGTGCTGGACCTGACGCTCGGCAACTTCGCCGAGATCGGTCTGACCGAGGTCGCGGTCATCGTCGGCTACCGCAAGGAGGCCGTCTACGAGCGCAGGGCGGCGCTGGAGGCGAAGTACGGCCTCAAGATCACCCTCATCGACAACGACAAGGCCGAGGAGTGGAACAACGCCTACTCCCTGTGGTGCGGCCGTGACGCCCTCAAGGACGGCGTGATCCTCGCCAACGGCGACACCGTGCACCCGGTCTCCGTCGAGAAGACGCTGCTCGCCGCCCGCGGCGACGGCAAGAAGATCATCCTGGCCCTCGACACGGTGAAGTCCCTCGCGGACGAGGAGATGAAGGTCGTCGTCGGCCCCGAGCAGGGCATGACGAAGATCACCAAGCTGATGGACCCGGCCGAGGCCACCGGCGAGTACATCGGCGTCACCCTCATCGAGGGCGACGCGGCCCCCGAACTGGCCGACGCGCTCAAGGCCGTCTGGGAGAAGGACCCCCAGCAGTTCTACGAGCACGGCTACCAGGAGCTCGTCAACCGCGGCTTCCGCATCGACGTGGCGCCGATCGGCGACGTCAAGTGGGTCGAGATCGACAACCACGACGATCTCGCCCGTGGACGGGAGATCGCGTGCCAGTACTGACCCGGCTGATCCCCACGCCGGTCGTCGTCGACATCCGCCCGGGTGCCCTCGACGACCTGGTAGGGCTCCTCGCCGACGAGCGCATCTCGCACTCGGGCAGGCTCGCGATCGCCGTCAGCGGCGGCTCGGGCGCCCGGCTGCGCGAGCGCCTGAGCCCCGCCCTGCCCGGCGCCACCTGGTACGAGGTCGGCGGCGGCACCCTCGACGACGCCGTGCGGCTGGCCAGTGACATAAGAGCCGGCCACTACGACGCGGTCGTGGGCCTCGGCGGCGGCAAGATCATCGACTGCGCGAAGTTCGCCGCGGCACGCGTGGGCCTGTCCCTGGTCGCCGTCCCCACGAACCTCGCGCACGACGGCCTGTGCTCGCCGGTCGCCACCCTCGACAACGACGCCGGCCGCGGCTCCTACGGAGTGCCGACCCCGATCGCGGTCGTCATCGACCTCGACGTCATCCGCGACGCCCCGGTGCGCTACGTGCGGGCCGGCATCGGCGACGCGGTGTCGAACGTCTCGGCGATCGCGGACTGGGAACTCGCCAACCGCGTCAAGGGCGAGAAGATCGACGGCCTCGCCGCCGCCATCGCCCGCCAGGCCGGCGAGGCGGTACTGCGCCACCCGGGCGGCATCGGGGACACCGACTTCCTCCAGGTGCTGGCCGAGGCGCTGGTGCTCAGCGGCATCGCCATGTCGGTGTCGGGCGACTCCCGCCCGTCCTCCGGCGCCTGCCACGAGATCAACCACGCCTTCGACCTGCTCTTCCCCAAGCGGGCGGCCGCCCATGGCGAGCAGTGCGGCCTGGGCGCGGCCTTCGCGATGTACCTGCGCGGAGCCCACGAGGAGTCCGTCCACATGGCCCAGGTGCTGCGCCGGCACGGACTGCCCGTCCTGCCCGGGGAGATCGGCTTCACGGTGGACGAGTTCGTCCGCGCCGTGGAGTTCGCCCCCGAGACCCGGCCCGGCCGCTACACGATCCTCGAACACCTCGACCTCAAGACCGAACAGATCAAGGACATCTACGCCGACTATGTCAAGGCCATCGGTAGCTGAACTCAGACCGGTCGTCCACCCTCCGGGGGTGAAGGACCGGCGCAGCGGTGAGCACTGGATGGGACGCCTCTACATGCGTGAGGTGTCCCTGCGGGTGGACCGCTATCTGGTGAACACCAGGGTCACGCCCAACCAGCTCACGTACCTGATGACCGTCTTCGGCGTGCTCGCGGCCCCGGCCCTGCTGGTGCCGGGGATCACGGGCGCCGTGCTCGGCGTGGTGTGCGTCCAGATGTACCTGCTGCTGGACTGCGTGGACGGCGAGATCGCCCGCTGGAAGAAGCAGTACTCGCTCGGCGGGGTCTACCTGGACCGGGTCGGGGCGTATCTCACCGACGCCGCCGTCCTGGTGGGCTTCGGGCTGCGCGCCGCCGACCTGTGGGGCAGCGGCCGGATCGACTGGCTGTGGGCGTTCCTCGGCACGCTGGCCGCCCTCGGCGCGATCCTGATCAAGGCCGAGACCGACCTCGTCGGCGTCGCCCGCCACCAGACGGGCATGCCGCCGGTCAAGGAGTCGGCGTCCGAACCGCGCTCCTCCGGCATGGCGCTGGCGCGCCGGGCGGCCTCGGCGCTCAAGTTCCACCGGCTGATCCTCGGCATGGAGGCGTCCCTGCTGATCCTGGTCCTGGCCGTCCTCGACGAGGTGCGCGGCGACCTGTTCTACTCCCGGCTCGGCGTCGCCGTACTGGCCGGCATCGCACTGCTGCAGACCCTGCTGCACCTGGTGTCCATCCTCGTGTCGAGCAGGCTGAAGTGAGCGCGCCCATAACGGGCGGCGCGCCCCTGACGGTCGGCGCGGTCGTCATCACCATGGGCAACCGCCCCGACGAGCTGACAGCCCTGCTCGACTCGGTCGCCAAGCAGGACGGCGACCGGGTCGAGGTGGTCGTGGTCGGCAACGGCTCGCCCGTCCCGGCCGTCCCCGAGGGCGTGCGCACGGTCGAACTGCCCGAGAACCTCGGCATCCCCGGCGGCCGCAACGTCGGCATCGAGGCCTTCGGCCCCAGCGGCCGCGACGTCGACGTCCTGCTGTTCCTGGACGACGACGGACTGCTCGCCCACCACGACACGGCCGAGCTGTGCCGCCGGGCCTTCGACGCCGATCCGAAGCTGGGGATCATCAGCTTCCGGATCGCCGACCCGGAGACCGGGGTCACCCAGCGCCGCCACGTCCCGCGGCTGCGCGCCTCCGACCCGATGCGCTCCTCGCGGGTCACCACCTTCCTCGGCGGCGCCAACGCCGTCCGGACGAAGGTCTTCGCCGAAGTCGGCGGCCTCCCGGACGAGTTCTTCTACGCCCACGAGGAGACCGACCTGGCCTGGCGGGCCCTGGACGCGGGCTGGATGATCGACTACCGGTCCGACATGGTGCTGTACCACCCGACGACCGCGCCCTCGCGGCACGCGGTGTACCACCGCATGGTCGCCCGCAACCGCGTCTGGCTGGCCCGCCGCAACCTTCCCGCCCCGCTGGTCCCCGTCTACCTCGGGGTCTGGCTGCTGCTCACGCTGGCGCGCCGCCCCTCGGGGCCGGCGCTGAAGGCCTGGTTCGGCGGCTTCCGGGAAGGCTGGAGCACTCCGTGCGGACCGCGCAGGCCCATGAAGTGGCGCACGGTATGGCGGCTGACCCGACTGGGCCGGCCCCCGGTGATCTGACAAGCTCGTCCCTGAGGCACCCGGGCCGTACCGCGGGCCCGCCGGCTCATGCCAGCCGTCAAGGCTGCGCATCCCGAAGACGAAAGTTTCCTACTTGTGAGTGAGACAACGCATGACGTCGGAGTCATGGTGAGTGCGCCTCCGCCGGCCGACGAAGGCCTCACGGCCGCCCAACTGGCCGCCAGGTACGGGCTCGCCGTGAGCGGCGCCCGTCCCCCGCTGCGGGAGTACGTCCGCCAGCTCTGGGGGCGCCGCCACTTCATCCTGGCGTTCTCCCAGGCGAAGCTGGCCGCGCAGTACAGCCAGGCCAAGCTCGGCCAGTTGTGGCAGGTGGCCACGCCGCTGCTGAACGCGGCCGTCTACTTCATGATCTTCGGCGTGCTGCTCGACGCCAGCCGGGGGATGTCCAAGGAGGTGTACATCCCCTTCCTGGTCACCGGCGTCTTCGTGTTCACCTTCACGCAGACCTCGGTGATGAGCGGCGTCCGCGCGATCTCCGGCAACCTCGGACTGGTCCGCGCCCTGCACTTCCCGCGCGCCTCCCTGCCGATCTCCTTCGCCCTGCAGCAGCTCCAGCAACTGCTGTACTCGATGATCGTGCTGTTCCTGGTGGTCATCGGCATGGGCAGCTACCCGGACCTGTCCTGGGCGCTGATCGTCCCGGTGCTCGCCCTGCAGTTCTGCTTCAACACCGGTCTGGCGCTGGTCTTCGCCCGGGCCGGCGCCAAGACCCCGGACCTGGCGCAGTTGATGCCGTTCGTGATGCGGACGTGGATGTACGCGTCCGGCGTGATGTTCTCCATCCCGGTCTTCCTCGCGGACAAGCCGTCGTGGGTGGCGAACATCCTGCAGTGGAACCCGGCCGCCATCTACATGGACCTGATGCGCTTCGCGCTCATCGAGGAGTACGGCGCCGAGAACCTCCCGGACCACGTGTGGGCGGTCGCGGGCGGCTGGGCCGCGCTGCTCGCCGTCGGCGGCTTCGTGTACTTCTGGAGGGCGGAGGAGAGGTACGGCCGTGGCTGAGCCGCTCCCGGGGCAGCCGGCGGGCCGGCGGGGCCCGACCGTCATCGCCGACGAGGTCCACATCGTCTACCGCGTCAACGGCGCCAAGACCGGCAAGGGCAGCGCCACCGCCGCACTGAGCCGGATCGTCAAGCGCGGCTCCGACGACACCGCCCGCGGGGTGCGCAAGGTGCACGCGGTGCGGGGCGTCTCCTTCGTCGCCCGCCGCGGCGAGGCCATCGGCCTGATCGGCTCCAACGGCTCTGGCAAGTCCACCCTGTTGCGCGCCATCGCCGGCCTGCTGCCGGCGGAGAGCGGCCGGGTCTACACCGACGGCCAGCCCTCGCTGCTCGGCGTCAACGCGGCGTTGATGAACGACCTCACGGGCGAGCGCAACGTCACCCTCGGCGGTCTGGCCATGGGCATGTCCCGTGAGCAGATCAAGGAGCGCTACCAGGAGATCGTCGACTTCTCCGGCATCAACGAGAAGGGCGACTTCATCTCCCTGCCGATGCGCACCTACTCGTCCGGCATGCAGGCCCGGCTGCGGTTCTCCATCGCCGCCGCCAAGGACCACGACGTCCTGATGATCGACGAGGCCCTGGCCACCGGCGACGCGAAGTTCCGCGGGCGCTCCGAGGAACGCATCCGGGACCTGCGCAGGCAGGCCGGCACGGTGTTCCTGGTCAGCCACAGCAACAAGTCGATCAGGGACACCTGCGACCGCGTGCTGTGGCTGGAACGCGGCGAACTGCGCCTGGACGGCCCGACCGAAGAGGTCATGAGGGAGTACGAGAAGTTCTCCGCCAAGTAGGGCGGTTGGACCAGGGCCCCGCCGGGACGTCCCGGCGGGGCCCTGCGTCTGCAAAGGAAACGTCAACTCCGGGGCGCCTTAGGAATCTTGACGCCAATCGGTGTGTTGTTGTGATGTGCAGGACACCCCCGGGAACCTCGCTGCGTTGTACAACGTAAGCTGGACCGGTCCCGAAACGCGTCAAGTGGGGCGATATTGCGCAGCGCCCACGGTCGGGACCGCCGCGCGGGCGGCCGAGCGGCGTGTCCGAAATAGTGTGTATTAGGTCCGCAGTGTAGAACGGGAGATGTGACGGCATTGGCTACGGAAACTCCCCAGCTCAGCGCAGGCCGTGCCGTCCCGGCCCCGGGTGGCCGACGATGACGGCGCCCGCCGCGCCACGTGTCGGCGACCCGGAGCGCGGCACGCTCGACAAGGCCGCGGACGAGAACTTCCCGGTGGCCCCGTTCTTCCTGCCGAGGGCCTGGCGCGAGGACCTGATGGCCGTGTATGGCTTCGCCCGGCTCGTCGACGACATCGGCGACGGCGACCTCGCACCGGGCGGCGCCGACGCCCGACTGCTCGGCGTGCCGGCCACCGAGGCCGACGACCGCCTCCTCCTGCTGGACGCCTTCGAGGCCGATCTGCGCCGGGTGTTCGACTCCGTGCCCCGCCACCCCCTGCTGCGCCGCCTCCAGCCGACGGTCCGCCGCCGCTCGCTCACCCCCGAGCCCTTCCTCGGCCTGATCGCCGCCAACCGGCAGGACCAGCTCGTCACCCGCTACGAGACCTACGACGACCTGGTCGCCTACTGCGAACTGTCCGCCAACCCCGTCGGCCGTCTCGTCCTCGCCGTCACCGGCGCCTCGACCCCCGAGCGCATCCGCCACTCCGACGCGATCTGCACCGCACTGCAGATCGTCGAACACCTGCAGGACGTGGCCGAGGACCTCGGCCGCGACCGCGTCTACCTGCCCGCCGCGGACATGGAGCGCTTCCACGTGCGGGAAGCCGATCTCGCCACGGCCACCGCGGGCGCATCGGTGCGCGCACTGGTCGCGTACGAAGCGGAACGCGCCCGCGGTCTCCTGAATGAAGGCGCCCCCCTGGTGGGTAGCGTCCACGGCAGGCTGAGGCTGCTGCTCGCGGGGTTCGTGGCGGGGGGAAGGGCGGCGATCCATGCGATCGCCGCCGCCGAATACGACGTACTTCCCGGCCCGCCCAAGCCCGGCAAGCTCCAGTTGCTGCGCGAGGTGGGCGTGACCCTGCGAGGAAAGGGGTGATCCGGACCGTGGAGTCGTCACCTCACGTGTCGGCACCGGTACTCGCCGCCTACAGCTACTGCGAGACCGTCACCGGACAGCAGGCCCGCAACTTCGCCTACGGCATCAGGCTGCTGCCCGCGCCCGAGCGCCGCGCGATGTCGGCCCTGTACGCCTTCTCGCGCCGCGTCGACGACATCGGCGACGGCGCGCTGGACGGCGACGTCAAGACCGCCCGGCTCGAGGACACCCGGGCGCTGCTCACCCGGGTCCGCGAGGGCGAGGTCGAGGAGGACGACACCGACCCCGTCGCGGTCGCCCTCTCGCACACGGCCCGGGCCTTCCCGGTCCCGCTGGGCGGCCTGGACGAGCTGATCGACGGCGTGCTGATGGACGTACGCGGCGAGACCTACGAGACCTGGGACGACCTGAAGGTGTACTGCCGCTGTGTGGCGGGCGCCATCGGGCGGCTCTCGCTCGGCGTGTTCGGCACCGAACCGGGGGCGCGCGGCATCGAGCGCGCGCCCGAGTACGCCGACACACTCGGGCTCGCGCTCCAGCTCACCAACATCCTCAGAGACGTCCGGGAGGACGCGGCGGGCGGCCGGACCTATCTGCCCGCCGACGACCTCGCGAAGTTCGGCTGCTCGGCCGGCTTCGACGGACCGAAGCCGCCCGAGGGATCCGACTTCGCCGGTCTCGTGCACTTCGAGGTACGACGCGCCCGCGCCCTGTTCGCCGAGGGCTACCGGCTGCTCCCGCTGCTCGACCGGCGCAGCGGCGCCTGTGTCGCCGCCATGGCCGGCATCTACCGCCGGCTCCTCGACCGCATCGAGCGCGACCCCGAGGCGGTACTGCGCGGCCGGGTCTCGCTGCCCGGCCGCGAGAAGGCCTACGTCGCTGTCCGTGGTCTGTCGGGCCTGGACGCCCGGCACGTGTCGCGGCAGACCGTCAGGAGGCACACCTGATGGACGCGGCGGGCGACCCGGTGGGCCAAGGCGACGCCACCGGAGAAAAGCGGCGCGCAACCCTCCGGTCCGGCGCGGCGTCCCTGACTGCGACGGCCTGCGGTGCAGAGTTCACACACCACGGCCGACCTGCACGGGAGGGTGCACGATGAACGACGAGCAGCTCGCCGACGCCTCGCAGCCGTCCGGTACTTCAGGGCGCAGCGCCGTCGTCGTCGGGGGCGGACTCGCCGGTGTCACAGCCGCGCTCGCGCTCGCCGACGCGGGCGTGCGCGTCACCCTCCTCGAAGGCCGGCCCCGGCTCGGCGGCCTCGCCTTCTCCTTCCAGCGCGGCGAACTCACCGTCGACAACGGACAGCACGTGTACCTGCGTTGCTGCACCGCCTACCGCTGGTTCCTCGACCGCATCGAGGGCAGCGCGCTGGCACCGCTGCAGGAGCGGCTGGACGTGCCCGTCGTCGACCTCGCCAAGCCCGAGGGGCGCCGGCTGGGCAGACTGCGGCGCGACGCGCTGCCCGTGCCGCTGCATCTGGGGCGCAGCCTCGCCACGTACCCGCACCTCTCGCTCGCCGAACGCGCGCGCGTGGGCAGGGCCGCGCTCGCGCTGAAGGGGCTCGACCTCACCGATCCGGCCCTGGACGCGCAGGACTTCGGCAGCTGGCTGACCGCGCACGGTCAGTCGGCACGCGCCGTCGAGGCCCTGTGGGACCTGGTCGGGATCGCCACCCTCAACGCGGTCGCCGGGGACTCCTCGCTGGCGCTCGCCGCGATGGTGTTCAAGACCGGTCTGCTGTCCGACCCGGGCGCGGCCGACATCGGCTGGGCGCATGTCCCGCTGGGCGAACTGCACGACCGGCTCGCCCGCAAGGCGCTCGACTCCGCGGGCGTGCGTACCGAGGTCCGTTCACGCGTCACCTCCCTCTCTCCCGACGAGAACGGGACCTGGAGCGTTCAGGTTCCCGGCGAGACGCTCCGCGCGGACACGGTCGTCCTCGCCGTACCGCAGCGCGAGGCGTACGACCTGCTCCCCGACGGGGCGCTCGACGACCCGCGGCGGCTGCTGGAGATCGGCACCGCGCCCATCCTCAACGTGCACGTCGTCTACGACCGCAAGGTGCTCGACAAGCCCTTCTTCGCGGCGCTCGGCTCACCCGTGCAGTGGGTCTTCGACCGCACCCACGCCTCCGGGCTGCGCGCGGGCCAGTACCTCGCCCTGTCCCAGTCCGCCGCGCACGACGAGATCGACGCCCCGGTCGCCGCGCTGCGCGAGCGCTATCTGCCCGAGCTGGAGCGGCTGCTGCCGGGCACGCGCGGCGCCGGGGTGCGGGACTTCTTCGTGACCCGGGAGCGCACGGCGACGTTCGCCCCCGCCCCCGGCGTCGGGCGCCTCCGCCCCGGCGCCCGCACCCAAGCCCCCGGCCTGTACCTGGCCGGTGCGTGGACCGCCACAGGGTGGCCCGCGACCATGGAGAGTGCGGTCCGCAGCGGCGTGAGCGCGGCGGACGCCGCCCTGAGCGCCCTGGGCCGGCCCCGCCCCCGCCGCCTCTTCGAGTTCGAGGAGGCGGCGTGATGCTCGATCAGCACGGCTCGGCACACCCCCGCACCCCCTCCGGTACCGCAACAAGAGGAGAAACTGTGCCCACTGTGCCCCCGGCCACGCCGGACGCCCCACGGACCGCGGTGGACGTGACCGCGCTCCTGGAGCGCGGCCGCACCCTGGCCACACCGGTGCTGCGGGCGGCCGTCGACCGGCTGGCCGCGCCCATGGACACGGTCGCCGCCTACCACTTCGGCTGGATCGACGCCCAGGGCAAGCCGACCGACGGCGACGGCGGCAAGGCCGTGCGCCCCGCCCTCGCCGTGCTCTCCGCCGAGGTCACCGGGTCCGCGCCCGAGGTGGGCATCCCCGGCGCGGTCGCCGTCGAGCTGGTCCACAACTTCTCGCTCCTGCACGACGACCTGATGGACGGCGACGAACAGCGCCGCCACCGCGACACCGTCTGGAAGGTGCACGGCCCCGCCCAGGCCATCCTGGTCGGCGACGCCCTGTTCGCCCTCGCCAACGAGGTGCTGCTGGAGCTCGGCACGGCCGAGGCCGGCCGCGCGACCCGCCGCCTCACCACCGCCACCCGCGCCCTCATCGACGGCCAGGCCCAGGACATCTCCTACGAGCACCGCGACCGCGTCAGCGTCGAGGAGTGCCTGGAGATGGAGGGCAACAAGACCGGCGCCCTGCTGGCCTGCGCCAGTTCCATCGGCGCCGTGCTCGGCGGCGCCGACGAGCGCACCGCCGACACCCTGGAGAAGTACGGCTACCACCTGGGCCTGGCCTTCCAGGCCGTCGACGACCTCCTCGGCATCTGGGGCGACCCGGTCTCCACCGGCAAGCAGACCTGGAGCGACCTGCGCCAGCGCAAGAAGTCCCTGCCGGTGGTCGCGGCGCTCGCGGCCGGCGGTGCCGCCTCCGAGCGGCTCGGCGAGATCCTCGCCGCCGACGCCAAGAGCAGCGACTTCGAGAACTTCTCCGAGGAGGAGTTCGCCGCCCGTGCCGCCCTGATCGAGGAGGCGGGCGGCCGGGAGTGGACCGCCGGGGAGGCCCGCCGTCAGCACACCGTCGCCCTCGACGCCCTGAACGCCGTCGACATGCCCGAGCAGGTGCGGGCCCGGTTCACGGCGCTCGCCGACTTCGTCGTCGTACGAAAGAGATGATCACTATCGGTCGAATAGCCCTCGCGTAGTCGCCGGCCGGTGTGCGAGGAGACAGAGCACCGGCCGACGGCGGACCCACAGCAGAAGCACGCCATGCACACTGCACGAAGGGGAAGCCATGACAGCGACGACCGACGGAAGCACCGGGGCCCTGCCGCCCCGCGCTGCCGCGGCCAGCGAAACCGACATCACCATCCCCGTGGCGGCCGGGGGACAAGAAGCCGCCGTACGTGCGATGCAACGCGCCACCGACTTCCTGCTCGCCCGCCAGGACCCCGAGGGCTGGTGGAAGGGCGACCTCGAGACGAACGTCACCATGGACGCCGAGGATCTGCTGCTCCGTCAGTTCCTGGGCATCCGCGACGAGGCCACCACCCGGGCCGCCGCCCTCTTCGTCCGCGGCGAGCAGCGCGAGGACGGCACCTGGGCCACCTTCTACGGCGGCCCGTCCGACCTCAACGCCACCATCGAGGCGTACGTCGCCCTGCGCCTGGCCGGCGACGCCCCCGAGGCGCCCCACATGAGCCGGGCCGCCGCCTGGATCCGCGAGCAGGGAGGCATCGCCGCCGCCCGCGTCTTCACCCGGATCTGGCTGGCCCTGTTCGGCTGGTGGAAGTGGGAGGACCTGCCCGAACTCCCGCCGGAACTCCTTTACTTCCCTAAATGGTTCCCGCTGAGCATCTACAACTTCGGCTGCTGGGCCCGGCAGACGATCGTGCCGCTCACCGTCGTCTCGGCGAAGCGCCCGGTGCGCCCGGCGCCGTTCCCGCTGGACGAGCTGCACACCGACCCGGCCCACCCCAACCCGCCCAAACCCCTTGCGCCGGTGAACAGTTGGGAGGGGCTCTTCCAGCGGCTCGACAAGGTGGTGCGCGGCTACCGGCCGGTCGCGGTGCGCAGGCTGCGCAAGGCGGCCCTGAACTCCGCCGCCCGCTGGATCATCGAACGCCAGGAGAACGACGGCTGCTGGGGCGGGATCCAGCCGCCCGCCGTGTACTCGGTCATCGCCCTCCACCTGCTCGGCTACGACCTCGAACACCCGGTGATGCGGGCCGGGTTGGCGTCGTTCGACCGCTACGCCGTGTGGCGCGAGGACGGCGCCCGGATGATCGAGGCCTGCCAGTCGCCGGTGTGGGACACCTGCCTGGCGACCATCGCGCTCGCCGACGCGGGACTCCCCGCCGACCATCCGCAACTGGTCAAGGCCGCCGACTGGATGCTCGGCGAACAGGTGACGCGGCCCGGCGACTGGTCGGTGCGCAGGCCCCAACTCCCGCCAGGGGGTTGGGCGTTCGAGTTCCACAACGACAACTACCCCGACATCGACGACACCGCCGAGGTCGTCCTCGCGCTGCGCCGGGTCAAGCACCACGACCCGCAGCGGATGGACCGGGCCGTCGCGCGCGGGGTGCGCTGGAACCTCGGCATGCAGTCGAAGAACGGGGCCTGGGGCGCCTTCGACGTCGACAACACCAGCAGGTTCCCCAACCGGATGCCGTTCTGCGACTTCGGCGAGGTCATCGACCCGCCGTCCGCCGACGTCACCGCGCACGTCGTCGAGATGCTGGCGGTCGAAGGACTCTCGCACGACCCGCGCACCCGGCGTGGCATCGAGTGGCTGCTCGCCGAACAGGAGCCGGAGGGCTCGTGGTTCGGGCGCTGGGGCGTCAACTACGTCTACGGAACAGGGTCGGTGGTGCCCGCCCTCACCGCGGCCGGCCTGCCCGCCCGGCACCCCGCGATCCGGCGGGCGGTGAACTGGCTGGAGCGGGTGCAGAACGACGACGGCGGCTGGGGCGAGGACCTGCGCTCCTACGAGGACCCCGTCCGCTTCAGCGCCCGGGGTCCCTCGACGGCCTCCCAGACGGCGTGGGCGCTGATGGCCCTGCTGGCGGCGGGGGAGAGGGACTCCAAGGCCGTCGAGCGGGGCGTCGCGTGGCTGGCGCAGACCCAGCGGGAGGACGGCTCCTGGGACGAGCCCTACTTCACCGGCACCGGCTTCCCGTGGGACTTCTCGATCAACTACCACCTCTACCGGCAGGTCTTCCCGCTGACCGCACTCGGCCGGTACGTCCACGGCGAGCCGTTCGGCAAGCTGCCCGGCGCGCAGCCGGCCGCCGCCGAGGCCGAGGGGAGCTGACTTGAGCACACAGCCCGTCCCCGCCCCGCTGCTGATCGCCTGCGCGCTCGGCATCGAGCACCTCGCCCTGCGCATGGGAGACCGCAGCGGCGCCGACGGGCCGGTCACCGTCCTGCGCACGGGCATGGGGCCCAAGGCGGCGGAGCGTTCCGTCACCCGGGTCCTGGCCGACCCGGTGCTCGGCGGGGCCGCCGTGCTCGCCACGGGGTTCTGCGCCGGGCTCGCCCCCGGCATGCACCCCGGTGACCTGGTCGTCGCCGAGGAGACCCGCGACCCGCGCGGCAGTGTCCCCTGCGTCGGCACCGAACTGCTCGTCAAGGAGCTCGTGCGCACCCTGCCCGGGCGCACCGTCCACACCGGCCCCCTCACCGGCTCCGACCACGTCGTACGCGGTCACGAACGGGCCGATCTGCTCGCGACCGGCGCAATCGCGGTCGACATGGAGTCGGCGGCCACGCTCCTGAGCGCCGTGCGCGCGGATGTGCGCCCGGTTGCGGCCGTCCGGGTGGTCGTGGACGCTCCAGAACATGAACTCGTCCGGATCGGCACGGTGCGCGGTGGAATATCAGCTTTCCGCGTTCTTCGCTCCGTCCTGCCTGCTTTTTTCGAATGGCACCGTAATGTTCTGCTCCCCCGGAGGTGAGCCACATGGCCATGCCGCTGCGCCAGTCCATCAAGGTCGCTACATACCTGGCCGAACAGAAGCTCCGTAAGCGGGACAAGTTCCCGCTCATCGTCGAGCTGGAACCCCTCTTCGCCTGCAACCTCAAGTGCGAGGGCTGCGGCAAGATCCAGCATCCGGCCGGCGTGCTCAAGCAGCGCATGCCGGTCGCCCAGGCCGTCGGAGCGGTCCTGGAGTCCGGCGCGCCGATGGTGTCCATCGCGGGCGGCGAGCCCCTGATGCACCCTCAGATCGACGAGATCGCACGGCAGTTGGTGGCCAAGAAGAAGTACGTCTTCCTCTGCACCAACGCCATGCTGCTGCGCAAGAAGATGGACAAGTTCACGCCCTCCCCGTACTTCGCGTTCGCCGTGCACATCGACGGGCTGCGCGAGCGGCACGACGAGTCGGTGGCGAAGGAAGGCGTGTTCGACGAGGCCGTGGCGGCCATCAAGGAGGCCAAGCGGCGCGGCTTCCGGGTCACCACCAACTCGACGTTCTTCAACACCGACACCCCGCAGACCATCATCGAGGTCCTCAACTTCCTCAACGACGACCTGCACGTAGACGAGATGATGATCTCGCCCGCCTACGCCTACGAGAAGGCACCCGACCAGGAGCACTTCCTCGGCGTCACGCAGACCCGCGAGCTGTTCAAGAAGGCCTTCGCGGGCGGCAACCGGCGCCGCTGGCGGCTCAACCACTCCCCGCTCTTCCTGGACTTCCTGGAGGGCAAGGTCGACTTCCCGTGCACCGCGTGGGCGATCCCGAACTACTCGCTCTTCGGCTGGCAGCGGCCCTGCTACCTGATGAGCGACGGGTACGTGCCGACGTACCGCGAGCTGATCGAGGACACCGACTGGGACAAGTACGGCCGGGGCAAGGACCCGCGCTGCGCCAACTGCATGGCGCACTGCGGCTACGAGCCCACCGCCGTCCTCGCCACCATGGGCTCCCTCAAGGAGTCCCTGCGCGCCATGCGGGACACCGTCGCGGGAAACCGGGAGTGACGGGATGACCGCCGTCTCTCTGGGCGTCCCCGGGATGCCGGTCCGGCCGGTGGCGTCGCGACGTGAGTCGCGGCGCATCCGGGTCGGCCCGGTGGCGGTCGGGGGCGGGGCCCCGGTGTCGGTGCAGTCGATGACGACGACGCGTACGTCGGACATCGGTGCGACCTTGCAGCAGATCGCGGAACTCACCGCGTCCGGCTGCCAGATCGTCCGGGTGGCCTGCCCGACGCAGGACGACGCGGACGCGCTGTCGACGATCGCCCGCAAGTCGCAGATCCCGGTGATCGCGGACATCCACTTCCAGCCGAAGTACGTCTTCTCCGCGATCGAGGCGGGCTGCGCGGCGGTCCGCGTGAACCCCGGCAACATCAAGCAGTTCGACGACAAGGTCAAGGAGATCGCCAGGGCGGCGAAGGACCACGGCACGCCGATCCGTATCGGCGTCAACGCCGGTTCGCTGGACCGCCGGTTGCTGCAGAAGTACGGCAAGGCCACCCCCGAGGCGCTCGTGGAGAGCGCCCTGTGGGAGGCGTCCCTCTTCGAGGAGTACGGGTTCCGGGACATCAAGATCTCCGTGAAGCACAACGACCCGGTGATCATGATCGAGGCGTACCGGCAGCTCGCCGCCCAGAGCGACTACCCGCTGCACCTGGGCGTCACGGAGGCGGGCCCGGCGTTCCAGGGCACGATCAAGTCGGCGGTGGCCTTCGGCGCGCTGCTCGGCCAGGGCATCGGCGACACGATCCGGGTGTCGCTGAGCGCGCCGCCGGTCGAGGAGGTCAAGGTCGGCCTCCAGATCCTGGAGTCCCTGAACCTCAAGCAGCGGCGGCTGGAGATCGTCTCCTGCCCGTCCTGCGGCCGTGCCCAGGTCGACGTGTACAAGCTGGCCGACGAGGTCACGGCGGGCCTGGACGGCATGCAGGTCCCGTTGCGCGTCGCGGTCATGGGGTGTGTGGTCAACGGTCCCGGTGAGGCGCGGGAGGCGGACCTCGGCGTCGCCTCCGGCAACGGCAAGGGGCAGATCTTCGTGAAGGGCGAGGTCATCAAGACCGTCCCCGAGTCGAAGATCGTGGAGACCCTCATCGAGGAGGCGCTGAAGATCGCCGAGCAGATGGAACAGGACGGCGTCGGGTCGGGGGAGCCGGCCGTCACCGTGAGCTGAACAGCACGGACCGAAGGGGGCCCGACGTGACGATCCTGGAGAACATCCGGCAACCACGCGACCTGAAGGCGCTGTCCGAGGCGGAACTCGGTGAACTGTCCGAAGAGATAAGGGAGTTCCTGGTCCAGGCGGTCGCCAGGACCGGCGGGCATCTCGGGCCCAACCTGGGCGTGGTGGAACTGGCCGTCGCCCTGCACCGGGTGTTCGAGTCACCGGTCGACCGCATCCTGTGGGACACCGGCCACCAGAGCTATGTGCACAAGCTTCTGACGGGTCGTCAGGATTTCTCCAAGCTGCGCGGCAAGGGCGGCCTGTCCGGCTATCCCTCCCGTGAGGAGTCCGAGCACGACGTCATCGAGAACAGCCACGCCTCCACCGCGCTCGGCTGGGCCGACGGCCTCGCCAAGGCCCGCCAGGTGCAGGGCGAGAAGGGCCACGTCGTCGCGGTCATCGGCGACGGGGCGCTCACCGGCGGCATGGCCTGGGAGGCGTTGAACAACATCGCGGCCGCCAAGGACCGGCCGCTGATCATCGTCGTCAACGACAACGAGCGCTCGTACGCGCCGACCATCGGCGGTCTCGCCAACCACCTGGCGACCCTGCGCACGACCGACGGCTACGAGAAGGTGCTGGCCTGGGGGAAGGACGTCCTGCTGCGCACCCCGGTCATCGGTCACACGCTCTACGAGTCGCTGCACGGGGCGAAGAAGGGCTTCAAGGACGCGTTCGCGCCGCAGGGCATGTTCGAGGATCTGGGGCTGAAGTACGTCGGCCCGATCGACGGGCACGACGTCAAGGCCGTCGAGTCCGCGCTGCGGCGCGCCAAGCGCTTCCACGGGCCGGTGCTGGTCCACTGCCTCACCGAGAAGGGGCGGGGTTACGAGCCCGCGCTCGCGCACGAGGAGGACCACTTCCACACCGTCGGCGTGATGGACCCGCTGACCTGCGTGCCGCTCGCGCCGGCCGGCGGGCCGTCCTGGACGTCCGTGTTCGGCGACGAGATCGTGGCGATCGGCGAGGAACGGGACGACGTCGTGGCGATCACGGCGGCCATGCTGCACCCGGTGGGCCTGGGCAGGTTCGCCGAGCGCTTCCCGGACCGGGTGTGGGACGTCGGCATCGCCGAGCAGCACGCGGCCGTGAGCGCGGCCGGCCTGGCGGCCGGGGGCCTGCACCCGGTCGTCGCCGTCTACGCCACCTTCCTCAACCGGGCCTTCGACCAGTTGCTGATGGACGTGGCCCTGCACCGCTGCGGGGTGACGTTCGTGCTGGACCGGGCCGGGGTCACCGGCGTCGACGGCGCGTCCCACAACGGCATGTGGGACATGTCCGTGCTCCAGGTCGTCCCCGGACTGCGCATCGCGGCCCCGCGCGACGCCGGCCAACTGCGCGCGCAGTTGCGGGAGGCCGTCGCGGTGGACGACGCGCCGACCCTGGTCCGCTTCCCCAAGGAGTCGGTCGGGCCGGACATCCCGGCGGTCGGCCGGGTGGGCGGCATGGACGTGCTGCACCGGGGCGAGCGGCCGGACGTGCTTCTCGTCGCCGTCGGCGTGATGGCGCCGGTGTGCCTGCAGGCCGCCGAGCTGCTGGCCGCGCGGGGCGTCAACTGCACGGTCGTCGATCCCCGTTGGGTCAAACCCGTCGACCCGGCCCTGCCCGGCCTCGCCGCCGGGCATCGTCTGGTGGCCGTCGTCGAGGACAACAGCCGCGCCGCAGGAATCGGTTCGGCAGTCGCGCTGGCCCTGGGTGACGCCGAAGTCGACGTGCCCGTACGGCGGTTCGGGATTCCGGAGCAGTTCCTCGCGCACGCCAAGCGCGCCGAGGTGCTCGCCGACATCGGCCTCACGCCCGTCGAGGTCGCCGGCCGGATCAGCGCGAGCCTGGCCGTCCAGGACGTCACCTCCGCCGACGGACCCGTCGCCGGCCCAGTGAAGGAGAAGGCGCAATGACCACGGAGTTCGACCTCGGCGCCCTCCTGGCCGAGCGCGGCGCCGAACGCTACGAGCTGCACGGCAGGTACCTCAACCACCAACTGCCGCGCATGCTGCACACCATCGGCTTCGACAAGGTCTACGAGCGCGGCGAGGGCGCGTACTTCTGGGACGCGGACGGCGACGACTACCTGGACATGCTCGCCGGGTTCGGCGTGATGGGCCTGGGCCGCCACCACCCCGTCGTCCGCAAGGCGCTGCACGACGTCCTCGACGCCGGCCTCGCCGACCTCACCCGCTTCGACTGCCAGCCGCTGCCCGGACTGCTGGCCGAGAAGCTGCTCGCGCACAGCCCGCACCTGGACCGGGTGTTCTTCGGCAACAGCGGCACCGAGGCGGTGGAGACCGCGCTGAAGTTCGCCCGGTACGCCACCGGCAGACCGAGGGTCCTGTACTGCGACCACGCCTTCCACGGGCTCACCACGGGCTCGCTGTCGGTGAACGGCGAGTCGGGCTTCCGGGACGGGTTCGCGCCCCTGCTGCCCGACACGGCGGTCCCGCTCGGTGATCTCGACGCGCTGGCAAGGGAGTTGAAGAAGGGTGACGTCGCCGCCCTGATCGTCGAGCCGATCCAGGGCAAGGGCGTCCACGAGGCGCCGCCCGGCTATCTGCGCGCCGCCCAGGAGCTGCTGCACCGGCACAAGGCGCTGCTCGTCGCGGACGAGGTGCAGACCGGCCTCGGCCGGACCGGCGACTTCTACGCCTACCAGCACGAGGAGGGCGTCGAACCGGACCTGGTGTGCGTGGCCAAGGCGCTGTCCGGCGGGTATGTGCCGGTCGGGGCCACGCTCGGCAAGGACTGGATCTTCAAGAAGGTCTACTCGTCGATGGACCGGGTGCTGGTGCACTCGGCGAGCTTCGGGTCCAACGCGCAGGCCATGGCGGCCGGGCTCGCGGTGCTGTCCGTCATGGAGAACGAGCAGATCGTGGCCAACGCCCGGGCGACGGGGGAGCAGTTGACGTCCCGGCTCGCCGCCCTGGTCGACAAGTACGAGCTGCTGGCCGATGTCCGGGGCCGGGGCCTGATGATCGGCATCGAGTTCGGAAGGCCCAAGTCGCTGAAGCTGCGCAGCCGTTGGGCCATGCTCCAGGCGGCGCGCAAGGGTCTGTTCGCGCAGATGGTGGTCGTGCCGCTGTTGCAGCGGCACCGGATCCTCACCCAGGTGTCCGGCGACCACCTGGAGGTGATCAAACTGATCCCGCCGCTGATCGTCGGCGAGCGGGAGGTGGACCGGTTCCTGGACGCCTTCACCGCCGTCATGGACGAAGCGCATAGCGGCGGCGGGCTGATGTGGGACTTCGGCAAGACCCTGGTGAAGCAGGCGGTGGCCAACCGCTGAGCGGCCTCGGGCGGTCTCCGGGTGCCGGATCCGCCTCTGAGGAGTCTCCGGGATTTGCCTCTGAGGCAAGAAATTTGCCGTAGAGGCAACTCGGGCGTGGAATGGAGACATGAGCCCGCCCGAGTCGGAGTCCGATTCCGAGCCCTCGACGGAACACGCCGAGGCTCTTCCCGTCGTCGCCCCCCGACTGCGCGCCCTGCGCCGCCGGGCCGCCCTCACCCTGGAGGCCGCGGCCCGGGCCGCCGGGCTGTCGCCGGGGTACCTCTCCCGCCTGGAGACCGGGCAGCGCCAGCCCTCGCTGCCGATGCTGCTCGCCCTCGCCCGCGTCTACGGTACGACGGTCTCGGAGCTGCTCGGTGAGACGGGCGCCGACCGGGAGGCCGTCGTGCGCGCCGCCGACATGGAACCCACCCGCGCGGGCGGCTGGACGTACTGGCAGGCCAGCGCCTCCGGGCGCGGGATACAGGCGCTGCGCGTCCATGTCCCGTTCGGCTCCCAGGGCGACGTCGTGCGGGTGCACCCCGGGGAGGAGTGGCTGCACGTCCTGCGGGGGCGGCTGCGGCTGCGCCTCGGGGACACCACCGACCTGCTCGGGCCCGGTGACAGCGCGCACTTCGACTCGCTGACCCCGCACCGCATCGCCGCGCAGGACGCCGACGGGGTCGAGCTGCTCTTCGTCCACACCCTGCTGCAGAGCCCCACGGCCACGCTGTGCCTGGGCCCGACCACCCCTTCAGAGACCGGAGAGACGCCATGAGCGACCTCGAGGAGAAGTTCCCCCGCACCCTGTGGATCCGGCTGATCATCTACCTCGCCGTGGGGCACCTCTTCGCGGGATTCCTCTGGCTGCTCTTCGAGGTGGGGGCCAAGCGGTAGAGCTCTCCGGGGAGCAGGTCGGGCGTGGGTCAGTCGAGCAGCCGGTCCCGTAGGCGCTCGCGGGTCTCGGGGGCGAGGCTCAGGCCCTGATCCAGGTAGGCGTCGACGCCGCCCCAGGTCTCCTCGATGGTCTCGAACGCCGCCGCCAGGTACTCCGCGCGGGCGTCGAACAGGGGGCTGAGCAGCTCCATGACCTCGGGGGAGTAGGCCTCGGCGGAGGTGGCGCTGCGGCGCACCCGGTAGCGGCGGTGCTTGGCGTTGGACTCCAGGTAGTCGGCGAGGACCGCCTCGCGCTCCACGCCTACGGCGAGCAGCGTCACGGCGATGGACACGCCCGCGCGGTCCTTGCCCGCCGCGCAGTGCATCAGGGCCGGGACGCTGTCCTCGGCGAGCGCGTGCAGCACCCGCGAGTGCTCCGCCGTGCGCTCCTTGACGATCGAGCGGTAGGAGGCGATCATGCGGTCCGCGCCCTTGCCGTCCCCGAGGATCCCGCGGAGTTGGTCGAGGTGGCCGTCGCGCACCATCTTCCAGAACTGGGAGCCGTCCGCCGGGTCCGACAGCGGCAGGTTCACATTGCGCACGCCCGGCAGTTCGACGTCCGGGCCCTCCAGCTTCTGGTCCGCCGCGTTGCGGAAGTCGAAGATCGTGTGCAGGCCCAGGTCGGAGAGGAACGCGGCGTCCTCGTCGGTCGCGTGCGCGAGGTGGCCGCTGCGGAACAGCACGCCGTGGCGCACGCGCCGGCCGTCGACGGTCGGCAGACCGCCCACGTCCCGGAAGTTGCGCACGGCGGCCAGCTCGGGGTCGGTCGACGGGATCTGCTGCGTCACTGGGCTTCCTCCCTGTCGGTCTCCGTCGGCGCGGCTCGTGGTGGCCGACGGGACACCGCATCGACCATACGACAAGGATTCGCCGGGCAACGAGTTGTCCACAGGCCACAGAAACCGGCCGTCCGCGCAGGTGAAGAGTTGTCCACAGGAAGTTCCCGGCGGAAGTTGCCCGGCGGGCCGACCGCATTCGATGATGTTGGTGCTTGATCGCACCTGTTCGAATTAGTGGGGGTTTGATGCCCGAGATCGCCGACGACGGCCGCACCTGGCTCCTTTCGGGGCCCACGAGCAGCTACACCCTCCACCTCACCGAGGCCGACGAGCTGGTCCACCTGCACTGGGGCCCGGGCATCGCGCTCGCGGACGCCGAGGCGCTCGCCGCAGTCCCGGCGTCGGGGCGCGGGGCGTCCTTCGAGTCCCCGCTCGACGGCCGTGAGGAGTACCCGGTCGAGGGCGGTCCCCGTTTCGTCCGGCCCGCCCTGTCCGTGCGCACCGACGAGCGGCGCGGCACCGAGTGGACCTTCGAGACGTACGAGACCGACGGGGCCGACGCGGCGGACGGTGACGGGCTGCGGCTGCGTTTCCGGGACGGCGGGCTCGCCGTCACCCTGCACTACCGGATGCGAGGGGACGTCGTAGAGCGCTGGACGACCCTGCGCAACGACGGTGAGCAGCCGCTGGAGCTGCTGCGCGCCGACTCCGCGACCTGGACCCTGCCCGAGCGCGACGACTGGCGGCTGTCGCAGTTGCACGGCCGCTGGGCCGCCGAGTCCCGGCTCACGCGCTCCCCCCTCACCTACGGTGAGCAGGTCATCGGCAGCCGCCGCGGTCACACCGGGCACCAGCACCTGCCCTGGGTGGCCCTGGACACCGACGCGACCGAGGAGCGCGGCGAGGTCTACGGCTGCGCCCTCGGCTGGTCGGGCTCCTGGCGGATCGCCGTCGCCCAACTCCCCGACGCGCGCGTGCAGATCACCGGCGGCGCGGGGTACGACGACTCGGGCCTGCTGCGGCTGGCGGCGGGGGAGTCCTTCACCACGCCCGTCTTCGCCGGCCTGTGGAGCGACGCCGGGTTCGGCGGCGCGAGCCGCACCTGGCACGCCTACCAGCGGGCGCACGTGATCCCGGACGCCGGACAGGACCGCCCGGTGCTGTTCAACTCCTGGGAGGCCACCTACTTCGACATCTCCGAGGAGCAGCAGGCGACCCTCGCCCGGCGCGCCGCGGCGATCGGCGTCGAGCTGTTCGTCGTCGACGACGGCTGGTTCGGGGCGCGCACCGGCGACCACGCCGGACTCGGCGACTGGCGGCCCAACCCCGACCGCTTCCCGAACGGCCTGAAGCCCCTCGCCGACCAGGTGCACGGCCTCGGCATGCAGTTCGGCATCTGGGTCGAGCCCGAGATGGTCAACCCCGACAGCGAGCTGTACAGGGCACACCCGGACTGGGTGCAGTTCCAAACAGGGCGAAAGCGGACGGAATTCCGCAATCAGCTCGTACTGAACCTCGCGCGTGAGGACGTTCAGGAGTACCTCTGGGAGCGACTCGACGCCATCCTGTCCAGCGCCCCCGTCGACTATGTGAAGTGGGACTTCAACCGCTGCTTCACCGACGCCGGCTGGCCGGACGACCCCTACCCGCAGCGCCTCTGGGTCGACCATGTGCGGGCCCTGTACGCCCTCCTGGACCGGCTGCGGGCCGCCCACCCGGGCGTCGCCTTCGAGTCCTGCTCGGGCGGCGGCGGGCGCATCGACCTCGGGATCATGAGCCGCACCGACCAGGTGTGGACCTCCGACAACACCGACCCGCTCGACCGGCTCGACATCCAGCACGGCTTCAGCCAGATCCACCCCGCCCGGGTCATGGCCGCGTGGGTCACGGACAGCCCGAACACCCAGCTCAACGGCAGGATCAGCTCGTTGCGCTTCCGGTTCGTCAGCGCCATGGCCGGGGTGCTCGGCGTCGGCGGGGACCTCGCCGAGTGGAGCGAGGCGGACCTCGCCGAGGCCCGGGAGTGGGTGGACCTCTACAAGGAGATCCGGCCCCTCGTGCAGCACGGCGACCTCTACCGGCTGCGGCCCCCGGCCGGCGGCCTGAGCGCCGTCCAGTACGTGCGGGGCGACGAGGCGGTCGTCCTCGCCCGGCTCCAGGCCCAGCGGTTCGGCGAGCCGGTTCCGGCGCTGCGGCTGCGCGGACTCGACCCGACATCTTTGTACGAATGCCTTGAAACGGGCGAAGTTCACCGAGGTGCCGTGCTGTTGCACCACGGGTTGCGTACCGGACTGCGGGGCGACCTTGATGCGATGGTTATCCGCCTGCGTCGCATCTGAGTGTTCTGTCCCGAATTGGATCCTTCCTTCCAACTCGCTCTGGGGTAAAGGGACCTGGAGATGTGTCACGTGAGGAGCGTCATATCAGTGACCGTACGTCGTCCGTCATGTTCACGTAATTCGCGTGCTTTTCCAGGGCGCTTGGCGAAAAGCGGGCCTATTGATTGACGGAGCGTGACTGGGAATACGCACAGGGGATCAAGAGAAAAGCGTTATCCGTGCAACCTCTGCTTGTCCCTGTGCGTCTTGGTCGCTTACGTTCCACCCCAATCCGGACGGACGCCTAATCCTGCCGCCGTCCGGTGTCCGCTCACCCATCCGTGTAAGGCAGGAGCGGGGGACCCACAGGTAGAACCGCCTGTTCCGGTCCCGGAACAGGCTTGGGGTAAAGCCGCGCCTCGGCGCGGCCGGGCATCTCCAGCCCGCACCCGACAGCTGACCTCGCAGGCGCCGGAGAGGAATTGGCCATGCCCGCGAAGGGTAAGCACCGTCGTCCGAAGTCCCAGCGTTTCACCCGCTCCATAGCCGTCGCCGGAACCGGCGGCGCCGCGCTCGCCCTTCCGCTCATAGGCGCCACCGGCGCCCATGCGGCGCCCTCTCAGTCCGTCGCACAGTCCGCCGCGCAGACGGTTTCGCAGTCTGTTTCGGAAAAGGCCGTGCAGTCCGTTCCGGTGGCGCAGAAGAAGGCCGCTGCCACGAGTGCCAGGACCTACACCGTGCGGTCCGGCGACTGCCTCTCGAAGATCGCCGACGAGCAGAACGTCAGCGGCGGCTGGCAGAAGCTGTACCAGGACAACCGTCGGGCCGTCGGCGGCGACCCGTCGCTGATCCACCCCGGCCTGAAGCTGTCGATCGGCGCGAAGGCCACGACCGGCACCACCGGGTCGTCGTCCGGCTGGTCCTCCTCGAAGGCGTCGTCCGACGACAAGGCGTCGTCCCCGTCGTCCTCGTCGCCTTCTTCGTCCGGGGCGTCCTCGTCGTCCGGGTCGTCCTCCTCGAAGGCGACCACCCAGGCCGCCGAGAGCAGCACGAGCACCGGCGCCGACACCGGTACCTCCAGTGGTTACGGCCTCCCCGTGGCCGGCGCGACCGTCGGGACCGGGTACCACGTGGCCGGCAGCATGTGGTCCAGCGGCTACCACACCGGCGTCGACTTCGTCGTCCCGACCGGTACCTCCCTCAAGGCCGTGGGCGCGGGCACCGTCGTCTCCGCGGGCTGGGGCGGCGCGTACGGCAACCAGGTCGTCATCAGGCTCGCCGACGGCTACTACGCCCAGTACGGCCACCTCTCCCAGCTCTCCGTCTCGGCCGGCCAGACCGTGACCCAGGGCCAGCAGATCGGGCTCTCCGGCGCGACCGGCAACGTGACCGGCCCGCACCTGCACTTCGAGATCCGCACCACGCCGGACTACGGCTCGGACGTGGACCCGGTCGCCTACCTCCGCTCGCACGGCGTCGCCGTCGGCTGACCCCGGCCGACGACCTCCGCCCGACACGCTCGACACGCCTGACACGCTGCCGAAGGCCGGACCCCGATCCCCGGGTCCGGCCTTCGGTGTGCGGTCTCTTATTCCCTGATTGGGGAACTCTTTAGGAGTGGCTTATCTCACCGTCCGTCAACCCTTTCCTACGGTCGCGTAAGTCACATTCGAAGGTGAATCATGAACTGCTGTGGCAGACGATTCGAAGAATGACAACAGATCAGTGATCGGGTCGTACGTGGCGGTGGGGGACAGCTTCACCGAGGGCGTCGGCGACCCCGGCCCTGACGGGGCGTTCGTCGGCTGGGCCGACCGGCTCGCGGTACTCCTCGCCGACCGGCGGCCCGAAGGCGACTTCGGGTACACCAACCTCGCGGTCCGCGGAAAGCTGCTCGACCAGATCATGGAGGACCAACTCCCCAGGGCGCTGCGGCTCGCCCCGGACCTGGTCTCCTTCTCCGCGGGCGGCAACGACATCCTCCGACCCGGCACCGACCCGGACGAGGTCGCCGAGCGCTTCGAGCGCGCGATCGCGTCCCTGACCGCCGTAGCCGGCACGGTCATGGTGACCACCGGCTTCGACACCCGTGGCGTCCCCGTGCTCAAGCACCTGCGGGGCAAGATCGCCACCTACAACGGGCATGTCCGCGCCGTCGCCGACCGGTACGGCTGCCCGGTGCTCGACCTGTGGTCCCTCAAGTCCGTGCAGGACCGCAGGGCTTGGGACGGCGACCGGCTCCACCTCTCCCCGGAGGGGCACACGCGCGTGGCGCTGCGCGCCGGAGAGGCCCTCGGCCTCGAGGTCCCGGCCGACCCGGAGCAGCCCTGGCCGCCGCTCCCACCGCGCGGCACCCTCGACGTACGGCGCGACGACGTCCACTGGGCGCGCGAGTACCTGGTGCCGTGGATCGGACGCCGGCTGCGCGGCGAGTCCTCCGGCGACCACGTGACCGCCAAGGGCGCGCTGTCGCCGGACGACATCAGGATGCGGATCGCGGCCGTGGCCTGAGCAGCCGTGGCCTGAGCAGGGAGACCGCGAGGGTTGCGGGTGGACGCGGTCGGCCGTCGAGGTCGTACGGTCGGCCGCTCCACCAGTGAGGTGAGCGCACGGGAGTGGTGCGCGGGCGGGGGCCGGTGCGGGTGCTGGGATGACCGCACCCGTACCAGCCCTACCTGCACCCGCATCCCGTTCCCCCGACGCCTCGAAGGACCGGTCCCGCATGCCTCTTCCCCGCACCCGTCCCCGTACTCCCGTCGCCGTGGCCCTCGTCTCCCTGCTCGCCCTGGGCGTCCCGGCGCTCGCCGCGCCCGCGGCCGTCGCGTCGCCGGCCCACCCGGCCGGGGCCGTCCGTCTCGCGCCGGACAGTCCCGCCACCGTCACGGTGACCGGCGAGGGCAGTGCGAGCGCGGCGCCCGACCTTGCGGTCGTCGGCGCCGGTGTCGAGGCCTCCGCCAAGACCTCGCAGGCCGCGGTGGACGCACAGAACAAGGCGGCCGCCGCGCTGCTGGCCGCCGTCCGCGCCCAGGGCGTCGCCGACCGGGACGTCCGCACGGAGGGCGTCTCCCTCAGCCCCGTCTACGACTACGCGGACAACACCGCGCGGCTGAAGGGCTACCAGGCCGCGCAGGCCTTCTCCGTGAAGGTGCGCGAGGTGGCGAAGACCGGCGCGGTCCTGCAGGCGATCACCGACGCCGGCGGCGACGCGGCCCGGATCAGCTCCGTGGCCTTCGACGTCTCCGACCCCGGCCCGCTGCGGTCCCGCGCCCGCGAGGCCGCGCACGACGACGCCCACGCCAAGGCCGAGCAGTACGCCCGCCTCAGCGACCGCCGACTGGGCCGACTCGTCTCACTCAGCGAGGACGCCTCCAGCTCTTCACGCCCGGCGCCGTCGGCCGGGGACACCCCGGGTGCCGGCATGGGCGCCGTGCCCGTGGCCCCCGGCGAGATCCGGGCGACGGCGACTGTGACGGCGGTGTACGAGCTGGACTGAGTGGGCGGCCGGGTCCTGTGCGGGCGCCGGTCCCGGATTCTCAGCGCTTCCGGGCGCTCAACGTTTCGGGGGCGAGGCCGAGTTCCCGGGTCACGGCCTCGTCGACCCATTCCTGCGCGCGGGTCCGGGACACCGCGCCCGCGTAGGACGTGAGCTGGACGGCGAGACCGTCCAGCAGGGCCGTCAGACGCAGGGCCGTGCCGGCCGGGTCCGGGCAGCGGAATTCGCCCGCGGCCACGCCCTCCGTGATCACCTCGGCGAGCACGGCCTTCCACGCCCTGTCGAGGTCCCGGGCGACCTCCCGCAGGGCGGGCTCGCGCAGCGATACCGCCCAGCCCTCGATCCACAGCCGCCAGCCCTTGGCCTGGCCCGTCGGCGCGTACCAGCGCACGGCCGACCGCAGCCTGCGCAGTGCCGTGGTCCGGCGGCCGACCAGCTTGCGCAGCCGCGCCAGGTCGTCCTCGGCCGCGTACGCGAAGGCGTCGGCGACCAGTTGCTCCTTCGTCGAGAAGTGGTAGAGCACCAGCGCGTTGCTCACCCCGAGGGCCGCGGCCACGTCGGCGATCCTGACCGCCGCCACGCCCCGCGCCTCGATCTGCTCGATGGCGGCCCGCAGCAGCTCCGCACGCCGCTCGGCCACACTCAACCGGACCCTTGCCACGCCGTCACCCTAATCCGTCCTAATCCGTCGTCGCGAACTGCCCCGGATCGCCCGGTTTCGCCGGGCCGAACCGCTGCGCGATCACCGGCAGCCGTCGCGCGGCGATCGTGTGCGCGGCGGCCCGGGGCGTCGTCCCGTCCGCCTCCGCCCGGGTCAGCACCAGCTCCACCAGGGCGCGCATCGAGCGGCGCGTGTACGCGAAAGCCTCCTCGGCGTCCGCGCCGATGTCGCCGAACAGCGTCCACCACCACCAGGCGTTGGTCCCGGAGTTGACGACGACGTCCGGCAAAACACTCACCCCGCGCGCGTGCAGCAGCGCCTCAGCCTCCGGCAGGACGGGCATGTTGGCCGCCTCGGCGATCCACCGGGCACCGATGCGCTCCTGCTCCTCGACGCCGATCGCGTACGACACGGCGGCCGGTACGAGCACCTCCGCCGCCACCGACAGCCAGGCGTCGCCCGGCAGCTCACGGTCCCCGGGGCGCAGTACGGCGCGGTCCACGGTGCCGTGCGCGTCCCGCGCGGTCAGCAGCGCCTTCACATCGAGACCGGCCGGGTTGGCGATCGTGCCCTTGACGTCCGCGACGGCCACGACCGTCAGCCCCGCGCGCGTGAGGAAGCGCGCCGTGGCCCCGCCCATCGTGCCCAGCCCCTGCAGGGCGACCCGCGTCCCGGCGTACGCCACCCCGGCCCGGTCCAGGGCCGTCAGCACGGACTCGGCGACCCCGCAGCCGCCGACCAGCTCGTCCAGGCCGATGCCGTCCACCTCGACGGCGAAGGCGGCGGCGAGCCGCGCGCGGGCGGCGTCCTCGTCCTCCAGCAGGGGGTAGACCGCCTGCACGGACGACACCAGCCCCGCTTCGGCGGCCGCCCGGTCCACCAGATCCTGGGTCAGCCCCAGATCCTCGCCGGTGGTCCAGCAGCTCTCCACGTACGGCCGCACCGCGCGCAGGTACCGCACCAGCAGCCCGTACGCCTGCGGATCCCGGGGATCGCAGTCGATGCCGCCCTTCGCGCCGCCCAGGGGGACGTAGCGCGCCTCGGGGTCGTAGTGCAGGGCCTCCTTGAGGCTCATGCCGCGGGCGAGCCCGGTCACCTCGTCCAGGGTGCAGCCCGCCCGCATCCGCAGCCCGCCGCTGCAGACACCGCGCACGAGCCGGTCGACGACCAGGAAACCCTGGCGGCCGGTGACGTGGTCGGTCCAGGTGAGCGACAGGTAGGGGGCGGGGGCGGGGGCGGTCATACGGGCTCCTCGACCGGCGCGGACGGTGCCGGGGCTACGGCTGGTACTGAACAGTGGGTCAGTATCGGAAGGCGGCGGGCGCGGTGTCAAAGCGGGCTCGCGGCCCCCGAGTCACCGGGACGCCCCCGTGTTGTCGGAGGGGGGCGACCATAATGGAATGCCTCAGCGAATCCACCTGGAGGTACCGTGTCCGGTTTCCGTCCCATGCGCTCCGGGCTTCGCGCTCAGCGGCCCGCGGCCTTCGGCGCGGACCCGAGCGGTGAGCGCCTGGCGCGTATCCGCAGATCGCCCCACTTCAAGGACGGGGTGTTCGAGAACCCCGGCGGCCAGGCGCAGATCCGCCCCTCGGGCGGCGGGATGCTCGACTTCGCCAAGAACTTCTTCGACAAGGAAAAGCGCTCCCTGCGTGCCCCCACGGGCCGGATCCCGGTGCATGCCACCACCCTCGCCGACCTCGCGAAGCCGCCCGTCACGGGCCTGCGCCTGACGTGGATGGGGCACTCCGGTGTGCTCGCGGAGATCGACGGGCAGCGCGTCCTGTTCGACCCCGTCTGGGGCACGCGCTGCTCCCCGTTCCCCTTCGCCGGACCCAAGCGGCTGCACCCGGTGCCGCTCCCGCTGGCCGCGCTGGGCCCGGTCGACGTCGTCGTCATCTCGCACGACCACTACGACCATCTGGACATGCCCACGATCAAGGCGCTGGCCGGCACGGACACCCTGTTCGCCGTACCGCTCGGCGTCGGCGCCCACCTCGAACACTGGGGTGTCTCCGCCGACCGGCTGCGCGAGGTGGACTGGCACGAGGCGACGAAGGTCGGCGGCCTCACCCTGACCGCCACCCCGGCCCGCCACTTCTGCGGCCGCGGCCTCCGCAACACCCAGCACACCCTGTGGGCGTCCTGGGTCGTCGCCGGCGAGGAGCACCGGATCTACCACAGCGGCGACACCGGCTACTTCGACGGCTTCAAGGACATCGGCGCCGACCACGGCCCGTTCGACGCGACGATGATCCAGATCGGCGCGTACTCCGACTTCTGGCCCGACGACGACCCCGAGTCCGCGCCCTTGCCGGGCGGCTGGCCGGACATTCACATGAACCCCGCTCAGGGCGTCCAAACCCACCTCGACCTGCAAGGAGGCGAGGCGAGCGGGGTCCTGCTCCCGATCCACTGGGGTTCGTTCAACCTCTCGCTGCACCCCTGGGCGGAGCCCGGCGAATGGACGCTGGCCGCCGCGCAGGCCGTCGGCCAGGCGGTCGCCCTGCCCGTACCGGGCCTGCCGTTCGAGCCCGCCGGCGACCTTCCCGTGCACCCCTGGTGGCGGGACGTGTCGGCGCCCCTCAGCCGCCGGTGGCCCGTCCCGGCGGGCACCCCCAGGACGACGCGCGAAGACCTCGACCTCGTGGGCGAGGACTGAACCGTGCGGCAGTGTCGGCAGTGACGGCAGTGACGGCGCCCTGAGCCAGGAGTTGGTCGACGGCCGGCGGAATCGACGCGGCGGAGGTGTTGCCGGCGCTGACGACGTCCATGGGCCACGGCGATGTGCGGGGCGAGGCCGAGAGACCGGGCGGCGGCGTCGACGATCGGGGCGTCGGCCTGGTGCGGGATGAACGCGGCGAGGTCGGCGACCGCCGGCGCGACAGATCGCGCCAACGGCAAGGTTCTCAAGCGAGCCGTCCGTGAGCGGTACTGGGCGGGCCGGTCCAGGCAGGTCTGAATGGCGGACGGAAGCCAAGGCCACGACCGATACGGTGAGTGACGTTCGGAAGGCTTCTGGAGGTTTCTGTCGGCGGCGGCGAAGTGCCGGAGGGCGGCCCCGGTGAGCCGATCGGGGTGGGAGAGGATTCGGCGGCGCGGGCCGGGAGGCGGAAGCTCCCCGGCCCGCGCCGTCTTTCCGGGATCACCTCTGACCAGGTCTGATCGACTTCTTTCCGCTCCGCGCCCCGGATCGCGCGAACTTATCGGTCTGCCGTGCGAACCCTCATACCAGAGCGGGACGCTCCCCGTGAGACTTTGTCAACTGCCCACCGCACCTGATGCGTTGACGACTACTGTGAGTGTCCGTCGGGCGACACCGGGCCGAATTCTTGGCTCTCCCGACCGACAGTCAGGCTCGACGGACCAGTACGAGGACACCGATGTCTCACCTCCGCGCACCCGCCACACGCGCAGACCGCCGCGAGGGCGGGCGGCACGGGCGGCCGGTCGCCCGCACCGCACCAGCGCCGGCCGAGACACACATACGGCCCCAGTTGCTGCGGCTCGCCGTGCTCCCCCCGACCGCGGTCGCCCTCAGCGCCTGCGCGGTCGTCCTGTTCACCGTGCGCTCCACCGGCGTCCGGCCCGGCCCGACCCTGTGGGCGGTGCTGGCCGGCGCGGTCGCGGTGACCGGCGTCGGCATCGTGATCGCCGCCGTGGCCGCCGACAGAGCCGCCCGCTCCGTCAGCGACCGCGTCGCGGCCCTGCGCCGGGGCAGCGCGCGCGGCGAGGCCGACCTGCGGGCCGTCATCGAGGCGCTGCGCCGCGGCGAGGTCCCGCCCCAGCGCACCTCGCGCGGCGGCCCGCCCGCCCACGACGCCGACGACTTCGAACTGCTCGCCGCCGACCTGGCCCGGTCTCACGACGGGGCCGTCACCGCCGTCGTACAGGCCGCGCAGTTGTCCAGCCAGGCCGGCAGCGAACAGAAGCTGGAGGTCTTCGTCAACCTCGCGCGGCGCCTTCAGTCCCTGGTGCACCGCGAGATCTCGATCCTCGACGAGCTGGAGAACGAGATCGAGGACCCCGACCTGCTCAAGGGCCTCTTCCACGTCGACCACCTCGCCACCCGCATCCGCCGCCACGCCGAGAACCTCGCCGTCCTCGGCGGGGCCGTCTCCCGGCGCCAGTGGAGCAACCCGGTCTGTATGACCGAGGTGCTGCGCTCCGCCATCGCCGAGGTCGAGCAGTACTCGCGGGTCAAACTCGTCCCGCCCATCGACGGCGAACTGCGCGGGCACGCCGTCGCCGACGTCATCCACCTCCTGGCCGAACTCGTCGAGAACGCCACGGTGTTCTCCGCCCCGCACACCCAGGTGCTGCTGCGCGCCAACCTCGTCACCTCCGGGCTCGCCGTCGAGGTCGAGGACCGCGGCCTCGGCATGCCCGTCGAGGAGCAGGCCCGGATGAACGCCCTGCTCGCCGACCCCGACCAGGTCAACGTCGGCCGCCTGCTGGCCGACGGCCGCATCGGCCTGTTCGTCGTCTCCCAGCTCGCCCGCCGGCACGGCATCCGGGTCCGCCTCCAGTCCAACATCTACGGCGGCGTCCAGGCCGTCCTGGTCGTCCCGCAGGCCCTGCTGGGCTCGCCGCCCGGCATCCCCGGAGCCGCACAACAGGGCCCGGACACCGACGGCACCGGCTTCCCCCTGGCCCCCACCACAACCAACTCGCCCCGCCCCGTCCTGCCACCCGTCCCCCACCCCACCCCCGGGACGGCACCTACGGCGGCCCATGCCCCCGCTCCCGCACACCCGCAAGGCCCCCGAAACACCGCAGGCGGAGGCCGACGGCGGGCACCGGCACAGTCACCGGACACGACGGACACGGGCAACTCCCCGGTCCTGCCCCGGACGCGAGCGGATGTGGGCACCGACCCGGCCAGGTCACCGTTGCCGGGCCGGACACGGGACACCACGCGCACGGGCTGGCCCTCACCCCAAGCCACTCCCGACGCAGCCGTCCCGGAGGGCCCGGCTCAGACCCAGGGCGCCGGTGACACGGGTGAGTCGCGGGGTTCGGCTCGGTTGCAGGGCGCCGGCGATGCGGGCGGGCCGCAGGGTTCGGTGCCGGTGCACGGCACCCCGGATGTGGTCTGGTCTTCGTTCCAGGGCGCCGACGACGTAAGCCTGTCGCCGGGCTCGGCTCAGCGGCAGGGCGTTGCCGAAGCGGGCCGTTCGCACGACTCGGCTCACGTGCGCGGCAGCGCCGACGTGGGCCAGTCGTTCGGCTCGACGTGGGTGCGGGGCTCCACGGCCCCCGGCACCTCCACCGCCACCTCCACCGCCTTGCCGGAAGAGGGGCGGAGCATCTCGGACACGGGCCAGTTCTCGGCCTTGCCGCAGCGGCAGCCGCAGCAGCCAGAGATGCGGCCGCAGCCAGAGATGCAGTCGCAGTCGCCGTCGGAGCCGCAGACGCAGCACACGCCCGCCTCCGGGGTGCCCTTCGTCTCCTCGCGGCCTCAGGGAGTCTCGGACGTCACCCGTGCGGATGCCCCTCGTACGGACACACCCCATGCGAACGGGCGCCGACCCGCACCCCTACCCGTCCGCGGCGCACGCGAGACGCGGCCCAACCCGTCGGAGGCCGTGCCCGGTGTCCGGGGCGGCGACCGGCATGTCGTCGAGGAGAACGAGGGCATCGCACCCACCCCACGCGTCGGCGCCGTGCGCGGCACCATGGGCAAGCCCCAACTGCCCCGCCGCCGCGCCCAGGAGCACATCGTCCCCCAACTGCGCGGCGGTCCGGCCCCACGGCAGGACACCGAGCAGCCCGCCGCCCACGACCCCGGCCTGATGGCCGCCTTCCAGCGGGGCATCGGCCTGGCCGAGGCCCAGCAGAGCCTGGAGGGGGACGTCACGGACCCGCCCCCGCACCCGCTGCCGTACCCGGCGTACGGCGCGCAGGACGGGCTGGACCTGCCCGGTACCGATCAACCCACCGCCCGGCACGACGGGAGCACACCAGCCGGATGAGCACGCTGAGCACAGCCACCCCCACCCCCACCCCCACCCCGATCCTCACCCCCACGCCCACCCCCGCCCCCACGACCCCCACCGCTCCCACAGACCTTCGTACCCCAAGGAGTCGATCCACCATGGCGAGCGACGCACCGACGACCGGCCATGTATCCGATCTCGACTGGCTGATGAGCGGCCTCGTGCAGCGTGTACCGCACACCACGAGCGCGGTGCTGCTCTCCTGCGACGGGCTGGTGAAGTCGGTCCACGGCCTCGACCACGACAGCGCCGACCACATGGCGGCCCTGGCCTCCGGCCTCTACTCCCTCGGCCGCAGCGCCGGCATCCGGTTCGGCGACGGCGGGGACGTACGGCAGGTCGTCGTCGAACTCGACGCGACGCTCCTGTTCGTCACCACCGCGGGCTCCGGCACGTGTCTCGCCGTACTCGCCGGACGCGAGGCCGACGCGGCCGTGCTCGGTTACGAGATGGCGATGCTCGTGAAGAGCGTCCGGCCGTATCTCATGACCGCGCCCCGGCAGTACGCCGTCGAACCGTCGGTGATGGGACCTTGAGCGTGATGGCGGCCGGCGACGGGCCCTGGCTCGACGACGCGGCCGGACGGCTGGTGCGCCCGTTCACGGTCAGCAACGGCCGGACCAAGCCCAGCGTCGCCCTCGATCTCATGTCGCAGGTGAGAGCCACCGGGGCGACCCCCCTCGGCTACCTCGGCCCCGAACACGCGACCGCGCTCGACCTGACCCGGGTACCCGTGTCGGTCGCCGAGATCGCGGCCCATCTGAAGCTCCCGGCAGCGGTCACCAAAGTGCTGCTGTCGGACCTCCTCGACTGCGGGGCGCTGACCACCAAGCCCCCCGAGTTCCACCACAACCCCACCGACCGGGCCCTACTGGAGGCAGTGCTCGATGGACTACGACGACAGCTCTGAGTACGGCGAGCACCGCAACTACGGCGACCATGACAAGCACGGAGATCACGACGACTACGGCGCTCAAGGCGACTACGGGACTCACGGCGACTACGGCGCTCACGAAGGGCGTTCCGACCCCTTCCCCACGGCCCTGAAGATCCTGGTCGCGGGCGGTTTCGGGGTCGGCAAGACGACCTTCGTCGGCGCGGTGAGCGAGATCGCGCCGCTGAGCACGGAGGAACTGCTCACCACGGTCAGTGCCGCCACCGACAACCTCGACGGCATCGAGAACAAGGTCGAGACGACCGTCGCCATGGACTTCGGCCGTATCACCCTCGACCCGGACCACGTCCTCTACCTGTTCGGCACACCCGGCCAGGAGCGGTTCTGGTTCATGTGGGACGAACTGTCCGAGGGCGCCCTCGGCGCGGTCATCCTCGCCGACACCCGCCGCCTGGAGGAGTGCTTCGCCGCCGTCGACTTCTTCGAGGAACGCGGCCTGTCCTTCATCATCGCCGTCAACGAGTTCGACGGCTCCCACCGCTACGCCCCCGAGGAGGTACGCGCCGCCATCGACCTGGACCCGGACGTCCCCATCGTGCGCTGCGACGCCCGGATCTCCGCGTCCGGCGTCCAGACCCTGCTCACCCTCGTCAAACACCTCATCGCCCACGCACCGGCCGCACCTCAGCCGAGCCGCGGCGCCCACATGTGACCGCCGCACCCAACGCCCCGGAGCCGCATATGACCCACGTCCACAGCGACGGAGCCCGGCCATGAGCTACGACCCGCCGCGCCCGGCCGGTCGTCTGCTGCTCACCCCGGAGGACAAGGAAGCTCCCGCCCGCACCCGGAGGCTGCGCCGACTCGGCCTCGGGGAACGGCCGGAGCCCGCCCTTGACGCCTTCGCGGACCGCCTCGCCGAGGTGACCGGAGCGCCGTACGCCATGGTCAACTTCCTTGACGAGGAACGGCAGTTCTTCGCCGGGCTGCACACCCCGGCCGGCGGCCGGGCGGCCCGTGGCGGCAAGCCCGAGATGGGCCGCCGGCTGCCCCGCGACTACGGCTACTGCCCGCACGTCGTCGTCCGGCGCAAGGCACTCGTCCTGGAGGACGTGGGCGACTACCCGCGCTTCGCGGGCAACCCGGTCGTCGACGAGTACGGCATCCGCTCCTACCTCGGCGCCCCGCTCATCGACACGACCGGCATGGTGCTGGGCACGGTGTGCGTCGCCGACCTCGCGCCCCGGCCCTGGGGGAAGGCCGGCCTGGAGACCATCAAGGCGACGGCCGCCGACCTCGTCGGACAACTGCGCTGGCGGGAGGCCGACGAGTTCCTCGCGCCGTGAGAGAGGCGTACGCCCGTCAGGGGGCCCGCCAGATGTTGTCGAAGGCCGCGTCCTCGATGGAGCGCCGTTGCCGTACGGCCTCCAGTTCCGCCAGCGCGTCGCCGACCGCCGCCAGGACCGTCTCGACCGCGTCGTCGTCGGGCAGATCGGTAAAGCCGTCGGCCGGTTCCTCGCGCAGACCGACGGCGGCGGCCAGCGCGGCGAGGACCGGCTCGTCCGCCGTCCAGCGCTCGGTGGCGTGGCGGCGGTCCGGAGAGTCGACGGGCTCCGGCCGCCCGGACCGGACGCGCAGCCGGCGCAGGCGTGGCCGGACGGCCAGCCCGTCCGCCTCCAGCCGGGTGGCATAGGCCGAGGCGAGGCCACGGCCGCGGCGCCACAGCCAGTCCTCGACCGACTCGTACGGCGCCGCCCGTACGAGCGACGACGCGGCCACGTCCAGGAGGGGGTCGTCCGGCGCGGTCGGCGGGCCGGGCACGAGGAGGTCGCCGTCGAGGGCGACCGCGCCGGTCGTGACCAGATCGATCGCCTCGGCGCCCGCGAGGGCGAGCGACAGATCGCCCTGCCCGACGGGACGCATGGGCGTCACGTCCATCACGACGATCATCAGGTCCCGTGCTGTGGTCATCAGGGGCTCCACGTCAGTCGGCCGGCCACGTGAGGGTCGTCTTCCAGCGTGCCACGCCCGGGCATGGCACGGGCGGGACGAGGGCGGGACGCGGGCCGAGCAGAGCGCGGTCGACCGAGCGACGCACCCGTGTGAAGCATAGCTGTGGCGGCGCTTAAGAAAAGCTCGATGGACCCGGGCGGGTGGAGTACGGCAGATTGCTGGCGAATCCACCCGTCTTCCCGGCTGCGGCGCCGCCCTTCGGCCTGCTCGCGTCCGGGCCCTCATCAAGGAGCCGTTGCGTTGAAGGCGCTGGTCAAGGAGAAGGCGGAGCCCGGGCTGTGGCTCGTGGACGTCCCGGAGCCCGCCGTCGGGCCCGGTGACGTACTGATCAAGGTGCTGCGCACCGGCATCTGCGGCACCGATCTGCACATCCGGTCCTGGGACGGCTGGGCGCGGCAGGCGATCCGCACCCCGCTCGTGCTCGGGCACGAGTTCGTCGGCGAGGTCGCCGGGACGGGCCGTGACGTCGTAGACATCCAGGTGGGGGACCGGGTCAGCGGCGAGGGGCACCTCGTCTGCGGCAGGTGCCGCAACTGTCTCGCCGGTCGCCGCCATCTGTGCCGGGCCACCGTGGGCCTCGGCGTCGGGCGCGACGGGGCCTTCGCGGAGTACGTGGTCCTGCCGGCCGCCAATGTCTGGGTGCACCGCGTCCCCGTCGACCTCGACGTGGCGGCGATCTTCGACCCGTTCGGCAACGCCGTGCACACCGCCCTGTCCTTCCCGCTCGTCGGCGAGGACGTGCTGATCACCGGCGCCGGACCGATCGGGCTGATGGCCGCCGCCGTCGCCCGGCACGCCGGCGCCCGCAACGTCGTCGTCACCGACGTCAGCGAGGAGCGGCTGGAGCTGGCCCGCAAGATCGGCGTCAGTCTCGCGCTGAATGTGTCGGAGCGTCAGATCGCCGACGGGCAGCGGGAGTTGGGGCTGCGTGAGGGCTTCGACATCGGCCTGGAGATGTCCGGCCGGCCGGAGGCGATGCGCGACATGATCGCGAACATGACGCACGGCGGCCGGATCGCGATGCTGGGCCTGCCGGCCGCCGAGTTCGCCGTCGACTGGGCGCGGATCGTCACCTCGATGATCACCATCAAGGGCATCTACGGCCGGGAGATGTTCGAGACCTGGTACGCGATGACGGTCCTGCTCGAAGGCGGCCTCGACCTCGCGCCCGTGATCACCGGCCGGTACGGCTACCGCGACTTCGAGGCGGCCTTCGCGGACGCGGCGAGCGGCCGCGGCGGCAAGGTCATCCTCGACTGGACTCTGTAAAGGAACTGATGATGTTCGACTCCGTGCGCGACGACCTGCGCGCCACCCTCGACGAGATCCGCGCCGCCGGTCTGCACAAGCCCGAACGGGTCATCGGCAGCCCGCAGTCCGCGACCGTCGCCGTCACCTCGGGCGGCCGGCCCGGCGAGGTCCTCAACTTCTGCGCCAACAACTACCTCGGCCTCGCCGACCACCCCGAGGTGATCGCCGCCGCCCACGAGGCCCTCGACCGCTGGGGCTACGGCATGGCGTCCGTACGCTTCATCTGCGGCACGCAGGAGGTGCACAAGGAGCTGGAGGCGCGGCTGTCGGCGTTCCTCGGCCAGGAGGACACGATCCTGTACTCCTCCTGCTTCGACGCGAACGGCGGTGTCTTCGAGACCCTCCTCGGCCCCGAGGACGCGGTGATCTCCGACGCCCTCAACCACGCCTCGATCATCGACGGCATCCGCCTCTCCAAGGCCCGCCGCCTGCGCTATGCCAACCGTGATCTCGCGGACCTGGAACAGCAGTTGAAGGACGCGTCCGACGCGCGCCGCCGACTGGTCGTCACCGACGGCGTCTTCTCCATGGACGGCTATGTGGCGCCCCTCGCCGAGATCTGCGACCTCGCCGACCGTTACGACGCCATGGTCATGGTCGACGACTCGCACGCCGTCGGCTTCGTCGGCCCCGGCGGCCGCGGCACCCCCGAGCTGCACGGGGTGATGGACCGCGTCGACATCATCACCGGCACCCTGGGCAAGGCGCTGGGCGGGGCGTCCGGCGGTTACGTCGCCGCGCGCGCCGAGATCGTGGCCCTGCTGCGCCAGCGCTCCCGCCCGTACCTCTTCTCCAACACCCTGGCCCCGGTCATCGCCGCGGCGTCGCTCAAGGTCCTGGACCTGCTCGAGTCGGCGGGGGAGCTGCGCGAGAAGCTGGCGTCGAACACGGCCCTGTTCCGCCGCCGGATGACGGACGAGGGTTTCGACATCCTCCCCGGCGACCACGCCATCGCCCCCGTCATGATCGGCGACGCGTCGAAGGCGGGGCGGATGGCCGAGCTGCTGCTGGAGCGGGGGGTGTACGTGATCGGCTTCTCCTACCCGGTCGTCCCGCAGGGCCAGGCCCGCATCCGCGTCCAGCTCTCCGCCGCGCACTCCACCCCGGACGTGAACCGGGCGGTGGACGCCTTCATCGCGGCCCGCGCGGAGCTGGCGGCCGAAGCGGAGCTGAGGGAATCGGCGGGCTGAGGGGAAGGGGCGTACCGGCCGGCCCGGACATATTGCGATAATCGATCCCATGATCGAAGCGCGGCGGCTCCACATCCTCCGTGCGGTGGCCGACCACCGCACCGTGACGGCGGCTGCCGCCGCGCTGTACCTCACCCCGTCCGCCGTCTCCCAGCAGCTCGCCGCCCTGGAGCAGGAGACGGGCCACCGGCTGGTCGAGCGCAGCGCCAAGGGCGTACGGCTGACCCCGGCCGGCGAGATCCTGCTCAGCCACACCAACGCCGTCCTGGCCCAACTGGAACGGGCCGAGGCGGAACTCGCCGCGTACAGCTCGGGCGCGGCCGGCACGGTCACGGTCGCGGCGTTCGCGACGGGCATCGCGCAGGTCGTAGCACCCGCGGTGACCCGTCTCGCGCGACTGGCGCCCGGCATCCGCATCCGCGTCCAGGACGCCGAGGGCGACGCCAGCCTGCCGATGGTGCTCGACCGGCAGGTCGACGTCGCCGTCGCCGTCGAGTACCGCGGGGCCCCGACCGCCGACGACCCGCGCCTCACCCATGTCCCGCTGTACGCCGAGCCCTTCGACGCGGTCGTCCCGGTCGCCCACCGCCTGGCCGACGCCCCCGAGGTCCCGCTCGCGGAGCTGGCCAAGGACCCCTGGATCGGCCCATACCCCGGCAACCCCTGCCACGAGGTGGTCGTCCTGGCCTGCGAGAACGCCGGCTTCCAGCCCCGTCTGGAACACTCCTCCGACGACTTCCGCGCCGTCGTGGCCCTCGCGTCGGCCGACGCGGGCGTCGCCCTCGTACCCCGCTCGGCGCTGCGCGGCATGGACCTGACGGGAGTGGTCGTCCGGCCGGTCGACGGGGTGGCCCCGACCCGCCGCGTCTTCGCGGCCGTACGACGGGGAGCGGAGGAGCACCCACTGATCCGCCCGGTGCTGGACGCACTGGGCGAGGCGGCCCGGACGTGACCTGCTCGACGTCCGGCTCGATGCCCGGCCGGCCGAGCTACGGGCCGAACGCGGCCGGTCCCCGCCGCACGCCGGGCTGCGCGCCGAACTCGTCGAGGGGCGCCTGCGGGCGGGCGCCGACACCGCCCACGACCGACCGCCCGCCCGTACCCGGTCTGGAACAGCACATCTGGGTCCTGGAAGGCGCGCTCGACGTGACGGCCCAGGACGTCGAACACCACAAGCACGTCGCCGTCGGATGACTGTCAGTGGCAGCCGCTACGGTGCGGAGCATGCCGGACGCCGAAGATGTACGCCGTATCGCCCTGTCCCTGCCGGACACCACGGAGAAGATCGCCTGGAGCATGCCCACCTTCCGGGTCGCGGGGAAGATGTTCGCCACGCTGCCCGAGGAGGAGACCTCCCTCGCCGTGCGCTGCCCCAAGGAGGAGCGCGACGAACTGGTGCTCGCCGAGCCCGGGAAGTTCTGGATCGCCGACCACGAGGCTCACTTCGCGTGGGTGCGCGCCCGGCTGGCCGCCCTGGACGACGAGGACGAACTGCGCGACATCCTCACCGACTCCTGGCGGCAGGCAGCCTCGCCGCGCCTGCTGGAGGCGTACCCGGACCTGGGCGCGGCCACGGGGGACTGAGGGCGCCACGGCGGCCGGGGCGCGCTAAACGGGTGCGCGACCATCGACCCGAGTGCGGTATTGTTTCCATGCACGTTCGGCCACGGGAAACCCCAGGTCAGACAGGCAACGGGACGTGGCGCAGCTTGGTAGCGCACTTGACTGGGGGTCAAGGGGTCGCAGGTTCAAATCCTGTCGTCCCGACTGGAGACAGTCGCAGGTCAGGGCCGGGTTCGGAGGTATTCGAACCCGGCCCTTGCTCATTTTTGGGGACCGGTTGGGGACCGGCGTGCTTGACCGGGGTCAGTGGGTCACGACGATCTCGGGGGCGCACCGGGTGACCGAAAACAGGCTCCCCTTCGTCCGGGACACCGCCTTCCGCGAGGACGCCTCCACGATCCGCACCGGGCACGGCCCGGAGAACACGGCCACCCTGCGCAGCTTCGCCGTCGACCGACTTCGCACCGCGGGCCACACCGGCATCGCCGCAGGACTCCGCACCACAGCCCTCCGCCCCCTACGACCGCAACCCCTGGGCCCATCGGCCTCAACTGACCCGAAGACTGACCCGAAACGATCCACGATCAGGCGACTCTGCCATCGCCCCGACGGCGGCGAAGGCGCGAAACACTGCCTTCGAGTGCTCTCCGAGCTCAAGGAAGAGGCGGCCGAACACGTCGCCGGACAGGCGTGCGAGGAAGCGGGTCGGCATGCCCAGCGGGCCAGGGCCACCGCCGTGTTGGCGGGTCCGCCGCCCGGCAGCACCCGCAGGGCGAGTTCGTTCCGGGTACTTGCGGGTTCGGTGAACGCGTCGGCGACGCACTCTGCCAGGACGGTGATCTGACGCGGGGCATGGGCTGCTCCTCCCTTGGAGCGCGCTGGCAAAACGGGCACGTTACGGACAGTCGCTGAACGGTTTCGGGCGAGAGACGGCTGCGGGTGTTGCCGATGCGTGACGAGTGCAAGGCATTGACGTTGCCAGGGATCGAGTCCATCATCCTCGCCAAGCGGTGTCAACGATGACATAAGTCAACGATGACACCTCGGGACGGTATGCCCCCCATACCGGCCGCTCGCCCGCAATCCCGCAGGAGTTGTTCATGTCACGCATCTCTCGTCCGCCCTCCTCCCTGCTCAGAGCCACTGCCTGCACGGGTGTCGCAGCCCTCGCCCTGACCGCCCGTGGATCCGGATCAGGATCGGGCGCCGCGAGCACCGGATCGGGCGGCGTCAAGGTCGGTCTGATCACCAAGACCGACACCAACCCGTTCTTCGTGAAGACGAAGGGCTACGGGCGTCATTTCGATACGCGGCCCGGCGGGACCGGGACAAGATCGCCAAAGCGCTCAAGCCCGTCTGCACCGCGCCGACCGAGGACGCGGCCACGACACGGTTCCTGGAATTCGCCGAGACCTGGGCCAAGAAGTACCCGGCGAACGTCCGCCTCCGGGGGTCCAGTTGGCCCGACCGGGCAGCTCGTACAGCCGTTTCCGAACGAATGACTTCCGATCTGTTTGTCCTTCTCCTGTTGCCTGCGCTTCCTCCTGTTTCCTGCACTTCCGCCTGTCTCGTCTCTACCGCCTTTTACGCTCCCGCCGATCCGGCTCTGCCCGAGGAAGGCCGCCACATGGAATTCGCCTATTCCGCGCAACAGATCGAACTCAAGCGCCGGGCCAGGGACCTGGTGAAGAAACTGATGGCCTACGAGGACGAGTGCGAACGCGACGGCGGGCTTTCGCCGGGCAGCCGCGTGGAGATCAGGCGTATCGTCCTGGACAGCGGTTTCCCCGCCATGAACACCCCCGTCGCCTGGGGTGGCGCGGGGCTGAACTGGATACAGCAGGTCGTGGTGGAGGAGGAGTTCGGGCGCCTCACGAACGGGCTGTGGGCCGCCGTGTGGAGGCCGACCGCTGCCGCTGTGACACGCTGCACCCCCGAGCAGCGTGAACGGTATCTCCTCCCCGAGATCCGCGGCGAGCGATTCGGGGCCAGGGCGATCACGGAGCCGGAGGCGGGTTCCGACCCGCGGCGCATCGCCACGACCGCGGTGCGCACCGACCGCGGCTACCGCATCAGCGGCGAGAAGTGGTTCGTCACCCTCGGAGACATCGCCGACTACTTCCTCTTACTCGCGATGGTCCCACCGGACAACACGCCGACGATGTTCCTGGTGGACCGTGACAGGCCGGGCGTGGAACTGACTGATACCCCGCGCTACACCCACAACTTCGCCTACGAGCATCCGAACTTCACCTTCACGGATGTCGAGGTCGGCCCCGACGCCGTGCTGGGAGCGGTGGGCGAGGGTTTCCTGCTGACCCAGGAGACGTTCTTCGAGGAGCGGATCCTGGTGGCAGCGCACGCGGTCGGCGCCGCCGACAGAGCACTCGGCCATGCCGTGGACTGGGCCCGTACGCGCAACCAGGGCGGCGACCGCGTCATCAGGCACCAGCTGATCCAGGGCATGCTGGCCGACTCGGCCATCGACATCGCGGTGAACCGTACGTTCGTGCACCAGCTGGCCTGGGAGATCGACCGTGGCGGCGACGCCAAGACGCTCAATGCCAAGGTCGCCATGGCGAAGATCTCGGCGACGGAGGCGGCGGGCCGGGTGGCGGACCGTGCGGTCCAGATCTTCGGCGGCCGCGGATACCTGCGCAGCAATCCGGTGGAGCGGATCTACCGCGACGTGCGAGTCGACCGGATCTGGATGGGAACATCGGAGATCCAACGGATCATGGTGGCCAACGAGATCGACAAGCGCGGCCTGTCCGGCCTGATCCACTTCTCAGGCTCGGCGGAGGCCGACCGATGAGCCCGGAGCCGGTGCCTGCCTCCCTGGCTCGCACGGCACACGAGATCCTGGATGTCTACCACGCCGTGACCTATCTGGCCCCCGAGGCGCAGGAGTCCTTCCGTGCCCTGGGACTGGTCCGGCCCTGGAGTGGTTACTTCGCGGGCCGGGCGGCACCGCTCGGCCCGGTGGGCGCGCCACTGGTGAGTGCCCTTTTCTACCACTTCAAGCCGTCCATGGTCGCCGCCGAGATCCCGCTGGTCTGGCGGACGGCGGCGCCGGACCAGGTGCTCGGCGCGCGGTTGAAGGGGGTGGACGCCGGCCTGCGGAAGCTGCTGGGCGACGCGGTCGGCAGCGCGGAACTGGCCGAGGCGGCGGGGCTGGCCGAGGCGGCGGCAGCGGCATGCGCACCCCCGGGTCGCCCGCTCGGCGCGGCGAACGCCGCCCTGCCCCTTCCGGAGGCTCCCCATGTGGCGCTGTGGCAGGTCCTGACGACGATCAGGGAGTTCCGGGGCGACGGTCACGTCGTGGCGCTCGCCCAGGCCGGGTTCGACGGTGTCGAGGCGCTGGTCACGATCACCGCGGCCGGCGGGGAGCGACGCCGGAGCATCCAGGCACGCAGGGGGTGGACCGACGAGGAGTGGGCCGCGGCCGAACGACGGCTCGCCGAACGGGGACTGCTGGAACCGGACGGCACTCTCACCGCGGTCGGCCGGCTCGCCCGCCAGAACGTGGAGGACATCACCGACCGGCTCGCGCTGCCCGTGTGGCAGCGGCTCGGTGAGGAAGGAACCCGCAGGCTGGTGCGGCTGGTCCGGCCGGCGGTCGAACGGATCGTCACGGGGCTCGGGCTTCCCGTACGGCTGCCGGCGACCACGAGCACCGGGTCATGAGCCGGGCAGCCGGCGGCCGGCCGGAGCACGGGATCCGGTTACCCGCCGAACCGGGCGGCTCTGCGGACGAGCCGGCCGGGTACCGGGCACCGCCCGGGCGGCCCGACCCGGCGACGCCGGACGGACACCCGGCACGATCCGCCCCGGAGGGGACCGGCCCCGTCGTATCACCCGCTCGCGGCATCCCCCGCACACTGGCCGAGATCGCCGACCGTATCGCCCTGCGGGAGCTGGTGGACACCTACGCCCACGCCGTCGACCACCGTCTGCCGGACCTCTTCTCGACGCTCTTCCACCCGGGCGGCCGGCTGATCGTCCCGCACCCGGCCGGCGGCTCCCGGCCGCCGATCGTCCTCGAGGGGCACCACGGCTGGGAGCACGCGTTCGCCGCCGTGGCACCGTTCGCGGTGACCAGCCACTTCGTGGGCAATCACCTCGTGCGGCTGGAGGGCGACAGTGCCACAGCCCGGACGTCCTGCCTCGTCCACGAGATCTACCGTCCCGCCACGGGTGCCGCGCGCATGCAGCTCCGGCTGATCAGCTACGCGGACACCTGCGTGCGCCACGAGGGCCGCTGGTTGTTCCGCACCCGCGCCCTGCATGTCGACTGGCACGACGACCGGGCCCTCGGGGCACCCCGCAACCCTTTCCGGGAGACGGGGACCGGCGTCCGGTCCGGAAAGGAGCGACAGCGGTGACGACCATCGCACCGGCACCGGCCTTCTCAGGAGAGTCCCTGGTGAGGGCCGTTCAGGACCGGCTCAGGGAACCACTGCACATCGTGCGGGACCGAACGGCGCGAACCGTCGGCGTCGCCCCCGACGACCGTTCGGGATCCGGACGGCCCGCTCTCGCCACCACCCTGGAGCTCCTGGGATCCCTGCCTCCCAGCTACCCGGAATGGCTCGGTGACCGGAGTTTCGGCACCGCCCACGGCGTGCGCTTCCCCTATGTCGCGGGGGAAATGGCGAACGCCATCGCCACCACCGACATGGTGGTGGCGATGTCCGAGGCGGGAATGCTCGGTTTCTTCGGGGCCGGCGGCCTCGGCCACCGGCGGGTCGAAGCCGCCGTGGACGAGCTGTGCCGACGGCTCGCGCAGCAGCGCAACTGGGGGGTCAACCTCATCCACTCGCCGAGCGAACCGGCTCTGGAGGAGCGGGTGGCCGCCATGCTGGTCGCCCGGCACGTTCCCATCGTCTCGGCCTCGGCCTTCATGGCGCTCACGCCCGCCGTCGTCCACTGCTCCGCCGGCGGGCTCAGCACGGACCGCTCCGGCAGGGTCGTCCGGCGTACCCGCCTGTTCGCCAAGGTGTCCCGCCCGGAGGTGGCGGAGCAGTTCATGTCCCCGGCCCCGGCGGAGCTCCTCGACGTCCTGGTGACGGACGGGCGGCTGACCCGCGAGGAGGCGCGGCTGGCGGCCCGGATCCCGGTCGCCGAGGATGTGACGGCCGAGGCCGACAGCGGCGGCCACACCGACAACCGGCCGCTGAACGTCCTGCTGCCCGTGCTCCTGGACCTCAGCAGCACGCTGGCCGTGCGGTTCGGCTGCCCGCCCGTGCGGGTGGGCGCGGCCGGCGGACTCGGCACTCCCCAGGCGGTCGCGGCGGCGTTCGCGGCGGGCGCGGCGTACGTCGTCACGGGCACGGTCAACCAGGTCGCCGTCGAGTCCGGACTGTCGGCCGAGGCGAAGGAGCTCCTGTCGGCGGCGGACATCGCCGATGTGTGCATGGCGCCCGCCTCGGACATGTTCGAAGCCGGCGTCAAGGTGCAGGTACTGCGGAGGGGCACGCTCTTCGCCGGTCGCGCCGGCCGGCTGTACGAGGCGTACCAGGCGTACGACTCGCTGGAGGAGATCCCCGCCGCTCTGCGTTCGCGGTTCGAACGGGACATCCTGCGCCAGACCTTCGAGGAGGCCTGGGCCGCCACCCGCTCCTACTGGCTCGACCGGGACGCGGCCGAAGTCTCCCGCGCGGAACGCGACCCACGCCATCGAATGGCGCTGGTCTTCCGCTCCTACCTCGGCCTGTCCAGCCAGTGGGCGATCAGCGGAGAGCCGTCCCGCCGAGCCGACTACCAGATCTGGTGCGGCCCGGCGATGGGCTCCTTCAACCGCTGGGTGCGCGACACGTTCCTGGACCCACCGGGACACCCCTCGGTGGTGCAGATCGCACGGAACCTGCTGGAGGGGGCGGCGGTCGTCACACGCGCACAGCACCTTCGAACCCTGGGGGTACCGGTTCCCCCGGCCGCCTTCGCCTTCCGGCCGCGTCCTCTGCGCTGAGCGGCCCGGCAGGAACGTCCACCACTGGACTCGCCAGTCCGAGGAGAACCATGGAGAGCACACGCCCACAGATACCGCCCATCGCCGTGGTCGGCGTCGGCGCGCTCACTCCCGGAGCCGCTGACGCGCCCGGCTTCTGGCGGACCGTTCTGTCCGGCCGGGACGTGATCACCGACGTACCCGAGAGCCACTGGTCGCTGAAGGACTACTACGATCCGGACCCCGACGCACCGGACCGCACCTACGGGCGGCGCGGGTCGTTCCTCGACCCCGTGAACTTCGACCCGACCGCCTTCGGCATCCCGCCGTCCGCCATGCCGGCGACCGACACCGCTCAGTTACTCGCTCTGGCCGTGGCCCAGCAGGTACTGGAGGATGCCGGAGCGAACAGCTCCCAGCCGCTCGACCGCGAGCGGGTCAGCGTGATCATCGGGGCCGCGGCCCTGGAACTGCTGCACACCATGAGCAACCGGATGCAGCGACCGGTGTGGCTGCGAGCGCTGCGGTCGGGGGAGATCCCGGAGGCTCAGGCCCAGGCGCTGTGCGACCGGATCGCCGCCCAGTACGTGCCCTGGCAGGAGGCCACCTTCCCCGGGCTGCTCAGCAATGTGGTGGCCGGGCGGATCGCCAACCGCTTCGATCTGCACGGCACGAACTACACCACGGACGCGGCGTGCGCGGGGTCACTGGCGGCGGTGTCCGGCGCGATCAACGAACTGTGCATGGGCACGGCGGACCTCGTGCTGACCGGCGGCGTGGACACCCTGAACGACATCGTCATGTACATGTGCTTCAGCAAGACCCCCGCGCTGTCGAAGACGGGTGACTGCCGTCCCTTCTCCGAGGCGGCGGACGGCACCATGCTGGGCGAAGCCCTGGTCATGTTCGCGCTCAAACGGCTGGCGGACGCCGAACGCGACGGCGACCGCGTGTACGCCGTGATCCGGGGCATCGGCACATCCTCCGACGGCCGGGGGCAGGCCATCTACGCACCGGTGCCCGAGGGCCAGGCACGGGCACTGCGCCGGGCGTACGAGACCGCCGGGTACGGGCCCGACACGGTGGAGCTGGTCGAGGCACACGGAACCGGCACGCCGGCGGGGGACGCCGCCGAGTTCGCCGCCCTGCGCACGGTGTTCGACGAGTCGGGCCGCAGCGACCGCCAGTGGTGCGCGCTGGGGTCGGTCAAGTCCCAGGTCGGCCACACCAAGTCGGCGGCGGGAGCGGTGGGCCTGCTGAAGGCGGTGTTCGCGCTTCAGCACAAGATCCTGCCGCCCACCATCAAGGTCGACCGGCCCAACCCCGCGCTGGACCTGACGGGGAGCGCCCTCTATCTCAACACCCGCGCCCGCCCCTGGATTCGGGGCGACCACCACGCCCGGCGCGCCTCGGTGTCCAGCTTCGGGTTCGGGGGGACCAACTTCCACCTCACCCTGGAGGAGTACGTGCCCACTCCCGGGGCGAGCAGCACGCAGGCCGGGTTGATCCGAACCGCCCCCACCGAGCTGGTGCTGCTGGGCGCCGAGACGCCGCAGGCCCTGGCCGAGGCGGCTCGCCGGCTCGCCGCGGACGACCAGCCGTTCGCCGAGAAGGCCAAAAACTCCCAGCTCTGCTTCTCGCCCGCGGACCCGGTCAGGGCCTGCCTGGTCGCCGGGGACGATGCCGACCTCGGTGAGCAGCTGAGGCGGCTGGCGGAACTCGCCCGCACCGCCCCCGACACTCCCGCCCGTCTTCCCTCAGGGCTGTGCTTCGACCCGCGCCCCGCCGCCCCGGGCAGGACGGCGTTGCTCTTCACCGGGCAGGGCAGCCAGTACGTGGGCATGGGAGCCGACCTGGCGATGCACCTGCCGCAGGCCCGTGCCGCCTGGGACCGCGCCGCCACGATCGACGTCGGCGACCGGCCCTTGCACCGGGTCGTCTTTCCCGAGCCGGCCTTCGACGAGGAACAGCGGGCCGCGCAACAGGCGCTGCTCACCCGGACCGAATGGGCCCAGCCCGCCCTGGCGGTGCAGAGTCTGGCTCAGCTCGGCGTGCTGCGCACGCTGGGCATCCGGCCGGACTGCTTGGCGGGCCACAGCTTCGGAGAGCTGGTCGCGCTGCACGCCGCCTCGGCTCTGGACGAGAGGGCACTGATACGTCTCGCCCGGTGCCGAGGCGAGCTGATGGACGAGGCCGCCGCCACGAGCGGCGCGATGCTGGCCGTCGGAGGCCCGGCCGCCCGGGACGCGGCACAACTCGTCGAGGGATACGAGGGCCGGGTGTGGGTGGCCAACCGCAACAGCCCCCGGCAGGTCGTGCTGTCGGGGGAGGCCGGTGCCCTCGCCGAACTGGAGGCGAACCTCGCCGCGCGCGGTGTGGCGGTGCGGCGTCTGCAGGCGTCCGGTGCCTTCCACACACCGCTCCTGGAGGGGGCACGGGACCCGTTCGCCCGCTTCCTCGACGAACTCGACGTCGCGGCGCCCGTCGTCGAGGTGTACGGCAACGCCGACGGCGCCGTGTACCCGGCCGATGCCGAGGCCGTACGCAAACGGCTCGCCGACCATCTGCTCTCGCCGGTCCTCTTCGCCGACGAGGTGGAGGCGATGTACGAGGCGGGAGTCCGGACCTTCGTCGAGGTCGGTGCCGGCTCGGCACTGGGCCGCATGGTCGGTGACATCCTCGGCGAACGCCCCCACACCGCGGTGAGCGTCGACCACAAGGACCGGCACGGAGTGACCGCGCTGCAGCAGGCCCTGGGGCGACTCGCGGTCGCGGGCGTGCCGATGGACCTGGAGGCGCTGTGGCGGCCGTACGCGCAGCCGACGGCGGACCGGCCACGGCCCGCGCCCCGGATGAGCTTTCCGCTGTCGGGGGCGAACCACGGAGCGCCGGACCCGGAGGCGGCCGTCGCCGCGATACCGATGCCGGACCGGGAACGTCCGTCGCGGCAGGAGCTCGCCCGGCAGCCGGAGGAGGGAAGGGTGCCCGTTCACACGGCGGCCACGGTGTCCGCCGGAGCAGTGGCGGCTGCGGAGTCGGCGGCACCCCACCCGCCGATGCCCGGCGACACCGCCGCCGCCTCGGCCACGGCGGCGCCCGCCGGTACGTGGCTACACGCTTTCGAGGAGGCCCAGCGGCAAGCGGCCGACGCCCATACCGAATTCCAGCGGCTCACCGCCGACGCGCACCACGCCTACCTGCAGAGCGCGGAGCGCGCACTGAGCAGCCTGATGGGAACGGCGGCACCCGGCCTCCTCGCGGACCCACCGACGGTCCGGCCGCTCCCGGCCGGGTCGCCCTCCGCTGCCTCCGCTGTCTTGGCCGCAGTGCCGTCTCCGCCGCCGGCCCCGGCCCTCGCCCCGGATCCGGAGGACGTCCCCGCCACGCGACCGCCGGACGACGTACCTGCGACGGCCGACGCCGCCACCGTCCTGTACGAAGTCATCGCCGAACGCACGGGCTACCCCCCGGACATGCTCGAACCCCACATGGAACTCGAAGCCGACCTGGGCATCGACTCCATCAAACGCGTCGAGATCCTCTCACTCCTGCGCCGCCGCATACCCGACGCACCGGACGTCCCCACCGAAGAACTCGCACGACTGCGCACCCTCGGCCAGATCACGGAACGCTTCCGAACGTCCGTCACCACCACCCCGGCCACCACTCCCACCACTCCCACCACCGACACGGCCGAGGCCGGAAGGAGGGGTCCTGCGGCACCGGTTCGCACGCCCCTCCTGTCCCGTTCCGTGACCGAGCCGGTGCCGGCTCCGGCTCCCGGGCTGGAGCTGCCCGGCCTGCGGACGCACTCGTTCGCCGTGGTGGACGACGGGTCCGGTGTCGCCGGTCCGCTGGTGGAGGAGCTGGGCAGGCTCGGAGTCGGCGCCACCGTCACAGCGTCGCCCCGCACCCCGGCCGGCTCGGCGCCGTACGGACTGATTCTGCTCGGCGGACTGCGGCCGGTCGGCTCGGTGGGGGAAGCGGTCGAGGTGAACCGGCGTGCGTTCCGCGTGGTCCGGGACGCCGCTTCGGCACTCGCCGCGCCAGGCGTGCTGGTGGTGGTCCAGGACACCGGGGGCGACTTCGGTCTCCGCGGCGCGGCCGGCGACCGGGCATGGCTGGGCGGACTCGGCGCGCTCGCCCGAACGGCCTCGAAGGAGTGGCCGGACACCGTGGTCAAGGCCGTGGACTGCGAGCGCGGCACGCGCGACGCGCGCGAACTGGCCGGTGCGCTCGCCCGCGAACTGACGTACGGCGGCTCGGGCGCGGACGTGGGACTGCGTGCGGACGGCAGCCGCTGGGTGCTGCGGGAGACACCTCGGGAGGCCGAGGCTCCCCAGGCGCCCCCACCGGCCCCGCAGGGGGACACGGGCCCGTCCGTGATCGTCGCCACGGGTGGAGCGCGTGGTGTGACCGCCGCCGCGATGGTCGCCCTGGCCCAGGGCCGGCAGTCGGCGTTCGTCCTTCTGGGCCGTACCGAACTCACCGAGGAACCCGAGGAGTTGAGGACGGCCCCGGACGAGAGGGAACTGAAGCGGCGGCTCGCCGCCCGGCCGCCGCGGCCGGGCGGCGCACGCCCAGGACCGGCCGCGATCGGAGCGGAAGCCATGCGCGTGCTGTCCGTCCGGGAGATACGTGCCACCGTCGCCGCCGTGGAGGCCGCGGGCTCCACCGTCCGCTACGTGCCCGTCGACATCCGGGACGTGTCAGCCGTCTCCGGGGCGCTGGAGCGGGTACGGGCGGAACTCGGGCCCGTCACCGGGCTGGTGCACGCCGCGGGCGTGCTCGCCGACGCCCGGCTGGCGGACAAGACGGACGACGAGTTCGACACCGTCTTCGGCACGAAGGTGGAGGGGCTGCACGCGCTGCTCACCGCGACCGCCGACGACCCGCTGGACCTGGTGTGCGTCTTCTCCTCGGTCGCCGGACGCTTCGGGAACGCCGGGCAGAGCGACTACGCCATGGCGAACGAGACGATCGCGCAGGTGGCCTCCACCGTCGCCACGCGGCGGCCCGGCTGTGTGGTCCGCTCACTCGCCTGGGGTCCCTGGGACGGCGGCATGGTCGGATCCGGCCTGAGGGAGCATTTCCTCGCCTCGGGAGTAGAGCTGATTCCGCTGGAAGCGGGGGCCGCCGCCTTCGTCCGGGAACTCGACGCCGGTCCGGGCCCGGTGCGCGTCACCCTGGTGGCCGGGAACCGGCCTGACGTCCTGGGCTCCGCACGGTCGGAAGCGCTGGGCACGGTGCGGATCGCCGCCGACACTCATCCCTTCCTCGCCGATCACTCGGTCGCCGGTGATGCTCCCCTGCTCCCGATGGCGCTCGCCCTGGAGTGGTTCGCCACAGCGGTGCGCGGACAGGCGCCCGATGGCGGACCGGTGGTACTGCGCGACGTCGAGGTCGTGTACGGGGTCCGTCTGCCGGACTTCCACGGCACCGGGCACGAGGTCACGGTGCATGCCACGCGCGGTGCCGCGGCGCCCACGGCGCTTCGCCTGACGTTGGAGAGCTACGCCTCGACGCGGTACCGAGCGGTCGTCGACACCGCCTTCGGGACCTGGGCGGGCAGCGGACCGGACGGCGGACCCACCCCTGTGGGTGAGACCGGGCCGGCCCGCACCGACGGGACACGGGACTGGAGCCTTCCGGCCGGTGGACACCCTCGTGCCCACGTCTACGGAGACGGTGTGCTGTTCCACGGCCCGGCCTTCCATTCCCTGGAGGAGGTGTCCGCGGTCGGTGCCGACGGGGCGGAGGCCAGGGTGCGCGGAGTGCGCGCACTCGGCTGGGCGTCAGCCCGCGGCTGGCACACGGATCCGGCAGCCGTCGACGCCGGGCTGCAACTGGCTCTCCTGTGGGCCGAGGAGGCGCTGGGCGCCGCGTTCCTGCCCATGGGTGTCTCAGAGGTGCGCGTGCACGCCCACGGGCCCCTGGACCGAACGGCCCGCTGCGTGCTGCTCGCCCGGGAGACCGATCCGCTCCGTCCGGTGTGCGACCTGGCACTGCTCGACGGTGACGGGGCACCGCTGGTGGAGCTGTTCGGGGTGAGCCTGGTGCGCCGCCCGGACCAGGCCGCCACGGAGCGGATCGTGGTGCTGACCGCCGAAGACAGGGGATGAGCGTGATGGACTTCGAACCGATCGCCGTCGTCGGGCGCGGCTGCGTACTGCCCGGCGCCTCGGACCCCGACCGGCTCTGGAGGAACGTCCTCGCCGGTGAAGTGAGTCTCGGTCCGGTGCCGGCCGGCCGCTGGCGCGTCGCGCACCGCTGGGTCATGGGCGGCCCCGACGACTCCTCGGACCGGACCTGGAGCGATGTCGGAGGCTACGTCCGGGACTGCCCGCCGGCGTCGGGGTGGGCCACGGCGCGCCTCGCGGTGGAACCCCCTGGCAGCGGACACCGGCCGCCGGCCGCGGAACCCGATGACCTGGGTCCGCTCCTCCAGTGGACGCTGCACGGTGTCGGTTCGGCCCTGCGCGAGGCCGGCCAGGAGCGTCTGCTGCCCCGTACGGGTTTGATCATGGGGAACCTCTCCTATCCCCCGACCGGCCTGGCCGCCTACGCCGAACATGTCTGGCGCGGGACCGGGAGCGAGCGGCCGCATCCCTACCACCGCTTCTCGTCCGGGCTTCCGGCGCGACTCACGGCGCGGGCCCTGGGACTGGGCTGCGGCGGACTGGCGCTGGACGCCGCCTGCGCGTCCTCGCTGTACGCGATCGCCCTGGCCTGTGAGCAGCTTCAGGACGGGCGGGCCGACCTGATGGTGGCCGGTGGCGTCAACGCCGCCGACGCTCTCTTCCTGCACATCAGCTTCTGCGGTCTGTCCGCGCTGAGCCGCACCGGGCGCAGCCGCCCCTTCGAGCGGGGCGCCGACGGACTCGTACCCGGCGAGGGGGCCGCCTTCGTCGCGCTGATGCGGCTGAGTGACGCCCTGTCGGCCGATACACGGATTCTGGGAGTCGTCCGGGGCGTGGGCCTGTCCAACGACGGGAGAGGCCAAGGGCTGCTGGTGCCGTCCGTGGCAGGGCAGCGGCGGGCCATGGAGGCCGCCTACCGGGCGGCGGGCGTACCGCCGCAGAGCGTGGGCCTGCTCGAATGCCACGCCACGGGCACGGCGATCGGTGACGCCGTGGAGGTCCGCAGCACCGCCGGGGTCTTCTCGGGCTGCGACGACCTGCCCGTCGGCTCCGTCAAGTCGAACATCGGTCACACGATCACCGCTGCGGGAGCGGTGGGGCTGCTGAAGGTTCTGGGGGCGCTGGGCAGCGGTGTCCGCCCTCCCACCCTGGGGGTCGAGGAGCCCTTGGCGGAGCTGGAAGGGACGCCCCTGCGGCCGCTCCAGGAGGCCGAGGACTGGTCCGGGGCCCGGCGCGCCGCTGTCAGCGCCTTCGGTTTCGGCGGCAACAACGCCCATCTGGTGGTGGACGCCTGGACGGCCGACGACACGGGTGGTCCCGCGCTGCCGGCCGCCCCCGCCGGCGCTTCCCGCCGGCGTGAAGAGGCGAACGGGCCCCGGCCGGCTGTCGCGGTGGTGGCCGTGGGCGCCAGGGTCGCCGACGGCGGCGACGCGGCCGATCTGTCGCGGTCGCTGATGCGGGGTGAGCCCCGCCCCGGCCGGCGTTCCACCGTCGATGTGGCGCTGGACGGTCTCCGTTTTCCGCCACTCGATCTGCACGACACCCTGCCGCAGCAACTGCTGGTGCTGGAGGCGGCCCGGGAGGCCGCGGCCACGGTCACACTGCCCCGGGACGGCACCATGGTGCTGGTCGGCATGGGCTGCGATCCGGAAGCCGCCCGCCCCATAGCACGCTGGCGGGTGCCGGAGTGGCTGCTCACGCCGGAAGAGGCGGCCGACGAGGCGCGTACGGCCGAACTGCGGGACGCGGTGCGGCCCCCGCAGACCTCGGCCGCCGTGATCGGGGCGATGCCCAACATCGTCGCCAATCGGATCAACGCGCAGCTCGATCTGGCCGGGCCCAGCTTCACGGTGAGCGCCGAGGAGGCGTCCGGTCTCGCCGCCCTGGAGATCGGGGCGCGCGCCCTGCGGGCCGGGAAGGCCGACGCCGTCCTCGTGGGTGCGGTCGACCTGTCGTGCGAGCCGGTGCACCGGGCGGCCCTTGCCGAGGCCGGTCTCGACGCCGCCCCGGGGGACGCGGCCGTCGTGCTCGTCCTGAAGCGGCTCGACGACGCCCGGCGGGCCGGGGAGGCTGTCCTGGCGGTTCTCGACGAGGACGGCACCGGACCGGCCGGTCTGACGGTGGGCGACCCGCGGCCGGACGGCGAATCCGCCGCGCCCGCCGGGCAGTCCCCGCAGGCTGACGGGACCGGCCCCGCCGCGGGCCTCGATGCGGCGGGGGACCACTTCGATCCCTGTGCGCTGTACGGCCGCGCGCACGCCGCGAGCGGACTGCTGTCGGTGGCGGTGGCCGTGCTCGCCCTCCGCCACCGTGCTCGCCCAAGGGCCGGGGCAGCGGCCCTGCCGGCGCTGGAGGAGGACATGTCCGCCGAGGTCACCTCCCTGCCTCTGGGCGGCGGACCGGCCCGGACGCGGCTGCGCGCGGAGGATCGCGCCCCGTTCGTCGATGCCCCGCCACCACGCCTGTCCGTGTATTCGGGGCGGGACCGCACCGAGGTGCTGGGCGCGCTCGCGGCCGGGCGGGAGTCCGGCGCGGGGCCGGCCCGGCTGGTCCTGTGCGCGGCCTCCCCGGCCGAACACGCCGACCTCGCCGCGAGGGCCCGCCGCTGGCTGCTCGGCCAGGGGGTGCGCCCCGTCGGCGCCGCCTTCCGCGAACGGCCGCTGGAGGGGGACGTCGCCTTCGTCTATTCCGGCGGTTCCATGGCCTATCACGGCATGGGCCGGGAGGTGATGCTCGCCTTCCCGGACCAGCTGGACGCCGTACGGGAGCGGGTGGGCGACCTGCGGTCCGTCGTCGGCTGGGCTTTCACCGCGCGAGAAGCCGCCCCACCGCACCCCCTGGACCAGATCGGCGGCGCCTCCGTGCTGGGGCAGTTGCACACCCGTGTCACCTGGGACCTGCTCGGCCTGCGCCCGCGGGCGGCGCTGGGCTACTCCTCGGGTGAGTCGGTCGCCCTCGCCGCGCTCGGGGCCTGGCGAGACGTGGCGCCCTTGCTCACCGAGGCCCGGGACTCGGCGCTGTTCACCCACCAGGTCGTCGGGGCCATGAAGGTGCCGCGCCGGGCGTGGCGGCGTCTCGGTGTGCCGGCCTCGGGCTGGGCGAGTCACATCGCGGAGGCGTCGCCGAACCGGATACGGGTGGCCCTGGCCAATGAGCCGGGGGTGCACCTCATGGTCGTCAACGCGCCGGACTCCTGCGTCTTCGGCGGACCGGCCGAAGGCTGCGACCGTGTGCTGAAGCGGCTCCCTGACGTGCCCACCCTGCCCGTCGGGTATCAGATCGCGGCACACGTACCCGAGATCGAGGAGGTGCGGCACGAGTGGTGGCAGTTCCATCACCTGCCCACTCACCCCGTCCCCGGTGTGCGTTTCTACACCTGTGCGTCCGACGAGTGGTACACCCCGACCGCCGACACGGCCGCCGACGCGGTGACCACTCAAGGGCTGGGCCTCATCGACTTCGCCCGGACGGTGGAGCGGGCCTGGGAGGAGGGGGCACGGATCTTCGTCGAGCACGGTCCGCGCGGCCAGTGCTCCGGCTGGATCGGCCGCACCCTGGGCACGCGCGAGCACCTCGCGGTGGCGCTGGACGCCCCGGAGGGACGGGGTGTCCGTCAGATCTTCCACGTGGCCGCCGAGCTGACGGCGGCCGGGGTCGACCTCGACACGAACGCGCTGTACCGCCACCTGGCCGGGTCCGGGCCCGTGGCACGCTCCGCGGGACGACTGCTCACACTGGCCGCGCACCCGCCGGAGATCCGGCTGCCGCGGACGCGGCCGCACGGGCAGGGGATGGCTCCGGCGCCCGATCTGGCTCCGCCCCCCGAACCGGCTCCGGCCCTCGGCGAGCCGACGCCCGCAGCGTCGCCGGCCCTGGTGGGCGGCGTCACGGAGGCCCCCCTTCCCCCGCTTCCCCCGTCGGCGTCCGTTCCGTCCGGGGCCACCGCCGAGCCCGCGCCGATGACCTCGGTCCCCGCCGTGGGCGAGGGCGGACACCGGGCTCCGGACGAGAGGTGCGTCCAGGACGGGCACGGTGGCCTAGCGGCGATGGCCGTGGTGCACGCGCAGCTCGTGGCCGAGGCGCACCGCGGGTTCCTTGCCTCCCAGGCACAGACGCACGCGCGCTATCTCGCCGCACAGCAGTGGGCCGCGGAGCTGGCCGCCCGGGCGAGCCGTGTCACGGCCGGGGTCGCCCCGGCCCCGCCCGCCGACCGCGTTCCGCCGGTCACGCCACCCCTCACGCCGGTCACGCCCGCTCTTCCGGTGCCGGCCGCCGCCACGGCACCCGTGGCGCCGCCCGGCTCTCCCACCGCGGCAGCCTTCCCCATAGCCGGTCCTCGTGAGCGGGCGGCGGACGACGGACCGCCGCAGGAGGCCGGCCGGGGGGAGCCGACAGGTCCGGCCTTCGGCAGGGCCGAGCTGGAACGCCTGGCCACGGGACCGGTGTCCGAGCTTTTCGGCCCGCGGTTCGCCGCCCAGGACCGGTACGCGCTGCAGACCCGGATGCCCGCGCCTCCCATGCTGCTCGCGGACCGGGTCACGGGAATCGACGCGGAACCCGCGTCCATGGGTACGGGCACCATCTGGACGGAGACCGACATCCGGCTCGACAGCTGGTACCTGGACCCCACCGGCCGTGTCCCGGCCGGAATCATGGTCGAGGCGGGCCAGGCCGACCTGCTGCTGATCAGCTGGCTCGGTGTGGACCTGCTCAACCGGGGCGAGCGGGTCTACCGTCTGCTCGGCTGCGAACTGACCTTCCACGGCAGTCCGCCCGGCCCCGGCGAAACCCTGCGCTACGAGATCCACATCGACGGCCACGGCGAACACGGCGGCGTGCGCATCTTCTTCTTCCACTACGACGCCTACGTCGGTGACGAACTGCGGCTGTCCATGCGAGAGGGACAGGCAGGGTTCTTCACGGCCGACGAACTGGCGAACGCGAAGGGCGTGTTGTGGAAACCGGAGGACAACCCGCCCGATCCGGCACGTCCGGCCGACCCACCCGTCGTGCCGGGCGCCGTCCGCGCCTTCGGGCCGGCGCAGGTCCGTGCGTTCGCCGAGGGCCGGCCCGTCGACTGCTTCGGCTCCGACTGGGAGTTCACCCGCTCCCACATCCGCAGCCCGCGCATCGGGGACGGACGCCTCCGGCTGCTGCACAGCGTGCCGGTGTACGACCCGGAGGGCGGGCCATGGGGCCGCGGATACCTGCGCGCCGAGACCCCCGTGTCGCCCGACGACTGGTCCTTCGAGGGACACTTCCCCAACGACCCCTGCATGCCGGGCACTTTGATGTTCGAGGGCTGCCTCCAGGCGATGTCCTTCCACCTGGCCGCCGCCGGCTTCACCCTCGACCGCGACGGCTGGCGCTTCGAACCCGTCAGCGGCGTTGCGTACCCCATGTTCTGCCGGGGCCAGGTCACTCCGGACAGCCGGCTGCTGACGTACGAGGTCTTCGTGTCCGAGTTGTCGGCCGGACCGGAACCGGTGCTGGTCGCCGACGTCCTGTGCTCGGTCGACGGGGTCCGGGCCTTCCACGTCCGCGGACTGGGTGTACGTCTCGTCCCGGACTGGCCGCTCACCCACTGGCGCCGGCTACGGCCGCCCGCCGTGCAGACCAGCGGTGCTCCGGTCCCCCACCGGGAGCTGGCGGGCCTGGCGGACCACCGGGAGAGCACCGTGGTCGCGGAGGTGGACGGATTCCGCTACGACTACGCGGCCATGATCGCCTGTGCCTGGGGCCGGCCCAGTGAGGCGTTCGGCCCGGCCTACGCGCCCTTCGACAGCACGCGGAGGCTGGCGCGGCTGCCCGGACCGCCGTTCCACTTCATGAGCCGGGTGGTGCGGGCCGAAGGGCCGCCGTGGGTCATGGAGCCCGGCGCGGCGGTGGAGGTGGAGTACGACGTCCCGGAAGAAGTCTGGTACTTCGAGCAGAACGACTTCACCGGTGCGATGCCCTTCAGCGTGCTCATGGAGGTGGTGCTCCAGGCCAGCGGCTGGCTCGCCTCCTACGTCGGCTCGGCGCTCACCAGCGACAGCGATCTGCTCTTCCGCAACCTCGACGGCACCGGCACCGTCCACCGCGAAGTGACCCCCGGCATGGGCGTGCTGCACACCAGGACCACGCTGCGGGAGGTGTCCCGCAGCGGGGAGATGATCATCCAGTCCTTCGAGGTGGAGTGCGCCTGCGCCGGCGAACCCGTGTTCTCCCTCACCACGGTGTTCGGCTTCTTCCCGCCGAGCGTCTTCGACCACCAGGTCGGGCTTCCCCCGACCGATGAGGAGTCGGCGCTGCTCTCCGCCGACAGTCCCTTCGCCGTCGAACTGGGCTCCCGTCCGCAGCGGTACTTCTCCGGCCCCCTGCGTCTGCCCGGTCCGATGCTGCTGATGCTCGACCGCGTCACGGGCTACTGGCCGGACGCCGGAAGTGCCGGCCTGGGACGGCTGCGCGCCGTGAAGGACGTGGACCCCGCGGAGTGGTTCTTCCAGGCCCACTTCTTCCAGGACCCCGTGCAGCCCGGATCACTCGGCGTCCAGGCCATGTGCCAGCTCCTGCAGTTCTACGCCGTCGAACGCGGACTCGGTTCCGGCTTCCCGGCCCCGCGGTTCGAACCCGTCCTGACCGGCCGGGCCGTGAACTGGAAGTACCGGGGCCAGGTCACACCGCGCACCGGGCGGATCACCGTCGAGCTGGAGATCCGCGAGGTCGTCGAGGACGAGCACGAGGTACGCGTGACCGCCGACGGCTGGCTGTGGGCCGACGGCACCCGCATCTACCAGGTGCGGGGTCTGGGCATCGGCATCACCTCCGGCACTACGAGTGCTACTGAACCGCCCCGCTGCGCGCTTGTGAACATGGACGGAGACGCACATGGCGAGTGACCAGGGCTTCGCGGACACACCCGACATGCCCGGCCCGGTGGATTTCGGCGCGGAGGCCGTGAGCCGAAACCTGGGCATCCTGAGCGACCGCGAACAGGCCGCGCTGCGGGCGGCGACCGTACTGGTGGCCGGTTGCGGCAGCGTCGGCGGCGCGGTGGTCGAACCGCTGGTGCGCCTGGGCGTCAACCGCTTCCGGCTCGCCGACCCCGACCGTTTCGATGTGTCCAACCTCAACCGGCAGGCCTGCGTGGTGGAAGACGTGGGCAAGGCCAAACCCGAGGTGCTCGCACGCCGTGTGCAGGCGATCAACCCGTGCGCCGAGGTCCGCGTCTACGCGGAGGGGCTGACGCTGGAGAATCTCGATGAAGCGCTCGACGGTGCGCACATCGCCTTCGATGCCATCGACCCCGCGATGTCCTCCTGGGTCAAGTACCAACTGCACGCCGGCGCCGCCCGGCGGGGTATCCCCGTCGTCGCCGGAGTGGACTGGGGCGGGAAGCCCGCGGTGTTCGTCTTCGACTACCGACGCAACCCCGTGCCGTTCCACGGGAAGGCCACCGCCGAATCACACCGGGAGAACCGGTTGTGGGACTCCGTGCGGTGGTTCGGCAGAACCCACTTCCCCACCGACTACCTTCCCGTGCTGTCCGACCGGCTGGAGAACGGGGGGACCTGGCCGCAGATCTCCTACTGCGTCATGGCCATGGGCGCGCTCAGCAGCAGGGTCATCGTCGACCTGCTGATGAATCGCCGAGTGCGTCCCGTCGTCACGGTGGACCTGCACGCCGCGGCCATGCCCTGGACGGCCGCGGTGGTGTACCGGGCACGCATGCCGCTGGAACTGGCACGGACCCTGCGGACCATACGCCGAGTGACCCGGAGCGGCGGTGCGTCGCAGCCCGTCGTGAGCGGACCGGAGCGGCGCCGGCTGCCTCAGGGACTCGTTCCGCTGCTGGAAGGCGCCCGGCTCGCCCCTTCGCCGTACAACTCCCAGCCGTGGCATTTCGACATCCTGGACGACAAAACCATCGGCCTGGCGCCGCAGACCGGACGCTGGCCCGCGGCCGCCCCGGACCGGCTGGGCTGGGCCGAAGCCCTCGGCTGTGCCCTGGCCGCCATGTCCGTTCTGGCGCACGGTGACTGGGAACCCTCCGCGTCCGTCGCCACCCGACTCACGCAGATGGCCGACGGCCCCTCGGACTCCGAGTCGGATACGTCCGTCGGCCGGTTCCATCTCGATCGTCTGCGCGGCGGCGTCCTGATCCGGCAGGGCGTGCTGGGCTTACGCAGCACCCACCGCGGCGACATGTTGCGCACGCCGATCGAGAACACCACGGCGAAACTCATCGAGAAGCTGTGCGTCGACCGGAAGATCACCCTCGACATGGTCACCGGTGCCGCGGCGCTCGACCGCATGGCCAGGGCCGAACACGGTGCCCTCACAGCGATCGACCCCGGCCGGACCGAGGAGGTCTGGACCTGGCTGCGGGAGCGTGCCCGCACCCCGTCCGGCCGTGGCTCCTTCGGTGCCGCTCACGACCTGTTCGCCACCGCCGGCGTCACCGGGTTCCTCGCCCGGGCCGTGGACGGGGTGTCGGTCCCCAGGCAGGTGGCGGGCCGCACGCTGATCGGCGCGGTCGCGCGAGAACGCGCTCGACTGCTGCGCCACTGCGGAGCTGTGCTCGTGCTGCGCGGGCCCCGCAGGACCGTCGGAGACCGGATCAGAGCCGGGGAGTCCCTGATGCACGTGTGGCTGGCCCTGGTCGAAAACGGATACGCCGCGCAACCACTGCGAACGGAGTTCAGCCCGCTGCCGGCCCCGTCGGCGTTCGGCCTCCCCGGTGACGACCAGGTCCTGGCGGTCCTGCGTGTGGGCAGAGCCATCGTGCCACCTGCCGCCAAGGCGGTGCGCTGCCCGGTCGAGTCGTCCGTGCGATGGCTCGACCAGACAGCCGACCAGCGTCCGGCCGACCACTCCAGCCGTACCAGCCCGGGACGTCCGTACCTCAACCCGTAGTGCTTCACACACCCGCGAGGTAACGAAATGAGTGACCAGCACCTCACCGAACTCGCCGAGTTCGCCCGCCGCAACTCCCCCTATTACCAGGATCTCTACGCAGGCGTGAAAACGGACGGGCCCCTCCTCCCCGAGGATCTCCCCGTCATCGACCACGCCGGTTTCTGGGCGGCCAACACGCTCCGGAACAATCGGGTGCTGACCTCGCGCCAGGTCGACGGCGTCGTCTTCAAGACCGGCGGCACCACCAACGACCCCAAGATGACCGTCTACACCCGGGCCGAGCTGCACGCCATGGCGCGACTGCAGGGAGACGGTTACGCGGAGGCCGGTCTGCGTACCGGTGATCGTGTCGCCAACTTCTTCTACGCCGGGGAGCTCTACGCCAGCTTCCTGTTCAACGTGCTGTGTCTGCAGGAGACCTCGGTCCCGGTCGTCCACCTGCCGATCGCGGGGACCCCTTCACCCGCCACCATGGCGGAGATGATGGCGGAGCACGAGGCGACCGTCGCTCTGTCCACACCGACCACCCTCAGCCAGGTCGCGGCGCACCTCGTGGCCCAGAACGAACAGTTGCCGTCCGTCCGTCTCTTCCTGTTCGGAGGCGAGGCGTTCTACGAGGACCAGCGTCCTCTGATCGCCAAGGCCTTCCCCAACGCGGATGTCCGCTCGCTGGGGTACGCCTCCGTCGACGCGGGCGTCCTGGCCGCGCCCGTCCGGGGCGAACCGGACGCCCGCGTCCATCGCGTCCACCGGCTGCAGAAGTCGCTGGAGATCGTGGACGGGAACACCGGCGAGCCGATCCGGGAACCGGGACGGCCGGGGCGGTTGCTCGTCACCGACCTGGTCCGGCGGCTGATGCCGATCATCCGGTACCCGGTGGGCGACACGGCGGAATGGGTGGACTACGAAGACCGCCGGTTCCGCCTGCTGGGCCGGTCCGAGGAAGGTGCCCGGGTCGGACCGGTCACCGTCTACGTGGAGGACCTGCGGGCGGTGGTGGAGGAGGTATCGGGTCACCAGCTCATCTCGGGGATACAGGCGGTGCAGCGCCGCCGGGACTCCAAGGACGAACTGGCGTTGCGGATCGCGGGTGAGATCAGCGACGCCCAGCAGCTCGCCGCCTCCGTGATCAGGCGTTTCGAGGAACTGCGCCCGATGTTCGCCCAACACGTCCGGGCCGGTCTGATCAACCCGCTGAAGGTCGAGTACGTCCCGCTGTCGGAACTGGAGGTCAACACGCGCAGCGGCAAGATCGTCCGGCTGGTCGATCAGCGCCTGGACTGAGCATGGCGGCAAGACCCCGACCACAACGGCCCGAACGCCCGTACGTGAGGAGAACCCGTCATGCTGCCACTCGGTGTGGCCACCCGCAGGTCACCGTGGATGACCGAAGAACTGTCCGCGCTGCGTGATCTGGCACGCTCCTTCTGCGCGAAGGAGATCGCCCCGTACCGGGCCCACTGGGAGGAGACCGGCCAGGTGGACCGGGAGCTGTGGCACAGGGCCGGTGCCGTCGGTCTGCTCTGCCTGAGCGTGCCCGAACAGTACGGCGGCGGAGGCGGCGGCATCGCTCACGAGGCGATCATCCACGAGGAGCGCGCCAGAGTCGGCGACACCGGCTGGGGTGTCGGCGTGCACAACAGTGTGGCGGCCCACTACCTCTCCGCCTACGGCACACAGGAGCAACGACGGCGTTGGCTGCCGCGCATGGCCACGGGTGACCTGGTGGCCGCGATCGCGATGACCGAACCCGGTGCCGGCTCCGATCTCAAAGGCATCAGGACCGCGGCCGTCAGGCACGGCGATCACTACGTCGTCGACGGCTCGAAAACCTTCATCACCAATGGCCGCCAGGCCGACCTGATCATCGTGGTGGTACGTACCCGACCTGGCACCGACCGTTCCGGACTGTCCCTGTTGGTGGTGGAGACGGCACAGGCGGCCGGGTTCAGCCGTGGTCCGGCGCTCGCCAAGGTGGGGATGAAGGCGCAGGACACCTGCCCGTTGTTCTTCGACGGTGTCAGGGTCGCGGCCGACAACCTGCTGGGCGGCGTCGAAGGACAGGCGTTCGCCCAGATGATGCAGCAACTGCCGCGCGAACGGCTGGTCGTGGCCATCGACTGCGTGGCCGTCATGGAGCAGGCTCTGGCCTCCACCGTCGAATACGTCAAACAGCGGACAGCGTTCGACCGCGAACTGATCCGGTTCCAGAACACCCGGATGAAACTGGCCGAGGCGGCCACCGAGGTGACCGTCACCCGCACCTTCATCGACGAGTGCATCCAGCGGTTCGACAGCGGCGCACTGGACGACGCCACAGCCTCGATGGCCAAGTGGTGGGCCTCGGACCGGCTGGGCCGCGTGGTCGACGAATGCGTACAGCTCTTCGGCGGCTACGGATACATGACGGAGTACCCGATCGCGCGCGCCTTCGCCGACGCCCGGGTGCAGCGCATCTTCGGCGGCACGAACGAGCTGATGAAAGAGCTCATCGCCCGCTCCCTGTGAGATCCGCCCCACGAGGGCAGGTACCGCGGCCGGCGCAGATCCTGCACCGGCCTCACCGGCCCACAGTCAGGAGACTCCGCAGATGTCGGACACATCGGCTTCCCGGAACGAGCCGGAGGCCGTCGTCGCCAAGGTGCTCGTCGTGGGCGGCTCCGGAGGCATCGGCAGCGCGGTCTGCCGCGCCCTCGCCGACGACGGCCGTGACGTGGCACTCACCTATCACCGCAACAAAGAGGCCGCCCTGCGGACATACGAGGACGTGGTGGCACGGGGCCGCAGCGCGTCGGTCCATGCCCTCGAACTGACCGACGAGACCGCGGCCGCCGATCTCGTCGCGGAACTCGGTGCGCAGGCACCGCTCGGCGGCCTTGTCTACGCCGCAGGTCCCTTCGCGGCCATGCAGTACGTGTCCGAGACCTCACCCGGCCGGTTCCGGGAACAGGTCGCCCAGGACGCGGTGGGGTTCTTCAACGTCCTTCAGCCGCTCCTGCCCCAGTTGCGCCTCACCTCCGGAGCGGTGGTCGCCGTGACCACCGCCGCGCTGCGCCGGTACGCGAAGAGGGACGTCCTCTCGGTCGGTCCCAAAGCGGCCGTCGAAGCGGTCGTACGCGCGGTCGCCGCCGAGGAGGGACGGTACGGAGTACGGGCCAACTGTGTCGGCGCCGGCGCGATCGAGGCGGGCATGTGGGACGAGCTCAAGGGACGCTACTTCCCTGATGAAGTACTGGAGACCACGTTGCGCGCCATCGCCCTGCGCCGGTTCGGTACCGCCCAGGACATCGCCGCGGCGGTCGGTTTCCTGATGTCCCCGCGGGCCGACTGGATAACCGGGCAGTCCCTGGGGGTCGACGGCGGATATGGCCTCTGAGCTCTGCCTCCGCGGCTCTCAGGACGAACGGGCGCGCGCCCCGGGTGCCTCCCTGAAGCCGCTTCCAGCGCTCGTCCTCGTGATCGACGAGTGGATCCGTTGTCAGGTCATCGTCGCGGTCGGTATGCGGGCGTTGGTGATTGGACGGCCGTCCCGTTCACATCTGCTGTCCCGAAGGCGCACCGAGCGCCCGGCCGCGCCCGGCCGGGGTGCCCGAAACGCCGTACGGTCTTCCGCCGCCTCAGCCCGAGGCCGCCCGCGCCGGGACCGGGGTCGGCGCGGGGGCGGTCGGGGGATGGCCGAACAGCTCGGTGAGGGTGTCGAGTTGGAGGCTGATCGCATCCAGGGCGGCGTGGGCGGTGGCCACCTCGGGCGATCGGGTACCGTCGGCCGGGGCTTCGGGGCCCGCCGGGGCCGCCAGGGGGGTCGACGGGGCCGTCGGGTCCGACCGGTCCCCCGGGGCCGGCGACGCCGCCGGGGATTCCCGGCCGGGCAGTACCTCGGGTGCCGTGCCGTCCCCGGCCGGATCCACGGTCGTGCCGTCGGCCGAGTTCACGGTCGTACCGTCGTCGGACGTGACCGGTGCCGGGGTCGGGCGGCGTCCGATCGCGCGGCGGACCGCTACCCCGTGCGCCGCGACCTCCCGGAGCCGAAGCGACAGCCCGGGGTCGGCGGCGACCGCGTCCGGCGCCGCCGTGACCGCCGTGGCGTAGGCGCCCAGCGGCTCGGCGCACCGTCCCAGCGCGGCCGGTGCCGCCAGGATCGCCAAACCGCCCTTCCGCCACCGCGCGGCCGGTGCCGACGGCACCGGGAGCGACTCCGCGACGCGCAACGGGGCTGCCGCCAGCTTCAGTTGCTCCAGCCGGAACAGGAAGCGGGCCCGGGTCACCCGTACCGCCCGGGTGTCGTGCGGGTCGGCCGACAGGACCTCGCCGAGGCCGGCCAGGGCCGCCGCGGTGCGGGATCGTACCGTCCCCGAGGTGCGGATGGGCAGGACGAGCCAGGAGGCGGCGATCCCCAGCACCGCGCCGACCGCGATCCCCGCCAGCCGGGTGTGCAGCAGGCTTCCGGGATCCTGGCCGAACCAGTCGTAGAGCAGGGAGAGCACCGCGGTGACGCAGCCCGCCCAGTACGCGTAGCTCAGCTCGCGCAGCCAGGTGGCGACGGCGAGGACGCTGAAGATGATGACGACCACGGTGTCCGAGCGTGGGCCGAAGGAACCGGCGACCGCCCCCGCGACCACCGTGCCCGCCACCGCGCCCAGGGTCCGCCAGACGCCCTTGACCAGAACGTCTCCCCGGCTGCGCGCCCCGCTGCCGACCAGGAACGCGGTGAGCACGACCCACGTCCAATGGTCCGGCCACAGCGCCCGCCCGAGCGCGAACGCGGCGCCCAGCGCGGCCGCCGACTGCAGGGCCATGCGGGTACTGGCCCGCAGGCCGGGACGGTCCGGTACGGGCATCGCGGCCACCGAGGCGGACGGCGGGCGGGGGACCAGACCGGTGCGGTGGCCGACCCAGGTGACCACCGTCCCCCAGGCGACCGCGAACAGCGCGGTCAGCGCCGCCCAGCCGGTGGGCGCGTGTCCCTGCGCGGGGGCGACGCCGCCGGGCACGACCAGGACGGCGACCAGTGGCAGCACCACCAGCGTGCCGGCCCGGGTCGCCCGGATCCCGAACCGGCGTACCCAGACGGAGGCGGCGACACCCAGGGTGAACAGGACGTCGCCGGCGTCGGGGTGGTCGTGGATCAGCGTGGTCAGTTCCATGCCGCCGGCCGCCGCGCAGGGCAGCACCAGGCAGGCGATCAGCCGGTCGGTCCGGTCGTGGACGCGCTGGACGCGGGCGAAGGCCGAGGAGATCACCACGGCCTGGACGACGCTGTCGACGTACAGACCGGCCCGGTTCTCGATCCACAGCGACCAGCCGTAGGTGCCGAGCACGGTGGTCATGCCGAGTGCGGTGGCGCGCAGCAGACGGCCGCCGGGGTCGAAGTGGAGAGCGCGGTGGAGAGCCTGGCGGAGACTTTGACGCAGCCGCACCCAGAAACTAAGCATCACGTAACATCATCGCCACTCCGGTGCCACTCCTATGCCCTCAAGAAGGGGTAATGCGGAGGGATTCGTGTCGCGCGGAGAGGTCTACCCGCCCGCATTTAGTAAGTGATATCTTACTCATGTGACGTTGCAGAGGCCAGGGCGTATCCCCGGAGCCGGGGAGGAGGCCGAGGAAACCCCTCGGGTGGGGGACACGGGTGGCGTGGGCGGCACCCCTGGAGCGGCCGGCGGCCGAGAGTCCGCCGAGATCCGGCAGGGGGTCGTGCGGCTCGCGCGCCGGCTCAGCGCCGAGCGGCCGGCGGAGGGGCTGAGCCTCAACAAGAGCAGCGTCCTCGCGCATCTGCGGCGAGGCGGGCCGATGTCCGCCGGGGCCCTGGCGGCGGCCGATCACCAGCAGCCGCAGTCCCTCACCCGGGTCTTCGCCGAACTCGAACGGGACGGGCTGATCAGCCGTGCCCGGGACGAACACGACGGCCGGCAGCGGGTGCTGGAGCTGACGGAGACCGGCAGGGACGCCCTCGCCGAGGACATGGCGCGGCGCGACGCCTGGCTCGACGTGGCCCTCGCCGACCTCACCGAGACCGAACGCCAGGTGCTGCTGCTCGCCGCCCGCCTGTTCCGGCGGCTCGCCGACTCCCCGGCCGAACTGCCCGCCCCCGCACCCCGACCCGCACCCCGATCTTCACCCTCACCCGCACCCCGATCTTCACCCCCACCCACACCCCGATCTTCACCCTGGCCCTCACCCCCGCCCTCACCTTCACCCTGACGAAGGGGCACCCGTGTCCTGGTCCGATCACGCCATCTGGTGGCAGGTCTATCCCCTGGGCTTCCTCGGCGCCGAGCGCGCCGCCCTGTCCTCCGGCTCCGTCCCGGTCCACCGGCTCCCGGCACTCACCGGCTGGCTGGACCACCTGGTGTCCCTCGGCTGCAACGGGCTCGCGCTGGGCCCGGTGTTCGCCGCCGAGACCCACGGTTACGACACAGTGGACCACTTCCGGATCGACCCCCGCCTCGGCACCGAGGACGATCTGACCAAGCTGGTCGAGCGGGCCGGCGAGCGCGGCGTACGGGTCCTGCTGGACGGCGTGTTCAACCATGTCGGCCGGTCCTTCGGGCCGTTCGCCGATGTCACGGCCCACGGCGCCCGGTCCCCGTACGCCGACTGGTTCGTCCCGGAGGGCGACGAATACAAGGTGTTCGAGGGCCACCGCCACCTGGTCGCCCTCAACCACGCCGCCCCGGCGGTCGCCGACCACGTCGTCTCCGTCATGGAGCACTGGCTGGACCGGGGGATCGCCGGCTGGCGCCTCGACGCCGCGTACGCCGTGCCACGCCCCTTCTGGCGCGCCGTCACCGACCGGGTCCGGCGAAGCCATCCGGGCGCCTGGTTCAGCGGCGAGGTCATCCACGGCGACTACACCGCGTATGTCACCGAGGGCGGCCTCGACACCGTCACCCAGTACGAACTGTGGAAGGCGGTCTGGAGCTCCCTCAACGACACCAACCCGCACGAACTGGCCTGGGCCCTCAAACGCCACAACGCCTTCCTCGACGTCTTCGCTCCCCAGACCTTCGTCGGCAACCACGACGTCACCCGTGTCGCCAGCCGGCTGCGCGAACCACGCCACCTCGCGCACGCGCTCACGCTGCTGTTCACCCTCGGCGGTGTCCCGTCGGTGTACGCGGGGGACGAACGGGCGATGCGCGCCGTCAAGGAGGACCGGGTGGGCGGCGACGACGCGATCCGGCCCGCCTTCCCCGCGGATCCCGCCGGGCTGGAGGAGGAGGGGCTCGACGTCCAGCGGCTGCACCAGGCGCTGATCGGGTTGCGCCGCCGCCACCCCTGGCTGGTGCGCGCCCACACTCGGGTCCACACCCTGGGCAACGCGGCGCTCTCCTACACCGCCGTCGACCCGGCGGGGGGCTCCGCCGTCGCCGTCGCCCTCAACTTCGGCACCGCGCCGGTCACCGCGGGGGTCCCGGCCGCCCCCTGGGCGCACGCGGCCGGCGACACCGTCATCGAGCCGGGCAGCGGTACGGCCGTACTGCCCCCGCTCGGCTGGTCGGTCGCCGCCTCGGCGGTGGCGCCGGACTGACCCGGACGGCGTCGAAAAGGTGATCACCCGACGCCCGGCACCACCCGTTGATTTCCGATGGCGAAGCAGTGAGGGAAGAAGCAGTGAGGGAAGAAGCAGTGAGGGAAAGGGGATGGCAGGTCGGGGGCGGTAGGTGACATGACCGACGGGATCGGCCGGTTTCCTCTTCGGTTATTTCGGCGCGACAATCGCGCTTGTGTCGCCGCCGATCCGCTGATTGATTCGTCGGCCGATGCGTCGGCCGATGCGTCGGTCGATGCGTCAAAAGCGACGGCCGTTCGTACGGAATTTCCCGTGCCCGGGGGCGGCGCGGCGCGTCCCGCCCCTCAACCCGGTTCCGCGTTCACCGCCCGCGCCCAGGCCCGCCGCCACTGGACGACATGCTGGCCGTGCTGTCCGCAGGCCCGGACGAAGGCGACCAGCAGTTCCTCCGACGGCATCCGCAAACCGGCCAGCACGTCCGCGACCGTGCTTCGCGGCAACGGGCCGGCACCCAGTTCGCGCGCCCGTCTCTGCATTTCCCGCAGCGAGGGCTGACCCGCCGCCAGCCGCACCCGGTGCATCGCCTCCAGCAGGTGGGCCGGGTGGTAGACGAGTTCCAGTCGGCGCCCCGCCCGGGGGGCCGCCGGGGGCTGCGGACCGCCGGCCGCGGACTCGGCGCCCACCGCCGCTCGTTCCCAGCGCAGCCGCGCCTCCCGCCGGGTCGCGCCGCAGACCTGCGCATACGTCTCCACCACCTGCTGGCGCGGCAGGGCCGCCCCGCTGTCGGCCCGGCACAGGGTGACCGCCGAACAGGCGGGCCCGACGACCCGTGGCCGCTCCGTCAGCTCCGACATCTGCCGGTACGTCAGCCCCGCGCGCTGCCTCAGCGCGCGGAGCCACTGCGCCAGTTCCTCGTACCGCGCGGACGACGGCACGGCTTCTCGCAAGCGAACCACCACTGCTCCTCTGGACGGCAAGACCCTTGGACGTGCGGCTGGATGTGCGGCGTTTCGACGATTCACCGGCGCCGTGCAGGCGCCCGAGGAGTGCAGACACGCAAGCTCACGGCGCGGACGGATCGCGCATGGATCGCTCGGGCCGCTCGTCGATCGGACAGGGACTGCTGGGATCGGTCAGGGGCCGGGGCCGGTTATGGACCGCTCGGATTGCTTACGGATCACTTACGTACCGGAATTGACTTTCCTGGACAACCTTATGGACGGGTCCGTTGAGGGGTCAAGAAGACTTTACTCAGCTTTACCGGCAAACCCTCTTGCGGCTGCGCCTGGCGACCCCTTGTTTCAATCCGTCCGGGAAGTGGAGAAACCAATTCCGTCGATCGACCAGTTTCTTTTTCCGGTAGCTGACTCGGACGCCCCGGAAGGTGTCCGGCGCCCGGCATCCGACGCGGCTTGCCGCCGCATTCCGCGCTCTGTTGGCATGGGTGAGCCGGCCGATCTGGCCGGGTCGACAGTGCCCCCTCATCGAGGCGGGCCGCGCCCATCCACGAAGGAGTTCTTCGATGACGACCGCTTCCCACGCCACCCTCGACGAGATCATCGAGCTGATAAAGGAGGTCAAGCCGGGGATCGCCGACCAGGCTGTCACCGCCGACCAGTCCGTCGTCGAGGACCTGGGCCTCGACTCCCTCGACCTGCTCCAGCTCTCCCGGCGTATCAACCGCCAGTTCGGCGCCGAATTCGACCTCGACAGCTGGAACGCCGAGGCCGACGACCACCGCCGCAGCGTCGCCTCCATCGCCGCCGCCGTCGCGGCCGGCAACCATGCCTGAGGCGGCCGTGCCCGAAGCCGCCGCGAAGGGGGCCAGCGCGACCGGGGCCGCCGTGCCGGGGGCCGCCCCGGCCGGGGCGGCCGGCGCCGGGGCACCCACGACCCCCCGGGTCGCGCTGGTCACCGGCGGCTCGCGCGGGATCGGCGCCGCCATCGCCCACCGCCTCGCCGCCGACGGCCTCACCGTGCACCTGGTGTGCCGCAGCGCGCGGGACGCCGGACTGCGGGTCGTCAAGGAGATCGAGGAGTCCGGCGGCCGGGCGGTCCTGCACCAGGCCGACGTCGGCGTCGAGGCCGACGTGGCGGACCTGGTGGAACGGGTCACCGCACAGGAGGGCGCACTGCACGTCCTCGTCAACAACGCCGCCGTCATCGACGACCAACTGCTCGTGGTGACCCGTACCGCCCGTTGGGAGAACGTGCTGCGGACCAACCTCACCGGCCCGTTCCTCACCAGCCGCGAGGTCCTGCCCGTCATGCTCGACCAGGGCTGGGGACGCATCATCAACATCTCCTCCAACTCGGCCCGCACCCCGGGCCCCGGCCAGAGCGCCTACGCCGCGTCCAAGGGCGGTATCGAGTCGCTCACCCGCGCCCTCGCGGTCGAGGTCGGCCGCAAGGGCATCCGCGTCAACTGCGTGGCGCCCGGCAAGGTCCGTACCGAGATGACCTCGGCCGTCGCCGACAAGCTCGGCTCCGACGGGGACGGCACCCGCTGGGGACTGCCCGAGGACATCAGCGGACTGGTCGCCTTCCTCGCCGGCGACGAGGCCGACTACATCCAGGGCCAGACCTTCACCGTCGACGGCGGACGCATGGTCATGCGCAGCCCCGGCACCGGCCGCCGCCCACGCCGATGAGGCCCACGAAGGCGCCGGAGGCGATGAGAGCGATGAGAGCGATGAGGGAGAGGAGGCGGCTGTGGGGGCCGTGAAGTACTGGGAGGACCTGGCGCAGGCGCCCGTACGGCGGTTCGGACCCGTGGTGTTCGACGAGGCGCTGCTCGATCAACTGCTGGACCTGATGGGCGAGAAGCACCCCGTGCACGACAGCGACTCGTTCGCGCACGGCACCGACCGCCGGCGGCGCATCGTGCCCGGCGGATTCATCCACTCGATCACCTCCGGCTGGGTGGTCCAGCACGGCTCGCCCGCCGCGATCGTCGGGATGCGGCGGATGGGCTGGGACTTCGTACGGCCGCTCTACCCCGACACCCCGTTCTGGTTCACCACCGCCACCGACCGGGCCACCCCGATCGACGACCGGCTCGGCCTGATCGACACCACCCGCCGGGTCTTCGACGAACACGACCGGACCTACGCCATCGGACGGATGAGCGTGGTGCTGCTGCGCCACGCCGCCGTTCCCGCGGCCGAGGCGGCGACGCCGACCGCAATCCCGACCGGAAGGGCTCAGTGATGGACAGTCAGTACCAGCCGCTCAAGGGCAAGGTGGCCCTGGTCACCGGCGGCTCGCGCGGCATCGGCGAGGGCATCAGCCGCAAGCTCGCTTCCTGGGGCGCCACCCTCGCGATCAACTACGTCGACCGGGAGGGCCCGGCGAAGGAGCTCGCCGCCGAACTCGCCGACCAGGGCACCGAGGTGTCGCTGCACCGCGCCGACCTCAGCGACCCCGCGCAGATCCAGAACCTGATCGACGAGATCGGCGCCGTCCACGACGACCTGCACATCCTGATCCAGAACGCCGCCGCCACCAAGTTCAGCCGGCTGGAGGACGCCACCCTCGGCGACTGGCAGTTCGTGCAGGACACCAACTCCCGTGCCACCTGGCTGCTCGCCAAGTACGCGCTGCCGCTGATGAAGAACCGCCCCGGCGCCCGCTTCATCACCATCACCAACTCCACCACCACCCGCATCATCCCCCGGGCCGGCCTGTTCGCCGCCGCCAAGGCGGGCCTGGAGTCCCTGACCGACTACCTCTCCTACGAACTCGCCCCCTACGGAATCGTCGCCAACTGCGTCCGCCCCGGCCTGGTGCAGACCGGCGTGTTCAAGGTGCGCCCCGACTTCGCGCACGGCGTCAAGAAGGAACTGTCGGTGTCCCCGTGGGACGGCGACAGGATGACCACCCCGGAGAACAGCGGTGACGTGGTCGCCCTGCTCTGCCTGCCGGAGGCCGACTGGGTCGCCGGGCAGACCATCACCGTCGACGGCGGCTACCGCCTGTGGGGCGGCATCAGCGGTGGAGGCCGGCGTGCCGAGTGACCGCGGCCCGGACGACGCCCCGGGCCGTACCCCCTACGACGCCTCCGCCGGGATCGTCGTCACCGGCACCGGAGTGATCTCCCCGGCGGGCCTCGGCGCGGCCCGTCTGTGGGAGGCGATGGCGGCCGGCAAGACCTTCTTCGGCACCGGTGACCACGACGGGCCGGCCCCCGCGCTGCCCTGGCCGACGGCCGCCGTCGACACCTCCGAGATCGGCTGGCCGCAGGGCACCGTCTGGGCCAACGCGGGCAAGTACGCCAATCAGTCCGCCCGTTGGGCCGTCGCGGTGGCCGGGCAGGCGCTGGAACAGGCCGGGATCACGGGGGACACCGAGGACGTGCGCGGCGGCACCGTGATGGCCGTCGGCAGCAGCGGCGACGAACTCAGTGAGGTCATGCCCCGGCTCGCCTCCCGCTTCCGCGACGACCCCCGCCCGCTCGCCAAGTTCCTCCATGACGAGGTCCCCGACTACTCCTACATCCGCGGCATCCCCTCCCAGCTCGGCCAGTTCGTCTGCCTCGCCAGCGGCTTCCGCGGCTCCAACGTCGCCGCCTACGGCGAGTCCGCCGCGGGCGGCACCGGCGCGCTCGCCCTCGCGGTACGGCTGCTGGAGGACGGCGAACTCGACCGGGTCCTGGTGGTCGGCGTGGCCGGCCCGCTGTCCACGACCTCACTGGCCGCCTTCGACGCTCACGAGGCGTTCGGCACCCGCGCCACCGCCGGTGCCGGCCCCTTCGGCACCGGCCGCGCCGGCACCCTCCCCGGCCAGGGCGCCGCCGCCGTGCTGCTGGAACGCGCCGACCGGGCACGGGGCGTACCGCTCGCCCGGTTCCTCGGCTGCGAGGTGCTGGCCGCCCGCGACCCGCAGAGCGCGTCCGAGTACGCGGTCGACGCGGTCCTCGCCGACGCCCCGCCGCCCGACGCCTGGTGGGCGCACGGCGCCGGCTCCCGCACCCTGGACGCCGTCGAGGCCCGTACGGTCACCACACGGGCCGGCACCCTGCCGGTCACCGGCTCCAAGGGCACCATCGGCAACGCGTTCGAGTGCGCGGCGCTCCTCGACACCGCCCTCGCGGTGGAGAGCCTGGCCCGCCGCGAACTCCCCCCGGTCGGCCTGCTCGACCGCCCCGACCCGGCACTGGGCGCGCTCGACCCGGTCCTCGGCGGACCCCGCCCGCTGGGGGACGGTACGACCGTCCTGCTCACCGCCTTCAACCAGGGGCGCGGCGCGGCGGCGGCGGGGGCGGCGCTGATCGCGGCGGTGGCCGGCACCGACGGGACAGGCACCGCAGAAGCAGAGGGAGAGGCACCCGCATGAGTTTCCCGAGTCACGAGAACCCCGGCACCGAGGATCCCCTGGACCGTCCCGACGACATCGTCATCACCGGCCTGGGCGTGGTCACCCCCATCGGCGGCGACGTCGAGACCTTCTGGTCGGCCAACCTGGAGGGCCGCTCCGGGATCGTCCTGGAGGAACGGATGGACACCCGGGGCCTGCCCTGCGGCTGGACCGCCGGACTCATCCCGGACGACGTCAAGGACAAGGTCCGGGCCGGGCACGGCGCCCTCGACCGCTCCTGGGGCGACACCCTGATGCACGCCTGCGTCGAACAGGCCCTCGCCGACGCCGACTTCGCCGGCCGGCCGCCCGCCGACGGCCCGGCAGCCCTGGTCTACGCCCGGGTCTGGCCCGGCCCCACCGGCTCCTTCCCCCAGGACTACGTCACCCATATGGCGGACCTCGCCGACCGCTACGACGCCGTCGGCAACGACGCCGTCGGCATTCTCGAACGCCTCCGCGGCAGGCGTCTCTCCCTGGAGACCCAGGACCTGTCCGCCTTCCCCCGCGAGATCGCCGAACGCCTCGGCACCGCCGTCCTCCCGGTCCGGCTGGAGGCCACCTGCTCCGGCGGCCTGCGCGCCATCGCCGAGGCGGCCCGGCTGCTTCGCTCGGGCCGTGCCGAGTACGCGGTCGTCTCAGCCGCCGTGTCCCGTAACACCCCCTATGTGCTCTCCCAGTACGGGCAGTTGATGGCGCTGTCCCGCTGGAAGGGCGACCCGGGGCAGGCGTCCATGCCGTTCGACAAGCGCCGTACCGGCATGGTCATCAACGAGTCGGCGGGCGCCCTCGTCCTGGAGACCGCCGCGCACGCCGCCCGGCGCGGCATGACCCGTCCGCACGCCGTGATCGGCGGCTGGGGCCTCGCCGTGGACACCGCCCATATGACCGCGCCCCGGGTCGAGATGATCGAACGGGTCATGCACACCGCCCTCGCCGAGGCCGGGGCGGAGCCCGACGACGTCGACTCGGTCAACGCGCACGGCACCTCCACCCGCCTCAACGACGTCACCGAGGCCCGCGCCCTGCACCAGGTGTTCGGCGAGCGCATGGCCGAGATCGACGTCTGCGCCGTCAAGTCGCTCACCGGGCACGGCTCGGCGGCCTCCGGCGTGGTGGAGACCGCGGTCGCCGCGCTGACCCTGTGCCGGGGCGTCGTACCGCCGGTGGTGACCTGCACGGAACCCGACCCGGCGTGCGGGGTCAAGACCTCGCTCACCCCGGTACGGCGCCCGGTCGCCGCGGTGCTGAAGAACTCCTTCGGCTTCGGCGGCCAGTACGCGTCGATGCTGTTCCGCCGGCCCGCGACGCCCCGCCCGGCGCCCGGGCAGGCACCGTCGCACGAGCCCCAGCCGGCATGAGCGCCGCGGCCGTGGACCGGCTGGACCACGAGGAGATCGAACCGGCCGGGCGCCACCTCGCCACCGTGGTGTGGCTGCACGGCATCGGCCAGGTCCCCGGCGACCTGGCCGAGGTGGCCGGCCGGCTGCGGCTCGCGGAGGCGGGCGTGCGCGGGGTCTTCCCGCGAGCGCCCGTCACCGCGCCCAGCCTCCTCACCGGACTCCCGGTGACCTGCTGGTTCCCCCAGAGCGTGCTGGCGATCGACCGTATCGACACCGAGGGCCTGCACGCGGTACGCCGCCCGCTCGCCGCCCTGCTCACCGGGGAGGCCGAGCGGATCGGCGCGGACCGGGTCCTGCTCGCCGGCTTCTCCCAGGGCGCCACCGTCGCCCTCACCCTCGCGCTGTCCCACCCCGAGCCCCTGGCGGGCGCCGCCCTGTACGCCCCCTACCTGCCCCCCGACCTGCCCGCACTGCTCGACGGAGGGCGCCCGCACCCGGCCAACGCCGGGCTCCCGGTGTGGATCGGGCACGGGGCGCGGGACTGGGTCGTCCCGGAGAGCAGCGGCGAGAGCCTGCGCGACCTCCTCCGCTCCTGGGGCCACCCGGTGACCTGGCAGCGCTACGCCGACGGCCACGAACCCTTCGCGGGGGTACGGGCCTCACTGCCGGCCTTCCTCACCAAAGCCCTCGACACCCCCGTACCACACGTCCCGGGCCCGCCCCGTCTCCCCCCGAGCCGCCGGCCCGGACTGGACTGACAGTGACCGCTTCCGGCTTCATGACGGTCACGACCTTCACGACGGGCCCGGCGTACGGCGTACCGGGGGAGTGGACGCTGCCGCGACCAGCGTCGGACGGCCCGTACACGGCGACGATCGCTGTACCGCGGGACGTCCGTACCGGAGACGACAAGGACTGGAAGGTTGTCGAGATTGTCCGCACCGATTTCAACGATGCCGTCGGCCATGCCGTCGACCAAGCCGTCGACCACGGCTGATCCTGTATCCGGGCGGGTGCCGGTGCCGGGGGCGGTGGTCCCCGCGACCGCCCTCCTCTTCCCCGGCCAGGGTGCCCAGCGGCCCGGGATGGGCGAGCCGTGGCGGGACACCGCGCACTGGAAGGTGGTCGACCAGCTGTCCGAGGCCTGCGACCGCGACCTCGGCCGGCTGCTGCTGCACGCCGACGCCGCCGAACTGACCCGGACGGACAACGCCCAGATCGCCACGTTCACCCTGGAGATGGTGATCCTCGACGCGCTCGACACGGCCGTCGGCGGTGCCCGGCCGGCCGTGTGCGCCGGGCACAGCCTGGGCGAGTTCGCCGCGCTGACCGCCGCCGGGGTGCTCACCCTGGAGGACGCCGGCCGGCTGGTCTCCGAACGCGGCGCCGCTATGGCGGAGGCGGCCCGCCGGGTGCCCGGAACCATGGCCGTGCTGGTCGGACCCGGTGTCGCCGCCCACGCCGAGCGGCTCGCCGCCCGGCTGCGGGCCGGTGCCGAGGCGCAGATCTGGGTCGCCAACCTCAACGGCCCCGCCCAGGTCGTGGTCTCCGGCACCGCCGACGCCGTCGCCGCGCTGGCCGAGGAGGCGGAGGCGGCGGGCACGCGGGCGGTCCGCATCCCGGTCGGCGGGGCCTTCCACACCCCGCTGATGGCGGCGGCACGCCCCCGCCTCGCCGCCGCTGTCTCCGCCGTCGCGCTGCACCCCGCGCACTGCCCGGTGATCGCCAACGTAGACGCCCGCGCTCACCGGAGCGACCCCGAACGCTGGCGGGACCTGATGCTGCGGCACCTGGTCATGCCAGTGCGCTGGGCGGGCTCGATGCGCACCCTCGCCGCGGTGGCCCGGGGCCCGCTGCGGCTGGCCGAACTCGGTCCCGGCAGCACGCTCAGCGGACTCGCCCGCCGCCTGCTGCCCCCGGAGGTGCCAGTCCGTTCGGTCGCCACCCCGGACCAGTTGGCGGCCCTGGTATCCGACTGGTGGCCGGCGGACGCAGCCTGACCGGGCCCGCCACCCGAGTCTGCCCGGGGCCTTCTTCTTCGCGGCCCGCCTGCTTGATCGCCTCGCGCCGCGCCATGCCGGGCCTCTTCTTCGGCTGCCGGCCACGTGCCGCCTTGGCGGCCTTCTGCGCCGGGGTCTGTCCGACGGGCGGACCGTGGAACCATCGCACCGCGTACGGCCGCGCGCGGTGCTCTCACCTCGTACCCCGCTGTGAGTCGGGCACGCAGCCTGTGGATTCGCCCAACCTCGCGAGACATGCGCGACCCCGCTGCCAGGATCAGGCGCCATGACCGCAGGGCACGCAGGGCACGCAGGGCACACAGGGCACACAGGGCACACAGGGGATGCAGGGCACGACAAGGCCGACAGGCACCGCAGGTCGCAGGACAGCGTCAAGGCCGAGAGGCACCGGGCGCCGCACGGCGCGGGACGCGCGAAGCGGGTCGGTAAGGCGGCAGCGGCCGACGCGTCGACGACCGCGCTGGCGCTGGCAGCACGCGGCGGGGACGCGGTGGCCGTGGAAGGGTTCGTGCGCGCCCTGCACCGGGACGTGGTGCGGTACGTCGCCCATCTCAGCGCCGATCCGCAGGCGGCGGACGATCTGGCGCAGGACACGTTCCTGCGGGCGCTCAGCGGTCTGCACCGGTTCGAGGGGCGTTCCTCGGCGCGGACGTGGCTGCTGTCCATCGCACGCCGGGCGGTGATGGACAGTCACCGGTCCGCCGCCGCCCGGCCGCGTCTGTCGGACGCGGCCGACTGGCAGACCGCCGTCGAACTGGCCCAGCCGCGCGGGCTGCCCGGCTTCGACGACGGTGTCGTCCTGCGGGATCTGCTGGCCGCGCTGCCCGAGGACCGGCGGGAGGCGTTCGTGCTGACCCAGATGCTGGGCCTGCCCTACGCGGAGGCGGCCGCGGTGAGCGGCGTCCCGGTCGGCACCGTCCGCTCACGCGTGGCCCGCGCCCGCGCCACCCTGGCCGCCCTGCTCGCCGAGGCGGGAGAGGACGGGGGAGAGGACGCGGGAGGGGAGTCGGTCAGCGCGGGCCCCGCAGGCCCCGTAGCTCGTCGATCTTCATCAGCCGGGCCAGGCCGAGGTAGACCAGGCCGAGGGTGAGGATGCCGGCCGCCAGGGCCGTCGCCGTCGGCAGGGTGCCGTCGCCGAGCGTGGCCGCGCAGGCCCGGTCGGCCGCCCAGCCCAAGAGGGCGGCCAGGCCCGCCGCGGCGGTCAGCTTCGTGTACGTGCGCCGCAGCGCGCCGTCGTCCAGCCGGCCGCCGGTCCGTCTGCGCAGGAGCCGTGCGGTGAGGGCGAGTCCGGCCAGGTAGGACACGGTGTAGGCCCCGGCCATACCGGTGACCGCCCAGCGGTCGGGCAGCAGCAGATGGCAGGCGGTGGCCAGGACGATGTTGACCGCCGCGATCCAGACCGCCATGAAGAACGGGGTGCGGGTGTCCTCGAAGGCGTAGAAGCCGCGCAGCAACACGTACTGCGCGGAGAACGGGATCAGGCCGAGCCCGAACGCCTGGAGCATGTGCCCGAGCGGCTGCGCCGAGGCCGCGTCGGCCGCGCCGTGCGCGAACAGGAGCGTGGAGAGGTGCGGACCGAGCGCCAGGAACAGGAACGCGGCCGGGACGATCACGACCCCGCTCACCCGCAGCCCGCGCGACAGGTCCGCGCGCACGTCCGCGATCCGCCCCTCGGCCACGGCACGGCTCATCCGGGGCAGCAGCGCCGTCACCAGGGAGACGGTGACCACCGACTGCGGCAGCATCCAGATGGTCTGCGCGTACGTGTACGCCGTGTAGCCCGCGCCGGAGGTAGGCAGTCTCTGGTCGACCGCGTTCGCGTAGTTGGTGACCACCGTCAGCGACACCAGGTTCGTCAGCACCAGCAGCAGGGTCCACTTGGCGGCGTGGACACCGGAACCCAGGCCCGAGCCGCGCCAGTCGAACCGCGGGCGGAAACGGAACCCGGCGGCCCGCGCGAACGGGACCAGCGCGAGGGCCTGCACCGCGATGCCCACGGTCGTCCCGACTCCCAGCAGGCGCACCTGGGCGTCGGTGATGTCCGCGACCTGCGTCGGCACGGTCATCAGGCCGAGATAGACGCCGAACATGCCCAGCAGGACGACGTTGTTGAGGACCGGCGTCCACATCATCGCGCCGAACCGCTCGCGGGCGTTGAGGACTTGGCCGTAGATGTTGAACAGGCCGTAGAAGAAGATCTGCGGGAGCAGGAAGCGCGCGAAGACCACGGTGAGGCGGTACGCGTCGTGGTTGTCCGGGGTGTCGCGCAGGTACACCGATACGATCTGCGGGGCCGCCCACACCGCCAGCACGGTGCCCACGGCGAGGACGGACACGACCAGGGTGACGAGCCGCTGCTCGTAGGCCCGGCCGCCGTCCGGGTGGGTGGCCCGCGCCCGTACCAGCTGCGGCACCAGCACGGCGTTCAGCGCGCCGCCTATGAGCAGGGTGTACAGGCTGGTCGGCACGGTGTTCGCCGTGTTGTACGTGGTGGCCAGCAGGCCGGTGCCCAGGGCCGCCGCCTGGAGCACCTGCCGGATCAGGCCCGTGGCCCGGGACACCACCGTGCCCAGCGCCATCAGTACCGACGACCGCGCCGCCCCGCCGGAACGCTTCCCTACTCGCTCTTCTGTCGTCGCCCCCATCGGGCCAACCTACGACATCAAGATCGGCGGGTCCCAACCCGGCCCTTGCGGGCGGGAGTTGGCGGCTTGATGAACTGGAGTTCCAGGGTCACCGGCGGTGTGGCCAGGCCGGGGCCGCCCGCCGCCGCCCAGGTCAGGATCTCCTCGGTGCAGTCGTCGTCCATGGCGAAGCCGACCCAGGTGGCCCGGCCGCCCGCCCGGCGGCCGGTGGCCGAGGGCTGGACGACGATGACGTTCGCCTGGTCGCAGGGGCCGAGGCAGTCCGTCGTACGGACCTGGAAGCCGCCGCCCGAAGCGGCCGCGGCGGCGCGCAGCCGTTCCAGTTGCCAGGCGTGGTCGAAGCCGGGGTGTTTGCGCACGTCGCCGCAGCAGCAGCCCCTGCACACCACCAGGGTGCAGGGGCGGCTTCCCGCGGCTCCGATCAGTGCTCGCTGGGCGGGTGGTCGCTGAGCGGGAACCATGCCGGTCAGGAGGCCGAGAGGCCCACGTGGGCCAGGGCCTGCCGGAGCAGGAACCCGTGCCCGCCCGGCATCTCGCTCTGTACCGCCGGCGACGCGGCCTCCTCCGGGCTGAACCACACCAGGTCCAGCGCGTCCTGCCGGGGGCGGCAGTCGCCGGTCACCGGCACGATGTAGGCCAGCGACACCGCGTGCTGCCGGGGGTCGTGGTACGGGGTCATGCCGTGCGTCGGGAAGTACTCGGCCACCGTGAACGGCTGGAGCGAGGTCGGCACCCGGGGCAGCGCCACCGGGCCGAGGTCCTTCTCCAGGTGGCGCAGCAGGGCGTCCCGGACGCGCTCGTGGTGCAGGACCCGGCCGGAGACCAGGGTGCGGTTGACATTGCCGTCCGGTCCGATCCGCAGCAGGAGGCCGATGCTGGTGACTTCGCCGCTGTCGTCGACGCGCACGGGCACGGCCTCGACGTACAGGATCGGCATACGGGCGCGCGCCATCTCGAGCTCGTCGGAGCTCAGCCAACCCGGCGTTGTTTCGGTCAAGTCAGACATTCTTTGATCATACTTTCAGTGTCCGTCGGGAAGCCGGTAGACCCGGCGGGCGTTGTCCGCTCCGGCCCAGCGTGCCAGGCGCAGCGCGTCGGGCAGGCCCAGTTCGTCGGCGTCCACCCGGTCCTGGAGGAGATCCCCCAGCCCCCGGCGGAACGCCAGCGCGCCGAGCCCGTAGAACTCGGCCACACCATAGGCGTCGGAGCTGTACAGCAGTTTGCGGAACGGTGTGATCTCCAGCGCCTCCTCCAGGACCGCCCGCGCTCGCGTCGGACCCACATGATGCAGGGTGAGCCCCACATCCAGGTACACCTGCTCGAACACCGCGGCCAGATAGGCGGCCTGCCGCTGGTAGGGCCAGCAGTGCAGGAACAGCACCGGGATCGTGCCCGCCGTCAGGTGCAGCCAGTCCGTCAGACGGGTCGGATCCACGCGGTGGAGCCGGATGTCGTTGTCGCCGAAGCCGGTGTGCAGTTGCAGCGGCAGTCCCAGGTCGACGGCGGTCCACAGCAGATGCCGGACCAGCACCGGTTCCGCCAGCCGTCCGCCGCGCGCCAGCCAGCGCCGGGCGGCCCGGGTGACGTCGGCGTCCGGGGGCCGGGCCGGGTCCAGGCCGAAGCCGGTGCGGTACGCGGCCACCGACTTCACCGCGACCACCCCCGGCCGCCGTACCGCGTCCAGCGCGGCCGCCCGGAACGCGTCGGCGTACCCGTCGGCCTCGACGCCCCGCGCGGCCACCGCCTCCGCGACGGACTCCAGCCGCACGACCTCGTGGGCGACCGCCCGGCCGGCGGCCTTGGCCAGCTCGGCGGGCGTGGTGACGCGCTGCGGGGCGAACCCGGTGTCGACGCAGAACACGCCGGTCCGGGCCGCGGCGAGGAACCGCCGGTTGACCTCCTCCGGGCCCAGTTCGGCGCGGCGGGCCAGGTAGACGTCGGGCGGCGCGTGCCGCTCCAGGTCGAGCAGGGGCGCGCAGTGGCGGCGTACGGCCACGCCCACCGGGGTGTCGAAGGTCGAGACGCCGGGCCACGGGTCGCCCTCGGTGAGCAGCGCCTCGAAGCCCGGCCGGTCCAGCGGGCCGGTGACGACGCCGTGGCAGTGGTGGTCCACCAGCTCCAGTTCGGCGAGCGCCTCGTGGACCGGTCCGCCGGGCATCTCAGTACTTCCAGCGGTACGCCGCGGCCACCCGCTCGTCGTCGAGCCCGTCGACGGCGTCGATCTCGCCCTGCCGTACGGCGCTCACCGCGTCGGCGAGGACCGGGCCGAGCGCGGCCCGCAGCACCTCGTCCTCGCGGAACGCGGCGACGGCCTCGGCGAGCGAGGCCGGCAGCCGGCGCACACCCCGGGCGGCGGCCTCGGCCGCGCCGAGCCGCACCGGATCGCCGTCCGTCTCCTCGGGCAGGACGGCGCCCGACGCGAGTCCGTCCAGCCCGGCGGCGATCAGGCAGCCGAGGGCGAGATACGGGTTGGCGGCCAGGTCGACCGGCTTGACCTCCACGTTCGCCTGCTTCGCGCGCCGCCCCGCCGTACCCCGCACCAGACGCAGCGCGCACTCGCGGGTCTCCAGGCCCCAGGCGGTGAACACCCCCGCCCACTGGGAGGGTTTGAGCCGCAGATAGCTCGCCGGGCTCGGCGCGGTCACCGCCGTGAGGGCCGGCAGCCGGGCCAGGACACCGGCCGTGAACGCCTCCGCGTCGGCCGTCATGCCGTGCCGCCGCTCACCGCCCGCGTGCAGGTTCGCGCCGTCGCGCCAGGCGGAGAGGTGGACGTGCCCGCCGTTGCCGACGCCCTCCGCGACGACCGCCGGGGAGAAGGAGACCCGCAGACCGTGGCGGAGGGCCACCGCGCGGATCGTCTGGCGGACGAGGACGCTGCGGTCGGCCGCCGCCACCGGGTCCAGGGCGCTCACGGAGATCTCGAACTGGCCGGGCGCGTACTCGGGATGGACCTGGTCGACGTCCACGCCCTGCGCCGCGCACGCGGCCAGCAGGTCGGCGGTGTACGCGCTCAGCTCGACCTGGCGCGTCGCGCTGTACGCGGGCCCCGACGTCGCGGGGACGAACTCCCCGGCGGGCGCCGAGTCCAGGCCGACCGCCCACTCGATCTCGATGCCCGCCTTGAAGGCGAGACCGTGCGCGTGGGCCGCGTCCGCGACGACACGGCGCAGGAAGGTGCGCGAGCATCCCGGGTGCCGGCCGCCGTCCTGCGTGAGGCGGTCGACCGGCGCCCACGCCCAGCCGGGCTGCGCCGCCAGGGCCACGAGCCGGTCGAGGTCCGGGTACAGGCGCAGGTCGCCGTCCGGGGAGCCCAGCACGTCGGTCGCGACGATGTGGTCGCCTGCGAGAAACGTGTCGAACACCGGGGACATCCCGACGCCCCAGGCCACCGCCGAGGCCAGCCCCGCCGTGGGGATCGACTTCACCCGGCCGACGCCGGCGGTGTCGACATAGGCCAGGACGACGCCGTGCACGCCCCGGCCGGACAGCTCGCCGCCCAGCGCGGTCGCCCGCTCGACTTCTCCCGGGCGCCCGCCGGTGACGGGATCGGCAAGGCTGGTCATGCGTCCTCCACGATCGGGGCGTCCGGACGGCCTGGTGTGTCCTGGTGTGTCCGGGCCGTCCGGTGTGTGCCGTACGCCCGTCAGGGTTTCACGGCCACCGCGCCGTACTGCGGCACCACGGCGAGGGAGGCGGCCTCGCCGCGCCAGCGCGAGCACGACACCAGGCCCGGTTCCAGCAGCTCCAGACCGTCGAAGAACGCGGTGATCTCCGCGCCGCCGCGGGCGGTGATCGGCGGCTTGGCGTTCTCGTTCCAGAACTTCATCGCCGGGATCTGGCCCTCGCCGCCCACCGCGGCGTCGTGGGTGGGGTGCGTCAGGACCAGGAAGCTGCCGGAGGGGACGTCGGCCATGACCTTCCGCACGATCTCCCGGGCCGCCTCGACGTCCAGGACGAAGTTCAGGATGCCCAGCATCATCACCGCGACCGGACGCGTGAAGTCCAGGGTGCCCGCCGCCCGTTCGAGGATCGCGGCCGGGTCGTGCACGTCGGCGTCGATGTAGTCGGTGACGCCCTCGGCGGTGCCGGTCAGCAGGGTGCGGGCGTGCGCCAGCACGATGGGGTCGTTGTCGACGTACACGATCCGCGCCTTTGGCGCGACGCGCTGCGCGATCTCGTGGGTGTTGTCGGCCGTGGGCAGCCCGGTGCCGATGTCGAGGAACTGCCGTACCCCGCGCTCCTCGGCCAGGAACCGCACCGCCTGCCCCAGGAACCAGCGGTCCGCGCGGGCGATCTCCCTGACGAGCGGGAACATCCCGGCGACGTGCTCGCCGACCTGCTGGTCGACCGCGTAGTTGTCCTTGCCGCCGATCCAGTAGTTCCACACCCGCGCGTTGTGCGCCACGCTCGTGTCCAGCCGTGTCGGCCCGCTCACGTGACCGCCCCTTCCCGCGTCCGGCCCGTGGCCCGGGCCTGTGCCGCCATTGTGCCGCCGGATGATCACCGTTGTCCCCGGTAGGGTGAAATTCCGGTGATCCCGTCGCAGGAAGCAGGACATGCCCTACTCGCAGACACCCGATCCGACTGCAGCCGAGCCATCGGCCGGTTCCGATTCCGGATCCGGCTCTGGTTCCGATTCCGGTTCCGCCGACATACGCCTGATCGTCACAGACATGGACGGCACGCTGCTCGACGACGACAAGAAGGTGCCGGCGGGCCTGTGGGAGACGCTGGCGCGGCTGCGTGCGCGCGGGGTGCTGTTCAGCCCGGCGAGCGGACGCCAGTACGCCACGCTGGCGGCGGAGTTCGCCGAGGTCGCCGACGGGATGGTGTTCATCGCGGAGAACGGCGCGTACGTGGTGCGCGACGGCGCGGAGCTGAGCTCCGATCCGCTGGACCCGGGCGCGGTCGCGGGGGTGAAGGAGACCGTGCGCGCGCTCACGGCCGCCGGCGTCGACGTGGGCGCCGTCGTCTGCGGGAAGCGGTCCGCGTACGTCGAGCGGACCGACGCGGCGTTCCTGGCCGAGGTCGGCCGGTACTACGTCCGCCACCGGGTCGTCGAGGACGTCACCGCCGTCGACGACGACATCCTCAAGGTCGCCCTGTTCGACTTCGGGTCCGCCGAGGAGACCACCGCCCCGGCCCTCGCGCCCTTCACGCGCACCCACCAGGTCGTCGTCTCCGGTGAGCACTGGGTCGACGTCATGAGCCGCACCGCCAACAAGGGCGCCGCGCTGCGCCGCCTCCAGCGGGAACTGGGCATCACCCCCGCGCAGACCATGGTGTTCGGCGACTACCTCAACGACCTGGAGATGCTGGACGCCGCCGACTGGTCGTTCGCCATGGCGGGCGCCCACCCGGAGGTCGTCCGCAGGGCCCGCCACCTCGCCCCCTCCAACAACGACAACGGGGTGCTGCGCACCATCGCCCGCGTCCTGGACCTCTGACGCCGCTCGTCCCCGGAGAGGGAATCGGAATGCGTGAACCGGCCGTCGTCGCCCGCCTGGCCCGGGAGATCACCTCGGGGCTGAAGACCGGGGACCTGGCGGACTTCTACCAGGACCTGCACCGCCACCCCGAGCTCGCCTTCCAGGAGCACCGCACCGCCGCGAAGCTCGCGCTGCGGCTGCGCACGGCCGGGTACGCGGTGACGGAGGGGGTGGCCCGTACCGGTGTGGTGGGGGTGCTCGCCAACGGGGACGGGCCGGTGGTGTGGCTGCGCGGCGACATGGACGCGCTGCCCGTCCGGGAGGCTACCGGCCTGGCGTACGCCTCCACGGTCGACGGCGTGATGCACGCCTGCGGCCACGACCTGCACGTCACCTGGCTGGCGGCTGCCGCCGAGGCGCTCGCCGCCGCCCGCGCGACCTGGTCCGGGACGCTCGTCGTGGTCGGGCAGCCCGCCGAGGAGGCCGAGGGCGGCGCGGCGGCGATGGTCGCGGACGGCATCCACGCCCGCTTCCCGCGCCCCGACGCGCTGTTCGGCCAGCATGCCGCGCCCGGGCTCGCCGGGTTCTACCCGCACACCCCCGGCCTGACCCTGTCGGCCTCGGACGACGTCGACGTCGTCGTGCACGGCGTGGGCGGCCACGGCTCGCGGCCCGAGTCCACCGTCGACCCGGTGGTGACGGCCGCGTACATCGTGACCAGGCTGCAGAGCGTCGTCGCGCGCGAGGTCGCGGCGAGCGAGTCGGCGGTGCTCACGGTGGGGCGGTTCCACGCCGGTACGCAGTCCAACGTCATCCCCGCCGAGGCCCGGCTCGCGCTGAACGTGCGCACCCAGGACACCCGGGTGCGCGAGCGCGTCCTCACCGCGATCCGGCGGGTCGTCGAGGGCGAGTGCGCCGCCGCCGGCTGCCCGGTCCCGCCCGAGGTCACGCTCGTCCCCGGCTATCCGAACACCGTCAACGACCCTGCCCTGGACGGGGAGATCGCCGCCGTGCACCGTGAACTCTTCGGCGAGCACACGGTGTTCGACTTCGGCCAGGCGATGGGCAGCGAGGACTTCTCCCTCCTCGCCCCGCCGGGCGTCCCGTACGACTACTGGTACGTGACCTCGACCCCGGCGGCCGTGTGGGAGGCGGCGCCGGGGGAGGAGTTGCGGGAGAAGTTCGACGAAGTACCGGGAAACCACAGCCCGTTGTTCGCGCCGGACCTGTCGGTCCTGGTGCCGGGCGTACGCACACTGGTGTCGGCGGCGCTGTCCCGGCTCGTCGTCTGACCCGCGGTCAGCCGCCGCGACGTCGCGCAGGGCCGGTCCGGTCGTCCCCACGGGGAAGCACAGTTCGGGGTCCTCGCCCACACAGGCGGCGGCACGCAACCACGCCATGGGGACGAGCACGCCCCGCCGATCTTCCCAGGGGGCCGGGCCGGGGTCTATAGTCAAAAACTAGCAGTGCTAACCAAGGAGTCCCGTCGTGCGCCCCGTCCACTTCGCGGCAGCCCGCCGCACCCCCGTCGGCAGACTGCGCGGAGCCCTGTCGGGCGTACGGCCCGACGATCTCGCCGCTGCCGTCATCCGCGGCCTCGTCGCCGATGTGCCCGCGCTCGACCCGGCCCGCGTCGACGACGTCTACTGGGGCGCCGCCAACCAGGCGGGCGAGGACAACCGCAACGTCGCCCGCATGGCCGCCCTCCTCGCCGGCCTCCCCGAGACCGTGCCCGGCGCCACGGTGAACCGGCTGTGCGCCTCCGGGCTGGAAGCCGTCACGATGGCGGCCCGCACCATCGCCGCGGGCGAGGCCGACATCGTGCTCGCGGGCGGCTCCGAGTCGATGAGCCGCGCCCCCTTCGTGCTGGCCCGCCCCGACGAGGCCCTCCCGCACCGCATCGAGACCGTCGACACCCGGCTCGGCTGGCGTCTGGTCAACCCCGCGATGAAGGACCTGCACGGTCTGCTCGCCATGGGGGAGACGGCCGAGGAGGTCGCCGCGCGCTACGGCGTCTCCCGCGAACGCCAGGACGCGTTCGCCCTGCGCAGCCACCGACTGGCCGCCCTGGCCCGGAAGAACGGCCACTTCGACGACGAACTCCTGCCCGTGCGGCGCCCGGACGGCGTGGTCGTCGACGCCGACGAGAGCATCCGCGAGGACACCTCGCCGGAGAAACTCGCGAGCCTCAAGCCCGTCTTCCGCGAGGGCGGCACGGTCACCGCCGGCAACGCCTCGCCCATGAACGACGGCGCCGCTGGGCTCCTCCTGGTCAGCGAGGAGGCACTCAACGAACTGGGGCTGGAGTCCCTGGGCCGCTATGTCGCCGGCGCCTCCGCGGGCGTCCACCCCGACGTGATGGGCATCGGCCCGGTCCCCGCCACGCGCAAGGCCCTCGCCCGGGCCGAGTGGAGCGTCGAGGACGTCCAGGAGGCCGAGTTCAACGAGGCGTTCGCCGCCCAGGTCCTCGCCTGCGTCGACCAGCTCGGCATCGACCCCGACCGGGTCAACCCCAGCGGCGGCGCGATCGCCCTCGGCCACCCGCTGGGCTGCTCGGGCGCCCGTATCCTCACCACCCTCCTGCACCGCATGCGCCGCACGGGAGCGGAACGCGGACTCGCCACGATGTGCGTGGGCGTCGGACAGGGCAGCGCGGTGCTCGTGGAGCGGCACTGACACCGTCGGCGCAGGTCACCAGGCGAGACGGCCCTGCGGGCGGCCGTTACATGTGCGTAGCATCGGTCCCCGCATGAACACGATGACGTTGTGGCACATAACCGGCTGGGAGTTCGCCGCCCTCGCCCTCGCGGCCTTGCTGGTCGGCTTCTCCAAGACGGCCGTCAGCGGGGCCAACACGGTCAGCCTCGCGATCTTCGCGGCGGTGCTGCCCGCCAAGGCCTCCACGGGCGTCCTGCTGCCGCTGCTGATCGCCGGCGACGTCATGGCCGTCCTCACCTACCGGCGGCACGCCCACTGGCCCACCCTGTGGCGGCTGTTCCCCGCGGTCGCGGCCGGCGTGGTCTTCGGCACGCTCTTCCTGGTGTGGGCCGACGACGGGATCGTCCGGACGTCGATCGGGGCGATCCTGCTGCTGATGGCGGGCGTGACGATGTGGCGGCGCCGCACGGCCGAGACGGCGGACGAACCCGACGCGGTGGTCACCCGGGCCGGCCGGATCAAGGCCCGCTCCTACGGCGTCCTCGGCGGCTTCACCACGATGGTCGCCAACGCGGGCGGCCCGGTGATGTCGATGTACCTGCTCTCGGCCGGCTTCCGCAAGCTCGGCTTCCTCGGCACCTCCGCGTTCTTCTTCCTGATCGTCAACCTCGCGAAGGTGCCCTTCAGCGCGAGCCTCGGCCTCATCGACGGCCACTCGCTGCTCCTGGACGCCGCACTCGTCGCGTTGGTCGTCCCCGGCGCACTGCTCGGCAAGTGGGCGGTGCACCGCATCAACCAGCGGCTGTTCGAGCAACTGGTGATCGCGGCGACGGTGCTGGGCGGCCTGCAACTGCTCCTGCACTGACGGCCCCTTGCGGAAGGGGTGTGCCCGGTACGGGAGTTCAGCTCGGCTCGGTTCGGTACAGGGGGCGGCGGGCGGCCACCCAGTCCGAGGTGGCCCCGAGGCCGCCGAACGTGTAGAAGTGCACGCCGAGATCACCGTGCCGGACGGGGTCGTAGCGCTCGGCCAGGGTGTGCAGGAACCGGTCGGGGCCGGCCGTGCCCATCAGGTTGGTCAGCGAGAACCCGTACTTCTTCGCGATCCCGGCGCTGGTGCCCACACCGAACCGCGTCGCGTACGTCAGCAGCCGCCTGACCCCGGCCGGACCGGGCACCCCGACCCGCACCGGCAGGTCGACGCCCCGCTCGCGCAGCGCCTCCACCCAGGTCAGGACCGGTTCGGCGTCGAAGCCGAACTGCGTGATGACGCTGCCCCGCAGGCCCTGTTCGCGCAGCAGCTGGGACTTCTCCTCGATCGCCGACCACAGCACCCCGTCGGCGATGGCCGGGTGGCCCTCGGGGTAGCCGCTGACGCCGACGTGCCGGACGCCGTACTCCTGGAGCAGCCCGGACCGCAGCACGGCCGACGAGTCGTCGTACGGGCCGTGCGGGACGGCCGGGTCGCCGCCGACGACGAAGACCTCCTCCGTCGCGCCCACGGCCCGCAGCGCGCCGAGGAACTCCGCCAGCTCCGCCTGGGAGCGCAGCCGGCGGGCGGAGATGTGCGGCACGGGCACGAAGCCGGACCGCCGGACCGCGCGGGCGGCGGCGAGCCGTTGCCGCGGGTCCTCGTTGCCGAGGAAGGTGACGTTGATCCGGGTGCCGGGCGGGATGGTGTCCCGGGCCTCCTCCAGGCCGGGCACGTCCTTGCCGGTCATCTCCAGGGAGAATCCGTCGAGAAGGCCGTCGAGAAGGCCGTCGAGGAGGACGGGGGGTGCCGTCGTACGCGTTTCGCTCACGGATGAAGCCTGGGGAACGACGGGCGCGGACGGGAGTCGCTGAATCGATCTAGTGGGCAGGGTAACAGCGGCACGAGCGGGCACGAGCGGGCACGGAGGTCTCGTGAGGCGTCCCGTGAGGGTCTCGTGGGGGCTGCCTAGACTGACCGGCGGGCGGCTGCCGAGCCGCCGGTGACGAGTCGATCGGGGCCGGAGCGATGTGCGCTGCTGCACGGCGGGTGACGTTGAACGACGTCGCCGCGGCGAGCGGGGTCTCCCGCGCCACGGTGAGCTTCGTGCTCAACGACGACCCGCGGCAGACGATCTCCACGCCGACCCGCGAGCGCGTCCTGACGGCCGCCCGCACCCTCGGCTACGTTCCGCACGGCATCGCCCGGGCCCTGCGCGAGGGGTCCTCCCGGATCGTCGTCCTCGACGTCGGGCACGGGCGGACGGAGGGCAGCTTCGCCCGCAGCTACGTCCGTGGCCTCGACGCCGAACTCGCCGCCCACGACCACCTCCTGCTGGTCCGCCACGGCAGCCACAGCCACCACAGTCACCACGACCACCTCGCGCCCCACTCCGACCGCCACCGGCAGGTGCTCGACGCGATCGCGCCTCGCGCCGTGCTGCGGCTCGACGAGGCGGCCTGCGGAGGCGACGGCGACGGGGAGCGCGACGGGGGGAGCGGCTGCGCCGCGCACGCGGACCCGGCCCGGGCGCAGCTCGGCCGCCTCGCCGACCGCGGCCACCGCCACGTCGCCCTGGCGCTGCCCGCCCACGACGTCCCGCCCGCCGAGGCCCGTCTGCGGGTCGCCCGGGAGACGGCCCGCCGACTGGGCCTGGCACCGCTGACCTCCTTCGTGGTGCCCCGGCCGAGGGCGGCGGGCACGGAAGCGGTCCGCGCCCTGCGCGCCGAGCACCCCGAGGTGACGGCGGTCGCCGCCTTCGACGACCCGGTGGCCCTGCGCACCCTCACCGCCGTCCAGGACCTCGGCCTCACCGCCCCCGACGACCTCGCCGTCATCGGCTACGACGACACCGGGTACGGCGAACTCGTCGCCCCCGCGCTCACCACCGTCCACCTCGACGCCGAGCCCTGTGGCCGCCGCGCCGCCCGCATGGTCCTCGGCCTCGACGCCTCCGGTCCGGGGACGACGCGGGGCCGGGTCGTCGTACGGGAGTCGGCGTGACCCGGCACGTCCTGGTGCTGGGCGGCACCACCGAGGCACGTGAACTGGCCGCCGCCCTCGCGGCCCGCCCGGGAGTGCGGGTGACCTCGTCGCTGGCGGGCCGGGTGTCCCGGCCGGGGGCGCTCGACGGGGACGTACGGATCGGCGGGTTCGGCGGGGCGGCGGGGCTCGCCGACTGGCTGCGCGCACAGCGGGCGGACGCCGTCGTCGACGCCACACACCCCTTCGCCACCGGCATCACCGCGAACGCGGCGAGCGCCACGGCGGCGACCGGCCTGCCGCTGGTGGTGCTGCGCCGCCCGGGCTGGCGGGCGGGGGCCGGGGACCGCTGGCACGACGTGGCGTCCCTGCCGGCGGCGGCCGAGCTCCTGCCCGGCATGGGCCGACGGATCCTGCTGACGACGGGCCGCCTGGGCCTCGCCGCCTTCGCCCACCTCGACGGCCCGCACTTCGTCGTTCGGTCCGTGGAACCCCCCAGCCCCCCGATGCCACCCGACGTCGAACTGGTCCTGGCCCGGGGCCCGTTCACCGTCGCCGACGAGCTGGCACTGCTGCGCGAGCACCGGATCGACGTACTGGTGACGAAGGACAGCGGAGGAACGGCGACCTCCGCGAAACTGACAGCCGCCCGGCGACTCGCCCTACCGGTCGTCCTCGTACGCCGCCCGCCACTCCCGCCGGACGTGACACCGGTCCCGGACGTCGCCACCGCACTCAACCGACTGGGGCTCGCTCTGCCGTGACGGGGGCAAGGAGGCGCGGAGGCGGTCGATGGCGCGGAGTGCCGTCGGGCACCCGGATCTCAGGGTGCGGCGGCCGCCGGCTCATGCTCCCGCTTCGGATTCGGCTCCGGGCGGTGTCGGGCCAGTCCGTCGTTGAGGTCCTCGACCAGGAGCCGCTTGGAGATGGTGTCCACCGCTGCCCGTAGGTCGCTGCCCGGACGGCGGCCGATGTCCTGTGCCACCCGTTCCTCCAGCCAGGCGCCCCATGCCTCGGTGATGATCCGGGCCTCGCGGGCGCCCGCCGCCGTGTGGGAGAGGAGGGAGCCGTCGCGGGTCAGGTAGCCCTCGTCGACCATCCGGTCGAACACCGGCAGCAGCACCTCCGGCGGCAGACTGCGGCGGGCGGCGATCAGTCCGAGGCCGGCGTGTCCGACCATCCGGGTGTACAGCTCGACCTGCATCACCGCCCACGCGCCGGCCGCGTCGAGGCGGGTGTCGGACTCCTCGACGATCCGGCGCGCGGTGTCCATGTCCGTACCGCCGATGATCTTCGCGACGGACGCCTCCAGCACCCGCCGCGAGTCCGCGCCGGTCGGCTGGCCGAACCCCTCGCCCATGTCGGTGGAGCCCAGTCGCGCGCTGTCGCGGAGTTGGACCTGCTTGAGGAAGAGGGCGACGACGAAACCGACGGCCGCGACCGGCACCGTCCACATGAAGACCGTCTGGATGGTGTCGGCGTACGCCCGGATGATCGGGGCGGCGACGTCGGAGGGCAGCCGGTGCAGGCCCTCCGGGCTGGTCGCCGCCCTGGTGACGACGGCCGGGGGCACGTTGCCGACAGCGGCCGCCGACGCGATCCCGTCCTTCAGGTTCGGCGTGAGGGAGTTGGTGTAGAGGGTGCCGAAGACGGCCGTGCCGAAGGAACTGCCCAGGGTGCGGAAGAAGGTGACGCCGGAGGTGGCGGTGCCCAGGTCGGCGTACTCGACGGTGTTCTGCACGGCGATCGTCAGCACCTGCATGCACAGGCCGATGCCGGTGCCGAGCACGAACATGTACAGCGACTCCGGCCACACGCCCGTGCCGGGCCCCATGAGGGACATGAGGTACAGGCCGACGCCCGTCACCAGTGAGCCGACGATGGGGAAGAAGCGGTACCGCCCGGTCCTGCTGACCACGGTGCCGCTGAAGATCGACGCGATGAGCAGCCCGAACACCATCGGCAGCGTCCGCACCCCGGAGACGGTCGCCGAGTCGCCGTCGACGTACTGCAGATACGTCGGCAGGTACGTCATCGCGCCGAGCATCGCGAAGCCGACGATGAAGCTGAGGATCGAGCAGACGGTGAAGACCGGGTTGGCGAACAGCCGCATGGGGAGCATGGGTTGCTCGGCCCGGGTCTCGACCCGGCAGAACAGGGCGAGCGCGATCGTGCCGCCCGCGAACAGGCCGACGACGATGCCCGAGCCCCACGCGTATTCCGTGCCGCCCCAACTCGTCGCCAGGATCAGCGCGCTCGCGCCGACCGCGACCAGCGCGATCCCCAGATAGTCGATGACCGGCCGGACCACCGACTTCACCACCGGGATGGTGCGGGCGGCCGCGAAGACGACGAGGATCGCGAGCGGCACGTTGACGTAGAACGCCCACCGCCAGGACAGGTGGTCGGTGAACAGCCCGCCCAGCAGCGGCCCGACGACGGTGGCCACACCGAACACGGCTCCGATCGCGCCCTGGTACTTGCCCCGCTCCCGCAGCGGGATGACGTCGGCGATCAGCGCCATCGCCGTGACCATCAGCCCGCCCGCGCCGATGCCCTGCAAGGCGCGCCAGGAGATCAGCAGCGGCATGTTCGTCGCCAGACCGCACAGGAACGACCCCGTGATGAAGACGGTCGCCGAGACCTGGAAGACCACCTTCCGCCCGAACAGGTCGCCGAACTTGCCGACCAGCACGGTCGCGACGGTCTCCGCGAGGAGGTAGGAGGTGACCACCCACGACATGTGTTCGGCGCCGCCGAGGTCCGACACGATCGTCGGCAGCGCCGTGCCCACGATCGTCTGGTCCAGGGCCGCCAGCAGCATGCCCAGCACGATCGTCGCGAAGACGATGTTGCGGCGTCGCGGGTCCAGAACGGGCGGCTGCGCGACGGCCGGCGCGGATCCCGGCGGCCCGGCGGTGCCCGCCGATTCCTCGGTCACTGTCACGCCGTCACGATCACACCGGTACGCCATCCGCGCACGTGGGGTGGCCCGCTCGGGGGCTACTCCGCGCCAGGGTTGCGGCGCAGCAGGTACGTGTCCATGATCCAGCCCTTGCGCTCACGAGCCTCGGCGCGCAGCCGCTCGATACGCGGGCCGGCCTCGGCGATCGGACCGGAGACCAGGATCTCGTCCGGCGTGCCTATGTAGGCGCCCCAGTAGATGTCGACGTCCTCCCCGGCGTACCGCCGGAAGGTCTGCTGGGCGTCCAGCATCACCACCACGTCGTCCACCCCCTCGGGGAAGCCCTCGGCGAGCCGGCGGCCGGTGGTGATCTGCACGGGCCGTCCCACCCGGTTGAGGCCCGTGCGATGCCGGGCGACGAGCGCGGAGACACTGCTGATGCCGGGCACGACGTCGTACTCGAAGGCCACCGCGCCCCGCGCCAGCACCTCCTCCAGGATGCCCAGCGTGCTGTCGTACAGCGCGGGGTCGCCCCACACCAGGAACGCGCCGCTCTCGTCCTCGCCGAGCTCCTCGGTGATCAGCCGCTCGTAGATGTCGGCGCGGGCGCTGCGCCAGTCGCCGACGGCCGGCGAGTAGGCCGCGCCGCCCGCCCCGCGGTCCCGCTCCGGATCCCGGGCCTCGACCACCCGGTACCCGCCCTGCGGTATGTGCGTCTCCAGCATGTCGTGGCGCAGCCGCGTCAGGTCGCTCTTCACCTCGCCCTTGTCCAGGACGAAGAACACGTCCGTGCCGCGCAGCGCCCTGACCGCCTGCAGGGTGAGCTGGTCGGGGTCGCCCGCGCCGATACCGATGACATGAATCTCTCGCACGCCACGAGTCTGCCGTACGCCACTGACAGTGACCGTGCCGGGTGCCGGGTGCCGGGTGCTGGGGTGCTGGGGTGCCGGGTGTCAGCGCAGGCGCGGTGCCCGGGTCCGCGCGTCCACCGCCGCGCCCGTCCGCTCCACCGTGTCCGCCAGCTCGCGCGCCCAGCCGGCCAGCCCGGCGAGGTCCATCCCGTACGCCCGACCCGGCCCCGGTCCCGCCGCCTTCGCCGCCCACTCCTCCACGGCCCCGGCGCCGCGCCGCAGCAGCCGCGCCCCGCCGGCGAGGTTCCCCCGGGCCGCGTGCGTCAGACCCACCGCGAGCTGGGCGAGCCCGCGCCACAGGGCGCGCTCCGACTCGGGGCCCGACTTCCAGGCGTCCTCGAAGACCTCGTGCGCGTGGAACGGCTTCCCGGCGTCCAGCAGGGCCTGCGCCTCGACGACGGTCTCCGCCGGCGTCCGGACGACGCCCTCGGGCTGCCGCTCCACCCCGGCCGTGCCGTACGGCAGAGGCCGGCCGAGCCCGTCCCGAGGCCGCGCGTTGCGCGCCCGCCCTTCGCCGTCCCGGTCCCGCGTCTCGGCGGGCCGGCCCCCGCTCGTCCCTCCTGTACTGCCCAAACCGTCCATACGGCGATTGTCCCGCGCCCGGCCCCCCGGCGGGCCATCGCCCGGTGTGGGGTAAAGTGCTGTTCGCGCGATCACACGGCACGCCGTGGGCGGCGCACCGGGACGTGGCGCAGCTTGGTAGCGCACTTGACTGGGGGTCAAGGGGTCGCAGGTTCAAATCCTGTCGTCCCGACTGGAGACAGTCGTAGGTCAGGGCCGGTTTCGGAGACGTCCGAAACCGGCCCTTGATCATTCTTGGGGACCACTTGGGGACCAGGATGCTCGGCGGGGGTTGTAGCGCACTTTGACCCGGTCAAGATGCGCCATGGAGCGGGCAGTAAGGCGCAAACGCTCATTTGACGCTTGTTCTGATGGTGTGTCAGGCGCTTGGCTGGCTGGTCGGACCCTGTCAAAAGTGCGAGCATCGATGGGCGCAGAGGGCAGGTGACGCTGAGCGCAGACCTGCTGAGCAGTTCTCCCGCACGCCCCCTGCCCGCTCACCGGGCTCGTGCCTCAGCTGATCGGTGAGCTCGCCCTCCAGTACGGACTCCACCACCCGCTTCGTCAGCTGTTGCAGCAGGCGACCCTCCCCGGTGAGCTTCACGCCACCGGCCTGAGCCCGAGCCGCAAACTCGGCAACCAGCCCGTCATCCACGGCGCGTCTCCCCGGCCTCGATGTCACTCGCCACGTCAGTCACCAACTGGCGTTTCCAGCCCGGGAGTTGCACCACTCACCGTACAGGCCCGCATGTAGGCGTTTCGGGCTCCGGCAAGACCACCTCGGTCCGCGCGATCGTCGGCCTGCAAGCGGCTACCGGTGGCACGATCCTCCTCGACGGCACCGCGCTCGGCAGCGGCCTGCGCGGTCGCGACCGGGCACAGCGGCACCGGGTCCAACTCGTGACGCAGCTCTCGGCTGTCGGTGCGTCGGGCTGAGCACGCTTCAGAGCTTCGGGATCTTCAGCGCGGCCCACGTCCTGGGGCCCGGGATCCCGTCCGCGTCGCCCGCGAGTTCGGGCCGGGAGCGCTGGAAGTCGGCGGTGTTGAGCCTGTCCGCTTCCGTCCATTCAGGGCCGGGACCGGAGGTGTAGTGCTTGCCGAAGCCGAGTTCCACCAGGCGTCTGCCGAGGGCGGTGACGAGAGGGCTGCGGCGGCCGGGATGGAAGTACGCCGTCCCGGGAAACGGCTCGTACAGCGGTGCCGTCGGATTCGCCGGGCCCGTCGTCGGCAGTCTCAGTCTCTGGCCCACGGTGATGGCGTCGGCGTTCTTGATGCCGTTGAGGGACAGCAGAGCAGCCACGGTGGTCCGGTGTGCGGCCGCGATGGAGGTCAGGGTGTCGCCCGCCCGCACGGTGTAGGTACCGGATCCGGTGTCCGGGGCGGCTCCCCCGTCGGCGGAGCGGGGGCTGCCCGGCACGATCCCGGTGTCTATGGCCCCGGGGTCCCAGTGGTCCTGGCCGGGGATCTGGGAGTGCCCGTAGTGGCCGCCCTTGTTCTCCCAGGTGGTTCTGGGACGCTCCGTCGCGAGGGCCGCGGTGGCCGGCGGGGCACCGACGGGCCACACGTCCGGGATGCCGTGCGCGCGTATCGCGGTGAGCAGCCGCTGGAAGTTCGGCTTGGCCTTCGGGTTGAACCCCTTCGTCCACGGAGCTTGCGCACGTCCCAGCACCTCGATCTGGATGCAGACCTTGCCGGTTCGGTTCGTGCGCTTCGTGCCGTCGTTCTTCAGTGCCCTGGCCGACAGGTTCAGGGGCCCGAACTGGCCCAGCCGGTCCGTGACAGGGCAGTAGATCACCTGCGGTTCCACCCCGGCGCGCATCAGGTAGGCGGCGATGGACGTGAAGTAGTCGCCGCCGGCCGGGGACTCGGTGGTGTGCCACACGGCACGCGGCGGCTCCAGCGGGGTGTCCATCGGCCCTCCGATGCGCTGGTCGCCGAACCGGGTCACGCCGTCGATGTACGCCGCGCCCGAGGCGGGGTGCGGTGCGTCGGCCATGCTGCTCAGGGTGGGGACGAACCCCTCGTGGGTCCCGGCCGTTTCGGTGGGCTCGTAGACGTCCAGGTCGCCGTCGTCGCGCAGGACCATGAAGGCGCCCTCGTGCCGGGGGTGTTCCTTGACGTGGCGCGCGGAGCCGGGGAGGGCGGCGATGGCGCGTACTCGGTCGATGTGGGCCTGGTCGACGGTGCCCAGATAGGTGGTGGTGATGTCCTGGGTGTCGGGGTCCGGGTGGTCGACCGCGACGTGGAAGGTGGCCATGCTGGAGTTCCGTTCTCGGGGCGGGGTGAGGAAGCGCGCGGGCGGTCAGGAGCTGAGAAAGCTCACTCGCTCGGCTGTCTCGATCATCTGGCGGGCGAAATCGCCGGAGCCGATGCTGCCGCGCTTCATTGTCGAGGCGATGCTGTCGGCGAGGTCGCCGATGGGCAGTCGGCCGCCCGGCCCCAGGGGGAGGGGGGCCAGGGTCGGGCCACTGGTCCCGTCGGGGGCACGCAGGGACTTGCCGAACCGGCCTTCGCCTGGGAGTTCCACCGCGAAGTGCACTGCCTCGGGCCGTTGCCGGACGTCGAGGCGGGTCAGCGTGCCGGCGAAGAGGCAGAGCATGATGTCGGGGGTCAGGCGGGTCATGCTGATCTGCTCCAGTGGAAGCTCCTGATCCTCGCCGAACGCCTCGACGGCCAGGCCGGGGTAGCCCGACACGACGCCGGATCTGATCAGGGCTCCGGTCACCGTCTTCGCCATGCCTATCGGCGGGCCCGACCGGTCCAGTTCGGCGTCCGCCGAGGTGAGGCGGCCGATGCTGAAGGCGCCGTCCAGGAGATGGCGTACCCACTGCGAGTCGAGGCTGACGAAACGGATGCTTTCCACCGGCAGCAGCCGCTCGTCGGGGACGAGGTACATCAGAGGGACGCCGGACAGGCCCGCCAGGCCCGTCAGCCAGGTGCGTACGGTGCCGGGGAGCGCGTCGTCGATGTCGGGGACTTCGAGCGGGTAGCCCGTGGTGGGTTCCAGGGTCGTCCGGAGCCGTTTCTGGCTGCGGCGGCGTTTCCAGTCGTACAGCGCGGTGGCGTAGTCGGTGCTCTGCAGTGCCAGCAGCCTGCCCAGCTCCCAGGCGGCGGCGTAACCGGTCTCGAACATGCCGATGTCCGGGTGGAAGCGCAGCAGGCGGTCCGCGGTGCGGGTCGCCTGGAGGGGAGCCGCTGCCACCGGGCCCGTCGTCAGAGGGCCTCGGTACCACGACACTGTCGTTCCGCCCTGCCGCAGGGTGTGCCGTACGGGGATCTGGCCCTGGCGCAGCAGGTCGTCCGCGGCGGCGTCACCGCTGTCGGGCAGCCGCAGGGGGCTGCCGTGCTGGGCCAGGTCGCGTACGAGGGTGGCGAAGTTCTGGCTCTCGGCCACGCAGGCGAACCGCCAGGACGCGAGGCTGACCAGGCGTACGGGCGAGCCGGGTTCGGCGGGGCCCAGGTCGAACCCGTCGGCGGTGTACCGGCCTTCCAACGACACCAGGTGTACGGTGCTCGACTCGTTCGCCGGGGGCAGCCTGTTCCCCAGGACCACCGCGACGTCCGGGGCCCCCTCGGTCCGCCGGAGGTGTGCCAGGTAAGGCAGTTCCGCGCCCGAGGGGAGGATCTCCTCCAGCACGGCTCTGGGGACGTCGATGACGGTTGCCTGGTCCTCGGGTGACTGGTGTGCCTCCAGCGGGCCGGAGGGGAAGTACGCCGGCCCGGCGGCGAGGTCGGCGAGCCGGACGGACTTCGGTTCGGGCCGCTGGGACTGGCTGAACAGGAGCAGCGCGAGCCAGGGGCCCTCGACGCCGGACGAGCGTTCCCAGGGCAGTGTCGGGCGGTCCAGCATGACGTGCGGCAGGACGTTGTGATGGTCGCCGAGGCTGCCGTCCGGCGGGAAGAGCGCCGTCACCCGGGCCGCCGGAAGCGAGAATCTGTCCGCGCTGACGGTGAACTGGCGGGTCGCCGCGAACGGCTGCGGGCTCTCGGTGATCGTCTGGGTGGTGGTGATCTCGTACTGTCCGGGCGGCAGGACCGGCTTGGAGTGATCGACGAACGTGATGGTGTCAGCCATGGGTGACCACCTGCGGGACCTCCAGGAACTGGTCGGCGCCGAATCCGGCGAGGTCGATCGAAGCGCCGCCGAGCACCGCGTCGATCAGGGACGCGCGGGCCGTCGTCACGGCGGGGTCGTGCAGCGCGCCGGTGATCGCGGCGGCGTCCTGCACGAGGACGCGGTCCGGTTCCGCGGCCGCCCAGCGGATCGCGTCCGGTTCGGTGAACAGGGGGGTCGCGCTCTGCAGCGCGGCGCTGGGGAGGGTGGGCGAGACGGACGGCTCCGTCGGTGGCAGTGGTCGTACCGTATAGCCGGTGAGCAGCTCTCCCACGAGCTGCGGCCGGTTGAGGGAGGCACCGAACTCGCTTCCCCAGAGCGCCGACGGGAGTTGCTTGGCGACGGGTTCGAAGGCGAACAGGTCGTCCATCGGCTTGCCGTCTTTGGTGATCTCGATCCGGTGTGTCGCGGTCGTGGACGCCACGCCCATCGGGCTGACCCCGAAGACCGTACCGGCGGTGCCTGTCGGCAGCGTCCGGTCCTGACCGTCCGGGCCGTGCACCGCGCGCGTGCTGGGGACGACCGAGTCGGTGACCAGCACCAGGCCGTGCGGGTCGACCACACCGAGGTCGGTGCCGCCGCCCGGGGCCAGCGCTCCGCCGCCCAGCGCGACGGTGGTGATCTCCTCGGCGGGCGGGAGCAGAGTCGCCCGGAACCTGTCCCACGGCATGGGGGCGGGCGCGGCGGAGCCCGAGGCGCCGAAGGAGATGGTGAACGAGATGATGCTCAGGTCGATATGGGCGCGACCGCCGAAGTCCGGGCCCCAGAACTCCACGTCCGCGCCCACGTGGGCGCTGATGGTGTGGCTGCCGAAGAACGAGAACGTGTACGAGGCGCCGACCGAGATGTGCGCGGATGCCTCGTAGTGGTACGGCTGCCACGCGATGAGGAAGTCCATCGACGCGTCGAACCATGCCTGCAGTGAGCCGTCGTGCCAGGTCGCGCTGAGGCTGCCGCCCGCCATCAGTGCCGCGGGGGTCAGCGCGAAGTAGGCGCTGCCTGTGAGCTGCAGGTGCGAGTTCACCTGCCAGTTGAAGCCGAGCCGCGGTACCACCGGGTAGTGCGCGGGCACGGTGAAGTGCGGGTGGTAGCCGCCGACGCTCAGGACGAAGTCACCGCTGTTCGGCCCCGCGAACCAGGTGCTGAACGCGAAGCCGCCGGTCAGCTTGCAGTCCCGGGACAGCAGATAGGAGTTCGGGGTGAGCTGGGCGGCGATCGAGAAGAACCCGTCGTCGGGTACGAAGGTTCCGCGCAGCGCCAGTTGCACCTCGGCGACCGGTGTGACGCCCGCCGCGCCCGCGTCCGACGCCGGCAGGACCAGCGTCGACAGCCCCATCATGTTCAGCTCGAACCGGTGACCGAAGCCGGCCGACAGGAGCAGGAAGGAGTCGACCATCTCGAACGAGGTGAACCGGATCCCGAACATCAGGAAGACGTCACCGGGGGACGGCGGCAGCGAGTCGTTCAGTCGCAGTAGCTGACCGCCCACGTCGGTGACAGGCGAACCGCCCCCGACCACGTCGGCGATCAGCGGGAACTCGGCGAGCCGGTCCACAGCGGGCGGGATCAGCCTGCGGTTGTAGCCGAAGCCCGCCGCCAGCCCGCGCACGAAGAAGAACGCCGGCCCGCCGATCGGCTTGTCGAGGAAGGCGTACACGAACAGGGAGGGGCCCTGCGGGAGTTGGAGGTAGGACCCGATCGCGCCGAGGGAGAAGTCGGCGGTACGGATGGTCGCCGCCCCGCCGTACGCCGGGTAGGTCGTGTCCCCGAACCTGACGGTGTTCTTCAGGAACGAGCCGCCGATCTCGACCGGCCCCGACGCGTACGAGAGGTCGAGTCCCGCCAGCCCGAAGGCCGGTATCGCGGTCGGGTCGGACAGTTCGACCCCGGCCTCCAGGCCGGTCAGGGTGAGGGTCAGCCCGGCCGCCGAGATCGAGGCGTCCAGCAGTACGGCGAGTTCGGCGCTCTGGCCGGGCGGATGGTCGTACCGCACGCCCACCCGCTGGATGTGGATCGGCCCGAAGGACCGCTGCACCTTGTACCAGAGGGCGCTGTCGGCGCTCTGCGTCGACTTGTCGGGTACGGGTGTGGTGGGTGTCGTGGGCTGGGTTCCCGCCCCCGCCACCGGCAGGGCCAGGGGCTTTTCCAGGGCGCCGAGCTTCAGCAGGCCGCTGATCAGGAAACCGGCGGCCAGGTCCCCGTCGGGGAGCTTGGCCACCTGGTCCGGCAGCATCGCGTTGACGGCGGCGACCTCGGCCGCGGCCAGGGCGGTGGAGGCCGCGACCAGCCGGAGCGGATCGAAGCCCATCTCGCCCGCGCCGAGATGGTCGCCGACGACCGGCAGGTGCGACAGGTCGACCGTGAGCGCCAGATCGGCGCCGAACAGGTACTTCGGTCCGTCGACGGCGAGGAAGGCGTCCTTCAGGTCCACGGTCAGCCCGTCCGGGACGAAGACGGCGGCGGACGGCAGCAGGGCGGCGACCAGGTCCTTCAGCGCGGGAACGGGGTCACCGGCCGCGTGGCTGTAGGCGGCGGTGAACAGGGTCGCCGTCGGCGCCTGCGCGAACCTCAGGTCGAACCGGGGCCTGAAGGGCCCGCGAGCCGTCGGTACCGTCGCGGCCAGCGCGGCGGTGAGGCTCCGCTGCCCGGTGTCGATCGCGAGCGTCACGTCCACCTCGGCGGTGTCGAGGGGGAACAGCGCCTCGCCGGTGAGGAAGAGGCGTCCGGTACCGGTGGACACCTCCATGCCGAGGTTCTCGATGACGAGCTGGGCGATCGGCGCGGGCAGGGCGATCGCGCCGAATCGGTCGGCGATGTCCTGGAACAGCCTGCCGACCGCGATCTGCTGGCCGGGGCCGGTCTCGCCGGTGAACTGCCACTGCTTCTCGGGCGCAGGATCGTACGCCGCGGTGATCTTGACCGCGACTCCGCCGATGAGGAACAGCGCCAGCGCCTCGAACGTGGTGCCCTTGTCGTGCTTGACGGAGAACATCACGTCGGTCAGGGAGAGCGAATCCGTCAGATGCCAGTCACCGGCCAGCTCCAGGAAGGCGCGGTAGACGGCGGTGCGTTCCTCGGTGGGCATCGTCAGGCCGAGGTCGAACTTGTCCACCGACAGGTCCGGGACCTCGGTGGGGTCGGCGCCGGTGAGGGCTGTGTAGACCTCGCGCATGCTCAGGGGGCCGTCACCCTCGCGCAGGGATCCGCCCAGCGTGCCGGCGCCGAAGTCGGCGCTGATCTGCAGGGTGCCGCTCTCGCCGATGCCGAACAGCCCCGTGAGGATTCCGGATGTCCGCGGTGACGACAGCGGGCTGTCGATCCGGAAGTGCAGGTCGATCGCCTGGAGATCCAGCAGGTTCGGGACGACCGTCCACTGTTCCCGGGTCTCCAGGGTCACGCTGATGTGGTCGACGGACAGGGTGGCCGGGGTCACCTGCATCTCGACGTCGCTGAGCACCACCGGGCCGGTGACGGAGAAGTCGAAAGGGACCGGCAGGACGGACTGCCCGACGAAGCCGGTCACGTCCGCGAGGCTGAGGTCGCCGAGTTCGCTGAAGTCCCCCGAGAACAGCAGGCTGTCGCCCCAGCCGGCGATCCCTGTGGAGACGAGCACGTTCCGCCGCGTTCCGGCCACGGTGACCGGTACGGCCGCGGTCACGGTGATCGAGCCGCGTGCCTTCCAGTCGATGTCGTAGTAGTTGAAGACGGGGTCCGAGGTGATCTCGTAGCGAAGCTCCGTGAGGGTGAACAGGCCCAGGCCGAGGGTCAGTCTCTCCGGCCCGTACAACAGGATGTCCGGGACGGGAGTCGTCGGGAAGTCCAGTGCCGCCGGGCCGCTCACCATGGTGATCTCACCGGTCAGGGTGTGGGTGACTCCTGGCATCAACAGGTCCAGGGCTGCCATCGGCGTGGTGACGACCAGGACACCGCCGAAGGTCATGGCGGTGGCGGCCGAGTCCAGGACCAGGACCGGTGACCGGAACCGCAGAGTGTCGAAGATCGAGTCCCGCAGGGGCGGGAACGCCTGCGAGAACGTCCAGTCAGGGGCACCGGTGGCCCGTACCACGACCCGTACGGAGTTCGGCGCGCTGGTGAAGGACACCTCCAGCGCCATGCCGGTGAACGGTCCCGAGGCACCGGTGCCCGTCGCCCTGACCCCGTCGGCGGTCTCCGTACGGCCTGTTACGGAGGACAGGACGAGGTGCCCGTCGGGGAAGAACGAGGCGAAGAGGTCGCCCACACCGGTCAGCGCGCCGACCGTGACATCGATCCCGGTGCCGGTCCGGCGCACCGCGTTCCTGATCTCGTCGGGAGTCATCAGCTCTCCGGGTAGTCGAGTGTGACGGTGCCCTGGGAACCGGTGGTGTACACTTTTCGCCTGCTCCAGATGCTGCCGTGGGAATAGTTTCCCCCTTTGTTGGGTTCCCAGACGAACGTCTCGTGTTCGTCCTTCAGCCTGTCGATGCGCTTTTCCTTTTCGAGTTTGTCCACGTAACCCTGGATCACCTCATAACTCGGGTGATGATGCTTTGGGATTTGCATTCCAGCGCTGGCGACGACAATTTTCGGGTTCACCCGGTCGACGAATTCCGGAGAGGACGAGGTCGTGATGCTGCCGTGGTGGGCGGCCTGCACGACGGTCACGTCCTTCAGCCGGTCCTTGGCCGTGTTCAGGAGGAACTTTTCGGTGCTGGTGGTCGCGTCGCCGCACAGCAGCAGCTTTTCGCCGAAGGCCTCGACGAGCGTCACGATGCTCCCCCGGTTGGGGTCCGTACTATGGTCTTTCGCGTAGTCTTTCGTGACACCGGCGGCCAGGATCGACACCTTGCAGTCCTTTTCGTCCACGATCAGAATGCCGTCCTGGTCACCTTTTCCGTCTTTTTGGCCTTTTCCGTCCAGCCGGTCGATTTTTTCCTTGGTGGTCGCCGCCTTCACGGAGGTTCCGTTGAGGCTGACCTCGCCATTCACGCCGTTGAGCGGGTCATGGTTCTTCACGACTCGCAGGATCGCGGGGTCTTTCACCTTCTTACGCAGGAAGGTGCTGGCCTCTCCTCCGGTGTACTCGCCGAACTGGGCACTGTGATAGCACTTGTAAATCTTGCACCCGTCCGGGAGTACTTTCTTGAGCTTGTTGCAGTGGTCGGCATCAGGGTGAGTGAGAATCAGGATGTCGATCTCTTTCACCTTGCCGAGAAACTTGGGATTGTTCAGAGTTTCCAGCGCCCGGTCCACGAGCGCCTGGTCGGCCTCTGCGTCGGTGAGGTTCTCGTCTTCTTTCTCTGTGCCGAGCGCGCCGCAGTCGAACAGGATGACCCGGCCCTCGGGTGTGCACAGCACGATGCAGTCACCCTGGCCCATCTGGATGAAGGCGATATGCAGGCTGCCGTCATTCCGCTCTCCGGGCGCTCCGGGCTTGCGTCTCGCCGCGGCCTGTTCACGCCTTCTTTTGAGGTCTCTCGCTTCCTTCTCGGCTGCTCTGCGAATTTTTCTCAGAGCCGCGTCCCGCTGGGGCTTGGTGGCGGAACGGGTCTCGCGCCTGGTGCTGTAGACCGGGATGGTTTTTATGCGTGCTCGCGATTTCGGGGGCATCGGTCACCTCATCCCGGGAAGGAGATCTGCCAGCGCCCTTGGCTGACCCGCTCGCCCTTGCTGGCCCAGGTGGCCATGGCGCGCCGGTTGTCGCCGATGAAGTTGAAGCCGGCGAAGGCGTATTCGTCGTGCACCACGTTCCGCAGGTCGAACTGCAGTTGCCCGTCCGCCAGTTTCTTCAGGATCTGGAGTTCGCCGGCGCCGATGGTGACGCCACCGATCTGGAGGCTGTTCACGACCGCGGTGTTGGCGTACACGTTGGAGAAGTCGTCGCTGTTGAGGTCGCCGGTCTTGAACGTGAACCCTTCCTGCCTGGCCTCGATGCGGTGCCAGAAGCGTTGGTGCTGGTGGAAACGCAGCACCGGGAAGGTCATGGGACTCGTGCTGTCCTGGAACAGCTCCAGGTACAGCGTCTTCCCGTCGACGGTGTCGGCCGTCGCGTTCTGCCGGCGCACCTGGAGGTGCCCGCTGCCGGTGTCAGCGACGAGCGGCGTGTTCGCGGGCAGCCCGCTGCGCAGGCCCTTCACCACGGCGGTCTGGACGAACACGTCGGAGAAGTCGTCGCTGTTGAGGTCGCCGGTCTTGAACATGAGCCCCTCGGGCCTGCCCTCGACGCGGTGCCAGAAACTGCCGCCGTGATGGAAACGCAGCGAGGGGTAGACCGTGCTGGGGCCGCCCTCCTGGAACAGTTCGAGGTAGAGCCGCTTGCCGCCGCCCGCGTTCGACTCCCGGCGCAGTTGCAGGTGTTCGGCGTCGGCACTGACCGTGAGCCTGGAGCCCGGTGCCGTGGTGCCGATGCCGACGTTATTGCCGAGCGGGTTGAGGGCCAGCGGCTTCGAGCCGTGCGACTGCGCCCAGCTGTAGTTCTGGTGGTAACCGAGCCGCAGGTTCGACTGGTTGGTGGGACCGAGGACGAGGGTGTTTCCGTTCGCGTCCTGGTTGGCGTTGACGATGTGCAGCCTCGCCTCGGGCGTGACGGTGCCGACACCGGTGTTCTGCTGGCTGTACAGCAGCGGCGACTTCTCGGCGAACAGGGTCACCGAGCCGTCCTGGTACCCCGGCACGTTGCGGTAGCCGACGACGATCGGCGCCAGGCCGAGCGACGGAACCGCGATCACCTGGGACAGCTTGACCACCAGCGTCCCGTCGGGCCCGAACGCGGTGGCCGACTGGGGGGTCAGCGTCCATTCGACGCGCTGCCCGAGTCTCTCCGAGGCGATCGTCCAGTCCGAACCGACCCCGCTGGCCTTCAGGCCGTCCAGCGTCGTGCCGGCCGCCGTACCCGCGCTCGTCAGCGCCCACTCGTGGGTCTCGCCGGCCTCCTGAAGGTCGTACGAGAGCGTGAACGAGGCGCCGGCCAGGGAGAGCGATGTGTCCCTCGACCGGTTGGCGATGCGGAAACTCAGGGTGTTCGGTGTGACGCCGTCGCTGAGCACCCGGTTTCCGCCGACGAACCCGATCGCGAGCGGGATGTCACGGCGGCCCCGCCGGTTGACGATGTCGAGGAACGCGGTGCGCTGCCCGGTCAGTTCGCTCTGCTCACCCGCGTACCGCATCCGCTGGTGCGTCAGCTCCACCCGGGTGCCACGGGTGCCGCGGCCCCCGTCGGCCGCCAGCCCCTTCAGCGCCACGTCGAAGGACGTGCCCCGTCCGATGACCATGGACTTGGGCGCCCCCAGATACAGCACGGTTCCGCCGGTCGCCGGGTCCGGGGCCCGCAGCAGCGTCCACTCGGCGGCGGCGACGGCCGGTTCGGGCGGGGTTGTGATGGTGCCCGGGCGCAGCCGCAGCGCGACGTGGTGCTCGGTGGCCGACACCGGGCCCGCCAGGGTCCGCAGCTCGATGTCCTGCCGGGAGGTGTTGGTCAGCCGCAGGATCATCGGCTGCCCTGCGGGGTTGTCGTCGATGAACAGCACCGGCTGCTGGTCCACGTCGAGCAGGGCGAAGTCCAGCGGATGCGCCCGTACGAACGCGGCCAGCGACGCCTCGTCGTCGGCCATGTCCCGCTGGATCTCGGCCTGGCTGAGCGCGTTGTCGTAGATCCGTACGTGGGACAGCAGCCCGGTGTACCGGCCCGTCCCGTCCGTGCCGGCCAGCAGCGGGCTCTGGGCGGTGGCCCGGTCACCGGTGAACGCGTACTCGCTCGCCTTGACCCCGTCGACGTAGATACGGGCGGTGTGCCCGTCGTTGACGCACGCCACGTGGTGCCATGAGTCCGTCGCTACGGCCCCGGGCGCGGTGGCGTGCCCGTCGCCGGGCTTCCCCGTGGTGGCGAACCGGTGCCTGAGCGTGCCGTCCGCGTCGAGTACGACGGCGAAGTCGCCCTGCGCCTTCGCCACGAGGCCCACCCGTGCGGCCCTCTTGGCCGACGGGTTGACCCATGCCTCGACCGTGTACGCGCCGAGTTTCAGCAGTGGTGTTTCGGCGCCGGTCACCTGGACGGTGGTGCCGTCGAACGCCAGTACGCTGCCGAACCGGTCGTCGGGGCGTGTCCCCGGCTTCCCGGCGACGGTGCCGGCCAGATGGTTGTCGGAGCTGTCCGTGACCTGGTTGTTCGAGGTCAGGGCGTCCAGGTGCCAGTGCAGCACCAGGTTGGCCGTCATTCCGCGGCTCCGTCCTGGGCCGCGGCGGACTTCTCCGCCTGCTGGTGGATCTTGCCGATCAGCTCGTACACCTGCGCGTACGGCTGGGTACCGAGCGCCTCCAGCAGGAGGTTGGTCTCGGCGAGCGTCAGCTCCAGGGTGATCATCGTGCTCCTTGGTCGGTCTGCGGGTCGCGCACCGGACGCAGCGTCAGCCAGCCCTCGCGCAGGGTCGCCCGAGCGGGGAGCCGGGCGTCGGGCCGTGGCGGATCGGCCTGCTCGAACCGGCCGGTCCGCCGCTGTTCCTGCCACGACCAGGCGTAACCGGGCTCGTCCGGCAGGGGTACGGCGAGATGGTCCGCGTCGGTGAGGACCGGCGCGGTGCGGAAACTGACGGCCATGCCCTCCAGGGCGTCCCGGAACATCCCGGCCGGGATCCGCAGCGAACGGGTCGGCAGGATCCCCGCCGTCGCGTGCACCGTGCCCCGGGGGTCGATCAGCATCGTCAGGTACTGCGGCGGCGCGTCGAGCGCTTGGACCAGGGGGTCCTCGGGGGAGCGGACGTCGTGCCAGAGAGGGCCGAGGCGCTGCGCCGAATCCTCCAGCCAGAACCCGAGGACCCCGTCGTCGAGGACCTGGTGCTCGCCGATCCTGACCGGGAAGCGGACCAGCGGGAAGTCGTCGGTCTCCCGGCAGGCGCGGCCCATGTCCTGCCGGAAGACGTTCCAGTCCTGGTGATTGGCCGGACGGCCCATCAGCTCCAGCGACACCCGCGCGCGGACCACCGCCAGCGGCTGGCCCATCAGCACGGCCCGGCCCCGGTGCTGGGCGTAGTCCTCCGGCTCGATGTACTGAAGAGTGGCGTCCAGATCCTCCAGGAACGTGCCCAGAGCGGTCGGCCCGGTGTCGTGTAGACGTTGCACGACCGCCCGCAGACGGGGGTTGGCGATCGCCTCGATCGGGCCCAGAGCCCCTCCGGGCAGCTCCCGCCACTGGGCGGACTGCGGCTGGGCGGCGTCCGGCAGGGCGTGCAGTGCGCCGATCGCCGAACCGTCGGCGGCGTACACGGCGAGACCGGCGTCGAGGTGGTCGGGTATCAGCCAGCCGCAGATCGGGGAGGTGTCCGGCAGACCGTTGGTCTGCCGGATGTCGTCCTGCGCGTCGAGCCACTCGAACGACAGCCGTGCGGGCTGGGCCAGCCGGGGCGGCATCGCCACCCAGTCCGGGTGCTCGGGCATCCGCAACTGTGTGGTGGTCCGGATCCGGTCGGCGTTCACGTCCTGGGCGGTGCCGAAGTTGTCCAGGATCCGTAGCCGCAGCACCCGCAGCGCACCCGCGCGGATCGGGTTGAAGTCGCTGAGCGGCTGCGGTGCGTGCCGCGTCTGCGCGCCCACCGCCTGTGCCACGTCGGCGGCGAACCGCTGGTGGCCGGGGAAGCCCAGCGGATCGGCTATCGGGAGCTGCCGGGTGAGCTTGCGCATGAGCAGGGCGTCGTTGAACCCGTTCAGGGCGGCGGACAGATTGCTGTCCTCGTGCTCCGCGAGATGCCGGTAGACACGGACGAGCAGAGCCAGCCGCCGGTCACTTCCGTGGGCGTCGAACCAGTCGAGCACGGGGGCCGGGTCCGCCAGGAACGCCTCGCGGGTCACCTCGGGCTGCCCCGACGCGTTGTGGAGCGGCAGCACAGCGCCCTGCAGGTAACGCAGCACCCGGGAGGACAGCACCGGCCGGGCGCCCGGCGACAGGATCGTCGTACCGGTGTAGACGTTGGCGCCCTTGTCCGGTATCTGCCGGACCGGCTGGAGCTCCACGTCACGGGGCGGCAGGACGTAGTTGCCGGTGACGAAGTCCTCGCTGTACCTGCGGTCGCGCGGATCGTTGTTGTTGCCGATCGTCGCGGGGAAGAACTCCACCTCCCATTCCAGCACCGTGGGATGCCAGGACGGTCCGGTCCACTCGGCGGCCGCGAAGTTCGGCACCGGCAGCTTCACCACGGCGGCGACGGCACTCGCCCGCAGGGCCCGCACGGCTTTCGGCGTACCCAGGTCCGGCTGGCCCTCGGCGGACAGGGCGCACTCCAGCAGCCCCTGAGGATGCAGCGCCCCGTCCTGCCCGTGGCGGTCACCGGGAGTGGCCGCCTGCCCGGTGAGCAGCACCACGGGATCATTGGGGAGCTGGTACGCCGGTGCGGGAATCTCGTGCAGGACGAAGGTGCTGCGGGCGCCCACGGCGATGGCGTTGAAATCCTTCAGCGCGACATCGACGGCCGTGCGCGCGTCGCGCAGCCGCTGGGCCAGGAGTTCGGCCCTCCCGGAGTCCTCGTCGAGCAGGCCCATCGTGCGCCGGAGGAAGAACGCCACCCGGTCCTGGTCCGGATACGAGTCCACCAGGGCGTCGTACGGATAGGCGCAGAGCTGGTACTTGTACCAGTCGGCGAACAACTGCTCGCGCACCGAGGTCAGTTGATGACGCGCCCGGTCCAGGTCGGTCTGGGTGACGTTCAGGAGATTCAGCAGGTCGCTCAACGCGTGGGGCACGGTGAGCTGTTCGCGTGCCTGCTTGTGCTCGGCGGTGACGCCGTCGGTGTCGTCCTGCCGCCGCAGGGACCACTGGATGCCGGAGGGCACGTCGTGGAAGGTGGCGGAGTGCCGGGACTCGCTCAGGCCGAAGCCGAGGTCCAGCGGCTTCGACTCCAGCTCGTCGGCGAAGGCCAGCGCCTCCAGGAGCTCTTCCACCTGGTCGGCGGACTCGGTGGGCAGGACGCTTCCCAGGTGCGCGGCGAGCGCCTCGGTGGCGGTGTTCCCGACGCAGACGCCGGTCTCGTCGTCCGCGTCGGACAGCAGGGGACTCGACTTGATGCCGGTGGCCGCGAAGGTCAGCTGTGCGTAGCAGAGCACCCGGCCCGGCGCCGGAGCGTCGGGACCGGCCGAGGGCGCCGTCCAGCCGAACCGGAGGCGGGCCGCCTCCTGCCAGCCGTGCACGTCCGGCGCCGCCGAGCCGTCACCCAGCGCGGTGGCGGGATCCTGGCCGGGGTCGTCGAACCAGCCGAGCACCTCGTACCGCAGGCCCTTCGGCGGGACGCCCGGATAGTCGGGGTCGTGGAAGCCGAAGACGCTGTGGCAGTTGCCGTACTGCGCCGCGAAGGTGGGCTCCCCGTATCCGACCGCGGTCAGCTCGGGGAGATACCGCGAGCGGTCGGTGGAGCGGCTCCAGACGTCGAGCGGTATCTTCCGGCCGAGCCGCCGGTACGGCAGGCCCGGCCCGGGTACCGGATAGCGGACCGCGGCGGGGTTGTCGTCGGACAGGTAGTCGCTCTCGACGACCCACTCCTCCTCCACCCGCCCGTCTCTGCTCCGGGTCACCAGCCAGCGGTTCGGCACCGCCGGGACGGCGGTGGTGCCGTCCTCGCGCTGGACCATCCGGGTCAGGCCGTCGGGCAGCGCCCAGTGGAGATGGATGCCGGCCCTGAGCCGGAAGTCCTCGTCCTGGAAGGGGGTCCGCACCATGATCTCGCTGACGTACGGGAGATCCTCGTTCTGGTCCAGACCGGTGGCCGGGTCGCGGTACGGGAGCCGGCTGAAGTCGTTGTCCGGTCCCCGCACATCGAGATCGCCGGCCAGGCACAGCGCGTCGAGGTGAACCGGCACGACCAGCGGTCCGCCGACGCTCACCGGTCTTCCGCCGTCGGGGTCGGACATACGACGGCTGTCCCTTGCGACACGGTTCCCCCCAGAGTCCGGCTGCCAGCCGAAAAGTGTCCCGGCCGGTTCAGCGAGCGTCACCGTAGTGGGCAAGTAGCCGTGCGAAACGCGCAGTTGATCCAAAGCGGCAGCACTGGAGGCGGCGGTCGCCACGGGAAAACGGGCCGACGCGTCCTTCACGATTGTGCGACCGCAACGACCGCGGGAAACGAGGCTGTCCGGCCCGCCGGAGGCCGCTGTCGGGACGAGAGTTGGGCAGGGCCCTGGGCGGGAACACGGGCAGGGCCGTCGTTCCCGGCGCGGTGAAGTTCCCTCTTCGCACAACGAGAGCGGCCCAGTCCCTGTCCCCGGGCGTGCCGCCGCTGCCGGTCCGGCCGACGCGGATGACGGGACCGGCTTCGGCGCCGGAAGGTTCCCGCGTGGTTCTTCCGGTGATCCGTCCGGTTGTTCTTCCTGGTGCTCCTGCTCGCCAGTACATGGTCAAAGGGAGGGCGGCCGGTATGTGGTGATCGCCGGTGAGTACCATCCGCTGAACGGCGAGGCGTCGGGGTCCTCGCCCGGATGCTTCGGCAGGCGAAGTAGTGCGGGGGGCACGGGAGTTGACGACGTTCGGTGAGATGCTGCTGGTCTTCCGCCGGGCCGCGGGGCTGACCCAGGAGGAGCTGGCCGAGGCCGCCGGGATGGCGGCCCGGTCCATCCGGGACCTGGAGCGCGGCCGGCGAGCGCGCCCGCAGCGCCGCACGGCGCAGTTGCTGGTGTCGGCGCTGGGGCTGGGCGACGCCGACGCCGCCAAGTTGCTCGCGGCGGGCCGCCCCGGCGGGCAGCCGGTTCCTTCCGCCGACGACGGCACGGCGCCGTCCGGCCTGCTCGGCCGTCAGCACCAACTGATGGTCCTGGAGCGTGCGGCCGGTGAGGCACGGGCGGGCCGGGGCGGCGTGGTGCTGGTGCGGGCGGGCGCGGGGAGGGGGAAGACCGCGCTGCTTGACGCGTGGGCGGGCGTCCAGCAGCCGGGGGAGATCCGGGTGGTGTCCGCGAGTGGGGCGGAGCTGGAGCAGGGCTTCGCCTTCGCGGTGCTGCGGCAACTGGTCGAGCCCCTGCTGGCCCGAGCCGGTGACGAGGGGCGGGCACGGCTGCTGTCGGGTCCGGCGCAGCTGGCGTCGCACGCTCTGCGTGTGGAGGGGACCGGTGAGCTGTCGCCCGAGGCGTCGCTGGGCCTCCTGCACAGCCTGTACTGGCTGATGGTGCATGCCGCCGACGAGGGACCGCTCGCCCTGGTGGTCGACGACGTGCACTGGGCGGACCCACCGTCGGCGCGGTGGCTCGAATACCTGGCGCGGCGGCTGCGGGGTCTGCCCCTGCTGCTGGTGCTGGCGGGGCGGCCGGACGACGGTGCCGGGGCCGGGCCGATGCTGGAACGGATCGCCGCACAGCCCTACTGCCGGCGGATCGACCTGCCCGGGCTGGACATCGACAGTGTGACCCGCCTGGTGCGGGCGAGCCTGGGGCCCGGCGAACCACGGTTCGTCGCCGCGTGCGCCTCGGCCACCGGAAGCAACCCGCTGCTGCTGCACGCGCTGCTGCGGACCCTGGCCGACAACCAGGTCGGCGCCACCGACGACCAGGCCCACCTGGTGGCGGAGTTCCGGGGCCGGATCCTCGCCGAAACCGTGGTCAAACGGCTGGCCGACGAGCCGGAGCCGGTCCTCAGCCTGGCGCGGGCCCTAGTGGTGCTGGGGGACGAGGCCACCTGGAAGGTCACCGCCGAACTGGCGGGCCTCGGCGAGCCGAAGGCACGGGAACTCGGCGGCAGGCTGCGGCAGATCGGCGTGCTGGCGCCGGGCGAGCCGGTGCGGTTCGGGCACGCCCTGGTCCGCACCGCCGTCGCCGAAGCCGTCCTGGGACCGGTGGAACTGGCCGCCGGTCACGCGCGGGCAGCCGAACTGCTGCGCAGCGACGGCGCCGCCGACGACCTGGTGGCGGCCCATCTGCTGCTGGCCGAACCGGGCGGCGAGGGCTGGTGGGTGGACGTCCTGCGGGAGGCGGCGCGGGCGACTCGCGGCCGAGGGGCTCCGGAGGTCACCTCCGCCTATCTGCGCCGGGCTCTGCGCGAGCCGCTCTCCGCCGAAGAGCGCGGTCCCCTGCTGCTGGACCTGGGCAGGGACGAGATACAGATCGACGTCGGCGCCGCCAGGCACCACCTGGCGCAGGCATCGACGGCACTGACCGACCCGTACGCGCTGGCCGAGACGGCCTCTCTGCTCGCCAGCGCACTGTTCCTCAGCCACGAGCACGAGCGCGCCGTCGACGTCCTCGCCCGCGCCGTGGACGATCTGGGGCAGACCGACGACGGCATCGGCCTCGTCCGTGAGGTGTCGTGGTTCCTCCAGGCACAGATGCTGCTGATCGGCTATGACCAGCTGTCCACGCTCCCCGCCGCACGCCGGCACGCTCGACGGCTGCGGGACCACAAGCTGGCCGGCGACACCCCTGGTGAGTGCGTGGTCCTGGCCGCGCTGTCCGCCTGGGCCACCACGGGGGAGGCCAGCGCCCAGGTCGCGGGCGACCTCCTCGACCGGGCCCTGCGGGGCGGACTGGCCGCCGCGGACGCGTCCCACATGTTCGTGACCCTCGCCGGGCTGGCCTTCGTGGCCACCGACCGGCTCGACGACGCGGTCGCGCGCTTCGACCGCATCGGCGACACGGGTGGCCGGTGGGGGTCGTTCCTGATGGTCTCGTCCGCGCTGACCTGGCAACTGCTCGTCCAGGCCCGCCGCGGCCGGCAGCTCCCGCTCACCGCCGACTTCGGACACCCCGCCACCACGGCGGACCAGGGCCTGGAGCCTCGCGTCAGGCTCTCGATGACGACCCAGGTGGGCGAGTCGCTGATCGAGCGGTGCGATCTGACCTCGGCGACGGCGGTGCTCACCGCGGACGCCGACTTCGACCGGGTGGGCTGGACCTGGCAGGGCCCGGCGCTCCTCGCTCGCAGCCGCCTGCACGCGGCGCGGGGCAACCCGGCCGCCGCCCTCGCCGTCCTGCACGAGTACGGCACGCAGGAGAACCGGGCACAGGTCATGAGCCTGGCCGGGGCGCCCTGGCGGTCGCGGGCGGCCCTGCTGCACCTCACGCTCGGACAGCGGACGGACGCGCTCCAACTGGCCACCGAGGAACTGGAGCTGGCCCACCGATGGGGCACCGAGCGAGCGATCGGGATGGCCTCACGCTGTCTGGGCGTCATCCGTGGCGGACACAGCGGGCAGGCCCTCCTGCGCGACGCCGTGGCCGTGCTGAAACGGTCCCCCGCCCGACTGGAACTGGCCCGCGCCCACTACAGCCTTGGCACCGCCCTCCTGCGCGGCGGCGACACCGACGAGGCCCGCCAGGCCCTCACCCAGGCGCTCCACCTCGCGGACACCTGCGGCAGCGTCCTGCTGGGTGGCCAAGTACGCGGAGCGCTCGCCACGGCAGGCGTGCGCGCGAAGCCGGCCCCACCGGCGGCCCCGAGCCTCTCCCTGACCGAACACCGGCTGGTCGAACTCCTGCGCGCAGGCCACAGCGACCGCCAGATCGCCCAGGCCCTGCTCCTGACCCCGCACGACGTGACCGGACTCATCGAGCAAGCAGGCCGCACACTGGGGGTGACCAGCAGGGCGGAGCTGGCGTCCCCGGCCCAGGCCCACCAGCAAGCCGGCGGTGAGTAGACCCTGCGGTCGGCGCGATTCGGCGGCCTGGAGTCGCGAATCGGGGGTGTGACCTGCACGGACATGGCTGAGGGCGCCTGAGAGGCGTTTCAGTGATGTCCCGGCCGCGGCTGCGCATCGTCGGATGCCGGACCTTCTCGCCGATGTGCGGGGCCTGGCCGATCGGCTGCCCGAGCGTGAAGTCAATCGGATGATCCGCCAGCTGAAGAAGACCGCCGATGAGGCTGCCAGTCACATCACGGCGCTGCAGGGTGAAGCGGTCGACTCGTGGGTTGCGGCCACGCATGCTCTTCACCCCGCGGTCTCGGGCAGCCGGTCCGTCAGCCCGGCCCGGGCCGCCCAGCGCCGCGTCCGCTCTGCGCTGCGGCATCTGCGCCGCTTGCCTGACCGGCCGCTCACCCGTGAGGCCCGGCGGCTGATCGAACTGTTGGAGAAGGACCGCGGCGAGGCCGGCGGCGAGTGACGCCGCGCAGCGGCGGCTGGCCGATGCGTGGATCGCGCGCCTGCACGCCTCATGGCCCCGTCCCGAACGCGGCTCGGCCCACGACGTCAGGACGCCGATCCGGTCCCGCTGCGAGAGGTGGCGGGCAAGGCCGCAGGGCGAAACGGCCACACACGGGCTGTAGAGCGGGAGCGAGTGCCCGACGAGAGGGTCGCGGTGGCGGCAGCGGTCCGCGGCGCATTGAAGAAGGCCGCCCGGGAGCGCTCGACGACCTCCTGGGCGCGGCTGCGCCGTCGGCACTCTCTACATGTAGGCGGCCGACCGACTCGGTCGGGACGTGCCCGTTGATCCCCACGCGGCTCGCGCGCGGTGGCAGACCGAGGCCCTCCACCTGCACCGGCTCTATCGCCACGAACAACCACGAAGGTCGACGGATGGTTCGTCAAGCGCGGTGGGGACGGGGCTGGCATGGCCCAAGTACCTTGAGGTGCCGAAGGCGGGGCAGCTGCTTGCGATGTCGATCAAGGGCCGGTCGCAGACCTGCTCGCGCGAGACGACTTCGACTGGCGCGGTGATCTCACAGATGGAAGTACTGGTGGACTGGCGTCCTGGGGACCATTTGGGGACCACACGGTGCTCGCGACCCTGAACAGCGCACGCTGAGGCGCACGTCCTGCACCCTAGTTTTGCCCGATATATGCACGTAATTCCTATGGCTCGCGCTCCTGGGGGTCAAGGGGTCGCAGGTTCAAATCCTGTCGTCCCGACCAGCTTCATCGCAGGTCGGAAGCCGCTTTCCCAACTTTGGGAAGGCGGCTTCGATGCGTTCGGGGGAAGCTACGCTTGGATCATGCCGCTGCCGTCGCCCCGCCGCACCGCCAGACAGGCCGACCTGCTGGAACGCCTCGTCGCGTTGCTGACGGCGGAGGGCTTCGCGGATCTCACGCTGGACGACCTCGCCGAGCGGCTGCGCTGCTCCAAGACGACCCTGTACCAACTCGCCCGCAGCAAGCAGGGGTTGGTGGTGGAGGCGGTCAAGCACTACTTCCGCGGGGCGGCCGAGGCCGTCGAGAAGCGGGTGGCGCAGACGGTCGAACCCTCGGACCGGGTCCGCGCGTACCTGACCGCCGTGGCTGAACAACTGCGCCCGCTCTCACGCCGGTTCCTCGACGACGTGGCGGACTTCCCGCCCGCGCGCGAGGTGTACGAGGCCAACACGCGGATGGCCGCGGAGCGGGTACGCCGGCTGATCGCGGAGGGCGTCTCGCACGGCGCCTTCCGTGAGGTGCACACCGCGTTCGTCGGCGAGGTCGCCGCCGCGACCATGCGGCAGATCCAGCAGGGCGAGCTTCAGGCGCGCACCGGGCTGACCGACGCGGAGGCGTACGAGCAGCTCGCCTCACTGATCGTGCACGCCGTTTCCCCCTGACGTGTGTCCTGAACATGGAAGGAAGTTGCATGTAGGAGCGATTTCCGGAAGTGATGCTGTGCGAGAGATGAAGGTTTCGTGGCCCTTCGGAGCCGCCCTGCGGGGGGAGGCTTCAAACCGCCTCATGCTGCGTTAGCTGAAGACTGTCGTGGTGAGCGATGAGGAAAAGGCGTCGTAAGAGGCGTCAGGTGGGGACCGGAAAGACGAACGCAAGTGAATCGCTGCTGACGTGTCGTAAGGAAACCAGACGACATCGAAACCGGGGTGTGTCAAGAACTCCGGGATGAGCCTGGCGGGTGCCCGTTTATTGGCCAGGCGGTGTCCGGCATGTAGGCGACGTGAGTCCGGTCTGCGGCTCTCGCATGGAACAGGAGAAGGCAGGTCCGATACGCCCTGACGCAAGGTCGGGGGAGAGGGAGTGCCCCAAGCGGAGGACACCGTAAGGGGTCGAGTACCGATGCGGACCCTGCTGGCAGACCGGCCCGTAGTAGTGACGAAGCCCCTGTAATGAGGGTGGAGCGAAGGGGCCGGGTCGTTCGTGACTGAGTTGATCACATCAACCGGGCAGTAGCCCGGGAGGAGTGCGATGGGCCAGTTGAAGTCTCAGATCAAGCCGTTTGATATTTCGAAGTGGGAAGTCAAGGAGGCGTGGGAGGAAGTCAGGTCACATAGGGGCGCACCCGGCGTGGACGGGCAGAGCATCGAGGACTTCGAGAAGGACCTGAAGGGCAACCTTTACAAGGTATGGAACCGTATGTCGTCGGGCTCGTACTTCCCGCCGCCGGTGCGCGCGGTGGAGATTCCTAAGCCAAGCGGAGGCGGCACGAGAATGCTCGGCATTCCCGCTGTCGCCGATCGTGTGGCCCAGACCGTCGTTGCCCGGCATCTGATGCGAAGGGTGGACCCTGTATTCCACCCGGACAGCTACGGATACCGGCCTGGTCGGTCCGCCTTGGACGCGGTGGAAAGGTGCCGGGAGCGCTGCTGGAAGCGGGACTGGGTGGTGGAGTTCGACATCGCCAAGTTCTTCGACAGCGTGCCCTGGGACCTGCTGGTCAAGGCGGTGGAGGCTCACACCGACGCCGTTTGGGTGAACTTGTACGTGCGGCGGTGGCTCGCCGCCCCGCTCGTCCTGCCCGATGGCTCCCTGCTGGAACGGGAACGCGGAACCCCGCAAGGGGCCCCGGTGTCTCCCGTCCTGGCGAACCTGTTCCTGCACTACGCGTTCGACACCTGGATGGCCCGGGAGTTCCCGAGCGTCTGGTTCGAACGCTATGCGGACGATGCGGTGCTGCACTGCGTCACCGAGCGCCAGGCCCGCCATGTGCTGGCCGCGCTCAGGGACAGGATGGTCGAGGTCGGGTTGCAGCTGCACCCGGACAAGACCCGGATCGTCTACTGCAAGGACTCGTACCGGCGTGGCTCCTATGAGCACACGTCGTTCACGTTCCTCGGGTACACGTTCCGCCCCAGGAAGAACCGGAATCGGCACGGCAAGCAGTTCCTGTCGTTCGAGCCGGCCATCAGCAGGCAGGCCCTGACCCGGATCGGTCGCGAGGTGCGTTCATGGCAATTGCACCTTCGTAGCGGCACCTCCTTCGGAGACCTCGCCCGCACGATCAACCGTGTGGTCGGGGGGTGGATCAACTACTACGGACGTTTCCGGCCGTGGGAGCTGTTCCCCTTCGTGATGCGCATCAACGCCTACCTGGTGCGTTGGATCCGCAAGAAGTACAAGCGGCTCGCAAGCCGCCGGAAGGCCCACGCGAAGCTCGTGGAGATCGCACAGCGGTACCCGCGGATGTTCGCGCACTGGCGTCTCACCACCGCGGCCTGCGAGATCTGAAGATCAGAACGACAAGAGCCGTGTAACGGGAGACTTTTACGCACGGTTCTGTGAGGGCCGAGGGGTGAGATCCCCCTCGGCTACTCGATAGCCGGCCTGACCCCTGACCTGACATCCGGCGGGTTGTGGAGGTGCTTCCGCGCGCCCTCTTGTCGTACCGTGAGCGATACGTTCGTACACACTCCAGTATCATTGTCAGTATCACTTCGGTACTCGCCCGAACTCCTACCTGCGGAGGTCGCCATGCCTGCCACTCGCGCCCTTCCGACCGAGGAAGCCGTCGAGCTGATCCAGCTCACCCGCACCTTCGCCGTCAAGGAACTCGCCCCCCGGGTCGCCCTCGCGGAGGCGGACGGGGCGTTCCCCCGGGATGTCTTCCGCACGCTCGGGCGCAGCGGCCTGCTCGGGCTGCCCTTCGCCGAGGAGGACGGCGGGGCGGACCAGCCGTACGAGGTCTACCTCCAGGTGCTGGAGGAGGTCGCCGCGGTCTGGTCGAGCGTCGCCGTGGGCATCTCCGTGCACGCCCTGTCCTGCTTCCCGCTGGCCCGTTTCGGCACCGAGGAGCAGCGGCGCAGGTGGCTGCCGGACATGCTGGGCGGTGAGCTGCTCGGCGCGTACTGCCTGTCCGAGCCGCACGCCGGCTCCGACCCGGCGGCCATGCTGACCCGCGCGGTGCGTGAGGATGGGGGCACCTCCCGCTCGAGCGGAGCCGAGAGTGGGGGAGAGTACGTGCTGAACGGCACCAAGGCGTGGACCACGCACGGCGGTTACGCCGACTTCTACACCGTCATGGCCCGCACCTCCGACGACCGCGCCCACGGCATCTCCTGCTTCCTGGTCCCGGCCGACAGCCCGGGGCTCAGCGCAGACCCCCCGGAGCGGAAGATGGGCCTGACGGGCTCGGCGACCGCGACGATGCGGCTGGAGGACGTCCGGGTGCCCGTCGAGCGCCTGATAGGGGAGGAGGGGCAGGGGCTGAAGATCGCCCTCGCCTCCCTCGACCGCGGCCGGCTCGGGATCTCGGCCGTCGCCGTCGGCCTCGCGCAGGGGGCTCTCGACCACGCGGTGCGCTACGCCCGCGAGCGGGAGACGTTCGGCAAGCCGATCATCGAGCACCAGGGCCTGGCCTTCGTGCTCGCCGACATGAGCGCCGCGATCGAGTCGGCGCGGGCCACCGCGCTCGCCGCCGCCCGGCTGAACGACCTCGGCCTGCCCTTCACGCGGGAGGCTTCCATCGCCAAACTCGTGGCCACGGACAATGCCATGAAGGTGACCACGGACGCCGTGCAGGTCCTCGGGGGATACGGCTACACCCGTGACTTCCCCGTGGAACGCTATATGCGCGAGGCCAAGGTCATGCAGATCTTCGAAGGAACCAACCAGATCCAGCGCATGGTCATCTCTCGTGCGCTGGACCGTGACGAGGGCGGTGCGCTCACCGTCCTCGGCAAGGAGTGATGATGCAGCTCGAGAACACCGCCGCCCTTGTCACCGGCGGTGCGTCCGGCCTCGGCGCGGCCACCGCGAAGGCGCTCGCGGAGCGCGGCGCCCGGGTCTTCGCCCTCGACCTCAAGGACGGCATCGACAAGGCGCCCGAGGTACCCGGTGTGACCTACGTGCCCACCGACGTCACCGACCCCGGGCAGGTGGGCGCCGCAGTCGCCGTCGCGGCGGGATCCGGCGTCCCGCTGCGCACGGCCGTCAACTGCGCCGGCATCGGCCCCTCCGCGCGGATCCTCGGCAAGAAGGGCGTCCACGACCTCGGCCTGTTCGCCAAGGTGATCCAGGTCAACCTGATCGGCACCTTCAACGTGCTCGCGCTCGCCGCCGAGGCCATCGCCGAGACGGAGGCCGACGCGGAGGGCCAGCGGGGCGTCATCGTCAACACCGCTTCCATCGCCGCCTACGACGGGCAGGTCGGCCAGGCCGCCTACGCGTCGTCCAAGGGCGGCGTCGTCGGCCTGACCCTGCCCGCCGCCCGCGACCTGGCCCAGTACGGCATCCGCGTGTGCACCATCGCCCCCGGCGTCGTGGAGACGCCGATGCTGGCCACGGTGTCGGAGGAGTTCCGGGCCGGCCTCGCGGCGGGCGTGCCCTTCCCGCGCCGCCTCGCCCGCCCCGAGGAGTACGCCAAGCTCGCCCTGACGATCGTCGACCACGACTACCTCAACGGCGAGACCATCCGCATGGACGGCGCGCTGCGGATGGCGCCGCGCTAGAGCCTGTCCGCCCAGAGCCTGTCCGGCCCGGCGCCCGGTCGGCGGCGCCTACGGCCTGACCAGCAGCTGGAAGTCGAAGGCGTAGCGGGACGCGCGGTAGATGTGCGTCCCGTACTCGACCGGGCGGCCGGTGTCGTCGTAGGCCGTGCGCTGCATGGTGAGCAGGGCCGCCCCCTCGCGTTCCGTGAGGAGGGCGGCCTCCTCGGCGGTGGCGGAGCGGGCGCCGATGGTCTGGCGGGCGCTGTGCAGGGTGATGCCCGCCGAGCGCAGCAGCCGGTACAGGCCGGTCGACTCCAGGCGGTCCGTGTCGAGGTCGAGGAGGGCCGGGGGCAGGTAGTTGCACAGGAACGCCACCGGCTGTCCGTGGGTGGCGCGCAGCCGCTCCAGGAGCGTGACCTCGCTGCCCTCCGCGATGCCGAGCGCGGCGGCCACGTCGGCGGTCGCCGGTACGCGTTCGTTGCGTACGACGTGCGTGGTGGGCCCCTGTCCGGCCGCCTCCAGGTCGTCGTAGAGGCTGGAGAGTTCCAGCGGTCGTTTCACCTGGCTGTGCACGACCTGGGTGCCGACTCCCCGGCGTCGTACCAGCAGGCCCTTGTCGACCAGGGACTGGATGGCCTGGCGGACCGTCGGGCGGGACAGGCCCAGGCGGGTCGACAGGTCGATCTCGTTGCCCAGCAGGTTGCCCGGGGCGAGCGCGCCGTGTTCGATCGCCGCCTCCAGTTGCTGGGCGAGCTGGTAGTAGAGCGGCACCGGGCTGGTGCGGTCCAGCGCGAAGTGCAGCGCGTCGAGCGCGGAGCCGGGCACGGCACGGGAACGGTCGCCGGTCTTCGCCATCGGGGCACCTCCTCGGTGGGATGGGGTGGGGTACACCCGGTCGCAGGGGGTAGATCGTCTCCCAGGTGTAGGTCCCAGGGGCCCCAATGTCAAGGCTTTGTTCTTACATTCTGACCTGCTCGTGAAAGGATGTCTTAACAAAATATGGGCAGTGGTGTGGGCATTGGTCTCGTCGAGGAAAGTCGCGGACCTGGCTCCATGGCCCCAATCTGAGTAGAAACGGCCCCGCCGTGGCCATGGCCGCGGCGGAGAGAAGTCCGAGGAGAGCGGGGACAGGGCCAACGGCAACTACATGGGCGGCGGGGAACGGCCGGTGCCGACCGGCCCGGTCTTCGTCGACGAGTCCGACGTCGACGCGGTCGCCGCGTCCGCCCCGAAGGGCACCAGGTGATGATCATGACCCACCCTGCCGAGCCGGCGGTGACCCCACCGCCGGCGCCGAGCCGCGAGGAGAGTGACGGCCGGACCACGCAACGCCCGCTGGCTCTCAGACTGTTGGCGCGCCCCGAGGTGGGGGTGTTCCTCGGCGCCGTCGCGGTGTACGTGTTCTTCCTGATCGCCGCGCCCCCGGTGCGGGACGGCAGTTCGATGGCCAACGTCCTGTATCAGTCGTCGACGATCGGGATCATGGCCCTTCCGGTGGCGCTGCTGATGATCGGCGGCGAGTTCGACCTCTCGGCCGGTGTCGCCGTGATCACCTCGGCGCTCGCCGCGAGCATGCTCAGCTACCAACTGACCACGAACGTCTGGGTCGGTGTGGTCGTCGCGCTCCTGTTGTCCCTCGCCATCGGCTTCTTCAACGGCTGGGTGGTGGTCAAGACCGGGCTGCCGAGCTTCCTCGTCACCCTGGGCACCTTCCTGATCCTCCAGGGCGTCAACCTCGCGGTGACCAAGCTGATCACCAGCAACGTGGCGACCGACGACATCAGCGACATGGACGGCTTCGGCCAGGCGAGGAAGGTCTTCGCCTCGTCCTTCGGCGTCGCCGGCGTCCAGGTGAAGATCACCATCGTGTACTGGCTGGTCTTCGCGGCCATCGCGACCTGGGTTCTGATCCGTACGAAGTACGGCAACTGGATCTTCGCGGTGGGCGGCAACAAGGAGTCCGCGCGGGCCGTCGGTGTGCCCGTGACGTTCACCAAGATCTCGCTGTTCATGCTGGTCGGTTTCGGCGCCTGGTTCGTCGGCATGCACCAGCTGTTCACGTTCAACACCGTGCAGTCCGGCGAGGGCGTCGGCCAGGAGCTGATCTACATCTCCGCGGCGGTGATCGGCGGCTGTCTGCTGACCGGCGGTGCCGGTTCCGCGATCGGCCCGGTCTTCGGCGCGTTCATGTTCGGCATGGTGCAGCAGGGCATCGTCTACGCCGGCTGGAACCCCGACTGGTTCAAGGCGTTCCTCGGCGTGATGCTGCTCGGCGCCGTCCTGATCAATCTGTGGGTCGGCCGCGCGGCGACCCGGAGGTGACCCCCCATGACCACCAGTAACGGAAGCGGAACGCACGGCGCGATCCTCACGGACACCGTCCCCGAGAACGGCGGCCGGGTGCTCGTCGAGCTGCGCAACGCAGGCAAGTCCTACGGCAACATCCGTGCCCTGCACGGTGTGAGCCTCGCCGTCCGTCCCGGCAAGGTGACCTGCGTGCTCGGTGACAACGGCGCCGGCAAGTCCACCCTGATCAAGATCATCTCCGGGCTGCACCGGCACACCGAGGGCGAGTTCCTCGTCGACGGCGAACCGGTGCACTTCACCACCCCGCGCCAGGCCCTCGACCGCGGCATCGCCACCGTCTACCAGGACCTCGCCACCGTCCCGCTGATGCCCGTCTGGCGGAACTTCTTCCTCGGCTCCGAGCTCACCAAGGGCCCCTGGCCCGTGCAACGTCTCGACATCGAGAAGATGAAGAAGACCGCCGACGAGGAGCTGCGCAACATGGGCATCGTCCTCGACGATCTCGAGCAGCCCATCGGGACGCTGTCCGGCGGCCAGCGCCAGTGCGTGGCCATCGCCCGCGCCGTCCACTTCGGCGCCCGCGTCCTCATCCTGGACGAGCCCACCGCCGCCCTCGGCGTCAAGCAGTCCGGCGTGGTCCTGAAGTACATCGCCGCCGCCCGCGACCGCGGCCTCGGCGTCATCTTCATCACCCACAACCCCCACCACGCCTACATGGTCGGCGACCACTTCAGCGTCCTGCGCCTCGGCACCATGGAGTTGAGCGCCGACCGCAGCGCGGTCACCCTCGAAGAACTCACCAACCACATGGCCGGCGGCACCGAACTCGCGGCCCTGAAGCACGAGTTGGCCCAAGTGCGCGGCGTGGACGTCGAGGAGCTCCCGGAGGAGAAGGACCTCACCGTTCCCGCGGCGGACCCGGCAGAGGGGACGCCGTGACATGGCGAACGCCCTCGACCGCATCCGCGTCGGCTCGGCCCCCGACTCCTGGGGCGTGTGGTTCCCCGACGACCCCCGGCAGGTGCCCTGGGAACGCTTCCTGGACGAGGTCTCCGAGGCCGGCTACTCCTGGATCGAACTCGGCCCCTACGGCTATCTGCCGACCGACCCGGCCCGTCTCGAAGACGAGGTCGCCAGGCGGGGGCTGAGCGTCTCGGCGGGCACGGTCTTCACCGGACTGCACCGCGGCCCGTCCGTCTGGGAGTCCACCTGGGCACACGTCAGCGAAGTGGCCGCGCTCACCCAGGCGATGGGCGCCCGGCACCTCGTCGTCATCCCGGCCTTCTGGCGGGACGACAAGACGGCCGAGCTCCTGGAGCCGCCGGAACTGACGGGCAGTCAGTGGGCCCATCTCACCAAGGGCATGGAGCGGTTGGGCCACGAGGTGCAGGAGGCGTACGGCCTGGACCTCGTCGTGCATCCGCACGCCGACACGCACCTCGACACCGAGCAGCACGTCGAGCGCTTCCTCGACTCCACCGACAGCGAACTCGTCAACCTCTGCCTGGACACCGGCCATTACGCCTACTGCGGCGGCGACAGCGTCCAGTTGATCGAGACCTACGGCGAACGCATCGGCTACCTCCACCTCAAACAGGTCGACCCGGACGTCCTCGCCGACATCGTCCGGGACGAGGTGCCGTTCGGTCCCGCCGTGCAGCGCGGCGTGATGTGCGAACCGCCGTCCGGTGTACCGGAGTTGGAGCCCGTCCTCGTCGCGGCGCAGCGGCTGGGCGTCGAGCTGTTCGCGATCGTCGAGCAGGACATGTACCCGTGCGAGCCGGACGCGCCGCTGGCCATCGCGATCCGCACCCGGAAGTTCCTGCGCTCCTGCGGGGCGTGAGCGGGCAGGGCCCACGCATCCGCGCAGTCTCCGTCGGCAGGCGGTGGCGTGCGGGCGCTCCTATCCTGGTGCTGATGGGCCGCATGCGGCCCGTGCCCATGGGTGCGGCTGTGGCCTGCGGCGTCAACCTCCTCATGCGGGAGAAGGCCCATGACACACCCGTACACGCGCGTGCGCAGAGGGATCGTCGTCGCCACCGCGGTGGGGGCGCTGGTGGTGCCGATCGCGGGCGGTGCGGCGACGGCACTGCCCGCCTCGGCCGCCGCTGCCCCCACCGTCACCGAACCACCCTCCCCGTCGTCCTCGTCCGGTGATGGCGTCGTCGAACTCACCCCCGCCGTGCAGAAGCAGGTCGACGCGGCCGTGCAGCGGGTCATGAAGCAGGCGAGCATCCCCGGTGTGACCGTCGGCATCTGGACGCCCGGCCAGGGCGACTACGTGAAGTCCTTCGGCGTCCGCGACAAGAGCACCGGCCAGAAGATGGATCCGGGCCTCTACATGCGGATCGGCAGCGAGACCAAGACGTTCACCGTCACCGCGCTGCTGGAACTCGTCGACCAGGGCAAGATCGGCCTCGACGACACCATCGACAAGTACATCGACGGCGTACCGAACGGCGACAAGATCACCCTGCGGCAACTGGCCGGCATGCGCAGCGGGCTCTTCAACTACTCGGCGGACGAGGACTTCTTCAAGGCGCTGACCTCGAATCCGCAGCGGCCGTTCACCCCGCAGGAACTGCTCGACTACTCCTTCAAGCACCCTGTGCTGTTCCCGCCGGGCGAGAAGTTCTACTACTGCAACACCAACCTGATCCTGCTCGGCCTGGTGGTGGAGAAGATCAGCGGCCAGACACTCGCGAACTACATCCAGCAGCACATCCTCGACCGGGCAGGCATGGCGCACACCCTCTTCCCGACCGGCAACGAGTTCCCGACACCGCACTCCCAGGGCTACACCAACCAGACCGCCACCGGGAAGGTCGAGGACTCGGCCGACTGGAACCCCTCCTGGGGCTGGGCGGCCGGCGCGATGATCTCCCAGCTTCAGGACCTGCACACCTGGGCGCGCACAGTGGCCACGGGCGTTCTGCCGAACGGTGAGACGCTGATCAGTCCCGCCACACAGAAGCAGCGGCTGATCACCCCGGCGACCCCGATCCCGGGCGCCGGATACGGGCTCGGCATCTTCAACGTGCAGGGCTGGATCGGCCACAACGGCTCCCTGCCGGGCTACGAGTCCCTGACCATCTACCTGCCGTCGGCGCGGGCGACACTCGTCGTGCTGCTCAACACCGACATCAACTACAAGAACGAGGAGCCGAGCACCCTGCTCGGCGACGCGATCACGACGATCATCTCCCCGGACCATGTCTTCAACCTGCCGGCGGAACCAGCGGCGCAGTGAGAACGTTCAGGGAAGTACAAGGTGTGTGGAGCAGGGGACGGGGAGGGTGAGATGCAGGAAGAAACGCGGGAAGCGATAGAGGAAGAGGCGCAGGAAGGCGCGCGGGACGTGGAGCAGGCCGGCGCCGTGGAGGCCGCGCGCCGGGCCCGGTTCGGGGCGCTGCCCGAGCGGGTGCTCCCGCAGGACATGGTGGAGGAGCGGCCGGCCCACCCCCGGGATCCGGCACGCGACGCCTACGACCCTGACGAGGTCGCGATGCGCTTCGGCCTGTGAGAGCGGAGAAGGGCGACCGGGACCATGCCCCCGGTCGCCCTTCCCGCAGCCCAGGCCTCAGGCTCGGCCTCGGCCTCACCTCAGGCGGCGCGGACCTCGGCGATCGTCACCGGCCGGTGCTCGTGCAGCGACAGCGTGCAGGCGTCCGCGATCCAGCCCGCCTCCAAGGCGTCCTCGATCGTGCAGGGCGAAGGCCGGTGGCCTGCCACGACCTCGGTGAACGCGGTGAGTTCGGCGCGGTAGGCGGCGGCGAAGCGGTCCATGAAGAAGTCGTGCGGGGTGCCGGCCGGGAAGGTCACCCCGGGCTCCACCGAGCGCAGCGGCAGCTTGTCCTCCAGACCCACGGCGATCGAGTCCGCGAAGCCGTGGATCTCCATGCGGACGTCGTAACCGCGGGCGTTGTGGCGGGAGTTGGAGACCACCGCGATCGTGCCGTCGTCGAGGGTGAGGATCGCGCCGGTGGTGTCGGCGTCGCCCGCCTCCTTGATGTAGTCGGCGCCCCGGTTGCCGCCGACCGCGTACACCTCGGTGACCTCGCGGCCCGTCACCCAGCGGATGATGTCGAAGTCGTGCACGGAACAGTCCCGGAAGATGCCCCCGGAGGCGGCGATGTACGCGGCCGGCGGCGGGGCCGGGTCCAGCGTGGTCGAGCGGACCGTGTGCAGCTTGCCCAGCTCACCGGCCTGTACGGCGGCCCGCGCGGCCACGAAGCCCGCGTCGAAGCGGCGGTTGTAGCCGATCTGGATGGGGACGGAACTGCCCTGGACGGCCTTGAGCACGGCGACGCCCTCTGCCATCGTCCTGGCGACGGGCTTCTCGCAGAAGACGGGGATGCCCGCCTCGACGGCGGCCAGGATCAGGCCCGGGTGGGCGTCGGTCGCGGCGGCGACCACGACACCGTCCACACCGGCGTCCAGCACGGCTTCGGGGGAGTCCGCGACCTCGGCGCCGAACCGCTCGGCCGCCTTCTTGGCGGCTTCCGCGAACGGGTCGGCCACGACGAGCGACTCGACGGCGTCGAGTCCGGAGAGGGTCTCGGCGTGGAAGGCGCCGATGCGGCCGAGGCCGAGGATTCCGATGCGCATGTGCTTCGCTGCTTCCCTGAGAGTGGTTGGTCCGTCGCCGGGGCTCCGCACCGGAACCCCGATCGCCCGTCCGGCTCGGCCTCGACCGCCGGACGGGCTTGTTGTTTCCCTTAGTCCATCCCGCCCAGCACGTTCTGGTCCCAGTCGATCACCGAACCGGTGACCACGCCCGAGCGCTCGGACAGCAGGAAGACCACGAAGTCGGCGATCTCGTCCGGCTGGCCCAGCTTGCCCATCGGCAGCCGGGCCGCCGCCTGCTCGCGCCAGTCGTCCCCGGCGTCGTGGAACGCCTTCTGCGTCGCGTCCTCGCCCTCGGTGGCCGTCCAGCCGATGTTCAGGCCGTTGATCCGCACCCGGTCGAAGCGATGGGCGTGCGCCGCGTTGCGGGTCAGCCCGACCAGGCCGGCCTTGGAGGCGACGTACGGCGCGAGGAACGGCTGACCGCCGTGCGACGAGGTGGTGATGATGTTGACGATCGTGCCGGGCGCCTCGCGGGCCAGCATGTCCGCCACCGCCGCCTGCATGGCGAAGAACGGCGCCTTGAGGTTGATCGCGATGTGCTCGTCGAACAGCTCGGGCGTGGTGTCCAGGAGCGTGCCCCGGGACGTCAGACCGGCCGAGTTGACCAGGCAGTCGACCCGGCCGTACGCGGCGACCGTCTCGGCCACCGACGCCTTCGCCTGCCCGGCGTCCGACAGGTCGGCCCGGACGAAGAGCGCCTTGCCGCCCGCCGCGGTCAGCTCCGCCGCCAGCGCCTCGCCCGGCTCGGGCCGCCGTCCGGTGACGGCGACGAGCGCGCCCTCGCGGACCGCCGCCCGCGCGATGGCCGCGCCCACCCCCTGGCTGCCGCCGTTGACGAGGACGACCTTGTCGTCGAGAAGTCCCATGTGCGGTGGATCCTTTCAGCTGATGCGCCGCTCGGCGCCGGCCCGCAGCTCGTCCCGGAGTGCCTGCGGGGTCCACTCCTCGTGCAGCGCCCGCCGTACGACGTCCGCCTGTGTGGCCGGGGCCAGACCGTCGACCGGCGGGTCGTTGTCGAGGTTGGTGGGGAAGGGGTAGCCCTCGGCGCTCGCGGCCACGACCCGCTCCAGCCACTCCTGGCCCACGCCCTGCGCCCGGCGCTTCAGCAGCACGGGGAAGACCGCGTTCGCCACCGCCTCGCGGTCCACGGTCTCCATCGCGCGCCCGAAGGCCGAGGACACCTGGAGCAGGTTGGCCATCCGGCGTACGCCGGCGGTGCGGTTGGTGCCGGCGGCGTGGAAGACGGCCGGGTTGAAGAAGGCCGCGTCGCCCTTCGCCAGGGGGAGTTGGACATGGTGCTGCTCGAAGTACTCCTGGAACTTGGGCAGTCGCCACGCCAGATAGCCGGGCTCGTACCCTTGCGAGTAGGGCAGGTACAGCGTGGGGCCGGACTCCACCGGCATGTCGCAGTGCGCCACCGCGCCCTGGAGCGTGAGCACCGGGGAGAGGCGGTGGACGTGCGCCGGATAGGCGGCGGCCGCGTCGTTGGAGAGGAACCCGAGGTGGTAGTCGCGGTGCGGGCTCTGCGCCGCGCCGCCCGGGTTGACCACGTTGACCTGCGAGGTCACCTGGTAGCCGGGGCCCAGCCAGGCTCGCGAGACCAGCGCGAGGACGTCGTTGGCGTAGTAGTCGGCGAACGCCTCCGGGTCGTACAGGGCGGCCTTCTCCAGGGCGTTCCAGACGCGGTCGTTGGCGCCCGGCTTCGCGAAGTGGTCGCCGGCGGTCGCACCCGAGGCGTGCTGCTCGGCGATGAGCGCGTCGAAGACGGCGGTGGCCCGGTCGACGACCGCCGGATCGGGGAAGGCGCCCCGGAAGACGACGACGCCGGGACCGTCGGTCAGGGCCCGCACCAGCTCGGCGCGCACCGCACGGTCCGCGCCGGCGGCGCGCAGGCGCTCACTGTCGTAGACGAGGACGTTCCCCTCGACCGCGGCGGCGTGCGGGAAGTCGGCGAGTTCGGCCTTGCGCTCGACCAGCGAGCGGAAGGCGTCGAGGTCGCAGTCCTGCTCGGACAGCCAGGAGCGGTCCCCGGCAGCCCCGGCACGGTCCGGCCCGGAAGTGAAGGACATCGGCGTCCCTTCGATGACTTCGATGACAATGGCGGCTCAGCACTGACAACGGTGGCTCAGCGCTGCCATTGTTGTCATGACAAACCCGTCGAACAACCAGCAGGCGGCCATCAAAAACCCCTCAAGCGCATCCTCAAGCGCACCCCCAAGGCAATCTTCGAGCGCAATCCCGGGAGCTTTCCGTGGGTCACCCCTTCCCCATCCGTGAGATCGCACGTCAGGCGGGCCTCAGTGAGGCCACCGTCGACCGGGTCCTCAACGGCAGGGGAGGGGTGCGCGAGTCCACCGTGCAGGAGGTCCAGCGGGCCATCGCCGACCTGGACCGCCAGCGCACGCAGGTCAGACTCACCGGCCGCACCTTCATGATCGACATCGTGATGCAGTCGCCGGAACGGTTCAGCACCGCCGTCCGGGCCGCCCTGGAGGCCGAGCTGCCGTCCCTGCACCCGGCAGTGCTGCGCTCCCGCTTCCACTTCCGGGAGACCGGACCGGTGCGGGAGCTGGTCTCGACCCTGGACCGGATAGTGCGGCGCGGTTCGCAGGGGGTGATCCTCAAGGCGCCGGACGTCCCCGAGGTCACCGCCGCCGTCGGCCGGCTGGTGGCCGCCGGCATCCCGGTCGTCACCCTGGTCACGGACCTGCCCGCCAGCGCCCGCCTCGGCTACGTCGGCATCGACGACCGGTCCGCCGGCGCCACCGCCGCCTACCTCACGGGCCAGTGGCTCGGAGACCGCCCCGGCAATGTGCTCACCAGCCTGAGCAGCGGATTCTTCCGCAACGAGGAGGAGCGCGAGATGGGCTTCCGCAGCGTGATGCGGGCCCGCCATCCCGAGCGCGCGCTCGTCGAGATCGCCGAGGGACAGGGGCTGGACGCCACCCAGTACGACCTCGTCCGGGCCGCGCTGGAACGCGACCCGGACATCCGCGCCGTCTACTCCATCGGCGGCGGCAACATCGCCACCCTGCGCGCCTTCGCCGACCTCGGCCGGGAGTGCGCCGTGTTCGTCGCGCACGACCTCGACCACGACAACACCCGGCTGCTGAGCGAGCACCGGCTGTCCGCCGTCCTCCACCACGACCTGCGCCACGACGTGCGCGAGGCCTGCCACACCGTGATGCGGGCCCACGGCGCGCTGCCGCCGGCCGGGCCCATGCTGCCGTCGCCGATCCAGGTGGTCACCCCGTACAACATGCCGCCCCAGACGACGGCCGGCTGAAGCGGGCCGCCACCTGGGGCGCGGGCTGTGCGGTGGTCAGTGCCGGAGTGCCGGTGACGTGGGCGTGGACGTGGTCGCCGGGGTGACGCGGGCCGCGCTGCGGTACGTCGAGACGCCCAGGGCCAGCAGCCAGTAGCTGAGGACGGCCCCCGTCAGCGCGGTCGTGCCCCAGCCGTTCGCCGCATAGAAGAACGACGGGTCGTTGCCGAAGAACAGCGACGGCACGAAGGCCAGGTTGATCCCGGCCAGGACGTACGCCGAGCGGCCGGTCCAGCGCGGCAGGAGACGGGTCCGGGAGACGGCGTACCCGAGCGCGGTCAGGAAGAGCGCCAGCATCAGACGGGAGATCGACCCGTAGAGGATGTAGGTGCCACTGACGTCGATGGTCGGGTCGATCGGATGGTCGACGGCGATGACCGCGCCCGCCTCCAGGCCCATGGAGACGAGGGTGACCGTCGCGTAGACCATCCCCGTGGCGGTCGCGATCGAGCCCACCCACGCATGGTCCGGGCTCACCCGCCCGACCAGCTCCTGGAAAGCGGTCACGAACACGACCAGGGACGCCAGCGCGACGATCCCGATCAGCAGCCGGGCCAGCACGTTCGCGTCCGGAGGCGGTCCCGCGTAGACGAAGTACAGCGGTACCTGGACGATGAGAGCGACCGCGGCGACGATGCCCGCGAGTCCGGTCAGTCGCCGGGCGAGGAATTCCGACATGGGTGTCCCCCGAGTTCGGTGTGGCGGATCCGGTGCCGGCGTGCGTGCCGACACCGAGAAGCCTGCCGTTCCCGGGGCTCGCGGTCCCTGGGCCTGAGCACCGAGTCGGGGGTGCCCCCAGCACCCACCCCTACGGGTGCACATCAACACCCCCCTACGGGCGCACGTCCACCCAGGAGCCGCTTTCCGCCGACCGGGTCATGGCCTCCAGCACGGTCGCGCTGTGCACCGCGTCCGCGAGGGTCGCCCCGTACGGGGTGCCCTCGGCGACCGAGCGCAGGAAGCGGTACGCCTCCACCACCTTCAGGTCGTCGTAGCCCATGGCGTTCGCCGCGCCCGGCTGGAAGGCGCCGAACTCGCCGTCGCCCGGGCCGACGTACACCGTGCTCACCGGCTGGTCCTGGTACGTCGTGCCGCGGCTGACGCCCAGTTCGTTCATCCTCCTGAAGTCCCAGAACACCGCGCCCTTGGTGCCGTGCACCTCGAAGCCGTAGTTGTTCTGCTCGCCGACCGAGACCCGGCAGGCCTCCAGCACGCCCCGCGCGCCGGAGGCGAAGCGCAGCAGACAGTTGACGTAGTCCTCGTTCTCGACCGGGCCGAGCTCACCGCCGGCGGCGCGGCTGTGGCCCGCCGTCGCCCCGGTCGGGCGGGCCCGCTCGGGTACGAAGACCGCTGTGTCGGCCGTCAGGGCGGCGAGGTCGCCGAGCAGGAAACGGGCCAGGTCGGCGCCGTGCGAGGCCAGGTCGCCCAGCACTCCGCTGCCGCCCCGCTCCCGCTCGAACCGCCAGGTCAGGGCGCCGTCCGGGTGGGCCGCGTAGTCGCTGAACAGGCGTATGCGGACGTGGGTGACCGCGCCGATCTCACCGGCGGCGATCAGGTCGCGGGCCGTCTCCACGGCGGGCGCGTTGCGGTAGTTGAAGCCGACCGTGCCCTGGACGCCCGCCGCGGCCACCGCGTCCGCCACCGCCCGGGCGTCACCCGGGGTGAGGCCGACCGGCTTCTCGATCCAGATGTGCTTGCCGGCCTCGGCCATCGCGACACCGATCTCACGGTGCAGGAAGTTCGGCGCGGTGATGCTGACGGCCCGCACGCGCGGGTCGGCGGCCACCTCGCGCCAGTCCCGGGTGACGGCGGCGAAGCCGAACTGGTCGGCGGCCTCCTCCGCCCGGCCGGGCACCTCCTCGGCGACGGTCACCAGCTCGGGACGCAGCGCCAGCCCCGGATAGTGGTGCCGGACGCGGGCGTACGCCTGGCTGTGCACCCGGCCCATCCAGCCGAACCCGACGACGGCGACTCCGAGCGCATCCACCACTACAGCCCCTCTTTGGACCGGTCCATACCTGTCCAGGTCACCCTGAAGGCCGTTTCCCGAGGGTGTCAAGCCCCTCACCACCCCTTCAGTGCTCTTTCGGGCACCCTTTGACAACCACTGTCTTCCATGGAACGGTCCACACCATGAGACCGCCGACCATCCGTGACGTCGCCGACCGGGCCGGTGTGTCCAAGTCGCTGGTCTCCCTCGTGCTGCGCGGCTCCGAGCAGGTGCGCGCCGAGAAGCGGGAGGCCGTCCTGCGGGCCGTGCGCGAGCTGGGCTACCGGCCCAACGCGGCCGCTCGCAGCCTCAGCGAGCAGCGCACCCGCACGGTCGGCGTCCTGCTGCACGACCTGCGCAACCCCTGGTACGTCGACCTCCTCGACGGCCTGAACTCCCTGCTGCACGCGAGCGGCCTGCACATGCTGCTCGCCGACGCCCGCCTCAACCGCCGCGCAGGCCAGGACCCGGCCGGTCCCTTCCTCGACCTGGGGGCGGACGGACTGGTCGTCGTCGGCACCCTGCCCGACCCGGCGGCCCTGGAGACCGTCGCCGCCCGGATGCCGGTCGTCGTCGCGGGGGCCCGCGAGCCGGTGCCGGCCGGGGTGGACCTGGTCGCCAACGACGACGAGCACGGCGCCCGCCTGGCCACCGAGCACCTCGTCGGACTCGGCCACCGCCGCATCGCCCACCTCGCGGGGTACGGCGCCGCCGCCGACCTGCGCCGACGCGGCTTCGAGGCCACCATGAGCGCGCGGGGAGCGGCCGCGGCCGACGGGGCGCCGGTCGAGGCGGGTGACATGACCGAGGAGGGCGGCTATCGGGCCACCGTCCGGCTGCTCGCCCGCGCCGACCGGCCCACGGCCGTGTTCGCCGTCAACGACATGACGGCGGTCGGGGTGCTGTCGGCGGCCGAGGAACTGGGCCTGCGCGTACCGCGCGACCTGTCCGTGGTCGGCTACGACGACACCAGCATCTCCCGGCTGCGCCATGTGTGGCTCACGACCGTCGACGGCGCCGGCCGCGAGGTCGGCCGCCGGGCCGCCCGCTGCCTCCTCGACCGTCTCGAACAGCCCGGGGGAGAGGGGCGCGTGCACCTGGCCGCACCGACCCTGGAGGTCCGGGGGACGACGGCGCCTCCGCCGACGGACTGATCGCGTACGCCCCGCGTGGCATCCCGGCAGAACTGGTCGGTACGACGGGTCGGCACGACTGGCGGGCCGTGCGGGGCCGGGTGATCGTGGGGCCCATGGCGGACGACACCGCGGCGGCGGGCCGGCCGCACCGGCAGGACACGCGCGAGGCGCTGCTCTTCGGCGGGGTCTACGGCGCGGTCCTGGCGAGCTCGATGGTCGCCGCGCTCACCCAGTACGGGCACAGCTCACAGGACAGCCGCCGCTACGACGCCATCTGGCTGCTGGTCACGGCCCTCGCCTCCGCGCTCGCGCACGGCTACGCCCACTACATCGCCGAGCGCGCCCCGCACCGTCGCGGGGACGCGCTGCGCACCCTCGCCGAGGAGTGGCCGTTGGTCGCGGCCGTGCTGCCCACGGTCCTGGTGCTCGCGGGCGCGGGCTGGGGCTGGTGGCCGGCGAACGGGGTGGAGTACCCGGCGTTCGCCCTGAACATCGTCATGCTGTTCGCCCTGGGCCTGGTCACGGCCCGCTGGTCGCACCGCCCGTGGCGGGTCGCGGTGCTGATCGGCGCGGTGGACGCGCTGCTCGGCGTGATCGTCGTCGTGGCGAACGCGGTCATCAAGTAGTGAGCCCATAGCCCATGCAACGGGTGGCCTGCTGGTGCGCATGCCGGTCGCCGGGCGTGCCGTCGACCGGTCCGGTGCCCATTTGAGCCGGGGTTGGATTCGGCGTTCGGCGTTCGGCGTTCGGGGTGCGGTCGGGAGGGTCCGGGGGCACGCTCGAGGTATGGGTGAGCGTCGGGATGTTCGCCGGGCGGGCGCGTCGAACGCCTCGCACCGGGTGCTGATGATTCCGGGCGCGCTGTGCACGACCGAGTTCTACGCGGACGTCATGGCCGAGCCTGCGGTGGCGGGCCTGGGGATGGTCGCGGCGACCCAGCCGGGCTTCGGCCGTACCGAGGCGCCCGAGGACGTGTCCATGGAGAACTACGCCCGGCTGATGGCGGAGTTCGCCGCCGAGTCCGGTTGCGACGCCGTCGTCGGGCACAGCCTGGGCGCGAACGTGGCGATCGAGATGGCCGCGCTGGGCCTGTTCAAGGGGCCACTGGTGCTGCTGTCGCCGACCTTCTCGCGTGGCGACGAGGCGACGTTCCTGACCGTGCTGAACGCGGTGGGCAGGGTGCCCGGCCTGGGCGGCGCGGCCTGGACGGCCCTGCTCAAACTGCTGCCCTGGTCCGTGAAACACGAACTGCCGCCGCAGCGCGCCGAGGCGCTGGCGGCGGTCATGGGCGGCAACGATCCGACGGCCTGCCGACGGATCGTGCGGGGCTACTACGCCTACCTGGACCGGTATCCGTCGCTGGCCCCGAGGCTGTGCGGGGCGGGCGTGCCCGCCTGGGTGGTGCGCGGCGACCGCGACATGATCGGCCTGACGGACGGCGAGCGGCGCGACCTGCGGGCCTGCCCGCAGGTCCGCATGGTCACCGTGGCGGACGCGGGGCACCTCCTCCTCGTCGACCAGCCGGCCGCGGTCGCCGAGATCGTCGCGGAGGCGGCCACGGCGTCGGTGCGCTGAATCGCGCGTGGTCGGGGCCGGGGCCGGGGCCGGGGCGACCGGAGGTCGGGATGGTCAACTCCCGTACGCCGTACGGGTACTGCGCGCATCGCCCGTCAGTCGCGGCGGGCCACGAGCCGGTACGCGTTGGAGACGCCCAGCCGGTGTGACAGCGGACGCACCGCGAAGCGGTCGAGCAGGGTGCCCGCGATCAGCGCAGGGATCCCGGCGACGAGCAGCGCTGCGCGCAGGGTGCGGCGCAGCGCGCCCGGCGGTCTGGGCAGCCAGGGCGCGTCGTCGCGGGGGGCCGCGTGGTCCAGCGCCAGCCAGACGGCGGCCAGCAGGTCGACCGGGTCGTGCGGCTCGGCGTGCTGCTCGTCCACCACGGTGAAGCCCAGGTCCGTCAGACGGCGGCGCAGATTGGCCACCGGGACGAAGTGCAGGTGCTGCGGCTGCAACCAGGGCAGCCAGAAGCGGCCCAGGAGGCGGGCGTAGCGGCTCTCGGGGTCCGGGACCTCGATCAGCAGATGTCCGCCGGGTCGCACCGTCTGCCAGGCGGCGCGCAGTTCGCGGTCGGGGTCGGTGCTGTGCTCCAGGTAGTGGAACATGCTCACCACGTCGTAGCGGGCGGCCAGTTCGGGCGCGAGGTCGGGGAAACTGCCCCGGTAGCCGTGCTCCACCCGGCCCTCCCGTTCGGCGAGTTCGACGCCGTCGGTGAAGTCGAGCCCGTCGAACGTCGTCCCGGGCAGCACCTCCTGGGCGGCCGCGCAGAAGTGACCGTGCCCGGTGCCGACGTCCAGCCAGGTCTTCGGCCCGGGATCGTGCGGCAGCATCGACTCGGCCCGCCCCCGGTACATCTTCGTACGGCCCCCGAAGGTGTCGCCGAGCTTCTTCTCGCCCAGCCCGTCGTAGAAGTCCCGGTAGTAGAACTCCAGGCCTTCCGCGCTGAGTCGGGGGTTCTGGAAGGTGTGCCCGCAGGCCTCGCAGCGGTCCAGGACGAAGCGGCCCGGCTTGTGCTGGAGCAGGTCGGTGGTGCGCAGCCGGGTGGTCAGTTCGCCCGAGCCGCACCAGGGGCAGGTGGTGCTCCGGGGCTCGAAGAAGCGCTCCAGGCCGGCCGCGATGTCCGCCTGGTAGGCGGGGCGCAGCGCGGCGATCCGCTCGCCGGTCGAGGTCGAGGTCGAGGTCGAGGGCGCGGCCGTACTCGCGGTCGGCTCGGTCTCGTCGCGCTCGGTCTTCTCGCTGCTCATCTGAACTCCCTGGCCAGCTCGTCGAGATGGGCCGCGGCGGCCTGGGCGCCGCCCGCGGCGCGGAACGCCGTACGGATCCGGTCCGCCGCGGCGCGGTACCCGGGGTCGTCCAGCACGGAGTCGAGTGCCGCGCCCAGTTTCTGCGCGGTGACCCGGCCGAAACGGACCCGCACCCCGGCCCCCGCGTCCGCGACCTGCCCGGCCACGACCGGCTGGTCGTCGCGGATGGGAGCCACGACGAGCGGAACCCCGTGCCACAGCGCCTCGCACACGCTGTTGTGCCCCGCGTGACAGACCACCGCCCCGACTCCTCTTCCCAGCAAGGTGAGTTGAGGCACGGACGGCACGATCAGTACGTCCTTGTCGTCGCCCTGCGGCGCCAGCGTGCCGCCCGGATCGACGATCACCCCCTGCACGCGGTCGGCCCGCTCCCGCAGCGCGCTCCGGCACTCGTCGAGGAACCGGCCGCCGACGTCGGTGTTCGCGGTGCCGAGCGTGACCAGCACGGTGGCGCGGCCGGGGTCGAGCCACTCCCAGGGGAAGCCGGAGGCGGACGGGCGGGCCGTGATCGACGGACCCACCCAGCGCACCCCCGTGTGTGAGCCGCCCGCCAACTCCGGTGCGCTGAAGGCGAGTACGAGATGCGGGGAGAAGCGGGGGTCGGCCGTGCCCGCCGGATCCCCGACGGCGGCCCGGAGTTCGGCCAGCCGCGTGTCCAGCCACTCCCTGACCTTGGGCAGCCCGGAGAGCGGGTCGGTGAACTCGGCCGACGTGGTCGCCGAGGTCGCCCACGGCAGCCCCAGCCGCTCCGCCACCAGCGCCCCGGCGAAGGCCTGTTGGTCGGCGACGACCACGTCCGGCCGGAACTCCCGGACGGCCGCCCGCACGCCCGGCGCCATCGCCTCCGCCAGCGGCAGCAGGTACCACTCCCACAGGAACTTCAGCGCCTCCGGACCGCGCAGTTCGGCGGGCCGCTCACCCTGCGGGCCCCCGGCACACGCGAAGACCGCCCCGGCCCCGGGGCCCGCCAGCCGGCTCACCAGCTCCGGATCGGGACAGGCCCACGCCACCAGGTGCCCACGCGCGGTGAGTTCGGCGGCGACGCCGACCGCCGGGTTGATGTGCCCGACCAACGGCGGTACGACGAACAGGAATCGGCTCACCCGGCCGCCTCCGCCGCCACCCGTCCGGCCTCCTCGACGAGCGACAGGATGTGCCCGCCGACCGTCCCCGAGGCCTCCACGAGGACCGAGTGCTCGTGCCCCGGTATCACCACGGTCCGGCAGTCCGGCAGCATCGCCTCGAGCCAGGGCGCGAGTTCGGCGAGGTCGGAGTCGCCGCCGTACAGACCCAGCACCGGGCAGCGCACCGCCGCTATCTGATCGTCCGTCAGGACACGGCTGGCCGGGATGTCCCGGCCGAGGCTGGTCTCGCGGGCGAGCCGGGCCGCGCCCCTGGCCAGCCGGGCGGTGTTGGGGCCGCGGTGGGCGGTGATCCAGGCGATCGCGTCCGGCTCGTTGTGTGCGAGCTGGCTCACGACCCGGTCGAGGATCCCGCCGAGCTTCACCGCCCAGGCGGCGGTGGCCGGTTCGGACTCGATGAGGCTGACGCTCGCCGCCCGCCCGGGGTTCCGGGCCGCGTAGCCGAACGCGATCGTGCCGCCGTAGGAGTTGCCGACCAGGTGCACGGGGCCGGTCACCGCGAGCCGGTCGAGCAGCGCCTCCAGGTCGTCGATGTTGTCGTCCAACGTGTAGCCGTCGACGGGGCGTTCACTGCGGCCGTGGCCGCGCAGGTCGTACATGACGACGTCGAGGCCGGCCGCCGCGAACGCGGGTGCGACGGTGAAGTAGTAGCTGGCCAGGCTGTCGGTGAGCAGACCGTGCACCAGTACCACGGTGGCGGTGGCCGGCCGGCCCGCCGGGGGACCGATCCGCTGTACGTGCAACCGGACGGCGCCGGTGTCGACCATCGCCATGACTCAGCTCGCCCCCGCGCTCTTCAGGCTGGTCACGACGTACTCGACGAGCCGGCCCACGGTCAGCTCGATGATCTCGTCGAACTCCATGCCGGCCAGGAACTCGGCGAAGTTGACCCGGTCGCCGTACCGCTCCTGGAGCAGTCCGGCCAGGGTGACCAGGTCGATGCTCTCCAGCTCCAGATCGCGGTTGAAGGTCGTCCGCATGCCGATCTCGACGTCGTCGACGCCGTACTCGTCCTCCAGAAGCCGCGCGAGCATGCCGGTGAGGTCGGCGAGGACGGACTCCTCGTCGGCGGTGATCTCGGCGGTGGGCTCGGTCGGCTCGGTGGTGACGGGGGTGTGGGGGGTGGGGGAGGTCATCGGGCTTCGTACTCCTCTGGGGTGGTGTGTCCCGTCGTCCATGCCACTACGTACGAACGGTCCGGCAGCCGGGGCGGGTTGGCGGCCGGTGCGCAGTGCACGGTGTAGGCGCGTTCCAGGCGGCCCGCGACGGTCAGCCGGTCGCCGGACGGCGTCGCGTCGAGGACCGTGAAGTCCCGTGGCCGGCCGCCGAATCCGGTGCCCTCCGCCTTGGCTACGGCTTCCTTCGCCGCCCAGAAGCGGGCGAACCACAGGGCCTCGCTGTCGCCGGTGCGGCCCGTGCTGTCGGTGTCGCCGGTGTTGGTCGACAGGCCGTGCAGCAGCCGCAGTTCGTCCGTGCCGAGGGCTGCGGCGAGGGTCTCCGGGGTGCGGTCGGCGACCTCCGCGATGTCGATCCCGGGGCCCGGGCCCGGGGTGTGCGGCCGGACGATCGCGACGCCCGCCTCCGCGCAGTGGGCCAGCGAGACGTCCAGCGCGGGCAGGACACGGCCGTGCACGCCGGTGACGTACGGGCGGCCCGCCTCGTCGTTGTGCACCCGCAGCTCCGCCGGGAAGACGGGGCCCTCGCCCTGGTCCCACAGCCACTGCCGGACCGCGTCCTTGACCGCGATCCGGCCCAGCAGCCACTGCCGGCGCCCGCGCGGCGGATGCTCGGCGTATCGCGAACGCTCCACGCCGCCAAGCGAGTTGCGCATGATCAGCTCGCGGGACGCCAGGTCCGGCCACCGCTCGTGCAGCAGTTGCCAGCCGCCCGGCCGGGCCTCGGACAGGGTGTTGAACTCCGGGAAGCGCTCTACGGGTTTGGTCGTGGGGTCGTTGTCGAAGCGGCGGTCCTGCCAGCCGTACAGCTCCGCCCACACCGCGCCCTCGACCGTCAGTTGGACGTCGGCCTCCAGGAACGTGTCGGTGAGGTCGGTGATCCGCACCAGGCAGCCCACCTCGGTCCCCGGCACCGGATGCGGCCCGTGGAACCGCATCTCGCGCATCCCGACCGGGAACACGACCGTCCGCTCCGTCCGCGTCGCCATGATCCAGTAGCCGAGGATCTGGCCGACGTTGTCCAGCAGCGCGCCGGGCGCGGGCGGGGTGGTGATGACTCCGCGTACGTGGCGGTCGCCGATCGCGGTGAGTTCGGTGACGCCCTGGAACGCCGGGCCGTGGAACATCCACCGCTCGTCGTAGAGCTGGGCGGCGGTGTGGTCCGGGGCGCGCTCGGCGTCGGGATCGACGGGCCAGGGGGCGGGGGAGGGAGTGGGGTACGCCGTGGCGAGTTCCACCGTGGCGCGGGCCCGGGGACCGAAGGAGACGGCGAGCCGGTCCGGGTCGTCCTGGCCCTCGGGGGTCACGGTCACCTGCACGTCGACGGCGGGGGTGGCGGTGAGCCACTCCTCGAACCGCGCGCCGTGCACGGCGACCGGCACCCTGCCGGGAGCCGACCCCTGAGCCGCGTCCGCCGCCGCGTCCCTCGCCGCGTCCATGATGTGCTGCACGATCGTCGTCGCCGGGACGACCGGCCACCGGTCGGCGACGTCGGGCCAGCCGGGCCGCTGCGGGAAGAAGCAGTGGTCCAGGAGGTAGGGCATGGTGTCGGGGGAGACGTGGACGGTGCTGTGCCTCGGGCCGACTGGCCGCTGAGGCGCAGGGGTTGCGGCCCTGCTGGCCCCGGCGGTCATGAGGGCGGCGGCCGTGTCCGCCGTCTCGCGGAGCAGGGCGCTGAGTTCGGCGGCCATCGGCGAGCGGGCGACGAGGGCGTCGAGTGGCGAAGGTGCGCCGGAGCTTGCCGTGTGGATGGGGGCGGGGCGCAACTCCGCCCGTAGTTCGGCCCGTAGTTCGGTGAGTCTCTCGGGTGCGAGGGAGACCAGAGCACCCCCCAAGTCCAGTTGCACAGGGGGTCGTTGGGCTTTGGCGCCTGTAGCCGGTGTGAGGGAGGGGGCCACCGTCGCCCCGGCCGCCCACAACGCGGTGGCCACCCGGCGGAGTTGGGCCAGGCCGGTGCGGTGGGGCGAGTTGGCGGCGACGACCAGGTGGTCGTGGCCGCCCAGGGTGTCGCCGACGAGGGAGCCGAGCTGACCGGGGCCGACCTGGACGTACACCCGGTGACCGGCCGCGTACAGGGACTCGGCCAACTGCCGGAAACGGACGGGCTCCAGCAGGTGCCGGACGAACAGGGACCGTATCCCCGTCTCGTCCGCGGGGAACGGCGCGGCGGTCGTCCCCGACCAGACCGGGGTGTGCGGCGGATGCAGCCGGAACCGGTCGGCGGCCTCCTTGATCGGGCCGAGATGGGGTTGGAGCATCGGCGTGTGGAAGCCCGACCGGAACGGCAGCACCTGGCTGAGGACACCCCGGGCGCGGAAGGCCCGCACGAAGGCGTCGACCGCCGCCTCCGGGCCGCACACCATCGACTGGCCGGGCGCGTTGTCGTGCGAGAGCACGAGGCCCGCCGCCGTCCCGCCCTCCTCGCGCAGGGCGGCCAGGACCTGTTCGGCGGACGCGCCGATCGCGCCGAAGGCGAGCCCGGGGACCGTCACCGAGTCCGGGTCGAAGCCCGCCATGAACGCGTCGACCTCGTCCCCGGCGTACAGCCCGGCCGCCGCCATCGCCGTCCATTCGCCCACGCTGTGCCCGGCGACCGCGTCCGGCACGATCCCGCTGCGGCGCAGCGCCGTGTCGAGGAGACGGCCGACGGCGACGACACCGAAGCCGTGCCGGCCCACGTCGCCGGTCCGGTCCCCGTCGACCGGGAGGGCGGGCAGGCCGAAGTGGGCTGCCACGTCGTCGACTTGGGGAGTGAAGTCGCCCTCCAGGCCGGGGAACAGGAACGCCAGCCTGCCGTGGCCTTCGCCCAGCAGGGGGCTCGGCCGGAACCAGACGTCGCTGCGGCCGTGCCAGGGCCGCTGCTTGGCGATTGCGCGACGGGCCAGGGAGAGACGCTTGGCGGTCGGGTCGACGATGCCGAGACGGGCCGGGCCCGCGTCCTGGTGCGGGTGGGAGGGGTCGAGTCCGGCGGCCCGTACGGCGCTGTCGTCGGCGTCCAGGAAGGCGGCGAGGCGGGTGGGGGAGTCGGCGGCGAGCAGCAGGATCCGCTCGGGTTCGGCGACTTGAAGTGCCGGACGGGCCGGGGCGGCGGGGCGGTTCCCGCGGGCGCCCGGCGCTTCCTCCAGTACCACGTGCGCGTTGATCCCGCCGAAGCCGAACGCGTTGACGGCGGCCCGGCGCACGGGCTGTCCCGCGGTGGTCTCCCAGTCGGCGGCCTTCTCCAGGGTGCGGAACCGGGTGCGGGCCAGGGCCGGGTGAGGGTCGTCGCAGTGCAGCGTCGGGAGCAGCGTGCGGTGGTGGACGGCGAGCGCGGCCTTGACCAGGCCGGCGACCCCGGCGGCGGGCATGGTGTGCCCGATCATCGACTTGACCGACCCCAGCACCGCTTCACCGTCGCCGGGTCCGAACACCTCGGCCAGTGTGATGAGTTCGGCGCCGTCGCCCGCCGGGGTCGCGGTGCCGTGCGCCTCCAGCAGGCCGATCGAGCCGGTCTCGGCGGGGTCGAGCCCCGCGGCCCGCCACGCCTGCCGCACCGCCTGCGCCTGACCGCCCGGATCGGGGTTGACCAGCCCGGCCGCACGGCCGTCGCTCGCCACCCCGGTGCCCCGGATCACGGCGTAGATCCGGTCGCCGTCGCGCTCGGCGTCGGCGAGCCGTTTGAGGACGACGACGCCCGTGCCCTCGCCGATCAGGATGCCGTCGGCGTCCCGGTGGAAGGGGCGGCTGCGCTGGCTGGGGGAGAGGGCGCGGAGCTGCGAGAAGACGCTCCACAGGGTGATGTCGTGGCAGTGGTGGACGCCCCCGGCGAGCATCAGGTCGCAGCGCCCGGAGGCGAGTTCGCCCACCGCCTGGTCCACGGCGACCAGCGACGAGGCGCAGGCCGCGTCCACGGTGTACGCGGGTCCGCGCAGGTCCAGCCGGTTGGCGACCCGGGAGGCGGCGAGATTGGGCACCAGGCCGATCGCCGACTCGGGACTGTCCGGGCCGAGCCGCTCGGTGAACGCCGCCCGCACCCGGTCCAGTTGATCGCCCGTCAGATCGGGCAGCAACTCGCCCAGGGTGCGTACGAGTTGGCCCGCCGTCCGCACCCGCTGGTCGAGCCGGACCAGGCCGGGGGTGAGATAGCCGCCCCGGCCGAGGACGACGCCGACGCGCCCTCGGTCGGGGAGGCGGTCCGTGCCGCCCGCGTCGTCCAGGGCGGCCGAGGCCACGTGCAGGGCGATCAACTGGTCGGGTTCGGTCCCGGCCACCGAGTTCGGCATGATCCCGAACCGGGTGACCTCCACCGCCGCGAGCCCGTCCACGAACCCGCCCCGCCGCGCGTACACCCGGTCCGCGACGGCCGGGCCGGACGCGCTGCCGGGACGGTAGTACTCGGCGTCCCAGCGCCCGTCCGGCACCTCCCGGATCGCGTCCACGCCGTCCCGCAGGTTCCGCCAGTACGCGTCCAGGTCGCCCGCGCCCGGCAGCAGCACCGCCATCCCGACGATGGCAACAGGAACTTGACGTGCAGTCACCATGTCATGTCTGTCGGCGAGTTGGGACGACGTCACCGCGGCTCTCACCAGCCCGAGGCGGTGTAGACGACGGCGGTGGCCGACTCCTCGCCCCAGGCGAGCTCCCGCAGCAGCGCGGCGGTGCCCTCCTCGGGGTCGATCAGCCGGATGCCGCGCCGGGCGTACTCACGGGCCAGCTCCACCCCGACCATGCCGCCGTGACCGGCCGCGGGCGCCCACGGACCCCAGTGCACGGTCACCGCGCGCTGCCCGCTGCGGGCGGCGAAGGCCGCGCCGAGGGTCTCCAGCGCGTCGTTGGCGGCGGCGTAGTCCACCTGGCCCCGGTTGCCCAGGACCGCGGAGATCGAGCCGAACAGCACGGTGAACGCGGGCGCGGCGGGCAGTTCCTCCAGCGCGGTGAGCAGGGCGTCCGCGCCGGTCGCCTTCGTGCCGTAGACCCGCTGGAAGGACTCGGCGGTCTTCTCGGCCACGAGCCGGTCCTCGATCACCCCGGCCGCGTGGACCACCCCGTCGAGCCGGCCGTGCTCGGCGTGGATCTCCTTCACCGCCTGGAGCACCGCCTCGGGCTCCCGGAAGTCGACGGAGCGGTAGCGCACCTGGCTGCCCAGCGCGGTGAGTTCACTCAGCGTGGCGGTGATCTCCCGCTGGGCCAGCAGGAGTTCGGCGGCGCGGTTGATCTCGGCCGGCTTCATACCGCCGCGGGCGGCGAGCGCCGCGCGCAGTTCGGCCGGGGTGCGCGCGGCCACGGTGTCCGAGGCCTCGGGACCCTCCGGTGCGGGGGTACGGCCGAGCAGTTCGAGACGGCAGCGGGCGGCACCGGCGAGCGCGGCGGCGAACTGCGCGGTGATGCCCCGCGCCCCGCCCGCCAGCAGCACCACCGAGTCCCGGTCCAGCCCGAGCGCGGCGGCCTCGGCGGCCCCGTCCCCGGCCGGTCCGGCGCCCGTGCCGCCGAGCGCGCCGAGCGGCGCCTCCACCAGCTCGAAGCCGTGCCGGCCGGCCGCCGTCCGCAGCACGACCGGGGTGCGGTCCGGCGCGACGGCCTCCGCGACCACCGCGTCCGCGACGGCGGACGGCGAGGCGTCGGCGAGGTCGACGACCCGGGCGAGGGTCTGCGGGTACTCGTGCGCCACGGTCCGGAACAGACCGCGCAGCCCCGCCGTCCGGGCGTCGGGCGCCTCGTCGTCGACGCCCCGGACGGCCAGCAGCCACCGCGGACCGCGCGCCAGGGCCGCCTTGAGGACGGGGAACGCGTCGGGCAGGACGGGCGTGTCGTCGGCGGCCGGGAGGGCCCCGAGGTACAGCACGCCGTCCACCGGCCCGTCCGCCTCCGTCAGGACGTGATCCCGGGCGCGGACGTCGACCTCGGCGCCGTGCGACACCAGCCGCGCGGCGACCTCGGAGGCGTCTTCCCCGAGGACGGTCCAGCGGGTACCGGAGAGGGCGGTCGCCGGGTCGGCGGGAGCGTCGTCGAGCAGGACCGGCCGCAGCACGAGCCGCCGGGGCGGCTCGCCGGTCACCTCACTCGCGACCTCCGCAGCCGGTACGGGCTTCCTGGCCGTGACGGACTGACCGGCGTCGGTCGCCGGTACGGGTACGGGCGCGGGTGCCGGTCCGCCCAGCCGGGCCGTCAGCCAGTCGGTCACCGCGGCGGCCGTGCGCGCCTTCGTCAGCTCCTCCAGCTCGTCGTCGTCCATCGCGGTGAGGTCCGCGCCGGCCCCGGCGCCCAGCCGCTTGGCCAACTCGCCCGCGATCTCGGCCCGTTTGATGGAGTCGACGCTGAGGTCCGCCTCGAGGTCGAGGTCGGGCTCGATCATGTCGATGGGGTAGCCGGTGCGTTCGCTGATGATCTCCAGGACGAGCTGCTGGACGTCGGTGCTCCCGGTCGGCTCCGCGGAGACGGAGGCGGACACGGCGGCCGGTTGCGGTGCCGGGGCCGCCATCTCGATCTGTGCCGTGGGGAGTTGCGGCACCGCCTGGACGACCTGCGGTGTCACCACCACCGGCGAGGCGATCTGTGCGCCCGGGGCGGACCCGAAGTAGGTGAGCAGCACGTCCCGTTGGGCGGCGATCATCTCCCGGCTGGTGCGCAGGAATTCGGAGACCAGCGCGTCCCGGTCGGACGGGACGCCGTGCGGGGGGTTCGTCGTCACAGTCGTCGCTGTCCTTTCGGCGGGGTCTACGACTCGTCTGGCCGGTGCGAGGGCACCGGGCAGGAGGGCGCCGGCGGCGGTGCGGACCAACTGCCCGTCGACCGTCCAGCCGGGCCGCTTCGGCGCAGGGGTGCGGACGGCGTCGACCGCGTCCCGGCCGCGCAGCAGCCACCCGGTGCGCACCGGCTGCCCAGCGACGGCGAGCCTGGCCAGCGCGTCGAGCCAGTCGCGCAGTCCGCCGCCGGGCCGGGGCTCACAGGCCACCGTGCGGTGCGGACGGTCACCGAGGATCTGCCCGACCAGCCGGGTCAGCACCGACCCCGGACCGGCCTCGACGAAGACGCGCGCCCCCGCCTCGTACATCGCCTCGATCTGCTCGGCGAACGCGACCGGCGCGCCGATCTGGGCGGCGAGTTCGGCCCGTACCGCGTCCGCGTCGAGGGGGTACGGGGCGGCCGTGCGGTTGGACCACACCGGGAACTCGGGCGCGTGCACCGGGCGGGCCGCGAGCGCCCCGGCGAACCGGTCGGCGGCACCGGCGACCAGCGGGCTGTGGAAGGCGCAGGCGACCGGGATGCGCTTGGCCCCCAGACCGGCATCGCGCAAGAGCCGTACGGCCTCGGCCACGGCGTCCGACGGACCCGAAATCACCGTCTGCGTGGGCGAGTTGCGGTTGGCGACGACGACGGAGTCCGGCGCGGCCGCCGTCTTCAACGCCTGCGCCACCTCCTCGGCACCGGCCGCGACGGCGGCCATGGTTCCGGGATCACCGCCATCGGACCCGTGGGATCCGTCGGGCCCGCCGGACCCGCCAGACCCGTGGGACCCGGCGGCTTCGAGGATCGCCGCCGCCCGTTCCGAGCTAAGTTCCAGCAGGGTTTCCGGGGTCAGGGCGCCGGCCGCGCAGAGGGCGACCAGTTCGCCGTAGCTGTGTCCGGCGGCCATGTCCGGCCGTACCCCGGCCGCGGTGAGCACGGCGTGTGCGGCGAGGCCCGCGATGCCCAGGGACGGCTGTGCCACGCGGGTGTCGGTCAGCGCGGCCTGCTGCCGGTCGTGTACGGCGTCGTCGAAGGCGGCCGGCGGGTACAGGGTGTCGGCGTGGGCGCGGCCGAGCTCCAGGTAGGCGCGCAGCTCGGGGAAGGCGACGAACAGGTCGGCGAGCATGCCGGTGCGCTGGCTGCCCTGGCCGGGGAAGAGGAAGGCGACCTTGGCGTCGCCGGGACCGTCCTGCCCGGCCCGGTGGACCCCCTGTACCGGTTGGTGCTCGGCGGGGTCGGCGAGTACGCGTCGCAGCTTTGCGATCAGGTCGTCCACGTCCGTGGCCACGACCGCGACCCGTGCCGGGTCCCCGATGGCGTCCGCGCGGCGCGCCGCGCCGAGCGCCAGGTCGCGCAGGCGCCACGGCCGGCCCTCCGCCTCCGCGGCCTTGAGGAGTTCCTCCATGGCGCGGCGGGCCGTGGCCTCGTCGCGCCCACGGAAGACGAACAGTTCGGCCGGCCAGGCGTCCAGTCCGCGCACCGGCGGCACGCCGTCGGCGTAAGCACCCAGCACCACATGGAAGTTGGTGCCGCCGAAGCCGAACGCGCTGACCCCGGCGACCCGTTCCTCCGCAGGCGTCGCCCAGGGCCGGGCCTGCGCGTGGAAGGCGAAGGGGCTGCTGTCCGCGTCCCAGGCCGGGTTGGGGGCCTCGACGTGCAGGGTGGGCGGCCGGACGCCGGTGTGCAGGGCCAGCAGGGTCTTGATCAGGCCGGCGAGTCCTGCCGCGCACTTGGTGTGCCCGATCTGCGACTTCACCGAACCGATCACACAGCCGCCCGGCTTCGCCCCGGCCTCCCCGAACACCTCGCTGAGGATGCGGAGTTCGGTGCGGTCGCCGACGACCGTCCCGGTGCCGTGCGCCTCGACGAGCCCGACGTCGGCCGGGGAGACGCCCGCGTTGCGGTAGGCCCGCTCCAGGGCCGAGCGCTGGCCCTCGGGCCTGGGGGCGGTGAGGCCGAGGGAGCGGCCGTCGCTGGAGGAGCCGAGGCCCTTGATGACGCCGTAGATGCGGTCGCCGTCGCGTTCGGCGTCCGCGAGCCGCTTGAGGACGACGCAGGCCACGCCCTCGCCGAGCGCGATGCCGTCCGCCGAGCCGTCGAAGGCCCGGGAGCGGCCGGTCGGGGACAGCGCGTGCACGGAGGCGAAGAGGACGAAGTCGTTGATGCCGTTGTGCAGGTCGGCTCCGCCGCACAGCACCACGTCGGAGGTGCCCCCGACCAGCTCCTTGCAGGCGACGTCGACCGCGGCCAGCGAGGAGGCGCAGGCGGCGTCGACGGTGTAGTTGGCGCCGCCGAGGTCGAGCCGGTTGGCGATCCGCCCGGAGATGACGTTGGCGAGCATGCCGGGGAAGGAGTCCTCGGTGAGCTGCGGGAGCTGGTCGTCCAGGGCCGCCGGGACCTCGCCGTAGTACGAGGGCAGCACTGCCCGCAGCGTGGCCGCGTTCGACAGGTCGCTGCCGGCCTCCGCGCCGAACACCACGGAGGTGCGCGAGCGGTCGAACTCCCGTCCCCCGTCGCCGTATCCGGCGTCCTCCAGGGCCCGCCGGGCGGCCTCCAGGGACAGCAGCTGCACCGGCTCGACACTGCCGAGGGAGGTGGGCGGGATGCCGTAGCGCAGCGGGTCGAAGGGGATGCGGGGCAGGAAGCCGCCCCACTTGGACGGCGTCGACTCACCGTGGTGGACGGCCGGGTCCCAGCGGTCGGCAGGGACCTCGCCGACCGCGTCCACGCCCCCGACGACGTTCGCCCAGAAGGTGGGCAGGTCGGGCGCCTGCGGGAACATGCAGGCCATGCCGACGACGGCGATGTCGAGCGGCACGGGAGCCGGTGCCACCGGCTCCCGCACCTCCCACGACAGGCCCAACTCGGCGGCGCGCAGGGCGAGATGCTCCGCAGCCCCCGTGGTCACCGACTCGTGCAGCGCCGTGACCGTGGTGGTCGCCGAGCGCAGTACGGCAACCTCCCCGGCCATGAACATCCCCTCGGCGAGCTGGCGTTGCTCGTCGACGGGGGTGAGGGCGCCGTCGGTGTCCCGGGTCGTGCCCTTGCTGGCCATGCGCAGCCGGCCGACGTTGAGCCGCTCCAGCTCCTCCCAGATCCGGCGGTCGGCCACCCCCTCGGCGCGCAGCCGGGCCTCCTGCTCGCGGTAGCCGGCGGCGAACGGGCTCGGCACGCAGCGCGTGGCGTGACCCGGCGCCGACTCCAGGAGCGTGGTGCGCTCGGCGTCCATGACCTGCCGCTGGAACAGCGGCCGGATCGCCCCGTGCGCCACCGCCTCCTCGGTGAACAGGTACGCGGTGCCCATCAGCACGCCGACGGCCGCCCCGCGCGCGGTCAGCGGCGCGGCGAGCGCGGCCACCATCGCAGCCGACCGCTCGTCGTGCACACCGCCCGCGAAGAACACCTCGACGTCCGACGCGTCGCCGCCGCCCAAGTAGTCGTCCAGGACGGCCAGTTGGGCCTCCCAGAGGGGGAAACTGCCGCGCGGTCCGACGTGCCCGCCGCACTCCGAGCCCTCGAACACGAACCGGCGCGCCCCGGCTTCGAGGAACTGCCGCAGCAGCCCCGGCGACGGCACGTGCAGGAAGGTCCGGATGCCGTCCCGCTCCAACGCCTGCGCCTGGGACGGCCGTCCGCCCGCGATGATCGCGTGCGTCGGCCGCAGCTCCCGTACGGCCTCCAACTGGGCGGTGCGCACGTCCTCCGGGGCGAAGCCGAGCACGCCCACGCCCCAGGGCCGGCCGGCCACCGCGTCCCGGGTCTCGGCCAGCATCGCCCGCGTCCGCGCGCCGTCCGCCAGCGCCAGCGCGAGGAACGGCAGCGCCCCGTCGGCCGCCACCGCCGCGGCGAACGCGGCCCCGTCGCTCACCCGTGTCATCGGCCCCTGCGCGACGGGCAGTCGCGTCCCGAGCGCCCGGCTCATCGGCGACCCGTCCCGCAGCGCCCGTACCGCCGTGTCGTCGCCTGCGGCGTCCAGGACCGCGTCCCGCAGCCCACGCACCGTCCGCCGTACGTCACCCCAGCGCTCGGCGAACCGGGCGGCGAGGAAACCGTCCTGGCCCACCGGGAGCAGTTGGGTGCGAAGGTCCTGCGCGCCGAGCAGGGCCGCCACCGCCTCCGGCCCGGCGCCCTCCGCGAGCCGCGGGGCGTCCGGGCCGCGCCGCAGCAGGACCCGGTGACCGGCCAGGACGACGGTCTCCGAGCCGTCGAGGGTGCGCAGCGCCGCGGCGGCCGGCTCGGGCAGCGCCGACTCGGCGAGCAGCGCGAGCTGGCTGTCCAGGACGACACCGGCCGCCCCGCCGGCCACCGCGGCGGCGGCCGTGCGCGGGCCGATGCCGCCGCACGCCCACACCGGCAGGGCCAACTCGGGTGCAGCGAGGAGCTGTTGGAGCAGGACGAAGGTGTTCAGCTCGCCGATCCGGCCACCGCACTCGGCGCCGCGAGCGATCAACCCGTGCGCTCCGGCGCGTACCGCGTCCCGCGCGTCCGCCAGGTCGGTGACCTCCACCAGCACGCGGTGGCGCGCGGTGAGGTCGGCGATCGGCCACGACGCGGCGGCAGCCTCTGTAGTGAGTACGACCGTGTGCGGGCCGTCGGATCCCAGGTCGGCGGGGGTGAGCCGGCAGCGTGCGCCGACCCGGACGCCGAAGCCGCCCGGGGACGCGCGGCGCAGCCGGGAGAGGGCCTCGCGGGATCTTCGGTCGCCGGACCCCAGGTCGAGCACGCCGAGACCACCGGCCCGGCCGACGGCGAGAGCGAGCCCCGCGTCGGGTTCGCCGAAGGGAGTGATGCCGATGATCATGTCCTCGGAACGCACAGCGGACGTCATGATTCTCCGAATCAAGGGTGAGACTGCACGGTGGGGGTTCGGGACAGCAAAGGCGGCTCACCGGATTCCGGCGGGGATCAGGTCCACCGCGGAACGCCGTTCTAAAGCGCGTGCTCGAAACGCGTTGAAAGGTAGTGCGCTTGTTACTCACTGGTCAACGATCGAACGAGCGGCCGGTATCCAGCCGTAGTTTTTCGGTCAGTGAGGGTCGCAGGTCCAGGGCGTAGGAAAACGGTTGAATTCCTTTCGGGCGCTGCTGCGTTCACTCCCCACTCACACTGTGGAAACATGAACGACCGTAAGAAATAGGTTCCTTTGGACCGCATGTCCGCATCGGAACGCACATTCCCGGCGTGGCGCGGGCTGGCGGGAAAATTCTGCGTGTCGGCCATGGAGTGACCGGGAAGAGTGCGTGCAGCCGTCCTGTGAGACAGGTCTTGACGTGGGTCGAGCCGTCGCGAAGACTGGAATGACTACGTAGTCAGGCCGGTCCTCGGGAGGTCGTCGACCGGCCTGGCTGCGTGGCCACCGCCCCGATCGGAGCGCCCCCATGTCGTCGAGCAGACCCCGTCGCGGTCCCGGGATGACGGAGGTCGCCCGCGCGGCCGGCGTCTCGCAGAAGACGGTGTCGCGGGTCGTCAACGGCGAGCCGCACGTCAGTCCCGAGGTGCGCGACCGCGTCCTGCGGGCCGTCCGTGAACTGGACTACCGCCCCAACACCGCTGCCCGCGCCCTCCTGTTGGGCCGCTATCGCAGGATCGGCGTCGTCTCCCTCGGCTCCGCGCTGCACGGCCCGACGTCCCTGCTCTTCGGCCTGGAGACGGCCGTGCGACGGGCCGGGTACGCGTTCGCGCTGGCGACCACCGAGGAGGGGCAGGGGAGCGCAGTCGCCGCCGAGTCGCTCCTGGAGCAGGGCGTCGACGGCGTCGTCCTCGTCGAGCCGGTCGACGTCGGCACCCCGGCCCGCCTGCACACCGACCTGCCGGTCGTCGGGCTGTGCGGCCCGGTCGACACGGCGGGCGGCCGTAGCGCCGTCGTCCGGTCCGACGGGGTCGCCGGCGCCCGGCTGGCCACCGAGCACCTGCTCGCCCTCGGCCACCGCACGGTGTGGCACGTCCCCGGTCCGCGGAACTGGTTCGGCGCCCGCGACCGGGTACAGGGCTGGCGCGAGGCCCTCGCCGCCGCGGGCGCGCCCGAGCCGCCGCTGCCCGCCGAGGGAGACTGGACCCCCGCCTCCGGATACGCGGCGGGCCGGGAACTCGCCCGACTCCCTGACGTCACCGCCGTGTTCGCCGCCAACGACGACATGGCGATCGGCCTGGTCCGGGCCTTCGCCGAGGCCGGACTGACCGTGCCGCACGACGTCAGCGTGGTCGGCTTCGACGACATCCCCGCCGCGGCCTACCTGTCCCCGCCGCTGACCACCCTCCGGCAGGACTTCGCCGCCGTCACCGCCCACGCCGTGGCCGTCCTCACCGCGACTATCGAGAACCGGCCACCCCCACCCGAACCGACCGGCCTGGCAGTCGAGTTGCGGGTACGCGGCTCGACGGCACCGGTCCGAGCCCGCGGATGGTGAAGGCGGAGGGCGGAGGGCGGAAAGTGGAGGGCGGAGGGCGGAGGGCGGAAGGTGCCGCCAGGCCCGACGGGCCCGCCCCGGCCACCTGGAACTTATGCCGGTGGCGGCACGACACGCACGGGAGCGGCGTTCGTGCTCCTCCGTACGGGTCCCGGGCGGCGGCGTCCGGAGTGTTGGCGTCGGGGCCGGTGTGACGATCAGCCCATAGTGCGCGTATGACGCGTACCCGTACTCGTACCCGTGGCCGTGCGGCGCTGCTGTGCGCCGCCGCCCTCCTCGCCTCCACCCTCCAGACGGCGGTCGCGACCGCCCTCCCAGACCGCCACGACCAGGCGTGCACCGCCACCCGGCAGCCCAAGGGCCAGGCCCGCCAGGTCCTCGACATCGTCCGCCGGGCCAAGAAGGAGCTCGACCTCAAGGCGGCCCTCGTCAAGGTCACTCTCGACGGGCGGGAGGTCGTCACCGGCGCGGTCGGCGAGTCCCTGACGGACGTCCCCGCCACCCCCGCCATGCACTTCCGCACCGGTTCCGTCGGCATCGCCTTCATGGGCACCGTCCTGCTCCAACTGGTCGACGAGGGGAAGGCGGACCTCGACGCCCCCGTCTCCCGCTGGCTGCCCGACCTGCCGCACGGCGACAAGATCACCCTGCGCATGCTCGGCGACTCCACCTCGGGTCTGCACGACTACGTCACCGACCCGGTCTTCCTGAAGAAGCTCTACGCCGACCCGTGGCAGCACTGGACGCCGAAGGAGGTCGTCGGGATCTCCCTGAGCCACCCCCTCTGGTACGAGCCCGGCACCAACTGGAGCTACTCGCACGCCAACTTCGTCCTCCTCGGCCGCGCCCTGGAGAAGATCAGCGGCACCCCGCTCGACCGCCTCCTGCACGAGCGGATCATGGGCCCGCTGGACCTGCGCAACACCCGCAACAACGACACCGCGCTCATCCCGCCGCCCGTCCTGCACGCCTACGACAGTGAACGCGGCACGTACGAGGAGTCCACCTTCTTCAATCCGTCCTGGACCACCGCCCCCGGCGCCGTCCTGACCCAGGACATCTGCGACCTGGCCCGCTCCGGGCAGGCCATCGGCTCGGGCGAACTGCTCTCGCGGGCCGCCTTCCGCACACAGTTGAACCCGGGCACGGTCGGCCTCGGACACCCGACCGACACCTGCCCCGCCACCGTCTGCCTGCCGATGACGGAGGACTTCCACTTCGGCGTCGGCGTCGTCGTCGTGAACGGCTGGGTGGTGCAGAACCCGTCCTTCTTCGGCTACGCGGCCGTGATGGCGTACGAGCCGCACAAGCGGCTGTCCATCGCGGTGTCGACGACCGTGGGCCCGAACGCGCCCGGCGGCAACACCGCCCAGACGATCGTCGAGCGGATCGCGACACTGCTGGACCCGCAGCACCCGCTCGCGGGCTGACCCGGGAGCGGCTCAGCGCCCGGCGCGCACCCCGTCCAGGGCGATGGCCAGGACGCGGTCGCGCTGGGCGTCGTCCACGAAGGCCGTCGCCGTGACGCCGGCGACCAGCCGCAGCAGATCGCCGAAGTCCATGTCCGGCCGGGCCGCCCCCGCCTGCTGCGCCCGCTCGAACAGCGGGCCGCCCGCCGCGTACATCGAGTCGCGGCAGGCCTGGAAGATCTCCGACCCGTCCTCCAGCGCCTCGCGCACCGCCCGCTTGGTGACCATGTAGCCGGCGAACCGCTCGAGCCAGGCGGTGAGCGCCTTCCACGGCTCCAGGCCGGCGAACTCCACGGCCGACCGGCACAACGCGTTGACGTCGTCCGCGTAGACGCTCTCGAAGAGCGCCCGGCGGGTCGGGAAGTTCCGGTACAGCGTGCCGATGCCGACGCCCGCGCGCCTGGCGATGTCCTCCAGCGAGGCCTCCGAGCCGTGCTCGGCGAACGCCTCGCGCGCGGCCGCGAGCAGCGCGTCGTAGTTGCGGGCGGCGTCCTTACGGGTGGGGCGCTGGGCCGCGACGATCTCGCTGACGGGGAACTGCTGGGCCGGCACTGCTGCCTCCTGGGCGGACTCGGTTGAACCGGAGGTATGCCTCCGCTATGGTGGAGGGGTGCCTCCACTTTAACAGTCCGAGGCCCTCTTCCCGGCTTCCCGAAGCTCTGCCGGAAGCTCTGCCGGAAGCTCTTCGCCATGTTCTTTCGGCTGTTCTTTCCGCTGTTCCTGTCCGGTCCCGTTTCCGATCCTCTTTCCGAGAGGCTCCGCCATGCCCCGCAAGTCCACCCGCCTGACGTTCGCGGTCCTCTCGACCGGTGCGGGCGTGTTCTCGATGCTCCAGTCGCTGATAGCGCCGGCCCTGCCGACCGTCCAGCACGCCCTGCACACCTCGCAGTCCACGGCGACCTGGGTGATGACCGCGTATCTGCTGTCCGCGTCCGTCTTCACGCCGATCCTCGGCCGCGTCGGCGACCTGATCGGCAGGAAGCGCACCCTCGTCGCGGTCCTCGTCACCGTTCTGGCGGGCTGCCTGCTCGCCGCGCTCGCGCCGAACATCGGCGTCCTGATCGTCGCCCGCGTGGTGCAGGGCGTCGGCGGCGCCCTGTTCCCGCTGTCCTTCGGCATCATCCGGGACGAGTTCGCCCCGGCCCAGGTACCCGGCAGCATCAGCAACCTGTCCGCCGTGATAGCCGCGGGCGGTGGCGTCGGCATGGTCGCGGCCGGACCGATCGTCTCCGCGCTCGACTACCGGTGGCTGTTCTGGATCCCCGTCGGCATCGTCGCCGCCGCGGCCCTGATCTCTCTGCGCTACGTCCCTGAGTCGCCCAACAGGGGTGAGGGCAGCGTCAGTTGGCTCGGCGCGGTGCTTCTGTCGGGCTGGCTGGTGGCCTTGTTGCTGCCGCTGAGCAAGGCGGGCGGTTGGGGTTGGGGCTCGGCCCGGGTGGTCGGCCTGTTCGCCGTGGCCGTCGCACTGTTCGCGCTGTGGCTGGTGATCGAGGCCCGCTCCCGCACCCCGCTGATCGACCTGCGCATCATGCGACTGCCGGCCGTGTGGACCACCAACCTCGCCGCCCTGTTGTTCGGCGCGGGCATGTACGCGATCTGGTCCTTCCTGCCCGGCTTCGTCCAGACCCCGAGCTCGGCCGGCTACGGCTTCGGCGCGAGCGTCACCGCCTCCGGACTCCTGATGCTGCCGATGCTGGTCGCGATGTTCGTCTCCGGCGTGCTCAGCGGTCGCCTCGAACCCCGCGTGGGTGCCAAGGCGTTGCTCACGACCGGCGCCGCACTGGGCGCGCTCGCCCTGGGCTTCCTCGCCCTCTGGCACGACGAACCATGGCAAGTCGCCTTCGTGTCAGGCGTGTTCGGCCTCGGCATCGGTCTCGCCTTCGCCTCCATGGCCAACCTGATCGTCGCCAGCGTCCTCGCCGCGCAGACCGGCGCCGCCACCGGCATGAACGCCAACATCCGCACCATCGGCGGCTCCATCGGCGCCGCCGTCACCGGCGTCCTGGTCACCGGCCGCCTCCAGCCGTCGGGCCTGCCCTACGACTCCGGCTACACCCACGGCTTCACCCTGCTGGCCCTGCTCTGCCTGGCCGCCGCCCTCGCCGCCCTGCTGGTCCCCGCCCGGCGCGCCGCCCGCCCGACGACCCCGGCCGCCCACGAGACACCGACCGCCGCACCCACCCCCGTACGGTAGGGTTCACCTGCGTGTTCCCGCAGCCCACCGCAGCGGAAACACCGCGGGACGTGGCGCAGCTTGGTAGCGCACTTGACTGGGGGTCAAGGGGTCGCAGGTTCAAATCCTGTCGTCCCGACTGGAGACAGTCGCAGGTCAGGGCCGGTTTCGGAGATATCCGAAACCGGCCCCTGGCTGTTCTTGGAGACCAGTTGGGGACCGGCGTCCTTGACCGAGGTCAGCGGGCCCGGGACTGACTGGTTCGTCCGACCGGTTCGGGCCCGGGCCTCGTCGTACGCCTCGCGGGCCTGCTGTACGTCGTCCATGCGGTCCTTGGTCCAGGTCGCCAGGGCGCGTACCTGCTCGGCGGCCTCACGGACCAGGCGGGGCGAAGTAGCCCGCCTCTGTGAAGAAGTCGACATGCTTCCGGAACAGCTCCCGGTCGGCCGGCGGACAGATGATGCCGCTGCCCGCCAGAGCCGCGGCTGTCCCGCTGTCGTCCACGGCCGGGGAGAAGGCGCCCGGGTCGGCCGCCATGACATCGAAGGCGTCGAGCAACGGCAGGAGCGCATTGCCGGGGTCGGCGGTCACCAGGTCGCGCCAGGTGCCAGGGTCCCGGACGGGAAGGGCGTAGCCGCGGGCGCGCAGTTCCTCGATCATCTCCCTGAAGGTCACTCCTCCGTGGTTGCACACGTGGAACGTGCCGTTGGCGGTGCCGGGCCGCCTGGACAGGTACAGGATGGCGGCGCTGGTGTACCCCACCGGCATCAGCGGGAAGGCGACCGGGATGTCGCCGGGCACGGCTCCGACCTGGAGCACGCCCTTCAGACTGAGCCAGACGAAGTCCCGGGTCTGGCACGCGCCCGTCCCTTCGTCGCCGGCGATCAGACCGACCCGGTACACGGTGACGGGGAGGCCACGGCCCCGGGCGAGGCCGATGATCTGTTCGGCCACCCATTTGCTCTGTGTATAGCCGGTGGACAGCATGTCACCCGGCCCCGTGGGATCGGCGACTCTCAGGGGCGCTCCGCCGGTGTCCCGACCCACGTAGACGCCTAGGGTCGACACGTAGTGGACAGGCACGGTGCGATGGCGGGCCGCCAGGCGCAGAATTTCCTCTGTGCCGCGCACATTGGCCGCTTTCAGGTTGGTGTAGGGCTGAACCCAGTTGACCGCGGCGCCGGCGTGATAGACCGCGTCGACAGTGCGGGCCAGGGTGTCGAAGTGCTCGGGGGCCAGGCCGAGGGCCGGTTCCGCGAGATCGCCGACGACAAGTGTGAGGCGGTCGGGGTCGACCTGGTCCCAGATTCGGTACCACTCCAGATTGGCCCGCAGCCGCACCAGCGCGTCTGCCTCGTCTCGGGCACGTATCAGACAGTGCACCCGGGCCCGGGTCGTCCGCATCAGATCACGCAGCAGAAACGCACCGAGGAAGCCAGTGGCACCGGTGAGCAGCACCTCGCGGGGGTCTTCGACGACTTGACGGACCTCGCTCGCGGGACGGATGTCGTCGGCGAGGCGTGTCTCGGCGGGGAAGTCCACAGCGGGCGAGCCGCTCGCGGCGCCCTGTCCGCTCCCGCGCAGTTCGCCGAGCAGGAAGGCGGCGAGCTCCGCGAGGGTGGGATGGTCGAACACCAGGGTGGGGGCCAGCCGCAGACCAGTGAGGGCACCGAGGCGGTTGCGGAACTCCACTCCGGTGACGGAATCGAAACCGAGGTCCGAGAAGCGCCGGTCGACGCCGATGGTTGCGGGGGCGCCGTGCTCCGGGAGGGCGTCCGCATCGGCACGCGCTGTCTCCGGCACGTGCTCGTGCCCCAGCACGACGGCCGCATGGGTACGGACCAACTCCACAACCGCGCGGTGCTGTTCCCTCGGCGAGAGCCCTTCCAGGTTCCGGGCGAGCGAGGGGACGCTGTCGGTCGCGCTCGCCTGCGCCGAGCGTCGTGCCGGGGCCCGGACAAGCCCCCGAAGCATGGACGGCGGCCTGGTCCCGACCGGGGGCACGCCGAAGTCCAGGGCGACCGGGACAAGCAGCGGCTGCCCACTGCGGAACGCGGCGTCGAAGAGGGCGAGCCCGTCCCGCGGTGACATCGCCAGGCATCCCGGGCGACCGGTCTCGGCCCTGTCGGCATTGCTCACGGGGGAGGTCGGACATGGGACCTGCTCCCACGGTCCCCACGCCATGGAAGTGGCGGGCAGCCCGCGGGCCCGTCGGTGGTGTGCCAGCGCGTCCAGGAAGGCGTTGGCCGCGGCACAGGCTGCCCCGCCCACGGAACCGAGCACAGCGGAGGCCGAGGAGAACATCGCGAACATGGCGATGTTCTGCCCACGGGTGAGTTCGTGCAGGTTCCATGCCCCCCGGACTTTCGGTGCCATCACCCGTGCGAGCTGCCGCGGGGTCAGCGTTTCGAGGGCGCCTTCGTCGAGTGCCCCCGCGACATGCACCACCCCGGTCAGCGGCCGCTCCACGGGAATCCCGGCGAGTACGGCCGCCAACGCCTCGCGGTCGGCCGTGTCACAGGCGGTCACCGTGGCATGCGCGCCCAACTCGGCCAGTTCCGCGCACAGTTCCGCGGCCCCCGGTGCCTCGGGGCCGTTCCGGCTGGTGAGCACCAGATGGCGGATCCTGTACGCCGTCACCAACTGCCGGGCCACCATGCGCCCGAGGGTGCCGGTGCCTCCGGTCACCAGCACCGTCCCACGTGGGTCGAGCGCCGGGGGCAGGGTCAGCACGATCTTGGCGGCAGAGCTGGTCTCATCGATGGAACGGAGGGCTTCGGGTGCCCGCCGTACGTCCCAGGCGGTGACCGGCAGCTGTTGTGGCGTGCCCGGTCCGAGCAGGTCCAGGATCTCGGTGAGCATCCGTCCGGCGTGCTCCGGGCCGACCGGTCCGAGGTCGTAGGCCTGGTACCGGACTTCAGGGCGATGCCCGGCGACCTGGTCAGGATCGCGGACATCAGCCCTGCCGATCTCCAGGAGCCGACCGCCGCGCGGCAACAGACGCGGCGAGATGTCCTCCGGGTCCGCCGGCGACGGACGGAGTACCAGATCCACTCCCCGGCCTCCGGTCGAGGCGAGGAACCGGGCTACGAAGCCGTCTTCGCCCGAGGAGAAGATGTGCTCCTCGTCCAGACCGAGTGCGCGCAGGATGTCCCACTGCTCTCGAGGCGCGGTGCCGTACACCTCGGCGCCGAGGCCCTGGGCGAGCCGCACCGCGGCCATGCCCACGCCGTCGGCGGCCCGGTGGATCAGTACTGCCTCACCCGGTCGCAGAGCCGCGAGGTCGACCAGGCCGTAGTAGGCCGTCAGGAAGGTGGTCGGGACCGCTGCCGCCTCCGTGAACGACCAGTCGGCCGGCATCCGGACCATCGCCCGGTGGTCGGCCACGGCAGCCGGTCCGATGCCGTCCGTGACATATCCCATCACCCTGTCGCCCACGGCGATGTCCGATACGCCGGCGCCGACCTCCACGACCACTCCGGCGGCTTCCTGGCCCACCGGTAGCGGGCTGACGAAGGGTGTCTCCCGCTCCCCGCTGTGTGTGTCCCGCGTCGGCCGCACATGGGGCGCGGTCAACCCGGCGGCACGTAGGTCAAGGCGCAGCCGGCCGGTTTCCAGAGGTACGGTCGCGGCGGTGGACGCCCTGAAGCCGGGGGCGTCGGACACGCCGTCCCGTGCGGTGTCCAACTGCCAGTCTCGCGCTCCCGGCGGCACCAGCCACCGGGGCGCACCACCTCGCGCCAGCCGGGGAACCAGGATGCCACCCTGCCGGATCGCGAGTTGCGGTTCGCCGGCCTCTGCCGCGGCGATCGCGGCGGGCAGCGCCTCCAACGATGCCGGTGTACTGTCCACGTCGATCAGGGTGAACCGATCCGGGTGTTCCGTTTCAGCCGTCCTGACCATCCCCCACACAGGAGCCGCGGCCAGGTCGGTGACATCCTCGCCCGGCCCTGCGGCCACTGCTCCTTCGGTGAGCACCACCAGCCGGGACGCTCCCCGCGTCTCGTCCCCGAGCCACTCCTGGAGCAGCTCGAGCATGTGGCGGGCCGTATCGGACGCGCTGTCCCCGAGGTCGTTCCCGAGAGAAGCGGTGCACCGGACGACGACCACGTCAGCGCGCGCTCGGCCGGCGGCGGCCGCCTCGCGCAGGGTCTCCAGATCGGCGAAGACCGGCGCACAGGCCGCTGTCCGGTCGGCCGTCGTGCGAAGGGAGGTGTCCTCGGCGCCGACCACGGCCCATCCCTGGGGGGACCGCGGTAGCCCGGCGGGGGGCAGCGGCTGCCAGTCGACGTGGAACATCAGCCGCTCGGCGGGATCTGATGCCTCCGCCAACCGGGTGGCGTCGACATCCCGCATGACCAGCGACCGTACGGAGGCCACCGGTCGGCCCGCGCTGTCCGTCATGTCGATCTCGACGGCCCGGTCGCGGATCCGCCTGGCCCGGACACGCAGGAATGTGGCCCCCTCCGCGTGCAGCGACACCCCGTGCCAGGACGACGGCAGCAACAGCTCGTCCCCCACGGCGCCGGTGAAGGACGCCGCCTGGACGACCGCTTCCAGCAGGGCCGGATGCAGACCGAACCGTGCCGCCTCGTCGCGTCGCTCGGCCGGCACTTCGACCTCGGCCAGAACCTCCTCACCTCGCCGCCATACGGCACGCAGTCCACGGAGCGCGGGACCGAATCCGTGTCCGCGTTCGGCGGCGTCGTCGTAGTAGTGCTCGATGTCCACAGCCCGGGCGTCGGCCGGCGGCCATCGGCCCGGCTCATCCACCGGGGGTCGGTCCGCCGAGCCGGTCCCGGCGGCCAGCAACGTTCCGGTCGCATGCCGAGTCCAGGGTTGCCCGGCCACCGCGTCGTCCGGCCGTGCGTACACACTCACAGGCCGCTGCCCGGAGTCCTGTGCCGTCCCGACGCGCACCTGCACTTGTACGCCGCCCCGCTCGGGCAGCACCAGCGGTGCCTCTGACGTCAGTTCCTCGACCAGTGGACAACCCACTTCGTCGCCTGCCCGCACCACCAGTTCCACGAACGCCGCACCGGACAACAGCACCACACCGGCCATCGAGTGGTCGGCCAGCCATGAATGAGTCCGCGGCGAGAGCCGTCCGGTCAGGAGCGTCTCACCCGACTCCGCGATCTCCACCGCGGCGCCCAGGAACGGATGGTCCGTCGCGACGAGGCCCAGACCGGTCGGATCCCCGGCCGATGCCCGCGCGCTGTCCGCGGACCAGTAGCGCTCATGTTGGAACGCGTAGGTCGGCAGATCGGCCGGGGCGCTGGGATGGTTGCCGGGGAACACCGCTTCCCAGTCGGGCGTCACTCCGTGGACGTACGCCTGTGCCAACCCGAACAGAAGCTGCTCGGTGTCGTTCTGACCGCGGCGCAACGACTCCACCACGGCTGCGTCGCCCGTCGTCGCCTCCGCCGTCTGCGCGACGGCCAGGCTCAGCACGGGATGTGGACTGACCTCGACGAACACTCCGTACCCATGCTCCAGCATGGTCTCGGTGGCACGTTGGAACTCCACGGTCTCACGCAGGTTCCGGCACCAGTACTCCGCGTCCAACTCCGAGGTGTCCAGCACCCCGCCCGTCACGGTCGAGCAGAACACCACTTCTCCCGAGCGCGGAGCCACTGCGGCCAGCGTCTCCCTGAGCCGCCCGGCGACCGTCTCGACCTGTTTCGAATGCGCGCCGTAGTCCACCGGGATCAGCCGGGCCCGAATGCCCTCGGCCTCCAGGCGGGCCGTCAGTTCCCGTACGGCCTGTCCTTCCCCGGACACAACGGTCAGCGCCGGTCCGTTCACTGCGGCTGCCGAGATCCGTCCGCCCCACGCCGCCAGCCGCTTCTCCACTTCCGCCCGGCCCGCCATCACCGACGCCATCGCTCCCGCACCGGCCAGCTCCACCAAAGCCTGGCTCCGCAGCGCCACCACCCGTGCCGCGTCCTCAAGACTGAGCGCCCCCGCCACGCAGGCTGCGGCGATCTCACCCTGTGAGTGCCCCACCACCGCCATCGGCACCACTCCGTAGTGGCGCCAGACCTCTGCCAGCGACACCATCACCGCCCACAGGGCGGGCTGCACCACATCGACCCGCGCCAGCGACGGTGCTCCGTCCTCTCCGCGCAGCACCGCTTCCAGGGACCACCGCACATGGGGTGCCAGCGCACGTTCACAGGCCGCTATCGATGCCGCGAACACCGGAGCGGACTTCAGCAGTGCCTGTCCCATGCCCTCCCACTGGGAGCCCTGCCCCGGGAAGACCAGCACTGTCCCCGCGCCACCGGCCGCTGTGCCGGACACCAGGTTGGCCGCGGGTTCCCCCGCCTCCAGAGCCCGTAGCCCCGCAAGCGCCTCCGCCCGGCTCCTGGCCAGCACCACCGCGCGGTGTTCGAATGCCGTACGATGCCGCGCGAGCGCGTATCCGATGCCGGTCAGGTCCAGCTCGGGCTGTCGCTCCACGAATCCGGCGAGCCGTCCCGCCTGAGCCCGCAACGCGGCCGGCGAATGCCCCGACACGACCCACGGCACGAGTCCGCCGAAGCCATCGGCGGCGAGACCGCCCGACGGGCCGGCCTGCGCGTCACCGCTCGTGCGGAGGATCACTCCGTCCGTCTCCGGGGCTTGTTCGACGATGAGATGGGCGTTGGTACCGCTCATGCCGAAGGCGGAGATCGCGGCGCGGCCCGGGCGCTCGCCGCTCGGCCACGGGACGGCTTCGGTCACCAGCCGCACCGCCCCCGCGGACCAGTCCACCTCGCGCGACGGCTCGTCCACATGCAATGTCGGCGGCACGACACCGTGTCCGAGTGCCATCACCATCTTGATCACACCCGCGACGCCCGACGCCGCAGCGGTGTGACCGATGTTCGACTTCACCGAACCGAGCAGTATCGGCCCACCTGTCCGCTGCCCGTACGTCGCCAGCAGAGCCTGCGCCTCGATCGGGTCACCGAGCCTGGTGCCCGTACCGTGTGCCTCCACCACGTCGATGTCGTTCACCGTCAGTCTCGCGTTGGCCAGCGCTCGGCGGATCACCCTCTGCTGCGACGGACCGTTCGGCGCCATCAACCCGTTGGACGCCCCGTCCTGGTTGACCGCCGAACCCCGCACCACCGCCAGCACCCGGTGACCATGGCGACGCGCGTCCGACAACCGCTCCACCAACAGCACTCCCACCCCCTCCGCCGGACCGAACCCGTCCGCGGCGGCGGCGAATGCCTTGCACCGGCCGTCCTCCGACAGCCCTCGCTGCTGACAGAACGCCAGCCATATGGCGGGGGACGACAGGACGGTGGCCCCGCCGGCGAGCGCGAGTGAGCACTCACCTGCCCGCAGTGCCTGCACCGCCAGGTGCAGCGCCACCAACGACGACGAGCACGCCGTGTCCACGGTCACCGCCGGCCCCTCCAGGCCCAGGGCGTACGCCACTCGGCCCGAAGCGACACTGCCGGACTGGCCGAGCATCGTGTAGCCGTCGATGTCTTCCGGGGACCGCGCTCCTTCCGCGATGTGCTCACCGCCGGCCGTACCGACGAACACCGCGGTGTCGCTGCCCTTCAGGGACGTCGGATCGATACCCGCGTGCTCCAGCGCCTCCCAGGACACCTCCAGCAGGAGCCGCTGCTCCGGGTCCATCGCCGAAGCCTCCCGCGGTGAAATCCTGAAGAATCCCGCGTCGAAGTCCCCAGCGTCGTACAAAAACCCTCCGGCGCGCACATAGAACGACCCCGGTCGGTCCGGATCTGGGTCGTACAACCTCTCCAGATCCCATCCCCGGTCCGCCGGAAACGGCCCCACGGCGTCCGCTCCAGAAGCCACCAATTCCCACAGCTCCTCCGGAGAGCCCACGCCCCCGGGAAAACGGCACCCCATACCCACGATCGCCACGGGTTCCGCCGAGGCCGAGAGCAACTGCTGGTTTTCGCGACGGAGTCGCTGCGTCTCGGCCACCGAGGCCCGCAATGCCTCGACGATCCGCTCGTTTGCCGCAGCCATCATGAACCTCGCTTCTCTGACAGACCGACAGTGAGACGACGAGTCGGAGCATCGTCCTCCCGGGCCTGGCCGGGTCGGGTACGTACGCCGTCACGGCGTCGTGCTCTTCTACGCGTGGACGGCTTCGAGGGCTGCAGAAGGAGATCGCCCGCGATCCAGAAAGGGAAAGAACGGAATAGCCGTCAGAAATGCTCAGCTGTATCAGATTTACTCGTGATCCCACCCTATTCGGAACCTGGCGAAGGCAGTTGGGCGAGGTCAGGGATGCGTATAATGATGAGACGTCTGGTCCCCGTGCTACTCATCGGGGGTCAATGTTTGCGACGCGTTTGGCCAGCTCCGCCCGGGTCTGAACGCCGAGTTTGCGATAGATTCGCGTGAGATGCTGACTCACGGTGCTCACGGTGATATGTAGATTACCGGCTATCTCCCGGTTGGTCTGCCCGAGGCCGACCAGCCTCGCGACCCGGCGTTCGGCTCGGCTCAGCAACTTCGCCACATCGTGTTCGGCCTTGGCGTGCCCATTGGGTTGAGAGTCGAAACGACCGGCCTGGGCGCGGACCGCCTGATCCGCCGTACGTGGCAAGAGGCCCGTCGTCCACCGACCGAGCGCCTCCGCCGCCGCCTCCGAGGTCCGCGACGACACAAGCTCCTCCGGCTCTGGCGTCCTGCCGTCGCATCTGGGCGAACCGACCGCCCCCAGGACGGCGAGGGTTCCGGCCGCAGCACGGGTACGCACACCGCGGCCGGCAAGTGTGGCAACCACACCGTTGGCGAGGTTGTCACCTGCAGCAGGCTCGGCCCCCAACCGGCTGTGGCCGGGGCCGTGCGACGGTTCGCCGTCGACACCGCCGAGCATCGTGTCGATGATTTTCTCCACCGGGCCGGTCCGCGTCGGTCGTTCCGGGTGCGGGACCGCTTCCGGAGCTGCCTGGCAGCCGTTCGCGCCGACCGCGTGGTGGATCAGGCCGCTGCCCCACGACAAGGACCGAGCGGTGCCGTGGTTGGCTCGCGCGATGATCTCCGCCGTAATGAACACCGCCGTCTCCTCGGGAGTAAGAGCACCGAGATCCAGACCGATCGGAACACACAGACGAGCCACCTGATCCTCGGGAACACCCGCCTCCCGCAGCAGATCGAGACGCCGTCGATGCGTACCCCGCGAACCCATCACACCCACATAACCGACCGGAAGCGCCAACGCCAGACGCAGCAACGGAACATCGAACTTCGCGTCATGGGTCAGCACACACACAGCGGTACGCGGATCGACACCGGTCGACGCCAGATAACGATGCGGCCAATCGGTCACGACCTCGTCGGCGTGCAGAGAACGGGCCACAGTGGCAGAGACCGGACGGGCGTCACATACCGTCACCCGGTAGCCGAGGAAGCTGCCCGCCCTGCTGAGGGTCCCGGTGAAATCGGTGGCACCGAAGATCAGCATACGAGGACGGGACACCCGGGCATGAACCACGACCGTCAACCGCCGCCCACCAGTGCCGCTCCCCGGGACCCCGGCAACTCCCGCCTCACCACCGACCTCGACCCGCTCGGTACGGCCCGCCCGCAGGACCCCAAGGGCACGAGCCACGACCGCCCGGTCCATGTTCCGCTCGCCCAGAGTGCCCTCAGCAGCCCCCTCACCTGGGACATGAAGCATACGGCCGACCAACTCACCAGGACCGTCGACCACGTGAGCCACAGCCACAGCCACATCCCGCCCCGCAGCCACGGCACCGAGCGCGGCAACGAGCTGCGGCTCCGCAACAGGGTCCACACGCTGCACCAGCACATCGACCTCCCCGCCACAGGCCCGACCGACAGCCGAGGCATCCGAATTCGCGCAGTCGAAGCTGGCGCGGGCAGGTGGCTCTTTGCGCACAAGGACGCGTCGGCACAGTTTGTGCACGGCCTCTTCGACGCAGTCGCCGATCGCATTGCCCTCCGCATCCAAAGCCAGCGCGGTTCCGATCGGCAGGGGTGCACTGCCTCTGACACCGACAATGGTGGCGAGAGCGAAAGGACGGGCCGCACGGCACCACTCGTACAGCGTGTCCGCAATTTTCAGCATGACGGGCCTTCCGTGAGGTGGATGACTGACGGGCCGTCACCGTGCATGAGGAAGCCGCGATGACGACCCTGGCTCCCGGCGGTGTGGCGTGACCGGCTGCGCAGGCGCTCAGCGCACTACGTCAGGATTGGGACTCGGTGGATCATGGCTCGGGGGTGAGTCGAGCGCGGCACACTGGTGTCATCGGGGTCGGGGCCGCCGTGCACCAACTCCTCCAGGAGCAGCCCGGCGGGACTCGTGAATCGGAGCGAGGCCGCCGAGCTCGCCGCGGAATTCCGTTAGTCGGGCGACTCCGGCGGTCGATCGGTCCACGACGGCGGCGCGCAGTCGTCAGTGGCGAGGTTGTTCGGCAGGCCCACCCGGGAGGGCACCGTGACGAAGTCGTGGTCGGCGGCCAATGGCAGGCCGACTGCAGCAGCGCTGGTCGAGGAACCGCCGGTGTTCATGCCAGGGTTCGGGGAACACTCGCAGAATTCACCTCCTGACCCATCTCAAGCAAGTCCAGTCTTATCAAGCTCCTTTCATGCCGGGCAAAGCGCACACCGTGACCGCGTCGAGGGTGGCTCCATGCCTCGCGGTCCGGGCGCGGCCGAACACAAGGGAAGCGCTCGCCCGTTGTGGAAGGATGTGAGGTACCAGCGCCGTGCTGCGCTGATTCAAGTTGCTCCTACTCCCCGAACTTCCCCGGTGGCGGATTCATGATGGCGAGCCGAGCTTTTCCCTGACTTTTTCCACCGGACTCCTCCCAGAATCTACAGGTGGTGTCGATAAGAATCCAAGGGCCTTCTTCGATGCCCTCCCACTGCGAGGTTCCAACTATCTTCAGTTCCCCCCAAAATCTCTTTCCGTTCATTCGGCGCCGGAAGCTGCTGTGCAGATAGTCGATGATGAACATGTCCGGAAGCTGACGCTCCCAGAACTGCTCCATCGTCCAGCTGTCGAAAGGCTCAGCCACCCCTTCCTTCACCGACTTGGCAAGAATGTAGTACACCATCTGGTTGTAGCAGATATTGAACTCAACCGCGTTGAAGTGACCGGTGTCATCGATATAACAGGACTCGGGTATTTCGAATGCGCAACGAATGCTTGAGATGGCATCTCCGCCGCTTTCCGTGGCCACTGACAGCTCTGCCGATTTCAAGTACCGACAGTTCGGCTTGTACGGAACGAGTACCTTTTCGAGGAGCTCCGCATCATTTTCGTGAACCACGCTTCCCTGGTCGGCAACAACCGTGGGAGGGGGCTGTGAACTCATCTCTACTCCTCGTTCCGGAGGGCGTGCTGACGGGGCGGCGGTTCGCTTCGGCGACTAGTGCTTCGGGCGGGCTTCACCGGGGACCTTCACATGGCCGGAGGAGGCAGTACCCAACCCCAGCCTGCTTCGCAGCTGTCCCGACAACTCAGTGGCGGTCGGGTGATCGAAGAGCAGGGCCGTCGGCAGCCGCAGCCCAATGGCCTTGCTCAGGCGCTCGCGCAGTTGGACAGCGCCCAGGGAATCGAGGCCCATGCCGATGAAGTCCCGTCCGGGCTCGACATCCTCCGCTGAGGCATGGCCGAGAACGGAAGCCACCTGGGACCTCACAAAGTCCAGGAGGGCCTGGTCGAGCGCCTCGCCGGCCAGTCCGGACAGCCGCCGGGCCAGGGGTTGATGCTGCTTCCGCGGGTTTGCGGCGTTGCGCTTCCCCGGGGCGTCCGCCACCAACTCGGTGAACAACGGAAGGGTGCCGGTGTCCCCTGTTCGAACGGCGGCGAGGTCCAACTTGGCGACCGCCAGATGAGAACGGTCGGTGGTGAGCGCCTTGTCGAAGAGGGCAAGGCCCTCGTCGGCGGAGAGCGGCGCGATACCGGTCCGGGAAAGCCGGCTGAGATCGGTGACACCGAGCGCGTCGGCCATACCACCGACCCCGGCCCACGCCCCCCAGCCAAGCGAGATCGCCGGCAGGCCCTGGGCGCGTCGGTGCTGAGCCAGGGCGTCCAGGAAGGCGTTGGCCGCAGCGTAGTTGGCCTGTCCGGGGTTCCCGGTCAGAGCCGAGAGCGAGGAGAACAGGACGAACGCGGACAGTCCGGCGCCCTTGGTGAGCTCATGCAGATGCCACGACGCGGTGGCCTTGGGATGCATCACCGCTGTCATCCGCTCAGGAGTCAGGGACTGCACTGTGCCGTCATCCACCAGCCCGGCCGCGTGTACCACAGCGGTCGGGGAGTGTGCGGCGATGACAGCGGCCAGCGCTTCGCGGTCACCGGTGTCGCAGACGACGACCGTCGCGTGCGCACCCAGGCCGGCGAGGTCGGCCTCCAGCTCCGCGGCGCCTTCCGCCGCCGGGCCGCGGCGACTGGCCAGCACCAGCCGCCGCACTCCGTACCGGGTTGCCAGGTGCCGTGCCACCAGGCCCCCGAGTGCGCCGGTGCCACCTGTGATCAGGACCGTTGAATCAGGCCCGAAAGCCGCAGCGTCCAAGACCCCTTGTGCTGCTGTGTCCGTCGAGCGGGCCAGCCGAGGCACGTACAGTCTGCCGTCGCGTATCGCGATCTGGGTCTCGCCGCCGGCCAGGGCCGCTGCGACCGCGCGGCGGGATTGTTCCTTGTCATCGAGGTCGATGAGCACGAAACGGCCAGGGTTCTCCGCCTCGGCCGTGCGCACCAGCCCCCACAAGGGGGCGGTGACGCAGTCGGATCCGCTGTCCGTCGGACCCGTGGTGACCGCTCCACGGGTCATCACCACCAGCCGGGACTCGGCGAACTGCTCGTCGGCGAGCCACTGTTGGATTACGCCGAGGGTTCGGCGGACCGCTGCTTGCGCGCTCGCCGGCACGTCCGTGGCCGCGCGGTCGGGCAGGACCGTCATCAGCACGCCGTCGGGGACGGGTTCGCCGACCTCGATCGCGTACCCGAGGCCGGTCAGGTCAGGATGGACGCCGGCGATACCGAGCGTCGTGTGCAAGCCCAACGGGTCGCTGCCGACCAGATCCCACCGGCCCGACGGAGGGGTCTGCGGCAGTGGAAGTCCGGTCCACTCCACCGTGAACAGCCCTTGCCCGGTACCGGCGGCGTCGGCACCGGTCCGTCCCGGCGGGAGGCTGCGCAACAGCAGAGACTCGACTCGGGCCACCGGTGTGCCCGTGTGGTCGGCGAGGTCGAGGGCGACGGTGTCGCGGCCGGTGGCCCGCAGCCTCACGCGAAGGGCGGTGGCGGAGGTCGTGTGCAGGGTCAGCCCGTTCCATTCGAACGGCAACCGGGCTCGCCCCAGGGGTTCCGAACGGTCCATCCCCTCCGTCAGCAGGAGAGTGTGCAAGGCCGAGTCCAGCAGCACGGGGTGCAGGCCGTAGGAGGCACGGTCGGCCGCCTCCGGCAGACTGACCTCGGCGTAGATCGCGTCGTCGCAGCGCCAGGCGGCGGTCAAGCCCTGGAAGGCGGGTCCGTAGTGGTAGCCGCGATCGGTGAAGCCTTCGTCGTACTGGCCCGTCACATCCAGAGGTGTCGCGGCGGCAGGGGGCCATTCGGCGTCCAGGCCCATTTCCGGGACCGCCGCTCCGGGTGCCAGGACGCCTGTGGCGTGCCGGGCCCACTGCGACGCGGTCCCGGGTTCATCCGGCCGTGAGTGGACGGTGATGGACCGCTGTCCTGTGGCGTCCGGACCTTCCACGGTGACCTGCAGCCGGACCGCGCCGTGCGAAGGAAGCAGCAGCGGCGTGTCGATGGTGAGTTCCTCGACACGGTCGCATCCGTTGCGGCCACCCGCGTGGAGTGCCAGTTCGGCGAAAGCGGCTCCGGGCAGCAACACGGCACCGTCGACCTCGTGGTCGGCCAACCACGGGTGGGTACGCAACGAGATCCGGCCCGTATACACAAGCCCGCCCTCCGCGAGTTCGAGCGGAGCGCCGAGCAGCGGGTGGGCCGAACCGTCCGTCGGAATCCCTACTGGTGCCGACTCCTCCAGCCAGAAGCGGCGGCGCTGGAAGGCGTAGGTGGGCAACTCCACTCGCTGTGGCGCGGTGCCGAGAACGCCGGCCCAGTTCGGCTCGGTGCCACGGGCGACGGCGTGGGCGAGTGCGGTCAGGGTCGTGCGGATGCCGGATCGATCGCGGCGCAGGAGCGGGACCAGCTCCGGCTCGCGTGGCGCCGGCTGGGTGGCGAGGCAGTCGTGCGCCAACGCGGTGAGCACGGAGTCGGGCCCGATTTCCAGGTAGTCGGTGACGCCCAGGAGACTCAGATGGCCGATGCCGTCGGCGAAGCGGACGGTTCGACGGATGTGCTGGGCCCAGTAGTCGGGCGTGCGCAGTTCTTCCGTGGTCGCCGCTCGGCCGGTGAGGTTGGAGACGACGGGAATCGTGGGGGGCCGGAAGGTCAGCGTTTCCGCGAGGCGGGTGAACTCGTCGAGGGCGGTGTCCATATGAGGGGAGTGGAAGGCGTGGCTGACCCGCAGCGCGGTGGTCCTGCGGCGCCGTGACCTCCAGTGGTCAGCGATCCGGGCGACGGTTTCCGCATCGCCGGAGATCACCACCGAGTCGGGGCCGTTCACAGCGGCGATGGCGATCGCGTGTTCCTGCCCCGCCAGCAGCGGCAGCATCTCCGCCTCGGTGGCCTGGACGGCGACCATGGCTCCGTCGTCCCGGGCGCTCTCCATGAGCCGGCCCCGGGCCGCGACAAGCGTGCAGGCGTCCGCCAGGTCGAGCACACCGGCTGCGTGCGCCGCCGCCAGTTCTCCGACGGAGTGGCCCATCAAGTGGTCCGGTTCGAGACCCCAGGATTCCACGAGCCGGAACAACGCCGTTTCGAGTGCGAACAGGGCGGCCTGGGCGTGAACGGTCCGGTCGAGCCGCGCCGCGGCGGCCGAACCGGGCTCGGCGAACAGTACGTCCCGCAGCGGCCGGTCGAGGTGCTTGTCGAACTGCGCGCAGACCTCGTCGAGGCTGCGGGCGAAGACCGGGAAGGCTTCGTACAGGTCATGGCCCATGCCGGGATACTGGCTTCCCTGACCGGTGAAGAGGAATGCCGTCCGGCCGCGTTCCGCAGGCCCGCCGAGCACCGTCGCTTCGCCGGGGCTGCCTGCCGCGAGTGTTTCGAGCTGGTGCGTCAGTTCATCACGATCCCCGGCCACCACGATGGCCCGGTGGTCGAAGACGGTCCGGGAAGTGGCCAGGGAGTGCGCGAGGTCGGCGAGCCCGAGTCCGGGGTTCGCCTTGAGATGCCCGGCCAATCTGCCGGCCTGCGCCGACAGGGCCGAGTCACCGGCCGCGGAGATGACGTAGGGCAGCACGGCGTCGGCCGACGGCGGGTCCGCCCCTTCGGTGCCGGTGGGCCGGGCCTCGGCCACGGCCTCTTCCAGCACCATATGGGCGTTGGTGCCGCTGATGCCGAAGGACGACACCCCCGCCCGGCGTGGCCGGTCCCTCTGTGGCCACGGCACCTGTTCCGTCAGCAGTGACAGGGCGCCGGACGACCAGTCGATGCGGGGTGAGGGCTGGTCGGCGTGCAGGGACTTCGGCAGCGCGCCGTGCCGCATGGCCTGCACCATCTTGATCACCCCGGCCACCCCGGCGGCGGCCTGGGTGTGGCCGATGTTCGACTTCACCGTTCCGATCCGAAGTGGAGCCCCCGCCGGCCGCAGCGGACCGTAGACGGCGGTCAGTGCCTCGGCCTCGATGGGGTCGCCGAGGGCCGTACCGGTACCGTGCGCCTCGACCGCGTCGATGTCGGTGGGAGTGAGCCGCGCGTCATCGAGGGCCTGCCGGATGACCCGCTGTTGCGAAGGGCCGTTCGGTGCGGTCAGGCCGTTGCTGGCGCCGTCCTGGTTGACGGCGCTGCCGCGGATGACAGCCAGCACCGGATGCCCGTTGCGCCGGGCGTCGGAGAGCCGCTCCAACAGCAGCAGGCCGGCACCTTCTCCGAAGCCGGTGCCGTCCGCGCCGGCCGCGAATGCCTTGCACCGCCCGTCGGCGGACAGCCCGCGCTGGCGGCTGAACTCGGTCAGCAGATGCGGAGAAGCCATCACAGTGGCGCCGCCGGCCAGGGCCAGGGAGCATTCCCCACCACGCAGCGCCTTGGTGGCCAGATGCACGGCGACCAGCGACGACGAGCAGGCGGTGTCCACTGTGATGGCCGGGCCCTCGAAGCCGAGTGTGTACGAGATCCGTCCGGAGGCCACGCTGGCCTGGTTGCCTGCCAGCAGGTAGCCCTCCAGATCGCTCTGTACGTGACGCAGTCGCGCGGCGTAGTCGTGGTGGATGACGCCGGTGAAGACTCCGGTCCGGCTTCCGCGCAGAGTGCCGGGTCTGATGCCGGCCTGCTCAACGGCCTCCCAGGCCAGCTCCAGCAGCAGGCGCTGCTGCGGATCGGTGGCGAGTGCCTCACGGGGGCTCATGCCGAAGAAGTCGGGGTCGAAGTCGCCGGGAGCGGGCAGGAAGCCACCGTTGCGGGTGTAGGCGGTGCCGGGCCGACTGGGATCCTCGTCGTAGAGCCGGTCGAGGTCCCAGCCCCGGTCGGCGGGGAAGTCACCGATGGCGTCGGTGCCCTCACTGAGCAGGCTCCAAAGATCTTCAGGGGACTCCACTCCGCCGGGGTAGCGACAGCTCATCGCGATGATGGCGACGGGTTCGTCCTGCGGGGCCGCCGCCTGCACGGCGGCGGGGGCGGCGGTGTCGGGGTTGTGGAGCATCCGGGACCGCAGGTGTTCGGCCAGGGCCTGTGGGGTGGGGTGGTCGAAGATCAGTCCGGCAGGCAGCCGCAGTCCTCCGCGAACGCTCAGGCGGTTGCGCAGCTCAACCGCGGTGAGGGAGTCGAAACCGATGTCCTTGAAGGTGTGCCGGGGTGCCACGGCGTCCGGTCCGCCATGGCCGAGGACCATAGCGGCCTCGCCTCGCACCACGTCCAGCAGCAGGCGATCCGCGTCGGCGTCGGCGAGCCCCGCCAACTGCTCCGCGAGGGTGGTACCCATCGTGGCGGGGGTGACGCCTGCGGCGGGCCTTTTGGGGGTTCCGGCGATGTCCCGGAGAACCGCCGGCAGACTTCCCGAGGCCGACCGGGCACGCAGAGCCGCGGGAGCGAACCCGGCGGCCACCAACAACGGCCGGTCCGCCGACCATGCCCTGTCGAACAGGGCCAGGCCTTGTTCGGGCGCGAGCGCGGTAACACCCGCGCGGGCCATCCGGTCGAGGTCATCGCGTTCCAGATGCCCGGTCATTCCGCTCGGTTCGGCCCACAGTCCCCAGGCGAGCGAGACGGCCGGCAGTCCCTGGGCGTGACGGTGCTGGGCGAGAGCGTCCAAGAAGGTGTTGGCCGCCGCGTAGTTGGCTTGTCCCGCGCCTCCCAGCGTACCGATGACCGAGGAGAACAGAACGAAGGCGGAAAGGTCCTCGCCCCGGGTCAACCGGTGCAGATTCCACGCCGCGTCCACCTTCGGTCGCAACACCGCCGTGAGCCGGTCAGGCGTCATCGAATCCACGGTGGTGTCGTCCAGCACCCCCGCCGCATGTACCACGGCTGTCAGCGGATGCCGGGCCGGCACGGCGTCGAGCACACGCTTGAGCGCCTCGCGATCGGCGGCGTCGCATGCCACCACTGTGGTCCGAGCGCCCAGCCTTTCCAGTTCGGCCACCAGCTCCGGCACGCCGTCGGCCGCGGCGCCGCGGCGGCTCAGCAGCAGCAGCCTCCGTACTCCGTGGACAGTCACCAGGTGGCGGGCGAGCAGGCTGCCCAGCCCTCCTGTTCCGCCTGTGATGAGGACGGTCCCGGCCGGATCGAGCGAGGCCGGAATGGTCAGGGCGACCTTGCCGAGATGACGGGCCTGACTGAGGTGCCGGAAGGCTTCGGGGGCACGGCGGATGTCCCAGGCGGCCAGCGGCAGAGGCTTCAGCACCCCGCTGTCGAACAGGGTGGAGAGTCCGGCCAGCATGCGCTGGATGTCCTCCGGATCGATGGTCATCAGGTCGAACGCCCGGTACACCACACCCGGGTGGTTTCGTGCGACCTCTTCGGCGTCCCGGACGTCGGTCTTGCCCATTTCGAGGAAGCGGCCTCCGTGGGGCAGAAGCCTGAGTGAAGCGTTGACGAATTCACCGGCGAGCGAGTCCAGGACGACGTCCATTCCACGCCCGCCCGTGGATGCGAGGAAATGGTCGAGGAAGGCCAGGGTGCGGGAGTCGCCGATGTGCCGGGTGTCCAGGCCGAGCGCACGCAGCGTGGCCTGCTTGCCGGAGCTCGCCGTCGCGTACACCTCGGCTCCCAGGTGCCGGGCGAGTTGCAGGGCGGCCATGCCCACTCCGCCGGTGGCCGCGTGGATGAGCAGCGCCTCTCCCGGCTTGATGGCAGCAAGGTCGACGAGGCCGTGGTAGGCGGTGAGGAAGACGATGGGAGCCGTGGCCGCCTGGGCGAACGTCCAGCCGGTCGGTACCTGGGTGAGCAGGCGGTGATCGGTGGTCACGACCGGCCCGACGCCGTCGGGGAACAGCCCCATCACGCGGTCGCCCGGACGGATCCCGCTCACGCCCTCGCCCACCTCGACGACGATGCCGGCTCCTTCGACCACGGGGGGCCGGCCACCGTCGTCGACCATGCCGAGGGTGAGCACGACATCGCGGAAGTTCAGCCCCGCCGCCCGCACGGACACACGGACCCGGCCCGTGGCCAGCGGTGTGCCGACGCCCGCGTCGTCCAGCAGCGCGAGGTTCTCCACTGTGCCCCGGCCGACGGTGCCAAGGCGCCACATCCCACCGTCGGGGGGCAAGGAGAGCGCCCCGTCCGAGGTCTCGCGGGCCAGTCCGGGGACGAAACCGGCTCCGTGCCGCACGGCGATCTGCGGTTCGCCGGCGGCCGACAGGAGCGGCAGTGCCGCGGTGCTGGACTCCTCGCTGTCGAGGTCGATCAGTACAAATCGTCCGGGATGTTCCGACTGGGCGGTGCGCAGCAGGCCCCACACCGGTGCGTGGGACAGATCCGGGACGAGTTCACCCCGGCGTGTGGCGACGGCGCCGCGGGTGACCACCACCAGTCGTGTGTCGGCGAGACGGTCGTCGGCGAGCCATTCCTGGACCAGTGCCAGGGCGTCGCACGCCGCGGTGTGAGCCGCCGCAGCCGGGTCACTCGTGGGGCGGCCGGAGGGAACGGGCACGTCCGCGTCGAAGAGCGGGGCGAGGACGGTTTCGGGCAACGGCAGGCCATCGTCCAAGGCCTGGCGCAGCGCCACGAGGTCCGGGTACACCGCCAGGTCCACCCCGGCCGGCCGCAGACTGCCGGTGCCCAGTTCCACCCAACGCCGTACGGCCCGAGTGGTCGTCGCTTCGGCCTGCAACGATGTCCACAGTGTCGCGTACAGCGAGCCGGGGCCGAAGGCCCGGCCACTGCGCAGGCGGTCCGCCTGGATCGGCCTGAACAGCACGGACTCAGCCCGTGCCACGATGGCTCCGGTGGGGTCGGCGACGGTGAGCGCGGCGGTTTCCGCCCCGGCCGGGGAGAGCCGTACCCGTAGTGCGGAAGCGCCGACGGCGTGCAGCTCCACTCCCGACCAGGAGAAGGGCAGCCGTATGCCGTCCGTGGTCGACCGGCCGCCGAGCAGCAGCGCGTGCAGCGCGCCGTCCAACAGCGCGGGGTGAAGGTGGTAGTGCGCGGCGTCTGCCTGCTGCTCGGCGGTCAGTCCGATCTCGGCATGGATCTCGTCGCCGAGGCGCCATACTCCGGTCAGCACCTGGAAGGCGGGCCCGTAGTGGTATCCCCGCTCGGCGAGGCGGGAGTACACCTCGGCCATGTCCACCGGCACAGCACCGGTCGGCGGCCAGGCGGAGAACGTGCCGTCGTCCCGGAGCCGTCCGTCGGATTCGGCCAGCACACCCTCGGCGTGCCGTGTCCATCCCGGGCCGTCGGTGAGCGTGGCGGCGGGAACGCGCGCATGGACGGTGAAGCTCCGGTGTCCCTCTCCGTCCGGGCTCCCGACCTCCAGCTGGATCTCCACCGTGCCGTGTTCGGGAAGCAGGAGCGGCGCTTCCAGGGTGAGGTCCTCGATTCGCCCGCACGCCGTCCGCTCACCGGCGTGCAGTGCCAGTTCGACGAAGGCGGTGCCGGGCAGCACGACGGTGCCTGCCACGGCGTGGTCGGCGAGCCACGGCTGCGTGGCACGCGAGAGCCGGCCGGTGAACAGAACCCCACCACCTCCGGCACGCTCCACGAAGGCGCCCAGGAGCGGGTGCCGCGCGGCTTCCAGCCCGAGGGCCTCGGACTGCCCGTCGGAGGCAGGCACGTTCAGCCAGTGGCGGCGGCGTTGGAAGGCGTACGTGGGGAGGTCGACCGGTGTGGCCGGGTCGTCGGCGAACGGTGACTTCCAGTCGACGGTCGCGCCGTGGACCCACGCATGGGCCAGCGAGAGCAGAAAGCGGTCGGGACCGCCCTCACCGCGCCGGAGCGAATCAGTGACGGCAACCTCCGCTCTCATGTCCTCGACGGTCTCCTGGATGCCGACGGTGAGCACCGGGTGCGGGCTGACCTCGATGAACAGCCGGTGCCCCTGCTCGACCAGGCCGCGGGTGGCCGGTTCGAAGAGGACGGGACGGCGCAGGTTGCCGTACCAGTACTCGGCGTCCAGAGCAGCTTCCTCGGGCAGACGGGTGCCGTTGAGGGTCGAGAAGAACGGCACCTTGGGGGCCCTGGGCGAGATGGGTGAGAGCACATCGAGCAGGTGGTCGTGGAGCGGCTCGACATAGGGCGAGTGTGAGGCGTAGTCCACGGGGATCCGGCGGGCGCGGACCCCGTCGGCCTTGCACGAGGCGAGCAGCTCGTCGAGTGCCGCCGCATCGCCGGAGACGACCGTGGACGCGGGGCCGTTGAGTGCCCCGACGTATATCTGGCCGGGCCATCGGGCGATGCGGGCCTCGGTCTCGTCGGTGGGAAGCGCGAGCGAGACCATGCCGCCGGTGCCGGACACTCCGGCCAGGGCCCGGCTGCGCAGCGCGACCACGCGGGCCGCGTCGTCCAGCGTCAACGCTCCGGCGACGTACGCGGCGGCGATCTCTCCCTGGGAGTGGCCCACGACCGCGGCGGGTTCGACACCCCGTGACCGCCACAGCGCGGCCAGCGAGACCATGACGGCGAACAACAGGGGCTGGACGACCTCGGCCGTGTCCGGGGACGGGCTGTCGGCCTCGCCGCGCAGAACGGCGGTCGCCGACCAGTGCGTGAAGGGCCGGAGTGCCGCGTCGCACTCGTCCATGCTCCGCCGGAACACCTCGGAGCTGTCCAGCAGTTCCCGCGCCATTCCGGTCCACTGGGAGCCCTGGCCGGGAAAGACGAAGACGGTGCCCGGGTCGCCGATGGCCGTGCCACGCACGGCCAGGGGCGACGGCTCGCCCAGGGCGACGGCCCGTAGGCCGTCCAGGAACTCTTCGCGGTCGTGGGCCACGATCACGGCGCGGTCCGGGAGCACCGCCCGGGTGGTGGCCAAGGCACGCCCCACGTCGGCCGGCGTTGCGGCAGGGGCGGTCTCGGCGAATGTCCGCAGCCGCTCGGCCTGTTCCCGTAGTGCCGTCGCGCCCCGGCCCGAGATCGTCCACGGGACTGCGGCAGTATGTGTGACGGCCGGTGCCGGCTCCGCGCCGTCGGATACGACCCGGTCGTCGGCGGGTGCCTGTTCCAGGATCAGGTGGGCGTTGGTGCCGCTGATGCCGAAGGACGAGACCGCGGCGCGCCGCGGCCGGTCGCTCCATGGCCAGGAAACCGGCTCGGTCAACAGCGACACGGCCCCGGCCGACCAGTCCACATGCCGGGTGGGCCGGTCGACGTGCAGGGTGCGGGGCAGGATTTCCCGCCGCATGGCCATCACCATCTTGATGACGCCGCCGACGCCGGCGGCGGCCTGTGCGTGGCCGATGTTGGACTTCAGTGATCCGAGTCGCAGCGGACGGTCGGACGGCCGGTCCCGTCCGTAGGTGGCCAGCAGCGCGCGGGCTTCGATGGGGTCTCCCAGGGCGGTGCCGGTGCCGTGCGCCTCGACCGAGTCGATGTCCGAGACCGAGAGGCCGGCGTCGGCCAGTGCCTGTCGGATGACCTTCTCCTGGGCCTGCCCGCTCGGCGCCGTCAATCCGTTGCTGGCGCCGTCCTGGTTGACGGCGGAGCCTCTGATCACCGCCAGTACCTGATGGCCACGACGGCGGGCATCGGACAGTCGTTCGAGTACGAGGACTCCGGCTCCCTCGGCCCACGCGGTGCCGTCGGCGGCGTCGGCGAACGCCTTGCAGCGGCCGTCCCGAGCCAGTCCCCCCTGCCGGCTGAACTCCACGAACATCCCTGGTCCCGACATGACAGCGACGCCTCCGGCCAGCGCAAGACCGCACTCGCCCTGGCGCAGCGCGCGTACCGCCATGTGGAGGGCGACCAACGAGGAGGAGCAGGCGGTGTCGACCGTGACCGCCGCCCCTTCGAGGCCCATGGTGTAAGCGAGCCGGCCGGAGAGCACGCTGGTGGTACTGCCTGTGAGCAGGTAGCCCTCGAAACCCTCGGCACGCTGGTGCAGCCGGGGCCCGTAGTCCTGCGGCATCGCGCCCATGTAGACGCCGACCTGACGCCCCCTCAGAGTGCCGGGGTCGATACCGGCCCGTTCCAGTGCTTCCCAGGAAGTCTCCAGGAGCAGTCGCTGCTGAGGATCCATCGCGGTGGCTTCCCGGGGGCTTATCCCGAAGAACTCCGCGTCGAACCCGTCTGCGTCGTGCAGGAACCCGCCGCTACGGGTGTAGGTGGTGCCGTGCCGGTCGGGATCCGGGTCGTAGAGTCCGTCGATGTCCCACCCTCGGTTGTTCGGGAACTCCGAGATCGCGTCAGTGCCCTGCTCCACGAGGTGCCACAGGCCCTCCGGGGACTCCACTCCGCCGGGGTAACGGCAGCCCATGCCGACGATCGCGATCGGGTCGCCGACGATCGCGACGAGCTGTGGCTCTCGCGCTGTGTCGGCCTCGCCCGTGGAGAGGCTCCGCAGACGGCGGATCAGCGCGGCGGGCGTGGGGTGGTCGAACAGCAGGGTCGCGGCCAGGGGCAGGCCGGTGGCTTCGGTCAGCCGGTCCCGCAACTCGACCGACCCCAGCGAGTCGAACCCGAGATCCTTGAACGACGTGTCCAGATCGATGCTGCCGGGATCCGCATGCCCCAGCACGGCCGCCGTGTGACCGCGTACCAGGTCCCGCGCACTCCGCCCTCGCTCGGCCGTAGGCGGCTCGACGGTGCGGCCCTCGGCCACGATGGTGGTCACCGGTGCGTCGACCGGTGTCGCCGGACCTTCATCCGACGGCACCTGTCGGTCAGCGAGCCAGTAGCGCGAGCGCTGGAACGCGTAGGTGGGCAGAGCGACCCTGCCGGGCCGGTGCTCGGCGAACACGGCGGCCCAGTCGGGGCTCGCACCGTGTACATGGGCCTCGGCCAACGCGGCGGTCAGCGCCTCCTGCTCGGGGCGGTCGTCACGCAGCACGGGCACGGCCGTGGGGACCGGCCGCGCGCCTTCCCCGAGGCCGCCTCGGACCAGGGCGCTGAGCGTTCCGCCCGGCCCTAGTTCCAGGCAGGTGGTGACCTGCTCCGAGGCAAGGCTGCGGAGTACGTCCAGAAATCGGACGGTTTCCCGGATGTGCGCGGCCCAGTAGTCCGGCGAGGAGAGCTGCTCGACGCCGGCGGGGAGACCGGTGAGGTCGGAGATGAACGAGATCGTCGGCGGGTGGAAGGAGATGCCCTCGGCGATACGGCGGAACTCCTCGACCGCGCCGTCCATATGGGGCGAGTGGAAGGCGTGGCTGACTCGCAGTCTGCTGGTCCTGCGGCCTTGGGCGGCGAACCGCGCGGCGGTCTCCTCGACGGCGTCCGCGTCGCCGGACAGGACGACCGCGGAGGGTCCGTTGACCGCGGCGAGGTGGATTCGGCTGTACTGCGTGTCCAGGAGCGGCCGTACCTCCGCCTCGGTGGCCTGGACCGCGATCATGGCGCCGTCGGCGCGGGCAGCCTGCATCAGCCTGCCGCGGGCGGCGACGAGGGTGCAGGCGTCGGGCAGGGTGAGCACCCCGGCGGCATGTGCGGCCGACAGCCCGCCGATCGAGTGTCCGGTCACGACGTCCGGTACCAGACCGTAGCTCTCCATCAGCCGGAACAGCGCGGTCTCCAGGGCGAACAGAGCCGGTTGGGTGTAGCTGGTCCGGTCGAGCAGTTCGGCTTCCCGGGTGCCCGGGCGGGCGAACAGCAGGGGCTGCAGCGGCCGGTCGAGGTGCCCGTCCAACTGTGCGCAGATCTCGTCCAGTGCCTGGGCGAACCGAGGCACCGCGGCGTACAGCTCGCGTCCGGCCCCGGGGCGCTGGCTGCCCTGGCCGGCGAACAGGAACGCGGTCCTTCCGGCGGAGCCGTCAGCCGTGCGCCGGACGCGTCCGCGTAGCAGGCCGGCCACGGGGTCGCTGTCTGCCAGGGCGTCCAGGCCGCGCAGCAGGGCGCCCTGTTCGTCGCCGACCACGGCTGCGCGGTGCTCGAACGCCGTCCGTGTCGCCGCGAGGGAGAAACCGATGTCGGCGCTGTCCGGGCCAGGTTGGGCGCGAAGCCACGCGGAGAGTCGTCGTGCCTGTGCACGCAGCGCGGGTTCGGTGCGGGCGGACAGCACCCAGGGCAGCATGCGCGGAGCTGTCCGCTCCGGCGTTCGCTCCGGTCCGCCCTCGTCCTGCGTGTGGGGGCCGGACGAGCTGATCGCGCAAGACGGCTCGGAGAGTACGACATGGCAATTGGTCCCGCCCATGCCGAAGGAACTCACGCCCGCGGTCAGCGGTTCGTCCGGCTGAGGCCACGGCCCCTGGTGCCGTTGCAGCCGCAGCCGCAGCCCTTCCATGTCGATCTCGGGGTTGGGAATCTCGAAGTTGAGGCTCGCGGGGATTTTCCGGTGGCTGATGCTCAGCGCGGTCTTGAGCAGCCCGACGATGCCGGCGGCTCCTTCGAGGTGGCCGACGTTGGTCTTGGCGGAGCCGATCAGCAAGGGTGATTCGGCCGGCCGGCCGACGCCCAGTGCCGCGCCGAGCGCGGCCGCTTCGACAGGGTCGCCGACTCTGGTGCCGGTGCCGTGCAGTTCGACGTACTGGATGTCGGCGCGCTCGACGCCGGCGTTGTGGCAGGCCGCTCGTACGACGTCCGCTTGCCCCTGGGCGCTGGGCACGGTGAGGCTGTCGGTGGCCCCGTCATTGTTCGCCGCGCTGCCCCGGATCACGCAGTAGACGCGATCGCCGTCTGCGAGGGCGGCGGCCAGGGGCTTGAGGAGGACGACCGCGCCGCCTTCGCCGCGTACGTATCCGTTGGCCCTGGCGTCGAAGGTGTAGCAACGGCCGTCCGGGGAGAGGCCACCGAAGGCGGCGGCCTGCCGTGTGCTGCCTGCCGCGAGGTTGAGGTTCACTCCGCCGGCCAGCGCCAGGTCCGACGCTCCGGTCCGCAGGCTCTCGCAGGCGAGGTGCACGGCCATGAGAGAGGACGACTGGGCGGTGTCGACGGTCAGGCTCGGCCCGCGCAGGCCGAGGGTGTAGGAGATCCGGTTCGCGATGATGCCGCGGTTCAGTCCGGTGAGCGTGTGGCGGTTCTCTGCTTCGCGGTAGAGGGTGGACAGCGTGGCGTAGTCGTCCCGGACCGCACCGATGAAGACTCCGGTTCGAGACTCTTCGAGGGTCTCGTGGATGATCCCGGCGTCTTCGACGGCCTCCCATCCGAGCTCCAGCATCAGGCGCTGTTGAGGATCCATGGCGATGGCCTCGCGCGGTGAAATGCCGAAGAACCCCGGGTCGAAGTCCCCGATCCCGTCCAGGAACCCACCGTGCCGGACACCACTCGGCGCGGAACGATCGGATCCCGTGTCCCAGCGCCCTTCGGGCACCTCGGTGATCGCGCTCACGCCCTCTTCGAGGAGCTGCCAGAACTCGGCCGGATTCGAAGCGGACGGGAGGCGGCAAGCTAATCCGATCAGGGCTATTTCACTGTCCGGGAGGGCGGGCATCGGAGAAGACCCGGAATGGTTCACCACTGCGTCAACTTTCTCTTTAAACAGCATCAAAGAAAGGGCAGACGGAATGAATTAGAGATGGCGAATGATATCGATCAGGACACTCGGAGCAATTCAAAGCCGAAGGTAAATAAAGACCACGACCGCTTGGCTGCCGGCAGTACTCGAGGCGCTCAACCGGGAGTTCCCGCCCCCTCATCCCTCGTTGGCGATCATAGGGACAGCACTCCACCTCGGCAAGATTACACATTGCACTTGTTCATGCACTGAAGGTAATCGATGCTGCTCGCATGACATGGGAAAGCGGATGGACTCAGTCAATTTAGGGGGTCCTAAACCGCCTGGGGCCGATTTACAGTGCCGAGTGCCACAGGCAGGATGGAGCGTGAGATGCCCACGGGGCTGACAGATGAAGCGCCCTGTCCATTGTTCCGGAATCGACACTGCGCCCCCCTCCCGAGTCGGCCATCGCCCACCCCTCCAATCGCCTGCCCGTTCGGGGCCGATCGGTTCTGGACCGAACAGCTCGCGACGTCGCAAGCGGATCGCGAGTCATCAAAATCCCAGGAGGATCACCATGGACATAACGGCTCAGTTGGATGCCTCCCTCGGTGTCGCCGTCGAGGGGTTCAATCCGGCCACCGCCCCCGAGGAGGAGATCCGGGAACTCAAGAAACTTGTTTACTCGGAGAAGATCGTCATCCTGAAGAACCAGGATCTCGAACCCCCCGACTTCATCTCTTTCGGGCGCCGACTGGGAAGGGTGGAAACCTACTACCAGCCGATGTACCACCACCCGGAGTACAAGGAGATATTCGTCTCGTCGAACGTGAAGAAGAGTGACACTCAGATCGGCGTACCGCAGACCGGGAAGTTCTGGCATGCGGACTACTCCTTCATGCCGAATCCCTTCGGATTGACCCTCATCTATCCTCAGGTCGTGCCCAAGAAGAATCGCGGCACCTACTTCATCGACATGGGAGCGGCGTACGAAGCCCTCTCCGACGATCTCAAGGCGAGGGTCGCGGGGAAGAACGCGGTCCACACCGCGGGCATCTACTTCAAGATCAGGCCGAGCGACGTGTACCGGCCGATCTCGGAGGTGCTCGCGGACATCGAGCGTGAAACCCCGCCGGTCCGGCATCCCGCGGCCCTCGAACACCCGGTGACCGGTGAGACCGTGCTGTACGTCAGTCGGGGCCTTACCTCGGCGATCGAGGAGCGGGCGAACCCCGGGCAGCCGGACGCCGACCTGCTCACGGAACTATTCGAGGCCAGCGGCCAACTGGACAGCACCTTCACGCACGAGAGCATTCACCTGCAGACCTTCGACAGGGGCGATCTCCTGGTCTGGGACAACCGCAGTCTGATCCACCGTGCGCTGCACACCGAGAAGCCGGAGCCGACGGTCTCCTACCGGGTCACGGTGCACGACGAGTTCCCGTTCTACCAGGGCATCGCCTCCAGTTGACCACGCCCGGGGCCGGCGGTCCCGCTGAAGGAGTACTGATGGACGGTCACACTGCCGAACTGCTGGAACTGGACACCCTGGGCGCGACGTTGGCCTTCCACGCGGCCACCCGGCCGGAGAGGACCGCGATCATCTGTGACGGCCGTCGGGTCACCTACGGCCAGTTGCACCGCGAGAGCGACAAGGGTGCCCGCGCACTGTGCAACGCCGGCCTCGGGCAGGGAGAGCGGGTCGCCTTCTTCGGGAGGGAATCAGAGCTCTACTACGAGATCCTCTTCGCCTGCGCGAAGAGCGGGACCGTCCTGGTCCCGGTCAACTGGAGGCTGGCCCCGGACGAGATCGAGTACATCCTCCAGGACGCCGAGACAGCGGTGCTCTTCGTCGAGGAGGAGTTTCTCGGCGTTGTCGAGCGGCTGCGCACAGTCTCAGCCCGGCTGCGGACGGTGGTCCTGCTGGACGGCTCCGCCCCTTCGGGAATCACCTTCGAGGAATGGAAGTCGGGCGGTCCTGGGTCGCTCCCGCTGCCGACCGGCCTCTGCACGGACGATCCGATCGTCCAGCTCTACACCAGCGGGACCACGGGAGCGCCCAAGGGAGCCGTGCTGGCGCACCGCAGCTTCTTCGCAGTCCGGGATTCGCTGGCCCGCGGCGGATTGGACTGGGTCGACTGGAAGCCGGACGACATCAGCCTTGTGGCCATCTCCGCCTCTCATGTGGGGGGCCTCTGGTGGGCCACCCAGGGTTTCAACGCCGGCGTCACCAACGTGACGCTCGGAACCTTCTCCAGCAAGGAGGTGCTGGCTCTCATCAGGGAGCTCGGGGTCACCACCACCTGCGTCGTACCCCAAATGCTGAGGCTGCTCCTGGCCGATCCCGAGGTCAGCGGCGGCGACTTCGTCACACTGCGCAAGGTGGCGTACGGCGGCTCCCCCATGTCGAAGGAACTGTTGCTCCGCTGCATGGAGATGATGGACTGCGACTTCGTCCAGTTCTACGGTCTCACCGAGACGGGCAACACCGTGGTGTGCCTGCCACCGTCCGACCACGGTCCGGGCGCGGCCCCGCCGGAAGCCGCCGGACGCGCCTACCCGGGCTTCGAGGTGAAGATCACGGATCCGGCGGGCGGCGTCCTTCCCCACGGGGAAAAGGGCGAGGTTCGGGTCAGGACGCCGGGGCTCATGGTCGAATACTGGCGTTTGCCCGAGGCGACCGCGAGCACCGTCCGCGACGAGTGGATACGGACCGGCGACGCGGGCCATCTCGACGAGACCGGTTATCTCTTCATCGAGGACCGCATCAAGAACATGATCATCCGGGCGGGGGAGAACATCTACCCCGCCGAGATCGAGAAGGCACTCGACGCACACCCGTCCGTCGCCGAAGCCGCGGTCGTCGGCATCCCGGATGAGCGGTGGGGGGAGGCGGTGTACGCCTTCGTCTCCCTTCACCCCCTGCTGGAGGCAAGCCCGCAAGAACTCAGGGTGTTTCTGAGAGGGCGAATCGCCGACTTCAAGATTCCCACCCGGTTCGAGTTCGTCGACAAGATACCCCGCAACCCCACGGGGAAGATCCTCCACCGCACCCTGCGGGACCAGTTCTGGGAGGCGCGGGACAAGAAGGTCAACTGACGGACATCACGGGTCGATCGGCCCCACGGAGGCATGGCCCCCGGCACCCGCAGAAATCGAGCAAGGAATACGTGCGACAAGGAGTACGTGTGATGACTGTCACCGACAACACCGAGGTGGTGCTGCGGTTCTTCGAGAACTTCAGCGCGGGGAACGCGGAGGCGGCGTTCGCCCTGCTGGATGAGCAGGCGGAGTGGTGGATAACGGGCCGGCCCGACCAGTTCCCCCTCGCCGGCACCTACGACAAAACCCGGCTCCTCCAGATGCTGGGCACAGTCGGACAGGCCATGCCGAACGGCGTCGATCTCAAGGTCACCTCCACCACGGCACAGGACGACCGGGTCGTGGTGGAAGCCGAGAGTCGGGGTGTCTCCGCCACCGGCAGGGTCTACGACAACCGGATCATCTACGCCTGCCAGCTGCGCGGCGACAAGATCCTGCACGTCCGGGAGTATTTCGACACCATCCATGCCAAAGACGTACTGGTGACGAAGTAGGTTTCCCTCCTGGCGGCGCGCCCGATGGCGGGGCACCCCCCGGACCGGATGGCGAACAGGGCTTTGCGCACCCTGGTACCGCACGGGACACGGTGGCGTGGGACGCGGAAGCCTCCCGGAGGCACCTCGCACATCCGCGCACCGGACGCGGGCCGGTCGGAGCCCGGAGCAGATCCGCTCCTGGCTCCACCGCTGTGCGAGGTGGTCCTGAATGAAGCCCCGCGGCCCGGAATCCTGGCGTCCCCTCACAGCGCCGCCGTTCCCCTGACGCGTCGGCCTCGTACAGGCCTCGGCCTCCACTCGCGCACCTCTTGAGCCGGGATGTCTCGAAGAACACCGGAAGCCCGCTGTCCACGTTCCGTATCCGAAGCGCATGGTTTGCTCGCAGTGCTGTGGATCCCAACCCACCGGCGCCGACCACGTCGTCGACGGCGCTTTAGTCAAAACTGTCTAGTTGCTGATCAACCTGGCGGGTCCGGTCGGGATCGGCCGGGGTGGCGACGTCGCATCCTGTATGGCGTCCGTCCCGGTCGGCCGTGTATCGGCAGGCCGGGACGCACGCCGAATGCAGTGGCACGCCTGTTGGGCGGAGCATGGCGAGTCGTCACTGAGCCGCTGACGTACTTCAGTCCGGGCTCCGGGCCTTGTGATCAGACACCTGCGTACGTCGAGCAGAACCGGCCTGTGCCGTGCGGCAGAGCGGGCTTCGCCCGCCTCCGTCGCCGAAGGTGAGCCCGGGGTCGTCGGCCGGACAGAGCCGCACCCAGGCGAGACCGGCCGACCCGGGGCGTCATACTTCTCGGGGTTTGTCGTCTCCCAGGACCAGGGCCACGAGATCCTCTGCATCCATCGTGTCGACGGATCCGCTCTCTGGCACCGGGTCGGGCTCTTCCCCACCTGTGCCGGCGAGCCGCAGCAGCTGATCCACCAGCCCGGCCTGCTGCAGTCGGGCCAGGGGAACGGATGCCAGGACTCTGCGAACCGCCGCTTCCCGCGGATCCTCGGCAGTGGTACCGCCGTCCACGGCGTCCACGGAACCGAGCCGGTCCCGCAGATGCCGGCTGAGCGCGGCTGGGGTCGGATAGTCGAACACCAGGGTGGCGGTCAGTCGCAGGCCGGTGGCCGCGACAAGCCGGTTGCGCAGTTCGACCGCGGTCAGCGAGTCGAACCCCACCTCCTGCAAGGCCCGGTCCGGTTCGATGTCCTTGGCCGAGGTGTGTCCGAGTACGGCGGCGACGTGGCTGCGGACCAGGTCCAACAACGTCCGCTCTTGCTCGGGTTCGTTCATTCCCGTGAGTTGTCGTACCAGTCCAGCCGTCGCGGTGTCGGTGCCGAGACGGGCGGTGGGCCGGGCGGGCCCGCGGACGAGTCCGCGCAGCAGGGCAGGCGCGGTGTCTCCCTGGGTACGGGACGCGGCACGCAGTCCGGCCAGGTCCAGCTGCACCGGGACGAGCAAGGCGTCGTCCCGCCCGAGGGCCAGGTCGAACAGGGCCAGTGCCTCCGGGGTGGGCATCAGGTTTATGCCACCGCGGTCCAGCCGAACCAGATCGGCCTGCTTCAGACGGTCGGGTACGGTGTCGGCCCACAGCCCCCAGGCCAGCGAGGTTCCCGGCAGACCCTGGGCCTGCCGGTACCGTGCCAGTCCGTCCAGGAACGTGTTCGCTGCCCCGTAGTTGCCCTGCCCCGGCCAGCCGAGGACCGACGCCGCGGAGGAGAACAGCACGAAGGCGGCCAGGCCGGTGTCGGCCGTCAGCTCATGCAGATGCCACGCCGCGTCGGCCTTCGGCCGCATCACCGCCTTCATCCGGCCGGGCGTCAGCGACGCGGTCACCCCGTCGTCCAGCAGGCCCGCGGCATGCAGCACCGCGGTCAACGGGCGGCCCTCCCGCGCGATCCGCTCCAGCAGTCCGGCCAGCGCGTCACGGTCTCCCACATCACAGGCGGTGACCGTGACCGTCGCGCCGGCTTCCCGCAGCTCACCGGCCAGCTCCGTCGCGCCGGGTGCCTCCGGACCGCTGCGGCTGGCCAGCATCAGATGCCGGACACCATGTCCAGCGACCAGATGACGGGCCAGCAAGCCGCCCAGAGCCCCTGTCCCGCCCGTGATGAGTACGGTCCCGTCCGGATCCAGGCCGACCGGCACGCGCAGCACGATCTTCCCGGTGTGACGGGCCTGGCTCATGAACCGGAACGCTTCCGGAGCACGGCGCAGATCCCGCACCGTCACCGGCAGAGCATCCAGAACGCCCCCTTGCAGCAGCCCCACCACCTCGGCGAGTACCTCGCCGATCCGGCCCTCTCCTGCCTGATCGAGGTCGAGTGCCTGGCAGATGACGCCGGGGTGGGTCTCTCCAACGCCGCCGGCGTCCCGGAGGTCGGTCTTGCCCATCTCGATGAACCGGCCGCCTCGGGGCAGCAGCCTCAGGGAGGCATCCACCAGATCACCGGTCAGGCAGTTGAGCACGATGTCCACGCCGTGGCCGTCGGTGGCTGCCATCACCCGCTGCTCGAACTCGGCGCTGCGCGACGTGGCGACATGAGCGGCGTCCAGGCCCATCCCGGCCAGCACCCCGTGCTTGCCGGGACCGGCCGTGGCGAACACCTCCAGGCCCAGATGGCGCGCGATCGTCACAGCGGCCATCCCCACCCCGCCGGTGGCGGCATGGATCAACACCCGCTCCCCGGGACGTGCCCGAGCCAGATCCACCAGCGCGTACCAGGCCGTCGTGAACGCCACCGGGACCGAAGCAGCCCGGACGAACGACCAGCCTGCCGGGAGTGGAACCAGCAACCGCTGATCGGTCACGGCAACCGGACCGAACCCGCCCTCCAGCATCCCCAGCACACGATCGCCCGGGGCCAGACCTTCGACCCCGGGCCCGGTCTCCAGCACCACACCCGCGCCCTCGTCGCCCACCGGCGCGGCACCGGGGTACATGTCGAGTGCGATCAGCACATCACGGAAGTTCATCCCCGCCGCACGCACCCCCACCCGCACCTGACCGGGCTCCAGTGGGGCGGTGACCTGCGGGCACGGCACCAGCGTGAGACCCTCCAGCGTGCCAGGCGTGCTCGCATCCAGCCGCCATGGACCATCCCCGTCCGGGGGCGTCAAGGCGTCGTTCCCGGCCCTGTACAGCCTCCGCACGTACACCTCGCCCGAGCGCACCGCCAACTCCGGTTCACCGGAACCCAACGCGCGGGCAAGGGCGGCGGCGTCACCGCGGTCCAGGCCCGCACCGTCGAGATCGACCGCCATTAGCCGGTCGGGGTTCTCCGACTGTGTGGAGCGTACAAGCCCCCATATCGCCGCGCCCGCCAGATCCGTCACGCTCTCATCCGCACCGACAGCCATCGCGCCGAGTGTCACCACCACCAAGCGGGAGACCACCAGGTCCGCGTCGGCCAGCCACGCCTGCACCACACTCAGCACTTCCGTCACAGCCGTGTGCGCGGAAGCAGCCCGGTCACGGGTACCCTCGGCCGTGTGCGCCGCAGGTGCGCAGGTCACGGCCACCGCATCGGGAACCGGCACACCCGCGGTGACGGCCTGCGCCAGTGCGGTCAGGTCGGCATACGTGGCGACCTCCATGCCGGCATCGTTCAAACCAGCGGCCACGCCGAGGTCGTCGGGACCTACGACCGCCCATCGCCCCGCTGGAGCCTTGGCGTCGAGCCGTACCCACTTCACCTCGAACAGGTCCTGATGGTGGCCGTCTCCGGCGGCCTCGAGCCGGTTGTCGGAGATCGGCCGCAGGACGATCGATTCCACACTGACCACCGGCGCACCCGTCTCGTCCGTGGCTGTCAGCGACAACACACCATCAGGTGCCCGTCGCAAGCGGACCCGCAGCGTTCGTGCCCCGGACGCATGCAGCGATACCCCGCTCCACGCGAAAGGCAGCAGCACCTGCCGGACGTGGTCGCCACCCGACTCGATGTCCTCGCCCGGTCCACGGTCGCCGAGGCCGACGGCCTGCAGGGCCGCGTCCAGGAGCGCCGGGTGGAGCCCGAACTGCGATGCCTGCTCGGCTGTGTCCTCGGGCAGCCGTACCTCCGCGAACACCTCGCCCTCACCCAGCCAGGCCGCGCGCAACCCCTGGAAGACCGGCCCGTACTCGTATCCCCGCGCCGCCAGCCCCTCGTACAGCTCGTCGATCTCCACCGCCGACGCGCTCGGTGGTGGCCAGAGGCCCGATGTCGCCGCCTCCAGCAGCCGGTCCACGGGTTGTGTGGGGGCCAGGGTGCCACCGGCATGGCGCGTCCACATGTGTTCTGCCTCCGTGTCCGCGTGCTCCGGACGCGAATGGACAACCACGCTCCGCCGCCCCGAGGCGTCCTCGGCGCCGACGGCGACCTGCAGCCGCACACCACCACGCTCGGGCAGGATCAGGGGAACCTCCAGGGCGAGATCCTCAATCAGGCCGCATCCGGCCTGATCTCCCGCCCTGATCACGAGATCCACGAACGCCGCGCCCGGCAGCAGGACCACGCCCCGCACCGCATGGTCCGCAAGCCACGGATGGGACTGCAGCGACAACCGGCCGGTGAACACGAATCCCTCCCCGCCGGCCAGATCGATCCCGGTCCCCAGCAAGGGATGCCCCGTCGCGCTCAACCCCAGCGAAGCAACGTCCCCCAGGTCCCCCGCCCCAGGCCGCGGCCAGTACCGTTGCCGCTGGAACGCGTAGGTAGGCAGTTCCACCCGCCGCCCGCCGGCCAGCATCCCGGCCCAGTCCACGGCCACCCCCTGGACATGGACCTCGGCCAGCGACTGCATCCATCGTCTGGGACCGCCGTTGTCGCGCCGCAGGGACCCCGCCACCACGCAGGCGCCCCCCGCCGAGGCCGCTTCGCCCGGTGTGAGGTCTTCCAAGGTTTCCTGGATACCGGCCGTCAGTACGGGGTGCGGAGAGCACTCGATGAATATCCTGTGTCCGGCCGCGGCCAAGCCGCGGATCGCGTCTTCGAAGCACACCGTCCGACGCAGGTTGCCGTACCAGTACTCGGCATCCGCTTCCGGTCCCTGGAGCTGGCCCGGCTCAACAGTGGAGTACATCGGCAGTCGTCCCACCCGGGGCGCCACCGGAGCCAGGGCCTCCACGATCTGTGTGCGGATCACCTCCACCGCGGGCGAATGTGAGGCGTAGTCCACCGGTATCCGCCGGGTCCGGACCCCGGCCTGCGTGCACGCCGCCTCGAACTCCGCAAGTCCGGCCACCTCGCCCGACACCACGACCGTGCCCGGGCCGTTGACCGCAGCGATCGACACCCGGTCCGCGAAGCCACCGGCCAGCAGGTCCTTCACCGAGCCCGTCGGTGCGGCGACCGACATCATCCCGCCGGCGCCGGCCAGCCGGTCCAACGCTCTGCTCCGCAACGCCACGACACGGGCGCCGTCCTCCAGTGACAGCACACCGGCCACACACGCGGCTGCGATCTCCCCCTGACTGTGTCCGACCACCGCGGCAGGTACCACACCCGCCGACTCCCACAGTGCCGCCAGGGACACCATCACGGCCCACAGCACCGGCTGGACCACATCCACCCGTTCCAGACCCGGCGCACCGGTCCCGCCCCGGACCACGTCGAGCAAGGACCACTCCACGAACGGTTCCAGAGCCCGCCCGCACTCCGCCATCGACTCCGCGAATATCGCGGAGGACTCCAGCAACTCCCGGCCCATGCCTGCCCACTGAGACCCCTGGCCGGGGAAGACGAACACCACCCGCTCTCCGGCGCCCGTCGAGCCATGCGCCACGCAGGCAGCCGGCTCACCTGCAGCCAGCGCGCCCAGACCTTGCAGCAACTCCAGCCGGTCCCCGCCGACCACCACTGCCCGGTGCTCGAAGCGCGATCGCGAGGCCACCAGGGACAACCCCACGTCGAGCGGATCCAGCCCGGGATCAGTCTCCACGAACTCCCGCAGACGCTCCGCCTGCGCCTGCAACGCCGCCTCGCTCGTCGCCGACACCACCCAAGGCACCACCGGCAGCGGCTCCAGTGATGCCGCTCCCGCGTTCCCCGCGCCCGTGGCGGGTAGACCGTGATCCCCACCGCCGTCGTCGGCGGCGGCAGGAGCCTCTTCGAGGATCAGATGGGCGTTGGTCCCGCTCATGCCGAACGACGACACTCCAGCACGGCCCGGGTGTCCGGTCTCGGGCCAGGGAACCGACCGCGTCACCGGAGTGACAGCACCGGCCGTCCAGTCCACATGCGGGGTCAGCGGCTCGGCGTACAGGGTGGGCGGCACGGTCCGGTGACGCAGCGCCATCACGGTCTTGATGACGCCCGCGATCCCGGCGGCGGCCTGTGCATGTCCGATGTTGGACTTCACCGATCCGAGGAGCAGCGCCTCCTGGTCCGGGCTCCGCTGCCCGTAGGTGGCCAACAGGGCCTGGGCTTCGATGGGGTCGCCCAGGGGAGTTCCCGTGCCGTGGGCCTCCACCACGTCCACGTCCGACACCGACAGACCCGCGTCCGCCAACGCCTGGCGGATGACCCGCTGCTGTGCCGGGCCGTTGGGTGCGGTCAGTCCGTTCGAGGCGCCGTCCTGGTTGACCGCCGAGCCTCGGACCACAGCCAGCACCGGATGGCCGTGGCGGCGGGCGTCCGAGAGGCGTTCGACCAGCAGAACACCCACACCCTCGGCTATGCCCATCCCGTCCGCGTCCGCTCCGAAGGCCTTGCACCGTCCGTCCGCGGACAGCGCCCGCGCCCGGCTGAATCCCAGGAAGCCGGTCGGGGCGGAAAGCACCGCGGCCCCGCCCGCCAGTGCGAGCGAGCACTCGCCCCGCCGGAGTGCCTGAACCGCGAGGTGCAGGGCCACCAGGGCCGAGGAACAGGCCGTGTCCACCGTGAGTGCGGGCCCCTCCAGCCCCAGCACGTAGGCGACCCGGCCCGACGCGACACTGGCCGTGGTTCCCGCTGTGTAGTAGAGATCGGTGTCCTCGGGTGTGCTGCGGAGCAGCGACGTGTAGTCGAAGGACGTCAGCCCCGTGAACACTCCGGTCAAAGTGCCCTTGAGTGAAAGGGGGTCGAGTCCGGCCCGCTCCAGGGCCTCCCAGGAGACCTCGAGCAGCAGTCGTTGCTGCGGGTCCATGGCGAGGGCTTCGGCCTGCGTGATACCGAAGAACGGGGCGTCGAAGAGGTCCGCGCCGTCGATGAACCCGCCGGCGCGCGCGTAGATCGTGCCAGGACGGTCGGGGTCGGAATCAAGCAGGTGCTCCAGATCCCAGCCCCGGTCGGCCGGGAATCCCTGCACCGCCTCTTTGCCGGAAGCGACGAGTTCCCAGAGGTCCTCCGGAGAGTGCACGCCCCCCGGCAGTCGACAGGCCATGCCCACGATCGCGATCGGCTCGTCACCCGACTGCGGTGCGGGGCCACCCGGTTGAGCCCGCGCATCCCGTGATGGCGAGCCCAGGTATGCGGCGAGGGCCCGTGGTGTCGGGTGGTCGAAGACCATCGTGGACGGCAGCCGCAGGCCGGTGGCCTCGTCGAGAAGGTCGCGCAGGTCCACGGCTGAGAGTGAGTCCATCCCGAGGTCCAGGAACGCCTGGTCCGCCTCGATGGCCCCGGGCCCGGTCAGGCCGAGCACCGTGGCCACGCCCTGCCGCACCAGGTCGAGCAGACCTGGATTGCGCCGGGCATCGGAAACGGCAGCGGACGCCTCGTCGAAAGGAGGATTGATTGCGTCGGCCACTACGGCTCCCGGGCTGTTGAGTCACGGACTACGAATGGCGGGAGTGTCCTGTCGCCGACATGTTCCGTCACACCCTCGGGACTTGTCGGTCGCACGGGTACGTCGAGACAGATTTCCGATCAGGTGGAGAATTCCTTCGGAGAAAGAGCACACGTTTCGGAACAGCACTGATCTCAGGTGCGGCGGGTTGCCCACTCCTTGCTCTGCATGAGGATTGCCGAGGCTGTCGAGCGAGCGCAATATGTACGGCGAGTGACCAGCGGAGGCGAACAGTGATATCTGCTGGGCAGGCCAGGGGGAGGGGTTACGAAAACGGGTCAGGGACAGGGGGTCCTATTTTGTCGCGGGACGCCCGGAAGCCACCTGCCGTGGCAGGTGTTCGGCGCACGCGTCTGATGTCCGGTTCGTGATCAGCTGTGGCCGCGGAGAGCCGGGCGGGCGTCGCGGAGGATGTGGCGGAGGCCGCCCGCTGCGATGCCGGTGGTCCGGAAAAGGTTGTAGGCGCCGATGGCCACGTCACCGTCGTGCACGGCGTGTTGGCGGTCCGCAGTCGGGCTGGTGACGGCGTAGTCGGTTTTGGCGGTCGTCTCGCGGACCCGGGCGCGAGGTCTCACGCGGTGGCGAGCCCTGTCGAGCCGGCCTCTTGACCCGGCGGCGACCGGTTGCACACGGGCGTCACGGCAATGCCCCATGGGGACCAGTCGGGGACCACACGGTACGCGCGATGGCACACGACGGAGCCTCGGACGCACAAATCGCATTCAGGTTAAGTCTGTTGTGTCCAGAAAATACCCCGACCCTCACTCCTGGGGGTCAAGGGGTCGCAGGTTCAAATCCTGTCGTCCCGACTGGAAGTTCCTTCCTGGTCGCAGCTCAAGGGGCCGTGTCAGAGAGATCTGACACGGCCCCTTGATCGTTTCTGGGGGCCTGCTCGTTCGCCCTTGGTGGCTTTGCCGATCAGCCGGGGAGCGGGCGCCGCCGGTCGGGGCATGTGGTGTGGGCGGGCCCGGTCGCTGTCAGCCGGGAGCCACTGCGCGCCCGGTCTGCGGGGAGATCATGCCGGCGCACAGGCCGCGCGCGGCCAGCCCCTGGGCGATCCTCGGGATCGCGGCGAGGGTGTTGGCCGACCAGTCGTGCATGAGGATGACCTGACCGTTGGTGAGCCGCCCGGCGGCGGCCACGATCGCGTCGGTGCTCGCGCCGTTCCAGTCCTGTGAGTCGACGTCCCAAGTGACCTGTGTCAGGCCGTACTTGGTCGCGACCGACCGAACCGTCGCGTTGGTCTCGCCGTACGGGGGCCGGAAGATCCGCGGAATTCCGCCGCCCGCGCCCGCGATGGCCTGCTGGGTCCGGGAGATCTCCGAGTCGATCTGCGCCTGGCTCAGTTGGGTGAGGTGGGGGTGCGTGTAGCTGTGGTTGCCCACCCACATCCTGGCGGACACCTGGGCCCGTACCTGGGTCGGGTTGGCGGCGGCGTACTGGCCCTCGTTGAACATCGTGGCCCGAAGCCCGTTCCGGGTGAGGGAGTTGAGCAGGGCGGGGGTGTTGCCGGACGGGCCGTCGTCGAAGGTGAGCCCGACGTACCCGGTGCAGGCGGCGGCGCGCGCCGGAGCGGTGTCGACGGCCAGGGCGCCCGCGGCGGCCAGCGTGACGACGGCCGATGCGGCGACCAGGGGACGGAGCGCGAGGCCTTTCATGAGCGCACCGTGATGTTGGAGTTGCCGCTGCTCTGATAGCCCTCGGTCGCCATGATCATGTAGTAGCGGAAGCTGCCGAGAGGCATTCCGGCGCGGGCCCAGGCGTCGAAGTGGTTGCCGGTGGTGATGGTGCCGCCGGTCCGCTTCGACTGCCGCACGCTCCAGTACTGGTCGAAGGTACGAGTGCCTTCGACGGACGGGGCGTTGTACCGCGTCGTCTTGTAGATGTCGTACGTGCCGCCGTCGCTGGTGACGGTGCCCTTGTACGTTCCGGTGGGCCGGTAGGTGCCCCAGTTGTCGACGATGTAGTACTCGACGAGGGGGTTGGACGTCCACCCGTAGAGCGCCAGATAGGCGTTCCCGGACGGGTTGAAGCTGCCCGAGTAGGTCACGCTCCTGCGGCCACCGTTGCTCCAGCCCTTGCCGGCGACGAAGTTCCCGGTGTTCCTCCAGGACGTGCCGTAGTTCCCGCCGGAGCCCAGGGTCATGGAGACCGTGCCCGGCGCGTCCGTCCAGAACGAGTAGTAGTACCCGTTGTTGGTTCCGGTCTGGTTGGTGGTGATGACGGTGTCGGCGTGCGCGGTGTCCGGCAGGGCCAGCGCGAGCACGGCGACGAGCGCCGTGGCGCAGGCACTCCCGACGAGCAGCCTGAAGCGGCTGAACGGTCTGCGGTACGTGCGGTGGGCGGCTGTCGGCGCGAGTGCGGGTGCGGGTGTGGCGTTCATGTGCGTGCTTCCTCCTCGTCATCGTGCAGGCGATGGGGGTCCCAACGGCGACAGTGTTGGTATGGCCCCTTCAACTGTCAATAGTTTCGGCATTTGATCCGAAACATTCGATCACGTGAGGGTCTTTCAGAGGGCTCGTGTGCCCAGGTCGCCGCCTCGGTGGGGAAGGGTGAGTCGATTTGGTCGCGGATGCGCGCGCACGCAAGATCAGATGCTGACTCAGGAAGGCTCCGAATGTTTCGAAGCGCTTTCCGGTCGTATCCGTCCCCCTGGGACGCGGTCAGGCGGGCTGCCACAGTTCGATCCGGTTGCCCTCGGGATCGGTGACCCAGCCGAATCGACCGACGCCCTCCATGTCCTGCGTCTCTTCGGCCACGTCCGCTCCCTTGGCGCGCAGTTGCGCGAGCATCGCGTCGAGGTCGCGGACCCGGAAGTTGAGCATGGACTGCTGGGCGCGGGACCCGAAGTAGTCCGTCTCGGACTCGAACGTCGCGAACACCGTCGGCCCGGCTCCCTGACGCCACAGGCCATGCTCATCGGCGTCCAGGCCCAGGCAGTCGCGGTACCACGCGCCCAGGGCCGCCGGGTCTGCGGCCCGCATGAAATATCCACCGATTCCCAGCACACGTTCCATGCCGCCATCGTGCCAGGACGGCGATCGACAGGGTCGGCACCACACCATCGCCCGCCTCACCCACCCTCCCCGTCTCCGTCGCGGGGGAACTCCGCGGGTCTGTAACAGCCGTCCATCGTTTCCGATCGACGGCGGTGACACGACGGCCGGGCCACTGTTACACGCCGTTGGTTTCTTGGCGCACGTTCCACTTCCCCTGAGCGAAATGAGGAGCTGTGCGTACGAGATACAGCCTGACCAGGCTGGCGCTCACGGCGACGGCCACCGGCGTGCTGGCGTTGAGCGCGCCGGCCGTCGCCCTGGCGGCGGCGGTCACCGGCCCGACGCCCGTGTCCCCGGCCCCGTCCCCGGGTTCGGTCACCGCCCTGGACACGTCCGCCACGAAGTCGACGCTCGTCGACATCCCCGAGAAGAGCCCGGTGACCGCGTCCCAGTGGGCCGACGTCACCAAGCTCGCCAAGCAGCGGCACGCCCTGGTCACGCTGTACGACCAGGGCACCAAGAAGCCCGTGATCGTGCTTCCGGCGGACACGCCCACGACCCAGCGGGTGTCCACGCTGTCCGTGGGGGACGACGCCGCCTCCGGTGACCCCGCCTCCGGTGACTCCGCCTCCGGTGACTCCGCCTCCTCCACCTCCGCCACGGTCTCCGGCGTCAAGGCCGAGGTCAAGGTCAGCAAGTTCACGACCAAGCGGATCGACCAGATCTCCAACACCCTCACGGCCCGCAAGTGGGACCAGAACGCCGTGCGTTACGGGTTCGCGGTCCACTACGACGCCAAGACCGACAAGGTCGCCTTCGTGTCCGACGCGCCCCAGGACGTGACGGACGCGGCCAGGAAGACCTTCCCGGCGGACGTCGAGGTGATCGAGGGGCACGTCAAGCCCCTGCAGGTCGACCGGTTCCTGGACGTCCCGGCGTACTACTCCGGGCTCTCGCTCATCAACACCAACGGCGGGCTCTGCACGGCCGGCCCCGCCTTCTGGTCCTACCCGGACGGTGCCGAGCACTACACGGCCAAGATGGTCACCGCCGCGCACTGCGGATCGGTCAGCTCGCTCTTCCACAACTACAAGTGGAACCGCGGTTATGTGGGCACGGTCGACCACCGCGACACCGGGTCGGACACCGAGGACATCATGTACAGCCACAACATCGGTGACGGTGACGGCGGGTGCTCGCACGGCGAGATCCGCTGCTACAGCTACCACATGTTCACGGGCGGCACCTCGACGAGTTCGTCCGATGCCGCGGTGGTGTCCTGGCAGGAGCCGGAGGTGGGCGACACCGGTCTCCACGTCAGCGGGCAGACCACCTACCAGTGGGGCGGAAACGTCGTCACGAACACCAACTTCCGGACCTGCTACAAGAACACCGACGTCTGCATCAGGAACGGCGGCTTCCTGATGCGGCACTACAACAACGGGTGGGACAACAAGACGGCCCAGCCGGGCGACTCCGGCGGCCCCATCTACAAGGACAAGACCGACTTCACCGGCGCGAGGGACGCCTGGCCGGTCCAGGTCATGGGCATCGTCTCGGGCGGCTACAGCGAGTGCGACCGCTGCAGCAACCACCCCGTCAACTACACCGTGGGCATCGACATCGAGTGGGTCCGCATCGCGTCCAACAACTACGAAATCATGACCTATCAGAACCGCAACGGCTTCTAGGGCCTGCTGCCCGGCCCCAGCCGCGTAGACCCACTCGCGGATCACCGGTCAACACCGGTCAACACCGGTCAACACCGGTCAGGGAGGGATGCCGCCCCCCATTCGGCATCCCTCCCTTCCCCCTCCTCTCCTGCGCAACGGAGCTCGACCATGCCTCGCTCGACCATGCCCCAAGACCCCCGGACCTCCCGCACGACGGCCCCCATGAACGAGAACGCATCGCCCGGCGAGCACGTCGGCATCAGGTTCGGTCGCTGGCTGGGCGGTGGCATCGCCTACATCGGGCCCATCGCCGCGGTGGGCGGCCTGCTGCTCGCCGCGGCCTATCTGATCAGCGGCTGGCAGATCAGCGTGACCGGGGCCAAGATGACGGAGCAGTCGTTCGCCTGGACCCACGCCGACAGCTGGGCCGCGCTGATGCTCCGCTCCGGCGTCTCGGCGCTCGGGTTCCTGGTCCCGGCCATCGCCGCGTACGTCGCCTACGGCATGGCGGGCCGGCCGGCGCTGATTCCCGGAGTGGTCGGCGGGCTGGTCGCCATGGACGTGGAGAGCGGCTTCCTCGGCGGGCTGGCCGCCGGCCTCGTCGCCGGCGCGCTCACCGTGGCACTGGCGCGGATCCGTGTACCCCACGCGCTGCGCGACGTCTTCGACGACGTGGCCGTACCCCTGGTCTCCGCCCTGGTCGTGTCGGTCCTGATGTTCGCGCTGGTCAGGGAGTGGCTGGCCGACCTGGAGACCGGCATGAACGACATGCTGACCAGCCTGACGGAGGGCAGCGCCCTCGTGATGGGCCTGGTGATCGGCGCGCTGGTCTGCTCCGACCTGGGTGGCCCGATCAGCAAGATCACGTTCGGTTTCGTCGCCGGCGGGATGAGCGTCGCCAACTCGTACAACCTGGGCCTCGTGGCCGCCATGGTGGCGGCCGGCATGGTTCCCGCGCTGGGCATGTCGCTGGCGACGATGGTGCGACGCAAGGCGTTCCGCCCCGCCGACCGGCAGTACGGCAAGGTCGCGTGGCTGCTGGGCCTGGCCGGGGTGTCCGAGGGCGCGATCCCCTTCGCGGCGGCCGACCCCCTGCGGGTGCTCCCGGCCTCCATGGCGGGCGGCGCGGTCACCGGCGTCCTGACGATGGCGTTCGGCAGCACGCAGAAGGCCCTGTACGGCGGGTTCTTCGCGGCCGGCGAGATCGGCGGCCTGCTGCTCTACGTGGTGGCCGTCGCCGCGGGTGTCCTGGTCACGGCCGCGACGGCCGTCGCGCTCAAGAGCCTCGGCAAGCAGCCCGCGACGAGCACCGCGAGCCCCGCGGTCAAGGCCGGGGGCAAGGCTGGAGTCAAGACCCGGGTCAAGGCACGCCGGAAGGTCTCCCTGGCCCGCTGAGCACACCCGACCACAGCGGGACGGATCGCGACGGATCAAGGAGCCGCCATGTCTCCGGCCGAGGTAATGGAGGATCCGGAAGGGCCGGAAGGGCCGCGCGCAAAGCAGTCCGAGCAGTCCAACCAGTCCACGTCGTGCCGTCCACGGCTCCGCGCCCGGCTCGCCGCGATACCGGCCGTACTCCTCGGTCTCACCGTCGGCAGCCTCACCATCGGCGGGGCGTTCTCCGCCCTCGCCCACGCCGCCGGGAACTGCGAGAACGGGCCCGGCCCGAGGCCCGCCGCCCAGTGCCCGGCGAAGCCGCCGGCGCGCGGACGGCAGCCGTCCCAGGTCTCCGACCAGCAGTGGCGTGGCGCCCTGGGCGCGGCCGACTTCTGGAACGCGCACGTCCCGGGACAGGCCTGGCCCGTCAGCCCGGACCCCCACGCACGAGGCTGGTACCCCGTCGAGACCGGTGCCCGGCCCGGTCACCAGCGGCACGCCATCTACTACGGGGGCGTCTTCCCGGACCGGGAGCACCGGGTCCAGCACCTGGAGGAGTCCCATCACGTCCCGGCGAACCAGGCCAGCGGCTCGAACGACGTCTACCGCGAGTACGACGTCAACGCCCGGGCCGGCCACACCGCCCCCCGGGGCGCGGAACGCATCGTCCGCAACGTCCGCACCCACCACGTCTACGCGACGTTCGACCACTGCGGGTCATTCCACTACCTGGGCCACTGGTAGCCGAAGAGGCCGCCTTTCCCCCTCACCACCTCCCTCACCACCAGGAGCGACGCAATGACATCGACAGCTTCGACAGCTTCGACAGCTTCGACAGCTTCGACAGCATCGGCAGCATCAGCGGCGCCACCGGCGAAAGAGGTTCGCGGCAGTCACTGCCGTACCACCCTCGACCTCTTCGCCGAGTGGGCCGACGTACTCGACTTCCCGGACTACTTCGGGCACAACTGGGACGCCTTCGAGGAATGCCTGTTCACCGTGATCGAGTCGGTCGAGTCGGCTCAATCCGCCGAGTATGTCGGCCCCGTCACGGTCGTCGTCCGGGACGCCGCGCTGCTCCTCGTGGACGAGGAACCGCGGCAGCTCGCGACGTTCCTGGCGATCGTCGACACCGTGGGCAAGGAGGGCCGCTTCACGCTCAAGGCCGGTCCGGAAGCGTGAGCACCGCCTCCGCCCCGCCCTCGGGATGGTTGCGGAAGGTCAGGTCGGCGTCCAGGACACGGGCCTGGCCGACCGCGATCGTGAGGCCCAGACCGGTTCCGGCGCCCGGCGCGGTCGTACGGAAGCGCTGGGGTCCGGAGGTGTGCAGGACCGCGAAGAGGTCGGGCGGGAAGCCCTTGCCGTGGTCGCGGACGCGGACGACCGGCCCGTCGACCTCGACCTCGACCGGCGGGGCGCCGTGCCGGAGCGCGTTGGCGGCCAGGTTGGTGAGGATCCGCTCGACGCGCCGCGGGTCCGTCGTCACCACCGTGTCGGCCACCACCCGTACCTCCACTCCCTCCAGCCCGGCCACCGCCCGCCGGGCCATCGCGCTGACCTGCCGCTGCTCCGTCTCCAACGTCGCGACCTGCGCGTCCATGCGGGCCACCTCCAGCACGTCCTCGACCAGCCCGCGCAGGTTCTGCACGGCGCGCTCGACCAGGTCCGAGGCCGGGCCGGGCGGCAGCAGACCGACCGCCGCCGACATGCCGGCGACCGGTGTGCGCAGTTCGTGTGCGATGTCGGCGGTCACCCGGCGTTCGGCCTCCAGCCGGGCGCCGAGCGCGTCCGCCATGGTGTTGACGGACGCCGACAGGCGGGCGATCTCGTCCCGGCCGTCGGGCGGGACCCGGGCGTCGAGGTCGCCGTTCGCGATGCGTTCCGCGGTACGGGCCGCGGCCGTGGCCCGGCGGCCCATCCGCACCCCGAGGAACAGGCCCGCCAGGGACACCAGGACCGTGGCGGTCGCGCCCACCGCGAGCAGCGTCCGGTCCAGCGAGGCCAGCGACCGCGTCTCCCGCGCGTAGGACTGCGACAGCGCGAGCACCTCGCCGTCGGAGACCCGGCTGGCCGCCCACAGCACCGGGCGGCTGCCGCTGCGCAGGTAGGTCACACGGACACCGCTCTGCACGGACTTCGCCACCGGGCCGGGCAGGTTCGGCGGGTTGATCCGCGCCGGGGACTTGCGGGCGGCCGCGTAGTCGTATGCCGCACTCAGCAACTGCTGGTCCAACTCGGAGCGAGCCGTGGCGAGTTGGTTGGCGGCGGTGATGTGGTGGACCAGGACGCCGACCGCGGCCGCCACCGCCACGGCCGCCGCGGCGACGGCGAGGGCGACCTTCGTGCCGACGGTCACGGCCTTGGGCCGCCTCATGTGCGCAGCTTGTAGCCGAAGCCGCGCACCGTCTCGATCCGTTCCCGGCCGATCTTGGCGCGCAGCCGCTGCACATGGACGTCCACGACCCGGGTGTCGCCGGACCAGGCGTAGTCCCACACCCGCTCCAGGAGCAGATCCCGGGTGAACACCATCCCGGGCGAGGTGGTGAACTCCCGCAACAGCTTCAGCTCGGTCGTGGTCAGGGAGAGGGACTGCTCGCCCCGGCGTACGGCCAGCGTCACCGGGCAGAAGAGCAGGTCCCCGAAGCGGAGCGGAGCGGCCGTCGCGGACGGCGCGGGTGCCGCGGTCGTCGCGCTCGTCGTGGGTGTCGCGGTCGTCTCGACGGGTGCCACACGGCGCAGCAGACAGCGGATCCGGGCGACCAGCACCGGGCCGTCGAACGGCTTGGTCACGTAGTCGTCGGCGCCCGCCTCCAGGCCCATCACCACGTCCACCGGGTCGTTGCGGGCCGAGATCAGCAGCACCGGCACGCCCGACTCCTCGCGGATACGGCCGGCCAGGCTCACGCCGTTGAGCCCCGGCAGCATGATGTCGAGCACGGCCAGGTCGGGCCTGTGCTCCCGGAACATGTCGAGCCCGGTCACGCCGTCGGCCGCCGTACGGACGCGGTACCCCTGCGCCTCCAGCGTGAGCCGGGTGGCCTCGCGGATCATCTCGTCGTCCTCGACCAGCAGGATGTCGTGCATGGGCGTCCTCTTCAGATGGGCAACGTTGTCAGGGCTTCGTCGTCAGGGCTTCGGGACATGCAGGCGCACGCTGCTCACGTCCTCCGCCCAGTGGGGCGCCGCCGCGCCGACGGGGGTGACGGACGCCCGGCTGTAGTACGCCGCGTACTGGCGCTTCACCAGCCCCTCGAACACGATCGTGACCGCGTAGTCGGGGTAGTCCCCGTGGGGGCAGCCCGACCGGCAGGGCAGGTCGAGCACGCTGCCGGTGCCGGTGGCCCGGGGCGAGCCCCAGTTCTGCCACTTCACGCCCCACAGAACGGTGTGGCCGGTCAGGTCCAGCCCGTCCGGGTGCTGCCAGGCGAGGGACTTCCAGTCGAGTACGTACACCGGTCCCGACCACGGGATCCGGGACGGGGCCGGACCCTCGACCCGTATCCCGCTCCCGCCGCCCGCCGCGCCGCACCCGGTCAGGCAGGCCAGCAGACAGGCGGTGAGCGAGGCGCGGAGCGCCGAACGACGAAGTGCCATGCCCGTTTCCCCCGTGCGACGAATGATTCCGTCTGAATCGTGCATGTCGTGACATGAACCCTGGGTTAACTCGGCCCGTGATTTCCGCAACAGCAACCACGGGCCGCAATCGCGCATCAGGGATCAGAAGCCGCCCTTGAGGAACTCGTCGTCGGATGTGGTGGACGTGGTGGTGACGTTGTAGCGGTCGCCGCCCGCGTCCCGGTTGCCCTGGGCGTGGTTGTACTGGACCTTGAAGAGGTAGGTGCCGGGGTTCAGCGTGACTCCCGACTTCAGGGTGACCACGTAGTCCACCTCGCCACCGCTCGCGGCGGAGGACACCGACACCTGGTCGCCCAGGGAGGTCCAGGTGCCGGTGCTGACGACTCCGCCGGTCTGGATGATCTTGACGACCACCTTGAGGCTGCTGAGGGACTTCGTGGACTTCACGGTGATGACGCTCTGGTCCCAGTAGGCGTTGTTGTCCGCCGAGTCCACGCTGCCGTCGGACCAGAGGTAGCCGGTCGACGCCTTCTGCGGGGAGGTCGTCTGGTGCGACCCCGTGTCCGGGGTGTTGGCGGTCGTACCGCTGTCACCACCGGTCGTACCGGAACCGCCGGAGCCGGACCCTCCGCCGGACGTGCCGCCGCCGGAGCCGGGGAGCAGGGCGCCGCCGGCGGTCTTGTCCTGCTTCGTCTCGGCCGGCGCGCTCGAGTGCGCGGCGGCGCTCGGTACGCCGCTGCCGTCCGCGGCGCCCTTCTCCTTCGTGCCGGCCTTCTTCGCGGAGGCCGTGGTCGCCTTCTCGGGGCCGCTGCTCCAGTCGATCCGGGAGACGATCGCCGTGGCCCCGACGAGCACCAGGACCACGGCCACGGAGCCGCCGATGGCGTTCCAGACCCTGCGGCCGGGCAGGAACCCGCGCAACGGCGTCCGCGCCTTACGGGCGAACAGTTCGGCGAACTCGCTGTCCGAGCGGGTCGGTCGATCGGGGGTCTGCGGCATGGAGCGGGTCCTTAGGAGAGTGAGTCTCGTGGAGGCTTGGGGTTTTCAGGAGTTCGGGGCTTGCTACTTCGGGGCTCATGGGGCGCGTTCGGCGTCCTACGGGAGGTCTCCCGGTGTGAGGGTCATCAGGTCGGACTCCGAGGCTTCGGGGAGTTCGGCGACCCGGTAGGCCTGGCGTTCCGTCATCGCCTGGAACAACTGGCGGGCCGCGCGGCCGTTGCCGAAGCCGCGTTCCCGGGGGAGCGCGTCGAAGTGCGCCGCCAGCGCCTCGGCGGCGGCCGGCGTCAGCTCGTACTGGTGCTGCGCGGCCTGGAGTTCCACGATGCTGACCAGTTCGGCGGAGCCGTAGTCCTCGAAGAGCAGGGTGCGGTTGAAGCGTGAGGCCAGGCCGGGGTTGGAGCGGACGAACACCTCCATCTCCCTCGGGTATCCGGCGACGATCACCACGACGTCGTCACGGTGGTCCTCCATCAGCTTCAGCAGGGTGGCGATCGCCTCCTGGCCGAAGTCGTTGGAACCGGCGTACTGGGTGAGGGAGTAGGCCTCGTCGATGAAGAGGACACCGCCCCGGGCCTGCTGGAAGACCCGCGCGGTCTTGGGGCCGGTGTGTCCGACGTACTCGCCGACCAGCGCGGAGCGGTCGGCCTCGACCAGGTGGCCGCGCTCCAGCAGGCCGACGGCGGCCAGGATGCGGCCGTAGAGCCGGGCCACGGTGGTCTTGCCGGTGCCCGGGTTGCCGGTGAAGACCAGGTGGCGGCTGAGCGGGGGAGCCGCGAGGCCCATCTCCTCGCGGCGGCGTACCGTCCGCATCAGCTTCACCAGGGACGACACGTCGTGCTTGACGCGCTCCAGTCCCGCCAGTCCGTCGAGTTCGGCGAGCAGGTCCTCCAGGGTGTCCTCCGAGGGCGCCTCGGTCTCCCGCGCGCCGGTCCCGGCCGCCGTGTCCCCGCCGGCCGCGTTCGGCAGCGCCGCCTTGGCGCCGGTCGGCAGGGCCGGGTTCGTCACGTTCCGCGACACGCAGTCGTCGAACACCGGCCGGGCGCCCTTCTCGGCGGCCACGTCCTCCTCGGCGTCGCGCACCAGGCAGCCGCGCAGCACGGGCGCGCTGCCGGCCGACACATGGACGGCCGGGAACGCCGGACCGTCGGTGCCGGACCCGGAGAAGACGCAGTCCTCGAAGGTGCCCCTCGCCTTCTCGCCGACGAACAGGCTGTTCTTCCCGGTACGGGCCACGGTGACGGACCTGACGCGCGGTTCGGCGGCCGGGCCCAGGACCAGACCGGAGCCGGCGGTGTCGCGCACCGTGCAGTCCTCGATGCTGGGGGTCGCCCGCTCGCCGATCACCAGCCCCGCGGTACCGGTGCCGCTGATCCGGCAGTCCCGCACCACGGCCGACGTCCCGGTTCCGCAGGCGATTCCGGCGCGCTCGGCGCCGGTGACGTCGCACTCCTCCAGGACGACCGTCCCGGTGGACTCGGCGCTGATGCCCGTACGGCCCCGTACGACGGACAGACCGCGCACCCGGGCCCCGGCCGCGGCGTCGATCTGCAGGCCGGACAGTCCGCAGTCGCTGATGCGGACGCCCTCGACGGTGAGTTCGGCCCGGTCGGTGGCCCGGACGCCGTGCTCGGGTGTGGAGCCGATCCGGCAGGAGGTGAGGGACAGCCGGGAGTCGTCGCAGGCGTGCACCGCGCTGAAGCCGCAGTCCGTCACGTCGCTGGACGCCAGCCGCACCAGGGAACGGTCGCCCGCGAGCAGGCCGTTGGCGCGGCTGCCGTGCATCGAGGTGTCCTGCGCGGACAGCCGGGCGTTGCCCCGCGCCACCAGGCAGGAGCCGCGCGGCCGGTCCACCTGGCAGTCGGCCAGGACGGCCGTGCTGTCGTCCTCGGCACTCACGCCGGCGCCGGCGCCGTCCCGCAGCCGGCAGTTCAGCAGCAGGACGTCACCGGAGCCGGAGACGGCCACCCCGTCCGAGCCGGTGCGCAGCACCTGGCAGTCGGCGAGCACGACCCCGCCGTCCGCGCCGTCCGTGGCCGCCGGGCGCCCCTCGCCCGCCTCGGGGCGGGGGGAACTGCCCAGCACCCGGACGCCCTCCGCGCCCGTCTCCTCAAGGCGGCACTCCAGGGCGGTCACGGCCGCGTCGTCCTCCACCAGCAGTCCGCTGCGGCCGGGGGCGGTGATCCGGCAGTCGCGGAGCACCGCCCGGGCCCGGCCCCGCACCCGGACTCCGGAACCGGTGACATGACGCACCGTCAGCCCGGTCGCCTCGGCGGTCGTGGCCGAGCCGAGGACGACACCCGTGCCGTCGACGTCCTCGACCAGCGTGTCGGTCAACGCGGTCGGGCCGGTGGTGTTCGCGTGCACCCCGGCCAGCGCGGCACCAAAGACGCGGCAGCCGCGCATCGTCAACGACGCGTCACCGCCCGCCTCGACCCGCCCGCCGGAGACCTCGCAGCCGTCCAGTTCCAGGCCCCCGCCGGCCACCAGCACGGCGGGCAGCCCGGGGTCCTGCCCCACCAGGGCGATACCGCCGACGCGGGCGCCGGGCGCGGTGACCTCCAGGACCGGCCGGCCCGGGTCGGCCGCCAGCACCCGTACGGCCTGGTCCGGACCGTCCTCCGGCAGCAGGCACACCGCACGGTCCAGGACCAGCACCTCGACGTACTCGCCCGCGGCGATCCGGATCTCGTCACCGTCGGCGGCGGCGCGCAGGGCGGCGGTGATGCTGCGGTGGGCGCCGCGCCCCTTGGGCGCGACCCGGTGCAGGGTGGCGGTGGTGGCGGTCACGGGAGCTCCATTGTCTCGGTGAGAGCCGCGGACGGCTCGGACGCGGCCTGCGGGGCCTGCGGGGCCTGCGGGGCCTGCGGCGGTGGCGGGGTCTGCGGTGGCGGCGGTGGTGGTGTCGTCTTGGGCGGCGGCGGGAACGCGCGGCCAGGACCGGGGAGGTTGTTGCCGTTCTGGCTGTCCGCCTGCGTGATCACGAACGTGAGGTACCGGGACAGCGCGGACTCGGCCCAGTTCATCCCCAGCTCGCCGAGGCCGCCCTTGTGGAAGACGCGGGCGCCGGTGCTCAGATGCCAGACGTTCCTCGTGAGACCGGTGGTCACCCCGCCGAACAGGGAGCCCGCGGCGCCCCACCCGCCGGCCAGCAGCGCGTCCGCGCCCTGCACCTCGTTGCCGTTGACACCGAAGACGGCGGCGCTGACGGCGTTGCTGACGAAACCGCTGAGCGCGCCGGTGGCGAGGCCGACGGTGTTGGCGTACGTGGCGCCGCGCCAGCGGGTGGCCCTTTCCTGGGCGCTGAAATCGCCCGCCCAGTCCTCGGACTGGGGGGTCAGGGACTGGTTGGGGTGCCCGCCCCAGTCCGTCGTGCCCATGCTGCTCTTCAGCCAGCCCAGCCGGGTCTGGTTGTACAGCACGTTGAGCCCGCCGCTGAAGGTTCCGCCGACCGTGCCGCCGAGCAGCGCCTTGAAGACGTCGACGTCCTTGACGTTGCCGTTGTTGGTGGCGGCGGTGATCGCCAGGCTCGCGGTGAAGTCGGTCAGGAAGCCGGTGGTGAACGAGGTCAGCCCGCTGCGCAGCTCGCGCTGCCACATGGGCATCTCGACCGCCTCGCCGTTCCGGAAGGCGGTGAACGGCCCGTGCCACACGTCCTGGATCTCCCGCAGGTGGGCCATGATCTCGACGTCCGTGCCGCGGAAGGGGACCTCCCGGCCGATCAGCGACCAGCCGCCGCTGCCGGGCAGGCCGACCTCGCCGCCGACCCGGGGCAGGCCCCCGGCCAGGAACTGGGTGGCCCTGGCCGGTCCGGAGGTGCCGAAACGGCCGAACGCGTCCGTCGCCCAGACCCGTCCGTCGATGGTCCGCCACTGGACCACGTGACCGTCCTGGTACTCCACCCACTGGCCCCACTGCTTGTCGACCAGACGGTGCCGGCCCGGGACGCCGTCCACGGCGACCCGCTCGCGGAAGACCTTGCCGGCCTCGAACTCCTTCCAGACGTCCGGGTCGACACGGACCGTGGCGGGCGTCTGGAAGTGGTGGACGGACGCGTTGAGCAGATCCCGCAGCGTCGTCCTGACGGGCGTGCCGGCGGCCGGTTCGGCCGTCCGGGGGGACTCGGCGAACAGGTCCCGCAGCGTCGTCCTGGCAGGAGTGGCAGGAGTGGCAGGAGTGGCTGGAGTGGCTGGAGTGGCAGGGGTGTCGGGGGCGGCGGGGGTCGGGGCGATCGGGGTCGCCGGCGACGGCTCCGGAGCGACCGTGACCGGCTCGTACCGGTACTCCCGGACCCGGTCCTCGACCCGCCGCCGCACCACCTGATCGTCGATGAGGTCGTGCCAACGGCCGGCCGTGACGTCGTCGTAGACGCGGACGCCCTCGGAGTGGACGGTGCCGTCCGCCGCCCTCTTGGTCCACCTCCAGGTGCCGTCGTCCTGCTTCACCGCGTCGATCCAGGAGCTTCCGGTGTCGGTGGCGTTGCGCTCGCGGACGAGGTCGCCGCCGCGGTCGAAGTCCTTGAACGAGTCGTCCCAGGGCCGCGAGTAGATCGAACCGCGGCTTTGCAGGCGCTGCCCCTCGCCGATGACGGTGTCCGGGGCGCTCGGGTCGTACGCCTTCCAGGTCCACCTGGTGCGGTAGGGGTCGCCCGACGACTCCACGACCGTTCCGTCCACCAGATCGCGGCGGCCGGAGACGTGCTGCTGGGCGTTCTTGTCGACCCAGAAACCCGCGTTGTCGTCGAGGCGGAGTTCCTCGGAGGACGGAGCGGTGTGCAGGTACTCCCGGGTGCCCCTGCCCTGGCTGCGCAGTTGGAGCCGCTCGACGCCCTGGTCGTCGCGGAAGAGGTCCTGCCACCTTCCCTGGTCGTCGACGTGCCGGGTGCCGCTGCGGCCGCTCGTCGTGTCCCGCCAGTGCAGCTCGTACGAGCCGCCCTCGCGGTGCTCCGGGACCGGCGCCCAGCGCGTCGGGTCCTCCGGGCTGCGTCCGACCTCGACGACATGGCCGTTCTCCAGCGTCCGGCTCTCCCGTACGAGCCGGCCGAACCGGTCGACGTCGACCCAGTTGGCGCCGGTCGCGTTGAGCCGGACGCCGGTCGTCTCGGTGCCGTCGGCGGCGGTCTCGGTCCAGTGGCTGACCCGGTTCAGGGACTCGCCGCCGAACAGGTCGCGGAAGAAGCCCTCGAACGGGTTGCGGCCCGCCGCCCCCTTCCAGAAGAAGGCCGGCGTACGCATGTCGGAGAACCGCTTGACGAGCAGACTGCCGCCGTCCGACAGCGCCTCCAGGCGCTCGGTCTGGGCGTTCGCGTGGTAGCCGGTGTGGTCGCCGGGGTCGATCCGGCCTCCGGCGGGGGCGTGACCGGGCAGTACCGCGTGTTCCCGGTACAGCCCGGAGCCGTGCAGACCGTCGAAGGGCCAGGTCTGTCCGCGCCGTTGGGCCACCGTCTCCATCCCGGTGGCCGGATCACGGTAGGTGTCCTGGAAGGCGACGTGGTTCCAGCTCCAGTGCCGGTCGCCGGAGAGCGCCTCGCCGCCGTCCTTGTCGAAGCGCTGCCACGTCCAGTGGCCGTCCGCCCCCTTCTCGGCCCGGACGAGACCACCGTCGACGGCCTTCGTGTACGTCCGTACGTCGACGGTGTTGAGGACCCGCCAGGAACCGGACGGCACGTCGTGCATCGTGCGGTTGTCGACGTCCCCGATCCGCTCGCCGTGCCGGAACCGGTTGCCGGCGTCGTCGAACTCCGTCCACCGGGCGTGGCCGGAGCGGTGCAGGTCGACGTGCAGGACGTTGCCGTTCCTGAGCACCTCGCGCTCGAAGAGCGTCACCTTGCCGGGGCTCGTGCCGGTCAGCCTGAACTGGCCGGTGCCGGACCGCTCCACCGTGGCGGTGTCGTAGCGGCCGGTGAACGCGGTGCCGTCGGTGTCGGTGCGGACGGCCCTGCCGGTCACGTGGTCGATGTTCCAGTACTCGCCGGTGGGCCCGCCGCTCCTGCCGCGGACGGCGACGGTCTCCGCCAGCAGGGTGGTGCCGTCGCTGTCGAAGAGGGTCCGCTCCAGCGGCTGGGCGGCGTCCGACGTGGGGATCAGGGCGAGCCGGCCGTCGTCGAGCCGCTCCGCGCGCAGTGCCGCGGACGGACGGCCCGCCGTGTCGAGCACCTGGGGCACGCCGTCGGGCGCGCCGGCGTCGAAGCGGAAGGTGCCCCGGTCGCCGGGGAGTCCGACGTCCCGCAGCGCGGCCGTGCCCTCGGGACCGTAGTGCCACCGGGTGAGACCGGACGCGTCGGTGACGGTGAAGCCGCCGCGCAGTTCCGCCGGGGCGCCCGGGGCGAGGCCCGCGAGGGTGTGGGAGCCGTCGGCCGGGCGGGCGCCCACGAACGCGAAGGAGTCGGGGGTCCAGTGCCCGCCCTCGGTCGTGCGGCCGGTGATCCCCAGCCGCAGCCGGTCGACGTCGCCGGGCCCGCCCCTGAGGAACACCTCCTGGTAGAGGCGCTCGCGGTGCGGGCCGAAGCCCATGGCCAGGTCCGTCGCCGCGTGGGTGACGGTGTACTGGCTGCCGCCGGGCCCGCCGTGCGGGGTCGGCGTGACGGTGAAGTCGCCGACGGTGCGGCCCCCGCCTGCCTGGAGATCCTCGAGGCGGACGGCGAGCGGCAGGTTCTGGTACTCCCGCAGCGCGGTGGCTGCGCCCTGCCGGAGGTTCTGGTGCGCCTGGACGGTCATCTGACGGAGCTGGTCGTGCAGGAGGTCCGGGCTCAGGCCGAACCTGTTGAGCGAGTCGGTGGCCGCGTCGGCGAGTCGCTGGACGCGGGGGAGGTCGAGGGTCTGGAAGACCTGGGAGTCGGGCGCGACGCGCAGGAAGTCCATGGCTCCCGAGATGTCCGACAGTTCGGCGGCCGTGCCCTCGATCGGCGCGCGCAGGCCCGCCGACTCGTCGAGCGTGATGTCGAAGATCCGCGCCATCTCGTCGGGGCCGTCGTGCCCGACGCCGCCGAGGATGCCGAGGTCGCCGGGGTCGTCCAGCCGGATCGGCGGGGCGTCAGGGGCGTTCTCGGTGAAGCGGAGGAATCCGTCGCCGTCGGGCGCCGGGACGTCACGGAAGGCGAGCTGCCCGTCGGCGCCGAAGTGGAACCGGCTGCCGGTCACCCTGTCGACGGCGGTGAAGCCGCCCGGCAGCCGGCCGGCCGGCCCGGCGTCCAGCGGTGCGACCCGGAAGCCGCTGGTCGCGCCGGACGGGCCGATCAGCTCGAAGACCCGGGTGGTCGACGTGCCCGCGGCGTCCGAGGTGAACGTCGTCCCCACCCGCAACCCGGCCAGCCCGCCCAGCCGTTCGCCCGCCAACGGCGTCTGCTGGTACGTCAGCTTCCCGGCGGCGTCGAACCGCCACGCCACCGGAGTCTCGCCCGCTCCGGGCAGCCGTACGGTGAAGCCGGCCGGCCCGCCCGAAGCGTCCCGGACCGCTTCCACCATCGCGTCGCCCGGCGGCCTCGCGGGCCCGTCCCACCCGGTCACCCGGGGCAGTGCGTCGGCGCCGGAAGCGTCGAAGCGCAGGGCCAGCTCCGTTCCCGGCAGCCGTACGTCGCGCAGCTCCGGCCGCCCGGCCACGTCGAGGTGCCAGCGTGTGTCCCCCGTGGGTGTGGTCACGGTGAACCCGCCGCCGTCCCGGGGCCCCACGGTGAACCCGCTGTCGACCGGCAGTCCGCGGTGGTCGATGAGTTCCAGGTCCCTGGACGCGTGCAGCGTCTCCGAGGCCGGAGCCTCGCTGATCCGCACCCGCATCCCGTCCAGCCCCGGCCCGGCCAGGGCGATGTCCGTGACGGTCCCCTCGGGGATCGCGTCCAACGGGAACCGCTGGGCGAGATGCCTCCCCGGCACGGCGTTCTCGGGAATGCCGGTCAGCGGGAACCGCTGAGCCAGGGGGACCGCCAAATCCTCCTCCACGCGGCGTACCAGCTCGGTCATCCAGTCGATGCCGTAGTGCGCGTCCTTGTCCCACGCGGTCTCGTTCGCCCACGGGGTGAACCCCGGATTGTCCTTCCACGCCCTGGGCGCGCCATGGGTATCGAGCTGGTAGGCGCCCTTGACGAACCGGGCGTGCACACCGCCCGGGAACGAGACCTCGTGCTCGTCCCAGTGGATGTTTCCGGGCTTGTCGCGCATGGTCTGGTAGGTGCCGTCGAGGGTCTTGTTGACGTCGATCCCGCCGGGGGCGTGGATTTCGTACTTGTACCGGCTTCCCCAGGAGAGGTCGAAGTCGTACGTGGTGCTCACGAAGGCCGCGTCGTCGTTCGTCACCACGAACTTGGGGAGGTCGACCGAGCTGACGTCCTTCGGCTGGAAGCCCTCCTTGAAGATCACCGCCGGGCCTCTGTCGTCGTACCGCCACAGCAGTTCGGTGCCGCGCCGCCACGCCGGGGCGTCCGGGACCATCCGGTTCAGGTCCACCGCGGGGTTCGCCGCCGCTTCGAGCCGGCCCGGACCGCGGCTCGCGTAGAGCACCCGGTCGGCCTCTCCCACCAACTGGAACTCGCCGTTGGGCTCGGGCTTGAACACCGCGGTGTCGAGCCGGCCGGTCAGCGGCCGGCCCGTGTCGTCCAGCCGTACGGCCGTCTCCGTCAGGTGGTCGATCTTCCAGTAGGGGCCCATGAGGTCGCCGCGCTCGCCGAACGCGGCGACGGTCCGCTCCACCAGACTGCCGGTGCCGGTGTCGAAGACCATCTGCTCCAGCCGCCGGTTCGGGAGCCCGTCGGCCGGTACGAGCGTCACGCGCCCGCCGTCCACGGACCGGGGCACCAGGCGTGTGGCCGTCCCGTCACGTGTGGTGTGGGCGAAGGCCGCTCCGGTCTCCGGGTCGAACCGCACGACCCCCCAGTTCCCGTCGAGCCGCAGCTCCCGCATGGTCATGGCGCCGTCGGGGCCGAAGTGGAAACGTCCACCGGTGACGTCGTCGGCGATGACGAAGCCGCCGGCCCGGTCCGAGGACGTGGTGAGGGTGAAGCGGGCGGTCGCCTCGGGGGAGCCGGTGAGGTGGTACGCGTCGGTGAGCCGCCCGTCGTCGGCGGCGGGGGTACGGACATGGGTGACCCGCAGCCCGGACAGTTCGGCGGGCGTGAGACCGCCCGGCGTCGCGTCCCCGAGGACGCGGCCCAGGTCCAGCCGCCCGAAGGCGGCGGTACGGAAGTCCGTGGCCTCGGCGAGCGTGCGGTCGAAGATGTCCGTCGCCGTGGCGGCGGCCTCGTCCAGGACGCCGTTCTCGGGGATGGCGCCCAGCGGGAACCGCTCGGTCACGCCGCCGAATTCGCCCGCCTCGCCAGGCCCGCCCAGCTCGTCCAGTCGGAGGGGCGGGGTGCCGGGGGCGGCGCCTTCGGTGACGCGGGCGAGGCCGGAGCCGTCCTGGGCGGGCAGGTCGCGGAAGGCGAGACGGCCGTTCAGGTCGAAGTGGAAGCGGCTGCCGGTGACCGTGTCGGACAGGGTGAAACCGCCGGGCAGCCGGTCGGCGAGCGTGCCTTCCACCGGGGTGAGCCGGAACGAGCCGCGTGGTCCGGCGGGACCGATCAGTTGGACGGCGGTCCGCGGTGCCCCGTCCGGACCGGAACCCACCGTCACGCCGATCCGCAGTCCGTCCGGCAGCCCGTCACCCGTGAGGGCCGTCTCACGGCCGAGGAAGCGGCCGTCGGGACCGAGCGTGAACCGGGTGTTCCCGGTCGGGTCGGTGACGGCGATCCGGCCGCCGTCGTCCAGCACCTCGACCGTGAACTCCGACGCGCGTCCCGGCCCGCCGCCCGCCGTGGCGACGTCGACGAGCTCCAGCCGGATCGAGTCCGGCGCCGTACCGGCGTCGGGCAGGCGGGTCACCCGCAGCTCCAGACCCGCCAACTCGTCCGAGCCGGACAGGGGTATCCGGGTCGGGTCGCCCAACGCCCGCCGGTACTCGTCCAGCACCTGCCGGTGCTCGTCGAGAGTCGCCCGGAGGGCCGACTCGCCGAGGTCCGGAAGACCGTCGAGGTCCGGCGCGGACGTGACCACCTCGTCGACGCGGACCTGTGACGGCATGCCGACCTGCGGGAGGGAGACCGGACCGGCATCACCGAGGCGCGCGGGCAGGCCGTCCGGCCCGAACCCGGTGACGACGCCGTCGGGCGCGGTGACGGTGAATCCGCCGTCGACCCTGTCCACCCTGACCTCCGGGACGATCCCGGTGTCCGCCCTGAGGACCCAGTTGAGCTCCGTACCGGGCTCGAACGTGATCCACTGCCCGGTCGGCCGCCCCAGCTCGTCCGCCAGCCGCAGCTCACCGGGGCGCAGATCCAGCGGCACCGCGGAGTCGGGGGCGGTGCGCCATTCGACGAGGACGGGGAGGACGTCGGCGTCCGTCTTGACCGTGTCCACCAGGCGGAGGTTCGCGGCGGCCTCGTCCAGGGCAGGGGTGGACGGTGTCGTCGTGGGGTGCGGGCCGTCGAGGTACTTCTCGGGGATGACGCCCTTGATCAGCCACTCCTGGTCCCGCCTGGTGTTCAGCAGGACACGGACGTCCTGGGCGAACGTGGTGCTCATGTCCGCGCCGCCCCGGCCCGCGAACTTGACGTCGTTCTGCTTGAGGAAGGCGATGGCGTCCTGGGTGGTGCTGTCCGCCTTGAGCGAATCGAAGTCGAGGCGCTTTCCGAACTTCCAGTCGAGCTGTTCGCGGATCAGTTGCTGGAGGTTGTGCGCCGGAAGTATCCCGACGTTCTGCAGCTTTCCGGCCTTGATGTCCGCGCCCAGCCTGTGGACGTCCAGGGTGAACTGGAACTTGCCGTACACCTTGTGATCGCCGTTCGCGACGGCGAAGGACGTGAACGGGCTCTCGCTCTTCAGCTGCACGTTTCCGGCGCCCCGCACATGTTGGAACGCGGTGGTGTTCCCCTCCGGATTGGCCGGAATCATGCCGATGTCGGAGGCGAAGTGCGACTTCCTCAGGCCCTTGTCCACGTCGATGATCTGAACGAACGGGTTGTCGTCCTGCCGGACGAGGGTGACCTGCCGCAGTTCGTCGAGCTCGAACCGGTTGACGAAGAAACCGTCCCCCTGGGGCGCCAGATTCAGGGTCTCCAGGGGCCGGCCGCCCGATCCGGAGGCCCGGCCCGCGGCTTCCAGTGCGTCCGGGGGCACCGCGAGCGGTGTCGTCGGCGTGGCCGGTACGAACTTCAGGGAGTCGGCGGTCGGGTAGGGCCCGGTCAGATACCGCTTCGGAATGTCCCCCTGCACCAGCCAGGTGCCGTCGCGGCGCACTTGCAGCAGCGCCTTGATGTCCGGGGTGACCTTGGTGGCGATTCCCTTGGTGATCTTGTTGTCGACGGTGAGGAAATTCTGGATCTCCTTGTTGCTGGTCATGTGGTTGAAATTCGGCGGGACGGTCAGTTGGGCGTTTTCGACCTTGAGTCGGATCTCGTTCAGGATTTCATGCTGCAATTGCGTGTTGGAGAGGATCCGTACGTCCTTGACGTTTTCGAGGCCGGCCCTTATGTCATTGCCGAGGGCGACCACATCGAGTCCGACCTCGCTGCCTCCGTAGGGCTTGGCGATGGTGCCGGGCGGCGAGAACGCGGTGAACGGACTGTTCTCCTTCAGCGTCTTGGCGTTGACCGTGGTCACCGCCTGGAGCGGTGAGATGGTTCCGTCGACCTTGACCGGGACGAGGCCGTCCTCGGTCAGCCGCGTCTTCATGCCGGACTTGAGGCTCGCCGCCGTGAAGTCCATGTCCTGCCGCACCAGCCAGTGGACCTGGGGGATCACAGGAGCCGTGGGAGTCGTGGGAATCGAGGGAGCCACGGGAGTCGAGGGGCCCGCCAGCGACTCCGGACGGACCGGGGCGTCGACGAGGAGGGTCCGGCCGTCCGCGCCGAGCGTGGTGCGGACGCCGTCGGGGGCGGTCACGGTGAACATGCCGTCGGCCATGTCCACCTTGACGTGCGGGACGATCCCGGTGTCCGTCCTGAGGACCCACGTGAGGTTCGCTCCGGACTCCATCGTGATCCACTGACCGGTGGGCTGCCCCAGGTCGTCCAGCAGCCTCAGTTCACCGGTCGGCATGCTCGCCGCCGGACCGTCCAGGCGGGCCATCATCACGGTGATGTCCTGGTGGACCGTGTCCAGGCTCATCCCGAGCCTGCCGAAGTCGATCCTGGCCTGACCGACCTTCACTTCCGCGGCGCTCAGATCGAGTTCGGCCTGCGCGCGGCTCAGCGGGGGCAGGTCGGGCTGCTCGGCGAACCGGGTGAGGTTGCGGCCGGCCGAGTCCAGCTCGACTCCGGCCTGCTGCGCGCGCAGCCAGGCCTGGAAGCGGTCCGTGGCGGTCTTGCCGACCGCCCCGCCCGTGACGATCTCCCGCAGGGTCAGGGCCGGCCCACCGGCCTGCGTCATGACCGGCTTGACGGGGAGTTCGGTCCGGACCGGGCCCAGTCCGAGCAGCTCACGCGCGTCGCCCAGGCCGTCGGTGCTGTCCGGAAGCAGGCGCGCGAGGTCGTCCAGCTTGACGCCCAGCCGGGCCGGCGAGTCCGGTCCGGTCAGCGTTCCCAGGAACCTGGGCGCCCCGGCACCGACCTCCTCGGGGGTCAGGACACGGATCGTCACCGCGTCCCCGAACCCGACGTGGAGGTCCACCGGGTCGGTCTTCCCGACGCGCAGGACCACCCCGTCCGGTGTGATGTTCACGAGGTCGATCTCTCCGTCGAACACCTTGCCCAACTGTTCCTCGGTCAGTCCGCCGAGCTTCCCGTCGATGCTCAGGGAGGCCAGGTCCGGCACGTCGTCGAGGGGCTTCAGCAGGCCGGTCCCGGTGCGCTCCAGGCCCGCGAGGGCGTCCAGGTCCTGAAGCCGGGCGACCGCGTTCGGCGGCCGCTCCAGCAGCACGCTCCGGGGCGGCCCCGGAACGGTCGGCGCGCCGAACGCGTCGAGGTCGTCGAAGGCGTCGGACAGGGTGCGGAGCTGCGGAGACACGGGTCCGCCGGCCCGCACGCCGAGCGCGTCGAGGGAGTCGGGCGCGTCGGAACCCGTCCTGCCGAAGGGAGTGCCGAAGCGGGAGCCGCTCGCGTCGAGGCCGTTGAGGACGCCAGGCTCCACCAGGTCGTCGAGGCTGCCCGGGGCCCGGCCGGGCGCGGTGCCCGGACGGCCCAGGGAGCTGAAGCCCGGCGTACGCGGCAGCGTGACCGGTGCGACCGCGCTCTCGCGGAGGGTGTCCAGCGCGTCGCCCCAGGCCGGGGTGCCGGGAACGACCAGCGTGCGGGCGCTCGTGTCGCCGAACGGCCTGCCGGATCCGGGCGTGAGCGGGCTCTTGGTGGTGAGGCCGGTGACGTCGGCGCCGAGCCTGCCCGCCCCGGTGACCCGTGTGCTGACCGGCGACCCCCTGAGCAGGCCGCGCTCGAGGATGCCCGCGCGCCAGGCACCCCGGAAGCCGAGGCCGGCCAGCTCCGAGTACTTGAGCGGCAGGACCGCGGACACCGCCAGGTCGAAGAGGCGGCCCGTGTTGATGACCGAGTAGACGCCCAGCCGCTGGGCCATGCTGCCGCCGACGAACGCGGTGGACATGAAGAAGTCGCGGCGCAGCGCGAACCGGCCCTGCTGCCAGACCCCCTTCAGGAACCCGGGACCTGACCTCAGCAGCCCCGCCGCCATCCGGGTCGTCCGGGAGGCGAGGCCGGGAACGCGCGACATCGCGCCGAGGCCCCAGTCGCCCAGGCTGCCCATCCGCGCGGACCACTTGAGCAGGTTCGCGCCCGTCATGGTGAACAGGGACCGGGGCGAGGTCAGCAGCCGGCCGCCCCGGAGCAGCATGCGCGAGGTGGAGGAGAGGCCCGCCGACAGTCCGCCGAGCGCGAGTCTCGACGCGCCCTTCGCCAGTTGCAGCCCCCTGGTGAGGGTCATCAGGCCCTTGGTCGACGGGAAGAGGATGCCCACCAGGGCCAGGCCCAGGCCGAGGGCGTTCGTCTTGCCCATCGCGTAGTCGGCCACGGCCTTCAGGAAGAGAACCGCGCCCAGACCGAAGGCGACCAGGCCCACGGGTCCCGTGAAGATGACGGCGGCGAACGCCAGCACCATCGTGAGGATCTCGAGGGCCTGCCAGAACTTCTCGACGAACTTCTTCCAGAAGCTCTTCTTGGGGGGCTTGACGGGCCGGGACACCAGCTCGGCCGCGGCCCGCAGGGCGTCCTCGAGGACCTTCCCCGCGGCGGTCATCGCGTCGACCTCGGCCGACACGTCGTTGCGGGCGGCGGTCAGCTCCGCGGGGGGCGGGGCGTTCTTCCCCACGACGCCGGCCGGCGGCACCTCGACCTGCCCGGCCCGGTTCGCGGCGTCCTCGGCCCTGCCCCGGGAGTTTCGCAGGGCGTTCGCATACCGCGTCACGGCCCAGCTCGCGTCCTCGAAGGAGGTGGTGACGTTCGCGGTGAAGGTCTTGAGCTCGGTCTTGATGTAGGTGCGCAGCGCGTCCGCGGTCCGACCCTCGAAGCCGCCGTCCTCCGACGTGCGCAGCATGGCGTCGAGCCCCGCGTCGACATCACTGGCCAGGTCCCGGAGCTCGCCGAGGTCCCTGGCGATGCCGTCGAGGAAATCAGGGTTTCCCGAAACCGGATTTCCGTTGTGACCGACTTTTGTCCAGTCGTCGGGGGTGGCCACAGGGTCCTCCAAGGTGTTCCAGGACTCGAGGGTCGCCGTGCGCTCGCAGTTGTCGTGCTGGTGACGTAATAGGAAGGGCCATGAGTTCACCCGAGTGACGCACGGCACATACTTACCGGTCGGTGGGAACGGGTCGAAATTCGTTTGAACCCTGCGGACCCGTTCTTGCGTCTACAGGGCATCACGATGCCCATGGCCGTCACCCGTCGCGGGAGCCATTCGCCGCCGCGGCCGGAATAGGGAAAGGACGCAAGACGTGGCTCGCATATCGATCGACTACGATTTGATGTACGTCCTCGCGCGGCAGGTGTGGCACCTTCGCGATGAACTCGACGTCACCTCGAAGTCGAAGCACGCCTTCGCCGCATCGGACATCGGTCCCCGCAAGCAGACGGCCGAGGCTCTGAACGACTTCTACGGCGACTGGCAGAAGTCCTTCGGCGACGCGTGGCAGGTCATGACCGACCTGGGCAATCTCCTCGACGAGATCGGCAAGGCCTTTTACGACCAGGACGCGTCGTTCGCCGTGTCCGGGGCCCAGCAGGCGGCTTTCTTCCAGCGGAAGCAGGCAGAGGCGGAGAACGACGCCTACCAGCACCGCAACGACTCGCAGCGCAAAGAGGCGCAGGCCGATCGGCTTCGCGTGCGGTATGGGCTCCAGGAGCAGCTCCTCGCCAGGAAACAGGCCGAACTGGAAAGCAGACGCGGGGAATTGGAGAAGGAGCAGGCGGAGCAGCAGAAGCGTCAGGAGGACCTGGACGGGAAAGGCGCGACCCTGTCGCGCGACGAACTGCTGAAACAGCAGCAGGCCCTGTGGCAGGACCAGGCCCGTACCGACGAGGCGCTGAAGCAGCTCGACAAGGACGAGGAGCCCCTGCGGCAGCAGGCGGAGACGCTGCAGAAGAACTACGCGGACGACTTCGGAGCGCTGAACAGGCAAGGCCCTTGGACCCCGGAGAGCGGCGATCCCGACCCGCTGTCCAGGAACCGGGAGTACGGGGGCACGGACCCCGAGGGACCGGCCCCACCGCCCCCGCCCAACGGCTTCACCTGGCAGTCCGACGAGGGCACCACGACGGTCACGTACCAGCTCGACGAGAACGGTCGGATCGAGGTCGACAAGAACGGCGATCCCGTCGAGACGACCACCACCATCACCAACAACAACGGGCTGGTCCACTCCGAGACGTACCGCTCGCTCTCCGACGACGGCGACTCCGTGACGACGATCCGCAGCGCCGACGGTTCCGTCCGCAAGGACTACGTCGACGCCAGCCCCGAGGGCGTCACCGACGGGTCCATGACGCGCTATGTCACCGACGAGGCCGGCAACACGCTCCAGATCTGGACCAAACGCCCCGACAGCGGGTGGGAGTTGTCGATGGACCGGGACACCTACCTCAACTCGGCGGCGGGCCGGCAGGACGACCAGCAGTACCTGGACCGGCCCCCCGCGTATCTGACGGTCGAGCACCCCGTCGTCGACGGCGACGGCCGTCCGGCCGGTGCCGCGCCCTCGAAGGAGACGACCACCGCGCTGCCGGACGGCGCCAGCCGGACGGACTTCACGAACTCCGACGGCTCGGTCACCAGGGTCGTCACGACGGAGTCCACGCGGTACGTCGCCTACGGGAGCAACAACGAGATCCGGGAGATCTGGCAGAAGCGCCCGGACGGCGGCTGGTACCTGCGGGACTCCATCACGCAGCACACGCGCTACAACGACGAACCGCCCCTCGGGACGCTCGGGATCAACTGGCAGTGAGCGTCCCCGGCCGGCCGCGCGTCTCCGGCCGCCCACCCCCATGACTCCCTGCGGGCGCCTCCTCCCCCTTCGGACGCCCGCAGGGCCACCACCGGGCCCGCCCCGACCTCGGTCGCGTGCCCGGCGCTCCACCCATCACCCACGTGCACCGGCCGGTCCGGCCGGTCGCACCGCGACGAAAGAGGCCACGATGCCCCGTACCACGGTCGACGACGAGCAGATCAATGCCACGGCCGCGAAGCTGAACAACGCCGTCAACTCCACGCTGGTCCCCCAACTCGCGGATCTGCAGCGGGAGGTGCAGACCCTGCTCGACCCCTCGAGCGGCGGCCTGGCGCTGGCGCAGACCAGCCCCAAGCTGCAGCACTCCTACGAGACCTTCAACAAGTCGGTGACCGACGCGGTGCACAACATCACCGAGTTCGCCAAACAGTTCCAGCAGATCTCCAGCTCCGTGAAGGACCTGGACGGGCAGATCGCCGGAGGCATCCCCTCCTGACACCCCCCCAGGTGATCGAAACGGTGGTGCCGGCCCGGCCTCCGCATACCGGGCCGGCACGCCCTTTCTACGTTTTCTATGCAGAACCTCACGTTCACCTAACGGCCCCTTGAAAGTCGTGCAACCCCACATAGACTCACGCCGCAAAAGGAACAACCGGTTCCGATTGTGGACGTGGTGAATCCGCGTTCACCCCGCCCAGCTCACGCCGCACGCGCGGCGCCTGACCGGACCGGCTCGCGGCAGCGTCGCCGGTGCTGGGGGAGGTATCCCATGACAACGTCCATATCCAGACCCTCCGCCTCCTGCGACGGATCCGTCCGTGAGCTCTACGACCGGCATCACGGGCCGCTCCTGCGCTACACCTGCGGCCTGCTGCGCGGTGACCGGCAGCGCGCGGAGGACTTCGTCCAGGAGACGCTGCTGCGCGCCTGGCTGAGCACCGAGGAGCAGCCGCCGGGCTGGTCACCCTCACGGGCCTGGCTGTTCCGGGTGGCGCACAACCTGGTGATCGACTGGATGCGACGCGAGCAGGCGCGCCCCGAGTACCACCCGGAACTCCTGGAGGCGCACGCCGAACCCGTGGACCCGATCGGGCAGGCCGTGCAGCGCTGCTTCCTCGTGGACGCCCTCTCCCGCCTCTCACCGGCTCACCGCGAGGTGCTCTTCTACGTCTACGTGCTCGGCTGGACCGGCCCGGACGCCGCGCACGCCCTGTCCATCCCGCCGGGCACGGTGAAGTCCCGGACCCACCACGCCCTACGGGAGCTGCGCCGACGGCACCCCGAGCCCGCGCCGGCCGCCGCATGAGCGCGGGTGCGGCCCACGGCCGCCTGGTGGCGCTGGGCAAGCCCGACGAGTCGATGCTGATCCTGGTCCTCGTCGCCGTCGTCGTGCTCCTGCTGTTCTTCCTGCTGCTGCGGCACGTCGTGCGCAAGCGCGGCGGCTGGCGGCGGTTCCGGCGGAGCATCGCCCGGGAGGCCGCGCTGACCCGGCGGGCGTTCGGCGAGCCGCTGCGCGCCTGGCGGCGCCATCGCCGAGGCGTACGGGCCCTGGCCCGTCAGCTCGGCGACCCCCGGGGCGGGCTGCGCGTGCGGCGGCTGCTGGACGCGGCCGGGGCGGCCCTCGGCGACGTGCCCGGGGCCTTCGCCTACGGGCTGCGGCTGGAGCCGGGATGGGCCGAGGTCCAGGTCGCGGCCCGCCGGCTGCCCGAGCCCCCCGCCCCGTGGGAGACCGACGACGAGGCCGGCCCGCAGTCCTGGTGTCTGGACCTGGACCGCCTGGAGGAGACGGCGGCGCTGCTGCCCGAGGGCCCGCCCCGCTCGGGTGCCCGGATCCGGCCGCTGCCGGTCGCCGTCGGCCTGGCGGCCGACGCCTGCGTGCACCTCGACCTGGCCGCCGGACCACGGATGATCACGGTCGAAGGCGATGCCGCCGCCCGCACCCATCTGCTCCAGGCGCTCGCCGCGCAGCTCGACCGGCCGGGCAGCGGAGCCTCGGTCACCGTGACGGACGGTGTCCACCCGCACTACCCCGCCGAGCGCCTCGACACCGTGCTGCGGCGACTGGAGAACACCCCCGCCGACCCGACGCGGGAGGCCGTCGGCGCCGCCACCGAGGTCGTGGTCTGCGCCGCCCCCAGCCGGGAGCAGGCCCGGCGGCTGGGCGCGCTCGCCGCCTCGGGCACCGTCGTCTGCCTCGCCGACGGCCCGGTGCCCGGGCACAGTTGGGCCCTGCGGGTCGACGCCCGGGGCCGGGTCACCGCACCGGAACTCGGGCTGCACGCGGACTGCGCCCCGCTGGGCAGGGCCGTCGCCGCGGCCGTCCGGGCGGACCGGCGCCGCGCCCGCCGCGCACCGCAGCGGCACCTGCGGGCCGAGCCCGCCGTCGAGCCGCGCGCGCAGCCGCAGCCGTGGGCGCCGGAACACCCCGAACTCACCGAGGAACCCGCGCCCACACCCACGGGCCCGCCCCCGCCCCGGACGGACACCGGTTCCCCCCTGCTGTCCGAACCGGCCACCGCCCGGTCGCGTTCCGCCGAGGCGTCGTCCACCGGCGGCGAGTAGCCCGCACCCGGCAGCCCCGCAGCGTCGCCGTACGCCGTTACCACATCCCACCGCCCGCCCGCGAACCACCCGAAGGGGAGACGTGAAACTCCTCGTCACCACCATTGCCGACGGCGACCCCGCGAGCCGTCAGGACATCGTGCTGAGTGTCGACGCCGCCACCCCCGTTCAGGAAGTCGCCGAACACCTGACCCGGATACGCGGCGACGGGGCGCCCAGCACCCCCGTCTGCTACCTGGGCGGTGAACCGCTGTCGCCCGGAGCCCCGCTGGCCGGCACCCCGGTGATGGACGGGAGCGTCATCGGCCTCGGAGCGCCCGTTCCGCGGGCCGGCCGGGAGTACGGGCCCGAGCGCTCCGCTATGCCGCAGCCGCGGTCGGTCGGCCATGCGCCGGTCGTCGAACTGCAGGTGGTGGGGGGACCGGACGCCGGACGGGTGTACGCCCTGGGCCTGGGTACCCACGGCATCGGCCCGCTGGAGGGCTCCGCCGTACCGCTCCAGGGCCGTGGCGTGCCGTCCGACGGCGTACGGATCACCGTGCGCTGGGACGGCTCCGCCGTCGTCGAGCTGCCTTCCCCCAGGCTCCCGGCCTCGCTCGAACAGGGCGGTACCCTCCTCGGCGCGGTGCGGTTGTCCGTCCCGGAGCCGCCGGAGCACCGGGGCAAGCCCGACGTCCCCCTGCTCCCGCCCGTGCCGCAGGACGAGGAGCGTGAGGAGGACGCGGCGGCGGAGGCCGCCGACGGGGAGCCCGACCCGGTCGCCCTCCCCGACGGCCGGGAGCCCTGGCCGCTCGGCGGCGAACTGGCCCTCGGCGAGTTCCTGCTGCGGCTGGCCGAGCCGACCCCGAGGGACGCCGCGGTGGTGCCGTCCGAGGGGGGCGGCGGTCTGGACTACAACCGGCCGCCGCGCATCCTGCCGCACCTCGAACCCGAGCGTTTCCGGCTGCCCGGACCGCCCGAGCCGCCCAAGCGCAGGCCCATTCCGTTCCTCGTGGCGTTCGCCCCGATGATCATGGGCCTCGTCATGGTGCTCCTCTGGAACTCGTACTACTACCTGATCTTCATGCTCCTGTCGCCGCTGCTGATGGCGGCGAACCAGGTCAGCGGACGGCGACAGGAACGCAAGGACTACGAGGAGCGGTCCCGCGTCTACCGCCTGCGCCGCGCCTCGCTGGAGGAGGACGTCCGGCAGAAGGTCGCCGGCGAGCAGCGGCTGCGCACCGAGAGCGCGCCCGACCCGGCGGCGGCCGGACTGTGCGCGGTCGGCCCCGGCCGCCGGCTGTGGGAGCGCCGCCGGGGCGACCCCGACCACCTGGCCCTGCGCCTCGGCACGGCCGACCAGCCGTCCCTGCTCGGCATCGACGACGCGTCCCGCGAGGACAACCACACCTCCGTGCACTGGACCATCCCGGACGCGCCCGTCAGCGTCGACCTCGCGCACTGCGGGGTGGTGGGGCTGGCCGGCGAGACCGGTGCGGTGCAGGCCCTGGCCCGCTGGATGACCGCCCAGGCCGCCGTCCTGCACACCCCCCGCGACCTGCGGATCGTCGTCCTCACCGACAAGGCGTCCGAGGAGTCCTGGGACTGGGCCCGCTGGCTGCCGCACTCCCGGGACGGTCTGCCCGGCTCCCGGGGCGGCGCCGTCACCCTCATCGGCAACGACCCGGAGACGGTCGCCAACCGGGTCGCCGAACTGGTCTCCACCCTGCGGACCCGGCAGCGGGCCGCCGAGTCGACCATGAGCAAGGCGCTGCTCAGCGAACCGGACGTGCTGGTCGTGATGGACGGCGCCCGCCGCCTGCGCGACGTCCCCGGCGTCGTGTCCATCCTCAAGGAAGGCCCGGCGGTCCGGATCTTCCCCCTCTGCCTGGACCACGAGGAACGACTCCTTCCCGAGGAGTGCACCGCGGTCGTCCGGTACGAGCACCAGCGGCTGACCCTGCGCCGCACCGGACAGCCCGACCTCCCCGGCATCCGCCCCGACCTGGTCGAACCCGCCTGGTGCGAGCGCCTCGCACGCGGCATCGCCCCGATCCACGATGTCACCCCGGACGCCTCGGAAGGGCTGCCCGACCGGGTCGGCCTCCTCGACCTGCTGGGCCTGCCGGAACCGAACGGCCCCACCATCGCGGCCCGTTGGGCGCAGCGGCCGTCGTCCACCGGGCTGCTGCTCGGCGCGGGCTACGACGGCCCGGCCGCCTTCGACCTGGTGAAGGACGGCCCGCACGGCCTGGTCGCGGGCACCACCGGATCCGGCAAGTCGGAGCTGCTGCAGACCTTCGTGGCCTCGCTCGCCGTCGCCAACCGGCCCGACGAGCTGACCTTCGTCCTGGTCGACTACAAGGGCGGCAGCGCCTTCAAGGACTGCGTGCGGCTGCCGCACACCCTCGGCATGGTCACCGACCTCGACAGCCACCTGGTGCAGCGGGCGCTGACCTCGCTGTCGGCCGAACTGATCCGCCGTGAGCACGTCCTCGCCGGGGTCGGGGCCAAGGACCTGCCCGAGTACCAGAGCATGCGCCGCCGCAGCCCCGAACTGGCGCCCGTGCCCCGGCTGGTCATCGTCATCGACGAGTTCGCGACCCTGTTCCGGGAGATCCCGGACTTCATCCCCGGCCTGGTGAGCATCGCCCAGCGCGGCCGGTCCCTGGGCATCCACCTGATCCTGGCCACCCAGCGCCCCGCCGGTGTGATCAACGCCGACATCCGCGCCAACACCAACCTGCGGATCGCCCTGCGCGTCACCGACGCCGGCGAGAGCCAGGACGTCATCGACACCAAGGACGCCGTCAGCATCTCCCCGAACACCCCCGGCCGCGCCCTGGCCCGCCTCGGACACGGCACGGTCGTCCCCTTCCAGACCGCGTACAGCGGCGCGACCCGGCCCGGGGCCGCTCCGGCCCAGGAGCGGCAGTGGGCGACGGAGGGGGAGACCCGTCAGGTGTGGGGGACCGGCCTGCCGTGGCAGCGTCTCGGCCGCGCCGTCGGCGGGCCGGGACCCGACGAGCCCGGGGTGCCCGCCACGGACGACGATCTCCCCACCGACCTCAAGGTGCTGGTGGAGGCGGTGCGCGAGGCGGCGGAGCTGGTGGGCTGCGCCCCGCAGCCCAGCCCGTGGCTGCCCCCGCTCGGCCACCACGTGCTGATCGACGACCTGCCGCAGCCCCAGCCGACCGGTGCCGCCCGACTCGCCCCGGTGTCGTGGGCGCTGTCGGACCTGCCGGGCGCCCAGGCGCAGTTGCCGGTCCAGCTCGACCTCGCCACCTTCGGGCACCTGTACGTCGTCGGCATCCCGCGCTCGGGGCGCTCCCAGGTACTGCGGACGATGGCCGGAGCGCTGGCCGCCGGCCACTCCGCCGCCGACGTGCACCTGTACGGCATCGACTTCGCGGGCGGCGCGCTGTCCGCGCTGGGCGTGCTGCCGCACTGCGGCGCGGTCGTGCCCCGCGGCGACGCCGAACGGCTGGAGCGGCTGTTCGCCCGGCTCGACGCGGAACTGGGCCGGCGCCAGGAACTGCTGACGCGGCATCACGCCGCGAATCTGCCGGAACTGCGCGAGATCGTCCCGGCGGCCGCCCGTCCGGCGCACATCCTGCTGCTCATCGACGGCTGGGACGCGCTCGCCGACCTCATCGGCGACCACAGCGGCGGCCGGCTGATGGACCAGGTCAACCGCCTGCTGAGGGAGGGCGCGGCGGCGGGCCTGCACGTCGTCGCCACGTCCGAGCGGGCCCTGCTGTCCGGACGGGCCACCGCGCTCAACGACAACAAGCTGCTGCTGCGGCTGAACGACCGCAGCGACTACCACGTCGTCGGCAGACGCCCGCGCGACCTGCCCGACGTCATCAGGCCCGGACAGGCCTGGACCTCGGACGGCGTCGAGGTCCAGGTGGCGTTGCTCGCGCCCGGCGCGTCCGGGCAGGAGCAGGCGGAGGCGCTGCGCGCGATCGGCGCCGAGGCGACCCGCCGCGACGCGGGGCTGGCCGCCGCCCGGCGGCCGGCCCGCATCGGCTCGCTGCCCGCGCAGGTGGACTTCACGGAGGCGTACGAGAAGGTGCGCGAGGAGTTCCGCCGGCCCATGTGGGGACTGCTGGGGCTGGGCGGCGACGACGTCGCCCCGGTCGGCGTGGACTTCGCGGACACCACGTCGACGTTCGCGGTCGCCGGGCCGCCCGGCTCCGGCCGCAGCACCACCCTGGCGAGCCTCGCCGTCTCACTGCTGGCCTCCGGCACCCGCCTCGTCGTCCTCACCCCCCGGGAGTCGCCGCTGCGCGCCCTGGCCGGGCATCCGGGAGTACGGCTGCTCAGCTCACCGGTGCCCACGGCAAAGGAACTCGCCGCCGCCCTGGGCACCGGCTCCGAGCCCCGGGTGGTCCTCGTCGACGACGCCGACCTGCTCGGCATGACGGAGATCGACCAGGATCTCCGCGCCCTGGTCGACGCCGGCAGGGACCGCGGCATCGGCGTGGCCGTCGGGGCGACGGGCGAGAGCATGGTGGGAGCGATGGGCTGGCTCAGCGCCCTGAAACGCCGACGCCGAGGCGTGCTCCTGGACCCCCAGAGCCTGATGGAGGGCGACATCGTGGGCACCCGCCTCACCCACGCCCACCTCCGCAACCGCCAACCCGGCCGAGGCCTGACCGTCGACCCCCGCACAGGAGAACTGATCAACGTACAGATCCCGGAGACCGCACTCGACTGACCCTTCCGGCCGCGCACGGAGCTCGGGGCCGAACCCGGGCTCCGTGTCACGAGAACGCGTGCACCACCTCGATCTCGCCCACGATGTGGGCGTTGAACTCCGCCAACTCCTCGGCCGGCACCCACAGTTCGAGGATCGTCCGGCCGCCCGCCTGCTGGACCGGGTACCTGCGCAGGAACTCGGAGTCGACCTCGAAGCGGGTGACGTAGCCCGCGCCGTCGTGCTTGACGTTCCAGTCGTGGGCGATCCTGACGGCGTAGTCCTCGTTGAGGACCGGGTAGAAGATCGGCTGCTCGGGGAGGCGGGGCGGCCAGGCGCGCCAGTCGAGGGCGCGCAGCAACTCCAGCTCCTTGGGGCCGGTGGGACGCCAGAGGGTCGTGGTGGCGCGGTGCTGGCTGGTCACGGGAATCGCTCTCCGGGTGCGGTGACCGCCGGTGCGGTCGGCTTCGGGGGCCGACGGTATCGACCGGCCGGGTGGGGCGGCCAGCGACTTTCGGGCTCCGGTGCTGCTACCGCCGCTCGTAGCGGGCGGTGACCTCGGTGAGGTAGGCGCGCAGCATCGCCTTCGCCTCGTCGAGGAGGGCCGTGTCGCCCTCCGGGGCGCGGCGGAACGCCTCCTGGGCGAGCGCGTCGGCGGTGAGGATCGCGGCGTGGCAGGCCCGGACCAGGTCCTCGTCGTCCCGTACGACGCCCAGCGCCAGCAGGACCCGGCGGATCCCGTCGGCCATCCGGCGCTTGTGCTCGCGGTCCGCCGCCCGGGTCCGCTCGGTCAGCCCGCTGCCGAACCACAGGGCGCGGAAGCCGTGTTCGGTGCGGTAGACGCCGGCGTACGTGTCGATCAGCACGCCCACGGGATCGTCCCACCGATCCTCCGACGCCGTCCGGACCAGGTCGTCCATGACGGCTTCCAGGCGGGCGAAGTAGCCCGCCGCCAGGGCGTCGATGATCGCGCCGCGGTCCGGGAGGTACTGGTACAGCGAGCCGACCGACACCTTCGCCTCGGCCGCCACCCGCGTCGTCGTGAGCGCCTCGACGCCCTCGCCGACCAGGATGCGCTCGGCGGCCTCCAGCACCAGGGCCAGCCGTGCCTTGCTGCGCGCCTGCCGGGGAGTGCGGCGCAGGGGAGCGCCACCGCCCTGGCCCGCGGTCGCCTGGGGGACCAAGGAACTGCCTCCAAACCTGAACGTGACTTTGTTTCACGTTTACGCTACCTTCGCGCCCATGACCGCCTCAAGCTCGGCGCTGAGTCAGGAGCGGGCCGCCGTCGCGGACGCCTGCCGGCGCCTGGGGGCCGAAGGCCTCCTCATCGGCACGGCCGGGAACGTGAGCGTGCGCGTCGAGGACCGGGTCGCGATCACCGCGACCGGAGCGGTCCTCGCCGGGCTCACCCCGGACCAGGTGACCGTGGTCGACCTCGACGGGAAGATCGTGGCCGGGACCCTGCGGCCGACCTCCGAACTGGACCTGCACCTCGGCGTCTACCGCCGCTACGGCACCGGTGCGGTCGTCCACACGCACGCCCCGATGGCCACCGCCGTCTCCTGCGTGCTCGACGAACTGCCCTGCGTCCACTACCAGTTGCTCGCCCTCGGCGGCACCGTGCGGGTCGCCCCGTACGCCACCTTCGGCACCCCCGAACTCGCCGAGTCGGTGCTCGCCGCGCTCGACGGCCGCAGCGCCGCCCTCATGGCGAACCACGGCGCGGTCACCCACGCGACGACCCTCGACAAGGCCGTGGAGAACGCGCTGCTCCTCGAATGGGCCTGCGGGGTCTACCAGCGCGCCGCCGCCATGGGCCGCCCCCGCTTCCTCGACGAACGGCAGCAACTCGCGGTGATCGAGGCCGCGATAGCCCGCGACTACGGCACCACCCACCCCGTTCCACCCGCGCAGGAAGAGACGCCGATGAAGGGTGAAAGCAGATGAAGGTCTTCACGATGGGCGTGCACGTGCTCGACGTACTGGTGCGGCCGGTGCAGGAGATACCCGAGGGGCAGGGCGCGACGCTCGTCGACGACATCCGGATGACCGCCGCCGGGACCGCGGGCGGCACCGCCCTCACCCTCGCCAAACTGGGCGCCGAGGTGCGCAGCGCCGGCGCCGTCGGCTCCGACCCGACCGGCGACATGCTGGTGCGACTGCTCGAGCGGGCGGGCATCGACACCGAGTTCCTCGTCCGCCGCACCGACACCGCGACCTCCGCGAGCGTCCTGCCGATCCGGCCCAACGGCGACCGCCCCTCGCTGCACCTCCTCGGCGCGAACATCACCTACGGTCTGGCCGACGTCCCCTGGGACGCCCTCGCCGACGCCACCCATCTGCACCTCGGCGGACCGGAGCTGATCGGCGTCGACGTCGCGACGCGCATCCTGTCGTACGCCAAGGAGCGCGGTGTCGTCACCTCCGTGGACCTGCTCGCCCCCGGTGTCCTCGGCAGCTTCGAGCAGTTGGAGGCGGCCCTGCCGTACATCGACCATCTCCTGCCCAACGAGGACCAGGTGCTCGGCTTCACCGGCGAGAGCGACCTGCTGACGGGCGCGCGCAGGCTCCTCGACGCCGGTGCGGGCGTCGTCGCCGTCACGCGCGGCGGCGAGGGCGCGCTCGTGGTGACGGCGGACGGCGCGGAACCGGTGCCCGCCTTCGTGATCGACGTCGTCGACACCACCGGGTGCGGCGACGCGTTCTCGGCGGGCTACCTGCGGGGCGTGAGCCTGGGCCGTACGCCGGGCGACGCGGCCGTGCTCGGCAGCGCCGCCGCGGCGCTCGTCGCGCAGGGGCTCGGCAGCGACCACGGCGACTTCGACCTCACGGCCGCCGACGCCTTCGCGGCAACGGCCAAGCCCCGCACATGAGGTGACGGTAAGTCAGTTGCAGTCACCTGGCCTTCGAGGGGACCTTCCGCGGCTCCGAGTGGTCGTGGAAGCCGCGCCCGGACTTCCTGCCGAGCAGTCCCGCCTCCACCATGCGCAGCAGCAGCGGAGGCGGGGCGTGCAGCGGGTCCTTGAAGTCCGCGTACATCGCCTCCGCGATGGCCGTGAGGGTGTCCAGGCCGATCAGGTCGGCCAGGCTCAGCGGCCCCATCGGGTGGGCGCAGCCCAGGACCATGCCGGTGTCGATGTCCTCCGCCGAGGCGTGACCCGACTCCAGCATCCGGATCGCCGACAGGAGATACGGCACGAGCAGCGCGTTGACCACGAAGCCGGCCCGGTCCTGGGCGCGGATCACCTTCTTGCCCAGGATCCCCGTGACGAACTCCTCGGCCCGCGACTGGGTCTGAGGGGCTGTCAGCAGCGACGGCACGATCTCCACGAGCTCCAGCACCGGCACCGGGTTGAAGAAGTGCACGCCGATCACCTGGTGCGGGCGGGTGGTGGCCATGCCCAGTTTCATGATGGGGAGGGAGGAGGTGTTCGACGCGAGCAGCGCGTCCTCCCGGACGACGATCCGGTCGAGCTCGGCGAACAGCTCGGCCTTCACCTTCTCGTCCTCCGTCGCCGCCTCCACCACCAGATCCCGGTCCGCGAAGTCCGACAGGTCGGCGGAGACCCGCACCCGGCCGAGCGCGGCCTCACGGTCCGCCCAGGAGAGCTTCCCGCGCCGTACACCGCGGTCGAGCGAGCCGGCGATCCGGGCGTGGCCGGCCTCGGCCGCACCCGGGTTCACCTCGTGGACGACGACGTCCAGCCCGGCCCGGGCGCAGACCTCGGCGATGCCCGCGCCCATCAGACCGCAGCCGACGACCCCGACCCTGCGTATGTCCGCGCCCGGCCCGGTGCTCACCGGAACGCCGCCTGGCCCGTCAGGGACTGGCCGATCACCAGCGTGTGCATCTCGACCGTGCCCTCGTAGGTGAGGATCGACTCCAGGTTGTTGGCGTGCCGGATGACCGGGTACTCCAGCGAGATGCCGTTCGCGCCCAGGATCGTGCGCGAGGTCCGGCAGATCTCCAGCGCCGTACGCGTGTTGTTGAGCTTGCCGTAGCTGACCTGCTCGGGCCGCAGCCCGCGGTCGTCCTTGATCCGGCCGAGGTGCAGAGCCAGCAGCGTGCCCTTGGACAGTTCGAGCGACATGTCGGTGAACTTGGCCTGGGTCAGCTGGAATCCGCTGATCGGCCGGCCGAACTGGACCCGGTCGCCGGCGTAGGACAGCGCCGCCCGGAAGGAGGAGCGCGCGGCGCCCATCGCACCCCAGGCGATGCCGTACCGGGCCTCGTTGAGGCAGGACAGCGGACCGCGCAGCCCCCGCACCTCCGGCAGCACGGCCGTCGCCGGCAGCCGTACGGCGTCCAGGACCAGCTCGCTCGTCACCGATGCCCGCAGCGACATCTTGTGCTTGATGGCCGTCGCCGAGAAGCCGGGGGAGTCGGTGGGGACGACGAAGCCGCGGATGCCGTCGTCCGTACGGGCCCAGACCACGGCGACGTCGGCGACCGAGCCGTTCGTGATCCACATCTTGCGGCCGTCGAGGACCCAGTCGTCGCCGTCCCGGCGGGCCACGGTGCGCATGCTGCCCGGGTCCGAGCCGGAGTCGGGCTCGGTGAGGCCGAAGCAGCCGATGGCGGTGCCCGCGGCCAGGCGCGGCAGCCACTCCTGCTTCTGCTCCTCGGAGCCGAAGGCGTGGACGGCGTACATGGCCAGCGAGCCCTGCACCGACACCAGGGAACGCAGCCCGGAGTCGGAGGCCTCCAGTTCCAGGCAGGCGAGGCCGTAGTCGACCGCGCTCATCCCCGCGCAGCCGTAGCCTTCCAAGTGCATGCCCAGCAGGCCGAGTTCGCCGAGTTCCTTGGTGAGTCCGCGAATATCCTCGATCTCGCCCTGCTCGAACCAGTCGGCGATGAAGGGGTCGACGCGCCGGTCGCAGAAGGTGCGCACCGTGTCGCGCACGGCGCGCTCCTCCGGGGTGAGCAGGCTGTCGAGTTCGAGCAGGTCGAGGGGGTCGGCCGGGCGCCCGGCGTGCGGTGTGTGCATCGGGGTCTCCTAAGTCGTCGCTCAAGTCTTCGCTGGGGTCAGGCCGTCGGGCTGATGACGAAGTTGCTGAAGCCGCCGTTGCGCTCGGCGATCCCGCCGATGGCGTCGTTGACCTGCTCCAGCGGGTACACGTGGTGCTCCAGCGGGCTCAGGTCCAGCAGGCCCGCCTCCGCCAGGTCGGCCATGGCCTGCCCCTCGCCGGAGGTGAACCAGGCGGAGCCGATCAGCCGCAGTTGCTGGTCCATCATCCGGTGGATGTCGATCGGCAGATCACCGGCGACGGCGCCGATGTTGACGGCGATGCCGCCGCGCGCCATCGCCCGCATACCGGCCCGGAAGGTCTCGTGCGGGGCGCCCGGACCGAGGGCGTCGATGTAGATGTCGGCGCCGTAGCCGCCGGTCTCCTCGTGGATCCACTCGTCGAGCGGGCCGTCGTCCAGGGAGTGCAGCCGCAGCCGGCCGCCCGCCAGCTTGCCGACCTGCTCCAGGAGGCCCCTGTCGCGGCCCGTGCCGTAGACGTGGGTCAGGCCGAGGGCGGGCGCGAGGAGCGCGGCGCCGATGCCGAGGGTGCCGCTGATGCCGTTGATCAGGACCCTCTTGCCCGGGCCCGCCCCGGCCTTGCGCAGCGCCGAGTACATCGTGCCGAGGTAGCCGAAGCGGGCGGCGGCCTCGAAGGACAGCGAGTCCGGCAGCTTCACCAGGCTGTACGCCGGGGCGATCGTGTACTCGGCGAGGCCGCCCTGGTAGCGGTCGAGCAGGTTCAGCGCGGTCGGGGAGAAGCCGAAGTAGCCGGCGAAGGCGTAACTGGCGCAGTTGATCGAGTCGTTGTCGCGGCACGAGCGACAGGAACCGCAGGAGCGGCCCGGGTTGACGTACACCCGGTCGCCGACCTCGAAGCCCTCGACGCCCTCGCCGACCTCCTCGACGACCCCGGCCGGGTCCAGGCCGAAGATCGCCGGCAGGGTGGGCAGCGGGCTGTGCGGGAACCAGGTGGTCCACATGTTCAGGATGTTGGCGAGGTTCGGGACGATGTTGACGGCGTGGACGGCCACGCGGACATCACCACGGCCGGGCTCGGGAACGGGCAGTTCCTCGAGCTTCATCGGCTCTCCGACGTGGTGCATCCGCGCGGCTCGCATGGTCGCACTCATGGCGTCTCCTCAGGGAGGGGAGGGAGAGACGGCGCCGACAGGGGGCGCGGTCTCGGGGGGAGATGTGGGGGTGCCGACGCCGGGTTCGCGTCGTCCTCGAGCGGTGAGGCGGGTGTGGCGGGTGTGGCTGTGTGGGGGGTGTGCGGTCAGTCGTCGAGCAGCGTCGTCAGCCGGGCGCGCTGCAGTTTTCCGGTGGCCCCGCGCGGCAGCGCGGGCACGACGCACAGTCGCCGGGGCCACTTGTGCCGGGCGAGCCGGCCGTCGAGGTGACCGCGGACGTCGTCCAGGGTCGGGCTGCCGGCGTCGGTGACGAGGAAGGCGGTCACGACCTCGCCCCAGACCGGGTCCGGAGCCCCCGACACCGCGATCTCGACCACGCCGGGGAAGTCGGCGAGGGCGTTCTCGACCTCGGCGGGGTCGACGTTCTCGCCGCCGGTGATGATGGTCTCCTTGAGCCGGCCGACGACCGTGAGGCGGCCCTCGTCGTCGAACCGTCCCCGGTCACCGCTGTGGAACCAGCCCTCGGCGTCGGTCGCGGGCACCGGCCCGGCGGCGGTCCAGTACACGGATGCCACCGAGGGCCCGCGCACCCAGATCTCACCGGGCAGGTCGACCGGCGCGGGAACGCCGGTCACGTCCACGACCGTCATCTCGACCCCGGGGACGGGGGAGCCCGTCGAGGTCGCCGGTTCGTCGGGCGCGGAGTACGTGACCCCCGCGCTGGTCTCGGTCAGCCCGTAGGAGTTGACCACGCCGATCCCGCGGGCCCGGAACTGCTCGCGGGTGGCGGTCTGGGCCGGTGATCCGCCCGACAGGATCCATCGCAGGGTGTCCAGGTCGCCGCCGGTGAAGCGCGGGTGACGGGCCAGCAGGGCGGACATGGCGGGGACGGCGAAGGCGCAGGTCACCCGGTGGTCGCGGACCAGATCGGCGAACAGGTCCGGGTCGAACCGCGGAGCCAGGACGACCGTCCCGCGCCGCGCCCAGGTGCACTGCGGCAGCCCGCCCAGGACGGCGACGTGCGCCAGCGGGGTGGCGACCAGCGCGGTGTCGTCCGCGCCGAAGGGCAACCCGGCCAGGCCGCCCGCCATGCTCCGGTCCAGGTTGTCGTGGGTGAGCGCGACGCCCTTGGGACGGCCGGAGGTCCCGGACGTGAACGCGATCACCGCGACGTCCGAGCCGGCCGGCGGATCGCAGACCGGCGCCTCGGGACCCTCGTCCTCGGGATGCAGGTCCGCCCAGGTCAGCCGCAGGCCCGTGCCCGCCGGGAACCCCTCGTCGGCGACCACGGCCGTCGGGGTGGTCTCCTCGCACACGACGGCGAGTTCGCCGCCCGTCACCTGCGGGTGCAGCGGGACGAGGACGGCGCCCATGCGCGTCACCGCGAACAGCGTGATCAGCGCCTCGGGCCGGGCCGCGCCCTGCATCACCACCCGGTCGCCGCCGCGCACCCCGAACTTGTCGAGCCGGGCGACCGTGCGGCGGACCGCGAGGTCCAGCTCGCCGTAGGTCCAGGAGCGGTCCTCGAAGACGAGGGCGAGCCGGGAGCCCGCCTCCGCCGCGCTGGCCACGAGGTGAGCGCCGAACCAGGAAGCGGCGGTCATGCCCGCACCTCCGCGGCCCGTCTGGCGCGCGCGAGCCCGCCCAGCGTGGTGTCCGTCAGTTCGTCGGCCAGGACCGGTGTCTCCCGCTCCAGCAACCGACGGGCGGCCAGGTGCTCGGCGGGCCAGTCGAGCGTCTCGACGGCTGCCAGCCGGCCGCCCCGGAAGGCATACGCGGCCAGTCGTCCCGGGGTGTCGCCCGCGACCAGCCGGACGTCGTCGGAGGGCGCCCGCAGCCCGGCTATCTGCAGCTTGACGGCGCCCTGGTCGCTCCAGAACCACGGCAGGTTCGCGTACGGGGCGGGGGGCTGCCCGGCGAGGCGCCGGCCGACCAGGGCTCCCTGGTCGGTGGCGTTCTGTACGGACTCCAGCCGGACCAGGCCCGGCGCGTGCGGGTGGGGGTGGCGGGCGCAGTCGCCGACGGCGGAGACCCGCGGGTCGCTGACCGAGCGGAGCTGCTCGTCGACCAGCACACCGTCGTCGACGGCGAGGCCGGCGTCGCGCGCCAGCTCGTCCCGGGGGACGGCGCCGATGCCGTACACGACCAGGTCGGCGGGGAGGGTCCCGGCCGACGTCACGACCTGCCGGACCCGGTCGGTGCCCTCGATGGCCTGCACGGCCGTCCCGGTGTGGACGTGGACCCCGGACTCCTCGTGCCGCCGGCGGAGGTGTTCCGCGAGCTGCGGGGAGACGGCCCGGCTCAGCAGCCGGTCGGCGAGTTCGACGACGGTCACCCGTGCGCCGCGCGCCCGGGCCACCTGGGCGAGTTCCAGCCCGATGAAGCCGCCGCCGATGACGACCACGTCCTGGGCCGTCGTCAGGGCCCGGCCGACGGCCAGGGCGTCGTCGAGCGAGCGCACGGCGTGCACGCCGGCCAGATCGGCGCCGGGGACGGGCAGCGGCCGGTTGCGGGCGCCGGTCGCCAGCACCAGGTGGGCGTAGGGCACGCTCAGCCCGGCGCGGCTGCGGACCGTGCGGTCGGCGGTGTCCAGGGCGACCACGTCGTCACCGAGCCGCAGCTCGATGTCGCGCTCGCCGTAGAAGGACTCCGGGACCAGCGACACCCGCAGCTCGTCCGGCTCGGTGTGCGCCTTCTTGGACAACGGCGGCCGCTGGTACGGCAGATGGGGCTCGTCGGCGAACACGGTGACCGGGCCGTCGTAGCCGCCGGCGCGCAGCGTCGAGACGACGCTGAAGCCGGCCTGCCCGCCGCCGACCACCACGACTCCCGCCACGCCGGGTCTGTCCGCGCTCATACCTGCTCCTCGGGCACGTGGACCAGCATCGGGTCGAGGGCGTCGGAGAGCTGGACCTGGCAGCTCAGCCGGCTGGTGGGCCGGCGTTCGGCGGCGGTGAAGTCGAGCATCTCGTCCTCGACGTCGTTCGGCCCGCCCGCCAGCTCGGACTGGGCGGCGTCGAGATAGACGTGGCAGGTGGCGCAGGAGGCGTTGCCCCCGCACTCGGCGACGATGCCTGCGACGCCGTTCGAGACGGCCGCCTGCATGAGCACGGTCCCCGACGCGGCCGTGACCTTGCGTTCGGTCCCGTCGGGCAACTGGAAGATGACGGTGGGCATGAAGTCCTCCGGAAGGGGACGGCTCAGGCTGCTTGCCAGGTGACGTTCAGAGAGGTCGGCCCGCGGAACACCCAGCCCTCCATGGGGCTCTCCGTGCCTTCTTCGAGGCGGAGTCCCTTGAGGCGGCTGAAGACCAGGGGCCAGGCGATCGCGCTGACCTCGTGGCGCGCGACCCACGCGCCCATGCAGAAGTGCGGTCCGCCGCCGAAGGCGAGATGCGGACGGTTCGGCCGGTCGAGGTCGAACTCGTCGGCCCGCTCGAACACCGACTCGTCGCGGTTGCCCGAGGCGATGACGAGGGCGACGCGGCTGCCGGCCGGGAGGGTCAGCCCGGCGATCTCGTGGTCCTGGGTGAGCTGGCGCGGGTACATGCCGATCGGCGACACCCAGCGGGCGGTCTCCTCGAACACCCGCTTCCAGGACGCGGCCGGATCGGCGAGGACCCGGTCCAGTACCGCCGGGCGGTTCAGCAGGGCCCAGGCGCCCACGCCGAAGACGTCACGCGGCTCGTTGACGCCTCCGCCGATGATGACCTTGACGTTGTTCTGGATCTCGGTGAGGTCCACCGGCTCGGCCGCGTGGACCATGGAGGAGATCACCGAGCCGTCGGGCTCGCGCCGCGCGGCCTCCGCCGCCTCGGCGACCGCGTCGTCGATGGCACGGGTGGCCCGTTCGGCGCGCAGCCAGATGTCGGGGTCGTCGGCGTAGTTGCTGTTGCCGGCCATCATGGCCCGCGACCAGTCGGCGATGTCCTCGGCGCCCGCCTGGTGCAGGCCCAGGACGAGGGCCAGGTTGGCGGCGGCGAGCGGCTCGGCGAAGTCGGCTATCAGGTCGGCCTCGCCGCGGCCGGCGATCCGGTCGAGCAGGTCGTGCGCCGTACGCTCGAAGGCGCCTGCCCACAGGTCACGGACCTGGCGCGGCCGGGTCGGCGGCTCGGCCGCGGACCGCAGCCGCCGGTGGTTCGGGTCGTCCTCGCGGAGCATGTTCGGGCCGACCGTGCGCAGCAGCAGCGAGCCCTCCTCGCGTGAGCTGAACACCTCGGGCAGCTTCTCCGCGTGGACGATGTCCTCGTACCGGGTGAGCAGGTGCCGGCCGACCGAGGGGACCCAGGCGAGCGGGGCGTCGGCGCGCAGCTCGGCGTAGGCGGGGTAGGGGTCGTGGCGGAGGTCGGCGAGATCGAGATCGACGACGGGCGCTCCGGGCGCCGCCGTCGTCACCGCGCTCACGGCGTTCACGCCGTGCCGCCCGCGCCGATCAGGACGAAGAAGACGGTGGCGGGCTCGGTGCCGTTGTTGCGCCAGGCGTGCCGGGTGCCGTTCTGCACGACCAGGTCGCCGGGCGTCAGCAGGGCCGTCTCGCCGCCGTCGAGGTCGAGGACGATCTCGCCGCTGAGGACGACGGCGTAGTCGACGGTGGGCGTGGTGTGCATGCCGGGGTTGTCGAGCTCGAAGAGCTCGGCCAGGCCCGGGGTGCCCGCGAGCTGCTCGGCGCCCGCGGCCACCGGGTCCCAGTCCGGGTCGGCGAAGACACTGGCCGGCGGGAAGGTGACGGTCAGGGCTATCGTCTCGCCCGGGGCGGGTACGTAGGACTCCAGCGCCCGGGTCGGGTCGGCCGACGCGACGGCCGGGGACGCCGTGTTCCACACCAGGGAGCGGGCGAAGCCGGGGGTGTGGGTGTACTGGAGGGTGACCGGCGGCTCGCCGTCACTCACGATCACGGGCTTGCCGCTCTGGCCGACACCGGTGACAACACGACGGACCATGATTCTCTCCCTTGAGAAACCAGCCTGCTGTTAGATGCTTGACGGTAAGGGTTCTAACTGTTTTCGAGGGGCGCGTGACGACGGCTCCGAGTGTGGTCGGTGGGCCGGTTCCCGGGCCCGTTCACTCCGCGGGCGGGGTCTCCTGGTTGACCAGCGTACGCAGCAGATGGACCAGTTCACTGAGTTGGTCGTCACGTAGGACGCCCGTCCAGGCGTGCTCGCGCTTCGTCTGGGCCGCGATGGCCAGCCGTAGCGTCTCGCGGCCCTCCGGTGTGAGTTCGACCACCAGTTGCCGGCGGTCGGTCTCGACCCGCTCGCGGGTGACGAGGCCGCGGCCCTCCAGCGTCGCGAGGGCGCTGGAGATGCTGGCCCGGGTGGATCCGGAGACCCGGCCGATGTCCTGCTGGCCGAGTGGACCGTACACCCACAGGGCGTTGAGGATCCGGAAGCCCGCCCAGGTCAGGCCCAGCGGCCGGTGGACGTGCTTCTCGAAGTCCTTGGTCAGCCGGGCTTCGAGGCGGGTGAGGTCGGTGACCATCTCGATCGCGTCGAGACTGCGGGGATCGGTCGTGCCCAGCTCACGGTGCTGGTGGCGCAGCAGCTCCGAGAACTCCCGGGTCCGTCGCGCGCCTGCGGTCTCCGGTTCACGCACGGTGTCCGTCACGATCTCCCACCCTTCCCTCTCCGGCCTCGCCGGTGTCAGCCGCCGACGACCGGATTGACCATAGTGCCCACACCTGTCACCTCGGTCCGCAGGACCTTACCCTCGGTGAGGTACAGGCGCGGGGTGCGGCGGACCCCGCAGCCGGCCGGGGTGCCGGTGAAGATCAGGTCGCCGGGCTCGAACGTCACCCGCTTCGACAGCCAGGCGATCAGCTCGGGCACGCTGAAGATCAGGTCCGAGGTGCGGCCCCGCTGCACCTCGAGGTCGTCGACCCAGCCGGCCACCTCGATGTCGTCGGGGTCGGCGAACTCGTCGAGCGTCACCAGGTACGGGCCGATCGGGCTGAAGGTGTCGTACGACTTCGGCAGCGTGAACTGGTTGATCGGCTTGCGCCACTGTTCCCTGCGGTCGCTGACGTCCTGACCCGCGGTGACACCGGCCACGTGGGACCAGGCGTCGGCCTCGGAGATGTTCTTGCCCTCCTTGCCGATGACGACCACGAGCTCGGCCTCGAAGTCGACCTTGTCGTACTGCGCCTCGACCACGATCGCGTCGTACGGGCCGACCACCGACGAGGCGAACTTGGCGAACACCGACGGTTCGTCCGGCACGGGGAGGCCTGACTCCTCGGCGTGCGCACGGTAGTTCAGGGCGACGCCGATGGCCTTGTACGGCTTGGCGACACGGCCCAGGTCGGCCGGTGCGAACGGCTTCCAGTCCGCCTCCGCGGCCTGCTCGGCGAGGGCGCGCAGCTCGTCGTGGAGGGCGAGGTCGGAGAGCACCTCCAAGCGGGGCTCGATCGCTCCCTTGCTGGCGTCCGCGATGTCGAGGGCGCGGTCGTCCCGGACGACCACGGGGCGTCCGGCGAGGTTGGCGAGCTTCATGCGGCTTCTTCCTTACTGCTGGTCCATGGCCGGTCTGCTGGTCTACGGCTGGTCGAGGACCGGTCTACGGCCGGTCGACGGGCTGGGGGAGGGGCAGGGCGAGGTCGCCCTCCACCTGGACGCCCAGGGTGTTGATGACGGTGGCGATGGTGAGGTACTGGCCGACGGTGTAGAGGACGTCGATGACCTGCTCGACGCTCAGGTGGTCGGTCAGCCGGCCCCACAGCTCGTCGTCCACGCCCTGGCGGTCCAGGAGCGAGTCGGTGGCGGTGAGCAGCACCTGGTCGAGCTCGTCCAGCCCGGCCCAGTCGCCGTTCACGGCGGCCAGGATCGTGTCGTCGGTGAGTCCGGCGCGGCGGGCGATCCGTACGTGCTGGTCCCACTCGTACGCGGCCTGCGCACGGGCCGCGATCCTGAGGATCATCAGCTCCCGGGACGGCAGCGGCAGGGTGTTCTTCCCCAGGACGTGGTTGCCGAAGACGACGAAACGGCGCAGCGCGTCCTCGTGGTGCGCCAGGGTCGCCCAGATCGTGTAGATCCGGCCGTCCTGATCGCGGTAGGGCGCCAGTGACGCCAGTGTCTTCTCGTGCAGCTCGCTCTCGTCGCGTGGCAGCACGCGGGCCTTCTCTGGCACTTCTGCCGGCATCGGAGACCTCCTCGGCTCGATGGCGTCAACGTATTCGTATGAGTCTTGACCGTCAAGGGTCTAACAAATATCGTCCTCGTCATGACGATCCAGAGCCTTGGGTATGTGGGCATCGGTGCGCCCGACCCGACAGCATGGGCGGAGTACGCCCGCAACGTGATAGGCCTCGCGGTCGAGCCCGGGGACTCCGAGGGCCCCGTGCGCTACCGGCTGCGGATGGACCAGCACCCCTTCCGCATGTGGCTGACCGAGGCGCCGACAGGCGGTGTGACGGTCATCGGGTGGGAGGTCCGTGACCCGGCGGCGATCGACGAGACGACGGTGCGCCTCAAAGAGGCCGGCGTCGACGTGTCGGTCGGCACCGACGAGGAGTGCCAGGACCGGCAGGTGGCCCGGATGGTGCACTTCACCGGCCCGCTCGGCATCCGCACCGAGCTGTTCTGCGGCCGCCGGCTGGCCTCCAGCCAGTTCGTGTCACCGCTCGGCGTCGACTTCGTGACCGGGGAGCAGGGGCTCGGGCACGTGGTGATGAAGACACCGCACGTGCAGGAGGCGGTGGACTTCTACTGCGACGTCCTGGGGTTCCGGCTCAGCGACACCGCCGACTACCCCTGGGGCACCTTCCACTTCCTCGGCTGCAACCCGCGCCACCACAGCATCGCCTTCATCCGCTCGTTCAAGAACGAGGGCACCCACCACATCCTGTGCGAGGTGACCAGCCCGGACGAGGTCGGCCGCGCCCTCGACCGCACGCGTGAGCACGACGTGAAACTCATGGCCACGCTCGGCAAGCACGCCAACGACGGGATGTTCTCCTTCTACATGACCTCGCCGGCCGGATTCGGCATCGAGATCGGCGCGGGCGGCGTGCAGGTCGACGAGAGCACCTGGGTCAGCCGGGTCTACACCGCCGACATCTGGGGCCACCACCCGGCCGACTGACGGCCACGGCCCGCCCTCCCGTCACTTCCGCGTCCTCCGACGAAAGCAGCCGCACCCATGCTCCAGAGTTATCTGCAGGACACCTGGGTCACTCCCACGGCCACCGCCGACGACACGGCGGCCGACGTACGCGACGCGGTCACCGGAGAGTTCGTCTGCCGGGTCTCCTCCGCGGGCCTCGACCTGGCTGGGGCGTTCGACCACGCCCGCCGCGTCGGCGGCCCCGCGCTGCGCGCCCTGACGTTCCACCAGCGCGCCGACCTCCTGGACACCGTCGCCGCGGCCGTCCGCGCCCGCCGCGAGGAGCTCTACACCCTCTCCGCCCGCGCCGGCGCCACCCTGAACGACGCCCGCTACGACGTCGACGGCGGCATCCGCGTCCTGCGCGACTACGCCGCCCGCGCACGGGCCGAACTCCCCGACGCGCCGCACCTGGTGGAGGGCCCCGCCGAACGTCTCGCCCGGGGCGAGGACTTCCTGGGCGCCCACCTGGTCACGCCCTCCCCGGGCCTGATGCTCCAGGTGAACGCATTCAACTTCCCCGTGTGGGCGCCCCTGGAGAAGCTGGCGCAGGCCGTGCTCGCGGGCATGCCGAGCGTGGTGAAGGCGGCCACCCCGACCTCGTACCTCACCGAGCACCTGGTCCGGATCGTCGCCGCGGCCGGTGTCCTGCCGCCCGGGGCGCTGCAACTCGTCGTCGGCTCGGTGCGGCCCGCGCTCGGTCTGCTCGGCGAACAGGACGTCCTGTCCTTCACCGGCTCCGCCGCCACCGCCGAGACCCTGCGCACGCATCCGAACGTGGTGGCCCGCTCGGTCCGCTTCAACGCGGAGGCGGACTCCGTCAACTCGATCGTGCTCGCCCCGGACGTCACCCCCGGCACCCCGCTCTTCGACGCGTTCGTGCGCGAGGTGGTGACCGAGATGACGGTCAAGGCGGGCCAGAAGTGCACCGCGATCCGCCGGGTCCTCGTCCCCGGCGCCCACGAGTCCGCCGCCCTCGACGCGATCTCCGCCGGGCTGGCCGGCGTCGTCATCGGCGACCCCGCCGCCGAGGGCGTCACGATGGGCGCGGTCGTCAGCCTCGCGCAGCGCGACGACGTCCGCCGGGCCGTGCGCAGGATCGCCGAGTCGGGCCGCTTCGTGCACGGCGACCCGGAGAAGGTGCGCGTCCTGGACGCCGACCCCGAGCGGGGCGCCTTCCTCGACACCCTCCTCGTCTCCGCCGACCCGGACGCCGCCGCACCCCACGAGGTCGAGCCGTTCGGCCCGGCGGCGACCGTCCTGGCGTACCGCGACACCGGGCACGGCGCGGACCTGGTGGCCCGGGGACGCGGCAGCCTCGTCGCCTCGGTCGTCAGCGACGACCTCGCCTGGACGACCGCCTTCGTGCGGGAGGCGGCACCATGGCACGGCCGCCTCCACCTCCTGGACTCGGCGAACATGGCGCAGACCACGGGCCACGGCTCACCCCTGCCGGCGCTCCGCCACGGCGGCCCCGGACGGGCCGGCGGAGGATCGGAGATGGCCGGAACCAGGGGAGTCCTGGACCTCATGCAGCGGACCGCGGTGCAGGGATCGCGCCGGATGCTGGACTCACTGGGCGGCGCGTAGCGGCACCGGAGGACGAGAGGAACAGGCGGAGGCCGCCCCGTGGGATCTGGGATCACGGGGCGGCCTCTCCATGTACACCTCACCCCCCAGGTGATACGCCACGACCAGCCGGGCGTGCGCACAGGCGCTGCCGACGGAGAAGGGACGTGGGATGAGCGAGGCTTCGGACACCGCTCTGCTGCTCGTACGGGTCGTACTCGGCGTGGTCATGGTGGTCCACGGCTGGAACCACTGGCGCGGCGGCGGAGGCATCACCGGCACGGCGGGCTGGTTCGGCGGCCTCGGCCTCACCCGCCCACGCCTCCAGGCCTGGCTGAGCGTCCTCACCGAACTGGGCGCCGGGACCCTGCTGTTGGCCGGCTTCCTCACGTCCCTGGCCTGCGCGGCGGTGCTGTCCGTGATGCTGGTGGCCGGACTGCTCGCCCACCGGCGCAACGGGTTCTTCGTCTTCAAGGAGGGCTACGAGTACGTCCTCGTCCTGGGCGTCCTCGCGGTGGCGCTGGGAGCGTGGGGGCCGGGGAAGTACGCGATCGACGAGGCCGCGGACATCAGCGTGACCGGATGGGCGGGTGCGGGAGTGGTGCTCGGGGTGGGGGGCATGGCTACGGCTGGGTTGTTGGCGGTGTTCTGGCGGCCGCAGAAGGCTGGTTGAGGAGCAGGGGTGCCGACTCAGGTTCACTGCAGCCCGGACTGCTGGGCGGGGGAGGTGTCGGCGCCGGTGATCCTGGAGTCGTTGTGCGCGAACCCGTTGATGCTGATGCGCAGGTGGGGAGCGATTTCCCATCCCTCCAGGTTCACCAGTGTCTTGCCGCCCGGCACTGACCAGAGCGTGAGTTCGAGCAGGGCGGGAAACGCCGACAACAACTCCGAGAGGACGACGCGCTGCGGAGCGTCGTCGAGGAGGAGGAACAAGTGGGTCACTCCGGGATGTACGGGAGTCGGCGGCAGCACGTAGTCGGAATGTGATGCCAGGAGCAGGTGGGTGAGGGCGGGGAGGGCGGCGAGCGTACGCATCCCCGCCTCGACCTGACCGTAGAGGGCCAGGTGGCTCAGGCTTGTCCAGTCGGCCGTGTGCTCGGCCCAGTCGGCGGGCAGGCCGACGAGGGACAGTTCTTGCAGATGGGGAAGTGCGGGCAGGGTGACGCGCACCTTGCCGATGTACTCGGACCAGTAGAAATCGGAGGAGTTGAGGCGTCCGTTGAACAGCGCTCTGACGGGGGAGGAAGGGCTTCCGAGGTTCAGGCTGGACAGACTCCGCACGCTGTGCAGTGGAGCGAGCGACACCTTGCCCCAGAGCATGCCCCTGTCGAGATGCAGAGAATCGACGGTGTGCTCGTTCGCGAAGACGGCGATTTCCGCCGACGGAAGGCGGTTGGTCACTCTGAGTCTGCTGACGTGACCGATGCCCCGCCCTTGGGTGAGCTGTTCGCCCTGGGAGATCGGCAGGACGCTGACGTCCAGACCGGCGAGCATCTCGTCGGCGAACTCCTGGCCGGGAAAGTCCGTCCAGGCATTGGCGAGATTGCGGGACAAAGCTGTGCGCCGATCAGCCGGGATGGTCGCGAGGAAACGCAGGGCTTCGGGGCCGCCGATCCGCCTGGCCAGCAGGATGAGGTCGTAGGACGCGAGGGGTTCTTTCCAGGTGAAGCCTCGTTGCAGCTCCGCCAGCAGATCGGGCCCCACGGCCGCGAACTCGTCCAAGGACGCCTGTACGGAGAGGACGTCGCCCCGAAAGGACTTGGCAACCCCCGAGACCAGCACCCGCCGGTCCTCCTCGGACATCTGCACCGCATACGGAATGCACGCGGCGGCAGCCATCCGCATGCGTTTCTTCTGCTTCCGGTTGGTCACCAACCGCAGCTTCTTGCGGAACTGTGAGACGAATTCATGGGTGTCGGCCAGACTGCACTGGCTCATGGCGAAGCGCAGGATGTCGTCCCAGCTCTCGTCCCCGGCGTGGCCGGCCAGTTGGCCGAAGGCGCGCTGGGCGACCATGTCGGTGGCCGCGAGGTAGTCCTGGAAGGTGCGGTGGCTGAAGCGCAGGGTGTCCTCGCTCGGCGCGACGAGCAGCCCGCTCCGCTCGTGCAGGGCCTTGCGGATCTCCTCGGGAGTGTGGGTACCGGCTTCGTGGCCGAGGCTGCGCAGCCGCTCCCGGACCTTGTCGTCGAAGCGGTCCAGGGTGATCTCCCGTTCGCCCTCGGTCGTCAGGTATCCGGCCACCCAGGACAGGATCGCGCGGCGCTGGTCCACGTCCACTTCGGGCAGCGGGTCCGGGACCTTGCGATCCGCGTCGCGCAGGCCGAGCATCATGTCGACGGTCTTGGCGTACAACTCCTGCCGGAAACGCGGCAGTCGGGCGCCGTGCACCTCGTGGAGCTTGCACAGGACGGCGCACAACAACGGGGTGGCGGCGAGCGTCGAGAGATCGTGGGACTCGTCGATGCGGCTGATCAGTTTGGTCTCGAGCTCGGTCAGCCGGGTGATGCGGCGCTCACGCTCCTCGTCGTCGAGGTGGGGGGCCGCGACGCCGAGGATGGCCGCGGCATGCCACTTGTGGATGAGCTCAGCGCGCTGCTCCTTGTTGAGCTCAAGGAGTTTGAGCTCGACGAAGCCGAGTTTCGGCGGCGGGCTCCAGCGCAGGAGTGCCTCGGGCCGCCCGGTGACGATCACGGGCAGGTCATGGAAGTCCCTCAGCAGTCTGCTGACCCAGGCCAGAACTCCGTCGCGATGGGACTCCAGCACCTCGTCCAGTCCGTCCACGAGGAGGAGCGCCCGGTTCTGCTCCAGGACGCGGCGGATCCACCCGTCCGGGAGCGGGGCGGCGGTGGCCATCCGGTTGAACCGGAGGAACTCCTCGGGTGCGGGCGGAACGCCGTCCCGCCCCTCCTCCTGCTTCCACCGGGGCGCGTACATGTCGCGCAGGCGGATGAGGAAGGGCACCCGGTGGTTGAACGGCTCCAGAGGGCCCTTGCAGGAGTTGCGTGCCATGGAGACGGTCAGCCATTCGAGCAGGGTGGACTTGCCCGCCCCCGGATCGCCGCGCAGCAGAAGACGGGGGTTCTTCGGAATCAGCTGCTCCACCGGCCTCGACTGGTCGATGGACGACAGCCCCAGGGTGGTCAGACCGGCGTCGAGGCTGACGTAGGCGTGCTCGATGCCGATGTCGTCGTCGAGGTGCCCGTGCCTGCCCAGGCCGAACAGCTCGATGTGCCCGTAGCGGCGGATCACGTCCTTGCGGTACGCGTCCAGGAACGCGGCATCCCTGGCGTCCGCCTCGGTGAGCGGGTCCGGCACCCGGAACACGGCGTCGGCCAGCGGCGAGGCCTCGAAGAAGGCGCCGATCGGAGCGGCCTCCAGCCGGGAGTGGTTCCAGCCGGCCGAGTCACGGACGATGACGCCCACCAGCCAGCGGCCCGCGTGGAAGACCGGCGCTCCCGACATGCCGCTCCACGGCTTGGCGCCCTCCGGTGGATGACTCTCCACCTCAAGGGAGAGGTAGCCGTGGCGGTCGGCGGTGTTCGGCGCGATCCGGAAGGCCGCCTCCAGCGGAGCGGCACCACGGGCAGGCCTCGTCATGACCCCCGGCAGGCCGAGGGCCGAGCAGTCGCCGAACCGGGTGTCGGGCGCCAGATCGGCCATCGGCACGGGAGACAGGTCGCCGGGTTCGGCGAGATCCTCGGCAAGGTGCAGGAACGCGACATCGCTCTTGACGCCCACCACCTCGGCCGGACTGCTCCCGAGCGTCGACAGGCGGCACACGCGCAACTCGCCCGGCGGCACGTCTGAGACGACATGCCCGGCCGTCAGGACCAGGCGCGGGTTGAGGAGGTAGCCGCTGCCGCGCACCTGGTCACCGGATGTGGTGACGGCGACCAGGTGGGCCCGGCTCGGATGCCGAGGAGCGTTCACGGAACGAGACGGTGACCGGCGTCGGTGTTGCGGATCTCGGGGCTCTCACCCGTCGAGGCGAGGATCGGGGTGAGGTTGAGCGTCACCCGGTGGGTCTGTGCGTTCGACCACCTGCCCTCGGCGCCCGCGGTGACGACCCATGCCTTCACCCCGCCCTGGACGGTGCGGTCCTTGGTCAGCGCCACGGTGAACTCCAGTTGGATCGGACCGACCTGGAAGCGGATATCGGAGCCGGGGTCCGTGGCGGCGGCCTCGGTGATCTGGGTGCGCAGGGCCTGGACGGCCGAGACCAGGTCGATCGAGAGGGCCGCGTCGTCGTCGGGCGGGTTAGCCATGGTGGGTCAACTCCCTTGATGCTCAAGCGGCATGAAGTTCAGCGCTGCCCGACATCATGCTGCACGGCACCCCCTCTGAGCAGGAGGATCCGACATTTCCCGGCACGCCCTGCACCTGGCACACCCCGGCACCCGGTGCCCACCCGCTACTCACCGAGTGCCTGCCCGGTACCCGCCCGGTACCCACCTGGTGGACGCCCCCTTGACGGGCGCTGCGGGCGGATCGACACTCGATCCGGGAATCCTAGTGAACAGGTAGGGAAGCAATGGGGCGCCAAGAGCCGGTCACCAGCCGAGTGAGCCGTACGGCGTGGTCGTCGCCCCTTCTCACCTCCCGCCGTCACATCGACCTGCAGCGCGTCTGCAGCGCGATCCCCCTGGGCTGAGCTCAGGCCCGTTCCCGCGCCGCCCCCCGGCACCGCATGGTCCGGCACCGCACAGTCCGGCGCGCGCGGACGAGTGCCACGCCCCCGCCCTGCCCCGCCCCGCCCGACGTCGCAACCGCCGCGCGCACGTCCTCAGCGCGCCCGCCCCCGGGGAGAGACATGTCCGTCACACCACTGGCCGCCGCCCACCCGTCTGCCCGGCCCGCCCCCGCCTTCCGGGGCCGGATCGGCCGGGACACGCGCAGCGGCCACTACGCCGTGCCCCGCCGTTACCGCCTCCACCTGGCCGCGGCCGACCCCGACTGTCTGCGCATCGCCGTCACCCACAGCCTCCTCGGCCTGGACGGTGCCTGCCCGGTCACCTTCCTGCCGGCCGTCCCGGACTGTCCCGACGGCGGCCACTCCGCGCTGCGCCCGCTCTACGACGCCAGCGCGCACCGCTACACCGGACCGGCCCTCGCGCCCGTGCTCAGCGACGACTGGTCGGGGCGCATCGTCAGCAGCCACGGCCCCGACATCGCCCGTGACCTGGCCGAGCACAGCGAGATGGGGGTCCCCCCGGCCGAAGGCTGGGGGAGTTTCGGCGGCGGCCGGGCCACGCTGTACCCGTGCGGCGCCGAGTCGCAGATCGAGGCCGTCGAGCGGATGTGCGCGCAGGGCATCGAGGAGGCCGCACAGCGCGCCGGGGCGGCCGAAGTGGGCGAGGTGGAACGTGCCGCCGCGCTCGACACGCTGCTCACCACGCTCGGTGTGCTGGAGCGCGGGCTCGGCGTCCATCAGTATCTGATCAGCGATCAGATCACCGCCGCCGACGTCGAGTTGTGGGTCACACTGGTCCAACTCGACACCGTGCACCGCAATCACCTCGACGCGACCGCCGTGCACCGCATCGCCGACCACCCCGCCCTGTGGGCCTACGCCCGGCGGCTGGCCGCCCACCCCGCCTTCGGCGTCCACGTCGACCTGGACGCCATCGCCCGCCGCCACCACGCCCGTTGCCAGGGCCTGGAGGCCGCCGGCGCGGCTGTCCAGATCCTGGACTGGGCGACCCACGCGGCGGACGGCACCGAGGCCCGACCGCAGGTCAACGCGCCCGGCCTGCGGTCGGACAACTCCTGACCGACCGTCACCAGGGCAGGAGGGGGCCGGTCCCCGCGACCGGGAACATCCGAGCGGGCCGGGCCGTTGTGACTGGTGACGAGAGGCATGAGGCGAGGCGCGACAGCGCGCCCAGAAGGAGAGGATCGATCCGCGACCTGGCCATCGAGGCCGGCAACCGCCAGAACTTCGTCGGCACCCCGGCGACCGTCGCCCGGACGATCAACGACTACGTGCAGTCCGACGCCGCCGACGGCTTCAACCTCGTCCCGCACATCACCCCGAGCGGCCTCGACGAGTTCGCCGACAAGGTCGTCCCCCTCCTCCAGGAACAGGGCGTCTTCCGCACCGAGTACGAGGGCACCACGCTCCGCGAGCACCTCGGCCTCACCCACCCCGACGCCCCCAGGACCCAGCGGGCGGCATCCTGAAACAGTGACGAGTACGGCCAGGGGTGCGGTGTGGCCGGGGACACGTCTCCCTCCCCCGAGGTGACGTGTCCCCGGCGCTTCCCCCGGCGCCGGACTGCGGTCTCTACCCGGCCGTACGGCTCACCAGCACATGACGGCCGTCTCGCCCGAACCCCAGCCGGAGTACAGGCGGACGCGGACGAAGTAGCGGCGGCCCCGGACGAGCCGGGCACGGATCGTGGCGTTGTGCGCAGTGCCCCCGTCGTCGTACCCCGCGAAAAAGCGGGGCTCGCCGTCCCGCTCCTCGAAGACCACGACCACCGAGTCGCTCTCCCCGAAGGCGGCGAACGTGTACGCGCGGGTCTCACGCGGCTCGATGGTGAAGTCGGCCTGCTCACCCGGCCCCAGCGACAGCGGCACCGAACGGAACGGCAGCAGCGCGGGCGGTCGCGGCGCGTCGAGCGGCGGGTACCAGCCGAGCACGAACTCCTTGTCCAGCGGCGACAGCGAGCCGGGCGGATGCACACCGCCGCGGAACTGCTCCGGCTCGAGGACCAGCCCCGCCGAGAAGGGGTACTCCATCACGGACTGCGGATCCCACACCGACCCGTTCACCTCGGCCGGGTCCAGCTTGCGCAGGATGTTGAAGTAGGTCCGGTCCCGGCTCCAGTGGTTGGGCGGGCCCGCCAGATCGGCGTACACGGCCTCGTCGTCCCAGTGCAGGCCGGCGAACGGGCTCTGGTGCTCGTGCTGCATGCCGAGCGCGTGCCCGATCCCGTGCAGGGCCGTCGCGCGCTCCCCGGGCGCGGTCAGGTCCCAGCCGAAGTTCATGGTGCGCTCGTTGAGACCGGCCGACAGCGCGTCCCGGCCCACCGCCGACCAGGAGCCGTCACCCGACTGGAAGCCGATGCGCAGCTCCGCCTCGCAGCGGTCGGCGACCTCGGCGAAGGACACCCCGATGCCCAGCTCCCGCCACTCGCGGAAAGAGTCGCGCACGACGTCCCGCTGGTCCTCGCCGCCGACCCACGACACCCGCCGGGTCCCCCCGGAACCCGGCAGCGCGATGACCGATCCGGCGCCCTCGCCGTCGAAGAAGCAGTAGTGCAGCACGGTGCCGTTGACCCACATCCGCCGCCCGCTCATCAGCGCGCCCAGCCGCTCGGCGGCCAGCCCCGGGGCGAACACGGGGGCCGACTGCTGGGCGAGCGAGCAGTAACGGGCGGTCATGGGCTCCAGGGTGCCGCGCGCAGCCGTCCGGGGGCCTGAGTCGGGGGCTACTCAAGTCGCCGTGTATCAGGCGTGAGTATGCCGACTCCCATAGACGTGACGACCTACGCACCCCAAGCCGGGACCTTGCAACCCCTGCGACCGCCATGGCCGTTCACCGGCCGGGACGAGGAACTGGAGCTGGTCCGCCGCTCCTTGGCGGGCGGCCGGCCGGGCATCGTCCTCACGGGACCGGCGGGCTGCGGCCGCACCCGCCTCGCCCTGGAGGCGGTCCGCGGAACGGACTGCGCACGGGCGGCCGGCACCCCCGAGACCCGCGGCATGCCCTTCGCCGCTTTCGCCCACCTGCTCCCCGAGAACGTCACCCTGCACCGCGCCGTCCAACTCCTCTCCTCCGTACGGCTGTTGCTGGTCGACGACGCGCACCTGCTGGACGACGCCTCCGCCGCCCTGCTCCACCAACTGGCCGTCCAGGGCCGCACCCGGCTGCTCGTCCTCGTCACGGACGGAGCCCCCGCGCCCGGCGCCGTCTCCCGCCTGTGGACCGGCGAACTGCTGCCCCGCCTCGCCCTGGAACCCCTGCCCCACGAGGAGTCCCGCCACCTCCTCACGGCCGGCGCCGGCGGCCCCGTGGAGCCCCTCACCGTCAACCGGATGCTCCGGCTGTGCCGGGGCGACCTGCGCCTCCTGCGCGACCTGCTGGACGCGCTGCGCGAGCGGGACCTGCTCACCCGGGGCGCGGACACCGACGCGTGGACCTGGCGCGGCCGGGTTCCGGTGACCCCGGCCCTGCGGGAACGCGCCGCCGCCGTCCTCGCCCGCGCCTGCCCCGACGAACGCGAGACCCTCGACCGCCTCGCCTTCGCCGAACCCCTGCCGTTGCCGGCGGACGCCCTGGACCTGCGGATCCTCGAACACCTGGAGGCGGACGGCCTTCTCGACGTCACCGACGACGACCACGACACGACCGTCCGCCTGGCCCACCCCCTGCACGGCCCGGTGCTGCGCGCCGCGGCCGGCCGGCTGCGCGCGAGGCGGCTCACCGGCCGACGGCGGCCCACCGCACCCGCCCTCGACACCGAGGCGGCCGAGCTGACCCGCCGCATCGAGCGGGCCGACGTCCGCACGACGCCCACGCCCGTGGGGGAGTGGCTCGTCGCGGAGGGGGAACCGGTACCGCCGTGGTACGCCGCCGTCCGCGCACGGTTCTCACGGCTGCGGGGAGAGCTGCGCGAGGCGGCGGCCTGGGCGCGGGAAGGCCTGGCCGAGGCCCCGCACGACCACGCCTGCCGTACCGAACTGGCCCTGGCCGCCGCCCAGTCGGGGGAGACCGGCGCCCTGCTCGAACCCCTCGCAGACCACCCCGGCACAGCCGCCTGGCCACCCGCCGCCCGCGGAGACCTCGACACGGCCCTGAAGACACTCGGCACCACCGATACCTGCGACACCACCGATACAGGCGGCGCCGCCTACGACGCCGTACGCCTCGGCGCTCCCGAGCGTGCCGTGCGGCTGCTCCCGGCCGACGGTGTCTTCGCCCGTCACGCCCGGGCGCTCGCGCGGGGCGACGGACCCGCCCTGGACCTGGTGGCCGCCGAGTTGGAGGAGCGCGGCTTCCTCCTCTTCGCGGCCGAGGCGCACGCGCAGGCCGCATCGGCCCATCGCGACCCCAGCGCGGCCCGCACCGCCCGCACCCGTGCCGTCGCCCTGGCCCGGCGCTGCCAGGGCGCCCGCACCCCGGCCCTGTCCGGCCTGGTCCTCGGCGAACTCACCGCCCGTCAGCGGCAGATCGTCACCCTCGCCGCGGCCGGACTCAGCAACCGGCAGATCGCCGAACGCCTCACCCTGTCCGTCCGTACCGTCGGCAACCACCTCTACGGCGCCTACACCCGCCTCGGCGCCGGCGACCGCGGGGCCCTGCCGTGGCTGGTGGAGCAGCCGGCCTGAACCCAACCGGCCCGGGGCGTCTCAGGCCGCGCCGAACGCCGTGAACGCCCACCCCGTCGCCTGGTGCACCGCGTCACCCGGCAGCGCGGCCCGCGCGTCCCGCAGCGCCTCCGCCAGGGACAGCCCGGCGCTGATGCCCTTGTGCAGGGCCAGCATCAGCGGGACGACCGCCGCGTCGTTGACGGGCGCGCTGCTCGCCACCACGCCCGCCGTGCCCAGCGGCAGCAACGCCGTGACCAGGCCCAGGAGTTCGTCCGCGCCGACCGAGGCGAGCCGGGCGGTGTCGCAACTGGAGAGGATGATCCGGTACGGACTGCGGGCGAGCCGCTCGAAGTCGTGGACGATCAGCGGACCGTCCGCCATCTGCAACGACGAGAACATCGGGCTGTCGCCGCGGAACGTCCCGTGCGCGGCGATGTGCGCCAGCGCCGCCCCGTCCAACTCCTTGAGCACGCGCGGCACATGGGCGTCGGCCTGCTCCAGGACGATCGGTGTGCCGTACCGCCCGGCGACCTCCGGCACCTCCGCCCCGCCGGTCGCGAGCCCCGGTCCCCGTACCAGGACCTGCCGGCCGCCCGGGGGCGGCTCGGTCTCCCGCGCCCGCAGCCAGCCGCTCGCCGACGGCGACACGCTCACCACCCGCTCCCGCAGCGACGGCAGCAGCGCCCACGGCACCCGGTGCAGCCGGGCCGGCGGCACCACCACGAGCGGCCCCGGCCGCAGTTGCTTCGCCGCCTCGCCCAACAGCAGCTCCTCCAGCCGCCGTCCGGCCGCCTCCACCACCGGCAGCCGGCCCTCCGCCCCGGGGTGGGCCAGCCGCCGCAGCCCGGCCTGGACATGCTCGGCCTCCCGCTCCGCCTCGGCCAGCAGCCCGCCCGCGAACCGGCGCACCCGCCCGCCCCCGCACAGCAGCACCTGAACCCGCCCGTCCAGTACGGCGAGTTCGACCAACCGCCCTTCGCCGAGCCGCTCCAGCAGCCGGCCCGCGTCGAAGCGGTCGCCGCCGAACCGGTCGCCGCCCCAGGGCGTGACCCCGCGGATGTGCAGGGTCCGGGAGCGGATCTCCCGCTCCAGACGCCGCTGTTCACGCTCCAGCGTCGGCATCGGCTTGCCGTCCATCCGGGCGGCCTGCGCGCGGGCGGCGATCACCCGGAACGCGGTCAGCCCGCTGAGCAGCGCCGGATCGGCCGGCGGCCGGGTGGGCGGCGTCGACAGCGCCGTGGCCCGCCACCGCTCGCTCCACACCAGCAACTGCCGTGGCCCGCCCCGCTCCAGACTCACCTCCTGGGCCAGCGCGGCGAGTTCGGCGCCCTGCGCGGTCGCCCGCGCCCGCAACTCCGAGGCGCCCAGCGTCGTACGGTGGTCGTCGAGGACGTCGAGTCCGCGCCGGCAGGCCTCCAGCACGCCCCGGCCTGAACCGGCCGCCCGCGCCCACAGCGCCTGCGCCGCCCAGCCCGTCATCCGGGCCAGCGGCGGGCCGCTGCGCCGGCTGCGGGCGGCGATCCGCAGATACCGTTCGGCGTCCGTCTTCCAGTTCAGGTCCAGCGCGATCCGGCCCGCCAGCAGCCAGGCCTCCGGCGCGGCCGGCGCCTGGAACGCGGCGAGCCGCTCGGCGAGCCGGGCGGCGTCCGCGACCAGCCGGCCCGAGGCGCGCCCGGTGGCGACCCGCGCCTCGATCAGCACCAGCCGCGCGTGCGCCTCCCACCAGGTGCGCCGCTGCCCCGCGAAGAGCCGCTCGGCCACCGCCGCGCGCGCGATCGCCGTCCCCGGATCACCCGCCAGCCGCGCCGCCCGCGCGGCCGCCAGCAGCAGTTCCGCCTTGCGCGTGGACTGTCCGCCGATGCCGTCCAGCACCACGGTCGCCGCGTCCGCCTCGGCCAGCGCCTCCGGTGCGAGCCCGGCCGCCATCAGGACCTCGCAGCGCCGGATGTTGAGCATGAACGTCGGAGTGCCGAGCTTGGCGTACCGCTCCCGCGCCTCGTCGAGGAGCCGCAGCGCGGCAGGAATGTCCCCGGAGCGGAACGCGGCCAGCCCGCGGCTCTCCACCGCGTCCGCCTTGTCGTGCTCCTGACCGGTGGTGTCCCACAGCGCCTCCGCCGCCGTGAAGTCGGCCTCGGCCCGGTCCACCGCGCCGAGGGCCAGGTGCACGGTGGCGCGCAGGGTGAGGGCGCGCGCCGTCCAGATGACGTCGTCCGCCGCGCGCAGCACGGGAATCGCCCGGCGTACGTCCTCCAGCGCCTCGCGGTGATGGCCGAGCACCCAGAAGGAGTAGGCCCGCCGGAACAGCACGCGCGCGCGGGTGTGGCCCGTGCCGCGTTCGACGCCCCGCTCGAACGCCGCCAGGCCCTGCCGGGTGCGGCCCGCGTGCACCAGGGCCACGCCGAGCGTGCCGAGGACGTCCGCCTCCCGCTCGGCCGACTCCGCGCGCGCCGCGAGATCCCGGGCGCGCCGCAGATGGTCCAGGGCGAGCCGCATGTCGCCCCAGTCGCGCTGCCAGATGCCGATCACCTGGTGGGCGACCGAGGCGTGCAACGGCGTCGGCTCGGTGCCGAGCACTTCTTCCGCCCGCGACAACGCTTCGTTGGGGGCGGCGAACACCATCGGCAGCAGTTCGAGAACCGAGTCGTTTCCCGCTGTCACTCCACGGATGGTAGTGCTCCGGCCTGCCCGCCACACCGGTTCGGCGACGTATCCACCAGTAACAATTGGACGTCGCGTCAACGGACTCGGTAGGGACTCGACAGCGGACTCGGCAGGGGACCGGGTGGCGGACTCGGCGCACCGAGGGGGCGCGTGACCGCAACCGCACCACCCCCACCTGCCGTCGCACCACCTGTATCAGACGGCCGACTCGCGGCTCTTGCTGACGACCACCGGCCGTAGGGGGAGGACACGCCATGGCACCACAGCGATTCCACGAGCAGTTCGACCAGATCCAACGCGCCCTGCCCGACGTCCCGTTGGCGATGGGGCCGGACGACTCCGCCGAGTTCATCTACGAGAAGGGAGTCGTCCTCGCCCGCGACGGCGAGGAGGCCCAGGTCGTCGAGGACGCCGTCCGCTCGCACTTCACCGCGACCGAGGGCCTGGTCCCGGACCACGTGCGCCGGGCGGGCCCGCAGACCAACCGCTCCGGGATCACCCGCATCCACGTCGGCGACCCGGGGGAGGGCGGCCGCGGCGCCGACCACACCGTCGCGGGGGCCCTGCGCGCGCTCCGGGAGGCGGAGGGGCGCGCGGGCCGCCGCCTGGTCAGCCGCAACCACGTGGTGTCGATCGCGGTCAACGCCTGCCCCGGCGACGAGCCGGTGCCCGCCCCGCGCACCGAGCCGCCCAACCCCTCCGCGGCGCAGGCGGCCCGTACCGTCGACGGCACCGGCGCCGTCGGTGTGCTCGTCATCGACACCGGACTGACCCACGACTACCGCTCCTACCCGCTGCTGGCCCACACCGGGGGCGACGCCCAGGTCAGGGAGACCGACGACGACGGGATCCTCCAGCAGTACGTCGGCCACGGCACGTTCATCGCCGGGCTCGTCGCGGCCGTCGCCCCCGACACCGACGTCACCGTGCGCAACACCCTCCACGACTGCGGCGCGATCCTGGAGTCCGAGTTCGGCGAGAGGCTCTTCGACGCCGTCGAGAGCGGCTGGCCCGACATCATCAGCCTCTCCGCAGGCACCTCCAACGGCCGCGTCGACGGCCTGCTCGGCGCGGCCGCGTTCATGGATCAACTCCGCGCGCACGACACCCTGTTGGTCGCCGCCGCCGGCAACAACGCCAGCGCCGCGCCCTTCTGGCCGGCCGCCTACGCCACCCTGCCCGACTACGCCGACGCGGTGCTGTCGGTGGGCGCGCTGCGCGGTGACGGAGCGTTCGGCGCATGCTTCAGCAACCACGGCCCCTGGGTGCGGGTGTACGCCCCCGGCGAGCGCCTCACCAGCGCCCTCACCGGCTTCGACACCCCCGTCCCGTACGTCTACCAGCACTCCACCTACGACGCCTGCCGCTACGGCTTCACCTACGCCTGCACCTGCCGATCCCCGCGCCACACCGGTGTGTTGAGCGAGGCGCAGCAGGTCACGCCGGGCAAGCCGGACCAGGTGATGTTCGAGGGGCTGGCCGCCTGGAGCGGGACGTCCTTCGCAACTCCCCTGGTGGCAGCGCTCGTTGCCGCCTACATGACCACACACCAGGAGACCGATCCACGTGCCGCCGCCCGCCGACTGCTCGCCGAGAACACCGAGTTCGCGGAGGTGCGCGGGGCGCACGTCCCGGCCCTCCTTCCGCCCACCTGGCGCCCGGTGCAGGTCGGTCCGGCGTGAGGGCGTCATGAGGTCTGAGGCGAACCCCGCCACGGCGTACGATGACAGGCCGTACACGAGGGGTGGGACCGTGGACCGTACTGATGTCGGCGCGCTCGTCCAGTCCGCCGTCGACGGGGACGCGGCGGCCTGGAAAGCGCTGGTGGACGGGTTGAGCCCGTTGGTCTGGTCCGTGGTGCGCGCACACCGGCTCTCCGACGCCGACGGGCACGAGGTGTACCAGACCGTATGGTTCCGCTTCGCCCAGCACCTCGGCCGGATCCGCGAGCCGCACAAGGCGGGTTCCTGGCTCGCGAGCACCGCGCGCAACGAGTGCCTGAAGGTGATCAAGGCCTTGCGGCGACTGACGCCGACCGACGATCCCCAACTGCTCGACCGGGCCAGCGAGGACCGCACCCCGGAGCAGTCGGTGCTGGACTCGGAGGAGGCGGCCGCGCAGAGCGAGCGCGTCCGGTTCCTGTGGCAGGAGTTCGAGGCGCTCGGCGAGCGCTGCCGGCAACTGCTGCGGGTGCTGATCGCCTCGCCGCCGCCCAGCTACCAGGAGGTGTCGGCGGCACTGGGCATCGCCGTCGGCAGCATCGGACCGATGCGCCAGCGATGCCTGCGCCGGCTGCGCGCCCGACTCGACGCACGGGGAGCACGGTGACCGACATGGACAACGCGAACGGCATGGGTAACACGAACGGCATGGGTAACACGAACCACTTGAACGACGGCGAGCGCGACGACATCTTCGGCGAAGTCCCCTTCGTCGACGAGGAGTTGGACCACGACCGGCTGGAGGAGGAACTCCGCCAGGCCGCCGCCATCCTGGACCCGGTGCCGGCCGAACTGCGGCGGTCCGCCATCGAGGCCTACGCGCTGCACGACCTGGACGCGCGGATCGCCGAGCTGACGTTCGACTCGCTGGTCGACGCCATCCCGGTGCGCGGCGCGGGGGACGTGCCGCGGATGCTGACCTTCCACACCGGCGGGCTGACGGTCGACGTCGAGGTGACCGGGGAAGGGCTCATGGGCCAGTTGCTGCCGCCCCAGTCGGCCTCGATCGAGGTCCTGCACGGCCCCCGCGCGACCGCCGCCCTCACCGCCGACGACATGGGCCGCTTCGCCTGCGACGCACCCCCCACCGGCCCGTTCGCCCTGCGCCTGCGGACCGGCGGGGAGGTGGTCGTCACGGAGTGGCTGCGCACCTGAGACCTTGCCAGGTCCCTGCCAGGTGACGGGCAGGCTCTGCGGTACCCGGATCGTGGTCTTCATCCGACGTTCATATGCAACCCGCGTCACGACGCATTCATTCTGATGAACCGATCATCAGCAGCTCGGCGGCATGTCGTTCCTCGTCGGTGGTCGTGAACCTAGAGGAACTCTTCGTGTACGAACGAGTCATCTCCAGAATCTCGATCGTGTAGTCCTCCAGAATCTGCTCCCTCCCGACAACCTGTACCGCGCGGTGCTCGGGGTCGTGGTACCAGGCGTCCATCGCCTCGGCCGTCTCGAAGTAGGCAATCGCCAGTTCACGCCCATCGGGTACGTCGAACTTGTGCAGGGCCACGAACCCGGGCATCGACGAGGCACGCTCGAACATTCGCATGCCGATCGACGCGTATTTCTCGTTCTGCCATTCGGGCCGAACCTTTGCCCAGAACATTGCCACGTACATCAGAACTCCCTTGCGGCGTTCTACACCGGAGCGTTCTTCGGGTTTGCCTGAAGATTCGGCAACGCTCGCCAGGTGATGTCACCGTGACGAGAAATGGATCAATGCCGACCACGGAATCCGGCTGCGGATGATCACCTGGGGTGGTTTGCAGGACCTTCGAAGACCCGGTTCGTACCCCAGCGGTCACATCGAGTGAGGCTCGGGTTTGGATCGACGAGCCACGGCTACGGATTCCCAGGATACCCGCGAACCGAGTGGCAGCGCTTTTCGAGGTCCGCCCAAGACGTCGCTCGCGTACCGGTACAACCGGTCAGGCCCCCGTTTCGCGAGCCGTCATTGCCACGCGCCGAGAAGTGCCGTGCGAACCACCAGATCGGGGCGGTTCGCACTGATGCGAAAGGCCGCGTCCGCCTCGTGCCATCCGAAGCGATGCGTGATGACCGTTTCCGGATCGACCACGCCGTCTGCCACCAGTCGCACCGCTTCCGGGTACTGTCCTGGTCCTCCTTTCACACCGACCAGGGACAGTTCCTTCAGCAGAACGCTGGGCGGCGCGATGGAGTGGGGTGCCCGGCCGACCACCGCCACCACGGAACCGGGTGTCGCCAGTTCGTCCGCCAGCGCGACGCCGGCCGGCGCGGCCGAGGTCTCGACGACCAGCCGCGGGCCGTCGCCAAGGTTGACCGGCTCGGCCGGATGCACGTCCAGGCCGACCGTGGCGGCGAGGTCGCGCCGTGTCACCTGCGGCTCGAAAAGGTGGGGCACATAGCCGTGGTGGCGTAGCACCACACCGAGCAGGATGCCCAGCGGCCCACCGCCGACGACCGCGCAGGGAACCGGCTCCGTCGGCAACAGCGGCGACACCCGCTCAAGCAGGTGAAGCGCGACCGCGACCGGTTCCAGAACGGTGGCCGCGAGATCGGACACCGAATCGGGCAACGGCACGAGGAGCCGGGCCGGAACGCACACGTACTCTGCCAGCAGACCTGGTCCCAGCATGCCCAGGTAGCCCCCGTCGGGGCACAGTTGCACCGCGCCTCGCGTGCAGTCGGCGCACTTTCCGCAGTGGGCGACGGGGTCGACGGTCACGCGCTGGCCGACAGCCACGCCGGTCACTCCGTCTCCCCTGGCCGCCACGACAGCGGCCCCGTCATGGCCGACCACGTGGGGATAGTCGGCCGCCCTGCCCCCGTACATGTGCAGGTCCGTGCCGCACAGACCCAGCGCGCGCATCGCCACGACCACCTCACCGGCCGCCGGCTCGGGCACCGGACGCCTGGTGGGCGCGAACACGTGTGGTTCGACCAGTTCCATGACCGTGCCGCCGGGCCGCACACTCGGCTCAGGCATCAGACACCCCCGCGCTTCACGGGGGCGCTGCCCCTGCCGGGATCGGATGCGCTCCTGAGCACGGTGAGGCGCCGCAGGAACAGGGGGCCTGTCGCGGCTGGAGGAAATTCGCCCGGCGCGTGAGGGAATCCGTACCGTCGGATTTTTTCGAACATGCCCGACTCCTTTCCTGGCTTGCGCGGCCCGTCAGCTGGGAAGGGGCAGTTGCGCCCAGATGGTCTTCCCTGTGCGCGTATGGCGACTGCCCCAGCGTTCCGAGAGCTGCGCGACGATGAGAAGGCCACGGCCGCCTTCGTCGAACACCCGGGCGCGGCGCAGGTGGGGAGCGGCGATGCTGGCGTCGGAGACTTCGCAGATGAGGGTGGTGTCACGAATCAGCCGGAGCCGGATCGGGGGACTTCCGTAGCGGATGGCGTTCGTGACGAGTTCGCTGACGACGAGCTCGGTCGTGAAGGCGTCGCCGCCCAGGTGCCACGCCGCCAGCTGGTCGCTGGCCAGGGCGCGAGCCTGGACGACGACCGAGGATTCGGCGGGGAGATACCAGGAGGCCACGTGCTCGGCGTCCAGGGCATGGGTCCGCGCCAGGAGGAGCGCGGCGTCGTCGGTACGGCCATCGGGCATCAGGGTGCGCAGCGCGCGGTCGCACGTTTTCTCCAGATCGCGGCCCGGGCCGGCGAGGACGTCGTGGAGCAGGTCGCATCCCTCGTCCATGTCGCGGCCAGCGGCTTCGATGAGACCGTCGGTGTAGAGGGCCAGGACGCTTCCCTCCGGCAGCTCGAACTCGGCGACCTCGAAGGGCAGGCCGCCCAGACCCAGGGGTGGTCCGGCCGGCAGGTCGAGGAACTCGACCTTGCCGTCCGGGGTGGCCAGGGCCGGCAGCGGGTGACCGGCCCTGGCCATGGTGCATCGGCAGGAGGAGGGGTCGTACACCGCGTACAGGCAGGTGGCGCCCACCTCGCCGTGGCTCCCTTCAGCCTCCGCGCGATCCAGCCGCAGCACGAGGTCGTCGAGCCGGGTGAGCAGCTCGTCAGGGGCCAGGTCGACGTCGGCCAGGGTGCGTACGGCCGTGCACAGCCGGCCCATGGTGGCGGCGGCCTCGATGCCGTGGCCGACCACGTCTCCCACCACCAGTGCCACCCGCTGCCCGGACAGCGGGATGACGTCGAACCAGTCACCGCCGACGCCGGTGCCCGCGTCGGCGGGCAGGTACCGGGAAGCCACCTCCACGGCGGCCTGCCCGGGCATCCGGTGGGGGAGGAGGGTGCCTTGCAGGACAAGCGCGGTCGCCCGCTCGCGGGCGTAGCGGCGGGCGTTGTCGACGCATACCGCCGCGCGGGCCGCGAGCTCCTCGGCCAGCAGCAGGTCGCTGTCGTCGAAGTAGTCGGGCGTGCGGTGGCGACAGAAGACCGCCAGCCCGAGAGTGACCCCGCGAGCCCGCAGCGGCACCAGCATCAACGAGTGGATGCCGTGCTTCCGGATGCTGTGGGCTCGTTCGGGACGCCCCTCGGCCCAGTCACGTATGGCGGCGTTGTCGACACGATGGCTTATCGCCCGACCGGCCGACAGGGCGCGGCCCGGCGGTGAGTCGGCGTGGTAGGTGTGTATCCCTCCGATCGGAACCACCGACTCGGGGCAGCCTGGCAGCACCGACCGCTGGGCGGCTCGACTGAAGACCAGAGGGGCGCCGGGCAGGCGGGTCTCCGTCTCCTCGCCGCGCAGGACGCTGTCGAGCAGGTCCACGATCACGAAGTCGGCGAAATGGTCCATACCGACTTCCGCGAGCTCATCGGCCGTACGGGTCAGATCCAGGGTGGTGCCGATCCGCAGTCCGGCCTCGTTCAGAATGCTCAGCCGTTGACGGGCTCGGTACTGCTCCGTCATGTCCATGATCGCCATGGACATGCCCCACGTGCGCCCCACCTCGTCCTTGACCGGGCAGAGAGAGGTGAGCCAGGCGCGCTCGAGGGCTTCGCCCGGGGCTCGCAGACGCACTTCGCGAGTCACGGGCACACCGGCGCGCGTGACCTGCTCCTCGACCTCGCCGATGTCGTCGAGCGCGGCGACCAGGTACCCCGGCAACGTCTCGGCGACCGTCCTGCCGACCAGGTCCCGCTGCGGTTCGCCCAGGCTGTGCGCCATGGCCGCGTTGACGGCCGACGCCCGCCCCTGGCGGTCGAAGAGGGCTATCGGAAGCGGAAGCTGATCCAGGGCCCATTGCTTGAGCATCGCGATGTCCGGCACGTCGCGGGCGTCCGTACGCGGCTCGCCGGGCGATTCGGCCGGGGTGGCCACGAGTACCCAGAGCGCGTCTCCAGCGGCGCCCAGCAGGGAGCCTGCCGCGAGCTCCAGCTCTACGCGGTGGCCGTCCCGGTGCCGCACGGCGATCCGGCCGCTCCAGTCCGTTCGCCCGGCGCAGTGGAGCCGGGCAGTCGCCGGAAGAGGGGCGGCGAGCAGGTCCGTCGCCGTTCGGCCGACCAACTCCATCGGGTCGTATCCGACCACCAGCCCGGCGGCCGGGCTGCACGCGATCACCACGCCGCCGGCGCCCACCATGATCGAGGCGGCCCCGTCGGGCACCGAGCGCATCTTGGCAGGTGGGGGGAACGGCATGGCGATGTTCTTGTCCACCTGCGTTCATCTCCCTCCCTGCCGCGAGCGCGCCCGCGGCACCCGCTCGCCGTGATCGTAGGAGTTCCAGAGGAAAGTAATAGAAATACCCTATTTCACGACACGCACTTTCACGCTACTACAGAGCTGCTCAACCCGCCGTTGCCCTATGACGTCGTCAGGGGAGAGCACCGCCGCGGACGACCTCGTCGCCGGTTGGCCGGACCAGGCCCAGCCCTCGCCGTGCGACAGCCGGATCCGGGTCGGGGCGACGGGCGGGCGAGCTCTCCCGCATCAGCCCTGGCGGGACCGGTTCGCAGTCCGTCCCGCCCAGGCCGAGCGGGGCCGGTCCCGCACCGGGCCTCGGCCGCCTGTCGCGCGAGAGTGCTCCAGCCGGAGGTCAGCCGGTGACGGCGGTCACGAGGGACGCCAGTGCCGAGGCGAGCCGGGTGAGCCCCGGACCGGGCGGACCGCCCGGCTCCGTCATGTACGTGTCCCGCCGGATCTCCACCATCAGCGCGCTCACCCGCGGGTCGTTCCCGTAGTACTCCAGAGGTACGTACGTCCCGGAGAACGGGCTGTCGAGCCCGGTCTCCCCGACCGCCGACCCGAACGCCTCCCGCGCGGCGGCGAGCAGCTCGGGCGGGGTGTGGAAGGCGTCGGTGCCCAGACAGACCGGCGGCCGCGCCCCCGCGCCGTGCAGCTCGTAGGGCAGCGGCTCGCGGGGGTAGGAGTGCACATCGACGACGACGGCCCGCCCGACCGCCGACAGCCGCTCGGCGACGGCGTCGGTCATCGCCTGCGCGTACGGCCGGAAGTACCGCGCGACCAGCGGCTCGGGGTCGGTCTCCGCGGGCCGCAGCACCGAGCGATGCGTGGTCCGCGTGTACACGGCGCCCATGCCGACGGCCCGCATCTCCTCCCGCTCGTCCGGGAACCGCTCCGGATCGACGACCAGCCGCGACAGCCGGTTCACGAACCGCCAGGGCCTGACGGCCGTCAGCCGGGCCGCCTCCTCGGCGAGCCGCGCGGTGTGCGAGTCGGTGATGTGGTCCAGCTCCCGCTCCAGCGCCCCGTCGTCCAGCACGATGCCCGCCCGGACCTCGGCCGGTATCTCCCGCGCCGAGTGCGGCACATGCAGGATCACCGGTGAGTCGGCGGCGCCGGGCAGGAACTCGAAGGGCGGTGCGGCAGGGGGCATCGGGCTGCTCCGGGGGCGTTGTCAGTGGTGTGGTGCATGATCAAGGTGCCACATCGACACATAGGGGAAGGGCGGGGAGCGGCATGGCTGTCGGCGACCAGCAGGTGACCGGGCGCGAGTTTCTCAAGGTGCTGTATCGGGACGACTACTACCCCGATGCGGTGCTGGATCGCGGCAAGGATGTTCTGCTGCGCCTGTGCGCGCGCATCGAGGCCGAGCGGCCCGTCGGCCTTGCCGCGCTGTATGTGCTGACCCAGGCTGCCACCGGGGAGTTCAACGACCTGCAGGAGGCTTTTGAGGAGGCCGGCAGTGATATCGAGACGGTGGCGCGTGAGGCGATAGCCGAGGACTTCTGGTTCGTCGCCCAGGCGTACGGGTTCGCTGACGCGGACGTGGAGGAGCTGATCGCCACGCGGGAGTGGTGAGGAGGAGGCCGTGGGGTTTTCGCCCCCGCCGCCCCTACCCGTTCCCATCCCGTCCCTGGGGGCTGCGCCCCCAGATCCCCGCTTCGGCGCTTGAGGGGCCTCGTCCTCAAGCTCCCCCAGAGGGGGGTACCCCCAACGGGCTGGAAGCAGCCGGTCTGCGTCGAGAAAGGCGCCCCCTTGCCTGGAAGGCAGACACCCGGCCGGTGTTTTGAGGCCGGACATGCCTCCGCCCCGGCCGGGTGGTGTGCCGGTCGGGGCGGAAGGGGTGGTTCAGGTGGGGTCAGACCAGGGACGACAGGGTCTCGGTCCAGGTCGTCGACGGGCGCATGACCGCCGCCGCCTTGGCCGGGTCGGGCTGGTAGTAGCCGCCGATGTCGGCCGGCTTGCCCTGGACGGAGAGGAGTTCGGACAGGATCTTCTCCTCGTTCGCGGAGAGCGACTCGGCGAGCGGGGCGAAGGCCTTGGCCAGGTCCGCGTCGTCGGTCTGCGCCGCCAGCTCCTGCGCCCAGTACAGGGAGAGGAAGAAGTGGCTGCCGCGGTTGTCGATGCCGCCGACGCGACGGGTCGGGGACTTGTCCTCGTTGAGGAAGGTCGCCGTGGCGCGGTCGAGGGTGTCGGCGAGGACCTGTGCGCGGGTGTTGCCGGTGAACGTCGCGTACTGCTCCAGGGAGGGGACCAGCGCGAAGAACTCACCGAGCGAGTCCCAGCGCAGGTAGTTCTCCTTGACGAGCTGCTGGACGTGCTTCGGGGCGGAGCCGCCGGCGCCCGTCTCGAACAGGCCGCCGCCCGCCATCAGCGGGACGACCGACAGCATCTTGGCGCTGGTGCCCAGCTCCAGGATGGGGAAGAGGTCGGTCAGGTAGTCACGCAGGACGTTGCCGGTGACGGAGATCGTGTTCTCGCCGCGGCGGATGCGCTCCACCGACAGCTTGGTCGCCTCGACGGGGGCGAGGACGCGGATGTCCAGGCCCTCGGTGTCGTGCTCCGGCAGGTACGCGTTGACCTTGGCGATCAACTGGGCGTCGTGCGCGCGGGTCTCGTCCAGCCAGAACACGGCCGGGTCGCCGGTCGCGCGGGCGCGGGTGACGGCGAGCTTGACCCAGTCGCGGATCGGCGCGTCCTTGGTCTGGCAGGCGCGGAAGATGTCGCCGGCGGCGACCGCCTGCTCGATGACCACGTTGCCGGCCTGGTCGACCAGACGGACCGTGCCGGCCGCCTTGATCTCGAAGGTCTTGTCGTGGGAGCCGTACTCCTCGGCCTTCTGCGCCATCAGACCGACGTTCGGGACGGAGCCCATGGTCGACGGGTCGTAGGCGCCGTTGGCGCGGCAGTCCTCGATCACGGCCTGGTAGACGCCCGAGTAGGAGGAGTCGGGCAGGACGGCGAGGGTGTCGGCCTCCTGGCCGTCCGGGCCCCACATGTGGCCGGAGGTGCGGATCATGGCCGGCATCGAGGCGTCGACGATGACGTCGGACGGCACGTGCAGGTTGGTGATGCCCTTGTCGGAGTCGACCATCGCCAGCGCCGGACCCTCGGCGATCTCCGCCTCGAAGGACGCCTTGACCGCGTCGCCCTCGGGGAGGGACTCGAGGCCCTTGAGGATGCCGCCGAGGCCGTCGTTGGGGGACAGACCGGCCGCGGCCAGCGTCGCGCCGTACTGCTCGAAGGTCTTCGGGAAGAACGCGCGGACCACGTGACCGAAGACGATCGGGTCGGAGACCTTCATCATCGTGGCCTTGAGGTGCACCGAGAACAGGACGTCCTCGGCCTTGGCGCGGGCGATCTGCGCGGTCAGGAACTCGCGCAGCTCGGCCACGTGCAGCACGGACGCGTCGACGACCTCGTCCGCGAGGACGGGTACGGACTCGCGCAGCACGGTGGTGGCGCCGTCCTCGGCGACCAGCTCGATCTTCAGCGAGCCGGCCTCGGAGATCACCGCGGACTTCTCGGTGGAGCGGAAGTCGTTCTCGCCCATCGTCGCCACAGCGGTCTTGGACTCCGACGACCAGGCGCCCATGCGGTGCGGGTGGGTCTCGGCGTACTTCTTGACCGACGCGGGGGCGCGGCGGTCGGAGTTGCCCTCACGCAGGACCGGGTTGACCGCGGAGCCCTTGATCTTGTCGTAGCGGGCCTGGATCTCCCGCTCCTCGTCGGTCTTCGGGTCGTCCGGGTAGGCCGGCAGCGCGTAGCCCTGCGCCTGGAGCTCGGCGACCGCGGCCTTGAGCTGCGGGATCGACGCCGAGACGTTCGGCAGCTTGATGATGTTGGCCTCGGGCGTCTTGGCCAGCTCGCCGAGCTCGCTCAGCGCGTCCGGGATGCGCTGGTCCTCGGTCAGGTACTCCGGGAACACGGCGATGATGCGCCCGGCCAGCGAGATGTCCCGCGTCTCCACGGAGACACCGGCCTGCGCGGCGTACGCCTGGACCACCGGCAGGAAGGAATACGTCGCCAGGGCCGGGGCCTCGTCAGTGTGCGTATAGATGATGGTCGAGTCAGTCACCGGTGCTCCGCTCCACGTCTGCAACATTGCTCGACATCAAGATATCTCGTGCCCGGCGTCGACTCGACAGCGGACCGCGCCCCAGCGCCCGACGCGTGAACCGGGCGCCTGAACCGGGTGCGTGAAGAAGTACCGCTCTCGTGCAACCGCCGCGGCCCGACCGGTGGTCATGGATGGTGATTGACCACTGAACGACCACTGATCGCCCACACATCCGGCGGCCGGACCGACCACCCGGCCGCCCGAGCGGAAGCGGACCATGAGATATCGCAGCAGAGTGACGGCCCCGGCGGCCGTCCTGACCGGCACGGCAGCCGTCCTGACCGGGGGAAACGCGGCCTACGCGGGCACGAAGGACGCGGACGCGAAGGGTACGGAGGGTGAGGGCACGAAGGACGGTGGCGTTCCGGCGCCCGAGACCCTCGGCGACCCCGTCTTCCCGGCCCTCGGCAACGACGGCTACCGCGTCGGCGCCTACCACCTCGACTTCTCCTACGACCCCACGACCGCCCTCGTCGACGCCACGGCGACCCTGGAACTGCGCACCACCCAGGCCCTCACCCGCCTCTCGCTGGACTCCCTCGGCCTGGACATCCACACGGTCCGCGTCGACGGCCGCACGGCCGCCTTCGAGCAGGTGGACGAGAAACTGCGGATCACCCCCGCCCGGCGCCTGTCCGCCCGGACCCGGGTCACCGTCTGCGTGACGTACACGGCGGACCCGCGCCGTACGCTCCCGCACACCGCGTGGGTGCCCACGGCGGACGGGTTCGCCGTCTGCCCCCAGCCGGACTCGGCGCACACCGTCTTCCCGTGCAACGACCACCCGTCGGACAAGGCGGACTTCACCTGCCGCATCACCGTCCCGGCCGGTCTGCGCGGCGTCGCGAGCGGCGCGCTCGTGCGCACCGAGCACCTGGCCGGCGACCGGACCGCGTACACCTACCGCTCCCGCTCGCCGATCGCCACCGAACTGGTGCAGATCACGGTCGGCGACTATGTCGTGAAGAAGCGCCGGGGACCGCACGGACTGAACCTGCGGGACGTCGTCCCGACCGCGCGGGCCGAGGCGCTGGAGCCCGCGCTCGCCCTCACCCCGGGCCTGGTCGGGTGGATCGAGGAGCGGCTCGGCGCCTACCCGTTCGAGACGTACGGACTGCTGCCCTGCAACTCCGACGCCCCGAACGCCTTCGACTTCACGGGCCTGGAGACCCAGACCCTCACCCTCTACAAGCCGAACTTCCTCCTCCAGGCGGAGCCGAAGATCGGCTCGCACATGATGCACGAGCTGGTCCACTCCTACTTCGGCAACAGCGTCAGCCCCGCCACCTGGGCCGACCTGTGGCTCAACGAGGGCCACGCCGACTTCTACGGGCTGCTCTACCGCTACGAGCGCGGCTGGCCGGACTCCCTGGGCCTGACCACCTTCGAGGCCCGGATGAAGGACACCTACGCGCGCGGCGACCAGTGGCGCAGGTCCTCAGGCCCGGTCGCCGCGCCGAACGCCGTCAACCTCTTCGACAGCCAGCGCTACGTGGGCGGCGTCCTCGTCCTGTACGCGCTGCGGCAACTGATCGGCGAGGACGCCTTCCACGCGGTCGAGCGCGCCTTCCTGGCCCGCTTCCGCAACTCCTCGGCGTCGACCGAGGACTACATCGCCGTCGCCTGCCGGGTCTCCGGCCGCCAGGACGTGTCCGGCTTCCTGCGGGACTGGCTGTACGGCACGACGACACCGAGGATGCCCGGCCATCCGGACTGGACGGTCACCCCGGTACCGCCGTCCCTCACCGCCCCGCCCCGGCGCGCGCCCGGGCGTTGGCACGAGAACTCGGCCACCCTGTAGGGCGGGTGTCAGTCGTGCAGGGCGGGCGACACCTCGCCCTGCACGGCGTCCTCGCCCGTGCGCTGCTGCGGGATGACCACCGCGCCCTGCTGCAACGCCACGGTCCGCGTCGGCGCCGGGATCCGGATGCCCTCCGCGCGGTAGCGGCGGTGCAGCCGCTTCACGAACTCGTGCTTGATCCGGTACTGGTCGCTGAACTCGCCGACGCCCAGGATCACCGTGAAACCGATCCGCGAGTCGCCGAACGTGTGGAAGCGGATGGCGGGTTCGTGGTCCGGAAGAGCGCCCTCGACACCCTTCATGACCTCCTCGACGACCTCCAGGGTCACCTGCTCCACATGCTCCAGATCACTGTCGTAGGCCACGCCCACCTGCACCAGGATCGTCAACTGCTGCTCGGGACGCATGTAGTTGGTCATGTTCGTCTTCGCGAGCTGCCCGTTGGGGATGACGACGAGGTTGTTGGAGAGCGCGCGCACGGTCGTCTGACGCCAGTTGATGTCCTCGACGTAGCCCTCCTCGCCGCTGCTCAGCTTGATGTAGTCGCCGGGCTGGACGGTCTTGGAGGCGAGGATGTGGATGCCCGCGAAGAGGTTCGCGAGGGTGTCCTGCAGGGCGAGCGCGACGGCCAGACCGCCGACGCCCAGGGCCGTGAGCATCGGGGCTATCGAGATGCCCAGGCTCTGCAGCGCCACCAGGAAGCCGATGGCCAGGACCAGGACCCGGGTGATGTTCACGAAGATCGTGGCCGATCCCGCGACCCCGGGACGGGAGGCGGTGACCGACTGCATCAGCCCGGCGACCACCCGCGCCGCCGACACCGTCACCACGAAGATCAGCAGGACGGTCAGAGACTGGTTGACGGTGTGCTGGACCGCCTTCGTCAGCGGCAGCACCGCCGCCGCGGCAGCCGCGCCGCCCGCGATCGCCGCCCACGGCACCACGGTGCGCAGCGCGTCCACGACGACGTCGTCGCCGCTCCACCTCGTGCGCTTGGCGTGCTTCGCCAGCCAGCGCAGCAGCGTGCGCGACAGGAAGGCCGTCAACAGACCGGTGGCCAGGGCGATTCCGGCGAGGACCCCGTCGTCCAGGGTCAGCGTGCGGTTCACCGGTCACCTCCGGGAAGTCGCTGCGCGGCACACGGGGCCGCCGACGGCCGGATGTGAAGTCTCGTCACAATGCCACCTGTTCGTTGTCACCTGTACGGTTCCGGGACGCACGGTCGCGTCATGAAGGCCGCCCGGCACGACCGACCGTCCATCCTGCCGTATCCCGTAAGGGAGTTCGTACCGGACCGGGCGCGGTCGGACGACCTCCGGTCTCAGATCACCTTCCACCGCACCAGCGCGCCCAGCGTCAACGCCCCCGGCAGCAGCGGCAGCCAGACGGTGATGATCCGGAAGGCCAGCACGACGGCCGTGGCGAGCGCGACCGGGCCGCCCGCCGCGACGAGCGCCAGCACCAGCGCCGCCTCCACCGAGCCGATCCCGCCCGGCGTCGGCACCAGCGCGACCGCCACCGTCGCCGCCAGATACGCGACCGCGACGTGCGCCACCGGCACCGGCAGCCCCAGCGCCCGCCCCACCGCGGCGAACCCGGCCGCCTGGAGCACCGGGAACGCCAGCGAACCGCCCCACAGGGCCAGCGCCCGCGCCGGCCGGGAGTGCACCGAGCGCGCCTCGCCGAGCGCCGTGCGCAGGAACGAGCACACCGCCGACCGCAGCCGCCCTACGAGGACGAGCACACCCGTCGCCACGAGCGCCGCCACCCCGAGCGCGCCCAGCAGCGGGCCGAGCACCCCGTCGGGCAGCAGGGAACCGAGCCGCAGCGCGTCCGGGAAGACGAGCAGCAGCACGGCCAGCAGACCCACCCGCGCCACGCCCTCGGCCAGCAGATACAGCGCGAGTGCCGCCGACGAGCGGGCCAGCGGCACCCCGCACACGGCCATGAACCGCAGATTGACCGCGCTCGCGCCGAGGCCCGTCGGCAGCAGGTGGTTGGCCGCGCCCGCCGCGAACTGTGTGGCCAGCAGCCGCCGCCCGGGCAGCCGCTCCACGACCGCGCCCTGCCGGGTGACGGCCGCCGCGACCCACGTCAGACACGTCGCCCCGACCGCGGCCAGCAGCCAGGGCCACTCGGCGCTCCGCAACTGGGCGAAGCCCTCGGCGAGGACGGACCGGTGCCGCACCGCGACCACGGTGACGAGCAGGAGCGGAAGCAGACACAGGACCTGGCGCACCGGCACCCGCCGGACCGGCCTGACTGGAGGAACGGAAACCGCTGTCACACTCGAAGAGCCTCCCCGCACGGCGCCAACGGCGGGTTGCGGAAGCGGGGCCGGAACATTACGTACGGTCATCGGGTCCTTCGTCTGGGGACGGGGATATGGGGAGAACATTGACCTCAAGGATGCTTGAGGTTCTACGGTCGGACCCATGAGCATGGAGACCACCGCCTGGATGCAGCTGCACAGCGTCCTCACCGCCCAGCAGGAACGCCGCCCCTTCGACCGCGAGACACTGCGCCGCATCGGCGCGTTCGCCCGCCCGCACCGCCGCCGTATCGCGCTGTTCGTCGTGCTGGGGGTGCTCACCGCGCTGCTCGCCGTGGCCACCCCCGTCCTCGCCGGGCGGGTCGTCGACGCGATCGTGTCGCACGGCGACGAGGGCGCGGTCGTCCGGCTGGCCCTGCTCATCGCGCTCATCGCGGTGCTGGAGGCGGCGCTCGGCATCCTGGGCAGGAGGCTCTCGTCGACGCTCGGGGAGGGACTCATCCTCGATCTGCGCACGGCCGTGTTCGATCATGTGCAGCGGATGCCGGTCGCGTTCTTCACACGTACCCGTACGGGAGCGCTCGTCTCCCGACTCAACAACGACGTGATCGGCGCCCAGCGCGCCTTCAGCAACACGCTCTCCGGAGTGGTCTCCAACCTGGTCACCCTGGTACTCACCCTCGTCGTCATGCTCACCCTGTCCTGGCAGGTCACCCTGCTCGCGCTGGTCCTGCTGCCGGTGTTCGTGATCCCGGCGCGCCGCATGGGCAGCCGGATGGCCGGCATGCAGCGGGAGGCCGCCGCGCTCAACGCGGCGATGGGCACCCGGATGACCGAACGGTTCTCCGCACCCGGCGCCACCCTGATCAAACTGTTCGGCCGCCCCGGGCAGGAGTCCGCGGAGTTCACGGCCCGGGCCGCCCGGGTCCGGGACATCGGCGTCCGCACGGCCACCGCCCAGTCCGTCTTCATCACCGCCCTGACCCTCGTCTCCGCCCTGGCCCTCGCCCTCGTCTACGGCCTCGGCGGCCGCCTCGCCCTCGAAGGCACCCTCGAACCGGGCGCCGTCGTCGCCCTCGCCCTGCTCCTGACCCGCCTCTACGCCCCGCTCACCTCCCTCGCCGGCGCCCGCGTGGAGGTGATGAGCGCCCTGGTCAGCTTCGAGCGGGTCTTCGAGGTGCTCGACCTGAAGCCGCTCATCGAGGAGAAACCGGACGCCCGCGAGGTCCCCGAGGGCCCCGTCCGCGTCGAGTTCGACGACGTCCGCTTCGGCTACCCGTCCGCCGACAAGGTCTCCCTCGCCTCCCTGGAGGAGGTCGCCGCCCTCGACACCCGCGACGGCGCCGAGGTCCTGCACGGCGTCTCCTTCCGCGCCGACCCCGGCCAGACCGTCGCCCTCGTCGGCTCCTCCGGCGCCGGCAAGTCCACCATCGCCCAGCTCATGCCGCGCCTCTACGACGTCGACGCGGGCGCCGTCCGCATCGGCGGGGTCGACGTCCGCGACCTGAGCGCGGAGTCCCTGCGGGCCACCCTCGGCATGGTCACCCAGGACGGCCACCTCTTCCACGACACCGTCCGCGCCAACCTCCTGCTCGCCCGCCCGGCAGCCACCGAGGACGACCTCTGGGACGCCCTGCGCCGCTCCCGCCTCGACGACCTCGTCCGCTCCCTGCCCGACGGCCTGGACACGGTCGTCGGCGAACGCGGCTACCGGCTCTCCGGCGGCGAACGCCAGCGCATGACCATCGCCCGGCTGCTGCTGGCCCGCCAGCGCGTCGTCATCCTCGACGAGGCCACCGCCCACCTCGACAACACCTCCGAGGCGGCCGTCCAGGAGGCCCTCGCCGAGGCCCTCGCGGACCGCACCGCGGTCGTCATCGCCCACCGGCTGTCCACCGTGCGCGCCGCCGACCTGATCCTCGTCGTCGAGTCCGGCCGGATCGTGGAACGCGGCACGCACGACGAACTGCTCGCCGCGGACGGACGCTACGCGGAGCTGTACCGGACACAGTTCGAGCAGCCGGAGACGACGGAGGCGGCCGCTCTGTGACGGGTGTTCCGTAGGCGCGCTCCGAGGGCAGCAGGTCGGGCGGACCGACCTGCTGCCCTCGGGCCCGCTTCAGACGACGCGCCAGGCCAGGGCGTACGGCTGGGCGAACACGGTGATCCGATGGGCGCGCACGACGACTTCGGCGTCCCCGGCGGGGATGCCCTCCCAGTTGACCTGTTCGACGTTGTTGACGCGGTCGAATCCTGGACCCGTGCCCATGTTGCCGTGGCGTTCCCGGCCGCCCGCGCGGACGATCAGGTCCAGGTCGTTCTGCAGCGCCGCACCGGGCGGGTCCGTCCAGACCAGGGTGATCTTCAGGGCGTGATCCGCCCCTTGCGGAACCGTGATGCGGAACGAGCGCTCCTCGCCCTGGTCCAGCTCCCCGGCGTCGGTGAATCCGGCCCGGTCGCCCGCACCCGGGAGGATGATGGAATGTTCGAGGTTGACCAGGCCGAAGCCGGAGTTGTTGTTGGGGGAGGGGCCCGCCTCGCTGGGGTCGTACTGGCCGGGGAGCTCCTGCGCCCCGTTGATCAGCATGGCCTTCAGGAGCGCCGCGCTCGGGTCGGGGGTGCCGTTCTTGACCAGGGTCTCGCGCAGCACCGCGACACAGCCCGCGACCAGCGGGGTGGCCATGCTGGTGCCGCTGAGGAAGAAGTAGTCCGGGTCCGAGGAGACGCCGAAGTCCTCGTCGGGCCCCGCCACCCGCGAGTGGGTCGACAGGATCGACGTGCCGGGGGCCACGATGTCGGGCTTGATGCGGCCTTCCTGGGTCGGCCCGCGGCTGCTGAAGGCCGCCATTCCGTCCGGGTTGTTCGCCTGGAGGTCGTCGCGGATCGGGTTGGCAGAGAAGGAGATGATGTCCAGCGTGCCGTAGGTGAGAGGGATGTCCGGGCGGTCGTTCTCACTCGCGCCGACCGTGATGACGTTCTTGGCGCCCGTCTCTCCGCTCACGGAGGCCAGGTTGACCCGGCCGTTCCGGTCCCGGTCGTGACCGCTGTTGCCCGCCGCGAAGCAGATGACGAGGTCCTTGTGGTCCCAGAGCATCTTGTCGACCTCGGACGCGCTGCGGCCGTACGGCAGGCTCGGGTCCGTCGGACCCCACGAGTTGGTGTGGATCCGGGCCCCGTCCTCCAGGAACGGCGGTTCGAACAGATCGCGCAGGTCGGGCGGGATGCCGCCGAGTTCGCCGTTCTTGTCCAGAAGCGACTGCAGGACCAGCTTCGCCTCCGGAGCCGTGCCGGTGACGGCGCCGCCCATCGACGCCGACGTGCCGTCGCCGAGGACCGACCCCGCGACATGGGTGCCGTGGCCGTCGGGGTCGTCCGTCCTGCGCGGGTGCTTACGGCCGAGGGCGGTCAGGCGCTGGACCCGGCCGGTGAAGGCGGGGTGCACGTCCGTGGTGGAGCCGAGGTCGAAACCGGTGTCGGCGACCGCCACGACCTGCCCCTGGCCCCGGAACCGCGTCCCGTTCAGGGACACGTCGGCGTGCATCAGGTGCCCGGCGAGCGTGTTGTACAGCACCCTCTCCGGGACCTCTTCGACCTGGCGCACCTCGTCGAGGGAGGCCAGCGCGGCGAGGTCCGTCTCCTGGACCGTCATCCGGACCTTGCCCCGGCCGGCCTGGACGTCGTCGGTGGACACGCCGACGGCCTGGGCGATCCGTTCCCGCACTCCGTCCGAGGCCATGTCGACGTCGTCGTGCAGGACGACGTCGATCGTGTGGGTGCCGGGCGCCGCGGCCTCCATGGGTTCGGCCAGGACGGCGATGGCCGGCCGCAGCCGCTCCGACCGCAGCGAGGACGCGATCTTGAAGCCCTCCATGTACACGTCGGCCCAGGCCACGAAGGGGAGTGCGCGCACGGCGTCCAGGTCCGAGGGCCGGTAACCGCAGAGGTAGGTGCTCTCCGGAACGTACTCGTGGACTTCCACGCCGAGCGCCGTGAGCCGGGCCTTCTCCTCGGCGCTGGGCGCGTGCGTGGTCTGCACGAGCAGATAGTTCGACTGTGAGGCGTCCTCCGACGCCAGCGACGCACGGGCGAGCTCGGCGGACTGGACCAGCGGGTCCATGCTCACGCCGTTGATGGTGATGCGTGCCATGCCGGCCTCCTGAGTGGGAGTGAACGGGCCGCTCGTGGGGCGCCGAGTCAGGGCCACACGCCGGAGAAATCGATCTTGCGCGCCCATTCCGGGTGGTCTATCAACGGGTTGCGGTTGCCCTGGAGCTCCGCGACGGCGGCATTGCGGTGCAGCTCGTACTCAGTCACCGCCTCGTTGTCGTGCCAGGTCAGGAGGGTGCGCAGCCGGTCCTTGGGGAACTCGCGCGGAGCGTCGCCGACCAGCCCCGGGTAGCGCAGCAGGAAGTACAGGGTGGCCCGGGCGACCGTTCCCTTCCCCTCCTCCGGTTCGAATCCCACGTCCTCGCGCATCCCGCAGTCCTCCCGGACCGCTTCCTCGAAATGGGGGAAATCGAAGAAGGGGAAGTTGCCGCGGAAGCTGTTGCATTCCATTTCGCACGCGAACAGGTGGTGAAGGTCGCCCCGCATGGGCTCCTGTTTGGCGAACCACGACTGCGGCACGACGTGTTCGCAGTTGAAAGGCATCGACGCCTCCAGAGCGTCGAACTCCGCCTCGAACTCGGCCGGGCCCGCTGTGCTTTCGTGCAGGAGAAGCTCCTGGACGCGGGCCAGCCGGGTCTCCATCACGGCGGCGTCCGCGCGGATGAACTCCTCCGCGGAGAAGTCCTTCCCGGAGTAGATGCTGTGCAGCAGGCCGTCCTTGTGCAGGTCGACCCACGGATAGACCAGCCGGATCGGCTTGTACCGGGGGCGGGGCGAGTGGGTCTCCTCCAGCCGCCGGGTGAGCGCGCGGCGCAGCGCGTCGCCGTCGGAGGTGCTGATGCCCGCGTAGTAGGCATCGCGTGCGGCGGCGTCGGCGGCCCGGTCGTAGTAGGGCCGCTCCCGCCCCAGCCCGAGGTTGACGAGGGCCGCGTTCACCTCCCTCTCGACCGCTGAGTTCGTGTCCGTCCGCCCGGCGGAGGCAGGCGTCGGCGCGGTCGCCGGCGTGGGCGTGAGGACGGACCGCGGGGTGGCCACGGCGGCCACCGGAGACGCCGACGTGTCGAACCCGACCGTGATCCGCACCGGCACGGTGAGCTGCGCGGTGCCGTCGGTCACGTACGCCCCCGACCCGTAGGCCCCCGACCAGAAGGCCCCCGACCCGTCGGCCGCAGGCAGGCCGGCCGCCCCGTCGGGCACGGGCGCGGGAGCGGCGCTCTCGACCGGGGACGCAGGGGTCCCGGCGGTGAACACCTCGTCCCGCAGCCGGGCCGCGCTGCCGGTCAGGGTGATCTCGTGCAGGGCGCGCAGCACCTGGCTGATCCGTACTCCCTCGTTGGCCTTCCACGCCAGCCGGTCCTCGCCCGTCTCCGGCCGCCAGACGGTGCCGTCGACGCTCAGGGGCCGGCCCTCGGCGTCGGTCTCCGGGACGGCCGAGTGGTGCAGCGCGACGACCTCCCACTGGTCGTTGAAGACCGCCGAGCCCGACGATCCCTTGAGGGTGTCGGTCGAGTACTGCAGGAACCTGTCGAGCACGTCGACGACCTGGTTCTCGCGCAGCGCGAGCTGCTTGGGCTCGCCCCTGGGGTGCTGGACGATGTTGACGAACTCCCCGATGAGGACCTTGCCCTGCGCCTCGGTGAGCGTCAGCCGGCCGAACGACGAGAGAGCCTCGCCCTGCGTGCCGCGTTCGGCCACCGCGACCAGGCTGAAGTCCAGATCCCGGTCGGTGACGAAGAACCGCTGCGGCTCCAGCTCGAAGACCGCCGGCACGAGCGGACGCCCGTCGACCCCGGCCTGGAACCCGAACGCGACGACGCTGCGAGCCGCTTCCTCCCCGCCGCGCAGCACATGGTTGTTGGTGAGCAGCAGGGAGGGGGACACCATGAAGCCGGTGCCATGGCCGCCCCCCGGTCCGCTGATCGTGACCCGGCCGACCGAGCGGGAGACCAGGGCGCCTTCCTCCAGGAAGGCGACCGGAGCGAGGTTGTTGCTCCCGATCAGGCGTTCCAGCCCGAGTACCTCACTGCCGAAGCTTTCCGGCGGCAGCGGGAGGGCGCTTCCCGTCGCCCTGACGGGATCCGACGACGGCCGCTCGATCGCCCGGACCAACGACCAGTCGGCGCCGAGACGCGCCAGCCTCTTCTCGACCCGCTCCGGGGCATCGGCGTAGAGCACACCGCGCGTCTCCAGCACGGCCTGGCTTCTCTCCCGTTCCGCGGTCCGGTCCGTAAAACGGGCCGCGGCCATGGTGAGTTGGTGGAGGTAGTCCGATTCCCTTTCGGAAACAAGCTCTGCTGTTGCCATGAGTCCGTCTCCTGGCGTGAGTTGGCCGTACCGAGGCGTCAGAGGCGTCATGGGACGGGTCGTCGGGTGGTCGTGCTCGACCGGGCGAGAGGGCTTCAGTGCCGAGAGGGCGGCTTGCTTGCCGTCGCACGGAGCCTCGACGAAATCCCTTCCAAGGCCGTCGCTTTGCTCCGACGCCACGGTGCTCCCCGTGTTCGCGTCCGTCCCTTCAATGCTCGCAGGTGTGGCAAACATGCGCAAAAGGTGCATAAGTTGGCCGACCGGACTTGCCCGGCCCTCTCGGCCGACGTGACGGCGCTCTCAGTGCGGTCCGGTGCGCCGTTCCGTAACCTGGTCCCGCCTGTCGGTCAGGGGTATTGCCGGAACGGCAGAGCGGACGTCAGTCGAAAGCCGGGTCGTTGTAGAGTGAAGAACGCCCTTGACCTGCGGAAAGCAGGCAGGGAGCCGAATTCTAGGAGCATTTGATGCTGAGGACTCTCTTCAAGTCGAAGATCCACCGCGCCACCGTCACCCAGGCCGACCTGCACTACGTGGGATCGGTGACCATCGACGCCGACCTGCTGGACGCCGCCGACCTGCTGCCGGGTGAACTGGTCCACATCGTCGACGTCACCAACGGGGCACGGCTGGAGACGTACGTCATCGAGGGGGAGCGCGGTTCGGGCGTCGTCGGCATCAACGGGGCCGCCGCCCATCTCGTGCACCCCGGCGATCTGGTGATCATCATCAGTTACGCTCAGGTGACCGACGCGGAGGCGCGGGCTCTGAAGCCACGGGTCGTGCACGTGGACCGCGACAACCGGATCGTGGCCCTGGGAGCCGACCCCTCGGAGCCGGTACCGGGCTCCGACCAGGAGCGCAGCCCGCAGGCCGTGCCGGTCTGACCGAAGCACGCATCGCACGGGGAGTGCCCATGAGCACCATCGAGATCCGCGACGACCGGGCGGCGGGCCGCCTCGAGGCCCTCGGTGACGGCGGCGAAGTCGTGGGCCGCGTCGAGTACTTCGTCCTGGAGTCGCCCGCACCCGCCCTGGTCCCGGTGCACACCATCGTCGAGCCGGCCCACGAGGGCCAGGGCATCGCGGGATCGCTGGCGCGCGAGCTGTACGGCATCTCCGGGCGCGAGGGCATCCCCGTCGCCCCGCTCTGCCCGTACGTCGTGAAGTGGGCCGCCCGCCACCCCGAGGAGGCTCCGGCGGCCGACCCCGAGCTGCTGAGCGCCGCCAAGGACTGGCTGCGCGCACACCCCGGACGGTTCTGACCGGTGACGGTGACGCCGGCCCTGCTGCGGCCGACACCGTCACCGACGCCGACGTGATCGTCCTGGCCCGGGCATCCATGGCCCCGGTCCGGGCGGGCGTACCCGGTCCTGTCACCGGGTGACTGGCCGCGCCCGGGCCGGGTACGCGGGGGAGTAGTCCAGAGCCGAGCTTCACGACTGCCCGGAGGACACGATGACGACCCCACAGCCCGACCCGGTCCGGCCAGGACCCGTCCCCGGCCCACCGGACCCGTACCCGAGTCCGGTACCGCCCCCGGAACCCACGCCTTCCCCGGAGCCCCCGTCCCCCACCCCGCCGCCGATCCCCGGCCCGCCCCCGGAGCCGTCCCCGATCCCACCGGGCCCGGAGCCGGTCCCGAGCCCGGAGCCGGGACCGCCGCTCAGCTGAGCCGACCGGGATCACGCCGGACGGCTCCGCGGCTCCCTCGTCGGCCGGGACCGGTGTGCCCGCCGCGCGTCTTTCCTGCGGCTGGTTGTCGTCTTGTCATGGCCTGTTCGCAGCCCATACTTTTGCCCCTCCTGACGTATGTCGAGGGGGATCTCCATGGCCGTACGCGGCCGGCACCGCCGGTATCAGCCGAACAGGATCAACCGCGCCTCACTCACCGTCACGGCGGGCGGCGCCGGCATGGCGATACCGCTCATCGGCACCGGAGTCGCCCAGGCGGCCGACGTGGACACCTGGAACAAGGTCGCCGCATGCGAGTCGACCAACGACTGGGACATCAACTCCGGCAACGGCTTCTACGGCGGACTGCAGTTCACCCAGTCCACCTGGGAGGCGTACGGCGGCACGCGGTACGCGCCCCGTGCGGATCTGGCCACCAGGGACCAGCAGATCGCCGTCGCCGAGAAGGTGCTGGACGGGCAGGGCCCCGGTGCCTGGCCGGTGTGCTCGGTGCGGGCCGGACTGAGCAGGGGCGGCGACGCCCCCGACGTCCACCCGGACGGCACGTCGACGAAGGCCACACAGGGCACGCAGGGGACGAAGCCCGCCGCGTCCGCCAAGGCGGCGAAGACGTCCCTCGACGACGTGCGGCCCCAGAGCACGCCCCAGTCCCGGGCGGGCACCGCGGAGATGTACACCGTCGTCCGCGGCGACACCCTCTCGGGCATAGCCGACGCCGAGGACGTCAAGGGCGGCTGGCAGGGGCTGTACGCCGCCAACCGGAAGGCCATCGGCAGCGACCCGGACCTCATCCTGCCGGGCCAGCGGCTCAGCCTGCGCGACCGGGCGACCGCCGCCGGCACGGCCCCGGGCAAAGCTCAGGGCAAGGCGCCGAGCGCCAAAGAGAGCAAGCCGGCCAAGAGCACGAAGCCCAAGGACGACGGCGACGGCAAGGCGACGACCGGCCATTCCCTCGTCGCGCCCGTCAGCGCCGGCACCGGAACGCCGTACCACGCGAGCGGCTCCTCCTGGTCGAAGGGCTACCACACCGGCGTCGACTTCCCCGTGCCCACCGGCACCTCCGTGAAGGCGGTCAAGGCGGGCAGCGTGGTGAGCGCGGGCTGGGGCGGCTCCTTCGGCTACCAGGTGGTCATCCGGCACGCCGACGGCCGCTACACGCAGTACGCCCACCTGTCGGCGATCTCCGTACGGGACGGGCAGTCGGTGAGCGGCGGCCAGCGCATCGGCCGGTCCGGCTCCACCGGTAACAGCACGGGCCCGCATCTGCACTTCGAGGTGCGGACCGGGCCCGATTTCGGGTCGGACGTCGACCCGGTGGCCTATCTGCGGGCCGGGGGCGTCAGGATTTGATGCGGACCCGATGCCGGTCGACGGTCGGCATCGGGACGTACAGCCCTCCGTGCACCGGGGTGTAGTACCACGGACTTTCGTCATCGGTTTCGGAGCCGGAGCCGGAGTCGGATTCGAAGTCTGAGCCGGACGAGATCTCCTCGGGTACGAGCCGTTCCTCCCGTACGTCGCGCGCGTCCTCCAGCAGCGGGGCGACCGGCTGCTTCGGGATCCGGACCCCACCGAGGACCTGCACCCGCGCCTCGTCCGCCACGGTCGAAGGGGCGGAAGAGGCCGAAGAGGCCGAAGGGTCCGGCACCGCCGCCTCCGCGTGCGCTCCCTGCAGGCGTTCCGTCGTGAGCAGGATCAGGCCGCCCGCCGCCACCACACCGCAGCTCAGGGCGAGCGCGGTGCCCGTCGTGCCGTAGCGGAAGGTCTCGCCGAACATCGTGATGCCGACCGCCGCCGCCACCACCGGGTTGACGACCGTGAGCGTGGCCAGCGGGGCCGCGAGGCCCGCGCCCCGGTAGGAGGCCTGCGACAGCAGCATGCCGGCCGTGGCCAGCACACCGATCACGGCCAGCGACGGCATGTCGGCCGCCGACACGCCGCCGGTCCAGTCCACGGCGACGGTCTTGGTGAACACCGACGACATGCCGAACGCTATGCCCGACGCCGTCGCCAGCAGCACGCTGCGGATCGCCGGGTGCCGGTGCGCGGCCCGCGCGGCGACCATCAGGGCCACCACCGCACCGGCGGTGACCACGGCCACCGTCACCCGCTGCGGGGTGCTCAGCGACTGCGCGTCGGCCTGCCCGACCAGGGACAGCAGACCGGCCAGACCGACCGTCGCCATGATCGCGCCCCGCCAGGCCGTCGCCCCGGCCCTGCGGCCGACGAACAGCGCCGCCATCGGCAGCGCGAACACGATGGTCAGCGCGCCGAGCGGCTGGACCAGGCTGAGGGGACCGTAGGCGAGCGCCACCACGTGGAGGACTCCGCCGAGACCGTTCAGCGCGACCGCCGCCCACCAGCCCGGCCGGCGCAGCGGCGCGTACTCGTCGGCGGGCGAGGACACCGCGACCCGCTCCTGCACGATCGCCCCGCCCGCGTACGCGACAGCGGAGACGAGCGACAGGACGACGGACAACGCGAGGGCGCTCATGAGCTGCTCCTCTGCGTGAGGCGTGGGCGCATGGCCCGGCGCGGCGAACGGTCGGCTCTCATAACCAACACGATGCCTTGTGGATCTGTTCCCGTCGTCGTCCCTGAGCACCCAATGGGTCCTACTGCCGATGGAGTACGAGAGGCCCGCCATCCTCCCTCAGGTGGGTGACGTACCAGGGATCCCCCTGATCGCGACCCCTACCTTCCTTGGTACTACTGCACCTCGTGGACCTCGACCCCGCTCTTGCCGCGCTCCGCCCGCTCGGCGGCTTCTTCGCCCTGCACACTCCACCAGGCGGCTCAGTAGAACCGTCCGGGCCGCTGCCGACCCTCGCGCAGGCCTATGCGGAACCCCTGGAAACCCCGCAGAACCCGGAGACCCCGGACAGCGCGACCTCGGATGTCTACCGGGATCCGCTGACCTTCCGGGTCCGGAAAGTGACCCGGGCGCTGCGGGCCCCGGAGGGCCGGATCGGCGCGTCCGTGGCGCAGCAGGGGCTGGCGGCCCGGCTGTGGTCGGTGACGCTGGGCTGCGCCGTCCTCTACGGGTCCGTCCCCGACCTCGCCCCCGGGCTGCTGCGCTGGGACCCCGACGCCGGCGCCCCGGACGACCTGTGGCTGACGGAGGTGCGGGCCCGGCCCGGGGACGCGGCGACCGTGGCCGCGACCGTCCTCGACGGCCACCTCGAACCCCTCTCCGCAGCCCTGCGCGCCCGTCACCCGGTCGCGCCGGGTCTGCTGCGCGGCAACGCCGGATCGGCGCTGGCCGGCACCGCCCGCCAACTCGGCCAGTGGGCCCGCGCGCACGGCCGCCCCGACGTCGCCGCACGCGCGCGTGCCCTCACCGCCGAGTTGTTCACCCACCCCCTCCTCGCGGACACCGGCACGCTGACGGGCACCGCCTTCCGCCGCCGCAGTTGCTGCCTGTACTACCGGGTACCGGGCGGCGGCCTCTGCGGCGACTGCTGCTTCACGCGGCCCCCGCGCTCTTCCCCACGCGCCCCGTCTGGGTGACCATGAGGGGGAGCCGGCCGCGGAGACTGGGGGTTGCGGGTGCGAGTGGGACTGCTGACCCGGGAGTATCCGCCGGACGTGTACGGCGGCGCGGGCGTCCATGTCGAGTTCCTCGCCCGCGAGTTGAGGCGGCTGGTCGACGTCGACGTGCACTGCTGGGGCGAGGGCCGCACCGACGGCGTGCTGCGCCACCGCCCCTGGCCCGTGCTCGACGGCGCCAACGACGCGCTGCGCACGTTCTCCGTGGACCTCGCCATGGCAGCCGCCCTCGAAGGCCGCGAACTCGTCCACTCCCACACCTGGTACGCCAACCTCGCCGGCCACCTCGCCAAGGAGCTGTACGGCGTCCCGCACGTGGTGACCGCGCACTCGCTGGAGCCCCTGCGCCCCTGGAAGGCGGAGCAACTGGGCGGCGGCTACGCCCTGTCGAGCTGGGCGGAACGGGGCGCGGTGGAGGCGGCCGACGCGGTGATAGCCGTCTCGGGCGCCATGCGCGAGGACATACTCACCTGCTATCCGACGCTGTCCCCGGACCGCGTCCACGTCGTGCACAACGGCATCGACACCGCCCTCTACCGCCCCGACCACGGCACCGACGCCCTCACCCGGACCGGCCTCGACCCGGACCGCCCGTTCGTCCTGTTCGTCGGCCGCATCACCCGGCAGAAGGGCGTGCCCCATCTGCTGCGCGCCGTACGGGACATCGACCCCGCGGCGCAGGTCGTGCTGTGCGCGGGAGCGCCCGACACCCCCGAGATCGACCGGGAGTTCCGCGACCTCTTCGCCGAACTGAGCCGCGCCCGGGACGGCGTGCACTGGATCCCGAAGATGCTGCCGCGCCCCGAGGTCATCCAACTCCTCACGCACGCGGCCGTGTTCGTCTGCCCCTCGGTGTACGAGCCGCTCGGCATCGTCAACCTGGAGGCGATGGCCTGCGGCACCCCGGTGGTGGCCTCCCGGGTCGGCGGGATACCCGAGGTCGTCGAGGACGGGGTGAGCGGGACGCTCGTACCGGTGGACGAGGATTTCGAGGCGGGCCTCGCGCGGGCACTGGACGCGATCCTCGGCGACCCGGCGGCCGGGCGCCGGATGGGCGAGGCCGGGCGGGTCCGGGCGGTGCGCGAGTTCGGGTGGGACGCCGTCGCCCGGCGTACGGTCGGGTTGTACGAGGAGATCCTCAAACAGGCGTAGGGAGCCCCGTGCCGGGGCAGCCATGAGTGATCGACAGGGTGAGGGGAGCGGCCATGCGTCGTGGTGGGCCATCGGTGCTCGGAATCGTGCTGGCGGGCGGTGAGGGCAAGCGCCTGATGCCGTTGACCACGGACCGCGCCAAACCGGCGGTCACCTTCGGCGGCACGTACCGGCTCGTCGACTTCGTCCTGTCCAACCTCGTCAACGCCGACGTCCTGCGCATCTGCGTGCTGACGCAGTACAAGTCGCACTCGCTGGACCGGCACATCACCACCACCTGGCGGATGTCGAGCCTGCTCGGCAACTACGTCACCCCGGTCCCGGCCCAGCAGCGGCTGGGCAAGCGCTGGTACCTGGGCAGCGCCGACGCCATCCTGCAGTCGCTGAACCTGGTCTACGACGAGCGGCCCGAGTACGTCGCCGTGTTCGGCGCCGACCACGTGTACCGCATGGACCCGCGCCAGATGCTCGCCCAGCACATCGACAGCGGCGCGGGCGTCACGGTCGCCGGGATCCGCGTCCCGCGCGGCGAGTCCTCCTCCTTCGGGGTGATCACCCCGGGCTCGGACGGCCAGACGGTCGAGGGGTTCCTGGAGAAGCCCGCCGACCCGCCCGGCCTCGCCGGCGACCCGGAGAACGTGTTCGCCTCGATGGGCAACTACCTCTTCACCACCAAGGCCCTCATCGAGGCCCTCCAGCGGGACGCCGAGGACGAGGACTCCGTGCACGACATGGGCGGCTCGATCCTGCCCCAGCTCACCCAGCGCGGCGAGGCCCACCTGTACGACTTCAGCGGGAGCCACGTCCCCGGCGAGACCACCCGCGACCAGGGCTACTGGCGGGACGTCGGCACGCTCGACGCCTACTACGACGCCCATATGGACCTGATCGCCGAGCGCCCCGCGTTCAACCTGTACAACCGCAGCTGGCCGATCTACACCCACGCCAACCAGCTCTCCCCGGCCCGCTTCGGCGCGGGCGGCATGGCGAGCGAGTCGATCATCAGCGCGGGCTGTCTGATCCGCGGGCAGGTGACCCGGTCCGTCCTGTCGCCCGGTGTCGTGGTCGACCCGGGAGCGGTCGTCCAGGGCTCGATCCTGCACGACAACGTCCACATCGGGCGGGGCGCGGTCGTGCGCGGGGCGGTGCTCGACAAGAACGTCGAGGTCCCTCCGGGTGCGACCATCGGCGTGAACCCGGAGCGTGACGCCGAGCTGTACACGGTGTCGGAAAACGGCGTGATCGCCCTGGGAAAGGGCCAGCGGGTGTCCTGAACTTAATGAACTGTTAACTGTGCGTAGCTTGATCGTACTTGACCGTAATCACGCGAGGGCGCTTGACTGGGGCCTCACTCTTCGTCGACGCGAGGCAGGCCCGTGACTGCTGATGATCTGCTGGCGCCCCTCGACCTGGCGTTCTGGAACCTCGAGTCGGCCGAGCACCCCATGCACCTGGGCGCGCTCGGCGTCTTCGCCGCGCCCTCGCCCACCGCGGGCGCCCACGCGGCCGACCTGCTCGCCGCCCGCGCGGCCGCCGTCCCCGGCCTGCGCATGCGCATCCGGGACCTGTGGCGGCCGTTCGACTCCTCCCAGCCGTTCGACCTGCGCCGCTCGCTCGCCTTCGGCGGCGCGACCCGCGAGCCGGACCCCGACTTCGACCCCGTCCACCACGTCACGCTGCACGCGCCCACCGCCGACTTCCAGGCCGGGGCGGGCCGGCTCATGGAACGGCCCCTGGAGCGCGGCCGCCCGCCCTGGGAGGCACACGTGCTGCCGGGGGCGGACGGCGTCTCCTTCGCCGTGCTCTTCAAGTTCCACCACGCCCTCGCCGACGGCCTGCGCGCCCTGACGCTGGCCGCCGCCGTCCTCGATCCGCTGGACCTGCCCGCGCCCCGCCCCCGCCCCGCCGAGCCGCCCCGCTCGCTCCTGCCCGACGTGCGCAGACTGCCCGGCCTGCTGCGCGGGGCCGTCTCCGACGTGGGCCGCGCCCTCGACATCGGCGCCTCCGTCGCCGTCCACACCCTGGGCATGTGCCCCACCCCCGCCCTCACCGCCCGGCCCACCGGCACCCGCCGCACCGCCGGCGTCGTCATCGACCTCGACGACGTGCACCGGATCCGCAAGACCGAGGGCGGCACCGTCAACGACGTGCTGATCGCCGTCGTCGCCGGGGCGCTGCGCCGCTGGCTCGACGAACGCGGCGACGGCAGCGACGGCGTCGTGCCGCGCGCCCTCATCCCCGTCTCCAAGCGCCGCCCGCGCACCGCCCACCCGCAGGGCAACCGGCTCTCCGGGTACCTGATGAGGCTTCCCGTCGACGACCCGGACCCGCTGCGCCGCCTCGGCACGGTCCGCGCCGCCATGGACCGCAACAAGGACGCCGGACCCGGCCGGGGCGCCGGCGCCGTCGCCCTGCTCGCCGACCACGTCCCGGCCCTCGGGCACCGCCTCGGCGGCCCGCTGGTCGGCCAGGCCGCCCGGCTCTGGTTCGACATCCTCGTCACCAGCGTGCCCCTGCCCAGCCTCGGCCTGAAGCTCGGCGGGAACCCGGTCACCGAGGTCTTCCCGTACGCCCCGCTCGCCCGCGGCCAGGCCCTGGCGGTCGCCGTCTCGACCTACCGCGGCAGCGTCCACTACGGGCTCGTCGCCGACGCCGAGGCCGTCCCCGACCTCGACCGGTTCGCCCACGCCCTGACCGCCGAGGTGGAGACGCTCATCACGGCCTGCGGCTCTTGACGGCAACGCGTTTGGAGGACGGGCCAGGCGCTCCGTAAAATTCCCGGTTCGAGGCGGGCGCGGTCGGAGCGCCGCACGGGTGATCAGGGAAGCGGCAGCGCGATGACGGTGACAGAGGACGGCTCGACGGCGGTCACGGAGGAGGTCGGGGACGAGACCGTGGACGACATCGTCCACGGGCCCGGCATCGACCCGGAGCGGCTCGCCCTCTGCCTCGCGGTACTGGAGGAACTCGACAAGCTGGACGTCGACCACCCCGACGCGATCACCGTGCGCCGGGCCACCGCCGGCGTCTACCGCACCGTGAAGCAGCGCCGCCGCCAGGACCGCCGGGCCGCCAAGACCGCCCACGACAAGGCCGTCACCGAGGCCACCGCGACCGGCTCCGCCCAGCGCATCGACGACGAGACCGAGGGCATCCTGCCGTCCTCCGTCACCGAGGAGGGCAGGGTCGCGGGGATACTCCAGCGCCCGCGCTCCTGCTACACCTGCAAGACCCGGTACGTCGAGGTCGACTACTTCTACCACCAGCTCTGTCCGGACTGCGCCGGCCTGAACCGCGCCAAGCGCGACGCCCGCGCCGACCTCACCGGCAAGCGCGCCCTGCTCACCGGCGGCCGCGCCAAGATCGGCATGTACATCGCGCTCCGGCTGCTGCGCGACGGCGCGCACACCACCATCACCACGCGCTTCCCGAAGGACGCCATCCGCCGCTTCAAGGCCATGGACGACTCGGCCGACTGGCTGCACCGTCTGGAGGTCGTCGGCGTCGACCTGCGCGACCCGGCGCAGGCCGTGGCCCTCGCCGACCAGGTCGCCGAGGCGGGCCCGCTCGACGTCCTCATCAACAACGCGACGCAGACCGTGCGCCGCCTGCCCTCCGCCTACGCCGCCCTGGTCGACGGCGAGAGCGCCCCGCTGCCCGCCGGTGAGCTGCCCGCCCACCACGTCATCGGCGCGTTCGGCTCCGGCGCGGTCGGTGATCTCGGCGGGCCGGCGGCACTGCCCGTCGGCATCAGCGGCCTCGACGCACAGCAGGTCGCCGACCTCGCGCTGGTCGCGGGCAACGCCAGCGTCGCCCGGCACCTCGACGGCACCGCCATCGACGCGGGGGGTCTCGTCCCCGACGTCGTCGACACCAACACCTGGGTGCAGACCATCGAGCAGATCTCCCCGGTGGAGCTCCTCGAGACCCAACTGTGCAACTACACCGCGCCGTTCATCCTGATCAGCAAGCTCCGCCCGGCCATGGCCTCGGCCGCCGGGAAGGCGACGAGCGGGCGCGCGTACGTCGTGAACGTCTCCGCGATGGAGGGGGTCTTCGGGCGCGGTTACAAGGGCGCCGGTCACCCCAACACGAATGCCGCGAAGGCCGCGATGAACATGGTCACGCGGACCAGCGCGCAGGAGATGCTCCAGACCGACGGGATCCTCATGACCTCCGTCGACACCGGGTGGATCACCGACGAGCGCCCGCACTACGACAAGCTGCGGCTCGCGGAGGAGGGGTTCCACGCGCCGCTCGACCTCGTCGACGGGGCGGCGCGCGTTTATGACCCGGTGGTGCGGGGGGAGGCGGGGGAGGACGTGTACGGGGTCTTCCTGAAGGACTACGCACCCGGTAAGTGGTAGGGCTGACTTACGTCGGTGGGCGGGTGCGGGCCGTATGTGGCTGGTCGCGCCCACGTGGCGGAGCCGCACATTCACACAGCCCCGCGCCCCTAGGGTGCGGTGCGCGCCCTTCCCACATTCGTGCCGCCGTCCACCAGTAGGTCCGCGCCTGTGATCCACTCCGCCTCGTCGGAGCACAGCCACAGCACCGCCCTCGCCACGTCCTCCGGCTCGCCGATCCTGCCCAGTGGCAGGGTCGGCGCGATCTCCGCTTCCCGGGGCTCCCACATGAAGCGGGCCATCTCCGTGCGTACCAGGCCGGGGGAGACGGCGTTGACCCGTACGCCTGGGCCCAGTTCGCCCGCCAGTTGCCGGGTGAGGTGGAGGAGGGCGGCCTTGGTGGTGCCGTAGGCGCCGACGTGGGGGCCGACATGGGTCGCGCCCTCCGTGCAGATGTTGACGACCGCTCCGCCGTGCTCGCGCATCCAGCCCCGCCACGCGCACTGCACCAGCCGTAGCGGTGCCTCGACGTTCACGGTGAACGCCTCGCGCCACAGAGCCGGGTCGGCGTCCATGAGCGGGCCGTAGGGCCGGTTCGTCGCCGCGTTGTTGACCAGGATGTCCAGGCGGCCGAACTCGCGCAGGCACAGCGCGGTCAGCTCCTCGGGATGCCCGGGGTCCCCGACGCCGCCGGCCAGGCCCACCCCGCCCAGCTCCTCGGCGGTCCGCCGCACCTCCGCCGCGTCCCGTGCGCTGACGCACACCCGTGCCCCGGCGTCGGCGAGCGCCTGTGCCACCGCCCGGCCGATGCCCCGGGTGGCCCCGGTGACGACGGCGGCCCTGCCTCGTAACGCGTGCGACGACGTCATCGGCGTACGGTCTCACGCGGGGTCGTCAGTCGACAGCCCCGAGACGTGAGGTGCGTGCCGCGACCAGTTCCAGCACCGTGCGCCAGTCCTCCAGCACCCCGGCGTCGAACCTCGCGACGCGGCCGTCCTCGTCGGCCTGGCGCAGGCTGAGCAGGTCGTCGTCGGCGGGAGCGTCCAGCCAGGGGTGGAGGCCGATGAGGCGGGCGACACGGGTGCCGAGCAGGGGGCGTACGGCGTCGGCGGCGCGCTCGGCGCGGCCGGTGGGGTCGGTCGGGCACAGGAGGTGGCCGACGGGGTGGACCAGCCCGGTGAGCTGGAGTTCCTTGTCGGCGGGGCGACTCCGGCGCAGCAGCGCGGCCGTCTGCAACGCGTGATCGTGCAGGTCGACGCCGGACCCACCACGTGCACCTGCCGGGGCGTGCGGGGCGCCCCGCACGCCCCGGCAGGCGTACAGCAGGTCCATCAGCTCCTCGACGCTGCGCAGCTCCATGCGTCTGTCCTTCCGCGAGACGAGACAGGGACAGCCGTTGCCGGATGTCAGCAGACCATGGCCGGCTTGCGATCGGACGAACGGCACTTGAACTGCACTGTCCGCACTCGAACGGGTGAACATAAAAGGTACATAAGGCCGGATAGGGGTTCAATTCATCTATGGAAATCCGCGAAGATCCATAGGGATCCAGCAGGGGCCTACGGGTGACTTGCCATGGTTACCCCAAATCTTCAGCCCTATCGAGCGGACCCCCGCTCATTTGGTTACCCTGTAGCGGAGCTGCCGGCACCAGCGCTTCCTTGACCGGCTTGAGCCAGACCCGAGGGATCGTCAGGTGCTGGACCGCAGACTGGTCGGCACGCCCCGAGGGTGACCCGACACATAAGGAGTGCGCGGTGACACCGGAGAACACGAATCGCGAGCAACGTCCCAAGGAACGCCCGGAGCGGGCAAACCGTCGGCCGGGCGAGATCGGCAGCCTCGACGTGTGGGCCCGCTCCGCCCCGATCCGCCTGGCGGGTTACGAGGACGACCTCGCCGAGCCCCACATCCTGCCCAGCGTCGACTGACCCGCTCGCGACCGCTCACCGCATGGGCGTGCCACCCCGCACGCCCATGCCGTGAGCGCCGTCGTCAGTCGAGCGGAGCCGTCCGGCGCCACGGACGCAGCTCCTCCAACTGCCCGGCCAGCCGCAGCAGTTCGTCCTCCGACCCGGGCCGGCCCACCAACTGCACCGCCGTGGGGGCGCCCGACGGCAGCGTGCCGAAGGGGACCGCCATCGCGGGCCAGCCGGTCAGGTTCCACGGCGGGGTCAGCGGCGAGTAGTTCGTGTTCGCCAGGACATTGCGCAGCCAGCCCCGCTCGTGCCACGCCACCGACTTCGGCGAGCGTCGTGCGAGCGCCGGTGTGAGCAGGACGTCGTACTCCGCGAAGAACGGCTCGAGGCGCCGGCGCAGTTCCTCCCGCGCCGAGCCGTCGCGCACCCCGTTCAGGAAGCGCCGGCCGATCGCCGCGTGCACCCGGGTGCGCCGGGTCAGCAGCCGCGGGTCGAGAGGCGCGGCGTCCACGGCCGTGCCCGCCGTCCAGTGCGCGAGCGAGGTGATGCTCAGCGACAGCGGATACGGCGGCTCGGCCCGCTCCACATGGTGCCCGGCCCGGACCAGCACCCCGGCCGCCTCCCGCGCCGCGCCCGTGTACGGACCGCTCACCGTGACGCCGGCCAGCGGGCTGCGCACGGAGACGGCGATCTTCAGCGCGCCGCGCTCCGCGGACCGTACGGTGTCGGCGGCGTCGGTGCCGGTGTCTGCGTCGGCGAGGATCGCCAGCATCAGCCGAGCGTCCTCGACCGTCGTCGCCAGCGGACCGTTCTCCGACATCCCGAACCAGTCGCCGTCCCCGATCCCGGCCGGGACGACGCCGTGGCCCGGCTTGATCGTCACCAGGCCGCAGTTGGCCGCCGGGATGCGCAGCGAGCCCATCCCGTCGTTGCCCAGCGCGATCGGCACCATCCCGGCGGCGACCGCGGCGGCGCTGCCGCCGGACGAGCCGCCCGCCGTGCGCGAGGTGTCCCACGGGTTGCGGGCGGTGCCGTGCACGCCCTCCGTGGTACCGAAGACGCACAGCTCGGGCACGTTCGTCAGGCCCACGACGACCGCGCCGGCCGCCCGCAGCCGGGCCACGGTGACATGGTCGGCGTCGGCCGGGAGGTCCGGCGTCGCGGCCGAGCCGACGCGGGTGGACTCGCCCCGTACGGCCAGGTTGTCCTTGACCGCCACCGGGACGCCGGCCAGCGGCAGTTCGGCCAGGTCGGCGCGGGCGGCCACCTCGTCGGCCTCGGCGAGCGCCGCCTGCGCCCGCACCACGCGGAACGCGCCGATCCGGCCGTCCAGACGCTCGATCCGCGCGAGATGCTCCGCCACCACCTCACGCGGTGTGACCTGCTTCTCCCGCACGGCGGCGGCGATCTCGACGGCGGTCCGGCCGACCCAGCTGGTCACAGCAAGCTCCCTCGGTGTACGTGCACTACTCGCGAGTACGTCGCGTAGGGAGAACTGTGCCCCGCCCGGAGCGCCGCGTCGAGGGGCGGCCGTACGCCACGCCGGGCCCGACCCCGCGGCCCGGTCAGGGATCCACCCGGGCCCGCGACCTCAGCCACTCCTCCACCTCGCCCACATGGGCGGCCGCCGCCGCCCGGGCGGCCTCCGGGTCGCGGGCGGCCAGGGCGCGGTGGATCGCCGCGTGTTCGCGGCGGGTGCGGGCGAAGGCGCCCTCCTCCTGGTAGCCGCGCCAGACGCGGGCGCGGAACGTGCGCGAGGACAGGCCCTCCAGGATCGCCGCCATCGTCTCGTTGCCGGCGGCCGTCGCGATGGCGCGGTGGAAGGCGAGATCGTGGGCGAGGATCTCCTCCGGGTCGTCGGTGGCGTTCATCGCCGCCACATGCCCCGCCACGACGGCCAGTTGCTCCTCGGTGATGCGGGCCGCGGCCAGCGCCGTCGCCGTCGACTCCAGGACGCGCCGCACCTCCAGCAGCTCGACCAGACGCGGCCCGCGCGAGAGGTCGGCCACCACCCCGAACGTCTCCAGCAGGTCGCCGGCCTTCAACGCGGTGACGTAGATGCCGGAACCGTGCCGGGCCTCCAGCACGCCCAGGACCGTGAGCGCGCGGATCGCCTCACGCATCGAACTGCGGGAGATGCCGAGCTGCGCCGCGAGATCCCGCTCGGTCGGCAGCCGCTGGCCCGGCTCCAGCAGACCGTCGGCGATCAGCGCCTTGATCCGCTCGATGGCGCGCTGCGTCACCGTGCTCTTGGGGGCGGGCGCGCTGGGCGGGATGTCTTCCACGGGGCCTCTCCTGTCGCCGGTGCGCCGCAGTCTAGCCAGGGCAGTGGTCGGACCACTTGCGGCGAAAGCGCGCCGATTCTCCGGCCGAAGGGTGTTGTGGCACCGAAGTGGTCTGATAAATATGGTGATCCGCGAGGTCACTGCACGGCACCCGTCGCGCCCGGTTTCTCGGCGGCCATGCGGCCCGATCCGGTCGTGCGGTACACGTATCCAGGCGGCGACTTGTGGGCCGCCGACCTCAAGAGCCGGAAGGAGAAGGCGGCGTGAGCGACTTCGAAGGGCTGACGGCCCTGGTGACGGGGGGTGCGTCCGGCATCGGCCGGGCCACCGCGGAACTCCTGGCCGAGCGCGGCGCGCGGGTCGCCGTCCTCGACCTGGACCCGTCGGGAGTGGACAAACCCCTCCTCGGTTATCGGGCCGACGTCGGCGACGACGCCTCGGTGCGGGTGGCGGTCGCGGCCGCCGTCGCCGACCTGGGGGGCCTGGACATCCTGGTCAACAACGCGGGCATCGGCGCCCAGGGCACCGTCGAGGACAACGACGACGCCGAATGGCACCGCGTCCTCGACGTCAACGTCGTCGGCATGGTCCGCATGACCCGCGCCGCCCTGCCCCACCTGAGGAACTCCTCCCACGCGGCGATCGTCAACACCTGCTCCATCGCCGCGACCGCGGGCCTGCCGCAGCGGGCCCTGTACAGCGCGACCAAGGGCGCGGTGTACTCGCTGACCCTCGCCATGGCCGCCGACCACATCCGCGAGGGCATCCGCGTCAACTGCGTCAACCCCGGCACCGCCGACACCCCCTGGGTCGGCCGGCTCCTCGACAAGGCCGACGATCCGGCCGCCGAGCGCGCCGCCCTGGAGGCCCGCCAGCCCACCGGCCGCCTGGTCAGCGCGGCCGAAGTCGCGGGCGCCGTCGCCTACTTGGCGAGCCCCCTGTCCGGCGCCACCACCGGCACCGCCCTCGCCGTCGACGGCGGCATGCAGGGCCTGCGGCTGCGCCCGGCGGGCCCCCGATGACCGGCCTCGGCCGCACCGGCGTCCAGGTCACCGGTCTCGGCCTGGGAGCCGCCCCGCTCGCCAACCTCTTCACCGAGGTCACCGACGAGCAGGCGAACGCCACCGTGGCCGCCGCCTGGGAGCGCGGCGTGCGCTACTTCGACACCGCGCCGCACTACGGGCTGGGCCTGTCCGAACGGCGTCTCGGCGCCGCCCTGCGGGACCACCCGCGCGACCGGTACACGGTCTCCACGAAGGTGGGCCGCCTCCTCGAACCCGCGGACCCGCCGGGCGGCGACGACCTGGCCAACGGCTTCGCGGTGCCCGCCACGCACCGGCGGGTGTGGGACTTCAGCGCCGACGGCGTACGCCGCTCCCTGGAGGCCTCCCTCGAACGGCTCGGCCTCGACCACGTCGACGTCGTGTACCTGCACGACCCCGACGACCACGCCGAACAGGCCTTCCGCGAGGGCTATCCCGCCCTGGAGAAGCTGCGCTCGGAGGGCGTGGTGGGCGCGATCGGCGCCGGCATGAACCAGGCCGAGATGCTCACCCGGTTCGTCCGTGACACCGACGTGGACGTGGTGCTCTGCGCGGGCCGCTACACCCTGCTCGACCAGCGCGCCGCTGCCGAGCTGCTGCCCGCGGCCGTCGAACGGGGCGTGTCGGTGGTCATCGGCGGCGCCTTCAACTCCGGTCTGCTGGCGGACCCCAGGCCCGGGGCGACGTTCAACTACGGCCAGGCACCGGCCGAGTTGGTGGAGAAGGCCCTGCGGATGAAGGCGGTCGCCGACCGGCACGGCGTCACCCTGCGCGCCGCCGCGCTGGCCTTCTGCGCCGCGCATCCCGCGGTCGCGAGCGTCCTGGTCGGCGCCCGCTCGGCGGCCGAAGCCGCCGACTGCGCCGAGCAGTTCGCCACCCCCGTCCCCGCCGCCCTCTGGGACGAGTTGAGGGCCACCGGGCTGCTCCCCGCACAGGAGCCGTCATGAGGGTCGCCCTGCACACCAAGGTCCGCGCCGACCGGATCGACGCGTACGAGGCCGCGCACCGCGAGGTCCCCGCGGAACTGACGGACGCCATCAGCGCCGCCGGGGCCACCTCCTGGACCATCTGGCGCAGCGGCGCGGACCTCTTCCACGTCCTGGAGTGCGAGGACTACGCGCGCCTCCTCGCCGAGCTGGAGAAGCTGCCGGTCAACGTGGCCTGGCAGGCCCGGATGGCCGAGCTGCTCGACGTGGCGCACGACTACTCCGGCGAGGGCGCCGGCGCCGGTCTGCCGGTCGTCTGGGAGCTGCCATGACCGTCGTCGACGCCCACCACCACCTCTGGGACCTGTCCGTACGGGACCAGGACTGGATCGGCCGAGGCAGCCCGCTCCGCCGGGACTTCACCGCCGGGGACCTGCTTGCGGAGGCTCGCGCGGCCGGGGTCGACCGTACCGTCCTCGTCCAGACGGTCACCGTGGCCGAGGAGACCCCCGAGTTCCTCGCCCTCGCGGCCGAGCACGAGGTGATCGCGGGAGTCGTCGGCTGGACCGACCTCACCCGCCCGGACGTCGCCGACGAACTGGCCCGGCTGCGCGAACTCCCCGGCGGCCGGTACCTCAAGGGCGTCCGGCACCAGGTCCAGAGCGAGCCGGACCCGGAGTGGCTGCTGCGCGCGGACGTACGGCGGGGGCTGGCCGCCGTCGCCGAAGCGGGCCTGGTCTACGACCTGGTGGTGGTGCCCCACCAGCTCCCGGCCTGCGCCAAGGCGGCCGCCGCGCTGCCCGAACTCACCTTCGTCCTCGACCACTTGGGCAAGCCGCCGATCGCCGCCGGGGCGCTGGAGCCCTGGGCGTCCGACGTCAGGGTCCTGGCCGCCCTGCCCAACACGGTCTGCAAGCTCTCCGGGATGGTCACCGAGGCCGACCCCGTGTCCGGGACCGTCGACGACCTGCGCCCGTACGCGCACACGGTCCTGGAGGCCTTCGGACCGGCCCGGCTGATGTTCGGCTCGGACTGGCCGGTGTGCACCCTCGCCGCCTCGTACGGCGAAGTCCTCGACCTGGCACGGCAGTTGACCGATCCGGGCGACCACGCCCAGATCTTCGGGACCACCGCCGTCCGCGTCTACGACCTCTGAGACACCCGAGCCAGCCGCGTCGGCGGCAGGTACTCCCGCACGTACGTCCGCTCCCAGCACGCGCCCGTCTCCCGCAGCTCACGCCAGGTCGTGTAGCGGTAACGGAAGAGGCGGGCGCGGATGTGGCGCGGTGGCTCGTCGGGCGGGAACGGGGAGCGGCGCAGCAGTCTCAGGGTGTCGCGGTCGTTCTCCAGCAGCCTTTCCACCAACGCGCCGAACCAGGACTCGGCGTACGCGGGGGAGAGCGCGGCGAACCACATCATCCAGTCCAGGCGCAGGTGGTACGGGGCGAACTGGCGTGGCCAGTAACGGGGATCGCCGGGCTTGCCCTTGAACTCGTACTCCCGCCAGTCGGATTCCTCGCGCGGCACGTCGTCGAGCGTGCCCTCGACCACCACCTCGTGGCGGATCCGGCTCACGGTGCCGAACGCGCCGTAGGTGTTGACCAGGTGCAGCGGATCGAAGGAGCGGTTCATCACCTGGCGGCGGGAGAGCATGTTGACCACCGGGCGGTAGCTGAGGAACAGCAGGAGCGCTGCCGCGGCGAGGACCACGATCTCGAACCAGAGCGGCGTGGCGGGAGCCGGCGGGTGGTCGGAGGGGAGTGCGAGCGCGGGCACGGCCAGGACGACGGTGATCCAGTTCAGCCAGGCGAAGTTGCCCGACAGCACCAGCCACAACTGGGTCAGGATCATCAGCGACGCGGCCGCCGTCGCGACGGGCTGCGGGGCGAACAGCAGGAACGGCACGACGAGTTGGGTGAAGTGGTTCGCGGCGACCTCGACGCGGTGCAGCGGCCTCGGCAGGTGGTGGAAGAACCAGCTCAGCGGGCCGGGCATGGGCTGGGTCTCGTGGTGGTGGTAGAGGCAGGTCAGCTTCCGCCAGCAGGGGTCGCCGCGCATCTTGATCAGACCCGCGCCGAACTCGACCCGGAACAGGATCCAGCGCAGCAGGAAGAGCACGAGGACCGGCGGGGCCACCTCGTCGTTGCCGAGGAACACGGCGAGGAAGCCGGTCTCCAGCAGCAGGGACTCCCAGCCGAACGAGTACCAGGTCTGGCCGACGTTGACGATCGACAGATACAGCGCCCACGGCGCCAGCCACAGCAGCATCCCCGCCCACAACGGCATCTGCCCGTCCAGCCCCGCCAGCAGCGCCCCCGACACCGCGCAGCCCGTCCAGGCGACGGCGGCGAAGAGGCGGTCGGAGTAGCGCAGATGGAACAGGCTCGGGGCGGTCCAAAACGGCACCCGCTCGACGAACCGGGGGATCGGCAGCATCCCGCGCTCACCCAGCAGCGCCCGGAACTGCCACGCCGCCGTCAGGAACGCGACCAGGTACACACCGGCCAGGGCCCGCTGGAAGACCAGCCGGCTCAGCCCGTACCCGGGTGCGGTGAACCAGTCCACGGCCGTGTGCTCCTGTTCTCCAGTCTGACCCCCACCCCGCATCATCACGGTACGTGATCACCTCATCCGCGCATGTGATGCCCGAACAAAGGCCTCCCGGTCGAATAATCGGGCAAACCCTGACAAAGTGGCTCCATGGTTGATCGGGGAGCGAGCGCCCTGTCACTCCCGGACGACTGGCCCGCCCACCCGGATCCGATCCTGGCGCTCAACCGCATGGGCAGCTTCGACTGGGACCTCGACACCGGGCAGTTCCGCATGGACGCCCGGGCGCACGAGATCTTCGACCTGCGGCCCGACGAGTACGACGGCGACCCCGTCTCCCTCGGAGTACGGGTGCCGCCGGGGGAGGGCATTCGGCTGGACGAGGCGGTCGCCCAGGCCATCAAGGACGGCAGCGAGAACTACGGCGCCTACTTCAGGCTGCGGCGGCGCGACGGCACGCTGCGCTGGACCCACACCCAGGGCTACATCCGGCGCGACGACACCGGCCGCCCGCGCCGCATCGTCGGCATCATCCGCGACGCCACCGACGAGCTCGGCGACCTCGCCGCCCGCGACGACGAGCCCGCCCTGGACGACGCGCGCCGCGCACAGACCAACGAACAGACCAACGTCGTCCAGCTCACCACGGCGGCCCTGGCCCACGCCCGCACCGTGCAGGACGTCATCGACGTCCTCAAGGACACCCACGGCCTCACCCACCTCGGCGCGACCAGCCTCGTCATGGGCCTGGTCGAGGCCGGCCGGATCCGGCTGATCGCCGAAGGACCGGAGGGCAGCTTCGTGCCCGGCACGCTGGTCACCCGGATCGACGAGCCGTACCCGATGAGCGAGGTCGTCCGCACCCTCACCCCCCGCTTCATCGAGTCACCGGAGGAGTTCGCCGGCGGCTACCCCATGCTCTGGTCCTACCTGACCGACCTGGAGATCACCTCGGCGGCCTATCTGCCGCTCATCGTGCAGGCCCGCCCGATCGGCGCGATGGGCCTGCTCTACAGCGACCGCCGCGGCTTCACCCCGGAAGAACGCAACATCCTCGTCGCGCTCGGCAGCAGCATCGCGCAGAGCCTGCAGCGGGCCATGTTCTACGAGCAGGAGAAGGACATCGCCCAGGGCCTCCAGCAGGCCATGCTGCCGCGCACCATCCCCAGCGTGCCCGGCGCCGACGTCGCCGTCCGCTACCGCGCCGCCACCATCGGCGGCTCCCTAGGCCGCGACATCGGCGGCGACTGGTACGACCTGATCCCGCTGCCCGGCGGCCGGGTCGGCGCCGTCATCGGCGACGTCCAGGGCCACGACACGCACGCCGCCGCCGTCATGGGCCAGCTACGGATCGTCCTGCGGGCCTACGCCGCCGAGGGGCACCCGCCGGCCACCGTGATGGCCAGGGCCTCCGTCTTCCTGCACGAGCTCGACACCGACCGCTTCGCCACCTGCCTGTACGCGGAGGCCGACCTCTCCACCGGCGTCGTCCAGATGGTCCGCGCCGGGCACATCGACCCCCTGCTGCGCGCCCCCGACGGGACCTGCCGGCGCGTCTCCGTGGCCGGCGGGCTGCCGCTCGGGCTGTCCGCCGAGTTCGGCAGCCTCGACTACCCGGTCGCCACCGTCGAGCTCGACCCCGGCCACACGCTGCTGCTGTGCACCGACGGTCTGGTCGAGCAGCCCGGCGCCGACCTCGACGACGGCATGCGCGCCCTCGCCGCCATGATCGCCGCCGGCCCCGCGGACGTACGCAAGCTCGCCGACCTGCTGATCGACGTCGCCGAGGAACGCGGCGGCGACGACGACGTGGCCCTGCTCCTGCTGCGCCGCCGCAGCCCGGACGCTCCGCAGGCCGGCAACCGGCTCCAGCAGCACGTGGCGCCCGGCGACCCGGAGGCCCTCACGATGGCCCGGCACATGATCCTCGCCGCCGTCCGCGCCTGGGGCTCCCGGGACCGCTCCGACGAGATCGAGCTGGTCGCCGACGAGCTGATCACCAACGCCCTCATGCACACCGAGGGCGCCGCGATCGTCACCCTGCGGGCGCTCACCGGCGGCGACCGCCGGCTGCGCGTCGAGGTCGAGGACTCCTCCAGCGCCCTGCCGCGCCGCCGCGAGGCGGGCGTGTCGGGCGTCTCCGGGCGGGGCCTGCTCCTGGTCGACCTGCTCGCGGACGCGTGGGGCGTGGAGGCGCGCGGCGGCGGCAAGTGCGTGTGGTGCGAGTTCGTCGTACGCGAGACCCGGCGGCGCGAGGGCTCGTGACGTCGCGAGGACGGTGACGCGGGGACGCGTGACGGGAGGCCGGAGACCCCGCGTGGCACTCTGGACGTATGCCCGAGCTTCCCGAGGTCGAAGCGCTCAAGGACTTCCTGGCCGAGCATCTCGTCGGCCACGAGATCGTGCGCGTGCTGCCCGTCGCGATCAGCGTGCTGAAGACGTACGACCCGCCGGTCACCGCCGTCGAGGGCCGGGAGGTCACCGCCGTGCACCGGCACGGCAAGTTCCTCGACCTGGCGACCGGCGACGGCCCGCACCTCGTCACGCACCTGGCCCGCGCGGGCTGGCTGCACTGGAAGGACCGCCTCCCCGACGGCCCGCCCCGCCCCGGCAAGGGCCCCCTCGCCCTGCGGGTCGCCCTGGAGACGGGGGAGGGCTTCGACCTCACGGAGGCCGGCACCCAGAAGCGGCTGGCCGTGTACGTCGTCCACGACCCGCAGCAGGTCCCCGGCGTCGCCCGCCTCGGCCCCGACCCGCTCGCCGCCGACTTCGACGAGCCCCGCTTCGCCGCACTCCTCGCGGGGGAGCGGCGTCAGCTCAAGGGCGCCCTGCGCGACCAGAGCCTGATCGCCGGCGTCGGCAACGCCTACAGCGACGAGATCCTGCACGCGGCGCGCATGTCCCCCTTCAAACTCGCCGCGTCCCTGACGCCCGAGGAGACCCACACCCTGTACGAGGCCCTGCGCGCGACGCTCACGGAGGCGGTCGGGCGCTCACGGGGTCTGGCGGCGGGGCGGCTCAAGGCGGAGAAGAAGGGCGGCCTGCGGGTCCACGGCCGCACCGGCGAACCCTGCCCGGTCTGCGGCGACACCGTCCGCGAGGTGTCCTTCAGCGACTCCTCGCTCCAGTACTGCCCGACCTGCCAGACGGGCGGCAAGCCGCTGGCGGACCGGCGGCTGTCCAGACTGCTGAAGTAGCCGACCGCTGACGTACGCGACTGTCGAGGTGGGCGACTGCTGATGTACGCGACTGCTGGAGTAGGCACGAAGTGACCTGAACTCACTTCGGGCCGACGTCAGTGGGCCGGGAGCGTCACCAGGTGCTCGCCGGCCGCCGTGCGCAGCTCGTAGCGGGCGATCTGGTCGGCGTGCCAGGCCGCGGCGCCCTGCACGGTGTTGGGACGGGCGTCGTGCTCGGGGACGGTCCAACTGGTGACCGTCTGCTCGGAGCCGTCGACGCCGATGGCGATCAGCCGGCAGGAGCGGGGACCGGCCCCGTCCTTGACCTGCAACTCCACGTGGCTGCCCCACGCTTCGTTCTCCGTGGTGACCTGCGCCCACACCCCGGACTTCTCGTCCGTCGCGGTGACCCGTACGGGGGCCTCGGCGCTGTCGCCGCCGCTGCCGCCCGCCATCATCGCGAGCACCGGACCGGCCAGCGCGACCACCACCGAGGCGGCCACGGCGTACAACACCCGGCGGCGCACGGCCCGGTGACGGACCGCCACCTCGCCGAGCAGCCGGTCCAGCAGTTGCGGGCCGGGCCCGGCGAAGGGGTGCACGGCGCGCGGGGTGGCGCGCCGGTAGAGCATCATCTGCCGGGCGGTGGGGCCGAACTCGGTGACCTGCGCCGCGCATTGAGGACACTCCATGAGGTGGTCCTCGAAGCGGAAGGCTTCCGTTTCGTCCAGCACGCCGAGCGCGTACGCGCCGACGTCGCGATGCCTTTCCAGGGACCTCATGCCGAAACCTCGTACCGTTGAGTGCCAGTGGGGTTACTCCTTGCTCCCATCGGTACGCACTCGGCCGGCGAATCACTCAAGCCACGTACCGAATCGTGACCCAGATGTTCGGAGCGGACCGGCCCGCGGATTGGTGCGAATCTAGAAAAGATGAATCGCGAGATGGCCGAGGGGCAGTCCGAGCTGCCAGGCGGGCGTCCAGACCTTCGGTCCGTCGTCCTCGCCGACCACCGGCGCACCGCCCGGCACCGCGTTGAGGTCGGGAGCCAGCAGCTCCGTCTCCTCCAGCCAGCGCCAGGCCGCGGCCGCCAGTTCGAGATCCGGAACAGGACCGTCGGACTCGGCGGCCTCAGCCGTCAGTTGGGACATACGTTCACCGACCCAGTCCTGCCACGGCCGGTCGTACGCCGTGAGCGAAAGCCAGGTCTCCAACTGGGTCACGACCCGGATGCCGGGCAGCTCACCGTCGGTGTCGGACAGGAAGATGGTCAGCGCCAGGGCGTCGCGCCCGGCGCGGAACTCGAAGGACGTCGGCGGCATCAGATCGCCGGTCCGCAGCAGTTCGTCGGCGATGTACTCGGCGTACAACCAGGCCATGGGGACGGTGAGTTCCCCGCCGCCGGTGCCGTCCGTGTCCTGGTGACCTCTGTGCAGCATCCCTTCCTGCCTTCCTCCGGTGCGTGCGCGTCGCCCGATGCCGGGATCCCGAGCCGGGACCCCAACCGGAACGCGGATAAGGACACCCGATTACTCAAAGGGGGTCCTCGGCAAGGCGCTTTGCGGAGGCTTTACCTAGCCGTGGGTTTCAGCGCAGGTCGGCCGCATAACCCGGGAGCACCCGGCGCAGGGCGCGCAGCGCGTAATACGCGCGGGACTTCACGGTACCCGGCGGAATGCCGAGGGCCTCGGCGGCCTCCGCCACACTCGCCCCACGGAAATACACCAGCACCAGGACTTCACGGTGCTGCGGAGTGAGTGTCTTCACAGCCTCGCGCACATCGAGGGCGGCGGCCGCCCGCTCGGCGTGGTCGGCGTACACCGGCGCGTTCTCCAGCACCGCGTCCCCGACCTCGGCCGGGCGCGCCTGCCGGGCCCGCCGCGCGTCGATGGCGAGCCGCCGGCCCACGGTGAGCAGCCAGGGCCGTACGGAGTCGAAGGCGTCGGCGCGCAGTGCCTCGGGGTGCTGCCAGGCGCGCACCAGGGTCTCCTGGACGAGGTCCTCGGCGCGCTGGCGGTCGCCGTCGGACAGCCTCAGCAGCAGCGCGAAGAGCGGCCGGCCGTGTTCGCGCTGGAGCGCGGCGAGCTCGTGCTCGGCGGTCGTCGACCCGGTGGTCGACCCGGTCGGCGGCCTGGTCGTCGGCTCGGTCGCGGTGAGGGTGGTTCCGGCGGTCATGGGCGTATGGCACCGCAGTGCGCCGGTTCGGGACAGGGTGCGCACAGGTATCTGCGGCGGACGGTCGATCGCGTCGACGAACGGTTCGACGAACGGTCCGGGCTACGCCGATCGCGGGCATCGGGCCCGGCCGAAGGGAGCGGCGGGGCGGCCCGCCGCCTCTCATGGATTAGTAGTGATACGTGCGTAAATATGACAATTCCTGTGAAGTGGGGTGACCCGGTGATCGCGCGCAGACACCAAGTGGCCCTGGCCCTGACGGCCGTCCTCACGTCGGCCGCCGCCTGCCAGGCCCGAGACCACCAGTCGGCCGAGCGGCCCGGCCGCCCGGCGCCGTCCGCCGCCCGCGGGTTCACCCTCGTGGCCTCCGGCGACATCCTCCCGCACACCAGCGTCATCGACCGCGCCCGCTTCGACGCGGGCGGCATCGGCTACGACTTCCGCCCGATGCTCGACGGCATCGAACCCGTCGTCTCCCGCGCCGATCTGGCCCTGTGCCACATGGAGACCGTCTACGGAGCGAACGGCGACTACACCGGCTACCCCGCCTTCAAGTCCCCGCCCGAGATCGCCCAGGCCCTCGCCGCCACCGGCTACGACGGCTGCTCCACCGCCTCCAACCACAGCCTCGACGACGGCGCCGCCGGCGTACAGCGCACGCTCGACGCGCTCGACGGCGCCGGCGTACGGCACGCGGGCACCGCGCGCACCGAGGCCGAGGCCAACTCGGTCACGCTGCTGCGCGCGGGCCCGGCGCAGGTCGCCCACCTCGCCTACACCTACGACACCAACGGCTACCCGCCCCCGCCGGGCCAGCCCTGGACCGTCAACCTCATCGACGAGACCCGGATCGTCGCCGACGCCAGGGCCGCCCGGAAGGCGGGCGCCGACGTGGTCGTCGTCTCCCTGCACTGGGGCACCGAATGGCAGGACGCCCCGGACGACCGCCAGCTCACCCTGGCCCGCGCGCTCACCGCCTCCCGCACCGGCGGCCGCCCCGACATCGACCTGATCCTGGGCACCCACGCGCACGTCCCGCAGGCCTACGAGAAGGTCAACGGCACCTGGGTCGTCTATGGCATGGGCGACCAGATCGCGGGCGAGATGTCCAACTACCAGGGCGTCCAGGACCCACGCGGCAACCAGTCCACCATCGCCCGCTTCACCTTCGCCCCGCCCGCCCGCCACGGCGCCCGCTGGGAGGTGCGCAAGGCCGAGTTCGTCCCCCAGATGTTCGACATCGACGCCGGCCGGGTCGTCAACCTCAACCAGGCCCTCGCCCAGGGCGCCGGCGTCGAGGGCGTCCGCGACCGCATCAGGGACGTCGTCCTCAGCCGGGGCGCGGCCAAGGACGGGCTGGTGATGGGGGAGTAGCGGCGGCGGGGCTCCGGGCTTCTGCGGGTGGCGAGGTGACGCGGCGCCGATGCCTTCCCAGCACACGGCGCCTGGCCGGCCGGGCAGGCGCCGTGTGCGGGCCGCTCGACGGGCGGCGCGGCGCGGGTGTTCCTACAGTCGGAGCATGAGTGCCACCGTGGAGAGAGCCGCGGCCGAGGACACCCCGGGCCCGCCACGGCGGCCCGCGGGCCGCCACCTCGGCCGGGTGCCCGAAGCCTTCGCCGCCTTCCTCGGCGCCCTCGGCCTGCTCTGCGTCCTGCTCGCCCTCGTCCCGCCGCTGCGCCGCCTGCTGCGCCCGGTGGTCCGCTTCCTGGACCTCCTCACCGTCCCGGTCAGCGCCAACCTCGCCTACGCCGTCTTCCTCTTCCTCCTCGCCGCCGCCACCGCCGCCCGCAAGAAGGTCGCCTGGTGGCTGGTCGTCGTCTACCTGGGCCTGCTCGTCCTCACCGACATCCTCGGCGTCGCCCTCGGCCTGTACGCGGAGTCCGTCCCGTCCCTCGTGGTGTGCGCACTCGCCCTGGTCCTCCTGGTCGTCGCCCGACGGGAGTTCTACGCCGCCTCCCGCCGCGCGGCCCTGCGGCGGGCGCTCGCCGTCCTGTGCGTCGGGCTCGGCCTGGCGATCCTCGCGGGCTGGGGCCTGGTGGAACTGTTCCCGGGCACCCTGCCGCGAGGCCAGCGCTTCGGCTGGGCCGCCAACCACGTCCTGGGCGGCCTGGTCTCCACCCGCTCCTTCGACGGCCGCCCGCCCCACGCCCTGTTCTTCCTCCTCGGCCTGTTCGGCGCCCTCGCCCTCCTCAACGCCGCCGCCACCCTCTTCCGCTCCCAGCGCCTGGAAGCCGCCCTGCACGGCGACGAGGAGTCCCGCATCCGCGCCCTGCTGAAGGCCTACGGCGAGCAGGACTCCCTCGGCTACTTCGCCACCCGGCGCGACAAGGCCGTCGTCTTCTCGCCCAGCGCCAAAGCCGCCGTCACCTACCGAGTCGAGGCCGGCGTCTGTCTGGCCAGCGGCGACCCCGTCGGCGACCGCGAGGCCTGGCCGCACGCCATCGCCGCCTGGCTGGACGCGGCCCGCCGGCACGCCTGGGCGCCCGCGGTCATGGGCGCCTCGGAGGACGGCGCGAAGGCCTTCGCCCGCGCCGGCCTCGGCGCCCTGCAACTCGGCGACGAGGCCATCCTGCACGTCGCCTCCTTCGACCTCGCCGGGCGCGGGATGCGGGTCACCCGGCAGGCCGTGAACCGGGTCCGCCGCACCGGCGCCACCTGCCGGGTCCGCCGCCACTCCACCCTCACCGACCAGGAGATGGAGGAGGTGGTCGACCGCGCCGACGCCTGGCGCGACACCGAGACCGAACGCGGCTTCTCCATGGCCCTGGACCGCCTCGGCGACCCCGCCGACGGCGACTGCCTCCTCGTCGAGGCCCTGGACGAGGACGGCCGCCTGCTCGCCCTGCTCTCCTTCGTCCCCTGGGGCACGGACGGCATCTCCCTGGACCTGATGCGCCGCGACCGCTCCGCCCCCAACGGCGTCATGGAGTTCATGGTCGCCGACGTGTGCGCCGCCGCCCCCAAACTCGGCGTCCACCGGATCTCCCTGAACTTCGCCGTCTTCCGCTCGGCCTTCGAGGAGGGCGCCCGCATCGGCGCCGGACCGGTCCTGCGGCTCTGGCGCCGCCTGCTGCTGTTCTTCTCCCGGTGGTGGCAACTGGAGGCCCTCTACCGCTCCAACGCCAAGTACCGCCCCGCGTGGTACCCCCGCTTCCTCTGCTACGGCGACGCCGGCTCCCTCGCCCGGGTCGGCCTCGCCTCCGGCATCGCCGAGGGCTTCGTCTCCGTACCCTCCCTGCGCAAGCTGTGGGGCAAGCGGCTGCCGAAGGGCGCGCTGCGCCCCGCCACCACCGAAGGCCTGCCGTCCCTGGCGGCGCTCGGCCTCGACGGAGGGGGCGAGGCCGCAGGCGCCGGCCCGGACGCGGGCCGGCCCGAACAGGTGCGCGTCCGGCACCACACACTCGACCGGCTGCGCGCCGCGGGCACCGACCCCTACCCGGTCGGCGTCCCGACCCGCACCCACACCCTCGCGGCCCTCGCCGGGATCCCCGCGGGCGAGACGGTCACCGTCGCCGGCCGGATCATGCGCGTCCGCGACTTCGGCGGCATCGTCTTCGTGACGCTGCGCGACTGGTCCGGCGACCACCAACTCGCCCTGACCCGCGAGGCCCTCACGCGCCAGGCCCTCGGCTCCTTCCGGGCCGGCACCGACCTCGGCGACCACCTCTGCGCGACGGGCCGGGCGGGCGTCAGCGACCGGGGCGAACCGACCGTCTTCGTGACGTCCTGGCAGCTCACCGCCAAGTGCCTGCGCCCCCTGCCCGACAAACGCCGCGGCCTCACCGACCCGGAGTCCAAGGTCCGGCTGCGCTACCTCGACCTGGTCGCGAGCCCCGCCGCACGCGACGTCGTCCGGGCCCGCTCCACCGCCGTACAGGCCCTGCGCCAGGGCCTGTTGGAGCGCGGCTACCTCGAGGTCGAGACGCCGATGCTCCAGCAGATCCACGGCGGCGCCAACGCCCGCCCCTTCACCACCCACATCAACGCCTACGACCTCGACCTCTACCTGCGCATCGCCCCCGAGCTGTACCTGAAGCGGCTGTGCGTCGGCGGCCTGGAGAAGGTCTTCGAGATGGGCCGCACCTTCCGCAACGAGGGCGTCTCCCACAAGCACAACCCCGAGTTCACGATGCTGGAGGCCTACCAGGCGTACGCCGACTACGACGTGATGCTCGACCTGGTCCGCGAGCTGATCCAGGGCGCGGCCACGGCCGCCTTCGGCTCGCCCCTCGCCCGCAAGGACGGGCGGGAGTACGACATCTCGGGGCAGTGGCCGGTCCGGACGGTCCACGGCGCGATCTCGGAGGCCCTCGGCGAGGAGATCGACGCCGACACCCACCTGACGGTCCTGCACCGGCACTGCGACCGCGCCAAAGTCCCGTACACACCGGACGACGGCCGCGGCGACGTCATCCTGGAGATGTACGAACGCCTCGTCGAGGAGAAGACCCGACTCCCCACCTTCTACAAGGACTTCCCCACGGACGTCTCACCGCTGACCCGACAGCACCGCACGGACCCCCGGCTGGCCGAACGCTGGGACCTGGTCGCCTTCGGCACCGAACTGGGCACCGCCTACTCGGAGTTGACCGACCCGGTCGAACAACGCCGCCGCCTCACCGAGCAGTCCCTGCTGGCCGCCGGCGGAGACCCCGAGGCGATGGAACTCGACGAGGACTTCCTCGACGCCCTCGAATACGCCATGCCCCCGACCGGCGGCCTCGGCATCGGCGTCGACCGCCTCGTCATGTTCCTCACCGGCCTCACCATCCGCGAGACCCTCCCGTTCCCCCTGGTACGCCACCGCTGACGAGCCTCGGTCGACCGTCCGGGGCCGCCGTTGCGCCGGGCGGGTGGAATCGTGCCGCCGATGCGGTGTCGGTGTGGTGCGTCGGGGGCCGGCCGGGCGACTGATGACTGCATGAAGAAGGATCAGTTGTTCACCCGGCGCCGGGCGTTGCTCGCCGCCGGCGCCGCCGCCGTCGGAGCCGTCGGCACGGCCGGAGTGTTCGGGTGGGGCGGCGACGGCAAGCCGGTCAAGGCCGCCCCCGCCGCCGGCGCCCCGCCGCGCAGCCTCCCGCTGAAGCCCTCCGCCTACCGCCTCCAGCCGCTGACCGGATACGCCCCCCCACGCGCCGCGCCCGCCCTCACCCCGGTGCGCAGCGAACCGCTGCTGAAGATGACCGGCCCCGGCAGCACCATGGTGCTGACCTTCGACGACGGCCCCGACCCCCGCTACACCCCCGGCATCCTCGACACCCTGGCCGAGTACGACGTGCGCGCGATGTTCTTCGTGTGCGGGGAGATGGCCGTCGACAACCAGGACCTGCTGGAACGCATGGCCGACGAGGGCCACATCGTCGGCAACCACACCTGGTCCCACCCCCTGCTCACGAAGCTCACCCGCCGTCAGATCCACTCCGAGATGGCCCGCACCAGCGACGTCATCGAGGAGGGCTACGGCGAGCGGCCCCGCTGGTTCCGCGCCCCCTACGGCGCCTGGAACCGCGCCGCCTTCCAGCTCGGCGCCGAACTCGGCATGGAACCCCTCGCCTGGACGATCGATACCCTCGACTGGACCACCCCCGGCACCGGCTCCATCGTCCAGCGGGTAGAGCACGGCGCCGCCCCCGGCGTCGTGGTGCTCTCGCACGACGCCGGGGGCGACCGCTCCCAGAGCGTGCGGGCCCTGCGCGCCTATCTGCCGGAGCTGCTGAACTCCGGCTATCGCATCACCGTCCCGCACCGGCAGTACACCTGACGCAGGCCCCGCCCCGCCCCTCTCCCCCCGCCCCGCCCGCCTGGTCGAGAACCGCTCAGCGGACCTCGACCAGGCGGGCGAAGGCGACGACGTTCCCGTCGTATCCGTTCGCCTTGGAGAAACCGCCGCCGCAGGTGATGACCCGCAGTTCGGGAGAGCCCTTGGAGGCGTAGACGCGGTCGCCGGGGAAGTTGTTCTTCGCGAAGACCTCGATGCCGTAGATCTCGAAGACCGCGGTCTTTCCGTCCTGCCGCGCCACTTCGACGCGGTTTCCCTTCTTCAGCGCCCCGAGACCGTAGAAGACGGCGGGGCCCAGTTTGTTGTCGACATGGCCGACGACGACCGCCGTGCCCTTCTCGCCGGGCGAGACCCCGCCCGTGAACCAGCCGGCCAGGTTCGGGTCCTCCGGCGGCGGCGCGCCGACCCAGCCGTCCGTGTCCAGACCGACCGCCATGACCGGCGCGTCCACCCGGATCGCGGGGATCCGCACCCGGTTCGGCGCGGCGTACGGCAGCGCGGCCGCGGCCACGCCGAAGGTGCCGCCGGCGGTGCGGCTGTCCGCGGCCGCCGCCGAGGCCGGCTGCGGCGGGCCGATGTCGAATTCTCCCGACCCGTTCCGGATGAGCGCGAGACCGGCCAGCAGAACAAGCGCTATCACCCCCCAAGGGGCGCGCTTCTTCTGCCGCTCCTCGTCTTCCGCCGCCTCGGACAGCTCGTACGCAGACATTCGCCATCCCCTTTCGACGCGGCCGTCGCCACGTCCTTCTCGCGCATATGAGAACGCTAAGTCCCGCGCGGGAAACCGGCGACGGGGCAGCGGCGAACGGGTGGCACCGGTGTCCCTCGGTGCGCCATCCGAGTTGCCGACGGCAGGAATTTTCTGACGGTCCGTGACCTGCGGCGATATCCGATTGTGTGCATTTCGCTCGGCGTGTCCTCTCACCAGGACGGACCATTCCCGAAATGCGGGCGCGCGCACGGCATCTGAGGGTCAGTCCGGGAGGTGCTTTCTCGCCGACATGCCGGGGCCGGGCCCCGGGGCGCCTTCCGCGGAGGATCACATGCGAACCACTCGTGTCCTGGCGGCCTCGGCGGTCTCAGCCGTCGCCGTCGCCGCCCTCGGCCTCGCCGCACCCACGGCGCTCGCCCGCGACGGCATGGGCGCCAACCCGAGCAACATCGTCGTCCTGCCCAGCGTCATCGCCCGCGGCGGCCAGATCAGCGTCACCGTCGACGGCTGCCCCGGGGGCGGCACCATGACCTCGCCCGCCTTCGGGACGGCCCCCCTGACCGCGCTCCTCGGCAGCAGCAGCCAGACCGCCAAGGGCACGGCCACCATCAACGACAACGCCCAGCCCGGCACCTACGACATCACCGTCACCTGCTCCGGACGGCCCCTGACCCGCCCCGCCGCCTTCACCGTCATCGGCGGGGTCCGCGGCGGTCTCGGCGGCAGCACCACCACCGGCGCCACCCCGACCGACATGGCCATCGGCGGCGGGCTCGTCGCCGCGGCCCTGGTCGGCGGTGGTCTGTTCTGGATGCGGCGCCGCGCCGAGCGCCACATCTGAGCCGCACCCCGTCCCCTCGAACGACCGCACACAGCGCAGGCCTTCGCCCCGGATCCCAGCAGGGACAGGGGCGAAGGCCTGCGCGCGGCGGGACCGTCGGCCGTCAGCCGGCGTCCTCACCGGCGCGGCGCCGGGAGAACCAGTACGCGGCACCGACCGATCCGGCGATGAGCGCGGCGCCCATCCCGATCTCCTTCAGGTCGAACCCGGCGACGCTGCCGCCCTCACCGGCGTGCACACCCTGCGGCACCGGATAGGGCTCGGGCGTGGGACGGGCCGGACGGCCGCCGGCGATCGTCAGCTCCTTGACGGCGCTGATGCCGCCGCAGCCGAACGTCACCCGGTACGACGCGCCCGCCTTGGCCTCCCAGTGGATCAGAGCCACCGCCGACGAGGACCCCTTCGGGATGACGACCGTGCCGAACACCTCCGACGAGACCGTCACGGAACTGCGGCAGCCACTGGCGCTCCGGTCCACCTGAAGGGTGACCTGCCCGCCCGCCACGATGGTCGAGGGCAGCGCGGTGTAGCCGTTGGACATGACGTAGTGGTTGTCGTCGCCGTCACTGGCGACGGCGGCGGGTGCGGAGAAGGTCAGGGCGGTGACGCCCAGCAGAGCGGCCGAAGCGACGCGTATCGCGCGCATGGTGGATCCTCCGGTCCCCGAGGAGCAGCCTGCGGACCTCTTCCGCTTGCGCCATAAATGCACCTCGATGACCGAAACGCTAGGAACATGTGTGCGCCTCCGCGATCGGGGTCGCGCGAATGGGGCAAGCGTGTGGGCCGCACGGGGGACGCCGTTCGTGCGACCGGGGGACGGCGGCGGCGTGGCGGCCGTCCCCCGGCGCGGGAACGTGAGGTGAGCGGGCGTCGACCCTTGAGGAGCCCCAGTCCCTGAAGAGTCCCCGCCCCTGAAGAGCCTCAGCCCTTGATGTGCGGGAAGAGGTGGAGGAACGGTTCCGCCGATGCGGTGATGCCCCGGCTGTAGGGCGCGTCGAAGTCCCAGATCAGGAAGAGCAGGAAGGCGATGAGCGCGGAGAACAGTCCGGCCAGGACCAGTTCCCGGGGCGTACGCCGGATCTGCAGCGCGAAGACCATGCCGATGGTGATCGCGGCCCCGGCCAGCAGCCCGAACCACACCACGCCGGGCATGGTCGCCCCGGTCGACTCCGCGCGGGCGTTGCGTGCCTGGTCCGCGGCGGCCATCTGGTCGAGCAGCGGCTGGTAGGCCTGCGCCTGGAAGTCGGTCGCCGGCTGGTAGTCCGTGACGTCGACCCGGACCCGCTGGAGGAGTTCGTCGCCGCGCTCGGTCACCTCGCCGTCGTCGGCCATCTTCTTCCACTCGACGGTGACGACGTGTCCGACATAGGCGTTGACATCCTCCCGAATGCGGTCACGGACGTCGGCCGGGTAGACCCGCACCCGCTCCGAGATCTCGTGCAGCGCCTGGGCCTCCGCCTGGACGTGGTCCTGGGCGACGCTGCGCGCCTCCCAGACGCCCGCGATGGCCAGGCCCAGGACGATGGCGTACACCACGCCGATCCACATCGTCATGTACTCGATGACGTCCGGGGTCTCGGAGGGGTCCTCGTCCTCGGGCGCCCTGCGGTGCCGTACGAGGGTGACGATGACCACCACCGCGCAGGCGGCGAGCATCGCGAGGGTGAGAACAAGCCATTCCGGCAAGAGATGCCTCCAGCATCGGCGTTAACGCGGTCGCAGCGCGGCGACGGCGATCACCGCGGGCACGGTGATGAGCAGGACGTAGGTGACCGGCGACTGGCCGCCGCGGGCGGGCCGCTGGTGCGCCGAGGGGTGGTACGCCGGGTAGTGCACCGGGGTCACGGAGGGGCGCGGCGTGGGCGTGGGCGTCGGCTGGGGGGTGGGAGTCGGCGTGGGCTTCGGCGGCGGTGGGGGAGCCGGCCGGGGGAGTGGTGCCGCGGGCCGGGGCGGTGCGGGCGCCGGGGGCGGCGGCTTCGGGCGCGGCTTCGGCGCCGGAGGTTTCGGCTCCGGCGTCGGCGTCGGCTCGGGGGTGGGTGCCGGCGGTGGGGTCGGGGGCGGTGTGGGGGTCGGCGTCGGCTTGGGGGGCTTCGGTTTCGCCGGCGTGGGAGTCGGGGTGGGCGTCGGCGTCGGTTTGGGGCACACCGGGGGAGTCGGCCACGGGTGACTCCCCGCGACCGCCACCGCCTCGATGCCGTCCGGGCCCGTCGAGGTGTACGCGCACGCGTCGGCCGCGGCCACCCCGGCCGGTGCGGCCGCGAGGATCCAGGCCACGGTCATCAGGGCCAACGCCCTGGTGACGAGGGCGGATCGGGTCAGTTCGGGTCCATGCACGACGGAGATCATGCGGCCTCGCGCACCGGCGCACGCCCACGCCGGGCGAGGATTGCCCCGAACGGGGGAAGTTCACGTTCAGAGGTTTGACCTGGGCGCGGAGCCGGTCGGATGCCTGGTCGATTCGGAGGCCGATCACAGGTCGCGGAAAGTTTTTTGTGCCGGGTTTGAACGCAACGACCACCCCTCTGCGTATTCAGGACCGTGCGGCGGCGCAGCAGGGCGCTGCAACACCCTTGTGACGATCGGGGAGTTGTTGACGATGAAGACCACCTGGCGGAGCGCCTCACTCGCGGCGGGCACTGTGGCCGTTCTGGCGCTGACTACGGCGTGCGGATCGGAAAGCGGCACGTCGGCGTCGAGCCAGAACGTCGGGGCCACGGCTCCCGCCGGTGGCATCGCGGGCGTCGGCGGCGGCTACGGCGGTGTCGGCGCCGGTGCGAGCGCCAGTGCCAGTGCCCCGGCCGGTGTCGGCGCGGGTACGGGCACCGACACCGGTGCCCAGTCCACCGATGCCGGTGAGCTGGCCATCTCCGCGAACGCCGAGCTCGGCAAGATCCTTACCGACAGTGCAGGCAAGACCCTCTACCGCTTCGACGCGGACACCGCTGAGCCCCCGAAGTCCAACTGCGAGGGCGACTGCGCGACCACCTGGCCGCCGGTGTCCGCCGACGACATCAGCGCCGGCGACGGCATCGACAAGTCGCTGCTGGGCGAGACCACCCGTCCCGACGGCAGCAAGCAGCTCACCGTGGGCGGCTGGCCCGCCTACTACTACGCGAAGGACGCCAACCCCGGTGACACCACCGGCCAGGGCGTGGGCAACAAGTGGTTCGCGCTGGCTCCCGACGGCAAGAAGGCCAAGACGGAGTCCCAGTCCGCCCTGGCGGGGCTGTCCGTGCGCAAGGACCCGAAGCTGGGCGACATCGTCGTCGACAAGAACGGCATGACGGTCTACCGCTTCCTCAAGGACAAGGCGTGGCCCAAGCCGGTGTCGAACTGCAACGGTGCCTGCCTGGAGAAGTGGCCGGTCGTCGCGCCGGTCGAGGCCAACGACACCGAGGGCGTCCAGAAGAAGGGCCTCATGAGCTTCACCCGGGGCGACGGCGTCAAGCAGCAGACGGTCAACTGCTCGCCTATCTACACCTTCACCGGTGACAAGGCCGCCGGCGACACCAACGGCCAGGGTGTGGGCGGCACGTGGTACGCCGTCGCGCCCGACGGAAAGCTGGTCGGAGCGCCGGCGCAGTAGGGATCACCTCCCCAGGGCCGATCCCGCAGCTGCCCCGATCACGCACGACCTCAGGTCCGCCCCCTCCGCGCCGCACGGAGGGGGCGGACCGTTGTGCTTGTCCGCCACCCGCGTCCTGTGCGTAGACTTTCGCCGCCCTGAGGGCCGCTCCGGAGCGCTCCGGGACGCCTCGGGCACTTTTCGTAGCCCTCGGGGTCGCCGATTCGGCACGTGCCGCAGGCAGTGACCGGGAACGGACGGTCAATTTCCGTTTCCACTCGCCCGTTTGGCGGGCGATCAGTAGCCTCAGCTCGAACACCGGATCGCCTACGCCTTGGAGAGATAGATGGAGCGTCCCGCCTGGGCCCCTCGGAGCATCGACATCTCGGTGCCGAGCGTCTCGCGGATCTACGACTACTACCTGGGCGGGTCGCACAACTTCGAGGTCGACCGGGAAGCGGCCCGCAAGGCCATGGAGTTCATGCCGGGGCTGCCGAAGATCATGCAGGCGAACCGGGCGTTCATGCGCCGCGCCGTGCGGTACGCGGTCGCCGAGGGCGTCACCCAGTTCCTCGACATCGGCTCCGGAATCCCCACCTTCGGCAACGTCCACGAGGTCGCCCAGGCGGCCGGCCCCGGGGCGCGTGTGGTCTATGTCGACCATGACCCGGTGGCCGTCGCGCACAGCCAGGAGGTGCTGGCCGGCAACGCCGACGCCGACGTCGTGGCCGCCGATCTGCGCAAGCCGCACGAGATCCTCGGCAGCCCGCAGGTGGAGCAACTGATCGACCTGGAGCGGCCGGTGGCGCTGCTGCTCGTCGCGATACTGCACTTCGTGGAGGACGCGGACGACCCGTACGAGACGGTGGCCGAGTTCGCCGCCGCGCTCGCGCCGGGCAGTCTGCTCGTGCTCACGCATGCCTCGTACGAGGGAATCCCGTTGCCGCCGGAGCGGACCCAGGGCGCGGTGGACGTGTACAAGGACATTCGCAACCCGCTGATCATGCGCTCGCGTGCCGAGATCGAGCGGTTCTTCGAGGGGTACGACATGGTGGAACCGGGACTGGTGCCGATGCCGCGCTGGCGGCCGGACACGGCGCCGGAGGACGAGGACCCGTGGGGCTTCTCCGGTTTCGCCGGCGTGGGGCGTACGGCGTGAGTGCGGAGCCGGACGGTCCGGAGGACAGACTGCGGCGGTTCGTGACGATCTGGAGCCGGGCCGTGTTCCCGGTGACCTCGACGTCGCTGACCCGGCCCGAGCTGGAACAGCGACTTCTGCCGCTGGCGCGGCGGTTGCGCGAGGCGCTGCTGGAGCGGGCCTTCGACGCCGAGGCGGGCAAGACGGTGGGCGCCGCCCTCGTCGACGCGCACTGCACCGACCCCGAGGCGCTGAGCAGATCGCTCGACTGCGTCGACGCCTACCTGGTGCTCTACTGCGGCGAGGACGGCCCCCAGGAGGACCTGCGCACCCGTGCCTCGCGGCTGCAGCACGCCATGGCGGCCGGGTTCGCGCAGGCGCTGCGCGAGCGCACGCTCGCCGAGCAGGAGGCCATCGCCCAGGCCGCGTTGCGCGCCCAGGGTGTCGTCGCACAGGCGCTGCACGCGAGCGAGGCCCGCTTCCGCGCGGTCTTCGAGGGCGCCGCGATAGGAATCGGCATCGCCGACCTGGACGGCAACGTCCTCCAGATCAACGGGGCGTTGCTGCGCATGTTCGGCGGCTCCGAGCAGACCCTGCGCGGCCGCAGGGTCCAGGAGCTGACCCATCCCGAGGACGCGCCGCAGACCTGGAAGCTCTACGACGAACTCGTCCGCGGCGACCGCGAGCACTACCACACGGAGAAGCCGTTCAGCCGCCCCGACGGCACGGTCCTGTGGACCAACCTGACGGTCTCCCTGCTGCGCGACGCCGACGGCGAACCGCAGTACACGCTGGCCCTGATGGAGGACACCACCGAGCGCCGGCTGCTCAACCTCCGGCTGCGCTACGAGGCCACCCACGACGCGCTGACCGGCCTGCCCAACCGCACCCTGTTCTTCGAACGCCTGGAGAAGGCGCTCGGGGCCGGCGAGGGCCAGCGCTTCGGTCTGTGCTACCTCGACCTGGACGGTTTCAAGACGATCAACGACAGCCTCGGCCACGCGGCCGGCGACCGGCTGCTCGTCGAGGTCGCCGACCGGCTGCAGTCCTGCGCGACGGCGCCCGGCGAGATGGTCGCGCGCCTGGGCGGCGACGAGTTCGTGGCGCTGACCACCGGCCCCGACACCCGCCACGAGGTCGACGAACTCGCCGCGCGCATCATGAACGCCCTGCTCGCACCGGTCAGCATCGACGGCCGGGAGCTGACCGTGCGCGGCAGCATCGGCATCGTCGAGGGGCCGGCCGGGGAACGCAGCGCGGCGGAGGTGCTGCGCAGCGCCGACATCACCATGTACCGGGCCAAGTCGGCGGGCGGCAACCGCTTCGAGCTCGCCGACCCCGAGGCCGACGCCCGCGCGATCACCCGGCACGGCCTGACCACGGCGCTCCCGGCGGCCCTCGAACGGGGCGAGTTCTTCATCGAGTACCAGCCGCTCGTCCACCTCGGCGACGGCAGTGTGCGCGGCGCGGAGGCCCTGGTGCGCTGGCTGCACCCGCAGCACGGGGTGCTCGGCCCCGACCGGTTCATCCCGCTCGCCGAGCACACCGGGCTGATCGTGCCGCTGGGCCGCTGGGTCCTGGAGGAGTCGGTACGGCAGGCCGGCGAGTGGCGGGAGCGCAACGGGGACACCGCCCCCGTCCGCATCAACGTCAACCTCTCCCCGTGCCAGCTCACCCACCCCGGTCTGGTGCAGGACACCGTCGACATCCTGGAGCGGGCGGGCCTCGCACCGGAGGCCCTGTGCCTGGAGGTGACGGAGTCGGCGCTCATCGGAGCCGACGACGACCTGCTCAAACCGCTGCGCCGGCTCGCCGAGATGGGCGTCGACATCGCCCTGGACGACTTCGGCACCGGCTACTCCAACCTGGCCAACCTGCGCCGTCTCCCGGTGAGCGTGCTCAAGCTGGACCGCTCCTTCACCCAGGGCATGCAGCAGTTCCCGGCGGACCCCGTCGACCTCAAGATCGTCGAGGGGATCGTGTCGCTCGCCCACAGCCTGAACCTCGCGGTCACGGTGGAGGGCGTGGAGACCGGCGCGCAGGCCGAGCAGCTCCGCATACTGGGCTGCGACACGGCCCAGGGCTGGTACTACGCCCGCCCGGGCCCGGCGGACCGGCTCCACGAACTGGCCCTGGTGGACGCGACGGGGTGAGCGGCGTGAACGACGACGGATACGACGTGAACGAAGACGGATACGACGCGAAGGACGACGTGAAGGACGACGTGAACGCGGCGATCGCCGGCGAGCTGGCCCTCATGGATCCCGCCGTGCGCGCCTCCCGCGCCGACTTCGAGCGGCTGCTCGACCCCGAGTTCGTCGAGGTCGGCTCCTCGGGCCGCCGCTACACGTACGCGGACATGCTGGCCTGGCTGCCCGAGCATGCGGGCAGCGCGCGGGGCGGCCCCCGCTACGAGCCGTCGGCGATCGAGGGCGTCCTGCTGGCCCCCGGCCTGGTCCACCTCACCTACGAGACGGACTTCGACGGCCACCGCGCCCGCCGCAGCTCGCTCTGGCGCAGGCGGAGCGAGGAGACGGGCTGGCGGATATACTACCACCAGGGGACACCGGTACCGCCCGAGGCCGCGTGACACGCACCCGTCCCGGCCGTCAGCCCGCTTCCGCCACGGACATGGCAGCCCGGACGAGGGCGGCTGTCGCCGTCGAGCGGGACTGCTGCGGCCAGGCGATCGTCAGGACCGCGGGCGGGGCATCCAACACCGGGCGGTAGACGACGCCCGGACGCGGGTAGCGGACGGCGACGGAGGCGGGGAGCAGCGGCACGACCCGGCCCAGGCCGACCAGGGTGAGCAGTTGGGCGAGGTCGTGGCCCTGGCTGCGGATCTCGTGCAGGTACTGGGGCAGGTCGCCGGGGCGCAGGTCCAGGTCGGCCAGGGTCAGGCGGTCACGGGCGGCGAGCGGGTGGCTCGTGGCGAGGGCGGCGACGCGCGGCTCGGTCGTGAGCGTCTCGGCGTCGAGGCCGGCGTGGTCGAACGGCTCGTAGATCAGGGCGGCATCGGCCTCGCCGAGCCGCAGCAGCCGGGGCTGCTCCTGCCAGCCGGACAGGCGGACGGTGACCGGCAGCGCCTCCGGCTCCTGTGCGTAGCGTGCGCACAGTGCCTCCAGCAGCCCCCCGTCACCGTCGGCCTTCATGGCCAGGACGAGCCTCGGCTCCGTGGCCGCCGCCCGCCGGGCCCGTCGACCGGCGGCCTCCAGCGCGTCCAGCGCCGTCCTGGCCTCGGTCAGCAGCACGGTCCCCGCCGGGGTCAGCGCCACGCTGTGGGTGGTCCGCGCGAACAGGGTGACGCCCAGCTCCGTCTCCAGTCGGCGGATCGCCCGGGACAGCGGCGGCGGCGAGATGCCCAACCGCTCGGCCGCGCGGGCGAAGTTGAGCTCCTCGGCGACGGCGACGAAGTAGCGCAGCGGACGGGACTCCACGGGCGGCCCCCTCGGTTCGGTATTGCTCTGAGGGTAACAACCGTGAGCGGAACGGTCCTTCAGTTCGGCGGCGCCAGGCAGCAGGCTCGACGGCATCCCAACCGCCTTTGTCCCTGGAGCAGTTCATGATCGTCGTCACCACACCCACCGGGCAGATCGGCCGTGAGGTCGTCGCCCGCCTGCTCGACGCCGGCGAGGGTTCCGTACCGGTCCGGGTGATCGCCCGCGACCCCGCCGCGCTCGCCCCGCAGGTGCGCGAGCGCGTGGAAGTCGTCCACGGGTCGCACGCCGACCCCGTCGTGCTGAAAGAGGCCTGTCAGGGTGCCGACCAGGTGTTCTGGCTGGTCCCGCCGACCTCGACCGCGCCCGACTCCGAGGCGCACTACGGCGCCTTCACCGACCGGCTGTGCGAGGTGATCGAGGCGCAGGGCACGAAGCGGGTGGTGGCCGTCTCCACCCTCGGCCGTGGAGTCGCGCAGAACGCCGGGCTGATCTCCACCGGCCTCGCCATGGACGAGCGGATCGCGGCCACGGGCGTCCACTACCGGGCGCTGTGCCCGCCGGCCCTGATGGAGAACACGCTCCGCCAACTGGCCGCGATCCGTGACACCGGCGTGTTCGACACCTCGCACGTGGCCGACCGTGTGCTGCGGCTGTGCGCCACGCGCGACGTCGGCGCCGCGGCGGCCCGGCTGCTGCTCGACGACTCCTGGACCGGGCGGGCGGACGTCCCCCTGGTCGGTCCGGACGACCTGACCCCCGAGGGCATGGCCGCAGTGCTCGCCGAGGTGCTCGGCCGGCCCGTGCGCACCCGGTTCGCACCCGTCACCGAGCTGCGGGCGGGGCTGCTGCGTGCCGGGGCGACCGAGGACTGGGTCCGTTCCTACACCGCCATGGTGACGGCCCAGAACGAGCAGGGTTTCTACGGCGCCTCCCAGCTCCCCACCCCCGGCCTCGCGCCCACCACCTTCCGCCAGTGGTGCGAGGAGGTGCTGCGGCCGGCGGCCGAGAGCTGACCGCTCATCTCTCCAGCAGCATCCGCTGCAACTCCCGCGCGGCCCGCGGCGGAGCCACGTCGCTGCGGTGGGCGAGGGCGATCGTGCGGTGCAGGCCGGGCCGGGTGAGCGGGGTGACCCGTAGCCCCCGGCCCGACCGGGCGGCCACCATCCGGGGGACGACGGCCATCCCGAGCCCGGCCCGCACGAACCCGAGCACCGCGTCCATCTCCCCGCCCTCGACCGCGAAGTCCGGCTCGAACCCCTCCGCCCGGCACGCGGCCACGGTGAGTTCCCGCAGGTCGTAGCCGTGCCGGAACATTACCAGGCGCTCGCCCTCCAGATCGGCGATCCGTACGGTCCGGTGTCCGCCGCCCGGTTTGGGCACCTCGGGGGAGGACACCACGACCAGGTCCTCCCGCAGCAGTTCCACCGTCGTCAGCGCCGGGGACGGGGTCGGCAGGGGGAGCACCACCAGGGCCAGGTCCAGCGCGCCGCGGGCCAGCTCCCGGACGAGGTCGTGCGAGCCGCCCTCCTCGATCAGCAGCCGGATGCCCGGGTAGCGGTCGTGGAAGGCGCGCAGCACGTCCGGCAGCAGACCGGTGAGCAGACTCGGCGTCGCCCCGAGCCGTACCCGCCCGCTGCGCAACTGCACCAGCTCCTGCACCTCGTACCGCGCGGTCTCCGTGTCCGCCAGGATCCGCCGGGCCAGGGGCAGCAGTGCCTCGCCCGCGTCGGTGAGCGTGATGTTGCCGCGCGCCCGCAGGAACAGATCCGCGCCCAACTCCCGCTCCAGCGCCTTGATCTGCTGCGACAGCGAGGGCTGCGCGACATGTACGAGCTCGGCGGCCCGGGTGAAGTGCCGGGTCTCGGCGACCGCCACGAAGTACTGGAGCTGCTGGAACTGCATCCAGCCATGATAGGCACCTCGATAGGCGCAGGCTATGGAAACGAGCCGGACCATGTCTTGGACCGATGGGGTCGCCCGGCTCTAGCGTCTTGGCCATGGCACTGGCAACGCGGACGGACCGACGGCCGTCGATGGCGCGCACCGTGTGGGACTCCTCCGTCGGCAAGAAGACGGTGATGGCCGTCAGCGGCCTGACCATGCTGCTGTACCTGGTCGTCCACATGATCGGGAACCTGAAGATCTTCTTCGGGCCGGGCGAGTTCAACCACTACGCGCACTGGCTGCGCACGGTCGGCGAGCCGTTCATGCACTACGAGTGGACGCTCTGGCTGATCCGCGTGGTGCTGGTCGTCGCGGTCGTCGCCCACGCCGTCTCCGCGTACCAGCTCAGCCGCCGCGACCTCAGGGCCCGGCCCAGCGGGTACGTGCACAGGAAGCCCCGGGCGAGCTACGCCACGCGCACCATGCGCTGGGGCGGGATCATCCTCGGCCTGTTCATCGTCTGGCACGTCCTGGACCTCACGACCGGCACCGTGCACAGCGGCGGCTTCCAGGATGGCCATCCGTACCAGAACGTCGTGGACACCTTCTCCACCTGGTACGGCAACGTCGTCTACATCGTCGCGATGCTCGCGCTCGGCCTGCACGTGCGGCACGGCTTCTGGGCCGCGGCCCAGACCCTCGGCGTCGGCAGCCGCACCCGCGACCGCGCCCTGAAGACCATCGCGAACGTCCTCGCGCTGCTGCTCACGGCCGGCTTCGTCGCCGTACCCGTGGGCGTCATGACCGGAGTGGTGAGCTGAACATGACTGTCTCCTTCCAGTACGCGGACTACGGGACCGGCGAGCCCCTCGTCGACGCCAAGGCCCCGGCCGGCGCTGTCGCCGAGCGCTGGGACAAGCGCCGCTTCGAGGCCAGGCTGGTCAACCCGGCCAACCGGCGCAAGCACACGGTGATCGTCGTCGGCACCGGCCTCGCCGGAGGCGCCGCCGGTGCCACGCTCGCCGAACAGGGCTACCACGTCGTCCAGTTCTGCTACCAGGACTCCCCGCGCCGCGCCCACTCCATCGCCGCGCAGGGCGGCATCAACGCGGCGAAGAACTACCGCAACGACGGCGATTCGATCCACCGGCTGTTCTACGACACCGTCAAGGGCGGCGACTTCAGGGCGCGGGAGTCCAACGTCCACCGGCTGGCGCAGATCTCCGTCGAGATCATCGACCAGTGCGTGGCACAGGGCGTGCCCTTCGCGCGGGAGTACGGCGGTCTCCTCGACACCCGCTCCTTCGGCGGCGTCCAGGTGTCCCGGACGTTCTACGCCCGCGGTCAGACGGGCCAGCAGCTCCTGCTGGGCGCCTACCAGGCGCTGAGCAGGCAGATCGCCGCCGGGAACGTCGAGATGCACCCGCGCACCGAGATGCTCGACCTGATCGTGATCGACGGGCGGGCGCGCGGGATCGTGGCCCGGGACCTGATCACGGGGAGGACCGACACGTACTTCGCCGACGCCGTCGTACTCGCCAGCGGCGGCTACGGAAACGTCTTCTACCTGTCGACCAACGCCATGAACTCCAACGCCACCGCGATCTGGCGGGCGCACCGGCGGGGCGCGTACTTCGCCAACCCCTGCTTCACGCAGATCCACCCCACCTGCATCCCGCGCACCGGCGACCACCAGTCGAAGCTGACGCTGATGAGCGAGTCGCTGCGCAACGACGGGCGGATCTGGGTGCCGAAGGCCAAGGGCGACGACCGTCCGCCGAACCGCATCCCCGAGGACGAGCGCGACTACTACCTGGAGCGCATCTACCCCTCCTTCGGCAACCTGGTCCCGCGCGACATCGCCTCCCGCGCCGCCAAGAACGTCTGCGACGAGGGCCGGGGCGTCGGACCCGGCGGGCAGGGCGTGTACCTGGACTTCGCCGACGCCGTCGAGCGGATGGGCCGCAAGGCCGTCGAGGAGAAGTACGGCAACCTCTTCGACATGTACGCGCGGATCACCGCCGAGGACCCGTACACGGTCCCGATGCGGATCTACCCCGCCGTGCACTACACGATGGGCGGCCTGTGGGTCGACTACGACCTCCAGACCACCGTCCCGGGCCTGTTCGCGATCGGCGAGGCCAACTTCTCCGACCACGGCGCGAACCGACTCGGCGCGTCCGCGCTGATGCAGGGGCTCGCCGACGGCTACTTCGTCCTGCCGGCCACCATCAACGACTACCTCGCCCGCCACCCGCACCAGGACCCGGTGAACGACGAACACCCCGTCGTGCAGGAGGTGTTGGCCGAGACCCAGGACCGTCTGAACCTGCTGCTGTCGGTCGACGGCGACCGCACCCCCGACTCCTTCCACCGTGAACTCGGCGAGCTGATGTGGGAGTTGTGCGGCATGGCCCGCTCGGACACCGGACTGCGCAAGGCACTTGAGCGCATCCCGCAGATCCGCGAGGAGTTCTGGCGGCGCATCAAGGTCCCGGGCACCGGCGAGGAGTTCAACCAGTCCCTGGAGAAGGCCAACCGGATCGTCGACTACCTCGAACTCGCCGAGCTGATGTGCCTCGACGCACTGCACCGCGCCGAGTCCTGCGGCGGCCACTTCCGCGAGGAGTCGCAGACCCCGGACGGCGAGGCCGCGCGCCGGGACGAGGAGTTCGGCTACGCCGCCGCCTGGGAGTTCACCGGCACCGGCGAGGCACCGACCCTGCACAGGGAAGACCTGGTCTTCGAGTACGTCCACCCCACCCAGCGGAGCTACGCATGAAGCTCACCCTGCGCGTCTGGCGGCAGCGCGCCGCCGACGCCGACGGCGCCATGTCCACGTACGAGGTGGACGGCATCTCGCCCGACATGTCCTTCCTGGAGATGCTCGACACCCTCAACGAGGAACTCATCCTGCGCGGCGACGACCCGGTCGCCTTCGACCACGACTGCCGCGAGGGCATCTGCGGCGCGTGCAGCCTGGTGATCAACGGTGACGCGCACGGACCGGAGCGGACCACCACCTGCCAACTGCACATGCGGTCCTTCCGGGACGGCGACACGATCGACGTCGAGCCGTGGCGGGCCGCCGCCTTCCCGGTCGTCAAGGACCTGGTGGTCGACCGCAGCGCCTTCGACCGGATCATCCAGGCCGGCGGTTACGTCACCGCCCCCACCGGCGCCGCGCCCGAGGCCCACGCCACGCTGGTGCCCAAGCCCGACGCCGACTTCGCGTTCGAGCACGCCGAGTGCATCGGGTGCGGGGCGTGCGTCGCCGCGTGCCCCAACGGGGCGGCGATGCTGTTCACTTCCGCCAAGGTGAACCATCTCAACGTGTTGCCGCAGGGGGCGCCCGAGCGCGAGACGCGGGTGCTGGACATGGTGGCGCAGATGGACGCGGAGGGGTTCGGGGGGTGCACGTTGACGGGTGAGTGTGCGACTGCCTGCCCCAAGGGGATTCCCCTCGTGTCCATCACCGGGATGAACAAGGAGTGGTTGCGGGCCACGCGCAGGGTGGGGAAGCGGTAGCGGCGCCGGCGGGTGCGGGTCGGCTGTGGCTGGTCGCGCCCGCGCGGCGGAGCCGCATATCGGGACAGCCCCGCGCCCCTATCGGGGCGCTTCAAGTGAACGTTCGCCGAAGAGTGCGGACGGGCGGGGCCGGGAGTGGTGCTCATTTCCGGCCCCGTCTGGGTTTTCGGCGTCCGGCTCTCGCCGTTCAACAACCCCACATCCCCGCTCCTGGCACAGGTCACGTACACGCCAACCGCCGTAGGAAGAACAGACCCGGCGGCACCGCTCGCCGTCCCCGGCCCGTGACCAGGAGAAGCCATGAGTGGCGTATCGACCCTAGACCGTCCCCAGCAGAATGTGACACCTGCCCGCTACGCTGTCACATTTGCCCGTGACGAGGACGACGTGCGGGCCGCGCAGCGGCTGCGCCACGACGTGTTCGCCGGCGAGCTGGGCGCCCTGCTGGCCACGCCCCGACCCGGCCTCGACATCGACCCCTTCGACGCGTACTGCGACCACCTGCTGGTCCGCGACACGGAGACCGGGCAGGTCGTGGGTACCTACCGGCTGCTGCCGCCGGAGCGCGCCGCGGTCGCCGGACGCCTCTACTCGGAGGGCGAGTTCGACCTGACCGCGCTCGACGCCATCCGGCCCGGCATGGTCGAGGTCGGCCGCTCCTGCGTGCACCCCGACCACCGCGACGGCGCCGTCATCGGCCTCATCTGGGCCGGGATCGCCCGCTACATGGTGGACCGCGGCCACGAGTGGCTGGCCGGCTGCTGCTCGATCCCGCTCGCCGACGGCGGCGCTCTCGCCGCCGGCACCTGGGACCGGGTACGCGAGAAGCACCTCGCGCCCGAGGAGTACCGGGTCCGCCCGCTGCTGCCCTGGGTCCCGCAGACGCCCGCCCCGGCCGGCCGCACCGAACTGCCCGCCCTGCTGCGCGGCTACGTCCGGCTCGGCGCGTGGGTGTGCGGGGAGCCCGCCCACGACGCCGACTTCGGCGTCGCCGACCTGTACGTGCTGCTGTCGATGCGCCGGATCGACCAGCGCTACCTGCGGCACTTCCTCTCCCTCGTCCCGGCGTGATGAGCGTCTGGCTGCCCAGCGCGCCCTGCACCCCGCGGGCGTGCGTGGACGCGACGGCGTCCCTGACGGCCGTACCGCGGGCCGTGCTGCGGCTCACGGCGGTGGTCGCGCTGGTCCTGGCCGGGGTCCTTCTGTTGCCGCTGGCCGGGCTGATCCCGGCCCGTGCGGTACGGCGGTGGAGCCGGGCCGTCGTACGGGCGGCGGGGGTACGGGTCCGGGTGACCGGCGTACCCGTGCCCACCGCCACCGGGCTGCTTCTGGTCGCAAACCACATCTCCTGGCTGGACATACCGCTGCTGGCCGGCGTCCGCCCGGCCCGGATGCTCGCCAAGGCCGAGATCCGGGGGTGGCCGGTGGCGGGCGCGCTGGCCGCACGCGGCGGTGTCCTGTTCATCGACCGCGACCGGCTGCGCGCCCTGCCCGGCACGATCGCCCGGATCACCGACGTGCTGCGGGCCGGGCGGGCCGTCGCGGTGTTCCCGGAGGGGAGCAGTTGGTGCGGGCGCGCCCAGGGGCACTTCCGGCGGGCCGTGTTCCAGGCCGCGCTGGACGCCCGCGTGCCCGTCCAGCCCGTACGCATCCGCTACCTGGACCACGCGGGAGCGGCCAGCACCGCCGCCGCGTTCGTCGGCGACGACCCGCTGCTCGCCTCGCTGTGGCGGGTGGTGTCGGCGCGCGGCCTGGTGGCGGAGGTCGAGGTACTGCCCGCGCTCGCCCCGGGCGCCCACCCCGACCGCAAGTCCCTGGCGACGGCCGCGGGCGCCCGGGTGCTGGGCGGACGCCATGAGCCTTATGAGCGGCAGGCCTTCACCCCGGCCGGCCGGTCCGCGGGCGTGCCCGGTCCGCCGGGCCACCGTCTCGACCCACGCGCACAACGCCCACCGCGCCGCCGGCTCGCGGTACGCCGCACCGCGCACCAGGGCGCGGAACTCCCGTCCGGCGTGACGAATTCCCGGTGAACGAGGGGCTGTTGGCCGTCGGTGGTGGGATCATGACGCGTCCCGACCTCTGAGGGGAGCGTGCGTGAGCGGAAACCCGGCCGGCCGGACGGTGCTCGTGACGGGAGGCAGCGGCTTCGTGGCCGCCCATCTCGTAGGGCAGCTCCTGGAACGCGGCCACCACGTGCGCACCACCGTGCGCGGCACGGCGAACACGGCCAAGCTCCGGCCCCTGCACGCCCTGCGGGACGCCCATCCCGGCCGCCTCGACCTCTTCGAGGCGGACCTGCTCACGGAGGGCTCCTTCGACGAGGCGGCGAAGGGCTGCGCGGTGGTCTTCCACGTGGCCTCGCCGTTCCTGATGCCGGAGAAGATCAAGGACGGCCTGCGGGACGTCGTGGAACCGGCGCTGCGGGGCACCCGCAACGTCATCGCGGCGATCGAGCGCACGGAGACCGTCGAACGCCTCGTCTTCACGTCCACGGTGGGCGCGATCTTCGGCGACTACGCCGACGTACGCGAGATGGCCGACCAGACCCTGTCGGAGAGGTACTTCAACACCACCAGCACGGCGGCGAACAACCCGTACCACTACGCCAAGACGGTCGCCGAGCGCGCGGCCTGGGAGGCCGCGGACGCACAGGACCGCTGGCGCATGGTCTCCGTCAACCCCGGCCTGATCCTCGGCCCCTCCCTCACTCCAGCCTCGGACTCCGGCAGCCTGTTCCTCCTGGACGAGCTGTTCAAGGGCTACTTCTTCTACGGCGCCCCCGACTTCAGCTTCACCACCGCCGACGTCCGGGACGTGGCGGCGGCCCACATCGCGGCGGCGGAGCACCCGCAGGCGCACGGCCGGTACATCGTCGCCGCCGCGGAGATGACGTCCTTCCACCAGATGGCGCGCATGCTCCTCGCCCACCATCCGCGAAACCTGAGGCTGCCCCGCACCGCCCTCCCGCACTGGCCGGTCCGCGTCCTCGGCCCCGCCTTCGGCCTCTCCCAGGACTACATCCGCAAACACCTCGGCATCCGCTTCCCCGTCGACAACCGACGCGGCATCGAGGAACTGGGCCTGACCTACCGCCCCGTCGAGGAAACCCTGCTGGACCACCACCGGTCCTGGCGGGAACAGCGCCGCTGACCGGCGTCAGCCGTCGCGTGCGACCGCGGCCAGCCGCCGGTAGGAGTCCAGCAGCCCTTCGCGGTCATGGGTGCTGGTCGTGACGAGGACCTCCTGCGCGCCGGTCTCCTCCACCGCGACCGTGCCCGAGACGACGACGTAGGGCTCCGGCGCCCAGACGGACGGGCGGACATGGTGGAGCAGCGTCGTCCTGCCCGCGCCGAGGAAGCCGGACAGCACGGTGACGGGCAGACGGCCGGCCTGGGCCTTCGGCATCCCGGTCAGCCCTCGGGGTGCAGCAGGCCGCGCTCGTACGCCTTCAGCAGGTGCTGGGGCACGAGGTGACGGACGCCGTCGACGGTGATGGGTACGAGCTGCGGCGTGCTCGCCTTCCACTGGGCGCGGCGGTGCCGGGTGTTGCTGCGGGACATCTTCCGCTTGGGGACGGCCATGGGAACCTCCTCGATGGGCTCGGGGTGAGCTTCGAGGACGCTATATGAAAATGGATCCCATTAGCAATTGGGTGGGCTCGGCGTCCGGCTCGGCGTCCGTCCCGCCGGTCTGTCTAGGGTGGGTGTCGTGACCGACAGCAGCAAGAGGCCCCTCGCCGTGTTCGATCTGGACAACACCCTCGCCGACACGGCCCACCGGCAGCGCTTCCTGGAGCGGGCGCCGCGCGACTGGGACGCGTTCTTCGCGGCCGCGCCGCAGGACCCGCCGATCCCGGAGGGCGTCGCGCTGGCGCTGGCCCACGCCGAGGAGTGCGAGGTCGTCTACCTCACCGGCCGGCCCGAGCGCTGCCGACGGGACACGCTGGCGTGGCTCGCCGCGCAGGGGCTGCCGGAGGGGAGCGTCCACATGCGGCGCAACGACGACCGCAGGCCCGCCCGGCGTACCAAGCTGGACGTCCTCCGCCGCCTGGCCCGCAACCGGGACGTGCGGGTCCTCGTCGACGACGACCAACTGGTGTGCGACGACGCCGAACGGGCCGGCTTCACCGTCGTCCGGGCGCGCTGGACGGCCCCCTCGGGCGCCCTGGAGCAGGCGCAGGAGGGAGAGGGCCGTACCTGAGGGGCGTACGTGAGGGCCGGGCCGTATGTGGTCGTGTGTGAAGGGCGGCCGCCGGTCCGGCGTCAGTCGTCGGACTCGTCCAGGCGGAAGCCGACCTTCAGGCCCACCTGCCAGTGCGCGATGTCGCCGTTCTCGATCTGGCCGCGCACCTGGATCACCTCGAACCAGTCCAGGTTGCGCAGGGTCTGCGAGGCGCGGGCGATGCCGTTGCGGACGGCCTGGTCGACGCCGTCCGGCGAGGTGCCGACGATCTCCGTGACCCGGTAGGTGTGGTTCGACATGCGGGTGCTCCTCTCGACCGTGACGGCGTCGTCACGTATGTCACGCGTCACTCCACCGTGCCCCAAGCCGCGACGCGGCGCGAGGGGAGGGACGGGTGAGCGCGGCTCACGGTGTGCTCATGCGGCGTTGACGGTGCTCAGCGACAGCGCGAAGCGGCCCTCGGCGTCCGTCCACCAGTGGGTCGACTCCAGCCCCGCGGCGGACAGTTCGGCTCGCACCCCGGCCTCCCGGAACTTCGCCGACACCTCCGTGCGCAGCTCCTCGCCGGCCGCGAAGTCGACGGCCAGGTCGAGCGCGGGCACCTTCACGGTCTGCGCCGTACGGGAGCGCAGCCGCATCTCGATCCACTCGTTCTCGGCGTCCCAGAGCGCGACGTGGTCGAATCCGGCGGGGTCGAAGTCGGCGCCCAGCTCACGGTTGACGACGGCCAGGACGTTCTTGTCGAACGCGGCCGTCACACCGGCCGCGTCGTCGTACGCCCGCACCAGGACCTGTTCGTCCTTGACGAGGTCCGTGCCGAGCAGCAGCGCGTCGCCCGGCGCGAGCAGCGCGCGCACCGAGGCCAGGAACGCCGCGCGTTCGGCCGGCAGCAGGTTGCCGATCGTGCCGCCGAGGAAGGCGACGAGACGCGGGCCCGGCGTGTCCGGCAGGGGCGACTTCCCGGTGAAGTCGGCGATCAGGGCGTGCACGTTCAGTCCGGGCCGCTCGGCGATCAGGGCCTGCCCGGCCTGGGTGAGGGCGCTCTCGCTGACGTCCACGGGCACGTACGTGTCCAGGTCGGTCAGCGCGTCGAGCAGGTAGCGGGTCTTCTCCGAGGAGCCCGAGCCGAGTTCGACGAGCGTGCGGGCGCGGGCCGCCGCGGCGATCTCCCCGGCGCGGTGCGCGAGGATCTCGCGCTCGGCGCGGGTCGGGTAGTACTCGGGCAGTTCGGTGATCCGCTCGAACAGTTCGCTGCCGTGCGCGTCGTAGAACCACTTGGGCGGCAGTGTCTTGGGGTCGGAGGTGAGGCCGCGCCGGACGTCGGCGCGCAGGGCGGCGTCGGTGGCGTCCTCGGGGAGGGTGCGGGTGACACGGAACGGACTCACGGGCAGGGCTCCTTGGGTGGTGCGGATGCCACGTCCGGGCTCGGCTCCTTGAGCGGGGTGAGCAGGACGTCGCTGCGGCTCGCGGTGAGAAGGGTGTGGTCGGGTACCTCCTGCCAGCGCGGATCGTCGTCGTACGGTTCGGAGGCCACGACCGTGCGCGGGCCGGGCCCGGTCAGGTACCAGAGGGTGTCGCCCCAGGCGGTGGCCGTGATGGTCTCGCCGTTGGTGAGGAGCAGGTTGAGCCGGGAGCCGGGGGCCGCCGCGGCGACCTCGACCACCGTGTCGGCCAGCGCCTGGCCCTCCGCGTCCCCGCCGCGCAGCCGGGCCAGGACCAGCGCCCACACGAACGCGGAGTCGTTGCGGGCCTCCATCGACAGCAGTTCGGCGGCGGGCAGGGTCCCGGTGAGGTGCTCCAGCGAGCGCGGCCAGCCCGCGACCGCCCCGTTGTGGCTGAACAGCCACGGCCCGGCCGCGAACGGCGCCGCCGCGGCCTCCGCGTCGGCCCCGGCCAGCGTGGCGTCGCGTACGGCGGCCAGCAGCGCCCGGCTGCGTACGACGCGGGCCAGGTCGGCGAAGGACAGGTCCGCCCAGATGGGTCCCGCCCGGCGGTAGCGGGCCGGCACCGGATCCCCGTCGGCGTACCAACCCACCCCGAAACCATCGGCGTTGACCGTCCCGTACCGCTGCCGGCGCGGTGCCCACGACTGGCGGTACAGGCCGTGCGGGGGATCCACGAGGAGCCGGCCGAGCGGCTCCTCGGGTCCCAGGCAGGCGAGGTGACGGCACATCAGACGGCTCCGGCCGAACGGGCGGTGCGGAACCCGGAGAAGATCTGCCGCCTGATCGGATAGTCCCAGTTGCGGAACGTGCCGCGGCAGGCCACCGCGTCCACCGCGAACGAACCGCCGCGCAGCACCTTGTACTCGGGGCCGAAGAACACCTCCGAGTACTCCTTGTACGGGAACATCCGGAAACCGGGGTAGGGGAGGAAGTCGCTGGACGTCCACTCCCACACGTCGCCGATCAACTGCCGTACCCCGAGCGGCGATTCACCGGCCGGGTAGCTGCCCGCCGGGGCCGGGCGCAGATGGCGCTGGCCCAGGTTGGCGTGTTCGGGGCCTGGTTCGGCGTCGCCCCACGGGTAGCGCGTCGAGCCGCCGGTCGCCGGGTCGAAGCGGGCCGCCTTCTCCCACTCGGACTCGGTGGGCAGCCGGCGTCCGGCCCAGCGGGCGTAGGCGTCGGCCTCGTACCAGCACACGTGCAGCACCGGCTCCTCGGGCGGCACCACCTCGGTGACCCCGAAGCGGCGGCGCAGCCACTGCCCGCCGTCGCGCCGCCAGAACTGCGGGGCGTGGATGCCGTGTTCGCGGATGTGCGCCCAGCCCGCCTTCGTCCACCAGCGTTCCTCGTCGTAGCCGCCGTCCTCGATGAACGCCTGGTACGCGGCGTTCGTCACCGGGGTCGTGTCGATGTGGAAGGGCGCCACCTCCCGCCGGTGCGCGGGCCGTTCGTTGTCCAGCGCCCAGGGTTCACCCGACGTGCCCATCGTGAACGGGCCGCCGGGGACGAGGACTTCGGCGGGGCCGGTGAACAGCGGCACCGGATCCGGATCGGGAGCGGTGAGGGCCTGCGGGCCGGTGCGGAGCTGATGGGTGATCAGCATCGTCTCGTCGTGCTGCTGTTCGTGCTGCGCGATCATCCCGAAGGCGAAACCGGCCTCCGTCAGCCGGGTGCCCTCGAAGTCGGCCGACTCCAGCAGATCCGTCACCCGGCCGCGCACCTCCGCCGCGTACCGGCGGGCCTCGGCGGGCGGCAGCAGCGGCAGCGTGGGGCGTTCGGCGCGCGAGTGCTCGAAGGCGTCGTACAGGCCGTCGATCTCGGGGCGCATCGGCGCACGGCCGGCCACCGCGCGCAGCAGCCACAGCTCCTCCTGGTTGCCGATGTGCGCGAGGTCCCAGACCAGCGGCGACATCAGCGGGGAGTGCTGGGCGGTGAGGTCGGGCTCCTCCACGCAGCTCGTCAGCAGCGTGGTGCGCTCGCGGGCCGTGGTGAGCGAGGCCAGCACCCGGGCGCGGAGGGTCTCCCCGTCCGTGTCGGGGGCGGGCTCGGTGTCCAGGGCGGGCTCGGTCATGGGCGGAGGTCCTTCCCGTACGCGCGGGTGTCCGTGCCGCGCAGGCGGTCGAGCTGGTCGTCGGCGGGGGTGCGGCCCTGGAGGACGTAGCGGTGGTGGTAGTCCTTCACCGCGTCCATGACGCCGTCGGTGGCGCCGAGGCGGGGCAGGGCCCGCAGCGCCGTGTCGAAGCAGGTGACGGCGACCTCGTGCAGCTCGGGGTCGGTCAGGCCGTACCGGGCCGCGTCGATCCACAGCGGATTGTGCGGGGCCGGCAGCGGCCGGGCCCGCTCGGCCAGCGGTTTCACGGTGCGGTAGGCCGTCTCGGCGGCCTCCGGATCGTCGAACAGCGCCGTCGTCACGGCGAGCGGGACGATCCAGCCGTCGTCGCCCGGCTGTGCGTCGATCATGCGCAGTTCCAGGTGGCCGCGTGGTCTGACCGGCGGGAACAGGGTGGTGATGTGGTAGTCGAGATCCTCCCGGGTCGGCACTCCCGCCCGGGTCCACTCCCGGAACGTGAGCCGTTCCGGCACCTCCCACGGCCCGCTGTCGCGCCGGACGCACATCACCGGCGCGTCCAGTACGTGCCGGGCCCAGGCGGTGCGCGGATCGCCGTCCAGGGCGGGTCCGCCCGCGCGGCCGGCGCCGATCTCCGTCCACAGCAACTGCCGGGTGGAGCGCCAGCCGGTGGGGTCGCCGCCGAGCAGCGGGGAGTTGGCGAAGGCCGCCACCAGCACCGCGCCCAGCGTGTGCGACAGCCACCAGCGCCGCCCGTGCCCCAGCGGGCCCGGCTCCTCGTATCCGGCGTCCAGGCAGACCTGCACGGAGGCCGAGGTGCACATCATCGCCCGGCCTGCCGGGCCCGTGCGGTCGAGGCAGGCCTCCATGGCGTCGTAGCGCGGCTCGTGCAGGAACCGGCGGGGGGTGCGCCAGGGGTCCGTGCCGTTGCCGGAGATGGCCAGGCCGTGCTCGGCCAGGGCCGTGCGGACGGCGGCGAGGTCGGCGGAGACGGTGCCCACGCACTCCATCAGGGAGGCGGCGGGCGGCGAGCTCAGCTCCAGCTGGCCGCCGGGTTCGACGGTGAGCGGGGAGCTCAGGGGCACCGTGCGCAGTGCGGCGTAGGCCGCTTCGAGTCGTTCGGGGGAGACGGGGAGCTGCGGTGACCGCACCTCGTGGACGAGCCATTCCACCTCGACCCCGACGGTGCGGGGCGGGCCGGTCTTGAAGCAGATACCCCTGACCAGGGCCTCCACCTCGGCTTCGGTGAGCGCCGTACGGGGCTCCGTACAGTCGCCCACCGAGATGTTCGACGAATCGGACATGTCGGGATCCTCCTGAGATTCCACCATGCCACTGGTCCGGCCTCGGTGCGGCCGGACCGGCATCACACTCGTCCCACCCAAGACGCTCGCATCGAATCGCACAAGGGTGCAAAACAGGGCTTCAGGGACTCGGAAAACTCTGTTGCACCGCCCGTCCAGCATCGCTCACGATGCGTTCATGAGCACGACGGGGGAGACGGGCGGGGCGTGCGTGACCGCGCGGCGCGCGAGCATGGAGTCCACGGGGGTGGCGCCATGAGCGCGCGGCTGCGCGGTATCGCGCGGGGGACGGAGGAGATCGTCGAGGCGGGCGGTGGCGGCTACCGCGCGTCCGGGGCTCTAGGCACCTGGCCCTGGTCGATCTAGTCGATCGGTACGCAGATCGGTACCGGCAGCTTGGGCGACCAGGTCCGTGTGGTCCAGTCGTACGCCTGCGCGTAGCCGTTGTCGCCCGGTGCGCACGGCGAAGCCACGGTCGTCTCCACGTAGATGGCGCCGCCCGGGGTGATGGGGTGCGTCCGCGCGATCACGTTCGTGTGGAAGAAGACCGCGCCGTTGTTGAACCTGACCGCGAGGTAGACGCGGCCTCCGACGGTGAAGTTGCCGCCGCCGATCTTCAGGTGATGGTTGAACGTGTACTTGAAGAGGAAGGACTGCGGGGCCTTCGTGACGGAGGCCGTCGTGTTCTGCGGTGCGAGCGGTGTGGCGGGGGCGGCCGTCGCCAGAGGCGCGGTGCCCAGTGTCGCGGCGACGGCAGCCGTGACGGCGGTGATCCAGAGACGTCGGACGGCAGGCCGGGCAGGTCGGTGGAGCGTACGCATGAGTACTCCCAGAGGCGAGTGGTGGGGGATGCACCGGATCCGGGTGCGCGCCCGCCCCTGCGCGGGGCGGTTCTGCGGTTTTCCTGCTCCGTTTCCACCCTAGGCCCGGCGCCCTCGACTCGCAGGACGGACCCGCGTGAGCAGCGCTGACGGGGTCTCAGGTCCAGCCGTAGCGCTCGTGCAGCCGCTGCCGCACCAGGTTGAACCGCATCCGGTCCAGCGCGCAGGCCTCGCGGCGCATGCCGTCCTCGTGGAGCCGCAGGACGCGGTCGACGTCCACCCAGGAGTCCCGCCCGGTCCGGTCCCAGGGGCCGCTGCCGATCGCCACCCACTCCCGGTCGCCGTCATGGCGCTTGCTGGAGAGCTGTACGGCGAGGAACGTGCCGCCCGCCTCCCGGGCGACGACGAGCACCGGGCGGTCCTTGCCCCGGCCGTCGTTCTCCTCGAACGGCACCCAGGTCCAGACGATTTCGCCGGGATCGGGGTCGCCGTCGTGCGCGGGGGAGTACTCGGTACGCACCCGGCCGACCTCGCGGGGGTCGGCCTCGATCGTGGCGGAGGGGCCGGAGCGGCCCGGGACGTCTGCATCTTCTTCGGTAATCGCGGTCACGGGGGCACCCTAAACGGTGCCCCCGTGACCGCGATTCACCGGCGTGTTCTCACTCCTCGACCGGCACCTTCTGCGAAGGCGGGCCCGCGATCCCGCCGACGGGCGAAGTCCCGTTCGGGGCCTGCCCGTTCCGGTCGTTCCGGCCGTTCTGGCTGCTTTGGTGCTGGTCGTTCTGGTTCATCGAGGCCAGCAACTGACGGGCCAGACCGAGTCCCGTGCCGCCCATGGTGAGCGCCTTGGCGAACACGTCCGCCATCCCGTCCGCGCCGTTGAGCAGCACCATGTTGTCGACGTTGCCGAAGGCGGACGCGCCGGCCCGGACGATCTCCGGCCAGTTCTCGGCGAGTTGCTGGGCGACGACCGCCTCCTGGTTCTCGGCGAGCGCGGCGGCCCGCGCCTTGATGGCCGCCGCCTCCGCGAGCCCCTGCGCCTTGGTCGCCTCGGCCGCCGCGAGACCCCTGGCCTGGGCGGACGCCGCCTCGGCCTCACCGGTGGCCCGGGTCGCCGCGGCGCTCGCCACACCCCGGGCCTTCGTCGCCTCGGCCTCGGCGCCGGCGGCCTGCTTGACCCGGGTCGCCTCCGCGGCGGCCGCGAGCTCGGTCTCCTTCGCCTTGGCCTGCGCCGCCGAGATCCGGGCGTCGCGCTCGCCCTCGGCCAGCGTGCGCTTCTCGTACGCCTTCGCGTCCGCGGGCTTGCGGACGTCCGCCTGGAGCTGCTGTTCGCGCCGGTGCGCCTCGAGTTCGGCGACCCGCGTCTCCTGGACGACGACCTCCTGCCGGGCGGCCGCGTCGGCGAGGGGTCCGGCCTGCCGGGCCTTGGCGCCCGCCTTGTCGCGCTCGGCCTGGTAGCCGGCCTGGAGGATCTCGCTGTCCCGCGTCGCCTGCGCCATCCGGGCGAACGACGCCTGCTCCGCCTCCGTGGCGAGCCGGTTCGCCTCCGCCTGCGCGATGCGCGCGTCCCGCTGCACGGCCGCCGCGTGCGGCATCGCCAGGTTCTGGATGTAGCCGGTCGGGTCCTCGATCTCGTGGATCTGCAGCGAGTCCACGATCAGGCCCAGCTTCTCCATCTCCGTACCGCAGGCGGCCCGGGTCTGGCCGGTGAGCTTCTCCCGGTCGCGGATCATGTCCTCGACCGTCAACCCGCCCACGATGGAGCGCAGATGACCGGCGAAGACGTTGTGCACCCGCTCCGACATCAGCTTCTGCTGGTCGAGGAAGCGGCGGGCCGCGTTGGCGATCGACACGAAGTCGTCGCCCACCTTGAAGATGACCACGCCCCGCACCTTGAGCGGAATGCCCTGGTGCGTCACGCAGTCCACGTGCAGTTCGGTCTCGTTCAGATCCAGCGACAGCTTGCGCACCACCTGCACGCCGGGCATCACCAGCGTGCCGCGCCCCGTGACGATCCGGAAGCCCATACCGGCTTCCAGGCCCTCCGTGCGGTGGTTGGAGCCGGAGATGACGAGCGCCTCGTTGGGTTCGGCGACCCGCCACATCATCTTGAACAGACCGAGCAGAACGAGAACGGCGACAACCGCCGTGCCCGCAACGACGCCGATGATCATCGGCATACGCCCCCTTGTGATGGTGCCCTTTCGGCACCGAACGAAGGGAGTGTGCGCCTGCGCGAGCCGGGGGTGAAGACGTCGGGGGATCCTTGTTGCAATCTTGACGCTTACGTTCCCGAAGCCTCACACAACGGCTCTCACCTGCGCCGCAGCAAGCTCAACTGTCGTACGCCCGGGTGACGTAGACCGTTCTGGGCGGCAGATGCTCCACCACCATCACCACCGTGCCGCACTCGATCCGGCCCGTGCCGTCCGCCGCGTAGGCGAGGAAGTGCTCGGCCCCGCCGCGCACCCGGACGATCACCTCGCCGACGAGCCCCGGCCCGACCGTCCCGGTGACCCGCCCCATGAGCCCGACCATCGACGCATCGTCCATGGCCACAGGGTACGGGCGGAACCCGCTGATCCGGCGGTCCTCGGTTTCTGCGCAAAGGATTGACGTGCACCTGCCGCACCCCTACCTTCCGATCGATGTTCCGAACCATGTCCGGAATCTCGAACGTTGAGCCGTAGGAGAGAGCCGCACCATCCGTAGGAGAGCCGCACCATGACGACACGTCCCCCCACCCCGTCCCGCCGTGCCCTGCTGCGCGCGATGGCCGCGCTGCCCGCCACTGCACTCGTGCTCGGCGAGACGCCCGGCCTGCTCGGCACGGCCCTCGCCGCCGCGCCCGCCGCCGGATCGGCCACCCGCTACACCATCGTCCCGTTCCTCGACAGCGACGACGGCACGGTGAACGTCTACCAGTCCGACGACGCCACCGACTTCCGGCTGGTGCGGTCCGCCGCCTACGCCCCGCCGAGCAACCGCATCCGCGACGCGAGCGTCTTCAAGCACACCGACGGCTCCTACTACGTCACCTACACCACCCACACCTGGCAGGACACCAGCACGACCATCGGTTTCGCCCGCAGCTCGGACCGGGTCAACTGGACGTTCCTGTACGACTATCCGGTCCCGATCGCCAACCTGTCCCGCGCCTGGGCCCCGGAGTGGTTCGTCGACAGCGACGGCAGCGTCAACGTCATCGTGTCCTGCTCCACGGCCAACGACGAGTGGATCTTCACCCCTTACGTACTCAGGGCCACCAACTCCACGCTCACCGCCTGGAGTTCACCCGTCGCCCTGTCCGGCATCGGGCCGAACCACATCGACACGTACGTCGTGAAGACCGGCTCGACCTACCACGCGTTCACCAAGAACGAGACGGCGAAGTACATCGAGTACGGCACCGCGTCGCGCCTCACCGGCCCCTACACGATCACGAAGACCGGCGACTGGGCGGGCTGGGGCAGCTACCGGGAGGGCCCGTCCGTCATCCAGCTCGACAACGGCGGCTGGCGGATCTTCTTCGACGGGTACGGCGACGGCACCTACTACTACAGCGACAGCCACGACACCTTCGCCACCTGGACCGCGCCCAAGGGCCTGCCCGGCATCTCGGGCACGGCGCGCCACTTCACGGTCATCAAGGAGACGGTGACCGGCGGCCCGACCCTCACGAAGAACACCACCCGCTCCCTTCGCTCCGCCAACTACACCACCCGCTACTGGCAGGAGCAGCCCGCCCTGCTCAACCTGCCCGTGATGAGCGGCTCCAGCGCCGCCGCCGAGAAGCAGGCGGCCACCTTCACCGTCGTGGCCGGCCTCGCCGACGCGAACGCCTACTCCCTGCGCGACGCGTCCGGCAACTACCTGCGCCACTACTCCTTCCGCGGCCGATTCGACGCCGACGACGGCACGTCGACCTTCGCCAGGGACGCCACCTTCATCGCCCGGACGGGCACGACGAGCGACGCGATCCGCTTCGAGTCGTACAACTACCCCGGCTACTACCTGCGCCACTACGCCTACCAACTCCGCGTGGAACAGCCGGACGGCACCGACCTGTTCCGCCAGGACAGCTCGTTCGTGCCGGTGACTCCCTGGGCCTGAGCCGCACCCTGGCCTGCTCTCCTGGCCTGGTCAGATCCAGCCGCGTTGGGTGGCCCGCCAGCCCAGTTGGATGCGGTTGTCCGCGCCGGCGAGGTCCATCAGGTGCCGGATCCGGCGGGTCACGGTGCGCAGGGACACGCCGAGTGTGCCGGCGACGGCGCGGTCGGTGAGTCCGGCCAGCAGGAGATCGAGGATCTTGGCGTCGAGCGGGGCGAGTCCGGCCGGGCCGGGGGTGCCGTCCGCGTACGGGATCGGGTCGCCGTCTCTGACCGTGCGCGGGCGCAGGGGGTACGCAGCGGCCCAGGTCTTCTCGAAGAGGGCGACGAGCGGGCTGAGCAGGCCGCTGGAGTTGATCAGGATGGCCCGCGGGGTGTCCTGCGGGTCGGCGAAGGCCGGCACCAGCGCGATGGACGAGTCCGCGATGACCATGGACACGGGCAGTTCGGCGGCGATGGCGATCTCCTGGCCCCGGCCGAGGGCCTGGTCGATGTCGACTCCCGAGTGGGGGTCGGCCAGGTACGACTGCTCGATGACCGTCCGCATCCGCAGCCCTCGTCCCGCGACGACGGGTTCGGCGGGGTTGTCCCTCGGGCCGACGGCGACCGGCGGGGACTTGGTGAAGCCGCATATCTCGCGGTCGGCCGACTCCAGGACCTGGAGGAAGCGCCGGCTGATGGGCTGTACGCCGGTCACGATCTCGATGAGGCCGCCGAGATCGCGACCGGCGGCGGCGCGGTGACGTTCGGCGAGTTCGGTGATGGCCAGCTCGGCCTGGTGCAGTACGTCGCGCCGGGCGGCGAGCAGCGAGCCGAGGGTGACGGTGGGCGGGCCGACGACATGGCGGCCGGGTTCGTCGGGCGCGGTGCTGACCAGCCCGTGACGGGCGAGGGCGGCGAGTGCTTCGGCGATGGCGTCCGCCGGGTGGGCGAGGGCCGCGCCGAGTGCGGCGGTGGTGGCTTCGCCGCGGTCGACGAGGTGCAGGTAGACGTCTTCCTCGACGGGGCTCAGGCCGAGACCGCCCAGCATGGGGCCCGCCCTCCTTCCGGCCGGCAGCAGAGGGATCAGCACAGGGTAGATCTCCGGCGGCTCGTGCGACAGGCGGCTCGTGCGGCATGGGGCCCGGCCCGGCCTCTCCTCGGAGAGACGGGCCGGGCAGGGCAAGGCCGGGAAGGACCGTGGCACAGGTGGTCAGTTGTCGAGTGGGGTGACCTTGAACGCGCGGATGATCGTCTGCTCGGCCGTGTTCCCTCTGCCGTCCACCGCCTTGGCGCGCAGCGACACGGAGGCGGAGTCCGTGGGCGGCCGCAGCAGCAGGGCGCGGCCCGCGTGCACGGGCGCTCGCTGCCAGGACCTGCCCGCGTCGTAGGAGACGTCCACGGTCAAAGTCCTTACGCCCGCGCGCGCTCCTTCCACCGTGACCGGCACGAGGACCGGCTTCCCGGCGGGTGTGGTCGAGTCCGTCGCGAGGCGGGGTGCGTAGCGGACGTTCAGCAGGGGAACGCGCTGGGTGCCGGTCGGGACCGTGGCGGAGCGGAACGTCCAGGTGGAGGTGATCCGGGAGGAGACGTCGGTGATGGTGGCCTGTTGGTTGAGGTCGGTGGACAGGGTGTAGCGGGCGTCGCCGGCCGGGACGGTGATGTCGCCGGTGGAGGGCGGTGCGGCGATGTTGAGGAGGGAGGTGCCGTCGGCCACGAGTGTGGTGCGGGCGCTGCCGCCGAAGCGCAGGCCGGTGGTGCCCGGGTGGCCGGCGCCGTCGGTGTGGAGGGGGATGCTCATCCGGAGGGTGTCGCCGGTGCGGAAGAGACCCCAGCCGGTGCCGCCGAAACTGTCGCGGCCTTCGGCGAGGCCCAGCCCGGGGCCGAAGACGCCGACTCCGTAGGTGGCCCGGTAAGTCCGGCCGGGACGGTACCGGCGTTCAGGGGTGTAGTAGTTGGCCTCGTTCTGGAGCGTCTGGCCGTTCTGCGTCACGATGAAGCCCCAGGACACCGCGGCCTCGGTGTTGACGTAGTCGGTCTGCACGCGGGGCAGGGCGGTGGTGGTGCGGATGGCGACGCCCGCGGAGCTCATGCCGTCCGCCGCGTAGGGAACCGCCGAGATGTCGGCCCGCTTCTTCGTGACGGAGGCACCGAGGGTGCTGTCGATCCGGGCCAGGTCACGACGGGTGAGATGCCGGGTGAGACCGGCGTACGGCTTCTCCGGCAGTGAGTAGGCGAGCCGGTATTCAGGCGGGTTGGCGCCCTCGTAGGCCTCCGGGCGGGTCCAGACGCCGCCGATCATCGCCTGGAGCGACCCGGTAGCGGTACCGGTCGTGGACCCTTTCTTGGCTCCTGTCGTGGAGGGGCCGCCGATCTGCGCGAACGAGAGCCGGTCGAGCGAGCCCAGCCAGGAACTCGTCAGTCTGCCCTGCCCGTTGGCCATGGTCCGTCGGACGGCCAGGACACCGGAGGAGGCCGTGGCCTGAGGGTCGGGCAGGGTGACGCTGATCGGCTTGGCGACGCGGGCGTCGAGCGTCAGGGACGTGTCCCTGTCCACGACGATCTCGGGCTGGTAGAGGGCCGCTCGCGCGTACGAGCCGTCCGTCCGGCGCGTGTAGACGGTGCTGGTGAGGTGGTAGGTGCCGGGGGGAACGCGCACCACCGCGGTGCCGTCGGACTTCATCGAGATCGAGTGGATCTCGCCGGTGACGACGTCGTAGAGGGTGTCCCCGGTCGCCGGCGCCGGGGCGTTCCCGTCGGCCCCGATGTGACGGAGCGTCAGGTCGTAGCGTTCCGTCTCCCGGACGATGCCGAGCGGGGTGCGGGCGACGACGGCGGCGGCGGCAGCGGTCGCGGAGGCAGTGGTGGCCGTGACCGTGCCGGACAACTGGCCGAGGGTCGAGCCCACCCGGGTGTCGGAGGTGACGGTGGCGGTCGCGGTGCCGCCGGCCGGGACGGTGACCCGCTCCGGGGAGACGGTGAACGTGCCGTCGTTGACCGCCCGGCCCGCACGGTCGGTCGTCGACGCGGCCAGGTCGAGGACGACGTCCTCGTCGCCGCTGTTGCGGTACGTCAGGGTCTTGCCGGCCGGCGCGTCGTCGGTGTGCGGATAGGCGGCGAGACCGAAGCTCAGCGACGCCGGGTCACTGGTGACCCGCTCGTTCATCGCGGCGGCGACGTCGACCCGGCCCGCGCCCTGCTGGAACGCGCCTCGGTCGGCGGTGGGCCTGGCGGAGGCCATCAGCGCGCGTTTCAGTTGCCCGCCGGACCAGTCGGGGTGCGCGCTCGCCAGGAGCGCCGCCGCACCGGCGACATGCGGCGTGGCCATGGAGGTGCCGGACGCCGAGGTGTAGTGGTCGTCGACCGGCCCGTCGCCCGGCTGCACGCAACTGTTCTGACACAGCGCCGTGCCGGCCGCGCGGGCGGCCACGATGTGCACACCGGGGCCGGTGATGTCGGGCTTGACGGCGTTGTCGTCCACCCGGGGACCGGTGCTGGAGAACGAGGCCAGGGCGTCGGAGTCGTCGACGGCGCCCACCGTCAGCGCGGCGTCCGCGCTGCCCGGGCTGCCGACCGTACTGTCACCGTCGTCGCCCTCGTTGCCCGCGGCGACGACGAACAGGGTGCCGTACCGGGCGGACAGGGTGTCGACGGCGTCCTCGAGGGGGTCGGTGCCCGGGCCGTCCGGGCCGCCCAGGCTCATGTTGACGACCTTCGCGCCCTGGTCGACCGCCCACTGCATCCCCGCGAGGATGCCCGATTCGCTGCCGCTGCCCTGGTCGCCCAGCACCTTGCCGTTCAGCAGGGTGACGCCCGGGGCGACGCCCTTGAACTTGCCGTCGGAGGCGGCGCCGCTGCCCGTGATGATCGACGCCACGTGGGTGCCGTGGCCGAAGTGGTCGACCGCGTCGGCGGCACCGGAGAAGTTCCTCTCGCCGACGACACGGCCCGCCAGGTCCGGGTGACTTGAGTCGATGCCGGTGTCCAGGACGGCGGTCCTGACGCCCTGTCCGGTGTAACCGGCCGCCCACGCGCTCGGCGCCCCGATCTGCGGCACGCTGCGGTCCAACGTGGCCCGCACCGTGCCGTCGAGCCAGATCTTCCGGATTCCGGCCGCCGCCCGGGAGGCGTTCGGGAGGGTCAGCGCCTTCCACAGCTCACCGGCCGTCTCCTTGCCGACCTCGACGGCGACGCCACGGACGGCCGGCAGCTTCTTCGTGACGACCGTCCCCTCGGGAACGGGCCGCGAACCCAGCCGGGTGGCGGACAAGGACGTGGACGTGGTCCCGCCGAGGATCAACGGGAGTTCACCGCGCCGCGCGTCGTCGTACCCGGCGTCCAGCAGGGCCTTGAGGTCGAACAGCCCACGGTCCAGGGTGCCTTGCGCGATCATCCGCTCCGCGTCCGTGGGAATCGCGTACAGGTGATCGCGGGAGGCCTCGACCCGGAAGCCGACCTCCTCGCGCCCTTCACCGGGCGTGACCGACACGAGGTCGCCGTCCCGGTCCACGAGAAACCGGTCCCCGGTGATCAGCGTCACCGCCCGCAACCCCGGCTCGCTGCGAGACTCCTGGACAACTCCCGCCTTGAACAGGGGAGTCGGGGACGCCATGGCCGCCGAGGACACCGACGCCACGAGCGCCAACGCCGTACAGAGCGCCGTACCGAACGTCGTACGGACAACCCGCGGTCTTCGAAGGGGTAACACGTGTCGGCCTCCGTAGCGATGATGGGGTGGGCACACGCACCACAAGGTGGCAGACGGGCCGACCCGCAACAACGAAGTGACCTGACGCGTCTACGCCATGGCGCGAACGAGCCACACAGAGCGTCGAGTTGGACCACCAGACGCGAAGCGGGTCACCGGCCGCCGTCGAACGGTCACGCCGGGACCGGAACCGGTTGCAGCACGATGTCGAAGCGGGCCTGGCGGAACGGGTTGGCCAGGCCGAGCGCCTCCGCCCGCACCGGCGCGTCCACCTCGACGAACTCCTGCACGAGGCTCTTCCTGACGGCGAAGACCGCGTCCGACTCCAGATAGTCGCTGCCCGCCACGAAGATGTGCGTCGTGACGGGCCGGTGTCCTTCGGCCGCCACGATGAAGTGGACGTGCGCGGGACGGTAGGGATGGCGGCCGGTCGCCTCCAGCAGCGCTCCGACCGGTCCGTCCGTCGGGATCGGATAGGGGCTCGGGACGCACGAGCGGAACCAGAAGCGGCCCTCCGCGTCGGCGGTGAACAGTCCGCGCCCGTTGCCCTGCGGCTGCTCGCCCGGCTGCTGGACGTCGTAGAAGCCGTGGTCGTCGGCCTGCCACACGTCCAGGGTGGCGCCGGGCAGCGGGGTGCCGTCGACGGAGACGACCCGTCCGGTGATCAGACAGGGTTCGCCGGTGCCGGTCAGGTCGATCGAGTCCCCGAGCGCGCGCGGCGGGGAGGCGACCATGTGGAAGGGGCCGAGGACCGTGGAGTCGGTGGCGGCGGCCTCCTTGCGGTCGTTGACCGCCTCGACGAGCATCGACACGCCCAGGACGTCCGAGAGCATGATGAACTCCTGCCGGGTGTCGTCGCACCGCTGCCCGGTGGCGGTGAGGAAGGCGATCGCCTGCTCCCATTCGGCCCGGGTCGGTTCGACGTCCCGTACGAAGTCGTGCAGATGCCGCACCAGACCGGACAGCAGCTCCCGCAGCCGGGGGTCGCCGGTGCGGGCGAAACTGTCCACGACCGCTGCCGTCGCGGTCTCGATGCTGAAGTCCGTCGTCATGGTGATCTCCCGGTCGGCCCTGTCCCAGACGGTCCCCAGACGGTACCCACCCCGCAGGTGATCAGGACCAGTGCCACACCTGGTTGCTGCTGCCCGCGCATCCCCAACCCTGGACCCGCTGGCCGTCGTTGCCGGACGTGGTGGCCTCCGCGTCCAGGCAGAAGCCGTCCGGGACGCTGACCAGCGTTCCGCCGCCGCCGAGCCGCCGAGCCGCCACCGCTGGGCGCCGAGTCCGTCGCAGTTCCTGGCCTGGACCTTCTGGCCGTTGACGCCTGCGGTGCCCGTGTCGGCGTCCAGGCAGAGGTGGCTGCCCTGATTGACGGCGAGGTACTGGGAAGCCTTACCGGGCACGGCGTACGCCGCCCACTTCTGCGTGGCCGTGCCCTTGCACCGTTGTTGGCTTGGATCCGGTGCCACTCCGATGCCGTTCCGGTGTCAGATCCCTTCCGCGAGGGCGATCCGCTCGTCCGCCGCTCGCCCGGCGAGGACCGAGCGGACGGCCGTCAGCCGGGAGGCGTCCAGGTCGTACAGGGTCACCTCGGTGACGCGTCCTTCGCCGCGATCGCCAGCGGCGCCCGGTGGACCAGCGGGACCCGGAAGTCACCGCCGCCCAGGATCGTGAGTCTCATACTTCGACCACCTCGACTCCCGCCTCACGCAGCCGACTGCAGGTCCTGTCGTCCGCCGGGGCGTTGGTCACCACGACGTCGAGCTCCTCGGGCCCGCACACCCGGGCCATCCCGGTGCCGGGGAACTTGCCCGCGTCCGCCAGCAGCACCACCTGCGCGCTGGCCGCGATCATCGCCCGCTTGACGGGCACCTCCACGGCGGTGGTGTCCAGCACCTGCCCGTCGGGGCGGATCCCGCTCGTGCCGAGGAACAGCCGGTCGGCGTGGATCTGCCGCAGGTTGTCCTCGGTGAGGAAACCGACCAGCGAGCGGTAGTCGCGCCGCACCACGCCGCCCAGCAGGATCAACTGGACGCTCTTGTCGTCCTGGAGTTCCTCGTAGACGGCCAGGTTGCTGGTGATCACGGTCAGGTTCCGGCCGTGCAGATGCCGGGCCACCCGGTGGGCCGTGGTGCCGATGTCGAGCAGCACGGTCTCGCCGTCCCTGACGAGGGTCGCGCACCAGGCGGCCAGGGCGTCCTTGGCCTCCACCCGGACCGAGGCCACGTCGGCGAACGGGTCGTCCTCGCCGACGACGGGGGCGGCGCCGCCGTAGACGCGTTTGAGCAGGCCCTCGTCCTCCAACTGCACGAGGTCGCGCCTGATGGTGGCCTGGCTGGCCCCGACCTTCTCGGCCAGGGAGACCACCGAGGTGGGCCCGTCCATGCGCAGGACACGCAGGATCAGCTGTTGCCTTCGGTCAGGGAGCATGCCGCAGACCATACTCGCGAACTCTCCAAACTCAAGCAAAGTCGCGCATGCATGTCTCGATATCTGCTTGACCCTTGTCAAACCCGCTCACCGGGTGCACTCTCTTGCGTAATTCGAAGCCAGGTCCGGTCCCCACTCCGGTCGGCCGAAGCGGATGAACGGTGCACCACCACCCTCATCGACGCGTCGGCACCGTCTGAGAAGACCCGGTCACCCACGCCGGCTGGCTGAAGAGTCCACCACCCCGCCGATGCTCTTCGGCCACCCCGTCCCTCGAGCCCGTCCCCTTGCCCTTCCTCACCCCCTTCCCCATCCCATGCTCACAGGTCCCCGCCGGACGTCCCGGATGCCCCGGAACGCGCCTGAGCGGCCGGACCCGCCGAAACACCCAGGAGAACGCCGTGGACCTTTCCCGCAGACGATTCCTTCAGGCCGCCGTGCTGACGGCCGCCACGGCAGGTGCCACCGCGGCGTGCGGCGGCGGCTCCGGGACGAGCGGCGCCAAGGACAGCAAGGACCTGAGCCTCTGGTACTGGGCCGGCGGCCTCAGTGACAAGGTCGTCGCGGACGCCAAGCAGCACTTCTCCGACGTCACCCTCAAGACCTCCGTGGTCGGCGGCGACTTCAAGACCAAGCTGCTCACCGGCCTGCGGGCCGCCCAGTCCGCCCCGGACATCACCGGCGTCAAGGGCGAGGACATCGCCTCCTTCCTGCCCAACGCCGACCGCTTCGTCGACCTGAACACCGTCGGCGCGGACAAGCTGGCCCCGCAGTACCTGTCGTGGAAGCTGAAGCAGGCCACCACGAAGGACGGCAAGCTCATCGGCTTCCCGATCGACATCGGGCCGTGCGCCACCTACTACCGCGAGGACCTCTTCGCGAAGGCGGGCCTGCCCACCGACCCCGCCCAGGTCTCCGCCCAGCTGTCCACCTGGGACGACTACTTCAAGGCCGGCGTCGAGCTGCACAAGGCCGTCCCCGCGACCTACCTGATCAACAACATCGGCTCGGTGTTCTCGATGATCATCGGCCAGGGCACCCAGCGGTTCATCGACGAGGACGGCGAATTCATCGGCGACCAGGACCACATCCGCGCCGCCTGGACCACCGCCGTGAAGCCCTGCACCCTCGGTATCGACGCCAAGATCAACGACAACACCTGGAACGCGGCCATCGGCAGCGGGGCCCTGGGCACCGAGATCGGCGCCGCCTGGCACGCGCTGGACATCAGCAACGCCGCCCCGGGCACCAAGGGCAAGTGGCGGGTGGCGAGCCTGCCCGGCGGGCCGTCCAACCTCGGCGGGTCCTTCCTGGCCATCCCCGCGACCAGCGGCAACCCCGAGGAAGCCTTCAAGATCATCAGCTGGATCCTCGACCCGGCGAACCAGGCCCGCGGCTTCACCGACGCGGCCCTCTTCCCGACCGCACCGGCCGCCTACAAGCTGCCGGCGCTGACCGGCGGCGACGCCTTCTTCGGCGGCCAGAAGACCATCGAGATCTTCGGCCCGGCGGCCGAGAAGATCCCCTCCGCCTACGAGGCTCCGGCCGACGCGGCGGTCTCGGCGCCCTACTTCAGCGAGCTGACCAGCATCGAGGCCAAGGGCAAGGACCCCGACGAGGCCTGGAAGGACGCGGTCGCCCAGGCCAAGCAGATCGCCCAGCGTCAGGGAGTGAAGTGACATGTCGCCAACCCCGGTAGCCGGCCCGGCACCCACCGGACCGACCTCGGGACCGACCTCGGGACCGACCTCGGGACCGACCTCCGGATCCGGCGCGGCCCCCGGGCCCGCCGGCCGGTCGGCCCCGGGCCGCTCCTCCGGTCCGGGGCGCCGCCGCCGGGTCCGGCCGGTGTCGGCCGGGGCCCCGCGCGGGCCGCGGCGGCGGGTCGCCAGGTACTGGCCGCAGTACCTCGCCATCTCGCCGTACTACCTGCTCTTCACGGCCTTCATGCTCTTCCCGGTCCTCTACACCGTCTTTCTGGCGTTCCAGAAGTGGGACGGCATCGGGGACATGCACTTCGTCGGGTTCCAGCAGTTCCGCTTCCTGTGGGACGACCCGGTGTTCTGGCTGTCCATCCGCAACACCCTCGTCATCTGGGTGCTGTCGACCGTGCCGATGCTCCTCATGGCGCTGGTGCTCGCGGTGCTGGTGAACTCCACCAAGCGCTTCACCGCGTTCTACCGGGTCGCCCTGTTCATCCCCAGCATCACGTCGCTGGTGGCCATCGCGATCTTCTTCGGCGCGATCTTCAGCAACAACTTCGGCCTGATCAACGCCGTCCTCCGGTCGGTGCACCTGTCCGCCGTGCCGTGGATGAGCAACGAGTGGACGATCAAGCTGGTGATCGCGGCGCTGATGACCTGGCAGTGGACCGGCTACAACGCGATCATCTACCTGGCCGGCCTCCAGTCGATCCCCTCGGAGGTCTACGAGGCCGCCAGGATGGACGGCGCCGGTCCGGTCCGGATCTTCTTCTCCATCACGATCCCGCTGCTGCGGCCCATCATCCTGTTCACCGTGGTGATCTCCACCGTCACGGGCCTGCAGAGCTTCACCGAACCGCAGGTGCTGTTCGGCAGCGAGGCGTCCACCAATCCCAACTCCGGCGGACCGGGCCAGGCGGGTCTGACCACCTTGCTGTACTTCTACCACCAGGCCTTCGACAACAACGACTTCGGCTACGGGGCCGCGATCGTCTGGGCCTTCTTCCTGCTGATCCTGCTCATCGTCGTCATCAACTGGCGCCTGGTGCAGCGTAAGGAGCGACGGCCATGAGCAGCGGCACGAGCGGCGGTACGAACGGTCTGAACCGCCGGCGCGTCCGGGGGCTGAGCGTCCATCTCATCCTGATGACCGGTGTGGCCGTCTCGGTGTTCCCGTTCTACTGGATCGTCGTCATGGCGACGAACACCTCGCAGGACATCTACAGCTACCCGCCGAAGCTGTGGTTCGGCGATCATCTGCTGACCAACGTCCAGCACCTGTTCGACAGGATGGACTTCTTCGGGTCGCTGTTCAACACGATGATCGTGGCGGTCTGCACGACCCTGCTGGTGCTGTTCTTCGACTCCCTGGCGGCCTTCGCCTTCGCCAAGTACGACTTCCCCGGCAAGAAGTACCTGTTCGGCCTGCTGCTGTCGATGTACATCCTGCCGACCCAACTGGCGATCATCCCGCAGTACGAGATCATGGTGCAGTTGGGCTGGCTCGGCACGCTCAAGGCGCTCATCGTGCCCGCCGCCGCCAACGCCTTCGGCATCTTCTGGATGCGCCAGTACACCAGCACCAGCGTCCCCGACGAGCTGCTGGACGCCGCCCGGATCGAGGGCGCCGGGTTCTTCCGCCTGTACTGGCACGTGGTGCTGCCGTGCGTCCGCCCGGCGCTCGCGTTCCTCGGCATCTACACCTTCATCGGCGCCTGGAACGACTACATCCTGCCGCTGGTGATGCTGGTCGACCCGGGCCGCCTCACCCTCCAGGTGGCGCTGGCGCAGTTGTACTCCGGCCACTCAACGGACTACAGCATGGTGATGGCCGGGGTGCTGCTGTCCGTCATCCCGCTGGTGCTGGTGTTCACCTTCTTCGCCCGCGGCTTCATCGCCGACGCCACCAAGGGCGCCCTGAAGTGACGGCACCGGCCGCCAGACATCAGGGCACACGGAACCCCTGGGACCCGTCCTAGTCGACGTCCACCCGGCCGTTGTCCGTCTTCTTGTCCTTGTTCTTGGCCTTGGCGGCCTCGCCCGAGTGGAGTTGGAGCAGAGCGCTGGCGTTGCCCGGCTCGGGGCGGCGGTTCTCGGAGGAGTCCGGGCCGTTCAGGTTCTGGCGGACCGAGTCGAGGATCGTCAGGCCCTGGGACACCAGGCCCGCGGCGATCTCGCCCAGGCCGTCCGCGCCGTTCAGGACGTTGACGTTGGCGCCGGCGAGGCCGCCGGCCGCCTCCTTCACGATCTGCGGGAGCTGGTCGATGATCATCCGGTCGAGCGCGACCCGGTCGTAGGAGGCCGCCGCCTCGGCCTGGATCTTCATGCGCTCCGCCTCGGCGATGGCGAGCAGCTTGATCCGCTGGGCCTCGGCCTCGGCAGGCTTGACGATCTCGGCGACCAACTGCTGCTGGCGCAACTGGGCCTGGCGCTGGGCCAGTTCCGTCTGGGCCGCGAGCACCTCCTGCTGGGCGTGGGCCTGCGCCAGCGGTCCGGCCTGGGCGGCCTTCGCCTGCGCGCGGTCCACCTCGGCCGAGTACTCCGCCTTGACCACCGCGGTCTGCCGGGCGTACTCGGCCTGGTTGCGCGCCGCGACCTGCTCCGCCTCGACCGAGGCCTGCGTGGCCTGCGCCTGGGCGATCTGGGCCTGCCGGTGGATGGCCGCCTTGTGCGGCGCCGACATGGCCTCGATGTAGCCGACCTCGCCGTCGTCGATCGACTGGATCTGCAGCGAGTCGACGATCAGGCCGATCTTCGCCATCTCGACCTTCGACGTGTCCAGCACCTCCGCGGCGAGCTTCTGCCGCTCGGTGACGATCTCCTCGACCGTCATCGAGCCGATGATGGCCCGCAGGTGGCCGGCGAAGATCCGGCCGGTCAGGACCGACATCTGGTCCTGGTCGGAGAGGAAGCGCTGGCCCGCGTTGATGATGCTCTCGTGGTCGTTGCCGACCTTGAACGCGATGACGGCGCGCACGTGCAGCGCGATGCCCTGCCTGGTCACACACGTCTCGGTGACCTCGGCCTCGCACATCGACAGCGTGAGGAAACGGGTCTTGCGGAAGACCGGCAGCACGAACTTCCCGTGCCCCGTCACCACTCGGAACGGCGCGCCCCCCAGTCCCCGCCGGCCCCCCGAGATCAGCATCGCCTCGTCGGGAGCGGGAACGCGGTATCCGAACATTTTTCTTTCTACTCCTCAGTCGGCGTCGGCGGCATCGCCGAGCGCGTCCAATGGATCCACCCACTCGATGACGCCGACCTCGCGACAACCACGCGACTCGATCACGAGCACCGTCGCCCCCAAGGGCAGTGGATCTTCGGACCAGGCGAGGAAGGTCTCGGAGCCGCCTCTGACCCGCACCAGGATCTCGCCGGGACCCGCGGAACCGCGGGTGGCGACGAGCACCTGCCCCGTGCAGCCGATCACGGCTTCGTCCTGCGGCATCATGGCCGCTCCCCTATGTTCTGGCCCACGATTCAGACGATAGTCCCACCCGGGCCGTGGACCCAATGGGGATCCGGCGCGGACCCGACGGCCACGACGTCCCGGCCCGGCGCCGGCGGCCCCGCACCGCTCAGAGGCGTGGTGACCGGCGGACGGTCAGGACGGCGACGTCGTCGTGGCGGAGGCCGTCCCCGGCGAACGCGCGGGCGTCCTCGTACAGGGCCCGGGGGAGTTCGGTGGGGGAGAGGTCGAGGTGTTTCATGAGGCGCTCGTCGGCCGGGTAGAACGTGCCGTCCGCGGCGCGCGTCTCGGTGAGGCCGTCGGTGGTCAGCACCAGCGTCGAACCGGCCGGGAAGCCGAACCAGTCCACCGTCGTGGGCTCGTCGGCCAGTTCGGCGAGGCCCAGCGGGACGCCGGTGTCCAGCGCGGGCGTGGTGACGGCGCCCTCGTGCACCAACCGGGGAGGAACATGGCCGCAGTTGACGACCTGCGCCTCCGCGCCCGCGTCGACGCAGATGATGAGGGCGGTGACGAACCGTTCGTCCTCGCCGGTCTGTTCGGCGTAGGAGTTGTGCCGGACGACCGAGGCGTCCAGGGCGTCGACGAGCGCGGTGAGCGTGGGCTCCCGGTGCGCCGCCTCGCGGAAGGCGCCTATGACGGCGAACGCGGCGCCCACCGCGGCCAGCCCCTTGCCCTGCACGTCGCCGATCAGCACCCGCGTGCCCCAGGGCGAGGTGACCACGTCGTAGATGTCGCCGCCGACGAGCCGGTCCTCCTGTACGGGCTCGTAGACGCCGTTGACCAGGACGTCGTCGGTGAGCAGGGGCAGGGGGTGCAGGATGTGCCGCTGCATGGCGGCGGCGGTGGAGCGCAGCCGCACCATCTCGTGCTCACGCCCGATGCGCCGGTGGCAGGCGTAGACGGACGCGGCTCCCAGGGCGAGGGTGAGCAGTACGAGCAGGGCGCGGTCGAGCCACCTCGCTCCGTCACCGGCCCGCAGCACCACGGTGAGGGTGACGAAGAGGCTGGTCCACGCGGCGATGAACCTCGTCTGCTGAACCGTGCACAGCGCCGACGCCGTGCCCGGCAGGAAGACCAGCAGCCCGAGGAGCCACACCTCGGACCCGGACAGGACGCCGAGCACCTCCACCAGGACGGTCACCGACAGCACACCGGCGACCGTCTCCGCGTTACCCGGCGGCTCGATGGCATCGAGGGCGTCGGCGGGTCTCTTCCGACGGATACCGATCATGGGCGCTCCCGGGCAGGCGGTGATCTCTCTACCTTAGGCAGAACCTCAGGCGGACGACCGGCCCGGCGGGGTGCGTCAGACGTCGCGGCACTCGTCCTCGTCGACGGTGATCTTCAGCGGGGGTTCACGGGGATCTCCGGGGGTCCACATGGATCTTGGGGCCGGGGCCGGCGCCGACCGGGCGTCCGCCGGCGAGTACGGGGCCGACCTCGTCGAGGCCGACGGTGGCGGCGACGAGCGGTCGGGGGTCGACCGTCCCGTCGGCGTAGGCGCGGATGGTGGCGTCGAGGCCGGGGGAGGCGGACAGGACGCCCACCGCGGTCACGTCCTTGAGGGCGAGTACGCGGGTGTCGATCCCGCTGGGTTCGCCGGCCAGCCCGATGTACACGACGCGACCGCCCGGCTCCACCAACTCCAGGGCCCTGCCCGGCAGATGGGCGGCGTTGGAGGCGTCGACGACGGCGTCGTACGGCAGGTCCGGGACGGAAGCCCCGGTCCACACGTGGTCGAAGCCCAGACCGCGGGCGAAGGCCAGGGAGTCGTCCGTGGCGCCCATCAGGTGCACCTCGGCGCCGGCGGCCCGCAGGAACATCGCGACCAGCAGGCCGATCGTCCCCGGCCCCAGCACCAGGGCGCGGTCCCCGGGGTACGGCGCGGCGGCCTGCGCGGCGCGCAGGGCGTTGCCGCCCGGCTCCACGAGCGCGCCGAGCACCGCGTCGACGGAGGCGGGCAGCGCGTGCAACGAGGCGGCCGGCACCGCGAGTTGCTCCGCCAGCGCCCCGGCCCGCGCCCCGCGGATGCCGACCTCCTGCCGCTCCTCGCACACGTGCCGGCGGCCCCGCAGGCAGCGGCGGCAGGCACCGCAGCCGAGCATCGTGTCGCCCATGACGCGGCGGCCGAGCCAGCCGGGGTCGACGCCCGCGCCGACGGCGGCCACGCGGCCGGACCACTCGTGGCCCGGCCGCATCGGATAGGACGAGTGGCCCTGGTGGAGGTAGGCCATCGCGCCGGTGTAGAACTCCATGTCGGTGCCGCACACGCCGACCCGCTCGACGTCGACGACGACCTCCCCGGCGCCGGCCACCGGCGCCGGGAGATCCCGCACCTGGTACGCGCCGGGGGCGGTCAGTACGAACGCGCGCATGAGGCGGGTGCTCACCGGGGGGCGAGCACGTGCTGACGCTGGGTGCCGAGGTGCCTGATGCCCAGTTCCATCACGTCACCGGGCTGGAGCCACACGGGCGGGTTGAGGCCCATGCCGACGCCGGGCGGCGTGCCGGTGTTGATCAGGTCGCCGGGCTCCAGGACGAGGAACTGGCTCAGGTAGTGCACGATGAAGTACGGGTCGAAGACCATCGTCTTGGTGCTGCCGGTCTGCCGGCGCACCCCGTTGACGTCCAGCCACATGTCGAGTGCGAGGACGTCGTCGATCTCGTCGGCGGTCGCGAGCCACGGACCGGCCGGGTTGAAGGTCTCGGCGGACTTGCCCTTGGACCACTGCCCACCGCGTTCCAACTGGAAGGCGCGCTCACTGACGTCGTTGACGACCACGTACCCGGCGATGGCGTCGCGCGCCTGCGCCACGTCGTCCAGGTAGCTGGTGCGCTTGCCGATCACGATGCCGAGCTCCACCTCCCAGTCGGGTTTGGTGGACCCGCGCGGGATGCGCACGTCGTCGTTCGGGCCGACGAGGGTGTTGGGCGACTTGGTGAACAGGATCGGCTCGTCGGGCACCGGCATGCCGCTCTCGGCCGCGTGGTCGCGGTAGTTCAGCCCGATGCACAGGATCTGGTGCGGGCGGGCGATGGGGGCGCCGACGCGCTCCCCGGCGAACAGGGCCACCCGGCCCTCCGCCACCCGCCTGGCCACGATCGGGCGCACCCGGTCGACGCCGCCCGTGCCGAAGAACGCCTCGTCGAAGTCCATGACGACGTCGGAGAGGTCGACGTACGTCTCGTCGTCGATACGGGCAACGGGCTTCTCGGCGCCGGGGGCGCCGATACGCATGAGGTACACGGGTCTTTCTCCAGGGTTCGCAGGGGGCGGTGACACGGGGTCGGTGACACAGGGTCGGTGACGCGGGGGCGGTGTCGGGGAGTGGCAAGGGATCAGGGCAGTGGTGCGCCCAACGGGCCGAGGAGGGCGCGGATCTCGTCGAGGGCGTCGACCAGGGTCGACAGCGGCGTCCGGTAGGCCAGGGCGCTGATGCTCACGGCTCCGGAGGGGGTCGTCGGTGAGGTCAGGTACACGGGTACGGCGAGGCAGTTGACTCCGGTCTCGGTCTCCTGGTCGTCGACGCCGTGGTCCCGCAGCCGGGTGGCCGTCAGCTCGCGGTGCAGGTCGGCGGCCGTGCACAGCGTCCGTGGCGTCCGGCGCTCCAGGGGGGAGCCGCCGATCCACGCCTCGACCTCCGCCAGGGAGCCCAGCCGCCGGGCGAGCAGCAGTTTGCCGACGGCGGTGGAGTGGGCGGGGTTGCGGCCGCCGATCGTCGACGTCAGCCGGACGGCGCCCGTGGGCGGGTCGACCTTGGCGCGGTAGACCACTTCACGGTCGTCGAGACGCCCGTCGAGACGGCTGTCGAGCACCGCGTAGTGCGCGGTCTCGCCGAACCGGCGGGCCAGCGCCTCCAGCACCGGGCGCACCCGGACGTGCTCGGGCCGGGCCTCGTGGTGGGCGAAGGCCATGCGCAGGAACTCGTCGCCGAGCACGTAGTGGCCGCGCGTGTCCTGGTCGGCCAGACCGGCGCGGCGCAGCGCGCCGAGCGCCCGGTGCACGGTCGGCTTGGGGCTGCCCATCGCCCGGGTCAGCTCCTCGAGGCCCACGCCGTCGGGATACCGGGCGAGCTCCCTGAGGACCGCGAGCACCCGGTCCGAGCCCACGAGCCGGCCGCCCTCGGCGCCGGCCGTGCCGTCCTCGCCGGGGCCTGCCGACCGGGCGTCCGGCGAACCGTGGTCTGCCGAACCGTGGTGTGCCGTTCCGTGGTGTGCCGACTCGCCGTCTGTCGGTCCGTCGTCCGTCTGCGTATGCTCCATCGCGTTCCAGACTTTAGATCGGCGTACCGATTATTGGAAGAGGTTCCGGGATGGGGCTCCGCAGCGCACAGTGGTACGCGGGTCAGGACCGCAACGCCTACATCCACCGGGCGTGGATGCGACGGGGCGTGCCGGACGACGCCTTCACCGGCCGGCCGCAGATCGCCATCGCCAACACCGCCTCGGACCTGACTCCCTGCAACGCGCATCTCAACGAGGTCGCGGCCTCCGTCCGCAACGGCGTGTACGAGGCGGGCGGCATCCCGCTGGACCTGCCCGTGGTGTCGCTGGGCGAGACGCAGGTACGGCCCACGGCCATGCTCTGGCGGAACATGGCCGCGATGGCCACGGAGGAGATGCTGCGGGCCAACCCCGTCGACGGCGTGGTCCTGCTGGGCGGCTGCGACAAGACGATCCCCTCGCTGCTCATGGCCGCCGCCTCGGTGGATCTGCCGGCCGTGGTCCTGCCCGGCGGCCCGATGCTCACCGGGACCTTCCGCGGCACGCCGCTGGGCTGCGGCACCGACGTGTGGCGGCTGTCGGAGGAGGTCCGGGCCGGCACGCTCTCCCAGGAACAGTTCACCCGGTCCGAGTCGGCGATGATCCGCAGCCGCGGGCACTGCAACACCATGGGCACCGCCTCGACGATGGCGCTGGTCGCCGAGGCGCTGGGCACGGTCGTCCCCGGGGTGGCCGGGACCCCGGCCCCCGACAGCCGCCTGCCGGCCGCCGCGCACCACACCGGCCGGCTCGCGGTGGACATGGTCGCCGCGGACCGGCGGCCGGGGACCTTCCTGACCAAGGCGTCCTTCCACAACGCGATCGTGGCGCTGGCCGCCATCGGCGGCTCCACCAACGCGGTCGTCCACCTGCTGGCGATCGCCGGCCGGCTCGGCGTCGACCTGACGCTCGACGACTTCGACCGCGTCGGCTCCCGGGTACCGGTCCTGGTGGACCTCCAGCCGGCCGGCCGCTTCCTCATGGAGGACTTCCACCGCGCCGGCGGGCTGCTCGCCGTCCTGCGAGAGGTCCGTGACCTGCTCGACCCCGACGCGCTGACCGTGACCGGCACGCCCCTGGTCGACTCGCTCGACGACGCCCCGATCTGGGACGGCGAGGTCATCCGCACCCGCGCCGAGCCGCTGGTCGCCGAGGGCGGCATCGCCGTCCTGCGCGGCAACCTCGCACCCGACGGGGCGCTCATCAAGCCCGCGGCGGCCTCGCCGCACCTGCTCAGCCACCGGGGCCGGGCGGTCGTCTTCGACTCGGTCGAGGACTTCCACGCCCGCGTCGACGACCCCGGACTCGACGTCGACGCCGACTCGGTCCTCGTCCTGCGCGGCTGCGGCCCCAGGGGCTACCCGGGCATGCCCGAGGTCGCCAACATGCCGCTGCCCAAGAAGCTGCTCGAACAGGGCGTCCGGGACATGGTCCGCGTCTGCGACGGCCGGATGAGCGGCACCGCCTACGGCACCGTGGTCCTGCACGTCGCCCCGGAAGCCGCGGCCGGCGGCCCCCTCGCGCTGGTGCGGACCGGGGACTTCATCACCCTCGACGTCGCGGCCCGCCGCATCGACGTCGACGTCCCGCAGGACGAACTCGCCCGCCGAACCCCCGGCGAGGCCACCGTCACCGGCTACGCCGCCCCCCGGCGCGGCTGGGAACGCCTCTACGTCGACCACGTCCTCCAGGCCGACACGGGCGCCGACCTGGACTTCCTGATCGGCTCCAGCGGCTCGGAGGTCAGCCGGGAGTCCCACTGACGCCTGGCGGCGACTCTGGCCGCCAATTTTTGTGGATGGTAGATTTTGGATGGCCGAAGCATCGCGGTCACTCGGGGCGGTGTCGGCGAGCCGACTACTCATGGAGTCCACATGATCCGCACGTCCTTCAACGACGCCTGGCAGGTCCGGCCCAAGGTCAACCCCTTCGCCGAACTGTCCGGTCATGTGGTCCCCTTCCGGCCGGTGACGCTGCCGCACGACGCGATGATCGAGCAACGGCGGGCCGCCCCGGACGGCGAGGTCACGATGGACGGCGCGGCGGGCGCGTACTTCCCCGGCGGCGTCTTCGAGTACCGCAAGACCTTCGCCGTCCCCGAGGAGTACCGGGGCCGGCGCGTCTTCGTCGAGTTCGAGGGCGTGTACCGCGACGCGACCGTGTACATCAACGGCGACTACGCGGGCCAACGGCCGTACGGCTACTCGCAGTTCCGCATAGACGCCGACCGCTTCCTGCGCTTCGGCGAGGACAACGAGATCCGCGTCGAGGCCCGCGCCCACCGTGACTCCCGCTGGTACACCGGCGCGGGCATCTACCGCGACACCTGGCTGCTCGTCGGCGAGGTGGTGCGGATCGTGCCCGACGGCGTGCGGATCACCACCCCCGACGTCGACGCCTCGCGCGCGGTCGTCGAGGTCGCCACGGAGGTCGTCAACGACTCGATCGAGGTCCGCACGCTCCCCGTCGTCACCGAGCTGCGGGACGCGTCCGGGGCGGTCGTCGCGAGCGACGTGTCGCGGGTGACGGTGCTCCCCGGCGAGCCGGCGACCGTCCGCCAGCGCCTCTACGTCCCCTCCCCGGCCCGGTGGAGCCCCGAGGCGCCGCACCTCTACGGCTGCCGGGTCGCCCTGGGCGAGGTGGACGAGGAGCAGGTCACCTTCGGCATCCGAACCCTGCGACTCGACCCCGAGCACGGCCTGCGCGTCAACGGCGAGACCGTCAAGCTGCGCGGCGCCTGCATCCACCACGACAACGGGATCCTCGGCGCGGCGACCTGGGCCCGGGCCGAGGAACGCCGCGTCGAACTCCTCAAGGACGCCGGATTCAACGCGATCCGCATGTCCCACCAGCCGATGAGCAAGCCGATGCTGGACGCCTGCGACCGCCTCGGCATGCTCGTCGTCGACGAGGCGTTCGACGTGTGGACCTCCGGCAAGTCCGAGTTCGACTACAGCCTGAACTTCCCCGAGTGGTGGGAGCGCGACATCGAGGCGATGGTCGCCAAGGACGTCAACCACCCCAGCGTCATCATGTACTCGATCGGCAACGAGATCCCCGAGACCGGCTCGCCCTTCGGCGCCGCGTGGGGCCGCAGGCTCGCCGAGAAGGTCCGTTCCCTGGACCCGACGCGCTACGTCACCAACGCGGTGAACGGCCTGCTGGCCGTCATGTCCGAACTGGGCGCCCTGATGCAGCAGCAGCCGCAGGACAAGGCGGCGGACGCGGGTGAGGGTGAGCAGAAGGGCATCAACACCTTCATGGCCGACGCCGGGGACATGATGAACGCGATCAGCGCCTCCGACCTCGTCACACAGAAGACGGCCGAGTCCTTCGCCGTGCTCGACGTCGCCGGCATGAACTACGCCGAGGCCCGCTACGTCCTGGACCGCGACCTGTTCCCCAACCGGATCATCCTCGGCACCGAGACCTTCCCCACCCGCGTCGACGGCAACTGGCGGCTGGTCGAGCAACACGGCCATGTCATCGGCGACTTCACCTGGACCGGCTGGGACTACCTCGGCGAGGTCGGCATCGGCCGCCCCCAGTACGTCACCCCCGCCACACCCGCGCCCTCCCACACCGCCCCCTACCCCTACCTGGTCGCGGGCTGCGGCGACCTCGACATCACCGGCCATCGCCGCCCCGCCTCCTACTACCGGGAGATCGTCTTCGGCCTGCGGGCCGAGCCGTACATCGCGGTCCGCCGCCCCGAACACCACGGCAAGGCCGCCGCCGGGACGCCATGGGCCTGGAGCGACTCGATCGCCGGCTGGACCTGGCCCGGCTTCGAGGGCGCACCGGTCGCGATCGAGGTCTACGGCGACGCCGACGAGGTCGAACTCCTAGTCAACGGAGGCTCGTCGGGGCGTCAACCGGTGGGCGAGGACCACCGCTTCCGCACCGAGTTCGACACGGTGTACGAGCCCGGCGAACTCCTCGCCGTCGCCTATCGCGACGGCGTCGAGACCGGCCGCCACGCGCTGCGTTCGGCGACCGGCCCGGTGGGGCTGCGTGCCGAGGCCGAACGCCCGGTGATCGAGGCGGGCGGCGGCGACCTCGCGTACGTGACCCTCGCCCTGGTGGACGCGGACGGCACCCTGCACACCTCGGCCGACCGCCCGGTGCGTGTCGAGGTCTCCGGCGCCGGCGTCCTGCTCGGCCTCGGCAGCGCGGACCCGTGGACCGAGGAGCCGTTCGGCAGCACGGAACGCCTCACGTACGAGGGCCGCGCGCTGGCCGTCCTGCGCCCCACCGGGCCCGGAAAGATCCGCCTCACCGCGACGGCCGAGGGCTGCGAACCGGTCGACGTCGTCGTCACCGTCGAATAGCGGCCGAGCAGCAGCCGAACAGCGGCCGAGCAGCCGAAGAGCACCTGTCGCCGAGCGAAGGAATCTGACATGGCCACTGGTGAATGGACCCCCGACGGGATCGGGAAGCTGGTCTCCCGGCTCACGTTGGAGCAGAAGGCCGCCCAGCTCGCCGGCCTGAGCGCCACCGACGTGCTCACCCGGTCGGACACCGGTCCCGGCGTCGAACCGCGGCGCGTCAAGGAGCTGCGTCCGCACGGCGTGGGGCACCTGTCCCTGGCCTGGTTCCTGGGCCACGACGCCGACAGCTTGCGCGGACTGCTCGCGCGGATCCAGGACGCCGTCCGCGAGGTCTCGCCGTTCGGGATCGGCGCGCTCGGTGGTCCGTCCGGTGCGGCAGCTCATCGCGTTCGAACGCGTCGCCCTCGGGGCGGGGGAGACCCGGACCCTCGTCCTGGAAGCCCGTGGAGCGGCTCCACTACACCCTGGCCGACGGACGTCGCGGCATCGAGCCCGGCGACGTCACCGTCCTGGCCGGACTCGCCGCCGACGCGCTCCCCTGCGCGGCGACGGTGACGGTGCCGGCGACGGGCGGTCAGCGATGGCCGATTCCCACAACAGCCCAGGCCGTACGCCGTCTTGCGCACGTACGGCGTGAAGTACGGTCTGACGGGTGACGAACCAGCGAAAGCCGCGCGGCCCCTACCGCAAGAGCGCCGAGCGACGGGAACAGATCCTCCAGGCCGCCTACGAGGCCATCGACGAGCACGGCGAACGCGCGTCCCTCCAGGACATCGCCGACCGCGTCGGGGTGACGCAGCCCGCGCTGACGTACTACTTCCCCACCCGCGACGACCTGTTGCTCGCGGTGCTGGAGCGGCGCGACGTGTTGGGCAAGGCGACCGCCGGCGGCGCCGCCCGGAGCGAGAACATGGTCGAGAGCATGGCGGCCAGCGCCCGGCACACCACCGGTCACCCCGGGCTGGCCAAGCTGTACGTCACGCTGTCGGCGGCGGCCACCGATCCGGAGAGCCCCGCGCACAGCTACTTCCGCGACCGCTACCGCACCATCGCCGCCGAGGTCACGCAGGACTTCGAGGAACAGCAGCGAACCGGCGGCATCCGCGCCGACGAACCGGCCGAGCACCTGGCCAGGACACTGCTCGCGGTACTGGACGGCCTCCAGATCCAGTGGATGCACGACCCCACGGTGGACATCGCCGCGATCGCCGAGACGTTCACGCGGATGCTGGTGCCTGTGGCGGATCCCGGGCCGGAGACGAAGCCGGCCGGCGACTGACCGCAGGACCCGAGCTCACGGCCTGCGCTCACCTCAGGAGTCGGCGGGCGGTGACACCGGCATCCGGGTCGCCGGCACCGGGTCCGGGTCGGGGGCGTAGGTGAAGCGGGTGAGCAGGGCGTCCGTGCCCAGGGCCTCGACGCCGATCACCCGGCCGGTGAAGCCGCCGGCGACCTCGGTCGTGAGGTAGCGCCCGTCGATCGTGGCGAGCGTACGGAACTCGCCGTCGACGAGGTGGCCGAGGTGGAGGTCGTCGGGTCCCTTGGCGAAGCTGTACTGCTCGGTGTTCGCGACGGAACGCAGGGCGAGCGGGTGGTCCGCCGGGACGCCCTCGGCGGTGGCCAGCACCTGGTCGAACGGGCCGACGACCGCACGCGCCGACACGGTGGTGCCCTGGCGCTGCACGGCCGCCCAGTGGGCGTCGTCGATCCGCACGACGAGGGCCGCGTCGCCCTGCGGCACGGTGGCGGTCGCGGTCCAGGACGAGTCACGGGCCCGGACCGCGAGCAGCCGCTCGGCGTCCCGCGCCCCGGGCGCCCGCCCGGCCGACAGACGCAGGCCCCCGCCCGGGACGGGCACGGCGAAGGAGCGGGGGTCGGTGCCCGGCGCGATCCAGCGCGGGTGGAGCCGCCCGGCGTCCGAGCCGTCCGAGGTCTCGAAGTCGTCGGTGAAGGCGGTGGGCGCCTGCGGGACGTCGTACCGGTCCTCGACGATCACGGGCCAGCCGTCGGCCCAGTCCACGCCGGTGAGGAACGTCTCGCGGCCGTTGACGTGCGCCGCGGGGAACGATCCGCGCGGCCGTACCCCCAGGTGCACCATCGCCCAGGAGCCGTCGGGCAACTCGACGAAGTCGCCGTGGCCGGTGTTCTGCACCGGGTGCGAGGTGCTGCGGTGGGAGAGGATCGGGTTGGCCGGGTGCGGCTCCCACGGGCCGGACGGGGAGTCCGAGCGCGCGACGCAGATCCCGTGACCGGGACCGGTGCCGCCTTCGGCGACCAGGAGGTACCAGTACTCGCCGCGCCGGAACAGGTGCGGGCCCTCCGGGTGGGCCATACCGGTGCCGTTCCAGATGACGCGCGGCTCGGAGAGCAGCTTGCCGGTCGCCGGGTCGACGACGGCCTGACTGATGGCTCCCGGGAACGCCCAGGTCAGGTAGCAGGTGCCGGCCTCGTCCCAGGCGAGGTCGGGGTAGATGCCGATCGCGCCCGAGGTGTGCACGGGCTCGCTCCACTCGCCCGCGGGGTCGCTCGCCCGGACGATCAGGTGGCCCTTCATCACGTCCTCCCGGTTCGTCGTCACCATCCAGAACTCGCCGTCGTGGTGGCGGATGGTGGGCGCGTAGATGCCCGCGCTGGCACCCTCCCGGCCCAGGCCCACGGTGAACTGGCTCGGCCGGTCCAGGACGTTCCCGATCTGCTCCCAGCGCACGAGGTCGCGGCTGTGGAAGACCGGGACCCCGGGGAAGTACTCGAAACTGGAGTTCACCAGGTAGTAGTCCTCGCCGACACGGCAGACGGACGGGTCCGGATAGAAGCCGGGGATGACCGGATTGATGTTGGTGGTCATGGGCGGCCCTCCGGTGTGCGGTGGTGACGAAGGCGGTGGTGCGGTGCGGTCACCCTGGCCATGAAATTCTTTGATTGGTAGATTTTCAACCCCCTGTGGCAGGCACCGGTCACGTGAGAGGACTGGCCGGTGTGCCGTCGGCGACCGGCCCTGGGGTAGTGGTCGGTGCGGGTGCGGGTGCGGGTGCGGGTGCGGGTGCCGGTGCCGGTGCGGGTGCCGGTGCGGGTGCGGGTGGCTGGGGTGGCAGGTCGGATCCGTAGACGAGGACGATCTGCGGGCCGGGGATCGCCACGAACCGGGCCCGGTGGCGGACCCTCGCCTTGCCGGGCTCGGTGAGCGCCAGCGGCCACTGGAGTACGAGGTCGCCCTCGCCGAGCACGTCGCGGTCGCCGTCCATGCTCAGCAGCTTGCCCTCCCACAACCGTCCGTCGGTCAACTCGACCGCCAGCCACAGGGAATGCCCCGGCGGGGTCAGCTCGACGGCCTTGCGCAACGGCGGGTACGGGGTGTGCCGGACCGCCGTGCCCCCGTACCGCGCGACGACCACCCCGGCCGACACCGCGCCCACCAGGCTGATCGTGAACGCCAGAACGCCCGACCAGACGGCCTGCCAGGGGTGGACGGTCAGATAGGAGGAGCCTTTCAGCAGCCCTTCGAGCGGCAGCAGCGCCGTCCAGTGCGGCGCCGTCAGCAGCACCACCAGCGTCCCCGCGGCGCTGCCCACGGCGCCCACGCAGACCAGGTCGACGAGTTCCAGGAGTGAGGTGCGCCGGCGCCGGGGCCGACGCACCTCGACGATACGGACGTAGACGTACCCGGGTGCGGCGGAGACGAGCAGCACGACGAGCGCGACGACACTGGTCGGCATGGTCAGCCGGTCCCGCCGCCGCCCGTCGAACCGCCGTTGCCGGTGGCCGGGGGCGGATTTCCGTCGCCCGGCTGCGGTTGGGGCGGCAGTTGGGCGGCCGGGGTGCCGAACGGGTCCGGGAGTGCGGCGGCCCCCGGGTCCGACTCGGTCGGCATGTCGACCCCTCGCCGTCCATGGGTCTCGTCCAACTCGCCCTGGTTCACGAGATCCTGGAGGTCGACGTGCGTGCCGACGAGTTCCTCGAGGCGCTCGTCGAACTCCTCGTGGTCGAGACCGGCGGCGCGGTCGTAGAACTCGGTGAGGGCGGCTCGGGTCCCGTCGGAGACCTCGTGCCACCCGGGGCCGCGGAGGGCGGCTCGGACCCGCACGTCGGTGACGGTGCGCGGCAGGCCGGGAAAGGCGGGACCTCCGGAATCGGAACGGCTGGAACGCACGATTGCGACACCTCCGGATACGGCTGGCTCAGGGAGCCCGCCCATCCTGCCAGTCTCAGTCCTGTCAAGGTGTCCCTTTTCTCGCACAAATCTGTTCATCGGTACGTAATGTGGGGGACGAGAGCACGCCTCGCCTCGGTCGTCCGAAGACGTCCGGGCCTGGGGCCCGGGCAAGGGAGCACGGCACGGTGGTCGGGCAGAACAGGCCTTGTGAGTACCGGGACTTCACCGTTCGACTGGTCAGGAGGACGTCCCCGACGGACGGCACCGGGGAGGCCGGAGAAACCGATGTGGCGGGGGACGGCTCCGGGCGGGTCTGGTTCGACGTGCACGCGGTGGAGGCCGGCGTCCAGGTCCCCGGCAGGTCTCTTCACCTCGACCGCGTACGGCGGTTCGCCGCGGAGTTCGATCAACGCGGCACCACCGAATCCCTCGTAGCGCGTGGCATGGGGGACGCGCTGCTTCCCAGGGCGGTCGTCGACGCCCGCTTCCGGACCGCTCTGGAGGACGCCCGTCAGCGGCGGGCCGGAGTCCGGCTGTGCATCGAGACCACCGACCCCGAACTGGCCTCCGTCCCCTGGGAGATCAGCGTCGTGAACGTGAACACCACGGGCGCCGGACCGGAATGGCAGTTCCTGTACCGCCACGAGACGGTCTCCGTGGCCCGCAGACGTGTCGACTCCTTCCTTCCGGCGGAAGCGGAGGCATTCGCGCGCGAGGCCAAGGGGCCGGTGGTCGTGGCCACCGCGCTGGACGTCTTCGACCGCCACGGGCGCTTCGGACTCCTGACCGGGGAGCCCGGTGCCGGAGGGCACGTCTCCGCGGTCAGCGCCCTCCAGGCGGCCGGTCGGCTCCAGGGCACCCGGTTCGAGCCGGTCGTGCCCCAAGACCCCATCAGCCGCGACCAGTTGTGCGCAGCCCTCGCCACGCGCGCCTGGGCGTTCGTGTTCGGCGGCCACGGCACCGCCGACGGCATCCTGGTCACCGGCCCCGACGGCCGGGAGGATCTGCGACTGATGACCTCGGCCGACCTCGCCGACACACTTCGCGAGGCGAACGTGCAGGTCGCCGTCCTCGCCGCATGCCACACGGCTACGGCTACGGCTACGGCTACGGCCACGGCCACGGAGAGCGGCGCCGCCGTCGCGGACACGGCCAGTGGTTGGAGCAGCGTGGCCGGGACGCTCGTCGACGGCGGAGTGCCGTGGGTGATCGGGATGCGCGGCCTGGTCGACGACAAGGTGGCGGCCGAGCTGACCCGTGAGTTCCTGGCCGGGCTGCACGACGGCGACTCCGTGGAGAACGCGCTGGCCCGGGCCCGCGCCGCCGTACCGAAGTCCGGCTGGCTCCCCGTACTGCACACCTCCGCGTCCGTGCCGGACGCCCGGTTCCGGCCACCGGCGCCGGTCGTGGCCCGAGAGGAACTCGCGGCGTTTCCCGTCGTGTCGCGGGAGCGGGCCATGGCGGGCGGGCTCGTATACGACAAGGGTCCGTGCCGGCTCGACGTCCTCTGGGGCCTCGACCGGGGCCCGATCCGCGGCGTCCTGGCCGACCGGCCCGGCACCCGGCTCGCCGACGAACTCCACCTCGTCGAGTACGGCCCGCTGTCCCCAGTCACCAAACCGCACGGGCGGCCGGCCGCCCTCGGCCAGCAGACGGCCGCCGGGACCGCGCTGTTACCCCGGAGGCAGTGGTACGAGGTGCTGCACAGGGACGGCGGCGAGCTCCCGGGCTCCTCGGACGCCCTCAACCTCCTGGTCTCCCGCCCGTACGGCTGGAGCGCGCACCTGAAAGCGCAGCCCGACGGTTCCTCGATGGGGTTCGAGGTGTGCTGGGACGCACCCCGCGGCTGCGCTCCGGGCGCCGTCCGCCCCGCGGTGGACCTCATGCGGGCGATCGCCTCGCTGCTTCCCGGCGCGGCCATGGTCCTGCACATCAGAGGGGACGACGAGGAAGCCCTGCTCAGCGCCGCCGAAGAGGCGGCCGGGTCGCTGCCCGCGCGGGACGACGGCTCGGTGATCGCACCTGCGGTGCTGACCCGGGTGCGATGGGGGGACACCGCCTGGCAGCCCCCCACGGAGCCCGGTCCGGCGGCGGGCGGCTCGACGGCCGGCACCGCCGGTCGCCTGGCGGTCCGCGACAGGGTCGACCGCTACAAGCGAAAGCGGGATCAACCGGCCCTGGCCGAGCGGCGGTTGAACGACGCGAGGCGGGTCATTCAGGAGTTGGAGGAGGACGAGGAGGGATCTGCTCTGCTGAGGGAACCGGAGTTCCTGGCGGCCGAGTTGTTCCGGGTCGGCACCCGACCCGAGATAGAGGCCCTGCTCAGAGTTCTCGCGCTGGAGCGGGACGACGACGAGGAGCGCTACGCCTCCCTGGCCGCCGCGGCCACCCGGGACGATCACCTGGACGTCTGGCTGGCCGCCGCGGAAGGGCTTCCCGCGTCGAGGGGCGAACTCGCCGGGCCGGCCGAGGCAGGCGAACTCGCCGCGGGCGCCAGGCCGGTGGACCCGCTGTGGCTGCCGCCCGCCCTGTTCCCCGAGCCGGTGCGGACCCGCGTCGTGCTGGGGCTCCTGCGACGCGGGGACGATCCCGCCCGGGCCGTCCCGCGGCCGGTCTGGGACGGTCAGGTCTCCCGGGAGCTGCGCCGGGTGCTGGAGTATCTGCGATCCGCGCCCAAGGGCCGTGACACGGCCGACGGCAGAGCGGCCGACCAGGAGTTCCTGCTCGGCCTCGATACCTACGAAGCCGCGGACATGGCGCTCCGGGCCGGCGTCGGCCGTTTCCTGACGATACGTCAATTAGCGCCCGTCGGCGGGCAGTTCCCGCACGGTCGGCTGTCCCCCGCAGGCTGGGCGGCGCTCGCGTCCCGGCCGCTGGAGCGGGCGTCCGTGAAGCTGCTGGGGAGTGAACCCGCGGAGTGGATGCGGCGAGCCGTCGGCCTCCACGAGAAACCCGCCGAACCCGACGGCGACAACCTCCGCTTCGCCGAGGGCCTGCGCCGCGCACTCTTCACCCCGCACCCGCCCCTCGACCCGCCCTCCGGCCCTCCCGTCCGATCCTGACCCGCACCTGTTCATCGCGCCCCACCTTCACCACCCCTCATCGACACACGAGGAGAGCCCGTGCTCGCTGCCTGGTACCTCTGTTCCTGTCTCGGTCTCACCATCCGGCAGAGCGCCGACTACCTCGACATCCTCGAGATCCTGCGCTCGAAGAAGAGCGACGAGCATCAACTGTCCGCCGCCGTCGAGAAACTGACGGAGTGTGAGCCCTCGCTGCGGCTGCACGGACTCGCGCACGTCCTCGCGGCGGCCAGACGACCCGAGCACGGGGCTGCCGAGCACGGGGCTGCCGAGCACGGTGGACCCGAGCATGACGGTGCTGAGCCCGGTGGGGCCGAGTCCGGTGGGGGTGCGTTCGGTGTGAGTACGTTCGGAGTGGGTGCGCTGGCCATGGCCACCCGGCTCTGTGACGGACTCGTCGAGTGGGCCGCGCCCGCCGACCCCGCGCGGCGGCAGACGTTGAGCGACCTGCTGAAGGACGCCCTGGACGGCTCCTCCCACCCCGGGTACGTCGAGCGGGTCGCCGAACTGCTGCGCGACTGTGGCCAGCGGGCCTCGTCCGTGCCCACCGAGGCGATCCCGTACCAGGATCTCGGCGACGCCGTGCGCCAGACTCTGGCGCTCACCCTCCTGGTGGCCGCCGTGGCGCAGGACCCGGGCGACGCGGCCAAGTTGTGCGTGGGGGACGACCGCCCCGAGGTCGTCACCGACGCGCTGGCGAACCGGCTGGGACGGCTGCCGCTGCTCGTCGCCGTCGACGCCGTCCTGTCCGCCTCCCCCGAGGAGGCCGACGACACCGTACGCACGGCCGTGTGGCACGCGGGACAGGGCTCGGCGGACCTCGAACCCGATCTGCTGACGGCCGCCGCCCGCTCCTGGTTCCGCGCCCGCGCCCATGACTCCCATGACTCCCATGACTCCCATGACGCTCATGACGCTCATGACGGGGACAACGCGTCCGCCGACGACCTGCGGGACCTGGAAGACCTCGCCCAGCGGTTCGAGACCGAGTTGGGCACCGGCCTGCTCCTGCGCGGCTGGGCCGGGGAGAGACGCGGCGGCGGGACGCGCGGCAGGGAGGTGCTGACCCGGCTCGGCTGCGGGTCGGCCGGCATCGCGGACGCGCGGATGCGCACCGCCCTGTGGCAACTGGTCCTCTGGGAACTGTTCGCCGAGGAAGCGCCCGTGCAGGCGCTGGCGTCGGCCGCGCGCTGGTGGGGCGCGCCCGCCAGGTACGAGAAGCGGACCCTGTCCGGCGGCGCGCTGGCCGTCCTGCCGACCGCCGAGGCGACCGACTCCGAGCGGCAGACGGCCGTCGACTGGATCGGCACGATGGTGCGCAAGCCCTACCGGCCCGGCGGCGCGCCCTCGGTCACCGGTCGCGACGATCCCGACGGCCTTCCCCCGCACGTGGTGTGCTCGCCCTGGATGTGGCGGGCCGACAACCGCTTCTCCCTCAAGGGCAAGGAGCAGGCCCCGCCCACCTGGTACCGGAACTGGGACCACCTCGACCTGCTGCGCGTCACCGCGCTGGCCCCGGTCGCGGTGCGGCTCCTGCGCGAGGCCCACGATGCGGTCCCGGCCGCGGACCCCGCCGGGCAGCGGCCGACCGACCCGGCCGTGGCGTTCCTGTTCCACGTCAAGGACGTCTTCACCGACTCCAGTTGCCGGTTCTTCCTCAGCTCCCTGCGCACCCAGTCCCGTCCGGACGACCTGACGGTGGACGTCCGCCTGGCCGCGCTGGTCCTGCACGGCCATCTCACCGTGGGACGCGCCGGGCGGGGCCTGCACCCCGAGATCCCCGTGTCGGTGCTCGCTGACTTCCTGATCAAAGGCCCCGGCGACGTGAGCGCGGCCCAGGACAAGGGCCAGTGGTACCAGTTGTTCTCACGCCCCGCGTTCAACGGCGCACAGGACTGGATCAGGGAGTCCGCGGCCGGTGCCCGGCTCACCGGCACCGACGAGGCCCACGGGCCGCACTGGCTCGACGGCAGCGTGCCGCACGCCCGCCGGGTGCTGACGACGGCCGTCGACCGGCTCCTGCCCCTCGACCGGGTGGAGGACGCGGCCAACGCGGAGAAGGCACTCAGGGAGGGCAACAGCGCCGTCTGGCAGACGTACGCGTCCACCAAGCCGTTCCTGACGTCGCTGGGCGAGTACTTCACGCCGGACCTCGGCACGGCGGCCCTCGCCGAGATCGACCGGGACTGGCTGACGGAATCCCGGCTGGCGCAGCTCATCGAGCGCAACCGGGGGAAGCGGGAGTACGCCGAGCGGAAGGGCGCGGCGGTATCGCCTGGACTCGGTCTGAACGAGCTGCTCGTCGCCGACCGCTACGACGCGCAGACATGGCAGCAGTACCAGGGGCGGGTCGACCTGCTCGTCCCCGACCCGCTCGACCCGAAGGAGTGGGAGAGCTATCGGAAGCCGTTCGAGCCGTTCCTCTCCGACATCGGCGCCGTCCCGCTGACCCTGCAGACGCTCAGGGTGGCTGCCCTGCTGAACGCGGAGCAGCCGGACGCCATCGACGGCGGCGAGCTGTGGCTCACTTCCTGGCACCGGCTCATGGACAGCGTCACCCACCGCAACCAACTGGGCCGTTTCATCCGCAAGGCGGCCCTGGACATGTTCCGGACACCGGACCGGGGCGTGGCCGCCCAGGACCGGGTCCGACGCGTCCTGGAACGGGTCGTCGCAAGCGTCGTGGCCTTCAGTGCCGAAGCGCCGCGCTACTACCAACTCCTGCTGTCGGAAGAGGCGTTGAGGCCCGGTCCCGATGACGACGCAGGGGCCGCGCGGCCGTTGCCGCCGGAAGGCATGAACCGGCTGCGGGAACAGGCCCTGGACGCGATCCGCCGCCGTCACTGGCACGCGCAGCGGGCCCCCGAGCCGACGACCGGGCCGTGGGAGGTGATCGACGGGCGGCTGGCCCGTGCGCAGATCGACGCGCAGGTCCGCGCGTTCGTCGCCGCGGCGGCCACCATGAAACTGACGTCCGACCCCGGGAAGACCCTGGGGGACACCTTCGTACGGTCGTGGGAGCGGTACGCGCTGAGCCTGCCGGGCCGTCCCGGGGACGAGCGGGCGGACCCCCGGCTGGTCGTCGCCCAGGGCATGCGGCACCGGACCGGCGAGCCGTGGTCCGACCTCGGCCCCTGGAAACTGGAGTCCACGGATCTCAGCACCCTCGTTCCGGACGCACGACAGGCGCGGCTCGAGACCTGGCGGAGCAGCCCGCAGCCCCGGACCGTCCTGGGCGTGGTCTGCGCGCGCGACGGCGCACCGGCCGGGGTACCGATCACCGGGGTACGGATCAACTGGGGCACCGGGTCGCCGCTGGCCGCCGACGACGGCGGGAAGCTGGCCGTCGGCGACCCCTGTGTGGTGCAGGTGCAGTGGGACGGGGCGGGTCAGGTCTGGCGGCAGGCGGCCGGGGACACGGCGCGCCGGGCGGGCCGCGCCGACCCGCGCGACGGCGAGGTGCGCCGCGCCCGTGTCCGCAACGACGACGGCAGGGTGCGCGTCGCCGTGGAGGGCGTACCGGGCGACGTGGTCGACGGCGGAGCGACCGCCGTGCTCTGGGAGCCGGACCTCTCGCAGGTGGTCGTCCGGCGGGGCGACGGCGTCGTACCGGAGGCCCTCGCCACCCTCGCACGCTGGGACGCGGCGACGGGCCGGTGGCTGCCCGTCGACCGCTCGCTGACCGAACTCGTCGCCGACGACCTGCCGTACCCGCTGCCGGACGGCCGGCGCGCGACGGTCCTGGTGTACGCGGGCCACGGGGAGGGGGACGGCCCCGAGGAGTTCGAGGCGCGGCGCTTCTTCACCGTCGCCGGCCGCAGCTACCTGCTCCGGCCCCAGGACTGGGCGGACGCGGAAGCGCTCACGGCCGTCCTCACCCCCGGGCCGCGCGGCCCGGGCGCCCCCGAACAGGACGAACTCCAGGTGAAGGAGGCGGCGCCCGCCCCCGGGATGCTCGTCTACGTGGCGCTCGGCAAGGGAGCCGATCCACGGCTGGACCTGCTCCCCGACCCGCCCACCGGCGCCGACGGCCGCTGGCCCGCCCTCGCCTCAGGGGACTGCCGCGACACCCGTAACGTCGACTGGCTGGCCCTCTTCGACGAACCCGGGACACGGCCGTGGCGGGCCACCCTCGACGAGGGCGGGGTCGCGGTCTGGCGGGTGACCGTCGAGGACATCGCCGGCTGTCCATCGGGCGCCGGCTTTCCCGCCCGGGTGGCCGTCGAGGGAGTGGAAGCCGGCACGGGCCCGGAACGGCTGTTCCAGCCGCGGCCCTGGGACGAGCAGGCCGCCCGCGCCGCCAGGGTGACCGGCGACCTGCTGCGCGTCCAACGCCTGGACGACGCCGAACAGCCCCCGAGCGGGGCGCGCTTCGACGAGTTCTGGCAGGTCGGACCGGGCGACACGGTCCCGGTCCGGTCACTGGGCCGCCCCGGCCGCCAGGTGCGTACGGTCGCGGCCACGGCCGGCGCGGGCTTCCCGGTCCTGCTGGAGCGCTCCGGGCTGGTCTTCGAGGAGCAGCTCGTCGTCGGCCTCGCCGTGCGCGTCACGCAGGTCGGTCCGGTGTCCGCGCGGCCCGGCCAGGGCGTGACGCCCCTCGCGGACGCTGAACTGTGCGCCCGCCTCGGGACGACCGCACCCCCGGACACCGCCGTCGAGGGTGTCGTCGTCAAGCTGATACCGCTGCGCGACGACACGGTCGACTCCTACGACGTCTGGCTGCGCGCCCCGGGCGAGGAGCCGCGGCTGTGCGCACTGCCCGCCGCCTCCTTCCGGGCACCCGTCACCGACGTCGGCGCCACCTTCCTCGGCACGCGCACGCAGGACGGCTGGCAGTTCACCCCACGGCAGGTGCGGGGCACCCCGCTGCACCGGGTGCCGAAGGCCGCGGAGACACCCGGGGCGCCGTGGGAGTTCCAGGGGCTCGTCGGCCGTCCGGGCCAGCAGGAATCCGCCCTGTACGCCCGCCGGGACACCGGCGAGATCGTCATGGCCCCGCCCCCGGCCGAACGCCCCCGCCCGCGGATCACCGTACGAGCCGCCCTCGGCACACGCCCCGTCCGGGACCGCGACCTGTCGCTGGTGCTCGCGCGGATCGGCACCGCCCACGCGGTGGGCACCCTGCCCGCCGCCCTGGCCGGCAAGATCGTGGCGGCCGGCAAGGTCCCGATCACCGGGACGCACTTCGAGATCACCTCGGACGGCCCCCACCAGGACGCACCGGCCGACGAGCACCCGATCGGCCTCCACCGGTGCTTCGACATGGGCCCCGGCCCCCGCACCGCCGCGAAGACCGCCCCGAACCGGCCGCGCACCCGCAAGGAGCTCTGGCGCCAGGCCTACGACGACGGGGAACCCGCGACGGAGACGGGCTCCCTCGTGGGCAGGACGCTGGTCGTGGGCGACTGCCGGGTCCCGGTCCGCCGCGACGACGCCCCTTTCGTCCGGGCCGTCCGCTACTCCCGCAACGACGTCAGGGCCCGGATCGTCGTGGCGGACGGCGAACTCGTCGCCTCGACCAGCGAAGTGCCGCCGCTCGACGCCGTGGAGTTCGCCCGCCACCTCTCCGCGAAGCCGGGCCGCGTGTGCGAACTGCCGCGCAGGCTGCACTACGTGGGAACGTTCCGCAGGGGCGGGGAGACCCTGTGGCGCTTCGAGTGGGGGCGGGGCTACACGGTCGCGCTGCGCCGCGACGAACTCACCTGCGACGGGAAACCCTGCGGCGAGGCGTTCCCGCTGTTCCACGGCGACCAGTTGGTGCGCCTGAAGTACCGCGAGGAGGCCGGTTCCGGCCGGGTCACCGTGGACTTCCGGTCGGGGGACATCCAGGTCCAGGCCGGTACCCGGGTCGCGCAGGAGGCACAGGACGTCGGCTTCGTGCACCAGGTCACCGTCTTCGCCGACCCGGCCACCGGCGACGTACACATCAGACGGGTCCGGCTGACACCCCGCTTCGTCCCGCGCGCCGAAGAGCGGTACCAGGACGTGAACATCGCCGCCCACCTCTCCAGGTCCGACCGGGAGAAGGTGCTGCGGCTGCTGGGGGACAGCGCCCAGGCGACGGAACTGTGCGTGCTGGCCCGCTTCGACCACAAGCGGTACTTCGAGAACAACGGCAAGGTACGGACCTTCCACTACGTGGAACCGGAGTTCATCGGGGCGCACGACGCGACAGGACCCGCCAGGAACCGCCTCTTCATGGTCGCCGACGGCATCGCCCGCGACGCCGACGGCACGTATCTCACCCTGAAGCTGCCGGAGTCGGTGCGCCAGCCCGAGGGCACCGAACTGACGGTGCGCGTGTCCCCCAGCGACTTCTCCGTACGGCCCAACCTGCTGCCCCGCCTCCACGACGAGGTCGGCGGCGACGGCCAGGGCGAGGAGTCCGACCCGGCCCTCCGGTACCGGGGAGTCGTCTTCCTCGTCGAGGTCCTGAAGGGCGAGACGCCCGGCGTCTGGCGGGGCAGGCTCACCTCCGCGCCGGCCAGGGACGGGCGGACCCTCGTCAGCGCCGTACGACAGGCAGGGGGCTCGCTCCTAGCGGTGGTCGCCGACGAGCGGGGGCGGACGGTCGAGATCCTGCCCGGCGTCCTCTTCGAACTGCCCCACGAATCCCGGGAGTTCGCGAGCCGACAGGGGAAGGGGGCGCTGGTCAGGCTCTCTCCGCGTGGCGGGCTGGGGCTGTTCGTCGGCCTGGCACAGCGACCGGACCACGACTACCTGGACCCGGACCCGAAGAGGGGTGGCCGTGCCGCGCTCATCGAGGAATCCGCGAGCCGCGGCGACAGCCGTGCCGCGTTCCGGGTCAGAGGGCTGCCCGCGCTGTCCGTCGGCGTGCCCGACGCACTGGCGAGCCGCCTGCGCAGGACGCGGCTTCCGCAGACCGCCGTACTGCTGCGCAGCGGGGGCAAGGCCACGGCCGTACCGCCCGGCTCCCGCGCCCAGGTGCGGGCCGCGCGCGTCGACACGGGGAGCCGGGACAGCGCGGAGGCCGTCCTCAGGCCCCTGCCGCTCGGCGGTGCCAGGGCGCCGGAGGGACCCGTCCCCTGGTCCCGGCTCAGCTTCGCCGACGGCACCGCGGAGGACATCCGCGCACAGTGGGGGAGACGCCGGCCGGACGGGGCGGGCGGCACAGGCGCCGGCGCCGCCGAACGCTGGCGCGCGCCCGTCTTCTTCGACGACGACGGGACCGGTCGCTGGACCCTGCGCTACCGGTCCGAGCGGCTGCTGCGGAACTTCGCCCTGCCCGCGACCACGCTGACCGAGGTCCCGCGACCGCCCGGCCCCACCTGGTACACCGTGGCCGGACCGGCACGGCGCGGAGGGGGCGCCTACGGTCTGTGGCTCGAACTGAGCCCCGGCCGCGTCATCGAGGTCCACGGCCGGCTGGTCACGGGGCCGTCCGGGCACCCGCTGGCCGATCTTTCCTGGGACCGCTTCGGCCCGGGCGACCAGGTACGTCTGGAGGTGGTCCGGGGCGCGCTCGCCGCACCGCGCGGGCTGCGGCTGTCGGACTGGCGCCCGGGCCCCCGCGCCGCCTGGTCGGCCGGCCTGCGCGACAAGGTGTGGCTGCCCGTGCGGCCCGTGCCCGGCAGGAACGGCGTCGAACTGGGCATCGAGCACTTCCGCTGCCGCTACCCCGTCGTCGACCCCACGACCTGCCTCGCGCCCGGCGGCACCCTGCACCCTGCCCTGCCGGGAGCCACGGCGGTCGTCCTGGACAGCGCCACCAACACCCTCTCCGCCGCCCCCGCAACGGGCCCGGCGCCCGGCGACTGCGCCCTGCTCGGCCTCGACCCGCACGGCGACCTCACCCTCCTCGGCCTGCCGCACCGCCGCGTCGAGCTCAGCGCGGCCGAGGAAGGCTGGCCCGGCGGAGCCTGGCTGCGCGAACTGGTCGCCGGGCAGCCGGCGGCGCTGCTGGAACAGCTCGGCTGCCTGCCGGTGACCGTCGAGCAGTGGGACGAGGAGTCCGTCACCGTGTCCCGCCGGCACCAGCCGACCGGGACGCTGCCCGAGCGGGCGACGATGCTGTGCACCGGGCTCGCCGAGACCGGCGGCGACCTCGTGGTGCGCTGCGGGGGAGCACTGCATCTGCTGCCCCTGAGCGAGGTGGTGCCCGGGCTTCCGCGGGAGCTGGCCGCCGAGGCCGCCCGCTTCCTCAGCGGCCGTTCACCTCACGAGGCGCAGGAGGACCGGCCCGGCCGGCGCCTGTGGTGCCAGACGACGTCCCCCGGCGACCGCGGCCGGGCACCCGGCGCCGCTCCCGCCCTCCACGTCCGCCTGCCGCTCGCCCCGCTGTCCCCCCACGCCGACGAACTGCACGCCACACCGCGCGGGGTGCTGGTCGCACCGGACCGGCCCGACGGGCCGCCGCACGGTCTGCTGCTGGAGGCGGAACGCGACCGGCGCTGGCACTGGATGCCCACCGAGCGGGCGTCCTGGCTGCCCGACCCCACGGCCGGGGAGCTGCGCGCCGCCCTCGTCGACGGCGCACGGCCCCTGCGGGTCCGCCGGCTGGCCGACGACACGGTGTCGGTGCTGCACGTACGCGACGTGGAACGCGCGCGTCTCGCCCTGCGGCCGGGCACCCGGCTCCGGGTCGCCCCCGCCGGCGACCGGGAGCGGGCGGCGGGCGACCCGCGGCCGATGGTGGCGCGCGCCCTGCCCACCGGAGTCCTCGTGCAGTTGCGGGCCGCCCGCGAGAAAGGCGTACAGCAGGGACAGCCGCTGTGGTGCGAGGTGGAGCGGCTGGACACCGCGCAGGGCCGGGGCCACGTCGGCGTCGTGCCGGTCGGCAGCCGTCTGCACCGGGTGGACCTCCCTGTGCGCCTGGCCGAGGAGCTGGCCACGGTCGCGGCCGCCAAGCAGGCGGCACTGCTCCAGACCTGCGCCGCCGAGGACGTCGTCGCCGAGGCGTACCGGCTGCCGCGCGAGCCGGAGGCCCCGCTCTCGCCCGACGCACGACAGGCGCTGTGGCGCTGGCTGACCGAGCACGGCACGGCCGCCTACCACCTGACCCCCGACCCCGAGGCACCCGACCTGGATCTGGAGCTGACGGACGTCCTGGCCGTGACCCTCCTGCTGGAGCGGCACGGCCGCAGCAGCCCGCCGCACGCCAGGGGCGCGGTCCTGCTCGCGCACCACCTGGGGCTGCGGGCGACCCGCTCGCTCCACGTGGAGCCGCTGGTCCGGGCCTGGGCCTCGCGCGAACGTCTCCTCACCGACCCCCGCCTGGCGCGCCTGCGGTTCCCGCCCGAGCTGGACGACACCCGGCTGCACGCGGTCCGCTCCTACGGGAACGGGCTGCTGAGCCAGACCGACGGCAGCGGAGACGCCCACTCCGACGCGCCGCTGGCCCGTGCCGCACTCGCGGCGGTGGGTGACCTGCCGCCGGGCGAGGACCTGGCGGCGGGCGCCGACTGGCTCGCCCCGCTGGCCGCGCTTGGCCGGGCCCTGCACCCGCCGCAGGGCGAGGCCACGGCCCAGACCGCACTGGACGCCGGCCAGCGCGACCAGTTGCACACCTCGCTGCGCAACGCCCTGAACGTCCCGATCCCCCTGCTGGCCCACACCGGCACCGTCCCGGCCCCGCAACAAGAACTCGCCCGGCTGATCCTCGCGGAGGACATCACCTGACAGGGCCGACCCCCAACTGACTGAACGGCCACCGCCGTTCACTCGTACCCCTTGCCGAACGCCCGTCCACAGGCGTGGTCGGGGAGAGCGCCGGAAACGGAGTTGTACGTGCTTCAGCAGTCCACGGCCCGCCTCGTGCGCGGTGCCGCACTGGCCGGCAGTCTGGCCCTGCTTCCCTTCGCCACCGCGTGCAGCGGCGGCGGCGAGGACGACCGGGCCAGGAAGAGCACGCCGGCGCCCACCGCGGTGACCGCCGCTCCCGCGGCCGGGGTGGTGGCGCCGGCGAAGGTCGAGGTGATCGCCGGCCTGACGGGCTGCACGGCCAAGATCCGCATCGACGCGGACGAGTTGCGCCAGGGCGTCTGCCACACGGAGGCGGCCGACTACCTCATCACCACCTTCCCCGAGGAGCGGTACAAGGAGACGTGGCTCGAGTCCGCCGGCATCTACGGCGGCAAGTACCTCGTCGGCTCCCGCTGGGTCGTCAGCGCACAGCCGAAGCTGCTGGAGCGGTTCCGCCCCACACTGGGCGGCACCATTCAGCAACTCGGCTGAGATCATCCGCTCATGGACACGGGGACGCAGCAGCAGGACCGGATGATCGTCGTACCACCGGGCCGGGTCGCCCTCTCGGACCGGCGCACGCACCGCAGTTGGACGGTCGAGCTGACGGCCTACCGGCTCGCGGCCCACCCGGTCACCCGGGACCTGTACACACGGGTCACCGGCCGGCCCGCCGACGCCGGGAGAGACCGGCTGCCCGCCGAGGGCGTGTCCTGGTGGGACGCGGTGCACTTCTGCAACGCCCTGTCCCTGCGCGAGGGGTTGACCCCCGTGTACGACGTCCGGGCCGACGGCGAGGACACCGGCGAGGCCGTCACCTGGGACGCCGCGGCGGACGGATACCGGCTGCCGACCGAGGCCGAGTGGGAGCAGGCCTGCCGGGCCGGCACCGACGGACCGCGCTACGGGCCGCTCGACGACATCGCCTGGTACCGGGAGAACTCCGGGGACCGCATCCACGAGGTGGGCGGCCGGCTCCCCAACGCGTGGGGTCTGCACGACATGCTCGGCAACGTGTGGGAGTGGTGCTGGGACCTCTACGACCCCGAGGTCTACGGCACCTACCGGGTCCTGCGCGGCGGCGGCTGGTTCGACGAGCACTGGAGCTGCCGGGCCTCCGTACGGCGCCGCAGCCATCCGACGTTCCGGGTGGACGACGTCGGCTTCCGCCTCGCGCGCACCGCGGACTGACCCCGCAGACCGTCAGGGGCGCGGCCAGGGGCTGCCGCCGATGGCCTCGATGCCGTTGTTGAAGCGCCGCAGATAAGTGGCGAAGGCCGTTCTGTCGTCGTCCGACCAGTCCCGCATCACCTGGTCCAGGACGTCGACGATGCCCTCGCGTTCGGCGTCCAGCAGCCGGGCGCCCTCGTCGGTGATCCGGAACTTGCGGGCCATCCCGCCCTCCGGGTCCGGGATGCGCTCGACGAGGCCCGCGCGCATCGCCGCCGCGGTCTGCCGGTTGAGGGTGGAGGCGTCCAGACCGAAGGCGTCGCTGAGTTCCCCGATCGACATGGGCCCCTGGACCCGGATCCGGCTCAGCAGGATGTAGGAGCTGCGCTCCATGAGGCTGTTCTTGCGGCGCCCGCCCCGCTGGTTCATGAACGTGTGGCGGCTGAGCAGCATCTGCTCGTACTCGACCTCATGCGTCGGCGTCTCCATGGGGCCATCGTGGCACAGCCCTGTGCGCGTCCCACATCATATGCTTGATACATACGACATGTATGATGCATATCCTTCAGTGCTGATCCCCAGAGACAACCGAGGAGTCCACCCATGGACGCCCCCCAGCCCACGGCACGCCCAGGCGCCGTGATCGCCACGCTGGCCTTCGCCGGCACCACCGCGGCGATCATGCAGACCCTGGTCACGCCCCTCATCGCCGAGCTGCCGCGGATCCTGGACACCTCGTCCTCGAACGCGGCCTGGGTGATCACGGTCACCCTGCTGGTGGCGGCCGTGTGCGTGCCGGTCGTCGGCCGTCTCGGCGACCTGCTGGGCAAGCGCCGGATGCTGCTCGCCTGCTCCGTGCCGCTGATCGCCGGCTCGCTGGTGTGCGCGTTCGCCTCCGACGTCGTGACGATGATCGTGGGGCGCGGACTGCAGGGCATGGGGATGGGCATGGTGCCCCTCGGCATCGCGCTGCTGCGCGACGTCGTACCGGCCGAGAAGCTCAGCGGCTCCATCGCGCTGGTCAGCGCCTCCATGGGGATCGGCGGCGCCATCGGCCTGCCGCTGGCCGCCGCCGTCGCCCAGTACGCGAACTGGCGTGTGCTGTTCTGGGGCTCCGCCGCCCTGGCCGTCGTCGTCGCCGTCCTGATCTTCAAGCTCGTCCCGGACGCGCCCGCCCCCGCGAAGGGCCAGCGCTTCGACCTGCCCGGTGCGATCGGCCTCGGCGTCGGTCTGGTCGCGCTGCTCCTCGCGGTCTCCAAGGGCGCCGACTGGGGCTGGGGTTCGGCCACCACGCTCGGCCTGGCCGCCGTCGCCGCCGTGGCGCTGATCGGCTGGGGCGTGTGGGAGACCCGCACCACCGACCCGCTGATCGACCTGCGCACCACGGCCCGCCCCCGGGTGCTCCTCACCAACCTCGCCTCGGTCTTCATCGGCTTCGGCATGTACGCGAGCATGCTGGTGATGCCGCAACTGCTGCAGTTCCCGGAGGCCACCGGCTACGGCCTCGGCCAGTCGATGCTCGCCGCCGGACTGTGGATGGCGCCCGGTGGCCTGACGATGATGATCGTCTCCCCGCTCGGCGGAAAGCTCACCAACGCCCGCGGTCCGAAGTTCACGCTGGCCAGTGGCGCCCTGGTGCTGGCCGCCGGCTACTTCGCCTCCCTCGCCCTGATCGGCTCCGCCTGGGGCGTCATGCTGGTCACGATCATCACCAGCAGCGGCGTCGGCCTCGCCTACGGCGCCATGCCCGCCCTGATCATGAGCTCGGTGCCGCTGACGGAGACCGCCGCCGCCAACGCCTTCAACACCCTCATGCGCTCGCTCGGCACCTCGATCGGCGCCGCCGTCATCGGCGTGATCCTCGCCCAGATGACCACCACCATGGGCGGCCACGCCTTCGCCTCCGAGGACGGCTTCCGCACCGCACTCCTCGTCGGCGGCGTACTGGCCCTGGTCTCCGCGGCCATCGCCGCCGTCATCCCCGCCACCCGCACCGCGCCGCCCGGCGAGGGCGCGAACGACCCGGCCGACCCGGCAGTCGCCCCGGAGCAGGCCAAGGTCTGACCCGCCGCACCGCGGGCGAGGGAGGGGGAGCGGGGTACCGTCGGCCGCGAACTGTGACACATCCCCCCGGGAGTGCCACATTCGTGGAACTGGTACCCGGCTGCCCGTGGATGCGCCGACACCGTCCCACCGGCGAACCCGGGCCCGGCCCCGACCGTCACCGCCGCCCGGTCCACAGAAGCACTTCGCCGCGCTCACGTCAGGTCCAGCAGCCCCCGGCGTACCGCCTCCGACACCGCCGCCGCGCGGTTGTCCGCGCCCAGTTTGCGGTAGACGCGGACGAGGTGGGTCTTGATGGTGGCCTCGCTCAGGAACAGGGCCTCGGCGATGGACCGGTTGCTCAGCCCGTCGGCCAGCAGCCGCACCACCTCCACCTCCCGCCCGCTCAACTCCCGCTCGGCAGCGGGTGCTTGGGCGACCAGTTCGCCCACCACGTCCGCGCCGAGCCCGAGCGCCCCGGCGGCCACGCCGCGCACGGCCCGGAACAGCTCCTGCGGCGGACCCGCCTTCAGGACATAGCCTCGCGCCCCCGCCTCCAGCGCCCGCACGACATCGACCCGCCCCGAGTAACTCGTCAGCATCACCACGGGAATCCCCGGCGCCGCGACGCCCAGTCTGCGCACCGCCTCGATCCCGTCGACCCCGGCCCCGCCGCCGCCCGCGAACCGCAGGTCCATCAGCACCACGTCCGGGACCAGCGCGGCCCCGAGCCGCACGGCCTCCTCCGCGGTGCCCGCCTCGGCGACCACCTCCAGGTCCGGCTCACCCTCCAACAGCGCGCGCAGCCCGGCCCGTACGACGGCGTGGTCGTCCGCGAGCAGCAGACGCAACGGGGCACCGCTCACCCGGCGGCCACCGCACTCGGCGCTCCGGCCGGCCGGGCCGCCACCGAAGCCGCCACCGAAGCCGGAGCCGCTACCGGAGCCGACGACGTCGACGCGGGCACCGTGGCCCGCACGCACGTCCCCCGCCCCGGCGCGCCGCCGACCTCCAGCTCACCGCCGCACTCGCGCAGCCGTGCCCGGGCCGCCGGAATGCCGAGCCCGCGGCCCGGACCCGAAGCGGCGCCGCCCCGGCCCGCGTCGAACCCCGCGCCGTCGTCCCGCACTTCGAGCTCCACCCGGTCGGCGTGCCCGTGCAGGGTGACCAGGACGTTCACCGCGCGGGCGTGTTCGCGCACATTGGCCAGGGTGCTCTGGGCGACCCGGAACAGGGTCGCGGCCGTCCGGCCGTCCAGGGCGGGCCGGGGCGCGCCCAGCGCGCGGAACCGTACCCGGGCCGCCGCCCCCTCCGCCTCCGCCCGGGCGCACAGCAGCCGCAACGCGCCTTCCAGACCGGCCTCGTCCACGGCGGACGGCGTCAGGTCCCGGATGATCCTGCGGGTCTCCGCGAGGTTGGCGTGCAGCCCGTCGGCGACCGCCCGGACCCGGGTCCGCGCCACGCCCGGACGGGCGTCCCAGTCGCGGTCCGCCGCCTGCAACAGCATGACGCCGCCCGCGAGTTCCTGGGCCAGCGTGTCGTGCAGGTCCCGGGCGATCCGGGCCCGTTCCGCCAGCATTCCGGCCTCACGCTGCTGCCGGGCGAGCACGTCCCGGGTGCCCCGCAACTCCTCGACGAGCCGCAGCCGTTCGGCCGCGTCACGTTGCTGGGCGCGGTAGAGGGCCACCGTGCCCCACACCGCCGCCACCGGGATCAGCACGATCTCCGGGTCGAACTCCCCGGCACTGCGGGTGAGTTGACCCGCCAGCACGACGGTGAGCGCGGCCACCGCCACCCCGGCCGCCCGCCGGTCCAGCGCCCGCAGCGCCGCACAGGCCAGCGGCACCGCGCACCACACGTAGGCGGCGGTGAGCGACGCGGGAGCGAGGAGGACGAGAACGGTCCACAGCGCCAGCAGCGCCGCCACCCACACCGGCCGCGCCAGCCGCCCCAGCCGGTCCCCGGCCGCGAGCCCGCCCGCGTACACGAGCGCCAGCAGTCCGCTGACGGCCACGATGTCCCAGCACAGCTCGATCCTCACCTGCACGAGCCGCACGAGACCGGCGCCGACGACGAGGAGGAACGTCAGATGCGAGACATGGGCCAACGCCGACCGGCTCCCGCGGGCGGCCCTCGCAGAGGTGCCGGAGGCACCAGAGGTACGGACGGGAGCGCGGTCGGACACGGCAAATCCCCTTGGACGATGATCCGTTCGAACAGGGCGGCCGAGTCTATCCGTCAGCTGTAGGAGATGTGTGAGGACTGTTCAGGACGGCCGGCGCCGTCCGTCACGCCCCCGGGTGCAGCCCGAGCACACCCGGCGTCGGGTCGCCCTTCGCCTCGCCGAAGTACAGGGCGAACGTCTGCTTCAGACGCTCCACCTCGGCCCGGTCGGCCATGAAGCGGGGGAAGCCGTCGAGGTTCGCGTTCGGGTACTCCCAGATCGGCTTCAGGCCGGACGCGGGCGTGACGTCGGTACGGACCGACCAGCCGTTGAAGGAGTTCTGCTGACTGTCCTTCGACAACTGCCAGTTGAGGTAGAGCTTGGCGGCCGTGGTGTTCGCGGCCTGCTTCAGGATCGCCGCCCGCTGCCCCCATCCCATGAACGGGGCGCTGTCCGGGACGACCCACTTCACCGGTCCCGTGGCGAGCGGCGCCCCGGCGCCGGCGACGCCGATCGCGTACTGCCCGGACTGCACGGCGTCGCCGGGCGAGTTGCTGCCGCGCGCGAACCGGACGTCCTGCGCGGCCAGCCCGGCCACCCAGTCCCAGCCGTAGTGCTTGACGTACAGCGAGTACAGGAACAGGACGGCGTCGTCGTCGTTCGGGTACGACGACGCGATCCGCCCCTTCCACTTCGCGTCGAGCAGGTCCAGCGGGGTGCGCGGCGCGTCCGAACCCACCGCGTCCGGCCCGTACATGAAGCTGAACCCGATCGCCGCGACCGCGACCCACGCGCCCTGCGGGTCCTTGAACGCGTCGTAGACCTTCGAGAACCCGGCGGGCTTGTACGACAGCAGCCGGCCCTGCGCCTTCCAGCGGGTGAAGTCCTGCACGGTCTGCAACTGGACGACGTCGGGGACGAGGGTGCCGGTGGCGAGCTGGTTGTCGACACGGACGTCGTGGTACTTGCTGTAGTCGACGATCAGCGTCAGGTCGACGTCCGGGAAACGCTCGCGCCAGGCGGCCCTGACGCCGTCCTGCTGGGTCGGGGTGTCCCCGCCGGCGTAGACGACGAGCTTGCCCCCTTCCGCGACCGCGGCCCGGTACAGCTCGTCGAGCGACCTGGTCTCCTCGGCGCCGGAACCGGTCCGGCCGGCGGAGGCGGACGCGCCGGACGCGGAGGCGGGGGAGGCGGACGCCGGGGACGTGCCGAGGGCGCCGAGGCCGAGGGCGGCACCCGCCCCGGTCGCGAGGAGACGCCTTCTGCTGGGGAAGCTGGGCATGCTGGGGAGACCTCTCTGGACTCTCAGGGGGGAGTGGGGGGCGACCGGGCGCCACGGTCGGGGCCGAGTCTGCCGGTCCCGGCGGCCGGCCGGTGTCCTCCGGACGGAGCGGATGACGGACGTACGGTGGAATCCCCGTTCAACCGATCGGTTGAACGCCCCCTGCGCGCACCGCCGTTACGGCCGCAACGCCGCTACGGCCGGGCCAGCCGGCGCATCGTCAGCGCGAGGTGCAGCCGCAGCCGGCCCTGAGGCGTGCGCACCGGCCACCCCAGCAGATGCTCGGCGTGGGCCAGCCGGTCCTGGAGCGTGGAGTGGTGGACGTTCGCCTCGGCCGCCGCCGCCCGCAGACTCGGCGTGGCGGTGACGGCGTACAGGGTGGCGAGCAGCCAGGGGGCGTCCGCGGCGGCCGACTCGACCGCCTGGACGTCCGGCGGGGGTTCGGCGCCCGGCACGACGAGGTCGGCCAGCAGCGCGATGCCGCCGAGCTCTTCGGCGTACACGACCCGCGGTCCGGGGTCCTGCGCGGTGCCGTCCGCGGTGAAGCGCAGCGCGGTGCGGGCCGCGGCCCAGGAGTGGTGCAGGTCCGGCACCGGCACGGCGGGCCCGACACCGGCCCGGCCGGCGGGCACCGCCTCCCGGGCGTCCGCGGGCAGCACCCGGGGCCGGCCGCCGGGCGTGGCCAGGGCACGGGCCGGGGCGGCGGGGGCGAGGCCGAGACGGCGGGCCGCGTGGAGCCGGGCCGGTTCGGCGGCCGTGGCGTCGAGGAGGGTCTCGATCAGGGCGGGATCGTCGAGCGGGGCCCGGCCGTGCGTACGGTCGAGGACGAGGCGGGCCGCGCCGGCCGCCCGTTCCAGGATCACGGCGTCCACGACGCTGGGCGCCGCACCGGTGCGTTCCAGCCACAGCGCGGCGGCGCCGTCGGGCGTCAGAGCCGTGGACGGCCAGGCCGGGTCCGGCGGCAGGTCCGTGTCCCGGCGCATGCCGTCGGCCTCCACCCGGATCCGCACCCGCCGGTCGGCGTCGACGAGCCGCGCGGGTACCCCGGCCAGCACCGCCGCACCGCGCACCAGCGCCTCGACCCCGGCCCGCGACTCGGCCAGCCGGTCGAAATAGGCGATGACCCGGACCGCGGCCCCGGCGTCGGGGTCCAGCGCGGTCATCCGCCCGGCCAGCTCTTTCATACGACCATTCTGCGCCACGCGGCCACCGTCGAGGAGACCGCGGCCACGACGGTCGGCCCAAGGGCGGAGCCTTGGGCCGACCGGGCTGACGTGATCGTGCGATGTCGAGCGCCGCTGAGTCGTGGGGCCGCGAGCTGCTGAGCCGCCGCCCGCGGGGGTTACTCGGCGAGCAGCCTGCGCAGCCAGTCCAGGTGGGCCGCGCGGGCCGACCGGGACAGCGCGGTCTGCGGTGCGAAGCCGTCGAAGCCGTGGAAGCCGCCCGGCCAGACGTGCAGCTCGGCCACCCCGCCGGCCTGCCAGATCCGGGAGGCGTAGGCGACGACCTCGTCGCGGAACGTCTCGGCGGAGCCCACGTCGAGGAAGGCCGGGGGCAGCCCGGACAGGTCCTCGGCACGGGCGGGCGCCGCGTAGGGGGAGACGTCCGGGCCGCCGCGCCGCTCGCCGAGCACCGCGGTCCACCCGGTCTCGTTGGCCGTGCGGTCCCATATGCCGAGGCCCGCCATCTGGTGGCTGGAAGGCGTGTCGTTGCGGTCGTCCAGCATCGGGCACATCAGCATCTGGCCGAGCGGCCGCGGCCCCTGCCGGTCGCGCAGCAGCAGGGCGAGGGCGGCGCTCAGGCCGCCGCCGGCGCTGGCACCGGCGAGCACGACCCGCTCCGGGTCCGCGCCGAGCTCCTCGGCGTGCTCCACCGTCCACAGCAGACCGGCGTACACGTCCTCGATCGCCGCCGGATACGGGTGCTCGGGCGCCAGCCGGTACTCCACGGACACCACGATCATGTCCAGTTCCCGCGCCCAGTCGAGGACGGCGTCCACGCCGACCCGGTTGGTGCCGAGGACCATGCCGCCGCCGTGCATGTGGTAGACGACGGGACGCGGCCGGTCGGGGGCCGGCGAGGTGGGCCGGCAGATCAGCAGCGAGATCTCGGGGGCGCCCTCCGGCCCCGGCACCGTCCGCTCCTCGGCCTCGAAGGCGCCGCCCACGGTCAGGTCCAGTTGGGCGAGCAGCGCGATCCCCGGCCCCTGCCGGATGGCCGGGATGTCCTCGAGGCTCAGCCCCGGCTTGACCATCTCCCTGATCAGTTCCAGGGCGGCGTCGAGTTCGGGGTCGAAGGGCGGCGGCACGTGGGTCATGGGTTTCTCCTCATGCGGAACGCGGGACGCGAAACGCGGTTGCGCGGCGGCTCAGGCGGCCCATGATCGGCGCATCGACGGCCCGCCGGAGCACCGCCGTACGGCGGAACCTGCCCGCCATTCGGCGGGTGACGCCCGTCCCGGCGCTCGCATCTTGCCAATACATGACCTTTTGTTCACCTCTGAGGGGTGGAAAAGATCCGGCCACTGCGACAATGATTTTCACCCTCATACAGGCATCAGGAGTACCACCAGTGAACGTCTCGCTCTCCGTCTGGCTGCTGACCGTGGCGGCCTTGTGCGCGCTCGTCGCCGCCGACTTCTTCATCGGACGCAAACCGCACGACGTCTCGGTCAAGGAGGCGGGCACCTGGACGATCGTCTGGGTCGTGCTGGCCTGCCTGTTCGGACTCGGCCTGTTCTTCTACGGTGGCGGAAAGCCGACGGGCGAGTTCTTCGCCGGGTACATCACCGAGAAGTCGCTCAGCGTGGACAACCTCTTCGTGTTCGTCCTGATCATGGGCAAGTTCGCGGTGCCCACGCAGTACCAGCAGCGGGTGCTGATGGTGGGCGTGCTGGTGGCCCTCGTACTGCGCGCGGTGTTCATCGCCGCCGGCGCGGCGATCATCTCGACGTTCTCCTGGGTGTTCTACCTCTTCGGCGCCTTCCTGATCTGGACGGCGTGGAAGCTGATCCAGGACGCCAAGAAGGGCGCGCACGAGGAGGAGTTCGAGGAGAACAAGCTGCTGAAGGCGGTGGAGAAGCGGTTCGGCGTGGCCGACCGCTACCACGGCACGAAGCTGTGGATCGAGCAGAACGGCAAGCGGGTCATGACCCCGATGCTGGTCGTGATGCTCGCGATCGGCTCCACCGACGTACTGTTCGCCCTCGACTCGATCCCCGCCATCTACGGCCTGACCGAGGACCCGTACATCGTGTTCACGGCCAACGCGTTCGCCCTCATGGGCCTTCGGCAGTTGTACTTCCTCATCGGCGGCCTGCTGAAGAAGCTGGTCCACCTCAGCTACGGCCTGTCGATCATCCTCGGCTTCATCGGCGTCAAGCTGCTGCTGCACGCGCTGCACGAGTCCGGGGTGCACGTGCCGCAGATCAGCATCCCGTTCTCGCTCGGCTTCATCGTGCTCGTCCTCGCCGTCACGACCGTCACCAGCCTGCGGGCCTCCAAGCGGCAGGAGGAGACCGCGGCGCGGGACAGCTCCCCGGTGTGACGGCTCGACGGTGCTACGGCTCCGCAGTGCTGCGGGGCTCTACGGTGTGGGCGCCGCGTCCGCGCGCATCAGTACGCAGTCGAACTCGATCACCCGCCCCGTGGCAGCCTCGCGCGTCACGGGGTACATGCCGGTGATTCCGAACCCGGCCGCCTCGTACGTCGCGACGGCCTCGCCCATGCCGGGGCTGCCCTCGTAGAGCCGCAGCACGGCGACCTCGGACTGCATGCCCGTGAACTCCGCGATCCGCTCCCCGGCCCCGGCGAACACCTCCAGGTCATAGCCCTGGGTGTCCATCTTGAGGTAGGGGCGCGGATCGGTGAGGCCGTCCAGCGCCTCGTCCATGACGTCCGCCAGCCGGCGGACCCGGATCTCCTCGGTGTCGGCCTTCGCGAACCGGCTGTAGCGGCCCTTGCCGTAGTCGCTCGCCGGGAGCAGGGAGTTCATCGTCTGCCAGCCGATGTGGATCTCCGCGGTCGTCTCCTCGCGGCCCAGCCCGCACTGCACGACGTGCCAGTCGGGATCGTCCGCGGCGGCCCGCGCCAGCCGGGCGAACGTCTCGGACGTCGGCTCGAAGGAGACGATCCGGCCGCTGTAGCCGAGCCCGCGCAGCCGCTTGGCGTACTGGCCGGTGTTGGCGCCGACGTCGAAGACGCAGTTCACGCCGTAGAGCTCCAGCATCGCGGCCACGTGCTGGGTGCAGAGGTATTCGGCCGCCGCCAGTTGCAGTCTGCGCTCGTCCTGCCGGTCCGGGGAGTCCATGAGGAGCACGGAGCCGGTGTCGCCCAGCCGCACGGCGCGCCCCTGGACGACCTCGTCCCGCGCGCTGTCCCTGGTCCGCCTCAGCACCCAGGTGTCCTTGTCCGCGCGGGTCGCCCGGTAGGGCCCGTCGCGTCGGGAGACCACCGCCGTCCCCGGTCCGAGATCGGTCACCCGGACGCCGATACGGGGCATCAGGTCGAGCAGTCGTCGATAAAGGGTGCGCATCTCCCCACCCCTACCAGATGCGACCCGAAACGGTCTGCACGTCGCACGACATTCGCCCCCGGTCTCCACCTGGCCTCTCACCTTCGAGAGCACCGCGAGGGGGCCGGGAGCAACCGCTCCGGACCCCCTCGCGTGGACTACGGCACTCGGGCGGCCTCAGGCGGCCGCGACCTCGCCCGCGTGGCCGTGCAGGCGCGCCACGACCTCGGTGAGCTGGGCGGCGACCTCGGCGTCGTCGACCGGGTGGGTCTCGGCGAAGCGGGTCAGGGAGCCCGGGATGGAGAGCTTGAGGTCCTCGATGACCTTGCCGCCGGCGATGCCCACGGCCTTGCGGGCCTCGTCCTGCGCCCATACGCCGCCGAACTGGCCGAACGCGGTGCCGACCACGGCGACGGGCTTGCCGCCGAAGGCGCCGGCGCCGTAGGGGCGGGACAGCCAGTCGATGGCGTTCTTCAGGACGGCCGGGATGGTGCCGTTGTACTCGGGGGAGAACAGCAGGAAGGCGTCGGCGGTCTGGGCGGCCGCACGCAGCTTCGCGGCGGCTGCGGGGACGCTGCCCTCGACGTCGACGTCCTCGTTGTAGAAGGGGATCTCGGCCAGGCCCTCGAAGAGGTCGACCTCGGCGCCCTCGGGAGCGACCTTGACGGCCGCCTCGGCGAGCTGGCGGTTGGTCGAACCGGCGCGGAGGCTGCCGACGAGCGCGAGGATGCGGACAGACATGGGTACTCCCAGAGGCTGAAACATTGCCGTAACGGATCCGGACCGAGGTCCGTTTAATGTTCTAGCACCCTAACCGGACCGTGGTCCAGTTTCATTCCCAGTGCTTTACGCTGAGTTCATGTCCGCCGTTCTGCCACCCTGTCCGGAGCCCGAGGAGACCGCCGACAGGCCCGAGTTGCTGCAACTCGGTCCGGTCGGCGAGGAGCCGTGCCTGCGTGCCGACGCGGCCCGCAACCGGGCCAGGCTGCTGGACGCCGCCGCCCGGCTGATCGCCGAGCACGGCGCGGCCGGGGTCACGATGGAGGCGGTGGCGAGTGCCGCGAACGTGGGCAAGGGCACGGTGTTCCGCCGCTTCGGCGACCGCACCGGGCTGCTGACCGCGCTCCTGGACCACTCCGAGAAGCTGTTCCAGGCCGCGTTCCTGAGCGGCCCCGCGCCGCTGGGGCCGGGCGCGGAGCCCGTGGCGCGCCTGAGGGCCTTCGGTATCGCCATGCTGCGGCGCGCCGTCGACGAGCTCGACCTGCAGCTCGCGGCCGAGCCCGGACCGGAGCGCCGCTACTTCGTGCCCCCGCGCCGGGTCCACCACAGCCACCTGGTGCTGCTGCTGCGCCAGGCGGCGCCGGACGCGGACGCCGAACTGCTCGCCCACACGCTGATGGGGTACCTCAGTCCCGTCCTCGTCCACCACCTCACCCGGCAGTGCGGCATGCCGCGGGCGCGACTGGAGACCGGCTGGAGCGAACTGGTCGACCGGGTGACCGGCGGGGTGGCGACCGAAGCGGCGGCTGGGCTCGCGACCGAGGCGGCGGCTGGGGCGGCGACGGGCTGAGCCTGAATTCAGGGCTGAGCCGTGAAGAGCTCGACCACGGCCTGCGGCGCGTCCTCGGCGAACAGCGACACACCGTTGCGGGCGGACTCCGCCGCGGCTGCCGCGCTGCGCGGGAACAGCTTCTCCTCGTAGGCGGCCAGCGCGGCTTCGGGCTCGCCCGGGTGCGCGGCGAGGGCCAGGCCCAGTTCGGCGCCGTCCAGCATCGCGAGGTTGGCGCCCTCGCCCGCGAACGGTGACATCAGGTGGGCGGCGTCGCCCAGCAGCGTGATGCCGGGGACGCGCTCCCAGCGGTGACCGACCGGCAGGGCGTGGACCGGACGCGGCACCAGCGGCCCGTCGGCGTCCGCGATCAGCGCCCGCAGGCTCTTGTCCCAGTCCGCGAAGTGCCCCAGGACGTGACTCTTGGCCGCCTCGGTGCCGGCGGGGTCGACGCCGTCCGCCCAGTCCTCGGGAACCCGGAGAGCGACGTAGACGTGCAGGCTGCCGTCGGGCTCGCGGTGGGCGAGGACGCCCCGGCCGGCGCCGAGCGCGAAGAGGGACCCGCCGCCCACGACCCCGGCGCTCGCCGGATGCCGTACGTCCGCGTCCCGCAGGTCCGCCTCGACGAACGACACGCCCGTGTAGGCGGGCCGGGTGGCGGAGAGCAGCGGGCGGATCCGCGACCAGGCCCCGTCGGCGCCGACCAGCAGGTCCGTGGTGAAGGCGGAGCCGTCCTCGAGGGTCACCTCGTGCCGTCCGTCGCCCAACGCCCGCGCGCCGGTGACCTTGGCGCCCCAGCGGACCGTTCCGTCGGGCAGCGAGCCCAGCAGCAGGGCGCGCAGTGCGCCCCGGTCGACCTCGGGACGCCCGCCGTTCCCGTCGTCGTCCCGCTCGAAACGGACCACCGCGTCCTTGTCGAGGACCCGCGTGGCCTCACCGCCGGGCAGGATCAGCGCCCTGAACTCCTCGTACAGTCCGGCGGCGCGCAACGCCTCCTGGCCTGACTCCTCGTGCAGGTCGAGCATGCCGCCCTGGGCGCGGGCGGTGGGGGAGGCGTCCAGGTCGAAGACGGCCGACTCGACGCCGTGCACGCCTAACACCCGGGCGAGGCTGAGGCCGCCGAGTCCGGCGCCGACGATGGCTATGCGGTGATGCATGAGACTCCTTCGTTCCTACGTGTCTTCGTGTTCGTACCTACGTGTCTTCGTGCGTGTCTTCGTGTCGTCCTGCGTCACTCGGGTACGGGGGTCCGCTCGATGCCGCTGATCAGTGCCTGGAACCCCCAGGCGAGGCGGGCCTCCGGCGGGCCCGAGAGCAGCGGTCCGGTGAGGCCGGCGATGTGCGGGTGGGTCCGTGCCGAGGCCGCGCGCAGTGCGCCGCTGAGGGCGTCCCAGTCCTCCTGGGAGGCCTCGCCGGCGTGCTCGGCGGCCGTCGCGGTGGCGTGCTGGAGCAGCAGGTCCACGCCCCACGCGGCCTGCGCGGGCGCCACCCCGCCCTCGTCGAGCAGCGCCAGCAGGGTTTCGATCAGGTTCAGGTAGTGCGGGCCGCTGGGCCAGGCGGTGAGCGCCGAGCGGGCCAGGTCCGGGTGGTCGAGCAGCATCGCGGTGTACGCGGTGAGCACCCGCTCCAGCCGCTCGCGCCAGCTTCCCCCGGCCGGGGCCGGTCCGATCGTGCCCAGCAGCTCGTCGAGGACGGCCGCGTGCAGCTCCGCCGTGTTGCGGACGTACACGTACAGGGAGGCGGGGCCGGTGTCGAGCTCCTGGGCCAGGCGACGCATGGTCACCTTCCGCAGCCCTTCGGTGCGCAGCACCGCCACGGCGGCGGCCACGATGCCCTCCCTGGTCAGGGCGGGTTTGGCCGGGCGCTCACGGCGGCTGCGCGGGGTGTCGGGTCGTGCTGTCATGTCCCCAAGCTAGCGAACATGTTCGTCACGAACAAGTATGTCGCGAACATGTTCGTTGACGGTTCATCGGATTTGAACGTCCCCCGCCTGTCACGCCGCGCACAGCTTCTGCCAAGATGCCGTACGTCATGGTGCAGATACCGAACACGCCCGCGCCGACGAAGCCGCCGGCGCCGCGCCCCGTGCCCACGAGCGCCGACGTGGCCCGCCTGGCCGGCGTCTCGCGCGCGACCGTCTCCTACGTCCTGAACAACACCAACGCCGTACGCATCAGCGAGCCCACCCGCCGCCGCGTCCACGAGGCCGCCAAGGAACTCGGGTACGTGCCGCACGCGGCCGCCCGCACCCTGCGCGCCGGACACAGCCGCATGGTCCTGATGCCCGCCCTGCCCGTCCCGGCGGGGCCGCTCTACAGCCAGTTCGTGCACGACTTCCAGGGCGCCCTCAGCCGCCTCGACTACACCGTCGTCCAGTACGGCGCGAGCGGACTGCCCGCCGACGACGCCGCCCGCGCGTGGGCCGAGCTGCGGCCGGTCGCCGTGCTGATGCCCGGTCCCGGCCTCGGCCCGGCGGGGGTGGCGGTCCTCAAGCGCTCCGGCGCGCGGGCCGTGGTCACCCTCAGCTCCGAGCGGGTCGAGGGCGCCCACGCGCTGCTTCTGGACCAGACCGGCGTCGGGCGCAGCGCCGCCGGGCACCTGTACGAGCGCGGCCGGCGCCGGATCGGTGCGGTCGTCCCCGAGGAGAGCGGCATGGAGATGTTCGCAGCGCCCCGCCTCGCCGGCTCCCGTGAGGCCGTGCACGGCACCGACGCGACCGTCACCGAGCTGCCGCTCGCCTACACCGAGGAGGCAGCGGCGGCTCTCGCAGCCCGCTGGCGCGGCCTCGGCCTCGACGCCGTGTTCGCCTACAACGACGAGTACGCCATGCTGCTGATGCGCGCCCTGCAGGACGAGGGCTTACGCGTGCCCGAGGAGGTGGCCGTCATCGGCGCCGACGACCTCATGCTCGGCCGCCTGCTGCGGCCCAGACTCAGCACCGTCCGGATCGCGCTGCCCTCCGGCCGCGACCTCGCCTCACTGGTCGACCGCGCGGTCCGCAACCCCGCGGCGGCCCCCGAGTCGCACGAACTCTTCGAAGCCACGGTGGTGCACCGCGACTCCAGCTGACCCGCGCTCTTCCGGTGGCGGGATCTCCAGGTCTCCGAACGTCCAACTTCCCGGATCTCCAGGTCCGTCCCCGTATCGCCAAGTCCCCGACACCAAGTCCCCGAATGTCCAACTCCCGTGCCTGACACGGGACTTCGGCGACAAGTACCCGACGGGACACGGGTTTCGGACGCGGCACATGACTAGGATGTTGCACGCTCAACCAGATGGGGATGTGTTCGGCCATCGGAGCCAGGTCGCCCGGCTGCGCCCGATCACCGCATCCCGCCACGCCGCAGCCGAACCGGCGGCGAAAACACGGGACTTCGGACTTCCGCCGCCCGTGTGAGCCGTCAGTCCCGCGGGTCCACCGATCGGAGAGCCGTCATGCCCTTGCTCGACCCCCAGACCTGGCAGTCCCGCACCCTCTCGGGCCCCCGACACACCGTCACCGAGCCCGCCACCGGCGACGCGCTGGGCACGGTCGTCCTCGCGAGCGGTGCGGACATCGCGCCGGCCGCCGAGGCCGCCCGCGCCGCGCAGGCCGAGTGGGCGCGCCTGCCGCACTTCGTCCGCGCCGGAGTGCTCCGCAAGGCCGGTGACCTGTTCGCCGCGCACGCCGACGAACTGCGCGACTGGATCGTCCGCGAGTCCGGCTCCATCCCCGGCAAGGCCGACTTCGAACTGCACGTCGCCGCCCAGGAGTGCTACGAGGCCGCCGCCCTCGCCTCCCGCCCGGCCGGCCAGATCCTGCCCAGTGAGGCACCCCGGCTCTCCTACACCCGGCGCGTCCCCGTCGGCGTCGTGGGGGTCATCTCGCCGTTCAACGCCCCGCTGATCCTCTCCATCCGCTCCGTCGCCCCCGCCCTCGCGCTCGGCAACGCGGTCGTCCTCAAGCCGGACCCGCGCACGGCGGTGTGCGGCGGCCTGGCGCTGGCCGCGGTCTTCGCGGAGGCGGGCCTGCCCGAGGGCCTGCTGCACGTCCTGCCGGGCGGCGCCGAGACCGGCGCGGCCCTGGTCGCCGACCCGCGCGTGCCGGTGATCTCCTTCACCGGCTCCACCACGGCCGGCCGCGCCGTCGGCGAGGCCGCCGGACGCCACCTCAAGCGCGCCCACCTGGAACTCGGCGGCAACTCCGCCCTGATCGTGCTGGCCGACGCCGACCTGGACGCGGTGATCTCCACGGCCGCCTGGGGCTCCTTCTTCCACCAGGGCCAGATCTGCATGACCACCGGCCGCCACCTGGTGCACGCCTCCCTCTACGAGGAGTACGTCGAGCGGCTCGCGGCGAAGGCCGACGCCCTCGCCGTCGGCGACCCGCACCGCGCGCAGGTCCACCTCGGCCCGCTCATCGACGACGGCCAACTCGCCAAGGTGCACGGCCTGGTGGAGGCCAGCACGGCGGCCGGCGCGAAGCTCGCCGCGGGCGGCACGCACGAGAACCTCTTCTACCGGCCGACGGTCCTCGCGGGCGTCGACGACACCACCCCCGCCTACGCGGAGGAGGTCTTCGGCCCGGTGGCCCCGGTGCGCTCCTTCAGCACGGAGGACGAGGCGGCGGCCCTGGCCGCGCGCAGCTCCTACGGCCTCTCGCTCGGCATCGTCACCCGGGACACCACCCGCGGCCTCGACCTCGCCGAACGCATCCCGACCGGCATCGTCCACATCAACGACCAGACGGTGAACGACGAGGCCGTCGCCCCCTTCGGCGGACTCGCCGCCTCCGGCACCGGCGCCCGCTTCGGCGGCGAGGCCAACCTGGAGGCCTTCACCGACGTGCGCTGGACGACCGTCCGGGGCGACGTCGCACCGTACCCGTTCTAGGACCTACAGGACCTGGAGGACCTGGAGGACCCGTTCCAGGGCTACTCGCTCTTGGCCTGCTCCGCCTCGACCGACTTGCGGACCTCGTCCATGTCCAGCTTGCGCGCCTGTCCGATGACGTCCGTCAGGGCGGCCTCGGGCAGCGCGCCCGGCTGGGCGAACACGGCGACCCGGTCCCGGACGATCATCAGCGTCGGGATCGACTGGATACCGAAGGCCGCGGCCAGCTCCGGCTGCGCCTCGGTGTCCACCTTGCCGAACACCAGGTCGGGGTTGTCCTGCGCCGCCTTCTCGTACACCGGCGCGAACTGACGGCACGGCCCGCACCACGACGCCCAGAAGTCGATCAGGACGAAGTCGTTGTCCGTGACCGTCTGGTCGAAGTTCTCCTTGGTGAGCTCCACGGTGCTGCTCATGACCTGAATCCTTCTTCCCTTGTGGGTTCCCGGTGGGTTGCCGGTGGGTTCCCCGAGCGGGGGCGAACCGTCCGGACAACACGGCGGCCCGGACACGTATTCCGCGCCCCTACCCGTGTGGCCACCCCGCACACCACCCACCAGACTGACCCCATGACGGAAACGGAAAACATCGCGTACGACGTCGTGGTGCTCGGGGCCGGTCCCGTAGGGGAGAACGTCGCCGACCGCACCCGCGCGGCCGGTCTCACCACCGCGGTCGTCGAGAGCGAGCTCGTCGGCGGTGAGTGCTCGTACTGGGCCTGCATGCCCAGCAAGGCCCTGCTGCGCCCGGTCATCGCCCGCGCCGACGCCCGCCGCCTGCCCGGCCTGCGCCAGGCGGTGCAGGGCCCCCTGGACGCGGCGGCGATCTTCGCCCGCCGCAACTGGTACACCGGCGACTGGACGGACGACGGCCAGGTCGACTGGCTCAAGAGCATCGGCGCCGACTTCCACCGTGGCCACGGACGACTGACCGGCCCGCGCACGGTGACCGTGGGGGACCGGGTCCTCACCGCCCGCCACGCCGTGGTCGTCGCCACCGGCACCCGCGCCGTCCTCCCCGACCTGCCGGGCCTCGCCGAGGTGAAGCCCTGGACCAGCAGGGAGGCCACCAGCGCCCAGTCCGTGCCCGGCCGGCTCGTCGTGGTCGGCGGCGGAGTCGTCGCCACCGAGATGGCGACCGCCTTCCAGGCCCTCGGCGCGCAGGTCACCGTCCTCGTCCGCGGCAAGGGCCTGCTCGACCGGATGGAACCGTTCGCGGGCGAACTGGTCGCCGAGGCTCTCACCGAGGCCGGCGCGGACGTCCGCACGGGCACGTCGGTGACGTCGGTGACCCGCTCCGACGGCACCGTCGTGGTCGTCACCGACACCGGCGAGCGCATCGAGGCCGACGAGATCCTCTTCGCCGTCGGCCGCGCCCCGCGCACCGACGACATCGGCCTCGAGACGGTCGACCTGGCCCCCGGCTCCTGGTTCACCGTCGACGACAGCCTGCGCGTCACCGGCACCGACTGGCTGTACGCGGTCGGCGACGTCAACCACCGCGCCCTCCTCACCCACCAGGGCAAGTACCAGGCCCGGATCGCGGGCGCCGCCATCGCAGCCCGCGCCGCCGGCACCCCCCTGACCCGGACCGACCCGTGGAGCGCCCACGCCGCCACGGCCGACCACCAGTCCGTCCCCCAGGTCGTCTTCACCGACCCGGAGGCGGCCGCGGTCGGTCTCTCGCTCGCGGAGGCCGAACAGGCCGGGTACCGGGTACGGGCCGTCGACGTCGACATGTCGTCGGTGTCCGGCGCGGGCCTGTACGCCGAGGGCTACACGGGCCGCGCCCGGATGGTCGTCGACCTGGAGCAGGAGATCCTGCGCGGCGTCACCTTCGTCGGCCCGGGCGTCGGCGAACTGATCCACTCCGCGACCGTCGCCGTCGTAGGCCAGGTCCCGATCGCCCGCCTGTGGCACGCCGTCCCGTCCTACCCGACGATCAGCGAGGTGTGGCTGCGCCTGCTGGAGGCGTTCCGGGACAACTGACCCACGCACGCCGAACACCGAACCGATAACCGATCCACAGCGAACTGCCCTACGGCAGCTCGAAGTCGAGGGCCTCAGCCGCCAGCACCGGCGTCGGCTGCGCCCACCGCTCCAGCGCCGTCCGGCCGGCGGAGAGCGACCGCAGTTCGGCCCGGTCGAGGTAGAGCACGCCGTCGAGATGGTCCGTCTCGTGCTGGACGATACGGGCGGGCCACCCGGCGAACACCTCGTCCAGCGCGCGCCCGTGCTCGTCCTCACCGGTGAGCCGGACCTCGGCGTGCCGGGTCACCACAGCCTGGTAGCCCGGCACGCTCAGACAGCCCTCGAAGAAGGCGGCGGGGGCCGAACCGACCGGCTCGTACGACGGGTTGACCAGGACCCGGAACGGCTGGGGCACCCGGCCGCGGGCCACCCGCACCTCCTCCGGCACCGGCGCCGGATCCTCGATGACGGCGATCCGCAGCTCCACACCGACCTGCGGGGCGGCGAGGCCGACGCCGGGCGCCGCGCGCATGGTGACGCGCAGCGCCTCGACGAACCGGGCCAGCAGCGCGGGGCCGAGCTGGCCGTCGTAGCGCACGGTGCCCGCGCGCAGGACCGGGTCGCCGGCCGTGACGATGGGCAACGGGCCGCCGGGGGCGAGGAGTTCCTCGATCCGGTCGGCAAGGGGCGCGCGGGGACTGGGAGATGCCATCGGGCCAGGATGCCATGACCGGATCATGCGTGACGCAGGTCACTTGAAGTGCCGGGAACTCGGTGACGCCCCCATCCGACTACTGGTGCGTCCCGACTGGAACCCCCCAGCCCCTCCCGCCCGCCGACCCCGGAGAAGCCCGCCGATGTCCACCGCTCCCTCCACCTCCCCCACTCTCGGCTCCGCTCGAGCGGGGGGACCCCCATCGGACGAGGCCCCGCAAGCAGCAGCAGGCCCCGCGCCGAAGTCCCGCGGTCCGTGGGCCCCGCTGCGCCCGCTGGTCCTGCGCCTGCACTTCTACGCCGGTGTGTTCGTGGCGCCGTTCCTGCTGGTCGCGGCCGCCACCGGGTTCCTGTACGCCGGCGCTTTCCAGGCCGAGAAGCTTCTGTACTCGCACGAGCTGACCGTGCCGGTCGGCGACGCCGAGCTGCCGATCTCCGCGCAGGTGGACGCCGCCCGCAAGGCCCACCCCGAAGGCACGGTCTCGGCCGTGCGGCCCGCACCGGAGGACGACGCCACGACCCGGGTGATGCTGTCCGGGGTCAAGGGCGTGGCCGCCCCCCACACCCTGGCCGTGTTCGTCGACCCGTACACCGGCGAGGTGCGCGGCGCGCTGGAGCAGTACGGCTCGACCGGCTCGCTGCCGCTGCGCACCTGGATCGACGAGTTCCACCGCGACCTGCACCTCGGCGAGAACGGCCGCCTCTACAGCGAACTCGCCGCGAGCTGGCTGTGGGTGATCGCGGGCGGCGGCCTCGTGCTGTGGTTCTCCCGCCGCCGCGCGCTGCGCAAGGTGCGCGGCACGAAGGGGCGGCGCCGCACGCTCGGGCTGCACGGCACCGTCGGCGTGTGGGCCGCGGCCGGCTTCATCTTCCTGTCCGCGACCGGCCTGACCTGGTCGACGTACGCGGGCGCCAACATCGACGTGCTGCGCACCTCGCTCGGCCAGTCCACGCCGTCGGTCTCGGCGGCCGTCGGCGGCGGCGAGCACGCCGGTCACGACGCCGCCTCCGGCAGCGGCGGGGACGCCGAACACGGCGTCGGCCTCGACAAGATCCTGGCCGCCGCGCGCGACGAGGGGCTGGGCGACCCGGTCGAGATCGTCCCGCCCGCCGACGCCTCCTCCGCGTACGTCGTCAAGCAGGTGCAGCGGAGCTGGCCCGAGAAGCAGGACGCGGTCGCGGTCGACCCGGCCACCGGGGAGGTCGTCGACGTGCTGCGGTTCGCCGACCACCCGCTGCTCGCCAAGCTGACCCGCTGGGGCATCGACCTGCACACCGGCGTCCTGTTCGGCCTGGTCAACCAGATCGCGCTGATGCTCCTCACGCTCGCCCTGGTCCTGCTCATCGTGTGGGGTTACCGCATGTGGTGGCAGCGCGGCCGGGGCTCCGCTTTCGGGCGGCCGATCCCGCGCGGCGCGTGGGCGCAGGTCCCGCCGTACGTCCTCGTCCCGCTGCTGGCGGCGGTCGCCGTGGTCGGCTACTTCGTCCCGCTCCTCGGCATCCCGCTCGCCGGCTTCCTGGCCGTGGACGTCGTCCTCGGGGAGATCGCACACCGCCGGGAGCAGCGGACGGCCGCCTGAACTCCGGCACGAAGGCCCCGCCATCACCTTCAACGGTGAGAACGTCATCGTCGCCCAGGCGCTGCTCTGGCCGACACGGCCGTAGCGGCCTGGGGAGCAGCGCCCCAGACCGCCGAACCCGTCCGGGACTTCGCCGAGTGGGTTCAGGCCTGGATCAGGTCCCCCGGGCTGCTCGCCGGGGCCGCGGTGGCGGTGGTTCGGCGGCGGGCGATGACTCCGGAGAGCCAGTAGCCGACGATCATCACGGCGATGACGGCGATGGTCTCGCCGGTGCCCCACAGCCAGGTGGAGGTGCTGACCTCCTTGGGGGGCAGCTTGGGCAGTTCGTCCAGCGCGATCGAGGAGTGCTTGGCGACTTCGGCCTGGTAGGCCTGGTTGCGGGCCGAGCCGTGGAGGAAGGGGGCGACGAACAGGAGGGCCATCCCGAGCAGCGTCTCGACGGTGACCACGACCGGGAATTCGCGGACGAGGATGCTGCGCAGGGGGCGCTCGTCGCCGGCGGCACGCAGTGCGTCGACGCGCGGGTGCAGCCAGAACTGGTTGAAGACGCCGAGCAGGAGCAGCGCGCCGAAGATCAGGATCTTCACGCCGAGCACGCGCCCGTACATGGTCGTGAGCAGTTGGGAGGGGCCGTCGACGTGCTCCCAGTACAGGAACAGGCCGGACAGGGCGACAGCCGCGACGCAGCTCATCGCCGCGGCGGAGAAACGGCGTATCGCCGGTGACCAGAACGCGCCTCGATCGGCCGGAGCGACCGCGCCGGGCAGGGTGAGCAGCGCCAGACCCGCGAGTCCGCCGAGCCAGACCGCGCCGCCGAGCAGGTGCAGTATCCACATGAGGGTGTCGAAGATGGTGCGGCCCCAGTCCTCGGGGGCCTCGTCCGGGAACTTGGTGGTGCCGAGCGCGACCGCCCCCGCGGCCGTTCCGAGCGCCAGCAGCCATCTTCGGGCCGGACCGGCCGCCGCTCTTCGGGTGGCGAGGGGAGCGATGAGCGCGACGCCGACCAGTACGAAGGTCACTTCCAGCCCCGTCAGGCGGCCGGCGTTGCTTCCGTCGTACAGCGAGTTCCACGCCGCGCCGAAGTCGTAGCCGCCCTCCTCCGACGCGCCGTGAGCGAGATCGGTGAGCACCGCCGGCACGGCCAGGACCCCTGCCACGAACGCCGCACGGGACAGGCGCACCGTCACCGCGGTGAGCGTGTCCGATCCGATACGACGCGCGGCCGGACCCGCGGACACCAGCGCCAGGGCGGTCAGGCCGAGGAACCCCATGAGCGTCACCCAGGTCGACCAGGTCACGGCGCTGTCCTCGAACGGGCCGAGCGGGGTCGACGGCGCCGCGGCAAGCGAGAAGGCGCCGGACAATTGACTGGGCAGGGGCATGGTAAAACCATCCTTGACGTGCGAACGAATGCGGCGCGTTAGGTTAGGCAGTCCTAAGTCGCCGGGTCAACGAGATCGCCCCGGTCCGCCCGCTCCTCATCTCGCCGACGTACGCCGCCAGTCCTCCGCGACGGGAGGTGTTCGTCACCTCGTCACCGGCCTCGACCTGCGGTTTGATCAAGCGCTCCGCGATTCCCGCAGGACCGGCACTCGCGTCGAGCGCGCAGCGTCATTGACCATTCTTCAGGTAAAACACACCTAAACCTTTACTTGACCGGCCGGGCCTCAGCGCAGGTCAAGCGAGTGCGGGGACTCGACTCCGCCCGGGTCAGCGCACCCTTCCCCGTGGCTTCAGCGGCACGGACGGCAGTTCCGGTGCGCGCAGGGGGATCCCCGTCGTAGCCCTTCACCTCGCCGAAACGGCGGCCCGTCGTCCAGTCCTCACGAGCCTGCGTGATCTCCTCCTGGGACCGGCCGACGAAGTTCCACCACATAGTGAACTTCGTGATTGTTTCCGCAGGTCAGCGACCTCCGGGACGGCTGCCGGTCAGCAGACCGTCAGCATCGGTCGGAGGAGTTGGTTGACCGTGGCACAGGGTTCGTTGCCTAGCTCGGCAGTCGACGGATGAACTCCTGTCCGGCATAGCCGGAGTCCGCCCAGACGATCGTGATCTCCGGGTGCATCAGCCGCAGCCGGAACAGCGCTTCCGGAGTGCGTCGTCCGTCAGCGCGCGGCGGCCGGAGCGCCGCGGTCCACACCGGTCCAGGCCAGCGCGACCGCGCCGTCGAGCAGGGCCCGCTGGGCCGTCCCGCCCACGCAGTACGCGGCGAACTCGTGCTGATGGTTGGTGGCGGGCAGGGAGCCGATGCCGATGTAGGGGTGGATGGCCGGCACCACCTGCGAGACGTTGCCCATGTCGGTGGAGGCACGGTTCATCCGTGCGGCCTGGCCGGGCGGTGCGAACTCCCGCCCCAGGGCGAGGGCGTTCGCACGGTAGTGGCCGAGGGAGGTCTCGTCCGTGCGGAACTCCGCGTAGGGCTTGCTCTCCGGCTCGATCGCCAGGTCGCAGCCGGTGGCGAGGGCCCCCGCCTCGAAGACCCGCATGACGCGTGGCTCCAGCTCGGCCAGTTCGGCGAGCGTCTCGGCCCTGACGTACCAGCGTCCGGTCGACCGTTCCGGAATGGCGTTCGGAGCGTCCCCGGCGTGCGTCACCACCCCGTGCACGCGCACCGACGCGGGCAACTGCTGCCGCAGCAGCCCGATGGCGACCTGGGCCACGGTGAAGGCGTCGGCCGCGTTGATCCCGGTCTCCGGATAGGCGGCGGCGTGCGCGGACTTCCCGGTGTAGGAGATCTTCGAGTGGCTGACCGCGAACGGGCGGGCCTCGGCGACGTCGACCGGCGCCGGGTGCACCATCATCGCGAGGTCGACCCCGGCGAAGGCGCCTCGGTCGAGCAGCTCGATCTTGCCGCCGCCGCCCTCCTCCGCCGGGGTGCCGTAGACCTCCACGGTGAGGCCGGCGTCGTCGGCGACGGCGGCCAGGCCGAGCGCGGCGCCGACGGAGCTCGCCGCGATGAGGTTGTGCCCGCACGCGTGACCGAGGCCGGGCAGCGCGTCGTACTCGGCACACAACGCGATCCGGACGGGCCCGCTGCCGAACCGGGCGAGGAAGGCCGTGTCCAGGCCCAGGTACGACGAGGTGACGTCGAATCCGGCACGGTCCAGCAGTTCCGGCACCGCGGCGGCGGCCCGATGCTCCTCCCAGGCCGTCTCCGGGTCGGCGTGCAGCCGCTCGGAGAGCCCGATCAGTTCCTCGGCATGACGGTCGACCGCCTTCCTGGCGGCCTCTTTCATCGTGCCCATCACAGGTTCCCCGGGACGCCGTACGAAGGAGAGGTGGCGGGATCGAGCCCGCGGCGCACGTAGTCGTCCCGTTGGGGCAGCCAGACGTCGAGGAGATCGCCGAGCCTGTCCACGGGGTCCTCGGCCCAGTCCACCCGCAGGTCGGTCACCCGCCAGCCCACGTCCGCGACGACCGCCATGCCCGCGGAGTACACCGGTCCCTCCTCGCCGCCGGCCGCGACGGCGGCCTTCATCGCGGCGAGCAGCCTCTCCTCCAGCTCGCCCGTGGCAGCGGCGTACGCGTCGAGGAGGACGCCGGGGATGTGCTCGCCGGACAGCATGTTGCCGGCCGCCACCGCACCGTCCGCGGTGGCCGAGGCGTGCGTGCCCAGGGTCTGCGAACCGCTGTGGGCGAACCCGGGCCCGGAGCGGCCCAGCACGGTCAACTGGCGGTAGGCGATGGTCTTCTCGTTCCGCGCCGCGCCGATGACGTCGCCCAGAGCGCGCTGCGCGTCGCCGTGGTCCGCCAGCCCTTCCAGCAGGTGTGTGCCGAGGGTGGGATCGGTGATGTTCTGCGAGGTCGCCGCGCCGGCCCCGGGCCGCAGATGCACGACCCGGGCCGCGACCGCCGGACTCGAGGACGTGGCCGCGACGCCGAACCGCTCGCCGTCGCGGACCACCAGGGAGAACGTCATGCCCGGTCCTCCTCGGGGATCACGGCGACGGCGTCGATCTCGCACAGCCACTCCGGGCGCGCCAGGGCGGACACCACCAGGCCGGTCGAGATCGGGTGGACGCCCTTGGTCCAGCGGCCCACGGTGCGGTACACCGCCTCGCGGTAACGCGGGTCGATCAGGTAGATGGTCAGCTTGACCAGGTGCTCCATCCGGCTGCCCGCCTCTTCGAGCAGCATCTTGATGTTCGCCATGGCCTGCTCCGCCTGGGCCTCGGCGTCGCCGATGCCCACGGACTCGCTGGTACCGAGGTCCTGGCCGATCTGGCCCCGGACGTACACGGTGCCGCCCGCGACGACGGCCTGGCAGAGATCGTTGTCGAGGCTCTGCTCGGGATAGGTGTCGCGGGTGTTGAACGGCCGGATCCGGGTGTGCCCGCCGGCGACGATCGGGGGCTTCACCTCGCGGCCCTCGCTCGTGGAGGTCATCGTCCGCTCCTCAGTTCTTCCGGGTCGCCGACGGGGACGACGGGCTGGTCGGTGGTGCCGTGCGCGAGGTAGCCGCGTTGAGTCGCTATGTGGTCGGCGACGTACCGGGCGTCGTGCCAGACACCCCAGATGAACGTCGACCCGCGACGGGACAGCCAGGGCAGGCCCAGGAAGTAGACACCGGTCTCGGCGGACACCCCGCGGCGCTGGTTCGGCCGGCCCTTCTCGTCGAACGCGTCGACTTCCAGCCAGCTGTAGTCCGCGGCGAAGCCCGTCGCCCAGACGATCGAGGTGACGCCGGCCTCGGCCAGGTCGAGCTCCAGCCGGGGGCTGGTCACGCATTCCGGGGCCGGCCCGAGGACGTGTGCCTCCGGCTCCTCCGGGAGGTCGAGCCCGTTGCGCTCGACGTACGCGTCGGCGGCCCGCAGGAGCCCGAGGTACTTGTCGTCGCCGAGCGCGATGTTCGTGGCGAGGTCCGGCGCGAAGCGCAGTACGCCGTCACTGTGGGAAGCGGTCATGCCGACGAGCTCGATACCCGAGTCGGCCAGAGCGCGGAAGTCCACGGTATGGCCGCCGCGGGCGCCGCTGACCGCGATGGTGACGTGCTCGGCCCCCTGGGCGGGCGCCTGCGCGTCCCAGAGCCCGAGCACACCGAGCCACCAGCAGAAGTCACGTCCGCGGTACTCGCGGGGAGGACGGTCGTGCGGACCGACCGAGAGGAGGACCCGGCGGCCGGACCGGCACAGCTCGTCGGCGATCTGGACACCGGAGGAGCCCGCCCCGACCACGAGGACCGCGCCCTCGGGCAGCTGTTCCGGGTTGCGGTACCCGCTGGAGTGGATCTGCACGGGGACCGCACCGTCGGGGACGACGGGCGGAATCACGGGCCGCTGGAACGGTCCGGTCGCGGCCACGACGTAGCGCGCGTCGATGGAGCCCTCCGACGTCTCGACCCGGAAGCCCGGCCGGCCGGCGTGCCTGCGCACCGAGGTCACCTCGACGCCGCACCGGATCGGAGCACCGATCTTCTCGGCGTACGCGACGAAGTAGTCGGCGACCTGCTCCTTCGAAGCGAAAGCGTCGGGGGCGATGCCGGGGAACTCCATCCCCGGGAACCGGTCGTGCCAGGCGGGCCCGTTCGCGACCAGGGAGTCCCACCGCTCCGAGCGCCAGCGCTCGGCTATGCGGTGTCGCTCCAGGACGATGTGCGGTACGCCGTGGGCTCCCAGGTGCTCGCTCATCGCGACGCCTGCTTGGCCGGCCCCGACGACGACTACTTCGGTCTCTTCACTGGGCATGTCAGCCTCCCCTCAGGCGGCAGCTCATCTCGGTGTCACGTTGACCGTGCTGCCGCACGAGACATCCTCGGGCGCGGGTGAAATTCTGTCGAACAGATGTTTCTGTTATGGGTGATCTGATTTGTAGATGTGCCAGGCGGCAGCCACCGCAAGCACCCTTCGGGCGAGCAGGTAAGCGGGTCAGTCTTCTCGCGAACCGCTCGACACGACGGCCGGGCGGCCTGCCGCACCGTTGGTGGCGGCTGCCGACGAGGTCCGGTTGACGGTGTATCCCGCGACGCCGACGGCCAGCAGCAGGACGACCGAGCCGAGGGTGAACACCTCGAAGGTGGTGCGTGAGACGCCCCAGGTGCCCTGGAAGTCGTAGGAGATGCCGAGGAGGGGCTCCAGCGTGCCCGGGAACAGGGCCACCCAGGAGCCGAGCACGATCCAGGCGTAGACGAGCGCGGCGTACACCTTGAAGCCGGTGGTGCCGAACGGCACTCGGTAGGGACGGTCGACCTGGGGATGGCGCAGGCGCAGGACGAGCAGTGCCGGGACGACCGTGAGGTACGAGAGCAGGAGGGTGGTGATGGCGACGGTGAGGACGACGCCGAAGACGGCTGCGGCGTTGCCGTGGATGAGGGTCATGGAGGCGATCATGAAAACGGTCGCGGTGAGTCCGGAGAGCACGTTCATGCGGACCGGGGTGCTGAGCCGGGGGTGGAAGGCTCCGAGGGAGCGGCTGAAGAAGCCCCCGTCGGCGGCGGCCATGGCCTGCATGCGGTCGCTGACGATCATCCAGGCACTGCCCTGGGTGAGGAGCGCGAAGACGAACATCACGGCGGTGGCCGTCAGGAGCGGTCCGCTCCAACTGCCGTACACGTCGGTGTAGACGAGGTGGGCGGCGTCCATGAAGCCCCCGATGCCCGTGACCTTTCCGGGCGGGGCGGCGGCGAGGATCGCGAGCACCGGCAGCAGGTAGCAGCAGGCGGCGATCAGGGCCGAGACGCCGATGGAGAACGGCACGTCCCGCTGCGGGTCGTGCATCTCGTCGCCGGCCGCGTTCGGGGCCTCGAAGCCGACGTAGGCGAAGAGCAGGACCGGCACGAGAGCGAGGAAGCCGGCTGTGGTGGGGCTGAAGGAGGTCTGGTCGAGGCCGTGGAAGCCGTGCTCGTCGCCGTAGGCGAGGGCGGTGGCGGTGAACAGGGCGATCGCGAGGACCTTCACCGCGGCGCCGGCCGTGGTGATCCACTTTCCGCGGCGCAGCGAGATGACGGCGGTGAGGATGGCGGCCCAGATGAACAACAGCTTGAAGGTGTAGTCGGCGAAGGTGCCGGTGCCGAGGTGGAAGACGAAGCCGTCCCAGGTCTCGGCGGCGATGAAGACGAGGGAGCCGCCGAGCCAGATGGGGTTGGTGACCCAGTAGAAGAGGGTGGTCACGGCTGCCGGGCCCCGGCCGAGGGCGAGCTTCACCCAGACGTACGGGCCGCCTTCCTGGGGGAACGCGGCGCCGGTCTCGGCGAAGACGAGCGCGTACGGGACGAGGAACGCCACCGCGATGAGGGCGATCCAGGTGGCGGCCTGGCCGCCACCGGAGGCGATCTGCCCGATGGTGTCGAAGGAGATCACGGCGGCGACGCCCATCGCCACGATGTCGAAGCGGCGCAGACTGCGCCGCAGGTGCGGCACGGGGGCCGGGGAGGCGGGGACGGACACGAGGGTACCTCCGGGATGTGCTGGGCCGGGGCGGACGTCCTCAGCCGCGGATCTGTCCGGTGGGCGAGGTGCGCTCCAGGACGGAGCGGATGGCGGTGACGGTCTCCTTGGCCTCGGTCTCGGTCATGATCAGGGGCGGGGAGAGGACGAGGCTGTGTTCCGAGTCGCGGACGATGACGCCGGTCTCGCGGCGGATCACGTCGTGCGGCATGCGCGTGGGGTCGAGGGGGAGCGGTTCGCGGGTGCTGCGGTCGGCGACGAGTTCGACGGCGAGCATCATCCCGACGGAGCGGATCTCTCCGACGATGTCCAACTCGCCGAGCTGGGCGTCGAGTTCGCGGTGCAGGTAGGCGCCGATCTCGGTGGCCCGGCCGAGCAGGCCCTCGCGTTCGATGATGTCGAGGTTGGCCAGTGCCACGGCGGCCGCGACCGGGTGGCCGTTGTAGGTGTAGCCCATGGGGAAGCCGTGTTCGCGCAGCAGCTGTTCGGCGACGTGGTCGCCGACGAGGAGCGCGCCGAGCGGGATGTAGCCGGAGGTGATGCCCTTGGCGGTGACGATGATGTCGGGGCGGATGTCGAAGTGCTGGGCGGCGAACCACTCGCCGACCCGGCCGTACGCGGTGACGACCTCGTCGAAGACGAGCAGGATGCCGTGCCGGTCGAGGACCTCGCGCACCCGCGGCCAGTAGTCGGCCGGCGGGACGAGCATGCCGCCGACGCCCATGATGGGTTCACCGATCATCGCGGCGATGTTGGACGGGCCGATCTCGGCGATGCGCTCCTCGAGTTCGCGGATGAGGAAGTCGGTCGGGTCCTGGCCGTCGTAGAGCTCGGTGCGGTACGGCCAGGGCGGGGTCAGGTGGGAGACGTGCGGCATCATCGGCGCGAAGCCCTCGTGGTAGACGGGGAAGCCGGTGGCCGAGCCGCCGCCGTAGCCGATGCCGTGGTACGCCTTGTGACGGGCCAGGATCCAGGTGCGGGAGGCCTCCCCGCGCCGGTGGTGGTAGTAGCGGGCCATCTTGATGGCGGCCTCGTTGCCCTCGGACCCGCCGGAGGTGAAGTAGACGTGGCCGAGGCCCTCGGGGGCGATCTCGGTGAGCCGGGTGGCGAGCTCGATGGCGCGGTCGTTGGAGAACTCCCAGAAGCTGGTGAAGTACTCCAGCTTCCGCATCTGTTCGTGGGCGGCGCGGGCGACTTCCTCGCGGCCGTGGCCGATCTGGGCCAGCCAGAGCCCGCCCGTGGCGTCGAGGTAGCTGCGGCCGTCCGCGTCGGTGAGGCGGCAGCCGGAGCCCTCCGTCATGATGACGCGCTCTTCGGCGCTGCCGGGGAGGTAGGGGTGGATGATGCGGGCCCGGTCGGCGGCGGCCAGTTCGGCGGGGGAGAGGGTGATGCGGCTCATCGGGGGTCCCTTCTCGACGGTTGGTGAGGGATGGTGAGGGATGGTCGTGAGGTGGCGGCTCAGCCGTACGCGATCCAGGTCGTCTTCAGGCCGGTGTACTTGTCGAAGGAGTGCAGGGAGAGGTCGCGGCCGTATCCGGACTGCTTGAAGCCTCCGAACGGGATGACCGGGTCGAGCGCGTCGACGGTGTTGACCGAGACGGTTCCGGCGTGCAGGGCGTCGGCGAGACGGTGGGCACGGGCGAGGTCACGGGTCCACACGGAGGCGGCGAGCCCGTACGGGGAGTCGTTGGCGATGCGTACGGCGTCCGCCTCGTCGGTGAACGGCAGCACGGTCAGGACCGGGCCGAAGAGTTCCTCGCGGGCGAGCGGGGCGTCGGGCGTGAGGCCGGTGAGGACGGTGGGATTCACGTAGGCGCCGTCGAGGTCGGGGCGAGTGCCGCCGCAGACCACGCTCGCGCCGTGGCCGGTGACCGCCGAGGACACCGCGTCGGCCAGGCGTCGGGCCTGCCGCTCGTCGACGACGGGGCCGAGCCGGGTGGCCGGGTCGAGGGGGTCGCCGGGCCGCCACGCGGCGGCGTGCGCGGCGACCCGGGCGGTGAACTCCTCGGCGACAGAGGCCTGGACGAGCAGTCGGGTGTTGGCGGAGCAGACCTGTCCGGCGTTGTAGACGAAGCCCCAGGCGGCGCGCTCGGCGGCGGCCTCCAGGTCGGCGTCGGCGAAGACCAGGTTGGGGCTCTTGCCGCCGCACTCGGGCCACACCTGCTTGAGGTTGGACTCGGCGGCGTACGTGAGGAACAGCTTGCCGACCGCGGTGGAGCCGGTGAAGGCGAGGACGTCGACGTCCGGGTGGCGGCCGAGCGCCTGCCCCGCGCTCTCGCCGAGCCCGGGAACGACGTTGAGCACGCCGTCGGGAATCCCCGCCTCGGCGGCGAGGGCGGCCAGCCGCAGCGCGGACAGCGGCGACTGCTCGGCGGGCTTGAGGACGACGCTGTTGCCGGCCGCCAGCGCGGGTGCGAGCTTCCAGGCCGCCAGGTCGAGCGGGAAGTTCCACGGGACGACGGCGCCGATCACGCCGAGCGGGACGCGGCGCACCAGGGCGAGGTTGCCCGGGGCGGTGGGCGCGACCTCGTCGTACAGCTTGTCGATCGCCTCCGCGTGCCAGGCGAAGCAGGCCGCGGCCGACGGCACGTCGACGGTGAGCCCGTCGGTGATCGGCTTGCCCATGTCCAGGCTGTCGAGCAGGGCGAGGTGCTCGGCGTCGGCCGCGACCAGCTCGGCCAGGCGGAGCAGGCGGCGCTTGCGCTCGGTCGGGGCGAGGCGCGACCAGCGGCCGTCCTCGAACGCCGCACGGGCGGCACGTACCGCGCGGTCGACGTCGGTGGCCTGGCAGGAGGCGACCTCGGCGACCGGCTTGGCGGTGGCCGGGTCGACCGTGGTGAACGTGGCGCCGTCGGCGGCGTGGGTCCACTCGCCGTCGATGTACGCCCTGGTCTCGGGGCGCAGCCGGGCGGCCCTGCGTTGCCAGTCGGAGTGGGTGAGGTCGGTCATGAAGAACGGCTCCTGGGTCGGCCCCAGAGCGGGGCGCCGGTGCGGCCGTCGAGCGGCCGGCCAGAGTTCTTTGAATCGGAATTCAAACTATCTACGGCTGGACTGTCAATGGCTGTGGGCGAGAGAATGTGGATTCATTGACCTGGGAAACGGGGAATTAACACCGTGGCAAGACCGAAGAATCAAGGTGCCCGACGCGAGGCGCTCATCGAGGCGGCGGGCCGGGCGATCACGGAGCGGGGTCTGGCCGGGCTGCGGATCAAGGACATCGCGGCCGAGGCGGGCGTCTCCGTGGGATCGGTCCTGTACTACTACCCGGAGCTCGACGACCTCGTCTTCGAGGTGCACCAGGACGCGGTCGAACGGTACCTGACCGCGCGCCTGTCCCACTCCTCCGCCGACGCCGCCGTCGATCCCGCGGAGCGGCTGCGCAGGGCGATCGAGAGCGGACTGCCCCGCGACAGCGACGACGCCACCCACCGCCTGCTCTACGAACTGCACGGGCTCGCCGACCGCAGCCGGCAACACGCCGCACTGATGTCCTCGCTCTTCGCCCGGGAGGTCGCCCTGTACACGACGATCCTCGAAGTCGGGTGCGCGGAGGGTGCGTTCACGCCGTCCACGCCGGTTGCGGACATAGCCCGCGACCTGGTGATGCTGGAGGACGGCTACGGCCTGCACATCGTCGGCCGTAACCCGGCCGTGGACCACGACACGGCCAGCGACGCCCTGGCCGGCCTCGCCCGGACGCTCACCGGCTGCTCCCGCCTGTGAGCCGCTTCCGCTCGTGCGGGGGCGACGACGGTCACGCCGGTGGGGCGCTGCCCATCGCGGCGAACGTTGCGCAGTGGGCTGTGCCACCACGGCGCGAGCCCGACTTGGATCGGCAGAGCAGGGCTTTTGCTCAATGTGCATCTGTTGATCAGATGTAATCTGGGGGATGTGACAGCACCGGTCGGGTTCACCCTCGTTCAGTTGCGGTACTTCGTCGTCGCGGCGGAGTCCGGTTCCATGACGGCTGCGGCGGAGCGGCTGCACATCGCCCAGTCCGCGGTCTCCACGGCCGTGTCCAACCTGGAGCGCGACCTGCGGGTGCAGCTGTTCATCCGCCGCCGGGCCAAGGGGCTGACCCTGACGTCGGCCGGGGAGCGGATGCTCCACCAGGCGCGGGAACTGCTCGGCCATGCCCGTGAGGTGGCGGAGGAGGCACGCGGCACCGGCGCCTCGCTGACCGGCACGGTGAGCCTGGGATGCTTCATGACGCTGGCCCCGACCCTGCTGCCCCCGCTGTTCACCGTGTGTGCCGAGCGCCACCCGGACCTCGAGATCTCCGTACTGGAAGCCGAGGCCGAGGAACTCGCACGGGCCCTGCGGGACGGGCGGATCGACTTCGCCCTCACCTATGACCTCGGGTTCGACGGCGAGTTCGTCCGTGAGCCCCTCGCCTCCGCCCCGGCGTACGCGATCGTCCCGCCGGACCACCGCCTGGCCGGCCGTGGTGCCGTCGACCTCGCGGAGCTGGCCGACGAACCACTGGTGCTGCTGGACCTGCCGCACAGCCGCGACTACTTCCGTTCCCTTTTCGGTGCCACCGGAACCAGTCCCCACGTGCGCTACCGCACCCGCAGTTACGAGACCGTCCGCTCCCTGGTGGCTCAGGGGCACGGCTACTCGGTGCTCAACCAGCATCCCGCCACCGATCAGACCTACGCGGGCGGCGTGGTGGTCTGTCTGGACCTGTCCGACGACTACCCGTCTCTGGAGGTGGTGCTCGCCCGCCTCGACGGGGTCCGGCAGTCCGCGCGGGCGCGGGCGCTGATGGACGTCGTGCGCGAGGTGGTGGCGGGCAGCGGACACGGCTGATCCCGCGTGCGTCATGGGGTCGTGGGATCAGCCGCCGGCGCGGAGCAGCTCGGCTGCCCGCTCGGCCAGCATCAGGACGGCGACCACCGGGTTGACCGTGGTCAGGGACGGGAACGCCGATGCGTCGGCCACCCGCAGTCCGCTCGTCCCGCGTACCCGCAGCGACGGATCGAGCACCGCCTCATGGTCACCGTCGGCCCCCATCCGTGCCGTGCACGACACGTGGTAGACGGTGTGACTGGTGGCCCGGACCAGTGCGGAGATCTCCTCGTCGGTGACCACCTCAGGCCCCGGGAAGACCTCACGGCCCACCCACCGCGCCATGGGCGCGGTCGCCGCGATCCGGCGCGCGATCCGGATGCCCTCGACCAGCAGACGCTCGTCATGGCCCTCCGGGTCGGTGAAGTTCCGGTAGTCGATCAGGGGTGCTTCGGCAGGGTCGGCGGAGGCCAGCCGGACGGTGCCCCGACTGTGGGGCCGGGCGACGTTCGGCGTCATGGAGATGCTGTGGCGCGGGATGTCGCAGCCCAGCCGCTCGGCGTGGACCGCGTACGTCATCAAGGGGACGTGCATGAGGATCTGCGGCACGACGGCATCCGGATCGACCCGTGCCATGACACTCATGTCCCAGTCGGTGGCCCCGGTCCCGGGGATCGGCTCGGTGGCCTCCCACACGATCAGGCCCTCGGGATGGTCACTGAGATTGCGCCCCACGCCCGGCGAGTCCAGGACGACCGGGATTCCGAGCGCGCGCAGTTCCTCGGCCGGTCCGACGCCCGAGAGCAGGAGCAGTCGCGGGGTGTCGATCGCTCCCGCGCACAGAACGACCTCGTGCCGGGCCCGGACGGTGTGCGTCGAGCCGTCCGCGCGGCGTACCTCCACGCCGTACGCGCGCCGGTCCGGGGTGAACAGGACTCGCGTGACGCGGGTTTCGAGCAGCGTGCTCAGGTTCGGGCGATCGTCCATGACCGGGTGCAGGTAGTCCACGGAGGACGACGACCGCACCCCCGTCTCCGGGTAGTAGCCGATCTCCAGGAATCCCACGCCGTCCGCGTACGGCCGGTCGTTCCACCGCTCTCGAACCGGGATGTCGAGCGCCGTGGCGGCGGCCTTCACGACGTCTGCGAGATAGGGATTCCGATGTTCTTCGGCGACCGGGACGATGTGGGTGAGCAGCCGGTCGTAGTACGGGAACATCGTTGCCGCGTCCCAGCCGACGGCGCCCCGTTCGACCCAGTCGGAGAAGTCGGCGGCCGGCGGCCGTAGCGCGATCATGGTGTTGTGGGTGGAACAGCCGCCCAGGATCCGGGCCCGGGACTGGCGGATGTGCGAGTTGCCGCGCGGCTGGTGCACGCTGCGGTAGTCGAGGTCGTACTCGCCCTCCAGCATCTCGAACCAGCGGCGGATCTGGAGCGCCCGTGGCTCCTCGCGGTCGCTCGGCCCCCATTCGAGGAGGCCGACCGAGACACCCGGGTCCTCACTGAGGCGGGAGGCGATCACCGCACCGGCGGTTCCGCCGCCGACCACCACGTAGTCGAAGACGCTCTGTGCTGCCTCGCTCATGTCAGCCGGCCGTCTCGACGGCGGGTGTGGGGACGGCCGACACCGGCGCGGGGGTGCGGCGGGCGGAACGGCGGGCGAGGAAGTAGTAGGCGGGGCTGACGACGACCAGTCCGACGATCCAGGAGATGTCCACGCCGCCCAGGGCGTCGGCGACCGGACCGGTGTACATCGTGGTGGCCACGAACGGCACCTGGATCGCGGCGCCGAGCAGGTAACACGCCACCGCGACCACGTTGACCCGTCCGTAGATCCCGCCGTCGGCGCGGAAGAACGAGTCCACGTCGTACTTGCCGTGCTGCAGCAGGTAGTAGTCGACCAGGTTGACCGCGGTCCAGGGAACCAGGACGTACATCAGCAGCAGGATGAAGTTCTCGTAGTGTTCGAGGAAGTTGTCCTTGCCCGCGAGGGCCGTCACCAGAGACAGCAGGAACATCACGGTGGCGGTCACCGCACGGGCGACGCGCCCCGGCGACCAGTGCGGTACGAAGGTCTGGCCGACCGTGATGGTGGACAGGACGCCGCAGTAGAGGTTCATCGCGTTCGTGGCGGCGATGCCGACGGAGAAGACGACGACCACCAGAGTGCTCACCGAACCGGTGAGCGTGGTCAGGCCACCGATGACGTCGTCGCCGACCGCGGCGCCGATGACGGCGCCGAGCAGCATGGGCAGGATCGAGCCCAGTGAACAGCCCGCGTAGCTCGCCCAGAAGGCGGGACGGGAACCGGTGTCGGCCGGCATGTAGCGCGAGTAGTCCGACACATAGGGCGCGTAGGCGATCTGCCACAGGGCGCCGGCGGTGACCGTACCGAGGAAACCGGCCACCGTGGCGCTGCCGTGCGAGGAGAAGTCCTGCGGCAGTCCGTGCACGAAGACGACCCACACGAACGCCAGCAGCAGGGCCGCACCGGACAGCCATGTCATCACGCGGGTGTAGGAGTGGATCAGGTCGTGGCCGAAGATCGTCGCGATCACGCTGACGACGCCCACGAGCACGATGCCGCCGTCCACGTCGATGTGTATGTCGAGCGTGGCGAGCGACTGCCCGGCCAGGACCAGGTTCGAGGCGAAGAACCCGATGTACATGAAGATGACGAGCCCGATCACCAGCAGCGACCCGTACGAGCCGAACTGGCCGCGGGTCTGCACCATCTGCGGCACCCCGAGCTGCGGCCCCTGGGCCGAGTGCAGCGCCATGAGCACCGCGCCCAGCAGATTGCCGATGACGATACCGACGGCTGCCAGCCAGAAGGGCAGTCCGTACACGGTGGTGGCCAGTGCGCCGGTCACCACCGTCAGCACCATGATGTTGGAGCCGAACCAGATGGTGAACAGGTCACGGGCCTTGCCGTGCCGCTGATCCAGGGCGATCGGCTGGATGGTCTTGTCCTCGATGCGCTGAGGCGTCTCGGCCTTTGCCATGGGGGCTCTCCGCTCTTCCGTGGCGTGAAGTGCGGTAACTGTTGCCTGGCAGACTTCCTCTGTCCAATGCTCTTTTCTGTGGAAGTTCCTCTGTTTTCTGAATGCTTCGAGGTCAAGGGCGGATGGGTCGCACGGGTAACGCCGACGAAACGGCGAATTGACCCCTTGATGTCGAGATCGGCGGGGGCGTGTCTCACCGGGCTCGGGGCGGAAGTGAGTGGACGCGCGAGCACGAAGATGACTGGGCGGGCGCCGACTCCCGCTGTCGGTGCGCCGCGGTGATCCTGATCTCGGCCACCGTGCCGTCGCCCCGTAGAGTCAGCGGCCCCGGGCCTTCGTGGCGTACGGAGTCAAGACGGCCGAGCGCTGTCTCCCGCCTGTCCGGTCGGCCGACGGCGATCCCCTCGGTGACGGCCATGACGAGCAGGGTCTCGCCCGCGGCGCACACCATCTCCGCCCCCCGTGCGGCGGCGACGGTGACGATCCGCACATGTGCCGTCGCCCGGCCCCTGCGGGTCATCACATTCATATCGCGCACCGCGCCCGCCTCCAGCCGGCAGTCCGTCGCCGCGTCGCCGGAGAAGGCGAAGGGGCTCAACGGTCCGACCGGATGCGGAGTCCCGTCCACGGTCAGCACCATGCCATCGCCCTCGACCAGGGTGATCACGCGGTCGATCCCGGGAAAGGAAGAGAAGGAGCCTCCCGCGTCCACGTCCGCGACACTCACCCGCCAGTCGAAGCCGCCCTCGGGCTCCGCCGGGACCAGGGGCGCTTGCACGGCGCCCGACGCGACCTCCCGGGTCATACCGCCGCCGTTCTTCCACGGCATGCTGCGGTACTCCCTCCAGCGCAGAACATCTCCACCCATCCGACGCCACCTCACTCTTCCGTCGTCCGGCGGACCGCCATCACCGGCGAACCCGGGCCACCGCCACCGGGCCTCTCGGTCGTCGGGTCGTACGAGCGCGCCAGGCACGTGATCATCGAGTCCAGGGCAAGCCTACGTGCCGGCCCCCGAGCGAAACCATTGCCTGACCAGCAGGAATCAAACGATCATGTTCGGCTTAGAGTCGGCTTCCAAGACAGGCTGCGATGCCGGACAAGCCCCCGCCGGGAACTCGCCGGATTCTTCACCAACCCGGGTTGACGAAGCAGGCCCGCATTCGCCACGAACGCAAACACAAGCTGCAGTGGATGCGGTACGGATGATGTCGGCCACCGGCTGGGGGAAGGGATGCCGGTTCGGCTGCGTGGAGAGTGGTGTGGTGTCAGGTGGTCGGGCTGCCTGCGGCCCACACGCTCCACGCCATGTTCCAATCGCTGAGGCCGTTGTCCGAGGCCAGCATGGTCTTGTCCGCGGAGTTCTTGACGACCACGACGTCACCGATCATCGAGTGGTCGAAGAACCACGCGGCGGGCCGGCTGCCGTCGCCGCCGGCCCTGACATCCTTGAGGCCTACGCAGCCGTGGCTGGTGTTGACCTTGCCGAAGACCGAGTCGGCGCCCCAGTAGTTGCCGTGGATGAATGTGCCCGAGTCGGTCAGGCGCATGGCGTGCGGTACGGCCTTGATGTCGTACGAGGGCTTGCCGTCCTTCTCCGTGAGGCCGACGGTCGCACCGTTCATATGGATCTGCCTGAACTTCTCGGAGATCACCATCTGACCGTTGTACGTCGGGTGCTCGGGGCTGCCTGACGAGATCGGGATGGTCTTGATCGTCTTGCCGTCGCGGACGACGGTCATCTGCTTCGTCTTTGCGTCCACGGTGCTGATCTGGCTCCGGCCGATCTTGAACGTGACCGTCTTCTGGATGCCGTGGCGGTTGAGCGTGACGGTGACGGTGGAGCCGGGCTTCCAGTAATTCTCGGGGCGGAAATCCAGGCGGTGGTCGTTGAACCAGTGGCCGACGACCCGCTGTCCGCTGCTGGAGCTGACCTGGATCTCCGACTCCACAGCGGCCTTGTCGCTGATCGCCATGTCGAAGTTGACCGTCACCGGCATGCCCACGCCGACGGTCGAGCCGTCCTGAGGCGAGACGTGCCCGATGAAGTCGTCGGCCGGGGAGACCGTGGTGATTGTCGCGTCACCGGTGGCGGAGCGGCCCTTGGCGTCCTCGGCCTCTGCGGCAATCTGATACTTGGTGGCACGCTCCAGTCGGCCGTTCGGCTTCCAGGAGGTGCCGTCCGCGGACAGAGTGCCCGGGATCTCGGCACCGGTCGCGACGGCGGTCATGGTCACCTTGGCGAGCTTTCCATTACTGACGGTGACACCGACCGGGTCGTTGATCCCGACGTTGTAGGCACCTTGCCCGGGTGTGATCTCTATTCGGGCGTCGGAGGCTTCCTGGGTGCCCGCCTGATTTACCCGCGCCGGCGATTTCGGGTGGTTCCCGGCACCGTTGCCGCTGGCAGCGTTGCTTGTGCCGCCGAGAGCCGTGACCGCGAGTATGCCCCCGAGTGCGCCGGCCGTAGCCATCAGCCCGGTGCGTCGTCTATGGAACGTGATCAAACGCTTCTCCATGCCACTGGTCTTTGCATCCCTGTGCTGATCGCCGAAGGAGTGCAACCAGCTTTGAAACTACTTATAGACACGCCTATGTCCAGAAATGGGTAAATTGTGGCGAAGGCCACGCATTCTTGCTTGCCGATGTGCGACGGCGCGGGCCGGCTGCCCGCCTCCCGTGGTGCCCGCGGGCCAGGGGCCCGCCTGCCCGGCCCCTGGCCGGGTAGGGAGGCGCTGATGTTCAGCTCTGGGTGAGGGTGCGGTGGTCGGCGACGATCCACTCCCTGCCGCCGCCCTCGGGACGCAGAAGATCGCGCATGGCGGGACGCGCCGGGTGGTGGGGTCTTCCCACTCGCCGATGAACTGCACGATGCCCCGGCGGCCGTGGCCGCCTTCGTCGACGACTACAGCGCCCTCGTTCGGCCAGTCGGGCAGCTGGCGGTGGGAGACGGGCCGGTGTCACCTGACCGAACCCGCGTCAGGGTGCCCGTACACGTCGGCCCCGGCAGCGACCCTCCCCCGTGGGGCGTCGCCGGGGCCGACCGCTGCCCAGGCCCCGTACCCTCGGGTGCCCGGGAAGGAAAAGCAGGCTTGTTGTCATCCGGCAAGCGGCCGTAGTGAGCAGGGCCGTCCTTTCGGAGCGGTGCCCGGGTCGGTCGCCGACCCGGGCACCCGGTTCACGCCTCTACTCCATGAACTGGAAGGTCCACGCCTGGCGTTGGTTGCTGACCTCGAGTGGCCTCAGGGCGATGCGGGGCGGGAAGATCCGCAGCAGGCTGAGGTCCAGGGCCAGCTCCCGGCCGTCGACGGGGCCTCCGGGGACGACGACATGGAAGGTGTGCGGCTGCGCGCTCTGGTAGAGCGCCCACTCGCGCGGCTCGGGGTAGCCGACGACCGGCTTGTTCGTCTCCGGGTCACCGTCGAAGGACAGGTAGGTCTCGCTCCTGAGATTGCGGATCGTGCAGTTGCCGTTGCTGAGTACGTCCAGTTGCCATTCCTGCTCGCCGGGGTTGCCGGTGGGCGGCAGCAGCACAACGGGTGTCTTGGGCTCCGACGACCCTCCCTCCATCGTGAGCAGCTGCTCGCCGGGACGGGCGATCATGTAGACGCCGTTCGGTACAGGTGACAAGGCCGACTCCACTTCTGACGTGCGGTGCCCGCGCGGGGTGCCGCCGATTTTCTGGACCGACGCATCCCTTCCCCGTCAACCACGCGACAGAGGTCGGAAAAGCTCTGTGCCACCCTTCAGGAGTACAGCGGTTCGTCCCGGCGTTCGATCAACTCGTCGAAGGTGTTCTCTGGTGCCTTCAGCAGCGTGTCCGGTGGCCGTTGCTCCGCCGATCCCGTTGCGTGACAGGCGGCATGCCGATCCGGTGACTACTACGGTGCCTCTCCAACGCGGAAACGCAGGTCGATAGCTGCCGCTGGGGACACCTATCCCGCGTCGGCACACTCCGTCGGCGTGGTGCAGGGGCGGTGGCCGGTACGCGGACCGGGCTTCGGCCGGACGGCGTGGTTCCCGTGGCTGTTCATGACCGGGCAGGGCGTGGCCTACAGTGCCCACCGGACCGACTCCAACATCGTCGTACTGGTCCTGGGCCGGGGCGCGTTGCGGTCCACGGTTCGGCACCGCCAGCCGGGTGGCCCTGAGGCAGGAGCTGTACCGGTCACGAGGGAAGATGTCGGTTCCGGCAGTGCAGGTGCCACCGAGGCGAACACCGCCTGCCTGATGGCGGGCAAGAACATCACCCTGGACGAGATGGCCTGGCCACGAAAGATCAGATGGCGGATGCACGTCACTCGCCGGAATCGCATCCTTCCGGGTGATGACCCGATCCCGATCATCCGAGAGGACACCCATGTCGCCCAGCCCGTCCCGAGGCACGCGCCGAACCGTCTCCGGTCTCGCCACCGCCCTGCTGGCCCTGGCCGCCCCCCTGGCGGCCCCGGCCCTACCCGCGGCGGCGGCCGCAACCGGGCAGGTCAGTACGGTCACCTACACGGCGGCGGAGCGGGCCGCCGCTCTCTCGTACTGGACGCCCGCGCGCATGAAGCAGGTCAGCCGCGCCGTCGACCTGGGGCCGACCGGTCCGCTCAGCAAGCCCTGGACCGGCAAGGGCATCCCCAGCATCGGCCGGCTCTTCTTCGTCGATTCGAGGGGGCAGGACACCTGGTGCACGGCCAGCGCCGTCACCAGCGGCAACCGCTCAGTGATCATGACCGCGGCTCACTGCGCGCGCCTCGGCTCCTCGCCCGTCAACACCTACGGCGACATCGTCTTCGTCCCCGGCTATGCCAAGGGCAAGGCCCCGTACGGCCGCTACGCCGTCAAGGCGACCGTGACACCGCGCTCCTGGGCCGAGGACACCGTCAACGACATAGCCGCGATGGCCGTGGCCACCCCGGCGAACGGGAAGCGGCTCACCGACGCAGTGGGGGCGCAGAACATCGCCTTCGGCCGTCCGGCCGGTGAACGGGTCACCGCCTTCGGCTATCCGGCGACCACTCCCCAGCGGGGCGAGGAACTGCTGTACTGCGCCGGTACCTCTCGGCTCGCCCCCGAGGGCGAGCAGCGCGTTGCGTGCGACCTCGGCGGCGGCGCGAGCGGCGGTCCCTGGCTCGCCGGCTTCAACTCCGCCACCGGCAAGGGCACCGTGGTGTCGGTCAACAGCCACGGCGCGGGCGACGGCGGCACCCCGATGTACGGACCGACGCTCGGCAAGACCGCGCGGGCCGTCTACGACGCCGCCCAGCGCGGCTGAGCGACAGGGATCGGCCGGCCGGAGCGGCGGGCCGTCCGGGGCCCCGCCGGACGACTTCACCCGGGAAACGGGCACCCGCACCCTCGCCGTCCAGGAAGTCCTCGTCCGCAAGGCATACCGCGGCACCGCGGGCGCAGGACCTTCCCGCCTGCTGCACGACACGCTCCTCGCCGAGCGCGAACGTGGACGACGGAGGAGTTCGGCACTTCGCATGAGGGCGCGGTCGGTGTGCTTCCGGCTGACGGCACCGTTCCGCGCCACGTGTTCTTCGACATGGGCTCCGGTTCGGGCGGGCAGCCGGTCTCGCAGTGGAGCGTCCACGACGGCCAATTCACACACGTACCCCGCGCGGCCGCGCTGCGCGCGGTGCGTTCCTGCGGCTGGACCGGCACAGAGCACCGGCTGGACTGGGACGAGATCGGCGAACAGGAACTGGCCGAGGCGGGCTTGGACGCGGCGGACACATGCATGCAGGACTGGGACGGGCACACCGTGGAGGTGGAGCAGTCGGCCGTTCCGCTGCCGGAGACGTTCACCGCTCTACAGCATCCGAGGGTCCGCGCAACCAGAGATCATCGTTGCAGGGCAGGTGGTGAGATGCTCTCGAACTCCCTGGGCCGGAAGCCCGACTCCGCCCTGGTCAGCGCACCCTTCCCCGTGGCTTCAGCGGCACGGACGGCAGTTCCGGTGCGCGCAGGGGATCTCCGTCGTAGCCCTTCACCTCGCCGAAGCGGCGGCCCGTCATCCAGTCCTCACGAGCCTGCGTGATCTCCTCCTGGGACCGGCCCACGAAGTTCCACCACATGACCAGCTCCTCCTCGAACGGCTCGCCGCCGAGCAGCATCAGGCCCGCGTCGGACTCGGCCCGCAGGGGCAGTTCGGTGCGGCCGCAGCCGAGGTAGAGCATCGAGCCCGGCAGGACGGGCACCCCGTCCACGTGCACCTCGCCCGACATGGACAGCACGCCGTACTCGAAGTCGGGGACGAGCGGCAGCCGGACGTCCGCGCCGCGGGCGAGCGCGAGGTCGGCGCCCACGATCGGGGTGTACGTCGAACCGGGTGACGTCGAGCCGTCGAGGTCGCCGAGGAGCACGGTGGCCGTGAGGCCGGGGGCGGTGACGGTGGGCAGGCCGGCGTGGTGCTCGAACCGGGGGTCGGTGTGGCGGTGGGCGTCCGGCAGGGCCACCCAGAGCTGGGCGCCGTGCAGGTAGCGGGCGTGCGCCCGGGGGCTCTCCTCGGAGTGGCTGATCGCGCGCCCCGAGGTCATCAGCCCGAGTTCCCTGGGCCGGACGGTCTGCAGGCTGCCGGTCGAGTCGCGATGCAGCACCTCGCCCTCGTGCAGCCAGCTCACGGTCTGCAGGCCCATGTGCGGATGCGGCGGGACCTGCATGCCCGGCTCGTCGGCGATGTCGTCGGGGCCGTAGTGGTCGACGAAGGCCCAGGCGCCGATCATGCGCCGGCCGAGGTTCGGCAGCAGCCGGCGTACCTCGGTCGACTCGCCGAGCTTCACATGCCGGGGGCTCAGCAGCTCGCGGACGGGTTCGGCGACGACGAAGCCACGGCCGCCGCACACACTGGGCACGGGCGCGCGGTCAAGGTTGCTCATGCGGCACAACCTAGCGGTCAGGTGCGGAGTCGCGCACAAGGAACCGTGTCGCGTCAGGGCTTGTCCGCCTGTCCCAGGTACGCCGTCCGACGGTGCCGCCTCAGTCGCCTCGGTCGCTCTCAGTCGGTCAGGGTCTCGGCGAGTTCCGTGGTGGCCCGTACGAGTTCGGTGTCCGGCTCGGCGAGGAGCTGGCGCAGGACGTCGCGCTGGGCGTGTACGGCGTCGCGGGCCGCGCGCTCCCATCCCACGTAGTTGTCGGGGTGGTGGAGCAGCTTGGGGTACGCGGCGGCCGTCGTCTCCCACTGTCGGGTGTCGGCGATGCTCTTCAGCAGGCGCAGGATCTCCGCGCGGCAGGTGACCTGGGGGAGCCGGGCGAGTTCCCAGAGGAAGGGCACCGTCGCCGCCGTCGCCTCGTCCACGACGAAGCCGAACTGGCAGATTCTGCGGCGTAGTTGACGGAGTGCGGATTCGGCGGTGTCGGCGTCGCCCCGGGCGACGGTGGTCAGCAGGAACGGGATGGCCGCGGCGGACCCGGTGGAGTCCTTGATCTCGGGCCACGGCACGTGTCCCAGGTCCTCGAGCGGTGCGGTTCCATGCGTGGCAGTCATGTCAGATGTCAGCCGTCGGTCGGGGATCAGGGCTGGGAGCGGGTCGGCAGCATGGCCCAGACGGTCTTGCCCACGGGGGAGCGGCGGGTCCAGCCCCAGTGGTCCGAGAGGGCTTCGATGATGTGCAGTCCGCGGCCGTGCTCCAGGAGACTGTCCTCCGGGCGTGGGTAGACGGGCAGGCCGTCGCTCGGGTCGGTGACGGCGCACACCAGGTGGGAGCGGCGCAGGGTGAGCCGGAGCCGGACGGTGAACTCGCCCGCCGGGCACTGCGGCAGTCCGTGCAGGACCGCGTTGGCGGCCAGTTCCGTGACGACGGTGACCGCGTCGTCGCTGCGGTGGTCCAGGGACCAGCAGTCGAGGGTGTGGTGGGTGAAGTCCCGTGCCTGGGCGAATCCTTCCCGGCTGCCCGTGAGGTACAGGGCGGCGGTTCTGGGCGAGTCACGGACGGAGACGGACTCGTGGCTCCGGAACTGCGCAGGTGATGACACGGGCATCTCCCTCATCTCCCTGAGGCGACGTCAGGACGGGGGGCCGGAAGTGCGGTTGACGGCATGGTTATTATCCACGCTGACGAGGTTCTCGTGCAATTTCACGGGAAATTGCGCGTACGAGCGAGGAGAGTGCAGTGCCGTCAGTGCAGAACGGAGTGCGGGCGAGCTCGTTGGGCGTCCGCTGGATCAAGAGCAGTCACAGCAACGCCGAAGGCAACTGTGTGGAGGTCGCGGCCCTGGAAGGCGGAGGCGTCGCGATGCGCAACTCCCGTGACCCCGACGGGCCGGCGCTGGTCTACACGCCGGCCGAACTGGCCGCGTTCGTGGCCGGTGCGAAGGGCGGGGAGTTCGACCACCTGGCGTGAGACCGCGCGAGGGTCACGTGAAGCTCGCGCGAAGATCGTGTGAGGGTGCGGGATGGACTCGGTGGACGGGTTCATGGGGCGACTCGCCGTACTCGATGGGCCCAATTCCCCTGCCACGTGCGGTCGTAGGGCTTCGGATGCGATACTGAGGTCTGTCGTCTGCCGGTTTGTGGGGAGTCAGGATGTCTGCCGAGTCGTCTCGCATCTCCCGCCTCGAACCGTATCTGAACCGGGCCGAGCCCGCCCCGACCTTGCTGAAACTGCTGGTCGGTGTGCAGTTGGCGGGTATCCGGGAGGACGCCGGCTTCGCCCAGGACCAGGCCGCGCGTGCCATCGGGTTCAGCCCGGCGAAGCTGTCGCGCATCGAGGCGGGCAAGGGGCGCAAGCCGCCCGTCGAGGCGGACGTCCGCGCGCTCCTGTCGCTGTACGAGACCGGTGAGCACGAGGCCGCCGTACTGCTGAAGTTGCTGCAGCAGGCGGGCGAGCCCGGCTGGTGGCAGCGCTACGACAAGCGGCTGATGCCCGAGTGGTTCGACCGGCTGGTCGGTCTGCAGGAGGCGGCCATCGCGATCCGCACCTTCGAGATCCAGTACGTACCGGGCCTGTTCCAGACCTCCGCGTACGCGCGTGCCGTCGTGGAACGCGGGCTGCCGTCGGCGACGCCGCGGGAGGTCGAGCGCCGGGTGGAGCTGCGGACGCGGCGCACCGATCTGCTGCGCCGGCCGGACGCCCCGCGGGTGTGGGCGATTCTCGACGAGTCGGTGCTGCTGCGGGTGCTGGGCAGCCGCGAGGTGATGCGCGAGCAGCTCGCCCACCTCGTGGAGCTGGCCAGGCTGCCCCATGTCACCGTCCAGGTAGTGCCGTTGGACGTCACGCACGCCTCCGCGCCGGCCATACCGGTCACCTACCTGCGCTTCGGCGGCGCCGATCTGCCCGACGTCGTGTATCTCGAGCAGATCAGGAGCGCCACCTTCCTGGAGGACCAGGACGAGACGGAGGAGTACCGCGTGGTCCTGGACCGGCTGGCCGACGAGGCCCTCAACCCGCGTGAGTCACAGGCCCTGTTGGCGTCGATCGCGAAGCAGCGCTACGCCTGACAGGGCCGCGCCGCCTGACAGGGCTGCCCGGCAGGCCTGAGCCTCCCGGTCCTGCCCTAGCCGAGGCGGCCCACGCCGCCGAACTCGATCCATTCCTGGGTGAGTTGGCGGGGCGCGACCTCGGTGTCGGGGCGCCAGGTGGAGACCTCCAGCAGTCCCGGGTCGAGGATCTCCAGGCCCTCGAACAGGGCGGCGACGTCCTGCTCCTGGCGCACCCGGCCCCAGTGGCCCTGGGTGGCCTTGTCCATGAAGTCGGTGACGAACTCCCGGACCGCCGGGTCCTCGCTGACCAGCTGACACATCACCAGATAGCTGCCGGGGGCCAGTCGTTCGGCCACCCGGCGGACCACGGCCTGCGGTCCGTCGGTGTCGCTGTCGGGGATGCAGTGGAAGACCGAGTTGAACAGCACGGCCACCGGCTGCGAGAAGTCGATCAGGCGCTTGGTGTCCTCGTGGGTGAAGATGGCCTCCGTCTCCCGCAGGTCGGCGTGGATGACGGTGGTCCGCTCGTCCTGCTCCAGCAGGGCCCGGCCGTGTACGAGGACCATGGGGTCGTTGTCGACGTAGACGACGCGCGTGCTCGGGTCGATGCGCTGGGCGACCTGGTGGATGTTGTCCTGCGTGGGCAGGCCTGACCCGTGGTCCAGGAACTGCCGGATCCCGTACTCCTGGGTCAGGGTCTTCACGACCCGCTGCAGGAAGCGCCGGTTGTTGAGCGCGAGGGCGCGGGTGCTCGGGACGACCTTGTCGAGTTCCTCGCAGGCCGCGCGGTCGGCGGCGTAGTTGTCCCGGCCGCCCAGGTAGTGGTCGTACATGCGCGCGGCGGTCGGAACCGTGGCATCGATCGACGTGGACAGCTGTTTGCCAGGCTGCATCTCATCCCCCAGTTCCCGCCGTGCCACTGACTGGCGCGGCCGACAACACATCCTAGGGAAACGGCAATTGACGGCACCACCCCCTTGATCGACAGATCCCCTGAAGGTGTCCACGTGTGGAATGGCGAGGCCCGAGCGCTTGGACTGCTGGTCCAATGTCTGGACTAGTGGTCTAATGGCGTTTATGGAATCCCGGGAAACCGAGCGGGACGCGATCCTGCGTGCGCTCACCCCCGTCGTCGACGGGATCGCGGCCACCTTCGGGCCGGTGTGCGAGGCGGTGCTGCACGACTACCGGCGGCCGGAGAAGTCCGTCGTCGCCGTCGCCGGGGCGGTGACCGGGCGGACGGCCGGCGGGGCGATGAGCGAGATCGGCCTACGGGTCCTCGCCCGCGGCGACGACGCCGGCGACGAACTGAACTACCTCACCCGCACCGGCGCCGGAAAGCTCGTGAAGTCGTCCACGATGGTGCTGCGCGACTCCACGGGCGCCGTGTTCGGCGCGCTGTGCGTCAACGTGGACGTCACCGAGGTCGACCGGGTGCAGGGCCTGCTGGCCGCGCTCACCGGGACGGCGGCCGTGCGCACCGACCCGCCCGTGACCACCTTCGGCGACGACATCGACTCCGTCGTCGACGCCCTCCTCGACGCCCATCTGCTGCGCCAGGACCAGACCTGGGCCGGCCTCGACCGGCCGCGCCGCCTGGCGCTCTTCCGCGGCCTGGACGAACACGGGGTGTTCGCCGTACGCCGTGCCATCGAGCAGGTCGCCGCCCGCCTCGGCATCTCCCGCGCCTCCGCCTACAGCTACCTCTCCCAGGCCAGAGCCGCCCACGAGACGGCGGCGAACGGCACCGACGACACCCCCGAGGGAGCACACCCGTGACGACCGAACCCCCGCCGATCACCCTCGACGACGTACGCGACGCCGCCGCCCGGCTCAAGGGCGTCGCGCACCGCACACCCGTGCTGCGCTCGCGGACCCTCGACCGGATCGTCGGCGCCGAAGTCCTCCTGAAGTGCGAGAACTTCCAGCGCGTCGGCGCCTTCAAGTTCCGCGGCGCCTACAACGCGGCCTCCCGGCTGGCCCCCGAACAGCTCGCCCGGGGCATCGCCGCGTACTCCTCCGGCAACCACGCCCAGGCCGTCGCCCTGGCCGCGCGGGAACTCGGCACCACCGCCGTGATCGTCATGCCCGAGGACGCGCCCCGCTCCAAGCGGGCGGCGACAGAGGGCTACGGCGCCGAGATCGTGACGTACGACCGCTACACCGGCGACCGGGTGGCCATCGGCGAGGCGCTCGCCGCCGAGCGGGGCCTGGCACTGATCCCGCCCTACGAGCACCCGCACGTCATGGCGGGCCAGGGCACTGCGGCGCTCGAACTCCTGGAGGAGGCAGGGGAGTTGGACGCCCTGCTCGCGCCGGTCGGGGGCGGCGGGCTGATCGCCGGCAGCGCGACCGCACTCAAGGGGCTGCGGCCGGGCATACGTGTGATCGGCGTCGAACCGGATACCGGGGACGACACCAAGCGGTCGCTGGAGGCGGGCCGGCGGGTCGAGATCCCGGTGCCGCGCACCATCGCCGACGGCCAGGCCGCGCACACGCCCGGGGAGCTGACCTTCTCGGTGAACCGGCGGCTCGTGGACGGGATCGTCCTGGTCTCCGACGACGAGATCCGCGCGGCCATGCGGTTCGCCTTCGAACGTCTGAAGATCGTCGTGGAGCCCAGTGGCGCGACCCCGCTGGCCGCGCTCCTCGCCGGGCGGGCCGGTCGTCTGCCCCGGCGCGTCGGCGTGATCGTCTCCGGCGGCAACATCGACTCCGGCCGCTTCGCCGAGCTGTGCGGCGCCGCCGGCCGACCATGACCGTTCCGCCGATTGGCGGCTGTCGAAGGACGGGCGGACGATGGAGGAAGTGGGGCTCGGCCCCCGACCCGCGACGCCCAGAGCCGCCGGGGAGACCGGCCCCGGCCGTGGTGAGGCGCGGCCGGAAGGAGGGAGCGTCATGATGGAAGTGAAGACGCTCGACAAGCCCGATGAACGGCGCGATTTCCCCCGCGGCCACCTGGAGGCCGTGCACATGACCGGCCTCGACTTCGCCGTCGGGACCTTCGAACCCGGCTGGCGCTGGTCCGAGTCCGTGGCGCCGATCGCGGGAACCGCCAGCTGCCAGGTCCACCACAACGGCTACGTCGTCCAAGGACGCATGCACATCACCATGGACGAAGGCGGCGAGGGCGAACTCGGCCCGGGTGACGTCTTCGTGGTCCCGCCCGGGCACGACGCCTGGGTCGTGGGCGACGAACAGTGCGTGGTGTACGACTTCGCCGGTGCCATGGCCAAGGACTACGCGAAGGCGAAGTAGAAGAAGCAGAAGAAGCAGAGCAGTAGAGAAGCAGAGCCGGGCGGTACGGTTGGAGGCACCGCTAGACCGGGAGCAACCGGCCGACCAGGGCGCCGAGTTGGTGAGCGTTGCGGCATTCGTGCATCGCGACCAGCTCGGCGTACTCGGGTGCGGCCGAGTCGCCGGTCCCCCACTGGGGGCGGGGCTCGGGGTTCAACCAGTGGGTGTGGCGGGCCTGTTCGGCGATCTGCCGCAGCGCGGCCAGGTTCGGGTCGCTCATGTTCGTCCGGGCGTCGCCGAGCACGAAGACCGTGCTGCGCGGGCCGACCGCACCGCCGTAGCGCTGCACGAACTCGCCGAGGGCGACGCCGTAGTCACTGCTGCCGTGGTGGCCCGTCAGCCGCGCCTCGGCCTGGACGCGGGCGCCGAGGCCTTCCGGATCGGCGGCACCGTGCCGGAGCAGTCCCGTCACCTCGTCGATCCGGTTGACGAAGGCGAACACGCGCACCTTGCTGAACTGGTCGTGCAGCGCCTGCACCAGCAGCATCGTGAAGTCGGAGAAGCCGGACACCGAGCCCGACACATCGCACAGCAGCACCAGTTCGGGACGGACCGGGCGCCGGCGGCGCAGCACGGGCCGCATCGGGACACCGCCCGTCGAGAGGGAGCCGCGCAGGGTGCGCCGCAGGTCGATCGTGCCCCGCGAGGCCCGGCGGCGGCGCGCCGCCATCCGGGTGGCGAGCTTGCGGGCCAACGGCTGTACCGTCCGCCGCAGTTCGGCCAGCCGGTCCTGCCCCGCGTACAGGAAGTCGACCCGGTCGGCGGTCGGCGCCACCGCGCGCCGGGCGATCTCGTCCCGCCCCTGCCGCTCCGCCACCCTGCGTCGCGCCTCCCCGGCCACCAGGGCACGGAAGGCCTCGATGCGTCGCCGGATCTCGTCCTCGAGGAGCCGGTCGGCGAACCCGATGTCACCGCCCCGGGCCCGGAGTTCGTCCCGCACCCGTGCCAACAGCGTCTGCGGGCGCAGCCGTTCCAGGGTCTGGTACGACGACCAGCCGTCCGCGCCCGGTGAACTCCCGTACCCGCCCAGCCCGTCGACCGCCTCGATCGCCAGCCTGGACAGCATCGCCTCGTCGTCCGCGGCGAGTGCGGCGGCCAGCCGGTCACGCAGGTCGTCCCGGTCGCCGGGCTCGCCCTGGGGCGCGCCGACGCCGCGCGGGAAATACAGGTCGAAGACGGTGTCGAACACCCGGCGTTGGTCCGTCGAGTGCAGCAGCGTCGCGGCCAGTCCCTCGCGCAGCAGCCCGCGATCCGCGAACCCCAGCGCCGTGGCCGCCTCGGCGGCGTCCACGGTCTCGCCGGTGCCGACGCGGACGCCGTGCGCGCGCAGCGCGGCGACGAAGCCGACCAGACGGTCGGCGACGTCGGCGCTCACACGGCGTCCAGGTCGAGCTTCGCGCCGGCCTTGAGGATGTCGTCCTGGTGCTTGAGGATCACGCCCAGACTGGCCCGGACGACGGCCTCGTCGAGGGTCGTCGCGCCGAGCGCGAGCAGCGTGCGCGCCCAGTCGATGGTCTCGGCGACGGAGGGCGCCTTGCGCAGGTCCATCGCGCGCAGCGCGCCGACCACCCGGACCACCGAATCGGCCAGCGCCCCATCGATGCCCGGCACCTTCAGCCGGACGATCCGCCGCTCCAACTCCTCCTCGGGGAAGCCGATATGGAGGAACAGGCAGCGGCGGCGCAGTGCCTCCGACAGTTCCCGGCTCGCGTTGGAGGTGAGGACGACGAAGGGGCGGCGGGTCGCGGAGACCGTGCCCAGTTCCGGGACGGTGATCTGGAAGTCGCTGAGCACTTCGAGGAGCAGCCCCTCCACCTCGACGTCGGCCTTGTCGGTCTCGTCGATCAGCAGGACGGTCGGCTCGTCGCCCCGGATGGCGGTCAGCAGCGGGCGCGGCAGCAGGAACTCCTCGCTGAAGATGTCCGTGCGGGTCTCGTCCCACGTCTCGTCGCGGCCCGCGCTGATGCGCAGCAACTGCTTGGCGTGGTTCCACTCGTACAGCGCCCGGGACTCGTCCACACCCTCGTAGCACTGCAGCCGCACCAGCCGGGCCCCCGCCACCTCCGCGACCGCCTTGGCGAGCTCCGTCTTGCCGACCCCGGCCGGGCCCTCCACGAGGAGTGGCTTGCCCAGCCGGTCGGCGAGAAAGACGGTCGTGGCGACGGCGGGGGAGGCGAGATACCCGGTCTCCGCGAGCCGGGCGGAGACATCGTCGACGGACGTGAACAACGGGGCCTCCGGGTGGCCGGCGCGGGCGGCGAGCATGATCCGGTCACTATCTAAGCGCTTGTTCACCGGATTTGTCATCGGGGGACGCCAGAGACGACAGGGGCACCGGGTGACCTCAGCCGACCTCAGCCGACGAGGATCACCTCCAGTGTGCGCGGCCCGTGCACCCCCTCCACCCGGTCCAGCTCGATGTCGCTGGTCGCCGACGGACCGGAGATCCATGTCAACGGCCGCCGCGGATCCAGCCGTTCGAGCGCCTGCGGCACAGAGGACACGACCTGGTCGGGGACGCGTACCACGCAGATGTGGTGGTCGGGGACCAGGGTGATCCGGCGACGGCCCTGGTCGGGACCGCCGTCCAGGACGATCGTCCCGGTCTCGGCGACCGCGATCGCGCACGCCGTGACGACGCTGTCGACCCGGTCGAGCTCGTGCGCGGTGCTCTCACCCCGGTCCGGCACGCGCGTGACGTCCGTCTCCGCGAGCCACGACTCCTCCAGGCCGGGCGGCACGAGCACGGTCGCCGCCTTCCGGTCCGCGAGCAACCGGGCGACCATGGACGGCAGTTCACCTGCTCCGCACCGGTGCACGAGCGCCCGGTAGTCCGCCAGGTTCTCCGCCAGCAGCTCCACCGTCTCGGCGACGCTCCGGTCGCCGTGCTCCCGTAGGTAGTCGCGCGCGACGGCCTCCGCGTACGACGGGTCGTCCTGCGGTACGTCGGCCAGCGCGCGCCGCACCCGGCCCAGGATCCGTTCCCTGCTGCTCACTTCGCCCCGCCCTCTCCGATCGTGCCCCGCGTACGCTGCCACCAGTCGCGGAACGGCTCCGCGGGCACGGCCGGCAGATCCCGTGTACCGCTCCACGCCTTGCCCGGACCGGGCAGCGTACGAGGGTGGAAGCGGCGGGTGCGGGACGCCAGCCGCTGGCCGGTGCGCAGGACGCCGGGCCGGCCGAACGCCCAGCGCGCCGCCCGCATCGCGGCCCGCTCGGCGGCATGCCCCTTGGCCGGCTTCAGCACCACCTTGTTGCCCTCCCGCGTCACCGGCCCGCCCTCGACGATCCGTTCCCGCAGGTGCACCAGCACCTCCGGGATGTCGATGGCGACCGGGCAGACCTCGTAGCAGGCGCCGCACAGCGACGAGGCGTACGGGAGTGAGGCGTCGATCTCGCTCTGCGTGCCCCGGAGCTGGGGGCTGAGGATCGCGCCGATCGGCCCCGGGTACACCGAGCCGTAGGCGTGGCCGCCGGCCCGCTCGTACACCGGGCAGACGTTCAGACAGGCCGAGCAGCGGATGCAGCGCAGGGCCTGGCGGCCGACCTCGTCGGCGAGGGTGTCGGTGCGGCCGTTGTCCAGCAGGACGAGGTGGAAGGTCCGCGGACCGTCGCCGTCCGTCGTGCCGGTCCAGGTCGACGTGTACGGGTTCATGCGCTCGGCCGTGGAGGAGCGGGGCAGCGTCTGGAGGAAGACCTCCAGGTCCCGCCAGGTCGGCACGATCTTCTCGATGCCGACGACGGAGATCAGCGTCTCGGGGAGTGTGAGGCACATCCGCCCGTTGCCCTCGGACTCGACGACGACCAGGGTGCCGGTCTCGGCGACCATGAAGTTCGCACCGGAGATCCCGACCCTGGCCCGCAGGAACTTCTCGCGCAGGTGGAGGCGTGCGGCCTCGGCGAGTTCGGCGGGCGTGTCGGTGAGGCCCTCGGGCGCCGGACGCCCCCACTCGCTCATCTCCGCGCGGAAGATGTCCCGGATCTCACCCCGGTTGCGGTGGATGGCGGGGACCAGGATGTGCGACGGCCGGTCGTCGCCCAACTGCACGATGAGCTCGGCGAGATCGGTCTCGTAGGCCCGGATGCCCTCGGCCTCCAGCGCCTCGTTGAGCCCGATCTCCTGCGTGGCCATGGACTTGACCTTGACGACCTCCGACTCGCCGGTCTCCTTGACCAGCCGGGTCACGATCCGGTTCGCCTCGTCCGCGTCGGCGGCCCAGTGGACCGTGCCGCCCGCCGCCGTGACCGACTCCTCCAACTGGACCAGATACCGGTCGAGTTGACGGAGGGTGTGGTCCTTGATCCGCTTGCCGGCCTCCCGCAGCGCCGCCCAGTCGGACAGCTCGGCGACCGCCTTCGCGCGCTTGGCGCGGATGGTGTGCGTGGCGTGCCGCAGATTGCCGCGCAGGGTCGGGTTGCCGACCGCCTCGCGCGCGGCCTCCGGAAACGCCGGCATCCCGACGAACGTCCCGCTCACAGCGCAGGTTCCCCTTCCGTGCCCGCCAGGATCTCCGCGATGTGCACCGGCCGCATACCGGTCTTCAGCCGGGTCATGGTCCCCCCGATGTGCATCAGACAGGAGTTGTCGGCCGCGCACAGCACCTCGGCGCCCGTCGACTCCGCGTTGCGCACCTTGTCGGCGCCCATCGCCGCCGAGACGTCCGGGTTCTTCAGCGCGAAGGTCCCGCCGAAACCGCAGCACTCGTCGGCGCCGGGCAGTTCGACCAGCTCCAGCCCCTTCACCGCCTGCAGCAGCCGCCGGGGCCGCTCCCCGAGCCCGAGACTCCGCAGTCCGTGACACGTGGGGTGGTAGGTCACCGTGTGCGGGTAGTACGCGCCGACGTCCGTCACCCCGAGCACGTCGACCAGGAACTCGGTCAGCTCGTACGTCTTCGGGACCACCGGCGCCAGCGTGGCGGCGAGGGTGTTCCCGCGCCCCTCCGCCCGGGCCCGCTCGCCCATCCGCGGATACAGCTCCCGCACCATCGCCCCGCACGACCCGGAGGGCGTGACGATCGCCTCGTACTCCCCGAAGACATCGGAGAAATGCCGGGCGAGCGGCTCTGCCTCATGGCGGTAGCCGGTGTTGTAGTGGGCCTGCCCGCAGCAGGTCTGGGCCATCGGGAAGTCGACCTCGACGCCCAGCCTGGTCAGGAGTTTCACCACGGCGCGGCCGGTGTCCGGATAGAGCGTGTCGTTGACACAGGTCAGGAACAGTGCGACACGCATCGCGGCTCCTAGCGGTAGGTCATCGAATGAGTCATCGGATGAGTGCAGGGTAGTCCGGCACGGGGACGCGAGGGAGCCCCCGTCTCACAGCGCGGCGAGCCGGGCCTGCGCCGCGCGCCACCGCCCGGTGCCGCCCTGCGGCTCGTAGCGGGTCAGTGGCTGGGTACGGGCGAGCAGCCGGCGCACCGCGGTGAGGTCGCCGGCCGGCCCGTGCGTCCGGGCCTGGACGAGTACGTTGCCCAGTGCGGCAGCCTCCGTCGGACCGGCCACCACCGGCAACCCGCAGGCGTCGGCGGTGAGTTGGCACAGCAGCGCGTTGCGGGTGCCGCCGCCGACGACGTGCACGACGTCGACCGGGTGGTCGGCGAGCCGCTGGGCGTCCTCGATCGCCCGCCGGTGCGCGAGGGCGAGGGAGTCGAGGATGCAGCGCGTGAACTCGGCGGGAGACGCGGGCACCGGCTGCCCGGAGGCACGGCACGCGTCGGCGATCCGCTCCGGCATCCGCCCGGGGGCCAGGAACGCCGCGTCCCCCGCGTCCACGACCGACCGCAGCGCGGGCACGGCGGCCGCCGCCCGCAGTAACCCGCCCAACTCCGGGTCCCCCCAGGCCCGTACGCACTCCTGGAGCAGCCACAGCCCCATGATGTTGCGCAGGTAGCGGACCGTGCCGTCCAGCCCCAGTTCGTTGGTGAAGTTGGCGGCGCGGCTCTCCTCGGTGAGCACGGGCGCGGCCAGTTCCAGTCCGGCCAGGGACCAGGTGCCGGTGCAGATGTACGCGAACCGCTCCCCGGTGGCGGGGACGGCGGCCACGGCCGACGCCGTGTCGTGCGAGCCGACGGCCGTCACCGGCACGGGCCCGGTCAGCCCCGTCTCCGCCAGCACCTCGGCCCGCAGCAGTCCCGCCGGGTCGCCCGGCTGTCGCAGGGGTGCGAACAGGCTCAGGTCGATGCCGAGCCGGGCGGCGACGCCGTGGGACCAGTCGCGGGTGCGGGGATCGATGAGCTGGGTGGTGGAGGCGTTGGTGAGCTCGGTGCCCTGCTCGCCGGTCAGCCAGTACGTCAGCAGGTCGGGGATGAGCAACAGCCGCCGCGCCTGCGCCAGTTGGGTCGAGGAGGCAGCGGCCGTCAACTGGTACAGGGTGTTGAAGGGCGCGTACTGAAGACCCGTCGCCGCGTACAGCTCGGCGGCCGGGACGCTCGCCCACACCTTCTCCGCGACGCCCTCGGTCCGGGCGTCGCGGTAGTGGACGGGGTTGCCGAGCAGGGTCCCGTCGGCGTCCAGCAGGCCGTAGTCCACGGCCCAGCTGTCGATGCCGACGGAGTCCACCCGGCCGGCCGCCCGCAGCCCGTCCAGCACTCCCGCGTACAGGGACAGCACGTCCCAGCGCAGCCCCTCCGGAACCCGGACCGGCCGGTTGGGGAAACGGTGCGCCTCCGTCAGCTCCAGCGAGTCCGGGCCCACCCGGCCGACCATGACGCGCCCGCTGGACGCGCCGAGGTCGACAGCGGCGTACGGCCGCACGGCCGTCACCGGAGGAACGCGGCCGCCACACCCGCGTCGACGGGGACGTGCAGCCCGGTGGTGTGGGTCAACTCCCCACCCGTCAGCGCGAACACGGCGTTGGCGACGTGCTCGGGCAGCACCTCCCGCTTGAGGATGGTCCGTTGCGCGTAGAACTCCCCCAACTTCGCCTCCTCGACCCCGTACACGGCCGCGCGCTGAGCCCCCCACCCCCCGGCGAAGATGCCCGACCCACGCACCACACCGTCCGGGTTCACCCCGTTGACGCGAATCCCGTGCCCACCCAACTCGGCGGCCAGCAGCCGCACTTGATGAGCCTGGTCGGCCTTGGCGGCGGAGTAGGCGATGTTGTCGGGCCCGGCGAAGACGGCGTTCTTCGACGCGATGTAGACGATGTCCCCGCCCAGCTCCTGCGCGATCATCACCCGAGCCGCCTCACGCGAGACGAGGAACGACCCGCGGGCCATGATGTCGTGCTGGAGATCCCAGTCCTTGACCGAAGTCTCCAGCAGCGGCTTGGAGATGGAGATCCCGGCGTTGTTCACGACGAGGTCGACCCCGCCGAAGGCGAGCACGGCGGCCCGGAAGGCACCGGCGATCTGCTCCTCGGACGTCACGTCGACGGTGACGGCGACGGCCTTGTCGGCCCCGCCGAGCTCCTCCGCGACAACGGCGGCGTTCTCACCATCGAGGTCGGCGACGACGACACACGCCCCCTCGGCGACCAGCCGACGTGCGATCGCCTTCCCGATCCCGCTCCCGGCCCCCGTCACCAGGGCCACCCGGGTGGCCAGCGGCTTGGGCTTCGGCATCCGCCGGAGTTTGGCCTCCTCCAGCGCCCAGTACTCGATGCGGAACTTCTCCGACTCCTCGATCGGCGCGTACGAGGACACCGCCTCGGCGCCCCGCATCACGTTGATCGCGTTGACGTAGAACTCACCGGCCACCCGCGCGGTCTGCTTGTCCTTGCCGAAGGAGAACATCCCCACGCCCGGCACCAGCACGATGGCCGGGTCCGCGCCGCGCATCGCGGGGGAGTCGGGCTCGGCGTGCCGCCGGTAGTAGGCGGCGTACTCCGCACGGTAGGCGGCGTGCAGCTCCTTCAGCCGCGCGACGGACTCCTCCAACGGGCCGGTCGGCGGCAGGTCGAGGACCAGCGGCCGCACCTTGGTCCGCAGGAAGTGGTCCGGGCACGACGTACCGAGCGCGGCGAGCCGTGGGTGCTCGGCCCGCGCCAGGAAGTCGAGGACGACGTCGGAGTCGTCGAAGTGCCCGACCTGGGGCCGGTCTTGAGAGGCGAGGGCCCGTACGTACGGCGCGAGCGCGGCGGCCCGCGCCCGCCGCTCGTCCTCGGCCGGCGCCTCGTACCCCTCGATGACGGGACCGAAGGGCTCGGCGCGGCCCCTCTCCGTCAGGAACGCCTCCGCGGCCTCGATGATGTGCAGCGAGTTGCGCTCGCACTCTTCGGAGGTGTCGCCCCAGGCGGTGATCCCGTGCCCGCCGAGGACACACCCGACGGCCTGCGGGTTGGCGGCCTGCACGGCGGCGATGTCCAGCCCGAGCTGGAAGCCCGGCCGCCGCCAGGGCACCCACACCACACGGTCCCCGAAACACTCGGCGGTCAACTTCTCCCCGTCGGCCGCACAGGCGAGCGCGATCCCGGAGTCGGGGTGCAGATGATCCACGTGAGCGGCGTCGACCAGCCCGTGCATGGCGGTGTCGATCGACGGCGCCGCCCCACCCTTCCCGTGCAGGCAGTAGTCGAACGCGGCAACCATCTCGTCCTCGCGCTCGACCCCCGGGTACACCCCCTTGAGCGCGTGCAGCCGATCCAGCCGCAACACGGCGAGCCCGCCCTCGGTGAGTGTCCCGAGGTCCCCACCGGACCCCTTCACCCACATCAGTTCAACGTCCCCACCGGTCACGGGATCGGTGCCAGTGCCTTTGGCGGACGTGTTCCCACCGGCGTAGTTCGTGTTACGGGCATCAGCGCCGAGTCGGTGCGACCGGCCAAGGAGAGCAGCGGCTTCGGGATGGGTGGGCATGGAGATTCCTTACTTCTCGACCGAGGGGGAGCGCGTGTACCTAGGGGCGCGGGGCTGTATCAATGTGCGGCTCCGCCGCGTGGGCGCGACCAGCCACAACGGACCCGCACCCCGCAACGAAGCAGAGCCCGGCAGACGCTCACGCCCCCCAACCGGCCTGCTCCCCACCAACCCGCTCAGCAACGACCTTCTCGGCCCACCCAGACCTCCGGTACGCGGCAATGGGGTCACCCTCCACCCCCATCTCCTCCCGCACCTCGACAAGCAACGGCCGCACATCCGTGTTGTACGCGTCCATCACCACCGCATTCGCCTCCAGCACATCCCCGCAGACCTGAGCAGCAGCCAACGCCGCCCGATCGACGAGCAGCGCCTTCGCCGTCGCCTCCTGCACGTTCATCACGGACCGGATGATCGCCGGAATCTTCGCCTCGATGTTGTGGCACTGGTCGAGCATGAACGCCACCTCGGAGGTGAACCCACCCCCACGCACGACCTCGTACATGATCCGGAACAACTGGAACGGATCGGCCGCGCCCACCATCAGGTCGTCGTCGGCGTAGAAGCGCGAGTTGAAGTCGAAGCCCCCGAGCTTCCCCTCCCGCAGCAGCGTGGCGACGATGAACTCGATGTTCGTCCCGGGCGCGTGGTGCCCGGTGTCGACCACGACCTGCGCCTTCGGCCCCAGCTTCAGACAGTGCGCGTACGCCGTCCCCCAGTCCGGCACGTCCGTCGAGTAGAAGGCGGGCTCGAAGAACTTGTACTCGAGGAGCATCCGCTGCCCGTCCCCCAGCCGCGCGTACACCTCGGAGAGCCCCTCGGCCAGCCGGTCCTGCCGCGCGCGGAGGTCGTCCTGCCCGGGATAGTTCGTCCCGTCCGCGAACCACAGCTTCAGGTCGGCGGAGCCCGTCGCGTCCATGATGTCGACGCAGTCCAGCAGATGATCGAGAGCCTTGCGCCGTACCGCCGCCTCCGGGTGGCAGATGCTGCCCAGCTTGTAGGCGTCGTCCTGGAAGGTGTTGGAGTTGATCGCCCCGAGCTTCACGCCCCGGTTCTCGGCGTGTTTCGCGAGCGCGGAGTAGTCCTCCACCCTGTCCCACGGGATGTGCAGCGCCACGGTCGGGGCCACGCCGGTGAACGCGTGCACCTGCGCCGCGTCGTCCAGTTTCTCCTGCGGGGTGCGCGGCACGCCCTGCTGGGTGAACACCTTGAAGCGGGTCCCCGAGTTCCCGTACGCCCACGACGGCGTCTCGACGGCCTGGGTCTTCAGCGCGGCTTTCACCGCGGCGAGGTCGGTCACTTCGGGCTCCTGTGACATCGGTTGACATCGGTCCGGAAAACCATCCGGAGCAACTGCCGGACAGCTACCGGATGAAACGATTCAGAACGGGAAGCTATGAGGCCGCCGAAGCAGTGTCAACCCCTTCGTCCAGGCCTGTTGTCCGTGACCGCCGCGCGACCTTCGGCTATCGAAAACTTTTCGAGACCGACCCATTGACGTGACATGCCCCGCCTGCCTAACGTCCCGGCAACCCAGTTGAAACCTTTCACGACGTCGTGGCGGCCCCGACGGGCCCCGTTCGTGGACGTCGTCGAGGAGCCACCCATGACCCACCCGTCCGACCCGGGACCGGCCCCGGTGCTGGCGCTGAAGGACGTAGCCAAGTCCTTCGGGGCCGTGCGCGCCCTGCGGGGCGTCTCCCTGGAGCTGTTCCCCGGCGAGGTGCACGCCCTCGCCGGGGAGAACGGCGCGGGCAAGTCGACGCTCATCAAGACCCTCGCGGGCGTGCACCGACCCGACGCCGGCCGGGTGCTGCTCGACGGCGAGCCCGTCGTCTTCCACGGACCCGGCGACGCCCGCGACGCCGGCATCGCCGTGATCTACCAGGAGCCCACGCTCTTCCCCGACCTTTCGATCGCCGAGAACATCTTCATGGGACGCCAACCCCGGCGCACCCTGGGCCGGATCGACCACGAGGCCACCCGCGCCGCCACCGCCGCTCTGATGGAGCGCCTCGGCGTCGACCTCGACCCCGACCGCCCGGCGCGCGGACTGTCCATCGCCGACCAGCAGATCGTCGAGATCGCCAAGGCGCTCTCCTTCGACGCCCGCGTCCTGATCATGGACGAGCCGACCGCCGCCCTCACCGGCAGCGAGGTCGCCCGCCTCTTCGCGGTCGTACGCACCCTGCGCGAACAGGGCGCGGCCGTCCTCTTCATCTCCCACCGGCTGGAGGAGATCTTCCAGATCTGCCAGAGCGTGACGACCCTGCGCGACGGCGCGTTGATCGCCAGCGAGCCGATCGACGGCATGACCGAGGACGACCTGGTCCGCCGGATGGTCGGCCGAGACCTCGACGAGCTCTACCCCAAGCAGGACGTCACCCCTGGCGAAGTCGCCCTCAGCGTCCGCCGGTTGACCCGGGAGGGCGTCTTCACCGACGTCTCCTTCGAGGTCCGGCGCGGCGAGATCGTCGGCCTGGCCGGACTCGTCGGCGCCGGGCGCACGGAGGTGGCCCGGGCGGTGTTCGGCATCGACCGCTGGGACGGCGGCGAGGTCCGCGTCGACGGCCGTCCGCTCACCAACGGCGCCCCCTCCACCGCGATGGCCGCGGGCCTCGCCCTGGTCCCGGAGGACCGGCGCGCCCAGGGCCTGGTGATGGACATGAGCATCGAGCGCAACATCGGCCTGACCGGACTGCGTACGACGGTGAAGGCCGGCCTGATGGACCGCGGCGCCGAGCGCAGCCGCGCCCTCGACTGGGCGGTCAGGCTCCAGGTGAAGTACGCCCGGATCGCCGACACCGTCAACACGCTGTCCGGCGGCAACCAGCAGAAGGTCGTCCTCGCCAAGTGGCTGGCCACGGGGCCCAAGGTGCTCATCGTCGACGAGCCGACCCGTGGCATCGACGTCGGCACCAAGGCCGAAGTGCACCGGCTGCTCGGCGAGTTGGCCGCCGACGGGGTCGCCGTCCTGATGATCTCCTCCGACCTGCCCGAGATCCTCGGCATGGCCGACCGCGTGCTGGTGATGCACGAGGGGCGCCTGACGGCCGAGATCCCCCGCTCCGACGCCACCGAGGAAACCGTGATGGCCGCAGCCACCGGGAGGGCCGCCGCATGACGGTCACCACCTCCCACGAGGCCCCCGTCGCCGAGGCGCCGAAGTCCGGCGGCACCCGGCTGGTCGACCGCGTCTTCAGGATGCGCGAACTCGCCATCCTGGTCGTCCTCCTGGTGATGATCGCCGTCACCCAGGCCGGCAACAGCGAGTTCCTGTCCGAGCAGGGCATCAAGGACCTGCTGTTGAACGCGACGATCCTGGTGCTGGTCGCCACCGGCCAGTCCCTGGTGGTCATCACCCGCAACGTCGACCTGTCGGTCGGCTCCACCCTCGGCATCAGCGCCTTCGCCGCCGGCACGTATCTGCACGGCGGCGGCGACCCGGCGATCGCCATCGCGCTGGCCGCCCTGCTGGGCGTCGGCTGCGGGCTGCTCAACGGCCTGCTCGTCAGCCTCGGCCAGGTGCCCGCCCTGGTCGTCACCCTCGGCACGCTGTACATCATCCGGGGCATCGACTCCATCTGGGTCGGCTCCCGCCAGATCACCGCGGCCGATCTGCCCGCCTCCTTCGTCGACTTCGGATCCGGCGGCCTCTCGGCCGTGCCGTATCTCGCGCTCATCGCGCTCGCCGTGCTGATCGCCACCGCGTACTGCCTCAAGCACTTCGGCAGCGGGCGCGAGCTGTACGCGCTCGGCTCCAACCCGGAGGCCGCCCGCCTCGCCGGCATCCCGGTGCGCAAGCGGATCCTCGCCGCCTACACGTTCTGCGGCGGCCTCGCCGGACTCGCGGGCGCGCTGTACCTGGCCCGGTTCGGCAACGTCGACTCCAGCACGGGCAACGGCTACGAACTCACCGTCGTCAGCGCGGTCGTGGTGGGCGGCGTCGTCTTCACCGGCGGCTCCGGCAGCGTCTACGGGGCGGCCCTCGGCGCGCTGCTCCTCACCTCCGTCAACAGTGTCCTGCCCGCCCTCGGCGTCAGCTCGGTCTGGGTGCTCGCCATCAACGGCGTACTGCTCCTGCTGGCCATCGCGGTCGACCGGGTCGTCGCCGTGCGGGTGACGTCCGCGCTGAAGAAGACGTCGGCGTCCGCAGGGGCGGCCGTAGCGAAGGGGGAGGCTCGTGCCTGAGTCCCTGATCCGAGCGAACCGAGCGAGCCGGGTAAGCCGGGCGATGAGCCGAGTGAACCGGGCGAACCGGGCGGTTCGCTGGGACACCGTCGTCGGTGTCCTCCTGATGGTCCTGCTCCTGCTGTCCTTCTCCTTCGTGGACGGCTTCGGCAACGCCCTCAACCTGTCGTTCCTGATCGGCAACACGCTCCCGATCGCGCTGATCGCCCTGCCGATGACCCTGCTGGTGGTCTCCGGCGAGATCGACCTCTCGGTGGCCTCCACGGCCGGGCTGTCCGGCGCGGTGATGGGCGCGCTGTGGAACCAGGGCATGACGATCGAGACGATCATCCCCGTCTGTCTGCTGCTCGGTGTCGTCTGCGGGCTGGTCAACGGCCTGCTGGTGACCCGGCTCGGGCTGCCGTCCCTCGCCGTCACCATCGGCACCATGGCCGCCTACCGGGGCGTCGCGCAGATCGTGCTCGGCTCCGACGCGGTCACCGACTTCCCCACCCGGTACCTGGACTTCGCGGCCGGCCGCCTCGGGGACACCTTCCTTCCGCAGGCCTTCCTGCCCTTCGTCGTGCTGCTCGCGATCGCGGTGGTCGTGCTGCACGCCACGCCGTTCGGGCGCTCGCTGTTCGCGGTCGGTGCGAGCGAGGAGGCTGCGCGGTTCGCCGGTATCCGGGTCAAGCGACAGAAACTGATCCTGTTCACGGTGACCGGTCTCATGGCCTCGCTCACCGGTGTGTTCTGGGCCCTGCACTACGCCAGCGCTCGCTATGACAACGCCACCGGGCTTGAACTGTCCGTCGTGGCAGCGGTGTTGCTCGGCGGTATCGACTTCGACGGGGGCAAGGGGACGCTCGGTGGTGCGGTTGCCGGTGTCTTCTTGCTCGGGGCGTCGCAGAACGTGATGAGTCTGATGAACGTCTCCGCGCAGTCGCAGATCGTCGTGACCGGTGTGTTGCTGGTTGTTTCCGTGCTGGGGCCTCGGGTCGCGCGTCAGATTGCCGTAACGCGGGCGGCAAGCTCGGCCGGCTAGGCAGTTCGTCGTCTGCGGGTCCGCTGTGGCTGGTCGCGCAGTTCCCGCGCCCCTGAGGAAAGACCTTCACCTCCCCCCTCTCAAGAAGGACCGCCATGCGTAAGTCATCCCTCCGCCGGGCCTCTGTCGCCCTCGTTGCCGTCTGCTCCCTTGCTCTTGCGGCCACCGCGTGTGGTGGCACCACCAAGGAGGATGTGAAGAAGGAGAGCACCGGGTCGGCTGTTTCCTCCGGGAAGGCGGATCCGAATGCCGAACTGAAGAAGGGGCTCACCGTCGGGTTCCTGCCGAAGGCGGTCAACAACCCCTACTTCACCTCCTCCGACAAGGGTGGCGAGGCGGCGCTGAAGGAACTCGGCTCCAGCTACAAGGAGGTCGGGCCGTCCAGTGCCACCGACACCGCCGGGCAGGTCGGTTACGTCAACACGCTCACCCAGCAGCAGGTCGACGCGATCGCCGTGTCCGCGCAGGACCCGGGCGCCCTGTGCACCGCGCTCAAGCAGGCGATGAGCAACAAGATCAAGGTCGTCACCTACGACTCGGACACCAACCCCGGGTGCCGTAACGCGTTCGTCTCGCAGGCGTCCGCCGAGGATCTGGGCCGTACCGAGGTGCAGTTGCTCGCCGAACAGATCGGCTACAAGGGCGAGATCGCGATCCTGTCGGCCGCGCAGACCGCGACGAACCAGAACACCTGGATCGGCTTCATGAAGGACGAGTTGAAGGATCCCCAGTACAAGGACATCAAGCTCGTCAAGGTGGCGTACGGCAACGACGACGCCCAGCAGTCCTTCCAGCAGACCCAGGGCCTGCTTCAGGAGTACCCGAACCTGAAGGGGATCATCTCCCCGACCACGGTCGGCATCAAGGCGGCGGCCCAGTACCTGTCGGGCTCCAAGTACAAGGGCAAGGTCAAGCTGACCGGCCTCGGCACCCCGAACGACATGCGCACCTACGTCAAGAACGGCACCGTCGACGCCTTCGAGCTGTGGGACCCGGCGAAGCTCGGCGCGCTGGCCGCGCAGACGGCGGTGGCGCTGGTCTCGGGCCGGATCACGGGCAAGGAGGGCGAGACCTTCAAGGCCGGCACCACCACGTACACCATCGGCAAGGACGGTGTGATCAGCCTCGGCAAGCCGACCGTGTTCGACGCCAAGAACATCGACCAGTTCAACTTCTAGCGGTTCAACTTTCAGCAGTTCAACTTCTGGCAGTTGAACTTCCAGTATCCGGAGGGTCGTTGATGCAGCGCGTGTGCTTTCTGCTGAAGGTCAGGGCGGACCGTCTCGACGAGTACCGCGAGCGGCACGCCGCCGTGTGGCCGGAGATGCTCCAGGCGCTCTCGGCCACCGGCTGGCACAACTACTCGCTCTTCCTGAGCGAGGACGGCCTGCTGGTCGGCTACCTGGAGACCGAGGACTTCGCGGCCGCCCAGGCGGGGATGACGGCCGCCGACGTCAACGCTCGCTGGCAGGCGGAGATGGCGCCGTTCTTCGAGTCGCTGGACGGCGCCCGCCCCGACGAGGCCATGAAACCTCTTACCGAGGTCTTTCACCTGGCCTGACATACTCCGGTCCTCCCCGGTTCCGTACGACAATGGAGTTCCCCAGATGAGACGACGCACTCTGCTGGCCGGCGCCCTCCTCGGCACCGCCGCGTACCCCGTGCTCGCCACCGGCACCGCCAGCGCCGCCGACCCCGGCCCCTCGGTCACCCGCAAGGGGAGCACCCGCCTCGACGCGCAGGCCCTGTTCTTCGTGTCCTACGACGGCCTGGTCAACAACAACTCGTTCCAGAAGAGCGGCCTGCTGACCTACAAGGGCTACCAGTACGCCGCCTGGTACACCGCCGCCCGCAACGCGGTCGTCGCCCGCCGCGCCCTGGGCGCCACCACCTGGTCCACGGTCACCCTCACGCACCGGCTCAAGGTCAGCGACTCCCACAACGTGATCTCCATGGGCGTCTCCAGGACCGACGGCCGGCTCCACCTCAACATGGACTCGCACAGCGACGGCTTCTTCTACGTGAAGTCGGTTGCCGGACTGCTCGACAACCCGGCGTCCACCTCCTGGACGTCGGCCCGTTTCGGCGCCGTGCAGACCACCCTCGACGGCCTCGCGCTCACCACCCAGTTCACCTACCCGCAGTTCGTCCCCACCCCCGAGGGCAGGCTCCAGCTCAGCTACCGGGTCGGCATATCCGGCAACGGCCGCAACGCCCTCGCGGAGTACGACGGTTCGAAGTGGACCGCGCTCGGCGAGTGGTCCAGCTCCACCGGCACCTACACCAGCGAGCACGGCTCCTCGACCGTCCGCAACATGTACCTGCACGGCATCGACTACGACGTCAAGGGCCGCCTGCACTCCTTCTTCACCTGGCGTGAGCAGAACGGCGCCGTGATGTGCTCCGGCGGCGGCATCAGCAACCACGACACCGGCTACGTCTTCTCCGACGACCGCGGCCGGACCTGGCGCAACAGCGCGGGCGCCGTCGTCGGCACCACGGGCGGCTCCGACAAGGTCGCCGTCACCGACAGCGGGCTCGTCGTGGACGCGCTCAACGCCGACCACTCCCTGATGAACCAGGAGAGCCAGGCCACCGACTCCGCCGGCCTCCCGCACGCGATCATCAGCTACGTCCCCGGCCGCTTCGGCCAGTGCACCACCAACTACGTCAACGACCGCACCGCGGGCGGCCGCGCCTTCCACCTGCGCAAGAACTCCGCCGGGAGCTGGCAGAAGACGGAGATCCCGGTCGTCCTCGGCTCCAGCCAGCGCACCAAGCTCGTCCTGGACAAGTACGACAACGCGTACGCGATCTTCCCCTTCGGCCGGATCGCCGGCGCCTCCAAGGCCTCCGGCCACACGGACTGGACGGTGCTCTTCGACGGCAGCGGCCTCAACGCCTTCGGCGAGGTCGTCATCGACGAGCTGCGCGTCAAGGCGGACAACACGCTGTCGTTCATGTACCAGGAGAAGTCGAGCGGGACGACGCCGTCGGCGCTCCATGTCATCGACTTCGCACTGCCTGCATGACCTTGGCAACGACCTGGGCAGCGACCCGGACGGGGGTGCGGCGGCGTGGCGGTAATGTGAAGACCGTCCCGCCGTGCCCTGTTCACCTGGAGGTTCCCGCCTGATGGTCCAGTCGGTGGGTATCAAGGACGTCGCCCGTGCCGCCGGGGTCTCCGTCGGCACGGTGTCCAACGTCATCAACCGCCCGGACACCGTCGCCACCGAGACCCGGGCGCGCGTCCTCTCGGCGATAGACCGGCTCGGCTACGTCCGCAGCGAGTCCGCCCGCCAGTTGCGCGCGGGGCGCAGCCGGATCATGGGGCTGCTCGTCCTGGACATGGGCAACCCCTTCTTCGTGGACGTCGCCCGTGGCGCCGAGCGGGCCGCCCGGGACGCCGGGCTCGGCGTGATGGTCTGCAACAGCGCCGAGAGCGCCGGCGAGGAGGCCGAGTACCTGTCGCTCTTCGCCGAGCAGCGGGTGCGGGGCGTGCTGCTCACCCCGGCCGACGCGACCGGCCGCAACATCGCCTCCTTCCGCCGGCACGGCATCCCCTTCGTGCTCGTCGACCGGGTCTCCGAGGGCACCACCGAGTGCTCGGTGTCGGTGGACGACGTGGCGGGCGGCGCGCTCGCCGTACGGCACCTCGTCGACGCGGGGCACCGTTCCCTCGCGTACGTCAGCGGCCCGCCCGGCTTCACCCAGGTCCGCGACCGCCGTACCGGCGCCCTGAACGCGCTCGCCGAGGCGGGCCTCGGCCCCCAGCACCTGCGCGAGCTGCCCACCGAACGGCTGGACGTCGCCGCCGGACGGGACGCGGGCGCCCGCCTGCTCGGCCTCGCCGACCGCCCGACCGCCGTGTTCTGCGCCAACGACCTGCTCGCCCTCGGCGTCCTGCAGGCCATGTACGCGGCCGGCGTCGGCGTCCCCGACGACCTCGCCATCGTCGGCTACGACGACATCGAGTTCGCCGCCGCCGCGGCCGTCCCCCTCACCTCCGTGCGCCAGCCCGCCGTCACCATGGGCGCCCTGGCCGCGGAGATGCTGCTCGAGGAGACCGAGGACAGCGACGAGCGGGGAGCGAACGGCGGGCGGCACGAACACCGGCGGGTCGTGCTCCAGCCGGAGCTGGTGGTACGCCGCTCCAGCCTCTCGGCGCGCTGAAGCCGACCGAAAGCAGACCGAAGCGGACCGCGGCGGGCTGATCGCCCGTTCAGCAGGAGTTCATGATCCCCCGCGCTCCGGCACCGCCCGGACATGTGCTGAACTGGGACGCGGTCCGCACACCGATCGCCCCGGGAGTCCCTGTTGTCCGTCAGCTACCGCCAGCCCGGCGTCGTCCTCACCGACCGCCGCTTCACCGTGCCCCTCGACCACACCGACCCGGCCGGGGAGACGATCGGGCTCTACGCCCGCGAGGTCGTCGCGAGCGACAAGGCGGACCAGGACCTGCCCTGGCTGCTCTACCTCCAGGGCGGCCCCGGCTTCGGCGCCAACCGGTTCATCGGCAAGCCGGCCTGGCTCGGCCGCGCGCTGACCGAGTACCGGGTCCTCCTCCTCGACCAGCGCGGCACCGGCCACTCCACCCCGGCCAACCGCCAGACGCTCCCGCTGCGCGGCGGACCCGCCCAACAGGCCGACTACCTCGCGCACTTCCGCGCCGACTCCATCGTCCGCGACTGCGAGCTGGTCCGACCCGAGGTCACCGGCGGCGCCCCCTGGACCGTCCTCGGCCAGAGCTTCGGCGGCTTCTGCACGGTCAGCTACCTCTCCACCGCCCCCGAGGGCCTCGCCGCCGCCCTGATCACCGGCGGTCTGCCCGCCCTCGACGCGCACGCCGACGACGTCTACCGCGCCGCCTACCCGCGTATGGAACGCAAGGTCGCCGCGCACTACGCCCGCTACCCGCAGGACGTCGAACGCGCCCGCCGCATCGCCGACCACCTCCTGAACCACGAGGTGACGCTCCCCGGCGGCTACCGGCTCACCGCCGAGGCCTTCCAGACCGCCGGCATCCTCCTCGGCGGCAGCGAGGGCAGCCACCGCCTGCACCACCTCCTGGAGGAGGCCTTCGTCCCCACCCCGCAGGGCCCGGAACTGTCCGACGCCTTCCAGGAGGAGATCCAAGGCATCCTGTCCTACGCCGGACACCCCCTCTACGCCCTCGTCCACGAGGCCATCTACGGCCAGGACGCCCGCCCCACCGCCTGGGCCGCCGACCGGGTGCGCGCCGAGTTCCCGCAGTTCGACGCCGCGAATACGCTCGCCGGCGACGGACCGCTGCTGCTCACCGGCGAGACGATCCACCCCTGGATGTTCGACGCCGACCCCGCGCTGCGCCCGCTGCGCGAGACCGCCGAACTCCTCGCCGCCCGCACCGACTGGCCGCCGCTGTACGACCCCGCCCGCCTCGCCGCCAACGAGGTCCCGGTCGCCGCCGCGATCTACCACGACGACCTGTACGTCGACACCGCCCACTCCCTGTGCACCGCCCGCGCCGTCCGGGGCCTGCGCACCTGGGTCACCGACGAGTTCGAACACGACGGCGTCCGGGCCGGCGGCCCCCGCGTCCTGGACCGCCTCCTCGCCCTCACCCGCGACGAGGTGTGAGGCTTCCGTCACCGCTTTAGTCTTCAGGCATGACCGAGCCGACGATCCCCCAGCTCCAGCCCATGCCCGAGGACTGGCGGCGGGCCCTGGCCGTCGTGGCGCACCCGGACGACCTCGAGTACGGGTGCTCCGCGGCCGTCGCCGCCTGGACCGACGCCGGCCGCGAGGTCGCCTACGTGCTCGCGACCCGCGGCGAGGCGGGCATCGACACCCTCGCGCCCGCCGAGTGCGGCCCGCTGCGCGAGCGGGAGCAGCGGGCGAGCGCGGCCGTGGTGGGCGTGTCGACGGTCGAGTTCCTCGACCACCGGGACGGCGTCATCGAGTACGGGCTCGCCCTGCGCCGGGACATCGCCGCCGCGATCCGCCGGCACCGGCCCGAACTCGTGATCACCCTCAACCACCGCGACACCTGGGGCGGCGTCGCCTGGAACACCCCCGACCACGTCGCCGTCGGCCGCGCCACCCTCGACGCGGCCGGGGACGCCGGCAACCGCTGGATCTTCCCGGAACTCACCGAGCGGGGCCTGGAGCCCTGGAACGGGGTGCGGTGGGTCGCCGTGGCCGGATCCGCGACGCCCACGCACGCCGTGGACGCGTCGGCGGGACTGGAGCGGGCGGTGGGCTCGCTCCTCGAACACCGCACGTACATCGAGGCGTTGACCGACGAGGTGCCCGAGACGTACGCCCGGGGATTCCTGACCGGCGTCGCGAAGTCCGTGGGCGAGCGGTTCGGCGGCAGGCCGGCCGTGGCGTTCGAACTGTTCGGCCGGTAAGTCCTGCGCCGCAGGTCAGTAGGGTGGACGGCATGCAAGAGACGACGGCGGACCGGACCGTACTGCGCGGCGACTGCGGGAACTGCTTCGGCCTGTGCTGTGTGGCCCTGCCCTTCGCCCGCTCCGCGGACTTCGCGATCGACAAGCCCGCCGGGAAGGCGTGCCCCAACCTGGGCGAGGACCACCGCTGCGGCATCCACACGCGGCTGCGCCGGCAGGGTTTCACCGGCTGCACGGTCTACGACTGCTTCGGCGCCGGGCAGAAGGTCTCACAGGTCACCTTCGGCGGCCGGGACTGGCGTGCGGACGCTTCGGGCGAGCACGCCCGCCGTGTGTTCGCGGTGTTCCCGGTCGTCCGGCAGCTCCACGAACTCCTGTGGTACCTCACCGAGGCGCTCACCCTGCCCGTCGCCCGCCCGCTCCACGCCGACCTGCGCCGGGCTCTGGAGAAGACCGGGGAACTCACCCTGCTGACCCCGGACGAACTGGCCGCGCTCGACGTCCCGGCACACCGCCAGGATGTCAACGTACTGCTCCTGAAGACCAGCGAACTGGCCCGGGCCGGCATCCGCGGGCGCGGGAAGGAGCGCCGGGGCGCCGACCTGATGGGCGCCCGTCTCAAGGGCGCCGACCTGCGCGGCGCGAACCTGCGCGGCGCCTGTCTGATAGCCGCCGACCTCACCGGCGCGGATGTGCGCGGAGCGGACCTGATCGGGGCCGACCTGCGCGACACCGACCTGACGGACGCCGATCTGACCGGCGCGTTCTTCCTGACCCAGCCGCAACTGAACGCGGCCCGGGGGAGCGCGGGCACGAAGCTGCCGGAGTCACTCACCCGCCCCGCGCACTGGACAGCGGGGCTCTGAGGGCGACACCGTCTCGCTCTTTCGTCGAGCGTGGCCATGGTGGTTGGCGCGGGTGGTTGGCGCGACCGAAGATCTCCGATAGGTTAGGCAAGGCTTACCTAAGGAGGTTTTGGGATGGGTGACAGCCAAAGCTGGGCGGCCGTGCCGTCGGCCGCCGAGCGGGCCCGTTCGGTGCTCGCGGCCTCATGGTCCTGCGCGGTGACCGCGGACGGCGGGCGCGAGGAGTTCGTCGGCGCGCACACCGTCGACGACGACGGCCGGGTGATCCTGCGAGTGCCCGAGGACAGCGCCCTGCTGACGGCGGCGATCTGCGCACCGCGCGGCGAGCCGTCCGCCGTGCTGGAGTTCGCGGACGTGGCGCCCGTTCCCGTACGCAGCCGGATCCGCACCCGGCTCTGGCTCGCCGGCTGGTTCGCCCCCGAGGACGACCACCTCGCCTTCCACGCCACCCGGGTCGTGCTGAAACCGCCCACCGGCGCCGTCGTCGTCGACCTCGGCGACTTCGCCGCCGCCGCACCCGACCCGCTCGCCACCGCCGAGGCCCATCTGCTCACGCATCTCGCCGACGCCCACCCCGACGCCGTGGAGCGGCTCACCCGGCTCGTCCAGCACGACAGCCTGCACGGCGCCGTCCGCGTCCAGCCGCTCGCCGTCGACCGGCACGGGCTGACGCTGCGCATCGAGCGTGCCCGCGCCCACGGCGACGTACGCCTGCCGTTCCACGCGCCCGCCGACGACGTCGGCCAGCTCACCGAGCGTATGCACGTCCTGCTCACCCAGGCCGCCGCCTGCCCGCGCGCCCTACAGCGGCAGCGCGCAGACGGCGACGGGTGACGCGAACGGCTCGCCCGCGAGCCGCAGTGCACCGTGCGCGGCGTCCACCCGGAACACGCTGACCGTGCCGGAACGCTGGTTGGCGGCGAACAGCAGGCCGCCGTCCGGTGACAGGGCGATCTGCCGGGGGAAGTCCCCGTCCACGGGCACCGTGCCGAGCAGCCGCAGCCGGGCCCCGCCCGCCTCCACCGCGTAACGCGCGAGACCGTTGTCGCCGCGGTTGGCGAGGAAGGCGTACGCGCCGTCCGGCGTGACCGCCACCTGCGCCGGATAGTTGGTGCCCGCTGCGGAGTCCGCCCCCGAGGACTGCGGCTTCCCGATGGTCAGCCGGCCGCTCGACGGCTCGTACGCGCAGACCGTGACCGAGTCGTCGACCTCGTTCGCGAGGTAGGCGTACCGGCCGCCGGGATGGAACGTCAGGTGGCGCGGACCGGCGCCCGCCCGGGTGTGCGCCTGCGCGACCTCCGTGAGCGTCCCCGCCTTCTCGTCCAGGCGGTAGCTGTACACGGTGTCGGTGCCGAAGTCGACGGCGAGGACATGGCCGCCGTCCGGGGCGGTGATGAACTGGTGGGCGTGCGGCCCCTGTTGACCCTGCCGGGGCGCCGGACGGGTGTGCGTGAGCGAGTCGGTGCGTTCGCCGAGCGCCCCCGAGGCGTCGATCGGGTGCACGGCCACACCGCCCGAGCCGAAGTCGGCGCTGAGCAGCCACCGCCCGCCCGGATGGACCGACAGATGGCAGGTGTGCGCCCCGCCCGTGGCCCGGCTGCCCAGCACCTTCCGGTCGGACAGCCGTACGGCGGTCACGGCACCCGCCTCGCGTTCGTTCGCCGCGTACAGCGTTCGGCCGTCCGGGTGCACCGCGAGGTACGACGGGTCCGGGACGCCGGTGATCGTGCCCCGGCCGGTGATCCGCCCCGAGCCGGGGTCGTACGAGGCGACGCCGATGCCCTTCCCGCCGCCCTCGGCGGAGGTGTAGGTGCCCAGGTAGAGGGGGCGGGGGCGGGGGCGGTCGCGGTCGGGCGGGCTCGGCGAGGCGTCCGGACCGGACTCGGGCGTGGATCCCGGTGAGGACTCCGGCGCGGCGGACTGCGACGGCTGCCGGGGCGGCGCGGCCCGCGGGGATTCCGGGGCCTTCGGTGAGCCGCCGTCGCTGCCGCACCCGGCCAGGGTCGACGCCGCCGCCGCGCCGCCGAGCGCGCCGATCACGCCGACGAAACGGCGCCTGCTCCAGCCGGCACCGCCCGCCGCTTCCGTCCCACTGCCCATGCCCGCACCCCAGGTCGCCGTACACCACCGCCGTGACAGCCACCTTGACCCGGACCGGCCGTCGAACGCAAAAGCGGAACCCGGCGGGCGGCGGTGCGCGGCGGCTACCAGTCGCCGTCCTCCACCGGCTTGCCCGGCGCGTCCTTGAGGTGGTGCACCTGGCCTGGGGCGGGCTGCTGCCACGGGTCCAGGTCGGAGCCGAGCCACTCGCCGACCGGCTGCACGGCGGCCAGGGTGTCGGTGGGGGCGACGTCGTACGCGTCGTCGTCGTAGTAGTCGTACCAGGGCAGCCCGGCCTTGGTGTACGCGGCGCGGTCCACCGGGGACGGCGGGGGCTCCTCGCCGGTGATACGACGCCACTCCGGGGGCGTCACCAGGTGCACGAAGACCCGGGCGGCGGGCTCCCGCGCGTAGTCCGTGAGGGCGCGGACGTCCTGGTAGACCTCCTGCCGCATCGAACCGCCCACCCCCAGCCCCATCGCCGCGGCCGACCGGTTCCGGGGCGCGCTGCCCGGGGCGGGAGCCGCGGCGGCCATCATGGGGGCCGCGCCGGGCGGGGGCGCGGCGCCGTACCCGCCGCCGATCGGCCCCGGCGGCCTCGGGGCCGTACGGCGGCGCTCCGCCTCGCGCCACTCGGCGCGCTTCTCCTCGTTCAGCGGGAACGACTGCAACTGGACCCCGCCCCAGACCTCCTCCCCGGTGACCTGGCCCTCCACGGTCGCGCCCAGGCCCAGCGGCACCGCCACGAACTGGCGCACCGTGCCCCGGCCCGAGTTGATGCCGTCCAGCCAGGGCTGACGCGGCAGTGTGACGTAGTTCTGCGGGTCACGGGAGAGCCGGTCGCTCCACGGCCGGCCGGAGACCGCGCACACCTTGCCCGCCCCGACCTGCAACGCGGCCGGCTCCGTCGAGCCCGCGAAGCTCAGCCACATCGCCTCACGCAGGTACATCGGCAGCAGCACCCCGCCCCGCGCCAGCCACTCGGCGGGCACGGTGCCGGGGTGGTCGGCGACCCGGCGCACCGGGAACACGCCGAGGCCGGGCGGCAGGTCGTGCGTCCCCTTCTCCGGCAGCCGCAGCGTCCGCATGAACCGCACCACCACCCCACCCGGCAGCCTCAGCGTGTCCCCGTCGATCCGTACGGTGGTGTCGGCCATCGGCCCGCTCCCTCGCATCCCGCGCCGGCCCCGTCCCGGCGCTCCCTCAGGGGTAACGCCTGCCGATCCCCGTACGGTTCCGCCACAGCTGCTCCTGAACGCCCAGCCGCTCGCGCAGCCGGGTCAGACGAGGCATGCGTGCGCGCTGTTCCCGTGACACGCGGTCGAGGTCCTCCAGGAGACGGCTGGTGCGGTGCTCCGTGTCGAGCTCGTCGAGGATGCGGTTGACCTCGGTCAGCACCGCGCCGTGCAGGTGCCACTGGCGGGCGTCGTGCTGGAGCTGCTCCGTCAGCAGTTGGGCGAGCTTGTCGCGGGTGGCCGCGGCCTGCCGCAGTTCGGCGGTGAGCCGGGCCTCGGCGGCGTCCGCGTTGAGGCTGACACTCGTCGTGACCAGCACCGCGAAGCTGACCAACGCGTCGGCGATCTCCGACAGCAGCCGCTCCACGGTCTCACCGGTCCCGGGCGGGAACAGCGGCTGCGGCTCGCGCTCCCTGGCGAGGTCGGTGAGGGTCCGGGCGAGCACCCGCAGCACGACCGTGCAGATCTCCAGCGTGTCGAGGCCGGTGCGCAGCACCACCTTGTGCAGCAGCCCCTCGCGCACGCGCGGATTCAACCGCAGGCTGTCCTCGGCCTGCCGCAGGGCCGCGTCCACCTCGACGATGTCGTGGTCCAGCCGGCGCGCCTCGTGCAGCCGGGCGGCCGCCTGCTCGACCGGGGTACGGCCGGCCGCCTCCTCGCCGATGCGCAGCATGAGCTGCCGCAGCCGACGGGCCAGTCCCTCGATCGACGCGCCCGCCTCCTCCACCCACACCGGAGGCGGCAGCAGCAGATTGCAGCCCAGTCCGACGACCGCGCCGATCAGCGTCTCCACCACCCGCGCCCACGCCGTGTCCCCGACGGTGGTGACCCCGAGCACCAGCATGGCGCTGATCGCCACCTCCGGGACGTACTCGTCGACCCGCACCAGATGCCCCACGGCCAGCGAGGCCACGATCAGCAGCGAGAGGCTCCACCAGGTCAGACCCACCAGGAGGCTGAAGGCGATGGCGACGAGAACGCCGGCCACCACCGAGTTCACCCGGCGGATGCCGTTGGTGAGCGTGGCGTACAGGGTGACCTGGACGACCAGCAGCGCGGTCAGCGGCGCCGTGAGCGGCAGCGCCTCGGGGCTGAGGCGCAGCGCGATGACATAGGCGACCGTGGCCGCGGCGGAGGACCGCAAGGCCTGGACGACGACGGGTTCCCGGTAGCGCCGCACCAACCGCACGAGCGGCGCCGCGCGCTCACGTACATCTCGCATCCCCAGTCCACCCTCGTGGTCGTCCCCCCCGGTTGTCCGTACCCGGTGACGGCGGGTCGCCGCGCACGGACGCGTGAGGCTCGGATCATGACACGTCACCGGACCGGACCGGAACAGGCATCGGTATCGTCCTCACCCTGCTCGGCAAGGGGGGTCTTCGAAGGTGAGCGGTGCGCGGGCACGCCGGGTCCCCGGTGGGTGAGCTGCGGAAAGGTGACACTCCCGCACCGAAGTGTCACCTTTCCGTGCGGACCACCCCCCCGGGCACTGGAGTTGCTGGGCAGGCAGGCAGGCAGCGGCCCGGCGCGGTCATGGGCGGAGAGGCGTGCGACCGGACGCTGCCGACGCGGCCACCCACGACGTCCTGATCCACCTTCACCGGGTGACCGCGGGCGACTACCGGGTCCCGGTCGAGACCGACCTACTCCTCGCTGGCCGGCACCGGCGGCCACACCCCCGCCGCCAGTACCCCCAACGCGTAGGCGCGGGCGACCAGTTCCGTGCGGTTGGCCGCGTCCCAGCGGGCGGACAGGCGCCGCAGGTGGTAGGTCACGCCGTCCGTGGTGAGGCCGGTCTCGCGGGCGGCGCGGGCCGTGGTGGCGCCGCCGGCGAGCAGCGCGAGGATCCTTGCCTCGACCGGCGTGACCCGGACCGGGGGAGCCGCCTCCCGGGGCGCGCGTTCGCCGAGGACGCGCAGCATCACCAGCAGCGCGGGAGTCTCCTCGACGCTGTCGCTCACCGGGTCCGCCGTCAGCTCCCCGTACCGCTCCCCGCCGCCGGGCGCCTGCCAGCACACCGACACCTGGTAGCGGGAGCGGTGCCGCAGCCGCAGTGCCTCGGCGATCCGCTTCACCTGGGTCTCCTCCTGCGGCCGGAACAGCTCCAGCACCTCCCGCCCGCGCAGCCGCCCCGGGCTCGTCCCGCACTCGGCGGCCATCGCCGGATTGGCCAGCAGCACGGCGCCGTACACATCGCACACCGCCACCGGTACCGACACCCGGTCGAAGACCATCAGCGCACGGTTGCGCCACACCACGGCGTCCCGCTCCGCCCGCTCACCCATGGACGGGGTGCGCCGCCTGCCGGGCCGGCCGCAGTTCCGCGCCCTCGCCGAGACCAGTGAGGAACTCGTCCAGATCCAGGAACTCCTGCCAGACCGGGCGACCGCCGGCCCGTGACAACTCCGCCACCGCCACCGCCACCGCCACGGGCGGCGGGCGGAGCGCGGGATCCGGGGTCTCGTCCAGGGCGATGGACAGCACGGTCGGGGCGGTGGTCATCCGGCCAGCCTAGTAACCGGCGCGGACGGCCCGGCAACCCGCAGTCGCCCGCCCGGTGAACCGCCGAGGTCGGTCCGGTAGCCACCGCCGGGCGCCCCCGCAACCCCTCACGCACCTTTCCCACTGCACGAACGTGTAGTGCGACGGCACGGCCCCCGCACCCGGGTGGATCACGCTGGATCCCGGTACGTCCGTACGCCCCGTACAGCGAAAGGCAGTTGTCGCGCCATGTCCCCCACCGCGCCGTCCACCCCGGATGTTCTCCCCGTCGGCTCAGAGATCCCCGGCGCCTCCGGGATCCCCGTCGTCGACATCACCGTGACCGGCCCCGGCGGCGCCCCCGTCCAGCAGGCCATGGAGCTGATGCGGGAGCACGGGCCGGTGGTCGTGCGGCGGCTGCACGGGCGGGACACCCTGTTCGTCGCCGACCTGGACCTGGTCGCCGACCTCGCCGACGAGCGGCGGTTCGCCAAGCACGTCGGGCCCGCCCTGGAGAACGTCCGGGAGTTCGCCGCCGACGGCCTGTTCACCGCCTACAACGACGAGCCGAACTGGGCGAAGGCGCACGACATCCTCATGCCGGCCTTCGCGCTCGGCTCGATGCGCGCCTACCACCCCGTGATGCTGAAGGTGGCCCGCCGCCTCATCGGCGCCTGGGACGGCGCGGCCGGCGCCGGGCAGCCGGTGAACGTGCCCGACGACATGACCCGGATGACCCTCGACACCATCGGACTCGCCGGATTCGGCTACGACTTCGGGTCGTTCGAGCGGGACGAGCCGCACCCCTTCGTCGAGTCGATGGTCCGCTGCCTGGAGTGGAGCATGACCCGCCTGGCCCGCATCCCGGGCGGCGACTACACGGCCGCCGACGCCGCCTTCAAGGCCGACGCCGACTATCTCGCCCGGGTCGTCGACGACGTCATCGCCGCCCGCACCTCGGGCGCCGACGACGGTGCCGACAGTGGTGCCAACGCGGACGCGGACGCCGACGACCTCCTCGGGCTGATGCTCACCGCCGAGCACCCCGCCGACGGCACCACCCTCGACACCACCAACATCCGCAACCAGGTCATCACCTTCCTGATCGCGGGCCACGAGACCACCTCCGGCGCCATGTCGTTCGCGCTGCACTACCTCGCCAAGCACCCCACCGCGCTCCAGCTCGTCCAGCGCGAGGTCGACGCGTTGTGGGGCGACACCTCCGACCCCGATCCGACGTACGACGAGGTCGGCCGGCTGACCTACACCCGGCAGGTGCTCAACGAGGCGCTGCGGCTGTGGCCCACGGCCGCCGCGTTCAGCCGGCAGGCGCTCGAGGACACGGTGCTCGGCGGGCGGGTGCCGCTGAAGGCCGGGCAGTCCGTCGTCGTCCTCGCGCCGATGCTGCACCGCCAGCCCGTCTGGGGCGACAACCCCGAACTGTTCGACCCCTCCCGCTTCACGCCCGAAGCCGAGGCGGCCCGTTCCGTGCACGCCTTCAAGCCGTTCGGAACCGGTGAACGCGCCTGTATCGGACGGCAGTTCGCGCTGCACGAGGCGACGATGCTGCTGGCGATGCTCGTCCACCGCTACCGCCCGCACGACCACGCCGACTACCGGCTCGCGGTGAAGGAGACCCTCACCCTCAAGCCCGACGGCCTCACCCTCACGCTCACCCCGCGCACCCCCGCCGACCGGGTCCACCCCCAACTCCCGGGCGTGGCACGGACGGAGACCGCACCGACGGCCGACACCAGTGCCCTCCCCGCCCGGGTCCGCCCCGGGACCTCCGCCCTCTTCCTGCACGGCAGCAACTACGGCACCTGCCGCGAGTTCGCCGCCCAACTCGCCGACGAGGCCGGGGAGATCGGCTGCGAGACGCAGGTCGCGCCCCTGGACGCCTACGCCGGCGGCCTGCCCACCGACCGCCCGGTCGTCATCACCGCCGCCTCCTACAACGGCCGCCCCACCGACGACGCCACCGCCTTCGCCGCCCGGCTGGAGGAGACCCACGACCTCTCCGGGGTCACCTACGCCGTCCTGGGCGTCGGCGACCGCAACTGGGCCGCCACCTACCAGCACGTCCCGACCCGGCTCGACGACCGCCTCGCCGAACTCGGCGCAGCCCGCCTCACCGACCGCACCGCCGCCGACGCCTCCGGCGATCTCCCCGGCGCCGTACGGGAGTTCACCGCCCGCCTGCGCACCGCACTCCTGGAGCGCTACGGCGACCCCGACGCCGCTGCCACCGGGCCCGCCGACGAGCCCACGACCGCCTACCAGGTCCGCACCCTCACCGGCGGCCCGCTGGACGCCCTCGCCGCCCGGCACGGTCTCGTCCCGATGAAGGTCACCGAGGCGTACGACCTCACCGCCCCCGGCTACCGTCGCCGTAAGCGGTTCCTGCGCGTGGCCCTGCCCGAGGGCGTCACCTACCGCACGGCCGACCACCTCACCGTGCTCCCGGCGAACGACCCCGCTCTCGTCGACCGCGCGGCCACGGCCCTCGGCGTCGACCTCGACACCGTCCTGGACATCCGCGCCACCCGCCCGCGCCGCGACGGACTCACCGTCGACCGGCCCATGACGGTACGTCAACTCTTCACACATCACGTCGAGTTGCAGGAGCGTCCGAACGCCGGTCAGCTCGCGGCGCTGGCCGCCGCCAACCCCTGCCCGCCCGAACGCGCGGCCCTCGCCGCCTTCCCTGACGGCGACCCGCGCACCCTCGTCGAGGTGATCGAGGACTTCCCGGCGCTGCGCGGCGCGCTCGACTGGCCGCGACTCCTCGAACTCCTCACCCCGCTGCGCCCCCGCCACTACTCCCTCTCCTCCTCGCCCGCCGTCGACCCCGGCCACGCCGACCTGATGGTCTCCCTGCTGGAGGCGCCCGCCCGGTCGGGCAAGGGCGTCTACCGGGGCACCGGCTCCGGGCACCTCGCCCGGCTCGCGCCGGGCGACACCGTGTACGCCCGCGTCCAGCCCTGCCGCGAGGACTTCCGGATCGACGACCGCGCACCCGTGGTCATGGTGGCGGCCGGCACCGGCCTCGCCCCGTTCCGCGCCGCCGTCGCCGACCGCACGGCCGCCCTCGCCGCCGGCACCGAACTCGCGCCCGCCGTCTGCTACTTCGGCTGCGACGCCCCGGACGCCGACTTCCTGCACGCGGAGGAGCTGCGCGCCGCCGAGACCGCCGGAGCGGTCTCGCTCCGCCCGGTCTTCAGCGCGGCACCCGAGGACGGGATGCGGTTCGTCCAGCACCGCATCGCCGCCGAGGCCGACGAGGTCTGGCGACTGCTGGCCGACGGAGCCCGGGTGTACGTGTGCGGCGACGGCTCGCGGATGGCCCCCGGCGTGCGGGACGCGTTCCGTACCCTGTACCGGGACCGCACGCCCGGTGCCGACGACGCTGCCGCCGAGGCATGGCTCGGTGGTCTGATCGCGGACGGTCGCTACACCGAGGACGTGTACGCGGCCGGCTGACCGAGAAGGCCAGAGGGCCGAGAGGAAGGGGTGGGTGCACGATGACGGACTCCTGGGCGCGGGCCCGGAACGCGTGGGAGGCGGCGGGCATCCCGCCCGACCGCCTGGCCCACCTCGCACCGCTCGGCGGCGGTACGTACAACACCGTCGAGGAGCTCCGCCTCACGGACGGCAGCCGCTACGTAAAGTGGTCGCCCCGCAGCTCGAAGCGGCGCTGGACGAGATCGAGTGAGGCGGGCACCGGCCGCCAGGGCACCCCGCGCGCGGACACCGGCGGCCAGTCCGACCACCCCGTCCCGGACCAGCCGCCCGCCTGAGGAGCCGTAGAAGCAGTAGACCGCCGCTGACCTGCGGAAGTTCGCGGTGGGGCAGCGCGGGGCAGCACGGGGGAGTGACGCGGACTATCCCTGTGCGGGGAACGCGTTCACGCCCGTCAGCTCGGCGGACAGCTCCCACAGCCGCGCCGCCTGCTCCGGGTCCGTCGCCCAGGCCTCGACGCCGGAGCGCTGGTCGCCGTCCGTCGCGGGCTCGGCGATGTCGCAGTCCTCCAGGTAGACGCCGCCCATCCCGGCCAACTGCGGCGACGTCGCCGCCCACACCTGGGTGGCCGCGCCCTGCTCGGGGGTCTTGAAGCCCTCCGGGTTGAGCGGGTTGCCGTCCTCGTCGATCCAGCCGCGCTCCACCATCTCCGGCTTGGGGATATGCCGCTGGAGGGGCGTGAGGATGCCGCCGGGGTGCAGGGCGAAGACGCGTACGCCCCGGTCGCGGGCCAGCTTGTCCAGGTGGACGGCGAACAGCACGTTCGCGGTCTTGGCCTGCCCGTACGCCTCCCACTTGTCGTAGCTCCGCCGCCACTGGACGTCGTCCCAGCGCATCCCCGAGAAGAGGTGGGCCCGCGAGGAGACGGACACGATCCTGGCGCCGCCGGGCTCGATCGCCGGCCACAGCCGGTTGACGAGGGCGAAGTGGCCGAGGTGGTTCGTGGCGAACTGGGCCTCCCAGCCGGGGCCGACCCGGGTCTCCGGGCAGGCCATGATCCCGGCGCTGTCGATGACGAAATCGATGGTCCGGCCGGAGGCGAGGAACCGGTCGGCGAAGGCGCGCACGCTCTCCAGGTCGCCGAGGTCGAGCTCGTCCGTCTCGACGCCGTCGAGACCGGCGAGGTTCTCGCGGGCGGCCTCCGGGCGGCGCGCGGGGACGACGACGTGGGCGCCGGCCGTGGCCAGCGCGCGGGTCGTCTCCAGTCCGAGACCGGAGTACCCGCCGGTGACGAGGGCCAGCTTGCCGGTCAGGTCGATGCCCCGCAGGACCTCGTCGGCGGTGCTCGTGGCGCCGAAGCCCGTGCCGATCTTGTGCTGTGCGGTGAAGCCGCCGGCCGTGTCCGTGTTGGTGCTCTTGTTCTTGTCTGTGCTCGTGTCGCTCTGGTTCATGACGAGAACGCTACGAATTGGAGTGCTCTCGAAGTCAAGTGCGACACCGAGGACCGACCGCCGCTCAGCGGCTCGCCGTGCCTGCCACGCCCGCCGGCACCCGTCCCTCCCGCGTCCAGGCCAGCAGCTCGGCGAGCGGCCAGGTCGTCACGATCCGTTCCGCCGGCACCTCGCACTCCTCGGCCCGCGCGCAGCCCAGGATCTGCCAGTCCAACTGGCCGGGCGCGTGGGCGTCGGTGTCCACCGAGAACAACGCGCCCGCCGCCACGGCCCGGCGCAGCAGCCGGCGCGGCGGGTCGAGCCGCTCGGGCCGGCTGTTGATCTCCACGGCCGTACCGGACTCGGCGCACGCCGCGAACACCTCGTCCGCGTCGAACTCCGACTCCGGCCGCCCCCGCCCGCCCCGCAGCCGCCCGGTGCAGTGGCCGAGGATGTTCGCGTGGGGGTCGCGCACGGCGTTCACCAGGCGGCGCGTCATCGCACGGGACTCCATGCGCAGCTTGGAGTGCACGGACACGACGACCACGTCGAGCCGCTCCAGCAACTCAGGCTCCTGGTCCAGCGACCCGTCGTCGAGGATGTCGCACTCGATGCCGGTCAGCAGCCGGAACGGCGCCCAGGTCGCGTTGAGCTCCTCGACCTCCTCCAGTTGCCGGCGCAGGCGGTCGGGCGACAGCCCGCGGGCGACCGTCAGGCGCGGCGAGTGGTCGGTGAGCACGGTCCACTCGTGGTCGAGCGCGGCGGCCGCCCGGCCCATCTCGTCGATGGGGCTGCCGCCGTCCGACCAGTCGGAGTGGACATGGCAGTCCCCGCGCAGCAGCGCCCGCAGCCGGGACCCCGCGCCGTCGGTGAGCGGCCGTCCGGCCTCGCCCTCCAGTGTCTCCAGATAGGACGGCACCTGCCCGGCGAGCGCCTCGCGCACCACCTGGGCGGTCTTCGGACCGACGCCCTTCAGCGACTCCAGCGTCCCGGCGGCCGCCCGCTGCTCGACCTCCGCCGCGGGCAGCCGCGCCAGTACCCGGGAAGCGGTACGGAAGGCGCGCACCCGGTAGGTCGGCGCCAGGGACCGCTCCAGCAGGAAAGCGATCCGGTCCAGAGCATCGAGGGGATCCATCGCCACCTCCTGGCTCCAGGGTTCCCCACCCGTGCGCGGACCGCACGACGGAGGCGTATGTCGCGTTTTACCCTCTATGTCATGACCGAAATCGCGAGCCTTCGTATCTCCCACCCGCGGATCATGGTGCTCGGAGTGCAGCCGGCCCCGGCGCCGTTCCGCATCGTGGAAATCGACGGCCAAGTGGTCGGGGAGGCGCGGGCCGTCACCGACGTCCTCGAGATCGCCGCCGCGTTCGGCGTCACGGTCCATGACCTGGACGACCCGGACGTCGTGCGCTGGGTGGGCGGGGACAGGTACACCTGGGCGCCGCACTGACGACGGGCCCTGTCCTGTCCCCCGCCCGTCACAGGCGCCGCTCCCGCGCGTGCACCGCGCGGCTGACCCTGCGCCCCAGGAGCAGGTAACCGATCAGGGCGCCCGTGGTGTTGAGGATGACGTCGTCGATGTCGAAGGCGCGCCCGGTCACCAGCGCGCCCTGGGCGAACTCCACCAGCAGCATGACCGCCGCCGTCAGCAGCAGCACCCGCAGCACCCCGCGCGTCCGGGGTGCGACGACCGGCACGAGGATCCCGAAGGGCACGCCGAGCAGCAGGTTCCCGCCGATCTGTTTCACGGCGTCGCGCAGTGCGGGCTGGTCCAGGTAGGCCCGCAGCGAGTCGCCCGGACGCAGGTTGGTGTGCACCAGCGACACGGAGGCGGGCGACGGTTCCAGTGTGAGCCGGGCGAGCACGACGGCGAACGCCACCATGAAGGCGAAGGCGAACAGCATCGCCAGCAGCCGCAGCGGGAACGGCAACGGCCGCCGCTCGGCGCGCGACGACTTCTTCGCGCCGGCACTTTTGTCGCTCTTCGGTTTGGTCGGTGGGGTGGGCTCCTCGGGCTTTGCGGCGCGCGAGCGGAACAGGGTACGTGGACGTAAGGCGGCACGGGCCATGCGGTCCTCCGGGCTTCAACTTCCCTGTGTGGTGAGGAGATCAGGTGCCGTAGGCCACCTTCACCTCCTTGAAGCCGAGGGAGTGCAGCAGCCCCTGGAGCATGCCGGTGGTGTTGGACTCGGCGCGCGCGGTCAGTTCGCTCTCCTTCGCCGCCTCGCCGATGTGCCGGACCGCGAGCTTCTGCACGGCCTGTTCACCGTTGGGGTTGTCCGAGAAGAGGTCGCCGAGGCGGTCGAGGAGACCGCGCTGCTTGGAGACGGCGTAGGAGCGGTCGGGGTCGAGCGCCGGTGTGCCGAGCAGGGCGTGCGGGAGCCGGAGCGTGGCCGAGGTGCGGTCGGCGTTGACCGTCACGTCCTTGTCGCCGACCTTGCCGAGGTCGACGTAGGCGTCCACGGTGCCCGCCCCGACGTACAGGGTGCGGGTGCCGCGGATCGCGTCGGGGAGGTACTTGGCGTCCTTCTCCAGATCCACGACGACCTGGAAGTTGCCGGAGGCTGCGTCGTAGCGGCTCATGTCCTTGATGGACTTGAGCAGGGCTGGGCCCGAGCGGTCGTGGGTCTCGGTGCCGAAGAAGTCACGCAGTCCCGGCAGCAGGCTGAGCCGGATCCCGGCGAACATCACGACGAGCACGACCACGACGGCGGTGAGCACCTTGGCCCAGCCGGGCATCCGCTGGGGGATCCGCTTGGTGGGCTTGTCGGGCTTGATGGAAGTCGTCATGCGGACGGCCCTCCTTCCTGCTGACCGGATGCCCGCCAATACCCTTGTCAGACCGCCTTGTCGGCGACCTGTGACAGGAAGTTCCGCAGCGGTCACGGACGATCACCGGCCCGCCTCCACGCGTTCACGCGGACCCACCTCGTCCAGAACCCCACCCGACGTGCACCTTCACGCTCGCCCGGCGGCTACTGGAACCTGCCGGACGAGGGCGTCGGCCCCGGCCCGCTGGAGCGCCCGCAGGCCACGCAAGGCCGGTTCACCCGGTTGGCCGATCCGTGTCCGACGGGCTCAGGGGGTGCCGGGTGCTCCCGGGACTCCGTGGGTCACGGGGGCTCCGGGGCACTTCTGAAAGTGGGCGAAACGGGCGTGGTCCGTAGCATGAGAGCTCCGCGCCCCCAGCCGGACATGATCAGCGAGGAGCCGATCGTGCGAGACATCTCCGTGTTCAGCGGCAGTGCCCACCCCGAGCTGGCCGCCGAGGTCTGTGCCCACCTCGGCGTCCCCCTGAGCCCCACCCGCCTCAGCAGGTTCGCCAACGACTGCCTGGAGGTCCAGCTCCAGGCGAACTGCCGGGAGCGGGACGTCTTCCTGGTCCAGCCCCTCGTCCGGCCCGTGCAGGAGCACCTCGTCGAGCTGCTGCTGATGTGCGACGCGGCCCGCGGGGCGTCGGCGGGCCGGATCACCGTCGTCATGCCGCACTACTCCTACGCCCGCTCCGACAAGAAGGACGCGCCCCGGATCTCCCTGGGCGGACGCCTGGTCGCCGACCTGATGGCGGCGGCCGGCGTGCACCGCGTCCTCGCGATGACCCTGCACTCGCCCCAGGTGCACGGCTTCTTCTCGATGCCCGTCGACCACCTGCACGCACACCGGGAACTGGCCGCCCACTTCCGCCGCTACGACCTCACCCGCACCACCGTCGTCTCGCCGGACCTCGGCAACGCCAAGGAGGCCGCCGCCTTCGCCCGGATGATCGGCGCCCAGGTGGCGGCGGGCGCCAAGCAGCGGTACGCCGACGACCGGGTCAGCATCAGCGCCGTCATCGGCGAGGTCGCCGGGCGGGACGTGATCGTTCTCGACGACGAGATCGCCAAGGGCAGTACCGTCCTCGAACTCCTCGACCGGCTCAGGGAGTTGGAGCCGCGCTCGATACGCGTGGCGTGCACGCACGGCCTGTTCGCGGCCGGCGCTCTCAAGCGGCTCGACGAGCAGCCCGACGTGCTGGAGATCGTGTGCACCAACACTGTTCCGGTGCCCGTCGAGGAGCACACCGACAAGCTGCGGATCCTGTCCATCGCGCCCGCCCTCGCGGAGGCCGTGCGCCGCATCCACAACGGCGAGTCCGTCAGCGCGCTGTTCGACGGGGCGCGCGGCGAATGGAGTGAAGAGCGGGGAAGGCCGTGATGGAGGGCTGTGATGCAAGGTCGAGAGGGAAGCTCATAACGTGCCGGACGTGGCCTCGGGGCGGGCCAGGGCCGCGTCCAGGGTCGTGGCGGGCGGCAGCAGCCGCGTCAGCCCGGTGGTCCGCAGGATCCGCAGGGTGAGCGGATGGGCGCAGACGAGGTGCAGTCGCCCGCCGTGGCCGAGGACCCGGCCGTGCGCCCGGTACAGCAGCCGCAGCCCGGAGCAGTCGAAAAACTCGATCCGGGTCAGGTCGATCACGATCCGCGGGGCGTGACCGGCGGTCGCGTCGTCGAGGAGCGGGCCGATCTCCGTGGCCGCGACGATGTCGATCTCGCCGCGGAACTCCAGCACCGTGTACCCCCGGTCCTGGCGGACCTGCAGGTGCGGGGTGTCCGCCGTGGGTTTCTGCTGCACGACGTCATCGTCTCCAACCCGCTCCACCGGTCGGGAGCCTCCAACGGCCGGGGAGCACGCAGCAGTTCCCCGCCCGAGCAAGTTACCCCCGATCGAGTGAATTCCAGCATGTTCGATTGACATATGTCTTCGAAATGCAACCCGCGGTGTGCAGAGGGGGCGGCGGGAGCCTACGACAGCGCGTGCCACGCCTTGGAGAGGGCTGTGCGCAACTGCTCCGTCTGGTGTGGAGTGAGCTCCCGCACCATCCGCTGCTCCAGCTCCCGCACCGGCTCGGCATGCCGGTCGAGCAGCTCGCGCCCCTCCTCGGTGAGCAGGATCAGCAGCTCGCGCCTGTTGCGCGGATTGCGCACCCGGCGGATCAGGCCGCGCCGCTCCAGGGTGCGCACCAGGTCGGCGATGGACTGGGCGGTGACGAAGGAGTCCCGGGCCAGCTGCGCTGCCGAGAGGCCGTCGTGCCGCTCCAGTACGGTGAGGGCCGTGTACTGCAGTGCCGTGATCCCGGACGGTTTCACCAGTTCGTCCAGGTGGGATCGCGCGACCAGCTCCACCTGCTTCACCATGTAGAGCAGGGACGGTGGTGTCTTGTGAGACTGAGGTGCCGAAGCTGCTGCCTTGGTTGTGTGGATGCCGGCCATGGGCCCGAGCGTAGACCATTGACAGGAAACCTGTCTGTAATGAGACTGCGAACCAGCAGGAATCCTGTTGGTTTAAATCTTGGCGACGATGCTGAGGAGTGGTGATGACCACGTTCGAGATCGACCCCGGTCGACTGTTCATCGGGGGACAGTGGCGCGAGGCCGCGGACGGAGCGCGGACCGAGGTGGTCGACCCGTCCCGGGGCACGGTCGTCACCACCGTCGCGGAGGCGGGCGCCGCCGACGTGGACGCGGCGGTACAGGCCGCACGGGAGGCCTTCGACTCCGGGCAGTGGTCCGGCCTCAGCGGCCGTGAGCGCGGCAGGGTCCTGCTCCGGGTGGCGGAGCTGATCCGCGCGGAGGCCGACGAGATCGCCCGGCTGGAGAGCCTCGACGTCGGCAAGCCGATCACGCTGGCCCACGCGGTCGACGTCACCAACTCGGCCAACGACTACGAGTACTTCGCCACCCTCGCCTTCAGCCTGGAGGGCGCGAACCGCGACACTCCCATGAACGCGCTCGCCTACACCAGGCGCGGCCCGATCGGTGTGGTCGCCGCGATCACCCCGTTCAACTTCCCGCTGATCCTGGCCGGTTCGAAGATCGCCCCGGCCCTCGCCGCCGGCAACACGGTCGTCCACAAGCCCGCCGACGAGACCCCGCTCAGCGCCCTGTACATGGCGGGACTGTTCCAGCGCGCCGGTGTCCCCGACGGCGTCGTCAACGTCGTCACCGGCGCCGGTGCGGTCGTCGGCGAGGCGCTGCTGCGCCACCCGGGCGTCGACAAGATCGCCTTCACCGGCTCCACCGCGATCGGCCGGCACGCGGCGAGCATCGCGGGCGAGAACCTGAAGCCGGTCACCATGGAGCTCGGCGGCAACGCGGCGCACATCGTCTTCGAGGACGCCGACCTGGAGAAGGCCGTCGGCGCGGTCATCAAGGGCTTCGTCTTCAACTCCGGCCAGTTCTGCATGGGCGGCCCGCGCCTGCTGGTGGCCCGCCCGGTCTACAGCACCCTGCTCAACATCCTCGCCGACGCCGTCCCCGGCGTGCCCATCGGCGACCCGCGCGCCGTGGAGACCGTCGTCGGCCCGATGGCGGGGGAGAAGCACCTGCGCAAGGTCGAGGAGTACGTCGACCTCGCCCGCAAGGAGGGCGCCCGCATCGTCTGCGGCGGCGAGCGCCTCGACCTCGACGGCGGCTACTACTACAAGCCCACCGTCATCGCCGACCTCGCCAACGACTCCCGGGTCGTCCAGGAGGAGATCTTCGGCCCGGTCCTCACGGTCCAGCCCTTCGACACCGAGGACGAGGCCGTCGCCCTGGCCAACTCCACGCCGTATGGCCTGGCTTCGGGTGTCCAGACCGGCAACCTGGCCCGCGCCCACCGCGTCGCCGACCGCCTCCAGGCGGGCATCGTCTGGGTCAACGACTGGGCGATGCTCGATCCCGCCGTCCCCTTCGGCGGCGTCAAGGACTCCGGGTTCGGCCGCGAGTACGGCCCCGAGGCGCTCCACTCGTACACCAAGGTCAAGTCCGTCGTCATCTCGCTCGACTGAGCACGCCGGCAAGCAAGCCTGTGGCAACGCCTGCAGGAACACCTATGGGACCGCCTGTAGGAACACCTGTGGGAACACCTGTAGGAACAAAGGGAGTTCAACCGATGTCCACCACCACACGCGCCGCCGTCGTCGAGTCCGGCGGAGCCCCCTTCACCCTCTCCGACGTCGTCCTCGACGACCCCGCGCCGCACGAGGCGCTGGTCCGTCTGGTGGCGGCCGGGGTGTGTCACACCGACCTCGGCGTGGCGAGCGGCGGACTGCCGTTCCCGCTGCCCGGAGTTCTCGGCCACGAGGGCGCAGGCGTCGTGGAGGCGGTCGGTTCGGCCGTCACCGGGGTCGTCCCCGGCGATCACGTCGTGCTGTCCTTCACCTCCTGCGGCGACTGCCGCAACTGTCAGGGCGGCCACCCCGCCTACTGCGCGACCTGGCTGCCGCTGAACCTCCTCGGCGGCCGTCGCGCCGACGGCACCAGCACCATCAGCCGGGACGGCGAGGACCTCGGCGGCCACTTCTTCGGCCAGTCGTCCTTCGCCGAGCGGGCGTTGGTCGACGAGCGCAGCCTCGTCAAGGTCGACCCGGACGTACCGCTGGCGTCGATAGCCCCGCTGGGCTGCGGAGTCCAGACCGGTGTCGGCGCCGTCTGGAACGTGCTGAAGCCGGAGACCGGCAGCACGATCGTCGTCCTGGGCGCCGGAGCCGTCGGTCTGTCGGCCGTCATGGCGGCCGCGCTCAGCCCGGCCACCACGATCATCGCCGTCGACAGGGTCGCCGAACGCCTCGAACTGGCAAAGGAGTTGGGCGCCACCCACACCGTCGACGCCAGTCAGGCCGCCCTCGGTGACGCCATCGCGGTGATCACCGGCGGGCAGGGCGCCGACGGCATCGTGGAGACCACGGGCAACACGACCGTCCTGCGCCAGGGCGTCGACGCGCTCGCCGCCCGCGGCACCCTCGTCGTCGTGGGCGCACCGCCCTTCGGCAGCGAAGTCGCCCTGGACGTCAACGGGTTGCTGGGCGGCAAGCGGGTCGTCGGCCTCACCCTCGGCGACGTCGAGACGCAGAGTTTCATCCCGGCGCTCGTCAAGCTCGTCAAGGAAGGGCGGCTCCCGCTGGACCGCCTGATCGGCACGTATCCGTTCGCGGACATCGACCAGGCGGTGCGGGACATGAAGGCGGGCAAGACCATCAAGCCCGTTCTGACCTTCTGACGAACCGTCAGCGCTGCCGTCGGGGCCTGCTCTCCGGCGGTCCGGCCGGTGCCGCCGAGCCTGCACACCTCGGGCGGCACCGGCCCACGCCGTTCTCGCCGTGGGCCATGCCCTGACGCTGCAAGTGAGGTCCGGCTCAGCGGCTCGCGTGCAGCGTGACGAGTAACTGCCATACCTGGTCGGCGATTTCACCGGGCGTGCCGTCGAGATCGCCGTGCAGCCAGTCGGCCAGCACCCCGGCGAACGTGGCGGCGACGGCAGAGGCGATCAGGGGTGCGTCCGCCGCTCCGGCCCGCTGCCGCTCGCGCAGGCTGTAGGCCCGCAGGTCCCGGTGCAGCACCCGGCCGAGCGGCCCGCCGCCGCCCGGCGTCAGCAGGGCGCGGTACAGGGCGGTGTGCGGGGTCAGCGAGCCGAAGAACTCCGCCAGCGCGGCCGGCGCCCGCACCGGGTCCGGTCGCCCCGGTCGCCCCTGCCAGGCGTGCAGCGCCTCCACGGCCTCCCGGACGACGTCCGCGCAGGCGTCGACGGCGAGGGCCTCCAGGTCGGGGTAGTGCACGTAGAAGGTGGCCCGGCCCACGCCGGCCCGCCGCACCAGCGCGGCGACGCCGACCTCCTCCAACGGGCGCTCGGCGCACTCCTGGAGCAGCGCGGCGCGCAGCCTCGCCCGGGTGCGGGCCGCCCGCGGGTCCTCGGGCTCGCCGCGCGTCACTGCGCGATCAGGACGGCGGCCAGGGTGAGCGCGCCGGGCAGGGCCTGGGCGAACAGGATCTTGCGGTTCGCCGTGGCCGCGCCGTACACGCCCGCGACGATCACGCAGGACAGGAAGAACACCTGCGCCCGGAACCCGGTCGGGTCGGCCGCGACCAGCCCCCACACCAGGCCGGCCGCGAGGAAGCCGTTGTAGAGCCCCTGGTTGGCGGCCATCGCGGCGGTCCGCTTCGCCATCTCCGCGTCGAGGCCGTGGAAGGACATCCCCTGCTTCTTCTGCCACAGGAACATCTCCATCACCAGGATGTAGAGATGCAGCGCGGCCACGAGCACGACCAGTATGTTCGCCAGGATTTCCATGTTCTCCCTCAACTTCTTGGACGGGTGTCCACTATAGCGGGACACCTGTCCAAGAAGTCCAGTCGCCGTCTCCGGGCCACACTGGAGGTATGACGCCAGTACCCGCACGTACCGTGCAGCAGCGCAAGACCGATACTCTCCGTCGGCTGGAGCAGGACGTCGACGCGTGGGTCGCCACGGCCGCCGAGGACGGTCCGGTTCCCCACCTGGTTCCGCTGTCCTTCGTGTGGGACGGCGCGACCCTGCTCCTGGCCACCCCCGCCACCAGCCCCACCGGCCGCAACCTGCTGGCCACCGGGGTCGCGCGGGTCGGCGTCGGGCCGACGCGGGACGTCGTGATGATCGAGGGGACGGCCGCGGCCGTGCCGCCCGCCGAGCTGCCGGAGGAGGACGCCGAGATCTTCGCGGGCAAGACCGGCTTCGACCCGCGCGAACTGTCCGCGCCCTACCTGTACTTCCGCATCCTGCCGCGCCGGATCCAGGCCTGGCGTGAGGCCGACGAACTCCAGGGGCGGGAGCTGATGCGGGACGGGCAGTGGCTGGTGGCCGACTGAAACCGGGGTATCCGCAAGGTCCGGGGACGGGACGCGCTCGCCCCGGCCGGACCTCGCGGAGGAGAAGACGACATGGCATTGGTGAAAGCAGGCGTCGTGGTGCTCGACTGTGCCGAGCCCGAGAAACTCGCCGAGTTCTACAAGGGGCTGCTGGACGCCGAGGAGATCGACATGAGCGCCAACCGGGTGGAGATCCGGGGCGCCGACGGCACCCGCCTCGCCTTCCGGCGTGACGTGAACGCGACCCCGCCGAGCTGGCCGCGCCCCGAGAACGCGCTCCAGGCCCACCTGGACTTCCTGGTCGACGACCTCGACGAGGTGGAACGCCGGGTCGTGGGCCTGGGCGGCCGTCCCCTGGAGACCAAGGGCGCCCCCGGCCCGCAGGAGGAGCGGGGCTACGCCGACCCGTCCGGCCACTCCTTCACCCTCCGCCGCGAACCCTCAACGGCACCGAAACAGGGCTGAGGCCGAGGCGGGATTCCCAGGGGATCTCTCAGGGAGCTGCTCAGGGCCGTCCGCCCGGCGGAACCTCCTCGTCCGCGCGCACCGCGCCGGGCGGGGTCCCGTCGCCGAACGGCCGGCCGCCGAGTTCCTCGCGGTGGTGCGGGGCGCGCCAGCCGGCCAGGTCCGGGCCGAGGGGGACGATCCGGGTCGGGTTGATGCCGGTGTGCACCCGGTAGTAGTGCCGCTTGATGTGGTCGAAGTCGACCGTGTCACCGAAGCCCGGCGTCTGGAAGAGGTCCCGGACGTACGCCCACAGCACCTGGTTCTCCGTCACCTTCCAGCGGTTGCACTTGAAGTGGCCGTGATAGACGGCGTCGAAGCGCACCAGCGTGGTGAACAGCCGGATGTCCGCCTCGGTGATCGTGTCGCCGACCAGGTACCGCTGCCGGGCCAGCCGGGACGTCAGCAGCTCCAGCCGCCGGAAGACACCCGCACACGCCTCGTCGTACGCGCCCTGCTCGCTTGCGAAACCCGCCCGGTACACCCCGTTGTTGACGTCCTCGTACACCTCGGCCATGACCGTGTCGATCTCGTCGCGCCGCTCGTCCGGGTAGAGGTCGGGGGCGCCGGGGCGGTGCAGGGCCGTCCACTCGGTGGCGAGGTCGAGGGTGAGCCGCTGGTAGTCGTTGGTCACCAGCTCGCCGCTGGGCACGTCCACGACCGCCGGGACGCTGACCCCGCCGGGATGTCCGGCTTCCCGCTTGTCGTACGCCTCGCTGAGATACCGGATGCCGAGGACCGGATCGCGGCCGCCCGGGTCGAGGGTGAAGCGCCAGCTCCGGTCGTCCTGGATCGGGTCGGCGATCGCCATCGACAGCGCGTCCTCCAGCCCCAGGAGCCGCCGGGAGATCACCGCCCGGCTCGCCCAGGGACAGGCCCGGCTGACCACCAGACGGTAGCGGCCGGCCACCGCCGGCCAGCCGTCCCCGCCGTCCGCGGTGATCCGGTCGGTGAAGTGACTCCTGGACCGCTTGAACGCCGTGTGTCCGTACGCGCTGTTGCCGTCGCCCCCGCCGCTCATGGTTCCTCCCGCTGCTCGTGCGCATCCTGCCGCTCCTCATGACCGCGTTCCCAGATTTCGGCGGTCGGCACGGTGTACGGCGCGGTGGGACGCACAAGAAAGCCCCGCCGCGACGGGGGAGCGCGGCGGGGCCTGACTTTCGAGTGCCCGGTGCGCACCCGTTCATGCGCACCCGCGGCAGATTTTTCTACGGGATCCCCGGAGGGGTCTCGTCCGCTCAGTCGCCGGCGTCCGGCTCCACGACGAACACCGGGATCTCCCGGTCCGTCTTCTTCTGGTAGTCGGCGTACGTCGGGAACGCGGCGACCGCGCGCTCCCACCACTCGGCCTTCTCCGCGCCGGTGACCTCCCGGGCCGTCATGTCCTGCTTCCGCGGCCCGTCCTGGAGTTCCACCTGAGGATCGGCCTGGACGTTGTGGTACCAGACCGGATGCTTCGGCGCCCCGCCCAGGGAGGCGACCAGGGCGTACCGTCCGTCGTGTTCGACCCGCATGAGCGGCGTCTTGCGGATCTTCCCGCTCTTCGCGCCCCGGGTCGTCAGCAGGATGACCGGCAGTCCCGTGTCCATCAGCGTCGTCGCCTCGGTGCCGCCGGAGCGCTCGTACCGCTCCACCTGTTCGCGCACCCACTGCGTCGGGCTGGGTTCGTACTCGCCTTCCAAAGGCATGGCATCCGTCCCCTTGTTCCGTGTCGTGTCGCGTCGTGCCGACATGTCTTCACGTCGCCGTGCGTCGCCGTACCGTCCGCTCGTCGGCTCGTGCGTGGCGCGTCCGTCCGGCTCGCATTCTGCTTCAACACCGGTACCCGCGTCATTCATCCGTACCACGGGCACACCTCGCGCGCCTACGTGAGCATCCGTACGGCCAGCACCGTCATCACCGCGCTCGACACGAGCGCCGTCACCAGCCGGCCCCGGCGACCGGTCAGCGCCCGGCCCAGCAGAGCACCGCCCCCGGCGAGCAGCACCTGCCAGCTCGCGGACGCGGCGAAGGCGGCCGTCACGAACACGCCCTGTTCCAGGGGCCGTACGGAATCGGTGGCGCCGGAGCCGAGTACCAGCGCGGCGAAGTAGACCACGGTCGCCGGGTTCAGGAGGGTGATGCCGAGCAGGCTCAGGTAGGCCCGGGCCGGGCTCGGCGGGGGCGGCGCGGAACGGGTGGTGAGCCGGTGGGCGCGGTGCTCGCGGATCGCCGTCGCCGCGCCCCGTGCGGCCAGCGCCAGCAGGACCAGGGCCGAGGCCCAGCGCAGCGGCGTCAGCACCGGCCGCAGCGCGGCGGCGACGGCCGCGCCGCCGACCGCGGCGAGCAGGGCGTAGAGCCCGTCCGCGGTGGCGACGCCGAGCGCGGCGCACCCGCCGGTGCGCAGGGAGGTGCGGGCGGTGAGGGAGACGAGGTAGGTCGCGACCGCGCCGACGGGCACGGCGATGCCGTAGCCCGCGACCAGGCCCGCGACGAGCGCGGCCGTCACGGTCGCGCGGGATCGGGCCTCCGGTTCCGGCCGGGCTGCTGCTGGATCCGCGCCGGAAGGGTGGCGGCGGACGGCGGCGGCAGGTGGGCATCGCGTGGGGACATGGCCGGATCCTGCGGGTGGCGAGCCGCCGTCGGCAACTGGTTTTCCCGTGGTCGGCCCGCGTCTGCCGGCGGCCTCGGAACAGTGCATCGGAGCGAATGATTCCGGCCGGATCGCCCGATTCGTCGATCTGGCCGAACTGCGTGTCGTCCTATAGATGCCCAGGGCATCTAATGAAGATCGGCACGACGCACTCCTCGTCTGTGAGGTCACCCATGACTGACACAACCGGCACGGCAGAGATGACAGTGGCAGAGGCAGGGGCAGAGACGGCGGAGCCGGCGGGCGGGACGGACGCCGCGCACGGCTCGGCCTCCGTCGCCTTCCCGCAGGACCGCACCTGCCCCTACCAGCCGCCCACCGCCTACGACCCCGCGCGCGACTCCCGTCCGCTGGCCCGCGCCACCCTCTACGACGGCCGCACCGCCTGGCTGGTCACCGGGCACGACGTGGCCCGCTCGCTGCTCTCCGACCCCCGCCTGTCGACCGACCGCACCCGCCTCGGCTACCCGGCGACCGCGCCCCGCTTCAAGGCCCTGCTGGACCGCCGGGCCGCGCTGGTCAACGTCGACGACCCCGAACACCACGCCCAGCGCCGCCTGCTGGTCGCGAACTTCACCCTCAAACGCGCCACCGCCATGCGCCCGGCCATCCAGCGGATCGTCGACGAGCGGATCGACGCGATGCTCGCGCAGGGACCGCCCGCGGAGCTCGTGAACGCCTTCGCGCTGCCCGTGCCGTCCACGGTGATCTGCGAACTGCTCGGCGTCCCGTACGCCGACCACGAGTTCTTCGAGGAGCAGTCGCGACGGCTGCTGCGCAGCCGCCTGGCGGAGGACGTACGCGACGCGCGCGACCAACTCGGCGTCTATCTCGGCGAGTTGATCGACCGTAAGCTGGCGGATCCGGCCGGCGACGGCGTCCTCGACGCCCTGGCCGACGTCCAGGTGCGCGAGGGCACGGTGGACCGGGAGGAGGCGATCGCCCTGGCCGTGATCCTGCTGGTCGCCGGCCACGAGACGACCGCCAACATGATCTCCCTCGGCACCTACACCCTGCTCCAGCACCCCGAGCGGCTGGCCGAACTGCGCGCCGACCCGTCGCTGCTGCCGGCGGCCGTCGAGGAACTGATGCGGATGCTGTCCATCGCGGACGGGCTGCTGCGGCAGGCCACCGAGGACATCGAGGTGGCCGGGACGACGATCCGGGCCGGGGAGGGCGTCGTCTTCGCGACCTCGGTCATCAACCGCGACGAGACCGCCTACCCGGCTCCGGACAGCCTCGACTGGCACCGCTCCGCCCGCCACCACGTGGCGTTCGGCTTCGGCATCCACCAGTGCCTCGGCCAGAACCTGGCCCGCGCCGAGCTGGAGATCGCCCTCGGCTCGCTCCTCGAACGGCTCCCGGGCCTGCGCCTCGCCATTCCGGCCGACGAGGTCCGTTTCAAGCCCGGCGACACGATCCAGGGGATGCTGGACCTCCCCGTGACCTGGTAAGAGGCTCCGCCATGCGCATCGACATCGACACCCACGTCTGCATCGGCGCCGGCCAGTGCGCCCTGGCCGCCCCGAGTGTCTTCACCCAGGACGACGACGGCTTCAGCGCCCTCCTGCCCGGCCGGGAGGACGGCGGCGGCGACCCGATGATCCGGGAGGCCGCGCGGGCCTGTCCCGTAGGCGCCATCAAGGTGTCCGAAACAGCGGGCTGACCCCCGTCCCCGCCGTCCCAGGGACACCCGGTTGAGCAGGGTTCCCCGGTGACCGAACAGGACGAACAGCCGCCCTTCCTCTACGTCGTCGTCTGCGCCGCGGACGGGATCCCCCGCCCCCGGCGGTCAGCCGGTGCCGGAGGGACGACACCGCCCACACAGCGGCCGAGCGTCCGTGAACCTCAACCCAACCGGGTTGGAATCCCCCTCTGAAGGAGGCGGAGGATGTCAATACAACCTCCTCTACCGCGAGGAGGAGCGCGAGATGCTGCCCCTGTGCGCGGACCAGGGTGTCGGCGTCCTGCCGTGGAGCCTGCTGGCCCGCGGCCGCCTCACCCGCGACTGGGGCACCGAGACCGGCCGCAGCTCCACGGACGAGTTCGGCAACTCCCTCTATCAGGAGGGTGACCGCGCCGTCATCGAGGCCGTCACCCGCATCGCGGCCGACCGGGGCGTCCCCCGCGCGCAGGTGGCCCTCGCCTGGCTGCTGCACCAGCCCACGGTGACCGCCCCGATCATCGGAGCCGCGAAGCCCCACCACATCGAGGACGCGGTGGCGGCGACCGAACTGGAGCTGACCGACAAGGAGTTGGCGGAACTGGCGCGCCCCTGCGCTCCCCACCCGGTCGCCGGTCACTGAGGCACCCTCAAGGGGCGTGTACGGGCACGGGCGAGGCGGAATGCGGGCGGTATTCACCGTCCCGAAAGTCACCTTGAAAGGGCGGCGCAAGGGGTCGTCAAAAAGGACACCCATACCGTGACCACCCCAGAAGGCGATCCCGGATTGACGTTTCGTCAAAAACTATTCGGGCCCGTACACAAAGCACGAAACCGTGAGATCCCTTGTTCCTCCTGGTCCGGCTGTGCGAAGGTGTGCTTGTCGGCGCACGGACAAAATGTTCCCTTCGTGCGCACGAGACACCTCCCGAAGATGTCAGAGGTGCCGAACCCTGTGCTGGTTGACCCCGCTTCGTGGGCGGGGTCACATACCAGATGGTATGTACTTTATGCCGCACGTCCTCGGAAGGAATGCAGACCGTGAATGACGCAGGCCTGTCGAATTCCCCTTCGGCGCGCCGCTTCGACGCGACGGACGAACAGCTGAGCTCGGAGCTGAAGAAGTGGACGGGTGCGTCCCCCGCGCTGCACCCCGTCGGCGAGCTGCTGGACCGGCACTGGGAGGCCGCGTTCGCCTACGCACGGCTGTGCACCGACGGTGAGCGCGCCGCCGGCATGCTCACCACGGCTGCCTTCACCCGGCTGTTCGGCGAGACCCTGAGGCAGAACGGGCCGACGGCCGCGTGGCGCCCCCACCTGCTGGTCACCGTGCGCCGCGTCGCCGCCGAGTGGGACACCGACGGCCGCCGTGACCTGCTGCATCCCGCACTGCGCCCCGAGGGCGCGGACGCCGAGCGGGCGGGCGCCCTGCTGCTGCCGCCCGCGCACCGGCGCATGCTGTCCCGGGGGTTCCAGCGGCTGCCCGAGTCCGCCCGCTGCCTGCTGTGGCACACCGAGGTCGAGGCCGAGCCGCTGGCCATCCCGGCCGGTCTGCTGGGCCTGGACGAGGAGGGCGCCCGCGTCGAACTGCGCCGGGCCGGTGAGCGGCTGCGCGAGGAGTGCCTCCAGGTGCACCGCGAACTCGCCACCGACGACGAGTGCCACCGCTACCACCGGCTGCTGGACGTCACCTGCCGCCGCGGCGGCGTCGACCTCGACCCCGATCTGCGCCGCCACCTGGAGCAGTGCCGGCACTGCTCCCACACCGCCGACCAACTGCGGCAGTTCGAGGGACTCCTCGGCGCCGCCCTGGCCGAGGGCATCCTCGGCTGGGCCGCCGCGGCCTACGTGGAGGTCAGGGTGGCCGGCGACGACGGCGCCGACCCGGCCACGGAGCAGCTTCCGGCCTATACGGGCGAGGCCTTCACCGACGGGCACCCCGCCACCGAGCCGCCCGGCGCCGGCGGAACCGGCCGCAACCCGCTCGCCGGACTGCGGGCCGGCGCGTTCTCCCGGATCGGGGCGCGGGCCGACGCGCCCTCCCGCCCCGGCTCCGGGCCGGGCGCCGACTCCCGTCCGGGATCGCGCCGTTCGGTCCAGAAGGCGGCCCGCCGTGCCGCCCGCCGCCGTAACCTCACCGCCGCCGTCCTGACCGTGAGCGGGCTGGTGGTCCTGCCGCTCGTGGTGTGGGCCGCCATCGGCTCCGGGGGCGGAGGCCCGGCCGTGAACAACGAGTCGGCGAAGAGCCCGCTGCCCGGGACGGACACGGCGACCTCCGACTCGTCCGTGATCGGCGCCGGCGAGGATGCCCAGGGCATCCTGCGCGGCCGGCTGCACAACGCCGCCTCCGGGCTCTGCATCGCGGTCGTCGGCACCAAGCCCGTCAGCGGCGCCGAGACCGAACTCGCCGCCTGCTCCGCCGTGATCGGCCAGCAGTGGTCGTACGCACCGGACGGGCTGCTGCGCAGTGCCGCCAACGCCGATCTGTGCCTCGACTCCGGCCTCGGCTTCTCGGTCCGGCTGGCCCCCTGCGCGGGCGCCTCCCAGCCCGACCCCAAGAACGTCCGGTACGACTTCACGCTGCAGGGCACGCTCGTCCCGCGCTCGGACCAGAACCTCGCGCTGGCGCCCGCCGCCACCGACGGGTCGGGCGCCCTCGTCCTGAAGAACCGGGTGGACAGCGCCGCGCAGCGCTGGGTGATCGACACCTCGAAGCCCGACGCGCAGATGCAGTTCGTCAACTGGGGCGCAGACAGCACCCCCTCCGACAAACCCGCCCCGGCCGCCGCGCCCAAGGCCGCCAAGCCCTCGGCGTCCGCGTCCGCGCCGAAGCCGTCCGCGACCCCGACGGCCAAGCCGCCGGCGTTCCCCTCGCCGGGCCCGAACAGCACGTCCTGCGCGTACTACTACGGGTACTACTGCTCGCCGGGCAGCCAGCCGAGCCCGCCGCCCGGCGGCTACGGCGGTTACGGGTACGGCGGCACGTACGGGGGTTACGCTCCCGGCTACGCCGCCGGGCAGCCCTGACCGAAGCGGTCAGACGCCGATCACCTGGAGCGAGACCCACAGCGCCACGACGGCCGGGACCAGCGCGGCCGGCACCGAGAGCAGGCCGAGGCGGGTGAACTCCCCGACCTCGACCCGCTCCTCGCGCGCCTGCACCACGCGCCGCCACAGCAGCGTCGCCAGCGATCCGGCGTACGTCAGGTTCGGGCCGATGTTCACGCCGAGCAGCACCGCGAGCACCGCCCCGGTCCCGGCCGGGGCGGCGAGCGGCACCAGGACCAGCACCGCGGGCAGGTTGTTGATCAGGTTCGCCAGGACGGCGGCCAGCGCGGCGACGGCCAGCAGCGCGAGGAGGCCCGAGCCGTCGGGCAGGGCGTGGCGCAGCGCGCCGGCGAGCCCGTTGTCGACCACCGCGCGCACGACGATCCCGAGCGCCAGCACGAACGCCAGGAACCCCGGCGCGGCGGCCCGCACCACGGCCACCGGCGTCACCCGCCGCCGCACCAGCGACCGCCCGGCCATGACCAGCGCGCCCGCGCACGCGGCCCACGCCGGTTCGACGCCGACCGCGGAGGCCACCACGAACCCGGCGAGCGTGCAGGCGACGGTGACCAGCGCGAACAGCGGAAACTCGGGAGCCGGGCCGTCGTCGGGGGTGGGTTCGGCGGCCGGCAGGTCGTCGGCGAAGAAGCGCCGGAACACCAGGTACTCGGCGCCCACCGCGACCACCCAGGGCAGCGCCATCAGCGCGGCGAACCGGCTGAAGCTCAGCCCGCTCGCGGTGAACGCCAGCAGGTTGGTGAGGTTGGAGACCGGCAGCAGCAGCGAGGCCGTGTTCGACAGGTGCGCGCACGCGTAGACATGCGGTTTGGAGCGCACCCCCATCCGGGCGGCGGTGGCGAACACCACCGGCGTCAGCAGCACCACCGTCGCGTCCAGACTGAGCACGGCCGTCACCACCGAGGCCAGCACGAACACCGCGACCAGCAGCCGCCGGGGGCGGCCCGCGGCACGGCGCGCCATCCACGCCCCGCACGCCGTGAACAGTCCCTCGACGTCGCACAGGTGGGCCAGCACCAGCACCGCCGCGAGGAAGCCGACGACCGGCCCGAGCCGCTCGGCCTCCGCCAGCGCGTGCTCCGGCGAGAGCGCCCCGAGGACGACCGCCACGGCCGCGGCCGGCACGGCCACGACCGCCTCCGACCGCCCGGCGGGACGCAGCACGGCCCAGGTGAGAGCGGCGACGAGCAGGACGACGGACAGCGTTTCGGCGAGCGGGGCGTTCAGGGGGGATCTCCGGGAGCGGGGGGAGGGCGAGCGAGGGGAGGTGGCGCCCGCCCGATGAACTGGTCCGGGTGTCCGTCCATGCGACTGGCCCGGGATCCGTTCATGTAAACACGCGTGGGTGAAGCCCCCGCCAAGCGGCCCCGCAGGGCCGGCTCACTCCTCGTCGAACAGGTTCAGCTCCGCCCAGATCGTCTTGCCGTCGGGGGTGTGCCGGCTGCCCCAGCGCTGGGTGAGCTGGGCGACCAGGAGCAGGCCGCGGCCGCCCTCGTCCCAGGTCTTCGCCCGGCGCAGGTGCGGGGCGGTGTGGCTGTTGTCGGACACCTCGCAGATCAGCGTCGCCGCGTCATGGATCAGCCGCAGCCGGATCGGGTCGGAGCCGTACCGGATGGCGTTGGTGACCAGCTCGCTCACCACCAGCTCGGTCGTGAACGACGCGTCGCTCAGCTCCCAGTCGGAGAGCTGCCGCACCACCTGCCTGCGGATCGGCGCCACCAGCGACGGATCGGCGGGGATGTGCCAGGTCGCGACCTGGGCGGCGGACAGGCCCCGGGTGCGCGCCAGCAGCAGGGCAACGTCGTCGGCGGCGCCGCCGGGCGGCAGCAGGGCGTGCAGGATCTGGTCGCAGGCCTCGTCCAGGGAGTCCGCGTGCGCCGCCAGAGCCCGGTTCAGCAGCCGGTGACCGGCGTCCGCGTCCCGCTCGCGGGACTCCATCAGGCCGTCGGTGTAGAAGGCGAGCACACTGCCCTCGGCGAGCTCCAGCTCGGCCGACTCGAACGGCAGCCCGCCCACGCCCAGCGGCGGACCGGCGGGCAGCTCCACCCGGCGGGGCGCGCCGCCCGGCCGCAGCAGCACGGGCTGGGGATGCCCGGCCCGCGCCAGGGTGCAGCGCCGTGACACGGGGTCGTACACCGCGTACAGGCAGGTCGCCCCGACCTCGCCCGGGTTGCCCTCGCCGCCGGCCTCCTCGGACAGCCGGACGACCAGGTCGTCGAGGTGGGTGAGCAGCTCGTCCGGGGCGAGGTCGATGTCGGCGAGGGTGCGCACGGCGGTGCGCAGCCGGCCCATGGTGGCCGAGGCCTGGACGCCGTGCCCGACCACGTCCCCCACGACCATGGCGACCCGCATCCCGGACAGCGGGATCACGTCGAACCAGTCGCCGCCCACCCCGGCGCGGGCGGCCGGCAGATAGCGGGAGGCGGCGTCGACGGCGGCGGTGCGCGGCAGGGTGCGCGGGAGCAGGCTGCGCTGCAGGGCGAGGGCCGTATCGCGCTCGCGGGAGAACCGGCGGGCGTTGTCGATGCAGACGGCGGCCCGGGCGGTGATCTCCTCGGCCAGCAGCACGTCGTCCGGGGCGAACGGCTCGGGACGGCGGAACCGGGTGAGGACGGCGACGCCGAGCGTCACGCCCCGCGCCCGGATCGGCACGGACATCGTGGAGTGGATGCCGATCTCCCGCACCCGCGCGCCGCGTGCCGGGTCCCAGGTGAGCCACGCGTCCAGCCCGCCCCCGTCCACCGAGCCGACGATGGTGCGCCCCGCGACCAGCGAGTCGGCCTGCGGCGACCCGGCCGGGTAGTTCTGCGCCTCCCCGGGCTTGGCCACCGCCTCCGGGTTGCCCGGGTTGACCGAGTGGTGCGCGGCGCGCCGCAGGCTCAGCGGCGGGGCGAACCGGCTCGGGGGATCCCCGCCGTCCTGCGGGTCGAGCAGGTCGACGCTGACGAAGTCGGCGAGCGCGGGCACACAGACCTCCGCCAGCTCCTGGGCGGTGCGGCCGACGTCGAGGGTGGTGCCGATGCGCACACTCGCCTCGTTGACGAGTTGGAGCCGCTCGCGGGCGAGGTAGTTGTCGGTGATGTCGTGCGCGGCCAGGCACACGCCCCGCACCCGGCCGGCGGCGTCGGTGACCGGAGCCATCCTGGCCAGCCAGGCGTGCGCCCGGGCCTCGCCGCCGGTCTGCGCGTACATCTGCACGTCCTGCGGCCGGCCGGTGGTGAGCACGCGCAGCATGTGCTGTTCCAGTTCCGCGCTCTGCGGCCCGCCGCCGATCTCGGGGAGCCGCAGCCCCCGGATCCGCTCCTCGGGCAGGCCGATCACGTCACCCATCGCCTCGTTGACACGGCGCAGCCGCAGGCGTTCGTCGTAGACCGCCACCGCACAGGGCGACTGGATCAGCGCCGCCGTGGCGAGAGCGGCGTCGGGGGAGCCGGGGCATCCGTCGGTCAGCGGGGCTACGACGAGCCAGTGCCCCGGGCTTCCGTTCCGGGACGGAGCACGGTGCGCGAGCAGCCACAGCCGTACCGGACGGCCGTCGCGGTGGCGCAAAGTGACCGTTCCGTGCCAGCGGGGGCCGGTGAACAGGGGCGTTGCGTCAGCGAGCAGGTCGGTGGCGGGCCGGCCCACGACGTCGGCCGGGGACCAGCCGAGGAGGGTCCGGGCGCCCTCGTTCCACCCGACGAGCGTGCCGGTGTCGTCGACCACGGCCCGGGCTGTCGCGGCCTCGTCGAACGGGTACTCCGGGCTCATCTCGGCACTCCATCGCGGGCACTCACAGTGAACGGACGCGTCGCTTCCGTGCCAGCCTAATGCGTCCGGCTCGCGCGCGGACGGGAACCCCCATGGCCCGGAAAGACAGCGTTGTCGCGCCGGGGTCAAGAGGTGGAACCGGCCTAAGTCGTACACCGGGTGCGGAGAGCCCGTGGGGCGGGAGGGCCGGGGGAGGACCCCGTCCGGGCCCTTGACGGGCACGTGTGGCCCGTCATCAGATTCTGTTTGTTAACGATCAGTTGTGAGTACTTCTGGTTCCTGATGAGGGAGAGCCGACCATGACGGTCACTCGCAGATCGATCCTTCTCGCCTCCGCGGCCGCACCGGCCGCCGGAGCGCTCCTCGGCATCCCGGCCGCGCACGCGGCCAGCGCCGCCGCGAGCGCCACCGGCCGCCGTACGGTCGCGCTGCGCGACGGCTGGCGCTTCGCGCTGGTCAACCCGGGCGGCCTCACCGACCCGACCGGGCAGTACGCGGACGCCGCCGCCCCCGGCTACGACGACTCGGCCTGGCGCGAGGTCGCGGTCCCGCACGACTGGAGCATCGAGCAGACCCCCACCACGCAGCACGGCACGACCAGCGGCACCGGCTTCTTCCCCGGCGGCCTGGGCTGGTACCGCCTCGCCTTCACCCTGCCGCCCGCGCACGCCGGCCGGCGGATCTCGGTCGAGTTCGACGGCGTCTACATGGACTCGTACGTCTACTGCAACGGCACCGAGGTCGGCCGCCACCCCTACGGCTACACCGGCTTCGCCTTCGACCTCACCGACCTGCTGCACACCGACGGGACCACCGAGAACGTCATCGCGGTGAAGGTGCAGAACCGGCTGCCCAGCAGCCGCTGGTACTCCGGCAGCGGCATCTACCGCGAGGCCCGCCTGGTCGTCACCGACCCGGTGCACGTGGCCCGCTGGGGCACGTACGTCACCACTCCCGAGATCACCGACGAACGGGCCGTCGTCCGGGTCGCGTCCACCGTGCTGAACGCGTCCGGCGCGGGCGCGGACGTCGAGGTCGTCTCGCGGATCCTCGCCCCGAACGGCCGCACGGTCGCCCGTACGTCCTCCACGGTCGCCGTCGCCGACCGGGCCACGGAGACCCACGAGCTCACCGTGGCCGATCCGCAGCGCTGGGACTTCACGGCCCCGCACCGCTACACCCTGGAGACCGAACTGCGCGTCGGGGGCCGGGTCACCGACGCCTTCCGCACGCCGTTCGGCATCCGCACCTTCCGCTTCGACCCCGACGAGGGCTTTCACCTCAACGGCGTCCACGCCAAGATCAAGGGCGTCGACCTCCACCACGACCTGGGCGCCCTCGGGGCGGCGGTGAGCGTCGACGCGATCCGCCGACAGATGACGATCATGAAGTCGATGGGCGTCAACGCCTTCCGCACCTCCCACAACCCGCCGTCCCCGGAGATGATCGGGGTCTGCGAGGAGCTGGGCATCGTGATGCTGGTGGAGGCCTTCGACTGCTGGAAGACCGGCAAGAGCCGGTACGACTACGGGCGGTTCTTCGACGAGTGGTGCGAGAAGGACGCCACCGAGATGGTGCTCGCGGCCCGCAACTCGCCCGCCGTCCTGCTGTGGTCCATCGGCAACGAGATCACCGACTCCACCGCCACCGCCGGCCTCGCCATGGCGGACCGCATCATCACCGCGATCAGGGCGGTGGACGACACCCGGCCGCTCATCATCGGCTCGGACAAGTACCGCAACCCGCCCGCCAAGGGCTCCGCCGCCGACCTGATGCTCGCCAAGCTGGACGGCCTCGGCCTGAACTACAACACCGCCAAGTCGGTGGACGTCCTGCACGCGACCTACCCGCACCTGTTCCTCTTCGAGTCCGAGTCGTCGTCGGAGACCTCGACCCGCGGCACGTACCAGGAGCCCGAGCACCTCAACACGGGCGAGAACCACACGCCGGGCAGGCGGTCCACCTCGTCCTACGACAACAACCTGTCCTCCTGGACGATGAGCGGCGAGTACGGGCACAAGAAGGACCGCGACCGGAAGTGGTTCGCCGGGCAGTTCCTGTGGTCCGGCATCGACTACATCGGCGAGCCCACGCCGTACAACGTCTTCCCGGTGAAGGCGTCCTTCTTCGGCGCCGTCGACACGGCCGGTTTCCCGAAGGACATGTACCACCTCTTCCGCAGCCAGTGGGTCGACGAGCCGATGGTCCATCTGCTGCCGACGACCTGGAACCACCAGGCGGGCGACACGGTCGAGGTGTGGGCGTACGCCAACGTCGACACGGTGGAGCTGTACCTCAACGGAAAGTCCCTGGGCGTGCGGAGGTTCGACACGAAGAAGACCGTCGACGGCCGCGTCTACCTGGAGACCACCGAGGCCACCGGCGACGACAAGACCTTCACCACCGGCCCCTACCCCGGCAGTTACACCAGCCCCAATGGCAGCGCGGGCAAACTGCACCTGACGTGGAAGGTGCCGTACGCGCCGGGTGAGTTGAAGGCGGTGGCCCGCCGGGGCGGCCGGACGGTCGCCACCGACATCCTGCGCACGGCCGGTCCCGCGCACGCCGTACGTCTCACCGTGGACCGCAAGTCCCTTGCGGCGGACGGGCGTTCACTGGTCTTCGTCACCGCCGACGTGGTCGACGCGCGCGGCACCGTCGTGCCCGACGCCGAGCACCTCATCTCCTTCGAGGTGACCGGCGGCACCCTTGCCGGCCTCGACAACGGGCGCGAGGAGAGCGCCGAGCGCTACCAGGCCAGTACGCGCACCGCCTTCCACGGCAAGGCCCTCGCCATCGTGCGCTCCGGCACCGAGGCGGGCGTTCTCAAGGTGACCGCGCGCGTGGACGGCCTGCGCGAGGGCACGGCGACCGTGCGCACCACGCACGCCCGCTCGGCGGCGACCACCCCGGCCGCCGTTTTCGCCCCCGAGCCCCCGGCGCCCGTGAACTACCCGTGCGCGGACGCCAGTTACTCCGGCCGCCCGGACACCCTGCCCGCCGCCCTGCTGGACGGCGACCCGGCCACCGGCTGGTCCAACGCCTTCGCCAAGGCGGCCACCGCCCTGCTGCCCGCCTTCGGCGGAGCCCGGCCGGGGGACTGGGTGTCGGTGGACTACGGGCGCACCCGGGACTTCGACCGGGCGGAGGTGTCCTTCACGGTCGACGCCACGCACAGCCTGCCCGCGTCCGTCGAGGCCGAGGTCTGGGACGGCGAGCGGTACCTGCCGGTCACCGGGGCGGCCGTCGCCTGGGCCACCGCCTCGGACACGCCGACGGCCCTCACCTTCGACCCCGTCCGCGGCTCCAAGCTGCGGCTGAAGCTGACCAGCGGCGCACCCGGCACGGCCCAAGGGGCGTTCCGCATCACCAGGTTGGAATCCTGACCGGCTGACCGGCTGACCGGCTGACCGGCTGAGCGGTGTGGAGGCTGTGGGTCATGTGGTGCTCGGGCGGTCGGTACCGACCGCCCGAGCACCGCCTCCCGGCAGTGCCTGCCTCTTCCCGGCCGTGCCTCAGCCCGCGTCGGCCGCCTCGAACGTCACCTTCGCCGTGTCCACCGTGCCCGCGCTGCGGCCGGGTGCGCTCTGCCCGGACCAGTACAGGTTGGTGTGGGCTATCACCTGCTCGGGAGCGGGAGCGCCGTACGCGGTGAGGTCCTCCGTGGTGTGCGCGTCGGCGACCAGCGTCACGTCGTACCCCCGCACCAAGGCGCCGTGCAGTGTCGAGCGGATGCACGCGTCGGTCTGCGCCCCCGTGACGAGGACCCGGCCCACCCCGCGCTCGGCGAGCACCGTCTCCAACTCGGTGTTCTCGAAGGAGTCCTGGTAGGTCTTGTGGACGAGGGGCTCGGAGTCGAGGCGGACCAGCTCCGCGACGTACTCCCAGTTCTCGCTGCCGCGTTCCAGGTCGTTGTCGGAGTGCTGCACCCAGATCACCGGCACGTCCTGCGCGCGGGCCGCGTCGATCAGGGTGTCGATGTTCGCGATCACCTCGTCGCGCCGGGGCGCGCCCGCCACCACGCCCTTCTGGACGTCGATGACGAGCAGGGCGGTGCGGTGCCGGTCGGGCAGGGTCGTCATACATGCCTCCTGTGTTGCCGCGGGATCCTGAGAGTCCAGGGACGACCCACACTAGAACCCACCACTGACATTGATACTCGTAGGCGGGTTCCGGTGGTCGTGGCTCTGCCACTGACTGACAACGGCCCCGACGCCGTCTCGCCCCCGTCTCCTCCGGAACTCGACCGCATCTCGTCCATACCGTTGACGGGGTGTCATGACTCCAACAAGCATGTCCTGCGACCCCTCCCTGGGAGCGCTCCCATACGCACCTCGTGGGAAGCGTCCCGCACCTCCCCGAGGAGCCCGGACGTGAAACGACGCAGAACCGCCCTGTTGTCACTCGCGGCCCTGCTGGGCGCAGCGCTCACCGCGCTGCCCGTGCAGCAGGCCGGCGCCGACGAGGTCGAGCAGGTCAGGAACGGCGGCTTCGACGCGACCGCCGACCCGTGGTGGACCAGCAACGTCACCGCCGGTCTCGCCGACGGCCGGCTGTGCGCGGACGTACCGGGCGGCACCGTCAACCGCTGGGACTCCGCCGTCGGCCAGAACGCGATCACCCTGGTGAAGGGGTCGTCGTACCGGTTCTCGTTCAGCGCCTCCTCGGTGCCCGAGGGGCATGTGGTGCGGGCGGTCGTGGGCCTCGGGGTGTCCCCGTACGACACCTGGTACGAGGCGAGCCCGGTGCTGGGCGGGTCGGGTGAGGCGGGCGGGCCGGGGGAGGCTGGGGAGTCGTACTCCTACACGTTCACCTCGCCGGTCGACAGTACTCAGGGGCAGGTCGCCTTCCAGGTCGGCGGGAGTGCCGAGCCGTGGCGGTTCTGCCTGGACGACGTGTCGCTGCTGGGCGGGGTGCCGCCGGAGGTGTACGAGCCGGACACCGGGCCGCGTGTGCGCGTCAACCAGGTCGCCTATCTGCCCGCCGGGCCGAAGAACGCCACGCTGGTCACCGACGCCACCGCGAAGCTGCCCTGGCAGTTGAAGAACGGTGCCGGGGCGACGGTCGCGCACGGCTGGAGCGTGCCGCGCGGCCTCGACGTCTCCTCCGGGCAGCACGTCCACTCCATCGACTTCGGCGCGTACCGCAAGCGCGGCACCGGCTTCACGCTGGTCGCCGACGGCGAGACCAGCCGCCCCTTCGACATAGGCACCGCCGCCTACGACCGGTTGCGCCTGGACGCGGTGAAGTACTACTACACGCAGCGCAGCGGCATCGCGATCCGCGACGACCTGCGCCCCGGCTACGCCAGGGCGGCCGGACATGTCGGCGTGGCCCCCAACCGGGGTGACTCCGCCGTCCCCTGCCGGCCCGGGGTGTGCGACTACACCCTCGACGTCACCGGTGGCTGGTACGACGCCGGCGACCACGGCAAGTACGTCGTCAACGGCGGCATCGCCACCTGGGAGCTGCTGAGCACCTACGAGCGCTCCCTCCACGCCCGCACCGGCGACCCGACCGTGCTCGGCGACGGCACGCTCGCCCTCCCCGAGAGCGGCAACAAGGTGCCGGACGTCCTCGACGAGGCCCGCTGGGAGCTCGACTTCCTGCTGAAGATGCAGGTGCCGGACGGGCAGCCGCTCGCCGGCATGGCCCACCACAAGATCCACGACGCGCAGTGGACGGGCCTGCCGCTGCTGCCGGGCGACGACCCGCAGCAGCGCGAACTGCACCCGCCGACCACCACCGCGACCCTCAACCTGGCCGCGACGGCCGCCCAGGCCGCCCGCCTGTACCGGCCCTACGACAAGGCGTTCGCGGCGAAGGCGCTGACGGCCGCGCGCAGGGCCTGGGCGGCGGCCCTCGCGCATCCGGCCGTGTACGCCGACCCGAACGACGGCAACGGCGGCGGCGCCTACAACGACGACGACGCGACCGACGAGTTCTACTGGGCGGCGGCCGAGCTGTATCTCACCACGGGGGAGAAGCAGTTCGCCGACCACGTCCTCAACTCCCCGGCGCACACGGCCGACCTGTTCGTGCCCAACGGCTTCGACTGGTCCCGCACGGCCGCCGCGGGCCGCCTCGACCTCGCGACCGTCCCGAACAAGCTCCCCGGCCGTGACAAGGTGCGCGGGTCGGTGGTGCGGGGCGCCGACAAGTACCTCGCCACGCTGGCCGCCCAGCCGTACGGCATGCCCTACGCCCCCGACGGCAACCGCTACGACTGGGGCTCCAGCCACCAGGTCCTCAACAACGCCGTGGTCATCGCCACCGCCTACGACCTCACGGGGGCCTCGAAGTACCGTGACGCGGCCGTCCAGAGCATGGACTACGTTCTCGGCCGCAACGCGCTCAACCTCTCGTACGTCACCGGCTACGGCGAGGTCAACTCACATAATCAGCACAGCCGTTGGTACGCGCGCGAGCTCGACCCGAGCCTCCCGGGCCCGCCCGACGGGACCCTCGCGGGCGGCGCGAACTCGAGCATCCAGGACCCCTACGCGCAGGGCAAGCTCCAGGGCTGCGTGGGCCAGTTCTGCTACATCGACGACATCCAGTCCTGGTCGACGAACGAGACCGCGATCAACTGGAACGCGGCCCTGGCCCGGATGGCGTCCTTCGTGGCGGATCAGGGATAGGCCCGGTCGGGTCCGGTCCGGTCGGGAACGTGCACGGGCGGACACCCTCCGGTACCGCGCGGTCATCAGGGTGACCTGGGGATATTTACGAGTAAGTACCCGCGCGGTACCGTGAAGGGCATGCCAGCCCTCAATGTGGAATTCAGCGATCGCGAGCTGGAGGACCTGCGACAGATCGCCAAGGAACGCGGTACGTCGATGAAGGCACTCGTGCGGGAGGCGGCCGCGGCCGACATCGCGCGGCACCGGGCGCTCCAGGAAGGCGCGGCGGCCTTCCGCAGGTTCTTCGCGTCCCACGCCGACGAGTTCGCCGCCGCCTTCCCCGACGACGAACGTTCCGTCCAGGGCGAGGGGCGGGTCGCCTGACCGATGACAGCCGTCATCCACATCGACGTGCCCTGGCTGCTCCAGCGCCACGAAGAGGTGCTGCCCGAGCAGCCCACCATCAACGACTTCTCGGCGCTGGTCGCCGCCGTCGCCCGGCACCGGGTCGACCCGCCCAAGCTCGGCGTGGACTCCGACCCCGCCTGGCGGGCCGCCGCGCTGCTGCACACGCTCACCCTGCTCAAGCCCCTGCCCTCGGCCAACGCCCGCTTCGCCTGCGCGACGGCGGTGTCGTACATGTACACCAGCGGCGTCGGCATGGATCCGCCGTACGGCGCGCTCGTCGACCTCGCCCGGGACCTGATCGACGGCAAGACCGACGTCTACGGCGCGGCGGACCGGCTGCGGTCCTGGCAGATATAGCCGGACACAGGCGGTTGCGGGCGGGTGTGGGGGGAAGTGTTCGGGGCCGCCGGCCGAGGGCGGGAGGAACACGGCCGGCGGCCGTTTCGCGCAGGAGTGCCGCCGTCCTGCGCGGGGCCTCCGAGGAGGTGGCCGGTTCCAGCCAACTACGCGGGCCGGTGCGGCGGGAGCGTGCGCGGCACCCCGCTGCGTGCGCGTGTTTCACACGGGGCGCAAGGGCGTATTTCGACTTTCCTTCAACAACGGGCCGCTTCGGCCACCGCCTTGTTGCGCGCGACTAAGTTGTGCAATGGTGAACTACTTGTGTGGGGGTCATGGCCGGGTCCCCCGCGTTCGTCGGCGGAGGCGAATTCGCGCTCCCTGCCGCACCGGACAGGTACGTACCAAAGGAACTCGCCCAGTGCCCAGCGCTCAGCCTCCTCTTCCGTCCTACCCTCCGCCGGGAGGGGGCCCCGCAGAATCCGACGAGTCCCTCGCCGCCGGGATACGTGGCGGCGCGGACACCGAGGTCGCCCAGTCCACCGCGCTGCTGATCGCCCGGCACTGGCGGCCGGTGCACGAGTACGCGGTCATCTGCCTCGCCTCCTCCGGAAGCGTCGCCTCCATGCTCACCGCGGCCGCCTTCCACCAGGTCCTCGACCGGCTCAAGCTGGGCGAGGCGGGCACCGCGCTGCGGCCCCGGCTCCTGGTGACCGTGCGGGACATGGCCCATCTGTGGTCCTGCGACGAGGAGCTGTCCGGCGTCCTGCCGGTGCTGCGCAAGCCCGCCGGGGCCCGGGGGATGCGGGCCGCGAAGTCCATGACGCCGGAGAACCGGGTGCTGGCGGAACGCTCGTTCCAGGGCCTGCCCGCCGTCGCCCGCTGCATCCTGTGGCACGTGGAGGTGGAGGCCGAGCAGATCGGCGTCGTCGCAGGGCTGCTCGACATGCACGTCGACGACGTGTCCGCCGCCCTCGAACAGTCCCGGGACAAGCTCCGCGAGGGCGTCGTCCGCGCCCACCGGGACCTCGCGCCGAACAAGGACTGCGGTTTCTACAACCGGCTCCTCGACGGCCCCATCCGCCGCGGCGGCGACCTGCTGCCGGACGTGCGCCAGCACCTGGACGCCTGCCGTTACTGCCGCTCCGCCGCCGAACAGCTTGGCCACTTCGAGAGCGGCCTCGGCGTACTCCTCGCCGAGGCGGTGCTCGGCTGGGGCGCCCGCCGCTACCACGACACCCGCCCCGGCCGCACCGGTCAGCAGACCGTACGTCTCAAGGGCTCCGCCCGGCACCGCGGCGGTGGCGGCACGCGCGGGAGGCGCGGCAACCTGCTCTCGCGCATCCCCTCGCCCCGGCGACGGGAGTCCGGGGCGATGCGGTCGCCGCGCGCGCTGTTCACCGGCGTCGGCCTGGCCTCCGCGGGCCTGCTGACCACGCTGCTCGCGGCCGGCATGTGGTCCGACGACGGCGCCAACCCGGCCGCCTCCAGCAGCGGCAGCGTCCCCGGCACCGACTCGCAGGCGGTCACCGCCTCGCCCACGGCCCCGGGCACCGCCCGACTGCCCAGCACGCCCCAGCAGACCAGGCTGCGCAACGCCGCCGCCGACCTGTGCCTGGACGTCCGGGGCGAGGTCAGGGCGGGCGCCTCCGTCGAACTCGCGGACTGCTCGTCCGAGAGCACGCAGCAGTGGTCGTACGGCAACGACGGGGAGGTGCGCAGCGTGGCCCAGCCCGGTCTGTGCGTGGACTCCCACGCGGACGCCGGCGTGGTCATCCTCGGCACGTGCGTGGACGCCGACGACGCGCGGGGCGACGACGTCCGCTACGACCTCACCGTCCAGGGCGAGTTGCTGCCCCGCTGGGACGACACGCTCGCCCTCGCGCCGGCCGGCGAGCAGGCGGGCGCCGACGTCGTCGTCAAGGTCCGCGACCATTCCCCGGCCCAGCGCTGGCTGACCGACGTCGCCAACGCCACCCCCGGCTCCCTCGCGGTCACCGGCACGGACGCACCCCCGTCGGCCCAGCCGGTCGGCCTGCAGGGCGGGACGGCCTGAGCACAGCCCCTCGCGAGGGGCTGCCCGGTGTGGCCGCCCGCGCGGCACCCGTCGGCAGCCCCCGTCAGGGCTGTCCGGCGTCGTCCATCGCCTCGGCCCCTGCTCTATCGGCGTGCTGGACGCCGACGACGGGATGTAATCCCGGTGAGGTGGATCTCGTACGGGAAGTCCGCCCGGTGCTTGGCCATCCGTCCGTGCCGCCTCTCGTCGTCCCGTGGTCGAGCGTGCGTGGCAGGGCGACCATACCGGCGGGCAGGTGTGGGGCCGGAGGGCGAGTCATTCCTCCTCTGCGTCGTGAGCGGACGTGTCCGCCGCCTCCTCCGTGTCCGGGTCCGCGTCCGGTCCCTGGGCCCTCACGCGCTGTACGTGTTCCAGGGAGTCCCGCAGCTCGGTGAGCCAGTCGTCGGTGTGGCGCTGGACCAGGCGGACGCACCAGGCGAGCGCGTCGCTGCGGCTGCGGGCCACGCCCGCGGCGATCAGCGTGTCGAGGACCTGGCGCTCGGGCTGCCGCAGCCGGGTCATGACCGGCGCGGCCACGTGGGTGAACAGGGCGCGCTCCCCGTCGCACACCACACCCCACGACACCTTCCGCCGGAACTCGTGCTCGGCGTCGCGGGCCACGGCCATCCGGGTCTCGCGGGTGCGCTCCCGGAACTCCTGGATCCGGGCGGTGACGGCCGCCTCCCGCTCGGCGGCCGGGGCGTTCTCGGCCAGCCGGGGCGCGGGGACGCGGCCGATCACGGTGATCTCCTCGCGATCGAGGGTCACCTCGGTCAGCTCCTCGAAGAGGTCGTCGGGCAGCCGGCCCGCGAACCAGCCCCTCAGCTTCTCTCTCTGCTCGGTCGTAATCATGTAATCACCATTACTCCGCAGGTGCGTGAACACAAGGGGTCCCGGAGGAGTCCGCCGAGAGCGGAACAGGGAACGGGCGAGGGGCGGGTGAAGGCGGGGTGAGGGCGGGAGCGGAATGTTTCAGGCCTATTAAGGAAGCTATGAAAACCGGTCATCGAACGGGTCGAAGGGATCAAGAAGCGCTTGCTTTCGGCGTTGAAACGTTCGAATTCTGTTACTTCACGCCACTGCTTGAATACGAAAGGTTACTGAAACCTGTGGGGTCGATGTGAAATCCGGCGGCGGACTCGGCAGACTCGCGCTCGCCGCGTTCGGCACCGACCGAGTCGGACCGGCACCCCCCTTATCGAGCGGAAGGATGCACACAATGCGGAACACCGCGCGCTGGGCAGCGACCCTCGGCCTCACGGCCGCCACCGTCTGCGGAACCCTCACCGGGTCCGCGCTCGCCGCCCCGGCCGCAGCGCCCACGTCCCTCTACGCCCCGTCGGCACTCGTGCTGACGTTGGGCCACGGAGACCGCGCCGCGACCGTCGACGTGGCCAGGGCCGTCACCCTGAACTGCGCGCCGACCCCCTCCGGCACCCACCCCGCCGCCGCCCTCGCCTGCGCCGAACTGCGCGCCACCGACGGTGACTTCGAGGCCCTGGCGGGCCCGGGTGGCGCCACGTGCACCAAGCAGTACGACCCGGTGGTCGTCACCGTCGACGGCGTATGGCGGGGCAAGCGCGTCTCCTTCGAGCGCGCCTTCGCCAACGAGTGCGTGAGGAACGCTGCCGCGAGCAGCCTCTTCGCGTTCTGAGACCGGGATCGCGTGGCCCCCGTGGACACCGACAGAGGCTCGTGAAGTGGGGAGAGCGAGCCTCTGACACGGGACCTGCGCGATCCCGCACCCGGAGGCCGGACGGGCGGAGTGGGGCCCCCGGCCGGCCTCCGGGCACACCGCGTTGGAGGAAGCCGACGCTGCCGGTCAGCGTTGCGCGAGGCGCAGGGGGAGCGGCCCCGCAGACGCGTCCTCGTCGGAGAGCCGGGCGACCTCCGCCCACCAGGACGGGCCGTCCTCGAGGCGGCGCAGCATGATGCCCTCGCGGATCGCCCAAGGGCAGACGGTGACCGTGTCCAGCCCGGTCAGCTTCATCGCCGTGTGCCCGATCACCGCGCCGGCCAGGCTCTGCCCGGCGCGCGGCGCGGAGATGCCGGGCAGCCGGGCGCGTTCGGCGGCGGGCAGCGCCGCCAGGGTGTCGACGGCCTCGCGCAGGTCACGGCGGCGCAGGGTGCGGTCCATGAAGGGGCCGTGCCGTCCGGGCGGCGCCCCGCACAGCCGGCCGAGCTGCTGGAAGGTGCGGGAGGTGGCCACCGCCGTACGCGGGCCCTCCCAGCGGATCCGGGCGGCCACGTCCCTGAGCTGGTGGCGGATCCTGCGCCGCGCCGCGCGGACGAGCTCCGGGGGCGGCGGGTCGTGGTCCGCGAAGAAGTCGTGGGTGAGGCGGCCCGCCCCGAGGGGCAGTGAGGCCACGAAGTCCGGCAGCCGGCCCCGGCCGAAGGCCACTTCGAAGGAACCGCCCCCGATGTCCAGCAGGGCGAGCGGTCCCGACCGCCAGCCCATCCAGCGGCGGGCGCCGAGGAACGTCAGCTCGGCCTCCACTTCACCCGGCAGGGTGCACAGCGCGACGCCCGTCCGCGCCCGGACGGTGCGCAGCACCTCGCTCCGGTTGGGGGCGGCGCGCACCACGGCGGTCGCGAACGCCGACGGGCCCGGCGCACCCCACCGGTCCGCGGTCCGGGAGGCCGCGGCGACCGCGCGGACGAGCCGTTCCAGGGCCTCGTCCGGAACGGGGTCACCGGGCCGGACCTGCTCGGACAGCCGCAGCCGCCACTTCTCCGTATGCACCGGTAACGGGACCCCGCCCGCCGCGTCCGCCACCACCAGCCGCACGGTGTTCGACCCCACGTCCAGCACGCTGATTCTCATGGACCGCGAGTACCCGGGCGTAAACCTGGGGGTGCGTCACAGAGGACATGGGGAACCACTCCAGGGACGTGAAGGCATCCGTGCCGCTTCGCGGCGGCCCTGCGGGTCGCGGCCACCCAGATGTGCACCGCCCCGGTGCCGGGGCTGTGGGCGGGCCTCCCCGAGCGGCCGTGAGCCGTGAGCGCTGAGCCCTGAGCCCGAATCCGAACCTGCCTCGTATGTGAAAGGACCTGATCCGCCATGTCGACCGACCCGACCGGCACGTTTCTCGCCCTGGACGACGGCCGCCCCGCCGTCCGCTTCACCCGCGTCTACGGCCATCCGGCCGACCGGGTCTGGCAACTCGTCACCGACCCGGCGGAACTGGTCCACTGGTTCCCGTCCCGCCTCGAGATCGAGCTGCGTCCCGGTGGCACGATCCGGTTCAGCGGTGACCCGAACATGCCCGAGTCGACCGGCCGGGTGCTCGCCGTGGACGCGCTCCGCCACCTGTCCTTCGCGTGGGGCGGCGACGAACTCCGCTTCGACCTGGAAGCGGTCGACGACGACCGCACCCGCTTCACCCTGACCGACGTCCTGGAGGCCACCGACACGGCCGCCCGCAACGCCGCCGGCTGGGAGGTGTGCCTGGCCGCCCTCGACACCAGGGCCGGAGAACACGAGGACGCGGGGCCGGGGGACACCGTGCACTGGGAGACGTACTACCGGGCTTACGTCGAGGCCGGTTTCCCCTCCGGCGCACCCGTCCCCGGCATCGGTACCGGGGACGGCTCCGGAACCGGTTCCGGAGACTAGGCCAACTGCCGCCGCACCAGCTCGTGGAGCCGGCCGCCCGTGTCCGCGAGGAGCTGGGCGGGCGGCCCCTGCTGGGCCACCTTGCCGTTCTCCATCACGACGACCCGGTCCGCGTCCATCACCGTCGACAGGCGGTGCGCGATGACGACCCGGGTGGCGTTGAGCTTGCGGGTGCTCTCGATGACCGTGCGCTGCGTCTCGTTGTCGAGGGCGCTGGTCGCCTCGTCGAAGAACAGGATGCGCGGCCTTCGGATCAGCGCCTGGGCGATCATCAGCCGCTGGCGCTGCCCGCCCGACACCGACCCGCTGCCCGAGACGATCGTGTGCAGGCCCATCGGCATGCGCTTGATGTCCTCCGCGAGCCCCGCCAGCTCGGCGGCCGCCATCGCCTCCTCGGGCGTGTAGGCCCCGGTGCCGCAGATGACGTCCAGCAGGGAGCCGGTGAACGGCTGGGCGTGCTGGAGCACCACCCCGCACTGCCGGCGCACGGCCGACTGGTCGAGGGCCGCCAGATCCTGGCCGTCGTACAGCACACTGCCCGAGACCGGTTTGTCGAAGCCGATGAGGAGCCTCAGGAGCGTCGACTTGCCGCAGCCGCTCGGGCCGACGATCGCCACGAACTCGCCCGGCCGCACCTCGAAGGAGACGTCGTCGAGGACGAGGGGGCCGTCGTCGGAGTAGCGGAAGGACAGGCGGCGGGCTTCGAGCGCGCCGGTCAGCGGGCCCGGGCGGGTGTTCGCCGTGCGGACCTCGGGCGTCGCCTCCAGCACCGGCCGGATCTCCTCGAACAGCGGCAGCGCGGCCACCGCCGACACGAACGCGCCGGTCAGCGAGGTGACCGCGGTGAGCAGCATCGTCATCGACGTGTTGAAGGTGAGGAAGTCCGCCGCCGACAGCGCGCCCCGGGCCGGACCGGCCAGCAGCATGAACATCAGCAGCGAGCACAGCGGCAGGTACACCGAGCCCAGCACCGTGCTGAGGTTCTTGATCCGGCCGAGGCGCTGCTGGAGTTCACGGCTGCGCGCGAACTGCGCCGCCCAGGCCGCGTACGCGTAGTTCTCGGCCGCCGCCACCCGCAGCTTCGGCAGCCCGCGCAGGGTCTGGAACGCCTGGTTGTTGAGCTTGTTGGAGAGCACGACCAGCCGCCGCTGCCAGCGCACCTGCCACAGTCCGAGCGCCAGGAACACCGACGCGATGACGACCAGCATGCCGATCGCCGCCAGCGCCATCGGCACGCTGTACCAGAGCAGCAGCCCCAGATTCATCGCGCCGACGGTGACGGACTGCGCGACCGACGGGCCGAGTCCCGCGAGCAGCCGGCGGATCGCGCTGATGCCCATGGCGGCACTCGCCAGCTCGCCTGTGGAGCGCTCCGCGAAGAACTTCGTCGGCAGGCGCAACAGCCGGTCCCAGACGGCCGGTTGGAGCGTCGCCTCTATCCGGCCCTCCAGGCGCAGGATGGTCATGTTCTGCAGCAGCATGAACGCCGCCGCGACCACGCCGGCGACCATCACGGCCAGACACATCTGCCCGATCAGCCCCTGCTGGGCCTTCGGCACGAACTCGCCGAGCACCTTGCCGGTCGCGATCGGCACCAGCGCCCCGATCACCACCGTCACCAGCCCGCTGAGCAGCAGGTTCGTCAGGTCCCCGCCGGTGCCCCGCATGCTGAACCGCAGCAGGGCGAGCGGGCCCAACCTCCGTTCCGGCAGCGGGCGGTAGAACATGACGGCCCGCGGTTCGAACTCCTCCGCGTTGGCCTTCTCGACCGGTGTCTCCCGCCCGGTCCCGGGATGTACGCAGACGTAACCGCCGCGCCGCCACAGCAGGGCGACCGGCGCCCCGGACAGGGCCCGGTGGCCGACCAGCGGGCCCACGTCGTCACGCCACCAGCGGCCGTCGAGGCGGACGGCCCGGGCGCGCACCCGGGAGGCGAGGGCGACCCGCTCGACCGGGTCCAGCCGGTCGCTGTCGGCGCCCATCTGTGAGGGTTCGGCGAGGGTGATCCCGACGGCCTGGGCGACCAGTTTGCAGGCGGCGAAGGTGGCGTCGGCGTCGGCGGACGTCGTGCGCTGCCCCGACTTCTTGCCGATCGACGCCAGCAGCGTCCGGTCGGCCTGGGCGCGGACCGCCTCACCGGCCTTGATCCCGGCGGCGGTGCGCGTCTCGTGGGTGCGTTCGAGCTGCTCGATCCAGCGGTCAAGCGTGGTCAGCAGCCGGTACTGCTGGTCGACCATGCTCTGCCACACCGCCGGGTCCATCAGCAGGTCGGCGGCCGCCTCCGCGCCGTACAGCGAGCCGTACTGCACACTGCCCGGCGGCACCTGCATCCAGAACACGTCGTCGTCCTCCCCCATGCTCGAATTCGCTCGCACGGGGGCACCCCCATCCTCCGCCGCCCGCTCGGTGGCCATCGGCGCCTGGAACAGGATGGACAGACCACGGCCGACGCCCAGGGCGAGCGCGTACTCAAGGGGGCTCGAAGTCGGCGGCACGTACTGGGGGTTGCCGTACTCGTCGTAGGACCAGGTCTGGGTGCTCGACGGCTGGTGCAGCTCGCGCAGGCCGATGCGGTGCATCACGCAGTCGCGCAACGGGCGTGCGACGAGGGTGTGTTGGGGGCCCGAGACCGGGCCCAGCAGCAGCGCGCCCGCCTCCAGACGGCCCAAGTGGTGCCAGTGGCCCTGCTGTTCGGCGCCCACCGCGAACAGGTCGAGCGCGCCCGCCGCGACCAGCCACAGCACCTGCGGCCCTTCCAGGTCGAGGCGGCTGAAGCCCGCGCAGTCGATCCGCGAGCCCGACTGCCCCAGTGCGGCGAGGACGACGTCGCCCTCGAGTACGGCCGTCATCTCATCGCTCCCTGACCAGCGCCGCGTACGAGCCGCCGCGCGCCACCAGTTCCTCGTGCCGTCCGCGCTCCACGACCGTGCCGTGCTGGAGCACGACGATCTCGTCGCTGTCGCGCACCGTGCTGAGCCGGTGGGCGATCACCACGCACGCGCAGCCGCGCCGGCGCAGGCTGTCCATCACCGTCTGCTCGGTCTCCGCGTCCAGCGCGCTGGTCACCTCGTCTAGCACCAGGATGCTGGGCCGGCGCACCAACGCCCTCGCGATCTCCAGGCGTTGACGCTGCCCGCCGGAGAAGTTGCGGCCGTCCTGCTCGACCCTGCTGTGGATGCCGCCGGGCCGCCGCACGACGACGTCGTACAGCGCCGCGTCCCGCAGTGCGTCGACGACGGCGTCGTCCGGGATCGACGGGTCCCACAGCGCGACGTTGTCGCGGACCGAGCCCTCGAACAGGAACACCTCCTGGTCGACGAAGGAGACCGAGGAGGCCAGCGCCCCGCGCGGAATGTCCTCCAGGCGTTGCCCGTCGATACGGATCGCGCCCTCCCAGGGCGTGTACAGGCCCGAGATCAGCCGGGACACCGTCGACTTGCCGCTGCCCGAGCCGCCGACCAGCGCCACCTGCTGTCCCGGGCCGACGGTCAGGTCGAAGCCGGTCAGCAGCGGCTTGTCCAGCGGGCTGTAGCCGAAGGTGATGTTCTCCAGCTCGACGTGACCCTGCAGCCGGCGCGTGGAGTCGCCGCCGGAGCGGCGGTCGTAGAGCGGATCGGCGCGGAAGTTCTCCACGTCCTTCAGCCGGGCCACGTCCGCCGCGAAGTCCTGGATCCGCCCGGCGACGCCGTTCAGCCGGGTCAGCGGGGCCGTGAACCGGGTGACCAGTGCCTGGAAGGCGACCAGCAGGCCCACCGAGATATGGCCCTCGATCGCCCGCATGCCGCCGATCCACAGGATCAGCGCGCTGTTGAGCGAGGCGAGCGTCGGCGCGACCACACCCAGCCAGGCGCTCGGCACACCCAGCCGCTGCTGCTCCTCCAGCGTGGTGGCGTGCTGCCCCGCCCACTTGCGGAAGTAGCCGTCCTCGCCGCCGGTCGCCTTCATCGTCTCGATCAACTGCAGCCCGGTGTATGCCGTGTTGGTCAGCCGCGCGTTGTCCGCGCGCAGCTTCGCCGTCCGGGTCGCCCGCATCCGGATGACGATCCGCATCGCGACGATGTTGAGCAGGGCCACACCGATGCCGACGTACGTCAACTGCGGGTCGTACGTGTAGAGGAGGACCGCGTAGAGGACGACGACCACCGCGTCCACGCCCGCCGACGCGAGGTCACGGGCGAGGGTCTCGGCGACCGCGTCGTTGGACTGGAGGCGCTGGACGAGGTCGGCCGGGCTGCGCTGCGAGAAGAAGGTCACCGGCAGTCGCAGCAGATGGCGCAGGAAGCGGGCGCTGGAGAGGGTCGAGGAGATGATCCGGCCGTGGTGCAGGTTGGCCTGCTGGAGCCAGGTGAGGGCGACCGTGAGCGCCACGCACGTGCCCATCGACGCGAACAGCACGGTCAGCAGGGAGGTCTGACCGCCGATCAGGAACATGTCGATGTAGGTCCGGCTGAGCGCGGGCACCGCCGCGCCCACCAGCACCAGCAGCAGGCTCGCCAGCACCGCCGCCGGCATGGTGCCCGCGGTGCCGCGCAGCCGGGCGGGCATCGCGCCCAGCACCCCCGGTTTGCGCCCGCCCCGCTCGAAGTCCTCGCCCGGCTCCACCACCAGCACGACACCGGTGAAGCTGCCGTCGAAGTCCTCCATCGGCACGAAACGCCGGCCCTTGCCGGGGTCGTTGACGAACACGCCCCGGCGGCCGAAGCGCCGGCCCAGCCCCTCGTAGACGACGTAGTGGTTGAACTCCCAGAACAGGATCGCGGGGGACTTCACCTGGGCGAGGGCGGCCAGGTCCATCTGCATGCCCTTGGCCGTCAGGCCGTAACCGCGGGCCGCCTTCAGGAGGTTGCTGGCGCGCGAGCCGTCGCGGGAGACACCGCACGCGATGCGCAGCTCCTCCAGCGGGATGTGCCGGCCGTAGTGCCCGAGGACCATCGCGAGCGAGGCGGCCCCGCACTCCACGGCCTCCATCTGGAGCACGGTGGGCGTGCGCACGGTCTTCACCCGGCTCTTGGGGACCGTGCGCCGGGGCGGCGGCGCGGCGGCACGCCGACGGCCGCGGGTCTGCTCGGCGGCGGTCACGGGAGCAGCCAATCGACGGGACGCTGCTCGGCCAGCCGGATCGAGCCCGTGGCCATGGTCATGGAGGCGAGCGCGTACGGCGGCCCGTCGGCGGACGACCACTTGTAGCCGCTCTTCGTCGCCGAGGACGTGTCGAGGCGGACCAGGACCGCCACCGGGCGGCCCTCCTTCGTGAACTGCTCGCCCAACTGGCTGTCGCCGAGGAACGCGGCGATCTGCTGCGCCGACTGGGCCGTACGGTCCACCGACTTCACCTCGCCGCGCAGCACGCCGTACTTCTGGGACGGCACGGTCTGCACGGTCAGGTCGACGGCGGCGCCCGCCGACACGGAGGCCGCGTTCTCCGCCGGGACGTACACGGTGGCGTACAGCGGGTCGTCGGCGTCGGCGACCTTCTCCACGGCGGCGACGTTCGCGCCGGTGGCGATGATCTGCCCGATGGTGGCGGCGAGCGCGGTGATCCGGCCTGCGGCGACCGTGCGCACCACGGCGTCGCCCTCGGCCGTGCGCACCTTCAGCACGGGGGAGCCGGCCGGCAGCCGTTGCCCCTCCTTCGCGAGGACCGCGGTGACCTGGCCCGCGGCGGGGCTCTGCAGGATGTAGCTGCCCTCGCCGTGGGTGAGGACGGCGGGCGCGTTCACCGTGGACGTGACCGAGCCGGTCACCGCCCACACGGACGCCGCCGCCATGACGACCACGGTCACGGACAGCACCAGCCAGCCCTGCGGGCGCGCGAAACGCACCGGCAGGTCGAGTTCCTCCGGTGACTGGAGCTTGGCGAGGGCCTGTTGGCGGAACTGCACGGGACTTCCCTCGGGAGGTTCAGGGCACCGATGAGTCCCGGAGCCGGGTGCCGGCTCCGGGACTCATCGGTGTCACAAGGGCGCGATCAGAGACCGGCGACCAGGTTGGTGACCGGGGCGGTGCTCAGGCCGGTGACACCCTCGACCGTGCCGACGGCCGTGTTGACCAGGCCGGAGACCGGGGCGATGCCGTCCACCAGGCCGGTGACGGTGCCGAGGGCGTTCAGGGACAGACCGCCGGAGACGTTGTCCAGCTCGGCGTCGGAGATCTCGACGGTCTCAACCTGGGGGGTGGAGTTCATGGGGGAACTTCCCTTCACATGGATATCTCAATAAGGGGGAGCGGCCCCTCTGGGGACAGATGACGGCCGCGGCCGCCGGTGCCGCACTCCCGTTTCCGGAAGCGGTTCGGCCCCTGCGGTGCGATGGATCAAAGCAGCTCCGCGGCCGGCGCAGCCAGTCAATCCCCCATCCCACCTGGGAACTTGCGTCACGGGAACGTAAAGCGGTGCAGGTGCGCCCACGCCTTGTCGGCGACTCCTTCACAGCTCGCCCGGGATTCGCTCGGATGAGCGTCCTGCGCCCTCGCGGCGAATCCGACACTCCCGCCCCAATGGCATGGCCGACGCGGACGAGTTGTGCGGAAATCTCGTCCACGGTGACCTGCTTGGGCATTCGATGTGCAGATTCCCTGAAGCCGGGATTCCGCCCTCCGATCTCAACGGATCGTCGCCGACCGACCACGAACGGCTACGGCCAACTGTGGGCGGCTACGAACGGTGTCGATCCGGAATCGTTCGGCGGGCTTCGTCGGTACCGACCGGATCAGGACAACCGAACCGGCCATCGAACGCCGGAACCAAGTCGACTGCCGCCCCGTCGGCGTCGGTCCGTGGGCCCCCCGGGTGTCCGACGGGGCGAACGCGGTGGCGGTGCTCGGGGCCGTCACCCTCGCCCGCCCCGAGAGCCCCTCGCCCTCCCGGGCCAACCCCTGTGACCAGCGGGCACGCGGGATCGCGCGGTCCTCGCCCGGGGTCTCGGCGGCCAGGTCCAGGGCCAGCGGCCAGGGGCGAAGTCGCCGGAAGGGATCTTGTCGGCTTCGGCGGTCGTCATCGCCATATGGGCGGTTGCTCCCCGGTGCTCCCCGGGCGGTGAAGTCGGGGCCAGGTCATGGCCGATTCAGGGTTTAGCAAAGGAAGTTGGCAAACGCGATTGAACGCACCTCGAGACCCCTGCGTACTCATGGCCAACCAGGCGCCGCTGTACGGAGCTGCCGGACCCCGGCAGCCAGACCCCGTCCCCCCAGGAGGTCGAGTTTTTTGAGTCACAAGCGAGTTACGAAGCGCAAGGCCATCATCGCGGCTGGCGGTGTGGCCGCGCTCGGAGCGGCGGCCATCCTGCTTCCCCAGGCCAACGCCTCCCAGGACGGCGGCTCCAACAACGCCGCCACGGTGAAGACCCTGAAGTCGGGCGACGCCTCGGACCTCGCCTCCCAGCTCGCCGAGCTGCTCGGTGACGCCTTCGCCGGTTCGTACTACGACTCCGACGACAAGCAGTTGGTCATCAACGTCGTGAACGTCTCCGGCGACGAGAACAACGTCGTCGTGCAGGCGGAGAAGGCGGGCGCCAAGGTCCGCGAGGTCGAGAACAGCACGGCCGAGCTCGAGGCGGCCGCGAAGACGCTCAAGACCAAGGCGACCATCCCGGGCACCTCCTGGGCCGTCGACCCCAAGACGAACAAGATCCTCGTCACCGCCGACTCCACGGTCACCGGCGCCAAGTGGGACCAGATCGACTCGACGGTGAAGACCCTCGGCTCGGGCATGGCCACGATCAAGAAGTCGGCCGGCACCCTCAAGCCCCTCGTCTCCGGCGGCGACGCGATATTCGGCGGCGACGCGCGCTGCTCCCTCGGCTTCAACGTGACCGCCGGCGACGGCTCCCCGGCCTTCCTGACGGCCGGTCACTGCGGCGTCGCGGCCAAGGAGTGGGCCGACTCCGAGACCGGCCAGCCCATCGCCACGGTCGACCAGGCGACCTTCCCGGGTGACGGCGACTTCGCGCTTGTGAAGTACGACGACCCGAACACGCAGGCGCCCAGCGAGGTCAACACCGGTCAGCAGACCGTCGCGATCTCCCAGGCCGCCGACGCGACGGTCGGCACGCAGGTCTTCCGGATGGGCAGCACCACCGGTCTCAACGACGGTCAGGTTCTCGGCCTCGACGCCACCGTGAACTACCCCGAGGGCACGGTCACGGGCCTCATCCAGACGGACGTCTGCGCCGAGCCCGGCGACAGCGGCGGCTCGCTCTTCACCCAGGACGGCCAGGCGATCGGCCTGACCTCGGGCGGCAGCGGCGACTGCACCGTCGGCGGCGAGACCTTCTTCCAGCCGGTGACCACCGCCCTGGCTGCGGTCGGCGCGACGCTCGGCGACGGCGGCGGTGTCGGCGCCGGTGACGCGGTCGGCGGCGACGAGGCCGGAGCGGGCGACCAGGCGGCGAACGGCGGTCAGGCGGCTGACGGCGGTCAGGCTGCCGATGGCGGCCAGGCGGCCGATGGCGGCCAGGACCAGAACGGCAACGGCGGCGAGGAGCAGGGCGCCAACGCCGGCCAGGGCGAGGCTGTCAACGGTGGCCAGGAGCAGAACCAGAACGGCAACGGCGGCGAGGAGCAGGCTGCCAACGCCGGCCAGGGCGAGGCCGTCAACGGCGGTCAGAACCAGAACGGCAACGGCCAGGAGGACGGCTCGGGGCTGAACGAGTCGCACTGACTCCGCACCGACCGACTCGGCGCTGACTCGCACCGCAGTAAGTGACTGACAGCGCACCACGCACCACGTGAAAGGTCCGACCCTCCGGCGGGGGTCGGACCTTTCACGTGTCCGGCGACGGCGACACCCCGTCAGCCGTCGCCCCCGTCAGCCGTCGTCCCCGCGCGCAGCAACAGCAGCGCCACGTCGTCGATGCGCTCCTCCGCCGCCGCGTAGTGCCCCACCAGCTCGTCGGCCAGCTCCTCCAGCGGCCGGTCCCCGGCCTCGCCGAGCCGTCGCCCCAGGTCCGCGATCGCGTCCTCGATGTCCACTCCCGGCGTCTCGATCAGCCCGTCCGTGTAGAGGGCGAGGACACAGCCGGGGGTGAGCTCGACCTCCGTCGTCGGATACGTCGCCGAGGCGTCGATGCCCAGCAGCGGGCCGCCCGCGAGGTCCAGGACGCGCACCCGGCCGTCCGCCCGGCGCAGCAGCGGCGGGGGATGCCCGGCCCGGGCCATGACCGCCCGCCCGTGGACCGGGTCCAGCCGCAGGTACAGACAGCTGGCGAACAGTTCGGAGCCGAGGTCGATCAGCAGCCGGTTGGTGCTGCGCATGACCTCCGCGGGCTCCTGCCCGACCGTCGTGTACGCGCGGACGGCGGTGCGGATCTGCCCCATCAGCCCGGCCGCGGTCACGTTGTGCCCCTGCACGTCCCCGATCACGGCCGCCGCGAGCGGCGGCGAGGGCACCAGGTCGTAGAAGTCCCCGCCGATCTCCATGCCCCGGGTGGCGGGCAGATAGCGGGCGGTCGCCTCGATGCCGGGCAGCGACGGCAGCGAGGGCGGCAGCAGCGCCGCCTGCAGCCCGTGCGCCAACTGGTGTTTGACGTCGTACAGCAGGGCCCGGTCCAGGGCCTGCGCGATCAGCCCGGCCAGGCTGGTCAGCACCGCGCGCTCGTGCGTGGAGAAGCGTTGGGGTTCGGAGTAGGCCAGCACGCAGGCGCCCACCGGGCGGCCGGAGGCGATGAGCGGCAGATAGGCCCAGGCGCCGAAGCCGTCCGGGGTGGACTGCCGGGCCGGATACAGGTGCTCCAACTGCTGCCGGGAGTCGAAGAACGCCGGGACGCCGTGCGCGACGGCCCGCGCGCCCGGGCTCGGGGCCGACAGCGGCATCCCGTCGAACTGCTCCACGGTGCGCGGGTCGGGATACCCGTGCTGCCCGAGCACGTGCAGCCGGCCGGCCCGCGCACCGAGCAGCACCAGGGCCTGACTGCCCACCGCCGGCGCGATCTCGTCCGCGACCAGCCCCACCACGTCCTGCACGCTCACCGTCTCGGTGAGCGCCCCGGCCAGGCTCAGCGCCTGCGACATGGACACGAGCCGGGTCGGCGCGTCCCCGGCCCGGGCCTCGGACGGGCTCATCTCCGACACCGCCCGGGCCCGGCTGATCCGCACACTGAGGCCCGTGGTGCTCGGATACAGCCGGAACGACAGCCACTCGGCGGGCGGGCGCAGCGCCACGAACGAGGTGGCGTTCTGACTGATCAGCGCGGCCCGGTAGCGCTCCTCGTAGACGGGATCGTTGAGCCACGGCACGGCCGCCCACAGCTGCGAGCCCAGCAGCACGCTCACGGGTACGTCGAGCAGCTCGGACGCGGCGGCGTTGGCGAAGCCCACCCGCCCGCTGAGGTCCAGCGAGCACATCCCGTACGGCAGCCGGGCCACCATCCGGGCCGCCTCCAGCGTGCCGAGCGTGTCGGAGACACCGCCCAGCGGCCCCGTGTCCAGCAGATCGGACTCGGCCCGTACCGAACGGTTCTGCGCGGCGGCCCGCTCCAGCCGCAGCCCGAGCCGCTCGCAGGCCGTCGTCAGCTCCCGGTGCTCCCGGTCGGACAGCTCCGGCGGGTGCGAGCCGGGCCAGGTGACGAAGACCGCGCCGTACACCCGGGACTCGGTCGCCACCGGCAGCGCGGCCAGCGCGAAGGGATACGGCAGGACGACGGCGATCCGCGGATAGCGGCGGGCCATCTCCTCCTCGCCGCCCACCCACACCAGCCGCCGCTCGCGCACCGCCTCGGCGACCGGGATCGGCGCGTTCAGCCCCACCCGCTCCCAGGGCGCCGCGAACGACCGGGGCAGCCCGGCCATCACCGCCATCTCCAGCACCGGACCGTCGGCCGGACGCAGGTAGACGGCACCGGAGTGCGCCCCGACGGCGTCCATCATCGACGTCAGCGCAAGCGAGAGCAGCGGCCGGTCGACCGGCGCCCATGCGGCCGCCGGTGCCTGCCCGGACGTCTGCTCGGGCACGGCGACCACCTCCCAAGGGCGGGTCTACGGATCACCCCGTGGCGCGGGGTTCACCGGCTCGGACTCACCGGCATCGGACTCACCGGCCCATCGGACTCACCGGCCCATCGGGGCGCACCGGTATGGACCGGACGCCGCGGCTCCGGTTCGGGCCGATGGTCAGTGAGTCCGGCCGCGCGAGTCCCAGGCTCCAAATCTGCCCTCTGGCGGCGCGACGCGCACGGCGAGCGGTGCGCCCACCCGAAAGCCGCCGTGTACCCCGTCGGGTCATCCGCCATGCCCCCTCCCCGCCCCCTCGGCCGAAGCGCGCGACGGCGTACGAGCGCCCCGCGTGCGCCCCCGCGCACCCTGATGGCCGGATCTTCGCGCTCAGAAACGGTCCCGGAGCCCAACAATGGGCACGCGCTCAAGACCACGAACCGGCGTACGGCGGGGTGAAGGGACGGCAGTGATCCGGGTACTTCTGGTGCACGACACGTGTCTGGTCAGATCGGTCCTCGCACAGTGGCTGGACCGGGAACCCGACCTGAGAGTGGACGACGTGCCGTGGCGCAGCGCGGCCGGCCGCGTCGGGACGGCGCGTCCGGACGTGTGCGCGGCGGATCTCGACTGCTCCGACACGTACGGCATCCCGCCCCTGGGCGACCTGTGCCCGCGCGGCGGACCGGCATCGCCGCGGCTGCTCGTCCTTGCCGGTGCGAACAGACCGGGTCTGCTGAAACGGGCCCTGGAGGCGGGCGCGCTCGGCTACGTCGACAAGGCCGGCAAGCCGGAACAACTGCTGCACGGCATCCGCAAGGTCGCCCAGGGGGAACGTTTCGTCAGTGAGTCGCTGGGCTTCGGCTTCCTCAAGGCCGCCGAGATGCCGCTGACCCGCCGGGAGCTCAGCGTGTTAACCCTCGCCGCCGAGGGAGCCTCCATCGCGGAGATCGCCGGGAGCCTGCACCTGTCCCACGGGACCGTGCGCAACTACATGGCGGCGATCACCCGCAAGACCGGCGCCCGCAACCGCGTCGACGCCATCCGCATCTCGCAGGGCCAGGGCTGGCTGTGAGCCGTCCCCGGCTTCACAGCCCTCACAGGCTTCACAGCCCTCACAGCCCTCACAGCCCTCACAGGCTTCACCGGCCTCACCGACCGCCCAGGTCTCCCCGGCCGCCCAGCCGCCGACGAGATCGCGATAGAGGGGCGAGCGCCGCACCACGTCGTCGTGCGTCCCGTAGGTCGTGCGGGGCCCGTCCATGACCAGCACCCGGCCGGCGCGCCGGGCCGAGCTGATGCGGTGGGCCACCACGACCAGGGTGCCGCCCGGCCGCGCCGCGAAGGCCCGTTCGGCGCGCGCCTCCGCCTCCGGGTCCAGGTGGCAGGTCGCCTCGTCGAGGAGGGCGAGCGGGGCGGACGACAGGTACGCGCGCGTGAGCGCGATCAACTGGCGCTCACCGGCCGACAGCGCCGCCGGGTCCACCGCCGCCCCGGGTCCGCCCAGCACGTGGAGCAGCGGGGCCAGCCCGACCGCCTCGGCCGCGGCGAGCAGCTCCTCCTCGGGGACGGGGTCCGGCCGCAGGTGCGCGAGGTTCTCGCCGAGGGTGCCGTCGAACACGTACGCCTCCTGCGGGATGAGCACGCGCTGCGCGGCGGCGGCGTCTCCCGGCACCGGCCGGCCGCAGATCCGTATCTCCCCGCGCCCCGGCACCAGCAGTCCGGCGACCAGCCCGGTCAGCGTCGACTTCCCGACCCCGCTCGGGCCCACGACGGCCAGGTGGCCCCCGACGGGCAGGACGAGCGTGAGGTCGTCGACGACGGGCGCGGAGGCGGGACCGTAGGCGAAGGTGAGAGCGGCCAGGGAGAGGGCGGGGGGCGCGGGCCCGAACAGCTCGACCGGCGCGGGGCTTGTCCGTGGTGCCGGTGTCCCGTCCGGGCCGTCGGCCGGAAGGCGCCCTGGCTCGCCCGCGTCACCCTTCTGACCCGCCTCGCCCGCCTCACCCGTGTCGCCCCTCTCGTCCTGCGGCGCAAGTCGTCGTAGGACGACCGCCAGGCGGGAGCCGCTGGTGCCCAGGCCGTGGATGAGGGCGGTCAGGGCCGGGAGGAGGGACTGGGTGACATAGGCGAAGGCGCCGACCAGGGCGCCGGGGGTGACGCCGTGGGCCAGGAGCCAGGGGGCGCCGGCCAGGAGCAGGACCAGCGGCAGGTGGCCGCCCAGCGCGAGGCACGCCACGCGGGCCACGCCCCAGTGGGCCAGCGCGCGGGCCGCCCGCAGCTCGGCGTCGACGAGGACGCCGGTGTCCGCGGCGACCCGGTCCTCCGCGCCGGCCGCCGTGACGTCCCGCAGCCCCGCGCAGACGGCGCCCAGGCTCTCCGCCAGAGCCTCGTCGGCGGCGAGGAACGCCTTCTGCCGTCGCGCCAGCGGACGCAGCGTCACCGCGAACAGGACCACCCCGGCGGCCAGCGGCGGGGCGACGACCAGGAGCAGCGGCGGGGCGAGCGAGCCCAGGCCGACCAGCGCGCCGACGGACGTGAACACGAACGAGCGCGAGACCATCACCAGGCCCGCGAAGGTGTCCCGGGCGATCTCCACCTGCTGGGTGAGCCCGGACAGCGCCCCGCCGTCCGCCTCCCGCACGCCCCGCTCCACCACCCGGGTGGCGAGCCGGTCCCGGAGCGGTTCCACCAGCGCGGCGACCGCCCCGTACACCCGTCCGGTCCCGTACGCCCCCACGAGCACCCCGAGTCCGGCCACCGCGAGCCACCCGAGCCCCACCCCGGCCCGTCCGGCGAGGAACCCGTCGTCCAGCGCCCGCGCCAGGGCGTATCCGAGCAGGAAGCTCTGCCCGGTCTCCAGCACCGACCAGCCCGCGAGCCGCACGAGGACCCACCGGCGGTCCCGCAGATAGCGCACCCCACGCCCCCGAAGCCCGCCCCGCCGACTACTCATACCCTCGCTCCGAAGACCGCTCGGTACTCCGCGATCCGCCACAGCTCCCGGTGCGTCCCCACCGCCCGTACGCGCCCTCCGTCCAGCCAGGCCACGGTGTCGGCGCGGGCGGCTGTCGTGGCGCGGTGGGCGACCAGCAGCCGGGTGCCGGGCGCGGGGCCGCCGAGGACGGCCTCGGTGATCTGGTGTTCCGTCACCGTGTCGAGGCTGGAGGGGGCGTCGTCGAGGACGAGGAGCCGGCCGCCGTGGGCGAACGCGCGGGCCAGACCCAGGCGTTGGGCCTCGCCGCCGGAGTGCGGGGCGTGCGCGCAGGGGGTGGCGTAGCCGTCCGGGAGGCGGCGGACGAAGTCGTCCGCGCGGGCCGTGCGGGCGGCCTCGCGGACCCGGGCGGGGGAGGGACGGAAGGCGGCGGGACCCAGGGCGATCGTGTCCTCGATGGTCGTGCCCAGCAGGGCGGGGCGGTCGAAGGCCTGGGCGATCGCCGCGCGCAGCTCGGCCCGGGAGAGGGCGGGCAGCGGGACGCCGTCCAGCAGCACCTGCCCGGCGTCCGGGTCGGCGAGCCGGCCCGCCAGCGCGGCCAGCAGCGACTTGCCCGCGCCCGAGCGGCCCACCAGGGCCAGCGTCGTCCCGCCCGGTACGACCAGGTCGACGCCGTCCAGCACCGCGCGGTCACCGCGCCGGGCGGTCACGCCGCGCAGCTCCAGCCGGCCCGGGCCGTCGGGCGGGAGACGCCGGTCACCGTGGGCGGGAGCGGGTTCCGTGCGGATCTCGCCCAGGCGGGTGGCCGCCGTCCGGGACCGGACCAGTCCGGAGAGCTGTCCGACCAGCATGCCGACGCCGGTGGCGAGGACCGCGTAGCGCGAGGCGGCGAGGACGTCGCCCGGCGACAGCCGGTGCCGGGTGAGCAGCAGGCCCGCCACGGCGACGACCCCGAGCTGGAGCAGCGGCGCCACCGCGACCGCCTGCGCGGCGGCCCGGCCCTGGACCCGCCACATGCGCAGGCCCGCCCGGGACAGCTCGGGCAGCGGCCGCAGGATTCGCGCCGTGTCACGGTCGGCCGTCCCGGCCGCGCGGATCGTGCGGGCGCCGCCGATCGCCTGGGCGAGTGCGGCGGCGATGCGCCCCTGCGCCCGCTGGTAGTGCGCCACGCACGCCGAGGTGTCCCGGGCGAGGGTACGCAGCAGCACGGTCAGGGCCGGGGCACCGGTCAGCAGGACGACCGCGAGCCACGGGTCGATCAGGGCCAGCGCCACCACCGCGCCGGCCGGTCCGGCGAGCGCGGCCAGGAGCGCGGCGCGGGCGCCCGGCGCCGTGCCGGCCTGGGCGGCGTTGCCGACGACCCGTGCGACGAGGTCGCCGGCGCCGAAGCGGGCCGTGGCCCGTGGTCCGACGGCCAGGACGTGGCCGGTGATCCGGCGGCGCAGAAAGGCGGTGGTCCGGGCGTCGAGGGTGCCGGCGAGCACGGTCTCGCAGGCGTCGAGCAGGGTCAGCAGCAGCACGAGGGCCGCGCAGTACAGCACCCAGCGGGTCGCCGGGGCGTGGGCGAGCAGCAGGTCCAGGGCCCGGCCGAGGGCGGCGGGCAGCAGCAGTCCGGCACCCGTCCCCGCCACGCCCACCAGACACAGGGCCACGCAGCGTGAGCGGCTGTGCCGGGTGGCGGCGCCGAGCAGTTCACCGGTCGTCCGGTCCATCGGCATCCTGCTCCCGCACTTCCTCGGAGAGGCCGGACCCCGGGCGGCCCCGCTCCCCCCTGAGGAGCGGACCGCCCGGAGCGTTCAGCACGGCGTACGCGTCGTCCGTGTCACATGCGACGCGTCGTACGCCTCGTGCTCGTCAGATGCAGACCAGGTGCAGATCAGAGACAGAGCAGAACGCTCGCCGCGCTGATGCAGGAGAGCAGGCTGACGGTGCTGTTGCCGCCGCCGCCCCCGGTGTGCTCGTCGGATTCCATCGTCTGCAGGTCGAGCAGGGCCATGGTGTGTCCTTTCGTCGGTTTTCCGTGTCGTCCCGTGGGGACGGGGTTGCGTCACGACTCCGTCAGTGGTGGCGGAGCCGCGTCATGAGGGCCGCACGTGCGGCGGCGGGAGGAACGGCAGGTGCGCGGTGGCGCCCGTGCCGTCCGGGTCGAGGGCGGCGGCGAGGGCGAGCAGACAGCCCGCCGTGCCGGTGCCGAGGTCCATGGACAGCCGCATCATCTGGTGCCCGGGGAAGGCGAGTTGGCCCTGATAGGGCATAGCGAACCAGCCCAGAGCGGCGATCTGTTCGGCGAGCCGGGCCCGTGTCGCGCCCGGTGCGGTGGTGCGGGCGAGGTGCAGGATCATCCCGGCGCGGCCCTGGAAGAGGCCGGGCTGCGCGTAGAAGCGGGAGGTGGCGGCGGTCAGGATGCCGGCCCTGGCCCGCTCGAACTCCCCTCCGGGGTCCGGGACTTGGGCCAGGTGGTCGTCGAGCACCGCCCCGACCCCCACGCTCCCGTCGCCGAGATACGGCAGGGTCCGCCACCCCTCGTCGACCTCCACCGAACCCCCCTCGCGCTCCACGCAGGCCGCCAGGTCCCGGCGCAGCGCGACCCCCGCCGCCTCCAACAGCCGCCGGTCGCCGCTCTGTTCGTACTGCCTGAGCAGGAACAGCGCGGGCCCGCTCGCACCCCGCAGCAGCCCGGCCCGCCGCCGGGGCGCGTCCGGCACCGGTTCGGCGAGCCGGCGTACGACGATGTCGGCGGCCTCGGCGGCCCGCTCGCGCAGCTCCGGCTCGCCGGTCCTGCGCGCCAGTTCGCCGAGGACGAGCCCCAGTCCGGCCAGGCCCCCGTGCAGGTCGGAGGAGAGGTGCTGCCATCGCTCGCGCAGGATGCCGTCGACCAGGTCCAGCGCCCGCTGCCGGTGCCCCAGCAGGTCCAGGACGTGGGCGACGCCCGCGAGGCCGTCGTACAGTCCGAGCGGGGTGCCCGTCGGGGCCGGGGCGGTGTGGTCGAGGAGCCAGCGCTCGCCCTCGTCGTAGCGCTCGGCGCCGGTCGCCGCCAGCGCGTACAGCACGCCGGCCGCGCCGTGCGCCAGGCCGAGGCCGCCGCCGTCGGAGAACTGGGCGACGTCCCCGGGGAAGAGCCGGTCGTCGCGCTCGGGGCTCGCCGACGCGAGGATCGCCTTGACCATCGAGTCCCGGCTGTGCGGCCAGTCCCCGGGCTCCACCCGGAAGGCGGGCGCCGACGGGACGCGCGGAGCCCGCACCGGCGCGCTGCCGGCGGCGTCGCGGGTGATCTCCGCGACCGCCTCGTCCAGGAACTCCCGCGGCACGTCCGGGAACTGCTGCCCGATCACCTCGGCCAGATGGGCCGCCTTGCCCCGGTCGACCACGAACAGGGTGGTCACGGGCAGGAACAGGGCCAGCCGTAAGCACGCCAGCGCGTAGCGGTCGACGTCGATGCCCCGGCGGTCGGGCGGCGCGAAGAAACCGGGGTGCGCGACGACCTGGCGGCCGTTCTCCTCGGCCGGGGCCGCCGCCTCGAAGTCGATCAGGTACACCGACTCCTCGTCGGGCGCGACCATGATGTTGAAGACATGCAGGTCGTTGAAGACGATCCCGCACGCGTGCACCTTCTCCACCGCCCGCTCCACCGCCCGGTGGACGCGCACCGCCCACGCCGTGTACGCGGCGACGGCCCCCGGGTCGGGGTCGGCGCGGAGCAGCGGGTGCCGTTCGGCGAAGAACGAGTTGAGCGGGCGTCCCGCCACGAAGTCCATGACGAGGAAGCGGTGGTCGCCGAGCATGAACCAGTCGCGCACCTCGGGCACCACCCCGGTCCCCGCCACCGCCTCCAGCGCCCGCTTCTCCCGCTCCAGCCGGGCGATCGCGTCCGCCCCGTCGGAGGCCAGCCCCGCGTGCGGCCGCCCCTCCTTGAGGACCACCTCGCGCCCGTCCCGGGTGTCGGTGCCCGCGTACACCCCGCCGCCGTTGGAGAAGTGCAGCGCCTTCTCGATGCGGTACGGCAGCTCGCCCACGGTCGTCGTGTTGCGGGCCGTGAGGTGCGGCTCCAGGAACGGGGGCAGCGTCACCCACTCCGGGACCTGGAAGGAGGGCGCCCGCCGGTCCGGCACCAGGGTGCCCGTGCCGTCCTGCACCGCCGGCACGAGGGAGCCGCGGTCGTCGACGACGTACCGGCGCGCGAACGCGCCGTGGCGGACGTAGAGCGGGCCGTCGGACCAGCGCAGGTCGGTGAGGATGTAGGGCCCCTCGAAGCCCTCCAGCAGGGCGCCCAGTTCGCGCAGCACCGTGTGCAGGTGCTCGTCGTCGGACGGGTAGACGGTGACGAACTTGCCGCTGGTGTCGCGGCCCGCGTACTTGGTGTTGCGCAGGTGCAGCAGGTGCGGGCCCGGCACGAACTTGAACGGGACGCGGTGCGCGACGCAGTAGTCCCACACGATCGCCGCGATCCGGTCCGCGTTCGCCCGGGTGGCAGAGGCGTGGATCTTCCAGCCCTGGGCCGGACCCGGCGCCGGGGACCCGTCCGCGGCGAGCGGCGTCAGCGTCAGCCAGTCACCGGTCCGCGCCGACTCCCAGCCCTCGGGGACCGGCCGGCGCGCCGTGTCGAACAGCGGCGCGCTCCCGCCCGTGCCCATCCGGTCGGGCGTCTCGTAGAAGTGCGCGTCCGCCAGCGCGTACACCTCGTACCGCTTGTCCATGTGTCCCCCTCCTTGGCCCGGCCAAGAGACTCCCAAGCGGGCGAGGGGCGCGGACAGTCACGCCTGTCACGAGATCACTGTGCGGAACGCACGCGTAAAGACATGTTCGGCCCCTTTCGAGCACCGGCCTGCACGGCCCCTACATGATCTCCATGTGATCTCCATCCACCCCCTCTTCATCCCCTCTTCCATCCCCGAGTGACGCCTGCGCGTCGCCGTCACTTCCCGCGGGCCGTGACCCGTCCGAGCGCCCGGTACATGGCGCGGCGCAGCCCGTGGGCCAGGTGCCGGGCGCCGCCGGGCTGGGGCGCCGGCACCACGAGGACGCCGTCCGGCGCGATGTGCAGGGCGAAGGGCAGCGGGTGGAAGCGCGCCCCGTCCGTGTCCGGGGTGAGGCACACCGTCGTCAGCCAGGTCCGGCCCGCCGGTTCGGTGTCCGGCAGGGCGGCCTCCAGCCGCCCGCCCGGCGACAGCGTCCCGAAGACCTCGCGCAGGTCGCCGGACCTGTCCCCGGTCAGCCGCAGCAGCACGGCGGTGGCCTCGGGCACGTAGAGGGGCAGGACCACGCGGAGGCGGTCCTCGGCGACGGTGACGTCCCCGGCCGACACCCGGCCCAGGCCGAGCCGCTTGCTCGCGTGGCCGACGTCCAGCGCGAGACTCGCGTGCCGGTCGGTCCAGTACGGCAGTACCACCCGGCCGGCGACGACCCCGGCGGGCGGGGCGGGGCGGCCGTGGTGGCGGGGCGCCGGGCCCAGCCGCAGTTCCTTCGTCCAGCCGCCCAGGCCCACCCGGACCCACACGTCCCACAGGCCCTCGCCCGGCGGGCCGCCGCTCACCGCGGTGGCGGGATCCACGGTGGCCGTCGCCCGCAGCACGAGCCGTACCCGGCTGCCGTCGCCGGCCGGCACGGTCTCCCGGACCACCTCCGCCGGCTGGAAGTACTGCGCGGAGCTGGTCCGCTCCCGCAGCAGCAGGTCGGGCACGGTCCGGTCGAACCGGTCCACGGTGTCCGCGCCCAGCCAGCGCACCGCCTCGGCCATGTCCTGCGGCGGCCACCGCGGGGAGCCCCCGGCGGACGGGAACGTCATCGGCCCGCCGTCGTGCGTGAGTTCGGCGGCGAAGGCGATCCGCAGCACGCCGTCCTGCCATACGACGCCCTCCGGGTCGACGGCGAGCCCGACGCCCGCCTCCCACTCGGCGAACGCGACGACGTCGTCGTAACGCCCGTCGGCGACCAGCGCGGCGACGACCCGCTGGGAGGGCTGCAACGGAGCCGCCACCCCCGGCCCGAACCGCTCGACGACGACCCCGTGGATCTCCTCGAAGAGCTCCCTGCGGTAGTCCTCGGGCAGGTCGAGGAAGCGCCGGCCGCGCAGCCGCTCGACCATCTCCACGCGCAGCCAGCGCCGGAACAGCCCGTCGCGCAGCGGCCCCGGCCCGGTGTACCGCTCGACGACGTCGAGGGCCTCCCGGAGGTTCTTGAAGTAACCCGCGGGCTCGAACCGCCGGAAGCTGATGTTCGAGGCGTCGTCCCGCCGGACGTGGTAGTAGCAGACGTAGTCGGAGAGCACCGAGACATTGCCGGCCCGCAGATAGGCCTCGGTGACGAAGACGTGGTCCTCCAGCCGGCGCCGCCCCTCGGGGAAGCGCAGGCCGATGCGGTCCAGGAACGCCCGGCGGACCATCTTGTGCGGGGTGAGGCTGTCGATGAGGGGCGCGTTCGCGACGCCGGCGCGCGGGCGGTTCGCGCGAAACAGCTCCACCGGCACCGCGCGCCCCTTGCCGGCCATCTTGCCCACGACGACGTCCGCGTCGTTCGCGATCCCGTAGGCGTACATCCGCTCCAGCGCTTCGTCGCCGAGGTGGTCGTCGTCGTCGACGAACATGACGTACTCACCGCGGGAGGCGTCGATGCCGACGTTGCGGGGCTTGCCCGCCCAGCCGGAGTTCTCCTGGTGGATGACACGGACCCGGGGGTCCTCGGCGGCGAGCGCGTCCAGGCGGGCCGGGGTGGCGTCGGTGGAGCCGTCGTCGACGAAGATCACCTCGTACGCGTCCGGCGGCATCGACTGCCGCAGCAGCGAGGCGACGCAGTCCTCGATGAAGGGACCGGGGTTGTGGACGGGGACGATGACGCTGACCTTGACCGGCATCGGGCTCCTGGCCCCCTTGCTGGATCTCGCGGGATCGCGCTGGATCTTGCTGGACCGCCGGCCGTGCGCGCGGCGACCGGCACGTGTGGGCCGATGCTAACCCCGCCGTCGACGCCCCACCTGTCCCGGTTCGCCCGAGTCGGTGATTTCGTACGATGACGTCGTGCGCCTCCTGCTGATGTCCGACACCCACCTCCCCAAGCGTGCCAGGGCGCTCCCCGCCCCGCTGCTCGACGAGCTGCCGCACGCGGACGTGGTCATCCACGCCGGGGACTGGGTCGACGCGGCCACCCTCGACCTGCTGGAGAGCCGCAGCCGCCGGCTCGTCGGCGTGTACGGCAACAACGACGGGCCCGGACTGCGCGCCCGCCTGCCCGAGGTGGCGTACGCCGACCTGGGCGGACTGCGGTTCGGTGTCGTCCACGAGACGGGCCCCGCCCAGGGCCGCGAGGCCCGCTGCGCCGCCCGTTTCCCCGACCTGGACGTCCTGGTCTTCGGCCACAGCCACATCCCCTGGGACACCACGGCCCCCGGCGGCCCACGCCTGCTCAACCCGGGCTCCCCGACCGACCGGCGCCGCCAGCCGCACTGCACCTACCTGACCGCCACCGCGTCCGACGGCCGCCTCACGGACGTCGTCCTGCACCGGCTGCCGCCCCGCTGACACGGCGGCGCGTGAGGAGCGCGTGGAGGGGGCCGTGAGGAGGAGGGCAGAGAACCGGGCCGCTTCCGGCCGACACGGTCGGACGCGGCCCGGAACTTGCGAGTGTGCTTTGCCTCAACGGGCCTCCTTCCTTCGTGAGACGAAGGGGAGGACATGCATGCCTGTCCGTTATGGGCGCCTACCCCTCTGGGCGTGTCCCACACCTCCTCACGCGGTGGACTCCCGCTGTCGCTGGTGGATCGCCCCCGCCGTCGCCGTCAGCGGAGCGCCGCTGCCGCCCCACCGCAGCGCGACGATCTCGGCGGCCACCGACACGGCCACCTCCTCGGGCGTACGGGCCCCCAGGTCCAGCCCGACCGGTGAGCGCAGCCGGGCCAGCTCACGGTCGGTGAGCCCGGCCTCGACCAGCCGTGCACGGCGTTCGTCATGGGTACGGCGGCTGCCCATCGCCCCGATGTAGGCGGCCGGCCGGCGCAGCGCCACCTCCAGCAGCGGCACGTCGAACTTCGGGTCGTGGGTCAGCACGCAGATCACGGTGCGCCCGTCGCTGTCCGTGCCGCGCAGGTACCGGTGCGGCCAGTCCACGACCACCTCCACGCCCGGCGGGAACCGCTTCGCCGTGGCGAAGAGCGGGCGGGCGTCGCACACCGTGACCCGGTAGCCGAGGAAGTCGCCGATCCGGGCCACGGCGGCCGCGTAGTCGATCGCGCCGAACACCAGCATGCGCGGCGGCGGCGCGAAGGAGTGCAGGAACACCGGGACGGCGTCCTCGCGCCGCTGCCCGCGCGGCCCGTAGTGCCGTACGCCCGTGACGCCGAGGGCGAGCTCACCGCGCGCGTCGGCGGTGACCGCCGCGTCCAGACCGGCCGTGCCCAGCGTGCCCGAGGTCCGGTCCGGCCAGACCGCGAGGGCCGCCCCGCGCGGCGCCGGGCCGTCGGTGACCGTGGCCACCGTCACCGGCTCGCCCGCGGCGACCGACCGGGCGACCGCCCCGAACGACGGGTCGAGGCCGGGCGTGACCGGGCGCACGAGCACCGTGATCTCGCCGCCGCAGGTCAGGCCGACGGCGAAGGCGTCCTCGGCGCTGTACCCGAAGGTCGCGATCCGGGCCGCCTTGTCGGCCATGACCTCCCGGGCCAGCTCGAACACCGCGCCCTCCACACACCCCCCGGACACACTGCCCACGACCTCGTCGCCGGGGCCCACCGCCATCGCCGCACCCGGGTCACGCGGCGCACTGCGGCTGACGGCGACCACGGTGGCCAGCCCGAACGGCACACCGGCCGCGTACCACCTGTCCAGCACCGGCAGAATCTCGCGCATGTTCGAACGCTAATCCGTTACCGCCCGGCCCGCCCCCGAAGACCCGCTGTCGAGCACCCTGCGCACCGAACCGCGAGGAGTGCCTGTTCAGCGGGACGGGACTGGTGGCCAACTGGTCCGGCAGATAACGAACTTACTCGTGGGTCAGAAGGTATTGACGGTGTCCGGAAAGCATCGGACTGTAGTGCACATGACGAAGATTCGGGCACGTCTGCTCGCTGTCCTGGTGGCCCTTTGCGGCCTCTGTGGCTTCCTGACGGTGGCGGGCTCCCCGACCGCCACCGCAGCCCCCACGCTCCCCGGTTCCCTCTCCTTCGACGGCACGCCGCTCACGGTGTCGCGCGGCCGTTTCGTCGACGGCAACGGCCGCGAGGTCGTGCTGCGCGGCTACAACGTCTCCGGTGAGACCAAACTGGCCGAGAATAAGGGCCTGCCCTTCGCCTCGGTCGCCGACGCCAAGAAGTCGGCGGCGGCCCTGCGCGCCCTCGGCGGCGGCAACTCCGTCCGCTTCCTGCTCTCCTGGGCCTACGCCGAACCGGTGCGCGGCCAGGTCGACACCACCTACCTGGCCGCCGTCACCGACCAGATCCGCGCCTTCCTCGACGCCGGGATCCGGGTCTACCCCGACTTCCACCAGGACCTCTACTCCCGCCACCTGTTCAACACGGGAAGCTGGTACACCGGCGACGGCGCCCCCAAGTGGGCGGTGGACCTGGGCGGTTACCCCAGCGAGTCCTGCGGCATCTGCTTCCTCTGGGGCCAGAACATCACCCAGAACAACGCCGTCAAGGCCGGCCAGTACGACTTCTGGCACAACGCCCACGGCATCCAGGACAACTTCCTCGCCACCGCCCAGCAGACGATGGCCTACGTCAAACAGCACCTGACCGACGAGGAGTTCGCGGGCGTCGTCGGCTTCGACCCCTACAACGAGCCGTACGCCGGCACCTACACCTCCGGTGAGACCAGCCGCACCTGGGAACGCGACCTGCTGTGGCCCTTCTACGTGAAGTTCCGGGCCCGGATGGACGCGGCCGGCTGGCAGGACAAGCCCGCCTTCGTCGAGCCGAACATGTTTTGGAACGGCACCGTCTCCAAGCAGGAGGGCGGCCTCCTCGACGTCGGCGCGCTCGGCTCCCGCTACGTCTTCAACACCCACTTCTACGACCAGAAGGCCATCTCCGGGGTCCTCATGTGGGGCAAGGCCGAGAACGGCCAGTACGTCAGCGACTTCGGCACGGTCCGTGACCGCGCGGCGGCGACCGGGACGGCGGCGATCGTCAGCGAGTTCGGTCACCCGCTGTCCGGCATGGTCTCCGACAAGGCGCCGACCGTCCTGAAGGGGATGTACCAGGCCCTCGACTCCCGCGTGAAGGGCGTCAGTTGGTGGAACACCCCCGCCGCCTCCGGTCCGGTCCTGTCCGGTTCGCAGTGGCAGTGGGACATCTACAACGGCCGTCACCACGAGCTGATGAACGGCAACCCCGACAAGGTGATCACCACCGCCGACGCCTGGAACGACGAGGACCTCTCCGCCGTACGCCTCGACGACAGCGGCACGGTGACACTCCGTCAGACCTCCCGTCTGCTCGACCGGATCTACCCGAGCGCCACCTCCGGCACGACCGTCGCCTTCACCTACGAGGACCGCTCCCGCGACGGCTCCACCACCCTTACCTGGAACCCGGTCCCCAGCTCCCTGCCCAACACGGCCCAGCTCGTCGGCTCCGGCCAGTACTCGCTGCTGGTGTGGCGCTCGAACGGCGGCACGGCACCCACCGAACTGCACCTGCCCGCCTCCTTCCCGACCGCCACCACCACGGTCGTCTCCGACCTCGGCACGGTGTACGGCCCGCCCGCGTACACGACCACCACGAAGATCGCCGCCGCCACCGAACCGGGCGGCACAGGCAGCCGACGCCTCCTGCTCAGCACCACCGACTCGGGCACCCTGCACTACGCCCTGGTCACCAACGGAGCCTTGGCCCCCACCACGGCACTGCTGACCGCGGCCCGCACGGAACTCTCGGCCTGGGTGGCCCAGAAGATGGGGTGACGCCCGCCGCCTGACCCTCCCCTTGCGTCAGGGCCGAGGCTCGACCTCGACGGAAGGGGAGGTGGACGACGTCCTCCGTGAGACAGGCAGCGGCCTTCGCCGGAGTGACCGTGCGCACGACACCCGCTCCGCCCAGGCCGCCGCACGGTACACGGCGGCGGAGGACGGAGCGGGTGTCGTGCTCAAGGCGGCTGAGTCACCGGCTCGTTGAGGGAGCGTCAGCTGCCCGTGCCCGTGCCCGTCCAGTCGGCGGCGACGCGGCCCAGCCGGACCCGCTGCGGGTGGTCGCCCACCGGCACCGACACGACCTTCCGCCCGGTGGCGAAGTCGATCGCCGTGACCTGGTCGGCGCCGCTCTCGGAGATGACGCAGGCCTTGCCGTCGCCGCTGACCGTGGCCCAGTAGGGCTTGGAGGCGGTGACCAGCGGGCCTTCCTGGAGGGTGGCACGGTCGACGACCGTCGCGTAGTCGTCCATCGTGCCCGCGACGCACAGCTTGCTGCCGTCGGGGCTCATCGAAATGCCGTGGTGGCGCGAGTCGTTGACGTACGTGGTGCGGTCGTCACTGGTCGCCGGGTTCTTCGGCAGGGTCTTCGTCCGGGTGATGCGGTCCGTGGCGAGGTCGTACTCGAAGAAGCCGTTGAAGAACGAGACCTGGAAGTACAGCTTGGACTCGTCCGGTGAGAAGACCGCCGGGCGCACCGCGTCCGAGTAGTCCGTGAGGCCGATCGCGTCCAGCCGCTGCCGCATGTCGATGACCTTGACCTGCTGGTACGTGGTCGCGTCGACGACGGTGATGCGCCGGTCGCCCTTCGTGAAGTCCTGCCACGGGGCGTCCTGTGAGGTGTTCACGTCGCCGATCGACATGTTGTAGATGTACTTGCCGTCCTTGGTGAAGATGTTCTCGTGCGGCTTGTCGCCGGTCTTGAACGAGCCCAACTGCCTGCCGGTGCCGATGTCCAGGACGTGCACCGTGTTCGAGATCGACGCGGAGACCGCGACCCGGGTGCCGTCGGGCGAGACGGCCATGTGGTCGGAGCGGTAACCGGACACCGGGAAACGCCAGTTGATGTTCCCGGTGGCCAGGTTGATCGAGACGACGTCGGCGAAGCTGGGCCGGGAGACGACCACCGAGGCACCGTCCGGCGTGGTGTACATGTCGTCGACGAACTGGTCGTGGCCTTCGCCGACACCGTTGCGGATGGCCTGGAAGTAGATCCACTTGATCGGGTTGGCGTTGATCTCCGCCATCCGGGCGTCCTTGTCGGGGATCACGTTGATCCGGCCGACCTTGGCGAAGTCACCGCTGGACCTGATGACGTCCGCGGTGCCCTCCCAGTTGTTGCCGACGAAGAGCACCTCGCGCAGGGCGGCGGCGTTCGAGGCATCCGACACGGAGGCGGAGGCGGCGGTCACGGAAGCGGTGACGGTCAGGACGAGGGCGGCGGCCATGGAGCAAAGGTGCCTGGATCTGAAGGCGGGCATGACTGGTCTCTCCTCTGGGGCGACGGACGTGCGGGACAGGTCGGAGCGGCCCGCTCGAATCTGAACACCGTTGCGTTCAGAATGACTTACTGGAAAGTAAGGAAGGGGAGCCCTTCGCCACAAGAGCCCGTACACGACAAAATCGGCGGCGGGGGAGCACAGTGCGACGAGGGAGGGTCAGTGGCGGGCAGGTTAAGGGCGCCGACCGGCCGGTACGGCGGCAAGACCGCCGAGCAGCGGAAGGCCGAGCGGCGCGGGAGGTTTCTCGACGCGGCGCTGCGGCTGTTCGGGGGCACGCCCGGCTACCGCGGCACCACGGTCGCGTCGCTCAGCGAGGCGGCCGGACTGTCGACCCGCCAGTTCTACGAGGAGTTCCGCACCCTCGAGGACGTCCTGGCGGCGCTGCACCTCCAGGTCAACGACCGGGCCGAGGAGGCGGTCGAGGCCGCCGTCGCCGTCGCCGTCGCGTGGAACCTGCCGCTCGCCGAGCGCGTCACCGCGATCTTCCGCGCCTACGCCGGCGACGTCACGGCCGATCCGTGCCGCATCCGGATCACCTTCGTCGAGATCGTCGGCGTCAGCCCCCGGCTGGAGGAACAGCGCCTGGCCCGCCGCGCCCACTGGGTCGACCTCATCTGCGCCGAGGCGACGTCGGCCGCCGCCCGGGGCGAGGCGGCCCCCCGCGACTACCGCCTCGCGGCGGCGGCCTTCATCGGCAGCGTCAACGGCCTCCTCCACGACTGGAGCGCCGGATGGGTGGACGCGACCCTCGACGAGGTGGTCGACGAACTGGTCCGCCAGTTGCTGGGGATACTCCGCCCACAGGGGTGGCTGCCCGAGGCCGCCTAAGGCCTGCCGTGCACACTCCCGTCGGGCCGGTCGGACGACAGTCGTGCCACCGCCTCCACCACCTGCTCCACCCCGTTCTCCCGGCGCACACCGGCACCCAACTCCCGTGCCCGCTCGCGGTGTTCGGGCTCGCGGGTGGCCTGGACGAGCGCGGCGGTCAGGGTGTCGGCGGTGAGGTGGCGCAGCGGGAGCGATCTCGGGGCCACGCCGAGGTCGACCAGGCGGTCGGCCCAGAACCCCTCGTCGAACTGGATCGGGACCGGCACGGCGGGCACGCCGGCCCGGACACCGGCCGCCGTGGTGCCCGCGCCGCAGTGGTGGACCACCGCCGCCGTCTCCGGGAAGAGCAGCGAGTGCGGTACGTCGTCGACGGTCAGCATGTCGTCACCGTCGGCCGCGAGGCCCGCCCAGCCGCGCTGGATCACCCCGCGCAGCCCCGCCCGCCGCAGGGCCCGCACGATGTCGGCGCTGAGCCGCCGCGGGTCGGGCACCGTCGCGCTGCCCAGCCCGACGAAGACCGGCGGCGCCCCGGCGTCGAGGAACTCCCGTACCGCTGCCGGGAGTCGGGTCTCGCGGTCGTACGGCCACCAGTACCCGGTGACGTCCAGCTCCGCGCGCCAGTCCCGGGGCCTGGGCACCACCAGCGGGCTGAAGCCGTGCAGGACCGGCCAGCCGCGCCGTTCCCGCGCCCGTAGCCCGGCGGCGGGACGGCGTACGGCGGGCAGCCCCAGCCGGGCCCGTACGGTCGGCAGGACGGGGGCGAAGATCTGCTCGAAGGCCACCCCGACACCGTGTCCGGCGAGCCGGTTGCCGACCGCTCCCCACGAACCGCCGCCCAGCAACGGCGGCGCGAACTCCCTTGTGGGGGCGACTGGTTGGAGATAGAGGCCGAGGCTCGGCAGGGACAGGCCCTCGGCGATGGCGTGCCCCAGCGGCGCCACCGAGGCGGACAGCAGCAGGACGTCGCTCGCCTGGGCGGCGGTCAGGAGGTCGTCGGTCATCCGACCGACCAGCGCCCGCGCCATCCGTGCCACCCTCAGCAGCTTGCCCGGCCCGGTGGTGCTGCGGTGCAGCCCCTGTCCCCGCTCGGACTCCAGCTCGGCCCGCGGATCGAGCGGCAACGCGTGGAAGCCCACCCCGGAGCCCGCCACCAGCGGCGCGAACCGCGCATGCGTCACCAGGGTGACCTCGTGTCCCGCGCGCACGAGAGCGGCGCCCAGTCCTGTGAAGGGGGCGACGTCGCCCCGGGATCCCGCCGTCATGATCGCCACTCGCACGACGGACAGTATGGCGGCGCGGAGCCTGTCCGTGGGTGAACGACCGTACGAAAGCGGCCACTTCAGTGCGCGCACCGACGGCGAGCGCGTGCCGCGCGCAGCGCGGCCCGGAGCAGAGCGGCGGACACGCGTCTGCCTGCCGTGAAAGCCGGCGAGGGCAGCCGGGAGGGGGCCGGCCGCGACCGTCCCGCCCGCACCGAGAAGGTCCAGGTCAGCCGGGAGGTGACCCGGACCCCGGCGGTCTGCCTCCCTACTCGTCCCATGCCTGGATCAGGGTCTGATCGACGATCTTGCCGTCCCGCAGGGTGATCATCGACTCGGCGAGTACGCGCACGCCGTCCGTGTACCGGCAGGACTCGCTGTAGGCGGCGCGATCGCCCTGGACGATGCATTCCTCCAGCTTGTGGGTCATGTCCCGGCTGTAGACGTCCTCCAGCATCCGGCCGATCTCGTCCCGGCCGTGCAGGACCTTGGGTTGGCTGGGCTGGGTGTTGTGGTCGATGACGCGCAGTTCCGCGTCGTCGGCGTAGAGCGACAGCAGTGCCGTCGCGGTGTTTCCTTCTACGCCTCTGCGCAGGGTCTCGGTGTCGAATGCGGAGCCTGCCGCGGTGCCCATGGTGACCTCCTCCGAGGGCCGCGGCCGAGGGAAGGTCGGGCCGCCGGGCCCTCACCTTCGAGACTCCTCCGCCACGCCGGGCTCGGCAAGCGCAGCGTGCCCGCTCCGCCTGTCGGATGAACGCCGCCGCCCTACCCGTGTCCGGGAGGCCGTCCGTGGCGTTGCTGAGGGCATGATCTCCACTCGACGCATCGCCGCCATCGCCGCTCTCGCCGCCGGGGTCACGGGCCTCGCGGCACCGATGGCGAGCGCGGCCGAAGCCCCGGCCGCCGGCCGGATCAACCCGATGACCGCGCTGGACTCGCTCGCCGAGAACCAGATTCCGGCGGAGCACCGGGCCGACCTCCCGCCGGTCTCCCGGCAACTGGGCGAGCTCAACAAGGTGAGCCAGCTCGACAAGCTGAACGAGCTGCACCAGGTCACCGACCTCGCCGCCCCCGTCACCGGGCTGCTGCCCGCGATCCAGGGCTGAGCGTCGCACCTCGCCCGTTTCTCCCGTCGTGGGGGCCGTCCGGAGTCCGGACGGCCCCCACACGCGTTCAGCCCTCGCTGCCGGCAGGGGCCGCGTCCAGGAAGTGGAAGCCGGGTCGCGGGTGCATCAGGAAGTCGTGGTGGGAGATGTTCCACGCGTACGCCCCCGCCAGCGAGAACGCCACCCGGTCACCCGCCCGCAGCCCCGGCGCCGGGACCCGCCGGGCGAGCGTGTCCTTGGGCGTGCACAGTTGCCCGGCGAGCGTGACCTCCGCCCCGCGCGCGGCGGGCCGTGGCCACGGGTGCGGCCAGTGCTCCACCGGCAGTACGGCGCACGGCTGGTCGTGCCCCTTCGTCGCCGGGGTCCGCAGGTGGTGCGTACCGCCCCGGACGACCGCGAACTCCTCTCCGTGGCTCTCCTTCACGTCCAGCACCTCGGTGACGTACCAGCCGCAGTACACGGTCAGGGCCCGCCCCGGCTCGATGCGCAGCGTGAGCCCCGGGTGGGCCTCGGCGAGCCGTGCGAGGCCCACCCCGTACGCCGTCCAGTCGAAGCGGCGGTCCGGCGCGGCGTAGTCGACGGTCATGCCGCCGCCCACGTTCACCTCCGCGAGCGGCACCCCGAGTCCGGTGGCCCAGCCCACGATCGCCTCGGCCACCGCGAGTTGCTCCGCGGCTTCCAGCCCGCTCGCCAAGTGGGCGTGCACACCGCGCAGTTCGAGCTGCGGGTACGCCCCGTCGGCCAGCGCGCGGATCATCGCGGCGGCGCGGTCGGGGTCCATGCCGAAGGGCGTCGGACGGCCGCCCATCGCGAGCGAGCTGCCCGCCAACGACCCGCCCGCCACCGGCAGGTTGACGCGCGGCAGCACCGCGACGCGCCGCCCGGAGGCGTGCTCGCGCGCCAGTGCGGCCAGCACGCGCAGCTCCGACTCGCTCTCCACGTGGAAGCGCTCGACGCCCGCTTCGAGGGCATCCGTGATCTCCTGCGGGGTCTTGCCGGGACCGCCGAAGGCGAGCGGCCTGCCCGGCACCGCCTCGGCGACATGGGCGAGTTCACCGCCCGAGGAGACCTCGTAGCCGTCGACGTACGGACGAAGCGCGGCCAGGATCTCCGGTTCGGGGTTGGCCTTGGCCGCGTAGTACAGCTCGACCCGCTCGGGCAACGCGGCCCGGACGGTGCCTGCGTGAGCCCGCAGCGCCGCCAAGTCGTAGACGTACGAGGGGAGTTCGGAGACGGGCAGGGAGAGGGCGAGGTCGTGTACCGCCGGGGTCATCGGGTGGTGCTCCTTGTCGTGTCGCGCAGGACGTCCTCGGCGAGCGGGGACGGCAGCCGTACGTAGCCCGCCTCGCGGTCGGCCTTGCGCTCCCAGCGGGTCAGCAGGTTGGCCTTCGCGGGCAGCGGCACCCCGGCGAGCAGCGCGGCCAGCCGGGGCGGGCAGCCGTACCGGTCCGCGTGGCCCTGGAGGACGGCCCGGACGCGCGCCCACAACTCGGCCTCGATGCGCGGGTGCAGGTCGGCGAGGGCCGCGAGCAGCTCGGCCACGTGGTTGACCAGCAGGCAGTACACCACCCGGTCCCAGCCGCGCTGCGCGTCGTAGGTCATCGGCTCCGCGACCTCGCGCGGCAGCGCGGCGAGGGTGTCCCGGTGGTGCTCGGGGAGCAGCTTGGTGCCCTCCAGGTCGCGGAAGAGGACCTGGGCGGGCATGCCGTCGCCGTCCACGCAGACCAGCACGTTCTGCAGGTGCGGCTCCAGGACCAGGCCGTGGTCGAAGTAGGCGGCCAGGACCGGCGGGACGAGCAGGTCGAGATACGCCGACCACCAGGCGAGCGCCGTGTCCTGGCTGGTGTCGGGCAGCAGGCGGGAGACCTGGGCGGCGCCGGTCGGGTACTCGTCGGCGACGGCGGCGGCCAGCAGGGGAGTGGTGCCGGAGGCGAGCCTGCGGGGCAGTCCCTCGCGGACGATGACGCCGAAGCCCTCCAGCAGGTCGCGGTCCGGTGCGCCGTCCGCGCCGGGCAGGGCGAGGCTGCGGTAGGCGGGCTCGCGCAGCACCGCGCTGCCCGGGAAGCGCTCGGCGAGGTCGGCGAGGGCGGGGGCCAGTGCGCGGGTGAGCGCGACCGCGCCGGACAGCTCGTAAGTGCTGTTCTTGCGCAGGCAGTTGGTGATCCGCACGTTCAGGCTGAACTTGAGGAACGTCTCGCCGTCGTACAGCGTCCGTACGGAGGCGGTGGCCGTGAACGGGCGGCCGCCCGGACCCAGGTCGAGGACGCCACCGCTCTCCAACGCGGCCCGCAGCAAGGGGTGTTCGCGCAGTGTCTCGTACTGCCAGGGGTGTGCGGGCAGGAGCCGGTAGCCGTCCGGGACGTCCGGGCCGAGGTCGTCGAGCGCGGCCGTCGCCCAGGGCTGCGCGCTCTCCTCGGCGACGAGGTCCGCGCGCACGGCCAGGTACCGCAGAGGGAAGGCGGCGCCCACCTCCGGCGCGTACGCCGACCAGGCGCGCGGATTACCGGTGCGGGCCTTGGGGGTGGGGTGGAAGCGGTGCCCGAAGAGCAGGGACTGCTCGGATTCCAGGTAGGCGGACAGGCGGCCCTCGGGCGCGTGACCCTCGCGGGACGCGGCGGCCAGCGTGGTGGTCACCGCCTCGTGGCTGGAGGCGATCTGCTCCAGGAACTCCTCGTTGCGCACCCCCGTGCGCAGCGACAGTTCGTCGTGCACGTACGCGGCCAGGCGCCGCCAGTCCACCTCCGACCAGCCGCCCTCGTCGCCCTGCTCGGCGACCGCCCCGGTGAAGCGGTGCGCGCCGAGCAGTGACGTGCGGCGCAGCGCGACGCGCAGCAGGACCCCTCGGCGGGGCAGCCGCAGCAGGAGGCTCCCGTCGTCGACGACCGTCTGGTGCTCGGGGCCGGACACCTCGCGCAGGAGGCAGTTGAGGAGGGTGTGCGCCACCGCCTCGTCGGCGGAGGGCAGGCCGGCGGGGGCGGCGGTGCTGCCGGGGGAGTCGGTCAGGGAGGGCATCAACGGCTCCAGCGGGTGCGCAGGGTCGGTGCGGTGAGGAGGGTCGCGAGGGCGGTGACGGCGGCGGCGGCGCCGCCGGTCAGCACGGGTGCGGCGGGTCCGAAGCGGGCGCTGCCCGCGGCCGCGGCCACGCCGGCGGCGACCGCGCCGGCCTTGGAGAAGAACTCGATCGAGCCGAACAGTCCGCCGGGCGCCCGGCCCCGGGCGCAGTCGGCGGCCAGCACCGACAGGGACACCAGGCCCAGCGTGAGCCCCGCGCCGAGCAGTAGCCGTACGGCGATCAGCGCGGGCAGCGAGGCGGCGACGCCGTGTCCGGCGAGGCCGAGGGCAACACAGGTGAACCCGAGCACGACCCCGGCCCGGGGCCGGTCCCGGAACGCGGAGTGCACGGCCAGCGCCGACACCAGGTACACCAGGTGCGGCAGCGCGAACAGTACGCCGGACAGGGTCGGAGAGGTTCCCGGCAGCCGGTCGTCGACGAGGGCGATCAGGTAGGGGAAGGAGATGACGGTGGAGAACACGAAGGCGAACTCCAGGACGTACAGGGCCCGCAGGGAGACCGTGGGCGGGGCCTCCGGGGCCGACTGCTCGGTCCGGTGCCGTGCCGCGCGGGCCGGTGCCGGCTCGGGCAGGGCCGCCAGCAGCAGCGCGGCCGTGAGCGGCAGGACGGCGAGCAGGGCGTACTGGCGGTGCGGCGACAGCCAGCCGGACAGCGAGCCGACCAGGATAGGCGCGGCGACCAGCGCCGCCCGGGCGCTGCCCTGCATCAGGGTGAGCGCCCGGGAGAGGGCCGGCCCCCGCAGGGCCGAGCCGAGATAGCCGTTGGACGCGGCGAACGTGCCGCCCAGGATCCCCTGGAGCGTCAGCGCCAGCGTGAACGTGAGCAACGAGTCCGCCCAGCCCGCCAGCAGAAACGACACCGCGAGCCCCAACTGCGCGCGCAGCAGCAGCCGTTTGCGTCCGTAGCGGTCGGCGAGCCGTCCCCACAGCGGGGCGCCGAGCGCACCGAACACGGTCGGCACGATGTACAGCACCCCCGCCCAGCGGGCACCGCGGTCGCCCAACTCCGGGAGGATCTGGGTGAGATACGGCGGCAGGCCCAGCGCCGCGAACGAGGCCACGAAGTAGCAGCCGGCCACCGCGAACACCTGCGGCCGCCCGAACCCCTGCTCCGTCTCCTGCTCCGGCTTTCGCAGCGTCCCGGCGCTCACCGTGAACCCCCGTCGTCCAGCAGGTAGTTGGGGCCGGTGGTGTAGTGCTTGTTGACGTCGGCGGCGCCCGAGCGCTCCTTGGTCAGCAGGGTCCCGGCCGTGACCATCGCCTTCACCGGCAGCCGTGGCGCGTCCAGCACCCGCTCCCGCAGCACCTCGCCCGGCTCGCCGCCCAGCAGTCCGACGGCTTCCGCGAGCCGGTCGCGGACCATGGCCAGCAGCGCGGGCAGCGGGGCGCGGCCGTGGCGCGCGAGAGCGAACGCGGGGGCCGCCGCGCACAGATGGAGGGTGATGGTGGTGAACACGTCGGCGACCGGGCCGAGGCCGGCGGTGAAGGTCCGGGGGTCGTCGAAGCCCCAGGGGTGCCCGGGCAGGACGGACTCCAGCCGGCCGGCGTCGATGCGCGGGCCGTCGTTGTCCTTGAGCAGCAGGCGCGGACCGCCGGACCCGAGGATCAGCGACACGTTCTGCTGGTGCGACTCCAGCGCGACCCCGTAGCCGAACAGGGTGGTCTGCCAGTCGAAGAGCAGCGTCAGACAGGCGTCCAGCAGGGCGAGCGGGTCGCCGTCGTGGAAGCGGTCGGCGAGGTGGTCGATCACCAGCCCGCCGCCGGGCGCCTCGGCGAGCAGCGCGGCCAGCGGGACGACAGCGTTGTCGTCCAGGCCGGCCGGGTAACGGCGGCAGAGCACCGCGAGGAGTTCGTGCCCGGCGTGCGCGTACGTCGTCTCGTCGGCGTGCAGGATCGTGTCCCGGAACCGGGGCTCCCGGTCGATCACCGCCTCCAGCAGCCGCTGGCCCGCCGCCCCGTCCACCAGGGTGCCCGGCTTGATGGACCGCTTGTTGCGCAGGCCCAACGTGGCGGTGGCCAGGGGCAGTTTGAGGTGCAGGGAGGGATCGTCGGCCACCGCGACGGTGCGCATCGACAGGGTGGGGACGACGTCCAGATGAGCCCGCTCGGCGAGGACGGCCCGGCCCTCCAGACCGGCCGCCCGCAGGGCCTCGTCGAGCGGCGCGCCGACCGTCAGGGGGTGCACGGGCAGGGCGAGATGGGTGCCTTGCAGCTCCGGCAGACCGAGCGCCTCGGGCGTGGGCCAGGAGTCCGGGAACCGGCCCGTGACGGCCTCCCGCGGCACGGCCAGCCAGCGCAGCGCGAAACGAGGGTGGAACTCCGGTGCGTAGGACCGCAGTTGCTCTTCCGTGAGCCCCGAGCGACCGCGTGCCGTCGGATAGACGGGGTGGTCGAGACGGGCGGCCAGCGTGTCGAGGGCGACACCGCCGGTGAGCCCGGTCCAGTGCGCAGGGTCGGCGCCGTACCGCGCGGCGAGCCCGCCGAGGACGTCGGCCCGGGTCGCCGCGTGCAGGCGCAGCGTCTCCAGCGTCTGACGGCACTCCTCGGCGAACGCGTCGAAGCCGCCCCGGTCCGCCGGCTCGGCCAGCGCCCGCAACGCGGCGAGCACGGCGACGTACGAGGTCAGCGGGGTGCCGTCGGACTCGCGGACCAGGAGCGGCAGCCGCGCCTCGTACACGCACTGGAAGCCGTCCTCGGCGACCGGGAGCAGCAGGGCGCCGGCGTCGTCCGGCACGGGCAGCCGCAGCCACGCGCCGTCCGGGCGGTGGACGAGCGTGCCGCGGGTGCGCAGGCCGACGACGTCCTCGCGCAGCAGGGCGCTCAGGACCCGGGTGAGCAGCTCCGCCTCGCAGTCGAGGGCCGGGGCGGAGGCGGGTGCGGGGGCCGGGGCCGTCACGGCTTGATCTCCCAGCGCCGGTCCGCCAGGAAGTCCGTCGCGACGCGGTCGACCGTGGCCTGGTCGGTGCCGACGGCGCGCAGGACGCCGAGGTAGTCGCGGTTGGTCTGGTACAGCTCGTGCCGCTCGCCGGTCGGGCGCAGCGGACGATACGTCAAGTGGACGCCCTCGACGGTGAGTTCGGCGGCGTCGGGAGCGGCGGTGAGCGTGCCGGCCCGGTCCGCGCAGGGGTAGTCCAGGCGGGCGGCGCCGTCGCGGCGGGCGCCGAGGTCCGCGGGGAGGGTCTCGCCCAGGTGGACGCGGAGGATGTGCTCGAAGAGCGGGATGTCCAGCAGCCGGGCGAGCAGCAGGTCGCACTGGTCGCCGATGGCCCGGTAGTTGACCTCGATGATCCGGGCCCGGCCCTCGTGCACCACGAACTCGGTGTGGCAGGCCCCGAACCCGACGCCCAGTGCGTCCAGTTGGGCCAGCACCTGGTCGGCGACCGGCTCCGGATGCGCCGGGACGAAGGTGAGGCGCTCCTCGATGAAGTACGGGGGCGGCGACAGTTCGGTGTGGAAGCCGCCCAGGACGTGCCGGGTTTCGCCGTCACCGAGGGTCTCCAGGGTGTACAGCTCGCCGGGGAGGTACTCCTCGACGACCAGGGCGACGCCCGGCCGCCGCTCGAATATCTCCTTGGACCGCGTCACCAGATCCTCCGGCCCGTCCACGAGGACGACGTCCTCGCTGGCCACACCCTCGCGCGGCTTGACGACGCAGGGGTAGGGGGCGTTCTGCGGGGCCACCGACTCGGTGATCTCGGCCGACCACACCGTGTCCACGCCGGTGACGGCGAGGCGGCGGCGCGTCTCGGCCTTGTCCTTGCAGCGCAGGGCGGCCCGCCAGTCCTTGCCGGGCAGGTCGAAGTAGCCGGCGGCCAGCGCGGCCTGGGTCTGGAGGTGGTCGCTGTTGGTGAAGACGCCGTCCGGGCGGTGATGCGCGGAGATCCGCGAGACGACGGCGCGGAAGTCGCGTACGTCGCACTCCAGGACATCGATGTCCGGGTAGGTGCGGCGGTGCGCCTCGGGCTGGTCGGTGAGGACGGTCACGTCCAGGCCCAGGCGGGCGGCGGCGGGCAGGAAACCCTCGGTGACGGAGTCGGTCGGGTTGAGGGCGAGCAGGTACAGGCGCATGACTGTGCGACAACTTCCGCTAGCGGGTGGGGGGCGGGGGCGGACCGCCGCGGATCCGTTCATCCGCGGAAACGATCCGCCCTGGAAGACGGCGGCCGTTACTTCGCCGGGAGCGGCACGCCCGCGGCCTTCGCCACGTCCTTGAGCATCTCCCCGGCGGCCTGGACGCCGATGCCGGACATCCACGTCTCGTCCGGCACCTCGAAGACCTTGCCGTTCTTCACCGCCGGCAGGTCCTTCCACACCGGGTTGGAGACGACCTGCTTCTTCTGGGTCTTGTCCTCGGCGTCGGCGGAGGTCACGAAGATCAGGTCGGCGTCGGCCTGGTCGATCTGCTCGGGGCTGACGTCCTTCATGGTGACCGTGGGGTCGGTGGAGACCTGTGTGGCGGGACGCTTCAGGCCGATGTCGTTCAGGACGACACCGCTGTAGGAGTTGGTCTGGTACAGCCGCGTCGGACCGGCGATGAAGCGGACCACGGACGCGGTCGGCATGGCGTTGCCGTCCTTCGCCTTGATGGCCGCACCGAGCGCCTTGGCCTGCGTCTCGTACGCCGTGACCTTGGCCGCGGCCTCCTTCTCCAGGCCCAGCGCCTCGGCGTGGACCTTCAGGTTGTCCTTCCAGACACCGCCGGTGGTCTCGGTGAAGACGGTCGGCGCGATGGCGCTGAGCTTGTCGTAGACCTTCTCGTGCCGGACCTTGGAGGACAGGATCAGGTCGGGCTTCAGCGAGGCGATCTTCTCCAGGTTGGGCTCCAGGAGCGGGCCGACGTCCTCCGTCCCGCTCAACTCGCCCTTCAGGTACGTCGGGAAGCCGCCCCCGGTCTTGAAGTGCGGGGCGACCGCGCCCACCGGGTCGATGCCGAGCAGGGTGACGTCGTCCAGCTCGCCGGTGTCGAGGACGACGACCCGCTTCGGCTGGGCGGGGATCTTCACGTCGCCCATCGCGGTCTTCACGGTGCGCGGGAAACCGGCGGCGGCGGAGGCGGCGGCCGGCTCGGCGTCGGCCTTCTTGCCGGAGGAGTCGTCACCGCAGGCGGCGAGCAGGGTCGTACCGAGGACGACGGCGAGCGGTACGGCCACCAGACGGCCGATTCCGCGCAGGGGAGAGCGCTTGAACATGAAGGTCTTTCTCCTTGGGCCCCGGGGACCGGGGCGTGGGTTCACGCGGAAGCGGCGGAATGCCGTACCGCGCTGCTCTTCGGGACGACCAGCGGGGTGCCGGTCTCCGGGTCGGGGACGACCCGGCAGTCCACCTCGAACACGGACCTGACCAGCTCCGCGTCGAGAACGTCGGCGGGCGGGCCGGCGGCGGCGAGACGGCCGTCCTTGAGGACCACCATGTGGTCCGCGTAGCGGGCGGCCTGGCCGAGGTCGTGCAGCACCATGACGACGGTGCGGCCGGACTCGGCGTGCAGGGCGGCGACCAGGTCGAGGACGTCGAGCTGATGGCGCAGGTCCAGGAAGGTGGTCGGCTCGTCGAGCAGCAGCAGCTCGGTGTCCTGGGCCAACGCCAGCGCGATCCAGGCGCGTTGACGCTGGCCACCGGAGAGCCGGTCCACCGGCTGGTCGCGCAGCGGCGCGGTGCCGGTGCGCTCCAGGGCCTCGTCCACGGCCCGTTGGTCGGCGGCCGACCAGGGGCTCAGCAGCCGCTGGTGCGGGTAGCGGCCGAGCCGGACGAGCGCCTCGACCGTGATCGCCTCCGGCGTGACCGGCTGCTGCGGCAGCAGGCCCATACGGCGGGCCAGCGTGCGGGCGGACATGCCGTGGATGTCCGCGCCGTCCAGCGTGACCGTGCCGGCGGCGGGCGCGAGGAGCCGGCTCAGACCCCTCAACAGGGTGGACTTCCCACAGGCGTTGGGGCCGACGATGGCGGTCACCGCGCCGCCGGGCAGCGTCAGGTCGAGCCCGTCGACGACGAGCCGGTCGCCGTAGCGCAGGTCGAGGCCCCGCGTGGTGAGTTGGTTGTGGGTCATCCGTGACTCCTTTGGACGGGCGAGCTCTGACGCAGCATCAGCACCAGGAGCCAGGGCGCGCCGAGCGTGGCGGTGACCGCGCCGACCGGGAGGCCCTCGACCGGCAGCAGGTGCTGGACCACCAGGTCGGAGGCGAGGAGCAGCACCGCGCCGGTGAGACCGGCCAGCGCCAGGGAGACGGCCGTCGGCGGCCCGGTGAGGAACCGCACGACGTGCGGCACGGCGAGCGCCACGAACGTCACCGGCCCCGCGAGCGCCGCGGCCAGCGAGGCCAGGACGACCGCGACGACCAGGAGCCGGAGCCGGGCGGTGGAGGTGCGCAGCCCGAGGGCGCCCGCCGAGTCGTCCCCGAGGTCCAGGACGGCCAGACCCCGGTGCAGGACGAACGCGGCGGCCAGCGCGAGCAGCATCGCGGCGCCCGCTCCCCACACCTCCGTCCAGGTCCGCCCGTACACCGAACCGGTCGTCCACTGCAGGGCGGAGCCGGCGAGTTCGGCGGGGAAGCGCACGATCATCAGGTTCACGGCGGCGGCCAGCGCGGCCTGCACCGCGAGTCCGGTCAGCACCAGCCGGGTGACCGCGAGCCCGGAGCGCCAGCCGAACACCCCGAGCAGCAGCGCGGCGAGCAGGCCGCCGGACAGCGCCCCGAGCGGGATCAGCGTCTGAGTGGCGCCCGCGGCGATCAGCGCCACCGCGCCCAGCGACGCCCCGCCGGTCACGCCCATCACGTCGGGCGAGGCCAGCGGGTTGCGGAACAGCCGTTGCAGGACGCACCCGGCCACCCCCAGCCCGGCCCCGGCGACCATGGCCGCCACCGCACGCGGCGCGCGGAACTGCTGGACCACCAGCACGTCCCCCGAGTCCCCGAGCCCGACCAGCGCGCGCAGCGCCGTCCCGGCCGGGATGCTCATCTCACCCGTCGTCAGGGAGACGGTGAGCAGCGCGCACAGGGCGGCGAGGCCGACCACCGCGAACAGCAGGACCCGGCGGCGGACGCGGCCCCGGGCGGTGGCCGCCTTGGGGACGGAGAGAAGCGACGCGGCGGTCATCGGGCCACCTTCCGGGCGAGCAGCGCCAGCAGCGGGGCGCCGAGGAACGCGGTCACGATGCCGACCTCCAGTTCGGACGGCCGGATCACCAGCCGGCCCAGGATGTCGGCCGACAGGAGCAGCAGCGGTCCCGCGATCAGACAGCCGGGCACCAGCAGCCGGTGGTCGCCGCCGAGCAGGGGCCGTACGAGGTGGGGGGCGGCCAGTCCGATGAAGGCGACCGGTCCGGCCACGGCGACCGCCGAACCGGCGAGCAGGACGACCGCGATGCCGCCCGCCAGCCGGATCCGGGTCACCGGCACGCCGAGCGCCTGCGCCGAATCGTCCCCCAGGGCAAGGGTGTTGAGCGCGGGGGAGACGGCCAGGGCGAGGAGCAGCCCGAGGACGAGGGTCGGCAGCACCGGCCACAGCACGTCGAGGGGACGCTCCGCGAGGGACCCGGCGAGCCAGAACCGCGCCTCGTCCAGCGTGCGCTGGTTGAGCAGCATCACCGCCGACGTCCAGGAGAACAGCACGAGTTGGAGCACGGTGCCGCCGAGAGCCAGGCGTACGGGGTCGATGTCCCCGGCGCGCCGGGAGAGCGCCTGCGCGAAGAGGGCGGCGACCGCGGCGCCGGCGAAGGCGAACCACACGTACTCGACGGGGCTGTCGAGCTTCAGCGCGTAGATCGCGACCACGACCGCGAAGCCGGCGCCCGCGTTGATCCCGAGCGTGGTGGGGGAGGCGAGCGGGTTGCGCGTGACGCCCTGGGCGACGGCCCCGGCGACGCCCAGCGCGGCGCCCACGGCGAGTCCGATGACCGTCCGCGGCAGCCGCAGGCCGGTCACCACGAGCGCCTCTCTCCCGTGGGCGTCGCCGAACAACGCGCCGGCCACGGTGGACAGGGGCACCGAACGGGCGCCGAGCGCGAGGCTCAACGCGGTGCACAGCACCAGGGCACCGATGCCGGTGAGGAAGAGGGAGACGTGCCGCAGGGCACGGGAGGGCACACCCGTGGGCAGCGCGTCCTGTCGGGTCGCAGTCACAAGGCGTGAGCTTAGGTTAGGCTTGGTTTAGTTTTCAACCGGCTGTGCGGCGCATGTGATCTTCGCATCAAAAGGGTCGCGATGCGGAAACGCGTGTGATCATTTCCGTGAAACCGTCGACTAAGGTAAGCCTTACTTGATCTCTTCGTAGGGGAGTGCCGATGCCCGTGACCCTGGAGACCCGTGCCCTCGGTGACGTGTACCGGCGGCTGACCGGCCTCTGCGACGTCCTGGACGTCGACGTGACGGACAGCAGGGCAGGCGTCACCGCCCTGGATCTGACGAAGGACCAGAAGACCCTGGACGCCTTCGTCGACGCCGAGGCCGACCGCATCCGCGACCGCCACGGCGTCGCCGTACCCCGGCATGTGGCCGCCTCGCGCGCCCTGCACGACTACGCCTGGTCCGTCGCCCTGCTGACCAGCGGGCCCTGGTACCTGGAGCGCACGGTGCCCCGGATCCGGCTCGAGGACATCGGGCTCGACCTCGGCTCGGGCGCCTGCACGATCACGCCCCGCACGGACCTCGCGTGCCTGGCCGGGGCACCGCAGGCCGGTCGGCCCGGGGTCCGCACGGTCCCGGACGAGGAGGCGCTGCGCGCGGAGTTGAGGTCCGCCGTCGCCGACCACATGGCCCCCCTCCTGGCCGCGCTCGGCCCGGTCGCGCGGCGCGGGTCGCGCGCCCTGTGGGGCATGGTGGGCGACGACCTCGTCTCCGGCCTGTGGTATCTGGGCCGGGTCCTCGGCGGCGAGGAGGAAGGGATGCGCGCGGCCACCGACGTGCTCCCGGACGGCCTGTCGCCGTACCCGGCGGGCGCAGGCTTCCGGCTCCTCACGGACGAACACGGCCGACGGCACCCCACGCGCACCCGCACCGGCTGCTGCATGTTCTACGCCGTCAAGCCGGCGGAATCCTGCCTGACCTGCCCCCGCACGGCCGACGCCGAACGCCTGCGACGGCTCGCCTAGCACCTGCCCCGGTCATGCGCACCTGCGGACCCCGACCCGCCGGTTCACTCGACCGTCGCGAGGAACTGGGTCGCCGCCAGCTCCGCGTAGAGCGGGTCGCCCGCCACGAGCTCACGGTGCGTACCCACCGCGCGGACCCGGCCCGCGTCCATGACGACGATCCGGTCGGCCATCGTGACCGTCGACAACCGGTGCGCGACGACGAGGACGGTGGTCGTGCGGGCGACGTCCGCGACGGTGTCGCGCAGCGCCGCCTCGTTCACCGCGTCCAGTTGGGAGGTCGCCTCGTCGAGCAGGAGGAGGCGCGGACGACGCAGCAGGGCGCGGGCGATGGCCACGCGCTGCCGCTCACCGCCGGACAGTTTCGTACCCCGGTGTCCGACCAGCGTGTCCAGCCCCTGCGGCAGCCGTTCGACCAGACCGTCGAGGCGGGTCGTCTTGAGCACGCGCCGCACCGCGCTGTCGTCCGCGTCCGCGTTCCCCAGCAGCAGGTTGTCGTGCAGTGAGCCCGACAGCACGGGCGCGTCCTGCTCCACGTAGCCGATGGAGGACCGCAGATGGGACAGCTCCCAGTCGTCGAGGTCGCGGCCGTCCAGGGTGATCGTGCCGGACTCCGGGTCGTAGAACCGCTCGATCAGCGAGAACACCGTGGTCTTGCCCGCGCCCGACGGTCCGACGAACGCGGTCATGCCCCGGGCCGGCACGGCGAACGTCACCCCGTGGTGGACGTACGGCAGATCGTCGGCGTACCGGAAACGGACGTCGGTGAAGGCGAGCGAGGCCGGTTCGGAGGCGGGGGAGGGCAGCGGTGCGGGACGGGACGCCGGCTCGGCGGGCAGGTGCAGGGCCTCCTGGATGCGGCTCAGGGCGGCGGAACCCGTCTGGTACTGGGTGATCGCGCCGACGACCTGCTGGATCGGCGACATCAGATAGAAGACGTACAGCAGGAACGCCACCAGCGTGCCGACCTCGATCGCGCCCGTCGCGACCCGCGCCCCGCCCACCGCGAGGACGGTGATGAAGGCGGTCTGCATCGCCAGACCGGCCGTGTTGCCCGCGACCGCCGCCCACTTGGCGGCGCTCACGCTCTGCCGCCAGGACTCCTCGGCCGCCGTGTGCAGCGTCGTCTCCTCACGGTGCTCGGCGCCCGACGCCTTCACCGTGCGCAGCGCGCCCAGCACCCTCTCCAGCGAGGCCCCCATCACCCCGACCGCGTCCTGCGCGCGCCGGCTCGCCCGGTTGATGCGCGGCACGATCACCCCGAGGACGGTCCCCGCGCACAGGATCACGGCCAGCGTGACCCCCAGCAGCACCGGGTCCACCAAGCCCATCATCACGATCGTGGCGACGAGCGTCAGACCGCCGGTGCCGAGGCCCACCAGCGAGTCGGTGGTCACCTCGCGCAGCAGCGTCGTGTCGGAGGTGATGCGGGCCATCAGGTCACCGGGCTCGCTGCGGTCCACGGCCGGGATCCGCAGCCGCAGCAGATACGAGGACAGCGCCCGGCGGGCACCGAGCACCACCGACTCCGCCGTACGCCGCAGCACGTACGAACCCAGCGCGCCCAGCGCCGAGTTGGCGACGACCAGAGCCGTCAACGCCAGCAACGCGCCGGTTATCGCCCGGTCGTGGCCCAGGTCGTCGATCAACCCCCGTGCCACCAGCGGCAGAAGCAGCCCGGTCGCGCCGGTGACGAGCGAGAGCGCCGCACCCGCCAGCAGGGCCCGGCGGTGCGGCCGCACGTAGTCGAGCAACAGCCGCCACGGGGGCCGGCCGCCGGCTGTCTCTGCGATGGTCACGGGGCTCCTCGGGGGTGGGGCGGTCGGCGAATGTAACAGAACGGTGGATTCCGTTACATTCGGTGACCGGGAGTCGGAGCCCTCAGGCTACTTCGCCGGCCCGTTCGGCGATCGGCGGTACGGAGGGTGCGAATGAGGAGAAAACGGGGGAGACGGTGTGGGGTTCTCCGAGGTGAGCGTGCGCTCCGGCCGGCCGCCGACAAGTGATCTCCTGCCCTTACTGATCAGTTGCGATTAGGGTCGAGGGGGACGGGGGAGTCGCAGAGGAAGGGTGAAACACCATGCCGCAGGAAGTACGCGGTGTCATCGCACCGGGCAAGGACGAGCCGGTACGGGTCGAGACGATCGTGATCCCCGACCCCGGCCCCGGAGAAGCCGTGGTGCAGATCCAGGCCTGCGGGGTCTGTCACACCGACCTGCACTACAAGCAGGGCGGCATCAACGACGACTTCCCGTTCCTGCTCGGCCACGAGGCGGCGGGCGTGGTGGAGTCGGTGGGCGAGGGCGTCACGGACGTCGCGCCCGGCGACTTCGTCATCCTGAACTGGCGCGCGGTGTGCGGGCAGTGCCGGGCCTGTCTGCGGGGCAAGCCCTGGTACTGCTTCGACACGCACAACGCCAAGCAGAAGATGACGCTCGCCTCGACCGGCCAGGAGCTCTCCCCGGCTCTCGGCATCGGCGCGTTCGCCGAGAAGACGCTGGTGGCGGCCGGGCAGTGCACGAAGGTCGACGCGTCCGTGTCGGCGGCCGTGGCCGGGCTGCTGGGCTGTGGCGTGATGGCGGGCATCGGCGCCGCGATCAACACCGGCAACGTCGGCCGCGGCGACACGGTCGCCGTCATCGGCTGCGGCGGGGTCGGCGACGCGGCGATCGCGGGGTCGAACCTGGCGGGCGCGGCGAAGATCATCGCCGTGGACATCGACGACAGCAAGCTGGCCACGGCCCGGAAGATGGGCGCCACGCACACCGTCAACTCCCGCGAGACCGACGCGGTCGAGGCGATCCGTGAGCTGACCGGCGGCTTCGGCGCCGACGTCGTCATCGAGGCGGTCGGCCGCCCGGAGACCTACCGGCAGGCGTTCTACGCCCGCGACCTCGCCGGCACGGTCGTCCTGGTCGGCGTACCGACCCCGGAGATGAAGCTCGAACTGCCCCTCCTGGACGTCTTCGGACGCGGCGGGTCCCTGAAGTCGTCCTGGTACGGCGACTGCCTGCCCTCCCGCGACTTCCCCATGCTGATCGACCTGCACGTGCAGGGCCGCCTGGACCTCGGCGCGTTCGTGACCGAGACCATCCAACTCGACGAGATCGAGAAGGCGTTCGAGCGGATGCACCACGGAGACGTGCTGCGTTCGGTGGTGGTGCTGTGATGACCGCGCGCATCGAACACCTCGTCACCTCCGGTCAGTTCAGCCTCGACGGCGGCACCTGGGACGTCGACAACAACGTGTGGATCGTCGGCGACGACCACGAGGCCGTCGTCATCGACGCCGCGCACGACGCCGACGCCATCCTCGCCGCCGTGGGCGACCGCAGACTGACGGCCATCGTCTGCACCCACGCCCACAACGACCACGTCTCCGCAGCGCCGGCCCTCGCCGACGCGACCGGCGCGAAAATCTGGCTGCACCCGGACGACCTGCCGTTGTGGAAGCTCACCCACCCGGGCCGCGAACCCGACGCCCACCTGGCCGACGGGCAGGTCATCGAGGTCGCCGGCACCGACCTGACCGTCCTGCACACCCCCGGGCACGCGCCCGGCGCGGTCTGCCTGTACGACCCCGGGCTCGGCGTGCTCTTCACCGGCGACACCCTTTTCCACGGCGGCCCCGGCGCCACCGGCCGCTCCTACTCCCACTTCCCGACGATCATCACGTCCATCAAGGACCGGCTGCTCGCCCTCCCGCCCGAGACGAAGGTGCTGACCGGCCACGGCGACGCGACGACCATCGGCGCGGAGGCACCCCACCTGGAGGAATGGATCGCCCGCGGCCACTGACCGGACCCGGGAACCCGGGACGCCCGCCGAAAACGCGGGCACCCCGGCGGAGCGGCTGCGCCCGGCCGGGTGAGAGCCGCCGAAAGGCGACAGGAGATGTCCGGCTTTCCGGGGACCCTCGTAGCGACACCACTCGCACGAGGCAGGGAGGCCGGACATGTCAGGGCCGCTGGAGGACAAGGTCGCACTGGTCGCAGGGGCGACCCGGGGCGCGGGGCGCGGGATCGCCGTGGAGCTGGGGGCGGCCGGCGCCACCGTCTACGTGACGGGACGCACCACCCGCGACCGGCGCTCCGAGTACGACCGACCCGAGACGATCGAGGACACCGCCGACCTGGTCACCGAGGCGGGCGGTCACGGCATCGCCGTCCCCACCGACCACCTCGACCCCGCGCAGGTCCGCGCCCTCGTCGACCGCATCGCCGGCGAACACGGTCGCCTCGACATCCTGGTCAACGACATCTGGGGCGGCGAGAAGCTCTTCGAGTGGGACGCCACGGTCTGGGAGCACGACCTCGACAACGGTCTGCGGATGCTCCGGCTCGGCGTCGAGACCCATGCCGTCACCAGCCACCACGCCCTCCCGCTGCTCCTGCGCAACCCGGGCGGCCTGGTCGTCGAGATGACCGACGGGACCGCCGAGTACAACCGCGACACCTACCGCGTGAACTTCTTCTACGACCTCGCCAAGGCGTCCGTCCTGCGCATGGCCTTCGCCCTCGGCCACGAACTCGGCCCGCGCGGCGCCACCGCCGTCGCGCTCACCCCCGGCTGGCTGCGCTCGGAGCTGATGCTCGACCAGTTCGGGGTACGCGAGGACAACTGGCGCGACGCCCTCGTCCGCGTCCCCCACTTCGCCATCTCCGAGACACCCCGCTACGTCGGCCGCGCCGTCGCCGCCCTCGCCGCCGACCCCGACGTCGCCCGCCACAACGGACGGTCCCTCTCCAGCGGCGGCCTCGCCCCGGTGTACGGCTTCACCGACCTCGACGGCAGCCGCCCGGACGCCTGGCGCTACCTCGTCGAGGTCCAGGACGCGGGAAAGCCGGCGGACACGACGGGCTACCGCTGAGCGAGGGCTCCTCAACACGCCTATAAGGCCAGCCCTGTTGACACGGTAGAGACGGCAGGCACGGTAGAGGGACTTAACGACACCTGAAGCTGTTTTCGCTTGTCCTGCCCGGCGGCCGTCGGGCAGCCCACCCCCAGCCCGGCCGCACCGCCGCCGCGCGCCTGGCCCGCTGCCAGAAGCAGATGGCCCGCCGCCGCACCCCGAAGGGCAAGGGGGCCACCAAGGGATACCGGCGCGCGGCGGCCCAGGCCGCGAAGATCCACAGAAGATCGCCCGGCAACGCCAGGACACCGCCGGCAAGTGGGCCAAGACCGTCGTCCGCGTCTTCGACCAGCTCGCGGTGGAGGACTTCCGCCCCACGTTCCCGGCGAAGTCCACGATGGCCCGCAAGGCCGCGGACGCCGCGGTCGGCGCGACCAGGACCGCGCTGACCGAGATGGCCCGCAAGCACGGCCGCATCGTGCACCTCGTGCACCCGGCCCACACCACGATGGACTGTTCCGGGTGCGGAGCGAGAACCAAGCACGCACGGCCCCTTTCCGAACGAACCTACGCGTGCACCGCGTGCGGAACGGTGTCCCCCGGAGACATGAACTCCGCCCGCGTGATGCTCGTCCGGGCTGGTCTCAACCCGGCTGGCGCTGATGGCGGAAGACCTCTGGAAGCGCCGTTTTCCCGAGGCAGCCTGAGCCAGGAATCCCCTCCCTTCTTCAGGGAGGGGAGGATGTCAGTGTTTCGTCACAGGTTGGGCGGGACTACAACCAGGACCCCCGTACAGCGGTCAAGGTTGACGAGATCGCCGTAATCGTGCCAGGGAGAGGGCAGCAGTCATGGGGGACATACGCAGACGAGGGGCCGTCGTGCTCGGGGTCACCGGCCTTGTCGCGCCGCTGACACTCGCGTTGGGCGCGGCGCCGGCGCAGGCCGCGAGCTGTACGACGCAGGCCGGGCCGTACCAGAAGCAGGTGGAGAAGTTCCTCGGCCGGCCCGTCGACGGCAGGCAGTCGACCGCCGACTGCAAGGCCGTCCAGGCCTTCCAGAACAAGCACGGCATCACGCCGAACATCGGCTACGCCGGGCCTGTCACCTGGGGTGTGATGGACCTCATGAACAAGCAGAAGGCGGTGGGCAACAAGCCCAACAAGGCCGGCGCCTGCCCGACCAACAAGGGCCGCATCGCCTGCGTCAACCTCACCCTCCAGCTCAGCTGGATCCAGGACGGCAGCAGGCTCGTCTACGGGCCCGTCCCGGTCCGCACCGGCCGTGACGGGTACGAGACCCGCACCGGTCTGAAGAAGATCTACTGGCGGCACATCAACCACGTCTCGACGATCTACAACGTGCCCATGCCCTACAGCCAGTTCTTCGACGGCGGCCAGGCCTTCCACTCGGTCGGTCTCAGCATGTGGAACCCGCCGGGTTCGCACGGCTGCGTCAACATGACCTCCACGACCGCCAAGAAGTACTGGTCGCTGCTGAAGAACGGCGACGACGTCTTCGTCTACGGCCGCAAGCCGGGCACCTGACGGCACCCGTCCAGTGGGGGCCACGGAGGGATGAACCGGGCCATGGGGTTGACAGATCGACGTGATCAGTAACACGTCTGATATGTCCGGTTCGTTCGTGATGACTCACGTGGCCTTCACCTGGGACGCCGTAAGATTCACACCATGTCCACCACTGTTGAATCCCTCTCCGAGCGATCAGCCGCGGAGGTCAACGAGGAGATCCGGGCCCTGTGGCTCCGGTCGGGCGGGACACTGAGTGTCGAGCAGCGCGAGGAATATCGGCGGCTCGTCCTGGAGTGGGCCGCCGCGCCCCAGCCGGTCGAAGCGGCCTGACGGCTCCCGAGACCGCCGAACCTCCCCTACCGAAGCGGGCACCCTGACCGGGTGCCCTTTTCGCTGTCCTGAGCTTGCTGTCCGCTGCCCGCTGTCCGGGGCCCGCTGCCCGGGGGCGGGTCCTAGCCCCACGTCGCCGAGTAGTGCCGCTGGTAGGCCTTGCGGTCCTGTTCGGCGCGGATGTACCGGGCCGCGACGAAGGCGACCATGCTGCCCGCGATGACCAGCAGACCGGGGCCGATGTTCCGGGGGTCGGTGAGCCGGGAGGCGAGCGTCACACCGGCGCCGGTGCCCGTCACCGGGGTGGTCGAGCCCGGCCCGGCAGCGCCCGGGGAGAGCGCCGCCTGGCCCGAGGAGGCGGTCGGCTGGGGGGCGTTGGACGCCGTGGGATCGGTGCCCTGCTTGTTGGCGTCGGACGGCGCGGCCACGATCAGCGTCACGCCGAGCTGGGCCAGCGCCTTCGTCACCGGCTGGAAGAACGTCGTACCGCCCGTCTTGCAGTCGCCGCTGCCGCCCGAGGTGACACCGAGGGCGACGCCCTCGGAGAACATCGGGCCGCCGCTGTCGCCGGGCTCGGCGCACACGGTCGTCTCGATGAGCCCGCCGACCGTGCCCTCCGGGTAGTTCACCGTCGCGTCCAGGCCGGTGACCTCGCCGTCGCGCAGGCCGGTGGTGCTGCCGCTGCGGAACACCCGCTGGCCGACGGCCGCGTCACCCGTGCCGGTGATCCGCACCCCGTTGCCGTTGCCGATCGCCACCACGTCGGCGCCGGTGCCCGCCTTGCCGCTCGTGTACTGCACCAGCGAGAAGTCACTGCCGGGGAAGTTGGAGTTGACCGTCTGGCCGATCTGCTGCTTGGCCTGGTTGTCCGCGAACCAGGTAGACCCGGTGGGCCCGCAGTGCCCGGCGGTGAGGATGAAGTCGTTCGATCCGTTGGTCACGTTGAAGCCGGCCGAACAGCGTCCGCTCGTCGACAGGATCGGCTGCGCGCCGTTGACCCGGGTGGTGAACTTCCCGGTGGTGCGCTCCATGCGCACGAAGCTGCCGATGCCGGTGGCGGTCTTCGTCAACTGCGACCAGTCGGAGGCCGACACGGTGCTGTCCGCCTGCACGACCACCTGGTTCGTCCGGTAGTCCATCACCCATGCCGTGCCGGGCACCGTGGGCGCCGAACGCAGCGTCGCCGCAGCCGACTTGAGCTCGTTCATGCTGTGCGAGACGACCTTCGCCTCGGCGCCCGCCGACCGGACGGCGTCGGCCGTCTGCGCGTCGGTGACCGCCACGACCGGGTGTCCGTCCGCGTTGAGCCAGGTGCCCGCCGTGCGCGCGGTGCCGAGCTTCGCGACGAGAGCCGTCCCCGGATTGGTGACGACGTTCTTCGCCGTACTGCGTGGCCCCGCCGACGTGGCAGGTGGTTCGCTCGCCATGGCCGCCTGCGTGACCATGACCCCTCCCAGGAGGAGTCCGCCGACGGCCGCCAGCCGCGTCACTCGCCGGACGGTCCGTCGTCGTACGTGCCTCATGCATGGCTCCCGAAACCCGAACGCGCGGCCTCAACACCGCGGGGCCCTCCGGTCATCGAGCGCCCTCACCGTCCATACGTGCCGCGGCCCGGCAGCGTTCAGCCCGGAAGTGATCACATCTGGCGGAGAGTCCGGCCCGGCGCGGTCGAGTTGTCGCGTTCGCATGATCCCAGGTCACGCCACGGCCCCCTATCTTGTGCCCCATGACGCGCATCCCGCACGAGACGCCCCGCGAACCGAACCCCTTGCAGGCCCTCACCCTCGACCTGCTCCGCCGCCGTACGAGCATGAAATGGCGTACCCACCCGGCCGACGTGCTGCCGCTGTGGGTCGCGGAGATGGACGTACCCCTCGCCGAGCCGGTCGTCCGCGCGGTGACGGACGCCCTCGCGCTCGGCGACACCGGCTATCCGGCCGGTACGGCCTACGCCGAGGCGCTGGCCGGGTTCGCCGCCGAACGGTGGGGGTGGGACGGGCTCGCCGTCGAGCGGACGGCGATCGTGCCCGACGTGATGCTGGGCGTCGTCGAGATGCTGAAGCTGGTGACCGGGCCCGGTGACGCGGTGGTCGTCAACCCGCCCGTGTACCCGCCGTTCTTCCTGTTCGTCGAGCACATGGACCGGCGGATCGTCGAGGCGCCGCTCGACGCCGGCGGACGGCTCGACCTCGACGTGCTGGAGGAGGCGTACCGGCGGGCGGTCGCGGGAGGCGGGCGCGCGGCGCACCTGCTGTGCAGCCCGCACAACCCCACCGGCACCGTGCACACGGCCCAGGAGCTGTCGGCGGTCGCCGCGCTCGCCGGGCGGTACGGCGTCCGGGTGGTCGCCGACGAGATCCACGCCCCGCTCGCCGCCCCCGGCGTCGACTTCGTGCCCTACCTCGCCGTCCCCGGCGCGGAGAGCGGCCTGTCGCTCATGTCGGCGTCCAAGGCGTGGAACCTGGCCGGGCTCAAGGCGGCCCTGGCCGTCGCGGGTCCTGCGGCAGGCGCGGACCTGGCCCTGTTGCCCGAGGAGGTGAGCCACGGGCCGAGTCACGTCGGCGTCCTCGCCCACACCGCCGCCCTGCGCGAGGGCACGGTCTGGCTGGACGCCCTGCTGGCCGGCCTGGACGACAACCGGCGCCTGCTCGCCGCCCTCCTGGCCGAGCATCTCCCCGGCGTCGGGTACCGGCCGGGCGAGGCGACCTACCTCGCCTGGCTCGACTGCCGGGCGCTGGGCCTCGGTGACGATCCGGCCTCGGTCTTCCTGGAGCGCGGCCGGGTGGCCCTCAGCTCCGGGCCGGACTTCGGCACGGGCGGCTCCGGGCACGTCCGTCTGAATCTGGCCACCTCGCCGGAGATCCTCACCGAGGGCGTACGACGGATGGCGGCGGCCATGTCTTGACATGGGGTGGAGACGATTCGTAGCTTGGGCGCTTCGATTTAGATTCGTGAAACATGTTCATGGATGTGACTGGAGGTGGTGGTCGGGGTATGAGCGCCGACACCCGTATCCGCGAACTGATCGTCACGCCCATCGTGTTCTCCGACCCGCCGCTGCTCAACTCCAACGGCGTCCACGAGCCGCTCGCCCTGCGCGTGATTCTCCAACTCGTGCTGGAGGACGGCACGGTGGGGCTCGGTGAGTCGACGGGCGGCGCGGTGCGGCTGGAACGACTTGAGACCGCCGCGCGGACCGTCGTAGGACTCGACGTCTTCGACGCCACCGCCGTCTCCGCCGCGATCGACGCGGCCCTGCTGCCGACCGTGCCCGGCTCCCACGAGCGCGGCTGGACCGTCTCGGCCGTCGAGGTCGCCTGCCTGGACGCCCAGGGCAAGCTGCTGGAGCGGCCCGTCTGCGACCTGCTCGGCGGGCGGGTGCGCGACTCCGTTCCGTACGCCGCCTAAGTCTTCTACAAGTGGGCCGAACACCCCGCCCTCGACGGCCGCCCGGCCATCGGCGACGACTGGCCCGAGGCCCTCGACCCGGCCGGGATCGTCGAGCAGGCCCGGCTGATGCAGGAGCGGTACGGGTTCCGCTCGTTCAAGCTCAAGGGCGGCGTCTTCCCGCCGGACGACGAGATCGCCGCGATCAGGGCGCTCGCGGAGGCCTTCCCCGGCCAGCCCCTGCGACTGGACCCCAACACGGCGTGGTCGGTGCGTACGTCGACGTACGTGGCCCGTCAACTCGACGGCGTACTCGAGTACCTGGAGGACCCGACCGCGACCGTCGAGGGCATGGCGGCGGTCGCGAAGGAGTCGCCGCTGCCGCTGGCCACCAACATGTGCGTGGTCGCCTGGGAGCACCTGAGGCCGGCGATCGGGCAGCAGGCGATCCAGGTGCTCCTCACCGACCACCACTACTGGGGCGGACTGCGCCGCACCCGTGAACTGGCCGCCGTCTGCGAGGCGTTCGGGATCGCCCTGTCCATGCACTCCAACTCGCACCTGGGCATCAGCCTCGCCGCCATGACCCATGTCGCCGCGGCCATCCCGAACCTCGACCACTCCTGCGACACGCACTACCCGTGGAACAGCGCCGACGACGTGATCGTCCCCGGCGTCCTGGAGGTGACGGACGGCGCGGTGAAGGTGCCGACCGGGCCGGGCCTCGGAGTCGAGCTGGACCACGACGCCCTCGACCGGCTGCACCGCCGCTACCTCGACTCGGGCATGCGCCGCCGCGACGACACCGGGTACATGCGGCGGATCCAGCCCGACTACGAGCTGCGGCTCCCGAGGTGGTGACCCGCGCGGCTGCCTACACTGCGGGCATGGATGACGCGGGTATGGACGACGCGGGTTTGGGTGACAAGGCGGTCGATCGGCTGGCGGCGGGCAAGTACCTGCTGATCACCAGCTATCGGAAGAACGGAACCGGGGTCGCCACCCCTGTGTGGGTGGTGCGCGACGGGGCCGCGCTCGGGGTCTGGTCGGCCGTCGAGTCGTGGAAGGTGAAGCGGATCCGGGCCCGCGGCGACGTCCTCGTCGGCCCCTGCGACGTGCGGGGCAGGCCGACGGGCGAGCAGATCCCGGCCACTGCCGAGATCTGCGACGCCGAGACCACCGCCCGCTACCGCACGCTGCTCGCCCGCAAGTACGGCATCGCCGGCCGCCTCAGCCTGCTCGGCAGCCGGCTGAGGCGGGGCCTGGACGGGACCGTCGGGATCCGCATCACCCTCTGAGGCCTCTGAGTACGCGGAAGGGGGGCATGGACCGTGTGGTCCATGCCCCCCTTCCTGTCCTGCGTGCTACGGCGCGTCCAGGACCGTCCCCGTCAGGATCGGCTGGTCCGGTAGCGGCTCGGCGTGGTCGTCGGTCAGCGCGAGGCGTATCGACTCGGTCGGCTCCGTCACCTGGTCCGGCACCGTCGGCACGGTGAAGTCGATGCCGGTGGTGCCGGCCGGCACGTTCATCCAGACCCACAGGCCGGCCTGGGACAGCGGGCGCTCCGGGTCGGGCACCTCACGGGCGGAGTCCATCAGCCATTGCGGGTCCACGTCCTTGGTGGACAGTTCGGCGCCCTCGGTGACCGGGAGCACCAGGACCGGCTGCCAGAAGTCCACGTCGGCGGACTCGGACAGGGAGATCCGCCAGCTCAGCGCCCCGCCCTCGGTCACGCGGTCGGTGACGGGGGTCAGCGTGATCTTCGGCGCGGGGTCGTCGTTCTGCGCCGTGACGCCGCCCTTGTAGGAGCCGACGACCGCGCCGCGCACAGCCTTCACGAGGACGTTCTGCTCCTCGTCGTAGCCGAAGCGGGTGTCGCCCTTCACGTCGATCGGTACGTCGATCGGGGTGCGGCCGGGCCGGACCGGGACGACCTTCTCCGTGGCGTCGCCGGTCTCCGGGTCGACGACGTAGAAGCGGGCTGTGCCCTTGCCGCGGCCGGACACCTGGACGGGGACGTGGTAGGTGCGGGTGCCGGAGTCGCCCTCCTTGACCGTGATCCGGCCGATGTCGACGCGCGGCAGCGCCGCCGCCCGCACCGCCGGCGTGCCGGGGGCCCAGCCCCAGGCGTCCATGACCCATGCCTGCCCGGACCCCGAACGCGGGGTCAGTTCAAGGGACTTGACGTGCTTGAGGTCGAGCCGGGCGTGGGTGGCGGCGGTCAGCGGGACCCGCAGTTCGCGGGCCCAGTAGGAGGCGGTGCGCTTGGAGCCCGGCAGCCCGTCGACGGTGACCCGGCCGAGCTTGGCGCGGCGGCCGGCGGAGTCGGTGACGGACACGTCCAGCTTGGTGCCGGTGGTGTTCGGCGGTACGAACACGCGCAGTGCCAGGCTCTGGGCGCCGGAGAGGGAGACGGGAGCGGTGGAGGTGATCTTCGCCGGGGCGCCCGGCGCGGACCAGTTCAGCGCGACCGCGCTCTTGCCGGAGTCCTTCTCCAGGTCCCACCAGCCGAAGTGCGGGGACCTTCCCTCGGCGGTGTCGGCCAGACACGCCTTGGCCGGGTCGGGGTCCGCCCAGCACACCCGGCCGCCGGTCACCCGCACTCCGCCGTCGGGCAGGAAACCGCCCGTGCGACGGGCGCCGACCGCATGCGCGAGGACGCGGGCAGGGTCGGCGGAGGGAGCACGCCGTCCGGTGCCGTCGAGCAGCGGGCGCACCCGGTCGTCGCCGCCCACGAACAGCCGGGCCGCGGCGGCGATGTAGGTGGCGCCGGCCTGGTGCTGCTGGTCGGCGGTCAGCCGGGTCGCCGTGCCCACGGAGCACACCGGGTCGGGATGCTCCGGCTCCTCGGAGAAGTCGTCGAAGGAGGGCGCCACGGACTTGCCCGGCGTCCACTCGGTGTTGAAGAAGTTGTGGTTGGCGCCGACCACGTAGACCGCGCTGTGCAGGGCGCTGCCGTTGCTGATGCCGCGGGTGCCGTCGAGGTACGTCTCTCCCTCGAGGTCGGCGACGTCGCCGTCGCAGCCGGGCAGGATGGTCGTGGACGGGACGTCGGCGACCGGATTCTGGCCGAAGATCGTCGGTCCGACGAGGACGGTGCCACGGATCTTCCAGCGGACCGGGCCGTGGTAGCCGTCCTCGGCTGCGGGCGCCGGGTAAAGGCTGTCCAGCGCCGCGCGGTTGACGCCCTCGCCGCCGCGCGAGTGGCCGACCAGCAGGACGCGGGAGAGGTCGGCCTTCGCCGCGTCGGGCACCGCGGCCGGGGCGGTGGCCGGATGGGCGGCCCAGTCGGCCCACTTGGCGAGGTGCTGCCGCACCAGCGAGGAACGGGCCTGCGCGCCGCCGTCCGGGACGTCCCCGTCCTGGCCGTTGATGCCGTTCGCCGAGATCGACACCGTCACATAGCCCTGCGAGGCCAGGAGTTGCTGGTCCTTGAGGTAGCCCTTGTAGCTCGGGATCGACTTCATACCGGCGGGGCAGGGCCAGGAGATGTCGGGCTCGTCGCTGCCCGGCGTGTAGCAGGTGGTGTGCCGGCCGTGCAGGAACAGCGCGAGCGGCCGCTTGCCGGTAGCACCCTTGGGTGCGACGACCACGGCCTGCATCTCGACCGGCTGGGCGAAGCCCGGCAACTTCACCGGGTCGAGGTCGTACTCGCCGCTGACCGTGCGGTACGCGCCCGGCTTGCCGGGGTCAACGGAGTTGGCGGGCGCCGGAGCCGGGGGCTGCTGGGCGGTGAGTGAACGCCGCTTGCCTGTGGCCGAGTTGTCGGCGGGAGCGTCCAAACGGCGGCCGCCCGCCTGCACTTGCAGATCCTTCAGGGGGGTGTCGCCGACCTTGTCGAGGGAGAGCCGGAACGTGCGGCCGTCCTTCCCCGCCTTCGGTACGCCGAGCAGCCGGTCGCCCGCGTGGAACTCCACGCGGGCGTCGCCGACGGGAACGGGCGTGGGCGACCGCCACACCAGCTCACGCGCGTCGCCATCCCCGCCGACCTGCCACCCCTGCGGCAGTCCGCTGTCGGTGGAGGCGGTCAACGGCCTTTTCTCGGAAGGTTGTTGGGCTTGTGCCAGTCCCGGTGTTCCCGCCAGGGCCGCGAGTGCGGCCACGGCGGTGACACCTATGCGCCGGGCACGGATCAAGGGTCCACTCCTCAACAGTCGGAGCGCGGGAGCCCCCTCCGTACCGGGAGCCCCTCACGTCCCGAAGGAAGCCGAACGGAACCTTTGGGTTGCCTGTGCCGGCGGACTCTGCCCGGGCAGGACAAGAAACCGGCCAGCCGGAGTGCCCGGGCCGCCCCGAGGAAAGGCCACCTGAATGAGCCCAACTCCCCGCCTCCGCAGGGCAGTCGTCGGCACCGGACACCGCGCCCAGACCTTCACCCGGGATCTCGCCGTCCGCCCCGGCCACCGCGTCGTCGCCCTCTGCGATCCCAGCCCCACCCGGATGGCCTTCCGCAACCGGCTGCTGGCCGCGGCAGGCGCCGCCCGCCACCGAACGCGACGTCGCGCTCGCCCTCGCCGTGGGGCTCGCCGCGAACCAGTGCTTCGGGACGGGGCGGCCGGTGCGCATCGGAGACCTGTTGCCGGGACTCGGCCCGGTCACCCGACCGTCGTCCTAGTGCCAGGCCCGGTACGGCTCGTCGAGCAGTTGGAAGACCGGCTCGCCCCGCACCGGGTCCTTGACCGTGGACAGCCGGACGCGGTCGCCGCTGTGGATCCCGATGAGCGGGCCGGTGACCCGGCCCCGGACGACGAACCCCTCGGCCATCTCGACCAGGGACACGTTGCGCGCGGCGGGGGTGTTGCGGTGCACCACCGTGGCGTGGCGGATCGTGCCGGTGCCCTCGCTGCGCTCCGTGCGCAGGTCGCTGCCCTGGCACACCGGGCACAGCAGCCGGTGGTACATGGCGGTGCCGCACCAGGTGCAGCGCTGGAAGAGGATCGTGTCGCCGTCGGCGGTCGCGCGGTCGAGGACGCCCGCCGCGGAGCCGGCGGCCTGCCGAACGGCGTTTCCTGTGAGGTGGTACACGCGGGTCAACTCCCTGCACTCGGCCGGAATCCACGTGCGCGGTTCGCCGTGCCACCGTGCACGCCCACACGGTATGACACTGAGTGCCAGGCGTAAAGGTACTGCGTACCCTTATCTCGACCCTTATCTCGACCCTTATTTCGTACCGTTGTTCCGTACCCCTATCCCGGCGGGCTCCGGTCCCGGCCGAGCGCGGTCTCGATCTCCTGCACCACCCGCCACAGGGGCGCTCCGCGACGGGAGACGACCACGACGACGTCCTCCGGCAGCTCGTCGGCGGGAGGCGCTGGAGCTCTCGGTACTGCGGGGCCCGCCGGCGTTGTCGGGGCTGTCGGGGCCGTGCCGAACGCCGACTGGACGTACCCCAGCGCGTGGTCGACGGTCGCGCTCGCGTCGCCCTCGCCGTCCGAACGCAGCCAGGAACGCAGCGCGTTGTTGTGGGCGGCGACTACCGCGGCCGCGATCACCTCGGCGTGGAGGTTGCCGTCGGGCCGGCCGGTGAAGCGGCCCCGGAGATACTCGGCGAGGGCGCGCTCGTAGCGCCACACCACCGACAGTTCGTACGCGCGCAGCCCGGGCACCCGCTTGGTGAGCCGGTAGCGCTGCACGGAGAAGGAGGGGTTCTCCGCGTACATCAGCAGCACCAGCCGGGCGGCGTCACAGACGCGCCGCACCGGCTCCGCGCCCTCGTCGCTCACGGCGAGGAAGGCGGTCATGTCGGCCAGGCACCGCTCGTGGTCGGGGAAGACCACGTCCTCCTTGGAGGGGAAGTAGCGGAAGAAGGACCGTCGGCCGACCCCCGCGAGCGCCACGATCTCGTCGACGGTGGTCTGCTCGTACCCCCGCTCCAGGAACAGCCGGAAGGCCGCCGCGACCAGGGCGTCCCGCATGGGCGGCTTGGCCTCCGCCGCCTTTTGAGTGGCGCTCATGGTCGGGAACGTAACATCCGAGCGGCACCGATGGCACTCAGTTCCCTCCAGACGGGGAACCGAGTGCCCGGCACGGGGTGCCGTGCCGGCGTCAGATCCGCTCCGCCGCCTCCACCACGTTGGTCAGCAGCATCGCCCGGGTCATCGGCCCCACCCCGCCGATCGGCGGCGCGAAGGAACCGGCGACGTCGCTCACGTCCGGGTGGACGTCGCCGAGGATGCCCTCGACCGTGCGCGTCAGGCCCACGGACAGCACCGTCGCGCCGGGCTTGATCCAGTCAGGCCTGACCATGTGCGCCACGCCCGCCGCGGCCACCACCACGTCCGCCTCGCGGGCGTGCGCCGCCGTGTCCTGGGTGGCCTCGTGGCACAGGGTCACCGTGGCGTGCTCGGTGCTGCGGGTCAGCATCAGGCCCAGCGGCCGGCCCACGGTGACCCCGCAGCCGATGACGCAGAACTGCTGGCCGGTGATCGCCACGTGGTTGCGGCGCAGCAGGTCGATGATGCCGCGCGGGGTGCAGGGCAGCGGGCCCGGGATGCCGAGGACCAGGCGGCCCAGGTTGGTCGGGTGGAGCCCGTCGGCGTCCTTGACCGGGTCGATCAGCTCCAGCACGGCATGGGTGTCGATCTGGGCGGGGAGCGGGAGCTGCACGATGAAGCCGGTGCACGCCGGGTCGGCGTTGAGCCGCAGCACGGCGGCCTCCACATCGGCCTGCGAGGCGTCGGCGGGCAGCTCCACCCGGATCGAGGCGATGCCGACCTGCGCGCAGTCGCGGTGCTTGCCGCCCACGTAGGAACGGCTGCCCGCGTCGTCGCCGACGAGGATCGTGCCCAGCCCCGGAGTGATGCCGCGCTCCTTCAACGCCTCGACGCGGAGGGCGAGTTCGTTCTTGATGTCGGCCGCGGCTGCCTTGCCGTCGAGAAGTGTTGCGGTGGTCACGGGAGTCGACGAGCCCTTCAGGAGAAAACGACGGTCCTGTCATCGTACGACCCTCTCGTCCACCACCGCCCAGGAGTCCCGCCCCCTCCCCGCCCCCTCCCCGCGCCCCGCCTGCCGCGACCGTCCCGCCCCGCGGCCGTCCCGCCCCGCGGCCGTCCCGCCCCGGGGGCGTCGCCGCCCCTCTGACGTAGCCTTTCCGCACCCCGCCACCCCGCCACCCCGCACCGCGCCATCCCACCCCCGCACCCGCACCCGCCCCCGCACGACAGCCGCCAGGAGACCCGTATGCCCGCCGCCCGCCCCCGTCTCCTCTATGTCACGGACCTGGCCTACCAGGCCCGCGGCCGCCGGTACTGCGACGAGGACGTCTTCCTCACCTCCCGGCTGCGCGCGGACTTCGACCTGGCCCTGTGCCACCCGAAGGACGCCGCCGCCCTGATGCACGCCTTCGACGGCGTCGTCGTCCGCAACAGCGGCCCGGTGCTGGGCTACCTGAAGGAGTACGAGGCCTTCCGGGAGCGCGCGCTGCGCGACGGCGTACGCGTCTACAACCCGCTCACCGGCCGCGCCGACATGGCGGGCAAGCAGTACCTCCTCGACCTGAGCGCCGAGGGGTTCCCCGTCATCCCCACCGTCGACCGCGCCGAGGATCTGCACCTCCTGCCCGGGTCCGACCGGTACGTGGTCAAGCCCAAACTCGGCGCCGACTCCATAGGCCTGCGGATCGTCACGCCCGACGCCCTCCCCGCCCTGGCCGACGGCTCGGTCCTGCTCCAGCCGTGCGTCGACTTCGCCTACGAGGTCTCCTTCGTCTACGTCGACCACGACTTCCAGTACGCCGTGTACGCCCCGGACCCCGACCGCCGCTGGCAGCTTCAGCCGTACGTACCCGCCGTACGGGACCTGGAGTTCGCCCGTCGTTTCGTCGACTGGAACGGTCTCGCGCACGGCATCCAGCGCGTCGACGCCTGCCGCGCCCCCGACGGCGAACTGCTGCTGGTGGAGCTGGAGGACCTCAACCCGTATCTGTCCCTGGACGCGCTCGACGAGGCCGGGCGGGACGCCTTCGTCGCCGCGACGACCCGCTCCCTGCACCGCTTGCTGGCCCACTGAACGCCTACTGAACGCGCCTGGCGACCGCGCCACTGAACCCGGCGGCCCGATCGCCCGTATCTCTCCTGGGGGACCCACGGGAGGGAGACGAGCGTGCCGACACCGGACGAATCCGGACAACCGCACGACCGCACGGTTCTGGAGCCCATCCGGGTCCTGCGACCGCGCAACACCGACGCCCTCGCGGAGCTGTTCCGCGAGATGGCCGAACTGACCCAGGACACCGACTCCTACGAGGCGATATCCCTGCCGGTCGAGCGGGCGGCGGAAGGGGTGCAGACGGAGGAGCTCCCGCCGGTGGGCCCACGCCCGCCCACCACGCCGTCGCCACGCGGCGGCCGGGACTGGGCGAGCGAGCGCCCCCGCCCCGCATCTCCCGCATCCCCCGCATCCATGCCCGGCAGGGCCACCAGCAGGAGCACGAGCAGGGCCGGCGCCAGAGGCGCGGCCCGCGGCCGCGCCCGCGCCGACTCCGGTGCCGGCCGGCGACGTGCCGCGATCACGATCGGCGTGTGCGCGGCGGCGCTCGTCGGCTTCGCCTGCGCGCTCCTGCTGCCCGGCCGTGGCGGCCAGCAGGCCGCCGCACAGACACCCGCGCCGACCGCCACCCCGACCGCGACCTCCGCGGCGTCCGCCGACCCCGACGGAGCCGGCACCCTCCGGGAGGGGGACAGCGGCCCCGAGGTGACCGACCTCCAGAAGCGCCTGCTGCGCATCCCGGACGTGTACGCCAAGGGACCCACCGACGGCCGCTACGACACCGTGCTCACCGAGGCCGTGGCCCGCTTCCAGCTCTGGTACGGCATCCGCGGCGACGAGAGCGGCGTCTACGGCGACGACACCCGCCGCGATCTCGAGTCCCGTACCGCCTCAGGCACGCAATGACCGGGGACGGGCGGCACCGCGACGGCTGAGGGCCGCTACCCCTCGGCGTCGCGCGGCAGCGGCACCCGGATGTCGAGCACGCACACGTCGTCGCGCCCCTCGGGCTCCAGCATCGCGCCGAGCAGCCGGTCCAGCGAGGCCCGCCCGGCCGCGCCGGGGTGGGCGGCGGCCCCGGCGAGCCGTTCCAGGCCCTGGTCGATGCTCTCCGCGGGCCGTTCGACGAGGCCGTCGGTGTAGAGGAGGAGGCGGTCGCCGGGTTCCAGGCGGATCTCCGCCTCCTCGTAGCGAGGTGTGTCGGTCGCGCCGAGCAGCACCCCGAAGGGGCGATCGAGGCAGCGTGCCGCACCGCCGCGCACCAGCAGCGGCGGCGGATGACCGGCCTGCGCCCACTTCAGCCGCCGTTCGCCCGGGCTGTAGCGGGCCAGGACCATGGTCGCCGAGCCGTGCGGGTCGCGGGAGTGCAGCAGCAGCGCGTTGAGCCGGGTGAGCGCCCCGGTCAGCGACGAACCCGTGATGACCATGCCCTTGGCGGTGAACCGCAGCAGGGCCATCGACGCGACGGCGCCGATGCCGTGACCGGCGACGTCGCCCACCACGAACAGGGCGTCGCCGTCGGGCAGTTCGATGGCGCTGAACCAGTCGCCGCCGACACTGAGGCCCGACTGCGCGGGCAGGTAGGCGATGTCGACGCGCAGCCCGGCCAGCCGGACGGGCCGCTTCGGCAGCGGCAGCAGCGCGTCCTGCAACCGGGCCGCGACCGTGCGCTCGGCCTGGAGCACCCCGTGCTGGGTGAGGATCGCCCGCTCGCTGGCGACGAGCGCGAGTTCGGCGCTGCGCTGCGCGGTCAGGTCCTGTACGAAGCCGTGCACCTCGACGGGTGCGCCGTCGACGTCCGCCACCGCCTCGGCGACCACCCGCAGATGCCGGACGCCGTCCCCGGTGACGATCCGGAACGGCACGTCGCACGGCCGCCCGCGGCGCACCAGCTCCCCGACGGCACGCACCAGCACGGGCACGTCCTCGGGCAGGGCGAGGCGGGGGAACCGGGCGAGCGGGACGACGCCCTGTGCGGGATCCCGCTCGAAGATGCTGAAGACCTGGGTGGACCAGTTCGTCTCGCCGGTGACCAGGTTCCAGGTCGCCCAGCCGAGGTTGCCCAGCCGCTGCACGTCCGCCAGCCGCTGTTCCTGCCGGTCGGACGGGTCGTGCCGGACCCAGCTCACGACCAGCCCGTCGCCCAGCCGCGCCGCCCGCGCCGAGTACGTGGACAGCTCGCTGACCCCGGCCACCACCTGCTGCCGGGCGTACGGCTCGCCCTCGTACGGCCCTTCGCCGGCCAGCGCGTCCAGGCAGCCCTGCCAGAGCGGCTCGTCGGCGATCTCCGGCCGGCACTCCAGGAGCCGCAGACCGACCAGTTCGCGCCCGCTGCGGCCCACGGTGTCGGAGGTCAGGCCGGTCGCGGCGTCGATGCGGAAGTCCTCGACGCCGCCCGACGGGGAACGCAGCGGGGCGAGCAGCACGGCGGCGACCGGCAGCCGGTCGAACACCGTCTGCACGGCGTCCGCGGCCGCGCCCGCCGCGGGCGTCTGCCGGGCGCCGAACGTGCGCAGCGGGCCCGCGCACAACCGGGCCACGGCCAGCAGCCGGTCACGGACCCGGGGCGGGAAGACGCCCTCGCGGCGGCGCAGGATGCCGAGCGCGACGTCGGCCGTGTCCCCGGTGACCACGGGCAGCCAGGCGCGCGACCCCCACCGCTCGGGCGGGTCCCCGATCAGCAGGTACCGCTTCCCGTCCGCGCGGGGGTCCTCCAGCCAGCGCGGCTGTCCGGCGTCCAGGACGTCCAGCGCGGCGATCCCGCCGAGCGGCGGCACCCGGCTCCACTGGGAGGTCAGCGTGTCGTCGATGCCGGCGTGCCCGACGAGTTCCAGTCCGCCGGCGGGCAGCCGCGCGTAGATCATCACGGCGTCGGCGCCCATGTCCGGGGCGAGCCGGTCGAGCAGGCACCGGGCCAGCTCGTGCGGGGTGCCGACGCGGACGAGGGCCCGGCCCAGGCCGCCGAGTACGTCGGCGTCGCTCTCCCCGGCGGCCGGCGCGGGCACGGTCGCCCACACGGACACGTCGGCCGGAGTCTGCTCCGGCTCGGTGCGGGGGGCTGGGGCGAGGGCGCCGAGGATGATCCAGCACTCCTCCAGCAGCGTGCGCCGCGCGGTCTCCGCCCGCCGCTGCACCACCTCCTGCGCGGTGTCCGGCGAGCAGCCGAGCTGGGCCATCACCGCGCCCTTGGCGCGCTCCACCACGGCCGAGGTGGCCGCGAGATCCTGGAGCCGGTCCAACTCCGCGCGCTGGCGCGCCACGACCCGGGTCAGCGCCGCCAGGTCGGGCACACCGCCGGGCACGCCGCCGGACTGTGCGGGCAGGGCGGGTTCGCTCGTCACGCCTTGAGCATGGCACACGGACGCGGAATCGATCGGGGTCTTGCGGCAACGCCCCGGCCAGGCCCGATGCCCGTCGGGGCGACGGAACGGATCGTCCCGTTCAGCGCCCGGAGCTCTGCTCCACGAGGGCCTGGGTGACCGCGCGGACGCTGCGGGCGATGTGCTGCAACTGCATGACCTCGGCCGCGTACATCTTGATCGTGTGCTCGATGACCGACTCCGGCAGGCCGAGCCGGGGCAGGTCGGCGCGGGCGGTCTGCAGAGCGGTGCGGGCCACCCGGACCTCGTTCTGGACCTGGATCTGCGCATGGCGGGCGAGCAGTACCGGGTGGCGCAGCAGCGCGGGGTAGCTCGCGTAGCGCGCGGGCACCAGCTCGCGCAGCCACTTGGCCGCCGAGCGCTCCCAGTCGTAGCTGCCGGGCGTCTTTACCTGGCACGGCCAGTCCGAGCTGATGCGAGTCTTCGTGAGAGTCATGATCGTCGCTTCCGGGTGTGTGGCGTCGTTGCCAGTGGTCCGACGAGCAGTATTTATATATGCCGACCTCTTGGCAAGGTGTATGAAAAAATTCATGCGCTGAATCTTCACAATGATCCGCCGGCTGTTTTCGGGGGGAGGGGGTGTCTGCTTCGTGGGAGGCGGGGGTCGGTGGGGAGGGCGGGGAGCGGTCACTCGCGCAGGAAGAACTGGTGCTGCTCGGCGATCTGCTCGTACTCCTCCAGCCGGGCCTGGGTGCGCTCGGGACCCGCGTCGATCATGGCCTGGAGCAGCGCCGACGCCATCACCCCGGGGGCCGCGTAGGAGTCGAAGACCAGACGGGAGCCGGTGCCGATGGCGAAGGTCGCGTCGGCCTCGTCGGCCATCGGTCCCAGCGCCAGGTCGGTGATCAGCGCGACCTTGAGACCGGCGCTGCGCGCGACCCGTACGGCGGTGAGGGTCTCCTGCGCGTGCCGGGGCATCGAGAACGCCAGCACCCAGGTGCCGCCGGCCTCCCGGGACTGGAGCAGCGCGTCGTAGGCGACGCTGCCGCCCTGGGTCACCAGCCGGACGTCCGGGTGGACCCGGCGGGCGGCGTAGGCGAAGTACTCGGCGAGCGAGGCGGAGATCCGCAGGCCCACGATGGTCAGCGGCGTCGACTGCGACAGCTTGCGGCCGACGTCGATGACCTGGTCCGGGTCGGCGAAGTCGCGCCGCAGGTTCTCCAGGTTCTCGATCTCGGCGTCGACCGCGGCCTGCAGCTCGTTGCTCCGGTTCACCTCGGCCGCCGCAGGACCGCCGGCCAGGGCGCCCAGCGTGATCGACTGGAGGCTCTCCCGCAGCGCGGGATACCCGCTGAAGCCGACCGCCGCGGCGAACCGGGTCACCGAGGGCTGGCTCACCCCGACGCGGTCCGCGAGGTCGGTGATCGACAGGAACGCCGCCTCGTTGATGTGCTCGATCAGATACTGGGCGATGCGCCGTTGGCCAGGGGACAGATGGGGGCCGTCGAAGAGCGCCCGGAGCCGGGTGGTCGGGGACACCTCCGTCTCCGGACCGGTTCTGCCCGAGGTGATCGCGGACGCCTGTGCACGTGCCTGTTGTGGCGATGGCACCTGTGCGCCTCCTTTGTCTTCCACGAAACTCAACATAACTCAGGGCTTCCGGCGGTCAGGGAGGGCGAACACGCCCGTCCCTGACCGGTGACCGCGGCTCATCGCCGGTACAGGGTGATCGAGTGTCCGACCTCGTCGACCGTTCGGCTGGAGCGCAGCAGTAACGCCAGCCGGCCCTTCGCCTTGGCGACGGCGGAGTCCGACACGGCCAGCAGTCCGTGCACCTGACGCGCGGGCACCCGGCGCGGATCGGCGGCCCTGATGCCGTAGTAGCCGGGCACCCCGCTGCCCTTGTACACGAGCCACGCCCGCTGGCCCCGGTAGCGGCTGTGCAGCCGGTCGGCCAGCCGCCCCAGGTCCTGGCCCCAGTCCACGTTGGAGTCGTGCAGCCGCAGATGGGTCTTCGCCGGGCCGCCGAACGCCTCGTTGGAGTACGGCAGGTAGTAGGGGAACGTCCGCAGCGAGCTGACGGCGACGAACGCCACCAGCAGCGCCGCCGCCACCCGGGTCCACCGCAGGCGCACGGTCAGGACACAACCGGCGGCCACGGCCAGGAACATCGGCAGGAAGACGGCGTACCGGGTGCCCAGGTCCCGGGACCCGGTCATGGCCGAGGCCAGCAGGACGGCGGCCGGGACGAGCACGTACGGCGCCGCGGGCCGCAGCCGGCGCACCGCGATCATCGCGACCGCCCCGGCCGTCCACAGGGCGAGCATGCCGAGCGGGGTCTTCACGACCAGCGCGACCGGCAGGTAGTACCACCGCGAGCCGGAGTACACGTGCCCGAACAGGAAGCCCTGCCACGTCTCGTTCTCCAGACCGAACTGGATCCGCATGCCGTCCCGGTAGGCCTCCGGGAAGGGCATCAGGTGGACGAGGAGCCCGCGCAGGCCGTGCACCACGGGCACATGGGTCGACCGCGGATCCCAGCGCAGCAGCGGATCGACCGTCAGATAGGTGAGCCAGACGACGCCCACGGCGGCCACCGCCACAACTGCCGCCGCCGACAAGGCCTTTCGGAGGTCGCGGGGCCGCAGGGTCCACATCGACAGCGCCGCCAGGACCATCAGCACGGGGACCGCGGGCAGCGTGCTCATCTTCGTGGCGAGGCCCGCGCCCAGCGCGGCCCCCGCGAGCGGCAGGCACAGGCGCGGCCTGCCGAGGCGGGCCCGCCACAGCAGCCACACCGACGTCAGCAGGAAGCCCGCCGCCGGGACGTCCAGCGTCGCCAGCGAGCCGTGCGCGACGACGTCGGGGGAGAAGGCGTACAGGGCGAGCGCCGTCAGCGCGGGGGCGAGGCCGGCCAGGTCACGGGCGAAGGCGAACACCACCAGGCCGAACAGCAGCGTCAGCACGATCACCGGCAGCCTGGCCCACAGCATCAGCCGCCAGGGATCGTTGCCGGACTCGTACAACAGGTGCCGGCCCGCCGCCTGGGCGTCGGTGAACGAGGCGTCGACGTGCGGGTGGGCGAAGACCACGCCGACGGCGACGACGAGCTTGCCGAGCGGCGGGTGCTCCGGGTTGTAGCGCACCCGGTGCTCGTGCAGGTAGTCCGCCGCCGTGGCGACGTACACCGGCTCGTCGATGGTCGGCGTCTGCCGCAGCGCGGACGTGACCATCGCGACGGCCATCTGCGCGAGCAGGGCGACCACCAGGAGCGGCACGAGCCGTCGTCGACGGGCCGACGCCGAGGACCGGGCCTGCCCCGTGTCGGAGGTGGGCCCGGGCTCCAGGGTCGTGTGCAGTTCGCGCGCCATCATCCGCCCTGCGGTGACGCCGGCCGGGCGGTGGCGGGAGCGATCCGGAGCAGCCTCATGGGCCTACTCTGCATCAGCTCCCGCCCCTGCGGGCGTTACCGCTTCAGGAGTCGTACCGACAGACCGTCCGCCGTGTACACGGGTACGGCCCGCAGACGGTCGGAGTTCAGTTCAATACGGTCGAACTGACCGCGCAGCGCCGACGCGTCGATCACCGGGACGGTCGTCCCCGCGGCCGGCGGCTGCTCGGAGTCCAGGCGCAGCGACAGCACCGAGCCCTTCTCCAGCCGGACCCGCCCGGACACGGTGAGGACCGCGCCGTGGTGTCCACGCACCGTCAGATCCAGCACCGCGCCGGACCCCTGGGCCCACGCGCCGCGTACCCGCACCGGCGCGCCCGCGCGCAGCGTGCCGCCGGTCAGCCGCACATCGCCCTGGCCCAGCGCGTTCGCGTGCCCGGCGACGAGCACGCCCGCCTCCAGCACGGTGCCGCCGTGGTAGCGGTTGTGCCCGGTCAGGGTCAGCGTGCCGGAGCCGCGCTTGGTCAGACCGCCGTCGCCCTCGATGTCGTTGCGCCAGGCGTCGGCCGCCTGGAAGCCGCCCTTGGACGCGTCCAGGGTGACCGTGACGTCGGAGTCGAAGGAGCCGTAACCGTCCGCCGCCGCGAACAGGTTGAGCCGGCCCCACTGCTCGAAGCCGTCCAGCAGCACGTACCCGGAGGGCAGCGCGGTCGTGCGCAGCACCTCGCGGCGCTGGGCCGCCGTGAGGTACGGCTGCCGGGTCTCCAGCAGCACCTCGGCGCCCTTGGGCACGGTGAGCGGGTTCTTGCGGCCCTCCTGGTCGAGGATGTACGTCAGCCTGGGCTCGACGGCGCGGGCGTTGGCCTCCCGGTCGGCGTACCTGTCGGAGGCGTCGGAGTGCGCGTGGGCGAACAGGGTGTCGGCCGTGGCGCCGGTCTTCTGGGTGAAGTAGGCCACGGCCTGGGCGCGGGCGGCCGCCTTCAGCTCGGCGTTGGCCGGGTCGGCGAGCGTGGCGGCGGCGAGGGCGGTGGCCATGATGCGGCCGCCGAGGACGTCGACCGGGGAGTGCATGCCGGCGACGATCCGGGTGTGGCTCAGCTCCAGGGCGCGGGTCACCAGCTCCTGGAACCGCTCGGGCACCGCGTACGCGAGCGCCAGCGAGGCCAGGTGGAAGGCGTTGGTGTGACCGCTGGGGAAGCCGCCGTCGTCCGTGGCCGAGGTGCCGCGCTGCCGCAGCAGTTGCGGGACGACGACCACCTTCGACTCGTAGACCGGGTAGCCGAGCGCGTCGGTCTTCCCGGTGGGGACGACCTGGCTGTTCTCGTTCATGCGCCACGGACGCGGGTACTGGAAGGCGGCCTTGCCCGGGTTGCCGGAGGCGAACGGGCCGCGCACGGTGTCGACGAGCGTCGCGACCTGGCCGAGGTCGGAGGTGTGCGAGCCGGCGCCGATCGCGGAGCCGGCGGGCGCGTCGGCGGGCACGGCGTCGTTGATCGTGGTCGCGGGCGTGGCGTCCGGCGCGCTCGTGATCGACGTGACCGCCTTGGCGCCGGTCTTGTACAGGTCCGCCAGGGGACCCAGGCCGCCGATCATCGCGTAGCTCTGGTGCTGGCGGTCGTAGACGAACGCCTCCCTGCCCTGCGCCTGGGTGCGGGAGCGGGTGACGTCGACGCAGTAGCGCACGTTGGCGCGCAGTATGTCGGGCCGCAGCGGGGTGCCGGTGTTCCACGCCGGGCCGGTCTTCCACACCTTCGCGAAGCCGCCGAGGACCCGCACCACGGCGTTGGTCTCGGGCGTGAGGTTCGCCGTGAGGTTCGTCCTGTAGTCGTCGACGAACGTGAGCGGGCCCGCGGCGGCCTTCGCGTCGGCCGCGCCCAGCCAGGAGACCAGTGTCGGGGCGGCGACCAGGGCCGCCGAGCCGCCGAAGGAGACCTTCAGGAAACGCCTTCTGTTGACGGCCGTGGGGGAGCTGAGCCCGGCGGATGACGGCATGGGTGGTGCCTCTCTGGAGTTCTTCGGCCGTGGGGCCGGCGGGAAGAGGTGCGATCACGTGCGGCTCGAGGTTCCGGTGACGACCGGTGAGCCGGATGACGCTTCTGAGCGAAGATCTACGGCCGGGCTGTGTCTCTTCTGCGATGGCCCGGCAACCGGAACATGTCCTGCGGGTGAATGTGCGATCGGCACCTCACGGACATGCCGGTGAACGTGCGACCGGCCCCTCACGGAACCGAACGCGCCACCTCCGGCGCGCCCTTGACCGGCGGCCACGACGGCCACCCCCTTACGCGCGCGTAAGGGGGTGCGAAGGGGGAGTGTCCTGCACGGATCGGATCCTCTTTCGTCGGCGCGCTGAAGCCTGCGACGGCGGGCGAGACCGTGACCACGGGAAACGTGACTCGGTGGACTAGGGAAGCCCCGGGACGGGCCTCTGGCGAAGCACGGCAGGCGAGTACCGTGAAGTTCGTTAGGAAGTTAACTAACGAAGTACAGTGCGTCAAGAGTCATCGCGCACCCGACCATTCGGCGGGCGAGCGCCCCTGTACCCGTGTGGGGGAATCTGTGGAACTCGACGTGGCTGCGGCCCCCCGCCTGACCGAGAGCGCGAACACCGTCTTCACCGTGCTGGCCCGCGCGGGCAGCGCGACCCGGCCGCAGCTCGCGAGCCTGGCGGGGCTGTCCAAGCCGACGGTGTCCTCCGCCGTGGCGGAACTGGAGGGCGCCCGGCTCGCCGCGCACTCCGGCACCGCCTCCAGCGGCACCGGCCGCTCCGCCGCCGTCTACTGCCTCGGGCCGGCCGCCGGCGCCGTACTGGCCGTCGACCTCGGCCCCGCCCTCACCCGGGTCCGGGGCTGCGCCCTGGACGGCGCCCCGCTCGCCGAGGCCACCGCCTCCCGCGAGGACGCCGCCGACGCCGTACGCGAGGCGCTCGCCGCGCTGCCCGCCGGTGTCCCGCTGCGCTCCGTCGTCGTCGCCGTCGGTGACGTCGCCGCGCGGGACCGGCGGGGCAGCGGGATGCGCCCCGCCACCGCCAAGGCGGGGCCGGTCTTCGACGCCATGGCCGTCGCCCTGCCGCCGGGCGTCCCCGTCCACCTGGAGAACAACGTCAACTGCGCCGCGCTCGCGGAACTGCACGAGGGCGCCGCGCGCGGCCGTCACACCTTCGGCTACCTGCGCATCGGCGTGGGCATCGGCCTCGGCATCGTCGTCGGGGGGCAGGTGCTGCGCGGCTCGAACGGCGCCGCCGGAGAGCTGGCCCGGCTGCCCTACCCCTGGGACGACGGCCGCGAGCCGCGCCAGGAGGCGCTGGAGGAGTACATCGGCGCCCGCTCCCTGCTGCGCCGGGCCGGTGCGGCCTGGCAGGCCGCGGACGGCCCGTGCCCCCGCACCACCGAACGGCTCTTCGCCCTCGCCGGGGAGGGCAGGGCCGCCGCCCGCGCCGTCGTAGGCCGGCACGCCGCGGACATCGGCCGGCTCGCCGCCGCCGTCACCGCCGTACTGGACCCGGGCCTGATCGTGCTCGGCGGCAGCACCGGCGCGGATCCGCAGCTCCTGCCCGGTGTGCGGGCCGAACTGGCCCGGCTGAGCTGGCCCACCGAGGTGGTCAGCAGCACCGTCGGCGATTACGGCACTGTTACGGGCGCCGCACGGCTCGCGGTCGCCAGGGGAGTCCAAACCGTGACCCAGACCGCGCGGGCTGAGGATTGACGGCCTCCGACTTGGTCTGCCAATGTCCGGACAAGCGCTTTCTAAGTCGGTCGGGACGCCGGCTCGGGAGGAGCGTCCCGCCCGTGCACGAAGATGTACGGCAGCCACGCGAGGGCGTGCTCGCACGGTGACGGCCCGGAGGCCGGGGACCGCACCCGCAGGGACGACGCGGCCGGGCGAGGCCGCGCCCCCGGAAGGCGCACATCCGAGAACAATGCACCCGTGCCGCAGCGACCGGCCCGGAAATCCGTCACGCACCTCAGGGAGGACCCGGTGGGTCACCAGATCTCGCGCAGAACCCTCTTCCGCACCGCCGGCGGACTGGCCGCCGCCGGCGCGCTCGGCAGCGCGCTCAGCGCCTGCGCCGGCGGGACCGGCGCCGGCAGCACCAGCAGCAAGCTGACCATGACCTGGTGGGGCAGCGACGAGCGCCACGCGGCGTACAAGAAGGCGCTGGCCGCCTTCCAGGAGAAGAACCCGAAGATCGAGATCCTGGAGACGTACTCCGGCTACGACGGGTACTTCGACAAGTTCAACACCAACATCGCCGGCGGCAGCGCCCCCGACCTGCTCCAGATGGACCGTGCGCTGGTCGCCCAGTACGCCCGCAAGGGCGTCCTCACGCCCCTCGACTCCTACGTCGGCAAGTCCCTGGACCTCACCGGCTTCTCCAAGGAACTGCTCGCGGCCGGCACCGTCGACGGCAAGCTGTACGGCGTCCCGTCCGGCATCGGCATCAGCCAGCTCACGGCCAACCGCAGCGGTCTGGAGAAGCTGGGGCTGACCTTCCCGGACCGCGAGTGGACCTGGGCCGATCTGAAGAACCTCTCCGTCGACATCCACAAGAAGAGCGGCGGAAAGATCCACGGCGTCGACGACGGCGGCGGCGGCACCCTGAACGCCTTCGAGATCTTCGCCCGCGAGCACGGCCAGGACCTGTTCACCACGGACGGCAAGAAGCTCGGCTTCACCCCGGAGACCCTCCAGGCATGGTGGGAGTACTGGGCCGAGATGCGCAAGATCAACGCCGCCCCGGCGCCGGCGGTCACCTCCGCCGCGCACAACGACCTCACCAAGAACGCCGTGGTCCTCGGGAAGGCCCTGTTCACCTTCGACTCCGGCGTCTACGGCGCGGGCGGTTCCATCACGGACGCCACCCTCGACTTCCTGCCCACCCCGCAGGGCGACTGGTCCGGCGCGCGCGAGGGCAACTACGTCAACGGCGGTGTGCTGCTCAGCGCCACCAAGGCGAGCAAGCGGGTCGCGGACTCCGTGAAGATCATGTCGTTCATCGCCCAGGATCAGACGGCCATCAAGGACATGATGCTGCAGCGCGGCATCCCGCCGACCGAGAAGGCCCGCTCCGTGATCGCCGGAGCGCTGGACGCCACGGACAAGCGGAACATGGACGTCGCCGACTACCTCTCCAAGCGGGTCACGAAGGCCACGAACGACCTGCCCACTCCGGCGGCCCCGCCGCAGGGCGCCGACCAGATCTGGAACCTGCTGTTCCAGTCCAACCTCGCCATCGCCTTCGGCAAGAAGTCCATCAAGGCGCAGCTCGGCGAGTTCTTCGACCAGGCGGCAGGCATTCTGTCCGCGTAAGGCGCGGAGCACGTAGAGACACCGGGAGAGGGTCAGGAAGATGAGCATGACCACCGCGAAGACCGACGAGGTCGCGAAGGGGACGCCGGCCCCGGCGACCCCGTCCGACCAGCGGGAGCGCGACCGTATGCGGCGCCGCCTCGCCCGACGGCGGGGCGGCGGCTGGTGGCCGTACGTCTTCCTGGCCCCCTGGTTCGTCGGCCTGTTCGGCCTGACGATCTACCCGATGCTCGACTCGCTGTACCTGTCGTTCACCGACTTCGACCTGCTGACGCCCGCGCAGTGGGTCGGCACCAAGAACTACGAGCGGATGTTCACCGCCGACCCGGTCTTCTGGGACACGGTGCACGCCACGCTCCTGTACGTCGCCGTCTCCGTCCCGCTGAAGCTCGCGCTGGCGCTCGGCGTGGCGATGCTGCTCAACCGGGACCTGAAGGGCATCGGCCTCTACCGGGCCGCCTTCTACCTGCCCTCGCTGCTCGGCGGGGCGGTGGCCGTCGCCATCGTGTGGCGCCAGGTCTTCGGCGGCGACGGTCTGTTCAACGACTTCCTCGGCTGGTTCGGCATCGAGGGCCAGGACTGGATCTCCAGCCCAGACACCGCGATCTACACCCTGATCCTGCTGGCCGTCTGGCAGTTCGGCACCCCGATGGTCATCTTCCTCGCCGGCCTGAAGCAACTGCCCAGGGACGTGTACGAGGCGGCCGAGATCGACGGCGCCGGGCCGGTCACCCGCTTCTTCCGGATCACCCTGCCGCTGCTGACGCCGATCGTCTTCTTCAACGTCGTGCTGCAGATCATCGACGCGTTCAAGACGTTCACGCCCGCCTTCGTCGTCAGCAACGGCACCGGCGGACCGCTCAACTCGACGATGCTGTACTCCCTCTACCTGTACAAGAAGGGCTTCGCCGACCTCCAGATGGGATACGCCTCGGCCATGGCCTGGGTGCTGTTCCTGGTCATCGCGGGCTTCACGGCGGTCAACTTCATCGCCAGCCGTTACTGGGTCCACTACGACGACTGACGACCGACGTCCGACGATCGACGACTGACGACTGACGACTGACGACTGACGACTGACGATCGACGACTGACGACTGACGACCGAAGTCCGAGCGAGGAGTCCTTCCCACCATGTCCGCCATCACCCCGAACGCGTCGCCGTTGCGGAAGCTCCGCTCGGCCACCGGCGCCCGCCGCATCTTCCTCCACACCCTGCTCATCGGCGTGGCGGTCGTCATGCTCTACCCGCTGCTGTGGATGCTCAGCAGCTCGATCAAGCCCGACACGGAGATCTTCACCCACCCCGGGCTGATCCCGAACAAGCTCAACCCGCAGAACTACGCCGACGGCTGGAGCGGCTCCGGCAACTCCTTCTCGCTGTACATCACCAACTCGCTGATCGTCACGATCGGCGCGGTGATCGGCAACGTGATCTCCTGCTCGCTGGCCGCCTACGCCTTCGCGCGCTTCGAGTTCCGGGGCAAGAAGATCTGGTTCGGCCTGATGCTCGGCACGCTGATGCTGCCCACGCAGGCCGTCCTCATCCCGCAGTACACGATCTTCTACAACCTGACCTGGATCAACACCTATCTGCCGCTGATCGTGCCGAAGTTCCTCGCGGTGGACGCCTTCTTCATCTTCCTGATGGTCCAGTTCATCCGCTCCATCCCGCGCGAGCTCGACCACGCGGCCATGATGGACGGCGCCAACCCCTGGCAGATCTACTGGAAGATCATCCTGCCGCTGATGAAGCCGGCCCTGGTCACCACCACCATCTTCACCTTCATCTGGACGTACGACGACTTCCTGCACCAGCTCGTCTACCTCCAGCAGAACGACAAGTTCACCGTCCCCCTCGGCCTGACCCTCTTCATGGACCAGACCAGCGGCTCCTCCTACGGCCCGATGTTCGCCATGTCGACACTCGCCCTCCTGCCGACGCTGATCTGCTTCCTCATCTTCCAGAAGAGGCTGGTCGAAGGCCTGGCGACGTCCGGCATGAAGGGCTGATCCCGGGTGCACCTCCTCCACCAGCGCGGCCCGCTGCACGACCTGCCCGACACCCCGCAGGCGTACGACGCCGTCCTCGCCGACGTCACCGAGCAGGCCCTGCGGCGGCTGACGCCGGACGGAAACCTCGAACACCCCGACTGCGTCGACGACATCGGCGACACCTCCCTCGGCATCACCTCCCTGCTGGCCCTGGCCTGGCAGCGCGCCAAGGACCCGCGCCTGCCGGACGCGGTGCGCCGCAGCCTCGCCTTCCACCTGCGGGAGCGGGTCTACCGGGACGACAACCCCGGCTACCCCAACCTGCGGGTACGCGACTCGGGCCTGCCGTACGCCCGTTACACCCTGGCGCCCGGCGCCCACCCGATCGGCGACTGGCCGAGCACGGTGTGGGCGCTGCTCCAGGCGGTGAACGTCCTCGACGCGGCGGACGGTCTGGTCGACGACGGCCCGCGCACCGAACTGCTGGACGTGGCGCGCGGCTACTGGAGCTGGCTGACCGAGGCGACCTTCTTCAACCCGCAGGAGGCCGGCAACCAGGCGATCGGCTGCGTCGTGGGCGGCCTGATGCTCGCCCGGCACCTGCCCGCCGCCGACGGAGCCCGGGTGCGCGCCCGCGCACTGGCGCTGTACGCCGACGAGATCCGCGCCCACCGGGTCCGCGACCGGGGCGCCCTGCTGCCCCCCGAGCACGGCGGCGCCTACGACAACAACTACGGCCCGATCTCCCTCTCCTTCCTCGCCCAGGCCCACCGCATCAGCGGGGAACCCGTCTTCGCCGAGGACGGCGACGCCCTCGCCCGCTACATCGACGCCCGCCTCACCGGCGGCGGCTTCGACAACGGCGGCCCCCGCTACAGCGAGCAGCACTCGGCCTTCGAGTCGGTCCTCGGCCTGCGCTACTTCGGCGCCCGCATCGGCTCCGACCTGGGCCGCTACCGGGGCGACAGCCGCTGGGCCCGGCACGCGGTGAAGGCGGACGGCGAGGTCGACGGACACTTCGCGTGGATGCTCGTCTGGCAGACCCAGGACACCACGCCCTGGCACCGCGAGCCGTCCCCGGCCGCCGCCCGCCACCAACTGCGGGCCGGCACGGTCTCGGTGGCCTTCGACGACCGGATGACCCCGGCGGTGATCGAGGCGGCCGGCACCTACTACCTGCCCGCCGCAGTCCACCGCCAGCACGGCTTCGGCCCCGTCACCGACGGCTTCCTGCTGTGCCGCCCCATGGGCGAGGTCCGGGTGCGCGACGCCCGCGCCGACGGCCTGACCGCCAAGCTGGTCACCAAGCCGGTCGTCGGCCGCGACCACGTCCTGCGCCGCGTCCGCTCCCTGTACGTCACCGACGGCACCACCCTGTGGACGACCGTCGCCGTGGAACGCCTCCCGGGCACGCCGTACCTGCTGGCCGGCCTGCCGTACGCCGAGGACGACGGCGACCGGGTCCGGCGTACGGCGCACGCGGCCGTCTCCTCGGCGGGCGCCCTGCGCCTCACGCACCCGGCCGCGCAGGGCGCCGAGCACTTCGACGCCCGCGCCGAACTCACCCAGGAACAGGCCGCGTTCGCCCTCGCCGCCGACCCGCGCGGCTACGGCGACCCCGACGAGGGCTGGCGCCACCTGGTCAGCTCGACGGCCCTGGAGGCGGACCCGGTCCCGGACGCGCCGAAGGACCTGCACGTGTTCGCGGTGCGGTACGGCACCGAGGAGCCGCTCACCGTGTCGGTGGAGCGGGGCACGGCGGGACTGACCGTGCGGACGGACGCGTTCACGGCCGTCCTCGGCGGCGAAGACGCCCACGGCGAACCGGAGTTGGCGCTGCGCGCGGCAGGCCGCTGACGGTCACCCCGGGCGGACCACCAGGTCCGCCCGGTCCCGCGTGGCCGCCACCAGTTCGGCGTTGCGCTGGTCGGTGCGCAGGACCCACGCCACCGCCTCCTCGTGCGTCTTGCCGAACTCCTCGTGCCGGGCGACCAGTCGACGGACGCGCTCGTCCTCCTCCAACTCGCAGAACCACACCGCGTCCAGCGCGGCCCGCACCCGCGTCCACGCGCCCGTGCCCAGCAGGAGGTAGTTGCCCTCCGTCACGATCAGCCGGGCCGTCGGCGGCACCGGCAGCGCGCCGGCGATCGGCTGCTCCAGGACCCGTTCGAAGCCAGGCGCGTACACGACGCCGTCGCCGTCGCTCTCCTCGCGCAGCCGCCGCAGCAGGGCCGCGTACCCGGCCGCGTCGAACGTGTCGGGCGCGCCCTTGCGGCCCCGGCGGCCGAGCCGGTCCAGTTCGACGTCGGCGAGATGGAAACCGTCCATCGGGACGTGCGCGACCCAGGGCTCCCCGGCGCCGTTCAACTCCCGCACCAGGCGCTCGGCGAGGGTCGTCTTGCCCGCGCCGGGGCTGCCGGCGATACCGAGGAGCGCGCGCCGGCGGCCGTCCCCGGCGAGGGAACGGGCCCGTTCGAGCAGGTCGTCGAAAGTGAGCACACGGACGAGTGTCGCAGTCTCCTCGAAGGAGACCCGCAAGGAGAGAAGGACGCCCGTACCCGACCTCACGGTTTCCCTTCTCATGGTCAAGATCTGCCGGACCCTTTACTGCACATGATGTGCAGGTGCTGGAGGATGGCATGAGGTCGCCGCCCGTGGCGTCCGCCCTCCGGAACCGACGAAAGACCTCCCCGATGACGACGGCGACGACCGCCCCGCACCGCGTCCGTACCTCCCTGACGCGGCAGGAGTGGACCCGCCTCGGCGGGATGGCCGCGTTCATCCTCGCGCTGCACGTGATCGGCTGGTTCACCCTCGTCGCGATCGTCGCGCCCGAGCACCACACCGTGGGCGAGAAGTCCTTCGGCATCGGCATCGGCGTCACCGCCTACACCCTCGGCATGCGGCACGCCTTCGACGCCGACCACATCGCCGCCATCGACAACACCACCCGCAAGCTGATGGGCGAGGGGCAGCGGCCGCTGTCGGTCGGGTTCTGGTTCTCGCTCGGCCACTCCAGCGTCGTCTTCGCCCTGGCGTTCCTGCTGTCCGTCGGCGTCAAGGCGCTGGCCGGCCCGGTCAGCGAGGACGGCTCGCGGCTGCACGACGTCACCGGCCTGATCGGCACGACCGTCTCCGGCACCTTCCTCTACGTCATCGCCGCCCTCAACCTCGTCGTCCTCGGCGGCATCTGGAAGGTGTTCCGCCGGATGCGGTCCGGCGAGTTCGACGAAGCCGCGCTGGAGGAGCAGCTGAACAGCCGCGGGCTGATGAACCGGCTGCTCGGCCGGGTCACGAAGGCCGTCTCCAAGTCGTGGCACATGTACCCGCTGGGGCTGCTGTTCGGCCTCGGGTTCGACACCGCGACCGAGGTGGCCCTGCTCGTCCTCGCCGGCTCCGGCGCGGCCTCCGGGCTGCCCTGGTACGCGATCCTGTGCCTGCCGGTCCTCTTCGCGGCCGGCATGTCGCTGCTCGACACCATCGACGGCTCGTTCATGAACTTCGCCTACGGCTGGGCCTTCTCGCAGCCGGTGCGCAAGGTCTACTACAACCTCACCGTCACCGGCCTGTCCGTGGCCGTCGCCCTGGTCATCGGCACCGTCGAACTCCTCGGCCTGCTGGCGGACCGACTCGGCCTGCACGGCCCGTTCTGGGACCGGATCGCCGGTATCGACCTCAACACCCTGGGCTTCGTCGTCGTCGGCCTGTTCTTCGCCGCGTGGGCCATCGCCCTGGTGGTGTGGAAGGTGTGCCGGGTCGAGGAGAAGTGGACGACGGGCACGGCGACGGCACTGACGGAGACCGGCCTCACCCCGACCGAGGCGGAATCCCGGACGACTTGACGCGTGGGTGCCCCGCGGGGTCCGACGCTGTTGGCGAATCCACGGGCGGCCGGGTACCAGTTCCGCGAATGTGACGCCCCGGGTAGGAAGTGTCACATTCGCGGCCGACAGGACCCCGGGTCTCCGGCACGGGCTCACCGTGGCCCGGATCGCCCAGGCGGAATGCGCCAACAGCATCCGGGGTCCGTGGGTGCCCCGCGGGGTCAGTCGCCGATGCGGTCCAGTTCGCGCAGGCGGTTGGTGGCGTCGAGGGCGGCGACCTTGTACGACTCCGCCAGCGTCGGGTAGTTGAACACCGCGTTGACCAGGTAGTCGACGGTGCCGCCACAGCCCATCACCGACTGGCCGATGTGGATCAGCTCGGTCGCTCCGGTGCCGAAGCAGTGCACGCCGAGCAGCGTCCGGTCCCGGGGCGAGACCAGCAGCTTCAGCATGCCGTGCGCGTCGCCGATGATCTGCCCGCGCGCCAGTTCGCGATAGCGGGCGACGCCCACCTCGAACGGCACCCGCTCCTCGGTGAGCTGGTCCTCCGTCCGCCCCACGAAACTGATCTCCGGGATGGTGTAGATGCCGATCGGCTGGAGGTCGTGCATCTGCCCGACGGGCTCGCCGCAGGCGTGGTACGCGGCTGCCCGGCCCTGCTCCATCGCGGTCGCGGCGAGCGCCGGGAAACCGATGACGTCGCCGACGGCGTAGATGTGCCCGGCCGGCGTGCGGTAGTGCCGGTCCGCCGCCAACCCGGCCTTGTCCAGGTCGAGTTCGTCGGTCAGGCCCTGTCGGCCCGCCGAGTACATGACCGCGTCCGCCGGGATCTTCTTGCCGCTCTCCAGCACGGTCAGGGTGCCGCGCGGATGCCGTTCCACGGCGGCGACGGTCTCCCCGAACCGGAAGGCCACCGCCAGGTCCCGCAGGTGGTACCTGAGCGACTCGATGACCTCGACGTCGCACATGTCGAGCATCCCGGCCCGCTTCTCCACCACGGTGACCTTGCTGCCGAGCGCGGCGAACATACTGGCGTATTCCATACCTATGACACCCGCGCCGACGATCACCATCGACTGCGGCACCCGCTCGATCGTCAGCACGTTGTCGGAGTCGAGGATGGTCCGCCCGTCGAACTCCACGCTGTCCGGCCGGGCCGGCCGCGTCCCGGTGGCGATCACGATGTGCTCGGCGCTGATCAGCCGCTCCTGCCCGGTGACCTCCCGCAGGGCGATCGTGTGGTCGTCGACGAACCGGCCGGTGCCGGCGAACAGGGTGACGTGGTTGCGGGTCAACTGGCTGCGGATGACGTCGATCTCCCGCCCGACGACATGCTCGGTCCGGGCCGTCAGGTCGGCGACGGTGATGTTCTCCTTGAGCCGGTAGCTCTGTCCGTACAGGTCGCGCTGGGTGAGACCGGTGAGGTAGAGCACCGCCTCGCGCAGCGTCTTGGAGGGAATGGTGCCGGTGTGGAGGGAGACCCCGCCGACCATGTCGGGGCGGTCGACCACGGCCACGCGGCGGCCCAGTTTGGCCGCCGCGATGGCAGCCTTCTGACCGCCGGGACCTGATCCGAGGACGAGCATGTCGAAGTCGGGCACCCTCCGCAGTCTGGCAGTGCGAGGCGCTGCCGCGAAAGGGTGTGGTCAGGGCAGCAGTTTCTCGATCGCGCCGGGGCCCTCCTCGGCGAGCTTGCGGCGGGCCCACTCGAGGTTGCGGGGAGTGACGGGAAGGACGGCACGGATGGGACCGACGGCCGCGACGGACAGACTTGCCCGCAGGCTGCGCCACCCGCCAACCCCAGCCCGAATCGGCGGGCCTGGCGTGCTGTCAGCGCCTCGGACGCCAGTCGGCGTCCTGTGCCGGTGAGTTCGTAGAAGCGACGTGCGGGCCGACCGGGGTGAGGGCCGGTCTCTTCGTGGCTGGTGACCCATCCGCGCTCAGCGAGTCGGTCCAGGATGGGGTAGACGGTACCGGGGCCGAGGTCGGCCTCGCGGCAGATGCCGAGGCTCCGAGCCGGGCGTCATCCGTCCAGGAAGCCGAGCTCTGTGTCTGCCCGGCAGTGTGAGCAGGCGGCCACGCCGCTGGCGGGCCACCGCAGCAGAAGGCCTGACCGAGGTCGTGTCGTACTCTCCCAGGGTGATTGAGACCATCGTGCTGGATGTCGGCGAGACGATCACCCGGGAGGACCGTTACTGGGCTTCCTGGGCCGACTGGCTCGGCGTCCCACACCACACCATGTCGGCTCTTGTCGGCGCTGTCGTCGCCCAAGGCCAGGACAACGCTGAAGCCCTCAGGCTCCTGCGGCCGAACATCGACATCGCGGCGGAGTACCACGCTCGCGAGGCTGCCGGCCGCGGTGAGCAGCTCGACGCCGGCGACCTCTATGACGATGTGCGCCCGGCCCTGTCTGCACTGCGCCGGCTTGGCGTGCGAGTGATCATCGCGGGCAATCAGACTGTGAGAGCCGGGGAGCTGTTGCGAGGCCTGGACCTTCCCGCTGATCTCATCGTCACCTCCGCTGACTGGGGGGTGGCCAAGCCCGCTCCGGAGTTCTTTCGACGCGTGCTGGAGGTGGCCCAGGCTGATCCACACGCAACGCTGTACGTCGGCGACCACCCCGCCAACGACGTCTTCCCCGCGAAAGCGGCCGGGCTGAGGGTGGCGCACCTGCGCCGTGGCCCGTGGGGACACCTGTGGGCCGATGATCCCGACGTCACTGAGACGGCGGACTGGCGCGTGGACGACCTCACCCAGCTCATCGCTCTCGTTGGCCGCTGACTGGTGCCAACCGGCCCCACGAACCCCAAGGTTGGTGGGGCCGTCGCCGTGCACGGCGGCGTCTGCGCGCGAGTACGGTTCGGAGTGGACGCACCGAACCTGGAGCCAGTATGCCCGCACACACCCGAGGCGGTGTAGGTGCACGCATCGCCTACTACCGCAGCGTCATGCGCCCCAAGCTGACACAGCAGCAACTGGCCGTCGCCGCATGTCTGTCCGTGGGCGCCATCCGCAAGATCGAGCAGGGCGAGCGCCGGCCTGGCGACGCCACCTTGGAAGCCATCGCGGCAGCGCTCGGTGTGGACCCCTCCCGCCTGCGGTCCGACCGCGACCCCGCACACACGCCGGTCCACGAAAGTCTCCCCGCGCTGTCCGCAGCCCTCGCGGCCTATGACATCCCCGAAGACATCGCCGTCCGGCCCGCGCACGAGCTGCGCCTTGCCGTCGAGGCAGCCGCCCAATGGAGGCTGGCCGCCCAGTACACGCGTATCGTCCGCCAGCTCCCCGTCCTTCTCGGCGAACTCGCCTGCGCCTTCCACCAAGCCCCCGCCCATGGGCGGGCCGAGCTGGCCAAGCTCATGGTGAGCGCGTACCGGTCCGCCGACGCCGTCGCCTACAAGTTCGGAGCCAGAGACCTGTCCGCACGCTTGATCGACCTCATGCGATGGATCGCCCCCGAAGCCGAAGACCCGCTCCTGGCCGCATCCGTCGCGTACGTGCGTACCGAGACGTTCTTCGCCGCGCGAGCCCACGCCCCTGGTCTGCGCGCCCTTGAGCAGGCCATCGACGCCGCGCCTTCGCGGTCCGTGAGGACGCTGCAACCCTCCGACGCCTCAAGCGCGCCGATTCGGAGTCGTTGACCAACTTCGCCGAGTGGTGCTCCGCCACCTGACCTCACTGCCCCAGCTACCCCTCACAGGGGTACTTGTGGCGTTGCTGCACCCCCACCATCTGTTGCACGCGTAGGACTCAGCAGATGGGAGCGGGGATGCCCGACGCGCCTCCGCTCACACCGCAAGTCGTCCAGAGCGACGTGAGCGTCATCCGACTGCATGGGATGGCCTGCTTCGACTGCGGAGCAGTCAACAGACGTCTGCGCGCGGCAGGACAGGTCGTTTTGCGCGGCTGTTCGCTGTCTGGCTCATGCGCACATGCGGATGCCGGCAAGGGGCAGCAGCGCGGACCGCGTCGGGGGCGGCCGGTAAGACCCCGCGGGCCGCGGTAACGGCCCCGGGGAATGGCCAACGCAGCGTAGGAGCGCCGACATGACGAACCGTACAACCCGAGCCCTGGCTGAGACAGGGCTCGTCCTGGCACCTCCGCCCGACATCGCGACGATGCGGGAGACCGTGGGGATCCTGCTGGACCCCGACGCCGTCGCCCTGGGCCTGGCCGGCGCCGAGCTGGGCAAGCTGACGCGGGTCGTGCGCGGGCACCTGGAGCTGCTCGTCCCCGAGGTCGAGCGGGCGGCCGGGAAGCTGGAGCAGGAGGGTGTCCTGCGCTACTGCGCGCTCGAGGACATGCACGCGTGGTGCCGTCAGACGAAGGACGTGCCGCTGCCGCACTCCACGGGCATCCTGCTCGTGCCCCGCTGCCGCTGCTCCTGCCACCGCGCCGGGGGCTGCTCGTGAAGGCGGTCACCGGTCTCCTTCTGTACGTGGCGGCCGTGACTGCCCCGGTCCTCGCCCTGGTGCTGGCGCGGACACCGTCCTGACGCACCCCCATGGCGGCCGTCTCGGGTCAGGGCCGCACCCCGAAACCCCACCGCGGCGAGGACCGCGAGCCTCGTGCGCGGCGGGTTCGCCCGCCTCGTCGGAGGTCCCGGGAGGACTCGATGCTGTTGGCGCATCCACGGGGGGTACCAGTTCCGCGAATGTGACACTTGAGGGGGGATGTGTCACATTCGCGGCCGACAGCATCCCTGGTCCCCGGCACGGACTCACGTGGTCCGGGTCGCCCGGACGGAATTCGCCTCAGCGTCGGACTCCGGCGGGGCGGGCACCACAAGCCTCGGGCTACGGCAGCAGTTTCTCGATCGCGCCGGGGCCCTCCTCGGCGAGCTTGCGGCGGGCCCACTCGAGGTTGCGGGGGGTGAGGTCCCGGCCGGTGACGAGGACCATGTCCTCCGGTGACACCTCTGTGCCGGTGCGGGTGTGGAGCAGGTGGTCCGGGGTGGCGCGGTCCGGGGACGGCCGGGACGCGCCGGGCTGTGACGTCGACATGGGCTGGCTCCTCGGGTCCGGTGGCGGCTACGGCCCGCTGCGCACATCGGGGCTCACAACGGGTCCACTAACACCATTCATCCTGGGCGCGCACCCTGCATCCGGAAGGGGCCGGGCGCGGGCCGGGCGCGGGACGGGCGCCGTGTCCGGAAGGGGCCGCGCACCGGCCGCCGGCCGAGATGCCGGAGTGATCAGGCGGGCGTCTAATGGGCTGTATCGGGGCGTCCGAACCGCTCACGCGGCACACGCGCGGCAGGGAAGGCGCAGCTCATGGAACCCACCAGTGCGGGCGAACCACGACCCGGGGGACTGCGAAGGCTCGGCGCCTGGTGCGCCCGCCACTTCGTGATCGTCATCGTCGCCTGGCTGGTGGCGCTGGTCGCCCTCCAGGTGCTCAACCACTCCTACGGCGGGACCTACGAGGACAACTTCTCGCTGCCGGGCGTGCAGTCCCAGAAGGGGCTGGACGTGCTGAAGAAGCACGATCCGCAGGCCGGCGGCTACGGCAGCCAGATCGTGCTGCACGACGACAAGCAGGCGCTGACCGCGCTGAGCTCGCAGATGTCCACCACCGTCGGTGACCTGCAGAAACTGCCCCATGTGCTGTCCGTCCAGAACCCGCTGTCGCAGACCGCGTCCAAGGTCGGACCCGTCTCCACCGACGGGAAGACCGGTTACATCACGGTCCGCTTCGACGTCCAGCCCTCCACCCTCGGCGACGGCTACCTGGACGGCGTCGACCACGCCGTCCAGCCGCTGCGGGCGGCCGGCGCCGACGTCGAGTACGGCGGACCGCTCGGCGAACTGGCCCGGCCCGCCGCGGACGACCGGATCAGCGAACTCATCGGCTTCGCGGTCGCCATCGTCGTCCTGCTCGTCGGCTTCGGCAGTGTCATCGCCGCCGGACTGCCCCTGCTGACCGCGCTGATCAGCGTCATCGGCGGACTCGCCTGCCTCGGTCTGCTCGCCGCCGCCTTCACCTTCGCGACCGTCTCACCGACCCTCGCGACGATGATCGGCCTGGGCGTCGGCATCGACTACGCCCTGTTCCTGATCACCCGTCACCGGCAGAGCCTCATGGACGGCGCGGATCCGGTGCGGGCCGCCGGGCACGCCACCGCCACCAGCGGGCGCGCCGTCCTCGTCTCCGGCACCACCGTGATCATCGCCCTGGCCGGCCTCTACGCGTCCGGGGTGTCCTTCATCGGCAAACTCGGCGTCGCCGCCGCCGTCACCGTGGTCACCGCGGTCCTCGGCGCGCTCACCCTCGTCCCGGCCTTCCTCGGGCTCATCGGCCGCCGGATGGACCGCTACCACGTGCGCAAGCCCGTCGCCGAGACCGACGCCGCCCCGGGCGCCGTCCCGCACGGCACCTGGCACCGCTACGCACAGCGCGTCGAACACCGGCCCTGGTGGTATCTGGGCGCGGGCGTCGCCGTCATCGCGGTCCTCGCCATCCCCGTCTTCTCGATCCAGCTCGGCCACATCGGCGACGGCGCCGACCCGAAGTCCTTCACCGACCGGCGCGCCTACGACCTGATGACCGACGCCTTCGGCCCCGGCTCCAACGGCCCCCTCACCGTCGTCATCGACCAGACCTCCGTCCCCGCCGACCAGCGCTCCGACCTCTCCGCCCAGGCCCAGAAGACCCTGAACGCGGTGTCCGGCGCGTCCACGGTCACCGCGCTGACGCCCACCCAGGACGGCGACGTCCTGCTCGCCACCGTCTACTCGAAGCAGTCCCCGCAGAGCGCCACCACCACCGACCTGACCAACCGTCTCGTCGACGACACCCTCCCCGACGCGGTGTCCGGCACCGACGCGCACGGATACGTCACCGGCACCACGGCCGCGCAGGTCGACTTCCGGGACATCGTCGCGAGCCGGCTGCCCCTGATCATCGGGGTCGTCGTCGCCCTGGCCTTCCTGATCATCCTCGCCGTCTTCCGCGGCCTCCTCGTCGCGGTCAAGGCCGCCGTCCTCAACGTCCTGTCGATCACGGCCTCCTACGGTGTCGTCGTCGCCGTCTTCCAGTGGGGCTGGGGCGGCCCCGCGCTGGGCGTGGCGGGCAAGGTGCCCATCGAGAGCTATGTGCCGATGATGATGTTCGCGATCATCTTCGGGCTGAGCATGGACTACGAGATCTTCCTGCTCTCCCGCGTCCACGAGGCCTGGCTGCGCACCGGCGACGCCAAGGCCTCAGTCGCCCACGCGCTGGAGATCACCGCCCGGGTCATCACCTGCGCCGCCCTGATCATGGTGAGCGTGTTCGCGGCGTTCATCATCAGCGACAACATCGTCGTCAAGATGCTGGGCCTGGGCCTCGCGGTGAGCGTGCTGATCGACGCGACCGTCGTCCGCCTGCTCATGGTGCCCGCCGTGATGACGCTGCTGGGAAAGCAAGCCTGGTGGACGCCGCACTGGCTGGACCGGATGCTGCCGCACATCGACACGGAGGGGGAGCCGGACTCCCTCAGCGCGTCTGCGGAGGATGCGGATGGTGCGGATGGTGCGGAGGGGCCGGCGCGAGGACGAGCATCGTGACGTCGTCGCGGACGGCCGGGCAGTGGCGCAGGACGTCCGTCCACACGCGGTCGGCCGTCGTCGCCAGGTCGCCGTCGGAGCCGGCGTCGGCGGCGAGCGCGGGCAGCCGGTCGAGGAGGGGGTAGAAGTCGCCGGAGGCGTCCCTGGCCTCCGAGACGCCGTCGGAGGCCAGGAAGAGGCGGTCGCCGGGGCGCAGCGGCAGGACGTGGGCGGTGAGCGGGGCGCCCTCCAGGAGGCCGAGCCCCAGGGGCGTCCACGGGACGACGTCCACCTCGGTGGCCGTGCCGTCGCGCAGCAGCACCGGCGGCGGATGCCCGCACACGACGATGCGGACGGCGTCCGCGCCCGGGGTGAACTCCAGCAGGACGGCCGTCGCGAACAGCTCGGCGTGCGCGTCCCGCGCCGAGTCCACCACCAGCCGCCGGTCGAGACGGGCGGCCACCGCCTCCAGGGCCGGCTGGTCGAGCACCGCCTCCCGGAACGCGCCCAGCAGCGAGGCCACCGTCGCCACCGCCGCCAGCCCGTGCCCCTGCACATCGCCCAGCACCGCCCGCACCCCGTGGGCGCTCGTGCGTACGTCGAAGAAGTCGCCGCCGACCAGTGTCCCGGCCTGCGCCGCCCGGTACAGACCCGCGCAGCGCACCGGGCCGACCCGCTCGGGCACCGGCGGCACCAGGGCGTTCTGGGCGGCCTCGGCGATCGTGCGCTCGAGGTCGAGCTGTACGTCCCGGCGGCTGCGCACGAACGACACGAACACGCTGAGCACGGCGACGAAAACCGTCGTCAACAGGTCGGCCTCGCCCGGCTGGTCGAGCCGGAACGCGGGCACGTTCAGCATCACGACCACGGCCGCGCCGAGCACTCCGGTCGCCACGGGACCGTACGACAGCACGGCGAGCGGCGGGATGGCGCCCAGCAGGAAGCCGATGGCGAGCGGCTTGCTGCTGATCTGGGTGGCCACGCACACGCCCGCGATCAGCGCCAGCGGCAGCGCCCGCACCCAGCGGGGCGGCGGCGCGCCCCGCAGCCAGCCCCGCCGCTCGCCCTCCGGTCGTCTCACATGCCCACGCTCCACCCCGGTACCGGCCGCCGCACGCCGAAAAACCGTTGGACGTGATCGCCGGCCACTCCCTATCGTGTGACCGCACGCCCGGAAACCCACGGAAGGAGGCGAGCGCCATGCGATCCACCGTCATCCCGCGCTCCCACCCCGTGACCCCGGCGTGCCACGTCTGACGTTCGTCCGACGCCCGGGAGCGCATCACGCCGTATGCGACCCGGAGGAATCCGTGACCGATCTGGTCATCCGCGCTCTCGACGAGAGCGACGTCCAACTCTTCGACACCCTGCCCGACCCGCTGCGCGCCGCCGAGGCGTTCGGCAGAGTCACCTACCGCCCGGACTGGAAGCGCGTCGCCCTGCGCGACGGCCGGGTCGTCGCCCGCGCCGTCTGGTGGGGCGGACCCGACGACACCGAACCCCTCGTCGTCGAGTGGTTCGACTTCGCCGACGGCGAGGAGGAGGCCGCCGCCGAACTCCTGCGCACCGCGCCCTGGCAGGTCGGCCTGGACCTGGTGATGCCCGGCGGCTGGCGCGAGGATCCCGTCATGCGGGCCGCCGCGGAGGCCCGGCACGCCGCGGCCCGCGCGGCCGGCCAGACCCCGCTGGTGGAACGCTTCGTCTACCGTTGGACCCCGGAGTGCGGGCTTCCCGAACGCCCCGGACGCCTGCGGTTCGCCCCCGAACCCGACGACGCCGTCTTCTTCGACGCCCTGCGCCGCATCCACTCCGACACCCTCGACGCCCACGCCCGCAAGGCCGTCAAGGAGGGCGGCCTCGACCAGGCCGCTCAGGAGGAGCTGGACTTCTTCCGCTGGTGCCCGTCCCCACGCGAGTGGTGGCAGATAGCCCGCACCCCCGAAGGCGAACTGGCCGGCCTGCACATCCCGGCCCACAACCCCTCAGGCCCCTGCGTCGGCTTCATCGGCGTCCTGCCGCAGCACCGGGGCCACGGCTACGCCTACGACCTCCTCGCCGAATGCACCCACTACCTGGCCGCCCACGGCGCCGAGTTCATCGCCGCCGCCACCGACCAGGGCAACTTCCCCATGGCGGCCCACTTCACGAAGGCCGGCTACCCGATCGTCCGGGAACGGGTGAACTTCGAACTCGGCTGACGACCGACGGTCACGCCTCGCCGACAGCCCCGCCCTCCAACAGGGCCTCCGCGTCGGCCAGTAGTTCGGTGACGCGGAGGCCGAAGGCGGCGTCGCAGGGGTGTGGGGGGCCGCCCTCGGCCGCGGTGAGGAGGGCGTCCGCTGCGTGGGTGAAGGCGGTGGCCGCGTCCGCGCCGGACTGGGGGAGCTGGGTCACCCCTGCCGTGCCGCGGAGTTCCAGGGTCGCGCCCGTCGCCGCAGGCGGGGCCGTCAGGCTGAGTGTCATGGTGCTGGACGCGCCGGTGACATGGTCCAGGACCACGTGGACCGTGTCGCCGGGGCCGTGGGCCGCCGCCGTCACCCGGCGGACGTCGCCGAGGACCGGCAGCAGCACGGACAGCGCGTGCGGACCGACGTCCCACAGGGCGCCCTTCTCCCCGCGCCAGGGCGTGGCGAACGGGTGGTCGCTCTCACCGTGGAAGACGTTCCCCAGCCACTGGGCGTGTCCCGTGAACCACCCTGCGGTGGCCGCCTGTTCGGCGATCCAGGCACCGGCCTCGGGCACGAACCGGGTCGTGAAGAAGACGACGGAGGCGACCCCCGCCTCCTCGGCCGCCCGCACCACGGCCCGCCCGCCCGCCGGCGTCGTGGCGACGGGCTTGTCGAGCAGCAGATGACAGCCCGCCCCGGCGGCCCGCACCGCGAGCTGTGCCTGGACGTCCGGCGGCAGGGCGACGGCCACCGCGTCCACGTCCGCGAACAGGGCGTCGACGTCGTCGTAGGCCCGGGTCCCGTGCCGGTCGGCCAGTTCCTTCGCGGCCTCCGGGCGCCGCCCCCACACGCCGACGAAGTCCAGCGCGTCGTGCGCCGCGAGGACGGGCGCGTGCATCATCTGGGCCCAAGGCCCGGTACCGAGCAGACCGATGCGCATACCGCTGACTCTCCCTGACACGCTGACGTGGCGAACTCTTCCCGACCCGGGCGAGCCTCGCACACGGACCGCGCGGAGAACACCCCCGAAGTCAGGGGCGGGCCGGGGCGGCGAAGCCCGTGAGCAGGGCGTCCGCATGGGCGAGGCCGCTCTCCGCGGAGATCTCCCGCACCGTCTGCGCGGACCGGATCGTGGCGAACGTGACGCGACCGGCGTCGAGCAGATACCCGTACACGGCGGGCCTCGGCAGGCTGTTGTACGACCAGTGCGCCGAGAAGTAGTACCCGCCCGTGTCGTGCAGCACGACGACATCCCCCTCGGCGAGCGCGGGCAGCGGCCGGTCGTGCGCCACCACGTCCCCGGCGAAGCAGAGCGGCCCGGCGACGTCCTGCCGCACGAGCGGCGTCCGCTTGGGCGTGCCGTCCGGGCCGAACGCGGACACCCGCAGCGGCCAGGCCTGCGGCATGAAGACGGTACGGGTGGCGACCTGGCCGCCGGCGTGGGTGAGGGCGACCCGCCGTCCGCCGGCGTCCTTGACGTACTCGACGACCGCCGCCGTGAAGCCGTTCTTGGCGATCAGGGAGCGCCCGAACTCGGTGACCACCTGGTAGCGGCCGTCCAGCAGCGCCGGCTCCGCCGCCGTCAGCGCGGCGACGTACTCGGCGTACGTGGGCGTGACCGTGTCGTCGGCGAAGTTCACCGGCAGCCCGCCGCCCAGGTCGAGGCTGGTCACCTGGCGGCGGCCGACGTACGCGTTGATCTCCTCGGCGAGCCGGTGCGTCGCCGCGAGGCCCTCCGCGATCAGGGACAGCGGGCAGCCCTGGGAGCCGACGTGCGCGTGCAGCCGGGTCAGCCAGTGCCGCCGCGAGAACGCCTCGACGACCCGGGCGCGGGCCCCGGGGTCGCGCAGCGCCACCCCGAACTTGGAGTGCGCGGTCGCCGTGCTCATCGCGCCGATGGACCCGCCGCCGACCTGCGGGTTGACCCGCAGCCCGAGCACGGACGCGCAGTCCTCGGGCCGCAGCGCGTCGATCCGGTCGAGCTCGTCGAGGTTGTCCGCGTTGAGCGCGACCCCCAGGGCGAGGGCCTCGCGGATCTCCTGCCGGGTCTTGGCCGGCGAGTCCAGCACGATGCGCGCCGGCGCGAACCCCGCGTCCAGCGCCAGCCGCAGTTCCCCGGGGCTCGCCACCTCGCAGCCCATTCCGGCGTCGGCCAGCAGCCGCAGCACGGGCACCAGCGAACAGGCCTTGGCGGCGAAGGTGTGCAGGACGTCCGGCACCCGCGCGAACGCCTCGTGCAGCCCGGCGACGCTGTCGCGCACACCCTGGACGTCGACGAAGCCGGCCAGCGGCCGGCCCTCCCCGACCAGCCCGTCCGCGACGGCCTGCCGGACGGTGAGCGCGAGGTTCTCGGTGGGGAGCGACACGTCTGTTCTCCTTCGCTGCGGGACGGCAGAAGCGGCGGTACCTCTCCAGAGTCACCCGTGCGGGGTGCGCCCGTCTTCGGCGGCCCGCACAAAGACAACCGGAACCTTCGTGTCCACGCACAAGGGTTCACACGTCAGGCGTCGCCATCCGCACCGCGAGAGTCAGCAGCAGCCGGGTGTCGGGATCGTCCAGGTCCACGCCGTACCGCTCCCGGACCCGGCCCAGCCGGTAACGGAGCGTGTTGGCGTGCACGACCAGCCGGCGGGCCGCCTCCGGGACGTCGCCCCCGGCGTCGAGGTACGCGGGTTCACCGGTCCGACAATAGTTCGCGGCACCCGCACCGGCCCGCACCACGATTCAGCTCCCACGCTGCTGAATGCGTTCGGATTCTTCCATTGGACCCACGGCCGACGGCCGGGTGAGGGTGGAGTGCGTCCGGTGCGACGCGCCGCGATTACCTTCCGAGGCACCGGACTTCCCCGCTCCCGCACCACCTTCGAGCCCGCACCACCTTCGAGAGAGGTCACGCGCACATGGAGACCCGCCGTATCGGGGACGTGGACGTCAGCGCGATCGGCCTGGGCGCCATGCCCATGTCGATCGAAGGGCGGCCGGACGAGGCACGCTCCCTCGCCACCCTGCACGCCGCGCTGGACGCGGGCGTGACGCTGATCGACACCGCGGACGCCTACCACCTGCACGCCGACGACGTCGGCCACAACGAGACCCTGATCGCCAAGGCCCTCGCCGGCCACGACCGGGGCGCGGACGTCCTGGTCGCCACCAAGGGCGGCCATCTGCGCCCCGGCGACGGCAGTTGGACCCAGGACGGCAGCCCCGGGCACCTCAGGGCGGCCTGTGAGGCGTCGCTGCGCCGGCTCGGCGTCGAGGCGATCGGCCTGTACCAGTTCCACCGCCCCGACCCGCGCATCCCCTACGCGGACTCCGTCGGCGCGGTGCGGGAACTGCTGGACGAGGGCAAGATCCGCGCGGCCGGCATCTCCAACGCCGACCCCGAGCAGATCAGGCAGGCCGACGACATCCTCGGCGGCCGACTGGTCGCCGTGCAGAACCAGTTCTCCCCGGCCTTCCGCTCCAGCGAGCCCGAACTGCGGCTGTGCGACGAGCTCGGCATCGCGTTCCTGCCGTGGAGCCCGCTCGGCGGCATCTCCCGCGCCCGCGAACTGGGCTCCTCCTACGCGCCGTTCGCCCACGTCGCCGAGGCCCACGGGGTGAGCCCGCAACGCGTGTGCCTGGCCTGGATGCTGGCCAAGTCGCCGGTCGTCGTACCGATCCCGGGCGCGAGCCGCCCGGAGACGATCCTCGACTCCCTCGCCGCGACGGACCTCGTCCTCACGCCCGAAGAACTCGCGGAACTGGACGCCGCCGTCTGACGGACGGGGCGGGGCGGGACGGGCCTGGACGAGAGTCTCCCGGACCAGACCCGGTCAAATGCGGGTAGGTCGCGTCACGGTGCGTGGCCGGATCATGACCCCTGGTGGGTGACATGCCCGGCCGGCATGCATGATTCGCGCCCGTCCGGGCACACGCAGCGCAAACAGAGAGAGGGGCGCTCGTGATCGTTCCGGACCCGAAGGTCGCCAGGACGTTGCTGACCCGGTACGCGACGCTGAAGATCGCTCATGCGGAGTGGGAAAGGCCGCAGACGGCGCGTGAACTGCGGGACGTGACCTACACCTTGTGCGTGCTGATGGGCACGGCCGACGTCCGGGAGGCGGTGGCCGCGGCGGACGCCTTGCTCGACTCCGCGGCGTCGCCGCCCGCGAAGGACGGCGCGAAGGACGGGGAGAGCGGACTGTCGCTGGCCGTCTGACGTCCGAGGACGACGGCTCGCAGCGGGATCCGGCGCGGCGGTGCTCCTTCGAGCGCCGCCGCGTCCGCGTGCCTCACGAGGCGGCGGAGCCGCACGCGTCGGCGTGCCGGGCGCCGTGCTCCGGGGGTGTCCCGGCCAGCCACTCGGCGATGGTCCGGGCGATCGGCTGGCCGGTGTCCACCTCGACGAAGCCGAACTGCCCCGACTGGTTGCACTCCAGGAACCACCAGGTGCCATCCGCGTCCTCCGCGAAGTCGAAGGCGCCGTACGTCAGTTCGGCCTCCCGCAGATACGTCCGGACGGCCTCGCCGAGGCGCGGCGGGACGTCGACGGGGCGCCACGGTGTGGTGGACGGCGCGAAGCGTACGTCCACCACGTCGGGGTCGCCGCCGGGGGCCGTCTCCTTGCGGGCGGCCAGGATCCGGTCGCCGACCGCGGTCAGCCGTATGTCGGCCCGCTTGGCCACCCGGCGCTGCAGCAGCGTCGGACCGTAGGCGACGGCGGCGAAGTCGGCGCCCGGCGGGACCCGGGTGGTGGGCACCGCACGCGGCGGATCCTGCGGATGCGCCCCGGACACCGGCTTGACCACCAGATCCGGGTAGCGGTCCGCGAACTCGCGCGCCGCCTGCGGGAACGTCGTGATGAGCGTGGCCGGCACGGGCAGCCCGCTGCGCTGCGCGAGCCGTAGCTGCCAGGGCTTGTGCCGGGCGCGCAGGGACGCGTCCGGATGGTTCATCCAGCGCGCCTCGGTGCCGCGGAGCATGCCGTACAGCGCCTGCGAGGCCTCCTCCGTGAGCCACGCGGACGGTTCGGGCGCCCGGGCCGCCGTGGCGCCGGGCCGCCGTATCCACACCGACCGCAGCCCGTCGAGGCTCACCAGCCGCCCGGCGGACGACAGATGGCCCCGAAAGGCACCGTGCACGTACTCGCCGGAGAGCGCGACGGAATGGGTGAGGTCGGCCGGATCGAACCGGACGACCGGGACGCCGGCGGCGTTCAGATGGACGACCACCATGTCCGCCGTGACGTCCTCTTCGCAGGTCAGGATGAGCACCGTCATCTTCGTCGGCCCGGGTTCAGTCGTCGAAGTGGGTCTTGGAGCCCGCCGTCGAGGTCGTCGTCGCGAGTTCTCTCAGGAGGGCGTGGTCACGAGCGGCGATCCGGCCGTCGAAGAGTACGTTCAACTGCAGTCCGGGGTCATAGGCGTACGGAATGGCGAACTCCAACTCGGCCGCAGGGCGTGCGTAGTTGAGCGTGAACGGTTTCATCGTCTCTCCCTCGTCGGTACTGCCTCGATCAAGCGGTGCCGCTGTGCGACGTCACTCGGGCCCGCTGCGGTGATGCTGGATGGGTGTGACCTTCAGTCACTTATACGAATCGAACGGGTGGTTGGTTTCCCTACTCTCCGTGATCGTCGGGGAGTTGGGAGACCAACAGGGCGCGGAGCAGGGCAGATCGGGCCGAGCGGGTGTGAAAACGTCTTCCGGAGCGGTCAGTCGGGGACGTGCTCAGAGGGGCGATCGGGGGCGTGACCGGGTTCCTGGCCGAGGTCCTGGCCGGGCGCACGGCGCAGGGAGCGCAGGGCCAGCAGGAGGACGCCGATGTCGTCGAGGTAGACGGGATCCGGCAGTACGTCGGCCGGGAGCACGAAGTACAGGACCGCGCCCCAGAACACCCAGCGCGGGCCGGTGGGGAGCCCCGCCCGCGTCAGGCCCCGGCGGGCCCGGACCAGACGCACCAGCACCGCCGCGGCCACGGCGAACAGGGCCACGGCCAGCGCGGCCGCGACGACGACGAGCGTGGTTGGCACATCCACGGGCCCTCCCATAGGTCGATTTCCCCGCTTTCGGACTCCGAATGCCCGGTTCCGGCGGGATTACCGCATCGGGACACACCTCACACGGGTGCCGCGTCCGAGTGGCGGAGTGTGCCGGACGGCCCTGGTAATGACAGGGTCACGTCGCGTGTCGCTGGGAGGGGCACCTGCTCCGTCCCGTGGCTCGCCGCCCCGACGGCCGCGGCCGCCGTCCTGACGGCGCTCCTCGCGCTCCTCGTGAGCCTGCTGGGCACCCGACGGCCGGCCCGCCACGGCACCGCCCGAGCGGGCGGCGGCGCGGTAGCAGGAGCGCGGTAGCCGACCGGCACCAGGCTGGCGGGCCTCCAACAGGCCCGTCAGCCCCCGTCTCCCCGTCGGTCCCGGTCGGCCCCGGTCAGCCCCGGTCGGTCCCGGTGGTGTCGTCGTCGTCCTGCTTCGGCGGTTCGACCGGAGCGGGGGAATCCGTCGTCGTAGCCGTCGTAGCCGTCGTAGCCGTCGTCGACAGTGGCCGCAGGCTCTTGGTCGACTCCTTGAAGCGTTCCAGGGTCCGGCCCAGTTGCCGGAAGGGGGAGCCGCTCTTCCTGGCCGACGCCTGTCGCGGTTCACCGGCCAGGGCGGCGGCCTCGCGAGCCGCGGCCAGGGCCTCATGGGCGTGTTCGGCGGCCTCCCGGTACAGCTCCCGGGACTCCGTCATCGCCTCCAGCGCCTCCTTGTACATCGCCACGAGCTTGCGTTCGCGCGCGAGTTCCTCCTCAAGGGTGAGCAACTGCCACTGCTCCCGCAGCACGGTGAGCGCGGCGTCGCCGCCCTCCGGCAGCGGCCTGGGCAGGGCGGCGAAGCGCAGTACCGGGTCCAGCACCTCGGTGGGACGCGTGCCGTCCAGGAACACGCTGCGCACCGTGAAGTCGGCGGCGTCGTAGTCGGCGGGAGCGGGAACGCCGGGCAGCACCAGCGCACCGCCGCGCGGCACCTCCACCCCGGACTCCTTCAGGGCCCAGTTCACGGTACGCAACTGGTGCGGGGCCGCCCGGTGCTCGATCACCCGGTGGTGCAGGCCGGGCGGCAGCAGCGGGACCAGCGACCGGCGGCCCTCCTCGTCGGGCGTCATGGCCTCGTGGACGACGACGTGGATGCTCCACGTGTCCCGCAGGGCGCCCCGGAGCGTGCGCCGCAGCTCCTTCTCGTCCGCCGGGAGCGGGTTGGTGTCGAGGAACCGCTCACCGGTGACGGTCTCGTGCCCCCACAGGGAGTCCGCCTCCCAGGGCCAGAACATGGCGGCGGGCGACGGCCACCGCAGGTCCCACGGCTGCTCCGCCTCCGCCGTCAGCGTCCACTCCTGGCCCCGGCCCGACCACTCGGCGAGCGTGAGCCGGGCGCGGACGGTGACCTCCTCCGCCACCGGCCACCGCGCTTCGAAGGCCGTCTCCCCGACAGGGGTGTCGGCGTCGGGCAGCTCGACGAAGTCCTGGACGGTCTCGGCGTCCTTGAGTGCCTGGAGGTTCTTGCGCAGGACATCCGGCGCGGCGGGGCCGGTGTGGCGGCCACGGGCCTGCCACACCGTGGAGGGAGACGTGGGCGGAACGGTCGCGGCGATGTGCGTGAGTCCATTCGTGAGGGCGGGCGGCGGGGCGGACGACGAGGCGAAGGCGTACGAAGGCGTACGAAGCCCAGTATTGCGCGCCGTGGGATGCGGGCGATCAAGCGGGTCGGTGGCGCGGGTGCCAGGAGACACCCCGTCGAGACGCGCCTTCCCCTCCAGAGCACATGCCATGCGTCCGGATACGTCCCGATCCATACATGGGGGTGGGCATCGACTGGACGCCGACTGGAACTATGGTCGTGTGGGTGATCGGCGAGTGGAAGGAACCGACGAGATCATGCGTGTCACTGTGGCCCGTGGCCTGACGGAGGCGTTCGGATGAACGGCGCCGACGACTCCGTACTGCTGCGTACCGAGGGGCGCGCCGCGTACCTCACCCTCAACCGTCCCAGGGCGCTCAACGCCCTCACCCACACCATGGTCCGCCGTATCGACGAGGCCCTGACGGTCTGGGAGGACGACCCGGCCGTCGAGACCGTCGTCCTCACCGGCGCGGGGGAGCGGGGCCTGTGCGCGGGCGGAGACATCCGCGCCATCCACGACGACGCCCGCGACGGCGACGGCACGGCGTCCGCCGCCTTCTGGCGCGACGAGTACCGGCTCAACGCCCGTATCGCCCGCTACCCGAAGCCGTACGTGGCCGTCATGGACGGCATCGTGATGGGCGGCGGCGTCGGCGTCTCCGCGCACGCCGGCGTCCGGATCGCCACCGAGCGGTCGCGGATCGCCATGCCGGAGACCGGCATCGGCTTCGTGCCGGACGTCGGCGGCACCTACCTGCTGGCCCTCGCACCCGGCGAACTCGGCACCCACCTCGCGCTGACCGGCGCCCCGGCCGGCGCGGCCGACGCCCTGCTGTGCGGCCTCGCCGACCACTTCGTACCGTCCGAGTCCCTGGCACCGCTGGTCGCGGACCTCGCGCACAAGCCGGTACGAGTGGCTGTCGACCGGTACGTACGGCCGGCCCCGCCCGGTGCGCTCGCCGCGGCTCGGCCCTGGATCGACGCCTGCTACGGCGCGGACACCGTCGAGGAGATCGTCGGGCGTCTTCTCGACCACGGCGACAGCGAGGCCAAGGAGGCCGCCGAGACCGTGCTCGCCAAGTCGCCCACCTCCCTCAAGGTCACCCTCGCCGCGGTCCGCCGGGCGCGGCGGCTCGGCCCGCTGGAGAACGTGCTGGACCAGGAGTACCGCGTCTCCTGCCGGGCGCTGACCGCCCCCGACCTGGTGGAGGGCATCCGCGCCCAGGTCATCGACAAGGACCGCGACCCGCGCTGGTCACCGGCCACCCTCGCCGAGGTCACCGACGCGGACGTGGCACGCTTCTTCACCCCCCTCGGCGACCGCGAACTCGGCCTCGCCGGACCCGGCAGCACGCAGGAGGCGCCCGGGTAGCACCGCGGGGGCGACCGACCGCTACGCGCCGCCGGTCTCGCCGGCCCCGACGCCCGTGCCGGAGTCCCCGAACGCGCCCAGGATGCGTTCGGCGGCCAGGGTGGCCGTCAACTCGCCGTCCCTGACCTGCTGTTCGAGGGCGGGGGCGAGGGATCGTACCGTCGGGTCGGTGCGCAGGCGGTCGAGGAGTTCGTCACGGACCATCGACCAGGTCCAGTCGACCTGCTGGTCACGGCGTTTGGCGGCGAGGCGGCCGGTGGAGTCCAGCAGGGCGCGGTGCTGTTCGAGGCGCTCCCACACGGTGTCCAGGCCGGTCGACTCCCGCGCGCTGCAACTCAGCACCGGCGGCGCCCAGGCCGCGTCCTTGCCGTGCATCAGCCGCAGGGCGCCCGCCAGTTCGCGTGCGGCGGTGCGGGCGTCGCGCTCGTGCGGGCCGTCGGCCTTGTTGACGGCGATCACGTCGGCCAGCTCCAGGACGCCCTTCTTGATGCCCTGCAACTGATCGCCGGTGCGGGCGAGGGTGAGCAGCAGGAAGGAGTCGACCATGTTCGCCACCGCCGTCTCCGACTGCCCGACGCCGACCGTCTCCACCAGCACCACGTCGTAACCCGCCGCTTCCATCACGACGATCGACTCGCGGGTCGCCTTCGCCACCCCGCCGAGCGTGCCCGCCGTGGGGGAGGGGCGGACGAAGGCCGCCGGGTCGACGGCCAGGCGCTCCATCCGCGTCTTGTCGCCCAGGATCGACCCGCCCGTGCGGCTCGACGACGGGTCGACGGCGAGCACCGCGACCCGGAACCCGAGCGAGGTGAGCAGCGTGCCGAACGCGTCGATGAACGTCGACTTGCCCACACCGGGTACACCGCTGATGCCGATCCGCCGCGCCTTCCCGCTGTGCGGCAGCAGACCGGTCAGCAACTCCTGTGCCAGCGCCCGGTGCTGGGGCCTCGTCGACTCGACGAGCGTGATGGCGCGGGCCACCAGCGCCCGCTTCCCGTCGAGTACGCCCTTCACATACGTGTCGAGGTCGATCGCCATGGGGCTCAGAGGTCGTGGCCGAGGTCGGTGGCCAGGCGCTCGACCAGGTCGTAGGCCGCGTCCGGGATCACCGTCCCGGGCGGGAAGACGGCCGCCGCGCCCATCTCCAGCAGGGTGGGCACGTCCTGCGGCGGGATCACCCCGCCGACCACGATCATGATGTCCTCGCGTCCCTCCGCGGCGAGCTGCTCGCGCAGCGCCGGGACGAGCGTGAGGTGCCCGGCGGCCAGCGAGGAGACGCCGACGATGTGGACGTCGGCCTCGACGGCCTGGCGGGCGACCTCGGCCGGGGTCTGGAAGAGGGGGCCGACGTCGACGTCGAAGCCGAGGTCGGCGAAGGCGGTGGCGATCACCTTCTGGCCGCGGTCGTGGCCGTCCTGGCCCATCTTGGCGACCAGGATGCGCGGGCGGCGGCCCTCGGCCTCCGCGAACGCGGACACCAGGGAACGGGTGCGCTCCACGTTCGGGGACTCGCCTGCTTCGTTGCGGTACACGCCGGAGATCGTACGGATCTGGCTCGAGTGCCGCCCGTACACCGTCTCCAGGGCGTCGGAGATCTCCCCCACGGTGGCCTTCGCGCGGGCGGCGTTCACCGCGAGTTCCAGCAGGTTGCCCTCGCCCCCGGCGGCCCGGGTGAGCGCGTCCAGCGAGTCCTGGCACGCCTGCTCGTCGCGCTCCGCGCGCAGCCGCCGCAACTTCTCGATCTGCTGGGTGCGTACGGAGGAGTTGTCGACCTTGAGGACGTCGATCTGCTCGTCGGTCTCGACGCGGTACTTGTTCACGCCGATCACCGGCTGACGGCCCGAGTCGATACGGGCCTGGGTGCGGGCCGCGGCCTCCTCGATGCGCAGCTTGGGGATGCCCGCGTCGATGGCCTTGGCCATGCCGCCCGCCGCCTCGACCTCCTCGATGTGCTGCCAGGCCCGCCGGGCCAGGTCGTACGTCAGCTTCTCGACGTAGGCGCTGCCGCCCCACGGGTCGATGACCCGCGTCGTGCCGGACTCCTGCTGGATCAGCAACTGGGTGTTGCGGGCGATACGGGCGGAGAAGTCGGTCGGCAGCGCGAGCGCCTCGTCGAGGGCGTTGGTGTGCAGCGACTGGGTGTGCCCCTGGGTGGCGGCCATCGCCTCCACACAGGTGCGGGTCACGTTGTTGAACACGTCCTGCGCGGTCAGCGACCAACCCGAGGTCTGCGAATGGGTGCGCAGGGACAGCGACTTGGAGTTCTTCGGGTCGAACTGCCGCACCAGCTTCGCCCACAGCAGCCGGGCCGCCCGCAACTTGGCGACCTCCATGAAGAAGTTCATGCCGATCGCCCAGAAGAACGACAGCCGGGGCGCGAACGCGTCCACGTCCAGGCCCGCTTCGCGGCCCGCCCGGATGTACTCCACGCCGTCGGCGAGGGTGTACGCCAGCTCCAGGTCGGCCGTCGCGCCCGCCTCCTGGATGTGGTACCCGGAGATCGAGATGGAGTTGTAGCGCGGCATCCGCTGCGAGGTGAAGGCGAAGATGTCGGAGATGATCCGCATCGACGGCTTCGGCGGATAGATGTAGGTGTTGCGGACCATGAACTCTTTGAGGATGTCGTTCTGGATGGTCCCGGCCAACTTCTCCGGCGGAACGCCCTGTTCCTCCGCCGCCACGATGTAGAGCGCCAGGACGGGCAGCACCGCGCCGTTCATCGTCATCGACACGGTCATCTTGTCGAGCGGGATGCCGTCGAAGAGCTGCCGCATGTCGAGGATCGAGTCGATCGCCACGCCCGCCATGCCGACGTCACCGGTCACCCGCGGGTGGTCGCTGTCGTAGCCGCGGTGCGTGGGCAGGTCGAAGGCGACCGACAGACCCTTCTGACCGGCGGCGAGGTTGCGGCGGTAGAAGGCGTTGGACTCCTCGGCGGTGGAGAAGCCCGCGTACTGGCGGATCGTCCACGGCTGGTTGACGTACATCGTCGGGTACGGGCCGCGCAGATACGGGGCGGTCCCCGGGTAGGTGTCCAGGAAGTCGAGGCCCTCCAGGTCCTGCCCGGTGTACAGGGCCTTGACCGGGATGCCCTCGGGGGTCTCCCACAGGCGGTCGCCGCCGCCCGTCGCGTGCTTGAGCGCCGTACGCCATTCGTCGGCGCCGCCGTCGGCGGTCGGGGACCCCAGGTCGATGCCGGAGAAGTCGGGGATTCCCATCAGGACACTCCCATGCGGTCGAGGGCGGCGGACAGCACGGCGACGGCGTCACAGCCCGCGAAGACGTACGAGTCGACATCCGGGTACTGCCCGGGACGGCCGGCGAGGAACACGTGCGCGGCGCCCGCGGACCTCAGCCGCTCCGCCTCCGCCTGCGCCTGTTCCTCGTACAGCGCGTCGCTGGAGCACAGGCAGGCCTCCGTGGCGCCGCTCTCCTCGAACGTGCCCGTGGTGACGGGTTCGAGGCCGCCCGCCTGGAACAGGTTCGACGCGAAGGTCGCCCGCCCGGTGTGGGCGGCGGCCGGTCCGATCGTGGCCAGGAAGACGCGCGGCCGGGCGCCGGTCGCGGCGAGGTGGGCGTCGGAGCGGGCGCGCAGCGCCTCGAACGCCTCGTCGCGCCGCACCCGCGGCAGCCCGCCGGACGGCGCCGCGGGCGCGGGCCGGCGCTCCACCGGACGCTCGGCGAGGAACGGGAACTCGCTGACTCCGGTGACGGGTTCGCGCCGCTTGGCCAGCTTGCCGCTGCGGGCCTGCCAGGTCTCGGCGAGCTCCTGCCCGAGGCGCTGCGACCGCAGGGCGGCGGCCTGGCCGCCGAGCCCCTCGATCCGCTGGAAGAACTCCCAGCCCGCGTGGGCGAGTTCGTCGGTGAGCCGCTCCACGTACCAGGAGCCGCCCGCCGGGTCGATCACCCGGGACAGATGCGACTCCTCGATGAGGATCGTCGAGGTGTTACGGGCGATACGGCGGGCGAACGCGTCCGGCAGGCCGAGCGCGTCGTCGAAGGGCAGCACGGTGACCGATTCGGCCCCGCCCGCACCGGCGGCCAGGGTGGCGATCGTGGTCCGCAGCATGTTCACCCACGGGTCGCGGCGCGACATCATCACCGGCGAGGTCACCGCGTGCTGGAGCTGCGCCCCGGCCGCCGGTGCCCCGCAGACCTCCGCGACCCTCGCCCACAGCCGGCGCGCGGCGCGCAGCTTGGCGATCGTCAGGAACTGGTCGGCGGTCGCCGCGTACCGGAACTCCACCTGCCCGAAGGCCTGTTCGGCGCTGAGCCCGGCCTCCGTCAGCTCCCTCAGATACGCGACGGCGGTCGCCAGCGAGCAGCCCAGCTCCTGCGCCGCCGAGCCGCCGGCCTCGTGGTACGGCAGCGCGTCCACGGTCAGCGCCCGCAGCCCCGGGTACTCCTCGGCGCACCGCCGCGCGAGAGAGGCGACGGCCGCGAACTCGTACCCCTGCCCGGTACGGGCCTCGTGGCCCAGCGGGTCCCCGCCCAGACTGCCGCGCGCCGCCTCCTTGGCGACGCCCCGCTCCGCGTACAGCCGCAGCAACTCCTCCGCGGCGGGTTCGAGGTCCGGCCCGGCGTCGAGGACGACCGGCGCCAGGTCGAGATAGACGCCGTCCAGGACCCGGCCCAGCGACGGCACCGGGATGGCGCCCTCTCCGACGACCAGCCACAGGGAGGTGACGCCGTTCTCCAGGTCCGCGAGCACCGCGTCGCGGTCGGCCGCGGCGTGCCGCTGCCGCACGTCCCAGCCGCCTACGGTGTTCCCCTCGGCGCGTCCGCCGCGCACGAACGGCGCGAAACCGGGAAAGCCTGCGTCGGGCGCGGCATCTTGCGCCGTGTACAGGGGACGGGTGCGCAGCCCGTCCTCCAGCGTTGTGGACAGGGCTTCCTCGGCCGCGGCGCTCTCGACGTCCTTGCCCGACTTGCGCAGCACGCCTGCAACGAGGCCTTGCCACTGCTCGTGGGTCACATCAGGGAACGCGGCGGCCAGCTCGAGCCCGTCGTCGGGCATGACCGTCATGATCGGATGCTAGGCCAGAGTCACGAAGGAGCAGCAGGGGGCACGGCTGTGACCTTGCCCTCTCCTTCACTGTGACCTTGTCCTCTCAGCTCTTTTATGCGTCGGTCGACCGCCTCCGGGCGGGGGCTCCGAGGAATTCGATGAGCGCCGTGTTCACCTCGTCCGGGCGTTCCTGCTGGGTCCAGTGACCGCAGCCGGACAGCTTGAGGGGCTTGCGCCAGAGGCTGGGCATGAGGTCGGGGAGGGTCTCGATGAGTTCGGGGGTGCCGGGGAAGGCGGGGACGGCGTCGAGTTCGCCGTAGATGTACAGGGCGGGCGGGGTGACGACGGCGCCGTGCCAGGGGGCGGTGAGTTCCCAGTTGCGGTCGAGGTTGCGGTACCAGTTGAGGGCCCCGGTGAAGCCCTGGGAGAAGCTCTCGGTGAGCGTGTCGAGATCGTCCTCGGTGAACCACTCGGGCAGCACCTCGGGGTCCTGCATGGCCGCGAGCCAGCCCTGCGCCGGGTCGACCAGCGGCTGCTTCTTCTCGGCGGCGTCGGGGGCGTCGCCGGAGAAGGCGTAGAAGAACTTCCGGAGGGCGGTGCGGGGGTCCTTCCCGAACTCGGCGTCGGCGACGCCGGGGCGGTTGAAGTAGTTCCAGTAGAAGCGGCCGTCGAACCTCTCGTCCATGGCGGGCAGCGGAGGCCGCGTCCCCCGGAAGGGGGGCGGCACGCTCAGGCCGGCCACGCCGAGCACCATGTCCGGTCGCAGCAGCGCGGTGTGCCAGGCGACCGGCGCGCCCCAGTCGTGCCCGACGACGTACGCCTTCTCCTCGCCCAGGGCGTGGATCAGTCCGACGACGTCGCCGACCAGGTGGAGGATGGAGTACGCGTCGACGTCGTCGGGACGGTCGCTGCGGCCGTATCCACGCTGGTCGGGGGCGACCACGCGGAAGCCCGCATCGGCCAGCGGGCCGAACTGGTGGTGCCAGGAGTGCCACGACTCGGGGAAGCCGTGCAGGAGCACTACCAGCGGGCCGTCGCCCTGTTCGGCGATGTGCAGCCGAACGCCGTTCACGTCAACCATTCGATGCTCAACCATGTGCACAAGCGTAAATGGCGTGATCTTCACATGCCCTCGCGGCCCGGCTCCCCTTCGCGACCGCAAGCGACAAGCACCTGGTGAACAAGGCCCCGCAATCCAGGGTCACTTGTCGGCGCTGCTGCGCTCTTTCTCGTTGGCGAGTTCCAGGAGGGTGCCGAGTGCCCTGAGGCCGCGTGTCATGTCGATGCTGTTGTCGTACTGCCAGAGCAGTTGAAGGCCGTCCACCGCGGCGATCAGGAGTTGGGCGAGGTCGCCGGGGTCTATCCCTGCGGGGAGTTCGCCGCGCTCCTGCAGGTGGCTCAGGGAGTCCCGGCCGAGGTCTCGGCTCTGGTCGTAGCGCTCCCGGAAGTACGCGTGAGCCGGGTGGTCGGGGGCCGCGGCGTCTGCCGCGAGGTTCGTATACAGCGTCACCAGCCCCGGAACCGCGCCGTTGCGATCGACCAGACCGGCGAGGCGCTCGATCATCGCGTCTGCCGTGTCGGGAAGCCGGTCCATCTCGTAGGCGTCCGCATCGAGCTCGTCGCGCCGGCGCAGCACCTCGACGAGCAGCTGCTCCTTGGTGCCGAAGTGGTGGACGAGTCCGGTGATGCTCAGGTTGGACGCCTCGGCGAGTTCGCGGAGGGTGGCTCCGCCGAAGCCGTGTTCGGCGATCACTTTGAGGGCGGTGGCGAGGATCTCCTCGCGCTTCGCCAGCCCCTTGGGGTACGAGCGGCGGGTCATGCCCCGAGATTACTCGACGACGAGATCTTGCGGGCAGAAACCGTAACGCTTACTGTTTTGTTTCCGGCCATCGAGGGAGCCGTTTCCCGATCAGTCATGTGCCGAGCACCAGAAGGAACTTCTTTCGTTCAGCGACGAGCGATTTTGGGGTAACTCATGGCAACACCTTCCTTCACTCACGTGCCCGGAAGCGATCCGTCACCCACCGAGCCCGACTCGACCGCCCAGGTACTCGAACCGACCGAACCCGGTACCTCCCCGAAGTACCTTCGTGGTCGCGCGCTTCGACGCTATGCGCTGTGGTACGGACTGGCGCTCGCCGCATTCTCGAGCATCTGGGGAGGAGTCGGCGCACTGCTGCTCCCCAATCAGGTCCAATCCCTGGAGTTCGCGAAGTTCTTCACGGGCGGCGATGCCGGCGTAGACCTTCAGAAGCTCACGGCACTCAAGAACGCCATCGCCGCCGGAACGGCGTCAGCGACGCCCGAGCAGAGTCGTCTGCTGGGGATCCTGACCGATTTCGACGCCAGTCGGGCGGAATCCCTGGCGTTTGTCACCTCCATCGGTTTGATCGCGACGATGGTCGCGCAACCGCTGATCGGTGTCTTCTCCGACCGGACCCGAACCCGACTCGGCCGGCGTGCCCCATGGATTCTGCTCGGCGCACTCCTCGGTGCCGCATTCCTCGTCGCGGTCCGCTTCGCTCCGACCGTGGCCGTCCTCGTCGTGTTGTGGGCCATCGCGTCGGTGGCACTGAACGCCGCGGTCTCCCCCATGGGGGCGACTCTCGCCGACCGCATTCTGGACGATCAGCGTGGCGGAGTGTCGGCGATCGGCGGCTTCGGGTCGTTCCTGGGAGGCGTGCTGGGGAGCGTCGGCGCGGGCGCCGCCCTCTCGACACTCGGTCTGAACAGCTACTTCGTCTTCGCCGGACTGGTCGCGGTGTGCGCCGTGCTCTTCGTGACGCGGGTGAAGGACCGCTCCTCGCTCGATCTTCATGTACCGAAATTCGAGTGGAAGTCGTTCCTGCTCGGCTTCACCTACGCGGTACGCACCCGGGACTACTTCTGGGTCTGGACGGCTCGCGTACTGCTCACCTTCGGATACGGAGTCTCAGGGGCCCTCGGCCTGTACATGCTCCAGAGTTATGTGAAGCCCGCCCTCAGCGTGGCGGAAGCCACGAAACTCGTCCCGCTGCTCGCCTTGAGCGCATTGCCCGCCACGGTGCTCGCCATTCTCGTCGCCGGCCCGCTCTCCGACCGGTTGAAGCGCCGGAAGTCCTTCGTCTTCGCCGCGTCCGTACTCATGGCGGCGGCCATGGCAATTCCCCTGATCTCCGCGACGGTTGCCGCATTGTTCGTCCAGGCCATCGTCGCCGGATTCGCCTTCGGAATCTATATTCCGATCGATCAGGCATTGGTCATCGACGTATTGCCGGACCCGAACGCCGCCGGGCGTGACCTGGGGGTGGCGGCCCTCGCCATCAATCTGGGCCAGGCTCTCGGACCGGCCCTCGCCGGAACGGTCGTGTCGATCACCGGCGGATACACATTCGTCTGGGTGGTCGCGTTCGGATTGGTCGCGCTCGCAGCGCTCGCCATACTTCCCGTCCGAAGACGCTGATCTCCTGTCACTCTCCCACACCGCCAAACCGATCCGCCGATCACCGATTCGCCCTAGGGGAACCGTGCCCGAAATCGCCTCCGCCCTCGATGACCTTGACGACCTCGATTCCCTCGATGCCGTCGACTCTCTCGACGAACTGACTCTGGAACAGAAAGCCGGACTCGGCAGCGGGGCGGACTTCTGGACCACCAAGGCGGTCGACGGCATCCCGTCGATCCTCATGACGGACGGACCCCACGGGCTGCGCAAGCAGGAGGGCGCCACCGACCACCTCGCGCTCTCGGGAAGCCTCCCGGCGACCTGCTTCCCGCCGGCGGTGGCCCTGAGCCAGACCTGGGACCCCACCCTGGCGTTCCGCGTGGGCGAGGCGCTCGGCCGCGAATGCCAGGCAGCGGGGATCCAGCTTCTGCTGGGGCCGGGCGTGAACATCAAGCGTGACCCCCGAGGAGGGCGGAACTTCGAGTACTTCTCCGAGGACCCGCTCGTCTCGGGCGTCCTCGGCTCCGCATGGGTGTCCGGTCTGCAGAGCACGGGCGTGGGCGCGTCGCTCAAGCACTTCGCCGCCAACAACCAGGAGACCGACCGGATGCGGGTGAGCGCCGACATCGATCCGCGCCCGCTGCGTGAGATCTACCTCCGCGCGTTCCAGAAGGTGGTCGAGGAGGCGCAGCCGTGGACGGTGATGTGCTCCTACAACCGCGTCAACGGCGTGCACGCCTCCCAGAACCGGTGGCTGCTCACGGAGGTGCTGCGCGAGCAGTGGGGGTTCGAGGGGCTGGTGGTCTCCGACTGGGGCGCCGTGGCCGATCGGCCGGCGGCGGTCGCGGCCGGACTCGACCTCCAGATGCCCGGCAACGACGGCTTCGACGACGCCAAGGTGGTCGCCGCGGTGCGCGACGGCAGTCTCGACCCCGCCGTCGTCACGGAGGCGGCCGCCCGCGTCGCCCGCGTGGCCCGCAAGGCCACGGAGGCGCGCCGCCCGGACACCGCGTGGGACGCGGCGGACCACCATGACCTCGCCCGCGAGGTCGCCTCACGGGCGATCGTGCTGCTCCGCGACGACCAGGGGATCCTTCCCCTCGGCCCCGCCCAACACCTGGCCGTCATCGGCGAGTTCGCCGCCCGGCCGCGCTACCAGGGCGGGGGCAGCTCGCATGTGAACGCGATCCGGGTCGACGTGGCCCTCGACGAGATCCGCGCCCGTGCCGCTCACGCCGAGGTGTCCTACTCCGCGGGTTTCCCGTCCGACGGGCAGTCCGGCAAGCAGACGGCGGCGGATCCGGCGGCGCTGCGGGCGGACGCGGTGCGGGCGGCGGCGGAGGCGGACGTGGCCGTCGTCTTCCTGGGCCTGTTCGACAGCCAGGAGACCGAGGGCGCCGACCGCGCCGACATCGACCTGCCGGCCGATCAGCTCGACCTGCTCGAAGCGGTGGTCGCCGTCCAGCCGCGCACCGTCGTGGTGCTCTCGCACGGCGGCGTCGTGCGGCTCGCGCGCGTCGTCGCCGGGCCGTCGGCCATTCTCGACGGCGCGCTGCTCGGCCAGGCCGGCGGCAGTGCGCTCGCGGACGTCCTGTTCGGCGTCGTCAACCCTTCCGGACGCCTCACGGAGACCGTCCCCGACCGGCTCCAGGACGCGCCGTCCTTCACGAACTTCCCCGGCGAGCGGATGCACGTGCGCTACGGCGAGGGAATCCTCGTCGGCTACCGCTGGTACGACGCACGCTCGATCGACGTCACGTTCCCGTTCGGGCACGGCCTGTCCTACACGACCTTCGCGCACGAGTCGCTCACGCTCGACGCGGACGACGACACCGTCACCGTCCGCGTCACCGTCCGCAACACCGGTAAGCGGGCGGGCCGCGAGATCGTCCAGCTCTACGCGTCGCGGGACGGTTCCGCGGTCGTCCGCGCGCCGCAGTGGCTGGTGGGGTTCGGGGCCGTCGACCTCGCACCGGGACAGTCCGGTGAGGTCGAAGTCGCCGTGCCCAGGCGGGAGTTCGAGTACTGGGACGAGGAACTTCAGCGCTGGCTCGTCGAGGGCGGCGAGTACCGCGTCGCGGTGGGCGCGTCGAGCCGGGACATCCGTCTCTCCGGCACCGTCGAACTCCAGGGGGAGACCGCGCGATACCGGCTGGGACCGGACTCGTCGATCGGAGAGGTCCTGCGGGACCCCATCGCCGGTCCCGCCTTCCAGGAGGTCTTCGCGGCGATGTTCGAGCAGTTCTCGGGCGCCGAGGAGACCGACTACGGACCGATGCTGGATTCGCTGCCCTTCGGCCGCTTCCTCAGCACGACGGGCTCGGCGCTCCCCGCGGGCATGGTGGACGACGTCCTCGCCCGCGCCAACGCCGCCAACGGCTTCTAGGGAGCGGGGATGACGAGAATGGCGTCCCGCGCGCACCGCAGCGCCGTGCGCACGGTCGACAGGACGGTCAAGGGGCGGGGCGGCGAGATACCGATCCGTGAGTACCTTCCGCAGGACGCACGAGACGGCGCCGTGCCACTGCTGTGGATCCACGGCGGCGGATGGATGAACGGCGGTCTCGACCAGAAGGAGTCGCACGCGGTCGCGAAGGCGATCGCCGGCACCGGTCGGCCCGTTCGCACGGTCGACTACCGTCTGGCGCCCGCACTCCGCTGGCGTGAGATCGGCGGGTCCTCGCGCCTCGTGCTCCAACCGTCCGAGAACCGCTACCCCGCCGCGCCGGACGACGTGCTCTCCGTCATCGTCGACTGGGCGGCGTCGGGGGCCGGCCGGCTGTTCGTCGGCGGGGCGAGTGCCGGGGCCAATCTCGCCGTGACGGCGGCCGTCGCCCTCCGGCAGGAGACCGGCGTACAGCCGTGCGGGCTCGCGCTCGTGTACGGCGGGTTCCATGCCACGTTGCCCCCGATCCCCGAGTCGGTGAGCTCGCGGCTGACCGGAATCGCCGGGAAGATCGCCTTCACACCGGCGTCCTACGACCGGATGACGCTCAACTACGTCGGTGACGAGGGCCTGTTCCCGCGAGCGTTCCCCACGGGAGCCGACCTCGCGGGACTTCCGGCGACGCTCGTGATGGACGCTGACCGGGACAGCCTTCGCGCCTCGGGCGCCCGGTTCGCGTCCGAGCTGCGGGCGGCCGGCTCCGCGGTCGACTACGCGATCGTCGAGAACACCTGGCACGGATTCCTCAGCCACCCCCACGGCCGCGGCTTCCGCCGGGGCACCCGGGCGATGAGCCAGTGGCTCGACGCCCACGACCTGTCGACGTGACAGACAGACAAGTCCGAAAGGGAGAGCATGAGCCGCATTTCACCCGATTTCCTCTGGGGTGCATCCACCGCTCCGCACCAGATCGAGGGCAACAACGTCAACAGTGACTGGTGGGCACGTGAGCAGGTCACTCCCGGCATGGCGCTCAGCGGGGACGCGATCGACAGCTACCACCGCTACGGCGAGGACATGCGACTGCTGGCCGACGCCGGTCTGAACGCCTACCGCTTCGGCATCGAGTGGGCGCGCATCGAACCGATCCCCGGCCACTTCTCGAAGGCGGAACTCGCGCACTACCGCCGCATGATCGACACGGCGATCGGGCTGGGTCTCACACCGGTCGTGACGCTGCAGCACTTCTCCACCCCGAAGTGGTTCGCCGACGAGGGCTCCTGGATGGTCGAGAGCGCGATCGACCGCTTCGCGAGCTACGTCACCACCGCGACGTCCGTCCTCGAAGGCGTCGAGTGGGTCTGCACCATCAACGAGCCGAACATGCTGGCGATGATGGGCTCGATGATCAAGGCCGCCGAGGCGGGCGAGGGCGACTGGCAGAGCCCGACGATCGAAGGCGACGTACAGATGGTGCTGCCTCCGCCCGACCCGGAGGTCGGACGCCGTCTCGCGCGGGCCCACGACGCGGCACGCGAGATCCTCAAGGAGCGGACCGACGCCAAGGTCGGCTGGACGGTCGCCAACCAGGCGCTCACCGCGAAGCCGGAGCACGAGGCGAGGCTCGTCGAGGAGCGCTACGTCCGGGAGGATCTGTACCTGGAGGCCGCCAGGGGGGACGACTTCATCGGAGTCCAGGCCTATTCCACCCAGGAGGTCGACGAGAACGGCCCCGTGCCGCACGCGCCGCACCCCGACAACACCCTCGTCGGCACCGCGTACCGGCCGGACTCCCTGGGGATGGCGGTGCGCCACGCGTGGAAGGTCACCGACGGCGTCCCGGTTCTCGTCACCGAGAACGGCATCGCCACCGACGACGACACCCGCCGTATCGCCTACACGAGCGAGGCCCTGCACCACCTCACCGCCGCCATGGACGACGGCGTCGACGTCCGCGGCTACCTGCACTGGACCGCGCTCGACAACTACGAGTGGGGCCACTGGGAGCCGACGTTCGGACTCATCGCGGTCGACCGGGACACCTTCGAGCGGCAGCCGAAGCCGAGCCTGGCCTGGCTCGGCGGCGTCGCACGGTCGGGAGAGGTGGCGACGTCATGACGACGGAACACGACAGCGGATACGGGCTGAGCGCCGAAGCCCAGGCATGGACGGCGATGGTGAAGGCGCGCCCGCCGTTTCCCGCGCCCGAACCGGACGACATCGAGGCGTGGCGTGTCATCGTCGCGGCCACCGCGGCACCGGAGTACGCCGACGCCATCGGGCTGGCCACCACGGGCGCCGTCGACACGGGCCTTCCGGTCGAGATCCACACCGTCGACCTGCCGAACACCGTCGTGCACGTCGGCACCCCGGAGGGTCTCGCCCCCGACGACCGGCGCGTCCTGCTCAGCGTGCACGGCGGAGGGTTCACGACCGGAGGCGGCGCGGCGAATCGTGCGGCGACGGGATTCGTCGCGGGCGCCTACGGAGTCACCGTGTGGAGCGTCGACTACCACATGCCGCCCGACCACCCCTTCCCCGCGGCCCTGGACGACTGCCTCGACGCCTACCGGGCCCTCCTGGAGAGCCACGACCCGGCCTCCATCGCGGTCAGCGGACTGTCCGCCGGCGGAAACCTCACCGCCGCCCTGCTCCTGCGACTCCAGGAGGAGGGACTGCCGATGCCCTGCGCGGCCGTCCTGAACTCGCCCTGCGTCGACCTCACCCTCTCCGGCGACACCATGGTCAACGACCCTTCCGGCGAGGGCCCCGGGCTCACGAACAACGTGAAGCTGTACACGGGCGGCCACGACCCCACGGATCCCGGTCTCTCGCCGCTCTTCGGGAAGATCGGCGACGACTGGCCGCCCACGATCCTGTTCAGCGGCACCCGCGACTTCCTGCTCTCGGACACCGCCCGCATGCACCGGAAGCTGCTGGCGGCCGGTGTCCGGGCCGAACTGCACGTCTTCGAGGCGGCGCCGCACGGGATGTTCGGCGGCAGCGCCCCGGAGGACCGTCTCCTCGTCGCCGAGGCCCGACGGTTCCTCGAGGCGGCGTGGAACGAGCGATGACACGCCCTGTTCCGGAGGAGACTCCGATGACCGGGTGTTCGCGCAGCTCACAGGCATGATCTCCGGGTCCGGGTCGGCACATGGTCAGCACGCGGCACGGCCGTGTCCCGCGTTGCCGGCTCTCGGTCTGCGGCCGGGGCTCGTCGCGAACACGGCCCCGGCTCCGGCGCGCACCGTGGGCCCGGTCGCCGGGGCCTCACCGGCCCACACGTGCATGCGGACGGCCCGTGCCGCGCTCCTCGTCGGGCGTCCGGCCGGCTGACCGCCGTGCCGGACCGAGACCTGGACTGCCGGGCCGGCTTCCCGCACCGGGGGCAGGAGCGGGCGGACCGGGTGGGAGCCAACCGCGGCCATCGCCCACCGCATCCACTTCGACGTGCAGCGAGACCGCTGGTACCTGACGGCCTCCTGGCAGATCCCGGTGACCCGCACCGTTCCCCTGGCCGCCGCCCTCGCGCACGGCGTGATCGGCGTCGACATGAACGCCGACCACCTCGCCGCCCGGCGCCTCGACCCCCACGGCACCCCGACCGGCCACCCGCGCCGCTTCGCCCAGGTCCGCCACGCCCTGACCCGGCTGCTGCACTGGGCCAAGGCCTGCGGCGTCCAAGCGATCGCCGTCGAAGACCTCGACTTCACCGTGAGTGCGGGCATCGGACCGTCCAGGCCCGCCCGGAGATCTCTGGGCGTGAGGAAACCCGCCCCCGCATTCCCGGACCGCAGACACGATCCGCCGGCGCCGGACGCGGAGCGAACGCGGGCAACCAGAACGCCCAACACCGTTCGGGGCGCTCGGCTGAGCATCAATCCTGGCAACAGGACTCACACCCGCTCAGTCCATAGGAACGGTTGTCCGCAGGTACGACCCACTTTGGAAGGTTCCCGCGAGCGGGGAGGCGGGCTCAGACTGCTCGCCATCCCTCAGCCCCGGCCAGCCAGGTGCGGGGCGCGCCGCTGAGCAGGAGACGAGACACGACCCCGGGTGCCCGCTCGTCCCCGAGCGGGCACCCGGTCCGCCGCCGTGGATCCGCAGGCACCCCACATCAAGAAGCACCTCACGTCAAGAAAGGGACACCATGTTCAGGACTGCGTTCACCGAGACGTTCGGCATCGAGCACCCGGTCGTCTGCGGCGGGATGACCGCGGTCGGGAAGGCCGAGCTGATCTCGGCGGTCGCGAATGCCGGTGCGCTCGGTTTCCTCACGGCACTCACCCAGCCGACACCGGAGGATCTCGCCAAGGAGATCGCCCGTACCCAGGAGATGACCGACAAGCCGTTCGGCGTCAACCTCACCATCCTGCCCACCATCAACCCGGTTCCCTACGACGAGTACCGCGAGGCGATCATCGAGGGCGGAGTCAAGATCGTCGAGACGGCCGGAAGCAACCCCGCGCCGCATCTGCCCGCTTTCAAGGCCGCCGGGGTGAAGGTGATCCACAAGGCCGTGGCCGTGCGCCACGCGATCAAGGCCGAGCAGCTGGGTGTCGACGCGGTGAGCATCGACGGCTTCGAGTGCGCCGGCCACCCGGGGGAGGACGACGTCCCCGGCCTGATACTCATCCCCGCCGCCGCACGCCGGTTGACCGTCCCGGTCATCGCGTCGGGAGGCTTCGCCACGGGGGCCGGTCTGGTCGCGGCGCTCGCGCTGGGCGCGTCCGCCGTGAACATGGGAACCCGTTTCGTGGCCACGACCGAGGCGCCCGTACACGAGAACGTGAAACGGCAGATCGTCGCCAACGACGAGAGGTCCACCCAGATCGTGTTCCGGGAGTTCCGCAATTCCGCCCGGGTCGCCCGCAACAGCGTTTCCGAGGAGATCGTCGAGATCTCCCGACGCCCCGGCGCGACGTTCGGGGACATCGCCCACCTGGCGTCGGGGCAGCGGGGGCGGGCGGAGGTGCTGGGCAAGGGGGACATGGACGGCGGACTGTGGTGGGCGAGCCAGGCGCAGGGCCTCGTCGACGAGGTCGCGAGCTGCGCCGACGTCATCGACCGGATCATGGCCGACGCGCGCGACCTGGTCACCCGGCGGCTGCCGGATCTCGTCGTGTGAGGGGGAGGGGCGATGCCGGCGGCCGGTGTCACGGACCGGGCAAGGGGGTCCGGACGCGGTCTCGCCGCATGCGCGGGCCCGCGGGCGCTTACCGGATCAGGCCGCTCTCGCGGGCGACGAGGATGGCGTGTACGCGGTTGCGGGCGTGGAGCTTGCGCATGGCGGTCTTGACTCCAGCGTGCCCGTGCAGGGCTGGACCCGCCCGCCGAACGCCAGGTCCACCCGGCCGATCCTGCGGAAGGCCGCCGGCCGACGGGCGAGGAGGACCGCCTCGATCGGAGTTTTCGGCGCACGCACGGCGGTCATGGCGCACCTCCTCGTGCCGTCCGTCCTCGAGGCTAGGCCAGTACGGGTATGTCCGGCAATGCCCTACCCACCAAATCGGGTGTCCCGTGCCGGACCCACCTTCGGAGGTTCCCGGACGGCCTGTGCCCGAGGTCAGATGCGTCCTCGACCACGCGTGCGGAGCCCGCCGGCAACGCCGTCCACCTCTTGACCGTCCCCGAGTCCGGCTCCGTCACCGGCCAGGGCGTCGTCGCGGGCGGCGGCCCGGTCATCCGACCCGGGCAGGCCCGGGACCGTCCGCATCACCCGCGTCACGGAGGAAGAGAACATGCCGGGATCCGTCATCATCGGCGGGGCGAGAACCCCCGTCGGAAAGCTGCTCGGCGCGCTCTGCGGACTGCCCGCTCCTCAACTGGGCGCCGCCGCCGTCGCAGCGGCGGTCCAACGCGCCGGCATCGCCGCCGACCAGGTGGACGCCGTCATCATGGGAACCGTCGTCCAGGCAGGCGCGGGGCCCAATCCGGCCCGCCAGGCCGCCTACGCCGCAGGACTGCCGCTGCACGTGCCCGCCACGACCGTCAACAAGCTCTGCCTCTCCGGACTGCACGCGGTGGCCCTCGCCGATCTCCTCGTCACCGCGGGACAGCACGACGTGGTCGTGGCAGGCGGGATGGAGTCGATGAGCCTGGCCCCACACCTCCTCCCCGGCACCCGCCGAGGCTTCAGGTACGGCACGACGGCCATGACGGACGCGCTCGACGCCGACGCCCTGGTCTGCGCCTTCGACGGCATTCCCATGGGCGCGGCCACCGAGCGGTACCAGGCCGCACTCGGCATCTCCCGCCAGGAACAGGACGCCTTCGCGGCCCGCTCGCACCGGCTGGCCGCCGAGGCCGCCGTCGCGGGCCGACTGGCCGAGGAGATCGTCCCGGTGGTGGTGCCGGGCAGGGGCGGCGACGTCACCGTCCGCACCGACGAGGGGGTGCGTCCCGACACCACCGCGGAGTCCCTCGCGCGACTGCGCCCGGCCTTCTCCCCGGACGGAACCATCACCGCCGGCTCCTCCTCCCAGCTGTCCGACGGGGCCTGCGCCCTCGTCGTCACCAGCCGCGAGCACGCCGAGCGGCTCGGGGTGGAGCCACTGGCCGAGATCGGCGCGTACGGCACCGTCGCGGGCCCGGGACCGTCGCTGCTCCCGCAGCCGGCGAACGCGGTCCGCGACGCGCTGAGCCGGTCCGGCGGCCTCGCACCCGCCGACCTCGACCTGCTGGAGATCAACGAGGCCTTCGCGAGCATCGCGGTGCAGTCGGTGCGCGATCTCGGCGTCGACCCCGACCGGGTCAACGTCAACGGCGGCGCCATCGCCCTCGGCCATCCCGTCGGGATGAGCGGGGCGCGGCTGATCCTGTCGCTCGCCCTCGAACTCCGCCGCCGCGGCGGCGGCACGGGAGTGGCGGCCCTGTGCGGGGGCGGCGGCCAGGGAGACGCGCTGCTGCTGCGGGCCACCTCATGAGCGCGGCGCACCCGTCGGCCCGCCCCTGAGTGCGAGGCCGGTGGCCGTCAGCGGATCAGGCCGCTCTCGCGGGCGACGAGGATGGCTTGTACGCGGTTGCGGGCGTGGAGCTTGCGCATCGCGGTCTTGAGGTACGACTTGACCGTGTTGGGCAGCAGGCCGAGCGCCTGGGCGATCTCGCGGTTGCCGAGTCCCTCGGCGACCTTCTGGAGTACGTCGATCTCCCGGGGCCTGAGCATGGCGGGTACCGCCAGGGTGGAGAGGCCGGCTGCGGGGGTGAACCGACGGTGGACGGCCTCGACCCTCGCGCGCAGCGCGTCGTCCTCGATCTGCCCGGCCAGTTCCGCCAACTCCCGGGCGATGTCCCGCAGATCGGCCTGGCTCAGCGCCGGCGGGTCCGGGGCGACGGCCTGGGTCCGCATCAGGGCGAGCCGGCGGCGTACTTCGTCGTCGACGGCGATGTCCCGCTCCAGACGGCGGACCAGCGGGGTGAAGCTGTCGAACCAGCGGTCGCCGAGACCCACCTGGGCCCGGGTGGCGAGGTAGACGACGAGGCGCGGCACCCGGTCCACCACGATCGGGAGGACGGCGATGGTCTCGAGCGCCTCGGGCCGGACGGCGTGGTCGTAGATGTGGGAGATGCCTTCCGCCGAGAGGTAGCTGCTCACGGACACGGGGCGGGCCAGCATGAGGGCTTTCCCGCCGAGTCCGGCGCCGGCGCGGACCCTGAGGCCGGCGGCGGAGCGGGTGCGGGCTCCGCACAGTTCGGTGATCTCCAACGCGCCCGCCCCGGGCAGGACCCGCCCGCCGAGCGCCATGTCCATGCGGCTGTGGGTGCGGAAATCGGCGAGCGAGCGGGCGAGGAGCCGTGTCTCGATGGGCTGCTGCGGCGTGAGCGGCACGGTCATGGCGCACCTCCTTGTGTCGTCCGATCGTGAGGCTAGGCGTGGGTCCGCGTGTCCGGCAATGGTCTACCCACCAAGGTGGGTGCCTCCCTTCCGACCCACCTTCGGAGGTTCCGGCCGGTCCGGGCACGGGGTGAGATTCGTCCTCGACCGTGCGTCCGGAGTCCGGGCCCGGCGTGGACGAGGCGGGCGGGCGCCAGGAGATCCGCGGGATCCGGCCGCGCCCCGCCGCCCAGTCCGCCGTCCGTACCTGTCTGAGAACCCACGGTGGCGCCCGATACGGCGACTCCCCCACCCTCGTGAGCGAAGGAATGGATATGAGCTGGACGATTGAGCGGCGCGGTCGTGTCGCCGTCGTGACGATGACCACCAATCCGGTCAACGCGCAGAACCGCGCCTTCTTCGCCGACCTGCATGAGGCGTTCGACCGCCTGGAGCGCGATCACGCGGAGTGTCCCGTGGTGCTGACCGGCACGGGGGCGCGGTTCTCGGCGGGCCTGGACCTGGGAGAGCACTTCCCGCTGTTCGCCGGTGACGAGGCGGATGTGGCCTCGTGGTTCCAGGACTACCGGGCGACGAACATGCGGCTGTTCACGTATCCGCGTCCGACCGTGGCGGCGGTGAACGGGCATGCGTTCGCCGGGGGACTGATCACGGCGGCGGTCTGTGACTACCGGGTGTCGGTGGCGGAGGGGGCGCGGTTCGGGCTCAACGAGGTGCCGATCGGGATTCCGATGCCGGCCGTGTACGTGCGCATGCTCGCCTACGCCTGGGGCGATCCGGTGGCGGCCCGTACCTGTCTGCTGGGGGAGATCTTCGGTCCGGCCCAGGCGCATGCGCTGGGGATGGTGCATGAGCTGGTGGCCGACGACGAGCTGGTGGAGCGGGCGGTGGCGGTGGCCGGGCTGACGCCGGAGGACTGCCTCGAGCAGTACGCCTTCACCAAACGGGCCTGTCAGGCGGGCGCGCTGCGGGACATCGCCGAGCTGTCCGACCCACTGGACAAGGAGTTGCCCGCCGGCATGACGAGTGAGCGGGCGCGGCACGCGCACCGGCGCTACTGGCAGCAGCTCAAGGGCAGTCCCGCGCCCTGGTGAGACGTGCGACGGAGACGAAGGCGAGGCACCCCGCCGAGCCGAGGGGGCGTCATGAGCCAGGCACCCGTCACCTCGGCTCGGCGGACACGGAGGCGGCGACATGCCGAGGCCAAGGAGAACGAGTATGGACACCGAGCTGAGTCACGCGACGGGCTCCACCGAGAAGCCGCTGCTGGACACGACGATCGGCGACGACTTCGACCGGATCGTCGCGCTGTTTCCCGGACGCGAGGCCCTCGTCGACGTGCCGACCGGGAGACGGTGGACCTACGCCGAGCTCCGCGCCGACGTCGACGCGCTGGCGCTGGCCCTGCTCGAGGCGGGGATCGCCCGCGGCGACCGGGTCGGGATCTGGGCTCCGAACTGCGCGGAGTGGGTGATGGTGCAGTACGCCACCGCGAAGACGGGCGTCGTCCTGGTGAACATCAACCCCGCGTACCGGTCCCATGAGCTGGCGTACGCCCTCGACCAGTCCGGGATCCGGCTGCTGTTCGCCGTCCCGTCGTTCAAGACCGCCGACTACGCGGCGATGGTCGAGGAGGTCGCGCCGAGGTGCCCGAGCCTGGAGCGCGCGGTGTACCTGGGCGGCGAGGAGTGGGCGGAGCTGCTGCATCGCGGCCGGGCGGCGTCACCGGACCGGCTCGCCGAGGCGCAGGGCGGGCTCTCTCCCGACGACCCGATCAACATCCAGTACACCTCCGGAACAACCGGGTTCCCGAAGGGCGCGACGCTCTCACACCGCAACATCCTCAACAACGGTTACTTCGTGGGCGAGTTGCTCGGCTACAGCCAGGAGGACCGGATCTGTGTCCCGGTGCCCTTCTACCACTGCTTCGGCATGGTCCTGGGCAACCTCGCGGCCACCTCGCACGGAGCCTGCGTCGTCATCCCGGCCCCCGTCTTCGACCCGGTCGCCACGCTCGCGGCCTGCGCCGCGGAACGGTGCACGTCCCTGTACGGCGTGCCCACGATGTTCATCGCGCTGCTGAACGTGCCGGACTTCGCGTCGTACGACCTGTCGTCGGTGCGTACCGGGGTGATGGCGGGGTCGCCGTGCCCGGTGGAAGTGATGAAGCAGGTCACCAAGTGGGCGCCCGAGATGGCGATCTGCTACGGAATGACCGAGACCTCCCCGACGTCGACGCAGACCACGGCCGACGACTCCCTGGACCGGAGGGTCTCCACCGTCGGGCGGGCGCACCCGCACGTCGAGGTGAAGATCGTCTCCCTGGAGACCGGGGAGACGGTGCCGCGCGGGCAGTCCGGCGAACTGTGCACCCGCGGGTACTCGGTGATGCTCGGCTACTGGGGCGAGCCGGAGAAGACCGCCGAGGCCGTCGACGCCGGCGGCTGGATGCACACCGGCGACCTCGGGGTGATGGACGAGGACGGCTACCTCGCCATCACGGGGCGCATCAAGGACCTGGTCATCCGCGGCGGGGAGAACATCTACCCACGGGAGATAGAGGAGTTTCTCTACACCCACCCCGACGTTCTCGACGCCCAGGTGATCGGAGTGCCCGACGAGAAGTACGGCGAGGAGCTGATGGCCTGGATACGGCTGCGGGAGGGCGCGGCACCGCTCGACGCCGCCGCCGTCCGGGAGTTCTGCTCCGGCAGGCTCGCCCACTACAAGATCCCGCGGTACGTGCACTGCGTCGACGCGTTCCCCATGACCGTCACGGGCAAGATCCGCAAGGTCGAGATGCGGCAGAGGGCACGGGAGATCGTCGGGCAGCCGTCCGGGACGGTCGTCCGGCCCGTGTGACGCGGCGACGCCCGGATCAGTGCCGCTTGCGGTCCCAGGGGACGACCCGCAGCAGGATCTGCAGATCCACGGCCCGGGGCGGCTCCCGCCAGCCCGGGCCGAGGACCGCGTCGAGGATGCCGAGGCGCTGGTACAGCGTGTTGACGTGCACGCCGAGCAGTTTCGCGGTCGGCGCGGCGCGCCTGCCCTGGTCGAGATACGTCTTCAGGGTGGCCAGCAGGGGCATGCCGCGCCGCTCCTGTTCTCGGGCCACGTCGCCGAGCAACGCGTCGAACTGCGCCGACAGTTCGGCTCGGCCGGTCGGGTGCAGGAGCACCCGGTACACGCCGAGCCGGTGAGCGGTGGTGGCCGTGCCGGGCTGGTCGAGCGTCAGGAGCGCGTTCACCGTCTGGATCGCCTCGTGATAGCAGCGCGCCAGCTCCATCGGGGTCGAGGTGGGACCGGCGATGCCCACCGTCGCCGTCTGCGCGCCGTGCTTGTCCCAGGCCGCGGCGAGGGACGCGGCATCGTCGGTGGGCACCACCGCGAGGAGCCTCGGTCCGTCGGCGGCGATCACCGTGCCGATCGGCAACGGCAGCGAACCCAGGTCTCTCCTGGCCGGTGGGGTGTCGCCGCAGGGCAGGGCGACCAGCACACAGTGCGAACGTGACGGTTCGAGGCCGGCGACGCGCATGCGCCGGCGCAGTTCGTCCGGATCGGTGGCAGGGCGGTTCAGCAGATCGACGAGCATGGCGTCGCGGGTCAGGCGGGTCGCCTCGGCGACGGCTCGTTCGCTGACCACGGCCAGTGCGAGAGCGGGGAGAGCCCGCTCCAGCAGGAGCTGGTCGTCGTCCTCGCAGTCACCGACGAGCACGACGGCTCCCACCACGCCCTGATCCGTACGCACCGCCGTGATCTGCACCGACTCGCCGTCCCTCGTGGCGAGTTCGACCCGGTGCGGTCCGTCGGCGGCGGCGTCGAAAAGCGACTCGAGGGCGTCGCGGACCTGCGGTACCCGCTCCACGAGCTCCGGCCCGATGCCGGCTCGCCCGTCGATGAACCGCAGTTCGCCGGTGGTCACCCCCGCCATCTCGCGCACCAGCTCCGCCACGCCTCCGCCGTGCAGGACGACGTCGGTCAGCCGGCGGTCCCAGTTCAGGGCACGCTCCAGTTGCTCGTTGGCCGCGGCCAGCTGTGCGGTCGACGCCTCGTAGCGTTCCAGCGCGGTGGCGTTGTCGATGGCCAGCGCGGCATGCGCGGCGAGCGCCGAGAGCAGGGAGACCTCGCTGTCGGAGAAGTGGCGCTCCTGGCGCTTGCAGGCGAACAGAGCGCCCAGCGCCCGGCCGCGGAGCATGAGCGGCACCCCGAGCAGCGCCCGGATCCGCTCGGCGCCGGCCACCGCGTCGTGGGGTGCGTGGGGAAACGAATCGTCGCTGAGGTAGTCCTCGGTCCAGAACGGTTCGCGTCGCGTGATCACGATTTCGAACATGCCGGAGCTGGGTGACAGGCGCTGACCCCGAAGTTGCGGGGTCAGCGCCCCCGTCACCGCCTCGACGACGGCATGGTCCGCGTGGAGCAGCGCCAGGTACGTCAGGTCGACGCCCAGGAGCCGACGGGCCTGCGTGGTGATCTCCTGCAGCACCGCGTCCGGGCGGCGCATGCTGGTCAACTGGGCGACGATGTCATTGAGGGCGGCCAGTTCGGAAGCCTGCCGACGCCGTTGATCGAGCAGCGTGCCGATCCGGAACGCAAGGCCCGCCTCCCGTTCGACCCGCGACGCGTCCGAGCCCTGCTGGAGCAGCTCGTCGCGATGGCGGGCCATACGACCGGCCGACGCGTCGGCCAGCAGCAGATCGAGCCATGACGTGCTCACCACCGACCTCCTTGCCGGGTCCGTCTTCCGGAAGGCGCCGAAGACGGTATGTCGAAACCGCACACTGTCCTCGCCGGATGTGGTGAGGTCTGCACATACTGCCCGGGCGCCGCCGAAAATACCTTCGAAGTATGAGCGAAACAGTGAGCGCGCCGGTTGCTCCGGTCGAGCAGCGCGGCCAGGCCAACATCATCAAGCCGGGCATCGGCCTGCCCGCTCCCGCCGAGAACCTCTCGTCCGCGGAGGAGCGCCTCCTGCGGAAGCGGGAGCTCGCGGCCACTTTCCGGCTCTTCGGCAAGTTCGGGTTCGGCGAGGGGATCGCGGGCCACGTCACGGTGCGTGACCCCGAGTACCCGGACCACTTCTGGGTCAACCCGTTCGTCATGAGCTTCCACCACATCAAAGTCTCCGACCTGCTGCTCGTCGATCAGAAGGGCGAGGTCGTCGAGGGCCGGGGGCAGGTGAACCTGGCCGGCTTCTACATCCACTCCGAGGTGCACGAGGCCCGACCGGACGTGGTGGCCGCCGCGCACGCGCATTCGCTCCACGGCAAGGCCTTCGCCTCTCTCGGCATCCCGCTGGACCCCATCACCCAGGACGCCGCCGCCTTCTACCGCGACCACGCGGTCTACGACTACTACGGGGGGCCGGCCGGCTTCCGGGAGGAGGGGCAGCGCATCGCCGCGGCCCTGGGCGAGCACAAGGCGGCGATCCTCCAGAACCACGGCCTGATCACCGTCGGCCACAGCGTGAGCGAGGCGGCCTGGTGGTTCATCACGATGGAGCGCTCCTGCCAGGCCCAGCTCCTCGCGATGGCGGCCGGCAAGCCCATCTCCATCGACCACGAGACCGCCGAGTTCGCACAGCGCGAGGTCGGCACCCCCTACGCGGGCTGGCTCAGCTTCCGGCCGCTGTGGGAGCAGATCATCCGGGAGCAGCCGGACCTGTTCGACTAGGAACCGGTCCAGAACCTGACCCCGGGTTCATCGGCCGCCGACCCGTTCGGCCGGGTAGATCCTTGCTGGAAAGACGCCGATACGGGGAGATGTTTGCCGGTAGGCCGGGGCTGCGCAGGGCAGATCGGCAACACTTTGCGCGGCGCGGCGCATAAAATCAGCCCCCAGCAGAGTTGCCGCCCCAAAAGCCGCGACAGGATCCGCGCCCGGTGCAGACACCCTGCGAGATCGACGTTCCCGCTGACGAAGGCTGTCCGGACCGGGCCCGGGACTCGGGCTCGTACTCACCCTCACCCGCCGGCCTTTTCGGGACAAGCGGTATTCGCCCGCACCCTGCCTGAGGACCCACTGAACGGCGACCAGGAAGACGACATGAACCCACTCGCGAGTCAGCGACCCGTAGCGGTCATCGGCGCGGGCGCGATCGGCCTCTCGTTGGCCTCCGCGCTCGCCCGAACAGGGCGGCCCGTCACCGTCTGCGGCGGGCGTGAGCCCGTTCACCACATCGAGGTCACCGAGGACGGCGTTGCGGAGACCTGGCCGGTCCGGCACGTGAGCGACCCGGCCGACATCGCGGGGTACACCGCCGCGATCGTCGCCGTGAAGGCGCACCAGACCGCGGCGGTGGCGGACTGGCTGCGCGCACTCGCGCACCCGGACGCGACGGTGCTCGTCGCGCAGAACGGCGTCGAGCAGCGCGAACGCGTCCTGCCCTACGTCGGACCCGCCCACGTCGTGCCCGGCGTCGTCTACCTGAACTGCGAGCGCACCTCACCCGGGCGCGTGATCCTCCGGCGGGCCGGCGCGCTCGACGTGGCCGTGCCGGACGACCCGGCCGGCGTCGCCCTCGCCGACGAGCTGAACACCGGCAGGATGCGCACGGCGGTCGAGCCCGACCTGAAGACGGTGGCGTGGACGAAACTGCTCACGAACATCACCGCCAACGCCCTGACCGCCCTGACCGGCCGGCGCGCCGACATGATGCGGGATCCCGAGATCGAGCGCATCGCCCGGAACATCATGGCCGAGGCCGTGCAGGTGGGCCGGGCCGACGGTGCGGCGCTCACCGAGGCGCACGTCGACCGTGCCGTGCACTGGCTCCAGCACGTCCCTCCGGGCAGCACCACATCGATGCGGGAAGACCGTCTCGCCGGTCGGCCTCTCGAACACGACGCTCTCACCGGAGCCGTGGTACGTGCCGCCGAACGGCACGGCATCGACGTTCCGACGAACCGGTTCGTCCTCGCGCTCCTGTCCGCCATCGAGCCGACCGGGGTGGCGGCATGAACGGCATACGGATCTCGCGACGCGCCCAGGCCGTGGCCCCGTTCTACGCGATGGAGTTCGGCAAGCAGGCCGCCGCGCTGGAGGCCCAAGGGCACCACGTCGTCAAACTCAGCATCGGCGAGCCGGACTTCGGCGCGCCCCCGGCCGTCCTGGACGCGATGCGCGAGGTCATGGACGGCAGGCCCATGACCTACACCGCGGCCCTCGGACTCCCGGCGCTGCGGCAGGCCATCGCGGACTTCTACCGCGACCGGCACGACGTCGAGGTCGACCCGTCCCGGATCGTCGTGACGGCGGGCGCCTCGGCCGCGCTCGTGCTGGCCACCGCCGCCCTCGTCGACCCAGGCGACGAGGTGCTCATCTCGGACCCGTCCTACCCGTGCAACCGGCAGATCGTCGAGAGCTTCGGCGCCCGGGTCTCGCTCGTTCCGACGACCGCCGGGACCCGCTTCCAGCTCGACACCGCCTCGGTGCGCTCGCACTGGACGGACGCGACGCGCGGCGTCATGGTCGCCAGTCCGTCGAACCCGACCGGCACCTCGGTCCCCACCGACGAGCTGGCGGCGATCTGCGACCTCGCCCGCGAACGCGGCGCGTGGCGCATCGTCGACGAGATCTACCTCGACCTCAGCGACCACGACGACCGGGGCAGGCCGCCGCGCAGCGCGCTGTCGTTCGACCCCGACGCCGTCGTCATCAACAGCTTCTCGAAGTACTTCGGCATGACCGGCTGGCGGCTCGGCTGGTGCGTCGTCCCCGAGGCCCTCGTACCGGCGATGGAGCGCCTGGCCCAGAACTACTTCCTCTGCGCCTCCGCCCCCGCCCAGCACGCCGCCCTGGCCTGCTTCACCCCCGAGTCCCTCGCGGTCTGCGAAGCCCGCCGCACCGAACTCGCCGAACGGCGCGCGCTCGTCCTCGACGGCCTGGACCGGATCGGCCTGCCGGTCCCCGTCCCGCCCGACGGCGCGTTCTACATCTACTTCGACGTCAGCGACACCGGACTCACCTCATGGCAGTTCTGCGAACGCGCGCTCCAGGAGGCACACGTCGCCGTCACCCCGGGCAGGGACTTCGGCGTCCACACCGCGGACACCCACGTCCGGCTCTCCTACGCCGCGTCGGCCGACAACTTGCGCGAGGGCATCGACCGGCTCGGGAAGTTCCTGGCCACGTTGCAGTGAACCGAGCGGTCGAGGGTGGTCGACCGGCCGTTCGCCCGTCTCCGGCCGCTCCGGACGGGAGGCGACGACGGGTGGCCCGGTCACAGCCCGCCGCCCTCCGCTTCCGCCCGCCCGCGCCGCACGCCGGCACCGCGTCGCCGTCCGCCACCCCGTTCGGGGCCCGCGCCGCCGCCAGACGAGGGCGCGCTGAACCCGCCGGGGACGAGGCGCGGCGGGCCCACGGTCGGCGTCGTCGGCCCGGACGGAGCCGGACGGCCGTGGGTCTCCCGGCCCGGACCGGTGCCCGGGACCGCCCGTGCGTCCGCCGCTGTACCCGTCTCCGTCTCCCGGTCCGGTACGCGCGGTGGCGGCGGAGCCGCACGGCTCAGCACGCGGGTGTGGGTCATCAACGGGGCGCAGGCGGAGCAGACTTCGCTGAGTGCCCAGACCTGGCCGACCGACGGGTCGTGCCGCAGGACGAGGACGACCGCGCCCGCGCAGGCGACCCGGACGCCCTCGTGCAGCGCGCACCGCTCACGGCGGCAGGAGCAGGCCGCGTCGTGATGCACCGCCGCGGCTCTGGCGTGCGCGCCCGCGTGGGCCACGGCGAAGCGGCGCAGGGCCGCGATGTCACGGGAGCGCGCCGGCATCGAGCACGTCGAGGAGCAGGTGACCGACGCCGTGCGGTCCCGGTGTCCGACCACGCGGATCGTCCAGGAGCGGCCCGGACGGCGGGCCGAGGGGGCGTCAGGGTACATAAGAGCCAAAGCACATGTCCTTCGTGGGGAGGAGCAGGGGAAGGCGAGGGGAGGTGACGGGAGGGTTTCGGGGAGCGACGCGAGGGCGGGGAGCGGTCCGCGGGGTGATTCCGGCTCGGACCGCCGGAAGTGACCTCGTTCACAGCATGCCCGCGGCTTCGCGGACCATTCGCGCTGTGCCCCCTCTGGCGGACAGGCCGCCTGTTGCACAGGCTGTCAGTCCGTACGCCTAAGCTCCCTCCATGAACACAGGGGGACCCCACAGACGGGTCGTCGACGGCCGCTTCGAACTGGTCGAGCGCCTCGGCGGCGGAGGCATGGGCCTGGTGTGGCGGGCCCGCGACCTGGCCCTGCACCGGGACGTGGCCGTGAAGGAGGTCCGGCCCCCGGACCCGGACCTGGCCGAGTACGACCCCGAGGGCGCCCGCACGCTGCGCGAGCGCGTCCTGCGGGAGGCCCGCGCGCTGGCCCGGGTGCACCACCCCAACGTCGTCACCATCCACCACATCGTCGACGGCGGCGAGCGCACCTACCCGTGGATCGTGATGCAGCTGGTCGAGGGCGGCTCCCTCCAGGACCGGCTCCAGCAGGGCGTGATGACGCCCGCAGAGGCCGCCCGGCTGGGCCGTGAGGTGCTGTCCGCGCTGCGCGCCACGCACGCCGTCGGCATCGAGCACCGCGACGTGAAACCCGCCAACGTCCTGCTGCGCCCCGACGGACGGCCCGTGCTCACCGACTTCGGCATCGCCGCCGTCCGCGAGTCCACCGCCCTGACCGCCACCGGCGCCGTCATCGGCTCGCCCGACTTCATGGCGCCGGAACGGGTCAGCGGCAAGGAGGGCGGTCCCGCCGCCGACCTCTGGTCACTGGCGATGCTGCTGTACGTCGCCGTGGAGGGCCACCATCCGCTGCGCAGGTCGAGCACGCTCGCCACCCTGGCCGCCGTACTCGGCGAGGACGTGCCCGCACCGCGCCGGGCCGGACCGCTGACCGGCGTCCTCACGGCGCTGCTCGTCCGGGACCCGCAGGCCCGCCCCGACGCGGCGGAGGTCGACCGGATGCTCGCGACCGTGACCGGGGAGGCGCCGGGTCCGTCCGTGCCGGAGGACGCCGCGCCCCCGGCCGGGCCGGCTCAGCAGGCCTGGGCGACCTCCTACCCGCTCGCCCCGCCCCCAGCCGCAGTCACCCCCGAAACCGCACCGCCAGCCGTCACGATCGCCCCGCAGCAGGCCGGTGCCCCGGCCCGGGGTCCCGGCATCCGCGTGCGGGCCGTCACCGGAGTCGTCGTCACCATGGCGCTGACGGGCGTCCTGGTGTGGACGCTGGTTCCGCAGACGAAGAAGGACGACACCGGCGGCGGTACGACCACGCCGAGCCCGTCCGTGTCGCAGAGCGCCCGGCGGGCGTCCTCCGGAGGCTCGTCCGGCACCGCCGCCACCGAGACCGACCTGCTCAGCGGCGACGGCCTCAAGACGGCGGTGGCGAAGCTGACCGCGGCCATGGGCGGGACGAAGGTCACCAGCCTCGTGGTGTACGGGGAGTACGCCATCGCCGACGCGCCCGTCAAGGGCCACCCGAAGCTCTACGACCGGTACGTCTACCGGGGCGGGGACGTGGCGGTGAAGGACGGGCCGGGCGGCACCGTGATGAGCGGCGCGGTCCCCGTCGACCTGGATCTCTACGACTGGGACGCCGTGCCCGCGCTGCTCACCAGGGCCGACGAGACCCTCGGCGTGCCCACGCCCACGAGCCGCTACCTGACGATCAACGCGGCCTCCACCGTCTTCCACAGCGACCCGTCGATGAGCGTCTACCTCTCCGACGACTACGGCAGCGCCTACCTCCAGGCCGACGTGCACGGCCAGGTGATCAAGAGCTACCCACGCGACGACGGCTGAGCCGCCCTCGCCCTCGCCGGACGGGACCTCCTCGCGGCCCGCTGGACGGACCCGTCTGTTCTCAGTGCGGGAACGCCCGGGGCTGCCGCAGCACGGGAAGGCCGTCCCGGAACTCCTCGATGCGGGTGCTGATCTGGCGCATCAGGACGGTGTCCGCCAGCCGGTCCAGGTAGAGGTTGCGGCGGGCCAGCCCCACGGCGTCGACGCAGAAGTACAGCGCCATGAGCGGGTTCACGAACAGCTTGCCGTCGCGCGTCCGCTCGGTGAAGCGCACGTCGCCGAAGTCGCCGCGCACGGCGGCGGCGACCGAGCCGTTCACGATGCTCGGACGGCCGGGGGTGGATGCCTGGGCATGGGCGACCGCGTCCAGGTAGAGGGCGCCCTCCGGGCTGTCGCGGGGGAGCGAGAACGCGCCCAGGTAGGCGCCCTCGCGGTCCAGCGCGGCCAGGTTCTCCAGGACCAGGGCGTGGTTGACGCCGTGATGGGCGTCCACGCCGAAGCCCAGGCAGGCCACCAGCCGGTGCGGGACCTCGTCGAGGGCGTGCACGGCGGCCAGGCTGGCCATGTCCTCCTCGGGCGTGCCGAGGCCGTGCTCGTCGCCGCGCAGCAGGATGTCCGTGCCGCCGTCGACCAGGACGACGGCGTCGATCCCGCCCAGGTGCTCCAGGAGGGAACGGTAGGCGTCCCGCAGCGGCTTCACGCCGGTCTGGGGGAAGGCGTACACCGTCGCGGGCATGTCATGCCGGTCCAGCCAGGTGGCCAGGGTGTGCTCGGGGAAGTAGTCGCCGCGGGCCGGGGTGTCCGGGCGCACCGCCGCCAGGTCCGGCTGCACCCAGACCTCGGAGGGCAGGCCGTACAGGTCGGCGAAGGAGAGGTTGGCGAGGTGGACCTCCTTGCCCGCCGACCGCAGGGCGAGCGCGAGTGGCAGGCCCGCGTACACGTCGAAACCGCCGCCCGCACCAACGACGAGCACCCGGTGCGCGTCGCGCAGCCGGGTGAAGAGGGGAGGTTCATGGAGGGAGAACACCCCGGGACGCTAGCAGGCACCGATCGAGCGAGACCCCAACGGCCCGTCCCCGCCCGCCTTTTCGAAGCCCGCCTTTGCGAACAGGCCCGGCCGGGGCCCGGCCTCGGAACAACGCGGTCGGGGCTCGGAGAGCGTTCGCTCCGAGCCCCTCGACGGTGTTTACGCGCCGCTCTCCCGCAGCATGTCCTCGCGTTCGACGAGCTTCACGCGTGCGCGGCCCTGCGGCTCGCCGAGCGCCTTCTCGGCGGCGTCCAGCTTGTACCAGCCCTCCCAGGTGGTGAAGCGGACCTCGCGCTCGGCGAGGAACGCGTCCACCGCCGCAGGGTCGGGCGAGACGGGCGTGTGCAGACGGCCGCCCGCGTGGTCGGCCAGCAGGTTCGACACCGTCTCGTTGGCGTCGCCCTTGGTGTGGCCGATGAGGCCGACCGGGCCGCGCCGGATCCAGCCCGTGACGTACGTGGACTGGAGGTGCGTGCCGGACTCCTCGATGACCCGGCCGCCCTCGTCCGGGACCGTGCCCGAGTCGAGGTCCCAGGGCAGCTTCGGCAGCTTCTCGGAGAGGTAGCCGACGGCGCGGTAGATCGCCGTGACGTCCCAGTCCTTGAACTCGCCGGTGCCCTTGACGTTGCCCGTGCCGTCGAGGGCGGTGCGCTCGGTGCGCAGGCCGACGACCTTGCCGTCCTCGCCGAGGATCTCCGACGGGGACTCGAAGAAGTGCAGGAACAGCTTGTGCGGGCGGTCCCCGACGTCGCGGATCGCCCAGTTCTCCAGCGTCTTGGCGACCATGTCGGCCTGCTTGTTGCCGCGCCGGGTCGCGATGGAGCCGTCGTCGTAGTCGATGTCCTCCGGGTCGACGATGACCTCGATGTTCGGGGAGTGGTCCAGCTCCCGCAGCTCCATCGGGGAGAACTTCGCCTGCGCCGGGCCACGGCGGCCGAAGACGTGGACCTCCAGCGCCTTGTTGGCCTTCAGGCCCTCGTGGACGTTCGCCGGGATCTCCGTGGGCAGCAGCTCGTCCGCCGTCTTGGCCAGGACGCGGGCCACGTCGAGAGCGACGTTGCCGACGCCCAGGACCGCGACCTTCTCGGCCTCCAGGGGCCAGGTACGCGGCACGTCCGGGTGGCCGTCGTACCAGGAGACGAAGTCCGCGGCGCCGTAGGAGCCGTCCAGCTCGACGCCCGGGAGCGACAGCTCGCGGTCGGCCGTCGCGCCGGTGGAGAAGATCACCGCGTCGTAGAAGGCACGCAGGTCGTCCAGGCTGATGTCGGTCGGGTAGTCGACGTTGCCGAAGAGACGGATCTGCGGCTTGTCGAGAACCTGGTGCAGGGCCGTGATGATGCCCTTGATGCGCGGGTGGTCCGGGGCGACGCCGTAACGGATCAGGCCGAACGGGGCCGGCATGCGCTCGAAGAGGTCGATGGAAACACCAGGGTCGGCGGCCACATCGGACTTGAGCAGCGCGTCGGCGGCGTAGATCCCGGCGGGGCCGGCTCCGACAATGGCTACCCGCAGAGGGCGGGGCATGATCAGGTTCCCTTCGAGTGGCGACAGATCGACTCGGGGGAAGCCTAAACTGAGGCAAGCCTAACCCGGTACGCGGGTCCGGTCTATGAGCTCATAAACATCACTTATGAGTCAAGCGGGGGTCGCCCGGAGGGTGGGTTCGGAGGTCAACTCGCCTCATGGCAGCGGCTGTTCCGCCCAGATGGCCTTGCCCTTGGGGGTGTAGCGGGTGCCCCAGCGGTCGGTGAGCTGGGCCACCAGGAACAGTCCGCGCCCGCCCTCGTCGGTCATGGCCGCGTACCGCAGGTGCGGTGAGGTGCTGCTGCTGTCGGAGACCTCGCAGATCAGGGTCCGGTCGCGCAGCAGGCGGACGCCCACGGGCGCGCCGCCGTAGCGGATCGCGTTGGTGACCAGTTCGCTCAGGATCAGCTCCGTCGTGAACGACAGGTCCTCCAGGTCCCAGCGCGCCAGCTGCCGGGCCACCGCCGCCCGCACCTCGCCCACCGCCGCCGGGTCGACGGGCACGTCCCACTCGGCGACCCGGTCGGCGTCCAGCGCCCGGGTGCGCGCCACGATCAGCGCGATGTCGTCGTTCGGGCGGGCCGGCAGCATGGCGTCCAGGACGCCCTGGCAGGTCTCCTCCGGCGAGCCGTCGGCACCCTGTTCCAGGGCGGTGCGCAGCAGTTCCAGACCGGTGTCGATGTCCCGTTCCCGGTCCTCCACCAGCCCGTCGGTGTACAGCACCAGCGAGCTGCCCTCGGCGAGCTCCAGCTCGACCGTCTCGAACGGCAGCCCGCCCAGCCCCAGCGGCAGCCCGGCGGGCACCTCGGGGTACTCGACCCGGCCGTCGGGATGGACCAGCGCCGGCGGCGGATGCCCGGCGCGGGCGACCGTGCAGCGCCGGGACACCGGATCGTAGATGGCGTACAGACACGTCGCCCCGGAGACGGGCGCGTTGGCGCCGTCCGCCGCCTCGTCCTGGTCGATGCGGGCCACCAACTCGTCGAGCAGCCCCAGGAGTTCCTCGGGCCCTAGGTCCAGGGCGGAGAAGTTGTGGACGGCGGTGCGCAGCCGGCCCATGGTGGCCGCCGCGTGCAGCCCGTGACCCACCACGTCGCCGACGACGAGCGCGACCCGGGCCCCGGACAGCGGCAGCACGTCGAACCAGTCGCCGCCCACGCCCGCCTGGGCGGGCAGGTAGCGGTAGGCGATGTCCAGGGCGTTCTGCTCGGGCAGGCTGCGCGGCAGCAGACTCCGTTGCAGCGTGACGGCCATGCCGTGCTCGCGGGTGAAGCGGCGCGCGTTGTCGATGGAGATCGCGGCCCGCGCCACCAGCTCCTCCGCGAGCACCACCTCGTCCGGGTCGAAGGGATCCGGCCGCTCCGAACGCCAGAAACTGACCACGCCCAGGATCAGGGCGCCGGCCCGCACCGGCACGGTGATCAGCGAGTGGATGCCGAACTCCACGACCTGCTCGGTCCGTTCGAGATCCTGCGCCCGCCAGCCCGGGGACCGGGAGAGGCGGGCCTCCAGGACGGCCCGCCGGCCGCCGAGACTGCGGGCCTGCGGGGCGGAGTCCACGAACCGGATCCGCTCGCCCACGGCGTACAGCGGCGCGCCCTTGCGGATCGCGCTCAGCGCCGTGCGCCGCAGCGCGCCCCGCGCCTCCGGCTCCTCGCCGGCCAGGACGGCGTCGTACAGGTCGACGGTCGCGAAGTCCGCGAACCTCGGCACGGCCAGCTCGGTCAGCTCCTCCGCCGTCCGGGCCACGTCCAGGCTCGTGCCGATGCCCACCCCGGCCGCGTACAGCATGTCGAGGCGCTCGCGAGCCGCCTCCGCCCTGCCGGACAGGGCGCGCAGCTCCGTGGAGTCGCGCAGCGTGGCGACGCTGCCGGCCGGGCCGCCCGCCAGGTCGGTGGGCCGCTGGTTGATCGCCAGCAGCCGGTCCCCGACGAGGTGCACCTCGTCCGTGACCATCCGCCCGGAGGCCAGCAGCTCGGCGGTGTCCGCGTCCAGCCCCAGATCGAGGACCTGCCGGCGTTCGGCGTCCGGAGGCAGGTCGAGCAGGCGCTGCGCCTCGTCGTTGGCGAGCAGCAGATCGCCGTCGCCGCCGACGATGATCACGCCTTCCCGCACGGAGTGCAGCACCGCGTCGTGGTGCTCGTACATGCGGGTCATCTCGCGCGGGCCCAGGCCGTGCGTCTGGCGCAGCAGGCGGCGGCTGACCAGCGCGGTGCTCGCGGTGGCCAGGATGAGGGCGACGCCGGCGCTGCCGAGGACCAGAGGCAACTGGCGGTCGGCGTTGCCGCCGACGTGCGCGGTGGTGATGCCGGACGACACCAGCCCGACCACGCTCCCGTCGGGCGCCTTCACCGGTACGACGGCCTGGACCAGCCGGCCGATGGTCCCGTCGACGACCTCGACCACGATGCCGCCGTCCAGCGCCGGCTGGATGGTCCCGACGAACTTCTTGCCGATGCGGTCCGGCTTGGGGTGGGTGTAGCGGATGCCGTCGGTGTTCATGACGACGAGGAAGTCCATGTCCGCGGCCTTGCGGGCGGCCTCGGCGCGGGGCTGGAGCACGGCCGTCGGATTCGGGCTGTCCAGCGCCGCGACGAGGCCCGGCGAGTTGGCGAAGGTCTCCGCGACGGCGACGGAGCGGTTACGGGCCTCCTGCGTGGTGTCGTGCCGCACCTGGAGCAGCAGCGCCACCACGGCGGCCACTACCAGCAGCAGCACGATGACCACCTGCAGGAGGAACACCTGCGCGGCGAGACTGCGCCCGCCCATCGCGGACTCGGGTGTGCGCCGGATCCCCGGGCCCCGGGGACGACGGGCCGGCCGGGCATCCGAGCGCCCCAGGAGTCGGACCATGTGCCATGTCTACACTGCCCGGCCCCGTGAGGCGAGAGGCATCACAGAGGGTCACGGGCCGCGCCGTTCACCCGTGCCCCGGCGGACTCCCGTCGCCGTCGCGCCGTGTGGCCAGCAGCAGGGCCATGTCGTCGGGCCGGTCCAGGGCCTGCCGGGCCGTCGCGGTGAGCCGGTCCGTGACCTCCGCGAGGGAACGGCCGACGCGGCCGTCGGCTCCGGCCAGGACCGTGCGCAGCGCCGCGATGCCCTCGTCGATGTCGTGGCCCGGCCGCTCGACCAGCCCGTCCGTGTACAGGGCGAGGATCGCGCCCGGCTCCAGCCGCAGTTCCGTCACCGGGTAGTGGGTAGTGGGCGCGCGGGTCCACCCCGAGGACCACACCGCCGGGCAGCTCCACGACCTCGGTTCGCCCGTCGGGGTGGCGCAGCAGCGGCGGCAGATGCCCGGCGCGGGCCGCCCGGGCCAGACCGGTGGCCGGATCCAGCCGGACGTAGCAGCAGCTCGCGAACTGACCCGGGTCCAGATCGATGAGGAGATGGTTCGTGCCGCCCATGACCTCCTCCGGGGGCCGGTCGCCGAGCGCGAACGCCCGCACCGCGCTGCGCAGTTGCCCCATGGTGGCCGCCGCCTGCACCCCGTGCCCCTGGACGTCCCCGATGACCAGGGCCAGCCCGTCCCCGGCCTCCACGACGTCGTACCAGTCGCCGCCCACGTCCATGCCCTTCGTGCCCGGCAGATAGCGGCCGGCGGTCTCCACGCGCGCGGCGGCGGTCCGGACGGCTTCCGCTCGTCCCCCGCGCTCCCAGTCATCGGCCCTACCTCGTCCGTGCGCCGCCGCTTGGTCGACACAGCAAGAATGCGCCACACCTGGCCGGATGTGCATCCGCACACGGTCCGCCCGGCCGCCGACGCCGGTGGCCGGGCGGCCGGTCAGGCGGCGGTGGGGCGCAGGGTGCTCTTGGCGAGCTCGTACGCCGGGAGCATCGCCTCGTGCTCCCCGGTGTCCAGGCCGCCGAGGTGCAGCACGACGGGGCCCGCGGAGGTGCTGACGGCGAGCGCGCTCTCCTTCTTGCTCTCCTCCATCAGCTTGCTCGTGGTGATGTACTCGACCTCCGCGCCGGTGACGCCGCCCGTCTCGAACGTGCGGTACGTCGCCCCGCTCGCCTCCTGCTCGGCGGCCACGAACTTCTCCAGCACGGCGCGGGGGTCGCTGTCGCCCGGCTCACCGGTCCACACCCGCAGGTACCCGATCTTCCCCGCGGGCTTGGCGTCGATCTCGCAGGCCATGGTGACCGGGCCCTGCCGCAGGAACGCGTCGGCGAGTTCGGCCAGGTCGCCGGTGGCGGCGCTCGCCTCCGCGGCGTCGACGGCCTCGGCCTTCCAGAACTCGGCGATGTCGAAGGTGACGGGCAGCTCGCAGGCGGACCCGGAGGCCCCCACGGACCCGCCGCGCTGCGCGGCCTTCGCGGTCGGCTTGGCGGACGCTCCCGGCTTCCCCGACGCCCCCGACACGGCGTCCGAACTCCCGCCCCCGGCCGCGCACCCCGTCACCAGCGCCGTCAGCAGCCCTGTCACCAGAGCCGTCACCAGGGTCGTCCTTTTGAGCCTCCGTCCCACGTGTCCCACGTTCCCCACCCCGAAGTGCACCGCTGTGTCTCCTCTCGCCGCCGGCCGGATGCCGGCGGAGCACTGTAACGGAGGGCGCCCCGGCCGCTCTCTCGCGCGGACGAGTGACGTGCCGTCACATTCGCCGCCCGGGTGGGAAGCCATAGCGGCATGAGCACGACCGCGCTGATCGTCACGGGCCGGCGCCCCACCGCTTCCTCCGCTCACAAGGGGCACACCACATGGCCGAGTTGACCCGCCGTAGACTTCTGGGCTCCGCCACGGGCGCGCTGGGCGCCGCCGCGGCCCTCTCCCTCCTTCCGCCGAGCGTCCAGAAGGCCGTCGCGGCCGAACCGCCCCGCCGCGGCTCGCTCGCCGAGATCGAACACGTCGTGCTGCTCATGCAGGAGAATCGTTCGTTCGACCACTACTTCGGCACCCTGTCCGGCGTACGCGGCTTCGCCGACCCCGAGGCGCTCACCCTCGACACCGGGCGGTCCGTGTTCCACCAGCCCGACGCCGAGAACCCGAAGGGCTACCTGCTCCCCTTCCACCTGGACACCCGCACCTCCAGCGCCCAGGCCATCCCGTCCACCAGCCACGCCTGGTCGGTGCAGCACGAGGCGTGGAACGGCGGCCGGATGGACAAGTGGCTGCCGGCCCACCGCAAGGCCGACGGCGCCGACGGCCCCTACGTCATGGGCTACTACACGCGCGAGGACATCCCGTTCCAGTTCGCGCTGGCCGAGACCTTCACCGTCTGCGACCACTACTTCTGCTCGGTCCTCGGCCCGACCTGGCCCAACCGCCTGATGTGGATGACCGGCACCGTCGACCCCGACGGCGGCCGGGGCGGCCCCGTCGTCCGCAACTTCGCGCCGACGCCGTTCGCCTGGACGACGTACGCCGAACGGCTCCAGGCGGCCGGCGTCGACTGGAGGGTGTACCAGCAGGAGGACGACTACGGCTGCAACCTGCTGGAGCAGTTCGCCGCGTTCAAGAACGCGCGACCGGGCTCCGAGCTGTACGAGCGGGGCGTACGGGCGCAGCCGGAGGGCACGTTCGAGGACGACGCCCGGGGCGACCGGCTGCCGACCGTGTCCTGGCTGGTGCCGCCGGGCCCCCAGTCGGAGCACCCGGACTACCTGCCGGCGGCCGGCGCGGCCTTCGTCGCCTCGAAGATCGAGGCCATCGCGGCCAACCCGGAGGTCTGGCGCAAGACCGCGTTCATCCTCAACTACGACGAGAACGACGGCCTGTTCGACCATGTGCCGCCGCCGACCCCGCCCGCCGGGACGCCCGGCGAGTTCGTCGGCGGGCTGCCGGTCGGCGGCGGCTTCCGGGTTCCCGCGATCATCGTCTCGCCCTGGACCGTGGGCGGCTGGGTGGCCTCGGAGCGCTTCGACCACACGTCGGCCCTGCGCCTGCTGGAGCGGGTCACCGGCGTCGTGGAGCCCAACATCAGCGCCTGGCGGCGCGGCACCTTCGGCGACTTCACCTCCGCCTTCCGCTTCGAGGACGCCCGCCCGCTCGCACCGGTGCTGCCCGACGACACGGCGGAGCAGTTGCTGAAGGCGCAGGAGGAGGTCGCCACCCTGCCCAGGCCCACGCTGCCGGGCGCCGAGCAGACCTTCCCCTACCAGGAGACGAGCCGCCGCCCCCAGCGCTGACCCGGCCGGGCCCGCCCCACCTCAGCGGTACGCGACGCCGTCCGGCGGTTCTGCGCGCGTAGACAGCGGGCTGCCCCGCGGAAGGAAGAACAGGGCGCAGATGCGCAGCGGCTCCGGCTCCCGGTTCTCCGCCCGGTGCACGCCCTGCGGCCCCACCGGCTCGACGATGCACCCGCCGGCGGGCGTCACGCACTCCGACCCGTCCGCCAGGGTCCGGGTCAGGACGCCCGCCGTCACCACGGCGACGACCCGCCCCTCGTGGTAGTGCCAGGGCAGCGAGCCGCCCGGCGGGACCTCGTAGTCCGCCACCACCACCCGGGTGTCCTCCGGCACGGCCAGCGCGAGCCGCTCGGTGAGCAGGCCGTCGGCGAGCAGGGCCGGTACGGGTTCGACGCGACGTAACCTTGCCGATGTCATGTTCCGCTGGTCAGTGCGTTCCACAGACGTGACATTAGCCCACTTGAGTTACAGGGGCGTGACCGGGTGTCATGGAGTGCCCCGGTGAAATGTGAGATAGACGGCTTGCGAACGGAGTGATCCTCGCGGACCGTCTTTGCGTCTTCCAGGGCGTGACTCGTACGAAGACATCGTGCGACGAGTGTGTGGGGGGAGACCTTGAGCATCCTGCGTCCGGAAGTGGAGCGGCCTCGCGACAGCGCCGCGGAGGGCGAGCCCCGGGACAGCCGTGCCGGGAGTGAGAGACGCGGCCGGTCCGGGGACAGGCCGCGCGGCGGCATACGCGCGGCACTCGCCCGCGCGGCCAGGTTCGTCGGCCGGACACTGCGAGGCGAGTGGTACGGCATCGTCGTCGACCCGGTACGGCAACTGCGCCGGCGCGGCCCGGCCGCACTGCTGCTGGCGTTCGTGGCCTGCGCGGGCGTGATCTTCTTCCACGCCATCGCCCAGCACCCCACCGGCGCGACGGCGGTACGGATCGTCGGTGGGGTCCAGGGCGACCTGCCCCTGTGGCTGGCCCTGCTGCGCACCCCCGTCTCCCTGTACGTCCCGGCCCTCGACCTGCCGGTGTGGGCCGGCATCACCCAGTTGTTCCTCGCCTTCGCGCTGGCCGAACTGTCCCTCGGCCGGCGCAGGACCCTGCTGATCGCCTACGCGTCGACGCTGGCCGGCACGCTCACGGTGCGGGTGATGACGGCGCTGGGGCCGGGCTGGTGGGGCATCGGACTGCCGCCCGAGGTCGGGCAGGTGCTCGACACCGGCCCCTCAGCGGCGGTCGTCGGGCTGTTCACGTACCTCTCGGTCGTCCGCCACGCGCCCATCGTGTTCACGCTCACCGGCGGCTCGATGGTGCTCGAGTCGATCGCCAAGCCCAACCTCGCCGGCCGCGAGCACCTGATCGCGGTGGCCGCCGCCCTCGTCCTCGGCCTGCTCCACGAGCGGTCCCGCCGCCGACGCGAGGCTCTGTCCCGACCCGCGGATGCGCAAGTCCTGACCGCCCGCCCCTCAACATCCGTACCGGAGTGAGGCGTTCTCCGCTGCGGAGTCCAAAGGTCCAGCCCTGGGAGTTCTTCGACGACCAGGACCTGGCACGGACCGTCGCCCGCACCCACGCCGCCGTCGAACTCGCCCATGAGAAGTCGGCGGACGCCACCCCCGTCGAACGTGCCCTGATCGGCGCGCTGCGCGCCCGCTACCCGCAGACGCGCCCCGCGAAGGACTGCGCGGTGTGGAACGAGCCCTACGCCGACGCCATGCGCGCCGTCCACGAACTGGCCCCCGACGATCTCGACGTCGCCGCCCTGTACGCCGACGCCCTGATGAACCTCACCCCCTGGCAACTATGGGACCTGCGCACGGGCGAGCCCGCCGAAGGCGCCCGCACGACGGAGGCGAAGACGGTGCTCGACCGCGCGCTCGCCGACGCCGCCGCGGCCGGGCACCCGGGCGTCCTGCACCTCTACATTCACCTCATGGAGATGTCGCCCACCCCGGAGGCCGCCCTCCGGGTCGCCGACCGGCTGCGCGGCCTGGTGCCCGACGCCGGCCATCTCCTGCACATGCCCTCGCACCTGGACGTGCTGTGCGGCGACTACCGCCGCGTCGTCACGGACAACACGGCCGCGATCGCCGCCGACGAGAAGTACCGGGCGCGCTCCGGGGCGATGAACTTCTACACGCTGTACCGGTCGCACGACTACCACTTCAAGATCTACGGAGCGATGTTCCTCGGCCGGTTCCGGACCGCCCTGGAGACCGCGGAACGCCTGGAGGCCTCCATCCCGGAGGAACTGCTGCCTGTGCCGAGCCCGCCCATGGCCGACTGGCTGGAGGCGTTCCTCGGCATGCGTTTCCACGTGCTGATCCGCTTCGGCCGCTGGCAGGACATCCTCGACGTGCCGCCGCCCGCCGACCCGGTCCTGTACAGCGCGACCACCGCGCTGCGCCACTACGCCCGGGGCGTCGCCCTCTCCGCCACCGGCCGGGTCCCGCAGGCCGAGGCCGAACGCGCCCTGTTCCACGCGGCGGCCGACCGCGTCCCGGAGACCCGCCTGCTGTTCAACAACACCTGCCGGGACGTCCTCGCCATCGCGTCCGCCATGCTCGACGGCGAACTGGAGTACCGCAAGGGCCACCACGACCTCGCCTTCGCCGCCCTGGAGCGGTCCGTCGAACTGGACGACAACCTCCCCTACGACGAGCCCTGGGGCTGGATGCAGCCCACCCGGCACGCCTACGGCGCCCTGCTGCTGGAACAGGGCCGGATCGCGGAGGCCGAGGCGGTCTACCGCGCCGACCTCGGACTCGACGACACGCTGCCCCGTCCCTCCCAGCACCCCGACAACTCTGGTCCCTGCACGGCTTTCACGAGTGCCTGGTCCGGCTGGGCAAGAAGGCCGAGGCGCGGATCGTGGCCCAGCAGCTGAAGTTCGCCGCCGCCCTGGCCGACGTACCCGTACAGGCGTCCTGCTTCTGCCGCCTCGACACCGCCGTCGGCACGAGCACAGGCACAAGCACCGCCACCGGGTCCGTGGTCGTGCCCGGGTGTTGCGGCATGGACAATTGATCGAGATCGGTGGCTGTCGACGCACGGCAAGGGGCCTCGGAGCATGGCGGGCGCACGATGAACGAGACACGCAGAACGAAAGCGAAATGGGCGCTGCCGCACCTCGGCGCGGCGCAGCAGGACGCCGTCGCCCGCGCGCGGGGCTGGGCCCAGGTGGCGCTGGTCCTGGTGACCGCCTGTGTCGCGGTGGTGATGGTGGGCGCGTCGTCCGGCGGCTGGCTGATCCTGCTCACCGGATTCGCCCTCCTCGCGCTGGCCGGCGCGGGCGTGTGGTGGATGCTGGCGCACCGGGGCGGAGCCCGCCTGCTCGGCGGCCTGTTGGCGGTCGCCGCGCCCGTGGGCGTGCTGGTGCTGTACGCCCTGTCCGGTCTGTGGCCGGTGGCGGTGGGCGCGGTCGCCCTGTGGGCGGGGGCCCTGGCCTCGGCCCGCGCCTCCCTGCGCAGCGTGCGCCGCCCCAAGGGCACGCACGGCCGCAAGACCCCGCCGCCCCGCCGGCCGGTCCTGATCATGAACGTGCGCTCGGGCGGCGGGAAGGTCGAGAAGCACGACCTCGTCGCGCGCGCCGAGGCGCTCGGCGCCCGGGTGGTCCTGCTCGGCACCGACGACACCTACATCGATCCCGCAGTGGAGGCCCGCCGGGCCGTCGCCGAGGGCGCGGACCTGCTCGGCGTCGCGGGCGGCGACGGCACCCAGGCCCTGGTGGCCGCCGTGGCCGCCGAGCACGACGTGCCCTTCCTGGTCGTCGCGGCCGGCACCCGCAACCACTTCGCCATGGACCTCGGCCTCGACCGCGCCGACCCGGTGCGCAGCCTCGACGCCCTCACCAACGGCGTCGAACTCCGCGTCGACCTCGGCGACGTCAGCGGACGGCCCTTCGTGAACACCGTCTCCTTCGGGGCGTACGCGGAGATAGTGCAGAACCCCGACTACCGCGACGCCAAGGCCGCCACCGCCCTCGACCACCTGCCCGAGCTGCTGCAGGGCGAATCCGGCCCCACCCTGGACGTCCGTACGGACGACACCCACGTCCACGCCCCGCAGGCCCTGCTGGTCAGCAACAACGCCTACGCCCGCGCCGACCCGCTCGGCGGCGGCCGTCGCCCCCGGCTGGACGCCGGACTGCTCGGCGTGATCGGCGTCCGGGTGGACGGCCCGGCCCAGGCCGCCGAACTCGCCCTGCTCGGCGAGCGCGCGGGGAGCATCACCTCGGTGACCTCCCGGCGCGTCGTCGTCGAGGCCGACCGGGAGCGCATCGCGGTGGCCGTCGACGGCGAGGCGCTCGAACTGGCCACCCCCGTCGTGTGCACGGTACGGCCCGCCGCGCTGCGGGTCCGGGTGCCCCGGCACCGCCCGGGGGCCGCCTACGCGCCCCCCACGGTCGACTGGCGGCGCATCGTCCGCCTCGCGCTCGGCCGTCCCGACCCCCGCACGATCAAGGAGGCCTACGATGTCTGACCGCCGACCGAAGCTCCCCGCCCTGGCGCTGGTCAGTGACCTCGCCACCATGGACCAGGCCCTGTACGAGACGGTCACCGTGACGAGGACGCCCACCCTGGACACCGCGCTGCGCCGGCTGTCGGCTGCCGCCGACCACTCCAAGCTGTCCTTCGCCATCGCCGCGGCGCTCGCCCTGCGCGGCGGCCGTTCGCGCCGGGCCGCCGCCCTCGGAGTCGCGGCCATCGGCGTCGCCTCGGCGACCGCCAACCTGCTCGGCAAGCAACTCGTACGCCGGCCGCGCCCCTACCGCGCCGAGGACTCGCCGTTCCCGGGCCGGCACGTGCCGATGCCGCACTCCGCGTCGTTCCCGTCCGGGCACACCGCCTCGGCTGTCGCCTTCGCCGCCGCCGTCGGCCCGGCCCTGCCGGTCTCCGCCGTCCCGCTGGGCCTGCTGGCCTGCGCGGTGGGCTACTCGCGGGTGCACACCGGCGTGCACTACCCGGGCGACGTCGTGGCCGGCGCGCTGCTCGGCACGGGCTCGGCGGCGCTGGTCCTGGCCCTCGCCGCCCGCAACGAGGCCTGAAGGCCCTGCTGCTCGTAACTACTCCTCGTCCTCCCTGCCGCAGCAGAGGAAGACGTGGGGCTCGGGCGCGGCTTCGGGATGGTCGGGGGTGAACAGCGCGTTCTCCTCGGCCAGTACGGTCAGTCCGGCGCCGGTCACCACGTCGACGAGCGCCTCGCCGGTGAAGCTGGTCACCCGTACGGGCTGCCCCATGAACACGGCGTCGACCCCCTCCACGTCCAGCGGCACGGTGGCGAGCACGAGACTGCCGCCGGGCCGCAGCGCCCGTGCCAGCCGCCCGATCAGGGCGCTCTGCTGCGCACGCTCCATCTGGAGCAGCGAGAAGAACACGCAGGCCGCGTCCAACGAGCCTTCCTCCAGCGGGAGTTCACGCACGTCGACGCGGCGGAACGTCGCCTGCGGCACCTGGCGCGCGGCGAGGCCGACCATCACGGGGGAGACGTCGACGCCCAGCACCTCGTGGCCCGCCCGTGCCAGGGTCTCGGCCGTGGGCCGTCCCGTGCCGCTGCCGACGTCCAGCACCTGACTGCCCGGCGCGAGCCGGCCCAGCAGCCACTCCAGGGAGCGGCGGTGCGCCTCCGAGTGCGCGAACGCCTTCTCGTAGGCGGCTCCCAGCGCGTCGAACACCCGCGCCGCACGCCGCCCGTCGTCCTCGCCTGCCACGTCGGCCTCCTCGTGGTGATGATGCGCAGGGTCCGTGTTGCCAATCCGTGCCCACCGGTCCGTGCCACTGAGCGGAATCGTATTTTCCGCTACCGGAAGTAACATGATCCACTTTCTCCTGACGTGGGCCCTACCGGTGAGTAGTCGAGGCCCTCGGTAACCGTCGTTCCGTTCGGAGGACCCCCATGCTCTCTCCCGAGGATGCCCTGCAAGAGGGCCGCAACGCCTACGAGGAGCACGTCCGCACGTGCCGTCAGTGTCACGTCGACAGGTCGCCGTGCGCCGTCTCCAAACACCTTCTGCGCATCTACAACAACGCCAGAAGAGCGCAGGCACGCGCGAACACCACGATGCACTGACGTACCGAGAGCGCCGGCGACCCGGCCGGCGCGGTCCCGGCCCCTTACGCGGGGCGGACGGCGCCGCGCAGCGCGCCCTCCCCGAACGGGAGGATCGCCTCCTCGCGGATGTACGTGCCCGGACCCGGAGCGTGGATCATCATGCCGTTGCCGGTGCACAGGCCGGTGTGGCTGAGGTCGTCGAAGAAGAAGACGAGGTCGCCGGGGCGGAGGTCGGCCAGGCTGATCCGGGTGAAGTCCTTCGCCTGGTCGATGGCGGCCCGCGGGAGTGTCACCCCGGCGGCCCTCCAGGCGGCCTGCGTGAGGCTGGAGCAGTCGTAGGACTCCGGTCCCGTCGCTCCCCACACGCACGGCCGGCCGATCTGGGCCCGGGCGAAGGCGAGGGCCTTGTCCGCCTTCCCCAGGTAGGCGGTCCCGGTCGCGCTGACCGTGACGTCGGTGGGAGCGGCGACCGGGGGCACGGGCGGCACGGGCATCGGCATGGGCATGGGATCGGTGAGCGGGTCCGGGAGCGGGGTTGCCGGAGCCGCGAGGCTGCCGGGAGCGGCCTGGTAGCCGGAACCGGCGGTCAGGATGTCCGACGCGGCTGCCATGACGCCGAGTCCGGACGTCTGATAGCCCGGAACGGGAGCGCCCGTGAAGCCGGACTCCGGTCCCGTGGCGGGCGGTTCGGCCATCGCGTAGCCCGACGGGGGTGTGGGGACGCGGAATTCGGCCGTCTGATAGCCGGGCGTGGCCGTGAGGGGATCGACGCCCGGTGCCGTGAAGCCGGACTCCGGTGCCGTTGCGCCGAGGCCGGGCAGCGGGAAGCTGAACGGCGGTGCGGTGACGCCGAGTTCCGCCCCCGGGTAGTCGGGTGTGGGCGCGGAGAAGGGGACTTCGGGTGTCGCGAAGCCCGACGCCGGTGCGGCGAAGCCGAGTTCACCGGTCGTGAGGAACCCGTCGGTGCCGGTCGGTGATGCCGTGCCGGTAGCGGCGGCGGACGGCTGTCCCGCCCACGCGGCCGCGATCTCCGCCCGGAACGCCTGCTGCTCCGCGGTGTCCCAGGGCTGTTCAACCGGTTGCTGGACCGCCTGCTGCACCGGCCGCGACTGAGCCGACGGCGTCGCGGCGGGCTGTGTCCCGACAGCGGGCAGGGAGGACGTGGGCACGGACGCCGCCGCGGGCAGGGACGGCGCGGGCTGGGCGAGGGCGCGGGCCAGCACCTCCCGGGCCGTGACGAGCTTCCGCCCGATCTGCTCCTTGGTGTTCTTGAGCGAGGCCTGCCGGTCCGTGGGAGCGGCGGAGGCGGAGGCGGCCGCGGAGTCGGGGGAGGCGGCAGGGGCGGGGACGGCGGGCAGCAGGGCCTTGGGCTCGTCCCGGCGCGGTTCGGGCGCGGCGGGCAGTGCGGCGACGGCGGCGCGCGAGGTCAGCTCCGGAACCCGTCGGGCGGCCGCCTCCAGCTCCCGCACCACGGCGCTGTCCCCGGAGCGCTCCGGCGCACTCGCCGGACGCGCGGCGCGGGACGGACGGGCGGGCTGACGATCGGCCGGCAGTACGGCGGGAGTGATCGGCCCCATCCGGTCGCGCGCGACGTCGAACCACTGCCGGGTCACCGCGTCGAGCGACGGGTCGGCCGACCCCCGGCCGCCGCTGGCGACGGAGCCTGCTGTCCGGCGTGTACGGCCCGACATGGCACGTGTCACGTTGTAGGTGCCGGTGTCGCTCTCGGCACGGTCGTAGAGCGAGCTGACCCGCTGTTGGATCTCCGCCCGGCTCGGCTCGTCGGTGCTGCTGCCTGGGGAGCGCGGGCTGCGATCCGTCGCCATGGAAGACGTACTCCTTCCGTGCTCCGCCTGCCAGTCGGCCCAGCGGAATCCGGGCGACCCCTGTTGCGGGTGCCCCAAGCCCTCTGCCCTGACGGGCAGTCGTACGGCCTGACGCCAAGTAAACCAACTTGTGTGACTGGAGTGAAGATTGAAGTGTTAAATGTCCGATACGTATTCGTGACCTTCGTCTCTCACCGACGTCCCGGGCTCGATCCGGCAGGTGTTGCCGCGCCGCCTGGCGAGCCGGGCTGTCCAACCGTCCAGGATCTCTCTACGGTTGATCCGACTGCCCAGCGGGGCTGGGGACGAGTGAAGGGGGCTGTGTGGAAGCCGAGTTGGCGGCACTCGCTGCGTCAGGGGCGACGACACTGGTCGGGCTGATGGTGTCGGAGTCGTGGGAGCGCGCGAAGAGCGGACTGGCCCGGTACTTCGGGCAACGCGCTTCGGGTGCCGCCGCCGAGGAAGAACTCCAGGCAGCGAGCGAGGAGCTGGACAGCGCCCGGGCGGCTGGTGACGTGGAGACCCAGGCGGATGTCCAGGCCCGGTGGCGGCAGCGGCTGGAAACGATGTTCGAGGCGGACCCTCGTGCCGCCGGGGAACTCGCACAGTTACTGTCCGAGCTGGCGCCGGACGCGTCACGCACCTTCGTGAATCTGGTCAGTGGAGGAGTGAACTACGGTCCGGCCTTCCAGGGCTCGCACATCCACGGCGGCATCACGTTCAACGTCCAGCCGGCTCCCGCGCCCGCGCACGTGCCGGGACGTGCGATCAGGCCCGATCAGGTGCCCGCCGTGACAGTCCCGTTCAGCAACAGGACGGCCGAACTCGCGATCCTGGACAAGGCACTCGGCGCACCCGGCGCGCGGGCGGGCGGCTCCGGAGCCGTCGACGTCGGGGTGCTGGACGGGCTACCAGGGGTCGGCAAGACGACCATGGCCTGGCAGTGGGCGGCAAAGGCCCGGGGGCTCTTCCCGGACGGACAGCTGTACGTGGATTTCGCGGCCCTGCGCGACCGGTCCGCGCCGGTGACCGCCGCCGGCGCGGACGTCTCCGAGGCCCTGGCCATGTGCCTGAGGTCGCTGACGGGAAGCGACGACGGCATCCCGAGCTCACTCGCGGAGCGGACCAACCTGTTCCGGTCGCGCTCGGCCGACCTGCGCATCCTGCTCGTCCTGGACGACGTGAACCAGCCCGCACAGGTTCGCGCGCTGATCCCCAAGGGGCCGGGCAGCGCGGTGCTGGTCACGAGCCAGGGCCGGCTGGGTGAGCTGGCCCTGGACGGCGCCCGGCTCATCTCCGTCAAGCCGCTGGACGCACACGGAGGGCTGACGCTGCTGAAGGACCGGTGCGGCGCGGAAGCCGTCGAGGCCGAACCGGAGGCCGCGGAGCGTCTGGTGGAGCTGTGCGGCGGTCTCCCGGTGGCCCTGCAGATCGCCGCGGCGCGACTGGGCACCGAGGACGCTGTGAGCATGACGGCACTGGCCGCCGAACTGGACGACGAGGCCGGACGACTGGCCGGGATGACACTGGAAGGCGAGGAGTTCTCGGTGTCCGCTGTTCTGGGTACCTCCTACCGGCTGCTGCCGCCGGACGCCGCCCGGCTCTACCGTCTGCTGGGATGGCTGCCGGTCGGCGTCTTCGACGCCGCCGTGGCCGCGGTCGCCGCGGACACCGACACGAGGAGCGCGAAACGCCTGCTGGGTCTGCTGGCCAAGGCGAGCCTGGTGGAGGACACGGGCGACCGCCGCTACCGCATGCACGATCTGGTCCGTCTGCATGCGCGGGAGCGCGCGGCGCAGGAGGAGCCGGACACCGAGCAGACGGCACTGACGCAGCGCGTGGGCACGCACTATCTCGTCCTCACGGCTTTCGCCGACCGGGCGCTGCGGCGGGACCGGCTGCGGATCGCCGAACTGTCCGCGCTGCTGCGGGAAGCCGACGACCCCTTCGCCGCCGCGGGCGGCCCGCCTCCGCTGGAGTGGCTGGACACCGAGCGGCCCGCCATCCTGGCGGTCCTGCGTACGGCGGTCCGACAGGGGCTGTCCATCCTGGCCTGGCAACTGGCCGAGGCGTTCACGGTGTTGTTCCTGTACCGCCGTTACCTCGGGGCGTGGAAGGAGTCGCTGGAACTCGGCGCCGAGGCCGCTGCCGCAGCCGCGGCGTCGGCGGACACGGCGGGGGAGATCGAGGAGGCCACGGCGGCCGAGGCGCGCCTGCGCAGCCTGCTGTCACGCCCCTTGCTGGACCTCGGCGAGAACGACCGCGCGGGAGCGGAACTGGCCACGGCCGTCGCCCTGGCCGAGACGTCCGGTCACCTCGTCCTGCGGGCCTCCGTACAGGAGTTCCTCGGCCGGTACCGGGATCTGTTCGAGCCGTCCAGCGCCGTCGAGGCGTACCAGCTCTCCCTCGAACTGAACGAACAGGCCGGGGAAGCCCGTGGCGCGGCCATCGCCGCCTACTTCCTCGGGTGCGCGCTGGACGCCCGCGGCGATCACGCGGAGGCCTTGGTCACGCTGAGCCGGGCGCGGCAGGACCTGGAGACCCGCGCGGAGCCCGACCGGCGGATGGCGGCCCGGGCGAGGGCCGCGATCGGCGTCGTACGCGGTCACCTCGGCGAGACCGAGGAAGCGATGCGAGAGCTGCGTGAGGCGGCCCGGGCTCTGCGCGAGGAGGCGGCGACGCACTACGAGGCGCAGGCCTTGGTACAGCTCGCCGACATCGCGGAGGGGAAGGGAGACAGCGAGAACCTGGACCTCGACCTGGACCTGGACTTGGATCTGGTGCGCGGGTGCCTGAGCCGCGCCGTCGAGATCCACGAGGCGGCCGGCAGCGGCCTGGCGGAGGGGCTGCGGCGGCGGTTGGCGGACCTGGGGTAGTCGGCCGTACGACGGACGGCTACCCGGTCGGCAGGCCGGGACGAGGGCAAGGACGAGGACGAAGGCGCAGGACGACGTCCTCGTCCCGCGTGTCGCCGATCCGCAGCGTCACCCGGGTGTCGTCCAGCGGACGACCCGCGCGCAGACACGCGTACACGACCGCTGCCGGCAGGCCCGGATCCAGTGCCGGGCCGGTGGCCGCAGCCTCCACGATCCTGCCGTCCCTGAGCCCGACCAGACAGCAGCCCCCACGCACGGCCGACACCGCGAGAAGGCTTCCGGGCAGCCGGGCGAGGGTGTCCTCGATCCAGCGCAGGGCCCCGACCGAGGTGGACGCGGGCTGGCGCCGGACGATTACGGAGGCGCTTTCGGTCAGCCGGTGGTCGCGCTCGTCGTCCGCGCAGGCCAGATGGGTGAAGGCGACACCGGAGTCCGGGCGGGTTTCGTCGTACACGGCGACGGCCGCCGGAGCGCGGCGCACGGCGACGGCCGGCTCCTCACCGTTCTCGCCGTCCTCGGCGATGTGCGTGGTCACCTGCCACGCGGTGACCGGCGAGGCGGGCGGATCCGGCACCGGCAGCACCAGGGGAGCCGGGGGCGGGGAGGACGGTTCCGGGAGCTTCAGCAGGCGGTAGAGAGAGGTGCGGAGCCGGGCGAGAGCGTGTCCGGGCTCGGCGAAGGCAAGCGCGGCGACGGCGGCGTAACGCTCGGCCGTGTGCTCGCGCGCGACGTCCTCCACCTGCTGGAGCAGATCCCCGCGAGGGTCGAGGCGGGGCGCTACGGCCGCCATGTCGTGGACGGCCGTCCCGGGCACCGCGTCGCCGCCGAACGCGGCCAGCAGCACGGGCGTACCGGCCGCCGCGCCGTACAGCGTCACCGAGCCGTGGTCGCCGACGAGGACGTCCGCCGCGACGAGCGCGGGCCGCCAGGCATGGACCGTCGGCATCAGCAGCAGTCCCGCGTCCAGGGCCGAGGCCAGCAGGGTGCGGATCTGCCATGCCCCGTGGGCCGACCACACGTTGGGGTGGATGATCGCGCCGACCCGGTACTCGTCGCAGGGGAGGTGTGCCAGCAGACGCGGGAGGAGGTCCGGGTGGCGTCCCAGGAGGGAGGTGGGACCCCAGGTGGAACTGACCATGACCAGGCGCTGGTTCTCCGCGACGCCCAGTGCCTCGCGATACGCCTCCCGGCGTGGCCGGCTGGCGACCAACTCGTCGAAGCAGGGGTCGCCGACCAGCAGCGTGTGCCCGGCCGCCTTCGGGTGCGCGGCGAGCAACTGCTCTTCCTGCGCCGGATGCGAGACCGCCAGCCAGGCCCGCCCGCTCTCCAGCAGGGAGTCCGGCACGACACCGGAGAGCCGCTCGCGTGAACTCCGGGAATCCGGCACGAACTTCTGGAAGCCGATGCCGTGCGGCAGCACCAGCACCGGACAGTCGCCTTCCGGTACGTCGACGTTCTCACTGGCGGAGAGGATGAGATCGGGGCCGGGGGAGAGGTGCCCCAACTGCTCCCAGGGCATGACCCGGCACCCGGCGGCCTGGAGGAGTTCGGCGACGCCGCCGCTGAAGGCGGACGTGGGGTCGTACGCGAAGACGACGGTCACACGGCTGTCACCGCGCAGGAGCGAGGGCAGCGTCTCGAGGACCCGTACGGTGGAGGTGACCGTGCGGGCGGTGACAACGAGGGTGCGTTCGCCGTGGAAGGTGCTCCAACGGTGGGCGTCATGTCCCACGGGCACGCGAAGCGGCCGGCTACCGAACAAGGCACCCGCCTCTAACAAACCCGCACCCCAAGCCGATCATCGGGCGGCTCGCGGCTCGCGGCTCGCGGCTCGCGGCTCGCGGCTCGCGGCTCGCGGCTCGCGGCTCGCGGCTCGCGGCTCGCGGCTCGCGGCTCGCGGCTCGCGGCTCGCGGCTCGCGGCTCGCGGCGATGGTGCTTTTATCGCAATTCAATCCGGTTGGCAATCTCTCGGGCGGTTTGTCGGCAGGTGGAAGGGTGCGTGAACTCGTACACGGTAACGAATCGCGCCGTCCGCCCCAGCAGAACCGTCGGTACCGGCCGCATCCCGTCCACAAGCCCGCCCTCTCTTCCTCCTCCCCGGCCTCAGGACACCACAGCCACCTCGCGGGACGGGACCCAGCGCAGGTGGACGGTCTGGTCGGCGTCGTCCACGCGTAGGAGCGCGAGACGGGGGCGTACGGCGTCCGTGCGGGAGGTCGGGGGCTTGCGGCTGCCTGCCCTGAACTGGACCGGCCATTCCGCGCCGGGGCCCCGGTACTCCTGGTCGGCCGCCGCGTGGAGCGTCCAGTGCGGGTCGTGGAGGTGGGTACGTCCTACGGCGCACAGGTCGGCGCGGCCTGCCAGGAGGAGGGAGTTGACGTCGTCGTACGAGGCGATCGCGCCCACCGCGATGACCGCGGTACCCGTCGCGGCGGCGACCTCGTGGCGGATCCGGTCCGCGAACGGCGTCTGGTACGAGCGGCCGTATGCGGGGCGTTCGTCCTTGGTGACCTGGCCCGACGAGACGTCGATGGCGTCGGCCCCGTGCGCGATGAACGCGCGGGCGATCTCCACCGCGTCGTGCTCGGTGTTGCCGTCCGGCACCCAGTCGGTGGCGGAAATGCGCACGATCATCGGGCGCCCGTCCGGCCAGGCGGCGCGGACGGCGTCGAAGACCTCCAGCGGGAAGCGGAGCCGGTTCTCCAGTGGGCCGCCGTACTCGTCCGCGCGGTGGTTGGCGACCGGGGAGAGGAAGGAGGACAGCAAGTAGCCGTGTGCGCAGTGGAGTTCGAGGAGGTCGAAGTCCGCATCGGCACCCCGTCGGGCGGCGGCGACGAAGTCCGCGGTCATCCGGTCCATGTCGGCGCGGGTGACCTCGCGGGGGACGGCGGAAGCGGGGCCGTACGGCAGTGGAGAGGGGCCGGTGATCTCCCAGTTGCCGTCCGGCAGCGGGTCGTCCATGCCCTCCCACATCAGGCGGGTCGAGCCCTTGCGGCCCGAGTGGCCGAGCTGGAAGCCGATGCGGGCGGTGCTCCGCTCGTGGACGTAGGAGACGATCCGCTGCCAGGAGTCGCGCTGCTCGTCGTTCCACAGGCCCGTGCAGCCGGGGGTGATGCGGGCCTCGGGCGAGACGCAGACCATCTCGGTCATCACCAGGCCGGCGCCGCCCATGGCCTTGGAGCCGAGGTGGACGAGGTGGAAGTCGCCGGGGACGCCGTCGACCGCCGAGTACATGTCCATCGGGGAGACGATCACCCGGTTCTTCAGCTCCAGTTGACCGAGGCGGTACGGCTGGAACATCGCCGGGGCGATCTCGTCGAGGCCCTGGGACGCGGCGAAGGCGGCGTCGACCCGGTCGGCGAACTCGGTGTCGCGGGTGCGGAGGTTGTCGTAGGTGATGCGGCGCGAGCGGGTGAGCAGGTTGAAGCAGAACTGGGTCGGTTCCTGGTGGACGTACATGCCGATGTTCTCGAACCACTCCAGCGAGGCCTGCGCCGCCCGCTGGGTGGACTCGACGACGGGGCGCCGCTCGGTCTCGTAGGCGATCAACGCCCGTTCGGCGTCCGGGTGTTCGTGCAGGCAGGCGGCGAGGGCGAGGGCGTCCTCCATGGCCAGCTTGGTGCCCGACCCGATCGAGAAGTGCGCCGTGTGCGCGGCGTCCCCGATGAGGACGAGGTTGCCGTCGTGCCAGCGCTCGTTGCGCACGGTCGTGAAGTTCAGCCACTTGGAGTTGTTGGCGAACACCTGGTGGCCGTGGAGTTCGTCGGCGAAGAGTTCGCGGACGCGTGCGACGGCCTGCTCGTCGGAGACGCCCGGCGCGAAGTCGGTCCCCTCGGTGGCGTCGAAGCCGGCCCGCCGCCAGACGTCCTCGTGCATCTCGACGATGAACGTGGAGCCGGACTCGGAGTAGGGGTAGCCGTGCACCTGCATGACCCCCCACTCCGTCTGCCTGACGAAGAACTGGAAGGCCTCGAATACCCGGTCCGTGCCGAGCCACATGTACTTGCTGTGCCGGCGGTCCAAGGACGGGCGGAAGACGTCCGAATGGGCCGCCCGGACCTGGGAGTTGAGGCCGTCGGCGCCCACCACCAGGTCATGCGACGCGCGCAGGCGCCCGGTGTCCGGGGCGACGGTCGAGAAGTGCAGGGCGACGCCGAGGTCGCGGCAGCGCTCCTGGAGGAGGCGGAGCAGGTCCTTGCGGCTCATGGCGGCGAAGCCCTGACCGCCGACGGTGTGGCTCTCGCCCCGGTAGTGGATGTCGATGTCGGTCCAGCGGGCGAAGCGCCGGGCCATGGCCTCGGCGATGGCGGTGTCGGCGTTCTCGATGCCGCCGAGGGTCTCGTCGGAGAAGACGACACCGAAGCCGAACGTGTCGTCGGGGGCGTTGCGTTCCCACACGGTGATCTCGTGGGCGGGGTCGAGCTGTTTCATCAGGGCTGCGAAGTACAGCCCGCCGGGACCACCGCCGATGATGGCGATTTTCAAGGGAGTTCCTCTCACCGCTACTTCCACTGCCACTGCTGCTGCCACTGCTGCTGTCATTGCTCGGCGACGGCCTCGGTGGCCTGTTCGTCCTTGACGGCCTGCTCGGCCTCGATGATCCTGCGGAGTGCGAAACGCTGAAGTTTGCCGCTGGTGTTGCGCGGCAGGGCGGCGTGGAAGCGCACCTCGCGCGGGTACTTGTAGGGGGCCAGGACCTGCTTGACGTGGTCCTGGATCTCCTTCGCCTTGGCCGCGTCCCCCGGCACCCCGTCGCGCAGGACGACGAACGCGCACACGATCGAGCCGCGCTCGGGGTCGGGGCGGGCGACGACGGCGGACTCGGCGACGTCCGGGTGGGTGTCGATGGCGGCCTCGACCTCGGGGCCGCCGATGTTGTACCCGGAGGAGACGATCATGCCGTCGCTGCGGGCGTGGTAGTGGAAGTAGCCGTCCTCGTCCCGGTGGAATATGTCGCCGGTGACGTTCCAGCCCGCGACCACGTAGTCGCGCTGTCGTGCGTCGTCGAGGTAGCGGCAGCCGACCGGGCCGATGACGCCGAGTCTGCCCGGCTCTCCGGGGCCGAGTTCCGTGCCGTCGGGGTCGAGGACGGCGGCGCGGTAGCCGGGGACCGCCTTTCCCGTGGCGCCGGGCCGGATGGCGTCGCCGGCGGCGGAGATGAAGATGTGCAGCAGCTCGGTGGCGCCGATGCCGTCGACGACCTTGAGGCCGATGCGCTCGTGCACTTCCTCCCAGGTGGAGCGGGGGATGTGCTCGCCCGCCGAGACGCCGACCCGCAGTCCGGCCAACTGCCCTGCCTTACCGTCGCGCAGGATCGCCCGGTAGGCGGTGGGCGCCGTCGCCAGGACCGTGACGCCGTGCCGCTGGACGATCTCCGCGAGCTGCGGCGGCGTGGCTGACTCGGTGAGCAGGGCGCAGGCGCCGGCCCGCAGCGGGAAGACGACCAGCATGCCGAGGCCGAAGGTGAAGGCCAGGGGCGCGGTGCAGGCGACCAGGTCGTCGGCGGCCAGGCCTAAGGCGTGGCGGCCGAAGGTGTTGTCGATGGACAGGATGTCCCGGTGGAAGTGCATGGTGATCTTCGGGACGCCGGTGCTTCCGGAGGTGGGCCCGAGGAGCGCCACGTCATCGGCGGCCGTGTCGATGTCTGTGAACTCGCCGGACTTGGCGGAGGCCCTGGCGACGAGATCCGCCGGGCCGGTGCCGCCGTACTCGACCACCGTCAGTCCGGGCAGCACGGTGTCGCGGACGGTGCGGACGTCGTCGGTGAACCGGTGGTCGACGAGGGCGACGGACGGGCGGGTGCGTTCGGCGATGGGCGTGAGTTCCCGGGCACGCAGGGCGGCCATGGTGGTCACCACGACCCCGCCGGCCTTGAGGATGCCGAGCCAACTCGCCACGGCCCAGGGGTTGTTGGGTGCGCGCAGCAGCACGCGCTGGCCGGGTACCAGGCCCAGATCCTCGGTGAGCACCTGGGCGATCTGGTTGGCGCGGGTGAGTAGTTCGCCGTACGTCCACACCTCGCCGGCGGGGGTGCGCAGGGCGGTGCGGTCGGGGCCGTACAGCGAGACGGGGGTGTCGATGAGTTCGGTCGCCGCGTTGAGCCGGGCCGGGTAGCGCAGTTCCGGTGTGGTGAACTCGATCGTCGGCCACAGGTGCGCGGGCGGAAGGTGGTCGCGCGTGAAGGTGTCGACGTGTACCGACGGCGAGAGGGAGAGCGGAAGAGTCAACGGAAGTGTCCTTCCGGGAGCCCGCCGGGAAGAGCGGCGGATCAGGTGGGGCGGATCATGCCCTCCTGGACGACGGTGGCCAGGTGACGGTGATCGCGCGTGAAGAAGCGGCCCGAGCCCAGCCCGCGCCCCGCGTCGGCGGCCACGGCTTCCTGGACGTAGAGGAGCCAGTCGCCCACCGGCCCCGGACGGTGGAACCACATGGCGTGGTCGAGGCTCGCGGTGACGAGCCCGGGCCTGGCCCAGGGCAGGTCGAGGACCCGGAGGACGGGTTCGAGGATCGTGTAGTCGCAGACGTATGCCAGGGCGGCCAGGTCCCGTTGGGCGTCGGTCAGTCCCTCGACCGGACGGAGTGTGTCGAACGGCCTGAGCCAGACCGCCTGGTGGGGGAGTCGCTCCCCGTCGACGGTCAGGTAGACCGGGCCGGGGACGTGCCGCATGTCGAAGCCGCGCCCGCCGGACCAGTAGGCCTTGGTCTGCTCGGTCATCGTGCCGCCGCCGCGTTCCGCGAGGTACTCCGCCGTGCTGGTCAGGCTCTCCGGTTCGGGCACGTCCTCGGTGAACGCGGGCTGGAAGCTCGAACCGGCCTCGCCCGCCGCGAAGTTGGCGAGGCAGACGTACAGCGGCTTGCCGTTCTGGTAGCCGCGCACCTGCCGTGTGCTGTAGCCGCGGCCGTCGCGCAGCACCTCCACCTCGTAGCGGACCTCGGCCCCGATGTCGGCGGGGCGCAGGAAGTAACTGTGCATCGAGTGCATCGACTTGCCGTCCGTCACCGACCGCATGGCCGCCGCCGCGGCCTGGGCGACCAGGTCGCCGCCGTAGGCCTTGGGCCAGGGGCAGGGCTGGGTCACGGCGGTGAAGGCGAGGTCGAAGTGCTCGGGCCGGGTGGGCTTCAGGGTGACGGCGGCGGTGAAGACGGCCGAGGTCGCGGGCGTCCCGGTCATCGGCGTCCCGGTCATCGGCGGTCCAGCCAGTCGCGCAGGTCCGCGTCGGTGACGTCGGGCAGGTTGACGACGATGTTCTCCGGCGTCCGGGTGGTCATCCAGGTCAGCGGCTTGGTCCGGGAGAGGTTGCACTCCACGTGCGGCATGAAGGGCGGCACGAAGACCCAGTCGCCCTCCTCCATGTCGACGTAGTCCTCGAACCTCTCGCCGAAGTAGATGCGGGCCCGGCCGGACAGGACGTAGCCGCCGGTCTCGGCCTCGCCGTGATGGTGGGTCACCGAGCGGTAGCCGGGTTCGTTGCTGACCTTGCCGAACCACAGGCGGGTGGCCGGGGTGTGCTGGATGCTCACGCCCGAGACACGGACGGCGCCGCCCGAGTCGGCCGTGTTCGCGCTCTCCAGGCCGCCGCGCGTGACGACCGGGGCGACGACGCCGCTGGGCAGGCGGTACATCGAGTTGTCGCCCTCCAAGCGGTACCTGCTGAGGTCGGGCTCCATGGGTTCGGCTCCGTTCGGTCGGCGAGGGACTCGGTCGGGGAGGCACCAGGATCCTGTGTCTCGTATTTTTCACGGTCGTCAATTAAAGTCAATACGACTGGCCCGATCGTGGGACCGGACAGAACGCGACGAACGATCCGGAGGCCGCATGACCACCGTCCCCGTGAACCCGAGCGCCCTGCCGAAACCGAGCGGCTACTCGCACGGCACACTCGCCGGAAACACGCTCCACCTGGGCGGACAGACCGCCCTCGACGCCGACATGAAGATCGTTCCGGGCGGCATCGTCGAGCAGTTCCGGCAGGCGTTCGGCAACGTGCTCGCCACGCTCCGCGAGGCCGGCGGCGAGCCCGAGGACCTGGTCAGCGTCACGATCTACCTCACCGACATCCCCGACTACCAGGCGCACGGCAAGGAGATCGGCAAGGTCTGGCGCGAGCTCGCCGGGCCCGTCTACCCGGCCATGGCCGGCATCGGCTGCACCGCACTGTGGCAGCCCGAGGCCATGATCGAGATCCTGGGTGTGGCCGTGATCCCGGAGCACCGGCTCACGGTCCCGCGGCCGTAGGGAGGGCAGGGGCGATCGCCGGGCGGACGCTCTCGCCGCTCGCCTCATCCGCGAGGGGGTGCGCCCGGGCGATCATGTGGGCCTCTTCGTCCGCCGCTCGATCCCCATGGTCGTAGGCCTGCTCGGCATTCTGAAGGCCGGCGCGGCCTGTGTCCCACAGGACGTGGGTCTGGCGCCCCCGGCTCAGCTCCGCCACGTCGTCGGCACCGCCGGGACCCGAGTCAGCCTCACCCTGGAGGAGTACGCGGACCGCGTGCCCGTGCGGGGGTGTTGTCGTGACGCGGCACCCGCATGCCGGCGGCCGATGACCCCGGTGGACGTGATGAGAAGGCCGGCCTCGGACACCCCCAGGGCCGTCGCCACCGACGCGCGTACCTCGCGGGCGTCGCTCTCGCCCTGGCTGCCTGTCGCGACGTTCGCGTTGCAGGCCGGCACTACTGCGTCCCGGGCACTGAGGACCACGCTCGGGCCCGCGAACCGGGGCCGGGTGAAGACCGCGCTCACCGCGCTCGGCACGGCGGAGCACACGACTGTGAAGTCGTCACGGCCGTCGTCCCCGAGGCCCACCGGAGCGGTGTGCACCCCGAATCCCCGGGGTTCGTGGTGCGGAATCCCTGTCGTCATCGGTCGTCTCCGGGGATGCGGGGATGCGGGGGTGCGGTGGACCGGCCGCGGGCCTTTCCGTGATCGCGGAACATAACCGGAAATCCACGACGGTACAGGCCCCGGCCCGGCCGCGGTCAGCCGCGCGGAGCGAACTCCACTACATCCCCGGCCCGTTCACCGCCCAGGAGCTGGCCGTTGCGGTCGGTGCGGATGTAGACACGGTGCAGCCATCGGTCCTTGCCGTCCCACCGCGGCAGGAAGGGTGTCCGCGCGTGCGTGGTACGGAAGTTGTCGATGATCAGGACGTCGCCGGGGACGAGATACACCGCTTCGGTCACCTCGTCGAGCGCCTTGGAGAGCCCGGCCAGGGCGTGGACGTCCCGGGGATCGCGCGGCGCGAGCAACTCCCGGTCGTACGCGAGGAAGGGATCCGACGGGTCGCCGTACAGCGGTTTGACCGTGGCGATGGCACCGGGGTCCTCCGCCCCGCCCCTGAAGGCGACGTCGACGCAGCACGGTACCGGCTGTTCGAAAAGGTGGCGCGCGGCGGGTTCGGGCATCAGGGGAACGGCCTTGCGGATGGAGCCGACCAGTGTCGCGGCCTTGCGCTCGTGATCGGCCCGGGAGCACGCGAGCATCACGTAGTTCGGCTGCAGCACGTGGTACGCCATCTCCGTGTGGAACTCCAGCAGTGTCTCCGAGGTCTCGGAGGACAGATGGTGGGCTCCGGGCGAGGGGTACACGTCGTGGTACACGGTGCCGGCGCGCAGTTCCCGGTAGCCGGTGTGCAGTCCGAGGCGGCGTCCGGTCACGGCGAGCGCCGCCTCCAGGTTCAGCAGCGGACGGTCCAGCGGTGCCGGGGTGGTCTCCGGGGTGCGCGGCAGTTCGTCGTCCGGTTCGACCGGCAGATTGCGCAGCAGCAGGTAGCCGTCCGTGTTGCCCCGGGAGCGGAAGTCGTCCAGCGCGGCCGCCAGGGGACCCGGGAGTGCGGCCGCGATCCGATGGGCCGTGTCGAGGAAGGCGTACAGATCACGGCGTGGTGTCCGCGGCAGTCGGGTGAAGAGCCGGAGCAGCTCCGGGGAGAACTCCGAGCAGTCGATGTGAGTCATGCGCTTTCCCCTTCTCGCGCTTTGCGCGCTGTGGCCCGTGCGTACTGGTGGAGAAGCTCGGCGCCGATCTCGGTGGCCAGGATGGACGTGATGCCGGCCGGGTCGTAGAGCGGCGAGACCTCCATGACGTCGAAGCCAACTGGCCTGAGGTCGCCGACATGACGCAGGAAGGAGAGGATCTCCCGGGAGCTCGGCCCGCCCGGTGCCGGTGTTCCGGTGCCGGGGGCGAACGCCGGGTCGACCACGTCGATGTCCACCGAGACATAGACCGGACTGTCGCCGATGGATTCCTTCGCCATCCGGGCGATACCGGCCGCGCCCGTCTCGGTGAACTCGTCGGAGGTGACGATGCGCACTCCGTGGCCGCGTGCGTAGTCGAGCGAGTCGGGCCGGGGGTTGTGACCGCGGATCCCGATCTGGAGCATCCGCTGCGGGTCGACGAGTTTCTCCTCGATGGCGTGTCTGAACGGGGTGCCGTGGTGGTATTCGCCGCCGTAGAAGGCGGGGTTGGTGTCGGAGTGGGCGTCCAGGTGCAGGACGGCCACGGGTCCGTGGCGCCGCGCGACCGCGCGCAGGGCGGCGAGGGTCAGTGAGTGGTCGCCGCCGAGCATGAGGAAGGCGTCGTTGTCGTCGAGGAGTTCGCCGAGCCGCCGCCCGGCGGTCTCCATCGCGATGTGCATGTTGAACGGCGTGAGGTCGATGTCGCCGGCGTCGACGCAGGAGATCCGGTCGAACGTGCCGGGCCCTCGGTCGATGCCCATGCCGTGGATGAGCCCCGACTCGTTGCGGATGGCCCGCGGGCCGAACCGGGCTCCGGGGCGGTAGCTCGTCCCGCCGTCGTACGGTGCTCCGACGACCACCACGTCACGGCCGCGCGGCGCCGGATCGTGGGGCAGTCGCATGAAGGTGGGGATCTGCGCGTAGCGGGGTGAGACGGTGGTGTCGACGCGTTCCACGGGGGGCTCGCTCCTTTCCCTGGTCATCGGATCGCCTTCGAACGCACCAGATCGCCCACCCGCTCGGCATGCGCGGCCACGTCGACCGTGCCGGGGTGTGCTCCGGCAGCCACGACCTGGTCGAACAACTGCTTGACGTACATCCGTTTGGCGTCGTGCAGGCGTTCATGCGGCACGCCGTGGTCCGCCAGCATCCGGCTGAAGGCGGAGGTGACGCCGGCCCCCTCGTGGACGCCGAGCTTGGGCCGCAGGACGGTCTCGCGCGGCAGGATGTCGCCCATGGCCGCGCGCAGAACCCACTTGTCCTGCCCGTAACGGCTCTTCAGACCTGCCTCCAGCGGAACCAGGACGTCGAGCACGTCACGGTCCCAGTAGGGGTGCGTGGTCCAGTGCCCCGCGACCGCCGAGAGCGTCGGGGTCATCTCGTTGAGACCGTCGAAGGTCGCCATGTCCCGGGCGATGGCGTCGTCCAGGGGCGCCGGACGCCCTTCGCGGTGCATGCCGCCCAGCGGGATGTCCGCACCGTAGCCGGTGAGGATGCGCCTGCCCGCGCCGCCGACGCGGAGGTAGAGCGCGGTCAGTGGCAGCAGGTACTCGATGATGTCGGGGTCGAGCGACTCCGCCGCCCACACCGTGTGGGGCAGGGTGGCGAGCAGCTCGTCCGTGGTGATCGTGATGTCCTGGTGGACGGATCCGATGTGTTCCGCGACCGTGTGCGCCTGCGTGAACTCGTTCGCCTCGGGAGTGCCCATCGACACGGTGTCGATCTTGTTGCCGAGTGCGCGGGCCGCGAGGGCCGCGACGCTGGACGAGTCCAGGCCGCCCGAGATGACCACGAGTGGCGTGGTCGTGTCCAGCCGGTTGCGCACGGCCCGTTCAAGAGCGACCCGTACGGCGTCCACCGCCTCGTCCTCGGGCAGGATCCGGCGCGAACAAGGCGGCTGCCAGATGCGGTTCGCGACACAGGCACCCGTGCCGAGGCTGAAGTCCAGTACGGTGCCGGCCTCCACCTGATGGACACCGGGCAGGCCTCGCACGGACCGGGCGCCCGTGACGGGCCGGCCGAGGAAAGGGGTCCGCAGTGCCTTCGCCTCGGTGGCGGCGAGCAGCCGGCCGGCCGTGATCTTCACGTACAACGGCACCGAACCGGCGTGGTCGGTGGCGAGCACGGCCCGGCCGTCGGCCACCACGAGGGCGGCGAAGCGGCCGTTCAGGAGCCGGAAGGCATGGACGTCGTACCGCTCGAAGAGTGCCGCCACCACAGCCGCGTCCTCGGCCGACGGCGACCCTTCGGGCAGCAGGGACGACAGCTCGTCCCGGTTGTAGAGCTCCCCTGCGAGCAGCACCGTCAGGCCGTCGAGGTGGGCGAGCGCACCGTCCGGGGCTCCGGAGTGCAGCAGCCGTACCAGCAGCGGCTGTGCGGCGGTGCCGTCGCGCAGGTCCGTCACGGTTGCACGGGCGGCGAAGGGGTTCGCGGGGAGCCGACCGGTCCCGTCCTCCTCCACCAGCGCGAGGAAGCCGGTCGCCGGGGGAAGTGTCCGGGCCACCATCAGATGCTCAGCGCTTCGAAGCCGCCGGCGCTGAAGTCGTAGTTCACCGGGACCTCGATGAGGAAGGGACGGCCGAGACCGGCTCCCTTGCGCAACGCGGCCAGCAGTTCCTCCCGGGAGCCGGCCCGCACCGCCTCCACACCGTTGGCGCGGGCGAGTTCGGTGAAGTCCACCCCGGTGAACTTGACGGCCGGGCCGTACGAACGCCGGTGGCCGATGTTCTGGTAGAGCTCGATCAGCCCGTTGGTGTCGTTGTTGACCACGACCGTGACGATGGGCAGGTTGAGCCGGGCGATCGTCTCCAGGTCAGCGCTGTTGGAGTGGAAACCGCCGTCTCCCGCGACGAGGAAGGTCGGCTGTCCCGGGCGGGCCAGCTGCGCGCCCATCGCCGCGGGCAGGCCGTAGCCGAAGCTGGAGCAGCCCGCCGAGGTCAGGAATCCGAAGGGCTGGTCGGCACGGGCGAAGAGCACTCCGTAGTGCCGGAAGAAGCCGATGTCGGAGACGATGGTTCCCTCGCCGGCCCCGGTGTTCTCGTCCATGACGGTGTTCATGCAGTCGATGACCTGCTGGACGCGCATGCCGTCGGAGTACTCCTCGGGGTCGGAGAGGAACTCCGCGATCCGGGTCCGCAGCGGGGCGATGTCGTGCGGCTGCTTGGGCGCCACGTCCGAGGTGAGCGCGTCGAGATGCGTCACGAACGTCCGTACGTCGGTGACGACGTCGACGTCCGGCCGGTAGACCCGGGGCACCGGATTGGCGACCGGCGCGACGCGGACCGTCGTCTTGCCGGCCCCGCGCTGCCACATGGACGGCCGCAGGTCCTCCGCGTAGTCGTAGCCCAGGGTCAGGATCAGGTCGGCGGGGGCGAAGAGGGTGTCCAGTGCCGGGAACGAGAGGATGCCGTCCATGTAGCCGGTGACCGCACCGTAGTTGAGGTCGTGGTCCTGGGGCAGGACGCCCTTGGCTATGTAGGTGGTGATCACGGGCAGCCGGAGCCGCTCGGCCAGCGCCCGGACGGCGCCTACCGCGCCCGAACGGATGGCCGAGGCACCCACCACGAGCACCGGATGCTCGGCGGACGCAAGCAGTTCGGCGGCCTGCTCCGCCCTCTCCTTCCAGTCGTCGCTCACGGTGGCCAGGGGCCGGGCCGGGGTCCTGGCCTCGCTGCCTGCGCCGGCGCCGGCCGCGCTGCCCAGGAGGTCCACCGGGATGGAGAGGAAACTCGGTCCGACCGGCTCGGTCATCGCGGCGGTCACCGCCGAGTCGACCAGGTCCGTGATGTCGTCGGGCCGTTGCAACTCGGTCGCGTACTTCGTCATCGGCCGCATCACCGACACGGAGTCGAGGCACTGGTGGGTGTCGTTGGGGAAGATGTCGTAGGACTCGGACTGCGCGGCCAGCGCGATGACCGGGGAGCGGTCCAGAACCGAGGTGGCGACACCGGTCGTCAGATTGGTCATGCCCGGGCCGAGCGTGGCCCAGCAGGCCTGCGGCCTTCCGCTGATACGCGCCAGTACGTCCGCGGCGACCGCGGCGGTGAACTCGTGCCGGGTCAGCACGAACTCGATCCCGTCCACCTCGTCGAAGAGGATCGACGCGGCCTCCCGGCCGACCACCCCGAACACCTTGCGCACGCCGTGCTCGTGCAGTCGTCGCAGGAGGGCGTGGGCAGTGGTGGAGGTGGAACTCGGCAGGGTCGGAACACGCGACATGAAGCACTCCTTTTGCCTGCGGGCTGTGGGGGACGCGCCGCCCGGGCCGTCGTGGGCGGAACGCCACGGCGCCACGGGACGAACCCGGGGCGGCGTCACGCCCACCACGGTCCACGGGTGACTTGCACAGGCATGGACGAACCGCTGGCACGTGTCCGCACGAAGCCGGGCGCCTGTTGCCGGCCGACGTCAAAAGATCGTCCAACAGGCTGCAAGGACTCGCTGAGAGCATCCTGTCGACCTGCCGGACGGACAGAGGAGTTCCCAGGTGCCCTCCCCCCGAACTGACACAGCCCCCCGAACCGACACAGCCCCCCTCACCCAGGCCGAGCACGACCGGCTGGTGGTCGCCGACCGCCACGTCATGCACACGATGGTGCGGGGGGACGACCCCCGCAGGATCGTGGTCGTCCGGGCCGAGGGGTGCCGGCTGTGGGACACGAAGGGCCGCCGCTATCTGGACGCCACCGCGGGGCTCGCGCTGTCCCAGGTCGGCCACGGCCGACGGGAGCTCGGCGAGGTGGCCGCGGCTCAGATGGCGAAGCTGGAGTACTTCCACACCCGGTGGGGCTTCACCAACGACCGCGCCATCGAGCTGGCGGACCGGCTGGTGGAACTGGCACCCGAGGGGCTGAACAATGTGCACTTCACCAGCGGCGGTGCCGAGGGCAATGAGATCGCGCTGCGGCTGGCCCGGTTCTACCGGTACCGCACCGGCCAGCCGGACCGGACCTGGATCCTCGCCCTCGACAAGGGCTTCCACGGCATCACCTACGGCGCCAGCAGCATGTCCGGGAGCGCGGAGGCGCACACCGGTTTCGGGCCCATGCTCCCGCACGTCCGTTTCCTCACCACGCCGGACACCGTCCACGGCACGGCGTTCGGCGGGGCCGGCGTCACCGATTTCTGCCTGCGCGAACTGCGGGAGACCATCGAGGAGATCGGGCCGGAACGCATCACCGCCATGATCGGCGAGCCGGTCCTCGGACCCGGCGGAATGATCGTCCCACCCGACGACTACTGGCCCCGGGTGGCCGAGTTGCTGCGTTCCTACGGAATCCTGCTGATCTCCGACGAGATCGTGACCGCCTACGGCCGCCTCGGCCACTGGTTCGCCGCCGAACGCACCGGCGTGAAACCAGACATCCTGGTCACCGCCAAGGGCATCACCTCGGGGTACATGCCGCACGGCGCGGTACTGGTGGACGACGCGATCGCCGAGGCGGTCGCCGACGGAAACGGGTTCCCGGTCGACTTCAGCTACAGCGGGCACCCCACCGCCTGTGCCGTGGCGCTCGCCAACCTCGACATCATCGCCAAGGAGAACCTGCTCGGCAACGCCGTCGAGGTCGGCGCCCACCTCGGTGACGGGCTGCGCGAGCTGCTGGAGCTGCCGGTGGTCGGCGGGGTGCGCCAGATCGGGCTGATGGTCTGTGTCGAGCTGACGGCCGAGGAAGGGACGCTGGCGCCGCTGCCGCACGGCACCACCGCTCTCGTCGACGAACTGCGGGACAAACACGGTCTGCTGGTACGCGGTATGAGCAGCGGGCTGATGATGGTGCCCCCGCTGGTGCTGACCCGCGAGGAGGCCGACGAGGCGGTCGACGCGCTGCGTGAGGTACTCGGCCGGATGACGCCGGACGGCCTGCTCCGATAGCAGCCCTCACACCCTGTTCAGGTGCGTTCCCGCCTCCGAGGGCGGGAACGCCGCCGTGGCGTGCGCCGACCGGATGCCCGAGCCGCTCCAGCCCGGCCGGGACTCCTCTCGTCGTCGGCGCCACGGCGTCGCACGGCCCGCGACAAGCCGAGGTGCGGGCGCCACCCGGCTGGTCCCGCGGGCCGCGGCCACGGCCCCGCGTCCCTACACCGGGTGCCGCACGGCCGGCACCGGAGCGACACTGTCGTCCCGCAACAGCGTGGCGAACGGCCATTGCTCCCTCACGTACACGTTCTCGCCGAAGGCCTCGATGTTCTGGGCCGCGGCGGCGCAGGTCCGCTGGGCGTGCATCGGCCGGTGCGCGTACGACTGCGCCTCCGCCAGCAGCCCCAGGTGCAGCGAACGCCGGATGTAGGAGCGCGACCTCAGGGCGCTCAGTTCCGCGTTCTGCATCCGGCGCAGTCCCTGGTCGTGACGGCCCTGGTGCACCTCCGCCCAGCCCAGCAGGGCGGAGTGCATGCTCTGCCAGAAGCCGAGTCCGCAGCGGGCGGCCAGATCGAGGCCCACCGACGCCGCGTGGCCCGCGTGGTTCACATCGCCGTCCAGGATCGCGAGGAGCGCGTCGGCGTACAGCGCGAAACCCCGGTACCACGGACGCCGATAAGGTGAGGTCTCCGTGATGGTGAGGAACTCGGCACGGATGCGCTGCGATTCGTCAGGATTGCCCAGGAGCCGGTGGGTGAGCGCCAGGTACACCCTGCCGTCCACATGGCAGTCGCGTACACGCCAGTCCCCCTTCTCGTCTCCCGACGTCACGGGTGCAAGGCTGTCGGCCAGCTCCACACTCTTCAGCAACGACCCCAGCGCGAGGCTCAACTCGCCTCTGATGTGCAGCACGACGCCGTTGACGTAGGCTGCCGCCGCCTCGTCCGCGAGTCCGTCGCCCGCCACGCTGATCTCACGGACGAGACGGGCGATCCGGTCGGCCTCGGCGAGGTCCCCGACCGTCAGCGCGGCCAGTGCCTGAGTGTGGAGCAGGTCCGTGGGACGTGTGCTGTCGAGGTATTCCTCCAACTGCCTCGCCTTGCCGACGAGTTGGCCGATGCCCCGGGATCCGTGTCCTTCCAGCAGGCTCACCATGCGGATCTGGTGCCGGCGCAGCGACAGCTCCAGCTTGGTGTGCGCCATGGAGGGGGGAAGCGCGGTCACTACGTCGACCGCCAGGCACACATAGCGCGACGCTCTCGTGTAGAGCAGATGCGTGTACGCCTCCCGCGCAAGGGAGAGCAGAGGTGCGAGCCCCTGTTCCGAGCCCAGTACCAGGGCGGCTCGGAGCCAGTGCTCCCGGATCGCCCGTGTGGCCTCCTCGTCCGCCGCCTCCTGCTGCGACAGGCGATGTCCGAACTCCTGGTGCCACCGGGCCCGTACCGCAGCCGGAAGACTGTCATATACGACGTCCCGCAGCAGGCCGTGGGTGAAGCACACGGTGACATCGTCCAGCCCGCCCTGCGCCGCGGTTCGCAGCAGACCGGTCCGCAGCGCGGTGTGGACGATGTCACTGTGCTCGCCCATGGCACCGACGACGTCGACCAGCACCTGCCGGGACACCTGGCCGCCGGCGACGGCGACGGCCGCCAGCACCGTGCGCTCTTCCCTGGAACACTCGGTGAACCACTCGTGCAGTACCTCCGTCACCTTCAGCGGGACGGGATACGTCGTGACAGTGGCGTCCAGTTCGGCGGGCGCCGCGTCGACGAGTGAGGCGATGAGGTAAGGGCTCCCGTCGCAGGCCGCCCGCAGTGCCTGGACGACCTGCCGCGCGGACGGTTTTCCGCGGGCGGTGAGCATGCCGTCGACTTCGTCGTCGGACAGCCCGGCGAGATGCAGCACATCGGCGTTGTCCTCCTGGAAGAGGCGCGCGGCCTCTCTGCGCAGCATCGGGTCGTCACGCAACCGGGACTCGCGCAGGGTCGCGACGAGGAACAGCGGGACGTCGCGTACCGCTCTGGTCACCTGGGTCAGCAGTTCCAGTGAGCCGACGTCGGCGAAGTGCAGATCCTCCAGCACGAGTACCGTCGGACGGCGGCCGAGCGCGGTGCTCAGTACCCGGCAGACGCGGTCGCTCAACTGGAAGGGCTCGGCGCAGAGCGTCCCCTCGTCGACCGACGAGCCGTCCGAAGGGGAACCGGTCCGCACCATGTCCTCGAACTGTGCTGCGGCCTCGGGAAGTTGGCGGAGCAGTTGCTCCCACACCCAGTACGGCGGCGAGGGCCGGCCGGCCACACCGTGGCCGCGGCTCACCCGGACGTCGCCGAGGTCTCGCATGGCCTCGCGCACCAGCCGCTTCTTTCCCACCCCCGGTTCGCCCACCACGAGCATCGTGCGGCCGGCACCACTCAGCGCGACGGCACAGCTCGCGCGGATCCGTCGCAGTTCGGCGCGCCGCCCTATGAACATGTCCATGAGGTATTCAGGTGAGTGAGGAGCGCTCACACCCTCCCGCATCCCAGGCGGCGTGAACGCGGCCGCACCGTGCGCCGACTCGAGTCGAGGCAGGTCGTGACGCAGGACGCTCTGGTGCAGTTTCTTGAGCTCCATGCTGGCATCGACGCCGAGTTCTTCGGCCAGATGTGCCCGGATCGTGGCGAACGTGACCAGGGCCTCGGCCGGCCGACCCGAGTGGTACTGCGCCTGCATCAGGAGCTGTGCCAGGCGCTCCTTGTCCGGTGTGCGCCGCAATTCCTCCGTGAGGGCGATGATCACATCGTCATAGGAGCCGAGCATCAGGAGCGCTTCGGACCATTTCTCCAGGGCCAGTACGCGCAGGCCCTCTAATCGGGCCACCTCCCGCTGGGCGAAGCCGTAGTCCGTGAGATCGCCCAGCGGGGTGCCCTTCCACAGGGAGAACGCCTCACTGGCGGCTGAGCCGGCCGCCTTCGGATCACCCTGATCGACGAACCGGCGGCACTGCGCCACCTTGGTCTCGAAGAGATGTACATCGGTGGCCGCCGGGTCGGTGTGCAGCGTATATCCATGCAGTTGTCCGGAGATCGAGGCGAACCGTCCGTCGGCGACGCCCCGCAGGACCCTGCGCAGCCGCGAGATGTAGGACTGGAGAGTGGCGACGGCGTGGCGCGGTGGCGAGTCGCCCCACAGGCAGCTCAGTACCTCCGAGACCGACACGACGCTGCCGGCCCGGGTCGCCAGGAGCGCCAGCAGGCAACGCTGTCTGGGCGGCCCCAGGTGGACAGGCTTTCCATCGGCGAGCAGGGTGAATTCGCCGAGCATCGTGAAGCGAACATCACCGGCAGGCTCTTCGCTCAGCATTAAGGCACCATTTCAAGTCGAAGTGTTCATCGGCAGTGATACCTACCGATCCTTCTACGGAAATGTTCTTCACCCCCTGCCAATAAGTCTAAACAGCAAGAGCATGAGGGACGCCGCCCCAGGCGGCCATCGGCATGGGTGTCATCTCGCTGACCAGTGCAGACCCGTCGAAGGTAATAGTTCTTCCCGATTTGTTTTCCCTTCTGATGCCCGGATCATTACCGTTTCACTTGCGCCCGAATTCAGCCAGTCCCCGCACCATGGCCGACGACATGCGGTCCATCGAAATTTTCGGCGGAGGTAGAGTCCAATGACGTTGAAGATGGGTACTGCATGCGCTTCAGATCGATCGGGTGTGGGTCACCTCGGCGAAGGCGTGGATCGTAAAGGTGGCAACGTTGCCCAGCCCACCGGGATCCCCCATGTCGTCGGCTGCCCGACCTCACCTCACACCACCGGACGACATCCACACACGGAAGTCGCGCAGCTCCGATGCGAGCCCGAGGTCCCGCAGGATGCGACGGAAGTGACAGGACGGACAGGACGGACAAAGCAAACAAGGCGGACGGGCTGGACGGGCTGGACGGGACGGACGGGGTGGACGGGCTCCAGCGCACCGGCGCTGAGCTGCAACGGCCCGATGACCTCGTCGGCGCCTGCGGCATGCGCCGCGGCGGGCACCGAGGCGTCCCCTTCCGCGGTGGCCTGGCCGAGGGTGAGGTTCTCCCGCGCCGACAGACGCCGGTTCGCGTAGGACGCGGTAAGACGGCGACACGCTCCCAGGTGGCATGCGCGTCCAGGCCCCTGGTGTCGGTGCCGTTCCAGGTGATCATTGAGGGGAGATCATCGGTCACCGAGCCGCCTGGTGGTGCGTCAGCACCGGCAGGGCCCGCACCAACGCGGTCGTGTGCCGCGGATGCATGCGCTCCTTGGTCAGGAGAGAACTGGTTGCAGGGCAGTAGTCGCCGGAGCCGCTCTTCGATAGCGTACCGACCAGACGGTACGAATGGGTGTGCCCCACGCGCCGTCGTGTGCTCGATGAACAGCGACGTTTCATCCGCCACAGGACGGAGAGCCCCCCATGACGCAGGAGCCCCTCATGACGCAGAACACGGACCGCGACAGTCTGGCCCTCGCGCGCCAGACCTGGAGAACTCTCGAGCCCTACCACGGGGCTGTGTACTTCTCGCCCGAAGCCGCAGGCCAGTACGCCGAGTTGGGCGTGGACGCCAGGACGGGGTACTTCGCGTCCCGCTCCGCCGCGCTCGGCGCCGCTCCGGCGGATCTGGTCATCGCCACGTTCTACAACTTCAATCCCCAACTGGTGCGCCGAGCCATACCCGCGGCATGGGAAGCCGCCACGCCGCAGCGGTTCGCCGCCGCCCGGCTCACCGGGATCGATGCCACGCTCCGCCGCATCCTCGGCGCGGACGTCTCCTCACCGGCGCTGGCCCGCGCGGCGGAATTGGCCCGTGCCGCGGCTGAAGTGACCGTGCGCCATCCACAAGGCCGCCCCCTCTTCGCCGCACACGCCGCACTGCCGTGGCCGAGCGCGCCCCACCTCGTGCTCTGGCACGCGCAGACTCTGCTGCGGGAGTTCCGTGGCGACGGTCACGTGGCGGCACTACTGACTGCCGGACTGAACGGGCTCGAGGCTCTCGTCACGCACGCCGCCACAGGCGACATCGACGCAGGGGTGCTGCGCGACTCGCGGGGATGGACGCCGGAGGAGTGGGGACAGGCCGTGCAGAACCTGCGTGAGCGTGGATGGCTCGACGACGGACCCCACCTGGCCTTGACCGAGGACGGTACGCGGCGCAGGGCGGAGATCGAGCACACCACCGACAGGCTGGCCGCCCTCCCTTTCATCACGCTCGGTCCTGCCGCCTGCGCCGAACTTCGTTCGCTGGTGAGGCCGTTCAGCCTTGCGGTGGCCAAGGAGCTCCTGCCGTGGGCAGTCGCCCGCCTCAGCGAAGAGAGCGCATGAGAGAAGAGAGCGAGGTCGGGAATCCTCGACGGCGGGTCCATCCCGACGACCCCCGAAGCAGCCGAGGTGCCTGCGGCACTGCCCCGGCGCACATCGCCTGGCCTGTGGAGTTGAGGCGCCCCTCGACCGGCACAGGCTTCTCACCTGACTGAGCTGAGTAGCTGCGGTGCTTTTCCGGACTACGGAGCTGTCAGAGGCATGCGCGGCGATCCCGACATGCTGGTGATGAGTGATGGTGCCCGCGTGGTGGCCGGACGGCCGACGAAGCCGAAGATCAGTGCGGCGACAGCCAACCTGCAACGCGGCGATGTTGTGATCGTCGAACGTGTCGACGATGACGAGTCTGGCGATTGGTATGTGCAGGTGTTGATGCGCGAGGACAACACCTTCCAGTCGGAGCACCGGGACGGAGCTCCAGCCGAGCACCACCAAACCCGAGCCGTCTCGCGCGAGACGGCTGTCGCGGCCGTGCTCGGCTGGGTAAGAGGTGAGCCCGACTGGAAGCGGGGGTCGTTTCGCGGCGTGTTGGGGAGTCACTGCCCGGATCTCGGCTTGATCAATCACCGTCGCGGTTCGCCATGGCTTCCAGGGCGAGGCAGGTCGGTGTCTGGCCGGTCCACAGTGTGCCTGCGGTGCCGGCCTCGACCTGCTCGGCGTACAGGCGAGCCTTGGATGCGATCACCGTGAGGTTCTCCGTCATCTGGGCCAGTTCGGCCCGCACGCGGGTCTCATGGGTGCGCAGGAGTTCAAGGCGTTGCTGTTCGTTGCCCGGACCGGCGGCGACCAGCTCGGCGTAGCGCCGGATGTCGGTCAGCGGCATGCCGCAGGCGCGGAAGCGGTTGCAGAGTTGGAGCCATTCGACGTCGAAGGCGGAGTAGCGGCGCCGCCCACCGCTGCTGCGTGCCACCGAGCCCAGCAGCAGTCCCTGTTTCTCGTAGTAGCGCAGGGTGTGGATGCCCAGCCCGGTGCGCTCGCTGACCTCGCCGATCGTGAGGCTGTCATCGCTCATGATCGCCCCCCTTCTTGACCTAGACCGAGGTCTAGATCGTAGCGTCGTCGACGTACCTCGACGAACGAACCTGGAGCATGCGTAATGTCTCTTTCCCTCGACCCCGAGCTGGCCGCCGTGTTCGCCGCCAGTGCCGGTGACACCCCGGCCGAGCCGCTCAAGCCCGGTGACTGGAAGACCTGGCGGGACAGCGTTGCCGCTGTCTACCCGGTCCTGACCGCCGGTCTGGACCGGCCCGAGGTCGGGCATCAGGTGTTCACCGCGGCCACCTGGGACGGGGCGTGGATCGATCTGCACTGGTTCACCCCGCCCGGCGTCACCGGCCCGACCGCGGCCGTCGTCCACGCCCACGGGGGTGCCCTGGTCGCCGGCGAGGTGGCGCACTTCGCACCGTTCATCGCCCAGTACGTCGCTGCCGCTGGGGTGCCGTTCCTGTCGGTGGAGTACCGGCTGGCCCTGGAGGTGACCGGCTCGACTCTCACCGACGACGTATACACGGGGCTGGCCTGGCTGATCGAGCACGCGGACGAGCTGGGCGTGGACGCGGCCCGGATCGCGGTGATGGGCGAGAGCGCGGGCGCCACCCTGGCGGTGACCACGGCGATCCGCGCCCGCCAGGACGGCATCGGTCTGGCCCGGCAGATCCTCGTCTACCCCATGCTCGACAACAGCGACACCCCGCTCGCCCCGCACCTGCACGCCTTCTCCGCCGACCTACACACCCTCAAGAACACCGCCTGGCAGCTCGTGCTCGGCGCCGCCCACGCCGGCGACGCGCCCGCGACGATCGTCCCCGCCCGCCTTCAGGACCACTCCGGCCTGCCCCCGGCCTACCTTGAGGTCGGCGAGCTCGACGCCTTCCGGGACGAGACCGTTGCCTACGCCCGGCGGCTGTGGTCAGCCGGCGTCAGTGCCGAACTGCATGTCCTGCCCGGCCTGAGCCACGGCTGGGACCACCTCGCCCCCGGCATCTCCGTGCACGCCGCGGTCCACGCCCGCCGCGTCACCCTTCTGAAGTCCCTGTGAACAGCGACCAGCAAGGAAAGACCATGAGCACCCAGGACCTGCGCAAGCTCTACCTGAGGGTCAGCCGAGATACGGCCGAAAGGGATAGCAAAGCCTCTTGGTGTCCGTTTGGGGCTGTTCGTTAGGGGATCCCCCACCGAACAACCGTGATCTTGGAACGGCGGGATGGGCGACCTGCGGTGAAGGCGTCTCATTTAGGGCGTCCTGTGATCTGTACGGTGAAAGGGGGCTATCCGTACACTCGTGGCGTGAACGAATCCATCGGGTATGCCCGCTGCAGTCTTGACGAACAGGACCTCACTGCGCAGCGAGGCATCCTGCTCGGACTTGGCGTCGCTGAGGACCGCATCTACCTCGACCACGGGCTCACCGGCACCAACCGCGACCGCCCCGGCCTCGACCAGGCGCTCGCCGCCGTCCGCGCCGGGGATACCCTCGTCGTCCCCAAGCTCGATCGGCTCGCCCGCTCGGTGCCCGACGCCCGCAACATCGGCGACTCCCTCATCACCCGCGGCGTCACGCTGGCGCTGGGCGGCACCCTCTACGACCCGGCCGACCCGATGGGCAAGATGTTCTTCAACATCCTGGCCACCTTCGCCGAGTTCGAGGTGGATCTCCTGCGGATGAGGACCCGCGAGGGCATAGCCGTCGCACGCTCCAAGGGGAAGCTCAAGGGCAAGCAGCCCAAGCTGACGGCCCGGCAGCAGGCCCACCTTGTCAAAGAACACCGCAGCGGCGAGCACACGATCGCCGACCTCGCCGAGTTGTTCTCCGTGAGCCGGGCGACGGTGTACCGGGTCCTGGAACGCGCCGGGAACACTGACCGGTAGAAAACCGCCGTGACGGCAGCTAGTGCAGTCGCGGTCCGGGACTCGGAGCCTCATCGCCTAAAGTCCAAGGCCGTGAAGTTACGGCTTCGGAGGCGCTGACAAGTACGCGCTGATCTGCGGTGACTCAGGACGTGAGAAGCGGAGCCCCGGTAGAACTGGCAGTCGACCAAGACAGCCGTTCACAGCACCGGAGGCTCCGCTGTCCGATCAGTGTGTCATCACGCGTGAAATCACGGTAGCCAAGGGCTTGTTCGCCCCCGGGCACCTGGGGGAACTCACCCGGATCGTCCCGTTCGATATGGTCGATGCGGCCCTCACCGAGACCGGCGCCGTCCAGCAGCGAATGCGGAAGATCCCCGCCCGGGTGGTGGTCTACCTGCTGCTGGCCGCCGCCCTGTTCGAGGACTGCGGCTACCTGGCCGTCTGGCGCAAACTCACCGCCGGTCTGGAGGCGATACCGGTCGCGAGGATCACCGGCACGGCGCTCTGGGGCGCCCGGGCCCGTCTCGGTGTCCGCCCCATGCGGGCCCTGTTCGACCTGTTGCGCGGGCCGGCCACGGCGATCCGTACCGTCGGCGCCCGTTTCAAGGGGCTGCTGACCGTCGCGATCGACGGCACCTACCTCGACGTCCCCGACAGCCCGCCGCACCGGGCCCGTCTGGGCAAGAGCACCAACCAGTACGCGACCTCCGGCTACCCGCAGATCTGCCTGACCGCGCTGGTGGCCTGCGGCACCCGCGCGGTCCTGGACGCCGCCTTCGGCTCCCGGTCCAGCGGCGAGACCGTCTACGGCAAGCGGCTGATGCGCTCGCTGCACGACGGCATGATCGTGTTACTGGACCGGGGCTTCTCCGGCAATACGTTCCTGGCCGCCGTCGCCGCCACCGAGGCCGCCTTCCTCGCCCGCGTCTCGGCCGCCCGCAGACCGCCGGTCCTGGCCCGCTTCGACGACGGCTCCCACCTCTCCCGCTTCGGCGGCATCGAGGTCCGCATCATCGAGTGCGAGATCACCATCACCACCAGCCAGGGCCGCCGGACCGGCCTCTACCGACTGGCCACCAACCTCCTCGACCACCACCGATACCCCGCATCCGACCTGGTCAGCCTGTATCACGAGCGGTGGGAAGTGGAGATGTGTCAACCACAGTGCACTCATATATGCGGGTTGGCGGCGTGAACCTGGTTGTCTCGCTCTGCTTCGGGTGGGTCGGTCCAGCGTAGGCGGGTGTAGTAGCCGTGGGGGCGGTTGCGTCGTTCGCGGAGTTCGGCGAGATCGTCGGGGTCGGCTTTGATGATCCACCGCCTGGGCGGTTCGGCTTGTCGGCGTGAGGTGACCCAGTCGCGTTGAATCCAGGTGTAGAGAGTGATGGCGGGCATGTCCAGGGCGCGGGCGAGGTCCGCGAGCCACCATTCGTGTTCGCCGGGGGCGTCAGGACTGGTGGGGGCCTGGTCCGGTTGTGGGGTGGTGGTGTGGCAGCCGAGGCGTCGCAGCAGGTTGCCGATGCCGGCCGGGCCGAAGTGCTCGTTGCGTTTGGGAGGGCGGAAGCCCTCGGCGTCGACCTGGCGGGCGATCTGCGTGGGAGTCCTGCCGGCCGCGTGCAGGGCCCTCAGCCGCTCGACCAGCTGGGGGTAGTAGCTGAGCTGGTCCAGTCGGGCGACCGGGCGCACGGATTCGCCGCTGCTGGTGCGGCCGCCGGCCCAGGTGATGGTGACCGTGACGCGTTCGCTGGTGCCCAGCACGGTGAGCGTGATGTCCTCGACGAGCGCGCGGACGATCTGTTTGCGGTCCTTGTCCGTCGTGGTGGGAGCCGTCCACAAGCCCGGGATGTCCTGGGCGAGGGTGGCAATGGTGTGGCGCTCGGCATCGGTGAGGATGCGCGGGCGGGCGGCGAGGACGCGGTCGTGCTCCTCGGTCAAATGCTGCTGATCGGCCAGGGCCTGTTCCCAGTCCTTCTCCAACTGCCGTACCACCAGGCGGTTCTCCGGTTCGGCCAGGCGGTAGCAGCGGCGGGCCCGGTCCACGGTGATCGCGGCGCGTTCCAGGCGCTGGGCCCAGATCTGTTCCAGGGCGGCCCGGTCGGCCTGCACCTGCTCGGCCGCCCGCAGCGAGACCTCTATCGCGGCCGGCGCCAGGGCCTGGAGCACGGCGGCGGTCACGAAAGCGTCGATGCAGGCCCCGGACAGGGACTGGCAGGGTGCGGCGGCGCCGTAGTCGCCGGCCAGGCGCGCGCAGCGGTACTCGGGCACCGTTCCCCTCTCGCGCACGTGGTAGCCCACCGCCATCCTGCGTCCGCACAGACCGCACCGGGCCAGGCCCGACAGCAGCGCGGAGCCGGCCCGGGGCGAGCCGCGGGCGTCGGAGCGCGAGGCATTGGCGGCCAACTGGGCCAGGTTGGCCCGGTAGTGGTCCTCGGTGATGTAGGCGGGCAGGATCCCGGGGATGAAAACCAGCCAGTCGTCCTCGGCCCGCACCACCCGTCCGGTGCTCGGCCTGCCCGGCTGCTGGCGGCGGGCCTCGACCCGCCGCCGCCCGTAAGCGTAGATTCCCGCGTAGACGGGGCTGTGCAGCATGCACTGCAACGTCATCCGGTTCGGGCGGCGCCACTCCAGCTCGCCCTTGTCCGGACCGCCCCGCAGCCGGACCCCCAGCTCGACGCCGTGGTCGACCAGCCAGCGCAGCACCGCGTGCAAGGTGGTGAGCTCGGCGAACTTGGCGAAGACCAGCCGCACCACCGTCTGGACCTGCTCGTCCGGGTCGAGCACGGCCTCGCCCGAGGGACGGCGCAGGTAGCCGATCGGCAGCGGCACGGCCAGCTCGCCGCGGCGGGCCTTGTTCAACCGCCCGGCCTGCATCCGCTGCTTGATCAGGTGGAGTTCCGCCTCCGCCAGCGTCCCCTTGAGACCCAGCAGCAACCTGTCGTTGTACTCGCCGGGGTCGTAGACGCCATCGGTGTCGGCCAGCAACGCCCCGGAGATCGCGCACAACTCCATGAGCTGGTACCAGTCCCGGCCCGCGCGGGCCAGCCGCGACATCTCGATGCCCAGCACCAGGCCGACGTGGTCCATCCCGATCTCGGTGACCAGCCGCTGGAACCCGGTGCGGGCCACCGCGCTGGAACCGGACTTGCCCAGGTCCTCATCGATGACCATGACCCGATCGGCCGACCAGCCCAGCGCGACCGCCCGGTCCACCAGGGCGTACTGCAGCCGGGTCGACTCCTGATGGTCCAGAACCTGCTGCCGGGAGGACTGCCGAATGTAGATCACCGCGAGTCTGGCGATCGCCCGGTCCGTCACCTTGCTCCGCGAGACCTGCTCCCACGGCATCAACGCCGTCATGACAGCACCGCCTCACCGCTCGCGCCAGTCGCCGGCGGGATCGCGGCCAGCCTCCGGGCCGCCAGCACCACCAGCCACCGCACCGCCACCTGGCGATTCACCTGCGGCAGCAGCGTCCACGTCTCCTCGCCCGGCACCTGCCGGGCCTGGCTCTGGGGCAGCCGCCCCCTGCGTCGTCCACGACGACTCGCCTTCCATCCCACGAACTCGGGCCCGCAGCCGTTCGACCAGCTCGACCAGCCGCAACAGACCCTCACGTGCGATTATCGGCGCTTCACCCTCCTGATGGCTATTCATAAGTGCAGTGTGCTTGGGTGATTGAATCCGCCTACTTCGCGATCAAGAAAACGATGCTGGGCCGCCGGGTCCTGCGCTCCAAGACCTGGGCCGGCATCACCCAGGAGGTCTACGCCCTGCTGAGCGCTTACCAGGTCCTGCGGATCGCGATCGCCGACGCCACCGGGACCACACCCGCAGCCGACCCGGACAGAGCCAGCTTCAGCGTCGCGCTCCGATGCGCCCGCGACCAGATCATCCAGGCCGCGGGCATCATCGCCGACACCGTGATCGACCTCGTCGGAACGATCGGACGGGCCGTCCTGGACCAGCTCATGCCCGCCCGCCGCCTCCGCATCAGCCCCCGCGCAGTGAAACGACCTCTGTCCCGATACGCACACAAAAGCCTCAAGGTCGACCGACGCACCTACAAAGCCACCCTCAGCATCAACATCTTGACGCCGACGATCAGCCCGTAACTTCACGGCCTTGGCCTAAAGTCAGCGATATCCGTTGTTTTGCGGCAGATGATACATCTACCCCTGTTGTGGAGGCTGGCCCGTTCGCCGGGGCCATACGGGGGCGGTTGGTCTTGATGACGGTCGCCTTCGCGTACACCACGGGCGGGAGCCTAGCGGCGGCAGTATGTGCCGGACACGGACCGGTCGCCGGCCCGTCCAGTCCCGCCTCGGCCGCCCATGTCTGGGGTGGCGGAGCCGAGAAAACGCCGAATAGCTGCCGGCCAGGGGCAATTCAGCCCTGCGATGCTGGGCATCCCCGCCCCAGTGGTCTCGACCGTGCCACCGGGGCGGCTCCGTCTGCTGTCGGCTCAGCTCTCCGGTGCGGCCTCGGCGAGGATTCGGTAGACGGAGGCGACGGATGGGTGCTCGCGCTTGTTCTTGCCGGTGGGGATGACGAGCTTGTTCGCGATGGCGGGGACGGGGACTTCCTGGTCGCGCAGGGCGCGGTCGTAGGCGGCCATGTCGTCGTCGATGACCTTGGGCTTGCCGCCGTGGCGGCCGCGGCCGGGGCGGAAGCTCGGGTTGTTCACGAGTCGCGATGACGTCGTGCTCTACCGTGCTGCTAGAGATCGCTTCCCATCTTCATGAAGATCGCTTCCCGTTCTGCGGCAGATTGCAAGCAGACAGGGTGAAGTGTTGACGCTCGAGGTCGGATTCGACAATCCGGACAGCGAGCTCGTCACCCTCGCGGACAATGACCAGGATGCTCGGCAGGCTCATCACCGAACTCGGCATTGCGCACGAAGGCCTCGTCGCCGTCAGCGATGAAGGGGGCAAGCCCCACCGGTCGGCTCACCCATGGAGGAAACTCCCATCGATCTCCGCGACCCGGGCCGCGCCGGCCAGGGCCATGGCCGTCGACAGCTGCGTGCGGTACGAATCCAGCAGCGCGGCCACCCCGTCGGCGCCGTCGAGCGCGAGCGCCCACAGCACCGGCCGTCCTACCAGGACGGCACGGGCGCCGAGCGCCAGGGCTATCAGCACATCAGTGCCGGTCCGGATGCCGCCGTCCACCATGACAGGGACGGCGTCACCGACGGCCCGGGCGACTGCCGGGAGGGCGTCGGCCGTGGCCACGGCGCGGTCGAGCTGACGGCCCCCGTGGTTGGAGACGATGACCCCGGCCGCGCCCGCCGCCACACACGCCTGCGCGTCGTCCGCGCGCAGCACGCCCTTGACGAGCACCGGAAGACCGGAGAGTCGACCCAGTTCGCCGATCGCGTCGAGGCCGAGGACTGGGTCCTGCTCCCAGCCCGGGAGCCGGGTGCCGAGCCCGACCGACCGGCACAGCTCGTCGTCCTGGGGGAGGGGCAGCGGGAGCCCGGCCGTGGCCTTCGGCGGAACGTACGGCGCATCGACCGCCAGGACCAGGGCCCGGGCACCGGCCGCGGTGGCCCGTTCGACCTGCTGGCGGGTGATGTCCCGATCGCGCAGGCAGTAGACCTGGTACCACCAGGGACCGGCAGCCGCCGCGACGTCCTCCGGGTACCGGGTGGCCCGGGAGGAGAGCACCATCAGCGAGCTGGCCGCTGCGATGCCCGCGGCCGTCGCCACCTCGCCCTCGTCGTGCGCCATCCGGTGGAAAGCGGTCGGCGCGGCCAGTACCGGCGAGGCGAGCCGGCTGCCCAGCAGTTCCACAGACGTGTCCACGGCGGACACGTCCCGCAGGACTCGCGGGGCGATCCGCCGGGCCCGCCAGGTACCGACGGCCTCCGCCGTACTGATCTGCTCGTCGGAGCCGGCCGCGTAAAAGTCGTAGGCCGCGGCGGGCAGGACGGTACGCGCCCCTTCTGTAGCCCGATCACCGCCGAGACCCGCTGGTAGGCCGGAAGGCCGGCCGGGCTCGTCGTCATGTCAGGCCCAGGCTTCCGCCCCGGAACCGGTGTCGGCACCGCCGGACACCCGGACGACGAAGTCCAGCCCTGCCACGGCCTCCTGGGCCCGCGCGACGGCCCCGGCCGCGTTCGGGCCTCGAGCCCGGACGAAGGCGGCCCGGGACTCGGAACTGTCCAGGTCCCCCAGCACATCGCCCGCGTCCAGGAGGGCCTCGGCGGTCACGACGCCCGGCAGCCCGGCGGAGTCAGCCAGACCGTTGATCGCCATGAGCGTGCCGCGTGCCTGCGGTACCGCGAACCAGATCGCCTCGGGGCGCCGGTCCACGGCCGGGTCCGTGAGGGTCTTGCGGATGTCGGCGAGCACCGACTGGCCCAGGGTCTGGCGGACCACGCAGTCAACCAGGTCCACGCCGGTGACATCCTCGACGAGGTACGGGATCTCGTCCCCAGCGAGCCGCACGTGGGTCTCGATGACGCGCGGCCCGGCGGCGGTCAGCACGACCTCGGTGTGGGTGACGCCGTAACCGATGCCAAGGCCGTCGAGCAGCCGGCGTACGTAGTCGTGGACCGACTCGGTCTGATCCGGGGAGAGTTCGGCGGGTACGACGTGGCCAAGCTCGACGAAGCTGACCGGGTCGGAGAACTTGCGGGTGACCGCGAGGATCTCGTGCTCACCGTCCTCGGAGAAGGCCTCGACGCTGAACTGGGGGCCCTCGTGGAAGCGTTCCACGAGTACGCCGGCGTCCGGGATCACCTCGAAGTCGCGGGAGGCGCGCGCGAAGGCCGAGTCGGCCTCCTCTGCGCTCCGCACCACGGAGACGCCAAAGCTTGCGGCGCCCTGGGTGGGCTTCACCACGCAGGGCGTCCCGTGCTCGGCGAGGAAGGACCGCAGTTCGGCGGCGTCCGCGACCCGCGCCACGGGTGTCTCGTCGACCCCGATCTCCGCGAGCCGGCGGCGCATCGCGTGCTTGTCGTGCACGTACGTGATGGTCTGCGGGGTGTGGCAGGGCAGGCCCAGGGCCTCGGCCACCGCCGCGGCGCGGTCCTGGTCGCGCTCTCCGAAGCTGCCGACCCGGGTGAAGGGGTGATGGGCGTGCACCGCCGCGGCCAGCGCGATCCACTCCTCTTCGGGCGCCTCGCGGCGCAGGGCGAGTACCCGGTCGTGCTGACCGGGCTTGCGGATCTTGGGGAGGAAGTCCATGCGGCACAGGATGGTGGTGGCCACGTCAGGGCCTCCGGCTTCGCGGATCAGGCCGGGAATCTCCCGGCCGCCGCCGACGATGAGCACGTGTTCGGTCATCTTGTCACCTCGGTGGGTGTAGGGGCGGAGGGGACGGCGGACACCGGTCCCGGCTCGGTACGCGGGCCGCCGGTGGCCCGTACGGCCAGCGCGGCCAGCGCGAAGAGCACGGCCAGTAGCGCCCAGCCGATGCTGCCCAGCGGTAGCATCACGGCGGTCATCAGCACCGGGCCCACGATCTGCTGGCCCGTCACGCCGAGGCTGAAGGCAGCGAGGTATCGGGCGCGGGCGGCCGTGGGGACCATCTCGTAGGAGAGGTTCCAGACCGCCACGGAGTGCAGGTTCTCGCCGACGGTCAGCAGGACCACCGCGAGTACGGCGAAGGCGACGGCCGGCCATACGGAGACGTGTTCCGCGCCCACGAAGGCGCCGCAGGACAGCAGCAGGGGCAGCAGCGCGGCCCAGATGAGCTTGAGGGCGCGGGCGGTGGTTTCGGCGAACTTCGCGACGTAGACCTGCAGCAGCACGGTGAGCACGGTGTTGATCGCGAGCAGCACCGAGACGCCCGAGGCGGGCGCGGTGGTGGCGGTGGTCAGCCACAACGGCAGCAGGACGAACAGGACCGAGTCGTGGAGGGACAGTACGCCGTTGGAGACGGTGAACAGCATGAAGCGCAGGTCCCGGAAGGGGCTGCGGATGTGTGTCGGCGCCGGGTCCGCGGCTGCCTTCGCCGGCTCCGCCTTCCGGTCGGTGACCGCCGTCTTCCGCCGCAGTCGTTCCACGACCACGGCGATGACGAAGAAGGTGAGGGAGTTGCCGAGGAACAGCGCGGCGAACGCCGCCCGGTGCTCGGTCGCCAGTACCGCGCCGGCCAGCAGGAAGCCGACCGTCAGCCCGATGTTGCGCACCGAGCGGATCGAGGCCATCGTCCGGGTCTGGTTCCCGCCGCCCTCGATGAGCCCGACCACGACCTGCTGCAGCGGCGAACAGCCCCGGTCCAGTGCGGTCAGCAAGCAGGTCAGGATCGCGTACGGCCAGAAGCTGTCGACCAGCGCGAAGCCGGCGTAGCCGATGCCGCGGGCCGCGAGCAGCGCCACGTAGACCTTGGTGGGGCCGGTGCGGTCGGCCAGCCGGCCGAGCGGCACCGGGCTGAGCAGCCCGACGATGCCCGCGACGGAGAGCACCATGCCGACTTGGGCGGCCGGCAGGCCGACCACGGTGACGAAGTACAGCGTCGAGGCGGCGAGGAACATGCCGGAGCCGATGGAGTCGACTGCGGCGCCCGCGGCCAGTTTCCGTCCGGCGGAGGTCTTGGGCAGGATCGCGAGGAGGAAGCGCGTGAGGCTGCCGCTCTGGGTCTGCGCCCCGGTCCCGGTCTCGCTCATGCGGCGCTTCCCTGCCCGGCGGGCCCGGCCGATCTGATCCAGCCGACGAGTTCGCCGGTGCGCTGGACGTGGATGTCCGTGGCCGCCTCCGGAGGGGGCTGCCGCAGCCAGTTCCAGGTGTAACGGCGGGTCGCGTTGGTGCACAGCGGCCCTTCCTCCCCTGAGAGGGCGGCCGCCTCAGCGAGCAGGGCGGCGGCCAGCTGGAGGCGGCCGATGCGGTCGACCAGGACCCAGCCGCCCGCGGCAGTGAACGCGGGATCCGCGTCCACCCATTCGTCGCGCGTGGCGCCGAGCCCGCGCAGTGCCTCGTCCGCGATGTCCCACGCGGCGGCCGCCCGGCCGTCCAGGCGCGGTCCCAGCGCCGTGCGCAGCCGGGCGCACACCTCGTCGTAGTACGCGGCGTCGGCCAGGGACGTGATCAGGTGTGTGACCAGCCGGTGTGCGGAGTCGACGGGCTGCCCTTCGCGCACCGGCGGCGTGGCCTCGGCCGCCATGGCGGCCGACCGGCTGCGTACGACGTCTTCCTGAACCGCCCAGCGGACACAGCCGTGCATCACGTCGTCGATGTCGTCGATGTCGTCGGCGCCGTCCGGGGAGGCCGGCCCGGTGACACGGAGCCAGGCCCGGGCGGCAGCCAGGTCGATCAGCCGGTCGCACACCTCCTCGCTCAGCGACACGTGACCGGGGCGACCGTCGGGTACGGGGGGCAGGCCGGCGGCGGCTGCCTCCAGCCGTGCCACTGCCGCCTGCACCGCCGTGCGTTCCTGCCCGGCCGGGGAGTCGCTCCCGGTGGTCATACGCGCTCCAGCCAGCGCGCGTACGTCTCGTCGCGGCCTCGGACGACCTCTTGGAACAGGTCGCGCAGCTGCTTGGTGACCGGGCCGACACCGCCCGCGCCGACCGGCCGCTCGTCCACGGAGGCCACCGGGACGATCTCCGCGGCGGTGCCGGTGAGGAAGGCCTCGTTCGCGATGTAGACCTCGCTGCGGGGGATGCTGCGCTCGGTGACCTCAAGGCCGAGGTCGCGGGCGAAGGTGATGACGCTGTCGCGGGTGATGCCGGGCAGGATGCCGTCGCTGACGGGCGGGGTGATCAGGGCGCCGTTGCGGACGAGGAACAGGTTGGCGGCCGAGGCCTCCGCGATGTGGCCGTTCGCGGTCAGCATCAGCGCGTCGTCGTAGCCGGCGCGCTGCGCACCGACCTTGGCCAGCGCACTGTTGACATAGGCGCCGGTGGCCTTGGCCAGCGGGGGGACCGTCTGGTTCGAGTTGCGCTGCCAGTTGCTGACGATCAGGCGGCAGCCCTCGTTCTCCGCCTTGTCGCCGAGGTACGAGCCCCAGGGCCAGACGGCTATGGACATGCGGACCGCGTCGAGCTGCGGGGCCACACCCATCTCCCCGTATCCGAGGTAGGCGATGGGCCGGATGTAGCAGGAGTCCTGGCCGTTGACGCGGCACAGCTCGCGGACCGCCTCGACGAGCTCCTCGTCGGTCCAGGGGAGTTCCATGAGGTAGACGTGGGCCGAATCGCGCAGCCGGGTGATGTGCTCGCGCAGGCGGAACACGGCGGACCCGGTGTCGGTGGCGTAGGCACGGATGCCCTCGTAGACACCCCATCCGTAGTGCAGGCTCGGCGTGAGCACGTGCACCTGGGCGTCGTCCCAGGGGACCAGGTCGCCGTCCATCCAGATGAAGGGAGTGGGGGTCAGTGGCATGTCGACTCAGTCTCCTTGTGCGGTGGTGCTGTTCGGGCCAAGGCTGCGCAGCCGGCTGTCCTCGCCGGTGCTCTGCAGGCGGACGGTCTCGGTGAGGGTCTCGTGGCCTGCGCCGGCGAAGCGGAACCAGCCGTGGCGCCGTTCGAGGTCGCAGCCGCGAAGCTTCTTCGCCTCGTAGGCGGCGAGGCCATACCAGATGTTGCGGATTCCGTTGGCCAGGCACCAGCGGACGGTGTCGTAGTAGGTGAGGACGAAGTAGACGCCCTTGGCCCGGTCGTCGTCGAAGCCGGCGGTCCGCCCGTACAGCGCATCGCCCGACCGGAGGTAGAGGAGGAAGCCGAGGGTCTCGCCGTCGCGTTCGGCGCTGACCACGAGGATGCTGTCGCCGACGGTCTCCCGGATGGCGTCGAAGTCCCGCTGCACGCGCGGGCGGCCACCGGGCAGCCCGTACTTGGCGCGCAGCCCCACCTGCAGGTCGACGATCGAGTCCGTCAACGCGTCGGGGCCTTCGCGGATCACGGTCCGGAAGCCGTCCTGCGCGTACAGGCGCAGCTCTCGGTTGGTGCGGATGCGCTTCTTGCTGACCAGGCCGGCCAGATACGTGTCCCAGTCCGCGGCGGTGAGCCGCATGACGGACTCGGCGCCGAGCACGGCCGGGGTGTGGCCCAGTGCCTCGGCGGCCGGGCCGATGACCTCGGCCTGTTCGTCCGTGACGTACAGCAGGGCGCTGCTGCGGCAGCCGAGGGCGCGGGCCGCGTCGTCGAGCAGGCGGGGCAGCTCGGCGAGGACGGCCCGCTGCTGGGCTGCGGTGCGTCCGGTGGCGTGGACGATGCCGTGGTGGGAGCCGAAGACGGACAGGGCGACCGAGGGGTACTGGTCGCGGCGTGCGTCCGGGAGGGCGGCGGCGAGCTGTTCCCAGCGGGCCCGTTCGTGTTCCGGCAGCCGCTCGGGGGCGCCGAAGGCACCGAGGTCGCCGACCATCTTGGGGGCGTCGTAGAAGAGCAGTCCGCCGCCGTCGCGGGTCACCAGCAGGGGGGCCAGGGCCACAAGCGCGCCCTCCTCGTGGACGCCGAGGTAACGGGTCTCGTGGAGGTCGGTGCGTTCGGTGAACCGCCACCAGCGGTCGTCCTCCCAGATGACCGGGGGCCGGTCCAGCGCCGGGAAGTCCGTGGCGGTGGGTCGGGTCGCGGGGCCGAGGACCTCGGCGGTCAGGGAACTCACAGGGTTTCCTGCGGCGCGAGGGCCCAGCCGAAGGCGGCCTCGGCCTCGGCCTCGCTCTTGGCCACCAGGGCGAGGAGCTCCCCGGCGGTCCGGGCGGTCACCAGCCAGGTGGCGATGAAGTCGCCGGACTTGCGGGCCCGGTAGCGGTCGCCGCCCCAGTCCTCGCCCTCCTCGGCGAGGACGGTGAAGTCCTGGGCGTCGGTGGGTGGTTCGTGCGGGGTCCGGGTGATCCGCCCGTTCCTCGGCGGCAGCCCGAAGTTCGCGACGAGCGGCGCCGACCGGGCGTGGTCCCGGACCGCGTCCAGATCCACGGGCAGCCCGCACTCGATCCTGGCCCACAGATGCCTCGGGTCGAGGCCGAGTACGGCCTCCAGCATGGCCGGGATCGGGGTGCCGCCGACTCGGCCCGCGACCTCGCAGAGCACAACCTCGTCCGCGCCTGTCACAAAGAACTCCGCGTGGACGAAAAGCGAGGGCGCGGGGGGCAACGCGGCGACGAGCCGCCAGGTCTCCGCCACCAGCCGGGCGTGCAGCGGGTCGTCCGCCTCCAGCATCCAGCTTCCGTTGCCGGAGTCGGTCCAGTGCGACAGACAGCCGCCGTCGGTGTACACGGACGGGATGGAGACCACCGGTTCACCGCCGACGTGCAGGGCGTCGACATGGCAGAACCGGCCGGCCACGAACTCCTCCACCTCGTGGTCCCCGGAGCGGATCCGGCCTGCCACGGACGGGAGATCCGCAGACGTTTCGAGGATGGCCACGCCGGTGGAGCCGGAGCCGCCGCGCGGCTTGACCACGACCGGGCCGGGGTGGGCCGCCATGAAGGCGAGTACGTCGGCCTCGGAGGCGAGGGGTGTGAAGGCCGGCACCCGTACCCCGCCGGCCGCGGCGAGCTCCTTCATGCGGACCTTGTCCCGGTACGCGCGGGCGCTCTCGGGGCGCTGGCCCGGCAGGCCGAGCTCCTCCCGCAACCGCGCGGCGCGCTCCACGTCGACCTCGGCCAGCGCCAGGACGCGGGTGACCTCGTGCCGGTCGCACAGGCGGCGCGCTGCCGCGTGTACGGACGCGTCGTCGAAGTAGTCGGCGACGCGCTCGGCATCGAGGAAGCCGGGGCCAGGGTCGACCCCGGCCCCGGTGACCGCGAGTAGCCGGCCCGCCTCCTCGCCGAGCCATTCGGCGAAGGGAAGCCCGGCGTTGCGCGGGCTGAGCAGGACCAGGATCATGCGCCGGCCTCGATTCCGTGGAGGGCGGCGAGTTCCGCGAACGCGCGTGCGGTGTGCGGGTCGAGCGGGATGCCGTGGGTTGCCCGTTCCTCGGCGGTACGCCGCTGGGGGTCGCCGGGCACCTGGACGGGCAGCGTCGCGTCGGCGCCAGGCCGGGACTGCCGGGTTGTGGTCACCAGGTCGCTGAAGCTGGCGGCGAAGCTCTCCGCACCGGCGAAGGCGGCCGGGTCGAGGCAGATCAGGAAGTGGCCGACCTGGCGGCTGCGGCCGGGCGCGGATGCGCCGATGTGCTCCAGGTGCCAGTCCGCGGGCGAGCCGGTGAGGACGGCGCCGAGGAGCGTGGCGACCATGGCGAGGCCCTGGCCCTTGTAGCCGCCGAGCGGGGACAGGGCGTACGCGTCCTGCGGGTCGGTGGTGAGGCGTCCGTCGGCGTCGGTGGCCCAGCCGTGGTCGAGGGCGCGACCGTGCTTGCGCCGCTCCTTGATCTCGCCGAAGCAGACCTGGCTGGTGGCCATGTCGAGGGCGAACTCGTCGCCGTCGGCGGCGGCGGCGAAGCTGAGTGGATTGGTGCCGTAGAGCGGCTGCGTGCCCGAGAAGGGGGCGACGCGGGGGGCCGCGGAGGTGGTGACGATGCCGACCAGGCCCTGGGCGGCGAGGTGGCGGCTGTAGACGGACGCGGCGCCGAAGTGGTTGGAGTTGCGGACGCCGACTGCGGCCACTCCGTGCTTGCGGGCCCGTTCTGCGGCGATCCGCGCGGCGGCGAGGCCAGCGACCACGCCGAGGGCGCCGCCGGCATCGAGCATCACGGCCGCGCCGGAGTCCCGTACGGCGGTGATGTCGGGCTGCGCGGTGGCGATCTTCTCCTGGAGTTCGGTGAGGTACTGCGGGAGCAGCCGCAGGCCGTGGGTGTCGATGCCGCGCAGGGAGGTGTCGGTCAGTGCGGCGGCCACGTCGCGGGCGTCACCCTCGGGGACGTCCGCAGCGCGGAGGGCGGCCACGGCGACGGCAGTAGCGGTGGCCGCCGCGAGCCGCGCGGGCGTCTCACTCGGTACGGAGGCCTTGGGTTCAGGCGCGGTGCTCGTGCTCGTCATGCGGGTTCGCCTTCCAGACCAAGAGGGTGTCAGTGTCGCCGTCGTGGGGCGTGAATCCGGCGGCGCGGGCGGCGGCCGTGGCGGCCTGTCGCGCGTGCATCCAGACCGTGCGGGCCCCGTCGGCCACGGCCCGGGTGACGGCCGTGCGCAGCAGGGCGGTGAGTTCCGTGTCGCTCGCCCCGCCGGCCGTCGACAGCTCGGCCAGCTGCCGGACGTGCTCGGAGGGTGCGCCGCCGGGCAGGGGCCGGCGGCGTACGCGGACCGAGGCGACCTCGGTGCCTTCGCGGCACGCGGATAGCTGCCCGCCGTCCCAGTCCGGCAGCCCGCCTGCGGTGGGCCGTACGGTGAACGCCGGACCGGTGAAGTCCGGGACGAACCCGGTGCCGGGGGCGTCAGGAAGGGTGATCCGGCCGTGGTCGTCGAGCAGGACCCCGGCGCCGGTGTCCACCGCGAGCAGGGCGATGGAATCGGTGTCGAGGTGGTCGACGTACGAGCCGAGGTGGGCCGTGGCCGAGACTCCGGCGCTCGATTCCGGCATGCAGCCGAGCATGGTGGCGAGGCCTGCGGCGCGCGCCCGGCGCAGCATCCGCAGCACCGGGGTGATACCCCCTGCCTTCATGAGCTTGAGGTTGACGCCGTCGAACGCGTCCGCGCAGGCGTCGAGGTCGTCCGGACCGGTGATGCTCTCGTCGGCAAACACCGGTATCGGGGAGGCCTCTTTGAGTGTGCGGGCTTCGTCCCAGTGTTCGCGGGGGAAGGGCTGCTCCAGCAGTTCCACGCCGAGCCCGGCCATGGCGTCGAGCGCGGCGAGCGTGCCGGGCAAATCCCAGCCGCAGTTGCCGTCCACGTAGAACGGGGCGTCGGTGTGTTCCCGCAGCGCCTTGAGGATGTGCAGGTCGCCGGGTGCCGCGAGCTTGACCTTGTACGCGGGCCAGCCCGGCCGTTCCAGCAGCTTGCGCACCATGGTGGCGGGCTCGTCGAGCCCGATGCTGTAGCTGGAGTGCAGGGCGCCGGGCGCGACTCCGCCGAGGTGCCGCCACAGCGGTACGCTGGCCAGCCGTGCCGCCAGGTCGTGCGCGGCGACGTCAAGGGCCGCCAGCGTGAAGGGGGAGCCCGCGAGTGGTTGGGCCAGTACAGCCCAGTTGCCCTCGGGATCGTCGGCTGGGAGGGCATGCAGGGTGCCCGCTACCCGGCGCAGGTCGTCGTGCATGGCCGTGAGAGCGGAGTTGTAGCGGTCGGTCATGAAGGCCGAGGCCTCGCCGAAGCCGGAGACGCCGGCGGCAGTGAGTTCGATCAGTAGGCCCGGCTGCTCGGGAATGGCCTCCCGGGCGCTGCGCCAGACGTCGTGGTCGGTGAGTCTGATCTCGTGGACGTCGAGTTTCATGCGCCGAACTCCGGGAACGGCGGGAACGAAGCCCCAGAGGTGGAGAGCGGCTTGAGCTCGTCGTACCACTGAGCCTGCTCGTCGTAGGCGGCGAAGAACGGGCGGCCCACCCACTCGGGCCGGCGGGCCTGGAGGAAGCTGAGGACGAAGGCGTTCTCGCCGCCGACCTGCGCGGTGCCGTGGATCATCACCTTGCCGGGGCCGGCCGACATGACCGGGCCTCGGGCGGTGCGGGCAAGGCCGGAGACACCGCGGATGGCCTCGGTGTAGATCTCCAGCGCCCGAACGAGCGGCAGCCCGAAGTAGTTGCGCGCTCCGGTGTCCCGCTCGACGAACATGTAGTAGGGGACGATGCCCAGGTCGACCTGCATCTGCCACATGCGGGACCAGGCGGCCGCGTCGTCGTTGACGTGCGCCACCAGGGGCGCCTGGGCGCGGATCACGGCGCCGGTGGCGCGGATCCGTGCGATCGCCTCGCGTACCGCGTTGGTCTCCAGCTCCCGTGGGTGCGAGAAGTGGGCCATGACGGCCACGTGACGGCCGGCGGCGACGGCACGCTCGAAGAGTCGCATCAAGTCGTCCGCATCAGGTCCGGTGGTGAACCGGGCCGGCCAGTAGGACAGCGCCTTGGTGCCGAACCGCAGGGTGCGGACGGAGTTCACCGTCTCCTCCAACAGCGGCTCGACCCAGCGGCGCACGACATCGGTGCGCATGATCATCGGATCGCCACCCGTGAAGAGCACGTCGGTGACCTCGGGGTGCCCGGCGAGATAGCCGGTCAGGTCCGCGGGGTCGCGCAGTGCCTGGCGCAGCTCGGCCTGGTTGACGAACTGGGCCCAGCGGAAGCAGTAGCCACAGTACGAGTGGCAGGTCTGGCCCTGGGAGGGGAAGACCAGCACGGTCTCGGCGTACTTGTGCTGGAGTCCGTCGAGCCGGCGGCCATCCAGCATGGGGACGTTGGCCTCCAGCTGGTCGCCCGGGTGCGGGTTGAGCTCCCGCTGGGCAGCGGCCGCGGCCCGGCGGAGCTCCTCACGCGGAGCTCCGCTGTCCAGCAGGGCGGCCATCCGGTCGAAGACGGGCGCGGGGAGCATGTCGCGGTGCGGGAAGGTCAGCCGGAAGATCGGGTCGTCCGGCGCGGTCGACCAGTCGATCAGCTCGTCGGCCACGTACTCGTTGACCTTGAACGGCAGCACGCTGCCGACCACACGCAGGTCACGCACGTACTCGCCAGGCATGCCACGGTCCTGCGCAAGCTGAGCGAGACGCTCGTTCGCGTAGTGTTTCACCGGGATGTCTCGATTCTGCCTCAGCGGGCCACGTAGGACTTGGACCAGTCGAACTCGACGAGCTCCTGGACGCCCATCCGCTCGATGAGGGTGTGCAGTCCCGTGTAGTCGCGCACCAGCCGCTTGCGGCTGCTCTCGGCCTGGCAGTCCGCGAGCATCTCGTGGCCGCCATCGACACCGGCGAGGTCCATGATCCGGCGCCAGGTCGTGTAGTCCGTGGCGACGAACGCCTCGAGGCCCTCGAAAAGCATGTCGCGGAAGAAACGCTGCTTTTCCTCGTCGAGCTTGTCGTGCACCATTTCGGCCAGCACCGCGGAGATTGACGCGTGGCAGTACTCGTCACGGTTGTGCAGTTTGGCGGTACTGCTGTTGACCGGCTGGATATCAGGGTCGTCGGCCAGCAGGTCCAGGTAGGCGTTGATCGATATCTCCGACACCGTCGCGAAGGCGAGGGTGGTCAGCGACTTCTGCCACCGTTGGCTCACGCCCTCGCGCAGCCTCAGGTGCTCGCGCGCGGTGTGCGAGATGGGCAGGTCGTTGTCGGGCATCGCCCTGCCGCGCCGGCGCCGGGTGACGGCGCTGGCGTTGAGGTGCATGAGCGTGTGGTACTGCTCGTCAACCATCGCCTGGGCGAGCGAGATGTTGAGCGCTTCGTCCTGGACCATGGGGTACTCGCCCTCCATGACCAGAGCAAACGCCGGATTGGCCACCTTCTGCTCGGCCATGATCGTGTGGCGGTTGTACGCGATCCAGGCCCAGCTCAGGAGCTCGGACTTCTTCGCGGGGTCGAGCGACTGGTAGGTGGGATGGTCATGGAAGGGCAAGATGCCCTCCGGGTAGTCGGGCCGGTCGAGCTCGAAGAGCTCGTCGAGATCCGGCTCGTCGCGCTTCACGGTGGCCCGACGGTGCCAGTTGCCGACGAGCCGGCGGATGACGGCACTTTCGACCTGGTCGTCGGGGTTGTGCCTGGGCACGCCTTCGGGGAGCCCCTTCAGTTCCTCCGGCAGGCCGGTGGGGAACTCCTCGTCGGCAAGTAGGGCGTTCTGGGCGTCGGTCATGGTTCAGCCTTACGAGATCGGTGTTCCGGTTGTACGGCGCGGGCCGCATCTGCGTCGCGCGCGTGAGCGCAGGCCGCGAACGCGTGGTGCGAGCGACGCGGCATGGGCGGCTCAGCGCTGGGCCGCGACCCAGTAGCGGGTGAGGTGGCGCTTCGCATCGCGGTACGCGGAGCGGGCGTGCACCATGCGCTGGTTGTCCCAGACGAGGATTGAGTCCTCGGGGATGAGCACGGAGACCTTGTGCTCCCGGAAGAACGTCTCGGCCTGCTCGGCCAAGTGGATGCCGAAGCTGCCCAGGGGCAGCTCCGCGGGGTCGACGGACTCGTCGACCGGTGGGTCGTACTGCCCGGTGGTCAGCAGGTTGTAGCTGAAGCGGAGGATCTCCCGGCCGCTTTCGGTGCGCTCCACGACGGGGCGCCGCACGCCCTCGGTGCCGACGCCACCGGTGTTGTGGCCGAGCCACTCGATCTCGCGCTTGTACAGGGCGGCACGGTCCTGATCGCCCAGAGAGGCCACGAACTGCCTCATGTCGGCCAGCTCGGTGTGGCCACTGCCGCAGGTGGCCTGGACCCGGCAGTGCAAGGCCAGGTAGCTGGGCGTCGGGTTCCAGCCCGGCGCCTCGGTGTGGACGAGAATGGTGTTGACGCTCTTGGAATAGCGTCGCTCCTCGAAGCCCGGCGCAGCCTTGACCTGGTAGCGCAGCGAGCCGTCGTACTGCGGGACGAGCTCACCGAAGGCACTCAGAGCCTCGGCAGCCTCTTCGTCCGTTTCGATCCCTTTGAGTAAGGTGTGACCCTGCTGTGCAAGTTCTAAAGCGTGAAGATCAAGAGTGGCAAATATGGCGAACTCCCCCAAAAGTCAACCGATTTGAGTCAGGCGGCAATCAGGTTGTGATCGCAATTCGGCTGACTCCGGGGTTGATCTTCAAGGAGGGGTGGCGGGCATCGCAAATGTTTCGGAGGTGAGATGAATCACCGGTCCCCAATGTGACCGATGGCCGTAGATGTGAGGTTCCCGACTTGTATTGGCCGTGGCGGAGCGCGGTCGGGTTGGCCGCTCGTAGCGTTCGGTAGGACGCTGGCTGGATGGCTCGTCAGGTTCCTGCCGCCTCTCGGGGGCTGGCTCGCTCGGGGTGTGCCGCGGGCCCGGTGTCCGGCCACGGCCTGACTCAACAGAGGCGTGTCCCGGCAGCGGTTCCGGAAGTCGGCGTGTCGGCCGTGGACGTCCTGTCGTCCGGCCGTGAGGAACGAACTGCCGTAATATTGCCCGGTGTTGCCCCGCTCAAGTCCACTCACACCGCTACCGCCGTCGATCCTGTCTCGAATCAGCAGGCCGGTTCGCTGAGGATCGAGGCGAACCTCGCGGACTGCCGGCGTCTGTTGACCTGGGGGCGCCGCTGGCCGCAGCGCAGTTGGGTGGTGGAGAACGCCAGCGGGCTCGGCCGCCACCTGGCCCAGTGGCTCGTCGCCCGCGGCGAGAGCGTCGTCGACGTTCCGGCCCCGGCGACCAGTCGCGTCCGTCGGCTCACCCGTGCCGGCGGCCGCAAGAACGACCGGATCGACGCTGCCGCCGGGGCCACGGCCCACATCCACGGAGACGGGCGTGAGGTGGACGTGGACGACCACATCACAGCCCTGACCCTGCTCGACGAAGGACGCGTCAACCTCACCCAGGCCCGGGTCCGCACCGTCAATCAGCTGCACGCTGTGCTGCGCGATCTGCTGCCCGGCGGTGCTCCGCCTCAGCTGTCAGCGGACCAGGCCGCCGCGTTGTTGCGCACGGTCCGCCCCGCCGGCGACGTCGAGAAGGTCCGCGAGGACCTCGCCCGCGACCTGGTCACGGAGATCCGGGCGCTGGACAAGCGGCTGGCGGGGAACGCCGTACGCATGGAGGAACCGGTCGAGTACTCGGGCAGCACGCTGATGAACACGCCCGGCGTCGGGCCAGTGCTGGCGGCACGGCTCGTCGGCCGCGTCGAACGCGCCAGCCGGTTCGCCACCGCTGCGGCGTTCGCGAACCACACCGGCGTCGCCCCGGTCGAGATCGCCAGCGCGGACAAGGCCCGCCACTGGCTCTCGCGCTCCGGCGACCGCCGGCTCAACTCCGTCCTCCACACCATCGCCGTCACTCAGATCAGGATGCCGAACGCCTCAGGACACGCCTACCACCAGCGGAAACTCTCCGAAGGAAAGACATCCCGGGAAGCCAAGCGCTGCCTGAAGCGCCGTCTCGCCGACCACGTACGGCGCGTCATGATCGCCGACGAACGCAGGTCCAAACATCCGCCACCTCAAGCAACTTGACAAGACACAGAGGCACACCCCGAGATGCGAAGGATGCTGACAGCGGGTCAGATGGGGCTCACGACGGCAGTTCTCACAGATGGGACACCATGGAGCAGGCGACGCTGGCAGATCTTGATCACGCCCACAGGAGTCCGGATACCATGCACTGCATGACAGATATCGGTATCCGGCCTGCCGTCGCGAACGACATCCCCGCCATCGTGGCCATGCTGGCCGACGACACGCTGGGGGCCACTCGGGAGTCTCCCGACGACTTGCGCCCATACCTCACCGCATACGAGCGGTTGCAAAGTGACCCCAACCAGTTCCTCACAGTGGCTGTGCGTGGCGACATGATTGTCGGCACACTCCAGCTGACCGTCATTCCCGGTCTGTCCCGTCGTGGCAGCACTCGGTCGGTCATCGAGGGCGTGCGCGTGCACAGCTCGGAGCGCGGCCAGGGGCTCGGTCAGCAGCTGATCGAGTGGGCGATCGAGGAGTCCCGCCGCCAGGATTGCCAGCTGGTGCAGCTGACCTCCGATGCGGCTCGCCCGGATGCCCACCACTTCTACGAGCGGCTCGGCTTTGTCGGATCGCACATCGGCTTCAAGTTCCAGCTCTGATTCCAGGTGGTATTCTAGCTGAGACTCCCCTCTGACTCGCATGGCCGGGCGGCAGCGGTCCGGCGTCTACGCACCCCGGTTTCGACCCGTACATGGGGGTAGGTGCCTGACCTTCGCCCCGTATATGGACATCTGGGTCCTATATAGCCAAGTTGGGGAGTATCAGGATCTCGGCCTGGCGGATCGGCGCTCCAATTCGTGGACGCGGCGAACTTCTCCAAATACTTCCTGCAGCACAGCGGGACCACAACAACAGGCTTCCGCGAATCCGAACACCGTGGATGAACCCGCAGGGCAGCACGATCCCGGCCGACACTCTGCAGATAAGTCGTCGGTGAGATCACGCACCTTCCTCGACGTGGCCCTCGTCAGTGGAGACAGCCGAGAACGTCCTGGACTCCTGCGACGGGGCCCGACACACTCCGGCTGCACGTCCATGGCGGCGGACAGCACCGGTGGTACCGGCACATGCCCGGACTCCCGCTGCTCAGACCCCCTGAGCCGTATCCAAGGCTCTGGGTGACACATCCCTACCCCCTGCGGCAGCGCCGGGCCGAACTGCTGCCACGGCGAGCGGGGGCGCTCAGGCTGCGGCCGGCTCTGCCTCCTCCGTCTCGAAATCGACGTCCAGGTGCGGGTCGAACGCGTCCGGGCGTACGGTCAGCTCCGTGGTGGCATAGGTACCGAAGCGCATGATGTGGTCGGTCAGGTACGGGCTGATCGCGGCCAGGTCCTCACCGGTGATCTGCCAGCCCTCGGCCTGGAGCTCGCGGACCACGTTCATCAGGTCCAAGGTCGTATGGAAGATCACGCAGTTGGCCAGCAAGGACGTCAGCTTCACGGCCTTCTCCTGCTCAACCGGGTCATTCTCGGCGATCACCCCGCCGTTGCAGAACGCCAGCCAGTCGGTGAAGTTGTTGAAGGACTCCACCTTGTTGGTGGCCGCCGTCACTCGGCGGCGAAGCGACGGGTCCGAGATGAACCGCAGCAACTGCACCGTGGCGACCGCCCGGCCCACCTCGCGGAAGGCCCGGTAGATCTGGTTGCGGTGGGAGTTGCTGCCCAGGCGCCGCAGCAGCAGCGGCGAGGCCAGGGTGCCCTCCCGGATCGCGATCGAGACCCGCATGAGATCGCGCCAGTGCGTCTCGATCAGCCGCCAGTCGATGACGTTGCGGCCACCCTGGTCGAACAGGACATCGATGTGCCGGTAGCGGGCGCTGGCCGAGGGCCGGTAGAAGGTGCGGTCCTTCCAGTTCCGTATCCTCGGCATCAGCTCAAACCCCATCAAATGAGCCAAACAGAAGACCGGGAGCGACTGCCCTTGCGTATCGGCGTGGATCGTGTCCGGCTTCATTTCGGAGGCGTTCTTCAGCAGCCCGTCGATGATGTAGACGGCCTCCCACGCGCCACAGGGCACGAATCTGGAGAAGAGTGCGATGTACTGATCCGATATGTGGTGGTATGCGATTCCGCCGAATCCTCCATACCGGATCGAGGACTCGGCGAGCAGGTTGTCGATGAAGGTGTCCATCTGCGTGCCGTCGGCTGCCACGCTCGTCCCGTCGCCCCACGCCTTGACCAGGTCCAGACGCATGAACGCGTTCACCACGTCGGTGATCGCCTCGTTGATCCTGTCGACACTCAGGTGCCGGTTCGTGATCGCGCTCAGCTCGTGCGCGGACACCCCGGCAATGTGCCGCGCGGCCTCGGTGAACGTCATGTTGATGCCGCCCACGAACGTGGTCAGCACGTACCGGCCGAACGGGTCCTTCAGCTTCGGGTCGCTGCCGGAGGCCGGGCCGAACCGGCGCCACCACTCCACCCAGTACGCCGTGCGGGACAGGATGCCCAGCAGGGTGCGCTCCGGCATCCGCGCCTTGACCTCGGCCTCCAGCGCCTCCGCCATCGCACTGACGCCCTTGGCGCGCTGTTTGCGCAGCGCCGGCACCCCGTTCTCGTCGATGACCAGGTCCGCGTTGTCCGGATAGCCGGAATCCACCTCCGCCGCGGTGGTCTCCAGCCGCCCGCGCAGGGCCGCGGTGAACTCCCCGGCCGTGGAGGGCAGCCCGGTCTCCTCGCATAACTGCTCCAGCTTGGGCCCGTACTCCTCCCACTTGGGCAGTTGCTCAAGCCAGTTGGCGAAGGTGTCCGAGCTGGTGATGGCCACATCGCCGGTCCGCAGATGCTCGGCCAGGTAGGTGAAGACCAGCGTCTCGAAGCGTCGGCGGTCCAGCAGGCCGGGCCTCTTGCGGTCCCGTACGGCCCGCTGCCAGTTCTGTGAGGCGAAGCCGAGGTCCAGCGGCTGGCCCTCGTGCAGTTCCGAGATGTACTCGCGGGATGCGCTCTGGTGGGCCCGCGCGTGCGCCAGGGCGTCCAGCACCCGGCGGTCCTCACTAACCGCCTCGAACTCCAAGGTGCCCACCAGGTCGAACATCGGCGCCCGGTCCCGCTTGTAGAAGCGGGCGACGAGCACCTCGTGGTTGTTGCCGTGGTGGGCGGCCACCGCCTCGATGTCGGCGAACTCCGCCGCGAACGACCCGGACGTCTGCACCGCCTTCTGCGCCAGCGCCAGCGCGGCGGCCCGCTTCGCGGCCAGGGCCCGCGCCGCCCTGCGGCGGGCCTTCTTCCCAGCTGCGAACGGCGCCGGTGCCCCGTCCGGACCGCGCGGCATGAGGTCGGCGGGGTCGATCCGCTCCAGCACCGTCCGGTAGGTGCCGATCATCCGCTCCACCAGCGCCTGCTGCTGCTTGCGGATCTCCTCCAGCTCGTCCTTCGCGTTCTTCAGTTTGGTCGCCACCCGCTTGCAGAACATCTCCGCCAGGTCGTCCCGGGCCCGCCGCCGGGCCGTGTGCACCAGGCAGGCCAGCAGCGCGATGAGCTTGCCCGTCTCGTAGTCCCGCAGCTCCGCTGCGTCCAGCGCACCGGCCTCGGCCGCGAAGTCGGCAATCTTCCCCGGCGCGATCCCCTTCAGCCACGTATCGGTGTCCCCGAGCTCGTCCACCCACTGAAGCTGCTTGTGCTGCTCCTTCAGATGGCTCCAGCTCGGTCGCTTAGCGGGCTTCTTCAGCCGGTTCAGCCCGCTCTTGCGGTCCAGCCCGCCCACCTCCAGCAGCCCCTGCACGCGGGCCCGGTCCTCCAGCGTCATCCGGGACCGGACGTTGGCGAAGATGTCCTCGTTGACCTCCCGGCGGACCCGGGCGGCCATCTCGTTGAGGGTGCGGAACGCCGGCAGCTCGCAGGTCGCTCTGACCAGCTCTTCCAGCGCGACGTTGATCAGGTCCGGCGGGTTGTTCTTCACCAGCGCCGCCCGCCGGATCGCCTCCTCGGCGAGCTGACGGGCCCGCTCCTGGTCGTAGGAGATACCCTGCCGCTCACGCACCAACTTGCGGTGCAGCTTGGCGGTGTTGGCCGACTCATAGTGCGGCCCGGTGCCCTCGGCGAGCTCCAGCGCGCCGCGCACATGCTCCACCACCGTCTCGGGCACCTCGTCCGCCTTCGGGAAGTAGCCCAGCTTCTGATAGCACTTCAGCGCCAGGGCCAGAGCGAGCAGATGCTCATCGGAACGGGTCCGCTCCCGGACCCAAGCCGTTTCCTCGGGCTTGAGGGTGAAGAAGACATGCATCTCCCGCGCCGACATCAGCCGCTTGAAGCGCGGATACGCGGTCCGTTCTATCGAGGTCACGCCGCCGGTCCCCGCCCCTCGGTACGAAAACGATCACTTCTTCGCGGGACCGTACCAGGATGATTACCAGCCGATACGGCGACCCTGGGGAGCCTCGTACGCACCGGCCGCACAGCCTCTACGCTCGACATCCGTGACCGACAGCAGCAAGCAGCCCCGCCGTGACGGAAACCTCAGCAACGAGCAGGTGGCCCTCCTGGTCGAGCAGTTCACCGGCCAGACCAACCGCATCGCGGACATCACCGCAATGCTCATCAACCCTGAGTATTCAGCGGAATAGGTCGATCTGGCTGATCGACAGCGAAAGGTGCCGCCTGAGCTGGAACGATGTGAGTGTCGAGTCCATAGCGTTCAAGAGATCAGGGGCACCTTTCTGATGACGCACACGACCGGGTGGGACCGCCGGCTGTCCGTGGCTGCCGATGGGAAGGGGCTGATCGGGCATGTGGGGGCGGTGTTGCTGCGGAAGCTGGCGGACCGTACGGGACTGACGGTCGCGCTGGCGGGAGTGCTGCCCTCGGCGGGTGGCCACGGCTGGCGCGATCGGGGTGCGGTACTGGTGCAGCTCGCCGTGGCGATCGTGCTGGGGGCACGGAACATGACCGGGGCCGAGGCCCTGCAGGCCCACCACCAGAGCCTGTTCGGGCCGGCGATGTCGGACTCCACGACGCGGCGCACGCTTGCCGACCTGGACGGGCGCCTTTCCGTACTTGCCCGGGCGCGGGCGCACGAGCGCCGCCACGTGCGGACGCTGCTCACGCTGCGGCCGGGTGGCTTTCCCCGGCTGACCATCGCCGGGAAAGTGCTGCACCGGTGGATCGTGATCGACATGGACGCCACGATCATCACGGCCGCGTCGAAGAAGGATGGAGCCTCGGCGACCTGGAAGAGTTACGGCTTTCACCCGCTGGCCGCCTGGTGTGCGAACACCGGCGAGTGCCTGGCCATGCGGCTGCGCACCGGCAGCGCCAGCTCGAACGCGGTGGCCGACCACCTGAAGGTGCTCAGCGAGGCGCTGGCCCAGACCCCGGGCGCCTCCACGGAGAAGATCCTGGTGCGCGTGGACGGCGCCGGGGCCGCCCACGGCCTGCACGAGAACCTGCCTCGATCTGAACACCTGGCGCCGCACCGTCCGCTTCACCAGCGGCTGGACGATCACGGACGAGGATGAGCAGGCCATCGCCCGCCTGCCCAAGAGCGCCTGGCAGACCTCGATCAACCAGGACGGAGCGTCCAGGAGGGCTACCACGTCGCGGAGTTGACCGACTTGAGCACACGCCACGGCTGGATCACGGGCATGCGGGTGATCGTCCGCCGGGTCAAGCCGTCCGGCCGGCAGATGAAGGACCTCACCGCGTTCGAAAAGGAGAGGGGGCTGGAAGTACTCGATCATCGCGACGAACCCCTCCAAGATGACCCGCATCCGCGGCTCGCACCAGATCCAGTGGCTGGACGCCCTGTACAGCCACCATGCCGTCGTCGAAGACCGCGTATACCACCTGCCCGCCCGGCTCAGCCGCCATGCCCGCCGTCGTTGGCTGCGGATCGAACACTCCTGGTCCTGGGCCAGCGCGTTCACCACCGCATGGCGGCGCCTCACCGACCTTCCGGCCATCACCTGACGAGTCGGCCCCACCCCGCCGAAGAACAGGAAGGAGCCGACCAGCACCACTCCGGGAGACGTGAAACCCCGGCGCAGCCGCAGCGACACGCGAAAATCCCGCCCGATACCAGACGGGACGAACCGACCGCCTCACCGGACAGCCATCACCGCTGACGAATCGAGGTCAAGTACGCCCAGGTCGGCGGCAAGGACTGGGAGACCTACGAACGCCTCCTGGACCACCTCGCCCGCGAGGGCATGAAGCTCATCCAGTACGGCCGCGGCCCGCTCCAACCGGACCTGGAGAAAGCCGCCCGCGTACAGATCGAGCGGACCGTCAGGACCACCGCCCGCCAGGGCGGCATGCGCGAACACCTCCACCAGCGCACCGCCGTCTCGCTCTTGGCCACCGTGTGGTTCGCAGGCCAGCACCACCTCGCCGAAGCCGACGACTGGCCCGACACGCTGCCCGCCATAGTTCTCGGCGCGATCCGTCAGGCCCCGGCCATCAACGACGACCCGACCATGCGCAACCTCCGCGACACCGGCGGACCCCACCGATAGCCGCACACAAAGGCGCCGGTCACCCACGCAAGATCGCGCTGCTATCCCTTTCGGCCGTATCTCGGCTGACCCTGTACCTCGACTACATCGAGGCCATCAACGCCCGTGAGTTCCACCGGATGGCCGAGTTCGCCCACGACAACCTCGTGTTCAACGGTGGGCCGGTGTCGCGGGACGACTACGTCGCCACGATGCAGCAGCACATGGACGCCGTGGACAACTTCGTCTGGCGCCTCGACGACCTCATCATCGAGGGTGACCGGGCGGCAGCCCGGCTCACCGACACCGGCACCCCGGTCAAGCCGTGGCTCGGACTGGAGCCCACCGGCCAGAGCGTCACCTTCACCGAATACGCCTTCTACCACTTCCGCGACGGACGCTTCGAGCACATGTGGTACCTCCTCGACGCCCAGACCATCCAGCAGCAACTGACTACCCCGCAGGCAGCAGCCTGAGCCGCCAGGACCTCCAGGTCGTCGACGGTGAGCCGGACGGGCTCCGCAGGGTTGTCGGGCTGGGTGAGGAACCCGGAGACGTGCAGCAGGTCGCCGGACTACGCGATCCGGGGACTGCTGGTGGTGCAGGACCAGACCACGTCGTCCACGGCGTCGTCTTCCCCGTCAACTTCTTGTGTTCAGGCCCCGACCTCTGTGATCACCAGCGTGCCCGGCATCGGATACATGCTCGGCGCGGAGTTCATCGCCGCGACCCGCGGCGATATGTCTGCCTTCGGCAGTCCGGATCGGCTCGCCGGAGTCGCCGGCCTGACCCCAGTCCCCCGGGACTCAGGCAGGGTCCGACTGCAGTTTTGTGGAGTGACAGCAGCCGACGCCAGCCTACGGGCGAGGCGTCGGCTCTCCCTGCGGTCAGGCGCAGCCTCAGCGTCGTGCTGTCAGGCCGTATCCGTAGGGGAAGAGGGGGTCGTAGTTCTTGTCGCCGATGTTGATCGGTTCCTGGGCTTCGCTGCGGGGCCAGGTGACAGAGAGTTTCCCGGTGAAGGGGCGCTTGCCGAAGAGGACGTCGGCGACTCCGGCGCCTTCGCTGCCGGGGAGCCAGGACATCACGAAGGCGTCCGTCTTGGGCAGTTGATCGGTGACGATCTGGGGGCGGCCGGCCACGTCGACGACGACGCAGGTCTTGATGGCGGAGCAGACGCGGTCGATGTTCGCCTTGTCGGTGGCGGAGAGGTTCAGGGTGTGGCCGCCGACGCCCACGTCACCGACGCCTTCGGCGTAGGGGGTCTCGCCGATGACGACGACGCCGACGTCGTAGCCGTCGGTGGAGGCGCCGGCGTCGGCGCTGTAGGTGACGTTCTTCGCGTTCTGCTGGATGCCCTGGAGGAGGGTGGTGCCGGGGAAGGCGGTGTTACCGGACTGGCCCTGCCAGGAGACGGTCCAGCCGCCGGCCTGGTTGCCCAGGTCGTTGGCGTTGGTGCCGGCGACGTAGATGTGCTGGGAGGGCTTGAGCGGCAGTGCCTTGTTGTCGTTCTTCAGCAGCACCTGGGATTCGGCGACCGCGCGGCGGGCCACGGCGCGGTGGGCGGGCGAGCCGATGGTGTCGATGTTGGTGCGGTCGGTGTAGGGGTGCTCAAACAGTCCGAGTTCGAACTTGGCGCGCAGGATGCGGGAGACCGCGTCGTCGATCCGGGACGTCTTGACGCGTCCGGCCTGCACCTCTGCGGTCAGTGCCTGGATGAACTGGGGGGCGTTGTTCGGCTGCATGAACATGTCCATGCCCGCGTTGACGGAGGTGCGGACCTGGGCGGCGAAGTCGCCGGGGAGTTCGGTGATGGCGTCCCAGTCGCTGATGAGGAACCCGTCGAAGCCGATCTTCTTCTTCAGGACGTCGGTGAGCAGTTCCTTGCTCGCGCTCATCTTCACCGGCTTGCTGCCGGGTACGTCGGTCCACTGGACCGAGGAGTACGAGGGCATGATGCTGCCGACGCCGTGCACCTGGACGGCCGTCACGTAGGGCGCGAGGTCGACTTTCGCGAAGCGCCTGTGGCTGGTGATCGTGACGCCGCGGTCGATGGTGTAGTCGTTGGTGGTCGACGTCCCGTACGTGGTGTCGCCGTCGCCGGCGTAGTGCTTGACGGTCGCCAGCACGTGGTCGGGCCGGGCGAGGTCCTTGGTGCTGCTGCCCTGGAGGCCCTCGACGGCGACGGTCATCTGCTGGACGAGTTTCGGGTCCTCGCCGAAGCTCTCGTAGGTGCGCCCCCAGCGGTCGTCACGAGTGACGCAGACACAGGGTGCGAAGACCCACTGCGGACCGGTGGCGCGTGTCTCCATGGCGGTGATGCGGGCCTCTTCGCGGACCAGCGCCGGGTCGCGGGTGGCGCCCATGCCGATGTTGTGCGGGAAGATCGTGGCGCCGACCAGGTTGCCGTGGCCGTGCACGGAGTCGACGCCGTACAGCAGTGGGATGTGCAGCCGGGTGGCGAGTGCGTGGGACTGGTAGCCGTCGACCATGTCCGCCCACGCCTCAGGGGTGTTGGGGGCGGGGGCCGAGCCGCCGCCGGACAGCAGTGAGCCCAGATTGAGGTTCGTGATCTGGGTCTGGTCGTCGTTGACCGACCACCGCTCGGCCTGGGTCATCTGGCCGATCTTCTCCGCGAGGGTCATCCGGCCCAGCAGATCGGCGACCCGCTGCTTCACCGGCAGCCTGGGGTTGAGGTACGGCTGCGTCCCGCTGTAGGCGGTGGCCGCGGCGCCGGGCTCGGCCACGGCCGACGCGGCCGGGATCGCCGTGACGACCAGGGCGGCCGCGGCCAGCAGCATGCCTGCCCTGCGCCGGCCGGCGGCGCGGGTTCGCGCCGGGGCGCCGCCTGCGGAGTGATGAAGTCTCACGTCGATGCTCCTTGGACGTGGCCGCCTCATGTCGGTGCGGCCGGAGGTGCGGTACCGGACTGGTGTGCGGGCTGGTGCGCCGCAGCCTCGCTGCGTCTGCGGGGCGACAACGCCGCGGACCACGGCTCCTTCCGGTCAGAACGCGCTTGGCGTCCGGCTGCCGCGGTCCGTCGCGGAATCCGGAGAGGGGGCAACGTCTCGACTCCGTTGGGGGTCCCTCCCCAGCCGGTGTCGTCAACATATGTAGGCGGAATTGTTCTAGACACGTCAAGACGCGGGACTGTGTTTATTTGCCGAAGGGATGGCCTTGGCGTTCTCACGTGCGGGAACGCATCACAGCATGCTGCGCGAATCTTCAGGTGGCGGAGGAGCAAAACCGGCCGGGCGCCTGTCGACCGGTTCGTGCACCACGAGTTTGTCTGCACCAAGTGAAGGCGGCGGATGTGCTGTCATTCGCCCGGTGACGGTGCGTTCGCGATGGCGAGGGCTATCGCGCCGGTCCTGAGCACGACCGACCCGTCGTCCAGCACCTACACCCCGACGTTCGTCGGCAACGGCTACCTGTCCGCGCGGGTGCCGGCCGCCGGTGCGGGATACAGCAGTACACCGATCGTCACCCAGTCCGAGCTGGCGGGCTTCTATGCCCGGTCCGGGTCTGCGGGCGAGCAGCGCGCGAGTCTGCCGTCGTGGACGACCCTCGGCTTCGGCGACGGCACGAACGGCGGCAGCTACGGGGTGCCGGGCACCTGGTCCTGCCCGTTCGACGAGATCTGCCCGGCCGCCTACGGCCGGATCACGAGCTGCCCGGGGACAGCGCCAGGCAGAGTGCCTCCTTCCCGGTCAGGGCGCGTCACGCCTACCGGATCACGAAGTACGTGGGCGTCGCCTCCAGCGTCGACACCGACCGTTCGCTGCCCGCCGCCACCCCGCAGCAGGCCGCGAAGGCGACGGCGAAGGCCGCCGCTGCGGCCGGCTACGCGCAGGCGGTCAGCCGCAACAACCGCGCCTGGGCCGGCCTGTGGTCGTCGGACATCGCCGTCCCCGGCGACACCGCGACGACCGCGCGGATCCGCGCTGCGATGTTCTACCTGCTGGAGAGTCTGCGTCGCGCGGTTGCTGATGGCTCTCCGCGAAGCCGGCGCCCAGGACATCGCGCTTCCCCGCTGCGGTGAGTGCGGCCGCGGACGCCCCTACGTGGGCAGCCGCACCGGCGGCAGGTCGGGATGCTCGCCCTGCTTCGACAAGCCAGCCGTCTGCGCGGGCTGCCGCCAGCAGCGGCGCGTCGTCAGCCGGGACCGCAACGGCGACCCTCGTTGCGCTTCCCGGCGGCCGCCCAGGACACCCCCTCGGCGATGACCGGATCGGCCAGCGTCTCCGTAAGATCGGGATCCGACCCCGGCAGGACCGCTCCACCGCACTCTTCACCCTCGCCGCCGAACTGCCCGCCGCCATCCTCGCCCGGGTACTCGGCATCCACATCCAAGTCGCCGTCCAATGGCAGAAGGCATCAGCCGGCGACTGGGCCTCTTACGCCGCCGATGTCAGCCGCCGTGTCCCGGAGAACCAATGAAGCTACCCATCACCATCCACCAAGCACGGCTCGGATCCACGGAGTTCAAGGTCATCCGACCCGCCCGGCCCCTGGTCCACGCAGTGCTCATAGACCATGATCGGCACCTGGACACCTACCTCGATCAGGACGCCGCCCAGCGAATCGGTGGGCTATGGAAGCTCGCTGCCTCTTCACCGCGTTCGCTGGTCCACCTGCCGATGCGTGGGAACCGTGGCCCCTCCCGCGAGCTGCCAGAAGACGGCACACGGCAGCTTGATCTCGTACTGCTGCACCACTCGCTCCAGTTCGCACCCTCACGCTGGAAGGAAATACGAGGACGGCTCGGCCCAGGGCGTCCGCAGACCGTGACGCTGCCCGGCCCAGGGCACACCGACGAAGCCGTGATTGATCACGAGGCACGGCACTACCAGGAGAACCGGGATCTGTTTCACCAGCATCTCCATGCCGAGACCCTGTTCATGACCGGCAGCGCGAAGGTGTTCAGGGACACCGCCCGGCACTTCTTCGACGTCGCCCGAAACGGTCCCGGATACGTCCCCGTCCATCCGAGCTACCCGCACTTCTGCACCGAGCTCCACTCCAACGACGGCATTCTCGGCGACGCGCGCGAGATCCACATCGAGTACTGCGACCAGTGGGGCTCATGAGCCCGACCGACAGGACCCCGCCGACCATGACGTTCAACGATCACCTCCAGCATCTCGTCGAGAGGGCCCTCGCATCCTTCCCGGCCGCCGATGCCGGCGACATCTACGCTGTCTCCTTCCTCATCGGCAACGAGGACGACGACCCGCGTCAGCCGACCTTGACGATCGGCTACAACACGGAAACTATCAAGGAAGGCCGCGACGCCTGGCGCGGGGACGCCTGCTGCGGCCCGATCCCGACCGCGACCTCATCAGCGCCCATGGACGACTCGTGCGGCTGCCAGCCCGGCTGCGGCTGCTGACGGCCGAACCGCCGTCCTGTTTGTGCCGCGCCGCTGACCTGGTGATATGCGCTGCGGCTCGGCGCGGGATACTGATCGGCATGCGCATCGACTTCGATCCCCAGGCCGTGGGCGCCAGAGCGTTCTACCGGCTGCTGACCGCGGTGGTGGTGCCCAGGCCGATCGCCTGGGTCTCCACGGTCTCGGCGGCAGACCCGTTGAGTGCGAACCTCGCCCCGCACTCCTTCTTCACCGTCGCCTGTACCGACCCGCCGATCGTCCAGTTCACCTCTGTCGGCCGCAAGGACACGCTGCGTAATGTCGAGGCCACCGGTGAGTTCGTCGTCAACTTCGCGTCCGAGGCGCTCTTCGAGCAGATCAACGCGAGCGCCGTCGACTTTCCCGCGCACGAGGGCGAGTTCGATGCCGTGGGCATCGAGCGGGAGCCGTCGCTGCGCGTGAAGCCGCCACGCGTCGCCGCCTCGCCCGTGGCGCTGGAGTGCCGACTGCACTCGACCCTGGGCATCGGCAACTCCACGCTCGTCCTCGGCGAGGTCGTGCATGCCGCCGTACGGGAGGACGTCATCGTCGACGGTCACCCCGACATCCGGCGCCTGCGGCCCCTGGCCCGTCTGGGCGGCGACGAGTGGAGCACGGTCGGCGAGGTTCACGACCTGGCCCGCATCGCCTACCGCGACTGGCCGCCGTCCTGACCGCCGTGCTGACCCTGCCGAACGTATCCTCGATCCATGACGACTCGCCTCATGACGTTGCGTGACAGCACTGACGCCGACGGTTCCTGGCGTTCGCTGTGGTCGAAGAACTCGGCGCTGTCGATCGGCTCGGTCGACTCGTTCCTCTCCATCGGCTCCGTGGGCAGCGCCATGTCCGTCGCCTCGGTCGGCAGCTTCCTGTCCGCGGGGTCCGTCGGCTCCGCCGTCTCCTTCGTCTCCGTGGGCTCCTGGCTCAGCGCGGGTTCGGCCCTGTCCGCTCAGTCCACCGGCTCGGTGCTGTCGTGGCGCTCCCGGGGCGGGGTCGTCGCCGGGGTGGCGACGGTCGCCGGGCTGGCGGTGCTCTACACCTGGACGTCGGGCCGCCGCCGCTGACCGGTCGCCGCCAACAGCCGCCGATACAGCGCGGGATGACTCTGCGGACCGGACCCGGACCAGCCCGGACCCGGACCAGCCCGGACCAGCCCGGACCGGTCCCCGCCTGGGCGAGGTTACGGGCGGCTACCTGAAGAGTCCTCAGCACGCTGAGTACGAGCTCGGCGGGAGCACCGCCAGGGCCATCAGCCGGGGTCAACTCCCGTTCCCGGACCGCGAAGTCGTCGATCCCGCGCGGAAACGCCCCCACTCCCACCAGCGTGTAGCCCCCCGCTGCGTCCACCGTGCCTACTCCCCGCCCACCGGTATGCGGACCGCGTCCTGAGCCTTCGTCGGGCGGCCGTTGTCAGTGGTCGCCAGTAAGTTCGTCGGTGTCGCGTCGATCCGGTGCGACGACCCCCCTGTGCTGCGCCGTTTCGGCGTGCGGAGCCTTGTGCTGCAAAGGAGATGGTGTGTTGTCGGACTGGGAGAGCGCGAGTACGGCCCGGGTGCTGCCGCCCGCGCGACCGCGAAAGCTGGCCAAGGTCCCCTTCGTCGAACTGGCCGACGGACGCCTGCAGGGCGTGGTCTCCAGCGGCTCGGACATCGAGCGGGTGTACGTCTCGTCGGTCGCCGCCGGTACGTACGCCTTCGCGTGCAGCACCAACAACAACCGGCCCTGCGGCGGCGCGCGCGGCTCGTTCTGCAACCACATCCGCGCCCTGATCACCGAGAGCGTCCTGCAGTACGGCGCCGACCGCGTCGCCCGCTACCTGCGCGTCGAGCCTGCGGGCGGCGAGGCGGACGCCGCTGCCCTCACCGCCGCGATGACCGGCACCCACCCGGCGCAGGCGGACGGCAAGGGGGCCGCCGCGTCCGTCTTCAGCCGGTTCCTGCGCCACCTGGCCTACCTGGAACCGGCCCCGGTCACCGTCCCGTTGCCGGAGCTGCACTGGTTCCCGCCGACGCGGGCGACGGCCTCGTCCGGGACGTCCCAGGCCCAGGAGGACACCGGCCGGTTCACCGCGCCCGTGGAGGGGCTGGACGAGGCACTGGCGGCGGTCGACGCCTTCGACCGGACCCTGGTCGCAGGCCTGCTGCGGTCCCGGCCCGACCGGGTGGGCGACCTCACCGAGCTCGCCCGCGCCGTCGCCGGCAGCCCGCTGGCCGCGCGGGTCGCCGAGGCCGCAGAGAAGGCCGCGGCCGGAGCCGCGAGCGAGGACTACTTCGTCGCCCTCGCCGCCGCCCGCACCGCCCTCCTCGGCGCCGTCCACGACGCGCTCACGGCAGGCATCGACGAGGTGACGGGCCGCACGCGGGAGGAGCACGCACCGGCGACTCCGGCCGCACGACCGGCGGTGAACCTGCTGGCAGCCGCCCGCACCTGGCTGTCGGACCTCGCACGCGCCGGCTGGCAGGGCATCGACCACGACCTGGCCGGCGGAGCCGCACCGATCGTCTCCGCGATGCTGCCGCACCCCGAACTGCGCCGCCTGGCCACCCTGCTGGACGGTTTCGCCGCCGAACTCGCCGCCTCCTGCCCCGGCGCGGCCCTGGAGCGGATCCCGGCCCGTCGCTGGGGCGACCTGTGGTCCCGCGCCCTGCTGCTGACCCGGCCCGGCGCCGCCGAGTCGCCCATCGTCGGCACCGCCACCGGCCGTCTGCTGCCGCTCGGCGTCGACCTCCACGAACACGCCACCGCCGCACAGGCCCAGGTCCACGCGGTGTTCGAACCCGCCGACGGCACCGCGCCCCGCCTGGTCCGGGCCGGCGTCTCGGTGCCGAAGCCGGACACCGTCGTCGAGGCCGGCGTCTGGCAGCTACTGCGGCCGCACCTGTCGCTGCTCGCCGCCCTCGGCGAAGGCCTGGCCATGGAGCTCGACGCCATGCCCCTCACCGACGAGGGCGACCTGATCTGGGACGACACGCGAGCCCGCAAGGGCGACCCCGCCGACGCCCTGACCACCGCACGGGTCCTGCTGCCGACCGCCACCGCCCTGCCCACCGCGCCCCTGGACCGCCACCCCGCGCGCATCGCCGAGCCGGTGTTCCTGGAGGGCTACGCGAGGAGCCAGGACGGCGACACCCTCACCTTCGACGTCGCCGGACGGCCCCTCCTCGTCGACACCGACCGCATCCCGACCGCGAGCCCGCTCACCCCCGAGGCGGTCGCCGCCTCCAGCGCGTGCATCGGCCTCCTCCGCTGGGACGGCGGCGGGTTCCGGCTCCAGCCGCTCGCCGTCGAGACCACCGTGCGCAGGAAGACGGTCGTCCTCCACGCGGGCGCGTGGGCCGGCGGCACCACAGACAAGGCCGGCGTCCGGGCCGAGAAGGCGGCCACCGACGCCGTGACCGTCCTGCGCGAGCGGGCGGGGAGGCTGCTGCGGAAATGAGCGACCACATGCTTGAGGCAGTCCCCGACGACAACCGCCGACAGGTCCTCTACTGGCGGCTGCTGGCCCGCCTCTTCGACCCCGAGGAGCAGCCCGGCCTGGAATCGGCGAGCCTCGCCGTCGTCGAGGACATCGGCCTGCCGCCCGCCCTGCTGGACCCGCAGACCGCCGTCGACTCCATCGTGCAACGCCACCCCGAACTGGCGGCGGAATTAGAGGGGTTGATGGTCCCCGAGACCAAGACCGACACCGACAGTCCGGCTGACGATGACGATGACGATGACGGCGACGCGCGGGATCGTGCGGCGGAGGTGCGACGCGCGGCGCTCGTGTCCAAGGTGCTGCTGAACGTCTTCGCCACCGGCTCCGGAGCCGTCGGCGCCGGGCAGTTGGCCCGCTGGCAGAGCGACGCCGGCTGGCTGGAGCGCGCGCTCGGCTGCCGGCCGGGTGAGCTGCGCGGCGGTCGGGGCCCGACCGCCGACGCCGGCGGACCCGGCCCCGCCATCGGCCCGGAACTCGGCGCCATCGAGGCGGACCTCGTCCGGCGCATGCACCTGCGCGAAGTGCTCGCCGACCCCGAGCTCGCCGCACGGCTCACCCCGAGCATGTCGCTCATCGAACAGCTGCTGCGCGACAAGAACAACCTCTCCGGTGTCGCCCTGGCCAACGCCAAGGCCCTGATCCGCCGTTTCGTCGACGAGGTCGCCGAAGTGCTGCGCACCCAGGTGGAGAAGGCCACGGTCGGCGCGATCGACCGCTCGATCCCGCCCAAGCGCGTGTACCGCAACCTCGACCTCGACCGGACCATCTGGAAGAACCTCACCAACTACAGCCCCGAAGAGGAACGCCTCTACGTCGACCGCCTCTACTACCGCCACACCGCCCGCAGGACGACACCGCAGCGGCTGATCGTGGTCGTGGACCAGTCGGGCTCGATGGTCGACTCCATGGTCAACTGCACCATCCTGGCCTCGATCTTCGCCGGCCTGCCGAAGGTGGACGTCCACCTGATCGCGTACGACACCCGCGCGATCGACCTCACCCCCTGGGTGAACGAGCCGTTCGAGGTGCTGCTGCGCACCAAGCTGGGCGGGGGCAACGACGGTCCGGTCGCCATGGCCATGGCCCGGCCGAAGATCGCCGAGCCCAAGAACACCGCGATGGTGTGGATCTCGGACTTCTACGAGTTCGGCCGATCGCAGCCGTTGTTCGAGGGCATCGAGGAAGTCCACCGCTCCGGCGTGAAGTTCATCCCGGTCGGCTCGGTGACCAGCTCCGGGCGGCAGGAGGTCAACCCCTGGTTCCGGGAGCGGTTCAAGACCCTCGGCACACCGGTGATCTCCGGTCACATCAACAAGCTCGTCCACGAACTCAAGACGTTCCTCACCTGAGACCTCTCGCTCGCCCACCCGAGGCACCCCCGTCACGAGCCCCTGAGACCCTCCTTACCAGCACCTTTACGAGAAAGGCCCCGCCATGTCCGACCTCCTGCGCGCCCCCGCCGAGTTCAAGTACGCCGAGGAACTCGACTGGCTGGAGTCCGTCGACGACAACCCCAAGCCCTTCTCCTGGCGGCTGTCCCCGAAGATGGTCCGCCTGTTCATCCTCGGTTCCGAGCGCGCCGACGGACTCGACCGGGAGATCGCCCCGAAGTGGTTCGGCGACCGCAGCTTCGTCGAGCGCTCCATCGTCACCCTCGCCTCCGACCGAGGCCTGCTGCTCATCGGCGACCCCGGCACCGGCAAGAGCTGGCTCGCCGAGCTGCTGTCGGCCGCGATCTCCCGCAACTCCACGCTGGTCGTGCAGGGCACGGCGGGCACCACCGAGGACCACATCAAGTACTCGTGGAACGTCTCGATGGTCATCGCCAAGGGCCAGTCGCGCGAGTCGATGATCCCCTCGCCGATCATGACCGCGATGGAGTCCGGCGCGATCGGCCGCTTCGAGGAACTCACCCGCTCCACCAGCGACGTCCAGGACGCGCTGATCTCGATCCTGTCCGAGAAGTACATCTCGGTCCCGGAGCTGGGCAGCGACCAGGACAGCGACAACATCGTGTTCGCCAAGCCCGGCTTCTCCGTCATCGCCACCGCCAACAGCCGCGACCGGGGCGTCAACGACCTCTCCTCGGCGCTCAAGCGCCGTTTCAACTTCGTCCGCATCCCGGTGGTGACGAACAAGAAGAGCGAGGCGGAGATCGTCCGCTTCCGCACCGAGGAACTGCTGCGCCGCCACCAGATCGAGCTGGACGTCCCGCCCACCCTGCTGGACGTGCTGCTGCAGAGCTTCGCCGACCTGCGCGCCTCCTCGGCAGCCGCCGGCAGCGACGACGAGAAACTGGAGTCCGCCCTGTCCACCGCCGAACAGATCGGCGTCCTCGAGGACGCCATCCTGCACGGCACCTTCTTCGGCGAGCGCGCCCTGACCGCCCACGCCCTCGCCTCCTCCCTCGTCGGCTCCCTGGCCCGGCGCGAGCCCGAGGACCTCGCCATCCTCAACAAGTACCTGCACGGCGTCGTCGAGCCGCGCAGCAAGGAAGAAGGCGGATCCTGGCCGGAGTTCCTCCAGGGCGGCCGCGACGCGATCGCGAACCTGTCATGAGCGGCGGCACCTTCGAGGCACTGCGCGGCCAACTGCACGAGGCGGCAACGGCGTTCGCCGACGGACCCGGAGCCCTGGAGGGCATCCTGCGCGGCATCGTCGACGACGTCGAACGCGCGGTGCGCGAGCCGCTGGAGATCTTCCCGGTCTGCCACCACTCGCCGGCCTCGGCGATCGCCATGGCCCGCCGGCTGCGCGAGAAGCAGCCCAAGGTGGTCTACCTGGAGCTGTGCGAGGACATGGCCCCCCTCCTCACCGAGCTGCGCAACTGCCGCCTCCCGGTGGCGGTCCAGGCGTTCGCGTCCGAGATCGAGGGCTTCCCCGCCGACTGGGCGCCGCTCTCGGTGGTCGCCCCGGTCACCGAGGCCTCCGCCGAATACCAGGCCGTCGCCTACGCGCTCGACACCCCGGGCGTCGAACTGGTCCTCGTCGACCGCTCCTCGGACCACGTCTTCCAGTGGGACGCCCGGCCCGCCGACGAATCCGGCCCCGACGCACCGCAAGCGGAAGAGGACAGCGCCCTGCACGGCGACGCCGTCGGCGTGGAGATCGGCGACCTGCGCCCGCGCTTCGCCGAACTGGAGGAGCACCTCCTGCGCCACGGGCGGGTGCGGCACTGGTCGGAGTGGTGGCACCAGTACGTCGAACTGCCCCTCGGCGACAGCGACCACGACACCTACCGCCAGGTCATGCTGCTCATCGGCAGCCTCTTCCGCCGCCTCGCCCCCGGCGACCCCGGGAAGGCACGGGTCGACGAGGACCGCGAGCGGTACATGTGGACGAGGATGCGCGCGCACCTGGCCGCCACCGGCACCGACCCCGCCGACTGCCTCTACGTCTGCGGCGCCTTCCACGCGGCCAGCCGCGTCGCGGAGTTCGGCGTGCACGGCAGCGACACCTTCACCATCAGCCCGCCGAGCCCCACCAAGTGGCGGCACGGCCTCATCCCGTCCAGCCACGCGGCGATCGAGGCGCAGTTCGGCCTCGCCGCGGGCTCGGTGTCCATCGCCGCGACGGAGTGGGCGAAGAACGTCAAGCGCACCGGCGTCCGGCCGTACCGCCTGGAAGGCCAGGCCGGCACGAAGAAGACGACGAAGGCGAAGAAGGAGCCGAACAAGGGGCCGGAGAAGGAGCCGAACAAGGCCCTCCCGGCGAACTCCGCTCCCACGGCCCACGCTTCCGCGATCCCCGCCTCCACCGCCCCGCCCGCCGACCGGCTCACGGGCTTCCTGCAGCGCCCGCCCGCCCTCGACGCCCTGGACGAGGCCGAACTGCTCGGCTGGTCGGTGGACATCGTGCGGGCCGCGCGGCGCAGCGGCTACCTCGCGTCCACCGCCGACGCCATCGCCGTCTTCGAGACGTCGATCCTGCTGGCCGGCATGCGCGACCGCGCCAAGCCGACGCCGTACGACTTCCAGGACGCGGCCGTCACCTGCATCGAGAAGGACGCCGTACCGGGCCGGCGGGACGTGGGCCGGCTGGTCGAGATCATGATGGGCGGTGACCGCGTCGGCCGGGTCGGCTACGACGCGCTGCCGCCGCTGGCCCGTGACGTGCACGACCGGCTCGCCCCGCTGAACCTGCGGCTCCAGCAGAGCGGCGTGCAGCGCGCCCTGCTCGACATCGCCTCCCGGCCGGAGCTGGAGCGCTGCTCCGACCTGCTGTGGATGCTGCGCCGCCTGCTGCCCACCGGCGCTGCCCGGCCCATCATGGGCGAACGGCGCCTCGGCGAGCGCCCCATCCAGGAGTCCTGGGACCTCGCCCTGGGCACCCATCAGCGGGCCCTCATCGAACTCGGCTACGAGGGCGTCAGCATCGAGCAGGTCCTCGAACAGCGGCTGCGGCGTGCCGCGTACGCCCCCCAGGCCACGGCCGCCCAGGTCCTGGAGGCCGTCGAGGACGCCACGCTCCTGCTGCGCAGCCGCCGTCTCGCCGACGAACTCGGCACCCGGGCCCTGGAGGTCCTGGCGAGCGAACGCAGCGTCGACGGCGCGCCGGAGGTGCTGCGCCGTGTCCGCCGCCTGCTGGCCTACTACCGCACCGCCGAACCGGTGCTCCCGCCCTGGATCGAGTCGTTCGTCAAGACCGGCTACGCGCACTACTGCACCCTGCTGCCGACGGCGTTCACCGACGACGACGCGACCGTCCGCCAGGTCGCCGCGATGCTGGGCTTCCTGTTCGGCATGGAGAGCCTCGCCCTGTCCCTCGGCTGCGACCGCGCCCAGCTCGAACTGGCCCTCGCCCAGTCCCACCCCACCGAGCCCTCCCGCACCGCACTGCTGTGGGCGGCGCAGACCCACCTGGGCACCCTGGCGCGGACGGCGCTGCGGGCACGCTGCGACGAACTGCTCGGCAACCCGTTGGTGGTGCCCGCCTATCCCCGCTACCTCAGCGGGTTCGTGCACGCCCTGGAACCGGTGCCGGGCCTGGCCGACTTCGTCGTCGAGGCCGTGTCGAACGCGTTCGCCCGGCTCCCGGACCCGGTGCTGCTGCCCTGGCTGCCGACCCTCATCACCACCCTGCGCGCGAGCGGCACCGAGCTGGCCCCGCTGCTGATCCGCGAGGCCGGCCGCGTCTTCCCCGCCCGGCTCACGGAGCTGGACACCTGGGTTCCGCCGTGGCGGCTCCCGCAGGAACCGCCCCGTGCGCACCCGGAGTCGGCGGCGGGCACCGGAAGCGGCCTCCCACTCCTGGCCGCCCACCCCGCGACCTGCGACGCGCTGGCGGACCTGCTGGGCTACGACGGGACGTGGCAGACACACGACGTCACGTCGTCCGGATCATCCGGAGCGGCCCTCCTCGCCCGGCATCCGCAGACCGCGACGACGCTGGAGGCACTGCTGCTGTCCGTCAACTGACCGGCAGAGCCGCCACCAGGGCACGGATGGCGGCCACCTCCAACGCCGGGTTGGCGGCGGCGTGTTGGACCAGCTCCTCGTCGTCGAGGAGCTGTGCCAGCCGGGCGGGCGGAAGGTTCGGGTGGCGGGCGAAGGCGGCCCGGACGGTCGGCTCGGGGTCCCGGGTGAGCCGTTCCACGGTCACCGACGCGGTCCCGGGGTCGCGGGCGGCCAGGACCCGGACGGCGGGATCCTCGTCGTCGGCGTGGACGGCCAGCCCGTCGGTGGGGAAGTTCGGCCGGGTGACGAGGCGTGCGCGCTCGGGGCCGGTGTACTCCAGGAAGCCGCGCAGCAGGAGGGCCGCCGGGGCGTCCGGATGGTTCTGGGCCAGCAGCACGCGGACGCCGAGGTCGTCGTCGGCCGTCAGCCGGGTCACGAGGTCCGGCGGCAGGGTGTGCTCCCGCGCCGCCTCCCGGCGCAGCATCGGGTGTCCGGAGAGCGCGTCCCGGCGGACGGCCTCGGGGTCCCGCGGGACCAGCCACTCGCGGTAGTAGTAGGGCTCGTCCAGGGGGACTTCGTAGTCGATCGCGGCCCGTTCCTCCTCGGTCCACGCGGGGTGGACGGACACGGACAGCCGCACCTTCGGATCGGGATCGGCCGCGAGGAGGCGGCGCTCGGCGTCGTCGAGGTCCGGGTGGCGGGCGACCACGCGGCGTACGTCGGGGTCGGGATCCGAGACCAGCGCGCGGCGTTCGACGGGGCCGAGGTCCGCGCGGCGCGAGATCTCCCACCGGACCTCCGGGTCCGGATCGGCGGCGAGGAGGACCACGACATCAGCGGGGAGACTGGGGTTGGCCGCGATCATCGACCGGTCCCCGGGACCGGCCGGAGCGGTGAGGACGCCGTCCACGACGGCTCGGCTGAGAGCGTCGTGAAGCAGGGCGCCCGTTCGGCCGTGGCAGGAGTGGGCGGGCAGAACGCTCTCCACCCACGCCGGATCCTCGTGGCGCAGTTGGTTCTCCGCCCGTTCCCGGACCTCGTCGTCGGGGTCCGCGAGCAGCGCGGCCCGGGTCTCCGCGGGCAACCACCCCCACGTGCCGACTCCCCAGAGGCGGACCTTCGCGTCCGGATGCGTCGCCAGGGAGTGGCGCAGCCCGAGGGAGAACTGCTGGAAGAAGGCCCCGCCCAGGCTTTCGTTGTCGTACGTGTTCATCATGTGGACGACGGTCTCGTCGGGCAGCGGTGAGACCTTGTCGTCGGCGAACTGGAACCCGTGGGCGAGGGTGGCGCGGACCCGCCAGTCGAGGTCGTCCACCAGCCGTGCGCGTACGGCCGGTTCGACGAGGCGGTTCCTGGCGAGGTAGGCCCGGGTGGCGGGGTCGGGATGCCCGATCACGGCGTCGACGACCACCTCGGGCAGCACCCGGTCCCGGCACAGCACCATCCGCGCCGCGAGCGGCCCGTCCGCGAGCAACCGCAGCAGGACGTCCAGGGGAGCGGACGGATTGAGCGCCAGTCCGGCGAGGCGGCGGGTGGGCAGATCGGCGTCCTGCCAGATCTGCTCGGCTGTCGGCATGCGGTCTCCCACCACGACGTTCCGCTGTGTCGTTCCTCTACGGCGAACAGGCCCCCGGCGGCAGCTGGGGGACCCATGACCTTAACCCGTCGTGTCTAGCCCCCGGCGGGCTGGTCCGGCTGGTAGGCGCGCAGCAGCCGGTCGTATTCCGCCTGGGTGACCGGCAGGACCGTGCCGTGGCGGGGTCTGGACGGCAGGTCGTAGTCGGTGGACGGGGTCCAGGTGCCGGAGGCGAGGTCCGTCGTCTCGAACGGGAGGTAGCCGCGGCCGCCGAACTCGTCCAGGAACGCGTACCACTTGTCCTCGGTGTTGGACTTGAACACCAGCGGCCCCTCGGCCGCGTTCATCGCGCCCTTGCCGATGCCCTCGGCGACCGGGTCCCAGGAGAGGTCGAGCAGCGAGTCGCTCCGCTCCTCGAAGACGAACTTGCTGTTGGGCGTCGAGGAGCTGTTGTCGCGCTCGTCCTTGGAGAGGCGGAAGTACGTGCCGTCGTGCTGGATCACCGTGGAGTCGATGACCGAGTAGCCGCGGTCGATCCACACCTTGGGCTCGCTGAACGTGTAGAAGTCGCGGGTGGTGGCGTACATCATCCGGTTGTGGGTGTCGCCGGAGTGCGCCTCGTCGGCGTACAGCTTGGACGCCCAGAAGACCACGTACTCACCGAGGTCGCTGTCGTAATAGGCCTCCGGCGCCCAGGTGTTGCCCGCGCTGTCGGGGGAGACCCGCACCAGGCGCTGGTCCGTCCAGTGGACGAGGTCGGTGGACTCCCACACCATGACGGACTTGCTGCCGCGGCGCTGGGCGGCGTCCCAGTCGCCGTTGCCGTAGATCCTGAGGTCGGTGGCGATCTGGTAGAACTTGTCGCCCTCGGGGGAGCGGATGATGAACGGGTCGCGCAGGCCCCGCTCGCCGAGCGTGGACGTCAGGACGGGCTTGCCGTCGTTCAACTCCCGCCACTTCAACGGGTCGTTGCCCTTGCTCAGCGCGGCGTAGAGCTGCTCGCCGTCCGAGGTGCCCTCGCCGGTGAAGTAGCTGAAGAGGTAGCCCTTGAGGGCTTCCTTCGCGGGGAGTTCGGGGATCTTCGCGGTGAACACGCGGGTCGCCCTCGCCGCGCCCTTGGTGACGGTCGCGGTGAGGGCGACCGTGGTGGCGCCGGTGCCGTGCGCGGGGCGGTGGACCACGCCGTCGGCGGCGAGGACGTCGTCTCGTGCGGAGGTCCAGGTGACGGCTGTGCCGTACGAACCGGTCGCCGGGAGGGTGAGGTTGCCGCGTACGTCGTCGACGTTGTGTATCTGGAGGGCCTCGGCTGCTCGCCGGGTCGCGGTCGCGTCGTCGAAGGCGGCGAGGACCGTGACGTCGAAGGACCTGGTGGCGGTGACCGTGCCCTTCTTCAGGGTCGCCGTGAGCGTGGCGTGGCCGTCCGGTTCGCCCGCGGCGGGACGGGTCACCGCGCCGCCGTCCGACACCACGCCGGTGTCGTCGCTGGCCCAGGTGATCGTGGAGCCGCCGTCCGTGCCGGTCCTCGGCAGCTCCAGGTCGGCGGTGACGGCGTCGGTGTCACCGAGGTCCAGTGCCGCCTTGTCGTCGGCGACGCCCTGCGTGGCCACGGGAAGGGCGAGCCGCTCCACGTCGGAGGCGGCCAGCGCGCGGTCGTACACGCGGAAGTCGCGCAGGTCGCCCTTGAAGAGCTTGTCGCCCGAATAGACCGACTTGCCGATGTGGTTGGCGGTGGTGACGCCGGAACCGATGGCGCCGGGCGTGATGGTGACCGACGTGTTGCGGGCGACCTCGACGCCGTCCTCGTACAGCACACCGGTGGTGCCGGACTGCGTGTAGGTGAGGTGTTTCCACACCGCGCGGGCGAGGTTGTGCGCGTCGGCGGGCCTGGTGGTCTGCTCCGTCGACCAGTTGCCGGTGGCGATCGAGGTGCGCAGGGAGTTGCCCGTGGCGAACAGGTAGCCGTCGCCGTTGCTGCCGCTGGAGTTGCCGAAGCCGTAGAGGAAGTACGGCGTCGACTGTCCGGCGTCGATCCGCACGTCCATGGCGACGCTGATCGCGTCCATGCCCCGCATGACGTCGTCCGGCACCTTGATGTAGGTGTCGGAGCCGTTGAAGGCGACGCCCTGGCCGGTGGACGACCACCCGGCGGTGCCGACGACCGCGCCGTCGCGGCCGTGGCCGGACGCGTCGGACACCGTGCCGCCGGACGGGGCGTCGAGCTTGTACCAGAGGGCCAGACCGTCCGACACGTCGGCGACCTCGGCCGCCTGTACGGGAGTTGTGGCACCGGTGAGCCCCATGAGCAGTGACCCGGCGGTCAGCGCGGCCAGTTGCCCCGCTCCTCGTCTCACTCGGACGCGGAAGCGTTTTCTGTGCGTCATAGGGGATCGCCGTTTCAGCCGTGTGACGTGATGTTGCGAGAGTGTCAAACGCTGGGCATGGTCGCGTCAAGGCGTCTCGAACGATGTCCGGCAGGTCGAACGTGATGTCCCGAGAGATGAAGGACTCTGTTCAGCCCCAGCTCAGCCCCTCGTCAGCCACGAGGTCAGCGCCCACCACCAGTGCAGCCCGTCCAGCGGGCCGGAATCGCCGTCGGTGAGGGACGTGGAGGTGATCTGGCGGAGTCGGCCCAGCCGGTAGCGGACGGTGTTCGGGTGGGTGAAGAGGGCGGCGGCCGTCTGGTCCAGGCGGCGACCGTTGTCGAGGAACGCCAGTGCGGTGAGCGCGAGTTGGCGGTGGAAGTCGTTCGACGGATCGAGCTCGCCGAGCAGTCGGCCGCTCAACAGCGAACCCAGCAACGGCTGTTCGGACAGGGCGAGCCGGGCCGCGAAGTCCGTGACGTCGTACAGGCCGCGCAGCCCCTGCTCCCGGCCGAGGGCGACCGCGCGCACGCACAGCCGGTACAGCGCGGGCAGTTCGGGCAGGGCGGCGGCCGGGGCGATCACGACGAGGGCGTCCGGGGCGAGTTCGTCGGCGCCCGGCGGTCGCGGGCACACGCCGGCCAGGTGTCCGTCGGCCAGCGCCGTGACCACGTGCGCCGAGCGCAGCGCCCGATCGAGAAGTTCAAGAACAAGGGCGAGGACTTCGTCGTCGCCACCACGCTCACCGGCCTCGTCGCCGGCATGAACAAGCTGACCGGGGACAACCTCATCCAGCTCGCCGACCTCAAGCGGCAGATCGAGGCCCGCGACCGGGAGATCGACAACCCGTACAGCAAGGACGCGCAGGTCATGGGCATCCGCAACGCCCTGAGCTACACGGGTGACTCGCTCAGCCGGACGGCCGCCATCCACCGGATCCTCGACTCGAGCGCCGGGCCGCTGATCGCCGTACGCGTCAACGTCCTCACCCGCAAGACCCTCGGCGGCCTCCAGACCGACCTCTCCGGCCGGGTCCTGGACGCGGCCGGGAACCCCGTGCCCGGTCTGTACGCGGCCGGGGAGGTCGCCGGGTTCGGCGGCGGCGGGATCCACGGCTACCGCTCCCTGGAGGGCACCTTCCTCGGCGGCTGCCTGTTCTCCGGACGCCAGGCCGGCCGGGCGGCAGCGGCGGCCACCGCGACCTGAGAACCCTTCCGCCACACGGTCCAATCGAGCGAGACATGCGGTGAGTGGCCTGGCTCACATGGCCAACCGGGCCGCTCACCGACACCATGGGTCCCGTCACCGGCAGGCTGAAGGGGTCCCAGGATGTTCCGCAAGGTGCTGGTCGCCAACCGTGGTGAGATCGCGATCCGGGCGTTTCGCGCCGGCTATGAGCTGGGCGCGCGCACGGTCGCCGTCTTCCCGCACGAGGACCGCAACTCACTGCACCGGCTGAAGGCCGACGAGGCCTACGAGATCGGCGAGCCCGGGCACCCGGTGCGCGCCTACCTCTCCGTCGAGGAGATCGTCGGTGCCGCCCGCCGGGCGGGCGCCGACGCCGTCTACCCGGGCTACGGCTTCCTCTCCGAGAACCCCGAACTGGCCCGCGCCTGCGAGGAGGCCGGCATCACGTTCGTCGGCCCCGACGCCCGGACCCTCGAACTGACCGGCAACAAGGCGAGCGCGGTCGCCGCGGCCCGCGCGGCGGGCGTCCCCGTCCTCGGCTCGTCCGCGCCCTCCAACGACGTCGACGAACTCGTCCGGGCCGCCGAGGAGGTCGGCTTCCCGCTGTTCGTGAAGGCGGTCGCGGGCGGCGGCGGACGCGGCATGCGCCGCGTCGAGGACCCCGCCGTCCTGCGCGAGTCCATCGAGGCGGCCTCCCGCGAGGCGGCGTCCGCGTTCGGCGACGCCACCGTCTTCCTGGAGAAGGCCGTCGTCGACCCCCGCCACATCGAGGTGCAGATCCTCGCCGACGGCGCGGGCAACGTCATCCACCTCTTCGAGCGCGACTGCTCGGTCCAGCGCCGGCACCAGAAGGTCATCGAGCTGGCCCCCGCCCCCAACCTGGACCCGGAGCTGCGCGACCGGATGTGCGCCGACGCGGTCCGCTTCGCCCGGCAGATCGGCTACCGCAACGCGGGCACCGTCGAGTTCCTCCTCGACCCGGCCGGCAACCACGTCTTCATCGAGATGAACCCGCGCATCCAGGTCGAGCACACGGTGACCGAGGAGGTCACCGACGTCGACCTCGTCCAGGCCCAACTGCGCATCGCCGCCGGGGAGACCCTCGCCGACCTCGGCCTGTCGCAGGAGACGGTCACCCTGCACGGCGCGGCCCTCCAGTGCCGGATCACCACCGAGGACCCCGCCAACGGCTTCCGCCCCGACACCGGCCGCATCAGCGCCTACCGCTCCCCGGGCGGCTCCGGCATCCGCCTCGACGGCGGCACCACCCACGCGGGTACGGAGATCAGCGCGCACTTCGACTCCATGCTGGTCAAGCTCACCTGCCGGGGCCGGGACTTCCCGACCGCGATCGGCCGCGCCCGGCGCGCCGTGGCCGAGTTCCGCATCCGCGGCGTGGCCACCAACATCCCGTTCCTGCAGGCCGTCCTCGACGACGCCGACTTCCAGGCCGGACGCGTCACCACGTCGTTCATCGAGCGGCGCCCGCACCTGCTCACCGCCCGCTCCTCGGCCGACCGCGGCACCAAGCTGCTCACCTACCTCGCCGACGTCACGGTCAACAAGCCGCACGGCGAGCGCCCCGACCTGATCGACCCCACCGCCAAGCTGCCCCGGACGCCCGACACCGAGCCGCCCGCCGGCTCACGGCAGCGGCTGGTCCACCTCGGGCCCGAGGGCTTCGCCCGCTGGCTGCGCGAGTCGCCGACCATCGGCGTCACCGACACCACCTTCCGCGACGCCCATCAGTCCCTGCTCGCCACCCGCGTCCGCACCAAGGACCTCCTCGCCTCGGCCCCGCTCGTCGCCCGCACCCTGCCCGGGCTGCTCTCCCTGGAGTGCTGGGGCGGCGCCACCTACGACGTCGCCCTGCGCTTCCTCGCCGAGGACCCCTGGGAGCGGCTGGCCGCTCTGCGCGAGGCCGTCCCCAACATCTGCCTCCAGATGCTGCTGCGCGGCCGCAACACCGTCGGCTACACCCCGTACCCGACCGAGGTGACCGACGCCTTCGTGCAGGAGGCCGCCGCCACCGGCATCGACATCTTCCGCATCTTCGACGCCCTCAACGACGTCGGCCAGATGCGCCCCGCCATCGACGCCGTCCGCGAGACCGGTACGGCGATCGCCGAGGTCGCCCTCTGCTACACCTCCGACCTGTCGGACCCGAGCGAGCGCCTCTACACCCTCGACTACTACCTCCGCCTGGCCGAGCAGATCGTCGAGGCCGGCGCCCACGTCCTGGCCGTCAAGGACATGGCAGGCCTGCTGCGCGCCCCGGCCGCCGCCAAGCTGGTGTCGGCGCTGCGCCGCGAGTTCGACCTCCCCGTCCATCTGCACACCCACGACACCGCCGGCGGGCAGCTCGCCACCTACCTGGCCGCGATCCAGGCCGGCGCGGACGCCGTGGACGGCGCGGTGGCCTCCATGGCCGGTACGACGTCCCAGCCCTCGCTGTCGGCGATCGTCGCCGCCACCGACCACTCCGAGCGGCCCACCGGCCTCGACCTCCAGGCCGTCGGCGACCTGGAGCCGTACTGGGAGGGCGTCCGCAGGATCTACGCCCCCTTCGAGGCGGGCCTCGCCTCCCCGACCGGCCGCGTCTACCACCACGAGATCCCCGGCGGGCAGCTCTCCAACCTGCGCACCCAGGCCGTCGCGCTCGGCCTCGGCGACCGCTTCGAGGACATCGAGGCGATGTACGCCGCCGCCGACCGCATCCTCGGCCACCTGGTGAAGGTCACCCCGTCGTCCAAGGTCGTCGGCGACCTCGCCCTGCACCTGGTCGGCGCCGGAGTGGACCCGCGGGACTTCGAGGCGACGCCCGACCGGTACGACATTCCCGACTCCGTCATCGGCTTCCTGCGCGGCGAGCTCGGCACCCCGCCCGGCGGCTGGCCCGAGCCGTTCCGCAGCAAGGCGCTCCAGGGCCGCGCCGCCGCCAAGCCCGTACCGGAGCTGACCACCGAGGAGCGCGAGGGCCTGGAGAAGACCCGCCGCACCACCCTCAACCGGCTGCTCTTCCCCGGCCCGACCCGCGACTTCGAGACCCACCGCCAGGCCTACGGCGACACCAGCGTCCTCGACAGCAAGGACTTCTTCTACGGCCTGCGCCCGGGCAAGGAGTACGCCGTCGACCTCGAGCCGGGCGTCCGCCTCCTGATCGAACTGCAGGCCGTCGGCGAGGCCGACGAGCGCGGCATGCGCACCGTCATGTCGTCCCTGAACGGCCAACTGCGGCCCATCCAGGTCCGCGACCAGGCGGCCGCCTCCGACATCCCGGTGACCGAGAAGGCCGACCGCGCCAACCCCGGCCATGTCGCCGCGCCGTTCGCGGGCGTGGTGACGCTGGCGGTCGCCGAGGGCGACGAGGTGGCGGTCGGCGCGACGGTCGCCACCATCGAGGCGATGAAGATGGAGGCCACGATCACCGCCCCGAAGGCCGGCACGGTGTCGCGGCTGGCCATCAACCGGATCCAGCAGGTCGAGGGCGGTGACCTGCTGGTCGAGGTCCGCTGAGGTCACGGGCCGCGGGCGGTCACTCGCCCGCGGACACGTACCGGTCGCCCAGGCAGACCGGGCCGGTGGCCAGGTCTGCCCTCGAGGGCAGCAGGTCTGCCCCCGCGTCCGGTGACGTCGGCGAGGCGACGGGCTACCGTCCGCCCGTGAGCAACAGCACCTTCCCGGAACGGCTTGTGACGGACCGTCCGGAGTTCTCCGCGTGAACGACGAGCACGCCGTCGAGACCCGCCCCGCCGACGCACCGGCGCCCCCGCCCCGCCCGCAGCCCCCCGCGCCACGCCCCCGCCGACGCGGCCCGGGCCCCTTCACCCTGCTGGTGCTGCCGGGCCTGCTGACCGTGTCGGTGGTGGCCGGGTTCCTCGTCCTGACCGGCGGCTTCCCCTCGGGCTGGACGCCCGGCGACAGCCCCGAACAAGCCGCCGCGGGCGGCGTCGACGACACGTACGGCCCCTGGCTGCGCAAGGCCGCCGAAGCCTGCACGGTCGTCACCCCGTCCCTCCTCGCCGCCCAGATCGACCAGCTGACCGGCTGGCGCAACGACAGCGCCACGACGTCGGACGAACAGGGCATCGCCGCGTTCACCGGCGCCGAGTGGCGGTCCTGGGGCAAGGACGACGACGGCGACGGCAGCTCCTCGCCCCGCGATCAGGCCGACGCCATCATGGCGCTGGGCCGGCAGGACTGCTCCCTCGCCGGGAAGATCACGGACCTCAGGACCGAAGGGACCGTCTCCGGCGACCTCGTGGACCTCACCCTCGCCGCGTACGCGGTCGGCACGGACGCGGTGGCCGAGGCCGGGCGGGTGCCCGCCGGCGCGCAGACCTACCTCACCGAGGTGAAGGCCCTGTTCACGCGGTACGAGGAGTTCGACCGGGAGGACTTCAGCGGCGGCGGGCAGGCGAACGCGATCCTGGCACCGCCCGTCACCACCTTGACGATCACCTCCCCGTACGGATCACGCCGACACCCCCTGACCGGCGTCACCAAACTGCACACCGGCGTGGACTTCGGCGCCCCGCAGGGAGCCCAGGTCTCCGCGGCCCGCGACGGCCGGGTCGTGTTCGCGGCCATGACCAAGGCGTACGGCAACCGCGTCGTCGTCGACCACGGCGGCATCGACGGCAAGCGCCTGGAGACGACGTACAGCCATCTGTCGGCCATCGAGGTCACCGTCGGACAGACCGTGCGGACCGGAACCCCGCTCGGACGCGTCGGCTCCACCGGCCTGTCCACCGGCCCCCACCTGCACTTCGAGGTGATCTACGACGGCTCCTACACCGACCCGCAGCCCTGGCTGGCACTGAACGGCTGAACGGCTACACCTGAACGGCTTAGTGGCGCAGGAGGCAGGACATGCGGCCCAGGGTCCGGCGGAGCGGGACCGGACGCAACGCGATTGCATCGTGCCCGGGTCGCGCACGATGCAGCCATGAGCCCTGTATGCGCCCCCGCACGCCTGGGCAGAATCCGTTCTGCCATCGATCATGCGGGTGAGTGCGCGACACGGTGCTCCCCACGGAAATCCAGGGAAGGCAGGTCGGTTGTCGTGGAGTTGCGTCTTCCCTCCTCCATATCCGAGGCACAGCGGTGTCTGGCCGAGGGAGCGGTACCGGTCGGCGGCGCCACGCTGGTGTGGGCCGGCTGGCAGTGCGACGGCTTCCCCGAGCAGGCCGTGTCGCTGCGCGACCTGCCGGAGGCCAACACCGTCGGCGCCGAGGAACTCGGCGGGGCCGTGCTGCTGCACCGGGTCGACGCGACCGTGCCCGAGGTGCTGCACCGGGCGGCCTCCGGCGTCGGCACGGGCGCGGTGCGCCGGGCGGCCACGGTCGGCGGCAACATCGTCGGCAGCACCCTGCGCTGCCTGCTCCCGGCCGCCCTCGTCCTCGAGGCCAAGGCCGTCGTCCTGGATCCCGAGGGCGTGTTCGAGACCGACCTGACCGAGCTGCTGGCCAAGCGGCACGTGCTGCTCGCCCTGCGCTGGCGCACCCCCCTGGCCAGCGGCTATCGCAAGCTGGAGGGGGAGACGGGCGGTCCGCCGCCCCTCGTCGTCGCCGCCGCGGTGCACGCCGACGGCGACACCCCCGGCCACCTGCGCGTGGCGGTGCGCGACGGCTACGAGGTGCTCAGCGAGACCACGCCGTACGACGCCGACGCGGACACCGGCATCGAGCGGGTCCTCGATGCCCTGGCGGACACGGACCTGGGCGCCCTTCCCGCCACGGTCCGGGACGCGGTCCGCGCCGAGGTCACCGACGTGCTGGCCCGCGCCGCCGGCGCCTGAAGTCCGCCCGCGTCACTCGCCGGATCACGTCTCCCGCAAGGGCGTGTACACCTCCGCCGTCAGCCCGAACGTCCAGGCGACGCCCGCCCGTGCCGTGCGGCTCGTCGGCGGCCAGACCGGTGCGTCACGGCGTGCCCGTCTCGTCGCGGTGGACGGGACGGGCTGCGGATTCCGCCAGACAGCGGTCGTAGCCGTAGTACTCCGGCATGACCCGGCTCTGCCGACGCCCCCCGACGCCCTCGCCGACGACTGCGAACCGAGGCCCCGCCGAGGGGCGTTGTCAGTGGCTGTTGGTAGAACTGCGAACACATCACGGACCGCACACTTTTTCTCCCCAGGAGCAGCCGCATGAGCATCGGCCACCACCTCGACGCGTTGTACGGGCTGCCCGCGCAGACCTTCCCCGGCCCCGGCGACGCGCCCCGCCCGGTCGAACCGGACACGCTCGCCTGGCGGGTCGGCAGCGATGTCTACGACGCCGGTGAGGCCTGGACGGCGGCGTTCGCCCGCTTCTGCGACACCGTCGACACCACCCGCGTGAAGGCCCTGATCGTGGGCGCCTGGGAAGAGGCGTACGAGGAGAACTCCGCCGCCGTCATCGAGGCGCTGGTGGCCGCCCGGGACCGCTTCCCGGCCCTGCGGGCCCTGTTCCTGGGCGACATGGCGGGGGACGAGTGCGAGATCTCCTGGATCAACCAGACCGACGTCACCCCCCTCCTGGCCGCGTTCCCCGACCTGGAGGAGTTCGGTGTGCGCGGCGGATCCGGGCTGGGCTTCTCCGCCCTGACCCACGGCGCGCTGCGCAGCCTCGTCATCGAGACGGGCGGGCTGTCCGCGGAGGTCGTGCGCGGCGTCGGCGGCAGCGACCTGCCCGCGCTGGTCCACCTCGACCTGTGGCTCGGCACCCCCGAATACGGCGGCGACAGCGAGGTCGCCGACCTGGCGCCGATCCTGTCCGGCGCCCGGCTGCCGAGCCTGCGCCACCTGGCCCTGCGCAACAGCGAGATGCAGGACGCCGTGGTCGGCGCGGTCGCCTTCGCGCCCGTGGTGGCCCGGCTGGAGGTGCTGGACCTCTCCATGGGCGTCCTGACCGACGAGGGCGCCGCCGCCCTGCTCGGCGGCCAGCCGCTCACCCACCTCAAGAAGCTCGACCTGCACCACCACTACCTCAGCGAGCCCGTCAAGGAGCGCGTCCGCCAGACCCTGGAGGCCGCCGGCGTCGAGGTGGACCTCGACCGCGGCCACGTGGAGGGGGACGTGGAGGACGACGGCACGGTGTGGCGCTACGTCGCCGTGGGGGAGTGAGGGTGACACCCGGCGCCACGGGGCCGCGCTTCGCGGTGGTCGGCAACCCCGAGAACCGTCGGGTCGCCCTCTTCGAGGACGCGGTCCGCGCGGCCGGCCTGCCCGCCCCGCGCGTCGTCCCCTGGACGGACGTCCTGCGGGCCCAGGGGGCCGACTTCGCGGCCGACGAGATCGTCCGGATCGACTCGCCCGGCGAGAACCCCGAGGTCGACCGGCTGCTGCGCGGCGCCCAGGACCCCACCCGGGTCGAGGGCTCGGCCCGCTGGTACGCAGGCTTGCGCACCGCGGTGCGCGGACTGCGCGGCGGCGTCCGGCTCGACGACCCGGACGACCTGGCCGTGCTGTTCGACAAACGGCTCTGCCACGCAGTCCTCGACGCGGCGGGCGTCCCGGTGCCCGCCTCACCCACCTCGGGCCCGCAGGGCGTCCGGGTACGCGGGTGGGACGACGTACGGGCGCTGATGCGCGAGCACCGGCTGCCCCGGCTCTTCGTGAAACCGGCGCACGGATCGTCCGCGTCGGGCGTCCTCGCCGTCGAGTCGGGCGGCGGCGACCGCATCAGAGCCACCACCTCCGTCGAACTCACCGCCGACGGCGGCCTGTACAACTCCCTCAAGGTGCGCCGCTACGAACGCGAGCAGGACATCGCGGCCATCGTCGACGCGCTCGCCCCGGACGGACTGCACCTGGAACGCTGGCTGCCGAAGGCCTCCCAGGACGGCCGGGCCACCGACCTCAGGGTCGTCGTGGTGGCCGGCCGCGCCACCCACGCGGTGGTCCGCACCAGCCGGACGCCCCTGACCAACCTCCACCTCGGCGGCCGGCGCGGCGACCTGAACGCCGCCCGCGAGGCCGTCGAGGCGGCGGGGGCCCGCTGGGCCGACGTGCTGGGCGTGTGCGAGCAGGCGGCGGCCTGCTTCCCGCGCACCCTGTGCGTCGGCGTCGACCTGCTGCCGGCCGTCGGCTGGCGCAGAGCCGCCGTCGGCGAGGTCAACGCCTTCGGCGACCTGCTGCCCCGCCTCACCGGCCTGCCCGGCAGCGGGGCGGAGGGCCTCGACACGTACGCCACGCAGGTGGCCGCCGTCCTGCGCGACCTCGCCTCGCCCAGCACAGAAGCCCAGTACAGAAGCTCAGCACAGAGCAGGAACAGGAACAGGAACACCCCATGCCTGAGCCGGACATGACCGAGGTGGTCGGCAGCCACGACCTGCTCCTCGTCACCCTCGACACCCTGCGCCACGACGTCGCCGTCGAGCTGGCGGAAGCGGGCCGCATCCCGAACCTGGCCCGCCACCTCCCTGGCGGCCGATGGGAGGAGCGGCACGCCCCGGGCAGCTTCACCTACGCCGCCCACCAGGCGATCTTCGCCGGCTTCCTGCCCACCCCGGCGGCGCCCGGCCCGCATCCGCGCCTGTTCGCGGCGAGCTTCGCGGGCAGTGAGACCACCGCCGACGGGACCTACGTCTACGACACCCCGGACCTCGTCTCCGGTCTGGCCAAGGACGGCTACCACACCGTGTGCATCGGGGGAGTGGGCTTCTTCAACAAGCAGGGCCCGCTGGGGTCGGTGCTGCCCGGCCTCTTCCACGAGTCCCACTGGACACCGGAGTTCGGCGTCACCTCACCCCACTCCTTCGAGAACCAGATCGCCCGCGCCGAGCAGATCGTCCGCCGACTCCCGCACGATCAAAGGCTGTTCCTCTTCGTCAACGTGTCCGCACTGCACCAGCCGAACTGGTTCCACCTGCCCGGCGCGACCCGCGAGGCAGGCGACAGCCGCGCGACGCACGCCGCCGCGCTGGAGTACGTCGACCGGCACATCGGCCGACTGTTCGCCGCCGCGAGCAGCAGACGCCGCTGCTTCGCGATCGTCTGCTCCGACCACGGCACCGCCTACGGCGACGACGGCTACACCGGCCACCGCCTCGGCCACGAGTCCGTGTGGACCGTGCCGTACGCCCACTTCTTCCTGGACCCCGCCGAGGCCGCCGTATGACCACCGCCCAGCTCACCAGCCCCTACCAGCACTACGTCTACGCCTACCCGCACAAGACGGCCTACCGCCCACTCCCCGAACGCCCGTCCCTGAAGGCCCTCTGGGCGGCCGAACCCAAGGACGCCCTCTCCCTCTACCTGCACATACCGTTCTGCGAGGTCCGCTGCGGCTTCTGCAACCTCTTCACCCGCATCGGCGCTCCCGACGGCCTGACCGGCGCCTACCTGGACGCCCTGGACCGTCAGGCCACCGCCGTACGCGAAGCCCTCGGGGCCGGCGCGGACGAGGTCCGGTTCGCCACGGCCGCGTTCGGCGGCGGCACCCCCACCTTCCTCACCGCCGCCGAGCTGGAGCGGCTCTGCGACATAGCCGAGCACCGCATGGGCGCCGACCTGCGCGCCGTCCCGCTCTCCGTCGAGGCCTCTCCCGCCACCGCCACGGCCGACCGGCTCACCGTCCTCGCCGAGCGCGGCACCACCCGGCTCAGCCTGGGCATCCAGAGCTTCGTCGACGCCGAGGCGCGGGCCGCCGTACGCCCACAGCGCCGCGCGGACGTCGAGGCGGCCCTCGGCCGCATCCGCGACACCGCCATCCCGGTCCTGAACATCGACCTCATCTACGGCATCGACGGCCAGACCGAGCAGACCTGGCTCCACTCCCTGGACGCGGCCCTCGCCTGGCGCCCCGAGGAGCTCTACCTCTACCCCCTCTACGTCCGCCCCCTCACCGGCCTGGGCAGACGAGGCACCGACTCCGACCCGGCCTGGGACGAGCAGAGGCTGCGGCTGTACCGCGCGGGCCGCGACCACCTCCTCGCGCACGGCTACACCCAGCAGTCCATGCGCATGTTCCGCCGCACCGACGCCCCGCCCCAGGGCGCCGACGACTACGCCTGCCAGACCCACGGCATGATCGGCCTCGGCTGCGGCGCCCGCTCCTACACGGCCGCGCTGCACTACTCCTTCGACTACGCCGTCGGCATGCACCAGATCCGGGGCATCATCGACGACTACGTCACCAAGGACGACTTCGCCCACGCCGAGTTCGGCCACCCCATGGAAGACCACGACGAGCCGCGCCGCCGTCACCTCCTTCAGTCGCTCCTCCAGGCCGAGGGACTCCAAGTGGCCGACTACCGGGCCCGTTTCGGCGGTACGCCCGCCGACGACTTCGGCCCGGAGCTCGGACGCTTCGCCGACCGCGGCTGGTTGACCGACGCCGACCCGACGACCCTCCGGCTCACCCCCGAGGGCCTCGCCCACTCCGACGCCATCGGCCCCGAACTGTTCTCCCCGGCCGTCCGCGCCGCCATGGCCGACTACGAGCGGAAGTGAGGCGGCCGTCATGGACCTGACCCTTCTCTACCGCGGCCCGCTCGCTTCCTGCGACTACGACTGCCCCTACTGCCCGTTCGCCAAGCGCCGCGACTCCACCGACCGACTCCGCGCCGACCGCGCCGCGTTGGAGCGTTTCGCGGAGTGGGCGGCGGCCCAGGCCGACGACCGGCTGTCGCTCCTGTTCACCCCGTGGGGCGAGGGCCTGGTCCGCTCCTGGTACCGGCGCGCCCTCGCCGACCTCTCCCGCCTCCCGCACATCCGCCGGGTCGCCGTCCAGACCAACCTCAGCTGCCGCACCGACTGGCTCGCCGAGGCCGATCCCGACACCCTGGCCCTGTGGTGCACGTACCACCCGGGCCAGACGCCCTACGACCGCTTCCTCGCCAAGTGCCGTGACCTGACCGATCGCGGGATCCGCTTCAGCGTCGGGATCGTCGGCCTCGCCGAGCACCTGGAGGCGGCCCGCCGGCTCCGCGCCGACCTGCCCGACCACGTCTACGTGTGGGTCAACGCGGCCGAGGGGCACACGTACACCGATGCGGAGGCCGACGTGTGGACCGCCCTCGACCCGCTCTTCCCGTACAGCCGCCACCCGCACACCAGCGGCGGCCTGCCCTGCCGCACCGGCGAGTCCGTGATCTCGGTCGACGGCGAGGGCACGGTCCGCCGCTGTCACTTCGTCCGCGCGGAACTCGGCAACCTTTACGACGGCTCGTACCGGGCCGCCCTGCGCCCGCGCCCCTGCCCGCTCGCCGTCTGCGACTGCCACATCGGCTACGTCCACCTCGAGACGCTCCCGCTGTACGACGTCTTCGCGGGCGGCGTCCTCGAACGCATCCCGGCAACGGCCCCCGCCCACACCCCTGTGCCCGCCCTCGCACAGCACTCCGCCCGCATCACGACGATCGCGATGCGGGCGGAGACCAGCGAGTAGGCACTCGGGACACGCGTGCTACGGGGTCACGTCCGTGACCCTCCAGCGCTGGTTGGCATTGGAGTTGGCCAGCCACGTCGTGACGGCCGCGCCCTCGTTGGTCGCCTGGCCGCCGACTTCGAGGAGGCGCCCGGTGGCCGCGTTGACCAGGGTCCACGTCCCGTCACCGGTGGTCGACATGGTCCACTCGGTGGCCGGGTCCTGCTTGCCGGTGTCCGGTTCGATCACCGGCACGTTGTCGCGGACGGCGAGGCGCTTGCCCTCGGCCGGGTTGGCGAAGACGTAGCGCTGGCGGGCGCCCTTCTCGCCGTGCCGGGCGTCCAACTGCCACTCCTGCGCGACGGTGCCGTTGGCCGAGCCGAGGACCAGGTTCGTGCCGCCCGCCGAGACGGTCACCGCCTTGCCGCTCTGCACGCCGGTCAGCGTGTACGAGTGGCCCTTGCTGAACAGGCCCGCGTTCTTCGCGACACCCGAGACGCCCTTGACGGCGAAGGAGGTCACGGACTGGGCCGGCACGGTGTACGTGGCCTTGCCGTCCACGACCTTGACCGGGGCCTGCTGCTTGAGCTTGCCGTCGGCGCTGGTCACGGTCGGCGTGACGGTCGCGTTGCCCTTGACGGTGCGGAACTTGCCCAGGTCGATGGTGACCGTACGGGCCGCGGTGGTGGAGTTGACGTGGACGAGAGAGGCGCCCTTGCCGTCCGCGGTCACGGCGGCGGCGCTGGAGGTGTCGTCCACCTTGATCAGCTTGTCGCCGGGCTTGATGAAGTGCGTGAAGTTGCGCGCGGTGTCGAACTTGGTGTTCGTGAAGATCGGGCAGGACTGGAGCGTGTCCGCCTTGGCGCAGCTGAACGGGAGCTGGATGGAACCCCAGTTGCCGCCCTTGGCGGTCTCGCCGCCCGGCTTCATGTTGTCGTAGTCCTCGACCGGCTGCCAGAACACCCAGGCGGTGGGCTCCAGTTCGCGCAGGTCGTTCACCATCTGCTGGGCGAGCCCGAGGCCCGGCCGCATGTCGGTGAAGCTCTGCCCGTCGCCCCAGTCGCCCTCGACCTCGCTCATCCACAGCGGCTTGCCGGCGGCCTTGGCGAGGTCGCGCACGGTGGTGCGCTGCCCGGTGCCGTAGGTGTGGACGTTCATCTGGTCGACGAGGTCCCTGGACGCCTGCGAGTACGCGTTCCAGTTCGTCGCGAAGAGCGACGGGTTGGTCTCGTCCATCGCCGATATCCCGGCCTTGACCTTGGCCTTCTTCAGCGCGGGCGCCAGCGCGGCAAGCACCCTCTGCTGGAGCTCGGGGCCGATGTGGGCGCCCTCCTGGCGGCCGCCGACGGGCTGGCCGTCCGCGCCCAACTGGGTGCCCCAGTAGCCGGTGTTGGGCTCGTTGAAGGGGTCGATCGTGTCGACCTTGATGCCCTCGGCCTTCTCCAGCCGCTTCGTCGCCCCCGCGAGGTAGGCGGCGAAGTCGTCGACCGAGTCGGCCTTCAACTGGTCGGCGTTGGCGTCGAAGCCGCCGGACACGTACCCGCTGTTCGTCATGAACCACGGCGGGGAGTTGCTGAACGTCTCCCAGTGGGTGATGTCCTTCTTGATGTGGTCCACCCACCAGCGCTGGGTGGCGTCGGCGTCCTTGTTCCAGTCGGCCGGGTCGTCCGCGCTCCACCAGTCGGTGTCCTCGCGGGTGGTGCCCGCAGGAGCCTTCCACCAGCCCTCGACCGCCCCGCCGGCCCGCAGATAGTCCTTCACGTCCGGCGCGTTGCCGCCGCCGATGTTGTAGCGGGCGATGTTCAGCGCGAGACCGTCGTCGCCGAAGAGCAGCTTGGCGAGCTTCTCGCGGACCGCCGGGGGATAGTCGCCGGTGGCGTTGGCGAACCAGACCAGGCTGGTGCCCCAGCCCTCGAACTTCTCCTGCTGGTACGACGGGTCCGGCGTCACGGTGACGGCGGCCTCGGCGTGCGCCTGCACGGGGACGCTGAGCAGGGCGGCCCCGCTGGCCAGCGCGGTGAGTGCCGCGGCCCCGAGGGACCGTCTGCTACGGATACGGCGTGCCATCTGTGCTCCCAACTGCGGTGCGGTCGCTGTGGTGGGCCCCTCCCGCCACGCGGGCAGGAGGGGATGGCCCCCGGCCCGGCTGCGCGCCGGGCCGAGGAGTCATGGGGTGCGGGTCGTGCGTGGGTTCAGCTGCCGGGCTGTCGCAGTACGGCGACCTCGCGCGGCCCGAGGACGAGGGCGCCGGGGGCGCCGTCCGCGCCGCCGATCAGCACCTCGCCGTCCAGTCCCGGCACCGGCACCGCGCTGTCGGTCCGGTTGACCAGGAACAGGAACCGGCCCTCGGCGCCGCGCCGGACGGTCAGCTCGACCAACCCCTGTGCGCTCGACGGCAGTTCACTGCTGACACCGGTCGGCTCCAGCAGCCGCGGCAGCAGCGAGCGCAGCCCGTCCACGCCGAGCCGGGTGGAGACGTACGAGGCCGAACCGCCGCCCGTCGGCCGCCGGGTGACGGCGGGACGTCCGGCGTGCACCCCGGTGCGGTAGTGCGCCAGGACGTCGGTGTCGGCGTCGGTGACGGTGATCCGGTCGGTCCACAGGCTGCCCGAGGTGGCGTCGTCCAGCTCCACACTCTCCCCGGCGAGCAGCGGACCGAACTCCTCGATGCGGATGCCGAGCAGGTCGCGCAGCGCGCCCGGGTAACCGCCGAGCCAGACATGGTCGTTCTCGTCGACGATGCCGGAGAAGTACGTGGTGACGAGGTGGCCGCCCTGCTCGGCGTAGCGCGTCAGCTCCTTGGCCAGCTCGGCCGGCACGACGTGCAGCACGGGCGCGACGAGCACCTGGTGGCGGGATAGGTCGGCGCGGGTGGTGACGAGGTCGGCGCGGATGCCGAGGGCGAGGAGCGCCGAGTACCAGTCGAGCGCCTCCTGCCGGTAGTCCAGCAGGGCGGTGGGGTGGGAGTCCTGCTCGCTGGCCCACCACGACTGCCAGTCGTAGAGGATGCCGACGGCCGCCGGCTCCCGCTCCGAACCCGCCACCGGGGCGAGGGACTTGAGCTTGGCGCCGAGGTCGGCCACGGCGCGGAAGAGGTCGCTGTCCTGGCCGGCGTGCGGGACCATCGCCGAGTGGTACTTCTCGGCGCCGGCCGCCGACTGCCGCCACTGGAAGAAGCACACCGCGTCCGCGCCGTGCGCCACGTGCAGCAGCGAGTCACGGGCCAGGTCGCCGGGCCGCTTCGCCACGTTGACGTGCTGCCAGTTGACGGCGCTGGTGGACTGCTCCATCAGGAACCACGGCCGGCCGCTCGCGATGCCGCTGACGAGGTTCGCCGAGAACGACAGCTCGTCGCGGTCCTGCGGGCCGGGGTGCACGTAGTGGTCGTTGGAGACGAAGTCGATCTCGCCCGCCCAGTCCGGGTAGTTCATGCCCTTGGTGCCGCCCATCACCATGAAGTTGGTGGTGACCGGGACACCGGGCGTGATCTCCCGCAGGATCTCGCGCTCCGCGACGAGGTGGTCCTTCAGCGCGTCCGACGAGAACCGCTTGAAGTCCAGCTGCTGGGTGGGGTTCGGGTGCGAGGCGGCCAGCCGCGGCGGCAGGATCTGCTCCCAGTCGCTGTAGCGCTGCGACCAGAACGCCGTGCCCCAGGCGTGGTTGAGGGCGTCGAGGCTGCCGTAGCGGGCGCGCAGCCAGACGCGGAAGGCGCGGGCCGCGTCGTCCGAGTAGTCGTAGATGTTGTGGCAGCCCAGCTCGTTGGAGACATGCCAGGCGACCAGGGCCGGATGGTCCTGGTAGCGGCCGGCGATCTCCCGGACCAGCCGCAGGGCGTGCTCGCGGAAGACGGGCGAGGTGGGCCGCCAGTGCTGGCGGGCGCCCGGCCAGAGCGTCTCACCGTTCGCCGTGACCGGCAGGATCTCCGGGTGGGCGGTGCTGAGCCAGGGCGGCGGGGAGGCGGTGGCGGTGGCCAGGTCGACGCCGATGCCGCCCGCGTGCAGCAGGTCCATGATCTCGTCGAGCCAGCCGAAGTCCCAGGTGTCCGGGCCCGGTTGGATCCGGGCCCAGGAGAAGATCCCCACGGAGACGACGGTGACGCCGGCCTCGCGCATCAGCCGGACGTCCTCCTCCCACACGTCCCGGGGCCACTGCTCGGGGTTGTAGTCGGCGCCGTAGGCCAGACGCGGAGCGGGGTCACCGTCCGCCCCGCGCAGCATGCGGGACTGGAGGGTGGAGATCATGGCGGTCCTTCCGAAGGTGGTGCACGGGGGCGGCGCGGCCCGGGAGCCGCGCCGCCCGGCGTTTTACTGCGTACCGATCACTGCGTACCGACTGCTCGCCGATGGCCCGCCGACTGCCTCTCGGGCTGTCTACCGGCTGTCTCCCGGCTGCTGTTCGGCTACTTCTCGATGGTGAAGCCCTGCTCCTCGCCGTACTTGACCGAGGCCTCCTGCCAGGTCTTCAGACCGTCCGCGAGCTTGGTGCCCGAGACGTAGGCCTTGCCGACGGTGTCGTTGAAGATCGAGTTGGCGTACTGCTGGAAGGGCAGGTACGACCAGTCCGAGGCGACGTTCGCGGCCGACTCGGCGAAGATCTTGTTGGCCTCCTGGCCACCGAAGTAGTCGAACTTGGTGTTCTGGAACTCGGTGGACTTCAGCTCCGCGGTGGTCGCCGGGAAGGCGCCCTGCTTGACGCGGGTCTGCACACCGTCACCGGCGTTCGCGTACTCGACGAAGGCGTAGGCGAGTTCCTTGTTCTCGGCCAGCGCGGGCACGGTCAGCGAGCTGCCGCCGTTCTCCGCGCTCGCCTTGTCGCCCTTGGTCCAGGCCGGCATCGGGGCCGCGCGCCAGTCACCCTTGGCGCCGGGCACGCCGGACGCGAAGTTGGCGGGCATCCAGGCGCCGCTGGCCAGGGTGGCGATGGTGCCGTCGCCGAGGCCCTTGTACCAGTCGTCGGTCCAGCCGTTGATCGGCGAGACGAGCTTCTCGTCGAGCAGCTTCTGCCAGGTGTCCGTGTACTTCTTGGCGCCCGCGTCCGCGAAGTCGATCTTCACCTTGGTGCCGTCGACCTTGTACGGACGCGAACCGGCCTGCCACAGCATGCTGGTGGTGAAGCCCGCGTCGCCGGCGTCGTTGGCGATGTAGACCTTCGGGTCGGCCTTGTGCAGCTTGCGGGCCGCGTCGACGTACTCGTCCCACGTGGTCGGGACGGCGATCTTGTACTTGTCGAAGACCTTCTTGTTGTAGAACAGCGCCATCGGGCCGGAGTCCATCGGCAGGCCGTACACCTTGTCACCGTCGCTCACGGCGTTCCACGGACCCGGCGTGTACTTGGACGCCAGCTTGTCGGCGCCGTACGGGGCGAGGTTCGTCAGACCCTTGGTGAGGGAGTACTGGCCCAGCGCGAAGTACTCGACCTGCGCGACGTCGGGCACGCCCTTGCCGGCGGAGATGGCGTTCGACAGAGCGGTGTAGTGCTTGTCGCCGGACCGCTCGCTGACCAGGTTGATCTTGACCTTGGGGTACTTCTTCTCGAAGTCGGCGGCGACCGTCTTGAGCGTGGGCTCCCAGGACCAGACCGTGACCGAGCCGCCCTTCTTCAGGGCAGCCTGGACGTCAGAGGCGGAGACCGCCTTCGTGTCGGAGCTGTCGTCCGAGCTGCCGCAGGCGGTGGCGCCCAGGGCGAGCGTGGAGAGGAGGGCCATGCCGCGCAGCAGGCGGCCGGTCTTTCTGCGCATGGAGGTGCTTCCACTTCTTCGTGGGTGGGACAGGTGAGGGTGGGGGTCGCACAAAAGCGGGGCTGAACGTGGGGCTTGGGGGCGGCCCGGGGGCCGCGGGGTCACTCCTTGACGCTGCCGGCGGCCAGACCCGACTGCCAGTACTTCTGGAGCAGCAGGAACGCGGCGATCAGCGGCAGGATGGTGAGCAGCGAACCGGTGATCACCAGGTTGAAGATCACGTCACCGCCGATGGTCTCCGCCTGGGAGTTCCACGCGCTCAGGCCCAGGGTCAGGGGGTACCAGTCCGAGTTCTTGAGCATGATCAGCGGCAGGAAGTAGTTGTTCCAGGTGGCGACCGTGGTGAACAGCAGCACGGTCACGATGCCGGGGGAGAGCAGCGGCAGGGCGACGGTGAAGAAGGTCCGCGCCTCGCCGGCCCCGTCGATGCGGGCGGCCTCGAGGAGTTCGGTGGGGATGGCCTCGGTGGCGAAGACCCACATCAGGTAGAGGCCGAACGGCGAGACCAGCGACGGGATGATCACCGCCCAGGGGGTGTCGGTCAGGCCCATCTTGCTGAACATCAGGAAGGTGGGCACCGCCAGCGCCGTACCCGGGACGGCCACCGCGCCGATGACGACGGCGAAGATGCCCTTCTTGCCGGGGAAGTCGAACTTCGCCAGCGCGTAACCGCCCAGCACCGCGAGGAGGGTCGCGCCGCCGGCGCCGAGCACCACGTACATCAGGGTGTTCAGCAGCCAGCGCGTGAACACGCCGTCGTCGTAGGTGAACGTGTCACGGATGTTGTCCCACAGGGCGAAGTCGTGGGCGAACCACAGCCCGTTCGAATCGGCCAGGCCCGCCTGGGTCTTGGTGGCGTTGATGAGCAGCCAGACCAGCGGCACCACGGTGTAGACGACGACCAGGGTGGCCAGCACGGTCAGCAGCACGCTGCGCTTGGGACGCCCGGCGCTGTGCTTGCGGCCGGCGGTGCGCAGCCGGGGCGCGGACCTGCCCGGGCCGGCGGGCTCGGCGGGTGCGGGCGGGGAGGCGGTGGTGAGAGGGGTGCTCATCGGGTCACGCTCCCTTGCGCATGCCGCGCAGCTGCACGACGTAGGCGATCACCATGGTGATCAGGCCCATGATGATGGCCACCGTCGCGGAGTAGTTGTGCTGCTGGCCGTTGAAGGACAGCGAGTACGTGTAGAAGTTCGGGGTGAAGTCGGTCGTGATGGCGTTGCGTGCCAACGGCCGCAGGATGTTCGGCTCGTTGAAGAGCTGGAAGCTGCCGATGATGGAGAAGATCGTCGCGATGACGAGGGCGCCGCGGATCGCGGGCAGCTTGATCGCGGTGATGACGCGGACCTGTCCGGCGCCGTCGATCTCCGCCGCCTCGTACAGCGAGTGCGGGATGACGCGCAGCGCCGAGTAGAAGATCAGCATGTTGTAGCCGACGAACTCCCAGGTGACGATGTTGCCGATCGACGCCAGCACCAGGTCGGGCGAGAGCGGGTTGGGCAGCGTGACGCCGAACGCCTCGTTGATGTCGCCGACCAGGCCGTACTCCGTGCCGTACATGAAGCCCCACATCAGGGTGGCGACGACGGCGGGCACCGCGTACGGCAGGAAGATCGTGATGCGGAAGAAGCTCTTGCCGTAGAGCCGTCCGCTGTCCAGCGCGAGGGCCGCCAGCAGGGCGATGCCGAGCATGATCGGCACCTGGACCGCGAGGAACAGCGACACCCGGCCGAGGGAAGCCCAGAACTGGTCGTCCTTGATCGCCTGGGAGTAGTTGTCCAGGCCGACGAACTGGTTTCCGCCGATGAGCTGGTCGCGGAAGAGGCTCAGGTAGATCGAATACACGATCGGGGCCAGGAAGACCAGGGCGAACACGGCCACGAAGGGACCGATGAAACCCCACCCCGTCCAGGAGCGGCGATCCCGTTTCGCCGGAGGAGGTGCCGGCCGCGGCTCGGCGGCCACCGGCGGTTGCAGCGTCGTCATGTCGTTCCTCGCTCGTCCAGTCCTGGAGCCGGCGGCGTTGCGCGGAGATGTCCGGACGCCCGCCGCCACCATGATGTTTGCGTAAACATCAGCCACGCAAGGGGCTCGATGAGCTGTTATGTTTACGTAAACATCTGATGGCGGCATGTCTACACTGCGCCGATAACGAAGGTCAAGGGTCCTCTGAGGAGACCGTCGGGGAGACTGTGACACCCGGGCCGACAGAGAGGTGGCACACCGAGTGGACATGGCTGAAAGAACACCCGCGAAGGTGCCGAGACGCCCCCGGGGCCCCCGGACCACGGCCTCCATGGCGGACGTCGCACGGCTCGCCGGGGTGTCCTCGCAGACCGTCTCCCGGGTCTCCAACGGTTACGCGGGTGTGAACGAGGAGACCCGGCGGCAGGTGCTCGCGGCCATGAAGGAACTCGGCTACCGGCCCAACAGCGCCGCGCGCGCGCTCAAGCGCGGGGAGTTCCGCACCATCGGCGTCATCACGTTCACGCTGTCCACGACAGGCAACGTGCGCACCCTGGAGGCGATCGCCACGTCGGCGGCCGCCGAGGGGTACGCGGTGACGCTGCTGCCGGTGGCCGTCCCCACCACCGACGAGGTGCGCGGTGCGTTCTCCCGGCTGGAGGAACTGGCCGTCGACGCGGTGATCGTCATCATGGAGGTGCACCTGCTGGACGCGGCGACCGTCAAACTGCCGCCGCACGTCCAGGTCGTGGTCGTGGACTCCGACGCCGGCGACCACTACACGGTCGTCGACACCGACCAGGCCGGCGGCACCCGCACCGCCGTCCAGCATCTCCTCGACCTCGGGCATCGCACCGTCTGGCACCTGGGCGGCCCCGAGGGCTCGTTCGCCGCGCAGCGCCGCGCCGACGCCTGGCGGGCCGCCCTCACCGAGGCGGGCCGCACCGCGCCGCCCCTCGTCAGGGGCGACTGGTCGGCGGACTCCGGCTACCGGGCCGGCCTCGAACTCGCCGCCCGCGAGGAGTGCACGGCCGTCTTCGCCGCCAACGACCAGATGGCCCTGGGCCTGCTGCGCGCCCTGCACGAACGCGGACGCCGGGTGCCGGAGGACGTCAGCGTCATCGGCTTCGACGACATCCCCGAGGCCAGCTCCTTCCTGCCCCCGCTCACCACCCTGCACCAGGACTTCGCCGAGGTCGGCCGCCTCTGCGTCCAGGCGGTGCTGAACACGATGCGCCCGGACGGCTCGGAGCACGGCACGACGCTCGTGCCGACGCGGCTGGTGGTACGGGACAGCACGGCGCCGCCGCCCGTGCCTCCGGCGGTTCGCTAGGGGGTTGCTGGGGAGCTTGGCCGCGATGTCGCCCGGGGTGGGTTGGGGCACGTTCGGGGTTCGCCCCAGCGCATGGGTGCGGGCGAGCGTGGGCCGCGCCGCACGGGTCCGCTGCCGACTACGGCTTCAGGCGCCCGCACAAGGGACGTTCTGCTGCTTCAGGTCCCCCACGGCATCGGCGCGGGCGAGTGTGGGCCGCCGTCCGAGCCCGGCGCCGTCGATCGCGGCTTCAGGTGGCCGTGCCGGGAGCGTTCCGCTCCTTCGGGTGTTCGCCCACTGCGCGGGCCGCTGTCCGCCAGGCCACCGTGACGGCCAGCCGGGCCGCCCTCGTGCCGCTCTCCGTCTCCGCGGGCAGGCGCAGCGGTGCGCCCAGGTGGACGTGGCAGTGGGGGCGCCGGACCGGGGCCGTCAGCGTGCCCGCCAGTTGCTTCGCGGCCGACCCCGACGCGATCCGCCGGGCGCCCGCGTGGCCCACCGGCACGACCAGCGCGCCGGTCGCCTGCGCCAGGCGGGCGAGGCCGGTGCGGAACGGCTCCGGCGCGCTGGGCGCCGCGTCCCGGCGGCGCGGCAGCCCGCCCTCGCCGTAGAGGAGCACGTGCCGGCCGCCGGCCAGCGCCTCGGCGGCGGCGTCGAGGGCCAGCGCCGCGTGGGCCGTCCGGCGGTGGACCGGTATGTGCCCCTCGCGGGTCAGCGCCCTGCCCAGCAGCGGGATGCGCCACAGCCCCGCGGTGGCCATGACCACCGGCTCCAGTTCGAACCGCCGCAGCGCGGTCATGACGACGGCGGGGTCGGCCATGGAGTCGTGGTTCGCCACGAAGATGGTCCCCGCGGGCAGACGCAGCTTGATCTCACTGGTGACGGTGAGCCGCCCGAAGAACGGCGTCAGGGCGATGACGGCACGGCTGAACACGAGGGAGCCTCCGGTAAGGGCGGGTCGGAGCCCCAGTGTCGTCGCGCGGGGACGACCCGCGCCTGAGTACGGCTACTCAGATCCCGGCGTGATCGGCACCCGGTCGCGGGCATCGGCGGCGGCTGATCGGTGCCCGGCCGCAGGCGGCGCTGAATCCACCGGGCCGAATCCACCGTGCCGCTGGACCCGCCGGGCCGCCGGACCCACCGGCCGGTAACCGGCCCGTACTCGCGGACAACCGCTCCCACAAGGGAAGATGGGACCGTAGGTCAATGGTCAACCGACGTGGAGGAGCGGGCACATGCAGCACGAGCGAGCGGGCCAGGCGGCCGGCCCCGAGGATCTCGTCGACGTCGCCCGGCTGGTCACCGCGTACTACGCGCTGCACCCCGACCCGGCCGACCCGGGACAGCGCGTGGCGTTCGGCACCTCGGGACACCGGGGCTCGTCGCTGAACACGGCGTTCAACGAGGACCACATCGCCGCGACCAGCCAGGCCATCTGCGAGTACCGCGCGGCCCAGGGCACCGACGGCCCCCTCTTCCTCGGCGCCGACAGCCACGCCCTGTCCGAGCCCGCCCAGGTCACCGCTCTGGAGGTGTTCGCCGCCAACGGCGTGACGGTCCTCGTCGACAGCGCCGACGGCTACACGCCCACGCCCGCCGTCTCGCACGCGATCCTCACCCACAACCGGGGCCGCACCGCCGCCCTCGCCGACGGAGTGGTGGTCACCCCGTCGCACAACCCGCCCGCCGACGGCGGCTTCAAGTACAACCCGCCGAGCGGCGGCCCCGCCGGCTCCGACGCCACGTCCTGGATCCAGGACCGCGCCAACGAGATCATCGCGGCCGGAATGAAGGACGTCCGGCGCGTCCCCTACACCCAGGCCCTCGCCGCGCCCACGACCGGCCGCTACGACTTCCTCGGCACGTACGTCGCCGACCTCCCGAGCGTCCTCGACCTGGACGCGATCCGCGCCGCCGGCGTCCGTATCGGCGCCGACCCGCTGGGCGGGGCGTCGGTCGCCTACTGGGGCCGGATCGCCGAACAGCACCGCCTCGACCTCACGGTGGTCAACCCGCTCACCGACCCCACCTGGCGTTTCATGACGCTCGACTGGGACGGCAAGATCCGCATGGACTGCTCGTCGCCGTACGCGATGGCCTCGCTGATCGGGCAGCGCGACCGGTTCGACATCGCCACCGGCAACGACGCCGACGCCGACCGGCACGGCATCGTCACCCCGGACGCGGGCCTGATGAACCCCAACCACTACCTGGCCGCCGCCATCGCCTACCTCTACGCGCACCGCGAGCAGTGGCCCGCCGCGGCGGGCATCGGCAAGACGCTGGTGTCGTCCTCGATGATCGACCGGGTCGCCGCCGACCTCGGCCGCCGGCTGGTCGAGGTGCCCGTCGGGTTCAAGTGGTTCGTGGACGGGCTGGTCGACGGCTCGCTCGGCTTCGGCGGCGAGGAGTCGGCCGGCGCGTCCTTCCTGCGTCGCGACGGCTCCGTCTGGACCACCGACAAGGACGGCATCATCCTCGCGCTGCTCGCCTCCGAGATCACGGCCGTCACCGGGAAGACCCCGTCGCAGCACTACACCGCCCTGACGGAGCGGTTCGGCGCGCCGGCCTACGCCCGTATCGACGCCCCCGCGAGCCGGGCGGAGAAGGCGCTGCTCGCCAAGCTCTCGCCCGCGCAGGTCACCGCCGACACGCTGGCGGGGGAGGCGGTCACCGGCGTGCTCACCGAGGCCCCGGGCAACGGCGCGGCCATCGGCGGCATCAAGGTGACCACCGCCAACGCCTGGTTCGCGGCCCGCCCGTCGGGCACCGAGGACGTCTACAAGATCTACGCCGAGTCGTTCCTCGGCCCCGACCACCTCGGCCGCGTCCAGGAGGAGGCCAAGGACGTGGTCGACGCGGCACTGGGCGACTGAGGCCAAGCCGGCCAGGCGCCGGTCAGGAGGCGGACGGCGTGGTGCGTGGCCGGTGGCGCGTACCGCGTCCCGCCGGGTGCGGTGCCGTGCCCACGGAGACCAGCGAGTACGAAACGGTCTCGATCCGGGGCGCGGCTCGGGCCGGGGGAGCGGTGCGGCAATCATGGGGCCATGCAGCGGCCCGTCCCCCCGAGCACGCCCGAATGGTTCACGGTCGACGACTCGACGCTGAACGTCGCGCTCGTGTACCCGATGCAGGGGCCCGCCGGGGTGTTCGGCCCCACCTGCGAGACCTGCGCCCGGCTGGCCGCCGAGGAGGTCAACAAGGCGGGCGGCGTGCTGGGCAAGGAGCTGCGGCTCCTGGAGGTCGACGGGGGCGCCGAACCGCGGCAGGTCGCGGAGGACGTGGAGGCCCTGGTGGCCACGGGCGTCGTACAGGGGGTCACGGGCTGGCACATCTCCTCGGTGCGGCAGGCGATGGCCCCGCGCATCGCCCACCGGGTGCCGTACGTCTACACCGCGCTCTACGAGGGCGGCGAGCGCACCGACGGCGTCTACCTCACCAGCGAGACCCCCGCCTCGCAACTGCTGCCCGCCATCATCGCGCACGAGCGCCTGAGCATCGCGAACATGGTCCGCGCCCCCAAACCCAAACCCGACACCGAGAATCCCGGCGCGTTCCTCCCGAATGGAGCCGCCGCGAAGGCCGGCCTGAATAAGAGCATCCACGACGCGGGTTGGGGGGTGTTCCTGGGCATCCTCGCGCACAAGGCTGAAAGCGCCGGTCGCAAGCTGATCCCGGTGGACCCCCGCAACACCTCCCGCACCTGCCCCGCCTGCGGGCACGTGTCCGGCGAGAACCGCACCACACAAGAGAAGTTCGAGTGCACCCAGTGCGGTCACACCGCCAACGCCGATCAGGTCGGCGCACTCAACGTCGCTGTCAGGGCCGGGCTGGTCCTTCCCGACGTGGCCTAGCCGCCGACAGGAGAAGCCCCCCGGATTTATCCGGGGGGAGGAGTCACGGACTTCCACGGGCAGTACGCCGACCGCTTCGGCGTGAGCGCCCCGACGCCGGGGAGCCTCGGCGAATTCTGCCACGAGGGCGTCCTGTTGCTCGCGGCGCTCATCGAACGGGCCCGCACCCTCGACGTGTCCGCCATCGGCGCCGCCGCCGTCTCCTACGAGGGTCCGCGCGGCCTGCTGAGGCTGGACGGCCGGCACGTGCGCCAGCGCATCCACCTGGCCCGCGCGGACGGGCTCGACTTCAACGTCCTCGCTCAACTGCGCGCTCCGCACGCGTTGTTGTGACGTCTCCTCGTGCCGTGACGCCCCCTCCGTCCTCCAGCACCCCGGCCAGCCGGTCCAGCCGCTCCAGCAGGCCCGCCGGCCGTCCGCCCCGCTCCTCGCCCTCGTCCTCTTCCAGGAGCAGCGGCTCCAACTCGGCCCAGTCGGCCCGTACTTCGCGGAGCAGTCGCTGCCGACGATGCATGCCCCGAGGGGTGAGGCAGGCCAGGACGCGGCGCCGGTCCGCGGGGTCGACGCGGCGGAACACCAGGTTCTGGTCGACGAGTTGGTCGATCAGCTTGGTGGCGCTCGGGGCAGGCAGGAAGGCGTGGTCGGCGACGGCCGTCATGTGGTGACCCTGCCCGTCCGACAGCAGGTCCAGGACCCGCCACGCCTCCACCGAGCAGTCGAACTCGTCCAGCACGGACTGGAGTCGGCGGACGGCGAGGCGCTCGGCCCGGGTCAGCAGACGGAGCAGTTCCAGGGGCCGCCTCGCCATCGCAACTCCTCCGCTCGAAGTCCTGGTCCCCCGTGCGGGGTTGGCGGGAGCCTACCGGAAAGGCGAAAAGATCCTTTCCTCGGGAAGTAACAATGCCCGCGATATTACTTTCGTCAGAAACTGTTCTTCAATTGCGCGGAAACGCGGGGGAAACAGTTTCCTCGCAGGCTGGGCGCGCTTCTTCCGTTCCTCTCCCCAGAGTCCTTCAGCGTCCTCAGTGTCCTTCCGCTCTCTTCGCACCGCCCCTCGGGGCATGGAGGTTTCCTATGTCCGGGCTCAGCATCAGCAGACGAGGCCTGTTGGCCGGCATCTCGGCCGTCGGCGCCTCCGCCGCGCTCAGCGCCTGTGGCGCCAAGACCGGTGACAGCGCCTCGACGGACGGGGCCGGAGCCTCCGCCGACACCTCCGGCAGCACGGTCAAGGTGGGTCTGCTGAACTCTCTGTCGGGCACCATGGCCATCAGCGAAGTCACCGTCCACAACGCCCTGTTGCTCGCCATCAAGGAGATCAACGCGGCCGGCGGTGTGCTCGGCAAGAAGCTCAAGGCCGTCAGCCAGGACGGCGCCTCCGACTGGCCCACCTTCGCCGAGAAGGCCGAGGCGCTCATCAAGGACGACAAGGTCGCGGCCACCTTCGGCTGCTGGACCTCGGCCAGCCGCAAGGCCGTCAAGCCGGTCTTCGAGCGGTACAAGTCGCCGCTGTTCTACCCCGTGCAGTACGAGGGCCTGGAGGAGTCGCCGTACATCTTCTACATCGGCGCGACCACCAACCAGCAGATCGTCCCGGCCCTCGACTATCTCAAGAAGCAGGGGCTGACCAAGCTCTATCTGGTCGGCAGCGACTACGTCTTCCCGCGCACCGCCAACAAAATCATCAAGGCGTACGCGAAGGCCAAGGGCATGACGGTGGTCGGCGAGGACTACGCGCCGCTCGGCTCCACGGAGTTCGGCACCATCGTCAACAAGGTCAAGGACTCCGGCGCGGACGCCGTGTTCAACACCCTCAACGGCGACAGCAACGTGGCCTTCTTCAAGGAGTACAAGTCCTCCGGGCTCACCGCCAAGAGCATGCCGGTGCTGTCGGTCTCCATCGCCGAGGAGGAGGTGAAGAGCATCGGCACCCAGTACCTCCAGGACCAGTTGACCGCCTGGAACTACTACGAGACCACGCCCGGCGCGGCCAACACCAAGTTCGTGGCGGCCTACCAGGCCGAGTACGGCAAGGACAAGCCGACGAGCGACCCGATGGAGGCCGCCTACATCTCCGTCCACCTCTGGAAGGCGATGGTTGAGAAGGCGGGTTCGTTCGACGTCGCCAAGATCAAGGCGGCCTCGGACGGCATAACCTTCGACGCCCCCGAGGGCAAGGTCACCGTCGACGGCGCGAGCCAGCACGTCTACAAGACGGCCCGGATCGGCAAGGTCGGTGCGGACGGTCTGATCACCGAGGTCTGGAACTCGGGCAGCCCGATCAAGCCGGACCCGTACCTCAAGGGCTACGACTGGGCCGCCGGCCTGTCCTGATCCCCGGCCCCTCCCGGTGGGACCCGGCCCCGACCACGGGGCCGGGTCACGCCCATGGCATGCCCGCACTCCCGTCCCCGACCAGGAGCCGCTTCATGACGGTCATCCTCAACCAGTCCTTCACCGGCATCAGCATCGGCGCCGTCCTCCTGCTCATCGCGCTCGGCCTGACCCTGACCTTCGGTCAGATGGGCGTGATCAACATGGCGCACGGCGAGTTCATCATGACCGGCGCCTACACCACGTACGTCCTGCAGAAGTCGATCAGCAGCGCCGGCGTCTCCCTGCTGGTCGCCCTGCCCGTGGCCTTCCTGGTCGCCGGCGCCATGGGAGCGCTCCTGGAGTGGCTGCTCATCCGGCGCCTGTACACCCGCCCGCTGGACACCCTGCTGGTCACCTGGGGCGTCTCCCTGATGCTCCAGCAGCTCGCCCGGGACGTCTTCGGCGCCCCCAACGTCCAGACCCACGCCCCCGACCTGCTCACCGGCAACATCTCCATAGGCGGCGGCGTCACCTTCGCCAACAGCCGCCTGTTCATCCTCGGCCTCGCCCTGCTCTGCGTCCTGGCCCTCACGCTCATCCTGCGGCTCACCCCGCTGGGCCGCCGGATCCGGGCCGTCGTGCAGAACCGCGACCTCGCCGAGGTGTCCGGCATCGCCACCGGACGCGTCGACCGCATGACCTTCTTCATCGGCTCGGGCCTCGCGGGCGTGGCCGGCGTCGCCCTCACCCTCGTCGGACCGATCGGCCCGACCATGGGCACCAACTACATCGTCGACGCCTTCCTGGTCGTCGTCGTGGGCGGCATCGGACAGCTCAAGGGCAGCGTGATCACCGCGTTCGCCCTCGGCGTGCTGCAGTCGGTCCTCGAGTACTCGACGACGCTCAGCGTCGCGAAGGTCATCGTGCTCGTGGCGATCGTCGCCTTCCTCCAGTGGCGACCCCAGGGCCTGTACACACTGCGCACCCGGAGCCTGGCATGACGACAACGACCCCCACGGCGACCCCTGTTCCGCTGCTGGAACGCCTCCGCGTACCCGGCGCCTTCGTCCTCGGCGCCGCACTCCTCCTCGGCGTCGCCCCGTTCGCCCTCTCCGACTTCCGGCTCTCCCTCCTCGCGAAGTACCTCTGCTACGCGATCGTCGCCGTCGGCGTCAGCCTCGCCTGGGGCCGGGGCGGGCTCATGGTGCTCGGCCAGGGCGTCTTCTTCGGCCTCGGCGGCTACGCCATGGCCATGCACCTCAAGCTCGCCGACGCCGCCGCCACCGGCGAGACGCTCCCCGACTTCATGCAGCTCTACGGCACCGGCGACGCCCTGCCCTGGTGGTGGAAGCCGTTCGCGAACCCGGGGTTCGCGCTCGCCATGACCGTGCTGCTGCCCATGGCGGTCGCCGCGGTGCTCGGCTTCTTCGTCTTCCAACGCCGGGTCAAGGGCGCCTACTTCGCGATCCTCAGCCAGGCCCTGGCCGCCGCCCTGTCCATCTGGCTGATCGGCCAGCAGGCCACCACCGGCGGCACCAACGGCCTCACCGACATCCAGGGCTTCTTCGGCTACTCGCTGGACGACCCCGTCAACCAGCGGATGGTGTACTTCGTCATCGCCGCCGTCCTGCTCCTGCTGATGGCCGCCGCACGCCAGTTGTTCGTCAGCCGCTACGGCGAACTCCTCATCGCCGTACGGGACTCCGAGGAGCGGGTGCGCTTCCTCGGCTACAACCCGGCCAACGTCAAACTCGTCGCGTACGTCGTCGCGGCCGGCATGGCGGGTCTGGCCGGCGCCCTCTTCGTGCCGGCCGTCGGGATCATCTCGCCGGCGCTGATCGGGATCGTGCCGTCCATCGGCTTCGTCATCGGCGCGGCGGTCGGCGGCCGGGCCTCGCTGGTGGGCGCGGTGCTCGGCGCGATCGCCGTGGCCTGGGCGCAGAGCACGCTCTCCGACGCCTTCCCCGCCGCGTGGACGTACCTCCAGGGGCTGCTGTTCGTCCTGGCGGTCGGCTTCCTGCCCGGCGGCCTCGCCTCCCTCGGGGCCCTGCGAGGACGCCGTACCCGTACCGCCAGCCGTACCGCCACCACTCGCACGACGGGAGAGACAGCATGAGCGGCGAGGGACTGACCGTCCGCGATCTGCGGGTGACGTTCGACGGGTTCACCGCCGTCGACGGCGTCGACCTGGACATCCGCCCCGGCGACCTGCGCTTCCTCATCGGCCCGAACGGCGCGGGCAAGACCACCCTCGTCGACGCGGTCACCGGCCTGGTGAAGGCCACCGGCTCGGTCCGCTTCGGCGACCAGGACCTGCTGGGCCAGCCGGTGCAGAAGATCGCCCGGCTGGGGATCGGCCGGACCTTCCAGACGGCGACGGTCTTCGAGGAGCTGACCGTCCTGCAGAACCTGGACATCGCCGCCGGCGCGGGCCGCGGGGTGTGGACCATGCTGCGGCGCCGCAAGGACGTGCCCGAGCCGGTCGGTAAGGCCCTGGAGACCATCGGCCTGACCGGCCTGCGCGACCGCCCCGCCGGGGCGCTGGCCCACGGGCAGAAGCAGTGGCTGGAGATCGGCATGCTGCTGGTCCAGGACGTCAAGCTGCTCCTCCTCGACGAGCCGGTCGCCGGCATGAGCCACGACGAACGCGAGGCCACCGGCGAGCTGTTGCAGCGGGTGAGCGCGGACCACACGGTCGTCGTCATCGAGCACGACATGGACTTCATGCGCTCCTTCGCCCGCAGCGTCAGCGTCCTGCACGCCGGCAAGGTCCTCAGCGAGGGCTCCGTCGCCGAGGTCCAGGCCGACGCCGAGGTCCAGGAGGTCTACCTCGGCCGCGTCTGCGAACCCGAGCCCACCCCCGCAGCTGTCGCCGAGGAGGCGTGACGTGACGTCCATGCTGGAGATCAACAACGTCCGGGCGGGCTACGACCGCACCACCGTCCTGCACGGGGTGACCGTGACGGTGCCGAAGGACGGCGTCGCGGCCGTCCTGGGCCACAACGGCGCCGGCAAGAGCACCCTGCTGCGCGCGGCCATGGGCCTGATCAGGCCGACCGGCGGGACCGTCCGGCTCGACGGCGAGGACATCACCCGCCTCGCCCCGCACCAGCGCGTCGCGCGCGGGATGGCGTACGTCCCGCAGGGCCAGCAGTCCTTCCCGCACCTCACGACAGCGGAAAACCTCCAGCTCGTCGCCGACGGCCGCCCCGAAGGGCGGGAGGCGATCGCCGAGGCGCTGGACCTGTTCCCCGTCCTGCGCGAGCTGTCCGGGCGGCGCGCCGGTCTGCTCTCCGGCGGGCAGCGCCAGCAGCTCGCCATCGCCCGGGCCCTGGTCACCCGGCCGCGGCTGCTCCTGCTCGACGAACCGACCGAGGGCATCCAGCCCTCCGTCGTCGCCGAGATCGAGGAGACGATCCTGGCCCTCGCCCGGCGCGGCGGACTCTCCGTCCTCCTCGTCGAACAGCACGTCGGCTTCGCCATGCGCGCCGCCCGGCACTACCACGTCCTGGAGGCGGGCCGCGTGACCTCCTCCGGCGAGGGCGGCACGGACGCCGAGCAGACGGTACGGGCGGCACTCAGCGTGTAGTCGGACGTTCGGACGTTCGGACGTTCGGGCAGCCGGGCAGTGGGGTCGGGCGGGAGCCGACCCCTGATGCTCCCAGCCCTGGGCCGCTATCATCCTCTAAAGGTAAAATGTGAGGTTTGCCCGCTGGGGCGGCCCTCCCGACGAGCTGCCGTCCCGCCGGAGTGATCAATGTCCCGCAAGCGCCCCACGGACGACGGCGACGAGCTGCTGGCCAGGCTCGGTTCGCTGACCGCCCAGGCGCGCGAGCGCGCGGAGCTGCAACGCTCCCGCGTCGAGCTGGCCCTCGCCCTCCAGCGCGGCATGCTGCCCAGGGACCTGCCCGTGGCCCCCGGATTCCGCCTGGCCGTGAAGTACGCGCCCGCCTGCCACGGCCTCAACGTGGGCGGCGACTGGTACGACGCCTTCACGATGCCGGACGGGCGCATCGGCCTGTCCATCGGCGACGTCCAGGGCCACAACATAGAGGCGACCGCGTTCATGGGGCAGGTCCGGGTCGGCCTGCGCGCCCTCGCCTCCGTCACCGGCGAGCCCGGCGAGCTCCTCGCCCGGACCAACGAGCTGCTCCTCTCCCTCGGCAGCGATCTCTTCGCCACCTGCACCTTCATGCGGCTCGACCCCGCCACCGGGTTCCTGGAGAGCGCCCGGGCCGGGCACGTCCCGTGCGTGTGGGCCACGGCGGACGGCAAGTCCGGTGTCGCCGAGGACGAGGGCGGACCGCCCCTCGGGGTCCAGGGCGGCATGGACTACCCGGTCACCCGGTACCGGCTCACCAAGGGCGGAGTGTTCGTGCTGCTCACGGACGGTGTGGTGGAGGGACCGACGCTGAGCGTCGAGGAGGGCCTCGACCAGGTCGTACGGCTCGCGGGCGTCGCCGCCGTCGCGGGCATGGACGCGGGCCCGCTCGCCGCCGCGGTGATCAAGGGCGCGGAGCGCGTCGGCCACGAGGACGACGCCGCCGTGCTCGTGGTGCGGCACGACGGACTGGTGGGCCCGGAGGTCCCCCGGGTTCAGCCATAGGGCCGGACCCGGCGTCTCTCGCCTCGCCGACGCCGCCGCGCCGGTGTCTGATGGCTGCTGTGGTGGGTACCCCGGATCTGCGCCGACCAGCCGTCTTCGCCGTCGAGACGCTGGCTGTCGCCCTCTGCTACTACGCGGCGGGGCGGCTGGGACTCATGCGGGAGCTCGTCGTCGAGGGCGCCGTCTTCACCCCCATCTGGCCGCCCACGGGCGTGGCGGTGGCCTGCCTGCTGATCTTCGGTCTCCGCTCCTGGGTCGGCATCGCCCTCGGAGCCCTCCTCGTGATCATGTTCCTGACCCCGCTACGGCCCGTGGTGATCGGCAACCTGGTGGGCAACACCGCCGCCCCCGTCTGCGCGTACCTCATGCTCCGCAGGGTGGGCTTCCGCACCGACCTCGCCCGTTTACGGGACGGCCTCGCCCTGGTCTTCCTGGGCGCCCTCACCGCCATGCTGCTCAGCTCGACGATCGGCGTCGGTCTGCTGGTGCTCACCGACCGGCTCGCCGAGCACAGCTTCTGGCCCGTCTGGCTGGCCTGGTGGGTCGGCGACGCGATGGGCGTGCTGATCGTGACCCCGGTCCTGCTCGTCCTGCACACGGTGCGCAAACCCCTGCGCCTGTCCCACCTGGCCCGCTGGAAAGAGGCCTCGGGGCTGGCCCTGATCGCCTGCGCCCTCGTCCCGCTGGCCACGCACAGCCCCGTCAGCCTGCTGTTCCTCGTCTATCCGCTGCTGATCTGGGCGGCGCTGCGGTTCCAGCTCGCCGGCAGCATGCTGTGCGCCCTCTTCACGTCGGTCATGGCCACGATCGCGGCGACGGACGAGGTCGGCCCCTTCGAGAGCCTCACCCGCGTCGAAGTGATGATCAAGCTCCAGGCCTTCAACGGGACGATGGCCCTCACCGCGCTGCTGCTCTCCGCGGTGATCGCCGAGCAGCGCAACACCAGACGCTCCGTGGAACGCGCCTGCCAGGAACTGGTCGAGGTCCTGGAACACCTCACCGCGGGCGAGACCCCACCCGGCCGGCCGACGAAGGAGACGGAGCGCTGAGCAGCTCCGGCCGGTCACCGGGCGAGGGCCTCGTACCGGTCCGCCAGGGCGTGGAAGGCCTCCTTCGGTTCCCCAGGGCGGGCCGCACCCGATGCGATCGATCCTGGGATGCGCCGAACCCGCGATGTCGGTGCCGGTAGCGTGGCCGGCGTGATGGTGGGCGCCCGGGAGACCCGGTTGATCGTGTTGCGCGGCAACAGCGCCTCGGGCAAGTCGTCGGTGGCGGCCGGCCTGCGGGACAGCTTCGGCCGCGGTCTGGCCCTGGTCGGTCAGGACAACCTCCGCCGGGTCGTGCTGCGCGAGCACGACCGGCCCGGCGCGGCGAACATCGGCCTGATCGACGCCGTCGCCCGTTACTCCCTGGACGCCGGATATCACGTCGTCCTCGAGGGCATCCTGTACGCCGACCGCTACGCCGCCATGCTCGCCCGACTGCGCACGGACCACCGCGGCCCGACCCACGGCTACTACCTCCACGTGCCGTTCGCCGAAACCCTCGTACGCCACGCCGGCAAGCCGATCGCCCACGAGGTCGGCGAGGCGGACCTGCGCGACTGGTACAAGGATCTGGATCTGCTGCCGGGTGCCGTCGAGACCGTCATCGGCGCCGACAGCACCCTCACCCAGACCGTCGACCGCATCATGCGCGACACGGGCCTGGACCGCCTTCCCGCCCGGGAGCACTGACACATACCGTCAGTACTGCCCCCGTCAGTACTCGGCCTCAAGCGCTCGCGTACGGACGCCGCCCCCGCCATACCAGGCCCGGTCGCCGTTACGGCTTGATGCCGACGCCCGTCCAGAGGCTGACCTCGGCGTCCGTGGCCTCGACCGGGCCGTCCGGGCGCCAGCGGTGGCCGACCGTGACGCCGGGGGCGAGGAGGTCCAGCCCGTCGAAGAAGCGGGCGACGTCGTTCTGCGAGCGGAACTGCACCGGCGTGCCGGCGCCCGTGTAGATGTCGGTGACCTTCTGCCAGGTGGCCGGGTCGAAGTCGGGCGTGCAGTGGCTCAGGGCCAGCGCGCTGCCCGAGGGGAGCACGGCCAGCAGCCGGCCGACGATGCCGTACGGGTCCTGGGCGTCGGTGACGAAGTGCATGAGGGCGTTGAGCGACAGGGCCACCGGCTGGTCCAGGTCCAGGATCTCGGCCAGCGCGGGCGCGTTCAGCAGCGTGCCGGGGTCGTTGACGTCCGCCTCGACGTAGGTCGTGCGGCCCTGGGCGGTGCTGCGCATCAGGCGCTCGGCGTACTTCAGGACGAGCGGGTCGTTGTCGGCGTAGACCACCCGCGCCTCGGGGACCACGGACTGGGCGACCTGGTGCAGGTTCGGCTCGGTGGGGATGCCGGTGCCGATGTCCAGCCACTGGCGGATGCCGTGCTCGCGTGCGAGGACCCGGGTGGCCCGGTGCATGAAGGCGCGGTTCTCGCGGGCGCACGTGAAGATGCCCGGGTAGGCCGCCGCGACGGTCTCGGCCGCCTTCTTGTCGACCTCGAAGTGGTCCTTGCCGCCGAGGTAGTAGTCGTACATGCGGGCGGAGTGCGGCCTGCTGGTGTCGATGTCCCGCGCGGCGTTCGAGGTGGTCATGCTGTGCCTTTCGGTGTGTCCGTGGGGGGTGTTCGGCCAGATCGGGCCGGAGGCGGCCGGATCCCGCCCGTACGAGTCCGGTCGCGCCGGCGGGTCTCGTACGGCTCGAGGGTCTCGCGGGTTCAGCCGGCGGCGAGGTGGTCGGCGAGGCCCCGTTTGACGCCCGCGACGAACGCGGCGATCTCCTCGGGGGTGTAGATCAGCGCCGGACCGGCGGGATCGGTCGACTGCCGCATCGCCACACGGCCGTCGGCGAGCTGCTTTGTCTGCACGCACTGGCCCCCGTTGGGGCCGCTCCACGGGGACTCCCAGCCCTGCTCGCCCAGGTCGGCGGCGGGCATCCCGTTGTAGACGTGGTGCAGGTGCTGCGCACGCTGAAGATGCTGGGCGTGGCGGACGTGGTGGACAGGGCTGTCGATGTCGTGGCTGCCGTCCGTGCCGGTCATGTGTACTCCTTGCGCATACGGTTCAGGAGTGACCTGCTGTCCGTGTCCGAGGTCAGCAGGGACATGCGGTTGTGCGCCTCCAGATGCGCCGAGACGTCGGAGCGCTGGTCCAGGTACACGGCACCGGAGAGGATCTCGGTGTAGACGATGTCGGGCAACTCCGGTTGCTCGAACCGGAAGTAGGTGAAGGGGGCGCACGCACCGACATGGGCGCCGGCCGTGAAAGGCACGACGTCGACGCTCACATGCGCCAGCTCCGAGACCTCAAGCAGCCGGTCGATCTGCTCCCGCATCACCTCGGGGCCGCCCACCACCCGGTGCAGTACGGCCTCCTCCATCACCACCCACAGCGTGGGCGCCTCGGCCCTGCCCAGCAGGCTCTGGCGGCGCAGCCGCAGGTCCACGCGCCGCCGCAGATCCTCGTCGTGGTCGTTGGGGAAACCCCCGCCGAGGACTCCGCGCGCGTACCGGGGAGTCTGCAACAGCCCCGTGACGTAGTGGGGTTCGTAGGTGCGCAGCGTCCTGGCCGCCGTCTCCAGGCTGACGTAGGCGCTGAACCAGTTCGGCAGCACATCGCGGTACGGGTGCCACCAGCCGGGCTCGTTGGCCCGCTCGGCCAGGGCGACGAACTCCTCGATCTCCTGCCGGCCGGCCCCGTACAGCGCCAGCAGGATCTCCACGTAGAGCGGCTTGAGCCCGACCTCCGCCTTCTCCAGCCGGCGGATGGTCAGGGACTTCACCCGCAGGGCCCTGGCCGCCTCCTCCAGCGACACGCCCGCGTTCAGCCGCCGCTCCTGCAACCGCCGGCCGAGGATCATGCGCAGCACGGTGGGCGCACTGGTACCGCCCGTGCCCGAACGGCCTTCGCTCACGCCCACCTCCTGAAGGACTGTCACCGTCTCAAGTCTGACAGCGACTTGATGAAGCGACCAGACCGATACCGCCTGGATGAAATTATCAGGCACTTGGTTGCAGCTTGAACTTGGGTGCGAGCATGATTACTTGTGTGAACCGCGCCAGCCGAACACGAGCGTTCCCCCGTCAAGCTCCGCCATCCCCAGAGGAGTTGGACGAGCCGGGTGTTCACGGCGCAGAGCGGCCCGTCCGGAACACCCCCTCCTCGTGGGCCCCTTACTCACCTTCCCCGGCCTCTGGCTGCTCCCGCCCCCCACGGAAGGCGACCACCGTGTCCCCCCACGCGACCTCGTTCCCCCAGCCCTTAGACACCTGGAGCCCCGACCGGACGCACTGGCTCGAACTCCCGGCCCACCGCTCCAGCGTCTCGCTGGCCCGTCGCTCCATGAGCGCACGGCTGGACGCGTGGCGGCTGCCGGACGAGCTGTGCGCGGACGCCGTCCTGCTCGTGTCGGAGCTGGCCACCAACGCCGTACGGCACACGCTAGGCACCCGGTTCCTGTGCGGGGTCGGGCTCGTCACGGACGGGTGTCTGCGCCTGGAGGTGCACGACCACGACCGCACCGGCCGTGGCCTGCCCCGCTGCGAGCCCGGACCGGACGACGAGGGCGGCCGCGGACTGCTCCTGGTGCAGCAGCTCGCCGAGGCCTGGGGGGTCGACCGGTCCAGACTCACGGGCGGCAACGCGGTGTGGGTGACCCTGAGGGCCTGAACAACGGCCTGAGGGTGGAGTGCGCGGGTGGAGTGCGCGGTGCGGGCGGTGGCCGAACTCAGCAGCCGGCGGGCGTCAGTTCGGCCAGCAGCAGGGTGCGGTCGTCGGCTCCGGCCGCGCCCGAAGGGTCGTGCAGCAGCCGGCGGCACAGGGACGGCAGCGCGTCGTGGCCGTCGCCGTCCACGGACTCGACGGCGGCGGCCGCGTCCAGCGTGCGCGCGAGGCGGGTGATTTCCTGGTCGATGTCGGCGTCGCGGGACTCGACCAGACCGTCGCTGTAGAGCACCAGCAGCGCCGGATCCGGCACGGACAGCACGGTCTCCTGGTAGCCGCCGGTGCCGAGCCCGAGGGGCAGTCCCGCCCCGGTCAGCGTGACCGGGGCCGTCCGGCCGTCCGGGCCGCGCAGCAGCGGCGGCGGATGGCCCGCGCCCACCAGGGTGCAGGTGCGCAGCCGGGCGTCCCACTCGGCGTAGATGCAGGTCGCGAGGGAGACTCCGGGGGAGTCCCCGGCGAGCGTGTCGAGCCGTCCTATGAGGTCGGCCGCGGGGATGTCCAGCCCCGCCAACGTCCGTACGGCGGTGCGCAGTTGGATCATCGCGACGGCGGACTCCGGGCCGTGCCCCATGGCGTCCCCGACGATCAGACTGACCCGGTCACCCGGCCGTTTCAGCACGTCGAACCAGTCCCCGCCGACGAGGTTGCCCTGCCCGGCGGGCAGACAGCCGTGCGCGGTGCGGCATCCCCCGAACTCCTGGGCCGTACCGGGCGGCAGACTGTTGCGGATGGCCAGCGCGGTGCGCCGCTCACGCTCGTAACGTCGCCCGTTGTCCAGGGCGACGGCGGCCCGCGCGGCCAGCGCCGCAACGGCCGCCACGTCCGCGGGCGTGAATGGTCCCCGGCTGGCCCCGCGCGTGCAGGTGACGAAGCCGATCGCCACGTCCCGCAGCCGCAGCGGGACGACGAGGTAGGACGCCACGCGCAGCAGGTCCCCGAGGCGCGCGTCGTCGTCGCCGTACCCGTCTCCGGAGGCGATGAGCCGCTCCGAGGAGTGCGGGTCCACCGCGTCGAGCACCTGCGCCTGCCCGGTGGCGAGCGCACGGGCGTGGGGCGTCTCCCGGGGGAAGACGATCACCTCGCCGACCGGCAGCACGCCCTCCCAGTCCTCGAACGCGTCCGGCCCGACGCGCAGCGCGATGCGGCGCGCCTCGATGCGGGGCGGGTCGGCGCAGACATGCGCGTTCTCCTCGACGCGCCAGCGCTCCAGCAGGTACACGGAGGCCGCTTCGCAGAATCCGGGGGTCAGCGCGTGCACGACATGGCTGCCGGTCATCCGCAGGTCGAGTTCCGAGCCGATGACGTCGGCCGCGGGGGAGAACGCCGACCGGCGGGGCGAGGACAGCACGGCGGACGCGTCGTCGGTGCGGCTGTGCGGTTCGTTCCGCAGGGTCGTGCCTTTCCGGTGGGGGTTCGGCCGCGCGGCGGGGGACAAAGGATCACCGTGCGCCGTCGTCAACTATATGATGGCGCGTCAAGTTACCGGGTGGGGAGGGAAGTTACGCGGACCGGTTGCCGGGCAGCCGGATCGCGACCGCAGGAACACAGGAATGAAGAGGATGGACCGGATGCATCGGACGGACAAGGCCGGCCTGGCGACCAAAGCGTCAACCACAGCGCCGACCACGGCCTCCCACCCGGGCCGCCGCGCGGTACTGGGCCTCGGCGCCGGAGCGGCACTGGCGGCCGCCCTGCCGGGCGTGGCGCACGCCTCGACCCCCGGCGAGCCCGAGGCGTCGGGAATCCCGGGGCGGTTGAGCGACCTGGAGCGGGAGCACTCCGCGCGTCTGGGGATCTTCGCCCACGACACCGGCTCGGGGCGGACGGTGGCGTACCGCGCGGACGAGTGTTTCCCCCTCTGCTCGGTCTTCAAGACGCTCGCGGTGTCGGCGGTCCTACGGGATCTCGACCAGGCCGGTGAGTACCTCGCCGAGCGGATCCACTACACCAAGGACTACGTCACGGCCTCGGGGTACGCGCCGATCACGGGCACGGACGAGCACGTCGCGGGCGGCATGACCGTCGAGGAGCTGTGCGCCGCCGCCGTCTCGCACAGCGACAACGGGGCGGCGAACCTCCTGATGCGGGAGTTGGGCGGGCCGACCGCGGTCACCCGGTTCGCGCGCTCGCTCGGGGACGCGACGACCCGCCTCGACCGGTGGGAGCCCGAGCTCAACTCGGCGGAACCGTGGCGGACGACCGACCTCACCAGCCCGCGCGCGATCGGACGGACCTTCGCACGGCTCGTGCTCGGCCGGGCCCTGCCGCCCGCGGACCGGACCCGCCTGACCGGATGGCTGATCGCCAACACCACCAACACCGAGCGGTTCCGCGCCGGCCTGCCCGCCGACTGGGTACTCGCCGACAAGACCGGGGGCGGACAGGCGTACGGGGTCGCCAACGACGTGGGCATCGTCTGGCCTCCCGGCCGGCCGCCCCTGGTCCTGGCCGTCCTGTCGACCAAACACGCTCCCGAAGGCCCCTCGGACAACCCGCTGGTGGCGAGGGCGGCCGAGTTGGTTGCGGCAGAACTGACCTGACGGGGCCTTGCCTGACCTGGCGGGAGGCGACCGGCGGGCCTCGGCCGCCTTCCGCGCGCGGGGCGCGCTCGCGTTCCTCAGGCTCAGACGTCGGTGACGTTCGCCGTGACCAGTCTGAGGAGCTGCTTGGCCAGGGCGTCCTGCTCGGGGGCGAGTCCCATGGCGTCGCCGATCGCGAGGGGGATCGTGCCGGCCCGCTCGCGGAGCTGCGCCCCGGCGTCGGTGAGGCGCAGGGCCACGGAGCGCTCGTCGTCGGGGCGGCGCTCGCGGCGCAGCAGGCCGTTCGCCTCCAGGCGCTTGAGCAGGGGGGAGAGGGTGCTGGATTCCAGTTGGAGCGCGGTGCCCAGTTCGCGTACGGAGATGGAGTCCTGCTCCCACAGCACCAGCATGACGAGGTACTGCGGGTAGGTCAGGCCCAGCTCGTCCAGCAGCGGCCGGTAGCGGGCGGTCACGGCTCGGGAGGCGGCGTACAGGGCGAAGCAGAGCTGGTCGTCCAGGAGCAGCGACCGGTCGGTCGGTTCGGCGGCTCGGTCCACGGTACGGCTCCTGGTTCCTGCGCTGGTCATGGGAGTCCACCACCCTATCGTTCGAGTCCTCTCGATTCTATCGCTCACAAATCGATCGGATCCTAAGGAGTCGTGCATCAATTAGTTGTGCACGACTCAATCGAGCGCTACTGTTATTGGCGTGCCGCCGTTCCTGACGAGGACTACCGTCGGAACCTGCCCGCGGTACCCGAACCGAGGAGCTCGCCATGACCGACACCACCTCCGTCACCCGCCCCGTCCTCGAGCCCGCAGCCCAGGCCTTCGCCGAGGCCACGGCGAACCCGCCGTTCCTCTTCGACCTGCCGCCGGCGGAGGGGCGTAAGGCGGTGGACGAGGTGCAGTCGGGCGAGATCGTCCTGCCGGCGGTGGACGAGGAGTGGGTCACCGTCGAGGGCGGTCCGGCGCGGAGTGTCCGCGCGCGGATCGTGAGGCCGGCGGGTGCGGAGGGCGTCCTGCCGGTGGTCCTGTACATCCACGGTGCGGGCTGGGTGTTCGGCAACGCGCACACGCATGACCGTCTGGTGCGTGAACTGGCTGTCGGTGTGGGGGCCGCGGTGGTGTTCCCGGAGTACGACCTGTCGCCCGAGGCGCGTTACCCGGTGGCGATCGAGCAGAACTTCGCGGTGGCCCGGTGGATCGTGGAGGAGGGCGCGTCCAAGGGGCTGGACGCCGCCCGTATCGCGGTCGCCGGTGACTCGGTCGGCGGCAACATGACCGCCGCGCTGACCCTGATGGCCAAGGAGCGCGGCGGGGTGCCGCTGGTGCAGCAGGTGCTGTTCTACCCGGTGACCGACGCCGCCTTCGACACACCGTCCTATCACCAGTTCGCCACGGGCTACTTCCTGCGCCGCGACGGCATGCAGTGGTTCTGGGACCAGTACACGACCGACGAGACCGAGCGCGCCCAGATCACCGCGTCCCCGCTGCGCGCCACCGCCGAGCAACTCACCGGCCTGCCGCCGGCGCTGGTCATCACGGGCGAGGCGGACGTCCTGCGCGACGAGGGCGAGGCGTACGCCGACAAGCTGCGCGCGGCCGGAGTCCCCGTCACCGCCGTCCGCTTCCAGGGCATCATCCACGACTTCGTGATGCTCAACGCCCTGCGCGAGACCCACGCCGCCGAAGCCGCCATCACCCTCGCCGTCACCACCCTGCGCACGGCGTTCACCACGACCTGACACAGGTCAGGGCGGCGCGGCGTTCCGTGCCTTGCCCCTGCCGTGTGTCTGGCGCAGGCTGGTCGTATGGGTGAGCGGGACGGCCCCACGCTCATCACCTCCGTGCAGCGGGCCTTCCGGCTGCTGGAGGCGGTGAGCGCCCACGAGAACGGCGCGCCGGCGAAACTGCTGGCACGCGAGACCGGGCTGCCCCTGGCCACCGCCTACCACCTGCTGCGGACCCTCGTCCACGACGGCTACCTGCGGAAACTGCCGGACGGCGGGTTCGTGCTGGGGGACAAGGTGCAGTCGCTGCACACCGAGGGCCGGGCGCAGGCGCTGCTCAGCCGGGTCCGCCCCACGCTCGCCGCGCTCCGCGACGAGTTCGCGACCGCCGCCTACCTCACCTTCTACGAGGAGGGCGAGATCAGGGTCGCCGAGATCGTCGACGGCCCCCGTGCGCCCCGCGTCGACCTGTGGGTCGGGTTCGAGGACGCGGGGCACGCGACCGCCCTCGGCAAGTCCGTGCTGCGGGAACTGGACGACGAGGCCCGCAGGGACTACCTCTCCCGGCATCACCTCGCCGACCTCACCCCGAGGACCATCACCAGCGCCCCCGAACTGCTGCGGCGACTGGACGCCTCACCCGTCGCCCCGGCCGTCACCGACCTGGAGGAGTACGCCCTCGGCACGGTCTGTGTCGCCGTACCCGTCTACAGCGGCGACACCCTCGGCTCGCTCGGCGTCTCCCTGCCGGCGGACCGGCTGCCCAGGCTCGAGGAGATCCTCACCCGGCTGATCCCGACCGCGAGCCGCGTGACCAGGGGCCTTTCGCTCACCACCTGATCGTTCACTATCTGAAAATCTGCTTCTTGTGAGTACCGGGCCGATCCCGTTCCCTAGATGAAACGGACATTTCGGTAGTGGGCGGCGTGCAGGTCGTCCCGGCGCACAGGTGAGGACTGCGGACCAAGCATGAGTCAGGCCCGGAACCACCGGAACCATGGCGGCGACCACAGCCCGACGCGGCTGTCCAGATTCGGACACCGAGTCGCAGGCCCTCTTCTGCCGCTCCTGCCCGTCCTGATCGTCTTCGTCGTCGTGCTCGTCGATCTGGTCGGTGGGGCGGGGATGATCTGGCTGCCCCTGCTGGCGGCCGGGCCCGCGCTGGCCGCCACCACCAACGGACCGCGCGGTGTCCTCTGCGTCGGCCTCCTCGCCGCGGCCCTCGGCGTGACGCTCGGCGCCCGGGACGGAGCTCCCGGCCACGCGCTGACGGCCGTACTGGCCGCCCTGATCGCCGTCACCCTGGCGAGTGCCCTGGCCGGCGAGCTGCGCACGCGCCGCGAGCGGGTCCTCGCGGCCGTCCGGTCGGTCGCCGAGGCCGCCCAGCACGCGCTGCTCAGGCCGGTGCCGGCCACGGTCGGCCCGTTCGAGGTGGCCGTCCGCTACAGCGCCGCCGCCGCGGAGGCCCGGATCGGCGGGGACCTCTACGCGCTGGTGCCCACCCCGTACGGCGTACGGCTGATCGTCGGCGACGTGCGCGGCAAGGGGCTGCCGGCCGTGGGGACCGCCGCGCTCGTGCTCGGTGTCTTCCGCGAGGCCGCCTACGACGAACCCGACCTCCTCGCCGTCGTCGACCGCATCGAGCGCAGCCTCGCACGCAACCTCGGCGCCGACGACTTCGTCACCGCCGTGGTCGCCGGACATCCGCGGCCCGGCGAACTGGAAGTGGTGAACTGCGGCCACGCGCCGCCCCTGCTCATCGGCGCGTCCGGCACCGTCACGGCGGTGGAGGCCACGCACCCGGCGCCGCCCCTCGGCCTGCGCGCCCTGACCGACCAGACCCCCAGCCTCCAGGTGCTGCCCTTCGCCGACGGAGACCAACTGCTGCTCTACACGGACGGCGTCATCGAGGCCCGTGACCGCGACCGCGAGTTCTACCCGCTCGTCGAAGGCCTGGCCCGCCACCTCTCCGACGAACCGGCCCGCACGCTCGACGCGATCCACGAGGAACTGCTCGCGCATGTCGGCGGCCGGCTGCACGACGACGCGGCGCTGCTCCTGATCCGCAAGCCCGCCGTCACCAGCCCCGCCGACACTGGCCCCGCTGTCACCAGCCCTGCCGTTCCCGGCCCGGGCCTACCCCAACAGGTGCTGTCCGGAGGACTGTTGGGGGACCAGGCTGTGTGAGTGCTGTGACGGGTGTTGCACACTGTGCCCATGACACGCATGCGGAAGATCGCCGCAGCGCTGCTGGCCTCGTCAGCCGTGCTGCTCGCGATACCCCCCACCGCCTCGGCGACCTCCGTCCCGCAGGGAACCCTCGTCAGGGAGAGCTTCGACCGGCTCCCGCTCGGTCCGGTCACCGCCGGCCGCGGCTGGACCACCGACACCGCCAACGGTTCGCTCACCGTCGAACCCAGCACCACCGGCCACGGCCGCGAACTGCGGCTCCGTACCGAAGGCAACGGCCGCGCCTTCCTCGTCCTCTCCGACCTCGACCGCGCGCCCGCCGGCAACAGCTTCTGGGCCCGGCTGCGGCTGCGCGTGGACCGGTTCCCCACGGCCCCCGACTGGGCGCACTGGACCATCGCCGAGGCCTCCGGCTCCGACACCCCCACGCTGGTACGCCCGTTGGGCGGCCAGTACGCCCCCACCTCGCAGGCCAACTTCTGGGGCGTCGGCTCCGATCTGGGCCCCACCGGCGACTGGACCGCGTGGCAGACCTCCGCCCCCGCCACCGCCGGCACCTGGAACTGCGTCGAATTCCACCTCGACGCGACCGACAACCGCGTCACCGTCTACCAGGACGGCGTGGAGCGGCCCGAGCTGACGGTCTCCACGAAGGACCACGGCGGCACGGCCGACGACTTCGTCTTCCCGCGCTTCGACAAGCTGAAGCTGGGCTGGCAGCTCTACCAGTCGGGTCCCACGCCCTCCTCCTACGACGTCCGCATGGACGACGTGGCGCTGAGCACCCGGCGCGTGGGCGGGTGTGCCGCATGACGCGGGGACTTTCACGCAGAGCGCTGCTGGGCGGCACGGTCGGCGGGCTCGCCCTCGCCTCCGCCCTGACCGGCCCGGCCGCCACGGCCGCCGCCGCTGCCACCAGGGCCGCCGGAGCCGGGAATCGGCGGGGAGCCGTCGGCCCGGAGCCGTACGTTCCCGTGGCGGTGGGCGCGGGAGGAGGTCCGGCCGGGACGGACCGGGTCCATGTCCTCAAGATCGGCCCCGACACCGCGCAGACGGTCCTGGTGCTGGTCCCCGGCATGTTCGGGGCCGCCGGCGACTTCCGGCTGATGGCCCGGGACCTCGTCGCGGCCGTGCCCGGCGTGCAGGTGTGGGCCTTCGACCGGCGTGAGGAGAACCTCGCCGACCGCTCCGGTTTCGCCACGCCGGACCCGGCCGGGTACTACCTGGACGGCCACTACCGCTCACAGGACCCGGCCGCCTCCGCCTACGCGGCGGGCTGGGGCCTGACCCGCACCCTGGACGACCTGGACACGGTCGTACGGACCGCCGCCTGCGGCGGCCGTCGCCGGGTCGTGCTCGGCGGGCACTCCTGGGGCGCCACCACCGCGATGACCTACGCGGCCTGGGACTTCGACGGCCGTCCCGGATACCGGGGCCTCTCGGCCCTCGTCCTGGTCGACGGCGGAGTGCGCGGCGCGTTCAAGGGGACAGGCCAGCCGGTGAGCGACTCGCCCGAGGAGGTGCGGGAGCGGCTCGCGGCGATCGACGGCGGAGCCGTCTTCGACATGACCCTGAGCGGCGTCGGACTGGGCTCCCGGGCGGAGAGCACCCAGATCTGGTACCAGCTCGCGGGCTGGTACGCGCACCACGACCCGGCCGGCCGCTCCGTCCTGCAGCCGAGGCTGCCCGACGCCCTGCGACCGCCGTCCCCGGTCACCAACGCCGGCCTGCTGGGCACCCTCGTGGACGTCGGATTCGGCTGGCCGAACGACATCAGCGTGCACTCGGGACGCCTCGCCGACGCCGACGCCGGCGGGGTGCGCGGCTGGGTCGACACCGGCATCACCCCCATGAGCCGGGTCGCGGCGGCCTACGCGGGCGGCCCGCAGCCGGCCGTGTGGGAGTGGTACTGGCCGTCCCGGCTGTCGGTGGACCTCGACGTCGCCGACCCCTACGCGGACACCGGCCTGGCCCGCTCACTCGGTCTGCGGCTGTGGCACGCCGGGGCCCTGGACACTCCGCTGTACGCCTTCCAGACGAGCTACGCCAAGGGCGCCATCGCCTCGGGCGCCCGCGACGTAGTCGCCAACTCCCGTATTCCCTACGGCACCTACGCGACGGACGACGGGATGACCCACCTCGACCCGTTGTTCGCGGACACCCCGCACAACACCCTGACCCGCACCCTCGCACCGTTCCTCACCGCACTGCGCTGACGGGCGACCGCACGCAGGCACCACACATCGGCGGGGCGTCACACCGACGCCCCGCCGATGTCTGCTGTCCGGGCGTGGCGGCACTGCTCGACCGCCTTCGTCGAATATCAGGAAACCTGAGAAAGAAGTACGCCTGTCCGGCCGGTGCCGTCAAGGCCGTCACGGCATCTCTTTCCGCGCGAAGCGGGCGTCCGACACATCTCGGCAACGCTCTTGTCATCCGGCGTCGGCGTGTGCATCATCGTGGGCATCATCAGGGTTCCTGATATCGGGCTCGCCGCCCGGCCCTACCGGGACGCGAAGGAACCCGCCACCGCTCTCCGCTGCCGGCTCCGGCATCCCCCAACGGCTTCAGTCGCCCCCTCCGGCTTCCCCATCCGCTCCATCGCCCTCAGTTCCGCTCTTTCGACGTGCCGGGAGGCATTCATGAGCGCACCCATGAACACACCCACGAACGGCAATTTGTCCCGAAGATCCGTTCTCAAGGGGGCGGCCGGAACCGCCGGCCTGTTCTCCGCGGGCGGTCTGCTGACCGCCTGCGGCGGCATCAAGGCGTCCTCGGCGCAGACCGACTCGGTGATCCGGATCGGCTATGTCTCGCCCAACACGGGCCCGGCCGCGGGCTTCGGCGAGCCGAACCCGTACCTGCTGAGGAAGCTGCGCACCGCCTTCAAAGACGGGTTGAAGATCGGTGGCAAGAAGTACTCGGTCGTGATCGCCGACCGCGACAGCCAGTCGAATCCGCAGACCGCCGCGCAGGTCGCGACCGATCTGATCAACGGCAAGAAGATCGACCTCATGCTCGTCACCTCCACGCCGGAGACGGTCAACCCCGTCGCCGACGCGTGCGAGGCGGCCAAGGTCCCGTGTCTGTCGACCGCCGTGCCCTGGGAAGCCTGGTACTTCGGCCGCGGCGCCACCCCCGAGAAGCCGTTCACGTACACGTACCACTTCTTCCTGGGCGTCGCGGAGATCCATGCCGCGTACACCTCCCTGTGGACGAAGGGCGGGGTGGAGACCAACAAGCGGGTCGGCGTCATGTGGCCCAACGACCCCGACGGCAAGGCGATCCGGCAGGGGCTCGGGCCGCAGCTGACGAAGAGCGGGTTCAAGATCGTCGACCCGGGGGCGTACGAGGACGGGACGAACGACTTCTCGGCGCAGATCGCGGCGTTCAAGGAGGCGGACGCGGAGATCTTCAACGCCTTCCCGCTGCCGCCCGACTTCACCACGTTCTGGAAGCAGGCCCGTCAGCAGGGCTACCGGCCGCGTATCGCGAGCATCGCGAAGACCGGTCTCCTCCCCTCCCAGATCCAGGCGCTCGGCACGCTCGGACACGGCCTCAGCGCCGGCTTCTGGTGGTCGCCCAAGTTCCCGTACACCTCCACCCTCACCGGCCAGACCGCGCAGCAACTGGCCGACGACTACGAGCAGTCGACGCACCAGCAGTGGAACCAGGTCATCGGGTCCAACATGGCGCTCTTCGAGGTCGCCGTCCACGCGCTGAAGGCGACCTCCGACCCCAAGGACCGGGCGGAACTGGCCGCGGCCCTCGGCAAGGCCAAGCTCACCACCGTCGCCGGGCCGCTGGACTTCACGTCCGGGCCGGTGAAGAACGTGTCCACGGAGCCGGTGGTCATGGGGCAGTGGCGCAAGGCCGGGTCCAGCAGCAGCTTCGACGTCGAACCGGTCATCGTCGACAACGGCGCCTTCCCCGCCATCCCCCTCGGAGGCGAACTTGAGCCCCTCCGCTGAGCCGCTGACCGTCGGGGCAAGGGTGGCCGCCTCCGCCCCGCCGGTGCTGACGGCGAACGGCGTTCACCGGCGCTTCGGCAGCCTGGTCGTCCTCGAAGGCATCGACATCACCCTCTCCCCCGGCGAGGCCCTGGGCATCGTCGGACCGAACGGTGCCGGAAAGACGACCCTGCTCGACATCCTCTCCGGCGCCCAGACCCCCTCCGAGGGCAGCGTCTCCTTCCAGGGGCAGGACGTGACCCGCTGGACGGTCGACCGCCGCTGCCGCGGCGGCATCGGGCGCTCCCACCAGGTGCCGCGCCCCTTCACCGGCATGACGGCCTACGAGAACGTGCTGGTCGCCTCGGTGCACGGCGGTCTGCGCCGGCGCCGGGCCGGGCAACAGCACGCGCTCGGCGTACTGGAGCGCTGCGGCATGCTCGGCCAGGCCAACCGGCCCGCCGCAGCGCTCACCCTGCTGGAGCGCAAGCGGCTGGAGATGGCGCGGGCGCTGGCGACCGATCCGAAGGTACTGCTGCTGGACGAGATCGCCGGTGGCCTCACCGACGCCGAGACGGACGAACTGATCGCCACCATCGGGCAGTTGCGTGCCGACGGCATCGCCATCGTCTGGATCGAGCACGTCATCCACGCGCTCCTGCGGGTGATCGACCGGCTGGTCTGTCTCGCGCAGGGCCGGGTCCTGGCCGAGGGCGAACCGGACGCCGTCATGTCCGATCCCCGAGTCGTCGAGGCCTATCTCGGGAGTGCGGCATGAGTCTGCTGTCGGTCGAGCATCTCGAAGTACGGCACGGTCTGCTGCGCGCCGTCCGCGACGTGTCCTTCGACGTAGCCGAGGGCGAGGTCGTGGCGGTGGTCGGGGCCAACGGCGCCGGAAAGTCCACCCTGCTGCGGGCCGTCGCCGGAGCACATCGGCCGGCCGAGGGCCGTATCCGCCTGGACGGCGCGGATGTGACGGCCCGGCCGGCCCACGACCGTGTCGCGGCCGGGACAGCGCTGGTCCCGGAGGGACGGCGGCTCTTCGCCGACCTCACCGTCGAGGAGAACCTGCTCGTCGCGTCCCGGGTACGCCGCCGCGGACCGTGGGACCTCGCCACCGTCGTGGCCGCCTTCCCGCTGCTCGACGGGCTGCTGAAGCGGCGCGCCGGCAACCTCTCGGGCGGCGAGCAGCAGGCCGTGGCCATCGGCAGGGCGCTGATGACCAACCCCCGGCTGCTGCTGCTCGACGAGGTCTCGCTGGGCCTCGCGCCCATCGTGGTCGACGCCCTCTACGACTCGCTCGGCACGATCCTGTCCGGCGGGACGACGGTGCTGCTGGTGGAGCAGGACCTCGGCCGCGCCCTGGGAGTGGCCCGGCGCGTGCTGTGCATGCTCGAAGGCCGCGTCGTCCTGGACGAACCCGCCGACGACGTCACCCGCGAACAGGTCGTCGAGGCGTACTTCGGACTGAGCCGCGCCACGGCCGCGACCGTGCAGGAGGAGCCGGCATGAACTGGATCAACGCCGTCGTGCAGGGCGTCATGCTCGGCGGCCTCTACGCGCTCTTCGCCTGCGGCCTCTCCCTGATGTTCGGCGTCATGCGGACCGTCAACCTGAGCCACGGCGACCTCGCGGTCCTCGGCGCGTTCCTCGTCGCGGTCCTCGCCGCCGCCTTCGGCATCAGCCCGTTCTTCGCGGTACTGGCGGTCCTGCCCGTGATGGGCCTGGCCGGAGTGGTGCTGCAGCGGGCCATCCTCAGCAAGGCGCTGCGCACCGGAGAGATGTCGTCGATGCTCGCCACCTTCGGTCTCGCCATCGTGCTGCAGAACGTACTGCTGGAGATCTTCAGCGCCGACAGCCGCTCCCTGGACGTCGGTTCACTGTCCACGGCCGGCCTCCAGCTCGGGTCGTCGGTGAGCATCCCGTACCTCGGCCTGCTCACCGTGGCGGTCGCGGTCGCGCTGCTCGGCGGACTCCAACTGATGCTGGCCCGTACCGGAATCGGCCGCGCGATCCGCGCCACCGCCGCCGACGCGGACACCGCCGAACTGGTCGGGATCGACAGCCGCCGGGTCTACGCCTGGGCCGCCGCCATCGCCGTCGCCACCGCCGGTCTGGCGGGAGCGTTCTTCGCGATGCGGTCCTCGTTCAGCTCCTCCACGGGGCCGACCCAACTGCTGTTCGCCTTCGAGGTCGTCGTGATCGGAGGGCTCGGTTCGCTCTGGGGCACGCTCGCCGGGGGCATGGTCCTCGGCGTCGCCCAGACGGTCGGCGCGCAGGTGGATCCACGCTTCTCCATCGTCGCCGGACACGCCGTGTTCCTCGCGGTCCTGGCCTTCCGTCCGCAGGGACTGCTCGGCATGACAAGGAGCCGCACATGACCACCGCATCGCCGGTGCGCCCCGCCACCGCGACCATCCACCGGTGGACCCCCGTCTCCCGTACGGCGACGGGCGCCCTGGCCGCCCTGCTGGTCGTCCTGGGCTTCGCGCCCTTCGTCTTCGGGCCCGACGTGACCGCGAAGCTGACCACCCTGTACATCCTCGTCGTCATCGCGGCCATGTGGAACGCGCTGGCCGGCTACGGCGGTCTGGTCTCCGTCGGCCAGCAGGGCTTCATCGGCCTCGGCGCGTACGGGGTCTTCCTCCTCGTCGACCGGGGCGTCAGCCCCTTCGTCGCGGTCGTCCTGGCGGCCCTGCTCGCGGGTGCCGTCGCCGTACCCACCTCCCTGCTCGCGTTCCGGCTCACCGGTGGGCAGTTCGCCATCGGCATGTGGGCGATCGCGGAGTTCTTCCGGCTGGTCGTGGTGAACACGCCTTCGCTGGGCGGCGGCTCCGGCCGCTCGCTCACCGATCTGTCGGCCACCGATCCGGCGGTGCGGCAGGCCCAGGTGTACTGGCTCGCCCTGGCGGTGATGAGCGTGCTGCTGCTGGCCGTGTTCGTCCTGCTGCGCAGCAGTCTTGGGGCCTCGCTGGAGGCGATCCGCGACGACCCGGTGGGCGCGGCGTCCGTCGGGGTACGGGTCACCTCGGCGAAACGGCTTGTCTTCGTTCTCGCGGCGGTGGGCTGCGCCGCGGCCGGGGGGCTCACCCTCGCGAACACCCTGCGGGTGCAGCCGGACTCCATCTTCGGGGTCAACTGGTCCGCGTACATGATCTTCATGGTGGTCATCGGCGGCCTCGGCACCTTCGAGGGGCCGATCATCGGGGCGATCGTGTTCTTCGTGGTCCAGGACTGGTTCGGGGACAACGGAGGCACCTGGTACCTGATCGGGCTCGGCGCCCTCGCCATCGGGATGACGCTGTGGATGCCCCACGGGCTGTGGGGTACCGTGGCACGCCGACGTGACCTGGAACTACTACCTGTCGGCTATCGGGTGCGGACACCGGTCGTCTGACCTCCCCGACGACCGAGCAAGAGGTGCGCACGATGACGGCGGAGGCAGCCGACCGGGATCCGGGCACGGGCCCCGAGGGGCACAAGGGCCCGCTGACGATCTATCTCGTCAAGCAACTCGAACTGGCCATCCGCTCCTTCATGGACGAGGCACTGCGGCCGTACGGGCTCACGACCGTCCAGTACACGGCTCTGACCGTGCTGCGGCACCGGGGCGGGCTCTCCTCCGCGCAGTTGGCCCGCCGCTCCTTCGTCAGACCCCAGTCGATGCACGAGATCGTGCGCTCGCTGGAGGAGCGTGGGCTGATCGAGCGCGCCCACGCCCCGGGCAACCGGCGGATCATGAAGGCCCGGTTGACCCGGGAGGGCCAGGAACTGCTGGCGGCCTGCGAGCCGGCGGTGCAGAAGCTGGAGGACCGGTTACTGCTCGACATGCCGGAGAAACGGCGGTCCGCGTTCCGCCAGGGACTGGAGGACGGCCTCGCCTCCCTGACGGAACGCCACCACGGCTGACGATCCGGATCGACGGATCGACGGTCATTCCCCCGACGGCGCGGTCAGGGTGACGCCGAGGGCCACCGGGGTGCCGAAGTTCGGTGTGCCGTCGGCGTTCCAGGTGAACTTCTGCGCCCTGGTCGTGCGGTTCATGTCGCAGCCGCCGCCCGCGGAGTTGTTGGCGTGGTAGACGATCCAGTCCTCGGTCCCGTCGGGCGACTTGAAGAACCCGTTGTGCCCGGGGCCGTACACGCCGTTGGCGTTGGACCGCTGGAACACCGGGTTCGCCGACTTGACCCATGACGAGGAGTTGAGCGGGTCGCCCCCGTTGTACGTCAGCATCCCCAACTTGTAGTCGGGCGTGGAGCAGTGGCTCGCCGAGTACACGATGAACGTCTTGCCGCCCCGCTGGAGCACCTCGGCGCCCTCGTTCACCGCGCCGCCCACCGTCTCCCAGTTGTAGGTCGGCGTGGACAGCACCCGGCGGGTGCCGCTCGCCGTCCACGGGTTCGACAGCGGCCGGATGAACATGGGCTGCGAGCCGTTGTAGAACGTGCCGAGCAGATACAACTGGCCGTTGAGCTGCAGGATGCCCGGGTCCAGCTCCCATGTGTTGTCCTGCGTCGGGTCGAGCAGGTCGGCCTTGAAGCTGTAGGGCCCCATGGGGTCGAGCCCGGCGCTCTCCAGCACGTGGATCCGCTGGGTGCCCAGGTCGTACGGCTCCCGGCCGGCCGTGTAGTAGAAGTACCAGCGCTTGCCGCCCGGCCCGTCGAGCAGATGGAACTCCGGCGCCCACATCGTGCCCGCGCCGTTGGGCCGGGTGAGGTTGAAGATCACCTGGTCGGTGGCCGTGGCGAGCCCCGCGAGGGTGCTCGCCTTGCGCATGGTGACCGTCGAGTTCCAGGTGGTCGTGGCCAGGTAGTAGTACCCGTCGTAGTACGTCAGCCAGGGGTCCGGCCCGTGCTGGGACAGCGGGTTGGTGAACGTGCGCGGGCTCGTGCCGCCACCGCCGGTGAAGGCGGGCAACCGCCACACCCTGCCGTTCGCGGCGGCACACGGCAGTTGCACCAGGTTCGTGTTCGACGCCGATGAACCGCCGCTCGGCGCGACGCACTTGCCCGAGCTCACGGAGACCAGGTTGAACGTCCTGTCGGTGCCGCCGGCCGACACGGCGACCAGCCGCCACTGCTGGTTCGTCTCGCCGTGGCAGGGCCACTGGATGATCGCCGCGTTGTCCGCCGTGGACGCGCCGTAGACGTCCACGCACTGACCGGACTGGGTGGTGATCGTGTACGTGTCACTCGTGCCGGAGAGCAGGGTGTAGCCGAAGTTCTGGTTCGCGCCCGACGAGCAGGCGAAGGCGCGCAGTTGGGTCCCCTCGGTCGACGAACTCCCGGGCAGGTCGAGGCAGTTGCCGCCGTTCTGGTTGACTCCGGTCGAGGTGAACGCGACGGCGGCGGACGCGGGCGGCGCCACGAGGAAGGCGACCGCCACGGTGAACAGGGCGATGAGCGCGGACAGGCATCGGGAACGGGTCACGGTCCGTACACCTTTGCTTCGAGGAGGCCGACGGAGTTGGTGCCGTTGCCGGTGAGCAGCACCCGTAGCCGGGTGGTGCTCGTGGCGGTGAAGGTGACGGCGTTGTACTGGTTCTTGACCAGGGGATAGCCGCTCGCGCCGGGCACGTCGACGTAGGCGCTGCCGTTCCAGTACTGGAGTTTCCAGGAGGCCGGCATGTCGATGCCGTCGTCGTCGTCGAAGAAGTACACCTCGGCCTTGTTGAGGGTCTGCGCCGTAGGCCAGGTCAGCTCGGCCCACTGCTGGCCGGTCTCCGGCCAGGTGCCCCAGCGCGGGTTGACCGTGTCGTTGGACGACGGCGGGTCGATCCCGTCGTTGACCGCGGCGACGCTCTCCCAGGAGGAGGTGTACGACGCGGACGGCGTCGCCGACGCGGCGAGGTTGGCCGGTGGCGCGGGCGGCTGGACACCGCCCCGGTTGAACGCCTTGACCTCGGTGAGGCCCGTCTTGGCCCCGGAGGCGTTGGTGGCCAGGATCCGTACGCGCTGGGCGGTGATCGCGGGGAACTGCACCAGGTTGTAGTTGGCCCGCGCTGCCGCCGGGCTCTTGGACTGTCCCGGCACGTTCACCCAGGAACTGCCGTCGTAGTACTGGATGGTGTAGGCGGACGGCGCCCGGTAGGCGGTGCTCGCCGGACGGCTGTCCTTGAAGTACAGACGCACCTCGTTCAGCGTGCGGGCGGCGCCGAAGTTCAGCTCGTACCAGTCCTGGCTGTTGGGGGACCCGCCCGCGCCCCAGAACGGCTCGTTCGTGGGATACCCGTCGACCGCGCCGGCGGTCGTGCTGCCGGATCCGGTGTACGACGCCGAAGTCGTCGCCCCGGCGGCCAGGTTGGTGGGGGTGCCGGTCAGGTCGACGCCGGCCTTGGCGAGCATGTCGACCATCCGGGGGCTGCTCTGCACGACCTGGTTGGGAGCCTGGAGGCCGGGGACGGCCGTGTGGTAGCCGACCGTGCCGCTCGTGGTCACGTCCCCGGTCGCCGGGTCCCAGGTGAACGGCACCAGCGAGTTGACGGTCGCCGCCCGGCTGCCGTTGACGTAGATCGAGTAGCCCTCCGGGACGCCCGGGTAGCGCACCACGCCGTCGGCCGGGTCGTCCCAGACGATGGTCAGGTCGGCGTTGCGGTAGCGCAGGTTGTTGACGGTGAAGTGGTCCCAGCCGATGTTGATCGGGGAGAGCTCGACCTTCGCGTCGTTGCGGGGCCGCAGACCGGCGACGTCCTCGACGACCGTCCAGTTGCTGCTGCCCAGGATGTTGTGGTGGATCCAGGACCGGTAGTCGATGTTGCTGCCGTTCCAGTCGGCCCAGAACTCGTTGGCGTCGGGCCACTGGGTGTTGCCGCCGACGTACTGCGCCCAGGTGTTCCAGTAGAGGAGCTTCTTGTAGTCGTTCGCGGTCATCCAGGAGTTGGGGTAGTTGCGCAACACCGAGGAGTAGAGCCGGAACTGAACGGTCGAGTTGATGGTGGAGAAGTTGTTGGAGCCGGGGTTCCCGGCGTCGGCCGCCGCCTTCTTGTCGGCCTGGTTGGCCGTGTAGAAGGGGAAGACCGGGTACTGGGCCGGGTCGTCGAACAGGCGCAGGGCCTGCTTGTACGTCGCGGTGTTGGGGACGGCCCCGACCGAGAACGGGTAGTAGTTGTTGATCTCCTTCCAGGGCACCCACTCGTTGGTCGACTTCAGCCGGTGCTCGAACAACTGCCGGCTGGGGTTCCACAGCACGTTGACGATGGCGTCCTTGATCTGCGTCGCCAGTGTGCGCATCTCGGTCGCCTTGGCCGTGTTGCCGACCGCCTCGTACGCCTGGGCGGCGGCGAGCGCCCCGCTGTACTGGTAGGCGGACTCGGCGCGGTCCATGTTGCCGGGCTTCCAGTGGAAGGACACCGCGTCGGCGTCGTTGCCCGTCAGCGCGCCCCAGTCGTACTCGATGAGCTTGTTGTTGTCGTGGTCGTAGTAGGCGAGTTGACCCTTGACGTCACCTTCGGCGTAGTGGGCGAGGTTGCCCGCGATCGCCGGCTGCCCGCCATGGATCTGGTAGCTCCGCCAGGCCGCCTCGGCGATGTACTGGGTGTAGCTGTTCGACCAGTTCTCCGGGTCACCGGGGTTGTCGAGGAACCGCCCGCCCTTGGAGACCTGGCCGACGCTCAGCCAGTCGCCGTACGCGTAGGCCGGGTTGCGCAGGTATTTGAGGTCGTCGATGTGCATCGGCTGGGTGAGCGCGATCGCGTTGTTGTAGCCGAGGACGCCCTCGGTCGACGTCGGGAACTGGAAGGTCTGCCCGGGGATGTCGGCGTCCAGGTTGTTGAAGCGCATCAGCCACCAGCGGTAGTAGATGTTCTTCTTGATCGCGCCTTCGGGTACGTCGATGTAGGGCACGTTCTGCGCCCACCACAGGTTGTAGGCCTTCACGTGCGTCGCGAAGGCGGTCGCGTTCGAGTAGCCCGCGTAGGCGTTGTACTCGGTGAGCGACTCGGGGATCTCGTCGGTGACGAAGCCCATCACCACCTTGGCGGTCACCGTGGCGCCGGCGGCGACGGTGACGGACCGGTTGAGGCCGCCGCTCGAGACCGTGAATCCGTCGCCGGTGAACCTCGGCCGGATGGTGGTGAGGTTGTTGTAGACGTTCACCTGCCCGGTCAGTTCGCTGCCGGTGCCCGAGGTGGCGTACGGCGAGGTCGCCCGCAACTGCAACGTGGTGGAGGCGCTGCCGTTGTTCTTGATCGACAGGTTGGTCACGGCCACGTTGTTCTCGGTGACGAACTTGGTCTGGGTGACCGCGACCGAGCCGCTGGAATGCACGCTCTTCCAGTAACTGGGCGCCTGCCAGCGTTGGTTGACCTGCTCGGTGAAGGTGCCCGGGGTGATCGCGACGGTGTAGGCGTTGTTGTCGCTGATGCTCTCCCAGTAGGCGACCTTGCCGGCGAACCCGAGCCGGGAGGGGTCGTGCTCCTTCATGAACAGCGCGCGCCCACGGCTCATCAGCCAGGGCCCGGAGGGATCGTCGCCGGAACGGGCGAGCAGACGGTCCATCCAGAAGTCGGTTCCCGAACTCTCGGAGTCGTAGATGCTCCGCATCATGTCGCCCGGTGTGTAGGCGACGGGCGGGGCCGGGATCGCGGGTCCGCCGAAGCTGGGGAACCCGATCGTCTGCGCGGCGGCGGCCGGGTTCACGGAACAGACGGAACAGAGGATGAGCACGAGGGCGACGAGGAGGCGCTTCATGGGGGTGCTCCCTCTCCGGTTGACGGCAAGCGGGCAGTGTCATGCGGGGGTGTCATGCGCCTGACATGCGTGGCTACGAGGAAAGTGCGAGGAACCTTCGAGGAAACTCACCTAAAAGGTTTTCGCAACGTAGGAGCGACCTGATGAAGTGTCAAGAGAGAGCGCTGAGGCCGGAGTTCGCCGACCGCGACGCTCGGGACGGCGCGGCTCAGGACAGCGGGGCCGTCGATCCCCTGATGATCACGCGGCAGCGCACGGTCTCGATCCCCGAGCGCCGTGCCCCGCCGATCGCGGTGAACAGGGCGTGAGCCGCCGCCCGGCCGACCTGCTCGAGGTTCATGTCGACGCTGGTCAGCGGCGGGCGCGAGGAGGCGGTCAGGACCTGCCAGTTGTCGAAGCCCATGACCGCCACGTCCTCCGGAACCCGGTGCCCGCGCTCGCGCAGGACGTCCATCACGCCCCGGGCGATCTGGTCGCTTCCGCACAGCACGGCGTCGACGTCCGGGTGCCGGTCGAGCAGCAGCGCGGTGGCCGCCCGCCCCCAGCCCTCCGACCAGGCCCCGAACCGCGGTTCGCCGACCGGGGTGAGACCGGCCTCGGCGAGCGCGGCGCGGGCGCCCTCGGCCCGGTCGTGCGCCGCGGCGTACCCGGGGTCGCCGGTGATGTGCGCGATCCGGGTACGGCCGCAGGCCAGCAGGTGCTCGACCGCGATCCGGCCGGCGTCGACGCTGTCGGGGACGATGGACAGATCCGCCGGATCGTCCGACGGGGCGTACGCGTAGACGACGGGGACGGGCAGCTCGCGGCCCAGCGACGGGCGCGGGTCGGTCCGGCTGCCGACCACGATGAGACCGTCGACCCGGCGGCCCAGCAGCGCGCGCACATGGTGCTGCTCGCGGATCGCGTCGCCGCGGGCGTCGCACAGGAACACCGCGACCTCGCCCGCCCCGAAGGCGTCCTCGGCGCCCATGAGGATCGGGATGCTGAACCGGCCCTCCAGGTCACTGGTGAGCAGACCGACGGTCCCAGACCGCCCGACGAGCAGCCCGCGGGCGAGCTGGTTCGGCCGGAAGGCCAGCCGCTCGGCGGCCTCGATCACCCGCTGCCGGGTCTCGGCGCGCACCTGGCTGCGGCCGTTCAGGGCCTTGGACGCGGTCGCGATGGACACGCCGGCCAGCCGGGCGACGTCGCTGAGCGTGGTGGGCTGCGAACGAGAGGGGCCGACGGCCGGTGTCATGGATGTTCTCCTGTCGCGCGTCGCGTGCGTAAACCGTACGCGAGATGTTTCGGCCCGGGCGGGTCCAGGACGTTTTCACAGGTTTCGGCGACGCCCGTACCGCAGCCCGTACAACCGCTCCCTGCAAGGGGATTGACGGGCAGTCAGCCGAGTCCCTAGTTTTCAGAAAGCCTTTTCGGCTCCTTTTCGTTCTTCCGTTCTTCCGTCGCAGAACCCACACTCAGGGGAATCGTCATGGGGAGCACGACCGGACCACGTGGACCCATCCGCCGGCTCGCCACCGGTGTCGTCGCGCTCCTAGCCGCCGCGAGCCTGGTCACGGCCTGCGGGTCGGGGGACGGCGGCTCGGACGGCGGGGGCGGTGGCAAGACGGCGGACGCCAAGGGCGCCGACGACGGCAGCACGCTGACGATGTGGACGCGCGCCGCGACCCGGCCGCAGAGCGAGGCACTGGTCAAGGCCTACAACGCGCACCACAAGAACAAGATCGAGCTGACCGTCGTCCCGACCGACGACTACCAGGCCAAGGTCGGCGCCGCCGCCGGGTCCAAGGACCTGCCCGACCTGTTCGCCTCCGACGTGGTGTTCGTGCCGAACTACACCACCAGCGGGCTCTTCGCCGACCTCACCCAGCGCATCGACGCCCTGCCCTTCGCCGACAAGCTGGCCCAGTCGCACATCAAGGCCGGCACGTACGAGGGCAAGAAGTACGTCGTCCCGCACACCCTCGACCTGTCGGTGCTCTTCTACAACAAGGAGCTCTACCGGCGGGCGAAACTCGACCCCGCGAAGCCGCCCGCCACCCTGGCCGACTGGGACCGGCAGGCGCGGGCCGTGGACGCCCTGGGCGGCGGTGTCGACGGCACCTTCTTCGGCGGCAACTGCGGCGGCTGCGGCGTCTTCACCTGGTGGCCGTCCATCTGGGCCGGGGGCGCGGACGTGCTCAACCAGGAGGGAACCGAGGCCGAGCTCGACTCCGCCACCGCGAAGAAGGTCTACGACACCTACCGGGGATGGGTGAAGGACGACATCGTCGCCCCCGGCGCCCGCGACGAGACGGGTACGACCTGGACCGGCGTCTTCCCGAAGGGCAAGGTCGGCGTCATGCCCATGCCGTCGACCACCCTGGGCCTGATGCCCAAGAACCTGGACCTCGGCGTCGCGCCCATCCCCGGACCCGACGGCGGCAAGTCCACCTTCGTCGGCGGCGACGCCATCGGCATCGCCGCGACCAGCAAGAAGGCCGACCAGGCCTGGAACTTCCTCGCCTGGACCCTGGGCGACGACGCCCAGGTGAACGTGGTCGCCGCCCACAAGGACGTCGTGGCGCGCACCGACCTCGCGTCCAACAAGTACTCCGCCGCCGACCCGCGCCTGGTCATGATCAACCAGCTCGTGGCGGACGGCCGTACCCCGTACGCGCTGAAGTTCGGCCAGACCTTCAACGACCCCAACGGCCCCTGGCTGTCCCTGATGCGCGACGCCGTCTTCGGCGACGGGTCGTCCGTCGACAAGGACAACAAGGCCGTCACCGCCTCACTGGCCGACTGAACGACAGGGCACGACGCGACGGCGGCACGGCACGGCACGGCACGGCACGACGCGTCACGCCACGGAGCTGAACCGGACCGACCCCGGCACGACCCCTCCCACCGCACCCGGCAGAGGAGAGCCATGCAGGTGAAGGCGCCCGACCGCGCGACCGCCGAGCACCGGACCCGGACGCGGACCCGGACTCCGGCAGTGCGCCAGGCCCGCCGCCCCCGTGGGTCCGTGCCCCGCTGGCGCTCCCGCACGGTGCAGGGCCTCGGGTACGCCGCCCCCACGGCCGTGTTCGTCGCCGTCTTCTTCCTGCTGCCCCTCCTCCTCGTCGGGCAGATGTCACTCAGCGACTGGCCGCTCCTCGCGGGCGACAAGGGCGCCAACGCCCCCGAGAACTACACCGACGTCACCGACAGCCCCCTGTTCTGGCCCGCCGTCCGCTTCACGCTCCTCTACACCGTGATCGTCACGGTCGTCCTCCTGGGCCTCGCGCTCCTCCTGGCCCTGCTCGTGCAGGAGTCCCGCCCCGGCGCCGGTTTCTTCCGTACGGTCTACTTCCTGCCCGGAGCCCTGGGCCTGGCCTCCGCCTCCCTCCTCTTCTGGGGCCTGTACAGCCCCACCACCGGCCCGCTCAGCAGCGCCCTGGAGAAACTCGGCCTGGTCGACGACCCGGTGTCCTTCCTCGGCACACCGAACTCCGCGCTGCTGTCGACGGTGTTCCTCGTCGTGTGGAAGTTCGCCGGTTTCTACATGCTGATCCTGCTCGTCGGCCTCCAGCGCATCCCGCACGAGGTGTACGAGGCGGCACGGATGGACGGCGCGAGCCGCGGCCAGATCTTCCGCTCCATCACCCTCCCGCTGCTGCGTCCGTCCCTCGCCCTGTCCCTCCTCCTCTGCGTCACCGGATCGCTGCTCGCCTTCGACCAGTTCTTCGTCCTCACCAAGGGCGGACCGGACAACAGCACCGTCACCGTCGTGCAGTTGATCTACCGCGAGGCGTTCCAGCGGCTGAACCTCGGCACCGCGGCAGCCCTGTCGATCGTCGTGCTGGCCGCGTTGCTCCTGCTCAACGCCGCGCAGTTCCGCGGTCTGCGCCGCGCCGACGAGTCCTGACCCGCTCGCGAAACACGACCCGCTCGCGAAAGGAGACACCGGTGCTCACCCGAGCCCTCGGCCGGACGCCCTACTACGTCGTCGCCGGCGGACTGGCCGTCATCTTCCTCTTCCCCCTGCTGTGGAACGCCTGGGCCTCGGTCAGCGCACAACCGGGCACGGCGCAGGAGTCCGGCTACGGCCTGGGCAACTACCGCACGCTGCTCGACTACGACGCCGGCCTGTGGCGCTACCTCGGCAACAGCACCGTCGTCGCCGCGCTCACCGTCGCGCTGACCCTCGGAGTCTCCCTGCTCGGCGGCTACGCCTTCGCCCGCTTCGACTTCCCCGGCAAGAACCTGCTGTTCCTGCTGACGCTGGCCATCCTCATGGTCCCGTACGCCACCCTCCTCATCCCGCTCTACGTGCTGCTCGGCCGGCTCCATCTGCAGAACTCGCTGCTGGGGCTGAGCCTGGTGCTGGCGATGTTCCAACTGCCGTTCGCCACCTTCATGATGCGGATCTCCTTCGAGTCGGTGCCGCGCGAACTGGAGGAGTCGGCGCTCGTCGACGGGTGCGGGACGGCGGGCGCGCTGCGCCGGATCCTCCTTCCGGCGGTGCGGCCGGGGCTGATCACCGTGGGGCTCTTCGCGTTCCTCGCCGCCTGGAACGACTTCATCGCGCCGCTGATCCTCATCTCCGACAGCGAGAAGGCGCCTCTGCCGCTGGCCGTCGCGAACCTGCGGCAGCAGAGCATGGGCGCCGTCGACTACGGCGCCACCGAGGCCGGGGTGGTGGTCCTCGCCGTGCCCTGCCTCCTGCTCTTCCTGCTGCTGCAACGGCACTACGTGCGGGGCTTCATGGCGGGCGCGCTCAAGGGCTGAAGCAGCAACGTCATCACCTTCGACAAGAGCAACCTGACGGAAAACCGAGAGGACGAACCGAAGGCATGAACTGGTGAGGGAGAACATGACGCGGTCATCCGTCCTGCCGGTGGCGCCGACCCGGGGACGGCTGCGGCCGCTCGGTCTCGACGAGGTCCGCATCACCGGAGGCTTCTGGGCCCGGCGCCGACAGGTCAACGCGACCGCGACACTCGACCACTGCCGCGACTGGATGGAACGCGTCGGCTGGATCGGCAACTTCCGGGCCGCGGCGCAGGGCCGGATCCACCGGGACCGGCGGGGCCGCGAGTTCGCCGACTCCGACGTCTACAAGCTGCTCGAAGCGATGGCCTGGGAGGCCGGCGACCGCACCGGCACCGCCCTCGACGCGCAGATCGCCGCACTCACCGAGACCATCGCCCCCGCCCAGGAACCCGACGGCTACCTCAACACCGCCTTCGGCCGCCCCGGCCAGCAGCCCCGCTACAGCGACCTCGAATGGGGCCACGAGCTGTACTGCTACGGGCACTTGATCCAGGCGGGCGTGGCCCAGACCCGTGCCCGGGGCGAGGGCGAGCTGGCGAAGATCGCCCGGCGGGCCGCCGACCACGTGTGCGCCGCCTTCGGCCCCGGCGGCATCGAACGCGTCTGCGGCCACCCGGAGATCGAGACGGCTCTGGTCGAACTGGCCAGGGCGACGGGGGAGCAGCGCTACCTCGACCAGGCCGCGCTGTTCGTCGACCGGCGCGGCCACGGCACCCTCGCCGACCCCGAGTTCGGCCGCGCCTACTACCAGGACGACCTGCCCGTCCGACAGGCCACGGTGCTGCGCGGCCACGCCGTCCGCGCCCTCTACCTCGCGGCCGGCGCCGTCGACGTGGCCGTGGAGACCGGCGACGACGAACTGCTCGCCGCGGTCGTACGGCAGTGGGAGACGACGGTCGCCCGCCGCACCTATCTGACCGGCGGCATGGGCTCGCACCACCGGGACGAGTCCTTCGGCGACGACTTCGTCCTGCCGCCGGACCGCGCCTACTCGGAGACCTGCGCCGGCGTCGCCTCCGTGATGCTGAGCTGGCGGCTGCTGCTCGCCACCGGCGAGCCGCGCTTCGCCGACCTCGCCGAGCGGACCCTGTTCAACGTCGTCGCGACCTCGCCGTCCGACGACGGCCGGGCCTTCTTCTACGCCAACACCCTGCACCGGCGCCGCCGCGGCACCGTGCCGCCCGTGGACACCGACAGCCCGCGCGCCGAGTCGAGCCTGCGCGCCCCCTGGTTCGCGGTGTCCTGCTGCCCGACCAACGTCGCCCGCACCCTGGCCCTGCTTCCCGCGTACCTGGCGACGGCGGACGACCACGGCATCCAACTGCACCAGTACGCCGACGCGGAGATCACCAGCTCCGGCATCGCCCTGCGGGTGCGGACCGACTACCCGTCGGACGGAAGCGTGACCGTGCGCGTCGACCAGTCGCCCTCGGACCACCCGTGGACCCTGTCGCTGCGCGTCCCCGCCTGGACCGAGGGCGCCACGGCCCGGCTGGCCGACCCGGACGGCGTACGCCGCGCCGTCGCCCCGGGCACGGCCACGATCACCCGCCTCTTCCGCCCCGGTGACGAGATACGCCTCGAACTGCCCATGGCACCGCGCTGGATCGTGCCCGACCCGCGCATCGACGCCGTACGCGGCACCCTCGCCGTCCAGCGCGGCCCGCTCGTGTACTGCGCCGAGTCCGTGGACCTGCCGGACGGACAGGACACCAAAACGCACACCGACACCGGCACCGACACCGGCACCGGCACCGGCACCGGCACCGGCACCGACACCGACACCGACACCGACGTCGACGTCGACGTCGACGTCGTGCGAGTGGATCCGTCCGTCGAGCCGCAGGACGGGCCGGACGGCACCGTCGTGGTCCCCGGCGAACTCGCCGCCGTACAGGGCGAATCGCCCGCAGCCTCATGGCCGTACCAGCCGCTCGACCAGTCCCCCGAGGCCACCGCCGAGCCCACGGGCATCGTCCTCGTCCCGTACCACTCCTGGGCGAACCGTGGCCCCTCGACGATGCGCGTATGGCTGCCGACGACGACCCAACCGCCCACCGAGCAAAGGCCACCATCACCGCAACCGTGACCGCCCCCCCATGATCGGAGTCCGAGCATGTCCCAACCCCCCACTCGCCGCCGTCTGTTGAGGCTGGCCGCCGGGACCGGGGCCGCCGTCCCGTTCCTGCACGCCGCCCCGGCACAGGCCCGTGCCGCCTCCGTCGCCACCTCGGCACCCCTCGCGCCCGCGGCGGCTTCCGCGGCCGTCCCGCCGACGTGGGTGGTGCAGCCCTTCTCACTCGGCCAAGTGACCCTCGGCGACGGTGTCTTCCGTCGTAAGCGTGACCTGATGCTGGAGTACGCCAGGGCCTATCCCGCCGACCGGATCCTGGCCGTGTTCCGGGCCAACGCCGGCCTCGACACGCGTGGTGCCCGGCCGCCGGGCGGCTGGGAGACCTCCGACGGCAACCTGCGCGGTCACTACGGCGGTCACTTCCTCACCCTCGTCTCCCAGGCGTACGCCGACACGCGTGAGGCGGCGCTGAAGACCAAGCTCGACTACCTGGTGGCCGCGCTCGGCGAGTGCCAGCAGGCGCTGGCCGCGCACGGCTCGCCGAGACCGAGCCACCCCGGCTACCTGGCGGCGTACCCGGAGACGCAGTTCATCCTGCTGGAGAGCTACACGACCTACCCCACCATCTGGGCGCCCTACTACACCTGCCACAAGATCATGCGGGGTCTCCTGGACGCGTACACCCTGGCCGGGAACACTCAGGCGCTCGCCATCGCCTCGACGATGGGCGACTGGGTGCACAGCCGTCTCGGCCGGTTGCCGAAGGCGCAGTTGGAGCGCATGTGGTCGATCTACATCGCCGGTGAGTACGGCGGGATGAACGAGGTGCTGGCGGACCTGTACGCGCTCACCGGACGCGCGGAGCACCTCGCCGCCGCCCGCTGTTTCGACAACACCGCGCTGCTGGACGCCTGCGCCGACGACCGGGACATCCTGGAGGGCAGGCACGCCAACCAGCACATCCCCCAATTCACGGGCTACGTGCGGCTGTTCGACCACACGGGGGAGGAGGAGTACGCGGCGGCGGCCCGCAACTTCTGGGGCATGGTCGCCGGCCCCCGGACGTACAGCCTGGGCGGCACCGGCCAGGGCGAGATGTTCCGGGCCCGGGGCGCCATCGCGGCCACCCTGGGCGACAACAACGCCGAGACCTGCGCCACGTACAACATGCTCAAACTGAGCCGGCAGTTGTTCTTCCACGAGCCGGACCCCGGCTACATGGACTACTACGAGCGGGGCCTGACGAACCACATCCTGGCCTCCCGCCGGGACGCCTCCAGCGTGGACAGCCCGGAGGTCACCTACTTCGTCGGCATGGGTCCGGGGGTGGTGCGCGAGTACGACAACACCGGCACCTGCTGCGGCGGCACGGGCACGGAGAACCACACCAAGTACCAGGACTCGGTCTACTTCCGCTCCGCCGCCGGCGACGCCCTGTACGTCAACCTCTACCTCGCCTCCACCCTGCGGTGGCCGGAGCGCGGGCTCGTCGTCGAGCAGACGAGCGCCTACCCGGCCGAGGGCGTCCGCACCCTGACGTTCCGGGAGGGCGGCGGCGCGCTCGACCTGAAGCTGCGGGTTCCGTCCTGGGCCACGGCGGGGTTCACCGTCACCGTCAACGGGGTCCGGCAGACGGTCCAGGCGGTGCCCGGCAGCTACCTCACCCTCAGCAGAACCTGGCAGCGCGGCGACCGGGTCACGGTCTCCGCCCCCTACCGCCTGCGCATCGAACGGGCCCTGGACGACACGGCCGTCCAGTCCCTGTTCTACGGGCCGGTGCTGCTGGTGGCGCGGAGCCAGGCGACCGGCTTCCGGCAGTTCTCCTTCTACAAGGACTTCACGCTGCGCGGCGACCTGGCCGACGCGGTCCGCCCCGAAGGCCGCCCCCTGCACTTCACCACGCACGGCCTGACCCTGGCCCCGTTCCACCTCGCGGACGACACCCGCTACCACGCCTACTTCAGGCGCGCGGAGCCGGTCGTCGTGTTCGGTACGACCGACTCGGGCGTACCGAACCGTGCCCGCGGCGACGGCCTGACCTTCCTCGACGTCCTCTGGGAGCAGGCGCCGTTCACGACCTCGGCCCGCTTCGTGGCGGCGGTGCGCGTCCTCGCCGACACCTGGCTCTCCGGGGGCCTGTTCACGCAGGCCGAACGGGACCGCGTGGTCGCGGCGGCGGTCGGCGCGAACCTGCGGCGCTGATCCCGGGAGACGCACGTCACACCCGCCCGGCTCGCCGGCCCGTCACATCCCGCCGACGCCTTCCGTCAGTGCTGTGTAAGCGTCGACACGGCAAGGAGATCACCATGGACGCGCGTCTCAACCTCTACGGCAGCCCCCTCGGCGTCACCCTCGTGAAGTACTTCGGCTCGGCGGGCAAGGCCGTCGCGGACTCGGCGCTGCCGCCCGCGACCCGGGATCTGGTGCTGCTGCGGGCGAGCCAGATCAACGGCTGCGGCTTCTGCACCGACATGCACACCAAGGACGCCGCACACGCGGGGGAGACCTCGGTGCGCCTCAACCTGGTCGCGGCCTGGCGCGAGGCCACCGTGTTCACCGACGCCGAGCGGGCCGCCCTGGAGCTGACGGAACAGGGCACCCGCATCGCCGACGCGGCCGGCGGCGTCCCCGACGAGGTCTGGGCGAACGCCGCCAAGCACTACGACGACGAGCAGCTCACCGCCCTCGTGGCACTCATCGCGATCATCAACGCCTACAACCGCCTGAACGTCATCGTCCGGCAGCCCGCCGGCGACTACCGGCCCGGCCAGTTCGCCTGAGGCCTCGACTTCACGCGACGTGTACGCGAACCCGTGCGAACTTTAGGATTCAAGCGCTAGGCTCGTCGCCAGTTCGAGTGGTCGAGGAAGCCCACACGCCGCGCCGCTCGGCATCCCCCACATGTACAGGAGACGCGCGTGCGCGACGGCGACGTAGTGGTGATCGGCGGAGGCTATGCGGGCGTCCGGCTGGCCAAACGACTGGACGAGGCGGCGCGGGTCACGCTGGTGGACCGCAAGGAGGTCTTCTTCCACCGCGTAGCCTCCCTCCGCGCCGGCGTGCGCCCGGACTGGTCGGTCACCCCCTTCATCCCGTACGACCGACTGCTGCGCGACGGCCGGGTGGTCGTGGGCAAGGCGGTCCGCATCGACACCACCGCACGGCAGGTCGTCCTCGCGACGGGGGAGCGACTCCCCTACGACGTGGTGGTGATCGCCACCGGCGCCGACTACCCCGAACCGGCACGCTTCGCCGGCACCACCACCGAAGAGACGATCAAGTCGTTAGCCGGTCACCAGAGCCGGGTCGCCGCCGCCGAGCACGTCCTCGTCGTCGGCGGCGGTCCCTCCGGCGTCGAGCTCAGCGCGGAGATACGCCTCGCCCGGCCGGACGCCCGCGTCACCCTCGCCCACGCGGGGAAGGCGCTGCTGCACTCCACCGGCAGCGAGCGGGCCGGGCGCAAGGCGCTGGCCTGGCTGGAGGCCCACGACGTCGACGTCCGACTTGACACGTTCATGACACCCGGTAACGACTTCGACACCTACCGCGACGCACGCGGCAACGTCATCGAGGCGGACCTGTCCTTCTGGGCGACGGGCACCACGCCCAACACGCTCTGGCTGCGCCTGGCCGGACACGGCGACTGGCTGAACGCCGCCGGGCACGTCAGGGTCGACCGGCGGCTCAGGGTCGGCGGGCGGCCGGACGTGTTCGCGGTCGGCGACGTGAACGACGCCACCGAACTCAAGATCACCCCCACCGCACTCGCCCAGGCCGACCTCGCCGCCCACAACATCCGCCTCCGGCTGCAGAATCCCGGCAGGCATCGCAAGGAGCCCCTCCTCTACCGGCCGACCCAGCGCACCCCGGTCATCGTGCCCTTCGGCTCGGCCGACGGACTGACCGTGCTGCCCGTGCCGGGCGGCGAGAGCGCCGTGCTCGGCGGCCGCACCACGGCCTTGGCCAAGGCGAAGACCCTGATGACGCCGTACATGAGACGCCAACTCGGTTACACCGCAACCTGATCCAGGCGCGACCCGGCCCGTGCGCCGCGCTGCCGAGGTGGCCGAAACGGCGCGCAGGGCTGTCGCGAGCGCTCTCAACTCCCCTGCACCGAAAGAAAGTTGGCCTAGGTTGGTGCACTGATCATCAACGTACCCGTGCAGGAGGCCTTGCTGTGTCCGACTCCACCCCCCAGACCGCCGAGAGCGCCGGAACAACACCCGGCCGGATCGACACGTCCAAGCCGCACTCGGCCCGGTTCTGGAACTACTTCGTCGGCGGCAAGGACAACTACGAGGTCGACCGGGAGATAGGCGACCACATCAAGGAGATCTTCCCCGGCCTGGTCGACGTCGCGGTCACCAGCCGGCACTTCCTGGGGCGCGCGGTGCGCCATCTGGCCGGCGAGGTGGGCATCCGTCAGTTCCTGGACGTCGGCACCGGTCTGCCCACCGCCGACAACACCCACGAAGTGGCCCAGCGCGTCGCCCCGGACGCCCGGATCGTCTACGTCGACAACGACCCCGTCGTCCTCGCCCATGCGAACGCCCTCCTGACGAGCACGCCGGAAGGCAGGACCGCCTATCTGGACGCGAACCTCTACGACCCGGAAGCCGTACTGAAAGCCGCCGAGGGCACCCTCGACTTCTCCCGGCCGGTCGCCCTGATGATCCTCAACACGCTGGGCCACGTCGCCGACTACGAGCAGGGGCGCGACCTGGTCCGGCGACTCATGGCGGGGCTGCCCTCCGGAAGCCACCTGGTGATCAGCGACAGCACGGCCACCAGCGAGGGCATGATCGCCGCGTCGAACGCGTACAACGCGAGCGGCGCCGTGCCCTACTACGTGCGCGGCGTCGACGAGATCGGCGGCTTCTTCGACGGGCTGGAACTGGTGGAACCGGGGATCGTCCAGGTGACGAAGTGGCGCCCGAACCCCGAGGATCCGGCCAACTTCACCGCCACCGTCGACGCCTACGGCGGCGTGGGCCGCAAGCCGTAGCCGCAGTCGCCGCCGGGCCCCGGATCACCGGGGCCCGATCCTGGTGCCCCCGCACCCCGGCCCGGATACTGGGCGCATGGGATTCGCCGTCTTCATGACCTTGCCCGGGCTCGTCATCCTCCTCACCGCCGTGGCCTTCGCCGACCAGTTGTTCCTCCGCGTCGGCCGGGCCGGACTGCTGCCCTGGCGCAACAGCGCCCGACAGGGCCAGATATCGGCGACCGGCTTCGAGCAACTCCACGCGACGTTCTCCCCGGGCAAACAGAGCGAACTCAAGGAACGCCAGTCCGCCCTGCTGATGCGCGACGACGAGGAAGACGGCGCACCGCCCCACCGGACGACGGTGGACCTGGAGGGCGGCATCGCGGTCATCCGGCTGCCTCGGACCGGGCGGTAGCGGGGCCGAGGCAGACCAGTGCGGCGTCCCCTCGCTCCGTCACGAGCCGCTGCTCTGTATCAGGGGAAGGGAGTCGAGGTATTCGGGCGGGAGGTCGAACGCGTCGGTGAGAGTGGTGAGGTGGGGGTGGAGGCTGTGGGTGAGGGCGTCGATGGCGGCGGGGAACTGGCGGACGTCGTCGGGGGTGATGTGGTTGTCGGCGAGGAGGGTGCCGGTGTGGGGGGTGAGTTGGGTGAGGAGGTAGAGGGTGGTGAGTTCGGTGAGGAGTCGGTGCGTGGGCTGATGGCTGGTGCGGGCGAGGGTCGCCAGCAGGGCGTCGGCCGCACGGACGATGGTGTGGGCGCGGGCCCTCTGGAGAGCGGGCGTGGACGCCGTGTTCCAGCGGGCCTGGGGGTCGCGGGAGGGGCCGTTGCGGAGGGCGTCGCGGGCCTGGGTGTGGAAGGCGTGCTCGGTGTGGGCCAGGAGGTCGCGGAGGTGGCGGGGGCTGGTGAGGTCGGGCGGGCCGGGGTCGGCGAGGGGCGCGGCCGGTGGGTGGTGGAGGAGTTCGGCGGCCGCCTTGGTGCTGATGAGGAGGTTGTCGCCCTCGGCGGTGATGGTCCCTTCGACGTACTCGGGAAACCCGGCGAGCAGGTTGGCGGGCAGCAGACCCTGCGCACCGCAGCGTTCCCGCGCTTCGAGGGTGATCGAGCGGGCCTGCCAGGTGATCCAGGCCTTGGTGAGGGCGATGAGGCGTTCGACGTCGTCGCGGTCGTCGGCGGTGTGGCGGCTCCACTCGGTGGTGAGGGAGCGGTGGAGCACGGTCATGGCATAGGTCGTGGCGACGGCCTCGAGGAGCCTGCTGTGGTGGGTGCGATGGGTGTTGACGGGGACGCGCTGACCGGGCCGGGATCCGCTGACATGGCGCTGGTCGCCGTACCGGACGGCGATCGCGAGAGCGGCCCGTGACGCGCCGATCGCCGCCGCGCTCATGCAGAGTTTGCCGGCGGTGACCCGGGCGATGGACGTCAGGAAGCGCTTACGGCGGTTGCCGAGGACGCTGGTGAGGGTGTTGTCGGGGTTCAGCCGCCCGTGCTCGCCCTGGAGGAGCGCCCGACGGGGGAGGGGGAGACGGTCGAACGAGGTGAGGCAGTGGTCGACGGGGGCGTTCGGGCGGAGCGGGAGAGGCGTGACGCTGATGTGCGGCAAGGGCCCGTCGTGGTCGGTGAGAGGCGTCAGGAAGAGGAAGACGCCCTGATCGCGGCCGTCGATGAGGAGCCGGGCGGCGACGACGGCGGACTTGGGGCCGCCGAGGGTGCTGGTGTTGGGCATGAACTTGGCCGCGCCGGGGTGGGGCGTGTGGAGGACGAAGCCGCCGGTCTCGGGGTCGAGGTGGGCGGTGGTCTCCAGCGCGGGGGCGTCGTTGCCGTGGTCGACCTCGGTGCACAGGAAGGTGCCGATGCGTCGGAGCGAGGTGAACTCGGTGAGGTCTCTCGGGGCGTTGTCGTCGTGGTCGAGGAGACTGCCGAGGAACAGGTTGTAGTGGATGCTGGCCACGGTGGTCAGCCCGCCGCCCCCGTCGACGATCGCGGCCCATTCGTGCAGGCCGGTGAGGAGGGCAGGGTCGGTGGCGAGGGACTCGGGGTCGTCGAGGGCGCCGTTGACCAGGCGCAACCGGGCGTAAGCCTGGGCGGCACGCTGCTCGGGGCTCAGGTCGGGCTGATGACGGAAGGTGCCCCGGCCGATCAGCCGACGCCATGGCGCGTGGACCCGTTCCCGCTCACCGTCCTGGTCGAACAGCAGCCGCGTCAGTTCGCGGGCGGTCACGGCGTCGGCCCGCACCGAGTCGTCGGGCGGCGGACCGGGAGTGGCCGGGTCCGGCCGGGACGACTGGCCCGGTACGTGATCGGCCCGCTGCGCCCCCCTGGGGCGCTCTCCGCTGTGGAATGCCAGAAGGGCCATGACCCTCTCCCCCCGTTGTCGCAGATCCGGAAGCTGGAAGTCTGGATGTGCAGTGAGCCAGAAGATACGGACCTTCCGGTTTTCTTATCAAGTCAGAAATCGGCAAACCACGGTCGCGCCGCTGGCGGGTTTTGAGGGGTCCCTGTGCCACGAGAGCAGGGACGATGCGCCCGGTGCGGCCGGTGGCCGGGAGGAAGACGGGAGGTGGCAGGGGAACTCCATCCGGTATTCCGGGCTCTGCCGCTCGTGAGTGCCGACGGAAACGCCGGGAGGGCGGCGGGCGGCCAGGTGGGGGCGGTGGTGCCCGGGAGGTGGCAGGAGACAGACCTCCCGGTATATTTTCCGGAGCCGGAATCACGGGGAGCTACCTCGGAGGTGGGGGCGTGGCGCTGCAGGAACGGGCCGTACGGACGAGGCGGGCAGTCCTCGTCGCGGCCGCGGCGGTGTTCGCGGAAGTCGGATACGAGGCGGCGACGATCGCGGAGATCCTGTCCCGGGCCGGGGTGACCAAGGGGGCCCTCTACTTCCATTTCTCCTCCAAGGAGGAGCTCGCGCAGGCGGTGCTGGCCAGTCAGCTGGAGGCCGTTCCGCCCGTGCCGGTAAGGGAGTTGCTGCTCCAGCAGGGACTGGACGAGGCGTTCGTGCTGGCCCATCTGCTGTCCGTGGGCGATCCGCTGGTCCAGGGAAGCATCCGGCTGACGGTGGACCAAGGCGTGCCCAGCGACAAGCTGGACCGGCGGCTGCCGATGAGCGGGTGGATCGCGCACAACGCCGACGTGCTGGGACGGGCGAAGGCGAAGGGCGAACTGCTCCCGCATGTCGACGTGGCCGCCGCCGCCCGCATGTTCGTGGGGGCGTTCACGGGCGTGCAGGTGCTGTCCAAGATCATGACGGGTCACGCGGATCTGCCGGAGCGGGTGGCGGACCTCCAGCGGCACCTGATGGCCGGCGTCGCGGTGCCGGCGGTGCTGCTGCAACTCGACACGGCCGCGGACCGGGGGGCCAGGGTCTACGAGGAGGCCATGAAGGCCAGTTGGGGAGAGGACGAGACACAAGCGGCCGGGTGACCGCCGCACGGGCGGGACCGGTCGTCGCGTGGCGGACCGGCGTCCTGCGGTGGCCGGCGTCCTGTGGTGGTGAGGCGGTGGTTGGGTGCGGGGCGGCCGGGGGAGTGGTGTGGGGTGAACGGTCGTTCGGGACGTCGTCGTGCGTTCCCGGCGGGAGGGCGGGGAGAAGCCCCTCTCTCCCGGGCGAGCGCACAGGCCGATGTGTGTAGGACGAACTCGGGGAGTACGACGATGGATACGACTGCCTGCCCTTACACCCTGGACGTGACGGGGCGCGATCTCGCCGCGGAGGCGGCGATGCTGCGAGCTCAAGGACCGGCTGTCCAGGTGGAGTTGCCGGGCGGTGTGGTGGCCTGGGCGGTGGTGCGGCAGCAGTACGTGGAGCGGCTGCTGACCGATTCCCGGGTGTCGAAGGACGCGCGCCGCCACTGGCCCGAGTTCATCGAGGGGAGAATCACCGAGGAGTGGCCGCTGTATCCGTGGGTGGCGAACGAGAACATGCTGTTCGCCTACGGTGCCTCGCACACCCGGCTGCGCCGCCTGGTGGCGGGGGCGTTCACCGCGCGGCGCTCGGAGGCGATGCGGCCGCGGGTAGCGCAACTCGCGGGCGAACTCGTCGACGGGCTGGCCGACGGGCTCGCGGCGGCCGACCCGGGTGCGCCGATCGACCTGCGCGCCACGTACGCCGAGCTGCTGCCCATGCGCGTGATCTGTGAACTCTTCGGGGTGGCGCAGGGCGAGGCCACCGACGCCCTGTGCGCGGCGCTGCACAAGGTGTTCGGTACGACGATCAGCGGGCAGGAGATCGAGGCGGCACGGCTGGAGGCCTTCGCCTTGCTGTCGGAGCTGGTGAAGGCCAAACGGGCCGAACCCGGCGACGATCTGACGTCGTTGCTGATCGAGGCACGCGACCAGGACGACCGGCTCAGCGAGGAAGAACTGCTGGGCACCCTCTTCCTCATGATCGCCGGGGGGCAGGACACCACCGCCGCCCTGATCACCAACGCGGTCGGGGCGCTGCTGCGGTGGCCCGAGCAGTTGGAGCACGTGCGGGCGGGCCGGGCGACCTGGCACGACGTGGCAGCCGAGGCGATGCGGGTGCACACCCCCGGGGCGTACTCGCCGATGCGGTTCGCCGTCGAGGACATCGACCTGGACGGCGTGCTGATCCGCAAGGGCGAGGCCATCCTCGTCTCCTTCGCCGCAGGCGGCCGGGACCCCGAGCGCTACGGACCGCACGCCGACCGGTTCGACGTACTGCGCACGGACCGCGACAGCCTCGGCTTCGGCCACGGACCGCACCGCTGCATGGGAGCCCCGCTCGCCGGGGTGGAGGCGGAGAGCGCCTTCGCCGCGCTCTTCGAACGCTTCCCCCGGATGGAACTCGCCTGCGAGCCGACGGAACTCCAGCCGCTGCCCAGCTTCCTGATGAACAGCTACCGCTCGCTGCCCGTGCTGCTCGCCCCCGCACACGTCTGACCAGGTGACCAGGGGGACGTGTCTCCCCTCCCGTCCCCCTCCCCCGCCGGAGAGGATTTCGGCCCTCGCCCCTGGCGTTGCTGGGCGTCGGCCGCGCCAAAGATACCGAACGCGCGGTTTACCGCAGGGTGTTCCTGGTGGGATGCTCTCCACGTTTCGGCGGGGCGCGGGGCGTGGCCTCGCGTGGTCCGTCCAGGCCGGGTGGGGGAGGAAACCACGATGGTCAGACAGGCACGGGCGGTGCGCACACGCCAGTCCCTCGTCCGTGCGGCGGCCGAGGTGTTCGCCGCCGAGGGCTACGCCAGGGCGTCCCTGCCCGCCATCAGCGCACGGGCCGGTGTGAGCACCGGGGCCCTGCACTTCCACTTCGCCAGCAAGGACGACCTCGCCGGTGCGGTGGAGAGGGCGGCGGCGGACTCCGTGGAGGAACTGGCGGAGGGCTGCCGCAGCGGGGCGGACACGCTGCTCCAGTCACTCGTGCACATGGCGAGCAGCCTGCTGCTGGCGGTGGTCGCCGATCCCGTGATCAGGGCGGGCTTCCGGCTGAGTGGCGACCCGTCCCGCAAGAACGGGGTGCAGATACTGCGCTGGTGGCAGGTGTGGGTGCACGATCTCGTCGTACAGGCGCAGCGCGAGGGGGAGCTCGCGCAGGACGTCTCGGTCGACGCGGCGACTACCGTGATCGTGGCCGCGACGGCCGGATTCGAGGTGCTGGGCGCGGCGGACCGCGAGTGGCTCTCGGTGGAGCGCATGACGCAGTTATGGACCTTCGTCCTGCCGAGACTGGCGGCCGAGCCGATCCCCGACCCGGCGTTGCTCCTGTCGGAGATCCGCACGGCGGCCGTGGACGAACAGGCGGAATAAGAACGCCGTAACACCCGAACGCCGGTAGGTCGCTAGGCCGGTGAACGGTCAGCCGATGTTGCCTGGGCGCCCGTGCACCGCTTCCCCTTGTCGCCGTTGTTCCCCTTGGGTGATTTCGATGCCTGTGTGTGGCGCGGGCGCTCGTCCTGCCGTACCCGGAGGTCACCGGCGCCCGGCCGTCCGCTCATCTGCCGCCGGGCGGTGCGCAACCGGCGGAATCCACACGGCGTAGATCACGGAGTGGCTCCGGGATCCGTCTGGGCTGGCCGTCGTCGAGCAGAGCTCGCAGCAGCTCCTCGTCCTCGGGGCCGAGACCGGAGACGAAGCGGGCCAGGACCGTTCCGCGGTTCGCGTCCTTGTCCAGCTCGGCGTGCATGCGACGGGCCGTCAGACCGGGCGGGTCCTGGGCCGGGGCGTAGGCATAGCCACGGCCCGCGAAGACGCGGGTGACCGTGCCCTTGGCATGCAGACGCGTCAGGATCGTCGTCACCGTCGTGCGAGCCAGGCCCCCGCCCAGCGCACCCTGCACCGCGACCGGAGTGAGGGGCGCGTCTGCGGCCCAGAGCGCGGCCAGGACACTCGCTTCCAGCTCACCCGCGGGCCGACGCTCCGCCCGCCCGCCGCCCGACCGCTCTCCGGGTCCCTCTGCCATGGAAACGCTCCTCGGCGCTCTTTTCGTCTTCGTCTGCGAAGCAGTAAACCGTCTACGGGGTTGTAGTCACCATGACTGTAGCCCGCACGGTGGCCGGTGCGATATTCGCCGTCTTGCCCGGAGACGCCTCGACGGCGTACACCCGGATCGCCGGCGGCGGTCCGCTCCGGCGGGATCGCCTCGGCCAGGGCGAACCGGCCCTCGACCGGGCACTCCAGCAGGCGGCGCGCCAGGGGTCCTAGCGGCACGTCAGGGTTCCTGGCGGAGGCGTCGCACAACCGCGATGCGTGTCGCGTCGGCTTCGTCCCGGACCCGTGCGGTCCGGTGGGCAGGAGAAGACCGGCGGCGGGTCGTTGCTCCGGCTCGCGGACACGCTCACGATCGAGCCGGGGCGTGTCCGGTGGGCAGGAGAGGACCGGCGGCGGGTCGTTGCTCCGGCTCGCGGACACGCTCACGATCGAGCCGGGGCGGCCGCCCGGCGCAGTCGCGGATGAATTCGGTTGCGGCGGGGCGGCGAGCCCGGTGAGGTTGCTCCATGGACGGTGCCATGGAGCAGGCGCGACGGACGGGCACGGGCAGCGACCGTACGGGCACGACGTCACCGCCGGCTTCATGGCGCAGGGTGGCGGTGCTCGTGGCCCTGATGCTGGCCGCGTTCACCTTCAACACGGCGGAGAACCTGCCGGTCGGCCTGCTGGAGCTCATCTCCGAGAGCCTGCGGGTGTCGGTGCCGGCGGTCGGTCTCCTGCTCACCGGTTACGGCGTGACCGTGGCCGTCGCGTCTCTGCCGCTCGCCCACCTCACGCGGGCCGCGCCCCGGCGCCATGTCCTCACGGGAGTGCTGGCCGCGCTCGTCGCGTCCAGTCTGATGGCGGCGCTGGCCACGTCGTACGGCCTGCTCCTCGCGGCGCGGTTGCTGACCGCGCTCGCCCAGGCGCTGTTCTGGGCCGTCATGGGGCCGGTCGCGGTGGGCCTGTTCGCGCCCGAGGTCCGAGGGCGCGTGGTCGGGGCGCTGTCCGTCGCCGGTTCGCTCGCCCTCGTACTCGGCGCTCCCGCCGGGACCTGGCTGGGCCAGCAGAGCGACTGGCGGGTGCCCGTCGCCGTACTGGCGGCCCTGGGACTCCTCTCGCTGGTGACGGTCGCCGTACTGCTCCCGACCTCACGTCCGGACGAAGAGCGCGCCGCCTACGGAACCAGCCCCGACCCCCGCCGGTTCGGAACCGTGCTGGCGGCCGGGGCCCTGTCCGCCGCCGGGGCGTTCGCGGGATACACCTACATGGTGACCTTCCTGGTCGACGTCAGCGGCTTCGCCCGCAGCACCATCAGTGCCCTGTTCGTGGCCTTCGGCGTCGCGTGTGTGGCCGGGGTGACCATCACCGGGGCACTGCTGGACCGCCATCCGCAGTCCGCGCTGACCGCTGCCGTGGTCACCCAGGCGGCAGGCATGCTCGGCCTGTACGCGGCCGGAACCGACCCCGTGGCGGCGGTGGGGTTCCTGGTACTGATGGGCGGTGCGGTCGGGCCGGTGTTCATGACCACCCAGAACGAGATGCTGCGTTGCGCACCGGGCCGCACGGACATGGCCCTCGCGGCCAACTCCGGTCTGTACAACGCCGGCATCGCGGCCGGCGCCGCGCTCGGCGGACTGATCCTGGCCCTCGCCGACGTCCGGAGCACCTTCCTCGCCGGCGGCCTGCTGACCGCCGGCGCCTACGCCGTACTGCTCGGCGGGCGACTGCTGCCCGGACGACGAGGCCGAACTGCCCGTGGCGGTGGCTTGAGGGCTGAGGGGGCTCCGGACTCCCAGGTACGCGGTTCCTGAGAACGGCGTGGCCGACCCGAACACACGGCAGCACGGCCCGTGATGAGGCCCGGGTTGTCGCCCGTTCCTCACCCGGCCCGGTCGGCATCACGGGACGTCGAGCGGAAGATCCCGGTGGAAGACGGCCATGGCCCGGCCGGGGCCGTTGTAGTCGTCGACGATCTTCACGTCGAAGCCGAGGCTGCGATGGAAGGCGACCGAGCCGGTGTTCTCGATCGACGTGATCGCCTTCAACTGCCGTGCACCACCATGACGTTCGGCTGCCGCGGCGAACGCCGCGTACAGCCGCCGGCCGAGACCGGTGCCACGGGCGTCGTTCCGGGTGGCGATCAGATGCACGTACCCGATGCCCTCCGGGGTGACGAACCCGAAGACGTAGCCACGGATCCCGTCCTCGGCTCGGGCCACCAGACAGGTCGGACCGAACTCCTGCACCAGCGCCAGAAGATGCAACGCCCGAAGATCGCGTTCGCCCCAGTAGCGGGGGTGATCGGTGAGGACCTGGTGGAAGTCGGCCACCTGGGCCGGTGCGATGTGTACGCCCACGATGACGATCATGCCAGGTCTGCACCGTCGGACGGCCGGAGCACGGGTAGGGGCCGGGGTGAGCCCGGGCCCCTTGCCGGTGTTCCGTTGTGGACGCTGCCTGGTTGTCGGTGTTGTCGAGGCCGTCCGTGAAGAGCGGCGCGGGCGGGGCGGTGATCACGACCTTGTTCGAGTACTCGGTCAGCAGCGGATCGGTGACCGAGGCCGGGGCGTCGGTCTCCACCACCACGCGGTCCTGCACTCCGTCACGGGATTTTATGCGGGTTTACGGCATGGGCGGTTGGTTCTCCGCCCACCAGCCCGCGATCTGGGCCCGGGAGCGGAAGCCGAGCTTGGCCCGGATGTTCTCGACATGGCCGTCCACCGTGCGCTGGGAGAGGACGAGCGCCGCGGCGATCTGACGGTTGCTCATGCCCTTGGCCACCAGCGCGGCCACGTCCCGCTCACGTCGGGTCAGCGGGCTCGGGGTGGTGACCGGGGCAGCCGGTTCGGGGCGGGTGCCGGTGCCGGTGCCGGGGTCGGTGTTCAGGGCGAAGTCGATGGCCTGGCCGGGGCTGTCGTGGCTGCCACCGACCACGAGCGCCCGCTCGTACGCTGCCGGGCCCAGCGCCTGTGCGACCGACTGCTCGCAGAGCACGTGGTACTCGGACAACCGGGGGCCGAACGCGGAGATGCTGGTGCCGATGTTCTGCCACAGGCAGCGCACGGCTCCCAGCAGCCGTCCCGCCCGCTCGTAGTCGCCGCTGGAGGCGGTCGCCCAGGCGAGCACCTCCAGCATCAGCGAGGTGGCGATGTGGTCGTTGAAGCCGCGCTCGATCTCGAGCCCGGCCCGGGTCAGCGCCATGCTGGCCTCCAGGTCGCCGCGCGCCCAGGCGTCGTAGCCGAGTGCCCACAGCGCGTGCGTACGGCCCCATCTGTCCCCGTGCGCCGCCGCTATGACGACCGCTCGCTCGCCGGTCTCCGCCGCGCGCGGGTCCCCGATGTGGGTCTGGGCGGCGGCCAACTGGAACAGCACGAAGACCACTGAGGCTTCGTCGGCGCCCGCCGGGTGCGTGGCGATCACGCGCTGGAACAGGGACACGGCCTCCTCGATCCGCCCCCGGAACAACGCCGATGTGCCGCGGAAGCCGGTGACGTACGCGATCACCTCCGGATCGTCCACCTGCTCGCCCAGTTCCCCGGCTTCGTCCAGCCGCTCGTCGGCCGTCGAATGATCGCCTTGGAGCAGCGCCACCCAGGCGGCGACCCACAGCGCCCGGGCCCGGGCCACGGTGGGCTCCGGGGCGGCCGTGAGCGCCCGGTCGAGCCAGCGGCGCCCCTCGCCGAGGAAACCGCCCGCACACCAGTGGAAGCGCAGCGCCGTCGCCAGCGCGAGCGTGACCTGCGGGTCGGCGCCGCAGTCCAGTGCCGCCAGCAGATTGGCGTGCTCGGCGCGCAGACGCTTCAGGGCGTCCTCCTGGCCGGGGCCGTACCAGTGATCGGCGCTGCGCTGCGCGAGGGCGACGTAGAAGTCGCGCTGCCGGCGCAGCAGGTGCGTTTCCTCGCCGGACTCGGTGAGCCGTTCCCGGCCGTACTGGCGGATGGTCTCCAGCAGCCGGTAGCGGGGAAGGCCCTCGTACTCGGTGGTCAGGACCACGGACTGGGTGACCAGCCGGTCGAGGAGGTCCAGCACCTCGTGCCGGGGGACGCCTTCTCCGGCGCAGATGTCTTCGGCCGCGTCCAGGCTGAAACTTCCGGTGAAGACCGACAGCCGGTTCCACAGCAGCCGCTCGGCGGGGCCGCACAGCTCGTAACTCCAGTCGATCAGCGCGCGCAGCGTGCGCTGGTGCGGCCGCGCGGTCCGGCTGCCCCCGGTGAGCAGCGTGAAGCGGTCCTCCAGCCGGTCCACCGTCTGTTCGACGGTGAGCGTACGCAGCCGGGAGGCAGCCAGCTCGATGGCCAGGGGCAGCCCGTCCAGACCGTCGCACAGCCGGACGACCGCGTTCCAGTTCGCGTCGGTGATCCGGAACCCGGGCCGCAGGGCGGTGGCCCGGTCCCGCAGGAGTTCCACCGCCTCGTCCGGCACCGACAGGGGCGCCACGGTGATGACGTGCTCACCCGCGATGCCCAGCGTCTGGCGGCTCGTCGCCAGAATGTGCAGCTCGGGGCCGGCCGACAGCAGCGTCCCCGCCAGTTCGGCGCAGGCCTCGATCAGGTGCTCGCAGTTGTCCAGCAGGATCAGCGCCCGGCGCCCGGCGAGATGCGCCGCGAGCTGGTCCAGGGTGGGCCTGACGCCCAGATCCATGATCCCCACGGCGGTCGCGGCCGCGCTCGCCACCGACGACGGGTCCCGCACCGATGCCAGGTCGACCAGCCACGTCCCGTCCGGGAAGGCTTTCCTGGACGCGGCGGCCGCTTCGAGCGCCAGCCGCGTCTTGCCCACGCCGCCGACCCCGGTGAGCGTCAGCAGCCGTGCCGAGCCGAGGACGCGGCGGACCTCGGCGATGTCGTGCCGCCTGCCCACGAACGTGGTGAAGGCCGCGGGAAGGTTCCCCGTCTCCGGAATCAGGCTGGTCACGTTCCCCCTCACCTCCCACTGCCGCACCGGACCGGGCCGCTCGTGGTTCCGGAAACCTACCCAAAGATGCGTGAACCGGTCTACCAGTGTCCAGCGTAACGTTTCACCTCACTCGCGGGGACGGCCGAGGGGCCGGTCCGCACGGCCCCGCACAGAGAGCGAGGTGGCCGATGTCACCGTGGTGCCGGCCCGGGATCATCCGTACGACCAGCGTCCCTGCCGGCATCCCGACCTGGCCGATCGCCCTGTGAGGCCCGGCGCGCGTGGCCAGGACGACCAGGTGCGGCGGCTCGGCGACCTCGCCGCCTGGTTGCCCTGGGCAACGCAGCCCGCTGACGCACTGTTGCGCAAGGAGCACGCCCGGTTGTCGGTGCCGAGCGGTTTCCGCGGCCTTGGATCGTCGCCACCCGGTGCCGGGTACGCCGGCCGGCCAGGCCCCCGCCGCCCGCCCGACTGGACGGGGCCGGGCACTGTGGCTACGTGAGCGGGCGCACCGCGGCCTCGGTCAGGGTGGTCGCGGTTCGTACGGCGCTGTTGATGGCCGCGTCGGGGTCGAGGCCGCACTGATCGGTGAGGGTGAAGAGCGCATCGGCGCTGACGACCACCGCGAGGTCCCGCTTGAGCTGGGCGAACGCTTCCGGATCGGTCGCCCCGAGGGTGCGTTCGAGGGGCCGGAGTGCGTGGTCGATCAGTCCGAAACGGATTCCGGGGCGCGCGCTCGCGGCCCCGGGCCGGGTGACGGTGGCGGCGATCATCGCGCGGACCGAGCCCTGCCGCGCGAGTACGCCGCGGAGCAGGAACTCGCAGGCGAAGGCGATGCGTTCGACGGGGTCGGCGGAGTCCGCGACCGGCCCGAGTGCCTCGGCCGGGGGCGGCCAGACGCCGGCCAGGGCCTCGCTGATCAGTGACGGCAGGTCGGGGAAGTACCGGTAGGCGGTGGCCTCGGAGACCAGGGCCGCACGGGCGATCGCCGGCATGGTCACCTCGGCTCCGGTGCCGATGAGTTCCCGGGCGGCGGCCACGATCGCCGTCCGCGTGCGCTGCTTCTGGTTGGTGCGGCCCGTTCCCGCCTGCGCCGTCATCGCCGGACTCCACCCTTCCGTTCTTCTGCTCTGTCCTTCTGCCGATCCACTCACATCCTAGCATTTACCTCTCGTTATGAGAGTTCACTTGCATTACGGAACCTCGCTTCCGTACTCTCCTGAGAGTCAGCTCTCACGAAGGACTGCAGGAGGAACGATGGGCAAGGTTTCCGTGGTCGGCCCGGGCGACGGCGAGACGATCCAGCTCGGCCCCACGCAAATGCGGATCCTCGAGGACGGCAGTACCACCGGGCACCGCCTCGGCATCGGCGAGATCACCATCGCCCCGCACACGCAGGGTCCGCCGCAGCACCGCCACGCCGAGCACGACGAGGGCTTCTACGTCGTCTCCGGCACCATCCACTTCACCATCGGGGAGACGACCCACGTGGCCCCGGCCGGCACGCTCGCCATGATTCCGCCCGGCGCCCCGCACACCTTCGCCAACCTCGGCGACACGCCCGCGGTGATGCTCAACACCTTCACGCCCGACCTGTACGTGCAGTACTTCCGCGACCTGCGGAACATGATCGCGGGCGGTCGGGAACTGACCCCCGAGTCGACCGTCGAGGTCATGAGCCGCTACGCCACGGTCCCCGCGACCGACTTCGCGTGACGGCACCCCGACTCGCCCGGGCTCACCCCGACTCTCCCCTTGATCCAGCTTGACTCCAGCTCGATACAGCCCGTTTGAGGAGCACCGAATGACTCGCAGCACTCACACCCTCACGCTCGCCCAGGGCACCGTCGACGTCGCCGTCGACCTCTACGGGCAGGAAGGCCACTCCGGACAGGCCGGCCACCCCTTCCTGCTCCTGCACGGTGGCGGCGGCCCGCAGACCGTCACCCCGTTCGCCGGGTTCCTCGCCGCGCAGCGGCCGGCCAGGGTGTTCGCCCCCGTCCACCCCGGCTTCGACGGCACCGACCGCCCCGAGTGGCTGACCGACGTCACGACCCTCGCCCAGGTCTACGCGGAGCTGCTCGACGCGCTCGACCTGCGGGACGTCGCCGTCGTCGGCAACTCGATCGGCGGCTGGACCGCCGCCGAACTGGCGGCTCTGGGCAGTGACCGGATCAGCAGCGTCACCCTCGTCAACGCCGTCGGCCTCTCCGTCGCCGGCCACCCGATAGCCGAGACCTTCTCCCTGACGCCCGTCGAACTCTCCCGCCTCTCCTTCCACGACCCCTCGAAGTTCCGCTTCGACCCCGGCAAGCTGACCGACGCGCAACGCGCCGTCATGGCAGCCAACCGGGCCACCCTGCAGGTCTATTCGGGCCCGCACGACATGGCCGACCCCACCCTGACCGAGCGCCTCGCCAAGGTCGCCCACCCGACCCTGGTCGCGTGGGGCGCGAGCGACCAGGTCGTGGACGCCGACTACGGACGCGCCTACGCACAGGCCATCCCCGGCGCGGAGTTCCTGCTGCTGGAGGGCACCGGTCACATGCCCCAGGCCGAGACGCCCGAGCAACTCCTCCCGGTGCTCTGGGACTTCGCCGACGCCCACGCCACCGACCTGCCGCAGCACTGATGAGCACAAGGGCGGCCGATGTCCCAACCCGACCGCAGCAGACCCTCGTTGATCCTCGCCGTCTGCTGTATGAGCGTGCTGCTGGTCAGCCTCGACACCACCATCCTCAATGTCGCCCTGCCGTCGATACAGGAGGACCTGCACAGCTCCGTGTCGGGCCTGCAGTGGACGCTCGACGCTTACACCATCGTGCTGGCCTCGCTGCTCATCCTGGCCGGCTCCACGGCCGACCGGGTCGGGCGGCGGCGCGTCTTCCTCCTCGGGCTCGCGCTGTTCACCGGCGGATCGGCGCTGTGCAGTCTGGCGCCCTCGCTGTACCGGCTGATCGTCTTCCGCATGGCGCAGGCGGTGGGCGGCTGCATGCTCACCCCGGTCGCCATGGCCGTCATCGCCGACGCCTTCCCGCAGCCGAGGGAGCGGGCACGGGCCATCGGCGTGTGGGGCGGGGTGGTGGGCGTCAGCATGGCGGCCGGGCCGATCCTCGGCGGCGTCCTGGTCCAGACGGCCGGGTGGCGGTCGGTGTTCTGGCTGAACGTGCCGATCGGCCTGGCCGCGCTGCCGCTCGCCGCCCTCTTCGTCCCGGAGTCCCGCGCGCCACGGCCCCGCAGGGTGGACCCGGTCGGCCAACTCCTCGTGATCACCGCGCTCGGCACGCTGACGTACGCCATCATCGAGGCGCCGGGCCGGGGTTGGACCTCACCCGTCATCGTGGCCTGTCTGATCACCGCGGCGGGCGCGTCCGCCGCCTTCGTCCCCTACGAGACGAGACGCGACCAACCGCTGATCGAACCGCGCCTCTTCCGCAGCGCGCCCTTCAGCGTTCCGCAGACCGGCCCGGCCCGCGACACTGCACGCGGTGGTCTACGAGGAACCCCATCTGTCGCAGGGACTCGGCCCGCTGCGCCCGGTCGTCGAGGCACTGCTGCGCAAGTCCCCCGAAGAGCGCCCCTCGGCGGCCGGCGCGCGTTCCGCGCTGCGGCGCGTCGTGGCGGGGGAGGCGGACGCCGGGCCACTGCCGTCCCCGACCGAGCGCGTGCCGAGGCCGTCGGCCGCGTGGACCGACGCGGACACCGTGACCAGCGGCCAACAGCGACCCGTCCCGGCCGCCTGGGAGTCCGTGCCGACGACGGCCCGGCACACCACGTCACTCACGCCCCCGCCGCCCGGGCAGCCGCCCCGCCCGAAGAGCACCAAGCGGCGGCTGTGGTGGGCGCTGGCCGGTACGGCGGTGCTGGCGGCGGGCGTCGCCGGCGGTCTGTTCCTCACCGGGGTGCTGCCGTTGAAGGAGAAGGCGAAGAAGGCGAAGACGGCGACCGTCAGCAAGGTCGTCGAGTCGACGACCGGCTGGCAGGCGGTGACCGGAGTCTCCGTGCGGAAGGGCGACCGGGTCACCGTGCGGTTCGTATCCGGCGAGTGGACGGTCGACCACCGCAGCAAACCCATGACCGGGCCGGCCGGCTACGACGCGGCCACGGACCGGTCGCTGGACGGGGCGAAGGACTGCAAGATCAAGCCCGCGGCGCCGTTCGGCACCCTGCTGGCACGCCTCACCGGAGGGCAGGACGCCGCCGTCCGCGCCGTCGGGCAGAAGCTGACCTTCCAGGCGGCCGGGAAGGGCACCCTGCAACTGGCCATCAACGACGCCTCCGAGAGCTGCGTCCAGGACAACGAGGGCGCACTGACCGTGCAGGTGAGCGTCACCCACCAGCCCTGACGCCGACGCGGGGCCGACGCGCCGCCGTGTGTCACAGCATGAGCGCGCCGGTCACCGCCGCCGCGATCCCGGTGACCAGCAGGATGACCACCGTAGCGACGGCCCACGCGTTGGCACGGCGGTCGGCCGCGCGGTCGGGCGTGTAGGCGGTGAGGTCGGAGGGCGCGTAGTGGAGGGTTAGGTCGCGGCCGAGGGACCGGCCCGGCTCGGGGATGCCCTCGCGGGAGAGGACGGTGACGTCGACGCCCTCGCGGGTGGTGAAGGTGACGACCGGGGTGTGGCTGACGATCTCGTCGCCCTCCCCGTCGGTGTGGACGTCCTTGGTGACCGCCACGACACGCGCCGGGACGGCGACGGCCGAGGCCAGCAGGGCGTCGCGGGCGCGCGCCGTGCGGATGTCGGGGCTGATCGCCGCGGCAACGGTGAACAGGGAACCGAAGCCGAGCAGCGCCCACGGCCAGCCTCCGACGACGCTCGCGTGGATCGCCAGCCCGACCAGGAGCAGCGCGACCGAGCAGTTCGGGACGACCCGGCCGTGCCGCTCGTCCATGTCCAGCACGATGCGGTACCGGTGCGGCTGCCCGCGTGGGTAGCGCACGTCGACCTCCCGGCCCACCCAGGCTTCCTCGATCGCGTCGCCGTGTTCTCCGTCGTTCGGCAGGACGAACTCCTCACCGGTCAGGGGGGTTTGGAACGCGACCGTCACCGGTATCCCGGGCCGCTTGGAGGCGCCGTGCGCCGGCTGCCCCACCGCCACGATCCGCGCCTTCACCCAGACCGCACGCTGGGCCCGCGTCAACCCGGCCAGCGCGAGCCCGTAGCCGAGCAGCGCCACCCCCGACGGCAGCACCCACCACAGCCCCAGCACCTCGTACACGCTCATCTCAGGCACGCTCATCTCAGGGCTGCCGTCGCTCGGCCACGCTGCGCGCCAGCACGTCCGCCAGGGCTCGCAGGCCGGGGAGCCGGTGTTCGTCGTACGGCATGGTGTGGCGTCTGCCGGGGGACCTGACGGCGATCGTCAGCCTGCGGAACCGGCCGGAACCGAACTCGATCCGGGGCTCCTCCCAGATGTGGTAGCGGGCGGCGTCGACGTAGCCGAACACCTCCAGCACCCGGCCGTCGAAGGAGAGCAGCACGGAATCGGACGTCGGAGCCTCGTACGGCGGTGTCGGCGTCACGGGGCCACGCCGTCCCCGGCGTAGAGGTAGCCGCCGGGCCGGGCGGGGTCGGCGACCAGCAGGACCTGGTCGCCGACGCGGGGGATCCGCAGCTTCGAGACGATGGTCTGGAGGGCGACCCGCTCGGCGGTCCCGGACGGCTGGAGGACCAGATCCACGACCGGGTCGTGGTTGACCAGCCGGCCGGTGTCGCTGATCGACACGACGGCGGCGGGCGTGGTCGGCGCCCCCGCGGCGAGCAACTGCTGTACGTCGAGGCCCGAGTTGTACGCGCCGATCGACTGCTGGACCCTGCCGTAGTCCTCGGCGTCGAGGAACGCGCGCGTGGCACGGCCGTAGAAACCCTTGCCGCCCGCCACCTGCCCGGCGATCTCGGCGGCCCGCTCCTCGCGGCTCTTGCGCTTTCCGAAGATTCCCATGGCGGGGACGCTAGACGGCCGACGACGTCTACCGATCCCAGGTTTGTCCGCCGGTCTCAGGTTCTCCGGCGAGCGCGGATTCGTTCGCCGATCCCAGGCCCGTGCGCCCTTTCGCCGTCGGCGTACCCTCCTGGCATGCCATCCCCTAGCCGGCCGACCGGCGAGCGCCGACCGCGCGCCATGGTCATCGACCACGCCTGGCGTGGCCTCGGGCCGGGGCTGGAATCGCTGAGCGGCCCCGGCGGGGCGCCGTTGACCAGGACGGTCAAGCTGATCGTGCTGCCGCTGATCGTCAGGCCGACGCTGCGTCCCGAACTCGCGGCGGACTTCCTCGGACCGGTGCAGGCCGCGTGTCTCGACGGGCTGATCCGGGAGTCGGGTACGCGTCTCGCGGTGACGGCACAGTGGTTCACGCTGCTCAAGAAGGCCCGCCGGGCACTGGGCGTCGTCGCGGGCAACCCGCAGGACCTGTACTTCCAGCGCTGCTTCGAACTGGCCACCGAGCACGGAGCGCCCCCGGCCGGTGCGGACGCGGACGCGATCGCCAGGAACGTCGTCGAGGACGTGGCGGACACGACCGGCGGACGCACCGTGGAAGCGCTGAAGGACTACCTGGCCGACCTCGTCCAAGGCACCCGGATCGACGGCGAGTTGGCCACAGCCTGGGACAGCCGGACCACGGCCACGGCCGCCGACGCGGTCGCGGTGGTCGCCCTGGCGGGCGAGGCCCTCGAAGCCTGCGGCACGCCGGACCGGGCGAGGAACGCACCGCAGTACGCGTCCCTCGTCGAGGCGGGACACGGAAGCCTGTTCGGCCGCGCCTTGTGGGCGCACGCCGGCGGCGTCTGGGGCCGCGACGACGTGCCGGCGCATCTGGGGCTGACCGTACGGCAGGTGCCGCCGCGCCCGGAGGTCGGCCGGGGCGCGTCGACGGCCACGCTTCCCGCGCCGCTGGACCGCACGCTCTACGAGCGGCTCTTCGTCGTCCTTCAGTCGTCGGCCCGGCGCGAGGAACTGCCGACGGTACCGGAACTCGTCGCACGGGAGACCGGCCGCAGTTGCGCTCCGCTCGGCCTGCGCGACGAGAGCCTGCGCGTCGCCGTCGTCCTCGGCGGCCGGCTCGCGGTCGGCCTCGATCCGCTGGGCACCGGGGGAGGCGTACCGGAGCGGACGGCGGCGCACCGGGCCGTCAACAGCCGCTGGCGGCACGAGGCTTCGGTCCTGCGCGCCCGCAGGATGACCGTGTCCCCCAGCCCCGACCCGGACGGCGGCGTCCTGGACGCCCTCGCCCAGGATCTCCGTACCCCGTGGGCCGCCTACATGCGACGGCTGTGGGTGCGGCTGCACGGGCGGGACGTCCGCGACGCCCCCCTCGGGGACCTCGCGGAGGCCTGGTCGCTGCTGGACGGGGTCGCACGCTCGGTGATGATGGACCACCGCGCCAGGGTCCGTTCGGCGCTGCGCACCCTGTCGACGGCCCCCGCGCGGGCCGCCGGGACGAGGAGCGCTTGATGGCGCGGACGCAGGTGGACGTCCATGTCGCGCGGGGCGAGGACGGCACGATCCGGATCGCCGCGGCTCCCGACTCCGGCGGCGCCGGGTTCTACGGCGATGTGGACGCCGTGGGCCCCGAGTTCACCTGGGCCGTCCTCGACGTCGCGGGCGCCGTCCTGACCTGGCCCGTCCTCGACGCCCCCGGCCCGCCGTCGGCGGAGATCCACGACGCGGGACGAGCTCAGCAGTGGCTGTGGGCGCTCTACGGCGAGCGCGTCGCCGCCGCCGTGCATGACGTCCATGACGTTCACGATGTCCACGGCAGTGCGGCGGGGGAGCCGGCGGCCGGTGTGCGGGTGTCGGCGGAGGTGACCGGCCTCGCGGGCAGCGCCGCCCGGCTCGGGCTCGGGCACTGGGCGGCCAGGTGGTGGCCGACGTCGTACACGGACGGGATACCGGCGCTCGAACCGGACCTGCACGGTCTGGAGTTGGCCGCGCTCACCCACCGGTGCCAGCAGTTGTTCGACGCCGGTGATGGCGACGGTGCCGGCGACGGCGATCAGCCCGACGACTGCGCGGCCGAACTGATCGAGGAGCACCAGGCCGCCCTTGATCCGCTCGTCCAGTGGTGGCGCGCGGCGGCCCAACCGGCGGACGCGGCACGCCACTTGGAGAGCGTCCTGCGGCTGATCGACGACGCGGCGGACAGCGCCGGACTGGACGGTCCGGCCCTGCGCCACCTCCGGTCGTCCCTGGAACTGGGGTTGGGGCTGGAGTTGGAGCAGGGGATGGAGCAGGGGCGTCCGGTCGGTGTGCCGGTCGACCCCGGCGCGCTCTTCGCTCGGCACGACGGCTACGCACTCGCGGCGGGCGAACCCCTCGTCGCGGGCGGCCGGTTGATCGCCCGAGGCACGGGGACCAACGACTGGCGCCGCTACCCGCCCGGCTTCGTCGACGCCGCCGAGGACGCGGTGTCCTGGACGGCTCGCGCACTCGGCGCACGACGGCAGATCGAGATCGAGGCCGTCGCGCACATCGCGGCACCGACCGCCGGTGCGCCCCTCGTCGCGGAGTTCCGTGTGAACGGCGGCCACCCGAACCGGGTGCCCCTCGCCAGACGGGACGACGTGTGGACCGGCCGGGCGGACCTGGACCTCGGCTCGGACCTGGGCTTGGGCTTGGACGTGGGCTCGGACCTGGGCTTGTCGGGTATCGAGGTCGGTGTCCTGCTGCCCGGCTTCGACCCGGGCCGCGACGGCCGTGAGGGCGGTGTGGGCGGTGTGGGCGATCAGGGTGGTGTGAGCGGTGCGGACGAAGGCCGTGTCGGCCGTGACGCGGTCCGTGCCCTGGTCCGGCGGCGGCTGACCGCCGCGGCACAGCCCCAGGCGTACGACGCGCCGCCGCACGACGCCTCCCTGGGACCGTTCCTCGCCGAGACCGCCGCCGCCACCACGGACGAGGACTACTGACAGATGCCGGAAGAGGAGATGGAGTTGCCGCAGTTGTACGGAGACCCCTTCGACAGCGGCTTCGCCCTGGCCGAACAGCACCAACTGGCGGCAGATCTCACGGCCGCGTGCGCCGTCTACGAGGAGATGCTCGCCCTGGCCGAGTCTCTCGAGGACTCGCCCGACGTGCGGTTCCTGCGGGCGCACCTGTTGTCCGACCTCGCGAGCGTCCGGCTCAACGCCACGGACCTGCCCGCAGCGGAGGACGCCGTCGAGCGGTCCCGCGTCCTGCTCGACGGCATCGCGTCGGCGCCGATGGGGCCGAAGGGCCGTCAACTGTGGCTGGAAACCCTGCTGAAGACGCAGATCGCCAGAACCGACGTGCTGCGCAGGACCGGACGCCTGGACGAGGCGCTGGCCTGCCTCGACGAAGCGGCGGTCGCGCTGCCCGAGTTCGACGACCCCGACGGACTGCGCTCGGCCGAACTCGGCCTGAACCGGGTGCATCTGCTGATGGAGCGGGGCGAGTGGGGAACGGCCGAGGAGCATGCCTCGCTGCTGCTGTCCACCACTCCGGCGACCGCGGTGGAGGCCGTCCCGAAGCTGCTGACCGCCCTCGGCGTGATCTGCGGCGAGACCGGGCGGTACGACCCGGCCGAGGACTACTTCGCCCGCGCGGAGGACGCCTTCCGGGCGATGGGTGACACCGGCGAGCAGCACGCGCTGCTCGCGCACCGGGCGGACCTCGCGATGGACCGGGGTGACTTCGACCGTGCGGAACGGCTGTTCGACGAGGCGTCCGATTTCTTCGAGCGGCAACGGCGGTTCGGCGAGCTGGCGGTCTGTGAACAGGCCCGCAGCTTTCTCGCCGGCCGGCGCGGCGACCTCACCGGCGCGGGCGACCTGATGGCGACGAGCCTGGCCCGGTTCGAACGCCTCGGCGCTTCGATCGCCGCCGCCGACACCATGCTGCTGGGCGCCCAACAGGCGTACGACCGGGGCGACATCACCGAGATGAAGCGGCTGGCCCAGGAAGCCCGTGACGTGTACCAGGCGCGGGAGATGAACGAGCGGTGCGCGCAGGTCGACCTCATGCTCGCGAGAACCCTCGAGGACAACCTGAACCGGACGGACCACGGCGACCACGAGTCCAAGTCCATCGGCACCGCGATCTCCCTCGCGCTGCCCGCAGCCCTGGCCCTGGAGGCGGCGCGCTACGACTTCGTCACCGCCCACGCGCGCAGTCAGTGGCTGCGACTGGCCGACGACGCCATGCGGTTGGTGTTCCGTCTCGCCGTACGCCGACAGGATCAGGGGCTGCTCTTCGAACTGGTGGAACACCGCAGTGCGGGCGCCTCCCTGGCCCTGGCCCGTACGCCGCCCGCCAGGTCGGTCGAAGACCCGGCGTCGGTCTTCCCGAGCGCGGCCATGAAGGCGTACCGGCAGGTCGACGGCCCGGTGACGCTCGGCGGTGTGGCGGCGGACGCCGCCGCCTCCGCAGGCCTGCGCGTCGCGCCGCCGCCGAGGGTGCGGATGGCGTCGGAAGCGGGCCGGGTCGCGCTTCAGGAGTACATCGCGGCGGCCGAGTTCCGCTATCGCCGACGGATCGTGGACGACGACGAGACGCCGTTCTGGAACACCGACGACCTGACGAGCCGCCCGGTGGTCCAGGTCCGACTGGCCGACGCCGGCGACCTGTTCATGACCTGGACGTGGGCCGGCGGGGCCCAGGGCTTCGGCACCGGCCGCGGGGCCGGCGACGAGGTCGACGCGGCGGTGCGTGCGCTGGCCGCCGCGCTGCCCGGGGCGGGCGGGGGAGCGGAGGGGATGGGGCGCGCGTTCGAGTCGGGGGCGATGGCCGGGCACCGGAGCGAGCGGCGGCTCGCGCGGCTGCTGGCCGAGGCGATGTGGCCGGAGGGGCTGACGGCGCAGATACGCCAGGTGTCGGCACGCGCGGGCCGGCCGCTCGTGCGGATCCAGCCGTCTCCCCGGGTCGCCCAGATCCCCTGGGAACTGCTCGCCGTCGACGACGCGACCGACGTACGCCTCATCGACCTGGCGGACGTCGTGACCACCGCACCGGCGTCACTGCGACGACAGCAACCCGCCGCGAGTCCGCCACCGGACACGGACACTCACACGGACGCCGACGCCCGCGCCGATGCCGCAACCGACGCGGTCGTTCTCGTCCTCGACCCCCGGGTCCCCGGATTCCGGGCCGACTCCCCGCTCGGCTCCGTCCTGGGGCCGCCCGGCTCGGACCCGGAGCTGCTGTCGTTCGTCCGGAGCCGTCTCGACGCGGGCGACGCCGTACCGTCCGTCGCCACCCCGGCGGAGGCGTTGCGCCGTACCGACCTGGACCGGGAGTGGCTCAGCGGCGTACTCCGCAAGGGGGCCCGCCGGATCCTGTACGTCGGGCACGTCAGCGGCGCGCCGGTCGAGGGCGGGCAGAGCGAGGACGGCACGCTCCACCTGTGCTGCGGCCCCGCGGCCGCCGGCCTGGCCGAACCGCTGCGCAGCCATCGGCCGCTGTCCGCCAAGGACCTCCTGCTGGGCACGCTTCCCCTGCGTGCCGACGGAGAGCCGGGCGCGCGGATCTGGCCCGCGCCGCCGCGTGTCGCCCTCATCGGCTGCGAGAGCGGCGGCGATCTGCGGTTCGCCGAGTCGTTCGGCCTGGCGACGGCGATGCTCCACAACGGTGCCGAGCTGGTCACCGCCACCCGCTGGACGCTGCCGACCAGCTTCGCCTTCCACCGACTGGCCGACCTGCCCGAGACCGTACGCCCACTCACCGAGGCGATCATCGCCGTCGACACCGCCCACGAGGACCACGACCCCGTGAGCCGGCTCGCCCGCTGGCAGCGCGAACAACTCGACCGCTGGCGCGCCGACGGCCGGATCGAACACTCACCCCTGCTGTGGGCGGCCATGACCTGCATCGTCGTATGACGGCCAGGCGATCCGCCGGGAGCCCCAGAAGGGGCGGGGCTCCACGCGGCACCCGCCGCCCCTGCCGGACACTACCCTTGGGCGATGCGCACCCCCTCGTCACTGTTGCGGGCCTTTCGGCCCCAAGTCCAAGAGAATCTCTACGACTTCTACGAAGAGATGCGGAGCGCCGACGACCTCTTCTGGGACCGCAGCCTGGGTGCGTGGATCGCGACCGGGCACGCGGTGGTCAGCAGCGCCGCCGGTGATCCGGGGCTGTCCTCGGTGCGCTATCCCGACGTCGAGGCCCCCGGCGCCGTCCCCGAGGAACTGCGGCCGCTGGCCCGGGTCCTGAGCCGGCAGATGCTCTACAGCGACGCCCCCGACCACGCCCGGCTGCGGGCTCTGATCAGCAAGGCATTCACCCCCAGGGCAGTGGCGACCCTCCGCACCCGGATCGTCGAAGCCGTCGACCGGATCGTCACCCGCGCGGCGCCGACCGGACGGATGGACGTCGTCGCGGACCTGGCCCGCCCCCTGCCCCTCACCATCATCTGCGACCTCCTCGACGTACCGGAGCGGGACCGGCCCGCCGTCGCCGCCTGGTCCGAGCCGGTCGCCGAGGCCATCGGCAACTCCCGGCTCGACGCCGAAGGCAGCCGCGCGGCCTCGCAGAGCATGACGGACATGCTCGCCTACCTCCGCGAACTCCTCACCCGGCACGACACCCCGCCGGCCCCCCACACCCTGCGCGCGATGGTGACCGCACAGGCCGGGAACACCGACCAGGACCTCGACGAACTCCTCGCCAACTGCGCCCTGTTGCTGATCGCCGGCCACGAGACGACCACCCACTTCATCGGCAACGCCACCCTCGCCCTGCTCCGCCACCCGCAGGCCGCCGACCAACTGCGCCGCCGGCCCGACCTGATGCCCGCCGCGGTCGAGGAACTCCTGCGCTACGACGCCCCGGTGCAACTGATGCTGCGCAGGGCCCGCCGTGACCTGGACCTGGCGGGCCGCACCATCGCCGAAGGGCAGACGGTGCTCCTGGTGTGCGGCGCCGCCAACCGGGATCCCGCCGCGTTCCCCGATCCCCACGTGCTGGACTTCGGGAGGCCCGGCGGACGGCACATGTCGTTCGGGCACGGTCCGCACTTCTGCCTCGGCGCGGCGCTGGCCCGGATGGAAGGCGCGATCGTCCTGGAAGCACTCCTCGCCCGGCTCCCCGGCCTGCGGCTCGACGGCACCGAGCCGCCGCGGTGGCAGCGCAGCCTCAACTTCCGCGGCCTCACCCGCCTGGACGTCGCCTTCACCCCGCCGACGGCCTGAGCAACTTGTTAGACACCGTTGCCCAGTTGGTCCGCCAGGCACGCCAAGTGCAGGGCCATGGCGGACCGGTGGTCGCGCAGCGGGCGGCCGGTGAGCTGCTCGATCTTGTTCATCCGGTAGACGACGGTGTTGCGGTGGATGTGACCGAGCGACCCTGGGAAGGGTCTCTTGTCGCACTTGGGTTATGCGTATAACGTCAACCTATGTCGATGTGTCCATCACCGTACGGAGAGGAGGCCCCCACATGATCATGAGTGGTGGGAGCCGCCATCTGTGGATCTTCGGTGATCACTCGTATCTCAGCCAGTTCTACGGCTGACAGGTCGGTTCGACTCCAGGGCACACGTGTGCCCACCTCTCCGACCTCTCAGCCAAGGAATCCCGTCATGTCGACAACCCTCCCCGTCCGCTGCACGATCTCCCACGACGACACCCAGTGGGCCGCCCGTCACATGCCGCTGCTCGCGGCCACCATGCAGACCCACTCGGCCGCGTTCGCGGGACGGCGTGTCGGGATCTGTCTGCACATCGAGCCGAAGACCGCTGTCCTGGTGTCCTTCCTGGCTCAGGCGGGCGCGCAGGTCACCCTGACCGGTTCCCCCGGCACCACGCAGGAGGACACCGCGGACGCGCTGCGCGCCGCCGGCGTCACCGTCATCGGTCACCGCTCGGACGACCTCGACCGGCACCGCGGGAACATCGCGCGGGTACTGGACTCCCGGCCGGACCTCATCCTGGACAACGGCGCCGACCTGATCGAGGCCGTGATGGCTCAGGGCGGTCTTCCCGGCCTCGTCGGGGCCACCGAGGAGACCACCACCGGCGGCCTGCGTATCCGGTCCTGGAGTTCCCCGCCGCCTTTCCCCGTGGTCGTCATCAACGACAGCCGGCTCAAGCTGCTCGTCGAGAACGAGTTCGGTGTCGGCCAGAGCGTCGTCCAGGGCTTCTTGAACGCCACCAACCTCATGCTGCCCGGCGCGCACGCGACCGTCGTCGGCTACGGTCCCTGCGGGCGGGGGGTCGCCGACACGCTCGCCCGTCTCGGCGCCCGGGTCGCGGTGGCGGACGTCGACCCCTACCGCGCTCTGGAGGCGGTGATGGCGGGCCACCAGGTCGGTGAGCTGAGTGATCTGCTGCCCCGGACCCAGTTGCTCTTCCTGGCCACCGGCCACCCAGGAGTGATCGGCGCGGCCGAGCTGGACGTGTTGCGGGACGGTGCGGTGATCGCCGGGGTCGGACACATGCCGTGGGAGCTGGACACGGCCGCGCTGGCCGAGCGCACGCGCTCCGTGCGCCGATCCGGCGCCAGCGGGCAGGAACGTGCCGTCCACCGCCTCGACGGCGGTCGTGAACTGGTCGTGCTCGCCGACACCAAGATGATCAACCTCACGGCAGCCAAGGGCAATCCGATCCAGGCGATGGACCTCGGACTCACCCTCCAGGCCCGCAGCCTCGCCGCGCTCGCCACAGCCGGGGATCAGCCCCTCGGCCCGGGCGCGCAATCCGTACCCGAGCCCATCGACCGGAGCGTCGCCACCGACCTGGTGTCCCTGCTGACCCGTATCTGAAGAGACCGGCCGGGTACGGCGATGACGTCCCGCTGACAGGCCCGCGCAGGCCAGGCCAGGCCCTGCCCGCGCGGGCCTGGCTCGGTGACAGCTCACTGGATCTGATCAACTGGCTGAAGGTCGGACCGGCCCCTCGGCGACAGCCACACCGCCCCCCGGCGACGCGATCCGTTTCCTCGCTTTCAGTGCGAACGGGGACTCCATGTATGCCGACGGTGGTGCTCATGTCCCCGTCCAGAAATACGCCGTCGCCCCTTCGGAAGTCGTCACCCAACTCGGTGCCCGTGCCGGAACTCCGCTGACACTTCCGAATGGCACACCCACCTCCCCGGCGTGTCCCACCGGCGCCTCTGCGTTCTCTCCGGTATCGGCACGGATGCCAGTTCTGGAAACTGATCCCGGTCCGCTCTCCGGATCGCCGCCCAGGAATACGACGCCCCCGGAGCTCGGCTGGACCCTCCCTCACACGCAAGGGAAACAGATCGCCAACTATGCACCATTTGTCGGTTTCGTGGGCTCATCCTTGAGTTGTTTACCCCTCCGATCTGGGTTGATGAACAACTCTGACCCCCTGAGAGTGGTCAGCGACCCGCACCCGCCCTCCCGGTTTCGAGCGCCGGCGGATCGCGGTCATGTATGAGGTGTCAGCGCTCGAAATGAAGCGCCATCCGAATTTCAGGAGCGTTGGGCCTGAATTCGGGTGGTGCCATTCGTCGTTTCCCGAAAAGGCCCTTCCCGACGGTGACCGGAATTCAACGTATTGACTTCACATTTCCTCTGTTGACGTTTCAAGATCCGCTCCTCAATAGTGGTGCCAAGTCCGACGGGCCGTCCGTCGGCACCTACCCCCATGTGGAGTGATCGATGGAATTCGCTGCCCGCAAGGACGGCTCCACCAAGCGCTTCTCCCGGACGGCCGGGGCCGTCGCGGCTCTCACGTTGGGAGCCTCGCTGATGGCGGCCCCCCAGTCGGCGTTCGCCGCCGACAGCCCCACCACCAAGGAACTCCTGGACGCCTGCGGCTGGGCCGACTTCTGCCAGTTCCACCCGCAGAGCTACTGGACGTACACCGGCCCGAACCACCAGGTCGGCAGCACCGCTTTCAACTGCGCGAGCCAGACCAACGACCACAGGGTCGACTGGCAGGACACGACCGGTTCCACCAACTCGGTCGGCGTCTCGATCACCGCGACCGCCTCGTTCTGGAAGACCTACGAGGTCTCCGTCCAGGCCAGCTACGGCCACTCCTGGGAGGTCTCGCACACCGACACCGAGAGCAACACGATCCACATCCCCGCCGGGTACAAGGGCTGGATCGAGCGCGGCACCTCAAAGCAGCAGGCCAAGGGCTGGTACGAGCTCCACTTCGGCAAGCGCTACTACGGCCACTACATCTGGTACGTCTACGACTACCAGTCGTCCGGATACAACACGGACCGCCCCGGCGGCGGCTACGTGAACTTCAAGGACGCGAAGATGTCGCAGACCGAGCGCAACCAGCACTGCTGAGCCACCCCACCCCCCACCCCCACCCCCCACCGCACAGCAGGCGGCCCCGTTCGGCTCCGGCCGCGCGGGGCCGCCCGCCCCACCGCGAAGTGTGATGTTCCGTGCCTCCAGGAATTGGTCTGCGGCTTCGTATCACCGCTGCCACCGTCTGTTCCCTGCTGCTCCTCACCGGCTGCGCGGTCGGCGGCGGCGACAACCCGAACAGCGGGTACGCGGACCGTGAGGGACCGACCGTGATCGGCGCCGACGGCTCCGCGGAGAGCCGTGTCGTCGCGGCGCTCTACAGCGAACTCCTCACTGACGCCGGGGCGAAGGTGCGGATGGCGACCACCCGCTACGCGACGCCCGTCGACACGGCCAAGGCCGTGGTTGAAGGCAAGCTCGGCCTGGCCCCCTCGTACGAGAGCACCCTGTTGCGTGCGCTGCCCGGCGGCCAGACCATGCCCGGCAACATGGCGGCGACGCTGAGCATGGCCCTGCCGCCCGGGATCGTCGCGCTGCCCCCGGCCGCGGCGCAGCGCGGGCTCGTCCTCGCGGTCACCCAGGCCACCTCCCGACGACTCGGCGGACCGCGCAGCCTCGCCGACCTGAAGAAGTCCGGCGTCCGCCTCACCCTCGGCGGCTCCGCCTCCGGCGACACGGGCGCTCCGTCCGTCTCGGCGCTGGCGAAGGCCTACGGCGTCACCCTCGCCGCGGCCCCCACGTCGAGCGCCGCCGATGTGCTGGTGCTGCGCAGTACCGACCCCGCGATCACCCGGGGCGGCCTGGTCGTCCTGGCCGACCCCAAGGAAGTCGTACCGCCCGAGCACGTCTTTCCGCTCGCCGGCGCCCCCTACGCGGACGTGACCGCCAGAAAAACCCTGGCGCGCGTCAACTCTCTGCTGACCACGGAGCAACTGGCCGTACTGGCCGCGTCCGTCAGCAGTGGTGAGGCTCCGACCAAGGCAGCCACGACCTGGCTGCGGTCCAAAGGCCTGCTCGGCTGACTGATCCCCCACGGTATGTCGTTCCGATGTGCCAGTACATGAAAGAACGGTGCCAGTGCCATGAACAACCTTCGACGCAAAGTGACCATAGCCGCCCTTACCGCGAGCGCCGTCCTCGGCGGTCTGGCGCTCCCCGCGACGGCCAGCGCCGACGGGCAACCGGCCGTGCAGATCATGGTCTGCAACGACACCTCCGCCCGCATGGAATTCTGGGTCAAGGGCTACAACCAGTTCGGCGACTGGGACGACTCGCCGGTGTGGACGGCCAACTCCGCCACCTGCGCCACGGGCTGGAACTTCTGGTGGAAGAAGAACGCGTCGGTGGAGCTCCACTACAAGATCGGCAACGGCGCATGGACCTGGAAGGCGGTGTACATCCCGCGGACGAACGACTCGCGGGCGATGATCCGTGTGCCGTAGGCCCGGCCGACGCCGGCCCATGGCGGCAGGCTCCGGACGGGCATGAGGCGGTGGCTGAGGGGCATGACGTTCCCTCGGCCGCCGCCTCATGCCGTGCGGCGGCAGTCCGGCGGCGGTCCGGCGCCTCCCGCGTGGACCACTCCATGGAACGCTGGACGGCCGCCCGGGTCCGGCGCCGGACCCAGAGCCTGGTCGTCGCCGCTCACCTTGGTCCTGGTCGGGGCACTGGCCGCGTGCCGGCTCGCCTGGCAGCAGAACCGCGCGGCCGACCGGTAACGCACCCGTGCCGCCGCCCTCGCCGACCAGGCCCGGCGGACCGACCCCCGCACCGGCATGCTCCTCGGCGTCGCCGCCCGGCAGCCCGCCCCGCTCCCCGAAAGCCGCGCGCCCCTTCGGAAGCCGTCGCCCAACTCTGTGCCATGCCGGAACTACCCTGGCCGCTTCCGAATGGCGCACCTACGTCCCCGACGTGCCCTACCAGCGTCTTTGTGCCGCGCCCCTGGGAGCCGCTTCCGGCCCGACCTTCTGACCCGGCGATTTGATTTCCCCGGTGCAGCGATGGCGGAAGTCACGAAGCCGCCCCGAAATGTGGATAGTTTCGTATGTAATGTCCGAATTTGTCGCAGCGTGCTGGAGTTGTTCACCCCTCTGACCTGCATTGAATAACAACTCTGTGCGCCGGAGAGTTGCATCTCAGAGGCCGCCGCAGAACGCGCCCTTCGTCCACAAGTTCCCGTGTCGTCACCGGCATGTTCTTGAAGGAGTGTGTATTCCCCGATGCGTAAAAGAATTTCGCGTACAACGGTAAGGCGCGCCGTCGTGGCAGGGGCTGTGAGCCTCGCCTCGGTGCTGGGCCTCGTGTCGCCGGCGCATGCCGACACCAACATCAGAGGCACGGAGGGGTGGAACACCGACAAGATGCTGATGTCCCTCTGCAACGGTAGGACCGACTACAGCTGGTACACGATCAACGTGGACACCGGCCAGGTCCAGTGGGACTACGCGAAGGGCGGCCTCCGGGGCGGCGCGAGCGAGAACAAGCTGTGGCACCCCAAGGAGCGCTTCGAGGGCTGGTGCACCTACCCGCAGGCGTCCAGCTGGACCTGGACCGGTAATGAGACGAAGGTCAGCGACACCCTGGTCAACTGCAGTTCGGGCTCGCAGCTGAGCCAGGCCATGCAGGTGAACGGCACCACGACCACCACCACGTCCAACAGCGTCGGCGGCCAGTTCGGCGTCGAGTGGAACGTCATCGAGAAGGTCCTGGGCCTCCAGGCCGCCGTCAACTACAGCCACACCTGGTCCTACGCCAACGCCAAGGGCTGGTCCACGACCACGACCCTCACGGTGCCCCAGCGGCGGGTGGGCTGGCTCACGATGCGCCCGGAGATGCGCACGGTGCGCAGCAACCCGGTCTTCCACATCAAGAAGTACACCTATGAAAACGCCCAAGGCATCAAGATCAACATCAAGACCTACCGAGGCCGTGGTTACGCGGACATCAAGTCCCAGGGCGCCTTCTACGACGCCAAGGCCAACATCCTCGACAGCAATGGCAAGCCGAAGGGCCAGTACGTCGCCCGTGACCGCGCGGTGAACGGCTCCGACCACTGCTAGCAGGTGCGGTGCTGGCCGACGGCCGGCCGGCCCCGCACGGCGCTTCAGCCCCTCAAGGCCCGCCCCTCCGGGAACGGGCCTTGAGGTGTGTACGGCCGCGTCGAACCCGGACGAGCCGGGTCGGCGCCGTCAGCTCGTCGGGCATGTCCGCAGTCGAACCACTCGCGGCACTCGCGAAGGACGATCCGTGTGCCGCAGGCCCGGCCGGCGTCGGCCCGTGGCGGCAGGTCCCGGATGGGTGTGAGGCGGCGGCCGAGGGGGATGGTGTTCCCTCGGCCGCCGCCTCATGCCGTGGGTCGGCGGTCCGGCGCCCCGTGCCGCGATCGCCGGTTCCGCGGATGCAGTGCACAGCGTGTGGGCCGACGACCGGCAGCGGAAGCCGCGTGCCGACGAGCCCGACGGCACCCGTATTCCGCCATCCCCTGGCCGACGGGCCGGTCACCGCTCTCGCCTGGGGTCCCGGCGCCCCGACGCTGCGCTACCTGACGGGAAGCACGGCCGGCTCTCTCGACCTCGCGGCTCCTCTGACGTCCTGGTGGCGCGACCTGCCGCCGGACCAGGAGACGCTCAGTCCGGACGGCCGCCTGCCGGCCACCGCGCAGCGGTCCGGGGGCGGCTACCGTCGCTCTCTCGGAAGTCGTCGCCCAGCTCTGCGCCCGTGCCGGAACATCTCTGACCGCCTCCGAATGGCACACGTACCTCCCCGACGTGCCTTACCGGCGCCTCTGCGCCGCGCCCCTGGGAGCCGCTTCCGGCCCGACCTCCTGACCCGGCGATTTGATTTGCCCGGTTGATTTACTCGGTTGATTTACTCGGCGGACGGTGGCGGATTCGTGGGTTCCGGGTGCGTCGTATTCATGGGCGGTGTTCCGGACAGTCGTATCGCCCGTACGCGGCCCATATATGGCCTGTGCTAGAAGGCGACCGGTGCAGCGGTGGCGGATGCCCCGAAGCCGCCCCAAAACGTGGGTGGTTTGGCGCGCTATGTCCGATTTGTTGCATCATCCTGGAGTTGTTTGCCCCTCTGACCTGCATTGAATAACAACTCTGTGCGCCGGAGAGTTGCATCTCAGAGGCCGCAGCAGAACGCGCCCTTCGTCCACAAGTTCCCGTGTCGTCACCGGCATGTTCTTGAAGGAGTGTGTATTCCCCGATGCGTAAAAGAATTTCGCGTACAACGGTAAGGCGCGCCGTCGTGGCAGGGGCCGTGAGCCTCGCCTCGGTGCTGGGTCTCGTGTCGCCGGCGCATGCCGACACCAACATCAGAGGCACGGAGGGGTGGAACACCGACAAGATGCTGATGTCCCTCTGCAACGGTAGGACCGACTACAGCTGGTACACGATCAACGTGGACACCGGCCAGGTCCAGTGGGACTACGCGAAGGGCGGCCTCCGGGGCGGCGCGAGCGAGAACAAGCTGTGGCACCCCAAGGAGCGCTTCGAGGGCTGGTGCACCTACCCGCAGGCGTCCAGCTGGACCTGGACCGGTAATGAGACGAAGGTCAGCGACACCCTGGTCAACTGCAGTTCGGGCTCGCAGCTGAGCCAGGCCATGCAGACGAACGGCACCACGACCACCACCACGGCCAACAGCGTCGGCGGCCAGTTCGGCGTCGAGTGGAACGTCATCGAGAAGGTCCTGGGCCTCCAGGCCGCCGTCAAGTACGAGCACACCTGGTCCTACGCCAACGCCAAGGGCTGGTCCACGACCACGACCCTCACGGTGCCCCAGCGGCGGGTGGGCTGGCTCACGATGCGCCCGGAGATGCGCACGGTGCGCAGCAACCCGGTCTTCCACATCAAGAAGTACACCTATGAAAACGCCCAAGGCATCAAGATCAACGTCAACTCCTACCGAGGCCGTGGTTACGCGGACATCAAGTCCCAGGGCGCCTTCTACGACGCCAAGGCCAACATCCTCGACAGCAATGGCAAGCCGAAGGGCCAGTACGTCGCCCGTGACCGCGCGGTGAACGGCTCCGACCACTGCTAGCAGGTGCGGTGCCGGCCGACGGCCGGCCGGCCCCGCACGGCGCTTCAGCCCCTCAAGGCCCGCCCCTCCGGGAACGGGCCTTGAGGTGTGTACGGCCGCGTCGAACCCGAGGGCAGTCGTGATGATCACGACGTCAGGCACGGGAAGACGGTCACCATCGCGTGCGGCGAGCCGTCGGTGTCGTGCAGGGGACTGCCTGGCGGCGGGCCTCGTCGTCGGCCGCGAGCCGTGTGCCGCTACCCGTGCGCCGAATGCTGGCGAGCCGGGCCGGTGCCGTCATCTCGGAGTTGTTTGCCCATCTGACCTGCATTGAAAAACAACTCTGTGCGCTGGAAAGTCGCGTCTCAGAGGCCGCCGCAGAACGCGCCCTTCGTCCACAAGCTCCCGTGTCGTCGCCGACATGTTCTTGAAGGAGTGTGTATTCCCCGATGCGTAAAAGAATTTCGCGTACAACGGTAAGGCGCGCCGTCGTGGCAGGGGCCGTGAGCCTCGCCTCGGTGCTGGGCCTCGTGTCGCCGGCGCATGCCGCCACCAACCTCAGAGGCCAGGAGCCGTTCAACACCGACAAGCTGATCATGAGCCTCTGCACCGGTTCGACCGCGCGGTCCTGGTGGTTCATCAACGTGGACACCGGCCAGCTCACCAGGGACACCCTGCGCGGCAACTACCAGGCCCTACTGCCGCACCCCAAGGAGCGCTTCCAGGGCTGGTGCAGCTACCCGCAGGCGTCCAGCTGGACCTGGACCGGTAATGAGACGAAGGTCAGCGACACCCTGGTCAACTGCAGTTGGGGCTCGCAGCTGAGCCAGGCCATGCAGACGAACGGCACCACGACCTCCACCACGACCAACAGTGTCGGCGGCCAGTTCGGCGTCGAGTGGAACGTCATCAAGGACGTCCTGGGCCTCCAGGCCGCGGCCACCTACAGCCACACCTGGTCCTACGCGGACGCCAAGGGCTGGTCCACGACCACGACCCTCACCGTGCCCCAGAGGCGGGCGGGCTGGATGACCCTGCGCCCGGAGATGCGCACGGTGCGCAGCAACCCGGTCTTCCACGTCGAGAAGTACACCTATGGCACCACCAACGGCGGCACGTGGTCCGTCAAGACCTGGCGAGACCGTGGTTACGCGGACATCAAGTCCCAGGGCGCCTTCTATGACGCCAAGGCCAATGTCGTCGACAGCTCTGGCAAGCCGCGGGGCCAGTACGTCGCCCGTGACCGCGCGGTGAACAGCTCCGACCGCTGCTAGCAGGTGCGGTGCCGGCCGACGGCCGGGCGGCACCGCACGGCGTTTCAGCATCTCAAGGCCCGCTCCTCCGGGAGCGGGCCTTGAGGTGTGTATGGCCCGGATCCCCGACGACCTGGCCGTCATGGGCTTCGACGGACTCTCGCTCGGGGAACTCGTGGAGCCCGCCCCGACTACCGGAGCCGGTGTGATGCGAACGCGTGTGCCTGTGATCGCTGGTTGGCAAGGCCCGGAGGGGGAGAACCCGGCTACTGGCGGAGTGGGTCCCGCACCATCGTGGCGAAGACCGGCGAGTCGTCGAAGGGCTGCTGGCGGCCGATCTGCTTGTACCCCCAGGACTCATAAACGGCCTTGAGGCGCCCGTCGGAGAGAGCAGGATTGACCAGCAGGGTGACGCGCCGTTCCTGTCGCTGGGAGAGCAGTTCCTCGTGGAGGGCCCGGGCCGCGCCTTGGCCCTGGGCTCCCCGCCACGGTCTGCGGACGAGGATCTCGTTGAGGGCGAGGGTTCGCTCGCCGTCCTCGTTCACGTACTCGTCGGGGAGCGGTTCCTGTTCCGCGGACCACCACGCGGTGTTCTCGCCGAGCGGTACGGCGAAGACGTACCCGATCGGTTCCTCGCCGCGATACCCGACGACGGCCTCCCAGCCGGGGCGGGAGGAGTAGGCCGTCAGCCGTTCGTCGAACCGGTCGCGCCGGTAGAACGGCCGATCCATCAGACCGAACTCCCCACGCACCTCCACGTGGATGTCGAGGATGAGCTGCCGCACGAGGGCTACGTCGCCGGTCCTGCTATAGGTGATCGTGCCGTTCATGCGGCTGCCCTCCGGTGGTCGAGCCACGCGGTGGTTTCGGCGCTGCGTGGTGCCACGGTCGTGAGTCGGGTGGTGAAGTCGTTGAGGAGCATGCTCACTCGGCCGTTACCGGCCATCGCGGCGGGGACGTTCCGAGCTGCGGCAACGGCCGGCTCGATATCGCCCTGGCCGAGCTGGGCCAGGGCCAGGTTGGCGTACGTCAGGCCGCGGTTTCGCTCGAAGTCGGGCCGTAGGGCGGCGAGGCATCGGTGGGCGTGGCGCTCCGCGTCCTCCCACTTTCGGAGCCGCAGGTAGGCGAAGGTGGCCAGGCTGTCCAGCTCGGCCTGGTCGTAGAAGGCCATCCACGGCGGTCGGTGCGTCCCCTGGTTGGCACGGTCGTAGCAGGCCTGTGCGAGACCGATCGCGCGGAGGGCGCTGCGCTCGTCTCCCATGTCGGCGTGGAAGGTCGCGAGTCGTGCCATGGCCAGGGACGCGTACGCCGGGTCGCTGCGGGTAATGGATGTGGCCCGGGCTGCCTCGCCTGCGGCGATGGCGTCGGCGGGGCGGCCGAGGTGGCGGTACATGATCCCGGCGTGGCCCCATACCCGGAAGAGGACGTGCCGGTTGTTGGCCAGACCGGCGAGAGTGACGGCCTGGTTGAGGTACGGCTCTGCCTCGGTGAGGCGGCGTCCGTCGATCGCTGCCCACATGGCGCTCGCCGTGAACGCGGCCGCGACGCCGTACAGCTCTGACCGGATACGGCTGGACGCGGTGTGGGCGTTCTGCAGGCCCACTGTCTCCTCGGCCAGCGAGGCCGCGTGCCGTTGGAGGTCCTGCGTCCCCCCGTACTTGTTGTCCATGCTGACCACGGCCGCCAGCTTGGCGTTCATCCGGTCCACGTCGCCAGATCCCAGGCGGCGTTGCATGGCCGAAGGCGGCGTCAGTGACGCTCCGACGGCGGTGGCTGCGGCAAGGAAGGTGCGGCGATACAAGGGGTCGTCCTCGGTCGCTGGGGAAGGGCTTGGGGTCTTACTCCACCGGGGAGCAAAGCCTAACTCTGCGGCTGGGAGACCCGTGGCCTTCTCAAGCGCTGTCCTCAACAGGCTGTTGGGTGACCGGTGTTCGCCGCTGAGCAGCTTGAAGACGTGCCTCTCATGGACTGTTCCGCAACGGCCCGTCAGGCTCTCAATTTCTGTGTTGACCAGGGAGTCCCTCATGCCACACCCGAGCAGAGATGCCGGATCAAACCAGCCCCCTCGCCAGCGGCATCGTGACCACCCTGCGGACCGCGTGCACGGACACGCCCAGCGCCGCAGAAGGCGCGGTTCGGTGAACTCGGCCGGATCCCTCGTCCACCCGCTGCGCGGAGCAGACCGGGAGCGCCGGGCAGAGGCGGAGCGATGGCTGCTCCGCGCGGCCGAGTGTGCCTACGAGGCCGCGTGCGAGTGGGCGGAGCAGGGAGTCACGTTGCTGACCACCGGAGTCGTGTGGGACGTCGTACGGGCGCCGTACCGCCTCCTGGACCCCGCCTTCGACTGCCGCACTGGCTCGGACGCGCTCCGCCGGCGGCTGACGCGGGCTGGGGTGTCCGGCGCGGTGTTCTGCGACAGCTACCGTCCGGCCCTGTACTTCCTGGTGCCGCCGGACACGGATCGAAAGTGGCCGAACACGCTGGCCGCAGCCGGGGTGCAGTGCTTCGGAGGCTCCCGGCCCTACGTCCACCACGTGGGAGTGCCGAGCCTCGGCCGCGCCCTGCCGCCCGGCCCGTACTGGCTGCTGTCTCCGGACAACGGTGGCATCCGGCACGTCGACCCGGAGCACCTGTACCGCAGCCTGTGCGCGTACCACGACGCCCAGCTCGCCGATGGGACGAAGCCGGGCGCTTCCTGACCGGTGCCGGCCGCGCGCTGCTCCCGTCAGTCGCGCGCGTGGTCGGCACCCCCCAACCATCCGCCACATCATCACGGAGAGACGCCATGACCTCACCCCTCACCCAGTCCGTCGTGCCAGGCGTGCAGATCGATGCCGAGCGGATCCGCGAAACGTGCGTGAGGGTCATTTGGGAGCCTTTGCCGCCGTCGGACGAGGAGCGCACTCGCCTCGTCGGCCATCTGCGCGGGCACATTCAGCTCCTGCTGCCCGAGGTCGTGGTGCGGTTGCCGAACCTGCGCGGCAAGTGGCCGAAGACTGCCGACTACGTCATCTCCCGTGCCCGGGCCGCCCTGGACACGGATATCGCGCAGTTGCGGAGCACCTGCCGTATGCAGTCCATGGCGACTTGGTGCCACTCACTCCTCATCCTGCACGAGCAGCCTGTAGCCGACGCGCCGTCCCCGGCCGAGCGCTGACCACGTGCAGGACGGACTCCCGGCGCGGAGCGGTGGCCGCGACCGGGAGTCAGCGGCGCGACGGGACGGCACTCATCGCGGTGTGGACGAGCCAGCCCGCCGCCGCACCGACCGCGTACCAGAGCAGGTCCGGCGGATTGAAGGTGGAGCCGAGCACGAGGCGGCCGACGGCGCTGCGCCGGGACAGCTCCGCAGGCACGTCGCTGAGCTGAAGGAACTCGACCGCCCAACTGAGGGCCAGCGCGCTCGCGGCGGCCGTCAGGGGCGTCGCCCGTGGTGCCACCAGAACGACGAGGGTCAGAAGCAGGACGGTGTACAGCGCGTCCCCGCCGTACTTGGCCACGCTCCCCGCGGCCACCGCCCGCAGTCCCAGCCCCACGCCGACGGTCACCACCGCGGCCCCGGCCGCCACCAGCCGGATCCGTGTGGCGGGCTGGGCGGCGCGGTCTTGGGGCGGGGAGATGAGGGGCACGGGGACATACTGCCGGACGGGACGGACGTCCGGTGATCGTCTTTCCCTTACACAGTATGGGTGAATGAGCCGACTGTTCCGTTCGGGGCCGCTGGTGAGTCCTTACGGTCTCTGAGTGGATCAGGGGGCTGAAGGGGAGGCCCCGCGGGAGGGGGGACCGGTTTGAAAGGCGCACCTGATGGTGGGGTTGGGGAAGTCGCCGGACGTGCTCAGGGTTCGGGCCTGGGGTGCGGTGGGCGTGGCATGTCTCGTGGGAACGGCGCTGACCTTCGGCGGGCCGTGGGCGGCCGGGGGTGCGGCGGCGCGGATGGCGGCTTTCGGGCCGTCCGTCGGCTGCTGGGGGTTGGCGGCCTCGCTGATCCTCCGGGCGTGGGGGACGAGCGGACGGGTGCGGACGCGTCTGCTGCTCCTGGGGACTTCGGCGGCGGCCGGGGGTGTGTACCGGGGGGCGGCCAACGTGCTTTCGGCTCACCCTCCTGTCTCGGGATGGGACGCGCCCCCGCTGCTCGGACCGGTGGTGGTCACCGGCGTGACGCTGGCGGTCGGCCTCGGGATGGCCGGTCTGGTGGTCGCGGCCGACGCCGGTACGGGCCGGCACGTGGTGCTGCGGCGGGTGCTGGACGGGATCGTCGCGTCCGGGGCCGTGTTCCTGACGGGATGGGTGCTGCTGAGGGGGCCGGTGACGGCTGAGGGCTGGCGGCCGGGGACGGGGATGATCGGTGTCCTGTGGACCGCGGAGGTCGTGTTCCTCGGTTTCCTGTTCGCCCTGCGCCGACTCGTACGCAGCGATCAGCGAGCCACGTTGTGGGTCGGGATCGGCGGGCTGTCCCTCACGCTGGTCGGCGACACCCTGCGCCTGTGGACGGCCGGCCCGCACGGCCCCGAGGCGATGGCGTCCTGTCCGCTGGCCGACGCCTGCGACACCGCGGGACTGCTGGTGGTCGCCGTCGGCCCCTGGGTGCCCGGCGGGACGAGCATCCTGGGCACTGCTCGGCCGGCGTTGAGATGGGGGACGGAGGGTGCGGCGGCGTTCGTTCCCCTGACGGTCTGCACGGTCACGGCGCTGGGATACGTACTGTCTCCGCCGGCCCGTGACCCGGTGCCGCTGCTGATCGGCGGGACGGCACTGCTGAGCCTCTGGGCCCGCCAGACGTTCCTGCCGAGCGAGAAACCCGGAAACGATGGACTCCGAGTGGAACCGGAGCGGGAGGTGAGGCGTTCTCGTCGGTGAGCGAACCGGGTCGGGTCGGGTCGGCCCGGCCGCCCGCCGACGAGAGGGACGGGGCCGACGTGGCGAGTGACAAGGCGCGGAAACTGTTCGAGGCGCTCGACCTCGACGAGAACGGGACCCTGACCCGCGAAGAGGTGATCACCGCCCTGCGGACGAGGGGCCCGTCCCTCGCCGCGTCGGGGGACCTGCCGTTCTGGGGTGTGGTGGACGCCGACGCCTCCTCCGCGCTCTTCGACGCCGCCGGCCAGAACGGGGACTCGGTACTGACCCTGGAGGAGTTCGCGGCGGTGGTGGACCGCCGATTCGGCTGGCGCTGAGAAACAGGCCGGCGTTGACGATCAGGCCGGTGCCGAGAACAGGTCAGCGTACGGACGCACAGCGATCCGCCGGGTCAGCGCCGCCCACGCAGCTTGCCGATCAGTTGCTGGAGCTGACTCCGACGGCGAGGGTCGGCGGCGGCGCGGCGGGCCTGCTCCATGGCGCGCTGCCCCTGCGGACTCCGGCTGAACTGCTTGAGCTTCTCCAGCATCCCTGGCATGACTGCCCTCCTGATCGGTCGATGACGAGGCCGGTACGGAAGGCCTGTGTACAGTCTCGCCTACCCAGGCCTCGCCGCATCACCCCTGCCCGGCCCCCGACTGCGGAGCACGTGCGTGATGAGCCGGGCGAGCAGACGGGTGCGGGGGAGCGTCTGGGCGACCTCGACGTACTCGGTGTCCGCGTGCGCGCCGCTCCCCACGGCGCCCAGGCCGTCCAGCGTCGGACAGCCCATCGCCGCGGTGAAGTTGCCGTCCGAGGCGCCGCCGACGGCGTTCCCCCGCAGCGGCTCCTGGCCCAGTTCCACGGCGAGCCGGGAGGCGAGGGCGAACAGTTCGGCGGAGGACTCCGGTTCCATGGGCGGTCGTCGGCTGCCGCCCAGCACCTCCAGCAGGGCTCCCGGCGTACGAGCGGTGAGCCCCCGCATGAACTCGTCGATCAAGGCCTGCGCCGCCCGGGTCGGCACGCGCACGTCCACCGACACCCGGGCCAGCGCGGGCACCGTGTTGCACGCGGGGCACGGCGGGCTGCTGCACATGGGCGCGTTCGCCACCGCCGACATCTCGCTGGTGCCCACCGCCCTGCGGGCGCTCCAGCACGACAGGCCGGACGTCGACGTCGTCGCGGTCGAGGGCTCGACCGGCACGCTGATGGCGCGTCTCGCGGACGGGGCGCTGGACCTCGCCGTCGTCAGCGACTACCCGTCCGGTCTGCCGTCGGCAGAGGGAGTCACGACGGCCGTGCTGTGCGAGGACGAGTAGCTCGTCGCACTCCCGCGCGGACACCGCCTGGCCGTAAGCGTGTTGGCAGCAGACACGGAAGCACCGACGACGCCGCCAACTTCCGCTGCTCCGGCAAGTGACGCACGCCCATCGACCGAGTCCTCACCTGGCCGACCGCGACAGGACGCCGGGTCAGGCCAGGCCGGGTCAGGCCGAGTTGGCCGGGACAGGGGCGATGTTCGCGTGGTTGGTGAGGAGGGGAGGCCACCCCGGGCGTGGCGCAGCGGGAGCCGAGCGGACGCGTGGGGGCCAGTGCTCTGGGGACAGGATGCCGAGGGTGTAGGCGCGGGCCACCAGGGCGGAGCGGTTGGGGGCCTTCAGGGTGCGGAGCATGTTGCTGATGTGGTACTCGACGCCGCGACTGCTGAGGCCGAGCCGGGAGGCCAGCTGTTGCGTGGACAGGCCGGAGGCCAGCCCTTCGAGGATGTGCGCGGGAATCTCGGTGAGTGCCACGGGCGCCGGAAGCGGCATCCTCGGGTTTCCGTTGACCGCGTCCCGGAAGACGACCGCGGCCGCCGTGCAGTGGGTGCACTGGAGGTGAACGGCCGATACGAGGCTCGCACAGGTGACGAGGCAGTCGACGGTCTCGCCCTTCCCGTCCACCATGGTCAGCGGAACGCTGAAGGCGAGCGGTCTGCCCCGGAGAAGCTGGGCGAAACGGTCCCGCAGACAAGCCCGGCCCGCCTCGTGGAAGAACTGGGGGAAGGATGCGCCGAGGGCGGTGTCGCAGGTGTGGCCGAAGTTCTCGCGGAACACGTCGTCCGCCACCGTGACGCGGCACTCGTCGTCGACGTGGACCAGACCCAGCAAGTCGGAGCTGTCTTCCGCGGCGGTGGGCATCGGACGTATCGGTGTCGGTGCCGCGCCATGACTCGGGAGGGTGGCGGAGGGCCTGCCGTGGGGGGTGGTAGGCAAGGGGGCTTCACTTTCGGGGGGACGGAGGGCGCTCCTTCTTCCGTGACCGGGTGAAAGGTGAAAGACGGGGCGCCGGTTCACGGAAGCCGCTCGGGAGAGCCGCCCCGGCCGGGAAGCGGCACTGGCCGAACCGTGATGGGTGAGGGGGTGCGGGGGGTCGAAGAACGGCGCCAGTCCGGAACATGGCCCCGTTCAGCCGGTGTTGTGGGCCAGTTTGCCTTGTCCGAGCGGTCATCGGGAAAGGTCGTCCGCCGAGGCCCGGTGATCTTGATCATATGTTTCCTGCGCCGTGGCCGAAAACAGGCGTGAGCCCCTCCGGTCGGACCGGAGGGGCTCGGCGCCCACTCGTGTCAGTACCTCGATGTGCGGTGGGAGGGTACGGGAATCACCAGGTCACCGGCAGGGTCTCCGGGCCGCGGACGAGCTTCACCTTCGAGAACTCGATCTGCTCCGGAGGGATCGCGCACTCCAGGGCCGGGAATCGCTCCAGCAGGGTGCCGAGCGCCACCTGGAGCTCCAGCCGGGCCAGTTGGGCGCCGACGCAGTGGTGCGGGCCGTAGCCGAAGATGAGATGCGGGTTGTGCTCCCGGTGGAAGTCCAGCTCCTCGGGGCGGTCGAAGACCTCCGGGTCCCGGTTCGCGGTGTGCAGTTCCGCGAGTATCGCCTCGCCCTTGCGGACGACGACGCCGCTGAGTTCGACGTCCTCGGTGGCGATCCGTACGAAGCCGCCGTGCAGGCCGAGCGGCACCATGCGCAGCAGCTCCTCCACGGCGGAGGGCACGAGGGCCGGGTCGGCGCGCAGCTCCGCGAGGTGCGCGGGGTGCTGGAACAGGGTGGCGGCGAAGTTGGCGATCTGGTTCGCGGTGGTCTCGAACCCGCCCAGCAGCAGTGCGAGTCCGAAGTCGACGAGCTCCGCCTCGGTGAGCCGGTCCCCGTCGTCACGGGCCTGCACGAGGGTGCCGAGCACGTCGTCGGTCGGCTCGCGCCGGCGCTCGGCGACCAGCGCGCTCACATACGAGTGCAGGCTGATGAAGGCCGACTGGATCTCCTCACCGGACGCCATGCCGAAGATGGTGTCGGACCAGCGGCGGAACTCGGAGTGGTCGGGCGCCGGCACGCCGAGCATCTCGCAGATGACGCTGATGGGCAGCGGCCGGGCCAGCGCCTGCACCAGGTCCGCGGGCTTGCCCTGTGCCTCCATCGCGTCCAGCAGCCCGTGCGTGATCTCGGTGACCCGGGGCCGCAGCCGCTCGATGTGCCGTGCCGTGAAGGCCTTGGCGACCAGTTTGCGAAGCCTGGTGTGCTCCGGCGGGTCCATGCTCAGGATGGAGGTGTCCTGGCTGACCACGGGGGTCACCCGTGGCACGTCCGCTCCCACGGTCGCCGCCCTGCTGAAGCGGGTGTCGGACAGTACGGTCTTGACGTCGCCGTAGCGTGTCACCAGCCAGGCGTCACCGCCGTAGGCCATCCGGATCCGGGCCAGCGGCTGTTCGCGCTGGAGTGTGGCGTACAGCGGCGGAAAGACCAGACCGTCGGGTTCGCCGAACGGCAGGGAATGGGATGTGCTGGACGTTTCCATGGCTCTGATCTCCTTGGCGTGCTTCGAAAGGACGGGTGTTCAGAAAGTGACGGGGAGGCTGCGGACACCCCGGACCAGCAGTCCGGGAATCCATTCGTGCTTCTCGGGGTCGCCGTCCAGGGCCAGCCCGGGAGCGCGCTCCAGCAGCGACCGGAGGGCGATACGGGCCTCCAGCCGGGCGAGCGGGGCGCCCAGGCAGTGGTGGATGCCGTGGCCGAACGAGAGGTGGCCCCCGGCCGGGCGGTGGATGTCGAAGCGGTCGGGGTCGGCGAACCGCCGCTCGTCCCGGTTGACGGCGGGCAGGGAGATCTTCACCAGCGACCCGGCTTCGATGGTGACGGGGCCGACCTCGATCGCCTCGACGGCGACCCGGAACGTGGTCGCCTCGACGGGTCCCTCGTAGCGCATCACCTCGTCGACCGCGTTGTCCAGGAGCGAGAAGTCGGCCCGCAGCTCCGCCAGTTGACCCGGGTTCAGCAGCAGGGTCCGTACCGCGTTGCTGATCAGATGGGCCGTGGTCTCGAAACCGGCGAGGATCAACAGGAAGACCAGGGAGATCAGTTCACCGGGGGTGAGCCGGTCGTCCTGCTCCGCCGGGGGGTCGAGCAGCGCGCTGATCAGGTCGTCGCCCGGGGCCCGGCCCTTCTCGGCGACCAACTCCGCGATGTACGCCCCGAGTTCGGCGAAGGCCGTGGCCATCGCGCTCTCACTGTCCGGTGCCGTCATGCTCGCCGTCCACGCGCGGAACCTGTCGCGGTCCGCGGCGGGCACGCCGAGCAGCTCGCAGATGACGACGGCCGGCAGCGGCAGCGCGAACGCGTCCACGAGGTCGCCGCGCCCGGCCGGCAGCATCGCGTCGAGCAGCTCGTCCGCGATCCGCTGGACGCCCGCCCGCATCTCCTCGGCGCGCGCGGCGGTGAACTCCCGCTCGACCAGCGCCCGCAGCCGGGTGTGGTCGGGCGGGTCCATGGTGAGCAGATGACGGGCGACGGCGTCGTCCGAACTCGGCGCTCCGGCCTTGGCGGGGTCCTTGCTCAGCCGGGGGTCCGCGAGGGCGGCCCGCGCCTCCTCGTGGCCCACGATCAGCCACTGCTCCCCGAGTTCCGCACTGCGGACCCGGTGCACCGGACCCCGCGCACGGAGCCCGGAATAGAACGGATAGGGATCGGAGACGAATCCCTCGCCCTGGCGGTCGAGATCGATCACCGACTCGTCCGCCGATGCGTTGGCCGACGTGTTCGCCGACTCGTTCAGGGAGTCACTCATGAATGTCCTGTCCAAGGGAGGATGAAGATACGGAAGGCCGGGTGAGAAGGGGCGGGAGGCCCGCCGCCCGGTGCTCCTGCGCGGTGAGCGGCGGAGCGGTGAGCGGCGGCAGATGGGCGCCGCCGGCCAGGACCGCGCGGACGTCGGGGGCCTGGAGCCGGTCCGGGGGGCCCGCCAGCGTGCTCACCTCAAGGGCGGCGGCGCTCACCAGCGGGTCGTTGACCGTGAACGTGCCGACCAGGTCGGCGGCTCGCTGATGCTCCTCGGCGTACCGCCCCAGCCGGGGGTCCTGGGTGTCGCTGCGGCAGTCCGGGTAGCGGATGTCCTGCGAGGTGGCCAGCGACCAGGGCGTGTCCACCACCGCGCCCAGCGTCCGCTGCACCGCCTGGGCCAGTCCCGGCGCGAGGCCGTGCCCGTCCAGTGCCCGGTCCAGCTCCCGGGCGCTGAGCGCCGCGGAGCTGATGCCGTGGCCGTAGACCGGGTTGAACGCGGCCAGTGCGTCGCCCAGGACCACCAGCCCCTCCGGCCACCGCGCGAGCCGGTCGTAGAACAGGCGACGGTTGGCGGTGCTGCGGGAGGAGTGCACCGGGGTGAGCGGTTCCAGGCCGGCCACGAGGTCGGCGATCAGGGGGTGCCGCAGGGTCCGCAGGAAGGCGTCGAAGCCTTCCGGCGTAACCGGGGGTTCGGAGCCCCGGGTGCCGGAGAGGGTGACCATCCAGCGGCCCTCCTCGATGGGCAGCAGCATGCCGTTGCGGCCCGGGACCCCGGCCCGGTGGTCGGCGTACAGACTGACCAGCGGGAACGCGCCCACCCCCGCGGGCGCCCGGTAGACGCGGGTGGCGTAGGCCATCCCGGCGTCGATGACGTCCTCGCGCACCGGCGGCAGGCCCAGCTCGGTGAGCCAGCGCTTCAACGGTGAGCCCCGCCCGGTCGCGTCGACCACCAGGTCGGCCTCCACCACGGCCGGTGCACCGCCCCGCTGCCGGGGCCGCACCGTCACCCCGGTGATCCGCCCGGCGTCACCGCACAGACCGACCAGGTCGGTCTCCTCCCGCACGGTGATCCGGGACTCGCGCAGCGCCGCCTCCCGGATCAGCCAGTCCAGCAGCGAACGGCTGGCGGCGATCATGGACTGAGTGGCCGGGAACCGGTGCTGCCAGCCGTACGCCGTCAACGAGACCATCTGCTCGGGCAGCGAGATCCGGTGCGCACCGGCCGCAAGCAGCGCCTCGACGGTGCCGGGCAGCAGCGACTCGACGACCTGCCCGCCGCCGGACCACAGCACATGGGAGTGACGGGCCTGCGGCACGCCCCGGCGCTGCTCGGGCCCCTGCGGCAGCCGGTCCCGGTCGAACACGGTCACCCGGTCGACATGGCGGGCGAGCACGGTGGCGGCGAGCATCCCGGCGCTTCCGGCGCCGAGCACGACGGCGCTGGTGGCGGCCGTGGGAGAGGGAGAGTCGGACACGGTTGTTCTCATTTCTCCGATACGCCGGGGAACGGGTCGTCGGGCGAGCCGAGCGAGTTGGGCGAGGTGGACAAGGGGCGCGCGGGTGCGTCGAGCATCGCGAACAGCTCGTCGTCGGACGCGGAGTCGAGATACTCGGTGAAATCGGTGCCGGTGACAGTGCTGGTGACGGTGGGTTCCGCCTCCGTGAGCGCGCCGCCGACGGCGTCCGGCAGGGCCCGCAGCCGGTGCGCCACCTCGTGCCGGGTCGCCTCGTCCAGGTCGGCCGCCGTCAGGAGGGCGGTCAGCCGCTCCAGTTCGGCCAGCACCTCGACGCCGGTGGGCACCGGACCCGCCAGCAGGTCGTCGGCCAGATGCCGGGCCACGGCGAGCGGCGTCGGCCGGTCGAACAGGAGCGTCGGCGGCAGCCGCAGCCCGGTGAGCGCGCCCAGCCGGTTGCGGATCTCCACGGCCGTCAGCGAGTCCAGGCCCAGATCCTTGAACGCCCGCTCCGACTCGACCAGCCGCGCCGACTCGTAGCCCAGTACGGCCGCCACCTGAGCCCGCACCAGATCGAGCACGGCCGTGTGCCGGTCACCGGAGGACATTCTCTCCAGCCGGGCCCGCAGGACGTCCGGATCGTCCGTGGCTCCCGTCTCCCGCGTCGGAGCGGACTCCGGCGCCTGCGTGCGCGGCCGGGGTGCGGGCAGCAACTCCCGCAGCAGCGGCGGCAGTTCACCCGCGTCGGCCGGACGCGCCGCGCCGTTCAGCCGCAGGGGCACGAGAACCGGCGCGCTGGTGGCGAGGGCCGTGTCGAACAGGGCGAGCCCGCTCGCGGCGGACATCGGGGCGAGCCCGAGCCCGGCCATCCTCCGCAGATCCACCGCGGACAGCGTCCCGGTCAGCTCACTCGCCTGCTCCCACAGCCCCCACGCCAGCGAGGTCGCGGGCAGCCCCGCCGCGTGCCGGCGGGCGGCCAGCGCGTCGAGGGCCGCGTTGGCGGCGGCGTAACCGCCCTGCCCGGCGGAGCCGAGCACCCCCGCCGCCGACGAGAACAGCACGAACGCGGCCGGGGGCCGCTCCCGGGTCAGCTCGTGCAGGTTCAGCGCGCCCTCGAACTTCGTCCGCAGGACGGTGTCCAGCCGCTCCGGCGTGAGCTCGGTGACCGGCGCGTCGTCCAGCACCGCGGCGGTGTGCACCACACCGGTGAGCGGCCGGTCCGCCGGAATCCGCGCGAGCACCCCGGCGAGGGCGGCACGGTCGGCCACGTCACCGCGCTCCACCACCGTCTCCGCGCCCAGCGCGGTCAGTTCGGCGACCAGCGCGTGCGCGCCGGGCGCGTCCGTGCCGCGCCGCGAGAGCAGCACCAGCCGCCGCACCCCGTACCGCTTCGCCAGGTGCCGGGCCAGCAGCCCGCCGAGCGTGCCGGTCCCGCCGGTGATCAGCACCGTTCCGGCGCCGAAGCCGACAGGGTCGGCCGGATCGGGGGTAGCGGCTGGTGCCGGTGCGGGACGGAGCCTGGGCGCGTACACGGCACCCGCGCGCAGGGCGAGTTGGGGTTCCGTGGGGTGACTGGCGGCGAGCCGCGCCACCCGCGCCCCAGCCGTCGCAGCGGGGGCGTCGAGGTCCACCAGCGTGATACGGCCTGGGTGTTCGGTCTGGGCCGAACGCACCAGACCCCACGCGGCGGCGGCCGCCGGGTCGGGCGCGGGGTCGCCGGGAGCGGCCGCGACCGCGCCCCGGGTGACCAGCACCAGCCGGGCGCCGTCCGGCCGTTCGCCGGCCAGCCAGCCCCGCACCAGAGCCAGCGCCCGACGCACGGCCTCCCGAGGCTCCCCGGCCGCCGGCAGCACCGCCACGGCGGTCACGGCCTCGGCGGTCCCGGGCAGCGCCGCGATCCCGGACGGGTCGTCGGGTACCGCGATCCAGGGCACCTCGGGCCGGTCCGCCGCCCCGTCCTCCGGCTTCACCGGCAGCCATTCCATCCGCAACAGCACGTCGGAGCCGTCGCCCTGAGCCGGGCGCAGTTGGTCCGCCGGAATCGGCCGGGTCACCATCGACTCGGCGCTGAACACCGGCGAACCCTCGGTGTCGACCGCCGTCAGCGACACCGTGTCCGGACCCGCCGGGGCCAGCCGCAGCCGTAGAGCCCGCGCTCCGACCGCGTGCAGGGTCACCCCGGACCAGGCGAACGGCAGCCGCACGGGGGCGGGATCGCCGCCCAGCAGATCGAGAAGGGTGGGTTGGGTGGCCGCGTCCAGCAGGACGGGGTGCAGCCCGAAACCACCGACCGAACCAGGAGAACCCGCGTCGGACGAGTCGGACGCATCGGGCGCATCGGGCGCGAGGGCCACCTCAGCGAACAGCTCCTCGCCCCGCCGCCACATCGTCCGTACCCGTCGGAACGCCGGCCCGTAGTCGTACCCGAGGCCGGCCAACCCCTCGTAGAAACCGGTCGACGTCACCGGCTCGGCGCCCACCGGCGGCCATGGAGCGAGCGCGCCATCCACGGCCGGGGCGTCGCCCGGCGCGAGGGGCGCGAGCACGCCGTCCGCGTACGTCGTCCAGGGACCGGCGGCGTCCTCGTCGGGCCGGCCGTGCACCCGCAGCTCGCGGTGGCTGTCGGGGCCGGCCGCGCCCACGGTCAACTGGATGCGGACCGCGCCCCGTTCCGGCAGGGCCAGCGGGGTGCGCAGGGTGAGTTCGGCGAGCCGTGCGCAGCCGACGCGGGCGCCGGCGGTCAGCGCCAGCTCGACCAGGACCGCTCCGGGCACCAGCACGGTCCCGCCCACCCGGTGGTCGGCGAGCCAGGGCTGAGTGCGCAGCGAGAGCCGCCCGGTCAGGAGCAGCCCGCCGGTGTCCGCCACCGAGACCTCGGCGCCGAGCAGCGGATGCCCGGCCGTGTCCAGCCCGAGCTGCCCGGCGTCACCCGTCGGCACCGGAGTCCCGGGCCAGTACCGGGTGCGCTCGAAGGCGTAGGTCGGCAACGACACGGAACGGGCGTCCGCCCCCGCGAAGGCGGGCCGCCAGTCGACCGGCACCCCGTGCGCGTACGCCGCGCCCACCGAGGTCAGGAAGCGCTCCCGGCCGCCTTCACCGCGCCGCAGCGTGCCGACCACGGGGCTGCCGACGGCCTCCTCGACGTGCACCGCCAGCACGGGGTGCGGGCTGACCTCGACGAAGACCCCGTGCTCGACAGTGGCCGCCACGGTCTCCACGGCGTGCTGGAAGCCGACGGGCCGACGGAGGTTGCGGTACCAGTAACGGGCGTCCGCCTCAGGCCCGTCGAGCCACACCCCGTCCACCGTGGAGAACCACGGGATCCGCGCCGTCACCGGTGCCACATCGGACAGGAGCCGGGCGAGCTCGTCCTCGACGGTCTCGACGTGCGAGGTGTGGGAGGCGTAGTCGACGGGGATACGGCGGGCGCGTACGCCGCCTGTCTCACACTCCGTCAGAAGGTCGTCCAGAGCGGCGGGTTCACCCGCCACGACCACCCCACCGGGCCCGTTGACGGCGGCGATCTCGATCCGCCCGGCCCAGCGCGCGATCCGCTGGGTGGCCTCGGCCGCGGGAAGAGCCACTGACGTCATGCCGCCCTTGCCCGCGAGGTTGCGGGCGATGACCTGGGAGCGGAGGGCGACGATGCGGGCGCCGTCGTGGAGGGTGAGGGCTCCTGCGACGCAGGCGGCGGCGATCTCGCCCTGGGAGTGGCCGATGACGGCGGTGGGTTCGACGCCGTAGGAGCGCCAGAGTGCGGCGAGGGAGATCATGACGGCCCAGAGGGCGGGTTGTACGACGTCGACCTGTTCGAGTGCTTCGGGGTCGGCGAGGGCGTCGTGGAGGGACCAGTCGGTGAACTCGGCCAGTGCTTCGGAGCATTGGGTCATGGAGTGGGCGAACACCGGCTCGGTGTCGAGGAGTTCGAGGGCCATCCCGGCCCACTGGGAACCCTGCCCCGGGAAGACGAACACCGCTCCCGCCCCTGGCTTCGCCCGGCCCTGGGGGACGGTGGCCGCGGTGCCCTCGGCGAGGGCGTCGAGGGCGGCGGTGAATCCCGCGCGGTCGTGTGCGACGAGCACCGCGCGGTGTTGCAGCGCGGCGCGGCCCGTGGCGAGCGTCCAGCCGACGTCGGCCGGCGTGGAATCCGGCGTGGAATCCGGGACGGCGTTCGGGGTGGTGTCCGGGATCGCGGCGAGTCGCGCGGCGAGCCGGGCGGCCTGGGCGCGCAGCGCGCGCGGGGTACGGGCCGACAGCGGCCAGGGCAGCGGACCGGACACCACGGGCACGTCCACGCTCATGTCCATGGTCACGGACTTTTCCGGCTCGGGCAGCATGCCCAGGCCCGGGCCGGAATCGGCGGTCAGGCCCGGATCCGCGTCCGGCTCCGGTGCCGCTTCGAGGATCACATGCGCGTTCGTACCGCTGATGCCGAAGGACGAGACACCCGCCCGGCGCGGCCGGTCCGCGTCCGGCCACTCGGTGGGCTCCGTCACCAGCCGTACCGCGCCCGCCGTCCAGTCCACGTGCGGCGTCGGCCGGTCCACGTGCAGGGTCGGCGGCAGCATGCCGTGCCGCAGGCTCAGGACGGTCTTGATGACCCCGGTGACGCCCGCTGCCGCCTGGGTGTGGCCGATGTTGGACTTCAACGCGCCGAGCAGCAGCGGGCGTTCGGCCGGTCGGTCCTGGCCGTAGGTGGCGAGGATGGCTTGGGCCTCGATGGGGTCGCCGAGGGTCGTGCCCGTCCCGTGTGCCTCGACGGCGTCGACGTCGGCCGCAGACAGGCCGGCGTCGGCGAGGGCGGCGCGGATCACGCGCTGCTGGGAGGGCCCGTTGGGGGCGGCGAGGCCGTTGGAGGCGCCGTCCTGGTTGACCGCCGAGCCGCGCAGCACCGCGAGCACCCGGTGCCCGGCCCGCCGCGCCGCCGACAGCCGCTCCACCAGCACCACCCCGGCGCCCTCGGCCATGCCGAAGCCGTCGGCCGCGGCCGCGAACGGCTTGCAGCGACCGTCGGGGGAGATGCCCCGCTGCTGCGAGAACCCGGCGAAGACGGCCGCGTGCGCGATCACCTGGACCCCGCCGACGACGGCGAGTTCGCACTCACCGGAGCGCAGCGCCCCCGCCGCCAGGTGCAGGGCGACCAGCGAGGAGGAGCAGGCCGTGTCGACGGAGACCGCGGGGCCCTCGAAGCCGTACGTGTACGACAGCCGGCCCGAGATCACGCTGACCGCGCCACCGGTGACGGCGTGCCCCTCCAGACCTTCGGGCAGCGGCACGGCGGCCGTGCCGTACCCGTTGCCCTGGGCGCCGACGTAGACCCCGGTGCGGCTGCCGCGCAGGGCCTCCGGGTCGATGCCCGCGTACTCGAACGCCTCCCAGGACGTCTCCAGCAGCAGCCGCTGCTGCGGGTCCATCGCGAGCGCCTCGCGCGGGGAGATCCCGAAGAACCCGGCGTCGAAGTCGGCCATGCCGTCCAGGAAGCCGCCCGTGCCCACGTAACTCGTGCCTGGCCGGCTCCCGGCCGGGTCGATCAGCCGCTCCAGGTCCCAGCCCCGGTCCTCGGGAAACGCGCCGATCGCGTCCGTGCCGCCGACCAGCAGCTCCCACAGGTCGTCCGGGCCCGCGACCCCGCCGGGCAGCCGGCACGCCATGCCGACGATCACCACCGGATCGTCCTCGGTGTCCGGGGAAGCCGGGGCCGGACGTTCCGCTGCGGCGTGGGCGGCGGGCGCGCCGCCGCCGAGGAGCGCGGTGCGCAGATGGGCGGCGAGCGCCGCCGGGGTCGGGTGGTCGTACACCAGGGTGGCGGGCAGCGCCAGACCGGTGGCGACGCTGAGGGAGTTGCGGAACTCGACGGAGGTCAGTGAATCGAAGCCGAGATCCTTGAAGGCCCGCCCCGCCTCGACCGCCGCCGCCCCACCGTGACCGAGCACGGCGGCGGCCTGCCCGCGCACGAACTCCCGCACCATACGGTCCTGTTCGGCTCCTTCGCGCAGCGCCGCGAGCCGCTGCGCGAACGACGGCCCGGCCGGCTCCCGGCCGGGCACACCGGCCCCTTCGGCGGCGGGCCGGGCGCGGCGCAGCTCCGGCAGCGCGGCGAGCAGGGCGCGGGTGCGGCCGGCGATGGTGGACTGGCCGGGGTTGTCCCAGTCGAAGTCGCCCAGCAGCAGGAAGGTCTCGTCGTGGTCCAGGGACTGCTGGAGCGCGGCCAGGGCCAGTTCGGGGGCGATGGTGCGTCCGCCCCGGCGGCGCAGCAGCCCGTCCACGGTGTCGTGGGCGGCCATGCCGTCGCCCGCCCAGTGCGCCCAGGCCACGGACAGTGCGGGCGTACCGTCGGCCCGCAGGGCACGGGCGTAGGCGTCGAGTCGGGCGTTGCCGGGAGCGTAGTTGCCCATGCCCGCCATGCCGAGCGTGCCCGCGATCGAGGAGAACAGCACGAAGGCGGACAGCTCCAGATGATGGGTGACCCGGTGGAGATTCTCCGCGCCGGCCGCCTTCACCCGCAGCACCGCGTCCATGTGCGCGGGCGTCACCTCGTCCAGTACGGCGTCGGCGAGCACGGCGGCGGTGTGGAAGACGGCGGTCAGCGGCAGCTCGGCGGGCACCGTGGCGACCAGCTCCGCGAGGGCCTCCTCGTCGGCGACGTCGCAGGCCACGACGGTCACCCGGCTACCCAGGGCGACGAGTTCGGTGGCCAGCTCGGCGGCCCCCTCGGCCTCCGGACCCCGGCGGCCGGTGAGCAGCAGATGCGGTGCGCCGCTTCGGGCGAGCCAGCGCGCGGTGTGCGCGCCGAGACCCCCGGTGCCGCCCGTCACCAGCACGGTCCCCGCCGGCCGCCAGCGGCGCGGCGCCGCGGCGTCGCCCAGCGGCGCGTGCGCGAGCCGCCGCGCGTACAACCCGGTGGCGCGTACGGCGAGTTCGTCCTCGGCGTCGGACGCCAGCGCGGCGGCCAGCCTGCCCCGGGTCCGCGCGTCCCACTCGGCGGGCAGGTCCAGCACCCCGCCCCAGCCCCGGCCGCGTTCGGCGGCGACCACCGGGCCGAGCCCCCACACCATGGCCTGCTCCGGACCGGTCACCGGCTCGGCCCGCCCCACCGACACCGCACCCCGGGTGGCGCACCACAGCGGTGCCGCCGTACCGGTGTCACCGAGCGCCTGCACGAGTGCCACGTTTGCGGCCGCACCCGCGGGCACCCGGTCGTACCCGGGGTGCCGTTCCCCGTCCAGCGCGAGCAGCGAGACCACACCCGTGAGCGCGCCCGCCTCCCCGATCCGCGCGGCCAGTTCCGCACGCTCGGCGACCGGACCGGCCGGCACCAACGGCACGACGGACGCGCCGTGTTCGGTCAGCGCCCGCTCGACGGCGGCCCGCGCCGCGTGCCCGGCACCACCGGCGGGGACCACGAGCAGCCAGGTGCCGCCGAGCGCGACGGCGGACCGCTCGGGCAACGGCTCCCAGTCGATCAGATAACGCCAGGAGTCGAGCGTCGCGCGCTCCACTCCGCGCCGCCGCCAGACCGACAGCGCGGGCAGCAGCGCCCCGAGCGTCTCCCGCTGACCGGGCGCGGTCAGCTCCAACGTGCCCGCCAGAGAGGTCAGATCCCCCTGCTCCACGGCGTCCCAGAAGCCCGCGTCCACCGCCGTGTCGACAGCCGCAGCGACCGCCGAGCCGACGGTCCGGGAGGCGGTCGGCTCCGGCCAGTAGCGCCGCCGCTGGAACGGGTACGTGGGCAAGGACACGACCGGCGTCCCGGCGGCTCCCGAACGCGCCAGCACGGCCGACCAGTCGGGCCGTACTCCGTGCGCGTACAGCAGGGACAGGGCGGCCAGCAGCCGGGCGCGCCCGCCCTCGCCGCGCCGGAGCGTACCGGCCGCCAGCACCTCGGACCGCCCCACGGCCTCGGCGGTGGACTGGAGACCGACGGTGAGCACCGGGTGCGGGCTCACCTCCAGGAAGACGCGGTGCCCCGCCTCCATCAGGGCCGCGGCGGTCTCCCGGAAGGCGACGGGGGCGCGGAGGTTGCGGTACCAGTAGCCGGCGTCGAAACGCACGTCGTGGCGGCTCCCGGCATCCGCGCCGACGGTGGACTCGAAGCCGACGGTGGAGCCGAAGTCGACAGTGGAGTGGAACGGCACGGCCGCCGCGCGCGGGGTCACCTCGGCGAGCGCGGTGAGCAACTCCGCCTCGATGCTTTCCACTTGGGCGGAGTGCGAGGCGTAGTCCACCGGGATCCGCTTGGCGCGCACCTCCTCGGCCGTCAGCTCCGCCAGCAGCGCGTCCAGGGCCTCAGGATCGCCCGAAACCACCACATGGGCAGGCCCGTTGACGGCGGCGATCTCGATCCGCCCGGCCCAGCGCGCGATCCGCTCGGCCACCTCGGTCTTCGGTAGCGGTACGGACGTCATGCCGCCCTTGCCCGCGAGTTCGGTGCGGATGAGCTTGCTGCGGAGGGCGACGATGCGGGCGCCGTCGTGGAGGGTGAGGGCTCCTGCGACGCAGGCGGCGGCGATCTCGCCCTGGGAGTGGCCGATGACGGCGGTGGGTTCGACGCCGTAGGAGCGCCAGAGTGCGGCGAGGGAGATCATGACGGCCCAGAGGGCGGGTTGTACGACGTCGACTTGTTCGAGTGCTTCGGGGTCGGCGAGGGCGTCGTGGAGGGACCAGTCGGTGAACTCGGCCAGTGCTTCGGAGCATTGGGTCATGGAGTGGGCGAACACCGGTTCGGTGTCGAGGAGTTCGAGGGCCATCCCGGTCCACTGGGAACCCTGCCCCGGGAAGACGAACACCGGCCGGACCGCGCTCTCCGACACCCCGTCGGCCGGCCCCCGCACCACCTCGGCGGCCGGCAACTCCTCGGCCAGCGCCCGCAGTCCGGCCCGCAGCGCCTGCGCGCCCTCGGCGACCACGGCCGCGCGGTGCGTCAGTGGCGCGCGGGTGGTGGCGAGCGCGAGCGCCAGCCCGCCGCAGGCCTCGGTCCCGGCGTCACCGAGCCGGACCAGCAGCCGCCGGGCCTGGTCCCGCAGCGCCTCGGGAGAACGCGCCGACAGGACGTACGGCAGCGGCCCGGCAGGCCCGGCATGCCCGGTCGGCGTGTCGACGTCCGTTTCCCCAGCCGGAGTCGTGGTCGCGGGTGCGGTCGCGGGTGGCTCCTCCAGGACGAGGTGCGCGTTCGTGCCGCTGACGCCGAACGAGGAGACGGCGGCCCGGCGCGGCCGGTCCTCCGTGCGCGGCCACGGCACCGGCTCCGAGGCCAGCCGTACCGTATCGGCCGACCAGTCGATGTACGGGGACGGTTCGTTCGCGTGCAGCGTGCGCGGCAGCACTTCGTGGCCCAGCGCCAGCACCATCTTGATGACCCCGGTGACACCCGCTGCCGCCTGGGTGTGGCCGATGTTGGACTTCAACGCGCCGAGCAGCAGCGGGCGTTCGGCCGGTCGGTCCTGGCCGTAGGTGGCGAGGATGGCTTGGGCCTCGATGGGGTCGCCGAGGGTCGTGCCCGTCCCGTGTGCCTCGACGGCGTCGACGTCGGCCGCAGACAGGCCGGCGTCGGCGAGTGCGGCGCGGATGACGCGCTGCTGGGAGGGCCCGTTCGGGGCGGTGAGGCCGTTGGAGGCGCCGTCCTGGTTGACCGCCGAGCCGCGCAGCACCGCGAGCACCCGGTGCCCGGCCCGCCGCGCCGCCGACAGCCGCTCCAGCAGCACGAGTCCGGCGCCCTCGGCGAGCCCGAAGCCGTCGGCCGAGGCGGAGAACGCCTTGCAGCGGCCGTCCGGGGAGAGCGCGCCCTGCCGGGAGAACTCCTCGAACATGCCGAGCCCCGACATGACGGTCACCCCGCCCGCCACCGCGAGGTCGCAGTCACCCGCCCGCAGCGCCCGCAGCGCCAGATGCAGCGCCACCAGGGAGGAGGAGCAGGCGGTGTCCACGGTGACGGCGGGGCCCTCGAAGCCGTACACATAGGCGAGGCGCCCCGAGATCACACTGCCGGTGTTGCCGGTGAACACATACCCGCCGACCCCGGACCCCTCGTCGAGACGGGGGCCGTAGTCCATGGTCATGGCCCCGACGAACACCCCGGTACGGCTGCCCCGCAGCGGCTGCGGGTCGATGCCCGCGTGCTCGAACGCCTCCCAGGACGTCTCCAGGAGCAGCCGCTGCTGCGGGTCCATCGCGAGCGCCTCGCGCGGGGAGATCCCGAAGAACCCGGCGTCGAACTCGGCCGCGTCGCGCAGGAATCCCGCCTCGCCCTGGTGGATCCGGCCACCGGCGTCGCCGGGCCGGTACTCCCCGGTGAGGTCCCAGCCCCGGTCCGCGGGGAAGGCGGAGACGGCGTCGGCGCCCGTCTCCAGGATCCGCCACAGGTCGTCGGGGCCGCCGATCCCGCCGGGCAGCCGGCAGCCGAGCCCGACCACGACCACCGGATCGTCCGGGTCGTCGTCCGGGTTGTTCGGGTTGTCCAGGGCGTTCGAGTCCACGTCGGTCCTGCCCGGCGCCTCGTCATCGGCTGTGTCGTCCGTGTCGGCCGTCGGTCCGGCGGGAGGCTCGTCCAGCAGCACGGTCCGCAGATGGGCGGCGAGTGCGGCCGGGGTCGGGTGGTCGAAAGCGAGTGTCACCGGGAGCGTGGCGCCGAGGGCCGCGCACAGCCGATTGCGCAGCAGCAGCGCGCTCGCCGAGTCCAGCCCCCATTCCCCGAACGTCTGCTCCGGGCGCGGCGAGCCCGGGCCGCCGCTGTCCACGGCGAGCGCCGTCTGCGCACACACCAGGTCGGACAGCAGGGCGAGTTGCTCGGCCTCGGTCAGCCCGGCGAGCCGGTCCGCGCCCGGCGACTCATGGTGTCCGGCGGGCACCTCCGCAGACCCTGCGGACGGCGCGGCGAACACCTCCGCCAGCGGTACGAGGGGCTGCGGCCGTCGCCCGTACAGCGCCGCCCAGTCTGGGGCGACGCCGTCGACGTACAACTCGCCCAGCGTGCGCAGCACGCGCTCCGGCCCGGCGTCGGCGCGGCGCACCGAACCCCGGGTGACGGCGGACGCGCCGGCTGCCTCGATGGTGGACTGCATGGCGGAGGTCAGCACCGGGTGCGGGCTGACCTCCAGAAGCACCCGGGCGCCCTCGGCCAGCACGGCGCGCGTGCCCTGCTCGAACAGGACGGTTCCGCGCAGATTCCGGCACCAGTACTCGACGTCCAGCGGCTCGTCCGGAGCCAGCAGCCGCCCCTGCGACGCGGAGCAGAACGGCAGCCGGGCCGTGCGCGGCCGGATCTGGGCGAGCTCGGCCCGCATCCGGGGCAGGATCCGCTCGATGTGCGAGGAGTGCGCGGCCAGACCCACCGCGATCACCCTGGCCTGCACTCCGTCCGCCACCAGCTCACGGCGCAGGGCGTGGATCGCGTCGCCGTCACCGGACACGGTGACCGATGCGGGGCCGTTGAGCCCGGCCACGTCCAGACCCGCGAACCGCGCCTCCCGCAGCCGGGGCAACACCTCGTCGGCGGACCCCAGCACCGACAGCATCTCGCCCTGCCCGAGCAGTTCGGCCTGCGCCTGGCTCCAGCGCGCGATCACCCGGGCCCCGTCGTCCAGCGTGAGCGCGTCGGCCACCACCGCCGCGACCACCTCGCCCATGCTGTGCCCGAGAACGGCGGCGGGCTCGACGCCGTACGACCGCCACAGCTCGGCGAGCGACACCATCACCGCCCACAGCGCGGGCTGCGCCACCTCCGGGCGATCCAGCAGTGCGGGGTCCGGGACCCCGAGCAGGGTCTCGGCGAGCGTCAGGCCCTCTACGTAGGGCTCCAGCGCCTGGACGCACTCGTCCATGCGGGCCCGGAAGACGGGCGACCCCGCGCACAGGTCCACGGCCATGCCCGACCACTGCGGCCCCTGACCGGGGAACACGAAGACCGGCCCGCCGTTTCCGAGGAGGGGGCCGTCCTCGCCGAGGAGGGGGCCGCCATCGAGCGCGGATCCGCCCGCCGTCACCGGATCGCCTTCGGTCACCCCCGCGCTGCCCCGCCCCTCCGCCAGATCGGCGAGCCGGGCCAGGAAGCCGTCCCGCCCGTCCGCGACCAGCGCCGCCCGGTACGCGGCCTCCGGCGCGCCGCCGGGCGGGGCGAAGTGAGCGAGGGTGAGCGCGACGTCGACGGGCCGCCACTCCGGCAGCGCCATGAGCCGCTCCCGCAGCACGCCGGAGCGGGACCGCAAGGACGCGGCGCTGTCGGCGGACAGCACCCACAGCAGCGGGTCGGGATTCGGTGCGGCGTCGGGCCTGCTGGTCATGGTCTACCTCGTTGTTCTGTGACATGCGGGGGGCGGGAGTCGGAGGCTGGGAGAGGGCCGCGGCGGTGGCCTGGGAGACGGCGGCACTCAGCGGCCCGGGTGCGCGCCCCCGCTCTCCGTCAGCCACTCCTCCATGGCGGACACGGTGGCCTCGGCGTGCTGCTCCACGATCGTGAAGTGGTTGCCGGCGACCTCCCGCACGGAGTGCTCCAGCCGCCAGACGACCTTCAGCATCACCTCGTCGCCGTCGGCCATGACCATGGGTTCGGTGGCCCGGACCAGCAGGGTGGGGGTCCGCTCCAGCGGAGTGGGCCGCCAGGCGGCGAGCAGCCGGTGATAACCCCCCATCGCGGTCAGCCGATGGTCGTCCATGATCAGGGCGCCGAGCCACTCCTCCCGCTCGAAGACCACACCGAGCATCGCGTCGGCGGATCGCTCCTCCGGAGCGTCCAGCGGCCAGGGCACGTCCAGCAGCACCAGCCCGGCGACCGGGGCCCCCTGACGCTCCAGCTCCGCCGCGACGGCGTGCGCGATCGCCCCGCCCGCCGAGTGACCGACCAGCACGGCGGGCCGGCCCCCCGCGGCACGCGGAACCGCCGCCGCCTGGAGCCGGACCAGCGTGTCCAGATCGGCAGGCATCAACTCGCCTGGCAGGAAACCGGGTTGGGGCAGCACCGTGACCTCCCGGCGTCCCCGGAACCCGTCGGCGAGCCTCGCGTACTGCTGCGGACCACCGGTGGCGACCACGGCGGGCAGACACAGCAGTACGGGCCCGTCATCGCCGGCCTGGCCGTCGTTGCCGTCGGCATCGTCGGCACCGCGGGCCAGCCGCACCGGGGCGGGCAGCACGGCGTCCACCTGGTCGGCGGTGAACACCCGGCGCACCTGGGAGGCTGCCATGATGATGTCGTTGCCCGCCAGATTCACCCCGGCGGCGAACGCCTGCCGGAACAGCGTCTCCACCGGACCCGCGACCCGCTCACCGTTCGCGGCGGCACCCGCGTCGCCGTCCCCGTACCCGTCCCCGGCTGAGACCAGCAGTGTGTGCAGCCGGTCGATCAGCGCATCGGGCTGCGGATGGTCCAGGACGAAGGCGGTCGGCAGCGCGAGCCCGGTCGCGGCGCTCAGCCGGTTGCGCAGGTCCATGGAGGTGACCGAGGTGATCCCCAGCTCGAAGAACCCACGGTCCAGGGCGAGTTCACCTTCACGGCCTTCACTGCCTTCACCGGCGGACTCGTATCCCAGCGCACGGGCGGTCTCGGCCCGCACCAGCTCGCGCACCGCTCCGAGCAACTCGGCCGGTGGCAGCCCCGAGAACCGTCGCCCGGGTCCGCCGTCGGACGCGTCCACCACGCCGTCCTGCACCGCGCCCGGCACCGGGCGCGTCGCCGCTACCGCCGCAGCGGCGTCGACCGGTACGTCGATCCAGTACGGCCGGCGCTGGAAGGCGTACGTGGGCAGCTCGACCCGCCCGGCGCCGGTCCCCTCGAAAGCCCGCGTCCAGTCGACCGGCATGCCCCGTACCCAGGCTTCGGCGAGTGAGGTCCAGAAGCGGGGGAGAGCGCCGTCGTCGCGGCGGAGCGTGCTCAGGGCGGCCGGTGTGCCGACGGTGTCCTCGATGCTCATGGCGAGCACGGGGTGGGGGCTGACCTCGACGAACGTGCCGTATCCGGCCTCGGCGAGCGCCTGCACCGCCTGGTGGAAGCCGACGGGCTGACGCAGATTGCGGTACCAGTACGCCGCGTCCGCCTCCGTGCCGTCCAGCCACTCGCCGTCCACCGTGGAGAACCACGGGATCTCGACCGGGTTGGACCAGACGTCGAGCAACTGGTCGGTGAGTTCGTGCTCGATCTCTTCGACGTGGGTGGTGTGGGAGGCGTAGTCGACGGGGATGCGGCGGGCGCGTACGCCGCTCTCCTCACATACCGTCAGGAGTTCGTCGAGGGCGGTGGGTTGGCCTGCGACGACGGTGCTGGTGGGGCTGTTGGTGGCGGCGATCTCGATGCGGCCGTCCCAGCGGGCGATCAAGGCTTCTGCTTCGGCTGCGGGTACGGCGAGGGATGTCATGCCGCCGTTGCCTGCGAGGTTGCGGGCGATGGTCTGGGAGCGCAGGGCGACGATGCGGGCGGCGTCGTGGAGGGTGAGGGCTCCTGCGACATGGGCGGCGGCGATTTCGCCTTGGGAGTGGCCGATGACGGCGTGGGGCTGGATGCCGTAGGAGCGCCAGAGTGCGGCGAGGGAGATCATGACGGCCCAGGTGGCGGGTTGTACGACGTCGACGCGTTGCAGTGCTTCGGGGTCGGCGAGGGCGTCGTGGAGGGACCAGTCGGTGAACTCGGCGAGGGCTTCGGCGCATTCGGTCATGGACTTCGCGAATACGGGTGTGCTGTCGATGAGTTCGAGGGCCATGCCCACCCATTGCGAGCCCTGGCCGGGGAAGACGAACACGGTTCGGCCGGTGTTCGTCGCCGTTCCCTGCACGGTGTTGGGCGTCGTCTCTCCGGTCGCGAACTCGCGTAGGGAGGTGAGGAGTTGTTGGCGGTTGCCGATGTGGGTGGTGCGGTGGGTGAAGGTGGAACGGCCGGTGGCGAGGGTCCAGGCCGTGTCGAGAGGGGAGAGCGCCGGGTCGGCTTCGAGGTGGGTGAGGAGTCGGGCTGCCTGGTCGCGCAGGGCGGGCTCTGTCCGGGCGGACAGCAGTACGGGAACGATGGTGTCCGGATGCGCTGGTTCGGCGGGGACGACCGCTGGGGTCTCCTCGGGCTGTTCGGGTTGTTCGAGGATGATGTGGGCGTTGGTGCCGCTGACGCCGAAGGCGGAGACAGCGGCCCGGCGCGGGCGCTCGGTGAGCGGCCAGGCATGTTCCTGGGTGAGGATCTCGACGGACCCGGCCGTCCAGTCGACCTTGGTGGAGGGTGTGTCGACGTGGAGGGTGCGCGGCAGGACGCCGTGACGCATCGCCTGGACCATCTTGATGACACCGGCGACGCCTGCCGCCGCTTGCGTGTGGCCGATGTTGGACTTCAACGAGCCGAGATACAGAGGCTGTTCGGCACCCCGGTCCTGACCGTAGGTCGCCAGGAGCGCCTGCGCCTCGATCGGGTCGCCGAGCTTGGTCGCCGTGCCGTGGGCCTCGACGGCGTCGACGTCCGTGGTCGAGAGCCCGGCACTCGCGAGGGCGGCGCGGATGACACGTTGCTGGGAGGGGCCGTTGGGGGCGGTGAGGCCGTTGGAGGCGCCGTCCTGGTTGACGGCTGAGCCACGGATGACGGCCAGGACGGGGTGGCCGTTGCGGCGGGCGTCCGACAGCCGTTCCAGGAGCAGCATCCCGGCGCCCTCGCCCCACCCCGTGCCGTCCGCCGTGTCCGCGAAGGCGCGGCAGCGGCCGTCCGGTGAGAGCGCGCCCTGCCGGGAGAACTCCACGAAGAGATCCGGGGTGGACATCACGGTGACCCCGCCGGCCAGCGCGAGGGTGCACTCGCCCGCCCGCAGCGCCTGGACGGCCAGATGCAGGGTGACCAGGGAAGAGGAGCAGGCGGTGTCGACGGTCATCGCCGGGCCCTCGAGGCCGAACGTGTACGACAGCCGCCCGGACACCACGCTCGCCGCGCTGCCGGTGGCGAGGAAGCCGTCGGCCTGCTCGGGAGCGCGCTGGAGCAGGGTGCCGTAGGGCTGGCCGTTGGTGCCCGCGAACACGCCGGTGAGGCTGCCGCGCAGGGTGTGCGGGTCGATGCCCGCCCGCTCGAACGCCTCCCAGGACGTCTCCAGCAGCAGCCGCTGCTGCGGATCGAGCGCGATGGCCTCGCGCGGCGAGATCCCGAAGAACGCCGGGTCGAACTCGGCCGCGTCGTACAGGAAAGCGCCCGAACTGACGTAGGTGCTGCCGAGCCGGTCGGGACCGGAGGCGCTCAGCGTCTCCAGGTCCCAGCCCCGGTTGTCGGGGAAACCGGAAACCGTGTCCGTCCCGGCGCGCAGCAGCTCCCACAGGGCGCCGGGCGAGTCGGCGCCACCCGGGAAACGGCAGCCCATGCCGATGATGACCACCGGGTCGTCGTCCTGTGCCCGGTCCCGGCCACCGCCCGACGAGGTAGACGAGGCGGTAGATGAGGTGGACGAGGCAGACGCGGCACCGGACTCGACCGTCTCACCCCCTGCTCGGCCGCCCGCCGTGACGGACGCGTCGAGCAGGGAGCCGATGCTGTCCCAGAGGTGGTCGGCGAGCGCGGTGGGGGTCGCGTAGTCGAAGATCAGGGTCGCGGGGAGGGGGCTGCCGGTGGCGGCGGTCAGCCGGTTGCGCAGTTCGACGGCGGTCAGTGAGTCGAACCCGGCGCTCTTGAACGGCTGATGCGGATCCACCGCCTCGGCCCCGGCGAAGCCGAGCACCGCACCCGCACTTCCGCAGACCAGGTCCAGCAACTGCTTGCGCCGATCGGCGGGGGAGAGCGCGGCGAGCCGGTGGGCGAACGTGTCGATGGTGTCGGCAGAGCTGGCGGTTTCGGTGGATTGCGGATCGGTGGGCCGCACGGTGCCGGGGCTCGCCGGAGCCGCCGTACGGACGAGTTCCCGCAACAGCGGCGGTACGACGCCGGCCGCCTCGCCGGTCGAAAACGCCGCCCGCAGGGCGGGCAGGTCGAGCCGGACCGGTACGACGACCGGGCGGCCGGCGGCGAGACCGGCGTCGAACAGGGCGAGCCCCCGCTCGGCGGTCAGCGGCAGCACATGGCCCCGGGCCATCCGGGCCAGATCGTTCGCGCCCAGCCGCCCGCCCATGCCCCGGGACTCCTCCCACAGCCCCCATGCCAGCGACACCGCGGGCAGCCCCAGCGCGTGCCGGTGCGCGGCGAGGGCGTCGAGGAACGCGTTGGCGGCGGCGTAGTTGCCCTGCCCCGCGCTGCCGAAGGTCGCGGCCGCCCCCGAGAACAGCACGAACGCGCGCAGGTCCAGATCCGCCGTCAGCTCGTGCAGATGCCAGGCCCCGTCCACCTTGGGACGCAGCACGGAATGCCAGCGCGGTCCGTCCAGCGCGGTGACCGTACCGTCGTCCACCACGCCCGCCACGTGCACCACGGCGGTCAGCCGATCGGCGACGGACGCGACGACCTCGGCCAGCGCCTCCCGGTCCGCCACATCGGCAGCGACCCTGCGCACCCGCACGGTCCCGTCGGCCGTCAGTCCCTCGACCCACTCCGGAACCGACTCCGCGCCGACCGGCACGGTACGGGAGAGCACCAACAACTCGGTCACCCCGTACGCGGCGACCAGGTGCCGGGCGACCAGCGGGCCGAGGCCACCGGTGGCACCGGTCAGCAGGACCACGCCACCATCCGGACCGGAGAGATCCGGGAGGACGGGAGCGCCGGCCGGCCTCGGCAGCTCCCACAGCCGGGGGACGACGACCTGGCCCGCACGGAGGGCGACCCGAGGCTCTCCGGAGGCCACGGCCCGGCGGAGAGCATCCGCGTCGAGCACGGTGTCGCTCTCCACCAGGACGAAGCGTCCCGGGTGCTCCGTCTGCGCCGAACGCACCAGTCCACTGATGCTCTGGGCCACCAGCTCGGCGTACGGGTCCTCCGCGACCAGGGCCACAGCCAGCAGCGACGCCTCGGCACGGGGGTCCGCCAGCCAGCCCTGGAGCAGAGCGAGGGCTCGTTCACCGGCCAGCCGTACGCGGTCGGGGAAGGGGAGTGCCCGCTCTTCTGCCCCTTCTGCCCCTACGGGCTCTTCGGCCTCGGCCTCTTCGGGACCTGGGTTCATCTCGAGCAGGACCAGGGGAGGGAGAGGCCCGTCGGTTGTCAGCTCCGCGTGGTACGCCCACTCCAGGTCCTCCGACGAGATTTCCGCCGACGGTGTCGGCGGCGCCAGCGGTACCCAGTCCACCGTGAACAGGGGTTCTGCGTCGGGGCGATCGGCGGACGGTACGTCTGCCGGGCGGAGCCAGTAACGGTGGCGCTGGAAGGGGTAGGTGGGGAGGTCTACGAGGGCGTGGTCGCTGTTGCCGTATGCGGCCGCCCAGTCGACTGACGTGCCGTGGGTCCAGGCGTGGGCGAGGGCGGTGTAGAGGGTGGTGTCTTCGGGGTGGCCGTGCTTGAGGAGGGAGGTGAAGAGGGCGTCGGGGGCGGTGGTGGCTCCCATGGTGCTGAGGACAGGGTCGGGGCCGGCTTCGAGGAAGACGGTGATGCCTTGGTCGTGGAGGGTGTGGATGCTGTCTGCGAAGCGGACGGTTTCGCGGATGTGGCGGGTCCAGTAGTGGGGGGAGGTGAGTTGGTCGTGGTCGGCGAGGGTGCCGGTGAGGTTGGAGACGACGGGGGTGCGGGGGGTGTTGTAGGTGATGCTCTCGGCGATGGTCAGGAAGTCGTCGAGGATGGGCTGCATGTGGGGTGAGTGGAAGGCGTGTGAGACGCGGAGGTGTTTGACGCGGCGCTTCTGGGTCTTGAAGTCCTTGGCGATGGCGGTGGTGTCGTGTTCGTCGCCGGAAATCACCACGGAGTGTGGCCCGTTGACGGCGGCGATGCTGACGTTGGGTGTGAGGTGGGGGGTGACCTCTTCCTCGGTGGCTTCGAGGGCGATCATCGCGCCGCGTGTGGGGAGGCTTTGCATGAGGCGGGCGCGTGCGGCGACGAGGCGTGCGGCGTCGGGGAGGGTCCAGATGCCGGCGATGTGTGCGGCGGTGAGTTCGCCGAGGGAGTGCCCGGCGAGGATGTCGGGGTGTATGCCCCAGGATTCGGTGAGGCGGTAGAGGGCGACTTCCACGGCGAACAGCGCGGTCTGGGTGAAGACCGTACGGTCGAGTACACCGTCGGAGACATCGGGCTGGTCTGTGAAGACGGCGTCGCGTACGGACCGGTCGACGTGTCCGGCCAGTTCGGCGTCCAGCGCGGCGCAGACCTCGTCGAAGGCAGCGGCGTAGACGGGGAAGCGGTCGTACAACTCCCGCCCCATACCGGCCCGTTGCGACCCCTGCCCCGAGAAGAGAACGGCCAGTCGGCTCTCGACGGCGCCGTTGCTCTGGAGCGTGCCGGTGATCAAGGAGGGCGCGGTCGTGCCCTGTGCGAGCGCCTCGAGGCCGTGGCGGAGCTGGCCGGGGTCCCCGATCGCCACCGCGCGGTGTTCGAAGGCGGCGCGTCCTGAGGCGAGTGACCAGCCGACGTCGGTGGGGGAGAGGGTGTCGACGCCGTGGGTGAGGAGTTGGGCGGCCTGGTCGCGTAGGGCGGTGGCGCTGCGGGCGGAGAGGATCCAGGGCAGTACGCCTTCGGGTGCGGGTGCGTCCGGGTTTTCGGAGGGTGCCGGGGATGTCGGAGGTGCTTCCTCCAGGATGACGTGGGCGTTGGTGCCGCTGACGCCGAACGATGAGACTCCCGCCCGGCGGGGCCGGTCGTCGGGGCGGGGCCATTCTCGTTGTTCGGTGAGGAGTTGCACGGTGCCGCTGGACCAGTTCACTTTTGAGGAGGGCTGGTCGATGTGGAGGGTGCGGGGGAGGAGGCCGTTGTGCATGGCCTGGATCATTTTGATGACGCCGGCGACGCCTGCGGCGGCTTGGGTGTGGCCGATGTTGGACTTCAACGAGCCGAGATACAGCGGCTGTTGGGCCGGACGGTCCTGACCGTAGGTGGCGAGCAGGGCCTGTGCCTCGATCGGGTCGCCGAGCGTCGTACCCGTGCCGTGTGCCTCGACCGCGTCGACGTCCGAGCCCACGAGGCGGGCGTTGGCGAGGGCGGCGCGGATGACGCGTTGTTGGGAGGGGCCGTTGGGGGCGGTGAGGCCGTTGGAGGCGCCGTCCTGGTTGACGGCGGAGCCGCGGAGTACGGCGAGGACGGGGTGGCCGTTGCGTTGGGCGTCGGACAGTCGCTCCAGCAGCAGCATGCCGGCACCCTCGGACCAGCCGGTGCCGTCCGCCGCCTCGGCGAACGCCTTGCACCGCCCGTCCGGGGAGAGCGCGCCCTGCCGGGAGAACTCCACGAACAGACCGGGGGCCGACATGACGGTCACGCCGCCGGCGAGTGCGAGGGAGCACTCGTCGGCGCGCAGGGCCTGGGCGGCGAGATGCAGGGTGACGAGGGAGGAGGAGCAGGCGGTGTCGACGGTGACCGCCGGGCCTTCGAGGCCGAAGGTGTACGACAGCCGACCCGACACCACACTCGCCGCGCTGCCGATCGCGAGGTAGCCCTCAACGCCCTCGGGGCTCTCGTCCACCAGCGAGATGTAGTCCTGGCCGTTGGTCCCGGCGAACACACCGGTGCGGCTGCCGCGCAACGAGTGCGGGTCGATCCCGGCCCGCTCGAGTGCCTCCCAGCCGGTCTCCAGCAGTAGCCGCTGCTGGGGGTCCATCGCGAGCGCCTCACGCGGGGAGATCCCGAAGAACGCGGCGTCGAAGTCCGGGGCGTCGTGCAGGAACCCGCCCTCGCGGACGTAGGTCTTGCCCTGGCTCGTCGGGTCCGGGTCGTACAGCGAAGCCAGATCCCAGCCCCGGTCGGTGGGGAAGCCGGACACCGCGTCCGTGCCGTCGGCGAGCAGCCGCCACAGGTCCTCGGGGGAGCGCACCCCGCCCGGGAAGCGGCAGCTCATCCCGATGATGGCGATCGGCTCTCGCGCTGCCGCCGCGAGCTGACGGTTCTCCCGGCGCAGCCGATCGGTCTCCTTGAGGGAGAGTCGCAGCGCTTCGATGTACTTGTCGGACGAGTCTTTCATGATGGGAAATCCGTTTCAGACGCGGATGCGACGGGACGCGGGGGACGCGGAGGGAGCCTGGGGGGCAGGTAGTTCACGGGGTGGGCGCGTGGGAGCGGCTGGGGGAGATCACAGATCGGGCAGATCGGAGTCGCCGAACGCCAGCCGGAGCAGATCCTCGCCGTCCATGGAGTCGATCGAGGCCTCCGGGCTCGTCCCTTCCGGGTCCTGCGCGCCTCCGGTCTCCTGCTGTGCGTCCGTTGCCGCAGCCTCGGCGCGGGCCTCTTCGTGTGAACCGGCGAGTTTGAGCAGCATCTCCAGCAGCCCGGCGTCCCGCAGCGTGGCCAGCGGGACGGTCGCCAGCGCCGCGCGGATCCGGGCCTCCCGGGAGCCGCCCGAGCCGCCCGAACTGTCGGAGACATCGTCTCCACCAGCGTCATCGGGGCACAGCTCGGTCCGGAGGAGCTCGGCGAGCGCGCCCGGCGTGGGGTGGTCGAAGACGAGGGTGGTGGGCAGCGTGAGCCCGGTCGCGATCTGCATACGGTTGCGGAGTTCGACGGCGGTGAGGGAGTCGAAGCCCAGCTCCCGGAAGGACCGGCCCACGGAGAGCGGCCCGGCGTTCTCGTGCCCCAGCACCAACGAGGCGTGCGTACCGACCAGTTCCCGCAGCGCCCGGTCCTGCTCGGTGGCGGAGAGCCCTGCCAGCCGGCTCCGCAGTTCGTCCGCAGCGTCCGCCTTCGCCCCGTCACCCGGGCTCACGACGGCGGCCTTGGCCAGCGCGCGCTGGGCCTCCGGTATCTCGGCGAGCAGGGGGGCGGGCCTGACCGAGGTGAAGGACGGCGTGAAACGCTCCCAGTCGATGTCCGCGATGGTGACACAGGGCTCGTCCCGGGCCAGTGCCTGTTCCAACGCGAGGAGCGCGCGCTCGGGATCCATGCCCCGCAGCCCACCGCGCTCCAGCCAACGGCTTCGCTTCTCTTCGTCGGCGAGTCCGTTTCCGGCCCAGCGTCCCCAGGCGATGGAGGTGGCGGGGAGTCCTTGGGTGTGGCGGTGGGTGGCGAGGGCGTCGAGGTGGGCGTTGGCGGCGGCGTAGTTGGCTTGGGCTGTGCTGCCGAGGGTGGCGGCTGCGCTGGAGAAGAGGATGAAGGCGTTGAGGTTGTGGTGTTGGGTGTGGTGGTGGAGGAGGGTGGCGGCGTGGGCTTTGGGGGCGTGGGTGGTGGTGAGGTGGGTGGGGGTTTGGTTGGTGAGGGTGGTGTCGTGGAGGGTGCCTGCGGTGTGGATGATGGCGGTGAGGGGGTGTTGGGGTGGGATGGAGTTGAGGAGTTGGGTGAGTTGTTGGGGGTTGGTGATGTCGCAGGCGGTGGTGGTGAGGTGGGTTCCTTGTTGGGCGAGTTGTTGGGTGAGTTGGGTGTTGCCGGGGGTGTTGGGTCCTTGTCGGCTGGCGAGGTGGATGTGGTGGATGCCGTGGTGGGTGAGCCAGTGGGTGAGGTGGGTGCCGAGGGCTCCGGTGCCGCCGGTGATGAGGACGGTGCCGTTGGGGTTCCAGTTGCGGAGTGCGGAGGAGGGGAGGGTGGTGGGGTGTGGGGTTGTGGTGGGTGTGTGGTGGTGGAGGCGGCGGGCGTAGGTGTGGGTGGTGCGGATGGCTGTCTGGTCTTCGTGGGTGGTGTTGGTGAGGAGTGTGGCGAGGGCTTGGGCGGTGGTGCTGGTGTGGGTGGTGGGGAGGTCGATGAGTGCGGCCCAGTGTTGGGGGTGTTCGAGGGCGGTGGTGCGGCCGAGTCCCCAGATTTGGGCGTGGTGGGGGTTGGGGTGTCCGTCGTTGTCGTGTCCGGTGGTGACGGCGTTTTGGGTGATGCACCACAGGGGTGTGGGGTTGTGGGTTTGGGTGTCGGTGAGGGTTTGGGTGAGGGTGAGGGTGGCGGTGAGTGCGGGTCCGGCCTCGGGGGTGGTGGTGTGGGGGTTTTGGGGTGTGAAGGCGAGGAGGGAGATGATGCCGGTGAGGTGGGTGGTGGTGTTGAGGGTGTGGGTGAGTTGCTCCGCCCACACAGCACGGTCGATCGTCTTCGGATCCACTTCCCATACGACCTTGTCGGCGCCCCCGACCTTGAGCGCGGCTTCGACCGTTGCCATCGCCTCGGCGTCAGCCGCTTCCCCTGCCCATCGAACGACCAGCCAAGTGCCGTCCAGTCGGCCCGGGTTGCTGACGTCCGCCATGCGCTGCCAGCCGACCCGGTACTGCCAGCTCGCTACCAGTGACTCTTCCCGCTGCTGCTGTCGCCAGGTGGACAGTGCGGGGAGGACGGTCCGGAAGGGCTGGTCTGCCGAAATGGCGAAGGCCTGCTCGATGGCGGTGAGGTCTTCGCCTTCGACGGTTTCCCAGAAGCGGGTGTCGACGTCGGTCGCGGGCTGCTCGGGTCGGGCGGGTGCAGTGGGGGCGTCGAGCCAGTAGCGGTGGTGTTGGAAGGGGTAGGTGGGGAGGTCGGTGCGGGTGGCTTTGGTGCCCTCGAAGGCGTGTGTCCAGTCGACGGGTGTGCCGTGTGTCCAGGCCTGGGCGAGGGAGGTCCAGAAGCGGGTGAGGGTGCCGTCGTTGCGCCGGAGTGTGCCGGTGGTGATGGTGTCGGTGGTGGTGTCTTCGATGCTGGGGGTGAGGACGGGGTGGGGGCTGGTCTCGATGAAGGTGCTGTAGCCCTGTTCGGCGAGGCCCGCTATGGCTTGGTGGAAGTGGACGGGTTGGCGGAGGTTGCGGTACCAGTAGGCGGCGTTGGCTTCGGGGCCGTTGAGCCAGTTGCCGTCGACGGTGGAGTACCACGGGATGTGGGTGTCGGTGGGGGTGACGCTGGCCAGTACCCGGGCGAGTTCGTGTTCGATCTGTTCGACGTGGGTGGTGTGGGAGGCGTAGTCGACGGGGATGCGGCGGGCGCGTACTCCGTCTGTCTCGCACATCGTGAGGAGTTCGTCGAGGGCGTTGGGTTGGCCTGCGACGACGGTGCTGGTGGGGCTGTTGGTGGCGGCGATCTCGATGCGTCCGTCCCAGCGGGCGATCAAGGCCCCTGCTTCGGCTGCGGATACGGCGAGGGATGTCATGCCGCCGTTGCCTGCGAGGTTGCGGGCGATGGCCTGGGAGCGCAGGGCGACGATGCGGGCCGCGTCCTGGAGGGTGAGGGCTCCTGCGACGCAGGCGGCGGCGATTTCGCCTTGGGAGTGGCCGATGACGGCGTGGGGGTGGATGCCGTAGGAGCGCCAGAGTGCGGCGAGGGAGATCATGACGGCCCAGGTGGCGGGTTGTACGACGTCGACGCGTTGCAGTGCTTCGGGGTCGGCGAGGGCGTTGTGGAGGGACCAGTCGGTGAACTCGGCCAGTGCCTGGGCGCATTTGTTCATGGACTCCGCGAACACGGGTGCACTGTCGATGAGTTCGAGGGCCATGCCCACCCATTGCGAGCCCTGGCCGGGGAAGACGAACACGGTCCGCCCGGGGCTGGCGGCCTGTCCTTCGACAGCGTGTGCCGTGGGCTGCCCTGCGGCCAAAGCCTGGAGCCCGTCGAGGAGTTGGCTGCGGTCACCGATGAGGACGGCGCGCTGTTCGAAGGGCGTACGGCCGGAAGCGAGCGACCAGCCGACGTCGCCGGTCGAGAGCTGAGGGGCCGCCGTGAGGCGGTGCAGCAGGGCGGCGGCGTGCGCGCGCAGGGCGGGAGCGTCCCGGGCCGAGACCGGCAAGGGGACCGGGGCGTTGTACGTTCCGGGCTGGAGTGGGGTCTGCTCGGCCTGTTCGAGGATGACGTGGGCGTTGGTGCCGCTGACGCCGAAGGCGGAGACGGCGGCCCGGCGCGGTCGGTCGGCGAGTGGCCAGGTGCGTTCCTCCGTCAGAAGTTCCACCGACCCGGCGGTCCAGTCGACCTTGGTGGACGGCGTGTCGACGTGGAGGGTGCGTGGCAGGACGCCGTGACGTATCGCCTGGACCATCTTGATGACGCCCGCGACGCCCGCAGCCGCCTGTGTGTGGCCGACGTTGGACTTCAACGAACCGAGGTAGACAGGCGGTTCGGCACCCCGGCCCTGCCCGTACGTGGCGAGGATCGCCTGTGCCTCGATGGGGTCGCCCAGGGGCGTTCCGGTGCCGTGGGCCTCGACGGCGTCCACGTCCGCCGCCGACAGTCCGGCATTGGCGAGGGCGGCGCGGATGACGCGCTGCTGCGAAGGGCCGTTCGGGGCGGTGAGCCCGCTGCTGGCGCCATCCTGGTTGAGGGCCGAGCCGCGGATGACGGCCAGGACGGGGTGGCCGTTGCGTTGGGCGTCGGACAGGCGCTCCAGGAGGAGCATGCCGACGCCTTCGGACCAGCCCGTCCCGTCGGCCGTTTCCGAGAACGCCTTGCAGCGGCCGTCCACCGCGAGGCCGCGCAGGCGGCTGAACTCGATGAAGATCGTGGGGGAGGACATGACGGTGACGCCGCCGGTGAGGGCGAGGGTGCATTCGCCGGTGCGGAGGGCTTGTACGGCGAGGTGGAGGGTGACGAGGGAGGATGAGCAGGCGGTGTCGACGGTGACGGCGGGGCCTTCGAGGCCGAGGGTGTAGGAGACGCGGCCGGAGGCGACGCTGCCTGCGCTGCCGTTGCCGATGTGTCCTTCGAAGCCGTCGGGTGCGGTGTGGAGGCGGGAGGCGTAGTCGTTGTACATGACGCCGGTGAAGACGCCGGTGCGGCTGCCTTTCAGCGAGTGCGGGTCGATGCCGGCCCGCTCGACGGCTTCCCAGGAGGTCTCCAGCAGGAGCCGTTGCTGTGGGTCGGTGGCGAGGGCTTCGCGTGGGGAGAGGTTGAAGAACGCGGGGTCGAAGTCGGCGGCGCCGTAGAGGAATCCGCCTTCGCGGACGTAGCTGTGGCCGGGGCGGTCGGGGTCGGGGTGGTAGAGGTGTTCGGTGTCCCAGCCTCGGTCGGTGGGGAACTCGGAGACCGCGTCGCGTCCTTCGGCGACCAGATCCCACAGGTCCTCCGGGGTGCGGACCCCGCCGGGGTAACGGCAGGCCATACCCACGATCGCGATGGGGTCGCGCTCCTTGGCCTCCAACTCCTCCAGTTGTCGGCGGGCCTGGCGCAGGTCCGTGGTCGCGAGCTTGAGGTAGGAGCGGAGCTTGTCCTCGTTGGTCATGGTCACGATTTCCTCAGCTCGTTTTCCAGGGCGCTGAACAGTTCGTCGTCCGATGCGGAGGCCAGGTCGTCGCTCTCCTCGCCGGTCCGGGCGTCGGCTCCGTCGCCGCCGGCCGTCGCGGAAGGGCCGGACAGGGCGGCCAGAATGGACTTCATCCGTACGAGGACGGTCATCCGGTCCAGGTCGTCGGCGGTCAGCTCCGCCAACTCCGCCACCGTCTGCTCCAGTTGGTCGAGCTGGACGGCGATCCTCGCCATCGGGTCGCTGTCCGTGTCTGTACTGAGCTGGGCGCGCAGGAAGCCGGCCAGTGCCGTGGGGGTGGGGTGGTCGAAGACCAGCGTGGTCGGCAGACGCAGTCCGGTCACGGCGGCCAGCCGGTTGCGGAACTCGACGGCGGTGAGCGAGTCGAAGCCGACCTCCAGGAAGCCCTGGCCGGGCTCGACCGCGCTGGGACCGGAGTGGCCGAGGACGGCGGCGGCGTGGGAGCGGACCAGATCCAGCAGCGCGCTGTCCCGGTCACCGGGGCGCATCCCGGCCAGCTTGGCCAACAGCGTCTCGGCGGTGCCGGGTTCGCCGACGGGCGCGCCGCCGGACGCCGCCACGGCGCGGCGGGCCGGCCCCCGTACCAGTCCTCGGAGCAGTGGGGGCACCGGAGCCTGAGCGTTCGCGGGGCGGAGCAGCGCGGAGTTGTCGAACTGGACCGGCAGCAGGACCGGACGGTCGCTGCGCAGACCTGCGTCGAACAGTGCGAGCGCCTTCGACGTCTCCAGCGGAGCCACGCCACCGCGCTTCATCCTGGCGAGGTCGGTTTCGCTCAACTGGCCTGTCATTCCGGTGTTTTGGGCCCAGAGTCCCCAGGCGAGTGCGAGTGCGGGGAGTCCTTGGTTGGTGCGGTGGGTGGCGAGGGCTTCGAGGAAGGTGTTGGCGGCGGCGTAGTTGGCTTGTCCGGGGCTGCCGAGGGTGGCGGCTGCTGAGGAGTAGAGGATGAAGGTGGTGAGGTTGTGGTGTTGGGTGAGGTGGTGGAGGTTCCAGGCGGCGTGGGTTTTGGGTTGTAGGACGGTGTCGAGTTGGTGGGGGGTGAGGGTGGTGGTGAGGTTGTCGTGGAGGGTGCCTGCGGTGTGGATGACGGCGGTGAGGGGGTGGTGGGGTGGGATGGTGTCGAGTGTGGCGGCGAGTGCGTTGTGGTCGGTTGCGTCGCAGGCGGTGATGGTGATGTGTGCGCCGAGTGCGGTGAGGTCTTGGGTGAGTTGTTGTGCGTTGGGGGCTTGGGGGCCTTGGCGGCTGATGAGGTGGAGGTGTTGGACGTGGTGGGTGGTGACGAGGTGGTGTGCGAGGAGTGAGCCGAGGGTGCCGGTGCCGCCGGTGATCAGCACGGTTCCCGCGCCGAAGGTGCCGAACACCGTGTCCTGCCCGGTTGCCTCTGCCTCTGCCTTTGGCTCTGTGGCGGCGGGCGCGAGCCGGGGTACGTGGATCCGGCCCGCCCGTAGGGCTGTCTGTGGTTCGTCCTGGGCCTGGGCCCACTGGAGGGCGGCGGCGAGGTGGTCCCGGGACTCCGAGCGATCGTCCTGATCGAGGAGAAGGAACCGGCCGGGGTTCTCGGACTGGGCCGACCGCACCAGGCCCCACACGGGAGCGACGACGGGGTCGGCCGTGTCCATGACCGCCCCCACGGTGACGATCGCCAGCCTCGATTCGGCGCAGCGCGCGTCGGCGAGCCAGGAACGGAGCAGATCCAGTACTCCGTGGAGTACGGCACCGGCGGCGGAAGGCACGTCGTCCTGAGCGTCGGCCGGTGCTCGGACGCTGACGGCGACAGTGGGCGGCACTACGGCATCACGAGCGAGGTCCGCGAGCCACTGCACGGGATCCTGCTCGACCAGCACCCAGTCCGCAGCGTCCGAAGCCGTGTCGGAAGCTGCGTCGGAGGCCGTGTCGGAAGAGGAGCCGGCCTCGAGGGTGTCGGCCTCGCTCCACTCGACGAAGAACAGGGAGTCGGTGGGCGTACCCGACAACTGCGCAAGGTCGACAGGTCGCATGACCAGCGCGTCCACGGTGGCCACGGGCCGCCCGTCGGCGTCGGCCAGCCGCACCGTCACCGCGTCCGTGCCGTCGGCCGCCGGTGTCAGGGCGACCCGCAGGGAAGCGGCGCCGCTCGCGTGGAGGGTCACCCCGCGCCAGGCGAACGGCAGCCGGGCCTGGCCAGTGCCGGACGCTCCGGAGATGGCTTCGAGCCCCAGAGCGTGCAGGGCGGCGTCCAGCAGCGCCGGGTGCAGGCCGAAACCGGCCGCGTCCGCCGTGTGCTCCTCGTCGAGGGCGACTTCGGCGAACACCTCGCCGTCCCCGCGCCGCCAGGCGGCCCGCAGCCCCTGGAACGCCGGGCCGTAGTCATAGCCGGCGTCGGTGAAGGTGTCGTAGAGCCCGGTGACGTCGACGGGTGCGGCGTCGGCCGGAGGCCATGCGGCCAGGTCCCAGTCCGGCGCGGCTGCCTGGACGGCGTCGGCAGTGGCCAGCACGCCCGTCGCGTGGCACAGCCACGGCGTACCGTCCCCCGCCTCTTCCGGCCGGGAGTGCACGGCGAGCGCACGGTGACCGGAGGCACCAGCCTTGCCGACCGTGAGCTGCACCTGTACTCCGACCCGCTCGGGCAGGAGCAGCGGGGCGTGGATGGTCAGCTCGTCCACCGTCGCGCAGCCGGCCTGGTCCCCGGCCCGCACCGCCAGTTCGACGAAGGCGGTGCCGGGCAGCAGTACGGCTGTACCGACGGCGTGGTCGGCGAGCCAGGGGTGCGTCCGGACCGACAGCCGTCCCGTGAGCAACAGCCCTTCCCCCTCAGCCAGTTCGACCGCCGCACCGAGCAAGGGGTGTTCGGCGGGGCCGAGACCGAGGCTGGTGGCGGCCGGGGTGCCGGTGGTGACCGCGTTCAGCCAGTAGCGCTGGTGCTGGAAGGGGTAGGTGGGGAGGTCGATGCGGGTGGGTTTGGTGCCGTTGTGGAGGCGGGTCCAGTCGAGGGGTGTGCCGTGGGTCCATGCCTGGGCGAGGCCGGTGAGGAGCGCTTGGGCTTCGGTGCGTCCGGAGCGCAGTAGGGGGGTGAAGGTGATGGGGGTGTTGTTGTCGGCTGCGAGGCTGCTGAGAACGGCGTCGGGGCCGAGTTCCAGGGCGACGGTGATGCCTTGGTCGTGGAGGGTGTGGATGCTGTCTGCGAAGCGGACGGTTTCGCGGATGTGGCGGGTCCAGTAGTGGGGGGAGGTGAGTTGGTCGTGGTCGGCGAGGGTGCCGGTGAGGTTGGAGACGACGGGGGTGCGGGGGGTGTTGTAGGTGATGCTCTCGGCGATGGTCAGGAAGTCGTCGAGGATGGGCTGCATGTGGGGTGAGTGGAAGGCGTGTGAGACGCGGAGGTGTTTGACGCGGCGCTTCTGGGTCTTGAAGGCGATGGCGATGGCGGTGGTGTCGTGTTCGTCGCCGGAAATCACCACGGAGTGTGGCCCGTTGACGGCGGCGATGCTGACGTTGGGTGTGAGGTGGGGGGTGACTTCCTCTTCGGTGGCTTCGAGGGCGATCATCGCGCCGCGTGTGGGGAGGCTTTGCATGAGGCGGGCGCGTGCGGCGACGAGGCGTGCGGCGTCGGGGAGGGTCCAGATGCCGGCGATGTGTGCGGCGGTGAGTTCGCCGAGGGAGTGCCCGGCGAGGATGTCGGGGTGTATGCCCCAGGATTCGGTGAGGCGGTAGAGGGCGACTTCCACGGCGAACAGCGCGGTCTGGGTGAAGACCGTACGGTCGAGTGCGCCGTCGGAGTCATCGGGGTCGTCTGTGAAGACGGCGTCCCGCACGGATCGGTCGACGTGTCCGGCCAGTTCGGCGTCCAGCGCAGCGCAGACTTCGTCGAAGGCGGTGGCGTAGACGGGGAAGCGGTCGTACAACTCCCGCCCCATACCGGCCCGTTGCGACCCCTGCCCCGAGAAGACAACCGCCAGCAGGCCTTCGGACGCCGTGCCGGTGACCAGAGTGGGAGCGGTATTCCCGAGGGCCAACGCGTGCAGTCCGTCGAGCAGTTCGCGTCCTTCGCCGATCACCGCCGCGCGGTGCGAGAAGGCGGTGCGTCCTGAGGCGAGTGACCAGCCGACGTCGGCGGGGGAGAGGGTGTCGACGCCGTGGGCCAGGAGTCGGGCCGCCTGTTCCCGCAGGGCGGTCGTGCTGCGGGCGGACAGGATCCAGGGCCGCACACCAGATGCCGGTGCTTCCGGCTCTTCCGCGGGAGACGTGGGCGCTTCCTCCAGGATCACATGGGCGTTCGTCCCGCTCACCCCGAAAGACGACACACCCGCCCGCCGCGGACGGCTCTCGACCACCGGCCACGCCTGGGCCGCGGTGAGGAGTTCCACCGCGCCGGAAGCCCAGTTCACCTGCCGGGTCGGCTCGTCCACGTGCAGGGTGCGCGGCAGTACCCCATTCCGCAGGGACAGTACGGTCTTGATGAGTCCGGCAGCGCCCGAGGCCGCTGCGGTGTGGCCGATGTTGGACTTCAACGAGCCGAGCCACAGGGGCTGTTCGGCCGGACGGCCCTGGCCGTAGGTGGCGAGGATGGCTTGGGCTTCGATGGGGTCGCCGAGGGTGGTGCCGGTGCCGTGTGCTTCGACGGCGTCGATGTCGGTGGTGGTGAGTCCGGCGTTGGCGAGGGCGGCGCGGATGACGCGTTGTTGGGAGGGGCCGTTGGGGGCGGTGAGGCCGTTGGAGGCGCCGTCCTGGTTGACGGCGGAGCCTCGTACGACTGCCAGGATGGGGTGGCCGTTGCGTTGGGCGTCGGAGAGGCGTTCCAGCAGGAGTACGCCGACTCCTTCGCCCCATCCGGTGCCGTCGGCCGCTTCTGCGAACGGCTTGCAGCGGCCGTCGGACGCCAGGCCGCGCTGGCGGCTGAACTCCACGAAAGCGACCGGGGTGGACATCACGGAGACCCCGCCGACGAGCGCGAGCGTGCACTCCTTGCGGCGCAGGGAGTGTGCCGCGAGGTGAAGGGCGACGAGGGAGGAGGAGCAGGCGGTGTCGATGGTGACCGCCGGGCCTTCGAGCCCGAGGACGTAGGAGAGGCGGCCGGACATGACGGCGCCTCCGCCGCCGGTGAGCAGATAGCCCTGTACGTCGTCGGGCACGTCCTCGGCGTGGCCCGCGTAGCCGGTGCCCGAACCGCCGATGAACACACCGGTAGGGCTGCCCTTCAGCGTCTGCGGATCGATCCCGGCCCGCTCCAGCGCCTCCCAGCCGGTCTCCAGCAGCAGCCGCTGCTGAGGGTCCATCGCGAGCGCCTCACGCGGGGAGATCCCGAAGAACCCGGCGTCGAAATCCCCGGCGTCGTAAAGGAATCCGCCTTCGCGGGCGTACGTCGTGCCGGGCCGAGCAGTGGCCCGGTCGGGGTCGTAGAGCGCCTCCAGGTCCCAGCCCCGGTCGGCGGGGAACTCGGCGACGGCGTCGGTCCCGTCGAGCAGGAGTCGCCAGAGGTCCTCGGGCGTGTGGACCCCTCCGGGGAAGCGGCAGCTCATGGAGACGATCGCGAGGGGCTCGCGCTCGGCGGCCTCCTGGTCGAGCAGGCGCTGCCGTGTCCGGTACAGATCGGCCGTCATCCGCTGGAGGTATTCCCGGAGCTTCTCTTCGTTCGCCATTTTCCTTGGACCTGCCTGCTTCGATGGGGTGCCGGACGCGGGTGGGACCGCCGCCGTCATGGGGTGCCCGGCTCGTCGGCGGAATCCGGGTTCGCGCCGAACTCCCGGTCGATGAAACCGAAGAGATCGTCATCGGTCGCCGCACCGAGCTGTTCGAGTTCCTCCTCGATGCCCGTGACGTCGCTGTGCGCGCCGGCCCCGGTGTCGCCGCCCGCCGCAGCGGCGCCAAATCCTTCGAGTTGGGCCAGCAGGCTCTGGAGCCGGGCGGTGACCTCGGCCCTCAGCCCCTCCTCCCCGGTGAGTCGGCTGACGGCGGCCGGCGCCAGCACCCGGGCCGCCAGCAGGTCCAACTCGCCCAGCATTTCCACGTCGGAGCCGGATTGGTCCGATGAGTCCGTGGCCAAGCCGCCCGCTGCGAACAGTTCACTGTGCAGATGTGCCGCGACCGCCGTGGGCGTCGGATGGTCGAAGACCAGCGAGGTGGGCAGGTCGAGACCGGTCGCCTTGCGCAGTCGGTTGCGGAACCCGACGGCCATCAGCGAGTCGAAGCCCAGCTCCCGGAACGCCTGGACCGCGCCGACCGAGTCCTGCCTGCTGTGCCCCAGCTCGGCGGCGGCCGTCTTGCGGACGAGTTCGAGCAGAGCGGCGTTCCGGCGGGTACCACTCAGCCCCACGAGCCGCTCGCGCAGCGACTCCGGGCCGGGGCCGGGGCCTTCCACGGCACCGCCCGCAGCGCGCTCAGTGTTCTCCGCGTCGCGGCCGCTCAACGCGGCCCGGGCGGCGGGTACTTCGGCCAGCAGCGGCCGAGCGCGGAGCGCGGCGAAGCCCGGGGCGAACCGCGCCCAGTCCACGTCGGCCACCACGGTGAGCAGCTCGTCGTGGTCCAGCACCTGCCCGAGTGCTTCGAGGGCGTACTCGGGGTCCATGGCGAGGACGCCCCGGCGGCGCAGATGCGCAGCCGCGGCCTCGTCGGCCAGCATGCCGTCACCGGCCCAGGCGCCCCACGCCACCGAAGTGGCGGTACGGCCTGCCGCCCGGCGCCGCTCGGCCAGGGCGTCGAGGTGGGCGTTGGCAGCGGCATAGGCGCCCTGCCCGCCGCCGCCCCACACCCCGGCGTTGGAGGAGAACAGCACGAAGGCGTCCAGTTCACGGTCCCCGAGCAACGCGTCGAGGTGGTCCGCGCCGGCGGCCTTGGCAGCGGTGTGCCGTGCCAGTGTGGCCAGGTCCGTGTCGGCGAGCGGCACGCTCTCGGCGACCCCGGCCGCGTGGAAGACCGCGCGCACGGGAGTGCCGTCGGCGTCCAGCTCTGCCAGCAGCGCCGCCACGGCGACCCGGTCGGCCACGTCGCACGCGGCGACCGTGACCCGTACCCCTGTGGCGGTCAGCTCGGCGGCCAGTTCCTCCGCGCCGGGAGCCGCGAGCCCACGCCTGCTGGTCAGCACCAGATGCCCGGCACCGCTCTGCGCAAGCCGCCGGGCGACCCGGCCGCCGATGCCCCCGGTGCCGCCGGTGATCAGCACTGTTCCCTGCGGCTTCCACTCCCGCACGGCCCGCTGCCCGCCCAGCGGCGCGGGCACCAGACGGCGCGCGAACAGCCCGGAGTCCCGCACCGCGACCTGATCCTCGGCCCCGAGCCCGGTCGGCGCACCGGACGTGTTTGGGACCGCTGCCGTGAGCACGGCCCGCAACCGGGCGGTCGTACGGGCGGCCGTACGCGCGTCGGTGACCGACGGCAGATCGATCAACCCGCCCCAACGGTCCGGGTGTTCCAGGCTCGCCACCCTGCCGAGCCCCCACACCTGAGCCTGCGCGGGACTGACCGCCACGGGCTCACCGCCGGTGGACACCGCGCCCCGGGTCGCCAGCCACAGCGGGGCGACCAGCCCGCTGTCACCGAGCGCCCGCACCAGGGCCAGGGTGCCGGCCACTCCCCGGGGGACTTCGGGATGGACCGGGTGCGGGGCTTCGTCGAGGGCCAGCAGGGAGAGCACGCCGGTGAGCGCGCCTTGTTCGGGGGTGCCTTGCGTGGACGCGTTCTGTGCGTTCTGTGCGTTCCGTGCGTTCTGAGGGTTCTGAGGGTTCTGTACGTCCGTGAGGCTTCGCGCCGCCTCGGCGGCATCGCGCAGTCGGCCGACGAACCCGGCCAAGTCCTCATCGGCGGCGTCCCACCGCACCACGGTCACCGCCTCGGCACCGCCCAGCGCGTCCGAGCAGACCTCGGCCCACTCGCGGGCCAGGTCCTCTGCCGGGCCTCCCGGCACCACGAGCACCCAGGCGCCAGCAGTGCCGGGGCGGACGACCGGAACGAGCGACTCGGCCATCGGCCGCCATACGACCCGATAACGCCAGCCGTCGAGCGTCGCGCGAGCGCGCTGCTGTCGCCGCCAGGAGGACAGCGCGGGCAACAGCGCCCCGAGCGACGACTCACCGTCGGTGTCCTCTACGTCCAGAGTCTCGGCCAGCGCCCCCACGTCTCCGCGCTCGACCGCTTCCCAGAAGGCGGCCTCCAACTCTCCGGTTCCGTTTACGGTTTGCTCGGTGCGGGGGTCGGGTGTGGTGGGGGTGTCGAGCCAGTAGCGGTGGTGCTGGAAGGGGTAGGTGGGGAGGTCGGTGCGGGTGGCGTTCTTGCCTTCGAAGGCGTGTGTCCAGTCGACGGGTGTGCCGTGTGTCCAGGCCTGGGCGAGGGAGGTCCAGAAGCGGGTGAGGGTGCCGTCGTTGCGCCGGAGTGTGCCGGTGGTGATGGTGTCGGTGGTGGTGTCTTCGATGCTGGGGGTGAGGACGGGGTGGGGGCTGACCTCGATGAAGGTGCCGTATCCGGCTTCGGTGAGTGCTTGGACGGCTTGGTGGAAGTGGACGGGTCGGCGGAGGTTGCGGTACCAGTAGGCGGCGTCGGCTTCGGGGCCGTTGAGCCAGTTGCCGTCGAGGGTGGAGTACCACGGGATGTGGCCGGTCACCGGTTGGATGCCGGTGAGGAGTTGGGCGAGTTCGTCTTGGATCTGTTCGACGTGGGTGGTGTGGGAGGCGTAGTCGACGGGGATGCGTCGGGCGCGTACGCCGTTCTCCTCACATACCGTCAGGAGTGCGTCGAGGGCGTTGGGTTGGCCTGCGACGACGGTGCTGGTGGGGCTGTTGGTGGCGGCGATCTCGATACGGCCGTCCCAGCGGGCGATCAAGGCCTCTGCTTCGGCTGCGGATACGGCGAGGGACGTCATGCCGCCGTTGCCTGCGAGGTTGCGGGCGATGGCCTGGGAGCGCAGGGCGACGATGCGGGCCGCGTCCTGGAGGGTGAGGGCTCCTGCGACGCAGGCGGCGGCGATTTCGCCTTGGGAGTGGCCGATGACGGCGTCGGGGTGGATGCCGTAGGAGCGCCAGAGTGCGGCGAGGGAGATCATGACGGCCCAGGTGGCGGGTTGTACGACGTCGACGCGTTGCAGTGCGGTGGGGTCGCCGAGGGCTTCGTGGAGGGACCAGTCGGTGAACTCGGCGAGGGCTTCGGCGCATTCGTTCATGGACTTCGCGAATACGGGTGTGCTGTCGATGAGTTCGAGGGCCATGCCCACCCACTGGGATCCCTGGCCGGGGAAGACGAACACGGTTCGGCCGGTGTTCGTCGCCGTTCCCTGCACGGTGTTGGGCGTCGTCTCTCCGGTCGCGAACTCGCGTAGGGAGGTGAGGAGTTGTTGGCGGTTGCCGATGTGGGTGGTGCGGTGGGTGAAGGTGGAACGGCCGGTGGCGAGGGTCCAGGCCGTGTCGAGAGGGGAGAGCGCCGGGTCGGCTTCGAGGTGGGTGAGGAGTCGGGCTGCCTGGTCGCGCAGGGCGGGCTCTGTCCGGGCGGACAGCAGTACGGGAACGATGGTGTCGGTCGGGGTGGTGTCGGCGGCGGGGGCGACCGCAGGGGTCTCCTCGGGTTGTTCGAGGATGATGTGGGCGTTGGTGCCGCTGACGCCGAAGGCGGAGACGGCGGCCCGGCGTGGCCGGTCGTTGTGCGGCCAGGTGCGTTCCTCCGTGAGGAGTTCCACGGATCCGGCGGTCCAGTCGACCTTGGTGGAGGGTGTGTCGACGTGGAGGGTGCGAGGCAGGACGCCATGACGCATCGCCTGGACCATCTTGATGACACCGGCGACACCCGCAGCCGCCTGCGTGTGGCCGATGTTGGACTTCAACGAGCCCAGATACAGAGGCTGTTCGGCACCCCGGTCCTGACCGTACGTGGCGAGGATCGCCTGTGCCTCGATGGGGTCGCCGAGGGGCGTTCCGGTGCCGTGCGCTTCGACGGCGTCGATGTCGGTGGTGGAGAGCCCGGCGTTGGCGAGGGCGGCGCGGATCACACGTTGCTGGGAGGGGCCGTTGGGGGCGGTGAGGCCGTTGGAGGCGCCGTCCTGGTTGACGGCTGAGCCACGGATGACGGCCAGGACGGGGTGGCCGTTGCGGCGGGCGTCCGACAGCCGTTCCAGCAGCAGCATGCCGGCGCCCTCGGACCAGCCTGTGCCGTCGGCGGTGTCGGAGAAGGCCTTGCAGCGGCCGTCGGAGGCCAGCGCCCGCTGACGGCTGTACTCGACGAAGGTGTTCGGGGTGGACATGACGGTGACGCCGCCGGTGAGGGCGAGGGTGCATTCGCCGGTGCGGAGGGCTTGTACGGCGAGGTGGAGGGTGACGAGGGAGGATGAGCAGGCGGTGTCGACGGTGACGGCGGGGCCTTCGAGGCCGAGGGTGTAGGAGACGCGGCCGGAGGCGACGCTGCCTGCGCTGCCGTTGCCGATGTGTCCTTCGAAGCCGTCGGGTGCGGTGTGGAGGCGGGAGGCGTAGTCGTTGTACATGACGCCGGTGAAGACGCCGGTGCGGCTGCCTTTGAGGGTGTGGGGGTCGATGCCGGCCCGCTCGACGGCTTCCCAGGAGGTCTCCAGCAGGAGCCGTTGCTGTGGGTCGGTGGCGAGGGCCTCGCGTGGGGACATGCCGAAGAACGCGGGGTCGAAGTCGGCGGCGCCGTACAGGAACCCGCCCTGTGTGCTGTAGCTCTTGCCGGGGCGATCGGGGTCCGGATCGTGGATGGCTTCGTCCCAGCCTCGGTCGGCGGGGAAGCCGGACACCGCGTCGCGCCCCTCGGCGACGAGGTCCCACAGGCCCTCTGGAGAGTCGACGCCCCCTGGGTAACGGCAGCTCATCGAGACGATGACGATCGGGTCCTCGGCGTCGGCGACGGACACCCCGCCTACCCCACTCACCCCGCTCGCGAACTCCTCTGTTTTTCCGAGGAGTTCGGAGAGCAGATGCCTGGCCAGCACGGCCGGGCTCGGGTGGTCGAAGATCAGGGTCGCGGTGAGGCGGAGCCCGGTCGCGGCCTGAAGCTGGTTGCGCAGCTCGACGGAGGTGAGTGAGTCGAAGCCGAGTTCGTTGAAGGTCCGCTCTGCTTCGACGGCGGCGGGCGACTCGTGGCCGAGTACGGCTGCCACCTGACCGCGCACCAGCTCGGTGAGTGACCGCACCTGCTCGTCCTCGCCCAACTCTGTCAGCCGGTCCGCGAGTTCACCCACCGTTGAGGCAGCCCCCGCGCGCTCGGCGACACGGGCCCTGCGGACCGGGTTCCTGACCAGCCCGCGCAGCAGCGGCGGCACCACACCGGCAGTGCGCATGGCCGCTGGGTTCAACCGGACGGGAAGCAGCATCGGTTCGCCCGCACCGGACGCGGCGAGCGCGGTGTCCAGCAGTGCCAGCCCCTCGGAGGCGGAGAGCGCGTGCATCCCGCCGCGTGCGATCCGCGCCAGTTCGGTTTCGCTCAACTGGCCTGTCATTCCGGTGTTTTGGGCCCAGAGTCCCCAGGCGAGTGCGAGTGCGGGGAGTCCTTGGTTGGTGCGGTGGGTGGCGAGGGCTTCGAGGAAGGTGTTGGCGGCGGCGTAGTTGGCTTGTCCGGGGCTGCCGAGGGTGGCGGCTGCTGAGGAGTAGAGGATGAAGGTGGTGAGGTTGTGGTGTTGGGTGAGGTGGTGGAGGTTCCAGGCGGCGTGGGTTTTGGGTTGTAGGACGGTGTCGAGTTGGTGGGGGGTGAGGGTGGTGGTGAGGTTGTCGTGGAGGGTGCCTGCGGTGTGGATGACGGCGGTGAGGGGGTGTTGGGGTGGGATGGTGTCGAGTGTGGCGGCGAGTGCGTTGTGGTCGGTTGCGTCGCAGGCGGTGATGGTGATGTGTGCGCCGAGTGCGGTGAGGTCTTGGGTGAGTTGTTGTGCGTTGGGGGCTTGGGGGCCTTGGCGGCTGATGAGGTGGAGGTGTTGGACGTGGTGGGTGGTGACGAGGTGGTGTGCGAGGAGTGAGCCGAGGGTGCCGGTGCCGCCGGTGATGAGGACGGTTCCTGTGCCGAAGGGGGGGAGGGTGGTGGGGGTGGGTTGGGTGTTGTGGTGGGTGAGGCGGGGGGTGTGGATGCCGTCGGGGCGTAGGGCGAGTTGGGGTTCGTCGTGGGTGTGGGCCCAGGCGAGGGCGGCGGGGACGGTGTTCCATGCGGTTGAGGTTGCGGTGTGGTCGGTCTGGTCGGTGGGGATGTCGAGGAGGAGGAATCGTCCGGGGTTTTCGGACTGGGCGGATCGTACGAGGCCCCATAGGGGGGCGGTTGTGAGGTCGGGGGCTGGTTGTCCGGGGCTGGTGGTGACGGCGTTGTGGGTGAGCAGTACGAGTCGGGAGTCGGTGAGGCGTTCGTCGGCGAGGAAGTGCTGGAGCAGTTGGAGGGCGTGGTGTGTGGTCTTGCGGGCCAGGGTGGGGATGTCGTCGGGGATGTCGTGCGTGACCTGGTGGGCGAGGGACACGATGATGGTCTGGGGTACTGGGCCGTGGTCGTCGAGTGGGAGGGAGGCGAGGCTGGTGTGGATGCCGTGGCCGGGGTTCCAGCCCGGCGCGAGGTGCCCGGGGTGGATGACGGCGAGAGCGGAGGTGTCGGCGGGGGTGAGGGCCGAGGTCGGAGCGGCGAGGTTCCATTCGACCCGGTACAGGGAGTCCTGGCGGCCGGGCAGGGTGGTGGTCTGGAGGGGCCGGGTGACGAGTGCGTCGACGGAGGCGACGGGCCGGCCGGCGGTGTCGGTGACGGTCACCGACACGGCGTCTCCGGAGGCCGGAGCGAGCCGTACCCTCAACTGTGACGCGCCGGCGGCCCACAGTGTGACGCCGCGCCAGGCGAAGGGCAGCCGGACCTGGCTGTCGGTGTTCTCGCCGAAGAAGTCGCCCAGACGCATTCCGTGCAGGGCGGCGTCCAGCAACGCGGGGTGCACGCCGTAGTCGGCGGCGTCGGCCGTGTATTCCTCACCGAGTGCAACCTCGGCGAACACCTCGTCCCCACGCCGCCAAACAGCCCGCACCCCCTGGAACGCCGGACCGTAGCCATAGCCGGCGTCGGCGAAGGTGTCGTAGAGCCCGGTGACGTCCACGGGCGTGGCACCAGGCGGAGGCCACGAGGCCAGGCCCCAGTGCGGCACGGAGGCCCGAGCGGCATCGGCGGCGCCGAGCACGCCCGTCGCATGGCGCACCCACGGCGTACCGTCCCCCGCCTCCTCAGACCGGGAGTGCACACTCAACGCACGCTGTCCGGTCTCGTCCGGCTCGTCCACGGTCAGCCGAAGCTGTACGCCATGTCCGTCGGGCAGCTCCAGCGGCGCCTGCAGTGTCAGCTCCTCCAGGGCGCCGCCGCCGGACTGGTCGGCGGCCTGGAGAGCCAGCTCGACGAAGGCGGTGCCGGGCAGCAGGACCCGACCGCCGACAGAGTGGTCGGCGAGCCAGGGCTGGGTGTGCGTCGACAGTCGGCCGGTAAGCAACAGCCCCTCGGTGGCCACTAGTTCGACCGCCGCCCCGAGCAACGGATGCCGCACTGCCCCGAGCCCCAGCCCCGCCACTGCCTCAGAACTGTCGCCCGACGCCACGTTGAGCCAGTAGCGGTGGCGTTGGAACGGATAGGTGGGGAGGCCGGCGCGAGCGGCGGAGTCGAAGGTGCCGGCCCAGTCGACTGACGTGCCGTGGGTCCAGGCGTGGGCGAGTGCGGTGTAGAGGGTGGTGTCTTCGGGGTGGCCGTGCTTGAGGAGGGAGGTGAAGAGGGCGTCGGGGGCGGTGGTGGCTCCCATGGCGCTGAGGACAGGGTCGGGGCCGGCTTCGAGGAAGACGGTGATGCCTTGGTCGTGGAGGGTGTGGATGCTGTCTGCGAAGCGGACGGTTTCGCGGATGTGGCGGGTCCAGTAGTGGGGGGAGGTGAGTTGGTCGTGGTCGGCGAGGGTGCCGGTGAGGTTGGAGACGACGGGGGTGCGGGGGGTGTTGTAGGTGATGCTCTCGGCGATGGTCAGGAAGTCGTCGAGGATGGGTTGCATGTGGGGTGAGTGGAAGGCGTGTGAGACGCGGAGGTGTTTGACGCGGCGCTTCTGGGTCTTGAAGGCCTTGGCGATGGCGGTGGTGTCGTGTTCGTCGCCGGAAATCACCACGGAGTGAGGTCCGTTGACGGCGGCGATGCTGACGTTGGGTGTGAGGTGGGGGGTGACCTCTTCCTCGGTGGCTTCGAGGGCGATCATCGCGCCGCCTGTGGGGAGGTTCTGCATGAGGCGGGCGCGTGCGGCGACGAGGCGTGCGGCGTCGGGGAGGGTCCAGATGCCGGCGATGTGTGCGGCGGTGAGTTCGCCGAGGGAGTGCCCGGCGAGGATGTCGGGGTGTATGCCCCAGGATTCGGTGAGGCGGTAGAGGGCGACTTCCACGGCGAACAGCGCGGTCTGGGTGAAGACCGTACGGTCGAGTACGCCGTCGGGGTCATCGGGCTGGTCTGTGAAGACGGCGTCGCGTACGGATCGGTCGACGTGTCCGGCCAGTTCGGCGTCCAGGGCGGCGCAGACCTCGTCGAAGGCGGTGGCGTAGACGGGGAAGCGGTCGTACAACTCCCGTCCCATACCGGCCCGTTGCGACCCCTGCCCTGAGAAGAGAACGGCCAGTCGACCGCTTCCCGCGCCCCGCGCGGGGCCCGTGACCAGAGCGGCCCCGGCTTCACCACGTGCCAACGCGCCGACCCCGTCGAGCAGTTCGCGTCCTTCGCCGAGTACCACTGCGCGGTGTTCGAAGACGGTGCGTCCTGAGGCGAGTGACCAGCCGACGTCGGCGGGGGAGAGAGTGTCGACGCCGTGGGTCAGCAGCCGGGCCGCCTGCTCCCGCAGTGCGGCCGTGTCCCGTGCGGACAGCACCCACGGCAAAACGCCCTGGGCACCCCGAACCGGTACTTCGGCGTGCTCCAGGCGCTCCACAACAACCGCAGGAGACGCAGGAGCCGCAGGTGCCACAGGGGTTGCAGGAGCCTCCTCCAGCACCACATGCGCGTTCGTCCCGCTCACGCCGAACGACGACACACCCGCCCGCCGCAGCCGCCCCTCGGCGACCGGCCACTTTCGGGCCTCGGCCAGCAGTTCCACCGAACCGGCCGTCCAGTCCACCTTGGCCGAGGGCTCGTCCACATGAAGGGTCTGAGGCAGCAACCCGTGTTGAATCGCCAGCACCATCTTCATCACGCCCGCCACACCGGCGGCGGTCTGGGTGTGGCCGATGTTGGACTTCAACGAGCCGAGCCACAGGGGCTGTTCGGCCGGACGGCCCTGGCCGTACGTGGCGAGGATGGCTTGGGCTTCGATGGGGTCGCCGAGGGTGGTGCCGGTGCCGTGTGCTTCGACGGCGTCGATGTCGGCGGTGGTGAGTCCGGCGTTGGCGAGGGCGGCGCGGATGACGCGTTGCTGGGAGGGGCCGTTGGGTGCGGTGAGGCCGTTGGAGGCGCCGTCCTGGTTGACGGCGGAGCCTCGTACGACTGCCAGGATGGGGTGGCCGTTGCGTTGGGCGTCGGAGAGGCGTTCCAGCAGGAGTACGCCGACTCCCTCGCCCCATCCCGTGCCGTCGGCCGCTTCCGCGAACGGCTTGCAGCGGCCGTCGGACGCCAGGCCGCGCTGGCGGCTGAACTCCACGAAAACCGTGGGCATGGCCATGACGGTGACCCCGCCGGCCAGGGCCATCGAGCACTCTCCGCCGCGTAGCGCCTGTACGGCGAGGTGAAGGGCGACGAGGGAGGAGGAGCAGGCGGTGTCGATCGTGACCGCCGGGCCTTCGAGGCCGAGGACGTAGGCGACCCGGCCGGAGATGGCGGCGGTGGTGCTGCCGGTGAGGTAATAGCCCTCGCCGCTGTCAGAGGTCTGCTTGGTGTTGAACGCGTACCCCTGTGCGGCGGCTCCGGCGAACACACCGGTACGGCTGCCGCGTACCGACTCGGGGTCGATGCCCGCGCGTTCGAACGTCTCCCAGGACGTTTCCAGCAGCAGCCGCTGCTGCGGGTCCATCGCGAGCGCCTCGCGCGGGGAGATCCCGAAGAACCCGGCGTCGAAGTCCCCGGCGCCGGAGAGGAAGCCGCCTTCTTTGGCGTACGTCGTGCCGGGGCGGCCCGCGGTCCGGTCGGGGTCGTAGAGGGTCTCCACGTCCCAGCCCCGGTCGGCGGGGAAGCCGGACACCGCGTCCGTGCCCGTGGCCAGCAGCTCCCACAGCTCCTCGGGGGTCGTGACGTCGCCCGGGAAGCGGCAGCTCATGGAGACGATCGCGATCGGCTCGTCGGTGGCGGCGTCGGCCCGGTCCTGCCGGCCGTCCGCCCCCGTTCTCGCGCCTGCGCCCGATTCCGGGGTGAGGCCGTCGTGCCCGGCGGTGAGTTCGTTGAGGAGGTGACGGACGAGGGCGCCGGGGGTCGGGTGGTCGAAGACCAGGGTGGCGGGCAGCCGTAGACCGGTGCCCGCGTCGAGCCGGTTGCGGAGTTCGACCGCCGTGAGCGAGTCGAAGCCGATGTCGTTGAACGCCTTGTTCTCGGCGATGGCGTCGGCGCTGCCATGGCCCAGCACCTGGGCGACATGGCCGCGCACGAACTCCGACAGGGTGCGCAGCCGGTCGCCCTCCGCGAGCCCGGCGAGCCGCCCGGCCAGACCACTGCCACCAGCCGGACGACTTCCACCGGCCGCGCCGCCGGCCTCGCCCGCACTCGCACCGTTGCCGGCGCTCACCGTCCCGGCCTGTCGCCGGGCGGGGGTGGTTGCGGTGGCGGCAGAGTGGAGCAAAGAGCGCAGCAGGGGCGGCGGAGTGGTGCCGACCGCTGCCGCGCGCAGCGCGGGGACGTCGAGGGCCATCGGCAGCAGCAGGGGATCGCCGTCCATGGCGAGCGCGGTGTCGAAGAGCGCGAGCGCCTCCTCGGCAGACAGCGCGACCACCCCGGAGCGTGCCAGCCGGGCCAGGTCCGCCTGCCCCAGTGTGTCGGTCATTCCGCTGCCGGGCGCCCACAGTCCCCAGGCCAGCGACAGGCCCGGCAGCCCCTGGGCCCGGCGTACGACGGCCAGCGCGTCGAGGAAGACGTTGCCCGCCGCGTAACCTGCCTGTCCCGCGTTGCCGAGGACGCCGGCACCGGAGGAGAACAGGACGAACGCGGCGAGGTCGAGGTCACGGGTCAGTTCGTGCAGGTGCCAGGCGGCGTCCACTTTCGGCCGCAGCACGTCGGTCACGCGGTCGTCGGACAGTCCGGCCACCAGCCCGTCGTCGATGACTCCCGCGGTGTGCACCACCGCCGTCAGCGGGTGCGCCGCCGGGATGCCGGCCAGCAGGGCGGACAGCGCCTCCCGGTCGGCGACGTCACACGCCACCACCTCGGCCGATGCCCCCGACTCGGCGAGTTCCGCGACGAGTTCGGTGGCCCCCGGGGCGGCCGGCCCGCTGCGGCTCACCAGCAGCAGTCGCCGCACCCCGTGCCCGACGGCCAGGTGCCGCGCCACCAGACCGCCCAGGGTGCCGGTGGCCCCGGTGACCAGCACCGTGCCCTCGCCGCCCGCACCCGCGAGGGGGACGGGCAGCGTCAGGACGACCTTGCCGACGTGCCGGGCCTGGCTGAGGAAGCGATACGCCTCCGGAGCGCGCCGGATGTCCCAGGACGCGACCGGCAACGGGGTGAGCACCCCCGCCTCGAACAGCGCCAGCAGGTGGGTCAGGATCTCCTGGGTGCGGTCGGGCCCGGCCTCGCCGAGATCGAACGCCTGGTAAGCGACCCCGGGGTGCGCCACGGCGACCTCGGCGGGGTCCCGCCGGTCGGTCTTGCCCATCTCCAGGAACCGTCCGCCGCGCGGCAGCAGCCGCAGTGAGGCGTCGACGAACTCGCCGGCCAGGGCGTCCAGCACCACATCCATGCCCGCGCCGTCGGTCGCCGCGAGGAACCGCTCCTCGAACTCCAGCGTCCGTGAGGAGCCGATGTGCGCGTCGTCGAGGCCCGACGCCCGCAGCGCGTCCCACTTCCCGGAGCTGGCCGTGCCGTACACCTCGGCACCCCAGTGCCTGGCCAGTTGCACCGCCGCCATGCCCACCCCACCGGCGGCGGAGTGCACCAGCAGCCGTTCCCCCGGCCGCAGTCCGGCCAGGTCGCGCAGCCCGTAGTAGGCGGTGAGGAACACCACCGGCACGGTCGCCGCCTGTACGAAGTCCCAGCCGTCCGGGATGCGCGCGACCAGTCGGCGGTCGGTGACACCGTAAGGACCGAAGGCACCGGAGAACAGGCCGAACACCCGGTCCCCGGGCGCCAGATCGGTCACCCCGGCCCCGACCTCGGTGACCACGCCGGCGGCCTCGTTGCCCATCGTGCCGCGCCCCGGCACCAGGCCGAGGGCCACCACGACGTCACGGAAGTTCATCCCGGCGGCGCGGATCCGCACCCGCACCTGTCCCGGACCGGGCGGCTCGGCCGCCTCCGGGCACGGCAGGAGCTCCAGATCAGACAGCGAACCCTGCCGCTGGATGTCCAGCCGCCAGTGGTCGCCGCCCGGCGGCACCAGCCCATGGTCACCCGGCTCGACCGGCCGCAGCCGGGGCACCCGTATCTCGTCGCCCCGCACCGCGAGCTGCGGCTCGTCCCGGTCCACCGCCCACGCGAGGGCGGCCGACAGATCCGTATGGCCGAAGCCCGCCTCGGAAGGATCCGCGTCGAGCAGCAGGAAGCGCCCCGGATTCTCGGTCTGCGCAGACCGCAGCAACCCCCACAGCGGCGCGGCCGACAGATCCACGGCCTCCTCGCCGACCGCACCCCGGGTCACGACAGCCAGCCGCGCCGCCCCGAACCGCTCCTCGGCCAGCCACTCCCGCACGACGCCGAGCGCCCACAGCGTCCGCCGCCGCACGGCATCGGGAACGTCACCCCCGGCCACCACCTCGGACGGACACGGCAGTACGACCACGGCAGGCACCGCAGCACCCGCGTCCAGGGCGACGACGAGCGAGGACAGATCCGGATGCACGACCCCGGCGAACCAATTGGACCCATCGAATTCATTGGCCCCGTCGGCCCCGTCGGCCCTGTCGAACCTGGGGAAACCGTCCCCGGTCCCGACCAGCGCCCACCCCGCCGAGTCCCGTGCACCGGGCAGCTCACCGGTCCGTACCGTCGCCGTCCAGTCGGCCCGGAACAGTGCCTCCCCCCGCCCACCACCATCGAGAGCCGCCCGCAGCTGAGCGGGGTCGGCCTGCCTCAGGATCAGCGCGTCGGCACCGGCCACCGGTGCTCCGGTGCCGTCGGCCACGGTCACCGAAAGCGTGTCCGCACCCGTCCTGGCCAGCCGCACCCGCAGCGCGGACGAACCCGACGCCCACAACGCCATCCCACGCCAGGCGAACGGCAGCCACACCCGCCCCTCGACCGACGGGAACAACTCACCCACCCGCAGCGCGTGCAGCGCCGAGTCGAGCAACGCCGGATGCAGCCCGAACCGCTCCGCGGCCTCTTCCTGTACGGCGTCCAGCGCCACCTCGGCGAACACCTCGTCGTCCCCGCGCCGCCAGGCGGCCCGCAGCCCCTGGAACGCCGGACCGTAGCCGTACCCCTCGGCGGCGAACGAGTCGTACACCCCGGTGACGTCCACGGCGGTCGCACCGGGCGGCGGCCACTGGATCAGATCGGCGAAGCCGTCCCGCGCCGGGGACCGGCCGCCCGGAGCCAGTACGCCGGTGGCGTGCTGCGTCCACGCGCCGTCACCTGACACGGTGGCAGCGTCGGCAGCGGAATCGGTAGCTGCATCGGGCTGGGGAGCGGCCCGGGAGTACACCGCGAACGTACGCCGCCCCGCGTTATCGGCCGCGCCGACCGTCAACTGCAGCCGGACGGAAGCCTGTTGGGGCAACCGCAGCGGCCCGAGCAACGTCAGATCCTCGACCACCCCACAGCCGACCTGGTCGCCGGCCCGGATCACCAGCTCCATGAACGCCGTGGCGGGGAAGAGCACCGTCCCGCCGATGCTGTGATCCGCAAGCCAGGGATGCGTGCGCAGCGACAACTGCCCGGTGAGCAACAGCCCGTCCCCACCGGCCAGTTCCACTGCGGCCCCGAGCAACGGATGATCCATGGGCCCCAGCCCGAGCCGTACGACGGCACCTGCCCCCGCTTCGTCGGCGGGGGTGTCGAGCCAGTAGCGCTGGTGCTGGAAGGGGTAGGTGGGGAGGTCGATGCGGGTGGGTTTGGTGCCGTTGTGGAGGCGGGTCCAGTCGAGGGGTGTGCCGTGGGTCCATGCCTGGGCGAGGCCGGTGAGGAGCGCTTGGGCTTCGGTGCGTCCGGAGCGCAGTAGGGGGGTGAAGGTGATGGGGGTGTTGTTGTCGGCTGCGAGGCTGCTGAGAACGGCGTCGGGGCCGAGTTCCAGGGCGACGGTGATGCCTTGGTCGTGGAGGGTGTGGATGCTGTCTGCGAAGCGGACGGTTTCGCGGATGTGGCGGGTCCAGTAGTGGGGGGAGGTGAGTTGGTCGTGGTCGGCGAGGGTGCCGGTGAGGTTGGAGACGACGGGGGTGCGGGGGGTGTTGTAGGTGATGCTCTCGGCGATGGTCAGGAAGTCGTCGAGGATGGGCTGCATGTGGGGTGAGTGGAAGGCGTGTGAGACGCGGAGGTGTTTGACGCGGCGCTTCTGGGTCTTGAAGGCGATGGCGATGGCGGTGGTGTCGTGTTCGTCGCCGGAAATCACCACGGAGTGTGGCCCGTTGACGGCGGCGATGCTGACGTTGGGTGTGAGGTGGGGGGTGACTTCCTCTTCGGTGGCTTCGAGGGCGATCATCGCGCCGCCTGTGGGGAGGTTCTGCATGAGGCGGGCGCGTGCGGCGACGAGGCGTGCGGCGTCGGGGAGGGTCCAGATGCCGGCGATGTGTGCGGCGGTGAGTTCGCCGAGGGAGTGCCCGGCGAGGATGTCGGGGTGTATGCCCCAGGATTCGGTGAGGCGGTAGAGGGCGACTTCCACGGCGAACAGCGCGGTCTGGGTGAAGACCGTACGGTCGAGTACGCCGTCGGAGTCATCGGGGTCGTCTGTGAAGACGGCGTCGCGCACGGATCGGTCGACGTGTCCGGCCAGTTCGGCGTCCAGCGCGGCGCAGACTTCGTCGAAGGCGGTGGCGTAGACGGGGAAGCGGTCGTACAACTCCCGTCCCATACCGGCCCGTTGCGACCCCTGCCCTGAGAAGAGAACGGCCAACCGGCCCTCAACGGCACCATTTTCGGGACCCGTGATCAACCCCGGCGCCTCCTCGCCCTGCGCCAGGATGCTGAGCCCGGCCAAGAGGTCGTCCCGCTCTCCGAGCAGCACCGCGCGGTGTTCGAAGGCGGCGCGTCCTGAGGCGAGTGACCAGCCGACGTCGGTGGGGGAGAGGGTGTCGACGCCGTGGGTGAGGAGTTGGGCGGCCTGGTCGCGTAGGGCGGTGGCGCTGCGGGCGGAGAGGATCCAGGGCAGTACGCCTTCGGGTGCGGGTGCGTCCGGGTTTTCGGAGGGTGCCGGGGATGTCGGAGGTGCTTCTTCCAGGATGACGTGGGCGTTGGTGCCGCTGACGCCGAACGATGAGACTCCTGCCCGGCGGGGCCGGTCGTCGGGGCGGGGCCATTCTCGTTGTTCGGTGAGGAGTTGCACGGTGCCGCTGGACCAGTTCACTTTTGAGGAGGGCTGGTCGATGTGGAGGGTGCGGGGGAGGAGGCCGTTGTGCATGGCCTGGATCATTTTGATGACGCCGGCGACGCCTGCGGCGGCCTGGGTGTGGCCGATGTTGGACTTCAACGAGCCGAGATACAGCGGCTGTTCGGCAGACCGCCCCCGGCCGTAGGTGGCCAGGAGCGCCTGAGCCTCGATCGGGTCGCCGAGCGTCGTACCGGTGCCGTGCGCCTCGACGGCGTCCACGTCTCCGGTCGAGAGCCCGGCGTTGTCCAGGGCGGCGCGGATGACGCGTTGTTGGGAGGGGCCGTTGGGGGCGGTGAGGCCGTTGGAGGCGCCGTCCTGGTTGACGGCGGAGCCGCGGAGTACGGCGAGGACGGGGTGGCCGTTGCGTTGGGCGTCGGACAGTCGCTCCAGAAGGAGCATGCCGACGCCCTCGCCCCAGCCGGTGCCGTCCGCCGCCTCGGCGAACGCCTTGCACCGCCCGTCCGGGGAGAGCGCTCCCTGCCGGGAGAACTCCACGAACGCCTCAGGGGTGGACATGACCGTGACACCGCCGGCGAGTGCGAGGGAGCACTCGTCGGCGCGCAGGGCCTGGGCCGCGAGATGCAGGGTGACGAGGGAGGAGGAGCAGGCGGTGTCGACGGTGACCGCCGGGCCTTCGAGGCCGAAGGTGTACGACAGCCGACCCGACACCACACTCGCCGCGACACCGGTCGCGAGATAGCCGTCCGCCTGCTTGGGCGAGCGGCGCAGCAGGGCCGCGTAGTCCTGGCCGTTGGTCCCGGCGAACACACCGGTACGGCTGCCGCGCAACGAGTGCGGGTCGATGCCCGCGCGTTCGAACGCCTCCCAGGACGTCTCCAGCAGCAGCCGCTGCTGCGGATCGAGCGCGGTCGCCTCGCGCGGGGAGATCCCGAAAAACGCCGCGTCGAACTCGGCGACCGTACTGAGGAAGGCCCCCTCGCGGACGTACGACGTGCCGGTCCGCCCGGTGGCCGGGTCGTACAGCCGCTCCATGTCCCAGCCCCGGTCGGCGGGAAACTCGGCCATGGCGTCCGTGCCGTCGAGCAGCAGTTCCCACAGGTCCTCGGGGGAGCGTACCCCGCCCGGGAAGCGGCAGCCCATGCCGATGACGGCGATGGGTTCCCGCTCTGCGGAGGTGACCTCGTCGAGGCGTCGCCGTGTCTCCTGGAGCTGGCCCGTGACCTGCTTCAGGAAGTAACGGAGCTTCTCCTCGTTGTCGTTCGTCACGCGGCGCTCTCCAAGTGGGTGGTGAAGACATTGCTGTGCGTACGGCGGCGGCTGACGCGGCGGCTCATGGCTACGAGATCCCGAACTCTTTGCTGAGGAAGTCGTACATCTCGTCGTCCGAGGCCGCCTCGATCCCGGCCTTGGCCTTTGTAGCCCCTGCCCCTGCCCCTGCCCCTGCCCCTGCCCCTGCCTCTGCCTCTGCCTCTGCCTCTGCCTCTGCCTCTGCCTCTGCCTCTGCCTCTGCCTCTGCCTCTGCCTCTGCGGAGACGGTGGCGGACGGCCGTCGTGGCTCCTCGCAGAGCCGGAGCAACTCCTTCAGCCGGGATACGACCTCACCGGGACCGGCGTCGGCGTCACCAGCGGCGCCGTCGACCGTGGCGAGGGCCGTGATCCGGCCCTTCAACCGGTCCAGCTCATTGAGCAGGTCCGCCATGCCCGGGGCGCCGTCGGAGACGTCGTACCCCTGGTACAACTCGGTCCGGAGGTGTTCGGCGAGGGCCTGCGGGGTGGGGTGGTCGAAGGCGAGCGACGCCGCGAGACTGAGGCCGGTGGCCGCGTTGAGGCGCTTGCGGAGTTCGACGGCGGTGAGGGAGTCGAAGCCCAGCTCCCGGAAGGACCGGCTCGCGGTGATGGTCTCCCGGACGGCGGTGCCGCTGTGCCCGAGCACGGCCGCGACCTCGCCGCGCACCAACTCCAGTAGCTGCCAGTGTTGTTCGGATCCACTCAGTCCGGTCAGCCGCGTACGCAGAGCGGAGCCCGGCTCGGTGCCGCCGACCGGAGCTGTGGGCTCGGCGGCCCGCTCCTTGGCGAGTGCGCGCTGCGCCTCGGGCAGCGCGGACAGCAGGGGGGAGGGCCGGCCGGCTGTCCAACGGGGCGCGAAGCGCTCCCAGTCCACGTCGATGACCGTGAGGCACGGCTCGTCCTGCTCAAGCACCTCTTCGAGCACCGCGAGCGCGTCCTCGGGCGCCATGGCGCCGATGCCGTCCCGCTCCAGCCGCTGCACCGCCGAGTCCTGCGCGGCGAGTCCGTTTCCGGCCCAGCGTCCCCAGGCGATGGAGGTGGCGGGGAGTCCTTGGGTGTGGCGGTGGGTGGCGAGGGCGTCGAGGTGGGCGTTGGCGGCGGCGTAGTTGGCTTGGGCTGTGCTGCCGAGGGTGGCGGCTGCGCTGGAGAAGAGGATGAAGGCGTTGAGGTTGTGGTGTTGGGTGTGGTGGTGGAGGAGGGTGGCGGCGTGGGCTTTGGGGGCGTGGGTGGTGGTGAGGTGGGTGGGGGTTTGGTTGGTGAGGGTGGTGTCGTGGAGGGTGCCTGCGGTGTGGATGATGGCGGTGAGGGGGTGTTGGGGTGGGATGGAGTTGAGGAGTTGGGTGAGTTGTCGGGGGTTGGTGATGTCGCAGGCGGTGGTGGTGAGGTGGGTTCCTTGTTGGGCGAGTTGTTGGGTGAGTTGGGTGTTGCCGGGGGTGTTGGGTCCTTGTCGGCTGGCGAGGTGGATGTGGTGGATGCCGTGGTGGGTGAGCCAGTGGGTGAGGTGGGTGCCGAGGGCTCCGGTGCCGCCGGTGATGAGGACGGTGCCGTTGGGGTTCCAGTTGCGGAGTGCGGAGGAGGGGAGGGTGGTGGGGTGTGGGGTTGTGGTGGGTGTGTGGTGGTGGAGGCGGCGGGCGTAGGTGTGGGTGGTGCGGATGGCTGTCTGGTCTTCGTGGGTGGTGTTGGTGAGGAGTGTGGCGAGGGCTTGGGCGGTGGTGCTGGTGTGGGTGGTGGGGAGGTCGATGAGTGCGGCCCAGTGTTGGGGGTGTTCGAGGGCGGTGGTGCGGCCGAGTCCCCAGATTTGGGCGTGGTGGGGGTTGGGGTGTCCGTCGTTGTCGTGTCCGGTGGTGACGGCGTTTTGGGTGATGCACCACAGGGGTGTGGGGTTGTGGGTTTGGGTGTCGGTGAGGGTTTGGGTGAGGGTGAGGGTGGCGGTGAGTGCGGGTCCGGCCTCGGGGGTGGTGGTGTGGGGGTTTTGGGGTGTGAAGGCGAGGAGGGAGATGATGCCGGTGAGGTGGGTGGTGGTGTTGAGGGTGTGGGTGAGTTGCTCCGCCCACACAGCACGGTCGATCGCGTTCACGTCCAGCTCCAGCACGACCGACTGCGCTCCGTGCTGTGCCAGGGCCTCGAGTACGGTCCTCGCCGCTTCCTCCTTTGACTCCTCCGAGCCGGCGGGTGCGACAACCAGCCAGGTGCCGGACAGACGAGGGGACGCGTCCATCGGGACGGGCACCCAGCCGACCTTGTAGACCCAGCTCTTCCTGCGACTCTGATCCCGCTGCTGCTGTCGCCAGGTGGACAGTGCGGGGAGGACGGTCCGGAAGGGCTGGTCTGCCGAGATGGCGAAGGCCTGCTCGATGGCTGTGAGGTCTTCGCCTTCGACGGTTTCCCAGAAGCGGGTGTCGACGTCGTTCCCGGAGGGAGTGGGCTTGGGCTCGGCCGATGCGTCCAGCCAGTACCGGTCGCGCTGGAAGGGATACGTCGGGAGGTCGGTACGGCTGGCGTGCTTGCCGGCGAAGGCGTGCGTCCAGTCGACGGACACGCCCTGCGACCAGGCTTCGGCCAGAGAGGTCCAGAACCGGCCGAGGCCGCCTTCGCCGCGTCGCAGAGTGCCCAGCGCGGCCGACGCGCCCACAGCGTCGTCGATGCTCATGGTGAGGACGGGGTGGGGGCTGGTCTCGATGAAGGTGCTGTAGCCCTGTTCGGCGAGGTCTGTTATCGCTTGGTGGAATCGGACGGGTTGGCGGAGGTTGCGGTACCAGTAGGCGGCGTCGGCTTCGGGGCCGTTGAGCCAGTTGCCGTCGAGGGTGGAGTACCACGGGATGTGGCCGGTCACCGGTTGGATGCCGGTGAGGAGTTGGGCGAGTTCGTCTTGGATCTGTTCGACGTGGGTGGTGTGGGAGGCGTAGTCGACGGCGATGCGTCGGGCACGCATGCCGTTCTCCTGACATACCGTCAGGAGTGCGTCGAGGGCGGTGGGTTGGCCTGCCACGACGGTGCTGGTGGGGCTGTTGGTGGCGGCGATCTCGATACGGCCGTCCCAGCGGGCGATCAAGGCTTCTGCTTCGGCTGCGGATACGGCGAGGGATGTCATGCCGCCGTTGCCTGCGAGGTTGCGGGCGATGGTCTGGGAGCGCAGGGCGATGACACGGGCGGCGTCCTGGAGGGTGAGGGCTCCCGCGACATGGGCGGCGGCGATTTCGCCCTGGGAGTGGCCGATGACGGCGTCGGGCTGGACACCGTAGGAGCGCCAGAGTGCGGCGAGGGAGATCATGACGGCCCAGGTCGCGGGCTGGACGACGTCGACGCGTTCCAGTGCGGCGGGGTCGCCGAGGGCTTCGTGGAGGGACCAGTCGGTGAACTCGGCCAGTGCCTGGGCGCATTCGGTCATGGACTTCGCGAACACGGGGGCGCTGTCGATGAGTTCGAGGGCCATGCCCACCCACTGGGATCCCTGGCCGGGGAAGACGAACACGGTTCGCCCGGCGTTCGTGGCCACGCCCTGCATCACGTTGGGAATGGGCTTCCCGGCCGAGAGATCGCGCAAGGCGGGCAGTAGCTGGTCGCGGTTGCCGATGAGGGCCGCGCGGTGTGTGAAGGTGGATCGGCCGGTGGCCAGGGTCCAGCCCACGTCGACGGGGGACAGCGCAGGATCGGTCTCGATCCGGGCCACGAGCCGAGCCGCCTGGTCGCGCAGCGCCGTGTCCGTCCGGGCGGACAGCAGCACGGGGACTGTGGCGCCTGGTGCCGGTGCTTCCGTGACGGGAGAGGGGGCGGGCCCCTGTTCGAGGATGACGTGGGCGTTGGTGCCGCTGACGCCGAACGCGGAGACGGCGGCCCGGCGGGGGCGGTCGGTGAGCGGCCAGGGGCGCTCGTCGCTGAGGATCTCGACGGAACCGGCGGTCCAGTCCACCTTGGTGGAGGGCGTGTCGACGTGCAGCGTGCGCGGCAGCACGCCATGACGTATCGCCTGGACCATCTTGATGACGCCCCCGACGCCTGCCGCCGCCTGCGTGTGGCCGATGTTGGATTTCAACGAGCCGAGATGGACCGGCCGTTCGGCGTCCCGGCCCTGCCCGTACGTGGCGAGAATGGCCTGAGCCTCGATCGGGTCACCCAACGTCGTGCCCGTACCGTGTGCCTCCACGACATCCACGTCCGCCGTTGACAGCCGGGCGTTGGCGAGGGCGGCGCGGATCACCCGCTGCTGGGAGGGGCCGTTGGGGGCGGTGAGGCCGTTGGAGGCGCCGTCCTGGTTGACGGCCGAGCCACGAAGCACGGCGAGTACCGGATGGCCGTTGCGGCGGGCGTCGGAGAGCCGTTCCAGCAGCAGTACGCCGACCCCCTCACCCCACCCCGTGCCGTCCGCCGCTTCCGCGAACGGCTTGCAGCGTCCGTCGGATGCCAGCGCGCGCTGACGGCTGTACGCGACGAAGGGCGACGGCGTCGACATGACGGTGACGCCACCCGCCAGGGCAAGGGTGCACTCGCCCGCGCGGAGCGACTGCGCCGCCAGATGCAAGCTGACCAGGGAAGAGGAGCAGGCGGTGTCGACGGTCACCGCCGGGCCCTCGAAGCCGAGGGTGTAGGAGACGCGGCCGGAGGCGACACTGCCCGCGCTGCCGCTGCCGAGGTATCCCTCAAGGCCGTCGGGTGCGGTGTGGAGGCGGGAGGCGTAGTCGTTGTACATGACGCCGGTGAAGACGCCGGTGCGGCTGCCTTTCAGCGAGTGCGGGTCGATGCCGGCCCGTTCCACCGCTTCCCAGGAGGTCTCCAGCAGGAGCCGCTGCTGCGGGTCGGTGGCGAGGGCCTCGCGTGGGGAGAGGTTGAAGAACGCGGGGTCGAAATCGGCGGCGCCGTAGAGGAATCCGCCTTCGCGGACGTAGCTGTGGCCGGGGCGGTCGGGGTCGGGGTGGTAGAGGTGTTCGGTGTCCCAGCCTCGGTCGGTGGGGAACTCGGAGACCGCGTCGCGTCCTTCGGCGACCAGGTCCCACAGGTCCTCCGGGGTGCGGACCCCGCCGGGGTAACGGCAGGCCATACCCACGATCACGATCGGGTCGGCGCCGCCCGGCGCCGGTGCCGCCATCGGGTGTGGCTCGGCGGGGACCGGTCGCCGCCCTGCGATCTCGTCCACGATGTGCCGTGCCAGCACAGCCGGGGTGGGGTGGTCGAAGACCAGGGTGGCGGGCAGCCGCAGCCCGGTCACGGCGTTGAGCCGGTTGCGGAGCTCGACCGCCGTGAGGGAGTCGAAGCCGAGATCCTTGAAGGGCAGACTCTCGTCCACGGCACCGCCGGGCGTATGCCCGAGAACGGTCGCCGCATGACCACGCACCAGCTCCAGCACCACACGGAGCCGTTCGTCGGCGGAGAGCGAGGCCAGCCGCTCGCCGAACGCCGAACCACTCGCCTCGCCGCCCATAGCGCCGTCGGCCCGCCGCAGGGAACGCACCGAGCCCCGCACCAGCCCACGGAACATCGGCTCGACCGCACCGGCCCGGGCCCGCAGGACGCCCAGGTCCAGCCGCACGGGTACGAGGAGGGATTCGCTGCCGTCGGCGAGCGCCCGGTCGAACAGGGCCAGCCCTTGCTCGGCGGTGAGCCCCAGCACACCCGAACGCGCCATACGCGCCCGGTCCGCGTGCCCCAGCCCGCCGGTCAGCCCACTGCTGGGCTCCCACAGCCCCCACGCCAACGAGACGGCGGGCAGCCCTTGCGCCCGACGCACGTCTGCCAGCGCGTCCAGGAACACATTGGCCGCCGAATACCCCGCCTGCCCGGCGCTCCCGAGCACCCCGGCACCGGAGGAGTAGAGGATGAAGGTGGTGAGGTTGTGGTGTTGGGTGAGGTGGTGGAGGTTCCAGGCGGCGTGGGTTTTGGGTTGTAGGACGGTGTCGAGTTGGTGGGGGGTGAGGGTGGTGGTGAGGTTGTCGTGGAGGGTGCCTGCGGTGTGGATGACGGCGGTGAGGGGGTGTTGGGGTGGGATGGTGTCGAGTGTGGCGGCGAGTGCGTTGTGGTCGGTTGCGTCGCAGGCGGTGATGGTGATGTGTGCGCCGAGTGCGGTGAGGTCTTGGGTGAGTTGTTGTGCGTTGGGGGCTTGGGGGCCTTGGCGGCTGATGAGGTGGAGGTGTTGGACGTGGTGGGTGGTGACGAGGTGGTGTGCGAGGAGTGAGCCGAGGGTGCCGGTGCCGCCGGTGATGAGGACGGTTCCTGTGCCGAAGGGGGGGAGGGTGGTGGGGGTGGGTTGGGTGTTGTGGTGGGTGAGGCGGGGGGTGTGGATGCCGTCGGGGCGTAGGGCGAGTTGGGGTTCGTCGTGGGTGTGGGCCCAGGCGAGGGCGGCGGGGACGGTGTTCCATGCGGTTGAGGTTGCGGTGTGGTCGGTCTGGTCGGTGGGGATGTCGAGGAGGAGGAATCGTCCGGGGTTTTCGGACTGGGCGGATCGTACGAGGCCCCATAGGGGGGCGGTTGTGAGGTCGGGGGCTGGTTGTCCGGGGCTGGTGGTGACGGCGTTGTGGGTGAGCAGTACGAGTCGGGAGTCGGTGAGGCGTTCGTCGGCGAGGAAGTGCTGGAGCAGTTGGAGGGCGTGGTGTGTGGTCTTGCGGGCCAGGGTGGGGATGTCGTCGGGGATGTCGTGCGTGACCTGGTGGGCGAGGGACACGATGATGGTCTGGGGTACTGGGCCGTGGTCGTCGAGTGGGAGGGAGGCGAGGCTGGTGTGGATGCCGTGGCCGGGGTTCCAGCCCGGCGCGAGGTGCCCGGGGTGGATGACGGCGAGAGCGGAGGTGTCGGCGGGGGTGAGGGCCGAGGTCGGAGCGGCGAGGTTCCATTCGACCCGGTACAGGGAGTCCTGGCGGCCGGGCAGGGTGGTGGTCTGGAGGGGCCGGGTGACGAGTGCGTCGACGGAGGCGACGGGCCGGCCGGCGGTGTCGGTGACGGTCACCGACACGGCGTCTCCGGAGGCCGGAGCGATCCGCACCCTCAACTGTGACGCGCCGGCGGCCCACAGTGTGACGCCGCGCCAGGCGAAGGGCAGCCGGACCTGGCTGTCGGTGTTCTCGCCGAAGAAGTCGCCCAGACGCATTCCGTGCAGGGCGGCGTCCAGCAACGCGGGGTGCACGCCGTAGTCGGCGGCGTCGGCCGTGTATTCCTCACCGAGTGCAACCTCGGCGAACACCTCGTCCCCACGCCGCCAAACAGCCCGCACCCCCTGGAACGCCGGACCATAACCGTGCCCGGACGCCGCCAGAACGTCATACAGGTCATCGGCTGCAACCGGTTCGGCCCCGTCCGGAGGCCAGGCCACCGCGGTCTCCCCGACGGGCTCGGGCGCGGCCACGGCCAGTACGCCCGCCGCGTGACGGCTCCACGCCTCGTCGTCCGGCGCCAGCTCGGGCCGCGAGAACAGAGTGAACGAACGGCGCCCGTCGTCGTCCGGCCCGGCTACGGTCAACCGCAGCTGAACACTGCCGCGTTCGGGGAGCACCAGCGGGAGTTCCAGCGTCAGATCCTCCAGCGACGCGCAGTCCAGCCGACGCCCGGCGTGCAACGCCAGCTCGACGAATCCCGTGCCGGGGAGCAGCACCGCCCCGTCGACCGAGTGATCCGCCAGCCAGGGAATGGTCTCCAGAGACAGCCGCCCGGTGAACAACACCTCGTCGGTGTCGGGCAGTTCCACCATCGCACCGAGCATCGGATGCTCCGCCGAGCCGATCCCCAGACTCGTGGCCGTCTTGCCGCCGAGCAGATCGTTGGGGGTGTCGAGCCAGTAGCGGTGGTGTTGGAAGGGGTAGGTGGGGAGGTCGGTGCGGGTGGCGTCGGTGCCCTCGAAGGCCTGTGTCCAGTCGACGGGCATGCCCTGCGTCCAGGCCTGGGCGAGGGAGGTCCAGAAGCGGTTGAGGGTGCCGTCGTCGCGGCGGAGCGTGCTCAGGGCGGTCGGGGTGTCGAGGGTGTCCTCGATGCTCATGGTGAGGACGGGGTGGGGGCTGACCTCGATGAAGGTGCTGTAGCCCTGTTCGGCGAGGCCCGCTATGGCTTGGTGGAAGTGGACGGGTTGGCGGAGGTTGCGGTACCAGTAGGCGGCGTTGGCTTCGGGGCCGTTGAGCCAGTTGCCGTCGAGGGTGGAGTACCACGGGATGTGGGTGTCGGTGGGGGTGACGCTGGCCAGTACCTGGGCGAGTTCGTGTTCGATCTGTTCGACGTGGGTGGTGTGGGAGGCGTAGTCGACGGGGATGCGGCGGGCGCGTACTCCGTCTGTCTCGCACATCGTGAGGAGTGCGTCGAGGGCGTTGGGTTGGCCTGCGACGACGGTGCTGGTGGGGCTGTTGGTGGCGGCGATCTCGATGCGTCCGTCCCAGCGGGCGATCAAGGCCTCTGCTTCGGCTGCGGGTACGGCGAGGGATGTCATGCCGCCGTTGCCTGCGAGGTTGCGGGCGATGGTCTGGGAGCGCAGGGCGACGATGCGGGCGGCGTCGTGGAGGGTGAGGGCTCCTGCGACGCAGGCGGCGGCGATTTCTCCTTGGGAGTGGCCGATGACGGCGTCGGGGTGGATGCCGTAGGAGCGCCAGAGTGCGGCGAGGGAGACCATGACGGCCCAGGTCGCGGGCTGGACGACGTCGACGCGTTCCAGTGCTTCGGGGTCGCCGAGGGCTTCGTGGAGGGACCAGTCGGTGAACTCGGCCAGTGCCTGGGCGCATTCGGTCATGGACTCCGCGAACACGGGGGCGCTGTCGATGAGTTCGAGGGCCATGCCCACCCACTGGGATCCCTGGCCGGGGAAGACGAACACGGTCCGGCCGGGGCTGGTGGCCACGCCCCGCACTGCGTTGCCCGATGACTGCCCGTCCGTGAACTCGAGCAAGGCGGAGAGCAGTTGCTCGCGGTTGCCGATGAGAGCGGCTCGGTGTGTGAAGGTGGATCGGCCGGTGGCCAGGGTCCAGCCCACGTCCATGGGGGACAGCGCAGGATCGGTCTCGATCCGGGCCAGGAGCCGAGCCGCCTGGTCGCGCAGCGCTGTGTCCGTCCGGGCGGACAGCAGCACGGGAACGATGGTGTCCGGATCCGCTGGTTCGGCGGGGGCGACCGCCGGAGTCTCCTCGGCCTGTTCGGGTTGTTCGGGTTGTTCGAGGATGACGTGGGCGTTGGTGCCGCTGACGCCGAAGGCGGAGACGGCGGCACGGCGCGGGCGGTCGTTTAGCGGCCAGGCGCGCTCCTCCGTCAGAAGTTCCACCGACCCGGCATCCCAGTCGACCTTGCTGGACGGCGTGTCGACGTGCAGCGTGCGGGGCAGCACGCCGTTGCGTATGGCCTGGACCATCTTGATGACGCCGGCGACACCCGCAGCCGCCTGTGTGTGCCCGATGTTGGACTTCAACGAGCCGAGATACAGCGGCTGTTCAGCGGGCCGGTGCTGCCCGTACGTGGCGAGGATCGCCTGTGCCTCGATGGGGTCGCCCAGGGGAGTTCCGGTGCCGTGGGCCTCGACGGCGTCCACGTCCGCCGTCGACAGTCCGGCACTGGCGAGGGCGGCCCGGATGACACGTTGCTGGGAGGGGCCGTTGGGGGCGGTGAGGCCGTTGGAGGCGCCGTCCTGGTTGACGGCTGAGCCACGGATGACGGCCAGGACGGGGTGGCCGTTGCGGCGGGCGTCGGAGAGCCGTTCCAGGAGCAGCATGCCGGCGCCCTCGGACCAGCCTGTGCCGTCGGCGGTGTCGGAGAAGGCCTTGCAGCGGCCGTCGGAGGCCAGCGCCCGCTGACGGCTGCCCTCCACGAAGGCGTTGGCGGAGGCCATCACGGTGACGCCGCCGGCCAGCGCGAGAGTGCACTCGCCCGCGCGGAGCGACTGGACCGCCAGGTGCAGGCTGACCAGGGAGGAGGAGCAGGCGGTGTCGACGCTCACCGCCGGGCCCTCGAAGCCGAGGGTGTAGGAGACGCGGCCGGAGGCGACGCTGCCCGCGCTGCCGTTGATCAGGTAGCCCTCGAAGCCGTCGGGTGCGGTGTGGAGGCGGGAGGCGTAGTCGTTGTACATGACGCCGGTGAAGACGCCGGTGCGGCTGCCTTTGAGGGTGTGGGGGTCGATGCCGGCCCGTTCCACCGCTTCCCAGGAGGTCTCCAGCAGGAGCCGCTGCTGCGGGTCGGTGGCGAGGGCCTCGCGTGGGGACATGCCGAAGAACGCCGGATCGAAGTCGGCGGCACCGTGCAGGAACCCGCCTTCGCGGACGTAGCTGTGGCCGGGGCGGTCCGGATCCGGGTCGTAGAGGTCGGCTTCGTTCCAACCACGGTTGCGGGGAAAGCCGGAGACGGCGTCGACGCCTTCCGCGACCACCTGCCAGAGTTCCTCGGGAGTGGTCACCCCGCCGGGGAAGCGGCAGCCCATTCCGACGACGGCGACCGGCTCCGTACCCTTCTGAAGCGTGTCCTGGAGCTTCTCCCGGGTCTGCTGGAGATCAGCCATCGCCCGTTTGAGGTAGGTACGAAGTGTTTCCTCGTTCGCCATCGGATGACTTTCCCTTCAGGGCTGGAGCCGTCACCGGCTTCATCCGGTGTGACGCCTGCCGCAATTGGCCTGGCACGGTGACGGGTTCAGCGATCGCATAGGCGGACAGGACCGACCGTGATCCCGCGGTCGCCGACGAACGCCGCACGAGTCACGTTCCGCGGCACGCCGCCAGATCGGCAGGCAGGCACGCAGGCAGGCGTTCGGCGGACGCCCGCTGCCGACCGGACCGAGCTATTGGGGCCGGGGCCAGAGCCGGGACGGAGGCCGGAACCGTGACGTCATGCGCCTTCCCTGAATGTCTGCTGAACGTTCAGTGCGTCGTCATTGTGGTTTCGTCCCAGATTTCATGCGCATCCCCGACTTGTCCGCAGCTCTTTTCCGGGGCTGCGATGCCGACGGCGAAGCTGGAATTCACCCCCACGGTTTTGTAAACCTTGACCACGGTTTTTGAATGCCAATACCGTTTGTTTCTGCATTACTGAAAGAGCTCCCTCGGGAAATGCCCAGCAGGATTTCATCCTAGAAGGTTCAAGTACTCCTGGTCGACTGTGGGAACCCGAAGTGGTGATGACAATCCGCGTAAATCGCACCCGGTGGCCCTCCGTGTCGAACACCTCACCGGCAGGGCTGGTGCGACAGGGGTCCGCCTGGGCGGCCGACGGCGGTTCCCGTGCGCCCATGGAACCGGCACGTGAGTGAAACGAGTCCGAGCAATGATGGTTATATGAACGTATCGCCTGGTTGTGCGGGCGGGTCGCGAAGAGGTGACCACTCGGGAATGATCATGCGAGCTCGGCGGGGAACGGAGACGCGCTGGTGCCAGCGTTGGACGGGACGGCGGCGACGCTGGTCGGCAGATCCGGGGAACTGAAGCGGCTCGACGCGGTGATCGGCGGTCTGGGGCGGGACGGCGTTCCCGCTGTCGTCGACATCGCCGCGGACGCCGGCATGGGGAAGAGCCGGCTGCTCGGCGAGCTCTGTGCGCGGGCGCGGCAGCGTGGGCTGACCGTGCTGCGCGGCAGGGCCACGGAGTACGAACGGCACACTCCGTTCCAGACGTTCACGGACGCCTTCGCCGACGTCGACCGTGCCTTTCTCGACTCGGCTGACGTACCCGAGGCGGCGGCACCGGTGCTGCACGGCGCCGACCGCGTGCAGGGCGCCGCGTCGGGCACCACGGGCAACCGTGATCGGTTCGGGCTCTACCGCGCCGTGGCGGACGTACTGACCGGCCTCGGGGAGCGGAGCGGGCTGGTGGTGGCCCTGGACGATCTGCACTGGGCGGACCCCGCGTCCTTGGAGTTGCTGGACCACCTCGTCCGACACCCGGTGCGGGGGCGGGTGTTGCTCGTCGTGGCCCGTAGGGGACGCCAGACGCCGCCCTCGCTCGCCGCCGCCCTGACCCGCGGCGTCGACAGCGGAGCCGTACTGCCCCTGGCACTGGGGCCGTTGCCCGAGCAGGACGCGATCGAGACGCTGGCCTCCGACCTGCCACCGGGCGACGCCAAGGAGATCTACGAATCCAGCGAGGGCAACCCCCTCTATCTCCTCTCCCTCCTGCACGCTTTCCGCCGTGGCGGCGCGGCGTCGCCCGGCACGACCGTCCGGGCCCACGACGACACCGCGTCCGGGGTGCCGAGCGGACTGGGCTCGCTGCTCCTGGACGAACTGACCGCGCTGACCGCCGCGCAGCGCCGCACCGTCGAAGCGGTCGCGGTCCTCGGCGACCACGCCACCCCCGCGATGCTGAGCCTCACGACCGCACCCACCACGGCGGACGAAGACGAAACGGAGCAACTCGACGACTGCGTCGGCGCGTTGGCGCGGCGCGATCTGCTGCGCAGAGGCTCCGACGGCCGCTGGACGCTCCGTCACCCGGTGCTGCGGGCGCTGGTCTACGAGAACACCGCCGAACCGCGCCGCGCCGAGATCCACCGGGGCGCGGCGGACGAACTGGCGCGGGCCGGCGCCTCCGCCGCCGAGCGGGCTCATCATGTCGAGAGGTCGCTGGTGGGCTGGGATCCGGTGGCGGCGGCCGTGTTGAGCGAGGCGGCCGCCCAGCTCGCGCACACGGCGCCCGCGACCGCCGCCCATCTGCTGGCCGTCGTCCTCCGGCTCATGCCGGACACGCCCGACCATGCCCACCGGCGTGGGGAGTTGACGTTGGCGCGCGCGAGAGCCCTCGGCGTGGGCGGCAGCCTGCGCGAGAGCCGCGATCTGCTCCACACGCTGATCAGCGGGTCCGGCGAGGACGACGCCTCACTGCGCGGGGACGCGATAGCGCTGTGCGCGATGATGGAACGGCACCTCGGACACTCCCCGGAAGCGATCGCCCTGCTGCGACGGGAACTTGTCCGCAGCCCCGGTCCCGAGCCGCGCCAGGCGGTGTCCCTGGGGCTCGCGCTGGGCGTGGCCGCCCTGAACACCGTCTCCTACCCCGACGTACGCGACACCGTCGGGCGGACGCTCGAGGTGGCCCGCTCCCACGGCGATCTGATGGGAGAGCTGGGGGCGCTGGCGCTGGGATCGTTGGGGGAAGTCTACGAAGGGGAGACGGCGGCGGCCCGCCGGTTCGCCGACGCCGCCGCCGGGCTCGCTGACTCGCTGACCGACCCCAACCTCACGGAACTGTGCGAGTCGTTGGTGTGGCTGGCCTGGGCGGAAGCCCTGCTGGAGCGCTACGCCGATGCGGAACGCCACGCCGACCGGGGGCTGGACATCGCCCGTCGCAGCGGCCAGGTCCACGTGCTGCCCCACCTGTTGAGCAACAAGGCCTTCGTGCGCTTCACCACCTGCCGGCTGCCGTCCGCCCTGGAGTCGGCCGAGGAAGCGGAATCCGTCGCACGCGCCATCGGCAGCAGCGATCTGCTGGCCTTCACCCTCTGCTTCAAGTCGCTGATCCTTCTCCTGAGCCACCCCCTCGGCGACACCAGAGGCCTGGCGACAGCCGAGGAGGCCGTCGCCGCGGCCGGCGCCAGCGGCCACTGGTGGGCGTCGCTGGCCGGGTGCATGGTCGGCCACACGGCGCTCGTGAGCGGCGACCCGCACCGCGCGCAGGACGCCCTCCTGACGGCGGGCGGCCCCGAACTGCTGGGCCTGCAGCCCTCGACCCGCCCCGGCCAACTGGACACCCTCGTCAGCACCGCCCTCGCGACCGGCAACCCCGAACAGGCCGCGCGCTGGGCCGCACGAGCCGTCGAGGAAGCCGACCGGATGGGGCTGCACGGCCAGCGCGGGGCCGCACTGCGCGCCGAGGCGGCGCTCGCCCAGCACCACGGCGACCCCCGCGCCGCCGCACACCTCTTCGAGCGCGCCGCGCAGGCGTACGCCCCCTCCGGCGCGACGGTCTGGGAGGCGTACTCCCTGCTGCTGGCGACGGTCCAGGCGCAGGCCGCGGGCGACGGTCCGCGCGCCGCCGCGATGTGGGAACGGGCCCGCCGCCTCGCCGACGACGGCGGCGCACGCCTGCTGTCCGACCTGGCCGCGCTCGTGCGCCCCCAGGCCGAGGAAGCCTCGCGCGCACCCACCGAACTCGACCAACTCACCACCCGTGAACGGGAGATCGCCGAACTCGTCGCCGAAGGACTCAGCAACCAGGCCATCGCGACGAAGCTGTACCTCAGCCGCCGCACGGTCGAGACCCACCTGTCGGCCATCTACCGCAAGACCTCCGTGCCGTCCCGCTCCGCACTGGCCGGCCTCATGGCGCGCGAGGCCCTCGACCGGCGCGCGTGAACGACGAAGGCCATGACCGTCACTGTTCATGACCAGTGACGGTCATGCCGTGACGTTCCGGTAGTCGCCCAGCCAGCGGAACGCGCCCCCCGTCGCCTGGAACAGGTACATGGCGTCCGTGTAGCGGTAGGTGGACGAGTCGTAGCGCAGCCGTCTGGTGATCCCCCGGTAGTCGGTCTCGCGCAACCGGCCTGCGATCGCGCCCCGCTCCGCACGCGCCGCGCCCAGGTCCGTCATGGCCTGGGCCACGAACAGCGTGGCGTCGTAGGCCTCGGCGGAGTACCAGGGCGGGGCCGTGCCGAAGCGGGCGCGGTAGGCGGTGACGAACGGTTTCGCGGCCGTCACCCGGGTCGGATCGAGGAAGGGGGCGGCGAACACCCAGCCCTCGGCGGCGTCGCCCGCCGAGGCCAGGAAGCGGGGGTCGAGCGCGCGCTGGGTGGCCAGCCGCGCACCGGAGTAGCCGGCCGAGCGCAGTGCGCGGGCCAGCCGCGCGGCCCGCGCGTACCCGCCGGCGAACACGACCGCGTCCGCGCCCGCGCCCGTCACCGACTCCGCGAGGGCACGGAAGTCGCCGTCCGCGTCGTCCTCGGCGGCGAGGGTGCGCCGGACCGTGGTGCGCTGCCCGGAACGCACGGCGTCGTCGACGCCCGTGCACAGGCGCCAGCTGAAGTCGCCCTCGGCGGCGTCGTCGACCAGTACCGTCCGGCGCGCCCCGGCGGTGCGGACGAGGTACGCGACGAGCGGCGCCGCCAGGGTCGGGTCGTCGGGACGGGTGGCCGCGTACATCCGGTAGGTGGTGGGGGACACGTCGTCGAGTCCGACCGACACGGTGACCATCGGGAGCAGCGCCTGCCGGTAGAGGCCGAGGGTGGCCTTCGCGCAGGCGTCGGTGGTCGGCCCGAGCACCGCGCGGACCCGGTCGTCGGCCGCCAGCCGCCGGGCGATCTGCTGCGCCAGGGTCGTACTGCCTTCGTCGTCGTGCACCTGGAGTGCCAGGTCGAAGGCGCGGCCGGCGCGGGAGTTGAAGCGGTCGACGGCGAGCCGGACGCCGTTCTCCTGGGCGCGACCCGTCGTACGCCCGCCGCCGCTGAGGTCGGCGTGCAGGGCCACGACCAGCCGCGGGAGCCGGCTCCCGCCTCCCTGCGCAGCGGCCCGGCCGGGATCCCGCGCCGCCCACCAGGCCGCCGTTCCACCGGCCGCCAGGACTCCGGCGGCCGAGCCCAGCACGAGGAGGCGGCGGCGCGTGGCGCCCCGCCCGCGCAGGAGATCCGCGCCGACCGCCGTCGTCGCCCCGGCCGCCTCGGAAACCCCAGAAGCCCCGGAAGCGTCAAGAGCTCCGGACGTCGCGGATGCGTCGGACACCTCCGTCGCCTCGACGGCGGGCAGGGCGAGCACCGCGGCCGAACGGCGCGCGATCAGCCGGGTCAGGGACCCCGGCAACCAGCCCCCGCCCTCGTCCTCACCCCCACCGTCCAGGGCCCGCCGGACCTCGGCCACCGTCGGCCGGGAGCCGGGCTCCTTCGCCAGGCAGCCCCGCAGTACCGGCAGCAACGGCTCCGGTACGCCGTCCAGGTCGGGCTCGTCGTGGACCGTACGCAGCAGCATCCCGGCCGCGGCGCCCCACCCGAAGGGGCGCTCGCCCGTCACGGCGTACGCCAGCAGACAGCCGAGGGAGAAGACGTCACTGGCCGGCCCGATCTCCCGGCCCCGGCCCTGCGCCTGTTCGGGGGAGAGGAACCCGGGGGAGCCGACCACCATCCCGCTGGCGGTGAGCGCGGTGTCCTCCGGCATCCGGGCGATTCCGAAGTCGATCATCCGGGGTCCGTCGACGGCGAGCAGCACGTTGCCGGGCTTGACGTCCCGGTGCACCAGCCCCGCCCCGTGCACCGCGTCCAGCGCCTCGGCCAGCCGCACGCCCAGGACGCGGACGGTCCCGTACGGCAGCGGCCCGCACTCCTGAACCGCCTCCGCCAGCGACGGCCCCGGCACGAACGCCGTGGCGAGCCACGGAGACTCCGCGTCCGGGTCCGCGTCGAACAGCGGCACCACCCAGGGGTTGACGACCCGGCTCCCCGTCTCCACCTCACGGCGGAAACGGGCCCGGAATCCCGCGTCGTCCGCGTGCGCCGCGCGGATCACCTTCACCGCGGCGAGCCCGCCGCCGGGCGAGCGGGCCAGGTACACCACGCCCATGCCGCCCGCGCCCAGCCGACGCAGCAACCGGTAGCCCGCGATCCTGGCCGGGTCGGCGCCGCGCAACGGCTCCATCAACGCCCCCTCAGACCTGGTACGACGCCACGCCCTGGTACGCGAACCGGCCGCCGGCGACCTTCCACAGGTAGACCCCGCTGCCGTCGATGACCAGGGCTCCGGTCGTCCGGTCGAACGCGAGGTTCCTGCTGATCCCCTTGTACGTGGCCGAACGCAGCGCCGTCGTCAGGTTCTGCCGCGTACGGCGCCCCGCGGCCAGCGTGCGCATGCCCTGGATGGCGAGCTGCGCCACGTCGTACGTCTCGACGGCGTACCGCTCCGGCTCCGCGCCGAAACGCTTGCGGTACGCGGCCGTGAACGCCTTCGCCTCGGGCGCCACGGCGGCGTCCATGACCGGGGCGACGATCGCCCAGCCGTCGGCCGCGTCCCCGGCGGCGGACAGGAACCGGGCGTCGAGCACCCCTTGGGCCGCGGCCCTGGCCCCCGGGAAGTCACGGCTGGTCAGTTCCCGGGCCAGCAGCGCGGCCCGGTCGTGGTAGCCGGCGAAGACCACGGAGTCCGCGCCCCCGTCGAGCAGGGCGTCCAGGGTCGGCCCGAAGTCGGTGCGCAGGGCGCTGACCACCTTCGGCACGTTCGGCTGCCGGGCGTCCCGGAGGATCTTGGCGAGGGTGCTGCTGATCTCCCAGGCGTAGGCGTCCGCCGCCCGGTCGTCGACGATCCCGACCGTGCGCGACTTCGCGGTGCCGCGCAGATACGCGTCGAGGTAGAACGGCAGGACCGTGTCCGGCACCCGGGAGTGCAGGAAGGACCGGCTGCCCGTCACCGTCAGCACGGTCGCGCCGGGCGACACCGCGATCAGCGGCAGCGAGGCCGCGTCGTACGTCGCCAGCGAGGCCAGGGCGGTGGCGTCCGTCGTGGGACCGATCACGGCCAGCACGGAACGGTCGGCGACGAGCTTCGCGGCAACGTCGGCCGCCCGGGCCGGGTCGCCGCCGTCGTCCACCGTCTTCACGGCGAGCGTGAAGGACCTGTCCGCACGGGAGTTGAACTCGTCGACCGCGAGCCGCAGCCCCTGCTCCTGAGCCCGGCCGACCGCCTTCTGATCGCCGGTCAGGTCGGCGTGCAGGCCGAGGGTGTGCACGGGACCGGTGACCGTCGGGGTGGGGTCGTCGTTCTCGCCGTCACGGGAGAACGCCGCCCACGCGGCCAGCCCGCCCCCGGCCGTGACGACGGCCGCGCCCCCGGTCAGGAGGAGGAAACGGCGTCTGCCGACGGCACGGGACGCGGGCTCGGCGTCGGCTGTGGTGTCCGCCGGAGCGGTACCGGCGGACGCGGGGTCGGCGGACGCGGGGTCGACCTCGGTGTCGTCGATGGAGGGCAGCGCGAGCCCGGCCGCCGACCGCTCCGCGATCAGCCTGACCAACGGCTCGGGCAGCCAGGCCTCATCGCCGGGAACCCGGTCCTCCACGGGCGCGGAAGGACGTACGACCCGCAGCGCCTCCCGCGGGTCGGGAGACGAAGCGGACGGGGAGGCTGAGGACGACGATGAGGGCGGGGCCGGCGTGAGGGCCTCGGACAGTGCCTCGGCCGTGGGCCGCAGCTCCGGGTCCTTCTCCAGACAGCCGCCCACCACCTCGGCCAGCTCTTCCGGAACACCCTCCAGATCCGGCGCGTCGTGCACCGTCCGGTACAGCAGCGCGTCGATCGACCCGGTACCGAACGGAGGGCGGCCGGTCGCCGCGAAGGCCAGTACGCAGCCCAACGAGAAGACGTCCCCGGCCGGTCCCGGATCCCGCCCGCCCCGCGCCTGTTCCGGCGGCAGGAACCCCGGCGTGCCGACCACGACACCGGTCGAGGTGAGCGCGGGATCCTCGGGATCGCGGGCCACCCCGAAGTCGATCAGCCGTGGCCCGTCGAGCGCCAGCAGCACATTGCCGGGCTTGACGTCCCGGTGCACGAGACCGGCCGCGTGCAGCTCCCGCAGCGCCTCGGCGAGCCGCGCCCCCAGCACCCGCAGACTCGGCACCGGCAGCGGCCCGTACGCGGCGACGGCCTCGCCGAGCGAGGGACCGGGGACGAACGTGGTCGCGAGCCAGGGCTGCGCCGCCCCGGGATCCGCGTCCACGAGGGACGCCACCCACGGACTCGTCATCCGGCGGGCCGTGTCCGCCTCACGCCGGAACCGCTCCCGGAACTCGGCGTCCTCGGCGTACTCGGCCTGAATCACCTTCAGCGCGACGAGGGTTCCGCCGGCCGAACGGGCCAGGTACACCACACCCATGCCGCCCGCGCCGAGCCGGCCGAGCAGCCGGTAACCCGCCAGCCGGGCGGGATCGGAGGTACGCAGCGGCTCCATCACTTGCCCTTCACTTCCCCTTCAGCCGCTGCTCGACGCGCGTCAGCATCTGAGCCAGGGCCTTGCTGCCCAGTTGGTTGAGTTCCTGTTCGGTGTTCCCGGCCCCGCCTGTCACGGAGACGGCCGCGACGACCGTGCCCAGCCGGGCGACCATCCACCGGTACGGCTGTGCGGCACCGCCGTCCTCGACGTACGCGCCCGCCTCGAGCAGCGAGTCGTCGGCGTACTCCTGCTCGCGGGCGCCGAAGGGGGTGCCGAGCGACATCAGACCCGTGAACCGCTCGTCGGACCGGGGCTGTTGGTCCGGGCAGCGCAGCACCTCCTCCAGGGTGGTGCTCAGCTGTTCGTCGGCGCCGAGGACGGAGGCGTGCACGGTGACGACGGCCGTCACCTTGACCACGCCCTTGCCCCCGCCGGCCGGCAGCCGGCTGTAACGGGACGTACTCGCCAGCACCCCGCGCGGAAGCTCCTCCCGCTGCCAGCCGCAGCCCCGGTTCAACACCGCCCAGGTGCCCGGCGCGCTCTCGGCCGGCTCCTGGGCGACGTAACCCCGGCCCCAGTCGCCAGGCACGAGCACGACGGACTCGGCCAGCCGACGCCCGTCCGTCGAGGTCCGGGGGACGAGGGAGGGATCGGGGGTGAACACGGAAGCGGCGGCGGAAGCGGTGGCAGAAGCAGCGGTTGAAGCGGCGGACGAAGCAGCGGTTGAAGCGGCGGCCGACGAAGCAGCGGCGGCCGAACCGCCGGACGGAGCCGCCGCCTTGGCATGCGCCGAAGCACCCGAAGACGCACTGGCCGTGGGCGAACCGCTCTGCCGGGAAGACCCGTTGCCAGTCCCCTCGGCCGAACACCCGGCCAGTAGACCCCCCGCCACCAGCAAGGTAACCCAACTGCCCCGCACTCCCCGGGTGTTGCCTGTCACTCAGTCCCCTCAACACGGCTCGCTCAGTCTGACGCCTCGAACGTAGACGGCCAGGAGGAAAGGGACCTCAGTAGAACCACGTATCCGGCTACGTATCCCACAGGCCTGGCACGGGGGACCGAACGCTCGGTCAGACGGTCAGACGGTCAGACGGTCAGACGGTCAGACGGTCAGACGGTCCGCCGGTCCGCCGGTGTCACCGGCGGACCGTCACGGGGGTTTGATGCCCGTGTCTTCCCGCGCCCTCTCCCGTTGCCCCTGACAGGGGAGTCATGGCTCTCCGTCCTGGGGAGGAGTAGGCGTTTGCAGCACGATCTGTCACGCGGTGCGTCGGGAGGCAAGGCGGCCCAAGTCATCGTGGTCGGTGCGGGCTTCTCCGGCATCGGTGCCGCCATCCGGCTGCGCCAAGAGGGATTCGGTGACCTCCTGGTGCTGGAGAAGGCTCCGCAACTCGGGGGAACCTGGCGGGAGAACACCTATCCGGGCTGCGCGTGCGACGTGCCGTCCTCGCTCTACTCCTACTCCTTCAACCCCAACCCCGGTTGGAGCAGGCTCTTCGCAGGGCAGCGGGAGATCCACGACTATCTCCGGACGACCGCGGAGCAGTACGGCGTGGACGAAGCGCTGCGCTGCGGTGTCCGTGTGCTGCGGGCCTGGTGGGACCGGTCGGCGGGGCGTTGGCGGTTGGAGACGACCGACGGTGACTACAGCAGCGAGGTGCTGGTCATGGCCACGGGCCCCTGGCACCGGCCACGGCGTCCTGAGGTGCCGGGGCTCGCCGAATTTCCCGGTCCGGTGTTCCACACCGCGCAGTGGGACCACACCGTGGACCTGGCCGGCCGGCGCGTGGCCGTGGTGGGGAGCGGGGCTTCGGCCGTACAGGTCGTCCCGGCCATCCAGGAACAGGCGGCAGCGGTGCACGTCTTCCAGCGCACCGCCCAATGGATCCTGCCCAAACCCGACTTCCCGGTCCCTGGGGCCCTCGGGTGGTGTCTGCGCCACTTGCCGGGCGCTCAACGAGTCATGCGGAGCGCCCAGTTCAGGATGCAGGAGGGTTTCGGTTACGTCTTCCGTCACCCACGGCTCATCCGCCCGCTACAGGCAGCGGCGCGCGCCCACTTGCGCCTCGCGGTCCGTGACCCGGTCCTGCGCCAGGCGCTCACGCCGCACTACACCCTGGGCTGCAAGCGCCTGCTGACCTCGAGCACCTACTATCCGGCGCTGGCCAAGCCCCACGTCCACCTGCACCCCACCGCTGTCTCCGCCGCTCGCGGGAACCGCCTCATCGGCGCCGACGGCTCCCAGGCCGAGGCCGACGTCGTGATCCTCGCCACCGGCTTCCACATCGGCGAGCTGCCGCTGGCACCAAGCGTGCACGGAACGGACGGCCGGACCCTCCACGAGACCTGGTCAGAGGGGCCCGAAGCCTACCTCGGCACCACCGTCAGCGGCTTCCCCAACCTCTTCCTCCTCCTGGGCCCCAACATCCTCAGCGGCTCCACCTCCGCCATCACCGTCCTCGAAGCCCAACTCACCTACCTGTGCGCCGCCCTGACACACCGACGCCAGAGCGGCCACACCTCCGCGGACGTCAAACCGGAGATCCAGGCCGCGTACAACACCGCGCTACAGGACGCACTGCGCACCACCGTCTACGACGCCGGCCACTGCTCCAGCTACTACCTCAGTCCCAGCGGCCGGAACACCTTCTCCTGGCCCTGGTCCACGGGTCGGCTCATCCGCAGCCTCAGCCGCTTCGACCCAACGGCGTACACCCTTCAAGGACCTCCCCTGCCCGGCCCTCGGTCCGCGCCCCAGACGCCGGACCACACCCGCCTCGCCCCGCCGTACCCCGCCCCGCGCCGCCGTCGGCGTTAGCGTGCGAGGAGCCAGGTTCGGCTGGTGGCGATGGCCCTGAGCTCTTCGGTCGTGATCATGGGCGCGGTGCCGCTGCGTGTGGACGTGGGGCTGGGTGCGTTGTAGGCGCTGATGGACATCCATAGTCCGTTGGTGCGGAGTGCGTCGGCTCGCAGCTCCACGACTCCCGGCTGCTTGCCCGGGCGCTGCACGGTGCCCACCTTGGTGCCGTCGGCCAGGGTCTCGTTCCAGAACTCCTTGTCGCCGGCGGTCCGCGTGGCCTGGATGTAGGTCCGCTGACCGGTCTTCCGGTCGGTCACGAGGACGTACCCTTCCCCTCCGGAGCCGCCTTCCGAGGTGATGCGCAGTCGCTTGGGCAGCAGGGATTTCAGGACGGGCAGGATGTCCCCCGGTTCGGGCGAGGCGGTCGGGTTGACCGTCCCGAAGGGGTTGGCCTCCCCGTCGCCGGTGAGGGAGCCGTCGACGAACATCGCCAGGGTGCGCAGCTTGCCCGGGTTCATACGGGGGTTACGCGTCACGGGCGACGCCTCGGCCTGCCTGGCCGCCGGCGTGTTGTGGGTGGCGACGTCGATGACGTACCCGCTGGGCGAGAGCATCGTGACCGCCCATTCCTTGACCCCGCCCGTCTTGCCCGCCTCGGTGTACCCCTTCACGGCCCGGTTGTCGGGCTGTGTCGTGCACTCCTCGTACGGGGAATTCGTTCTGGGCGGGCAGGTGATCAGCTTCTTGAGGTCCTGTTCGGCCGGGTCGACGCGGCGCACCGAGAGGGTGACTCGCGCCATGCCCCAGCTTTCGCCGAAGTCGATCGTGGCCGTGGCGGGCCGGGCGGGGTCGGAGCTGCCCGTTGCCCGTACTTTCGGTTGGATGATGGGGATTCCGGCCCGGTCCATCCCGTTGTGCAGGATGTTCTCCATCTGCTCGGCCGTGACCGCGAAGTGCCGGTAGCCGCCTACCGGTTGGGGCGTCGCGGCGTCACCGTCGCCCTCTCCGCCCAGTCGGACACCGGCCGTGGCGACGAGGACGACGGCCAGCGCGCTGCCGGCCACAGCGGAGGCCCGGCGGCGGGCCACTCTGCGGCGGCCGCGGGCGAGGCTGCCTTCCGCCAGTGAACGCGGGTCGGTGGCGAAGGCGGCCGCTGTGTGGCGGAGCGCCTTCGCGAGCTCGTCTTCGAAGTGCATGTGCAAAACCACCAGTTCCTTAAATGGTGCGGACGGGAAGCGGATCGGCGGCGTATCCGCGACAAAGAGGGGGCGCGGAGGCCAAGAGGCCAGAAGGCCCAGGAGGTCCAGAGAGTCCAGCAGGTCCAGAAGGTCAGGCCGGGGTGATCAGTTCGGTGAGGCTGCCCCCGAGCTGTTCGCGGAGCTTGGCCAGCGCCCGGGTCGAACGGGTGCGTACGGCGGCGGAACTCACGTTCATCGCGTCGGCCGTCTCCTCCACGCTGCGGTCCTCCCAGTAGCGCAGCACCACGACCGCCCGGTCCTTCGGCGGCAGTTCCCGCAGGGCCGCCAGCAGTGCGAGCCGCAGAGCCGGGTCGTCCGTGCCGTGCAGGGACACGTCGTCCGGCAGGTCCGCCAGGGGGCGTTCGCTCGCGGAGTACCGCCGCCGCTGGGTGATGAACGTACGAACGAGCACGGTCTGGGCGTACGCGGCAGGGTTGTCTATGCGGGACATGCGCCCCCACAGGGCGTACATCCGGCTCAGCGTCTCCTGCACCAGATCCTCGGCAAGGTGCGTGTCTCCGCTGGTGAGCAGGCACGCGGAGCGGTGCAGATGCCCTGCACGCCCTGCGGCGAACTCCATGAACTCATCCGTCCGGGACAACGTCCGGGACCTTCTCATTCCCACCCCTCGGAGCCTCTCGTCGGCCTACACCCCACAGACGCGCTGGACCGCGGAAAATGTTTCAGACGACATTCACCGAGAGCCCTCGCGCCTCTCCGGGACGTCGCGTGCCGCCGGCGATGTCGAACGCGCCGGTTCCCGATCGACGTGAAAGTAGAGGCAGCACATCCCAGGACGTGAGGAGCGACCCCATCGTGACCGTGACCGAGCGCACAGGCTCGTCCCCGTGGAGGTGCCCTCCCGTGCTGTCGGGCCCGCTGTGAGAGTAGCGCCGGGAAACCGGTTCTGACCTCAGTGAACGGAACGCGTTCCGCGCACAAAGATGCGTCAGCTCGTCGTTGACCGGCGGTCCGCGGCAGGGCCAGGGTGAGGGAGCCGGATCGGATTCCGATCTCCCGTTTCGGGTCACCGAACTGCGTGCAGGAGGCCACGATGCTCGAGACAGTCACCCTTGACCTTGAACACACCGAGCGTGGGGAAGGCCACGAAGCGGCTGCTGCCGCCACGTCCGCGCCTCTCACGCCGAACACACCGGCGGACTGCGGCGAACTGCTCTTCCAGCGCTGCCTGTGGTGCGGCACTCCGGACTACCGGCGCTCGTTCTGCCGCGCCTGCGGATCCAGGGCCTTGCGACGGGAACCCAGCGCGGGCGACGGGGTCGTCCTTCGCCGGCAGGGCCAGGTCCCGCACAACACGTGGTTCGTCGCGATGAACGAGGGCTTCAACCTGCTCTGCCGGGCCACCGGCACGCCGCCGGTCGCGGTCGGATCGAGGGTGAGCGTCGTTCGGGCCGGCGCCCCCCTCGGCCAGGGGCTCCCCGTCGTGGAACCCACCCGCCCGCCGACTTCGGACCGCTCGTGGTGACGGGACACGGCTCGAACGCGGCCACCTCGCGTACGAGGGACGACTCGCCTACGCGGGACGATCAGAGAGGAGGGTGCGTGAGCACCCAGCACAACGCGCCGGACGGACGGGCCGACGTTGCCGAGGGGACGGGGCGCGGCGCGCTGGAGGGTCTGCGGATCGCCGACTTCTCCCGGGTTCTCGCGGGGCCCTACGCCACCATGCTCCTCGCCGACCTCGGCGCGGAGGTGGTGAAGGTCGAACGGCCGGGCATCGGGGACGACACCCGGGCCTGGCACCCTCCGGCGGACCACGACGGCACGTCGACCTACTTCCTGAGCGTCAACCGGAACAAGAAGTCCGTCACCCTGGACCTCACGACCGACGCCGGCCGCGAACAGGCCCGCGCCCTGGTCGCCGAGTCCGACGTGCTGGTGGAGAACTTCCGCCCCGGCACGATGGAACGGCTCGGGCTCGGACAGCACGAACTCCGTGCCCTGCACCCGGGCTTGGTCTACTGCTCGATCAGCGGCTTCGGCGGCGGCGCGGGCGCGGCGATCCCCGGATACGACCTGCTCGTGCAGGCCGTCGGCGGTCTGATGAGCGTGACCGGGGACGCCGCCGGGGAGCCGGTGAAGGCGGGTGTGGCCCTGGTCGACGTGATCACCGGCCTGCACGCCTCGCTGGGCATCCTCGCGGCCCTCCGGCACCGGGACGCCACCGGGCAGGGCCAGCACGTGGAGGTGAACCTCCTCAGTTCGCTGCTGTCGGCCATGGTCAACCAGGCGTCGGCGTTCGCCGTCGCCGGTGTCGTCCCGGGCCGTATGGGCAACGCGCATCCGAGCATCGCCCCGTACGAGACCTTCCCGGCCGCCGATCGTCCGATCGCGATCGCCGTGGGCAACGACCGGCAGTTCGCCGCGCTCGCCGACCTCGTCGGGGAACCCGGTCTCGCTCTCGACGACCGCTTCCGCACGAACACCGACCGGGTCGCCCACCGCACCGAACTGCGGGACATCCTGACGCAGCGGCTGGGCACCGCCGGCGCGGACCACTGGTCGGCCGTCCTGCTGGCCGCGGGGGTGCCCGCCGGGCCGGTCAACACCCTTGACGAGGCGTTCGACTTCGCCCAGAAGCTCGGCCTTCCCGGCATCGTCGACATCCCCGCCACCCCCGGCATCCCCGCCACCTCCGCTGACGGAGCAGAGGGCAGGCCCGCCCGCCAGGTCGCGAGCCCCATCGCGCTGAGCGGCACGCCCGCGCAGTACCGCCTGCCGCCACCGCGCCTGGGCCAGCACACCGCGGAGATCCTGCGCCGCCCTTCCGGCCACGACCAGACCTCCGCGCCGGACGAAGCGGTCAACTGACCGTTCCCGGCGCAGGCACCACGACCAACCGATCACCGACAACCCCCAGGAGCACACGATGAGCGGCGCCAAGCCGATGAAGGACCCCCTCGACCTGCTCGACATCTCCTCCACCCTCACCGACGAGGAGCGCGAGATCCAGGCCACCGTCGCCAAGTTCCTGGCCGACCGGGTGCGCCCGCACATCGGCGAGTGGTTCGAGAACGCGCATTTCGCACGCGAACTCGCCCCGGAACTCGGCAAGTTGGGCGTTCTGGGCATGCACCTCGAAGGCTACGGCTGCGCCGGCACCAACGCCGTCTCCTACGGTCTGGCCTGTCTGGAGCTGGAGGCGGCGGACTCGGGGTTTCGCAGCTTCGTGTCCGTGCAGGGCTCGCTGTCGATGTTCTCCATCTGGAAGTGGGGCTCGGAGGAGCAGAAGCAGGAGTGGCTGCCCCGGCTGGCCGCCGGTGAGGCGATCGGCTGCTTCGGTCTGACCGAGCCCGACTTCGGCAGCAACCCCTCCGGGATGCGCACCAGGGCCGTCCGGGACGGCGGCGACTGGATCCTGAACGGCTCCAAGATGTGGATCACCAACGGCGGCATCGCCGATGTGGCCACCGTCTGGGCGCAGACCGAGGACGGCGTCCGCGGCTTCCTCGTGCCGCGCGGGACACCGGGCTTCACCACGCAGGACATCAAGCAGAAGATGTCGCTGCGCGCGTCCATCACCTCGGAGCTGTCCTTCGACAACGTACGGCTGCCCGACTCGGCGCGCCTGCCGCTCGCGCAGGGCCTGCGCGGCCCGCTGTCCTGCCTGAACGAGGCCCGCTTCGGCATCCTGTTCGGCGCGGTCGGCGCGGCCCGCGACTGCATCCAGACGGCCATCGAGTACGCCGACTCCCGCGTCCAGTTCGACAAGCCCATCAGCGCCTTCCAGCTCACGCAGAAGAAGCTCGCCGACATGAGCGTGTCCGTCGGCAACGCCGCGCTGCTCGCTGTCCACCTGGGCCGGCTCAAGGACCAGCACCGCATCCGGCCCGAGCAGATCAGCGTCGGCAAACTCAACAACGTCCGCGAAGCGATCGCCATCGCCCGCGAGTGCCGCACCGTCCTCGGCGCCAACGGCATCTCCCTGGAGTACTCGCCGCTGCGCCACGCCAACAACCTGGAGTCGGTGCTGACTTACGAGGGCACCAGCGAGATGCACACTCTGGTCGTCGGCCAGGCGCTCACCGGCCAGGCGGCGTTCCGCTGATCGCCGATCCTCTGGTCGAAGCAGAGGGCCGAACGCAGGGGCGGCCGTCGGCCGCCCCTGCCGGGTTTTTGCCCTTACCGACGCTCAGGCCGCCTGGTAGCTGAAGAACCCCTGTCCCGACTTACGGCCCAGCAGTCCCGACTCGACCATGCGGCGCAGCAACGGGGGCGGGGCGTACAGCGGTTCGCGGTATTCCTCGTACAGCGCCTCGCCTATCGCCGCCACGGTGTCGAGACCGATGAGGTCGGCGAGGCGCAACGGGCCCATGGGGTGGGCGCAACCAGCGGTCATCCCGGTGTCGATGTCCTCCGCTGTCGCCGTGCCGGAGCTGACCATCCGTACTGCCGCCAACAGGTAGGGAACCAAAAGGGAGTTGACCACGAAACCGGCGCGGTCCTGGGTGACGATGGCTTTCTTGCCCAGGGCCTCTTCGGCGAAGGCCCGCACCCGCAGTTCCGTGGCCTTGGAGGTGTGCAAGGACGGGATCACCTCGACCAGCGGCAGGACGGGAACCGGGTTGAAGAAGTGCAGTCCGACCACCGCCTCCGGCCGTCCGGTCACGGCGGCGAGCCGGGCGATGGGGATCGAGGAGGTGTTGCTGGCCAGTACGGCGGCCGGGTCGGTGACCACCTCGTCGAGCTGCCGGAAGAGCGCCGTCTTGGCCTGCTCGTCCTCTACGGCCGCCTCGATCACCAGGTCCGCCCCGGACAGGCGGGAGAGGTCCGCGGCGACCGAGATCCCGGCCAGGGCACGGGCGCGGTCCTCCGAGGTGACGGCGCCGCGCTTCTCCGCCTTGAGCAGGGAGTCGGCCACGCCCGCCAGGCCGGCACGGGCCCTGTCCTCGGTCACGTCGCACAGGGTGACGCGCAGCCCGGCCCGGGCGCAGACCTCGGCGATGCCCCGGCCCATCTGTCCGGCGCCGACGACGCCCACGTGCTTGATCGATGTCATACGTTCCTCCGCCTGTCCTTCCCCGTCCGACGGCAGTCGACAGACGGAGCCACGAATCTGGGGTGCCGTGTCGAGCCTAGGCCGGTCATACCCCCTCTGACCTGCTCAGACGGTGCGTTTTCCGCGTACAAAGATGCGTCGGATCGTCGTCGGTTCGTCGTCGGCCGGCGGTGCTGCGCGGAGCAAGCCACGCCGACGAGCATCGGGGGCGGTCCGGCGGCCGGAGTGGCGACACCGTGGCTTCAGCCGGTGCCGACCGTGGCGGCAGCCGCCTTCCGCAGGTGGCGGATCACGCCGCGCACGGCAGGCGAGGTCTCGCCCCTGCGGTAGGCGCCCACCAGACGGGTGGTCAGCGGTACGTCCGCCAGCGGGCGGTAGGCCACCCCGGGGATCTGCACGCGGCGCAGCGAATCGGGGACCAGGGCCACCGCGAGACCACCGCCCACCAGGGTCAGCGCCGCGATGAAGTCCCGCACCGGGGGAGCGCACCGCGGACTGAAACCGCCCCGCTCCGCCACCTCCAGGATCTGGTCCCGGCAGCCGTACTCCTCGTCGAAGTGCGGGGCCACGAACTGCTCGTCGCGCAGCTTCGCCGCCGGTACCGCCTCGTACGCCGCCAGCGGCGCGTCGGCCGGCAGCGCCAGGACGACGTCCTCCGTGAGCAGACAGGCGGCGGTGACTTCGGCCGGGTACTCCGGCCTCCAGCGCAGGAACCCGACGTCGATGTCCCCGCAGGCCAGCGCCTCCAACTGCGCCGGCGTCTCCAACTCCCGTACCTGCAGGGTGAGCTGCGTGCCGGGGGCCGCGCAGCGGGTGAGGACGTCGGTCAGCACTCCGGAGAACGCGGCCGAGGCGACGTACGCGATCTGGGCGTGCCCCAGCTCGCCGCGACCGGCACGCCGGCCCACGGCCTCGGCCCGCGCGGCCTGGGCGAGGGTCAGCCGCGCCTCTTCGACGAAGAGCCGCCCGGCGCTGGTCAGCGCCGGGCGGGTGCGTCGTCCGCGGTCGATCAGGCGGACGCCCAGGTGCGATTCCAGCGCCCTGATCTGGGCGCTGAGCGCCGACGGAGCGAGATGCAGACGGTCCGACGCCCGCGCGAAATGCAGTTCCTCCGCGACGGTGACGAACGACTCCAGCCAGCGCAGTTCCACCGGCTCCTCCGTCCTGCTGGGCGTGTGCTCAGGCGAGTGCCGGCCGTGCGTGCGGCCGGCGGTTGGGACACCCCGCGGCGGAGTCAGGGCAGGACAGGACCGCCGCGGGGTGAGTACGGTGCTCTGCGGTCAGGGGATGACGACGTAGTTGCTGAATCCGCCGTCGCGGTCCTCCAGGCCCGAGATGGCCTCGTTGACCCTGGACAGAGGGAAGGGCTTGGCCTGCAGGTAGGACAGGTCCAGGGTGCCCGTGGCCACCATGTCGGCGAGTTCCTGCCCCTGCGCGGTGCTGAACCAGTTGGAGCCGATCAGCTGGACCTGCTCGTCCATGAGCCACTTCACGTCCAGGGGCAGCCGGTCGGCAACGCCGCCGACGTTGACGACCCTGCCGCCCCGGCGGACGCCCTGCATGGAGTCGAGCATCGTCTCCACCGGAGCCTTGGCGCCCAGCGCGCTGATGACGTAGTCCGCGCCCTCGCCGCCGGTGCGGGACTTCGCCCACGCGCCGGTGGAGCCGTCGCCCAGCCGGAAGACCTCGACGCGATCCGGGTCAAGTTCCTTGACGCGCTTGAGGAGTTCCTCGTTGCGACCGGTCCCGAGGACCCGGGAGGCGCCGGAGGCCAGCGCGAGCACGGTCGACGCGACACCGAGGGTTCCCGTGATCCCGTCGACGAGCGCGACCTGACCCGGGCCCGCCGCGGCGTTCTTGAGGGCGCCGTAGGACGTGCCGATGTAGCCCAGCTTGCCGGCCTGCTCGAACGTCATGTTGTCCGGGATGTTGACGATCGAGTACTGCGGGGCGGTCATGTACTCCGCGAAGCCGCCGTAGGGGTAGAGGTCGAATATCCGCTGACCGTCACGGGAGGTGCTGAAGTAGCCGTTCAGGGTGAAGTAGCGGCAGCGGCTCAGTTCGCCGCCCCGGCACACCTGGCAACTGCCGCAGGAACGCAGGGGGTTGACGTACACCCGGTCACCCGGCTTGGTGTGCAGCACGGCCTCACCGACCGCTTCGACCACGCCGGCGGCGTCCAGGCCGAAGACGGCGGGGAACTTCGGCAACGGCTGATGCGGGAACCAGGTGGGCCAGTTGTTGATCACGTTGGCCATGTTCGGCACGATCCCGCACGCCTTGACCCGTACCAGCACGTCGGTCGGGCGGGGCGTGGGCACGTCGATCGTGTCCACCGACATCGGCTCACCGAGTGCGTGCAGTCGTGCAGCGAGCATTTTCGCCATTGAAATACTCCTTGGAACTGCTCCGTCCCGGCGGCCGGGGGCGGAGACATCAAGAATTCCCTACGAACTTACGAATTGGGGAAAGGGTTCGGGTAGTTGTCCTCGAGGTCGATGCCCAGCAATCCCATGATGCGGACGCCGGAGTTGTACCAGGCGATGGACAACGACAGTTCGACCATCTGCTTGTCCGTCAGGTGGCCGGCGGCGGCACGCCACGTCTCCTCCGAGACGTCGACCTGGAGCGTGGACTCCTGGGCGAGACGCATCACCGCCTTCTCCGTGTCGTCGAACAGACCGGACGACTCGAAGTCGGCCACCGCCGCGAGCTGTTCCTCGGTGAGCCCGGCCTTGAGCCCGTGCGACTGGTGGTGCGCGACCTCGTACGCCGACCGGGTCGCGTACCCCACGGTCAGGATGGCCAGTTCACGCAGGCGGGGGCTGAGGTCGGCGGCCCGCAGCGAGTTGGCGTAGGTCAGGAAGGCGTCCAACTGGGTCGGCGCGTTGGTCAGGGCGAGGAAGATGTTCGCCGTCGGGACCTTGCGTTCGGCTTCCAGCCGGTCGTACAGGGGCTTCTGCGACTCGTCGGCGTCCTCGCGGCGCAGGTAGGGGACGCGTGCCATGGTTTCTCCTCGGGACGAAAAGATCAGTGGGTGGACTGGGACTGTTCGAGCAGGAACCGCTCCAGCGACATGGGCTTCGGCGGCTCGGCCGGCGGAATCTGCTTGACTCCCACGAAGGGCGACGCTTCGAAGTACCACTTCTCCAGCGCCGGGAGGCCCCAGCGGGCGTTGGTGCTCAGCGTTCCCGCGTCCCAGCGCACCGGCTCGATCTCGGTGTCGATCGTCTGGTAGTGGCTGTTGAAGACCTCCACCCGGTGCCCGTCGGGGTCACGCAGGTAGGCGAAGAGCATCCCGCCCGGCCCGTGCCGTCCGGGGCCACGCTCCACACCCTCGCCGTAGCCGTGGATGCCCGCGAAGTCGCAGGCGGTGAAGATGTCGTGGCTCTCGGAGACGGTGTACGCGAAGTGGTGCAGCGCGGGGCCGCTGTTCTCGACGATCGCCAGGTCCAGGCAGGTGCCCTTCCGGTACATGAACGCGCCCAGCAGCTTGTCGCCGTGCGCCAGGTACTCGGAGTTGCGGAAGCCCAGTTCGCCGTAGAACGCGCACAGCTCGTACGTGTCGGGCGCGAAGGTCTGGTAGTGGTCGAGCCGCTGCGCGTGCGCGCCCTTGTGGAGCTGGAAGTCGATGTGCAGCCTCGGCCGGGTCTCCATGTGCGCGCAGAGTTCGAGCGGCGTGCCGATGGGGTCGCTGACGTGCAGGGTGCGGCCCTGGTACGGGGCGTCGACCCACTCGGCGGGCAGTCCCCGCTCACGGAACCAGTCGTACGCGATGTCGAGATCCTCGTCGAAGAAGACCCGGAAGCCGATCCTCCTGCTCCTGCCCGCGCCCTCCTCGTCCAGCTCCAGGACGAGGCTGTGGTGGCAGGCTTCCGACAGGCCGCGGAGGTAGCAGGTGCGCTCGTCCTCGTCGCTGACGACGAGTCCCAGCACGTTCACGTAGAAGTTCCGGCTCTCGGCCAGATCGGCCACGGTGAGCCGGACGTGGCTGGAGCGGGTGATGTTGAAACTCGGGCGCAGATTGACGGGTGGCAGCATGCTGGTCTCCGTGCTCGGATCGGCTCTGGATCTCTGGATCTGGAGCTGGATTTCGCTGACTGTAATACGTGATACGGGATATTCCGCGGCCGTTTACGGCTTGGTGACAAAGGCCCGGGATCCGGCGAATGTGAAGGCGGACCAGCCGCTGAATTCCGCGGATTCACCGAGGGACTCCTCGATGCGCAGAACCTCGTTCCACTTGGCCATGCGCTCGGAGCGGGTGAACGAGCCCACCTTCAACTGGCCGGCGTCCCAGCCGACGCTGAGATGGGCGATGGTGACGTCCTCGGTCTCCCCGGAACGCGCCGAGACGATCGTGCCGAAGCCGGCTTCCTTTCCGGCCCGCAGTGCCTGGAACGCCTCCGTGACCGTACCGGCCTGGTTCGGCTTGACGAGGACGGCGTTCGCCGTACCGCTGGTCGCTGCGGCCTCCACGCGCTTGGCGTTCGTGACCAGGTAGTCGTCGCCGATCACCTGGCAGCGGTCGCCGTAGCGCCGGGTGAACTCCAGCATGCCGTCGTGGTCGTCCTCGCCCACCGGGTCCTCGACGGACAGGATCGGATACTGCTCGATCCAGCCGCCCAGCATGTCGATCAGCGCCGCGGTGTCGAGCGTGCGGTCGTCCAGGGCCAGCGTGTACCGCCCGCCGCTGCCGAACTGCGAGGCCGCGACGTCCAGCGAGATGCCCACCTCGGTCGAGGGTGCGAAGCCCGCGGTCCTGATGGCGCGGGTCAGCATCTCCAACGCCTCCTCGTTGGAGTCGAAGGCGGGCCAGAAGCCGCCCTCGTCGGCCACGCCCTGGGCCTTCCCCGCCGCGCGCATCAGACTTCCTGCCGCCCGGTAGATCTCCGCGGTCCAGTCCAGGGCCTCGGAGAAACTGTCCGCCGCCGGGCACATCACCATGAAGTCCTGTACGTCGACCCGGCGGTCCGCGTGGGCGCCGCCGCCGAAGATCTGGATCTCCGGCAGCGGGATACGGACCGGGCGTTCGCCCGCCAGGTGCTTCCACAGCGGTACGCCCGCCGAAGCGGCGGCGGCGTGCAGGACGGCCATGGACGTGGCCACGATCGCGTTGCCGCCCAGACGGCTTCGGTCGGTAGTTCCGTCGAGGTCCACCAGCAGCCGGTCGACGGCTTCCTGGTCACTCGCGTCACGGCCGGCGAGGGCGGGCGCGATCTCGTCGTTCACCGAGCCCACCGCGCGCTGGACGTCGAGCCCGCCGAAGCGGCTGCCGCCGTCGCGCAGGTCGAGCGCCTCGCCCTGGCCCGTGGAGGCCCCCGCCGGCGCGATGGCCCGCCCCGTCGAGCCGTCCGCGAGGTGCACCTCGACCTCGACGGTCGGCCGACCGCGTGAGTCCCACACTCTGCGGCCGTGGAGCTTGGCGATCCGCGCGTCTGTCATGGCGGTGCAACCTTTCGGAGTTGGGACGACCGGGGTGACGGTCAGGGTGACGGTCGGGAAGTCCGTGCCTGGCATCGGGGGAGGGATGTCCGCACGGCCGAGGCGTACGGAGGTCATGGCCGACGAACGGGAGCGGGCTGACCCCGAGGGGGCGGCACCCGGACCGGTACGAGGGTGCTGCGAGCGAGTGAAGGGGTCGTACGGCTTTCTTCGCCTCGCCGTCGTGCTAACGATAGCGCAATCGTGCGAACTGTCGACGGTGATGTCAAGGGGTAGGTTGCGCTCCCTTCTTATCGGCCCGCCGTGCGACTCCGCCCTCGCGCGCCCTCTTGGTCCACCTCGAAGTGAGTGCTATCGTTCGCACGATCCTGCTCCGGCAAGGACAAGGACTCCGGCGGGCCTGCGCACTTCCTGGACAGACGGACAGCACAGGGAGGGGCGGGCCCGCCGGGCAGGGTCGTGGCCGAAAGAAGAGCGAGCCCGATATGGCGGCTGAGCCCTCTGTAGCGGCGATGACACTCACGACTGTGGCGGCGAGTACCACGGCCACGGCCGTCGGCTTCGGCCGTCGGCTTCGGCAGGTTCATGCGGAGGTGCCCGGAGCAGTGTGCTCCGGGCACTTGCGCGTGTGCGATGGGGGCCGCCCCCGGCTCAGCGGGACCTGGACGAAGCCCGTCCGCCAGGGGGTGCCGTGCTGCCGCGCAGGATCAGCGATCCGGGGGAGACCGACGTGTACGGTCCGTCGTTGCCCGGCTTGGTCTTGAGGCGGCGCATCAGCCACAGCGCGCAGCCGGTGGCCATCTCCTGGATCGGCAGGCCGATCGTGGTGAGTCCGGGGCCCCACCAGGAGAACCCCGGCTCGTCCCCGAACCCGATCACGGACAGCTTCCTGGGCACCTTCACGCCCTGCTCGGACAGTTCCTCCAGGACTCCCCGGGTGAGCTGGATCGACCCCAGCACGAGCGCCGTGGGGGCGTCCGGGCCCTTCAGCAGCCGGCGCACCGCCTGGCGGCCGTGGTCCACGGACGACGGCGGGCCCAGCTCCGTGCGCCCGGCGTCGTCCGGCAGGCCGCCTTCGCGCAGGGCGGTGCGGAAGCCACGCAGACGCTCCGCGCCGGTGGGCAGTTCCTCGGGGCCGCCCATGTACGCGATGCGCGTGTGGCCCTGGGTCACCAGGTGGGCCGTGGCCCGGCGCAGCGCCTCGTGGTCGTCCACGCCGAACCACTGGGAGCCGAGCGACGGGTGGCGGCGCAGCAGTTGGAGGTGCGGCACCGTGCGCAGGAGCTTGACGGAGTCGCTGTGCGGGCGCGCGGTGGGCACGATGATGACGCCTGCCACGCGGGTCGCGGACAGCTCCCGCAGATGGCGCAGCTCCACCATCCGGTCGTCGTCGGTCTCCGCGAGCATCAGCTGGAAGCCCTCGGCCTCCATGTTCTTGGACAGCTCGTGCGCGATGGTCGAGTAGAAGCTGTTGCGGATGTCCGGGATCACCAGGGCGACCACGTTGCTGGACGCGCCGCGCATCATCCGGGCCGCGCGGTTGCCGACGTACCCCATCTCGGAAGCGGCCTGGCGGACCTTGAACTTGGTCTCCTCGCTGATGCGGGAATCGTCGGCGAGCGCCCGGCCGACGGTCGAGACGGAGACTCCGAGGCGTTCCGCGATGTCCTTGGTCGTGATCACGTGAGGGCCCCCTTGAGCTGACTGATCCCGTGTCGTCACTTTCCGTGTGCCAACGATAGCGCTTGTGTTGCGCTCCGCAGTCGGAACGGAAGGGCCCCAGGGATGATCGTTCTGTGCGTGCTAACGTTAGCATTGCTGGATGGGTCGTGCAGCCGTATACGGCTGCCTAGTTGCGGAGGTTTCCGTGCGGATCATCAGGTATGCCGTCGGCGGCGTGCGTCACTACGGAGAACTCGTATCCGGTGATGCCCGGATCGCGAGATTCGAGGGGGATCCCTTCACCGGACTTTCTCCCACCGGGCACGTCGACGAAATCGGCGACGTAGTCGTTCTCTCGCCGGTCGAACGGCCCCGGATATTCGGGTTCGCCTACAACTACGCCTCGCACATCGACGAGACCGATCGTGAGGTTCCGGAAGTTCCCGTGTGCTTCATGAAGCCCAGTACCGCGGCGATAGGCCCGGATGACGCCATCGTCTATCCGGCGGACGGTGAACTGATCCATTTCGAAGGCGAGTTGGTCGTCGTCATCGGAAAGGAAGCCCGTCATGTGAAGCCCTCGGACGCCCACGAGTACATCCTCGGCTACACGTGCGGCAATGATGTCAGCGACCGCATCGTCCAGCGCAAGGAAAGCGCGTACGGCACGCTTCTGATCGGGAAGGGGCAGGACACCTTCGCTCCCCTCGGGCCGGTCATCGAGACCGAACTCGACCCTTCTGCCCTGTCGTTGACGACCCGCGTGAACGGCGCCGTCATGCAGTCGGCGAGCACCGCCGACCTGCTGCTCGCCGTTCCCGACATCGTCAGCTACCTCAGCCGCTACGTGACGCTGCTCCCCGGAGACGCGATCATGACCGGCACGCCCGCCGGCGTCGGGCCGATCCGTCCCGGTGACGTGGTCGAGGTGGAGATCGAGGGCATCGGCGTTCTGCGTAACCCGGTGGTGGCGGAGAGCCGCTGACTCCGGACGCCTGCCGGGCGACATTCCACGGGGCCTGCCCACCGCTCGGCGGTGGGCAGGCCCCGTGGAATGTCGGCGGTGTGCCGCCGGGCGGGCTCTTCGAAGTCGGGCGGTGTGCGGGCAGGCCGGGTCCCCGGTAGGTGAGGTGCGGAAAGGTGACACTCCCGCACCGAAGTGTCACCTTTCTGTGCGGACCACCCCCCGGGCAGGCGCCCGGCAGAGAGCCGCACCGCCCAAGTCCGAAGACCCGCCAAGCGGACTCATCGAAGTCTGGTGCGGTACCGCGCCCCGAAAGGGGCGCGGGGAACTGCGCGGCCGCCCCCCCACCGGCCCACGGGTTCGGCACCGTGGTTGCGGCGGAGCGCTCAGCGGGCCGCGTTGTTGAACTGTGAGGTGCGGACGAAGGTCAGGGCGACGACGGCCAGCAGCGGCAGAACCGTGACCTGGAACAGCCCGGCCCGGGTCCAGCCGAAGGAGTCCACCAGGGCGGCGAAGAGCAGACCCGAGAACGCCGCCGGTCCGTAGTAGCTGGTGACGAAGAAACCGGAGGCGCGGCCGATCTGGCCGGGGCGGACGGCCCGCTGCATCGCGCTGTTGGTGTTGGGGTAGATGAAGCCCAGCCCGAAGGCGCCCATGAGGAAGGCGAACACGCACTGCACCCCCACCGCGGCGTGCGCCGTGTAGATGCACACGCTGACGGCGGAGACGGCCAGCAGGCTGAGGATCAGCAGGTTGCGCTGGTTGAAGCGGTCGCCGAGCCAGCCGCCGAACACGGCCGTCATGCCGCCGAAGCCGAGGAAGCTCATGGACAGTGCGGCCTGCCCGGGGGTGTAGTGCAGCGAGCTGATGAGGAACGTCGGGTAGAGGCCGAGGAACCCGTAGATGGCCACACCGCTGATGACCGCGTGGACGGCCAGTGCGACGGTGTTCCGGTTGTAGACGGAGGCCGGCATGTACTCGTAGGTCCCGGTCGAGGCGACCTTCTCGACGGAGTGCTCGGTCAGGCCGGTCCTCACGAGAAACAGGGAGGCGGTGGCGATCAGCAGCCCGGCCGCTCCGAACAGGTAGAACGGCGAGTGCCAGGTGCCGTGCATGCTCACCAGCTCGACACCGATCAGCGGGGCGATGAACACACCGATCGAGTAGCCCACGCCGATGACTCCGAAGGCGAGGCCACGCCGCTGGGCGAAGAAGGCGCCGATCGCCGCGAAGATGGCGGCGGACTGCATGCCCTCACCGAAGCCCGAGACGACCCGGTACAGGGTCATGTCGGCGAAACCGGTCGCCAGCGGTGTCGCCATCGTGCCCAGGGAGTAGATCACGATGCTCACCAGCAGCACGGTCTTGCGGCGGAACCGGTCGAGCAGGTAGCCGGCGGGCAGGCCGGCGAGGGCCATGCCGAGGGTGAAGTTCGTCGCCAGCAGCCCGCCCTGTTCCAGGGAGAACCCGTACTCCTCGCGGATGTTGGGCAGCAGGGGAGGGAAGACCTGGCGGTCCATCGCGTTGACCATGTAGGAGAGGACGATCAGCAGGAAGCCCACGCCGACCATGGGGCGGGAAACGAAGGGCCGGTCGCTTTCCTGTGTTTCACCGGCGGGCACCGCGGTGGTGTCGACTTGCGCAGCGTGAGTCATAGCGGCTCCTGAAGAGGAATGGGTCACGGCGGGCAGTGGCGGGCCGTGGCGGATCCATCGCCGTACGGGGCCGTACGCGGCTGTACGGGGTCGTACGGCGATGGCGAGAAGCGGTGAGCTGAACACGGACTCGCGTCGACGACGGCTATGCGGTCGTCGACTGGCGGAATGGGGCGACGGGTTGCCGCGCGGTCGGACACCGCATGCGGAATTCAGCCGTGTATCGCCCGTCGGGGACATCCGTGGCTATGGCGTCTTCGACAGCCGGACTTCGTGCGGACACTTCACGGTCACACGGTCGGCGCTGGCAAAACCATGGAGGGAAGTACCGGGCGCGTCAAGACGTGCACCCGGGTTTTCTTCGGCGCCTCTCGTTTTCCCCGTGGCGGCGGGTTCCTCCGCTCTGGAAGCGGGCGGGCCCTGCGGTGCGATGCCGACGATCAGGTGCATGCCGCACCCTTGACGTGCCGAAGGTTCTGAATGCTATCGTTAGCACCACGTGGCTGTGACACAGTGATGCGACGTGCCCTGGTATCCCGTGATCCGTTCCGGGGGACGTACTGCGGCGCCTGCCCGACCACAAGTCGGCGAGCGCCGGCGAGCCCAGTGACCCCCTCCGATCCCTCCGACCCACCCGAGGCCACCGACGGCCCATCGGACATGCCGTCGGCCGCCGTTCCGGGTGGCGATCAAACCCGCTCACCGGACGCGACCGGGCGCGACGCCCGACCGTCCGCCGCGGCCGCACGATTCTGCGAGGACGACCTGCCATGAACCCATCGAGCCGCCCAGGCACCGTGCTGCTCACCGACTACGCCTGGCCCGACGACTCCGTCGAGCGATCCGTCATCGAGGAGGCGGGCCACACACTGGTGACCGGCCCCGCCGAGCCCGCCTCGGCCGAGGCCGTCGAGGAACTGGTGGCCGAGCACCGGCCCGCCGGCATCCTCACCTGCTGGGCGCCCGTCTCCGCCACCGCGATCGGCACGTCGCCGGACCTGCGGATCGTGGCCAGGCTCGGCGTCGGCCTCGACAACATCGCCGTGGAGGCGGCCACCGACCGGGGCGTCTGGGTCACCAACGTGCCCGACTACTGCGTCGAGGAGGTCGCGGACCACGCCGTCGGCATGGTGCTGGCCTGGACGCGGGGCCTGGCCGTGTTCGACCGGGACGTCCGCGCGGGCCGTTGGGACCCCGCCAGTGCCCGGCTGCGCCGCCTGTCGACGCTGACCTGCGGCGTCGTCGGATACGGACGCATCGGACGCGCGACCGCCGGTCGGCTCGGCGCGTTCGGCTGCCGGATCCTGGCCCACGACCCGTATCCGCCGAAGGACGCCCCCGGCGTGCAGATGGTGGGCCTGGAGGAACTGCTGCGCCGCAGCGACGTGGTGATCCTCCACGTGCCGCTCACCCCGGACACGCACCACATCATCGGAGCCGAGCAGTTGGCGCTGATGCGGCCGGGCGGCCTGCTGGTCAACGTCAGCCGGGGCGGACTGGTGGACACCGACGCGGTGATCAAGGCGCTCGACAGCGGGCACCTGGACGGAGCCGCCTTCGACGTCCTGGAGACCGAGCCGCACGTCCCCGACGGACTGCTGGCGCAGCCGGGTGCGCTGCTCACCCCGCACGTCGCGTTCTCCTCCGACGCCTCGGTCACGGAGCTGCGCCGTCGTGCCGCCGAGGAGGTCGTGCGGATCCTGGCGGGCGAGGAACCGGCCCACGCACGCAACAGCCCCCGTGGGCTGCCCGCCGGGTCGGGTGACCGGCGATGACCTCGCCCTCCGCGCCGGTCAGCCCGGACCCGGTGCCGGACACCGCGCTCACCGACTTCCTGCTCGCCCACCGGCTCGCCGCACCCGGCGAGGCCGCACGCTGGACGCCGCTGGCCGGCGGGGTCTCGTCCGACCTGTGGCGGGTGGACCTGCCGGGACGTTCCCTGTGTGTGAAGCGGGCCCTGGCCCGGCTGCGGGTCGCCGCCGACTGGCAGGCACCGGTGTCGCGCAACGCCTACGAATGGGCGTGGATGCGGTTCGCGTCCCGGCACCGGCCGGACAGCGTGCCGGAGTTGCTGGCCCACGACGCCGAGGCCGGCCTCTTCGCGATGGCGTTCCTGCCCCCCGAGCGGTACCCGGTGTGGAAGGCGCAGTTGTTCGGCGGCCAGGTGGAGGCGGCGACCGCGGCGGCCGTCGGAGAACTGCTCGGGACCCTGCACGCGGCGAGCGCGGGCGATGCCGCCCTCGCCGAGGAGTTCGCCACCGACGGCAACTTCCACGCCCTGCGCATCGAGCCGTACCTGCTGGCCACCGCGGCGGCGCACCCCGGTCTGAGCGGCATCCTCCAGGGCCTCGCCCACCGCACGGCCACGACCCACCTGGCCCTGGTGCACGGCGACGTCAGCCCCAAGAACATCCTCGTCGGCCCGGCCGGGCCCGTGCTGCTGGACGCCGAGTGCGCCTGGTACGGAGACCCGGCCTTCGACCTGGCCTTCTGTGTCAACCATCTGCTTCTCAAGAGCCTGGTGGTACCCGGGAACCGAGCCGATCTCCTCGACTCCGCCCGAGTGCTGACTGAGAGGTACGTCCGGTGCGTCGACTGGGAGCCCCGGCAGGCCCTTGAGGCGAGGGTCGCGGCACTGCTCCCGGCGCTGTCGCTCGCGCGCGTGGACGGCAAGTCCCCGGCGGAGTACCTCACGGACGACCGGCACCGGCTGTTCGTACGCACGGTGGCAGCGGCCCTGCTGCGGGCGCCCGCTCCAACGGTGGCGGATGTCCTGGACGCCTGGGCAGCCGCGCTCGACGGGCCGACCTAGCCCGGCGGCGGCAGGCCCGACTGACATCAACCGATTAGAGGAACACGACGGGCCAGGCGGACCCGGCGGACCCGACGGACCTCAACGAGGAGAGACGTATGCGCAGAGTCGTCACGGGCCATGACGAGAACGGCAGGTCGGTCGTCGTCAGCGACGGCCCCATCCCGCGCAGCCGGGAGTTCAGCAGTCTGCCGGGCTGGGTGTCCCGCCTGCCGTGGGCCACCGAACCCGGCGAGCGGGCCGGCCGGACGGGGGAGGATCCCACGCCGAAGGTCACCAGCCTGCTCCCGGCACCCGGCGGGACACGGTTCATCGTCCTGACCTTCCCGCCGGACACCGCGATGGCCGACCCGGCGTTCGACCCCGTCGCCTTCGACCGGGAACAGCGGGCGGACTCGCCCGGCATCGCGGACCTCATGGAGCCCGACGGCATGCACACCACGCCGACCGTGGACTACGGCATCGTCCTCCAGGGCGACATCGTCCTCGAACTCGACGACGGCCACCGCACCCCCCTCTCGGCAGGGGACATCGTGATCCAGAACGGCACCCGCCACAGCTGGCGCAACCCTGGCGACCAGCCGGTCACCGTGGCCTTCGTCCTCGTCGGCGCGGAGCGCGCCGGCTGACGCGCCGGCTGACAGGGGCGAAGCCGGACGCGCGTCAGTTGACGGTGTCCGGTCCGCCCGGGCCCGCGAGTGTCTTCTCCGCGTACTGGAGGAACGCGCGGGCCCGTTGTGTGGGGACGACGTGCGAGGCATGGGCGATCACGAGCTCGACATCGTCCAGTGGGTCGCTGAGCGGCACGGATGCCAGGGGGAGTCCTTCGACGCTGGTATCGGTCGGCCAGGTCTGAATCAGCGTGGCGAAGCCGAGACCGCGGGCGACCATGCTGCGGACGGCCTCGATGCTCGATGTCCGGTACCGGATGTTCGGCCGTGCTCCGGCGAGGGAGAACCAGTGGTCGGCGTTGTGCCGGGCGGGCGGCTCCGCGCAGATGATCAGTGGTTCGTCGGCCAGTTCGGCGAGTGAGACGGACTCGCGCTCCGCCACAGGGTGGTCGGCGGCGACGATGACGTACGGACGGCTCGCGCGGAGCGTCGTACGGGACAGGCCGGCCTCGTCGCCGAATGCGTACAGCAAAGCGATATCGCACGAGCCCTGGACGAGGGCTTGTCGCATTTCGTCCTGCTCGCCCTCGATCAGTTCCAGGTTGACCGCCGGGTGAAGGCGGGTGAATCCGTCCACCAGGAGTGGGATCAGGAAAGGCGTCAGGGCCGCATAGCAGCCGATGGTCAGGCGGCCGGCCAGTCGGCCTTCCTCGGCCTGGGCGCCGGCCGTTATCTCGTCGGCCTGAGTCAGCATCGCCTGGGCGCGGCCGAGGATCCGGCTGCCCGCCTCGGTGAGGGCGACCCCTTTCGCCCGACGGCGTATCAGCAACTGCACGCCGAGGCGGCGTTCGAGGTCGGCGATCGCCGTGGAGATGCCGGCCTGGGAGGCATGGCACCGCACCGCGGCCGCGCTCATGGAGCCGGTGTCCGCCACCGCGACGAAGTATTCCAACTGGCGGAGGGAAAAATTGGCTGCCATTTCTCTCCTGCTGCTATGGGAAATCTCGATAAGCCTTATCGGAAAGTCCTGCTTTTCGTGGCCGTAACGCGGATGTCATCCTAAGCCGCAGTTCGCCTGTGGAAAAGGCTTGTCTTACGAGCAAGCCGCCGCGCGCTCAACGAGGAGACCTCCATGACCACGCTTCTTGACCCCACCCGATCCACCGGCCGAGGAATGGACGGCGGCGTGCTCGACCGCGTCCGCGCACTCCTTCCCGAGATCGCCGCACGCTCCGCCGAGGGGGAGGACGCCCGGGCGGTTCCGGCGGAGATCGTCGCCGCACTGCGCGAAGCCGGTGTGTTCCGGATGGCCCTGCCCCGGGTGTGGGGCGGCGAACAGTACGGGCTGCTGGAAGGGGCCCAGGTGGTGCGGGAGATCGCCCGGGCCGACGGCTCGACCGGCTGGACGGTCCAGGCCGCGTCGATGGCGTGGTTCTTCGTACGGTCGCTGCCCCGGGAGACGCTGGAGAAAGAGGTGTTCGGAAGCGGCGCGGATGTGATGCTCCGCGGAGCGGTGGCTCCGAAGGGACTGGCGACGCCGGTGCGGGGCGGTTACCGGATCAGTGGCCGCTGGCCGCTGGCGAGCGGTCCGTTCACCCCGGACTGGATGCTCGGAGGCTTCCTGGTCGAAGGGGCGCCTCCGCTGCCGGACGGCCGCCCGGACATGCGGGTCGCGCTGCTGCGGCCCGAGCAGGTCACCTTCCTCGACACCTGGGACGCGGTCGGCCTGCGTGCCACGCAGAGCACGGACTTCACGACGGACGACGTCTTCGTGCCCGAGCATCACACGGGGCCGATGTTCAGCGACAACAACATCCCCGCGCCCCTCTACGACCTGCCCTATTCACCCACCGGGGCCTCGCACGACGCCGTCGTCCTCGGCGCCCTCGACGGCGCCCTCGACGATCTCGCCGAACTCGCCGCCACCAAGCGGCCGGCGTTCAACCCGAGGGCCCTCCTCGGTGAGGACCCGGTGTTCCAGGAGAAGTTCGCCGAGCTGCAGTTGCGGGCGGCGGCTTTGGCCGCCCTGTCGGAGCAGACCGGACGCATCGTCATGGCCCGTGCCCTCGGGGGAGAGGAGCCCACCCCGGCCGAGTGGTTCAGCTACAAGGGCACCACCCAGCACATCCACCATGAGGGCATCCGGATCCTCAACGAGCTCATGACCCTCTCGGGCAGCGCGGGTCTCTACAGCACCAGCCCGCTGCAGCGCCGCTGGCGCGATGTCCGCTGCGTCTCCCAGCACGTGGTCGGCAACACGGGCGCGATGCGGCAGCTCGGCGCGGTCCTGTCCGGACAGAACTGACGCCCGACACCTGTGACACCGAAAACGGCACCCGCCAGGAACCTTTCAACACCGCACACGCCGACACCCGAAGGGTGGACTCCGATGAGCCCTCTCGACGCGACACCGACCAACCCCGCCCTGCTGCGCCAGGCTTTCGGCTGCTTCCCGTCCGGGGTGACAGCCGTGTGCGCACTCGACTCCGGCACCCCGGTGGGCATGGCCGCGAGCACGTTCACCCCGGTCTCCCTCTCACCGGCCCTGATATCGGTCTGCGTGCAGGACACTTCCTCGACATGGCCGAAACTGCGCCGACGAAGCCATGTGGGCGTGAGCGTGCTCGCCCAGGGACAGGATGCGATCTGCCGGTCGCTGGCCGGGAAGGAGGGCGACCGGTTCGCGGGAGTCGACTGGGACGCCGACGAGGACGGCGGCGTATACATCCACGGCGCCGGTCTCTGGCTGAACTGCTCGCTGTACGCCGAACTCCCCGGTGGCGACCACATGATCGTTCTGCTGGAGATCCAGGGTCTGAAGGCCGAACCCGATCGCGAACCCCTGGTGTTCCACAACAGCCGGTTCCGACGCCTGGCCGTCTCATAGGCAGAGGCGAAGGCCGGCTCGGTACTGGTGCGCAATCTCCTGAGCCGGAAGGCCAGTTGGGATTGGCGTCGGATCCGGCGGAAACATAACGTGGTCGCCGACCTCTCCGTACGGCAGGCGAAAGAGTGGGGCCCCGGTGGGACGACGTGAGAAACCGGTGGACCCCGATGCCGGCCCCCTGCAGCGGCTCGCGCACGAGCTGCGCACCCTCCGCGAGGCGGCCGGCCGGCCCACGTACCGGGAGATGGCACAGTGCACGCGCTACTCGACCAGCGCGCTGTCCCAGGCGGCGGCCGGTGAGCAACTGCCGTCGCTGGCCGTGGTCCTGGCGTACGCGGCGGCGCTGGGAGCGGACGCCGCCGAGTGGGAGGAGCGCTGGCGGCGGGCGGACCGGCAGATCCGGGAGTCCGCGGCGTCCGCCCACAACGCGCCCGCCCCGCCGTACCGGGGGCTGGCCCGGTTCGAGCCGGATGACGGGGAGCTGTTCTTCGGCCGGGCCGAACCGGTCGGCCAGTTGCTGGAGCTGGTACGGGAGCACCGCTTCGCGGCCGTCCTCGGGCCCTCCGGAAGCGGGAAGTCCTCGCTGCTGCGGGCCGGGCTGATCCCCGCACTCCGGCAGGCCGCCCCGGCGACGGGCCGCCCGGCGGTGATCCGGGTGCTGACCCCCGGCGAGCGGCCCGCGCACACCCACGCGCGGGCACTCACCCCGCTGGACGGCGAACACGGAGCCGCACAGGACACCTGGGTGATCGTCGACCAGTTCGAGGAACTCTTCACCCTGTGCCAGGACCCGAAGGAACGGGACCGCTTCCTCGAACTGCTGCTGGCGGCCCGGAGACCGGAGAGCAGGCTGCGGGCCGTCGTCGCGATCCGCGGCGACTTCTACGGGCACTGCGCCCAACACCGCGAACTGGCGGACGCGTTGAGCGGGGCCGACCTGCTGATCGGGCCGCTGGCCCCGGCGGAGCTGCGGGAGGCCATCACCGGACCGGCGACCTCCGCAGGCCTCACCGTGGAACGCGCGCTGACCGCCAGGCTCGTCGACGAGGTCACCGGCCGGCCCGGCGCGCTGCCGATGCTCTCGCACGCCCTGCTGGAGACCTGGCGCCGCCGCCGCGGCCAGGCGCTGACCCTGACCGCGTACGAGGAGTCGGGCGGGGTACGGGGCGCGATCGCCGCCACCGCGGAACAGGTGTACGCCGAACTGTCCCCGGCCCAGGCCCGCACCGCCCGCCGCATCCTGTTACGGCTGGTCGCCCCCGGCGACGGCACCGCCGACACCCGCCGCCCGGCCCCTCGCGCTGAACTGGACTCCGGGTCGGGCCCGGACACGGCAGCCGTCCTCGAACGCCTCGCCGCCGCTCGCCTCGTCACCCTGGGCGACAGCGCCGTGGAGCTCGCCCACGAAGCGCTCATGAGCGGCTGGCCCCGGCTGCACGGCTGGATCGAGGAGGACCGCGAACGGCTGCGCCAGCAGCGCCGGCTCGGCGAGGCCGCCCGCGCCTGGGAGGAACTGGGCCGCGACCCCGGCGCCCTGTACCGGGGGACCCGGCTCACCAGGGCCGAGGAGCTGTTCGCCGCGGCAGAAGCCGCGGCAGAAGCCGGGGCAGAATGGGCCGTGGGGCACCCGGAGGACGATCTGACCCGCTCGGAGCGGGCCTTCCTCGCCGCCGCACTGCGCGCCCGCGACACCGAAGGGGCGGTCGCCGCCCGTACCACCAGGACGTTCCGCACCCTCAGGACCGCCCTCGCCGTCCTCCTCGCCCTTGCCGTGGCCGCCGGCACGCTGGCCTGGCAGCAGAACCGGACCGGCGATCAGCAGCGCGCCAAGGCCGCCGCCCGCCGTGTCGCGGCGGTCGCCGAAAGTCTGCGGTCGTCCGATCCGCGTACCGCCATGCTGCTCGGCGCCGCGGCCTGGCGGATCGCGCCGCTGACCGAGACCCGCTCGGCGTTGCTCGGAGCCCTGGTCCAGCCGGAGCGGGCCACCTTCACCGATCCGGAACAGCGCAAGGACGTACAGCGGTTCCTCACCGGCCGGGGCCGGACCCTGGTCAGCGTCGCGGACCGCCGGGTGGTTCTCCGGGACGTGACCAGCCACCGTCTGATCGGCTCGTTCCGGCTGCCGGAGCGCATGTGGCCGGCCGGCGTCGGTCCGGATGCCAGGACCCTCTACCTAGAAGCGGATGACGGTGGACGTCTCTGGGACCTCTCGGCCCGCGGGGCCGCCGCCGGTCCGCGCGAGCTGCCGCACGCGGCGCTGATGAACTTCGGGCCCGACGGGCGGAGTTATCTCGCCGTCACGTCGAGGACCCCGAAGCGGCAGGGCTCCGTGCAACTGCGTCGGCAGGCGGACGACAAGGTCCTCTTCGAGGTGGCCGTGCCGGGCAGTCGTCTGTCCGACGCGGCCGTCGGCCCCGACGGCCGACCGCTGGCGCTCTGCTTCGCCGACAGCCTGCTCCAGGTGTGGGACGGCGTACGCCGCGCGCGCCTGCCGGGCCCGTGGGAGAGCGCGTCGAGACCCGGCTGCGGCACCAGCACGCTGCGGTTCAGCGTCGACGGCAAGCTGCTGGCCGTCGTCTCCGGCTCCCGGATCCGCGTGTGGGACATCCCTCGCGGACGTCTCCTCGCCGACCTGGCGAGCCCCGGCGGCACCGGTTTCACAGAGGTCGACTTCAGCCCGGACGGGGAGTTCCTGGCCACGGCCGACGACGACGAACTCGCGGTGTGGCGCCTCAAGGCGTCCGGCATCCAGGTCTTCCACCGCCCGCTGGCGGGCGAAGCGGTGCAGGACCTCGCCTGGGACCCGGGGAAGCGACGGCTGCTGCGCTTCCTCGACGGAGCCACGGTCCGTTCGTACGACCTGACGGCCAACCTCGCGCCCCGCTGGCAGCAATCGCCGCCGGACGCCGCCGTGCTCAGCCCGGACGGCTCCGTCGTCGCCGTCGTGAACCGCTCCGGCGACGGTTACCGCTTCGCCCTGCGTTCCACCCGTACCGGCGCCGTCCTCGCCGAGCCGCCCCCGCTGCCCGCCGCGGGGGAGGACCTCGGCTCCGCCACCCCTCTGCTGGCGTTCAGCCCGGACGGCCGGGCGCTCGCGATCGGCGGCACCACGTCGTCACACGGTTCTCTGCGGCAGCGGTTCACCGTGTGGGACGTACCGGCGCGCAAGGTACTCGCCTCGGTCGACCTTCCGGCGGCGGCCGACAGCCCGAGGTTCGGCATCGCGCTCGGCCCGGGCGGCCGGACCCTGCTGGCCACGGGCTCCGAGGGCGGCGGCGCCGAGGCGGAGGTCTGGGTCACCAGGGCCGGCCGGCTCCACCGGAAGGGCACGTTGCCGGGCTTCTCCAGCGGCACCGTCGCCGTACGGCCCGACGGACGGCTGCTCGCGGGTTCCCAGGACCAGTACGCCGCGCTGCCCTCGGGCCCCGTGACCGGCCGTGCGTTGAGCGAGGGCAGGGAGATCAGCGCACTGGCCTTCAGCCCCGACGGCACCCGCCTCGCCGTCGGCGACGCCTCCGGCCGGGTGGCCCTGTGGGACGGCGACGTGCGACGCCGTACGGGCGTCCTCACCGCGGGCGCCCCGGAGGCCGTGACCGCGCTCGCCTTCGCACCCGACGGCCGAACCCTCGCCGTGGGCGGCACCCACGGCACCCTCCGGCTCTGGGACACCGCGTCCCAGCAACCCCTCGGCACCGGACTGCCCACTCCCGGAGAGGAGATCGAGTCCCTCGCCTTCGGCCGGGACGCCGGCACCGTGTACGCCACCAGCGCGCACGTGCCGCTCCAGAGCTACCCCATCGCCCCGCAACAGGCCCTCACCCGCATCTGCGACATCGCCGGCCCGACCGGCCTGTCCCGGAGCGAGTGGAAGACGTACATCCCGGACGCCCCCTACCGCGGGATCTGCGGTTAGCGCCCTCAAGTTCCTTACCCCGAAGCCGTCTTGACGTGACGGGGCGGCAGGGAGGTCACCCCTCCCTGCCGCCCCGTCACGCGGACCAGCCGGACCTATCGGACGGTGCGATAGGCGTTCGGCAGCGTCTCGGTCACCGTGTTGCCCTTGGTGTCGACGAGGGTGGCCTTGAGGCTCACCGTGCCGGGCCCGGCCGGGTGGGCGAGCGTCAGGAACCGCTTGCCGGTCCGGTCGGCGTGCACGACGGTGTTCCGCCAGGTGCGGCCGGCGTCGTACGACACCTGCACGGCCAGGGACTTGACGGCGCCCTTCGCCGCCGCCGGGCCCTGGATCCCGATCGGCACGGTCAGCCCGGCGCCCGCCTTCGCCGTGCTGGTGAGGGACAGCTTCGGGGTGAAGCGGACCACCGACAGGGGGAGCCGTTGGATCCCGGTGCCGGAAGCGGCGTCCACGGCGAACGTCCACACCGCCGAGACCTGGTGGCCGACCGTGACGTCCCGGGCGGGCCGGGCCGCGTCGAGGCTCAGCCGGTAGGTCGCCCGGTGCGGCAACAGCCCGCCCATCGGGCCGAGTACGCACGGATCCATCCGCTTGTCGGCGATGGTCGTGCTGCCGGACGCGAGACGGAACCGCCAGTCGGCGTTACCCGAGTTCATGTGGCCCGCGCCGTCGGACAGCAGCGGAACGCACACGGCGAACGCGGTGCCGCTGTGCGACGCGCCCGGCACGCCCACAGCGGTGGCGCCGGTGGTGACGGGCGCGAAGACACCGGTGTTGAACGTCTCCTGGTAGGTGCGGCCGGGTTCGAAGCGGCGGGGCTCCAGCGGGCTCAGCACAGCCAGGCCGGGATTGAGGTTGTTGATGACGTTCACACCCAGGTTCCAGCGCAGCCCGTGGTCCGTGGACGCGTAGTGCACGACGGACGCGGCGGGTACCGGGCGCCAGTTGCCGAAATTGCTGCCGACCAGACTCGACACGGCCGGCCAGCCCGGTGTGGTCCAGCCCGCCGACGGCGCCGCCTGGCTGTCCTTGGCGTTGGAGCCGATGCCGGTCACCACCTTGGCGAGACCGCGGGAGGAGAACGCACGGTTCAGTCCGGTGAAGAAGGAACCCGTCCGGGTCTCGACGAGGTCGTACAACGGGCCCGTGGAACCGCGCTGCCAGACGCCGCCGAGCTGCGCGATGAAGTCCTTGGCGGGGGCGGACGGTCCGACCTGGGCGAGGTAGACCCGGCCGTAGGCGCCGTTCAGGCCCAGGGTGCCGGCGTAGTCGAACGCGGGCTTCGCGCCGCGGGCGCCGAAGACGATCCTGCCCTCCTCGAGGCGGGCCTGGGCGTCGGGTGCGGTGACACTGATCGCTTTGCCGGTACGGGCGTCCAGCGGGAGCGTCATGTTCCTGTCCACCACCAGGCCGGGCGCGACCAGTTGGGTCACTTCCTCGAAGCTGTCGGTGCTGCGGGTGAGCTTGGCGTCGACGAGGTAACGGCCCCTCGGGACCCGGATGGTGACCTTGCCGTCGTCCGGCACGTCGCTTCCCCTGATCCCGAAGGTCCACTGCCTGCCGTTGTCCAGGCCGACCACGTACGCGAAGAGGGGCGCGGCCGGTTTGCCGTCGCGGCCGGTGAACTCCAGCTTCAGGTCGTACGACTCCACCTCGCGGACGACCGCGAAGGCCGTGCGCACGCTCTCGCCCGTCGCCGCCGTCGCCGCCGTCGCCGCGACGATCCCGGAGAACGCGCCGTCGACCGTGCCGACGCGCGTGTCCGCAGTGACCGTGGCCTCGGCGGTGCCGCCCGCGGGGACGGTCAGCCGGGCGGGCGACACGGTGAACATGCCGTGCGCGGCGGCCTTGCCGTCGGGGCCGGTCGCGGAAGCCGACAGGTCCAGCGTGACGGCCTTGTCGCCGGTGTTGCGGTAGGTGAGGGTCCTGGCGATCGACCGGTCGTCCGTGTGCGGCCACGCCTGCAGGCCGAACGACAGCGACGGCTCGTCGGTGAAGACGCTCTGGCCGATGGCCCGGGCCACGTCGACCCGGCCCGCGCCCTGCTCGAACGTCGACGAAGTGCCGACGACCGGCACCGTCGAGCCCATCAGCACGGCCTTGATCCGCTGCCCCGACCAGTCCGGATGCTCCTGGGCGAGCACGGCGGCCGCTCCGACGACGTGCGGGGTCGCCATCGACGTACCGCTCATCCGGACATAGCCCGCCGTTCCGGCCGGCTCGCCCTCGGTGCCGTGGACGGCCTTGGCGGCGATGATGTCCACCCCGGGAGCGGCGATGTCCGGCTTCAACTCACCGTCCGCGGTGGGGCCCCGGCTGGAGAAGTCGGCGAGGCGGTCCGTGCCGTCCACGGCGGCCACCGTGAGCGCGGCGGCCGCCGCGCCCGGCGAGTTGAGCGTGCCGGCGTCCGGGCCGTCGTTGCCCGCGGCGATGACGAACAGCGCCCCGGAGGAGGCCGACAGGTCGTTCACCGCCTGCTCCAGCGGGTCGGTCCCCTCGGCGTCGACCGCGCCGAGGCTCATGTTGACCACCTTGGCGCCCTGCCCGGCGGCCCACTGCATGGCGCCGATCAGCCACGACTCCTGGCCCCCGCTGTTACCGAACACCCTGCCGACCAGCAACCGGGCCCCGGGCGCGACCCCCTTGTACCGGCCGTTGCTCGCCGCGCCGGTGCCCGCGATCGTGGAGGCGACATGGGTGCCGTGACCCATCTGGTCGTCGACACCGCCCGAGCCGGAGAAGTCCTTCGACGCCACGACCGCACCCCGCAGATCGGGGTGCGTGGCGTCGATCCCGCTGTCCAGGACCGCGACCTTGACGCCGGTGCCGTCGTACCCGGCCCGCCAGGCGGCCGGCGCGTGGATCTGCGCGGTGCCCTGCGTCGGATCCGGGTCGACATCGGCGTACCGCTGCGGCGGGGCCTTGACCGCGGCGTCCAGCCACACCCGGTCGATACCGGCTTCCGTGGTCACGGAGTCGCCGACCGGACGGGTCAGCGCCTCCCACACCTCGGTCGCGTGCGGCTTGTCGGCCGTCACCGACTCGCCTCGTACGGCGGGCAGTTGGCGCTCCACCTCGGCGTCCGCCGCACGCAGCGCGCGCTTGGCGCCGCCCGTCGCGGAGCCCTTGTACGAGACGATCAGCGGCAGGGTCGTGCGGTGGGCGTCGTCGTAGCCGTCCGCGACCATCCGGGTCACGTCGAACAGCCGCCGGTCCAGCCGCCCGCTGCCCAGCAGCGCTGCCGCGTCGGCGGGGACGACGTACGTATGACTCCCGAGGCGCTGCACGGAGAGGGGAATCCTCGCCCGGCCCTCGCCCGGGTCCACGCCGACGACCCGGCCGGACGGGTCCACACCGACGGTGTCCCCGGTGATCAGCGTGACGTGGGCGGTGGCTCCCGCCAGGTGGCTCGGCGACGCGGCGGCGGCCGGTGTCGCGAGGGTGACGGGGGCGGTGGCGGTGAGCCCCGCCACCGCCAGCAGCGCGGCTGTGCCGTAGGTCAGGGACCTGCCGCGTTTCCTGAGTCTGTACATGTTCCGCATCGAAAGGTCTCTCTTCCCCGGATCGGTGGCGTGTGTGGGGCGCGCGAGGCGGCCCCAGGCCGGGGGGAGGGACCTGGGGCCGCTGCTGGGGGTGCGGGTGACGGGGGATGCCACCCGGCCGGACCGAGTCTCGGGGGCCGGAGAGTTGTTCAGCACCCCTGTCGGGCCGCTGAACAATTCCGGTGACGGGCCGGCCGGCCGGGATCGCCCCGGCCGAAGCCGCCGACCCCCGCGCCGAGGAGGCGAGGGGGTCGGGTACCGCCGGGAGGCTCCGGCCGAGGATGATGGCAGGTATGCGTATCCGCATCGATGCCGTCGACCTGCCCGGACTCGTCTGTCGGCCCGCCGCCGACGGGGACGCTCCCGCCTACGCCGACGTCCATGTCGCCGTGCAGCGCCGTGACCGTCCGGCCGAGCTCCTCGAACCGCAGCCCGGCGACGCCGCGTCCGCGACGTGGACCCTGGAGTGCACCGCCGTCGCCTCGCCGACGGGCACCGAGGTGAAGGGCCCGTACGTGCAGGACCGTCTGGGACGCCGGTTCGTCTATCTGTCCTGGGGCACGGTCGACGAGGCGGGTGTCTTCACGATGTTCCGCCGCGCCAAGCTCATGCTCGACGCCGTGCCCGCCGAGGTACTCGCCGCCGCCGCACGCGACGGCCTGCTGGTCGGACGCCTCGGTCTGTCCGACCCGCACGGCGGCCCCCTGTGCGCGCGAGTCGAGCCCCCGCACATCACCTGGACCGCCGAGCGCGCCGATCAGGGCTCGTGGCTCAGTGGGTGACGTCCATGCGCTGTGTGCCGATGACCGAGATGATCCGGACCTGGGAAGCGGACTCTCCCGGCCTCCAGGAGCGACTCACGGCACACACCCCGCTGCGCCGCGCGGCCGACCCGCAGGAGATCGCGCAGGCCGCCGCCTGGCTCCTCAGTGACCGCTCCTCCCACGTCACCGGCACGGTCCTACGGGTCGACGGCGGCGCTCGAGCCTGAGCCGGGTCTCCTCAGGACCTGCGGGACGTCGCCGCGCCGCCCGGCGGGCCTGCACGGATAAGATCGGAGCGCCCAACGACGAGTGATGGTAGACCTGGTGATCCCGTGACGGTCCGGTCGGTGGCCGTCACCATCCCTCACCGTCCCGAGGCACCCATGGATCCCCGTACACGACCCGCGCGCTGGCTGGTCCGCCGTCGCGAGCGCCCCGAGGCACCGCTGAACGTCTACGTCTTCGCGCACGCGGGCGGCTCCAGCGCCGAATACCTGTTGTGGACCGACGAGTTGACGGAAGTCCAACTGTGGGGCGTGCAGCTCCCCGGGCGCTCCGTGCGCCGCGCGGAGCCCGCGCACACCGCTATCGGCCCCCTCGTCGCCGACCTGGTCTCCCAGTCCGCGTTCACCGGACCCTACGTGCTGTTCGGCCACAGCTTCGGCGGCCTCCTGGCGTACGAGACGACGAGGGCGCTGCGCCGCGAGGGACGCGACCTGCCCGAGCACCTGGTCCTGTCCTCCTCCCCCGCCCCGCACACCTTCGGCACCGGCGGACCGGCCGGCTCGCTGCACACCCTCTCCGACGAGGAACTGATCACGGCGGCCGAGGCGCGCTGGGGCCCGTTGCCCGAGCAGGTGCACGCGGACGCGCGGCTGCGCCGACTGGTCCTCGGCCCGCTCCGCGCCGACATCAGCGTCTTCGAGACGTACGTCCACGAGCCCGAGCCCCCGCTGGAGGTCCCGGCGACCCTGCTGTGCGGCACCGGGGAGCAGGACCGCCTGGCCGGCGAGAGCGCCGGCTGGGCCCGGCACCTGGACCGCATCACCCGTCGGGTCGCCCTGCCCGGCGGACACTTCTACTTCCGCGAGGACCACGCGCCCCTCCTCGACGTCATCCGCGAGGTGGCCGGGGAGGTCGGCGTCGGCCGGTCGCGCGCGACCGCCTGACGGACCCGCCGCACCGGCCTACCAGGCGTCCTCGTCCAGCGTCATGAGGACGCCGTCCTCGCGGTCGGCGATCTCCCGCTGGGCCGCGACCAGCGGGAGCACCTCCTGGGCGAAGAACACCGCCGTCGCCACCTTTCCCTGGTAGAAGGAGCGTTGGGCCCGCCGCGCCCCGGCCGCGGGGTCCGCCAGACGCCGGGCCGCCACTCCCGCCTGCCGCAGCAGCAGCCAGGCCACCAGGACGTCACCCGCCGCCATCAGCAGCCGGGTCGTGCCTCGCCCGACCTGATAGATGGCCGGGGGGTCCTCCAGGGACGCGAGAAGGTGCGTGCCGAGACCGGTCGCCATGGCCTGGAGATGGGCCGCGGACCGGCCGAGCAGCGCGTGCGCGTGGGCGAGTTCGCCGCTCTCCGGCGCGTCCGCCGCGGTCTTCTCCACCTCGGCGAGGAGGGCGGCGAGTGCTCCGCCCTGATCCCTGGCGATCTTGCGGAAGAAGAGGTCCATGCCCTGGATCGCGGTCGTGCCCTCGTACAGCGTGTCGATCCGGGTGTCGCGGATGTACTGCTCCAACGGGAAGTCCTGCGTGTACCCCGCGCCGCCGAGTGTCTGCAGGGCGTGCCCCAGTTGCTCGCAGGCCTTCTCGGAGCCGTATCCCTTGACGATCGGGAGGAGCAGGTCGTTGAGGGCGTGCGCGGCGTCGTCGCGGGTGCCGGCCGCCTCCGCCTCGGCGATCCGGTCCTGCACGGTGGCCGTGTGCAGGACGAGGGCGCGCAGCCCCTCCGCGTAGGCCTTCTGCAGGAGCAGCGAGCGGCGCACGTCGGGGTGGCGCAGGATGGGCACCCGGGGAGCGGACTTGTCCGTGAGAGCGGCCAGATCGGCGCCCTGGGTGCGGACCTTGGCGTACTCCAGGGCGTTGAGGAAGCCGGTGGAGAGGGTCGCCATCGACTTGGTGCCGATGATCATCCGGGCCTGCTCGATGATGTGGAACATCTGCCGGATGCCGTCGTGCCGCTCACCGAGCAGCACCCCGACCGCGGGGATCTCGGCGCCGAAGGTGAGCTCGCAGGTGGCGGACGCCTTGAGGCCCATCTTGTCCTCCAGCGACGTGGCGAACACGCCGTTGCGGGCCCCCAGTTCACCGGTCTCCCAGTCGGACACGTGGTATTTCGGGACCAGGAAGAGGGAGAGCCCCTTGGTGCCGGGGCCGTGGCCCTCGGGGCGGGCCAGGACGAAGTGCAGGATGTTCTCGCTCAGATCGTGCTCGCCCGAGGTGATGAACCGCTTCACGCCCTCGATGTGCCAACTGCCGTCCGCCTGCCGGACGGCCCTGGTCCGGCAGGCGCCGACGTCGCTGCCCGCCTCCGGCTCGGTGAGGACCATCGTCGCGCCCCACGCGCGCTCGACGAGCAGCCGGGCCAGCCTGCGCTGCTCCTGCGTGCCGAGGCGGTCGAGCATCTTCGCGAAGCCGCCGGTCGTCTGGTACATGTACAGGGCCGGATTGGCCCCCAGCACCAGCTCGGCGACGGCCCAGCGCAGCGACGGCGGCACACCCGCCCCGCCGAGCGACTCGGGCAGGTCGATCAGGTGCCAGCCGGACTCCGTCCAGCGGGCGTACGCCTTCTTGAAGGACTCCGGCAGCGTCACCGTGCGGTTCCCGGGGTCGTACGCCGGCGGGGTGCGGTCCGCCTCGACGGCGGAGTCCGCGAGCTCGTGGACGGCCAGACGCTCCACCTCGCCGAGGAGGTCGCGGGCGGTCTCGGGCGTGGTGCCCGCGAAAGCGCCGCGGCCGTACGCCTCCGCGCGGCCGAGAACCTCGAAGAGGTTGAACTCCACGTCCCTGAGATGCGACTTGTAGTGGCTCATCGCCGGATGTCTCCTTGTGCGGTCTTCCGGGCACGGGCGGACCGGGGGGATGGGGCGGATCGGGGCGGGCGCGGCGGACCCGGGACACGAGGGGTCCGGGACAACGGAAGGTCCGGGGCACGAGGGGTCCGGGACAACGGAGGACCCGGGACACGAGGGGTCCGGGACAACGGAAGGTCCGGGGCACGAGGGGTCCGGGACAACGGAGGGTCCGGGGCACGAGGGGTCCGGGACAACGGAGGGTCCGGGGCACGAGGGGTCCGGGACACGAAGGCCAGGGACACGGAAGGGCCGGACACGAAGGCCAGGGACACGGAAGGGCCGGGACATGAGGGGTCAGGCCCCTCCACGTCCCGGCCCCTCGTCCCGGTCAGGCGAACGTCACCCGCGCCACGGGCACGAGCCGCCCCTCGTCGAGCAGCGCGCGGCAGCGGAAGCGCTGGATCTTCCCGCTGGGCGTCTTCGGGAGCACCCCACGCGCCAGGAACAGGCACTCCGCCAGCGCGACCCCGGCCTTCTCCAGGGCCAGCGAGGCGGCCTCCTCGGCGATCGGCTGGAAATCCCGGGGGTTGCCCTGGGACTCCACCATCAGCACGAGCCGGGACATGCCCGAGCCGCCCGCGTCGACGATGACGGCACAGCCCTTGCGGACGTTCTTCAGGGAGTCGACCGCCGACTCGATCTCGGAGGCGTAGACCTTCCGGCCGCCCACCGAGAGCATGTCGTCGGCCCGGCCGAGGACGTACAGCTCGTCGTCGCGCACGAAGCCGAGGTCGCCCGTGCGCAGCCAGCCGTCCTCGAAACGCGCGGCGGTGCGCTCGGGGTCGGCGTAGTAGCCGTCGGCCAGGCTCGGCGACGACACCAGGATCTCCGCGATGCCGCCGCCGCTCCCCGCCCGGACCGATACCCCGGGCAGCGTCAGGCCGTTGGAGACCAGCCGGGCTGCCTTCGGATGGTCGGGAGCCACCTCGATCACCGAGCCCTCGACGAGTGCGGGACCGTCGAAGGCGAGCGCCTTGGGCGCCTGGGCCCACGGCTTCCCGGCCACCGCGAGCGTCGCCTCGGCCATGCCGTACGCGGGCTGGAACGCGGTGTCGGACAGACCGAACGGCCGGAACTTCTCCGTCGCCGCCACCAGCGTGTCCCAGTCGACGCGCTCCGCCCCGATCACGGCCGCCCGCAGCTTCAGCTCCTTGGGCAGCACCCCCCGGCCCTGCGCCCGCGCCGCGAGGTACACGGCGGTGCTCGTGCCCGCCGTCATCGTCGCCCCGTACTCCGACATGTCACGGAACCACGTACGCGGCGCCATCCCGAACCGGTCGGGCGACGACAGAACGAAGTCGAAGTCGTACGCCCACGAGTACAGCAGGCAGCCGAACATGCCCATGTCGTGCGAGAGCGGCAGCCAGGAGGCGACGGTGTCGGCGCCGGGGCGGCCGCCCGTCAGGTGCAGGATGATCTGCAGCTGCTGCTCGATGGCGCGCGTGGTCAGCGCGCAGCCCTTGGGGGTGCTGGTGGACCCGGACGAGTACTGGATGAAGGCCACGTCGTCCCGGCCCGGCGGGCTCGGCTCGATGTGTCCCCCGCCGCGCAGGGTCGACCAGCCGCGGACCGGCAGCTCCTTGCTGAGTTCCGCGGGAACCATGGCGGTCACCCAGTCGTCGACCAGGAGCAGAGTCGGGTCCAGCCGCGCCGAGAGTGCCACCAACTGCTCGCCGTACGCCTCCTGGCTCTGGCCGCGGGTCGGCAGAGGCAGCGAGGCCACCGCGCCGCCGGCCAGCCAGATCGCCAGCAGGCCGCGGACCGTGTCGGGCGTGTTGGCGAGGATGGCGGCGACCCGGGTGCCCGGCCCGACGCCGAGCGTGCGCAGCTCGGCGGCCATGCCGTGGGCGTCCTTGACGACGTCGCGCCAGGGGGTGTGCTCGAACTCGTCGCCCGTCCATTCGTGCAGCACGCCGTGCGAAGCCCCGTTGGTCAGGGCGTGGAAGAACTCCATGTACGTGATCCTCGTCTGCTCGTCCGGGGGGCCGCGCTATTCCACGTCCACCAGCGAGGCGTCGGCCTCACGGGCCTCGCGGCGGCGCTCCGCCATGGGCGCGATGTTCTGCTGGGTCTCCAGGAGTTCCCTCTTGTCCAGGGAGGCCGCGTTGACGCGGCTGACGCCCGCCTCGCGCATCTCCATGCGCTCGGGGTCGATGCGCACGACCTTCCAGGCGAGGTGGGTCTTCTCCAGGCTCCAGATGAGGATCGCGGAGAGGTCGATCTCGTACCACTTCATGCCGTGGCGGGCGGAGCGCGGGAAGGCGTGGTGGTTGTTGTGCCAGGCCTCGCCGAAGGAGGGGATGGAGAGCCAGGCGACGTTGCGCGACTCGTCGGTGGTGTCGAAGCGGCGGCGGCCGAAGACGTGTCCGACGGAGTTGACCGCGTAGGTCATGTGGTTGATCAGGAAGATGCGGACCAGGCCGCCCCAGAGCATGCCGGTCAGGCCGGCCTGCCAGTCGCCGCCGGTGATGCCGTAGGCGATGAGGCCGGGCAGCACGACGCTGGCGGCGGTGACCAGCAGGAGGTTCTCGCTGAGCCAGCGCAGCGGCTTCTCGCGCACCAGGTCCGGGCAGTAGCGCATCGGGTCGGAGCTGAGGTTGACGTCGAAGAGCCAGCCCAGGTGGGCGTGCCAGAGACCGGCCATCGTGCCCTTGAAGCCCGGCTCGAAGTCCAGGTGGGGGCTGTGCGGGTCACCGGGCTTGTCGGCGACGCGGTGGTGCTTGCGGTGGTGGGCCGCCCAGATGAGCGGCGGGCCCTGGCCGGCCATCACCCCGGCGGTGGCCAGGGCGATGCGGATGGGCTTGTACGTCTCGAACGAGCGGTGGGTGAGCATCCGGTGGTAACCGGTCGAGATACCGAAGCCGGAGACCGCGTACATGATGACCAGGACCACCACGTCCGACCAGCCGAAGATCTTGTTCCACAGCAGGGCCATGGCGCCGAGCACCGCGACCAGCGGTATCAGTGACGCGCCGAGGATGAACCAACGGTGCTTTCTGCCGTCCATATGACTGTGCCTCTCACTTTCGGAAGTGGGGAGTACCGACCGACTGGCCGGTGGGGGAGCCGCTCTGCGCGCTGCGGAAGATGGGCAGTACCGCCGCGCGCAGCACGGGGAAGAGCAGGAGACGCGGGGTGTGGTGGCCCGCGAGGTACTGGGCCTTGGCGACCGGCCCCGGGACCACCACGCGGCGCCCCTGTGCCAGGCCGCGCAGGCCCGCCTCGGCGACCCGCTCGGGCGTCAGCCAGGCCAGGAACTTCCGTTCCTGGAGCCGTGACATGCCGCCCACCGCGTAGAAGTTGGTGCGCACGGGGCCGGGGGCGAGCAGGGTGCAGCTCACCCCGGTGCCGCGGAGTTCGACGTGCAGCGCTTCGGCGAAGGTGTTGGCGAACGCCTTGCTGGCCGAGTAGGTGGCCGCGGTCGGCACAGGCTGACAGCCCGCGGTCGAGCCGGTCACCAGGATCCCGCCGCGCCGCCGGGCCAGCATGCCCGGCAGCAGCGCCTGCGTCAGCGCGTGCAGCGAGACGACGTTGACCTGGACCTCGGCGCTCTCCTTGGCGGGGTCGTTCTCGCTGAACGGCCCGCAGGTGGGAAAGCCCGCGTTGGCGCAGAGCACGGAGACCTGCTGCCCGGCCAGTTCCTCTTCGAGCGCCCGCCTCGCGGCCGGGTCCGCGAGGTCGCAGGTCCGCACGCGCACCGGCACGCCGTGCCGGTCGCGCAGATCCTTGGCGAGCAGTTCGAGGGCGTCGGTGGAGCGTGCGACGAGCCACAGCCCGTACCCGCGCGCGGCCAGACCCCGGGCGAGGTGCTCGCCGATGCCGGAGGAGGCGCCGGTGACCACCGCCCAGTCCGCCGGGCCGCTCACGCCGCCCCCCGCGCGGGCGCCGAGGGCGAGGTGAGGTGTGCGGCGAGCCGGCCGGCCGCGGCACGACCCGTCCGGGCGCACGCCTCGATGGACACGCCCTGGATGTAGTCGCCCGCGAGTTCCAGGCCCGCCACGCCCGCGACGCTCTCCCGCACCTCGGCGAGGAAGTCGGCGTGGTGCGGAAGGTAGCCGCTGTAGGCCGCCTTCCAGTGCTTGACCAGGAGGTTGACGCGCTCGGCGCGCGGCGCCCCCAGGTACTTCACCAGGCGCTCCTCGGTCTCACCGGTCAGCCGGTCGATGTTCTCCGGACTGAGGTCGGTCAGGCGCCCCTCCCGCCCGCTGTAGGTGTAGCGGACGATGTGCCGCTCCTCCATCCCGTACGAACCGGCGTTGCTGCACGGCCCGTCGTCCATGGCGAGCGCGCGTACGTCGTGGCCGAAGACGGGCCGGTCGTACTCGACGAGGACCACGGTGGACGGGAAGTAGTTCACGTCCGAGAGCCGCCGGGCGAGCCCGGGCCGCGCGGAGCGGACGATCTCGGCGGTCGCGTAGGCCGGGGTGGCCAGCACCACGCCGTCGTAGTCGCTGGTCCGCGCGGGCGCCCCGCCCTCGGAGACGCGCAGTCCGGTGACCTTGCCGTCGCGGACCTCCAGGCCCTCCACGGTGGCGTCGAGCCGCACCGGGACCCGCTTGGCGAACGCGTCCAGGACCGGCTGGATGCCACCGGCGAGCTGGTCGTAATGGTCCATCAGCATCGACAGGTTGGTGCCGAACGTGCCGGGGTAGACCTCGTCGGGCTCCGCCCCGTTGTTGCGGATGACCATGGGCCGCACCAGCATGTCCGTCATCTCGCGTCCGAAGAACGAGCTGAGCGGGGCGTGGTCGTGGCGCCGCGAGACGTCGCTGAAGTAGCGCGAACCGAGGAAGCGGTTGCGTTCGTCGGCGCGGATCCGCGCCGCCATCGTCGCCATCCGTGCGAAGTCGCGGGCCGAGCCCATCCGCCGGATGTTCTTCAGGGTCTGGCCCCGCCGCTCGCTGTCGAGGGTGAGGATCTCGCCGTCCTTGATGCGGGACGCGTTGTAGCCGAAGGACTCGTACGTGTCCGCGCCCAGCTCCGAGGTGAACCAGCGGAACGTGTGGTAGCGGCGGCCGATGTTCTTCCCGCCCGTCATGACCTGCCGGTCGCCGAGCTTGTCGAGACCGAAGCGGCCGCCGAGGATCCCGGCCGCCTCGACGATCTCGACGTCGTACCCGAGGAGGTCGAGGCGGAGCGCCGCGGTGAGGCCGGAGATGCCCGACCCCACGACCGCCACGCGCCGCCGGTTTCCTGAGCTTTCACCCGTGTGTGCAACTGCCATGGATCAGACTCCGTGCGCTCGCGCGGTCGATTGGGGACGCGGGGCCGCGTCGGGAAGCAGGTCGATGCGGCCCTCGACGATCGGTTTGCCGAACTGCCGCAGGACCACGGCCACCGGGATGCGGCCGTCCGCGCCGGGGGCGCCGACCTCCGCCTCGTGGACCAGGTCGGCCTCGAACTCGGCGAAGTCCAGGAAGGCCGCCTCGCAGCCGACGGCGAGGGCGTGCGGGGTGGCCATCGCCCCGGCCCGGCAGGCCGCGGCCACGGCGGCCTGCCGCATGCCCTCGACCATCAGGGGGCCCGGCACATGGTCGTACTCGTGGTCGAAGAAGGCGGGGTGGTGCGGGTCGGCCGCCAGCAGGAAGCGGGACGCGCCGCCGTCGTCGGGCCCGTCGTCCGTCCGCGCCTCCTGTCCCGGCAGGCCGATGACGACGTTCCGCGGGTTCTCGCGCCCCACCTCGCCGGCGTCGAGCCGCCGTGCCGGGGTCAGGCGGGCGTCGGCCACCGGCTTCTGCGCCCGCTGGAAGGCCCGGAAGACGTCGTAGTCCTCCTGCGACATGAAGGCGAGCACCGCGCTCAGGGCCATCGCCGGGCGTCCGCCGATCTCCATGACGCCCTCGAGGACCATGCTCACCACGTCGGAGCCCTTGCCCTCGCGTTCGGCGACCCGGTAGTGCACGTAACCCTGGAGCGCCGACGTCCCGTCGTGGGCGTACGCCTGCGGGTCCGTCACCCGCAGCGTGATCCGCTGGAGGCTGAAGGGCAGCCCGACGGGCACCCCGACATGGCGGTGCAGCAGCACGAAGATGGACTGCCGCGCGGCCTCCGCCGACGCGAACGGGTCGTGGAAACCGGCCCGTTGGTCCGACCAGAGGCTGTGGGCGCGGGGGATCTGGAAGGAGAGGTGGAAATCGTCGTCGGACCCCTGCGCGGAGTCGGTGACGAACACCTCGCCGATCTGCCTGCGGTGGGCGAGGGAACGGGGCACCGTCTGCTCGAAGGCCAACTCGACGCCCGGGGGCGGCAGTTGGCCGCGCGCGGCGGTGTACGGGATCGTGCTGGTCATCGGCTCAGCTCCGGTTCGGGCGTGTCCTGCTGTACGGGGCGCGGCTCCGGGCCGCTCTGGAAGACGGGCTTGCGCATCGCGTTCCTGCGCCGGATCTCGGTGGTCGCGAGCCGCCCCAGCTCGCCGAGCGTGGCGCTGCGTTGGCCGGGGGCGCGCAGCAGATGCCCGCTCGTGGCGCCGAGCACCCGCGCCGGGGTGAGGACCTCCAGGACGGAGGCCCGGTGGCTCAGCAGGTTCAGGACGCCGTCGACCTTGCCGCGCGCGTGCAGCCCGCGCACGACCCGCGGGACGAGGCCCGCGATGGGTCCGGCCACGCCGAGATCCGCGGCCAGGCCGTAGTACTCGGCGTACGTGCGGTCCCGCCAGCGGCCGAACTCCGCGACGGCGCGGTCGAGCCGGACGCCCGACCCGATGGCGTCACCGACCGCGTCGGCGAGCCGCTGCGCCTGGTGGAAGGCGTCGCCGATGCCGCGCCCGCCCGCCGGGTCCTTGAAGTGCCCGGCGTCGCCGAGCAGCACCCAGCCGGCGCCCGCCGCCTCGCGGAAGTAGCCGAAGAAGCGCCGGATGCCGTAGATCCTGCTCGCCCTGGTGGCGCCCGAGAGGGCCTCGGCGATCGGCGCGCAGCGCATCGCGTGGGCGCGCACGGAGCCGTCGAGGTCGGCGCGGAAGCTCTCCCGCTCGTGCTGCTGCGGGGAGACGCCCACGATGTAGAGGCCGTTGTCGGCGGGGCCGCCCAGCATGTGCCGGTCGCCCCAGCGGTGGAAGACGAAGGTCGGCCGCGGACCGGTGTCCGCGCCCTCGAAGTACGTCCAGTAGTAGCTGCGTTCGCCGGGACTCACGTGGTACATGCGGGACCCGCACGCCTCGGCGACCTTCGAGGTCCGCCCGTCCGCGCCGACCACCAGGCGGGCCCGCAGCCGCGTCTCGACGCCGCCCGACACCGCCCGGACCCCCGTGACGCGGCCGCCCTCACGGATCACCCCGACGACCCGGGTGCCCAGCCGTACCTCGGCGCCGGACGTGCGGGCCGCGTCCACCAGGAGCGGGTCGAGGACCTCGCGGCGGATGCACGCCGCGCCGCCCACGTCGCCGGGCTCCTGCGGGAACGCCGCCACGCAGCGGAACTCCTCCAGGCGCATGTCGACGTGGCTCATGGTGGTGGCCCCGGCCTCGCGCAGCCGCTCCATCACGCCGAGGCGGTTCAGGAACGCCAGGGAATCGGCCTGGAGGATGTTCGAGGAGAGGGTCGAGCGGATCTCGGTGGCCTGGTCGAGCACGGCGACCCGCAGACCGCGGCGCGCGAGGAGCGCGCCGAGCGTGGCCCCGGCACAGCGCGCGCCGACGATGATCACGTCGAACTCCGCGGTCCCGCCGGGGCGTTCTGCCGCACCGGACCGCTCTGCCGCGTCGAACCGGTCGTTCTCGGCGGACTTCCCGGCCCGCTCGGACGGCTCGCTCATGAGGCGCCGTTCCAGCGCACCGCCGCGGCGGCGGCGAAGTCACCGGCGTGCGCGAACCCCGACATCACCACGAGGTCGCCGTCGCGCAGGTCTCCGGCGCGGGCCGCCCGGTCGAGGGTGACGGGCACGGCGGCGCCGTACAGGTTCCCGTAGCGGTCGAAGGTGTCCAGGTGCCGCGCCTCGTCCAGTTTCAGGGCCTGGCGCCAGTTCTTCAGGAAGATCCGGTTCGGCTGGTTGGTGACGAGCACGTCGATGTCGGACGGCTGCTCCCCGAGGTCCGAGCAGAGCTTCCCGACGAGCTCGGGCACGAGGGTGTTCCCGCGCTGGAGGATCTCCGTCGTCTTAGCGGCGTCGAAGCCGATGTCCATCTGGCCCTCGCCCGGCTCCCAGTACCTGCGCCCGTCCGGGGTCTTGATGCCGAGGTCCACCGAGTACGCGGGGATGCTGCGGGTCCGTACCCCGAGGAGCGGCGAGCCCGCGCCGGCCTCCAGGTAGGCCACGCCGCAGCCGTCGCCCGGGATCGGCGCGTGCGACAGCTTGCGCACGTCGGACTGGGCGAACATCTGGCCCGCGGTGTTCTGCACGTTGGCGATCAGCGCGGTGCGTGCCGCTCCGTCGGCCATGATCTTCTGGGCCAGCGAGAGCATGTACGGGAACGAGGCGCAGCCGCCGTTGTGCAGGTCCACGATCCACTCGGGATCGATGCCGAGGGCGTGCGCGGCCTGGGCGCCGACGCCCATGAACGGCTCGTCCGGCAGCAGCACGTTCGTCAGCAGCACGTCGACCTGGCCCGCGGGCCCCTTGCCGAGGCGCTCGAAGAGCGGCCGGGCCGCCTTGGCGATCATGTCGGCGGCTCGCTCGCCGGGGGCGACGTGGTGCCGGGTCGGGGGCACGCGGAACAGCGGGGTGTTGGCGAGCGGGTCCACCGGGGCGTCCTCGTCCAGGAAGAACTCGGGCCCCACCACCTTCTCGGGCAGATAGCTCCCGAAGTCGACTATGCCGACGGGCTGCATGACAGTTCCTTTCGAAGCCATTCCTCGACGGTGCGTGCCGTGTGAGCGGCGTGCTCCTCGAGGAGCGAGAAGTGGTCGCCGGTGACGGGCGTGACGGTGTCCGCGGCCTGCCAGAGCCGCCAGGCCGCGCCGTCCGGCGCGTCGGGCCCCCGCTCGGCGGTCAGGAGCAGCGCGGGCGCCGTCAGCGGGTCGGCCGCCCAGTCGTCGAAGAGCCGCAGATAGCCGCCCATGGCCAGCACGACGTCGTCGTCGATGTCGGCGGGCGCGCCGTCCCGGGCGAGGATGCGGCCCATCGCCCAGGCGAACACCGCTTGCTGCTGGACGGGTTCGGGTTCGTACGTGTCGATCAGCACGACCCCTTCGACGCGGTGCCCGGCGCGCTCCAGTTGCGCGGCGGCGGCGTGCGCGAGGGCGCCGCCGATGGAGTGCCCCGCGAGGACCAGCGGGGCACCGCCCGCGGTGTGCAGCGCGGCGGCGGCCAGGCTGTCGACCGCCGCCCGCCACGAGCCGGGCAGCAGCGGCGAGGTGCCGAAGCCGGGCAGGGTGAGCGCGGACATCCGCGGCCGGTGGGTGAATCCGGCGGCGAACCGGGCGAACTGGTGCGGGCCCGACCCGGCCAGGAAGGACGGCACGCAGACCACGGCGGGCGCAGCGGGTCCGTCGGAGAGCAGCACGGACTCCGGCGGGACCGCGGGCCGTTCGGCCGTGGCGAAGGCGGGCCGGTCCGCGGCGGCCGCCCGCAGCAGCGGTACGGCGTCACCGAGTCGCCCTCGCCGGTGCAGGTCCCTGAGCAGGTCGGCGGGGTCGCTCGGGGTGCTCGGGGCGAGCAGCGGGCGCAGGTGCTCGGCGAGGGCCGCCGGGGTGGGGTGGTCGACCAGGAGGGTGGCCGGAAGGTCGAGGCCGGTGACCGTGGCCAGGCGCCGCTGGAAGCGGACGGCGCCGAGCGAGTCGATGCCGAGCTCCAGCAGCGTCAGGTCCGGGTCGATCTGCGCGCCGTCCTCGTATCCGAGGACGTGGGCCGCCTGGGTGCGGACCAGCCCGAGGACGTCCTGCTCGTGGTCCGCCCGCTCCGGCTCGTCCGGGTTCGGCTGTTCCCGCCCGGCCGGTGCCGGAGCCGCCCGGTCCGCGGACGGGCCGGGATCCGTGCCCCGCACGGTCTGCGGCACGTCGATCCAGTGGCGGCGCGGCTGGAAGGCGTACGTCGGGAGCGGCACCCGGCGAGCCGCGTCCCGGGGAAGGAGAGCCGCGAGGTCGCCGCACGCGCCGTGCGTGTGCAGCTCGGCGAGCGCGGTCATGAGCGCGGCGGGCTCGGGCACGCGCCCGTCGAGGGCGGGAGCGAGCACCGCGGACCCCGGGTCGCGCAGGCACAGCCGGGTCATCGAGGTCAGCACACCGCTCGGCCCGAGCTCCAGGAACGCCGTCGCCCCCGCGCCCTCCAGGCGGCGTACCCCGTCGTGGAAGCGGACGGGGCGCTCGGCGTGGCGGACCCAGTAGTCGGGCGTGGCCAGGTCGGTCGCAGCGGCGAAGGTCCCCGTCACGTTCGAGACGATCGGCAGGGTCGGCGCGTGGTAGCTCAAGCCGCCCGCGACGGCCGCGAGTTCCTCCAGCATCGGCCGCATCAGAGGCGAGTGGAAGGCATGGCTGACGCGCAGCGGGCGGGTGCGGCGGCCCTGCTCCTGCCACGCTCGCAGCCAGGCCGCGAGGGGGTCGGCGGCACCGGACACGACGACCGAGCGGGGCCCGTTCACGGCGGCCACGGCCAGCCGGTCGTCGCCGCGCAGGCTCTCCAGGACCTCGTCCTCCGCCGCCTCCACGGCGACCATCGCGCCGCCCTCCGGCAGGGCCTGCATGAGCCTGCCGCGCGCGGCGACCAGGGTGCTCGCGTCGGCCAGGGACAGCACCCCGGCGACATGCGCGGCGGACAGCTCGCCGATCGAGTGGCCCAGCAGGAAGTCCGGTGTGAAGCCCCAGGACTCGACGAGACGGTAGAGGGCCACCTCCAGGGCGAACAGGGCCGGCTGCGTCCAGCCCGTGCGGTGCAGCAGCTCCGCCTCGGGGGTGCCGTCGGGGGCGTCCATCACCTGACGCAGGGGCAGGTCCAGATGCCGGTCGAGCTCGGCGCAGGCCGCGGCCAGGGCATCGGCGAACACCGGGTGGGCGGCGGCGAGTCCGCTGCCCATGCCGGCCCGCTGGGACCCCTGCCCGGAGAAGAGGAAGGCGGTTTTGCGTGACCGCGCCGCCACTCCCAGGGCGGCGTTGCCCGGCAGTTCCCCCGCGCCGACGGCGGCCAGTCCTGTGAGGAGTTCGGTGCGGGTGGTGCCGGTGAGGGTGGCGCGGTGGTCGAAGTGGGCGCGGGTGTGGGCGAGGGCGGCGCCGATCTGGGTGGGGGTGGCGTGCGGTTGTGCGGTGGTGAGGTGGGTGTGGAGGCGGCGGGCCTGGGCGCGCAGGGCGGCCGGCGTCTTGGCGGACAGCAACCACGGCACCACCGGCAGCGCCTCAGGCTCCGGCCCCGCCCCGGCGTCGGGGGACGCGTCGAGCGGTGCCTCCTCCACCACGACGTGCGCGTTGCTGCCGCTGATGCCGAAGGCCGACACCCCGGCCCGGCGGACCCGTTCGCCGCGCGGCCACGGGGTGGCCTCGGTCAGCAGGGAGATACCGCCGCCGGACCAGTCGGCCTTGGGCGTGGGCCGGTCGACGTGCAGGGTCCGGGGCAGTACTTCGTGACGGAGTGCCTGCACCGTCTTGATCAGTCCGCCGACGCCCGCGGCGGCCTGGCTGTGCCCGATGTTGGACTTCAGCGAGCCCAGCCGCAGCGGGTGCGCGCCGGTCCGCTCGCGGCCGTAGACGGCCGTGAGGGCGTCGATCTCGATGGGGTCGCCGAGCGTGGTGCCGGTGCCGTGCCCCTCGACCGCGTCGATGTCGTCGGGACGCAACCGCGCCGCGGCGAGCGCCTGCGTGATCACGCGCTGCTGGGAGCCGCCGTTCGGGGCGGTCAGGCCGTTGCTGGCGCCGTCCTGGTTGACCGCGGAGCCCGTGATGACCGCCAGGACATGGTGGTTGTTGCGGCGGGCCTCGCTGAGGCGCTCCAGCAGGACGACTCCGACCCCCTCGCCCCAGCCGGTGCCGTCGGCGGCCTCCGCGTACGAACGGCACCTGCCGTCCGGCGAGAGCGCGCGCTGCCTGCTGAACTCGGTGAAGGTGCCCGGTGTGGACATCACCGTCACGCCGCCCGCCAGGGCCAGCGAACACTCGTCGTGACGCAGCGCCTGCACCGCCAGGTGCACGCCCACCAGCGACGACGAACAGGCCGTGTCGACGGTGAGGGCCGGACCCTCGAACCCCAGCACGTACGAGACGCGACCGGAGAGCACGCTGCCCGCCGAGCCGATGCCCCAGTAGCCCTCCAGCTCCTCCGGGCCCGACCGCGCCAACTGCGCGTAGTCCTGGCCCGTCGTCCCCACGAACACACCCGTCCGGGAGCCGCGCAGGCCGCCCGGGTCGATGCCCGCGTCCTCCAGGGACTCCCAGACGGTCTGCAGGAGCAGCCGCTGCTGCGGGTCCATCGCCAGGGCCTCGGTGCGGCCGATGCCGAAGAACTCCGCGTCGAACTCCGTCGCCCCGTCCAGGAACCCGCCGGCCCTGGCGTACGTCGTGCCGGGATGGTCCGGGTCGTCGTGGAAGAGCCGGTCCAGGTCCCAGCCCCGGTCCGCGGGGAAGTCCGCGACCACGTCGCGCCCGGCGGCCACCAGGTCCCACAGGTCGTCGGGGGAGGTCACGCCGCCCGGATACCGGCAGGCCATGCCCACCACCGCGACCGGCTCGTACGCGCGCTGTTCGACCTGCCCCAACTGCTCACGGGTGGCCTGCAGTTCGGCGGTGACGCGTTTGAGGTACCGCAGTGTCCTGTCGTCGTCCGGCATGATTCAGCCCAATCCCAGGTCGTTGTCGATCAGGTCGAACAAGTCGTCGGCGGACGCTTCCTCGATGCGCTCCCTGCGCAGGCCGCCGCCGTCCTCGCCGCCCCTGCCGTCGAGTGCCGCGAGCAGGGACCGCAGCCGCGTGCGGACGGCCGCCACGTCGGACTCGGCGACCGACGGGAGCAGCCCGGCGAGGCGGTCCAGATCCGCGTGCACACCGGGCGCCGCCGCCTCCTCCTGCGTCCCGGCGCCGTGCTCGTCGAGCAGCGTGCGCAGGTGCGCGGCGAGCGCGGGAACCGTCGGGTGGCCGAACACCAGGGTGGACGGCAGGCTGAGGCCGGTCACCTGGCTCAGCCGGTTGCGCAGCCGCACCGCGCCCAGGGAGTCCAGGCCCAGTTCCTTGAAGGGACGCTCCGGGTCGACCGCGCCCGCGTCCTCGTACCCGAGGACCACGGCGACCTCCGCGGCGACCGCCGCCAGCACCAGCGCGTCCCGCTCCTCGGGCGCGGCGGCCGCGAGGCGCGCGGGCAGCGCCGCGCCCGACCGGCCCGCGGGCCCCTGCGCGGCCGGCACCAGGGCCCGCAGCACGGCGGGCAGCGAGCCCTCGCGGGCCTGGGCACGCAGGGCGCCCAGGTCGAGCCGGGCGGGCAGCAGCAACGCGTCCTGCGTGCCGTGCACCGCGTCGAACAGGCGCAGCCCCTCGTCGGTGGCGAGCGGCGCCAGCCCCGACCTGCCCAACTGGGCCACCTCGGCGTCCCCGAGGTGCCGGGTCATGTCGCTCGTCTCCTCCCACAGGCCCCAGGCCAGCGAGAGACCCGGCAGCCCCTGGGCGCGCCGCCACTGCGCGAACGTGTCGAGGAACGTGTTGGCCGCCGCGTAGTTGCCCTGTCCCGGGCCGCCGATGGTGCCCGCGACCGAGGAGAACAGGACGAACGCGGCGAGCGGCACGGACTCGGTCAGCTCGTGCAGATGCAGGGCCGCGTCCACCTTGGGCGCCAGCACGCGGTCCAGCCGCTCGGGCGTCAGCGCCTCCAGGAGGCCGTCGTCGAGCGCCCCCGCGGAGTGGACGACGGCGGTCAGCGGATGCGCGGCGTCGACCGACGCGAGGAGCGCCGCCGTCGCCGACCGGTCCGAGACGTCGCAGGCCGCGACGGTGACCTGGGCGCCGAGGCCGGCCAGTTCGGCCGTCAGCTCCGACACGCCTTCGGCGTCCCGGCCGCGACGGCTGGCCAGGAGCAGGTGCCGCGCGCCCCGTTCGGCGGCGAGATGCCGGGCCAGGTGGGCGCCGAGTCCGCTGGTCCCCCCGGTGATCAGGACCGTGCCGTCCGGGTCGAAGGGGAGCGGCCCGCCGGAGGCGCCCCGGACACGGACGGCACGGGGGATGTGGAGCACGCCGTCGCGTACGGCGACCTGGGGCTCCCCGGCGGCGAGCGCGACCGGCAGGACGCGCGCGGGATCGTCGGAGGCGTCGCCGGCCAGATCGACGAGCGTGAAGCGGCCGGGGTGCTCGGACTGCGCGGTACGCACCAGCCCCCACAGCGGCGCGAGGTCGGGGGCGACGGCCGCGCCGGGAGCGGTGGCCACGGCGTCCCGGGTGACCAGCACCAGACGCGCGTCGGCGAACCGCTCGTCGGCCAGCCAGCCGCGCAGCAGGGCGAGGGTGTGGTGGGCGCGGGCGCGGGCCGCCTCCGCGGTGGGCGTGCCGTGCGCCGCGGGCACGAGCACGACGACGGTGTCCGGCACGGGTCCGCCCGCGTCGAGCGCGGCGGCGAGTTGAGGGAGGCCGGGGTAGGTGGGGAGGGACGGGGCGGTGGCGCCGGCCCCGGCGACCGAGCCGCTCACGGCATCCGGATGCGCCATCGTCGTCCCGTCCTCGGCCAGGACCGCCCAGCGTCCGGACACGGGGCCCGGGGCGGGGTCCGGGACCGGTGCCGCCTGCCAGTCCACGCGGAAGAGGGAGTCGGCCGGCCCGCGTGCGCCGAGCAGGCGGGCCGGGGCCACCGGGCGGGCCACGACCGAGTCGACGGTGACCACCGGGGCGCCTGCCGCGTCCACCGCGGACATCCGTACGGTGCCCTCGCCGAGTGTGGTGAGGGACACCCGCAGGTGCGTGGCGCCCGGCCGGACGACGCGCACACCGGACCAGGTGAACGGCAGCCAGGCCTGCCCGGACGCTCCGTCGGCACCGGCCAGTTCGGTCAGCTGGGCGTGGAAGGCGGCGTCGAGCAGGGCCGGGTGCACCCCGTACCCCTCGGCGCTCCCGCCGCCCCCGGCCGCCGCGGCGTCCACCTCGGCGAGGAGCACACCGTCGCGCCGCCAGGCCGCGCGCAGCCCGCGGAAGACGGGCCCGTAGCCGAAGCCCCGGTCGGCGAGCCGGTCGTAGAGGCCGTCGACGTCCAGCGGGTCGGCGCCCGACGGGGGCCAGGAGACGGGAGCGGGGGAGGCGTCGCCGTGCGCCGGGGCGGGCGCGAGGAAGCCGCCTGCGTGCCGCGTCCATTCGTCGCCGCCCGCCGCGTCGGCCGGCCGGGAGTGGACCGTCACCGGCCGCCGTCCTCGGGCGTCCGGGGCCCCGACCGACGCCTGGAGGTCGACGGCGCTCTCGTCGGGGAGCACCAGGGGCTCCTCCAGCGTCAGCTCCTCGACCACGTCGCAGCCGACGTGCGAGGCGGCGAGGACGGCCATGTCCACGAAGGCGGTGCCCGGCAGCAGGACTGTGCCGTAGACCGCGTGGTCGTCCAGCCAGCCGTGCGTGCCCCGCGAGACGCGCCCGGTGAACAACCACCCGCTGCCGTCGGCGCGTTCGGCTCCGGCGGTCAGGAGCGGGTGACCGGTGGAGCGCAGTCCCGCGTCCCCGACGTCGCCCGCGGCGGGCCGGGGCGCCGCCCAGTAGCGCGTCGGCTCGAAGGCGTACGTGGGGAGTTCGACGTCACGCGCGGCGGCCGGGTCGAACACCGCGTCCCAGTCCACGGGCACTCCGTGGGCGTGCGCGGCGGCCAGCGAGGCGGTGAACTGTGCCTGTTCCTGCTCGCGCCGGGCCGAGCCGAGGACGGCCGCGGCGGCCCGGCCGCTCCCGCCTTCCCGTCCCCCTGCCGCCTCCACCGTCTGCTCCACCGCGAAGGTGAGGATCGGGTGCGGACTCATCTCGACGAACGTGGTGTGCCCCTGGTCGAGCAGCGCGCGGACGACCTCCTCGAACCGCACGGTCCGGCGCAGGTTCCGGTACCAGTAGTCGGCGTCGAGGCCGCTGGTGTCGAACTCGCCCGCGGTGACCGTGGAGTGGAAGCGCACTGCCGCGGAGCGCGGCGCGACCGGCGCCAGGACCTCGGCCAGACGCTCCTTGATCGACTCGACCTGGGGGGAGTGCGAGGCGTAGTCGACGGGGACCCGCCGGGCCCAGATGTCCTCGGCGGCGCAGCGGGCGAGCAGCCCGTCCAGCGCGTCGGAGTCTCCCGAAACCGTCATGGAGGAGGGGCCGTTGACGGCGGCGACGGATATGAGTCCGTCCCAGTCCTCCAGGAGCGGCAGCAGCCGCTCGGGCGACGCCGTCACCGACGCCATGCCGCCCCGCCCGTCCATCTCCGCGATGGCCTTGCTGCGCAGCGCCACGACGCGGGCGGCGTCCTGGAGCGAGAGACCTCCGGCGACGTACGCGGCGGCTATCTCGCCCTGCGAGTGCCCGACCACGGCGTCCGGGTGCACGCCGTGGTGGCGCCAGAGCGCGGCGAGCGCCGCCATCACTGCGAACAGCGCGGGCTGTACGACGTCCACCCGGTCCAGCGGCGGAGCACCGGGAGCACCGCTGAGGACCTCGTCGAGCGAGAAGTCGGTGTAGGGCGCGAGCGCGGCGGCGCAGGCGCTGAGCTCCTCGGCGAACACCGGGTGGGCGGCGGCGAGTTCACGGCTCATGCCGATCCACTGGGAGCCCTGGCCGGGGAAGACGAAGACGGTCTTTCCGGTACGGGCGTGGGCCCGGGTGACCTGATCCGCCTCATCGCCCCGGGCGACGGCGGCCAGTCCTGTGAGGAGTTCGGTGCGGGTGGTGCCGGTGAGGGTGGCGCGGTGGTCGAAGTGGGCGCGGGTGTGGGCGAGGGCGGCGCCGATCTGGGTGGGGGTGGCGTGCGGTTGTGCGGTGGTGAGGTGGGTGTGGAGGCGGCGGGCCTGGGCGCGCAGGGCGGCCGGCGTCTTGGCGGACAGCGACCACGCCACCACGGGAGGCGTCGCCAAGGGGCTGGGGGAGGAGGGGAGTTCGGGTCGTGGCGTCCGGGCCTCGGGCGCGGGCGTCTCCGCCTGCATGGCGGGTGCCTCCTCCACGAGGACGTGCGCGTTGGTGCCGCCCACGCCGAAGGCCGACACCCCGGCCCGGCGGACCCGCTCGCCGCGCGGCCACGGGGTGGCCTCGGTCAGCAGGGCGACGCCGCCGCCGGACCAGTCGGCCTTGGGCGTGGGCCGGTCGACGTGCAGAGTCCGGGGGAGCACCTCGTGGCGCAGCGCCTGGATCATCTTGATCAGTCCGCCGACGCCTGCCGCGGCCTGGCTGTGCCCGATGTTGGACTTCAGCGAGCCCAGCCGCAGGGGCGCTCCGGCGGGGCGGTCCTGGCCGAAGACGGCCGTGAGGGCGTCGATCTCGATGGGGTCGCCGAGCGTGGTGCCGGTGCCGTGCCCCTCGACCGCGTCGATGTCGCGGGGGCGCAGACCGGCGTCGGCGAGCGCCCGGGTGATGACGCGCTGCTGGGAGCCGCCGTTCGGGGCGGTGAGGCCGTTGCTGGCGCCGTCCTGGTTGACCGCCGTGCCCGGGATGAGGGCGAGGACGCGATGGTTGTTGCGGCGGGCCTCGCTGAGGCGCTCCAGGAGGAGGACGCCGATGCCCTCGGCCCAGCCGGTGCCGTCGGCGGCCTCCGCGTACGAACGGCACCTGCCGTCCGGTGAGAGCGCGCGCTGCCTGCTGAACTCGGTGAAGACCTTCGGCGTGGCCATCACAGTGGCGCCGCCCGCCACGGCGAGCGTGCACTCGCCCCGGCGCAGGGCCTGCACCGCCAGGTGCACGCCCACCAGCGACGACGAACAGGCCGTGTCGACGGTGAGGGCCGGGCCCTCGAAGCCGAAGGCGTAGGCGACCCGGCCCGACAGGACGCTGCCCGCGGAGCCGATGCCCCAGTAGCCCTCCAGGTCGCCGGGGCCGGACCGCGCCACGTTCTCGTAGTCCTGGCCGCTGCTGCCCACGTACACGCCGGTCCGCGACTTCTTCAGGCGGCCGGGGTCGATGCCCGCGTTCTCCAGGGACTCCCAGACGGTCTGCAGGAGCAGCCGCTGCTGCGGGTCCATCGCCAGTGCCTCGCGGCGCGAGATGCCGAAGAACTCGGCGTCGAAGTCGGCGACCGGGTCGAGGAATCCGCCGGTGCGGGCGTAACTGGTGCCGGGCTGCTCGGGGTCGGCGCAGAAGAGGCCGTCGAGGTCCCAGCCCCGGTCGCGGGGGAAGTCCGAGACGGCGTCGCGCCCGGTGGCCGCCACCTCCCACAGGCCGGCGGCGGAGGTCACGCCGCCCGGGTAACGGCAGGCCATGCCCACGACGGCGATGGGGTCGTCGCCGGAGTCCGGGCCCGCGCCCTCCGCTTCCGGGGCGTCGTCCTCGGGGTGCGCGAAGCCGAGCAGGCCGAGCAGGTGCTCCGCCACGGCGGCCGCCGTCGGGTGGTCGAAGAGCAGGGTGAGCGGCAGTTCGAGGCCGGTGGCCTGGCTCAGCCGACTGGTCAGCTCCACGGCCGCGAGGGAGTTGTAGCCGTAGTCGCGGTAGGCCTTCTCCGGGTCGACGTCGAGCGGGTCCGTGCCCGCCAGGCCTGCGGTCTCCTCACGGACCAGGTCGAGCAGGGCCGCCGGGCGGCGGTCGGCCGGCAGCCCGGCCAGGCGCCCCGCCAAGCCCTCGGCCGGCCCGGACTCCCCGGCCCGCACCTCCTCGGCCGGCCCTGATCGCCGGGTCCGCTCGTTCATCGGGTCAGCCATGCAGTCCTCCACGTCGTGCTCCCTGCGCCCTGCGCCTCGCCGCCGCTCCCGCGTACGGGATGCGGCCACAGAGTTCCGTCGTCCGCCCTGGTGAAAGGCCGTCATCCTGCTGGGAGGCCCTCTTCCAGGGAGCCTCCTACGAGGAGGTGGTCTTGCCCGTCAGGAGGAAGGACCGGATGTGCGCGCTGAGCTGTTCGGGCTGGTCCTCGGGAATGAGGGTGTAGCTGTCTTCGATCTCGACGAGTTGGCCCTGGGGCAGCAGCTCGGCGAGCTTGCGCCCGTGCTCGGGCGGCATCACCTTGTCCTCGGCGGCCCACACCACGAGCGCGGGCCGGTCGAAGTCGCTCAACTTCGCTGCCCAGTCGAGCAGTTCACTCTTCGGCGGCACCCCGAGCACGTACTTGCGCAGGTCGCGGCGGATCTCCTTGGAGGTCCACAGCGGTTCGAACCAGGCGTTCATCACCTCGTGCGGGACCGGCCGCTTGCTCATCCAGCCCCAGGTCATGGGCAGTCGGCGCATCGGCTTCCACTTCAGCAGCTTGAAGGCGAAGTTGATGCCGCCCGGCAGCTTCGCCGAGGTGAAGAGGTTGCTTCCGGGCAAGCCCGGCGGGAAGTTGTCGAACGCCTCGCACGAGGTGATGACGAGGCGCCCGATGCGCTCGTCCCTGCCCTCGGAGACCAGGGCCTGCGCACCGCCCCAGTCGCTCATCACCAGCGTGACGTCACGCAGGTCGAGCCGGTCGAGGAACTCCGCGACCAGCCGGGCCACGCCCGCGATCGACAGGTCCGCGTCCGGCTTCATCGGCCGGCGGTGACCACCCAGGGGCAACGTCGGCACCACGCACCGGAATTCGGAACGCAGCGGGGCCACCACGTTCCGCCACAGGGAGCCGTCCATCGCGACGCCGTGCAGCAGGACCACGACCGGCCCCTCGCCGCCGGTGTCCTGATACTCCACCGTGCCGGCCGAAAGGTCTATTAAAGCCATTTCACATCTCCTCGGAGCTGTACGGGTTGGGGAGGCCGCGAAGCGGTGCCCGCACCGGACGCAACAGTCGATGCCTAGTTGGACGGCGTGGCGGCTGCCCGGACGGATGAGCCGAGGCAAGCAAAACATCTCAGACTCATTTTCGCCACCAACAAGTTTGAGCAAGAACGATCATTGCCCTTAAGGGCAATAGTCGGCCGTCGGCCGTCTGGGTACCGTGGCAACTCCCGTGCCGGAGCCGTCCACAGCAAGGTGAAGGACGAGTGTACGGACGAGGTGCGCCGTGCGGCTTCAGCCCGCGGCCCCAGGGGCCATTACTCCGGAAATCCCACCCTCGATCCCCTGGCGCAGCGGCCGGATCGCGGGCTCATAGAACTTCTGTCATCCCATCACCGTGCATCGGAAAGGCTCTCCCGTGATCACTGCTGAAGAAGTATGTGGCCGAATCGCCAAGAAGCTCGGAAGCAAGGCGAATTCGTACACTCTGAACGAGGACACCGCTTTTGACTCCGTGGGCCTGTCGAGCCTGCAGATCGCCGACATCGTCTACACCATCGAGGACGACCTCGACATCGAATTCGACGAGAGCAAGGCCGCGAGCGTGAAGACGGTCGCGGACCTGGTGAAGCTCGCCGAGGAGACCCAGCAGGGCAGCGCAGTCGCGTGACGACCATCGATTACCAGGGTGCGACCGCAGAGTCCATCAAGCATCACTACGACGTCTCCAACGACTTCTTCGCGCTGTGGCTGGACAAGGACCTCACGTACACGTGTGCGCTGTGGGACGAGGGCGACACGCTGGAAAGCGCCCAGCAGCGCAAGCTCGACTATCTGATCGAGGGCGCGCGGGCGGCCGGCGCGCGCCGCGTCCTCGACGTCGGCTGCGGCTGGGGAAGCCTGCTCGAACGGCTGGTCGGCACGCACGGCGTGCAGCAGGCCGTCGGCCTCACGCTCAGCGACAGCCAGGCGGAACGCCTGCGTGAGCTGGCGCTCGAGCGCACCGAGGTGCGGGTGGAGAACTGGCTCGACCACGAGCCCACCGAGCAGTACGACGCGATCGTCTCCATCGGCGCCTTCGAGCACTTCGCGCGCACCGGCCTGTCCCGTGCCGAGCGGGTCGCCGCGTACCGCGAGTTCTTCGAGCGCTGCCGCGCCTGGCTGCCCAAGGGCGGCAGGCTCGCGTTGCAGACGAACATCAAGGGAAACAACGTCCAGATGGACAAGCAGACCGTGCGGGACCTGCTCTTCATCATGGACATCATTTTCCCGGAGTCCGAGATTCCGGCGCTCTCCGAGGTTCTCGAATCGAGCGAGAGGTGCTTCGACGTCGTCCATCTGCGCAACGACCCGGATCACTACAGCCGCACCTGCCAGGAATGGTTCGACCGGTTGCGGGCCAACCGCGATCAGGCCGTGAAGGTGGCCGGCGAGGAAAACGTCGCCAACTACGAGCGGTATCTGAGCTCCACGGTCGGCCACTTCAAGAACCGTCATCTGGGCCTGTCGAGAATCATCCTCGAAGCCGTGTGACCGACAGCTCCACCGGATCTCGAGGAGCATTCAGTTGAATGCGTACAAGCACGTCGTCTACTGGCACGACACCGAAAAGGTCACCGTCGAGGACCCTCTCCGGGAATCCGTCGACTGCGACGTCTGCATCGTCGGCGGCGGTTTCACGGGACTCTGGACCGCCTACTTCCTCAAAGAGGCCGAGCCCGCGCTCGACATCCGCATCGTCGAGGCGAACCACTCCGGCTACGGCGCCTCGGGCCGCGCCGACGGATTCGTCACGCCGACCATCGGCAAGGACATCCAGGAACTGGTCAAGGAATTCGGTCTCCAGCGCGCGCTCGACGCGTCGAAGGCGGTCGGCCGGTCGATCCTGGAAATCGGCAGGTTCGCCCGCAGGAACCGCGTCGACGCCGAGTACGAGGCCAACGACTACCTGATGGTGGCCACCAACGCCGGCCAGCTCAAGCGGCTGGAGCACGACCGGGCTCTCGCCGAGCAAATGGGCGCCGCGCAGGCGGAGATCCTCGGGCGCGAGGAGAGCCAGGCCATCATCGGTTCGCCCGCGGCGCTCGGCAGCATGCGCACCGGCGGCGCGCTCGTGAACCCCTTCAAACTCGCCCGCGGCATCGCCCGCGTGGTGCGCGAGAAGGGCGTGACGATCTACGACAACTCGCCTTGCCTGCGCGTGGAGCCGGGGGCGCGGCCGACCGTCGTGACGGCCGGCGGGCAGGTCAAGGCCGACAAGGTCGTCCTGGCCACCAACGTTCACATGGACGCCTTCCCGCAGTTCCGCAGGAAGGTCATCCCGATCTGGACGTACGCGATGGTGAGCGAACCGCTCACCGACGCACAGCTGGGACGCGTGAACTGGGAGGGGCGCGAGGGCCTGGTCGAGGCCAAGTCCCTGCTGACCTGCGCCCGTTTCACACACGACAACCGCATCATGTTCGCCGGCGGCCCCGCTCTGTATTACTACGGCAGGGACAAGCGGCAGCGGAACATGAACCGGCCCGAGGCCTACCGGGAGATCCAGCGGGAGTTCCTGCGGTTCTTCCCGATGTGGAGCGACGTGGAGTTCAGCTACGCGTACGGCGGGACCGCCGATATCGTCCGTGACTTCGCCCCGCACTTCGGCAGGCTCGACGGCGGCAACATCCTGTACGGGTACGGCTATTGCGGCAACGGCATCGCGGCCACCCACACGGGCGGCAAGGTCCTGCGCGACCTCACGCTCGGCAAGGACACGGACTACTCGCGGCTGCTCTTCGTGGACGACGAGCGGCGCAAGCCGCCCGCCTCCTTCCCGCCCGACCCGTTCCTGTTCGTCGGCACCCGTGCCATGACACGTCTGATGGACTGGGAGGACTCCCGCGCATGAGCCGCATCGTGAGCGGAGGGAGCGGCGCGGGCGTTCGCCCCACCGTCCTCCTGACCGGCGCGTCCGGAGTCGTCGGACGCTCCCTTCTGCGGGAGCCGGACGGCCCGCGGTTCGTCGTCGCCACCCACAACACGTCGGTACCCGAGGCCGGGGACGCACGGGCGGTCCGCCTGGACATGACCGCGGAGCGATTCGGTCTCGACGAGGACAGCTACGCCGCCCTCGCCGCCGAGGTCGACGTCGTCATCCACTCCGCGGGCCTGACCGAGTGGGGCCTGCCCGCCGAGGACTACCGCCCGATCAACATCGAGGGCACCCGGCGGGTCGCGGAGTTCGCCGAACGGGCGGACGCCACCGTCCACTTCATGAGCACGGCGTTCGTCGCCGCGCTCGAGGACACCGCGCCCGTGCCGCTCGGCGCGGACAACGTCTGCCGCAACTACATCAGCTCCAAGCGCGAGGCGGAGCAGCTCCTGCGCGACAGCGGGGTGCGGCACACCATTTTCCGTCCCACCAACCTCATCGGCGACTCCACCACGGGCTGGACCTCGCAGGGCCAGATCGTGCAGCTGATGTCGGACTGGCTGGGCCGCGGCACGGCGCCCTTCATCCCGGCGCACCCGGGCATCCGGATGGACTTCGTCCCGCAGGACCTGCTGTCCAAGGCGGTTCTGCGCGCCGTCGAACTGGGCGACGACGCGGGCGAGTTCTGGGTGACGTACGGCCCGGAGGCCATGGACATCGAGTCCTGCCTGCGGGTGCTGGTCAAGCACGCTGCCGGGCGCGGGCGTTCGCTGACACCGCCGCCGGTGGTGAACGCGGACGAGCTCGCCCCGGACGCCATCGAGAACACCGCCCCGCGCAACCGCTCCTACCTGGCCGTCCTGCGCGACGTCAGCGAGGTCACCCGGTGCAGCGGCGGTGTGCTGCCCACCTCCATGCCCGAGTTGCGCGAGCGCTACGGCATTCCACAAGTCGATGACACGACGGCGTATCTGACGAGCCTGGAGTACGCCGCGGAACACCTCGGCTAGACCGAACGGTCGGTCCAAGCGGCCGGCGGAAGGAAGGACAGTGCTGTGAACGAGGACTGGAACTCGCCGGACCTGGGCGGCAAGGTGGCCGTGGTCACCGGCGCCAGCCGTGGCGTGGGCCGCGGCATCGCGCTCGCGCTCGGCGCCGCGGGCGCCACCGTGTACGTCACGGGCCGCAGCACTCGGGACGGCGCGCGCACCGAAGGACTGCCCGGCACGGTGGACACCACTGCCGAGGAGGTCACCGAGCGCGGCGGCAAGGGCATCGCGGTGCGCTGCGACCACGGAGTGGCCGCGGACAACGAGGCGCTCGCCGCCCGCATCCAGGCCGACCACGGCAGGTTGGACCTGCTGGTCAACAACGCCTGGGGAGGCTACGAACGCTCCTCCGAGGTCCGCTTCGACGCGCCCTTCTGGGACCAGCCGATGTGGCGCTACGGCCTGTTCGAGACGTCGCTGCGCGCGCAGTACGACGTCACCCGCCGGCTCGTCCCGCTCATGCTGCCGCAGGAGAGGGGCCTGGTCGTCGGCATCAGCTTCTCCGACGGCGACATCTACCTCGGCCAGGTCGGCTACGACGTCTTCAAGTCGGCCTCCGACCGCATGTGCAGGGGCTTCGCCGCAGACCTGCGCAAGAAGGGCGTCGCGGCGCTCTCCCTGCACCCGGGCTTCGTCCGTACGGAGCGGGTGGCGGCGGCCTGGGAGGCGATGGGCGACGGTCCCGCCTCGGTGGTCCACTCCCCGGAGTACGTGGGGCGGGCGATCGCGGCCCTGCTCGCGGACCCCGAGGTGATGGAGCGCACGGGCAAGGTGCTCAGCACCGGCGACCTGGCGGTCGAGTACGGCTTCGCCGACGTGGACGGACGGCAGCCGCCGGCGTTCCGCCTGGAAGGCCGGATGAGCCTGGCGACCCGGATGCACCGGCTCAACAAGGTGGTCAAGTCGGCGGCGGAGCAGTAGAGCGACCGGTCCGACGGCGTCGGGCCGGTCACGCTGTCCACCTCGGCCGGGCGCCTCGGCCACGTCTCCCACGCCGGCCGTCCGGAGGCGGGTCGTGCGCGCCCCCGCCCCAGTCACTCCAGCAGCAGTCGGGAGGTACGCATGGTGGGGAGCCGTCCCGTGGCGGGGCCCTGGAGACGCAGGGCGACGGCCGCGTGGCAGCCGTCGGGCGCGGGCACGTCGAGGAGGGCCCAGCCGTCGGGCACGGACGGTGCCCAGGGTGGGGCCAGTGCCGCGGCGAGGCCGACGTGATGGACGCCGACCCCGCCGGGCAGTCCGGTGCCGATCCCTTTGAGGAAGGCCTCCTTGCGCACCCAGCAACCGAGCAGCGCCTCCTGACGCACCGTCGGAGGCAGGGTGTCGAGGGCGCGTCGCTCGTCGGGGTGCAGGCGCCGGGCCATCCGTTCGAGGCTGTCGCCGGCCAGTTCCGGGGACTCGATGTCGGCCCCCACCGGCGAGGCGGCCAGTGCGTAGAGCGCGACGTCCCCGGCGTGCGAGAGCGAGAAGTGCACCCCGGGGTGATCGGCGACGGCGGGACGCCCGTGCGGCTTCTCGCAGCCGGGCATCCCGCACCGCTCGCGGACGAGGACGACGTCCTGTGGAGCGGTTCCGAGACGGGCGCCGAGCAGCACGCGCAGCCCCACGTGGGACGTGACGAAGCGTGTGCGTGCCGCGGGGTCCTGGAACCCGGCGGCACGCCTTGCCTCTTCGGCGTCAAGGATCCCGGCGCGCGCGGCGGCTGCCGCGGCGTGGTCCGGAATCCGCAGTGTCCACACGTCGACGGCGTCGGTCCTGTCCGCCCGGTCGAGCGGATCGTCCGTGTCGGTGTCATGAGGTCCGGGCGGCCTGCCCGCCGCCCCCACCGGAAGGGACTCAGTCATGAAAGCGCCGCTACGGCCTGTGGATGCCTTTCGGATCGAGCCGGAGGTCGTGAGACCACTCCGCCGAGAGGAGTGCGGCCTCCACCCGGGACCGCAGTCCCAGTTTCCTCGTGATGCTGGTCAGATGGGCCTTGACCGTCCGCTCCGCGATGCCGAGCCGGCGGGCGAGCTCCCGGTTCCCCTCACCGTCCGGCAGCACGCTGAACACTTCGAGCTCCCGGGGCGTCAGCACCCCCAGGGCGGACCGGTCCACCGATGCCAGACGGCCGCCACCGACCCCTATTCGTCCATTGACGCCTCCGTAGACCGGAAGCTTCTCCCCGTGCATGCGTTCTCCAACTCCTTGAGAAAGTCGTCGTCGCGGAAGGAATCGGATCGATTTGTTGTACACGAACGCGATTCCCCCTTCGACCCGACAGTAAATTCTGACAGCACCCGCATGGCCTGTCGCCGTTGTGACTTGCGTCACTCACGCTGCACTCGCCATGGCGAAGGGTCGTCAGTCGGACTGGATTCCCACTCGAATATACGTCGATCCGCTCAGCCGGGATCCACCGGTCCCTGTGTGGCAGCTGTGTTGCCGGGAGCAGGGAAGCGCCCTGTGACCTGCGGTGATAGGAGTTTTTGAGGCTTCCGGCACGCACGACACGCCGACGTCCCGAGACCTCCGGACCGTGGAGACACTGGGCAGGCCGACGGCTACCCAGTGCCCGCAACCGGACGCGCCGAGCCGGTGCGTCCGGGCCCGGGGAGCGTATGGCGAGCGGGTGGTTCCGTTCATGCTTTACCGGCGGGCTCGACGATCGTAATCATCACTGGTCCATCCCTCAACTCCCGGCGATCGCATGGGTGTTGGACATGACAGGGTGGCCCGGTCCGGTACCGTGGCGGTGGTCGCCGAGGGGCGGACGTGCGCCTTTCGATCCTCGTACAGAATTTGTCGCAGGGGTGGTGAAATGCAATCCGCACCGCAAAGACCCGGCCCTTCATCGAGTCCTCTCCGGTTCGCGGCCGTATCCGCATCCGAAGCCGGATGCGGACAAGGAAACTTTCAAGCCAGTGGAATTATCGATTCCGTGCAAAACACCGCCCCGCATTCAGGGCCCCGGAGGGCCGAATTTCCGGTGCCCGCCGGACCATCCGCCGCCGCAGACAGTTCGAGGTGACCGTATGTACTCCCATTCATCCGCTCTGGCCGGTTTCGACGCCGTGGCCGGTTCCCGGATCGCGGCCGTCGCCGGCTTCCGCCCGGAACGGGTCGTCGGCAACGAAGCACTGGGGAGGGGCCTCGGCGTCACGGCCGACTGGATCGAGCGGCGGGTGGGCGTCCGCGAGCGGCGGTTCGCCGGACCGGAGGAGACCGTCACGGGGATGGCCGCCGGCGCGGCGGCCAAGGCGCTCTCGGCGGCGGGTCTCGCCCCCGCAGACATCGACCTGCTGGTCCTGGCCACCTGCTCCATGCCGTCGCCCATGCCGAGCGGCGCGGCGTCCGTCGCGGCGCTCCTCGGTGTCCCGCACATCGCGGCCTTCGACGTCAACGCGGCCTGCGCGGGCTTCTGTTACGCCCTCGGCGTCGCCGACGGCCTCATCCGCTCCGGCACCAGCCGCCGCGCCCTGGTCATCGGGGCCGAGCGGATGACCGACTGGGTGGACCAGGAAGACGTGGACACCGCCACCGTCTTCGCCGACGGGGCCGGTGCCGCGGTCGTCGTCGCCGCGGAGCGGACGGGGATCCACCCGGTGGAGTGGGGCGGGGACGGCGACAAGGCCGAGCTGGTCGCCATCCCCGACCGGCACGGCAGCGTGACCATGCAGGGCCAGGCCGTCTACCGCTGGGTGACCTCGGAGCTGGCCGCGGTGGCGGCGGCGGCCTGCGCGCGCGCCGGAATCGCCCCGGCCGACCTCAAGGGCTTCGTGACGCACCAGGCGAACCTGCGGATGATCGAGCGTCTGGCGACGACCCTCGGCGCCACGAACGCCGCCGTGGCCCGGGACATCGTGGAGACCGGCAACACCTCGGCGGCCTCCGTGCCGTTGGCGCTGTCCCGGCTGATCGACCTCGGCCAGGTCCGGCCCGGTGACCCGATCCTGCTGATGGGCTTCGGCGCGGGCCTCAGCTACGCGGCACAGGTGATCGTCTGCCCCTGACGGGGGCGAGGCGACGCGGGCGGCCCGCATTGCCTCGGACGCGCGGCGGGAAAAAGCGCCGGGGCCGTCGACGGCCGGATGGTCGGGGCATGCCACCGGGGCCGGGAACCGTCAACAACTATCGGGGTGCAGCGCCTCAGTTGGCGGTGAGTCTGGTGCTGCGCGTATATGGCTTTGTGGGTTCAGGGACGCCGCCATAAGGTCACGGCATGTCTTTACGTCTTCGTCTGCGCCAAGCACTGCCGGAAGCGATGCGCGCCCGTGACAAGGTCGCGGTGAGTGCCCTGCGCGCGACACTTGCCGCGCTGGACAACGCCGAGGCGGTGCCCGTGGACGAAACTGAGCTCCGCGGCGTGGCCCTTGAACAGTCGCCGGTCGGTGTCGGCGTCACCGAAGCCGCGCGGTGCGAGCTGAGCGAGCGAGGTGTGGTGGAGGTCGTGCGCGCCGAGGCTGCCGAACGGCTGGAGGTCGCAGCGCAGTTGACCGCGCCCGCGCACGCTGACCGAGCCGCGCGGCTCCGCGCGGAGGCCGCCGTGCTGCATCGCTTCCTCGACGGTCCCGGCACCGCATAGGACACGGCGTCGTATCGCAGACGAAGCGAGGCGCGCCACGCCCGCTGCGCCCCTGGAGCGACGCGGCCGAGGTACTCGGGGCCGCTCCTCGCTTCACGCTCTGGCCGCGCCGGAGGGACGATCCGGTGGGACCGGCGCGTCGAGGCCGGTGAGGAGTTGGATGTCGAAGCCGCGGCGCGTGGGAGGGTAGCAGTGGCTGCCGTACTCGACCGGACGGCCGCTCTGGTCGAGGGTCGTGCGGGTCAGGGTCAGCAGGGCTGTTCCCTCGGCGACGTCGAGCAACTCGCCTTCCTCCGCCGTGGCGGCACGTGCACCGATCGTGCACCGGGCGCTGTAGGCGAAGATTCCGGCCGCCCGCATCAGACCGTGCAGACCGACGGAGCCCAGCCGGCCGTCGTGCGGGCTGAACAGGTCCGGGCCCAGCAGCTCGCGGGGAAGGTGGTTGCGGAGGCGGCCGATGCACACGCCGTCCGCGTACTGGAGCCGATCCAGGACCGTGACCTCGCTCCCCTCGGCGATCGCGAGAGCGGCCGCCACCTCCGGCGAGGCGGGCTCGGTTCCGTGGTGCAGGACCTCCGCCGCCGGGGCACGTCCCGCCTCGCGCAGATCCTCGTGCACGGCGGCGACGACGTCCATGGTGTGCGCGGCCCGGCCCTGCGCCACCAGGGTGCCGATGCCCCGCAGACGCACCAGCAGGCCCTGCTGCGTCAGCGACTTGATGGCATGGCGGACCGTGATCCGCGACAGGCCGATCTCCTCGGCCATCCTGGGCTCACTGGTCAACAGGCTGCCGGGCACCAACTGACCGTGCACGATGGCATGTTGGAGCTGATCGGCGAGTTGCTGGTGGAGCGGTGTCCGGCTCGTGCGGTCCAGGATGAGACCGGGGGGCGTGGAACCGCGTGGGTGGACATCCGGGTTTTCGTCCGGGTTTTCATCCCGCATCGCGTGGTCCTGACGTGTTCGGTGCCGCGCCTTCGACCGGCTGGGGGGCGCTCCCCGTCGGCGCCCCCCAGCCGGCCACTGCCACCTGCGCGCGCGTCAGCCGTTGGACTCCAACTGCATCTGGGCCAGTTCGGCCTCGAGGTGGGCCATGGCCTCGCCGCCGGCCATCAGGTCGGTGATCTGCTCGCGGGTGCGCTCGCCCTTGCGGAAGTCGTCGGCCTTCTGACCATGGATGAGGACGGCGAAGTGGTCGCCGACCATCATGGCGTGGCGGACGTTGTGGGTGACGAGGATGACCGCGACGCCCTTCGCCCGGGCCTGCATGATGATCCGCAGGACGTGGGCCGCCTCCTTCACGCCGAGTGCCGCGGTGGGCTCGTCGAGGATGAGGACGTTGGCGCCGAAGTAGACGGCGCGCGCGATGGCCAGCGCCTGGCGCTCACCGCCGGACAGGCTGCCCACGAGCCGGGCGCCGTCGGTGACCCGGGTGATGCCGAGGGACTGCATCTCGCGCACGGCGATCTCGCCGGCCACCTTCTTGTCGAACAGCTTGAACGGGCCCCACCCCTTGGTGGGTTCGGCGCCGACGAAGAAGCAGCGGCCGACGCCCATCAGCGGGAAGGTGCCGCCGAACTGGTGCACGGTGGCTATGCCCTGGGCGCTGGCGTCCCGCGGAGTGTCGAAGACGACCGGTTCGCCGTTGACCTCGATGCTGCCGGAGGTCGGCTTGTGGAACCCCGAGAGGATCTTGATGAGGGTCGACTTGCCCGCGCCGTTGTCGCCGAGCAGGCACAGCACCTTGCCGGCGTCCACCTCGAGGGAGATGTCCTGCAACGCGTTGGTGCCGAGGAAGGACTTGCTGATGCCGGTCAGGCGCAGCAGGGGTGCAGTCATGGTCAGACCTTCTTGGGGCGGGAGGCGGACAGGGCGAGGCGACGGAACGTGTTGTTCATCAGGACGGCCGTCAGGATGAGAACGCCCAGGATCAGGCTGGCCCAGTCGGAGTTCCAACCGGTGTAGTAGATGCCCTGGTTGACGATGGCGAACGTCAGGGTGCCGAGCACCACGCCGACGACCGATCCGTATCCACCGGTGAGCAGTACGCCGCCGACGACCACGGCGATGATCGAGTTGAAGACGAAGGACTGGCCGTTGGCGACCTGCGCGCCGTTGTAGAGGATCGTCTGGATCACGCCGACCAGGGCGGCGCCGAACCCGCTGCCCATGTACAGCGCGATCTTCACCTTGGCGACCGGGATGCCGGTGGCGCGGGCGCTCTCCTTGTCACCGCCGATGGCGAAGATCCAGTTTCCGTACGGCGTCAGCTGCAGCAGCACCGCCACGACGGCTGCCAGCGCGAGCCACCAGAAGATCGCCACCTCGAACTGGCCGCCGATCAGCGTGCCGAAGACCGCCTTGGAGAAGGGGTCGGGGTTGATGGCGACGCTGGTGGTGCCGGTCGTGGCGCGGGACAGGCCGAGTGTGAGCCCGGCCAGTCCGGACAGTGTGGCCAGGGTGACCACCAGGGACGGGACATTGGTCCGCGTGACCATGATCCCGTTGAGGAGGCCGACCAGCAGCCCGAGGCCGAGTGCGCACACGATGCCGACGATCATCGGCGCGCCCCAGTGGCCGGACACGATCGCCAGCGTCATCGAACTGCCGGCCAGCACCGAGCCCACGGAGACGTCGAGTTCACCGGCGATCATCAGCAACCCGACCGGGATGGCCACGATGCCGAGTTCCGCGCCGATGTTCAGCCAGCTCGCCGCTCCTGCCGGGGCCAGGAACTTCGTGCCACCGAAGATCGCGAAGAAGACGAAGACGCCGAGTGTCCCGATGAACGCGCCACCCTCGGGGCGGTAGCCCAGTCGCCGCAGCGCGCCGACCGACTTCTTGGGTTGCACGGCAGCGGTCTTCGTTTCGTCCGGCGCCGCCGGAAGAGAGGTTGTCATGGGTTTGGTACCACCTTTGTGGGTCTATAGATGTCCGGCACCTGCGAGTGCGTGTGGTCGAGGCGCCGGGCCCGGGAACGGTCCCGGGCCCGGCGCCTCCGTCCGGATCAGCGGACGCCGGACTTGGTGCCCTCGATCGCTTGGGCGACGTTGTCCTTGGTGATCAGCAGCGGACCGGTCAGCAGCGGGTCCTGCGGCGCGAACAGTCCGTAGGCCAGGTACTGGTAGGCCATCGACACGGCGTAGAAGCCCTGCAGGTACGGCTGCTGGTCGATGGCGAACAGCTGGTCGCCGGCCTTGATCCGGTCGAGCTGGGACTGCGAGATGTCGAAGGTTCCCAGGTCGACCTTGTCACCGGCGCCGGCCTGCTTGATCGCGCCGGCGGCGCTGTCCGCGTCCTGGACGCCGATCGTCACCAGCGCGTCGACGCTGCTGTCCTTCAGCAGCGCGCCCTTGATCGCCTGGGTGATCGCGGACGGGTTGCCGAAGTTCGACGAGGGCAGCGCCAGCTGCGTGGACTTGGCCCCCTTGCTCTTGGCGCCGTCCGAGATGCCGTTGCAGCGGGCCTCCGAGTTGGCACCGCCGGGGAGGGTGTTGACGCAGAGGATGTTCTTGGCCCCGCCCTCCGCGAACTTGATGCCGCCGGCCTTGCCCGCCTCGTAGTCGTCGGACCCGATGTACTTCAGACCGCCGACCTTCTTGGCCGCGGCGGACCCGCCCGAGTTGTAGATGAAGACGGGGACGCCCTTGCCGGTGGCCTGCTTGAACGCGGCGTCCTGGCTGTCGGGCACCCAGTCCGGGCCGACGATCGCCGACGGGTTCTGCGACAGCGCGGTGAGCGTCAGCTTGGCCGCGTCCGGGCCGAGGTTGTCGTAGTTCTGCGGCCCGAGGAAGGTCACCTTGCCGCCGCCGGCCTCCACCAGCTTCGCCGCGTCCTCGCCACCACGCTTGACCGCCGACCAGAAGGGGTCGTCCGACTTGCCGCCGATGACGTATATGGAGATCTTGCCGCCGCTGGCCGCGGCGGGCTTCGACGCGCCGGTGGTCGCCGCTGCCGTGTCGTCCGTACCGCCGCTCTTCGCGGCGCCGCTGCTGCACCCGGCCAGGGTGGTCGCCGTCGCGGCGAGCAGGCCCACTGCGATCAGGACTCTGCGGGGAAGGCGGCCGGGCAGGTTCGGCCTGGTGTTCGTGCGTTCCATGTGCGGAGTGCTCCTTCAGGTGAAGCCGGGACCGAGCGTGGGGCGAGGCCTGGACGGCATCGTGGATTGTGCGGCTTTGTGTAGCTATTTGGTGATTTGTCGGCATGCGTCAGGTGTGATCCTGGGCATGGGGGAGTATCGGGTTCCGGCCGCCCTCGGTCGAACGAGGGCTGGCGATGCCGAGGCGGTCGGCCGTCCGATCCGGGATCGGGCAGAGGGATCGGGTAGCGGGGTTCGGGCCGATGCGGGCGGGATGTGAGGTGGCGGGTGATCGCCGGGCTCGGGATGACTGCCGGCTACCCGGCAATCGCCTGGTAGGGCGTTTATCGTCTGCGGCTCGGTGACCTTTTAAAGCGCTTTATGTGCGGTGCGCAGAGCATGCTTCTGTTTCCGGGAGGTGTCAAGACTTTGTGAAGACATGTGAACCTGTTACCCGTTTCGGCAGGCTGCGTGGGCTTCCGGGTGGGGATGCGCGCTCCCGGGGAGTGCCGGTGGGTGAGGCGAAGCGCTGTTGGTGGTGGAGGGGCCCCGCGCCTCCTTGGTTACGGAAAGCAAACGACTTGATTGTCGCGCGGCCGCCCTCGCGCGGTGAGCTCGTCACCGGTACTCAAAGGGTGGTCAGGCCGATGCGATCATGCCATGGCGGTGGCCGTGCCGGCGCTTGCCGGTATTGCATCTGCGCATAGCGAAGTCGGTGATTTGGGCGATCAGCGGAAGGCGAAGGATCCAGCACATCGCCGGGCCGGGTGTCCGGATTCAGCGCTCAGCACGGTCTCGTGTCAATGAGGTGTCAACGCGGTATCGACGTCGAGGATGAGGTCCGGGAGCTGGTCGGGGGGCATCGGGCGGCTCGGACGGTGGCGTCGGCAGGATGCGGTGCTCCCGCCAGGACGGGGCCATCGTCGCGGCGGGCAGACGAAGGGGGTCGAGGCGGGAACGATCAGCGCGTACCTGTGCACTGCCTGGTGCGGGATGCGTGCGACGCTGTGCCCGGCCGGCACGGCGGAAGGCTATGCGGGCCGTTGGGTCCGGTCGGTGTTCAGCAACAGCATGCCGCCGGGGTCTGGCCCATGAGCCGGGCCGCCGACTCGGCCTCCGTCTCGGGCGGGATGACGGGCAGGTCCCAGCGGGCGGTGCCGTAGGGGAGTGACAGCAGCTTGTGCGGGCGAGTTCCGGGGTGAACCAGCCGACCTTGACGATGTGGCCGTCCACGAGAGCCTTGCGGGGGAGGGCCGGCCGGCACTTCGGGTTGACCGCGATTCGGGTGATGCGGCCGCGCAGGGGGTCCAACACGGCGGTCGGCACGGGCAGTTCGGTCAGCAGGTCGCGGGAGATGCCGTCGGTCTTCGGAGCGAGACGCGCGGCCGGGGCCGCCACGGGCGACTCCGTGCGAGGTAGCGGACATGGTCCGGACCGGTCTCCGGGCCGCCTCCGCAAGCGGCCCGGGATCCGTCTCTCACCGCGAACGACCCGGCGTGGAAGCCGGTGTGCGATATGCCCTCGGTACGGCCCTAGAGCTGGAGCAGGCGTTGGGTGATCTCCCGGTACTGCCTCAGCGCGTGCCGGAGTTCCTCGGACTGGGCGTCGGGGTCCTGCTCGTCCCAGCCGGCGCGCAGCAGACGTCGCCGTTCCGTGAGGGCGTTCACGAGCTGGGCGGTGGCTTCGTCGTACGCGCCCTCCGCCTCCTCCAGCGCCTCGCGCGGGGTGTCGGCGAAGGTGTTGAGGGCGTGCCGGAGCTGCAGGAGGATCTTGTCCCGTTCGGCCGACGGGAGCAGCGGCTCCGGGCCGGCGGTGCGGCGTGCGGCGGGGCCACGGGTCTGTCCCGCGGGCTGCTGGGCGCGTGTCTGGTCGTACATCATCGGATGCCGCTTCCGTTCCGCCCGAAGGCGTTCTCGGTCTTCTCGACGGCCTGTTCCAGGCTTCCGGAGACCCACTCGATGCTGCCCCGGCGCTGCACTGGCAGCACGGCACAGGGCGCCGTGCTGCCAGTCAACGTCCGGCGAGGGTCCGTGTCAACGCGGTGTCAAGCGATCCGGGCCGCCTCTCCCTGAGTTCGCGGGAGTACGGTGGAAGGAGCGAGGGGACTTGGTACGCCGGTGTCCGGAACCGGTCTCGCCGTCCGGGCCGGCAGCGTCACACAGGCCGAACAGACCCTCGTCTACACCGACACCGACACCGACACCGACACCGTTACCGGGCTGGGGCGCGTCCTTCACTGTTCTTCGGCGTCCGCCTCTGCCTTCACCTCCACCGTCACGCCGTTCATCGCCTCGGCGGCCGCCTTGTCGGCCTGTGCCGTCGTGGCGGCGCCCAGGATGAGCCAGCCGACGCGTTGCAGGTTGTCCTGGGGGTCTCCCACCAGGTCCCCGGGGTTTCTCGTGGCCACGGCGGCGATGACGTGTTCGCCCTGCGGGAGACCGCTGATCCGCGTGAGTGTCCCGGCGTGGGGCGGGACCAGGAAGCGGATGGCCGCGGCGGCGTCGCGGCTCGGGGTGACGTCGGGCCGTATGCCCAGCGCTGTCTGGAGGTAGGCGCGGGCCTCGTCGACGCCGGTGGCCTCGGCGACCAGCGTCATGATGCTGTCGCCGGGCGGCCGGGCACCCACCTCGATGACCTTCGCGTCGCCCCGGCTGTCGACCTTCACCTCGGTGTGCGCGACACCGTTGCGCAGGCCGACGGCGAGCACCGCCCGCGTTGCGGCGGTGAGTACGGCGGTCTGTGCGTCGGGGGCCAGTTCCGCCGGGACCGTGTGGCCGATCTCGACCCGGCGGCTGTCCTGCGTTGTCAACTTCGCGGTGACCGCGAGATGGTGGACCTCGCCGTCGGCGATGACGGTCTCGACGCTGAACTCGTCGCCGTCCACGTACTCCTGGGCGAGGACGGTGCCGTCCAGGGTGATGCCGTGCGAGGGCTTGCGCGTCTCGGACCGGGCGAGCCGTGCGGCGGCCGGCAGTGCTTCGGCGCTGTGGACGACCGAGACGCCGATCGAGGCGGCGTTCTCGGCGGGCTTGACGACCAGCGGGAAACCCAGGCCGCTCTCCCGTACGAGGCGGGCGAGGACGGTGTGGTCCGGCGCGGCGAGCGTGCGCGGGGCGGGCACCCCGTGCGCCGCGAACGCCTCGGCCATCAGGCGCTTGTTGCGGCAGGCCGCCGCCCGCTCGGGGTCGTGGCCGGGCAGTCCGAGCCGGGCCGCCAGCAGGGTGGCCACGGGGGAGAGGAACTCCCAGCAGGCCACGACACCGTCGATTCCGGTGGTGCGGCAGAAGGCGGTGAGGTCGTCGAGCGCCCGGTCGGCGTCACCGAAGTCGGTGAAGACCACGCCGGTCATCTGCTCTTTCAGTTCGGGGCGGTAGTCCGCGTGCACGTCTTCGTGGGTGGCCACGAACGCCTCGACGCCGAGCTCGGCGGCGGCGCGCAGCAGGTCGTCGCCGGCGGCCACCGAGGCTTCGAGCAGCAGGACTTTCTGACCGGGCGTCACAACAGTCACGGCACTCACGGCACTCATGACGCTCACAGCACTCGCGGCACTCGCGGTACTCACGACAGGACCTCCTTCGGTGCGGTGGGCTCATCCGTCGGAGTGAGCGCGCGGGCGCGGATGGCGGGCGCCAGCGCCAGTTGCGCCGACGCCGCCGCGAGACACAGGACGGCGCAGGTCAGCCAGAGCGCGGGAGCGCCGGCGACGAGCAGCCGGGTGCCGACGAGCGGGGCGATCAGGAAACCGGTGCCCCAGGCCATGCCGAGCAGGCCGTTGTAGCGGCCGCGGAGGCGGGCGGGCGCGAGATCGGCGACGAGGGCCGCGGTGACCGCGAAGACCAGCACCTCGCCGACGCTCCACACGGCGACCGCGAGGGCGTAGCCGACGGTGCCGGACGCGAGGGTCACCGCGGCGTTGCCACCGGCCGCGATCGTGAAGCCACAGGCCAGAATCCGGCTCTTGTCGAAGGGCGCCAACCGGTGGCCGATCAACGGCTGTACGGCGATCACGACGATGCCGTTGACCGACATGACGACGCCGTACGCGCCGCCGGACAGACCGTTGTCGCCCATCGCCAACGGCAGTGTGACGAGGGCCTGTTGGAAGACGATGCCGTAGACGACGACCACGCCGGCGAACGCCAGCATCACCCGGTCGCGCAGGACGTTGCGAAAGGCGCCGCCCGCCTGCTCTCGGTCCGGCCGGTGCGGTTCGGGCACGGCCAGCCACACCAGCAGCCCGAAGATCGCACAGGCCGCCGCGTCCACCCAGAACAGCAACTGGAAGTCGTGGGTGGCCAGGTAGCCGCCCATGACCATCGCGGCCGAGAAACCCAGGTTGACGGACCAGAGCAGCAGCCCGAACGCGCGTGTGCGGTCGGCGCCGGGAACGGTGTCGGCGACCAGGGCCTGCGCGGCGGGCCGGTACAGGTCGATGGTGACGCCGAGGGCGAATCCCGCGGCGGTGATGGCGGGCAGGGTCTGCGCGTGGCCGAGCGTGAGCAGGACCGCCCCGTTGGCCAGCATGCCCCCGGTGAGCGCGACGCGCCGCCCGAACCGGTCCGTGATGACACCGCCCAGGGGCTGCGAGATGACGGACCCGACACCGACGACGGTGAGGACGAGACCGGTCGCGCCGATGGACACGCCCCTGACCTCGGTCAGATACAGACTCAGGAACGGATTGACCATGGCGCCGAGCCGGTTCACCAGCGAGCCGCACCACAGCACCCAGAACGAGCCCGGCAGCCCACCCACCCGCACCCGCACGAAGGCCCGCAGCCGGCCGTCAGCCCCGTCAGCCCCGTGAGCTCCGTGGGCACGCTGCTCACGCATGAGTCCTCCGTGCCCCGCCGTCGGTGTCTGCGAGCGCCGCCCGGTCCACCTTGCCGTTCGGCGTCGTCGGCAGCACGTCCAGGAACCGGACCTCCTGCGGAACCATGTAGCCGGGCAGCGTACGGCCGCAGAACTCCCGCACTTCGCCGGGACCGCCGTCCGGGAAGCGGCCCGCCGAGAGGACGACGAAGGCGGCGAGCCGCAGACCACCGCCGGGCGCCGGCAGCGGCAGCGCGGCGGCAGCGACGGCCCCGGGGAACTCCAGCAACCGCCGCTCCACCTCGCCCAGTTCCACACGGTTGCCGTTGATCTGGACCTGCGCGTCGGTGCGCCCGGAGAAGTAGAACTCCCCGCCCTCGCCCCGGACCGCCAAGTCCCCGGTGCGCAACACCCGTTGCCCGGACTCCGGACACAACGGGTCCGGCACCAGCGCGGCCCTGGTCGCCGCCGGATCGTCCCAGTAGCCGGAGAAGAGCGCCGGGCCGCGCAGATGGATCTCGCCGGGTGTGCCGGGCCGGTCGACGACCTCGCCCGCCGCGTCCACGAGCAGCATCTCGGCGCCCGGGTGGGCGACCCCGATGGACAGGCGCTCCACGGAGTCCGGCAGCGGGTCGGGTACGTCCTCGAAGGAGCAGGCCATCGACTCGGTGCTGCCGTAGCAGTTGACGATGCGCACCCCGGGCCGCAACTCCCGCAGCCGGCGCAGCTCGGGCAGCGGGAACTCCTCGCCGCAGTAGAGGACCGAGCGCAGCCCGTCGAGGGCGGCCAGCCGGTCCGGCTCGTACCGCAGGGCCTGCCGCCAGATCGACGGGACGCCGTTGACCTGGGTGGCGCCGGTGTCGCGCAGCACCCGCAGGAAGTGCCGGGGCCAGCGCATGAGGGCCTGCGGGATCGGTACGACGGCGGCGCCGCTGCCCAGCGCCAGGCCGATGTTCAGCAGGGAGAAGTCGAAGTGGAGCGGTGAGGTGTTCGCGACCCGGTCCTGTGGTGTGGCGATGGCCTGCGTCAGCATGCCGCGGTAGAAGGCGGTCACGGCGCGATGGCTCATCACCACCCCCTTGGGGCGGCCGGTGGTACCTGAGGTGAAGATGATGTACGCGGGATCGGTGACGCAGGCGGTCCGGCGGCGGCGCGGCTGCTGGGCGGGACGGTGGTCGAACGACAGCCCCTCCGGCGAGAACCGGCCGGTGGCCACCCAGGGCGGCAGGCCCTCGCGCGTACCGTCGGCCGGCTGGAGGTGCACGGCCGGCCGGGCGGACTCCACGATCGACAGCAGCCGTTCCGGCGGGGTCTCGGGACTCACCGGGACGAAGGTGAGCCCCGCCCGTGAGCAGGCGATCAGCGCGGCGATGGACGCGGCGGTCGGCTCGGCCTCCAGGATCACCCGGGAGCCGATCTCCACACCGAGCGTGTCGAGACGGTCGGCGTAGGCGTGCGCGAGGGAGTCCAGTTCGGCGTACGTCGTCACCGTGGTGCGGCCGGGTTCCGGCGACTCGACGACGGCCGGGCCGTCCGGAGTGCGGCGGGCGTGGGCGAGCAGGAAGTCGTGGAGGAACTCGTGGATGGAGTGGATGGATTCGTCGAGGAATGCGCCGGCGGGTGCGATCGGGTGGCCGAACTGCTGACTGACGGTCATGTCTCTCTCCTGCGGCCCCTTGCGGCCTCCTGCGGCGGAACGAGCAGGGCGAACGAGCTGCTGTCCCGACCGGCGTGAATTCCACGATGCGAATATGTGATTCCAGGCAACGGCGGCGAGCCTGCCACACCGGCGACGGGGATGTCACCCGGTCTCGAAGTGATGTGCCCCAAAGGGCAGTTGGTCGTGCGCGGCGGGGTCGCGGCGGGATCTCGCTCGGCGGGACGGGCCTGGACAGGCGGCAACTCGTGTGACAGCTTGGCGCCCAGTTCAGAAACAATATTCCATGATGCGGAAAACTGAAAGGCTGGGGGCCGCTGAGTGACACAACCTCTGTCCCTGGGGCAGCTCTCGGTGTGGCATGACGTACGGGACCTGTCGCCGGCCCGCCGCCACGAGCCCAACAACGTGGCTCTGTGGGCGCTCTCGCCGGACACGGACCCCGAGGCGGCACGCGGAGCCGTCGCCGCGCTGGCCGCACGCCATCCTTCGCTGCGCACCCGCTACGACCTCGACGACCCCGACGCGCCACGCCAGTTGACGCCCGACGAGGACTTCGCCGACGAGCTGCCGACCGTCGAGACCAACGAGACCCTCGAAGCCGTCGGCACCGCCGGCCTGCATGAACCGTCGGCCGAGTTACCCGAGCGGATCGCCCGGGACCTCGCCGCCGAACCCTTCGACCTCGGCCGTCAACACGGCTGGCGCGCCCGGCTCCTGACGCGCGCCGGGGCCCCTTCGCATCTGCTGTTCGTCAAGCACCACATCGCCGCCGACGCCTGGGCGCAGGAGACGCTGCACCGGGAGTTCCGGCAGGAGCTCGCCGTACCAGGACAGCTCGGCCCGCCGCCGGCCGGGCCCGCCGAACTGGCCGCGGAGCAGTACGCGCCCGCAGGCCTGCGCCGTCAGCGAGCCGCGCTCGCCCACTGGGCGCGGACCCTGGAACGCGCCCCCGCCGCCACCCTGCCGCGCCCCGCCGAGGCGCGAGGCACGGTCGTCCAGGCGACCCTGCACTCCGCCGCCGCCCGCACGGCCGCCCGCGCCCTCGCCGAGCGCGGGGAGGTGTCCGTCGCCGGCGTGGTCCTGGCCGCTTACGTCCGTGCCGTGGCCCGCCGCCTCGAAACCGGGTCCCTGCTGGTGCAGTTGATGAGCGCCAACCGCTTCGTCGGCCGGTGGAAGGAGGTGGTGACGTCCATGAACCAGTGGGTGCCCGCCCTCGTCGAGCAGGCCGACGGCGAGTTCCTCGCGCTGGCGAAGTCCGCCCACTGGAGCAGCCTCGCCGCCGTCCGGCACGGCATGCACGACGTCACCGAGGTCGCCGCGCTCAAGGCCGGTACGCCCGGCGCCCCCGAACCGGCCTGCGCCTTCAACTACGTCGCCGTACCCGACCAGCCCCCGGCCAATGCCCCGGACACCGGGCGCACGGCCATGGAGGGCGAGTACACCCTCACCTGGGAGGAACCGTTCACCACGATCGGACCCCGCTGCTACGCCCGCGTGCTGGAGAGCGGGCACGAGCTGTCCGTCCGGCTCACCGTCAAGGACATCGGCCGTGACCAGTGCGCCGCCCTGCTGGGCGACCTGCACGACGGCCTCCTGAGCGCCGCCCGCCGACTCTGAACGGGGGCGCGGGAACCGGGCTCTGCCCGAGGCTGCCCTCGGCAGACATGACGCGGCCCGCACCCATACCTGCGCCCGCACCCATACCCATACCCGTGTCCGCACCCATACCCATACCCGTGTCCGCACCCATACCTGCGCCCGCACCCATACCCGTGTCCGCACCCATACCTGCGCCCGTGCCCGCACCCGCACCCGTGCCCGTATCGAACCCGAACCCGTACCCGCACGCCGTCAGCGGAGTATCTCCGGGCGGCCGGCCACCAGCGCGGGGCGCCCCGCATCCCGGCTTCCCCACCGCCGACCGCCGGTGCTCGTCGCACCCACCCCCCCCAGGAGCTTCCGTGCCCCTCGAACACGTGATCATCATCCACCGGTGGACCGACCACTACGCCGACTACGCCGCCTACCTCGATCACACCGCTCACCGGGTCAGCTACGTCACGACCGAGCAGGCGGTGCACCACCTGCCCGTCGACCAGGCGGCAGGGGTACGGCTCGTGGCGAGCACCGAGCACACGAAGGCGGTGCGCGAGGCGGTCGACGCGCTGGCCGAGCGAGGCGGCGTGCCGACCCGGATCGTCGCGCTGCACGAGACCGACCTGGACCTGGCGGCCGAACTGCGGGCGGAGTTCGACCTGCCCGGCGTACGCGCCGATGACCTGCGCCCCCTGCGCGACAAGCTCCTGATGGCCCGGCGTCTGGAAGCCGCCGGACTTCCGGTGCCGGCCACCGCGGAAGCCGCCGACCACGCTGCGGTCGCCGCCTTCGCCGCCGACCACGGCTGGCCGGTCCTGGTGAAACCGCGGCGGGGCACGGCCAGCGCCGGCGTCACCCGCCTCGACTCGGCGGAGGAACTGGCCCGCTTCCCGTTCCCGCGCGACACCAGCCTGCTCGTGCAGCCGTGGCTGCCCGACCGGATCCTGCACGTGGACGGCGTCTTCACCGGCGAGAACCTGGGTGCCTGGCGGGCTTCGCGCTATCTCAGCACCTGCCTGGACTTCACCGCGGGCACCCCCCTCGCCTCCGTCGAGATCGACGGTGCCGGTGCCGGTGCCGAAGTCCTGAAGGGCATCGGCGAGTTGACGGCGGCCGTCGCACGCGCTCTGTTCTCCGGTCCGTCGGTGTTCCACCTGGAGTTGTTCGAGAGCGACACGGGCGCGCTGACGGTCCTGGAGATCGGCGCCCGCCCGGGCGGCGCCGAAGTGCCCTTCATCTGGCGGGACGTGCACGGCATCGACCTGATGGCCGTCGCCTTCGCCCACCAGACCGGCGCCCCGGCCCCCACCGCAGGCACCGCAGCCACCGACTCCACCGCGGCCACCAACCCGCCCGGGCCGCCCGCCGGCCGCGTCGCCGGCTGGCTCCTCGTGCCGCCCTCCGCGCCGACGCCGTGCCGCGTACGTGCCGCCACGGCGCCCGACGACAGCGGCGCCTACGCCCAACTCCTGCCGGAACCAGGCATGTTGATGCGCGGCGGCGGCTACGAACACGCCGGGGCACGTTTCCGGTTCGCCGGCGACAGCACCGGCGAGGTGGAGGCCGCCGTCCGCCGTACGATGCGCGACGCGACCCTCGTGGCCACGCCCGTCGACCCCGAGGCGCCCGCCCGCCTGATCGTCGTGGGCTGCGGCAACCCGCCCTACCGCAGGTACGCCCTGGACTCCCTGAACGCCCTGGCGGGGCAGGTCGAGACGGCGCTCGTGCAGCCGCGCGCCCTCGACTGGCAGCGCCCCTACGTCGCGGACCGCTTCCGGCAGGCGGACACCTCGAACACCACCGGCACCACCCGGGCCGTCGCCGCGCTCCTGGCCGGTCACCCCGGCCCGGGCGCCCTCCTGACCTGGGACGAGACCATGTTGGAGACCACCGCCGAGGTCGCCCGCCGGCTCGGGCTGCCGCATATGAGCCCCCAGGCCGTGAGCGGCTGCCGCGACAAGCTCACCACCCGCCGGCTGCTGGCCGCAGCCGGGGTGCCCTCCGCCCGCTTCCGGCATGTGCACAGCCGTCGGGACGCGGAGCTGGCGGCCGTGTCGCTCGGGCTGCCGGCCGTCGTCAAACCGCGCTCCCTCGCCGGCAGCATCGGTGTCGCTCTCGCCGCCGACCGCGACCAGGTCGGCCCCGCCTACGAGCTGGCCGCAGCGTCCGCGTTCCCCGGCATCGACGGCCTCGCCGGAGTGATCGTCGAGGAGTATCTGTCCGGCGACGAGCTCAGCGTGGACTGCGCCGTGTCCCACGGCGAGGTGCGCGTCGTGAACGTGGCCCGCAAACGCCTGGGCTTCGCACCGTACTTCGAGGAGGTCGGCCACCTCGTCGCCCCCTGGCAGGACGAGCCGTGGGCCGTCGAGGTCCGGTCCGTGGTCGCGGAAGCCCACGCGGCCCTCGGCATCCGTACCGGCCTCACCCACACCGAACTGCGGCTGACGGCGACCGGGCCGCGCATCGTGGAGGTCAACGGCCGCCTCGGCGGCGACTTCATCCCGCTGCTCGGCGCCCTGGCCACCGGCGTCGACCAGGTCGCGGCAGCCGCCCGCATCGCCCTCGGCCGCACCCTCGACCTGACCCCCACCCGCGACCGCTGCGCCGAGGTGCGCTTCGTCTACCCCGACCACGACGCGCTCGTGCAGGGCGTCGACCTGACCGCCGCCGCGGCCGTACCCGGCATCGTCCACGCGATCCCGCTCGCCGCCCCCGGCACCGAACTACGGCTGCCGCCGCGCGGCATCGTGCCCCGCCTCGCCGCGCTCGTCGCCACCGGCGAGAGCCCCGACGCCTGCGCCGCCGCCCTGGACCGCGCCGAGGAGGCGGTGCGGCACACCCTCACCCCGCTCCCGCTCCCCGAACGCCCCTGACACCGACGACCACCCGAGGAAAGGCCCCGCGCCATGTGGATTCTGGGCGTCAACGCGCCGCCGACCGGCTGGCACGACACCGCCGCCTGTCTCATCGACGGCGACGGCGAGATCGTCGCCTTCTCCGAAGAGGAACGCTGCAACCGCCGCCGCCACTCCCTCTACCGCAAGCCCCTGGGCGCCGCCCGGTTCTGCCTCCAGCAGGCCGGGATCGACGCCGCCGACATCGACGTCGTCGCCCTCGGCTGGGACAGCGAGCAGCTCTACCCGCGCCGCTTCGACAGCGACGCCGACCTCCTCGCGTACGCCGTCGGCCTGGACTTCGGCGATCACACCCCCGAGGTGGTGCGCGTCCCCCACCACCAGGCGCACGCCGCGTCCGCCTTCTACGCCTCCCCGTTCACCAAGGCCGGCGTGCTGGTGGTCGACGGGCACGGCGAGAACGAGTCCTCCACCATCTGGACGTACGAGGACGGCGCCGAACCCCGCCTGGAACGCACCTGGCAGCGCACCGCCTCCCTCGGCTACGCCTACGACGCCGCCTCCACCTGGCTCGGCTTCTCCTTCCTCAACGCGGGCAAGACGATGGGCCTGGCCGCCTACGGACGCGCCCGCGGCATCGAGGCGCCGTCCCTCGTCGACCTCGACGGCGACGACTTCCGTCTCGCCGTCGGGCCACTGGCCGAGACGCCGGGACAGGCCACCGCCGAGACCGTCAAGGAGCAGTACGAGACCGTCGTCGCCCGCTGGCGCGAGCGCTACACGGCGATCGCCGGCGCCGACGGCCCGGGCGTGCCCGAGGAGCGGCTCGCCGACGACCCCCGGTCGGTGCTGGTGGCCTGGACGGCGCAGCGCGTCATCGAGGAGTCCGTCACCCATCTGGCGTCCCTGGCCCGCAAGGCGGCCGGCGTCGACGCGCTGTGCCTCAGCGGCGGCGTCGCCCTGAACTGCAGCACCAACGGCACCCTGCCGGGCCCGCTGTACGTGCCGCCCGTACCGCACGACGCGGGCGTGGCCCTGGGCGCCGCGTGGACCGTGTGTCCGCCCGGGCCCCGCACCGGCGCCCTCAGCCCCTACCTGGGCACCGACATCCACGGCCCCGACTTCGTCGACGGCCGCCCGCCCCTGGACACCTCGGACCTGGTCAGGTCCGAGCTCGACACCGACGAACTGACCGCGCTGCTGCTCGACGGCCGCGTCGGCGCCGTCGCCCAGGGACGCGCCGAGGTGGGGCCGCGCGCGCTGTGCCGCCGGTCGATCATCGCCGTACCCAACACGGCGGAGGTGACCACCCGCGTGAACACCATCAAGAACCGGGAACAGTGGCGGCCCTTCGCAGGCGTGACCCGGCCCGACTACGGAGCCCGGCTGTGGGAGCGGCAGGAGCACCTGAGCCGCTACATGCTGGGCGCGGCCCGCGCCACCGACCTCGGCCGTACGGTCGCCCCGGGCGTCGTGCACGTCGACGGCACCACCCGGCCGCAGGTGCTGCACGGCGACGAGGCCCCCGCCGTGGGCGCCGTCCTCGACTCCCTGGAGGCGCAGGGCGCCCCGCCGGTGCTGCTGAACACCTCGTTCAACGACCGCGGCGAACCCATCGTCAACACCGCCGCCGACGCGTTCGCCGCCTTCCGCTCGATGGAGCTGGACTTCCTCGTGCTCGGCGACGAGCTGTACCGCAAGAAACACCGGACGGAAGGAGGTCGCTGATGCCGGACCTCCCGCTCCTCCCGCCGGAGGAGACACGCTTCCGGGCGTACGGCCCACGCCACATCGACACCATCGCCGGCCGCTTCGGACTGCCCGACGAGGTCACGGAGACCGTGCGCCGGATCTCCCTCGTGCTGCCCTTTCGGGTCAACGAGTACGTCCTGTCGGAGCTGATCGACTGGGACCGGATCCCCGACGACCCCATGTTCCAGCTGACCTTCCCGCAGCGCGGCATGCTGGCCCGCGCCGACGAGGAGCAGCTAGGCAAGCTCTCCGCCGACCCCGCGGACCGGCTGCTGCTGCGGGACGCCGTGGCCGACGTCCGCGCCCGCCTCAACCCGCACCCCTCGGGGCAGCAGGAGTTCAACGTGCCCACCCTGGACGGCGTCGAGCTGCCCGGCCTGCAGCACAAGTACCGCGAGACCGTCCTGTACTTCCCCGGGCAGGGCCAGACCTGCCACGCGTACTGCACCTACTGTTTCCGCTGGGCGCAGTTCGTCGGCGACGCCGACCTGCGCTTCGCCGCGCCGGACCCCGGCGGCCTGCTCGCCTACCTCGGCGCGCATCCCGAGGCGCGCGACGTGCTGGTCACCGGCGGCGACCCGATGGTCATGTCCACCGAGCGGCTGCGCGGTCACCTGGAGCCGCTGCTCGCCGTCGACTCCGTCGACACGATCCGCATCGGCACCAAGTCGGTCGCCTACTGGCCGCAGCGGTTCGTCACCGACCAGGACGCCGACGACGTCCTCAGACTGTTCGAGCGCGTGACCGCGGCGGGCAAACAGCTCGCCGTGATGGCCCACTTCAGCCACCCGCGCGAACTCGACACCGACCTGGCGAGGCAGGCGATGGCCCGCATCCGTGCCACCGGCGCGGTCGTCTACTGCCAGGCGCCCCTGATCGCCCACGTCAACGACGACGCCGACGTGTGGAGCGCGCTGTGGCGGGCCGAACTGGCAGCCGGCGCCGTGCCGTACTACCTGTTCGTGGAACGCGACACCGGACCGCACGACTACTTCAAGGTGCCGCTCGCCCGGGCCGTGGACATCTTCGCCGCCGCCTACCGCACCCTGCCCGGCCTCGCCCGCACCGTACGCGGCCCCGCCATGTCGGCCACCCCCGGCAAGGTCGTGGTGGACGGCGTCGAGGACGGCCCCGACGGCCGCCACTTCCGCCTGCGCATGCTCCAGGCACGCGACCCCGCCCTCGTAGGACGCCCCTTCCGGGCCCGCTGGACACCGGACGCGGCCTGGCTGGACGACCTGGAGATCGACCCGGCCACCCCCGCCGACCTCGCCGCCGCACTACGAGGCTCCGGAGAAAGGACCGGGACATGACCGGCATCGCCGTGCGCCCGTCGTCGCCCAACCTGGCGCTCAACCAGCTCGTGGACGAACGCCGTTCCGCCGGCGAGAACCTCGTCCACCTCGCCTTCGGCGAGGCCAGACTGCCGCTGCTGCCGCAACTGGCCGAGCAGTTGGCGGCCGGCGCCGCCCGCACCGCCTACGGTCCCGTGGCCGGCGCGCACGACGCCCGGGAGGCCGTCGCCGGCTACTTCCGCCGCCGCCGGCTGCCCACCGAGGCCGACCAGATCGTGCTGGCCCCCGGCAGCAAACCACTCCTGATGGCACTGCAACTCGCCGTCCCGGGCGATGTGTTGCTGCCCCGGCCGGCCTGGAACACCTACGCCCCGCAGGCCGCCTACGCGGGCAAGCAGGTCTTCGGCGTGCCGATCCCCGACGAGTGCGGCGGCGTGCCCGAGCCGGGGGAGCTGCGCAAGGCGCTGCGCCGGGCGCGGGCCGACGGCCACGACCCGCGGCTGCTGGTCCTCACCCTGCCCGACAACCCGACGGGCACCCTCGCCCCGCCCGCGCTGGTCCGCGAACTGTGCGCGCTCGCCCGCGAGGAGGACCTGCTGATCGTCTCGGACGAGATCTACCGGGACATCGTGCACGACCCGGACACGACCCCGTACCTCAGTCCGGCGGAGGCGGCACCGGAGCGCACGGTGGTCACCAGCGGCCTGTCCAAGACGCTCGGCCTGGGCGGCTGGCGCATCGGGGTCGCGCGCTTCCCGCAGGGGGAGACGGGCGGGCGACTGCGGGACGCGGTGGTCTCGGTGGCCAGCGAACTGTGGTCCACACTGGCCGGCCCCATGCAACAGGTCGCCCGGTACGCCTTCGCCGAACCGCCGGAGATCACCGAACGGCTGCGCTCCGGCGCACGCCTGCACGGCGCGGTGGCCCGGCAGGTGCACCGCATCGCCGTCGAAGCGGGCGCCCACTGCCGTCCGCCCACCGGCGGGTTCTACGTCTACCCGGACTTCGCACCGCTGCGCGCCCGCCTCGCCGAACGGGGCGTCACCGACTCCGCGTCCCTGGCCCGCCGTCTCCTCGACGACTCCGGGATCGTCGTCCTCGCCGGCCACCTGCTCGGCGACGACCCCGGGGCCCTGCGCTTCAAGGCGGCCACCAGCCTGCTGTACGGCGACGAGAAACAGCAGGCGGAGGCGCTGGGCTGCGACGACCCGGTCCGCCTGCCGCACATCGCCGCCCAACTGGACGCCATCACGGAGGGCTTCGCCCGTCTCGTCCGCTAGCCGACCGTCCCCCTTGTGTTCAAGAACCCTACGGAGAAAGCACGTTGAAGGAACTGGAACCCACCACTGAGACCTTCCGGGAGATCGCCGCCGCCGCGGACCGGCTGCTCGCCGGCCTCGACGCGCTCGGCGACGACGACATCGCGGCTCCGTCCCGGCTCCCCGGCTGGACGCGCGGCCACGTCCTGAGCCACCTGGCCCGCCAAGTGCCGGCGCTGGAACGCCTGTTGGAGTGGGCGCGCACGGGTGTGGAGACCCCGCAGTACGCGAACCGGCAGGCCCGCGACGCCGAGATCGAGGCAGGTGCCCACCGCCTCGCCGCGGACCTGGTGGCGGACGTACGAGAGAGCGCGAGGCACTTCCAGCGGACTGTCGAAGAGCTGCCCGCGCCTGCCTGGAACGCCGCGATCAGGCCCTTCACCGGGGAGTTGTGCACCCCTCGCCGCATTCTGGTGATCCGGCTGCGGGAACTCGAACTGCACCATGTGGACTTGGCCGTCGGCTATGACGTCGCCGACATTCCGGCGACCGCGCGGAACATCGTCCTGGACGACGTCCTCGGCTACTACGCCGCCGCCGAGGGCATGCCGGACTTCACGGTGCGGGGCGGCGACGGCGCGCAACTCGCCCGCTTCGGCACCGACGGCCCCGTGGTGTCCGGCGAGCCCGCCGACCTCCTGGCGTGGCTGGCCGGCCGGACGTCCGGCGCGCGCCTCGACACGACGGGCGAACTGCCGGTGCTGCCGCCGTGGCTCTGACGAGGAAGGTGAACGAGATGGCCGATAGGGACGATGTAGTTGGTACGGCTGGTATGGCTGGTACAGCTGATTTCGCCGCACCGGAGCAGTACGCGCTCGCCTCGGTCCACACGGGCCTGCTGGACTGCATCCAGGTCAACCTGGCGGTGCTCGCCGATCACGTCCACGGGCCGGGCACGCACCTGCGGCTCGGCGCGCCGCTCCGGTTCGCCTCGTGGCCACTGCCGGACGGGCTGCCCACGGTCGACCCACCATTGGCGGATCAACTGGCTTTGGCCACCGCCCTGTTGGGCCTTCGTGTCACGCGACAGGAGCGCCTGACCCGCGACGAGATGCTCGCGTCCCTGTCCGAACGGGGCGGGACCCACTACGTCGTCGCGGACGCCTACGATCTGCCCTGGCTGCCCTACTACGACCACGCCCACATGGACCACAGCTTCCTGCTCGCGGCGGGAGCGGACGGCTGGCACGTCACGGACGCGTACCGCATCGACACCCAGTGGGGGCCCGCCGTGCCCGGCACCTGGGTGCTGGCACGGGAGAAACTGGCCCGGATCACGTCGGCCGAGTTCATCGCGCTGGAACCCGCCGACCTCGCGCCCGTGGCCGACCTCTCGCCCACTTTGACGGTGGACGCCGACACGGTCGAGTCATATCTGACGGCATATCAGAACCATGCCGACCGTGGCCGTGCCCTGGAGCGACTCGCTGCGGAGACCTGGCTGTTGGCGCGTGCCCGCAAGCTGCACACCAAGTACCGGGCGCTGTTCGCGGGACGTGACGAGGAAACCGAGGCCGAGGGCGGGCAGTTGCGTGCCTGGGACAAGGCGGTCGAGCAGACCTACCTCGCCCACCGCCGGGTGTCCCGCGGCCGTGCCGAACCGGCCGGCGTGGTGGACCGTCTGCGAGAGGTCCTGGCCGCCGACCGTACGGTGTTCGGAGCCGAGGGCGCCGTCCCCGCACCCGCCCCGACAGTGCCCGGATCCGCCACGGACGACGCCCTGCGCCGACGCGTGGCCGCCGTCGCCGCAGCCGTCCTCGGGGTGCCCGAGACGGACCTCCTCGCGGGGGCGGCGTTCGACTCCTTCCCCTCGTTCAGCTCGTTCCGGCTGGTCGAGATCATCGAGGGCGTCGAGAGCGCACTGGACCGCGAACTGGACCCCGACCACCTGATCCCCGAGAACCTGCGGCGGGTCGACGACCTCTGCCGCATCCTCCGCTGACGAGCCCGGACGAGACCAAGGTCAGACCGGACAAGCCCAGACGAGACCAGAAGGGACCCTTCGTGGACCCCCGCTTCACCGAACTGCTGCGCTCCTCCCTCAAGCTCGCCGACCGCGACGCCGACGCCATCACTCCGGACACCGAGCTGCGCAAGATCGGCCTCGACTCCATGCAGGCCATCGAGCTGCTCTTCTCCATCGAGGACACCTTCGGCATCTCCCTGCCGGACGACGAGCTCAACGACACCACCTTCGCGACCGCCGGCAGCCTGTGGCGGGCGATCGCCGCGCAGTTGTCGGACGAACCCGGCGGCGAGGTGACGCCGTGACCGCGCCCCTGGACCTGACCGACCAGCTCGCCCACGTCGCCCGCGTCTGTGAGGAGCACCGGCAACGCACCGACCGGGACGCCGTGTTCCCGGTGGAGGCGCTGGACGCGCTGCGCCGCACCGGCCTGCTCGGCCTCCTGGTTCCGGTCGAGTACGGCGGTCTCGGGGGCACCGTCCGGGACCTGGTCGGGGCGGCGCTGACCCTCGGGCGCAGCGACACGTCCGTCGGCATGATCTTCGCGATGCACTGCCAGCAGACGGCGGCCGTGGTGGGTCACGCCGGCGAGCGGCTGCGCAAGGAGCTGCTGCCGCGCGTCGCGGGTGGGGAGGTCTACCTCGCCTCGGTGACCACGGAGGCGGGCAAGGGTGGTCATCTGCTGTCCGCGCAGGCGCAGTTGGGGCGCTCGGGGGAGCGGCTGGAGATCGACCGCCTCGCGCCCGTCGTGACCGGCGGGATGTACGCCGACGGCTTCCTCATCACGATGCGCAGCGCGGGGGAGCAGGCCGAGCACGAGGTGTCGTTGGTGTACGCCGACCGTGACCAGTTGGAGGTGACCGGTTCCGGCGACTGGCAGCCGCTGGGCATGCGGGCGAGCCACAGTCTTCCGCTGCGGCTGACCGGCGGTGTGCCGGGCCATCAAGTGGTCGGCGAGCACGGGCGGTTCCATGAGATCGCCGGGAAGGTCTTCGGGCCGCTGGCCCATCTGGGCTGGTCCGCGGTGTGGCTCGGCACGGCGGCGGGCGCGCTGTCGCGGGTGCTGAGGATGATCCGCGGCCGGGAGGGCCGGGACCGGTTCGACGTCGGCTCGGAGCTGCTCCTCACCCGGATCTCCCGGGCGCGCCAGCGGCTGGACGTGGTGCACGCGCTGCTGTGGCGGGCGCTGGAGGTGGTGGAGTCGGGCGAGGACCTGTCGGTGCCGGCGCGGCAGCTCCTGCTGAACTCCCTGAAGATCACCGCGTCCGAGGAGTGCCTCGCGGCGGTGGACGGCCTCGTCGACGCGGTCGGCCTGCGCCACGGCTACCTCAAGGACTCGCCCACCCGCCTCGAACAGGCCCTGCGCGACCTGCGCTCGGCGGCCCTGAACTACAGCAACGACCGGCTGCATCTGGCGGACGGCAGACTGGCGTTGCGTGACCAGGGAGTGAGCTTTGCCTGAGCCGGAGTGTCTTGAGGCAGAGCGGATTGAGCCTGAGTGGCTTGAGGCGGTGTCGCGGCCGGTCACACCGGGCGGCGCCTTCGCCGCGCTCGACGCCCTGCCCGGCAGTGCGAGCGGCGCCGAGGTCTGGGCCGCGCTCGGGGCCGGGGGAGGGATCTCCGGGTCCTACCGCGACGGCTCGGTACGGGCGGGCCTGGACCCCGACGCTCTCGCGGACGTCCTCAGTGCGGTGGACGCCCGCTTCTCCGTCGCGGCCACACTGTCGGCCGGCGTTCAACTGGCAACAGCACTGCCGGTGTTGGCGGCGGGCGGCGGACCGGTGGTGGAGAAGACGCTGTCCGGCGCGCTGTCCGGCCGGACGACCGTCGCGCTGGCGGCCACCGACGTCACGGCGGGCACCGACCTGACCGGCCTGCGCACCGAGGTGCGGCTCGCCGGGGACGGTGTGCGGGTGTCGGGCGAGAAGCAGTGGATCGCCAACGCCACCACCGCCGCGTCGTTCCTCGTACTGGCCCGCCACCGCCCCGGCCGTCACTTCACCGACTTCACGTGGATCCTGGTGCCCGCCGACGCGCCCGGTGTCACGGTGCGGCCCGCGCCGTCCGCGTTGTTCGCGGACTCGGGCGTCGGCCATGTGGAGTTCGACGACGTGGCCCTGAGCCGGGAGCACGTGGTGGGCCGGGTGGGTCTGGGCCTGCCTCTCTTCGCCCGGCACATCGCGGGCGAGCGTCTCGCCGGTGCCCTGTGGGGGGTGGCCCTGTGCCGCCGCGTCCTGGCCGACACACACCGTCGGCTGTCCGGCCGCGCACACGGCACGGGAACCCTGTGGGACCTCGACCACGTACGCCAGCGCTTCGCACGGTGCCTCGTTCGCGTGCAGGAACTCCAGGCACTCGCCGCGTGCCGGGGCGAGGCGGTGGCGACCCGGTACGACACGGCGGCGGCCGCCACCCTGAAAGCCGCGGCCGGCAGCACCGTCACCGACGTACTGGCCGAGTGCGCGCAGTTGTGGGGCTCGGCGGGGTTCGCCACCGGCGGCATCCAGGAAGTCCGCGCCCAGGCGGCGCTGTTCGGGATCGGCGGGGGCGCGACAGAGGTGGTGCTCGACCTGGTGGCGGACAACGCCGGACGACTGCTGGACGCCCTGGCCCGCCCAGGCACGCTGCCATGACGGAGCCCGCAGCGGAAGCCATATCGGCACCTGTGACGGTCGCGGACGAGGTGTGGGTGGCCGTGGCTGCTCTCGACCGGGTCGCGCCGAGCGGTCACCGGGACGACCGCCTCCGGGCCGTCGCCCTGCCCGAATGGCGGGCCGCCGAGTTCCTGGCCGGCCGCGGTCTGCTGCGCGAACTGCTGGCGGCGGTCCGCCCCCGGCTGGCCGACCGGGACGTCGTCACCGACGTACGAGGCAAGCCCCGCCTGCGCGGGCGGCCCGGTGTCGGCGTCAGCGTCTCGCACAGCCGGGGCACGGTGGCGGTGGCCGTCGCGGTCGGCCGGGAGCTGGGCGTGGACGTGCAGCAGCCGCGGGAGACGGTTTCCGCGACGCTGACGCGCAGGCTGCTGGGAGAGCACGCGCGGGACCTGACAGGACTGTCCGCGGCGGGAGTGGCCCGGGAGGCGGCGTGGGTATGGACGGCCCAGGAAGCATGCGTCAAGGCCGGGGGAGAGGGGCTGCGGGGCCGGCCGTGGTCGATCGACGTACCGCAGGGCGCCCGCGCGGGCCACTGGGGCGACTACCGCTGGGTCAGCCTGCGCGAGCACTCGGCGATCCCGCTGAGCTGCGCGTTCGGCAGGCGAAGCACAGCGCGGAGCGCACAACACACCTTCACCACGGGAAAGGGCGATCGGCAGACATGACGGCTCAACGGACGACCACGGCACAACGGCGCACGCTGCACGACTGGTTCGCGGTCACGGCCGCCGCCCACGCCGACCGCACGGCGCTGGAGATCGGCGCCGTGCACCTGACGTACGAGGAACTGTCGGGCCTCGCCGACCGTCTGGCGGCGCGTCTGCTGGCGACGCTCGGGCCGGCGGGTGCGGGTGCGGGTGCGGGCGCATCGGGCCCTCGACGTGTGGGCCGCATAGGGCGCATGGGAGGTGGGGGGCGGGTGAGACGCGTCGGTCTGGCGGCCGAGCGCACGGCCGTCGCCTACGTGGCGTATCTCGCCGTCCAGCGGCTGGGCGCCACGGTGGTCCCCCTGGGCCCGTCCTTCCCGCCCGAACGCAACGCCGCCATCGCGAAGGCGGCGGGGCTCGACGCCGTCGTGAGCGACGGCACCTGCGATCACCTCGACCGCCTGCCCGCACCCGCCCTCACCCTGACCGACGCGGACCTGCCCGCCCTGGCCGCCGCACCGCGGCCCGTGCTCCCGGCACCACAGGCGGGCCCCGACGACCTCGCCTACATCCTGTTCACCTCGGGCTCGACGGGCGTCCCGAAGGGCGTCCCCGTACGCCACCGCAACGTCTGCGCCTACCTCGCCCACGCCGTCCCGCGGTACGAGGCGGGCCCGGGCGCCCGTGTCTCCCAGACCTTCGCCCTCACCTTCGATCCGTCGGTCCTCGACATGTACGCGGCCTGGGGCTCCGGCGCCACCCTCGTGGCCGCCACCGGCGGCGACCTCCTCACCCCCGTACGCTTCGTCAACCGCCGTGCGCTGACACACTGGAACTCCGTCCCGTCCGTGATCTCGTTCGCCCACCGGCTGCGCGCCCTCAAGCCCGGCAGCATGCCGGGCCTGCGCAGGAGCATGTTCTGCGGCGAGCCCCTGACACTCCAGCAGGCCCGCGTCTGGCACGCCGCCGCCCCGTCGAGCGCGATCGAGAACGCCTACGGCCCCACCGAACTGACGGTGACCTGCACGGCGTACCGCCTGCCGGCCGCCCCCGAGGACTGGCCCGCGCCGCCCAACGGCACCGTCCCCATCGGCCCGCTCCACCCGGGCCTGCAGGCCCGCATGCACGACGGTGAACTGTGCGTACGCGGCCCGCAGCGCTTCCCCGGCTACCTCGACCCGGCGGACGACGCGGGCCGTTTCCTCACCCCCGACGGCAGCCCGTACGACCCCGCCACAGCCCTGACGGACGCCCACTGGTACCGCACCGGCGACCGCGTCGCCCCGCTCCCGGAGGACGGCGCGGACGCCAGCGCGGGGTGTGATGCCCCGCTCGTCCATCTCGGCCGGGTGGACCAGCAGGTCCAGGTGCACGGTTACCGTGTCGAACTCGGCGAGGTCGAGGCGGCGTTGCGCGCGCTGCCGGGAGTCGTGGACGCGGCGGTCCTGGCGCTGCCGACACCGGACGGAAGCGTGGAACTCGCCGCCGCCGTCACCGGCACCAGGGTCCCGGCATCGGCACTCCACGAGACCTTGCGCGGACGCCTCCCCGCCTACATGGTCCCGACCCATGTAACCCGGCTCGACTCCCTCCCGGTCAACCGCAACGGCAAGACCGACCGCACCGCCCTGGGCAGGACCCTGACCCCGGAAACGAGCGGGTGAGCCGGCCGGCGGGAAAAAGGGTTGGGCGGGAAGACACGCGCGCTGCTAACTTGCGGGAGACCGTGACACCGGACAAGGAGGTGAGACCCATGAACGCTGGACCCATATGGGTGCTCCCCTCCTTCTCCACGGTCAGGCGAGCGATGACATAGATCGACGTAGGTCGACACGCATCGATTGCATCGACAAGGGTCGACATGGTTGTCGCCGGGAGCGCCCAGACAAGAAGGCAATCCCGAAAGGCAACAACCCATGCATTCCGCGCAGTTCACCGCCGAGACATCGGCGAACGGCGTCATCGAACGCGACTTCACCGTGGGTGAGATCCCCGGTGTCCTCTGGTCGCCCGCTTCCGGCTCCGGCCGCGCGCCCCTGGTACTGATGGGGCACGGCGGCGGCACCCACAAGAAGGCCCCGGCCATGGCGGGCCGTGCCCAACTCCTCGTGGCCGGCTGCGGTTTCCACGTCGCCGTCATCGACGCGCCCGGCCACGGCGGCCGGCCGCGCACGACGCACGACGAGCAAGAGATCGCCGCGATGCATCAGGCGATGACGACGGGCGAACCGGTCGGACCCATCGTCGTCCGGTACAACGCCCACCTGGCGGAGCGCGCCGTACCGGAGTGGCAGGCGACCCTGGACGCCCTCCAGGAGCTTCCGGAGATCGGCGCCGAAGGCCCCGTCGGCTACTACGGGCTGAACATGGGCACCGCGATCGGGGTGCCGCTGGCGGCGGTCGAACCCAGGATCGCCGCCGCGGTCTTCGGCCAGTTCTGGCCCGACCCCCTGGCCGAGACGGCGAGGCAGATCACCATTCCCGTCGAGTACGCGCTCCAGTGGGACGACGAGCACATCCCACGCGAGGCCGGTCTCGCGCTGTTCGACGCCTTCGCCTCGAAGGAGAAGACGCTGCACGCCAACGCGGGCGCACACAAGGAGCTGCCCAGGTTCGAGGCCGACAGCGCGGTCCGCTTCTTCGCCCGACACCTGGGCCGGACGGTCACGCCACAGCCCTGACCCGACGAGCCCGATGCGTCGCCCCGCCGATCCGTCGATCCGGCGGGGCGACGCCGTCTGCCGGTTGGAATGCCGGTGCCGGGGTCTGTGTGGGACTACTCGGTCACGGCTTGTTGAGGGAGCTGAGGTCGTGTGCGTAGGTGCCCACGGCGTTGGCGATGACGTCGACGTTGATACCGAGTGCCGTCATGTTGATGTTCTTGATGGTGTCGCGGGCTGTCTGGTAGTTGACGTCGAACGCGACGCCCGCCGTGCCTCCGAACTTCGCGGCCTGGGCAGGCGTCTTGATGGCTTCCGCGCCGCTGAAGGTGCCGCCGGAGGGGATGCCGGCGTCGACGAAGGGGCCGTAGTCGAAGCGGCTGACGAACGGCGTGCCTTCATGCGGCAGACGCCGATGACCCAGGAACTGGTTGATGCCGCGCTCGAGTTGGGCCGAGCCCTCGGGTACGGCCTGGGTGTTGGCGCCGTCCGAGCCGTCGCCGTCGAGCACGAACAGGCCGTAGTTCGGCGAGGCGATCATCTCGAAGTGGAGGTAGAGCTTGATCTCCTGCTTCGCGGCCGGCGTGAGGTGCGCGACGTAGTAGTCGGAACCGACGAGGCCGCTCTCCGTGGCCGACCACCAGGCGAAGCGCACCTTGTTGCGCGGGTGCTTCTCGTTCTCGGCCAGCTTCAGCGCGACGTCGAGCAGCCCGGCGGAGCCCGAGCCGTCGTCGTTGATGCCCGGACTTCCCGGCACCGTGTCCAGTTGCGCGCCGAGCATCACGGTGTCGGCGGCGTCGCCGCCCGGGGTCTCGGCGATGACGTTGTTCGTGGAGCGCGGCTCCTGGAACTGGCGGATCTCGAAGGAGATGCTCACCGGGCCCTGGGCGGCGTCCGCGGCGAGCCTCTCGCCGTCGGCCTTGCTCATCCCGCCGGTGGGGATCCTGGCGGCGGCCGGGTCGCTCAAGGTGCCGGTCAACGGGCCGTAACCGGCGTCGATGTTGTTGTAGATGACGGCGCCGATCGCGCCCGCCGCGGCGGCCTGCTCCTGCTTGGCGGCGAAGGAACAGCCGCCCCGCCTGATCAGGGCGATCTTGCCGGTGAAGCCGCCGGCTGCGTAGTCGCCGGGCTCGCAGCCGGTGGTGCCGTCGGCGTCGACCGGGACGGCGGCCAGGCCGGCCGTGACACCGCGCACCGGCGTCGACTTGGTGTAGGTCAGCGCCCTGATCTGGACGTCTCCGGGTGTGGGCGAGAGGACCGAGAGCCTCTCGGCCTGCGTCTGCGTGTAGACGAACGCGAACTTCTGGTACGAGACGCGGTAGCCGGCCTTCTTCAGCAGCTTGTAGACGTAGGCGGCCGACGCATCGTGCCCCGGCGAACCGGCGACGCGATCGCCGCCCGAGGAATCGGCTAACTGCTGGAACTTCTGAAGGTACTTGAAGGCGCCCTTGGCGGACGCTTCACGAACGAGCACCTTCGAGAGCCTGGCGGCGTCCTTGCCCGGATCGCCCTTGCCCGGATCGCCTTTGCGGGCGGAGGCGGGCGAGGCGGGGACGGGCGAGGCGGAGGCAGGCGGGGCGGAGGCCAGCAGGAGCGGTATCGAGAGCGCGGCTGCGGCCAGAGTGGCCACGGCTCTTCGACGGGATACGTTCACAGAGATCCTTCCCGGCACGAACAAGGTCGAGAGGAAGCTAGCGATCTTCAGACCATCTTGCGAACATATTTGCCACAACTACGCCATTTATTCGACTACTGATCCTCACCCCGCTGTAGGCGGTTACATGAGACGGCCAAGAGTCCGTTTGGCCACCTGATTACGTGCCCGGCTACGGGATTTCACGTATGGACGCGGACCCGCACCCCACTCGATCATGAAGCGAGGGGGTGCGGGGCCCGCAGGGGCGGTCTTCCCCATGCCACGCCAGTGATGAAGGATCCCCGTATGACGACCCAGCAGCCGACCGACGGAGCGTCGCCTGCCGGCGCGGCCAACGCCTACCTGGAGGCGCTACGTGAGCGCCTGACGGCCGACGGGAGCGGGGTGACCGCGACCACCTGGCGCGGCTACCCGGTGATGATCGGCAGCCGATCGGACCGCAAGGCGCGGTGGTTCGGCACCAAGGTGGAGTTGTTCGTCCTCGCCGCGGCTGTCCCTGAGGTCGACAAGGCCGTGATGGCCGAGTTCACCGGATGGGCCATGGACTACGTGAAGAGCCTGCGCAGCGGTCTGCCCGGCGCCCGCAACGCGGCGATGGTGCTGCCCGCCCTGGTCGGCGGCAGCGTCCAGCGGTCCGCGAGGGACTGGGCCGCCATGGACGCCCGGGTCCTCGGGACGTCCCTCGTCGGCCGGCCCGTCACGGTCGAGACGTCGGCCTCGGGGGTCACCCGGATCACCATGTACCGGGGCAGGGTCATGTACGGCGGGATGTTCACACGTCACGTCCTGGAAAAGGCGGCGCTGTACTTCCCCTGAGGCAGGGGCCGTTCCCAGGCCCGCGAACCGGACCATGCCGACGGACACATCCGGGGGCAGGGCCCGGGCGCTGTTCGTGGGAGAGGGCCATCGGCTACGGTTCGGGAACCGGCGGCAGCGATGGGGATGGTCAGGGGGGAACGTGCGGGAGCTCGGCCCGTCTCAGGCCAGACTGCTCCGAGCGTGGTCGCAGGGCGTAGGGGGCGATCGGCGCGCGACATCCGTGCCCGCCGTACTGGAGCGGTGCCTGGCAGTGCAGGCGCAGGACCTGAGGGCGGCGGCGCTCGGGCTCAGGGCGCGCGGCTCCGGGCTGACCGAGGCAGACGTGCACCTGGCGCTCGGCGCCGAACACAGCCTGGTCCGGGGCTGGTTCATGCGCGGCACGCTGTACCTGGTCCCGGCCGGTGACGCGGGCTGGCTCCGCGAACTGCTCGCTCCGCAACTGCTGCGCCGCAGCGAGCGCCGATACCGGGAGCTGGGGCTCGGGCCGGCCGAGCTGGCACTGGGGGAGCGGGTGATCACCGAGGCGCTTGCCGGCGGCCCCCTGACCCGGGACGAGCTCGCGGCGCGGATGACCGAAGCGGGCCTCAACGCCTCCGGGCAGGTCCCGTTCCACCTCGTCCGCCGATCCGCTCTGCTCGGCACCGCCTGCTTCGGTCCGATCCAGGAGGACGGCTCCGCCACCTATGTGCTGGCGGACGACTGGCTGCCCGCCTCCGCCGGACCTACCGGCGCGGATGCGGTCGGAGAGCTGCTGCACAGGTACCTGGCGGCGCACGGACCGGCGACGGCGGCCGACTTCGCCACCTGGTCGGGGCTCGGGCTGCCCGCCGTCCGCCCTGCGTGGAAGGAACTGCTCAAGGGCGGTCTGATCGAACCGTGCCGCGTCGGAGACCTGGACGCGTACGCGCTGCCGGCCGACGCATCGGAGGGCCTGGAGCCGGTAGGTGACGTTCGATTGCTGCCGGCCTACGACAACTATCTGCTGGGCTTCACGGACCGCCGGCTGTCCGTCGAGCCCGAGCACGAGCGCGCGGTCTGGTCCGGCGGCGGTCAGATCAGCCCCACCATCGTGGTGGACGGACTGGTCCGCGGAGTCTGGCGCCGGGACCGAACACGTGCCGTCGCCCTGGAACCGTTCGACGCCGGTCTGGGCGGCGTAGCCGCAGACGCCCTCGACGCTGAGCTCCGCGACATCTCCCGGTTTCTCGCTGCATAACCTCCGGCCAACCGCACCTCTCTACGGTCTCGGAGACTTGCCGAGTCTAAGGAGACCAGGTGACGATCGTCCCTCGCTCGGGGTCGCCGGCACGATCACCGGAACGTGCTCGGCTGCTGAAGGCTCTCGCGGAGCGCCGGTCGAGCCGGCCCGGCATCCTTCGGCGGAACCCGGCCGGGTGGGTCGTTCCCGCCTCGTACGCGCAGGCCGGGCTGTGGATGGTCGCCGAGCTCGAGCAGGGCTCACCCGCGTACAACGTGCCGTTGCCCGTGTCGCTGCGCGGCCGCCTCGACACCGACGCACTGCGCGTCGCGCTGACCGGGGTGGTCGAGCGGCACGAGGCGCTGCGCACCACGTTCACCGAGCACGACGGCGTGCTGTACCAAGTCGTCGGCGCGCCCGCTCAGGTGCCGCTGCCGGTCCTCGACCTGACAGGCGAGGCTGACGCCGATGTCTCCCGGCGGCTCGCCGCAGCGCAGACGGCCCGGTTCGACCTGGGCGCCGGCCCCGTCCTGCGCGCGGAACTGCTCCGGCTCGATCCGCAGGGGCCGTCCGCCAGTTCGGCGTGCAGGAGCGGTACCGACCCAACCGTCGCAGGCGATGTGGTGCACGGTGAGAGGAGCGGGAGCGGGAGCAGGAGCAGGTGCGGGGAGAGGGCGAGTCCTGGTTCATGACCGTCGCCTGATCCGGCATCCGGCATCCGGCGCCCCTGCGGCGTCCGAGGACCTGCTGATCGAGATCTGGGAGCAGTTCACCGGGCTGCGTGTATGCGGCTGTGACAACGTCTTCGACGTGGGCGGCAATTCGGGGAGCTGCTGACGCTGGAGGCGGCGCAGCGGTTCGAGCGCGGTGTCGATGCCGCGTTGATCGCGAAGGACCTGCGGGTCACGGAGCGAACGGTGCGGCGATGGCGCAAGGTCTGGCGTGAAGGCGGGTTCGCGGCGCTGAAGTCGAAGGGGCCGGTGTCGCGGGAGCGGCTGGAGGGCGGAGCTGAAGCGGACGCCGAAGAAGAGTCGGATCCCCAGGATGAATCCGACTCGGTCCTCGCGCTCGGCCAGGTCCTTCCACCCGGCCGGAACGGGCACTCGATCCCCCGCCACCCGGCGGCGCCTCGGCACCCAGTACGTACGCCACCCCGGCACACATCCAGCCGAAGTGCAACACGATCGTGGATGCCACCAACGCCACCAGGTCGGCCAGGACTCCTCTGGTCGACGCCGCGAGGATGATCTTGCGTGTGACCGGAGCGGTTTGTTCGGGGCGTGGGACGGGACGGGCAACCCTCCTCGGAGTGCCCAGGCACGTCGATACGGGCGGACAGCGTCCGGTCGAGAAGCTGCTCCTGCGTCATCCGGAAGTCGATGTTGACGATGCCGTGCTGCGCGCAAGTCGCACAGCTCCGCGGATCGTCCGGTTGGACATGGCGAACCCGGAACGGAACCCGCGCCCTGCTGGAACCGCGCGCCCTCGGTGGTCGTCTTGTGCGCTGACTGTGCACGAAGCAGGGATGTGGGGGACGTTGTGACGCGGAACGTGACGAAGGCCGGTCTCCTGGCAGTGGCCATGGCGACGGTGCTCGGGGCCTCGGCCTGCGGCGGGGAAGCCGGCGCGGCGGCCGGGGGGACCGGAGGGACGCTCCCCGCGCACGGGAAGGCGGAGTCCGTGGCGCCCTTCGGGGACGGGGCGTCGTCCGCCTCGGCGCCGACGTCCGGCGGCGCCGTGGGGAAGTTGTCCGGGATCGCGCAGACCGCGGCGGCGCCCGTCACCCGGCACGTGCCATGGAACCTGGACATCCTGGACCAGCGGTCGCGGCCCCTGAACGGGAAGTTCACCACCACCGCCACGGGCAAGGGCGTTCACGTCTACGTGATCGACACCGGGATGGACATCGCCCACAAGGAGTTCGGCGGACGCGCCCACCTCGGCGCCGACTTCGTGGGCCCGCAGGACTCCGGTGACTGCTTCAGCGAGGAGGGGACCGGCCACGGCACGTTCGTCGCGGGCATCATCGGCGGGGCGAAGTACGGGGTGGCGCCCAGGGCGGAGCTCGTACGGGTCCAGGGCATCCTGTGCGAGAGCGGGGGCGGCGGTTCCCCGGCGGCGGCCGAGGCGGCCTTGGTGAAGTCGGTCAAGTGGGTCACCGCGCACGCGCAGAAGCCCGCGGTGGTGAACATGTCACTCAACCTCGACCACCGGTCGTCGGCCCTGGAGTCCGCCGTGAAGAAGATGGTCGACGCGGGGATCCCGACGGTGGTGTCGGCCGGCAACTTCCATGACGACGCCTGCAAGCACTCCCCGGCCGGAGTCCCCGGCACGATCGTCGTGGCGGCCTCCACCTCGAACGACCGCGTGTGGAGCGACGGCGGCTCCTACGGCTCGGGCCACGGACGGTGCGTGGACCTGTACGCCCCCGGTCAGAAGGTGACCGCCGCCCTCGCAGGCGGCGGTACGGTCACGGAGAACGTCGGAGCGACGTCCTGGGCCGCCCCGCATGCGACCGGCGTGATCGCGCTGTACCTGTCGGCTCACCCCCACGCCACGGCTCACGAGGTCCACGTCTGGCTCGACCACACGGCCACCGCTGGTGTCGTGCGCGGCGTCCGCTCCGACACGCCCAACCGGCTGCTCAACACCGGTGGCCTCTGACCTGCCCAGGCAGCCCGGTGCGGCTGGGCGGTGAGGCGGCAGTGGGTGGGCGTCAGCCAGTGATGGGAGTGGGACGCTGGACAAGAGCTGAGGTTCGAGCTGTGGCTGCTGTCATGGAGTGACCAGGTCGCTGTTGCGGTGTGGCTAGCAGACGGGTTGCCGGCTGTCGTGGGGGTGGTTGTTCCCGCGAGGGTCCAGCAGTCGGGTCGCTCGATACCCATCCGCTTGGCCTGGGTCATCTCGCGGAAGGCCGGCCGGGTCGCCTGACGCGGAAGCAACCCGCGACCACGCTCATGACTCTCCGAGGGCATCGCGCCACACCTGTTGAGCCCCGTTGGCTTCCATGGCCGCTGCTCTTGATACGTCGTCACACACGACCAGGATGCCGGTGTCCGTGCTCGTCGCAACACCGGCCTCACCCCAGCTGACCGGCGGCACTCCGTAACGGATCACGATCTACAGCTGCTGTGTCAGACGATCTACCCAATTCTTGGAGGTTTTGATGAAGTCCGTCATCCGAAAGGCGGCAGGCCTCGCAGGCGCGGGCGTGGCCGTGGCGGCCATGTCCGTGACCGGCGCATCGGCCGCCCAGGCGGAGTCCCCGACCCACGGCTGCGCGTACCCCTATGTCTGCTTCTATGCGGACGAGCACGCCTGGAACGCGGGCACGCCGATCGCGAAGTACCGCGATGTCACCAGTTCCTATCAGACGGTCAGGTCCCGCCCGCACTACTACGTCGTGAACACCCGGAACGACGACGTGGCGTATCTACGGCTCCAGGACGGGACCTCGGTCTGCCTGCCGCCGAATAACGAAACCGTGTTCGCGAACGCTTTCAGCGTCACCGGAATAAAGATCTCCAACAGATCCACCTGCTGAATCTGCTCGAACGGTCGGCGGACGCGTGCGATTTCGTCCGCCGCCGGACAGCGGGGGCAGGCTGTGACAAATCCGTTAGCCTCGATCATTCATGAGTCCCCGTCAGCTTGCTGACGGGGACTTTGTGGCTGTGTGGTGGGTCTTTTCGGGGCTGGGGCAGGTCGAGGGCCCGGCTCTCGCGTCGGATGGGCGCCGGGTTCCACTTCACCGGTGTGGTGGTGCGGGTTGTCGGGACGGTCGAGGTGGCTGGTCAGATGGGGTTCGGGAGGCTGTGGAGCCTGTCGATCGCGTGGGTGATGACATCGATCCAGGGCCATCGGGCGGTGAAGCGGAGCCAGTGGCGGCGTCCGGTGTGCACGAGCTGGGCGGCGGCGGAGAACAGGCGCAGGCGGAGCTTCTTGGGTTCCCAGCGGCGGGTTTGGCCGGTCAGGGCGAGCATGGGCATCCAGGCGAGGAGGTCGAGTGCGAGGGAGACGATCTCCGGCCAGATCCGGTTCTGTGCGGTGTCGTGCAGGGGCAGGTTGCGCAGTCCGGTGTCGCGGGCGCCTCGGATGCGGTCCTCGCAGCGGGCCCGACGGCGATGACGTAGTTCGAGGTCGGCGAGCTGGCCGCCCTTTGATGTTGGTCGCGAAACAGGTCAGCCGCAGCCCGTCGAGGTCGGTGAACCGCAACTGGGCGCCGGGGTGCGGGCGTTCCTTGCGGACGGTCCGCCGCATCCCCTTCGGCCACGTGCTCAGGTCGGGCATGTCGGTGATCTCCGCGACCCAGGCACCCGGGCCGCTCGGTGCCGCCGGCGTCGTAGGCCGACGTCCACGCCGTCCTCGGGATCTTCAGCACCGCCTGGTGGATGGCGTCGGTGATGGTCATTCCGACGGAATACGACAACCGCCGGCCCGGCTCCAGCGAGGCGCGGGTCTCGGGCCAGCCGCGGGTCTTCAGCCCGCAGTCGGGGTTGACCCACAGCCGTTCGGCGGGAATCGCCTTCAGGCCGGTACGGAGCAGTTCGGCGGCTTCCTCGATGCTGGGCACCCGCGGGGAGTGGATGTCGTAGACGCCGGGTCCGGCCTCGCGCGGGTAGCCGTGGGCGGCGAGTCCGCGGGCGACCTGCATGTGGGAGCGGGCGGCCTCCAGGCTGATGACGTCGGCGTCGAGGTCGTCGATGGCCTGGACGATGTCGCCGAACTCGGCGTAGCACATGTGCGTGTGGACCTGTGTGTCCGGCCGTACTCCGCTCGTGCTGAGCCGGAACGCCTCCGTGGCCCACGCCAGGTAGGCCGGGCGGTCGGCGGCCCGTAGCGGGAGCGTCTCGCGCAGCGCGGGCTCGTCCACCTGGATCACCGAAGTCCCTGCGGCCTCAAGGTCGTTGACCTCGTCGCGCAGGGCGAGGGCCACCTGGCGGGCGGTGTCGCCGAGGGGCTGGTCGTCGCGGACGAAGGACCAGGCGAGCATGGTGACCGGTCCGGTGAGCATGCCCTTGACCGGGCGCTCGGTCAGAGACTGGGCATACGTCGTCCATCGCACGGTCATCGGCTCGGGCCGCGAGATGTCGCCGGCCAGGACCGGCGGGCGGACGTAGCGGGTGCCGTAGGACTGCACCCTGTTCACCGGGTCCAGTGCGTATGACGGCGGTCGTTCCCGCTCACCGCTGCGGGGCAGTCCCGGATTCCCACCGGGTTCCCTCTTGCGACGCATCCCGCCTGGCGGACGGGGCGAACCAGCTGCACCGGCCGGCCTACGGGCCCGCTCAGGGACACGGCGGGTGACGTCCACCATCCGGATGGTGAGGAGGACCATGCGGCGGGCGTGTGTGAAACAGGCCGAGGGCGGGAAACGCCGCACGCGCGCTTCCCGCCCTGGTGATGGGAAACCTGACCCTTCGTCACCTGTGATTACCCCTGCTCATCCCTACCGTGCTGGGATGGTGCTGGGACGGGATGAGGACGGCCGTGCTGGGTCGTGGCGACCGGCACGCAAAGTCGATCACGACTATGCCGGTGAGGCGGTCCTTGGTCCCTGCGTGCCGCGGGTCCCTGGCCGCCCGGTCAGGTAAGAACCGATGGGCGCGGACCCTTGCCCGTTGTGCCGGACCGGTTGCCCCACATTCCGCCCCCTTGCCTGCTCGGTGTCCACCGTGGATCGGCGGCACGGGCAGAATGGACGTGTGGCGCTCTTCGAACAGATCCGTGTCCGGCTGCCTCGTGGCGCCCGCGCCGATGCTGCGCTGGCCGGCGGGGTGTTCGTATTGGTGGCGTTTCCCGAGGGGAAGCTGTTGGGCCACGGCGGCGACCCGCTGCCTTCGCGGGTCGTGTCCTGGCTGCTGGTGATCGTGGTGTGTGGCGCGTTGCTCTTTCGGCGTCGGTATCCGGTGGCCGTGGGCTGGTTCACGGTGGTGGGCACGGGCGCCTACTACGTGCTGAGTGACGTCGACGGGCCGCTGGTTCTGGTTCCGATCGTGGCGCTGTACGCCATCGCGGCCCAGGGCCGGATGCAGGCGGCCATCGCCATGGCGGCGGCCATGGTGATCGGCGTGGGCGCGGCCACCCTCACGACCGCGAGCGATGTCACCGGTACGGCGGTGTTCATGCTCACTGGCTGGCTGGTCGCCGTCGTGGCTCTCGGCAGTGGGCGGCACGGCCGGCTGGCGTATGCCGAGGAGGAGGCGCGGCTGCGGGCGACCGAAGAACGGTTGCGCATCGCCCGCGAGCTGCACGATGTGATCGGGCACAACATTTCGATGATCAACGTACAGTCGGGCGCGGCCCTGCACCGTCTGAAGAAGGACCCTGCGCAGGCTGAGGCGGCGCTGAGCGCCATCAAGGCGGGTAGTCGGGACACGTTGCAGGAGTTGCGGGCCACCCTCGATGTGCTCCGCCGGGTTGACGAGGACGCGCCCAGGGCGCCCACGCCTGGGCTGGCCCGGGTGGACACGTTGGTGGGCTCGGCGAATCTCGCGGGGCTCGCGGTGCGGATCGAACGGACTGGGGCTGAGCGCGCGTTGCCTGCCCGAGTCGACCTGGCCGCGTACCGGATCGTGCAGGAATCACTGACCAACGTGGCTCGACACAGCGGCGCCGGACACGTCACGATCCGGCTCGCCTACGGGGACCGGGAGCTGACTGTGGCTGTCGAGGACGACGGCCGCATGACAGCCCGCCCGGCCAGGCCGGGCGGGGGCAGCGGCATCGCCGGCATGACGGAGCGGGCGCGGGCACTGGGGGGCGAACTCGCAGCGGGACCACGGCCGGAAGGCGGATTCGTTGTGCGGGCCCGGCTACCGTACGGGATCACAGGAGAGCGATGGAGCGGAGCAGCCGATGATCAGGGTCCTGCTGGTGGATGACCACTGGCTGGTGCGGGCCGGGTTCCGCTCGATCCTCGATGACGAGGACGACATAGAGGTGGTGGGCGAGGCCGGGGACGGGCAGACCGCGGTCTCGGTCTGCCGCGAGCTGAAGCCCGACGTGGTGTTGATGGACATCCGGATGCCGGGGACGGACGGTCTGGACGCCACCCGGATCATCACGGGGGATGAGCAGCTGGCAGCGGTGAGGGTGGTCATCCTGACGACCTTCGATCTCGACGAGTACGTGTACGGGGCGCTGCGCTCCGGGGCGACCGGCTTCCTGGTGAAGGACACCGAGCCGGAGGAACTGCTGCACGCGGTGCGGGTCGCCGCCCGCGGCGATGCCTTGATCAGCCCATCGGTCACCCGGCGGCTCATCGCCGACTTCGCGAGCCGGGTGAAGGGCCCGCAACCGGACCCCCGGCTCGATGTGCTCACCGGCCGTGAGCGCGAGGTCATGCGACTGGTCGCCGCGGGGCTCACGAACGACGAGATCGCCGAGCGGCTGGTGCTGCAACTGTCGACGGCGAAGACGCACGTCAGCCGCATTCTGACGAAGCTGGGTGCGCGGGACAGATCACAGGTCGTGGTGATGGCGTACGAATCTGGAATGGTCAGCCCCGGCTGGCTGGAGGACTAGGTAGTTCTTCCGCTCCCACCCGCACAGTCGTCCTGGCCATGGTGGTGGTGGCCGGCGTGGGCCTTCTGACCGGGAACCCCGTGTTCCTCCTCGGCCTGCTCGTGTTTCTTCCGGCGTTCGCCGCCGCTCTGTGCACCCCGCGCCAGACGGCGCTTGTCTGCCTCTGGGTGAGTGCTGTGGTCGGCGCCTTCCGCGAGGCCGCGCATCGCGAGCCGACGCTCACCGCGCGCACGAGGGAACCGTCACCACGCAGGAGGAGCATGTGCCGCTCTGCACCGACGGCCTGACCGGGGCCTGGGTGCCGTCCTACCTCCCGGGTACCGCGTCGCGTACATCCGCCGGGGTACGCCCAGTGTCCTCCCGGGACTGACGATTTGGACCTCGTCGCACAAGCACGATCAGGGGCATGAACGCATCTCCCTTTCCCGGACGGGTCACGACGGTGCTCGTGGGCGCTCTCGTCGGTGCTGCCGCCGGGATTCTGCTCGTCTCGGCCGCCGGGGCGCTGGCCTTGGAGATCGACGGCGTGTTCGCCATCCCGGCGATCGTCGTACCCATGGTGTGCGGCGTCGTAGTGGGCGCGTTCGTCATGCCCGGCAACTCACGTTCGAATTCGAGGTAGTCACCATGTCTCCCACCAGCGGCGCAGCCGCGCCCCTTGCTCCACCCGCACCATCGGGTCGGCCGCGTGCAGGCCGGTTCGGCGCCCTCGCCGGTTGGGCGCAGCGTCACCGCTGGGCCGCCGTGCTGATCTGGGTGGTCGTCCTGGCCGCAGTCACTTTGGGGTCGATGGCGGCGGGCTCCGGGTACAAGAACGACTTCTCCCTGCCGGGCACCGATTCCCAGGCCGCCACCGACCTGTACACGAAGCACGGTTCCGCACAGGCCGGCGACAGCGTCGAGATCGTCCTGAAGGACGGTCAGGGCATCGCCGGCCGCAAGGCCGCCGTCGAGGACATGCTGGCCGAGGTGAAGGGCCTGCCCGGCGTCGCCGACGTACGCAGCCCGTACGCCGACGCCTCCGCCGTGTCGAAGGACGGCACGATCGGCTACGCCACCGTGACGCTCGACGGCAAGGTCGAGGCCGTACCCAAGGCGGACGTAGCCAAGATCATCGACACCGCCAAGGCTGCCGAGACGGACGGGCTCCAGGTCGAGCTCGGCGGCGAAGCCGTGCGCGGCGCCGAGGACAAGGAGGCCCCGACCGCCGAACTCGCGGGCATCGCGGCCGCCGTGATCATCCTCGGGCTGCTGTTCGGCTCCCTGGTGGCGGCGGCCGTGCCGCTGATCACGGCCCTGTTCGCGGTCGGCGCGGCCGCCGGCCTGATCGGCCTCGCCTCGCACGTCTTCACCATCGCCGACTTCACTCCGCCCATCACGATGCTCGTCGGACTCGGCGTCGGCATCGACTACGCCCTGCTGATCTTCTACCGCTACCGGCACGAACTCATCGACGGCGCCGAGCCGGCCGAAGCCGGCCGCAAGGCCCTGGACGCCGCAGGGCGCACGGTGTTCTTCGCCGGCTGCACCGTGATCATCGCCCTGTTGGGCCTAGTCGCGCTCGGCCTCGGCTCGCTGCAGGGTGTGGCCCTCTCCCTGGCGCTGACCGTGCTGACCACGATGGCAGCCTCGCTGGTGCTGCTGCCCGCACTGCTGGCGTTCTTCGGCAAGCGCATCCAGCGCCACGTACTGAAGCACGCGGCCACGGCCAAGGGCAAGGTCGAAGGCCGCCGTTGGCGGACGTTGGCCGCTGCCGTGCAGCGCCGTCCGCTGCCGGCGCTCCTGGTCGCCGTCTTCGCCCTGCTGGCCCTGTCGGCACCGGCGCTCGGCATGCGGCTCGGTTTCGCCGACGCGGGCAACGACGCGAAGGCCACGACCTCCCGCCAGGCGTACGACCTGCTCGCCGAGGGCTTCGGCCCGGGCTTCAACGGTCCGCTGATCGTCCTGGCACAGGGCGACGAGGCCGCCGGCCAGGCCGTCTCCGCCGAGCTGGCCAAGACCGAAGGCGTGGCCGAGGCCAGCCCTGCCATGCGCTCCGACGGCGGCGGCCTGTCCACGGTGTTCGTCTACCCGAAGACGGCACCGCAGGACAAGGGCACCGCTGACCTCGTGCACCAGCTGCGCGACGACGTGGCCCCGGAGCTGGAGCGCGCCACCGGCGCGAAGATCCTGGTCGGCGGCGCAATCGCCGGCTCGCAGGACTTCGCGGACACGGTCGCCATGCGGCTGCCGCTGTTCGTCGCCGTCGTGGTCGGACTTTCGTCGCTGCTGCTGATGCTCGTTTTCCGGTCGCTGCTGATCCCGCTCAAGGCGGCCCTGCTGAACCTGCTGTCGATCTCGGCCGCGCTCGGCGCCATGGTCCTGGTGTTCCAGCACGGCTTGTTCGGGGTGCAGCCGGGGCCGATCGAAGCCTTCCTGCCCGTGCTGATCTTCGCGATCGTGTTCGGGCTGTCCATGGACTACGAGGTGTTTCTGGTCGGACGGATCCATGAGGAGTGGGAGCGTACGAAGGACCACTCACTCGCGGTACGGGAGGGACTGGCCACCACCGGCAAGGTGATCACGGCGGCCGGGGCGATCATGATCGTGGTGTTCGGCGCCTTCATGCTGAGCGCCGACCGGTTGCTCCAGCAGTTCGGTCTCGGCCTCGCCGTGGCGATCCTGGTGGACGCGCTGGTCATCCGCTGCCTGATGGTTCCGGCCATCATGCAGCTGATGGGCAAGTGGGCCTGGTGGCTGCCCGCCCCGCTCGCCCGACGGCTGCCCAAGGTGACGCTCGAAGCCCCGGCGGAAAGCCCACCAGCGCCCAGGGAGACGGCCGCTCTCTGATCGGCAGATTGCCATGATCGCCGCCACACGTTGATCAGGCGGCGCCCATCCCACGCGCGGGGCTCGGCCGGACAGCGTCCGAGCCCCGCGCGTGGACGTAGTCGTACACACCCGCAACTGGGCGCCGTGCGCTCTCGGCGACACGGACATCGGGTGGTGGCCGCGTCGGGCGAGTTTCCCGCCGTCGCGCTCGTGCGCGATGACTGCCGTGCCGCGATCGGTACGTTTCCGCCGGTACCGACGAGGTCGGGTCCTGCGGTTTCCGACCGTGTGGCTCCTGCGGCGGCGCCGGCTCCCAGGGTCGGCCCAAGGAGCCGCCCTCACAGCCTGAACGACACACCACGGTGTCCGTCGAACCGGAGCAAGCCCACACCCGGCACCCTCGGGGTGTTCACCGCGAACACGAAGGTCGTCCTGCTGCTGGCGGTGGCGGTGGCGGTGGCGGTGGCGGTGGCGACTGGTACCGCAGTACCAGTGGCCTCTCGAAGAGTCGCCCGCAGTCCCACTGATTCAGTCTTTCCCGCCCATAACTTCGAAGGTAGACGTCACGGCGCTTCCGTGACCGTTGTCGGAGTGGAGAAAAAGGGTGACCTCGATGATCGAAGCGCAAGAACTGACCAAGCGCTACGGCGACAAGACGGTCGTGGACCGGCTGAGCTTCACCGTCAAACCCGGTGAGGTGACCGGCTTCCTCGGCCCCAACGGCGCGGGCAAGTCGACGACCATGCGCATGATCGTCGGTCTGGACGCCCCTACCGCGGGCTCCGTCACGGTCAATGGCCGCGCCTACGCCGAGCACCCGGCGCCGCTGCACGAGATCGGGACCCTGCTGGACGCCAAGTCCGTCCACCCGGGGCGCAGCGCGCGTGGCCATCTGATGGCGCTGGCGCACACGCACGGTATTGCGCGCAGCCGGGTGGACGAGATGATCGAGCTGGCCGGGCTGACCAGTGTGGCCGGCAAGCGGGGGTGGGTGCCTTCTCGCTCGGCATGGGGCAACGGCTCGGCATCGCCGCGGCGCTCCTGGGCGATCCGGAGGTCGTCATGCTGGACGAACCGGTCAACGGCCTGGATCCGGAGGGCGTGCTGTGGGTGCGCAACCTCCTTCGCGGGCTCGCCGACGAGGGCCGGGCGGTCATGCTCTCCTCGCACCTGATGACCGAGATGGCGCTGATCGCCGACCACTTGATCGTCGTCGGCCGCGGACGGCTGCTCGCGGACACCACGCTGGACGACTTCACACAGACGGCCGGCGCGGGTGGAGTGAAGGTCGTCACCGACCAGGCGGAGCGGTTGCGCCCGCTCATCGCCGGTCCGGATGTGGCGATCACCTCCGACTCCGCCATGGAACTGGTGGTCTCCAGGCGCACCGCCCGGGAGATCGGAATGATCGCCGCCTCTCACGCGGTGCCGCTGTACGAGCTGACCCCGCAGGCCGCCTCCCTGGAGACGGCCTTCATGGACCTCACCCGCGACGCCGTGGAGTACCACAGCGCACCCGCCGACAACGCGGACACCGACCGGAGGGCGGCATGATGACCACCTCTTCGCTTTCCGTGACCCCTGCGCCCGCGACGTCGGTGCGCAAGGTGACGACCCGCGGGGTCGTGCGCTCGGAGTGGCTCAAGTTCGGAGGAGACCAGGGAGGCGGTGGCCCGCGCCAGGGCGCTGCCCTTCCCGCCGGTCGAGGGACTGCTGGACGGCGCGTACCTGCCGTCGCCGGCCCGCTGACCGCCGTACACGCTTCGGGAGAGGAGAACGGACATGCGCACCCTGACGTACGGACAGGCCATCAGCGAGGCCACCGTGCAGTGCATGGAACTGGACGAGCGGATCTTCGTGGCCGGGGAAGGGGTGGACGACGTGGGCGGCACCTTCGGTACGACGAAGGACGCCTACGCGCGGTTCGGCCCCGGGCGGGTGATCGATATGCCCAACTCGGAGAACGCGACGGCCGGCTTCGCCATCGGGGCGGCCGCCGCCGGGCTCCGGCCGCTCCTGGTGCACCTGCGGGCGGACTTCATGTTCCTCGCGCTGGATCCGCTGGTGAACCTCGCCGCGAAGTGGCGTTACACGTACGGCGGTGACAAGGGCGGCGTCCCGGTGGTGTCGCGCGGTGTCGTGGGGCGCGGCTGGGGCCAGGGGGCGACCCACTCGCAGAGCCCGCACGCGACCTTCGCGCACTACGCCGGCCTGCACGTGGCGACCCCCGCGTCCCCGGCGGACGCCAAGGGCCTGCTGGTGCAGGCGCTGCGCGGGGACACACCGGTGGTGCTGATCGAGAACCGCAACCTCTACCCGCTGACCGGCGAGGTGCCGCGGGAGGCGGTCCCGGTGCCGTTCGGCGTGGGCCGCATCGCCAGGGCCGGCACCGACGTCACCGTGGTGGCGGCGTCGCTGATGGTCCACGAGGCCGAGCGCGCGGCGGAGCAGCTGGCGCCGCGCGGCGTCAGCGTCGAGGTGGTGGACGTGCGCAGCCTGCGGCCCCTGGACGAGGGGATCATCTGCGAGTCGGTGGCGCGGACGGGACGGCTGGTGGTCGCCGACACCAGCTGGGCGCGGTACGGCTTCGCCGCGGAAGTGGCGGCGGTGGTCGCCGAGAACGTGCCGCGGGCGCTCCTCGCGCCGGTGCGGCGGGTGACCCTTCCGGACAGCCCCGCGCCGGTGTCCCGGCCGCTGGAGGAGGCGTTCCACCCGGGGGCCGGCGCCATCGTGGACGCGTGCCTGACGGTGTGCGGGCAGAAGCGGGGCGACCTGCCCGCGCTGGCGGACGCCGCCGCCGGGTTCCACGGGCCCTTCTGAGCGTGGACCAGCCACGCGGGCCAGGCCGACCACTACAACCTGTTCTGCCGCACCGGGGGCCAGGGAGTGCGCGGCCTGTCGGTCCTGCTCGCCGACGCCGCCACCGAGGGCCTGCGGGTGCAGCGGCCGGAACGGAAACTGGCGGGGCACTCCTCACCGACCGCCGCGGTGGTGCTCGACGGGGCACGGGTACCGCGAGAGCGGCTCGTCGGCCGCCCCGGCAAGGGGTTCCTGATCGCCACCGGCCTGTTCGACCGGGGGCGCCTGGGTATCGCCGCCTGCGCGGTCGGACTGGCGTCCGCCGCCCTGGACCACGCGGTCGCCTACACCAAGACCCGGCGGCAGTTCGGCCGCCCGGTGATCGACTTCCAGGGCCTGGGCTTCATGCTCGCGGACATGTCCACCCAGGTCGCCGCCGCCTCCGGCACCGCGCACGACACGGCCCGCGGCGACCGCGACCGTGCCCTCACCACCCGGGCCGGCCTCTTCCCGGTCGACCCGGCGCACGGCACCGGCATGCCCGCCGCCCAAGCGGCCTGCAACGTGGGAGGCATGGGGTCCCACTGGTTCGGGGCCTGCCCGCGCCCGGACGCCTCCGAACGGACCGACCTGATCGCCCCCGCCGTCCTCGACGACGCCCTCACCCGGGCCGAGGAACTGCTCCAGGTGTCCGCCGCCCAGTTCGCCGGGTCCGCCTTCGCCGGCCACGTGCGGCACGTCCTGGGCGCGGCCCTCGACGACGGACGCGCGCCCGGCCGGCGGGTACAGCCCATGCCCATGGCCGTCGCCCACACCCCCCAGGGCCCTGCGCAGCATCTACGAGCCCTACAACTCCCTGCGCCGCGTCATCGGCTTCGACACCTTCCAGGGCTTCCCCGGCATCGCCCAGGTGGACAAGGCGACCCCCAGCGCGGTGCCCGGCCGGTTCGCCGTGCCGGAGGGCGAGGTGGAGCACCTGCGGGAGGTCCTCGCCGCCCACGAGGCCGCCGAGCCCTTCGGCCACACCCAGCGGTCCTTCGTCGTCCAGGGCGACGTCCGCGAGACGGTCCCGCGCTACCTGGAGGAGAACCCCGAGACGGTCATCGCGCTGGCCTACTTCGACCTGGACCTCTACCAGCCCACCAAGGAACTCCTGACGGCGATCCGCCCCCATCTGACGAAGGGCAGCATCCTGGCCTTCGACGAACTGGCCCACCCGAAGTGGCCGGGGGAGACCACTGCGCTGCGCGAGGTGTTCGGCCTCGACCACGCCGCGCTGCGCCAGTTGCCCGGCCGGGAGCCGCCGGTCATCTACATGAAGTGGGGCGAGTGAACGCCCCGGCCGTCCGCGAGCTGAAGGTGGCGGGCGCGTTCGAGTTCACCCCCACGGTGTTCCCGGACGAGAGGGGCGTGTTCGTGGACGCCTTCCAGCGGCGGTCCTTCGTCGGGGCGACCGGGCACCCGTTCGTCGTGGCGCAGGCCAGCCAGAGCCGCTCCCGCCGGGGCGTGGTGCGGGGGGTCCACTTCACGGCGGCCCCGCCCGGCATGGCCAAGTACGTGCACTGCACCGGGGGCCGGGCACTCGACCTTGTCGTGGACCTCCGCGTCGGATCGCCGACGTTCGGCCAGTGGGACACCGTCCTGCTCGACCAGGAGCACTCCCGGTCGACGTACCTCCCGGTCGGCGTCGGCCACGCGTTCCAGGCGCTGGAGGACGACACCACGATGCTGTACCTGATGTCCGGCGACTACCGACCGGCCGTCGAGCACGCGGTCTCACCGCTGGACCCGGAGCTGGACCTGCCGCTGGACCTCCCCGGGGAGGCCGTCCTGTCGCCGCGGGACCGGGACGCCCCCACCCTGGCGGAGGCGCTGCGGTTGGGTATCCTGCCCGACTACCGCGCCTGCCTCGCCCTTGAGGAGCGCCTGGGGCGCCAATGAGGGTGGAATTCCGCACCGGCGCCCGCTTACGGGAATGAGTCGGCATACCCGCCTTCCGGCTCGGTACACCTAGAAGCCTAGATATACTAGGCTTCTATTATGGGGCTAGGAAGGGCTGGTGCGTGATATGGGAGTGCATGCAGGTCTGACGGTCGACCGGATCACCCGGGCCGCAGCCGAGCTGGCCGACCAAGTCGGTATTGAAAAGGTCTCGATCTCGGCGCTCGCCCGAACGTTCGGAGTGAAGGACGCCAGTTTCTATTCGCATGTCAAGAATCTCCAGGAGATTCGCACCCGGGTGGCCATCCTGGCGTCGGGGGAGATGAACGAGTGCATTGGCACCGCGATCGCCGGGCGGTCCGGCGGCGAGGCGCTCGCCGCCTTCGCCGACGCCTATCGCAGTTACGCGCTGAGCCACCCGGGCCGGTACGCGGCGACCCAGTTGCGACTCGATCCGTCGAAGATCGCCGACACCACGGCCTTCGCCCGCAGTGTGGAGTTGACCTATGCAGTGATGCGCCACTACGGCCTGGAGGAGCCCGACCTGACCGACGCGGCCCGGCTGCTGCGCAGCACCTTCCACGGTTACATCAGCATCGAGGCCACCGGCGGCTTCAATCACCCGCGCGGAGTGGAACGCTCCTGGCGCAAGGCCGTCTCGTCCCTGCACACGATGCTGGAGCAGTGGCCGCGTACGGAAGAAGAGGCCGAAACCGCCGCCGTGAACTGAAGGACGGACGACCTGTTCAGGCCGGCACCGCGAATTCACCGGCGGGGTGGTTTTCCAACATCGCTCCGGCAATTCCCGACTCATAGGCGAGAATGACGGCGTCGACCCGGTTGCGCAGGTCCAGTTTGTGGCAGACACGATTGAAGTAGGATTTCACCGTTCCCTCGGACAGCACCAACGCATCGGATATCTGCTGGTTGGTGAGTCCGCGCGCCACCAGGCGAAAGACCTGCCTTTCCCTCGGGGTGAGCAGGGAGAGGCCCGCGTGCGGCTGCCGGGGCGCCGGCCGGTGCGAGTCGCGCAGCGCGTCGAGCATCTGGCCCACGATGTCCGGGCCCACGGTGATCCCGCCGGCCGCTACCTCGCGCACCGCGGAGAGGACCTCCTGCGGGCACTGCCCCTCGCGGAGGAAGCCGCGCACCCCGGCACGGGCGGCACCGAGGACCCAGCTCCCCTCGGTAACGGCCCCGGACACGATGAGCACGACGCCGCAGGGACGGGAGGACTCCCTGGCCAGCCGGTGCACCACCTCCAGGGCGTCCGGCCCGGGCAGGGCGGCGTCCATCAGGACCAGGCCGGGCCGGCGCTCGCGGGCAAGCCGCAGCAAGCCGTGGCCGTCGTCCGCCTCGCCCACCGTCCGGAACCCGCCGACGCCGTCGAGGGCGGCCCGCAGCCGCCCGCGCGCCGCCGGCTCCGCCGCGAGCAGCAGCGTCGTGGCGGCGTCCGCCCGGACGTGCCGCCCGCGCGGCTGCCCCGCTGCCTGCTGCCCGCCCACGTACGCTCCTCCCGCTCGCCGTCGCACCCGCACCCCACCAGCCTGCCGCGGCGTTCTGGAGGCGAAATTGTGCCGGGATGGAGTGCCGCTGCGGCGTAGCTGACGTGGTTGCTTATTGATCTTGGTTGTGGCCTGGGGCCTTCCCCCGTGAAGGTGGGCACGCGGTTATTGATCACGCGGCGAGCGTGAGTTTAGCGGTGTGGTGTCGGTGTTCGTATTCGTTGGGGCTGAGGTGGCCGTTGGCGGAGTGCCGGCGGCGGGTGTTGTAGCGGGTCAGCCAGGCAAATACCGTCTTTCTGCAGGTGCCGGCGTCGCGGTAGTCGCGAGCGCCCTGGAGGGTCTCGCGCTTCAGGGACGCGTGGAAACTCTCGCAGGCCGCGTTGTCCGCGCTGGTGCCGACCGCGCCCATCGACCGGGTCACCCCGAGCTGGTCGCAGAGGTCGGCGAAGGCCCGGGAGCCTACTGGGCCCCGTGGTCGGAGTGGAACACGGCGCCGTCCAGGCCGCTGCGGGTCGAGGCTGCCATCCGCAGTGCGTCCGTGCGGGGGACGGGCGTGCCTGGCTGCCGTGCCGGCCGGCCGCGCGCGTGCGGAGGCCAGCAGGGTGTCGGGTACGACGGCTGTGTTGGTGGTGGCGGCCGCGCAGGCGGCGCAGGCATCCGCGAGGCGCCACACGCGGCCGCTGCGGTCGCAGGTCAGCGCCAGGAGCACGGGGCCGGCGCAGCCGCGATGACGCGGGTCCGATCTGATCCGTGCCGTCGAACGGGCGTGCCCCAGGCGTCGTCCGGGGCGGGAGCGGGGCACGCTGCAGCACTTACTCCAGCACCGCCGAGTGTCACCCCTTCCCTAGCAAATAGTGCAGAGGTCTGCACTGACACGGCAGCTGTAGATGTGGCTGCGTCGTGAGTTGAGGCTGGTCAGCGGGATGGCGGGGTGCCTGCGGGCATGAGTACGGCCACCTTGATCATGAACGTTTGTGACGACGTTTCAGAACCAGGTGGCCGCGGAGGCCACGATAGCCGAGCAGACATGGACGGCGGCGTTGGGGGCGGTGAACGAGGAGATCGCGGACTGCTTCGAGCGCCGTGAACCACGCGCTGTGGTCCGGGAGATGACCGAGGCGATGCTGATGGAGCTGGACACGCGGAACTGCTGGACGCTTGCCGAGGCCCTCGGCCACCGCGGGCCGCACCGGCTGCAGCACCTGCTCTCCCGTGCCGCCGTCGACCATGATCTGGCCCGGGACCGGATCGCCGCCTGGGCGGCCGGTGAACTCGCCGATCCGGACGCGGTGCTGATCGTGGACGAGACCGGGGACGAGAAGTCCTCCACGGACTGCGTCGGCGCGGCCCGCCAATACTCCGGAGCGGTGCGGGCGACTCGAACGGTCGCTCATGCCGGCCTCGCCAAGGAGGCGGTAACGCTCTGCCCAGCGTTGGGCCGTGGTCGGCGAGACCTGGAAGCGCTCCGCGGCCCGGTGCAAAGGCCAGGTCGCAGCGGGCCAGGCGCAGGCGCCCGGTCTCGGTCAGAGGTGCATTACGGTGGGACACGAGGGCCTTCCGGTCGGTGTAGACGTCGCAATCCACACCGAACCCGGAAGGCCCTCATCTGTTCAAGATCCCTCAGCCGAGATTTCGCTCACCTGTCCACAACCTCCCCGGACAGAACACCTAGGACTCGAAGTGCCAGAGCTTTGCGCTACTGGTGCTGCAGTCGCCGATCACGATGCTGGTGCCGTTCGCAGACGTATTGGGAAAGAGTGCCAGGCATTCGCCAAGGAGGCCGGAACCCAGCTGAAGGTGACCGGCGAGCCCCGAGGCCTGCAACCTCCACCATTGGCCAGGCTTTGATGCGTCGCACGGCTGTTGGTCGACGCCCCAGTTGGCCTTGACGTTCATGCAGAAGCCGCTGCCCTTGTTCGTAAGCGTGAAGAAGCCGTCGTGACCGACATCCGTCGGCGCCCACCACTGGTTGTCGTCGCCGTCGCAGGACCACTCGTGGATGAGAGTGCCGATCCTGTCACGCCCGTTACCGTCCACTTCGGCGCACTTGTCGGCATGGTCGTTGACGACCTCGAAGAATCCGCCGTCCATTGGAAGCACCGCGACCGGCGCCTTGGCTTCGGCGGCCTGGGCCGGGCTGGCCAGCCCGCCACCGCCGACGACCAGAGCGGCGCAGGCGACGACGGCGCCCAGTACGCTTCGACTCTTCATTTCTCTCCCTCGAACTCTCGTATGCATCTACTTCCTCCCGATTCCGTGGAGGTGCTTGGAGACAGCGTGGTGCGCCAAAAGCCGCCTGTCGCGCTTTGTCCCACTCAGCGGACCGGAACGGCCCCAATGATGACTGCACGGCTGCTGTAGTTCTTGATCACGGTTGGTCGTGACGGTGGTGTCGTTGCTGGTGGCAGGCGGTCGCGACGGCTTGGTGATGGCGTCGCCAGGCCGTCCAGTGCAGGACGTGCTCGCGGTCGCGGACGGGTGGCGGCAGCACGAGGGCTCGCAGGAGCCGGATGAGCTCGGGGCAGCTCAGCGGGACGAGCGCGGGCTGGTCCTCGGCAGCGTCGTGGACGGCGGTGGCCGTGAGGGCAAGGACGGCGGCGGCGATCAGGGAGAACAGTTGTGGACGCTTTCGTATTTCCCCAGGGGAAAGTTCGCGTAATTCCCTACCCTCTCGTCTCGTCGGTGTCATTTGACGGAGGGCTTGCCGGGCTTGCTGGTGGGGTTCTTGGGCCGCTTGTTCGGGCGGTAGCTGGGTCCGTTCATGATGACTTGGTGGCTGGTGTTGATCAGCCGGTCCAGGAGGGACTCGGCGACGACGGGGTTGGGGAAGAGCGGATACCAGTCGCTGGGCGCCCGGTTGCTGGTGATGGTCAGGGACCGGCCCTGCCGCTCGGAGACGAGTTCGTAGAGGTCGTCGGCCTGGGCTGCGCCGAGTTGGCGCATCGCGAAGTCGTCGAGGATGAGCACGTCGGGACGTACCAGCTCACGCAGGCGTTTGTCCCAGGTGCGGTCCGCGTGGCCGCCGGCCAGTTCGGCGAGGATCCGGCTGGTCTTGGCGAAGCGGACATGGGCGCCCTGGCGGACCGCGAGGTGCCCGAGGGCCTGGGCGACGTGTGTCTTGCCGACCCCGACGGGACCGAACAGGATGACCGACTCGCCGGCGTGCAGCCAGCGCAGGGCGCCGAGGTCGCGGATCTGGGCGGCGGGCAGTTTCGAGGAGGCGGTGAAGTCGAACTCTTCCAGGGTGACCTGCTGCTCGAACTTCGCCCGGTTCAGGCGCCGTTGGAAGGCGACGGTCTCGCGGCGGGTGATCTCGTCCTGGCAGAGGACCTGGAGGAAGTCGAGGTGGCCGAGCTCGCCGCCGTGGGCCTGGGCGAGGCGGGCATCGAGGGTTTCCAGCATTCCCGAGAGCCGCAGCGACTTCAGCGACTCGCGCAGGGCGGTGTCCATCACGCTCATCAGATGCTTCCCTCAGCTTCGCCGTGGACCTGGTCGTCGCGGAGCTCGTCCGCCGTGTCGGGGGGTGTCGCGGAGGCGAACAGTCGCTTCGGTCCGTGGAGGAAGGCCGCGGCTCCCGCATCGCCGCTGGTCTCGGGCTCGGGGTCGGTCTCGGTGCCGGCGATCAGGATGCCTTTGATGGTGCGGTCGGACGGGTCGCCGACCGCGATCGCCCTCGCGCAGGCGGCTTCCAGGCGTGTCTCGCCGTACTTCTTGCGCAGTCCGAGGACCCCCTGGGCGGCGCGGAGCCGGTAGAGCGCGTTGACCTCCAGCAGCTGGTCGACGACCTCGCGGCAGGCGTCGCCGATCTCGGACGCCTGGGTGCGGCACCAGATGGGCGTCTTCATCTGGAAGGCGATCTTCTCCGGCGGGTAGTCGCTCCTGTCGGTGCGTTTGCCCTGCTCAAGTGCCGCGTGAGTCTTGACCAGTTCACCGTCGAGGAAGACCTGGACCATCGTGGCGGTGGAGCGGACGTCGACCTTTCGGCCGATCAGTTTCCAGGGCACCGAGTAGAGGGTGCGGCCGACCTTGATGTGGATGTCCGGGCCGACCGTCGCGGTCGACCAGCGGGCCAGGACGAACGGGGTGGGCGGCAGCGGCAGCAGTGTCTCCGCCTCCAGGGCCCCGAAGACCGCCATCGGGGCGGCTCCGCCCAGCGGTCGGCATGGCCGTTGGCCTGCGACGTTCTGGGCCCAGGTGACGGCCTCGGTCTGCATGTGCTCGATCGAGGTGAACTCCCGCCCGCGCCAGAACGAGTCGCGGATGTAGGGCATGGGCCGTTCCACCCTGGGCTTGTCGCGAGTCGTCAACTGCACCCGATCAGCACGGTCCGCCCGGAGTTGTGCGGGTGACGCACCCGTTCCATCCCTGGTCCGGGCGGGAGTTCGTGTTCGTTGACCGACGCCGGACCTGGGACGAGGACCGGGTCGCCTTCCAGGACGAGGACGGGCAGTTGGCTTCACTGCCGGCGGCCTGGACGGATATTGATCCGGTCGATCCGTTCGTCACGATGGCCGCGGGCCGGTGCCCGTTCCGTGTGGAGGACCTCCTGGCCGTCGCCGGGCTGATCGACGCTCTCCGAGTACGGGCGTCGGGATGATGATGCCGGGAGCGTCGTCTGATCCATGCCCGGCAGGACAGCCGGGGTGATCAGCAGCGCGCGGAGGTAGCCAGCCGGAGCACTCCTGATCTGCTGTGGCGTAGCTGACGCGTTTGCTTATTGATCTTGGTTGTGGGCTGGTGTTGCTCAATTGTGTTGAGCGGTAGGTCTGTTCCGTGGGTGGGGTTTACGCGGAGTCGAGTGTCCGGCGCCGGAGGATATGTGGGCTGAGCTGGCTGTTTGGTGCTGCTCAGTGAGCTGAGTGGGGCAGCGGTTTTTGCTCAGCATGGTTGGCGCGCCTATAGGTACCGGTGCTGGCCGGTCTTGTGGGGCTGGGGCGGCAAGGGGTGTCACGGAACTGCGGACCACCCGGCCGGCCGGACGGACGCGGGCGTGGTCTCGCCCTTGACCACGGTCCTGGTCTGCGGCCGCCGGTGTTCTCGGCCTTGGGTGTCATTCCTAGGTCCTGTCTGGAGTTCGGATCACGAGTGTGGTGCGATGCTGCGGAGCCAGAGCATCGCACCACACAGGTGCAGTCCGGCCTCGTAGCTCTCCGGGGTCTTGTCGTACCGGGTAGCGATGCCGCGCCAGTTCCGCAGCCGGTTGATGCACCGTTCCACGGTGTTGCGCTCTTTGTAGAGTGTCGCGTCGTGCGAGACCGGCCGGCCGCCGGCGCTGCCACGCTTCTTGCGGTTCGCGGCCTGGTCGACCTTCTCCGGGATCACGGCTCGGATCCCGCGTCGTCGCAGGTAGCGGCGGTTGTGTCGGGACGAGTACGCCTTGTCCGCGGCCACCGCATCCGGCCGGGTCCGCGGGCGCCCGATCGGGCCGCGCACCTTTACCCGTTCCAGGACCGGGGCGAACTGCGGACTGTCGCCGGCCTGCCCGGGCGTGAGGACGAACGCAAGCGGGCGACAGCGTCGGTCAGCCGCCACATGGATCTTGCTCGTCAGTCCGCCCCGGGAACGCCCCAGCTCGGCGGCTTTCAAGCGGGCCCGGTGTCGTCGGCGGACCCGTCGCCGCTCGACGCGCGCCTCATCCTCGGCCTGTCCGTCTTGCGTTCTTTGCTCCTTGTCCTCGCCCCCTTTTCGGCCTCGACGGCCAGTTCCAAGGCCGCCAGCTGCTCGGAGTCCAGGGCCATCCCGGCGGCGTGATGGTGGGCCCGGGCGGTCGCCGAGTCCACGCTGACCAGGCCCAAGTCGGCCTGGCCGCGGGCGGCGGCCTCGGCGATCACTGTTTGCATCAGGTCCTGGAAAACGCCCCGCGTCGCCCAGATCCGGAAGCGGTCGTAGGCGCTCTGCCAGGGCCCGAACTCGGCCGGCAGGTCACGCCAGGGGCTACCGGTCCGGAACCGCCACATCACCGCGTTGAAATGTTTCCGCAGGTCAGGGATGGGCCCAACCGCGGCAATCGGGAGATGGGGCTCGATCAGGGCCCACTGCTCATCGGTGAGATCGCCTCGCGCCATGACTGACGGCCTATCAAGACCGAGCCCTCGCGCGCAGGCGATCTGCCGAACTCGTGATCCGAACTCCAGACAGGACCTAGTGCCGTGTCAGCGCCTCTCGCACGGCGGTGATGGCGATGCGTTCCTGCTCCAGGCGCAGGTGTGGTCGGTAGGTGCCGGCCCGCAGGTCTTGGTCGAGGCGGGCCTCCTCGGGGGTGAGGTGTGTCAGGCCGCCGCGTGCCTGTGTCTTCTCCTGGCCCCAGTGGGACTCGTGGGCGAGGAGGGTGGCGCGGTCCATGAGCAGTGACGTGGTGTGCGGGAAACGTCCGCGGACCTGGTCGAGGATGGCGAAGCCATGGGTGTCGATGTCGCCCCAGTAACAGAGGTCGACATCGTCGAGCCAGGGCAGATGACGCAGCAGGGCGGCGGCGTATCCGGAGCCGAGGATGGCGACGGCGTCGGGGACCGGCGGCAGTGAGAGGTAGGTGATCTCGTTCTCGAGGACGAAGACGGTGCGCACCCCCGGGGACCAGCCGGCCAGTTCCTCGGCGCGGACGGCGAGTTCGCTGAAGGGCAGGGGAGAGGCGCCGAGGTAGCGCAGGCGGATGTAGACGGGCTTGGTGCGGAAGCCGTACCGCGCGACGAGATCGCTTCTCGGTGCGCTGGTGTCGACGCGGCTCTCGGGGAGCACACAGTCGAGGAGTTCGGCGAGGATTCCCTTGTTGGTCTCGATGAACTTGGTGTCCACTCCGGGGACGTCGATCTCGCGCAGGTAGACAGCCTCGGTGTCGTGGTCGCGGATCCAGCACGTGGTGCGCACGAGCCGGTGCCAGTCTGCGGCGTGGGCGAGGACCTTCATGGGGTGGTCGGCCATCCACCGTGCGATGCCGGGATCCTGGTGGGTGGTCTGTTCGTGCAGGGTGTGGAAGTGGTCGACCTGGGTGGTGACGCGGAGCAGTGTCCAGAGGCGGTCGCGGGTGTCGACCCAGGCTCGGGCCGGGACGGTGTTCGAGGGGGTGCCGTTGCGGCCTCCGATGGATTTGGTCTGGATGCGCAGATGCGGGTGTCGGCTGGGGGCCCAGGATTGGGCCCAGGTGAGTGCCTGCTCGTAATGCTGCAGAGCATCGGCCGCGGTCGGGCCCTTCAGTGGCACTCCGATGGGTTCGAAGGGGTGTCCGCCCGCGGCGGCGGTGAGGTAGCGGCCGCTGGTCCATCCGGTTGAACCGCAGCCCTTTGATGTAGCTGAGCAGGGTCAGTGGGTGGTCAGGCGTTTCCAGAGCAGGTCGTGGTCGGCGGGTGCGAGGCGTGACAGTTGGAGGCGGCCGGCGAGTTGGTGGAGGAAGGTGGTCTGCTGGGTGCGGGTCATGGGGTGAGGGGGCAGGCGGTCAAGAGCCGCGGCGAGGGTGAGGGTCTCCGGGTAGGTGATCAGCTCGCGGCAGGTCAGGGCCGGAGACGGCGGACCTGGGGACATGCGGGGGTTGGCGGCGGTAAGCCGGTGCAGGCGTGTGTGCCAGCGTTCGTGTACGTGCTGTTGGTGGTCGTACCAGCGTGTCGTGATCGTCGATGCCCAGCTCAGGGAGACCGGTGTCGCCGGGCGGCGCGCGCGAAGGTGGGCTTGGGTGAGTTCGGGGACAGCTCGGATGTCGAGGGGTCCGGGATGCCGGGGGTCGCTGGAGGCCTGCTGGTGGCGGGTGCAGATCATGGTCCGGGGCAGGCCCGGCGACGGGTGGATCCACGCGGAGGCTGCTGTGTGCGGGCTGCGGCGGATGGTGCAGGCGGTACACGCCGGTAATGGCTGCAGGGCGATCTCGACCGTGTGCCAGTGGGCGGTGGCCGTGCCGTGCGCGCCGGTGTGGGCCGACGAGGGCGCGGGCGGGCGCAGATGGGGCAGGGCACGGGTGAGGTGCGTGAGGGGGATGCGTGTGAAGCCGGACAGGCGGCGGGCGGCTTCGGCGCTGAGGCGGATCTCGGCGGCGGGCGGGGCGTGCTCGGTGCCGGTGGCAGTGATGCCGTGGCCGTCGAGGAGCTGGGCGGGGCTGAGGCGGTAGGTGGTGGCGAGGCGGGTGAGGTAGGAGGCGGTGGCTTCGCCGGGCAGCGGCCGTACGCGTAGCGGGCCGGGCACGGATGGCCACATGGTGGCGGCCTGCACCGGGGGTGATGGCCTGGTTGCGGCCGGGGAGGTCACCGGCTGCTGGGGCGGGTGCGGCGGCGGGCGGGGTTGCGGGGCCGGTAGTGCTCTTCGGCGAGGTGGTCGAGCGCGATGCCGTCCAGCAGACCTTTGGTGATGCGTTCGCTGCTGTCGAGGATGGCTTCGATGGCCGCTTGGCGGATCAGGCGGGAGAGGCTGCCGATGCGTCCGGCGGTCCGTTCGTGCAGGTAGGAGGCCAGCTTCGGCAGGCTGCCCGCCCGGTGGGCGTGCAGGTCGAGGGCCTGCTCAAGGGAGGCGATCAGCTCCCGGAACGGCTCCCGCTCGCCGGCCCGCGCGGGCAGCGCCCCGCAGTCGATCAGGGAGGCGCGCCCGGCCAGCTGCGCGCCGCGCACCCCGGTGAACACGGCGCTGTCGGTGACGTCGATGCCCGCGTAGACGAACGTGGCCCGCACGCGTTCGGTGAGGTCTTTGAGCCAGTCGGCGGCCTCGGCGCCGCTGGAGGTGCGCGGGTTGAGCCGGTGGATCTCGTCGATCAGCGCGAGCTTGACCCCGGCCGCGGTGTAGGTGTGGCAGACGGCGGTCGTGATCTGTGTGGTGGTCATGCGGGTGGTGACGGGGATGCCGAGGTAGCGGGCGAACTCCCCGGCCAGTGTCTTGGCGGTGGCGCCGGGCGGCACCAGCACGTAGGCGACGGGCACGCTGTCGTCGCCCGGGGCGGCGCGGCGGGTGTGGGCCAGGTGGCAGGTGCGGCCCACTTCGAGCAGCGCGGTCGTCTTGCCGGTCGTGGCGGGCCCGGTGACGATCAGGGACGGGCGTGCGGTGACGCTCTGGTGGCGGCCGAGGATCATCAGGGTGCGCACACTGCGCGAGAGGGTTTCGATGGCCGGGGTGCGCACGGTGACGAACTGTGAGTGGTAGGCAAGGCGTTCCTCCGGCGAGCGGGGTGCCTGGCCCGGCTGCGGCGGTGTGGGCGGTGCGGTGGCGGCGAACCGGGCGAAGGCGTCGAAGGTGGTGACTGTCCCTGCGGACGTCTCCTCGGCGGGGGGCGTGGTGTCGGGGCTGGTCACCAGTGTTCGGCCTCCTCGAAGGCGTTGTACAGCGCGTATCGGCCCGCGGGCGGGGAGAGTTCATCGCTGTCGGCAGGATTGCCGTCAGCGTCAGGGGCGTCGACGGCGTCGGGACTGTCCTCGGCCTCCGCGTCGCCGTCCGCCGTCTGCGGGCTCGCCGCTCCCGCCGCCGCTGGGGCGGGTGCGCCGTGGCCGGGCAAGGGGCGGGCGCGGCGCAGAACATGGTCGGCGGCCTCGGCCAGGGCGGCCTCGTGGTGTTCGCGGTCGCCGCGCCGGTTCAGGGCGGCGCGGATGTGACGCCATGCGGTCTCGCCCATGGGGGCGTGGACGTGGTCGCGATGGATCCACGGGACCTCGTGCAGGAGCCCGTCGGGCAGGCGGATATAGATCTGTCGCACGTCGTGCGGGTTGAGGTGGACCTCCCACCCGCCTCCGGGCCCGGTGAGGGAGGACCGGCCGCGGTGCTCATTCAGGCAGGCATGGTCGTAGGTGCGGTAGTTGATACGGATGCCGCGGCCGGTTATGGGGTGGAACCGCACGGGCAGCAGTTCCAGGTAGTCGGCGCCGGCCAGCGGCAGCGGCACGTACCCGGACGCGCCCAGCAGCGCGCCCCACATCTCGTTCGGGGTGAGGGCCTTCTTCGGCAGGACCGGATGGCGCAGGCCCTCGTGGGGGCGGTGCTGCCAGCGGGCGGTGATCCACTCGTCCAGCAGCTCCTGCAACTGGGCCACGGTGAACCGCGCTTCGTCCTCCACCGCCTCGCCGCGCTCCAGGATGTGGGAGCCGGTGTAGCCGGCGATGTGCTGGGCGACGAGCGTGTTGATACTGCCGAAGGTCCGCTCGACGGCGCCTTTGGCGGCCGGCGAGCGGGGCGGCGTCGGCTGCACGCTCACCCCCAGGGTCTCGCAGGCGGCCAGGAACGCGGCGGAGACGAAGATGGCCCCGCGGTCGATGACGATCGTCTCCGGCACCACCACCGGCCGCGCCGCCGCCTGCTCCAGCCGGTCGTCCAGGGCGAGCAGCCGGTCGTAGGGGACGGCGGCGTGGGCCAGGCGCAGATGGCCGGGCCAGCCGGGCCGTGCGGGATGGGGCACGGCCATCTCCGCCAGCAGCAGCGCCGCGTCCACGGCCTTGGTGCCCTCCTCACGCAGCACGGCCGCCACCACGGAGCGGGTCGCCACATCGAGAGCGATCGTCAGCTCCGGGCGCACCGGCTTCCCGTCCTCGCCGACGGCCATCACGTCCAGGCGGGTGGTGTCGACCTGGACCAGCTCGCCCGGCCGCAGCGCCACCGTCGGCGTGTACGGCCGTACCGGCGTGGTGGTGGCGGTGCGGGCCGGCCGTCCGGGATGCTCCAGAGGATCGGCGATCACGCGCACCAGCCGGTTGAACGTCGACGGCGCAGGCAACTCGACCGCGCCCGGCCCGTGGGTGTCGGCCAGGATCTGCCCGGTCAGCTCCCGCAGCCCTTTCAGCGTGCCGGTGGAGCGGCCGCGCTGGCGGCGCAGCGCCTCCAGCACGGCGGTCACCACCCGTTCATCGGCCCGCCCTGTCGCACGCGACGGCTTGCGGCGGGGGATCAGCCCGAGCAGGCCGCTCGCGTGGTAGCGGGCGCGCATGCGGCGCACAGTGGCCCGGCTGACCTGCGGCCAGCCCAGCCGGGCGAGTTCGTCGGCCTTGGCCTGTTCCCGCTCGGCCATCGACCGCCGTGCCGGGTCGTATTCGGGCCGGGGCGTCCCGCCGCTTGCCGGGCCGCCGGGCAGCCCGGTCTCGACCTCGCGGATGTGCCGCTGCCAGGCCAGGGCCCGCTCGCGCTCCCGCTCGGGCACCGACTCCAGCAGCCCCCACGGCGGCACCGCGGCGGCAGGGGAGTCCACCACGGCGAAGGCGGGGTCGGCGAACAGGAAAGAGGCGAGCACGGAGGCGGTCTGCCCGTGATCGTCGACGAGGCGCACCGACGCCCCGGCCACGGCGGCCACCTGCCAGGCGCGGCCCTCGAACGTCACGTACGCCCCCAGCTTCACCTGCCTGTGCCGGGCGCCGGCCACCGGGCGGCCGCCGTGTGCGCTCACCACAGCTCGGCCTCCGCCCGCGGGTCGTACACCCCAAACCCGCCGGTGTCCCGGGCAATGTGACCACCGGCACCGCCACCATCAGCGTCGTGCACCGTCATGGCGCCGGCGATCCCTTCCACGGCCGCGACGTCTGCGGTGCGCCCTGCCGCACCGGAGCCGTCCCTCGTCTCGATGCTCGGCTGTGCGCCCGCGCCGCGGCGCGCAAGGACGCCGCCGGTGCGGCGCCGGACCATCTCGTCGAACGGGTGCAGGGTGTGCTCGCCCTGTGCCCACCCGACCGCGTGGAGCAGGCCGTCGGGCAGCCGGACGAAGACCTGCCGCGGGTCGTGGGGATGGTGGTGGACCTCCCACCGCTGGCCGCGGCCGCGGTGTTCGTCCAGACACGCATCGTCGTAGCGGCGCCCGCCCAGCCGGATCCCGGAATCAGTGAGGGCGCACCGGCGCGCCGGCAGCAGTTCGCCGTAGTGCTTCCCGGCCAGCGGCAGCGGCACCATCCCGGCCACGCCCAGCAGCACCTCCCACATCTCCTTGGGGGCGAGCCCCGCCCGGGGCAGCAGCGGATGGCGCAGCTGCTCCTGGGGGCGCTGGTGCCACCTGACGGTGATCCATTCGTCCAGCAGGTCCTGCAGCTGCGGCATGCTCCAGTACGCCCCGACCGCCTGTCCCGCTCCGTATGCCTCTTCCGCCGTGGTGGCGTGCCGCGCGAACAGGCCGGCGAGGACCTCCAGCGTGCGCACGGCGCCGCGCTTTGCGCCCGCCGTCCGCAGCGGGGCCGGCTCCAGGCTGATGCCCAGGCTCTCGCACACGGCCAGGACAGCGGAGGTGACGGCGGCTGTGGACTGGTCGACGATGAGCGTCTCGGGCACGGCCGCCGGACGCGCCGCCGTGGCCTCGATCCGTTCAGGGAGTGACACCAGCCGCCGGGCAGGCCCGCCCGCATGGGCCTGCTCCAGCAGGGCCGGCCAGCCCGGGCGCTGAGGCCTGGGCACGGCCATCTCGGCCAGCAGCACCGACAACTGAACCGGCCCGTCCTGGGGCGGGTGCAGCACGGCGGCCAGCACGCAGCCGCTCGCCGCATCCAGTGCCGCCGTCACCGCCACCGGCACCACACCCCCGTCCTCGCCCACCGCCCTCAGACCCAGGCGGGCGGTGGCGATGTCGACCCGCTCGGCGGGCCGCAGCGCAGGCGGCGGGCCGCCCGAGCGGGCCGGGCCGGTGGCGGTGCGCGCCGCACTGCCCGGCGGCTCGGCCGGATCCGCCAGCGCCTTCACCAGCCGGTACAGCGACGAGCGGCCGGGCAGCTTCACCCGGGCCGGCCCGTGGGTGTCCGCCACGATCTGTTCGGCCAGCTCGATGATCTGCAGAGTGGTGGTCTTCGACCGGCCGCGGCGCCGGCGCAAGGCCTCCAGCACGGCGGCCACCACCCGCTCGTCGGTACGCCCGGTCGCCGATCCGGTGCGCAGGTGGCGCTTGTCGACCAGCCCCCACAGCCCCTGCCGCTGGTAGACCAGCCGCATCCGCTGCACCGTGGTCCGGCTGGCCCTGGCCCAGCCCAGCGCCGCCAGTTCACGCGCCTTGACCTCTTCCCGCTCGGCGAGGGTGAAGCGCCGCGGGTCGTATTCGGGCCGGGGCGCGCCGCCTACCGGGCCGCCGGGCAGCCCGGTCTCGACCTCGCGGATGTGCCGCAGCCAGGCCAGGGCCCGCTCCTGCGCGGCCAGCGGCACCGTCTCCCACAGCGCCGGGGCCGGCGGCTCCGTGGGACCGGTCACCGAGAAGCCGGGCGCGGACACCAGACGGACGGCCAGCACACACCCGGTGGCCCCGTCCTCGGCGACGAGGTACACCCGCCCGTCGACCAGACCGGTCACCTGCCAGGCGCGGCCCTCGAACGTGACCTGAGCGCCCACCTCAACACACCGCCCACCAGGGACGGCCACCACGTGCTTGCTCAACTCTCCTGCTGCTCCCGCCGCTTCCCGTCGCCTGCGACCGGGCCGGGCGAGACAAGGGTCTGCTCACCCAGCGGCCGTGTCAGGTCCGCGGACAGCCGACCGCTCCACAGCGCGTGGTAAAGCACCGGCAGCGTAGTGAGGACCTCGCCCGCCGCCGCGGCCCCGGCCATCAGCGGCCGCGGCGCGGCGAACGCCTCGAGCACCGCCTGCTCAAGGCCGCCTGCGTCACGGTGGCGGGGATGTCGGTAGCCGGCCAGCCACCGCACGTTCGCCGCCACCACCTTCTCGGGCGGCGCCATGCGCCGGTAGGTGAACCCCGCCGCCGCACAGGCCGCTTCAAGCACCGCGGCGGCGCGCTCGGCCCGGCCGGCGGCGGGAGCCGCCGTGGCGGGGCAGTCGGCGAGCAGAGCGCGGCCGTCGGCATAGCGGGCGAACAGCTGCGGTACCCACGTCAGCACCCGCCCGCTGTCCGGATCCCGCCAGATCAGCCGCACTGGCCGCGCCGACAGCGCTACCACTTGCGGATCGCGGTCCAGGATCATCAGCTGCGTGCACATTGCCTGTGATCCGTGCATCACATGCCGCCCGGTCGTGGCCGACCACCACCAGCCCGGGCCCCACCGCCGCCCCGGTACCACCGGGAACGCCGCCACCGGCGCCAACTGCTCGAACCTGACCGTGACGGCGGCCTCCACCCAGCGGCGCTGCACCAGCGTGCCGTTCGCCTCGGCGAACTCCGCCTCCACCGAGCCCGGTTCCGGTACCCGGTAGACGCTGCCGGCGACGGCCGGTAAGCCGGCCGACGCGCCGTCCTGGCTGCTGTTGATGATCACGTACTCCAGACAACGTCATACCGGTCGCACCGCGCAGGCGAACCGGGCGGTAACCAGGACACCTTCTTCTCGGCTCCCGGCCTCTCGCCATGAGCGTGCGCGCCCACGGTGCCATCTGGTGCCGCCCGTGTCAGTGCGGGTCTCTGCACCTTCCCGCCCGCCCCGCGAGCACTATGCGCGCCACGCGGGGCGCCCTCCGCTCTGAGCAGCAAGCCGTGTCAGCTCCCACGTACAAAACCAGGTGTCGGCCCCGCAGCGCCTGACCGGGCTCTTCATCCCTCAGGCGGCCGCTTGGGCGCGAACTCCGGGAGGATCTCGTCCAGAACCTCGGTCGTCCACACCATGCCCAGGTCGGAATTCTCGTTGAGTCGTCCGCTGTAGACGCCCACCAGGGCCGTGACCCACTCCTCGTGCACATGCACCTCGCCACCGGCGAGCACCATCTCGCCCGGACGGATGTGCATCAGGACCGGCGAACCCGACTGGCCGCTGCGGGTCCTGGAGTCCAGCAGGAAGCCGGGAAGCCTATTCCACCGCGCCAACGGTTCACTGGCCACCGGCGCGGCCGTCCAGACGGCGAAGGGCCAGCTGCCCGTGTCCCCGAAGGGGAAGCCCAGAACGTAGAGGCGGTCCATGACCCGAAGGGGAAGCTCGGCATCAGCCTCGGCGCCAGCATCTGCCCGCCGGTCCTGCGGATACAGGTCCCGCACCGTGGGCCACCCGGTGAGCAGGAAGGCATCCACCGCGCCTTCCGGGACACTGCCGATGGGTACCGCAGCCACATCGGCCCGCTGCTGCGCGGGACTTCGCCACACAGGTACCTGGGCCTCGTCGCCGTCCGCGTACAGCGCGACCTCCTGGTCGACGGGCTCGAACTCTCCTTCCTCTCCCTGCCGGGCGAAGCGCACGCGTAGGTAGTCAGGCCAGAACCCCCTATCGTCCTCCAGCTCGTCTGTCTCCGCGTTGCGCCCGCTCACCACATGCCTCGCCGTGACAAGCCAGAATTCGCCCGGCACCCCCACCAGGAAGCCGGTCCCCGACCCCAGATACACATCAGGGCCGTCTCCCCGGGATCGGAACCACGCCTCGATGTAGAGGGCGGAGAAGGACAGCGTGTGGACCCCATGAACGCCTCGCATGCGGCGACGGTACGGCCAAGCACGGCAACCTGCCCACCGGGCCCCTACCGGACTGGAACAACCAGCCACCCCAGTTTTCGTCAGATTGACGGTAAGGCGGGGAGGGGCCGTCCCGTGCGACCAACGCCCCGTCATGCCGTCGTACCCGGAGGCCTGTTGTGGAACCGCACGTCCAGCTCGCGTTCACCATGCGCGACACCCCCCGCGCGTACGCGGTCCTGCTCGGGGCCGGCGCTTCGATCTCCGCGGGCATGCCGTCCGCGTGGAACGTCCAGGAGGACCTCATCGCGCGCCTGGCGGCCGCCGAGGGCACCACCGGGATCGTCGACCTGCATGCCTGGTACCAGGAGCGCTTCGGACACTCGGCCACCTACGACGGCCTCCTGACCGCGCTTACCAGCACCCGAAACGAACGGCAGGCCCTGCTGCGCGCCTACTTCGAGCCTAACGACCAGGAGCGTGAGGACGGCCTCAAGCAGCCCACCGCCGCGCACCGCGCCATCGCCCGGCTGGCCGCCGCCGGCCGCGTGCCGATCGTGCTGACGACCAACTTCGACCGGCCTATGGAGACCGCCCTGCGCGAGGTGGGCATCGAGCCCACCGTCGTCGCCGACGCCAACGACGCCCGCGGCCTCGCTCCCTTGCACACCATCAAGGCCTCGTCATTCACATCCACGGTGACTACCTCGACCACGAGAGCATGCGCAACACCCCCGACGAACTCGACCAGTACGACGAGGAGATCGACCAGCTACTCGACCGCGTGTTCACCGAGTACGGCCTGATCATCTCCGGCTGGTCAGCCGAATGGGACCCGGCCCTGCGCAAGGCCATCGCCCGCAGCACCACCCGCTTCTTCGCCTCCTACTGGGCCGACCCCCGGCCGCTGCCCGAGAGCGCCCACAAGCTCCTCACCCACCGCGGCCTCACCTACGTCCCGGCCGACGCCGACACCTTCTTCACCGAGATCGCCGACGCCGCCGACGCAGTCGCTGACCTTGCCCGTCGCCACCCCGTGAGCATCGACATCGCGGTGGCCAGGACCAAGCGCGACCTGAACGGCTGGAGCCAGGCCATTACCCTGCACGACACCCTCCGTCGCGAGCTCGACCGCGTCGCCGCCCTCCCCCTGCGCACCACGGGGCCGTGGAACCTTGCCATGGGCGCCGACATCGAGGCCGAACACAATCGCCGGATCGCCACTCTGGAGTCCGAGACGGAACTGTTGCTCGCACTGGTTGCCGTCTCGGCCTACTGGGGCAGCAACACCACCGACCGCTGGTGGCTCCGCGACATCGAAACCCTGGCCGCACCCCAACCCCCCGGCGGCCTCCCCGCCCTGACCCACCTCGCACAGGGTCCCGCCGTCATGGTGATCTACACGGCGGGTATCGCCGCGCTGGCCGCCGAACGTTGGGAGACCCTCACCCAGGTCCTCACCGAGCCCCAGGTGGAGCACCGATGGGGCGGCAAGCGCTACGCCGTGGCCGCCCTCAGTCCCTACGCGACCCTCAACCCCCCTGGCCGTGAGTCCTCCGAATACCTCCACGATCTGCTGCGCCCCGTCTTCACTCGGCACCTCGCCCTCAGCACGACCGCCTACAGCGAGGTGTGGGAACGCTTCGAGTACCTGCGCCTGCTCGTCCAGAACGACGCCGACCAGGGCTTCGACATGCCCCACATCCGCCAGAACGGCTACCTCGACACGTACGACCCCGCCCCCGCCACCTGGCTCAGGACTCAGATCGACAAGCACGGCGACAACCTTCCCCTGCTCCGGGAAGGCTTCCTCGGCGGCAAGCTCACCCGGCTCCAGGAACTGATGGCCTCCGCCGAACTCTCCTTCGACGACATCGCCCACCGCAGGCGCTTCGCGTAGCAGATGCCCGACCTGGTGCTGGAGCTGAGCACCTCACAGCAACAGTGTCCACCCCCGCCACCCGGCCAGCGGTACCTTCGCCCATGAAGTCCCTCAACACCTCGCTCGCCGCCCTCAGCACTGTGGTGTGGCGTAGCTGTTGGCCTTGCCCCACGCACCAGCCCCGGGCGTCAGCGGTCGGCCTGGCCCGTGGCAAGAACCTGTGCCAGTTCCTGGGCGGGCAGGCGGGACCACTGGGCCACGTCCTGAAGCGCCACCCCGGCAGCGACGGCCGCAGTGGCGGTGTGCAGCACGGCCCGGTCGATCAGCTCGGCACTCTGGCTGAGGTGCTCCAGCAGCGTGCGGGCCACCTCGGCGGTGGTGCCACTTTGTACGCCGCGCAGCTGCGCCAGCTGCTCCCGGCTCTCGTCGAGCAACTGGGTGATGCGGAGGCGGTGTTCCGCGGGCACGGTGGCGCGCCACCGGGTGCCCGAGCCGCCCGCCTGCCGCTCTGCCGCCCGCACGCGCAGCTGGCCGGCCATGGCCGCGGGCTGCAGCTCACGCTTCAGCCGCCACGGGGCATCCCGCCATCTTTCGGGCCCACCGCGTCGTGTGCGCACGACAGCCCCCGTCCAGTTGCTCAGCGGGCTGCCGTAATCGGCCGAGGCCAACGGCCCCAGCCATGTCCGGCCCACCCGTTCGCCCAGCCAGGAGCAGAACGGATCGTTGGCGTCCCGTGCCCGCGGCCGCTTCCCGCCGCTTGCGCTCCAGGCCAGTTCGGCCGTCGCCGGCTCCAGCAGCGCCCCGGCGACGGTCACCACCTCAGGGAAGACAGCCGCGTCCCGGCCCACGATCCGCCACCACTCCAGCTCTGCCCCCACGCTGCCGCCCGCCAGCTGGTGCAGACGGCGCGGCCAGATCTCCTCCTGGTCCCAGAACAGGGCCTCCTCCCACCAGCGGGCCACCACCGCATGCGCCACCGCGAACGCCTGCTCCGGTACTACTCCGGCCCGCACCGCACGCCGCGCCACCGAGGGCCACTGCCGCTGCGCGGCCACCACCTCCGGTATGCCCCGCAGATCGAGGTGTTCCAGCGGCTGGTCGGCGTCCGCGTCCAGCAGCCAGCGCGAGTGCCGGCCGCAGACCCGCTGCCAGCGCGGCACGTACCGCACCGCACGTACCGCCTGTCCGGTGCGCCGCGCGGTGCACAGCCGACAGCCGAACGCGGCCGGTCCTACCACTGAGCCCGCCGCCCGCCACCGCACCTGCGCCACGGCGGCCTCTCCGCCGGTGCTGATCTTGGGGTCGTCCACGGTGAGGGCCGGCAAAGCGCGCGCCAGCACCGCGGGCTCCACCCCGCATAACTCGGCGAGCACACGCCGACCCGCATCGTTGAGCACGACCTCCGCATCGGCCCGCACGCCGCCGCCGTCGTGCCGCGCAGGAAAGTTACGGCACGTCCACAGTCGCAGCACGTTCCCGGCCGCCAGACCGTAGCGGGCTGCGACCCGGATGATCAGCGACGCGGTCAGTTCCCCGGCCAGCGGCACGGTCCGCAACGCTCCTGCTGCCACAGCTGTCCCCTATGCCGTTTCCTGTTTCCGGAGCCCCATGCGGGACCTTGAAGAAGGTAGTGGTGATAGCCGAGATGCGGCCCGGGTCGGGCTGCTGCCAGGCTCGGCGCCGACGTTCCGGCATGACCCACAAGGTAATGGGCGGCTCGCTGCAGCCCGCCTTCGCCCGAGTCGTCTGCCGGACGTCGGCGTTGGCCCGCCCCGCGCGTCCCCTCGGCAATGCGTTACGTGTTCTCCCCTGCGCCCGTCACGACGCCCCTTTCCTCTCTTGTCGTTACGTGTCGATGCCGGAGTTGCGTGGCGGGTTTCGTTACGGGTTGGGTAGGGTGGGGCTTGCTGCTGGCGGCCCGGGTCAACTGGGTGCGCCCTAGGTGTGTTGTGTCTGTTGCTGTGTCCTGCCCGTCTTGACTGAGTCCGCCGCCCGCCCGCTGCTGGTTCGAAGGCGGGGGCGTGGTCGTGTCCAGCGGTCGGTGGTTTGCCGGTGGGCTCGGGGCCGTGCTCGGGCCGTCCCGCTTCTCGTGTTTGGAGATCTTGATGTCTGCCCGCTCCGCTGTCCCCGATCCGTCCGCAGCCGAGCCCGCAGTGGAGGGGGCCGGTGGTGCCGTCGAGCCGTCCGCCGCGGCGCCGATGCCGGTTGAGGGGCTGGAGGTATTGGGGGTGACCGAGGCGCGGAACCGGCTGTATGAGCTGGTGGACGCGGCGCGTGACGAGGGCCGGATGACGGTGGTGGTCAAGCGTGACGGGAAAACGCACCGTACCTATCGTGTGGCGCTGATCCCGGTGGGCCGGCTGGATGCCGCCTCGCGGGCGCGGTTGGTGGGGTGGCCGTCGTGGGCGCGGACGGCGGCGCGTCCGAAGCTGGGAGACCGGGTGATCGACGCGGCTGGCCGGCCGGGTGTGCCGGGTGTGCCGCAGGTGCTGCTGGACCGTACGACGCCGCTTGCGGTCCTGGTGGACGCTGCCCTGGTCCCGCCCGGCGATGCACTGGTTGCCGTTCCCGTCGGCGGCGCGCCCGCACCGCCCGCGCCGGCCGCAGCGTGGGCGGACGCCGCGCATCTCCCGTCCGGTGCGTCCGCAGCGCCCCAGGCCCATGAGGCCATTGGAAAGGGCCTGCCCGCTGCCCGCCAGGTCTTCGCTGCGCCCGAGGCCTCCGCCGAACCTGCCGTCGACGTCGCGGACACCGCGTCAGCCGATGTGTCCGCGTCAGCCGACCCTGCCGTCCCGCCCTCTGGCGAAGGTGTTGCCGAGGCCGCGGTCGCGGCCTCGGCGGGTTCCGGTGCTGCGCCTGTACCCGCGCCGCTGGCAGCCGCCGACCGCACTGCGGATCTGCAGGATGCCGGCTCGGACTCCGTCGGGCCCGACGCCGCCGTGGCCGGCCGGGACGCCGGGGCTGCGTCGGCCGGCCACGCTGCCGCTGAGGAAGCCATCGGCGGCCGGGACACCGTCGCCGGTCGGGGTGTGGACGGTACGGCGCCGTCAGCGGGAACGGCCGAGGTCCCCCCACCGGTCCCGTCCGCGGGTGGTGGGCTGCACCGGCTGCACGGTCTGGGAGAGGTCGCCGGGCTGGCCCTGACGGAGGCGGTCGCGCCGTCGGCTGTGCCGCGGTTCGGGTTTGGTCTGCACGCCCTGGATGCCGCGCTGGGGAGTCTGCCGTCGGGGGTGCTGACGGTGGTGGCGGCCGAGCCGCACGCGGGCGGCTCGCTCCTGGCCGTGCATGCTGCCCGGCACATTGCCCTCACCCGCCAACTCCCCGTGCTGTACGCGGCGTCGGGCCCGTCGCGGACGGCTGTGGCACTGCGGGTGATCGCCGGTGAGGCCGGGCTCGACTACCGGCGGCTGCGCACGGGCGCCCTGACCGAGGACGAGCAGCAGGCCGCGGCCGCGGTCCAGGCCCGGCTGGCCGCTGCCGACCTGCACGTCGACGACGGCACCGGCCTGAGCGCCGAGGCGATCGCCGAGACCGCCCCCTACGTCGAGGGCCTGGCCCTGGTCGTCGTCGACCGCTTCCAGCACGCGGCCGATCCGTTCATCCCGCTGTCCGGTCCCGCGCTGCCGGAGGCGGCCCGGGTGCTGGCACATCTGGCCCGCACCCGGAACGTGCCGGTGGTGGCCGTGCTCGACACCGCCGACCCCGACGCCCTGGCCGCGCTGGACGCCGCGCACGTCACCCTGACCCTGACCCGCACCGGCAACGACGCCCAGGTGACGGTGGCCGAACGCGACTTCGGCGAGCTGACGACCGTGGCGCTGCGCGCCGAAGTCGCGTGCGCCCGCTTCACCGACGCGCCCGCCCGCCCGCGGGACCCGAAGGCCGCGCACGCGTTCGTCGACGGCAAGGGCGAGAAGGCCACCGCTGGCCCGGCCGCCGAGGCCGCTCCGGGCGTCGCCCTGCAGCCCGGTCCCGCGCCGGCCGTCTCGGCGGACGTGGGCGAGGGGTTCGCGGTCGTGGAGGCCGAACTCCTCGGCGCTGCACTGCCGTTCACTTCCGGCGCCCGGAGCGGCCTGTCCGCCCGCCTGGCCGGCGCGCTTGCCGCGCTGCGCGAGGCCTCCACCGCGCCCGCCCGGGAGAGTGAACTGCCCGGGCTGCGTCAGGCCCTGGACGGCCTCGCCACCCGCCGCCCGTCGGTGCCGACCACACCGGAAGGGGAGCGGCTCGGAGCCGCGCTGGCTGCGTTCACCGCCGCTCACCGCGATACCTCCACCAGCGCCACCGCCCCAGCACCGGCGACGTCGGCGGCGCCGCAGCCGGCCCCTGCCACCGGCACGCCGGAGGCAGGCCCCACTCCCGCCGAGGTCTCCGGTGCCGCGCCCGGTACGGCCGATCCGGCCCGGCATGTGGTCGAGGGGGTGGTGTTGGAGGCGCCGTCGGCCTCGTTCAGCGACGACACGCCTCCGCCCGAGGACACTCCCGGCACCGGCGGCCGGAACTACACGTACTTCCTCAACAAGATCAGCGCCGCGGTCGACCAGGCCCTCGACGAGACGCACGGCGACATCGAGGCCGCGGTCAAGATGCTGCAGAAGAAAGCCGTGCCGGACTCCATGGCCCTGTTCAAACTCACCCGGGTCGGCGCAAGTTACGTCCACACCGTTTATCCGCCCGCTCTGGATTTCCTCTCGAAACCCGGACAGGGCGAGGCTGACGGAATCTGGGAAGGCCGCCATAAATGGCGTAACGCCCCCCTCTACGAGGCCATCAAGAAGGGGGAGCACCACCCGCTGGAGGTGGTCGGCCTGGACACCAACGCGGCCTACCTGTCCGCCTTCAAGACGCACCTGCCCATCGGCGCACTCAAGCACGATCCCAACGGCGGCTACGACCGCCGCCGCGCCGGGATCCACCGCGTCGACCACTTCGTATGGCCCCACGCCCACCTGCCCAACCCGATCGGCAACCGCAAGGAGCCCGGCCCCTACCTCCTGGACGAGGCCACCGTCCGCCTCCTGATGCGCTGCCATGAACTCAAACTGAGCGAGGCGCCCCGGATCCTGGAATCGTGGACCTCCGGCACCTCTGAAGCCCTCCTGGAGAAATTCCGCCGCGTCCTGCAGCAGGCCCGTCAGACCGCGATCGAAAACGAGGACTCGGCCACCGAGGAATACGTCAAGGCCATGTATTCCCGTTTCACCTCCACGATCGGTGAATCAGGAAAGAACCGAGAGCTCCGCCGACCCGAGTGGGTCCACACTATCCGCTCACAGGCCTTCGCAAGCCTCTGGCTGAAAGGATGGAAAGCCCATCAGGGGGGCCTTATCCTGGTCCAGGTATCCGGCGTTGACGAACTCCACGTCGCCGGAGGCGACTGGAAGAAGGTCTGGGAAGAGGGCCGCAAGCCCACCCAGATGAAGGTGAAGCGCCTTTACACCCTCGGGGGGAATTAACCGATGCCGTACGACGACAGCGGCTGGAAGAATTTCGGCACCTACGGCGCGAACCGCTCCCTCGAGAACGTCCGCGGCGGCAAAGCCCTCGGCCGCGCCCTGGAAGACGCCCTGGAACGCCAGATCCTCGAAGGCGGCATCAAGTCCCCCGTCACCACCCCCCGCGGCCTCAAGGCGCGCCTGAAGTACCTCAACAGCGACGCCGGAGTCGAGGCCATGCGCGAGGCAGGAATCACCGTCAAGTCCCGTGCCCTGAACAACTGGTTCGCCGGCACCCAGAAGCCCAACCCGGCCAACCTCGAGCTCGTCGACACCGCGTACTGGAACCTGCGCACCCAGCGCATCCTGGACAACCTCGGCGCCTTCAAGCAGCACCTCAACAACCAGGGAAAGGGCACTGCGGTCGAGATCCACCCCGTCGACCAGTCCCTGGTCGACGAACACGCCCGCCGCCCCAACCTCGAAGGCGAGCAGGCGCACCGCACCCTGCCCGCAGTGCGCTACATCTGGGACGACGCGGTCGACGCCATGGAAGCCAGCGACGAAGGCAAACTCGAGGAAATCTGGGACGACATCATCACCGAGCTCGACTCCGACTGGGGCGCCTACACCTACGTCTCCTACGTCGGCCTCGGCGCCTGAAGGCGAGTGTCCCGATGCCACCGCGCCGCCGGTGCGACGGTCCTTTCATGACCTTCGTCTGCCTTCTGGGGGTGTTCTCGCCGCTTTGATCGGTGCTGTCCTGCTGGGCCGGTACCTCGGCTGAGGACCCGCCCGTGGCCGCACCGTTGACTGCTCGCAGCAGTGTGCGGGCGGGTGTTACGGGTCCGACCCGACCCGTAACACCCGCCCGCGCAGCCGCAGTTCAGACCGGCCCGTCCTCGAGCGGCGGTTGTCCCGCAAAGTAGCTGGCGCAGGACCCGGTGAACCGTCCGTCCCCGGCGCTGTGCAGGGACGTTCGGTGGTGTTCGGTGTCGGTGTGGCCCGTGCGTGCCGGGCAGGAGCGGGCCGCCGATGTGCCCGGTGAACCCGCAGGGCGGCAACGGCCTTCCCGCTTGCATCACACGGGCCTATTCGATGATCCGGTCGAAGAAGAGGACTGCGGCGGCGGTTGCTGCCGCGCCGGCGGGGACGGCCACCGGCCAGGTGTTCGTGGCGAGGATGGTCAGCAGGCCGGCGCCGAGGCCGGCGAGTACGGCGAGCAGGAAGATCATGGCAGAGCGCTGGTTGAGCAGTGGCCTGTTTTCGTCGGGGTCCCGGAGTGCGGCGGGCGGCAGCGGAAGGGTGCCGCCGTCGGCACGGAACGCGTCGCGCGGGCCGGTGATGTGTTGGCACGTTGTGACCGTGTGCCGCCGGCCAGTTGCTGTGACAACGCCTTGACCTGTGCTGGCATGCCGCGGAACTCGCCCCAGCGCATTCGGCTGGTCCTGCCGCGCAGTTGTCGTAATCATGGCGCTGACGGTGGGTAGAACGCGCGCCACCTCGCCTGGCGTTTCCTCGCAGCAACCCCGAATGCCTCTCGGCGGGAGACCCTGCGCGCGTGGCGACGGGCATCGCCGTCGCGTGTGTGCCTCCGCGCAACAGCGGAGTCTGCTGTGGAGCAGAATCAACCGATCACAATGTGACGAGGGAGGCCGCCCATGAGCCACAACGCGACGTTTCTGCAGGCGGCTCAGGCAAGCCGAGGGGCTCTTACCCGCGGCTGGCTGGCGTTTCCCGCCCCGTCGGCCGATGCGCCTGTACCGGAGTCGGTTGCTCACACGGATGTGGCGGTCCTGAACTTGGAGGATCGGCTTCGTGAGGTGCGACTGGCGGCCGCCCCTCATGTCACGGTGGCGGCCGAGTCCCTCCATGCGGCAGTCAGGGCTGCCGCCGATGCCCAATTCGACCTGCACATGCAGAACTTCAGCAGCGCGGAGCGTCTGTGTGCTCTCGACGACATAGCCTTCACCCGTCACACCGACGCCGTCAGGCAGGCGCTGGAAGCCTTCGTCGCGGCGGCCTACCGAGAGGGAGTATCGGTGACGGCCACAGGTTCAGACCGGGCCAAGGCCGCACGGGTAGCCGAAGCGGTACCGGCGGACGCCGCCTGGCTGGTCCAGCTTTCCCGGCGGATGCCGATGCGCCGCATCCCCGACTTCGTCGCCGAGGGCGTCGACACGGCCCTGGAAGCCTTACAGCGCGATGTCATCGACTTCGTCGACCCGGAACTCGAAGCGGCACATCAGGGCTTCATGGAAGCTCTGGCCCGTCTCGTCGACGAGATCAACGGCACCTTCACCCCCGACCACGACGCCGCATACACCGAGGTCCCGCCGGAGTGGCGGCGCACCGACCCCGAACAGTACGCCCAGACCCTGCGCGATCTCTCCCACGCCCGCGATACCGTACTCGACGGCTACAAGGAGCTGATGAACATCATGAGCCGAAGAGGCCATCTGCCCGCACCGCAGGAACCCCAGCCAGGCCCTTCGGTCCAGGTCACCGCCGGCGACAACTCACCCGTCACGGTGAACGCCCCCTACGCGCACGCCTCCCACGGCGGCCACGCGAGCGCCGGCCAGCCGACACCGGCAGACCAGAGCGCCGCGGCCACGCCCGCGCCGTGGTATCGCAGCGGCATCTTCTGGGGCGCCGTCAGCGCTGTGGGAACAGTAGCCAGTGTCGTCGTCGCCTACCTTGCGCTGGGTAGATGACCGAGTCCACACGCCAGGGGCCGCAGCCCCTGGAGCAGTTGGAACAAGGCGTCCTCGACGACACCGTCCCGCTTGCCGGACTGCTGCGCCTCGCGCTCGTCATCGGCGGCCACGCCGTTTCCCAGCCCCTGAAGCAATGGGCACTCAGCGAACTCGAGGGCTACGGAGGCAAACCCGCCTCCAGCGTTCCGGACTACCGGCGCCCGCGCGCGCCCATCCAGGCCGACTCACACTCGCTGACCTGGCAACGGCACGGTGAAACCATCAGCGCCCTGCACCTCCCCGACATCACACGGGGCACGATCAACGAAGAAGTGACCATCCCGTACGGCGTCGGCCAGCTGCAGAACCTGATCGAACGGACCCCGCCCGGCCAGGCAGTCCACCTCAGCCTTCCCGGTGCGGCCGAACTGCGCACGCTGATGAGCGCGATGGAAAAGTACCGCAGCCGAGCCATCATCATCGACGACCTGTACTGGGCGGTCTCTCCCTCCGTCCTGCACGACATCCTCGACCAAGTCCGCACTCGCCTCACGCAGTTCGTCGCCGAACTGCGTTCCACGATGCCGGCCGGATCCGGCACGCCTACCCCTGAGCAGGTCCACAGGGCCGTTCAGAACATCAGCATCACCACCGGCGACAACTCGCCCGTCACCCTCACCGCTTCGCTCGCCCACGCCGACCACGGCGCAACAGCCAGCGCCTCAGCCGGTGTACAACAGCGCTGGTGGCAGCGACGACGGCGCTAACTCCATCCCCGTCCACGACAGGGGCCACTTTGGTGACGGGTACCCGCAATCCGTCCCCCGCACCAACGAGGCCCCAGCGTTCCTCACGGGGCTGCGAACCTGTCTTGACCCGCTCAACCCCGGCGAGCGCTACGGCCTTCAGGTCGGCAATCACTTCTCCACGCTGTCCTTCAGGTCCGGTGTCCTCCCCGGCGAGGGCATCGAACGCGTCCGGGCATCGCAACCCGGGCATGAACCCAGGCCACCCCCAACAACGCGGAAGCGCGCTGTAGAGCGCTCGCCGCCGACGCCTGGTAGATCAATGGCGGCTGGTGGGAGCAGCGCCAGGTCATACGCGCGGACTCAGGAACGGCAGGGAGGAGGGCGAGCACCGCGGACTGCAGGCGGCTGCTGTACGGCATGGATGCGAGAGGGACGGGAAGGTCGGGGAGTTCGGTGGCTAGGGTCGTTGCATGAGCTTGCGCGACGCGGACTGTTCCTGGCTGCCCGACCACCAACTCCATGTGGTGGAGACGCTGGCTCACGTCGACCACACGATCGAGCGGTTGTTGCGGCTGACACACGATTACACCGAGCACGGGACGATCACGTTCGCTGAAGTGAGCAACGGTGACCGTGTGGACGTCGTGGTCCAGGAGGTCGCTCCGCTCCCGCAGGCGATCCCCCGGCTCGTGGCCGACGCCCTCACCCAGTTGCGGGCCGCGCTGGAACACACCCTGTACGCGGAGGTCGAGACCGCTCTCGGACGCCCCCTGACGGATGAGGAGGCGAAGAGTGTGGAGATGCCGGCCACGTGTGACGCCGCTGCCCTCGCCCACTGGTTCGGCAACCGCAGGCGACGGCAGCTTCCGCCGCTGAATGTCGGCACGCCGCTCGCTCAGCGCATCGAGCGGCTGCAGCCGTTCCAGCGCCGCACCCCCGACGAGCATCCGCTGCGGCTCCTCGCCGTCTACACCAACGTAGCCAAGCACCGCACTCCCGCTGTCGCGGCGACCCGGCTCGGCGCCGTGCACCCCGACGATCCGCACAGCGACCTGACTGTCGCTCTCCCCCTCAAACACGGGCCCCAGCCGGGTGATGGACTGCCCCTGCGGGAGGGTGACGTCCTTGCCAGCGCGCCGCGTGGCGCCCGCATCCCCTTCTCCGTATGGCCGACCGTGTCCCTGCAGCGGCCCCACACCCGTGTGTGGGCCATCGCCGCCAACGAGCTGGAGCTTCTCGAAGCATGGGTACGCACCGTGGCCATCCCCGTTCTGATCACCGGCCGCCACGACGTGAGCCCGCTGCCACCGCACCTCGACATCACCGTCGGACACCGGGACATACGCGCCGCCCTGGCGACGGCGGATCGCACACCCGCCGTCGTCCGGAGCCGGGACAGGATCGCGGCCATCACCGGCCGCGCTGGTCTCGTCGAGTTCCTCGCTTTCTTCACGGAACGGCCCGAGGCGGAAACAGTCCGGGCATGGCTCGACTCGCTGGACGACACACAGGTCGTCGAGCACGTCCTACACCTGCGTACGGTAAGCGGCCGACCACGTGAACTGAGCGAGGCAGGAAGCGAATTGGCCAGCGAAGCCCGCAGGTACAAGGAACGCATCGGGGAGCCGTCCCGCACGGGTGGGGCAGGCGCGTAGGGCAAGGCCTCCAGGCTGCGGGTACGACCTCGGCGCACGGATCTGGGACCGGGCCCACAAGGTCCGGTGCGGCCGCCTGCCGATTCCTCGCGATTCGCCGGAAGTCTAGGGAGTGCCGGTCAGGTGGCCGAGGCGGTCTGCAGGCTCTCCACGATCTGGGGCGGCAGGACGGAGCGGGCGGGGGCGCTGTCGGTGGAGGCGAGGTAGGCCAGCAGCCGCGTGGGCTGCTCCGGCCGGCCGAGGGGGACCGGCTCGACGCGGCGCCACCCGCGGGCGGAGGCCGCTTTGATGGCGGTGAGATAGACGTTCTCGTTCATGCGTCCGAGTGTCCGCGCCCGCATGAGCAGGGCGGCGAGCGAGACCTGCCAGTGCTGTTTGAGATGGAACAGGGTCGGCCAGTCCACCGTGGTCGGCAGCTGGTCGTGGATGTCGTCGGCGGGCATGAGGAAGGCCGCCGCGAACTGGTGGGCCTGTGTCTCGACCTCTTTGACACCCCAGATCTGCTCGCCGTGCAGGACGAGGTGGGCGAGTTCGTGCGCGCTGTCGAACCGGGCGCGGGCGCGGTCGTTCTTGTCGCTGCTCAGGACGACGACAGGGTGGTCGGGAAACGGCAGCGAGAAGGCGTCCACATCGTGGTTGTCCAGAGGCAGCCGGGTCACGGCGACCCCGTGTCCCTCCAGCAGTTCCACGACGTTCGATACCGGCCCAGGAGGAAGCCCCCACAGCGACCGCACCCGGGCCGCCGCCGCCTCGATCTCCGCCCGCCGCGCCTGCAGGCTGCTCACCGGGAGGCGTGGCATGTCCGCGGCGCGGAAGCGGCCCACCGAGGATGCGTGGACGGCGAGATCGTGGGCAACGTAGGCGATCGCCCGGGCGCGGCGGCGGTCGGTCACCGAGGTCCGTCGCAACGAGCGGAAGAAGCCGTCGTGGCTGCCAGTCATCGCCTCGCCGAAGAACGCTGGCGGCACTGCGAGGACGCGGGCCAGCACGCCGGTCGTCTCCGGGCTGGGGCGCGCGGCGCCGCTCTCGAACTGGCTGATGGCTGCCGGCGTGAGCCCGGCCTCGCGAGCGAGCCGAGTCTGGCTCAGCCCGGCCAGTTCACGGGCGGTCCGCAGCCGTGCCCTCTCGAACACCTGCGTGCTCATGTCTCCCCTTGCCTGCCCTGCCCGATCTTGGTCTCCACATCTTGGCGGATCGCGCAGGCCCCGCACGCTCCGGGGACGGCGTGGCCCGACATGACCCTACGACCCACACGCAGAAACATACGCGGAAATCCATGCTGTGATATTAAGTAGTCCCGACAGGGAAGATCCGCTCCTACCGGCAGCGGGTCTTCAACGATCCGCGTGACGGGGGCGGTTGCACTGACCGAGCGTTTCCAGATCCTGGCCCTGGACGGCGGCGGCTTCCGCGGCATGTTCTCCGCGGCGGTCCTTGCCCGACTCGAGGAAGACCTCGACATCCGCATCGCCGACCACTTCGACCTGATCGCCGGCACCTCGACCGGCGGGATCATCGGCCTCGGCCTCGGCCTGGGCCTGACACCCCGCGAGATCCTCGCCTTCTACACCGACCACGGCCCGCGGATCTTCCGCGACCGCTCCAGGATGCGCGGCCTGCGCCACCTTGTGCGCGCGAAGTACAGCACCGAGCCCCTGCGGGCGGCGCTCACCGACGTCTTCGGCGAGCGGACCTTCGGAGAGAGCACCAAACGCCTGGTGATCACCTCCTACAACATCGCCGCCGACGACGTCTACCTCTTCCGGACCCCGCACCTGCCCACCCTCAAACGGGACTGGCGGGAAAAGGCCGTCAACGTAGCGCTCGCCACCTCCGCCGCACCCACCTACCTGCCCGGCATGCCCCTGGACGGGGCCCGCCTCGTCGACGGCGGCGTGTGGGCCAACAACCCCACCATGGTCGCGCTCACCGAGGCCGTCGGACCGCTGTCCGTCCCCCTCGAGGCCATCAAGGTCTTCAGCCTCGGCACCACCACCGACGTCCGAAGCCGCCACCGCCGCCTCGACCGCGGCGGCCTGCTGCCCTGGGCCGGCGACGCCGTCGAGGTCCTCATGCGGGCCCAGAGCGAAAGCGCCGCCAAACAGGTGCGCCACTTCATAGGCAAGGACAACGTCCTGCGCCTCAACCCGACCGTCCCCACCGGAGCCGTCGCGCTCGACAACATCGACACCCAGACCCTCTCCGGACTGGCAGGCCACATCAGCCGCGACGTCTCCCCGGCCATCCACCGCACCTTCTGCGACCACCGAGCCCCCGCCTACACGCCCTGCCACCCCACCCGCGAGGAATGACGTGAACACGCTCCACCCGACGGGGGAGGCCGACACCGACTCCCTCGAACAGATGCTGTCCATGCTGCTCGACGGCGCCGTGGAATCCCTCGACATCTCCCCGGACCTCTACGACACCGCCGTTCGCCGTTACATGGACGTCGGCAGCTGGCTCGGCCTGCACGAGAGCCCGGACTACAAGATCTACTCGCAGGGGTCCTTCCTCCTCGGGACCGTCGTCCGCCCCCAGACACCCACCGGCGAGTACGACATCGATCTCGTCTGCCGCATCCCGCTGCACAAGACCAGCACCACTCAGGACGATCTCAAGCAGCGAGTGGGCGACCAGCTCATCGCGTACCGGTCCTGGAAGCAGCAGCAGGGCCACAGTGATGGCCCCAGCAGCCTGGAATCCCGCCGCCGGTGCTGGACCCTGGGATACACCGGCTTCCACCTCGACGTCCTGCCTGCCATCCCGGACGACGAACACCAGCCCCACGGCATCCTCTTGACGGACAAGAACCTGTACAAGTGGCAGCACGGCAACCCGATCGGCTACGCGGACTGGTTCAGCGCCCGCTCCGAACTCTCGCACGCCCTTCTTGAGAAGCGCGCCAGCATCGCGGACGTGCCCGTCTGGCACATCCGCAGCACCCTCCAGCGCCTGGTACAGGTCCTGAAGTGGCACTGCATGACCTATTTCGCCGACGACACCGACAACCGTCCGCCGTCCATCCTCCTCACCACCCTCGCCGGCCGCGCCTACCGCGGGGAGGACGACCTGTTCACTGCCCTGCGCAACGTACTCGCCGCCATCCCCGGCTTCATCGAACGGCGCAACGGCCAGTGGTGGGTCGCCAACCCCGCCCACAAGGAGGAGAACTTCACCGACAAGTGGAACGAATACCCTCAGCGGCGCCAGGCCTTCAACACGTGGTTCGGCGAGCTCACGGAGACCATGGACAACTTGTCCCTGATGCACTCCGAAGGCCTGGACACCGTCTACTCCCACCTCACCAAATCCTTCGACCCCGGCCCCCTCCAACACTCCTTCACCCGCTACGCGAACCGCATGAAGAACACGGCCACCCAGCAGCGGATGAGCACCACGGGACTGCTCTCCACCACCACCGCCGGCCCGCGCAGGCGCCCCCAGACCTTCCATGGCCAGCACACCGACGCGCGCGATTAACCTCGCCCGGCAGATGGCCGCCGTCAAAGCGGCCGTCCCCACAGCCGAAACGACACTGCGCGGCGGTGAACTCGTCTGCAACCTCACCCTGCAACCCACCCCCGTCAGCAGGCGCTACACGGTCAGGATCGCCTATCGCCACCGCGGCAACCCCCGTGTGAGCATCACCGACCCGCCACTGGCACTGCACCCGGACGCCACACACCTCCCGCACGTCTACGCCAGCGGCGACCTGTGCCTGTACCTGCCCGGGGAGTGGAACGACCACATGTTCCTCTCCCAGACCATCGTGCCGTGGGCTTCGGCCTGGCTCCTGCACTACGAACTCTGGCTCATCACGGGCCGTTGGACGGGAAGCGGCGAAGAGCACGCCCTCCCGACCGCCTGGCCACCCACCGCCTACCCGTGAAACAACCGCACCATCTCGCAGGCCCCACCGGGGCGTACGCCTGCGAAAGCGGGTTGTCGACGATGCCCGATCCGCCGACGATGTCCCCGTGAGCGAACACAACCACACACGCAACCCGGGCACCGGCCTACTCGGGCCGAACTTCAGCCGCCGCAACCGCCAGCAACCCACCTACGACCGTGTCGGCGCCGCCTCGCCCGCACCGGGCCTGCCGGAGGTGGCCTCGGCCGCAGCGGGCGACGGTGGGCTCGGCTGTGAGCGGGGGAGCGGACGTAACGGTGCCTCCAGACGATTCAGCGGGACAATCTGTGGCCCCCCGGCCGCGCTGAGCCGATAGAGCCGCCCCTGCGGCACCGCGTGGCGGGGTTGAGTCCGCCGCGCCACTGCGCGTAGCGGGAGGCGGCGTCGTCCGGCCAGAGGATCCCGTGCCCGGAGGGCACGGCCAGGGCGCGGTGGAGGTCCGTGGGATGCCCCAGCACCGCCAGCCGCGCCGTGACGTCCCCGAGCGGCCCCCACACCAGCCGCCGGCGCCCCTGCAGCGCCCGCGCGATCCGCCCCGCCCCCTCACCCGCTGAGACCGCGTCCGCCGGCGCCCGCCGGTCCGCGGCCCGGCGAGACGGACCAGGACGTCCTCCAGGACGAGGCCCGTCTCGTCCGCGACCTGGACCCGCCCGGCCAGCGGCGGCCGCGCCCGACCCGACCCCGTCAACGGCGCCGCGGTCAGCTCCACCCACACCACCGCCAGCCGCTCCGACAGCAACGCCCCAGCCCACCGGCCCAGTTCAGCCCTGCGCACCCGCAGCGCCTCGTGCGTCTCGGCCAGCCGCGCCAGATGCCGGCACGCCGCGCACACCCGCCGCCCGTCGTGCTCGAGCAGCGGCAGCTGACCAACGGCCCCGCACCCCTCACACCCCCGCCCGACCGCCCGCCGCTGCGCCGCGGCGGCGAGCTGGCGGCCGGTGGCCGCGGTGGGGACGGACTCGGCGACGGCGTACAGGTCGAACGTCTCGGCCTTCCCCCGCCAGTTGAAGTCCCGGACTCGGGCACGGACGGGACCGCCGGGACGCCGGGGCGGGTCGGCGTCGGCCAGCCGGGTCCGGGTGACCAGCCCGGCGGGAACGCCGCTCCAGCGCTCATACCGCCGGACCTCAGCCGCCGCGACCGCCGCACCGATCCCGTCCGCAGCAGCGGCACCTCCCGCCGCCCGCTCCTCACCCGTCCCGCGCGTACCGTCGACTACGGCGGCTGCTGAATTCGTGACGCTCAATTCCCCAATTCATTTCCGTGCCCTATCCTGTTACGGGTTGCCTTTCTCTCCCCGCAACTCCATTACGTGTTACGCGTCCTTTCCGGAACCCGTAACAAACCTCTAATGGGATTCCATCGGGACTGACGCCCCCTCAATTCAAACGGAATCAGTTTCTGACGCCATGTAACCCGTAACGGAATGCGCACCAATTCCAAAGAGGTCTAGTCCACTCAGAACCAAGCATGGACGATTGATCTGATGTACCGTCAGACAGCAACGATGCGGCACCAGTTGCCAACCTCCCCTCGTTGCTGCCATACTGTAACCACAACGGACCGGGGCAGGGAAGCCCGGAGGGCGCCCCGGACCCACCCGGACCAGAGACACAAACCCCCTTAAACCGGAGGCATTAAGCCTCTGACCAGGGAAAACAGAAGATCAGGCCGCCACCCAGACCGGGAGCCACGCTCCGCCGGCACGGTGACCCACCCGAGGCCGGCACCCGAGACCACGGGGACAAAGACAACAGAGAGTAACGTTCAACTCTCAACGTCTTCAAGAGGGTTGCGGAGCAACCCAACATCATTCCGTCGCGAAGTGACGGCGCGTCATGTCTCCGG